>NZ_POYJ01000010.1 GCF_002895435.1 Aquimarina sediminis
AAAGATAAAATGCTCCATCTTGCCCTGTAGTTGGTCCTGTACCATTAGAAGGTGTTCCTCCTGAATCACGAGTCCACTCGATATCATCTCCAGAGGCATTGATCCATGCTCCAAAACCAGATTCAAAACTCTCCGTATATGGAAAAGTTGTGATTCCCGTACACCCTGGAGTAGAGGTGGTTGTTACATTAACAGCAGTACTACTGGCAGATACATTTCCTGCTGCATCCTTTGCTTTTATGGTAAAACTATAGGTGGTATTAGCCGTAAGCCCAGTTACAGTATAATTGGCTGTAGTAGAGGCACCAACGCTGGTTGCTCCCTGAAATATTTCGTATGCTGTTACTCCCACATTATCAGTAGAAGCTGTCCAAGAAAGATCCACTGAGGTAGCTCCTATATTTGAAGCTGTTACATTGGTCGGTACGCTTGGTGCTTGGGTGTCCCCTCCTCCATTAGAGCCAATTACTACAGTATAATCTTCTACTTCGCCATAGTCAAAACTCCCACAAGATGATGGCAAGGTATTATATCTTAGCACTACACGCATTCTGGTAGCTCCATCCAAAGCGCCATTAGGTACGATAAAAGTACCTGTTACAGGAGTGGTTTGAGTTGGGTTCTGAGAAAATACTTCTTCATTAGCATCTGTAAAGACACCATTTTGATTATAATCTATCCAAACTTTATAAGCTTCGCTATACACTGTGCCTGCCCAGATAGGGGTGATCGTTATAGTTTGGGAAGCTCCTTTTAGTAAATTTGTTGAAATTGATGTGAAATCCGTATATCCTCCAGTCCCTGCTGTAGATACATTATCAATACTTCCTAGTTGTACTTTTCCTATATATTCATCGTTAGTATTATTTCCATTTGCTGTACAATAACTCACAGTAGTAGTTGTAGTCGTAACGTTGACAGCAGTACTACTACCAGAGGTATTACCCGCACCATCTTTTGCTTTTATTGTAAAACTATAGGTCGTATTAGCCGTAAGTCCGGTTACACTATAATTCGTTGTAGTTGAAGTACCAATACTGGTGGCTCCTTGAAATATTTCGTATGCCGCTACTCCCACATTATCAGTAGATGCTGTCCAAGTGAGATCTGCTGAGGTAGCCCCTATATTTGAAGCTGTTACATTGGTAGGAACACTTGGTGCCTGAGTATCTCCCCCTCCGTTAGAACCTAATACTACAGTATAATCTTCTACTTCTCCATAGTCAAAACTTCCACATGAGGATGGCAAAGTATTATATCTTAACACTATGCGCATCCTAGTAGCTCCATCCAAAGCACTATTAGGTATCGTAAAAGTCCCCGTTACAGGAGAAGTTTGGGTTGGGTTTTGAGAAAACACTTCTTCATTAGCATCAGTAAAAACGCCATTTTGATTATAATCTATCCAAACTTTATAGGCTTCACTATACACGGTACCTGTCCAGGTAGGAGTAATTGTGATGGTTTGAGAAGATCCTTTCAACAAATTTGTCGAAATTGAGGTAAAATCGGTATACCCTCCTGTGCCCGCTGTAGATACATTGTCAATACTTCCCAATTGTACTTTACTAATATATTCATCGTTAGTATTGTTTCCATTTGCAGTACAATAAGCAAAAGTAGTTGTAGCAATTAGGTTACTATTTTTTACATTTGACAAAAATGTTTCTTCTTTTTCAGGGGGCTTTACCCTCGATTGTTCCTTGTAAACCCACCCCGTACTTATAGTAACAATAAGCATGAGTGCAGTAATTAAAAATAAATGTTTCCTAAATTTCATGAGTTTGTGTGAGTTGTGGTTTATAATATCTCAAAAATACGTTCTATTGTCTATTTAGATCTTTAATTTTATCAACTTAAAAACTGATATTTATCAAAAAAAAGTATGATAAGTATCAACATATGTTTTACCATATTCCATTCTTTTTAGATATGGAGTACATTTAAAAACCACTTCGTTTCAGTAAACATAAAATTATAATACCGAAGGTATTAACCATTACCCTTACACATTAATTTATTGTTTATATTTACCCAATCAATTAATTCTACATTCACAATCAATGAATTCACAAATCACTCTCAGAATCGCTTATCTGTTCTTATTTTTATGTACGCTTACTGCTTTCTCACAAAGCACCAAAAAAGAAAAGGATTCCATAAAAAAAGCCACCAAAGAACTTCCTTTAGAACCTGAACGTACAGTATCCTTTACCACAGATCAAGGGACTTGGATTTCATTAGATGTAAGTCCTGATGGAAAAACAATTGTCTTCGACCTTATGGGAGACATCTATATAATGCCTATACAAGGTGGTAAAGCTACTGCAATTACACAAGGAATGGCTTATGATGTACACCCACGATATAGCCCTGATGGCAAGTCTATAGTATTTATCTCTGATAAAAGTGGTTCAGATAACATATGGACTCTGGATCTTTCTACCAAAAAGGATAAACAAGTTACCAAAGAGAAAAAGCATAATTTCTTTTCTGCAGAATGGACTCCAGATGGAGAATACATTGTGGGAGCCAAAGGGCGCAGAAACATCAAACTACATGTATATCATAAAGAAGGTGGTAGTGGAAGTCAATTATTTGAAAAACCAAAAGATATAAAAGCCATAGACCCTGCATTTAGTAAAGATGGTAAATTACTCTATTTTTCACAACGTAAAAACTCTTGGAATTACAATGCTCAGCTACCACAATATCAAATAGGAACTTATGATATGGAAGATGGTGATATGGCAGTAATAACCTCTAGATATGGATCTGCTTTTACTCCTACACTATCAAATAATGGTGATTGGATGGTATATGGTACCCGCTTTGAAGAAAAAACGGGTCTTGTTTTACGAAATCTGAAAACCGGAAAAGAGCGATGGCTGGCATACCCTGTGCAGCGCGATGAACAAGAATCAATTGCTCCGCTAGGGGTACTACCAGCAATGTCATTTACTCCAGACAATAAGAACCTGATTGTTTCTTATGGTGGAAAAATACATGCTGTATCATTAGAAAACAATACGGCAATCGAAATTCCTTTTGAAGTAGATGTCTCTCTAGATTTAGGTCCCAAACTAGCTTTTAAATACCCCATAAAAGACACAGAAAAAGCAATAGTTACCCAAATTAGAGACGCCAAACCCTCGCCCGATGGTTCTAAACTTGTTTTTACTGCACTAAACAGGTTGTATATTATGAACTTACCTAATGGTACTCCCAAGCGGTTAACAACGAACGACTTTACCGAAGCGCACCCAACATGGTCGCCTGATGGAAAACATATCGTATTTACCACCTGGAAACAAGGAGGAGGTCATTTGTTCAAACTAAGTATTGATGGGGCTCCTAAACCTGTTCAGCTAACCCAACAACCTGGAGTCTATACCTATCCTTCTTGGTCTTACACTTCTAATAGAATTGTGTTTCATAGGGGAAGTGCCCAAACATACGATAGTGCTATTAGTCCATTTACCGCAGGTGTTCAAGAAGATCTGGTATGGATAAATTCTACAGGTGGCATTATTAACTTTATAGACAAGACCAAAGGGAGACAAAATCCTCATTTTACCAAAGTAGATGACCGAATCTATTTAAGTAATCATGAAAAAGGACTAGTCTCTATTAGGTGGGATGGATCTGACGAAAAAGGACATTTAAAGCTAACTGGGATTACTACCTATGGTTCTCAAGATGTCTATGGTAAAGATCATCATAAAATTATATCCAGTGCATTACCCTCTGCCGAAGAAGGATGGCGAGATAAAAGCAAAGCTTCTAAACCTTCAGAAATAAGAATCTCGCCAGATGGCAAAACGGCATTGGCACTAATTAACAATGATATCTATACGGTAGTTATTCCAAAATATGGTAAAACACCATCTGTTTCTCTTGCAAAGGCTAATGCTGCTGCATTTCCTGCTATGAAACTAACCATTCTTGGAGGAGAATTCCCCTCGTGGTCTGCAGATAGTAAAAAGGTTCACTGGTCTCTGGGAGCGAGTCATTTTAAATATGATCTCCTAGCTGGAAAAAAATTTAAGGACAGTGTAATTGCTACCAAAAAAGCAGAAAAAGACCTTAAAAAAACTGATTCTTTACAAGTAGACAAAAAGGAAGAAAAAAAGAAAGATCCAAAGTTTGAAGCAGAAGAATTTAAAGTAACTGTAAATTATAAAAAAGATATCCCCAAAGGCACTCTCCTTTTACAAGGTGGTAATATCATTACCATGAAAGGATATGAGGTAATTAAAAAAGGAGATATTCTTATAGAGAATAACAGAATAAAAGCTATTGGTATTTCTGGAAGTATAACAATACCCAAAGATGCAATAACTATTGATGTCACCGGTAAAACATTAGTACCTGGTTTTGTGGATACACATGCGCATATGTGGCCGTATTGGGGGCTACACAAAAATCAGGTATGGATGTATTCTGCTAATCTGGCCTATGGAGTTACTACTACCAGAGATCCGCAGACAGGTACAACAGATGTTCTTACCTATGCAGATATGGTAGAAGCAGGAATGATCAATGGACCTCGTGTGTATAGCACCGGTCCCGGAGTTGGATTTTGGAAATATCAAATCGAAAGCCTGGATCATGCCAAAGAAGTATTAAAGCAGTACAGTGAGTATTACAATACCAAAAGTATCAAAATGTATTTGGTAGGCAACAGACAACAACGACAATGGATTATGATAGCAGCCAAAGAATTAAAATTAATGCCTACAACAGAAGGTGGTTTGGATTTCAAACTAAATATGACCCAGTTGCAGGATGGATACCCCGGACATGAACATTCTTTTCCAATTTATCCAATCTATAAAGATGTTGTAAAAACTGTAGCAGATTCAAAAATGGCAGTAACACCAACCTTATTAGTGTCGTATGGTGGTCCGTGGGCAGAAAACTATTACTACTCCAGAGAAAATGTATGGGGAGATCAAAAGATACAATATTATACTCCATATGAGGAATTAGCCCAAAAATCCCGAAGAAGACCAGGTTGGTTTATGGATGAAGAACATATCTTTAAAAAGCATGCAGCTTTTATGAAGGATCTGGTAGAAGCAGGAGGTTTAGCAGGTGTAGGAAGTCACGGACAGTTACAAGGACTAGGTTTTCATTGGGAATTATGGTCTATCGGTAGTGGTGGAATGAAGAACCATGATGCCCTTAGGGTTGCGACTACCTTGGGTGCTCAAGCTTTAGGATTAGATAACGACTTAGGAAGTTTGGAACCCGGAAAGCTAGCAGATATTCTTATTTTATCAAAAAATCCACTTCAAAATATAAGAAATACCAATACGCTAACCCATGTAATTAAAAACGGAAGAGTATATAATACCAATACACTGGATCAGGTTTGGCCCGAAAAACAAAAGGCTGAAGCCTTTCATTGGCAAACTAAAAAGCCTGTAGGGATACCTGGGATCAAAAAGTAAAAAAACATTAAACTAATTTTAAAGAATAATACCAGTCATACTTTGAATTTACTGTAAAAGAAAGTTAGCTATTTTTGTTTATGCAAAGAAGAAAAATTCAGCATAACCACTTGTGCTGAGACACGTCGAAGTATAGCTACGGTTAATTTTTATTCTGAAGCATAGGCGAAAAAGAGAATTTTATTGCGGTAAATTCAAAGTATAAATGGTATAAGCAGGACTATTCTGTTTTGACTTTATTTTTTTTGATACCCAAATAAACGGCAACACCTCCGGTAAAAAACATTAATAAACTATATACAGCTGGGGCGACTGCAAATGCAGTATCCCCAAGTAAAACAACTGCTATAGATATAGCCAAAGTTCCATTTTGGATTCCAGATTCTATGGCAATAGAAATGGCTCTTTTATTATTTATCCTAAATAGTTTTGCAGAATAATACCCCACCGCCATAGTAATAACATTTAAACATAATGCTACTATACCTGCCTGTTGAATATAGGATACAAAATTTTCTCTTTCTTTTAGTGTAATTCCTACAATCACAAGTATGATGACAACACCAGAAGCACGACGAACAGGAGTAGCCATTTTTAATGCAAACCCTTCATTATATCGTCTAATGGTCATACCGATCCCTACCGGAATCAAAGTAATTACCAAAATTTGAATAATCGTTCTTACGACATCCAGTTTAATCATCTTTCCTTCTTCTAAAAAATGTTGTAACGCAAAATTGATTATAAATGGAACTGTCAAAATAGTAATAAAACTACTTAAGGCAGTAAGTGTGACTGATAATGCAATATCACCTTTTGCCAAATGAGATATTAAATTTGAGGTAGGACCACCAGGGCAAGCAGCCAGAATCATGACCCCTACAGCAATCTCAGGCTGAATTGGAAACATCGAGGCCAACATAAACCCCAACAATGGTAAAATAACTATTTGGTTAGTTAACCCTACTAATATCGCTTTTGGGTATACAAATATTCTTCTAAAATCATCAACAACCAAAGACAATCCCATTCCTAACATAATAATGATAAGAGATACTGCTAAAATAATTGTTGATATATTATCCATATTTGAAAGTGTTGGTTCAATAAGCAATATAAAAAAAACATATAATATTCTGGTAAAACACCACAAGTTATACGGGTTTATTAAACCTCTAAAAAACAGTATTTTACAAGTGTAAAAAAATAAATGTTTTGCAACAAAGAAATTAAAGGTGACAAATTTCCGCTTTTATAAAACAATATATTTAACATAAACAGAATACAGTATTATAGATGTACCACAAATTTATAGTGTATGATATTAAGGTTAATTTCTCATTTTTAAGAAAAATAAAACCATTAATTAGCAGTATTGTATCAAAACAAGTGGGTCTACGCTAAAATTATCTCGGACCCAAAAAAAACTCACTACACCCTAATAATCAATTTATTATACTAATAAAAAAAATCAAATCACTTTTTGATTTAATCAAAAAAACTTAAACAAAATCAAAAAACTAAGTGTTATTATTCCAAAAAATAATCTACCTTTAAACTACACAAAAAATAAACCAACTTTTAGGATTTCTTCATTATGGATATAAACCAGACACTATCCAATTTTATCAAAAAAGATAAAATCTGGATTGTTGCCATTACCTTGGTACTCGCTCTCTTAGGCTTTAGCAATATATTAGTAACTCCGGCTATCGATTTTTTATCTAACTTAAACGGGAACATGATGCTTGCTCTTGGCATTGCTATGGAGTTAAAAAGTATTACCGAAAGCATCGACAACTCTGGTGTTCCTTTAGTAGGTGGAGTTGCCACAGAACTTACAGATATCTTTACCCGGGCAATCAATTATCTAACATTTGCCAATATTGTAGTTGCTGTTCAGACTATCTTGGTTAATATGGGAAAATCATTACTATTCAAAATACTTCCTTTTCTATTTCTAATAGGAGTATTTATAGAAAAATACAAAAAAGTAGCTTTAAAGTTACTGATCATCTCGCTACTTATTAATCCTGGGCTTTCTATGTATGTTAATGGAATACATTATGTATCGGATACCATGAAATTAGATCTTGGATCTTCATTACATGAGCATTTATCATCTATCAAAAGTAAATATGAAGAAAAAAGAGAAAAGCTAACCTCCAAACAAGAAGCTAGAAAAAAAAGACAGCTCGAAAAAGCAAAAGAGAAAGGTCACAAAGATATTGGTCTCTTTAAAAAAGTTGAAGACACCGTCGTTAATAAAGTTGAAGATGTTGGAGTGAATATAGAGGAAGGTGTCTCTGAAGCCTATCAAATTCTAAAAGAAGGCAAAAAAGAACTAATGAAACTTATCATTAATATGATCAGTAATCTTATTGTTCTTTTTCTTATTTTGCCATTGCTATACTTTTATCTTATGAGTTTCTTACTAAAAAGATTCTTTCATTTCTCTGCATTGCAAAAAATCGAAAACAACCAAGAAGCAAACTTAAAACAACTAGGCAAAGACCTAACTAATAACCCTAATTAAGTCAGCTTCATAACATCATTTTTTTACTATTAAACCGACAATACCCATGAAAAAACTTTCTATTGCAATTTTTGCGACCTCTTTACTCCTTTATTCTTGCGCCAATGATAAAAAAAACACTACTTGTGAGATGGAAAATGAAAGAATAGAAAAAGACTCTATCATCCTTGGCATGGATGTATCCCATTATCAAGGAAATATCATCTGGGATGATATCAAAAAAGATGGTGTCAATTTTGTATACATCAAAGCTACAGAAGGAGATACATTTATAGATCCAAAATTTGAAATAAACAGAGCAGATGCCAAAAAAAACTGCGTCTATCAAGGAGCTTATCATTTTTATGTAACAGGTAATGATCCAACAAAGCAAGCCCTAAATTTCACAAAGGCATTAGGGCAGCTAGACTCTGGCAGTCTACCCCCCGTTTTGGATCTTGAAGAAGGCGGTATCAAGGCACCAGTAACCAAAGAAAACTATCAGAAAAATACCTTAATCTGGTTAAAAACCGTAGAAAAAGAACTGGGGGTTGCCCCAATTATATATACCAATCTATATTTTGGGATCAAATATCTTGATCACCCTGACTTTGCCAAATATAAATTATGGGTAGCTGAGTACACCAAAAAGAAGCCAAAACTACCAGAAACATGGAAAAACCAAGGTTGGACATTCTGGCAACGTACAGATCTCAAAAAGCTAAGTGGAGTTAAAGGAGACATCGACTATGATGTATTTAAGGGAGACGCTCAGGCATTTAGAGCACTACTAAAAAAGTAACAGACACACTATTTCTGAACTTTTATTATTTTAAGTATATACAATATCTGTTGTACATTATCATGTTTTGATTCAAAACTTATCAATTCAAGTGCTTCTATCGTAAACAGAAACACAGTTTTTCTCTATGTTGTTCTGAAAATAAGTAAAATTGACACTTCCCTTACATTTCTTTCATAATCTACAACAGATTATACAATGCAACCAGTAGTACAAACACTAACTATTAGTATACATCATTTTCAATTTGAAATAGTATTCCTAAAAACTATATTTACCCAGTTAAGACACACTAATTATTATCTAAAATTATTACTATGAAAAAAGTATTATCATTTTTTCTACTATTCTCTATCTGCTATATCAGTTTGTTTGCTCAACAAAAAACTACAGTTGACCTTAAGAAACTCGATGAGTACTATACCAAAATGGTCAAAGACTGGGATATCCCAAGTGCTACTATTGGTATTGTAAAAGATGGAGAATTAGTCTTTAGCGGTAGCTATGGAGTTTTGGAAAAAGGAAAAGAAGATAAACCTGATAAAAACACGTTATACGCTATAGCATCTAACTCTAAAGCCTTTACAGCCACTATTATCGGGATGCTGGTTCAGGAAGGAAAACTAAATTGGGATGATAAAGTAAAGAAGCACCTACCCTATTTTGCACTCTACGATCCATGGGTAAGTAATGAAGTAACTATCAAAGATCTGCTAAGTCACCGCGTAGGTTTGGGCACCTTTAGCGGAGATATTATATGGTATAAAGCCAACCTAACTGCCCAAGAAATTATAAAGCGAGTTAAATACCTTCCTAAAACCAATGATTTTAGAGCTGGATTTGGATATTCTAATGTAATGTATATCACAGCTGGAGAAATCATTAAGAAAGTAACAGGAAAAACCTGGGGACAAAATGTGCAAGAACGAATCCTTGACCCTCTGGGAATGGATAGAACAATATCATCTATCAAACATTTAGAGAACAAAAAAAACTATGCCACCCCCCATGCCCGTGAGAATGACACAAACATCCCTGTAGCATGGGTTGATTGGGAAAAAATCGGAGCTATGGGAGGTCTTATATCCAGTGTAAATGATGTTGCCAAGTGGATGATTTTTAATCTAAATCATGGGCGTGTTGGCAAGGACACTCTACTCACCAAAGAAACCCGAAATATGGTTTGGACACCACATAACAACTATACTATAGATCATACCACCCAAAATGATCTTAATCGCCACTTTAGTGGCTATGGTCTCGGATGGGGACTTAGCGATTACCACGGGAGACTAAATGTTGCTCACACAGGCGGTTTTGATGGTATGATTACCGCAGTTACTTTAATCCCGGACGAGAACCTGGGAGTGGTTGTACTTACCAATGGCATGAAAAGTCCTATTAGAGCTGCAACCTATTATGCATTGGATCAATTTATGGGTACCTCAACAATCGATTGGTCTGCTAAACTCTTAGAAAGAGCTAATAACAATGCTAAAAAAGATACTCGTATTACTGATAGAAAAGAAAAAAGAGTCCTAAACACTAAACCTTCTGCTACTCCATCCATGATTGCAGGAACTTATCTTTCTGATATCTATGGAAAGATCAAAATTTCTAGTGCAAAAGAACAGCTACGAATGGAGTTTGAACACACCCCAGATCTATCTGCTACATTAAGGCACTGGCATCATGATGTTTGGGAAATCGTATGGGATAAAAAACATGCCTGGTTTAGTTTCGGAACCGTAAAGTTTACTACTGATAATAACTTAAAAATTAAAAGTATGGATTTTGATGTGCCAAACGATGATATCTTTTTTGAAGAATTGAAACCATATCGAATCTCTAAATAAAAGTTTAGTATTACCATAAATAAGGTGTCTAAAACATTAGTTTTTAGACACCTTATTTCTTAAAAGTAGTATTTGGCATTACGCTCTATCTATGCACTAATAGGAGCAAAGATTAGGAATATAGAAGTCCCCATAATGAAGCCCACATGGTCCGCAAGGACAATCTCTATCCGATGTGCAATCCAGAAATTGTGGTTGGCAACCAAACTTTGTTTTTCCTCCATTGATCTCTTTTTGATCTTCTTTTTTGAGAATCGTAACATTCTTAAAATTTAATAGGTTCTTAATCATTGTGTAAAATATTTAAATGGTTATATCACTCAAAGTTAACCTATTATATCATTCTTCTCTTAATTTTGGTCAGAAAAAATAGATATCCCGGCTTAACTGATTATTCTTCTGAGTTTACCTTAAAGCAATTACCCAGAAAGTACTCTTTTAGCCCCTCCGTATCAAGAGAAGTATAACTGATTTCGAGATGTTCTGAAGTGATTATTTATCAATTTTATATGATATAGTGTCCCTCGAAATTATCCCTCGTACTCCATTAATACTCAGACAACAGATAAACAGTATAAACTTTTCCAGCTAAACGTTTAACAAAAATATTCCATTAAGGCAGAAGACATAGTTAAAACAAACCTGCCGTAACACTACTTCCAATTAGTCAACATTTATAAATCTTCACTACTACAACTAGTGACATACATAATTTTACTTTCTTGATTTTAAGCAATTTACATCTACTTATCAGCAAAACATACTACAGAAATCGCTAATAATATAAAAGAATACCTGATATCATTGATCAAAAAGCTACCGATACATTATATTTGAACCTAACTATGGCTTTCTCCAAAACACAAAAGGGAAATTGTTTTTTTGACCATAGAGAATATCAAAAAACTATACTTTACTTTAATGACTCATCAACTTATATTCTAGGCAATTCAATTTTTTGTTATCTACTTAAACTAACCCCATGAAACTATTTAATATCCGCTTTATTATTATTTTTCTCTTAACTACAACTGTATTTTCACAGAAAGTAGACTTAGATAAAGAACGAGCTTCAATTTACTTTGTTCAACTACCAGAAGATCCTATTTTGGACAAGAGTAAAAGAACATACTCGGTACACTCTAGTGTAACATCTTTTGAAGAAAAAATTAAGTTGTATGGTTTTACCAAAACCAAAGAAGATGGAGTAATTCAAATAAAAATTACCGTCAATGATGTAGGAACAACTCCTGTTAAGATTTCAGAACGAATTAAAGAAGAAAAAGATAGAGACGGAAACGTAACTGGTACCAAAACTTTTTATCAGGCTTCGATGCAATATGCCATTACAGGAAAATGCTTTGTTACCATAAAAGGTAAAGAAGAATACAATTTTCCGCTGGGGAATAAAGGAGAATTTAAAAGTAAAGAGACGAATAGTTTGGAGCATACAAAAAAATATTTTCCAACGAATCGCAGTACTTTGGTTGAAAACGTAAAAAAACAATTTATACAAGATAAGATTGGATTGATAAATGACAAATTAAATCATTTCTATGGCTACCCTACTGATTTGAGAGAGCAAGCTTTTTGGGTTTTAGATTCTGAAAAAAACACGGATTATGAAGGCTATCAAAGACAGTACAAACGAATAAAAGAAGTGTTTCTACGTATGAAAGCTAATCAACCGGTTACCTCATCTCATACTCAATATCTTGATAATTTTGAAACCTACTTTAATGAGTTGGTAGAACGCTACCCTTTGGATAGCAAGAAGCATAAAAAAATGAGGTATGCCAGTTATTTTAATTTGGCGCAACTGTATTACAATTTTGACATGCCGGATAAAGCTATTCTATATGCTAATAAGTTAATCGAAAACGGTTACGATAAATCTAACGGGAAAAAGATTATCAAGAGAGCTAATACCTTAAAAGAGCTTTTTTCTAAAAACAAGGTAAGCAGCACCCATTTTATGGTCGAGACCATTGATGATCTACCACACTCACCTGTTGATCAAAACACAGAAGAAACAGTAAAAAAAGAAGCCCCGGCACATCACAAAAAAGAAGTTACCGAGTCAAAAAATACAATTCCAAATACTATATATCAGCTAAGCGGTAATAGTGAAGAGAATACTCCTATTATAAAAAAAATAATCGAAGATATCGAAGCAACCACTCTTGTGTTTGGAGACTTCGGTCTTATGCTTGAAGGAGAATATACTATAGAAAACGATACGGTCTCAGGTAAAAAATACTACTCTTTGAGCAATGATGATAAATACAAAAAAGTATCCCTTATCATTAAAGAAGGAAAAATTATTGGAGCAGATCTTAACGGAAGTACATTAGATATTGTTTTTGAAGATGGTATAGTAAAAAGAATAAGTGCAAAATCATTGTCTAATTTTGACTATACATTCTATAGAAACGCTGATGGCAGAGTATCTAAAATCGAAAACCCTTTCTCTAACGGAAGAGTTCAATGGATTGATTTTACTTATAAAAATGGAAAAGTAAGTGAGGTTATCAAATACTTTAAAAAAGGAAAATTAGGAAAAATAGTGACGACTATTTTAGAGAGTACGCCAAATACATTTAAGGCTTCTACAAGTGAGTATCCTCATAAAGTCAAAGAGTTTTCTAAGCAACGCAATATCACTGTATCAAAACTTGGTGAAAATAAATTTAAGACCGAAAGAGTTTTTGACTTTGGAGAAGGAAGGGTAACCAAGACTGTCACCAATTTACAATATACCGATTTTGATAAGATAAAAAGATCCTCCAAAACAACCAATGAGACAAAAAAGGATGTAGAAGATTACGAATACCTAGACGAGAAACTATCCAAAACTACTCGTATTGTAAGTAAAGATGGAAAAACTCTTTCTAAAACGGTAAATATATTTTTTGATTTAAAAGATCAAGGAGCTTCTTTACCAGAATATGAATGGAGAGAAGGGAGATATGAATTTGATGCTAATAATGAATTAAATTTTGTTGAACGAGACGGAAAGTTTAAAAGAAAAGAAAATGGAGCTTGGTCAGATTGGAAATACATGAGTATGTAAAAATCTGATAAATGGATTTAAACAGGAAGATTTCTTTGTTAAACTGAGCTTGAATGCTACATACAATTATCATTTTTTGTAAAAAATTCAAGCTCAGATTGACAATTAAGTTTTAGATATTTTTTCAAACTTATTTGTGTATAATCGTCATAAGAAACTACTTTTAGGCAGTCCCTTTTCTAAACATTTACTTACATACTCCAGAATCTATATATACCCTACGAATACTATCCAAAAATGCACATAATGAAGGAGGTAAAGGATCTAATGGATTATTCATTACATCCAAAAATGTAAGAGTAGAAAAAGTTTCAATTGTTTTTGGCAAACTGGTTAATTCATTTGCTTGTAAAATCAATACTTCAAGTGAAGATAAGTTACCAATATCGGGTAAAACTTTTATTTGATTACTAAACAAATCCACTCTTTTCAGAGAAGTAAGATTGCCAAAATTTTCTGGTAAATCCAATAATTGATTTGATGCTACATCCACTTTTTCAAGCGAAGACAGATTACCAAAACTGTCAGGTAAGCCCTTCAATTGATTGCCTCTTAACGTGAGATTTGTAAGTGCAGAGAGATTACCAAAACCAACTGGAAGATTCGTGAGTTTATTGTCTCGTAAATTCAATTCTTTAAGCACAGAAAGATTACCAAAACTATTGGGTAGGTTAAGTATATCATTTTTTCCTAAACTTAAACCGGTAAGAGAAGAAAGGTTGCCAAAACTATCAGGTAAACTCTGTAATGCATTACTATATAAGTTTAAACTGGTAAGTGAAGATAAGCGACCAAAACTATCTGGTAAACTTTCTAATCTATTATTTCCTACATTACAATAGCTAAGAGAATTAAGATTTACTATACCATCTGGCAAATGGGCTAATGAATTCTTTTCTAAACTTAAAGAGACCAGTGAAGAAAGATTGCCAAAATTATTGGGCAAACTAGTTAATTGATTATCCTCTAAATCCAAATACTCAAGAGATGATAGATTTCCAAAACTATCTGGTAAACTTGTTAGCTTATTACGTTTCAAATACAATTCTTTTAGCAAGGAAAGGTTTCCAAAATTCTCAGGTAAACTACTTAATTGATTGCTTGGTATACTGGCTAAATTAGAACCTTCCAAAACCAAAATTGTGAGTGCAGAAAGATTACCAAAACTATCTGGCAAGCTGGTTAACTGATTATAGTTTATTTGCAATTGAATTAGAGATGAAAGGTTACCAAAACTCTCCGGTAAACTAGTTAATTGATTACTCTCTAGACCCAAAACAGCTAGCGAAGAGAGATTTCCAAAACTATCGGGCAAACCGGCTAATTGATTATCCCTTAAACCCAAAATTGTGAGCTCCGCAAGGTTTCCAATACTATCAGGCAAACTAGTTAATTGATTTTTCCTTAGATATAATTTTGTAAGAGAAGAAAGGTCTCCAAAACTATCTGGCAAAGTAGTTAGTTGATTATTTTCTAAATCCAAAGAGGTAAGGGCGGAAAGATTGCCGAAACCTTCTGGTAAAACCAATAATTGGTTTTTTGCTATACTCAAAAATGTAAGGGCAGAAAGGTTGTCAAAACTATTGGGTAGACTTTTCAACTTATTCCTTCTTATATTCAAAGATTGAAGAGCCGAAAGATCACCAAAACTTTCTGGTAAACTTGTTATTTCTTTACGACTTACATCTAAATGTGTTACCCTTCCATTCTCTATATGTACACCTTTCCAATCTTCAATACTTTTTGTAGAAATATCCCAGGATAGCCTACTATCGGGATTAGCCTTATACAGATCTATTAATACAGCCCGGTCATCTTGCGCTGTACTTATGTTACTAGAAAACAGCATCATCATAGCTAATATGATGGATGTACAATAGATAGTATTCATACTATAGTTATTTTTAGGTTTTTGGGTCACTATTGTGTTTTGAATAACTTGTCTTTGGTGTTGCTCACATGCTGTGAGCCTATGTGTGTTTATCATAATTTAAGCACGATCTGAGGTAGGTCTTAGTTTATTAGCTATTACTTGTATATATCTATAACGTACTACAACGATACCTACATAAGATTAGTATACAAAATGACTTAGTTTCTACTCAAAAAAAGAAAATTCCTACATAAAAATACTTATAAACAGCGTTTTATATTGTTTTAATTGTAAGACAATGTGGATAGAAATGAAATTTACAAACGTTATTTTAAAGCTAAAACTGTATTACTTATATAGATTAACCTAAAACAATCAGCTAGTATCACTATACTTATAGATAATCGCAAGACAACATGCTATACTATAAAACAAGAAGTGAAAACATATCCCTTCCTTGAGAGATACATTTTCACTTTCATAAATTCGAATTAGCCTTGGTTTAATATCTAAGTAACTCCTCTATTTTTTGTTTTACTTTTTCTGTAGAAGGAATCATGGTTTGCTCTAATGTACTATTTAAAGGTATCGCTGGCATATTCTCTGAACCTATTGTCATTACAGGAGCATCAAGAGATCTAAAACATTCTTCCTGTATTTTACCCGATAATGCCCGTGCAAAAGAGTTATTAGTAGGTTCTTCTGTTACTACAAGGCATTTCTTAGTTTTCTTTACTGATTCTATGATTGTTTCCTCATCCAGAGGGTATAATGTTCTTAGATCAATAATCTCTACACTCTCTTTGATATCTTTTGTGGCATTAAGTGCCCAATGTACCCCCATACCATAGGTCACTATGGTCATGGTCTCTTTTTCATCCTGCGGCCAGATTCGCTGTACGACATTGGCTTTTCCAAAAGGCAATACATAATCTTCTGATGGTTCTATGGTTCTGGCAGCATCTGTTCCTTTTACTTTGGACCAGTACAAGCCTTTATGCTCCAGAATCACTACAGGATTAGGATCATGATATGCCGCTTTCATCAGCCCTTTTAGATCAGCTCCTGTACTTGGGTAAGCAATCTTGATTCCACGAATATTAGTTACAACAGATTCTACAGATGAAGAGTGGTAAGGTCCCCCACTACCGTAAGCACCAATCGGTACTCTAAGAATCATCGATACTGGCCATTTTCCATTGGATAAATAGCATGACCTACTAACCTCGGTAAACAACTGGTTTAACCCCGGCCAGATATAATCTGCAAATTGTACTTCTACAATAGGTTTTAATCCTACTGCCGACATTCCTACTGTAGACCCTACAATAAAAGCTTCCTGGATAGGGGTATTAAATACTCTTTCGTCTCCAAATTTCTGAGCTAAGGTCGCAGCTTCTCTAAATACACCTCCCAATCGTCCTCCTACATCCTGACCATATAGTAAGCACTCTTTGTGCTCTTTCATCAATTCTTCTACCGCAAACAGTGCACAATCTACCATCACCACTTCTTCTTTATCGGCTGGAGATCGCTCTCCTTTTTCTTCGGTGATAGGTGTTGGTGCAAAATCATGTGTAAACAGATCTTCTGGTTTTGGATCTTCGGCTTTCATAGCTTCTTCCAGATCCTTGGCTACTATCGCTTTTGCCTCTGTTTCAATAGCAGTTACCTCATCTTCTGTAAAACCATTATTAATTAATTGATTCCTCAACACAGGATATGGGTCTCTGGTACGAGCCTCATCAAGATCATCACGATACCATTCCATACGCACTCCCGAGGTGTGGTGATTTAATAAAGGTACTTTGGCATGTACCAACATTGGTCTTCTTTCTTCTCTTATGGTTTTGATGACTTCTTGTACTGCCAGATAGCTTTCGGTAAAATTAGCCCCATCAATAGAAATGGCATCTAATCCATTAAACCCTGAAGCATATTCAAAAGCATCTTGCGCTCTTGTTTCTGCTGCATTAGCCGAGATATCCCATCCATTATCCTGTACCAAATACAAAATAGGTAACTGTTTTAATGCTGCCATCTGAAACGCTTCTGCAATCTCTCCTTCGGTAACAGAGGCATCGCCAAGAGAGCATAGCACCAAAGGTTTATCTTTTAATGATTTATCATCTAATCCCACCAACTCTTTGTACTGCATTCCCATTGCCACACCTGTTGATGGTATTGCCTGCATCCCTGTTGCCGAGGATTGATGTGGTATTTTGGGTTTATCCTCATCTCTAAGACTAGGGTGTGAGTAATAGGTTCTACCTCCAGAAAATGGGTCGTCCTTTTTAGCCAACAACTGCAACATTAAATCGTAGGGTCTCATCCCTATACCTAATAACATCGAGTCATCACGGTAATATGGGAACGCATAATCCTGTGGCAATAACTGCATTGCTGCGGCTATCTGGATCGCCTCATGCCCCCTCGAAGTTGCATGCACATATTTAGAAACTACTTTAAAGTTTTCTTCATACAACTCTGTCATTGACTTAGCAGTACAGAGTGTCATAAATGCTTTTTGTAATACTTCTTTTGCTATTGTTTTTTCGGCTAACATTTTAAATCATTTTTTAATGCACGATTTACGATCTTTGATATCGATTGCTCTGGAGATTCTTTACCTATTGTAAAGTACTCCAACAATCTAAACTCTTTCATAAATAACATTCATTCTTATTATTATATCTTTCGCAAATCTAAATTCGTAATTCGTAGATTCTAATTATCTTACCTTCTCTTCTACACTCGCGGGGATAATCCACCCATGCTTATCTTCTCTTTTTTGCGCTTTGATCTCATCCAAAGTATTTTTTATATCCTCGCTTACAGGATTTGTCTCTGGCAAGGTTATAAGTTCTTCATTGTACCCAATTGCTTCTACCATCGCTATTGCCACTGCAGTACCTGTTCCGAATGCTTCTTCTAGTTTACCTTCTTTAGAATATCCAATGATCTCATCGATAGTAATTGGGCGTTCTTCTACTTCGAAACCTTTATCTTTTAGTAAAGTAATTACACTATCTCGTGTAATTCCCTTTAAAATAGATCCGCTTATATTGGGAGTAATAAATTTACCTTCTACCTTAAAAAAGATATTCATCGTACCTACTTCTTGTATGTATTTATGCTCATTGGCATTTAACCACAATACTTGGTCATACCCTTTGGCTTTAGCTTTTTCTGTAGGAAGTATCGCTGCAGCATAATTTCCTGCTGCTTTTGCTTCTCCTGTTCCTCCGTCTGCTGCTCTTATATATTCAGTCTCTGCATACAATCTTATCTTTTTGGTAAAGAATGGTCCTGCGGGAGAACAGATTACGATAAACTTATAACTAGTTGCAGCTCGCATCCCAATAAAAGGTTCATCTGCATACATAAATGGGCGTAAATATAACGCACTACCTTCTTGCGGGGGTATCCATGCTTGCTCTACTCCTGTGATTTGTTTTACTGCCTCTACAAAAAGTTCTTCGGGTACCGCTGGCATCCCCATTCTGGCTGCACTGTGATTAAGTCGCTTTGCATTTTCTTCTGGTCTAAACAACAGTGGGGTATTATCTTTACCTACTGTAGCTTTCATTCCTTCAAAAATTGCTTGTCCATAATGCAGTGCCATTGCAGCGGGATGGGTAGGGATTAACTCCAAAGGCTCTATACGAGGATTTTGCCATGCACCATCTTCATATTCACAAATAAACATGTGATCGGTAAAGGTTTTTCCTAAAGGAATATTATCAAAATCTATTTCCTTTAATTTTGAATTTGAGGTTTTTGTAATTTTGATTTGTTGCTCCATTATTATTGTTTTGGTCGCATCCCGATGGGTCGGGCTATCCGCTATATCTTTTTTAATTTGTTTACGCCTTGATTACACTTAGATTACACTTAGACAGGCTCAACACAATGGCTTAGTGTAACAGTTTGGTTAGGCATTAAAAAAGGATGTCGCTTCTATCCCTTGCGCATTTATTATTATATTTCTCTATTTATATCAAAGGCTTCTAACTCATCTCCTACTTTGCGTAAAAATGATCCTCCTAAAAACCCATCTACTACTCTATGATCAAAGGATAGCGATAGATACATCATACTTCGTATGGCGATTTCATCACCTTTTTCTGTAGTAATCACTTCTGGCCTTTTCTTAATGATCCCCAGTGCCAGAATAGCTACTTCTGGCTGATTAATGATTGGAGTTCCCATAAGGCTTCCAAAAGTTCCTACATTAGAAATAGTAAAGGTGCTTCCTTGTATTTCATCTGGTTTTAAGGCATTGTTCCTTGCACTATTAGCCAGATGATTAACATTTTTGGCCAATCCAAAAAGATTTTTCTCATCTGCATTTTTAACTACAGGAACGATTAAGTTACCATTGGGCAATGCGGTTGCCATACCTACATTAATATCATTATGCACCACTATCTTTTTGTCATCGACAGAGACATTAATCATTGGGTATTCTTGAATTGCCCTAGCTACTGCCTCTACAAAAATTGGAGTAAAGGTTAGTTTCTCTCCATGCTTCTCCAGAAACTTCACTTTTACTTCGTTTCTCCAGTTTACAATATTGGTTACATCTACTTCGATATAACTTGTTACATGTGGTGAGGTATGCTTAGAATACACCATATGATCAGCGATCATTTTTCGCATTCGATCCATCTCTACAATTCGATCTTTACCTTCTACAAATGAAATTGGAGGGGCATTGTATGTAGATTTTGGCACTTGCACCTGTGGCTGTTGCGGTCTACTTGGCAAAGGATACTTTCTATTTTTAAGATACTGCATCACATCACTCTTACGAATACGACCATCTGCTCCAGTACCTACAATACTTTGCAGCTCTTCTATACTCAGATTTTCTTTTTGTGCAATACTGATAATCAATGGAGATAAGAAACCATCGTTTAGGTCAGAGTCCAGAGATCCTAAGTCTGAAGTAATTCTGGGTTCTGATTGAACTGACACTTCTGGTTTGTCCTTTGGTTTTTCGGTCGTTTTTATCTCTTCTGATTCTTGATTCGATGGTACTGATTTGGATTCAGCATCTCCATCTATAAGAGCGATTACCTGCCCGATTTCTACCACCTCATTAGGCTGATATCGTATTTCTGTTATCACTCCATTACAAGGAGAAGGAACTTCAGAATCTACTTTGTCTGTAGCTACTTCCAGAATTGTCTCATCTTCTTCTACCGTATCACCTACATTCTTTAACCAGTTAAGAATGGTAGCTTCTGATATACTCTCGCCCATTTTGGGCATCTTTAATTCAATTATTGCCATTTTGGTTAACTAATGTTTGTTAGCTTATTGATTGTAATATATTAATTTTTATCCTTTTACGTATGCCTAACTTTTTAAAAGATTCTTTTACTGACTACACTTTGATATGCTCAGTATGACATTCGTAATTATTTATTTTGTTTAAATTCTTCTAATGTTTTATAAAATGCTTCTTGTGTTTCTCTATTTTCTGGCACTTCTCTTAGAGGTTCTACCTCTTCTAATGATTCATAACAATCTGCTGGTAATTGTTGATATAGTTTTGTTCCTTTAGTTTTCCAGGCAATCATTTGATCACTTACTTCTTTGATCACTTTTGCTGGATTACCTACAATCAAGCTTCGTTTTGGGAATACTGTATTTGCTTTGACAAATGACATTGCTCCTACAATACATTCATCACCTATCTCTGCATCATCCATGATCACTGTATTCATCCCAATCAAACAGTTACGTCCCAAATTAGCTCCATGAATCACCGCTCCATGACCTACATGTGCACTTTCTTTAAGAACTATCGATTTACCAGGAAACATATGCACCGTACAATTTTCTTGTACATTAACTCCGTCTTCGAGAATAATCTCTCCCCAATCTCCACGTATTGCGGCACCTGGTCCTATATAACAATTTTTGCCAATGATCACATTGCCTGTTACGGCTGCCAGTGGGTGTACAAAACTGCTTTCGTGTACTACGGGTATGTATCCTTTAAAACTGTAAATCATATAAATATCTAATATTGAAGGTTAAATATCGAATACTGAAATCATACTATTGTTTAATCAAATATAAACTTCGACATTCGATATTCTTTGTTTAGTATTCGGTGTTCAATATTCTATTTAAATCTTTTCAAGGTTTCTTTTGTAAAATCACTTAGTACCAGTCTACCGCTAATTACGGCTCTTTCTGCTAATAAGGTATCCCAATCTTCTGTTCCTTTCCAAAATGCTTTTTTCATATCACGCATTGCTTCTGGATTATACGTGCACAGATGCTCTGCAAAAGCTTTTACTTCGGCATCCAGGGTTTCTATATCTTCAAAAACCTTGGTAAAAAGCCCTTTATCTCTAGCCCACTCTGCATCATAAAATGAATTGGCATCGATAGCGATCTGAGTCATGGCTGATAATCCTATTTTGCGTTCTACTGCGGGTCCTACTACAAATGGCCCTATACCTACATTAAGTTCACTTAACTTTATGGAAGCATATTTTGTTGCCATACAATAATCGGTTGCCGAGGCTAGTCCTACTCCTCCTCCAACGGTTTTTCCTTGTACACGACCGATAATGAACTTTGGGCATTTGCGCATGGCATTGATTACATTGGCAAAGCCAGAGAAAAATATTTTTCCTGTTTCGGCATCATTAATATTGATCAGTTCTTTAAAACTTGCTCCTGCACAAAAGGTTCTGTCTCTTCCACTTTTTAATACGATGACTTTAATCTGATCATCCTGACCGGCATCAGTAATTGTTTCAGCAAGCTTTGCTAAAATATCACCTGGTAAAGAGTTATGAGCTGGATGAAAAAACTCGATAATCCCTACCTGATTTTCTATGTTTATATTTACGTATGGCTGTGTCAACTTTATCTTATTTTTAAAATATGTTCTCTAAGTGTTTGAAGTCTTTACTTAGTATTTTACATTATTTGTTTTATATTTTATCTTAATCTTGCATTCCAACCTAAGTTAGAATTACAATCTAATTTGTTTCGTTTGTCACACTGAGCTTGTCGAAGTGTATTCTAATACAAATTTCCTTCGACAAGCTCAGGATGACATTGGTATCCTTTTTTTAGTTCAATCCAATAGATCAAACTGATCAAAGTGATGATTTAGATGTTTTCTTTCTAATAAATACCATTCATATTTATTTAAATCTCCAAAAACAATATTTTTTAGTATCGCATCCGGGTTTTCTTTAAAATATGCTTTATACACTTCTCTAGCTTCATTTAACTTGGTTATTGCTGTTTGCAAATCTGGGTGTATCAACTCTTCCAGCACTCCTTTTTTAAGCAACGGAAATTCTGTGTTTTTTGGAAAAGGTTCATAATTATAAAGGCTATTATGTACTTTTTCTAAAATCTTTTCTGGTGTGGCAACCTCAAAATCCTGAATTTCTCCCGAAGCAATTTTATAGGTATACTCCAAATGTTCGATCATGTGCTGTGGTGTCATGATACCCCATTTTGGTTTTGTATCAGCAGTTATCTTGCTTAGACATTCTTGTATTTTTGCTTCGGTCATTTCTACAAGAGTGGTTTGTTTTTTCTGCACCATCGTTAAGATAGTTGCTATTGCTACCAGCTCATCTTCGGTATCAAAAACTTCTACAAACCATTTTACTATTCCGCTAGGGTGTTCTGCGCTTGCTACATCACGATCAACTTTTTGTTTACAGGTTAATCGTACATATACGGTATCATTATGATAGATTGGTCTAAGGAATCTACATTCCTCTAGTCCATAATTAGCGGCTACCGGTCCTTTATTGGGATAAACAAATAGTCCTGCTGCTGCTGCCAGAATGAAATATCCATGGGCGGTACGTTTTTCAAAAATACTTCCGTCTAAGGATGTTATGTCGGTATGCGCATAAAAGTGATCCCAGGTAAGATTGGCAAATCCAATAATATCTGTATCGGTTATGGTACGTTTATGTGTTTTGAGCGACATCCCAGGCTCGATATCCTCCCAATGGTATGAGAATGGGTGATTTTCTACTTCTTTATATGTAGAGTTTGCCTGATAGATTCCTGTGACTTCGGTAAGCGTAGTTGGTGTTCCTTGTACAGCGCATCGTTGCATAAAATGCTTGATACCTCTCATTCCACCCATTTCTTCACCTCCCCCGGCACGTCCCGGACCACCATGAGTAAGTAATGGTAGTGGAGAACCATGACCAGTACTTTGCTTGGCATTTTCGCGATTTCCAACCAGTATTCGTCCATGGTGCGAAGCTGTTTCTACAATATATTCTTTGGCTATTTTATCGTCATAGGTAAAGATTGAAGATACTAATGATCCTTTACCCATTTGTGAAAGTGTAATTGCATCTTCTAACGTATCATAGGGCATTAAGGTTGATACTGGTCCAAAGGCTTCGATATCATGAGCATTCGTATTATTAAACGGATCATCTTCTCTCATCAAAATCGGGCTCACAAAAGCTCCTTTTTGGGCATCTGCTCCTACGGTTTCTATTTTATCCAGATCCCCATATACCAACTGTGCTGTTTTGGCTATTTCAGAAATGTTATTTTTAAAACTTTCTACCTGCTGTTTACTTGCCAAAGCTCCCATTCGTACTTCTTTTAATCTGGGGTCTCCAACGGTTATTTTATCTAATTGCTGTCCTAGGGCTATCTGTACATCTTCGATACGATCCGAAGGAACAATAATTCTACGTATTGCAGTACATTTCTGCCCACATTTTACGGTCATTTCTTTTCGAACTTCTTTGATAAACAGATCAAACTCTGGTGTTCCCGGCACTGCATCTGCTCCTAATATTGAAGCATTTAACGAATCTGCTTCCATAGTAAAAGGCACCGATTCTTGTATAAGTCTTGGGTGTGCTTTTAGCAATCTACCGGTGTGGGCAGAACCTGTAAAGGTTACTACATCCTGCGATTGTACTGTATCGAGAATTGTTTTGGTCATACCACTTAGCAATTGTAATGCTCCTTCTGGTAGAATTCCTGAATTTACAATAACACGAACTACGGCTTCTGTTAAATATGCTGTCTGTGGTGCTGGTAATACCACAGCAGGTACTCCCGCCATCCAATTGACTGCACATTTCTCTAACATTCCCCAAATCGGAAAATTAAAGGCGTTAATATGTACCGCAACTCCTCTTTTGGGTACCAGAATATGGTGCGCCATAAACCTTCCTCCTCTAGATAAATCGATAGGATCTCCTTCTACATGATAGGGCTGGTTTGGAAACAATTTCCTCAAAGAGGCATTTGCAAAAAGATTACCAAATCCTCCTTCGATATCAATCCAGCTATCTACTCGGGTTGCTCCTGTACGATAACTTAACTCGTAGAACTCTTCTTTGCGTTTGGTAAGGTAAAATGCAAGTTTTTTGAGCATATTACCACGCTCCTGAAAAGTCATTTTACGAAGTATTTCTCCTCCTTTGGTTCTACCATACTGTAATACTTCGGGGATATCCAACCCTTCGGTTGTAGACATTCCGATAACTTCACCTGTCACGGCATCGTTCATAACGATTCCATCTCCAGAACCTGAAGTCCATTTTCCGTTTATATAGCTTTCTAGTTTTTTCATAATCTAGTTTCTAATCCCTAAAGGAGCATATTCGTATCAGGGTATTTTATTTTATATTATTTGTGTCTAACTTATTTTGAATTTCATTTTACCTTATTGCAACTTCATTTTATCAATCTTGAAACTCATTTATTCATTTTTAAACCTTATTTTATTCTTCTCGAAGGTCATTTGACTATTCTCAGATCTTATTTGATAATTCTTGAACCTCATTTGACCATTCACAGACTGCATTTGATCAATCTTCAAGTTCGTTTGATTATTCCTGAACCTTATTTGATCATTCTTCGAGTTTATTTGGTTTATCTTATTTTATATCTATCAAATTAAACATTTGTATTTTCAATTACGCAAGCATATCCTTGTCCCACTCCTACACACATAGTGATCAAGGCATAACGTTTGTTTTGTTGTTGTAATTCTAAGGCAGCAGAATATGCTATTCTGGCTCCGGTAACTCCTAGGGGGTGTCCTATTGCTATTGATCCTCCGTTAGGGTTTATTCTTGGGTCATTATCTTCTAGTCCCCATTCTCTGATACATGCTAGTGCTTGAGATGCAAAGGCTTCATTGAGTTCTATAACATCAATATCATCCATAGTAATTCCAGCTTTTTCTAAAGCTTTATTAGATGCTTGTACGGGACCAATTCCCATTATTCTAGGTTCTACCCCTACTACAGCAGAACTTACAATTCTAGCCAAAGGGTTAAGGTTATATTTTTTTACAGCATCTTCTGAAGCTACTATAGTCGCGGCCGCTCCATCATTTAATCCAGACGAATTTCCTGCGGTTACACTCCCATCTTTTTTGAAAGCAGGACGTAATTTGGCTAATATCTCTTTTGTTGTAGTGGGTTTTATAAATTCATCATTAGAGAATAGAATTGGATCTTTTTTTCTCTGCGGAATTTCTACAGTAGTAATTTCTTTTGCTAATCTTCCGGATTTTTGTGCATTGGTAGCTTTCATCTGACTCCAATGTGCAAAGGCATCCTGATCTTCTCTAGATATATTATATTTTTCTACCAGGTTCTCTGCGGTATTCCCCATACCATCTGTACCATACAGCTCATGCATTTTTTTGTTTACAAATCTCCATCCAAAACTAGAGTCATACATTTTTGAATCATTACCAAAGGCAGATGATGGTTTTGCTATCACGTAGGGACCACGTGTCATATTCTCTACTCCTCCGGATATAAACAGGTCTCCGTCTCCTGCTTTGATAGCTCTATTGGCATGAATTATTGCTGATAATCCTGAGCTACATAAACGATTAACAGTTTCTCCTGGCACAGTATAAGGTAAGCCTGCTAATAGTGCAGACATTCTGGCTACGTTGCGGTTATCTTCACCTGCTTGATTAGCACATCCCATAATAACATCATCATAAGCCTCTTTGGGAATATTTGGATTATTTTTGACTAATTGTTCAATTACCAAAGCTCCTAAGTCATCTGTTCTAACTGCTGATAATGTTCCTTTATAACTTCCTATTGGGGTTCTTATTCCGTCAATTATATATGCTTCCATGTTAAATTTTGAATATCGAATTTTGAATACTGAATATCGAAGTACCTCTCGAATAGTATTAAAAACTCATAGTTTGTTTTTATTTTGCGAAGTCCGGATACTAGTAACGAAAATCGCAATTAATTCATTATTTTCATTTAAAAGATTTTCTAATCTTTTAGTGTCTTTAATTAATTCTGTTCCTTTTTTGAATTTTTAAATTTATTAGAGACTCTCTTAATTCTTTCAGGCATAATTTAATTTTATGCACAAAATCACGAGATGATTCGGCACTTTGTGCTTCTCCATAATTTAAAGCAGCAGATGTTACTGAACGAATAAGTTGTTTTGACAAATGTTGCGAAGCATAATTTCCTTCTACTTTCCCACAAACTAAAATAGTATTAATGGAAAATTGAATTAATCGAGCTTCTATATCATATTTTACTTTTTTCATTTTCTATTATTAGTAAAAATCCAAACTTTATTATTTGTTATTCTTCAGTTCAATATTCGACATTCTACTTTTCCCAGTCTTTACTGGTTCTATATACTACTCCTTTAAACAGTGCTACTATATCATCTCCTCTCTTTACCTCTACGATATTAAAGCCGACTTTGGTTTTGGTTATATCAACGGTAGCTTCGGCTGTAATATAATCTCCTTCTTCGAGTGCCTCGATATGATTGATTGATGTTTCTATAGATACTGCATATTTACCGTGGGTATTGGCAGAAAAGCCAAAAGCTGTATCTGCTAGGCTATATGATATCCCTCCATGAGCTTTGTTCATACTATTGAGCATTTCTTTACGTATAGTCATCCCTACTTTACATCTTCCTTTTTCAACGTCAATAATTTCGATACCCAACCATTGACTGAACGGATCCAGACTGAGCATTTGCTCTGGTATGAGGTTTGAGGGAATAGGCTCGAGGTTTTTCATCTTTTAAATTCTTATTCTTTATTTTTTTTTATTCTTTCCGAAATTCTATTTCTAAATGTTGTTATCATTTTAGAAAGCTCAGTCAACATACTTCTATTTTCTTCATCTTCTACAAAAGTTATGTACTTTCTTAATCTAGCTTTAGAACTACAAGAAACACACTCATGTACGCTTTGCAAAGCATTTCCTAAATGGTTATAAAAGTGAGGATCGGTTCCCGACGAGCCTTCAGCGATATGTAAAGCTATAGCGTCTGCTGCCTTTTTAAACTGAGAACTCAACTCATACCTCTCTTCTTTTGGAAACTTTTTTGCCAACGTATTCACTACTTCTCCAAATTCCATAGCTTTTACATAGACTGTCAAGTTTTCGAACTTAAAATTATATTTAGAATCCATAATTTAATTACTAATGTCCAGCTTATCAGATCTTAAACCATTGAAAAAAAGTTCTTTTTTTCTTTCTTCATTTTCCTTAGCAATGGACTACATCTATACCTATCTTCATGATATTCATTATAGAGTTTATCTAACATATTGACACACCACTCCATTCCTTTTTCATCTGCCCATGTTAATAATCCTTTAGGGTAATTTACACCTTTGGTCATTGCATTGTCTATATCCTCTGCAGAAGCTATATTCCAGAAGAGCGCATCTGCTGCTTCATTGATCAGCATTACCAGTACTCTGTCAAAAATGTATTGCGATAATATCTCATCTTTTACAGGATCTTGTTTTACCGCATCCTCTCCATAATTATAATATCCTTTGCCAGATTTTCTTCCTAGATAACCTGCTTCTGATAATCTTTTTTGTGTAAAAGATGGTTTATATCGAGGGTCGTAGTAAAAGGCTTCGAATACGGTTTCGGTTACTGTATAATTGATATCATTACCTATAAAATCCATTAGCTCAAAAGGTCCCATTCTAAACCCTCCAAGTGTTTTTAAACTATAATCTATAGTTGCAATATCTGCCAGACCTTCTTCATATATTCTTAAGGATTCTCCATAAAAAGGTCGCGCTACACGATTTACAATAAATCCTGGGGTATCCTTGGCTAAGGCTACTATTTTTTTCCAGTCTTTAATAATGCTTACTACTTTATCGGTAACAGCTTCAGAAGTTTGTACTGCGGGTATTACCTCAACCAATTTCATCAAGGGAGCTGGATTGAAAAAATGAATCCCAATACATCGTTCTGGTTTTTGTAAAGAAGAGGCTATAGATGCTATTGACAAGGAGGAAGTATTTGACGCGATAATTGTATCTTCAGAAACATATGTTTCTAATTCTGAAAATACTTTCTTTTTGATATCCAGATTTTCGATAATAGCTTCGATAGTAAGATTGGCATCACTAAGTTCTTTTAAAGAATCTACATACGATATATTTCCTTGAATACGTGCTTTCTCATTTTGATCAATTCTTCCTTTTTCAATTAAGCGAGAAAGAATTTTTTCTAAAGCCTGCTTACTTTTATCTAATGCTTCTTGTTTGGTATCGAATACTTTTACTTTACAACCAGAAGTAGCGGCTACCTGAGCGATACCACTTCCCATTGTTCCTGATCCTATTACTCCTACAATCATATTTAATTTTGAATATTGAATAACGAATACCAAACACTGAAGTACCTATTTATCAGCAGATTGACAAACATTCATTTTCTGTTTTTATCTTGCGATGTTCGAATACTAGATACAAAAATCGCTATGAGTTCATTATTTTCTTTTATAATTAATTCTAAATTTTGAGCATCCAAATTTTGATTCGTTCCTTTTTGAATTTTCAAGTTTACTAGTGATTCTCTTAATTCTTTAAGACAAATGCTAATAAGCAAAATTATCGTCCAACTTTCCAAAAACTAGAATAATATCTATCGAGAACTTTATCAATCTATCTTCTAAGTCGTATTTGTAGTTTTTCACATTCTAAACTTTAGTATTCGATATTTTTTATTCGTTATTGGATATTCTTTTTTATTTACCTTTAAATATTGGTTTTCTTTTTTCTATAAATGCATTTACTCCTTCGGCATAATCTTCACTTTCTGCGGATTCTATCTGTAAGTCTGATTCTATTGCTAATTGTTCCTCCAGGGTATTTACCAAAGATTGATTAAGTAACCTCTTAGTCAGTCCTAATGCTTTTGTTGGCATCTTAGCCATTTTTGAAGCTAGCTTTATTGATTCTTCTTCAAAACTTTCTACATCAAATACTTTATACAACATTCCTAATTGTTCTGCTTCCTTTGCTCCCACTTTGTCGCCTAGCATCATTAAGGCTGATGCTTTTTGAAAACCTATCAATCGGGGTAGGAAAAAGGTTCCTGCACTATCAGGAATTAATCCAATCTTACTAAATGCTTGTATAAAGCTTGCTGCTTCAGAAGCCACTACGATATCACATGCCAGGGCAATATTGGCTCCTGCTCCTGCTGCAACCCCATTTACGGCAGCGATTATTGGCTTTTCTATAGCTCGAATTCTTTCAATTATTGGGTTATAGTGTTCTTCTAATATTTTTCTAAAACCCGGATTTAATTCTGGAGAAGTTACTTCTTTAAGATCCTGACCCGCACAAAAAGCTTTTCCGTTTCCGGTAAGTACAATGGCTCTTACTTCTTCATTAATATTACATTCATCCAATGTTTTTTGTAGTAATAGTGCCATTTCTCTATTAAAACTATTAAACGTCTCTGGGCGATTTAATGTTACTCTGGCTACTCCATTTTCAATTTGTAATTCGATTGAAGGCATATTTAGTTTTCTGTTTTGAGTTCTAGGTTATTATTATATCTTATTATTTAAGGCATTTGAAATAATCAAAAGGTTCTAAACAATCATTGCATTTAAATAATGCTTTACAGGCTGTAGAACCAAATTGACTTATCATCTTTGTATTCGTTGAACCGCATTGAGGACATTTAACTATTTTTTTACCACCAAGTAATGCTTCTTTATCTGCCTCCTCGTCTAACGGAGCTGCAATTCCATATTTTTCTAGTGCTTTTCTCCCTCTAGGCGTAATCCAGTCTGTGGTCCAGGCTGGTGATAAAACGAGTGATACTTTGGCTTTGATATTTGCTTTTGCAAAAGCATTGATTATATCATCTCCTATTACATCCATTGCCGGGCAGCCGCTATATGTTGGTGTAATGGTAATCTGAGCAATAGAATCTTTGAACAAAGCAGAGCGAACAACTCCCATATCCATAATGGATAATACTGGGATTTCGGGATCACTAACTTCTTCCAGAATCGGAATCAGAGTTGGATCAATATGTTGCTCAAATTCTATTGTCATAATACATATCAAACATTAAATACCCAATGATGAAGTTTATATTTCACTTCATAATTCAATATTTTAAATTTTGTATCTAGTATTCTTTTACCATTTCATATTAGGGTAAGTACGTTGCATATATTGCAAATCGGCAAGCAAATACCCCATATACTCAGTATGCACTCCTTGTTTTCCTCCTTTTTTAAACCATTTGGTTTCTGGGATATCCAAGGTGGCTTCTTCTAACACTTCTCTTAATTTTTGGTAATACTTTTCTTTTAAATCAAGTGTATTAACGCCAACTTTATTTTCGACTGCAATCTTATCATCATCAGTGCTATGAAATAACTCATCGGTATACTCCCACAGATGATTCACTGCCTCTTGTACTTTTTGATGACTTTCTTCTGTACCATCTCCAAGTCTTTTTATCCAATCTGAAGAAAATCTTTGATGATAGCTTACTTCTTTGATGCTTTTTTTTGCAATTGCCGCCAAGGTATCATCTTCACTATTTTGTAATTTTTCTAATAGTAATAAATGAAAAATATCAAAGAAAAATTGCCTTACAATTACATATCCAAAATGCGTATTGGGTTGTTCTACAAGAAGTACATTTTTATATTCCCTTTCTATCCTTAGGAAAGCTATATCATCTTCAGTCTTTCCTTCTCCTGATAGTTGAGCTACGTACTGATAATAACTTCTTGTTTGACCTAATAAATCCAATGCCATATTGGTCATTGCAATATCTGTTTCCAGATTTGGTCCGTGACCGCATAATTCTGATAATCGTTGTCCCAGAATTAAAGCATTATCTGCGATACCGTAGATATATTGTATTTTATTTTTGTCTTCCATTTTTAAAGTTTGCTTTTATTAAGCAGATTTGATCAAAACCAAGAGTTTTTTTAATACTCTTACATGTTTTACATGTGTTTTACTTCATCTGGCAATGTATAAAATGTAGGGTGTCTATATATTTTATCTTGAGCGGGCTCAAATAATTCTCCATTATTTTGAGGATTAGATGCGGTAATATGTTTAGATTCTACTACCCATATACTTACTCCTTCATTCCTACGGGTATATACATCTCTTGCATTTTCTAAAGCCATTTCTGCATCAGCAGCATGTATACTTCCAAAATGACGATGTTCTAATCCATTTTTACTTCTTACAAATACTTCCCAAAGTGGCCAGTTGTTTTTCATAATTATAGACCTTCACCTTCAATCTTTTTGCAAAGCCAAAAAAATATTAGCAAAGGATTTCATTTATATTGCTTTTTTAAGCTTTTTATCTTCTTGTTTTTTGGCATAAGCCATTGCTGCGTCTCTTACCCACTCTCCTTTTTCCCAGGCACTCACTCTGGCAGACATTCGTTCTTTATTACATGGTCCGTGACCTTTTACTACTTGCCAGAATTCATCCCAGTCTATTTCTCCAAAATCATAAGATCCTCTTTCCTCATTCCATTTTAGGTCTGGATCTGGAATCGTAAGTCCTATTAAATCTGCTTGTGGAACTGTTTGATCTATAAACTGCTGGCGTAACTCATCGTTTGTTTTACGTTTTAGTTTCCACTTCATAGATTGTTCTGTATGCACCGATTCTGCATCCACTGGACCTAACATCATTAATGATGGCCACCACCATCTATTTAATGCATCCTGAGCCATTTCTTTTTGCTCAGGAGTACCATTGGCCAAGGTAATCATGATTTCATACCCTTGACGTTGGTGAAAACTCTCTTCTTTACACACACGGATCATTGCTCTTGCATATGGTCCATATGAAGTACTACAAAGAGGAACTTGATTAATAATAGCTGCGCCATCTACTAACCATCCAATTGCTCCCATATCTGCCCAAGTTATCGTAGGGTAGTTAAATATACTGGAGTATTTAGCTTTACCAGAATGCAATTGTTCGTACAATTCGTCTCTCGATACTCCTAATGTCTCACAGGCACTATACAAATAGAGTCCATGACCTGCTTCGTCCTGAACTTTGGCTAACAAAGCTACTTTTCTTCTTAAAGAAGGAGCTCTTGTTATCCAATTTCCTTCAGGTAGCATTCCTATAATTTCAGAATGTGCATGCTGAGATATTTGTCGAATATGTGTTTTACGATATTTCTCTGGCATCCAATCTTTAGGTTCAATCTTTTCATCTCGAGCAATTCTTTGCTCAAAGATTTCTTCTAAATTTTTTATTTCTTTTTCGCTCATAACCATTGAGTTTTATACATCAAAATCAACCACTACTTTTTCTGTGGTTGGAACTGCCTGACAAGATAACACTAGACCTTTGGCAACTTCATCTTCTTCTAGTGCATAGTTTATTTTCATTTCTACAGTACCTTCGACAACCTTACATTTACAGGTACTACATACTCCTCCTTTACAAGCAAAAGGAAGATCAGCTCCTGAAGCCAGTGCTCCATCCAAAATATTATCGTACTCATCATCCATAGCAAAATGAAACTCTTTTCCACCATCAATGATTGTAACTTCGGTACCGTCAAATTTATGTTCTACTACTTCTGCTGCTTTTTTCTTATCCTCTTCTGTTATTCCTGAAAAGAAAAGCTCGTAATGAATTTTGTCTTTTGCCAATCCGGCATTAACCAGTTCATCTCTTATCAGAAATATCATTTCTTCGGGTCCACAAACAAAACATTCGTCAACACTAGGCACATCAATTATCTTCTCTGCTAGCTCTTGGATCTTCTCTGCAGTAAATCGACCATTTAACAATGGAATATCCCTCTGCTCTTTTGTTAGAAAATAAAATATTTCTAAGCGCCCAAAATATGTATTTCTAAGTGCCTCTATCTCTTCCTTAAAGATAATCGATTTAGCGTTTCGATTCAAGTAAAACAGCTTGAAAGTACTATTTGGTTCTGAAGCTAGATGGGTTTTGAGTATTGATAAAACTGGAGTAATACCGCTTCCTGCTGCAAAAACTATATAATTTTTTGCCTTAGTGGGTTCTACTTCTACAAAAAAAGATCCCATAGGAGGCATCGCCTCTATAACATCTCCTTCTTTCAACACATTATTAGCGAAGTTAGAAAACAACCCGCCATTTATTCGTTTAACAGCTACTTGCCATTTATTTTCGACCGGACTTGAACACAAAGAATAAGAACGCCTAACATCTTCGCCTCCTATAGAGGTTTTTAGAGTAAGATGCTGACCTTGTTTAAATAAAAATCTATCTCTAAACTCCTCGGGTATATCAAAAGTGATGGATACACAATCCTTTGTTTCTTTATGCAACTCAGAAACTCGTATGGGATAAAAATCAGTCATATCTTGTTTTAACTATATCGTTATAGTTAAACAAAACTAACAATTGTTAGTTTTATAAACAAATAATTACCTTTAAATTTTGTAATCTACTAAAAACAAAGACTATACTACTCCTTTTAAAAGGACAGATATCATATCTCGCTTCAATATATCAGAATCAATATTTTTTTGCTCTGGATACCACAAATACAATGTTCTTAGTGTAGACAAGGTAGAAAATACCATAATTTCAATACTACAAGCTTTAATCTCTCCTTTATCAACTCCTTTCTTCACTATACTTCTAAAATTATTTTCATAATCTTCTCTCATTTTTTCAAAATACTGTAGATTTTCTTCTTCAAGATGCATCCAATCATTATTAAGAGAGGCTAACCCATCAGCATTTCTCAAGGTTACATCAATATGTAAGGCTATAATATTCTCCATTTTTTGGAGCGCACTGTTGTCTGAATCAATAATTTTACTCATCCCTGTAGTAAACTCTTCAGCAAGTTCAATTATAATAGTAGAGAGTATTTCTTGTTTGGATTGAATATGGTTATACAAACTTGCAGCTTTAATCCCCATTGCCTTTGCCAAATCTCTCATAGTTACTGCACTATACCCTTTTTCTTTAAACAGAATGGATGCGGCATTTATAATTTCTTGTTTTCTACTTTCGGATTTCATTGACAGATATCTTTTATTTTCCTATCAAAAATAAATTTTAATCTTATATAACATACTTTTTTACAATTAAAAACAAGAATTATGATTAATTTGCCGTTTAAACACAAAGACCTAACTCATGAAACACTTAACTATCATCCTATTAACGATACTATTTTCAAATACTACTTCATGTAATACCCCAAAAAGCATCGCTACAAATAATGAGAAAACGGAACCTCAGTCATCTCAGATCACTAAATTCTTGATCACCTCTATTAATAATAAAGATGTCACAGAAAGCAAACTTCATGTAATTTTTAACGAAGAACTTAAAACTATCTCTGGCTTTGCAGGCTGCAATACATTTTCTTCCAAATACACAGTTAAAGATGATATTATCTCCCTAGGTTATCCTATGGCTACAAAAATGTACTGCGAAAAAAATGCTGCAATTGAGCAAGAGTTTTTTAAGACCTTAGTCCTCATTAAAACAAAAGCGATAGAAAAAGATTCTCTATTATTAAAAGATAGCAACAACAAGATTTTATTCTCTGGAATAAAAACTAACGAATAATTGCTATTTTGTTTTTAGAATCTCTGGCTTACTATAATTTTTTTGGTAAAAGAAGCTCCATTTGACGTATTTGTTACATAAACAAAATACATTCCTGCTGATCTATTCACCATATTGATTTCTTCTTTTTCATTTGACAATCGTCCTGAATCTACTTGCTGCCCAGAGATATCATAGATAATATAGTCTAAAATACTCACGGCACTGTTAGAAATAGTGATTACAGCTTTTGAAGCATCAAAATAGACAACCACATCTTCTCCATCAACAGGTTTTGTTGGATTCTCTTTTTCTTGAGATAACATATTTAATGTTGCTCTTCCTGTATTAGCAGAGTCTAACCAGTTTGAAAGCCTGGTTGCATCAGTCGTTCCAAAGTTCCAGGATATATTAAATCTTCCGTAGTAATCGGCAAGATCATTATCAGTTGTCCCAGAACATGCAGCTCCTCCTCCAGAAAGTTGCCCGACTATCCTTCCTTCTGGATTAAAAAGAGCTGAACCAGAAGATCCTCCTTCTGTAACTCCCAAATCCCAATCGGCAATTTCCCAAGAATCTACAGGAATCGGGATTCCTCCTATTGAAGTTTTAATGTTTTTAAGTTTATTATTTTCTCTACAGACCTTCATAATATCCGCATTTGGGTGATGAATACCTACAGCATATTCTGGAGCCGTACTCGTTCTATCCCAACCTGCCCATTCTAACTCCCAAGAATCATCTAAACCTCCATCTAAGTTTAGTAGTTTAAAATCAGATTCTGGATTAGAAGCCAATAAGGTGGCTCCACTCGTTGTTTGATTAACTGTTGCATCTGTACTATTTGCCGTGGTACCACACGAAGGATCAGGACTAATCCAATTAAAACGAAATGCCCATGTAGATTCTGCACCAGCATTACAGTGATTTGCTGTTAAAAAATAAGGTGCTTTGTCATTACTCGTGTTATTAATTAATGTTCCTGTACAAACAAAGCCTTGCATGACGATAAAAGCAACCGAGTGCTTTAACTTTTCTTTTAACGGGTCAAAATCTGCTCCAACGGTACAATCAACATCTTGATTACAGTCTCCTGAACTTCCTAAAGCTTTCTGGTTTACCTCAGCGTCAGTTATTGATCGATACCCATGAATCAATTTACTAATATTCAATTCACCCTGTCCTGCTACCGAAGCAGGTTCAAAATATTCTATCCAAACATTATCTCCTTGCACTAACCAGGTACCTAACATCTCATCTGGTCTGTTAAAAATATTAGTATACGCCCCTAGTAAATCGGATCGATCATTATTATATAAATACACTGTAGCTCCTCTAGGAATTTTATAGGTATCAAAAATAAAATTCATAGTCTTAGCTCCTTCAGAAATAAAGTTTATTCTCCATATCCTATCTCCATTAGGAAACTCATCCCATACTCCTGAGTTCTTTAATCCAAAATTTACGTTTACTTCGTACCCAAATCTCCAAGGCATTGATTTATCTATATCATTCTTAGCATCTTCTGCTTTTATCTTGGCTAAATCAACTTTCTTAATAAGCATAGGAACAATACTTTTCTTCTTCTGAAGTCCCCAACTTACAGGCACACCTTCATTAGAAACCTGAGCACTAGCACCTAACACACATAATAATCCTAATACGATAAGCTTAAATTTCAAAATCATTTATTTTTTAATTAACAAAAGCAATTTAACCTTTTAAAGATACTTCAATATCAAAATAAAACTATTATTTTCCCATTTAAATTGTCTTTACCAATATTTATTTTTTCTATATGTCCTCTAACATAACATCCAACCCCTTAATTGACAGGCTTCCACCTCACTTAAAACAATTCATAAAACCACAAAATTATGAGGAATATACTCCAGTGGATCAAGCTGTATGGAGGTATGTTATGCGAAAAAATATTTCTTCACTAAGCAAATCTGCTCATCACTCTTACCTAAACGGTCTAAAGAAAACAGGTATTTCTATTGATGAAATCCCAAGTATGTATGGAATGAATAGAATCCTAAAAGAAATTGGTTGGGCTGCGGTTGCGGTTGATGGCTTTATTCCCCCCAATGCTTTTATGGAGTTTCAGGCTTATAACATTTTGGTTATTGCCTCAGATATAAGACAACTTGAAAACATAGAATACACCCCTGCTCCCGACATTATTCATGAAGCCGCAGGACATGCTCCTATTATCGCTAATCCTGATTACGCAGAGTACCTTCGTAGATTTGGAAAAATAGGGTGCAAAGCAATTTCTTCTAAAAAAGATTATGAAATGTATGAAGCTGTACGCAAACTTTCTATACTAAAAGAAGCTCATCATACAGCCCCAGAAGATATAGAAGTAGCAGAACAACTAATAGAAGAGTTACAAAACCAAAAAGAAAACCCTTCTGAAATGGCTTTGATTCGTAATCTACACTGGTGGACAGTAGAGTATGGTTTGATCGGCTCGGTTGAAAAACCAAAAATTTATGGCGCTGGATTATTATCCTCGATTGGAGAGAGCGAATGGTGTATGACAGATCATGTTAAAAAACTACCTTACTCTCCTGAAGCTGCTTTTCAGGATTTTGATATTACCAAACCTCAACCACAGCTTTTTGTTACTCCTGATTTTGCATATTTATGCCAGGTATTAGAAGAATTTGCAGATACTATGGCCTTAAGAAAAGGAGGACATCGAGGACTAGCCAAATTAATCGAATCAGAAAACCTTGGCACTATAGAATTAAGTACAGGGCTACAGATTTCGGGAGTTTTTACCCGAATGATAAAAAATGAGGACAACGAAGTTATCTATTTTGAAACCAGTGGACCAACTGCATTATCATTTAGAGAAAAGGAACTTATTGGTCATGGGGTTGATGCTCACCCTAAAGGACTTAGATCCCCCCTAGGCAAATTAAAAGGTATTAATCTTGCTATCGAAAACATGTCACCCAGAGACCTAAAAGCATACAACTTTTATGATGGAGAATACATAGAGTTTGAATTCGAAAGCGGAATTACTGTTGCGGGTAATAATATTACCGGTATGAGAAATATTCAAGGTGAGTTAATTTTAATTCAATTTAGTGAGTGTACTATTATGTACAAAGGTGAATATCTATTTAGACCAGAATGGGGAACATTTGATCTAGCCGTAGGAAAAGAGATCGTAGCAGCATTTTCGGGTCCGGCAGACGACTACTCTTTTGACCTTGTTACTCATACATCATCTACTGTTACTGCAAAGCGAACATATTCTAAAAAAGAAATTGAACTCCACTCTCTCTATGAAGCCGTTAAAAATATTAGAGAAGGAAAAAATACAAAATTTTCACTAGAAGCTACTTTTGATATTTTAGAAAAAGATCATTCAAACGATTGGTTGCTTCCTTTAGAAGTTTATGAATTAGTATATGACAGAGACCCTAATTTTGCTTCCCGTATATTAAATCACCTCGAAAATATAAAAGCCAAAAGAACCAAAATTAAACACTTAATAGATAGCGGTCTTAATACAGTCATTAGTTCTGGTTCTAAAGTATAGAATAAAGCTCTTTTTTTTCGTAATTCCTATGTCAAATTTTACAGCTTTCAGAATCTTTAGTTTGCTGTAATAAATTCGCGCCCTAAACAGAAATTCTTGTCGAAACTAACCAAAAAGAAAACAAACAACTAAAAAACAACGACTTACAAAATTAATTCATTTTATTATGCATGCATAATAAATTCGTGAAAACCAAAAAAATAACTATTGTTTTTTATGGTTTAACCACAGTAAACACGCGCGCCCACCCCCATGAAAACCTGCACTATACCACATTCTTTCCTTATTTTTAAAAGACTAATACAAACTTAATTATATGGAAATTATGAAAAAATCAATTTTACTTTTAAATGTTCTAATCATTTCATTGTTTTTTTTCAGTTGCGAGACTGAAGAAGTAATCATCAACGAAGCCAATAATGTTGAAAATGAAAACTCAATAAGCAAAAAAAAGATAACTTTTGATTTAATTGACTTACTCGGCAATACAGAGTTTAATACTAATGTAATTAATACACTATCAAATAACCACACACCTGGAATCAAATTATCTGAACTACTAGAGAAGAACACATTCATTTCTGACAAGAAAGCATACTCGTCTCTGAAAAATATAGTGGATCAAGCGGATGAACGGCTAAAATCTAAAGAACTACCAGACCAGATAGAAATTCCGGAATTATGGTTACAGAAACCTAATAGTAAATCCATCAATTATGATAACCTTCTAATATCATATGCTCCAGAAGGAGACGAGGAGTCATGGACAAATATCGAAGCATATACTCTTGATAAGCAAAAGGTTTATCTCGACATTAAAGAAATCCCGAATGTCCCTGTTCTTGTTATAGAAACTAAAGGCTATGAAACTCTAAAAGCCGAAGTAGACTATATGAATAAACAATTACAAAGTGCTGGATTACAAAACAACCGTTTTAGTCCTAATAAAATGGATCTAAGCCCATCTTCAAAAAGCAATAATGGTCTTGAAACTACAAAATTGGACAAAATCAAATTAAATAATGATGAAGAACCCTGGATCAGCGGAGCGGCAGAAATCTATGCTATCACCTCTGGGATAAAAAACGCCAACAATGAAGCAGAAGTAAAGATTATCCCAATGTATTATCTGGATTATGATGGTACCACTTATTATCCTAATCAAATTATGCTTTTCTGGGACGATTATAAGTATCAGGCAGCAAATATTCAATTATTCGAAAAAGATGACAATTATAATTACAAACAATTGGTTACTATTATTGTTGATGGTATTTTTCAAATAGTTGGTACAGTATATGGTCAGCCATGGGTAAATGTACTTGGACAGGTAGCTGGAGCAATTTTACAAGCGATGCCAGACGAATGGTATACTAATAATGATGATTATGTAGATTCTTTATACACTATCCAAAAAAATAAAACATATACCAATCATGTAGGTGCACGAGGCAATGCAACTGTCTCTTTATCTCCGTTATTTATCTCTAGCAATTAAACACAACACTTAGTAAAATGAAAGAGGTTGCTTTTTAGGCAACCTCTTTTATTTTATGTACTACTTGTAATTATTTACTTAGCCCAAACAATATGAGGGTGCTCTTGCTGGAGTTGATACTTTTTTAGTTCTATTTTTTTCAAAAAAAGCTGATATTGCTCACTCTTAGGATTAAAAGGTCTATGCGACATCCCTTTTTCAACTTCTTCTACCCTACTCATTGTCTTCGATGTTTCTTCTGAAACCCAAACCCCTAAAAGGCGCTCCCAAATATACTGTACAGCTACACTACTGGGATGAATCATATCTACGTCGTAGAACCTATAATCTCTAAGCTCATCCATCATGATTTCATATGAAGGAAAATAGCTTAAACCTTTATTCTGAGCTATGACCTGATGTATGGATGTAATTAGATGTGACTTACTTCTGTTATTTTCTACAAACCCATCTTTACTATGACGTACAGGTGAAACTGTAAAAATAATTTCTGCCAATGGATTAAGACTATGTATCAAATGGATACAGTTTTGAAGGCACTGATTGATTTCTTCAACAGACAGAAGTTCTTTATCAAAATCTCTTTGAGGAATTTTGTGGCAATTTGCCACAATCATATCCAAAGCTTTTAAGCGATATACCCAGGCAGTCCCCAAAGTAATAAAAATATGTGTTGCAGATTTAATTGTTTCTTGTGTGCTCTTTAACGCTTCATTCAAATTAGAAAGAGTTATATCTTTACTAGAATTACTTAGTGAAGAATGAGCATCAAAGCAATGCCATTGTTCATTAATATAAAACAGGTCTGTGTCTGTATATTGCTCCCCTTGTGTTGCCATCCAAAGAAATGTTTCTATCGCCTTAGGATGAAACAAAACACCAAACGGATTAATTCGATTTCGGAATTTATAATACTCGAACTTCTCACCTATACTATCCGCAAAACAAGACCCCAATAACATTATCTCAGCATTATAATCAATTTTTGGCTGTCGAGGCTGTAAGGGTATTTTTGTTTGTAGGTTCATAAGCTTTATAACTAAACTCTTATTCAAAAAGAAAAAGAGGGGGTATATTATACAAAATTATATATATTGTTTTGCATTTTCTAATGCTTCTTCAATACCTTTTGGATTCTTCCCTCCAGCCGTAGCAAAAAACGGTTGCCCGCCGCCGCCGCCTTGAATATATTTCCCTAATTCGCGAACCATTTGACCTGCATTGAGTTGTTTTTCTTCTACCAGGTTTTTAGAAATATAGCATGATAACAATGCTTTACCATTCTGGTCAGAACCAAACAAGACTACAATATTTTCTAGCTCACCTCCTAATTCAAAAGACAAATCTTTAATTCCGGCAGCATCTAGATCTACTTTTTTTGCCAAAAATTTAATACCATTTACCTCTTCAAACTCTGATTTAAGGTCACCTTTCAGGTTTTTGGCCTTATCTTTGAGTAATACCTCTACTTGTTTTTTTAATTTTGCATTTTCTTCCTGCAAAGAGGTTATTGTTTTTATAGGGTCTTTTGTCTTAAGTACCGCTTTAACCTGCCCATAGGCTTCAGATTGGGTAGTAAAATACTCCTTTGCCGCATCACCAGTAATTGCTTCTATTCTACGAATACCTGCCGCTATTGCGCTTTCGGATGTAATTTTAAAGTGCCAAATATTACCTGTATTATCAACATGAGTCCCTCCACAAAGCTCCATAGACTCTCCAAAGCGTATTGCTCTTACCTTATCTCCATATTTCTCTCCAAATAACGCTATTGCTCCTTCGGATATAGCTTGATCATAGGTAATACCTCGTTGTTCTTCTAATGGAAGTTGCTCTCTAACTCTGGCATTCACAAAATCTTCTACTGCTTTTAACTCTTCTGTAGTTACTTTGGCAAAGTGAGAGAAATCAAAACGCAAACTCCCACTATGTACCATAGATCCTTTTTGTTCTACATGAGTACCTAAGATTGCACGTAATGCCTGATGCATCAGATGTGTTGCAGTGTGATTAGAAGCAGATCTCGATCGTTGCTTAGAGTCTACAACGGCAGTCAGTGTCTCATCAATATGTTTTGGTAGATTTCTTGTAAAGTGAATAATAAGATTATTTTCTTTTTTGGTATCAATAATATACACTACATCTCCATTAGGCACCTCCAGATACCCTTTATCTCCAACCTGTCCTCCTCCTTCGGGGTAAAAAGGTGTTTTATCAAACACTAGTTGATATAATTCACCGTCTTTCTTACTATCGACCTTACGATAACGGGTAACTTTTACATTTGCCGTAAGATGATCATATCCTATAAAATCCTCTGTAGTACTGTCTGCCAATACATTCCAATCTCCTGCAGATATTTGTGAAGCTGCTCTAGATCGATTTTTTTGTTTCTGTAATTCTTCTTTAAATACGTCTTTCTCATAACTATACCCTTGTTCACTTAGAATCAAAGAAGTCAAATCTTCAGGAAAGCCATACGTATCATATAATTCAAAAGCTTTTTCTCCAGACACCACTTTGCCATTGGTGTTTTTAATAACATTTTCTAACAAAACTAACCCTTGATCTAAAGTTCTTAAAAAAGATAATTCTTCTTCTTTAATAACATTAATAATTAGATCTTTCTGGGCTTTTAATTCTGGAAAAGCACTTCCCATTTGTTTGCTTAGTGTCTCTACCAGCTTATAAATAAATGGTTCTTTGGTATTCAAAAAAGTAAAGCCATATCTAATTGCTCTTCTCAAGATTCTACGAATCACATATCCTGCACCTGTATTACTTGGCAATTGTCCATCTGCAATAGAAAAGGATACTGCTCTTACATGATCAGCAATCACACGAATAGCTACACTTACTTTACCATCTTGATTTGAAGGCAAGCTATTTTTATCATAGGTAGAGTTTGTAATGGTTTCTATCTCTCTAATTAAAGGTGTAAAAACATCTGTATCATAATTAGACTTTACCCCTTGTAACACCATACATAATCGCTCAAACCCCATTCCTGTATCTACATGCTGTGCGGGTAGTTTTTCTAGAGATCCATTTGCTTTTCTGTTATACTGCATAAAAACCAGGTTCCAGATCTCTACTACCTGCGGATGATCAGCATTTACCAAATCACGTCCAGGGGTTTTAGCTTTTTCTTCTTCAGAACGAATATCCACATGAATCTCTGAGCAAGGTCCACAAGGTCCTTGATCTCCCATCTCCCAGAAATTATCCTTTTTATTCCCCATAATGATCCGATCTTCTGGAACAATAGCTTTCCAAAGGTCATAAGCTTCGTTATCCATATCCAGATTTTCATCTTTTGCTCCTTCAAAAACAGAGACATACAATATATCTTTATCTATACCATAGACTTCAGTCAATAGCTCCCATGCCCAATGAATTGCCTCTTTCTTAAAATAATCTCCAAAACTCCAATTCCCCAACATTTCAAACATAGTATGATGATACGTATCCATACCTACCTCTTCTAAGTCATTATGCTTACCACTTACTCGTAAGCACTTTTGCGTATCAGTCAGCCTATTGTTTTTTGGAGTACCATTTCCTAAAAAGAATTCTTTGAACTGGTTCATCCCAGCATTTGTAAACATCAAAGTAGGGTCATCTTTGATCACCATTGGTGCAGAAGGCACTACATCGTGTTTTTTTGTTTTAAAAAACTCTAAAAATTGATTTCTTATTTCTTGGGATTTCATGAATTCTATTTATTACTTTTTCGAGACAAACCTATTGACACAATTGCAATCATAATTTTACGTTGTTCTTATGAAAAGATTTTAAATCGATATTTGTCAGTTTTTTCTGGACTTTGCAACAATTTATTATATTTGTTGCGATGTCTTGATTCTTTACGAATTATACATTGGTAAATATCCTGCAAAAATAGCATATTTTAAATTATGTCAAAGGTTAAATATTACTATGATAGTGACACGCTTTCTTATCGCCGAATAGAGCAAAAGAAAGGACGTAAGTTTGGTATCGCTGCGCTAGGAGTTATTGGCGCTTTTTTAGCTGGTTTTATTCTTCTTCTTATTTATTTGAATATCCCTCAACTAGAAACACCTAAAGAAAAAGCTTACAAAAGAGAGCTTGAAAACATGCAGCTTCAGTATGATTTAATGAATAAACGGTTAGATCGTGATGAAAATATCTTAAGAGAAATCGCAGAACGTGATGACAATATATATCGATTATATTTTGGAGCTAATCCTATCCCTGAAGAGTTACGTAATGCAGGATTCGGGGGAGTAAACAGGTATAAAAATCTGGAAGGGTTTAATAATTCTGATATCATTATTGAGAGCAGTGAACGAATCGATAAGCTTACCAAACAGATTGTAGTACAATCTAAATCTCTTGATGAAATTGCTGCTTTGGCAGAGCAAAAAGAAGAACTATTAGCCACAATACCGGCTATCCAACCCATACAAAATTCTGATTTAAAACGAATGGCTTCTGGATATGGATGGAGAAGTGATCCGTTTACTAAGGCAAGAAAATTTCATTATGGAATGGATTTTTCTGCAAACACAGGAACTCCTGTGTATGCTTCTGGTACTGGAGTAGTAACTCGTGCAGATGCTAATTCTTCTGGTTACGGAAAACATATTCGTATTGACCACGGCTTTAATTATGTTAGCTTATATGCTCATTTAAGTAAATATAATGTAGAAAAAGGTCAAAAAGTAAATCGAGGTGATGTTATTGGTTATGTTGGTAGTACAGGAAGATCAGTAGCTCCTCATCTTCATTATGAAATCTTTAAAGACGGGGAACGTATTAATCCTCGTAATTTTTATTACGGAAGTTTAACTTCTGAAGAGTTTAGCGAAATGCTAAAAGCCTCTAATCTAATTAATGAAACTCTAGACTAAACATCAATGCGCAAATTATTTCTTCTTGTATTCATTTTTGGTTTCTGTTCAACAATACAAGCTCAAAAATATTCAAAAGAAGTCCTGGATTCTATGCTTGTTATTGTTCAAACCACAAAACAAAAACTAGCAAAACCAAAGTATATTAAAGTCATGGCGGTTGGTGACATCATGATGGGTACCGATTTCCCAAACAAAACGTATCTACCACCAAAAGGGAAAGGACCTTTTGATGACGTTAATTCTATTCTTACTCAAGCTGATATCCTTTTTGGAAACCTAGAAGGTACACTTACTGATGAAGGAGAAAATGCCAAAAGATGCTCTGATCCTTCAAAATGCTATTCTTTTAGATCTCCAGAATATTTTGGAAAATATCTTGAAGAAACGGGGTTTGATGTTATGAGCATTGCTAACAACCATATTGGAGATTTTGGCGCTATTGGCATTAAAAATACGTCTAAAACTCTTGAAAAACACAATATCGCTTATGCAGGAGTCTTTGCTCAACCGTCTACAATTTTTGAAAAAGATGGAATAACGTACGGATTTTGCGCTTTTGCCCCAAATAAAGATTGTGTAAAAATTCATAACTTAACAAATGCTAAAAAAATTGTAACCGAACTCAAACAAAAGGTAGATATTGTGATTGTTTCTTTTCACGGTGGTGCAGAAGGCTTAAAGCACACTCATGTTCCCAGAAAAACAGAACGTTTTTATGGAGAAGACCGAGGTAATGTTTATCGTTTTGCTCATACAATGATCGATGCTGGTGCTGATATTATTTTAGGACATGGTCCGCATGTCTCGAGGGCTTTTGAAGTATATAAAAATAAGTTTATAGCGTATAGCCTTGGTAATTTTTGCACCTATTCCAGATTTAGCTTAGGTGGTATCAAAGGTTATGCTCCTATTGCAGAAATTGAAATCAACACCCAAGGTGATTTCATTAAAGGTAAGCTTCATTCTGCCAAGCAAATAGATGAAATCTATCCCTTTATGGATGAGAAAAAAGGTGCATTAAAAGCTATCAAACAGTTAACAGAAGAAGATTTTCCTGAAAGCAAAATTATTTTTGAGGAAGACGGAAGTTTTATGCAGCAAAAAGAATAATATATGTATGTAGACTTGCCCAGAAAAATGTATTATAGCATCGGCGAAGTAGCCGAAGCATTTAGTGTAAATGCCTCTTTAATTCGGTTTTGGGAAAAAGAGTTTGACATCATAAAGCCTAAAAAAAATGCTAAGGGTAATCGAAAATTCACTCCCGAGGATATCAAAAATCTTGAATTAATATACCATCTGGTAAAAGAACGCGGATTTACCTTAGAAGGTGCCAAAATACATCTCAAAGAGCAAAAACAAGAAGCTCTAGATAGTTTTGACATCATCAGAAAACTAGAATCTATAAAAGGGCAATTACTTAAAATTAAGGAACAATTATAGCTCTCTTAATTTTGACACAATAAACTACTACCAATCATCCAATTACTAAGATCTTATTTCTTCCTTAAATAAACCGATACAGGTACTCCATGAAAATCAAATTCTTTACGTAGTTGATTTTCAAGAAATCGCTTATATGGATCTCTGATATATTGCGGCAAATTACAGAAAAAAGCAAATTGAGGTTGCGGCGTGGGTAACTGTGTAATGTACTTTATTTTTACATACTTCCCTTTATAAGCCGGAGGTGGATTATTTTCAATAATAGGTAATAAAACATCATTAAGCTCACTTGTCTTAATTTTCTTAGATCTATTTTTATATACCTCTACCGCCGTTTCAATAGCCTTAAATATTCTTTGTTTTGTTAATGCAGAAATAAAGACAATTGGAACATCTGTAAAGGGCTCTATCTCTCTACGAATATATTTTTCAAAATCCTTTAATGTGTTGCTTTCTTTGTTTTCGACAAGATCCCATTTATTTACTAGAATCACTACTCCCTTTCGATTGCGCTCGGCCAACCAAAATATGTTCTGAACTTGCCCATCAAATCCTCTGGTTGCATCTAGAACTATTAAACATACATCGCTATGCTCAATAGCACGAACCGATCGCATAACGGAGTAAAATTCTAAATCCTCTTTCACTTTAGACTTACGTCGTATTCCAGCCGTATCTACTAGATTAAATTCAAATCCAAAACGATTGTATTTGGTATCTATAGCATCACGTGTTGTTCCTGCAATATCAGTAACTATATACCTATCTTCACCAATCAAGGCGTTAATAAAAGAAGATTTTCCGGCATTAGGTCTTCCTACTACAGCAAATCTTGGTAATTCATCATCTATTTCTTCTTCCTTTTCTGGTAACGCCTTAACTAACTCGTCCAAAAGCTCACCTGTACCACTTCCATTAATACTAGCAATAGTATAATACTCTCCCAGACCTAAATTGTAAAATTCAACTGCATTTGTCGCTCTCTGACCGTTATCTACCTTATTAACAACCAAAAATACAGGTTTGTCTACTTTTCGTAACAGATTAGCTACATCTTGATCCATTCCTGTTATTCCTGATTCTACATCAACCATAAAGATAATTGCATCTGCCTCATCTATAGCCAATTCTACTTGCTTATCTATTTCGGCTTCAAAAACATCATCACTACCTACCACATAACCTCCGGTATCTATCAATGAAAACTCTACTCCATTCCAATCACTTTTCCCATAATGCCTATCACGGGTTACCCCACTCACTGCATCTACGATAGCTTCTCTTCTTTGAATTAACCTATTAAAAAATGTTGATTTTCCAACATTAGGCCTCCCCACAATTGCTACTATACCACTCATTGATCTCTATTCTAAAATTTTGTGCAAAATTAGACTTTTTATTTTAGCAATACTACAAATGTTTTGATTTGATTACTAATGGTAGGTTAGAAAAAACAAAAAGCCCAAAGGCCAATGTTTCAGGCCGATGGAGCTTTTCATAATTGATAGTCAGTCAGTGAAATAATTACTTATGCCAAATATACCACCTAATGTAGTCAAGTTGGTTACTGTAAAACAACAAAGTTTTTATGGAAGTTGTTTAGCTTTATATTTTTACGGTTTACCCGTTTTTAAAACACACACAACCACCTAATTAACAAAAAGTTACAGTTTAACCACTATGTTTTATCAATTGCGATTTTAGTATAAAAACAATCAATTATTATAACCAAATCGTTTTAATTGACGCTCATTACTTCGCCAATTTTTATTGATCTTTACATAAAGCTCTATATGTATTTTTTTTCCAAAGAATTTTTCAAGCTCTTTACGTGCTTCGACACCTACTCTTTTTAATGCTGAACCTTTATGCCCTATAATAATTCCTTTTTGAGAATCTCTTTCTACCATAATCACAGAACGGATTCTGATAATATCCTCATCCTCAATAAATTCTTCTGTCTCAATTTCAACAGAATAAGGGATTTCCTTTTTATAGTGTAGTAATATTTTTTCTCTAATGGCTTCATTTACAAAAAAACGCTCTGGCTTATCTGTCAATTGATCTTTTGGATAAAACGCAGGTGATTCTGGCAACAACTCTACTATTCGATCAAAGACCTCTCTTACATTAAAGTTTTTGAGTGCCGATATAGGGTAAATTTCAGCATTTGGAACTTTTTGAGCCCAAAATTGTACTTGCTCCTCTAATTGTTCTTGATTAGACTCGTCTATTTTATTCAGCAATAAAAGAATTGGGATTTCCGCATTTGTTATTTTATTAAAAAACGCTTCATTTTTCAATTCTTTTTCTCCAATCTCTACCATATAGATTAGTATATCTGCATCTTCAAACGCAGATTTCACAAAATCCATCATTGATTCCTGAAGCTCGTAGGCAGGTTTTATAATTCCTGGAGTATCAGATAAAATTACCTGAAAATCATCACCATTTACAATTCCCAAAATACGATGCCTAGTTGTTTGGGCCTTAGAAGTAATGATAGACAACTTCTCTCCTATAAAAGCATTCATTAAAGTAGATTTCCCCACATTAGGGTTACCTATAATATTGACAAAACCAGCCTTGTGAGCCATATAATTAAATTTGGGACAAAGGTAAATTAATATTCAATAAGTAAACCATAGATCATAGGATTATTACGTAATCTGAATTTTATACTAGTATTCTTTTACAAAGTTTGCCCTTAAAAATGTGTTTAAAATTAACATATTAACTCTTTTTTTCTTAAATTTAATCCCAAACGTTTTCGAATACCCCGAGAAAACAAGTTTTTCACTGTTAAATATCGGCATCATTTGGAAAAATATCTATTAGTTTCTATCCGCACAATTACAAAGAGAAATTTCTTCTCACTATTCTTAGCTCTTTTATTCTCATTAAAACTATGTTCTCAAAACCAAGATAGTCGTATCACCAAAGCAGACGAAAGTTTTAATGCATTTGCATATGTAGATGCAAGAGCGATCTATTTGGATGTAGCGCAAAAAGGGTATTCTTCTTCGAACCTATATTCAAAACTAGCAGACTCATACTATTTCACTGGGGATCTTGAAGATTCTGTGCAATGGTATGAAAAACTAATTCAGACCTATCCCCAAGATTTAAATCCAGAATATCTCTTTAGATATGCTCAGAGTCTAAAAAGTGTTGAACGCTACAGTGAAGCAGATACAATAATGGATCAGTTTTATGCCATTACTGGAAATGATAAACGGGCTAAATCTTTTATAGAAAAAAGAAATTATTTGGACTTTATAGAAATGCAATCTGGAAAATTCGACATTTTCCCATTAAGCATTAATTCCAAAAATTCGGAATATGCTCCTAGTTTTAATAATAAAAATCAAATTGTTTTTGCTTCATCCAGAAGTAAAAACACTAATGAATCAAAACTTCATAAATGGAATAAGATGCCTTTTTTGGATATTTATTCTTCTGACATTCTAGAAGATAAGATTACGCTAGGAAAACCTGTAAAACTAAAAGGAAAGATAAACACCAAATTTCATGAGTCGTCTACCAGTTTTAGCAAAGATGGGAATACGGTATATTTTTCAAGAAACAACTATACCGATAACAAATTAGGAACCAATAAAAAAGGAGTCGTCTTATTAAAAATATATAGAGCTTCGCTAATAGATGGCAGGTGGACTAACATAGTCGAATTACCATTTTGCAGTAATGACTATTCGGTTTCTCATCCTTCTTTGAGTGCAGATGGCAACAAACTTTACTTTGCCAGTGATATGCCTGGTAGCATTGGGCAATCAGATGTATTTGTTGTCGATGTTCTGGGAAAAGGGAGATACGGCAAGCCCAAAAACCTGGGTAGCAGTATCAATACTGAAGGTCGAGAGACCTTTCCTTACATTAGTGACAGTGGTAGGTTGTATTTTTCTAGTGATGGACATGTTGGGCTTGGTGGGCTAGATATTTTTGTTGCTGTCCCTGACAAATTAGGTTTTTCAACTGCTTTTAATGTTGGAAAACCTGTAAACAGCTCTAAGGATGATTTTACTTTTGTACTTAATGAAGATACCAAAATTGGATATTTTGCCAGTAATAGAAGAGGTGGTAAAGGAAATGATGACATTTATAGTTTTAAACAAGTAGAAGAGCTAATCACCTCTTGCAAACAGTATATCGAAGGTACAATCACTAATAGCGAAACAGAACAAATACTTGTTGGAGCGAATGTTGTACTACTAAATGACAATGGCAATATAATAGATCAGACAACTACTGATGAAGAAGGAAAATATAAATTCGATGCTACCTGTAATATCCAATATATTGTTAGAACACAGCTCGATGGATTTATAACTAAAGATAGTGCTCTGGAGACTACAGATGTTTTTGAATTTGTGCATGAATTGCCTATATCATTGTTACGTGTAAAAGACGATATTCTGCCCACTTCTGTTGAAGTTAATCTTGGCGATGATCTAGCAAAGGTATTACAATTAGATCCTATCTATTTTAGTCTTGATGATTCAGAAATTAGCTCAGATGCCGAAGTTGAACTTCAAAAAATTATTTCTATAATGAATAGATATCCTGAGCTAAAAATAGAAGTTAGATCGCATACCGATAGTAGATCAAGCTATTGGTATAACAAAAGGCTAAGTGTTAAGCGAATGAGAGCTACCATACGATACTTAGTGAGAAAAGGTGAGATTAGCTGGAGACGTATACGAGGTAAAGCTTATGGCGAAAGGAAATTGATAAATAAATGTGCTAATGATGTGCCTTGTACCGAAGAAGAACATCAGGAAAACAGAAGAAGTGAGTTTATTGTAAAAGAGTAAGCTATACAAAAACCACTTACTATATCTTCCTTATAAAACAGTATTACTTAGAAGATTTTAGGCTCTTAAAATAAATTTTTGCTTTAGCATTAACTCTGGGAGCAAGTAACAAACCAGAAATCACAGTAGGAATTGCCATTATTGCAAAAACACTATCTATAAGGTTAATTGCAAACTCTATTTTGACAACCGCCGCAATTATAATGGATAGTATATATATATAGTTATAATATTTTCCGTACTTGGGTTGCGTCAAAAAGCCTAAGCATGTTGTTCCATAATGTGAATATGAAAACAATGTCGAAAGCCCAAACACCAATACCATAATGGCTACTACAACATCTCCCAATCCGTATGGCAAAACAGAATTAAAAGCTTCTAAAGTAAGAGAAATTCCATTATCATTAGTAGTTCTCCATACCCCTGTAGAAAGTATTGCCAGAGCTGTTAATGTGCAGACCAATAATGTATCTATTGCAGGACCGATCATTGCCACTAACCCCTCTCTAACGGGTTCATTAGTTTTGGCTGTACCATGCATCATAGGTGCTGTTCCTATACCCGCTTCATTAGAAAAGGCAGCTCTTTTTACCCCGGTCTTAATCAAATACCCTAAAGCCCCTCCTGCTGCAGCTTTTCCTGAAAACGCATCAGAAAAAATTAACTGAAACATTTCTGGTATCTTATCTACTTGTAACACCAAAATAGTAATAACAGTTATAAAATATAATACAACCATAAAAGGAACCAACCTACTTGCCACAACACCAATCCTCTTGATTCCTCCCAAAATCACTAGTGAGGCTATCGCCGCCAAAACAATTCCGATATACCATTTATCAGAATCGTTCCAATCAAAAACATCTACTAATGTTTGTGTTAGTTGGTTTGCCGTAAAAGCAGGAAGCGTACCCACCAACCCTGCCAGCGCAAATAGTATTGCCAAGGGCTTCCAATGCCCACCAAGCCCTTTGGTGATTACATACATGGGACCACTAAGCAATGTTCCTTTCTCATCCTCTGACCGATACATTACTGCAAGCGTGCAAGTATAAAACTTGGTAGCCATACCGATTAAAGCACTAATCCACATCCAAAACACAGCGCCAGGACCACCCATAACTATAGCTACAGCCACACCACTAATATTTCCCATACCAACTGTAGCAGCAATCGCAGATGAGAGTGCCTGAAAATGACTTAGTTGACCAGGAGCATGTTCATCATCATACTTACCACTAAGCACCTCTATAGCATGTTTGAAATATAAAAAAGGAGTAAATCTAGAATAGATTAGAAAGAAGAGACCTCCTCCAACAAGTAATACCAACAAAGGCCAATCCCAAACCCAGGAACTAAAATAGGCAACAAAATCTTCTACTATTGTAAACATAGGCTTTAAAGTTAGTAACAATACTACAATTTATTCTTTGCATTAAAAAAATAATATCAAAAAGCTAAATACTAGAACGATGTAAACTTTTCTTATTAAAAAAAAGCTGAATCTGTTCATATTAAAAAGTCATCTTATACGATAGAAGGTAAAAAAAGACGTTCGGGAAGGTCTCTTGGGCTAAGCAGGTAATAAAAACAACCGACTAGATTAAAAAATTAACTTGAAGCTCGTATAAACCTAGGTTTATCAATCCCTCGATCATACATAATGATACTTCCGGCTACAGCAACGTTAAGACTAAGTTCGGATGTAAACTTAACCAGAAACTGTGATTTTTCTATTGCTTTCTTAGACAACCCATGGTCTTCGGCTCCTAACAAATACACACAACGTTTTGGGTGATTAAAAGTCTCTAATGATTGTGCGCTATCTGTCAATTCTACTCCTACCAGCATAGCGCCCTTTGGCATGTGCTTATAAAAATCTTCGAATGTATCATAATGAAAATAAGGCATTGACTTAACTGCATTATGAGTATCACTGGCTTGCTTGGCGTAGCGATTACCAATAGTAAAAATAAAACTAGCCCCCATATTTTGGGCAGAACGCCAGAGGACTCCAAGGTTCTCAGGTGTTTTACCATTTTGAATCCCTATCCCAAAAAACTCATTTTCAAAATTATCAATCATAAAGCAAAAGTATAAAACCTTTGTATAATGACATTAACATTTTGATACTAGCTTTTATCTTCTTGCACGATGACATGACTATTTCGGTAATTGCCGGAAGTTCTTGCACGATGACATGAACATTTCGGGAGTTGCCGGAAGCTATTGCACAGTGACAGGAACGTTTCGGCAGTTGCCGGAAGCTATTGCACAGTGACAGGAACGTTTCGGCAGTTGCCGGAAGCTATTGCACAGTGACAGGAACATTTCGGCAGTTGCCGGAAACTCTTGCACGATGACATCTTGGGTTTTATTAAAACATTTAGGTATTACTATACTTTTCATAAGCCTTTTTAAGCTTAGTATCATACTTATTCTTCTTATAACCTGCGCCATTATACCCTTCGGCAAATCTCGCCCAATTCTTCTCCTTGATCCAATCCACTAATTTTTCTCCTTTAAAAGAGGTAATTGATATAAATCTACCAAAGGCTTTAAGCTGCTCTCTTTCATGATCATACATTTCTGAAACAAAATGGTCTATCGAAGAATATCCAAGAGCTTCATAATGAAACCCCATGATCTGAAAGGATCCCCATGAAGCTGAGCAATAAGCGGCTTCATGAAAAGCTGATATATCCGACATTCCAGCTGCCTTCTCTAAACGATCATATTCGCCTGCACCTCCTTTATAATGTGTTTTGGTCCATTTTTTATAGAGCACATCTTTTGTTTGCTCAGTAAGGTATTGCGATGGAAAAACCCCTCGTTTTTCTAATTGTCGCCAAAAAACATGCCCTTCGAATAAAATTCTTGGTCTTCCATCTACCAAAAAACCCTTACCATTACTCTCTATTTCATTCACTGCTTTTACCATTGCCAATTCTAACCCCAGTCGATTTGCAAAATCCATAATATCTTGCTCTGACAAAAGTTTATCATTAAAAGCTGTGAGGTCTTTTTTTACTTCAATTAATTTGGACCATGTTTTAAGCCCTACAATTCCATCAATTACAAGATTGTGTTTCTTTTGAAAATCTTTAACGGCTTGATCTGTATCTTTTCCAAAAAAATCAGACACATAGACCTGATAGCCGAGTTGGGTTAATATCTCTTCCAAAAAATGGACATCCTGCCCGCTAGAGCGATAACGTATTGTTTTCATGTGCGTATGTTTTATAGTTTTAAATTGGTACGTTTCGATTTTATTTTACACATGGCTATCATCATCTATTGATCTCCAGATATTTTTTTACATCTGACAAAACATTGTTCTATTACTATCCAAAAAGTATAGTAGCCCTATTTTTCTTAAAACATCAAGAAAAAAGTGTTTATTATAACGAGATTACAAGGGAAAACTTGTTAAAAAAGAATTTTAAATCTATATTTTTTTATAGAAGTAATCCCTGTGAAGATACAAAAAATAGAGAAGTCAACTAATAACATCAGGCGATTTTGCGTTCTGAAAACCTCTCACAAGATTCTTTAAAATGGTAATAAAGTAATATCTCTATTACATCATTATTTTGCATCAAAATTCAGTTTATCAATTTTTATTCAAAACGAATTCTAATTGAATCATTACGAATACTAAAAAGGTGTCATTTATAATTGCCTTAGGAATTACTTTTACCCTCAAGATAGCCAACCTCAAAATACGCTGTTATGAAAAATGTTGCCATAATCATTATTTTATTTCAAAGTTTTCAAGGTATCAATGCTCAGAAAGTTTTTACTAAAACCCAAGATTTTTTGGTAACTACCAGAATTATGGATCAGGGGAAAGAACACCCCTCATATGTTATTAACCTGATTCATTCTGGAGAAGAGGGCGACAAAGTATCCTCTCTAACTATTAATGATACAGAGCTTTTTGAGGACGTCTTTATAACCGCCTTAGAAAACCCTGGACTAGAAGGGGTTTCTAAGGTGATTAAGATGGAAGTTGAATATCTGGCGTGCTGTGCCCATGTAGAAGCATATTACTATATGCTCAAAGAGGATAACACTATTGTATCGTTACCTGAGCTTAATAATGTGTATTGCGAGAATTCTAATACTGATTTTCAATACATATTCCCGAATCAAGAATATGGTATTAAAGGAAATATATTACAAACACAGACATTCTATAAAGGAACATCTGAAGATATTAAATACGTAAATTTAAAACAAAGCTTAACCTGGAATGATGGCGCTATCGGCGATTACAAGACGACTGCTATCACCGGATACTGATTAATAATTAACACTCATAAACTCAACTAATTCAAAATTAATCTGATAAACAAAAAGGGGGAAACTTTTGTTTATTATACCGACCCGCTTTTACCGGCGGAGTCGGTTTTTTATATTTAAGTTATTTACACCTCTAATCAAAAATCAGTTTGATTATATTTGTTATCAACCAGACTCATTTCTTCGTGAACTTAAACTGTGTAATCACCAATTTTTTTATAGTACTGATATCAACATGTATCGGTTCATTATCTGCACAAAACAATCAACTAAGAGCATATACACTAGAGGATGGGTTACCACAGTCACAAGTTTATGATATTATTCAGGATGAAATTGGGTATCTGTGGTTAGGTACACAGGGAGGAGGGCTTTGTAGGTTTAATGGAGATGAGTTTAAAATCTGGAATGAGAATGATGGGTTGCAATCCAATTATATTAATGCTCTGGCACTGGTACAAGACAGCCTTTTTATAGGTACAAAAAATGGACTTAGTATAAAAACAAAAAATAAATTCTCTAATCTCGAAGGGCCACGGATTAATAAAATATGCCTAATTGAAAATAAAGTCTATCTAGCGACTAACATAGGAATTTATCAGTATCGCAAAAACCTAGGCTTGGTTAAGATAAACCTTAATCCCAAAATCAACACTAGTATTATTAGTGACATTGTTTTTGACAATAAGTTATTTTGGGTCGCCACCAATAAGGGCTTATGGAAATTAAGTGACATAAAACAAAATGCTAATATCATCGAAAGACATAGCCCGTACAATTTTACAGCGGCAATCTTTCATAATAATAAAATCTTTGCAGCTTCTTTTATCCATGGTGTTCTGGTATTAAATACAAATGGAAAATCATATGGTAATCACTGGATTAAACAACCGGTAAGGGTAACCGATATTTCTTTGCATAATGACAACGAATTATGGTTTACCACAGATAATGAAGGAATCACAATACTAAATTCTGAAAAATACACGCTTAAAAAGAAAATTAACCGTAATAGCGGTCTAGCCGTTTCGCATACCAGAAAAAGTATTCTTGATCGCCAGTCGAACATTTGGATAGCTACATCTGGGGGAGGGTTTTATAAATACTTTCAAAATAACTTTGTACACTATGATCAGAATACGGGTCTAAAAAGCAATCGGGTATACGCCGTACATACAGCCAAAAATGGCATATGGGCTTCAAATTCTGAATCTGGATTAGTAAAGATTGATTCTCTTGGGATTCACCATATCCCACAAGAAGAAGGTTTATCAGAAGTAAAAATCAAAACCATCACCAGTGATACTTCTGGTAATATTTGGGTCGGTACCGAAGGAAAAGGGATTCTTTTTAAAGAGTTGAAGCAAGTTGACAGTATTGTTACAGACACCTTGGATACTCAGGGACTAGAAAATGACCCTATCATAATAACCGATACTATAACAACAACTATCACCACCAACCATATTATTGATAAAGATAAAGGTCTTTTATCAGATTGGATACGAGCAATACAGGTGATTGACAATACTGTTTGGGCTGCCTCATATTCGACAGGTATCACCAGATTTACCTATGACCAAAAAAAACGTAGTGTAAAATCCATAAAGAAATTCACTCAAAAAAGCGGCATTAAAGACCTACAGATCAGAGACATGAAACGAGATTCTATGGGTAATATTTGGTATGCTACCCAAAATGGTCATTTGGGATATATTAGAAAAAACAAAGTAACCCATCTCGGTAATGTTTTAAAGCAAAAAACAGCTATTAAAACACTTCTTTTTCACAAAAACACGCTCTTTATAGGCACCGAAGGAAGAGGAATTTGGTGGTCTAGTCTTGATGGCGATATCTCGTTTAAAAAACTAAAAGGAAGAAAAAGACCCTATTCTGATAATATTTATCAAATGATATTTGATGATAAAAATAATTTATGGGCAGGAAGTGAACGAGGCGTAGACAAGATAGAACTCAATCAATCAAATGATATTGTTGATGTATTACATTTTGGCAGGAATGATGGTTTTTTGGGTATAGAAACCTTTCATAATTCGGTTACCAAAGATAACGAAGGAAACCTCTGGTTTGGTGCAATATATGGTCTCACCAAATATGAACCCTCCGGAACTACCAAAGAAACAATTAAACCTAGTATTCATTTTGAAGATGTAGAAGTAGCCTACCGAAGTGTAGACTCTATTCAATTAAGTACATGGACCAATAGTGCTAAGGTTTTAAAACTTACTCCTAATCAAACTGAGCTATCATTTAGCTATATGACTATTGACCTTGATCATCCTGATGATGTAGAATATCGTTGGAGATTAAATAGTTCTGAGTGGAGTCCATGGTCATCAGATCATAAACAAAACCTTGCCGGACTAGCCTATGGGGCACATTCTTTTTCGGCACAGTCCAGAAATTATAGATGGGAAGAAAGTGACCCAATTGTTTTTAACTTTTTTATAGACAGTCCTATTTATGAAAAAGCCTGGTTTCAATTTTCTATATTAGGTCTAATCATACTTATAATCGGAGGATACGCATTGTCTTATATTCGACGAGTAAAACAAAAAAATAAGGAAGAACGTAACCGTTTGCAAATGCAGAATCATTTACTCTCTCTAGAACAAAAGGCTCTACGCTTACAAATGAATCCGCATTTTATATTTAATGTACTTAATGGCATAAAAGCAATGGGTACCAGCAACCCCAGTCGTATGAATACAACAATAAATACATTTGCTGTATTACTTAGAGAAACCTTATATAACTCTAGAAAAGATGATATTACATTGGATCAGGAAATACAAACATTAAAACATTATGTAGAGATAGAACAATTGATGGCCAACAAGCCTTTTACCTATACTATTACTATAGACTCTGACCTAGATCCCGAAGAAATCCTTATCCCTCCAATGCTAATTCAACCTTTTGTCGAAAATGCTGTTAGGCATGGTATCTTGAAAGGAAGTCGAGATGGTGAGCTAAAAATACAATTTCATACTACCGAAGATTTTTTACATTGTACAGTTATAGATAATGGGCAAGGTATTTTTCAATCACAAAAAAACAAAATCAAAACAGATCATCAATCTATGGCACTCACGGTGACTCGAGAGCGACTAGAATCGATTTCAGGAAAAGACTCTTTACACATAAAAGAGATTCTCAAAAATGACAATTCTGTAGCCGGAACCGAGATCACTTTTAAAATACCTTTACAAACCGACTATTAAAATTATTATGCTAACAGCTATTATTGTAGAAGACATGTCGGATGCATTGCATCTTTTAAAAAATGATTTAAAAGTTAATCATCCCGAAATAGAAGTAATCGACACGGCACAAAGCGTTGTTGAAGCTGCCAAATCCTTAAGCAATACGCAGCCAGATATTTTGTTTTTAGACATTATGCTGGGAGACGGCACGGGCTTTGATGTTTTAGAGATATTTCCCGAGCTAAAATCCAAAATTATTTTTGTTACTGCCAGTGATGAATTTGCTATTAGAGCTTTTAAGTTTGCTGCTATTGACTATGTTCTAAAGCCATACTCCAATGAGGAGTTAGCTCAGGCAATCTCTAGAGCAAAAGAACAAATTCAACCCAATAAAGAGCGACTTAACATTTTGAAAGATACGCTATCAGCTCCCGAGCAAAAACCAGATAAAATATCCCTACACACCTTAGACAAAATTATCATAGTTAACCTGGATGATATTATTAGATGTGAATCTGATAGTAACAACACCATATTCTATCTTATTGATGGTCAAAAGATTTTTGTGACCAAAACGTTGAAGTATTTTGCTGATATGCTCAAAAATTATCAGTTTTTGAGAGTACATCAGAGTCATTTGGTGAATTTGCAGTGTATTAGTGCCTTTATAAAAACTGATGGCGGATATCTTATGCTAAAAAATGGAGAAAACATACCTGTATCTGTTCGCAAAAAAATAGAAGTAATGGAAATTTTGGATCGTTTGCACCGATAAAACTTCAATCCGACATACAAATCTTATAGATTAAAAATGGCTTATAAATAGTCATACGCTATTCATAAGCCATTTTGATATATAAATCAGGTAAAAATGAAACTAAATTCCTTTTATATATCGTTATTCCCGTAAAACTATGTTACATTTTCTGACCAAGAGGCTGTAAACAAAACACCTAATTCATTAATAGTATTGCAATACTATTTATCGTTAAACATATATTACGAATGGTACGATTTGAAAGCAATATATTATATTTTTTATTTTTGCCTTTTCATGTTATAGGCAATATTTTATCCATCATTATCTTATAGTTTTCTGAAATCGGCCGAAAGCAGAATAAAACTAAATGACACTACGAATAGGCATTACCCCAAACACCACTTCTTCATATCATTTCTCTAATAGTACTAAATTAAGAAGTATAGGGGATATAAAATATTTCATTGTATTTCATATACACTAATGTTATTTTATTCTATATTATAAAAAAGGGTTTGACTTTTTTAATAGCCAAACCCTCAACAAATTGGTAAGAAAAATTTGATTTTTATATCTAATAGCCCCCTATTTAATAACTTACCGCTTCAATATTTTTGTGACCTCCCAGAGATTTTTCAACATTTGCAAGAGAAACATCCCATCCTGTAGAGTCTATATAAGAACCACCTAGTGTTTGCTCATAAATGGTTTCATTTCCTATTACTGGTATATCTACATCAATTTTTACATGCATGGAGATATAATCATTGGTTTTATTATAATTAGATACAATAACTTTTACCTCTGGACTTTTATTGACCACTTTTGTCAAATTACCATCAATCGAGATTGGACCTCCCTTTACTTCGCCATCTTTTATCCCTGAGAATTTACTATGATAGTCAATCCCAAAATCTCCTTTACCTAGATTAAGCAATTGCAGTGTCGTAGTTATTTCTTCCTTTGCTGGCCAAAAACCAAACTTCACTGTTTGTGTTTTTGAATCTATAACTGTTTGTGACATGTTTTATAGTTTTATTTTGTATCTCTTAATTCTGAAGTAAAATTAGGAATTAATTAATCTAATAAATATTTCATCGTATTTCATTTACACTATTTGCGATGTATATTCTATTGTAATTTATATTAACCTCAATGACTTATCATTTCAATGTTTTTCACCTTTTGATTACTTTTCCAAATATTCATAAAAGACGTACTTTCATTTTTTGACGACACCTTATAGTTACCAAGTATTTGATTATATATCATTTGATTACCCAAACCAGGGACTTCTACATTAATCTTTACATGTATAGCAATATAATTACTCGATGGACTATAATTTGACAAATCAACCTCTATTTCTGGGTTTCCATTAACTCTTTTAGTAATACTACCACTTTCTGGAATTTCTACATTTTCTATTTTCCCAATCTTTAAACCACTAAACTGACTAGTATAATGAATATCAAAGTTTCCATTACCAAGACTTACCAAGGTAAGTGTTGTTTTAATACGTTCTTGAAATGGCCAATAACCAAATTTAAACTTTTGTGTTTTTTTATCAATCAGCAAATGTGTCATAACTCTTAAGCTTTATTTATGATATTGGGTTAAACATTTTTCTAATCAATCAAGTATTCTTTAATGATGGTGTAAACTTAAACAGAGGAAGGGGTAAAAAATATTTCATCATATTTCATCACTAAAAAAAAACGATAACCACATAGTATGGGGTTATCGTTACAAAAAAGGTGCTTAAACTTTTTTAGCTCGATTTTATAATTTTCAAGCTTAATTTACACTATCGGATCGATTTTTGCGGAGTGCCATATTTCCTATCGTTCCTAGAATAAAGCTTTTTGAAAAGCTTTGGTGTATTTGTCGTTTTTATCCTGCTTCCTAAAATGTTTTGGGTTTGGATTTATAAATCAATCGTTATTCAGTTGTATTATACACTAAAATTAATGATTAATGGTGGTAAAAAATATTTCATCATATTTCACCTGTAAAACCGTAACAGTAAAGATGATAACCAGTACTATTTCGGTTTCAAGAAGCCCAAATATTATATCCTTTTCCGAAAATATTAAAGCCTTTACTACTAGCGTAGATAAAGGCTTTAAAAATTGGCTAATTCGTTAAATCAAATGAAGTATAGATCACATTATAATTTAACTTCTTTTATATCCGTCAGTTATAAACTAACACAGATAAATCCATCTATAATATTTATAATTTTACCCAAAGATTATTTAATTGTTTATGCTTTCATTAATGTTAGGGTTTGCATCTATTTCTTTTTGTGGGATATTCAAATAAAACAGTTCACTGTCTACTGGAACATCGACTTCAACTCTATGATTAGGATCTCTATCAATAGGCAGACGATATCTTTTGGCATCAAACCATTCTACACCTAGTTCGCCATAAAGTTCTTTACGTCTTTCTAACAGGATTTCATCTAATAATGCCTGCCCTGTATTAGAAGACATAATAGCATTAGGATCTCGATCACTCTGTAAAGCAAAAAGCAGAGTATGAGCGGCACTTTCGTTACCCAAATGATATTGAGCTTCAGCATCAATAAGTACCATTTCAGATTTTCTCATAAGTGAAACATCTGCTTCAAATACAAATGAAAATTTAGAGGTTACATATTCTCTATAAGGGGTAGTAACCCCATAGATGTCTGCAAATAGTTTCCTAGAATCTGTATCTGAGAATTGATCAACAAAATTGGCATTAACATAGGTAGCCTTATAAAAACCTAAGGTATGATCTGTCATCCCATGAGGAGCATTAAAAAAACCATGGGTTTCAACTTCATCTTGGTACATTCCCCAAATCCATTCGGGATCGGTCATATCCAAAAACCCTATTCCGTAATTTGAAGAAGGAACTGCTGAAGCAGCATCTCCTCCATAAGCTACTCTGGCAGATGAAGATGCTAGTGTCCAATCATCCATAGTTACTAATAACACTCTGGCAAGAATACCATTGGCAACGGCATTATTGATGTAACTTTTTCCTAACCTACTTTCAGGTAAATCTACGATAGCTTCTTTTAGATCAGATAAAATTAAATCATAAACCTCTTTTAGAGTGCTTGGTGGGTTACCCTCAGATTCTCCTGTCGCCGGAGTTGTGTATATCGGAAGCCTGGCAACATTCACATTATTTTTATAATTTGGGGCAAATTCTAAGGCTAATTGAAAATAATGAAATGCTCTCAGAGTTTTACCAACGGCAATAAACTCTTTTTTTGTATTTTCATCCAAATCACTATTGGTAACTTCTTCAATGAGTACATTGGCATAGTTAACGTTCTCATAAAGATAGTCCCAGGTAAAAATTGTTCTTCTAAAATTAGGGTCTCTATTCTCATGAGTATAATCAAACCTATACCAACTTGGGGACTGAATTAGATCATTCCCTTTAATTGTTCTGGCAAAATATATAGAATGTAATCCTGCTGTATCCAGATTTTCATGAATGGCTCTGAAATTTCTTAATATTCCTGAAACATATGATTCTACAATGGTTCTGTTAGAAAATACTACTTCTGATGATAAGCCATTTGTATTTGTTGGTTCCTCTAAAAAATCATCAGAACAATTAATTGTACATAAAGAGATTACAAGAACCAAAACTAACCTAACTGTTATATTATTAATACTATATTTTTTCATTTTTCTCTTGATTTGATTAAAATTCAACTATTAAGCCTCCTGCAATGGTCCTTGAAAGGGGAGATCGATTGCTTGTTGTACCATCAAAGCTTTGTTCTGGATCAATCCCTTTATGAGATTGCCATGTAAACAAATTATCAGCTTGTAGAAAAAGTCTTAATCTATTACAACCAAACTTTTCTAATAAGGATTGATCAAAATTATACCCAAGGGTCAAACTTTTTAATCTTACAAAATCGTTTTTAAATAAAAACCGGGTAGAATTGTAACTATGAGAGTTGTTACTCGCTAATAATAGCGGAGTATCGGTTATATCCCCCGGTTTTTGCCATCTGTTTAAGTTGTCTGGATGAGCAGATGCTCCAGGGCTGCTAAATGATCCCATCATGATGCTAGCATAATCTGTATCCAGCAATTTTCCTCCAAAACTAAAATTGGTTAAGATATTTAAGTCAAATTGTTTAATTCTCAAAAAAGAAGTAAAACCACCAATTACATCTGGTAATGAAGAACCACTCTCATAATCTGTAGCCTCTTCATAATCCTTGGTAGTTACTTTGTCTATCACATTGCCATCATCATCTAATACATCCATATACCACATCCCAAATCCATCTTCGGGATCTACTCCTGCCCATTCTGGGATGTAAAAATCAAATAACGAATTACCTACTTTTAATAGTTTTGTACCACTTATGATTTCTTCCTGAGTCAATTCAGTAATTTCATTTTTGTTTAAAGAAAAATTAATTCCTGTCGTCCAGGTAACATTGTCTGTTTTTATATTTGTAGAGTTTAAGGTTATCTCCCATCCGGAATTTTTGATAGCTCCAATATTGGTAGTAACAAACTCAACTCCCGCAGAAGGTGTTACGGGCTTATTAAAAATTAGATCTACAGATTCTTTGCTATAATAATCTACTATACCTGTAATTACACCATTAAATAATCCGAAATCTACTCCTATATTAGAAGAGGCTGTTTTTTCCCAGCTTATAAGTGGATCGGCAACACCACTTAATAAAAGACCATTGTTCCCTTCGTTATTCCATCCGGCAATATAGGTAGATTGATATGGGAATAATCCTATTCCTCTATTATTTCCTGACTCACCATAGGATGCTCTAAGTTTAAGTAGTGATATGGTGTTACTATCAGATAGAAAGTGTTCATTGGAAACAATCCAACTGGCACCTGCAGAAAAGAAGTTTCCCCATCTGGTTTCTTCTTTAAATCTTGTAGAACCATCCCTTCTGGCAGAAAATTCGGTATAATATCTTTGATCAAAGTTATAAGCAACCCTTCCCATATAACTGTTTAATCTTTCTGTCTCTATATTTCCACTTACGCTTTCTGGAGTGGTACTGGCATCAAGATTCATTACGTCTGGTAAAAACCCGGTTCCCGATGCTGATAATCTATCGAGTTCATAAGTATAGGCTTCGGTAATTGCATCTGCTGAAACATGATGCTTACCAAAATCCTTTTTGTAATTTAAGCTCTGTATTGCATTTACTGTAGAGGTAATATTTCTGGTTTGAGTGACTCTACCTCCAACATTAGTAGCAAAACCGAATAGGTCATCGGTAAAACTAAAAGAATCAAAAAGATAATTCTCATAACTAAACTGGGTTTTAAACTTCAATCCATCTACAATTTTGAGTTCTGCAAATGCGTTCCCAAGATAGTTTATATTTTTTCTTTGTTCTTTACCCAAAAGGATATATGAAAGAATATTTTCACCTCCTCTTGCAGTTCGAACACTATTAATAGGTTGCCCTGTAACGTAACCATTACCAAGGTCAAAGACTAGATTTCCTGTTTCATCTCTATGAAAATTTCCCTCCGCATCCCTAGCGTAAACAGGATAAATTCCAGAAACACCATAGATCCATGAAATGGCTTGTACTACACTATTACTGGTCTGATCAGGACTTCCTGAATTTGAACGAGAAAAACTGGTATTAAGACCTACCTTTAACCAATCCGTAACCTGAGATTCCAGGTTTAATCGAGTTGATATTCTTTCAAAGTCAGAAGAAATGACAGGTCCTTCTTCGTTTAAATAATCTATTGACATAAAGTATGTCGACCTTTTATCTCCTCCTGAAAAGTTAAGGTTATGATTCGTCCTAAGGACATCTCTTCTAATCACTTCTTTTTCCCAATCTGTCTCCCACAATAAAGCGGCTCCTGGTACTAAATTACCATTTTCATCAATAGGATTAGAAACGTTATAAGGATTATACCCCAGATGATCCACTAATTGGGCAGATGCATTTTGGGCTGCTATAGAAGCACTTTGCGCATTAACATACTGGTTGGTGTTTTTTAGTGCTTCCCAGGTGAGTTTCATATTATCTTCGGTACCTAATAAGTCATGAATTCCTACAGCTGGATTAGAAAAACCTATCTGTGATCTAAACGTTATTGATGGTGCTGTTTCTTTTCTACCTTTTTTGGTGGTAATTAGAATCACACCATTTGCTCCCCTTGATCCATATAATGAGGTTGAAGAGGCATCTTTTAACACAGAGATTGATTCAATTTGATCTTGGCTAATTGTGTTTAAATTTCCGTTAAAGGCAGCTCCATCAACTACTATCAGAGGAGCTTGTGCTGCATTGATACTACCAAAACCTCTAATTCGTATATCTGGATTATTACCAGGTTGCCCTCCTGAAGTGAGTATATTTACTCCTGGTACGGCTCCCTGAATTGCTCTTAATGGCGAGGTTGCTTGTTGATTAGAGATAGTTTCTGAAGAAACTGAACTAATAGATCCTACAAGTGACTTTCTTGATTGATTACCATAAGCGACAACCACAACTTCTTCGAGAATGCTATTATCAGTAAACAGTACTACATCTATTTTATCTGTAGATTTTTTAACTATTCTTTCTTCGGTTTTCATACCGACATAACTAAAGACAAGCGTTTGCCCTTCTTTGGCTTCGATAATATATTCGCCATCAAAGTCCGTTACAACTCCGATCTTGGTGCCTTTAATAAGTACATTGGCTCCAGGGATAGGGTTTCCATCAAGAAAAGTTACTACTCCAGTAATTTGTTGTTGAATGTCTTTTTTTTGTACAGCTTCGTTTTTAGTAGTTCTGTTGCTATTGGATATTTTGTTTATAATAATTTGTTTATCAAAATATTCTATGGATACATCAAACTGTTTTAACAACTTATTCAGCACATCAGAAGTTTTTTCTTCTTTAACTGATATATCTACAATATCATTAGTTTCAAAAACATCTTTTTCATACAAAAACTTGTAGTCTGTTTTGCGTTCTATTTCATTAAGTACAGATTTAATGGTCGCTTCTTTCATATCTAAGGTAATTATGGTATTCTGCGAATATGAATTTGCATGAGATTGAAAGAAAGACACGATAAATAAAAGATAAATAAACTTTTTTCTTAAGTTTCTTTTTAGACAATAACGGGATAGTATTCCCTTTAAAGTAGCGGGTATGTTCATATTATTGGGGTTTAAAAATTATTCTGTTCTATAATCATATAAAGAAATCGAAAACACACAGGTTATCGATTTTCATTTACCCCCAAATAGTAAAGATTGAAAAAGCGGTTTATTCGTTAAGATTCTGTTAAATTAAAAAATAAAATCCTGATTACCAAATGATTGTTTTTTTTAAAAACAAAATCATTAAATTTTTTAAACATTATCTCCATCGAATTAAGGAATTATCAACACGCTATTTAACCACTATATTTTTATGGTTTTACCGTAATTAATAAATTGATTTTCTCTAGATATAACGGTGTTTTAGACTTTTTTTACAGAACTGTTAACGGCATACTATCTAATACATAAAACTATCTTTATTCTCTACTCATTTTTTCTCCCTAATATTTTTTCAAAAAAAATATTTTTCCCACCAAATTATGTAATTAGAATTACATTTTTGAGCCCCAAAATGAAGTTCTAATATATATTCTGAGTTGCAAATTGAAGTATTTGGACAATCGTTTTACAATTACTTTGAAAAGATATTTAACACAATGAATTTGTATTGATAATTAGAAAATGTTCTTTCTGTAGTTTAGAGTGGTTTTGATTTCAAAAGGCTCCATTACCACTTCATCATAATTAATATTCTTTTGTTTACAAATCATTACCAGGATAAAACCCATAACACAAAAACAATTTATTACCTATGGCGGTAAAAAAGAAAAGCGATAACCTTTGTTATCGCTATAAAAAATGTTTTTTTACTACTAACTATACCACCTGTTCGGTAGTTTTAGATTCTTTACTAAACAAGGCGATCAAATCTCCGGCATTTTTGGTCGTCTCACTATAAGGTATAAGTTTAATTGTTCCTTCTCCTTCCATATTTGGTGGTGCTTGCAATGATTTTAAAACAAAATACTTTTGATCATTGATAGTAACTACACCGTCTAGTAATGTTCTATGTAGATCATTCATAAACACTGGACCTCTCACTGTTCTGGCTAAACCTGTTGTTTGCTTTTGTGCGGTCTGAAAAACCTGTAATGCTTTTGCTAATGGGATTCTAAAACATGATTCAGAGTTGTGATCAGCTTCGATAAACATATAGTACGGGATCATCCCCAAGGCAATTTGAGCGTTCCACAGTGAACTCCAATCTTCGGGTGTATCGTTTATTCCCTCTACGATGGGTCCTTGACAACGTATTACAGTACCAGTATCTCTAATTCGTTGTATAGCTTCTTTGACTACGTCATTTTCAAGCTCTCTAGGGTGTGTAAAATGCGCACACAGGTTAAGGTGCTTTCCTTTTGACTGGATGTATCGAAATAATGCCAACAATTCATCTGCATCTTTATCTGTAGTAAATCTATAAGGCCACCAAGCCAATGATTTAGAACTTATACGAATTACTTTTACCGAATCTATTTCTAGAATCGGATCTATATATTTTTGTAATGTTTTGGCTTTAAGGACTAATGGGTCTGCTCCTGTAAACAATACATCTGTAATCTCAGGGTGCTCTTTTAAGAACGCTACAGGTTCGTTAGGATCTGAGTATGAAGAATTTTGCTGAGCTTCTTTATTATTAAACATGATCCATCTAAAGCAGTAGGAACAATAAGAATGACAGGTTTTTGCCATGGGGTCAGGAAACAAGCTTACAATAGTTTCAAAATTACTGTACATCCCCCTTACACGTTCTCCGTTTACTTTAGGAAGACTGGTTTCTGCATGTTTTACTTCTGGGTACATCTTCCTCTTTACCTTTTGAACAAACGGAATCAATGTTTTTTCATCTAGTCCACTTTGATATAAAAGGAGTAGCGAATTGAAATCTACAGATTGTAGCATTTCTTTTCTGGGAAAAATAAGTTTATAAATAGGATCATTGGGTACGGCATCCCAATCTATTAGATGTTCTAAAACATAGGTATTCACTTTAAAATGAAAAACACTTGACAAAATATCAAACACTTGTCTCTCTGCACTTGGTAGTTTTTGATAATACTTCGTTTTTTTAAACGACGTATTATTATAAGATATAAACTTCATAATCAGATATCATTTTAAATAAAAATACTCAAAGGGTTTAATTGTGATTCTGCATAGGGTTTTTCTAGTTTTCCCATTTTTACAGGTACATCGTATAATCTTCCTGCTGCCGTACGCCTCCAGAAATGTCTTAATCCTGGTACGATTACTTTAGCTACAGGCAGCCCTATATCAGGCTGTGTTAGGTCTACCACTAATGTCTCTAACCCATGTTTTTTTGTGGTATGAATACAAAATTGCACACTATCATAAACGGTGGGATCGCATAACTGAGAATAATCAGTTTGCATATTTTTTAGCTCTCCCGCCATAGGTACCAGGTAGTCATTATTTTGAAGAGTGGCAGTATCAAGCCAGCTGACAAAAATCTGGTCTGTGGTCAAATAGGTTTCTTTTTCGCTCATCACTACCGGAAGTAGCTGATTAAGTTCTATAATTGCCCTTTCTAGTGCAATATGTGCATCTATATGTGCTCCAAAAGCGTATAAAATTTTGTCCTTACCATCTTCTTCTAGATTATGACTAACCGCAACAAATACAGGAATATTAAGATCTGTGGTAATATCCAGAACATATAAACTTCTGTTTATACTCTTATAATACGCTACCATCTGATTAATATATGGATTCTGGGCAGTCTCCAGATCTATCGCCGAATATCTAATTCGATTATACCACCAGATTGCTGCTGCATCACGTTCTACAAGCTCTAAAAATCCTTGTAGAATAGCTTCTTCAATGGTATTTCCTGCGGCACAACCATTAGAGTCCGGATAGGCATATAGCTTTTTTTCATCATCGGCAGGATATTGCGCATAACAGTAGCATGAAGGAAGGTATTTAAATTTTTCATCTGTAAGGCTATATACAGGTGTCCAATCCATTTCTTTATTAGCATCGAAAGGAATTGGAATCAGGGAATAAAACTTGGTGCTTTTTTCATTAATATGTTCACGATTATGATATTGGTCATCGCTATATAGCATACATGAATTAGGATGAATCGCATCTTGAAGTTCATCAAAAGTAGCTGAAATGGTATATGTTTTTCCTTGATACATTAAACTATAGCGCTCTATAGCTTCGCACAATGCTCCTGTTTTGGCTTGTATTGCTGTTCTTCCTTTACCTCCGTTAGCACTTCGAAGGTGTAGATTTAACCAGAATAATGAAGAACTTTGCAACGCTAAATTTTTTCCCGAACCAAAATTATAGATAGGTGTATTTTTTATTGGATGATACTCTTTTAGATAAGGGACTATGCCTGTGATATCACTTACATGATGCTGATATCGTTCTAGAGTTTCTTCTGGTTTTACAGTACGATATCCTCCTGGATTATCAGCTATTATAACTTGAGGTTGTAAAAGAATCGGTTCTGGATGTTGCTGAGTGATCTCTTCATCGCCGCAAGCCTCGCACTGTGGTCGTTTTACTATTTTGTGCCTTATTCTACTACCTGTCTTGGCTGTTAGTGCAATAAGTGTATTAAATAACACTTCATTTTGACCATGGTACAACCAGGAAACCAGTTCTGAAATTGCTACACTTATCCCCCATTGACTGGATAAAGGATGGCTTACCAAAGGACGATCAATAGTTTCGTTTGTTTTGGCTAATGCTCTATATAATTTGTTCTCCTGATCATGAAGCACCAATCTATGCTGTAAACACTTCCAACAGGCGTTATCCTTCTTATCAGGAGTTATAAGTGGTCCAATATACGGTGTTGTTCCATGGATTTTTAGTAACAGTATAGATGTATTATTCTCAATCGCCTCTTTATTAATCACCTCTAAATCAGGATGCAAATAGTCTGAGGTAAGTACAATAGTTACATACGGGACGTCTGAATATTGTAAACCCGTTTCTGCACACATTTTCTTAAAAGCTTCTCCATTTGCCGAACCAACCGTTTTAAGGGCAATCGTTTTGGTTTTAAACACAGAAGATAATCTTTGGATATCATACCCCAACTCTTCCCAATAGGCGCTTTGTTCTGGCGTAAATACTGGTTCTGCATGTGTGATATACCCCTCAGTTTCCAATTGGTGTAAGGTAATTAATACTTCACTTAGATTCCCTTTATATTGATGATAATTAGCTACCAGTTCTTCTTTGGTAACCGCAGTACCACTAATCGCATCCAGTAACTGAATAGCCAGTGGAGATTGCAGTACTACACTATCCTGCTCTGAAGACATGATGGTATACTTATCATTAATTTTTACTTTGGCGTATTTCTCTTTAATTCTGTAAAATGTATCAGGCATTATCAGGGAGTTCTCTTAAAGGTGTTTAATTCTAGAATATCAAGTTTTTAAACCAATAATCAATGTCGTTTTATAAGTCTTTTACAAAACGACATAGATTATGAGTTATGAATATAAGGTCAAACAAGGTTTGCCTATAAAAATTCATCCTCTAACAAGAGGTCAAAATCACCTCTTCTTCTTGTTCGTTATCTCTACAATACACTTTTGTAAGCATATCCTTATTAGGTATAAAGCAGGGCATAACGAGTATGGCATCATAATTATCCAAATCTATAGTGTCAAATGGCAAAACCACTTTATACTCATCACATTCAGGTAAAAGTTCTCTCTCTATCGTCTTCATACCTTCTGGACCAGTCCTAAAAACCTGAACAAATAGAGGTGATTCTTTTATGGTTATTGTTTCTTTTGTATTTCCTTTTTTAGTGAAATACAATGTTGGCCAAGCTGTTTCGTAATCTAAAATTACTTTTGTCTTTTTAGGTAATTTCATGCCACATCCCTCCCATGGTATTCCTTCTTCTTTCCATACATATTCATTATCTATTTTTCCGTCTGTCATAAAAGCTACAGTCTTGGAAGGGTCTTGAAAAGCATTTAACAATCTCTCATTTTTAGCACACATAAGGCTAAGCTTAAAATATTGTTCACAGATATAATATATTTGTTTTTGACTGGCATTCCAGTGCACAGGCAATGTTTCTGATCTTAAATTCAACGTGTTAATTTCCATGGTTTTAGGTTTTAAGAGTTATATAAAACGATTTTTAGTGAAATTTAATATCGTAAGGGTTGCCTCTTCAACAAAGTAGCAATCATATTAAGTAGTCGTAGCGACAAACTCCTCTACTCCTTGATCTTTGTTAAAGATTTTCATATTTGTTTTGACATCAAACCTAGGGCTATTATAAGGCATATACAATGTATACTCATACTCCTCTCCATTGTTTAGTGCTAACTCAATTTCACTAAAATCATTTGACGATACACCTTCAAATTCTGGTTCAGACTTATTAATTGCAAAAAATCCTGGTTTTAACTTATGATTATTCTGATTTGGATCGTTACAATCTTTATAGAAAAACTCATTATCCCCTAGAAGAGAAACTTCTAATTGGTATGGTTTCTCTTCCAAAACGATTTGGGTAGCTTCGTCACTCAATTTTTCAACCCTTTTGGTTACTACAAATTTTGACTTCGAAATAGAAGTATCCAAAAGAACTTTTGTTCTTGAAGGTATTTTCATTTCACAACCAGGCCAGAAATACCATTTATCTTCTGCACTATCAAGAACATCTCCTTTTAATTGATCTTCTATTTCAATAATGATACTCTTATATAATTCTGGATTCTCTAGATGAATTTGAGTGAGTTCAGAAATAGTATAACCTAAAACAAATCTAGTTTGATCATTCCTTTTCTCAGTTTTTAATAAAACTCCATCTGTTAAAAATCCGTGTCTTAAATTATGATGATTTAGATATGCATCTCTAACAAAATCATTAATAGACTCAAAAAAATGTAATATGTTAAAAAATTCTACGATTCTTAGAATGGAATTTTTTGTACTGTCGTTATTTGAATCAGATTGGCTCAATTCTAATGAAATATTTTTATCTATGGTGTTATAGATTTGATATATCATATCATTTTTGGGATACGAATCAAATAAGGATTTAACTTCTTTCCTTACGGTTTTTTCCATATCTGATTTTTCTAGTGTAGTTGGTCTTTCTAGATCTTCTGTTATCATGGTTTTAAGTTTTAAGAATTATGTGAAATATTAAATAGTGTTAACATTGGGTTATACTTTAAGAACAAGTAGCTATAAATTCTTCTACTTTTTCTTCAGTTCCGTATATTTTCATGTGTGTTTTTACATCCAATCGAGGACTACTATATGGTACATATAATGTATACTCATATTCCTGTCCATTTTTTAATTCAAAATCTATTTGGTTAAAACCACTCTCAAAACCTTCACCGACAAATATGGGTTCAGATTTATTAATAGCAAAAAAGCCTGGATTAAGTTTTTGTTTAGATTTTTCATCATCCTTATAAAAAAGTTCGTTGTCTCCTAGCATAGACACTTCTAATTGATATGGTTTCTCTTCCAAAACGATTTGAGTAGCTTCGTCACTCAATTTTTCAACCCTTTTGGTTACTACAAATTTTGACTTCGAAATAGAAGTATCCAAAAGAACTTTTGTTCTTGAAGGTATTTTCATTTCACAACCAGGCCAGAAATACCATTTATCTTCTGCACTATCCAGAACATCCCTTTTTAATTGATCTTTTATTTCAATAATGATACTGTTATATAATTCTGGGTTCTCTAGATGAATTTGAGTGAGTTCAGAAATAGTATAACCTAAAACAAATCTAGTTTGATCATTCCTTTTCTCAGTTTTTAATAAAACTCCATCTGTTAAAAATCCGTGTCTTAAATTATGATGATTTAGATATGCATCTCTAACAAAATCATTAATAGACTCAAAAAAATGTAATATGTTAAAAAATTCTACGATTCTTAGAATAGAATTTTTTGTACTGTCGTTATTTGAATCAGATTGGCTCAATTCTAATGAAATATTCTTATCTATAGTATTATAGATTTGATATATCATATCATTTTTGGGATACGAATCAAATAAGGATTTAACTTCTTTCCGTACTTTTATTTCCAAATGTGATTTTTCTAGTGTAATTGGTCTTTCTAAATCTTCTGTTACCATGGTTTTAAGTTTTAAGAGTTATGTAAAATATTAAATAATACTTTTTAAACATTGTAAGAACCTAAGAAATAATTTTTAAAATCTAAACAGATAGAGACTCACCTATAGTAGCTATTAAAAAGTATATTACATAATTTAATTCAAATTTCGCCACTTACCAAAAAGCAAAATTCATTTATGCTTTTTTTAATTATATTTCACATAACTTTTAGTATTATTCTTCTAGTAACTGTCTAATAAAAAAATATCAAGAAGTCGAAAGAATTAATTCTTCAGTATCAGACCCTTTAAAGGATACCTTTACCAACATATCAGCACTTGGAGTTATATACGGCATTTGAACAACTACGTCACAATCTATTAAAGCCTCTAATACTTTCATATTAATAGATTGATAATCGTCTTGCAAATTTGTATTTTCTTCAAGTTTGTTTGCATATTCCTTCTTTGAAATGGACACTTTATTCGTTTTAATTTTTAACATTTCATCTTCCATTACAGCTCCATGGAAATGATCTCTATGCTCATCTTCAATTACCCTTAAAAACCCTTTATCCGCAATATAATTTACGTGCCATGAATTCTCTTCAATAAAAATCTCATCTTCAGATTCTCTTTTCTTAACATATACTGAAGGATATGGCTTATTAAAATTCAAAATAATTTTTGAATTTTTAGGAATTGCCATTTCACAGCCTTGCCAAAAATGTAGATGTTCAATATTATCATCTGAACTCATCAAACTTTTTACTATATCAACAAGTTCTTCTTGCTTTTCTATGTAGTTATCAATAGGGTATATTTTAAGTTCATTATTCACTTTACAAAACACACATCCACCTTCTATAAGCATAGCCCTTCTAGATTCATTGGAATTTAAGAAAACCTCGTTATACTCTTCATATATCCCCATTAAGGTACTCATCTCATTATACTTTGATATAATCCTTAAAATCCTAAATTTATTTTCTAGGTAGGTTGGATTGTGTTTTTTTTCGCTTTTAATATTTTTTTCATGTTCCTTTTTTTCCAAAATGTCCAGTCTTTCAACCATGGCATCATACGTTTTTATTCTATTTTTCAGAATGATATTTGAATCAAAAAGTACTTTGACTTTTTCTTTCAGAACTCTAGTTTTCTCCTGGTTAAATTGATTTTGATTTGATGTTAACATTTCTTCGGGGCTTTTTTCTAATGTCTGTTTCATGATTTTTAATTTTGGTTTATAGTTGTAAGATTTTGTGCTTATTTTTTGACACTTGTCAGTGGCTTATTTTTAATAGTTCATTAGCTCGATTTAATAACTTGGTATTCATCTTTTCTCCAATATTAGAAGCTAATAGTAATTTTAATTCTTCAAGAACGTTATCATGTGTTTTTCCTTCTTTTAGAAGCAACTCTCCATACATTACCAATGCTTCTAGCTCAAACCATTTAGCTCCAATCTTTCTCGCATCTTCTATTGACTGCAATAGTTGAGATTCTATTTTTTCATTTAGCATACCATATTTCTTATAATAACATTCCACTAGCACTCTTCTTACTAGGGATAATGTCCATACTTCATTATCTTTCAAACTTCTTTCTAAAGACCTCTCTAACAACTGAATAGCTTTTTCAACATAACTATGAGATAAGTATGTTTGAGCCAAAGAGGGCTCATACCATGAAAGTGCATAATATTGTTGACTTGACAGAGTGTCTTCTACATATTTTTCCGCATATTCAATTTTATCATAACTCCACTCTCCAATCATTTTTAAATGTGTAGTAACCCAATTTTTACCTGATTCATCTCTATGTAATAAATTATGCTTTTCAACTATGCTTCTAACTAATTCTTTATCATCTAAAAAGTATCCGAGTAGCGCATAAAATAAATAAGCTAGGGTTATTGAAACTGGATGATTTATCTCTTCGGACCACTTTATTCCTTCTAATGCATATTTTTCAGCTTTTTTAGGATCTCCTTTGAATAAATAGATACTAGATAAAAAATAATATGAAGAACTTTTCGGTTCCATATTATAATTAATCCCTATAGCTACATCTGTATCCGCGTTATAAATTTCAAATACTCTTTTGCAAAGTTCTTCAGCCTTCTCTAATTTCCCATCAGCATGAAATGCTTGTGCAATAAGAGGTAATACTCCTACTTCAACATCTCTGTTTGGATATTTTTTAAGTTTATCTAATATGCTATTTGCTACCTCAGAAGCTTTTTTACGTTTTGAGTGGAAATGATAATTTAAAAACAACCCCCATTCTATTTTATGAGCTATTTCATTTATTATCTGATTCGAAATCATATTATTATCAGCTTGTGCCTTACCAATTAACAATTCATTTCTTTTATTAATTTCAACAACTTCCTTACTCCCGTAACCACTAATTGCCATTTGAGCAGGTAGAATTAAGTCATTTAACACAAGTTCTGTTTCGATTTTCTGACATTCATCTTCTATACACCCCACCCATTCTTTACTTATAACATGTAGTCTAAGTGCCTCTTCGTTAGAAGAATTTCGGATATGTCTTTTGATAGCTTTTAAGCCTAATTGGGAGGCTTTTTCATAAGCAGTTGCTTCTGCAAAATGCCTTGCTAACTCAAAAGGGTTATCTCTGGCGATCTCATCAAAATCATGTTCTATGGTATCGGCTATTCTACCATGCACTTCCTTTTTAAGCGATGATACCATCCCATCATACGCCGCATCACGAATTAAAGCATGACGAAAGACATACATCTCATTTTGCACCCTACGATGACGATAGATCAGCCTGGCATCTAAAAGCGCATTTAGATTTGCTTGTACCATAGCTTCATCATTAAGAGATGATTTTACCAAAAGTTCATAGGTAAATTCTCTACCGATGGCAGATGCTAACTGAGCCGTTTCTTTGGCAAATCCTAACTTATCTAGCCGTGCGTTCAATAACCCTTTTAAGGTAATTGGCACAGAAGTTTCATCAAACTTTTCTTGTAGTTGATAGGTATCATATTTAAAGACCAAATATTTATTCTCTAACATCATACGGGTAAGATCTTCGACAAACAAAGGGATACCATCTGCCCTATCTACAATATAATCCAAAGCATCTGCAGCAATGGATTCTTGTTGTAGTATATCTTTTATCAAGGTATGTGTAAAGGATTTGGTAAGTGTATTCAGGGTAATATTACTAACGGTATCAAAGCTCCATTCTGATTTAAATTCTGGTCGAGCCGTTAACAGTAAAAAGTAGTTTTCTTGATCAATAGTATTAATTAAAGTGTTAATAAAATCCAGACTTGTAGGGTCAATCCAATGCAAATCTTCTATGATGAGCATAAATTTTTGTTGCTCATCAATACTTTGTATACATTTTTTTAAGGTATCGAATAAAATCTCTTTTTGCTCTGCGGGAGGAACAGTAGACACTTGATAGGTATCTCCCAGAGGAATAGAAAACCATGAACATAATACAGGAAGAGATTTCTCGATATCGCAATGCGCTTTTTTCAATACTTCTTCTATTTGAGAAATGATATCTCCTTCATGTACCTTCATTCCTTTTTTTAGCATTTCAAAAATAGGATGCAAAGCATTATTTTGATATTCTGGTAAACAGCGACATTCTCTTACTGTGTATCCATCATTAATCAGTTGTTTTTTACTCTCATAAATTAGTTTAGACTTACCAATACCGGCTTGTCCTTTGACTAATACAGCTTTTTCGTTTTTTATAGACTCCCATATTTCGAGTATTTTCTTTTGTTCTATTTCTCGTCCTACCATTTTTTGGTCTGCGCTACGAGAACTAAGATTAGAAAAAGCCTCGGTCATACGCTCTCCTGTAAGGAGATGTGTCGAAATAGAGTGTTGTTCTCCAGCAAACATGGGTACATCAAAAGCTTCAAACTCTAGATATGGATCCAGTAGCTTTTTGGTGGTATCGGTAACCAGGATTTGTCCAGGTTGTATAGAATACAAAAGATTAAAAGCTGTATTGGTGACTAATCCTTCGGGAGGACTTTTATGTCGTATCAAAACGGTACCCGAATTCATCGTTACCCGAACATCCAAACTCGTATTATGCTGTGCATGGAGCAAGGCGCTTCTTTTTTGTAATTGACTAATAATCTCCAAAGCGGTTCTTCCTCCTCGTCTGGCATCATTATCACCGGTATTAGGATATCCAAAACACATGGTGATTGTATCTGCCATGATTCCCAAAATATACCCTCCGTATCTTAGTCCTATATCTTTACAATGCTGTAACTGATCTTTTTGAATAGTTTCGAGGGTTTCTAGATCCAAAACAGATTGATCGGTAATCGATAAACTTAGTTTTGCGCATAGTACGGTGAGTACTCGTTTTTCGCTGTGGGTGCTCCTCCAGACAAATTGATTAACGGCTGTAGATTCTTCAAAAGATACCGATGCCGTATTTTGTGGCTGGATCTGCCCTACAATAGTATTAAAATTAATTTTTGAATATTCTTCAAAAACTATTTCTGCATTGTTTGCTCGCTGTTGAGAATCTTTTCTCAATACGGTTTTAAGCACATCTGCCAATGGATGTCCTGCAATTGATCCTGGTAGTGGAACATCTGTAGTATTTAGTTGCAACTGAAATATCTCTGCTACACTAGCTCCTTGTATCACAGGTTGACCGGTAAGACATTCTAAAACAATTAATCCCCAGGCATAGAGATCTGATTTTGTAGTAGTGGGTTCTCCTCTTAATTGTTCTGGAGCACAATATGCCGGCGTACCGATAACCTCCTGAGTAAGGGTTAGGTCTGCATAGTCATTAGCTCTAAAATCATTTGTAAATGCGCCAATTCCAAAATCCAATATTTTGGCATGCGACTTACTACCGGTTTTGGTTACCATAATATTGTAAGGTTTCAGGTCGCGATGCACAATTCCTTTAGAGTGTGCATATACCAATGCTTCTAAAACCTCTCCCATTAATGCTCCTGTTTCTTCTGCAGATAAGCCCTCATTATAGCTAATAAGTTCTTTTAGCGTTTCTCCTGTTATATACTCAAAAACAGCAAAAGGCTCATTATTTTTGGTATATCCTTTATCCAGAAGTTTAACAATATTCGGATGATTAATCTGAGCACAAAGTTGGGTTTCTCTTTCAAAACGAGCTATTTGTTGCTTTTTGGATTGCCCGTCTAGAGATTCTTTAAATTTTAGCATTTTAATAGCCACAACCTGACCTGTACTTATCTGCTCTGCCTTATATACTAATCCATAACCTCCTTCCCCTATTTTTTCTAGTATAATATAATTCTCAAGATCAATGACAGTTTCCAGATTGTTATTCATCGAAAAGTCTTTCATGATTAAATAGTGTTAATGATAGTGTATGTTATAATCCTATGATTGCATTAGTTTGCAATTGCCAAGACTTCTCCAATACATTCCTCTTCTTTGAGTATTTGAAAATAGGGATGCGAAAAACGTATTTCACCATGTCTTCTCTCTATAATATTAGAGAATAAATATCCATATGGTTTTGTTTCCATCAATAATTTTCTGAGGCGGTAAATTTTTAGATTCAGGTAGTAGGTATCTAGTTCCTTTCCAAATTCTTTACTCATATCACTTAGTAACTCATCATTTGCAATCCAGCCCTGATCACTAAAAACACAGCCCATACGCACATCCATTAGCCTCTTTCTTGCCAACGCTAGTAGGATATAATTATGAACGCGTTCTCCCAAATCCATTTCTTGATTTTGAATAATAATCTTTACCTGTATATGTTCTTCATCAGAACTTAAAATAAACTGGAAATAAGCGTTATTTACTACATAACCATTATCCATAGTATCCTCTAAGATCCGATTTTCTACATAGGTATATGCCTTATTATCTATATGATAAATTTCGCCATGCTTCAAATTTTGAGCAATCCCTTTTTCTTCTAATTTCCACGTTCCATCAACTGGATAGATAAAAACATCAGGTGTTTTCTCATCTGGAAAAGCGTAGCAAGACTCTAGTTCAATTATTTCATTGTCAGTATGCAAAGATTTAAGGTAGCTCATAGGAGAAGTAAGATCAATTATTTCCCATTGAGTAGTTCCTTGCTCTCCAAATTGTATTTTATACCCATTAGAGAGTTTTATCGTAGTATGATTAATGTATTTTCCATTTACCAAAGTGCCATTTCTGCTATGATCTTGTATGTACCAGTCATTTCCTTTCCAAAATATTAATGCATGAGATTGAGAAATATCTTGTTCAGGGATGTGGGTATTAGCAGTATGTCGGTTTCTACCAAATGTATGCTGTGTATTGAGATAAATGGTGTCTCCTGTTTGACTATTTTTTATAATTGCCATTCTGTACTTTTATAAGTATAGCATTATGTGATGATTTTTTAGGATCATTGTAATGCTTTGCAGATATTATAATTAGTTATTATGTGCTTCATAAAAAGAACCGATACATCATTACTGACTGATTGTAATCAACTTTATTTGCTTAACACATCTATCCTTTAATAGTTATCGGACTGGGCGTGGTTTGGGCAAAACAAAGAATATTACCAAATAGGAAAGTGTATACGATACTAGTAAAGGTTAAGAACCTTAAAAAAAAGTTGTCATTTTTTTAAGAACCATCTAATCTTTTAAGGGTGTCCGGTGAAAATTTTAGTAGAATAAAAATCATAGGTTTATCGGTTTTAAGGAATTAGTATTAAAGAAGTCTTTTGACTCGCCATTTTTTTTTATCTTCGATGGTTAAACTTAAAGATTTTATACTATATAAAATCAACTAAAGCTATTAATTCTGTTTTTAACATTTAAAAAATAAAAATTTAAAAGGTCAAAACGTTATTTAAATAGGGGTTTGCCGTAAAAAAGCACAAATAATTGTACTATTTGTTACCTAAGTTAATCTAAATTTTGTTATTCACCAAAAAAACCTGATTGTTCTCAGTATTGATCTTCGCCCATTTACATCGCAAAAATGATGAGCGTATATTCTTACAAATCATTTCTAGTCAAGTAATAATAACTTCTTACACTTTGTAATTTATCCTTTAATATTTACTAAATACAGGCTCTAAAAAGTTAAAAATTTAACATAAATTAAAAGTAACAATGTCAAATTATCGTTCTCAAAACAGTATGAATAGAAATGATTTTTTTTACTACATTCCTTGCGATCCTCTTAAAAAAATAGAAGATTACTTTAGTCTTTATTTAAAGAGCAACATAGAGCTTAATTTAATTTTTAGTTAAAACTCATTTTCAGTTCAACTATCAAAAATTACCATTCGTCTACACTAAATAGCCTGTTCGACGAAAGAGATCATAAACATACCATAAAAAAGAACATCTTTGGTATTGTCAGAAATCAATTCTGACTAAACCTAAAACACTGAAACAATGAGTCTTACCTTTTTATTAATAGATGACGATGAAATAGAACGATTAAAATTTGCACGAGTTTTACACAAAAATGATTACCCTCATAAGGTTATAGAGGCTAAAAATGGTGAAGAAGCTTTGGACATATTAGCGCAAAAGGACAAGCAGCCAGATTTAATCTTTCTAGACCTGAACATGCCAAAAATGAATGGATTAGAATTTCTTAGTGCGCTTAAATCAAATCAAGAATTACGATACATCCCAGTAATCATCTTAAGTACATCAAATAATCACAAAGATCTTAAAGAAGCGTATAAAATTGGGGCAGCTGGCTATATTGTTAAACCTCTAAAATATGAGGATTATACTCACAAAATAAAGTGTTTAATTGAGTATTGGAGTGTTAATGAACTTTTAAAAATATAATCTATATCTTTATGAATACATAGTATTAAATGTAAATATATTGTCATTGTAGTAGTTCTTATCCGTTTTTATGCCCCAAACTAAGAAAACATCAGTTCTAATTAAGTTTTTTGATTAGAAGGTACTGATAACTACCCCTACGTAATTTTCTTTCAAAATCAGTACACATTATCTGTATTGAGGTATAAAAACATCTAATCTTAAAAAGTTTTTAATCAGATGAAAGGAATAGTATTTACAGAATTTTTAGATCTAGTCGAAAATAAATTTGGTCTGGCAGTAGTTGACAAAATCATACAACAGGCTGATCTCCCCTCTCAGGGAGCCTATACAGCAATCGGTACTTACAATTTTTCTGAAATGTTGAGCCTGCTACAACATCTTAGTGAGCATACTCAATTAAGTATAGATGACCTGCTTCTTACCTATGCCGAGCATTTTTTCGCTGTCTTGGCTAATAGTTACCCAGGCTTAATTGATAAGTATAATGATCCTATAGAGCTTTTATCTTCTATAGAAAACCACATCCATGTCGAAGTACAAAAAATATATCCAGATGCAGAGCTCCCCACTTTTGAAATAATAGAAAAAAGTGATTCTAAGCTAGTTATGATCTACAAATCCAGTAGAGCTATGTATAGTTTTGGGTTAGGATTAATGAATAAAACTTTTGAGCATTTTGACTCCTCTGCAGAAATCACCTTTGAGAAATTAGTATCAGACGGAACAGAAGTGAAATTTAGCATTGTTAAGACGAATGGATAATGAAAGCATATACATATTAAAAAGAGCACTACAGCGGGAGAGAGCCGCCCGAAAACAAGCTGAAAAAATCCTTGAGGACAAATCCCGTGAGCTCTATCAGCGTACACAAGAATTAAAAGAAAGTAACGAAAAACTAGAAGACCTTGTTGACAAAAAAGAAGTAAAATTGCAAAAGGTATTTGATAATTTATTAGATGCTTATGTACAAATGGATATTTTTGGAAATGTCATCGAAATGAATCATGCAGCCAAAAAATTATTTGGATACGATATTTCAAAAGAAAAGCTCAATGTTGTAAAGCTAATCTATAAAGAAGATTATAAATACGCTATAAAATCTTTTCAAGAATTAATGACAAAGGGATCTTTTTCTGACTATCGCGCCAGAGTATACACAAAAAATAATGGAGTACGAACAGTTCATATCAATGCCAGTCTTCTTTTTGATAAAAATAAAACACCGCTTGGCGCACAAGGGATTGTCACCGATATCACAGAAGAACTAGAGCGAAAAAGAATATTCGAAGAACAAAAACAAAAACTCTCTGTTATTGTAGAAAATTCTTCTCTGGGGATTGTATTAACTCAATTTGGAAAAATCGTTCAAACCAATAATGCATTTCAAAAATTGCTTGGATACACTCAAGAAGAGCTCCTTAAAAAAGAAATTAGAGATATTTCTATAAAGGATGAATATGACTCTGTAGCTAGCAAAATAGAAAAAATAAATACTGGAGAAATTGACAACTTCTCTATTAACAAAAGGTATCTAAAACGTAATGGATCATCATTTTGGGCAAAAACAAATGTGGCTGCTGTAAGAAATCCTATTGGAGATATACAATATCAAGTTTCTTTTATTGAAGATATCACAGCACAATTAGAACTTGAAGAACAAAGAGAACAATTAGTTACAAATCTCGAAAAAACAAATCAGGAGCTTAAAGATTATGCGCATATTGTTTCTCATGACCTAAAATCCCCTCTTAGAAGTATTAATGCCCTGGTAAATTGGATTAAAGAAGATCATGTTGATGTACTTGATAAAGAAGGGGTTCATCATTTTAATATGATAGAAAAAACATTAGAAAAGATGGAAGATCTTATTAATGACATCCTGAGCTATTCTAGTGTAAGTAATATGGAAAACTTAGAATCTAAAAAAATTGATCTAAATACTCTTGTTTCAGAAATAATGAACATCTTGTTAATTCCAGAAAACATGACTATTACTATCAAGAATGAGCTTCCGACTATCAAAGGAGATTCAACCAGAATACAGCAGCTTTTCCAGAATTTGATCGGTAATGCTCTTATTTATAACGATAAAGAAAAAGGGATAATCGAAATAGATTATGAAGACAAAAAAACACACTACCTCTTCAGTATTAAAGATAATGGTGTCGGGGTAAAAAAGGAACATTATGATAAAATATTTAAGATGTTTCAATCTGTTGGTGATAACGAAAACTCATCTGGGGTTGGACTCGCAATTGTCAAAAAAATAATAGACCTCTATGAGGGTGAAATATGGATTGAAAGCACAACAGGAAAAGGAACCACCTTCTTTTTTACACTTAAAAAGTAAACACTATGAGATTTCAACAGTTCGAAAAGAAAAAAAATCAAGAATGGATTCCTGTAGTAACTACAGACAAAAAACTAAAAAACCCTTTGGTTCTGGTTTTTGGAAATCGATATGAGCTAGAACACCCCGAGATCTATAATGAAGTTAAAACATTGTTTCCAGACGGAGAAATTGTTATAGGATCTACAGCCGGAGAAATTATTGGCGGAAAGGTGTATGATGATTCAATAACCCTAACAGCTATAGAGTTTGAAAAAAGCACCTATGCTATATTTCGAGAAAATAGTATCGATAATAATAAAGATGCCATACAATTGGGAAATAAGCTCATCCAAAAAGTTAATAAAGAAGGGCTAAAACATATATTCATTGTCTCTGAAGGGAGTTTTGTAAACGGCTCAGCACTGATAGAAGGTCTAGAAACAAAAATTGATAATGTAGCGATAACAGGAGGTCTTTGTGGAGACGACTCCAGATTTGAAAAAACAATTACTGGTTATAATGAACCCCCAAAAGAAGGAGAAGTTGTTTTAATTGCTTTTTATGGTGAATCCCTCGAGATTAGCTATGCGCAATACGGTGGCTGGACTCCTTTTGGACCGGAACGAATTATTACTAAATCCGATCAAAATATCCTGCACGAATTAGATAATAAACCTGCATTGGATTTGTATAAAAAGTATCTAGGTGACAAAGCTGCCGAGCTTCCTCAATCAGCATTGCTATATCCATTAAGTGTTAAATCTAAGGACAAAAAAGAATCTATTGTAAGAACAATTTTATCTATAGACGAAAAAACCAACACAATGACACTAGCAGGAGATGTTCCCGAAGGTTCTGTAGTACAACTAATGATGGGACATATAGACCATATTGTAGATGGGGCTCAACTAGCAGCCGAAATAGGTATGAAAAACCGAAAAACCAAGCCAGATCTGGCACTACTGGTTAGCTGTATCGGTCGAAAACTTGTTATGGATCAACGTGTCGAAGAAGAAGTAGAAGAGGTTATAGAATCAATTGGCTCTCAGGCAATTGTTGCAGGGTTTTATTCTTATGGTGAATTAGCACCCTTCGCAGGAAAAAACTCGAGTTGTGAGCTACATAACCAAACGATGACATTAACCTTATTTAGTGAATAATATGCATTCATTATTAGCTAGACAAATTAAAAAGCTTTTGGGTACAGAGCATACTGAATCCCCAAAAATTAAAGAGTTTTTAAGTGCTATTGATAGATCATACAATAACTATGAAGATCAACTAGCCATGTTACAACGTGCAATGTCCATAAGTTCTAAAGAACTATTTGATGCTAATCAACAACTTCAGCAAGAAGCTGAACAACAGAAACAAGTTATTGCCAGTTTAACAGATGCAACAAGAATATTACAGACCATAACTTTTAAAAATACCAAAGAAGGGAAAAATGGAAGTGAACTTTCAGGAATTGAACTCGCTGTTATGATCGAAGAACAAGCAGTACAAATTTCTGAAATCGAAAAACAACGAGAATTATTACTTAAAGATCTAGAAAAAAGTAATAAAGAACTAAATGATTATGCTCATGTAGTATCTCATGATTTAAAATCACCGCTAAGAAGCGTTAATACCCTAATCAACTGGATTAAAGAAAGTAATGACGGGAAATTAGAAACCGACACTCAAAAAAACCTAGAGCTAATTGACCAAAATATTGAGAAAATGGATAACCTGATTAGTGGTATTCTAGAATACTCTGTAATTGATGATAAAACAAGAAATCTAGAGTCTTATATCGATCTAAATGATTTGATTAAAGAAGTAACAAGTTTAATACACATCCCTGAACATATCAAAATTGATGTGCACCATACACTTCCGGTTATTTATGCAGACGAGTCTAGAATAAAACAAGTGTTTCAGAATTTGTTTACTAATGCTATTAGCGCAATTGACAAAGATAACGGAGAAATAACTGTTTTTCATGAAGAAACGATAGATTTCTGGAAATTTGGCATTAAAGATAACGGCAAAGGAATCTCTAAAAAATATCACAATAAGATATTTGAAATATTTCAAAGTCTTGATGATCAAAAGAAATCGACAGGTATTGGTTTGTCGATTGTAAAAAAAATAGTAGAATTTTATAATGGTAAAATTTGGATAGAATCAGAAGAAGGTCTAGGAACTACCTTCTATTTAACACTAAAAAAATAGTATATGAACGAAGCCCCAAACTTAGTATACATCAAAGAGCTGGCAGATGGCTCTAAAGATTTTGAACAGAAATTAATTGCGATCATAACTCGTGAATTTGCCGAAGAAAAAAATGAGTTTTTCGAAAATTATAATGGAAAACTATACCTTAAAACAGCAGAAAATGTGCATAAAATAAAACATAAAATAGGAATGCTAGGCTTTGAAAAAGGATATCAGACAGCTGTAGATTTTGAAGAGGGGCTAAAAGAGAATGATCCTTCGTTATATTCAAAATTTATCTTAATTTTAGAGTCTATAGAACATTTTCTTAAAACCCTTTAAAAAACCAACTTAGTATGAATTGCATTATTATTGATGATGAGGAAACCGCTAGAGTAATTATCCAACAGCTATGTTCGCAAGTAGATAAGCTTAATGTTGTACAGGATTTCCCTAATGCAATTCAGGCTATCAAGTTTTTAAACAAAGAAGAGGTAGATCTTATATTTTTGGATATTCACATGCCGGATTTTACAGGTTTTGACTTTATCGACACTCTAAAAAATCCTCCTAAGATTATCTTAACTACTTCTGACAAAGATTTTGCTTTAGAAGCTTTCGAGTATGATTGCATCATAGACTATTTGGTAAAACCCATAACATTACCGCGGTTTATTAAAGCTATCCAAAAAGCAGAAAGCACGCCAGCTGTTTCTCCTTCAGCTGCTTCCGTAGAACAGGCAACAGCCACCTCATCAGCAGAAGAAAATGAACTTTATATTAATATAGACAGGAGGCTGATTAAAATAAACATCCCTACCATCAATCTTATTGAAGCCAAAGGTGATTATGTCCTGATCAAAACCGAAAAACAAAACTATACCGTTCATTCTACATTAAAAAAGGTAGAAGAAAAACTTCCTGATGATCTTTTTTTGAAAGTACATCGATCTTATATCATTAATATCAAAAAAATTATAGACATCGAAGATAATAGTGTGCTAATCGCCAAAGATGTAATCCCTGTGAGTCGTTCTAATCGCCCCGAATTGATGAAGCGCCTAAACATGCTTTAAGTGTATTAGATATTCTTTTAGGTATCGTATTAAATACCTTTCAAATACAATTCAACAATTCTAAAAAGAATTATAATATATAACAGAAACACTTCTGCAATTGTCAAGCATGTTTTGAGTTTTAAAAGATAACCTTCAAGATTAGTCAAACACTCTTCAATAATATTCAAACGTACTTCAAGAATTGATAAATTTAGATCAATATTTATCAAATGCATTTCAAAATTGATCAAACATACTTCAAGAATTGGTAAATACTCTTCGTGGCAGGGCAATATCGTTTTGTATACTAGTAAGTGCTACCTAAGATTAATCAAAATAAAATAATTGAACACCTGTTTTCTATCCCCCTTTATCTTTCCCAAAATACTTTTATATGTAAAATAACACCTCATTATCAGCACATTACAACCAGTATTTTATTTATCGATCTTCATAAACCACTCATCTACAACCTACTACCACTTATCGAATAACTACTCTCTCAAAAGCTAGTATAGGCTAATTTTAGGTATCTAAAAACCTAAACCATTACAGACATGAAAAAAGTAACTACTCTTATAACAATATTAATAGCCTTATCCACGTACTCTCAACAATCCTTTGACTGCGATGAAGGCAATTTTTATCAAGTCATCTCAGGGGCTTTAAAAGCATATGATCCAATAACCGGATCCTATTCTGATGCTTTGCACACCTACGCTACCACTTATAATGCCGGTGGATATAACCCAGAAGACAATTATCTATATGCCATAAAAAAAGGTGATAAGCATTTACTTAGAATAGCAAAAGATATGATTGTAGATCTTGGAGCTGTTTCTGCTTCAGGGACAACAGTATTTGGAGGTGGTTATGCAGCGGATGTAGATGCAGATGGAAATCTTTGGGTTTACCAAAACAATACCAAAAAAACATTTCATAAAATAACGAATCTAAAAGACTATGACGGATCTTCTGCTCCAGTGTTTGAAGTAATAGAAGCCGACCAAACTTCACCAAGTACCTGTGCAGATATTGCTTATATAAATGGTTCTTTTTATGGAGGAAGCAGAGGAAAACTTTACAAATGGGATCTGTCATCAGATACTCCTGTATTTTCACAAAAAACAGTAACCAATCTACCTACCAGTACTTTTGGTGCTGCCTATGCAGATGCGAACAACAGATTATATTTGTCTGATAACAGTGGAGGGTTATATCTTATCAACGATTATGAGAGTAGCACTCCTACAGCAACATTGCTTAATCTAACAGAAACCACAAATTCCAACGATGGTTTTAAATGTGCAAATGGAATTTCTCCATTAGATAAAGATCAAGATGGTGCACTGGACTCTATGGATGCAGACACCGATGGAGATGGCATTACAAATATAGTAGAATGTAAAGGTATTGATCCTTATGGAGATGCCGATGGTGATGACCTATACAACTACCTTGATGATGACATTAGTGGTAATGGAGATAATGTAGTACAAGACACTTTTGACAGAGATAGTGATGGTATCCCTGATTTTATGGATATCGATTCTGATAACGATGGAATATATGATATTGTAGAGGCAGGACAAGGAGATAAAGACACTAATAATGATGGGATCCATAATGCATCTGATACTAACTTTTTGGATTCTGATTTAGACGGGTTAGCAGATGCGTTTGATCCTGACCAGGGAAACTCATTTACTCCCATAGATACTGATGGCGATACTATTTATGATTGTTATGACATTGATTCTGACAATGATGGTGTTGTAGATATTATAGAAGGTCAAAACAGTGCAACCTATCAAGGATTATCAGGTGTTGATGCCGATAGTGATGGTATGGATGATGCTTTTGATAGCGATTACGGAGGAACTACGAATGGAACAATAAATACTGACGGTACTGATAACTACGATCATCTGGATACCGATTCTGATAACGATGGAATATCTGATAGTACCGAAGCTTATGATAGCGATGGTGATGGAGTTGCAGAAACAACAATTTCTGGGATTGATGATGATGAAGATGGATTAGATGACAATTTTGACTTAAGAAAAAGTAGTTTTGATCCTGAAAATGGAGGGCAAACGCCAGCTAGTTTTCCTTTGCCTCCAATATGTGACAGATACAACTATTTAGGGACTTTCACTTCAGATGGTACTCCTCTATATCTGGATGGACAGGACGTAGTAACACAAGAAACATTAGATTTGATAAATAATGCCCTACCAGAAGGATATCCTGTGCCAGATTTTAACCCTCATTATATTTCATCAGGATACGATACCGATGTAGAAGTATTAGAACAAGTAGATATCTGGGTCACTTTTGTAGGAGAAGGTGCAGGGTATAAAAACACACTTGGATTTTATACTTATGATCTTAATAATCCCTCACCATCAATACCTGCGCCAGAAGATATTACAATCGTTTTTCCTAACGTATCTGCTGTGGGAAGTGGCGGTGGATTACAGATAGGTGATAAAGTAAAAATAGGTACTTTCTCTGCCAATACAGGAATAGGATGGGTATTATTAGCCAATGCGTGGTCAGATGGTTGTGTAGGAACAGGATACTGGCAATTACATTCTAATCCAGATTTTAATCCAGAAAGTAATGAGTCATTAAGACACCATAATGTATTATTATCTGATCCTGATAATGAAAGAATAATATTAGGTTTTGAAGATATTAGAAGAGACTATGTTTCTTGCGATAATGATTTTAATGACGCACTATTCTATATCACCGGAAGTCCATATTCAGCTATTTCGACAAGCAATTGTGTAAACATAAATACAGCGACCAATGTAACTTCTGGAAACAATGGCGGACTAGAAAGTAACGGAGATCTGGCAAATTTAATCGCTAAGCGTAACTTTAACAGAACTAAAACTAATGCCGTTTTTAACACCAAAAAGGCGCAAAAAAGGTTTCAACCAGGAAAAAGATCTTATAAGTCTGCTAACGGAGAAGATCTAAGTATTCATTTTCCTAAAACAGGAATATTTGGCACAGAATCTACTCATGTATCGAGTCCAAAAGATTTATTGGGGATTACTAATGCCGAAGCCGTATTTTCTGTAGATTATTATCAAGGAGAAGAAAGAGTTGCTGTAGCACTTGCCACATCAACAAAAGGTTCTATCTATGATCATTCAAAAACAATTTGCGATCGATTAAACGGATCCAAATTACTAGATGTAAGAACAGTAGACATCAAGAACCATACGATTATGAGCACAAAAATAGAGAGAGTTACAGGAGAAATAGAATATACGTTAACCTTCTCTATCAGAAAAGCTGAATTCGAAAATGAAATCTATAGTCTATGGAATATAGGGAACTATCCTGATGGAGATTATATAAACTTTCAGGTTTGGGGAGGATCAGTACCACAAGTAGCAAATATTGCCAATCATATCCTAGATTCTTTTACAATAAACAAGCCATTAAGAAGTCATAAAGTAAATCATAGAGTTCCTACAGTATTTGTTGAACAAGGATCATATGCTAATGGAAAACTTACGTTAAACATCATTAATAAACATGCATCTAGTCAAATGACCTTTAATGGTAATGTAAGAGCTACTGAGCAATCAAAAGAACATAGCATAACTAAAACGATAGCACTATCAGGAGCTTATACCCAAAAAATAACAATTGACACCGGATACTTGTTTGATATAGGGTTCTCGATTGCAGGAGAAAACTCATCACAATTAGATGCTCTGTATTTGGCAGATGGCCCATGGGGTATTGATTATAATGAACAAGGAGTTGTTGTTAAAAACTTTGAAGTAACAGAACATAGCAAAACTATATCAGAAGATAAATACATTGTGGAGCGTAATGCCATGGTAGAAGGTAATGCTAAAGAAACTATTAACCTATTTAGAAATATTCTTGCTGGTGAACTTACACTAGATGTATCTGAGTATAATGCTATACAATTTGAAATGTTTAATGATAAAGATATCGAGGTAATACTAGTTACTGAGGATCTTACAGATTGGAATGATAGATTACGATATAAGATAGACATGTCTAACCAAAAAAAGACATATACACTTTCATTTTCTGATTTTGTAGATGGCAATGGAGAAAAAGTAGCTGTAAAAAAAGTAAGAAGTATCGTCTTTTCGATTCTGGGTAATTATCAAAGCTTCTCCCCTTTCTTTCTTAAAGTTTCTGACCTAGCTTTTACAGTCGCATCTGAAACAAATACGGAGATCGATACAGAATCTGATACAGATACTACCCCAGAAACAACCTCAGAGGAGGAAGAAATAGCAGAAGTTGAAACAAATGAGCTTACCGTATATGCTAAACTTAAAAACTATCCTAACCCATTTACGACTACCACTACAATTCAAGTTCCTGGAGTACATGATAGATTAGATATGGTTGTTATAGATATGCTAGGTAGAGTGGTTAGACAAGAAACCGTGGTACTAAACAATAACCTAATAACTTTTGAAGCCAAGAATCTAACGCCAGGAATATACAGATATAGTATACAAGGTGATAGCAAACAACAATACAAGGGTAGTTTTTTGATACAATAAAGATTAAGGTTGGTTTTTTCATGATTTGGGTAGTAACGAGGGTAATGATATCATTATCCTCGTTATTTATTTAGTTCCATTATCTTTTTGTCAAAAATAGGTCGTCTTAAGAAATACCATTTTAGCTTAAATCCAAATTCTATATACTCAAATCCTGCTGCAGTAGCCGAAGCAATATTACTATACATACCATATATATTGGCATTAAAACGTTCTGAAAAACGATGCCCAAACTTTGATTCTGCTCTAAACGTAGATGAGCCCGGGTCATCTTCTACAAACTGACGCCCCAACGCGGCACTTACTTTATAAAACCAATTTTTCTGAGGATCACTTACAACTTCTGCAAATACTTCTCCTAGATTAAATCTTTCTGGGCTAAAATAAATCTCTGGAACCGAGTTCTTAAAAGAAATGTATTGATAATTAAGACCCATTTTTAAGGCAGGTCTTTGTAAGAGAGTATAATATAATGAGGTAAACAACAGGTTTCTAGTATTCTCATCTGTTTGCGACGTATACATATATTGAGTATACCATCCCAAATTTATATTGGTCCCCAAATTATAATTCAAAAAATAATTATTCATTACAATCTCTCTATTCAATAAATCCGCATTAAAATTTTGTAACTCTCGCTTGTACCCGAGATCTAGGTTCTGAAGTCTAAGAGGTTTTGTTTTTAATACCGTCTCCGAAACTATTTCTGTATAATCCTCGGTAAACCCGTCTGCATTGGTAACCCCTACTCTGGATTGCAAAGAGGCTCTACCACTGAACTTATATAAAAACCCAACAGAAAAATCATGAGAAGATGCCGTATTTCTGGTCACTGTATTTTTTGTAGTTCTATAATCATATTTTATCTCTGGTATAAATTTTACCGATAACGGAATCTCTGACCTCACCGTCACATTAACTGCCTCATTGTTCCCATTATCAAAAGTAAATGCAGTTTTTTCTTCGATAAAAGGGGTATGAGACTTTTTTAGAGTTTTTATTAATTTTTCTGCATCCTGTTGTTTAGGATAATACTTTAGCGTCTTAAAAGCATAGGTATACGATTTTTTATCATCTCCTACCGCTCTATAGGCATTTGCTATTCCTAAATTACCATCAAAAGAGCTTTTGTCTTTTTCCAAAATCAAATTATAATTGTCCAAACTGGTTTTAAACTTACCAGTATACATTCCATGAGCAGCCTGCAAAGCTAATACTCTGGAGTTATCGGGATATAGTGATTGTAATTGCGTTATATCTCTCTGTGCGGACATAAATTTTCTATTCCATAATAAAGCTTGTATGTATCTTTCTCTTGCAGATAGATAGAGTTCTTTATCATCTTTAAATTTTTCTGCCTTATCCAATACCAGATCAGCAGTAGCTAATGCTTTTTTCTCTTTATGCTCTTTATGAGCAACAAGAGCCAAACCATTTAAAGATAAAATACTGTCCTTAGGATTTGATGCCAACGCTATATATGTTTTTTCTGCATTTTCGAGATCATTTGTAATTAAATATATATTTGCCTTATTTAACTGTGTATCCTTATCATTAGGAAAATCGATCAGGTTTTTATCCAATAAAGCTATCGCTTGGTCATAGTTCTTATTTTGTGCAATAGTATTGGCATATCCAAGTCTAATATACTTTCTGGATAATAGTGCATTGGGATTACCCTCCTGTATCTGTAATGCTTTGTTTACCAATTCTAATGCGGTTTTATATTTCTTTAGATTAGAAAGTGTATTGGCATACCCTAATACGGCAGGAAAATTCGTACTATCCTCTTTGATCAATTTTTCATAAAACGTCTCTGCCTTTGTAAATTGGCTATCCCATAGCAGTGACTCTGCATAATTTAACTTAATCTCAAAATCATCTGGGTATTCAGACTTCAGTTCTGTAAAAATAGATACTGCCCGTTTTGAATCTCCTAATAACCCAACCGCTCTTCCAAAACATAGGCGGGCAGTTTTATTTTCTGGATATTGTTTTAAAATTGTAGTAAAAAAGGTTTTTGCTTTGCCATATTTTCCAGTTTCTAAATAATTAAAACCTTCTTGCATATCCTGTGCAAATAAAGATAAAAATGGAAACAAGAATAACAGACTAAAAAAAAATAGTTTAGTACGCATCTTTTTGTGTAATAGTTGATTAATATTGTTAAAGTAAGAATATCTAAAAAAACAGGCATCAAAAAATTTGATAAGTTTTATAAAAAATAATACTGTCACCCATGATTCAATTCAAAAAAATAGCATGTATTAACATAATTTTATATAATTTAGACTTTAAACGGGGGGAAAACCCCCTTTGCTCAACATCAAAATTCTACAAAAAGCACTTTTTTCTTTAACATGTGTAGTATTTTTCCTTCATTCAAATGTTAAAGAAAAGTTAAAATTTAAGTCAAAAACAACTGATTATCGACAAAATACACTGTTTTTGGCACCTACGTAAACATTTTGCGGTTTTACCGTAAAGAAGTTTCAAAAACAGGTATTACTTTTACAATGAGTTGATAACTAGTATTTAACGATCAATTCACAAGTAAAGTAAATTCGTCAAAATGTAAAATAGTCTTCAAAAATCCCCAGAAGAATGTTTAACATTAATTAAAAGATTTAAGACCAAAAGATCATATAAAAGGTCGCTCTTATAAACCAATACTTCTACTACCCCGGAGGTATGTCCCAAAATCTAAAAATGATGACGAAAACTACAGGAATTATTATCCCGTGCTATAATGAGTTTTATAGACTGGATCAAAAAAAGTTTTGCAATTTTCTAAGCCAAAACTCAAATTACCACTTATGTTTTGTGAATGACGGAAGTTCTGATGACACTTTAAAAATGTTATGTGAACTTAAAAAATTCGATTCTCAAAGAATATCAGTACTTGATCTCCAAACCAACCAAGGTAAAGCCACAGCGGTACAAACAGGTGCTAATTATCTAGCCGATATCGATTATATTGACAATATAGCCTTTCTTGATGCCGATCTTTCTACTTCATTAGAAGAAATGGACAATCTGGTAACAAAATTAAATAGTGATCCAAAATTAACCATGGTTTTCGGATCTAGAAAAGCCGACGAATCAAATAATATCGACAGAAATATTATTAGAAAATTTTTATCAAATTTTGTTGGGTTCTTTATCCGATTTATTCTTCAACTTCCTATTAAAGATACCCAATGTGGAGCTAAAGTTTTTAAGAAAAGTATTATTGAAAACGTATATAGCCAAAAATTTATTAGCCGATGGTTATTTGACATAGAAATATTTCTTCGATTAAAAAAGCATATCGGATTAACCGACCTATTAAACTGTATTAGTGAAGAACCACTAGACAGCTGGATTGAAGTAGAGGGTTCTAAAATTACACTAAAAGATTCTTTCCTTATCCCTTTCAATTTATTAATGATCTGGTTTAGCTATTTCAAAATGAATACAGATAATAAAAATGCTTCAGAGATTTTCAATATTAAAACAAATTATTATATGGTAAGATAACTACTTTTCTTCTTTACGAAAACCAAATCAAACCAACATTTTTTAACAATATAAAAACGCCTGTATCCATCTACCAACAATGGATATAAGCGACACAATAGTAAATTATGAAAAAGACCATTACTCTTTTGGTAATTATTCTAACAATGGGTATTACCAATGCTCAACAACCTTTTGATTGTAATGAAGGAAAGTTTTACCAAGTAATTTCTGGAGCATTACGATCATATGACCCCGTAACAGGAACATACTCGGATCCTCTTCATACTCATACTGCGTATAACGCAGGAGGATACAATCCTGTAGATAATTTTTTATATGCCATACGCAACAGTGACAAGCATTTATTACGAATAGGTACAGATCTTATAGTAGACCTTGGTGCTGTTGCTCAAAATGGCGGTATTTCATTTGGTGGCGGATACGCTGCAGATGTGGATAGTGATGGAAATTTATGGGTCTTCCAAAATGCTATTGACAAACAGTCATTTCATAAAATTACTAACCTGCAAGACTATGATGGTTCTTCACCACCTGTATTTGAAATTGTAGTGTCTAATCAGGCTTCACCCAGTACTTGTGCAGATATCGTATTTATCGATGGCAACCTATATGGCGGTAGTAAAGGAAATGTATATAAATGGGACCTTACCACAGCTACCCCTGCTTTTAGCTATACATCTGTAACAGATTTACCAAGTGATACATTTGGCGCTTGTTATACAGATACGAGTAATAGGTTATATGTATCAAGTAACAAAGGAGGGTTATACCTGGTAAATGATTACCAAGCTGCCTCGCCTTATGCTTCGTTGCTAAACAATACTGAAGTTACCAACTCCAATGATGGGTTTAAATGTGCGGTAGGGGTATCTCCTATCGACGCCGATAAAGATGAAGTTTTAGATCCATTTGATAAAGATACTGACGGTGACGGGATTCCTGATGTCGTAGAAGGTGGCGGAACCGATCCGTATGGAGATGATGATTCTGATGGAATATTTAACTACCTAGATCCCGATTTTGGAAATACCTGTAATAGCGGTGTATCTCTTGCTTTTGATACTGATAGAGATGGAATACCAAATGTATTAGATCTAGATAGTGATAATGATGGAATATTTGATATCGTTGAAGCTGGTTTAGGAAGCTACGATACTAATGGAGATGGTTTTTTTAATAGCCAGGACACTAATTTTGTAGATTCTGATCTCGACGGAATTGCCGATATAGTAGATGTAGACCAAACCGGAGTTGCGTTCTACCCGGCAGATACAGATGGAGATTTAATCTATGACCCTTACGATATTGATTCTGATCAAGATGGGATCATCGATCTTATTGAAGGTCAAAATAGTGCAAGTTTTGTAACACTTTCTGGATTAGATCAGGATAGAGATGGTATGGATGATGCTTTTGATCCCGACAACGGAGGAACTCCTCAAGGATACATAAATACAGATGGTACTGATAATCCAGATTTCTTAGATACCGATTCTAACAACGATGGTACTCTAGATACCGTAGACGGATATGATACCAATAGCGATGGAACAGCAGATACCGTAGCATCTGGAAATGACTTTGATCAAGACGGATTAGATGATAATTTTGATTTAAAAGAAACTGTATTTGATTCTGATAATGGAGATCAGACACCTAGTAGTTTTCCTGTATTGAGTGTAGGTCAGCGATATCAATACCCAGGGACTTATAATGGTAATGGAACTCCAGACTATTTGGCAACCAATGAGACATTAGCTTCAGACTATCTTAATCGTATTGATAGTGCGTTACCAGAGGGAAGTTCTGTTGCGGACCTTAACCCTAATTATATATATTCAGATTACGACACAGATGTTATACTAGAAAGCAGCACTAATATTTCGGTAACTTTTATAGGTGAAAACACTAATTATAAAAACACACTAGGTTTTTATACATACGACATTAATAGCCCATTATCACAAACTCCAAATCCAGAAGATATAACAGTCGTTTTTCCTAATGCATCTAAAGTAGGTAGCGATGGCGAGCTAATTGCTGGAAATACAGTAAGTATTGGTAGTTTTCCCGCAAATACAGGAATTGGGTGGGTATTATTGGCAGATGGCTGGAACGGTACATCTGTAGATTCTGGATTATGGCAAATCTATACTAATCCAGATTACAATCCAGAATGTGATGAAGCATTACGCCCTCATAATATTTTATTAGCAGATACTGCTAATGAAACTATAGTATTAGGTTTTGAAGATATTAGAAGGGACTATCCAGGTGCGGATCATGATTTTAATGATTTATTGTTTCATGTATCAGCAAACCAATATTCAGATTTAAAAACTACAAATATCCTCGAATTAACAGAAGAAGGTGTTGTTACTTCAGGAAATAATGGTGGATTAGAAAGCAACGGTGATTTGGCCAGTCTGATCGCTAAGAGAAATTTCTTAAGGTCTAAAACAAACAAAGTCCATAACCAAAAGAAGTATCAACAACGCTTTGCTCCTGGCCAAAAATCGTACAAAACAGGAAACAATCTAGATCTAAGTGTCTATTTTCCAACCACGGGTGCTTCTGGCACAGAAACATCTTTTGTTTCTAGCCCTGATGATTTGATTGGTATAACGAATGCCACTGCCGTATTTTCAATAGACTACTATAATCAAACTAAAAGAGTTGGAGCAGCATTGGCAATGGCTACCGAAGGATCTGTTTATGATCACTCTAAAACAATATGTGATAGGCTTAATGGTTCTGTACTCGAAGATATTAGAACATTAAAAATTAGAAATCATACATTGGTAAATACCAAAATCAGAAGAGCCACTGGAGAAATTGAACAAGCATTACACTTCTCTGTAAGAATTGACGAATATCAGAATGAATTGTACAGCTTATGGAATATAGATCAATATCCCGAAGGTGATTACCTTAACTTTCAAATCTGGGGAGGTTCTATACCACAAGTAGCAACAATTGCTAACTCTATCATTGATAAATTAGTTGGTCAGAAATCACTTGGCAAAACCTTTATCCCTAATAATATCCCATCGGTATTCGTACAAAAAGGATTTTATAGAGATGGTAAGCTTGTGCTTAATATGATTAACAAATCTGGTGTAAGTCAGTTCAATTTTAGAGGAAATAAAAGAGCTACTGAGTTATCTGATGAAGAATTAATTACTAAAACCATATCACTATCTGGCAAATATCAGGAGACAGTTACTATAGAAACAGGTTTCTTATTTGATATTGGATTTGCGATCACTGGAGATAACCCAAATCAGGCAGATGCATTATACCTTGCTGATGGCCCATGGGGTGTAGATTATCAGGAAAAAGGAGCAACCATATCCAATTTTGAAATCATTAAAAACAAAAATACAGAAGACAAAGAAAATCATTACAAAATAGAACGAGATGCTAAAGTGAATGGTCGTATAAAAGAAACTGTAAACGTGTTCAGAAACATTCTTGGCGGAGATCTTACTCTAAACGTTACAAAATATGATGCTATAGAATTTGAGCTATATACAGATAAAGATATTGAAGTAATTTTGGTTGCTAAAGATCTTACTGATTGGAATAAAAGACTTAGATATACCATAAAAGCGAAGGATACAAAACAAGCTTATACTATTCCTTTTGCTGATTTCTCCAATGCCACAAAACAAAATGTTACTATAGAAGAACTAAGAAGTGTTGTGTTCTCGATTCAGGGAGATTATCAAAGTTTTACATCTTTTAACTTAGACATCTCTAAATTAGCATTTACTGTTGAAACAGCAGAAGAAAATGAAGAAGAGGAGAATACAGCTCCAATAGCTATCGATAGCGATGATATCGAAGATATAACTAATAGCAGTACGGCAATAACCAATTCTCCAAACCCTTTCAGAACACAAACAGTTATAAAAATGCCTACTCCACAACAAAAACTAACCATTTCTGTGATAGATATGTTGGGTAGAATAGTGCAGAAGGAAGAATTGGGTAGTACAGGTACTTCAACAGACACCTTTACTTTTACTGCTAAGAATTTACAGCGAGGAGTCTATAAATACATTATAAGAGGAGACAACTTTAAGAAAAGATATGAAGGAAGTTTTTTAATACAATAAAATAAACCTAATAAACTGCTATACCATAATACCCATGGTATAGCAGTTTTATAAAAAAGGAAGTATCTTTAAGTAATATGGGATAAAAAATGAACTAGACAGTCAAAAACTAATTTTAATGAAAATGGTCATTAATGCTACTTTAAAAAAACTAACTGCTGAACAAAAATTTATGATCAGCGTTATTATTGTTAATGGAGGAAACTACCTGTATAATTTAATACTAGGAAGAGTCTTAGGTCCAGAGCAATTTGCAGATGCAGCATTATTAATTACTTTTTTATTGGTTTTATCCTTTATCGCAATGACCTTTCAATTATCAACCGCAAAATTTTCCGTCATTTTTGAAAATGATGTGTTCAAAAGTTTTATCAATATTATTTACAAATATTCGAGTATAATCGGATTGATCTTTGGGGTCTTAATGATCTTATTTTCAAAAAACCTTCAAGTTCTTTTTAATACTCAATCCTCTTCAATGTTTATCATTTTTGGTATTGGCGTACCCATATATTTTATAATGAGCGTTAATAGAGGGGTATTTCAGGGAAGTAAAAAATTTGACAGCCTTGCAATTACCTATCAAGGAGAAATGTTAAGCAGACTTATTATAACCCTTGTTTTGATTTATATAACGAGTCTACAATCTTCTATCTTGGTTGCATTGGGTATCGCTATTTCTTTTCTATTTGGATTACTCCCCTTTCGTTCAGAAGATATAGCACTTACCAAAAAACATATACTACCACCAACACAATCCAGATATATCATCAAATTTTTTATACTTACCGCCTTCTATGAGTTGACTCAGATTATAATTAATAATAGTGACATCCTAATGGTAAAACACTATTTTGAAATCTATGAAGCCGGTTTATATGCCTCATTAGCATTAATTGGCAGGGTAGTCTATTTTGTTGCCTGGATGTTTGTTATGCTACTGTTACCAAAAGTGGTACAAAAACAAAAAGACGGAGAGGCACATGCTCCAGTACTTTTCAAATATGTATTTTACATCACATTACTTTCGGCAGCAATTGTAACAGGTTGTTACCTGTTTCCGGAGTTTGTGATTAACATTATGTTTGGCTCAGAATACATAAGTGTAGCACCACTATTATGGAAATATGCTATTGCAACTTCACTCTTTGCTATTTCTAATATTTTTGCCTATTATTTTTTATCATTAGATCAATATATTCCCGTTATACTCTCTGCTTTACTTGGGGTTTCGCAGGTTGTTCTTATTATATTTTTTCACAATACATTATTAGAAATTGTAATTATGCAAATCATAGCAATGGCTATTCTTCTCACATTTCAAATCCTCTTTTTTATCGGCTATCAAAAACTGTCTAAAAAGAGCTCAACGAACCATTAAATCAGTTCATCGAAACATATATGCAATTCGGCAGAATTGATATATATTTTTGGAAAAAATGATTCATATTCAAAATATTGTTAACCCATAAAAACAATTCGTTATGGCATTAAAAATTATTAAAAACCAGGAGATTTTTGAAATTAGAGGAAGTATCGTTGCAGAAAATGCACAATCTCTACAGCAACATTTTGAGAAGTTATTGCATACTTCAGACAAAGTAATCCTATGTGTTGATAAAGTTAAAAAAATCGATGCCTCAGGTGTCTCAGTACTCACCAAATTATTTAGAAGCGCAGTAGAAAGTAATAAAATCTTTTACATTATAGGAAAGGAAAACAAAAAAGTAAGAAATGCTTTTGGCAACATTAGTTATATGCTACGCAGTGATTTTGTATAGAATTTAATACCCCCCAAATACTCATACCATGAAACTACAAATTATAAATACCTTAGGAACATTTGAAGTAATAGGAAATTTTACTTCGGAGAATACAGAAATAGTAAAAGATCGTTTTAACTATTTATTAGATCATTATGAAGAAGTCGTAATGTCTCTAAAAAAGGTAAAAAAAATAGATAAAAAAGCAGTAAAGGTTTTAAAAGAAATCTCGGCAAAGGCCAATAGAAGAAGCAAAATCTTATTTGTTTTAGGTAAAGAAAATAGAATTATAGCAGCCGCTTTTAATAGAAATAAAGCAAATCATATTTTTAGAGAGAACTATTAACCTCTTTTTGATAAACTATTACGCAATAATATCTGAAGGAAACCTTTTTTATCAACAGCATTTCTCATCATTATTCTTGCGTTTCCGTTGCTTTTATCATAAATTGTAGTTAAATGTTAAAGACGTACCCCATTCGTCCTAAAATCTTGAAACCTGTATAACCAATAAGATTTCTCCTCGATTTTAATTCGTCTCTGTCTGTTTTCTAAAAAAGAACACAAAATTTTTACAGATGAAACTAGCTATCGTAACGGCGTACCCGCCAAGTAAAGTAACATTAAATGAATATGCGTATCACCTAGTAAAGCATTTTAGACAACATACTGAAGTATCTGAACTTATTTTACTAACTGATATCTCCCCAAAATCTGCTGATACCACCTTTGAAGAAAAAGGATGTGTTATAACAGTCAAACAATGCTGGAAATTTAATAGTTATAGCAATATTTTGTCTGTAATGAAAATCGTTAAACAGGTTAAGCCCGATGCGATACTGTTTAATCTTCAGTTTATGAAATTTGGAGATAAAAAAATAGCCGCTGCTCTGGGATTGTTATTACCAAAACGTTGCGTGTTTAACAAAATCCCTACGATAGTCCTTTTACACAATATTATGGAGCAAGTAGATCTTGAGAGTTCTGGGTTTACAAAAAATAAAATTTTACAAAAAATATATAACGGTATTGGCACCATGCTTACTCGATTTATTTTGTCTGCCGATATTGTCGCCGTAACTATTGATAAGTATGTACATATTCTGAAAGAAAAATACAAAGTTGAAAACGTAATACAAATACCGCACGGAACCTTTGAGTTGCCTGAAGAGCCCAAATACACATTACCCGATGGTCCTTTACAAATAATGACTTTTGGAAAATTTGGCACCTACAAAAAAGTTGAAATCATGATCGAAGCTGTAGAAAAAATACGTTCCAGGACCAATGCAGATCTAGAGATCGTAATAGCGGGAACCGATAACCCAAATGTACCAGGATATTTGCAATCAATGAAAGAAAAATATGCAACGGTACCTCAACTTACATTTACTGGTTATGTAGAAGAAGCAGATGTACCCAGAATCTTTGCAGAAAGTGCTATGGTAGTATTTCCGTACACATCTACAACAGGTAGCTCTGGTGTATTACATCAGGCAGGAAGCTATGGCAAAGCTGTGGTGATGCCCGACTTAGGAGATCTAAGTTTATTGATTAAAGACGAAGGCTACAGAGGAGAATTTTTTGATCCAGAAAGTGTAGACAGCCTTGCTGATGCCATAGAAAAAATAGTATTAGATCCTTCTTACCGAACAGCTCTAGGCAAAGCAAACTACGATGCCTCAACAGCTTTTCCGATGAGTAAAATAACCAAAATGTACCTCAACCAGTTTAATGCTATTAAAGAAAGTAAAATTCATAAAATCAGAAAATCATACGAACAGGCTTCTTTATAAAAGTTTCTGCCAACCTTATGGCAGGGTTGCCCCAAACTTAATAATTTGTCATAACTGTAAAGCACTCTTGATAGTAACAAGGAGTGCTTTTTTATTAGAAGTAATCAAAAGTTATTCTTATTTCTGTCATAGTAAGGACATACATGCTTTTTATATATGCCAAAAAAATCGCTCTTTTGATTTTGATATCCCACCAATTTTATGGTAAAAATTAATTGCTTCGACATTAAAATCAGGAGTTTGCCATTGGATAACCTTACAGTTTTCTAATCGTGCATATTCTTTTATTTTTCTCATCAGTTGGGTCCCTAATCCCATACCTCTTGTTTTTTCTTTCAAAAACAAGCAATCAAGATATATATAGAAACTGGCATCCCAAGTAGAAAACTGTTTCATAAATGTGGCATATCCCACAATTTCTGTATCCCATTCTACAACAATACATTTTAGAATGCTGGACGAATGAAAAAGATATTTTGATAATAACTCCTGCTTGTTAGTAGCATCACACGCTACTTTCTCAAAAGCAGCATGTGCTTGGCATAATTCTACAATCGGTACAATATCTTTTTCAAGAGCAAATCGGATGTTCATATACCTATCTTTAACAAGCGCATTGAATTTGCGAGCCTTTTGTTGGATGCGTTCCATCAGTTGCATAACCATCAAATTTCCACCACTCGATGCCCCCCATCAGTTCTTTTACTGTAAAACCAAGTTTAGTCATTTTTAGAGCTCCTTTTGTCGAGGCATTGCACCCAATACCATCACAATAGCAAACGTATGTTTTTGTTTTATCCAGATGCTTTGTACTTTCAATAGTCATTTCACTATGGGGTAAGTTTATCGCAGTTGGAATATGTTCTTTTTCATATCCAAATTTTTGCCTTGTATCCACAACAATAATATCTTCATTATTTTCTAATGCATCATATACATCAGATGGGTCCATCTCATAGGTAAGTTTATTCTCGTAAAATTCAATTTGTTTTTGCATGATCATAAGATTTATATTTTGGGCAAAATTAAAAGGTATATAGTCTTACAAATACATATATAATTGAATCATTCTAAATCATAGCTGAAATTATTTCATCTCTCTCTCTGTTGTATTATTGTAACTTTGCATTTATGGAAATCAAGTATTTTAGGCTAATAAAAACGATTGCTGAAGAAGGGAGTATAGCAGGTTCTTCTGAAAAACTGTTTTTAACTCAATCAGCATTAAGTCATCAACTAAAGGATCTAGAAGAACAGCTTGGTTTTAAAGTTTTTCATAGAACCCGTAATAAGTGGCAATTAACCGAAGAAGGTAACGAACTATATACACTGGCCAATAATATTCTTGAAAGTATAGAACAAGGGTTTAAAAATATCGAACAAATAAAAACTGGTTCTGCAGGCTCAATCAAGGTGAGTACAGAATGCTACTCATTTTATCAGGGATTATCTGGGTTTATTCAAAAAATGGGGGTTTTATACCCTCAGATTAAGGTTGATCTAAATCTTGAAGCTACGCACCAGCCGATTTCAAAACTTTTATCAAATGAAATAGACATTGCCATAGTTACCTCTAAGCCTACAAATGATTTATTATCAAGTGTTGAAATTTTTGAGGATGAAATCTTTGCTATTATGCACAAAGAAAACCCATTACATAAAGTTGAATTTCTTGATACTAGTCACTTCCTAGATATACACCTTATCATCCACTCTTTTCCTTTGGAAACTGTATCGGTCTACCGACAATTTTTAGAACCTAATAAAATCACCCCATTCAAAATTTCTGCTATCCCACTGACCGAAGTGGCTTTAGAAATGGTGAATGCCAATATGGGAATACTATGCTTGCCAAAATGGGCATTAAAATCCTTCAAACTATCGGAAGATATAGTTTATAAAAAAATAGGAAAGTATGGTATAAAGAGAATGCACTTTTTGGTTGTTCGTAAAACGGATATTCATAAAAAATACATTACCGATTTTATTGCTAATTTTAAGGAAGATTTTTCAGTAGAATAGTTTGATAAAAATGTTTACCAAAACATTAGAGCACATACAATATAAAAGGAAGATCTTTACTTAGACAGAGACATTTATTACCTAAAAACTGATAAAATATTTATGCAAACAACCTTAGAATATTGGAATACTTTAGCCAATCAAACTATTTTGATTGGTTCCTTGCTCAGTGGTTTTTCTATTGCAATAGTTGCTAACCTATTGGTTTCTGACCAAAACAGCAAACTAATAAACAGAATCCTGAGGCTAGCAACTATTTCTGCTGGCTGCTTTCTGGTTTCTGTATTTGCCATGTTTCAAATTTCAATGGTAACTACTCCAGGTGGATACATAACAAATGTAACCACACGAGATTTTTTTATACCAAGGGTTGTTGGGATATCTACTTTTATGATTGGGCTATTCGCCCTTTCAGCCATCATAGCATTATCTGGTTGGGCAAAGTCAAAAAAAACCGGAATATTTACAAGCATCGTTGGTCTGCTTACCCTTTTATTGATTCTTACTACTATGCTCCGCATAAAATATTGAATACAAGTAAGAATTGGTGCAAATTGTATTTCCAATCTTTTATACCAAGGCTTGCAGTTAACCAAAACACTCTTGTAAATGAAAAGTACAATCCCTAAAATCAAACAAATTACTTCTTCTGATGTTTTACCGATTCGACACAAAGTCATGTGGCCAAATAAACCCATAAAATATGTCGAATTACCCAATGACGAAAGCGCAAGACACTTTGGATTATTTGTAAACAAACAAATAACATCGGTAATATCTCTATTTATAGAGAATAAAACAATTTAATTGTACAAGTATAATTAAATTGTCTGGCATAAAATTTGATAATGTCGACAGAAGAAAAAACCAAATTTTATAGAACATGAAAAAAATAGCAATTGCATTAATTCTAGTTATGACATCTACAACAACATTCTCTCAAGATTGCAATGTTGTATTCTTTAATCAAAATGGAGATCGGTTTCAGGTTATCCTAAATGGCATATTACAAAATATAGGTTATGAAACAAATGTAAAAATTACTGATTTACATTTTGAAGGAAGTTATAAAGTAACTATTGTTTTCGAAAACAATCAATTACCTGATATACAAAAAAGTATATATCTAACCGATCGAAATTCGGAATACACGTATAACATCAAAAAAAATAGAAAAGACAAATATGTATTAAGGGCTTTAAGTATAATCCCTTTACCTCAAGCTCCAATTTCTCCCCCGGCACAATCGGTTATTGTATTTTCAACAACGCCTCCAGCTTCTGTATCTACAACAACTTCTACAGTTAGTACTACAACAAATACAACCCCTAATGATCAAGATAATATTTCCATGGGTATAAACATTGGTGGAGCAGAATTAAATGTAAATATAGGTATCACTGATGACACATATTCGGAAACCACTACAACCACTACCACAACTTACTCCACCACTAACAACAATCCTCCAATTTATGAAAATGAACCAATAGCCACAAATAATCATTATGTAATGCCAGGTTATAATGGTTCTATTGGTTGCTCTTATCCCATGAGTGATACAGACTTTAACTCGGTAAAAGAATCTATTTCTACTAAAACTTTTCATGATACTAAATTAACATTGGCTAAGCAAATTACAAGCACCAATTGTTTAACGTCAGAACAAGCAAAACAGATTATACTACTCTTTAATTTTGAAGATGACAAATTAGAATATGCCAAGCATGCTTATGGATATATTTATGACCTTAGTAATTATTATAAAGTAAACGATGCTTTTCTGTTTGAATTGACAATTGAAGAACTTAATGATTATATAAGAGGGAGATAATACATCTATCTTGAAAAAGTAAAAATCTTTTAACCTGAATTCAATATAAATTTAGAGGGCTATAAAAACCGTCCAATCAAGTGGTTTTTGGTAATGATGTGAAGAAAAGCTGTATCGTGATTAGTTTTTTTGGAAAACTGCTTGTTCTCGATAAATTTTATGGTCTTCGTAAGCTAAGAAAACACTAGAACTGACGTAGCTTTCTTATATTGAACTCAGGCTTTTATAATAAACTATTTTTCAAACACATACAAACACTACCCTTTCATACATTACAAAAAAGACAAATCATCAGTTCAATCCTAATCATGCATTAGAACTTCGTTATCAAGCTCTAAAATGCAATAAAATATAATCGTTTCATTAAATTCGATATAGCACTGCTACGGCTAATTTGAGAAACATAACAAACTAATATATTTTGAAGCAAATTCGAGCTGTAGTAGATTTTTAATGCATAATGTGGGTTCAAACAATTATCAAAATGATTCTATCCACTTACCAGAATGAATTGTCTTTTTATTAATAAGGGCTATGGCTATAAAATGTATTATCTTGATTTTTTATCACTCTATAAACTCAAAAGCAGGCTTCTTCTTTCCATTCTTGTCTAGAAATCCAAAATGTTTCTGCTTATGTTTACGCCAAGGTAATTTTCCCACAACCCCGGTTGGCACTTGATCAAAATCATATAATGTCCAGGATAGATAATGAATATTTTTTTTCTTAATCATTTGCTGAAACTGTTTGTAGTAATTCGCTTGGTCTTTTTTTGTAGGACCAAAAGGGCTCCAAAACCCTCTACTGGATGATAATCCAAATTCTTGTAAGACGATAGGTTTATCTATTTCTATATCCAATCCTGCAAACCTTTCTTCAAAATTGTTAATATCCAGATAGTAATGAAAAGATACCATATCAACTTCATCTAGCAACAAACCAGCTGACTCTATATCAGACCACCCTATGGTAATCAAATGATTAGGATCAAATTGTTTTATTTGGTGACTCATTTCTTTTAACCAAGCCAACACTGTTTCTTTTCCTCTAGAATCAAAATCCAAATTTGGTTCATTTTTTATATCCCAAGCCAATATAGCTTTATGGTCTTTAAATGCCGTTACAACTTGCTCTGCATGGCGATGTGTTAATGTCCAATCTAATACAGAATAATCCCCATAAAAATCAAATAAGGTAACTATAACCATAAGACCTTTGGATTGAGCCGTATCCAATAATTCTCGTAATTTTTTTAATTCTTCGGGGATAACTTTAGCTTTTCCAAAAGCTTTATAGGGTACAAAAACTCGTATCGTATTTAAGCCTGCATTTTTAATAATATCAAAATCCTTGGCAATCACATTACTATCAAATTTATCTCCAAACATATCCCAAGGTGTTTTTTGCGGGTAATAATTAATTCCCTTGATCTGATACTCCTTATCATTTACATAGATCTTATATCGTATAACCTTAGCCCAGCCATTTGTTTTTGATATTCTATCTAATACATTATGTTTTTTTTCTTTTACTATATGACGTATCCTCCAAAACCCATCTTCTAGCATTAATAAGATCTGATAATCAGAGTTCAAATGTGTTTCTAATAGCATCTCCTCACTTCGATATACTCTTTTGTATTCTTTTACATTTGTATCTGACAAAACAACTAACTGTCCATCGGCACTATAAAAATCTAATGAGACTTTATGATTGGTCGTGGTACTATGTACAGCAATATCTTTTTTCTTATTATATACTATTGATTTAGTTAAGTGTTTTCGAGCACTTTCTGTATAATAGTCATCTATCCCTTCTATTTTATTAGTTTGGTAGGCTGCATTACGTATATACCATGCATTAAGATAATCCTGTTCTATTTCCTGTAGTGTTTGTTTTTCCATTTTTCGCCCAGGATTGATCGTATCCTCCCATTTTAACTTAGGTAGATATACTTGCTCCTTTTTTACAGCCAAATGCAGCATAGAAGTTCTATCCGCTCCTGTACTGAGGTAAGATAGTGTCTGACTAATCCCAAAGAGTACCAATACGATGATTCCTATAAAAGAAACAATAATGAGTGACCTATATATGTATCTATTCCAACCTATCATTTTAATGTAATATTCTTATATTCTTTGTGAACTCCTAATGCATTAATATGGATATTATAGTCTCCGGAAACATAAAACCCTTCTTGCAATATAAATCTAACTATTCCTTCTGAAGAAGTTTTTACTTTAGTATCAATTTTTTTATTACCCTTAAAGATATCCATTTTTACTATAGCTCCGTCTGGAATTAACTGCCCCATAAAGCTTATTAAGGGACCAATTTTAATCTTACGATTATCCTGATTAAACACTACCTCAAAATCATTAATCACAGGAGTATAATCCAAGGTTATTGTATTACTTTCTGCCATTCCATGTACATAAGCACTAATTTGCCAGGTCTCTTTATGATCTGGATGTAAAATTTTGGCAATTGCCTGACCATTAATTGTACTTCCCTGAGTATGTAATAACACTCCTTTTGTGTCTTTAATCACAAATTCGACTAACGTGCCATTACTGACCACATTATCATATTTATCTTTTAAAACAGAGGTAGTAAATTCTGTAACCTGATTACCATCTGCATACTCATGCTTTCTGTGGCTATTAATCGTAAAATCTTCTGGCAACCAAGGGAACACTTCTATAGATGTTTCTTTAGACACTGTTTCTTTCACTTTAGAAGATAGAGCCATTCTGCCTGATTCTGTATAAGAAAAGATTCTTGCCCAGCCAATCATGTCTTTGCTATGTAATACTCTTTCTTTTTCTATATCCAAGAATTGATGTTTGATCAACACGTCTGTACTATCAGGCAATGTGTTGTCGTACGAATCTGTAGGGATTACAACCTGCATTGTATAATCCCATCCTCCTGCCAAAATACTTGGAGGACCAATATAGGTCTCTAAATTTACCTTTGTTGCGGCATTAGATCGGATATGTATTTTGCCCTGAAAAAGAATATCTGACTGATATACTAATTTATAGGATAATACACCTTTTTTATTGGCTATAAACTCTGGTATCGTAAATTGAGATCCACCGATTTTATCTGGCTCGATAATAGTACTACCAAACGAGGAATGTGCAAAAAGGGAAGCTCGCACTGGTTTATTAAATTTAAAATTAAGCACAATACTATTCCCCGCCTCAAAAACTCTTTGGTCAGTCAATAGAGTTGCCGAGATCCTTTTTGTTTCTTTTACACTCGTTGTAAAAGCGATACTTATAACACAAAACAATGATGTTACCAATACTAAAAAAATATGTTTTCTTTTTACTTTCATTAATTTGGTGCCCCTACATAAGTGTTGATTTCTAATTTGATATAACTAAACCCATTCCCTTTTATGGGTAAAAATGGAAACGGTAGGTGTTCATCCCTTCTATCAGGAACAATGCTCTTGCTTATTCCAGTGTTTAACAACCCGTTTACAAAAACATTCTTCATATCCTTATTAACAACATTAACACATGATAAATCCAGAAATTGATAGCTAAAATATTGTTTTCGCTGCGGACGAATTCCTTCTGGCAGATATTGATGATCTACCCATATCAGCTCATAATCCTTATCATAATATGAAATTAAAAGTAGAGGGATTGTTACTTCTTCTAAACCCGAATTAAATAAGATTCCTTCGATAAAATCATTTTTTACAGAAAGCTCATTGATGGCAACTCCTTTATATAAATCTACGGTTGTTACATTTCCTGCAGATTGTATATTAAACCTGGTTGGTCTTTCATCAAACTCTATTGGTGTAAATTGATCAGGATCAAAAGTTTTTGGCTTTTGATCCTCTCTATCTATCCATGCAATTCCTTCAAAATTAATACGGAAACTAGTAATCTCTTTTGGCATCAATTTGTGTTTCATTTGATGTTTTGCATTATATCCAGCTAATTTTTTATTACTATCGTTATATAATGTTCCTGTAATTACGACATCAGCTGGTATGTTATCAATGTTTTGTAATTCTCCTATAATGCTATATTGATCCTCATATTCAATGATTTTTGCCGACAATACTTCTAATACAGGTTGTTCTAATACATCTTCATGATAGGTAACCTCTGAACTAACTCTACGTCTTCCATGGTTAAAAAAAGCAGTGACGTTTTCAGAAAACAACTGGTCTGGTGGGATATCCAAATCATAATCTAATGGTTTTATATACCATTTATTACCATATTTTACCAGCTCATGATAAAATGTTTTATCTATTCTTTCTAATGGGGTGATCCAATGTGTTACGGCTTTAACTCTGGCAGTCCTATCTGTCTTTGCAGTAATACTTACATTAATTTCATCCATTTTGGCATATGAGCTCAATAAACCATCAGTAACTGCAATCTCTAACATGTATTGATCGATAGTCTTATTACTTTTAGGATCCAAATAAGAATATGCTCTCTTAAATTCTTTAAAATCTAAAGCGTCATAATATGCTTCTGTTAAACTAATAGGAGTAAGTTGCTTTACATTTTTTACATAAACCAAATACATCCCATATCCAGTAACAATCAACATAAAGATACCCCATAAATAAGATATTTTAAAAATTGGATTTTTAAATTCATCATAATACGTCCTAAACTTAAAATATACAGGAAAACTCTCAGATCTTGATTTTAATGCATGGATCCAAATCAGCTGTATATTAATAATAAATGCCAGTAATACCGTTGCTATAGGAATTAATCCCCACATCAATTTTTGAAAAGTAGGAACATCTTCTTTTGGTAAAATACTGGATAATGGCGGGACATTTAATTTTTCCCAAACCATGATACCATTTTCTAGTTGTCGAAGTCTCTGCCAGCCGCAAAAATACAGGATAGGGTCATAGAATTTATCGTTAGAAAACACATATTTTAGATTATATTTTTCTGGTACCGTAAGAAATTGTTGTAGAGAACCTATCCCTTCTACTCCTCTAAATTTTGAGTTTTCTAAACGTTCTACTGCCCTTGTAGTTAACTCGGGTAATCTTCTGGCCGAATGATAATTTCCATCAACAGTCATTGCATTGGTCTGAGCAGAAAGCCATGCCATTTGATCTCCAAACCCCAGAGGTAAATATCGCCAATGATCATGTTGATCCTGACTTAAAAAATTGAGAATCGGCAGCATTTTTATTTTTTGTGGCTGAGAAGGTCTAAAATACCCAAGACTCATCGTGAAGAATGTCATAAAAACAATAACGCCTGTAAGTAATCCTCCTATAATTCTGTGATAAACACCTCCATACTTTCTTTGGATTTTTTGCCTCAAATCTCCCTCTACAAATCGATAGCCAAATTCGCCAAATATCGGCAAAGCCATCATCGCCGCCCATAATGTAAATCGATCCAGAGTAAGAATATTAAAAGCATTTTCGCCTAATATTATTCTAGGAATTGGTGTTGTATCTCCCGTTCCCAAAATTGATAATAGTGCTATTGACAATCCAAAAAACAAATATCGTTTACTAAAAAGTCGATACCAGATATAAGGGAGTAAGAATAATAAAACTCCCCACGGTATGATAAAAAATACTAATCCAGAGGAAGTGACTTCAAAAAAATTATCCCTTGAGCCATGAGGTATCGGCACTTGGGTAATTGGGTTATTCTTAGTATTAATCCAATACGGTAAAATACAAACAACAATTAATAGTAACGATCCAAAACCAAAGCCAACTATTCTTTTAAAAAGTGATAAAAAACTTTGTAAGAAAGTCATAAATCTCACATCCTTATATGTTCCTACTTTTTCCTTAGAAACATCCATAATTACCATTCCTATTAATGGAAAAATAAAAAAAACCATTCCAAAAATAGGGGTCACATGATGAGAGGTTACTGTAACTGCAATAAGGCTTAAAGCATTTAATAAGTTTTTGTATTTTCCTGTTTTGAGCCAAAGGTAAATTTCTGGTAGCGCATGAAATAAAACAGAAAGCCCTATAATACTCGGGAGTTGCCCAAAAATATGTAATGTCTCTATAAAAGCTGAAGAAAACACTGCTAATATAGCTGTGTATCCCGCTACATTTCTATTCGAGGTAAGTACAAGAGCAAAACGATATACTCCGGTTATAAAAAGAATGATAGCTATAATAGCAACGGTAAACAAACCAAATTTAAGTCCGCCAATATACGAGAACATCCCAATACTTTGATGTACCAATGGGGGATATCCCATAACAGTAAATCCCGTATACCAACTATAACTCCATGGTTCAAACCAGTTATTTGCATAATGATTGCCAAAAAACAAATGAATCAATGCATCATATGTTACCTCTAAAGTAAAAAAGATAGCAGTACCATGAAAAATTATTCCTATAAGTAATGCACTGATTAAATACTTATTTGTGGTTTTATCCATAAAAGCTCGCCGTAGTTTCTGACTTAAATATACAACAAAGGTTTCGGTTTTAAACACCACTAAAAAGAAAGCAATACAAAACACCTAGTATGTAGCAAAAAAAAAGGTCTTTACAAAGTGTAAATCGCTTACATCGTACTATTTTCAACACCAAAGAACTCTTTATCTTTTCTTAGACGAATGGTAAACCTATCGATAAAAACCATTCACCGACAGCAAATACCTTTTTGTCGAAATACAACATAACAACCTGCAAATCAGCACTAAATTAGAAACATAAACCTCAAAAATCCTACTATGAAAACAGGAATTATCATACCTTGCTATAACGAAGAGAAAAGATTAAATGCAATAGCTTTTCTCGAATTCATAAAAAAAGAGGATAATTATCATTTATGTTTTGTAAATGATGGAAGTAAAGATAATACCATTGATATATTAAAAGATATTCAATCTCAAGCACCTCAAAAGGTAAGTGTTATTGATATTAAAAAGAATTCTGGCAAAGCTGCTGCCGTAAAAGCTGGTGCAAGATATTTACATAGTAGAGGAGACATAAAATTTATTGGTTTTATTGATGCTGATTTATCTACAGATTTTGAAGACTTTGATGGGCTTTTAAAAACACTTAAAACGAATAAAAAACTAAGCTTTGTCTTTGGTTCAAGAGCAAAAAATACTTCGAACAACATCAATAAAAATGGCATGAGACGTGTCATCTCAAAATTTATTAATGTTCTTATTGTATTTATCCTTGGTTTATCTATTCAAGACACACAGTGTGGTGCCAAAGTGTTTAAAGCAGAACTAGTTCCTGTAATTTTTAATAAAAACTTTTTCAGTAGATGGTTGTTTGATGTAGAAATGTTTATTAAAATGAAAAAACATTACGGAAAAGAAAAAACTGTTAGCAAAATATATGAGCAACCTCTAAAGAGATGGGTACATATAGAAGACTCTAAACTAGGGTTAAAAGATTCTATAAAAATTCCTTATCAATTATTATCGATATGGTTTAACTACAATATATTACCATTCTTCCAACATTCATTCTCTAATCAAACTAACGAGCCATCAGTCGGAATATATAGCAAAACCACTTCTGCATTGATTACTTAAATAATAATAAGGCAAAATAACAAGGCACCCCCCTTTAAGTTGCCCCTAAACATACCTACAATTAGAAAGCATTACAAATATAATACTGTAATGCTTTCTTCTCTTTAAATAAAGTAGGTTAATAAATCTAATATTTTCATTTCTTTTCTGGCAGTAAAAGAGAGTCTTAGTTACTTAGTGAATCTTATTATAGTATATTCTCTATTCACTCTATCACCTGTCTTACTTTCTACCTCTTCGTTTTTGTAAATCCCATCAATTGAGCTAAAAGGTATTTTGGCTCCCAAACCTTTAATTTTATCAAAATCGTAAAGTTCAAATCTAGAGTCTACAAACGGTAGTGACTGCATAAAGTCCTTATTAGCAAATGTTATTAAACATTGCCCCTTGGGCTTAAGCACTCTATAGATTTCTAGCAATAGAGTAAGAGGTTTATCCCAAAAATAAATTGTATTTACGGTCATTATCTTATCAAAACTATGATCTGAAAAAGGAATATTACTTCCATCATACAATTCAAATTTTGACTGGTTTTTTTTTATAAAACTGTCATTACTTTTTTCAGATTCAGCTTTCATTGATTCTGATATTTCTAAACCATAGTATGATATATTATCAACTTGTCTAAGGATTTCACTAAGATGATTTGCTTTACCATGCCCTAATTCTAAAACATGATCATTACTTTTAAGTTCTAAACTATTTATAGTATTGATAATCATCCCAAGATTTGTTCGATTCATTCTTTCTGCCATTTTCAGACCCGAATCTCCATTAGGACAACTTAGTTGAGATGCTATTTCTTTGAGCTCTCTTTCTTTCATGCTTTTTGAATATCTATATTAGTTAATTGTATATACTGCGCAATGCCATGTGAATTGGTACTCTTCATTATTATAAACCCCTGGTTTTTTATCTTCGTGCGTTGCTTCGACTACATATCTGGTCTTAAATGGTAAGCCAAATGTAATCACTCCATTTTTATCAGTCTTTATTTTTTTTGACCAATTTTCTTTCATAAAGACAGTAACTTCTGTTTCTACCAAAGGCTGATTTTTAAATAACACCTGTAATTTTGCCTTGTCTGCTGTTGATGACAAATCGGTTATCGTTATACTTTCTGGATTAACGGTTGCTGTTTTATGCTCTGTGTTTTCTCCTATTTCTATTTTGGCAACAGAGTGGTATTGCGGTCTAAAAATACCATAGTCATACTTGGTGAAATCTAAAACTTTATACTTTTTATTGTCCAAAACCACAGAATAGGTACCATTAGATTTAGGAGTAAAACTTGTAACATGATATGCGTCCTCTGCAGTAGTTTTTAATTGTGTTTTATTTCCTTCTTGGTCTATAACCCACAATGTAAAATACTGAGCATTTTTAAATACTTCACCATCTGTTTTTTCTGATTCGCCGCTAGCAAACTCCCCAAAGTATACTCTTATTTCATGCTCTTTATTTATTGTTCCTTCGGGATTAGTTTCTATCCAAAAGAAATGTGCAAAAGTTTTGGTACTACATAAAAGTAATACGATTATTATTTTTGTTATTTTTTTCATTTGATTTTACTTTTAAATCTTATTTTTAAAAACAAAAACACTCCTAAACCTAATGTCCGGGAGTGTTTTTTCTCAAAAGGTTAGGTTAGTTAGTTACTTTAAAAATTCCTTTGAGTGCTAATCCTTGTACTTTTGCTCCTTTGGTTGCTACAGCAGTTTCCGGATCTACAATATAAACATGAGTTTCTCCTTTATCTGCATTCTCACCATTAGGACCTATTACATCTCCAACACGGCTACTTAAATATGCTTTACCATCTTCTACAAACATCGGAGACGTATATCTACTAGCATGAGCTGGTATTCCCTGAACATTGGTAACTGTTTTATTTATAAGATCTATAACTACCATTTTAAAGAAGCTACCTTGTTCTTTAAATACGCCCCAATCTCCAACTGTATCATCCAATATAATTCGGGCGATTGCTTTACCATTTCCTACATAATCCATCCAGAATATTTTTCCTCCATTTGGTGCATTCTCTACATCAAAGAAATAATCTTTATCAAATTCTGTAGCTCCATTTTTAATTCTTAAAATACCTGAAGGTTTTGTTGCAGCCGTAAAACCAGCACTTAAAGCTGAAGTCGAGAAAGAATAAATATCTCCATTTTCTGTTTCCTCAATTCCGGTACTGTGCCCGTTAACACCAATAGGGCTTGTTCTATTATCTTCTATTATTTTTTCTAGTTCGAACTCAGGGTATTTAAGAACTGCTACATAAGCTCTGTCTACATCTGGTGTCACGTATGACCCATCTGCCAACCACTTATGATAAGAAATAAATAATTTTCCATCTCTTAATACCATTCCTGTAACCCATGGAATAGATCCCGGATTTTTTGTAGTACCATCTCCTTTATCTATATCGATAGGGTGTTCTACAATTTTTTCTAGTTTTCCGGTCTCTGCACTTATGATATGAAATCTCTTATCAGATAAACCTCCATAAGAAAGTTCTACTGCCAACAATGTTTTATCATCTATAGCCGCGTAATTATCCAGAGTAGACTGAAACACAAAATTTCCTTTTTCTACTAACTTACCATCTTTATCTAGACCATAAGCTATACATTTATCATCATCAGAATATCCTGCAGTAAATACTGTATTTTTTACACTATGAAAAAACCTCCAACCTTTTAATGGCGTCCCTTGTCCTTCTACCGAAATCTCACCTTTTGTAAGTGACTCTAATGATGGTAATTCTAAGATATAATCCTCAGACCCGACAGACTGAAACCCTACCACATACTTGGAAACGGCGGTTGGACCCGGATCAGGAGTTACGACTGGATCATCATCACTACTACAAGAGATCGTGACCATAGAAATTGCTATTAGAAATAGCAAATATTTAGTATAATTTATTGTTTTCATTACGATATGATTTTGATAATTATTAATTGTTTTAGTTTGACAAATAGTATCTAAACTTTACATAGAAAGCTCTTCCTGGCTGTTGTATTTCGAAGTTGTCATATATTTTGGCATCGGTTACGTTTCTTGCCAGTATAGAAACATTGTACATTCCATTTTTAAAAGAATATCCAAGCTGGGCATTATGCGAAAATTGTTCTGGGATGATATCTCTTTCGTCGGGGTTTCCTTCTATAAAAGAAGTCAAAGGGTAGTCATGTACATAATAAGAACTCCAGGATAGTGTTACCTGGTCATTTACAGAAAATACATCTTTTAAATTGCATCCAATTCTTGCATTACCAAATAGATAAGGAATATTTGCAATTCGCTGGTTTTTCAGGAAATCTACCCCAGCACTTTCTCCTGCATTGAGATCTATAATATTTTGATACGTAGCATTAAGATCCAAAAATAGTATATCATTATACAATGTTCTTAATTCTCCTTCAATTCCTGTGCTTCTGGCAGCAGCAGTATTATAAAATCTAGAAAAAATCCCCTCAGATCGTATGGTAATAAAATTTTCTGATTCTCTGAGAAAAACATTAGAATCGAAACGTAACTTAAATTTGTTAATATCTGTATTCAAAAGAACTCCAAAATTTGCATTATAGCTTTCTTCTGGCAATAATTCGGGGCTTGATTTTAACAAAAATCCATCTCCAAATACTTCATAACCTTCTGGAATTCTAAAAGTTCTTTCAAAAGATCCTTTTACCTGAAAGTGATTAGAAAATTTATATGTAGAAGCAAATCCATACCCTACCTCTTCAAAGGTATTGCTAAAGTTTGTGAATTTACTTTCTTCTTCATTATCAAATACGTCTTCAAGTATCCCTTCAGAATTTAATAAATACCCTTTAGCAAATAAAGTTGTATTCCAGGAAGCATCAAATACGCTCAAATCATAAGATAACCCAAATATGTTTTTATCGACAATATGTGGATCCTGAAAAGCAATTCTACCTGTTTTTGCTGGGTCCTTGCCTTTTCTTTTTACATAATTCTTTGAGTAATTAAAATTTAATGTACTCTGATCACTAACCTTATAACTCACAAAGGTATTTATCAGGTGTGTATTATCCTTAAACTCAAATAACGTCTTACTAAACTCAAATTCACCTAAGCTTTGATCTCCTCTTTCAATAAACCCTCCGAACCAATCATATTTTCTTGCCGAGGTGTCAACTACCTTATCGTTATTTTCTCCCAGAGAAGCATAGAGCTTTAGTCTTAGTTTCTCTTTAAGCAGGTTTGCTTTTTCATAAATGACCGACGCGTTAAAAACATTGTTTTTTGTAAAAACTTCTCCAAATGGGTTTTGAGGATCAATAGGGTGTTGGATTTCATTTTTATTTGCCGCTGCTGTTATTCCTACCAATAATCGATCTGCAAAATTTTTATCTACTAAGCCTGCTTGAAAAGTAACCATTTGGGAGTTATATGCATCGTGAAATCGTCTCACATTATCACGCCTAATCCCAGTATCATTACCTAATTCGTCTCTTACTTCGATATCATCTATTTTATAATCGTTATCAGAATAGTTGTAAAATGAAGAGGCTTTAATCACAAATCCTTTATCGTCATAATACTGTCCATTTATTGTAGCGCGATGCGTATTAAAAGACCCTACATCGTAAGACACATCTATAAAATCATTTTTGCGTTGATTTGTTATAACATTTATTGCACCACCTAAGGCATCTGCTCCCAAATTTATTGGTACAACACCTTTAAACACCTCAGCTCTTTCTACAAGAGTAGCGGGAAAATTATTTAGGGATATTGAGCTTCCAAAATTTTCTAAAGGAATCCCATCTATAAAAAATTTAACCTGTTTACCAGACAAACCATTTAATGTAAAATCAAATCCAGACCCCAAACCTCCACTCTGCCTGATATTTACTCCTGGAATTGTAGTTAAAACAGCATTAATATCGGCGCTAATATTTTTAAGAGCCTTGGTTTCAATAACTTCAACCTCAAATGCTTTCTCTCTGGTTGACTGCGCCTTAGATTTCCCCTTTACAATTACATCACTTAACTCTTTGATATCTTCTTGTAAAACAATGGTAAGAGATGTTGTCTTCTGGTTACTAATAGTAATTCTCTTGGTATAGTTTTTAAAACCTACAAAACTAGCTTTTAGAGTATAAGACCCCGAGGGAAGTTCAATGTTGAATTTACCATCAAAATCACTTACTGTACCTCTGTTTTTAAGTTCTACCACCCGTATAGATGCTTCTGGAATTGGAGTAGAATTTTGATCCAAAATTACACCAGTTACTCCGCTCTGAGCATTACCAATTACAACACATAATAGCAGAAAAAAAAGACAACTATTTTTTCTTAAAATAAACACTGACATCACAATTTTTTTAGAACAATTTAGTTTAGACTTTTATAATATTATTTATATTTGGTCTAAATAAATTTAATTGCAAAATTAATATCTAAGGAAAGAGAAAAATGACGCATTATGGATAAAAAAAGACGCAATAAAGAACTCTTAAAACCAGTTTCCTTGAACAACCAAAACCAATGCACGTTACACTCTGTTATTGAACTAACTAACACTCAAGAACATTGTGGCGTAATCACAAAAAAATTTCAGTTTTTACCTCAATACGGCGATGGAAACTATGAATATAGTCATTTTGATGGCTTGCAAATAGCAGTTTTTAATGTTTCTCTAAAAAAGGATTTTCATGTTTCTGGCTCCAAAATAATAAATGCCTTAGAGTTATCCTACCTTATTGACGGAGAACAAATTATCAAAATTGAAGGAAGAACTCATGATATGATTTATGAAAGTCAAGAAAGCTACCTTGTTTATCTCTCCAAAATCTCTGGTTGTATAAAATATCATAAGAACAAACATTTTAAAGAAGTTAAAATCCGTATGAATCCTGATTTTATAAAAAAGCATAAACTTGATTTAGAATATAACATTCAGGAAAAGTATGCATTAGAGAAACTTAATAAAAATTTCACTAAACCATTATGCACAAAGACTCAAGAAATACTAGCCGAAATTCTTACAGATACCAGGGATGGATTATTAAAAAGGCTGTTTCTTGAATCAAAAGTACTAGAATTGCTCTCTTTACAATTAGAAATACAGAAGAAGCCTAAAACCGAAATTTCAAATACAGATAATCTTATTAAGAAATTATATGAAGTACAATTCATAATAAACTCTGACTTGACTATTCAATATTCTCTTCACGAACTAACCCGTATGGTTGGTCTTAATGATTTTATTCTTAAAAAAGAGTTTAAACGTATTTTTGGTACTACAATCTTTGAGTATGCTTTAAACTTAAGAATGACTAAGGCAAAAAAACTGTTAAAGCATGGCAAAAAACCCATATATGAAATTTCAGAACTAGTAGGGTATAAAAATTCTACTCATTTTACTGCGGCTTTTAAAAAAATAGAAGGTACCACTCCCAAAAAATATAGACAAAAAGGCTTAGAGACTATACAATAAAACATCCTACACTATGATCACTTTACTGCGGTATATCAAAATATTTGTTCTTAGTTTATATGATTATTTTCTAGAATGTTGTTATACTCTTCATGAAACAAAATTCCCATAACTAACTCCTCTAATCCATCAAGAATCTCAGGCGTCAGTTTAAAGTTAATTTCTACCTGCGGTGTATTACATTTTATGGTTTTATATCCTCCTTGATTACTACAGTCTTTACATTGACATCCTTTTTGTGCTGAACGAATAACGGTTAGAAAAGACTCTATTTCTTTAATATCCATCAAAATAGCTACATCACCAATATGTATTTGTATTTTTTGTTTAGGATCATTCTCTAATTTACTATTTTTTAAGGTATAAGCTGCTCCGGTACTATTATAATATAAAGGGTCTAAAATATACATATCTATTAAATTTCAATATTCAAATTTATTACATTATTTTTATTTAGAATAATTAAAAATAATATATTTTTGTAGAAATATTTAATCTGAATAATTATGGAAAAAATTGGTTTGTTCTACGGATCAGATACAGGGTGTACAGATGACATTACTAAGGATCTTGTTTCTATATGGGGTGATGAAGGGTTGGTTGTAACAGAAATAGATGATGCATCAAAAGAAGATTTTGAACAGTATAAAATCATAATCCTTGGATTGTCTACATGGTATGATGGAGATTTACAAAGCGACTGGGAATCCTTCTTTGATGAATTTCAAGAAATTGATTTTACTAATAAAGTCGTAGCCATTTATGGTCTAGGAGATCAAATAGGATATGGAGAATACTTTATTGATGGTGTTGGAATATTAGCAAAGGTTGTTTTAGAGAATGGCGGAGATATTATTGGGCATTGGCCTATTGAAGGATATCGTTTTACGGATTCTGTTGCATTAATAGAAGGGAAAGAAGATTATTTCTATGGTCTCGCAATTGATAATGATAATGAATCTCAATTAAGTGATGAACGTCTAGAAAAATGGATCAAACAAGTAAAACTAGAATTAGAACCTTATTTGATCCCTGAATACGCTACCGTATAGCGACAATTCGTTTTCTTATACGTATCACTAATTAAAGTACTTATTAAATGCTATACAATTAAGTAAGCTGCCTTCAACCATACAGGTTCGGTCTATATTTTAATTAGATTGTTACTTTTACCTTTCTGGATTGTGCATTTCCTAAAATTTCCATTTTACGCAGGTCAAATGCACTAATCTGAAGGCATGCTTCTACCCATAAGTCTGTAATTTTTAAAAGCTCTTCTTTGACTAGTGGCAACACAATTTTCTTGCATTGCAAATGATGATATTCAAAGTTAAATCGTTCTTTTAACTTATTTACAAAGTTATATAAAGATATCATTGCCTTGTCTTTTTCTGCAAGCTCTTCTACAAGCCCTAATGATTGTAAATACCTAGCTTTAAACGTTTTGTTGTTTTTCAAAATTATATCTGCATCTACAGCACCTAATTTTCTGGATAAAAAACTATAGGCTCCCATACCCGGAAACAAATTGAATTTATTTTCTGGTAAACAAAATTTCACTCTTTCATCTGCTATAATAAAATCATGTGCCAATGCACATTCGAAACCACCACCATATGCATTTCCTTCTACCAGAGCAACAGTTATCGCTGGCAACCCAAAAGAAGTGTACATATTATAGATAGCATCTATACACAAATGTGCATATGTTCTTAATTCATCAACATTATTAGCTCTAATGTTTTTTAGAAAAAAAGGAAGATCTCCTCCCATATTATAAATACCAGAATGTTCTGAAGCCGAAACAATAAATTTTAGTGGTCTATCGGGATCCGCAAAATAGTCTTGTACCCAAGCTGAAAACTCCTTAAATTCTTTAAGTCCTTTTAAACAGAAATTAGGCATCCCAGTATCTTTAATTTTCCATAGTAAGAGTTCATGGCTTTTAAAATATTCTACATTAATACAATCAAACTGACGCATATTGGTTAAGGTTTTTGAAGAGATATTGATTTTTTAGTAATATTGGTTTTATTATTTTTTAGTAAAGGCAGTTTATCTAACATCATTTTTTGGATCCCCAGGGTCAAAATCACATAAAAAGGAATCAAAATCAGAACGCCTATAATTCCGAATTGTTGATACCCCAGTGCTCCCATCCCCCAACAGATAACAACCCATTGAATTATATATATTGTAGTTACTCGTTTGCTACAGTAAAAGAAAAAATCAAAAACTCTATTTTCTTTCACTTTGCTTACCAAGAGGTTAGCTAACCACATTAAAATTAGGTTAAATCCTGCCAAGTAAATAGTTCCCCCAGGTCCTAAATGAAAATAATCTCCAAAGTGGTATTCAAAATTAGAGAAGCACAATCCACCACCAATGATCATCAGAAAAATACCTGCAATTCCCATTCTTTTAAAAATATGAGCATCGCTTTTATTTTTTTCTTTATACCACATCCCGAAGAACATTCCTATAAGAATAAAAGAAAACCAAGGAAATACAGCAAAATATACATTCCACTCTGCTCCCCAAATCAGATCGAGGATATAATCTATCCCTCCTATTCCTAATCGGAAACCGTGTACCTCCTTGGTCACTACAGCAATTATAAATGCGATAACTAAAGGGACATATTTGTTTTTAGAAAATTTATTGATGATTCCCATAAATAGTAATGACACTCCTGCTAACTGTAAAATATCACCTGTTAGCAACATATAAATCATATTATCTAATATAACAGGAGTTGTCCATCCATAAGCTTCAATAAAAGCATCGGGTACTGTCCCAATCAAAACAGGGACAACAAATTTTAAAAAATTCATAATATACCCAGCCGCAAGGATGTATAAAGCACGTTTTATAGATAAAACAATGCTTTGATTTCTTGATAGCGTAAATGATACTCCCATTGCTATTAAAAACATGGGGGTTCCTTTTCCTATAAAATGAACGACTTCTCCTAACCAGGTATCTGCTTGAGTTGGTATATCTCCATAAATCCAAAGTGTATGCACCATAATTACCATCAACACACTTACCCCTCTTGCCAGATCTATTGCTAAAATTCTTTCGTTACTTTTCATTTATCTTTTAAGTTTATGCTTTGAGTTTTTGTTTGTTTTATTAATTCTTCTTGTATCCAAGCCTCAGACCTATAGTCGCTAGCTTTTTTGCCCCCATCAATATGGTTCCAACCGGGATACATAATTAGGTATTTGAATTTATCAGACCACTTTGTTGCTGTTTTCATATCGTTCCAAAGTTCTTTCCACAATACCATCTGAATCTGCCATTGGCTCTCGCTATTTATACTATCACCCATCAAACCATATATTGGTTTTTCATCATCAAGTTCTTCTTGTAGAGTGCCAAAAATTTTATCCCATATAGAAAAGGTTTCCCCATAATTGGTATCTAAGTACTTATGATTTTTTGCATGATGCACTCTATGTAACGAAGGTGTTATGAGTATTTTTTCTAACCAAGGTCGTCTGCCAACTAATTTTTCACTTACATGCTCATAAAGCCCATATAGATTTGCAATCATCTCAATTATAAAAATCATAAATGGATTAAACCCGAGTAATGGAAGCCACAAGATTGTATGAGGCATGTGTAAAAAAATGAGAAATGATCCTCGTACTGCTACGGTTAACTTCATTTCTTCTGCTGTATGATGTACGCCATGGATACACCAAAAAAAGCGAACTTTATGCCCTATAAAATGCAATACATAAAACATAAAATCATATACAAGATAAGCTAGAACCCATATATACCATTCATACCCCAGAGTAAATAACCGATATTCATATCCCCACATCATAATCCCCAGGATCACAATCTTACCCAAAAAAATATAAGGAATAGATTGTAACACATAGGATACAATATTAACCACCCCTTCTTTGTGACTCTCTATTTTTTTAATTATAAACAGAACTAGCCACTCTATAGCCACAAGGCTTATAATAATAATTCCTGAAATACTCTCAAATTTACCTACCCACACTTGGATTGTTTCGGTCATATCGTTTAAAAAAAAGGTTAATACTTCTTCTATTTGGTGAGATTGCACTACCTCACTCTTTATTTCTTATAATCACGGGTTAACTTTCTGGATAAAGGTTTACGTTTTCTTCTTCTCTTCTCTAAGTTGTTTTTGGGGTATCCCATAAAAAAAACACCAAGACATTTTTCATTAGAAGCAAGTTCTAGATACTCATTGCAATACTGTATAGAAGCCTCGCATGTATCCCAATAACAGCCAATCTCCATAGCGGTACAAGAGAGCCACATGTTTTGTACTGCACAGGAGATAGCTGCGATTTCTTCCCACTCTGGTATGCTAGCTCTTTCATTGCGCTGAAAGATGATAGCCAACATAGATGCATTTTTTGCATACTCCAATGTTTCTTGATGTCTGGATTTTGGAAACTGATGCTTAGACAGTCTTTTCTGATAAAAATCAAGCATGTATTTTCCTAAATCTGTATGATGAGCACCTTCTAACAATTCAAAACGCCATGGTTGCGTCATTTTATGAGTAGGAGCCCAAGTGGCATTAGTAACTATTTCTTCAATAATCTCATTCGTTACTTTTTTACTAGAAAAAGAAAAAGCATAGGTAGTTTTTCGTTCTCTAATTAGTTTACTAATAAGATGTAGTTTTCCTTTAGCTGATTCTGCGATCGTTTTATGATTTAATAACCTTGAGTTCATTTTTTAGATATTACTCATAGCAGAAACTTGTACAGTCTTACTACTATACTCTGCGATTGGGTTTTTAAGAGTCCCTACAAACTGTAAACTTTCAATAGGATCAGCTAGGTCTAACATTTGTTTTGTGTTGTTTAATTGTAGTCTATTCAAGCAACATCTATCAAACTCAGATTCAAAAAGGTTATACTTTATATATTTCTCTTCCAATTCTGGATGTTCTTTCTGGTATGTATAGATACAATCTGCTACAAGTTTCCAAAACAGTTCTTCTGGGTATCTTCCATGTTCTGCTAATACATTTGCCATAAATCGGAAAAAACAATCAAAAACATCAGTAAAAATTGACAACACCTTCATCTTATCAGAGGTTTCTGTATACAGGCGTTTTACTTTTTCTGGTAAATCCAACTCGGGGTTAAAAACGATGACTTCTTCTGTTATATCTTTCATCAGCACTTTTACTGGAGTATGATTTTCCATAACCATAATGAGGTTTTCTCCATGGGGCATAAAAACCATTTCGTAAGTATAAAAACAATGTAACAATGGACTCAAATAACAATGCAAGTATTTTTTTAACCAGACCGAAGTGTCAAAAGGAGAAGATTTTATCAGTTCGACAAGCAATGAAGACCCATCTTTATCCATATGCAAAAATGCCGCCATGGTCATGACTTCTTGATTCGCTTTAATTTTTGATTTTGGTGATTCTCGCCATAAAGACGATAGCATTTTATTATGAGCATTTGTCTTACCTAGAACTTCGTAGTTGAAGTTTCTATATCCCACCGTAGCTACTTCACCAAGCATCATAAAACCAGTTTCCTGAAGATATTTATCATCTTCTAACAATTCGGTTATCCAGGCTGTAATACTAGGGGTACTTTGCATATAGTATGGAGAGAGACCACGCATAAACCCCATATTGAGAATAGAAAGCGCTGTTTTGGTATATAATTTACCTGGATTCGTTTTGTTATACAATGTTCTGATGGATTGCTGAGCAGAATACAGGTCTTCTCCTTTTCCTAAAAACACAAGATCCTGATTTGCTATATCAGCAGCAAAAACATGAGCAATTTTATTATGCCACTGCCATGGATGGACTGGAATAAAAACATATGATTCCATATCCAACCCTAAACTCTCCAATACATCATTAAATTTGGCAATCGTTGCAACCCCTAATTCTTTTTGCATCAAAGACTTGTACTCAAACCCTTTTACTGCCGTAAAGGTAGCCTTGCTCAGATGTCCAGCTAACCAAATAAGTTGAAACGAATTATCAGCTTCTGGAGCGTATTTGTTATAATCTTCAATGTTAAATCCAATCCGACCATTATTGGCTACAAAACAAGGATGTCCTTCTGTCATAGCATGCTCGATCACTTGAAAACTACCTTGAACAAGCATCGAAGAAGTAATGTTCTTGTTATGATATTTATATGCTGCCCCCGACAATGTGCTGGTAATTTCTTCTAAATATGTAGGTAACATATCGTCAGGAATACCTAAGATATCCTTAAATTCTAGAACAAAATGAATTGCATCTATGACTGTTGGAATTCCATTTTGTTTCTTTAGAAGAGTCTTTTCATCGATATGCCAATGATCTAAACTTCTTCGCTTAGCTTTAAATTCATAAGTCACACCTGGGGTGTTTGAAGCTAAAACATAATGTCCCCACTCTTTCTCCTTACGAAGAAACTTTGGTTCCAAAAGCAATTCGTGTGAAAATTCACTAATTGCTTTTTTCACCAAAGCACGATTTACTTCTTTCCAGGCTATTGGAGTTAAATGATCTAGGTTTACCTCAGTTTCAATTGGTTTATCTATTGTAATCATTGATTTTGTTTTTAGATGGCGCTACTTTTATCATTAATGGACAACAGTGCTTTCTTATAATCTTCTTTTTCACAAAAAGCTATTGCTGCTCTCTTATGGGGTAAATCGACTTCTTTATGATATTTGAATCCAGCCTTTTTATTAAGTATGTGAATTTTATCATTTCGTACATCGGGTTCTACTACTATACGATCTGTTCTTGGATCAGTAAAGAGATATTCAATTATGGTAGAAAAAACATACCATGTAAAATTTGAGATCTTTTTCTTGGCAGGTCCCACTAAAATATGCATCCCGCAATCTCCTTCTTTAGCATCGTAATAATCCGAGATAGGATCTTTTGAAGCTTTATAGCGCTCCATTAAAAAAATAGGTTGATCATCAAGCATACCTATAAAAGCGTCATGATGATTCGACTCTACTATTTCTTGGTAAGCAATTTTTACTTCTTCCAGAGTATACTCCTGCATCCCCCAATAAGTAGCATAAGGTTTGGTTACCCAATCATATATGGTTTGGACATCTTTTTCTAAGTCAAAAAATCGTAACTGTATATCTCCAAGGCTTTTAATTGTTTTAGAAAAAACAGTAGTTGATAGTATCGCAGCGTTATTCATAAATAGATCCTTATAGTTGAGGAGAGTATTCTTTTCTTTTAAAAGCAGCAATTGGATTTTGTAATCTCCCTGCAAATTGAAGTAGTGCTACAGGATCATCCAAATCTATCATTTGCTTGTTATTATTTAACTGCAATCGATTAAGGCAGGATAAATGAAAATCTGATTCAAAAAGATCATATTGTCTAAATTTTGCTTCATTTTCTGGATAACGATCTTGATATTCTTGAATATTTTCTGCTACCCCTTCCCAGAATTTTTCTTCAGAATATCCTGCATGTTCTACTAATATCTGAGACATAAACCTGAAAAAACCATCAAAAACATCTGTAAATATGGATAGTAGCTTTACATCTTCGGGTACAGGCGCATACATACGCTTCAAGTGTTCTGGAAGGGCTACATCTGGACTGAGAATGCAAGCTTCTTCTGTTATATCTTTAAGCAATATTTTTACAGGAATATTATCTTCTAGTACCATAATTATATTTTCGCCATGTGGCATGAAGACCAAATCAAAATGATAAAAACAATGTAACAGCGGACTTAGGTATGCCTTAAAGTATCTACGTAACCATTCAGATATTGATAATCCAGAAGCTTCGATAATCTTAGGAAGAAATGCTTTTCCGGCATGGTCAACATGTAAGAACGCTGCCATAGTCATTGGTTTTTGCTCTTCCTCTATGGCAGACATAGGGCTTTCTCTCCATAGCGAGGCTAACATCTTATTGTAATCATTATGTGGACCAAATTCTTCAAAGTATGGATTCACATAACTAATAGAACCTATCTCTCCCAGCATTCTAAATCCGGTTTCCTGAATATATGAATCCTTATACAGTAACTCTTCTAACCAAACTGCCATTTTTGGAGCCGTTCCTAGATAATATAAAGGCAGTCCTCTCATAAATCCCATATTCAAAATTGAAAGAGCAGTTTTGGTATAAAATTTTTGAGGATTGGTTGTATTAAATAGTGTTCGTACTGACTGTTGCGCAAGATATTGGTCAGGACCATAGCCTAAACAAATTAGATTTCCTATTGCGATTTCTGGTGAAAAAATATTTGCCAATTTATTGAACCATTGCCATGGATGCATAGGAATAAACAGATAATCATCTGGATCAAAACCTTTATCTTCTATTACTGAATTAAATGACGAAATTGTATCTTGATCTAATTCTTGTCGAATTAACACTTCATAAGGTAAATTCTCTATTGCGGCATATACAGTACTGTTTTTATGACCTGCCAACCATATCAGAGAAAAAGAATTCCCTGCCTCGGGAGCATAAGATCTATAGTCACTACTGTCAAAACCTATCCTGCCATTATTAGCAACAAAACCTGGATGACCTTCTATCATAGATTGCTCTATGGTTTGAAAATCCGAAGATACCAAATCTAGTGCCCCTGGGTTTCCTTTTACATATTTAAAAGCGCTCCCGTAAAGAGTACTAATAATTTCTTCCAGATATACTGGCATAGCACTATCATCTATACCTAACTGTTTTCTAAATTCTTTAATAAATAAAATAGCATCGAGGCGTATTGATTTCCCATCTTCATATTTTTTGATAGAAAGTTCATTAATCCAAAGATGATTTAATGCTAGCTTTTTTGCCCGATATATATATTGAATTGTATTGTTATCTGCTTTTAAAACATATGTATTCCACCCATCAGCAAGTTCTTCAATTATCTTTGGTTCTATAAGTAATTCATGAGCAAATTCGCATATTGCCTTTTTGATTAACAGGGTATTTACTTTCACCCATAATTCAGGCTGCATATGTGCCACTGATTGCTGAGGCGAAACAGCATTATCGAGAGTATTCATAGCACTTCTTTTATTCATTTGTGGAGATATTTTAAGTTGTTGGTGTGTTTCTTTTGTTAAGAATGCAAGTTGTGCAGTCTTATGTGGGAGTTCGACTATTGCATTAAGTTGAAAACCTACTCGTTGACAGAGTGCAAACATTTTTTTATTTCTTATGTCTGGCTCTACTATAATTCGATTTGTTTTTTCATTCTGAAAAACAAAATTCATGATAGTATCAAACATGTACCAGGTAAAGTTTTTAATTTTACCCTCTGTTGGTGGTGCTACGATAATATGAATTCCGCAATCATCATCCTTGGCATGATAATGATCTCCTATAAGATCTTTTTGAGGATGATAGCGTTCTAATACAAAAACAGGCTGGTCATTATATTCCCCAACAAAAACATCATAATGATCTGGTTGCATTAAGGTTCTATATTCTTGTTTTACTTGCTCAAGAGAGCATTGTTGCATCCCCCAGAACATAGCATAGTCACGATTTACCCAATCATGTAATGTGGTACTATCTTTTTCAACATCAAAAGAGCGTATATCAATATTCCCAAAACCTTCATAAGATGATGAAAACACATAAGCTTCTTTTGATGGTACTGCAAAATTTGTATGTTCTTGAACTGACATATAATAATCTTTATGTTTTTGCTAGTTGCTTTACCCGTGTTCTAAATATTGTTTTGTGAAATAAGAAGTAGTAGACTCCCAATGTTATAAAGAAACCTCCAAAAGCTACTGTAAAAGGAGTTTGCACTCCATTAGCATCTACCAAGATTCCTACAGAAAAAGAAGCCAGTAATATTCCTAGATTTTGAAAGAAATGTACTTTACTATAGTCTACCGCATATCGGTCTGGAGAACTAAATTCAAATAACAAAACATCAAAACGTACTAGACCTTGAAAAATCGCCCAACCGTAAACAATCCTTCCTAATATGACTATTGCACCAAAGGGAAGCCCTTGAAGAATTAGTCCGATTACTCCTAAAAACAATGCTGGTATAATACCTTGATATTTGGTTTTAGAAATACGTTTTGTATTCACCCAAAGAGCAATTAAAGCCACAAACCCAGGGATTGCATATATAGACCCTGAGATTAATTTACTATTGTACTGGGAAATACTTTCCCAGTACAAAGAGAAAAACGGGCGGATTATAAAATCACTGAAATATAAGATCATCGTTACTAATCCAATCTTAAGAATAAAACCTTTGGGGATAATTTTATCCTTGGCATCAAGGGTAGATTTAGTTTCGACAATCTTTTTGGTATCATATCGTTTACTAGACAATAGATATATACTCATTCCCATTTGTATAAAATCTCCAGCGGCCATGATCAGAAAAATATAGCTGGCATCAATAAGATCTACGGTTAATCCACCGATAACGGCCCCTAAAATTCCTCCCATATGCACGACAACTGATAGTAATCCAATAGTATTTGCATGTTCTTTTTGAGTAATTATCTTTAAGATATATGGATACACCAAGAGATAACTTCCTTTAAATAATATCATTACCAAGGATATTACCCAAAAATTAGTGTAAGATGTAGTGGTATAACAAAGTAATGCTAGTATCCCAGCTATACCTTGTGTGTATATCAAAATATTGAGTTCAGTAACCTTTTTAGATATATATGCCCAAAATGGAAAAGCAATCATTACCATAAAACAAATAGCAGCAAAATAATACCCTACATATTCTGGATTAGTAACTCCAAATCGCGCTTCAAAAAACTGTGGATAAAAGGGGTGTAACAAATAGTCACTTACCACAGCTATCAAAGTCATGAGGATAAGAAAATTTTTCAAACTCATAGTGACAACATATTATTTCTTTGGCTCCATTTCTTTTTACTACCTAGGTACATATATCAACTTAGTACGTAATAGACTCTATTATTTCTTCGTCCTGAGTTACTTCAAACTGTTGAAAAGCGATACGTTTTTCTACTGGGTAATACTCCTTTCCTGTTAATTCTTTAATTATAAAAGAATTACGATAACATGCCATTCCTAAATCAGGAGTAACAAACCCATGAGTATGTAGCTCTGCATTTTGCACAAAGATGTCTTCTCCTTTTGTATCGATACTATAGTTACGATGTACTGCATAACGCTCTTTATCGTCCCATAAAATACGATCTGCGATACCTTCTATAAATTCAGGTTTCTGATACGCATAACCAGTAGCGAGGACTAATGCTTCGGTTTGATGTCTATACAGCTTATCTTGTTCAATTTGATGTAGTTTCAGACTAAATTTGTCTTGATCATCATACTGCGCTGCAGTTAACTCAGAATTAGTACGTAACGATATCTTAATATCTTTATTGGTTAATTGCTTGGTGTAGATCATATCATAAATATCTGCTATAAGATCCTGATTGATTCCTTTAAAAAGATGTTTTTGATTATGAATTAAATCATCCCTCTTGTCTGATGGCAAATTATAGAAATAGTCCACATATTCTGGAGAAGTCATCTCTAAGGTTAGTTTGGAATATTCTAATGGAAAAAACCTAGGTGATCTGGTAATCCAATTTAACTGATATTTTTTTATATCAATATCCTGTAAGAGATCATAAAAAATCTCAGCTGCACTTTGTCCACTCCCTAGTATAGTAATAGATTCTTTGGACTGTAGTGTTGATTTGTGCCCGAGATATGAAGAAGAATGAACTGCCTTCCCTTCTAGTTGCTTACAACAATCTGGCACAAAAGGCTGGGTTCCCGTACCTAATACAAGCTTTTTTGCTTTATATATCTTTATAGCATCTGTATTGGTACATCTTGATGTAACAACATAATATTTCTCATCACTATTATATTGTATATGTGTAACCTCTGTATTAAAAAATAAGTTCGGCAATTTTGATATTACCCATTGACAGTATTGATTATATTCATTACGAAGCAGTAAGAAATTCTCTTTTATATAAAAAGAATACATTCGTCCTTGTTCTTTTATATAGTTTAAAAAGCTAAAAGGGCTAGTCGGATCTGCCAAGGTCACCAAATCTGCCATAAACGGAATCTGAAGTGTTGTATCCTGAAGTAGCATCCCAGGATGCCAATCGAACTTAGGTCTTCTATCTAAAAAGATGCCATTTAATTCATCAATCGGCTCAGTTAAACAAGCTAGCCCCAAATTAAAAGGTCCTATTCCTACAGCTACATAATCTACTATTTTAGTATCACTCATCTTAATATCTTTTTAGTTATTCGTTGTATATGTTATTCCTTGTTCTTTAATCATTTTTATGATTTCAAACAGATCTTCTTTTGTCGACCTAGGATTTAATAAGGTAAATTTCAGGTAGATCTTATCATTAACCTTAGTACTTGCCACAGAAGCTTTTCCAGAATTGAATAATGTATTCTTAATATTCAAATTCACTTCATCCAGTTTTTTTTCGTCTGATATTTCAGGAATTTTAAATCGAAAAACTATTGTACTTAATTCTGGCCTATGGGCTACTTCAAAATAGATATCATCTTTAATACTATCATATACATCTAGTGCCAGGTAATGTACAGCTTCAAGAAAAGAGCCAAGGGTTTTAGCTCCGGTTACTTTTAGCGTAAACCATAATTTTAAAGCATCAAATCTTCGAGTAGTCTGAATTGATTTTTCGATAAGGTTAGGATGCTCTTCGTCCCTACTTTCTAATGGATTTAGATAATCTGCATAATATGATATATATCTAAAATATTTTTTATCTCTTACTAAGAATGCACTAGAGCATACTGGTTGAAATAATGTTTTATGAAAATCAATAGTCATAGAATCTGCATGTTCTACACCATTTAGTAAATGTTTATGAGAATCTGTTAACACATAGCAGCCTCCATAAGCCCCATCCACATGAAACCAAATATTATATTCTCTGGCTATTTTTGAGATTGTCTCAAGAGGATCAAAACTTCCAAAATCGGTTGTTCCTGCTGTAGCTACAATCGCAATCGGGATATTTCCTTGTTGTTTTTCTTTTTCTATGGCTTGAACTAGGGCATCTGTTTTCATTTTCATCTCTTCATCTGTACCTACTGGTATTACAGAATCATACCCCATACCCAATAAAGCAGCATTCTTTTTTATACTAAAATGTGATTTCTCCGAACAAAAAATACGAAACTTACTCACTTCATTAGACCAACCGTTCTCCTTAAGATTTATACCATAATGTGTAAATGCATAATGATCTCGAGCCATTAAAAGTGCTTTAAAATTGGATTGTGTTCCGCCACTAGTAAAAACCCCATCAGATTGTGATGGAAAATTCATTTCATGACAAATCCAACGTATAATTTCTTGTTCTATTAAAGTTGCAGAGGTACTTTGATCCCAAGTTTCTATAGCTGTATTCACAGATGAAGCTATTAGATCTCCTACCAAGGCAGGTAATAAAACGGGGCAGTTAAGGTGTGCAACATAATTAGGATGATGAAATGAGATAGCATGATCCAGAAATATATCTTTGACCTCTCGCAACGCCTGATCAACAGACATATTGGTCTCCGAATTTACAGAAATCCCTTCTTTTCGCGACTTGAGCATTTCTACCGACTCTCCACTATAAAAACAATCATTATCCAAAAAAGCTTTTATATATTGTACTGTTTTTTGAATATATTCCTCGTATTCACGTTTAGAATGAGCATCAAAAAGATAGTCGACAGCAAGATCAGGTTTTAGAGTAAGTTGGGTTTCTTGTAACATAGTTATTTTTATTTGGTCTAAATAAATTTTAATACAAAATTAATGATCAATAGAAATAACTAAATGACGTGAATAGGATAAAAAATGACGTGAATCTATAATTAGTATATTTTGTTAATTAAGACCAATCCTCACCTTGCTTACATTCGCTTATTTTAACTTTTTTTTAAAACAATAACTAAAAATAGATATATCAAAAATGACCAACTATCTATGATAATTGGCCACCATTGAACATCAATATTTTTTATAAGAAGTTTACTTTTACTTTTCTGGAAGCACTATGACATCAATAGGTTTTCCTGCCTTTTCAATAGGATACTCTATTCCTAAGATCTTTGCTACCGTAGCGGCTATTTGATTACTAAATAACTGTTCGTTGTTACTAACCTCTCCTAATACATTTATTCCTTTTCCAAATGCAACAAGCCATACCTGCCCAGCATTTTTTATGTTCTTTCCATGGCTTTTCCAGGTATCCAGAGGGTCAGTTCCCCTGCCATGATCAGTAGAAATAATGAAAACTGTATTATCTTTATAAAAATAATCTTGCTGCGTAAATTCCCATAATTCTTTAATTAAATTATCAGTATTATGAGCTGCCTTAAGATAAGCTTCATAGTTCCCATCATGAGCAAAATCATCTGTCTCTCCATATGCAATATATACCAACTCAGGATGATTTTTCTTCATATGCTCTAATGCATAATGATGGGTAAACGCATCAAATCTCACTGAACTCCAAGGGCTAGGAACTTGATCTTGTAATAGATTTAGAAATACTTCTCTCGAACTAAGACCTTTTCCTTTTAATACTTCAAAACCCGCATTAACAGGAACTCCAGAACGATCTTCATTAATTATATACGGAAAAACATCCCAGCTTCCAAAAGCAGCTACTTTTCCTTTATACTCGGGATGATTATTTATTATTTCTAGTACTGTTTTATTAGGGTTATTTACCTTACTATTACTAGTAATATTTTTATCATCGGCCACTCCTGTTAAGATTTCGTTATAACCAGGATATGAAAACCACATAGTATTAGTCAAATCTACCTTGCTTCCTACGTTTCTATTACCATGCAGCTGCCCTATTTTAGTAACATTTTTCCAAAAGAAGGGCATTAAAGCTTCTCTTCGGTCTTTTGCTTCTGATCTCCAAAAATCAGACTTCAAGCTAGTTATATCGTGCACATACGCTTTATTTTCTATCAATAAAGAATCTGCCCCTGTATAAAGCTCTTGCCATCGTAAGCCATCCAGTGTGATCAAAACAACTTTGACAGGTTTCTCTTCTTGTGCATTTCCTTTGGTAATAAAAAAAAGCACTATAAAAATGATTACAATTGTTGTATATCTATTCATTTGTTCCCGTTTTATCTATTCTTATTAGTACTACGCTACAGGCTCAATATACCTATAAAACATGGAAAGTTAATTTTTTTCCTACCACTTTTTAACCCATATCTTTATTACTTAAAGAGCTATTACTATAACCCCATCCAGAACCTTTGTAAAACCAATAAAACAGTCTCCCTCACTGCTATTTCTCTTAATATATGACAAATATCATATTTTTATGAATTTCAATTATGTAATCTTGCTAAATAAAAGATAAAAAGGTCTTTTAATTCTTAATTCCAAATTATTTGCCACATGGATACACAATTCAAAAAATTAAGTTTGCCCACAATAGGCTGTGGTTTACTCTTACTAGCCTTATTGGGAGTGTTTTTTTCTTGCTCTAAAGGAAAAGACGAAGCAAAAACCTATCACAGCCCAGAAACTATTCCTGTTAGTAGGGAAATGATTGCTGAACTCACCTCGCCTCCCAATGTCCCAAAACCTACCGGAAAAAGAAAAGCCAAAAAACTTATTGTAAACATGGAAGTGTTAGAACAAGAAGGAGAAATGACTGATGGTGTAAAGTATGTATATTGGACTTTTGGCGGATCGGTTCCCGGAAGTTTTATTAGAACCAAAATCGGAGATGAAGTAGAATTTCATTTAAAAAATCATCCAGACAACAAACTGCCTCATAACATAGATTTACATGCGGTTACAGGGCCTGGTGGTGGAGCAACCTCTTCTTTTGTTTCTCCTGGTCATGAAGCTCAATTTTCTTTTAAAGTAATTAACCCTGGGCTTTATGTCTATCATTGCGCAACAGCTCCTGTGGGAATGCATGTTGCAAATGGCATGTATGGACTTATTCTCGTAGAACCAGAAGAAGGGTTACCAGAAGTAGATAAAGAATTCTACATCATGCAAGGTGATTTTTATACTAAAGGCGAAAATGGAGATAGAGGGTTACAACCCTTTGACATGAAAAAAGCTGTAGATGAAGACGCTGATTACGTAGTTTTTAATGGTAAAGTAGGATCATTGACGGGCGATAATGCAATTACGGCAAATGTAGGAGAAACCGTACGGTTATACGTAGGAAATGGCGGTCCAAACCTAGTCTCATCATTTCATGTTATTGGAGAAATATTTGATGTTGTACGTGTAGAAGGTGGTGACTTAATTAATGAAAATGTGCAAACAACTTTGGTTCCTGCTGGAGGTGCAGCCATTGTAGAGTTCAAAGTAGATGTCCCAGGTACATTTATTCTTGTAGATCACTCCATTTTTAGAGCTTTTAACAAAGGTGCTCTCGGAATGCTCAAAGTGCAAGGAGATGACAATAAAACAATATACTCTGGTAAACAAGAAGAAGGTATTTATCAACCAGAAGGAGGTGGAATTCAGGAAATACCAATAGAAGAAGGATTAATCAAAGAAGAAGTAGCCATGACTCTTGAGGATAAAATGGAATATGGTAAAGCAACCTACATGCAATCATGTTTTGCTTGTCATCAAGCAGAAGGACAAGGAATACCTAATGCTTTTCCGCCTTTAGCTAAATCCGACTACCTCAACGCCGATGTAAACCGTGCTATCGATATTGTGTTAAATGGAAAATCAGGTGAAATTACGGTAAATGGAGAAAAATACAATAGTGTAATGACTAGACAAGATTTAACAGATGAAGAAATATCCAACGTACTAACTTATGTTTACAACAGTTGGGGTAATTCTAAGAAAGAGATTACTGCATCTATGGTAGCCAGCAGAAGAAATGCTCATTAATACAAAATAAACACTTATGAACCCCTTACTAAAAACAGTAATCATATGTATTACATCCATAATATTATCACCTAGTGTAGTTGCACAAACACAAGATATGGTTACTGTTAGAGGGGGAGTTTACATTCCTTTATATGGGGTAGATTCTACGACCGTAAGAGTAAATACTTTTTTAATGGATATCTACCCTGTTACAAATAAGGATTTTTCAATGTTTGTACAGAAATACCCCGAGTGGAAACGTGATAATATCAAAAGATTATTTGCAGACGAAAATTACCTCACACTCTGGGAGACAAATGATCTTCATGGAGATCAACTACTCCCCAATAGCCCAGTAACCAATATATCATGGTTTGCTGCAAAAAAATATTGCGAATGCCTAGGCAAAAGATTACCAACAGTAGATGAATGGGAATATGCTGCCATGGCAGATAAGCAAACAGCAGATGCAAGAAAAAAAGAAACGTATAACCAATTTATACTAGAGTGGTACGAAACTCCAAAAACTTTTAACAATACAATCGGATCTACTTTTAAAAACTATTGGGGAGTATATGATTTACATGGATTAGTCTGGGAATGGACAATGGATTTTAATTCTGTACTTATATCAGGAGAATCTCGTAAGGATGTCGATAAAGACAGTAATCTATTTTGTGGCAGCGCCGCTGTGGGTGCTTCTGATTTAATGAACTATGCAGCATTTATGAGGTACGCATTTCGAGGAAGCGTAAAAGCTAATTATGCCATAAAAAACTTAGGCTTTCGATGTGTCAAAGATATAGATATACTACCATAGACAACACTACTAAATTCTAAAAGAAATGAAAATTAAAATTGTACTATTACTTGGGGCATTTATACTTCTATATTCTTGCAATAAAGAAAAAAAGCAAGAAGAACCTATTGCCATAAAAATAGAAAAAGAAAATCAACCTATATCTGAACTATCGATTTATAATCTACCATCGATATGGACTAGTCAAAATAATGAAGAAATAGAACTTAAAGAGTTAAAAGGTAATGTTCTGGTGATGGTAATGATTTATACTTCTTGCAAAGCAGCTTGCCCAAGGTTAGTTGCAGATATGAGAAATATCGAAGAGCAAATACCCCAAGCCAAAAAGAAAAATGTGAAGCTAATACTTGTAAGTATTGATCCAGAAACAGATACACCCAAACGGCTAAAAGAGTTTTCGATAGAAAATAATATGAACTCAGATCAATGGGTGTTCCTTAGAGGTTCTAAAGAGGATACTAGAGAATTTGCAGCGGTCCTCGCTGTAAATTATAAAAAAATCTCTCCAATGGATTTTTCACACTCTAATATCATAAGTGTTTTTGATCAAAAAGGAGAACTAGCACATCAACAAGAAGGACTAGGGGTAAACAATAAAGAAACAGTAGCAAAAATTATAGAACTAGCACAGTAAGTGCATAAAAAAAAGAATATGACAATTACAGAAAATAAAACCGTTGCAGAAATCGTAACCGAAAACATTAAAACAGCCCATATATTTAAAAAATATGGTATTGATTTTTGTTGCGGAGGAGGGGTTTCTGTTAAAACTGCCTGCAGTGATAAAGATATCGATTTTACAGTTTTAGAAAAAGAATTATCTGCAGTAGATACAATTATAAAAAATGTTCACGACTATAACAATTGGGACTTAAATTTCTTAATGGATCACATTATCAATATCCATCATAAATATGTAGAAGAAAGCATTCCATTACTTATACAATATTCAGACAGAGTAGCAACAGTACATGGAACTCATTACAAAGAGGTAGTCGTCATAAATAAGCTATTTCATGAAGTAGCTCAAGAACTTACTTCACATATGAGAAAAGAAGAACTTGTTTTGTTTCCTTATATCCAACAACTAGTTAATGCAGAAAAAAACAATGCTTCGCCTATGGAAGCTCACTTTGGAACTGTGAAAAATCCAATTCGAATGATGGAATCCGAGCATGAAAATGCTGGGGATATTTTTAAAAAAATTGCAGAATTAACGAATAACTATATGCCACCAGAAGGTGCTTGCAATACTTTTAAAGCTCTCTATTCAAAACTAGATGAATTCGAACAGGATTTACACCAACATATCCACTTAGAGAATAATATCCTTCATCCAAAAGCCGTACAATTAGAACAAAAATTAATATCATAACAGATTTCACCTGGATTATACTATTAAAAAGTTGGTTATAGGTTTTTGATGTCTCCACGAGCTTTCTCAAAACTATCCCCATTATTAAAAACCTGTATAACAAAGGTAGCGTGATACCCCAATGCTACTTGTAGTTTAGCTAACAATAATATTAATCTGGGACAAAAAAAGAGGGTTCCTTACTAAAAAAAAGAGTCATTAAAATCTTAACAATGGCTCTTTTTTATATTTAATTAGCCCTTAAATCATTTAATCTTACGACAATTCATTTTATTTGTAGCGTTTTCTGTTTGTATATGGCATATTTAAAAAAACATATCAATATAGCATTAGGATACTTCCTCATTATTGCGCTATTAGGATTATTATTACGGCTGTTTACAGTAATACCTATTGCTGCCAATTATAAATATGTTATACACACGCATTCTCATATCGCTTTATTAGGATGGGTATATACTGCATTAACAACTCTTATCTATAAAATATATCTTACAAAAAAAGAGATTTATAAAACCTATAAAATCATTTTCTGGAGTACGCAGGTAACCATAATTGGTATGCTTGTCACCTTCCCTTTTATGGGCTACGCGCTATATTCTATTATTTTTTCAACACTTTTTTTACTAGCCTCCTACTGGTTTACCTGGTTCTTTATTACCCATACGAGCAAAGAACAAAAAGGTACATTCTCTTATAAATGTATTAGAATTGCTCTCTATTACATGATACTTTCCAGTATTGGTCCATGGGCACTAGGAGCGATTATGAATACGTTGGGCAATACCTCTATTTGGTACAAAAATGCCATCTATTTCTATCTTCACTTTCAGTATAATGGGTGGTATATTATGGCACTGCTTGGTATATTTTTTTTTATACTCGAGCAAAAAAAAATTTCTGTTTCTAAACCAAAGCCCAATATCTTATATACGACCTTACAAACAGGAATTTTACTCTCTTTCTTTTTATCTGTTTTATGGACCGAACCTCACTTTGTCTTTTATATTTTGGGAGGGGTTGGAGCACTGTTTCAAATAGTAGCTTATTACATTTTGATCAAGATTATTATAGACTGCCGACCACAACTATATAATCACTTCTCTACTACAGAAAGAGCACTTTTTATATTAGTAACCTCTCTTCTGGGGTTAAAAATAGGGCTACAAGCTATCTCATCGATCCCCTATTTTTCTGAACTAGCATATGGCATTATTGATTTTGTAATCGGATACCTACATCTTACTTTTTTAGGAGTCGTAAGTCTATGTCTTTTTGCTTTTCTCAGCCATCTGAAGCTACTTAAACTCTCTAAAATTTCGATGGCATTATTTGTTATTGGATTCCTGGGTTCAGAAATTCTTATCATCTACAAAGGAATTGTCATATGGCTAGAACTTTCTTTGTTTCCTAACTACTTTTTTTCTCTGGCGTGCATCAGTAGTTTAATGGCTATTGGCATCATCTATCTTCTTGTATATCAACTCAAATCATAACATCTCACTGCTTCTATTTCACGATGCTATTTCTTAATAAAAGAATAAAAGACTTTTTTGTCTTAAATATGATTAAAATCATATTTTAAAAGCCCTACAGCCCATACATTTGCTTTTAAAACACGGCATATCCTCTCTATAAATCTAAAGTCAGGGTATTATTAATTTAATCATATACAATAGACAACATGAACAAATTTGGCAAAATTATTCTCTTGTTAAACATCTTTTTACTCATCAGCTGCGGTGGTAAGCAAGAAGAAAAAAAAGAGCAGATAACAATAGGAAAAAAGAACACATCGGTACAAAAAGAATCAGCGAAGCCTAAAGCCGCTACCAAAACCCCAGCTTCAAAAAGAGTAGATTTAGAAAGTAAAGGAGTTGGTCCGGTTACATCTCTAGAGCTTCCTGCAGAAATAGATCAGTCGATGGTAGCAAAAGGTCAGGATATTTTTAAGAAAATGTGTATGGCTTGTCATAAACCAAACAAAAGATTTATCGGTCCTGCCCCTACGGGAATATTAAAAAGAAGATCTCCTGAGTGGGTAATGAATATGATTCTTAATCCTTCAGAAATGGTAGAAAAAGATCCTCTGGCAAAAGAATTGCTAATCGAGTTTAATGGTTCTCCTATGGCCAACCAAAGTTTAACTGAAGAAGATGCCAGAGCTGTACTAGAATACTTTAGAACACTATAACACATAAGATATGAAGTCAATATTATTTATCTGTGCATTAGTAGCCTTTACATTCATTGGATGTAAAGGCGAACATCAACCACAAGAAACCCCAGCCCCCAATAAAGAAGTAAAAGAATCCCAAAATGCCAAAGGTCAAGCTTTTATCGAAGATGATGAAGCTACCCCAAATGTATTAAACATTGCTATTGGATCTAAAGACCACACTACATTGGTTGCAGCAGTACAGGCGGCAGAGTTAGAAAATGCTCTTGTAAATGCAGGGCCACTTATGGTTTTTGCACCTACCAACGAAGCCTTTAATGCATTACCAGAAGGTACCGTAGAAACCTTATTGAAACCAGAAAACAAAGAAAAACTAGCCTACATACTTAAACATCATGTTACTCCCGGTAATTACTCCAAAGACTTTTTAAAAAAGTTCAAAAAGCTAGGACAAGCCAATAATGAGTATGTATCGGTAGAAGTAAAAGGAGATGACGTATACATTGGCGGTGCAAAAATCCTGGGAAGTGTAAAAGCAGGAAACGGGATTGTACATGTTGTGGATAAAGTCATTCTTCCAACTAACTAAATTTGAAAATGTCATGAAAAAATTACTTAATTTATTTTTCTATCTCATCGCAACCGCGCTATTAGTCACCAGTTGTGCCAATACTGATTCTAAATCAGAAAGAAGCGGAGCTCTTAATTCTTCGGCTGCAGAAAAAGTATATGTTGCCCCAGGAGAACATGATGAATTTTACGCATTCATCTCTGGTGGATTTAGCGGTCAGTTATCTGTCTACGGGCTTCCGTCGGGGAGACTATTTAAAGTTATCCCTGTATTCTCACAAGACCCCGAAAAAGCCTGGGGATATAATGAAGAAACAAAACCAATGCTAAACACCTCTCATGGATTTATCCCTTGGGATGATGCCCATCACCCGGATATATCACAAACCGCCGGAGAAATCGATGGTAGATATGTGTTTATAAATGCTAATAATACACCCCGTATTGCAAAAATAGATTTATCTACTTTTGAGACTACCGAGATCATTGAACTTCCTAACAGTGCAGGTAATCACAGTTCTTCATTTGTCACAGAAAACTCAGAATATGTAGTAGCAGGAACCCGGTTTTCGGTACCTGTTCCTCAACAAGATATCTCTATAAAAGAGTACAAAGGAAACTTTAAAGGAGCATTATCCTTTATAAGTGTAGCTCCAGAAGATGGAAGAATGGACTTAGAATTTCAGATCCTAATGCCTGGATTTAACTATGACCTCTCTCACCCTGGTCGTGGCAAATCTCATGGATGGTTCTTCTTTACTACTTACAATACAGAAGAAGCCAGTACACTTATGGAAGTGAATTCATCTCAAAATGATAAAGATTTTATTGCTGCCGTAAACTGGAAAAAAGCTGAAGAATATATCAAAGCAGGAAAATATAGAACTGTTCCTGCAAATTACGCGCATAATGTATACGATGAGCATACGCATACTGCTACTTCTACTATGAAAAAAGAAGTTAAGATCCTCGATCCCGCAGAATGCCCCGGTCTAGTATATTTTTTACCGACGCCAAAATCACCTCATGGATGTGATGTAGATCCTAGTGGAGAATATATTGTAGGAAATGGTAAACTATCTGCCAACCTTACCGTTCATTCTTTTACAAAAATGATGTCTGCTATCGAGAATAATAAAATAGATGGCGAAGCATACGGTATCCCAATTCTTAAGTTTGAAGATGTATTGGCAGGAATTGTAGAACAACCTGGATTAGGACCTTTACATACAGAGTTTGATGGAAAAGGAAATGCATATACTACGTTTTTCATTTCTTCAGAAGTTGTAAAATGGAAACTAGACACCTGGGAAGTAATAGATAGAAAACCAACATATTATTCTGTTGGTCATATCATGATACCGGGAGGTAACTCTGCCAAACCATTTGGTAAGTATGCACTAGCAATGAATAAAATTACCAAAGATCGCTATCTGCCAACAGGTCCAGAGGTTACTCAATCTGCCCAATTATATGATATTACAGGAGAAAAGATGGAATTGTTATTAGATTTTCCAACTATCGGAGAGCCACATTATGCTGCCGGGTGTCCTGCTGATCTTATCAAACCAAGATCCAAAAAAATATTCAAATTAGAAGAAAATCAACATAAATATGCTGCCAAGTCAGAAGCAGATACTAAGGTAGTACGAGAAGGTAACGAAGTACATATATATATGACAATGATCAGAAGTCATTTCTCGCCTGATAATATCGAAGGTATTAAGGTCGGTGACAAAGTATATTTTCATGTAACCAACTTAGAGCAAGATTATGATGTCCCTCACGGTGTTAGTATGATTGGAGCAAATACTTCTGAGCTTTTGATTATGCCAGGGCAAACAGAAACGTTTGTCTGGTATCCTAAGCAAGTAGGGGTCTGGCCTTTCTATTGTACAGATTTTTGTTCTGCACTACATCAAGAAATGCAAGGATATGTAAGGGTTTCTCCAAAGGATTCAGATATCGCGTTGAGCTGGTCTTTAGGAGAAGATTAAATCTGGATTACCAATGTTATCGCACTTAGGCTTGTCGAAGTGTAATCAGAAATGATGGACACTAGTCTTCGGCAGGTTCAGACTGACAATACCATATGCAACGCAATAGCATTGATAATCTGGTTTAGACTCCAATTTAATTAACACTATAAAACGGGTGATGCTATAGTATCACCCGTTTTTAAAACCGCATCAGTATGAAAACACCAAAATTAATAATGATTTCTGGAGCGCTACTCATATTAGCTTTATTCCTATTCCCGCTATGGAATATCACTCTAGAAGCCCCGCAGTATCCTACTCCACTGGGTATGGATATATATATAAATGATTTTAGTGATGCCCATCCTCATGATATCAAAAACATAAACCTGATGAATCATTATGTAGGCATGCAATATATCCCTGAAACTATTCCTGAGTTCAAAATATTTCCCTGGGTAGTGGGTATTATGGCAGCTTTAGGTGTGCTTATTGGTCTTTTTGCAAATTATAAATGGTACTTGGGGTGGTTTGTACTTATGTCTGTTTTTGCAATAGCCGGGATTTATGATTTCTATTTATGGGAGTATGACTACGGGCATAACTTAGATCCAAAAGCCATCATGAAATTCACGAATCCCGATGGTTCTATAATGGGATTTCAGCCTCCTTTATTTGGATCTAAAGATATTCTTAACTTCAAGGCACATTCTTATCCACAGCTAGGAGCATATTTAATGGCTCTTGGTATGGCACTTACCTTTATAGCGTATATTTTAGGGAAAAAGGATGCAAAAAAATACCTGTTCACGCCAAAAAGCAGCTTAAAAAAAACTATCCTCACCCTATTTAGTCTTGCGCTCCTATTTACTTCTTGTAATACCGGTCCAAAAGCTATCGATTATGGCATTGATGGTTGTCATTTTTGCGAAATGACTATCGTTGATAAATTACATGCCGCAGAGATCGTTACCAAAAAAGGAAAGATATACAAATTTGATGCTACAGAATGTATGATCAATAACCTTAAAGACATGGATATTGAAACTATAGACATCTATCTGTCTACCGATTATAATGAACCCGAAGCATTAATCGATGCTTCTCAGGCTACTTTTTTAATCAGTAAAGAAATACCAAGCCCTATGGGTGCCTATCTTTCGGCTTTTAAGCATAAAGAAGATGCTGTCACCAAACAAAAAGAAAAAGGAGGAGAACTATATACCTGGCAAGAGTTGCTAACCAAATTAAAAAGGTAAAACTAATACAACAATGGGATTAAAATTGATCATTTTTATACATATCATTGCTGCTACCATATGGACCGGGGGTCATTTAATACTGTCATTAACTTATTTACCCAAGGCACTGAAGCATAATGATTTTAGTATCATCGAATCTTTCGAATCAAAATATGAGCGTATTGGGATTCCTTCTCTAATCACACTAGTGATCACTGGGATATATATTACCACAGTATACGCTCCTGGGTTATTTGATTTTGATTTTAGTGATCATTACACCAAACATATCCTTATAAAACTAGGGTTATTGCTATGTACTATTGCCTTAGCAATTCATGCCAGATTTTTTTTAATACCCAAAAAAAGACTAAAACCTCTGTCTTATCATATTATTGCAGTGACCATTATCTCTGTGATCTTTGTCTTTGTAGGATTTAGTGCCCGAAGCGGAGGGCTTTTATAAACAACAAACTACCCCATGCACATAAGGTTTAATACATATCATATCACAAAACTACATAGACTCCTCATCGGGGTTATTATGATAGGAGTTCATACGATGGCAATACATGCCAATACGCTTATCGTCTGTAAAACCTGTACACATGCTACCATTTCAGAAACTGTAAAGGCTGCCGCTGCGTATGATACCATTATTATAAAAAAAGCAACCTACAAAGAATATAATATCAAGATAGACAAACCTTTAACGATTATCGGTAAGAATTATCCTGTAATAGATGGAGAACGACAAGGAGAGATCATTACCATTACATCAGATGATGTGACAGTGGATGGATTGTTTATCATCAATGTAGGTACAAGCTATACTGAAGATTATGCTGCAATCAGAGTTAAAAAATGTAAGGATTTTGTTATTCAGAATGTAGTACTTGAGAAATTGTTTTTTGGCATTTACCTCGAAAAAGCCAGAGATGGTAAAATCTATCACAACAAAATTATTGGTGATGCTGTAGAAGAGTATAATTCTGGCAACGGGATTCAGCTATGGTATAGCAAAAATATTACTATAGAACATAATTTTGTGCAACGGGTACGAGATGGGATCTACCTTGAGTTTTCTGACTATTGCACGATAAAAAACAATGTAAGCTCTAATAATATACGGTATGGACTTCATTTTATGTTTTCTAACAATGATAATTATGAAGACAATACTTTTGAAAAAAACGGAGCTGGTGTAGCAGTGATGTTTTCAAAAAAAATAAAAATGTATCGCAATACTTTTAAAGAAAACTGGGGCTCTGCGTCTTATGGTATGCTATTAAAAGAGATAAACGATGCCGAGATTGCAGAAAACACTTTTGAACAAAATACCATCGGTATTAATATAGAAGGATCTAACAGGATACAATACACCAAAAACAATTTTATCAATAACGGTTGGGCGATAAAAGTTCGGGGTGCTTGTTATACGAATTCTTTTACTCAAAACAATTTTTTGCATAATTCTTTTGATGTCTCCTATAACAGTAAACTAAACGATAATATATTCGATCAGAATTACTGGAGTAAGTATACCGGATATGATTTAAACAAAGACGGTATTGGCGATGTGCCTTATCGACCAGTAAAGTTATTTTCGTATATCGTAAACCGCACTCCCGAAACCATTATCCTATTGCGAAGCCTGTTTATAGATATTATTGATTTTTCTGAAAAAGTATCCCCTGTCTTTACCCCTGATAAGCTATTAGATCATCACCCACAAATACATAAAATAGAATGGTAGTTATAGAAAACCTACATAAAACGTTTAACAAAAATAAAGTACTAACGGGAGTAGATCTCACGATAGACAACAGTGGGATCTTTGCAATTCTGGGACCTAATGGATCTGGCAAAACCACTTTGATCAAAAGTATTCTGGGCATGGTTATCCCTACTGAAGGGACCATACAAATCATGGGCGAGCATATAAAAAATAACTGGCTCTATAGAAAAAAGATAGACTACCTGCCACAGATTGCCAATTTTCCAAATAACCTGAAGGTCAGAGAACTTCTTAAAATGATCAAAGATCTTAGAGGAGATACAGATGCAGATCAAGAGTTAATCGAATTGTTTAAACTAGAACCTTTTTTAAACAAAAAACTAGGTAATCTATCTGGGGGAACAAAGCAAAAGGTAAACATTGTACTCACTTTTATGTTTAATAGCCCTATTATTATCCTGGATGAACCTACAAGCGGTCTGGATCCGATCTCGCTCATACGCCTTAAAGAATTGATCAGAAAAGAAAAAGCCAACGGAAAAACAATTTTGATCACTTCTCATATTATGAGTTTTGTCGAAGAGATCTCAGATGAGATTGTGTTTTTATTAGAAGGAAAAATATATTTCAGAGGTAGTATCACTGCTCTTAAAACCAAAACCGAGCAACCTAATTTTGAACATGCCATTGCATCTATATTAAAAACCAGTTATGCTTAAGATATTAAAATACAGCTTTTATGATTTAATGCGTAGCCGTTGGAGTTATGTATATTTCTTATTTTACCTCCTTCTGGGTACAGTATTATTGTTTCTAAACAATGATCTATCCAAAGCCATTATCACTCTTATGAATGTGATTATCGTTTTGGTACCGCTTATAGGAACCATTTTTGGAGTCATGTATTATTATAATTCTAAAGAATTTACAGAACTACTGCTAGCACAACCCCTAAAACGAAATTCTATCTTTTTGGGGCAATACCTGGGTGTATCTCTGTCCCTTACTATGAGCCTGGTACTCGGGATCGGGATCCCTTTTATCCTATATGGGATATTTAAATCAGATAGTATCTGGAATTTTTCTCTGTTACTTATCACCGGGGCATTTCTTACTTTTATTTTTACGGCATTGGCGTTTAATATTTCTTTATCCAACGAAAATAAAATCAAAGGATTTGGATATGCCGTATTATTATGGCTTTTTCTGGCAATTATCTATGATGGTATTTTTCTAATGTCTCTGGTACTTTTTGAGGATTACCCACTAGATAAGCTATCTCTATTTGGTACAATGCTTAATCCTATAGACCTATCACGAACCCTGATCTTATTAAAACTTGATATCTCTGCATTATTAGGATATACCGGTGCTGTGTTCAAAAAATTCTTTGGTACCAGTTTTGGTTTAATCATTTCATTACTCATGTTATTCATCTGGATTCTCATCCCGACACTACGAATTATGTATAAATCAAAAAAGAAGGATTTTTAAAGAGCAACTGGCACTTTATAGGCTACAGTAACTTTATACATATTACAGTAACTTGGTTATTGATTACAGCAACTTTTTATACGCTACAGCAACTTTGTACGGGCTACAGTAACTTTTTATATGTCACAGTAACTTTTTTATGCACTACAGTAACTTTGTATACTCCACAGTAATTCTATAATTGGCTACAGCAACTTTTTATACACTACAGAGAATTTTTATCAATTATTTTATAATATTACTTTATACATATTGTCAATCCTGATTTTAAAAAACACCTTGGAATTAAACTTGTCATTTTTTTATTAGTTATCGCAATATTTTGTTTATAAACAAGTTATACATCATCAAAAGGCACAGAACATACACTACCTACCCTTACGTGTTCTGCTAACATTCTATATTAATTTTTTAAAAAACCAGAATTCATGGCACAAAGAAAGTATGCAATGAGCGATGCTATCCTGTTGGAAACAGCAGATACCATTACGGGGTATCTTATCGCAGACATTAATCAATTTAACACCTTTGACCCGGCAGCATTTCCTGTTACTTTACCCGACACTATTAAGCAAAAGGTTACTGATGCTTTTAATGAGGGAGGCGACGATATTGGCAAAACAGAATTAAGCGTTAAAACTGATATCGTATATCAGGAAATTCAAAATTGTAAAAGATTTTTGGATGATCTTAAATACTGGGCAAAAAAAACATTTACAGATCATCCGGCTATACAAAAGCAATTTGGAGTCAACCGTATTGGTGATATTTTTGCCAGTCAGCCAGGTCTAATACAATTTATGGAAAGTCTACCTCAGGTTATTGCCACCCACCGCACACAACTAGACGCTACAGGAACTCCCGCCCAATTATTAGATCAGGCAGCATCATTGGCTAAAGCCCTAAGAGATGCCAATACTGCTCAAGAAAACCAAAAAGGTAATCGCATGATAACAACAGAATCCAGAGTAATACATCTTAATAAGCTTTACGATATCTTAAAAAAACTGGACGATGCAGCGGCATCTATTTATAGAGATCAGCCCACAAAAAGAATCCTCTATAAAGTGACAAAAACCAACAACACCCAATCCCAGCAATCAGATTCGGGTATTTTTTAGAAATGTTTATAGCCTCTTGTTTTTGATTAAAGACAAGAGGTTTTTTATTACACTAAAATGACATGCCTGATATAATTATTTCATTTTGATTAAAAATTCATCTAGATTTATAGCCCCCCTTGCTACTGAAGATTTTAATACCCCAAATAAAGATGCCTTAAGAACAAAATGAATAAATTAAAATCTATAACTGCTGGAGACCTATGTATTGCTTATGAAAGTAATGAAAACATCAACGGAATCCCTGTAATACTTCTACACGGATTCCCTTATGATGTGAGAGCCTATGATGATGTATCCAAGCTTTTGTCGAATGAAAATTATTGGATTATAGTCCCTTATTTAAGAGGTTTTGGACCTACTCGGTTTTTATCAAAAGATACAATTCGTTCTGGACAACAAGCGGCATTGGCATATGACCTTATAGCATTAATGGATACATTATCAATAAAAAAAGCCTTAATAGCTGGCTATGACTGGGGTGGGCGTGTAGCATGTATCGTTTCTGCAATTTTCCCAAATCGAGTTATTGGACTTCTTTCAGCTTCTGGATATTGTATTCAAAATATAGCTAAATCTATTGAACCTCTTCATCCGGATATAGAAAAGTTGTATTGGTATCAATACTATTTTCACAATGAGAGAGGTCGTTTAGGATTGTCAAAATATAGAAAAGAATTGTGCGAAATTTTATGGCGCAATTGGTCCCCAACTTGGAAGTTTGACCATAGTACTTATGAAGAAACAGCTATTTCATTTAATAATCCCGATTTTGTAGAAATAGTTATTCACTCATATAGACATCGTTATGGATTGGTAAAAGGAGATCCAAAATTCGAAAAAATGGAACAAAATTTAGCTACACAGCCAAAAATAAAAATACCTGCGATAATACTGGAAGCTGATGCAGATGGTGTTGTTCCTTTTAGTGAAACAGATAATGAAGCATTTTTTTTCACTGGAGACTATGAAAGATTAATTATTAAAGGTATTGGGCATAACCTCCCCCAAGAAGCTCCCGAAGAATTCGCAAAAGCTATTATTTTATTAATGCAAAAAGTTAAACCTATTCTAGCAGATTTGTAACCCAAAATCTGATCTAGGTATTTTTTAGATATATATATTACCTCCTGTTTTTTGATCAAAAGCAGGAGGTTTTTTAATTCTGCAAAATGATATAATCTACCCGCCACTTTTTTTAAATCAAAAAATCAATTAGATTTATAGAAGTCTGTACATGCGAGCAAATCTTTGATACAATGCATATCTCTTCAATCATAAACACATATAAAAGAAAGTAATGAAAACAATAAATCGAATAATGACAAACATTTGCTCGGATAATTTACCCGAAAGCAAAGACTTCTACACCAAACTATTTGATTTTAATGTTGACTATGAAAGTGATTGGTTTATTCACTTAATTTCACAAGACAAGAAGCTTGAACTGGGGATAATAGATCGTACTCATCAAATGGTACCCAATACATTTCAAAACAACCCTCAAGGATTTTATATCACATTTGTCGTAGAAGATGCAAATGAAATATTTAAGATTGCAAAGGAAGAAAATATAGAGATAGTTAGTGCCCCTGAAGATACGTTCTATGGACAAAGGCGATTATTATTAAAAGATCCTAATGGAACACTGATTGATATTTCTTCACCAATTAAGGATTTTCAGTATTAAAATAAAGGTTCAAAATACATGCAACTATTTTTAAGAAACTGTATTGTATAACTTTTTACTATTTTTTATTCTTACTTTTCTTAAAAAATTTTAATCAACCCAATGCTAACTAATGGTCTTATTCTTATTCTGGCTTCTCTGGGGTTAGCCCAAGGGCTTTTTATAAGTTTCTATTTATTTACACTTAAACAAGGAAACAGAAAGTCTAATATATTATTAGCTCTTTTCTTGCTAGGTTTAACCATGCGAGTTGGCAAATCGGTGTTAAACTACTACATCCCCCTAGAAAACTGGCAAAAAAACATTGGTATCTCTGGAGTTTTATTTGCAGCACCTTGCTTATGGCTTTACGGCAGATCACTAATTGACAAGAATATATCTTTCTCTGGCAAAGATTACTTTCACTTTCTCCCTTTTGCAGCTTTTCTTTTTTTAATTCCTTTTGTACCAAGAAACGGAAACTTTGAATCTTTCTGGAACTACGGGATTGTAGTTTTTATGCTACTATTTTACCTGATCGCTTCTTGGGTTTATTGGTATAAAAATCGTTTAAAAATATCTATTAGTGTACTGCATTGGTATCGTAATATACTAATCGGCGCCACACTTATCTGGTTTCACTATGTTGGAAATCTTTTTGATTTTACCATATACTATATTACTGGTCCTATTTTTTACACTTTTCTGATCTATGCCTTCTCCTATCTTTTTCTAAATCATCATAAGTTTAACTTGCAGAAATATAGCAGCTCTAATTTGGATAAGGATAGTTCTAAAGACTTATTTGAAAAAGTAAAGACGTTTTTTGAAACTGAACATCCTTTCCTGGATCATAGCATTACCATAAATGCTATTTCAAAAAAACTAGATGTAAAAGCCAGAGAAATCTCACAAGCCATAAATGAAAACAAGCAGCAAAACTTTTACGAATTTGTAAACCACTATCGTATCGAAAAATCAAAACATCTATTGAAGGATGTAAAATACAAGGATGAAAAAATAGCTACAATTGCGTATGAATCCGGTTTTGGTAACGTTACCTCTTTTAATATTGCTTTTAAGAAAAAAACTGGAGTAACACCTTCTGCATTTAGAAAAACGTAAAAAACAATATATTTTTCGTTAAAACATACATGTTTTTTAAAGGATCCTACTCGTTTATTACAGAATATTGCCTTTAAACAAATGTAATCCGATATGAAAAAAACGATACCTCTAATTATTGTAATACTCACATTATTTGTACCTGCATGTAAGAAAAAACAGGATCACGAAACTAACAATACCTCAACAACAGCAAAACAAAACTTAGGGCTATCTCCCTTACAGATTGTAAACAAACGAATGGAAGCATACAATACACATAACTTTAAAGAATTTATAGCACTTTATGATAAAGACCTAAAGATATATACCTACCCCAATACATTATTAGGTACAGGATCAGATAGGTTGTCATCAATATTTGAAGCAGATTTTGAAGCAAAAGCTTTGCATGTAAAAATCCTAAACCAAATTACTAACGGCGCTTATGTTATAAATCATGAGATAGTTACTAATAAAGGAAAAGAAACGAAGTATGTTTCTATTTATGAAGTCAAAGACGGATTGATTACCAGTGTAAGATTTGTAAGAGATTTTTGACAGTAATTACCTATTCCAAAAAAAATATAACTAAAACTCATACTAAATACGTATTCATTCGTTATTACAATTATAAATTAGCATATGAAGATTAAAATTGTCTCTCTTTTATTAGTCCTACTCTCTTTCAATATAAGTTTAGCTCAACGCTCAAAATCAGATACTATCCCACCAGATGGTAAGTACACATATGATATTGCATTTGCCGAATGGGGTGGAAAATCAATGGACGAAAAAGTAATTGTTATCATAAAAGATGGAGTGATCAAAGTAATTTATGATGGTGGAGGAGAAATGATATCAGTAAAAAAAGGTAGTGTTTTGGATGAAGGTAAAATTTTAAAACATAAATCTGGAGCTTGGATAATAAGTACCAAAGAAAACGATATTGATGCAGAAGAAGTTGGTGGATGTTCTGATGGTCCAAACGTTATTGACTTTGACAAAAAGAAATTTTGGATGTGTTAACACACAAATAACTTCTAATCTAAGAAACATAGTATAGCGGATTTACAATCCGCTATATGTAAAAAAACTTAGTGCTAAACATAAAAGTTTGAGTATTTCTACTCATTACAACTGCACTACCCCATTTCTTATCCGAATAATTTACCTATCTGCATAAGTCAGGTAATCTAGATGACAAATTAACCCGTCTGTTATTCCATATTTGGCAGGTCAAAAATCGCCTTGTTCTTCGTTTTCATAATTTTATGTTAACTTTAGTTGAATAATAAATGGTATAAATAGTTATTTATGCACCATTTATGAATCTTCTTTTTATGAAAATCAAAACACTACTTCTCTTATTATTTCTTAGTCATACCTTTTTTGGGCAAACCCCTTATAAGGAATATTTTGATGATGGAACTGTGAAAACACTTGGAGCTAAAAAAGATGGCTTACTAACAGGAGAGATAAAATACTATTATCCATCAGGCAAATTAAAAATAGTTGATCACTGTACTAAAGGCAAAAAAAATGGGATTAGTAAAGAATATTATGAAAGTGGTCAATTATCAGGTTTGGTCAATTATAAAAATGATCAGCTTCATGGTATATTGAAAACCTATTATCAGGATGGAAAACTATATTCTACAGTTAATTTTAATGCCGGTAAAAAAATAGGTCTGTATATATCATATCATAATAACGGGAATACATATTCAAGTGTAAATTATAATGAAAATGGTAATGCAGATGGTGTCTACGTAGCATATTATGACGACAAGCAACTCTTTGCTAAATGCCTATATATAGACGGTAAAATTGAAGGTGAATTAAATAGTTACCACCAGAATGGGCAGCCCATGAAAGAAGAAAATTATAGTAATGGAAAAAAAGAAGGTACTCTAAAGGAGTATTTTAAAAATGGACAATTGAAGGTAAATTCTGTATATAAAGATGATCAAGTAGTGGGGGATTATTTAAGTTATTTTGAAGATGGTCAGCTGAGAATAAAAGCAAAAATATCTAATGGATTTGTAACATCCAGAACCAGCTATTATAAGGATGGTACAATCGAATCAGAATCATCTCAACAAGAACTATATGGTTCTTCTAATTGGAAGTATTATCACACAAACGGAAAAGTATCTAGTACTGGACTTAAGGATAAATGGTCTACAGGTGATTTTAAAATTGGGGAATGGGTTTATTATCACACCAATGAAACATTATATAAAACAGAGTTATATAGTGATTTTGGATCTCTTGAAGATATTATCAATTGTTTTGATGGTCAAGGTAAACCATTGAATAAAGGTACTTTTATAAACGGAAATGGAACCGTAAACGAATATGACGTAAATGGAAAACTGATTAGAACAGACACTTATGAAAAAGGTTCTATTGTTAAAAAATAATTAGGTATGCATAACATAGTTTTCACCCTACTTATTATAACCTCATCGCTTGCCTTTGGGCAAAAAGTTAGACTCACTAATTTTAAATCAACTAATTGCGATGAAGAAACAGATGCTTTTTATGCCAAAAATCGAATTATAAGTCAGCCAATTAAAAAAGATACTCTATTTATTAAGATAGCTACGACAGCAAATTGCTGTACCAGTTTTATCCCATCAATTCATTTTGAAAAGAAAATTTTAAAACTCAGTTACGAGGAATACGGCGAGTATTGCAATTGTATCTGCTACTATGAGTTTGACTATACTATTACAGGAATAAAAGAGAAGGAATATAGTGTTTACCTAAATGATAAAAAAATAGAATATTCTGCCGAAAAATATGAGTAGATTATATAGTATGATCTATCATACAGTCTATATCTATTACAAAATTGATTTCGTTGTTTTTAAACTTTTTGAAAGCTTGTCTAACTTTTTTGCAAGCTTCTATCGAAACTATCCAATCTGGGGCTTTCTTTAATTTATCTATTTACAAGGAAACTAAATAGTTACTAAAAAATTTCTTTTAACGAGACCAATATAACATCCCTCCTCTTTAATTTTACGTTGATCAAAAAATCCGTTAGATTTGTAAATAGACCTGTAATTATATATCCAGATATTTATCTTGTATGCAATTGTTAACGGTAGCGTAATGAAAATCAATAATGAAACAAATAAAATGGTTTGACAGAAAATTTGATTTTTCCTTTACCCAGAATATTTTTCCATCAATTATCGAGAGACTTAAAGGAACTTCATTGCGATTAGAACATAAAATCGCTCAAACTCCCAGTGACCAATTGTGCGTTAAACCAGAAGGCACATGGTCAATTCAAGAAAACATTGGTCACCTAATTGACCTCGAACCTATTTGGCAAGGGAGGCTTGAGGATATATTAAATGATGAGAAATACTTGAGGGCGGCAGATTTAGAAAATAATAAAACTAACTTTGCCAGACATAATGACAAAGAAGTTAATGACCTAATCAAGGAATTTGTATCTATTCGAGCATTAACATTAAGTAAACTAGAAAAGGTTTCAGAAAAAGAAATTTTTAAATACGTCCTACATCCAAGATTAGAAACGCCTATGCGTACAATGGATTTATTCCTTTTTGTAGCTGAACATGATGACCATCATCTGGCAAGAATTAACGAATTAAACGCACTACTTACGACAACGTCGAAACATTGATAACAAAACACACAACAACTATGAATCCAATTATTAAGAATATTTTAGCTGTTATTATAGGATGGCTTATAGGTAGCATTGTCAATATGGGACTCATTAAAATCGGATATAGTATGGTTCCTATTGAAGGTGTTGATCCCAATGACATGAATGCACTAGCTGCTATTATGCCAACGTTAGAGTATAAACATTTTGTTTTTCCTTTTTTGGCTCATGCACTAGGTACTTTAGTTGGAGCAATCATTGCTGGTCTAATCGCTGCCAACCATAAAATGAAATTTGCATTGGGTATTGGGGTTTTGTTTCTAATAGGTGGGATTCTCGTTAGTTTTATGCTTCCCGCACCTACTTGGTTTATAGGTATAGATCTACTATTAGCATATATCCCTATGGCGTGGATTGGTGGAAAAATTGCAGATAAAACATCAAGTCGTAACTAAAAACAATACCAAACATAAAATAACTACTATTAGAACAGTGATTTTCTTATCTCTATGTCATTAACACATATCTTACTTATAATAATTAGCGGCTTGGGTGTAGTACACGGATTCTTTCTGGCTATTTTTTTATGGATATACCCAAAAGGAAATACAACGTCCAACAAGATTCTAAGCGTACTACTTATAGTACTATCCTTTAGAATCGGAAAATCTGTACTTTTAGAATTTGCTCAACAGATAGACGTTAAACTTATATTTATCGGTTTAGGTACCCTAATGGCTATTGGACCGCTTTATTATTTATTTACACAATCTGTTATTGAAAAAGAATTTAAGCTACATAAAAAACACTTACTTCATTTTGTTCCGACCCTTGTGGGAGTGTGTTTTGGTTTTTGGATCAATGACCTGCGGGTTCAATCCATTCCCAAACTGTTTTTTGTTTTCCTATTTCTTTCCTATTATGGACATTATTTAACTTATTTAATTTTTAGTTACTCGTATCTCTCTAGAAAAAAGAAAGCAGGAGTAAGTAATAGTTCATATGAGTTTTTACGATTACTTTTTTACGCCTTATTAGTAATATGGATTGCTTATTTCTTGAATTTATTCGATGAGTTTATTCCATATATTGTTGGGGCTATATTATATACTTGTATAGCATATATCGTTAGCTTTATTGTTATTCAAAAAGGATACATCAAAGAAATGGGCTCTACTAAATATAGATCTACTCCTATTTCTGATGAACAAATTAGTACTGTTTTTGATAAAATCCATACGCTGGTGGTTACCGAAGAGCAATTCAAAAATCCCGATCTCACTTTAAAACTTTTAAGCAAACAACTTCATTTAAGCACACAAGTAGTATCATTGGTAATTAACAAAAAGAATAAGACAAACTTTAATAGTTATATCAATCATTATCGCGTAGAGGAGTCCATTGCTATGTTTCAAAACGAAAAATTTAAGAACCACACCATTGCAGCTATCGCTTTTGAAGTAGGTTTTAACAGTATCTCTAGTTTTAATTCTGCCTTTAAAAAGCAAACAGGAAAAACCCCCTTAGTGCTTCGTAAAAGTATCGGCAAATGATCTTTTACTCTAATGAAATGATCATTTAAGAAGATTTAAAACCCTCATTTACTTTATTTAGCCAAATATTAATAAAGTAAATGTTATGTTTAAAAAAAGACCTATCCTTAAGTGGTTCCTCATTATTTTTATTGGATTGATAGTTTCACTCTTTTCTTTTGGTTACTGGTTTATGAGCCTTCTCCCCAAAGAAAACAACAAAGCTAGTTTAAAATCTACCCTAGTAGAAAATCTGCCCTATCTATCTAAAGACAGTATTGCTCCTCGTGGAAAAATTCTGGCTGTAGTGACAAGTGTAGATGTTATGGGTAATAGTGAAAAAAGTACCGGGTATGAATTGACAGAGCTGTCACGGGCCTACTACGTGTTTAAAGCTAATGGTTTTGAGGTAGATATTGCAAGCCCGCAAGGAGGTAAGCCACCAGTTGTGATCGATGGAGATGATATGGGAGCTTATGACTATGCTTTTTTAAATGATACCATCGCACAATACAAGACTAGCAACACTATTCATATAAATGATGTTGTTGCTAGTGATTATCAAGCAGTTTTCTTTGCTGGAGGTAAGGGAGCGATGTTTGATTTTCCGCAAAACAAAGCAATCCAATCTATTGTTAGTGAGTATTATCAATCCGGCAAAGTCGTTGGAGCAGTTTGTCATGGTCCCGCGGCATTGGTAAATGTAACCCTTGATAATGGCTCTTCTCTTCTAAAGAACAAAATGGTTAGTAGTTTTACAAATGATGAAGAGCTACTTTTAATTCCCGATGCAGAATCAATATTCCCTTTTCTTTTACAAGACAAATTAATCTCTCAAGGCGCACGTTTTAACGAAGGAGAGATGTACCTGGAGAAAATTAGCCATGATGGTAATCTGGTTACAGGTCAAAACCCATGGTCTACATGGATATTGGCAGAAACGATGATCAAACAACTTGGATATACACCAAAAAAACGAAAAATAACCGCAGAAGAGAATGCAGTAAAAATACTGGCAGTTTATAGAGATCAAGGATCTCGAGAGGCAAAAGCAATGATAAAAAAAATGGTGTCGCAACAAAAGTCTATAGACAGAATAGTCATAGCCTCTCATAGTATTGTAGCCATCATGCAAAAAGATATTGGAACATTTTTTGACTTGGTTGGTTTAGTTTCTTTTATTAAAAACAAAACCACAAATGATTAACAACCAAATCTTTAAACACCCAAAAGAACACTGATTCATACCGTAAGAGTTGTAAAAATCAGTGTTTTTTTATACCCAAAAACTAATAACAACTATCAACTTGTTATCAAGCTATTTTTTTTTAAGTTTATAAAGGCGTAAAATGAAAAATTGTATAACCCATTGACCCATTTGTATTTACCTAATTCTAATATTCATATGTGGTCGTAGTTTCAATTTAAAACAAATGAAAAAGAAAAGGAAATTTTGGACTAATGAGAAGCTATTAAGCATTTCTGCTTTATTCGTTAGTTTGGTTACTCTAATCGTTTTTATCTATCAAACAAATTTGATACGGCAACAGCAACATATGTCTGTATATCCTCATTTAATACTAACAAATTATCGTTCAGGTTCTATAAATTATCAATATGTTTTAAAAAATGAAGGAATAGGTCCCGCATTTGTCAAATCTGTTATTGTTAAAGATGTGGCTGGTAAATCATACCATAGTATTAGTCACTATGTAGACTCAAAATTACAGTTAAAAGATTCTATTTCTTATTACTATTCTGATATATACCAGGGTCGTGTAATACCGGCTAATGAAGAAATTGTTTTATTTGAACTTTTTGACAAAAAAGAAACAACACTACAAGGCATTCCTAAAAACACCATAATGGGAGCAAAAAAACTTCGCCATGTTCTAAACAATGATAGTTTAAAAATAACCATAGAATATGAATCTGTTTATGGTGCGCGCTGGTCTATTTCTAAACATTCTCAAACTCCTGTAAAGAAGTAAATTGATAATTTGCTTTTAATATACATTCGATGATTTTCTCTTACCGATGATCCATCGAGATACCTTATGATTAAAACTCACTAACACTTACCTGAGGTACTCCCCTGCTTAATCCCCAAAATAGCATTAAACTGTTTCACTTCACGCTTATGAAATTGAGAGAACTTGTGTAATAAAGAAATAAATCTATTGTTTGGCTTTTTCATAATTCTAAAATTTAAGTTATACCTTATTAGTATCTCTAAACATTAAAAAATCACATTTCTTGTACGTTTTTTTTCAAATCAAACAAATGCAAGCTTTATTCTAACCCTAAAAAACTAAGCTATCTTTATATTTTTAAAAATAAAACATAAAAAATGCAATAGATTTAAAAAGTATCGTCTTTTTAAACAAAGACCAGTTATAAAAGGTTTTAAATGAATTCGGAATCAGAAAACAGTAAAAAACTTAAGGATTTTTTTGGTAAAGAATATCAATCACTAAAGATGTATGTAAATACCAAAGTGAGAGATACTGCCAGTAGAAATGCAGAAGATATCATTCAGGATGTTGCCTTAAAACTGTTTGCTGGAGCTGATAGATATGCACCTATTAATAACGTAGCTGGTTTTGTATACAGATCTATTAAAAACAAGATCATTGATGTAATGCGCACTACAAAACAAACTGAATCATTAGAAATGAGCAGTGAATATTTGGGTTTGGCAGAAATGTTACACCAGGCATCAGATTGTAACACATCAGAAAAAATGATCCCTGTTTTAAAGAATTGTATTCAGCAATTAAAACCATGGTATAGAGATATTATCGTCGCCGTAGATTTTGAAGGATACACCTATAAAGAAATTTCTAAAGAAACCGGAATTCCAGAAGGAACACTAATGTCGAGAAGACATCGAGCAATAGGAATATTGTATAAAAAACTAGAATCAGAACTTATAAAACATAAAAGTTAACACATCATGAAAAATTTTTTCACCCATAAAATGAGGAAAAAGTCTCCAATAGAGATTGTAGGAATGATCATTTTTGGCGCTATTGCCATTACCGGATTAGCCATTTTGTTTGGTTATGTTATTATGTGGTTATGGAACTGGTTAATGCCCGAAATTTTTGGACTCACTACTCTTACTTATTGGCAAGCTGTTGGTCTGTTTATCCTACTTAAAATCCTAATAGGCGGATGCGGCGGTGGTGGTAGCAAAAAGTCATCTAAAAGCTCGGACAATACATGCAAAAATGATTCTAAAAGTGATTTTTCGAAATGGAAACATTACGATAAATTCTGGAAAGAAGAAGGTGATGAACTATACACGAAGTATCTGGAACGATTACAATCTGATCAAAACCAAACAAATAAGTCAGAAATAGAATCAGAACCCGAATCAGAATCAGAGTAACCTTATATTATTTTATAAAATATTTCACTATGGAACTTCTACTATTTCGAACAGATATCAAATCAAAGAAAAAAGTGCGGCATGTAACACCTATACTTGATAGACATTCTGATATTCTAAAATGGTCAATCGATCTCGAAGATATCGATAATGTACTTAGAATAGAAGCTACCACTAACCTTACAGAAGATGAAATCGTTAGTTTAGTTCGTGTACATGGATTTTACATACAAACATTAACAGATTAAAAACCTGATCATTACAATTATGTTATCTAATTAGTGGTAAGAATCAATAAACTCTAATCTGTTTTTACGTACTCATTAATCAAAGAAAAAACTAATGAAGCGGTCAAAGGTTTTCCATTGGCTTTTTCTCTAATCATATCGAATGTATATCTAAAATCACATCCATTTTTATAGGCACTACACCCATAAGCTGTTTTCCCTTTTATAACTGTTCCTTTGTTGCAAACAGGGCAAGGCATAGGATTAGGAACCTGATCCTCAGAAAGAACAGTTTTGCCTTTCTTTTCTTCAAGAAGCAATTGAAACTGATCATCAAAACGAATCAACCCTTCTTTATTTCCATCGGCAGTTTTAAAACCTTTTAAATTTACCGTACATCCTTTTTGTAATAAACGTATGTACTGTTTTTCAGATATTTTTTTTCCTTCAAAAGAAAAAGGAAGTACAAAATCACATCCATCTTTGTAGCTACTGCATCCATATGCCGATTTTCCTTGCAAGAGTGTTCCTTTTTTACATTTAGGGCAGGATTGACCATGAACTGTGGTCGTTTTCTTCTTTACTTTTTTAGCAACTGGTTCTTTAGTGGCTGTTGTATGAGAAATATTAGCTCTTATTTTTTCGGTTCGCACTTCATAGACCAGATGATCTACCATTTTTTTCATGTTTTTGATAAAAGCACCGGCATGAAAATTTCCTTTTTCAATTTCTTTCAGTTGCTTTTCCCATAGTCCAGTGAGTTCTGCAGAGGTAAGTAGTTTATTTTGGATGGTGTCAATAAGTTGTACTCCTGTTGGCGTAGGTAGAATCTGCTTTTTATTTCGTTCTATATACTTCCGTTTAAAAAGCGTTTCTATAATATTAGCTCGTGTAGAGGGTCTACCAATACCATTTTCTTTCATTAATTCCCGCATTTCATCATCATCTACTTGTTTTCCTGCGGTTTCCATAGCACGTAATAAAGTAGCTTCTGTATATTGATTAGGCGGCTTGGTTTCTTTCTCTAAGAAAGAAGGTTCATGTGGTCCTTTTTCTCCTTTTTCAAAAGATGGTAAAATGCCCTTTTCTCTTTTCTCTTTTGCATTTGGGGTTTCAAAAACTACCCTCCATCCTTTTTCTAAGATTTCTTTCCCCGTAGTTTTAAACGTTACGGTATCTGCTTTACCAATAACAGTCGTATTGGCAACAGCACAATCATCATAAAACGATGCAATAAATCGTTTGGTAATAATATCATATACCTGTTGTTGATTGTATTGTAAGTTGATCTGAACACCTGTTGGAATGATAGCATGGTGATCTGTTACTTTTTTATCATTAAAGACTTTTGATGATTTTTTGATCTTCTCTCCCAGTATTGGTTCTGTCAGATTTTGGTAATTGGTTAATTTCTTTAGTATCCCAGGGACTTTGGGATAGATATCATTTGGTAAAAAGGTAGTATCTACTCTGGGGTAGGTAATTACTTTTTGTTCATATAGTTTTTGAGCTATTTTTAAAGTTTCATCGGCAGAGAATCCAAACTTGGTATTACAATATACCTGTAATCCTGTAAGGTCAAAAAGCTTGGGAGCATATTCTTTACCTTTTTTCTTAGTAATAGATTCAATCTCAAAATCACTTTCTTTAACCACCTTGGCAAAAGCCTCTCCTTCTTCTTTTTTTAAAAATCTCCCCTCTTCACAATTAAATAGTGTCTCTCTATATACCGTTTGTAACTCCCAATAAGGTTGCGGCTTAAAGTTTTTAATCTCCTTAAATCGATTGACCAACATTGCCAGAGTAGGTGTCTGTACTCTCCCAATAGACAATACCTGTTTATATCCTCCATGTTTAACAGTGTATAACCTTGTGGCATTCATCCCTAACAACCAATCACCGATTGCTCTCGAAAACCCTGCATAATATAGATTATCATACTGCTCAGCGGGTTGTAGTTTTTCAAAACCTTCTTTGATTGCTTCTGTAGTCAATGACGAAATCCATAGGCGTTGTACTTCTCCCTGATAGTCCGCCTGATCAATAACCCATCGTTGTATCAGCTCTCCTTCTTGACCGGCATCCCCACAATTAATAACAACTGTTGCCTTATCAAATAGTTTTTTTACAATATCAAACTGCTTTTTGATACCCGAATCATCGACAACCTTGGTTTTGAACTTATCGGGTAACATAGGGAGATTATTAAGATCCCAGCTTTTCCAATGGGGTTTGTAATCATTAGGTTCAAATAGCGTACAGAGGTGTCCAAAAGTATATGTCACGGCATACCCATTACCTTCATAATACCCATCACATCGGGTATTGGCTCCTAATACAGAAGCAATTTCTCGGGCAACACTTGGCTTTTCGGCAATACATACTTTCATAGCTAAATGCAAAAATAGTTAAAATATAACAAGACCGTAATTCTAATAAAAACAACTTAAATTTATATCCCAGAAACGCATGTTTATAAAGAAAGGGTATATGGTAAGTAACATCTTTACTTCTACTAATTGATTAAAACATGATAAGGTTAACTTTTATGAATGTAACCAGAAATAAAAAAATGATTGAAGAAGAAATAATTGCTGATATCAAAAAATTAACTACTTCATTATTAGAGAATTCATCTGATCAAACCGAGGTTGAAAAAATTATAAATCAAATCCATGTTCATTTTCAGGAGATCACAAAAATTACCGGATATGACGTTAACATTGAGTATCTGGCTGCTGTCCCTACTGCAAAAGGAAAAGCACTGGGGTTAAACCATGCAGCACAATGCCTGTTAGACTATAAAAGAACTGTACAATTTTTAAAAGCAATTCTTCAAGCTATCAAAGAAAAGCAAAATGCACATCCCAATGAATTGATTAATATCTTTTACGCAGGATGCGGTCCATATGCTCCCTTTATAACTTTGGTTGCTTATTTTTTTGACCCAAAAGAAGTACGATTTTCAGTACTAGAGGTTAATAAAAATTCTCTTGAATCTGCCAAAAAACTAATTCGTGCACTTAGATTAACTGATTATGTCGATAATTTTTACTTAGCCGATGCCGTAACATTTGAAGTTCCCGAACCAGATACTTTTGACATCCTGATTAGTGAAACCTTGGATGCAGTACTGTATCGAGAATGCTATGTTCCTATTCTATTTAATTTGCTTCCTCAGCTTAATAACAACATTACACTCATTCCTGAAAATGTGCTTATCAATCTAAAGCTATTACCTAAAACCAGTACTAATCAGGATTATTTTGAAGGCGATGCTGGTACTATTCTAAATGTACGCAAAGAAGTGTCCTCATACACAGGAGATCCTGACGAACTATCACAGTTGCCAGAAAAGGTAGTAGATCTAAAATCAATGAATATTGATCATTACAAAAGTATCTTAATAGAAACACAAGTACATATTTATAACGATATTTGGCTATATAGAAATGAGTCCTCTTTAACGCTACCTATTGAAGTAGCTTTAGAGCAACCTTTTCTAAATAGTTCTGTTGTTTTTACCTACCATTTAGAACCCGAAATAGAACTTAAATGTAGGTTTCAATAGTCAATAAATTCATTCACCTATAGGTAACAGATAATACTATTAGTTTTAAACATTCGACATAAAAATAAAAATGATTGATAATAAATATGAGTTAGGTTTTTTTCCCACTCCCCTACAAGAATTAAAAAAGTTGTCAAAGACATATTCTGATTATAATCTTTTTATCAAAAGGGATGATAATACAGGACTAGCTTCTGGCGGAAATAAAACCCGTAAATTAGAATATCTAATTAAACAAGCTATTGATGCGGGCTGCGATACCATCATTACTGCCGGAGCACAACAATCAAATCACTGTAGACAAACTGCTGCTGCTTGTGCAATTGCTGGATTAGAGTGCCATTTGTTATTAGGAGGAAAAGAACCAAAAACATATGATGGTAACCTGCTTCTTTCATCTACTCTCGGAGCTACAATTCATTTTACGGGAGATAATAGAAAGGGTGAAGACATACAGAATGTCAAAAAAACACTAGAAAATCAAAATAAAACTTGCTATGTAATCCCATATGGGGGATCTAATCTAATAGGTGCTTTAGGTTTTGTAAATGCGGTTAAAGAGTTAAAAGAACAACTAATAGCACAACAATTAGAGATAGATTACATTTTTTTTGCATCAAGTTCGGGAGGCATGCAGGCAGGACTTACTCTAGGCAAAGAGTTGTATCAATTAAGTGCTACCCTTGTTCCGATTAGTATTGACAAAGATGAAACAAATGGGCTATCGCTAGAAGAAGTCGTTTTAAACATTGTCACAGAAGGTACAGACGTATTAAACATCAAAAGAGAATTTGAGCTTTCAGATATTTCTCTAAATAGAGCCTATGACAAAGATGGCTACGGAGTGGTAACCGAAAATGAAATAAATGCTATTAATTCGCTAGCCAGAAATGAAGGAATATTACTTGATCCGGTGTATACAGGAAGGGCTTTTTATGGTATGTTGGATTCTTTAGATCGAGAAAAAATACCCTTAGGCTCAAATGTGCTTTTTTGGCATACCGGAGGGTTACCAGCTATTTTTAAATATGCTGATGAGTTAAGGTAAGCTATATAGTTTAAAATAACTTTTGGTAACATTTTGTTTGGGTAAGACATATATTAATACCATTGATGTTTAAAAACTATGAGTAAGATTTTTTGTAAACCGTATTTGCTTTTTTGGATTTCAATACCAATCATACTATTGGTCATTTTTTTCTCCGGCGATAGTACATTAGATATTAATATTCATGATACGTATTTTGTAATCGAACATGCTTACATTTCATATCTGGTATCTATCACTCTTGGTTTAATTGGACTTGGATACTGGATTATGATAAAATTAAACCGTAAACTTTCAAAAACATTAATTGCAATTCATGAATTATTAACTCTAGGAGGTTTTTTGGCCATTTGGATTTCAAATATGATCTTTAAAAGAGTTCCTTTATTTGATTCGATTGGAACTGAAAATTTGGTTTTAACAATTTTCGCCTTACTAATTATAATAGGACAGGTTTTCTATCTTTTAAATCTAATTATGGGGTTATTCAAAAAGGAAAAAAGAAGTAACTGTTTATAACATTTACCTCATATATCTAAATGTTTTTCTAACAGTCTTTTTTATCATTAAAAAACTTCCAAACATCCTTAGTTTAATGACAATTATCATAAAAAAAACTATGCCTATCCAGTACTTTTGATACTGTGATTACACCTATTATACATAAACTAATTGCTACGATATTAGCTACCATTGTATTAACCTACAATATGAATACAGCTATTATCATTGTTGATTTTATGATCAATCAAGATACTATAGCAAAAACCTTATGTGTACAAAAGGAAGCCCCAAAAGGTTGTAACGGCAAATGCCAACTGAGAAAAAGTCTGAGAAAAAATCAGCCCGAAAAAAACAACAAAGCACCATTGCAATATCAGAAAAGAATGGCGTCAGAATATTGCTATCTACAACCCAATCTAAGTGTTTATTTAACAACAGAGCCTATACAAATCTCTTTAAACATTATAGATAACGCATCTTATTCAACCATTACAAAATACTACGATATCGATATCCCTCCTCCTATTGTTGGGTAATACGAATTAGATATTAGCACACCTCTTATCCTGTTTTTAGTTGAGCAGGAAAGAGTAACTATTGACTATATCCAAATTCTTTTTAGACATAAAACCAATAATAGTAAGGTAAGAATTTTTGATGTTAGCCCCGTCTGGTCGAAGATCAAGAGAGTCAATCAGATCTCGGTTTTCAATAACACTTCGACAAATGTTCCCTGAACTTTTGTTGAAGTGTTCCATGTGACTCAGAAATAATTCTTTTATCCTAACCATATTAAATAATCAAACTTTTTTCTGGTAATACCAGAAAAACAACACCTATACACATGAAACGAGCCATAACGAGATTTTTTTTACAGACAAATGAATACTTATTTGGTGAGTTCCATGTGACATCTAAAACAATAATTATAAACACATGAAACTAAAATATATAGTACCCGTTTTATTACTCGCTTTATTTACCTCTTGCTCTTCAGACGATGACAATGATATTCCTCCTGTAAACGAAGTAGAAGACCTTATCAAAGTAAAAGACATAACCAATGATACCCATACTATAGAATTATATACTAAAAGTGGAAAATTTTATACCGGACACAACGATATAAGTATCAGAATCATGGATAATTCTGATAAAAAGTATGTAGAATCAGCGACTATTAGCTGGAATCCTATGATGCAAATGGAAACCATGAGTCACTCCTGTCCAAAATCAGAAGTATCAAAGGTTACCGGCAAAAATACCGTCTACAATGGTACCATTGTTTACCAAATGACAGGAATGAACGGTTCGGGTTGGTCACTAAAACTAACATACACCATAGACAATCAAGAATATGAAGCCGAAGATACTATCACCGTATTACAAAGTGACAAACAAAATGTTACCACAGTAACAGGAAGTGATGACACAAGGTATATCCTGGCATTAATAGAACCGTCGACACCAAAAATTGCTGTCAATGATATTACAGTTGGGCTATATAAAATGGAAAATATGATGATGTTTCCCGTTGTAGAAAATTACACTATAGCACTGGATCCTCGTATGCCATCAATGGACAATCATAGTTCTCCTAATAATCAAGACTTAGCATATGATAGTACTCAACAGATGTATAACGGTAAGTTGTCACTAACGATGTCTGGATATTGGGTATTAAACCTCAAACTTATTGATGATAAAGATACAGTACTAAAAGGAGAAGACATTACAGACAGCCACACTCAAAGTAGCTTATATCTGGAAATAGAATTCTAACTAATCCATCTTTGAGGTCGAATTATTTGAATCTTAGTCAAAGGTTCGACCTCATCCTCTTATTTACTACAATAATGAAAAAGTTAACCCTATTATATCTGAGTTTACTTGTTGGTGTAATTACACATGCTCAAGATCACTCCATTCATCAAAAAGAAACCGATACACTAGTAACACACCTTGATGAGATCACTGTAGTTGGAAGGCGCAAACTTAGCAACTACCGACAAGAAAAAACACTCTCCAGTATCGATGAGTATTTAGAAAAATCCAATCGGGTAACTATGATCAAAAGAGGAAACTATGCCTGGGAGCCTACCTTAAACAATATGGCTTCTGATCGCTTATCAGTAACCATTGACGGAATGCAAATTTTTGGAGCATGTACAGACAAAATGGATCCCATAACCTCTTATGTAGATGTATCGAATCTAGAAAAAGTAACCATCGCCTCGGGTCAGGAAGGAACAGAAAACGCCAATGCTATTGGAGGCGGAATAGATTTAAAATTACCAGAGTCAAAATATTACAACACTGGTTTAAAAAGTAGTGTTGATCTGGGATACGAAACTAATGGAAACTATAAAACCACAGGAGCAGATCTCGTATACTCCGGAAATAGATTATATATCAGTGGCGATGGAATTTACCGAAAATCTGACAACTATGATGCCGGAGGCAATCAGGAAATTAACTATTCGCAGTTCAAAAAGTATAATATATCCCTTCAGGCTGGATACAAATTATCTGATCATGACAATATCGATGCTACCTTTATATATGATAAAGCAACCGATATCGGTTATCCTGCCTTACCTATGGATGTATCCCTTGCCAAAGCTACCATAGGTGCTATTGCCTACACACATCGCAGTGAATCTACATTCGTAAAAAACTGGGAAACAAAACTCTATTTCAATACCATTACTCATATTATGGATGACTCCAAACGTCCCGATGTACCCATACGAATGGATATGCCTGGCTGGAGTGATACATATGGATTGTACTCTAAGATTAAAGCAAAAACCCAAAAACATCAACTTAGCTTTAATCTTAATGCGCATTACAATCGCTCCCTGGCCGAAATGACCATGTACCCCAATGATCCCAACGAAAATATCATGTTTATGTATACCTGGCCGGATATCAGAACATACTATACCAGCATATATGCCAAAGATCAATTCTATATCAGCACCAAAGAAAAACTAAGTTTTACTGCTCGTCTTGGATATCAAACTAACAAAATCAAAAAAGAAACAGGGCTAGAAAGCTTGCAGATTTTTTATCCCCAAATTAGTGATTCCAAAAGTAGAATACTAACCAGTTTTTCTGCAAACTATACCCTAAAACATAAAAAAACTGATTTCTCGGTAGGATTAGGCTATGGAGAAAGAGCTCCCTCGGTAAGCGAAGGCTACGGATTCTTTTTATTCAATAGTTTTGACAACTATGATTATATAGGAAATCCCACTCTAAAAAATGAAAAATCTGCAGAAGTAAACTTTAAAACTAATTACAACCATAAAAACTTCAAAATAGGAATAGAAGCTTCTTATTTTCATATTTATGACTATATCATTGGTCAAAACGATGATTCTTTATCCCCAATGACCATTGGAGCTAATGGAGTTCGTGTATATAACTCCCTACAATATGCATCTATATTCAATACTTTTTTAAATGCTTCATATACCTTAAACAAAACCTTATCTCTAAACACCTCTGTTGGATATCACTACGGCAAAGGAAGTGATCACAACAATTTACCCTTGATTAGTCCTATCTCTTATCTTGCAGAAGTCAATTATTCATTAAAAAGCTTTAATGCAGCACTGCAGGTAAACGGAAATACAAATCAGGGAAATCACAGTGTATTTTATGGAGAAGATCAAACAGCCGCATTTGCCATCCTTAATCTAAATCTGGGAAATACCTTCTTTATCAAAGACAATAAATTAATATTAAAGTACGGAATCGAAAATATCCTGGACACTCACTATTCTACCTATGCCGATTGGAACAATATCCCAAGGCAAGGAAGAAACTTTTATATCAACACCTCATATGTGATACAATAAATAATAGGAATACTATTTCTAACTTGCATTTATCTCGTAAGGATAGAGCTCAATCCAACACGGAAGGTGTCACAGACAACACGGAAGACAATCTTCTCTATACGGAAGATGATTTATCCAACACGGAAGATGTCACAGACAACACGGAAGACAATTTTCCCTATACGGAAGATGATTTATCCAACACGGAAGGTCTCACAGACAACACGGAAGACAATTTTTCCTATGCGGAAGATGATTTATCCAACACGGAAGGTCTCACAGACAACACGGAAGACAATTTTCCCTATACGGAAGATGATTTATCCAACACGGAAGGTGTCACAGACAACATTATAACTATCTACTAACTGATCCTCTATCACACTTATATTATGCTAAAGGAGCAGTTATCATCAACTCTGATACATCTTTTATAATTGATTTTCCTTTATCCTTATTATACCAAATCTGAAGGTTTTTCTTAAAGACCTCATCAATTTTTCCGTGTTCATTTTTATACGCTGTTACCAATGCTGTAGCAGATTTTGACCGTGAACCCCAAGTATGTAAAACGTTATTATCCTGATCTACAATAATAAGTTTTGGTATAGACTGGGTTCCATTAGTTAAAAACTGATTCATCAGTTCGATGTTCTCATCTCTAAGCACTATTTTTAAATCTATAAAAGATGTTGTTTCTGCTATTTTGTTTAAAACAGGAATGGTTTGCGCCCCATCTCCACACCAACTTTCTATTATAATTAACCATGTCTGCTTTTCTTGTATTTTTTTAAAAACATTACGATCCTCTTCTGTTAATACAATAGTTTTATCCAATCTCTTCATTCTGCGAGCATTCAACCTCGTAAAATCTATTCGTGTTTCTGATTGTTCTTTTCCGGTGGTTTGTTCTTTGGCAACCAGTTTTTCGATAAGCTTGCCATATTCATGGTATGTAATTCCCTTATCAATACTGTCTTTTATCAGTGTATCCATTTTATACTTTTTTTAGTGTTATGTATATATTGAAGTCGTATCAACCTGGTTATCTATATTATAATATCCTCCCCGGTTTTCTTTTCTCTCAAGAGATTGATGAATAATTAAATGTGCTACATTGATCATGTTTCTCAATTCGCATAATGCAGTATTCACTTTTGATGTTCTATACAATTCATCTACCTCGTTATAAACAAGGTTCAAATGTTCAATTGCCTTGTTTAACCTACTATTGCTACGAACAATACCTACATAATCCCGCATCAAAGCTTGCAGTTGTTTTAGGTTATGCTGTATCAAAATATGTTCTTTGGGAATACTTGTTCCTTTATCATTCCATTCTGGAATAGTTACCTGAATTGATGGTAACTGATGTTCGGTGTGATAAGTATAAATATTATGCGCATATACCAATGCTTCTAATAAAGAGTTTGATGCTAATCTATTGGCTCCATGCAATCCTGTTCTGGAACATTCACCACAGGCAAATAGGTTTTTAACAGAAGTTCTTCCATGGGTATCTACTACTATCCCCCCACATAAATAATGCGATGCTGGCACAACAGGAATCCAATCTTTTTCTATATCTATATGATAAGTCAGACACTTCTGATAAATATTTGGAAAATGTGATTTGAATTTTTCGATATCCAAATGCGTACAATCCAGAAAAACATGTGTGTTTCCAGATTTTTTGAGCTCACAGTCTATGCTTTGTGATACAATATCTCTCGAGGCAAGTTCTGCCCTATCATCATAATCCAGCATAAATCTACGCCCTTCCTTATTTCTTAGATACCCACCAAAACCTCTAACGGCTTCAGAGATCAAAAATGAAGATCCTTCTTCTGCATCATACAAAGCTGTAGGATGAAATTGGATAAACTCCATATCCCTTATTTTAGCCTTTGCCCTATATGCCATGGCAACTCCATCTCCTGTAGCAATAACTGGATTGGTAGTATGCCCGTATACATAACCTATACCTCCTGAAGCCAATAGTGTATTGTCTGCTTTTATAGTTTTGATATGCCCAGAGTTTTGATCTAGTACATAAGCTCCAAAACAGGTAATGCTATCAGGATTAGTAAGCTGTAAATGATGTTCTGTAATTAAATCTATGGCAAAGTGATGCGTTAAAATAGTGATATTGGGTAATTGATGCGCACGATGTAGCAGTGCTCTTTCTACTTCATACCCTGTTATATCTTTATGATGAACCACCCGATATTCTGAATGCCCTCCTTCTTTACCCAAATCTAGTTTACCCTGATCATTACTATCAAAATTAGCGCCCCAGTCTATTAATTCTTTTAATCGTTGGGGACCTTCTTTAATAACAAGCGACACTACTTCTTCATCGCATAATCCATCACCTGCCAATAAAGTATCATCAATATGTTTTTGAAAGGAATCTTCCTTGCCATCTAATACTACCGCTACTCCCCCTTGTGCATATTTTGTATTCGATTCATCTTCATTCGCCTTGGTCACTATTGTGACTGTTCTATCTGCAAATTGTTCTGCTATTTTTACGGCAAACGTCAATCCAGCCACACCAGAACCTATAACCAAATAATTTGTATCCATCATAGGGTATATTAATTGGATAGTTCCAGCATGCGCTGAATAGGGATTAAAGCTTTTTCTCTAATATCAGAATCAACATCAATCTGAGGGCTCTCATTCTTCAGGCAATCATATAGTTTCTGCAAGGTGTTCACTTTCATATAGCCGCATTCGCTACATGCGCAGGTGTTATCTTCTTCTGCAGGAGCAGGAATGAGGGTTGTATCCGGTACCTCTTGCTGCATTTTGTGCAAGATCCCTGCCTCTGTAGCGACAATAAATTTTTTCTCAGGATGCGTCTTAACATAATTTATCATGCCCGAAGTAGAACCAATATAGGTCGCCGTTTTTAAGATGTGTTCTTCTGATTCGGGATGAGCGATAATTACAGCATCAGGATATTCATTATGTAGTGCTAATAGCTTATCTATACAAAATGCTTCATGAACTACACAGCTACCATCCCACAATAACATTTCTCTACCGGTTTCTTTCATAATATATTTTCCCAGATTTTTATCCGGTGCAAAAATTATCGGCTTGTCTTTGGGTATAGACTCCACAATTTTTAGTGCATTTGATGATGTGCATACAATATCTGTCATTGCCTTAATCTCTGCACTACAATTTACATAGGTAATTACCTTATGGTTTGGATGTTTCTCTACAAATGCTTCGAATAAATCAGGAGGGCAAGAATCTGCAAGTGAACACCCCGCGTTCAAATCAGGAAGCACTACTGTCTTTTTAGGATTTAATATTTTTGCGGTTTCTGCCATAAAATGCACTCCTGCAAAAACAATAATATCTGCATCTGTTTCTGCTGCTTTTTGAGACAACCCCAAACTATCTCCCACATAATCTGCAATTTCTTGTATCTCTGGTGTTTGATAATAATGAGCCAAAATCACTGCATTTTTTTCTTCTTTAAGCTTTTTAATTTTTTCTTTTAAACTCACCTCGATCTTGTATTTTTTTTCTTACAAACATATACGAATCAAGAGGTAATAAATATGACTTAAGTCATAATTCAGAGAATTAAAACTTCCTGACTATAAGGTTTCACCATAGAATACCGCTTTAATTAAGGACAAAAACATCTTTTTATTATATTTGGTATTTATAAAAGATATTTTATGTTATCCAACGCTTGCAAGTATGCAATCCGATCTCTACTTTATTTGGCAATACATAGTGATGAGTCAAAAAAAATAGGGGCAAAAAAAATTGCCGAAGAGTTAGAAACTCCTCAACCTTTTTTAGCCAAATTATTGCGACAACTTGCTACTGCCAAACTTGTTTCTTCTACCAAAGGACCTAATGGTGGTTTTTATCTAAATGCAAAAAACAGAAAAAAATCAGTTTGGGATGTTATAAAAAGTATAGATGGCACAGATAAATTTGATCAATGTTTCTTAGGGTTATCCAAATGTGATGATAAAAACCCATGTCCTGTACATGCTACTGTTTCTCCTTTTAAGCAAAAGTTGCTAAAAGATTTTAGAGATAAAACTATTGATAACCTTGTAGATAAGATTAAAGAAAATGGAACAGTCATTTCTTTAAAAGATTTTGACACACTTGACTAATAATATCTTCTCTACCTACCCTCTTTTATAAAACAATACGAGTTTATCCTTTTCACTTGTAGGTTTCCTACATAACTATGACTTATATCATTAAATAAGTAATAGTCCTACTCTATTTTTACCCCCATTATAAAAATAACAGGATGATAAACGAGCAATTAACAGATCCTAAAAGCATCGTTATTATAGGAGGTTCGAATACAATTAGAAAACCAGGAGGGAAAATTGTAAAAAACTGTATTGATGGAGGATATAAGGGCGAGCTAAGAATTGTTAATCCCAAAGAACAACAAGTACAGGGCATTACTTCCTACTCTAATGTTATTGATATTCCTGATACCGATCTGGCTATACTTGCTATTCCTGCAAAATATTGCCTAGAGACCGTTACAGTTTTAGCAAAAGAAAAAAACACTAAAGCATTTATCATTATATCTGCGGGTTTTAGCGAAACTGATGAAACCGGCGCTTCTATTGAAAAAGAAATTGTTGCCGTTATCAACAGTGTTAATGGTTGTTTAATCGGTCCAAATTGTATTGGAGTACTCAATAAAAATTATAAAGGTGTGTTTACTACGCCTATCCCCCAATTCGGTTCAGAAGGATGTGACTTAATCTCTGGATCGGGGGCTACAGCCGTATTTATTATGGAAGCAGGAATGTTGTTAGGAGTACAATTTGCTAATGTATACTCTGTAGGTAATGGAGCACAAACAGGGGTAGAAGATGTATTAGAATATATGGATCTTCATCATAACCCAGAGACAGATGCTTCTATAAAATTATTGTATCTCGAAACTATTAAAGACCCTCAAAAACTACTTAAACATGCTTCTTCATTAATTAGTAAAGGAGTAAAAATAGCAGCTATCAAAGCAGGAAGTACTGCCGAAGGAAGTAGAGCAGCTTCATCCCATACAGGTGCCATCGCCAGTTCTGATATGACTGTAAGAGCACTTTTTAAGAAAGCTGGAATCGTATACTGCAGTAGCAGAGAAGAATTGCTAAGCGTAGCTTCAATTTTTAAATATAAAAAACTTAAAGGAAAAAATATTGCAATCATTACCCATGCTGGTGGATCTGCTGTAATGCTTACTGATGTACTTTCTAAAGGTGGGTTACAAATCCCTGCTATTGATGGTGAAGATGCCAAAAAACTAGAAAGTTATTTACACCCAGGATCATCAGTGAGTAATCCTATTGACTTTCTGGCCACAGGAACAGCTGAGCAACTAGGAATAATCATCGATTATTGCGAGCATAAATTTGATTTTATAGATGCAATGGTTGTTGTTTTTGGAAGTCCTGGCTTGTTTGACGTAGAAAATGTATATGATGTACTAAGTGTAAAATTAGACGTATGTTCTAAACCTATATTTCCTGTTCTTCCTTCTGTAATTAATGCTCGTAAAGAAATAGAAACGTTTTTATCCAAAGGAAATATTAATTTCCCGGATGAAGTGGTTCTTGGCAAAGCTTTATCTCAGGTATACAAAACCTCATCACCTTCATCAAACCATATAGAGTTACCTAAAATAAACACTAAAAAAATACGATCTATAATTGACCGAGCTAACAATGGCTACTTAACACCAGAAGATACTACACAAATCATTGACGCTTCAGGAATTCCCCGATCCAAAGAAATCATTGAAAATTCAAAAGAAAATCTTCTTTCCAAAATAAAGCAAATTCCATTCCCTCTAGTAATGAAAGTAGTAGGTCCCTTACACAAATCTGATGCACAAGGGGTTATTCTTAATGTGAATACCATAGAAGAAGTTACTACGAATTTTGATTCTCTAATGCGTATTAACGATGCTACGGCAGTTATGGTACAACCCATGTTATCAGGTTTAGAACTTTTTGTTGGAGTAAAAAAAGAACCTGGGTTTAATCATACTATTTTGTGTGGATTAGGTGGAATTTTTATTGAAATCCTAAATGATGTAGCTGCTGGATTAAGTCCCATATCCGAAGTAGAAGCAAAAAAAATGATCACCTCTTTGAGAGGGTATCAATTATTACAAGGCAGTAGAGGAAAAGATGGAATCAATGAATTTCAATTTATAGAAATTATTCAACGATTATCTGCATTAGTAGAAGCAGCTCCAGAAATTGTAGAAATGGATATCAATCCATTAATCGGAACAAAAAACGAAATTACTGCTGTAGATGTACGCATCGCAATAGAAAAAACACAAGCATAGATATACATTATCACCTTATTATCATAAAACTTTCAAGCATACTGTTATGACAACATCAGGAAAAATCGAATTAATGGCTCCTGCAGGTAACTTTGAATCCTTGCAAGCAGCAATAGACAATGGCGCTGATTCTATATATTTTGGGGTAGAGCAATTAAATATGCGTGCTAGAGCTAGCATCAATTTTACTATTGATGATTTAGCCGAAATTACACGACGATGTGCAGAAAAAAATATTCGTACCTATCTCACTCTCAATACAATTATCTACGACCATGATCTATCCATCATAAAAACATTACTTAACGCTGCGAAAGAAGCAAATATTACTGCAGTCATTGCTATGGATCAGGCGGTTATAGCATATGCCAGACAAATTGATATAGAGATTCATATCTCTACCCAAATTAATATCACCAATATAGAAACGGTTCGTTTTTATGCCATGTTTGCTGATACAATGGTGATGAGTAGAGAACTTAGCTTACGCCAGGTAAAAAAGATAACTGAGCAAATCGAAAAAGATCAAATCAAAGGACCTTCGGGCAATTTGGTAGAGGTTGAAATTTTTGGTCACGGTGCCTTATGTATGGCCGTGTCAGGAAAATGTTATTTAAGCCTTCATTCACATAATTCATCGGCAAACAGGGGTGCCTGCAAACAAAATTGCAGAAAAAAATACACTGTGATCGATCAGGATTCTGGTTTTGAGATAGAAGTAGACAATGAATATCTGATGTCTCCAAAAGATCTATGCACACTAGATTTCTTAGATCAGGTAATTGATACCGGTGTCAAAGTATTAAAAATCGAAGGTCGTGGTAGAGCCCCAGAATATGTAGCTACAGTAATCAAAACCTATAGAGAAGCGATTGATGCCTACTATGAAGAAACCTATACTAAAGAAAAGGTTCTTGATTGGATGGATCAACTAAAAAAAGTATACAATCGTGGTTTTTGGAGTGGGTATTATTTAGGTCAAAAATTAGGTGAATGGAGCGACGTTGATGGTTCTAAAGCTACTCAAAAGAAAGTTTATATCGGAAAAGGGCAGCACTATTTCCCTAAAAACAAAATTGGGGAATTTAAAATTGAAGCCTATGATTTATCTGTTGGAGACACACTATTGATCACAGGTCCAACAACTGGTACAAAAGAATTTGTACTTACTGAAATGTTTGTAAACGATGAGCCTCTAGATAAAGCTCAAAAAGGTGATTCCTGTACCATACCTCTGGATTTTAGAATTCGATTATCAGACAAACTTTATAAAATTGTAAAGAATCAATAATACATGGTAGTAGTAACATTACAACGCAATAAATGTATAGGATGCAATTATTGTGTCGAATTGGCTCCAGAGCAGTTTCAGATGTCTAAAAAAGATGGAAAAACAGTCTTATTACATGGGATCGAAAAGAAAGGTTTTTTTACCATCAAATCATCAGACAATACTATTTTTGATGCTTGTGAACAGGCTACAAAAGCGTGCCCTGTTAACATTATCACTACCAAAATGATCTAGCTCCAGTCGGGTCTTAATTATAACTTCTTCTATAAACACCTCTCAATTCTGATTAGATTATCAATACTACAATTACCAAAACAGACAGGTAACAAAATATAGCCGACTTCCAAAATATGTGTGCTTTTTTTAAATCCATAAAATAAAACGACACACCAATAAATTTTAATACAGATAATAACAGAATTACAAAAGGAATACCATTATCTTCCACCCCAGAGATTAATCCTGAAATAATAGTTAGGACTATTAAAAGTATATAGGTAATAATTATATGATTTTTCATTTGCTGTGTTTTTTTAGAGCTATGGGTTCTCAATTCATGATGTCAAAAAAATAAATAAATAATAGGAAAAATTAATAACCATATCAAATCACACATATGCCAAAACGCAGCACTTGATTCTACATCTTCAATGCTTGTTTTGTCTTTTACTAATCCAAAATATACAGAGCCTAATATTACTAATCCAACAATAATATGTATGACATGAAATAGGGTAAGAAGCCAGTAAAATGTAAAAAACAGGTTGTAATTAATAGTTTGCCCTATATCAATTTTTACTTTGTACTCAATGGTTTTTACAATTAAAAACAATACCCCAAATAACATTGTAGCTAATATTAAGATTTTTGATTTTTGTTTATTACTTTTTTTTAAATAATAAACAGAAATAGCCATACAAAAACCACTCGTTAGTAAAATAATTGTATTAACAACTCCATAAACCGGGTTTAACAGCAACCTTGATTCATGAAAAAGCCCCGGTTCTTGCTTACCACAATTTATCATAGCTACTATACCCATTCCAAAAGTTATTAACTCTAAAAAAATGATAATCCACATAAGAATTCCTCCAGGAGGATAATATATGTTTTTGGTATCAATTTGTCGTACACTCATGTTTTTTTACTGTTTTCTTGACTTTAATCCCAATCTAACAATCGCTTTTGTCCTTCAAGCTTTCGAATATCTGTTATGTCTTGAGACATTTCTATAACACCTCTATATTTTTTATCATGATCACGTATAGCGAAATATCTAATATGAATTATTCTTCCTCTATAATTAAACCAAAACTCGGCAACATCCTTGGTTCCTGCTCTAAATTCATCTACAATACGTATTACCATATCCACACTTTTTGGTGGATGACAAAAACGTACTCCCCTACCAATTATACCTTTACTTCTGGGAAAAACACGATCATCTCCTCTATTGTAAAATATTACCTTATCATTTTCATCGACATAAGTAATATCAATAGGTAAGAATCGAAGTAAAAGATTTACCTGATCGGGTGTCATATACCCTTCATCATAATGAAAAGTATCTTGTAAAGAAAATGACAATTCTCGCTCTGTAAAATCTTCACTTGGATGAATGTACGTTTCTTCTTTAGGAGGATAAGGAGTTGGGGGCTCAGATAGCATCCATCCCATTTCTTCATCTCCCTCATAAAACTCTTTCCAGTCTTCTTCGGTTAGTATTTGCATGGCATTTGGAAACAGTCTCATATCCTCGATCATCAAAAGACGCTTTATCCCTTCAATTAAATACGGTAGGTTTTCTATGATTTTGGCAGTGTTTTTTTCAGAATTATGTGTATTTAACAACCGTATTTGATCTCTTAAGTTATCATGAAAAGACCACATTCCCCGACTTGGACCATTCCATCCATGTTTTTCTAAATATGGAAATAATTGATTCTCTTTTCTGGCAAATCGCTTTTCTATTGTAACTAATTGATTGAAGATGTTGTAATATTTTTGAAAATCCTCGGCAATCTCTGCGTCAGATAATTCAAATAGTATATCCTGAATCAGTTCACTCTCTTCATAATATACTTTTACAGGATGCCCTTCTGGTAGTTTCTCAACTACTGGTAAAAATGAATTCATTTTAGTTTTTATGTTTTATTTTTTCGTAGAGTTCTGCCAATGATTGCAGAAGCTCTATGGGCGTAGTAAGAATTTGATAATGATTTTGCCCAAACATTTGTGGTAAATAGTATTTTGCCTGTGCTTCTATAGCCAGTGCATATGAGTTTATATGCCTTTGATTTAGTTCTCGAAGTGCTTGCTTTACATCATTAATCCCATATTTACCTTCATATTTATCAAAATCATTAGGTTTCCCATCAGAAATAAGGATTACCCATTTATTTTTGGTATCTCTCTGGTCTAATAAAGTTCCAGAATGTCTAAGAGCTGCTCCAATACGAGTATACCCACATGGGGATACTGATCCAATTTTAAATTTGGCTTTACTCCAATCTTCATCAAATCCTTTTAATGTTATGTAGGTTGAATAGTTTCTGGTTTTAGAATAAAAACATTGTATAGAAAAATCAACATTGAATTCTTCTAAAATTTCTCCAAAAATAATAGACACTTGCTTTTCTACATCAATCACCTTATTTCCTGCTGCATATCCATCACTAGATAAACTTACATCTAATAGAATCAGAATAGATAAGTCTTTTTCCTTTTTTCGTTTAGTTAGATAGATTTTATCAGAAGGGGTATGCCCAGAGCGTACATCAGTATATAAATCAGTAATCATATCCAAATCAAACTCCTCTCCTTGTACCTGTCTACGTTGTTGTTGGTATTTATTGTTAACCGAAGCAAGCATTTTACGTAACCCCATTAAAGTAGAAGCATTTTTATTTAATGTTCTTTTGTAATATGCAACATCCGTTTCTAGCTGATTTTTGGGATACACCTTACAAAAATCAGGTTTGTATACTCGTTTGGAAAAATCCCACTCATCATACGTTATATGATACCCTGAGGTATCGGTTTCAACACTTTCTGAAATTGTGGAGTTTTCAATAAAATCGGCTTGATAAATAGAATGCGTAGGGTCATCTACCCTCACAGTATTTTTCATAGTAAGCTCATCCAATGCATTGCCATGTTCTTCTAATTCATCATCGCCATCAAAGTCACGCCATCCACTTTCGTATTCTTCGGCAGTTTCTACCTTTTCAAAATTATGAGTAAGCACATAATCTTCCTGAGCCTTTTTGTCTACTTCTAGATTTACCATTTCTTCTACGGCATTAGCTTTTAGAATGGTCTGTATTTCATCCTGAATTGCTTCTTGAGCTTTTTCTGAAAAGTTCTTTAATACCTTTTTTGATGGTATCGATATATCGTTACGCATCCACTTACCATAAATCAAGGTATAATCTACTTGTTTTTCTTTTGGTGTTATTTCTTCAAAGTGTGTTTTTAGTTTTTGATGTATTTTTTCTACAAAAGGGAATTGTTCCTGAGCATCGATCAAAATTTCATTAGCCATTTCTCTGGCTTTATTTTGAGCTTCTTCTATGGTGTATTCATCTGTAGGTACAAAATTAAACCCTAGTTTTTTTTGTACCGATAAGTATACGGTTCTAAACAAATAGAACGATACATTATCATCTATAGTGGTAAATTCTGAAAAGTTAGCAGGTAAAAAGAAGTTATTGTTTTTGTATCCTCCCTCGCGTTCTGCTTCAAAAATTTCTATAGCTTCGCCTGTTATAGCACGAGCCAAAATAGTAAGTCTAGGTTTTATATTGTCTAGTTTAACATCATGTTGATTCGTTTCCTCTGACTTCCTTTTTCTTCTTCTTTTAAGAAAATTAACGACTTTGCTATATAGATATTCATCAGGCTCAAACATAGGGAGGAGGTACTTATATCATTAAATCACATAAATCTGTCAATGCACTTGTTATTTCTTCATCATCGGTAAGAGGCTCTACTACAGCCACTTTAACCGAAAGACGTTTAGGCAATCCTGAGTGTATCAATTTTGCGGCATCGACCAATAATCGCGTAGAGACGGTTTCGGTCAATCCTAATTCGGTAAGATTCCTAATTTTATTCGCAATATTCACCAGTTTCTTTGCTAATTTTTCTTCGACCCCTGTTTCTTTCGAAATAATTTCTGATTCAACCTTAGAAGAAGGATATTGAAAGGATAAAGCTATAAATCGTTGTCTGGTTGATGGCTTTAACTCTTTAAATCCTTTTTGATAACCTGGGTTAAAAGAGGCTACCATCATAAAATCCTGATGTGCTTTTATGGTTTCTCCCAACTTATCAATAAACAACTCTCTCCTGTGATCTGTTAATGCATGAATTGCTACAATAACATCTGGTCGGGCTTCTGCCACCTCATCCAGATAAATTATTGCGCCTTCTTTTACCGCTTTGGTAAGAGGACCATCTATCCATATTGTCTCTGCTCCTTTAATAATATAGCGACCTATCAAATCTGTAGATGAAGTTTCTTCATGACAAGAAATTGTAATTAATTTTTTCCCTAATTGATGTGCTATATATTCTACAAATCGAGTTTTTCCAGTTCCTGTTGGACCTTTTAAGAGAATAGGAAGTTTATTATTGTATGCATGTTCAAAAACTTCTATTTCCTTTCCAATAGGCTTATAAAAAGGAGTATTAAGAATCGCTCCAATTGCATCTTTTGGGAGTTCTGTTTTTTTTCCATTCGCAGGAAAAGTATGCCCTAGTAAATCATCCATAATTTATTTTTTTAGTACTGAAAAAGGTCTAAAAAGTGAGTATCTGTGACAATTGAAATCCACCAAACTATTAACTATATCATTATCACTGTACTTTAATACTCCAACTACATTTCCTGAAGCAAAGACAAATGCAGGTACATATTAATTACTTTTTAGACCTTCATTAAACAAACCACTAGTAATCTTAATCTTCTATAATTTCCATAGCTTCGTCATTAGGGCGACCGTGTTTTATAAAATCAATTATGTAGAGTATAATCCCTGTTGCAAATAGGGCTGCACAAAGAATTAATACAACAAAATGTATACTGATTTCTTCTTGAACTGCCATAAATTCCATTTTAAACTTACGCTCCAGATATACTTGGGCAACTCCTGCAACTCCAAAAGCTACAGTCATCCCAACCATTCCTATATTTGATGTCCAAAATGAGGCTCTACCTCGAACGCTGTTGTATAATTTCCTCCCCGTTAAATTTGGTAAGGAATAGCTTATAATCGCAAATACAATCATTGCATACGCTCCCCAAAAAGCTAGGTGACCATGCATAGCGGTAACCAAAGTACCATGAGTATAAAGGTTTGTTTGAGGTAAAGTATGTGCAAAACCCAATAATCCAGCTCCTACAAAAGATACAATCGCAGACCCTATGGTCCAGAATAATGCTATTGTATTAGGATGTTTTTTCTCTCCTTTTCGGTACATGTTTACTGCAAATAGTGCCATTGCCAAAAATGCCAGAGGTTCTAATGCCGAAAATATTCCTCCTACGATTAACCATATTTTATTAACTCCTATATAATAATAATGATGCCCCGTACCTAATACTCCTGATAAGAATGTTAATCCAACTATTACATAAAGCCATTTTTCTATCACCTCTCTATCCACTCCTGTAAGCTTGATCAAAAGGAAAGACAGAATACCTCCCATAATCAACTCCCATACACCTTCTACCCATAAATGTACAACCCACCAGCGAAAGAATGAATCTGTTACTTGGCTATCAAACGGTAACATCCCTGGGAGATAGAGTAATGCCGCAAATAACAACCCCATAGAAAGTACTAATGATGTAGTCGTTCTTCGCTTTCCTTTGAAAAGTGTTACTAAAATTAACCCCAAAAACAGGAGCACATTGGCCACTACCAAAAAATCTAGTTGCCTTGGGATTTCTAAAAATTTACGCCCTTCCCACCAGTTAAAATGATATCCTATAATAGCCGTTACGCCTACTAGTGCAAGTGAAATTAGTTGTACATAGGCGAGCTTTACATTAACTAGTTCTCGCTGAGCTTCTTCTGGAATAATATAATATGCTGCTCCCATAAATCCTGATAATAACCAAACTACTAATAAATTAGTATGAACAGCTCTAGCTGTATTAAAAGGAATAAAATCATGTAATCCATCTAGACCAATACGAGCGAATCCCATAATAAATCCATAAACGATTTGTAAAATTAGAAGTAGCATAGAGAGGGCAAAAAACCAATAGGCTACTTTTTGTGATTTATATTTCATAATTATGTATGCTTTTTAAGTTAATTAGTTTTCGTCTTTCGCTAATGGAGACACTACTGTATCAAAACCATTAAGGTCGATATCGTCTATCCAATCAAAAAAAGCTATTAAATCATCTGCTTCCTCTTTAGAAAAACCATAGGCAACCATCTTTCTGCCATTTGGAGCCCAAGGCACAGGAGTCATTAAGACAGCTTTTACGTAGCCTTCTCCCCTTCGATCCAACACTTTGGTTAATTCTGGAGCGTAATAGCCTCCTTCTCCCAAAATTGTATGACACCCCATACAATTGTTTGTTTCCCATAGATGTTTACCACGAACCACTTGTTCTGTAATATTGGTATAGTTAGATTGATCTTGCTCCTCACTAAAGGAGTATATCGTTAATCCAATAAATGCCAGAAAAGTGACCAATGTTCCTCCCAAGAAGAAATTTCTCGCTTGTTTTTTAGATAACATAGTTGTATTAGTTTTAATTAATCATAAAAAGACCTTTTTATCTTTATTTAAACAAATATATAAGCACCACTTGCTATTATATATGATTTAAATCATGTTTTAGTTAATAATAGAGATTATTCTAAAGTAATTTATCCTCTTTTTAAGATTTTGCCTTTTATATTAACATCTATTTGACCTCTTCCTTGCGCATTTATCAAATCTTTAATTCTTTTATTTGCCAAGGCATGTTTAGATTGATCAATATGATAATGCCTAAATTGATGTTCTTGTTGTCTTCCTGAACTAAAACTAGATACTCTTTTTAAATATCCAATCACTCGAGTAGCGTAATCTATATTTTTTGATCCACACTTTGTACAGGTATGACTGGTTTTTTTATCAATATAGTCACACTCATTACATATGGTAATCCTAATATTAAAGCAAAAATAATTACATCCTGCATTTGCCGTAGCATGTATTAATTTTCTAAATCCTTCTTTATTTGGTGTTTCTTCCAGATTAAGATGTAAGGCAGACCCTCCGTCCAGATATTGTATAATTTCCTTACCATGAAGTAGTATTTTATCTAATGTATTTGTTTGTATATCCTCTACTGCATAAAAATAGGAGTTATAGCAATCCCTAGGCACATATAATCCGTCTTCTTTATCCCATTTTGCATTTTTTACACCCAGGTTTTCTGCAGGAACAAATTCTGTATTGAACATACATCCATATTCTTGTTTCCCTTTCTTATTTTCTTCATAAATTGCTTTTAAATATTTATTTACGAAACTCTTATACTTAGCATTATTTCCTACTTCGATACCCTTACTTTCTGCTGCTTCTACCATTCCATTGATTCCTACGGTTAGGAATTGTTTGTCTAAGGATATGAATCCAGCTTGATATACTGGTAATAGACCAGATGCATGATATTCTTCAATTAATTTTCTATAGGCTACCTGGTATTTGTGTATTTTTCTTACTTCTTCAATAATGTTTGCTCCTTTTTGGACTAGGCGATTCATATTAAGAGTAATTACATTAATAGAACCAGTTGCTACACCTCCCGCCCCAAGTGAATAACTAAAGGTATTATCACTAATTTCATTACGCAATCGACAACAAGATGCCAAACTATCTGCATTCTCAGATTGGTAGATAAAAAATGAATTACCCTCACTTAGTTCTTGCGCACACATTTCTGTAAATTCTGTATCTACAGGTTTACCATCTTTTACAAGCATTGCTGCTGTTACTACAGGAAATGTAAGTATCGCTTTGGTACGTTCTTCATTAAACCATTTCATAAAAAAAGTTTGTAATCTTTTTACGTTTTCCCATTGTGGTTTAGTCATATCCGGAAATACAAAATCGCCAAACATGCTTGTGAAATACGCTTCATCATATAAAGAGATATTCCAAAATACGGATTGATACCCTCTAGCTGCCGCTGGTTGATTAATTGCGTATACTACATGTTGCAAATGGTTCGCTATTAGTTTTTCATTGGTCTCTAGATAATTTACTCCGTAATCTTTGGTTGCAAAATGATCAAAGTACATCAGAAATTCTACTGTAGCCAGTGCTCCTGCAAATTGGGAGCTTACTGCAAAAACGAGATTTACAAACTCTCCGCAAAAACTCTCTAAATGTTGCGGAGCTTTACTTTCTCCTCCTAATTTGGTAAGTCCGTCAAACAAAAACGGGTACATACTTATAGATACACAATAGGGCTTAAGTGAGGTTTCGTCATGCACATATATTTCATGTTCTTCTATCTGTCTGGTATATTCATTGGCTAGATCTTCTCCAAAAAGCAGGGCTATTTTTCGTTTTACCAAAGCCCTGTTTACCTGAATATTGATATCCTTATTCAACTCTGCTTCCATTGTTGCAATATTTTTGGACGTTACATTGGCATTGGCATCAACTTTAGAACCGTCTGCTGCATTATTTGATTGTATGTAATCATCTATAAAATGAATTTTCTCCCTTACTTGTTCCTCTGTTAATCGTATCATGTGTTTTAATTTTTAATGAATAGATAATTTTGTATTGTATTCGTTCTTACTTCTATAAACTTTTGATTGGTTTTTTCGTTTTCCAGCCCGCCTAATGATTGGTCCCATTTTCCGGTTTTGACCCATGTAAGGTGCGTTATCAATTCTCTGGAGACATGATCTTCACCTGTATAAAGGCAAGTTTTATAATTTCTCTTTTTTGATAATTTCAGTAGTGCTACTAATTCTTCTTTATGCCATTCACCTCCCATAAAAAGTACACATGTTGCCAGATCAGCATATTGTTTGAGTATAGATTCGAACAAGGGTAGAGTAAGTAATGATCCACTGTTTTTTTTCCATAAAAAAGGAGAATGGCATCCTTTACACCTAAGTGTACATCCCGAAATAGAAAAACACAGGCTAATTTCTCCTGGAACCTCCTGAAAGACAACTTTAAAACTATGGTAATACATAAATTATTAACAATAAAAGACCTTTTAATCTTTTATAAAAATACTAAGTATCAGTTTTCCTTTAGAAAAATCAAAAATGAGTTATTAAATAGGTTATTAACAATCCTAAGAATGATCAGGATATAAATCCGTTTTCAATCAATTCCCCAAAAGAGGAAAGTCCGTCTTTTAGGGAATCATTACTTACTTCTGCTTAAAAAAGAGTTATTTTATTTGACCTATCACAACTAGTTTCTATTGCTCCTTTGTACTCGTCTATTTTTATGAACTGATTTTCCATTGAATTTATAAACAAAGCTTAATGACCATCTTGCTGCATTACGACTTCTTACCCCATTAACAAAAAAATCTGTTCCTCTTATCTCTTCTCGAGTTTTACGACTATCGAAAACATTGCTAACATTAAAAATCAAATCTCCTCGATTTTTAAACATTTTTTTACTTGCTCCTAGATTTAAATATGATATTGACTTTATCTTGGATTGGGCATTACCTCTCTTTGCACGATAATTAAATCTACTCTGTAAAGAAATACCATGCTTTAGTTTTACTTTAGTATTTAACGAGGTGTACCACGTATCATCAGAAAAATCAAGTGTTTGAGTTCCTACTTTTCCTTCCTGACTAAAATGATATGCATTAAAATCACCATTAATACTAAGCCATTTTATAGGTTTATACGAAGCAGAAAGCTCAAATCCGTATCTCTTTTCTATATCCAGATTGACAATGGTGCTAACAAATACACCTCTTTCATCCTGATTTGTATACCATTGCGTATCGTCGGTTGTGTAGGAATAGTATATACTTGGGGTTATTGTAAATTTTGCTTCTTTTTGCAATACTGACAATTCAACAATATCTGTAAATGCTGGTCTTAATTTTGGGTTTCCGAAAAACCGTACATTGAAATCTTCCAGTTCTGAGAATGGATTTAATTGCCATAACGATGGTCTGTTTATTCTTTTGCTATAACTAATCTGTACATCTGTTTTCTCCCCAACTGCATACCCTAAACTGGCTGTGGGAAACACATTAGTGTATGAATTAGTGTCATTAAAACTTCCTTCTTTATCTTTAATCTTAATATTTGTATCCTCTATTCGCATTCCTAACAAGTAACTAAACTTATTAATTTTGTTTCCATACTGGATATACCCTCCTATAATCTGCTCATCATACTTTAATTCATTATCCAAATTATCTAACAACTGATACATTCCATCTACAAGTTCATTAGCAATAAATCCATCTTTGACATGTCTATTTTCATATTTACCTCCTACCTCTAATTTTGAGTGTTTTGCAAAAGGTGTTATGTAGTCTGATTGTAGAACGATATCATTATTTTTGTTTGTAGATCTTGTTTGCAAGGTAGAAATTGGCGCTACAACAGGAGCCTCCTTTTTCGTTTGTATCTCCCATTTTTTCGTACTGTCCCAAAAATCATATTGCAAATCAAAGGTTAACTTTCTTCCTTCTTTGTCAAAAGTTTTAGTATAGTTCATCTCTAATTGGTTATAGGATCTATTTTCTTTTGAGCTAGCCTTAGTTACCAAAATACTATCCAAATCCATATTAGAAGAAGCATACTCATAGACAAGTCTCGTTTGGTCTGTATCTTCTGTTTGATTCCTATAAAAAGCAGCAGTAACTGAATTGTTTTTGTTTAGGTAATAATCTGCACCTATGTAAAAAAGTTGCCCGTCGTCATGTCTATCCTGATCTTCTCGTTGATTAAGGTGTACGTTTTCGTTATTTCTTGTTGATGTTTGCTCTTTTGTATATTCTCCTTCATAATCTGTATATCGTATTCCGGCATTGGCAAATAAGTTTAGTTTATCTGTCTTATAGCTAAAACTCCCGTATAATCTGTAATCATCAGGTATTCCCACAACGGTTCTTAATTGTCCCGTTAGCCCGCCTTTGGTATTTTTTTTCATAACAATATTAATGATTCCAGCCGCTCCAGAGGCATCATATCTTGCAGAAGGAGAAGTAATTACTTCTACCCGATCTACCTGATCCGAAGGTATTTGTTCTAAGGCTTGAAAAGAAGTTAAACCAGAGCGTCTACCATTAATCAAAATCGTAACATTTGTATTGCCTCGTAGTTGTACCGTACCTGAAGGATCGACTGATACAGAAGGCACATTACCTAATACATCTGTTACAGAGCCACTTTGCGACAATACATCTTTACCCACCTTGAATACCTTTTTATCCAATTTTAAAGATACCTGGGACACCTCACTAGTAATTTTCACCTCATCCAGAGAAACAGCTTTTTCTATTAAAGCAATAGGGCTTAATTTTAGTTTTTGTCTAATTTCTTTTATTTCTATAGCCTGAGAAAATGTTTCAAATCCATTGTACGTTATCTCTAATATATAGTTGCCAATAGGGATTTCCATCATATTGTAACTTCCTTCGTCATCGGTTATTACCCCTTCGACCAATTTTTTCGATCTATCTTTTAAAATCACTGATGCAAAAGGCAATGCTTTATTTGTAGATTTTTCAATTACTATTCCTGAAATTTCTGCTTTCCCTATTTTTGATTCCTGAGCCATTGTAAAAACACTCATAAATGCTACTACAATAACTATTAAATTATGCTTCATACTGTCGTTTTTTTTAATGATTAGGGTAAAACTCGGTTTCTATGATTATCTTTTCAAGGAATATTTTACCAACTGCTCTATATCCAGATGAACAACTCTACGAAGCCATATTTTTAAACTAATTTTATACTATGTTTTATACCAACACAAAAGATGGACTTTAAATCATTACATTTTTTCTTTGTAATAGTTACTGTTTTAATAACTACCTCTTGCGCTAAGAATACTAACTTTAGATCTTATAATCCCATCTATAAATTAGGAGATCACCCTGAATGGGCTGCCAAAGATTGGGATGATCGAGATTGGAGCAATAAAGTTTTTGTAGATGGTGGTGAAATTTTCTGGTCGAGAACCAAAGTAAACATTACCGAAACCCCAAAGCCGTTTGAGCCCTATGGTGTCTTTATAAATACATTTGGCGAATATGAAGTTTTTTGGGATGGAGTCCTTATTGGTAAAAATGGAAACCCAGGACAGGAAGCCGATCACGAGCCTTCTGGTGAATTATGGGCTACTTATCATATTCCTGAAGAACTGGCTACCAAAGGAACACATGTATTAGCGTTAAGAACCAGTTTATACTATTATCCTGACCATTCCCGAAAACTACGAATCATAGTAGATTACTATGATTATTTATTGAGAGATCCTCTTATTGACACTTCTTTTATGCATATGTTTGCGGGGGTCTTTTTAATAGCTTCTTTGTATTTCTTTTTTCTCTTCTTGAGTGATAAAAAAGAGTATCCAATTCTTATATTTAGCATTAGTTGCTTCCTCTTTTTTGCGCTTATTGTTATAGAATACATTAATCATTATATCTCTATTCATTATAGTCAACATCACTTTAGATTAGAGATTATAGGTAGTCTAACATTTTGTATAGCTATTTTAGTTCCTTTATATTTTTCATTGCAGTTTCCTTTCCCTAAGAAAAGAAGCATTATGATTGGGTATATAGGGGTTTTATTATTTGTCTTTTTAATTGTGCATGACAGGTATGATTTTACTGCATATAATATGGGAATGACTATGTGGTTTTTTTCGACTTCAATAGTCCTATATGGGGTTTATAAAAAAATAAAAGGAGCTATTATTGTGTTATTAGCATTGCTTTTATGCGCACTCATTAACGCACTTACTTATTATGATATTAGTTTATTTGCAGGCTTCGGAGTTATTCTTCTAGGGATGTTTTATATATTATCTGTAAGAACAAAAGAACAACGGATAGCTTATGAAAATTCTCTTGTTCAATCCACTCGCCTTCGATTAGAATTACTGAAAAAAAACATTCAGCCTCATTTTTTGATGAACACCTTGACTTCTCTAATAGATTGGGTTGAAGAATCCCCTCAAAAAGGAGTTTCATTTATTGAAGCTCTAGCCAAAGAATTTGATCTTTTTAACAAAATTGAAGACCAAACTCTTATCCCTATTACTCAAGAAATAGAACTATGCCGTACTCATCTTGACATAATGAAATATAGAAAAGAAGTTGATTATCTATGGGAAGAAGAAGGAATAGATTATAATCAAAAAATACCTCCTGCTATACTGCATACCCTATTAGAAAACGGAATAACCCATAGTATGCCACTTGATAACAACAGTATTCTGTTTAGGTTAATTTATGAAACTGGAAACACCTATAAGTGCTATACATTCTTAACAATTGCCAATGCGCGAAACAATACAACGAGGACAAAAGAAGGAACCGGAACCAAATACATAAAAGCGAGATTATCTGAAAGTTATGGATCTAAATGGGATTTTTCTTCTGAGACCACTTCTCTAGGTTGGAAAAATACAATAAAAATATACCTATAAGCATTATGAATATTTTAATTATTGAAGATGAATCTCGAATTGCCAAAAGAATAGAGAGAATGACCAGAGATTTTTTTGCGAATACTCTACTCTCTTTGCATCATGTAGAAGCATTATCTGATGCTTTAGAGTTTATTAAAAATAATTCTTTAGATATCGTACTACTTGATTTAAACCTAAATGGTGAAAATGGTTTTGATATTTTGAGTTCTGCTGTTTCAGAGTCGTTTCATACTATAATTATCTCGGCAAACAGTGATCAGGCAATCTCAGCTTTTGAATATGGAGTTATAGATTTTGTTCCTAAACCATTTAATAGAGAAAGAATAGAGCAAGCTTTTAACAGAGTATTATTAAAAGAAAAAACAGAAAGTCATAAAGTCAAACTTTTGGCTATAAAAAAAAGAAGCAGAATACAATTGATTCCTATAGAAGATGTTCTTTTTATTAAGGGAGCAGGGATGTATACCGAACTTTTTCTTACCAACGGAAAAAAAGAACTACACGATAAATCTCTTGAAAAATTAGAGCAACTACTGCCTCATACTTTTGAACGTATTCATAAATCATACATAGTAAAAATGTCTGAAGTAAAAGAGGTTATTGTAAAACCAGGAAGCAAGTATATTGCTGAACTAAAAAATGGAGAGTTTCTTCCGATTGGCAGAACTAAGTACAAAAACCTAAAAGCCAGATGGCTCTAGGAATCTACGTAGGGCTTCTTCCGTTAAAACAAAAGAGTTATTATCTTCTGTTTCTATGTCTTCTAACATCTACTACATTAAAAATTTTGGCTACATCTTTTAGATGTACTTCTGTATCTTCATAATACTCATTTAATGAATGTAGTGTTAGTATTCCTTTTTCTACATCATGTTTTACAATTCTTTTTAAAAGAATACCTTCTTCTTTATGAACTACTACAAAATCCCACTTATTGATATGCAGTTTACTACTCCAAAAATCTTGTCTTACCTCTCTGCAAAGGATAAGATCTCTTTCTAAGTAGCTCTCATAGCTACCATTATCCATTGAGTCTCCTTTAACTTCAAAAAACAGGTAGTTCCCTTTATATTGCCGATCTGCCAAATAAGGCATTTTAGGTAGTTCTCCTACATATCCATCGTTTTCAAACCCACTTAAATATCCTGCATATGCATATTGGTTAACTAAAGGAATCATCATCACATTAACCTTATCTGGATTGCTCTTCTCAATGTTACTATTTGGTTTAATATCCTGAATCATTTGAGTGGTTGCTCTATCTAGTTTAATATTTTGAACCAATGCTAATAATTCCAGAGGGGGTACTTTCAAAACATCCGATATTTTAAGAAAAGCTTCTAAGGTAATAGCCGTCTTCCCTTTCATGTAATTAAACAAGGTTCCTTTCTTAATACCTGTCTCTTCTATCAAGTCTTTAATCAGCTTGCCTTTTTCCTCTGCGATCTCTTTAATTTTTTGTAAATCCATACTAAAAGTTAAAATCTTAAACCCAATAATGTTAAGTTCTACAAATTATACTAAAGTTTAATATATTGACTCAATATTTTTGTTTTGTTCAATATTTTAAACTATATTTGTATTTATATATGCGAATATACAAAAAAATGAATTAAAATCTGATTTTCAGATAGAATACGATTAAAAACTTATAATATGGTAGTAAAAAACAACACAAAGGCGAGTTAAAGAGTTCAAAATTTTAAACTCAAAAATTAATTAATTCAAAAAAAGAGCACGTAAACATTCTATTCCCCGTATTTACCAACAATAATCATCAAAAGGAAAACAACTTATGGGTATTATTATCAGACAGATCGAAATCATAGAACGCATGGATCAACTCATTCGTTTACAAGCTACCGGATCTCCGGCAAAATTTGCATCTCGTTTAGGAATTTCAAAAACTAAATTATATCGTATTATAGATACAATGAAAAAACTAAATGCTCCAATAAAATATGATATTGCCATACAAAGTTTTGTCTATGCAGAAGATGTAGGTTTTAAATTTGGATTTTATACAATAGAGCAGAACACTAATACAATAAGCCCTATTGTAGGTTAAAGCAAGTACCATAAAAAACCATTATAAACTAACCTTTAACGTATTCTATTTTTCTAAATCCTTTATATCGAATTTGGGTTTTTATGACATTTACTTAGGAAAAGTAGAGGTAAACTCCTATTACAATACAACAAATTAAACCTCCACATAGGTTTACATATTTCCATGGAGCTATATCAACTTGTTCTGTATATTTTTGTTTATATTCTTTGGTTTTAGGGTAAAACTTCCCAATCCCAAGCATAATCATTATATTCAAAACAAAAAGTACTGCCATAACATGTAAAAAATGTGGGTAATCTTCAGTTCCTACAACAAATGGTTTAAGAATAAACTGACTGATTACATATAGTAGAGAGCCAGAAATAATCCCTATTTTTGCAGCAATGGCAGGTACTCGTTTTGTTAAATACCCTACTACAATTATCGTTAAAATTGGTATACTATAAATACCATTTGCTTCCTGTAAATATCCGAACAATCCATCTGTGGCATATACTAATAGTGGAGCAATGCACATCGATATTAACGCTAAAAATATTCCGAAGGTTTTTCCTGCTTTAACAATTCCTTTTTCATTTGCTTCTTTATCTATATACTCTTTATATATATCTATTCCGAATAAGGTAACCGAGCTATTTAATGCACTATTAAATGAACTTAAAATAGCACCAAACAATACTGCTGCAAAAAAGCCTACTAATGAAACTGGTAGTACTTTACTTACTAACATAGGATAAGCTTCGTCCGGGTTAGCTAACTCCCCCTTAAACATATGGAATGCAATGATTCCTGGTAATACTACAATAATTGGTCCCAATATTTTGATAAAAGACCCTAATAAAAGTCCTTTTTGACCTTCTTTTAGATTTTTTGCCCCTAATGCTCTTTGAATAATTGCTTGATTGGTTCCCCAATAAAACAATTGCACTAACATCATTCCTGTAAAAATAGTAGAAAATGGCACCGAAGCTTCTTTAGAACCAATGGCATTAAATTTATCTGGATGAGATTCAAATAATGTGTCAATTCCTGCTACCAAACTTCCATCTCCAATAGCGTACAATCCAAATACAGGAATCAATATTCCACCAATAAGTAATCCTACTGCATTTATGGTATCTGAAACAGCTACTGCCTTTAATCCTCCAAAAATAGCATAAATAGAGCCTATCCCTCCAATACCCCAAATGGTAATCCACAATGCTGTATTATCAGACACTCCTAAAAGTTCAGGGACTTCAAACATTGTATTTATAGCCAGTGCTCCAGAATATAAAACTGTTGGTAACAAAATGACTGCATACCCCGTTAAAAACAACCCCGAAGCAATTGCTTTGGTAGTAGTATCATATCTTCGTTGTAAAAATTGAGGGATGGTAGTTATTCCTCCTTTGAGATATCTTGGCAGTAAAAATATCGCTGTAATTACCATTGCAATTGCGGCCAATGTTTCCCAGACCATAACAAGAACTCCTTCTTTATATGCTGCTCCATTAAGTCCAACAATTTGCTCTGTTGATAGATTGGTTAATAATAGTGATCCTGCAATTACAGATGCCGTAAGACTACGTCCTCCTAAAAAGTACCCATCTGATGATTTTTCATTTACTTTTCTTGTAGATAAATATGATATTACACCAACCAATAGTGTAAAACCAATAAAAGATATCAAGCTCATTTTTACTGTTTATTTTAATTAATTTTCATAAATATTTCTGCTTTCCATTCTAAATCATTTCCTCCAACATGAGGGTTGTTATAAAACACCTCAACCAATGATGGTTTGATTTCTATGTTATTATTAATAGCATATTGATGCAAAGCATACCAAGAACGATCTGAAAAACTATAATTACCATAAAACACAGCTTTAATAGAAGGCTCCGACACTACTTTTTTGTATTTAATATCACTATATAAGGGAAAGTGATCCATTTTTGAGATAGGGAAACAAAAGCTAAATTGTAGTTTTTCATTTTCTATATCCCAATTTGATATTTCTATAAATGGATTAGCAACGAGCTTTATATTATGTTCTTTTAAAAAAGAGTTTATATATCCACTATTCCTTAACATATATGTTGCTTTTTCTTTTTGATCGCAAGCGATATTTACATAAGCAACATATGCTTCTGGACTGGCACTCTTTCCTTTGATTTTAACCTTAAACTCTTCTACATGTTTTATTAGACCATTATTAAAACTTATAAATTCTTTATGAATACGCTTTTCTAGCGGTGTACTAATTACTAATTTCTGTAATCGATTTCTTATGGCATTATTTGGATTCTTAACTCCTATTTTCACCTCAGTAAGAGAATCAGTGAGTGGTCTAATTTTCCATTCAAAAAACAGGGGTAATGAATCTAAGAAGGAAGTATGATGAATACTTGAGAATTTTTTATCACTAAGATGAATAGTTTTAACACCTTGTGTTGACTCTAAATCATTAGCCCACTTCATCACACTTGTATATACAACTCCTGGTGATGTATTTGCCTTGATCGTAATGGTGTAATCATACTCTTTAATATATAGAAACCATAAAAAATATACGCAGGCAGAAACTAGAAGAGTGGTTATTATTTTTCTTTTATTCTTCATTTTGATCTCTTCATTACCAATTTATTATTCATTTTTTTTCCAATTTGTATTCCTTGATTCAACCCAACTTCTACTGCCGCTCTATAATGAATCCCTCCATAAAGTCTGCTCATTGCTGCTTCTTGGGCTGCTTCTTTAAATGATGAAAATTGCCGAATTGGTAAACCGTATGGAATCTCGGTGTTATCATTAAAAGAAAAATTATCTCCAAAAATATTGGTCAAAACTTCTGCCGAAGCCCCAGAAACAACCGAATGCCCACTAACATATTCGGGAAACGGAGGAGTTTGCAAAATGGGTTTCCATTGCTCGTCAATATGTCTATTAATTAAGGTTTCTGGGCGCACCAAATTACTACGGTATTTTTCATCCCAACAACTAATAAAGGCATCGGCAATTGCTATAGAAACTTTGGTATATGCAAAAACAGTTTGGTTAAAATCAGCATTTTCTTTTCTTAACGCTATTTTGGTAATCCCCACCCAGTGAGCACCAGGAGTAATTTTTTTGGTAGCAAACATAAGATGTCCACGAGTAACAGACACATATGGATTGCAGTCCCAAAATTGTGCAATCTTAATTTTTTCGGACTCATCTCCTTCTTTAGACATTTCTGTACTAATATCATATACTTCTTGCAACTCTTTATAGAAAACACTTTCTTTATCTAAAGAAAAATCTGGAGGAGCTATTGGCTTAAACTCATCTGCAGATTCAAGAAAAAAAGGACGGATCTTATTCCAGTGTGGTTCTATCCCATCCATATATGCAGGAGGGGTAGGTTGCCATCTCTCTGGTGCATCATAATCTACAGAGTATTTGGGCATAGTTCTGGTCTGAGCATAGTTATCAGTACCGCTCCATTTATCAATATGTTCGACCACCTTTAATCCATATGCTTTAGAAACCAGATACTCTTCTTTATTTATTTGTTCCCAACTTGTATATACGCTATCTATAAATTCTTGCATCTTATTCTCTGAAAAAATCAATCTCTTGCTTAATTCAAAATGAGCAACCAATGAAGATAATCTATCATTAATTTCTTCATCCTTTCCAGGTTTAGGAATCTTTGTAAGACCATTCAGTTGTCCAGAAATCGAAGAAAGAGTACTGTCTTTTTGTGCCAGTATTTCATAGGCTGCAATATTAGGGTATGCATATATTCTACTTGCAACAGGGGGTGAAAAAATATCATGGATCATGATTTCTGTTACTTTATCAACAGATTTATGATAATTTTCTGCTGTAATTATAATAGGCTTAGTATGATCTGAACAAGAAATAAAAAGTACTAGCACCGGCATCCACATTCTCATTAATTTACCATTGTATTTCATATTGCTTTTATTTTAATTAGCATTTAGTTTATATAATGCTATTGAATCATTATTCTGGGTTATTAATAGATGTCTTTCACCACCTATTTTTATTATATGTAATCCACTAACTTGTTTTTGATATAGGTCCAGTCCTATTTCATTACCCATTTTATATGTTTTATCATCAAATAGTACTGCCCCCGAGAATCCATCCATTCGACCTTGATATGGAGTGACTCCAAAATAGTTACCGACCAATAACACTTCAGGAACCATATCGTTTGTAAAATCATCAACTAGCATATTTGTTATTGGTGCCATCTGTAATTTATCATCAAAAGGGTAAAAAGAAAAGCTTCCATTCTTATTGTTTTTCAAATATCCAGATGCCAACTCATGTACTTGTAATACACTCATTTGTTGTAGTTCTTTTTTATCAAAAATCTCTTCAATAGATTTTCCTGCAAAGGACTTATAGGACACGAATTTCTTTTTTAAAAACCTTAATTGCCCACTCAATTCATCAAACGTATTAATTGTATAGTATTTCTTGTTTTTGTGAATAGCAATTATAGTTTCTGTATCTCCGTTTTTATCCAAATCTCCATAATACATTAGCATCGGGTTATTTTTTGAAGCCTTAAACTTTGAGTTCTTTCCCCAATTACCCATAATATAATCAACATCTCCATCTTTATCAATATCAAAAGGTACTATAGATTGCCACAACCCATTAAGCTTTGAATTAAAAACCTCGACCATAGTAAACACACCAGAGTTGTTTTGAAAAAAAACAGGAGACATCCACTCCCCAACTATTATTAAATCAGAATCTCCATCATTATCATAGTCAGAAAATACAGCATCAGTGACCATTCCTACTTTTTGCAATTCTGCATTATTAATTATTTTAAAACCAGAAGCTGTATTTTCTATAAGGTATGATACAGGGGTATTCCCAAAATCGTTAGAAACTGCATACCCTCCCACAAAAAGGTCTAGGTCTCCATCATTATCTATATCAGAAGTTTTGACAATAGATCCGTTTTCATAGTACTTCGGAAATGATTGTTTTTTTATAAAATTTCCTTTGCTATCATTGGTATACAATCGATCTAGCAATGGCTCTTTCTTTCCAAAATATTCTCCCCCTCCAGAGATTACCAATAAATCTTTTCCTTGCTTTTGATCTAGGTTTTCTAATATTGCGAATACATCTTCTTTAGAGGCGTCTCTATCAAAAATAGTGTCTGCTTTTGTTTTAAAAACCCCTTGTTCTTGATAATAAAATATAGGCAATGTTCCTTTTGCTCCTCCAAAAAAAATATCTTCATCTCCATCCTTATCAATGTCTCCGATAGCCACTGCTGGTCCCTTATCTGATAATTTATATGGAATTAATTGTTGTCTATTAAAATCTGTAAAATCATTTTCTTTGTGGATATAATCAATTCCAAAATTGTTTGTTGTTTTTAAAAACAATGGCTTTTCTTTTGAAAACAGCTTAGTATAATCTACTTTTTCTCTATTCTTTTTAGGTCGTATTGTTAATGTGGTATCTAGTTTGGTTATTGATATTTTTTGAAATGTCTGATCTGGCCATACCATCAAAATACTATCAATTTTTGCAGAAGGTTGAAAACCAAAATGAAATACCAATTCTGAAGAGGACTGAAACCCCTTTGAAGCAAACAACTGCTTGCTTTGTATTTTATCATCATGATATACCATCATTTTGGTTCCTATACCAAATGAATTTTTATCCAAATAATCCAACTTAACTTTTAGATAATGATTCTCACTATTTTCTGTGTTTTCATATACAAAAGGAGCCTCATTAATATTATTGATCACGATATCAAGATCTCCATCATTGTCTAAATCGGCATAAGCACTTCCATTGGAAAAGGATTTTTTTTCTGGAAACCATAGAGAAGATCGATCCTTGAACTTTAAAGAATCACTCCCTTCAAAAATATAATTAAAGGAAGCTCCAGAAGGCATTTTACTAAGTACCTTCTCATCAATTATTCCTGGTTCATTAAGTTTTGCATTAATTTCTTTATTAGATACATATTTGATATAATCCAGATCATTAGGTCTTTTAGGAATTCCATTGGTAATCATTATATCTTGTTCTCCATCGAGATTAAAATCTGCAATTAAGGGACTCCAGCTCCAGTCGGTAGCCTCAACACCACTGAGTAGCGCTATTTCTGAAAAATACTCTCCCTTAGTATTTAGCTGAAGCATATTTCTTGCATATTGATAATGATATCCCAAATTATCAACCTTAAAGTCATGAATATCTGCATTATCTTCTCCTACTGATGCTTTTAATACTTGTTCCTCTTCTGGAAGCATATCTAGAGTTATTAAGTCATAGTAACCGTCATTATTTATATCACCTGCATCATTGCCCATAGAAAATCTACTGATATGTCCAAAATATGTTTTAAGACTTTCTTTAAATTTGCCATCTCCCTGATTTATATAAAAATAGTCGTCCTCATGAAAATCATTAGACACATATATATCAGTGTATCCATCATTATTAAAATCTGCTGTACACACCCCTAATCCATATCCTATTAATCCGCCATAAATCCCGGCTTCTTCACTTACATCTTTAAATTTTCCGGTATTATTTTGTAGTAGTCTATCTCCTGTTTTGAAATTACGTTTCTCTCTAAGCTGTGATGGACCATAAGAATCTTCTGTATGTACTGCATGATTTAATAGGTACATATCCAAATCTCCATCATTATCATAATCAAAAAAAGAGGCATTCGTACTATAGGTCTGATAATCTAGTTGGTATTCTTTTGACTGCTCTGTAAAAGTGAGATCTCCATTATTTATAAAAAGTTCATTATGCCCTTGCAGTCCATTAATCCCTGTCACTGCACAAACATAAATATCCAAAAGACCATCTGCATTGACATCTGCCATGGTAACTCCCGTATTCCATTGGGAATTCCCTTCTACCTTTGCTTTTTTAGTAATATCTTCAAACTCAAAGTTTCCTTTATTTAAATACAATTTATTTTTTACCTGATTTCCTGTAAAATATATATCTGGCAAACCATCATTATTTATATCTCCAATAGCAACTCCGCCCCCATTATAATAATACAGATAATCCAAAATATTCAAATCTTTTGTAGCGGTAAGGGTGTTAGAAAAATTAATGTTTGTCTTTGAAAATGGTACTGTATAGAAAAGTGTGTTTTTTCTATCGTTACAAGAAAAAAGTAATACAAAACTTAATATGTATACTAGTTTTTTACTCATTATCAAACAGTAATGGTGCCTCATTATTAATTCCTACAATTACTTGTAAATTGTTTTTGTCATCTGTCAATACTTCTATATCGTTAATCACTCCTTTTACAAAAAAGCCTGAATCTTTATAGTCTAACCAACTAAAATCTCCATTTCCATCACCTAAAAGAATGCCTCCAAACGATGCGTCTAATTGTGAGAATTGAGGTTTTAGGGAATAATCATTTCCGCCAAACAAAATATCTAAATGCCCGTCTTTATTTACATCAATAATCTCAAGGTCATTTATACAAGAAAATTGTGCTTGTGGTAAGAGTTCTTTTATTTCGAAATTAAAGTTCCCATCATTTATGGCTACAATACTTTCTGACTTATTAACTTTCTTAACAATTGCCTGAGTAAGTTTCTCCTTAGGGAACAACTCCTGAATTGTTTTTTTTGCATACTCTGAGTATTTCATGTTTTTCTTTTTCAAGAAACTCAGCTGCCCTGTCAATTCTCTTTTTAGGTGTATAGGAATATCTTTTTTGCCTTCTCCTATTGTAAACAGTTGTTCAATTGTTCCATTATTATCAAAATCATGAACATACATTTTCAATTCTTTATCTGGGCTTGATTTGTAAATAGAATTTATTCCTTGATTTCCCAACACCAGATCTATATCACCATCATTGTCAATATCTGCTACTTTACAGGCTGACCATCTACCATGTATTTCATTTAGATTACTTTTTATAGAAACAAAACGGTTTTTTTCATTTCTAAATAGGTGTACCTGTCCCCATTCTTCAGCAATTATGAGGTCTTTAATTTTATCATTATCTATATCTTTCCATTCTGCTTCGCTTATCATACCGAGATGTTTACTTTCTGGTATTTTTTCTTTTATTACATTTTTAAAGTTACCCAGACCATCATTTTCTAATAAAAAATGTTTTGGATTTACTCCATAAACGCCAGGTATTCCTTTACTGCCAACAAACAGATCAACATCACCATCCTGATCATAATCATAGGGGGAAATTACAGCAGTATTATAAACGTTAACAGGAAGATGTGTTTCGCTTTTATTAAATTTACCGTTACCATCGTTAAGATATAAGCGTAAATCATATTCGCTATCGATCATTGATGTTTCATTTCCTCCGGCCCCAACTATAAGATCTAGATCATTGTCTCCATCTGCATCGAAAAAACATGCTGCGGTATCCTCATACATACGATCTTCGGCAAATATTTCTGAAATACTTTTGATATATTTTTTATTCTTTTGGAGATAAATCTGTCCTTCCTGATCTTTTCCTCCTCCTATAAATAAGTCATTTTCACCATCATTATTAAGGTCTCCAAACGTAATTGTTGGTCCTTCTCTAGAACTCATTTTATATATAAGAGATTCGTAATCAAAATCTATATAATTGTTTTCTTCATGTTTATCAAAAAAGGCTATTTCTTTCTTTTTAAACAATTTTCTGCTTTGGGGTTCTATTTTTTTTAATTCCTTACCTGGTACTTTGTTTTGGTCAAATGTGAGTTGTTGATTAACTGCAATATTTTTCTTTACATACTCTGTCCCTTCGGGCCATATTATTTTTAGAGAGTCAATTATTTTTTTATCTCCCAAGCCTATTGTCAACACATAATCAACAGAAGATTGAAACCCACGAGAAGGGTTTAATTCCTGAAGAATCTGTTTATTATCATCTAAGTACACTTTTACTTTGGTTCCTATCGCAAAGGTGTTTTTATTTTTACCCTTTAGTTTTACTTTCAAATAATTACTTGATTGTAATTCATCTGTATTATTTTTATAAACAAAAGTGGGCTGGTTTACATTATTCACTATTATATCAAGATCTCCATCATTATCCAGGTCTCCATATGCTGCTCCATTAGAAAAGCTAGGTTCTTCTAACCCCCATTGAGGGGCTCTATCTGTAAATGTAAGGTCTTTATTATTTTTAAAAACTTTGTTAGCAATAGGTGTACTAGGCATTTTATGAATAATAGTATCTATAACTTCTTTTTTGCCTGTCAAAACCATTTGTTGAAGAATATCATTAGCAAAAAAGTCCATAAAATCCTGATTGGTAAGATCATGATAAATACCATTACTTACATAAATATCTTTATACCCATCATTATCCATATCAAAAAGTAATGCTCCCCAGCTCCAGTCACTCATAGCTACTCCTGAATAAAAAGCTATTTCTGAAAAAGTGTTGTTCCCATTATTTAGTTGCAATGAGTTTTGCATATATTGATTATAGAAATCTTGTTTTCTTTTTAACTGAAGTACATCGTATCGTTCAAAATCGCTAGTTTCCTTAAGTCTCACATTATCTTCTGGTAGCATATCTGTCACAAATATATCTTGCATACCATCATTATTAATATCAGATAAATCAGCTCCCATAGAAGACATACTTATATGAGACGTCCAACTTTTAATTTCTTCAGAAAATGTTCCGTCTTTTTTATTGATATATAGATAATCTCTCTCATAAAAATCATTAGAGATATACAAGTCAGGATATTGATCATTATTAAGATCTCCTACAGTAACTCCTAATCCAAAACCTATCAAGCTGCCAAAAATCCCAGCTTCTTCGCTTACATCAACAAAATGACCATTATCATTTCTCAATAATTTATCCCCACCGCCTTTGAGAAAATCTGGGATATTCCAGTCTTCACTTCTTATTTCTCTTTTATTTGAATATCCTAATGAGCTAACGGGAATAAAGCTATTGTTTAAAATATAAGCATCTAAATCTCCATCTTTATCATAATCGAAAAAAGCTGCATGAGTTGTAAAACCGCTATCTGCCAAATTGTATTCTTCCGCAGCTTCGGTAAATGTGAGGTCTTTATTATTTATGTACAATTCATTTTTTTGATTATCTCCTTTTACATCTCCGGCATTGCACACATATATATCCAACCATCCATCACTATTAATATCTACCATGACTACTCCTGTAGACCAATTGTTTTTTCCCTGAACGCCAGAATCTATAGTAATATCCTCAAAAACAAAAGAGCCCTTATTAAGGTATAGTTTATTTTTTTTCATATTAGCAGTAAGAAAAACATCTGCATATCCATCATTATTAATGTCGCCAATTGCTACTCCTCCTCCATTATAAAAGTTTCGGTATTTAAAGATATTTAACTCTTCATTATTAGCTATTTCATTTGTAAAAGAAATATTAGTTTCTTCAAATGGAAGCCTCTCAAACATTTTTTTAATTTCTCTGTTTGACTCATCTACAATAGGCTTTTCTTGTTTGGAACAAGACAGTGTCAGAATACTTAAAAATATTATAAGAAATGTATTACGCATAATCACCTTTTTAACTATGAAATTACTGTATATGACATCTTGATTTCATTTCACCCTATTTCTAATAATAGAAGTCAGAATAATTAACAAATTCAACCTTCACCTTACTCATAAAGCATATCATCACTTACTTTCTCGAAATCTTATTCGTTCAGAAATGACATTTTTAATAAAATAATGCCTCAAAAAATGCATCCCTCAATATCATTTTTTGGAGACATTATTTTCTAATCCTTGTATATTAGCAACAAGGAAACAAACAAAAAAACAAGGTTAATATCCTGGGTTCTGACTTAAATCAGGGTTAGACAGTAACGCAGTCGTAGGGATAGGGAACAAAATTCGTTCTGATCCCGAAGCTTCTTTCAATTGCCAAGCACTTAGATACTTTCCAAATCTTACAAGGTCATTTCTTCTCCAGCCCTCCCAATACAATTCTCTTCCTCTTTCTGCTAGAATCTCATCATCTGTAAGGTTTAATGAACCTGCAGTTAGTCCTCTTGCAACTCTAATTTCATCAAAAACATCACTGGCTGCTTGTCCTAATGCAGCATCAGATCCACCTCGATAGATTGCTTCTGCTTTATTTAGCAAAACATCTGCATATCGTAATAAAACATAGCTATTATTAGGGTCATCTGCATTATCTACTCCTCCTGTAAAATCAGGGATATATTTCAATACTCTAATACCTTTTTCTTCAGTGTTAATTGCAACATCTACATCTCTTGTATAGGCTAGTGGAGTACCGTTCCTAGTTGTTAAAGCTGTTCCGTTTTCATCAAATTGTTGCCCTATTAAAAAACCTGCTTTTGTTCCAGTGCTAGTTGTATAAGGGTTTGTTGCGCTATTATAATCTCCTCCTAACCTAACATCATTAGCATCAAATGAATCATAAAAATCTGATAATGTAGCAAATCCATTCCATCCTGACGGCTTTTGGTTATAATGCAGAGAACAGTTCCATCTTCTCTTAAAGTCAGTCAATTCTGATTCTGGCACAGAGAAGATCAACTCACTACTTTGTCCTTCATTGGCTTCGGCAAACGTATTAAAATACCCTTCTAATCCAGAAGTTAGAGAATACTGCCCAGATTGAATAATATCATTGGCATACTCAATAACTTTATCCATATCTTGTTTTGCAAAGCTAAATGACCCTGCGGCTCTATTATCAGATTCATACACGGCTTTATTTAGATATAATTTGGTAAGTAAGGCCCTGGCAGTATTTTTATTAGCTAAGTTTTTACTAGATGTTTCTGGCAAATCTGCTAATGCTTCTTCTAAATCTTGTATAAGAAAAGCTACAGACTCTGATGAGGTAAGTACTCTTGGATTAACACTAACTCCATCTTCTGCTTCTCTAAACACCGTAATCCCCCAAAAGTCTAATACATAAAACATAAAATATGCTCTTACTGTTTTAGCTTCTGCTATCAATTGAGGTGTTGCTCCATCTCCACTTATTGCTTGAGTTGCTCTAAAAACTCCTCTATTAATATCACTCCATGAGGTTCTAATAAATAAATGATCTGGAGTCCATGTATGTAAATGCATTTGTTGAAATACTCCTCCATCAAACCAATCTGTACCTCTGGTTGGTCCTAGCATTTCATCTGTACTATGCCCTGATAGCCCAAAAATTACACGCTCATTAGCAAACTCTCTCAATTGTCCATAGGCAGAGCTTAAAAGTTCTGTAGACTCACCTATTCCTTCTGGGATAATTCCCCCTTCATTTTCAAACTCTAAATCTGTACATGCAGATATTAGATATATACTCAATATCCCAAGTAAAATTCTTACGTTATTATTATTTTTCATATTTTTTTATTTAAAAGACATTGTTAAACCTAGTGTAAACGTGCGAGCTCTTGGATATGCAGAATAGTCAATTCCTAAAGAAGGTACGCCGCCTATACTCTTATCAACGTTAACTTCTGGATCCTGACCACTATAGTCTGTAAAAGTTAATAAATTTTGACCAGTTACAGAAATTCTAAGATCATCTAAATATTTTAACTTATCTGTATTAAAAGTATACCCCAATACCATATTCTGTAACCTAACAAAAGAACCATCTTCTAAGAATCTTGTAGAAACATTATTTCCATTTGTTGGACTCTCGTTGCTGTTAGCTACATCTCTTGTAACATTTTTACCACCATTAATTAGTGATCCTTTTAAGAATAATGCATTACGATTATTATTGTAAATGTACCCTCCTATCTGACCTGCAAAAAACAAACTCAAATCCCAATTTTTATAATTCAATGTATTTGTAAACCCAAAAGTATAATCTGGCAATGGGCTTTTTCCTATTAATCGGGCTGGCTCTTCTATACTAGCCCCATCACTGTCAAAACCTTTAAACTCACTTAGAAAGTATGAATACAAAGGCTCTCCTTGGGTAATCACTTGTACAAAAGCACCTGTTAGCCCCTGGCCGCTAATGGCTCCCGTTTGTATTCTTCTATCTATTTTGGTAACTTCATTTTTATTGAAGCTAATATTAAAATTAGTTGTCCAATTAAAGTCCTCACTTTCAATAATATCTCCTTCAATATTAAATTCTAATCCAGTGTTTTGAACCTCTGCATCTAAATTACCAAAGAAAAATGATGCAGGAGCAGGCTCAGCTGTATCTAAACGCAATAACAAGTCTTTTGTAATTTTATCATAAAAATCTATTGATCCTCTTAATCTACCATCAAAAAAACCAAAATCAATACCTGCATTATACTGTGTTGTCGACTCCCACTTAAGGTCAGGGTTTCCAAATCTTGGAGCTGATAGGTTATTATTTGAATCAAATCTTTGCAATACAATCTGGCTACCTCCATCAAATTCCTGATTTCCTGTAATCCCATACCCTAATCTTAACTTAAGGTCACTAAATGAATCTGGGATAAATTCTTCGTCAGATAATCTCCAGGCAAATGCAACTGATGGAAAGTATCCATATCTATTGTTTTCTCCAAATTTACTGGATCCATCTGCTCTAAGTGTACCTGTTAGGATGTATTTATCCATTAAAGTATAATTGATTCTTCCGAAGTAAGATTGAATTTCATCTTTTGTTGCAATACTTCCGGCACTAGCAGTACCACCAATACTATATTGAGCTGATTCAAGATTGTTTAACATCACATTAAGGTCGGTAGATTGAAAATTAGTAGCACTAAATGTTCTTCCTTTGACTTTAAAGCTTTGATAAGAATACCCAGCAAGAGCATTTATACTATGAATATCTCCAAATTCCTTTTTGTAATTAAGTGTATGTTCTAATAATAAATTTGAAGAAAACACAGTAGAAACAGATGCTATCCCAAGACCAGCTACTCTCGCAACATTGAGGTCTCCTGATAAGGCACTCTGTCTTTCCGAATTTGATCTATCTACCCCAAAGTTTAGCTTATAGGATAAGCCTTTCATAAGTTCAAGTTCGGCAGAAAAATCTCCTAAAACTCTAAACGTATTCGTTCTATCTGTTGTAAGTCCTAGTATCGCAGCGGGATTACGTTCGTTTATATCCGGTTGGGCAAAAGTTCCATCAGCATTATAAATAGGTCTGGTTGGATTTGCTCTCCAAGCTCCACTTAATATATCTCCTGTAAACCCTGCATCGTTGGATATCTGAGGGTTTTGATCCAATATATTAGTTCCTGCTGCGAAAGCTTTAATATTAAGCCTGTCATTAAACAATTTATAAGAAGTATTTATTGTTCCCGTGTACATTTTCATACCACTACCTTCTACAATACCTTCTTGATCTGTTGTTCCTGCTGATAAATGATAAATTGATTTTCCATCATCGCTTCCTCCTCCATATGAGAGGTAATGGTTTTTACTTAGAGCAGTTCTGAAAATCACATCTTGCCAATCTGTACTACTCCCAAAATCTAAGGCAGGGTCTACAAAAGTTCTAAACTCATCAGCATCTAACAGGTCTAATTTTTCTGTAATTGTACTAGCACTCACTGATGTCGTATATGTTAATGCTCCAGACCCTGATTTTCCTTTTTTGGTTGTAATCATAATCACTCCATTAGCTCCTCTTGATCCATAAATTGCAGTTGCCGATGCATCCTTTAGTATTGCTATATTGGCTATATCATTGGGATTAATAAAAGACAATGGGTTTTTAGCGGTTGTGTTTCCTAAGCCATTATCATTGCTTCCTACATTGGCTCCAGTGGGAGAAACTCCTATCCCATTTAATGGTACTCCATTAACTACATATAATGGTCCATTACCACTTCTTACAGAGGATGTTCCTCTTACTCTTACATTTACACTTCCACCCGGTTCTCCTCCATCAGAAGTAATCTGAACACCAGGGGTTCTTCCTTGTATCAACTGTTCTGGGGAAGAAATTGCTCCCGCATTAAAATCTTTCGCTTGTAAAGTTGATATCGCTCCTGTAACATCCTTTTTTGCCACAGACCCATATCCTACTAATACAACCTGCTCTAATTCGGCAGAGTCTTCTTCTAAATCAACATTAATAACCGTTTGATTATTAACTGGTATTTCAACAGTCTTAAACCCCAAATAGCTAAATACAATAACTGCATCAGGTGCTACATTAGAAATGGTATAATTCCCATCAAAATCGGTAACTGATCCATTATCAGTTCCTCGAACTATTATATTTACTCCAGGTATTACTCCTCCACTGCCAGAGACAGTACCTTTTACGGTTATATTATCTTGCGCTACGGTGGTTATTCCCATTAGCAAAAATCCCAAGCTAAAAAGGAGATTTTTCGGTAATATGTTTATCATAATTTTAAAAATTTAGTTTAGTTAATTTTACTTGGTTAATTTCTTTTTGAATATCCTAATGAACACCTAATATTTAATCAGGTCAAAGTCATAAAATTCTCTTCCTTCTTGTTCTCATTAACAAGAAGAAGTAATTAATGAAACTGATAATATCACTATTAGTCATTTGTAATCTTCTCCTTGTCAAATCATTGAGAACAAAAAAAATTAACAACTTATCAATTGGCTACAATTCATACTAATTAGAATACAAAAGAATTTATAGGAAATAATAACTCTATACTATAACTACTACTATCTCCTGATTCCATTTGTTTCTTTACTTCATTGGCTTATTAGTTTTAGAGGTTATAATTATTTCACTTTTATTTACTTTATAGTTGAAAGGAATATTTTGAGAAAAAACATTTAGTAGGTGTTCTATCCCTTTTTTAGAATCAAATTTTCCAGTAAAACTTTCGTTATTTAAATCAGGGTATTTATTTATTATTTTAATATTATAGTTACGTTCTATTCTTCTTACTACCTGTGTAAAATTTTCATTTTTAAAATATAGATAACCTTCAATCCAGGCTATAGAATTGATAGCCTTAACTGATGTTAGTTTGATTTCATTATTATTTTTTTGATATACCGCTTTCTGATTTGGATGCATTATTTGCATCTCGTTTTTTGATTTAGAATTTTGTTGCTGAACACCGACTTTTCCTTCAATAAGAGTTATCGAACTTTTTGGGTCTTCGGGGTACGCAGACACATTAAATTTTGTTCCTAGTACAGTGGTTTTTAAAGCCCAAGATTCAACTATAAATGGTTTTTCCTTGTTTTTTGTAACATCAAAATAAGCTTCGCCTTTTAGTACAACTTTTCTTTCCTGAGTGTATTTAAAATCAGTAGGAATTTGTATACTGGATGACGCATTTAAAAAAACTTTGGTACCGTCTACTAGTACCATATTAAAAGTTTTTCCTTTGGGAACATTTATTGATATATATTCTATCTCATTGGAGATATTATCTATAATGCTGTCATTTTTCTGAAGATCAAAAACAATGTGTTCTTCTATTACCTTAATCTCACCATTAGTATCTGTAATAGTAATTTCGTTTAAGTAATTCGAGAAAATTTTATTATTCTCATACGAGATAAAATAAAGAAAAGTGGACACCCCAAATAAGACGATAAGAATCGCGGCGTATTTAACAACCTGTGCCAATGAATAGTTTTTCTTACTTCTATCTGCTTCAACACATTTTTTCTTTAATTTATAAAATTGATCCTTATCATAAATTATATATTCATTTAGATTATATTCTTGCAAACACTTTTTTTTCTGAAAAGAATCCAAAAACCCAGAGAGTATCTTCTGCTCTTTTTTAGAAGCAGAATTATCCAGGTATTTTTTAATAAGTTTTTTCATTTACAGACGTGTTATTCTTTCTAAATCAATACTATATCGTTTGAGAAGTTAACGCATTAATTAAGTAACATGAAATCGAAAATGGTACACCTCTGATATCATTTTTTTTTTAAAAGATCACTCAAAAAGAAACAATAATTCACTTTTTTGTAGTTATATCAAGGGATAGGAGAGATAATTTATTTCTGATAAAAAAATAAAAAAACACACCTTTTTGAGCTAAAAGGTTTATAAGTTTGAAAATAGTGAGAATTACTTTGGACTAAAAAACCAAGAAATTTATCTTTAATCACTTTATAAATTTAATACTCAAAAATTTATTTGAGTTATTCGTATCAGATCGATAATTAAGGAAATAAAAAAGAAATTATTTAAAAGTTACTAAGAAACCAAAGTTAAAGGAACGTTCTTTTGGATAAGCAGAATAATCGATCCCCAAAGATGGAACTCCATCAATACTTTTGTCGATATTTACTTCGGGATCCTGACCACTATAATTTGTAATTGTATATAAGTTTTTTGCTGTTAATGACAATTTAAAATAATCAACATATTTAAGATTATGAGTATTAAAGGTATATCCTAATTCAATGTTTTGAAATCTAAGATAGGATCCATCTTCTAAAAACCTTGTCGATACATTATTGGAATTTTCACTGTTTTCATTCCCAAAAGCAACATCATGAGTTACATTTCTACCTCCATTAATCAAAGCTCCTTTTAGAAAAAAAGCATTTGTATTATTATTATAAATATGAGCACCTACTTGTCCTGATAAGAAAACATTTAAATTCCATTTTTTATAAACTACAGAATTATACCACCCAAAACTATAATCTGGAAACGGTGTCTTATCAACAAAAACAGGTTCCCCTCCATTATTAAAAACGTTAAATCCGTTATCATCCAGTCCTTTAAAATCGCTTAAAAAATATGAATAAAGTGGTCTTCCTTGAGTTATTACTTGTGTATACGCACCTGTTAATCCTTGACCATTAATAGCTCCTGTTGATATTACTCTATCAATCTTAGTCACTTCATTTTTATTAATACTTATATTAAATGCAGACATCCATTTAAATTCCTTTTTGTCAATTATTGTTGACTCTATATCAAACTCAATTCCTTTATTAACAATCTCTGCATCTATATTTTTAAACAAGAACTCGGCTGGAGCGGGTTCTGCACTCTCTGTTCTTATCAAAAGATCTTTAGTTTTTTTGGTGTATAGATCGATACTGCCTCGCACTCTGTTTTTAAACAACGTATAGTCTATTCCTACATTAAATTGAGTTGTTGTTTCCCATTTTAGGTCAGGATTTTCGAAACGTAAGTTTTGTAGTTGATTATTACTTCCAAAACGTTGAAATCTTAGTTGATTACCTCCTTCAAAATCTTGATTTCCTGTTATTCCAAATCCCAATCTCAATTTTAAATTGTCTATTACTTCAGGGATAAAACTCTCTTCAGAAATCCTCCAGGCAACCCCCAAAGAGGGGAAATATCCATATTTATTGTTTACTCCAAATCTACTAGATCCATCTGCTCTCAGTGTAGTAGTAAAAATATATTTATCAATAAAAGAGTAATTAACTCTACCAAAGAAAGATTGAAACTCGTCGATAGCTTTATTGCTTCCTATTTTAATAGACCCTGGGATATTCGTCTGAACCGACTCTAGATTATTAAGCATCACATTTATATCAGAAGTCTGAAAATTAGTTGCTTCTATCCTCTTCGTTTTCAATTTTAATTTTTGATATGAATACCCAAAAACAGTACTAAATCGATGCTGTCCCGCAAATGTTTTGGTATATTTTAAAGTATGATCTATTAAAAGATTTGAAGAAAGCACATCGGATATGGTAGCTCTTCCTAACCCTTGTATTCTGGATATATTAAGATCTCTAGAAATTGCACTTTGCCTTTCTGAATTGTATCGTCCCAAGCCAAAACCAAAACCATAGGAAAAATTTTTACCTAGTTTTAAATCTGCAGAAAGATTTCCTAAAAAATTAAAAGTGTTTGTCTTATCCTCGGTGTACTCAATAACTGCGGCAAGATTTCTATCATTTTCATTTGGTTGAAAAAATGATCCATCTGCATTAAAAATAGGGCGAGTAGGATTTGATATCCAGGCACCACTTAACAAATCCCCATTGGCTCCTGCATCATTAGAAATTTGAGGATTTTGATCTAAAACATTTGCCCCAATAGCTGAGATTCTAATATTTAACTTATCATCTAGTATTTTATGAGTTGTATTTATTGTTCCTGAATATTTCTGGATTCCACTATCTTCAATAATTCCTTCTTGATCCATAATTCCAAGGGATAGTCTATACCCTGTTTTTTCATTCTTATCATTCCCTTCGAATGAAATATTATGGTTGTTATTAAACGCAGTTCTAAAAATTACATCCTGCCAATCAGTACTGCTTCCAAAATCTAAAGAAGGGTCAACAAATTCTCTAAATTCCTTTGGAGATAGAATATTAACTTTTTTAGTTATAGTACTTATTCCCACAAAAGAACTATAATGTAATCGCATACCTTTTCCTCCCTCTTTTGTTTTAATAATAATCACTCCATTTGCTCCTCTAGACCCATAAATTGCTGTTGCTGAAGCATCTTTTAAAACATCTATGCTTTCTATATCATTAGGATCGATAAAGTTTAATGGATTTCTAGAGGTCGTATTTCCTTGCCCATCATCACTACTACCTATATTGGTTCCTGTAGGAGAAATAGCAAAAGAAGATAGAGGAATTCCATTCACTACAAATAGAGGACCATTACCATTTCTTATCGACGAGGTCCCCCGAATTCTAAGAGTTATGCTTGTTCCTGGCTCTCCAGAGTCCAAAATCCCTTGTACACCTGCTATTCGTCCTTGTAATAGTTGTTGAGGTGAAATTGCACTTTCACGACTAACATGTTTCATATTTAGAGAAGATATAGCTCCCGTAACATCTTTTTTTCTAAAGGTATCATACCCCACTAATACTATTTCATCTATATCTGTTGTTTCTTCATATAAAACGACATTAATAGATCTTCTTTTATTTAACGGTACTTCTTTGGTAACATATCCTAAATAACTAAAAATCAATATTGATTTGGGATCAACTTTTTGAATCAAAAAATTACCTTTAATATCAGAAACTGTACCTTTTGTGCTGCTTTTAACATAGATATTAACTTCACTTAATGGTTGCCCCTTATCATTCTTTACATTTCCAATAATTACAAAATCATTCTTTTTGGTAATTGGGGTTTTTGCGTTTGTATTTACTTCTTCTTTTTTCACCAAAATCACCTGATTCCCTATAATACTATAGCTTATAGGAGTATTCTTTAATATAATCTCTAAAATCTTTGTTATAGACTCTTCTATTACATTTATTGATATCTTCTCAATTTTTTGAATCTGAGATTTTCTATAAAAAAACCTATAATCAGTCTTTTCCTCAATTTGATCAAAAATTGATACCACAGAGGTCTCTGTTAATGTTAAAGTTATTTTTTCTTCTTGAGAAAATGTTAAATTAAAAAAGAAGAATATATATAAAAGAAATGTATATCGCATTTTAAAACCTTAATTGAAGATCAGGTCAACTACATTAGTTTAAAACAGGGTTAATAACCACTTCGTTATTTTTTATAGAAAAATCAAATGGATAATTCTCTGAAAAAACTGTAAGTATATACTCCAAACCTTCTTTCATTTCAAATTCTCCTGTAAATTTTTCTTCAGATAAATTACTATAATTATTGGTTATTGTAACATTAAAAGACCGTTCTAATTCATTTATTAAATCATCAAATCTCTCATCATCAATATACAATATACCTTGCGTCCAACCAATACTTCTCTTTGCATTGGCTTTGGATATGGTAATTTTATCATCAATTTTAGTATATATAGCAACTTCGTCCGGGATCAGCATTATCTCTTTATTATTAGCATGCTTTCCTTTCATAAATACACCTACCTTACCACTTAAAAGTGAGATTCCTTCATTTCTTTCATTTTCATAAGCGGATACATTAAACTTGGTTCCGTATACTTTTACATTTAAATCATTAGCTGCTACAACAAAAGGCTTAAACGAATCTTTAACTACCTCAAAATAAGCTTCTCCTGATAAAAAAACTTGTCTTTCTTGGGAATTTTGAAAATTATTCAAAAATCTTAATTCACTATCAGCATTTACATAAACACCTGTCCCATCTGAAAGAATAACCTTATATTTTTTACCCCTTGGGACATGTAATGTAATGTATTTATTTATGCTTTTTTTTGTATCTCCCATAGCAAAGGGATCTTGTTCCTTGGTCAAATCAAGTATTGTAGTTTCTTCAAAGGTTTTAGAGTTTCCATCTTCAGATAGCAATGTAACTTTTTCAAAATCACCCTTTACATTAATAGGGTTTATCAAATAAAAAAACATGCCAACACCAATTAATACAACAAAAATCGCCGCATATCGATACCATACATTAGTATTATTCTTTTTTATTGGTGTTTGTTCTTGAGATTTTATTTGGTTCTTTAATTTATCAAACTCTGATGGGTTATAATCATCCTCGTCTGAAGGTTTCCATTCCTCCCAAGAAGTATCTTTCTGGTAAGAATCCAAGAAAATATCTACAATCTTTTCATCTTTAGAAGAAATTTCATCCTTCAAAAAATCACTAATGATTTTATTTTTATCAGTCTTGCTCATTGCTCTTCTATATACATATTAAAAAATAGTATGTTTTATTTCACGGTAGTAAAAATTTTCTTTCTATTAATTTAGCTCTTATTAGCTTCAAAGCCTTAGATATTTGATTTTTAACCCCTTGTACAGAAATCCCAAGTTCTTTAGCTATTTCTTTATTTGATTTATTTTCAAACCTACTTAGTAAAAAAATATACTTACATCTATCCGGGAGTTCTTCTATACATTTCTTTATATATGTTTCAAGTTCTGTATATTCCATAGTATCATTAATTTCTATGGTATCCTGAATCAAATTAAATCTGGTTAGATTTTCTTTTGATAAAGAATTTTTTCTAAAATGATTAAATATTTGAAATTTTATAGCTTTAAACAAAAAAGCAGATAGGTTTTCTATTTCTCTACTTGTCTTTTTATTCCAAATATCAAGAAAAATATTCTGAACCAAATCTTCACAGATTTGTCTTTTCTTTAAAACATTTAAAGCATAACTAAACATTTTACCAGAATAACGCTTGTAAATTTCGTCAAACGCCAACTCCTCTCCTTGATATAATAACAAGGTTAATTCACTATCAGTATAGATTTTTTTCATTTTCCACCGATAAATTTACATAAAAAAATACAAATTTATTTTTTTTATGAGAAGCTGGTAAAAAATAACCTATTACTCTAATTATAGTTTCTAAAAAACGATGTGTTGTTTTTAAGTCTACTTTCTGTAATATGATCCTGTAAACACTGTATAATTATATTTTGACACTTTAAAGTTTTTATCTATTAATATACAGATAACCAGCTCTGCTTTTACTATTTTCTCCTGGAACTACATACTTTAAAATATAATAGTATGTTCCCACAGGTAATTCATCTCTTTCTTCAATAGTATTTCTTCCATTTGAAGTCCCCCTAAAGAAATTATCATTTCTTCCATAATTTTCAGTTCCATACACTTTAACACCCCATCTATTATAAATTTCCAAGGTGTTTTCAAATCTTTCTAGTCCACTAATTACAAACACATCATTTACTCCATCTCCATTTGGTGACATTGCAGAAAAAATTGTAATTCCGTCTTCTGCACCTACTTCAACATCAATTGATTCTTCTAAGTCATCAGGAGTTTCATTTATATCTGTTTGATCCAGGGAGATTTCTGTAATTACATTGGTAATCGTCATCCCCGCAGAAGCAGTATCAACAGAGAAACTAATTTCTAATTCAATTGTGTTTCCAGCTGTAACTGTTCCCACATTCCATACTCCCGTTGAAACATTATAGATTTCGGAACTATTGTTTGACAAATATGTTATTCCTGAAGGAAGTTGATCAGTTATTAATACATTGGTAGCGTCGTTTAAACTATTATTTGAAACAAGAATATTATAAGTATATGTTTCTCCTGTTAAATAAGGTCCAGACTCCAAAATTCCTTTTTCAATTACCAAGTCTATTCCTCCTACCACAATGTTTTCACTAGAATCATCAATAGTGGTATTACTATCGGTCTGATCCAGACTTACGCTACTCACTGTATTAGTGATGGTATCTCCACTAGTACCTCCATCTACTGTAGCGCTGATACTTAAGGTAGCATTGCTGCTATTATTGATACTACCAACACTCCAAACTCCGGTACCACTCACATAACTACCCTGACTTGGGGTATCGGATACATAGGTTACTCCTGTTGGTAACAGATCCGTGATAGAAACATTGGTCGCAGTAGCTGGACCACTGTTGGTTAAGGTAATCGTATAGATCACCGTATCTCCTTCATTTGGTGTCGTATTGTTTACTGTTTTACTAACGACTAGATCCGTGGTGTTGCCAACTACTATATTCTCTGATGGATCATCGGTAGTGGTATTACTATCGGTCTGATCCAAACTTACACTACTTACTGTATTGGTTATCGTATCTCCACTAGTACCTGCATCTACTGTAGCGCTGATACTTAAGGTAGCATTACTGCTATCATTGATACTACCAACACTCCAAACTCCGGTACCACTTACATAACTACCCTGACTAGGGGTATCTGAGACATAGGTTACCCCTGTTGGTAACAGATCCGTAATAGAAACATTGGTTGCCGTAGCAGGACCACTGTTGGTTAAGGTAATCGTATAGATCACCGTATCACCTTCATCTGGTGTTGTGTTGTTCACCGTTTTACTAACGACTAAATCCGTGGTGTTGCCAACTACGATGTTTTCACTAGGATCATCCGTTGTTGTATTGCTATCGGTCTGATCCAAACTTACACTACTTACTGTATTAGTGATGGTATCTCCACTGGTACCTGCATCTACTGTTGCACTGATACTTAAGGTAGCATTGCTGCTATCATTGATACTACCAACACTCCAAACTCCGGTACCACTTACATAACTACCCTGACTTGGGGTATCGGATACATAGGTTACTCCTGTTGGTAACAGATCCGTAATAGATACATTGGTTGCCGTAGCAGGACCACTGTTGGTTAAGGTAATCGTATAGATCACCGTATCACCTTCATCCGGGGTTGTATTGTTCACCGTTTTACTAACGACTAGATCCGTGGTGTTGCCAACTACTATATTCTCTGATGGATCATCGGTAGTGGTATTACTATCGGTCTGATCCAGACTTACGCTACTCACTGTATTGGTGATGGTATCTCCACTAGTACCTGCATCTACTGTAGCGCTGATACTTAAGGTAGCATTGCTGCTATTATTGATACTACCAACACTCCAAACTCCGGTACCACTCACATAACTACCCTGACTTGGGGTATCGGATACATAGGTCACCCCTGTTGGTAACAGATCCGTGATAGAAACATTGGTCGCAGTAGCGGGACCACTGTTGGTAAGGGTGATCGTATAGATTACCGTATCTCCTTCATCTGGAGTTGTATTGTTTACTGTTTTACTAACGACTAGATCCGTGGTGTTGCCAACTACTATATTCTCTGATGGATCATCGGTAGTGGTATTACTATC
>NZ_POYJ01000011.1 GCF_002895435.1 Aquimarina sediminis
GCAGGAACTAACGGAACAGATGGTGCGACTGGAGCAACGGGTGCTACAGGTGCAACCGGAGCAGCAGGAACTAACGGAACAGACGGTGCTGATGGTGCGACTGGAGCAACGGGTGCTACAGGTGCAACCGGAGCAGCAGGAACTAACGGAACAGATGGTGCTGATGGTGCGACCGGAGCAACGGGTGCTACAGGTGCAACCGGAGCAGCAGGAACTAACGGAACAGATGGTGCGACTGGAGCAACGGGTGCTACAGGTGCAACCGGAGCAGCAGGAACTAACGGAACAGATGGTGCTGATGGTGCGACCGGAGCAACGGGTGCGACCGGAGCAACGGGTGCTACAGGTGCAACCGGAGCAGCAGGAACTAACGGAACAGACGGTGCTGATGGTGCGACCGGAGCAACGGGTGCTACAGGTGCTACAGGTGCAACCGGAGCAGCAGGAACCAACGGAACAGATGGTGCGACCGGAGCAACGGGTGCTACAGGTGCAACCGGAGCAGCAGGAACTAACGGAACAGATGGTGCGACCGGAGCAACGGGTGCTACAGGTGCAACCGGAGCAGCAGGAACTAACGGAACAGATGGTGCGACTGGAGCAACAGGTTCTATAGGAGCAACAGGTGCAACCGGAGCAACAGGCCCTACCGGAGCAACAGGTGCTACTGGAGCAGCAGGTGCTACAGGTGCAACCGGAGCAGCAGGAACTAATGGAACAGATGGTGCGACTGGAGCAACGGGTGCTACAGGTCCTACCGGAGCAACAGGCGACCCAGCAACAAACATTGTTACTAACTTAACGCAGAATACAACAACAGGAGTAATAACATACACTAATGAAAACACTCCTACTGCAGATGTACAAACAGCTAATGTTGTAAGTGGAAATACAGGTAATGAAATTACTATTGGAACAGATGGTGGAGCCTTCTTTGCTAGTCCTATTAAAGCAATGGGTAAAGTAGCCGGTAATGGTACTGCTTTTAAAATATTAAATGCAACAGTCACTAGGATTAATGAAGGTGACTATCAAATAACGTTCACATCCCCAATGCCAGATGATAATTATATTATCCAACTTGCAACACTTGATTGTGGAGGTGATTGTCCTGGTAATACGGGGGCAGATTATGATGACCCAGGTATTACATACTATGACCAGTTTACTACTGGATTTAAAATTAACATTGGAGACAGTGACAATGGGGCTAACCAAAAAGACGATATTGACTTAGAGTTTATGTTTACAGTATTAGACTTTTAAAACCTACTTATTAGTCATTAAAAAAACAAGTACGAAAAAGCATTAAATGGAAAAAAAAATTATTATAGTTTTACTCTTTATCCTACCTATTGGTGTATACTCCCAAATTGGAACAGGAGATGCTAATGCATTGATGGGACTACCATCAGCCACTAACTTAGCCGAAATAAATGCTATTGTAAGCCCGCAAATAGGTTCAGTAGTTTACAACTTGGCAGATGAAAAAATGTATCGTTACACTGGAGTTACCAATGGATGGCAAACAGCTTCAGATGACCAGGAAGATTCTGAAGTAAATTTGACAACACCAATTGATGTTGATCAGGCTGGAGAAACTACTCCAACTAATGAAACAACTGTTCAAGAAGTAATACAGGCTATCGCTCCTATTACTTCGGCAGCTGCAAGAGTATTCTACCCTCCATCCATTGAAGTTTCTGTAGCAACTAACGGCACTTTTACTTTGGACTTATATGCTCAATATACAGCTCAATTTTCATCACCTACTGCATCAAGTCCAAGTGCGCCTTCGATACCAGTATATGCTGCAAATGAATTATATTATTATGTTACTTATGCAGATCCTTTGGTTTTTAACACAGGAACAATGAGCATTGATGCTAATGGAGTTTTAACATACACAGTAATTGATCAACCTTTAGATTTTAATTCATTAATTAATGTTGTGTTTGTGGTGAAATAAATTAATATTATAAAAATTGATGGGCAAATACCTACATATTAGATTTCTTATTACAATTATCACTATTGCGGCTAGTAATTTTAGCACTTATGGTCAAGCGTTGATTGAAATTGAAGTTAACTGGCAATCATGGTCTTCTGAAAACCGAGTTACTTTTAGAAATCCTTCAAATGTAACAATTAGCCCAACTATCTGTAATCCTTTTGATTGTTTCAATGGCTCTTCAAACACTTCATATAACAACATAGGAACTCCGCAGGCATATGCAAGTGTTCCTTATGGCACAGGATATTCGTTACTATTAGAAGACACTTATGGTGACGGCTGGAATGGTGCGGGAAGTTATGTTCGAGTATATCAGGATGGTGTTCTAATTCTAGAGTCATTCCCTAATTTTTTCACAAGTACTACTATATCATTCGATATTATTCAACCAACACCGAGAGTAGATATTAATGATATTTCAGTCGATGAAAACGCAGGAACTGCTACTTTTACAGTAACACATACTGGTGTAGGTACTGCTGGTGGCTTTACTCTTGATTATACCACAGCTGACAATACAGCAAATTCGGGTACTGACTACACCACTACAAGTGGAACATTATCTTTTTCTGGAACTATTGGAGATACAGAAACTATAATCGTTTCTATTTTGGATGACATTAGTATAGAAGGTGATGAAACATTTTTTATCAATTTTTCTAATGTAAGTGATCTTTCTGTAGATATTAGCGATCAAGGCACAGGTACTATAGTGGATATTGAGATCGAAAACCCTAGACCATATGAGGAACGTTTTGCTGTTAATGTACGAGGTAATTTTGATATGATTGGTAATACTAATCTTATCTGTACCGCTAATTGTCCGGGAACTCCAACATCTAATAACCCTACGGTTGTAATGGGTTACGCAAGTGTAGATGGAACCACTATAAACTCTAGTAGCGCTAATTTTACCCTACCTGCAAGCGCAACTGTAACTTGGGCTGGTTTATACTGGGGGGGTACTTACAACTCTACATTCGGAGGAATAACAAACCCAGACCCCTCGTTGAGCTTACAACAAGTACAATTTAGAGAACCTGGTGCTGGCGGATACACTACTATTGATGCTAGTATCACTAATATAGAAACTACTACTTTTGCAGGATGGAATACATTTATGTCCTATGCAGATGTAACTTCTATTGTCCAAAGTTCAGGTTCTGGAACATATACGGTTGCAGATATACCATTAATGACAGGTAGTTCTTTCACTGGACCATATGGAGGATGGACTATGGTAATAATTTTTGAGGATCCCGCAGACATAACTCGAAGTGTAAGTATCTGGGATGGTTTTGATTTTTTTGGATTTGGAGCTAATGATGCATTTACTGTCACTGGACTCCTAACTCCCTCTACAGGGGCGTTTGATACAGATGCAGGGTATTTTGGCTTTGATGGTGAAGCAAATCAAATTGGAGATTTTGTCTCTATAAATGGAACAGCTCTTTCAAATGCGCTAAACCCAGCAAATAACACCCTAAATAGTACGATATCCAAATTTGGAGTCGATATTGGAGGAAGAAGCCCTAATCTAAGTTTTAACTGGGGAATGGACATAGATATGTTTGATGCCACTGGTCTTGTACCTAACAATGCTACTACCTTAAATGTTGGCTTAGGGAGTGCAAATGAAGGAATATGGGGAGGAGTTTTTGCAGTTTCTACAGAAGTAGCATTCCCAGCCGTTGCCAGTAAGAATTTTTCTCCTACTACTATAGGTTATGGTGAAGAGTCTACAGTCACTATTGTATTAGACAACCCATCAACCGGTGTAGATCTCACTAACCTGTCGCTTACAGATAATCTCCCTTCGGGAATGAGAATTTCGACATCTCCTGATGCCGGTACCTCTTGTGGAGGAACAATAAACGCTATATCGGGCTCTGATAATTTTACTATCTCAAATGTAAATTTACTTGCGGGTAACTCTTGTACTTTTACTTTTGATGTAATAGGAACAGAAATAGGAAATCTAATGAACACAGTTTCATCTGCTGATATTTCTAATGACCAAAACATCCCTCTTGCTGGCACAACAACTGGAATACTAAACGTAATTATAAGAACAATGATTACCAATAGACGAATAACTTATCGAGTTACCAACTAAGTAACTCAAAAATATTTTGAATTACGTATCATAATATTACTCTTATATCTATAATGTAAAATCATATTATTCTAAACCTTAAATTGATTTAAACAATTTGGTACAACAGCATACAAACATCCCCCCTCCCCTTTAAATTCTAAAACACAAATTAACACAACATTTTCTATTTGCGTTTCAACCCAAACATTAACTGCAAAACAACTATTACTCAAAATCTTAACAAGAATATAAAAAAGGACTTCATACCCAATTTGGATAGAAATTTTAGTGAAGTTAAGCAGTTTAGTATGCCAAAACTGTTTCAATTTATACACCAATACATATTTCAAAAATATTGTAGTAAAAAACCTACAAAGATAAAGTTGAAATTTCCAAAAGAGGCGAAAACCATAAAATACTGTAAGTTATACAGTTGTAATTCGACTCATAAACCATAAAAACATGTACGATTTCTTCAATAACAAGAATAAAATTAACATAATTTTAAAAGCATTTAATTTATTTTCATATGTTTGTACGTCAAAATGTTTATTTTTTACTAGTAAGTAAAATCATCTTTTACGAAACAAATGCACTTTAACCATAAAAAAATGCATTTTATCGATATTTTCATGCAATTTATCGTAAGTAAACTTGATTTTGTCTCAAAAAATAATATATTTGCCATAACATATTTACTGTAAAACCATAACAACAGTATACCCCTAATATAATTATGGAAAAATTAACTCTTATTACCGCCTTCTTTCTTGCTAACATTGCAATAGCCCAGCAAGCTTTTCACAACTATGGAAATATCCAGATTCACGATCAAGGAGAAATTGGTTTTCATACTGATTTGATCAATGATGGAACTTTCGACCAAAACCTAGGTCTTGCAGGCTTTTATAATGCTTCTGGAGATCTTAATGTATCCGGAGATTCACGCCCTGTTTTTCATAACATGGAAATTGATGTAGTTGATGATTTATTTCTAGATGTAGCAGTTGGTGTAAACAATTTTCAAGAATTTGTAAATGGACGAGTTCAGACACCTAGAGATCAAAACACAATTTCTTTAGATTATATAAGCGATGCTCCTTATTTAGGTGAAAATGATGATAGATATGTAGATGGATATGCTTCTATTACCGGTTTATTAGATTTCACTTTCCCTGTAGGTGATGACTTCAGATTACGCCCAATGCGTATTGAAAATCAGGCTGCAACTAATACTGCACGCGGTGCCTACTTCTTTGAAGATCCTAATTCACCCAATTTTTTTACTGAAAATTTTGATACTAACAATTTTAGCAATGTATTATTTGGTGTAAGCACTTTTGAGTTTTGGGATTTGGACGGTGATATTGAAACCAGAGTAACACTTACGTGGGACGATAACAGCAATATACCAACTCTTGTTGATGATTTACAAAATCTTAGGGTTGTAGGATGGGATAAAAACTTAAATCAGTGGGTTAGCCTAGGGAATGCCGAAGTATCTGGAGATTTAAATAGTGGAGAAATCACTTCTGAACTAATGCTACCTGACAACTATACTATCCTTACTTTTGGTACATCAGATATTTTATTGGATGGAGATATCGAAGTTTACACAGCATTGTCTCCTAACGGCGATGGGATTAATGACACTTTTATTATACAGGGTATTGCCCAATTTCCTGACAACGAACTAACCATTTTTAACAGATGGGGTGTCGAAGTATATAACAAAAAAGGATACGACAACTCCTGGGGTGGTATTTCTGAAGGTAGAGCTACAATCGCCAAAGATGAGAAACTACCAGTAGGAACCTACTTCTATATCTTAAAAATTAAGGGAGAAAAAGATCGCTCTGGATATTTATATATAAACATGTAATCCTCTGTATAGTAATCTCCTACCCTATCAGGATCATTAGTTACGATTAACTTCAATATTCTTTTTACTCACAATTTTAAAAACAAATTATAGAGCAAACAAAATAATAAATAGTTAACTTTCGAATTATGTTAAATCATTTTATATAATGGATAGCACTAATCTAAACTATTAATTAAATGAAAAAAATAGTACTCTTCCTATTTATCTTCCCTGGAATTATTTTTTCTCAGCTTGATCAATATTCTGTAATGGGATTACCTACTGCTGCTACCAATGTAGAAATGAATGGTGTAACGGGTGCAACTACTGGATCAATTTTATATAACCTCGAAGAAAGTAAAATATTTGTTTTTGATGGCACAAACTGGGTCGCTACTACAAATGATAACTGGTTAGTAAATGGAAATACAGGATTACCAACTTCTTCTTTCTTAGGACATATAGATGATGTCAAAATGGAAATTCGATCTAATAATTTACCCTTATTACAGTTTGGTAGAAGACAAACTTTAGGGCTAACACAAGGATTCCCTGATTATACGGATAACGACCAACCGATGGTACATGTTAACGGAGATGGTAATACATCCGCTATTCAATTTGCTGCATCAGGAGCTTCATTTTATAAACCAATGTTTTTTACAACAACAAACGGAAGTTTTAGACTAAAGGGAAGTACTGGGGGAACAGATTTATTTGAAATAGGTTCTGCTGGACCTGCTAATGATGGAAAACTAGAATTTATAATTGGTGATGATGGTCCTGAACCTATTGTTTTTAAAAGATATGATTACAGGCGTGGGCAATTTCATCGAGAATTTTTTAGAGTACAAGGAAGTAATGGTACTGCTGATGCTACAACTAGATTTGGAATCAATCTTAATCCTCAGGAAGTTCCAGTAGATAGTGATTATGACGATCCTACAACAGGTTATAATGTTGCAAATTCAACTTTACAACTAGAAGGTTCTTTTTCGACTTCAATACTTAGTACTACCGGAAATCTAACATTAACCGAAAACCACCATACAATACACATTACTGGTGCACATAATATCACATTACCAAACGCTAACACTTGCCAAGGCAGAACCTATATTTTAAAGAATAGCACTAATGCTAATAGAACAATAAGTACTTACAGGGATCTGACCAATTCAAATCAAACTACCATCTTAAGTGAATCTGTGTTGTGGATAAAAAGTGACGGCACACTCTGGCAGCAGATTAATAGTAATGGATCAGGCTCTTCTACAGTATCAGTTGACCAATCTTTTGTATGGGCAGGTCAAGTAAATGATAATGACATACACAGTAATGGGACTTTACAGGTAAATCAAACTAGAGCTGATACTGGGTGGAGTTTTGCTAACCCTAGTACAATAAGTTATACAGGAAGCCCTGATCATGTAAGAATAGATCTTATGGCCGTTGCCAATAATACTGGAAATCATTGGGCACATCCTCATATAAGAGTGTTTAGGAATGGAACTCAAATAGGTGAAGGTAGTGGTCTACATATGGATGATAGTGGTACCTACTCTGGTAGAACGACTACGGTTATAAGTATGATTGACCAAAACCCAGGAACAAATCCAGTCTATACATTTACTACATTAGAGGATGATAGTCGTACAATGAACAATGCCACAACTCCTAGTCTCTCTCCTGTTTCTTTGGTTGCCATTCAAAAAGTAACGGTCTCTCAATCAAACTAACAAGCATATTATCATAAAAAAGACAGATATCATAATTTTAGAATAGTCGTATAGATTCCAAAGTTTTTTAAAAACATGTTAAGAACCCAATCCCTACTTCTCTAAAAGATTAATTCTTCATTAAATACAAGATTAGATTCTAGCTAGATATACTTCTTTTAAAAAAGCTTAATTTAAAATTTTGTGAAATGCCAAATCGATATGATGTTTTTCTGCAAAAATAATTATACATTTATCTCAACGGATGTGAACAATTCTTAAAATAAAAAAACATACCAACTTATACCGTTCTAACTTACGATTATAAGAATACTTAGAACCATTACGAACAAATATAAAAGAATAAAAAACTATAAAGATGAAAGAAAAATCAGGAAAAACACAGGATCTGATTGATAAAAAATTTCTTGAAGAGCGCAGCGTATTCCTTTGGGGGCAAGTAGATGATAAATCTGCCAAACATGTCATTGATCGGCTTATGTATTTGGATATGGTAAGTGATAAAGAGATAAAATTATACATCAATAGCCCTGGAGGGTATGTTACCTCTGGGTTTGCTATGTATGACACAATTAAGAGTTTAAAAAGTCCGGTATCTACTATCTGCACAGGATTAGCCGCATCAATGGGATCAATCCTATTAAGTGTAGGCGAAAAAGGGCGTAGATTTATTCAACCTCATGCAAAAGTGATGATTCACCAACCTAGCGGAGGGGCAAGAGGGCAAGCTTCTAATATTGAAATTCAAGCTGCTGAAATCTTAAAAACCAAAGAATTAAGTGCCAAAATTCTAGCCGATAATTGTGGACAAGATTTTGACAAAGTACTGAAAGATTTTAATCGTGATTATTGGATGGATGCAAAAGAATCACTGGAATACGGAATTGTAGACGGTATTCTGGAATAATTCATTTATAAACGATCATGATTAATTAATCCAAGAGGGAACTTATGAAGAGAAGAAATTTTATAGGCGCTAGCGCGTTAGGAGTATTGGGGATTTCGCTATCTTCATTTTCTATGCTTCAATCAAAATTTTCTAAAGATGATTTAATGGGAAAAAGTGACCCCGCTTTATTTGGTAATGGATACAGCCTTCAAAAAGAAGCTTATGAGGCTTTTGTGAAAATGAAGGAGGAAGCATCAAAAAATGGATTTAAAATAAAAGTAGTTTCTAGTTATAGAAATTATGCCCATCAAAATCGTATTTGGGAGCGTAAATACAAAAAATTCACAAGTGGCGGATTATCCCCTATTAGTGCTATTAGAAAAATTGTTGAATATTCGACAATTCCGGGAACTTCAAGACATCATTGGGGGACCGATTTAGATATTGTGGATGGTAATGCTCCTCAACCCAAAGGATTGCTTCTTGCAAAAAATTTTGAAGGTAATGGTCCTTTTTGTAAGTTTAAAGAATGGATGGACAAATATGCAAACTCCTTTGGTTTCTACCTTGTGTATACCGACAAAGTAGACAGAAAAGGATTTAAATATGAACCATGGCATTATTCTTACGCACCTCTTTCTATACCAATGCTAAAAGAATATCAAAAACTTGATATCAATTCAGAATTAAAAAAAGCTAATTTGCTTGGTAGTGATTTTTTTACTGAAGACTTTATCGAACAATATATAACAGAAAATATATCTGATATCAATCCAGAATTATTATAGAGTCATATACTAAAACTGGATAACCCTAGTTATTTAATAAAACCCCATGTACATGAAAACCTCCCTAATAAAGTGTTTATTCGCTTTTGTTATTTTATCTAGCGCACTATCTTGCTCTAATGATGATAATCCTATAGACGAAAACTCAGAAGAAACCCCTGTAGAGGAGACACCTAGCGAGGTTTCTATTACAGATGAAATATTAAAATTAGTAAATGAATATCGCTCTGTGAAAGGCTTAACTGCTTTGATTAAAAATGAAACTGCGGAACAATTGGCTATTGACCATACGCGATATATGATTTCTAAAAAAAATATAAACCATGATAATTTTGATACCAGAGGTGACACTTTACATGAAAAAGAAAATGCTATCGCCTCTGCAGAAAATGTAGCAAGTTTCTATCCAGATGCTCAAAGTGTAGTAGCAGGCTGGATTGAAAGTGATGGACATAGAGAAAATATTGAAGGAAACTTTACCCATACTGGTATTGCAGCGATAAAAGATGAAAACGGAAAGTATTATTATACTCAATTGTTTTACCGCTAAACACCACATTAATACGATTACTTCATTCGTTATTATTTTTCTTAGCTACCCTAATCCCTAGAGGTGCTTCTATCCTTTTTTAACTAACGGATTGTTATGCATTACATTAGCAATAAGCTTTTGTAGTAACAAAACGATGAGAATAATCTTGATCTCAGTATCTATCACTTATCTACTCTAAAATCAGCGTTTTTCTCCACTCCTCAGGCTTCATTTAGTGCTTATTGTTATTTATTTTGTTAACTTTAAAGTTGATATTAAAATTACTTTCTAAATGAGACGCGGTGGTTTAAAAATCCGAATACTTGTAGGTCTGGCAATTGTAGCTTTTGCCTTTTTTAAGAAATGCAATAATAAGACTCTAAATCCCTACACAAATAGGGTTCAAAATATTAATATGACAAGTGATCAAGAGATTGCCATCGGTCTACAAAGTGCTCCCGAAATGGCACAGCAACATGGCGGATTATATCCGGATCAAAAACTACAGAGTTATATTGACATGATTGGCAATAAATTAGTCAATTCTAGCATGGCAAAACAGACTCCCTACAAGTATGAATTTCATTTGTTAGCAGACCCAAATACCATTAATGCATTTGCTTTACCCGGAGGTCAGATATTTATCACCTATGCCTTATTGTCGAAATTAGAAAATGAAGATCAAGTTGCTGGTGTATTAGGTCATGAAATTGGTCATGTTCTGGGTAGGCACTCGGCAGAAAGGATAGCAGAGCATGAGTTCTGGAAAACGATATCAACAGGCGCTTCTGTTGGTGCAGACGCAGGGGGGATTGTAAACAGTATTGGATCAAATGTACTATTAGGAAATGGACGTGGCGATGAATTGGAAAGTGACAAACTAGGAGTTTTATTTATGATCAATTCTGGGTATAATCCAGAAGAAATGATCGGAGTAATGAAAGTATTAAAAGCAGCTGCGGGACCTAATCGCACTCCTGAGTTTCAAAGTACGCACCCTGATCCAGAGAACCGTATTGAAAAAATAAAAGAAGCAATACAAGAATACAAAAAACAATAAAAAAAAGCTACCTGTAAAAACAAGCAGCTTTTTAAATTTGATTCCTAATCCAAAAGAACTACGACAGTTCCTCTAGAAGTGCTACGGCGTCTTTTGCATTAGATAATTTTGCAAATTTCATTGCCGTATACCCTTTACTATCCTTCGTTTTAATATTTGCTCCTTTTTCTATTAACATTTTCATGATTTCTGTACGATTATATCGCGCAGCATACATAAGTGGTGTCATTCCATCAGATTTTTGATTAACATCACTACCTAAATCAATAAGCTTTTTTACTGTTTCGATATCTCCTTTTACAATAGCCATACAAAAAGGACTTGTTTTATAAATGGCAAGATCATAATCATGACTATTATTAGTTGTCATTTCTACTTCTGTTGCAAAACTCATTGAGCTAATGCATACGATCGCTAGGGTAGCTAAAATTAATTTTTTCATAATAAATTTGATTTTTACGTTATTTGATTGACTTATATCTTATATGACTTCCCTACATCTCTTTTTGTTACACCTACTCTAAGAAAATAACAGAATTTTAACCTTTCTAATAAGTAAAAAAAAGACTTAAAAAGCAAGACCAAAAAACAACAAACCCACTATTCACAAGGGATAGTGGGCTTAAACACTTTTTAAGATAAATTCAAAAAAATTATTTTCCTTTAAGTTCTATTAACAATGCTTTAGCTTCTTTAGCACCCGATAATTCAGCATACTTGATTGCATTATAACCTTTACTATTTTTCATATTAATTTTTGCACCATTAGCGATTAAAAGTTTAATAATTTCTACTCTATTATAACGTGCAGCATACATCAAAGGAGTCATCCCTTCAGATATTTTATTGATCTCAGTACCTAACTCGACCATTTTTTTCACCATTTCATAGTCTCCCTTAGCAATAGAAATACAAAAAGGGGAGACATTAACAATCTCTGTCTTTACAACCTTATAGTTTTTTAGGTTTTTAACAGGCTCATTTGCAAATACAAGGCTAATTGCCATACACGCTACTAAAATTGATAATTTTTTCATTTTTTGCTTTTTATAAATTCATGTTGGTTTACGTAATGTCAATTTTTGACGCTGCAAATGAATTACATTATTCTTATAATGAATGACTGAATTATAAGAATAACTCATTTTTAACCTTCCCTACACAAATTCGTTAATGGTTTCATAAAAATGGAGATTCAAATGATGTTTATATAAAGAACAAATTACGATTGAATAACCCTCACTTTTTGTATGCTTATCAACGAAATTGTAACTTTGCGCCTTGTCTCTTTTTTTGAGACTTCGGATTAAACATTACAACCAACCAAAAACTTTTATTAAGAAAACATTATGAATAAAAAAGTAATCCTTATGATCTTAGATGGATGGGGTACATCTCCCGATCCTAAAGTATCAGCAATTGACCATGCAAATACTTCGTATATCGACAGTTTGTATACAAAATACCCTAACGCTTCATTACGTACTGATGGTCTTCATGTAGGATTGCCAGATGGTCAAATGGGAAATAGTGAAGTTGGACATATGAATCTGGGTGCAGGACGAATAGTTTATCAGGATTTGGCTAAAATCAATATCGCTGTCAAAAACAATACGATAAAAGATGAGCCTGTTTTAAAAAAAGCTTTTCAATATGCTAAAGAAAAAAGCAAAAACATTCATTTACTAGGATTGGTAAGTGACGGTGGTGTACACTCACATATTAATCATATTAAAGGCTTGCTAGATGCTGCGAATACTTATGATCTAGAAAATGTTTTTCTTCATGCATTTACTGATGGTCGGGATGTAGATCCAAAATCTGGAAAAGGACATATCCAAGATATTCAAAATCACATGTCAAAAACTACAGGTAAATTAGCCTCGGTAATAGGACGGTATTATGCCATGGATAGAGACAAGAGATGGGAGCGTGTTAAATTAGCATATGACTTGATTGTAAATGGTATTGGGGAGCCAAGTACAAATGTAATTGATACTATTCAAACAAGTTACGACAATGATATTACAGATGAGTTTATAAAACCAATAGCTATTCAGGAAAAAGGAGCTTCTGTAGCCACTATAAACAATGACGATGTTGTCATCTTTTTTAATTTCAGAACCGATAGAGGACGTGAGTTAACAGAAATGCTTTCTCAACAAGATATGCACGAATACAACACCCACAAACTCCCTCTTCATTATGTTACAATGACTAACTATGATGAGAATTTTGAGGGTATTGATGTTATTTATAATAAAGATAATATTACTGAAACTTTAGGTGAGATTATTTCTGAAGCTGGTAAAACACAAATTAGAATTGCGGAAACAGAAAAATACCCACATGTCACCTTCTTCTTTTCTGGCGGACAAGAAGAACCTTTTAAAGGAGAGTCCAGAATATTAAGAAACTCTCCAAAAGTGGCTACTTATGATCTAAAACCTGAGATGAGTGCATATGAACTTAGAGATGCACTTATACCCGAACTAAAAAAGGGTGATGTAGATTTTGTTTGTTTAAACTTTGCTAATGGCGATATGGTGGGTCATACAGGAGTAATGCAAGCAGCTATTGAAGCTTGCGAAGCGGTAGATCAATGTGTAAATGATGTTCTTACTACAGCGTTAGAAAATCAATACTCAACTATTCTTATTGCAGATCACGGTAATTGTGAAACTATGATCAACCCAGATGGCACGCCTCATACTGCACATACGACTAATCCAGTCCCTTTTATCTTGGTTGACACTGATAAAATTGAAGTAAACGATGGTGTTTTAGGAGATATCGCTCCTACTATTTTAGATCTTATGGGAATCAAAAAGCCGGATGCCATGACCCAAAACTCATTATTAAAAAGTACATAAATAATAAAGTTTGATCTCTATTCTATATATGTAATATATTACTGATTCAATTTAAAACACATGAGAAAAACACTTTTATTAACTCTTGCGGTACTTGCCCTATCATGTAATAGTACTTCTACAGTCGTAAAAAACAGCTCTACCCAACAAACAAAAGATGTGTCTAAACCAGAAATTTTAGTAGGAAAACAAGGTCGTGGTACGCTTGAGCAAGAACCATACAAAAGTTGGTTTAATAAAAATTATGAGAATTACACTATAGATACTAACACCATCAAACAATTATCTCCTTATTTAAAAGGTGTGACTATAAAAATATTTATGGGAACATGGTGCGGAGATAGCAAAAGAGAGACCCCTACTTTTTACAAAATACTGGACAATACCGATTTTGACTATAAAAATCTGGAATTAATAACAGTATCTAGAGAAAAAGATACTCCAGAAGGTTTTGAAAAAGATCTAAATATTATGAGGGTTCCTACCTTTATCTTTTATAAAGACGAAAAGGAAATGGGTAGATATGTAGAATTTGCCCGAGAGACATTAGAAAAGGATATTCTGGCAATCATTTCGGATAAATCATATAAACATTCTTATGAAGATTAACCCATGATATCTCCCAAAGAAAAACTAAAAGAGCTAGGAATCAAACTCCCCTCTCCTTCTGTTCCGGGAGGGTCTTATGCCTCTGTAAATATTAGAGGGAATATTGCCTATGTAGCTATCCAGTTTCCTATTCTTAATGATGAATCTTTGTACCAAGGCAAACTAGGAAATACCGTCACTACAGATCAAGGCTATGAGGCTATGAAATTATGTGCTTTAAATGTATTAGCACAGATAGACAAAAAAGTAGGGTTCGACAATATCGAAGGTCTTAATCATATCGATGCCTATTATCGATCTATTGAAAATTGGGATGACTCTCCTATAATAGTCAATGGAGCATCTGATCTGTTCTTAATGATACTAGGAGAAAAAGGAACACACTCCCGGGCAATTTTTGGAGTAGATAAACTTCCTCGTGATTTTTGCGTTGGATTAACATGCACATTTACTCTAAAAACGAATTAAAACGAGTATTAATATTTCATGATAAAGATCAAATCTTAAAATAGGAACCTTCAGTTGGGCAGAACAAGTATTATTCTTTGTAAATTTGCCTTCTTTTAATGCGGATTTAGAAACTTATGATTATTACCAAAACACGTGAAGAAATAGAATTAATGCGCGAAAGCGCGTTAATTGTATCTAAGACATTAGGAATGTTAGCTTCAGAAGTTAAGCCAGGCGTAACCACCCTGCAGTTAGATAAACTTGCAGAAGAGTTTATTAGAGATCACGGTGCTATCCCTGGTTTTTTAGGATTGTATGATTTCCCTAACACTTTATGTATGAGTCCTAATGCTCAGGTAGTTCATGGGATTCCAAACAATACTCCTCTTGAAGAAGGTGATATTATATCCATAGACTGTGGCGCAATTAAAAACGACTTTTATGGTGATCACGCCTATACATTTCCTGTAGGAGAAATCTCTGAAGACATAGAACGATTACTTCGGATCACTAAAGAATCTTTATATATCGGTATCGAACAATTTAGACTTGGCAATCGAGTTGGTGATGTAGGATACGCTATCCAAAAATTTACCGAAGAAGCCGGGTACGGAGTGGTAAGAGAATTAGTAGGTCATGGTCTTGGTAGAAAAATGCATGAAGATCCCGAGATGCCTAATTACGGTCGACGAGGTAGAGGTAAAAAATTTATTGAAGGCATGGTCGTAGCCATAGAACCAATGACCAATATGGGAACTCATCGTATTAAGCAATTACGTGATGGGTGGACTATTCTTACTGCAGATGGTAAGCCCAGTGCTCATTTTGAGCATGATGTTGCTATTATTGACGGTAAACCTGAAATTTTGTCAACCTTCAAATATATCTATCAAGCCCTGGGGATCGAATCAGATGAAGAGGATGCTTTTAGACAGGAATTACTAACAGTTTAGTCAATTTTGCTAGCTATTTTCTTAATTCATTATGCATATAGCTTTTGAAGATGAAAAAACTTTTTAAACTTATACTAAACACCATCCCTAGACCAATCTTAATTAGATTGAGTTATGTAGCGCGTCCTATAATTTCCTTCCTTTTAAAAGGAAAAACTTATACGGATCCAATAGACAACAAAAGTTTTTCTCGCTTTTTACCCTATGGGTATGGAAAACAAAGGGACAATGTTCTATCTCCTTCTACGCTATCTTTGGAACGACATAGGCTACTTTGGTTGTATTTAAAAAAAGAAACTAACTTTTTTACCGCACCTGCTAAAGTATTGCATTTTGCTCCTGAACAAGCTTTTTATAAAAGATTTAGAAAGCTAAAACATTTAGAATACACCACAACCGATCTTAATTCGCCTTTGGCAGATATAAAAGCTGATATATGCAACCTTCCTTTTAAAAATAATCAATACGACATCATTTTTTGCAATCATGTTTTAGAACATATACCTGATGACACTAAGGCTATGCAAGAGCTTTTTAGAATTCTAAAACCTGGCGGGATGGCAATTCTACAAATCCCTCAAGACCTAAATAGAGATATTACTTTTGAAGACGATACGATTACGGATCCCAAACAACGTGCTGCTATATTCGGGCAATATGATCATGTAAGAGTATATGGCAGAGATTATTTTGAAAAATTAAGAATTATTGGTTTTAAGGTAGAAGAAATAGATTATACTAATATCCTCATGAAAGAAGAGGTAAATAGGTATTGTCTGGCTCAAGGAGAAATACTTCCTGTTTGCTACAAACCATAATGCTTACAAATACTTCTCTCCCCTCCGTATTTAGAAATTTGATTCCTAACCTTTATAAAGTGATTATTTGATTTAACTGAATATTTCTAAATTCAAAAATAAAAGTAAAATATTCTCTTCAAAAAGAAGTTATATACTAGATTAATCATTAAAACAACATTTTTGCGCTCTTTATAACAACCCGAATATAAACCCTCTTATGTTCTCGAATATACTTCAAATCATGCCCTCAATTTTTAATATAATCTTATCGCACCAGAGCTATATTAAAGGTACTTCTAGTGAGGATTCATCTCCCGTACTTAATCATGATCATAGATTGTATTGGGTAATGGGACTAGGATTATTAAACATTATTTTTCTTGGAATACTTATTTATCAGAAGAAAAAGAAAGAAAAGTATAATTCTAAAAGATAAAAACTTGCGCTAAGGCGAGATATTTCAATCCCCAGGAAAACCATTTAATGAAAGTGTTTTCAACTGGGTATCTTTATCTTCATAAATAAAATATACTTTTAGTTCTGGGTGGGTTTTTAAGAATATTTTTGATCGTTCTAACCCCATAGACATTAACGCTGTAGCGTAGGCATCTGCTTTCATACAGGTATTTGTGATAACGGAGACAGCTAAAAGATTGGATTTTAAAGGATATCCGGTTTTAGCATTTAAAATATGAATATACCGTTCTCCATTCTCGTCTGTTTTATACTTTCGATATCCACCTGACGTTGCCATAGCTCCCTCCCGTAATGAGACTATTTTACTGTATGATTGTGTTCCATCAAAATTAGGGTCTTCTACTCCTATCCTCCAAGGCTTTTGTTTGACAAGGTTACTCCCTTTACCTCTAATCTCACCGCCAATTTCAACTAAATAATTCTCAAAGCCTTTACTTTCAAGAAATTCTGCAAAAACATCTACACCGTATCCTTTTGCCAAAGCATTAAAATCTAAATATGTTTTTGGATCATTCTTTAATATCTTATTTTCTTTAAGTATTACTTTTGGCAAACCAACTGACCATAACAAACTATCAATTTTAAGGCTATCTAAAGAGACTATTTTTCCTTTTGGACCAAAATCCCATGCATTCACCAAAATACCTATAGTTGGATCAAAAGCTCCGTTTGTCTCTTTATATATCTGTTTTGAAGTTGTAAATACCTTTCTAAAATGTTCATCTACAATAATTGCACTATCCCCTTGGTTAATTCTTGAAATATCAGAATTAGGGATATACGTAGACATCGACATATTAATAACCTTAATTATACTATCATAGGAGCTAGAAAAATCCTGTTCTGAGTTATCAATAAATTGAACAGAAAAAGTAGTTCCAAAAGCCTTCCCGTTGGTATAGTTAAGATGCAATTTTGGATTTTCTTTACAAGAAATCAGCAATCCTATTGCAATCAATACAACAATTCTCTTTATCATAATTATCTAATTCAAATGCGTTTCTATAACCTGTAATCCGGCATACTCAAGAATATATTCTTCGTTTAACAACAAAGGTTTACCTGGATCTACAGGGTTTTGCAAGCCAACTCCAGCAAAGAATATTTTTGCTTCCTGTTCTCTAGCATGTTTTTTAAAAGCTTCCATCCAGATTACATCATAATTATGTGGATTATCCGGGTAAGAAATCGCCTTAACCAACACAAAATATCTTTGATTAGATTTATCTATACATACAAATTGTGGGTGTTTGCCTAAAGTGCTATTAATAGCAATAAACTCGAAACCTTTTTCTTCTAATTCTTTCCCAACTATGTTCATAGCCAGGTTATGTAATTCTTGTTTGGTAAGTGTTCTTATCATAGCGCTGCAAAGATACAATCAAATGATAAAATCAGAATTAAGAATGTTCGATTATTTAAACCTTATAAACAGCGCTTTATCAAAATAATAACTAGGCGTATAGACGGGCTGGGTTTCATCAAATTTATACCAGGGAGAGATCGAAGTATCTTCAAAATTTTTGAGTAAACACACATTTTGAGCCGGTGTATTTCCTTGAGCCAAAAGAAACATCTTGTCTCCTGTGTTATTTACAACTTCATCAATAATAATCTCGATATGTCCTGGAAAACCAGGCTTAACCAACATATCACCAATTCGTAAATCTTTGACCGAAACTTTTTTCAACTCACTAAACATAGATGACGTACCTGCATAGGTATATATAAGATTGAGATATTTATAGAAGTTGCGTTTTGAATTATCAGGTGACGCAGTTTTATGAAAAGTAACCTTATTCCCCTTTATTTTGGGTCTATATCCTTCTGCATATTTTTTCCAGGAGCAATAATGCCCTGATGTAAAGTTAAATCCGATTTTATCCTTTCGATTATGCTCCCATAAATACTCAGATCTCATTCTCATTAATGCATCTGCACACTGTTGCAACCCATTGGCAGGCACAGGAACTTCTAAAATTGCGTCATGCCAATCTTGAGCAAAGTATTCACTATTGTCATAGTTTATTATCTTACTTCCGTATGGTTTCAGTTTATAGTTTCGAAGGTATTCCTGAAAAGAATTTTCTTTATACTTTACTCTAGAAAATCCTTCAGGAACAAGCACTCTGGTAGATACTGAATCCCCAACTGCATTTATATAATTAGGATCAACAACCATATTGGTTACAACTCCTTTTACGTGATTGGTAACCATCTTACCTTTTTTTGTATTGATTACTATAAAAAGTAAAATAATCACCCCAACAAGAATTAACAGATACCTTTTCATAAAATTATACTTAGCATTAATTCTTTACTTTTTCATATTCTTCAGGAGAATAGGCTTTTATGAGCTTATCGATTTCATAAAAACTTATTTCTGAAACACAGGTATCATTATACAGTGCTCCAATATTATCAACTTCTGTAATTTCAAATTCGATAGCCACAAAATCATTATATGCCATATTCTGAATATAGTTTTGACTGATATCAATATATTGTGGAGAAATCGGGACTTTTGATAAAGAATCTTTTCTGAACCTTACACCTTTCCATTCATCAATCACATATTCTGAATTCATCTCTACGCCTATAGTTCTGATAGTAATATTAGCAACTCTATTATTCCTATACCAAGTTTGTTTAGATTTCAAATATCCTGGAACTATTCTAATTACATAAGGCAAAGCATTCTTATCTTTAAAAGTAATTTTGATTTTTTCTCCTATACCAGCATCCGAACGACCTTCTACCCAAGCGGTATGATCATTACCATCTACAAGATTACTTTCAGAATAATTTTGGTTTTTACTTCGTAAAACACTAGAAGTCTCGCTCGTATCAACTTTTAACCCCTTTAATGTGTATTTATTATAAAAAGCACCATCAAATTCAACTATACTATTCAAAGAGTCCTTAGTTATTTTTATGTTTTGCGAAAACAAAGACTGACCGATCATAATGATTACAAAAGAGCTGAGTGCTGATAAAAATTCGTTTTTTAATCTATCCATAATTTATCGCTATATAAAAAGCTTAGGGGTTCAAAAATAAAAAAACCGGTATAATTACTTATACCGGTTTATAGTGAAATATTTACATCTTTAGTGTAAATACTGTTGAATCAAATATTATCCACCAAAATCATCGAATCTTATGTTTTCATCTGGGATACCAAAATCTTCTCCCATTTTCTGAACTGCTTTATTCATTAATGGTGGTCCACAGAAATATAATTCAATATCTTCTGGAGATTCATGATGGTTTAAGTAATTATCAATTACACAATTATGTATAAACCCAACAAATCCATCACCTTCTGCATCAATATCGCTTTTAACTTTCCAGTTATCCTCTTCCATTGGTTCTGATAATGCTAGATAAAACTTAAAATTAGGGAAGTTTTTCTCTAAATCGTAGAAGTGATCTAAATAAAATAATTCTCGTTTAGAACGACCACCATACCAATATGTCACTTTACGCCCTGTTTTTAAAGTCTTAAATAAATGATACAAATGAGAACGCATTGGAGCCATACCTGCTCCACCTCCAACATAAAGCATTTCTGCCTCAGAATCATTGATAAAGAATTCTCCATAAGGTCCAGAAATAACTACCTTATCTCCTGGCTTCTGAGCAAAAATATATGATGATGCTACACCAGGATTTACATCCATCCATCCATTTTTGGATCTATCCCATGGTGGAGTAGCGATACGAACATTAAGCATTATCTCTCTTCCTTCAGCAGGATAAGAAGCCATTGAGTAGGCTCGCTCTACTGTTTCTGTATTTTTCATCACTAATGGCCAAAGCCCAAACTTATCCCATTCTGCCTGAAATTTATCAGGAGTCTCGTGTTCTTCTGGGTGTGCAGTTATATCAATATCTGCATACTTAATCTCACATTGAGGAATTTCAATCTGTATGTACCCTCCAGCTTTATAACCCATATCTTCAGGAATTCGAACTACGAATTCTTTTATAAAAGAGGCTACATTATAGTTACGTACTACTTCTGCTTCCCATTTCTTAATCCCAAATACTTCTTCTGGAATCTCGATATTCATGTCTTGCTTTACCTTTACCTGACACGCCAAACGAGCTCCATGTTGCAATTCTTTACGGGAGAAATGAGGGGTTTCTGTTGGCAATGCTTCTCCTCCTCCTTCTAATACGTGACACTCACATTGGATACAAGTACCACCACCTCCACAGGCTGATGGTAAAAATATTTTTTGATTCCCTAAAGTAGACAATAACGTACCTCCAGAAGCAACTTCAATTTCTTTTTCGCCATTAATTTTGATCTTTACAGGTCCAGATGGCAGTAATTTATCTTTTGCAAATATTAGGATTCCTACTAAAACAAGAATCAGCACCAAAAACGAAATAATGGTTATCGCTATTGTTCCAGCGGTAGATGCTAAAAATATCATATTATTTAAGTATTATAACGTTAGTATTTTCGGCTACTTCTTTTGTAGTCTCTTCATTTTCTATTTGAGCTGCTTTGGTTTCTTTTACCTCTTCTTCATCTCCTCCTGTTAACATTCCTCCAAAACTCATAAAACCAATTGCCATTAGCCCAGTAAGGATAAATGTAATCCCTAACCCTCTTAAAGGCGCTGGCACATTAGAATATCTGATTTTTTCGCGAATCGCTGCAATTGCCAGAATTGCTAAAAACCATCCTATCCCCGATCCTATACCATACACAGCCGCATGAGATATTGTTGCAAATTCTTTTTGTTGCATAAATAAAGATCCACCAAGAATCGCACAGTTTACCGCTATCAAAGGCAAAAATATCCCTAAAGAGTTATATAGTGATGGCGAAAATTTTTCTACTATAATTTCTACCAGTTGAACCATAGTTGCTATGGTTGCAATAAATAATATAAAGGTTAAGAAGCTTAAATCATAGTCTGCATATTCTGGTCCTAACCATACCAAAGCCCCTTCTCTAAGGATATATTTATCCAATAAGAAGTTTAATGGTACTGTAATTGCTAAAACAAATATTACTGCAGCTCCAAGTCCTACGGCAGTAGATACTTTTTTGGATACTGCCAGGTATGAACACATTCCTAAAAAGAATGCAAATACCATATTATCTATGAAGATTGATTTTAAAAATAATTCTAAATATTCCATTTTTTATCAGTTTTTAGTCGATGGTTGATCGTTGATAGTTTTAATACTGTCAACTATCTAATATCAACTGTGAACTCTCTAGTGATCTTCTATTAATGCTTTATTTTTACTTCTTTGGATCCAGATAATGATACCCACAGTAATTAATGCCATAGGGGCTAATACCATAAAACCATTATTTTCATAGCCTAAAGCATATAGTCCAGTTTTTTCAATTGGATCTCCTAATACTTTCGCTCCAAATAATGTTCCTGATCCTAATAATTCTCTAAAGAAAGCTACAATAATCAATAGAACTCCATATCCAGCTGCATTACCAACGCCATCAAGAAATGATTTCCACGGACCATTACCCAAAGCAAAAGCTTCAAAACGTCCCATGATAATACAATTGGTAATAATCAATCCGATAAATACAGAAAGTTCTTTACTTAATGTATAAGCAAAGGCTTTTAATACTTGATCAACTACAATTACTAAAGCCGCTACTACTACCAACTGAACAATAATTCTAATTTTAGAAGGGATGATATTTCTCATTAGAGAAATCACCACATTTCCTATTCCTAAAACAAAAATTACAGAAATCGCCATAACGATAGATGGCTTTAATTGTGCTGTTATTGCTAATGCAGAACAAATACCTAATACTTGGATAGTAATTGGATTATTATCTGCTAGCGGATCTGATAATAGTTTCTTATTTTTCTTAGAAAACAAAGGTTCTTTAGGCTCTTTTGCTTTAACTTTTTCTTCTGTTACTTCAGCCATCTGTTATTTTTTTAAAGTTTCGAAATAAGGTTGATACATTTTTATTCCTTTCTTTACCATTGCTGTTACACCATCACCAGTAATGGTTGCTCCAGCCATAGCATCTACCTCATTATCACTTTTATCTACATTTTTAGGATCTGCATTTCCTTTTTTAACGGTAATACCTTTATAGTTTCCTGATCCGTCTAATATACTTTCTCCTATAAAATCGTCTCTAAAATATGCTTCTTTAATATTTGCTCCCAATCCAGGTGTTTCTCCTTTATGGTCAAAAAATGCTCCTTTCACAGTTTTAAATTCCTTGTCTAAAGAAACATATCCCCAAATCGCATCCCATAAACCATTTCCTCTCATAGGTACTACGTAGAACTCTTCTCCATCTTTATTACCAATAAACAATGGTAATTTTCTAACGTAATTAGCATCTTGTTTTACCTTGTCATTTTCCTTTTTCACTTCTATACCAAAAGCATCAGCCGTTTTCTCTGCTGTGTTTCCTGTAATGATATACTGCTCATCACCAACATACTTATCAAACAATTCTTGAGCTTTTTCTGCAGGCACAAATTCATTAGGATCTTCAACATCAGTTACTCCCATCGCAAATAAAATATTTTGCTGCTTCTCTGTACGCTTATTCGCATCAATTCTACCTTTCAATGAAGATGCTGTAAATGCCAACAATGAGCCAACAACTACCACCATTGCCACGGCAAATATTATTGTATACGAATTCTTATCTGTATTAATTGCCATGATTTACGTCGTTTTTAGTTTTAAACGTTTCATTCTCTTCTTAATATTTCCTTGAACCACATAATGATCAATTGTTGGAGCAAATACATTCATTAATAGAATTGCAAGCATTACTCCTTCTGGGTATGCAGGATTAAATACTCTAATCAATATTGAGATAAATCCAATCAAAAATCCATAATACCACTTCCCTTTATTGGTTTGTGATGCTGTAACAGGATCTGTTGCCATAAATACAACTCCAAAAGCAAAACCTCCAATAATTAAATGATGCCAGAACTCTGTGCTCATCAAACTATAAAACTTACTTCCTTCACTAATCCAACCTGCATTTACAACTCCATTAAAAATTAGTCCCATTGCTAAAGCTCCTAATACTGCACTTAGCATTATTCTCCAACTTCCGATTTTTGTAAAAATTAGGAATAGCCCAGCCAATAAAATTAATACAGCAGATGTCTCTCCTACAGAACCAGGGATAAATCCTAAAAACATATCTGAAACAGAATATGTAAGCTCTTTTCCTTGTGCTAAACTTCCTAAAACAGTTTCTCCTGACATGGCATCCAACTGTGCTCCACCAGCAATTTCATTTGCTCTTTCTACAGCGCCATGCACCCATACCTTATCTCCAGACATCCAAGTAGGATATGCAAAGAATAAAAATGCTCTTATAGTTAGGGCTGGGTTAAGAATATTCATTCCTGTACCACCAAATACTTCTTTACCAATCACCACACCAAAAATAACTGCTACAGCCAACATCCATAATGGAGTATCTATCGGTACAATTAATGGCACTAACATTCCTGTTACCAAGTATCCTTCTTCTACTTCGTGTTTTTTAATTACTGCAAATAAAATCTCTACAGCTAATCCTACTCCATAGGAAACAATTACCAATGGCAACACTTTCCATAGTCCAACCTTAAAATTATCAAGAGACCAGAATCCTGAACTAAAAAAGCCATCGGTTACAGCTTTGATTTCTCCTGCTGCCAAATGATGTTGATACCCTGCATTGAACATTCCGAAAATCAAACATGGCACCAAAGCCATGATTACAGTGTTCATAGTACGCTTTAAATCATCTGCAGCACGAACATGAGCTCCAGAATGTGTCGTTTCATTAGGTAAATACAAAAACGTATGGATTGCATTAAATGCAGGAGCCATCTTTTTGTCTTTATATTTTAGCTTTAGTTTATGTAATTTATCTTTTAATCCCATAGCACTATCCTATTTCTTTTAACATTAGGTCTAACCCTTCTCTTATAATCTGTTGATGTGGTTGTTTAGAAACACATATAAACTCTGTAAGAGCAAAATCTTCCGGAGCCACCTCATACATCCCTAATTGCTCCATAGCATCCAGATCATTTACTGCACATGCTTTTAACAATTGCAATGGATAAATATCAAAAGGAAAAACATCTTCATAGCTTCCGGTTACTACAAAAGCTCTGTGTTCTCCATTTGTATTGGTATTAAGATCATATTTCTTGTTTGGCAATAACCATGAGAAGGTAAGTGCTCTAGATGGAGAGATCTTATTAAAAATTGGTTTATTCCACCCAAATAATTCATAATCATCTCCTTCAGGAATAACCGTTATTGTATTATGATAATATCCCAAGTGACCATCTGGTTTTACATTTTGACCTGTAAGCACATCTCCACTAATTACTCTAATATTTCCTTCGTCTTTAACTCCAGAATCATAGACCACAGATGATACTTCTGCACCTATCTTAGTTTTAAAATACTTCGGGTTTTTAACAGAAGAGCCCGCCAGAGCTACTGTTCTTTCTGCATTAAATTTCCCAGTCAGCAGCAATTCTCCGATAACCACTAGGTCTTGCGGAGTTACTACCCAGACTACTTCCCCTTTATTAATAGGATTAATTTTTGCAATTTGCACACTCACATTTCCTGCCGGATGCGGTCCTGAAACAGTATGAGTTGTAATATTGTTCAAGCCAGACAGAGGTGAACTCCCTTTTTTACCAACAGAAACATGCACTTCTCCTTCTGTCAACTTGCTTAAAGCAGTAACTGCAGCCTGAAGTTCATTTTCTTTTCCCTCTAACACATAATCACTATCGGCTGCCAAAGGAGCAGTTGTATACCCTGAAACAAAAATAGCTTTTGGAGCTACATCAGGATTAGCAATTACATCATAAGGGCGTTGTTTAATAAAGGGCCAACAACCAGATGACAAAAGATGAACTTTTATTTCATCACGGCTCATTGCGTTTACATCCTTTGCGCCAAAGTCTGCATATTTTTGCTCTTTATCTCCAAGTATTTTGAAAGCTAAAATCTTTCTTTTGGCACCACGTACAATTTCCACTATCTCTCCACTAACAGGAGATGGAAAAAGCATTTTTTCATTAGATTTAGAGTGAAAAAGTGGTTCGCCGGCTTTAACTTCTGTACCTTGTTTTGCGATAACTTTTGGTACTATACCGTGAAAATCGTCAGGCTTAATTGCGTATACATTACTTTTGGTAGCGTTTGCAGTAACTTTTTCTGCTTTGCCAACAAGCTTAATGTCTAAGCCTTTTCTGATACGAATGTCTTTTGACATATTTGTAGTCTATGTTAATTAACTAAAAAAATCGTGCAAATTTACTAATTAAAACACGTAAGTGAAAGCTGGTTTTGTTATAAGATTTTTATTTATATTCTTTCTAAATAAGAAAGCCGCACTAAAATTATAAAGTCAAAAAACAAATCAAGCTATTACCAAAATCTGTTAAAAACTTCTACTTTTTGCACAATTCATTAAAATATACTTAAAAATCCAATATAAATTCATTTTACCTATATTTACACCTGATAATTTTCACATAATGTCAAGACAGCTACAACAGATATCATTTGTATTTTTTATTGCTATTTCTCAAATATGCTTTACCCAATCCACTACAGATGAAGCCGTTGATTACATCAAGACAATCCAACTACATTCTGACGCTGAATTCTCTGGAATACCTATTCTAAAACTAGGAGAGCATTTTAAAATAACTTTCGATGATATTATTGGTGATGAATCTGACTATTATTATAGAATAAGTCATTATAATTTTGACTGGACACCTTCTTCTTTATACAAAAACGAATACCTAGATGGCTTTGATGAGATTAGAATTGTCGATTATGAAAATTCTTTTAACACACTACAAATGTATAGTCATTATAGGCTAAAAATACCTAATGAAGATACAAAAAGGCTTAAGGTAAGTGGAAACTACAAAATTGAGATTTACAACGATGATGATACTGTTGTATTCTCAAGAAGATTTATAGTTTATGAACCGCTCTCTTCAATTAAGGTATACGCAAAAAGATCCAGAAACTTAGATTATATTGACTCTAAACAATCTGTTCAATTTGAGATAAATTCCCCTAATGAAATCCTAAGAAACCCTAAACAAACTGTCAAGACTCTGGTGATACAAAATAATGACATAAAGAATGCTATCACAAATCTTGTCCCTCAATATACAATCGCAAATAGTCTAATATACAAATACGATCAGGAATCTGGCTTTTGGGGAGGAAATGAGTTTTTATCTTTTGACAGTAAAGATATTAGAGCCTCTAACGTAAGTATTCGAAGCACTGAACTCAAGGATATTTATCACAACTACCTATATCCTAATGTAGTGAGAGCAAACCGAAGATACACGTACAACCCTGATATAAATGGCAATTTTGTTATTCGCAATCTAAACGCTGAAAGTAATGATGTTGAAGCTGATTATGTTTGGATGCATTTTTTATTAGAGTGCTACGAGCCTTTAGAAGGAGGAGAAATTCATCTATACGGCAACTTTAACAACTATACTCTAGACGACTCCACCCTCCTACACTACAACAAGGAAAATGGACTATACTACACAAAAAGGCTTTTTAAACAAGGGTTTTACAACTATAAATATGTTCTTTTAAGACCAGATGGCACTATTGACCCAGGATTCATTAGCGGTAATTTTGATGAAACAGAAAATGAATATACAGTAATACCGTACTACAGAGCTCCGGGAGCAAGATATGACAGAGCCATAGGAATGGGAAAAGGAAACTCTTCCACCATTACGAACTAGGAATATTATCTCCATTTTTTAGATTGTAATAAAATACTATTACTTTTAGCCTCTTTAGAAAACATCATCAGCCAATAACAATGAAAGAAACGGGGAGATTCTTAAAAGAATACAGAGGCAATGAATGCCTTAATTGCGGGGTTCCATTAGATCTTATTGATCGATATTGTCATCATTGTGGTCAAATTAACACCAATAAAAGGCTATCTCTTAAAGATTTTTTTAATGAATTTTTTGCCAGTATATTTTCTTATGATTCTCGTTTAAGACACACCATTGTAGCATTACTTTTTAAACCTGGAAAAATCTCTAAAGAATATATACAAGGTAAGAGAATAAAGTATGCTAATCCTTTTCGGTTCTACCTTAGTGTTTCTATTATCTTTTTTATCATTAATGGTTTATTCATTGATTTTGATGGTTTCAGAACAGAAATTGAAGGTCAAGTCAATGTTGGAAAAGATGCCGTTAGTGCGATCAAAGAAAACATTGCAATGGATGATTCGCTAAAGCAAAAAATCAGCAATCAAATATTGACTACTAAAGGAATTCCTGCATCTGACAAAGAAGCAATTAGCAATGGAATCCTAAAAATAGAAGGACTCCCCATGTTGAATGACGAAGAAACCGAACCTGAAGAAGTCCCTTATTATTCGCAAGAACAAATAGACAGTATTAGCTTCTTCAACAGAGGCTATAAATTATGGTCTATGTATAATGATTATTATGACAAAACAAAAGAAACATCTACCTATAGAGCCCTATCAGAACTAAAACATGATAGAAATCAATTCAACAAATATGTCTATCATAGAGTTTTAAAAACCAAATCAATAGAAGAAAACTACGGTCAAGAATTTTTTGAGTTTATATTCAACAAACTACCCCTTATCATATTCTTCTTCCTTCCATTTTTTGCTTTAAGTATTTGGCTCTTATATGCTAGAAGGTCTTTTAATTACATGGAGCACCTTGTATTCACATTTCATACTCAAACCATGTTCTTTATTGTAATAGGTTTTTCTATTTTGATTACCAAAATCACCAACATAAGTAGCACACTTTGGATTGCAATGCTTGTCTTTTTATTTTACCTATATAAGGCCATGCGAAAATTTTATAATCAAAGAAGAGGAAAAACTATTGTTAAATTTCTGTTAGTGAATATATTATTTTTTATCTTAGCAGGCATTGGCTCTATATTAACTATTGTAGGGTCGGTCTTTATATTTTGATATGGTACAGCAAATTACCAGAGGCATAAAAATTTCGGTGGATACCACCTTTGAAGGTACGTTCTATAAGAATTACAAGATTCACTTTGCCTTTGGTTACCGCATCACTATTGAGAATCAAAGCAAAGATTCAGTGCAACTCACCTCTCGTTTTTGGGAGATCAAAGACGCCTTAAACAATACTGAAATAGTAGAAGGTGAAGGTGTAATCGGAAAGAAACCTGTTCTAAAGCCCGGAGAATCACATACTTACAATAGCGGATGCTTACTAAGCTCTCCTTTTGGAGCTATGAAAGGACACTACAACATGGTTAATTTCACCTCTACGCGAAAGTTTAAAGTAATGATACCAGGATTTAAATTAAGTGCTCCTTTTGCTCTTAATTAAAAAATTCTTTTTACCTGTTCAAATCTAATCTTTTTACCCTCTTGCTCTACATGGCAATAGTTACAATTTGAATCATAGACAAAAGAATATTCTTTTGCTTCATCAAAACTAACGTCTTTTACCACAAAAAGCCCCTTGAAATCCTCCTCTCCATATTCTGTATATCTTCTAATCTCATACATATTCTTTTCTAATGACTTCTTTAACGAAAAAAATGCGCTGCTACCAATACCAGAAAGAAAATGAGTGTCTTTTAAAAAAACCTTTGGTTTTATAAAGGTCTTGTGCTTCACTTCGGGAATGTTTTTATCAAAATAATTAGTTAAATTCTCTTTAAAAATAGATCCTGGATACATTTTTAGCTCTCCCTTATAAATCTGATAAATCGGATTATCTAACGATGCTTTTTCTACATTACCCAAAGGGCTTGGGGTAAATAACTTGTTTCTCAATAAAGGTTTTCTAATTTTAGAATGATCAGTACTTGCCAAAATAGTATCTGTAACAATACGAGAGCAGTTGCTTCCCTCTTTACCAAAGGCTTTATACAAAATACTCCCTTTTTGCTGAACAGACAAAACAAAATTTTTGGCTTTTTCATAATAAATATAGTCACATACTGAAGCCACTAATCTCCCATCGCCATGAGTTTTATGAGGATTTGCCTCAAGCCAAAGCAAAAATTCTTTAGTATTATCAAGCTTCCCTTCTGGGGTTAGCCTAGCTTTAAACGGAATTTCCAGCTCAACATCAGTAACTGCACTTCGTACCCTACCGTAACCTTGTGGAGTAATATATCTTCCAAAATCAAAGTACTCTGCCTGCCCAGTTTTATTTTCAATTAGCACAAAAGCTGCATGCCCCGCTTTAATATAATCATCCTTTCCTAATCCTAATGCCAAAAGTACTTTGGTTGAAGACTCATCAGAATGTTTTACAAATGTATCAGGAAAAGCAAGTGAAATTATTTTACCTGTGTAATTCAATTTATTCTTTAATTTAAAAATAGATTTTAAACAGTTATTGCTTCAAAAACAACTGTACTTACTTCTTTGCTTTGCAGATTTTCATAACGCATAGAAAGCGCCTCTTCATTTTTAACTACTTGAGTAATACTCCTTGTCTTCAAAAATCCTCTGTCAATTTGGAGATCAACATCCTTGTCTCCAATTCCAGCATTTTTATGAAAATTTAATAGTGAATCCGAAGTTAGTACATTTTGATTTTCATACGCAGCAAACCATTCTTTACGCATATCTTTCATTTTTCTATTATACAAAGTAGACGAAGACCATATATGTGTCTTTTTTTCTAAATCTCTGATATATCTTTGTTCCCCATCCCAAACTAATTCATAGAATACAAGATTAGATTTCCAATTTGCTGCTACAATAGTAAAAGGTTCAATACCTTTATAATTATACGACATAATAGCCTTTTCCAAATGCTCTGCTTCCAGTAAATCTTTAACTACCACACCTCTACTTTGCCTATAAGCTCCAGATCTCTCATGGATCTCAAACCCTCCATTGAGCAAGCAAATCATCGTATTCTTATCACTAACACCAATCCAAGTACCACCTGCTACGGCATCTTTAGGAAATAACATCCTAGTGTTGTTTACCTGATAAAATTCGGGAGTTAATGTTTTTCGATTTACTGCCTCATCGCGATTAGAGGTTAGTATAAAATTATTTTTTTGAGTTGGGATTATTGTAACTGTACACATAAATTTTGGGTCGGCTAAATATGCTACAACTTACAAAAAAAAATACATACTCTACATTTTTACCTATATCAAACAGCAAAGTGATTGTTTGTAAAATAATAAACATTTGTTCAAAAACTGTCCAAAAAAAACAGAAAAAACAAAGCTCCAAAAGAACAGAATATGTTATTTGGAATATTTTTGAGGTATAAAAGGTTAAAATAGATTTTAGGCTATATTATTTTCTATCTTTGCTCCCAAGAATGACAAACAAAATACATCTTACTAATTTAAACTAACACATTACATCATGGGAAAAGGTTTTTTTCAAGTTCCTACTGCATTAAATGAGCCGGTAAAGTCTTATGCTCCTGGCACACCCGAGAGAGAAGAAGTTCTAGCGGCATATGCAGCAATGTACAACGCTACTGTAGACGTACCTTTATATATTAATGGCGAAGAGATTAGAACTGGAGACACAGCTACAATGGCACCTCCTCACGATCACCAACACATCTTAGGAACGTACCACAAAGCCGAAAAACAACACATTCAAAAAGCGATTGACACTGCGCTTGAAGCGCGTAAACAATGGGCTGATTTAGCATGGGAACAACGTGCTGCTGTGTTTTTGAGAGCTGCAGAATTAATAGCAGGTCCATACCGTGCAAAGATTAATGCTGCTACCATGCTAGCGCAATCCAAAAATATTTTTCAGGCAGAAATTGATGCGGCATGTGAGTTTATAGATTTCTTACGCTTTAATGTAGAGTTTATGACTCAGATTTATGAAGATCAGCCGGACTCTACTTCCGGAGCTTGGAACAGATTAGAGTATCGTCCATTAGAAGGTTTTGTATACGCTATAACTCCATTTAACTTTACAGCAATTGCTGGGAATCTACCTGCAAGTGCTGCGCTAATGGGAAATACTGTCGTTTGGAAACCAAGTGATAGCCAAATATATTCTGCCAAAGTAATTGTTGATATTTTCAAAGAAGCTGGAGTCCCTGATGGGGTTATTAATGTAGTGTATGGAGATCCTGTAATGATCACAGATACTGTATTAGCAAGTCCAGATTTTGCAGGTATTCACTTTACAGGAAGTACTCATGTGTTTAAAGATATATGGGCAAAAATCGGAACTAACATTCATAATTATAAGACATACCCAAGAATTGTTGGAGAGACTGGTGGTAAAGATTTCATCATGGCACATCCAAGTGCTAATGCCAAACAGGTTGCTACAGGAATCTCTCGTGGGGCATTTGAGTTTCAAGGACAAAAATGTAGTGCTGCTTCAAGAGCTTATATCCCAAAAAGCCTGTGGGCAGATGTAGAGAAATACCTCAAAGAAGATGTTAAATCTTTTAAAATGGGATCCCCTGAGGATATGAGTAATTTTATTACTGCTGTTATCCATGAAGGGTCTTTTGACAAACTGGCTAAATATATTGATCAGGTAAAAAATGACTCTGACGCAGAAATCATAGCTGGTGGAGGATATGACAAGTCTAAAGGATATTTTATTGAGCCAACTGTGGTAGTAACAAAAGATCCAAAATATACTACAATGTGCACAGAATTATTTGGTCCTGTAGTAACTATATACGTATATGAAGACAACCAATGGGCTGAAACACTAAAGCTAGTTGACGGAACAAGTGAATATGCTCTTACTGGTGCTATTTTCTCTACAGATCGATATGCTGCAGCTGAGGCTACCAAAGCATTAGAAAACTGTGCAGGTAACTTTTATATCAATGACAAATGTACTGGTGCAGTAGTTGGGCAACAACCTTTTGGTGGAGCCAGAGCTTCTGGAACTAATGATAAAGCAGGTTCTTACCTTAACTTATTACGTTGGGTATCTCCTCGTATGATTAAAGAAACGTTTGTTTCTCCGTCAGATTACAGATACCCTTTCTTAGGAGAGTAATCAAGATAACCTATTCATAAAAAAGAAGCGCCGATTAGGCGCTTTTTTTTATGAATAGAATAGGTTATACCTTGTATCGAATAAACATTTAATTTCACTCAAACTCACACATCAACCAAAATGAAGAACATACTAATTGTTGGAGGAGGAATTGCCGGACTTACCATTGCCAAATTACTTCATGATCAAGGGCACAATATAAAATTAATAGAAAAACAACCCAAGTGGCAAATATCAGGAACAGGACTCTATCTACCCTCTAATGGAGTCGTCGCTCTAGATAAACTTGGACTAGGCAATATTGCCAGAGAGAAAGGTTTTATCATAAGTTCCCGCCATATCATGAATGCCAAGTCAGAAATGATATTAGATCTCGACCTAGAAAAAATTTGGGGAAGAGAAAAACCTTGTTTGGGTATTAAGAGAAATACACTTCATGAAATCCTTTTCAACCAAATAAGCAACCTTGACATCTTACCTAACACCACAATTAACAGCTTAAACACCAACACTGATTTTGTCAACGTAGAATTATCGAATGGTGCCAAAGAAAAATACGACTTAGTAATTGGTGCAGATGGCCTACATTCTAAAACCCGAAAATTAATCTTGGGGGATATTTCTATAAGAAAAGTAACCGCCCAGGTATGTCGCTTTATGATTAAAAAACCAAAAAACATCAATGCCTGGAGTCTATATATAAGTTCTGCAGGGCAATTTCTTATCATTCCTACGGATAACAACTGGGCATACTGCTACGTAAACAGAAAAGCAAAAGGTTTTAAAACATTCAGCAAAAATGAATATATGGATCCTTTTAAAAAATTTGCCTCTCCAATTCCGGAAATCCTTACTAATTGGTCTCCAGACAACGCTTATTGGAATGATCTCGAAGAACTAGACAATATCCCTGTAATGGGAAATGGAAGAGTGGTTTTAATAGGTGATGCCGCTCATGCGATGCCTCCTTTTATGGCTCAAGGTGGAGCACTAGCACTTGAAGACGCTTTGGTTTTAGCTAACTCTTTAAAAAACTATGAATGGAGCACTATAGCATCAAGTTTTTCTAAAAACAGAATCAATCGCATTGATTGGACAAGAATTCGCAACCAAAAGCGTGAAAAACTCAGTAAATTACCATACTGGATTGCCAAATTAGGCTTAAAAGCAGTAGGAGAAAAGAACTGGACAGAAGATTACAAACCTCTCTCTAAAACTCCAGATTGGTAACATTAAATAATAAGCGTATCTTTTTCCCAAAAACAAAAAATCTACTTTAAACAATCATGATTATCCGACCTGCCAAAATAGAAGATTTACCTACGCTACTCGAATTTGAACAAAAAATTATCGAGACAGAAAGACCTATGGATCCTACACTAAAAACAGGAAAAATAAACTATTATGACATAGGAGCCTACATAACTGCTCATCACACCCAAGTTGTCGTTGCAGAAGTTGACGGAGAAACTGTTGGAAGTGGATATGGACAAATAAGAGATTGTAAAGATTATTTTAAACAAAAACAGCTAGGTTACATTGGTTTTATATATGTAAAAGAAGATTTTAGAGGCAAAGGAATAAGTCAAAAAATTCTCCAAAACCTGATTGATTGGTTTAAAACCAAAGAAATAGAAGAAATCAGACTTACAGTATATGATAAAAACCCTAGAGCAATAAGAGCCTATGAAAAAGCTGGTTTTGAAAAACATCTTGTAGAAATGCGAATAAACACAATTGAGTAAGTTACGTTAGTAACTTCATAAAATACCAATTGCATATTATTACACAACTACAGTTACTACTACTGCAATAAGTTTTTCTGCATAAAAAAATCATCTACTGATTAAATACTCTTTTCTACCTCTACAACTTTTTCTTTTTCCGAGCTAGTATTAATTCCTGATCCCCAAACACATAATTGACTTAATATAGGTAATAACTCCTTTCCTCTTTCGGTTAGAGAATATTCAACCCTTGGGGGTATCTCTGCAAATGATTCGCGTTTCACCACCTCTTTTAATTCTAATTCTTTGAGTTGCTCTGTCAAAACCTTCCTACTAATACCTTCTACAAAAACAACCAATTGGCCAAACCTAAACTTACGATCTCCCAAAACATAAATAATAATAGGTGCCCACTTATTTCCTATAACATTCATCGCATGAATCATTGGACAATGATTTGGGTTGTGAATTAACTTCCTAGCCATAACTCTTAACTTTTCGTTAAATAACCCCATTAGTTACATAGAGGTTACCATTTTTTTAGTGTACAAAAATACAAATGTTTCTTTTAGAAACTATTAATAATTACTTTTAAAAACTTTTAATACATAAAACATATAAAATGAAAGTTTTTCAACCATATTCTTTAGGCTCAATCACATTAAAAAATCATATTGTAATGGCCCCTATGACTCGTAGTAGAGCTATCAAAAATACTCCAAACGATATGATGGCATTATATTATGAACAACGATCTGATGCTGGTTTGATTATCACCGAAGGAACCTCTCCGTCGCCCAACGGATTAGGATACGCGAGAATTCCTGGGGCTTTTACAGATACTCAAATTGAAGGATGGAAAAATATTGCTTCAAAAGTACACAATAAAGACAGTAAAATCTTTGTACAGTTAATGCACTGCGGCAGAGCTTCAGCAGCTCCAAACCTACCTGAAGGAGCCAAGGTTATTGCTCCATCAAGCATTCAATTAAGCGGAGAAATCTACACTGACACAGCTGGTCTTCAGCCTTACGTCATTCCTGAAGCTATGTCCAAAGATGAAATACAAAACACTCAAAAGGAGTATATAGAATCGGCAACTAATCTCGTAGCAGCGGGAATCGATGGTGTGGAGCTTCATAGCGCAAATGGCTACCTTTTGGACCAGTTTCTAAATCCCGCTTCTAATGTTCGTAAAGACGAATATGGAGGCTCTTACAAAAACAGGACTCGATTTTTATTAGAATTAACACAAAAAACTATTGACGCTATTGGCGCAAACAGAGTTGGTGTACGAATTTCTCCTTATGGCGTTTTTAATGATATGCAAGGTGAATATGATGACCTGATAGAAATGTATAGCTATCTAGCAGCTGAGTTAGCCAAACTTAACATAGCTTATATTCATATAGTAGATCATCGCGGTATGGGTGCTCCAGATTTCCCAACGGATATCGTTACAACAATTAAGGAAATTTTTAAAGGAACAATAATTACGGGCGGCAATATAAATACTGAAAAGGAAGCGCAAGCAATATTGGATAAGGGAAGTGATCTGGCTTACATAGGAAGACCTTATATATCAAATCCAAACCTTGTCACGAAACTAAAAAACAACATCACACTGACCCAACCAACAATGGATACTTTCTACACTCCTGGGGAAGTAGGCTACACCGATTACGCAAGTATTTAATCTATAAGAGAAAACACCGATTGAAGAAAAAGGAGTTTTAAACAAATCTAAAACTCCTTTTTCTTTACATTAGGTTTTATACTTCAACGGAAGATATACTACTTTTTTGGTATCATAAAATTCTTCTTCAAAAAAATCAGACAAATTGTGCTCAACTGCTTTAGGAAACGCGGATAATTCTTCGGTCAAATCTCCCCCTTTAAGATACAAAATCCCGTTTTGCAACTCATGCACACTTTTTTTTGTAATGTTTTTTCGTACCCACTTTACAAAATCTGGCATATTAGTAACTGCTCGACTTACTATAAAATCAAAACGTTCATCAAAAGTACCAGCTCTTCGTTGTTCTGCCTTTACATTTTTTAAATCCAATGCCGCTGCCACCTCATTTACGACCCTAATTTTTTTAGCAATTACATCCACAAGATAAAAATCAGTTTCTGGAAATAGAATAGCTAGAGGAATTCCAGGAAAACCACCACCAGTACCAACATCCAACACAAGTGTTTGTGGTTTAAACTCTTGTATTTTGGCAATCCCGAGAGAGTGTAAAATATGTCGTTCATATAAAGACTCAATATCTTTACGAGAAATCACGTTAATCTTTGAGTTCCATTCTGTATACAAGTCTCCCAGTTTTGAAAACTGTAATCTTTGTTCTTCGGTAAGGTTTGGAAAGTATTTTAGTAGAATATCCATTTAGTAAAAATAAATTATAGTGCAAAAATACATGTTAAACTGATACATTTTACTTCTTTTTAAGGACTTAAAAAAATTTAAATACCTAACTTTACCCAATATTATTATGCCAAACAACGTTTTGCCATAAACCTCAACATCATGACTACACCCAACATACGTTTTAGCAGAGAAGATTCAGCTAAATTTTTTAAGACCTTAAACAAACGTGTTAACCTTTATTTTAAAGAAAATAACATTAAAAGAACAGGAAACTGGCGTTTACACCTGAAAACAGTTATTATGTTTTCTCTTTTTTTAACTCCTTACTTTTTAATTCTCACCCTTGACATCTCGCAATGGTGGATGCTACTACTCACTATTATTATGGGAATAGGAATGGCTGGAGTAGGTATGAATGTAATGCATGACGGTAATCATGATTCGTACTCATCCAAAAAGTGGATTAATAAATTAATGGGGAGCAGCATGTACATTCTTGCTGGAAATGTATATAATTGGCAAGTACAGCATAATGTCTTACATCACACCTACACCAATATACATGGGCATGATGAAGACATGGACGCGGGTAGAATTATCCGTTTTACCAAACATTCTAAATGGAGACGTTTTCATAAATTCCAACATTATTATTCTATATTTCTTTATGGTTTATTGACCTTTAACTGGGCTTTGACTACAGATTTTAAGCAAACTAAAAATTATCTTGCTCGTAAATTATCTTACGGAAAACTACCTAGCCCTTTAAAGCAATGGAGCACCATTGTTATTACTAAAATCATCTATATAACAATTTGGATTGTAATCCCCATGATCATTATGTCTATTGCATGGTGGAAAATTTTGATTGGTTTCTTTGTAATGCACTATGTTGCAGGGTTGATATTAAGTGTAGTATTCCAATTAGCACATATGGTAGAAGAGGCACAAATGCCTATACCGGATAAAACAGGTACAATGAAGAACACTTGGGCTATTCATCAATTGTTTACTACAGTTAATTTCTCGACAAAAAACAGATTAGTCAATTGGTTTACTGGTGGATTAAATCATCAAGTAGAACATCATATTTTCCCACATATAAGCCATGTACACTATACAAAAATTTCTAAAATAGTAAAACAAACTGCTTTAGAATGCAATCTGCCGTATCACGAATACAAAACCACAAGAAAAGCAATAATTGCCCACTTTAGACACCTTAAAGAAATGGGGATGAAACCAATCGCTATACAATCATAACTTTTATTTTACCAGATTAAAATGAGTACACCAGTATCAGAAATGAACATTCAATTATCAGACAAAATTAATGCACTTAAAGCTTCTGCCACATTAGCAATGGCAGCAAAAGCTCGTGAATTAAAGGCCGAAGGAAAAGATATTATTGGTCTTAGTCTAGGAGAACCCGATTTTAATACTCCTGATTTTATCAAGGAAGCTGCAATACAAGCAGTGAACGACGATTATAATTCTTATACTCCTGTTGATGGGTATGTAGAATTAAAAGATGCTATCATCACAAAATTTAAACGTGATAATAATCTAACCTATGATCGCTCACAAATCGTTGTTTCTACAGGAGCAAAACAATCTCTTTACAATATTGCACAGGTATATATAAATCCAGGAGATGAAGTTATTTTACCTTGCCCATACTGGGTTAGCTATAGCGATATTATTAAACTTGCTGGTGGAGTACCCATAGAAGTAAAAACTTCTATAGACACTGATTTTAAAATGACGGCTGAGCAACTAGAAAAGGCAATTACGCCAAAAACCAAGATGCTATGGTACAGCTCTCCTTGCAACCCAAGTGGATCTATCTATAGTAAAGAAGAGCTTAGAGCGCTAGCAGACGTACTACAGAAATACCCTGATATTATTGTGGTAAGTGATGAAATCTATGAACATATTAATTATGTTGGAAGTCATGCTTCGATGGCACAATTTGATGATATGCATAATAGAACCGTAACTGTTAATGGTGTTGCCAAAGCTTTCGCAATGACTGGATGGAGAATAGGATATATTGGTGCTCCAACTACAATAGCACGTGCTTGTAACAAGATTCAAGGTCAGGTAACAAGTGGAGCAAACTGTATTGCTCAACGCGCTGTAATTACTGCCTTAGAAGCGCCTGTAAGCAAAATTCAATATATGGTAGATGAGTTTAAAGAGCGAAGAAAACTAATATTAAACTTGTTATCTGAGATTCCTGGATTTGAATGCAATGTACCAGAAGGTGCTTTTTATGTTTTCCCTGATATTTCGCATTACTTTGGCAAAACTCTACAAGGTCATTCTATCGAAAATGCTACAGATTTTTCTATGTTTTTATTAGAAAAAGCCAATGTAGCAACAGTAACGGGTATTGCGTTTGGCAATAGTAATTGCATCAGAATTTCTTATGCAGCAAGCACTGAAGAAATTAAAGAAGCTGCCAAAAGAATTAAAGAAGCGGTAAGCTAGTAATACCAGAATTTTTACAACACATAGGAACCGATTATTCGACAAAAGAATAGTCGGTTTTTTTAGCAGTCATTAAGAAAGTTTTAACATTATTTTATAATTATAAAACACAGCCCTCAACACTAAATACACGAAATTAGAGTTATACTTTTTCTATATCCCAAATACTAGCTAAACATATAGCCAGTATTAAAAAGCCAACTTAAACGTAACCACATTATGGACACATTAGAAAAGGAACGAATTGTCAAAAAAAATGTATTGGAAATATTCAAAGAAAACTTTGATGTTATCCAAACGGATGATGAGATTCTAGATATAAAACCAGAAAAAGAATTTAGCTCTAATTATATTGGATATTATGAATCAATACTGGATATTTTTCTTATTGAAGAAGAGCACCTAGACAGTATTGCAGGAACAGTAAAAGACACTATCAAGAGAGTTGCTGAGTTATGGGCTATATTACCTAAAAACTCATCTGCAACCTGGGAGTGGCAAATGCAATAACACGGTCTTATCTATTTCTCCAGAAAAACGGAGTAAGAAGTATGAGCACTGTAAAAAGTTCTAGTCTACCTATAAGCATTAGGAAGCAGCACCACCATTTTCCAAAATCAGGTAATACATCAAAATTATTCACTGGGCTTAATTTTCCGAAAGCAGGTCCTATATTACCTAAAGAGGAAGCTGCCCCTCCAATCGCTGTTTCAAAATCCAATCCTAAGGCACCTAACACCACAGAGCCTATAATAAAAGCGAGCATGTACAATATAAAAAATGCCAATATATTAAACACGATCTCTTTAGAAACGGCTCTGGTATTATAACGCACAGGCAATACCGCCCTAGGATGTAAAGTTCGTTTAAATTCTAAAATCCCATTTCGAATGGTTATCAAATGCCTTACTACTTTTATTCCTCCAGATGTCGATCCCGCGGACCCACCTAAGAACATTATCCCGAAAAAGAAAACTGTTAAAAATGGTGTCCACATTGTAAAATCCGCAGTAACAAATCCAGTCGTAGTAATTACAGCCAGAATTTGAAACAATGAATGACGAAAAGCACTTTCTGCCTCTCCCCACACCATAGGATGATCGATAGTAGAAATAGACACATCTGCTTTAAAATAGATTACTAAAGCCGCTATTATCGTGAATATAAGCACAAAGAGCGCATATATCTTAAACTCTTCATCTTTTATGATTTTTTGCACCTTACCTTTAAACCCAAAATAGCTAAGAACAAAATTCATCCCCGCTAAAAACATAAATAGTATGATGATATACTGGATCAATGGTTGATCATTCCAATATGCTACACTTGCATTTTTTGTTGAAAAACCTCCTGTCGAGAGTGTACTTAATGCATGGTTTATAGCATCGAAAAAGTTCATTCCTGCCAACTTTAACAAAATAGTCTCTGCCACAGTATAGCCAAAATATATTAGCCACAATCGTTTTGCTGTATCTGTAATTCTTGGATGTAACTTATCTGCACTAGGACCTGGTGCTTCTGCTGCAAAAAGCTGCATCCCTCCTATTCCTAGCAAAGGTAGAATAGCAATAGCTAGTACAATGATCCCCATACCTCCAATCCAATGTGTAAGACTACGCCAAAACAACACTCCTTTTGGAATTATCTCTATTTCATTAAGTATTGAAGCTCCTGTTGTAGTATACCCAGACATAGTTTCAAAGAAAGCATTGGTAAAAGTTGGGATAGCACCAGAAAACAAGTAAGGTAAAGTTCCGCTAAGAGACATAAATATCCACCCAAAAGTAACTACAATATAGCCATCTCTTTTATTAAGCTCTTTTTGATGTTCTCTTGTTACAAACATTAAGGCAACCCCCACAAACATTGTTGCTAAAGAAGCCATCATAATTTCTACAGTTACTCCATCTTTATAGATAAAACTAATGATCGCTGCAATCAACATAAAACCTCCGTTGCAGAGCAATAAAAGCCCCATTATGTGCGAGATAATCTTATAGTTTAATCTATACATTTTAAAGGAAAAGCTTTTCTATTTTTTTTATTGATTTAGGCAAACAACACACAACTACTCTATCCCCAGCATGAATATAGAAATCACCCAGAGGAATCATCCCTTTACCGTCTCTAATAACACCAGCAATAATTGCGGAGCGCGGAAAATCCAAATCTTTAATCAGATTATCGCTTACCTCTGATGTCGGTTTAACAACAAACTCCAACAACTCAGCATTCATATTATTAAGTTTAGTCATAGCTACCACCTCTCCTTTTCTTATAAACCTAAAAATATTATTAGCTGCTAAAAGCTTCTTATTTATTAAAGTGTCTATTCCTATAGAGTGAGATAGTTGAAAATAGTCCATATTTTCTACTAAAGCAATCGTTTTTCTTACCCCTTTGGATTTTGCCACCAAACAAGACATGATATTAGTTTCAGAATTTCCTGTCACGGCTATAAAAGCATCCATCCCATCAATACCTTCTTCTTGTAGCAATTCTACATTACGCCCATCCCCATTGATTATCAAAGCATTGGGCAACTCATCTGCAAGATCAAATGACTTATCTTTATCTTTTTCGATAAGTTTAACTCTAAATTTATGATCGCAAAGGTCTCGAGAGGTTTTAAAACCAATCTTACTCCCGCCAAGGATCATAACATTTTTGATTTGCGCTTTAACCTTTCCTGTTAACTTATAAAGCTCTTCAACTCCTCCTTGAGAAGTTACAAAATACACCTGATCTCCTTCTTTAAAAGTAGTATCCCCTCTTGGAATTAATGTATACTGAGTTCCCGAACGTTGAATTGCTATTGGCATAAAATGCAATTCCGGAAATACATCTGCTGATTCTCTTACGGATTTACCAACAAACAGGGCCTCTTTAGACAAAGTAGTTCCTACCATTGTCAAAGCGCCATCTTCAAATTCATAACTATTATGAAATGCAGATCGATTAAGTAGTAGCTCTATCTCGCTTGCGGCAAGAGCTTCTGGAGAAATCAATTCATCAATACCGAATTTTATAAACCCTACTTCTTCTTTATTCTCTATAAATTCAGTATTCGAAATTCTTGCAATAGTTCTTTTAGCTCCTAATTGTTTAGCTAGAACGCAGATAGTAATATTAGTCGTTTCGCTCGAAGTAACGCTGATCACCATATCAACATTATCTACTCTAGCTTCTTTTAAAATAGCAATAGAAGTAGAATCTCCCTTAATAACCCTAATATCGAGATGAGTATCTGCATAATTAAGACACTCTTTATCTGTATCAATAAGCGTAATATCCTGAGACTCAAAGGAGAGCAATTTCGCCAAATGAAACCCTACTTCACCAGCACCGGCAATAATGATTTTCATTGGTTATGTTTATTGTTTTTCATCTATAGATAAAATCAAGCTAAGATCAATCACTTTATTATTAAAACAAAATGATGTCTTAGAATATAAAAAGATTACAAAGATAACGTAAATTGACTAACTGGTAAAATCTGATGATCTTCAAAACCTAATCCAAAGCTATTCTGGCAGTTAACAGTACTAATTTGCTTTTTACCTTTCAAAAAATCAATATTTCGATATTTCATTCCTTACTTAATTAAAATTTTATACCCAAACTCCTAAAACTACAAAAGGGTTTAATTTATCTATAGAAATATTATTTTTCGGTTAATCAACAAAACTGAAGATGAGTTCAATATCAAAAATGTATATTTGCCTAAATTTTTTTTAATGTCAGAGAAGATAACACCGTACAAAGACAAAAACAGGTCCAAAAAAGAGCAGGTTGCTGAGATGTTTGATACTATTTCGGGGAATTATGACGGACTTAACCGCGTTATTTCTTTTGGTATAGATATTAAGTGGCGTAAAAAAGTTGTACGTCTCGTAAGTAAAACTAAACCTAAAAGAATTTTGGATGTTGCCACCGGTACTGGTGATCTAGCTATTAATCTTTCTAAAACGGGAGCTTCAGAAATCATTGGACTTGATATTTCTTCAGGAATGCTCGAAGTAGGTAAAGAAAAGATTGCCGAAAAAAAATTAGACACTATTATAAGCATGGTTCAAGGCGATAGTGAGAATTTGGCTTACGAAGAAAACTATTTTGATGCTATAACCGTCGCTTTTGGTGTACGAAATTTTGAACATCTAGAAAAGGGACTTTCAGAGATTTATAGAGTTCTTAAGCCTGGTGGTATTTTTGTAATCCTAGAAACCTCTATGCCAACCAAAACTCCTTACAGACAAGGCTACAAGTTTTATTCAAAAACCATTTTACCTCTTATTGGCAAGCTTTTTTCTAAAGACAAATCTGCCTATTCATACCTTAGTGAAAGTGCTGCAGCTTTTCCTTATGGAGAAGCCTTCAACAATATTTTGAAAAAAATTGGGTTTATAGAAGTCATAGATAATCCTCAAACTTTTGGGGTTGCAACAATTTATACAGCTACAAAATAATATGAAAAGACTATTTATCTTCGTTGTTGTTTTAGCATGTGCTCAAAGCGCAAGTGCACAGTTATTTTCTAAAGAAAAGGTACAAAACCTTCAGAACTTTGATAAGCCTAGGTTTAGCTATGGTTATATTCTTGGTTTCAATAGCTACGATTTTAATTTTGATTACAAAGCTGATGCCTTAGATGGAGATATTTTAGTAGATAAAACAGTTGGTTTTAGTGTTGGTCTTTTAGGAAATATGAGGATAAATGATTATTTCGACCTTAGACTAGAGCCGATGGTTACTTTTACTTCAAGAAACCTTACATTCCCTAATCCTCAATTTACTTCAGAACTCGAGTCTCTAAGAGAAGTAAAATCTACCTATGTCCATATTCCTTTATTACTAAAAATATCTACCAAAAGAATTAACAACATTAAACCTTTTATTGTAGGTGGTGTTTCTACTTCTATTAACTTATCCAGTAATGAGGATAATCCTGATGACAACAAAGCTGGGCAGTTTAGGATGAAAACCAATACTAATTATTACGAAATAGGCTTCGGTATAGACTTATACTTATATTATTTTAAGTTTACTCCATCTATAAGAGGTGTTTTTGCCATGTCTGATGAGTTAGTACCAGACAATAATCCTGATAGCCCACATACTTCGACCATCGACAAAATGTCTACTAGAGGAATTTTTATAAACTTTACTTTTCAATAGTTTTTTAAGATCGTCTAAATTCACTAAGTATAATAGCTGTAGCTGTAGCCACATTAAGGCTTTCTGTTTTTTGTTCTTCTCCAAATTGAGGAATAGTTATTCTATCATTGACAAGACTCTCAATATTTTCTGAAATCCCATTTGCTTCATTCCCCATTACAACAACCGCATGTTCTGGTAGGTTTTCACCATAAACAGAGCTTCCTTTCATAAATGTTCCAAAAACCCTCACATCCGCTGCTTTCTCAGTCAAAAATTCTTTTAAATCTAAATAAGTAATAGTAACCCTGGTTATAGATCCCATTGTAGCCTGAATCACCTTCGGATTATAACAGTCTACTGTCTGTACAGAACAAACTAAATCCCGCACCCCAAACCAATCACACAAACGGATTATAGTCCCTAGATTGCCAGGATCTCTAATATCATCTAATGCCAAAATCAATCCTTCTGATCTCACTTTTTTAGCCTCAGGAATATAAAATATAGCCAATGCAACCTGTGGAGTGGTCAAATAACTGATTTGTTTTAACTGTTCTTCAGTAACATTATAAATCACTTTTTCTGTTACATCAAAAATATTTGAATCCGAAGTAAAAAGAGAATGAAGCTTTAATCCTGCTTCCAACAGTTCTTTAATAACTTTTTTTCCTTCGGCGACAAACAATCCATGTTGTTTTCGGTATTTTTTTTGATATAAACTCTTTATTAGTTTCTTTTGGTTTTTGCTAACCATACAAATAGTGTATTTTTGAATCAATAATGAATACGGATTGAAACATTTTCACACAAAAATATTATTAATTACCCTAACTACGTTTTTATTTTCATGTAATACGGTAAAAAGAGTGCCAGAAACGGATTACTTGTTAGAAAAAAACAAAATCTATGTTGATAGTATCAAAAGCAAAGATCCTAAGCTTTATAGTCAACTATATCAAAAACCAAATGCTAAACTATTAGGTATTCCCATAAGACTTCATATACATAATCTTGCAAGAATAAATCAAGATTCTTTATATCAGGATTGGCTGACAAGAAAACCCAATCGTGAAAAACGAATTACCAAACTACTCTCTAAAAAACAAGTAGATCGATTAGGAGTAGGAATATCACGTATCAATGATTGGCTAAGAAGTACAGGAGAACCCCCATCTATCATCAATGAATCAAAAACAAAACGATCATTAAAGCGATTACAAGCATATTATTGGAACAATGGCTGGTTTAACGTTGAAGCTGATTATAAAATCAACAAAAAAAATGATCAAACTGCAACGATCGATTACCATATAACACCACACCAACCCTATTTTATAGATTCGTTAAATACTAAAATAGAATCTAAAGCCGCTGATTCTATTTATAAACTTAATTCTGAGAAATCCACTATCATCTCTGGCAAACAATACAAAACATTAGATATTGAGAAAGAACGAGATAGATTGACTTCTTTATACCGAAATTCAGGGCTTTATCATTTTGAAAAAGAATTTATCAAATTTAATGCAGACACTATCAATACAGGTAATAAGGTAAATCTAAATCTACTAATAAAAGATCGTTCTGTATCCTATGGTGATTCTATTACTCACACCCCCTTTATTGTTCATAAAATAAGTGAAGTAAATATTTTTACTGATTACTCATATCAAAATAGAAATAAAAAACCTAAAGATAGTACTTCATACAAAGGGTACAATATTTATGGTTATGAGAAAATAAAATTTACTCGGAAAGCAATTACAAACTCTGTTCACATTACACCTGGTGAAATCTTCAGAGACATCGACAAAACATTCACATACAACCAAATCAACAACTTAAGAACATTTAAATATCCTAATATCAGATATGATATTGCACCCAATGGAAAAGATCTTGTAGCCAACATTCTATTAACACCCAAAAAAAAATATAGCACTAGTGTAGATTTTGATGTTTCTACCTCAAATATCCAAGCATTTGGAATAGGTTTTGGAGGTTCTCTATTAATACGAAATGTTTTTGGCGGAGCAGAAATTTTAGAAATCTCAGCTCGAGGAAGTATAGGTTCCTCTAGTGATGCCGTAGATGGAGGGCAGAAATTTTTTAACATATCAGAAATAGGAACCGATGTAAAATTATCCTTTCCTAAAATACTATTCCCATTCAAAACAAGTACAATAATTCCCAAACGTATGTCCCCGACTACCAATCTTATTTTTGGGATAAATGTTCAACAAAATATAGGATTAGACAAACAAAATGCCACAGGAGTCTTTAATTACCGATGGAAGCCTAGCAATATAGTAACCAACCAGTTAGATATTATCAATGTCCAATATGTAAGAAACTTAAACACAAGTAATTACTTTAATATTTACAACACCTCATTTAATAGACTAAACAATATTGCCACTTCTGTTCTGGATTCGACTTCGGTTTTTTTCTCTCAACCCGTTGCAGAGAATCCTGTACTACAAATCCCTGGAGGAGCAAACGGTTTTATTGCGCAATCTCTAGGCGAAAGCCCTGACCCGGATTTAACATCAAATCAATTACAGGAAATTAAAAACATAAACGAAAGAAAAGTAAGACTAACAGAAGACAACTTAATTTTTGCATCAAGTTACACATACACAAAAAACAACAGAGAAAATTTGTATGACGAAAGTTACTCTAGATTTAGGGTAAAAGCTGAATTGGCAGGTAATGTTTTGAATCTCGTCTCAAGTGTTTCGGGTCTAAAAGAAAACTCTAACGAACGTTTTGAAATATTTGGTGTAGAATTCTCCCAATACGCCAAAACAGAGTTGGATTACATAAAACACTGGGATTTAGGCAGAAAAAACGTAATTGCATTTAGAGCTTTTGGAGGAATAGCACTTCCTTATGGAAATTCTAACAATATCCCTTTTGCCAGAAGTTTCTTTGGTGGAGGTCCCAATGATAATCGAGCATGGCTCGTATACGACCTAGGACCAGGAAGTACAGGAGGAAGAAATGAATTCAATGAAGCCAATATGAAGTTAGCTGTAAATGCAGAATACCGATACAATATTCTTGGATCCCTTAATGGCGCACTATTTATTGATGCAGGAAATATTTGGAATGTTTTGGACAATGTAGAAGATGAGGATGCCATTTTCTCTAAACTAGATGATATTCAAGAAATAGCAGTAGGAACTGGCTTAGGTCTTAGATACGATTTTAACTTTTTTGTCCTAAGGCTTGATATTGGTTTTAAAACTTTTAATCCTGCTAGTGATGATGACAAAAGATGGTTTAAAGGATATAACTTCTCTGAGGCTGTATATAATTTTGGAATTAATTATCCTTTTTAATGAATCTTGTTTGCCTTAAAACTACTTCTGATTTTAAAAACATAAATATCTCGTTTCCTGTTTTTAAAGCTCGTAAGTAATACCTATCTACTAAAACGACTATAACGTTATATACGCTAATGATTATTTATATCGTATCGGTTTCCGTATAATTTTACTACTTTTGTAGCCTTATAAACCAAAACTAAATTATGAGTCACAACATCAAACCGGGAGTTGCTACAGGAGACGAGGTGCAAGCAATTTTCAAATATGCAAAAGAAAAAGCTTTTGCATTACCTGCAGTTAATGTAATTGGTTCCAATTCGATTAATGCAGTTTTAGAAACCGCCGCTGAGTTAAACTCTCCTGTAATTATTCAATTCTCTAACGGGGGAGCACAGTTTAATGCAGGAAAAGGTCTTTCTAATGAAGATCAAAAAGCCGCAATAGCAGGAGCTACTGCTGGTGCCCGACACGTACATTTAATGGCTGAAGCCTATGGAGTTCCAGTAATTTTGCATACTGACCACTGCGCAAAAAAATTACTTCCTTGGATAGACGGATTATTAGATGCCGGAGAAGCATTTTATAAAGAAACAGGAAAACCATTGTACAGTTCTCATATGATTGATTTGTCTGAAGAGCCAATCGAAGAAAACATTGAGATTTGTGCAAATTACCTGTCCCGTATGAGCAAAATGGGCATGACTTTAGAAATTGAGCTTGGAATCACTGGCGGAGAAGAAGACGGTGTTGACAATAGTGATGTAGATGATTCTAAACTATACACCCAGCCAGAAGAAGTTGCATATGCCTATGAAGAATTGAGCAAAGTAAGTGACAAATTTACTGTAGCAGCAGCTTTTGGTAATGTACATGGGGTATACAAACCAGGTAATGTAAAATTAACACCAAAAATTCTTAAGAATTCTCAAGAATTTATTTCTGAAAAATATAAAGTCGAACATAACCACATTGATTTTGTATTTCATGGAGGTAGCGGTTCTACTCTAGAAGAAATTAGAGAAGCTATTGGGTATGGTGTTATAAAAATGAATATTGATACTGATCTCCAGTTTGCTTTTAACGAAGGTATTCGTGACTATATGGTAAACAAGGTTGAATACCTAAAAACTCAAATAGGTAACCCTGATGGAGCTGAAGAACCAAATAAAAAATATTACGATCCAAGAAAATGGTTACGAGAAGGAGAAATCACCTTTAAAAACCGTCTTAAAAAGGCATTCGAGGATTTAAATAATGTAAATACATTATAGATACTGAAAACCAAAGCTGAAACCTGTTCAACAAGTTTCAGCTTTTTTTAATTTAATATAACTTTATGGCTTGGTTTAAGAGAACACAGAAAGGTATACAAACAGCTACCGAAGACAAAAAAGATGTCCCCAAAGGGCTTTGGTACAAATCTCCTACAGGAAAAATTGTAGATGCAGAGCAACTTGAAAAAAACTTCTACGTAAGTCCAGAAGATGGATATCACGTAAGAATAGGTAGTAAAGAATATTTTGAGATCTTATTCGATGACAACAAATACAAAGAACTTGACAAAGGTCTTTCTTCTAAAGATCCTCTTAAATTTGAAGACAAAAAGAAATATGTAGATCGTCTTAAAGAAGCACAAGACAAAACAAATCTAAAAGATGCTGTACGAACAGCCGTAGGAAAATCTTCTGGAAACGAATTAGTTATCGCCTGTATGGATTTTTCTTTTATTGGAGGTTCTATGGGTAGTGTTGTTGGTGAGAAAATTGCCAGAGCAGCAGATTACTCCTTAAAGCACAAAATACCACTTATGATTATTTCTAAATCTGGAGGTGCTCGTATGATGGAAGCTGCGTTATCATTAATGCAATTAGCAAAAACGTCTGCAAGATTAGCACAATTAGCAGATGCGGGACTTCCATATATATCATTATGTACCGATCCTACTACGGGTGGTACCACAGCTTCTTTTGCTATGTTGGGTGATATTAATATTGCGGAACCAGGAGCTTTAATAGGTTTTGCCGGACCTCGTGTAGTTAGAGACACTACAGGTAAAGAGCTCCCAGAAGGCTTTCAAACAGCCGAATTTTTAGAAGAACATGGATTTCTTGACTTCATTACTCCAAGACATGAATTAAAACAAAAAGTAAATTTATACTTAAACTTGATTCTAAATCGTCCTTTAGCGAAGTAAAGCACCATTTAAAACAATATATAAAAAGAGTCTTTACCATCGTAAAGACTCTTTTTATATATCGGACATAATAATTTACAGGTATATTTCTTTTTCTTCTCCATCTGTATTTGTAAATACAGCTTTATTATCACACTCTCCACCTCCATAATCCAAAGAGCCACTATACCTAGTTCTTACCAATTCGACAACACCACTAACTAAGAATTTACAGCTAGCTTCACGTCGAACTGGCGTTATAATAGTAGTGCTATGTACATTTCCATTCTTAAAACTAGTCTCCCATGCACCTGTAATTAAGAAAACATTATCTCCCCAATTACCATTAAATGATCCTTCAATCCATTCTCGAGTTTTTGTTCCTATTCTCGTTGCTTGTGTGCCATCTGTAAAAGTTATTGTCAAATCAAGATTCATTGCATATTCAGGATTACCATTATCATTAGATTTTTGCCTAGTTATTGTTTTTGAACCCGAAAATTGAATATCATCTATAAAAAAGTCTTCAAGCTCATAATTAATAACTAAAGTCATCGCGTCTACATCTGCGACATATGACATCATAACCTTTCCATTTACAATATGACCTCGTACTTCACACCCTTCAGAACCAAAATCTACAATAATCTCTTTAGAAGTATCGCTTAATTCAATGGTTACAGTCACGCAATCCGGTAAAAATGGATGGATTGGGCCTTTGATTAGACTTTCTTCATACTCATAAACCTGTAAAAAGGTATCACTAATCACCTCGGTTGCATTATCCACCTTAGCATCAAGTTCTACTTCTTCTGTATTATCCAATTCTATTAATTGATTTTCAGAATCTTCATTATCACACCCTATTAGAATCACAGAAAAAAACAGAGATAAACTAAACTTCAACAAGCTACTTTTCATAATATTAATTTTTATGTTACCACAAGTAAGACTCCATCTTTTCCAAAACGTTTAGTTTCACCGTGTTTTTTTTATTCAAAAGGTAATTCTTAGTTAAAAAGTGCTATATTTGCACGCTGATAACAAAGCGTTATCGATACATAAAAATCATTTAAATAATATTGGAATGTATTTAACGAAAGAAGTTAAAGAAGAAATTTTTGCAAAACACGGTAAAGGAAAAAATGACAGTGGTTCTGCAGAAGGTCAAATTGCATTATTCACTCACAGAATAACTCACCTAACCGAACATTTAAAAAAGAATCGTAAAGACTACAACACTGAGCGTTCTTTGGTAAAGCTAGTAGGTAAGCGTAGAGACCTATTAGATTACCTTGTAAAAAAGGATATCATGAGATATCGTGCAATTGTAAAAGAATTAGGATTAAGAAAATAAGAAAGAGAGGCCTTGTGCCTCTTTTTTTATATAATTAAAATTAAAAAACATTCATTACCAGTAAAAGGGATGAATGCATGCCTTAGTTTTTCATTGGTCGAGCAATTATACTACAACAACACAACCTTGTCCGTCCGAGTTAGACGGAAACCAATGTTTAATTAAACCTGTCGCTTTATATTTATTCGTAAAGCCAAAAGGTTAGAATCAAAAAAAAATATGATTCCAAAAGTTTATAAAGAGGTCATTGACCTAGGGGATGGTAGAGAAATCTCTATCGAAACCGGAAAATTAGCAAAACAGGCCCATGGTTCTGTTGTTGTGCAATCAGGCAAATGTATGTTACTATGTACAGTTGTTTCTAATTACAAACAAAGTGATGTCGATTTCTTACCATTAACGGTAGATTATAGAGAGAAATTTGCAGCATCTGGTCGTTATCCTGGTGGTTTCTTCAAAAGAGAAGCTAGACCAAGTGATGGTGAGGTCTTAACAATGAGATTAGTAGATCGTGTATTACGTCCACTATTCCCAAAAGATTACCACGCAGAAACTCAGGTAATGATTCAATTAATGTCTCATGACGATAATGTTATGCCAGATGCAATGGCGGGATTAGCAGCATCGGCAGCTATTCAGCTATCTGACTTCCCTTTTGAATGTGCTATTTCAGAGGCTCGTGTAGGTCGTGTAAATGGTGAATTTATCATCAACCCAACAAGAGCACAATTAGAAGAATCAGACATCGACATGATGATTGGAGCTTCTGCAGACTCTGTAATGATGGTAGAAGGAGAAATGGACGAGATTTCTGAAGAAGAAATGGTAGAAGCCATTAAATTTGCTCATGAAGCGATAAAAGTTCAATGTGCTGCTCAGATCAAACTAGCAGAAGCCTTTGGTAAAAAAGAAACTCGTGAATATGATCCAGAAAGAGAAGATGAAGAGCTGGCAAAGAAAATTCATGATATGGCATATGATAAAGTATATGCTGTGGCAAAGGGTGGATCTTCTAAAAAAGAAAGAGGTGCTGCATTTGCTGAAATAAAAGAAGAAATAGTAGCTACATACTCTGAAGAAGAGTTAGAGGACTTTGGAGATTTAGTTTCTAAGTATTACGCTAAAGCAGAAAAAGCAGCTGTTCGCGACTTAACATTAAACGAAGGTCTTCGTCTGGATGGAAGAAAAACAACTGAAATAAGACCTATCTGGTGTGAAGTAGATTATTTACCTTCTACACATGGTTCTTCTATATTTACTAGAGGAGAGACACAAGCGTTAGCTACCGTTACTTTGGGAACATCTAGAGAAGCTAATCAAATCGATATGCCATCTTACGAAGGAGAAGAGACATTCTATCTACATTATAACTTCCCTCCTTTCTCAACCGGTGAAGCAAGACCTATTAGAGGAACTTCTCGTAGAGAAATAGGACATGGAAATTTAGCTCAACGAGCTTTAAAAGGAATGATCCCAGAAGATTGTCCTTATACCGTGCGTGTGGTATCAGAAGTACTAGAATCTAACGGTTCTTCTTCTATGGCAACCGTATGTTCGGGAACGATGGCCTTAATGGATGCCGGTGTGCAACTTAAAAAGCCAGTTTCTGGTATTGCTATGGGACTTATTTCTGATAGTGAAACGGGTAAATATGCAGTTTTATCTGATATTTTGGGTGATGAGGATCATCTAGGAGATATGGACTTTAAAGTAACAGGAACGGCAGATGGTATTACCGCTTGCCAAATGGATATTAAAGTAAAGGGGCTTTCTTACGAGATTTTGGTAAATGCACTAAAACAAGCTGCTGACGGACGTTTACATATTCTAGAAAAACTAACTGATACCATATCTACTCCTAACGTAGATGTAAAAGCGCATGCTCCAAAAATGGTGACTCGCGTAATACCTGGAGAATACATAGGTGCTTTAATTGGTCCTGGCGGTAAGGTGATTCAGGAATTGCAAAAAGAAACTGGTACTACTATTGTAATTAACGAAGACCCTGTTACTGAAGAAGGAAATGTAGAAATTCTTGGTACAAACCAGGAAGGAATTGACGCTGTATTAGCTAAAATTGACTCTATTACCTTTAAACCGGCTGTTGGTAGTGTATACGAAGTTAAAGTAATCAAAATGTTAGATTTTGGTGCTGTAGTAGAATATATGGAAGCTCCTGGTAATGAAGTTTTGCTTCATGTTTCGGAATTAGCATGGGAACGAACCGAAAATGTTAGTGATGTTGTTAATATGGGTGATATTTTTGACGTGAAGTACTTTGGAATTGACTCTAGAACACGCAAAGAAAAAGTGTCGAGAAAAGCATTATTACCTAGACCTCCTAGACCAGAAGGAGACAAATCAAAAGGCAATAGAAAACCTCACAGAGACAAAAAAGAGAATTAATTTTTCTATAGTAATAAAAGAAAACACCATCAATAAAATATTGATGGTGTTTTTTTATTTTTAACTCTACAACACTAAGTAGATATCTGCTCATTCCTACATCTACTATACCTCCTTTTAACCACTTTATTATTTTGCTTCTTAGTTATAAAAACCAATTACTCTCTGCCGCAATATTAACTTCACACCTTCCTTCCCAAAATCAAAATAACATCTATAAAAAACCATTAATCTCTCTATCAACCATATAAAAACCGGTACTCAAAAAAAGTATTTTTCAAAATAAATAAACATTTTTGTAACATTTTTATAACATATTACGTATATATAGGTAAAAGCCCTAAATATTCACAAATTAAATTTCAAGGAGAAAAATAGATGAGACAACTTAAAATTACGAAGCAGGTAACGAATCGTGAAACTGCATCGCTAGATAAGTATTTGCAAGAAATAGGAAAAGTAGACCTTATTACTGCTGATGAAGAAGTGGAATTAGCTCAAAGAATAAAAGCTGGTGATGAAAGAGCCCTTGAAAAATTAACCAAGGCAAACCTTAGATTCGTAGTATCTGTTGCTAAACAATATCAAAATCAAGGACTTACCCTTCCAGATTTAATTAACGAAGGTAACCTTGGACTAATTAAAGCTGCTAAACGTTTTGACGAAACTCGTGGGTTTAAATTTATATCCTATGCAGTATGGTGGATTCGTCAATCCATCCTACAAGCACTAGCAGAACAATCTCGTATTGTACGTTTACCATTAAACAAAATTGGTTCGATTAATAAAATCAATAAGACATATGCATTCTTAGAGCAATCACATGAGCGCCCACCAAGTGCTGAAGAAATTGCAAAAGAACTTGATATGACGATTAATGATGTTAAGGAATCTATGAAAAACTCTGGGCGTCACGTAAGTATGGATGCACCATTAGTTGAAGGAGAAGATTCTAACCTTTATGATGTATTAAATTCTGGAGAATCTCCAAATCCAGATAGAACCTTATTACATGAATCTCTACGTACAGAAATAGAACGTGCATTAGAAACTCTTACTCCTAGAGAGGCAGATGTAATACGATTGTATTTTGGTCTGGGAGATCAGCACCCAATGACACTTGAGGAAATTGGTGAAACTTTTGACTTAACTCGCGAACGTGTGCGTCAAATTAAAGAAAAAGCAATTCGAAGATTGAAACATACATCTAGAAGTAAAATATTAAAGACTTATTTAGGATAAATTCCTAAATTGCGGTTACAAACAGTTTTATAACATAACTGTTCGTTTTTTGATTGATGAATGACCTCCGGCTGATTACCGGAGGTTTTTTCATTTATACATGGTATTTTACATATTTAAAAAAAACACTTTACAAAAAATCAAGTCCCTCTTATTGGTAAATATTCCTAAAACGCTAATTACTGACAATTGACTATATAATAACCACGTTTTTAGTCTAAACATATCAAACAAAAAATAGAGCAACAAATTATAACCTCTTAAAAATCAACGATAAAATTATAAATAAAATAAAAATGGAACACCATTTTCTGGTTTTCTTTACGGGAACCCATAACAAAATTTACGGCAACCCGTAAAATATCAATTTTTAAGGCATTATCACTATAAATCGCTACAACATAAAGCTTTACACCCTAGTTTATCCACCTCAAGATTTGTATCTTTAAGTAAGCTCTTTAACCTAATTATTATGAGATACGTAATAAGTTATGTAAGTACTGCAAACCCAAACACATCAAATTCTGATTTGATTAAGCTGATGGATTTTATCAAATATAACAATAATGTCATAGGCATTATGGGGCTACTAATATATTCTGATGGAAATTTTTTCCAAATTCTTGAAGGTGAAAAAGAAATTGTTAAAATGATGTTCGAAAGGATAAAAAAAGACTCAAGACATCATAATATAATTAAAATGCTAGATAAAGAAATAATGCAATCTGCTTTTAGTGAATATCATTCTTCATTTATTGTTATATCTGATCAGCATGATCAAAACAAACTACATAGATTTTTGTATAAAGAAAAAACAAACAACCCAGAACATTTTAAGAGTATCTCTTATTTAACCCAAAAATTTATGAAGCTCACATAGAACGCTATTTAAAACTTAAATAGTATTTTTGCCATAAATAACACAATTTTATGGCTTCAAAACGTATTGCCCCTTCAGTATTAGCAGCGGATTTCGCTAATTTACAACGTGATGTAGAAATGATTAATAAAAGTGAGGCAGATTGGTTTCATATCGACATCATGGATGGTGTCTTTGTGCCTAATATTTCTTTTGGCATGCCTGTTTTAAGAGATATCGCAAAACACGCTACCAAAACTATCGATGTACACTTAATGATTGTAGATCCTGATCGATACATCAAAACCTTTGCTGACCTTGGAAGCAATATACTCACAGTTCATTATGAGGCTTGCACGCATCTCCATAGAACTTTACAAGCTATAAAAGCAGAAGGAATGAAAGCTGGTGTTGCCATAAATCCACACACAAGTGTAAGCTTACTAGAAGATGTTATTAATGATATCGATCTGGTATGTATTATGAGCGTTAATCCTGGATTTGGCGGGCAATCATTTATAGAAAACACATATAACAAAGTTAAACAACTTCGTGAAATCATTCTTAAAAAGAATGCAAGCACTATCATAGAAATTGACGGAGGTGTAACTAGTAAGAATGCAAAACAACTCATAGATGCCGGAGCTGATGTATTAGTTGCTGGAAGTTTTGTTTTTAAGAGCGAAAACCCTACTCAGACTATAAAAGAGTTGAAAGAAATCATAACAACTTAGATCATAAAAATGGAACAGAATCCTATACCGTCATTTGATACATGGACATCAATCTTCCTTATCATAAATTCACTCGGATTCTTTTTAAGCATTATCTTAAGTATTCATAAAACAGGAAGGTCCAACAACCTTCCTGTTGCTTTACACATACTAGGGTTTTCATTTATCCTAATCCAACCAAAAACTCAATAAAGATAAAAATCAATACTTCACCTCCTTCTATTAAAATTATAATACTTCTCTTCTGGCTTAATCGTTTCAGAAAATACTTATGATGTTGATCAAAAAATGACTATAAACACCAGCGATTTACTTTCTGGACATTTTTTTTTAGATGTTACATTTAACCAACAAACTATTACAAAAAAGATAATCATAAAATAAACTGTTTTTTCGTTAAAAAAGCAGGCTTCGAAAAGAGAAGCCTGCCTTTTTATTGTATTAGCTACTCAAAAATTAGTAGTTTTACGATAACAATAAAATCTTTCCAACATCATCTCTTAATGAAACATATAGATTTAATTATTATAGGAGGGGGACCTATTGGTATTGCCTGTGGCTTAGAAGCCCAAAAAAAAGGAATAGACTATTGTATTATAGAAAAAGGTCCTATCACCAACTCTTTATACAACTACCCTCTTAATATGCAATTTTTTTCGTCTTCTGAAAAACTTGAAATTGACGAGATCCCTTTTATAAGTAATGAAGCAAAGCCCAAGCGCAATGAAGCATTAGAATATTATCGCCGAATCGTAACTTCTAATGATTTAAATATTAATTTATTTGAAAAAGTAAGCGCAGTAAGCAAAAAGGAAGATATCTTTTACGTTGAAACAGACAAAGATCGATATACCTCTTCATATATCATAGTAGCCACCGGGTTTTACGATCTTCCTAATACAATAGATGTTCCTGGAGAAAAACTCTCAAAAGTTTCTCACTACTATAAAGACCCTCATTTTTTTGCTAAACAAAAACTAGCAGTTATTGGCGCTAGTAATTCTGCTGTGGATGCTGCCCTAGAATGCTATAGAAAAGGTGCAGAAGTAACAATGCTCATTCGTGGATCAGAAATCGGAAAACGTGTAAAATATTGGGTAAGACCTGATATAGAAAATAGAATTGCCGAAGGCAGTATCAAAGCGTTTTACAATGTTGTGATAAAAGAAATATTGCCTGAAAAAATTAATATCCAAACACCCGAAGGCAATTTTAGTATTCAAAATGATTATGTTTTGGCATTAACAGGGTACAAACCAAATTTTGAGTTTTTGAAAAAAATAGGAATTAAACTCTCTGATGATCAAAAACTATACCCTCAATACAACAAGGAAACTATGGAAACTAATATTAAAAACCTCTACTTAGCAGGAGTCATCTGTGGTGGTATGGATACTCATATTTGGTTTATTGAGAATTCAAGAATACATGCAAAAACAATATTAAAATCTATCACAGAAAAACAATTACACTAAGTTAAAGGTCTTTCTTTTTATCAACCTAAAAACATTATAGCATTAGTTCATTTTATCAAGAACCATCAACATTTGTTCTTTTAAAACAGTAATTTCATTTTTCATTTCATGACTATCACTCTTCAGTTCTGCATTTAATACATTTAGATTATTTATTTCTTTTTGTTGCTGTTCAATAATCTTAAACAACTCTTGGGTTGCAGATACATTTAACATCGAAACTGCATCATAATCCACGTTTCTAAAATCATCAACTTCTTTTCCATATACAAAAACACCATCGGTTACAACCTCAGGAATTTCAAATACATAATCATTCTTTACGGTCACTATATATTCTTTTTCGCCAGAACTTTTTACAATCAAACGCACTTTATCTCCATTCTTAAACATATGTTTAGAAGTGGTAGTTATTTCTGTTGTATTGTTTAGGGCTTTGGTTTTTCTAGCTTGTTCAAAAACATTAGGAATTATAGAAGTTGTTTTTCCTACGGCGTGTGGCAATACTTTTTCTAACTGTTGCGCGATTACCTTTTTTTGTGGAGTAGAACTGTTTGATATTTGATCTTTATATGTATAATCAACCACATCGATAGCCAATAATTTAGACAAATCTTCTTCACTATTGGATATTCCGATAATATTTTTGATTCGTTGATCAGAAGCAGCTATATATCCTCCTCCATTACTATAATACCATCCATTGGTATAAATTTTAATATTACCAGAAGGGGATGTATTAGCCGTTAAAGCAGCACCTTGACTAAAATATCGCCTAGCTTGATTAGGGCTTGTAACCCCACCTGCTCTTACATCTAGAGCATAGCCCGGAGCGGTGGTTCCTATACCTACTCTTCCGGCTGGTGTAATAGTAACTCTATCTACGGCATTAAAAAAACGTAGATTACCTCCACTTCTACCAAAAAACCAATCATTTGCTCCAGCCTCAATCCATGTTCCGGCGTCACCACCATCCATTTTCATCCGACCTGAGACATGCAACAAAAATCCTGGTGCAGCCGTTCCTATCCCAACCCTGCTATTAAAATAATGTTGTCCTCCTGCTTCTGCTATATATCTCATATCACCATTACCCCACCCTATATAACCTTGTCTGGTACCACTAGGCTGATAGATTGCCATATACCCATTATTGCTACCATTACCCGAGTTCAATCTTACAAATCCTGTATTGGTTCCTCCCACATCTACGCGCCCAGATCGTTTGATAGCACTAGTTAAGTTTTCTCCAGTTACTCCCCAGGCATCCCCATCTCCAAGGCTCGCAACTGTAACTTTTCTGATATTTCCATTTGTATCTGCAGTCAACACTTCATCACTCGCAGCTCCAGTTGGGATAGTACGAATCCTGGCGTTTCCATTAACATCTAGCCTTGTTGATGGGGCTCCAGTCCCTATTCCAACATTACCTGCTCCGTTAACTCGCATTCTAAAAGTATTGTTTGTATAAAAATCTACAACTCCTGTACCTTTAGAATTTAAAGATATGTTGCTGTTGGCAGCACTTCCTGTAGCATATATCCCTTCCCATCCAAAACCAATTCCACGAGTACCATTGGTATGTACAAACTCAGCTCCATTTGATCGTTGACCATAACTACCTGTTACATAAAAAGTATCTCCAGGAGTATGTGTTCCTGTTCGATTGGCAGACGCTACCTCGAATTGCGATACGGGCGTAGTCGATCCTATCCCAACATTCCCTGTTCTACTAATCGTTGAAGCTATGTCTTCACCTGTAACACCCCAAGCATCACCATCATTTAAAGAAGCCATTGTAACCTTTCTAATATTACCATTAGCATCTGCAGTCAATACTTCATCACTAGCAGCTCCAGTAGCAATACTACGGATTCTGGCATTTCCATTAACATCTAATCTCACAGTAGGATTGTTTGTTCCCATCCCCACAAAACCATTCGTATGAATACGCATTCGTTCTGCCGAATTACTTTGCGTAAATGTTATTGGACTTGTATCACCAGTTGCAAATCCAAATTGACCAGTTCTTAGGTATACTGAGCGAATAGCATCCTGTCCGTTAACCCTAAATCCATTAAAATAGCTATAACCCTCTACGTATAATGCCCATGGTTCTGCGCCACTCCAACCTGTGTTTTGCCTAACATGTAATACAGCAAAATCTGTAGCAGCTCCAGTAGTACTACCAAACAAAGACAATTGCGATGTAGGATTAGCGGTACCAATACCAACGTAACCATCATCATTAATTCGTATTCCCTCGTTATCACCATCATTACTTAACCAATTGTCATCTAATTCTATATTTTGAGTAGCAGTATGGTCGCCAAGATTATCGAATTCTGCCACTGTTTGCCACTGCGTTCCATCATAAAAATAGAGCCGACCTTGAGTTGTATTATAGGTTAAGCTACCTGTTGTAGGAGTGACGACACTGAGCATCTCTGCATCGGTAAGGCTCGGTAGAGCAAAAACAGCTTCTGCTCCAATTTGAGAATGTAGGGGTAAGGTTATTACTATAACAACCAAGAACAAAGTAATTTTTTTCATGGTAATTCAAGGGTTTTTTTAGAACTCTATAAGATAACATTTTAACTTTTATTTTTAAGTTCTATTAGTGTTATTTTTGCCTCAACAAGGACAAAATGGTATTTTTTATCGATAAAATACACACTTCTAGCATTAAGACAACCAAAATTCTTTCTATTATCATAGAGGTAGATAACTACTCTGTTTTCTCTTTTTATTTCTTAGCACTCATGAAAAACATAAACCACCTCTATAACAAGTATAGGTCTAAAATAGGAGTATACCTTTTTTTTTAGATCAACACCCCTTTATCTAAGTTAGATGTATTGATTAACCCATGGTTAGTTCGTAAAAGCGGAAAGTATTTTGAGCTAAATATCGATGATAAAATGTATGTTCTTGAAACTATCCTCGCTTATCCAAATATCTCAATAGCCAACCATAAATCCATAAAAAAGCCAAACAAGGATGTTGTTTGGCTTTTATTTATATATCAATTATTTGGTTTTATTCTCTGGACAGAATACTCAATATGTACCAAAAAAGTAACATCAATGATGCAAACAACCCAAGTGATGCTCCCACATATTGATCTTCAGAGTATTTATGTACCATATTAGAGGTTTGGTATAATATGGATCCAGAGGCCAACACCACCATACCAACACTAAACCATAGACCCAAGTTAAATCCGAAAATCATACCTGCAACAATTAATCCTATTGCAATAAAAAAACCAATGGTCAGCATTGATTTTAAAAATGAAAAATCCTTCTTAGTGATTAGAACAATTGCCGAAAGCCCTGTAAACAAGGATAAAGTTAAAATTGCTGCTTGGTTTAGTATATTAACACCCCCACTTTCTGCAATCATCATTGCATATCCAATTAGTGGAATAAAAATAAAAGCCTCTGCTACTACATACAATAACAATCCTAAATATTGCTGGTTAATATTATGGTTTTTATGTGCCATTTTCTCAGCGTAATTAGTTGCTAACATAAACCCACCTAGCATCACTAACCATCTCCAGCCCTGAGTCATGGAAAATGCAAAATTAACTAAAGGTTCTATCTGAAAAAATATCCATTCCACAATAACAAAAAGTAAAACAGCCATTGCAAGATGTGTATAAGTCTTTTTATAGAATACTACTCTTTTTTCATCAGTAAGTGAACTAACGGGCAGTATTTGTTGAAATTCTTCCATATCTATATATCGATAAAATTAAATTTGTTTTTACAGTCTAAATATAGGTTATTCTTCAGAATAGCGACCAAATTAGTCTTCAAAATATCTAAAATTTAGCATCTGTACAACATAATTGTATATCTCTGGGAATTTTTCCTTTAATTCTTGTGGCGACTCCATAAAAACTTCAACCAATACCGCAATAAATTCAAATTTATTAGTGTAAGCATATTCTCTCAATATTTTAGTTTCTACTATCTTTTCTCTTATCTCAAGGGACCCCAAATATTGTTCTAACAACAAAAATGTATCATAAAAAATCTCGCAACTAATATTATTATTCTTAATGGAGTTATAGTGTATTGCATGTGTAATCTCGTGGATACCTAAACTTTTTCCTTTATCCTGATGAAGATTACCTTTTTGAAAATCTTTCCATGATAAAACTAATGCTTTAGATCTTGGATTAAACTCTCCTATATTCTCTGTTTTATTTAAAATTGAATAGAAAGATGTTGGGTATAAAATAATGGTGTCTAAATATTCTAGCAGATAATGACGCATTCCAAAGGTAAGTTGAGTTATCATTATGGTAATTTGCATACGCATAAAATCGTCGATCATCAGTCCTTCTCTAGACACAAAATTAGTTTCTTCCAGAAAACGTACAGCCCTATGCCCAAAGTACTTTTTCCTTCTTTTATTAAGGGTATTATAAAAATCATTTTCATCAAGAAACACCTGTAAATGAAGAGGTAACTCTTTTGGAAAAGGATAAAAATGTATGAAATATGGTTTTTTATTATATTTCACATAGATAGATTCTAAATATCGTAAAACATAATATACGCAGATCGAAACGATTAACACCGTAACTGCTACCCCAATTATGTTCTGGAATATTGAATTAGAAAACTCTTCTTCAAACGTTAATAAAATTGTGATATAATGATTCAAATACTAGGAAAAATGTAGGTTAAGGCTTTTAAAAATAACGTTTTAGAATTGAAAATGGTATTAAAACAACAATTTAACACTAATTAATTCTATTTCTCTTGCTTTCATGACTTCATTATTACGCATCATCTTTCCTTTAAAATAAACAAATCAGAACTGTTCACAAACCTTACCAACTCTTATAAGAATTTTAACGATTTTATATAGGATTGGGAACGAAATTTGATAGACTTAGAAATAGTCGGTGTTTACTTAAAATATAATATATCTAACAAGGCTAAAATTATGTATTAAATGTTTCTATTTCGTAAGAATACCCCAAAATCGTTGTCCCATTTAGATCATCTATTCAAAAATGTTATTTCAAAACTTCCCGTTGCAAATCAAATCAAATACTGTGAATCTCTAATGTATCGAACTAAAGAAGATATCTCAAATTCAACATGTAGATTACAAAAAAGAAGATTAAACAAACTATTACAAGCTACCAAAAATGAATTGAAAAATCTCAACACAAGGATGTGATTATATACCAGATTATTTAACTAATTTTGAAATCAATTCGTTGAGTATATAAGAATGAAAAAATTACGCCCTATAATGTTTGTGGGGACAGGTTCAGACGTTGGAAAAAGCATTTTAGTGACTGGTATTTGTAGACTCTTGAAGCGAAAAGGATATTCTCCTGCTCCTTTTAAGGCACAAAACATGTCCCTTAATAGTTTTGTAACTCCAGATGGGTTAGAAATAGGAAGAGCGCAAGCAGTACAAGCAGAAGCATGTAAGATTGATTGCTCTACCGATATGAACCCTATCTTGTTAAAACCTTCTGGTGCAAACAAGTCACAAATCGTTTTACACGGGAAACCTATAGGTGATCAAACTATCAAAGAATATTTTTTAGGAAATAACAAGGAACATCTTTTTGAAGAAGCAAAAATGGCTTTTTTGCGATTACAGGAAATATACAATCCTGTAGTCTTAGAAGGTGCTGGAAGCATTAGTGAACTCAATCTAAAACATAGAGATATTGTAAATATGCGAATGGCAAAAGCAGCAGACGCAGATGTTTATCTTATAGCAGACATCGACAAAGGAGGTGTTTTTGCTAGTGTATATGGTTCTATTGCCCTTCTCGAACCTTGGGAAAAAAAGATGATCAAGGGAGTCGTAATTAACAAATTCAGAGGAGATATTTCCCTATTTGAAGAAGGAAAAAAGATATTAGAAAAACTAACTGGTGTTCCTGTTATAGGAGTTATCCCTTATGCTAAAGACATTTATATTGAAGAAGAAGACTCTGTAGGATTACAAAAAAAAAGCCAATCAGTAATAAATGGGCAGGTAAACATAGCAATTGTACTACTTCCTTACATTTCTAATTATACAGATTTTAATGTATTAGAAAAAGACTCAAGAACTCATGTTTTTTACTCTAATGACCCTAACAGTATTTCTGATGCAGATATTATTATATTACCCGGAAGTAAGAATACGATACAAGATCTTGTATTTCTTCGAGAAAAGGGAATTGCCAAGGTAATATTAGAAGCATATGAGTCCAAGAAAACTATTATCGGTATTTGTGGTGGTTATCAAATGTTAGGAAAAACTATTGAAGACCCTTTGGGAGTAGAAACCGATATTAAAACCATTCCTGGATTAGGTATTTTTCCAATAGCTACCAAATTAACTGCAGAAAAAACAACAACACAATGTAGTTTTACATTTAAAAACACATTAGAAACGTTTACAGGATATGAAATTCATATGGGAGAAACTACAATAGATAGAAACAAACCGCTTAATCATATCTCTGGACAACCAGAAGGATATATGCATGAAAATTGTTGGGGGACATATATTCATGGAATCTTAGATCATTCTCCTATCATTGAGGATCTTCTAAAAGGTTTCACTAAAGCAAAAACGTACTTTGATTATCAAGCATACAAAGAAAAAAATTATAACAAATTAGCTGATTTGTTAGAAGATAACATTGACGTAAATAGTATTATCTCTGAAAATCATACGATATCATGATATATGGACACGGTGATGATGCATATCGTTACAATATAAAATTTAAAGCCAATTTTAGTTCTAATGTATGGTATGAAAGAACTTCTGAAAAAATAGTATCACACCTAAAGCAGCAACTAACTCATATTGCTAATTATCCTACTCCAAATGCAGATGTATTAACAAAAATGGTAGCTAATCATCACCAGCTACAACCTTCTCAGGTATTGATGACCAACGGAGCCACAGAAGCATTTTATAATATTACACATCTTTTTAGGAGTAAAAATGCTGCGATCGGTATTCCTACATTTTCTGAATATGAAGACGCTTGTAAAAGTAACGATATATGCATTCGTTATTATAATCGTGCCGAGGTAACCAAAACCTCTTTTGATAATGATCTGGTGTTTTTGTGTAACCCTAATAATCCAGATGGAATTAGTAATACGATTGCAGAGATAAAAACATTATTAGCTGATTTTCCTGATACTACATTCATTATTGACGAAGCTTACATTGATTTTACATTTAAAATCACATCATGTGTTTCTCTTTTAGATGCCTTTACAAATCTTATTATTGTAAAATCGTTAACTAAACTTTTTTCTATCCCGGGATTGAGACTAGGGTATATTTTATGCAACGCAAAAATTGGTAAAGAACTACAACAGTCAAAAATGCCATGGAGCGTTAATACGATGGCTATCGAAGCAGGGAAATACATATTTAATAATTATAAAATTATTCGCCCCAATATGGCAGTACTTCTTGAATACTGCTCTAAGTTACAACAACAGATTAATGCAATAGATGGTTTTACAGTCATTTACTCTGAAACAAATTATTTTTTGGTAAAATTAGACACTCCAAAAGCTTCAATTTTAAAAGATTATCTCGTACACACACATCATCTTCTCATTAGAGATGCTTCAAATTTTAGAGGATTGGATGGTCATTATATTCGTATTGCCTGTCAGAGTAGAGATAAAAATGAATTATTGATTAATGCTTTACAACAATGGAGTACACTACAGTAATTATTCCTTTACTAATTGGATATATTCTTGATTTAATATTTGGGGATCCCAGATGGCTACCTCATCCCATACGTTTGTATGGTAACGCAATACAATATGGCGAAGAACAATTAAACGTTCCTCCCTTTGCATTTCAAAAAGGTAGGATTCTTACTATAATCTTACTAGTCATTACCATCTTATTTTTTTATATAGCAACCACTCTATTTGCTCCATACACCGTTCTATATTACACTTTTACATCAATATTTGTTTTTTATGCATTGGCTAACAAAAGTTTGATATCAGAAGGAAAAGCTGTTTTCGAAGCACTACAAAAAGGAATAGAATCTGGCAGAAAACGATTAGCATGGATTGTTGGGAGAGAAACCGATCAATTAAATTCTCAACAAATAAAGACGGCTGTTTTTGAAACACTATCCGAAAACCTAAGTGATGGAGTAATTGCTCCACTTTTTTATTATGCCCTATTTGGCATTACTGGGGCAATGAGTTATAAAATGATTAATACATTGGACTCAATGATCGGATATAAAAACAAGAGGTATAAAGAATTCGGAAGATTTGCTGCCAAATTAGATGATGTTGCCAATTACATCCCAGCTAGGATTACCGCCTTGCTAATGTTATTAGTTACCTTAAAACTTCACAAAATCCCTTTTGTAATAAAGTACGGGAAGCAACACTCTAGCCCTAATGCCGGATATCCAGAAGCAGCATTAGCTGCAATTTTGGATTGCAAATTTGGTGGACCAAATTATTACCATGGCAAGTTAGTCGACAAGCCATATATAGGAGAAACAGATAGAGTTTTAAAGGATAATGAAATAAAAACAGTAGCAAGAATCAATCAAAAGGTCACCCTTATTTTTATACTCCTAATCTGTACCGTTTATTACTATATATAATGCATAAAAGATACATTATTACAGGAGCGCCAGGTACTGGAAAAACAAGTTTAATCAATGCTTTACAAGAAAACAATTACTTATGTTTTGCCGAAGTTTCAAGAAAAATAATCATAGAACAACAGCAGAAAAAAAGTAATAAAACTCCTTGGGCTGATCTTTCTGGATTTGCCCATTTAGTATACCTACACACCATTGAAGAACTACAGCTTCCTGTAGAAAAAAACTCATTTTCTGATCGTGGATTGCCCGATATTATGGCATATCTAAAATCCAAAGATTATGTGATACCAAAACATCTGCTAGATTTTTCTTACAAAAAGTACTACGCACCTACCGTGTTTTTATTACCCCCATGGAAAGAAATTTACACTACTGATCCTCAACGCTTACAGTCCTATCCAGAAGCGGTACATATTCATCAATATCTTACTGAAGTATATGAAAGTTTAAATTTTAGTATAGAATTACTTCCAAAAACTACCCTGGAAGAACGTGTTGATTTTATAAAATCTTTTATCTCATAATCTTTTTTACATACCATACATCAGTATTAAGACAAACAATAATCTACCAGAGTTTGATGTAACTGTTCTGGGTTTACAGGCTTATTTAAAACTTTAACGATACCTACTTCATTAAACCTCTTTTTATTCAATTTTTCTGATAATGTAGTTAACGCAACAATAGGTATCATAGTATTGAACTCTCTTATAATAGTTGTAGCTTCAAAACCATCCATCTTTGGCATCATAATATCCATTAACACCATCGAATATTTATTTTCTCTAACCATTTTTACTGCTTCTGTGCCATCATAAGCAGAATCACAATAAAAACCATAATTAGAAATTATTTTTTTTGTGATCAGTTGATTTACTTTATTATCCTCTACCAGTAAAACATTGGCTTCATTCTTTAAAGGATTAGAGTCATTTACAGAATCGACATGTTGAGCAATTTGTTGAGGTTTAGGTATTTCAAAATTTATAACAAAAGAAACCAAAGTACCTTTTCCTATTTTGGATTTCAAAACAATATCACTTCCTAATGTTAGTAGCATTTTTTTCACAAGAGACAGCCCTAACCCCGTACCTCCGTATTCTCTATTAATATTAACTGACCCTTGATTAAATGCTTCAAAAGCTCTATTGACTTGCTCCTCTGTCATCCCAATTCCTGTATCCTTTATCGAAAATTCAATTTTTGCATTGTTTTTTGTTTTAGAAATTAAAATTGCAGCGACATAAACATCCCCATCTTTTGTAAATTTTAGTGCATTATCAAATATTTTTGTAAAAATTTGAGAAACTCTCAACACATCCCCTTTTAATACATCGGGGATAGCTGTATCTATTTCTCTGTAAACCTCACTGTTATTATTCTTGAGTTCTAGTGATGAATCAATTAGGTTATTCAGCAACGATTTTAGGTCAAAATTTTCAGTTTTAAAATCAAATTTTTCTTTTCCTAAATCATTAAGATGAATAACATCGTTAATTAGATTCAACAAATGATCTGCAGATAAATCGATTAATTTTGTACGATTAATCTGATCATTAGATAGCTTTTCTTTTTGCATTAAAAAGTTTGTTCCTCTTATTGTATTAAGAGGAGTTAAAAGCTCATGAGTTACCGAATCCAAAAAATTAGATTTGACTTTTAAAGCTTTATCAGTTTCTCTATTTGCCTCTACTAATTTTTTATAATTTTCTTTTAACAAACGATTAACCTTGGTTTTAAACTTAGATTTTTTGTATAGTAACACACTAATTATTATCAATGCCAAAATAATTATAGTACCAAAGAGCATGATATATTTATCATTCTTTATTTCTTCTGTTTTTAGTTTATTTTCTATCCTAATTCGTTTATTCTCCTCCTGTTCTAGGTTTAATTTATTAGATAAAGTAAGGGATGTACTTACTTCTTGCATTTTTAGAGAATAACTCTTTATCAAATTCTCATAGGCTTGACCATAATAAACAACTGCTTCTTTATTGTTTCCTTGTTTCTTAAAAAACAACCCTTTTTTAGAAAACATTAATGAATTAAAGTATAAGTCGGAAGCATAAGAAGGCTTTTCCTTTTCTATGGCCTGAAAACATTTTTTTGCTTCTTTATATTGTCCTAAGTTTGTATAACTCTCAGCCAAAAACAAGTATAGATACTTTTTTCTATTCTGATTAACCTTTGCTTCTTCTATAGCAGCTAAAGATTTTAAAGCATACTTTACAGACTTATCCCACTGTTGTCTTTTTACATTTTGAGAACTAAGATTATAATTAATATCAATATTATCTTTGGTCTCTCCATATTTCCGTAAGAGCTGTTCTGCAACAAGATAAGAGCGATACGCTTCTTCTTTGTTTCCTTGAACATTTTTATATACTCCCAAATCTTCATAATAGAATCCTAGCTGTCTTTTGTTATTTGTTTTCTTGATAATTTCTAAATTCTTAGCTAAATACTCTTTAGCCTTTATAGTATCCTTATTCCAGTGAAAGTAATCCATCATCTTTCTATTCACTTCTATTTTAAACACAGGATTATCAATAGTTTCAGCTAAACTCTCTGCAAGTTCCAAAAGATGCACCGCTTTATTTCTTTCTTTTTCTGATGGTTTTATAACTAACTCTTCAGATTTTTTTATAATTTTTCTTATGCTATCGAGACTCACTCTATTAGCAACCTGAGCTGCCAATGGTTTAATAAATAAACACAAGATATATATGAATATCTTTGTTTTCATCTGAAGATTATCTATAATTTTCACTCTGTTAAGGCATTGAGTTCTGCCATATTGGATCGTCACATATTCGCAAAATCCATTTTCAAAAACTTTCTTGTGATCTTAATACAGGTGTTATAAATGCTTTTGAAACTTTACAAAATCACAATAAGGAAGAGTTCGTGTACCAATGTTAAACTGTATATTCTCTTTTCAAAAACCATACTTGATTAAAGTAATAAATATACAAAGCAAAAAAAGGATAATAAAAAAAAGCCTTGAAGCCCCATTCTTCAAGGCTTTGATGTATTGCTTCCTTACCCCTAAAGATAGTAATACACTTACAAATAACACTAAAATATATCAATTCGGGCATGATTTCTCTGTAGATATTCACTTACACTGAAGTGTCAGTAATAACTACACAAAATAGCCATTAAGCACGTAAATAACCCTTAAAACAAAGAAAAATCACCAAAAAACGAGTTTTTCTGGTGATTTTTATAATACTATTCAAAATTTATATCCTAAAAAAAATTACTACTCATAAGAAGAATTGTTTTTTTTATTTTTTTGAATAGTCTTTATCGTTCTTTTCTTAGCGTAGATTACTGATATTACTTCTCTAATCGCCTTATAAATCCAACCAAGTAACTTTTTAGAAATATGTAATTTACTTAAACAAACGACCTAGTATTGATATAGTATTTCGTCCTTAGTATTGGTAATATATAGTTTCACACGATTACCCTCAACTTGTAATTTTGAGATATCAAAGCTTATTTCTTTGGTAATGTAAGCTTCGCACATCTCCTTATTTTTCAAAGAAAGCACCAAATCTCTTCGTGGCGGATCAGATTCAAAAACTGTTCCCGAATCAATCAATTTTATTACCCAGGAATCTCCAGAACAACCACTAGAACTATAGTTAATCTTCAAAATATGACCTTCAATTTTCATACTGTTTATGGTTAAATTATCAGTTGGTGCAATATTATAGTCGTTTGGATCAACAATAACTTGTTCTTTTGAAGCGGTAGAAGATTCGTCATCACCTTTATTACAATTTGTAAAAGTAGACCCTAGAACAATAATTATAATGAATTTTATAAATAGTATTTTCATGATTACCTAAATTAGAATGTTTATTCTTAGACGGAAAAACTAGCACTTGGTTGCGTTGGATTAATAGACATCCAATAATATTGCATTATATTGTTACAGACAACTACAAATCAAGGGGCAATCATGAAAAGTACTTTAAATCTAATTATTCTTACACTAATTGTTTTATCTCTTTCTTCAAAAGTAAATTCTCAGAATTCTACAGATGTGTATGTAACGGCACATCCTGATGACTGGCAGTTATTTATGAATCCAAACGCGTATAACAGCGTAAAGAACAATAATAAAACTATTTTTTTACACACTACAGCTGGAGACGCCGGAGCGGGTATTGGAAACAATAACTATTATTTAGCAAGAGAAGAAGGGAGCCTTAGAGCGATTAGGTTCATGTCCAACACCTTTACTTCTGGTGCAGGTTTGGGAGCAAATATGAGCCAATCTATAGTTACTATAAACGGGCATCAAATCCTTAGATTTTCATATAGAAATGTAATTGCTTACTTTCTTAGACTACCAGATGGGAGACCTAATGGATCAGGATATGGTATACACAATAATACTAGCTTGCAGAAATTATATAATGGTTCTATAACAAATATTTCTGCTATTGATAACAGTACTACATATACTTCTCTTACAGATTTAAAAACAACAATCCAATCTATAGTAGAACTAGAATCTTCTATTAATACTCCTATTACTTTTAATATTGCAGATAATAATTCTACTATAAATCCAAACGATCACTCTGATCATATATATTCTTCGCTAATCATACAAGATCTTGCCAAAAACATTAATAGTGTTACTATGAATCTCTTTACAGAATACCATACAAATACGAAAGAGCAAAATGTATTTAATGAAGATTATATGGTAAGTGTTGGCACCTGGGCCGTAACGACTTCGGGGATTTCAGACAATTTTCATTCTAGCACATGGGATTCTGGTCATAACGCTTGGATAGGAAAACAATACTTTAGAACCATATCTCCCCCAGAATTAGACTCTAACATAGCTTTGAATAAACCCACAAGTTCATCAAGTCACGAAACTGGTCACCCAAGTTCTAATGCAGTAGATAACAATTATGATTTAAATAACTGGTGGGGTGCAAACCCACACTCTCAATGGTGGATGGTAGACCTAGAAGACAACTTTGATATAAATAAAATAGTTGTAACCAATTATTATGATGGAACCAGGTATTACAAATATGATATTGAAGCATCTATGGATGGGGTTAACTGGAGTAAAATCGTAGATTTTAATGATAACACCAATCCCGCAACTAATCTAGGAAACACATTTAACGTTAACAATCCATCTGCCCGTTACCTAAGAGTTAATATGAACTATAATTCAGCCAATATTGGTGTTCATATTATAGAATTCGAAGCCTATGGTGATCTAAGTTCAATTACCGCTCCTTCTAACTTAGCTCTAAACAAATCCACAAGTGCATCAAGTCACGAATCGGGTCACCCAAGTTCTAATGCAGTGGATAATAATTATGATTTAAATAACTGGTGGGGTGCAAACCCACATTCTCAATGGTGGAAGGTAGATCTAGAAGGCATTTATGATATAAATAAAATTATTATAACTAATTATTATGACGGAACAAGATATTACAAATATGACGTTGAAGCATCAATAGATAATATCAACTGGAATAAAATCATAGATTTTAATGATAATACTATCCCTGCAACAAACCATGGAAACACATTTAACATAGACAATTTGCCTGCACGTTACCTAAGAGTTAATATGAACTATAACTCTGCCAATATTGGTGTACACATTATAGAGTTTGAAGCCTACGGCAATCCATCAGATACTAATCCTCTCGATTCTCCTACCACCAGTAAAACGATAAATCCATCATTAACCTCGGTTAGTAATGAGAAATATACGCTTTACAACGATTATAATCCTGTCAAACAAGGAGATAAAATTAAATTAGGAGTCCATCTTAATACTGATAACAAAGCATCTATAGAAATCTATACAATACAAGGGATTAGTGTTTTAAGAAAAGACAAAAACCTTACTCAAGGATATAATATAATTGAGATACCTTCCCAACATTTTTCAAAAGGAACCTATATAATAAGAGTAGACATTGATAATAAAATTGAAACAAAAAAGATTTATATAAATTGATTTAAATCTTCAAAAAAATTGAAACACAAAATAGTTAAGTAAGGCATGAGTTTAAAACCACTCCTTTTTCATAAAAAAAATAACTTAAAAAATCTATCAAAATAACATGACTATCAGGAATATGTAAATCCATCTGCTTGTTAGAGCAAAAAAAAGTATCTTCGCTACTGATTTTATGGTTCTTTTAGAAATAAAAGATGAAAAGGGAATTTGGTGAAAATCCAAAACTGTTCCCGCAACTGTAATACATATTCAAAAATTGTAATCAATATACCACTGTATTAAAATTATGGGAAGGTGATTATAATTATGTAAAGTCAGGAGACCTGCCATTAATCTAGATATTACAATAACTCTCGGGTAAAGAGTTAGATATAACTAAGGATCTTATTTTTATCTAGAAAAGATTCTTTTTATCTCTATAACTTTTCCCACATAACTTAGGTTTTTAAATGAAAAAAAATATGTTTTGTGGTGTAATGATTTTGTGTGGCTTATTTGCTTTTTCACTAGTCAACACTTATCCCAAAATAGCCAAAGATGATATCAATTATAGCTATCATGCTGTGACACCCATGGATATGGGGCATTTTCATAATTTCAATTCAGTTTTAACCACCATCAATTTCTTATAACCATGGGGAAAAAACTGAGTAAAGTAGATACCACTTTTCAATTTTGTGATGGAGGTTCTTGTCGCAAAGCAAAGAGTGAAATTGCTATTCGAGAAGCAAGAGGATATCTTCGTAATAATGGTCTTTGGGATACAACGCATACCATAAAGACAAGATGCAATGGTAGATGTGAAGATGCACCCACCTGGATTATACAACCAGGCAATTTTTGGTATAAAAACCTGACTCCCGACAAAGCTGTATCTATTATAAAATCACATCTAGAAAAAAAACAACCCGTTGATGAATATCTTTTATACAGAGAAGGATGGTCTAATGTAGCTACAGAAAATGAAAGAAGTATAACGCCTGTGGTGTTTAAACAAAAAACAGATCCTATATTAGGCGAAGTTTTGGTAGCCAGATCATTTGCTTCTGATCAACATTTGTATCCCCTATTTCAGTATTTGTTTCATGACCCTAAACCAATTTCTGTACAACCCTATGATGCTGATATAATTGAAATAAAATCATCCCACCAAGTAGATTACACAGATGATTATGAAGTAAAAATTAATGGAAATGAACTTCAATTAAGGTTAACCATTGCAGGTATACCCAAAGATATTTCTCATGAAATAGCTGATCGTAAAGTAAGTATAGCAGAAGTCATTTGGCTTAAAAAAACTACTATCTTTACCAAGGCAATACGCCTAAAAAATAAAAAAGGAAAACACCTGGTTACACTATGGATAAAAGAAGAAGATATTACTACCTGGAATCATATTCTTACTATTTATCTATCCATGTCACCAGATCATATAAAAGTAAGTGAAGAAGTATAAAAACATAAGCATATTAGGCTGTGGATGGCTAGGATTACCTTTAGCTATTGATCGTATTACTAAGGGAGATCATATAAAAGGATCTACCACTACAAACAGTAAAATAGAAACGTTGAGAGAAAAAGGGATCTCCCCCTATCTTTTGACTCTAGGAGACTCCTCAAAAAAAGAATACATAGATTTTGTATCAGGAAGTGAAATTATTATCATTAATTTTCCTCCTAGACGTATTCCTAATATTATAGAAGTTTATCAAGAGCAAATACAGAGTATTCTCCCTTTTATTTCTAAAACGCAAAAAATAATTTTTATTAGCTCTACTTCTGTATATCAAAACACTAATGGAGAAGTTTCTGAGACGTTATTGGCTGCTCCCGAGAAAGAATCTGGCAAGGCTATTATAGCAGTTGAGCTATTATTAAAAAAGCTATTTGAAGATCGCCTAACGATCATTCGACTGTCAGGGCTTATAGGTTATGATCGTTTACCTGGTAGGTTTCTTGCTAATAAAAAAAATGTACAAAATGGAGATGCCCCGATAAATGTAATCCATAGAGATGATTGTATAGGATTAATCAATGCGGTTATAGAAAAAGATGCATGGGGGGAAATCATAAACGGCTGCTCAGACCGACACCCTTTGAGAAAAGACTTCTATACTCTTGCAGCAACCAAAATAGGTCTTACCCCTCCTAATTTTATCACCCAAGAAACTATAAAATATAAGATAATATCTAATGCTAAGAGTAAAGCACTTTTAGACTATGCATATATTCACCCCGATCCTTTAAAATTAATATAATAATGCATGCCGTAGCAATTGTAGGCGCTGGCCCCGGAGACCCAGAGTTACTAACCATAAAAGCATCTCGTCTTATTGAAAAAGCAGATGTAATTCTTCATGACAACCTTGTTTCTAATACAATATTGTCAATTAATACTACTGGAGAAAAAATATATGTAGGTCGAAAATTTGGGGATGCTTCTGATCAAATTGAACGTCAACAAAAGATTAATGAATTACTATTCAGTTATCATTCCCAGGGCAAAAAAGTGGTGCGTCTCAAATCAGGAGATCCATATGTATATGGAAGAGCAGCTGAGGAGGCTCGTTATTTAAAAGAAAAAAATGTTCCTTTTGAGGTGATACCCGGTATTTCTGCAGCATTAGCCGCAGCAAATATTTTTAATATTCCGGTTACAGAGCGAAATAAATCAAACGCCATGCTTATATGTACCGCGCATACTGCTGATTATTCGTTTGAACAACTTAACGGTATTGCTCATATGCTTAAAGCTGGCAATACGATTTCTATTTATATGGGACTCAAAAGCCTGCATAGAATCATCCCTAAACTTTTAGAAGTATGTGATGATGACACTATCCCGGTGAACGCCGCTTCAAACGTCTCGCGAGCAGATCAGGGAATTATCACAGGTACATTGGGTAATATAGAGGAACAGATAAAAAATAGCACAATACAAATGCCAGTAGTTTTGATCATTGGCGCCAATCCAATTCTATAAGCTGATTCTGTATTTCTGACCATAACAGGAATCTTTTCAAATTATAGTTGAATAACAAAATATACTCTAATTTTGTTATAAAACGATCAGAATTATTCTTTTGAGTGTTTTGGTTATTTATAATACAAACTGAAAATTATAAGAAAATAGTACATGAAAGAAGGTATATTACTTTGTGGGCATGGAAGCAGAAGAGAAGCTGCCGTGACTTCTTTTAAAAGATTAGTAACAATCTTACAAGAACGCTATAGAGATGACTATGAAGTAGATTACGGTTTTCTAGAATTCAACCATCCCACTTATGAAGCTGCTGTAGAGCGGATGTACCTTAATGGTATACGAAAAATATATGCACTACCAGTAATTTTATTTGCTGGCTCCCATGCCAAAAATGATATTCCATATGAACTAAACACTATACAAAGTTACCATAATGACCTAACTATCAACATGGGAAAGCATATTGGAGTTAGTTCCTTTTTGCTGGATCTCGCAGTAAAACGAATTGAAGAAGTTGAATCAAATCTATCTCCGATAAGTAGAAAAGAGACCTGCCTGGTTGTCATAGGTAGAGGAACTACCGATCCCGATGCCAATAGTGATGTGTGCAAATTGACCAGTATGCTCTGGGAAGGAATGGGATTTGGATTTGCCACTACCGCCTATAGCGGAACAGCATACCCCAAAGTAGATGAGTCTCTACAGATGATTGAAAAATTAGGTTTTAAAAGAACCATCGTTATTCCATTTTTCTTTTTTACAGGAGTATTATTAGAACGCATCTATGGTCATGTTACAGCTATGAACTCTACCTCTAATCAAGAGTATGTATATACAGCACCTTTTGGAACCGACGAACTACTCTTACAAGCATTTGATGAACGATTGGAAGAAGCCAAAACCGGTGTTGCACATATGAATTGCCAACTCTGTAAATATCGAAAGCAAGTAGTTGGATTCGAGCAAGATTATGGTAAAGAGCAAATCGGTCACCACCTTAATGTAAAAGGTATCCTTTTTGAAGAAGATGAAAAACCGGGTGTGCAGAAAAACTCTTTAGGAAGCAAAGTAAAAAAGATATTGGGGATTTGACCTTTGTATAACTCTAAATATCTCTTATGATCAACTGTATATTCTGTAAAATTGTAAAAGGAGAAGCCAACTCCTGGAAAATATATGAGACCGAAGATGCCTATGCTTTTTTAGACATCAATCCAGCCAATAGATATCATACTTTGGTAATCCCAAAAAAACATTATACCAATATTTTTGATATCCCCGAAAAAGAGTTGAGTGCCGTTACTACCGTGGTCAAAAAGGTATGTAAACTGTATGAAGAAAAATTGGGAATCAGTAATATCCAAATTATCAGCAACTCTGGCGCAGAAGCACAACAGGAGGTGTTTCATCTTCATTTTCATATTCTTCCGAGGAAACGAGGCGATGGTCAAAACCTTAGATGGATTACACATCCCGAGTGGGTACAAGATTTTGATAGGATGATAGAAAAATTAAAGTAGACTCAAGTCAAAAATGGTACTATAGATTACTTTCTAAACCCTAATTTTCTAGTAGTTTTTTCTCCTACAAAAAGCTGAAGTTGTTCATTATAAGAGGAAACAATTATCTCAAATAAAAAATCAAAAAACACCTTATATGAAGACGAATCTCCTTTCTTAACTTCAAACTCTTCTTTGCTATGCGCATACTTAACTAAATAAGAACCTTTTTCACTTTTCCTAAACATTAAATGAATAAGTATTAGCTCTTCCGGTAATGTTTCTGGTGCTTTACATACGGTGAGACCTATACCAAAATGCCAGAAAAAATCTTGCTCAAGAGAGATTGCATGAATTAAAGCAGACGGAACAAGCTCAAACCCTTTTTCTTTATTAATTTTAAATAGTGAAAATTGACTTTCCGGTATATTATAATATGCTTTTAACTCTTTTACAATCTCAACAGAAAATACATGACAACTTTTTTTATACTCTTCAAAGTTGTTTTGAGCTTTATTGTATGCTGCACACAATTGATGAAATTTTGTAACCTCCATAAAGTAAAATAACTGTTTATACACAGATTAGACGTAGACTAAACCCATTACTTACTCAAGAACACATTGGATCTCACAATAAATCAGGTGTACTTTACTGATCTTCTTCTATTCCTCTAAAATTATGTTACTCAAAAATTATAAGATAAAAGCGGAGATATTTTCAATTCATAATCCTTTACAAGATTTCTTTTGGAAGAACTTTTCTTGTCCAGGTCTTAACACGTTTATAATTACTCACTTCGCTATCAGGGTTGTACTCTAAGGTGGTCTCCCAGGAGTTTTCGGGTCTAAACTCTATTTCCATTCCTTTTAGCACACTACCGGCTACTTTATCAGAATCAATGACAACCACACATTCTGTGTTTAGATTAGCACTTCTGGGATCCAGGTTAAAAGTACCGATGACTGTTATTTTTTCATCTATTACCATTGATTTTGCATGAAGACCAAAAATAGGTTTGTATTCTAATTTTTCTTGTAACTCTCCTGTCATTATCCTTGTACGTTCTGCCGCATCAGGTCGAAACTCATATATTTTTACACCTGTTTTTAGTAATTTTTTTCTATCAGACTGATAGCTACTAAACGCTTCGACATTATCGGTAGAGGCTAAACTATTGGTTAGAATTCTTATTTCCACACCACGCTCTACAGCCTCTTTAAACAAATTCTGACTCAATTCTGTAGTAATCAAATATGGGGTTTGAATCGCTATCGATGATTTGGCATTTTTCACTAACTCCACAAGTGCACTGGTAGAAATACCTCCTCCTCCCAGACCACTTGTCCCATCATTTTTTCCAGGTAGGTCAGAAATAAAGTCTACATCATCCAACCATACCAAATCTCCAGAACTTTTAATCAAGTCAAAGGTAGTGGGTAGTTTTTCTATTCTTGTACGTACTTGAGGCCAGAAATTATCAGGATTACAGGCATATTCATGTAGTTTATCAAACTTGTTTTTATTATCTTCATTTTCAACAGTATCTTCAGAGATATCTGTAACTTTTATACTTAAAGAATGGTTCCAGAACTCGTTGAAAGAACTTTTTACTTTTTTGGTTTCTTTACCTAATAAAAGAACATCTCGATCCCTAAAATTATACTCATGATCATAATCAAAATATTCATCTGCAATATTCCTTCCACCGGTAATCACCACTTTATCATCAACGATAAAAGTCTTGTTATGCATACGCTGGTTTGCTGACCTAAACTCTGTAGCAAATTTCTTGACTTTACTATAAAGACTTTTCCCCAAATTAACTCCAGGATTGTATACTTTTATAGAAATGTTCTCATGAGAATCAAGAGTTAAAACATCTTCGATATCGGCATCTACCATAATATCATCTACAAGAATCCTGACTTTAACTCCACGATCTGCCGCTCTTACCAAATAATCACAAGCAATGAGGCCAATATTATCCATCGAAAAAATAAAGTATTGAATATCTATAGTCTTTTCTGCATACTCGCTTAACCAAGCTCGAGCCACCATAGAACCACTTCCATCTTCTAAAACATATACTCCAGTCTTGGACTTCATCAATGAAGAAACATCTTCTAACTCTTTAGACAAGCTCAGGGAATCATTTCTATGAATACTTGAACAAAAATCTGTTTCATTTAATACAGTCTTGTTTTTTGTTTGAGTGCACGATACCATGAGTATAAAAATGGCAAGATAGTATCCGAATTTTAAGAAAGATATGTTCTGTTTTATCATTTGGTAATTTATCAGACATCATACTGACACTTCACTAATATATGCCGACTCATATTAGTAAAATATCTTATTTAAGTAGATGAAGTTTTAATAATATTAAGGTTAATTTGTTACGCCAAAGCTAAGGAATTTTCTTCCGAATTAACAAATTACAACCAAGAGGGTTCTGACATATTTGGGTGATATATATAAAACCAATCTTTATTTTTACACCCTTTATAAATGTATCTATTTGTTACTACGCTATGTACTGCTTGTAAGCCTCAATTTTAGCTCTTAATCTGGATTCTAGGTATTCGTTTTTATCTTGCAACGAATCTACAATTATAACCGCTTCTTCCTGATAGTTGATTATCTTCTTTTGGTTCCAATAGCCAGGTGGGGATTGCAGATTAGTGATTCGATCGGCAAGCTTAACCATTCCTACTTCTTTTTCTAACTGGTTAATTCGAGTTAGGCTATCCAGCATACTTTCCTTTTTGGATGGCAATACCTTATCCTTTGTCAATGCCTGAACGGCTTTGGCAACTCGTTCTCCAAATTCTATTTCTATTTCACTATAATCACAAGTTGTGTCCTCTATAGTATCATGTAAAATGGCTGTTTGCACTGCAAAATCAATATCAAAATCGGGTTTGTTATTGTAAGCTACCAATATTTCCATTGCTACATTAGAAATATGCAACAGGTAATTAGCATTTGTTCCGGGTACTTTTTGATCAAAATGTTTTTCTCCAGCAAATTTCATTGCTTTTTGATATAATTCTTGTGTCATAGCCATATATTACTCATATTAAAAAGTACACCCCAAAGAAGTATTCTATTTTACTACATAGATAAAGTGCTCCCCTATTACTTCAACAATTTAATCCCTACATTAAAAAAGAATTTATTGTCTGTATCAAAATCAAACGCAGTATTCAGGTCAGAATCCTGAAACTCTAATATATTTCTAAATGCCATACCTCCACCTAAATTAAGGTAAAAATCATTAAATAATTTTGCTCTGAAGTCTGGTCCAAATGTAATTCTGGAATAGGACACACGATTTAGATCAAGGTTAGCCCCAATTTGATCTAATTCTGCATTATATAAATTTCCAAAAGTAGCTACTTTAAGCCCCATTCTGTATTTATCCTCATTAAATGAATAATACTGTGCTATATATGCCGGAAGTATTGCCAAAGTAGTAAAATTGTTCTTTTTGTACGTCAAGCTTAAAAGTGGTAATACCGTTGGGCTACCGAATCTTGTAGTATACGCCAATCCAAAACCATAGCTAAAATATGGACTTGAACGCTTCATAGCCAAGGCAGAAAACTGAAGAATTAGATCATCAGAACTTAATGATTCTTCAAAATCTGTAGCTAAGGTCGGAGACAGATTAAGTGTTACGCTCCATCTTTTGGGTAAAACTTTTGTTATCCCCGCAGTATAGGCAATAGAATGAAACTCTTTGGAAATATCATCAATCCCTTCAAGTTGCGTATTATAATTAAACAGTGTGTATTGAAGGCGATTAGAAAAATACCATTTTTTCTCTTTTAAAGGTATCACATATTGCAAAACAGTGGACCATTCTTGCATATCAATTTCTCCCTGTAACCCATTTGCTTCGAAGTCCGATTTCCCATAGTAAAAAAAATCTGTAGATAAAACTGGCAACTTGGTCAATCTTGGATATTCTGCACTTTCTGTTTCTTTTTGAGCAAACATATTTACTGCTACAAAAAAGGCAACAAAACATAAACTAAAGATCTTTCTATTCATTTGGTTTGGTTTAATAAAATTTTGTGCAAAATTAGTAAATAAAAAATGAGATGTTACCTGTTTTTTGCTGATTATACCACACCTTTCTTTTTACAATTATACACTACCTCACTTAATGCTGATCAAAAAAATGTCTCCAACAAAATCTCCGCTAGCTATTAAGAATAGTTTTACCTTATTTTTACTCAAAACGCAAAAACAATTTTCACTTGTATCTATAGTGACCAATAATTTTATAGTCAAAAAGGCAGTCTTCTAAAACTTGTCCTCCTCCTATATTATGCACTATCAAGAAGTTCTTTTGGTCTTTTGATTTTTTATCAACCACAATTCCGATATGAGTTAGCCCTCCTCCCAGACTCCAACATACCACATCTCCGGGAAGGTAATCCTTTGGGTTTTGGGTAATTGGTTTTTCGGCTCCTTTTCGTTTAAAAAATGTCATCAGATTGGGTACTCTTCTATGATCTATATTTTTATCTGTTCTTTTTAGTCCCCAGTTCCTGGGATATTTATCAAAATGAGATTTCATATCCTCGTGCACTAATTTTTGTAGATCAACTCCAATTTTTCTATAACTGCGAATAATTACGTCTGTACACACTCCCTTATCTGCCGGGACATCTCCGTTTGGGTAGTCTATCGAAAAGTAACTTGGGTCATAGGTCACTTTTTGCTTTGTAAGCTCCAGAGCACAGTCAGAAAGGCTTCTTTGTTGTGTTTCTACTTGAGAAAAACTAATGCTGGTCAGCATCAAAAATAATATCAAAAATTCTTTTCTCATGTATCTACAAATGGTTTAGGTTTGATGTGTTTTTAACTATATTATCCATATAATGTTAATAAGGTCGCTTATACATCATTTTATTGACTTTTTTATGAGTTTAAAAGCCCAATCATAATGGCTTGAGGTATTAGAAATCAGGTAAGCACCAAGCGAAGTACTTCCTGTCCATTTATATCGTTTTTTTTCAAAGAGTTCTTCATTAGTATGCTTTTGTATTAGTTTTTGAATATCTAGATAAGAACAATCTAGTAATTCTCTAGCTTTATCTATTTGCATATCCTGGTATTCTTCTTGTATCTTTCTATTAAGTTCTGGTAAAGTTTTCCAGGTATAGCCTTTGGCTGGCATATCAGGTTTTTTACCTGCCATCCCTATAGTATACCAATCTAACATCATCAAATGCCATTTATGCAAATGAGCCAAAACATCTTTTATGTTTCTATTTAACGTACCTGGCGGAAATTCTTTTTCAATTTCTTCTTTTGAATAGGATGCTACCAATTCTAATAATTTGTCATAATTCTTCTGACTTAGCTCTACTAGTTCCTCTTTTGATTTTGGTCGTGGCATTTTGTATTTGTTTTATTGCTTTTTACGGCTAGCGATTTTCATGAAATATAGCGTACAGAAAATTACTGATTTTTTTTGATGCAATATCTATTTATAATATTTCACATACCACATTAACACTAATATTATCTAATCAAATTGATTTGCTTATAAATTCTCTCTTTAGATTTTTTAAATATTTCTCCTCCAAACTCTTCATTATCTAAAGAAATAATAGTTATATCCTGAACCCCCATTATACCAAATACAAATTTCAAATAGGTTGTTTGAAAGTTCATTTTCTCGTTTTTTTCATTTTCTCCATACCCTGTATCGCCCCTGCTTGACAAAATGAACATTTTTTTGTTCTTAAGTAATCCCACATAATCTCCATCAGGTTCTCCAGAGCGAAATTTCCAAGTCTCGTTGATACGCATAATTTGATCAATATATGCTTTTAGCCCACTTGGGATTGACCAATTGTACATTGGGGTTCCTATAACATAAACATCATTCTCTTTTAATTCCTTGACCAACTCATCACTAAGTTTAACTCCTTTTTGGTTTTGTTCGGTTCTATCTACTGGTTTGGTAAATGCACTGGAAATCCAATTCTCATTGATAGAAGGTATTATATCTAGCCCAACTTCTCTATTCGTGAATAAACTTTTGGGATGTTGCTTTTTCCAGTTTTCAGTAAAAATTTGAGTTAATTTTCTACTATGAGACCTTTCTTCTCTCACACTTGCGTTAATGATTAATACTTTGTTCATCTGCTTTTAATATTTAGTTTAAAAAAAGCAAAGTTCTTTATTAAAAACGCAAGAAAAATTGACCTAGTTCAATAAAGCTTTTGTTTTTGGCGAATTCTACTTAAAAATTCTGCCGAAATTCCCAAATAAGAGGCAATTAGATACTGAGGTACTTTATCTGTTATTTTTGGATACTTCTCTATAAACTCCAAGTACCTTTGTTCGGCATCGTGGACATTATTATGAATAATCCTTCTTTGCAGACTTCCTACATAACTTTCCAAAATGACTCGAAAGTACCTTTCAAGTTTAGGGATTTGCTCCAACATTTTTTCAAAAGAATACCTGCTGATTTGAAGCAATTCGGTTTTTTCTAGTGCTTGAATATTATAATTTGATGGTTTCTGTTTTTGAAAACTATCGATATCAGATGCCCACCAGTCATCTATTGCAAAATAGAGTATTTCTTCTCTTCCACTTTTGGAGTTAATATAAAATGCTTTTAAAGCGCCAGAAATAATATAATTATCGGTTCGACAAGTTTCACCATTTCTCAATAAATACTCCCCTTTCTCCAAAGTTTTTTCTGTCCAAAAAGTATCAAATTGTTTTATTTCTTCAGGAGACAGTTGAATGTGTTTCGAAATATTTACGAGTAGTTGTTCTTTTGATTTTGGCATCTTATACTTGTTTTTTTGTAAAATACATAATTACATTATCGTATTCGTTTTAACAAACGAACTCATTAATTATACACCAGGTATAATACTTTTTTCATTTAGCAATATAAATCCCCAAACAGGTATGCCAATAGGCTACTTCAAAGTTATAGACTTTCTACTTTTATACTTTCCAGTTTAACATTTTATGGTTTTTCCTTTTTTTATCTCAAAGAAAAAGGCTGATATATTAGAATCAGCCTTGTTAAAATCAGTATAATTTTTTAATCTTCTATCAGATTGCCATCTTCATCTTTATAAAAACGTTTACCATCTTTATAAAAATATTTTTTAATGGTATCTTCTATAAAAGGTATTTCTCGCTCTAGTTTTATGATTCCATCATATTGATCAAACTCTGGATATGGTTCATAAAGCCCTCTAATATCCATAGGTTCTTTACTCTCAAAATCTGACATCTTCTGATTTTTATCATCATACTTACGCACGGCTACATTACCCTCTTCATCAAATACATAGTGCATACGATACTCTTCCTGATCTGTAAATTCTTTGGTAAAATGATAATACCAAATTTCTCTTAAAAAAAGCTGCTCTTTGGGTTTTACCTCTGTAAAAAGGTATGTAAGATACTTTCTTGTACCAGGATCAAAAAAATGAACTCCAACATGCTTATTTAATGGATTTATGGTAACACTACAAAAAATATAATCACCTTCATCTAGTACCGAAAATTCATAAGCTTTACTATCTTTATGGTTTTCTCTTGCTAAATCTTCAGAACTATTTATATTGGCTTTTTCAAAATCCTTAAGTCTATTTTCTTTATTCCATAAATCCCATCTTCTTATTGCGCTCTTTTCACCCATAAATTTCTTTCTATGGGAATTCCAGAATTCAAATTTATATTTCATTTATTAATAAATTTTACCCGTTATATCTCTTGTTTTCACACCTACCTCATCTGCATATTGCAAAACATCATCTGCTATTTGTTTTGTCTGTTTAGGTACTTCTAATATCATTTCTCCCACCACTCCCATGTACCTACAAAATAGGTATACCAATCGGCTACTTCAAAGTTATAGACTTTCTTTTTAGTATACAAGAAATTAGTAGCCTCTACACGCTGCCAGTTGTTATTCTTTGTTTTTACCTGATCGGTGGTAGTAAGGTCGGCAGCGTCTTTCCACCCGGTCTGGGTATAGAAGGGGTGTTCTGCGGTGGTTTCTATGGTTTCTTTGCCCAGCGTAAGTTGTATTGTGGCATCTACCTGTTGCTCTATGGTATGTACCACTTTTTTGAGGTCACTCTTACCGGTTTGCTCATTATATGCCCATACGAGGTCACCTACCTGTATGTCTTCGATATTTTTGTGCCCTTGTGGTACTGCTATTTTGGTACCTTCTGTAAAGCATGCAAATACATATTTAACTAAAAAAATCTCCATTTAACATGGAGATTTAAAAACTATTATTTTAGGTTGTACTATTAATCCTCATCATCTTCATACCAAAGCGTTAGTAAATCATCTTCTTCTCTATTGTTTACTAGATACGGCTCTTCTCCCTCTTCATCATAGTATAATTTAAATTTACCTTCTTGATTTATATTTGAAGAACCGTCCAATAAACCCAAAAAGATGGATAAACTGTCTTCAATAACTTGTTTCATGAAATGAATAAGGTGTTTTTTGTTTTCGTCACTTGATTCTTTATAAAGTTTAATAAAAGTAACAAAAGGAATATTTTCTTCCTTACCATCTAATTCAGCATTAAAATCTTCACGGTATGATTTCAAATTTTCTAAAACACCATACTGTTTTAACTTTAATATAAAATCCTCTTTATTCATTGTTTTATTTTTTAAATATTTCTGGGTAGTTCTTTTTATTGAGCTCAATAAGCTCTTTTAGTTTTTTGTTGGGAACATCTTTATATACTCGTCTCATCTCTTTAATATCTTTTGCCATTAAATCCCTACCTATTTCATTTATCTTTTTACCCTCTGCAAGCGCATCATCAATATATTTATTAGATTTCTTACTTGTCCAACGACTTAAAGTTTTTATACTACTTTTAATTCTTCTTCTATGACCTTTTAGAGGAACTAAAATACTAGCTCCTTTATTATAATCAAAGTTTTTTCCTACTCTACCTAATAGGGCTTTCATTTTTTCGGCTTGTACTAAGTGATGTGAGTCCAGACCTACGCCTTTTGCCATTTTTGCCAATTCATCATATTTCCCTACCATCCATTTTAAACCTTTCTCACAAGGACCATTATGAACTAATATTCCATTCTCGCCTACATAAAAATTATGCAAGTTGTTTATTTCTAAATTATAAACTATGGTGTCAACTTGTTTTATTCTTTCGATAGATAGTATTTTTTTTAACCTTCCTTTCTCAGTAGTCACCATAGTACCTACTTGTAATTTTTCTGCTAGTATCCAATCTCCATTAACATAAAAAGGATGAATTTCCGTAGTAACTATTTCTTCATTATGAAATTTTAATTTTAGAATGTAATCTACTTTGTTAACCACTGTGTTGGTAACTTTTTGATATTCGTTTTTACCGTTTTTAGAATTAAAAGCTAAAACTTTATCACCAATGGCTATTTGTTCTATTTTAACTTTTCCTCTATCAGTAGTTATACATGTACCTTCAACAAAACATGCTGTAACACATACGACACTTTTGCTCAGGGCAATCTTGTCTACAGCTTTGCCTACGGCGGTTGCAAATCCTTTGCTTACGGCTTTTCCTGCTGCTTTGAGTCCTGCCTTGGAGGTGGCTTTGGCAGCCGCTTTGGCGGCGGTCTTTATACCTGCTTTGACTCCTGCCTTGGCAGCAGTAGCGGCGGCAGTGGTGGCTCCAAAACTTACTACTCCGGCGATATCCATAGCCAGAAATCCCACATTCATAGCAACCATACCCCAGTTGCCTTTGGCAGCTTCTCGCACGATACCGACTACACTACCTACTACGGGAACAAGTTCTACAAAATCCCAAAATCCCCAGCCGCTGTCTTCCTCTTCGCCATGTTCTTCTAATAGCGAATCCAACTCCTCGGGAGAGATAGGCACCTGCCCACTGGTTATGGGGGCTATCTTGCCTCCTGTACTACATTGTATACTACTTTTGAACAGCAGGGTCTGCTGCCCTTTTACTTTTACCTTATAGGTATCTTTCCATGCTGTTGGTGCCGGCACACAGGGGCTTCCGTTTTTGACACTGCATGCCCCAAAAGAGGATATATTAGCCATGGGGATCTTATCTGCACTGGTGCTTACCAGACATTTACTGATCTTGATATGCGTATTGGATGTTGGTGTAAAAGGTACGGGCAATGCTCCTTTATCACAGGTAAGATAGGCTCCATGTACAAGGTATTCTAAATCGTTTGGCATAGCGTATCAGATTTATACAATGTCTGTATCAGAGGATTCTATATTTATCTTACTACCACCCTTTACAGCGATATTGTTTCCGTCTACATTCACGGTAGCTTCTCCATTAATATTCATATCTGTTTTGGCTGCTATATTGGTCGCTGCTTCTGTACTAAACAGATTCATATCTTGTTTTGATGCCATGCTAATGGTTTCGTTCTCTGCCTGTACATCTATTAGTTTTTCTGCCATGATATTGATAATGCCTTCTCCTCCATTTTCGGATTCGGGATCAGGTTTTGCCATCATATTGATACTATTGCCTGCTATGATATTGATATCGGTAGAGGCGAGGGTAAGCTTATTGGGTGCTTTTATAATCACCTCTCCATTACCCTGCATCACGACCACATTACCACTAGGGTCTGCTATGGTAATACTACCATCCTGATCATTCATAATAACCTGATTACCGCTACGGGTACGTATGGCTTTGATATCATTGGTTTCTGTTTTCCAGCTTTCGGGTTTTTTGGTACCGGTATACAATGCCCCAATCACATAGGGGCGCTCTGCATTGCCTCCTTCAAAACCTACGAGTACTTCTTCTCCTATCTCGGGGATAAAGTGAAATCCTTTTTCGCCACCAGAATGCGGGGTGACCATACGTAGCCATGGGGTCATCTCTCCATCTGGTTTTTGCCACGGGAACTGCACTTTGATACGACTCAAGCCATCGGGATCTGCATTGTCTGTAACGGTAGCTACCTGAGATTCGCTTCTGGGAAACGACATCGGATTGGTATTGGGATAAATATCGATATCTGCCGTTACTCCCTCAAAATGATTCAGATAGTTCCCATTTTCGGTAGCGACATGTCGTACTTTGGTGATACGATAGCTCCCCTGTGCGGCAAACCCTTCTTGTATTTTGATAACCTGCCCCAGGTATACCGAGGGATTATCACTGACTCCTTTGATCAACACCTGCTTGAGCTCTTTTGCTTTCTTTTGTTGCTCTACCTGGGTGTCAAATCGTTGTTTTAGGGCTGTATCGGTATAGGGATTAAGGTAAACACTGGTTTCTTTGGCATAAATCTGTTCGCTTTTACTACTGGCAAAACCGTTATACCCATTGACTCCGGTATCGATTTCTGTTGTGGTTTTCTCATGTAGCTCGTCTACAAGATAATCGTTGGTAAAATATTTAAAATTGTTAGGAACCGGATTAAGCTCCAAAGTGAATTTTTTAAGGTTCTGACCATAGGTTAACACTACCTCTTCACTATCCTGTGGTCTTCCAAAAACCAGAGCTTTGCCATCATAATAAAACCACTCGCCATATTGCGCTGCCAATCTACTGGCATACTGATAAGCACTATCATTATGCTGCACGCTGTAATGGATATTGGCAGTGGTCTGGGGACTAAAACTGGTTTCTAATTTGGACTGATCATATCCCTGAAATGTGACATCCAGTATTTCTGCCAGACTCACATCATTATGAGAGGCAAAATGTGGACCATCATCGGCAATGATACTGGCACTTTGGGCTTGTATCTCTACCGTATCTTCATCTCCATTATCAAAGCCTTTGGTATTATTTACTTTTACAACTACCCCTTTGAACTCCAGATTACCATAGCCAGAGAAACTTTCGCTCGAACTGATCTGAAGGGTAATGATTTCTCCCAGAAAGTTTTTACTCTCTGAAGCCATCTCCTGATCTAGTTTTTCTAGCATATCCATACGACATACCAACGTTAAAATATGATGAGAATCAATATCCTGTTGTAAGGATAACTTTTTATAGGTAAGTATTGGTACACCTCCTATAAAAATTTGAATATTGGACTGCAATGCCATGGTCTTCTATTTTAGGTTTTAAGAATCGTTTCTATTCATTTTTTTGAAACACACTATCCATACTACAGCAACATAAATTTGCTATATAGAGATTAGTGAATATCATTTTTTTGATATCCTATATATAAGTGGGGTGAATTATATACTACAGAGTATTTTGGTAACACTATCTCTTTTATCTTTTAAAAAGAGCGGGGTTTATTCAAAAATGCCTCTTGTAGTTTTGTATCTGATTATTCACACAGATACGGTATGACAGGTATAGTCACCTATCATTTTATCGTAATTTTTTTAATAAAAATTTACGGATATGAAGTTACAAATTTTCAATATAAATTCCACTTCGTACCTAAGTATATTTTGAATTTTATTTACTTATTTTTTTGGATCGAAGTCGGAAGTCGGAAGTCAGAGGTTGTCCGTTGTCCGTCCCTGATATAGGTTGACCATAAATATGTCAATTTATGAAAGCAAACCTAAGAAAGATTCGTAAACGTCGTGTTTACTCAGTCGGAGATCCCAGAACAGTGCAGAAGGTTATAGCGGTTACATTGATGCAGTGAGCTTCTGTTGCTCCTACAAAACGTTGCTGCACCATGCAGGAAGGTTTTCTTCTACCACAATGGCAGTTACATTGATGCAGGGAGCTTCTGTTGCCCCTACAAAATGTTGCTGCACCATGCAGGAAGGTTTTGTTCTACTACAATAGCAGTTACATTGATGCAGGGAGCTTCTGTTACTCCTACAAAACGTTGTTGCGGTTGCTTTAACCCGGATTATCAATGTAGTTTAGTTAGGGCTTTGATTGTCGATCTTTAAAAAAGAGCTCGAGGTTGGACTTCTAACCTCCTACCTCCAACAATAACTGCTTATTCTACCACCCCTTCGCCTTCCATATATAGTTCTTCAAGTTGTTCTTTTACCTCATCAGATGGATTTGCCCACATTCCTCTTTGTATGGCTTCGAGTAGTCGTTCGCTCATATCTTTTAGCGCCCAGGGGTTATTCTGTTTTATAAACTCTTTATTTTCTGGTGTTAGCAAATAGCTTTCTGTAATGCCTTCATACATAAAATCATCGATCAGATTGGTCGTTGCATCATAGGCAAACAGATAATCCAGTGTTGCTGCCATTTCAAAGGCTCCTTTATATCCATGCCGTTGTACTCCTGCGATCCATTTTGGATTGATAACACGGGATCGATATACTTTTAGCAGTTCTTCTTTTAATGTTTTTACTTTGGGAGTTTCGGGTCTGGAGTGATCCCCAAAATAGATTTCTGCATCATCTCCTTTTACACTTTTTACGGCATTTGCCAATCCTCCATGAAATTGATAATAATCATCACTATCCAAAATATCGTGTTCTCGGTTATCCTGATTTTGCATTACTATTTGCATGGCTTGTAATCGGTATTGGAATGATTCATGGGCCGATACTCCTTTTTTAGAATTTCCATAGGCATATCCACTCCAATTGATATACACTTTGGCAAGATCTTCCTGTGTCTTCCAGTTTTTCTCATCAATTACGGCCTGTAACCCGGCTCCATATGCCCCTGGCTTAGAACCAAAAACTCGATACAAAGCTCTTTGTGAGGCTTCTTCTTCTGGCAAGCCTTGCTTTTTCCATTGCGCTTGTTCTTCTAAAAATCGCTTTCTGATTGGGTTATCCTCAACAGTTTCATCCAGATTAGCCACACGCATCACAACAGCATTAAAAAGATTGATTACATCTGGAAATGCATCTCTAAAAAAACCAGAAATTCGCAATGTTACATCTACTCTAGGTCTCCCAAGTTTTATAAGGGGGATCACCTCAAAATCTGTTACTCTACGATTCGTATTTTTCCAGATAGGTCGTACTCCCATTAATACAAATGCCTGCGCAATATCATCACCTCCTGTACGCATGGTCGAGGTTCCCCATACCGAAATCCCAATGGTTTCAGGATAGTCTCCATTTTCCTGTAGGTATCTATCAATTATTAGTTGTGCACTTTTTTCTCCCAGGCGATATGCAGTTTCTGTAGGTATGGTACGTACATCTACAGAATAAAAATTCCTTCCTGTAGGCAATAGATCCAATCTACCTCGTGTAGGAGCTCCCGATGGTCCCGAAGGCACATAATATCCATTAAGACCTTCTAAAAGGCAGGTTATTTCATCTGTGGTTTGTTGTATTTTTATAAGTGTACCCGCCTTTATCTGTTGTAATAACAATGCGGTTTTTGGATACTGATCAGGTAGATGATCTTCTTCTATATATGTTGTGAGTGTTCTTTTTGCTATGTTTTCTAGCTGTGCAATAACTTGGCCGGCTGTTTTGCAAAAAAGACCTTCTATGGTTACTTCTAAGAGTTCTGTATACTCTATTTTTAGAATATCTTCCTGTATACCCAAGTCTTTAGCCAGTACCTGTGTTATCCCTTCTCGATGATAAGCAGGTACTCTGTGCAATGCGATCAATAAGTCTATTAGCTGTTCATCAACGGGTGCCTTTCCAAAAATATGTAAACCATCCCTAATTTGTGCTTCTTTTAATTCGCATAAATACCCATCTAGTTTAACTAATAATTCATCTACATCATCCGAGGCTATCCCTAAATCGACATTTAATTTGGTTTCATTTACTAATGCTGCAATTTCTTTTTCTAATATTCGGGATCGTTTTGGATCCAGAGATGAAGCTTCATAATACTCGTCTACCAGATGTTCTAATTTCATTAAGCTCCCATAGCTTTCTGCTCGGGTCATTGGCGGAATCAGATGATCTATGATTACTGCCTGATTACGTCGCTTGGCTTGTGTTCCTTCTCCCGGATCATTAATGATAAAAGGATAAAAATGAGGTAATGCTCCAAAAACGGCTGCTGGAAAACAGGTTTCAGGGTCTAGAGAGACACTTTTTCCTGGTAACCATTCTAGGTTTCCATGTTTTCCCAAATGTATTACGGCATCTGCCTGATAGTTTTGTTGTAACCAGAAGTAATAAGCCAAATACTGATATGTAGGTGGTAAATCAGGAGAATGATAGATTGCCTGCGGGTCTTGATTATACCCTCGCGAAGGTTGAATGCTTACAAATATATTGCCCAATAAAAATCCAGAAACAATAAACCCATTACCTGTATAATAAGGGTCATCTTCTGGTTGCCCCCATTGGGCTGTTACTTTATCTTGTAGTTCTTTTGACAGTGCAGAAAAACAGGTGTCAAAATCTGCGCGTCCAAAAACCAATGCATGAGGTCTGGTCATTGTTGTTGCTACATCATTTGTGGTCACTTGAGTAATCCAGTGCATCAACTCTGTACCACTTGCCGGTAGTTGCTCGCCTATATTATATCCTTTGGCTTTAAGTGCTTCTAACAAAACAATACAACTCTCTGGTGTATCAAGACCCACCCCATTCGCTAAACGGCTATCTTTATTGGGATAGTTAGGTAGAATAACAGCGACTTTTTTATCTCCATTCTTTTTATACTGTAGCGTCGCCCATCGTTGTGCCAACTCTGCTATAAATTCGCATGCTGGTATATGTGCTTCATATTTCAGGATAGAACTATCGGTGAGCGTGTCTTTAACAATTTCTTTTTTAAATGATACTGCACGACCGATAATACGACCATCTATCTCTGGCAAAGCTATATTCATGGCAATATCTGTAGGTGGTAACCCAAAAAGACCTTCGGTCCATACTTCTTTATTAGCTGTAGAAAATATGGCTTGCAATACCGGAATTTTTAACTTTTCGAAAATAAATTCTGACCCATCCATGGGTTTAATTGTAAACCCTGTAGTATTAATAATCGTATGAATCTTGCGCCCGCCATTATTAGTCATTAAACTCTCTACCTGCTTCAATAATCTAGCATCTCTCAAGTTACTTGCAAATACCACAAAAGTATTCATACCCCGGTTATGTAAAGCTGTACTTATTACATGCAGTGGTTGCATATTATCAGAGAGATAATGAGTACGGTATGCTAGTAGTACTGCAGTAGGCTTTGATCCATCCATTGTAGATTCTAAAATCTCTTGTGTGGTCATTCCGGTAGCTTTGGTATATAGAAATGTATCTGAGATAGATCTAGGAGCAGCTACTGTAAGTACAGCTCCAAAAAAAGTTTCTCGTAAATAATTAAATAAGGCTATGGCATTTTCTTTTCCTCCTTCTTGCAAATATTGTCTGCATCGATGTACAATTTGTATATCAACCGATGATAATTTCATCAGTTCAAAATCGGGCTCATGAGCTGGCAAAAACAGTACTGTATTACCAACTTCTTTTTGAAGATTAACCAACGATTCTACCAGATATTTATAATATGATAATCCTCCTAACATACTACACACAATGACTTTTGCTTTACTTAGCACTTCTTCTATATAAGTATCAATGGTAAGTTCTTGTTTGAGGTACACCAGATTGGTCATTCGCAAACTCGGCAATTGGTCTCCTTCGGCTTTGTACACTTCTTTATATGCCTCATTGAGGGTATGAATCTCGGTATCTGCTGCACTCAGAAATACAATATCACCGGGTTGTTGTTCGATATAAAAAATACCATCATCATTTGGGTTCCACCCTCCTGGGATTGTAGCTATTAAATGCATAAGTTTTTAGGTTCTTCTAGTGCTGCCCAATACAGATGAATGTAGCTAGCATACACGTTTTGATATTGATATATTTTTGTTGCCACTAAGTGTTCTCTAGCTGAAAACACTTGGGCTATTGTTGGTATACTATCATCATTGATCACTTTTGAGTAATGAAATTCGTGCCCCCATACTTCTTGATTTTCATATACTACTTTTCGATATCCCAGAGATAGTTTTTTATCCTGCATTGACGTACTTAGAGAAAATACTCCAGCCATAGGAAATTCTTTCCCTTCTTCATCAATTATGGTAGCTCCCAAATACATCATACCACCACATTCGGCCAGTATTTTAATCCCTTGATCTGCAGCTTTTTTTATTTGTTGCCTCATCACTACATTATCCGATAAAGCTTTCAAGTATAATTCTGGATATCCTCCTGCCAAATAAATCGCATCAGCTTTGGGAAGTGTCTGATCATGAATAGGGCTAAAATATATTATCTCTCCAATAGCTTCTAACCATTTTAAGTTTTCATGATACGTAAATGTAAACGCTTCATCCCTGGCAACAGCTATAGTATATTTTTTTGAAGTTTCTTTTTTATCTACATTTTCATATATCCTATTCGGTAATGTTTTAGTATATTCTAAAAGCTTAGGTAATGAAACATGAGTTGCTATATGAGTCGCTGCTTTTTCAATCACATGTTCAAAACTACCGTCGATATGCAACCCCAAGTGGCGAGATGGGATCGCAATTTCATCATTTGGAGGAATGTATCCCAAAGACGGAATCCCAACCGTATTGCAGGCTTCTTTAAGAAAGGCATAATGTGAAGCTGTTTTTACAAAATTAAAAATAACACCTGCAATCTTCACTTCGGAATCAAATGTTTTTAAACCATGTAAAATTGGAGCTATAGTATAGGCCATTGCTCCTGCATTAACTACTAAAATCACAGGTATATCAAGTATTTTGGCAATCTCGGCAGAACTTCCCTTATCTTTTTGAGCTCCGTCAAACAATCCCATAACTCCTTCTACAATACTGATATCGGCATCGGTACTATATCGTTCAAAAACATCGATCATATGTTTTTGTGGCATCATCACTGTGTCTAGATTTATAGCTGGCTTTTGAGTAGCGGCAGTATGATGTATGGTATCAATATAATCAGGACCACATTTAAAAGATTGCACCCTGTACCCCTGATTACTATACCAGCGCGACATACCTAGAGTAAGTGTTGTCTTGCCTGAGTTACTCCAGGGAGCTGCAATTAAAAATGCTTTTGACATGAGTTAAAAGAATTATAGATATTGGACTACTACCTTTAGAAAACCAAAGATAGCGCAGTGAATAACATCTAACAACAGGAAAAGCAAAGTTATTTTACTCGTTATGTTTTATCAAAAATAGTATTCCCTGATCTATAATCATATCATTTTGGGTTTGAGTTGATCTAGTATAACTTTTTTTTCAATTCCCCTGTTAATAGAAAAGTTCGGTACAGTCATTACGTAACCGAACTTTTACTTTGGTTTAAGGTAAAAATGTTTTTTTGATTAAGTACATGTCAGAACCAGAATACAACTATTTGAAAATAGTAAGATATCATTTGATTTCATTTAGCACAGCACTCTCAACATCTCTTATCAGGTGATAAAAGAACTTAGCTTTGGATTCTTCTGAGAAAAACGTACCTGTATTCTGAAACGCTATACATAGTACTACGGTTTCTTGATTATAGAGCATTATTGCACCAGAACCAACATGATTACCCAGATGTCCATACCAATCTTTACCTCCCAAATTGAGCTGCATTAAACCATACCCATACCCTTTAACTCCTTCTTGCTCCTGTATTTCTGTGGGTGTTGCTATAAAATCCTTCATGGACGAGATATCTTTAACCAAGCTACCTTTTACTAATGCCCTCATAAACAGGTATAAATCATATGTAGACATTACCACGCCATCAGACCCTCTTAAGCCCGAAGTAACCGCATTTTGAATTTCTGAAATATTTTCAAAACTACCATTATTCTCTATATCCCAATAACTATCTACCAACCCAATAGGCTCCTGACTGTACTGTTCTAAAAAGTAGCTATCTTGTAGATCCAGTTTTTTAAAAATTCGAGTTCTTATAGAATTGATATGACTACCTTCAACTTTATCAATAACCAAAGTTAATAAGGAATAATTAGCATCTGAATAATGATATTCTGTTCCTTCCTCGAATAGAGGTCCCTCATCATAAACGTACTCTAATAACTCTTTAATAGTATATTGTTTTGTTGGATTCATAAAAAAGCCTTCAAAAAAATCATTTTCAAAGATATCTCTAACCCCTGTTCTATGTTGTAATAAATTTTTGATAGAGATATCACTCCCATTCGCAATTCTGTTTGTAATATCTGAGTCAACATATTTCTTTAATTTATCATTAATGTCAATTTTGTTTTCTTCGACCAATTGCATGATAATCGTCGCAATAAAGGTCTTATAAATACTAGCTGTGTGGTGTAAATAATCTGGCTTCATTTTAATCTTATTTTTAAGATTGGCATAGCCCGAAGAACCCATCCACAGACCATCTTCTGGGTCAGCAATCAAAAGAGCCAGACCTACACTTCCACTTTGGGTATAATTATTTATCAGATCTTGATAAACGGTGTTTTTTGGGTGTTCTGCATTACAATTGATTTTATCAGTTGAGAGATCATCTTCATCTGAACATGAAAAAAATAAGATAATACATACTCCTAAGATTAATTGTAGTAGATTGTTTGTCTTCATTTTCTGTTTTTTAAAAGTTTATTCTTTTAGCAAATAAACTCTATCATTGATCGACCTACAATCAGGAAAATGTATTAAAAAAGACAAATACAAGAATATCATACAAAAGTATGACTACAACCAAACTGCTGATAACAACGCTATTTACATTTTGAATTTACCGAAAAAGAAAATCAGATATTTTTATTCTGAAGCATAGCTAAAATAGAGAATTTTATTGAGACAAATTCAAAGTGTAAATGGTATAAAAAACTAATTAAGTAATAAGTGAATGAGTTCAACCTTATTAGTAACCTTCGCTTTTTTGTAAATATTGGTTACATGTGTTTTTACTGTGGGAATAGAAATAAATAATTCTTCGGCTATCTGACTATATGTAGCTCCTTTTACAATTAGGTGTACTACCTCTAGCTCTCTCTTAGTAAAAGAGTAATTCTTAAGATTTTGCTCCTTAATTGCTTTTTCAGTTTTAAATAAGGATAATCGATTAACATCATCTTTTATCTTATATATAAACAGGAAAATAAAAAACAGAGGGAGCGTAAATCCAATTCTAATATCTTGCATATCTATCGCAAAAATTTTCTCAGGAAAAGAATCTATAAAGAGAGTAATGGGTAAAACAACCAAACAGATTATAGTTATTGTTCTTTCCATTTTTTCTCTGTAGACTGTTCTTGCAATTGGTTTTGTCTTTCTTATCAAAATCATAGAACATGCTACAGAAAGAAACAGATAGATATAAACACTTTTTTCTATTATGCCAGATAATTTATAGAAATAGTCCAACACTACTATTAAAAGCATTAAAACCGAAATGCCAATAAGTATTTTTATAAATACCGATTTTACAGAAATTCGTCTATCAGGAAAGATACTTAAGGGAGTAGTAAGCCCCACCAATACCATTGAAATCAATACTAAAACATGTGTTTTAACAGCAGTGGTATTAGGTTCCCAAAAGTTTGCAATAGATATTGCAATCATTAATAGCAACAAAGAAATTGCAAAAAAAATAGTTTCGAGCGTTTCTATTTTTCGGGTATAACATATCACTCCTAAGAATAAAGCAATGATCCCAAGTGTGTATGCCAATGTTAATAATATTATTTCTAACACTTCCATACGCTGTTATTTACATTGTATATTAATTTTATCTTATGATATCAACTTCTCCACACCATTCTACATATCAAAAATCAAAAATCAGAAATAGAAATATAATTCAACTTTAGCTGTTGTGCCATTTGTTTTGCTTTACCTAATCGTACAAAACCTGTCTCAGTATCTACAATTGTAGCTTTTGTAATTCTTGAAAGATATTTTTTATAGGTACTTACTGCATAGTGAAATGGCTGCGTTGTTCCTGTATTTATCTTCCCATCTGTAAACACAAATAGTTGTGTTGTTTGCATATTCACAGATCTCAACAGTTCGTACACTTTTAAAAAGGCTTCTCCCAGATTGGTTTTACCCGCCGTTCTCAATTGGTAATTAGTATCCGAAATCTGTTGCACATTGGTCGTAAATTCCTGAATAATCTTTGCCGATGCATCTTGTAAACCTATAATTGCATATTGCACTTTTTGCAAAGGATAGGAAGCAATGGTTTTTTTGATGATTCCTTTAAGATATCCCATTTGTTGATCTAATGCCATAGAAGCACTGGTATCTACCAAAAATATAATTCTTGCCATTGCTTTTTCTGTGGCTTGTTTATATATCGTTGTAAATCTACCGGTGGTAAGGTAGTTTCTTACAGATTGTACTATAGCAATTTCTGATTGTTGCTTTGCAGGATGAGATACTACATGTAGTTTTTGTGAGGTCTCTATTTGTATTTCTTGTTTTTTGGTAGCTTTTGGTGCCGAAAATTTCAATCCTTGTTGCACGGCTTTAGGTAATTGAAAAGATGTAGAGTCTTGCCCATTCTGAGGAGTGGTTTCTTCCTGAGAGTTTTGATCTTTTTGCTCGGAAGACTCTTCTTTATTTTGATCAGATGGTGGCGTGTATTCTTTAGTACGATGTTGTAATACAAACGGTGCAATTATCTTTATCATCTCTAAAGTTACTTCCTCTTTATTATGATACGCAGCATAGGCTCTTGCCGTTTTTAATAATAGTATATCTGCCCTCATTCCTTCCACTTTATTAGTGATAGTAAGTTTAGCACATTGTTCTTGTATGGCTTCAGGAATACTAACTTTATTAAGTTGTTCTTTAGCTAGTAATACTTGAGTTTTTATATTTTTCTCCTCTTGCTCGAATTCTTTATAAAATGCAAGAGGATCACTATCAAAACTAAGGCGTTGCATTGCAATCTGGGTTCGTGTTTTTATTTCTTTTGGTGTTTGGATTGTAACACTTAATCCAAATCGATCCAATAGTTGTGGTCGTAGTGCTCCTTCTTCTGGATTCATGGTTCCTACAAGACAAAAACGACTATCCATCCATTGAGAAATCCCTTCACGCTCCAGATGATATCCTCCTGTTGCAGATGAATCCAATAATACATCCATCAGGTAATCATTAAGTAGATTTACCTCATCGATATACAAAAACCCGCGATGTGCTTGCGCTAACAGTCCTTTATCTACAATTACAGTTTTCTGGTTGATCAATGCTTCTAGGTTAATACTTCCTAACACCCTGTCTTCTGTAGCACCAATAGGTAGATTTACAAAAGGAAAATCCTCTCCCATTAATTGACTTAACCCTCGTACCATAGTAGTTTTGGCAGTTCCTTTATCCCCGGTTGCCAATACTCCCCCAATGCTTGGATCTACCAGATTAAGTAGTAAACATAACTTTAAATCTTCCTGATCAGGTATTGCGGCAAAGGGATAAGTATATTTTGACTGCATATGTATTTTTGTATGATGGTAAAAATACGGATTTATATAAGTAGAATTGACATGTAATATTATTTATATCTCCTATTTTATATATAAAAAAAGGAAACTAAATCAATGTCAAAATAATGTAAACCAATATTCTTATTTTAAATAATACCGATAACTGAAATGGTTTTTATAAAATATTAAATAAATCACAGCCTTAGTTTCCCAATAATTTCCTATTTTAGAAGAACTATTGATTTCTTTTTAAACAAAAAGACGTTCAATTTTTGTCAAAATGTATGCGAATATTAAACCCTTTAAACATAATATTCGTTAAAGAAGTTCTACTTCTGCTCCCTTATCCAATTATCCCGTTTTTGTATATCAGTGTATCAATTTGATTTATTGAATTGTTATACCATAGAACCTACTTTTAATGAAGAAAATTTTAGCAATAGACGACCAACAACTCGTATTATTATCCTTAGAAAAACATCTTTCGGATTTAGGGTATACTATTAAATGTGCGAGTGATGGGCAATCAGGACTTGATCTTTTTGATAGTTATAAACCAGATATTGTAATTGTGGACATTAATATGGATGGAATGTCTGGTCTTGAAGTAATAGAGAAGATTCGTCAGGAAAAAAAATCAGATGTTAAGATTTTGGTGATGTCCGGTAATACCAGTGAAGACACCATTATAGATGGTTTTGATCTAGGCATAGACGATTACATGAAAAAACCATTATCTCTTAATGAAATTTCGGCGCGTATAGCAAGAATTTTTGGTATAAGACCAAAGAAAAAACCAGAAAACAACTCCAAAGGTCAAATGTTACAAAGGCATTGTGTTGGAGTTGTCATTCCTTGTTATAATGAAGAAACAAGAATTTTGAGTAAAGAATTTACTGATTTTGCACATAGTAATCTGGGATATCATTTGTGTTTTGTTAATGATGGAAGTACTGATAATACGTTAGAAGTATTAAAAAAATTATCTAAGGGAAGAGAAGATAACATTAGTGTTTATAATTGTGTTAAAAATGGAGGAAAAGGGGAAGCTGTACGACAAGGTGTTCTTCATCTTGCCAAAGACTCACAATTAGATTATATTGGATATCTGGATGCCGACCTATCGACAGATTTTAAAGATTTTGATGATTTGGTAAAAACTATAGAATCTTCAAAATTTAAAATTGTAAGCGGGTCGAGAATGAGTAGAATGGGAGCCAATATCACCAAAGAATCCGCTAGAAAAATAATAAGTAAAACGATTAATCTTATTATTAGAAACATCCTGAACATGTCTTTTAACGACACCCAATGTGGAGCCAAAATAATGGATAGAGAAATAGCTAATGAAATGTTTCGAGAAAAGTTTATTACCAAGTGGTTATTTGATGTAGAGATCTTTATGAAGATGCGCAAATTTTATGGAAAAGAAAAAGCAGTTTCCTACATATGTGAACAACCGCTAAAACGTTGGGTACATGCAGATGGTTCAAAGTTATCAATGAAAGATTCTATAAAAATTGTAGGGCAACTTGCTCAAATCGCATATTATTATAATTTTAAAATCAAATCAAAGTTTAAATAGAATAGAAAATCAGTTCTAAAAAAGATTATAGTGTTTTGATGTATTCTGTTATTTTTTTTAGGACTTTTTCAAAATCTTCCTTAAGGTCGTAGCTTCCTTCTTTCAGGTTATTTTCATAATCAGTCGCAATACCATAGCCTTTCTCAAGTCCAAAAATGCTAACCTTATGCTTCAGCTTATGCACAAACTCTGCTGCTTTTAGTAGGTTTTTATCTTTCAAACAATCAAAGTATTGCTCTTTTTCTATTGGGAATTCTCTTTTTATAACAGAAAGCATCCGCTCTTCAAAAGATGTATCACCATTAGATATCTCATTTATTTCTGACAAATTTGGTTGTTCCATTATAGTTGGTTTTTAATTAGAATATATTCGATATCCTAAAAGTAGTCAAAAAAGTATTCCTTAGTATTACGATTCATCCATCTACTATAGAAATAACACGTATCAGACCAAGTGAACACACTCTTTTTTACTCACATTTAGAGGGAAATACACTATAATATTGCGGTTTACCTACCCTTGTAATCCACTGTTTATTACTAATTTAGACTATATACCAACATCACTTTACATTATATGATAAAATCTTGTTCAAAAAAGCGAATTACTTCCTAATTGCTAAGCTCATATCTAGTATTATAGAAGATAACCTCTATAGCATTATTGTTTATAGTTAAAGGCTAGGGTTAGACAAGCAAGATTAAAGAATAAGACCATTTTTAAAAGATGATTTTAACCAATAATCAAATATATCACATGAATTTAGAATTATTAAATGAAAAAGAGACCAAAATTAAACAATGGCATGTAACTCCTGCTGATTTAATGGGGATAAACATGGGCAGCGAAAACCTGACTGACAAAGAAATTAAAGAAAGAGATAATAAAGGAAAAGAAGATTGGGCTTATTCTGTAGGTGTACAGGCATACATTTTTGGGCTTCCTTTAATGATATTTCAGCGTGAAAGAAGAATTCGGTTAAATCCTGAATCTTTAGCCATTGCACAACATGTTGCTCCGGCTGCTCCTATAAATAAAATCGGAAAGATGACAAAACTTGCTACTGCGGCTGTTTTGCCTTATACCCCTAATAACGATACTGGATATTGCAGTGCCTTGATTGATGTAGAAAAAGAACCCTTGATATTAACAGCTCCTGATATCACAGACCGATATTGGTCTATAGAATTTACTGATGTTTATACTAATAACATAGCCTATATTGGTACCCGTTCCACCAAAGGAAAAGGAGGTGATTTTGCACTAGTTGCTTCAAATTGGTCAGGTAAACTACCTAGCCATATTAGTGCTAATAGAATTATTAGATTCCCTCAGGACAAAGGCATGTTTGCCATTAGAATAGGGGTGGTAGAAACCGAAGAGGATATTACAATAATGAATACCTTACATGATCAATTCCATCTAACAAACTTAAGCCAATGGGGTTATCTTGGTGAGGTAAATACAATTACACCAAAACAGTATGATTTTCTAGAATACGATAGTGAATTAGGTTTTTATAAGCAACTATTAACTTTAGGAAATGTAGATATGCCTCAAGAAAAAGATAGAGCAACCCTATATACTATCCAATCTCTCCTATATCAAGAAAAAAATGGAGGACTAGACCCATATATCAAAAAAGGGCTTATTAGAGCTCTTAAAGATTCTGCTGAAGATATCCTAAAATGGAAAGTAAAAAACAGAGGCACCACACATGAAACAAGGTGGAACAATCTACAACCAGGAACTTATGGGTTTGATTATTTTAGCAGAGCTGCCGGAGCCCTAGAAGATCTGTTTGTACATGATTGGGAAGAAGCTTTATGCTTCAGTACTAATGAATCTTATACTCATAAAAAAGCAGAATTCTTAAATGGAGAAAATAAATATGTTATCCATTTTAAACAAGATCAGATAGCTCCTACCTATGGTTTAGGCTTCTGGTCATTAACCATGTACAACCATAATCTTCAATTCGTTGACAACAAAATAAATAGATACAAAGTAGGTAGCATTATGCCAAAACAAGAGTTGTTATTTAATGATGACGGTTCTTTAGATATATACATTCAGCATGATAAGCCAAATGAAGAAAAGAAATATACTAATTGGCTCCCCGCTCCCGCATCTGGAATATTTAGGATTAGTTATAGAATATATTTGCCAACCGAAAACCTTCAAAATCCTGACAATATGATCAACTTTCTTCCGCCAATTCTGAAAATATCATAATTCATTTCAACATTAAACCTGTAAAACCAAAATATTTTTACAGGTTTTTTGTTTAATAAAAAAGATGTTTTCAAACTATGCAAGTATTAAAAAACAAATGTGAGTATAACCAATTATCTATTCTAGATGGATTGGAGTTATTAAACGCAGAATATCACACATTAGATTTTCCTTTTCATACACATAACACCTTTAATATTGCACTGATTCTAAATACTACATTTAGTATAAAGCTATCAGACAAATTATTAAAAGCACCTAGAGGGGCTATTTCTGTGGTGAATCCCAATGAAGTACATGCAACACCCTGTGATAAGGATTTTGGAAATTCATTTTTTACATATTATATCTCTCCTGAGGTTGTAAAAACATTTAATAACAATGAAGACGTGTTTTTTGTAAACAAAGTAATCTATGATCATGATTTGTTTAATGAATTGTATTTTTTATCTCAAAACTTTAAAAACAATACTATCAATTTTGAACCCAGATTAATAAAAGCGTTAAAAAAACTGATCTCGCAATACGGTGTAAAACAAGAATTTAAACATAAAACAACACGACTATTTCAATCTTTTATAAACGAAACTTCCCTTAGTACATTTTCTCTGGATAAAACCTCCTCGCAATTTGGGTTAAATAAGTATAAATTTATTCGACTGTTTAAACAGGAAACCGGTTTAACGCCCAATAATTATGTATTGCTAAAGAGAATAGAAAAAAGCAAACAGTTACTTAAAGAAGGCTCTCCTATTTTTAATGCTGCTATTGATAGCGGTTTTTATGATACCCCTCATTTTTATAGAAACTTTAAACGGTATACAGGGGTAACTCCCCTAGTTTTTCAAAACGCATATCTTTTATAACAAGATGATGTGCAATATCATACAATAGCTTTAGATGTATAATGAGTAATTTTGATGAATTCTACAATTAGTTTATCAAAAATCAATTTATGTTCAAGTCATCAAAATTATTGTTTGTAACTCTATTCTTATGGAGTAATAATATCCTTTTTGCGCAACAAAAGATCTCGGGTATTGATTTTGGCAAAACGCTTTCTATAAAAGAATTAAAAGAAGATTTTAGAATTATGAGGCGTCACATTGAGACTATTCATCCGGGATTATACACTTATACCAATAAAACAGAAATGGATACCATATTTGATGAGCTTGAAAAGTCTATAAATACACCTATGTCTTCAATTATGTTTTATAGAAAAATTGTTCTCCTTCTGCAATTTATTAAAAATGGGCATACCAACATTCTTACTAATCTAGAATATGAAAAAGCTATTAAGGAATCATTTACACTATTTCCCTTTGAAATATACCCCGACGATGGTCAGTTATACATCCTTAAAAACAACTCTACCAATTCCTTGATTAAAGAAGGAAGTATTATCAAAAGTATCAATGGCAAAGATGCTATGACGCTGTTTACCCAAATAAGCAATAAGATTTCCAGAGATGGTAATATGACCACATTTGCTCAAATGGTAGCCTTGCATAGATTTAATGAGTTCTACGCCGCACATGAAGGGGTTTATCAATCTTACGATATCGAATATATCACTCCCAATGGAAAAACTACAAAATCAACTGTAAAAGGACTCACAGTTAAGGAAATAAAAAAGAATAAATGGGATCGATATCAGGATGATGGTAAATGGTGGGGAGAAACAAATGAGCCAGTCTTAAAACTAAAAATTGATAATGATGTAGCGATTCTAAAAATACAAACATTCTCGACCTATTTTGCAAAAAAAGTAAAACAAAATTTTAAAAAATTCTTTAACAAATCCTTCGAGCAGATTGAAGAAAAAGGAGTAAAACATCTAATTATCGACCTACGGGGTAACGGTGGTGGGCACGAAAAACCAACACATCTACTATTCTCCCATCTTTCTGACAAACCTTTTGTTTTCAATAAAGATATGTACGCTATTACCAACAAGATACCTGATCCCGAACTTTATGACAACAGTAGATTTGTAATGAATTTTTTATATCCTCTGTTTTGTCTAAAAAAGAGAGGAGGTGTCTATACCATAAAAGGAATTCCAGGTATGCAAAAGCATAAACCTGCCAAAACTGTTTTTAAAGGTAAAGTATATGTATTAATCAATGGTCTCTCTTTTTCTGCTTCTGGTGAAATAACTTCATTTATCAGAAACGCCAATAGAGCTGTGTTTATAGGAGAAGAAGTTGGAGGAAATGCATGTCAAAATGTAAGCGGAGCAACAGTAATGCTAACACTACCCAACTCTAAAAATCGCATTAGAATACCAAGAGAGCTATTTACTCTTAATGTCGATTCAGAGCAATGCGATCGGGGAGTAATTCCGGATCATTACATAAGACCATCTATCACCGATAAATTAATGGGTACGGATCCAGAAATGGATTTTACTTTGAATCTTATCAAAAATCAATAATCTTTTTCAGAGTGGGTAAGCACATTTTTTCTGATATGAAAAGGGGCAGCTTTATTAAAACGGCTAGTATTTAACTCAAAATACCATATGTTGAATCAAAAAGACCTTCCGTTTAACTCTAGAAGTGCAATTTTCAGCTGTATTGATTGAAATTTCAACCTTTGTAGTTAAAATTTTAAGGTAAGGAGTTAAATTTTTAACCTTCTTTCTTAAAAATTGAAGGCGAATGGTTAAACACTTCGTCAAAAAGACCGACAAGAAGGTCTAGACGGTTAAAGATTTAACCTCAATAAGGTAAAATTAGGCGTTTCTCATGTTTCTTAATCCTTCATACACTACTATGCCAACTGCATTGGCAAGATTTAAGCTTCTTATCTTATCACTATACAAAGGTATTTTATATAGTTGATTGCAATATTTGGTAGTTATATTCTCTGGTAATCCAACGGATTCTTTTCCGAAGACAAAAAACATATCATCCTCAAACGGTATATCACAATAGTCTTTTTTTGCATGACTAGAGAGGTATACCATCTTTTTATCTTCATTCACAGTATAGAATTCTTCTATATTTTCATACATATGCACAGAAATATGTTTCCAGTAATCCAATCCAGCTCTTTTTAACCGTGAATCACTTAACTCAAACCCAAATGGTTTTACCAGATGTAAATGGGATCCCGAGGCTAAACTAAGCCTACCGATATTACCTGTATTCGTAGGAATTTCAGGTTCTATAAGTACAATGTTGTATGCCATGTTTTATTATATCTATACTATCTATTTATAGAACTACTAAAATAATACGCTTTCTAATACCATCAACCCTACTATGATAGAGATAACACCAAGTACTCCGTTCATCCATTTAAAAATAGAAACATTACGTTCTATAAAACGGCTCATGGCAAAAATGAGAACATAACTATATACCCCCATAGAAAGGATAACTCCGATAGATTCTACTATCAATATCCAGATAGCGTCAGAGACAGTATCTGCACTAATGACCAATGCAGAGGTAAGCGCTCCTCCTGTTCCTGCCAAACCATGAAGCATTCCTACCCAAAATGATCGATTAATCGGATTCATAGCTATTTCTTCTCCCCTTTTTCCATGTAGATGTATAGGGTTTCCAGCTACATGATCATGTGCTTCAATTTTCTTATGATCAGCCATCATCTCATTGATCTTATGATTTCGTTTAATCGCCATAATCCCTAACCAAACCATAATTGGTCCAACAGAAAATTCTGCAAAAAAAGAAATACTCTCTACAAAAGTATGCAGAGCGGCTCTAAAAGCTAAAGCAATTCCTCCAAACATTAATAAAGTAACCGAATGCCCAAGTGCCCATTGTGATGCTGTAATTGCAGTTTTAAAAGAAATTTTCTTTTTCTGAATAGCATTTTCTGCTGCCAATACAGATACTGCCGACATATGGTCGGGTTCAAAAGAATGTAAAACCCCCGCTAAGAGAGGTCGAGCAAGATTCATTAAGTTCATTTGGGATATGATATAAAGTGACCATCATTATTAATCAGATATAGCATAATCTCTATATTCGGGGCTATTTCCTGACAATAATAATGGCATTGTTGTATTAGTTTTTGGTAAAATTTTTCTTGGTCGGTAAAAGTAAATATTTCTCGTAAACGCCCTGCCATGTTTAATGCTAAAACTTTGTTAGCAATTTCCTTAGAATAACCCGCAGATATTGCCAGTTGATATATAAAATCTTTATCCCAGGTTGTTTTTCCGCTGTGGGTATTGGTGTTTCCTTGTGCCAGTTTTGCCGCTTTACCTAGCATAATTCCCATAGACACTTTGGAAATCTGGGGGGATTGATTAATTTTCTCAAAAGTTTCCTGTATCCAATTTCCGTAATGTATACATGAAGTTTCTGAAACATGAGGGAATATAGATTTTAGCATTTTTTCGCTACGTGCGCCTGAGTTTATTAATAACTCTGTATTACCATTGGCAATTGCCACATCGATTCCTTGTCGTATACTAGCGATATAGGAAGCTGCAGAAAATGGGGTTACAATACCTGTTGTTCCTAATATAGAAATACCATATAGTATTCCTAAACGACTATTTAATGTTCTTTTAGCCAGTTTTTCACCATCTTTTACCGAAACAGTTATGGTAACTCCCTTTTTTTCTAGTCCATAATCCGAAAGTATTTTTTTACAAACAATTCGCATCATATCACGTGGAACAGGATTAATAGCTGGTTCACCCACAGGAATCTCTAAACCTGGTAAAGTTATTAACCCTACACCTTCACCTCTTTTAAAAACAACATCTCCTATATCATTAAGAGATACTGATACGGTAATCTCTGCCTTATGAGTAACATCAGGATCATCACCTGCATCTTTTATAGTAGTATAGGAGCATTCTTTTGAATTTAACGTATTTATTGTAACCTGAAAAGTAACAAGTTCTCCAATGGGTAACTGGATCTGTACTTCTGTAATCCTTTGTTGGGTGATCAAACTCCGCAAAGCCGCTTTGGTACAAGCAGTAGCACAAGCGCCTGTTGTATATCCTCTTCGTAATGGCTTATCTGGTATGTCTTGTAATTCTCCCAAAAGATTCTAGTTACTGGCTTGATTGAATTTGTTTTATGGTTCGAAGCTGGAGGTTGTAGGTCAATTTGGTGACTAAATCAACTTTCTTAAATTTCACCTTTCCTATCTCTCTCTCTGGTTCATTTTTTATGTATTTTTTATACTGTTACTCTTTACAATTAGTTAGCCCTCAAAATTCTAATATCCTTGATAATATCAGGCTTCAATCTTTGGTCTTCATACACCCGACCTTCGACTCCTCCTTTTCAAGAAATCATTTTTATTAATTCTTCTTTTGTCGTGACACAAAGATACCGATTAGATATTTTAGGTTTTTTGAGGATTACTATAGGGATATTAACTTCTATTGCAGCTTCAATTTTTTCTTCTAATTTGCCATTACTACCACTTTCTTTGGTAAAAACAACATCTGGTGATAATTTACGAAACAAGATCACTTCTTCATTCTTAGATTGCGGATATCCAAATATTAAATTGTTTTTGGGAAAACCCGCTTCTTTAGCAACAACTCTAGAAGTATCACGATCCAAAATACGAAACCAAGTATGATTACTTTTCCAATATGATTGTAACTTTGCTATAGTCTGAACACCTGACAATGCTAACAGAGATGTATATCTATTTTTATCAAAACGGACCATCGCTTCTTCAAAACTATCTACATAAGATATCAAAGAATGAACTATTCTCTCAGGGAATTTTCTTTGAAATCGTATCAACGGTACTTTTATAGAGGTGTTGGCAATAGTTTGATGTAATTGTATTGCAAATGGATGTGAAGCATTAATAATACATGTTACTTTATTGGTTACGCAAAAAGTTTCGAGCAAGGGAATTGTCATTTCACCGTATATTGGGGTCCCTTTTCCTTCGTATATTACTTTTGTTTTTGTGGAATAGTAATATGGATATTCTAATTCATCCAATATTTTGGCGACCTGTTTACCTTCTGTAGTCCCTCCAAAAACAAGTATCATATGCTTGAGGTTGTTTTCTCTTTTTTTCTAAAAATATGATGCCATTTATCGTCGTATAACCATGATCTGTTTTTACGCGCTCCTACAGCTTCTCCTACTACAATAAGTACAGTACGGGTTAATTTATTCTTTTTGATAATGGTCGTTAGTTCTACAAGTGTACCCGTCCAAACTTCTTCATCTTCCCAGCTAACGCGATATAGTATTGCCAACGGGGTATCTTCTGGGTAATGTTCTAACAGTTGTGCTTGTATCTTTTTGGCAATACCAACACTCAAGAAGATACACATGGTAGCTCTTAATTTTGCCATATCAGCAATTTTTTCGTGCTCTGGCATTGGTGTATTCCCTTCTCCTCGAGTAAGAATTATAGTTTGCGCTACTTCGGGAATCGTAAATTCTGATTTAAGGTATGCCGCTGCTGCCTGAAAAGAAGAAATCCCGGGAACGATATAATAGTCATAGCCCTTTTCGTCAAAAATGGTCATCTGCTCTTGTATCGCTCCGTAAATAGAAGGGTCTCCAGAATGTAATCGTACTATAGATTTTCCTTGTTCATAATACTGATCCATAATGGATATCTGTTCTTCTAGAGTCATAGAGGCAGAATTACGTACTAGTGCTCCTTCTTTTGCCATATGTGTTAAGGCTTCAGGCACCAGACTACCAGCATATAAGATACAATCCGCATTTTCTAAAATGTATTGCCCTTTTATGGTTAACAGTTCCGGATCGCCAGAACCTGCTCCCACTATTGCGATACTTGCTTTTCGTTCATACCCTTTCAACAAACTTAATGAATAAGTAAACTTTTTGCCAGATGATGTAATTACTTTGGTTTTTTCTACAAGCCATTCTTCCTGACCAGAAATTAAAGCCGCAGCAGCTTCTGAAACACCATAAACCCCTACTTTTTTCTTTACCACCTCTGATGGATTTGCTACGGTAATTGTGTTTAACTCCTCTCCTGTATAGGTAATAAAAGGAATATCATAATTCTCTGCAAAATCCAAGTAGGCTTGTTCTTCATTTTTGATCGTTGCCGATCCAATACCACAGATACTTTCTATGGCTATATTCTGCTTCTTTAATTCTTGTTCCAGTCCTTTTATCAATAATGATGGTTCTATGTCTTTGGCACAACCACTACCCAATGCAATGCAAGGTGGGTAAAATGAAAGCACAGGTGTTTCGGATATCATTACCTCATAGCCAACATATATGATTAGCTCATACTTATGATGATCAAAAGCCTCATTTTCATAATAAACATCCACAAAATCAGGATGTGTTTTTTCTAGATACTGAGTTCCTTTGTCCTTAACTTTTAGTAATACTGCTGTGGGTTTTCGATTTACAAATAGCGATATGACACTATTTATAGAGACTGAACTTTTCATTTTCCAACCGTACTGCTCTGCCAAAGTATCCAATGACCAGATATCTTGCAAGTCACTTGAAGTGGATAGTATAGGTTGGGCATTAAGTATTCTACCAATCTGAGAAGTAAGTGTGTTTGCTTTACCAATATGTCCGCTAAGAACTGCTTGCACAAATTTTCCCTGATCATCCACATTTATTACTGCGGGGTCAGTCGTTTTATCTTTAATGTAGGCTGCAATACTGCGAACACAAATTCCTAAAGCACCCACAAAAATCCAGGCGTCATAATTGTGAAAAGAGTTTTCCATTAATTCTGATACAGAATTAATCTGTTTAACATCCTTACTTGCTTCTATAGATCTGGTAGTAAAAAGCTTAGATCTATAAAATTCTTTTTGCAAAATTTTGGCTATTGATACTCCTTGATCCGTAAAACAAAGTATGGCAACTTTAGTAGTTTGTTCTGACATATATACTTTTTGATAAAAGCTATTAAATTCTCCTATGAGACAAAGATATTAGGTTACCGACATCTTAAAAAATGTTTATGGAGATAATTGGCACCAAACATCAAGCAAAAAACCAAAAGTCGGCAACTGCTTTTTTACCCCAGGAAAGAAGAATCTCTTCTATTTCTTTTTTCCCATCTGGAGATGCTACAACAATAATGATTTGAGCATTTTCTATTGTTCTAACATCATTGTAATGTTCTAATCGTACATCGTAAATATCTTTTCCTATTTTTCTTTCATTATCGCATACCCAATGAAACTTATCATCATATGACTGCAAGAGTTTAGCCATATCTTTTCCATTTCTTCCAGCCCCCCATAAAACCAATGGTCGTGTTTTGTCTCTATCTAACTCATAAAAAAAACGCATTTTAAGATCAAAATAACGATTGTCTTTATATTCTGCCCATGTACGAGAAATTCTATTGGATCTATCTCTCCAGTGATGTAAGATTTTGTCTATCCCAACCACAGTTAATCCTAATCTATAAAATCTAAAACACAGATCATAATCCTCTGGATAAATGATAGGATCAAAAGCTCCGGCAGCATCAAAATCATCTTTATGTAGTAACCAGCAATGAGAAGGGATAACACATTCTCTATAGATCTCTTGATAATGAGTGCTTGTTCTTGCCACCTCATTTAACCATTTTTCATACTTTATAAAACCATCACCCACAACACCCTGATCCACAAAATGCTCGGTTCCTCCAGCTATCACTGTTCCTTTTCCATATTTACTCCATTCATCGACAAGTACCTGAATTTTATACTCGGGCATCTTATCATCAGAATCCATTCTATTAATCAGCGTTCCCCTGGTTTCTGCATAACCAACCTGTAATGTTGGAATCAACTTAGGTCGATCACTATTAAAAAACCGAACTCTGGAATCTTTTTTGGCATATTCCTGTAAAATTTTTGGGCTATCGTCTGATGAGTGATCATTTACAGCAATAAGCTCCCAATTTTTATATGTCTGAGCCAATATAGAATCCAAACAATCCCGTAAATATGGGGCAGTATCCTTAACTGCCATTATAATGGTTACTAGTGGTTGTTTTGTCATTGTCCTGATTTTTTTTTCCAAGAGGCGGGTAGTTTCTTAGTTATTTCAATATTCTGAAATTCTTTGCTAGACCGTGATCCGTATGCTTTTACCCATGCTGCCATTTCTAAAAGTCCTGTTTCTAAATCAGTAAGAGTTTTTGGCTTAAAAACAGCATTAAAACTTGAATGATCGGCATAGGCATGTATCACTTCTTCTCGTTTTTCTAATTGTTTGATATTTAGATTCGACTGCATTGCTTTGCACACAGCTATTGCTAATTCTTTTACAGAATATACGGTATCACTTCCTACATTAAAAACTTTATTATATGCTTCGCGTACATTTACGGCATTGGCAATGTAAGGTGCAACATCATCGATATGAGTAAAGGCTCTTGTCTGTTCTCCGTCTCCAAAAATAGTCAAAGGTTTATCTTCCAGAATCTGATTCATAAATATCCCTACCACATTACGATACTTATCTCCAATATTTTGATGAATACCATATACATTATGAGGTCTGAAAACAATATAATCCATACCAAACATTTTGTTGGCGTTTATCAGATCAAGCTCTACAGCGTATTTTGCTATTCCGTATGGATCTTCTGGTTGTGGATACTGTGTTTCTACCAAGGGTAAGCTATTTGTCCCATAAACGGCTATAGAAGATGTAAACACAAAACATTTGATTCCATATGTAACAGATGCATTGATAAGATTAACACTACCAATCAGGTTATTCTGATAATTAAAATTGCGGATAAAATGGCTTAGTCCTTCTGCGGCATATGCTGCCAAATGGTATACATAGTTAAATTTATGTTCTTCAAATAGTGTATTGATCAGATCAACATCAAGAATCGAACCTTCACAAAATATTGCTGCATCATTTACATTTTCTTGTACTCCTCCAGAAAGATCGTCCAAGACTACAACTTTGTGGTTTTGTTTTAGTAAATGGTTCACTACATGCGAACCTATAAAGCCTGCTCCTCCAGTGACAAGTGAAGTTATTTCCATACGGCAAACCTACATAAATTGATCCTATATTAGAAAAATATCCTTCAAAATGAATTTTCTATTTACGAATTGCTTTGAGCAATGTAATTGGATTGTGCGCATCAAGGGTTACAATATACTCTTCTGTAATCGTGTATCCTATTTTGGCACATCCTTCTTTAAACGTTTGTATAGAACTCTCTTTAACAGCATTGATCACTATACTTGTGTGCGGTTGTAATACAGGAACCATTTTTACAAACAACTCTTCTAATCTACCGCCATGCCCTCCTATAAAAATGGTATCAGGCTTGGAATATTCTTCTAAGTTCTGATCAAAAAAATCTCCCATAACTGTTTGAATACCCGGAACTCCAAATCGTTTTTGATTTTCTACCATAATAGCCTCGCATTCTGGTCTCTTTTCAAAAGCTATTACTTCTAGATCAGGATGCTTCAGTTTGGCCTCGATACTAATAGATCCTGTACAAAAACCTATATCCCATAACGTATTGGTATTAAGAATATCCAAAAAATGTAATGTTGTTAATCTAATAGGCATTTTGGTAATCATTTTGGGTCTGTTTGGTAATCCCAAAAAGTCTTTATCTTTTATTCCAAAATCTATATTTCTATGGTGCGTCTTTTTTAACAGAATACAATTCAAAGGATGAAACGTTTCTATAGCGGCTTCAGAAAGGGTTAATTTCTTTATTTTTTCTTTTTCTCCTTCCAAATCTTCACCCACAATCATTGTATAGTTATCATACCCGTAAGCCATCAACCTTTTTGCAATATGGGCAGGTGTTTTTTCTGTATCGGTAAGTACACCAATAAGTTCTTGTTGCTGTATTAAAATACTATCCAAAGCTTTCCAGCTCCTACCATGAACACTTACTGTTTGTAACTGATTACTATTTGTATTTGTTGCATTTGCCAACAATTGAATGGAACTAAAATAAGGTACCGTTATTATTTCAGCTTGTGGATATTTACTTTTTAATGTATTAGAAAACCCGTAAAACAGTGGATTTCCCGAAGCAAAAACGACAATGGTTTCTGTTACTCCTTCATAGGCTTCAAACACTTTGATCATAGGGGATTCTATTGCAATCCATTGGTATCCCTCAGGAAGTAGATCTTTTACTAAGTTATGATGCCGCTTTCCTCCACTAAATATAGTTGTATTTAAAATACGCTCTTTCTGTACTTCAGTAAAAAGTGGTATCTTATTTCTGATTCCTATAATGTAAAAGGTCATCATAATTTTAGTATCATATTTTATAGTTCAGGAAATTACTTCATATCACTAGCTTCCGAAAGTTTGATTAAATCTAATTTTTAGTTTTCTATTCATTTTACTATTGTGAGATTGAGCTTGTCGAAATCCGTTTGAAAATCATATGTTTAAAAAACTTCGACAAGCTCAGTTTGACATCGAAACAATAGAAAAGAAAAAATTTCACATGTTAATGACTTTATATATACCTTTCCTGAATAACGACTTCTTTTTGAAGTTTTTTACGATCCCATTTACGCAATTCAAGTTCGGGTTGGTTATAAAACATATCAGTATACCCAAAACACAAATATCCTACCAGCTGGTTTTCTTTTGGAGCTCGAAGTACTTTTTTTACTTTTTCGGGATCCAGAATACTTACCCACCCCATTCCTATGTTTAATGATCGTGCCATAAGCCACATATTTTGTATAGCACACACTACACTGTATTTTCCCATATTTGGCATACTGGTTTGCCCCAGAACCGGTCCTTCTTTGGGTTTATAGAATACTGCAATATTGAGAGGAGCTTCTAAAATACCTTCTAACTTAAGCTTGATATACTCTTTTTGCTTTTGATCAGCAAATTGCAAGGCTGCTCGTTCTGTTTCTTCAGAAAAAGTTGCTTTAACGGCTTGTTTTGTTTTTTGATCTCGTATCAGAACAAATTCCCAGGGTTGTGAAAATCCAACCGACGGAGCGACTAATGCGGATTTTATAATAGTATCTATTGCCTCTTCAGGGATTGGAGTGTCTAAAAAATGATTTCCCCTAACATCTCTACGATGCATCATGATCTCCTCTAACAATTGTTGCTCCTGGCTAGTAAATGTACGTTGGGGTTGCTCTTTCATATATTCTTACATTTTAGCTTCGTCTAGAGTAAAAGCTGCATTAACAATAGCGGCGGCAAAATTACTTCCTCCTCTTTTTTCGGTAATTAATGCATATGGTATATGTTCAATTGTTTTTAGCCTCTCTTTGGATTCTATTACATTAATAAATCCTACTGGTGCCCCGATAACCCCTGTTGGAGATAAGGTTCCTTCCTGAATCTGATCGGCTATTTCTATCAGAGCTGTGGGTGCGTTGCCGATAACAAATAGTGCTTGTGGATATTTTTTTGCAGCCAATTTTATTCCTGCCTGCGACCTTGTCAATCCTTCATCCTTTGCTAATTGCAATGTTTCTTTATCATTTAATAAACAAACTACTTCATTATTATATTGGGTAGTATATGCTTTTGTAATTCCTGCTGCTACCATGGTGACATCGGTAACAATTGTTCCACCTTTTTTCAAATAATCATGCCACATAGTAATGGCATTCTGCGAAGCTTGTACATAATTAATATATTCAAAATCACCAGAGGTATGTATGCATCGTATCGCTGCCCATAATGTATCTTTTGGCAATGTATTTTGTGGAATAGCATTTAGGATTTCTGCAAAACTGGCTTGTTGTATTTCTACTCCTGTTTCTGGTTTTCTATTTAAATATCCTCTTGGAGTAATTAAATGATTTTTATATCTAAATGTCTGACTATTGCCTATTAGCACCACACAAAACATATCTACATCATTCACATCCAGATCCCCTAAAGTGGTGATTTTAATATCTTCTTCTACTCTACCTAATTGCTTACATATGGCTACCGGTGTTGCCGCGGGTCTATATTGCAGGTAAATGTTTTTTAATGTCTGAAGTTGCCAATAGCGTTTTTTACTTCTGGGGTTATACAACCCCGTTACAAAATCTCCCATTGCAGCAGCATGAATACGTTTTTGAATGGTTGTCCATGGAGTCATCAAATCTGATAACGAGATACAACAAAAATCATGTCCTAATATCGCTCCTAACTTACTTCCTGCGGTAATAAATGCAGAAATCCCTGGTACTGTTTCTACGGGGATATCCAGATGTTGTTCTGCAACTTTCTGGTATACTATAGATGCCATGGCATATATACTGGCATCGCCAGAACCTATGACTACAACACGTTCTCCTTCTAAGGCGTGCTGTATTGCTATTTCTGCTCTTTTTTCTTCTTCACTAAGTTCTTTTCCTATACACAACGCATCAGAATGAACCAAATGTTGAATAAATTGAAAGTAATAATGATATCCAATTACTACGGTGGCTTCAGAAATTGCCTGAGTAGCCATTGGGATGATATAATCTGAATGTCCTGGGCCTAACCCTACAACTTTGATCATTTGATCTTTTTATTTTATTGTTTGATATGATCTACGCAATTTTTTATACTACATAGCATAGTGATTATCGCTTCTTTACTTATTTTTTGATGATAAGTAATGAGAAATAAGGGATTTCTCTACTTGTCAGGGTGGTTAAATCTGTAGTAATATACTCTTCATCGGTTCCTAAGCGTTCGCAATAATAACATTTCCAATCTTTTTTCTCTAGTTCTGAATGAAAATTACTCCAACCTGAACGTATTTTCATCAATACTACTGTATCAAATTCTTGAAAACATTGATTAATTTCTTTAATATCCTTGACTCTGGGTATGATAGCGATCTTGTCATTGAGTAAACTTAATGGAACCTGATGTTGTGCCGCTCCCAGGGAGAAAGAATTTATACCCGGTATCAAAGATATCGGGAACTGTAATTCTCGAAGTTGTTCTAGCAGGTATGAAAAAGAAGCATATAGACTAATATCTCCTTCGCATACGATTGCTACCTTTTTTCCTGAACGGTACGCTTCTCCAATACTTTTTACTGTTGCTGCATATGTTTCTGTGGCGTCTTCTCGATTATTCGACATTTTAAGAAAAAAACCTACCAGCTTTTTTTCTTCTAACTTATGATATCGCAATATGGGATATACAAAACTTTTTTTTTGATCTTTGGTAATAGACCCGGGATAAAAAACAAGATCTGCTTCTTGTAATATCCGTAATGCTTTTAAGGTGATTAGTTCCGGATCTCCGGGACCTAAAGCTATTCCATGAATTGTATGCAAAACTATGTTGTTCTTTTCTTTTTTCTTTTATATAAAAACAGTTGCCATTTCTCTTCGGCTACTCCTGCTTTATCCATTTCGGCTCTTGCCATAGTAAAGAATAAATCAGACAATCTATTCACATAGGCAATTACATATTCTTCTACAGACTCGGGATCTTCGTGCATTAAAGTAACTAATCTACGTTCTCCTCTTCTGATCTGGGTTCTACATACGTGGCATAATGCTGATATTTCATTTCCTCCAGGTAGTAAAAAATAATCCGAAGGAGAACTTATTTTGGCTTCCATATCATCCATCCATTGTTCACAAAAATCTGCTCCATCTACAGGTCTTGGATTAGGATTTTCTTTTTTAGAATCTGATGGTCTCGCAAGGTGAGACATCATATCCATTAAGTCTTTTTGGATTTTATGAAGATTAGGCTGCCACTCATGATCATTACCTAATTTTGCACGTAGTAATCCGATAGTAGAATTTGCCTCGTCCAGGGCTCCATTGCATTCTATACGGGGAGAATCTTTATATTCTCTTTTTCCTCCAAAAACCCCAGTCTTACCTGTGTCTCCTTTTCTTGTGTATATTTTCAAGGGTACGAATTTATAGTTAAAATACTTTTGTAAAGGGTTAGAAACTGTTTTTCTACGCTTCTACTCCTATCATTAATTTTTCTTCCAGATTTTTCTGGATCTTCTGCTCGTCAAGTTTTTCTCCGATAATGACCAGGCGTGTAGCTTTGATCTCTGTTTCATTCCATTTTCTATCAAAATAGTTTTCGAATCTATCGGCTACTCCCTGAACAATCATACGCATTGGTTTACCTGGCACATGAATAATTCCTTTAATTCTGTAGATATGATGCTCATCCACCATCTCTTTTAGTGCTTTTATTAGCAATTGTGGAGTGTGTTGAGCCTTGACTTCTATAACAATAGAATTTATATCATCGTCATGATCGTGATCGTGATGATGATGTCCCTCTTCATGGTCGTGATGGTGGTGATGTTCTTCATGATGCGAATGCTTACTATCTACATGATCTTCGGCTTTTGCATCTATTCCTAGTAATACATCTGCCGGGATATCTCCTTTTACTGCAGAGATCAGCTTGATTTTTGATCCTACCCGATTCTGAATAATATCTCTTACCTGATTATACTCTGCTTCATTAATCAAGTCTGATTTGGTCATTATAATCAAATCTGCACAAGACAATTGATCTTCAAATAATTCTTCGATAGAAGATTCGTGATCCAGATTTTCATCATCTAATCGTTGAGACTGTACTTTATCACGATCGCATATTTCACCTGTTGCCTGCCCTACGCAATCTACTACAGTGATTACTGCATCTACCGTAATCTGAGGTTTTAGGTCAGGCCAGTTAAAGGCTTTTAATAGTGGTTTGGGCAAAGCCAAACCAGAAGTTTCTATAATAATGTGATCAATATCTTGTTTTCGCTCCATTAATTGAAGCATGGTGGGTAGAAATTCTTCTTGCACAGTGCAACAAAGGCATCCATTGCTTAGTTCGAGAATGTTTTCTTCTTCGCATCCACAATCATTTCCTTTTAGAATTTCTCCATCCATTCCTAACTCTCCAAACTCATTAACAATGATTGCCAATCGCCTGCCATTAGCATTTTTAGCGATTTGATGGATCAAAGTTGTTTTACCAGATCCCAGAAATCCAGTGATAATAGTTACCGGTATTTTTTGTGTATTTATTGCCATAAGTCCTTATCGAAATGATTTGTAACAAAACTATTTATTATTGTTTAAAGGAAAAAACAATTATCGATATGTTTATGAGATTAAGATATCTTTTACCATTTCTACCGAGGTGTTTTGAAGTACTAATCATGACATAGGATTTTATATTAGCTTACCCCTTAAAATCATATCCACTACCCCTCATTGCAAGGGGTATATCCCATATTGTGAGGATTCTTTTTGATCCCGAGGTGGTTCGAGCTGATAGATTGCCGCTTCGAGCTGATAGTTTATCGTTTCGAGTTGATAATTTGACGATTGTTTTTGATAAAGTATAGCTTCGAGCCGATACTTTATCGAATATATTTGATAGGTTCACGCTTCGATTTGATAATTTATCAAATCGAAGCACCATTTTATCAACTCGAACTACCTATATAGGTGGTTCGAAGTACCTCGGGATCAAATCGAAGCATGCTTTTATCGGCTCGAACTACCTAAGCAGGTGGTCTGAAGCGTGATTGTATCAGCTCGAACCACCTCGGGATCGCTTCAAAAGCCCCTTACAACTTCTCTTCTTCCATAAAAGATAACATCTCACTATCTGTTATTTTCACTGACATATATAATCCATGATTTATGCTAAATCAAAAATCCCTCTATGCTACAGAACATAGAGGGATAACAATAGCATTTTAACTATAAAATGCATCAAGAAAATAAACTACTGCAATAAGGTATATTCGAATTTTGGATTTCCTCTAACGCCACTATCATCTGTAAGTGCGTTAAATCTTATCTTGTATAAATTACCATCGGTATCTTTAACAACAAAAAATCTATCGTCTTTTACGGATCCAGTAAACACGCTTCTCCAGTTACTTCCGATTCCTCTTTGATCTACAATAAAATTGGCATTATTAACATTGGCTAATGTAAAATCTTCATATGTAAAATCTGCGGTCATTACCATGTAAGAATTAGCTCCTCCTTTAAGATTAGTAACTACATAATCAGAGTATCCATATCCTCCAAGGTTTCCTCCTCCAAAATCCAAAATATTAGTAAAAACTGTAAAATTTAAGTCCCACTTTTCTTTTTTAGGCTCAACATCTACAATATTCTTGGTATTGAAGCTAAAAAACCTAAAGTTATAGTCACTATCTTTTGAGATTTTAATTTCTTCAAAAGTAGTTGCAGCTATATCAGCATGCTGCAATACGTAATCATCACCACTTCTTAGGATTCTTATTTTTTTCCACCCTCTTAAATCTCCGCTAAGCTCAACACCTCCAACTTCTGCAGCTTTAGTAGATACTTCAAATCCTAGTTTTAGAAGGTATACTTTATTTTCGGCATCTGTTTCTGATACTTCTGCGATAACTGTTTTGGTAATCTCTCCTGTTGGACCATCAAAATATTGCGCTGTATTAGGAGCACTTGTTTTTATAAGATCCTTAATAGCTGTTACATCGGCTTCTTTAACAGTATTAATATCGGTTGCATCCAATTGGGCAGCACCCATAAATATCGATCCATTTATGCTAACTCTAAACTCGCTACCTCCATAGAAACCAAGATCCCAACTGTCTCTTAGTACATCTACCTGACTTTGAGCACTTAGATCTACATATACTTGATTTGGTTCATTGGCACCTCCAACTTTTGGAGAAATAATTCCTCCCAATGCTGCTGACTCTGTAAAACTAACAGCCAAATTAGTATTACCACTCATAATACTATTAAGAACACTTACTTTTGCTAAAGAGAATGATACTGATTGAGTAACACCTTCGATAGGGTTCTTTAACTTATTGATAGTAAAAGAAACATCACTATCCCCTTGTTTAAATGCTACAGTAATACTCCCTGTTTCTCCAGAGGGTACCGTAGTAAAATCTGCATCAGCGCCATACACGGCATTCTCTACTGTATAATTTACAGTTACATTTCCAGCCTGTGGGGCTTTACTTGAAAAAACAATCTTTACCTCTTTGTTTTCATCTGTAGTAGAAAAACTTACTGAGGGGTTCTCGAATGCTACAGCAAACTCCTGTATTGTGGTATCATCATCACTACTACATCCACTGACTATAAAGAGTAGTAGTAAAGCTTTAATAAAAATTAAATTTGTTTTCATTGTGACTTGTCAATTAAAAATTAAGATTATATACTAGTTTTAAAAAATAGGACCTTCCGTAACCAAGCAATAAGGTTGATGGTGGTCCAGAGTGCGCACCGCCTTCTAAGGCAGTGGTATTTACTTCGGTTATATCTAATAAATTACGAGCTCCAAGAGTGAGCTGTATTTTTTTATCTAAAAAGTTCTTGCGTACAGAAGCATCTAGCCAGCTATAGTCGCTTTGTTTTCCTCTTATTAATACAGTTTCATCATTTTCATTTTGTCGCTGTACAAATTGTTGTGAAGGACCATTATATTTGTAATATGCAGAGAAGACCATGCCCAGTTTTTTTGCATAATACGCTGCATTTGCATTGAACTGCATCCTATACAAATAGTCATCATTATGCAGGACTCTACTATCTAAAACTTTTGATTCTCCTGCAAAACCAATCCCTACATTAGCTTTTAAGTTTTTGTAATTCATGGTATTGTTAAAAAATGCACCAATGGTTCGATAAGAATCTATATTGATGTACTTAAATTGTAATGGTATTTGGTTTACAACACTAAGTTCAATCCTATCAGTAACATTTAGATAGTTTAAAGAAAGTTTACTTAATAGTTTAGATGCTCCATCGTTTGTTAAATCGAAACCTTTTTTGAGATGTAGAAAAACAGAAGTTCCTTGTTCTGGTTCCAGGTTTTCGTTTCCTCTTACATCATGATTCGCATCAACAAAATAAGTATACAGTTCTGCATAATTTGGTAATCTAGGAGAGGAACCGACTACTGCTCTTATTTCCAAACCATTATCAAATCGATGTCTGGTACTTAATGAGACTGCCACTTGTGGATCAAATACTGAAGAGGTCAATAGTCTTGCACCAGGGCGGATAGAAAACTTATCATTGACATTAATCTCTGAGGAACCAAAAAAATCATAAGACCCTAATTCTCTTTTTATATTCTCTCCATCAAAACTTCCTGAAGTGCTGGAGGCATACCCATCAATATGATTTACCTCATAACCCAGTTGAAAATCAAAAGAATTGTTTTGTAAAAAGTTGCTAAAGTTTCCTTTAGAGTAATATACTTTTCTTGATTCGTACTCGAATTCTTGTACATCAAATTTTTCTCTTGCTTTAATTCTGTACCTAAAAGTTTCTACATTTCTTTTCTGTTGCTGATATGATAAAGAGATATCGTAATTAAAGCCATCTTTCCATTTTCCCAAAAAATTAAGATGATGATAAAAACGTTCTGATGTAAAAACAAGATCATCGCCAATAGGGTCGCTTGTTTGTGTAGATGGATTATAATTAGGATCTACCTGTTCTGAAAACCTATCTATATTTTCATTAAAATACTCAAACTTATAAAAGGTTCTAAATGCATTATCCCCTCTATAACTCAGTAAAGCTTTAGCCGTATTTTGCAATTTTGGCAGCCACAAATATCCTCTTTTACCATCGTTCAGATCATGATGCTTTCCTTTTTTATCACTCCAAAAGCCAGCAAAATCATTTCGGGTATATATTGCATTGGCATACCATCTATCGGTTATTTTGTGTCCTACTTTTATAGATTGTATGTGCCTCCCTTCATCAAATAACCCATATTCATCTCCAACCGTTTCTTCTTGTATATAAGGGGTTATCTCCCACTTATATTTGCTGCTTTTTTTGGTTATTATATTAATAACCCCAGAGACTGCATTAGCACCGTATTGCACTCCCATCGACCCTTCTACAATTTCAATCTGCTGTATATCATCCAGATTCATTTGGGTTAAATCTGTGTTGTTTCCTAGACCTTCGTCGTTAACTACCGGGATATTATCAATTAATATTTTAAAATACTGACCATCTAACCCAAACAATTGTACGGCAGATTTTCCTGTAGACGCACTTGGGATAATATTAATATTTAATGTCTGATTTAATACATCGGCAAGGTTATTACCAGCTTGTTGCTCTATCTGAGCTCTACTAATCACCTTAACTTCAAAAACTGATTTGTTTATTGACTGGGGAGAATACTGCCCTGTAACTATTACTTCTTCAAGCTTTTCTGTCTTAACAGAATCTTTTTTTACTTCATTTTTTTGAGCAAATATGATGCTATAAAAAAATAACAAAAAAAATAACAAAAATTTGCTTTTATTTAGATTCATTCTTAATAAATTTGCAGCAAATATAATATCTTATTTTAATTCAATCTAAATAAGAATTGATAATTTTTTAAAAATTCACAAATGAAACGATTTACATTTTCATCGCTTTTATTATTAGTATTTGTATTTACTACTAATGCGCAGAACAAAAAAGTGCAAGACAAAAACGCCATAAAAAAGATGTGTGGCTGCTACGAAGTGACTTTTAACTTTGCTGAAACTTTCCAGTACAGCAACGATTCTCTTTATAAACCTTCAAAATCTAAAACTGCTAAAGCGCTAGAATGGGCTCAGTTAATTGAAGATGATAAAAACAAAGTTTCGATCCAACATTTATTACAAGTTGGAGACCCATCAAAACCTCATATTGTAAAACATTGGAGACAAGATTGGATCTTTCAAAACACAGATTTTTACATGTTTAATGGAAACAATTCCTGGAATTATGAAAAGAAATCAGATTCTGAGGTAAAAGGGCAATGGACACAAAAGGTATTTCAAGTAGATGACAGTCCTCGTTATGAAGGCTCTGCTACCTGGGTTCATGTAGATGGAAAAAGCTTTTGGGAAAATACTACTGATGCACCGCTACCAAGAAGAGAATACACCATAAGAAGTGATTATAATATTACCGTTAGAGGAAACAGACATGAAATCACCAAAAACGGTTGGGTACATGATCAAAACAATGATAAAGTAATTCGTGAAGCTGGTAAAGAAGATGTACTCCTTGCCAAAGAAAAAGGATATAACACCTATGTAAAAGTAGATGACAGCAAATGTAAAGCAGCCGCAGATTGGTGGAAAGAAAACAATGAAAAATGGGCTTTGGTACGTAACAAATGGGAAAAAGTCTATGGTAGAAATACCAATTTGGTACTAGAAGCTAAAGTAGATAACAAAGCACTTTACAAACATCTATTTTCTGATGAATACACCAAAAAAGAAGATATTAATAAAGTGATTGAATCTTTTGTAACACAATAAAAAAACAATCAAATACTAATACTAACCTTTAATAAATAAATATAATACAACCACATGTCAGTCAACAAAAAATTACCCCTAATACTACTATTCTTATGTAGTATAAATTTGATCTATAGTCAAGCTACACTACAGGGAGTGGTAAAAAACAGTTCTAATGAACCTATCCCCTATGCTACCATATCACTTCAAGGTACTAGATTAGGTGCCGAAGCTGGTGGTGATGGTACATTTACAATTAACGATGTACCTTATGCGACCTATGAAGTTATAGCCAGATCAGTAGGTCATACAAAAACTGTACAGACTATTGAAGTAAACGGAAATGTTTCAGGAATCATTTTTGTTTTACAAAATGATACCCAACTAGAAGAAGTTGAACTTTTTGGGTCGAGAGAAAAAAGAGCCGAAAAACTGGAAACATTAACCAGGCTTCCTTTAAAACCTAATGAGCAATTACAAAGTATCTCAATCTTGTCTAATAAGCTTATTGATCAACAAAATGCACTAACCTTAAGTGATGTTACCAAAAACGTAGCAGGTGTTTATACATTTGCCACCTACGGAAACATTAGAGAAAGTATGTCTTTAAGAGGGTACAGAGGTATTCCCATACTAAAAAATGGAGTTAGAATTAACTCTGATTTTAGAGGGGTTGGCGTTGTTACTGATATGGCTGGTGTAGATAACATCCAGGTTCTAAAAGGTGTTTCTGCTATTAGTCAAGGTCTGGGAGGAGATCTAGGTTCTGCAGGAGGAGTTATTAACATAGTAACTAAAACACCAAAGTTTTATAGTGGTGGTGAAGTAACCTTAAGAGCTGGTAGTTACGGAAAAGCACGACCCACTTTTGATTTTTATGGTCCATTGAATAAAGAAAAAACAATCGCTTTTAGAGTAGCTGGTTCTTATGATAGAGCAGATAGTTATAGAGCAAAAGTAAATTCAGAGAGTTTTTACATCAATCCATCATTGGCATGGAGACCAGATGATAAAACGTCTATAGTTTTAGAAATGGATTATACAGATTTTAGCACAACTCCAGATCAGGGTACAATCAACCTGGGAGATTATAGCACTAATAACATCTTGAAATTACCAGATTCTAAATTTTTAGGTTTCGAATCAGACAGATATACTTCTGTAAACAGTACTTATGCCGTAAGACTTGAAAGAGAAATAAATGATGATTTAACCATAAAAGCTGGCTATTTTGCTTCTGACTTAGAAACCTATAATGAGGGAGCCTATGCATTTGAAGGAGGTGGAAGATCTGGTTTACCTGAACTATCAAATACTCAAAGATACAGAGAGTATTATGGTGGTGGAAGAAGCGATAAAAATAGTGTTCTTCAAATTGATTTGGTAGGTAAAGATATCGAAACAGGATTTCTAAAGCATACGTTCCAGGTCGGTGTAGATTACAGAAATACAAATTTTGACAATACGGCTTACACAACCAATTATCCAGGTGATGATCCATTTGTTGATATCATAGATGTAACCCAACCAATAAGTAATATCCTACCATCAAATATCTCATTAACGGTTAATCCTGCCAGAGCTTCAGGATCCAAAACAAAATCCTTTGGTTTTACGATTCAGGACAAAGTATCCTTTACAAAATGGGTTGATGTATTTTTAGGATTGCGATACACATCTTTAGAAAGAACAAAAGGTAATTTTATCGGACGTAGCTTAACTGGTGCAAAACGAGATGATGCCATCAATCCTTTAGCAGGAATTAACATTAAGCCAAATGAAAATATTATCATTTTTGGTTCTTACGCTAGTACTTCTAATCCTATGACATCTTTTTACAGAGATATTAATGGCGAAGAATTGGGTACAGAACGATGGGATCAATTCGAAACAGGAGTTAAGTCTAACTGGTTTGATAAAGCTTTACGTTTTAATGTTACTTACTTTTTAACTAGTAGTAAGAATCTAAACTTAGAAGCAATCGATAATGCCGGTAATTCTCTTGGATATTATCTAAAAGGAGGTGAAGATACCAGAAATGGTGTTGAAGTAGAGTTGATTGGTCGAGTACTACCGAATCTGGAAATCATCGGAGGATATTCTTACCTGGATGCAAAATACAAAGATCACGTATCTTATTACTATAATTCTAGCCCTATAAACACTCCTAAGCATACAGCTAATATATGGGCACGATATGCCTTTACCAATTCATTAAAAGGATTATCTTTGGGCGCTGGAGCATACTATTTAGGAGAAAGACCTCATAATGTATGGTCAAGAGATTACACTCATGGCGGGGTTCAACCTGACCAAAAGCCTTTTGACCTAAAAGCATATACAACGGTAAACGTACAAGCATCTTACCAATTTAACACTAACGTTAGTTTAGATGTTTTTGCTAATAATGCTTTTGATGAAGTAGGTTTTAATGCTTATCGTACGGTTTATCTTAATAGAATACAGCCAGCAACTTTCGGAACAACGTTGCGATATAAATTTTAAGACGATAAAATATGAATAAAACAAAAGTAATACTTGTTTTTATTTTGTTTGTGACTATGTTACAAGCTCAGACCAAAAATGTTTTTCATGACCGAGAATTCTGGAAGACAAGCCCGAGCATTGATATCATAGAGCAAAAAATCTCTGAAGGCAATAACCCATCAGCATTAAATCCTTATGGATTTGATGCTGTGGTATATGCTATTTTGGAAAAAGCCCCTAATGCATCCGTAATACATTTACTTTCTAAAAAAGGAAACGATGTCAATAAATTAACCCATGATAAAAGAACATACGTTTTTTGGGCGGCATATGCTAACAATGTAGAACTAATGAAGCATCTGATAGCTAATAATGCCAGAATGGACTTAATTGATTCTCATAAATTTTCGGTATTAACCTTTGCTGCTGCTACAGGTCAAACCAATAAAGAAATATATGAGTTATGCATTGAAAATGGGATCGACATAAAAAATGATAGAGACGAGCATGGAGCAAATGCGCTACTATTACTAACTCCTTATTTAAAAGATTTTACATTAGTAGATTATTTTACCGCTAAAGGATTAGATCTGAATAGTACTGATAATGATGGAAATGGTGTTTTCAATTACACTGCTCGCACCGGTAATAAAGAAATGCTAGACCAACTAATAAAAAAAGGAATCTCTTATAAAGAATTGAATAAGCAGGGCGGAAATGCTATGATTTTTGCTAGCCAAGGAACCCGTAAAGGTCCTAATTCTTTAGATTTTTTCACTTATCTGGAAAACCTGGGTATTCAACCTAATATAACCACTAAGAACGGAGTAACACCATTGCATTCTTTAGCATATAGAAATAAAAACTTTGATGTTTTAAACTATTTCTTAAATAAAAATGTTGATGTTAATCAAGCAGACCATAAAGGCAATACTCCTTTATTAAATGCTGCTCATAGCAACTCACTTGATGCTATAAAATTATTAGCAAAAAACACAAGTGATCTAAATAAAGTAAATAAAAATGGGCAATCTGCGTTATCTCATGCTATTAAAAGCAATACTCTCGATGTTATTACTTTTTTAATTGAAAAAAAGGCGAATTTATCTCTAATAGATGCTAAAGGAAACCATTTGGGATATTATTTAATTGAGTCTTATAAGCCAGGTAAAGTAGATTTATTTAAGGCTAAAAAAGAAGTGTTAACGCAAAATGGGCTTGACCTTAGCTTATCACAAAAAGATGGTAATACAATATATCACTTGGCTGTAGATAAAAATGACTTAGACTTGCTTAAAACAATTCATAGCTACGGATATGATATAGATATTAATGCCAAAAACCTGGAAGGAATTACAGCCTTACATAAAGCTGCAATGACTGCCAAAAATGATAAAATATTATCATACTTGTTATCTATTGGTGCAGATAAAACTATAAAAACAAACTTTGAAGAATCTGTCTTTGATTTAGCAAGTGAAAATGAAATATTAAAAGTCAATGACGTAAATATTAAATTCCTGAAATAAGATGAAAAGAGCACTCATTTTTAAATTTTTTCCAGTATTTGTTTTTGCTATTTTCACCATATTTGGTTTTACGAATGGTAAAGAAAGTAACACTTATAAGTGTATGATTCAAATGACCAATTATACTGGAGAAGGAGCATATATTGTTATTTCTCTAATTAACCCTGAAGGAAATTATGAAAAGACCCTGTATGTACTGGGAGATGATGAAGAATGGTATCACGACATTATAGATTGGTGGAAATTCTACGGGAAAAGACGCCCAAATATCGATGCCATAACAGGAGCCACTGTAAGCGGTGGTGGAAGAACAATCAGTGTTATTGAAATCGAATCTGATAAAATCGATACGGGTTACAAAATACGTTTTGAGTCTGCAGTAGAAGATCAGGAATACTACCTAAATGATGTTGAATTTGACCTAACATCTCAAACCGTAAAAAGTAAAGTTGAAGGAAAAGGTTTTATACGTTATGTTCGTATGATGCCACAATAATAAACTAACTGAATGACCATTTCAATTTGGAGATATAGCCACCTAGCTTTGGCTATATCTTCTTTTGTTTTTATAGTAATTGCAGCTGTAACAGGAATTATTTTGGCTTTCGAACCTATATCGAACCAAATAAAACCGTATGCTATAGAAGACACAGCAACCCTTACATTGGCAAAAACCATAACGGTTTTACAAGAACAATACGATGAAGTAATATCAATTGAAGTTGATAATAATGATTTTGTATCTGCTTCGGTGATAACCAATGAAGGAAAAAATGAAACCTTTTATATAGATCCCAATACAGGAAAAAAACTGGGAGATATAATTGAAAAAGCGCCTATTTTTAAATTTGCAACAAACTTACATCGCTCTTTATTCTTAAAAAGTACTGGTCGTTTTTTTGTCGGACTTATATCGTTTCTATTGTTTTTGATAGCCCTGACCGGTCTATTACTTATTATCAAAAGACAACAGGGTATTCATCGTCTTTTTTCTAAAGTCATAAAAGAAAATTTTGAGCAATATTATCATATAGTAGTTGGAAGACTTACGCTTATCCCTATTATTATAGTAGCTGCAACTGGTGTATACCTTTCTTTAGAAAAGTTTTCATTATTACCTTCATATAATACAGAACACCTTATAGATTATGACAACATAAAAACTTCTCCTCAAAAACAAATTAATGACTTTGCTATTTTTAATCAAATAGCACTAAAAAATGTAAGATCCGTAGAATTTCCTTTTTCTGATGATGCAGAAGACTTTTTTTATGTGAAATTATCGGATAAAGAACTGGTTGTAAATCAACTCACAGGTCATGTAGTAAGTACCGTAGAATATCCATTTGTTGCTCTAGCTTCTCACTGGAGTTTAATATTACATACTGGACAAGGCAGTATTTTGTGGTCTATAATATTAGGAATAGTAAGTTGCTCTATTTTGTTTTTTATTTACTCAGGGTTCTTAATGACGATAAAACGAAGAAAGAAAAGTTCTATTCTCAAAAATAAGTATCATAAGGATAAATCTGAGTATATCATTTTGGTAGGTTCTGAAACCGGAAATACTTTTGATCTTGCTAAAATTTTCTATAATTCACTATTAGACCAGAATAAAACTGTTTTTATTGCAGAGTTAAACAAATACACTTCATACCAACAAGCAAAACATCTTATCATATTGACTGCTACGTATGGTAAAGGTGAACCTCCTGCAAATGCTAAGAATTTTGTATCTCTATTAAAGAAAGTTAAGCCTAAAAGCGAGATTTTATATACTGTATTAGGCTTTGGTTCTCTGGCGTATCCAGATTATTGTAAATACGCCATTGATATTAATGAAGAACTACAGTCACTCCCCTCTTTTGAACCGGTTATGGATGTACATAAAATAAACAATCAATCCTTTGAGGCTTTTAAAAACTGGTCTATACAATGGAGTAAAAATACAGGAGTCCCCATACAACTAAAAGAATCTCCCAAGAGAGAACACTCTAAAAAAGAAACATCTTTTGTTGTAGAGAACAGATCACTATTAAATACTGATGCTACATTTCTACTACGGTTACGTTCAGAAAAGAAAATACCTTTTACATCAGGAGACTTATTGAGTTTTTGCCCAGAAAATGATCATATAGAACGTCTGTATTCTATTGGAAAAATTGATAATGATATCTTTCTAAGTATAAAAAAACATGAGTTTGGTATATGTTCAACTTACTTTAGTACACTTAACAAAGGAGACATTATTAAAGCCTCAATACAACGAAATCCAGATTTTAATTTAGCTAAACACACCAAAAATGTTGTAATGATAGCAAACGGAACTGGTATTGCTCCATTTTTGGGAATGATAAATAATAGAAGCCAAAAAGGGAATACCTACTTATTTTGGGGTGGTCGAAATGAAAAATCTCTTGATTTATATAACGAAGTAATTCAAGATGGTATTAAAAATAACAAATTAACAGCTTTTTACCCAGCGTACTCCAGAACGCAAGAAAAAATATATGTACAGCATTTGCTAAAAAGAAATACACACCTAATTGCAAAAACACTATATAAAAAAGGAGTTATTCTTATTTGTGGATCTATCGCAATGCAAAAAGAAGTTATCACCATTTTGGATGGAATCTGCAAAGAGGTTAATAATAAACCGTTAAGTTATTATCAAAATAAAGGGCAACTCAAAATGGATTGTTATTAAATTATTAATACAGATACGGTAAGAAGTTAGTTGTCATTTTTCTTTACAACTCTCCTATTCTAAAATTAGCTATACAGGAATAGCAGTTTTTAGAATAGGAATATCATATTGATTTTAAGTGTATTTTATACTAACATAGCTCTGTAAGTTGATTTTTTAAGATCGGAAACAGCTTTTCTCTCTGTGTTTTGTCACCTCCATTTTTTTCTACAAAATCAAGATAACTTACTGTAGCTCGTTTAAGTTCTTTTTGAATCTCGTTGACATCTATACAATCAGTACCTACCAAATATAAAAGGTAATACACAACCCGTTTAAGTGTATTTTCGGCTTCTTCCTGTTGTTTTAACTCTTTGTAGACATTTGCTAAATTATTGTAAGAAATGATATATATCTGCATAAAAGGAACCTTATCACGAATACAATCTTCCTGATTCATATTAAGAACTTCTGCTCTATAAAGTGCATCCTTATATCCCAATAATGCTTCTTTAAATTTACCTTGATTGAATAGTCTATTGGATATTGTTGTCTTCGCCTTCCAATAGTTTGCTATATGCTTTATACATACTTCACTCATATCATCTTAAGTTTTCATTTTCAAAATTCCAATTCACCACTTCCCAAAAACTCTCTACAAATTTTGGGGTAATCGATTCGATATCATATCAAAATAAATAACTGAATAATCTTCATATTTTCAGTATCTATGTTTGTTGGTTTTAGACTTTAAAATTTTTATAGCCTTTTTGATCTCTGTAATCTTTGACAACTCTGCAACTGCCATTTTCATATCTCTTCTCATAAGCTTTTGATCTCTCACCTTATAATCTATTATCTTTTTTTGGGCTTCTAATAATTCGATGACATACTTCATTGTAACGGTTATTTGTTCTTTCGATAATACAAAATTATAAAAGTTAGTCATAACTAACAAACAAAATAATCTATACCTAATATATTACACATCAATCTTAGAACTTTAGCTTGGAGATTACCTCAAATCATTTGATAAATCCCAATAGAGAAAAGATCAATTATTAGAGCATATTTTATTAACTATTTCGTCTTACTTTTTATCTTTTCTTTAAGAAAAAGATACTGCTTTCTAGGTAATATTACATCATCAAAAAAAGTACTTGTATTTTATTAATGTGCCATCTATTTGGTAGCAATAAACAAACCATATCAAACCCAAAATAAACCTGATCATATTATGTATTTTAAAACATAGAATTTCCCTAAAAAAGTGGGCTCACCTTTTCTGTAAAGCCTTTTAAAACAACAACATAATCTTACAATTTTAAACAATAATGTATATCATGGGGAAAACTACATTACTAATAAAACTGATTGTACTATTTATCCTATTAGGGACAACCACTAATGGTCAATCGCAAACCGAAATCTGGAAAAAAACAACCACAGATATTTCAAAAAAAGAAGTATCCAAATCTAAAATTTCTATAGATGAATCTATCTATGAACTCCAAAAGAATACCCTTCATACGGTTTTGGAGCAGTTACCAGCAAAAAAAAAAATTATACTAAGTTTTCCTGATACTTACAATCAATTTCAGGAGTATCGCATACAGGAAACCCAGGTTATGCATCCTTTATTAGCTTCGAAGTATAAGAGCATTAAAACCTATACCGGAAAAGCAACCGATGGATCCAATAAAACCATCCGTTTTACCTATTCAAAACTAACGGGTATCCATGGGATTATATCTGACCAAAACCAAAAGAAAACTTCGATACAACCGGTAGGAAAATCGAAACATCGTTTTTATAATGCCATACAAGAACAATCACTTTACAACTCCTTTGATTGTCTTACAGAAGAATTACAAAAGTCAAACGCTGCTCCAAAGAACAAATTAGGGACTAAAAGCTTTCCGAAAGAGTTAAAAAAATATCGATTGGCAGTATCGGTACCTGGAGAATATTCTCAATTTTATCTGGATGGTACCGAAAAAGATGACACCGAAAGAAAAACCAAGGTTCTAGCCTCGATTGTTACCACTGTTAACAGAATAAATGAAATATTCAGACGTGATTTTGGAGTTGTCGTAGAACTTATCCCTAGTACTGATGAAGTAATTTTTCTTAATTCGAAAACAGACCCTTACTACTCCTGGTATTCAGGCGGAGGTAACTATGCAAATGCATTAAAAAGTACTTTAAATCAAAACCCAAATATCGGAATTGCTGCCTACGATATAGGGCATTTATTTCAGGTAGAGGACGCCAAATATGGAAATGCAGGAAGTGTAGGAAATGTATGTTTGGATGAACATAAAGGAAAGGCCTATTCTGTACATAGAAATCCTGAATCCGAAGATATGAGGCTATTAGTAGCACATGAAATGGGGCATCAATTTGGAGCTTATCATGTAAGCAGTAAATGTAGAAGTGGTAACGGGATCAGTGAGGTAGAACCAGGAAGTGGTAGTACTATTATGAGTTATGCAGGCATATGTGCTCCAAATGTCCAAGCCGAAATGGATGGGTATTATAACTATGTAAATATCAGAGATGTTCAAACATACCTCAATACGATGTCTTGTGGAGAGACCATTAACACAACTAATAATGCTCCTGTTGCTAATGCGGGAAATAATTATGTAATACCTGTCTCTACTCCTTTTGTACTAACTGGGCAGGCAACCGATATTGATGGAGTAGATAACCACACCTATACTTGGGAGCAAAATGACCCCGAAAGACCCAGTACCTCAACATCTCCTAAACCCAATTCGGCAACTGGTCCTTTATTTCGTTCTCTCCCTCCTGCCAATTCTCCAAAAAGATATTTCCCGGCATTACAACATGTTATTGAAGGCAATTTGACTCCTACCTGGGAGGTACTACCCAGTGTAGCCAGAACTATAGATTTTGCCTTTACCGTAAGAGATAATGGTGTTGAAGGAGGTCAAACCGATTCTGACCTAATGACGGTAACCGTAGCATCAGGTTCTGAAATGTTTACCGTAACATCACAAAATCAGCCAAATATTGTATGGAATCAAAATGAGCAACAAACGATAAGCTGGAATGTAGGTAAAACAGACCTGGCACCCATATCAGTTTCTCATGTAAATGTACTTCTATCTCTTGATGGCGGGTATACTTATCCTCTTGTTTTAGCCAATAATATCCCCAATGATGGTTCTGAAACGATTATAGTACCTACAACAGCATCTACTGAAAGAGCAAGAGTTATGGTACAGGCTGTGGGTAACATATTTTATGCTATTAACAGCACCAATTTCAAAATTCAGGCGTCAGAATTCACATTACATACCTCTAACTCCAGTTTGGATATTTGTAAAGGTGAAGAAGCCATCTATACATTGAAATACCAGACATTTTTAGATTTTGATGAGACGGTCACTTTTACAGCGCAAAATTTACCGGCAGGAGCTACTGCTTCTTTTATACCCGCCACGATTAACGGTAAACAACTTGCCGAACAAGAAGTAAGAGCAAGGATATCAAACACCACCAATGTAACCGTTGGCTCGTATGATATTACCCTTGTAGGAACAGCGACTGGCGGTCAAAAAAAAGAAGTCAAGGTAACACTTAATGTGTATGATGCTACCATAACTCCATCAACACTAACCAATCCAGCAAATGTTTCATTTGTGTATACCCTAACTCCAACCCTACGTTGGCAAAATGATTCAAATGTCAGTTCTTTTGAGTATCAAGTGGCTACAGATGCCAATTTTATCAATATTATTGAAAGTAATACGGTAACACTATCCGAAGTAACACTTCAGTCTTTACAACACAATACCTCGTATTTCTGGAGAGTTAAAAAAAATAATGCATGCCAATCAGGAATGTACTCCCCTCCTTTTTCTTTTACTACTGCATGTAGCGATCCTCAAAATTTCATAGCAACCGAAATAGGGCATAACTATGCTGATCTTAATTGGGATGATAACAATAATAGTTCCTGGGAATTAGAATATGGCACAGAAGGTTTTGCAATAGGAACAGGAACGATAAAAACAGCTAATACCGCTAACTACAAATTAACGGGATTACTACAATTATCCAAATATGATATTTACCTAAGATCAAAATGTACTGTAGGTCAAACAGGAAGCAATATAGGTCCAATTCAAATAAAAACATTAGGTGATTATTGTAATGGAGATCGTTTTTATGACTCGGGAGGGCCTAATGGAAATTATAGTAATCGTGAAGATGAAATTATTGTACTAACCCCTGATAATGATACACAAAGGATCAGACTTGATTTTCAACATGTGGATATTGAGCCGTATTATGATGATTTAGCGATTTATGATGGTCCCGACACCAACTCCAGACTGATCACATGGGTGTCTGGCACACGAATTCCTTCTTCTATAATTTCTACTCACCAAAGTGGAAAGTTAACACTCCATTTTATATCTGATGAGAATACAACCAGCGCTGGATGGGACGCTATAGTAAGCTGTGAACCAAAGCCTCTTTGTAGATTTCCGGATATAGTGACCTTTGAGAACACTACTTCAAACTCGACTACAGTCAACTGGTCAAAGCAAGACACCGAAGAATCCTGGGAATTGGAGTATGGCTTAAAAGGGTTTACTCGGGGACAAGGCACTACTGTAATAGCAAATACCAATAGTCATACCCTGCAAAACCTTGACTCAAACACAGAATACGATATATATGTACGAGCCAAATGTATTGGCGGAGGGTATAGTGATCCTATGCCCGTTTCATTTACCTTTAGAACCTTATGCGGCATTGTAAAAGCACCTTTTTATGAATCATTCCCTGATAATACAATTCCTGATTGCTGGACGGATAATGGAACTCCCAATTGGTCAGTAGATTATCACTATGGCGGTGCCGCCTATTCTGCCGGTGATCATACCCCCGGAGGAGGAACACGATATGCATGGGTTTACGGTAATCATACGCAACCAACCAATCAACCCACATCCAAATCAACATTAGAAAGCCCACTTATTGATGTTAGTGGCTTAGAAAAACCCAGTATTGGATTTGCACTGTTTAGTGAAGTCTTTCCTGAAGATAGGCACTCCAAAATAGAGGTTAGCTTTTTTGATGGAAATCAGTGGAATGTATTGCTTACTAAGCAAGAAAGTTCACAACGATGGACAGAATACTATTTTGACATTTCGGGATATACGATTACCGATGCGATCAAACTACGATTCGAAGTGACTCGATATCAAGAAAATGGTTCTTATCAAGGTTCTGGAGATATCTTAATTGATGATGTTTTTGTAGGTATCGCCCCGGATTATTGTGGCGGAGATCGTTTTTATGACTCTGGTGGTCCCGACTTTAATTATAAAGATCAAGAACACCGTGTTACGGTGCTGGCACCAAACGACGAGCAGTCTCGTGTTCGACTCATCTTTGATACTTTTGATATTGCAGCTTGTTGCAGTACTATTGATATTTATGATGGTCCTGATACCTCTGCACCACATATCGGTACGTATACAGATACCGCTCCACCAGAAATTGTATCTACTCATCCCAGTGGAAAGCTAACCGTACTGTTTGTTTCAAGTCAATATAGTGTTTTAAAATCAGGATGGGATGCCCGGGTAATTTGTGAACCCAAACCTATCCCGGTATGTCAATCTCCTGACGCCATTAATTTTACAGAAATCACTTCTACTAGTGTCAACACATCCTGGGATGAGCATTCGGGCAATACCCAGTGGGAAATCCTGTATACTGTATCGGGAGATACCAGTAGTCAAAAAACATTAGTAGTCAACCAACATACTGCTATATTAAAAGGTTTATCCCCAGATACTCAATATGACGTATTTATAAAAAGTATTTGTAATACTGTAAATGGAGAGCTAAAAGGTCCTTATTCGTTTAAGACCGCTCCAAAACCAGATGTTTTGGAACCTGAACCTATAAAAAAAGGCATCTCTTATTTCCCAAATCCAACTACGGGTAAAGTCTTTATAGAATCCGGTGATCCTATTAGAGAGATTAAAGTTGCTCACATCTCCGGGCAAACCATTCTTAGCAAAACATACAATGCCAATGATGTTACCCTGTCACTAGATGATCTGGCTCAAGGGATATATTTTATAACTGTATATTCTAGCACAACCAAAAGAATAATAAAGGTGCTCAAAAGATAGTCTTTGATCATAACTTAGGCTTATGCCTCAAAATGATTCTGTTAGCTCATACATGTTAACAGAATCATTTTTTTTGCCAGTCTTAGTCCTTCATTTTCAATTGAACTTTGACGGGTGTTCCCTGAGCTTTTGTCGAAGGGTTCAGTCTGACACCTCAATAAAAAACACAAGGTAGTTTAGATAACCCGAGCTGATAAAATGGTCTTTCGAGTTGATCCCGAGGTGGTTCGAGCTGATACAATCACGGTTCTAACCACCTGCATAGGTAGTTAGAACTGATACAATCACGCTTCGAGCCGATCCCGAAGTCCTTCGAACCACCTACATAGGTGGTTCGAGTTGATAAAATGGTGCTTCGATTTGATAATTTATCAAAACGAAGCCTGAACGCATCAAATATATTCGATAAAATATCAGCTCGAAGCGTGATTTTATCAAAAATAATCGTCAAATTATCAGCTCGAAACGATAAACTATCAGCGCGAAGCGGCAATCTATCAGCTCGAACCACCTCGGGATCAAAAAGAATCCTCACAATATGAGGGATACCCCTTATCGAGAGGGGTCATAGGCATGTCTTTAAGGGGTAAAACTGTATATCTGGAATTTTATACCATTTACACTTTGAATTTACCGCAATAAAATTCTCTTTTTCGCCTATGCTTCAGAATAAAAATTAACCATAGCTATAGCTATGCTGAATTTTTCTTCTTTGCATAAACAAAAAATAGCTTATTTTCTTTTACGGTAAATTCAAAGTATAACTGGTATTATACCAAATTTCGTACAAAGGCTGTAGGTAAAATAGTACTGTAACACCTTCGTTTTTGAGGATTTACCGTATATCGTTATTCAAATAGTTCTCTTAACTTAGCTACCCTGTAGTACATCATTCTTAGGTAAACACATAAAACCAACCCTATGGTATCAAATTCTCTGTTTGACATACAGTCTATCCAAAGCGAATTGGAGATGGCATTGTATTCTGCTTTATTTGATTTTGGAGAACCTTATAGCAGTGCAGAATCCTGGGCTATAACAAGTCTGCAAAATAATGTAGAACAAGCAGCCGGAAAGATTGCCAATAGCAAAAACACGATGAGTAGTGGTTTTGGAGTTGATCCTCCGGGACATGGGTTTCGGGTAACTTTTGGGCTTCAGATTTTAGTAGGTTACAAAATTAGATTGAGAGGTAATGCCAATATAGGATACGGAAACCGATGGGGCAATTTTGGAGCTACATCCTCGCTTCACTTTGCGGTTTATAACGGTGGGATTGGAACCGGAATCCATAAAAAAGATCTGGTGGTGGATGTAACGGCAGCCGTAAATCTTACTGTAGGAGGAGGACAAGGTACTGCTCTGCAATCCTATTCTCTAAACTATAATTCTCCCATACCTACACTTAATGATTTTGAGAATTCTTTTAGTTATGGGCAATTGCTCACCTGGAACTCCGGAGTGAATGAGAATCAATTTTCATTAGACAGAATCCAGCGAGAAGGGATGATTGGTTTTAGGCTGGGAGACGTTAATGTAAGTACCAATAATGATACTCGACGACTATATCTGGGAGGAGGTACAGATATGGCATGGACAGGAGGAATCTCGGTAGCAACACCATTCTTTGAAGTAGGTTTTCAAGATTTTTCTGGGGATTATTCAAGAAAAGACGATGAAAAAAGAGATTTCATTCTAGATCAAATAAAAGAAGCTAAAAAAAATAATAATATAAGTAAGTTTCAAAAAGAAATTAAGATATCCGAATTAGAAGTTGAACTCAAAAAATTAACATCTAATTATCATAATCAAACCTCTTATCAAAAAAAACTAAATAAAGCTTCAACCTATATTCGAGTCAATAATAATGGTTATAATGCAACTGTAGATTTAATTGGTGATGCCTGGTTACAAAATGCTATTCATAGTGCCATTAAAGATTTTAAATTTGAATACAATTATAAAAACATAGAAGTATGGGGTGGAAAAAACTGGTAATTTTTTCATTTTTCGCAATTGTAGGATGTAATGCTTTGTTTAAAAACTATTATAGAACTAAAGACAGGGGGATTAGACCTAAAAGACCAAAATTTGAATTAGCAAAAAAAAATTATAGTCTAACAAAAAACGATATAATTGATACCAGTGCTGTTTACATTTATCAAAAAGAGGTTGTTTATGGTAATGGAGAAAAGGAAATAGAAGAGTATTTTTACAGGTTTTTTTCTAATGGAAAATGTATTCGTGGGTTCCCATCTGATTTTAAAAGAAACAAATTGATTCTTAGTGATTTTAACAACCTGAATCGTGGAGGATCATTTATTGGCTATTATCAGATTAAAGATTCTAACAATTTGGTAACCGAGACCTTCTCTGTAGGTGTCGGAGAAAATGGAAAGTATATTAAAGATTATGGTGTTTTAAAAGGGGATACTATATTTTTATTTAACGCTCCCTTTACTAAAGAAAAAATAAATAAAGGTAATGTAGAGATTTATATAAGAAAAAAAGTAGAAGGGCTAACAGGAACACCAGATTGGTAAAAGAAAACATTTATTAAAAGTCTAAAAAGAAACAGCAAACAAAGCCTCAACCTATATTCGTATCAATAATAACGGGTATAATGCAACTATAGATGTAATTGGTGATGCCTGGTTACAAAATGCTATTCATCATGCCATTAAAGATTTTAAATTTGAATACAATTATAAAAACATAGAAGTATGGGGTGGAAAAAACTGATAAGCTTTATTTTAATTATTATTTCGATGAACAGCTGTTGTATTCCCTTACTTCAAAAAAAATACTATACAACAGAATATGGTAGTCACAGACCAATAAAAAGTAAATTCAAAACAACTAGAAATAGAACCAAATCTATATTAGAAGAGAGCTTAACCAAAAATATTTACTTCAGAACTGACTCTATTTATATAACAAAAGTTAAGGACAAAAAGAAGGAATTAAAAATTGTTAATACTTTCAAAAGATTCTTTTCTGATGGTCAATATATAGAAGGTACTACGAAAAATATTAGAAACGGATTAGAAGATTTTAATAATTTAAAATCGGGAATTATAGGCTATTATAAAACACAAAATGATAAAATACTGTATGAATACTTTTTGGTAACAGCTCATAATTGTGGTGATTATTATAGAGCTGAATCTAATATAATTGGAGATAGTATAGCAGGCTATAAAAAAATTAAGGTAGAAGGGCTAAAAGGAACACCCGATTGGTAAAAGAAAACACTTATTAAAAGTCTAAAAAGAAACAGCAAATAAAGCTTCAACCTATATTCGAGTCAATAATAATGGGTATAATGCAACTGTAGATTTAATTGGTGATGCCTGGTTACAAAATGCTATTCATAGTGCCATTAAAGATTTTAAATTTGAATACAATTATAAAAACATAAAAGTATGGGGTGGAAAGAACTGGTAATTTTTTTTAGTTGTATAGTCATAGTCTCCTTATTAGGCTGTAATAATTTTCTTAAAAACTACTATACAAATGAAGAAGGAGGAAATAGACCCAAAAAAAGCAAATTCACACTTAACACCCCTTCTTACAATTTAACAAAAGGAGATTTAATTGATACAGTAGCGGTGTACGTTAATAAAACTGAAATGTATTATGGAGAAAAAACACATATTGACTTCCATTATCTAAGATTTTTTAAAAACGGACAATATATGGAAGATTTAGTATCAAAAAAGGAAGACCTTAATTTACTGAATTTTAATAACGTTAATAATTCTCTAATGATAGGGTACTTTAACATTCAGAACAAAAAATATATACAGCTTGAATACTTTCGTGTAAAATATGGAGAGGGTGGTTTTTATGATAAAAGGCAAGGTTATATAAAAAATGATAGCATTTTTCTTTTTTACAAGGAATATGACAAAAATGATTTTCCAATTCCCAATAAAAAAAACTGTAGAATATATATTAAAGAAAAAGTAGAAGGGTTAACAGGAACACCTGATTGGTAAAAGAAAACATTTTGTATTAGGGGTAGAAAAAACTAGTAACTTCAGATTTTTACTTAGATTAAAACTATTAGTAGTAAAGAGATCTAGAGAGTAAACTGTCAAACTGCGCCTGTCGAAGGGCTCGGTTTGACAAAAAATTACTCTTTAGACCTCTTTTTTTGTTTTACTCGCTTCTTTACCTTTTTTTTATACTTTCTTTTAATAAACTTGATCCCTAATCCAGTAGCCGAAAAACTTAGTATTGTCCCCCCTAGTAACAGGATAAAAAGGATAATATCCCATAATGGTCTGTTCCAAGCCAAAAATGAGAAATCCAAACTGTGTAATCCATGATAAATCCAACGTTGGATTTTATTTTTTGTAGCGCACTTGTAGACGACCCGAGTTGTTTTTGGATTGATATAATAATTAGTGTTTTGAACTGTTTTAATCCTAATTACAGGTAAATCTTTATCATTATGGCGACTGTAGTAATAGTTGTCATACTTATTTAGTAAAATACTTTCTGTCACTCTATTTTCTGTAGAAAAAGAAGAGATAACCTTTTTGTAGTCATCTATCTTTATAACAGTATCAAAGGCTGTTACCTTTTGTAAAACGCTTTTATTTTCTAAAAAGATCTGAGCGTAAATATGATCTTGAAAAATATTAAACTGAATTTCTTTATAGTTTTTAAAACTGATTTGACCTATAAAACTGTTCCAATGGTTACCGTCATAATCATTGATTGTATGTTTTTTGGATTGCCATGTTAACTTCTCTTCTTTATTCAATTGAGTACTGGGTGTCCACCCAAAAGGCGTCATACTCATCCACCCACTAAATATCCAGGTACAAACAAATATCCCAAAGAACAGCCCAAAATAATAATGGTAGTTGTACCATTTATTTTTAAACCTCTTAAATCGTGCTTTTGGTTTCTTTTTATACCTCACTAGTCCGGTTACAATACCTGTGATTACCATAACAAACCCCAAAGCTGATAACCACATCACCAGCTGTGCCCATAATGTGTTATGTACTCTTATATCCCTAAAATAAATCCAATGTGGTATAGCTCCCACCCATGACCAAAATCTTTCGGTGCTTGTGTTATGTGCTAATACTTCTCCTGTAAGAGAAGAAATATACACCAGCGTATTATTTGTATCCTCAAACTCTATCTTAAAAATAGGCATATGTGATAAATACCTGGTTCTGGGTATCCATTGATCTAACTCTGTTAAAGTTTGAATCCCGAATGTATCCTTTATTTTGGTATTTTTAATTGCTATTTCTAAAGCTTGCTTTTTAGTTAAAGAGACTTGTTCTGCATTGTCAGCATATCTGGAAATAAACTTTCCTTTTTCAGTTACCAAATGAAAAACAGGTCGATCGAGAAGATAATTTAACCTTAGTCGATATACCTCTTCAATATGATCATTCTCAAAAACGATTTTAGGAGATAATACTTGAGAATTATTCCCTTTAGAAAGCATTTCTATTCTTTCTGCCTGACTTAAATAAGGAAAGCTCTGGTACATCATAACAAAACCAGATAAAAACCATATTAAGAACAGACCACAAAAAAAAGTCCCAAGCCAGTGATGTAATGAAATTATCTTTTTCATCTGTTTATATTTATTGTTTTTTAATGGTCAGATGGAATCGCCATATCATCATAACGGTGGGTTTCCTCATAATTGTTATGGCTTATTTCATAATACAGATAGAATAACAGTTAGTAAGATGAGACCGTCTAAACAGTTTACTTTTCAGACGGTATCATCTCGCAATACATCTTAAAACCTATATGCTAAGCTAAGTTTGTAGTTTCTTCCCTGACCCGGAAAAAACTGATTCCCATAAATCGCATCGGTAAAATATAGCTCATCGGTAATATTGTTAATATTTACCCCCACTCTAACTTGTTTTGTTTGATAATACAGAGTTCCATCAATAGTAGTATATGAAGGCAGCTCATATGTATTGCTTGAATTGGTATAATTATCATCTACATAGTTTAACCCAAATCCTGCCCCAAAACCTTGTAGTGTACCTTTTTGAAATTCATAATTCCCCCAAAAATTAACTGAGTTTTTGGGAGCATATTGCAATCTGTTTCCGGCAGGAACCGTCTGTAATGCTTGATCATAGTCTCTGATTTTGGCATCAACAAATGCATATCCTGCTTTTAGATAAAGTCCTTGTACAGGTTCTGATTCCAGATCCAGTTCGAACCCTTTTGAATCGGCAGATCCTATTTGTCGATAATCATCTACAGAGGTTCTTTCCACAATATTGTTTTTTAGCATATAATACGCAGAAAGTGTAGCAATAAGCAGGTTGTTTTTTTGAAATTTGACTCCTAACTCATTCTGGAAACCTCTTTCGGGATCAAATACATTGCCATTGGGTGTTATTCTTCTAGTGGGTTTAAAATAGTTAGAGTATGAAGCAAATACACTAACTACATCTTTAACAGGTTGATACACAAGACCTGCTCGATATGAAAAAGAAGATGACGGAATTTCTGTTCGCTCACCTGGAGTTATTACATTTCTATCACTATCAAGTTCGTCTCTGTAATAGGTTCCCGTAAAGGTATCATATCGAAGCCCTACTAACGCTTTGAATTTATCTGAAATAGTAATCCAGTCTTGTAGGTAAAAAGCATATACCACTTCTTTTTTTACATCTACCCTATTATCAATAGCTTCGATATGTCCTTGATTTAAGATAGGATTCTGAACAGAAATAGTTGTAAATATCCCGGGACCAATCACTTCTCCTCTGAATGTTCTACGATCTAATATACTTACAGAATTCCCTACCAATGCTTTATGAGCTATTGATCCTGTTTTGAACCTATAGCTTACATCTAATTGGTTTTGTAGGGTCTTGGTTTTATGGTTAAAATAAAACGGAAATGCTCTGGTAATAGAATCTCGCGTAGCATTTAATTCCAAAAATTCTGTGGACAGATAATCTATATCATCATTAGAATAAGACAAGAGATTGGATAACTTCAGGTTAGTATTAAAATCATGCGAATAGTTAAGCTGATAATCAAAGCGTTTATGCTTTAAGTAATCCTGCGGATCATTATATCTGGTTTCTGGATTCATTCCTTCAATAACAGAACTGTTCTCATCTACCGGGATACCTGTATCTGTATCATATTTGTCTTTATTGGCTTGAAAATAGAAAGCCAACTTGTCTTTTGAGGATGGTGTATAATCCAACATTAACGATCCGTTATTGGTTGCTACGCCAAAATCTCTCCATCCATCGGTACGCGTCATTCCAACATCTGCCCGATATCGTAGTTTTTCAGAAATAGGACCTCCGATGCCTCCTTCAAAATTATAGGTATCAAAACTTCCGTAGGTTACTTTAAAATTGGCTTTTTGTATATCGGTAGGTTTTTTACGTACTATATTTATAATTCCTCCTAATGCCGAATGACCATATAATACTCCTGCAGGACCTTTAAGGACTTCTATTCGCTCTACATTAGCCAGGTTTGTGGTAGGTGCACTTGTAGATATATTATGTCGCTCATCTCTTACTCCATCAATCAACATCACAAAATTATTAAACCCTCTGATTCTAAAAGTTTGAAACCCTCCGTACCTGTTTATGGGTCTTACTCCTGTTGCGCTTTTGACTGCATCTCCCAAATCAGATACATTACGCTGTTGCATAAGCTTGGTGTTAATACTATATGCCGTCATAGGAACATTTATGTTTTTAATTCCTAGTTTGTTTACATTAAGAACTTCTTTTGTTATTGATTTGCTTTCGGCTCCGATAAGGACTTCTTCTAATCCTGTAATATCTTTTTTAAGAATAACATCGATAACCTGCATTGTTTTATTGAGGTTAGCACTCAATACTTCTTTTTGATAGCCCATTGCCGAAAACTGAATATTGTAATTTCCACTTTCGACAATAATAGAGTAGTTTCCGTCTACATCTGTTACTGTTCCTTTGTTTGTTTCTAGGAAACTAACAGATACATTCGGAATTCCTTTTCCAGAAATTTGATCTTTGACAATTCCTGTAATTGTAGTGCTTGATTGTGAATAGGCTATAGTGGCCAATACTAATAAGACACTGCATAATACTAATTTTTTCATTTTAAAAAATCGAGATTAAGCAGGGAAAATTGTAGAAATAAACATTCTACCCTAATGGTAGGAATCATTATTCTTACTCTTTACCCGAGAGTTAATAATTATTACAATTCATGGCAGGTCTCCTGACTTAACTCGGTATTTTGCCTCCTTCCCATAGCCTTGCTACAGTGGTTATATGGCATTACTTTATTATGAGTCTTACAGTTGCGGGAACAGTTTTGGATTTTCACCAGATTCCCTTTTAATTTTCACCTTAGGTGAAAAACCATTTATCGGGCGCGAAGATAACTTTTTATTTTAATCCGTTATGTGTTTGATGCATTAATTGCACGTAGCCAACTTAGTTTCAAAATCATCAAATAAGATATATTTTATTAACTAAAGTGAGACTATATTGTTTAGTTAAAGATAATTTAATATTCTTAGTCATACATAAGCTTATCAAACTGGGTTTAAATACCCGTTTTCTAATCTCTTTGACAAATACTGACTGGCAATTACCACCTAACCAAATAAAACGAATAGTCCAATGTAAAACCCATATTCTTTATCAAGTATATCGTTCTGTTTGGGTTACAGAGTCAAAGTAACGCTAGAACATCTCAAAATAAGATATTTACAGAATCCTATCATCTGTTTTTAAAATAATTCACTAATAATATATATCAGCCCCGCATATTTTTATCGTCCATCGGCAGGTGTAGCACTACCATCGCACTAGGGTCTATGTCCCCCGCACTATTGGTCTCGACCATCGGTATAGGGTATGTGTCCCGCGCAAGGGCAAAACAGACCCCCGCAGTACAGAGAGTGACCAGCGGCGCGCTGGAACCTCAACCCAGTGCGCGGGTCAGTAATAGCAATAGGTTGCCAACATTTATACTTGCCAATAACCTCTTCCATACTTGCGTAAGGTATCCAGAATATGACAATTGGTTTTACAATAATTGTAGAACAAGTCTAATCGACTACAAATAGCGAAATATCGTACTATTATATACATATTACTCCCCTTCATATTTTAAACCATTACCCATTTTATAATACTGGTCAACAGTATTAAAAAAAACTGGGTAATTGGATTTAAGCTGGGTGGCGATGTCTTCTAAAACCAGTAACATATCTGTTTCTACGCCTTCATGACTTAAACGCCCTATAAGTGTTTTATGCCAATCTTTGACAGACATGGTAATCGTAAAAGAAACGGCTTTATTTCCAGGAGCCAGTATATTGCTTACTTCATTGTCGAATTGTTTTCCCGAAGTTTCAAAAAGCTTTTTTTCTTTTACATAGGTTTTACAAATTTCCTTTTGTTTTTCTACAAGTTCCTGGTTATTTCCTCTGTTAATTATTTTGAACAAAGGAGTATTCTGTGCATTGGTTCTTGACGAAGTAAGTCTTGCTACAGTAGCTTCATTATGGGCAAGAAATTCTAATTCGGTCTCAATGGCACAACCTGCTATCAAAAAAGTAACATACTCATCATTGTATACACTTCTATGCTGATACTCATGAATCATACGTTCATTAAACACTTTAGAATCTCCTTTTTTATCTTTAAAAGATAGATAGGTTATCCGACTATTGAATTCGGCATGTTGCTCGTATTCGGGTCTGTCTGTATCTATGTTTAGAGTATCAAAAAGTACTTTTGCCTCTGGCGTAATCTTACTTCTCTTAGTCAGTAACACCCCTGTTTTTAACACAAAAATATCTTCAACTATCCCGTTTGCTGCTTCAATGATTATTTTGTGTTTTACCTGGTATGGGGTTAATGGTGTTTGAGACATCTCGTTTTTAGTTTTTTAAATACTGTGCAGCAACCTGCTTTAAATTATCATGCTTCTCTTTTGATGTATCATAAAAGACAAAAAAAGTATCAAATATGGGGTATACCTCCTTAAATGTTTCCATATCATCCTTATTAATAAGATGGTATTCTGATTCTAATAATGACAGATAATCATTATAAAACGATCTAATTCTTCTAATATCCGAAAGGCTTATTTGTTGTTTTCGTAATTGTTGTGCTATTTTATTTTTGACAAACCTACTATAGTGTAAAAAATCTATTCGATAAAAAATCATTATCTGTCCCAGCATATATTTTTTAAACGAATTAGAAATCTGCTCTTCTATCGAATATTTCTGTAAAGAATTTAAAATTGTATCATACTGATTCATCACCTGATTAAAGATCAGATTGACTAATTGAGAAGTCGCAATACTTGAACTTAATTCCAAATGTAATACCGAGGTAACGTATTCTTCAATAGTGTACAATTGCTGGTCTTTAAAAACATCTTGATTTTCTTTGCTCCACCTCCCAAAAGATTTTGAATTGGCTTTCATGTTTTCAAGATTTCGTTGTGTCCATTTAAAATCTTCTATAAAAAAAGTTTCGTACTTTTTTTTGAAATCTACTAGTACAGGTATATCATTAATATCTATAAGTTTTTTATAGCCCGAATCATCTCCCAAAATTGAGTATTGCACATTAGCATACATGAGTTCTTTCAGAGTGACATGAGGATTCTTCCTGGTAATAGCTGCGTATAGCGGATAAATCTTTCTTTTTGAAAAATCGTAAGTAACCTCATCTTTGACCAGGCAGTCTATAAAAATCATATCCGCCACTACCTGTGTTAAGGCTTCAGACATCATTCTATAGATGATATAAACATTGTCGTACAATGTGTTGGACACCCCATTAAAAATCAGATCGGGTATAATGAAATGACATAGATCGTGAACAAAAAAAGTAATCTCATGAATCTCATCAGACTTAGGAACCAAAGGAATTCCAGCATTCAAACCTGGAACCCAGTAGTTTTTTTGTCTCCTGTTTTTTGATGAGCGAAAAAAACCTCCGTTATTAAGGGCGTATTGAAAAAGAACATTCAGTTTCTTTTCTTTTACCGACTCCAAATTGAGATACCTGTTTGTAGCGACGAAATCAAAGATTTTATTTGAAAATTCAATGACTTCTTTCTGATTCAATTTGTTATAATTAAGATCTATATTCTCTCTATAATATAAATAGTTCTCTACAAAATTAGAAAGTACCTCCTGTCGGCAATGATTCTTCATTTTTCTGTCTTTCAATTCCTGGTAAGAAAGTCCGGTAGATTTTAAAATAAAAATATCATCCCAACCAAATACATTTGTTTCCTTTTTTCTTGCAGCATAGTCTATCACTCCATCATATGTTGTTGAGGATATAGAAGATATATTTTCTCCTTCGAGATAATAAAGAATTGTTTTAGTATATACCAATTCCAGGTCGTTATCCTTATTCACATTATAAATACGTGTGTTATCTTTTTTGCTAAACAAATGCGTTTCGTCAAAAACTACGGTAAACACTTGTGGTTTTTTTAGGATATCGTAATATCTCTCCAGAAGTTCTTTTGCATCTTTGAAAGGAGTAAAATCTGCAATTTTCTTTACGGTAATATTATAATTATGAAAAAATTCCTGGTATTCTTTGAGCTTGTAATTGTTCCTCGTTAAGAGATATATAATTTTTCCTTTCATCTTTTGATCATGAATAACAATATTACCAATTAAATCTTAAAAAATACCTGATTTTCTCTTACAGTAATTTTAATGTAATGGTATCAGTATCCTCCTGTATCGGGAAAACCTTTATCAACAAAAGTAACATCAATCAATGATCTCATTTTTGACAAACTTCTTCTGGTCTTACATCTGGGTATAAGAAACGCTCTAATGATTTGCTCGTAATCCATCGAACCAGTATTCATTCTAAGTTTATGCCAGGCAATAAAACAGATTTTTTTTCTTATCAAATCAAGTGTAGATGCATATTCTACAGCAAACATCTTGTCTGCTAATTGATTATCTTTTGTCTTTTTATCGATAGTGTTCTTAGCGCTTTCGATATAACTTTGAAGCCAAATGCTTTGTCTATGAATAGCCTGAGATAACCCTATCGAAAAGTTTTTTATTTGGGGGCGCAGACCAGGGGCAACAAGATCCAGCATGGTATCAATTTTTAATTCTAATGTAGCTTGCCATATATAAATTTCTTTATGGGGGTGCGCTACCAGATCATGTAATTTTATGTATTGATTATTTTTAACCTTATAAAAACGGTCATCATCAAACCTTAAAACATATCCTTCTCCTTGTTTTTCGGAAGATATCTTTTGTATAAAATCCTTAGCTTCTTCAATAGAGTGAATCCATCGTACCTGTTTAACATATTCTATCTTATGGTATTTTGCCATTGTAACCATGGTATCATAATTAAGATATCCACCAGTTAGATTATTTCTTATGGTTGTTAATACCAAGCGATCTTTAGGATGATCGAGAACAATAGGGTGTTGACGACTACACCATTCGAATGTTGGTGTCCAATTTCCTTCTAACAGCTCTTTTATCAGGGGTAGGTAACCTATATCAGAGGTTTCTTTTTGAATAGCCCTCGTAGTATTATCCGCAAAAGTTGCCGCTTGATCAGCAATTGCAGATGGTCCTTTTCTGGTTGTCCACCTTAGTATTCCATTCCATAATACAGGAGAAACCAATGAGCCGTCCAGTTTTTCAGTTACCCGGCATGACGAAGACCAATCTATGTTTTCTATTTGCGATTCTTCTCTTTCTCCTATCCTAAAAAATTTATGAAACTTTCGGGCTACTAAAGTTCCTTCTGAGTCAAAAATCAAACCTCGGCATTCTCTACGAAGTGCGTAAATATTTGCTACTGAAGAGTGTATTGCCTGAGTAATCGGAATAAAAGAATACTTTAAAGGAATAGTATAATCAATTATCTGATAGCCCTCTTTTTTGAATACCTGAAACTCATCTCTATCTTTTATTGCCGGCAACACTTGGTCTATATGTTCTATTATCGGGAATCCTGTATTTCCTATTTTAGAGATATAACTATAGTTGGCGATCATATCCATATACAAAGGCTGTAGCGTTGTTCGAACAACTGTGAGCACTTCTTGTAGATCTTCTGTTATCTTAAAACTGGGGTGTGTCTTACAAAATGCTCTCCAAATACTACGACTATTTTTTCCTTGCCCAAATTTACCTTCAAAAAATCTTGCTGCTATCTCGAGAGGAGTTCCTCGTTCAAAAGAGGTCTCCTTAAAAGAGTTCATCACCTGAGATAAATCAAGGTCATAGTTCTTGATCAGCCAATAAAGCCCAAACAAGTCTTTTGGTCGCCATTTATCTTGTTTACGTTCAAATAAACCATAGAATTTCCATCCAGCAGAAGTCTCTCTATATACCATTTTACAATAAATAGATTGGTTAGGGATTATAGAAGGATATTCTTGAAAACTAGCAGCAGGAATAGTTGGATCAGAATAACTTATATCTATTTGTAGTAAAAAAGAGATGTTTACTTCTTCTAAAACTGTAGAAACAAACAACCTTAATCCGGGGTCTTTGGCATCGATCCATATGATTTCACTTCTTAACGTTGCAGGATCAAATGAAACCCCATCATGTATCAGATTATCCTGTAAGATATCTTGCCATCGAGATTCCATTTCTATTGGATCTACTGGTACATCAACCATAAAATCCACATCTTGGGGCATCCATTTCCCGGGAGAATACCAAAATCGAGACATCATACCCCCTCTCAAAACAAAAAGATCTTTATATTCTGATCTCGCCACTCTACGAATCAAACCCTCCATAGCATAAAGCTCAACCAATTCTGAATACGAATACATTGATTCTTTAGCTATGTTTTGTAGTTGTAGGGCAATATCTTTCATGATATTTCAAAATCAATTGAAGCGCATATAACATCTTATGCACTGAAAACATGAATACAAATCAAATTGATTCGTCTACTTTTTCTTTTGTTTTAGTGTCTAATATCTGCAATAAGGTAGGCATTCTAAAATCTCCATGCATAGACTTTATCATATCATAAGCTCTATCCAGCTCAACACCAATTGCTGATATATAAAGAGGCTTTATACTTTCGCCACGTAACAGTTCTCTTACGTTTTTTTTGTTTTCATGAAATCCTGATTTTGCCACACCCAAAACAGGTACGCTCTTATCTATAGCATCAAACAAATGTCCTCCTAAGCCTAATTTGCCTTCATCATCAAGTAAAACAAAACCATCTACAATAATATAATCTATGTCAGTAATAGGCATTCTTTTAAGAAGGCTAAGTATACATGGGAGCTCTCTTTTGTAAAAAGATCCTGGCTCATATGCCTCTACTCCTTCTATGATTTCGCTATCAATATCAAGGGGCTTACTATCATTCCAGTTTTCAAAACTTACACATACCGTTTTTGCTTTATTATCATAGTAATAGGTATCGAATGCTAATATCATTGTTATAATTATTGAAGTGGTTTAAATACTTTTCTAAAAAAAGATGGAAGATACAACATTCAACCCGTATTATGCATTAGAAAATCATTGCAGTTCTAATGCATAATATGACGGATTAAACTAACATCTATATCGCTACTCCCAAGGCGTAATACAGGTTGATTGTAGCTGTAAGCTGTTTTATCTTAAGAGTATTCTCTTTCAGTTGAGCATCAATCAATTTTTGTTCTCGCGAATTGATTAAAAACAAAGAGCTTTCTCCCAAAAATAGTTTACGTTCTTCTGCACTAACCAATGTTTTATAATCTGTAACAATATCTTCAATAAGTTCTGTTTGTGTAGATAATGAATTGATCTCTTGATATACTGCTTCGATCTTATTTTGAAGCTTTAGTGATGTAGCTGCTCTTTCAAAATTTGCATCTTGTAATTTTAAATTGATAAGGCGTACATCTCCTCTTTCTTTTCTAAGAAATATTGGAAAACTAAAATTGACAAAAGCTTTGTAATTTGTTGTAGTAAATGTATGTATCTGTTGATACTCGGGTGTCAAGAAATTATACTGAAGATCTATTTTTGGCAATAGCTTATTACGTTTTAGAGTACGATCTACAGATAGTCCTCCAATCTTAGCATCAAGACTTACTAATTTAGGGTGAGTCTCTAATAAAGTAGAAGTATCTGTAATCCCATCTAATTTTAAAGAATTTTCGATATGATTGCGTTCGGGTAATACTGGCATTATATCTTCTCTTATCTCTACAGGAATAGTATTGATCCATAAATAGTTACTTACCTTGAGTATCGCTTTTCTTTTTTTAAGAGAAGCTGCCTCCAGATTTAGTTGTCTGTTTTGTAATGTTATTCGTGCTTCTGTAATCTCTATTGCTGCTTTATCCCCTGCCTCTACACTTTGTTTAATGGCTTCAAGCCGAGTAGAAGCATTCTCCAGAAAGGTGTTATAAATACGTTGCTCATTAGTAGCTTCTAACCATTCGAAATATGCTTTACTTGCTTCAAAAATTAGGTTATTAACCAGTAAATCTCGATTTGCCTTGGTTTGTTTTATAAAGAATCGCGCTTTTTTTAGTGATGCCATTCTTTCATTGATTAAAAAACCTTGGGCAAGAGAAAATGATACGCCTGCACTATACAACCCTTCATCTGGTACCGTAAGGTTAGGGTTTAGGTATTCTCCTGTATTGTTTTCAAAATTTGCTTTGAACTCTACTCCATACCAGGTAGGGATCTTAAATGTTGCATTGAGTTGATCAAAATATTCTGTTCCTTTAAACTTTTTTCTATCATAATCAACTTCAATCTTAGGGTCAAAACCTCCTCGTGCTTTTAGCAATTTAGCCTCTCCCATATTTAAAATGATCTCGGCTTGTTTCATGAGAGGATGATGTTTTTTTACGTACCCAATATATTCTTCAAAAGTAAGAGAGTTGTCAAAGGGTTCATGATCATTTTGAGCGGTTACACTTTTTATTGAAATTAGTAAAACCAGTACTATTATATAATTTATACCTATTTTCATTTTACTTTTTCTCTTTAGAAGTTTCTTTCCCCTTTGGGGTATAATAATTAGGAGGAAACCCATTAAGCTGACGCCACATTTCATACCAGATAGGCACATCTTCGAGCAAAGCAATAGTATGTGCTCCTGAGCCTACTCTTACATTTTTGGGCCATACATTTTCTCCTTCTTTTGGAGCAATCAGAATTCTGAATTTTCCATTATCGCTTATAAACGTTTCTATAGCTACCACTTTTCCTGGATAGGTTCCAAAAGAGGCATTGGGCCAACCACTAAAGAAAATTGCGGGCCAGCCGTCAAATTCTATTCGTACATCCTCACCGATATGCATCAATGGCAAATCAATTGGATCTACATAAGTTTCTACAGCCAGATCATAATTGGTAGGCATAATACCCACCAGCTTTTCTCCTTCTTTAAAAGTCTCTCCGATACCAACCTTTATAGCTTTATTGATATATCCATCCTGGGGAGCAGTAATATAGTACAGGGCATTACGCATTTTGTAGTTTGTCGATTGGTTTTCGAGCTTGGTAACCTGTGCTTCTGCTTCAAATTGGTTTGACTCTGCCGTAAACTGATCACTTCTTGCCTTAGCAATCTTATCTGCGTATTCTGCAGCAATTCTGTTAATTTCTAATTCTGCATTAGTAACCTCATTTTCACTAACCAATAGTTTATTTTCCTGAGATACAAGCTTGGCCTGTGTTTCCTGAAGCTTTAAACGTTTTGCTTCTACATCTGCGGTCGCTTTTAGCCCTTCATTTTTTAATATTACGGTACGATCGTACTGTCGTTTTGCAATATCCAGATTAGTTTCGGCTGCCTGAAAATCAACTTTTGCACTTTCAACTTTTAGACGTGCTTGCTGTAATTTGTTTTCTGCTTGCGAGAGTTTTAGCTTACGTTGACTCCCTAATGCTATAATTTGGCTTTCTTGCGCTTTGATCTTCTCCTGATACGAGACTACTGATCGGCTTTTGGCATCTCGTTGTCTATTAGTTCGTTCTACTAATTGTGGGTCTTGGTAGGCATTTTTTATTTCAGAAATAAATAGAATTGTATCTCCTTTTTTAACAAAATCACCTTCTTTTACATACCACTTTTCAATACGCCCGGGAATTGGTGATTGTATTGTTTGAGGACGTTGATCCGGAGTAAGCGTAGTTACAAAACCATTACCACTTACGTTTTGTGTCCAGGGTAAAAACAGAACGATGATCCCCATTATAGCAAATGCTCCTAAGAAACGATTAAATAGCTTATTATGCTTCGAAGTAAATGCTTTTGAAAAAGCTGTATAACCTTCAAGGGATACTTTTTTATTAAGTTGATTATGAGATATATTAAGCATTATTCTTATTTTTTGAGGTTATTTTCCCTTCGCAAATCGTAATGGTTTGGTTACAATCATTTTTCCATTGCCTATTCCTACTAGAAACCACAAGTGCCCATGGGCGTTCCGCTGCGGTTAAATATTTTATAATTCTTGTAGCTTCATCTTTTTCAAAATGCTCTAATGGGTCTTTGAGAAGAAGTAATTTGGGGTTATGAATAATTGCTCTAGCCAAGACAATACGCTTGGATACCGTAAATGGTATCTGTTGACCCTCGGGATGTAATATAGTATTAATCCCATTGGGCTGCTCTTTGATAAAAGAAAGTAACCCAGTATTCTTAAGTACACTGTGTAATTGTTCTTGCGGTATGTCAGTACGACCAAAAGTAATATTTTCCAAAATTGTACCTTCAAAAGGGAACTGCCCTGGTAATACCTGTCCTATATATGATCTATATTTATTAAGCCAAATCCCTTTTATAGAGACATCATTGATATATAGAGCTCCACTTGTTGGTGAAATAAGACCTGAAAGAATCTTTAGCAAAGTGGTTTTTCCACTTCCGGACGCTCCATCAAAAAGAATACGATCTGACTTTTCTATATTAAAATCAATATTACTCAATACCTCCTTCTCTTCTACGGTAGTATATTTAAGACCATCTAGTTCTATATGTAACTCATCTGTATTGGCAAATGGATCCTTACCAGATTGTACCTCTAAACTTTTATCTACCACCTGACCAATTTTTTCTAGAGAAGTCAATACATCATAAAAAGATTCAAGTCCTTTGATCAATTTCTCTACAGAACCGATCACTAATAAGATAATAATCTCTGCGGCTACAAACTGACCAATATTCATTTGTTGATTAAGTACTAATAAGCCACCTATAACCAATAATCCAGCGGTTACTAAAACTTTGAAACCAATAAGCTGAATAAATTGAAGTACTAACACTTTGAAATGACTCTCCCGTGCTTCTAGATACTCAGTTGTAAGATCATCATTGCGATTCATTGCGAGATTTGTAATACCCGAAAGTTTGAAACTAATTAATGAACGTGATACTTCTTGTATCCAGTGTGCCACTTTATATTTACTTTTCGACTCCAAAATACTGGTATCCAAACCTTTTTTGGCAGTAAATTTGAATACTACATAAATAAGTAATACCAATAGCAATCCATAAATAATAAAAAAAGGATGGTAGAAAGAAAGGAGCATCAATCCAAATATAATTTGAAGCGCCGCAGCCGGAAAATCTATCAAGATCTTTGAAAGTCCTTTTTGTATCGTCAGTACATCAAAAAATCGATTGGCTAATTCTGGCGGATAATAATTACGAAGCTCTTCTACTTTAATTTTCGGAAAACGGTATGCAAATTCAAAAGAAGCTCTGGTAAATATTTTTTGTTGCATGTTTTCTAGAATTCTTACCTGCATTAACTGCAAAACTCCCTGAAAAGCCACCCCAATTGTAACAAGTACAACCAGAACGATCCAGGATGTAGAGACTTGTGCTCCTTGTATAAGATTAATTATGGCTTGTATTCCTAATGGTAAGGTAAGTGCTACCAGACCAGCAAAAATAGCATAGTAAAAAATCTGACGAATATCTTTTTTATCGAGTTGTAGAAGGCTTGTGAAACGTTTCCACGGAGACATTGTTTCTTTCATTTTAATTAAAAAAGGGCATTAAAAATTCTAGGATTTATAGTGTATTAATCCATCTCGGTTAGTAGTATAGTTTAGTAATCTAGTAGCTATTGGCAACAGTATATCGCTGCATCCACATAGTTATCAAAGTATTAAACTACATCCGGTGGAGGAATAGGAATCTCCATATCAAAACCGTAACATATCAGTGAATTGTTGGTATCATTAGAAACAGCAATAGAATAATGAGAATGATCAAATGGACTTACTATCTGTAATTTTAATTTATTGTCCTTATGATCATCTTCTTGTTTCTCTTCTTTATCCGTGTCTTCTTCACTATCCACCTCTACTAATTCATAGGTGAAATCTGTAACCAAAGCCAACATTTGAGTTATTGGTTGAATACCCATAGCAAACAGCATCATTACTATCATGAAATGCCTGAAAAATGCTTTTATGTATATTCTCTTTAAACTCATTTAATCATTTTTATTACTAGATCATTATAGAAACGGACTATATTATTTTTTCCTTCTTTAACATCTGTAAGAGATGGTAAATGTTTTGAAAAAAAACGTTGATGATGAGCTCCTTCAATAACTGTCGAAACCAACATATGAGGAAATTCGAACTCAGGATTTACCTCTAATACAATATCACTTATCCGTTCTACAACCCGCTTATACGTTTTATAATATCCTTTTTCATTTTCTTTATCGATATCTTTGGTATGATACGCTTTTGAAGATTCTGCAATAATTATCCTATTAAGAACAACTTCATTAATGTATGAAAATGAATTATCTTGTATTACAGGTTCTGTTACTATCTGTATTGCACTTGTAAGCTTAACTTCTGGTGAGTTAACATTTGTTGTTGCAAATACCAATTTGTATTCTATCCAACTCCAATACCAACTTATAAGATATACCAAAAGGGTGTGCTTACTATCAAAATAACGATAAATAGAACTTTCATTAGAACCTATTCGTACTCCAAGTTTTTTAAATGTAAACCCTTCAAATCCTAATTCATCTATCATATCGATACTGGTGCTTACTATTTTCTTTCCCAAGTCTGTCGATTCAGGATTTTTAGTATACAGTTCAGGACTGATAGTGATATTTATTTGCAGGTTTTTCATATGCTGTGCAAATATATAATAGTAATACTATTAAAAAAAGAAGTTTAACTTTATTTTATAAGAGTAAGAGTACTAACTCTGTATTGAATTGTATTAACATTCATATATACATATCGCTACCATACCAAGTATCTTAATCATATAACCAATATGCATAAACTCATCTTGGATTATAGACATTATTTACTTTCGAGTATTTTTTTGAGATTAATTAATCCCGCTTTAGCTCTTTTTTTCAAAATTAATTTAACAATAGGCAAAAGAAACATTTTAAAGAAAAAGCTTTTTGACCTACTTTCCATTTTAAAATAAAGGTATGTTTTATCCTCACTCCTTTTCTTAAAATTCAAAGTCATTCTTGGAAACAATGGAAAAAAATTTCCTTCGGTAACATAGATCTTATTTTTTATTACCTCCTTTACTTGGATTAAAATTTTTACAGTACCTCCAAAAGGTTTTTTAGCTGTTTCCAAATACTCTTTACCTATAGTAGCACTAGGTAATTTATCCTTAGACCTAATGCTTATAACATCAGGAAACCATAACCCAAAATTTCCCATGTCAGAAGTAAATTCAAAAACATCGTTAATATTTGAGTTTATTTCAATTTCGTTTTTGGTGAGTATTACCATTATTTTTCTATTTTACCATAGTGGATACCAATCGGTATATAAAAATAGTAAATACAAATAAAAAGCCAGACAAAACTATCTGGCTTTAGTAAATTTTTAAAAAAATAAGTACTTCATTACAAGTAAATTATGACAAATACCTAGAAAAAGTTAATTTTGTAATTTCTAATTGATCCTTTCCACTTTTTTTATAGGTCGGATTATTATTTCCCAACCATCTTCTTCAAATCTTGGGTCGGCTTTGGCAATAGTGATTGCTTCTTCCATATCATTTGCCAGAATATGATAATACCCTGCAATGGTCATTTTATTCTTGCTTATCGAGGTTTCACTAAAAACTTTCTTTTTAAATGATATCTTGATTCCTTCCATTCCCAAGGGTTGAGCATCTTTTAGGTTCCCCGCTTTTGCCAACTTTTGAATATAAGCTCCAATTTTTTGAATATGTAATTGCTGTTGTTTTGATGATAGATCGGCCACTCGATTACCATCTGAATAGACAAAATACATAAACTCTTTTTGCCCTTCTTTTATATCTGATTGACAAACACTGCTATACACGGGTACAAAAACTAATAAAACAATAATGATTTTTTTCATGATTTTCTTTTTAAGTATTTAACTATATCTATAAAACAATTGTGCATGAGAAAAAGGGACAATTTTTGATGCTATTTTGATATAGACACCTTTATACATTATCCGATAACATTCGAGATCCCTTTTCAAAAGGATATCGAGGGTATAAAAAACTCCATCAAATAAGATTTTTTCATATAAATACATGCTATTTATACATTCTTTAAGGCGTTAAACCACCCATATTCTACATAGATTAAGTATATTTGGAATAGGGTAAAAATTAAGAGTAGATTGAAAAAAATGATAAAATCATATTCATACGTTTTTTTTCTATTCTGGCTAAGGACTATTTATGAGTACACAAAAAGACATTGAAGAATTACTTCAATCACATAAGCTGAAAAAAACTTCTGCTCGAATAGAAATGCTTAAAATCTTTATGAACTATACGTATGCATTATCTGCCAAAGAAGTAATCTCTCATATGAAAGTGAATCATGATAGAGTAACAATTTATCGTGCATTAAGCTCTTTTGAAAAACACGGAATATTACATAAAGCTTCTGAGGATAGTCACGGCATACGGTATGCATTATGTAGCCATGAATGCCCTGAAGAAGTACATACAGATGAGCATGTGCATCTGATCTGTAAGCAATGCTCACAAACGTATTGTCTAGAGGATATCAAAATACCTAAAATCAAGACTTTAGAAAAATTCTTAGTTCAAAAGATAAATTACACAATCAATGGTATTTGTAACGGATGCCTTTCTAGCTAAAGAAAGTAATGAACAACACTTGGAATTCTCATTATCATTTTTTTGACAAAAAAAAACACCCTCCTGCTGCAACCTTAAACTTTGCTCTTTCTCTTTTTCAAAAAAACGAAACAGCACAACAAAACAAATTGGCAATAGATTTGGGTTGTGGAAATGGCATAGATACTTTTGCTTTGCTTCAGGAAAACTGGCATGTGCTAGCGATTGACAAACAAAATGAAGCGTTATTACGAATTAAAGAAAATACTCCTGAAGAATATTCAAAACAACTTCAATTGGATTTAAACCCCTTTGAAAATATTAAGAAACTACCTGCATGTCAGCTCGTTAATGCCACATTTAGCTTACCATTTTGCCATCCTAATGGTTTTGACAAATTATGGTATCATCTTACAAACTCGCTAACTGAAAAAGGGATTTTTAGCGGGCATTTCTTTGGCATTAATGATTCCTGGAATTCTAATACAGAAATGACATTTCATACTGAGAAACAGATTAAAGATTTATTTACCAATTTTAATATCGAATATTACAAAGAGATAGAAAAACAGGGTAAAACAATTTCTGGAAAAGAAAAGTATTGGCACGTTTTTCATATTGTAGCGCAGAAAAAATGATCTGTTTTACTTTTGAAAAACAATATTTTCTGTAGCAGGACCAATGAGTTTTCTCAATTCAGAATAAGAAACGATCCACAAGATTAATGTATAGAGTATATTTTCGATAACCAAAGTATAGTAAATGCCATTAATTCCAAATATTTGAGGTAAAAACCATATTAATGGTAGGAATAAAACAATTTGTCTTCCTATCGGAAACATACTGGCAAGTTTTCCTTTTCCAATTGCTTGGAAAAAAATAATACTACTAGACGCAATTGGCAACAAAAACAACACGGTCAAAATACTTCTTAGATTAAAAATCTCCTGAGTATTTAAAACCATATCAGGAACCATTAGTTGTATACAATATTCAGGAAAAATTAGCACGGGCACCATCAAAATCAAAATAAATGAAATACCTCCAATTCTAAACGTTCTCATCGCTTCAATACATCTAGAAAAATTAGACGCTCCAAAATTAATTCCGATAATTGGTTGCATTGGTTGTAAAAGTCCTAAAACGGGGATTGCCAAGAAGGAGAACAATCTAAACGCTGCGCTAAAAAAAGCAATATCATGAGAAGTGCCATATCCCGCCAAAGTTCTAAATAAAAAAAACTGCTTTATCACATTAGACAATTGCATCACAAAAGCAGATGTACCTACATTGACTACATCTTTAATGATACTTTTTTCAATCCTTACTCCAAAGCTTCCTGTCTTAAAAGATGCCTTTCCATTAATAAAATAAAAAGAAGTCATTATCGAATATATCAACATAGATAATATACTACTCCATGCGGCTCCATCTATACCCAAGGAAAAAGTACGAATAAATAAAGGAGTCAATGAGATATTTAACAATACAGAGATTACTGTAAATGTCATTGCCTGTTTGATTTTACCTTCAGACCTGATAAGCCCATTTGCAGAAAGACCGTAGATACTAAAAAAAATTCCCAAAACAGATATTTCGAAATATGAAATTCCATAATCGAGCATAGCTCCTTTGGCTCCCATAAAAGTTACCAGTTCTTTAGAAAACAATAGACCAATAATCATCAATACCATTGTACTAATGAGTGACAATGCGATCATATTGGGAATCACCTTTTGTTGTTTCTCAATATCATTGGCTCCAATGGCTCTACTTAAAACAGAAGATGATCCAGCAGCAATAAAAACAGTAACACTAGTAATTACCAAAGTGAGCGGAAACAAAAGTGAAATCCCTGCAAACGCTTTTACATCAACAAAATGGCTCACATATATGGCATCTACAAGAGAGTTAATAGAAATAACCATCATTCCTAAAATCCCCGGCAAAGAAAGTTTCCACATTAACTGCCAAAGATTATCTTTTAATATATCAGGTTTTTTCTTCACACCTAAAATTGTTTCAAAAAGGTAATTTTGCTAATAAACTGCTGGTTTCTTTGCGTAGGATCTAATGACTGGATTTGAGTATCGTTAAACACCAGATAGATAAATGATAATGGCATATATTCCCAACTAAACCTCGTGTTCCACCCTCCTCGCTTATTAAAAGAATTATATTGGTAAAAGGTTGATAACTGCATTCTAGGAGAAACTGCCAAACGAAGGCTTGCCGAATACAGATTTGTTTCTAGATCTTCTTCTAAAACACCAATATCCTTAAGATTATTATACTCATAATCTGCTGTTAATGCAATATGTGGTAGTGGAGCATACCGCGCTCCGGCCGTAATGGTATTTCTTTTCCCATTATAAAAACCTCCCCACTCATACTTAAGAGAAGCAGATAACTTTCTGGATCGGTCAGAATTATAACGTACAAACTGTCTTGTATAGAAATATCTTTTTTCTTCTATCTGCAGCCCTAAAGGTTTGAAGTCAAAGTTTATATTCTGCCAAGAAGGTGTTACGGCATACTCTATAAAGCTATTATCCTTAAAAAATGTATAAACAGGAAAAAGGTATAGGTTTGCTTGCTGAAATTTTTCAGGATTTTCAAAATCATGATAGTAATTAGCAAAAAAACCAGGGTCCCAACGTCGAATCCAAGGTAGCTTCTTTGGCCTTAGAATAAAATACCCTCCTGGATTATGTTTTATAACATCATTTTGAAAAACAAACCCCGTTCCCGGGTTGTAATTCTTACTTACCACATCTGTAGACCATCCCCAATACATTTTATTGCTTGTATATCCCGAAGATATGCTTCCTGAGGCTCCCCACTCATTTGAATGCTCATCATAGGAAGTTGAAGCTAAATAAGAAATAGTCCATTTATTTTTGATCCTAATAAAACCATCGATAGTAGCTGTGGTATTATTATTCTCTTCTACATTTAGGGTTCTACTTTTTTCATCCAAACGATGATTTAGCATCACCCCTATATTATTTTCTTTGCCATAGTTTTGCAAATACCGAAATACTCCAAAATTGGCACTGGGGGCATTATCTGTATTTCTCTGATGAATGTATAACCCTGCCAGAGTACGTTTATCATTTCTATCTGTAAAACGTGTTCCTACATCTATTGGTGCAGGAACAGCATTAAACCTACCTTCTAATCCGATTTTTCTACTAAAAAAAGGTCTAACCAAATTACTAGAGGCTCCTGCCCATATTCCAGAATTTTCTAAGAAAAATTGTCGTCTCTCGGGAAAAAAAATATTAAATCTATCCAGATTGTTTACCGCTCTGTCTACATCAGCTTGTGCAAAATCAGTATTAACAGTGATATCTAATACAGAACGTGGGCTTATAGCCCATTTTGCATCACCTCCAAATTTTATTTTGCTATCCGTAACTTTCTCTCCTTCTGAATCTGTTCTGGCGTATTGATATAAAGAATATGGTTCTACTCTTAGGTTAACCCCTGAACCTGGAAGCTCTAACCCTTTTAACTTTGCAGCATAAGTCATTCTATAAGGAGAAAAAGATTGTGGAATCGCAGGAAAAACGGTTCGTTCATAATCCCTTCTTGCCAACCTACTAAATGTTATACCCCATGTAACATCCTTTTTATTAACATCATACCGAATAGATGTAAAGGGTATCGCAAATTCTGCATAATATCCCTCATCTACCCTGTGGGTACGAACAGACCATAGCGCATTCCAGTCATTATCAGTACTCTCATCGTTAAAATTTTGCAAATCTCTTTGATTACCATAGGGAGTTGTCTGAAAAGACACACAATATTGTTTAAGGTTTTGAGGATCCAATTGTATACTAAAAATATCATTTTCTCCATCACTAAAGTCTCTTCTCAAATCCTGAACTCGTACTCCTTTTTTACCTAATGAATCTTTACAGAACACCCCTACATATAATTGTTTATCATCAAACAAAATACGAACCTCAGTTTTGTATCTATAGGTTCCTCCTTGCCTAGGTTCCATTCGGAAAAAATCTGTGGTTACCGAAGCTTCTTCCCAATCCTTTTCTGTTAACTTTCCATCAATTTTTATTACCCCTGTTGCACGTTTTGCATATACATTTGGGGAATCATCGGGAGGAGGAAAATTTTGACTTCTCTCTTGTGATATTCCAGCTATGCAACATATAACGATTAATACTACACTTAATATACTTTTCATATTCCCTTGTTTTTCATTTTCGCATAACCAATCCATAGGAATAAAATCATTGTAATAGCAACTTTCATTATTCCTAACATGATAAGAGTACTCCATTTTACTTCATCCTTCTTTATAGTAAAAGATGGTAATTGAGAGTAATCTTCTTCTCTTATTTGCTTATCCCAAAACAATTTCTGAAAATAGAAATCAGAAATCTTGCTATGAAAAGATTCTATAGAGGTATGAAACTGATGAAAAGTATTGAGGTCCGTTTTTGCAATATGAATAAATATCCCCTGCATGTTTACGGCTGGGTTTATCCAATGTAAATCTGCTATTTTTTGATTTCTTTGATACACTTGGTTATTATAGGCATCTACATCTTTTTTATGATGTATATCTTTTAATGATGTTAATGCTGCATATGCTTTTGCTAATGTATTATTATGTAAAAGGCTATCAGAACCTCGAAGGTTAGGCTTATGTTCTAAAAATTCGTGAATAACTTCTTTTGCTTCATTATCATCATCTTCATTTTCTAGACTGGTTCTACGAGTAATCTCTGCTAGAGAGATACTATCCAATGGATATTTTGTAGATACCCAAACATTAAGAATTGCTGGTATTACTATAAGAAACAATAACCACACTCCTGCTGCCGTAATCGCTGTAAAAGATGAATTCATTTTAAAACTTATGATACAGAACAATACAGCAAACCAAAAAGCACAATATATAATAACACTAAGTAGCCAAAATAAAGCTGCCAGTCCATTTTCGGAAGTAAACATATTACCAGAGGTAATCAATCCTATAAATGAAATCAAAAGTGCCAACCCTGTGATCAGGAAGAAATAAAACGCTAACCTTACAACGACTATCTTGCGTATACTAACCGTCTGAATATGTAGTAACGGCAACACTCCATTTTCTTTTTCTATAGCATATAACCCGTATGAAAATGCTATAATCAATAGAGGGAAGAGATAGATAAATACAAATGACAAATCAAAATTGCCTACATACAATTTTACAGGATTCGCTATTTCATTTTCAAAAAGCTGATAATGCAAGCTCATTCCTGTAAGGCGATAATAATATGGGTGCAAATCACATTGCCCAATCGCCAATGCAGCATAATCATGAGGATGTAATATAGCATGATATCCATGTCTATGCCAGGCATATGCCGGATCAGATGCTATATCTAATTTCTTTTTTTGTGTTACTGATGCTAATTCTTCTTTAAAACTCGTTTGATACTGATGAAATTCTTCTTTTTCGATCTTCATCACATCATTAATCGTTTCTCTCTGCACTTTGATCTCAGATTGTCCATAATATATCGAGTAAAGACCTAACAAGAAAGTACACCCCAACATTACTATTTGAAAAGTATTTCTAGTAAAAGAAATCCACTCATAACGCAATAATGTAATAGTTACTCTATTCATAATACCAGTTTCATTTTACGAGATGAATAACTAAGAAGAACGAATACAAATATTCCCCAACAGATTAACGATAACAACTCTATAAAATATAGACTGAGTATATCATAGCCTGTAATAGTTGTGTATTGAAAATCTTTAACCGTTTCCCATAGATTTTTGTTTGCTTTATACTCATAAAACTCACCATATTTTGAGTTTTGTGCCATATCATTATTCATTTTCCGAACTAATTCTCGACGATAATTTTCTGTTTCTCTCTGAAAATGAATTGATGTATTAAGATCTGTCGCTGTAAGTCCCATCGATAAGTTACGAACTGCCAAATACGGTGAAACAAAACTGGATAAGCTACTTATTCGATTTTGTCTATTAAAAAGATCAATCAAGCTATCCTTATGTATATCGTATACCATATTTCCATAATCTTCTCCTTTCTGCATTCGTACTCCTTCAAAGTTTAAAGGTAATTTGTGAATTGAATCTACTTTATAACGTTTTAGATATTCTTCCTTCAACTTTTCTTCTCTAACAGTTTTTGATGTTCTATTATCCAAGCCATTTTTAATATCTCTTTGAATAGCTTCTCTATAGATTTTCATAGATGGTAAAGGATAAAAACTCTCGCCAAAATTTGCTGTAGTTTTTGGTATAATAATCATAAAAAGAATCCAGCAGGTAAGTAAAGTAAGTAACGAATTTCTTCCTGTAGATGATCGTATGGAGACCCAAACCGAAAAAGCTACAAAAATCGCCAAGTAAACCAGGTAAATGAGTATCAAAAAAAACACTCGTAATCCAACATCAGGTATACTATCCGAATCATTGACTAAAGCCGACAAAACAAAAGCTACAATAAAAAATGGAACAACAATGGTCAAAAGTATACTTAGATATGCCAATATTTTTCCCCAAATAATAGGGGTGTAAGAAATACCTTGGCTAACTAATAGTTTAAGAGTTCCGTTTTCTCTTTCCTGTGTAAATGCCTGAAATGCTAAAAAAATAATTAACAAAGGGATTAGCACCTGAAATACCAATGCAGCACTTAGCTCACCAAATCGAATCATACTGCTATGAGCTTGAGCCGGGCGAAACATGAACTCATGTTGATAATGTGCTTCTAAATATACTGAAGTGCCGGTATAGGTATCTAACCCAAAATCAAATAAGCTTAGTATTGTTTTGGGTTTAAAGACAAAAGTACCGTAGTGTGCTGCTATATGCGGATGTTTATCTCCTTGCTCTAGCCATTCTTTTCTGTTATCTTCATGAGCTTGTTCTATTAAGGTTCGTTGCTGATCATAAGCTACATACCCAGCATACAAAGCAACACTAAGAAGACTCATTATTACTATCGCCAAAGCGGTTATTAGTCTTTGGCGTATTGCAATTTGTATCTCTTTTTTGGCAATCAGCAGTATCGTATTCATCATCTTAATTATGCATATGCTTTAAATACAATCTTTCAAGGTCCTGAAAGCTAACATCTTTAGATTCAAATTTTTCTAACAACACACCTTCTTTCATAATTCCGATATGTGTTCCAGTATCTTTTGCTCTAAAAAGATCATGTGTCGCCATTAGTGTGGTAACTCCTCTCTCTTTCATACTTAATAACAATTCAGAGAACTCATTACTTGCTTTGGGATCTAATCCCGAAGTAGGTTCATCTAGTAATAATACTTTTGCTCCTCTAGCTCTAGCCAATGCTATTCCTACTTTTTGGCGCATCCCTTTAGAATAGCTACTTACTCTTTTATGTATAAAATCTGTTTGCAACCCAGACTCTTCTAATAAATCTACGAGTTCATCTTTACTTTGGTTTTTTCCTCCTAATCCACAAAAAAAACGAAGATTTTCTAAGCCTGTCAAATTTTTATACAACATCAAATTTTCAGGAATATACGATAGCATTTGTTTGGTTTCTTTGACATGTTTGGACACATCCATACCATTAATCATTGCTTTCCCATGGGTAGCTTTAATAAAATTCAGAAACAGGTTAATCGTAGTTGATTTTCCAGCACCATTGGCTCCTAGCAAACAAAAAATCTCACCTTCTTTGATCTTAAGGTTTAACGAATTAAGAGCCGTAAAATCCCCATACTTCTTTGTCAAATCAATTGTCTCCAGCATCTTCTATTGCTTTAAGGTGATTAACCCGGTAATATATCCACTGGTGCTCTTCATCTTTTTTGAAACTTTTCCTGAACTAATCTCATAACTATACAGAGCATCCTCTTCTGTACCAGCAATTGGGAAAAGAACATTTTCTTCAGAAATCTGTTTCATAAATGAGGTACGAGAAGCTGCAAATGTATTAGGTAAAGAAGCATCTAAATCTCCCATATCTTGTGTTTTGGAAAGATCTATTTTTTGATATCTAAATACTGGATTAGTTCCATCTATACCAAAAAAATTATCATCATTTTCAGAAACTGTAGTACATGCCACTCCATCTTTAAAGTAATATAATCCAAAGCACGTTTTACCAACAGCCGCCTTCAAATCAAAAAAGTACTCGGTATCAAAATCGGTTTGTCCAGCTTTGATTCTAAGAACACCACTTGGTTTACCACTAAACAATCCTGAAGCTTGAATATAAATATCTCCTTTTTCGTCTACCGTCATAATTTCAGTAGTAAGGGTATTAAAAAGAGTAGCAGTACGATCGTCTGTTATAACTTTACTTAAGGAATTTGTATTTAGATCTACTACTGCAACTTTTGCTGTACCCGATCCTCCAAAATCATTTAGGGCAATAAACAAATTAGAGTCTCTTATAATCATATCAGAATAAAAAAGCCCATCACCGGCATCTTTTATATTTATTTCTCCGGTAATTCTCATTGTATTGGGGTTGAATTGAATTACTTTAGATATTCCTCCACCAACTGTGGCATACCCAGTAGTTTCATTAAGAATTTCGAGAGAAGAAAAAGAATTAGATCCCGGAATAATAATTTCTTGATCCAGAATTGCTTTTCCCTCTTTATCAAAGACATATTTTTTCATTGTAGCAGGGGCTCCAAATCCTGCAGTAAACATCGATTTTCCATCTGAGTAAATAGATGAGAATTGCCCTACTTCTGTACCCTTAGTATTATCTATTGAAGATACATTAAGATCTGTAAGTCCTTGTAAAAAGGTTGTTTTAACCTCTCCTGCCCCCGATACTATTGATAAGGCATGATTTACTTCTACTCCTGTTTCTTGCGGTATCGTAGAGTCATCATCGCTACTACACCCAGAAGTCATACTTATTGTGACCAAAATCAAAATCCTTACGATTATGTGCCTTGCCTGTTTTAGTTTCTTTTTGTTTACCATTGTGATTTTTGTGTTATGATTTAAATAGTGAAGTTTTTAACTTAAGATGCCAGGATCTTCCAGGTTTTTGAACTCCAAAATTGTCAAAAGCCTGTTGGTTAAAAATATTTTGAGTTTCGAGAGTTAGTGTGTATCTCTTTTGTTTACCTGTATAGCTTATTCCGAGATTATGAAGCCATTGTGTTGGAATAACCAATTTGTCCTCTTTTCGTCCATCAATTTCCCAATATCGAAAAAACTCTTCGACATAACGGGTAGACCACCAAAACTGCATTTTGTCTTTGTTTTTAAAGAGGTTGTTTTTAGTGATTTGCACTTCACTATTACCAAACAGGTAAGGTTTATTGGGTAGGCGAGCTCCAAAATAACGATCATTTGAGACTCCTGAGTTTTCTTTTTTAGATCTGTTTCGCAAATCCTGAAATGTTCCGTTTAGAGTGATGCTTAGCCATGGTAATGGCATAACACCAATTTCTCCTTCTAATCCCAAAATTCTTGTTTTTAACAAATTCTCATAGGTACTTAGAACAGGAGGAGGAACAGCCTGAAGAATAATGATATTTTCTACTTCTCTAAAAAATCCATTGATCTCGGCATTCCAAGTCTGTTTTTTAACACTGCTTCCTAGATTAATATTATGGCTTCTTTCTGGTTTTAAATTAGGATTAGCAGCTACTGCAAGACTAAAATCACCCAATGTCTCTATTCTATCGGGTAACCTAGTAGCATATTCATAAGATAATTTACCTAAAAATTCAGGAACAAATTTCCAGGAAAAAGACTGGCTAACTCCAAATGCTGTTTTTTGCTGTTCTATTTCATTAATCTCATTATTTGTTATCTCAAACCCTTTTGCTTTATATTGATATAATTTTAGAGCACTACTGGTAGTTATTTTTTTATCTAAAAAATATTTTTCTAACCCTATTCCATTAGTAATTTTATGAATATGTACCGGGTTTTGATAATAGTCATTTCCATAAAACGCTGCAGCTACAGGGTCTTCTCCTGATCTTCTGAAGAAAGAAGCTACTCCATTAAAAATAAGTCGAGAAGTGGCAGAAAAATCATATTTGAGAAAAATTCGACCTGAAACATTTTCTCCGTTAAGTTTTAGCTTATTCTGAGAAGCAGTAATTTCTCCTCCTGATGTTCTTTGTCCTATAATTTCACCTCGCCAATTGTATATATTTAGTGTATTATCATCAAACCTGGTAATGATACTATTATATCCAAAATACAGATTTGCATCAAGATTTTTTATCAAATCACTTTTTTGATATTGTAATGAATTATTAAAAGTAGATACTCTATTAAGTGCCTCCCCATAAGGCTGTCTCATTTCAAAATTGTGTTGAATCTCGTCATAAAGGTCTGCATACGAAAAATTAAGAGTGATCTGATCTGCCCAAGACTTATTGATAACCCCAATATCTCCTTTGATCATATAACTTCTAAACGCATCATGAAATTTTTTGGCTGAAATACTTTCTGGATTACCCTGATCATTAACAATATTTACATCTTCTAAAGTGTAACTATTATCTGAGTAGGTGTAGTATCCCGCCAATCCTGCTGTTACACCAGAAGGCAACACTTTTCTGGTATTTACTGTAGCTTTCCAGGTATTAAATGAACTATGCGCTACTGTCGCTTCCAGAAAATCATGCTTTTCCTTTCTTGTTACTATATTAATTGCTCCTCCTAAAGCATCTACTCCCATCGCAACTGGGACTGCACCTTTATATACTTCCATTCGTTTAATTAGGTTAACAGGAAGCATTGCTAAAGATGAGCCAATCCCTAATTCTTCTACGGGATATAAAAAATCCATAGGAATACCATCAACAAAGAACTTGACTTGTCTACCACTAAGTCCCTGAATAGAGATTTCTGTGGAATTACCTACACCTCCACTTTGCCTTATCTGCACCCCAGAAACTGTACTTAATAAATCTGATGTGGTTACTGATCTGCTATTAACTTTACTGGCTTCTACAATTGATACTGTAGTTGTGCCATTCTTTATTTTTGTTGCTTTAGAGGCTCCTAGTACAGTAATTTCATTTAATTGATCTGATTCTTCTATTAAATGAATAGTTATTTTTGTCTCGGGTTCAATTTTTGAAAGGATGATTGTTTTTTGTTGTGTTTGATATCCTAAATGAGATACTATAATTTGGTGCTCACCTAGATTTAAATTTCTAATCTTGAAAAATCCAGAGTCATCAGATGTCAAACTTTTATTGGCACTTGATAAAAATATATGAGCTCCAGACAATTGCTCTCCTTTTTCATTGATCACAACACCAGAAATTACTCCTTCCTGACTTAATATAGTTTCAGGAAAAGTAAAAAACACAGTTATAAAAAATAAAATGTACTGCATATAACTGGGGTAGTTTTTTTTATGTCTCGTATACTAGTTTCCAACATTTTTTGAATGTTACAAGTTGATATGTATCTACAAAGTAATTTCATGAATCAATTCTTCTGAATTCATTTCTTCATAAATCAGTTTTTCTTCTTCAGATATACCATCCTTATGAAGAAGTCCGTTTGATTTATCCCACAATCTTTTAGATTGTTCATCCAGGCGATAAGATTCTTCCTTATCTTTCTTTAACAAACAAGTCAGTTGATCATTTTTAGATATTTCTAATACTTGTTGGTTTCTCAATAAATATGAAGGAGATTCACTTGTTAAGGAAAGTACTTCTCTTTCTTCATTGTACAATAAAAACTCTTTGTCTGAAGAAAGTTTTATTATTGTTTCTTGGAGAGGTTCTATTTCAAATACAGACACTTCTGTTTTTAGTTCTTCTCTGTCATTTTGTAGGCATGTGACTACTTTTATCGGAGTTTTCTCAGAAGAATGATTAACGACAACTGCTTTCCTTTCTTTACCTTCTACAATTCTATCCACAGTTACTTTCTCAACAAAAAAGAAATCATCAGCTATAGTTTTCGAGTACTTTATACTTCCTGAGTTATGTATTTCAGAAATAAGTGTGTATTTACCAATTGGTCCATCTTCAGGGATTTTATATGTAAAATAGTAATGCCTTCCTGATTGAATATTCTCTAGTATTTCTATCAATCGCTCTCTTTTACATGCTCCTTCTAAATAATCTGCCAATAACAAAAGAGGAATATTTTTGTTTAAATATTTTAACTTGGGTTTTTCATTCTCTTCTACATGATCTTCAGCATCAGGCAAACCCAACACATGTTCTTCAAAGAGCATGGTAACATTTCCCTTAGGATCTTTTACTCCTATTCTCACCCATGGAAATATATGTACGTTTTTTAGCGAAGAGATATTAAAATTCCAATGAATGGTTACTGTTTTGCCTGGGACTGTTCTTTTAGGGAAAATACTCATGGTTACCTTCTTAATGCTTTGATCTGTTCCTTACTATATTTGGTTGCATACTCTCTAAACCATTTTTCTACGGTTTCTTCTCCCAAATAATCATAGGTAACAGATAATAAAAACTCTAGCTTTTGCAGATATTCTTTCTTTGTCTTCTCAGGGTTTTTAACCATCTCCCTTTTACGCTCATCTTTTTCATTTTTAGAAGCTGGGATATGATGAAAATATGGTGTGTCGAAATATTGTTTACTAAATTCATGATATTGTGGTGTAAACAAGATCATATTGTGCCACATCTCGTCTATAATCAAAAGATCATCTGGTATAAAAACTCCTGGAATTTGGCTTATAAACAAAAATTTAAGTGTTTCATCAAATATATCATTCACTTCATTTATGTCCAGTCGATACATATCACTAAATCTGGAAATAATATCTTCATTCCTAAACTGAAGAATACTTTCTAATTGCCTATTATCAAGCTTTTTCATGTATAAATTATCTTAATAAAATACGGTAGCACGATAAGTCGTACTACCGCAATCAGTGTTTACAATGTATGTGAACAATGTCCACAGTTACTACAATGCGTACCTCCAACAGGATTAGCTAATTTTTCGGCCAAAATCTGAGAAATTAATGCTTCTTTTTTAATTTGCATGATTACATATATTAAGATTATACCTACTCTTTTTATAAGGTTTTCGGCTATCCCTTAGTTGCAACACTGTTGCAATATATATTACATTTACACCAAACGCAATCATGTTGCATTTAAAAAAATGTTAAAAGATTTACCAAAGGGAATTTTAGATACAACAGTAATATTGCGAATATTAGATTCGAATCCAAAGAGAGAGGCTCTTACCTTATTATAAAAACAGCAAATAAATCAAGTAATGCTTTATCTACTACGTATAATACTAAAAGTTAAGATTCTATCCGTAAAATGGCAATCATGCTCTAAAACCTAAAGAAATGTAGCGTTAAAAGGCGATGATCAATTTTATTACACATTGTTTTGACTATTACAACCTGAGTATCTAATGAGTTGCATCAAGTATTTTCAAGAGTGTTATATACTAAGTTACAAAAGTTGATTACTACTTAAATTTGCTTCTTCAAAATACTCTAAGCACCAGGTCTTTTTTTCAATTCACTAGGTAAATAATTAAATTTCTTTTTAAAAGCGGCAGTAAAATGCTGGGGGTTTTTGTATCCAACGGCATAAGCTACTTCAGACACATTCATTTCTTCTGTGGTAAGCATTTTTTTTGCCTTGTCCATTCTAACATTTGTCAAATAAGAAAAAATGGGTTCATTAAAAACTGACTTAAACTGCCTCTTAAGTTTATGCTGATTTAGACCAGTCAACATCGCTAATTTTTCAACAGTTAATGAATTGCCCATGTTTTCTTTTAAAATTCGTTCAGCATTCAAAATCTGATCGAGTTCAACTTTATTAAGTTTATGAATTTGTTTTCTACTCTTCTCAAGGTTGATTTCTGAAAACAAATGACTAAATATCTCTTTTATCTTCGATTCTATATATACTTGTTTAATTTCCTTTTGATAGGAACAAAAAATGATATCATCGATAATAAGAAGTAGATTAGGAGGTATTGGCTCATTTTGAGAAAACATAGTAAATGGCTCTTCATTTTTTAGTGCTTCTCCAAAACCTGTACTTACTTTATAAAAATTATCTTTAAAAATTTCCTTTAGATATTCTTCTGTAACAACTATTTCAAATGATTTTCTGGTTTTTGTATTATATGTTAAAGTTCCTTTTACTTCGGGAAGGTAAAAAAAGTTATAGTGCCCACTTTTAATTATTACGGGCACACTTTTTGAATTATTTGGTATGTATTGACTATACCCTTCTATCTCAAAATGTACTTTTATATAAGGAAAATCGTGCTCTACTTCAAAGGTAACAGGGGCAGTAAAATCTTCTGATACTATATTAATCATTATACCATTCAACAATATCTCTCTACTGGTAACATTTACAAAACTAGTATTAATGGATTCCTTAATCTCCCTAATCTCTTTAGTCCGTAATCCTTTTTCTTGTTTTTTGATTAGGGTCTCTTTGAACTTGTTGATTCTATATGTTGATCTCATTTACAGATATTAAAAAGGTAGCCCCTAAGTTATTTGCGATCAATTCTTGATTTATTTATGGTTTTAACCTTGTTCATTTACGGCATTAATAATCCCATTTGCGTTAATAACTGAGCAAAGAACAGCAATAATTTTGCCAATTACTATTTAAACTAAATAAAAATAAATGTACAAGAATTATGTTTTACTGTGCCTTTTGTTTTTCATAAATACAATTGTTTTTGGTCAATCTTCTCTTTCTGGCAAAGTCACTGATACAGATGGAAAGCCACTAATGGCCGCAACAATTCAAATAGCTGAAACAAACCTGGGAGCAATAACCGATGAATATGGTCATTTTGAGTTAACTAAGACTCCTTTTGGAACCTATAAGGTAGAAATCTCCATTTTAGGCTACCAAAGTCAAATCGTTTCTATTTCTCCTCAAAAAGAGGAGCCTGTTTTTTTAACAATTACTATGGTCGAAAGCGATCAAGAATTAGACGAAATTATACTTCAAGGAAAATCCAAAACCCAAAAGAAAAGAGAAGAGCCAATCAAAATTGAAATCATTGACATAAAGAAAATACAGGCACAATCCATCAGCTTACCTCAGATCATGAACCAAACTTCTGGAGTAAAAGTAAGGCAAACGGGAGGTATCGGTAGTCGAATGATCATCAATATTAACGGTCTTCAAGGCAATGCAGTTCGGTTTTTTAAGGATGGAATTCCTCTTGATTATCTAGGTAGAGCATTCGATTTGAGCCTGGTTCCTATAGATCAGTTGGCTAACATAGAGGTATACAAAGGAGTATTACCGGTAGATTTGGGAGCAGATGCCTTGGGAGGAGCTGTAAATTTTATATCTAAAAAAAATCATGACAATAATCTCGACCTTGCCTACAGTGCAGCTTCATTTAATACTCAACAGGCAAACTTGAATGGGTATTTTAAAATTCCGAATTCAAAAATTTTTACAGAGGTTTCTTCATACTACACGCACTCTAATAATAATTATACTATAGATGTAGACATACCCGATACTGATACCGGTGTACCTGTAAATAGGTCTGTCGAAAGGTTTCATGATGGTATTCAGAGTTTGTTTTTAGAAACAAAAATGGGCATTAGAGATAGCAAAATAGCAGATGTCTTCGAAATAGGGTTCTCTTATTTTGATATGAAAAAGGAGTTACAAAACAATATAAGACTTACCATTCCTTATGGAGAAGCTATGTATGAAGAAAATGCCTTAATTTATACAACACGCTATAAAAAACAACTCGGAAAATTACATTTAGATATTTTTGGAACCTATAGTAACAGGAATACTTTATTTGATGATACTCCCCAATACAGGTATAATTGGCTGGGAGAATCAACTCCAATACTTGACAATGATAATGGGGGAGAGACGAATCAAAACGCTCAATCATATAGAGATCTCAAATTCGACAATTGGCTTACTCGTATAAACCTGAGCTATCAAATACATTCGAGGCATCGATTAAACTTTAATCATAATTACATTTATGAAAAACGTGTAGGCTCTGATCCTTTTGCCGAATCTTTAGGTAAGACGGTAGATATCTTGACTTATCCTGCAAAATATACAAGAAACATAACCGGAATAGGTCTCACTTCTTCTTTTTTTAACAACAAGCTCAACAATATGTTTACAGTAAAAAGATATAGTGTAAAAACAAGTTCTATATCCTCTGTTTTTGATTTTCATGGTGAACTTCCCGAATTTTCTGATGACAGTTTCGGATTTGGAAATTCAATCAAATTCAATCTTAATAAAAACCGATACGTTCGATTCTCCTATGAACGGGCTACACGTATTCCAGAATCCAGGGAGTATTTTGGAGATGCAGTATTCATTATGGGAAATGAAGATTTAAAACCTGAAATCAGTAACAACATTAATCTCGGTTTTTATACTAACATTGACAAAAACAAAAGGTATTGGTTGGATCTCAATAGTTTCTATCGAGGTGTAGAAAATAACATTTTTATCCGCCCATATGGTGTAATAGCTTCTCGTTATGAAAATACAGATGATGCTCAAATTCTGGGAGCTGAGTTTACTATTAAAGGTCCTATCGTAAAAAACCTAAGCTTTAACCTAGCAGTTACCTATCAAGATATTCGCTTAAAAAACACAGGTATAAAATCAAACTCTCTAGAAAATGCCAGACAGCCAAACATACCTTATTTCTTTGGTAACATTGGTCTGCGATACTCTCCCAAAAAATTATTAGGAAATGGAGATTGGCAGTTTTATGGGAACTACGGTTATGTAGAACAATACCTCCTAAATGCTGTTTCTAAGACACAAGAACCTCCTCTTTTTGGTGATGTAGGTAGTATTAACGGTGTAAACATAATACCAACACAAAATCTAGTTGATGTTGGTATAACATATAAAATTTCTGGTGTACCGATTTGGATTAATTCTGAAATCAACAATGTACTGAATACTAAAGCATTTGATGGCTTTAGAGTACAAAAACCCGGAATTAACTATCGTTTTAAAATTAAATATTCAATTAATTAAAAAGTCAAAAATGAAAAAGACGACCCTAAAAATGTTCTCATTTATAATAGCTGTCACGAGTATGATGACAAGCTGTAGTAGCGATGACAACCCTAATGGAGAAATTTTAAATCCAGATAAGTCTAATGTGGCACTTTTTGTCATTACAGATCCTAATACCTCTAGCGGATTATTAATTCCGGGAGAAGAAATGTTCTCTGGTTCGATAGATCCGTCTACAGTTTCTAACGCTACACAAATAGCTTCTACCCGTACAACAGGAAATGCTTTTGGAAATGATGTCTATCATACTTCTAATTCTGCTGGTGATCAAGGTATTCAAAAATTTAGTTATGAAAATAATTCTTTTTCTGACAAAGGTTTTATTGCTGTAACAAAAAACCGATTCATATACGAAATAGTGAACTCTACCAAGGGATATTACACAGATTCTGACCGAAGTCAAACTGCAATACAGACTTTTAATCCAACCTCAATGGAACGTACAGGAGAAATTGATATTGCTAGTCAAATATCTCACCTAATAACAGATAAAGTTGCCAGAACAAGAATTGGTGCTTTTATGATCGAAAGTCAAGGAAAATTATATACTCAAGTGTTTTTTTATGACAAAGATGGAAAGCATGTCTATGACACTACTTATGTTGCTGTTATAGATACTTCAAACGATACTTTTCTTAATTTGGCTAGTCATAATGATTTTATTTGGTTAGGTTTTGAAAGAAAAAACTCGAACTATGTAAACAAATCTAAAAATGGGGATATCTACCTTTCCGGTATTTTAGGAGATATAACCGACGAACCCCATTCAAAATGTATTCGTATAAAAGCTGGTTCTAATGATTTTGATGCTTCATGGAAATTAGATTTTAATGATTTTATAGGAAAAGGTAGTTTTTCTTTAGGAGGACCCGCGATTATTGGAGATCAACTATATGTTAGGCTAAAATCTTCTCCTATGGCACCTGATTATAGTAACCTTGCCGATGAAGATATTGAAGCATACACTATTGATATTAACACAAAAAAATTCACTAAGATCGAAGATATTCCTAGAAGTGGAGCTATCGCATTTAGTATTAACGGTCCATCCATAATAGGTGACTTAGTATATTTTGCAGTTAGTAATACAGATTATCAAGGGTATTATTCTTATGATCCCGCAAGTGGTAAGGCAGAAGAAGCTTTTTCTTTAACAGGAGGTATCCCAAGTCAATTAGTATCTATTCAATAAAATTCTAGTATGTATAGCTTGTCTATAATCATATCTTTCTTTTCTATTTGGTGTCTCTACTCAATTTCAGAAAAAGTAGAATATACAAAAAAGGGAATTACGCTTATTTTATCAAGAAACACTAGGGCAGCAAAAATAGCTGCCTTAGTTTTCTTTCTAGTTTCTACAATTCTATTAAGTATATCATTAGGTCAGGTTTCGGGTATATTCACTAGTTTGGTCGTTTGGATAACACTGGCAAGTTTTACTCTTCTATTTACTCCATTTTCAAAAGTAAAACGACTTCACCTGATTCTCATAGGAACTTTAATCATTTGTATCGAATTGTTATTCTCTTTTATTTCTTGATTATGCCAGCCAATAAAAAATATCTTACAAACTCATTAAGTACAAAAATTAGTAAAATATGTGCTGCTCTTATTGGTGGTATGATTGCTTCTATTTCGTTTCACTTAGCTTTAGCACTTTGGTTCAATCCAAATTACATTCTCCCTACTTCGCTTTTTTCGAATTTCATTCTTTGGACATTTTTTATGATTCTGGTCTATTGGATTAAAAATCCGTGGAAATCATGGGGAATACTCCTATTCGTTATAGCTACCTCAACTGCAGCAATATTTTTAGCAAAAAACTGAACCTTTAAAATGAAAAGTAAAAACAAAAGAAACTTCAATGTTTTTTTCAATACACATACCGTTAGTGGTATTATTATAAGTGTAGCGCTTTTTGTATGCTTTTTTGCAGGAGCATTTGCCCTTTTTCAGACCAATATTAATAAATGGGAAAACAATGTAAAAAACGAGATAAACCTTAGTATTGATTACGAAAAAACCTTATCTATTATCCAAAATGAAGGTTTCATTATGGATGGGCGCTCTTTTTTTATACAATTACTAGACAATTCTGCTCCTTATATAATGGTTGCCTCACGACCTATTAAAAAGCAAGAAAACAGTAATCTTACGAAAAAAGGTTTCTCTAATCCCAAGATCACACCTTATGGTCCAATCTCGGTGAAAATTGATCCCTTAACATACAAAATTATAGACAGGGATAGTGTAGAACCCGTTGAGCATTTGGGTACCTTTTTATACCATCTTCATTATTTTGATCAAGTGCCAAAAGTGGGTATCTATTTATCTGGTTTGGTTTCCTTGTTTTTCTTCTTTGCAATTATAACAGGTATCATTATACATTGGAAAAAAATCGTATCTAACTTCTTTACTTTTAGGATCAAAGTTTCTATAAAAAACTTATGGACAGATGCTCATACCGCTTTAGGTATTATCGGACTTCCTTTTCAATTTATGTATTCTGTTACCGGAGCCTTATTTGGACTTGTAATTTTGGTTTTACTTCCATCAACAATGGTACTCTTTGATGGCGATCAAGGAAAATTATTAGGTTATATAGCTCCTGCTTACAAAACTTTTGATAAAACCAATGAGCTATTGATAGAAAGACCAAACATTAATCAATTAGTACAAGATGCTCGCAACGAACTTCAAATAGATAAATTAGCACATGCCTCAATAAACATTAGTAACTACAATGACCAGAATGCTCATTTGATGGCAGAGTTTCGTACAAAAAGCAATAAAACTTTTTATGATGATGCCCATATCATTTATAGGCTAAGAGATGGTGCTGTCGTAAGTAAAAAAATGCTTCAAAATCATACGTATCAAGGAAACGTTTTACATACCGTTAGAAAACTACATTTTGCTCAGTTTGGAGGATACTTTGTTAAAGCCGTTTATTTTTTACTGTCATTGATAACATGTTTTGTCATTTTATCCGGAGTAATGATTTGGCTGGAAGCTAGAAACAACAAAATGTATCAAAAGAAAAAGAGATTTAATTCCTATCTGGGTTCAATCTATCTGGGAGCAAGTATGGGGTTGTTTCCCGCAATTTCATTTTTCTTCTGTATTACGAAAGCTTTTCCTGTCGAAATGGAAAATCGTTTTGAAATATTGAGTAATACATTTTACATCTTTTGGTTAAGCTACATTGTTTATGCTGCTATTTCTAAAGACTATCATAAAATCAATAAACATGCTCTAATTTTAGCTGGAGTAATGGGGGTAATGATACCTTTTTTAAACGGATATCAATCTGGATTATGGTTTTGGAGTTCCTTGCAATCTGGATACATTGATTCATTCTTTATTGATATCTGTTGGTTTTTTCTAGGCTTACTTTCTTTAATCACTGCCTTTTCAGTAAAACGGTTAGTATCTCATAAGACAAAAAGAAATGTCAAAAAAACAATAACAAAACCTCTTGATAATAAAACGTTTTAAATCTACTACCTATTATCATTTCAAATACTTTACAACCAAATAATTCATCATTAAGCAAAATCAAAAATATGAATACACAACAAAAAATTATTGTTTCATGGATATTATTATCACTGGGCGTAGTAATCCATCATTACTAATTTAATGGATTCAGATATAATTTATTTGTTAAAAAAGAAGACAGGATTGCTTCTTTCTTGTATCGTTCTCAATATTGTTTAATAAGCCTTAAAAATTAATATCCACGCGATGCTTATTTAGATATGAAACGGTCCCCATTTCTTTTGCTTCTTTTTTGAATGTAACAGGAGTTTTTTTGAAATACTTTTTAAAACATTTTGAAAAATACTTAGGATCATTAAATCCTGTCATAAAAGATGCCTCAGAAATATTATAGCCATATTTGGTAATCAAAACAGCAGCTTTTTTTAAACGAAGTAAACGTACAAAATCAACTAAGCTACGACCAGTCAAAGATTGGCATTTTCGGTACAAACTAGAGTATCCCATATTTAAGGATTCTGCTAATTCTTCCATTTTAAAATCTGGATCATCTAATCTAGAGTTTATATTACTTATAAGGTTTTCAAGAAAAATTTCGTCTTGAGATTTTTCTTGAGTTACTTTTGGGCTGCTAATAATTTCTTTTCGGTATTTTGATATGATGTGTTCTTTGGATAAAATAATATTTTTTATTTTCAATAATAGCTCATTGGTATTAAATGGCTTATTAATATACTCTATAGCTCCAGATTTTAGTCCTGAAATTTTAGAGTTTGTCGAATTTTTAGCAGTCATTAGCACGATAGGAATATGCATGGTCATAGGATCTTTCCTAATTTTTTTACACATTTCAATACCATCAAGTTTGGGCATCATAATATCACTTAGGATAAGATCAGGAAAATTGCTTTTGGTATACCGATATCCTTCTTCTCCATTTTCTGCAAGAATAACATTATACTCGTTATCCAGAAGCTCTTTTAAAAAAGTTTGCAAATCATAATTATCTTCTACTATTAAAATGGTTTTCTTAGAAAGATCTTTTTCTTTAGTTATAATTTCATCTTCTAGTATAGTACTAGTATTAGATTCTTCAGAATCATTAACCATAACCCTTTCTGTTTCATCATAGGCATCCTTGGTTATCGGAAATTTGATAGTAAATGTGGTTCCTTCGGTTGGGTTAGAATCAATTTTAATTTTTCCTCTATGTAAATTCATCAATTCTTTAGTAAGTGCTAAACCGATGCCCGTACCTTTATTCTTTTTACCTATATCAGATTGATAAAACAACTTAAAAATATGTTGTAACTCTTCATCAGGGATTCCTGGACCTGAATCTATAACCGATAATTTTATTTTTTTCTTATTGTTTATAGGGACAATATTTAAAAGTACATTTCCTTCTTTAGGAGTAAATTTGAAGGCATTAGAAAGTAAATTATATATGACGTGCTCTAGTTTTTCTTTATCGTACCATGCTTCAGGTAAATTTTTAGGACAGTTGATAACAAAATCAATTTTTCTTTTCCTGGCAAGTTCTTTAAACGATAAAGAGATGTTATCTATTTCTTTGCACAAATCATTTTTGGTAACGTTTAACCTCAAAGTTTCTAACTCTTTATTTCTCACTAATGTCAGTTCTTGAGCAATTCTAGAAAGTCTTTTGGTGTTATATGATATAATATCCAAACGTTGTTTTAACAGTAAATTCCCATTTTTTTCTGCTTTCATTAGCATATCATCAATAGGTCCCAATATCAATGTAATTGGCGTCTGAATTTCATGAGACATTTTTGCAAAAAAATTCATTTTCAAGTCGTGCAGTTCACTTTCCTTTTTATGACTTACTTTCTCCAGAAACAATCTTTTTCTTAAAGAATACCAACGCATTATCCCGTAGCCTGTAAGCACAAGAATAAGTAGGTAAAAAACATAAGCCAAAGGAGTATTCCATAAAGGTTGTTGTATAGTAATTGCTATACTTTTTTGAGGCAGGTTCCAGATTCCTTTTTTTGTTCCTGTTTTGACCTCAAAAGTATAATCTCCTGGAGGAATATTAGTGTATGTAGCTAAACGTTCTGATTGACTGGTTATCCAATTTTCATCAAACCCCTTTAACCTATATGCATAATAATAACTTGGATTTAAAATATTGTCTATAGCATAAAATCTAAAAGAGAAATAAGACTGATCATGTTCTAACTCTAGAGGCTGAGCATTAGAAAGCCCATTTGTAACTTTAGAAGGCAATAATGAATATACGGGTTGATTAAGTATTTCTATACTATTTATATACAACTTGGTATCAGACGCCTTTTTATTTAAAAACTTAGGTTCAAAACTATTTAATCCTTTTATTCCTCCAAAATATAAATGTCCTTGCCTATCCTTAAACTTGCTTCTTGGTAAAAATGTATTATCCTGAAACCCATCTGTATCGTAATATGTTCTTATGGTTAGATTTTTAACATCGAGATGATTTATACCATTATTTTTAGAACTCAACCATAGGTCTCCCTTATCATCCTTTAGAATTGCATTAAATTCTTTTCCTGCAATAGATTCTATATGATCAAACGTAGCATACTCCCCATTTACCGTGTTGATTTTTAGCAATTTACCAACTCTATCAATTAGCCATATTTCTCCTGGATCGCCCAGAATCATAGACTTAACTCTAAAGTTTTCATCTTTATAATTTTTGTTGTCCAATGAATAGTCGGTAAATGTGGAAGCCCCTATATTTGAAAAATCTTCATTAAACCTAAATAATCCACCAAATTGCATACCTAACCAAATCACACCATTTCTATCTTCAAGAATACTTTCGGTATTAACACCTTTTAATCCTCTAGAATTATTATCAAAAACGGTCAGAAGTTTCAAATCAGAAGAATATACATTAACGGACAAATTAGATCCTATCCAGATACGCCCCTTCGAATCCGAAAACACAGTTCTAACATCAATGGCTTCTTGATTATTAGAATTATAAATATTTATCTTTTGAAAAGTATTTTTATCCGTGTCATGATACCACAATCCATTTTTGTATGTCCCAAACCACATATTGGACTGATCATCCTCTACCATAGCGTGGATATAGAATCCTTTGTTTAATGAAACATCATTAAAATATCTATTTTCATTAGTACTCCCATCTGTTTCAAAAGTTATTTTTGTTAATCCTGAACCGTCTGTTCCTACCCATAACACTTCTTTAGAGCTTTTAAAAATACTTAATACTCTAAGAGGCGTATTATCGTCTGAACCTTCATGATATTTTATTTTATTGTTCCTATGAGGCAAAATGTTAAGTTTACCATAGTTTGTAGTAATCCAAATATTTCGATGATTATCTTCACTAATTCCCAAAATGGTATTACTACTTAAAGAAAACTCATTAGAATATTGTCGAGTAAACAAATCAATCTCACCTGTGTTTATATTTACTTTGTATAGCCCTCCACCATCTGTTCCTGCCCACATATATCCATCTTTACTACAAAATAATACAGTAAACATTTCTTTATTAATATTAAATCTCTCCTCTTCAAAAAAAGAATCCTGAATAAATTGTTTGTCAATAGGGTCATAAACAAATAATCCATGTGTTTCTGTCCCTACCCATAGTTTATTATTACTATCTGCAGTAAGCATAATTCTTCCAGGGTAATCGGTAAACGGTCCTACAATTTCTGTTATTTGATTTGATTTTAAGGAATAGTAGTACATTGCCCCTTCGTTTGTGCCAACATAAACATCAGTTGAGTCTAGTACCTCTATCTGAGTAATTTTTTGGATCTCGGTACCATTATTATCTATTGTCGTAACAAAGTTTATTTTAGAATCAGTATACTGATAAATCTTGCCTAGTTTAGAAATCAACCAAACACTTTCTTCCTTTACAACAATGGAAGAAATAGTAACATTTTTAGGCAATAAGAGGTTCATATCCTCAAATTGATTATCCTCTGACACATATTTCGTTATTAGCCCAAATTGAGTTGTTATCCAAATATCCTTATTGTAATCAACAAGCATGTTGTTTACAAGATCATTATGTCTCATATTTGGAAAAATCATTTGGTTTTTAATTAGCTTATAATCATAACCATTATAGACTAATATCCCATCAGAACATAACATCCAAATATTTCCACGAGAATCTTGTGTTGTTTTGGTAGGGATTACAGTTTTGTTATCATTTACAGGTGATAAATGTCTAAAAGTTGTATGATTCTGACCATTCAAAAAAGAGAAACACCATACAAAAATACTTAGCAAAAAATAGCTCCTTGTTCCAAACATAAAATTATCATTTTGTTAGTAAAATATCTTTTGTGTTTTACCTTAATACGTAATCAAGAGATGATCTGTATTTGTTATAACTAACAGATTTGATCTATTAACGGCACCTATGTAATTGCAGGAAATCCTTACAGCAATACTTTTTTAACAATTATCATTAATTATTCTACAAAACAATGTTAAAGGTATTAATAAAAACCAATACTGATAGGCTTAAAACCTATAAGAACCTATAGTAAAGTAGTCTATTTCGTCAAAAAGGAGGATAAAATAAGCATTACAATAAACAACCCCAAAATAATACTCCTAAATGCTTAAAATATCATCTTTAATAAAGTTTCTAACCGTCATATTTGAATTCTAAATAGTATAACATAAAATAACTTAAATGAATTCTAGACGAAATTTTGTTAAGAAAACAGTACTTGCGGGTGCTGGAGTATCACTACTTCCCAATGTATCTTTTGGAGGGATAACGAAGCTGGCAGATCAAAAACTGAAACTAGCTTTTATTGGAGTAGGATTAAGAGGGACAAATCATCTTAACAATGCTCTTCGTAGAAACGATGTAGAAATAACTGCTATCTGTGATATTGATCCAGAGAGAATCAAAATAGCCTTAAAGAAAATTGAAGATAATAATTCTCCTAAGCCAAAAGTGTTCGGCAGTAATGATCATGATTACAAAAACTTACTGGAGTTAGATAATATTGATGCTGTAATAATTTCTACACCATGGCTGTGGCACACCAAAATGGCTATAGATGCAATGAAAGCAGGAAAATATACTGGTTTAGAAGTTTCTGCAGCAAATACTATTGAAGAATGTTGGGATTTAGTAAATACTCACGAAGCAACTGGATCTCATCTAATGATTTTAGAAAATGTAAACTACCGTAGAGATGTCCTTGCAGTACTAAATATGGTCCGCCAAAATGTCTTTGGAGAATTAGTTCATTTTAGATGTGGTTATCAACATGATCTTCGTTTTGTAAAACTGAATGATGGAAAATCTGCCTATGGAAAAGGTGTTGAGTTTGGTGAAAAAGGAATTTCAGAATCAAAATGGAGAACGCAACACTCTGTACTTAGAAATGGTGATGTATACCCCACTCATGGAGTTGGACCAATAGCCACAATGTGTGACGTAAACCGAGGAAATCGCTTTACCTCTTTAACTTCTAATGCTACAAAAGCCATTGGGTTGCATAATTATATTGTAAAACATGGCGGAGAGGATCACCCTAATGCTAAAGTAAAATTTAAACAAGGGGATGTAATTACAACTACGATCGAAACAGCCAAAGGAGAAACAATCATTGTAACTCATGATTGTAACTTACCCAGACCCTATTCACTTGGTTTTAGAGTACAAGGTGCTAATGGGTTATGGGAGGTTGATGGAAACCGAATGTATATTGAAGGAAAATCAAAACCACACCAATGGGATGAAGCTGACGAATGGCTTAAAAAATATGATCATCCTCTATGGCAAAAGCATGGTGAATTAGCTACAAATGCTGGGCATGGAGGAATGGATTTCTTTGTTCTGAATGCATTTGTAGAATCTGCCAAAGAAAACATAGCTCCTCCACTAGATGCTTATGATGCAGCGGCATGGAGTGCTATTACACCTCTTTCAGAATTATCTATCGAAAATAATGGAGAACCACAGGATTTTCCAGATTTCACCAGAGGTACATGGGTAAAACGCAAGCCTTATAATTGGGAAAAAAGTAAGTACTAAAACAACTAAATCAGAATATATGGAAAAACTAGGAATCATGCTCTTGATCTTTATGTGTATGCTCACCAGTAGCATATCTGCTCAAGAAAAAACAATTACAGGAACAGTCTACGATACATCGTCTGACATGCCCATTTTAGGAGCTTCAATTCTAATAAAAGGCACAACAAAAGGAACTACTTCAGATTTTGACGGAAACTACACCTTAAAAGCAAAAGGAACAGATATTTTGGAAATATCGTATATAGGATATATTACCCAGGAAATCGCAATTAATAACCAAACAAAAATAAATGTAAGACTAGAAAGTGATGTTAGTGAATTAAGCGAAATAGTTGTTGTCGCCTACGGAACACAAAAAAAAGAAACAATTACCTCATCAGTTGTCAATATTAAATCAGAAGAATTAAAGGATATTACAACTCCTGATGTGACTACAATGCTACAAGGAAAAGTAGCAGGTGTGCGTATAGGTGCCTCTAGTGGTAGTCCAGGCTCAACGCCTAATATACTTATACGAGGATCTTCATCCTTAGGAGGTAGAGTAACCCCATTATGGGTAGTTGATGGAGTAATACAACATGGAGTTCCCATCGTCAATCCAAATGATGTACAATCCATATCTGTACTTAAAGATGCATCTGCAACATCTCTTTATGGATCTCGTGGTGCAAATGGTGTTGTAATTGTTACGACAAAACGAGGAACCTCTGGTAAGTCAGAAATTACTGTAAGTTCTAAAGCAGCAATTAACACTTTTAATACCGGAAAATTTGAAGTTATGGACTCTCGACAGTTACACGAGTACCATACGCAATTTGCAAACTCTCAACCTTGGTTTACTCCAGAATTATTAAATCGAGATTACGACTGGATCGAAAACGGAACCCAAGATGGTTTTGTAAAAGATGTGAATGTATCGTTTACATCAGGTACTGAAAAATTAAATTTATTTATCAATGGTGGTTACTATAACGAAACAGGTACATTAAGGGGTAATGAATTAGATAGATATACGTATCGAATGAATTTGGATTATGATATTACAGAACGTCTAAAATTAAGCCCTAAATTATCATTTAGTTTTGATAACAGGGATAGAATTGCCGAAGCACCGTTATATGAACTATATCTGAACTTACCTTGGGATAATCCTTTTGATGCAGAAGGAAAGCCCATAAATGCCCAAGAAGATTCTAACTGGCTAGGTCGTGATCAAAGAAATTATTTATATGACCAACAATGGAATTATTTCTCTGATGACACATTTAATCTAAGTTCTAATTTTGATTTTGAGTATCAAATCATCCCTAATCTAGTATTTAAATCTGTAAACAACTTTACATTTTATCGTTATAAATTAAAATCATATACTGACCCTAGATCTATTTCTGGCTTAGCCGATGGAGGGCGTATAAATGATAGAATAGATGAGCGATTTACCAAATTAACCACTCAAACATTACGGTACTCAAACATATTTGGAGAACATTCTGTAAGCGCCCTAGCAGGATATGAATATAATGATTACGTATATGAAAATGTGGATGTTACCGGTAATGGAATCGTTGCGGGAACGGAAGTTTTAAATGTTGCAAGTGAAACGGGAGAAATAAAAGGATTTAAAAATGACTATGCATTACAATCATTCTTTCTAGCTGTGGATTATGGATATAGCAATAGATATTATGCAAAAGCTTCTATACGTAGAGATGGAGCTTCTAATTTTGGATTAGATAATCAATATGGTAATTTCTTTGCACTAGGTGCAGGTTGGAACATTCATAACGAAGCTTTTTTCAATAGTAAAACTATTAATGAACTTAAATTACGTTTGAGTTATGGTTCTGTAGGAAACAGACCATCATCCTTATATCCATATCAAGGAACCTATAGATTGAACTCACAATACATAGGCACTCCAGGAGCAATATTAGATCAACTAGGGAACCCTGATCTAAGCTGGGAAAAAACGTATGAAGCAAACATTGCCATTGACACAAGACTATTTAACAGAGTAAGTGCAACATTCGAATATTATAACAAAGATACATCCGATCTATTATACTTTGTAGACTTACCAGATGTTACTGGATATAGTGGATTTTGGGAAAATGTAGGAGGGCTAACCAACATAGGGTATGAAGCTGCGATTTCAGTCGATGTTATACAGACTAAAAACTTCAACTGGGATTTAGGATTCAATATAGGATACAACAAAAATGAAGTCACCGAATTATTTGACGGGCAAACAGAAATTCCTAGAGGCTCTAAAATATTTAAAGTAGGTGAAGATTCTAACTCCTGGTACATTAGAAAATGGCTTGGTGTAGATCCTGACAACGGAAATCCATTATGGGAAGTTGTTGATCCTGATACAGGAGAACGTACAGAAACCAGTAACTGGAATGATGCTACACTACAAATCGTTGACTCTGCTTCTCCAGATTTTATAGGAGGATTTGATTCTAATGTAAGCTATAAAAACATCTCTCTTTCTACAAATTTCAACTTTTCTAAGGGAGGAAAACTATACAATAGCGCCCGAGAATTATTTGATTCAGATGGGTTTTATCCTACATTTAATCAACAAGTGTTAGCAGATGATTGGAACAGGTGGGAAAAACCAGGAGATATTGCCACACATCCATTAGCCGTTGAAGGCGGTAATAATAACTCTAATAAGCGATCATCTCGTTATCTAGAAGACGCTAGCTACTTGAGAATGACAAATGTGACGTTATCCTACAACTTACCCAAGAATGTATTAAGTAAAATAGGACTTAGCGGCTTTAACATATACGTATCTGGAGACAATCTACTGACATTTACCAAGTATAGCGGAGTTGATCCAGCGGTTACGGGCAATCCAAATGACCAAAGTAATATAGGTTTATCAGGAAGTCCAGGGTTAACTTATCCTATTCCAAAACGATATGCCTTGGGTGTTAATCTGTCATTTTAAAATATTTAAAAATAAATAGTATGAAAAAATTAATAATACTACTAGTTATCGCAAGTATTCTACAGTCCTGCGATTTAGAAACGAATCCTTATGAGGAGATTTCGGTAGAGGAGTTGTTTTCTGATCCAGAATCTATAGAAACAGCTACAATTGGTAATTATGCCTTACTAAAAGGAGATAAAGGTTTTGACGGATGGGTAGATGATCTACACAGAATATCAGAATATGCCGGAGATAATATAAGCCTTAGTGGGGGTACAACTGACCATTTATTCTTTTTATACAATTATCAATCCATAAAAACCAACTCCAGAGTAGAGCGATTTTGGCGTAATTCGTATAAGATAGTAGTAGGATGTAATGTAATTATCGAAAAAATCGTAGAAGGAAAATCTGAAGAAACAGATCAATTATTAGGAGAAAACTACTACCTAAGAGCACTTACATATTTTCAAATGGGAAATGTATTTGGAAGACCATACAACCAAGGTTCTTCAAACTTATCTGTACCACTAAAACTAACATCGGATATTACAGATAGACCAGATAGACACACTGTAGAACAAGTGTATTCTCAAGTTATCAAAGATCTGGAAAAAGCAGAATCGTTGATGACAATAAACAAAGGAGCTTCTTTTGCATCAAAAGAAGCAGCACAAGCCTTACTATCAAGAGTATATTTATATAAAGAGGATAATATTAGAGCAGAAGAATATGCCAATAAAGTAATTGCATCTGGGCATTATTCCTTACTCCCTACGGATCAATTTTCTAAAATGAATACTTTGACTCCAGAGCAGAATGATGAAGCCATCTTTGCTGTAACATTAAGTTCTGCTTCTGATCTTCTAGGAGGGTTCGATGATTGGTTTACTATAGGATCTTTTTATGCCACTGTAGAGGGTAAAGGCTGGGGAGAAATGTATGCCTCAAGAACCTATCTGGATTTAATAGATAAAAACCCTAATGATGCTAGAAAATCATTTATAGAACCACAATTTGAAGTAGATAGTAACGACAACCAAATCCCCGCAGTATATTGGGTAAATGACGAATATGCATATGAGTTTAGAAATACCTCAGAAAGTGGTGGAGTAACGACCTTTGAAGACGATGGAAACACATACACAGTAGAGTCTGAAGTTGTCGATGGAAAAACAGTATATTATTTTAACGGAACCGACGGCAGGCAAGATGTCATTAAAGGATTTGATCTAAAAAAACGTAATGGTCATCCAAAATTCTTTATCCTTAAAGCCTCGCTACAAGAAAACGACATCCATCTATGGTCACCAATGGTATCTCGTTTATCAGAAATGTACTTGAACAAAGCAGAATCTTTAGCAAAAAGAAGCATGGATCAATTAGCTCTGGATAATGTAAATATCATTAGAGAAAGAGCTGGTATTCCTACATATACTTTAGCAGATATTCCTACTGGAAAAACAGTTTTAGATATTGTTTTAGAAGAACGTAGATTAGAATTAGCATATGAAGGACATAGAAAGTATGATGTGTATAGAAATGGTCGTACCATGGATAGAAAATATCCCGGTACACACTTAAATGGAACGAATGCTTTCTTTGAGATACCGTCTACACACCCTAGAATAATTGAATTTATACCTGAACAACAAATCATATTACAGCCATCACTAATTCAAAATGATTAATAAATAATCACATAGGTCTCAAATGAGACCTATGTGATTTTATCTTTTTACCTTATCTAATTTCATTCATATGCAGGATTATTTATATAAAATCTGGATTCTACTATCATCACTTATCTTTTTATGTGCATGTACAAAACCGATTGATAAGTTACCTGCAGATAAATTATTTACAAAAGTCCCTACAAGCATTTCAGGAGTAACTTTTGAAAATAAAATATTAGAATCCGAACAATTACACTATTATAAATATTTGTATATCTACATAGGTGGCGGAGTAGCTGCTGCCGATTTTAATAATGATGGATTACAAGATCTCTTCTTTACTTCAAACATCTATCATAATAAACTTTTTCTAAACAAAGGAAACTTTCAATTTGAAGATATAACTATTGACGCTGGAATAAAAAAGAGAACTGGTTTTGATACAGGGGTATCAATTGTTGATATTAATAATGATGGTTTTTTAGATATTTATATCAATAGAGCTGGTTGGTATCAGGGAGACCATAAACTAGCCAATATGCTTTATATTAATAATGGAGACCTTACTTTTACAGAACAAGCAAAGCTTTATGGTCTAGCAGATACCAACCGATCTATATCTTCTACATTTTTTGATTATGACAAAGATGGAGATCTGGATGTATATATTACCAATGCACCTGCCGATTTCGATTTATCAGGTAAAATACTAGATCTTAAAAAAATTCAGAATAGTAAAAAAACACAAGCCTTTAGAAGCAGTGATAGGTTATATAATAATGATGGAAACGGAAGGTTCACAGATGTTTCCTCACAAGCGGGAATTTTACCCGATTTAGGTTTTGGATTAAATGCACAGGTAGGAGATCTTAATAATGATGGCTGGTCTGACATCTATGTATCTAATGATTTTATCAGTCCCGATTTTGCATACATAAATAATAAAAACGGCACCTTTTCTGAAAAGAGAAATTCACTTTTTAAACATATCTCATATTACAGTATGGGAAGCGATATTGGTGATATTAACAACGATGGCTTTAATGATCTGATGGTTCTAGACATGAGTCCAGAAGATCATATTCGATCCAAAACAACAATGTCCATGATGTCTATTGATCGATTTAACAACATGATTAAAAAAGATCATCACTACCAATACATGCATAATGTAATGCAGTTAAACAATGGAAACGGAACTTTTAGTGAAGTTGCCCATATCTCTGGTCTGGCACAAACAGATTGGAGCTGGTCAGTGCTTTTTGCTGATTTTGATTTAGATGGACTAAGCGATATCTATGTTACCAATGGTATTTATAGAGATGTTGTTGATCGTGATATCAATATTGAAATTAATAATACCATCAATAAGAAAAAAAATACTCTAAAAGAAAAAGATTTTTACAAATTCACTCAAAAATTACCACAACAAAAATTAACCAACTACTTTTTTAAAAATAAAGGGAACCTAAACTTTGATAATAGCACCTCGGATTGGTCTGATGAAAAACCAACATTTTCAAATGGAGCGGTATATGTCGATTTAGATAATGATGGAGATCTAGATATTGTTACCAATAATCTCGATGAAAACGCAACAATATTAAGAAATAACGCAAGAGAAATCAACCAGAATAATTTTCTGAAATTTCACTTCAAAGGACCTAGAGAAAATATATTTGGAGTAGGAACAACTGTAAAAATATATCAAAACAATGGAAAAATATTAACTCGACAACTTATAAACTCCAGAGGTTATCTTTCCTCAATGCCGAATACTCTTCATTTTGGATTAGGAAAAAATGATGAAATTAATAAAGTTGAGATCATTTGGTCTGATGGTAACATACAGTCACTTTCTCATGTAAAACCAAATCAATTATTGCATATTGATTATGCAAATAGTTTAACACCGACCGACCAAAGCACTAGCAAAGAATCCACCCCTATTTTCACCCAAAATTCATTCAATTTTAGGCATACCGAGATTCCTTTCAATGATTTTGACAAGCAATTGTTACTACCCCATAAACTATCTCAGACAGGTCCTGCAATAGCCAAAACAGACCTTAATAATGATGGCATCGAAGATCTTTTTATAGGTGGAGCACATCGTAAGACAGCACAATTGCTAATTGGCTTACAAGACGGAAATTATAAGGAAATCCCTGTTCAGAGTTTTGTTAACGACAGTGAGTACGAAGATGTAAGCGCCTGTTTTTTTGATGCAGACAATGATGGAGATAAAGATTTGTATGTGGTAAGCGGAAGCTATGAATTTGATTTCGATTCTCCCCTATTACAAGACAGGCTATATATTAATAATGGGAGTTTTGTTTTTAGTAAATCAGAATCAAAACTACCTACTATAAATACTGCTGGTTCAACAGTAAAAGCTTCAGATTTTGATCAAGATGGTGATATTGACCTATTTATTGGAGGACGTGTGATCCCTGGAAAGTATCCATATGCCCCAACAAGTCACTTATTAATCAATGAAAACAATCGATTTGTAGATAAAATTGATAATCTGGCTCCTGAAGTTAAAAATATAGGAATGGTAACCAGTGCAGAATGGAAGGATATAGATAATGATCATGATCTGGATCTTATTGTTACCGGGGAATGGATGGGTATCGAAGTATTTATTAACACCAATGGAACACTTGCCAAAAACGAAATCTATAAAAGTTTATCATCAACCAAAGGTTGGTGGAATAAGATACTTATTGCAGACATAGATGAAGACGGCGATAAAGATATCATTGCAGGAAATTTAGGATTAAACCACAAGCATAAGGCAACAAACGACAAACCTTTTCATGTCTATACCAAAGATTTCGACAATAATGGTACCGAAGATATTATATTAGCCAAATATTATAAATCCAAACAGGTTCCTGTGCGAGGTAAGCACTGTACAGCCGAGCAACTACCATATTTAAAAGAAAAAATTAAAACATACAAAGATTTTGCAACCAGTGGTGTTCAGGAAATTATTGGAGAATCTTTTCAATCAGCCATTCATCACCAAGTAAACGAGTTTAGATCTGGTATCTTTATTAATAACAACGGTAATTTTGAATTTACCCCTTTCCCTTTAGAAGCTCAAGTAAGCCCTATTAATAGTATATTATATGAAGATTTTGATAATGATAGTATCAAAGATTTATTGATGGCAGGAAATAATTATCACGCAGAAGTAGAAACAACCCGATCAGATGCCGGTATAGGAATCTACCTTAAAGGAGATCTAGATGGTGTATTCAAACCTCAAAAAAATTCAGAAATAGGATTTTATGCCGACAAGGATGTTAGACATATGATACTTACATCCATCAAAAAAAAGAAGGCTGTTATTGTCGTAAACAATAATAGTCCATCACAATTATATATTACCAACAATCCGTAATGATGAATATAAAAAATTGTAAAAAACTCATTAACAGCATCATGTTTGTTTTGATAGGAATTTGTACTATAGCCTGCAATTCTGACAAATCAAAATCTAATCTGAAAATCGAGGACGTAGTAAACTTATCAAAAGTTATTCTTCCTGGAGGTAATAGTTGGGTTATCAATAGTACCGAGCAAGATGCCGCTATGATTCATGATAACGGTATTCGTAATTGGACATCACTCGATGATGTAATTCGCACCTATTTTCATACAAATACAATAGGTGAATTACACCTTGGTCTAACTATTAAATCAGAAGATGGACCTTCAACAATTCGGGTAACAGCAGGTGGTACTACAAAAGACATAGCTATTACCAATACCGCCTATAAAACTATTGAAGTAGGAATATTTAATATAGCCACATCGGGCTATCAACCTATTGAAATACAAGGACTTAAAAAGACAGGTGCTCATATCGCAGATATTAGTAAAATTCATCTTGGAGGATCTGCTACAGATGGTGAGATCTCTTTTGTCCCCAATGATTTTAGTTTTCATTTTGGAAGAAGAGGTCCTTCCGTTCATTTAACATATCAAATGCCCAAAAATAAAGATATCACCTATTTTTATAATGAAGTAACAGTACCTCAGGGAGAAGATCAAATAGGCTCTTTCTTTATGGCTAATGGTTTTGGAGAAGGATATTTTGGTATGCAAGTTAACTCAGATACCGAACGAAGAATATTATTTTCTGTATGGAGTCCTTTTGTTACAGATGATCCAAGTACAATCCCTGATAACTACAGGGTACGTATGTTGGGTAAAGGAGAAGGAGTTACAGATGGCAATTTTGGAGGAGAGGGTTCTGGTGGACAAAGCTATAAAGTATTTAACTGGAAACCTGGAAACACCTACAAGTTTCTACTAAAAGGAGAACCCTCAGTCAATAATTCGACAGATTATACTGCATATTTTTATGCTCCAGAAGAAAATGAATGGCAATTAATTGCAAGCTTCAGAAGACCATATACTACCACACATTTAAAAAGATTTCATTCGTTTTTAGAAAATTTTAGCCCTCAAACAGGTTATATTTCAAGAAAAGGAAAATATGCTAATCAATGGGTATTTGATACAGAAGGCACATGGCATGAGCTAACCAGTGCCATGTTTACTGGTGATATAACCGCAAAAAACAAGGCAAGACTTGATTATGAAGGCGGTGTAGAAGAAAATTCATTTTATTTAAGAAACTGTGGATTTTTTAATGCCAACACTGTGATAGGCTCTCAGCTTTCAAGAACTCCTAATGGTATCCATCCGAATATAGATTTTTCAACATTGCCAGGTTTTACGCCATGACAATATTAAATATCATATGATGATACCATTTACTCCTTTTTGTTTTCTTTAGAATCATTCAACCTAGGTTTCCATATAGATATAACCCCGTTCGGGTTTCGATAATATCAATAGTCCATTTTTCAATAAAATTTTCGGAATCAGATGCTAATTTTCTTTTTTCTTCCCTAACGAAACCTTATAGTCATCAATGCTTCCTCTGACCTTTAGGTTGAGATACTTTACTTTTTTGTTAGGATCTATTTCTACAATCTCATCTTCTTGCTCCTCATTAATAGCTACATCCTTCTTGTTGCCAAATACTTTTTGCCAAGCAGCTTTTCTTACAGTTTTCCATGGAATACGTATAGAATAATCGATTTTTTGATTACTATCATGCGTACCAGACAATTCTATGTGCCCCAAAGTAGACTCAATCGTCATAGAAGGAATGTTAATCCTCCCTTTCTTTATATCCAGGCTATTTTGCAGGGTATCAAATCGAATATTTTGTAGATTCTTTTCTCCCATATAATCTGAAAGCGCCAGCATTGGATCGTAATTTTTTAATCTTCCATTTAGTACTTTTACATCCATCTCTATAGTAGACTGATCCAGGTCTGGCACCATATCCGGGTATACCCTAATCTTACCTTTAATTCTAGAGGTGAGTTTTCCTTGTAAATTTTCTGAAACGAGATGATCCTGCCCAAAATTTTCAAATTTGAACAGCAATTTATCCAAATCAACATTATTCATAACCAAATCCGGCTTCATATAGATATGTTTTGGATCGCTACCATTAAAATATCCATTTAATTGAATATTTCCTCCTGCAGCATCCATATTTAGCGTATCTATATAGATATAATGGTTGGGTGTTGTTCTTAAATCTGCTTTGATATTTTGAAGATCTATTCTATGGTAAATAAAGTGAGCTACATCTACCTTAAATTGCATATCTGTAAATGGCAACTCATATAAATTAAAAGCTTCTGCATGCTGTTTTACATCTGCAGTTTTTGAAGTAGCAACTTCTGTTGGTTTTGGTGGACTTAAATCAAAATTGAAAAGTGCATCAAAGTCTATATAATTTGCCTTTACTTCGAGATAATTATCTCTTTTCTTTATTTGCGGATCTTTCCCCAAATAATAGTTTAAATCAAAGTTAAAATTGGTGGTTCCAATTTCTCCATGAAAGTCTTTTATCACCAAATGTTCTTCTTCGTAATGTATATTTCCTCTAAAATTATCCAAACGAAGTGGATGCAATTTCATTTTTGTATCTAACTTATCCAAAGTTAGATCGATAGAATGTAAAGCAGAATCTTTATAATGCATACTAGAGCCAAAATGCAACGCCAAATCATCAAAAGTTTCATGTCGATACTCTTTTGGAACATAGTTCTCTCCTCTATATGAAAAGACATCCTCCAGTCTCAATTTATTAGAATTAAGGTTGATATCCAAATCTACATCTCCGTTGAGCTGGGGTTGCAACCAAAAAGCATAATCATGTATTAGCCCATCGAAATGAAAATCACTATCATCTATATAACCTGTAAAGTCTACTATTTTTAAATCACTATCGTCTATAAGTACATCGGCGTGAAAATCATGTAGTTTATGCGGATAATGTTTAAGGTCTGCATATAAGCTATCGATAAAAAATTCGCCTTTAGGTAAATACTTAGATTCTGTAAAATCTTTTGCTGAAGCTTTAAAAGAAAGTCCTAAGCTCAGGTCTTTTATTTGTTCATCAAAACCGGTTCGAGTAGTATCCTGTTTTGAAAAACCTGTTAATTGGGCAATATCTAGGTAATTGGAGGTAATATCCAAATGGGCTTCTACCGGAATGTTAGTATGATGTATAATTGCAGGTAAGTTCGAAAAAAAACCATTTATCGATATATCTGAATCTCCTATCAACAGTTCAAACTGGTTCAGGGTTGCTTCCTTACCATTCATTACTAAATGCACATTCAAATCATGCAAGGGAGCGGGAAGTTCTTTAGCGATTAAACTCAAATCTTTTACAATCAACTCTGTAAAGTACGCTTGATTAAGTTTTTGTAATGCCTTTTCAGGGTTATCAACATCAATAATATCATGAAAATTCATTTTCAGCGAAACTTGCCCAGAAGCATTTTGCACCTGCTTTAGTTCAAAAAAATCTGTAATAAAATCGAGATTGAAATTCGAGTTTATTTGCATATCCACTTCTGGGGAATCAAAATTCTTTACAAAAATAGAGCCTTCAAACTCTCCTTTTTCCAAAGACGCAGTCATATCAGTTAGAGAAAACTCCATAGTACTAGCGTTTCTATTTTCTCCATTAGTAAAATGACCATTGAACCCCATATTATCTATCTTTTTCTCCCTTTCAGTATTTTCTAAAAAGGCTTTTCCGGCTCCAAAATTAGCGTTGATAAAAGGTCTATTCCCTTTGTTAGCGGGTCCTTGGATACTAGCATTGAAATAGATTTCGCCAGCATTTTTGTATTTCTCTAATACGGGTATTACATCTGTAGGAGCAAAAGCTATAAGCATATCAAAATTAGGTTTTGTTCCTTTTATAGAAAGATCAAGATCTACATCGTTCTTTATATCTATAAAGCCTTCTAATTCAAAATCTCCATTTTCCATTACAATACCCGAAGGTTGTATGTCAAGAATGCCAGTGTATTCATTAAATACCAGATCTGTATGAACTTCAAAATGTTTTTTATGAATGAAGGTTGTATCTCCATCTTTTATCACATTTAATTCAAAATCTGTATCGATATGCCCCGCGATGATACTATCTTTTCGACTGAAGCCACCCTTACCAGTATATATAAATTTTTCGACATCTGTATTCGTGGCTTCATCCAAGGTATGAATATCTAGATTTTTTAATTTAATTCTTTTTAGATGAATATTAGTAGAAGGTGTTTCTATTTCAGAAGTGCTAGCTAGGGAATTTTGAATATTGGTAGTATTATTTTCATGAATAACAATATTAAAGACTCCTTCTTCAACTATTACAGATTGAATATCATAATTTTTGTTAATAATATCCCATAAATTAAAACCTATGTATATGTCTTTTACATCCATTATGATGGGTGCATTATTCTCTTTTGTTTCCAAAATTTGCACATCATCAACTTTTATAGAGATGTATGGAAAGTTGCCAAAAAGAGATAATTCACTGTCACCAACACTAATAAGTCCCTTGTGTTCTTTATTTAGTTTTGCGATCTCCTCCTTAATAATTTCAGATTGGTTGCTCTGAATATATAGCATTAGACCTACTACTAATAAAATTGGGGCTAAGATTAGTACTAATAAAATTCGTTTCCAGAATTTTTTAATCTTCAAAGTAGATGTCTTTAGGGTTAAAAAAAATTGTTTGACCTTAAAAATAACGAATTACTATGAAAAAATCTTATTTTAAGATACGATTTAGTGTTTGGATCCAACGTATTTATGGATTAGATAATTTAAAGTTTCACCTTCATTAACCATTCTTTTTATACTTAGCTATGACCTTAATTTTCAAATCTAATTTATAATAAAAAGCACTATTTCGTATAACTACTAGTTTTTCTTATGGATACTCAATTGTACGGTATTTTTTTTAATCTGTCTCATCGTATCTGTCTCCACGAGTTGTAGGTTCTGAAATTACGATAAATTCTAAATTTTCAGATTGGTCATTCCGTATACGGTGTTTTACTTTTGGAGGTATATGGATCCCATCTCCACTTTCTACTTCAATTGTTTCATTTTCAATCTCAAAAGTCGCCTTGCCTTTTAGAATTCTAAAAAACTGTTGAGATTTGTTATGATAATGTTTTTTCTCTTTAGTTTTCGGTGGCATTAGCTCCTCAATAATACTTAAACTTTGGGTTTTTAATAAGTACCATCCACTACAATTATCTCCCCAATTATAGTGCTCACTATTTTCTTTCGACTTTTTCATTTCCAATAGTTTTTCCAGATGACATATAGCCAATAATATATATCTTCTATCTCATACTATAAAAGTAATAATAACCAACAACAAAGTTAGACGATATTATCTGGCTTTGGTAAATATTCACGACTTTATGACCCTAAGCATTCGAAGTTCGAACTTTTTAATAAAATCTTTGGAGGAGATTTCAGAATACGCAAAAGAGCATCAAGCTTTACTGATAGCTTGCAAACGTAATTCTCCAATAAAAATCTTTAGTTTTTTTATAACTTTTGAGGCGAAATAAAATAACATTTGGCTAAACTGCGTTTAATGCAGTTGAGGTGATGTTGTAGCACATTTTAATTTTTATTCATTTTTTATTCTCCAATTTTTCATAAGCTCAGTTCTTTGTTCTTCTCCAATAAAAGGCTTAATATTTCTTAGTTCAAATAAGTTCTTAAAATCTTTTGATATAAGATTTGATTGATAGTTTAAAAAGGTGTTAGCGTCTTTATTAAATTCAATTATTTCATCTGAGTTTAATTCTAAAATTAGATTTCCTTGAAAAAAACCTTCTTCATAATAGTAATCTATAAAAATTCTATTTTCAGCCATTGACTTATAGACAACACTATTAAAAGGTTTAATTAAGATAACTTCTAAGTCCTTTGGAATAGCATCTTTTTTCTTTATAGTTGTTTTCGTACTATTTGACTTTGAATTACAACTTATAAACGTCATTAATCCAATGGTAATTAAAAGTCCAATTATTATATATGTTTTCATTTTCATTTGTGTTTGGTATGTGCTACAACGTTTAGTATATAGAAAGCTATAAACTTTCCTAAAACTAATGCGTTAACTTTTTTTTTTAAATTAGTTGGTTTGAATTCATATATCAGAATTTTTTCATCATCTACTGCATAATCACATCCATTCTTATAGATGTCCAAATAGTTGGATAAATCAACATCACTCTTAATTAATCCAGAAAGTATTGCGTTTACTAAATCGTTATCTGATGCTATACTATAAAGAACTTCTTTCAATGCAAATAACCGTTTGTCATTATCAATATTTTCTATAACAAAATCTCCAACTTCTTCATACAATATTGTGTTGTTATCTGTCTCTCTGGCTTTGTAAAGTTCATCTCTGTCTTTAACAAATAGAAATTGAGGATAGTCAATTATCTCTTTCAATTTCATAGAGTCAGGTGCAAGGTTTATAATCTTTCGTTTTTCTCTTAAGTCGTTTATTACCCAATCTTTTACTTCACCTTCACTCTGCTCCTGATTACTGAAGACATATTTTATGTTTTTGTAAATGGAGCTGTCAAAATACTTAGTAATTTCCGTAATGAATTCATCAAATTTAGGAGTGTACCCTTCTAAAAGAGTTTCCATTAATAGTGTTGAAAAATGGAAACTATCAAACTCTTTTCTTCCCTCACAGAAATCACACCAGTCATTAAGTAGTTCGTTATCAAAAGAAGCTTTATACATCATTTTGTTTTTTAATTGGTACTAGCGGTTACTACTATGATTTCGTAGTGGAACCATCGGCAGGATTATTCTGCCGAGATCCATCTGTTAGATTAATACTTTTATTTTGGCGTAGTACAAAGCCATAATGAATTACAGCCATTGTTAGTGGTAATTTTTATTCATCGATAAGTCGTCTATGATAATTAATTTGTCCCAAATGATACGTCAAATGTTTTATTAAATGTATTAGCAAATATTCATTCGTTTCTACTTTAGAAAACTTTAATATAGGATAATCATTTTTCAACCCCTCATCAGAAAGATAAAGTAGTGATTTTCTCACCATTTCTATGGTATCATTTATACTGTTTATCAACGTTGCTCTAGAAACATTTTTTTGAGAAAACTCGAGTTCTCGATTCCTAATATAGTTTGTTTTTCCAATTTCTTTTCCAATAAAAGTATGTAAGTTCCCAATTAGATGCAGACTCAAATTTCCAGCTGAATTAGAAATATTTCTCTCTATTCGCCAAATATTTCCTTCATCCTTATAGAGCCTTAATTCAGTAATTAACTTGTTTAAGTCATCTTCAAAAAATGATATTAATTCGTTTATGTTCATTTATTAAATCTATCTATTTTCTGTTATTATTTCCCTCCCTTTTCCTTATTTATTTGACGATCTTGTGTATGGTGCGTAGCGTGCTGAAAGCCGTTATGAATTATACCCATTGTTGTAAGCAGTTTTTTATTAGTAATATTCTATTTTTCTGGTTGTAATATCTATTAATTCCAAATCATTATGATTTGTTCCTTCTTTCATTTCTTTTTTAATCCAATTTCCATTGTCATCATATTGATAAGTATTGACCACAACTTTTATTGGTTGACCTGATTCAGTTACATATTCCTCTAAAATTATGTTTTGGAAGTCGTCGTATTTTGTGATTTCCGTTTTGTATTTATCAAACCTTAATCGTCTATACTTTCCGATGACTTCAATATCTTTAGTTTTGTTTCCGCTTTGATTATACTCATATCTGAATTTATATCCGATTACTGATTCTTTATTTGGATATATATAATAACCAATAGCTTCTATTTCATTACCATTTGAATCATATTTATAATATGTATCTGTATTGTGTGGTGAAAATTGAGCAAGTTGATATTTCTTTATTAATCGATTTTTTTTATCATAATCAAATCCGTATAGCGGTTTGTATTTACAATCTCTTTCACCTTTTCCCACAAAACAATGACCTTCTTCAATTAGATTATTCTGTGGATCGTACTTATAAGATGTTTCTTCAATAAAATCCTTTCTGAAATTTTGCTCAGTTTTGGAAATCAAATTGTTACAGATATCATACTTGTATTCTTCTTTCTTGTACAAATAAGCTTCTTTTTCCTTCTCTGTTTCTACATTATAATCACTAAATCCACCATAGAGATATTCCGTTTTTAACGAAAGCCTGTTTTCGTCATCGAAATTTTGTGATATTTCCTTTACCAAAATGTTATTAATGAAATGCTTTTCGAGGACTAAATTCCAGTTATCATCGTATTGGTAAATTTCTCCATCTAATCCACTTGTCATTTTATTAAGTTTTGAAAGAAGTTTGCCTTTTTTAAATTTATAGTGAATTCCCTCATCTCTCAACATTCTATTGATTACATCAACTCCTAATCCATTTTTTCTGATTTTTAAAGGAATTCCATTTTCGTCAAACTCATATACAATACTTTCAGAATTGTCATTTTTCAGATTTTCCTTTTTAATTACGACTTTCTTTACCTTTCCTTTCAATTCGATATTTAACTTTTTCTCATCTTCAAATTTAAAGGTTGTTTTTTCTTGTCCCAAAGTCAGAAGAGAAAAGATAAGCAGTAAAAGAGTAAACATAAGTCTCATTTTCAGATATTTAATTTCTCAAAAATAATTCCATTATTTCTTGCCTAAAAGTCATTATGGGTGAAAGATGTTTTTGGTTGAGTAACTAGGTTTTTCAAGATTTAAAAAATCTAGTTTTTCGGATTCATTATAGCCATGGCAAATATGATTCTTTATAATTTCAGGTAGAAATACATATGGGTATTTTTCTTCACTATTATTTAAATCCAATTTTTGCATAAATATTGGCTACAACGTCTTAGTAAACTATGCCTTAGCTTAGTTGATTAAATAGTTTGCGTAGCGATAGCAAACAATTTGATCAATGGAGTTTAAGAAGTGTTATGTTTGGTTTGTTTTTCCAAAGCTAAGAAATTTTCCGTTCCCATCACAAACGGCGTTTCAAAAAGGTTATAATTACCAATGTTGCCTACATCACTCTATTCATGAGAATATAAAAATAATACCCAACAAAAAAGCGAGACAATATTGTCTCGCTTCAGTAAATATTTACAACTTTTTGTCCCCGAGCATTCAAAGTTCCGACTTTTTATTAAAATCTTTGGAGGAGATTAGCAACTATAGTATCCAAAATAGAGTCTTATTTAAGGCTTGTTAAAATTGAGTGTAAGAAATATAGCACTATTGATTGACCATACTAATTGGGCACTAAGCCAAATACAAATATTTCACTTTTATTACTTTTTGTTAAACTTTTTTGTGTTCGGGTTGTAAGTAAATAAAGTTGTTAATTTCTGTGGTTCATCCTTTTCATTTGTCGTAAAAAATGTTAATTCCTCATTTTTGTCTATTATAATATCAGTACTTAAATTCTTTCCAATATCTATTGTTATTGATTTCGTAATGTCATTATTTTTTGAACCTTTAACAATTCTCCCGCTTAGAATTGTAGCGTCTCTTTTTACAAATTTCACATATACACTTGATATTAACCTAAAAAGTTTAATTTTTTCTTTCTTTGTTGATTTTATATAAAAATCATTAAAGTCAAGCTGGAATTGTACAGGGAAAGATTCGTCTTTCTTTGTTTCTTCCAATTTTATCCATTTAAAAAGAGCAAGATTCCAAATTTTAATTTTATTATTCTCAATTGCTTCTATTAAAAGTGTTTCTATTTTAATTGGTTCATTAATCTTTTCTCCATAAACAACACTATTAAAATCTTTTAAAACAGTTTCTAATTTTTCTTGTGTAGCATCTAAGTATAGTGTTGGTGCGATAAATTTTGGCTCAATTCGAAGTCTCATTTGCTTTATTGGAAACCAATTTTTAATATTCTCTTGTTTCAGTTTATTAGCAGTATATAGTTCAATTCCATAATACTTTGCGGCATCTATTGCGCCTGCTTGATATCCATTTGTACTAACAAAAACTTTCTTATTAATTTCTTTAATTCTATCACATTTAGATTGGAAAGCTTCAATATCACTGGCTGGAACTCTTCTATTATAATCTTTACATTCAATAGCTATCTTAATATCGAAATCATTAATTGAAGAAACAATTAGTATATCAATTTCCCGTTTCAGTCCACTTTCATTTTCAATTTTATAATTATTGAAAACCTTTGTGTTTTCAGAATCTTTCAAAGTCTCTTGGATAAGCCGGATAGTTTTTTCTAACGATTTCCCATTGTTTCTCATAGTATCTTGGTAATTTGCAATTAAGTCTCGGCTATTAACAGTTTTAAGTCTTAACTTTTCGAATTAGCACTGGCTTTTTTCATTTTACCTTTTGTTTTTTTATCTAAAACTCCAATTGATTACTACGCTTATTGGTAACTGTTAGTAATACATGGAGACAAGAATCTCTTAACTTCATTTATCACACCTCTGTAAGTGTGAGGAAATACACTAATGTTTAAATTACCCACAATCCCTTGGCTTATGTGTATTGACTAAGACACTAACTCTCCCAAATTTCAACAATTTTTTCATACAAATCGGTAGGGATAATTTGTGTTTTACGCAAGCTGTTTATTAAAGATTTAAAACTAATTGACTTCTGCCCAAATTTCATTCTGTAAATATTCATTAAATCATGCCCCCGTTTTTCAATTATCCAATTTGGAAGCATTAATTTTTTTCCATTCAAATAATTGATTTCAATACGTTTCTTATCATTCTCATTAAATACACCATTATTATCCTCAATAGTCATTACAATATTATCTACTATCATTTGAGCATCTGAACTTTTTAACATTCCAATCTTATATTGTTCCCCAAAACCTAATTGTATTCCATCAATTTTTGGTTCTACCTCATTCTCCAATAATGAACCAAATACTACAAGAGGGTCAAGTAAGAAATTTTCAAAGCTATACCTGTTCAGAACATAAATTCCATCTTGAGCAGTAACCCCTTTATCTCCATCAACTAAACCAAAAAGAATATTGCCAAGACCGGAACTCTGTAGTTTTTCAGTCCAATCTCTTACCACAGTACAGCCACCTCCAATTTTACCTTTACCCTCTCTAGTACTTGCAGGAATAAAAATTATTGACGCGTGGTCAGGAAGTTTCTCTTTACTTTTTAAAATTTCCACTACCCTCGAATAGAAACTAACATCTTCTACATCTTCAACCAAAATAAACTTTGTTCTATTTGTAACAGTAATTAAGTTTGATGTTAAAAGTGATATAGTAGAACTTTTATCCGAAATAGAATTTATTCTGGGGGATTCCCTTCTCATTTCGAACAAATTTCCCTCTGGTACTAGTGCAACTGTTGAAGGAGAGTGGGTTGTCATTATGACTTTTGTTTTATATTTTTTAACTAAAATATCTTGAATGATTTCAATAAATACCTTAGTCATGGAAGGGTGTAAATGAGCATCTGGCTCATCTAATAGTATTAATTTTGGTAGAACATTATGCTCTTGGGAATTATACAACCATATAATTAAGGACATTAAAACTTTTTCTCCTCCAGATAGGTCTGAAAAACCTATCCTTTCGGCAGGTTTATTGATACTAAACAACTTCAAATCAAAAGATGAGAGTAAATCCAAACCCTCTGGTGTTGTAATTGAGAAAGGGAAACCTATTCTTTCCATGATATCTTTAAAAACCTCCCAAGGCGGAGGTCCTAACTCACTTCTAATTTGTAAATCCTTCTTCCCTTTTAATTGCTCGTTCAAAAATTTTATATGATAAGTATAGAAAATAAAATTGAGTTTCCCATTAAATTGAGTGTCACTTGTCATAAAAAAATCTACAGGTAGTTTTTTCGTAAATTCTTCTATTGATATATCTCTTATTTTAGATCCTGTTTTACTTTCAAAATTCTGTATTATTTCATCATATTGAGGGTTGCTGTTTTTTCTCGTTATTCCATGCTGATACAACTGCTGTATTGTTGATTGAATACCGGAGAAATTTATTAGACCTGTACTTGATAAACCAAATTGACTTCTTAATAAAACAACATCACCCTTACTCAAACTAATATTATTTATTTGAATATCTGGGAATTGACCAAGGATACCGAGCCTGTTCATTTGATTATATTTGCCTCTGTCATAGTAATAGTCAACTAGTTCAAGTAACTGAGTTTTCCCTGAACCATTCACACCAGTTATAACGGAAAAATCAGGTATATCCTTCCACTCTAATTGTCCTATTGATTTATACTTGCCTGAACTAATCTTTAAATCCATGTAGAATATTCTATTTTAAATATTAATTAGCACACGTTACGTCACATTGTAGCTAATATGAAATAGGATATCATCCTATAATTTCTGAATATAAAGGTAGGAATAACCAACAAAAAAGCCAGACAATATTGTCTGGCTTTTAATACTTTGTGACCCCGAACATTCGAAGTTCGAACTTTTTGATATCAGATTTACAAGAAATTCAAAGATTCTTAAGTGACCACGGGAGTGTCTCAACCACTTGCTAAACTCGGTATATGTAATATTTTAGTATCAAATAATAAGATCGTTTACGGGTGTTTTAATGATTTTTTCCGGTGTATATTCCGGAAACCTTTACACTTTCCAGAATTTTAAAAACTACACTATCTGATCGGGTTTTTAAAATTCTAAAGTCATTTCCTTTCAGACTATAGTCACTCTTAAAAAATATAATTCTTCAGAATCCCGCATATAATCAACGATTCCCAATATTGGAGCCGTTTTATCGCAGTTTCACGTGGTGTGGGACCTGGAATAGTTTTGTCGCGGTTTCTTATAGAATGTAGGTCTAGATAATATAAAAGACAAGACATATAGAATAATTATAACAAAAAACACTATATTTAATTAATCTAAATTAATAAAAACTTTTCTTATGAATAATATAGAAAATCTTCCTATGTCTGTTGGAGATGCATCAAAAGAAATTTCCAACTATTGTTCTAATATCAAAAAGTTGTTCGATTCTATAAAGGATATTGACACGACAAAAAAGTATGTTAAAGAATTTGATAAACTGTCCAAGTTTTCGTCTGGTCTTGGAATTGCAGGCTCTGCTTTTTCACTTATAGGAACGATATCCGGTGTAGAAAGTGATACGGATAAAATATTGGGGGCAGTTGATAAACTCAGCTCACAAGTTACTGATTTAGGAAATAGAATGGATGCTCAGTTTAAAAGATTAGAAAACATTACTAAAATTGAAGCAATTAAAACTAGATTAAATCATTCAATTGCATTTTTTGACACGTTAAAATACCATATTACAAATTTAAGTAAAGAAGAAAATAAAGATAGTAATGAAGCCATTTACGAACGAGAACAAATTAGATCGTTTAATGAAGTAGAGATCGAAATTCATGCAGATGAAATTACGAATAACATATATAAAACATCTAAAGCATTATCAACCATAGAAAGTTTAACATTTGGAGATGTAACAGCGGTAAATAATATTGCAGGGGCGCTCCTATCATATCTATATTTTGCTGCTCAATCCCATGGAATAGTACAAATTTTAAACAAATATAATGATAACGAGCTTAAAAAGCTATCAAAAGAAAAAGCTGAAGAACAATTAGAACTAGCAGAAAAAACAGTCTTTAAGTATTTCAATCAACGCCTATCGCATGTGCAAAATGAATGGGAAACGCAAATGAATGATTGTTTTGACTCCTTTAAAAAAAATGTTCGTCCGAAAACAATAGATTTAATTAGCTCAATACCAAAAAAAATAAAGGATGATCACGATCAGATAGCAGATTACCTAAGAAATGAGTTAAAAAAACAATTCTATTGGAATTACTGGCTAACAATTGTTTATAACCCCATTAAAGGAAATAAGGCTCATGATGATTATGGAGATGATTACGAAACTTTTTTCAGACAATGCGGAATAAACACAATTGTTAAATGGATAAATAAAAAAGTATCAGGTGAAAACAGAGGTAAAAACAGACCAAATGGGATCAAAGTAGATTTTCTTGAATACAGGGGTAGTTACCGACCTACACATATAAAATGTTCAGCGGAAAAAGCTCAATTAAGTCCCTATAGTGCAGAAAGTATAGCCAAAGAAAAACTTGTAACCCCATTAAAAAAAGGTGGTTTTATTCTGAGATGTAAGATTCATGAAAGTTTACATATTAGCTGGTCCGGAACTAGTAGACTCATATTTAAATCTGATGAAATAAGTTTCTGTTTGTTCGAATAATTAATAGTATTAAAAAACCAATGTCGTTTTTAACTAACGTTTTTTTAAATACTTATGATTCATTGGGTAAGATTTCTAGGTCGATGTTTTTGTTCAACTTATACACTATGTCAAATCCCAACAAAAGTGCTCCAATATTAGAACATCTCACTGACAATAAGCTCTAAAAGCTTATTCTTGTTATAGGAATTCTGTACTAAATCAACATATAAAATTCCAGAAAACAGGAGTCTAGAAACGAAATTATCACCCTTCCGAATACTAAAAAACCACCCTTTTCAGAGTGGTTTTTATCCTATTTGTGACCCCGAGCATTCGAAGTTCGAACTTTTTAGTAAAATCTTTGGAGGAGATTTCAGAATACGCAAAAGAGTATCAAGCTTTATTGATAGCTTGCTAACATCATTCTCCAATAAAAATATTTAACT
>NZ_POYJ01000012.1 GCF_002895435.1 Aquimarina sediminis
ACTTATATATCGAAACATTAAGAAATATAGTGACCTAAATGACTCTATTCTTGAGAATATAAAAAAATAATAATACCCAACAAAAAAGCCAGACAGTAATGCCTGGCTTTTAACACTTTGTGACCCCAAGCATTCGAAGTTCGAACTTTTTATTAGAATCTTTGGAAGAAATTTCAGAATATACAAAGGAGCATCAAGATTTATTGATAGCTTGCTAATATTTTTCTTCAATAAAAGTCTTTTACTTTTATATAACTTTTGAAGCGAATTAAGAATAACGTTTCGTGTATGAGTAGTACAGGATTTCGAAGCTCCAAACTCTCAAATTACACTGCTGTTTATTTATTGTTATGTCATTCATCATTAGTACTTCTCCCGTATTACTTATACACATTGTGTCTGTTGCACAACTCGAAATATCTTTAGAATCATCCCTTATGGCTTTCTAAAAAAAACATAACTAACTGATTTTTAGAACTAATTATTTAGGGTTTCGTTTAAGATTTTAGCTTAATATCAAAAAGATAGTTGTGCAACAGTCACTATTATTAGCCAATGTTTATTTTTTCTGAGCTATTAATCTTATTTTTTCCATTGAAATTTGCTTCTCATATTTTTCAATTTCCGATTCTTCAATATCATTTACTAAATAATCAATATCTCCTAAATCATTACCAAACATACTTAATAATTCAGATTCGTATTCTTGTTCTAGTAGCTGAGGATTATAGTTTTGTATAAATTCTAATTTTGACCATTCATTTAAAACAATATTTGAGCTTACTTTATTTCCCCATATTTTTTCGTCATCAAACTTCTTTGCGTTTCTTTTATAGTTGGATTCTAGATTTATTCTATAAACTTTAATTTTTCTTTTTCTTATTAACGATTTCCAAAATTCTTTAGACCCTGGACTAGTATGACTCTTGTCAGATAGTACTTTGTAGTTTAATTCATTAATAAGTATCTCGAAAAGATAAGTAAGGTAACCTCTTTGTTTAATAATTGAACGTGTGTAATTTACTTCAAAGTAATCCACATTATGATAATTTACAAAAGTACCGTGAACAATAGCTATTGTATCTTTTTGATATTTATCTACTAGTTTCAAAGTTTGTAAATCCGTAGATAGCTTAATATCTTCATATTGCCTAGAAGGCATTGATTTAGGTATGAAATCATCAAAAATCTTGCTTGAATATAATGTATGTAAATATTCAAGATTTAAATCGTCAGGTTTATGTACAGTTGGCATTTTCTATTTTCTGATGATTTTATCAAAGACATTGATACTTCTTCTTCAAAATTAATTACAGTGTTTAATATTGGCTAACGTTTAATATAAAAAATCGTAGGGCAGAGTATAAGCATTGCATTTCGGTTGGTCACTAAGCCAAATATAAATAATTTGCTTTTGTCATTTTTCGTAAACGCTAAATTTTATATTTGACGAAATAGCGTATAAACTAGCATCTCTCGGGCATTCTTAAACCGCCCTATGTTTTTTAAACAGTGTTATATGCTTTATTTTTTTATGAATTTTATTTTTCCTGCTCTTATATCATGAACAAGTGCCTTAGTAAATAGTTGCCTATCAAACACATGCTTCGATCGGGTTTTAGATGTTTCATATGTTAATTCAACTCGTTCTATTTTAATAGCTCCATAATCATTAGTGTTCATATAACCGTTCGAGAATGGAAAGAAGTGTGTACAACCCTCCGAGTCAAAAACTTCGCGTAAGTTATTTTCTAATTCTAGGAAGTTCGTAAGTTTATTTCCTAATTCATCAACTATGTACATTTCATTATTTAATCCAGTGAAAGATATATCAACAGATTTAGGGTCTATATCTGGAAAATTCTCTTTGAACCAAACTAAATCCAATTTAACAAATGTATTTGTAATAGAAAGATCATGAACTTCAATTGTTGTGTCCAGATATCGTATTTCTCCTTCCCAATCAGATTCTAAAGGTTCTCTTAGTATAATTAATTGAATTCCATAATGCTCAGCAAACTCAATTGCTCCACTCTGAAACCCTTTGGTTGTCACTATTATTCCGTTGGTATTACCAATATCTTCTATAACTGATTTGAAATCTCTTACTTTACCGATTGAAACATTATTGCTGTAATTCTTACATTCAATAGCTACTTTATGATTGACACCAGCAAAATCAAACTCCCAAAATACATCAATCTGATGTTTGGCAGCTTTACCTTGAATTACTTGATTATGTAATACTTCGACTGTTAAGCCGTCCTGAGCTAAAAGTTCTTGATATATATCCCTTGCAAAGGTTTCATAATCGGTATTTCTATTCATGAAGTCTTAATTTAAAAGGGAAGATTATTGCATATAATAATGTTGTTTAGGCACTAAGTTACTATATATTCAAATATTAAGAAATACAGCTACCTAAATGGCTCCATTCTTGAGTATGTAAATATAATAAAATCTTTGGGGGAGATTAATATCAATACTAAGAAGAATAGAAACCTATTAACAGCTAAATTGTCTTATAAAGTAATGGTAAATTCAATTTAATACTTTTCAACTGAACAGAAACCTTCCTCTATATAGCTATAGTTTTGGTGATAAAATCGCTATTGTTTTGAGTAATTTTTTTTATAAACAAACTCTTTTATTTCTTTTTTGTTATAGATATAGTTTTCTTGTGAATCAATTTTTCTTAAAAAAACATATTCATTAGTTTGTCCAAAAAACAGAAGGTTTTTGTTAGTCTCTACCGACCTTTCGTCAATCATAAATTTTACATAACAGATAGATTTTCCGCTAAGGATTTCTTCCGCTTCTTTAAGACTCATATCCGAATATACGATGAAACAGACAAGCATCATAATTAAATAAACAAACAAGTTAAGTCTTGGGTTATGTTTGGTTTTTGAACTTCGAAATATAAATTTTAGAAGGAAGATAAGACCCCAAAAAATCATTAATACAATAGGGATTTTTGTGCTGTAGGGTATATTGTCAAACTTAAGACCAATTGCTAAATAAGCAAACAATAACATTGGAACAAAGTTCAGGTAGACACTTGTCATTATTTCAACTAACCAATATATGTTTTTTGAAATTTTTCCAAATTTGTTATTACTCATTTTATCTAACCTTTTATAAATACTAGACCCGTCTTTTCGGGTTTCCGATTCGAAATCATCATTATTATTTCCAAATACTACCATTGGAGCAATTAAAATCACAACAAATAATAAAGCAGATACTAGCATTGAACCCACTGGAATAAACATTAAAACTAACTCTGGAATAGTTAAATAATGCAAGATGTCAATTCCAAATTTATCATAATAGAGAGTTTTGTTAAAGTAGCCAAAACACACCAAGAAGATATAAATTAATGGTAAATAATCTTTTATAGTTTTTAGAGTAGTTTCTTTTTTTTCTGACATCACTTGTTTGTTGATGTTATTTTAATTCTTGCCAAAGTTAAATAGATAAATTGAAGCAGGGCAAGTACACCTCAGCCTATCGATTTAATTACGCATTTTAATCTCTTGTTTAACTTATAAAATCTAGAATAATTGTAAAAATAGAATGACATTCTCATTAAGTACTCTTTAACTATTTACATACAGTGTTATTTGGCACTGTTTTTATTTAGATTAAAAGTTTTGTCAACATAAAAAATATTCCTATCCTTTTGACTGCGAATATCCGATCGAATTAATATTCCTTGCTGTTCTCGCGTTAGTTTTAAAGGGCTGAAACTAAATTCCGCGTTGTTAGCATCATTATCCGAATAATAGCCCGTATACAACCAAATCTCTCGAAAAGAAGTGTTGTCCAAAAAATCTCTTAAAGTTTCTTCCGCGTCATCCAATTCATTCATTTCATAGGTTAAAGTCCTGTTATCAATAACCAAAACTGTTGATTCTTTTTCTAAATGTTTTTTATTTTCTTTTTTTTCTATCGCTTCTCTTATTAATTCAGAAAAAGGTCTTTTAATATCATCAAAACCACTAACGAATAAGGTTGGATTTTTTTCATAATAAGGATTGTCGATAAGTGATTTTTTACCTGTTTTTAGATCTTTTAATTGCTGAATTTGTTTTGAGGAATCTTCGCTCGGAAATAGTTTATTTAATTTCTCCAACTCATAAAATGGTATTTTTTCTTTAAAACTATTCAAAATGTATCTTTCTTCATTTTTGAACTTTTCAAACATATTCCTATTTTCAGAGATTGCAGTTACTTCCACGTTAAAAATCTCGTTTGTACTTAATTGAATTTTAAAATCCCATGGATTGTCTCTTGAAATTATATTGATTCCAATGGTTTCATTTAAAAATAATTTAACTTGATTTCTAAAATAATGAGTGCAGATAATTAATTCTCGATGAGAAGGGTTTAAAATATCTAAAAATATCCTTTCAATAATTTTACCATTTTTTTCAATTCGATAATACTTTTTGTAATTGGATTTATTATCCAAACTATCAATTGGATGAAAGCTACTTTTTTCAATATTCATTACGTTTGTTTTCAAATATCACCTAATAATTAAATTTACCTAATTAGGTATGTTTCTATAATTTAAAGATAACAATATCAAACAAAAAAGCCTGACAAAATTGTCAAGCTTTAGTAATATTTTCCTTATTAGTAATTACATGCTCAAAATCTACATTTTGGCATTTTTCCGTTTACTTCCCAGATATGTTCAATATTATCTTCGGTAAGATCAATTTCTAAAGTCTTTCTATCCGCTAATAACATGCTTAACTTTCCTCTAAAACTTCTGATATGCCCAAAATAGATATCTGTTTTATCTTTCTGATCATCTAAAACCACAATATATAGTTTTTCCATTCTTATAGTATCGTAGTATTCCATCAAAGTATCAGAGTACAAATAATCACCTCTACTTATTCCTATTTCTTCTAATCCATTTCCAGATACTTCAAAGGCAATTGCACTTTCTACATCTTCTAATATTGTTTTCGGAAGATTATCAAGATAATATTCATCATAATAATTATCTATATATTGATGATAATCTTGTTTGGTAACTAATCTTACATTTTTTTCTTGATTTTCTGCTGCTTCCCTTCTAAGATCATTTAGATAGTTTCTAAGCGTCGTTCTTGCTTTTGCTTTTTCAAGTCGATCTTTTAATCTAAGATTGTCAATTCTTAATTGGGTATAGTCTCTTACTAGTAATTCAAACTGTTGTTCTAGTGAAATAGTATCTGGAAAAAAATCCTCTGGCAAGTCAAGAGCTTCGATAATGTCATGCCTATATTCTGGCTTAATAATATTCTGCTGATATAATACATATATCCCCTGACGTGTTAATCCAAGCGTTTTGGCAAGATCATTGATGCCTCCTTTTTTATTAATGCCATTAGCTCTAACATAGTTTTTTAGCAGTTCCCCATGGTGGCGTGAGTCAATTTGTTCTAGTATAGATTTCATAGCTTCTTAAAAAAAAGTAAAAATTGTCTCAACAAATATATTTTTTGTATAGTAATTTATTTTACATTTGAGTAGATATTTACTATTGTAAGTAATTATTTACAAAGATAATGATTTTTAGTATCGAAATCTTAATCATACTAAATTTTGTTTTATCAATCAATTGTGTACATGATTTACATTAACTCTTATAATCATAGCTGTTCCTACCCCAGTTCATGATAATTCATATGTAAACTAAATAAGTTTACTTTTTTTTTAATTTTAAAAACTTTACTCTCTATGAATTACAAGTATTGTATTAAAGAACGTCTGGAAAAACTTCCAGTACACCAGTATCGAGAACTGAAAAATGACATTATCATGGCTTTAAAAAAGACCAGACGTACTTTTGACCGTTATTGCACCATCCATGCTGATGAGTTTGCAGACATTCCCGCTTTGGATTTGGATATTATTGCTTCCTTTCTGGACTGTTCCGCCGATGAGCTTAAAAATTACAAGGTTGATAAAGCTGAAATCAGGCATAAAATTACCCGACAACGATAATATACTTATCAGGGGTCACAGGGGTCAGAAAAAACAATCTAAAAACACACAAAAATGAAAAGAACATATAAATCCATATCCAAAAAGATACTCGCCCAAGCGTATAACATTAATGACAAGACTTTAAATAAATGGCTGGCTCCCCATCAGCAGGATATCGGGGTCTATCGTTCACGTTGTTATACTCCCAAACAAATAGAAACCATTGTCTCTCTATTAGGGATGCCTGAACGTTATGATTTAATCTGTGTCTAGCACATACAAGAATATTTCTTTAGATTTTGAGAAGGCAATCCTACAGATGCAGGATGATCTACGGTATCTGGTCAACAAAGGAAAAGTTAATAAGGGTTTTATAGCCAAACAAAACCGTATTTTAAAAGCTCTTATTACTTATTATAAGAGCTCGGCTCAGACGTATTCTGATACAGAGCTCGCACAGATGCAAAATAAACATGACAAAGAAATAGAAATCTTAACCGATCGTATCATCCAATTTGAAGCGATTTGTATTATGCATGGTATCATCGATTTCCCTATCCTTTTAGACCTGCCAAAATCTATACTTATTGATCAGGCAGCAGAATTACACAGAGAAGGAGGTTTTAGATGCAGTGCTATGCTGAAAACCTTTATAAAAAAATTGCCTTCAGAAAAGAAAACCTTATTTGAAAATATTCTATTTGAGCGCATTGACAATGAGCTTAAAGCAATATTTCAAAAAATAAAAAACAAACCAAATAAACATATAAGAAAATGGCAATAGATCATATAGAAATATGGGGTGATGATGGGGATGACGACTCCAAAGACATGAATAATAAAAAGGGGGATGACAATTCTGATCAGCCCGAAGAAGATAAAAGTGATAAAACTAATAGGAGACGTACTAATTATATTACAGATATACAGGAATACCTTCAGGAGAACTACCAAATGCGATTTAATACCTTAACGTTGACTTTAGAATTTAAAAGGAATGATGAGCATATATTTAAAACCCTTGATGAAAGAGTTTTAAATACGATCTGGATAGATTTACAACTAGAAGGGTTAAAGTGTTCAGATAAAACACTGGATAAAATCTTAAGATCGGAATACACCAAATCCTATCACCCTTTACATGAATACTTTAAAGGACTTCCTAAACATGATGGAACCGACTATATAGGTGAACTTGCAGCTACTATTGAAATCACAGATTTGCAGGCAGGTGAATTAAAATTAAAGAAACTGTGGCGCACCTATCTTGAAAAATGGCTGGTAGCAAGTGTAGCTACCTGTATAGGAAAAGGAATTAACCAGACCTGTCTCATCCTGGTTGGAGGTCAGGGAAGTGGAAAAACTACTTGGCTTAACAAACTTACCCCTGTGTCAATGAAGAGCTTTGCGGTATGCGGACATATTAACCCTTCTATGACAGATAACCATACCGTAAACCTGTTAGCCGAAAAATGGCTGGTCAATATCGATGATCAGTTAGAAAATATTTTTTACAAAGATTTTAATGCGATCAAGGCAATTATTACTACTCCCTTTGTAACCAACAGAAAAGCCTTTGCCAGACTTACCAAAACCAGATCGCGTACCTGTTCCTTTATGGGGTCTGTTAATAATCCTCAGTTTTTAACCGATACCTCCAATCGCAGATATTTAGTGTTTTCTACCGAAAAGATTGACTTTAAACATACCATCCCTATACAAAAAGTATGGGCACAAGCACTGCATTTATTACAACAGGGGTTTTCTTATTGGTTTACTGATCCCGAGATAGCACAGCTTAACATCATGAATGAGCATTTTCAGACAGCTACTGTTGAGCAAGAATGGCTGATTAAAATATTTGAACCTTGTGATTTGGATAACAAATCAGGAATGTACTTAATGTCTTCAGAAATTCTTTCCATTCTTGGGGCGCATTCCGGATTAAAACTAAATCAGAAAAAACTATCACAAGCCTTTGAGAAATTAGGATATGGTAAGCCCATTGCAAAACGAATCAATGGCAAAGGAGTACGCAGGGTTTTTTATGTCAGAAAAATAACAGACGAGCAAGAAAACAAATTCCAACGAGATGCAAGAAAGGATATTAGTGCTAAAAAAGATGATAACAAAGGTTCTGATACTACAGACCCTCCTAACTTGTTCACTGAGTAAGCTCCCTTTATTTTACTGTATTACACCAAGCCGATAGCATTTTACTATCGGTTTTTATTTTTTCATTGGATATTATTAAAATACAAAACAACAAATCTCCTGTAGGCAACATCTAATTTGATTGTTTTAAAAAAAACTAAAAACAATAAAACAACATAGCAACACGACAACATTTTTAAGTAAACCTCTTATAATTACCTATATATTAATATTATATATATAATACTATTATATAATATAGTACTTCAATGTTGTTGTCTGCTGCTGTTACGTTTAAAAAATCTCATTTTGTTGTTGTTGAGTTGTTGCGTTGTTTTAGGCGTTCGAGGTTTTTTTGTTTTTCGTTTTTAACTTTTTTAATGGTGATTTTTTTAAAAACATTGACTACAGGTAGTCTAAACCCAGCAGAATACACCCCATTTTTGACTGATATTGCTCTAGATCATGCAGAAAACCCCTTTAAACCTTCATGATTTAAGCAAAAAACATATAGATTAGAGGAACGATTAAAACCTAAAAACATGTATAAAACATTAGATAATTTAAAAGAAAAAATAAAAGAGTATAAAACTTTGGTTATGTCTTTTCCTGTATTGTTAGGAGGGGTATTTCAAATAATTGATCTTTGTATTTTAAGCCCTTCCTATATTCGGTATTTTTCTTTGAGCCAAAGTCTGTCAGATGGGCTATTAATATTAACAGTCTTGTTTTGTATTTTTAGTTTTGTTTATCTTTTTACGCCTTTAATTGACCGTATTGGAAAGGACAAAAAACATGAAAAAACGAAAGAACAGATAATTGAATCTATTAAAAAGATTTTATATGCTTACCCTATAATCCTTGGAGTGCCTCTGTTAGCAATCTTTATTTTTTCGATAAAAATAAATTTTGTTATAAACTGGTGGGTATATCTTTTAACGTGTTTTGCTCTTGCAGTATATTTTATTATCTTTCTTTGGGCTGGACAAAAACTAAACGAACTACTAGAAGGCAATAAAAGATATGAAAATGCTTTTCACACTTTTTTTAACATTCGAGTATTGTATATTATTGCTATCGCTTTTTTATTTTTCTTATATGTTATGTTTAAAGAAATTACAAGAAACAAAAACAATACATTTCTCAATGAAAAATTTGTGAAATGTTATGTAAACAAAAATCACCCTACCAAAGTCTTTGACATACTATATAGCAATAACACATATATTTTTATCAAAGTTGATCCTTATAAAAATAAAAAAGGAATAATTACCGATGTGCTTCTTGTAGATTTTAAACATTTCACTGATTTAGAGGTATGTAAAGACGTAGAAACAACCTCTTAACCCCTTCACTTCCATACTTTAATTTACTTTATCCCGACTTTTTAAACGGTTAGGGTACTTCTTCGGGTTGTGTTATTTTTCACGGTAGCATCTTAGCTCTATGAAAAAAACGGCTATTGTTTTCCTTTTTTTATTTGTTTTCCTAGCAAGCGTTAAAGGCTGGCGTATGTATATCAAAATACGCCATGCCCAACGCTTAAAAATAGGAGTAGAAAAATTCAAAATACTAAGTCTCTCGCTTCACCCTGTAAGCAATATAATCTTATCACTGGGTAACTATAGCAGTTCGACCTTTACAATTTCACAAATTAAAGTCAATGCCTATACTATAGACGGGCAACTACTGGCAGAACAAAGCGCCCCATTGTCACAATCTTTCACCTTAAACCCAAATCAAAACAGCGCCTTGCCTTTATCCTTTGTGATTAATGCAGCAGTAGTAATAGGTGCTTTAAAATCCATTGGTGGCTTATCCAGTCTGGCAGCTAACTATTTAACTTCTGGTACTTACGGACTTCCTATTGTTTTAAAAGGTTTCGTTGTAGCCGAAAATATACAAATCCCTATTGAAGAACCCATAACTATATAATCATGAAAGAAATCTATTTTTTGATATTCTCGGCATTGTTTAGCGGTTTGATTGCCATTCTGGGCTATTTTGTAAAGTCAGTGCATACTGAAATTAAAGCCCTTTTAAAAGAACTTACCGAGTACACAGGGGAATTACGAACCCTGATAAATGGTATCCAGATACAGATTGATAAAGGCATTGAATCTGATATCAGAGAAATCAAAACCGATATCAAACATTTGTATAGTAAAACAAACAGTCATACCACTGAACTCTCCAAGCTAAAAAACAACCGCCCTAATACCTAGATATGGATACGCATTATACTGATGAATTAGGCAAAATTGAAGATGCTGGGGCTATTGTTCGTGGGGGCGGTATTGATCGTCACTGGCAAGGGATTACTCCTGAGAAGAAATTTTTAGCCATGTTCGGAAAATCTCCAAAACATGCATGGTTGTTTGATAGTACTACCGCACTTACTCATTTTAATTTACGCAGTATTGAATTTGGTAACTGGATGACCCAACAGGACAGGGCTAATTTTTTATATGGCGCAGCCTTATCCCTGCATCATTTAGCCAAGGTTTTAAAGGTTAAAGATTCTGATATCGGATTAGGTGGCAGGTTGTCTCTGGCACTCGGAGCCAGAGGACATAGTCGTGCATCAGGGCACTATGAACCTACTCCTTTTGGAGTGATTAACCTGACTAAAACCCAAGGATTATATGGGGTACTGGCTCATGAATATGCCCATGCTTTTGATAACATGATCAGTTTTGTTACTCAAACCAAACCCCAGACCTATGCTTCTGGCGGGCGAAGCACCCGAAGGGGGTATAATGAAACCCTCGCAAAAAAAGGGAGTTTTTTTCAACAGCAGTTCGAAGACTTTTTTAATCGTCTCTATTTTAACCAGCAAGGAGAAGAAACAGAGTTTGGTCAACGTCTTAAACAATTTGAAGATTACTGGCAAAGACGAAATGAGGTATTCGCCAGAACCTTCGAGGTATATATCCGTATGCTTTTAGATCAGGCAAAGATTAAAAATACCTTTTTAGTATCAGGTAGTTATAACAATCCAGCGTATCCCAGTGCTACAGCATTACAAAAAGTAGCACCAATTATTCGCAGTATGTTTCGCAAAGGAATTCCGTTACTTAAAACAAATAAACCTTCATTATCAGGAATTACGACCCCTACAGGCTACAAAGGTTTTAGAAAAACACTTAAAGAACATGCTAATCTTGATGATACGCTTAAGGCAATGAAACGTATTGCTTTACGAGATTACAAACAGGTCGAAGGTCTGGCATTAGAATTAAAAGCGGATAATATCCATGAGACATCAAAAAACATATGGGAGTACTTACGTGAGAATACCCGATACAAATTGGACACGAAAGGCATAGAAGAATTACGCACGCCTGCCCGAAGTATTATCGACGGGCAGAAAGGTGTACACGATAGTGATTATGGTATCGATTGTGATGATTACACTATACTGGTGAGTGCCTTACTGCTCAATTTAGGTATATCCCACGAATATCGAGTAGTAGCCTATCAGGAAGCTGGTAAATTTCAACATATCTACCCTGTTGCTTTGGATACTGATGGTACGCCTTATGTTATTGATATCGTCCCTGAAATCCCACACTTTAATTATGAAGAACACCCAATTATAGACTTAAAAACAATCCCTATGGAACTACATGAATTATCTGGTGCAATACCAGAAGTACTGGAAGAAAATGAATTTGAAATCAGTGAAGAAGAAATTCTGAATGACTTTGCAGAAGAAATGGAAGAAGGAAATACCATTGCAGGCATCGAGGATGATTATGAAGATGCTATACTAGACCATTCTTTCTTGTCTGGTTTTACAGAAGTAATGGAAGAAAGTCAAGCCGATATTGTACTGCATGGTACATCAGATGCCATTACCCTATTAGAACGAGGTATTTTAGCTGAAGTCAATAAAGCAAGGCAAACGCTTGCCAATGAACATAGGAAGCCCAGTGTATTAAGTCAATTGGTCGATGTTGGTATGGAGCTGCGTATTATAGATACGGTAATGCAATCATGGGAAAGTGAAGATTTAAGGGATAGTGCGCTATTGGCAGCCATACAATCAGGAAGCCAGTACACTAATTTCTATCGTGCTATAAAAGCCAGTTTAGACCAGTTACAACATCAGCAATTAAACGGTTTTGACGATGAAGAACTGGACAAGCCTTTATATTTAGCCCGTGTACCTAATAATGAAGACTTATTACTCGATGTTCTGGATGATGAGGATGATTTAGAAGGTTTAGGCGAGATTGACGATGAAGAATATGAGGACTATGATGATTACGAGGAATTTGATGATGATTTTGATGATTCCCCTACTGATCTAAGTGGTTTTTTTAAAAAGATATTTCGTAAAATCGGAAGAGTAGCCAAAAAAGTGGTCAAAGCAGTAGTACGTTTTAATCCCGCTACCCTTGTGATGCGTGGTGCTATTATTCTGGTATTAAAAATCAACCTTTTCCGATTTGCTGAAAAACTGATTTATGGATACCTGACAGAATCCCAAGCTCGACAGCAGGGTCTTGATCTGAACGAATGGCGTAAACGAGTTAGAAAACTACGTAGAGCAGAACGTTTTTTTACCAAAATCGGAGGGCGTGCCAGTAAATTTCGTAAAGCTATTGTACGTGGTAAAGCGCGTAATCGCACTCGTTTACCTTTACGTGGATTAGGTGCAGCGGTGACAGCTACTAGTACTACGGCAGCCAGTGGGTTTATAGTATTTATGAAAAAAATACTTAGAGGACTTCGACCTATCAAAAGGTTTGTAAAAAAAGTCATCCGAAAGATTAAAAAGAAACCAGCCCGAAGGACACTTCCTGTGGTAAGAAAACCCTCTAGATCAGTGCCTCATAATCCAAGAACGGCTCCTAGAGCCAGTCGTCCTGTGGTACAAAAGTACACCCCAACCCAACACCAAAGCACTACAAGTACAATGCATAGAGCTGTCCCTATAATACCAGAACCAAAACAAGGCTTCATAAGCAAGATAAAACGCCTTTTTATCCAGCATAAAAAGAAATGGTTTTTGGGTATTGCCATTACCATCCTAGCTATTGTAGGGGTAAAATACTACAAGAAAAGTAAGAAAAAACAAAAACGTTCCCTCGCTGGCATCAAAGCTGCCAGAACACGCGCCAGAAACCGTAAAAAAATAGCTGCTGCCCCTGTGAGAAGAAGAACCAAAAAACGAAAATCCAAGCCAGTACTAAAAAGACGTAAACCCCGCGCCTTACCAGCACGGACAGTAAGTGGAACACGAAGACGTAAAACTTCAAATACATCTCGACTTAAAGCTATGCATCGTAAGGCAAAAGAACTTCAAAAGAAACACCCTAAAACCAAATATAGCACCTTGTTAAAAAGAGCAGCTAAGCAGATATAATAACTATTAATTTTTTAAACATCATAAAATGGACGATTTAACAAACGATGAGATCATACTTGCAGGATTAGGTGAGGTAGACGGCAGAAGACATGGTAGGAGTAGCAGCATGAGCCGAGTACGCCGAGCAGTAAAATCTGAGATCGGAGCTTCCCGATTTAGAAGGCACTTTTTAGACCGAGTACATAAGTTACCCCGCAATCTACAACAGGATTTAGTGCGTGGTAAAGCTCAGATATCGGATGCCCCCTACTACGCCACAGCAGAGTTAAAAGGGACACGATCAGAGCTAATCAAACTCTCTACTTCTGAGAAATTAGGAGTTACCAATATTGACAATGGGAAACTCAACAAAGACAGGTTTTTAACCCTTTCAGGAATCCGATTACTCTTTGATAAAGATAGTATGGAAGGCTGTTTTACCGACCCTTTCCCTGCGGATTTGTTAAATGGAGAATGGGAGTTGGAGCTTAACGGACAAAAGGTATTTGAAAAACAACCTATTCGTAAATTCTTTGATGGATTTTATGGGTACAACACTATAAAACCTTTTGGACTATATATCCTTAATAATCCCAAGATCATACACCCGCAGACCCCTATTGAATTTAACGTAAATCTTCCCAATGAAGTACAGGGCTACTTAAAAGTATTTCTGGAAGGTACAAGCGTATACAGCTATTAATTGCCCCTTAACCATAAAGCTACCGTTAGCGATTTATAGCAGGCTACACGGTAGCTTTTAAAACACATGCGATGAGTACTATAGACTACAACACCCTTTTAAAAGCAGAATTGATTAGCCTTTTAGAAAAAAGAGACGCAGAAATTACCACTTTAAAAGAAATCAATACTACAGCGAATACAGATATAGCAAAACAGGTTGCCATTATTCAGGGCTTACAAAATGAGTTGCATACTTGCCACAATACTACTACTAATGGTACAGTAAGTGATGTTATTGATACGATACTTAATTTAACAACACCAGAATTACAAAAGTTCCCACAACTTATCAGAACTACCGACAAAGGTATTGAAGCCTATACGGCTTTTACCTATGGCGTATTATCCTGTGTGGGAAGTTCTGGAGGTAGTAACCCAGACCCTAATCCTGATCCAAACCCAGATGGATGCCATGATATTGAGCAGCCTTTACCTAATGAAAATTAAATGGTATGAAAACAAAAATCCAACTTATAGAAACTACTATTACAGAGGCTAAAGATACGGTTCGCATATCTGAGGATTTGGATATAGGATATAGCCGTTTAGAAGGTGTTGCTGTACTCAGTAGTATTGGTAAGGGGCATATACTACGTTCTTTTACCATTGCAGGAGCGGAACTATTCCCTAAAAATTTTGAAGTAGAGTTTTTACAATCTAGCAGTCATGTAGCTCCAAACCAACGTTTTTTTGGTGTAGACACCCCCGCAGATGGAAAAAAAGCAGAAATAGAGTATATCGATAGTGGTAAAGCGGATAGCTACCCTTACAGCCTAAAAATTTATATGCACCTTTCCCAATGAGTAGAAAACTGGATATCATACGAATTGCGGGGGCAACACTTGCCCCCAACAAGCAGACTACATTTCGATATGTACTCGATGGAGATCGCACTGAAATGACAGGGATATTATGCAGTAATGGCACACAGGTATCGATTAGTTTTCTAAACGGTAATGATTTAGAAATAAACAGCCTTGAAACCCTGCTTACTGATACGCTGGAACTCCCGCCAAATAAACGTATTCTAACATGGAAACAAGACTTAAGTACTTGTCGTGTTATTGTGGGGAGTATCATCAACATACTATCAGAAACCCAAAAGGTAAGCCTGTATTTATTACTCTATAAAACTAGTACTTATGAAAAGTAATGATGCGCTATTATCACTACTGATGCTTCAGGATAAAGTTAGTACAGGTAAGCAACCAAAACTAATTACTGATCATTGTATTATTAGTCCCGATAAGATTAAGGTAAAGGCAAATCAGATAGTATATCTTCATTTTTTACATACTAATGCTTCAGATTTTGAAATAGAAGTAATTACCGCTACACAAAGCCTCACTATTACTCCTAATAACACTTTAAATGGCAGTTGTAATACCATATTCAGGACAGTATCAGATATAGAATTTAGAAATATAAAAAGCACGGATTTTTTTATACAACTTTTAAAAATGCAGTATTAATATGAAAAAGGTAAAAAATTATATTGCTCCCGATCTGGCAAAAAAGAAGATTGCCCGATACAAGTACTGGAACATCAAAGATGAAAGCGGGATTAGTATTACTTCCAGTGAGGATAGTACAGAGGGAAGAAGTTTTGAAGAGGTACTTGATGCTATTATTACTGATAACGTAGATGCTGAAGTACAGGTGAAGTTTGGCACTAATGAACAGTCTTCCCGTCAAAACACACCTATTTTCATACGTATCAATGAGACTATTGAATGGGTAGAACCCGAAGAAGAGGACACCATAAATATTAATGGTGTTCCGCATAAAATGGATAAAAACGGGAATGTACATATTAACCTAAATACGCCACAGGCAGAAACCCCGACTATCGAACCCCCTAATGATATGATACGTCAGGAAATGGAAATGCAACTAGAAGGCTTACGCAAAGAGAGTGAACTTAAAGAACAACGTTATCAAGCAGAGTTACACAATAAGTTGGCAGAACAAACCCTGAAGTTTAAAGAGATGATGCTAAAAGAGCGAGAAAACCGAATAGTTGAACGCGAACAGGAAATAATGGCTAAAGAAGCTGTACTGGAAGAAAAAGAAGCAGAAATGAGTAGCCAGCTCAAAGGATATGTAAAACTAATCCCTTCGACATTAGGAGGTGTTGTCACTGAATGGTTAAAGAGTAATCCTTTTGGTAAAAAAGCAGCATTGGGAACAGCAGCACCAAAATCTAAACCTAAAACTCAAAACCCTGTACAGTTTTCTATTGATAACGATATCGAAACTCCAGAACCCCAACAGTCAGAAGATATCATAAATGATATGCTGGATAAAGAAGAACTATTGGATATAGAGGTAGAAAATGTCGAGCAGGTAGAACCAGAATTACCAGAACCAGAACAGCCTTTGTTTGAGGCTATACCTGAAGAAATAGAGGAAGAGACACCAGAATTAGATAACAAAATTATAGAAAAAGAAGAAACATCAAAAGTAACAGACCATGAAGAACTATAAAATATCTCTTACTGTACCTGCTTTAGATAAGGAGCAATTGCAGGAAAAACTACAAGCCTTTCAGGATTTACAAGACCATTTGGAACATGAAGATTTTATTGCTTCGACTACCATTATTGTAGAGCATCCTGATATTATTGATTTTATAAAAGAAGTAATCCCCGAAGAAGGGGAACAGCTTACCATGACCGATTATATAGGGATTGCCAAAAGAGCCTTTGAACGCTTTGCCTGAAGCTTAAGGAATTGTATACCAAACTAAAAACATACGTATGAATCCATTACTCATCGCACAAGCAACAAAATCAGCAACCTCTTTTTTTTCTAACAGAAAAGTACAAATAGTACTACTAGGCATCGTGTTGTATTTCATTTTTAGAAGAAAGATCAAACGGTTAATCCATAATTACCGTCAGCGAAAATTTAATAGAAATGAAGGTAGGGACATTAACCAAATCGCACAACAATACAGGTCAGTTGCCAATCCTTCGGGGATATCGTGGATGATTAATTTTGATGGTACACGAACCAGCCAATTAGATGCATTAGCCCGTGAAACCAAAGGAAGGTTACAGCCCATTGCAGATGCTTACCGATTAAAGTTCGAAGAATCGCTAAGTGATAGACTACGAAAAGAACTAAGTGCCAAGGACTACAGAACTTGGAGGGATATTGTAGAATAAGGGGTTAGTCTCCTTTTTATGATTTGATATGACAATTACTTATACACCCAACAGAAACGCTAAAATCTTACTCGCCATCGTGTTTATTATTCTCATTGTGATAGTGTACAAAAAACGTAAATCTTTAAAATTATTAACGATGAGTACTATTAATTACCTAAAAGAAAAGACTTGGGATATCATATCAGACCGAAGAATTAACACCCTACACCCTAATATAAGAGCCAAAGCTAAAGAGTTCATAGTACGGGCAGAAAAAGAGCTTGGAATTAAACTACGGGTTACTTCGGGGCTTAGAACATGGGAAGAACAAACCCGATTATATAACAAAGGAAGATCCGCTCCTGGTAAAAGAGTGACAAATGCCAAAGCAGGGCAAAGCTATCATAACTACGGGCTTGCATTTGATGTGGTAGAAATTAAGAACGGCAGGGCAATCTGGAAAAACCCCAATTGGAATAAAATCGCCAGACTTGGGAAATCATTAGGTTTTGAATGGGGAGGAGATTGGAGAAACGTCGATAAACCTCATTTTCAAATGAGATTCGGAATACATCATACTACACTGGCAGAGTTATACCAATCTGGACAAAAGGATGGGGCATATGTAAAATTGGCTTAATCTTTCTGAAAAAGAATTTTAAAAACAAAAAAGTTGGTTCTTAAATCCAGTTGTTTGTTATGGAAAAACCTTAGTGATTTTGCGGTTTTAAACTTATTGATAAAGAGGGACTTAGTCGAGTTTTGTCTACATAATTGTAGCATAAAATTAAAAATTGACATTTTAGGCTAGAAAATTCACCAAAAAAGGTGGTTTTTTCCGCTTTTTTTATGTCAAAAAGGTGGCAAAAATACACTTAAATTAACAAAAATTCATTAACCTGTTTTTAAAAATATTCATTTACTTTAGCTTGTAAATCAATTACTTGCATTTGATTTTATTAAATATTTAATGATCATTATTTTTAAAAACCTAACATTATGAGAAGTATCCCATTTTATTTAAAAGCTATTTTCCTATTTTTATCTATCGCACTTTTAGCAAGTTGCGAATCAGAGTCAATTAATGAAGAAATAGGAGCAAATGAACAAGACACGTTCGACAAATACCAAATCGATAAAGATGATGTACAGGTCCCAGGGGATAAGGACTAAAATTAATATAATAGTATTGTTACTCACTTTAGGTGCAACGGTTGCTGCTGTTGCGCCTTTTTTACATATATTATTTCCAAAAGAATCGCAAGTAGAAGTGTTTGGCTTTCGTAATGCCAGAACATTTTGTTATTCTTTAGGTATGCCAATAACTATTTTTGTAAGTGCATTGATCATGTCGTTCATAGTAAATTTCATAAAAGATACTCCTATATATAAGACTATCCAGAATGTTTGCATCGTTTTTCTTTCTGTTGCTACCTATTACATACTTTGGACATTTAGTGCCTTCTCAGATTTTGACCCTCTTTTTTATTATATAATGATCATTTTGGTTTCTATCTCTTTTGGTATTTTAATAAATAGGTTTCTAAGATTCACATCTTCTAGCACCAATAAATTACTAAAAGTACAAAGTAATATTCCTAATCTTGATAAGCGCATAAGGACGGTTAATGATATAGCGAGTATAATGCCTGATGACAATGAAGATATAGTAACTTATAAAGCAATGGTTGATGTCACTGGTGATAATTTAAAAGAAACCATCACAGAAATTAAAAAAGATTTGAATTAATGGCGAGCAAGGATAATCTCAACAATCTATCCAGAGAAGAGCTTCTCAAAAAACTGCAAAATGAATTTGAAGAATCAGAAACACTTCAGTGGTTTATTGAAGTTGAAATTAAACGATTAACTTCTAAAGGGAATGGATACGAAGAATTAAAAAAATTAGCAAAACTCTCTGAAGAAAGTATAAGTAAATCAAATAAAAAGAAGAAATAGCTTATCCTATGTTACATTATTATTTTCTTTTAAGCTTGCCAGATAATTAGATAGGATTTCATAAAATTTATCATCTTTAATTAATTCCAGAAGTTTCTGGGAAGCAAAAGTATTTATTTCTTTACCAATAATATATTTTAAGGCTTTCTGTATATCATCATCAACTGTAAATAGACGAATTATTTCGTCTTTTAATTTTTCGTTAGTACTTGTTACTTCCTGCGAAATTTCTTTTTTGATAGTACCAATCTCATTTTGGGAGTGCAAAGAGGATTTCTCTTCTCCTTTAATAAGCCAATTTAGATCAATTTTAGGATAATAATCTATAAATTTTAATATGTTGTCTTCAGTTATACCACTTTCACTATCCAGTACTCCTCTAGTAATACCAGTTTCTTTATAAAATTTATACTTGCTCATACCATCGGCTGCTATATGTTCAAGCATTCTTTTTTTAATAGACGACATTTTTTGCTGTTTTTTTTAATAAACAAAATATATTGCTTATATTTGATTAATTATACAAAATATTTTGTTTAAATATACTGAAAATTTTACGGATAAGCCGTACTTTTTTCTTTTGTGTTTGACAATGACTATTAACAAATTTAACCAAAGACTTATGTTAAAGAAAGAAATATACGATAAAAATCGTGCAGTATTAATTCAGAATACTCCATACATAAACTATGAAAAAAACATTTTTAATCTTTTACAGGTGAGTCCAGATCATTTTGAACAATGTGTGAAAAGCAATAAGACTTACGCTTTGTTATTAAGAAATTGGATAAAAGAGTGTTTAGAACATAATATAACACCTAATAAAGTAGCGAAAAAAATAGTTCGATCAAAAGTCCTAAAATATATGGGTTTAAAACCTAGACCTAGAATAGGTATAGGATATTAAATCAACGATCCTAATATTGTTCAAAACTTAATAACACACACTATTCGTCATATCAATTTGAATTATCAAGATACCTAATACCCCCATAATATAATTAGGTATATCTCAATTACTTCTAAAATAATTAAATGATATGAAGAAATCTAATATAAGGCAACGTGTCGAAAACTGGTTACAAACCAGAGGACATCTGATTAATAAAAATGCTTTTGAACGAGAAATAAATGTATCAAAAGGTATTGTCCAAAAATATATTAAATATGATAAAAAAATAAGTGACAAGCACATTAAAGACCTGTATAAATTGATTAAAAAGTTTAGAGATATATAACTGAGTTATTAATCACTATTATACCAACTCATGCTACCAGATAATATAAACCATATACCACCAGAAATCTTGTTTGGCATACTGACGGTATTAGAAATTGATATAGGTGAATTTATGTATAACCTGTTAAATGATAGTCCAAATGAAATTATACTCTATATCTATATATATCAATTATATCAACGGACAAAGTAATATGAAATCAAGAAAATGATTAATGGATAACCCCATCTCAAATCTAAATCCTACCCGTGAAAACCTACTTATGTTTTTTATGATTCTTTTATTAAAAAATTAACAACAATGTTAATATGAGTCTTAAAAAACGAAACCAGCTTCCTTTAATATTGCATCTAGAAACAGTAATTATTTTAAAACCTAATAAATCCAACTTATGAACACAAAGCAATATCACTACTCATAGCGTATACAAATCTAAAATTTACAGGAGTATAAAATAGGGCTAGCATTCTAGACACTACATCCATGTTTTGTACTTCTTAAAGAAAAGTTCTTTCAAGGACTTTTCTGAGGGCTTACCTATAGCATTCACCAAAGAATCGCATTAGGGACACCCTACCCAAATAAGTAACATAAATCATTATTAACACCTTAAATTCATAAAAAATGAATAGATCAAAATTATGGGGCATACTCCTTATTGCCCTTTGTGTTATGCATTATGGATATGCATATCAATCCACAGAATTAAGCTGTGACCGAAAAATACAACTTTTTAAAACCTATTATCCTTATCTGAATAGCTATCCCTCCGAAGTCATTATACAGATGCAAGAATGGATTGCCCCCTGTGCTACAAATGCGAATGACTTATTTCTTAGATATCTTGAAGCTTTGGCAAAATTAGAAAGTAATAATGCAGCTACGATTAGTGAAGGTCTTAATTTAATGGCGAAAGTAGCAAAAGACGGTTCTATTGATGCGATGAACAAGATGGGGATTATTAATCTTACAGGGCAATATGGACGCCCTATAAACAGATACATAGCAGAATATTATTTTATACAGGTTCTACGAGGAGATCGTGATCCTCAAAATGATTTAGCTAATTATTGTATGGGGTATATAAAAATGAAGGGATTTAACTCTACCGACTATAGAAAAAATGATGAGTCGGCAAAAATCTATTTTTCACGAAGCAATCACCCAATGGCAAAACATTGGCTGGCAATTTTTAATTACTTCGGATACGGTGGAGCCAAAGACCAGCAAAAGGCTATTCAAATATTATCAGCCAATGATATCTTAAATAGTCGTACGCTATTAGCTTACCTACCAACACAAAATACAGATTGGATACAAATACCTGCCGAAGAATATCAGGCAGTCCGGTATTTTGTAAATCAACACCCTACAGTATATACTCCTGATTTTAATAAGATCAGCACTACATATCAAGGTAAGTTTGTTGAATTTGATTGGGCGTTAAACGGTATAAAACGATATACCCCTTTTTCACTTACCTTGGATATTGAAAATACGACAGCTTATGCCAAGACAGTGAGGTATCAGTTTTCTATAAATGGTCATACTACTTCAGGAACGGGACAGATTACCAATAACATTATCAAGTTTGATCAGAATTTTACTTTTCCTTTAAAACGATTGTATAAAGACAACCCAAACAAGGAAAACATTACCTATAAAATTTCTGAATTACGCTTTAAAGAAACCACCATAGACAATACTCCTGTTCTGGTAGTTAGAATTGATCGTGCATCAATTTTAGATTTTGATAATGAACCCATGATACATCTTAGAATGATTATGCAAGAGAATATCCCTTCACCAACTATAGCTAGCACTTCTGTTGTTCACTCAGATAAGCAGAAAGAAGATGTTTTGAAAAAGATAGATAAAGATTTTGCAGTGATCTCACCAAATCCAATAGGTAATGAGTTTACTATCACCTATACGCTAAAAGAACCGGCAGAAATTCAGGTATCTATCTATGATTTCTTTGGTCAGCAAAAGATAAGTGTACCAAGCAAAAAAAATACAGATGTAGGTACACAAACTATGAAAATTAATAGTGCGTCCCTACCAAGTGGTACGTATGTAATACAAATGACAATAGATGGCATACCATACTCAAAGACTGTTGTTAAGCTATAAATAATACACAAAACATTTACACATATGAAAACAATATATAAGGTATTGATAATAGTCATAGTATGCCTATTATCCACCAGAAGCTATACACAAGTTTATCAATATTCAGATGATGGTACAAAAAGCTGTATTGATTGTCAGAAAAGTGGAATTGAAGACCCGCCTAATACTATAGGATTTAACTGTTTCTGCTTTCTAATAGGAAACTTTGGGCAGTTTGATCAGGCTTACAATGCAAATGTATCTCGACAAGAACAATGGTTACGGGGTCAGGAAGGTTTAATGAAAGCTGAAATTGAACATCGGTTAGCAAAGAACTTTACTACATTCCAAGAGGCACAAAAGTCATTTTTCAGATGGTTTGAGGTCAATAGAATATCATCAGATTATCAACATAGTATTACAGAAAACCTAAATACTTCTATTGGTTTTTCTGGTACTCAAAGGCGATTTCATGTCGCAACTGCATCGGCATTAGAAGCATGGCGGTCTGACCTTACAAAAATAAATCAGGGACAAACGGTAACTGATAGATTTGGTGATTTAAAATATGGCAACCGACGTATTAAGGACATCAGGAATATGGGAGAGCTTAACACCCTTATCAGTACAGAACGAGGGAAATATAATGATCAAACAGAAAGGCAAAAAAGACAAATTATTGCCGAAAGAAAAATGAAAAAGGTAAAAGATGAAGACCTGTTTGAAAACTACTTGGTTCAGAAATACATTAACCATTACAATGGATTAGATTATGAAGAGGCGATACGATTTATGACAAGATACCTTATTGCAGGTGTTAACATGAGTCAATATAGTTATATCATGCAATATCCCTTTGGAAATTTAGGGCAGGCATTCTCAATTAGAAATGCTGATTATACAGGAGAACTTACCACACTTGTAAACTTAGTTTCTGTACCCAATCCTTCAGTATCACATTATACTTTGGGTGGAGATCAGGCAATTTATCAGCATGCCTTGTTTACCTATATGGGAAATAATGCATATTCATATCTAAGTGATAAACCTGAAGTTGATAAATATCTTAATGGGTTTCTGGCTAATGCTAGTTATCAATACTATGAAAATTCCTCCATTCAGGCAGCAGCGACTTTTATAAAACCCTATACTTTAGGTAGAAGTTATGACCCTGCAAGTTTTAACTTTAGAGCGTTAAGACCTTTAGGTGATCACTTGCAGATACAAGACAGAATGAACCCAAACAGGGCAGTAAGAGTATCTAATATGGATTATGAAATATCTCTAACTAATGGGTTTCGTAATTTTTCCAATACACTTTCGGTTTTATTTGATCGTAATGATGTGTTTAGAGATTTTGAAGGGGGAGTATATAGAGATGTTTTTACAGATAACGACATTGCGGTGTCTTCACAAGTTACTAATGAGCAATTGTCATACCTGTTTAACATTCGATTTGATTCTCAGTTGTTGGCAGGTTCATTTCCCAGAATAGAACTGGTATTTGCAAATAATATAGGGCGGTTACTTTCTCAGCATGGTATTAGACTAGAGACTGTTTTAAATGACCCATTCTGGGCGGAAATAGGAGTAAGGCTAATACAAGGAGAAACCTTTGATTTTGATCATTTGGGTAGAGTAGAAAACCTGATGAATACCTTGCAATTAAATGATGTGCAAGTAGATTGGTTAATGGAACATAGTGCCATAACCACCAGAATCCATAATTACTTAAACTCAAATGCATGGTCAACTATTTCGCTGCAAACCATGAGTACTTTACTTCGGTTAGAGACAGAAAGTAATCACTTGATTAATGCTAATCAAAATAAAGATATTTTACGAACAGTCACTTATTATAATGACGGAATATTTGACTCAGAAACAAGTTTCTGTGGATGTAGTTCGTCTAATATAGAAATATACAAAGGCTATTTGAATGGTGAAATTTCGGATGAACAATTGTTTGCAATTCATAATCCAACTGTAGAATTTCAGATTCAAAACCCTGATGGTACATTTAGGATAGTATCTCGACTTGATTTTTATTTGGAAACAGCAACAATTAGGGAAGGAGTCGTTAGAGAAATTTTAGCATGGTCACCATTAGGAGATATTTCAGAAGCAGGATATGAATTGTATGATGGTAACTATGGTATGGCAGCTGCGAATATTGCTTTACTTTTTGTTCCATTTGACAGGGTTGTTATTGCTGGAGGAAAAATCGTTAAAATTATCTTTAAGAAGGGAGACAAAATAGCAGAGTTTACAATAAAACAAATGTGGGATTTACACCCATTTTCTAGAGGGCGTTTGATAGAAGAAGCATTAGCAAAAACACATTATAAAGATTATCTTTGGACTGTTAATATCCCAACAGCTAATGGGAAACCTAATTATTTCTGGCCTTATTTTGATTTTATTAAAGGCAATAAAGTGGTAAGTGTTAAAACAACTACAGCCACAAGTGGTTTTGGAAATATCAAAAAGAATATACAAGATTTAGCAACTTATGTAAAAGGAAGTGCAACAAATGGAGGAATTATTATTAATGATGTTGATTTAGATATATGGGTTCCTGAAGGGTATAATCAAAGTTTGTTAGATGAGGTGATAAATTTAGCAAGACAATTAGATATTAATTTAAACATATTAGAGTTTAAATAAAATACGATGAACAAAAAGATTATAGAGCTTGTAATATCTTTACCTGTAAATGTTTTTACGGGTAAAGATATTCACAATATTTTTTTAGAAGATTTATGGTTTAAACCAACAAAATTTTATGGATATGGCATAACATATGGGGATAAGGTTTTTCGGAAAAAATATTTTGATGATGTTAAGAAACAAAAAGAAGATGTAAGCTTTACAATATGGGATAAAAAGACCGATAACAGCTTTTCTGTAGTTAGACCAGTACCATACCATCAACACCAAAGGATTCATATACATTTTGATATAGCAGATTGGAATGTAGTAGTTTCAAAACTGGAAAAACATGTTTTGGATAAGGTGATTACTGGATATGCAGCTCAATATTATGATATATACTTTCAAAGTGCTAAAAATGCCACAGCATATCGTGTCAAAAATATGGAGCCTCCTAAAGAAAAATTGATTAAAAATCATATTGGATTACTTGAAGATATTGACATAAGTAATAATCCAGGCAGGGCTGATCTATTAAAAAATATGTGGATAACCTCGAATTGGCGTATGTGGTTTGGCAAAGAATTCTATAAAGAAGTTAGCAAAGAACACCTTAAAGGTTTCTCTCAAGCACATGCAATTAGAGAGCTGGATAACGATGTGTTGTTTATGGAACTATATGAAGACCCTTTTGCTGCCGATTTTCCAGAAAACCGTAAAATTCAGCAAGCTTTTAGAGATTATGTTAAAATGGATGAACTTATAAAAAGACTTAAATAAATGGGCTACGAATTAAATATTATACGAGAAACTGACCCACCTATTCAATTACAGGAGTGGAATGAATATGTTGAAAATGATAATGAGTTAGAAATTGTTGATGTTGTTGAAGGCAAGAGTCTAGTTACAGGTTCTGAAATAAAAACACCTCTCGAAAAAGCTGCTAGATACAAAGACGAGAGAGCTATTTTTATTTTTTCTACAGATTACAATATGATAAGTGTTGTTAATCCAAGTCAAAAGACTGTAGATAAAATGATAAAAATTGCAAATACTCTGGGAGCTATTGTACAAGGAGAAGAAGGAGAATTATACAATTCATTATCCAATCCAGAAATTTTTCAAGATTATGAATTTGTAAGGGTTGAAAAACCTAAAAAGTGGTTTGAGTTCTGGAAAAATTGAATCATAAAAACTAGTTAAATTGAAAACAACGCCCATTAGTATGATGGGCGTTGTTTTTGATGTAAGGATAACTTCTAGAAATCCCATAAATTATGAAATAGTCACAGTTTTATAATCACCAAAACCTTTTATATTCTTAATTTTTACTTCTCCACAGTCCGGGACTGACGATTTATAAATGTTTACTCGTGCTACTTTAATAAATAAATTTTCTATAATTACACAAGTGAAAGTTTTGTCTTTACCAAGAGAATAAGTTACTAACTAAGAAAAAAATGCACATCTTATTTATTGGTAAACAGTGTGTTTTCTGTCTTTTTAAAGACAGAAAAAAGGAAATAAAGACAATATTTTTTATTGATATAAAGACAAGCAAAAAGGCTTATATATTCGTAATCGATAATACCGAATAAAAAGCCTTTCACACATGAAATCATCTAATGAGGATAAAGAGTTAAAAATACTAAGTATTAAAGAACTTAGAGAATTTGAAGGACTTGAAAACTTAACAGATGAACAAGCAAAAGAAATGATTAACATCTTCAAGGAATTATCATTATTAGCACACAAAATTATTATCCAAGATGACAGATTTACAACAATTCCAAATCTTCGCAAAGAAGAATAATCAAAAGATTGTTACTAATAACAAAGCTGTAATCTATACTAGGGTTTCAGATGTGAAACAAAAGGATAATACAAGTCTAGAGAGCCAAAAAGAAATTTGTACCGAATTCGCTTTAAAAAATGGTTATGAGATTTGCGCATACTTTGGTGGCACTCACGAGAGTGCAAAAACAGATGAAAGAAAGGCATATAAAGAAATGCTAACCTTTGTAAAACGAAAAAGGATTACAAACATCATTGTGCATAGTCTAGATAGATATTCTCGTACCGGTGGTTTGGCTATTGCGACTGTAGAGAATTTAAAAAAGAAAGGAATAAAAGTACTTTCGATTTCCCAAAATGTTGATAGCGATACCCCGACAGGTACATTCATGCAAAACTTTCATTTATTATATAGTAGGTATGATAATGATATAAGAAGAGAGAAAACCATCACAGGGATGCGTCACCGTCTTCTAAATGGGTATTATATGGGTGTTGCTCCTTTGGGGTATAAAAATGCTAGAAACAAGCAAAATATCCCTATCATAGTTCCTAATGAAAATGCAAACTATATTGAAAAGATATTTTCTTGGAAAGTAAATCAAAATTTATCTAACGTAGAAATTATTGATAAGTTAAAACTACAAGGGTTAACAATTTATAAACAACGCTTAACGGATATTTTTAGAAACCCTACTTACTGCGGTTTACTTTCACATAGCTTATTAGATGGTAAAGTAGTAAAAGGAAACCATCAACCTATCATATCAAAAGAAATGTTCTTAAGAGCCAATGGTATTCAATCTAAGAATTATCAAAACTATTCCCATAAAAAAGAAAACGATAATTTACCACTAAAAACCTTCGCTTATTGTAGTTCCTGTAAAAGCCCTTTAACAGGCTATATCGTTAAGAAAAAGAAGTTGTATTATTATAAGTGTAAAACTGTTGGGTGTTCGTGTAATAGAAGCTCTAGAGCATTGCATGAACAATTCAAAAGGCTACTTTCCTGTTTTGAGATAGAAAAAAAATATATTGCTCCTTTAAAAAAACAATTAGGTTATACTTTTGATCATTATTTTAAGGTGCAAAAAGATAATACACCAAATTTAAAATATTCTTTAGCTACTATTAAAAATAAGATAGATAAAACGCAGGAACGGTTTGTATTAGGAGAAATTGATATAACATTATATGATAAATTCAATTCCAAATTTGAAGAAGAAAAAAGAGCAATTGAAAAAGAATTGAAAAATAACACTTTAAAAAGTTCGAACCTTACAAAATATGTAGACAACTGTATTAAATTATTCTCTAACTTAAATAAAATATGGGAGTTAAGTGATTATGTTGGTAAACAGGAACTACAAAAATTATTGTTCCCCGAAGGGATTACGTACAATAGAGAAAAAGACAGTGTTCGAACCAATTTGGTTAATCCAATTTTAGAAATAACAAGTTCACTTTCAAAACTTTATTCAAAAAATAAAAGCGGACAAGTAGTAGATTTTACTAACTTGTCCGCTTGTGTGACCTCGGCAGGATTCAAACCTGCAACCTCTTGAGCCGTAATCAAGTGCACTATTCAGTTATGCTACGAGGCCGTTTTGCGGGTGCAAATATAGTAGTTTTTTATATTGCTGGCAAAATTTATTATTGATTTTTTATTAATTCTAATACTACTACGTAATGTGTCTTGTATACGAATAATTATGAAAACGAGATTCGGGTAGTATTAATGTTTGTTGTTAACTCTTTGGTGTATAGTAAACAAGGTTGCGTTGTGTGCTCTTTAGGGGTATCATTTTTTATCTTTTTGAGGTCTCTTTTTTTTATTTTCATTATTTTCGGGCGATGAATATACAAGATTACATCAGAGATATTCCTGATTTTCCTAAACCAGGAATTTTGTTTAAAGATATAACTCCGTTGCTGGCTGATCATAAAGCTTTAGTGAGTTGTGTAGGTCAATTAGTAGATTTGATCCCTAAAGATGTTAAAATAGATAAGGTAGTCGGTATCGAGGCTCGAGGCTTTATTATGGGAAGTATGATAGCAGAACGATTGGAAGCCGGGTTTATACCTGTTCGAAAAAAAGGAAAATTGCCGTATGATGTACATTCAAAAAGTTATAACCTTGAGTATGGAGACGATTCTTTAGAAATTCATGTTGATGCGATCAAAGCTGGAGAAAATGTTTTGATCCATGATGATGTGCTAGCTACAGGAGGAACGGCAAAAGCTGTTTGTGAATTGGTTGAAGAACTTGGCGGAGTGGTGGTGCAATGTAATTTTATTATGGAGCTAAGTTTCCTTAACGGTAGTGCTAAGCTTGGAACACCTGCGTCTGCTCTTTTAAAGTATTAAATATATAAAAACAAATAGCCTTCAACTCTCGAAGGCTATTTGTAAAACATTCAAAAAACTACTTTTTGGTGGTAGCAATAATTGCTCCATCCTTTGCTTTATCACCATAAATGCTAACAGCAGTTTCTGACTTAAGAAAATCTACTTCAGCTAATTTATCTGATTTGGCAAGGTTATCTAAAGTATTGAAATCAGCCTCTTTTCCGTCGATAATAATTAACTTTTCAATATTGGGGCTGTCTACAAAATTGAATTTATGAGTTCTAGAATTTTGAAGCGGATGCACTTGTTGTCCATTGAAAAAGAAGTCTCCATGGTCTCCCTCTTGAAAAGAAAAGGATTTCATGATTTGATCCTTCAGTTTTTGTACATCTAAATTTCCATTAAAAAAGAGAGAATCTGTTTCATGATCAAAGTCAAAAGTAAAACTGTGCTTTTTCATAATACTATCCATGTCAATTTGTGGATAAGTGAATCCCGATTGGTTTTTCCAGGCGGTTATGTCAAACATACCTGAGTTGGTGATATATAAATTACCATTCTTGTAACCAAGTTCTATTTCAGAAATAGGTGTTTGGGATGAAGAAGAATACTGACTTTTTGTATTTCCTTTTTTAAGAATAATACTTAAGCTTGTAATTTCATTTTGAGGGTTAAATTCAATTTTTTTTATATGTAACTCAATATCATTTTCAGAAAAGAATGTCTTTAGATCTTCTAACTCTTTTTCAGTAGTGTTTTTGTTGATAACTGCTGTTACTTCATCTGATTGAAGATTGTTGATTGTATAGTAATTAGTGTCAAATGTACTGGTAAATGCTGTTAAAGTAGATATGCTTATTATACTTAGGCTTAATGTGATCCATTTTTTCATACTACATGTTTTTTTGGTTATTTATGGATGATACAACTTCATTCATAATTACGAAAAAGAGTAGTTAGTGTTGCAAAAAGAAATATTTTTTAACAATTGGAATTGGCTTTTATCCCAACGCTTTTTTAGTTACATAAAGTTTCCATCCAAATACAAGGAGTTGTAATTTAGAGGCTTTACTAAGATCTACACGATTTTTAGTAAAGCTGGGAAGAATAACTTTATTTATTTTGGCGATAACTGAAAAGAATTGTTTTTGCATGGTGCAAAAATACAAAAAAACGAAATTAGTAAAAACTAGTCCTTGTATTACTTGATGAATTTTATATAAAAGTATTTAAATCCTTTTGAGTAATTCTCTTTTTTTGTCTCTGGATATTGATAATGTCTTGCCATCGCTCATTACAATATGCCCACCGTCATCATTACTCAATAGTTTTAGGTAATGGATGTTTATCAGATTGGATTTATGAATTCTAAAAAAATTGGACTGTGTCAATGTCTCTTCAAAAAACTTTAGGTTTTTAGAGACTACCATTTGAGGTTGATTGTTAAGGATAATAGAGGTGTAATTTCCTTCAGCGATACAGTACATAATATCTTCAATTTTAATAACATGAAGACCTCTTGTGTCTGATAATATAATTTGCGGAGATTCTCTTAGGTTGTATAAATTTTTTAAGTTTTCTTGAACATTGCTTTTGGATACTATTTCTTCATTAATTTGTTGAGAGGCTTTAGAAATAGCTTCTTTAAGTTTTATTGGGTCTACAGGTTTTAACAGGTAATCAATGGCGTCATATTTATATCCTTTTAGTGCATAATCATCATGAGCAGATATAAAAATTATCTTACAGTCCATTTGTCCAAGATTAGGAATCATTTCAAAAATTGTATTGTTTCCTAATTGGATATCCAAAAATACTATATCAGGGTTAACTTCTTTAAAGAGTTTTTTGATAGATAATTGATCCCATGCCTCGCCAATAACCTTTACTTGGGGACAATAGTTATCTAGTAATAGTTTTAGGCTGTTACGAGCCATTTTTTCATCGTCGATAATGATGCATTTTAGGGGCGTATTCATGATTTTTTTAGGTTATGATTGGTAAATTAACTGTAACTCTAGTGCCTTTTGATTTCTTGTTATTGTCTAACAGATCTGTAATTTTCATAGAAGTCTCTTTGTATCCTACTTTTTTAAGAAGTTTTATTCTTTCGGATGTGTTTTTAGAGGCAATAGATAGATGTGTATTGTTTTTTGATTTTTTATTCATTTCAGCAGATTTTCTTCTGCCGATACCATTGTCTTCAATAATACATCGGATACTATTTTTCTTTTTTTCAAAGGATAATTTGAGTACTTTTTTATTTTTAGAACTAAGCCCGTGTATTACAGCGTTTTCTAAATGAGGTTGAATGATCATAGAAGGTATTTTGGGGTTTAATTCGATTAAGTTTTTATCAATAGATATATTCAAAACAAATTGATCGTCAAATCTTTTGTTCTCGAGAGTAACATAGGTTTTGATAATCTCTAGTTCTTCTTTAAAATTAATATATAAACTATCAGAACTGGATAATATTTTACGGATTAGTTGCGAAAGTTTTCTCATATGCTCGCTAGCTTCAAATTTGTCCTTTTGAAGAATAAAACTTTGCAATGTGTTAAATGAATTGAATAAGAAATGGGGATTCATTATCGATCGTAATGATTTTAGCCTTGTCAAACTTATTTCTTCATTAAGTTGGGCTATTTTTAGTCTGCTTTTTTGATAAATAATCAAAAAGAACAAGAAGCAGATTATAGTCAGTACTCCAGAACTTAAAGCGATAATTTTGGTGTTATAGATTTGTTTATTCGTTTTTAGGTTTTTCTTTTCTAGAGAAGTAATCAGTTTGTTTTTTTCGGCAAGTATCTTATTAAACTCTAATCTGGCAATCTCTTTTTTTAGATTGTTTTTGTTGAATTTTTCGAGATAACTTTCTTTTGCTTTTAGATACTGAATAGATTTTTTTAGGTCACCTTTGATTTCATATATCTCGGCCAGATCATTTAGGCTCATAATTGCAGAAGGAGGGTAATTGGATTTGGTGTTCTGTATTGATTTTTTGTAATACTCTATAGCTAAATCATAGTTTTTTAGTTTGTAATTAAGTTCTCCTATGGTATTAAAAAAGAAGGCTTCAAAAGATTTTTTTTGGTTATCAGCTATTTTATCCAAATCGATGTATTTATTTATGATAGCCGATGCTTCCTGTAGTTTGTTTTGTCTAATGTATGAGTAGGCTGTATTATTAGCGGCAACTTCAAGAGAGTTTACTTTGTCTGGATTTTTTTCAAGAATAGCAAGAGCTTTATTCGAGAAATAAGCCATTGAGTCTGGATAAGTCTTTTCAAAAGTTGTAGAGATATCTAATAGAGAAATGGCTCTCATATGATCATTGTTTGTGTCAATATAATCCAGTGACTTTTTGAAATATTCTCGTGCGAGTTCTGGTTCTAATAATTCATTAAATAGTGCCCCTTGATTAAGGATAATAGACCATCTTAACCTTCCTTTTTTATAATCACTTGAAATCTCATTTGCCTTGTTGTAATACTCTAATGCTTTAATGTATTCATCTGCTTTTTGCATTTGCAAAGCTATCAGAGAATAAGTTTCTACAATGCAATCACGATTGTAGTATTCCTGGCAATAATCTAACAGATCAAAAAGACCATCTATTTCTGTGTTTTCAGGTTGATTATAAGTGTAATATCTTAAAATGGCTAAATCATTTTTGATGATACTATCTTTATTGTTAAGCTTTCTTGCTATTTTTTGATTCCTCTTAAGATTTTTAAGTATTGAATCCTGTTGTACTTTATATGAAGTAGTTTGTTGGGTGTCTTGTATGATAAAAGAGAATGCAGAGTTGCTAGCTCCAATAGTTTTCGGATTAAAGAATTCCAATATAAAAAGCAATATGGGAATAGTTTTTTTTATTGTCATATCTATAAGGTATAGAGGGTAAATTTACGAAACAATTAAAGTTTTGTTTTCTTTTTTGTGGTTTTGTTGATTTTATGTACGAAAAACAACAGTTCATGTAAAGGAATGGGGGTTTTGTGTATTTTGATTTAATTTTAACAGATGTTAAGGATAAATTAGGAAACTTTTAATTTTTTAAACACAAACTCAAAATGAGAAACTTAAAAATTTGTGCCGTAGTAGTATGTACGGTACTGTTGTCAATTTTTACATCATGTGAAAAAGAATCTTCGGAAAACTTTGTAAATGAATCTCCTCGGTCAATTTCAAAAGAAGTATTGGCTAAAATCACAAAACTTAACTACAACCCAAATGGAGTAACAAAACAAATGATAACTGATATTGATGGTACAAAAAAAGAAATGTACCTTATAGAAGATGATATTATTATGTCTTATGATCAGATTATGTCTGCAGATCTTCATGGAGGAATACAAAGTAAACAATATCGAACTACCAATTTAGTGACCGCTACCAATGTTATTCGAGTAGTTGGTTATAATGGTAATAATCAATATGGGCTTAGTGCAACTGCCCAAACGGGTTTAAGATATGCTATTGATAACTATAATAATGAAAATCTAAGTATAAGATTTGAATTATCGATTGGAACAAGTTGGGGACCAAACGATATATTAGTGTATGTAGATAATAGTATTAACCCTAATCCAAATCAATCATCAGGTATAGCAGGTTTTCCTTCTAATGGGTTGCCTTTTACACGTGTTAGAATTAACAATGGAGCAAATACAACTCAGACTAATCAACACTTGGAGCATTTATTAGCTCATGAGATTGGTCATTGTATTGGGTTTAGACATACTGATTGGGATACAAGAAAAACTTGTGGAGAGAATAGTAACGAAGGTGTAAGTAATGATGGTTTAGTTTATATTCCTGGTACAGCTGGTCCTGGAGGTGATGCTAATTCTATTATGAATGCTTGTTATCCTGCAAATACAGATGGAGAATGGAGTCACTACGATAGAGTAGCTCTTAACTATCTCTACTAGAAAATTTAGCAAATAAGAGTAAGTACCCCCTATCTTATTTGTTACATATTGGTTTATATATTTTAAAATAGCATCCTGAAATATGGATGCTATTTTTATGAAGAAAAGTTTTGATATAATAGTATCTTCGCAAACAAATTTTATGATTTATGGTTGCTAGTATATTATATGTTGTTATAGGACTTGTCCTTCTTGTAGTAGGGGGAGAATTCTTAGTTAGATCTTCTGTAGCATTATCTTTTAGACTTAAATTGTCTCGTATGGTTATTGGATTAACAGTTGTTTCTTTTGCGACGTCTGCTCCAGAACTGTTAGTAAGTATTCAGGCAGCATTAAATGGATTGTCTGATATATCTCTTGGTAATGTGATCGGGTCTAATATTGCTAATATTGGTTTGGTGTTAGGAATTACTGCAATAATAGGTCCTTTGGCAATTGATAGAGATTTTTATAAATTCAATTGGCCAGTCATGGTGCTTTTGTCTTTTGCTTTGTATGTTCTGTTAGAGAATGATGGAGTTTTAACTCAGGTAGAAGGGTTGATATTGGTGTTGGCATTAGCGGTGTACCTGTTTTTATTGATTAGAAGGGCTAGGAAATTCTCAGATGCCTCTGTGGAAGAAGTAGATGATTCTCTTCAAAAGACTTCAAATTTTAAAATAATTGTTTGGCTTTTGATTGGTGGGAGTGCATTGTATTTTGGTTCAGAATTGTTGGTTAGTGGAGCAGAAACTATTGCTTTAGAAATGGGGATAAGTGAAGGAGTGATAGCAGTTACCTTAATAGCGGTCGGGACTAGTGTTCCAGAATTGGCAGCTTCGGTTATAGCTGCCCTTAAGCAAGAGAAAGCAATCTCTCTCGGAAACCTTATTGGTTCTAATATTTTTAATATAGCTTCGGTATTAGGTATAACCTCTTTGATTCAGCCAATTGCCGTAAAAGATGAAACACTAATGGGAGTGAATATATTCTGGATGCTCGGTTTTGCTATGGTGTTACTTCCGTTAGCATTTATACCTAAGAAAATGACTTTAGGACGCCCTAAAGGATTTTTGATTTTTGCTGCGTACTGTGTTTTTATTGCTCTGGTATTTATGAAGTAATCAATATAGTGTAAGCTATACGGCTCTTTATAGTTTAAAAAGAATACTTTTTTCTTGTTAATTTAGAGTATAAAAAAACACCTTTATATACTTTATAAAGGTGTTTTTAGCGTTTAACCTTAATTGGTTAATTTTTATAATAAGTAGAGGTTAAGCTAATATAGCTGAAACATCTGCCGTCTTAACTGTTGTAACAATTCTAGCGGCGATTTTGTATGGATCACCATTAGAAGCAGGACGACGGTCTTCTAGCCATCCTTTCCATCCTTTTTCTACAGTAATAATAGGAATTCTTATAGATGCTCCTCTATCAGATATACCATAAGAAAATTCGTGAATGGATTGTGTCTCATGTTCTCCGGTTAATCGTTGATCGTTAAACTCACCATAAACAGCGATATGCTCTTTGGTAACTGGTCTAAATGCTTCACATATGGTCTCATATACCTCTTTTGAACCACATGTTCTTAATACTTCATTAGAGAAGTTAGCATGCATTCCAGAACCATTCCAATCTCCTTTAATAGGCTTTGGGTGATACTCGATATAGTATCCATAATGTTCAGTAAGACGATCTAATAAGTATCTTGCTACCCATATTTCATCTCCAGCTTTTTTGGCTCCTTTGGCAAATAATTGAAATTCCCATTGTCCACTAGCTACTTCTTGATTAATACCTTCAAAATTAAGACCGGCAGCAATGCATAAGTCTGCATGTTCTTCTACAAAATCTCTTCCATGAGTATTTTTTCCGCCTACAGAACAGTAATACATTCCTTGAGGTCCTGGGTAACCACCAACAGGAAACCCTAAAGGTAGTTGCGTTTTAGAATCCATAATAAAGTATTCTTGCTCAAAACCAAACCAAAAATCATTATCGTCATCATCAATTGTTGCTCTGGCATTTGATTCATGAGGTGTTCCGTCTGCATTTAAAACTTCAGTCATAACCAGATATCCATTTTTTCTTGCAGGATCGGGATATATTGCAACTGGCTTTAATAAACAATCAGAGGAACCTCCTATTGCTTGTCTAGTAGAACTACCATCAAAAGACCACATTGGGCAATCTTCTAGCTTTCCACTAAAGTTTTCTTCAACTTTTGTTTTACTTCTTAGGTTAGCTGTTGGTCTGTAACCATCTAGCCAAATGTATTCTAGTTTAGCTTTACTCATAATTAATCTTTATAAATTGAACTCTTACAAGCTTCAAAATTACTTTTTCTTTTTGGATGAGCAAAAAAAACGGGGGGTTTTGGGTTGTATTTATGCGAATTTTTGTTAACACCCTAATTTTTTAGGGGGTATTACTGATAATTATTAATTTTAAATTAGTTTTTTTTTCATATTTGCAATAGAAACTTCTTTTATCTTTGTATAAAAACTTACTTAATTATGTCAACACTCAGATTTCAAGCTTTAAAAGAGGCGTTAAATCGTAATTCTGTGATAGTTACAGAAACAGAACGCCGATCTGCATTATTTGGTGAAAATGTATTTAACCAAACGACAATGCTGCAGTATTTAACCAAAGATGCATACAACAGTGTATCGGATGCCATAGAAAATGGCTCCAAAATTGATCGTAGAGTTGCAGATCAAATCGCTTCGGCCATGAAAGAATGGTCACTTTCTAAAGGAGCTACTCATTACACGCATTGGTTTCAACCATTAACTGGGGCTACTGCAGAAAAGCATGATGCATTTTTTGAAACAGTGGGTAACGGGCAAGGAATAGAAAAGTTTGGCGGAGGGCAATTGGTTCAGCAAGAGCCCGATGCCTCTTCTTTTCCTAATGGAGGTATTCGAAATACATTTGAAGCTAGAGGATATACGGCATGGGATCCAACTTCTCCGGCTTTTATCTATGGTACCACTTTATGTATCCCTACCGTTTTTGTAGCTTATACAGGAGAAGCTCTGGATTATAAGACACCATTGTTAAGGGCTTTGCAGGCAGTAGATAGTGCGGCAACCGATGTAGCAAAGTATTTTGATAAAAATGTCAAAAAAGTAAACGCATCTCTAGGTTGGGAACAAGAGTATTTTTTAATTGATAGCGCATTGGCATCTTCAAGACCTGATATAGTAATGACAGGTAGAACACTTTTAGGGCATTCTTCTGCAAAAGGTCAACAGTTAGATGATCATTATTTTGGTAGCATTCCTACGAGAGCTTTGGATTATATGAGGGACTTGGAAACAGAGTGTATGCTGCTAGGTATTCCAGTAAAAACTCGCCATAATGAAGTTGCGCCTAATCAATTTGAATTAGCACCTATTTATGAGGAGACAAATCTGGCGGTTGACCATAACTCTTTGCTTATGGATGTAATGGATAAAGTGGCAGCAAGACATAACTTTAAAGTACTATTACACGAAAAACCATTTGCAGGTGTAAATGGATCAGGGAAACATAATAATTGGTCTTTGGCGACTAATACGGGAGTCAATTTGTTAGGGCCCGGAAAAACACCAATGAGTAACCTTCAGTTCTTAACATTTTTTATTAATACAATTAAAGCAATTAATGAGAATGAAGAACTGATGAGAGCAGGCATTGCTTCTGCAAGTAATGATCACCGTTTGGGAGCAAATGAAGCGCCTCCAGCAATCATGTCTGTATTTATTGGCGAGCAGTTGACAGCAGTACTTAAAGAGCTAGAAGGCGTAACAGATGGTAAGCTGTCTCCTCAAGAAAAGACAGATTTAAAACTTAATGTAGTAGGTAAAATACCTGAGATATTATTGGATAATACAGATCGTAATAGAACTTCTCCTTTTGCGTTTACAGGAAACAAATTTGAGTTTAGAGCAGTAGGTTCTAAAGCAAATTGTGCAAATCCAATGACAATTCTTAATACTATCGTTGCAAAACAACTTATAGATTTTAAAAAAGAGGTTGATTTATTGATTGATAAAAAAGCACTTAAAAAAGACGAAGCAATATTTAATGTCTTAAGAGAATATATAAAACAGTCCAAAGATATTCTTTTTGAAGGGAATGGATATGGTGAAGAATGGGAAAAAGAAGCTAAAAAAAGAGGATTAAGTAATAATAAAACAACTCCTGAAGCATTGAAAGCCAAGGTTTCTGACGAAAACCTGAAACTTTTTGAAGAGATGGGAGTGATGAATAAGGTAGAAGCAGGAGCTCGCTATGAAATCGAAGTCGAAGAATATGTAATGAGAATTCAGATAGAAGGGCGCGTATTAGGAGACATTGCTAGAAATCATGTTATCCCAACTGCAATACGATATCAAAATATGTTGATTAATAATGTTTCTGGTTTAAAAGAATTGTACGGCAAGGACTTTAAGAAGTATGCTAGTGAGCAAATGGGGATTCTGGAAGAGATTTCTGAGCATATTGGAAAGGTTAATACGAAGGTAAATGAGATGACTGAAGCTCGCAGAAAAGCAAACAAGCTTGAAGATCTAGAAAAAAAGGCTGCAAATTATTGTAATAAGGTAAAACCTATGTTTGATGAGATTAGATATAGTTGCGATAAATTAGAGCTTTTGGTAGATGATGAGCTATGGCCTTTAACAAAATATAGAGAGTTACTTTTTACTAGATAGGTAAGAAAGAACTTACGTATTTGAACTTTAAAAATGATTTAACAAAAAATTAACGCTTTCAAAGCCCTTTTAAAACCATAGAAATTCATTTTTCTATGGTTTTCCCGTATGTATTTCATCGATTGTCAGGCAAGTACGTGATAAATAGTCCTAATATTTCCTAAATTTGATAATGTCAAAATGAATACCATTCTTTTGATCGCACCCCTTAAGTCTCAAAATATACATATTTAGAATAGAACAAAATTGGATTAGATTTTTCTAACCCCTTGCTCTTATGCTATATTTTTTAGGTAAGTAATCACATTTAATCACTTTAATATATATTACGTATGAAAAAAATCGTTTTTAGCCTTGCAGCTTTATTAAGCGCTACGGCGATGGTCGCACAATCAAACAACAGTAATGTAAATCAAGCGGGAGAAAATAACATCGCAAATATTACTCAGATTGGGGCCACTAACTCATCTATAACGATGCAAGAAGGAGGGGATAATACAGCAGAAGCTATACAAGGTAGTGAAGCATTTATCTCCAGTAATGGAATTGTAGAACAATCCCAAACAGGTAATAAGAACTCTGCTTTTGCTCAGCATGAAGAATTAGGTAATGAAGTGTATCAAGTACAAGTAGGTAATGGTAACTCTGCAAGTGCTACACAGAATTTAGCTTTTTTTGGTGGAGGTAATGTAGCAGATCAACTTCAGGAAGGTGATAAGAATGATGCCACAATCTCTCAGGAAGGGATAACAAATGCTGCTTTTCAGGTTCAAACAGGTAATGATAATTCTGCTTCTTCTTCACAAGAAGGTATAGATAACCTTAGTGAACTAGAGCAAGTAGGGAATTTTAATGTAGCTACGATCTCTCAAGTAGGAAATGATAATTATTCTACTCAATCACAGGTAGGAGATTCTAATGTTGCCAATGCAGAGCAATTCGGACCTAGTAATTTTGTTAATCAAGATCAAGAAGGTGGAGGTAACGTAGCAACTTCAGAGCAAGGAAGTAGTATTTTTGATTCTAGAGGAGGTATAGTGCAGCAAATTCAGATAGGAAATGAAAATACTGCTTTTGCAAATCACGAAGAAGATAATAATACTATTCTTCAAGGGCAGGCAGGAGATGGTAACAATGCGAGTGCTACTCAAAATCTAGGATCTTTTGGTGGTGAGAACTTTGCAATCCAAATACAAATTGGTAATGCAAATACAGCTACAGCATCACAAAATGGTAGTACTAACTATTCTGATCAAGACCAAAGAGGTGATTACAACACGGCTTCTGCGACTCAATCAGGAACAGATAATGTACTTATTCAAAGCCAAAACGGAGCTGATAATACTGCAACTTCTTTACAAGGTGGATCTTTCTTTACATCTAGAGGCGGTCTTGTAGATCAGTACCAATCAGGTAATGGTAATGAAGCTTATGCAAGACACGAAGAAGATAACAACACTGTATTACAAACTCAGATAGGAGATAGAAACAGTGCTTCTGCTACTCAGAATCTTGCATTCTTTGGTGGAGATAATAAAACTGACCAGTTTCAGTGGGGTAGTGGTAATGTTGCCGAAGCATCTCAAGAAGGAGATTCTGGAATCCGAGGAGAAGCTAATCTTGTGCTTCAACTTCAGATTGGAAATGAAAATATAGCTATGTCTTCTCAAAATGGAGCAAGTAACGTTAGTGATATCTGGCAAGATGGTAACTCTAACATGGCAGAAGATATTCAGTTTGGTACAGGTAACACTACTTTTGTAACTCAGGTAGGAGATATGCATACAAGTACAATTCTTCAAACAGGAACTAACAATGCCGCTGTTGTGACTCAAGTAGGTTCAAATTAATCAGTAACAAGGTTAAGATTGACTATATTTTAATACCTTAAATTAAGAGTTATACTTAATTACATATTAAGTATAACTCTTTCCTTGATTTTTAAAACTATTAAAGATGAACAAGACTATTTTTAAACCTGTATTCCCGATTTTAGTGTTTTTTTCATTTTCTTTTACATATGCTCAGAATGTAGAAGATGAGGATTCTCGACTTTTGAACACTGATCAAGATAAGTTTATTACTCTATCTCAGACCAATAGTATCCCTACTAAGTCAGCTAATAAAACATTGCTTTCTAATGGGGTGAATACAGTTTTTATTCAGCAAATAGGAGCGGATAATGTTGTACTGTCTAATATCAATGCAACATCTTCAGATGTTAAATTAGTTCAGAATGGAAATCGAAACAAAATAGAAATTAATGAATCTGCTAGAGAGGTAGAAAAAGTAATTACCCAAACCGGAGCGAATAATTCGGTAATTGATTTTTCTTTTAACCCTAATATCTCGACAACTTTAGAGCTTATTCAAGAAGGGAATGATCTTATTTTTGAACGATTCGGCAGTAATGAATTATCTAAAAATTTGAAATTCAAGATGTCTGGCGATGCCAGAACCATAATTGTTAGAAGTTTTTAATTGATAATACCCGTGTATGAAGTATTGTGTATTTGTCATACTTACAACTTTGCTTTTTCAGATTTCAAATGCTCAGTATACGAATACCGATGTGATTGCCAAAATCAAGACGGAAACGGTTGATGGTGCAATTTTGATACTAAGTACTGCTACGAATACAACAGAAGTTTATAAAAGCCTAAAATACACCATTTCTGCTTTTAGAACGGATACCAATAATAATGTGTCCAGAAGTAATCAGGAGGGGAGGTTTACACTAGAAGCTAATGAGAGTAAATTACTCTCTAAGGTCGCTCTTAATGTCGAAGAGGGGTATAAAATAGTGATCCTTTTATTGATTTATGAAGAAGATAAAATTATAGGAAAGGATAGATTAGCATTTAATGAAGATAAAGATGATAAAGTACAGGAAGAAGATTCTTCAGATGATGGGATAGTGTTAAAAGGAATTGTAGTAGAGGAAACAAAAACCAAACCGGGGAAAGATTTTTATGATTATTTCTACACTTCATATTCATTAAATCAAATAAATGGAAGTAAAATTGTAGGAGTGTTTGAAAAATTAAGTTTTGGTCGAAGTACAATTATTCAGGTAAAAATAGAGGATAATGTTATTCATGAGTTTATCGGAAAACCTGATTTAGAATACCTTGAACAAATGTCAAAAATCGCAATTCGGAAAGTGTATAAATATTTTAAAGACCTAAAAAAACAGAAAAACGATATTTTTCAGTATTAGATAGAATAGTTAAGATGAAATCAATTATAATTACGCTATTTCTTGTTTTTTCGATGAGTAATCTCTCTTTTGGACAAGATTTAGTATACAAACCAGTAAACCCCGCTTTTGGAGGTGATACATTTAATTATCAATGGCTTCTTAGTTCTGCAGAGTCGCAAAATAAATTTACAGATGAAAGAGACTCTTCGAGAAATGAAAGATCTGATTTAGAGAGATTCACAGAGAATTTAAATAGCCAGTTGTTAAATCAAATATCCAGAACACTTTTTAACGAACAATTTGGAGAAGAAGGTCTCACAGAAGGGACTTTTAATTTTGGAACATTGTTCGTGGAGATTTTTCCTTCGGGAGAAGGGTTGGTGATCAATATTTTGGATACCAGTACAGGAGATCAATCTCAAGTAATAATTCCTAATTAATTTTTAATGTATCATAAGTTTTATAAAGTATTTGTACTAGTTTCTTGTGTGCTTTTGTTATCTGGATGTGGAGCATATTTTAATCAACCTATTACGATAGAAAATGCTAGAATAGGTGAGGACACAGAAGTTACAAAAACATTAAGAGATTTTCCGTTACCCGTAGAGCCTGTAGTTGTCGGAGTATATAAGTTTAGAGATCAAACAGGGCAATATAAACCAACCGAAAATGGGAGTACATTTAGTACAGCAGTAACACAAGGGGCAACAACAATATTAATCAAAGCTCTAGAAGATTCTAAATGGTTTGTGCCTATTGAACGAGAAAATTTGAGCAATTTACTTAATGAACGTAATATTATACGTTCAACAAGAAAAGAATATAGAAAAACCAAAAATTCGAACGAACCACAATTACCTCCATTGTTATATGCAGGAATTATTCTTGAAGGAGGTATCGTCTCATATGACTCTAATATAATTACAGGAGGATTAGGGGCACGATATTTTGGGGTAGGAGGTTCTACAAAATACAGGCAAGATAGAATTACAATTTATTTGCGTGCTGTATCAACCTCTAGTGGTAAAATTTTGAAAACAGTATATGTGTCCAAAACAATTTTGTCACAAGCATTAGATGTAAACTTTTTTAGATATGTAAACTTTAAAAGATTATTAGAGGCAGAAACAGGTTTTACAAAAAACGAACCAGGTCAAATGGCAGTGTCTGAGGCAATCGAAAAAGCGGTAGAATCTTTGATCATAGAAGGGGTAGAAGATAAATTGTGGGCGGTAAATGCAGATTCTGATGAGATAAATGCTTTGGTAGAAAACTACAAAAAAGAAAAAAACGAAGCCCAAAATACAGGATTATATGATAGGTATTTTAAAGAGAGAAGGGCGAAGAAATCTGTTTTTGTAAAAGGAGGAGCTGCTTTGATTAGCGGAGATTATAATAATCCAGAGTTTACATATTCTGCAAAAATAGGAGGTAGATGGTACTTTAATCCATATCTCAATGTAAATCTAAGTATTAATAAATTTGACCTTTCTAATGAAAATGCATTTGTGGAAGGTTTTAATGCTTCCGACCTCAATGCTGAGATAAACTTCTTACCCTTCGATAAACTATCACCATTCTTATATGGAGGAATGGGGGTTGTAAATGATGATGATTTTGATAATACGCTGTTTAAACTTCAATATGGAGGAGGGATAGAGTATTTATTGTCTGATAAGGTCGGTATTTCGGTAAATGCTACACATAACCTAATGCTTAATGATGAGTTAGATGGAGTAATCCAAGGGAAAAGAGATGATCAGTATTTTGATTTTACTGTCGGGATTAACTGGTATTTTGGAAATCGTATTAAAAGAAAAAAATAGAGTAATACATGAAATCGGAATAACCTAGAAATAAGTACACATAGAGTTGTTACTTGTGGTTGTATAAGATTTGATGAATCTCTTAAAAGTAAAATAGACACATGAAAGAATTTATTATAAGAATAATAAGTGTTTTTGTAATTCTGGCTACAGCTTCTTGTAGTGAAGATACTATTGATTCGGCAGGTTTAGGATCTGTAAAAGGAAAAGTGGTAAAAGTAGGAACAAATGAACCTATAGAAAATGTAAAAATATCTACAAACCCATCTTCAAGTACTGTGTTCACAGATGAAGATGGTGTTTATAAATTAGATAATGTACCCTCTGGAGAGTATTCTTTATCCGCCCAAAAAGAAGGGTTGTTGGCCGTTTTTAAAGGGATAACTGTGCTTTCAGATATAGAATTAGAAGTTGTTTTAGAGATGGAAGTAGAAGCTGCTGGAAATCGTCCTCCCGTTGCTGCAACATTGGTTACACCAGTTGATAATACTATAGATCTTCCGTTAGAAGTTAAATTAATATGGACAGCAAGTGATCCGGATGAAGATAATCTTACTTACAAAGTAAGTTTAAGAAATGAAAACAGTGCAGATGTAGAGGTGTTTGAAGATGTAACTGATACTACCTATACCGTTTCTGGACTTTCGTACAGTACCAAGTATTTCTGGCAGGTAATTGCTAGTGATGGTATTAATCCCGAGGTCAATAGTGCTATTTTTGCTTTTAAAACAGCAGGGCCACCAAACAATAGAATTGTTTTTACAAAACTGGTGGGGGACAATAGCGTGATTTACTCATCAGATGAGAGTGGAGGCACGCAAATCCCTCTTACTTCTACTTCGAAAAATAGCTTTAGACCTAGAAGAAATGTAGCTACCAAAAAAATCGCCTTTTTACAATCTATAGGATCGCAAACCCATTTGTTTACAATGAATGAAGATGGTTCACAAGTAAAACAAGTAACTTCTACTGTTGGAGTATCAGGATTTAATCTAGAAGAAATAGATTTTTCCTGGGATGCAGGAGGAGCAAAACTCCTATTCCCTAGTCAAGATAAATTATATTCTATAAATGCAGACGGAAGTGGTTTGAGTTTGGTATATCAAACAACAGGAGATTTGATTACCGAGGTTGATAAGAATGATAGTACAGGAATAACGGTCTTAAAAACTAATGATCATGATGGATATGCAGTACAGATTTTTACAATTGACGGAGGAGGCGCAGTACAAGATGTAATCCTTACGGGGCAAAATGGAGCAGCAGGAAGTGTTAATTTATCTGTAGATGGAACCAAATTATTATATAGTCGTGATATGTCTGGTTCAGAAAATATAAATTATCGACAATTAGACTCTCGTATTTTTATTTATGATTTTGGAACAACAGTAAGTACAGACCTGTCAACAGGTAGATCCGCAGGAACTAATGATCTAGATGCTAGGTTTTCGCCAAATGAAGCTAGTGTGATTTTTGTAAATACATCTAATGATGGTATCTCTGTTAAAAATATTCAAACAGTACCAATAGGTGATCTGGATACTAGAACGACAGTATTAGAAAATGCCGAAATGCCTGATTGGGAATAATTTAATTTATGATTTTTGTTTAGATAATTTGATTAATTATTTCAGAGTAAGTTCATAATTCTACGTTGTCGATTTAGAGTTGCATAATTCATACAACGTAATTCGTAATTCGTAATTAATTAAATTATCTTTGCGCTCTAATTTTCAATATCATGAGCGAAGAAGTAAGTAAACGCTATGCGCAACGTGGAGTTTCTGCATCAAAAGAAGATGTTCACAGTGCAATTAAGAATATAGATAAAGGATTATTTCCAAAGGCATTTTGTAAAATTGTTCCCGATTACCTTACAGGAGACGAAGATTACTGCCTGATTATGCATGCAGATGGAGCTGGAACAAAATCTTCTTTAGCTTATATGTATTGGAAAGAAACAGGAGATGTTTCAGTGTGGAAAGGTATTGCCCAGGATGCATTAATAATGAATATTGATGATCTATTATGTGTTGGGGCAACAGATAATATTATGTTATCATCTACCATTGGAAGAAACAAAAACTTGATTCCGGGAGAAGTGATTTCTGCAATTATTAATGGAACAGAAGAGTTGCTGGCTGAGCTTAAAAGCTTTGGAGTAGAGATTCATTCTACAGGAGGAGAGACTGCTGATGTGGGTGATTTGGTGCGAACGATTATTGTAGATTCTACTGTAACTGCCCGAATGAAACGCCAAGATGTTATTGATAACGCAAATATAAAAGAAGGAGATGTCATCGTAGGGCTAGCTTCTTTTGGTCAGGCTAGCTATGAAAAAGAATATAATGGAGGAATGGGAAGCAATGGCTTAACCTCTGCGCGCCACGATGTGTTTAGTAAGATTTTGGCAGAAAAATATCCAGAAAGCTTTGATCCATCGGTTCCTTCTGATCTGGTATACTCTGGTAAAACAAACTTAACCGATGAGGTGACCGATTCTCCTATCGATGCAGGTAAATTAGTATTGTCTCCAACAAGAACATATGCACCTATAATTAAAAAAATACTATCGCAATATGATAGCAAAACTATACATGGGATGGTACATTGTAGTGGTGGTGCACAAACTAAGATTTTACATTTTATAGATAACCTTCATATCATAAAAGATAACTTATTTGATGTTCCACCTTTATTCAAACTAATTCAGGAAAACTCAGGTACCGATTGGAAAGAAATGTATCAGGTGTTCAATATGGGGCATCGTATGGAACTTTATGTGTCTCCCGAAATAGCAGAAGATATTATTGCAATTTCTAAAAGTTTTAATGTAGATGCCAAGATTGTAGGTAGAGTAGAGGCTTCTGAAAAGAAAAAACTTACAATCAATAGTGAGTTTGGAACTTATGTATATTAAGTTTTGATAGTAATTAGATAATAATAAACGAATCAAAAATAACTGAGAACAGTATGATAGATCTTTCAAAAATAGAAGAGAAAGAAGTAATGGAAGGCTTTAAAGGAAAGTTTATTCATACCGAGAACAGTACGCTTGCCTTTTGGGAAGTAAAAAAAGGATCGATTTTACCACTGCACTCTCATATCCACGAGCAAACAACACAAGTTTTAGAAGGTAAAATTGAATTAACTATAGATGGTGAAACAAACATCTATGAAAATGGATTTGTAGCAGTTATTCCTCCAAATATTCCACATAGTGGTATAGCATTAACAGATTGTAAAATTTTTGATACGTTTAGCCCTGTAAGAGAGGATTATAAAAACTTTGTTTGAGAAACTCTTAATTTTACTAATAACACCTCTGTATATAAGTTAAAAATGGAGTGGTGAAAATGTAAAAACGATATCTTTATTTGAAGATAGATAATTCGGAATATTTTTTTCTTAGTAATTCCAGTTTTGGATTGATGTACTTTTTGCAAAATGGTTTGTCTGGATTATTTTAGTAATAATCAAGAAGATCTGCCCTTGAAGATTTAAATTCTCGAAATCCTAAAACCTTAGTAATTATCTGATGAGTATACTCTTTTTGAAGTACCCCTCCTGGCAAGGGGTATCCCCCATATCGTGAGGGTTCTTTTTGATCCCGAGGTGGTTCGAGCTGATACAATCACGCTTCGAACTGATATTTTATCGCTTCGAGTTGATAATTTGACAATTACTTTTGATAAAGTATCGCTTCGAGCTGATATTTTATCGAATATTTTTGATACGTTCACCCTTCGAGTTGATAATTTATCAACTCGAAGAACCATTTTATCAGCTCGAACCACCTATATAGGTGGTTCGAACCGTCTTGGGATCAACTCGAAGGGTGAACGTATCAGCTCTAAGTACCTATAAAGGTGGTTAGAATCTTGATTGTATCAGCTCGAACCACTTCTGGATCAATTCAAAAGACCATTTTATCATCTCAAGCCATCTAAGTACCCCAAATACCATAAAAGCCCTTTAAGATTTCAAAATAAGACTATGTTTGTTTTTAAAGATATATGTAAATTGGTCACGGATTACTAGAAACACCCATATGTCAGATATTACTAAATTTTACAGCCTGGCGCATATATGTATCGCCTCGATAGGAGGAATATTATTATTGGCTATATGGTATAATATTAGAAAACGTTTCAAACAATTTTTAGAAGAAGATGATTCGCAAAAAAGAATAGATAAAGGGCTGTTGTATCTTAGTTTAGCCCTTTTTGTATGGGTGTTTTCGGGAACCTGGATTTACATGGCAAATCTTTTTTCTTTTACAGACACTATTATTTATGATGTTGGATATAGCTTTTTCTCTGTTTTAAATACCTTGGTTTTATTATTAGCATTATTCTATTTTGATTTTGCTCCCGGTTTTTTATATAAGAATAAAAAAAATACGATTATTCTTACTGTCTTGGTAATCGTAGTTTCTGTAATAACTTTTGTTCTGATTCAGAAATATAAAGATGCTCCTGTGGCAAACGGAATACGATTAAGCGGTATCCCTGATTTGCTGTTATCCTGTTTTTTGACTTATTTGTTTATAGTCTCTTTTTATAAAACATTTATGAATCGAGGATTGAAGTTGGTAGCAGTAATATCGGTATTAGCTTTTTTGCTTATGTTGGGGTCACAGATGCCAGATGTATTTGTGATGATGGATAATGTATTGTATGGTCATCTTATTAAGATCATAGCAAAAACAACATTTATTTCTATCTTTCTGGTATTGGCAACAAGTTGGGTGATTCAATTGGCGTTAACTCCTAAGCCTAGTGAAATGACAATCAAATTTATGGATTGGTCATTGGTGAAAATAACAATTCCTTCTAAAGAAATTTATGATAAAACAATCGATTTTGGATCCAAAACTACCCAGTATAAAAACTTATTGAAGTTTGCCATAAAACGAAAATATGAAGTAGGAGATGGACAGTATTTATTAGTAAGTTCTGGAGGAGAAATAAAAAGCCAAACGTATCTGAGTAGAATCATAGAAAATATAAACTCTATACTTCAATTAGAGTCGGTATCGCAGTTAGAACGAAAAGATATGTTTACTTTTATTGGGCATGGTAAGTACAGGCTTAGAGTAATTCCCGAAAATATAGATATTGACAAAACATTACTGGAAGAATTCAATAAAACTTCATAAAATATAGATTGTAATTATTTGTAACTACCCGTGAGAGCGTAACAATTTGATATAAATTGCTATTTTTTAGAACTTCTCTTTTAGTTATTCTGAAATTATTAATGTTTTGTGTTTAATATAAATTTAAACATAGAACATGAACTCAAATCAAACCATTGCTGGTAAGCAGGAAGTATTCGGACACCCCAAAGGATTATTATACCTGTTTTTTGCAGAGTTATGGGAGCGTTTTTCGTTTTATGGAATGAAAGCTCTTTTGGTGCTGTATATGACCAAACATCTTTTGTATTCTGATGATAAATCTTTTGGTGTAATGGCGGCGTATATGTCGTTGGTATATGTTACTCCTATGATAGGTGGTATTATAGCCGATAAGTACATGGGATACAGAAAATCTATAATCTTAGGAGGAGTGCTAATGGCTGCAGGGCATTTTTTTCTTACGATAGAGACTCCTGTGTTTTTTTATGGATCCTTAGCATTAATAATTGTAGGGAATGGTTTTTTTAAACCTAATATTTCTACTATGGTAGGATCATTGTATAAAGAAGGAGATGGAAGAAGAGATTCTGGATTTACAATTTTTTACCTAGGAATTAATTTAGGAGGGGCAATAGCGCCTCTGATGTGTGCATGGCTTGCAGAATTATATGGATGGCATTATGGGTTTTTATTAGCTGGTATCGGCATGTTGGTCGGGCTTATCGTCTTTAAAAGAGGAACACAATTAGAGGTGTTTGGAAACAAAGGTTTGGTTCCTGATCATAAAAGTTATCATAAGAAAATGTTTGGGCTTAATAAAGGTGATCGAATTTGGTTTATGGCCTGGTTATCGGTTCCAGTGTTTGCATTAATAGTGCGATTTAATGAATTTGAGCACTACCTGGTATGGGTTGCCTCTTTGTTTTTGATAGCGTATATAGCATATATTTTGACCAAAGTATCTATCAAGGAACGAAAAAGATTGATAGTAGCAGTATATTTCACCACATTATATGCTTTGTTTTCGGCTGTATTTGAACAAGCTGGTAGTTCTCTTACATTGTTTGCCGATAGAAATATAAACCTTGTAGGAATCAATGCTGCTCAAACTAATAGTATTAATTCTACCTGGATTGTCTTGCTGGCGATTCCTTTTGCGATGTTATGGACATTTTTGAGTAAGAAAAAAGCAAACCCCAACTCGGCTATTAAGTTTGGTTTAGGAATGTTGTTTCTTGGATTAGGGTTTTTGGTTTTTGGACTGTCTGCAAATGATGTAGATCAATATGCAAGAACCCCTATGTTTTATATGGTTGTCGGGTATCTTATTTTGACAGTAGGAGAATTGTTTTTGTCACCTATTGGACTTTCAAAGATTACAGAGTTATCACCGATAAAATATGCTACATTTATTATGGGGGTTTGGCTTTCTGCTAATTTCTATGGTCACTTTTTTGCAGGAAAAATAGCAAAACTTACTACCGTAAAAGAAGGAGAAGCCAGTGCATTCTCAAAAGGTATTTTTGGAACTATAAGTGAAACTGTTACTGGGTTGTCAAATACCGTAGTCGAAGGAAGTAATGCTGAAGCTTTTCAGCAATTATACTCATACGTATCCGTGTATGCTAATTTTGGAGTCATCACGATTGGAATAGGTATAATAGCAATACTAATCTCACCAATTATTAAGAAATTAATGGAAGGTGTACATTAGATTTGTTCAGTTAAAGTTAAATTTCTGAATAATATTTAAAATGAAACTCATCCCTGAAATAAATTAACATTGTTGTGGCTTTGATTATTAGTGTTTTGAATAGGTTGAAATTGTTTTGATATGATGCTGTTTTTTAAAAAAAAGTCTTATGTGTATGGTGTGCTTTATATAACAATTTTGTGTATGTTATCAACTCAGTTTGTTATTGCTCAAACTATTGTCTCGGGTAAAATAGTTAACGAAAGAGGCGAGCCATTACCTTTCGTACATATCAAACTAGAAAACAAAAGTATTGGCACTATATCAAATGGTTTTGGACTATTTAAACTAGTGACAAATTCAGATAATAAGAGTGTAAGTGTAGTTGTTTCTACTATAGGTTACAAAACAAAAAGGGTAGATTTAGAGAAAGGATATCACATTATTTCATTGGATCAAGATATTACCGAATTAACCGAAGTTGTTTTAGTTCCTAAAGATCAGGGAAAACAACTCATTCAAAAAGCTATACGTGCTATTCCGAATAACTATCCCATAGAAGACGAGCAGCATACCGGATTTTTCAGGGAAATCACTACCTGGGAAAACCAAGAAAATCCAATTTATATCGCAGAAACAGTAATAGAATCACACAAAAGGTCCTATGTCTCTGCGCATAGGTCGGGAGATGTAAAGCTAATAGAATTTCGTAAATACGAAAGCGAGAAATTAGATTCTCTAAGAATGCGAATTTTTGCTGGGGGTCATCATATACATAGATTTGATATTGTATCAAGAAGGGAGGCTTTTTTAAGAAATCCTGATGGTTATAAATATAAAATTAAAGATACTTTACGGCAATATGGTAAAGATGTTTATAAGATTTATTTTGAAAAGAAAAATAAAATATCCGGACATGTTTATGTTATAGACTCTTCTTTTGCTATTCTAAAAGCTAATGTTAAACAACACTCATTTTTTGGAGTATCTGGGAAAAGTCGTCAATTTCTAGAATATACAGTTACTTATCAGTTGGGGGAGGATAAGGTGTGGAGGTTTAATCACTCGAGGTACAATACAGCTTTTAAAATAAGAGGAAGGTTACTTAACTTAGATAGTAGGTATGTAACCACAGAAACTCAAATCAAAAAAGCTAATATTCCATACTTAGAAAAGCTACAATTTGGGGATATTCTTTTGAATGAATCGAAAGAATATAATCCCAACTTTTGGGATAATTATAACATTATTTTACCAGATGAACATTTTGAGAGCTTGTTTAAAACTATTGATTATACGAATAAGTGCAATGACAAAAAACAAAAATTTAATTTGATAAGTTTTTTGAGCCGCTTTAAGAACGAAGTTACCCTTAATTGGACATCAATTCGCACTACTCCTTATAAATTAACTTATGATAATTCAATTTTAGATATCCAACAGGATAGAGTAGCTTCTGAAAACAATTCTTTGGGCTTAGCACTTACATTTTTTTATCAGGTCAAGCCATATTTTTCTGTTGGCTACGCTGGTGAAGTTAAAATTTCAAAAACCGGAATTACTGCACATGATCTGGTAATGGCAGGTAGTTTTAACGTAAACCCAAATAGAAGACCAATCTTTATCTCTCCTAGGGTGAATTTGGGTTATCAAAGATTGGATTATTTTATCGGAAATTATACTGCTGAAGAAGATTTCAAAATTAGAGGAAAATCATTTGATAGTGATAAAATTGATCTGTTTATTTCCCAAAGAGGCTTTCGAATAGAGCCGGAAATATCTTTAATAGTAGAAAAAAGTCGAAAATTAAGCTTTTTAATGTCTGTAGGATGTAATTTTCAATTAACTGAAAAAAAAGGAATGTTATTTCATGAAAAGGAAGGGTTTTTACTTTTCCGAAAAAAGGCATTTCTTGAGAATGGACAGCAAAATCTTTTGATAGAAACAAATCAAAGAGGGGGGTTAAAAAACTCTATATCTATTAGAGCAGGTATTTCTTATAGACTTTAATTTTAGATTAAATTCAAAAAGTAATTTATAAAAGGAAATAAATGATCTAATAGTAATAATTAGGGTCACTTTTGTCGCTTTCCTTGCATTTAGTTATAAAATTAATTTGTATTCGTTCTTGTCTGTATGAGCTTATGACAAAAAAGCTTACTTTTGTAAATTCTACAGATTAGGACGAATACACTATGATTGATAAATTAAATATTGTAAAGCAAAGATTTGACGAGGTGACTGATTTAATCATTCAGCCGGATATCATTGCAGATCAAAAAAAATACATACAGCTTAATAAAGAGTATAAGGATCTTAAAGCACTTATGGATGTGCGAGATACTTATATAGAGCTTACTGGTAATCTTAAAGAAGCAGAAGAAATTATTGCAGATGGTAGTGATGATGAAATGGTTGAGATGGCAAAGATGCAATTAGAAGAAGCCAAAGAAGAACTGCCCGCCCTAGAAGAAAAAATTCGTTTTATGCTAGTGCCAAAAGATCCTGAAGATGCTAAAAACTGTGTAGTAGAAATTCGTGCAGGAACTGGAGGAGATGAAGCAAGTATTTTTGCAGGTGACTTATTTAGAATGTATACCAAATACTGTGAAGGTAGAGGGTGGAGTACAAGTGTAGTTGATCTTAATGAAGGTACAAGTGGAGGATATAAGGAGATTATTTTTGAAGTTAATGGAGAAGATGTATATGGAGTTTTAAAATTTGAAGCAGGAGTACACCGTGTACAGCGTGTTCCTCAAACCGAGACACAGGGGCGTGTACATACCAGTGCTGCTACTGTAATGGTGTTGCCAGAAGCCGAAGAGTTTGATGTAGAGTTGGATATGACAGAAGTAAGAATAGAAAGAACAACTTCTACCGGACCAGGAGGACAATCGGTAAATACGACATATTCTGCAATTAAATTACATCATGAACCTACTGGGATGATTGTAAGCTGCCAGGATCAGAAATCATCACATAAAAATCTGGAAAAAGCATTGAAAGTATTGCGTTCTAGGTTGTATGACATGGAGCTAGAAAAGAAACAAGCAGCAGATTCTGAGAAACGTAAAAGTATGGTGTCGTCTGGTGATCGTTCTGCAAAGATTAGAACCTATAACTATCCTCAAGGACGTGTGACTGATCATCGTATTGGTTTAACATTGTATGATTTAGGAAATATTATTGATGGAGATATCCAAAAAATTATTGATGAGCTACAATTGGTAGCTAATACAGAAAAATTAAAAGAATCGAACGAGATTTTTTAAAAACATAATTGATTACCATAAAAAAAGACCGATGTATTTATACACCGGTCTTTTTTTATGATCTTTTTTGGCTATTGTTCTATTTTTTTTCTTGACTGTATTACAAAAAACACACCAGTAATAATAAAAGGTATACTTAGCCATTGCCCTGTTGATATTAGGCCTAAGGTTTTCTCAAAACCTCCCTGAGTTATCTTAACGTATTCTACAATAAAACGTACAGTGAATATTAAAATCAAATACATTCCGAAAAGGAATCCACGATTATTTCGTTTGTCCGTTTTCCAATAGATTAACCACAGAATAAAGGATACAAATATGTATCCAAAAGCCTCATATAATTGAGCTGGATGGCGATATGGGATAGCTTCTAATAAACCTGAGAATTTAGGGTTTTCTACTATAGTAGAATATGCCTCATTAATGTTTTTGATACCAGTTTCTCTAACCGCTTGAGTTTTACTTAATCCATCTCGAATAAATTTTACTCCAAAAGCAGAATCCCCAGATTCTTTACCAATAATTTCTGAGTTAAAGAAATTTCCTAATCTAACGAAAATCCCTCCAAATGCAGCAGGTATAGTAACTCTATCCAAAACCCAAAGTGGGTGTTTGTTTAGTACTTTTTTAGAATAATAGTACATTGCAATTATAAAAGCGATAGCAGCACCATGACTCGCTAATCCTTGGAAGCCTATAAACTCAAACTCTGGTTTGAACCTAAAAGGTAAAAGGATTTCTAAAAGATTGTTCTTGTAATAACCCCAATCGTAAAAGAATACATGACCTAGTCTGGCACCCAATAAAGTACCTATGACGGCATATATAAACACAGAATCTAATTTCTCCATCGAAATATTCTCTCGGATATATATTTTTTTCATTAAATACCATCCTAATGAAAAAGCTACCACAAACATTAGGCTGTAAAAGCGAATAACAAAAAAGCCAAGGTCTATTCCTTCAGTAGGGTTCCAGATTATTTTTGAAAATATCATGCGCAAGTTTTATTTTTTCGGAAGTAAATATAGGTATTTATATGAGAAACTAATTATTCTAAAAACACAATGAAAGAGTGGATAATGTATTGCTATATACAATATAGCACTCTTTCATGTGTTATTTTGTTTTTTTGCTCGATTCCTTATCGATATCGGGTACTGGGTCATAACCACTACCTCCCCAAGGATGACAACTAAAAATACGTTTTGTGGCTAGGAAACTTCCTTTGATCAAACCGTGTTTTTGTAATGCCTCAATAGTGTAATGAGAACAAGTTGGGTGGTATCGACATGTCGCTGGGGTTAGGGGTGAGATCAAGTTTTGATACATCTTCACCAAGGCGACAAACGGGAATATTAAAATTTGTTTTATAGTTACTTTACGAGTCAATACTATTTTAATTTAATGAAAAGCTAGTGCCTTCTCGACTATCTTTAAGTTGGATTCCGATTTCAAGGAGTTCGTCTCTAATCTTATCACTTGTAGCAAAATCTTTATTAGCCCTTGCTTCTGCTCTAAGGTTGATAAGTAATTCTACAGCACCAGAAAGCTTATCGCTTATATTGGAGGAAGTCTCATTAATATCTACTAATCCTAATACATCAAAAACAAAATCATGCATTGTTGCACTAAGTAGCTCAAGATCTGCTATAGAAATAGTTGCATTCTGTTCTTTAACTGTATTGATGAATTTAACAGCATCAAATAACTTGGCAATTAGAATAGGACTGTTAAAATCGTCATTCATGGCGTCATAACATTCTTGTCTCCATAATGATACATTAAAACCATTGGTGTCTTGACTTGTAGTCAATTTATCCATTGCTTGTATTGCATCTAATAATCGAAGAAAACCTTTTTCTGAGGCTTCTAATGCGTCGTTAGAAAAGTCCAAAATACTTCGGTAATGTGCTTGAAGCATAAAGAATCTAACTATAGAAGGATCAAAGGCTTTATTAAGAACGCTGTTGTTGCCAGAAAATAATTCTGCAGGCGAAATAGTGTTTCCTGTAGATTTAGACATTTTTTTGCCATTTAGAGTAAGCATATTAGCATGCATCCAATAATTTACTGGTGTTTGTCCACATGCAGCTTCTCCCTGGGCAATTTCGCATTCATGATGAGGGAATTTTAAATCCATTCCTCCTCCATGAATATCAAAACGTTCTCCTAGATATTTGGTGCTCATAACAGTACATTCTAGATGCCAACCAGGAAAACCGTCACTCCATGGAGATGGCCAACGCATAATATGCTGAGGGTCTGCTTTTTTCCAAAGAGCAAAATCCTGAGGGTTTTTCTTGTCACTTTGTGCAGATAATTCACGGGTATTAGCAATCATATCCTCAAGGTTACGACCGCTAAGCTTGCCATAATTATTGGTTTCATTAAATTTTTGTACATCAAAGTAAATCGAGCCATTAGATTCATAAGCGAAACCATTGTCTATGATTGTTTTTATGATCTCTATTTGTTCTACAATATGACCGGTAGCCGTAGGTTCGATACTAGGTGGAATAGCGTTGAATTTGGACATGACCTTATGAAAATCTAATGTATATCGTTGTACAATCTCCATAGGTTCCAGTTGTTCAAGCCTAGCCTTTTTTGCTACCTTATCTTCGCCTTCATCGGCATCATTCTCTAGGTGACCTGCATCTGTAATGTTTCTAACATAACGAACTTTGTAGTCCAGATGTCTTAGATATCTGAATATTAAATCAAAAGAGATAAACGTACGGCAGTTTCCTAAATGTACATTACTATATACTGTTGGACCACATACATACATACCTATATTGCCTTCGGTAATAGGGGTGAATGTTTCTTTTTGTCCAGAAATAGAATTGTAAATCTGTAATTCTTGAGTTTTATACAACGGAGCTGCTGCCATAATTAATAGTTATGCTTAAGATTTATATTTCAAAATAAAATTAAAAGGTGGTGTCTAGTTTGATGTAATCCAAAAATTCTCTTCGCACAGAGTCTTCTTTGAATTTACCTCCAAATTCACTTGTTACTGTACTGCTTTCTATATCTCTGATCCCACGAGAATTAACACACAGGTGTTTTGCATCGATTACACATGCTACATCTTTTGTGTTTAATACTACCTGTAGATCCTGTACAATTTGCATTGTAAGACGTTCTTGTACTTGTGGGCGTTTGGCGTAATAATCGACAATACGATTCATTTTGGATAATCCAACCACAGTGCCATTAGAAATATAGGCTACATGGGCTCTACCGACAATTGGTAATAAATGATGTTCGCAAGTAGAATATACTGTGATATTTTTTTCTACTAACATTTCTCCATATTTATAATGATTTTGAAAAGTAGAAGCATCTGGTTTTCTTTGTGGATGAAGACCTGAAAAAATTTCATTTACAAACATTTTTGCAACACGCTGTGGGGTTCCTTTAAGGCTATCATCTGTTAGATCTAATCCCAGGGTTTCCATAATACGTTTTACATCTTCTTTAATCAAAGTAATTTTTTCTTTATCACTAAGTTTAAAGGCATCTTCTCTAAGAGGAGTAGTTGCGCTAGTAGCTACATGATTATCACCTAGCGCTTCAATAGCTTCGAGGGCCTTGTCAATTTTCACACTTCAAAATTTTATAATTTATCAAAATTCTTTCCAAAAAAGAATAAAACCAAAAATGAGGTTGTTATAAACAGCTATCTATAAAAACCTTACTTCGTTATCCTTTTTGGACATAACTAAAAAAATATTAATAATACCTTCTTAATTATGGGTTGCAAAGATACGATTTTGTTGTTTTACTTAGTAAAAGCTATGTTAAACAATTCATGATGTTAGTTTTCTTAAAGAAGTTCTGTATATTTAAATCCCAAATAAGAACTTTAACACACGAAAAACACAGTTTTAACGTTATATGAAAATGGCAAAAGTAGTACCTCAAGTTTCGTTATTTTTTATCTTTCTATTTTTTAAAACCGCACTTGTCTATACTCAGGACTTTGATGTGGCTTGTAGATTAGCTCAACCTTTTTGTTCTGATGCGTCCTTAGAATTGACTTTTCCTAATGTCATAGGTGATATGGATGGTTTAGGAGAAATAGGTTGTTTAAATACAACTCCTAATCCAGCATGGTATTATATTCGTATTGATGAGCCTGGAGAATTGGTTTTTGATATTCAGCAATGGGTTGATGGTAATGGGAATAGTACTTTGGATAGAGGAGAACAACAACTCGATGTTGATTTTATTGCCTGGGGACCGTTTGCAACTTCTTTTATAAATTGTGATCTTCTTTCACAAGGATGTGATAATAATGGTGATGGAGATAATATACGCCCTGCAGAATGTGTAAATAATGTCGATGATCCAGATTATTATTATAACAATCTAGATAATACCAATATTGTAGATTGTAGTTATGCAAGAACGCCAGATGATGATGTTTTTATAGAAACATTAACGATGCCTAATGCTCAATCAGGAGAGTACTATATTATTTTGATAACAAATTTTGCTAATGAGGCTGGAGTTATACAGCTTCAACAGACTAATTTGGATGAGCCTAATGCTGGAACTACTGATTGTAGTATTTTGGAGCCTGGTGTAGGACCTGATGTTGCTACTTGTGGAGAGTTTCCGATTACTATAGAAGGCAGGTTTCCTGGAAGTCCTCCTGATATACCAAATGCAGTTTCTTTTAGGTGGGCTAGAGCAGATGTGGGAACCACTAATTTTATTGATATTCCTGATCCAGAGGGAATGGTTCCTTTTTTAGAAGTAAATTCTGAAGGAGTATATAGATTGAGTGGCTTTGATGCCTTTGGAGTTGAGGTTCCTGATTCTCCAGATGAATTAGTAGTGTTGGATGTGTCTGATGCCGTGGTTTCAGTAGACTATTCTATTGCCGAAGAATCTTTTGCAGGGAGTTATACAATTACTGCTGAGGTAGTAGCTGCTCCCGAAGTCGAAGCCGCTGGCTTTGATAATTTTGAATACAGACTTGATAGAAATTTGGGTAATGGTTTTGTAGAGTACAGACCTTTTCAGTCTTCTCCTGTGTTTTCTAATGTTCCACCAGGGGATTATTTTGTTAGAGCTAGGTATGCCAATTGCCCTGATAGTGAGGAAAGATCTGATGTCATTATGATTTTGGGGTACCCTAAGTATTTTACACCAAATGGAGATGGTTTTCATGATACCTGGAGTCTTATTAATATTGAAGATCAACCTACAGCACTAATTTATATATTTGATAGACATGGTAAGTTGTTAAAACAATTAAGACCTGGTGGTCCTGGTTGGGATGGTACCTATAACGGTAGAAATATGCCTTCTACAGATTATTGGTTTAGAGTAGAATTTAATGAGCCAAGAGATCCAAATATGAGAAGAAGGGTTTTTGCTGGTAATTTTTCTTTAATTCGTTAATGATTAGATATGGTTGTTTATATACAAGAAAACCAAGGTGTTTAACCTTGGTTTTCTTGTGTTAAATTTAGATTATATTTTAGAAATTCATCCCTAAAGTAAAAGTAAGATTTTCAATATAATTATCTACCAGAGCGGCATTGGTAAAGCCTGAATTTGGATAAAATTGCTCTATTCTTTGTTGTTCTGTGTAGTCATAAGCGACATCAAATTTGAATTTGCCAAAAGTCCAGCCAGTTCCTATAGAAAATCCTGTTTTGTCTCCGAGAATTAACTCATTTTTATAAGGACTTTCTTCAAAACTATATCCACCTCTGATACTCCAGTTGTCATATCTCCACTCTGTTCCTATTCTTATGGTAGATGAGCCTTGTAAGTTTTCATCAATATCCCTGTTGACATTTGAAAAATCAACTCCCTCATCAGAACTAAGCTTTATTGTAGAATAATCTTTGTAAGAATAATCTAAACTTATTAAGCCTTGTTGGCTAAATATTATAGCAATACTTCCAGTAGCTTTTGCAGGAGTGCGTAATCGGTACTCTGGAAAAAGATTGAGTATATTAGGGTCAACAATAGATCTACCATCTGTATCGCTAAATGTTTCTAATCGTTGTGTAGTTTCTTCCTCGATAAGGAACCAAGTAGGAGACTCAAAAGAAGCTCCTAGACGAAGAATTTCTGATACTTTAGCAATACCACCGATTTGAGCCGAAAATCCAGCACCAATTGTAGAAAGTCTATTGGTAAATAGAACTTCGTTTACATTACTCCCGGGATTGTTATTTCCTTCAAAAAACTCTGTAAACTTATCAAAATTAATGAAGTGAGTATTTAAATTCCCTCCTACATAAAAATTTTGATTAATTTGCATTCCTCCATTTATAGTAAGTTTTCCGTTTATTCCGGTATTTCTGATGTAGTATTCCTGATCAAAAACCCCTGGGGCAATATTTGAAGAATATGAAGTGTTATTTGGGTTGTCAGGATCGTTTGCTTCTATAACAAAAGCTTCATGTCCTAAAAATGCTTGTTGTGCACTATATCCTTCATTTTCTCCTAAAAAACTATATAGTTCATCTATGTTTTCTCCTGTTCTTCTGGTAATAAGGTCTAAAGGAAGTCCTTGAGTTTCATTAAGGAAAAAATTACTTATAGAGTTCGAGCTTCTTCCAAAAGCAAAAAGCTTGTTTGCGTTGTCAGTAGTTTGGTCGTAGGTTAGACCAAGCGAGAATTTGTTGATACCTGAAGTGTTAGGGTCAAAATTGTCATAAATAAAAACAACTCCAACCTGATTAAAGTTTAAACTTCTGTAATCTCTATTACTGAATCCATCAAAATAATTTACATCATTATCAATTTGGCGTGAAGAAAGTGTAACTGAACCATGGGAGTTTAAAAAAACAGCAGACCCAGCAGGGTTGATTTGTAATGAGGATAGATCTCCCCCAAGAGCGCCAAAAGCGCCACTCATTCCTCTGTATCTAGCTGTGCCTAGAATTTCTTGTTGTGAATACCTCAATGCATCTGTAATATCTTGAGCGTTCAAAAAAGACACAGATAATACACCTATTAGTAAAAATAGTTTTTTCATTAGTTTTCTTACTTTTTGATTTAAGAATTCCCTTAACACTAAGTGGGTAGACATTCTATGCGATTGTCATTTGTGCGCGTTTGATTTGAGATTAGATTTTTAATTTCTTCCTCGACTTCTACCGCCACTTCGACCTCCACTACTTCGGGATCTACTACTTCCTCCAGATCTGGAATATCCACTACTACGAGAAGAATTGCTTCTTGAGTATCCAGAGCTTCGGGATCTTGATCTATTGCTATTCGAAGGAGAGTAGCTTCTACTTCTGCTTGTAGAAGAGCTGCTTCTGGTACGGGTTGAAGGGTATCTAGAGCTACTTCTGTTTACAGAAGAGCGAGAGCGAGAATTTACATTATTTGATGATCTATTGTAGTAATTGCTTGTAGAACGAGTTCTTCTAGCGGCATCTACTCTTCTATTAGAAGATTGTCTGCTTCTGTTACTGTAGGTTGATGCTCTTCTTGTTCTTGTGTTGTAATTTGTGCCATACGCTCTGCGACTTCTTGTAGAGTATGAGTATCTGGATCCTCTGTTGTAAGCTATATGTCTACTTCTTCCGTAGTATGGGTATCTGTTGTAAAAAGGACGGTTATAGCCTCTAAAGTAACCAGAATAGTAGCCACCATAAAAAGGAGGACAGTAAAAACCACCACCATACCAAAATGGATTATTCCAGCCTATGTTCCAGTTCCAGTAGGGGTTGTAATAACCTCCCCATCCCCATCCGGATCCATACCATCCGCCATATCCAATACCCCAGTAGGGACGACCATACCATCCTGTATTGACTACGTTAACACTAATTTCTGTGGGATTGCTTCCCCAAGAAGGTTGTCCAACTTCGTAGTCTAAGGCAATAGACGTAGTGTCTTCGGCATCATAACCTTCACTAGAATAAGAATCAATATCTGTAAAAACTACATCATCCTCAATCGCATTGTCTATTTGCGCAGACTTTTCGGCAAAATAACTAGCGTAATAGTTAGAATTGTCCGTTGGGTTGTTGGGTTGAGGTTCCTGATTGTTTTGGCTTCTTGCTTCACTATAAATGCCATCTCTATAAGGAGCATATTCATAAGAGCCGCAAGATGTCAACATAAGGATGGTAGCCAAAAGTAAAAATCCAATGGTACCAGTTCTCTGAAAATAATTTTTAAGTCGCATATCTTCTTATTTTATTGTTGAACATTACAAATTTAGTTAGTTTTGCGCTAATTAAATTATATTTAACAAAGCCACAATATTTGTGCCAAATAGCAAATTATGAGCAAGAATTTAACAAAGCGTAGTGAAGATTATTCAAAATGGTATAACGAATTGGTTGTTAAGGCTGATTTAGCTGAGAATTCGGCGGTAAGAGGTTGTATGGTTATTAAGCCCTATGGGTTTGCTATTTGGGAAAAAATGCAGGCAGAATTAGATAAAAAATTTAAAGAAACAGGGCATCAAAATGCATATTTCCCATTGTTTGTCCCTAAAAGCTTGTTTGAAGCAGAAGAGAAAAACGCAGAAGGGTTTGCAAAAGAGTGTGCTGTGGTAACTCATTACAGGTTAAAAACTGATCCAGAAGATGCTTCTAAGTTGATTGTAGACCCTAACGCAAAATTAGAAGAAGAATTAATTGTTAGACCTACTTCTGAAGCAATTATATGGAATACATATAAAGGGTGGATTCAATCCTATAGAGATTTACCGTTGCTAATTAACCAATGGGCAAATGTAGTGCGATGGGAGATGAGGACAAGATTGTTTTTGCGTACTGCAGAGTTTTTGTGGCAAGAAGGGCATACGGCTCATGAGACTAGGGAAGAGGCAATAGCTGAGACTGAACAGATGAATAACGTATATGCAGATTTTGTAGAGCAATTTATGGCAATTCCTGTGATAAAAGGAAGAAAAACAGAAAGCGAGCGTTTTGCTGGGGCTGAAGATACATATTGTATTGAAGCATTGATGCAGGATGGAAAAGCATTACAGGCAGGAACATCGCATTTTTTAGGTCAAAACTTCGCAAAAGCTTTTGATGTGAAATTTACTTCTAAAGAGGGTAAGCAGGATTATGTATGGGCAACATCATGGGGGGTTTCTACTCGCTTGATGGGAGCTCTCATAATGACTCATAGTGATGATAATGGTTTAGTGCTTCCGCCAAATCTAGCGCCTATTCAAGTGGTTATCGTTCCTATATATAAAGGAGAAGAGCAATTAGCGCAAATTTCTGAGGTTGCTAATGAGCTGGTGTCGGATTTAAGAGCAAAAGGAGTTTCTGTTAAGTTTGATAATAGAGATACGCATAGACCAGGGGCAAAGTTTGCTCAATATGAATTGCAAGGAGTTCCGCTTAGAATTGCGATTGGACCAAAAGATTTAGAAAAAGGAACTGTAGAGTTGGCGAGGCGTGATACGCTAACAAAGCAATTTGTTGCCAAAGATGAGGTAGTTAAAACTATTGAGGCTTTGCTTGAGGAGATCCAGGTAAGTTTACATCAAAAAGCTACTCAGTATAGAGATGAGCATATTACCGAGGTGGACTCTTTTGATGAGTTTAAGGAGGTTTTAGAGCGTAAAGGAGGGTTTGTTTCTGCACATTGGGATGGATCTATTGAAACCGAACAAAAGATAAAAGAAATCACTAAAGCTACAATACGATGTATCCCTTTTGATGCAAAAGAAGAAAAAGGAGATTGTGTTTATAGTGGTAAACCCTCTAAAATGAGGGTGTTGTTTGCTAAAGCGTATTAAGTTTTAGAAAAAATTAAAATAACACTTGTGGCATTCAAAAATAGTTGTATTTTTGCATCCGCAATTAGGCAAACAAATGGCCCGTTCGTCTATCGGCTAGGACGCCAGGTTTTCATCCTGGTAAGAGGGGTTCGATTCCCCTACGGGCTACGAGTAATGAAATTAGTTGCAAGTTTAAAGTGAAAGCTATAAATTTGCAATCCTTGAAAAGGGAAAAATGGCCCGTTCGTCTATCGGCTAGGACGCCAGGTTTTCATCCTGGTAAGAGGGGTTCGATTCCCCTACGGGCTACAAATTTTATAGTAAGAAATTTAATAGAAGAGAGATGGCAAATCATAAGTCAGCATTAAAAAGAATTAGAAGTAACGAGACTAAGCGTCTTAGAAATAGATATCAGCATAAAACTACGCGTAATGCTATTAAGAAATTGCGTGAGGCTGATAAGAAAGAAGCAGAGACTTTGTTTCCAAGTGTTGTTTCTATGCTTGATAAGTTAGCTAAGAATAATGTTATTCATAAGAATAAAGCTGCTAATTTGAAATCACAATTAGCAAAGCATGTAGCTGCTCTATAAGTAGTAGGTACTGTTAGAAAGTATTAAGCTTTTCCGTTATGGAAAAGCTTTTTTTTGTTTTAAAAAATGGAATTATATGAAAATTGGGAGATCAAGGGGATCAAGACCAATTGTTGTGTTTATGCAAATATTCTAGTTAATCTAAAGAGAAAGAATTCTACATTTTTGACGGATCAAGATCAAATGTTGTGTTTTACGCAAAAATTCTAGTTAATCTAAAGAGGAAGAATTCTACATTTTTAACTCCTCTGAATTGAGCTCTAAACGCTTTTATTTTTGCATTAAAAGATTCTGCTGAAGCATTAGTACTTCTATTAATAAAATAGTTTAGTATAGATCTGTAGTTGATCGTTATAGTATTGGCTATGGTATTAAAAGCTTTAAAAGATCAAATGTTGTGTTTTACGCAAAAATTCTAGTTAATCTAAAGAGGAAGAATTCTACATTTTTAACTCCTCTGAATTGAGCTCTAAACGCTTTTATTTTTGCATTAAAAGATTCTGCTGAAGCATTAGTACTTCTATTAATAAAATAGTTTAGTATAGATCTGTAGTTGATCGTTATAGTATTGGCTATGGTATTAAAAGCTTTAAATCCAGTTTGCTCTACATCTTTGTACCAGTGAGTCATTTTGGTATAGCCGGTTTGTATAGAAGTAGCAGTATTGGATATGTTTCTTAACCCTTCTGCTAAATCGTATGCTTTTTTAATATCTGGGTATTGCTCAAAGAGAATCTTGGATCTTAGGTATTGATTTTACGTCCAGTTACTGGGTGCTTTATAAAGTAGATACCTACTTCGGGCTAAGAGTTGTTTTCCGGTGTCTCGGTTAGAAAATGTTTCTGGATAGAAATCTTTTTGTTTGGTTTTAGCTTGTTTGATCTGTTCATTCTCTTGATCTATAGCTCCCCAACGATGTTTGATTCTGATATCCTGCAAGGAAAAAACTGTGTTTATGGTGTTGACTGCTGGTTGAAATGTAAAAACAGACTAGCTTTTGTAAAAACTAGTCTGTTTTTTGGATTGTTGAGGTATGTGTTATTCTTCTACAGAGAATTCAATTGTAGTGTAGTCTTCGTTACCTAGATAGTCTATTCCTCTAACTTTTACAGTGTAGTTTTTGCCAGTTATAAAGTTTTTGATGGGGTTGGAGTATAAGGATTCTGGACCGCCATTAATGCTGTAGTATAGTTTGTCTGTTCCTACAGAGTTGTCTGTTCCTGCGAGGTATAATTTACTGTGTTTTGAGTAAATCTGAATCTCTTTGTCTCTTATTTTTTTAAATCCTAATGGCTCACTTCCGAAATGAGTGTGAATTTTTGGAGCTTCGTTGTCTACAACAAAAAAGAAATTTTTACTTGTTTTATTGTTCACATTGTCTGTCGCGGTATAGTTTATTGTATGGAAACCTTTGTTTGTAGATGAGAACGGTGTGTTGTATGTGTTGCTCGTTTTGTTATCGATAGAGTAGGTGATGTTTTTTACTTTAGATTCTGAGTCTTGAGCGGATAATTTTATTTTTGTGGTTGCTCTTATGAACATGGTGTCTCTGGTAAAAAAGTTTGGACCGCTATATCTATGTGAGATAGTTGGGGCAGTATTATCAAAATAATAAGTAGTTTGATCTCTTTTGGCTTTGCCTTTGTTTTTTACTTTATCTGTTCCGTAGGTATATAAAGTTGTGTTGTTTTTTATGCTAATCTCGTTTTTGTAGTTGGTGAATTTATTTCCTCCTAGGGAGTAATAAATTTCTTCCACTCCTGCTTTGTTGTCAGTTGCTGAAAGTACTAGTCTTGTTCTTTCTGAGACATAAGTTGTCTGACCAGAAACGTGGTAATCAGAGTTGATTTTTACGTTTATTTCTGGAGCTGTTTTGTCAAGAAAGAAATGATTTGTTTTTTGTTTTTCTTCGTTTTTCACGTTGTCAATCGAGTGGTAACTGATAGAGTGTTTTCCTTCTTTAAATGATCTTATGTAAAGGGGGTCTCCGTTGTATGTGTTGAGTTTTTTTATGTTGTCATATGTGTAATACGTTTTTTTTACGCCAGATAAGTTGTCTGTGCTTTTGATTGTGTATTTTCCAGATGGACCTAGAATAAGTTCGTTGTTAACGGTGTTTTGAGGACCGGAATAAACAAGATCTGTTGTTGGGGTGCTAGCATCAATAGTGAAGTCTTTGATAATGCTTTTTTCTACATTTCCTACGTTATCTACTGAGTAGGCTTGTATATGGTGTTTTCCTTCTGCTGTGATATGTTCTGGTTTTGTGTATTCTGTGTATTCTTTCTGGTCAAGGGATATGTATTTGTTTTGTATGCCTGACATTTCATCGCTATAAGTCATTTCAATATCTAGTTGAGGACCGTAGAATCTCTCAGAACCATTAGAGTATGTGTTTGTGTTTGTGAAGTTAAGTTTGGATACGGGGGCAATGCCGTCAGCATGTATTTCGAATGTTACTTCTTTTTCGGGAATTGGTTTTACATTATCAAGGTGTTTTATGAAATGAACACCATGACCGTCAAGATACATAGGATTTGCGTATTCAGGTGTTTTTTTGCTGGTGAGTTTGTGAGCGCCTGTTGGCTCAGGTTTTGTTGAGACAAATAAGTATATGGGGAGTTCTACTTGTACATGATATTCGCCTTTTGGGTTAACGTAGCTTTTTTTTTCATGCTCTTTTTGTTCTTGGCTATAGAGGGTAAGGCAGAAAAAAGAGGTTAGGATTATTAGTAGTTTTTTCATCATATGGGGGAATTTTGGGGTTAGTGATATATTATTGTCGTTAAAAATACAATTTATTAGGGTAAAGAGCGCTTTTTTAATTTTTTTAATATTAACATACCTGTTGTTTAATTTGTGTTTTTGATATTTATTGAAAATCACTATAAAGTATAAATGCCATAGTACAAGAAGTTTGTGGTGTTTTTTTTAATATTTTTTAGTTGTTGATAATTTATTAAGAAATGTAAGTCTATTCTTTCTTTATTTTGAAATAATAAATCGAGTGTGAATTTTCGGGTATGCTCATTGCAACTGCATGAGTGAGAAGGGTGAAAAAGTAAAGGGAAACGAAGGAATGTGTTTTTGAAGCTTAATTTTTTGGTTTGTTTTTTTCTTCTATCCAGCGAGACATGTATTCTGTACTACGCAAAGTGTGATACTGTATCATGTTGCCGATAAAATTTTTAGAACGATGCTCGGTTAGGTTCTTTTGTAGTTTTGAGATACGGTTTATAAGCTTGGCGGAGAAACTATTTTTTTGAAACCGTGTGTTTATGATCTCTATTCCATTTTGTTGGGACTGTTTCCATAGATTTTTATTGTGATACAATTCTATGGCAGCTTTTGCAAATGTCGTAGGATTGTCAATTACAAAGCCATTCCAATCTGAGTCTTCTTCAAGCATTCCTTCGGCTCCAATTGTGGTTGTTATACTAGGGGTTCCACAGAGCATGGCTTCTGCTAGTTTGCCTTTGATCCCTGCTCCAAATTGTAATGGGGCTAGGCAAACTCGCGCTTGCGACATTACTTCTTTTGAGTCTTTTGCTCGTCCTTTGATTAGAAAACCTTCTTTTTGATTATGTAATTGAGTGGCTTTTGGAGGAGGGTAAGCTCCATAAATATGTAGTTCGGCTTCAGGGATTTCTTTTTTTATTAATGGCCAGATATTTCTTTTGAGCTGTAAGACACTATTCCAATTAGGTTCGTGTCTAAAATTTCCGATAGTAATAAAGTGATTTCTGTTTTCATACGTAACCCATTTGTTTTTTGTTTCAGTGGTGATATGAGGAAGTAGGAACGGAAGGTAAAATAATAGATCTTTGTTAATGTTGAATGTGTTCTCTAGTAAATCTATTTCAAAATCAGAAATAATTAAGGAAAGATCACACCTGTAAATACTTGCGATTTCTCTCTTTGTAATATCATTGTTTAGGAGGTCTTTGATTTCGAACTCTTTTTGGTTTTTGAAACATTCTTGTCGAGTTCTTCTAAGGGAGTGTAGGTCTTCTGTGTTTAATATTTTTATGGTGTTGGGGCAATGTTGGGTTATTCTCCATCCAAATTGCTCTTCTGTTATGAATCTGTCGAAAACTACGATATTGGGCTGAAGTTTTTTGATAAAATCATCAAAACTAGAGCTGTTTACCTCAATGGTAGCCTTGGAGATTCCTAGGTTGTTCAGGTCGTGTGTATGTTCTGTTTCTGTAGCTGGACTAGCAAAGGTGATTTTCCAGTCTAGAGATCTGAATATATCTATAAATTGCAGCATTCTACTTCCTGCTGCTGTAGAATTAGGTTCTGGCCAAACAAATCCTATGATGAGAATGTGGTTCATTGTTTATGCAATCAAAAAAGCCTCAGTTCTACTGAGGCTATATTTGTATTGAATTACTTTTCTATTATAATTTAGAAAAAAGAGCATTCATTTTTTCTTTTTCTTCTCTTGCGAGTTCTTGATCTACTAAGATTCGACCACTGTGCTCATCTGTAATGATTTTTTTACGAGAAGCAATTTCCATTTGTACTTGTGGTGGAATTGTAAAGAATGATCCTCCTGAAGCTCCTCGTTCAATAGGTACAACAGCTAGACCGTTTTTTACATTATTTCTTATCCTCTTGTATGCGTTGATCAAACGGTCTTCAATTTCTTTTTGGAAATCTTCGGACTTAGATATTAAAGCTAACTCTTCTTTCTCAGTTTCTGCTAAAATGGCGTCAAGCTCACCTTTTTTATGATTAAGGTGTTCGTTACGCTCAGCAAGTTTGCTTTTGGTTTGATCGATGATTTCGTTTTTCTGAATAATCTGAGCCTTATGTTCTTTGATATGCTTTTCGGCTAATTGAATTTCTAATTCTTGAAACTCAATTTCTTTGCTTAAAGAATTATACTCACGATTGTTGCGAACATTTTTCTGTTGCTCTCCGTATTTTTTGATCAAAGCTTTAGCTTCTTCGATTAGATTCTTTTTGTTCTTGGTACCTTCGTCGATGGTATCCAGATCATTGTTTAGCTTTTCTAATCTTTTGTTTAATCCGGCTACTTCATCTTCAAGATCTTCAACCTCTAAAGGTAATTCTCCGCGCACGTTTCTGATCTCATCGACTCTAGAGTCAATTAATTGCAAGTCATATAAAGCTCTTAATTTTTGCTCAACAGTAACTTCTTTCTTTGCCATATTTTATATGTATTGAATAGGATTGGTATTTTTATCCGATAAAATGATTGCAAAATTACTGATTTTTTTTCTAAGATAGCTAACAATTAGGTTTTTTGTGTATTGTTCGCTCTCATAATGTCCAATATCGGCAAGAATCAACTTGTTTTCTGCTTCATAAAATTGATGGTATTTTAAATCTGCCGTAATAAAAATATCTGCTCCGGCACGGTACGCACTAGAAATGGCAAAACTACCACTACCTCCTAAAACAGCCACTTTTTTAATAGGTTTATTTAGTAACGCAGAATGTCTAACACATCCAGTATTAAAAACTTTTTTGAGATGTTTTAGGAAATCAAGCTCTTCCATGCCCTGAGGGAGTTCTCCTATCATCCCCATTCCTATGTTTTCATTTTTATTCTCCAGAGTGGTGATTTCATAGGCTACTTCTTCATAAGTGTGATTTTGAAAAAGGGCTTTAAGTATTTTTCCTTCACAATGTTTAGGATAAGTAACTTGAATTTGAGCTTCCTTTTCTTGGTGGATTTTTCCTATTTCACCAATTGATGGATTTGCGTTTTCAGATGCTCTAAAAGTTCCTATTCCTTCTGAAGAAAAACTACAGTTGTCATAATTCCCTATGGTTCCGGCTCCTGCTTCAAAAAGTTTGCTTCTTAATGTTTCAGCTTCGGCTATGGGTGCAAAAGTGACTAGTTTTTTTATACTTCCTCTTTGCGGAATAAGAATTTTACGATTTATTAGACCTAATTGCTCACACATCATATCATTTACACCATGTAATGCATTATCTAATGCGGTATGAATGGCAAAAATGGCAATATCATTTTTTATAGCCTTCATTATTACTCGTTCTACATAATTGCTTCCATTAAATCTTTTTAAGCCTTTAAAAACGATTGGGTGAAAACTTACAATCAGGTTGCAATCTGATTCGATGGCTTCGTCAATTATGTTTTCTAAAGTGTCTAGAGTAACAAGAATTCCGGTTAGTAATGTTTCTGGGCTACCTACTAGCAAACCAACATTATCAAAATCTTCTGCGTATGTAGTTGGAGCCAAAGTTTCGAGATGTTGTATAACCTCTTTTATTTGCATTATGATGTGTTTTTGAATGAAAATTGAATGTAAAAAAACTTTTGTCAAATATCAAAGTTTCGTTTTATACTTTTGTTGATATTAAATACAATATAGATTAAAAATAATAAGCGAGTGAATTTACTGCGAAAAATACTTTTACCCTTTGTTCCTTTTTACTATTTGATTACATGGGTACGCAACAAATTGTATGATGTGGGGATTAAAAAATCTAAGGAATATGATTTTCCAATTATCGCTGTAGGAAATCTTAGCGTAGGAGGAACGGGTAAATCACCAATGATAGAGTATTTAATAGCAATGCTTCGGGATAAAACTCTGCTGGCGATATTGAGCAGGGGATATAAGAGAGAAACAAAAGGTTTTCAGGTTGTCGATTGTTTGTCCTCAGCCAAACAAGTTGGAGATGAACCATTGCAATTTAAACGAAAATTTGAAAATACTACTGTAGCTGTTGATGCTAATCGTCGTAATGGGATTTCAGAGATAAGATCGTTAATGCCTAGACCTGAAGTCATTTTGTTAGATGACGCTTATCAGCATCGTAAGGTAAAAGCTGGGTTTTATATCTTACTCACTGCATTTTATGAACTTTATAGCGATGATATTGTTTTGCCTACAGGAAACCTTAGAGAACCAAGGTCTGGGGCAAAAAGAGCTGATGTTATTGTGGTCACCAAATGTCCCAATGGTCTATCTCTGGAAGAAAGAGAGAAAATTGCTGATAAACTGGCAATACTACCACATCAGGATTTGTTTTTTACTACTATTGATTATGGAGATGCTATTGTGAATGCTTCTGGGAAAAAGTCAATTAATGATTTATCTAAAATAAATTTCACCTTAGTAACTGGGATTGCTAATCCATCTCCTTTGATTGATTACTATACTTCATTAGGATTGAATTTTGATCATGTGAATTATCCTGATCATCATAATTTTACGGATATCGAATTAAAAGAGCTTAATCAGTTAGATTTTATTGTAACTACTGAAAAAGATTATGTTAGGCTAGTTTCGGATATTTCTGAGGAAAAATTATGGTATCAGCCTATAGAGGTAAAATTTATTGAAAAGACAGATTTATTTGAGAATAAGGTGGTTGATTATGTAAAGTGTATGTCGTAGGTCAAATCATGTTTATGGTGTAAATATGATGAACCATTTTCCAAAAGCTATATGAAGACCATGGTATTAGATACTAGGCTGTAGTTTGTTTCTTAAGAAAAGCTTTATGGAGTTTAGTGAAGAACTCTTCGGTTTTGTACGGTTTTGGTATAATGTCATTAAATCCATTGTTGTAGAATTCATCTAGATTATCGTCTAATGTAACTGCTGTAAGAGCGATAATGGGTATTAGTTTGTTAAATTCTCTAATTTTTTTAGTAGCTTCAATTCCACTAATTCCTGGCATATGAATATCCATAAGGATCAGGTCAAAATCGTTTTCTCTAGTCTTGTGAATTGCGATGTCTCCATTATCGGCAACATCACATATAATTTTATTTTTCTCTAATATTTTTCTGGTAATTAGCTGGTTTATTTTGTTGTCCTCTACGATTAATATGCGTTTATCAATCATTAGATTGTAATCAATTTTTTTGGCTTCTTCGACGTAGTTGGTGCTTTTATCTTCAAAAATTTCGAATTTGAGATTAAATAAAAACTTTGATCCTTTACCAAGTTCACTCTCTAGTTTTATGTCACTATCCATTAGTGATAATAGATTTTTTACAATAGACAGTCCAAGACCTGTTCCTCCAAATTTTCTGTTTATCTGTACCGAACCTTGCGTGAAATTTTCAAATATAGTTAGTTGTTTCTTTTCCGAAATTCCAACTCCATTGTCTTCAATTTCAAAATTGAGAAATACTTTATTGTCAATCTGCTTAGCTGGTTTTACGCGTATCCAGATGTCACCATTTTGAGTAAATTTTATCGAGTTACCGATAAGATTAATTAATATCTGGGAGACTTTTAAAGGATCTCCTTTTAGTTTTTGAGGAATAGATTCGTCAAATTCATAATGAAGCTTGTTGTTTCTGTCTTTAGCAGATTTTCCTAAAGCAATCAATACATCGTTTATTCGTTTCTTTAAATTGAAAGAGGTGTTTTCTAGTTCTACCTTATTGGCTTCTAATTTATTAAGGTCTAGTATGTTGTTGATTAGTGATAAGAGGTATTCTCCAGAAAATTTAAGTGAATTAAGGTGTTCTTTTTGATTTGGAGTGGGGCTTTCTTCAAGAAGTAGATGGGTTAACCCAGTAACAGCATATAATGGCGTTCTTAATTCATGAGTAATAGTAGAGAGGAATTGAACTTTTGCTTCACTCGCTCTTTCTGCGTTTTCTTTTGCTAATATAAGTTCGGTGTTTTTATTTTGTAATAATTCATTGGCTCTAGCTCTTAGGTTATTGTTTTTGTATAAAGAAAGAGTTAAAAGTGATAATATTGTTATTAGGGCAATGCTTAATATAGTTGTTAATCGCCCTAATTTTAAGGATTTTTGTTGTTGAATATTTTCCTCTGTTAGCTCTTCAATTAAAACATTGTTTTCATTCAGGTTTAATTTTGCTCCTGCTTCTTGAGCTATAATTTCTTTATTTGTATTGAATAAGGAATCTTTTATTTTTTCGTGAGCCCTAAGGTAGTTTAGAGAGGTTAGGTATTCCTCCTTTTTCTCATATATTTGGCTATATAGTTCATAGCAATTTGACCTTATTTCTGGATACCCCAGGTCTTTTCCAATTTGCATAGCAAGATCATTTGTTTCTTTTGCATCATCAGATTTGTTAAGAAGTAATTGTGCTCTGGCTTTATTTGAATAAAGTTTAGCTATGGGATAATGTAGGTTAAAAGAATTTATAATCGGGAGACTGGTATTAAAATGTTGTATAGCTAATTCTGGTTGATTTTGCGCAAGAGCTAATAGTCCAAGGTTTAATTTGATTCTTCCTTCCTGATCCTTTACATCATTTTTTTTTGCTAATACAAGAGCTTGATTAAGAGTTTTTGATGCTGTGTCGTATTTTTTGAGCTCTGTAAGGATAGATCCATAGATGTTGTAAGAGCATGCTAGAAGAGTTTCATTTTTGTTTTCTTTCTGTATTGCTATAGCATCAAGAATTTGATCCTCTGCTTTTTTTAAATCTCCTAGCTCTCTATATAATTTAGCAAGTACTAGGTTGGTTTTTCCTATATAGACTTTATCTTGCTGTTGTAATGCAATTTCTTTTGCTTTACCTATATTAGAAAGTGCTAGTTCTAGTCTCGCTTGATCAATAGATCGCGAACCATTTGTTAAATAACTCTCGATAGAGTCTTTTGTTTGATCATTTATTACATGTTCAGTTGTTTGGGAAGAACCAACAAAGCAACACATAAGTATGAATTTCGATATTAAATTTCTGATTTGGGTTGACATTTTTTCCTCTAAAAAATCTCAACTAAGATAGTTATTTCTTACAAATGTTAATAATTAAATCAATTATTCTATTACTATATCCTATTTCATTGTCATACCAACCTATGATTTTAACCATTTTTCCTATGACCGATGTCATTAAAGAATCAAATGTGCAAGAGTTAGGGTTTCCAACAATATCAACAGATACGATAGGGTCTTCTGTATAGGCTAGTATCCCTTTTAAGTCGGTTTCTGAAGCTTTTTTGAATGCATTGTTAATTTCTTCAATTGAGGTTTGTTTTTTTACATTAAAGGTAATATCTGTTAGTGACCCATTAGGGACAGGTACTCTAATTCCACAACCACCAATAACATTGCTTAATTCGGGGAAAATTTTTGTTAATGCTTTTGCAGCCCCCGTTGTTGTTGGAACAATAGATTGACCAGCTGCTCTAGCTCGTCTAAGATCTCTGTGAGGTTGATCATGCAGGCTTTGGTCTGTGGTATAACTATGTACTGTAGTAATATAAGCTTGTTCAATCCCACACAAATCATTCACCACTTTAATCATAGGCGCGGCATTATTTGTAGTACATGATGCATTTGATAAGATCATTTCAGAACCATCAATGATGTGGTCATTGACGCCTATTACAATGGTTTTTATGCTATCCTCGATCGAAGGAGCTGAAAGAATAATCTTTTTTGCTCCGGCTTTTAGGTGTTTTTCTGCATCTAGTCGGGTTTTAAATTTTCCCGTGGATTCTATGACAATATCTACATTGAATTTTTTCCAATTACAGTGCTCTGGGTTTTCTTCGTTCAGTAATGGGATTGATTTGCCTTCTAATACAATGTGATTTTTGTCATGAGATATTTCTAAAGGTAATACACCGTGAATACTATCGTATTTAAGGAGATGGCTTAAAGTCTTAGAATCTGCAAGATCATTTATTGCTACTACTTGTATGTTGGAGTGATTGATTAATGTTCTAAAGAGGTTACGACCAATCCTTCCAAAACCGTTGATGGCAATTCTAATAGGTGTATTCATTAAGTTCTTACTACTTGATTATTGAACTAAGTTAAATGCTTTTGTGCTTTATATGAAGATCGTACCAAAGCACTACTTTCTACATGTCTGAAGCCCATGTCTAGACCAATCTCTTCATATTTTTTAAATTGATCAGGAGTTATGAATTGTTTTACAGGTAAATGCTTTTTACTTGGTTGTAAGTATTGTCCAATGGTTACTATATCCAAATCAACAGCTCTGAGGTCTTTTAGTGTTTGTATCACTTCTTCCTCTTTTTCTCCAAGTCCAAGCATGATTCCACTTTTAGTACGTCTAATTCCGTTTTCTTTAAGATATTTCAGTACTTGCAAACTTTGTTCATATTTAGCCTGAATACGAACCTCTCGGGTCAATCTTTTAACTGTTTCCATATTATGAGAAACAACTTCTGGTTTTACTGCGATGATTCGATCTATGTTTTTTGTTTTTCCTTGAAAATCAGGTATTAAAGTTTCTAGTGTGGTCTCAGGATTCATTCTTCGGATTGCCTGAATGGTCTCTGCCCAAATAATTGATCCTCCATCAGAGAGGTCGTCTCTATCTACAGAGGTGATAACTGCATGTTTTATACCCATTTTTTTTATAGAACGAGCTACCTTTTCTGGTTCTTCCCATTCTACTGTTTCTGGTCTTCCTGTTTTTACTCCGCAAAAACCGCAAGAACGAGTACAGATATTACCTAAAATCATAAAAGTAGCTGTGCCTTCACTCCAGCATTCTCCCATATTTGGACAACTTCCAGAAGTACAAATGGTATGTAGGTTGTATTTATCTACTATTCCTCTAAGTTCTGTGTATTTTTTTCCTGTAGGAAGTTTAACCCGTAACCATTTTGGTTTTCCTTTTGGAGGTGCTACACCAGCAACATCGTTATTCATACAAGCAATATTTTTAGCAAAAATACAAAGAATGCTTAGATTACTATGTAGTTGATTCAAAAGTTATGATTTTGAAATAAATTTATATGAAAAAAATGACGGTTTTGTGGTTTTTGTTTTTGCGAAATTTTTAAGATAACTCTGATTGAGTTCTATAGGATCTTTAATCGTTTTGTTAGAGTTATAGAAAATGTGGTGTCATATTTTAACATTAATTTTTGTAGAATAAAGTTCTGAAATAGGCGAAATCTGCTTCAAAGATGTTGGTTTTTATAGAGGAATTTAGAAACAATAATGAAAATTAACTATTTAATAATCAGGCTTTATTTTGTTAAAATTTAATAAGAAAACCATTTTTTGATCTGTTTTGTTGAATTAATTTCTTTTTTGTTGCTCTGTGTTCTACAGTATAACCTCATGTGTATAAAGTCTTAACATCAGGTTAAAATTAAGTTAACATAAAATTTTTTTTGAATTTGGAAGTTATCATGTTTACTAAAGAGAAAAATCATGCTCGAAGAATTGGTAAGCCCCAAGAAAATACAAAATAACCGAAAGCGTGTAGAAAAATGGTTAGTCAATAACCAGAGGTATATTAATATTACCGCTATAGAAAAAGAAATTTCTGCCCCAAAAGGATTAATACAAAAATTTGTAAAGTACGATAAGAAGATTAATGATAAGTGGATTGATCCATTATATAATGTTATCAAACGATTTACATCTTTTACCTTGCGATAAGTCTTTTTGCTTTTTTTTAATCAACGTTTTGCACTGGTGATTATTTCGGATAACAATTTTCTGGCACGCAATAGTTTTACTTTTACGTTATTAATAGGTTCATTAAGGTGTTCTGCAATTTCTTTGTAGCTTAATTCTTGAAAATACCTTAAGTTGATTACTTGTTGATAATGAGGTTTTAATTGTTTAATATAAAGAAGTAGTCTGTCTAAATTTTGCTCAGTAATTAATTTGTCCTCGGGAGTAGGGTTGTCATCAATGATTTTGTAAACAGATTCATCTACGTTTGATGTTGTTTTTGACTGTATTGAGGCGTTTTTTTTACGTAAAAGATCGATATGGATATTCTTTGAAATTTGAATTAACCATGTCTTAAAGTTGTATTCTTCTTTAAATGTATTTATTTTATCAAATGCTCTAGAAAAACTTTGAATTGTAATGTCTTCAGCCTCATACTCATTTTGGGTTCTTTTCAATTGAAAGTTGTATATCTCATTCCAAAAAGTATCTAGAAGGTAATTAAAAGATATTTGTTTCCCTTCTTTGGCTTTTTTAATATGAGTTTCTAAAAGAGTGAGATTTTCTTTTTTCAATGATTTGTTTTTGAGAACGATTGTGTAATGACAGGAGACTAATCAGTGTGTTTTTCGTCATTACAGTTTGAAAATTGATCTGGAGTTTTGCCACACAGAGAACATGATTCACCTTCTTTATTTAAAAACGGACTTTGGCTAGCGCATGTACCAGCAAATTTACCATCTTTTTTTGCCCATAATTTAATGGCAATACCTCCAAACGCTAAAAGTAATAAACCAATTGTAAGAAATACAAGCTTCATAAGTATATAAAATCAAAATTATGTGCAAAGATACAAAGAATGTAGGTTTAATACTATTATATGTGTCATAGTAATTGATTAGAATAGATTTCCTGCATTTTTATCACCTTTTTACTAACTATATAATATTGACTTCTGTCTCCAGAGTAATATGGAACTTTTCTTTTATCTCTATTTGAATTCTTCGCGATAAATCTAAAATTTCTTTTCCTGATGCATTATTGTAATTAACCAAAACCAAAGCCTGTTTTTCATGAACCCCAGCATCTCCCCAACGTTTTCCTTTAAAATTACATTGTTCTATTAACCAACCCGCAGGGACTTTTAAATGCTCACCATCTATTGTATAAGAAGGGATAGAGGGATGTTGATCTCGAAGTGTGTTAAAATGACTTGTAGTAATAACCGGGTTTTTAAAAAAACTACCACTATTTCCTATTTCTAAGGGATCTGGGAGTTTGCTTTTACGAATTTTTATTACAGCTTCAGAAACATCTTGGATTGTTGGTTTGTGAATTTCTTGATCTAACAAAGCACTTTCAATAGCTCCATAACTTGTATTTAGGATATGGTCTTTTTTTGTTAATCTAAATGTAACTTTTGTAATTATGTATTCCCCTTTTATTTCATTTTTAAAAATAGAGTTGCGATACCCGAACTTACAATCTTTATTTGTGAAAACCTGTTTTTTGCCAGAGCTTATGCTAATAGCTTCGCATTGAACCATGGTGTCCTTTAGTTCAACTCCGTAAGCTCCAATATTTTGAATTGGAGCACTCCCGACATAACCAGGTATTAGTGATAGGTTTTCTAGCCCGCCATAATTGTTTTTGATACAATATTGTACAAAGTTATGCCAGTTTTCTCCTGCTTTTGCAGAGACAAGAACATGATTGTCTGATTCATCTATAACTTCAATCCCTTTTATTGCAATATGTAAAACCAAAGAGTCCAGATCTCGGGTTAATAACATATTACTTCCTCCACTTAAAATAAAAAGAGGGTTTTTGTTGTCTTTAGAAAGTATATTGTTAAGCTCAGATTCTGATGTAATAGTTGCAAATTCTGCAGCTGTTACATCAATTCCAAACGTATTATAGGCTTTTAGAGATTTGTTATATTCAATTTTCATTAATCATTATATTTTTCTAAAGCTATTCTTAATATTTCAATTGCTTTGCTAAGATCTCTTCGATTTAGTACATAAGCAATACGAACCTGATTTTTTCCTTTATCAGGACCGGAGTAAAATCCAGCTGCTGGAGCTAACATTACAGTTTGATTATCCAAATCAAATTTGTCTAGAAGCCATTTTGCAAAATGATCTGCATCTTTAACAGGTAACTCAGCAATACAATAAAAGGCGCCTTTTGGCATAGCTACTTTTACACCCGGAATTTTTTTGAGTCCTTCTACCAAAGTATCTCTTCTGGATTTGTATTTGGCAATAGTTTCTGTGTAGTAGGATTCAGGGGCTTCTAAAGCAGCTTCACTTGCGATTTGAGCAAATGTAGGAGGGCTTAATCGTGCCTGAGCAAATTTCATTGCGGTTTCGATGACACTTTTGTTTTTACTGACCAGGCAGCCAATACGTGCCCCGCACATGCTATATCTTTTAGAAACAGAATCTACTATAATGGCATGATCTTCCATACCTTTTTCTTGTAAAATAGAATAATGTTCTGATTTATCATATACAAATTCTCTATAGACTTCATCCGAGATCAGAAACAGATCGTATTTAATAGCAAGTTGGGATAATTGTTTTATCTCTTCTTTACTATACAAGTAGCCTGTAGGGTTGCCAGGGTTGCAAATAAGTATTGCTTTAGTCTTTTTTGTAATAAGTTTTTCGAATTCTGAGATTGATGGCAAGGCAAAACCTGTTTCGATTTTAGAGATTACAGGAACGACCTTAATTGTTGATTGGGTTGAAAAACTATAATAATTAGCGTAGAAAGGTTCAGGGACAATAATTTCATCTCCGGGGTCTGTAATACTTCCCATTGTAAAAATTAGTGCTTCGCTACCACCAGTAGTTACTAAAATATCATTAGATGAAACAGCAATGTTATGTTTTGCATAGTAGGCTGCCAATTTTGTCCTAAAGCTTTCAAAACCGGCAGAATGACTGTAGGCTAAAACATCTAATTTGTGATTTCGCACGGCCTCCATTGCTTCGATAGGAGTTTTGATATCGGGTTGACCGATATTTAAGTGATAAATATGTTTGCCTTCTTTAGCAGCTTTTTCTGCAAAAGGAACCAATTTTCTAATTGGTGACTCAGGCATAGTTTTGCCTTTATGCGACACTATTGGCATCTGATCTAATTTAAAAAATAAAATAGCGGTAAATTTCTTAAATATTTTAGGAAATAGAGGTATAATTGATGGGATTTTTCAACTATTTTTCTATATTTAGTGTAATGAAGATTTCGCCACTAGATTTTTGCTATCGTATTAAAAGTAAACTTTTACTTCTATTTTTGATTTTTTACTGTAGTCTTTCTGCTCAAAATAACTTCAAATTACCTCTAACACAAAAGAATGATAAGATTAAGTTCAAATTAGCAAATAACCTTATTGTTATTCCTGTTATGGTTAATGGGGTAGAGCTTTCTTTTATTCTTGATACTGGTGTTGGATCGACAATTATATTTGGTGTAGATAACACAAATGCTATCGAACTGAATAATACTTCAAAAATTTACCTTAGAGGGTTAGGGGATGATGAACCGGTAGAAGCTATTAAATCAGTTAATAACCAGTTAAAAATTGGTGATGCTATAAGTGCCGATCATAAAATTTATTTGGTTTTGGACGAGTCGATTAACTTCTCACCTCGAATGGGATTTCCTATTCATGGTATCATCGGTTATGATTTTTTTAAAGATTTTGTTTTAGATATTAGTTATACAAAAAAAACCATAAGAATATATAAACCGGAGTCTTATGTGTATAAGAAATGCAATAAGTGCTATAGAACTACGATAGGTTTTATAAATCAAAAGAAAAGACCATTTGTAAGTGCACGATATAAATCTGATAAGGGAATGACAGATGTTAATCTCTTACTAGATTCTGGTTCTGGTTCTTCTTTATGGTTGTTTGAAAATAAAGAAAAAGGAATTCATGTTGGAAATAATTTCTTTAGAGATTTTTTAGGAAAAGGTTTTAATGGAGATATATATGGAAAGAAAACTAAAATTGAAGAGCTTCATATAGGTAAATTTAAAATGAGAGAAGTAAAAGCTTCGTTTCCTGATTCTATTTATATTCAGGGAGTATCCTTAAAAAATAGACAAGGATCATTAGGAGGTGATATCTTACGAAGATTTGACCTTGTTATAGATTATCCTGGAAGAAAGATATCTTTTAAAAAGAATAGTTTTTTTGATACGCCTTTTCATTATAATATGAGTGGGCTTACTATTCAGCATAGTGGCTTTACTATTGCTGCAAATTTTTCCAGTTTTACCGAAAAGGATAGGTTTTATTTGGGGTTAGAAAAAATAGTTAGCGAAAAAATACTCCAGTTATCAAATGATTTTGTCCTTAAGCCTAAATATGAAATTTCTGATGTTAGACCTGGTTCACCAGCTGATCTTGCTGGTTTGCAAAAAGGAGATGTTATCCTGGCAATCAATGGAAAAAAAGCCTATAAATATAAACTTTCTAGTCTTACCGATTTGTTTTATCTGGAAGAAGGGAAAAGAATAAAAATGAAAATAGAACGATTTGGGATTGAAATAGAGTATCAATTCTATCTTAAAAAAGTTATATAAAAAAAAGAGGCATTACACGTAATGCCTCTTTTTTTATGTATGTATTTTACTTGTTTAGTTTTTCTCTAAAACACTTTTATCTAGAACAGTACCCTTTATTTTTATCGCTTTTGTAGCTTCTACAGCATTAGAATATACTGTTATTGTTTTGCGAATAGGTCCTACTCTTTTAGTGTCATACTTAACCTCAATAATACCCGTGGCTCCTGGAGCAATAGGTTCTTCAGGTTTTTTAGGAATAGTGCATCCGCAGCTTGAGTATACTCTGGAAATAACTAAAGGAGCATTTCCTGTGTTTGTAAATTCAAATTGGCGAACACCATCACTGCCTTTGGCTATTTCACCATAGTCAACAACTTCAGATTTAAATTTTATTTGTGCCTTAGCATCTTGTGCATAAATGGTCGTGCCAAGAAAACCAATAAATAAAATTATCATTACTTTTTTCATAATGTAGGTTTTTATTAAATGTAAAAGTACTTACTTTTTATTCAACTGCAAAATCATAAAAGACTTTCAAGTTGTCGTATATAATAATTACTTTTGCACTTCAAAACTCAAAAATCAGACCAAAGTATGTCTTTAGCAGGAAAATATGATGCAAAATCGATAGAAGAGAAGTGGTATGCCTATTGGATGGAAAACAATTATTTCCATTCTGAAGTTGATGAAAGAGAGGCGTACTCGATTGTTATTCCACCGCCAAATGTTACAGGTGTCTTGCATATGGGGCACATGCTTAATAATACAATTCAGGATGTGCTAATTCGAAGAGCTCGTCTAAAAGGCTATAATGCTTGTTGGGTTCCCGGAACGGATCATGCGTCTATTGCAACAGAGGCAAAGGTTGTTGCCAAGTTAAAAGAAGAAGGGATAGACAAAAATGATCTTACCCGAGAAGAATTTTTAGAACATGCCTGGGAGTGGACTCATAAGCATGGAGGTATTATTCTGGAACAACTAAAGAAGCTAGGAGCTTCATGTGATTGGGAACGTACAGCTTTTACTATGGATGACAATTTGTCTGCGTCTGTAATAAAAGTTTTTGTGGACCTGTATAATAAAGGGTTGATTTATAGAGGGTATAGAATGGTCAATTGGGACCCTCAGGCTAAGACTACCTTATCTGATGAAGAAGTAATTTATGAAGAAAAACAAGGTAATTTGTATTACCTTAAATATAGGATTGAAGGAAGTGAGGATACGTTAACCATAGCTACGACTCGCCCAGAAACAATTATGGGGGATACTGCAATTTGTATTAACCCTAATGACGAGAGGTTTACGCATCTTAAGGGTAAAAAAGCAATTGTGCCAATTGCTAATAGAGTAATTCCAATAATTGAGGATGAGTATGTTGATATAGAGTTTGGTACAGGGTGCCTTAAAGTTACTCCAGCTCACGATCCTAATGATAAGGTTTTGGGAGACAAGCATAACCTGGAGGTTATTGATATATTTAATGATGATGCGACATTAAATACTTTTGGATTGCATTACAAGGGCAAAGATCGTTTTGTAGCTCGAAAAGAGATTGTAAAAGAGCTTGAAAGTATTGGTGTTCTAGAAAAAGTAGAAACTCACCTTAATAAAGTTGGTACTAGTGAACGTACCAAAGCTGTTATAGAACCAAAGTTAAGTGATCAGTGGTTTTTAAAAATGAAAGACTTAGCTCAACCAGCATTGGATTCGGTATTGAATAAAGATGTAAATCTGGTTCCGGAAAAATTTATAAACACCTATCGATACTGGATGGAGAACGTTAGGGATTGGAATATTTCTCGCCAATTATGGTGGGGACATCAGATCCCAGCATATTTTTATGGAGAAGGGAAAGAAGATTTTGTAGTTGCAGAGAATAAGGAAGATGCTCTGATTTTGGCAAAAGAAAAAACAGGAAACAATGAACTTACTGTTACTGATTTAACCCAAGACCCTGATGCTTTGGATACTTGGTTTTCTTCTTGGTTATGGCCAATGAGTGTTTTTAATGGTATTTTGGAACCTGATAATAAAGAAATCAACTATTATTATCCAACTAATGATTTGGTTACGGCGCCAGAAATCTTGTTTTTCTGGGTAGCTCGTATGATTATTGCTGGCTATGAATACAGAAAAGAAAAGCCGTTTACAAATGTATATCTTACCGGTATAGTAAGAGATAAGCAAAGACGCAAAATGTCTAAATCCCTGGGTAACTCACCAGATCCTTTAGATTTAATAGATCAATACGGAGCAGATGGGATTAGAGTAGGAATGTTACTAAGTTCGCCTGCAGGAAATGATTTAATGTTTGATGAAGATCTATGTAAGCAGGGTAGTGCTTTTGTAAATAAAATATTTAATGCTTCGAGACTTATCTTGGGATGGAAGGTAGATGAGACGATCGATCAACCTGAAGCTTCTGCTATTGCTATTAATTGGTATCAAGCTAAATTTCAGAAAGCTCTAATAGAGTTAGAGAATAATTATGGGAAGTACCGTATAAGCGATGCTTTAATGACTACCTATAAATTAGTGTGGGATGATTTCTGTAGTTGGTTGTTAGAAATGATTAAGCCAGCTTATGGTAACCCTATTGATGTTAAAACATACCAACAAGCAATTGCAATTCTAGAAGATAATTTAAAAATTCTGCACCCTTTTACTCCTTTTATCTCTGAAGAGATTTGGCAACAAATCAAAAATAGAACACCGGATGAAGCCTTAATTATTGGAAGTTGGCCAGAGTCTAAGTCCATTGATGAAGGATTGATTTCTGATTTTGAAGTTGCAGCAGATGTAATTTCAGGAATTCGAACAATACGTAAAGAGAAAAATATTTCGTTTAAAGAGACAATTGAGTTGTCGGTTCTTAATAATGATCGTCTAAAAACAACTTTTGATGCTGTAATTAGTAAGCTTGGAAATTTATCAATGTTAAATTATGTAGATGCAAAGGTAGATGGAGCGCTTTCTTTTAGGGTAAAATCTAATGAATATTTTATTCCGATTTCTGGAGCGATAAACATTGAAGAAGAGATTAAGAAGTTAACAGATGAGTTGCTCTATACTGAAGGGTTCTTGAAATCAGTACAAAAGAAATTGCAGAATGAACGCTTTGTTAATAATGCTCCAGATCAGGTTATTGCCAATGAAAGAAAGAAAGAGGCAGATGCTGAAGCAAAAATAGCAACACTTAAATCAAGTATAGAAAATTTAGGAAGTTAAGCTAGTAAACTAGTTGAAGCTAATTGTACTAAAAAAGCCTTGATTAAGTTAATAATCAAGGCTTTTTTTAATCTGTAATATGCTTATTTACTAGTTCGATGTATTTAATTTTGGCTTCTCTAGGAGTTAAGTGCTTAGCCTGAAAAAAAGCATTTAGTTTAAATGCATTTCTAAGCTCACTATTTCCTGATGGTTTGAAAAAACCTTCTGTTGTGTGAGTTGCGCGTTTGTAATACGCGTAGAAATGGAGCATTATATCAGGAGGCAATTGTATTTTGGTATTGCTAGCACGTTTATAGGCTTCGTCAAAGGCTGTATTTAGTTCTTCTTCAGTCATGTTAGTAAAACTCCTTGTTAAGAATTCATCTTGGGAGAGAATTCAAAATCAGTTAGTTGAGCTAGTTCTGGGATGCGGCTATATTATATAATGTATGTATCCAGTAGAACTTGTTGTTGTTTTTGGTTTATACTATTGCAATAACGTTTTCTCCTCCTTTGACTTTTTGATCCAAAGTGACTTTTACTTCGGTTCCTATAGGTAAATAGACATCTACTCTTGAGCCAAATTTAATAAACCCACTGTCAGAACCTTGAGTAACTTTTTCTCCTTCTTCTGCGTAATTTACTATTCTTTTGGCAAGCGCACCGGCTATTTGGCGATATAATATTTCGATATTATTGTTTTTTACAACTACGGTTGTTCTTTCGTTCTCTTCTGAAGCTTTAGGGTGCCAAGCAACAAGGTATTTGCCAGGGTGATATTTGCTAAAAACAACATCTCCATTGATAGGGTGTCGTGTAACATGAACATTTATTGGAGACATAAATATGGAAACCTGCAACCGTTTATCTTTAAAGTATTCTTTTTCAAAAACCTCTTCAATAACAACAACTTTTCCGTCAACAGGAGAAACTACAGTATTGTCATTAATTTCCGTGTTTCTTTTTGGGTTTCTGAAAAATTGCAAAATCAAGATCAGAAACACTAGTGTAACCGAAAATATTGCGATTTGCCATTCATCTATTTGGATGGCTACATATGAGGCTAGGTTGATGCCTAAAAATAGCACTACGGCTATTGAAATTATTTTATATCCTTCTTTATGAAACATACTTTAGTATTTGTAAAAATGCATATAGAAATGGGCTAGCAAAAATAATACTATCTAATCGATCATATATACCACCATGACCAGGCATGATAGTACCACTATCTTTAACTCCTGCTTGTCTTTTAAACTTAGATTGAATTAAGTCTCCAAGTGTGCCAAAAATACTCATAATTATGCTTATAATCAACCAAATTCCTATGGATAATGTCTCAGAAAAAATAGCAATTAGATAACCTCCCAGTAATGAGAAAATAAAACCTCCAATAAAACCCTCAATGGTTTTTTTGGGAGATATTCGTTCTAGAAGTTTATGTTTGCCAAAATTTTTTCCAACTAAATAAGCAAAAGTATCATTGATCCAGATTATTAAAAACGCTCCTGCAATAATAAAGGGTTGATAACCTCCAGAGTAATAGGGTAATAGTGTGGCAAATATGATAGAGGTGATCAGATAAAAAACTGTAGTTAGGTATTTTCTTTTTTCGAACATAGGGATGATTCGAATAGTAACCAGGTCTTTTACGAGAAACAACTCTGTAATAATGGTTAGAGTAAGAACCGGAAGAACCAGATAAAAATAAAGTTCATTCTGATATAAGTGTAGCGCGATTAGGAGAGCAATAAAAATAACATATAATCTTTTGTTTTTGAGGTAAATTAATTTTTGGAATTCATAAATGGTGATTATTCCGAAAATGAAGAATACCCCAATAAAAGCATATTTATTGTTGATAAATATTGATAGTAATAATATTGAGACATATAGCAGTCCCGATAAAGATCTTGTAAGCAGTTCCTTCATATTATAAGTCTTCCAGCAGGAGCAAATATAAATTTTTTGAACTACTTCCGTAGCTTAAGAAATCCTTTTCTTTTTGTGGTTCGAAATCCTTGATGGTTGTAATGTTTGATGGGATAGAATTTTTATTTTTATTTTTGATTCCTTTCAATCCTTCTCCAATGTTTTTAACTAATTGACTGGTAGAAGCTAAGATTATAAAATTATCAGGAAGCTCAGTAAGCTTTTTCTCCCTAAGTTGGTTTGAAGATATTAATATAGCCCCACTGTCAGAAATTAAATATTCACAAGTAGCAAAAAAGAAAGAGGAAGAAAAGGTGTTTACAAAATTTAAGTTGAAATTAGAAAACTTATGTTTTAAAGAAGTATCAAAACAGCATACATCTTTTTCATACCAATCATTTTCAAGAAGAATCTTATCAAAAGAGTCTAAAACTTCATTATCATTATCGCAATAAAGAAACTTACCTCCATTTCTTTTGAAATTTATCATAAAGCTTTCATCAATCGGTAGATCGATTTCTGGCATATACTTACTGCGATCATCAATATGACGTTCCTTACTCTTCTGGTCTGATTTAGATTTTGAGAAAAATATTCTTCTAAATAGACTCATTTTTTAGATTGAGATTGGGGTTTACGGTTTTACAATACCTCCAAAGATAAAAAAAATCTTAACCTAATGATTCCATTAGGGTAAGATTTTTCAATTTACAAGTAAAAATTAAAAGGTTAAGAAGGTTCTATAATAGTTTCTTCTTCTTTTTTTCCAAAAGGTCTTTCTCCAAAAATTTTCTCAAGATTATCTTTGAAAATAACCTCTTTTTCTAGTAATACTTCTGCTAGCTCAGTTAATTTATCTTTGTGTTTTTCTAGGAGATCAATAGCTCTTTTGTATTGCTCTTCTACTATATTCGAAATCTCCTTGTCAATTAGTTCACTGGTTTGTTCGCTATAAGGTTTTGTGAAATTGTATTCACTTTGTCCAGAAGAATCATAATATGTTAGGTTTCCTACTTTGTCATTTAGACCATAAACAGTAACCATGGCTCTTGCTTGTTTGGTTACTTTTTCCAAATCACTTAAGGCTCCTGTAGAGATTTCGTCAAAAATAACTTTTTCTGCTGCACGTCCTCCTAGGGCTGCACACATTTCATCAAGCATTTGGTTTGGTCTTACGATTAATCTTTCTTCAGGAAGGTACCATGCGGCACCAAGAGATTGTCCTCTGGGCACAATAGTAACCTTTACCAAAGGAGCGGCATGTTCTAACATCCAACTTACGGTTGCATGACCAGCTTCATGAAAGGCAATAGCTCTTTTTTCTTCTGGCGTAATAATTTTATTCTTTTTCTCCAATCCTCCTACAATTCTATCAACAGCATCTAAGAAATCTTGTTTACCTACAGCTTTATTACCTTTTCTGGCTGCAATTAAGGCTGCTTCGTTACACACATTTGCTATGTCAGCACCAGAAAAACCTGGAGTTTGTTTTGCCATAAACTCTGTGTCTAATTCATTTTCAACTTTTTTCAAAGGCTTTAAATGAACATCAAATATCTCTTTACGTTCTCGAATATCGGGTAGGTCTACATATATCTGGCGGTCAAAACGACCGGCACGAAGTAGTGCTTTATCAAGTACATCTGCACGGTTGGTAGCTGCTATTACAATAACGTTGGTGTTTGTGCCAAAACCATCCATTTCTGTAAGTAGTTGATTTAATGTGTTCTCTCTTTCGTCATTAGATCCAGAGAAGTTACTCTTGCCTCTGGCTCTACCAACAGCATCAATTTCATCAATAAAAATGATTGCAGGAGATTTTTCTTTTGCTTGTTTAAACAAATCACGAACACGAGATGCACCTACACCTACAAACATTTCAACAAAATCAGATCCTGATAAGGAGAAGAATGGTACTTTGGCTTCACCAGCTACAGCTTTAGCTAGTAACGTTTTACCAGTTCCTGGAGGTCCTACTAATAGGGCTCCTTTCGGTATTTTTCCTCCTAAAGAGGTGTATTTTTCTGGATTTTTTAGGAAATCTACAATTTCTTGTACTTCTTCTTTTGCTCCTTCTAAACCTGCAACATTCTCAAAAGATACTTTTACTTCAGTATTTTGATCAAAGAGCTTGGCTTTGGATTTTCCTATGTTAAAAATTTGCCCTCCAGCACCACCGCCAGAGCCACCACTCATTCTACGCATAATAAATATCCATACTCCGATAATTAAAGCAAAAGGCAGTAAAGTGATAAAAATTTCTCCCCACACATTGCTTTCGGTATCATAATTTACCTGAGTGGTTACGTTACTCTCATTTTTTATTGTGGCGATTTTGTTTTCAAAATTCTGTAAATCTCCAAACTCGAACTGATAATCAGGATCATTAGGGCTAGCAGGAAGAATAGATTTATTCTTGTTTTTTTGATGCTTTTCTAATGATTTGGCTTCTGGAGTAAGAAAAACCTTGGCATTTCTACGATTGACAATTACCACTTTTTCTACTTCTCCATTACTCAAAAAGTCCTGAAATTCTGAAGGGGAGGTTGTTGGTGCAGACCCTAGTCCGCTTCCTCCCATAAAATTCAATACTAAAAAACCAACAATAATAATTGCGTAAATCCAATATGCGCTAAATTTTGGTTTTTTATTCGGTTCTGTTTTTTTATTTTCTTTCGCCATTTACGGTTTTCTTTTAATAATTTGTTTCGATAACTGTGGTTTTGGCATCTCCCCAAAGCCCCTCTATATCATAGAATTCTCTAATATGTTTTTGAAAAACATGTACTACAACATTGACATAATCAATTAACACCCATTCTGCATTTTCACTACCTTCTACATGCCATGGTTTGTCTTTAAGCTCTTTGCTTACTGTTTTTTGAATAGAATTAACAATTGCATTTACTTGAGTGTTAGACGTTCCATTGCAAATTACAAAGTAGTTACATACGGTATTTTCGATAGCTCTTAAATCCAAAATACTAATATCACTACCTTTTACTTCTTCAATACCTTTTAATATTTGAGTAATTAATTGATCGTTACCGATTTCTTTTTTAGTCATGCATTTTTTAAATTTGCGTAAAGTTATTACTTTTTATGATTTTAATGTCTGTATTTAACCGACATTTACAAAACTTTTACACCTTATACATGCATATAATCAAAGTTGATGCCATTGACTCTACAAATACGTTCTTAAGAGATTTAAATAGAGAAAAACAACTTACTGATATGGTTTGTGTTGTAGCAAGAAAACAACTAGCAGGTAAAGGGCAGATGGGAACAACTTGGCAGAGTAGCCCTGGAGAAAACCTTACATGTAGCGTGTTTATGCCAGTTAAGGAGATATTGTTGACAGATCAGTTCTATGTATCTATCGCAACTTCTTTAGCTGTTTATGATGTTTTAGGGAATTTAATGGTTCCTAGATTATCAATTAAATGGCCTAACGACATTCTGTCAGATCGACAGAAATTATGTGGTATTTTGATAGAAAATGTAGTAAAGAATGGCAGAATGATGGGGGCAATTATAGGAGTGGGACTTAATATAAATCAAAAGGAATTTGATAATCTTCCTCAAGCGGGATCTTTAAAACAAATTATGGGGCAAAACTTTAATATTGAAGAAATTTTACATTCGTTAATGGCAAGTTTGGAAAAACGATTTGACGAATTAAAAATTTCAAATTTTAAAAAACTGAAAGAAGCATATGAAGCAGTGTTGTTTAGAAAAAATAAACCCTCTACATTTTTGAATATAAAGGGAGAATCTTTTGTGGGTATTATCAAGGCTATAAGTAATGATGGTAAGCTTCAGGTTTTGATAGAAGACGAAGTTATATCCGATTTTGATCTTAAAGAGATTAAACTGCTCTATTAATTATAGCTTTCCTATATTTTCACTTAATGTATTGATGAAGTTCTGAATAGGATTTTTAATCATCATTGACATCATCGCATTAAACTGTCCGTCAAACGTTAATTTTGTAGTGCTTTTACCATCGCCAGAATCCAAGATGTCAGCAGTAAGGGTAAATGGAAGTTTATCACTTGCAGCTCCTAAAACAACTTGGCTTGGACTTGTGTTTTCTTTTTGATCTAATACTAATTCCGGCATTCCTTTTAATTGGAAAAGAAATCTAGTATCGCTGATTTTTTCAAACTTTTGTTTGCTTTCTGGCATAAGCTGTTCAAAATTTTCAACTTTGGTTAAAAAATCGAATACATCTTCTGCAGTTTTGTTAACTGTTACTGTAGGACTTTCTAAATTCATAGTGTTTTCAATATTATATACTCCATTCAGCAGGATTTGTTCTCCAGCTTTGTAGTGTTTGTTGTTGGTCTTGTGTAATGTAATTTGTGTCTAATGCTTGCTCCAAAAGGTTTTCATAACTGCTTAAGGTATGCAAAGATAGTGCCGCTTGGTTGAAGTTTTCTACAGCAATATCAAAGCCATAATTAAAAATAGCTACCATTCCTTTTACATTGGCATTGACTTCTTTTAATGCTTTTACGGCATTAAGACTACTTTTTCCTGTGCTAATCAAGTCTTCTACCACCACAACATTTTTACCTGTTGGGACAATGCCTTCGATTTGATTTTTTCTTCCATGTTTTTTTGCCTCAGGGCGTACATAGATAAAAGGAAGATCAAGTTGTTCTGCGACAAGCATCCCTATACCAATAGCTCCAGTTGCAACACCGGCAATAACATCGGGTTTGCCATATTCTTTTTCAATAAACCCTGCAAGAGTCTTGCTTAGATACTTTCGTATTTCTGGATATGAAAGGGTTACACGGTTATCACAATAGATCGGAGATTTCCACCCAGAAGCCCATGTAAAAGGTTCTTGCGGTTGTAATTTAATTGCATTAATTTGCAGTAGTAGTTCAGCAGTTTTTTTTGCTGTATCTTTATCAAAAATCATAGTTGCAAATGTATAAAGTTTTTGTGAATAATACTCCTATTATTCTTTCTACAAAAAAGTCTGTTGAGGATTATGAAACGATCCCAATTAAAGAGGCTGATTTTCCTACTATTATAAGAGATATCTTGATCAAAGAAGCCAATAATGAAGAGGCAAAATTTCATCTTTATCATAAAAAGGAAGATAAACTTATAGAACATCTATACGCCAAACTACCCGTAGTTATTGCAGGAGGAGGAAAAGTTTACAATAAGGATAAAGATATTTTGTTTATTCGCCGTAACGGAAAATGGGATCTGCCAAAAGGAAAGGTAGAGAAAAAGGAAGATATGGAAACTGCTGCAATGAGAGAGGTAGAAGAAGAAACTGGTGTTTCTGGGTTAGAGATTACCAAATTTTTGTACCGTAGTTACCATGTGTTTAAAAGAAATGGAGAATTTAGGTTGAAGGTTACCTATTGGTTTGAAATGAAAACAAATTATAATGGTGAATTGGTGCCACAGAAAAATGAAGGCATCACTAAGGTGAGGTGGAAAAATACCAAAAAAGCTAAAAAAGCTTTGCAAGATTCTTATGCTAATATAAAATTATTGTTCTCTCATGATTATTTAACCTAAAAATAATATAAGTAAAAAGGAAGATCACCATCTTCTTAGAACCTGCATATGACCAACATGCGGGAGTAACTCTTAAACCTAAAATATCATAAAAATGAAAACTAATGGACTTACCCTTCTTTTTTTCATCTTTACCTTAACCGTTGCTTGTAGTACTAAAAGAAATAAAGAAAAAGAACGAGAGGTAAATAGTAAAGACTCTTTAAGTGAGTATGTTGGGCCTAATTATAAGCACTATAAACAATTTTCTAATTATAATTTTACTACAGAGAAGCAATGGGACAGTCTAAATAATGTGTTCGAGTACCCTAAACACTCTAGTAATGATGTTGTTCATAAGGACTATAAAACTTTTGGATGGCACCTTTATTCAAAAGGATCTGCATATAAAAACTATAACTTCTCTTTATTATGGGGTATTTCTTATTTCTCTTATATAGTTAATCCAGAGACAGGTAGTTACAAAAATATACATCAATGGAAAACAACAGCTCTTATTGATAGTGCAAAAGTGAAAAACTGTAAAGTGTTTCTTAGTGTATCTAATTTTGGAGCTCGTGATAATACTATTTTTTTAAACAATCCTAATGCTCAGAAAACATTAATTGATAGTTTAAGTTCTTTATTAACCTATAGAGGAGCCAGTGGAGTAAATATTGATTTTGAGGGAATTCATTCTAAAAGTAAAAAGAAATTTAGTGATTTTATAATTCTATTATCTAAAGAATTGAGAAAAAAGAACCCTGGTCATATGGTTTCTGTAGCACTATATGCTGTAGATTATAATACTATTTTTGATATAAAACTAATAAATCCATATGTAGACTTTTATACATTAATGGCGTATGATTATTATGGAGGATTTAGTAAAAATGCTGGACCCGTATCTCCTTTAAGAAGTAGTGAAGTTTGGGGAAGAAATAGTATTGAATCTTCTGTAGAATATTATTTAAAAGAAGGAGTTGAGTCAAAAAAACTGATTGTAGGGCTTCCTTATTACGGAGCAAAATGGCAAACTGATAACGTGCCCATACCTAGTAAGGTAGAAAAATTTCTAGCACATGAGGAATACAGTTCTACAAAAGAGCTACTTGATTTGAATAAGTATCCTACAAGTTTTGATACAATAAGTTCTACTCAATATAGTGTTTATGAAGAAAATGGAGTAATGAATCAACTCTGGTTTGATGATAGTTTATCTCTGTCGCATAAGTATGATTGGGTTAAAAGCAAAAAACTGTCAGGGGTTGGGATATGGGCATTAGGTTATGATCATGGGGATACAGAGTTGTGGGTATTACTAGCAAATAAGTTTGGGCAAAAAAAATAAGGTTTTATCTTGCAATTCTGTATATAGGATATTTCATATGTGCATCTTCATAATTACTAGATTGTTTGTGTAACCAGTCTAATTGAGCGTACCAATTATTGGCAAAAGTTGTATCCTTTTTTTTGAGTAAAAATTGATCTTGTAACTCACGATTACTATCTAAAAGTTTAGCCGCTTTGTCCTCCCAGACATAAGGTGAAAATCCTTCTTTTTGCTGTAAAATTGTATCAAAGAAGTTCCAGTTAAAAAAGGAGTCAGGCGCTTCGGGTTCTAATGTTTCTATAAGATACCTAAAGCCTTTTTGGTTAGTGTGGACAATAATATCTCCTTTTTTCAAAGTAACTTTCTCGCTGTTTTTTCTAATAGAGGTTTGATAATGCAGATAGTGACCTTCATAAGGAGAAGTTCGTGTTTTGTAATCATGGATATGATATACTTCGACTACTGCAACAGAATCATTTTCTAAAACATTAAACTCGATATTGTTTAATTGTAATAGATTGGTTACGTTCCACCATCCTTTAGGTATAATATATGCTTTGGGAACAGTTATTTGAGTAGTAGGCTTGAAATAATTTTGGTATTTTACTTCCTTTATAAATGGTTTGCTTCTATTGTACTTTAATCGTTTTGCTCCAGTAATTTTGCTATCTATAAACTCTCCTTCATATCCTTTAAAATTAAACTTTGTTACCTGTGCAGTGTCTACTTTCCAATTTATAGAATATACCTCTTGTTTGGATTGTTCTATGAATGCTTTTTTACGCATTTGCCGAATTTTTTCACCATCTTTTTCTACAATATCAATCATAGATTTCATAAGCTCATAAGTTCCTTCTACTCTTTGTTTGTATGGTTTTAGCATATGAGTTTCTACCATCATGCCTAGCGTGTTCCAAAGTGTGGTATACCCGGTAGAATATCTAGGAGAATCCATAAACTGTGTCCAGCCTTTGTCCGGAGTTGTTCCCCATACATTTACATATGGAGTAATGTCCCATTTTTTAGTGTTAAGCAATGTTTCTAGTTGAGGGTGCATTTTTGTATGTAGATAATTTCCTAATTCGCCACCTAATTTATTATGTTGGGTAAATAAATGCGTAAGAGTGTATTGGTAATCTGCTCCATTACTTACGTGATTATCAATAAAAACATCAGGTTGTAGTAAATGGAAAATTTTAGAAAAAGCTTGTGCATTTTTAGTATCGTTTTTTATAAAATCGCGATTTAGGTCATAATTTCGGGCATTCCCTCTAAAGCCATACGATTTAGGACCATTTTGATTTGTTCTAGTTCCTGAGTTTCTATTCAAAGCTCCTCCGATATTATAAACAGGAATTGTAGCTATGACAGTAGCTGCAGGGAGCTTAATTTTGCCAATTGCAATATCTCTAAACAATAACATAGTGGCATCTATACCATCACTCTCTCCAGGGTGTATGCCATTATTGATTAGTAATACTCGTTTTGTTTGTCTAATTTTTTCAAAATCAAAGATTGCATCTGGATTAAGGGTGACTATATGTAAAGGATTTCCACTGTCTGTTGTTTCTATTTCCTTGATATTGATAAAAGAATATGTTTCTGCCAGATTTTGATAGAACTTTATTATTTCGGGATAAGTTGAAGTTTCGGTTCCTTTGCTTTTCTCAAAAATAGTAGTAAAGTCATAATTCTCTGTATCTTTTTTTTCTACAGTATTACATGATACAATGACTAGGAAGCATATAATAGAAGTGATTTTTTGCATGTAAATTGTTTATGAGGGCTAAATATACTAAGATTTCAAGTTTTAGAATCTTCTATAACGTTTTAGTAGGATTGTAGAAACAGAATAGACTTTTATTTTACTTGTCAACCAGTAAAATAACTGTATTTTTGCAGCCTCAAATACCACAACTATGACAGAGTTTGTACGAAAAAGAGTAGCAAATGCCAAGAATGATGTTTTATCTGGCTTAACAGTTGCGTTAGCATTAGTTCCTGAGGCTGTAGCTTTTGCCTTTGTAGCCGGAGTAGATCCACTAGTAGGATTGTATGCTGCATTTATGATTGGATTAATAACTTCTGTTTTTGGAGGGCGACCAGGGATGATTTCGGGTGCTACCGGAGCATTAGCAGTAGTTATGGTAAGTCTGGTGGCAGAAGGTAATGCAATGGGAGCTCCTGGAGAAGAATTAGGGTTGTATTATTTGTTTGCAACAGTAATTCTTATGGGAATTATTCAAATGTTAGCTGGTGTTTTGAAGCTAGGTAAATTCGTGCGTCTAATACCACACCCTGTAATGATGGGATTTGTAAATGGTTTGGCAATTGTAATCTTTCTTTCTCAGCTAGGAATGTTTAAAGAAGGAGAGAAGGATATATTTGGAAATGACAAGTATGCCACTGAGTCAATCGATAAAAAATTTGAAATTAGAGATGATAATAAGGTATACGATATTGTAACTGGAAAAGCTTTATTTACTTTAAATAATAACCGATTAGAAGATATAGATTCTAAAGAAGGAAAATATATGCTGCATGAAGGGCAGGTCTTTGATTTGGACTCTAAAGAGGTAGTATTTAATTTTAAAGATAAGGCGATCTATAATATTACTAAAAAAGGTAAGGTTAAATCCTGGATTCCTACCGATCAGTTGTTATTAATGTTTGGGTTGGTGTTGTTAACTATGTTGATAATGTGGGGGCTACCAAAATTAACAAATAAGCTTCCTGAAGCATTACTAGCTATTGTTGTGGTTTCTGCAATTGTAATATTAGGAAAACTTGATGTAGCTACTGTAGGAAGTTTTATTAGAGATGGTGGTGGAGAAGGTTTAAAAGGTGGTTTGCCGCAATTTCAGTTTGATATTTTTAATAAAATACCAATGAATTGGGAGACGTTTAGGTTTATAGCACCTTATGCAGTGATACTTGCTGCTATTGGACTAATAGAATCTTTGATGACATTAAATCTTATTGATGAATTAACAGAAACCCGAGGTAATTCTAACCGAGAATGTTTGGCGCAAGGTGGAGCAAATATCATAACAGGACTATTTGGAGGAATGGGAGGATGTGCTATGATAGGTCAATCAATTATTAATATAAAAGGAGGAGGTAGAACTAGACTCTCTGGTATTGTTGCTGCCGTAACGTTATTGTTGTTTATACTGTTTGCTTCTGGTTTAATAGAGCAAGTACCAATTGCAGCTTTAGTTGGAGTGATGTTTATGGTTGTAATCGGAACTTTTGCATGGTCAAGTTTTAGAATTCTGAATAAGATTCCTCTTTCAGATGCTATTGTTTTGATTGCTGTTTCTTCATTAACCGTATTTTTTGATTTGGCAGTAGCAGTAATTGCAGGTGTAATTATGTCTGCCTTGGTGTTTGCCTGGGAAAATGCAAGACGTATCCGTGCAAGAAAGCATGTTCTGGAGAATGGTACTAAAGTATATGAAATATGGGGACCTCTATTTTTTGGAAGTATACAAGCTTTTAATAATAAATTTGATGTTGCAAATGATCCCGAAAATATAGAAATCGATTTTATCGAGTCTAGAGTAAGTGATCACTCTGCTTTGGAGGCTATTTTTAATCTAGTAGGAAAATATGAAGAAGCAGGTAAGAAAGTGAAAATAAAACACCTTAGTGAAGAGTGTCAGGCATTAATGATTAAAGCATCTCCTAGATTGGCTAGTGTTATAGAACATGATATTGATGATCCAAGATATCATGTCATGGCTAGAGCAATGGAGTAGGTCTTAAGCTTTTAAAATAAGTAAAGAAACAAGGGGTGAGATTTAGAAATCTTATCCCTTGTTTTTGTGTTAATAAGGATAACTTATTTAATTATTCGGTCTACATACTAGCTTCTAATTTTAATACTATATGAAGTAATTGATGATCTAGGATAACATGATGTGCTGGTATGAGTGAATAATCAAAAAGCACAGGGATAAGATTTAGAAATCTTATCCCTGTTTTTATATCAATAAGGATATCTTGTTTGCTACTTGATTAATTACTTGGAGTAATATTAGCTTTACTATCTATCCAGATATTAGCTCCAGTAAGTTTGTCAATTTCAAAACTATAAGAAGTAGTTGGTGTGTCAAACTGCTGAGAGTAGTTGTTAGGAGTGTTAAATTTAGACGTACCATAATCAAAGTTTAGATCACACATTTCATAACCTTCACTTAATTGGTATTCTATTTTTAATTTAGTCTCACTGATAGAAGAAATATTTAGATGTCCTACTTCTGGGCTGTTTGTAATATCACATCCATCAGGATTAGTTATTAATTCTACATCAACTCCAGCTTCACCTCTACTGTCTAGAAAGCTATATGCAAAGAAAGTATTGAAAACATCGTTTTCACAAACACCACAATCTTCATGGTACCCATAAGCCTGTACACAATCAGCTTTACAATCTTGTTTGCAATATCCAAAAGATCTTACCCAATCACCATATTGTACACAGCTCCACCATCCATAATAGCTGTATTGCTGGTCTAGAGTTTTGTCATAAGCAAAAGATGTGTAATAACATCCACTGTCTTTGTTGTATACTTTAGAATAAGCTACTATCTCGAAGCAATCAAGATCTATTGAAGATAGAGGGATTACATAAGTAGCTTCTTTCATTCCACCATAGTAATAAGGAAAAGCTTTGTAGTTGAACTTACGAAGATTAGGAAAACCATTAGAGTAAAATGGTATGTTTTCTTTTGCTCCAACATAAAGATATACTTTCTTCATAAGGTTACGATACCTAGCCTTAAAAGTCAAGTATAAGTTTTCTCCATCATTAGATACAGTAACTCTACCAACTCGTTGCTTTCTTGAGCCAACTAATAAAGGCATAGTTGTAGTCTCTCCACAAGCTTCGATATTTACATCAGCTGGTGTTAGTAATGTGTAGTTGCAATGTGAATAGCTTTTTGAACCAGTATCAGTAGTAAGGATAGGTTCATCTTCTTCCAATTGTAGTTCATCTTCTATTCCTTCTGAACCATCGTTTTTAATAAAATCTGGCTCAACAGCGGTTTTTTCAGATTGTACAATAATTTCATTCTCTACTATTTCATTTTCTGTTTCTTCTGAGTTACAAGAAGCAAAAATTAAAAATAGAGCCATTAAAGAATACCCCAATAAGTATTTTTTTTTCATAATAAGTGATTTTGATTAATTTGTATATTAACAATAATTTTGGACGAAGTTAACAAGAAATTATTATTTGAGCCCCTAAAAAACTTAAGAAAAATCAATGTACTAGGTTGATTGCCAAGGTTATGGGATTATTCTTACAAAGCTAACCGTTGATTAATGTTAAAATGCAAATAAAGTCGTTAGGTGTAAGAGGATTGATTTTTGGAGAAAGAATTTATGGTGTGCAAAAAAGGGGTATTTTCCCCTAAATTTTAAGGGAAAAACAGAAAAATATTTTCAAAAAGAAATTTTTAATGCGAAAAAAACGTCAATTTTTGACCTAAAGATTCTGATTTATTACCAAATTACTTCTATAATTTAGATGTATATTCCGATTCTAAAATTGAATTAATTAAACAAAATGAATATTCCTTTTGAGCCTATTGTTTTTGGATATAAGATAAATGTTCATTTGATTTTGGAGTATGCTGCTTTTTTTGTTGGTTTCAGATACTATATGTATCTTAAAAGGAGAGTTCGAGATCCTATTTCCTCTTCGAATAGGCTTTCTATTATTATTGGAGCTGTATTTGGTGCTTTTTTTGGTTCGAGATTTTTTGGCTTTTTAGAAAACCCCGTTTTTTCCTCAAAACCAGAATATATAATAGAATTGCTTAGTGTTAAAACAATAATGGGAGGTCTTTTTGGAGGTTTGCTGGGAGTGGAACTTGCAAAGAAGATAATAGGAGAAAAACAATCTTCTGGAGATTTGTTTACTTTTCCTATTATTTTGGGAATTATCATAGGAAGAATAGGTTGCTTTTTGGCAGGGATTAAAGAGTTTACTTTTGGTAAACAAACATCATCTTTTTTGGGGATGGATCTGGGTGATGGTATAATGAGATATCCTATAGCTCTGTTTGAAGTTGTTTTTCTATTAATGTTGTGGGTGATTTTAAGAAAATACAAGTGTAAACTAGAAAAGCATAGTGGCTTACAGTTTAAATATTTTATGATTTCTTATTTTTTGTTTAGGTTTTGCATCGAATTTTTGAAACCTAATACTTTTTTTGTCTTGGGTCTAAGTAGTATTCAGTATTTATGTATATTATGCATTATTTATTATCAAAGAACTATTCGAAACCTATTTCATGCCCACTAGAAAATATACGTATTACGACTATACATTAAGCCTTTGTCCTACTTGCCTTAAAAGAATTGATGCAAAAATTGTTTTTGAAGACGATAAAGTTTTTATGCTTAAACGTTGCCCTGAGCACGGTAGGTCAAAAGTTCTGATCGCAGATGATATAGAGTATTATAAGAATATCAGAAACTATAATAAACCATCAGAGTTTCCGTATAAGTTTAATACAGCTACAGATTATGGATGTCCTTATGATTGCGGATTGTGCCCCGATCATGAACAGCATTCTTGCTTATCCATTATTGAAGTAACAGATCGTTGCAATCTTACTTGTCCAACATGTTATGCCTCTTCATCACCACATTATGGGAGGCATAGGTCATTAGATGAGATAAAAAAAATGTTGGACACTATAGTAGAGAATGAAAAAGAACCTGATGTAGTGCAAATAAGTGGCGGAGAGCCTACCATACACCCTCAGTTTTTCGAAATTTTGGATTACGCAAAGCAATTACCAATTAGACATCTTATGGTAAATACTAATGGGGTACGAATTGCAAAAGATATTAAATTTACTAAACGGTTGGCGGGATACATGCCAGATTTTGAGATATATCTTCAGTTTGATGCTCTTAAACCTGAAGTTCTGGAGAAATTAAGAGGAGAAGACCTTACTAAAATAAGAAAACAAGCGATCAAAAATCTTAATGATGTTAATTTATCAACTACATTAGTAGTTACATTAGAAAAGGGATTAAATGATGATCAAATTGGTGATGTTTTGGCATTTGCAGTGCAACAAAAGTGTGTTCGTGGAGTAACATTTCAACCCACTCAGATTGCTGGAAGATTAGAGGGGTTTAATACTCAGACAGATAGAATAACGTTGACTGAAGTACGAAGAAAAATATTAGAACAGTTCCCCGTTTTTGAGTCTGATGATCTTATTCCAGTACCTTGTAATCCAGATGCCTTGGTTATGGGGTATGCTTTGAAAAATGAAGAAGGAATTTTACCTCTTACCAGATATATCAACCCTGCAGATTTGTTGGATAATGGAAAAAATACCATTGTTTATGAGCAGGACGAGGAACTACATGGTAAGGTTTTAGAATTGTTCAGTACAGGAAATTCTGTAGAAACGGCGTCAGAAAATCTAAAATCTATAATGTGTTGTTTGCCTGAGATAGATGCTCCAGACTTGGGGTATGATAACCTGTTTAGGATTATAATCATGCAGTTTATTGATGCATATAATTTTGATGTTAGGGCAATTAAGAAGTCTTGTGTACATATAGTAAATAAGGATTATAAGATAATCCCCTTTGAGACTATGAACCTTTTTTACAGAGATGATAAACAAGAATACCTAGAACAATTAAGAAACGAAATGATATGATTACAAATATGATTCTTTTAGAGCCTAATCTTAATGGGATAATTCCTCTAATTCTTTTAATTCTTATTGGGCCTCCTATCATTCTTGCCATTATTGGTCTAATCTTGTTTAAAAATAAATTGCGAACTGCAGGAAAAGTTTTGTTTATTCTCTCAGGAGTATATTTATTAGTAGGATTAGGGATTTGTGGTATTCTTATGACAGGATTTTAGAATGAAGACGATACTATTTGCTTGATTGGGATCATTAATAATTGATGAAGTCTGTCAATCCAAGATTAGTGTAGAATATTAAAATAGAACAGGTATGATTGTATTGGTTTCAGATTTTAGTGGATTAATTCCAGCGATTTTTTTATTGCTTTTTGGCCCCCCAATACTTCTTACTATTATTGGTTTAGGTTTGTTCAAAAATAAAAAGCAAACGGCAGGAAAGATTATGATTATTCTTTCTGGAGTATATTTAATAATTGGATTTGTTTGTGGTATTCTTATGATGAGACACTAAAAAAATTATTGTTATGCCTGCTAATTATATAACCAAGTTGATTTTGTAAATAGTTTTAGCTAGATATCCGATTCTTTCTTCTAGGTGTCAGTTTTACAACAACCTTTTTGTTAAGAGGGGGAGTAATGATTAGAATCTTTATTTTATGTAAACAAATAAATATCCTCTTTTATTCTAGACAAAAATTAATGGACTAGTTTTTAGTAGCTCTATTTTTTTTTTTTTTTCAAACCAAATGTGAAATTTCCCCATTTCTATGCCAAATGTTTCTAAGGCATAATCGATATTAATTACTAAAAAGATTACGAAGTAATTTATACTGTTTTATTAGTAAAACCGCCATAGGTACTATAGCGCATGATTCGGAAACAACCGTAAAAAATATTAGGGTTTAATGTTTTGATTTACAGGTAAATACCATAATAAAAAGGCAATATTAACAGTAGGAATATGGTAAGATTTCCGTAGTAATTTTTTAAAATTAATTTATACATTTAAAGTATTGGATTACTATTAAAAACTAATCTAATTAGTGCGCACAAATTAAATACTAATAACCAAGGGTAATCAAAATAATATTCGATTGAGTGGCTACTATCAATTTTAGATTACGGCAAGAGGAACCTGAAAATCTTATTAACTAGAGTAGGGACTAAAATTAAAACCAATAAATCATGTCAACAATTAACTGGAATAATGGGGGTTTAATAGAGTTATCTCAAGGAGATACGGCAACGAGTACAGGTAGTTTAAATAATGGACAGTTGTATTGCTTATTTTTTTATAATGCTGCGGGAAATGATGCTTCGACAACAGTAGATATTGTTTGGTCGAACTCTCAGCCACCAATACAGGTTACTGTACCTGGTACTACTATGAATCAAGGGTTGGCTGCGTTATGTTTTGTTAATGGAAGCCAAACTAATACAGTTTCTGCGGCAGTAACAAGCGGGAATCAAGGAGCAAAAATTCAAGCTTTCATAGGTAGCGTTAAAATGCCTTTGGATACTCAAGGAATTAATAATGAACAATTGCAGTTGAATGGACAGGAGCAGCCATTTAAGAAATTTACTCGTTTTTATGCTGTTCCAGAATCTCACTGGTATTCTGGTCATATCCAAAGCGATATTAACCAATTTACTTCTGTGCAGTTTACAGAAAGTAAAGCCCAGGTTTATATTGTAAACAAACTAGTAGATCCAAACAACGTAATTAAATATGCTGGAGATTCTCAACAGTATGTTACCATAATACCATCAGATACTCAATCTGTAGCATTTAACTTGCAGGGTAACGGTCAACAGCTAGTATGGATAAATGCAGATAGTGCACAAAATAGTAATGATGCCGTTATTGCAGTACAATCATTAAGTGGGCTTTATAACGAAAATGTTACTAGACAAGCTGAAGCTTTGACTAGTCTTGTATAAATAAATCATAACCAACCATTTTTTAGAATTATCAGATGATTTTTTTGTTAAGCTGTGACAGTTGTGAATAAATTGTTTTTTTGGATTGAAGAATCATCATGATAATTCTTTTTTGCACTATTTAATTGAGTGTGAAAAATGTTAGACTCACGAAACTTACTGGATTGATTGTTTTATCATATTAAAAAGTGTTCTATTCAAGTAAGTTTCAGTAGTCTGGCATTTATCTGCTTATGTCATTTCTAAAAGATACATGTTCTCATTAAGTATAGAAGATTTACTTGTAATAGCGGAGTTCGAAGTATAAATTTGAGATAACTGAAATTCATCTATATGTTCTTTTAACAGATATCCTTCTGTGTTTTGGTAATAAGAAGTGGGGATGGTTTGATGATTAAAAGAGTCGCCAACGTCGTTGTTTGCATTAAAATAACGCAATAATCTCTGGTATACTTCTGTGGTTTCAATTTCTGGAAGATAAGAAACACTACCCACAAGATCTCCTGGAGATTGGATTCTCCTAAAAATTCTAAATAGTTTATTCGTAGTATCTCTGTTTAAAAAAAACAGCACTCCTTCTATTAAAATAAATGTAGGTTTATTTTGTAGTAGAGGTAGTAATATTTTAATAATTTCTCTTTCGGTTAGTATATTAAAATCAATTGAAGTGTAAAGGATTTTTCTAAAAGGTAATTTGCCTTGGGTAATCCATTTGTCAATTTTTTCTTTTTTATAATTAATAATATCCTTTTTATCAATCTCTATAGTGGTTACATTTTTATTAATTTGAAATTGATACATGCTAAAGCCTGAACCAAAATTGATAAAAGTACCACCATCATTTTTATCGAAAAAAGACTTTACACGCTCATAAAAGAAGCGATTCCTAAGGCTATGCAAAATAGCTTCATCTTTAGAAACGTTTTTCAAAATAGAAGGGATCAGTGAATTTGTTTTGGGATTATTCCATAATTTGGCATACAAATCCTTACTGATATCTTCATGATATGATCTATACATAGATGTGATAAAGGCAGTTTCATGGATTTGCATGAGTTGTTATAAAGAATTCTTCTATCCTAAAGATATTAAATAAAATATTCTTTTTTCAAAAAACTGTTCTATAAGTCGATAGATTCTTTTTTTTTGAAATAATATTAATAGCGACTTCTTCTTCTTCCGAAATATCCTCCTTTGATTTTTTCGGTGTAAGTTTTTGTAGACTCGGTAGCATTTCCTGAATTAGTAGATTTTATAGAGACAGAAGATTCTTTTTCTTCTGTTTTCTCTATGATCTCGATGGTTTTGGTGTTCCCAATTCTATATTGGTTGAATTTTTCTTTTTGACTAGTTAAAATAGCCTTCAGTTCTATGCTGCTGGATAATGCTATCGAAATCATATTTTGTTTTTTAGGTCAGTATAATATTATTGTAGGATTTAACATTTTGTTGATAATAAATTTATTTAAAAAATCGATAAAATGCAAGTAATTTAGATTAATGGGTTATTTTTTTTCTCTCTATGTATTTTATGTACAAAAACTACGTAAAAAACATAATAATTTCGATTTAAGGTTAAAATAATCGATAAAATGCTATTTTTGAGATCTTTTATTGTATTTTTATCAGTATGTTTGTTAAATAATAAAAGTATTTATAATTAATATTAGAGGATGATTGATCTAAAAAAGATAAAAGAAGATACTGGTGCTAATATGATTGTTGTTGCAGATAAAGAGGGTAAAGTAATAGATTCTTTGGATGCAGAATATGATAGTAATATTGCTTTAATGACCGAAACGGTATTTTCAATGTGTAGAGATTTATCTAAAGACTTATTTGAAGGAAATTTAGAACAATTAGTTGCCAAATCTCCTGAAGGATATTTCATAGTAAATAGACTTGGTTCTGATTCTGTAATACTCCTATTGTCTAAAGATTTATCAAAATTTGGGTTACTACTTAAGTATGTAAGCACCATTGAAAAATAACTTTGTCTAAAATAATATTGTAAATAAATTTAAATTAAATAAAAACTATGTCAGATTTTCTAAACCAATTTATCGAGGATATCAAAACCAATGTACCAGGTTATATTGCTGTTACTGTTACAGAAGTAAGTAGTGGGGTGTGTTATGCTTCACATTCTGAAAAAAAAGAGTTTGATCCAGAAACGGCTTCTGCTTACAATTTAGAAGTGGTTAAAGCAAAACGAAGTGCTATAAAAGCTTTGGGTTTAAAATCCAATGTGCAAGATATTATGATCACACTTTCTGATCAAATTCATATCATAGATGTTTCAGAAAATGGAGAATATTTTATATACTTGGCCGTAGATTCATCAAAGGCAAATCTAGGAATGACTAGAGCCCTGTTAAAAAAGTATAAAAAAGATGTAGTTGCAAACCTCTAATAGAAAGAAAGGTTGCGCTTTTTTGTCTTTTATAAAAAATATAAGTTGAAAATAAACAAAGAATGCCTATTGTGTAAATAATTACAATACAAAGTCTTATAGATTTACGGATCTATAAGGCTTTTTTTAAAACATCAAGCATGTTTTATAGAGCTCAAATACAAGCTACGCTTATTGTATTGCCACATAAATATCTACTTCAGCATTCTTAGGGTTTTGTGCTTCCTCTCCATACATTTCAAAATCTGTTGTGTAAGTTCTATTCATATCAATTTCCCATATTTTGGACCATTCATTAAAAGTAATTCCTTTAGTGATATCACCTTCTGCCGTAAATCTAGAATAAGTACTTCTTTGGATTTGTGCACTAGTCATTCCATCCGGAATAGTATCCAGATTTTTTACTTTACAACCTAATACCACTGTGTATTCTTCTGAATACTCATTCTTATAATCCATATACATTAGGTAAATAGTGTCGTCAATTTTATTTGGGATTGTATACAACATACTTTCATTTATAAATCTATCCCATAGGGTAGAAATGTCTTTTATAAATCGCTTATCTTTTTTGGATGTTTTTACCGAAATCCCTACAATCCAGAAAGGACCAATTTTAGTTTTTATCATAATTCTAAAGATTAAAATTAGTAGTGCTGCAAAGTTATATGGGGTAGGTGACAAAGGTGTGTCAGGAGAGATATTGATACATTAATTCTATTTTTTGTAGCCTGTGGGATTAAGAATACAAGGTTGAGTTAGACAAATCGTAGTTTTTCAAATTTTTTATTTAAGATAGATTGATCATCGACTTCTAACCAATTCCCTAAGATTGTAGCATATATACTTCTAAAGTCTATTGAGTATTTTATATCGCCATTTTTGTCTAAGTCAAAAAGATTAGGTAATTCATTATAGACACCAGCCTTTTTTAATGAACCACCAATAACAATCACATTATTAGCTGCACCATGATCTGTACCTTTACTTCCATTTTGTTTTACTCGTCTTCCAAATTCTGAAAAAGTAAGAATAAGAGTATCTTTAAATCGGTTGTTTTTCTTTAAATCGGAAACTAAGGCACCAACAGATTTGGAGTAGATTTTAAGTAACCTATCCTGACTGCTTAGTTGATTGGCATGACTATCAAATCCTCCAAGGGAAGTATAGTATACTCTTGTTTTTAAACCGGATATTACAAAATTAGAAATAGTTTTTAGGCTTTTCGCAAAAGGGTTTTGTGGATATTCTGCTGTGGTTCTATAAATTTTTGAAGTAGAATGAATATGAGAAACTGAGGAGTACGTTTCTAACATAGTTTTATACAGGTATCCTTGATTATCGTCATCCAACATTTCTTTTTGGGTTGTAGAGATTAGATTTTTAAAAAGTGGCTCTTGAGTGGTTCGATACAATCGATCTGGGTCAGAAATAGCCATTCCATTTATAGACTTTCCTTTCATTGCCAGGGATAATGAATTATCTACTTCTATCGCCTGATATGAATGTTGGCAATTGGCATCGAGATATCGACCTATCCAACCGGTGTGTAAATATTGGTTTGTATCGCAAGCCGATTGCCAGATATCTGTACTTCTAAAATGTGATCTATTTGGGTTAGGGTATCCTACATTGTTAATGATGGATACTTCACCTTTATCATACAGTTCTTTGATTTCTTTTAAATTATCATTAAACGCTAAGTCATTCGTTATTTTAATAGTCTCTGTTTTCTTTTTGGCAATTGATGGTCTAAGACTATGGTAAATATCATTACTGATAGGAATAATACTATTTAACCCATCATTACCACCAGAAAGTTGAATGATAATTACATTCTTGTATCCAGATAGCTGATGCGCAGATAAAAATTCCATCCCTTTTAAAAAAGAAGGAACTAAAGTCATTCCCGACGCAAAAACTGATTGTTTTAAAAAATCTCTTCGCTTCATGGTAGTTTGGTTTTTAGCAAAGTTGATACTCAGGCAAGCTCAATAAACCAATAACAAAGCTTTTGGTATCCGTTATATCTATAGCTGCCATAACTCTTTTTGCTGTTGAGGATAATTCTGGTTGAAGTATAAATTTGGTTAACTCAGTTTCATCTATACTTCCTAGGGTGGAGAGAAAAATATTCCAGTTTGAGGTGGTTTTTACCTTTTTCTCTACCTTAGATTTTATTTTTTTATATAACTGCTCTTTCGCCATCATATTTTCAGTCTTTTTTTGATCAATCAATGGGATTACTCCGCCATTAAGGAGTATGGATGGTAGTTTTAGCCGAAGCATTAGGGTAGAATTATCAATCCATGTTTTTCCTCCTGGCCAACCTGCTACATTAGGAGGAAAAAATAACATTTGATTTAGTTTTTTTTGTAAATAGAGTACTGTTTTTGGATCATTGTATTTGATTTCAAAAGATCTGCTGAGTCCAATCAATAATTCAATTGGAGATTTAATTTTGGCACCAATATTTTCATCATTATAAAACCAATCACTTTTAATAATTGATCTAATGAGTGTTTTAAGGTTGTAATTGGAATCATAAAAGATTTTGGATAGCTGTTCTACATGATTTTGATTTATAATTGGATTTACCAAATAGGTATACAATTTTTGAGTAATATATTTGGCAGTTTGCTTTTCTTCTAAAAGAATTTTGATAATATCTTCTCCTTTAAAGTTTCCAGTTTTTCCCAAAACTGTTTTAGAACCATAATCATGCTGTTTTATTCTAAAAATAAATGTTCCGTTTTTATCAAAATTCCAACCGGTAAAAGCTCTGGCAGCTTCTTTAATATCTGTTTCTGTATATATGTTGTCTCTGCCAAGAGTAAAAAGTTCCATAATTTCTCGTGCAAAATTTTCATTAGGATGATTTTTTCTATTTTGGCGATTGTTCAAAAAAGTAAGCATTGCAGGAGATTTTGATACCTCCAATAGCATGTCTCCAAAATTTCCTAATGCGTGTTTACGGATTATGTTATTAAGATGCACATTAGCTCTGGGCATTTTGATTCTCACCGCAAAATGATCATGAAAAAACAAAGTCATCTTTTCTCGTAGCGTTTGGCGAGTATCAATTAATTGTTGAAACCAAAGTACGTTAAGCTCATTCATTTTTTTTCTACGAAGCTGGCTCAATTGCTTGCGCTCTTGTGGGGATAAATTAGCAGGTCGTTTTTCTAATACTTTATCAAATATGGATAATGTAGAACTTGATTTACTTTCTGTAAACAATCTATCAGTAATTTGATTCTTAGAAAGCGTTCTTACTTTTTTAAGATCTATAGCAGAAATCCCAAAGCCTACTCGCCAATAAAGGTGTTGGATTTGTTTGTCGGATAAGTGATTATTCATACTCATAACATTTGGATGTTTGACTATGATAATAGGATAAAGGTTTAATTAGTTATGCTAATAAAGCCTGGTTTTGAAGTTGGAAACAGGGGTTTTGTCCAGTAAATAGGTAGGTAAAAGGTGTTTGGGATAGGGTAGAGCCTTACAAATTATTTTTGTAATTTTTTAATTTTAGAGAGTAAGTAAAATAATTATTGTAGAGCTACGCTATTGTTTTTTTAACTCTAGTAGATCCCATTTATTACCATATAGATCTTCAAAAACAACTACAGTACCGTAGGGCTCTTCTCTTGGTTGTTCTAGAAACGAGATTCCTTTAGATTTCATATCGTTATAGTCTTTCCAGAAATCATCCGTATGTAGAAAAAGAAATACGCGACCACCAGTTTGGTTGCCAATTGATTTTTCTTGTTTAGAGTTAGCAGCTTTTGCTAACAAGATATTAGTTTCTGCTTGATTATTAGGAGCAATAAGAACCCATCGTTTGTTATTGTCTAGTTGAATGTCTTCAATAAGCTCAAAATTAAGCTTGTCTACATAAAAACGAATAGCTTCGTCATAATCCCTGACGACAAGTGCAACAGACCCAATTTTTCTTTTCACAAAAATCTATTTTAATCGTACCGTATCAGGAACCAACTCAGAGACATCGCCTCCATTACGAATTACATCACGCACAATCGAAGAAGAAATATAGCTTTTACCAGAAGAAGTCAGTAGAAACACGGTTTCAATTTCAGACATTTTTCTATTCGTATGAGCAATTGCTTTCTCGAACTCAAAATCACCGGGATTGCGTAATCCTCTCAAAATAAATTGAGCATTTTGTTTCTTACAAAAATCTACTGTTAACCCCTTATAGGTCATTACTTTGATTTTTGGCTCATCTTTAAATGCCTCTTCGATAAAATGTTTACGTTCTTCTAAAGAAAACATATACTTTTTCTCAGAATTTACGCCTATTGCAAGAATAACTTCATCAAAAAGAGTAAGACCTCTTTCGATAATATCATAGTGTCCTAAAGTGATTGGGTCAAACGATCCCGGAAAAACGGCTCTTCTCATTACTGACTATTAATGGTGTATGTACAAAGATAATTCAAATTATAATTTTATGAGTACTACCTTTATTTTGATTGGTTTATACAAGATTCTATTGCATTAGAGAACAACTCCTTTAGGCTTATTCCCGCTTTTTGAGCTTGCTGAGGTAAGATACTTGCCTCACTTAGTCCTGGATTGGTGTTCATTTCTACAAAATGAGGTTCTCCATTATGAAAGATATATTCACTTCTCGAAAACCCTTTCATTTTTAAAATCTGATATACTTTTAATGCCAGGTCATGCACTTTTTTGGTGTCCTCTGTAGATAAACGAGCTGGGGTGATTTCTTCAGATTGCCCTAAATATTTAGCCTCATAATCAAAGAATTCATTTTCTGTTACAATCTCGGTAATTGGTAATACTGTATCGATACCATTATGTTGTATAACCCCTACAGAGACTTCGGTGCCACTCAAAAAAGATTCTATAATAATTTCATCATCTTCTTTGTAGGCAGTTTCAATAGCAGGAAGGAGTTCTTCTGTTTTTTTAACTTTTGATACTCCATAGCTGCTTCCTGCTTTATTTGCTTTTACAAAACAAGGCAGTCCAACTTTATCTAGGATGGCTTTACTATCTATAGCATCTCCTTTGTTTAAAAAATAATTCGTAGCGGTTGGTATTCCATAAGGCTTTAATGCACTGATACAATCACGTTTGTTGAAAGTAAGTCCGGCCTGATAGAAGTCACATGAAGTTTGCGGGATTTCTATTAACTCAAAATATGCTTGTAATAGACCATCTTCTCCCGGAGTACCATGAACCGTATTAAAAGCTGCATCAAAGGTAATTTTGGTTCCTTCTAATAGTACTGAAAAGTCATTTTTATCAATATTGTGTTTTTGATCATGATCATCTACATAATACCAGCCATCTTTAGTGATGTGTATTCTAAACGGGCGATATTGATCTTTGTCGAGATATTTATATACAACATTTCCGCTTTGGATAGAGATTTCAAACTCACTTGAATATCCTCCCATCAAAATGGCGATGTTTTTTTTCATAGTGTAACTTTTAAAAACAAAAATATCATTTATCTTATAAGAAAAGCTTAAAACTCTTCGTTTTTATATATTTGTCCAAATTATTGATGTATTTATGAATTTCTTTAGAGACCTTTTTAAGTTTTTGTACAGTAAAATCTTCTTGATACAACTGGTATTGGCAGTTGCGATGCTTGCTATTCTATCCTATGTAGCGTTGCAATGGTTAGAAAGCACAACAAATCATAATCAACGAATTGTGGTGCCTAGTTTGAGTAAAAAAACGCTGGATGAAGTTGCCCAAACTCTTGAGGCAAAGGATTTGAGATATGAAGTTCAGGATTCGGCAAATTTTAATCCTGATTATCCTAGATTTTCTGTTATTGAACAAAACCCTACTGCCGGTAGTGAGGTTAAAGAAAATCGTAAGATATACGTGACTTTAAACCCTTCTGGATATCGCAAAATTGAAGTTCCTAATGTGGTACAGAGAACAAGAAGACAAGCCGAACCAAAACTAAAAGCTTTAGGATTTGAAATAGGAGATGTTACTTATAAGCCAAATATTGCCAAAGATATGGTCTTAGAGCTTAGACATAAGGGTAAAAGACTAAAACCAGGTACCAAATTAATGAAAACCTCTACAATAGATTTGGTTCTCGGAGATGGACAAGAAAGTACATTAAACCTATCTAATTGATTTTGGACAAAACTATACATACAGGAGATTTTGATGCCAGTGATGATGAACTCTATGAACATCATCGTTTTGTTGCTGGAGCTGGTCAAGTACCTTTGCGAGTTGATAAGTTTTTGATGAATTTTGTTGAAAACGCGACCCGTAATAAAATACAACAAGCTGCAAAAGAAGGTAGTGTTTTTGTTAATGATATTGCCGTAAAATCAAATTATAAGGTAAAACCAAATGATGTGGTAAGGGTATTGTTTTCACATCCACCTTACGAAAACTTACTTACTCCAGAGAATATCCCATTAGATATAGTCTATGAGGATGAGGTATTATTGGTTGTTAACAAACCTGCAGGAATGGTAGTGCATCCTGGTCATGGTAATTATTCGGGCACATTGATAAATGCTTTGATCTATCATTTTGATAATTTACCAAATAATAGTAGTAACCGTCCAGGGTTGGTACATCGAATAGATAAAGATACTAGTGGGTTGTTAGTGGTAGCCAAAACAGAAGAAGCTATGACCCATCTTGCTAAGCAGTTTTTTGATAAAACCAGTAAACGTGAGTATGTTGCTCTTGTATGGGGAAATATAAGCGAAGATGAAGGAACTGTTGAAGGAAATATAGGTCGCCACCCTAAAAATAGGTTACAAAATACGGTTTTTGAAGGAGAGGAAGAAGAGAAAGGAAAACCAGCGATTACACACTATAAAGTTATAGAGCGATTAGGGTATGTAACCATGGTTTCTTGCAGGCTAGAGACAGGTAGAACTCATCAGATCAGAGTTCATATGAAGCACATTGGGCATACGCTTTTTAATGATGAACGCTATGGAGGAGAGAAAATATTAAAAGGAACTACATTTACGAAATATAAGCAGTTTGTAGATAACTGTTTTAAAGTATTACCCAGGCAAGCTTTGCATGCCAGAACGCTTGGATTTGAACACCCCATAACTGGAGAACATATGCATTTTGAAGCTCCAATCCCAGATGATATAAAACAATGTGTAGAACGTTGGAGAAAGTATGCCAAAAACCAATTATCCGGTGATTAACATATAGTTCACTACTTTGTAATATATAGGAAAGTACCGTCAGTATGCTTTCTTAAAATAAGTAACTAATGGAAATTTCTTTTTTAGAAATATTTATCCTGATCGGTATAATTCATGGTTTTGTTTTAGGTATAATTATCCTATTTTCTAAATTTTTTAAAGATCAAAGTAATGCTTATTTAGGGTATACTTTGATCATATTATCTGTTATAGGATTGAATAACTGGTTTTGGGATCTGGGAGAAAACCCGTTTTTGATATCAGTATTTGATTTGTTTTTATGGCAGTTTTTATACCCAGTAACATTATTTGTGTTTTTTGTCAAAAAAATAAGACATCCTTTATGGAAAAGTAATGTCGTTTATTTTCTTTATGTTCCTTTCCTAATTTTAAGTATAATTAATACCATTATCTCATTCGATACCGTTTTTGGGTATTATGAAATTATACTACCTAATAAAGAAAAGGCAGTCTATCTTTTTTATAAAATAGTTAGCGTACTTTCAATTGTTTTTCCTACCATTTTTATTGTAATATCTTTTATATATCTATTTTGTTTACGATCTGATTTTGACATAAAATGGATTAAAAGAATATGGATTTTTATTACTCTTTTAGAGATTTATGGTATGGCTTTAGAAGGGTTTAGGTTTATGTATGATTATAAAATGTCATTAACCTACTTATGGGTGGGGGTTTCTGTTTTTATGTACTGGTTAATTTATAAAGGATTGTATCGGTTTAAATTATCTAATGATAAATACGAAATTAGAGATTATCTAAGACAGACCACTACTCACGAAGAAATAAGAAAAACAAAAGAGACTAATTCTCATATAGAACAGCTATTGATATTGATACAACAAGAAAATATTCATCATAATCCAAGTCTTAATCGAGATATGGTTGCAAAAAAGTTAGGGATAAGTAGTGGATATCTTTCAGAACAAATCAATAAAAAGAGCGGTAAAAACTTCTCAGAGTTTATCAATAGTTATAGAGTACAGGATATACTAAAAATGATTCTTGACCCAGAGTTTGATAAATACAGTATGTTAGCTATTGGTCTTGAGGCAGGTTTCAACTCTAAAACTACTTTTTATACTGCGTTTAAAAAGGAGATGGGAATGTCTCCTAACGAATATAAAAAACGAAATAGATAGGTTCGGTTTTCTCAGATCCTTACAATATAGAACTCGACAATTATAAGCGCTTATTAGGTTTGACATCGATAATTTTAAAAAAAAATAAAGATGCGTAGTTTAATAAAGAGTTTTGTGCGGTATAGTATTATACAAATAAGTAGTATAGTAATATTACATGCTCAAGAAAATAGTATTTCTTTTGAGAATGTAAATGTCATCCCTATGGATAGAGAAGTAATATTATACAATCAGCGGGTTATTGTTACAGCTGGAAAGATTACGACAATTGAACCTGCTTCTCAAAAAATAAAGCAAAAAGTTAGCACCGCTATTAATGCCACAAATAAATATTTGATCCCTGGATTGGCAGAAATGCACTATCATTTACAAAACGATATCCGCGATGAGTTTAAATTGCTAGTTGCTAATGGTGTTACAACAGCACGAAATATGGCAGAGTATGAAGGTCAAGATCAAATAAAAATTAAAGAAGATGCTAATAAGAATAAATTTTTGGCACCCTATTATGTAACTACAGGACCATATTTAAAATCTAATGATTTACAAACAATAAGTGATGTGATTAAGGTTGTAAAAAAACACCACGAAAAAGGATATGATTTTTTAAAAATTGCTGATAATTTACCTAAGAAAGTATATTTAAAGTTATTAGAAGAAACCAATAAATATAAGATTCCGGTTGTTGGGCATGGTCAAAGAAAACTTCCATTAGAATACTCTTTAAGGATGAAATCGATAGCCCATATAGAGGAGTTTATGTGTATTTTTAATACAGAGCAAAAAGCAGATACTACATACTTAAAACAAGCTGCCATTGAAATTAAAGCTAGTGGGGTATATGTTTCTCCTACTTTGGGGATTTTTGAAATGATTAGTAGGTATGCCGATAATAGGAAGTTTGAAATTCTAAAAAAAAGTGATGAAATAAAGTATCTTCCTCAGGCATATGCAGCTTATTATACATCCGATAGTATCCACTATAGAATAAATACCTGGTTTACTGCTCCAGAGTCTCTTATTCGACTTCAGAAAGAATTAGAATGGCAAAAGAAATTTACTAAAATATTAAATGAAGCCAATGTACCTCTATTGGCAGGAAGCGATACATATGGGCTATTTATCCAGGGATTCTCACTACATAGAGAACTTGAACTATTATCAAGTAGTGGAATGTCTAACTACGAAACCTTAAGAACAGCTACCATAGTTCCTGCACGATATTTGGATCGATTAGCAATCAGCGGCACGATTAGTGAAGGGAAGCTAGCAAATCTGGTATTACTCAATAAAAACCCTCTTAAGGATATTAGAAACACTAAAACTATCGAAGGAGTGATGATTAAGGGCAAATGGTTGCCAAGAAAAAAGTTAGATGATATGTTAAAAGATGTAGAAAATAATTGCAGCTCACAAAAAAAATAAATACCTAAATGTCAATAGAAACAGATGTTTAGTGTTTTTTTAAGGGCATTATGTCTGTGTATAGAGAACATTAAAAAAAGGTTACTAAGAACTTTATTTTGAAATAAATAGAAATTTATAACGAAATAATAGTACCTTCGCGTTTTAATATTTTATAATGAACAAAGGAACAGTAAAATTTTTCAATGACTCCAAAGGATTTGGATTCATTACAGAAGAAGGATCAAACAAAGATCATTTCGTACACATTTCAGGCTTAATTGATGAAGTTCGTGAAGGTGACGAAGTAGAGTTTGATCTTAAAGAAGGTAAAAAAGGAATGAACGCGGTAAACGTGAAAGTATTATAATATACATTTTGACTTTTTTAAAACACAAGCCTGTCTATTTTTAGACAGGCTTTTTTTGTTTTCACCCAAATTTATAATTTAGTAAAATCTATCAATGGCTTTTAAAACTTTATCTGCTCGTTGCATGTCAAGTTGTTTTATGTATTTATATGCTCTATCGATTATTGCTTGAGCTTCTTCGTTGTTTTTAAAATCTTTTCTCATATGATATAAGTCCAGTGCCACTTGCAAATCCTGGGTTGTATGTGGTACTCCGGTATACTCTTGCAGATACTCCAGATATGTAAAACCAAACTCTTGTGTTGGCTCTATCATAGTACCTTCTCCAAAATCATTCCATGTGATGATTTGTAGAAAATCTGAGAGCTCATGATGATTATAGTTAAGTGTTTCTATAAAGGTGTTTCCGTTGTTAAGGTTTATAGTCCAATCATTTATGCCATCAGACCACCCACCTTCTGTATAAAAGCTCTTGAATCCCGGATAAGATGAGCCTACAGTGATTTTATTGCTTGCCTGGTATGTGTTATAGTAATGCTCATGAGCAAGTAAGTGATCTTGATCAACCCATAAAAATTCTCCACTAGCGTTAGCACCAACATAATTACTAGCTCCCCATAAGGTTAAGAAATCAGGGCGATTAGTGGTTGGTAAAACATCAAACACCTGGTTCCATTCTGCCTCTGTATTTAAATATTGAGGACCAAATATAAAGAGCATGTTTTTGCCATTGTATTGCATGTATTCGGGGCTAGAAAAGTATTTTTGATTAATATATAAGAAATCTTCCTGAGCTGCTTCTATTACTGTTGCAGAAAGGGATTGCTCTTTTGCTTGTTGAGCCACTCTGTCTTCATACATAATTGAAAAATTCATTCCCAAATCTTCTAGGGTGTATATAAAGGTCTCTGTAGCTTGTTTGATTAATCCATAATCATATAGATCTTTACTTCCGTACCAATCAAAGATTACGCCATCTACCCCAGATAGTTTCATCATTAGGAAATGGTATTCGTGTAAATCAGGGTCAGAAGAAGAGTAGGGACCGATTAGCGGATAATAATAGGATGCAATTTGTGCGTTGCCATTAGCGTCTTTGATATCGGGATTTTGATTGGCCATCGTCCAGTGTTGACCCCAGTAACCATCAAAATCTTTACTTTGAAACCAGGGCATATAATGTACATATACTTTTTTTGGGTTTTCTTTTACGATTTCCATCCCAGAAGCCTCTACAATTTTCCCTTGCTTTTCAAGCTCTATATAATCTAGTTCCTCTTCTAATACCTTTAGTAATTCAGCATCGGTATAAGTAGAGTCCTGAACAACTTCTGGTTTAGATTGTTGTTCAACCTGTTGTTCTTCAATCGAAATGATATCATCCTTTTCGCAAGAAGAGAATAAAACAATAATAAAAAAAGTAACAATAGCAATAAATAAAGTAGTCGTAGATTTTAACATATTAGTAGGTATTTAAATTAAACGTCAAATAAATGTCTAAGGAGAGAGTTTTGTAAAAAAGAAAATTTGTGTGTAATAACGTAACGTATTCAAATACAGACAGGTAAGAGAATTTAAGTTTTTTGTAACGAAAGTAGGGGTAGACCGTCGAAGGGATGCGTTATTGAAGTTAAAAGTAATCAAAATCTTTCTTTTGTAAAAGAAAAATGTTGTTTTTTTTGATCGTTAAATGTTGATAATCAAATAATTACGTTTTTACCGTAATCGTTTTACGGTTGATTTTTGTAAGTCAATTTTTGACAAATATGAATTATAATTCAAATAAAAAATGATATAAATCATTGGACTTGGATAGTTTATTGTTTAAGAAAAGATTTGATAAACTGGTTTGCATTCTACAAATTTGAAAGCGTAAGAAATAAAAGAGCAGTATCAGAAAAACGCCAGAAATATGAAACAAATCTCTTTTGTAGTATTTTCCTTGTTTTAGGTTTTATGAGCGAATAGAAATTACTTTAAACCTAAATAGCTTTTGTAAATACCAATATAGAGAATTAATAGACCTACAGATTTTAATTCTCAATAGACAATTGTATTTTTGAAAAACAAAAACAGCATCTACATGAAAATTGTAATATCTCCAGCCAAATCATTGGATTTTGAAACCGAATTACCTACTCAGCAGTATACAACTCCTAACTTTCTTACAGAAATAGAAAAGTTAAATGGAGTGCTCAAGAAAAAATCACCAAAAAAACTTTCTGAGTTAATGAGTATCAGTGATAAACTGGCACAGCTCAATTGGCAGCGTAATCAAGAATTTAGTCTTCCGTTTACAAAAGAAAATGCAAGACCAGCTGTGTATTCATTCAATGGAGATGTATACGTAGGATTAGATGCGTATACTATACCCGAGGATAAATTGGATGCGTTACAAAACCAATTAAGGATACTTTCTGGATTATATGGGATTCTAAGACCTTTGGATTTGATGCAGCCATATCGTTTAGAAATGGGAACCAAGCTTAAAGTAGGTCGTAACAATAATTTGTATGAGTTTTGGAAAAAGACAATCACACAGCAACTAAATGATGAACTTCAGGATGATGAGTTGTTTATCAATCTGGCTAGTAATGAATATTTCAGCGCTATTGATAAAAAAGTACTAAAAGTTCCTGTGATTACTCCTCAATTTAAAGATTGGAAAGGAGATAAACTTAAAATGATTAGTTTCTTTGCCAAAAAAGCGAGAGGTATGATGGTAAGATATATTATTGATACCGATGCTAAAACAATAGAAGATTTGAAAGGGTTTAATTATGAAGGGTATGGGTTTAGTGAAGAATATACTACCAAACCAAATGAATTGGTTTTTATACGCTAAGTAAGCTAATATTAGATGTTTTCTTAAGCGGTAAATTCGAGAATTAGGTTCTGCTAACAATTGAGAACTTACATTTTCTAATGTTTCTAATTTTAGTATCTTCAATCCCTAATATTAGAAACATAACTCTATAAATGCAAAAAGCGATCAATTTCCTTGATTGGATTGGTGAAAAAACGGGTGTTATAGTTGGCTGGATAGCTGTGTTATTAGCAATAATAATAGGCATGGATGTCATTATCCGTTACATTTTTCAGTTTACATATGTATGGATGATCGAAATAGAAATCTACCTGTTTGGGATGCTTTTTTTATTAGCTTCTGGATATACGTTTAAGTATGAAAAACATGTACGGGTCGATGTATTCTATACCAAACTTTCTAAAAAAAGAAAAGCTTGGATAGATCTGTTAGGAGGAGTTTTTTTATTAATTCCATGGTGCTATGTTGCAATTGTTTCTTCTTGGTATTATGGAGCTTTTTCATTTATGATTGGTGAAAGCTCGCCTCAACCTGGAGGCTTACCCGCTTTATATATACTTAAATTTTGTATTACTCTTGGTTTTGTTTTTTTATTACTTCAAGGAGTATCACACATCTTAAAATCAATCCAAATTATTTTTAATAAAGAGGAGTAATGGAATATCTGGCAATACTATTATTTGTAATTATTTTTATTCTTATCCTAAGAGGATATCCGGTTGCTTTTACACTTGGTGGAATTTCGGTAGCCTTTGCTTTTGGGGTGTCAATTTTTGCTCCAGAGCAATTTCAAATGTCAACATTTTATTTGCTACCATCTAGAATTATGGGAGTGGTAAATAATTATGTCCTTATGGCTGTTCCTCTCTTTATTTTTATGGGAATCATGCTAGAAAAATCAGGACTGGCCCAAAGTTTATTAGAAACAATGGCAATGATGTTTGGTAGGGTTCGTGGTGGTTTAGCAATTTCGGTAGTGATAGTGGGTGCATTGTTAGCTGCTTCTACAGGTATTGTAGGAGCTACGGTAGTTACAATGGGATTAATAAGTTTACCAACAATGCTTAAACGTGGCTATAAAACAGAGCTTGCTACAGGTGTAATTGCTTCATCAGGTACATTAGGACAGATTATTCCACCATCAATAGTTTTGGTTTTATTAGCAGATACAATTAATAGCTCATCCAGAGGAGCTGCTTCAGTAGATGTAGGAGCTTTGTTTTCTGCAGCTTTATTACCTGGTTTGGTATTGGTTGGGCTATATATTGGTTACATTTTGATTAAATCTTTTATACATAAAGAAGATGCTCCAAGTATTCCTGCAGAAGAAATAAAAGAATTTAGAGGAGCTAATTTTACAGCAAAAATCCTTAAAGTCTTATTCCTGCCTATACTATTAATTGTACTTGTACTAGGATCTATTTTTACTGGTATAGCCTCGCCAACAGAAGCATCTGCAATTGGAGCGATTGGAGCAACAATACTAACCGTAATTCAAAAAAAGTTTTCGTTTAAGATTCTAAAAGAAGTGGGGCAAGAGACCATAAAACTAACGTCAATGGTGTTTTTTATTCTTTTAGGGGCAACAACGTTTACCTTGGTGTTTAGAACACTGGGAGGAGATATGTATTTACAAGAATTAATTATTTCTTCTAATCTAACACCTTTAATGTTCCTGTTGTTGGTGATGCTTGTCATCTTTGTAGCTGGTTTTTTTATCGATTTTATTGAAATTGTCTTTATTATAGTGCCTGTAGTTACACCTATTTTTAATGTTTTTGAGATGGATATGTTATGGGTAGGGATTTTGATAGCCTTAAATTTGCAAACATCTTTTTTGACACCTCCCTTTGGATTTGCATTATTTTATCTCAAAGGAGTGGCACCAGAAAACGTAAAAACAAGTCAGATTTATAAAGGGATTATTCCTTTTATAATCATACAATTGATCATTGTAGGGATTGTAGTATTTTTTCCCGAGATTATTTTTATGTCAAAATAAAAAATAGATTACACCTTTTCTTTGAAGTATGTAAAACAGTTTATTAGACTATATAGAGCAATATTGAATAACTTATATTTATGTATACATGAAGTTTTTTAAAAGTCAAAATCACAAAATAACCAGATTTGCTACTATGATAGCGGTTGTATTATTGTTTATTTCTTGTTTAGGAGATCCACCAGCAAGTATGAGTACTACTTCTTATGATGTAAGCAAACCTGACAAAATATTTTATTGGAAAATGACAACCACCTGGCCCCCTAATTTTCCAGTGGTGGGCGAAGTAGCAGAAAAATACTCAAAATGGGTAGATGAATTGTCTAATGGTCAAATTAAGATTAAGGTTTACGGCGGAGGAGAATTAGTACCCCCTCTTGAAGCTTTTGATGCTGTATCTCAAGGAACAATCGAGATGGGGTGTGGCGCAGCGTATTATTGGGCAGGAAAAACTCCTGCAGCACAATTCTTTGCAGCAGTACCTTTTGGGATGAATAGCCAGCAAATTACTTCGTGGTTAGAAACAGGAGGAGGTTATGAGTTATGGAAAAAAACATACGCCAAGTTTAATCTGGTTCCTTTTATGGGAGGAAATACAGGTGTGCAAATGGGAGGATGGTTTAATCGAGAGATTAATTCTGTCGAAGATTTTAAAGGATTAAAAATGAGACTTCCGGGGATAGGAGGCAAAGTAATAGAAAAAGCAGGTGGAGCTGCAGTTTTGGTTGCTGGTAGTGAGGTGTATACAAGTTTAGAGCGAGGAGTTATTGATGCCACCGAGTGGATAGGTCCATATCATGATTATAAGATGGGGTTTCATAAAATTGCAAAGTATTATTATACTCCTGGATGGCACGAAACAGGCTCGCAATTAGAGTTTTTTATTAATAAAAATTTGTATGATGGATTACCACCACATCTACAAGCTGTATTAGAAGCTGCCTCCAAAAGAGCGCAAGTATGGGTTTTAGCAGAGTTTGATAAGCAAAATGGAATTTATTTGGATAAACTGGTAAATGAAGAAGGAGTTGAGATTCGAGAATTTTCTAAAGAAACCCTAGAGACTTTAAGAGGATATACAGATGAAGCCATACAAGAGTTGATAGGTGATGACCCTTTGTCAAAAGAAGTATATGAAAGCTATTCTGGTTTTCAAAAAAGAATTTCGAGGTGGTCTGAAGTAACAGAGAAAGCTTACTATAACAAAATACAGAAATAAACATTGTTAGGAATAGAAAACCGTTTCAAAAGAGACTTCAGAAACGGTTTTACTATCAATTAGGACGCGTTTTTTGTAAAACGAAATGTCGTTTGTTTACAGAACAAAGTTTTCTTCTATACTTAGGTCTATTGTTGTTTCGTTTCCGTCAGCATCAGTAAGTATTGCGATATTATCACAAGTTCCATCACCATACTCCAAAGTAGAAGTTGACGAATCTTCGGTGGTAACGATAGTACCACTAACTACATATTCACAGCCACTTTCTAATCGTAAAGGAGTTGTAGTTTTAGAAGTAAATACACTACCATTGTTAAATTCTGAAGAGGTATCTAAGGTTACAAGCGTATAAAAATCAAAAGTATCCTGATTCATTACAATTTCTACGGCGGTTGTGTCTTTACTGGTAACTCTAAGACCATCACTCCATGCAAATAAGTAATCAGAGGTCGAAACAAATTTTTGACCTCCTTGCTCACTAATGGTAATAGTTGCTACAGAAGTTCCACTAACTGTTATACCGTCGAAAGAAAAGTTTTCTAATGTGTAATTCATCTGGACGATCGCCCCAGACATTTCTTCTTTTACAGTGAAAGTTACAATGATTTTACCAGAAATCGGTTTTCCGTCTGGTGATTGGCAGTCGGCGCCAAAATTTATAGTAATAGTACCTCCATTACCTGAACCTACAGCTCCTTCTACAGTAGTACAATCATTATTTTTGCTAATAAAATTACGACTAGTACGAGATGGATTATTAAAAGCCCCTTGTACCACCGAGTTAATTTCGCGATTAGCTGATTTTACATCCTTGTATCTTTCTGCAGAAACCACTCCTTCTGGAGCTGCAGGTGTGTTGTCGTCATCACTGCTACAACTTAATATTAAAGTTGTTAGCATAAGCGTGCTTGCAAAAGCAATAATTCTGTTTTTCATGTTTAATAATTAAATGGTTTTATATAAAATTTACTTGAGGTATTGACTGGCAAACTTAACTATTGGGAGTAACTGCAGATACTAACCCTTTGTTAAAGTTTCATGATTTTTTGACCTTTTTGTACGGTTGCAAAAAGCATTCCAAAGAAAATTTTTGGGACGTTTTGATCAATAAAAAAATCTGTTAGCAAAATCCTATTTCTCATCCTAAGTGGTTTTGACAAATACTAGTAAAATGTTCTAAATCTATTAAAAGAACGATAGATGATAGAAGAACGGTATAAGAGTTAAGTTAATTAATGTTAATTTTATGTTACCACAAGTTTGATTTATTGTTAAGCGTGTATTTGGTAATGTTAAGAATATCACAGATTTAAAATATGTATATGAATTTTAACATTTCTGTTGTACAGTATGGTTCTTATCAATATCTTCGTAGCGAATGTTCGCTAAATATGGTTTTAACTCACAAATTTTATCATGCAAATTAAAAAGGTTTTAGTCGCTAATCGAGGAGAAATTGCAATCCGAATTTTTAGGGCTTGTACAGAAATTGGATTACAAACAGTAGGAGTGTACACCTACGAAGATAGGTATTCATTACATAGATATAAAGCTGATGAAGCATATCAGATTGGGGAAGATAATGAGCCTTTAAAGCCATACCTAAATGTTGACGCAATTGTTAATGTAGCCAAAAAAAACAATGTAGATGCGATTCATCCTGGATATGGGTTTCTTTCTGAAAATGCAGATTTTGCACAAAAATGTATAGAAAATGACATTATTTTTATTGGACCAAAAGTTTCAGTATTACGTTCTTTGGGAGATAAAATTACAGCAAAAAAGGTAGCTATTGATAATGATATACCTATCATCCAAAGTAATCAGGAAGAACTTACAGATGTAAAAATAGCTTTAAAAGAAGCTCAACGTATTGGTTTCCCTGTGATGCTAAAAGCAGCTTCTGGCGGAGGAGGTCGAGGAATGCGTGTCATTAGAAACGAAGAAGAATTAGAAAAAGCATACCCAGAATCTCGTAGAGAGGCTCTTAATGCCTTTGGAGATGATACTGTGTTTCTTGAAAAATTCGTTGAAAACCCAAAACATATCGAAATACAAATTGTAGCCGATCACCATGGTAATATGGTACACCTTTTTGAACGGGATTGTTCGGTACAACGTCGTTATCAAAAAGTGATCGAATATGCACCTTCTTTTGGAGTATCAGAACAAATAAAACAAGACCTGTATAATTATGCCCTTAAGATTTGTAAAGCTGTAGATTATAATAATATTGGTACCGTAGAGTTTCTGGTAGATGATGATGGAAGTATTTATTTTATAGAGGTAAATCCAAGAGTGCAAGTTGAGCATACAGTTACCGAGATTGTAACAGGAATTGATTTAATTAAAGCACAAGTGTTTATTGCCGGAGGATATAAATTATCGGATAAACAAATCAAAATAGAAAGCCAAGAAAGTCTTAAAACTACCGGTTTTGCATTACAATGTAGAATAACAACAGAAGACCCCGAGAATGATTTTAAACCAGATTATGGAACTATTACAACATATCGTAGTGCTTCAGGGTTCGGAATAAGGTTGGATGCAGGAAGTGTGTATCAAGGAGTAACCATTTCTCCGTTTTTTGATTCGATGCTGGTTAAGATTTCTGCAAATAGTAGAACTCTGGATGGGGCATGCAGAAAGATGTTAAGAGCGTTATCCGAATTTAGAATACGAGGTGTAAAAACCAATATGCCTTTCTTAGCTAATATCCTTAACCACGAAACGTTTAGAAAAGGAGAAGTAACAGTTAATTTTATTCAGAATACCAAATCATTATTTGAGGTCAAAGAGTCTCGTAACCGTGCTACCAAATTAGCAACTTTTTTGGGCGATATTATCGTAAATGGTAATGTTGATGTTAAAAAGATTGACCCAACTAAGACTTTTGTGACACCTGTAGTTCCAAAATTTGATGAGAACGCCGGATATACAAAAGGGACTAAAAATATATTGACAGAGTTAGGACCCGAAAAGTTTTCAGAATGGTTAAAAAATGAAAAGAAAATTCATTTTACAGACACTACAATGCGTGATGCGCATCAGAGTTTACTGGCAACCAGAATGAGAACATATGATATGCAAAAAGTAGCAGAAGGTTTTGCAAAAAATCACCCCGAAATCTTTAGTATGGAAGTATGGGGTGGAGCTACTTTTGATGTTTGCCTTCGTTTTCTGAAAGAAAACCCTTGGGAAAGATTACGCTCTTTGCGAAAAGCAATGCCTAATCTATTGCTTCAAATGCTTATAAGAGGATCTAATGGCGTTGGATATACAGCTTATCCAGATAATTTGATAGGGAAATTTGTAGAACAATCCTGGGAAAATGGCGTAGATGTTTTTAGAATCTTTGATTCATTGAACTGGATGAAATCTATTGCTCCTTGTATAGAGCATGTACGAACAAAAACACAAGGGCTAGCGGAGGGGTCTCTGTGTTATACAGGAGATATTTTGGACCCCAAAAGAACCAAATACACGCTAGAGTATTATATTCAATTAGCCAAAGATATAGAGAATGCAGGAGCGCATATACTTGGTATCAAAGATATGGCAGGGCTATTAAAACCATATGCAGCCTATGAATTGGTCTCGGCATTAAAATCAGAGATCAACATACCTATCCACTTACACACGCATGATACTTCTTCGGTACAATCGGCAACATATCTTAAAGCCATTGAGGCAGGAGTAGATGTTGTAGATGTTGCTTTGGGGGGATTATCAGGTTTAACTGCGCAGCCTAATTTTAATGCAATCATAGAAATGATGAGGTTTCATGAACGAGAGAATGTAATGAATATTCCCAAATTAAATGAGTATTCTAATTATTGGGAGACCGTTAGAGATTATTACTATGTTTTTGAATCAGGACTTAAAGCCGGAACAGGAGAGGTATATCAACATGAAATCCCCGGAGGACAATATTCTAACCTCAAACCACAGGCACAAGGATTAGGGTTGGCAGATCGTTTTCATGAAATCACCAAAATGTATGGAGAAGTAAATGAACTGTTTGGAGATATTGTAAAGGTAACGCCAAGTTCTAAAGTTGTTGGAGATATGGCGCAATATCTGGTAAGTAATAATCTTACTATAGAAGATGTAAAGGAGAGAGGAGATACCATTTCATATCCGCAATCTGTAGTCAGCCTGTTCAAAGGAGAATTAGGACAACCGGTAGGCGAATTCCCTAAAGATCTTCAAAAATCAATATTAAAAGATCAAAAGCCATTTACAGACAGGCCAAATGCACATCTAGAACCTGTTGATTTTGAAACAGAGTTTACGGATTTTGTAAAAGTATTTAAAAAAGGTATGGGAAGAGAGCTTGATATTACAGATTTTCTTTCTTATAAACTATATCCTAAAGTGTTTACAGGTGCCTATAATCATCACTTAAAATACGGAAACGTGATGACCATACCAACCAAAAACTTTTTTTATGGAATGGAACCTGGAGAAGAAATCATTATAAAACTTGAAAAAGGAAAAATTTTACTTATAGAGCTGATATCTGTAGGAAAACCAAATTATGAAGGTAAAGTAACTGTTTTCTTTAAAGTAAATGGACAAACAAGAAATGTAGATATACAAGATAACTCTATAAAAATAAATAAAGTAATACATGTAAAAGCTGATAAAGGAGATGCAAAACAGATAGGAGCCCCTCTGCAAGGATCCCTCTCTTCTATCTTAGTGAAGACAGGTCAGGAGGTTAAGAAAAATGAACCTTTGTTCATTATTGAAGCTATGAAGATGGAGACCACTATCACAGCAAATGAAGATGCAACGGTAAAGAAAATATTGCTGAAAGCAGGAACAATGGTTAATGCAGATGATCTAGTTGTAGCTATGAAGTAATACAAGTTTATGGACCTACCTGAATCAACTTGAGTAGGTCTTTTATAAGATAGTATGTGTGATACTTATATCTTCAAACCTAAGATCGTTTTGCTTACTTTTGCACTATGCAGTACTTTTTAATTATCGCCTTACAAGGGTTTTGTGTATATCACGCAATTAAGAATAAAAATAATTATTATTGGTTTTTTGTAATTATGCTTTTACCAATCTTAGGAAGTATAATTTACCTTGTTACTCAAGTGTTTAGTAAAAAGGACTTGGATTTGGTTCAAAATGAGATTGTAAGTGTTATTAATCCCACCAAAAAGGTTCAGGATTTAAGAAAGCAATTGGATTTTGCAGATACCTTTCAGAATAGAGTATATCTTGCCGATGCTTTAGTAGAAATAAAAGACTATACAAATGCTATACAGGAGTATGAAATAGCCATTAATGGTAATTATACCGATATCGGTGTGGTTAAAAAACTGATTGGAGGGTACTATCAGCTCGAGGATTATGAAAAAGTAATTTTTTGTGCAGAAAAAATACAAGACAAACTTGATTTTAAAGGGTCAAGGAGTCAGTTTTTGCATGGATTGTCCCTCGAGAAGATAGGTGCCGTAGAAAAAGCAGAAGAACATCTAAGACAGATTGATCAAAGGTATTCTAATTATGAAGAGCGATATATACTTGCAAAATTTTTAATTGAAAAAGGGAAAATCGAAGATGCTAAAGAAATCTTATCAGAAATTCTGGCAAAATCTCAACACATGTCAAAACCCAACCGAAGTAAATATCGATCTGTCGTTAATGAAGCACAGAAATTAGTATCTTCTCTTTAATGCGTTTTTATGATAACTTCAATCACATTAAGAGAGTTGATTTTCTTTTATTATAAATTCAAAGTATACAAGTATAACAACTTGCCAAACTGCTTTGTAGTTTAGAAAATCTTTCTATTTTTACAATACATTAACATTTTCCGGGAAATATTGAGAATTAAACCTATCCAAATATCACTATTCATTCTATTCGTTTTAGGAGGTTTGTTTGGACTTATGTTTTTAAGTGAAAAAGGAGGAGTAGAAAAAGCTCAAACACAAGATGATGGGTTTTCTTATCAAGGAGCTTCTATAAAATATCCTACCTATACTACGTTTTTGGGATTAGAAAAAGATTCATCCTTAACTCGACAGGATGTTCTGGAGGTTACACAAATAGTCACACCTCTAGATATTGAAACTACAGAAAGTAAAAGTGATAGTACTACCACAGGAGATATTAAACAGTTGCCTGACTTTACTAAAATTGATACGACTCGACTTGTTAGGATAAAATACCCAGAGAGTAACCCGGATTTTGCAAATGAACTAAGAGAAAAACTATCCTCTAGATCCTGTAGGATTATACATTATGGAGATTCTCAGATCGAAGGAGATAGAATAACGGGCTATTTGCGTAATAGACTACAACTTATGTATGGAGGTAGTGGGCCAGGATTTATTCCTGTATTACCTGTATACAGGCAAATAAGTGCAGTAGTAGAACCAAGTGAAAATTGGCAGCGATATGCATTTTTTGACCCAACACAAAAGAAATTCTCGCATAAAAAATATGGAGCTTATCTATCAGTCTCTCGTTTTACAAACTATCAGAAAGAACTTCCCGATAGTCTTGCTATTGATACATTGCCGATCGTTAGGGCTTCTGTAGTAATAGGTAAATCGAAAAAATCCTATGCAAAATTTAGACGATTTACCAATATTGGGCTACATTATGGTAATTGTAATTTTCCTGTAAAAATATCAGTATTTAATAATGGGGCATTAATCCAGGAAGATAACCTTATTGCCGATGGCAAATACCATCAATATAAAATCAGAACGGCCGTAACTCCTACGAATTTAAAAATTGAAGTAGAAGGTAAAATTAGTGCAGACTTTTATGGATTAACATTAGATGGTAACTCAAAGGTGCAGATTGATAATGTTGCCATGCGTGGAGCATCTGGAACCATTTTTACCAATGCCAATGCTGCTATTTATAGTCAGATGATGAGGCAGTTAAGTTCCAAAATTGTTATTATGCAATATGGGGGAAATACAATGCCGTATCTCAAGGATTCGACAGATGTAGAAAATTATACTAAACGAATTGCTTATCAAATAAATTGGATTAAAAGACGAGCAAAAAATACTAATGTTATATTTATTGGTCCTACAGATATGTGCCTTCCGGTAAATGGTAAAATGGAAACCTACCCGTTATTGCCATATCTTAATTCTAAATTGTCCGAGACCTGTATGCAAAACAATACTGCCTATTGGAGTATGTATGACGCGATGGGAGGAAAAGGAGCAATGAAGTTATGGGTAGACGAAAAACTAACTGCCAAAGACTATATGCACTTTACCTGGAAAGGAACCAAGATTATTTCAGAATTATTTTTTACAGCCCTATACCTTGATCTTAAAGAACCTGAAACCGATGATGATACGTAGAAAATTGTTTTTTTGCTTATGGCTTTTGTCTTTGCCTTTAATAGCTCAGACATACGTTGTAGACTCCATACAAGATAAATACCCCTTTGTAAACTGGAAAGCCAATACTATTAAAATGGCAAAAACCTCTCCAGCTTTTAAGGCACTTTTTAAGAAACTAGATACTATTGCCAAAGGGGGAGAAGAGAAATTACATGTTTTTCATATAGGAGGGTCTCATATTCAAGCAGATATCTACTCAAATCGTTTGAGATCTTATCTGCAGACAATGAATCCTAATACAAAAGGGCAAAGAGGATTTATCTATCCTTTTAGTATGGCCAAAACAAACAATCCAGGTAATTATAAGGTAAAATATGATGGGCTATGGAAAGGATATCGATGTTCGGTAAGAAGAGATAGCGTAGCTTGGGGACTATCTGGAGTTACCGCCGTATTTAAGGATACTGTATCTAATGTAAAAATAACGGCTAATGGTAATAACTATCACGAAAAGATGTACGATTTTAATAAAATCAGAATCTTTTATGATAATTGGAGTACGGATTATGAAATATCGTTTAAGGACGATTCATTAATTTCTAATGTTGAAGAAAATAAACAAGCACATTTTATAGAGTTTACTTTTATTAAAACAGTAGAAGAAATAGAGTTCTGTATTCGTAAGGTAGAAAATACTCCTGATGCCGAATTTTTGATGATGGGTATTGAGTTAATGAATGATAATAATGGGATAGAATATACTTCTATTGGAGTCAATGGAGGTAGTTTTTCCTTTTATAACCGATGCCGTTATTTTGAAGAACAATTACTTCTCTATACTCCAGATCTATTTATAATCTCTATTGGAACAAATGATGCTTATCACCCAGATTTTAAACCAGAAAAGTATAAAAAATATTATACCGAGTTTATAAAATTAATACAAAAAGCAAATCCCAATTGTGCAGTATTGCTTACCGTACCTAATGATTCGTATTACAAAAAGAAATTTCCAAACCCAAGAACACGAATTGCCAGAAAGGTAATTTATGAGGTTGCCAAAGAGCAAAATATGGCTGTTTGGGATTTTTATGAAATCATGGGAGGTTTTAATTCTTCTCAAAGTTGGTATACTAATAAGTTAATGCCCAGAGATCGAATTCATTTTACGGTCAAGGGATATCGAATTAAAGCAGATCTTTTGTTACAAGCATTAGCGAATTCTTGGGAAAACGAATTAGAGCTAGAACCAAATTATATTTTGAATCAAATTATTAATGAATAGACTTATTGACATATTTTCTTTTTCAGAGGATTCACCATTAATATTTACACAAGCGAATTTTTGGATATTCTTTGCAGCCTTATATTTTATCTATTCGATAGTGTATCGCAAAAAGGGCTTGAGAAGTGCATATCTTTTTGCTGTAAGTCTATTGTTCTATTACAAAACTAGTGGACTTTTTATTGGGATTTTACTGTTTAGTACTGTCAATGACTTCTTTCTTGGTAAAGCTATTTATAATAGCCGGTCCGTACTAGTTAAAAAAACGTTGGTAGCAATAAGTGTGATTATCAATTTAGGAACACTTTGCTATTTTAAATATGCTTATTTCTTTACAGATTCATATAATTATCTTTTTCAGACGGATTATGAGGTTATTAATTACTTGGCGCAATGGGCTAATACATGGGGAGGAGTTGATTATTTTACTATAGACAAAATTATTCTTCCCGTAGGGATTTCTTTTTATACTTTCCAGACTATTAGTTACAGTGTAGATATTTATAGAAAACAGATTAAGCCCCTAAAATCAATTATAGATTTTGGTTTCTTTGTAAGTTTCTTCCCGCAATTGGTAGCAGGACCTATAGTGCGGGCAGCAGATTTTGTACCTCAGATAAGAAAAGAGATCAATATTACCAAAGAAGAATTTGGAAGAGCTTCTTTTATGATTCTAAAAGGATTGATAAAAAAGATGCTATTTGCTGATTATATCGCTGCTAATTTTATGGACCGTGTATTTGATGTACCCGAGATGTTTTCTGGATTTACCAATATTATGGCGATGTTTGGGTACTCCTTGCAGATTTATGGTGATTTTTCTGGCTATACAGATATTGCCATTGGGTTGGCATTACTAATGGGATATAAGCTCCCTGTTAACTTTAACTCGCCATACAAAGCAATCCATTGTGGTGATTTCTGGAGACGATGGCATATTTCGTTATCCAGCTGGCTTAAGGATTATCTATATATTCCTATAGGAGGGAACCGTAATGGGACTATTTTTTCATATGCTTTTATACTGATATTTACCTTTTTAGGAGTCTTTGCTGTGTATGATTATGCGATCGCTCTTTTGGCAGCTTCAGGAGTGGGAGGGATATTGATTATCACTTTGTTTTCGCCAAAACTGGCATGGCATTTTAATAGAAATGTAAACATTATGATTACTATGCTAATAGGAGGACTATGGCATGGAGCTTCATGGAAATTTGTCATCTGGGGAGGTCTTAATGGATTAGGTGTAGTAGCCTATAAATATTGGCGTAAAATAAGCCCATATGAGAACTCAAAAGCATGGTATGCATTACTATGGAGAATTGCATTAACCTTTGTGTTTATCACCTTTACCCGTATTTATTTTAGAGGAAATAGTATGGATCATATTGATCGCTTTTATCAACAAGTGGTTACCAATATGGACTGGCAAAATGCTTTGGCTGTACTTTGGGAGTATAGAATAGTTTTTATTGTTATGCTTTTGGGATATATCACACACTGGTTGCCATATAGTACCAAAGATTGGATAGAAAACCTATTTATCAAAAGTAATTTGGTGATAAAGGCGCTGGTGGTTATGGTAGTGGCAATTATTTGTTATCAAACCTATGCCGCCGATTTTCAACCTTTTATTTATTTCCAGTTCTAAAATACTCTTTTCTAAAAGTAAATAGAGCTTAGATAGGGATTTAAGTCACAAACTATTGGAAGCAGTGGGAGGTAAGTTGAATGTTAAAAACCAATTTAGTTTTGAATTTGAATTTTGATATATATATATATATATATATATATATAATTCTTTTAATACTTGGTATAGTGGGGGCTATTTATTTTTTTTCGATTATGAACAGAAGCTTTGATTATACTAATGAAAAATTTCTTCAAGGAATGTTTTCCAATAAAAAACTTAGTAGATTGAATCAAAATCAAAAAGAAAATGTTCAAAAATCCAGGAAGTTTTTAGTATTGTTTGTTGTCTTTTGTATTGTTTTTATTGTAGCATTGAATAGTTTAATATTGCATTCTGCGTAGAGAAAAGCGATCGCAGGTGTGTTGTTTTGTCAATTTTCCCAGTTGAATAGTCTGTCTCCCATGTAGGATAAATTGTCTTTCGTGTTGGATAGATGTTATGAATCCAAAGTATGATTATACCCTCAGATTAGTATAGCTGGTATAAAACTCCTTTTTGATTTTAATAAACTACATTTACTTTCGTCTTTAAAACATTAGTTTACTATAAGAATACAGATCTATTATGTTTCAACATATTCATCCCTATGAACCATTTTTTCCAAAAGGAGCTTCAAAACTTATTGTAGGTACGCTGCCACCACCGCGTTTTACAACAGGAGATTTAAATAAAAAAGATGTTAACTTTTGTTACGGTAGCAGTAATGGGTTATTGTGGCCGGTTTTGGATCGGATATTTGATCTGAATTTGGTTTTTGAAACTACAGAATATGCAATTAAACAACGAAAAGACTTCTTAATATCTCGAGGTATTGGAGTTTGTGATATCGTGCATAGCTGTGAACGCCAAAAGATTGATGCTTCTGATTTAGGAATGCAAAATAGTAAGTTAAGAGATATAATTGGGTATCTGCGACAATACCCCAAAATAGATACTTTGATATTTACCGGAGGGAATAGTAAAAATGGTCCCGAATATTTTTTTAGAAAACACCTTAAAGGATACGATATGAAACTAGAACTGGTGTCTAATGATATTCCTAGAATACATAAATTTAATTTAGAATCTAGAGTTGTCAAAACTGTATCCCTAACAGCTCCATCTGGAGCAGCAAACAGATCTATTGGTAGTTTACAAGAATATAAGTCGATGAAAATTAAAAATCCCCAATTTAATACCATGGATTTTAGAGTGATGCAGTATCAAGAGTTTTTTTAGGAGCTATAGAATATATTTCTACTTGTAATATTTAATAAAACTTTGGGATTTTTCGATACCCGATATAGTTATTTTTGCCTTACGCTGCGCTCTAAATTGAGATCTGGTTTATCGTAGTAAGGGATATAAAAATAAGTATTGGATTGTAAGGGATTAGGTATGATTAAACAGAGGTTTGTTGTTGTAGCAGTACTATTGGCTACATTTTTTTATTCATGTAGTGAAGATGACACTAATTTGGTCGAGGTACCAGAAGAAGTTCCAATTGTACCACCTGAAGAAATCATTAGAATCCCTGTAGTTATACATGTTATTAATCCTCCGTCTTTTCCATTTGTTATTAGTGACCAGAAAATACATTCTCAGATTGATGTACTTAATCAAGATTTTAGAAAGAAGAATCCTGATCATGTAAAGACACCAGATGAGTTTAAGGATTTGGTTGCTGATGTTGGTATTGAGTTTTATATCGCCACAAAAGATCCAAATGGTCAACCAACGACGGGTATTACTAGAACTGAATCTGATATTTCGGGTTTTTCTGGGGACGATATAACAGGAGAATTACCAATTGAGGAATATAAACTTTTCTTTACCAACAAAGGAGGTAAGGATATCTGGCCAAGTAATAAATATCTTAATATTTATATAGCAGACTTGTCTGATAGGTGGGGACGGCTTGGTTTGGCAGGGTATGCACATTTTCCGGATAAAGATCCCAGGGTTAATGCAGTAGTAATAGACCCTAGAGTATTTGGTACTTTACAACCTCTTGAATCAGAATATACTTTGGGTAGAACTGCAACTCATGAAATAGGACATTGGTTAAATTTAAAACATATTTATGGTAGGGATGGTAGTTGTGACGAAGGAGACGAGGTTGATGATACTCCCGATCAAAAGAGTCAAAATCTAGGCAAACCTGTATATCCCAAAAGCTCATGTGGAGGCAATGAAATGTTTATGAATTTTATGGACCGGGTAGATGATGATACTATGTATATGTTTACCAAAGGGCAGAAAGACCGAATGAGAGCATTGTTTAATGAGGGGGGAGCCAGAAGAGAACTATACCTGAATACTAAAGAAAAGTAAAACCAAACACTCTTTAATATAGGGTGTTTGGCTTTTTACTCGATAATCGAGATTAAATGCTCCCGAGGCTGGTCTCGAAATCAAAATTTGTTTCTAACCAATGCCTTGTGGACTTGCCCCAAAGTAATTTGTTATTTGATATCAGAAATTACCTGATTGTCTTTACAAATTGATCTACAGTATCTACTCCTTCATTGGTAAGATGCTTAATAAAAGCAGAACCAATGATAGCCCCTTTTGCGGTTTTTGTAGCTTGAGTAAAGGTTTCATTGTTACTGATCCCAAAACCAACTATTTGAGGGTTCTTTAGGTCTAAGGATTCGATACGCTCAAAGTATGCTTGCTGCATGTCTCCAAAAGTACTTTTGGCTCCTGTGGTACTTGCAGAACTAACCATATATATAAAACCATTAGATACACTATCGATAAATCGAATACGCTCATCAGAAGTTTGTGGAGTGATTAGAAAAATATTAATCAAATCGTACTTCTCAAAAGTGTTTTGATAGTGTTCATGATATTCTGCTACGGGCAGATCTGGTATAATTAACCCATCGATACCTATTTCCTGACATTTGGCACAAAAAGCTTCGAGACCATATTGCATCATAGGATTAAAATATCCCATAATGATTAGAGGGATGTTAACTGATTTGCGAATATCTGCAAGTTGTTCAAATAATAGAGCAGTGGTCATTCCATTATGAAGTGCTTTTGTTGAGCTTTCCTGTATTGTAGGACCATCTGCCAGTGGATCACTGAAGGGTAACCCTATTTCTATCATATCTACGCCATTTTCCTCGAGATCCTTAATTATTTTTACCGTATCATTTATAGATGGATAGCCAGCAGTAAAATATATCGACAATAGTTTTTTGTCTTGTGCCAGGGCTGTATTAATTCTATTTTCCATAAGTATTTATATTTCCGAAAAGACGGTAATCTTTTAATTGTTTTTATAATTTGAAATAATCGATATACGTGTCAAGATCCTTATCTCCACGACCAGAAAGGCTTATAACTACAATATCATCAGGTTTAAACTTTTTGTCATTAAAAATTGCCAGTGCATGCGATGATTCTATAGCAGGGATAATTCCTTCTAATTGTGATAGTTCTAATCCAGCTGCCATGGCATCGTCATCGGTTACAGAATAGAATTCGCCACGTCCTGTTTTGTACAAATGAGCATGCAATGGTCCTACACCGGGATAATCTAATCCCGCAGAAATAGAATAGGGTTCTGTGATTTGCCCATCGGGAGTTTGCATCAGTAAGGTTTTACAACCGTGTATAATACCTTCTTTACCCAGTTGAGAGGTTGCCGCACTCTCTCCGCTATGCACTCCTTTTCCGGCGGCCTCTACTGCAATAATACCTACATTTTGTTCATCTAAGAAATGATAATATGTGCCAGCAGCGTTACTACCGCCACCAATACATGCTACAACGTAGTCTGGTAGCTCCTTTCCTTCTTTTTCTTTGAGTTGCCATTTGATCTCTTCTGATATTATAGATTGAAACTGCGTTACCATATCCGGATAAGGATGTGGTCCTATGGCAGAACCAATAATATAGTGCGTGTCTACCGGGTTATTGATCCAATCTCGGATAGCTTCATTGGTAGCATCTTTGAGGGTTTTACTGCCTGATTTGGCTGGTCTTACTTCTGCACCAAGCATTTTCATACGAGCTACGTTGGGGGCTTGCCTTTTTATATCAACCTCACCCATGTATACAATGCATTGGATCCCCATAAGTGCACATACCGTAGCTGTGGCTACGCCATGTTGTCCTGCACCAGTTTCGGCAATAATTCGGTTTTTTCCTAATCGTTTGGCAACCAGAATCTGACCAATAGTATTATTTACTTTATGTGCTCCAGTATGATTTAGGTCTTCACGTTTTAGGTATACTTTTGTGTTATGCTTTTTTGATAGACGTTTGGCATAATACAAAGGAGAAGGGCGACCGACATAATCTTTCAGTAATTGATTAAACTCTTCTTTAAAAGAAGGCTCATTCATTATCTCCAGGTATTTGGTTCGTAGTTCTTCTACATTTGGATAAAGCATTTCAGGAATATATGCTCCTCCAAAATCTCCATAATATCCTTTTTCGTTAGCTTGATAATTGTTCATTTTTCAAATAACTTTAATGACCCGAGAGGTCAGATAAAAATTCTTTTAATTCTTTAGTGTTTTTTAATCCGGGTTTGCTTTCGAATTTACTGTTTAGATCAACCGCATATAAATATTTGAATACGGGTGTTTTCATAAACGATAAAATAGAATCTATTTGATCAGATCCAATACCACCACTCAAAACAAATGGAGTAGTAGACGGATAGTTTTTTAATACACTCCAGTCAAAAGTGTAGCCATTGCCTCCTTTTTCTTTTCCTTTGGTATCAAATAGGAAGTAATCTACAATTTCTTCATACGGTGATAATCTATCAAAATCAAATTCATCTTTAATAGAGAATACCTTCCAGATTTCGATTTGATTAAATCTTTTTATAGTAGTGAGAGCATCTTTTAATTCTTGACAAAATTTGGAAGATTCATTACCATGTAATTGAATAGCTCTAAAATTGTATTGTTTTACTTTTTTGATGATAAAATCTACAGAAGCATCAACAAAGACTCCTGTTTTTTTTATGGTAATGGGTAGTGCTGGGATGTCTCCTTCAAAATTTCTGGGGGATTTTTCATAGAAAATAAACCCCATATAGTCTGGTTGTAAAGAAGCTACTGCTTCTATATTTTCTTGAAACTTCATTCCGCAAACCTTAAATTTCATTTTTTTAGGTTTTTTATGAATTCTATTGCGCTGGTCCCAGGGTTTTCTGTTTTCATAAAGTTTTCTCCGATAAGAAACCCTTTGTACCCATATTGCTTTAGATCTTTTATCGCTTCAATAGTACTGATCCCACTTTCAGAAACTTTTACAAAGTCGTCGGGGATTTGCGTGCTTAAAGTTTTACTGATGTCAGTGCTGACCTCAAATGTTTTAAGATTTCGATTATTTACTCCTAGCATATCTAGAGACGGCATAATTGATTTCTCTAGTTCTTCCTGGTTATGAATCTCTAATAAGACATCTAGTGACAGACTTTTTGCAAATTGAGATAAAGATGTAATAGTCTCACGTGATAAAATAGCAGCTATTAATAGAATAGCATCTGCCCCGTGGGCTTTGGCTTCTAATAGTTGATATTCATCAATAATAAACTCTTTACGCAATAAAGGTGTTTTTACAGAAGCTCTTGCCAAAATAAGATCATCGAGTGAGCCTCCAAAATATTTTCCATCGGTTAAGACCGACATGCCACATACCCCTGCGGTTTGATACCCAAGTGCTACATCTTGTACACTTACCTTTTGATTAATTACTGCTTTTGAAGGTGATCTACGCTTATGTTCGGCAATAATACCAGCTTGATCATTTCTTAAGGCACTTGCCAGTGAGTTTGTTTTGCGATCAAACAATACAGAGTTTTCTAATTGTTTAACGGGGATCAAATTCTTTTTTAGTGCTACTTCTTTTTGCTTGTCAGCAACTATTTTATCTAATATATTTTCCATTTCTGCTATCTCTTTTCTTAAAGAGATTGTTTTATAATTACTATACTTTACTTAGTTTGGAATCCTTTTTTAGCTCATCATTCATTAAGAGTCTCATAGATTCGAAATAATCAGATTCGAATGTGATTGCAACGACATCATCGGTTAAAAAATCATAATGATACTCTTTTTCAATACTACCATCGGATGCTACCAGATCAATGTTAAAAATATCATCTGCAGCTTTGTTTAGCTTTCCATAAAATATTTCAGCTTCATTATCCTGAAATTCGAATAGTCCATATTTTTGCTCACTCCATATAAGGAGTTCGAGTGTGTTTTTAAAAGTAAAAGAGTCAGGAAGATCTGTTTTGATATTTTTTAGTTGTAAAACTCTGGAGATTCTTTCTTCTTTTGCTTTTGATTTTCTCTTTTTTATGGCAGTTTTTCTGTATAGTTTGAATCCGTCAATTGCATAATCTACGGGGATGTGTTTGACTAAAACCCAGTCTTTGTTTTCATCAATAAGTACCCCGGTTTCTTTTTCTTTCCATCCAGTGATTTTGTATGTTTCGACTTTCATTTAGATAGTTTGTGATGATTAATTTTTGCTTAGTTCTTGTACTTTTTTCAGTGCAATCAACCCTTTTCCCGAGAGTAAAGATTCTTTTGCTTTTTCGAATCCTTGTTTGGGCTCTAGTCCTTCTACTGTGGCAATTGCCATTCCTGCATTGGCACAGACAACATTGTTTTGGGCCTCGGTACCATTTCCGTTTAGGATATTCATAAAAATAGTAGCAGATTCTTCTATTGAGTTACCTCCATGGATATCTTCTTGTTTTAAAGCAGGAACTCCAAAATCTATAGGAGATAGCATTCCTTCGGTTGTATTAGAGATGGTTTTCGTGTTTCCTGTTAAAGAAATCTCATCATATCCGTCTAAAGCATGAATAATGGTAAAGTTTTTATCTGTATTTTGATATAGATACCCATACATTCTTGCTAATTCGAGATTGAAAACTCCTACAATTTGATTTTTTGGAAATGCTGGATTTACCATAGGTCCTAACATATTGAAGAAGGTTTTTACACCTAATTCTCGACGTATCGGAGCGACATTCTTCATGGCGGGATGAAATAGGGGAGCATGTAATACACAAATACCTGCTTCATCTATGCTACGTTTTAAAAAGTCTTTGTCATTACTGAATTTAATTCCCAGATGTTCCATTACATTAGAGCTTCCGCATGTGGATGAAACGCCATAGTTACCATGTTTGGTTACTTTAATTCCGGCTCCAGCAGATACAAATGAGGAGAGTGTAGATATATTAAAGGTGTCTTTTCCGTCTCCTCCTGTACCACAAAGGTCTACAGGGTTATATTCTTTAAGGTCAATAGCAACACAAAGTTCTAGTAGTGCATCTCTAAAACCTTCTAACTCTTCTATGGTGATGCTACGCATCATAAAAACAGTAAGAAATGAAGCAATCTGACTTTGATTGTATTCTCCTTTGGAGATGTTAACCAAAACACTTTTGGCTTCTTCCTTGGAGATAGTTTCGTGATTGATTAATCGGTTGAGTAAGTTTTTCATAAATCTATGGCTCTAAACTCTTTTCTGTTGTAGAGAGTGAGTTTGTATGAGTTTACTTTTTAGGTTACTATTTATTATCATGTGTATTTAGAGATCAATTGTTGACCCAATTTTCTAGTATTTTTTTTCCATCGGGTGTTAACACAGATTCTGGATGAAATTGCACGCCGCGTACATCTAATTCTTTATGACGTAATGACATTATTTGTCCGTTTTCATCATAGGATGTTACCTGTAGGCAATCTGGTAAATCTTTGTCTTCTACTACCCACGAGTGGTATCTGCCAACATCAAAAGAGGAATCAAGTCCATTAAAAAGAGGTTCGTCTGTTACTGATAATGTTACATTGGTCGCTACTCCATGATAAACATTGTCCAAATTGACTAGGTTTCCTCCAAATACTTCTCCAATAGCCTGTTGACCCAGACAGACGCCGAATATACTTTTGGTATTGGCATAGGATGTTATGATATCTTTTAATAGTCCTGCTTCATCGGGTATTCCTGGTCCGGGAGAGAGTAGAACTTTTTGAAAAGGTTCAACATCCTCTAATTGCAACTGGTCATTACGTTTTACAGTAACTTCACAACCAAGATCTTCTAGGTAATGAACTAGATTGTATACAAATGAATCGTAATTGTCTATGACTAATATTTTCTTACTCATTTTTTAATGTTTTATTAGGGTTGAGTTTGATTTTGAGTGTGTTGAGGTTTATATTTCTTCTGCAATTTTCAATGCTTTTGTAAGAGCACCCAGCTTGTTGTATACTTCCTGAAGCTCACTTTCTTCATTAGATTCGTTGACTAATCCTGCTCCTGCCTGCCAATGCAACTGATGGTTTTTACTTAAAAATGTTCTAATCATGATGGCGTGATTAAAATTTCCTGAAAAATCCATAAAACCAATAGCTCCGCCGTAGAAATCACGATTTACGGTTTCGTACTTTTCAATAAGCTGCATGGCCATGTGTTTTGGAGCGCCGCTTAGTGTTCCTGCCGGAAATGTATCGGCAACGATTCTCATCGTGGTAGTGTCTTTGTGTTTTTTTCCAGTCACTTTACTTACCAGGTGAATCACATGAGAATAAAATTGTACTTCTCTGTAGGTTTCTACAGTAACATCGCTTCCGTTTCTACTAAGGTCATTTCTGGCAAGGTCTACCAGCATGACATGTTCTGCATTTTCTTTTTCATCGACAGCCAATTTTTTGGCTAGCTCGGCGTCCTGTTCATCATTTCCGGTACGTTTAAAAGTCCCTGCAATAGGGTGGATCTCGGCAAGTTCTTCTTTAACAACTAACTGTGCTTCAGGAGAGCTACCAAATATTTTGAAATCACCATAATCAAAGTAAAATAAATAGGGCGAAGGGTTGACACTTCTTAGCGCTCGATACACGTTAAATTCGTCTCCTTTAAACTTCTGAGAAAAACGTTTGGATAGTACTAATTGGAAGACATCACCACGATGACAATGTTTTTTGGCTAGGGTTACGTGTTCTTTGTACTGTTCATCATTAAGGTTTGAAGTGGTTTCACCCACTGTTGTAAAATTGTAGGAAGCAAAATTTTTAACCTTTAGTAGAGATTCAATTTCAGGAATATTACTCTCAGATTCATAGGAGTGCGCAAATATATAAGCTTCGTTGGTGAAATTACTTATTGCTATAATGTTTTGATATACGGTGTATTGCATATCGGGGATATCTAATGCTCCTTCTTTCTTAGAAATGGAGATATCTTCAAAATAACGAACGGCATCATATGAGATATATCCGAAGAGTCCATTATTTATGAATTTGAAATCGCTTTTGGTTGTTTCAAATAATTTACCGAACTGTTCAATAACCATGGGGATGTCTGTAGCGTCTGTAATGGGGGTTTCTTTTACACTTTTATCAGGTAAAGATTGATAAATCGTTTCGTTTTCTATTTTAATATTGGCAATTGGATTACAACAGATATATGAGAAGCTATTTTCACTACCTCTATAGTCATTGTTTTCTAATAGTAAGCTATTAGGAAAACGATCTCTAATTTTGAGATAAACACTTACTGGAGTAAATGTATCCGCCAGGACTTGCTTGAAATGTGTGGTTAATTTATAGCTCATTTTATAGTTTAATAATTTTAGTTAGACCTTTGAGTTTTGGCAACAAAAAAAAGGCTTGTCGTGATTTGACAAGCCTTTGATATGTTTACTTAACACAATAACAGGAGCTATCTCACGACGTTTTCGTTCGAGATAACCACCACCAATTATTTGTTAAAATTGTTTTCATTATTTATTTAATGCGTCAAATATATAAATTAATTATAAATCAAGGCAATAAAAAATTACATTTTTAAATCAACTGCTAATTCAAATTCATCGTTGATTGTTTTATCTCCTAGATTATCAAAGAAACTACCTGATCCATATTTGATATCATATGCAGTTCTATCTACTTTAAGTGTAGTCGAAGCGGTATTACCTTTTACGGTAAGTATAAACTTAATAGGGTTTGTTTTTCCTTTAATAGTTAAATCTCCAGCGACGGTATATCCACTACTCGTTTTTTTGGCTTTTGTAATTACCAATTTTGAACTTTTGTAATTTGAACTTCCAAAAAAGTCATCAGAATTTAAGTGTCCTTCAAGTTTTTCTTTTCCTTGTCCAGATTTGAGATCTGTAACGGCAAGGGTAGTCATATCGACAACAAACTCACCTCCTGTAATATTATCACCATCAAATACGAGGAAACCCTCTGCCAAGTTTAATGTTCCAGAATGAGATCCGGTAACTTTTTTGCCTGTCCAGTTGATTGTGCTTTCTGAAGCCTTAATTTTTTTCTTTTGTGCAAAAGTTGATGTAGTAGCAATAACTGTAATGGCTATGATTAATAATGTGAGTCTAGTTTTCATGATTCTAAAAATATTTAATAGTTAATGATTAATTCGAATTTCTTAGTTTATTTAATAATATGTTTAAAAGAGTTAAATCTTCTTTTGTCAGGTTAGCAGTAATTTTGTTTTCGAATTCCGCCATTACTGGGTTTACTTTGTTTAAAAAAGCTTTGCCTTGTTGTGTAATTGTAATCTCAACTTTTCTTCGATTGGATTCGCAAACAATACGTTTTACGCATCCTTTAGCAATTAGTTTGTCTACCAACCGGGTGGTATTACTCATTTTGGTAACCATTCTTTCTTGTATAGTAGAAAGGTTAGCGGGTTTTCCTTTTTGACCTTTTAAGATTCTCAAAACATTAAATTGTTGAACAGAAATATCAAATACTTTTAATTCAATATTGATTTTGTCCATCATCCAATTCTCAGTGTATATAAGATTTATTATGGTCTTTTTAGGTAGAGGAAGCTCGACTTCAGTTTTTATAATTTTCTCTATTTTAAATTGTTTATACAATATTTGTATGTACAAATATATGCTAGATTTTGTTTTCAAAATTGTAAATTGATATTAATTCTTTGTTAAAATTGGATTTTGAATTTATGTTAAATAGTATTATTGTGATTTAGAATTGAATCATTGGGATGTTATAGATGTGTGAAAAATTCTGAAAATATTTAGATAAAATATATAAAGCTTGTTAATTTTCTTTTACAGAATTATGGGTTTTGATACTTTAGTAGTATGCCGAAATGGATTATATATAGCGCACTGATAATACTTTTTACAACTTGTAAAGGAGAGAAGACTGTGGCTCTTGATGCTACTAATGTTTTTGAAAGTAAAGGGATTGAAATACCTGTTTATGATTTTGAAAGTTTCAAGCCTTTATTAACTATTAATGATGGAAAAACAAGGGTTGTTAACTTTTGGGCTACATGGTGTAAACCTTGTGTTGCCGAATTACCGTACTTCGAGCTGATTAATAGTAGATATCCAGATGATAAAGTAGAGGTGATTTTGGTAAGTCTAGATGTTCCAAGTCAGGTCGAATCTAAACTGATTCCTTTTGTTGTAAAACAAAAAATAGAAAGTAAAGTTATTTTATTAGATGATCCAGATGCAAACAGCTGGATTCCCAAAGTAAGCAAGAATTGGTCTGGTTCTATCCCCGCTACAATAATTTATAAAAATGGCACTATCAATTTTTATGAAAGATCTTTTACCTATAATGAATTAGAAAAAGAGCTTAAAAAAATGTTATAAGATAGATCTTAGGTTCAATATAAAATTTAAACAGATGAAAACTTTAAAGATTTTAGTAGGGGTAGCTTTTATAATTGCAATAAGTGCTTTTGCTTTAAATAAAGTATCTGGTACAAAAATTAAAGGAGGATATTCTATTGGAGATATAGCTACCGATTTTAAGTTAAAAAATGTTGATGATTCTTCGGTTTCTTTATCAGATTATGATGATGCAAAAGGGTTTATTGTCATTTTTACTTGTAATCATTGCCCATATTCTGTTGCATATGAAGATAGGATTATAGCATTGGATTTGTTATATAAAGAAAAAGGATATCCGGTAATTGCCATAAACCCTAATAACCCTAAGGCTTATCCTGATGATAGTTTTGATAACATGAAAATAAGAGCTAAAGAAAAAGGATTTACTTTTCCTTATCTGACTGATGATACTCAAGTTATATACCCTATGTATGGAGCTACCAAAACTCCTCATGTTTATGTTTTAGAAAAAACAACTACAGGTAATATCGTTAGGTACATTGGGGCTATTGATAATAATTATAAAGATGCATCGGCAGCAACCAAAAAGTATGTAGAAGATGCTGTAAATGCGCTTTTGAAAGGAAAAAAAGTACCTGTCGAAGTAACAAAGGCAATTGGTTGTAGTATCAAGGCATAGGTGAAAAGCGACCTTTTTTGATAAATGAATTCATAGTTTTATATACATTTCAGGAATGACTCTTTATATTTGTAAAGAGTTTAAATAATAAAAGTCCAATTTTTAGTAGAATAGATTTTAATAATGGCAGAAGATATCACACAAGAAGAGTGGCAAGAGCAAATTGTTACAGACAGTAATGCATTAATTTTAGATGTAAGAACCGAAGAAGAAGTAGAAGATGGGTATATTCCTAATATGCTTAATCTTGATATTCGTCAAGGACAAGGATTTCTTGATGAGTTAGCAAAGCTAGATAAAACCAAGAATTACTATGTATATTGTCGTTCAGGAGCTCGAAGTGCACAGGCTTGCACCTTGATGAATCAAATGGGATTTGGGACAGTTTATAATTTGATAGGTGGTTTTATGAATTGGGAAGGAGAAACTGTAGAATAATAATTATTTATGAAGATTAAATCATTTTTAATAGTGGTTTGTACGACGCTATTGTTGTGCAATTGTAAAAAAGCTGAAGACAATAATACTGTAGAGGTAATTACAGTAGAGGAGATGGATACACTGCTAAAAATGAGAGAAGTTCACCTTATAGATGTGAGAACTCCTGAGGAGTTTGCAGAAGAACATATTAAAGGAGCAACTAATATTGATTTTAGAGCTGAGAATTTTGAAGAGCTTATCAATAAAGTTGATAAGACAAAGCCTATAGCTGTATACTGTCGTAGTGGAGGAAGAAGTGGGAAATGCTCTTCATATATGAAAAAAGCAGGGTTTACCAAAGTCTATGACCTGGGAGGAGGAATTATCGAATGGAAGTTTAAAGGGAAAGATGTCGTAAAATAGCCATATGGTATAACCTCTTTTTTTAAGACAGAAAAAATATAAAAAGGCAGAATTTACGTATATGTGAATTCTGCCTTTTTAGTTGTTAAAATGCCAGACCTTTATAAAAGGTATCATTAACTAATCTAGCACTACCCAATAGTATTGCTTTTTCTTGTAATTCACTTTTAAATATCTTAACAAAGCAATTATGAGAATTAAGCTTCTTCTCTAAATTAGAAGCAAAAAACGGCCATGCTTTTGCAATACTACCTCCAATAACTATAGCTTCTGCATCATAAGATTTTAACCAGGGGCTTAAGAAATCTGCAAGATTTTGCGAAAACTCATCAAATACTTGTTCAACAGCAACATCGTTTTCTAATGAAGCCTCTGTAAGTTCTTTGACATTGTTGATCGATGCATCGGTTATTTCTTTATATCGTTTTACAAACCAGCGTGTAGAAAAGTAATCATCCGCAATTCCATCTTTATATGTGATGTGATATAACTCTCCGTCTTTAGGGATCCCATCTCCAGAGAGTAATGGAAGTCCATGAAATAAAAATGTAGCTCCAAAACCAGCACCAAGTGTAATGCCTAAGCCTCTTTTAATAGATTTAAGTTTTCCTCTCCATACTTCTCCAATACCAAAGCATGCAGCATCATTATAAAATCGTATAGGAATATCATCAGAGAGTTGTAACTTTTTCTTTAGTATTTCTTTGATATTCAGACAAAATAATGAGGCATATTTTTGCTCCATTTTGAAAGCAAAAATACCATTGTGATAGTCAAATGGTCCTGGGATTGCTATACCAATTCCTTCTAGAGGTTCATTATTGAGTGTGTCAATAACTTTTCGCAATGCAAACAACCATCGATCTAATATTTCATTTGCTTCTGCCTTACTATCAACAGAAATAGACACAAAACTAGTTTCTAGTATTTTATTCGTTTTTGTGTCTATACCTGCCACAGTAATATAATTTCCCCCTATATCTACTCCTAATATCATTTTTAATACAATCTATTTTAGTAATCATTACCAAAAAACTTTTGGTAATCGCTAAAATTACAACTTATAATAGTTTTGCCTTTGATATTTGCTAATTATTATTCTCTACGGCGGTTATATTTAGCTTCTTGTATTATCCTTTATTTATGATTTTTTAATTTTTATCCATAGGGTTATTTTTTAATTTCCAGTTATGATAAGTTTACACACTTAGGCTATTGTAAAAAGCATCATTTGCTAATCGAGCACCTCCGAGCAATATTGCTTTTTCTTTTAAATCACTTTGATATATTTTGGTATAGCATCTGTGTCTGTCTAGTTCATTTCTAAGGTCTTCTGCAAAAAAATCCCAGGCTTTAGCTATATTGCCACCAATTACTATAGCATCTGCGTTATATTCTTTTAACCAAGGAGAAAGGAAACATCCTAAATTTTTAGAAAAATGACTAAATACTTGAGCTACGAATTTATTATCTCTGGTTTGGGTTAAATCCTTTACTCCTGTTATAGTTAGATCTGTTAAATCTTTATATTTTTTGATAAACCAACGAGTAGAGAAATATTCATCTGCTATTCCATTTTTAAAAGGAATATGGTACAACTCACCATTTTGAGGAACTCCATTTCCTGACAACATTGGAACTCCATTGTTTAAAAAAGTAGCTCCAAACCCGGTACCCAATGTTATTGCCAGTGCTTTTTTTGAGAATTTGAGTTTCCCTTTCCAAGATTCTCCAATACCAAAACATGCCGCGTCATTATAAAATCGTAAGGGAATGGATTTGGGAAGCATTAATTGCCGAATGATGATTTCTTTAATGTTCAAACCAAATAGTGAAGCAAATTTATGCTCCATTTTATAAGCAAAAATCCCATTTGGATAATTAAAGGGACCTGGTATAGCAATACAGATACCTTCGAGAGGTTTTTGATTAAGAGAATCTATACTTTTTTGCAAAGCAGAGATCCATACATTAATAATTTCATTGGCTGAGGCAGTACTATCTACATATGTAGATAGCAGATTAGCTTCGGGTATGTCGTGATTTTTTGTATCAATAGTGGCTACAGTAATATGGCTACCACCAATGTCTACTCCTAATATCATTTGTTATAGTATAGTTAGTTTTTAATAGATAGATTAATGGGTGTGCAAGAAACAAATTTTAAAAATTTATGATTCATTTAATTTTCTAATGGTTTTACTTCTATTCTTTGTTAGAGATGAAACAAGTTAGAATTATTAATTTCTTTTTTCTTAAAACCAGGACCACTCCAATAAACTTTTAGTCCGATATTATCAGAACATTGAAAATATTTTACAGTAAGTTTATGCAGTCCTTTTGATAAAATAATATCATTTTTTTGAGTAAAACTAAATGATTTTCTTCCATCACTTTCAAATAACTCTTCACCGTCTATCATTAATTGTGCTCCGTCATTAGCAGAGATTTCAAAATTATACAACCCACTTTCCGGGATATTAATAAAACCACTAAAATCAAAACCGATCCACTCATCTCTTAATCTGGATTCTATGTTTATAGTTTTGGTTTCTCCTTCTTGTATTGGTACTTCATCAGAGAAATCATAAACAGACCTGAAAATACCTTCGTAATATCTATATGAAAGCCCTTCTTTTAGCTTGTCTTTGAACTGTTTAGGATCAATGCTTTCTAATTTTTTTAGAGGTATTGTTGTTGTATAGCTAGAAATAAGGTCTTCTCTAAAAGATTTTACTTTTAACGTTGTTGATTTCTCTATCTCGAAAGGAGTCTTATATAGCATACTTTCTTTTGTAGGTTCACTGCCATCCAGAGTATAATAGATTGTTGCATTTTTGGTGTCACAACCCAAAGAAATTGTTTTGGTATCTAAAAATGTAGTGTGATCTGATTTAAGATATGGTATGCTAACTGTCTTTTGTGTGTCAGACATTGGTCTGTTATTGGAGTGAACCCCCCATTTTTTATTAGGGATATTAGTCATTTCAAAAACTAGCTCACCTCCTTTTAGAATATCTTCGTGTCTTAAATATGTATGAGGATACTCTTTACCGTTTAGTTTTAAAGAAGAGAAATGAATGTTCTCTTTACTTGCATTGTTAGCTTTTATAGTAAATGTGTTTCCGTTATCCAGGTGAATTGTAGATTTTTCAAAAGTTGGGCTTCCAATTACATATTCGGGTGCGCCAGGGGTAACAGAATAAAACCCAAGACTACTTAATACATACCATGCAGACATTTGACCGCAATCATCATTACCTATTAATCCGTCTGGCTCAGAAGTGTACATCTCGTTTAATATCTTGTGGATTGTTTTTTGAGATTTCCATGGTTTTCCGGCATAATTATATAAGTATGCGAGATGATGACTGGGCTCGTTTCCATGAGAGTATTGTCCTAATAATCCAGATACATCAGAGTTTTTACTGATTTCTTCATTAGAATTTTTAGAAAAAAGATTATCAAGCCATTTATTAAAATTTTCATCTCCCCCTACCAGGTCTATTACACTGGCTATATCATGAGGTACGAATAGGCTGTATTGATACGAATTTCCTTCTGTGAAATTAAAATTATAGGTTTTCTCTACAGAGGTAGGGTTAAAATTTTCGTACCATTTTCGGTTAGAGTATCTAGGTCTCATAAAGCCTGTTTGTTGATCATATAGATTAACAAAAAACCGCGCTCTTCGAGAGTATTCATTATAAACATCTGTTTTGTTTAATGCCTTAGCCATTTGTGCAATACACCAATCATCATATGCATATTCTAATGTTTTGGATACAGACTGGCTACTTTTATTTGAAGGAACATAACCTAGTTCTGTATAATAGTTAATGCCTCTTTTTTTTACATTAGAACTTTCTATCATGGCATTTAATACTTTTTCGGCATCTACATCGATAATTCCCTTTAGGTAAGCATCTGTCATTACTGAAACGCCATGATATCCAATCATGCATCTGGTATCATTTGCTGCTAATTCCCACATTGGTATTTCGCCAAATTGTTCATGCTTTTTCTGTAGGGTGACTACAATATCGCGGGTTACATCTGGTTCTATGATGGTTAATAATGGATGTAGTCCTCTAAATGTATCCCATAATGAGAATACTGTATAATTACTAAAACCTTCTGCAGTATGTATTTTGTCATCCATTCCCCGGTACTTCCCGTCGACATCATTATATAGATTTGGAGTTAAGAGACTGTGATATAGTGAGGTGTAAAAAATCTCTTTTTTATCTTCATTATCGTCTGTTATTTCTATCTTGTTTAGTGATTTGTTCCATATTTTTTTTGCTTCACTTTTTACTTTGTCAAAATCCCAGTGAGTGAGTTCTTTTTCCAGGTTTTTTCTTGCACCTTCTATGCTTACTGCTGATAAGGCTACTTTTGATATAATTTCACCTCCTGAACTATCAAAATTAAGCGCTGCAATTATTTTTTTGTTGCTAAAATTGCTCCCGGTAGTATCAACTTTATCACCATTAAGGATTTGGTAGGATTGTATAGGTTTAGAGAATCGGGCAACAAAATATTGTCGCTGATTTCCTGCCCAAGCTTTAGATCTGCGATAGCCTGCAACTTCTGTCTCACTTATGATTTTAAAAGTAGCTTCTATAACCGGGTCACGGTGCTCCAGATCAATAATAATATTTGTTCTTTTTGACTTAGGATAGGTGTATTTATGGACACCTACTCGTTTTGTGGTGGTTAACTCAGCTTTTATATTGTAGTCGTCAAGAATAACAGAATAATACCCCGGTTCGGCGTATTCTTGTTGATGGGTATATCTAGATCGGTATCCTAAATCAGGATTTTCTACTGTGCCCGCCTGGTATTTTACATCTCCTGTTGTGGGCATAAATAGAATGTCTCCCAGATCGGGTACTCCTGTTCCCGAGAGGTGGGTATGTGTAAATCCAATAATAGAAGTGTCAGTATAATCATATCCTGCACAAGCCGGCCAGCTGGTATGGTCATTTCTTGTATCTGGACTTAATTGTACCATTCCGAAAGGAAGCATAGGACCAGGAAAAGTATGCCCCGGGGATTTTGTTCCGATAAATACATCTACATAGTCTACTGGTGTTTTTGTTTTTTTATCGGTACAACTTATTGCTAATCCTCCTAATAGAAGCAGTAGGAGTAGTTTTATTGGTATGTAATGTTTCATAGGTTTTTTTACTCTTATTAGTTATATCAGTATTTTTTAATATGGCGATTATATATTGCTATGTGTATTATGGTCACTTCATAAAAGTATGAATTAATTAACATGAAAGACAGAATCTAAAAACGATTCTGTCTTCATTAGTTAAAAGAGTAGTAAGTAAACAAAAAAACAATCTATTAGTATCCTGAGTTTTGTTGCAAAGCTCCTTCAGAACTGTTAATAGCATCTAATGGGATAGGGTAATATTCGTTCTTGTTTTGAGTGAAACTTGCACCTGTAAGGTATACTCGTTTTGAAGATTCTTCGTCGATATATTTGTTTAGTACTTGTGAGGCTATTCCCCAACGTACCAAATCAAAAAATCGATGTCCTTCTGAAGCTAATTCTAATCTTCTCTCAAAACGAACAGCTTTAATTGCATATTCTATATTAGGAAATGACGTGTATTCATTAATAACATAGTTTGCGGCCGGTGTGCCATCTTCATTTTTTACAAAACCATCTGGATTTGCTGCTCTGGCCCTTATTCTGTTTACTAGATTCATAGCTTCTGTTAGTTGCCCATCTTGAGCATAGATTTCTGCTCTCCACAGCAATACATCAGAGTATCTGATTAGAGGGGTGTTTATAGCATTATATTGTGGAGCTCCAGCTGCAGAAATGGTACCTTCTTGGGATTTTAGTACTTCATGTTTTTTCCCAACATATGGTCCTCCGTTGGATTGATCTCGTATCCATCTGGATCCAGGCATTTCTCCCCATCCAAGATATTCTATACCTCTTCTGCCAACTGTCCAATCCAATCTCGGATCGACATTACCGGCATATGGAGTAAAAGGGTTGTCAGAAGTTATTCCTTGATCACTAGTAAGATCAGAATCATTAAAAGTATCTAATAATGGTAGTCCGTTACTATCAGTTTTAAATGCATTTACCAAATTTTGGCTAGGTTGAAAAAAACCACAGCATCCTCCTCCGGGTGCATCAGAAGCGTATGGGTGATTTAGTCTATTACCTCTGTTGCCATTGATAAAACCATCGCCTCCATCATTTACAGAGTTTTGAACAGCAAATACAGACTCTGAATTGTTATCCTTTTCTCCATTAAAATTGTCATGGTATACGGTTACTAGTTGAAAGGGACCATCATTAATAATATTGTCTAAAACAGGTCGTGCGTCTATATGATTGTTTTGAAACATATAAGCTTTTGCAAGATATGCTTTTGCTACCCACGAGGTTGCTCTTCCTGCTTCTTCTTGTGTTTTAGGAAGATTTTTTGTAGCGTAGATAAGGTCTTCAACTATTTGCGGCCAAACATCAGAGTCATTAGGGGGAGTAGCTGCCAGTCCTTCATTAACAAAAGGGATGTTGTTCCATATTTTTTTAGCATCCATATGATAATGAGCTCTTAAAAAACGTGCTTCGGCGCCTAATACTACTAAGTCTTCTTCTGGAGTTCCATTTTCTACGGCTATTGCAATAGATTCAATAGTTTGATTTGTTCTGGATATACCTTCGAATAGAGATTCCCATTTTCTGGACAAATAAATATTTGTTGTCCCCGAAGAAAATCGTTCTACATCATTTAGTTGTGGTTGGTCATCTATGGATGATCCTTTGTGGAAGTCATCTGAAGCTACATCTCCCAGAGCCCAATTTGATGCTGGAGCCCAGAAATACCCTGGGTTACCATCTAAAATGGCATATGCGCTAATGAGTTGTTGGTTTACCCATTCTTCATTAAATTCTATAACACCTTCTACAAGGGAACCTTGTGGTTCAATATCAAGTTCTTTCTCACAAGAGATCGTGGTTAGAACTACGAATACAAATAAGATTATATTTTTCATCTGTTTTATATTTGATTGTTTTGAGTTATAGGGAAAGGTTAACTCCCATTATAAATGTTCTTGCTACAGGATAAGCACCTCTGTCGATTCCGATATCCAAATTGACTGTATCACCACCGTATTCTTGTAGGTTAATTTCTGGATCTAAGCCCGAATATTTGGTCCAGGTATACAGGTTTTTTGCCTGAATAAAGAATCGAAGTTTACTTATGTTTAATTTAGAAGTTACTAATTGCGGAAGTGTAAATCCTAGTTGAATATTTTTTAACCTCAGGTATGATCCATCTTCTACATAATAACTACTGGCACTAGAATAGTGCTCGGCAGGATTATTGGATAGTTTTGGTAATGCCGATCCTGTGTTAGTTGGGCTCCATGAATTTAGATAATCTCTACTTTTTGCTCCAGGAAAACTGTTAAAATCAGTAAAAAACTTAGTGAAATTGTAAATGTCGTTTCCTTGACTTCCTTGAAAGAATAGGGTAAAATCAAAGTTTTTGTAGTCTACACCCATATTAAGGCTATATGTAAAATCAGGATGTGGATTTCCTATAAAAGTTCTATCATCATCGTTAATAACGCCATCATTGTTTAGATCTCTATATTTAAATGTTCCTATATCTTTTCCGAGATAGTTACCGGTAGCATTAAGCTCTGCATCATTCTGGATGATCCCGTCTATAACAAATCCATGAAATGATGCAATAGACTGCCCTGCCTGAGTTCTCGATGGTCTAGTTTCTCTTGCCAAATTACCTTCTAAGAAATAATCAGAGTTGTCAGATAGCTCTTTTACGGTGTTTTTATACGTTGAGACATTAATGGTAGCATGGTATTTTAGGTTTTTATTAATTTGATCATTATATCCTAAAGTAAAATCAAATCCTTTGTTTTCTACAGATCCAGCATTGATGAATTTTGCTTGTGCGTTTCCGATAAGAGTAACATCTGGTTGATCTTGGACTAATAAGTTTTCGGTTAATGCGTTATAGTACTCTAGACCAAAGGCTAATTTGTTATCAAATAAGATCCCATCAATTCCTATGTTTTTGGTTGAGGTGGTTTCCCATTCAAGATCTGGGTTTCCAAGAATAAAAAGACTATATCCTGCTGATACGCTTGAGTTACTACCTCCGATGTCATAATTACTATCATCATTGTTAATGTATTGACTGGATATTCTCCCTTGAGGGATACTTTCGTTTCCTAATTCTCCATAACCGGCTTTTATCTTAAGATCATTGATAAAAGTTAAGTTTTGCATGAATTTTTCATTAGATATTCTCCATGCTGCACTATAAGATGTAAAGAGATCTGATCGGTTGTTTTTGGAAAATTTTGAAGTAGCATCTTGTCGTAAAGAAAAAGAAAGTAAATACCTGTCATCGAAGTTGTAATCTATTTTTCCAAAAGTTGAAAAGTATGCACTTTTGATTCCGCGACCATTATTGTCTCGGGTTCCTGTTCCTCTATCCAGGTATCTATAATCTAAGTTGTCTGTAAAAAAATCTGTTCTTGAAGCACTTAGGAATTTGCTCTGTGTTTTATGAGATTCAGTACCCAGAATTCCATCAAAAGTATGATTTCCAAATGTTCGGGAGTAGCTTAGTGTATTGTACCAAGTAGAAGAAATGGCGTAATTATTGCTTTCGATCAACCTGTTTACCGAGTTTGGTTCTGCTACTTCTGGATTTAAGAAAATATAGAAAGAGCTATTGCTGTTCTCGTAATCTACTCCAATATTGGTTTTAAGTGTAAAATCTTTTAGGATATCTAATTCTGCATATACATTACCAATGTTTCTAAACCTTCTTGTTAAGTTGTTTTTATTTCTGGTAGCACTAGCCACTGGATTGATTCCGTTTCCTAAACCTGGGCTTTGAGGACCTGCATAATTGCCAGCAATATCATATACCGGAATAATGGGTTGTGCTCTGTAAAGAAATGAAATATCTCCTCCAGTCGATTGATTTCCTACAGATCCTACCTTATCTGAATATGAAATATTAAATGATTCTCCAACTCTTAAATTGTCAAGGATTTTAAATTCTGAATTGACTCTTAGTACATATCTGTTATAAAATGTGTGTAACGCAACTCCTTCTTGCTTTAATGCTCCCATTCCTACATGAAATTTTGCATTTTCAGATCCTCCTGATAATCCAAGGTTGTAATTCTGTACAAAAGCACTATCAAAATATTCATCAAACCAATCTGTTCCTTCTTTATTAGCTCTTGTTATTTTATTTGTAAGAGGGTCATAGGTGGTTTCATCTGCTGTACTGGCTCCTGCCGGGGTTAAATAATTTGGTAATACGGGAGTAGCTCCATTGCCATATTGTGGGTGAGATGGTGCGAAACCATCATTGTTAAAACGAGTCCAAATTGCATTTGCAGTTTCTTGAGGAGATAGTAAATCAGGAAAGGCTGACTGAGGTATATTGTCGATACCAAAATTAGAATTAAAAGTCAATGTAGTTTTACTATTGTATTTACCTCCTTTGGTGGTAATAAGTATTACACCATTTGCAGCTCTAAATCCATAAATTGCTGATGAAGAAGCATCTTTTAGTATTTGCATCGATTCGATGTCTGCAGGATTTAATTGATTGATCCCTGTTGTGGTGGGTGTTCCATCAATTACATAAAGGGGATCATTGTTGTTTATAGTACCAAATCCTCGTATCCTTACCATTGCAGCTCCACCAGGTCCTCCTTCAGAGCCAATAGTTACTCCGGGAGCCAAACCTTGTAAAGATTGTTGAATATCTACCGGAGAAGTAGCTGCTAGATCTTCGGCTTTTACAACGGTAACAGACCCTGTGATATTTCTAACCGATTGTTTTGAGTATCCAGTTACTACAATTTCTTCTAATTCATTAGAACTGTCTTGCAATATGATGTTATATGTTTTTGAATCTGAAACAATAACTCTTTGAGTTTCCATTCCTACATAACTAAATAATAATACTTCTCCGGGAGAAGCCATTATGGAGTAGTATCCATCAAAATCAGTTTGCGTTCCTTTGGTGGTGTTTTCTATGATAATATTTACGCCAGGTAACAACATTCCGTTGCTGTCCTCAACTTTACCAGTTATAGTAATTTCTTGAGCTGTTATCACATTGGTAAAGGATGTGATCATAAACACAAAAAATATGTACCCTAATTTATTTTTCATATTAAAATTGATTTAGTTATTAATTCGACTGCTGATTTTAATACATCTCTTCTTATATTAATTATACTAGTACTAGTTAATAGAGTGATTTTGTATAAGAGATATTTGTTTTCAAATTTATGATATGAAGATTATTTTTAATATTTAACCATAAAAATCAGTGTTTTTTATGGTTAAATATATTTTTTTAAGTTTTTATATCTTTTCAGAATGTAGAAAATGAATGTTTTCAGTATTTTTATTTGTTAAAAAAGAAGAAAAATGCTTGATAAAACCTTTTTAAAAGAGTTTTGTGAACTGAAAATGTTAATTTTATGTATAATTTGCCTGTAAAATTATGTTTTAGGACTTGGTAATTGATTTTATGTTAAAAATGGTAAATTATAATTATTGCAATTAAATTAATTGATTTAATGATAAAATAAAGTATTTTTAGCTGTAAAATGTCAGAGTAACTATTTGAAAATATGGAAAACTTAGATAATACGGATAAAACTATTTTACGAATTCTTCAAAGGGATTGTAAAAAAACAGCAAAAGAGATCGCTAATCTTTTAAACCTAACTGTATCTCCTATATATGAGCGTATAAAGCGTTTGGAAAACAAAGGGTACATTGAAAAATATGTGGCAATTGTAAACAAAAATTTGATTGATTTGCCCATAACAGCATTTTGCCAAGTATCACTTAAATCCCATGGAGAATTGTTTATTGATAAATTCGAAAATCAAATCAAAAACCTGAAAGAAGTTCAAGAGTGTTTTCATATGGCTGGACAAGTAGATTTTTTACTAAAAATTAATATGCACAGCTTAGAAGAATATCATGAGTTTATGCGATCTAAGTTATCCAAAATTGATAATATCGGAGTTTTGAACACTACTTTTTCACTTAAAGTAATCAAGCATACTTCAGAATATTATTTGTAGGTATACTAGTTATAAAATCAAATTTATATAATATTGTTTTCTTCCTTCTTACTATAGAGTAGGGTATTGAGGGGATTTTTTTTTGATATATAAAAACTGCCTGAAAAATATATTCCAGACAGTTTTTGCTTAACTAACTATGTTTTACTCTTTTATAAATCGCTTCGTATAGCTGTTTTTACCATCTTTAATTCTTAGTACGTAAATACCTTTTTCTAAGTTATTTGTATTGATATTATTTTTAACTTGACCATTTAGAACTGTCTTGCCTAATAAATCAATTATTCTATAAGTAGCATCATCCAGTGGAGTGCTAAATTGAAGATTAAGAATGTCGTTAACCGGGTTTGGATAAATTTGAATTTGGTTTTCAATAGTTGGGGCTTTAGTGTTAAGTTTTACACCTCCACAGGCGCCTAAGTTAACCCATCCTGAGGTAGTTAGTTCAAATAAATACCCTTGATAAACAACCTTATCTCCATTTTGATAAGTTTGAGAGCCATTATAGGAAGGGATTCCTTCACAAGGATCTCCATTGCCGCCATTACCGTCGCCACAGTCAAGGCTCCAGGGATAGTCTCCATCATAATCCAGATTGTTTCCGGCATTAATAAAGCTCACATACTCGTCCCAGAGACTCTGAACTCCTTTGTTAAGTATTGAGTTAAATGCGTTGTCAAAAGACCATGAAGTTCCTAAGTCTTTGGCAGCTTTATTGAATTTGTAGATAAAGTTTTTATCATGTTTTTGTGATACATAATGTAAAAAGAAACCTGTTGTGGTATATCCTGAAAGCCATTTTCTTGAGTCGTTTACATTTGGGTTTCTTGTTTGATGAAAGCCGGCATGTATTCGTACTGCATCTGCAATTCCTTCGGTATATGCCCAAAAAGGAGAGGATCCATCATAAGTACCACCTACTATTGGAGAGATGTTGTACCCATGGGTTACTTCATGAAATAAGATTCCATCGATTTCATCTTTTACGACTTGTGGGTTATTTCCAGAGTCTCTATAGATTTTCCCCAAATGTTGTGTGCTTACTTCTATTGTCATTTGATCTCCACTACCAAATTTATGGGCTACGAAATCTTCATTTTTCAAGTTGAATTTTAATAATCTAAATCTTGGAGCATTTGCAGAGTTACGATATAAGACTTTAGCCACATCGAGGCAGCGTTGTTTCATATAACTTTCTGCATTAGGTATTACCTGATTAAATGCTGTAGAACCAATAGTCGTCCCGTCGTAATCAGTAAATTCTACACTTGGAGTAAGAAAATTATTACCCCAATCGCAATTACCACCACCTCCAGTAGAAGAGACGGTAATATATCCAGATTTAGTTTCGGTATTTGATCCATTATTGTTTGTGGCAGTTAATGACACGGCATATGTTCCTGGCTGATTATAAGTTACAACAGGATTTGTTTGTGTACTGGTAGAGGGACTACCTCCATTAAAAGTCCAGCTATATGAAGTTGCATCTGTAGAGGTATTAGTGAATGATACAGATTGTCCTTCTTGTATGGATGTTGTGCTGGCACTAAAATTAGGGGTTGGGAGTTCGTTCCCGCCAGAGTTTCCTTCAGTTCCTAAAAGTTCTAGTTCTGCTATTTGTAGGATAGAACCACTATTATTATCCATGCTTAGTCTAAAATATTGGTACGCCGTTGTAGATTGTACAGAGAACGTTCTTTTTTGGTGCCTGTTAGGGAAATCCTGATTAGATTTTTGATCAATATTTTGCCAAGAGTTTCCGTTGTTGGATCCTTGTAAAGTCCAGTTTTTGGGATCCCTGTTAGGTGCATCATTTGCAGAAGTTATAGTATAAGAAGACAGGGTGTAAGCTTTTGTTGCTCTATATTGTATCCATGCAGAGGCATTAAAGGTTAAAAACTTCGAATTAGGATTGTCATCAACTAGTTTAGAGATGTTTTCACCAGACGGAGAATCATTATATTGGTCAGAGATAGTTCCTCCATCATTTGTAACATCTACAATTGCACCTCCTCCTGTAGAAGATACAGTAATATATCCAGATTTAGTTTCGGTCTTTGATCCGTTACTGTTTGTAGCGGTTAATGATACCGTATAGTTTCCAGGTTGATTGTAAGTTATTACCGGGTTTGTTTGCGTACTGGTAGAGGGACTACCTCCAGTAAATGTCCAGCTATATGAAGTTGCATCTGTAGAGGTATTAGTGAATGATACAGATTGTCCTTCTTGTATAGATGTTGTGCTGGTACTAAAATTAGGGGTTGGGAGTTGGTTCCCGCCAGAGTTTCCTTCTGTTCCCATAAGTTCTAGTTCTGCCATCTGTAGAATTGATCCACTGTTGTTATCTATGGTAAGTCTAAAGTACTGGTATGCTGTTGTGGATTGTACAGAAAACGTTCTTTTTTGATGCCTGTTAGGGAAATCCTGATTAGATTTTTGATCAATGTTTTGCCATGAATTCCCGTTGTTAGACCCTTGTAGTGTCCAGTTTTTTGGATCTCTATTAGGTGCATCATTAGCAGAAGTTATGGTGTATGAAGACAAGGTGTAGGCTTTTGTGGCTTGATATTGTACCCATGCAGAAGCATTGAAAGTTAAAAACTTCGAATTAGGATTATCATCAACTAGCTTAGAGATATTTTCACCAGATGGAGAGTCATTGTATTGATCAGAGATCGCTCCTCCGTCATTTGTAATATCTACAGTTCCACCACCGCCATTACCGTCACCGCAGTCAAGACTCCAAGGGTAGTCTCCATCATAATCGAGTTTGTTTCCTCCATTAATATAGCTTACATATTCATTCCATACACTCTCAACTCCTTTATTAAGTATTGCGTTAAATGCGTTGTCAAAAGACCATGAGCTTCCTAAGTCTTTGGCTGCTTTATTGAATTTGTAGATAAAGTTTTTATCATGTTTTTGTGAAACATAATGTAAAAAGAAGCCCGTTGTGGTATATCCCGAAAGCCATTTTCTCGAGTCATTTACATTTGGGTTTCTTGTTTGGTGAAATCCGGAATGTATTCGTACTGCATCTGCAATTCCTTCGGTATACGCCCAAAAAGGAGAGGACCCATCATAAGTACCACCTGCTATTGGAGAAATATTGTACCCATGAGTCACTTCATGAAATAAAATACCATCGATTTCATCTTTGATGACTTGAGAGTTATTCCCAGAGTCTTGATATATTTTGGTAAGATGTTCAGAACTCACAGCAATCCCTATGGCATCCCCGTTACCATATTTATAGGCAACAAAGCTATTCCCTGAAGGGTCTTTGGCTCTGATTTCGAATTTTAACTCTCTAAACCTAGGCGCATCAGAGGATCTTCTATATAATATTTTGGCTACATCCAGACAACGTTGTTGCATATGACTTTCTGGATTTGTAATTACTTGATTAAATATTTGAGATCCTACAGAGGATTGGTCTGTGTTGGTGAAAATTATGGTTGGTGTAAGAAAACTGTTACCCCAGGAACAATCTTGATTGATCTCGGTAATAGGAAAGAAGGATTCACTGTGTGTGTTAAAGGTCGTTTTTCTAGCACTTATGTTAAGTGTGCATACAATAGTTGTTACCATGCTTATCCAAAGCATGAGTTTTTGATGTTTCTTCATTGTTAAGTTTGTGTTTTTATCGGCAAATATTTTGATCAAAACGCCGATGTATTAGTTGGAATAAAATTACGTTATCAAGATATATTTTCATTTTTTTTACTTGATTTTAGTGAATTTTATGTTTTTTGATAAAGTTTATAGTCTTTTTTACTTTTTGAAGAATCTGTATTAGTTTGACAAAGTGTTTTTTATGCTGAAATTTTAACAGTTTAATAATATTTTGTTGATGTTCTATTGAAGCAGTACCGTGATTATAGAAAAATAAGGAGTTGGTGCTAGTATTATAATAGAGTTTTGCACCTAATAGAGTTATTGTTGTGACTTACGATCGTGTATTGCTGCACATTCTAAGCGTAAATGGGATATGTCTATATAAGGAAGAAAAGGTGTGGGTTACGACTGAAAAAAGTATTACTTGCTTATTTTCTCAAACAAGATACTTTATATCTTATAAAAATAAGATGAAAGTATATATGTAATGATTTAGGAACGCTAATATTAGTACAATACTTTATTTGCGATTGGTAGGTAAATTTGTTTTAAGGTACTTGGTTAATGTTTCTCTTAAGTGCCTAGATGTGTTTTCTTCTTCATATATTCCATGAGATCGGTTTGGGTAGGATACCATAGAAAATATTTTGTTATGACGAATAAGCTCGTTAATTAGCACTTCTATACTTTGGTAATGAACATTATCATCTCCCGTACCATGTATTAACAATAAATCACCCTTAAGGTTTTTGGCAAAATTAACAGGAGATCCTTTTGCATAGCTTTCAGGCATTAATTGAGGTATCCCTGAGTAGCGTTCTTGGTAGATATTGTCATATAACCTTTGATCTGATACTGGTGCAACGGCCATTCCCATTTTATAAATTTCAGGATATCTAAATAAAGCGTTAAGTGTCATAGAACCTCCACCACTCCATCCCCAGATACCAATACGATTAGCATCTATAAAATCAAACATTTTTAATATTTCTTTTACGCCTTTAGCTTGATCAGAAGAAGAAAGAACGCCAATTTGCCCATATACGCATTTTCTCCACTTTCTTCCTTTAGGGGCAGGTGTACCTCGATTATCAATACTCATTATTATATATCCTTGTTGAGATAACATAGTATGCCATAAATAGTTATTGCCGCCCCAGGAATCCAAAACCGTTTGAGACCATGGTTCACCGTAAACATGAAATAAAACAGGGTATTTTTTTGTGGAATCAAACCCAGGAGGTTTTATCATATACGCGTCTAATGAAGTACCGTCATCTAGCGTTATCTGAAAAAACTCTTGTGGGTTGCTATCGATAGTTTCTATTTGTTTTTTTAATTTTTCGTTAGAAACTAAAGTTTTAATTACTTTATGATCTGGTAATGTAATAATATCTGTAATAGGAGGAAGACCTGATCTCGAATAGGTGTGTTGTGCATACTTTCCATTCGGTGCTATATCATAGGTATGTGTTCCGGGCTGATTTTTTGGTGATAACCTTTCTGCTATTCCTTTGATGTTAAGCTTTGTTCTGTATAAGTATCTTTGTGTGGCGTTTTCTGGGCTTGATATATAATATAACCACCCATTTTTTTCATCGGTTAAAACAACATTAATCATATCTGAATTGGTAGGTGTTATTTGTGTTTCTTTGCCATTTTTGATATGGTAGACAGCCCTCCAACCACTTTTTTCACTTACCCATGTAAATGTATTTTGATCATCAAGATATTGAAAATCATCAACTACGTCTAGCCATGCGGTTTCTTTATCTTCATGGATAACTCTAGTACTACCGTCTGCAACATTGCAGAGCGTTACTTTATTATGATTTTGAGCTCTGTTAAGATGTTGTATCAGCAATGATTTAGAATCTGGCTTCCAGATTGCTCTAGGAATATATTGATTGTTGGCATCTCCTGATAGTTTCATCCATGTAGTATTTCCTCCTAAGGAGTTGACTACTCCAATTTTTGCTTCAGAAGGTTTTTCTCCTGCTTTAGGATACTGTACCGGTATAGTGTAAGAATATATGGAGTCTGTATTATTAATCATAAGAAAATTCTTTATGAAACTAGCATCTATTCTCCAATATGCTATCTTACTGCCGTCAGGAGACCATTTGAATCCATCTCTGCATGAAAACTCTTCTTCATATGCCCAATCAAAAGTTCCATTAATAATTTTACTTGTTCCATCAGTTGTTAACGGTGTTATTTTGTTGTCAACAAGAGATTCTATATAGATATTATGTTCTCTTACATATCCTACTTTATTTCCGTTTGGAGAAAACTTTGCAAACATTAAGGACGAAGGTTTTGCTTTTGCACCACCTAGCTTACTTAGCTTTTTGGTTTTTAGATTTAGCACCCAATAATCCCCTTTAGTATTATATCGCCAAACCCTTGATGAGTTTGTAAACAACAAAACTTTAGTTTTGTCATTAGACCAACTATAATCTTCTATTTGCAAAGGAGCATCTTTTCCTTTAGGAATCATCCATGTGGCAGGTATTAGGATACTTTGCGTATCTGTTTTTATATCAGTTCTGAGAATGTCATAATACCCTTCGTTTTCAAAAGAAGGTATCAAGGTAGTGTAAGAATTACCATCTTCAAACCATTTTAGTGTTTTTGACCGTTCTAATGAAAATGTGTTTTTACTGAAGATTTGTGCTAACGTAAGATTTGATTGTTGTGCAGATAGAGGATTTAGGAATAGCACAATCAAAATTATAAAATATACTTTTTCGATAGTATTTTTTAGCATGAATAAGAATTTTAATTTATAACTTACTATTAAGAACATAACTATTCATTAACTTTCAGATTAAACTCGGGAAAGGGAGTCAATTATGTTTTTAGAAAACAATGCTTGAGTAAAAATAGCAACCCAATTAAATAGTAATGAATTAAAGAGGGTGTTGATCTAAAGAAATGTTTCTCTAAGTGATTTCCCAAAGATATCGCACGTTAGTACTTCTTTTTTGTAAGAATTTAGCTAAATCTAATACTATATTACCTTGTTTCTAATGATTTACTTTATAAGCGGGAAAAAATATTGCTATATCTTCTTAAGGTTATATTAAATTCTTGGAGAGTAGCAGTAGATGTTTTTACAAGGTTATTGATTTTCATTGTTCTACATGAGGCTAGACAATTTTTTGTTTGATACATAGATTATTCAGAGAATATTTATTTTATGAGATAAGGTTACTTTATGCAAGAATAGAAGGTTCGCTATGCTTTAAGTATAAAAATTTAATTAAAAACCTAATTAGAATTCATAAATAAAATAAAAAACCTTTTGTGTAAACATCTTGTTTTTAAGGTGTTATGTTTGGTTTTTTTAAATAAGTAATAAAATTGTGGTTTTTCCGTATTTGACTTAAGTAAAAATATAGTTAGATTTGGTTTAATAATATCTTACCCCCCCCAACAAACAATCTGTTAATATTGTTTGATTATGCATTTTGTTTTTCTTTTAATCGTAGAACTTTTGTGACAAGAGGTAGCGAAGCTATGTTCAAAGCTTATCAAGAGACTAATTTTTAGATTTATTTTTTACTTCAATAATTACCTATGCTAAAAACTCTTAAAACCGGTTGGCATGTACTTTATGTAAGATCTCGTCATGAAAAAAAAGTCCATAGTCTTTTAGAAGAAAACCAACTCGAGTCTTTTTTGCCAATGATAAGGACTATTAGCCAATGGACAGACAGACAGAAAATTATCTTAAAACCTTTATTCCCTTCTTACGTTTTTGTTAAAATTAACTCTATTAAAGATTTTAATAAAGCTTTAACGATAAATGGAGTTTGCTCTTATGTTCGTTGTGGAGGAGAATATGCAAAATTGAAGGATGAAGAAATAAATAATATAAGACTTGTAGTTGATGTAGAAGATATTACTGATCTGGAGATGAATACTCAAAATTATGAAGCAGGGGAGGTTAAAAAAATATTTTGTGGACCGCTAATTGGTTTAGAATGCGAAATTCTAAAATATAAAAACCGACATAAAATATTAGTACGGATTGATTCTATCCCTCAGAATATTACTGCAACTATACCCTCACATTACCTTCAGTAAGCACTTAAGCCTATCTATTAAATTAGTATACAAACATTACTTATGATAAATAATATCCTAAATAAAGTAGGAAATACTCCATTGATATCTCTTAAAATGGGAAATGAACCTAATTTGAATGTCTTTTCAAAGTTAGAATTCTATAACCCCACTGGTAGTGTTAAAGATAGAGCTGCTTGTTATATCCTTAACCGCCTGTTAAATGAGAAAATAATCGATAGTGATACTACTATTATAGAGTCATCTTCGGGTAATTTTGGAGTAGCATTATCTGCGTATGCAAAACTAAAAGGGTTAAAATTCATTTGTGTTATTGATAAAACCACTTTGCCAGTAAACGAGATGTTAATACGACAACAGGGAGCCAAAGTAATTTGCATAACAGAACCTGATCAATATGGAGGATATCTGATGAATAGGTTAAAAAAAGTAAATGAAATTGTAAATAGTACCGAAAATATTTACTGGATAAATCAGTATGGAAACCCATTAAATGCCCAGGCTTACTATAACTCATTAGGGAAAGAAATTTGTTTAGAAATACCTAGACAAAAATTAGATTATTTATTTATGGGGGTGAGCTCTGGTGGAACCATTACCGGAGTATCACAAAAAGTAAAAGAGAAACATCCTAATGCCAAAATTATAGCAGTTGATGTAGAAGGATCTGTAATATTTGGCGGCAAACCCCGCAAACGATTTATTCCTGGTATAGGTTCGAGCTTAAGACCTTCAATTCTGGAAAGCGCATCTATAGATAACACAGTAGTAGTAACCGAACAAGAGACTATAAACTCTTGTAGAGAATTGCTCGAAAAACACAACTTATATGCAGGAGGATCATCTGGATCTGTTCACGCAGCAGTAAAAAAATATTTTAACAACAGCAAGTTAGAGAAACCCACGAATGTAATGTGTGTTTTTGCAGATAGAGGTGAAAGGTATATAACTACGATATACAATGATGACTGGTGTAAGATGATAAAAAATTATAGCGCCGGAGTTATGCCTACGACGGTACCAGTATAAAGCACAATTAATAAAACATAATAATAAAAAATGATCTATTTAAACGATAAGGATATAAAAAAGCTGAATATAGATTGGAATCGCAATATTCAGGTAATTGATCAAGCTACCCGATGTATCGAATCTAATGATATGGCTCAACCCATAAAACCATACTTGCGTTATGGAAATTCTAAAAATAGAATTATTGCCATGCCTGCATTTGTTGGGGGAGACATAAATATGTCTGGTATCAAATGGATAGCAAGTTTTCCTAACAATATTCAAAAAGGAATACCCCGAGCACATAGCGTTATCATATTGAATGAAGCAGAAACAGGTATGCCCATTGGTATTGTGAATAGCGGTTCAATTTCTGCAATTCGAACAGCTTCGGTTAGTGGGCTAATGATCAAAAAATTTATGGAGGAACGAAAACTCAAAAAAATTAAGCTTGGTATTGTTGGTTTTGGTCCAATCGGGCAATGCCATTTGGATATGTGTACCGAATTACTAGGTGATGCTATCGAAAATGTTATGCTATATGATTTGAATGAAGTTAATACCGAACTAATAAATAATCAAATTAAAGAGAAAATAACCATCGTAAAAGATTGGGATCAGGCCTATGCAGATGCGGATATATTTATAACCTGCACAGTTTCAAAAGATCGATACATTGATAAGAAACCAAAAGCAGGATCCTTACATTTAAATGTTTCATTACGTGATTATAAAACAGATATATTTCCGTGGTTTTCAAAATCAATTATAGTAGACGACTGGGAGGAAGTGTGTAGAGAAAACACAGATATAGAGATGTTTCATAAAACTAACGGATTACAAAAGAAAGATGTTACCCTAATTCAGGATGTTCTAACCAAAGATTACTTATCCACTCTGACCGAAGATCAACCAGTAATGTTTAATCCAATGGGAATGGCTGTTTTTGATATTGCAATGGCTACTCATTATTTTCAGTTAGCTAAAGAAGAAAATGAAGGCGTTTTACTTGATCAATAAAGTAAATACTCCAGAATTTATTTACCTAAACCAAAGCGTATATTCAAGAAATTCAAGAGTACACCAAGTAATAGAGATCTTGATCTCTATAAAAATAAAATCAATATCAATAGCTTAGACCCGCTTTTTACTATTTAGTCTCTTTTATAAAGATTTTAATATTACAAAAATACTTAACTCATGGAAACTTCTATCAAATCAAAACCTAATGACATATTTCAATTTGGCAAGAGTATTGTAACTAAACTTCCCTCAAAAGCATTTCCTTTTACAATAACCCCTGAAAAGGAAATCGATGTGTTACAATGGGCAGAAAAATATAAAGATCAACTCAATAATATACTTCTTGAACATGGAGCCATTTTATTAAGAGGCTTCAAAATTGAAGGACCACAAAAATTTAACGAATTATTTTCGGTTATTTCTGGTGAAGCAATAGAATATAGTAACAGAACTTCTCCAAGAGAACAGGTGTATAATAATGTATATACATCTACAAGTCATCCCAGTGATCAGACAATTTATATGCATACTGAGAATTCATATTCTAATGTTTTTAATAGAGTGATAGCTTTTTATTGTCTGGTTCCTCCATTAGAAGGAGGTGAAACACCTATTGCTGATGAAAGAAGGTTACTAGCAAGTTTAACAGAAGAAACTGTTGCCAAGTTTAAGGAAAAAGGTATCCAATATGTTCGAAATACAATTCCAGGAATAGGGTTAGACTGGAGGACAATTTACCAAACTAATGATAGAAGTAAAGTAAATGAAATTCTCGACGCCAATGGACATGATTATACCTGGATTGATGAGGATCATTTGAGGATTAAATGGAGTTTGCCTGCTTTTCAAACACATCCTGTGACAGGAGAAAAAGTATGGTTTAATCACATGTATTTTGGACATAAAAGTCTTTATAACCCGTCAATCCTAGAATATTTTGAAGAAGAAGATTTACCATTTGTAACCTATTATGGAGATGGTCAAGAAATAGAGCAAAACGTAATCGATGAGTTTAAAACGTTCTATGACAAGAATTCTATAGTATTTAAATGGGAAAAGGATGACTTCTTGTTACTTGACAATATGTTTTTTTCTCATGGAAGACGTCCATTTGAAGGGGATAGAACTATTTTAACCACAATGAGCCAACCGTATCAAATGAAAGTTTGATTACAAGAATATACTGAATGATTCACCAACTTCACTTTTTTTAATCACCTGTAAAGTTCAATAAAAACTAAAAAAACTATTATGATAACACAACAGCAACAACAACAGCAAATTGATCAATATCACGATCAGGGATTTTTATTGATAGAAGATATTTTTACCAAAGAAGAAATCCATTTAATGAACAAAGAACTTCCTTCGATATTAGAAGATGATAGCCCTAGAAAAGTAAAAGAATCCAATGGTGAGATAAGATCATACTATGGTGCTCATCAAGTTAATGATATCTATAAAAGGCTATCAAGTAAGAAAAAACTTATTGATCCAGTTATGCAAATTCTGGAAAGTAAGGTATACATTCATCAGACTAAAATAAATTTTAAAAAAGCCTTGAGAGGAGAATGGTGGGAGTGGCATCAGGATTATCCATATTGGAAAATTGAAGATGGCATGACTTCCCCAAGGGTTATTTCAGTGATGATATACCTCGATGATGTTACAGAGTTTAATGGTCCGTTAATGGTTATTCCTGGGTCACATAAGTCAGGCATAGCTTCTTTCGATGATAAACAAAAATTTACATCAAACGTAGAAAAAGCAACATGGACTGGAGCAAATTTAAAATATACTATTGATAGGTCAATCCTAAAAAAGGGGTTCGAAGAAGATAATGTAATAAGTGTGCCTGGCAAAGCCGGATCAGCACTATTCTTTCATGGTAATATTTTTCATGCGTCAAATTGTAATATTTCTCCTTTCGATAGAAAAACCTATATCGTTACTTATAATAGTGTAAATAATGTTCTTGACAGAGTAGAAAAAGAACGACCAGAATACCTTTCTGAGCGAGATGTTACCCCAATCATACCTTTGGATGATACTACTTTTTATACTCAATTGGAAAATTCTATATAATAATCACTAGAGTTATTTAAATCTTCATTATACAACAAATTGGAAAATATAGTTAATTACGCATATTTAATTGGTGGAGTCTTTAGTTTGATAGGGATATCTTATCTGGTACTTGTGTCCATTCAATTTTTTAGAAACGAAAGAAAAATACAGTTCTCTGTACGTAGTTTTTTCACATACCTCATGGGATTTTTGGTGTTATTGCCAATTTTTGCTTGTCTATATATTCTTCCTATTACGTTTTATGATCAGGATTTTTGGTCTATAAAATCACAGGAATACATAATTATACAACAAACCATAATACTCCTAGCAATAATAATAGCTGGTTTTTATGCTTTGACCAAAGCCACAATTTTCTTTCCCCACAATAACAAATATTACAATGTTATTCCATCATTGCTTCTTTTGAGCTTGTTTCCTGGAGTTGCAAATTCTACAATTGTTATGATCATTACTAATTTTATTAATAGTGATACAGAAGCAAAATACCTTTTGTTTTTGTTTGCAATAAGCACCTATACCTATATAATGAGTACAAGGTTAAGCAAAAGAAAAGCTGCCTATTTGGGAGTTTTAGTAGCCGATGATTTGAATATGAGGATATTAGAAGATGTGTTTAAGTTCTCTTACATGAAATTTGAAAAAATTAAAAGTAGTAAGATATATACAATTCTAAATGATGATATAGGAATCATAATCAATTTTTCCAGAGATATAATTAGAATTTACACAGCGTTAGTTATGGTAATTGTTGTGATGGTATACTTATTTACTTTAAACCTAAAAAGTTCCTTGTTACTTTTAGGGATTACAATACTCATACTTGGTTTTCACTTTTTGGTATCCAGTAGATATAAAAAAGCTTTACATAATGCCAGAGGAGAACGAGAGAATTATATGAATTTAGTGATGGGATTGGCTAATGGTTTTAAGGAACTGGTTTTACATTGGGTTATACGCAAAGAATATAGAATGGACTTGCAAAAAGGAAGTTCTGATTACTACAATGCGGATCTCAAAGCAACACATATTAACATTAATAAAATACTCTTTTCAGACCTTTCTTTTATTATTGCCATAGGTACAACATGTTTGCTGTTTCCTCTGGTTTTTAACTTCGAAAAAGAACTGATAACATCTTATGTAATTGCTACCTTGTTTTTATGGTCTCCTTTTAACTCTATTATAAATGCGGTGCCACAAATATCTCAGGTACAGGTATCATGGAAAAGGATAAAGGAATTTCTTAACAATATATCCGACGGTAGTATTAGATATGACAATGATATTAAAGATTCTAAGATTGAAGTAGTTGAAGAACTAGTCGTTAAAAATATAGGTTTCGATTATAAAGGAAATAGTGAAGAAGAAACCACATATGGTATTGGTCCAATAAATTTTCAAGCTAATAGAGGTGATATTATTTTTATAATTGGAGGAAATGGTAGTGGTAAAACTACCTTTTTAAAAATTTTAATTGGTCTTTATAAATCTGATATTGGACAGATATTAATTAACGGAAAAGAGATAAACTCGAACATATTGGGAGAATATTTCTCTGTTATTTACAGTGATTTTTACTTGTTTAAGAAAATTTATGGTATAAAGAATAACAGGTTAGATCAGGTGTACGAATGGTTAAATACTCTTGGGTTGTCAAACAAAGTTAAAATAGAAGAAGGAGCATTTAGTACCTTAGAACTATCAAAAGGGCAGCGTAAACGTTTAGCTATTTTAAAATCCTACTTAGAAGATCGACCTATCTATTTCTTTGATGAGTGTGCTGCAGATTTGGATCCAGAGTTTAAAGATTTTTTCTACAACGAATTATTAATAAAAATGAGAGAAGAAGGCAAAATATTAATAATCATAACGCATGACGAAAAATATTTTGGTCTGGCAGACAAGACGTATAAAATGGAAATGGGAAAAATGTTGCAAATGGATCATGCATCTCTTGTATAATATTGCATTCCAAATAAATATATTTAGTAAATTTGATTTAAACCTAACAATGATATGTTAAAACGTAATTTTGTATTTGCAATACGTCGGCTTCTTAAAAATAAATGGTATTCGGCTATTAATATCTTTGGTCTTGCTATTGGATTATCCTCTGTCATATTAATGCTTTTTTATATTAATTATGAAAAAAGTTATGATGCATTTAATACAAATTATGATAGGTTATTTAGAGTAGAAAGAACCTCGATAAGTAAAATTCAAAAGGAAACATGGGATTCTGCTCCATATTCATTATCAAAAGAATTAATAAGTAATATTCCTGAGATAACGGATGCAGTAAACATCACACCAACATCTAATTATATAACCTTTAATGATGAAATGTATCATGAAAAGAAAGGACTGTATGCTGATGATACATTTTTGAAGCTATTTACTGTCAATTTGATTCAAGGAGATAAGTACAAATCATTAGAAAGTCCAATGAGTATATTACTTTCTCAATCATTGGTAAATAAAATTTCTTCTAATGGAAACATAATCGGAAAAACTGTTCGAATTGATAAGAAATATGATTGTATTGTTACTGGTGTTTTTGAAGATCACCCTGTTAATTCTCACTTAGAGATGGATTATATAATCTCGTATAATTCTCATAAGGCAATTACAGGCTATAAACCAGATGCAGGATTAAATATATTTAACTCTACTATTTATGTTTTGTTAGATAATCAAGCTAATACTGATGCTGTATCAAAAAAAGTAAAGAATTTTTTAACATCTCGTATTACTTTGAATGATGGAGTTCAGCAATTATTGAGTTTAAGACCTCTTAAGGATATATATATAAAAACCTCAAAAGTAAGAGGTGGAGGAGGAAAAAGAAGTGATGTTACGATTTTGTATCTTTTTCTGGCGGTAGTAATTTTTACAGCTTTGATTACAGCCTTAAACTATATAAATTCTACTACAGCTCAGGTTATGGATAGAGAGTTGGAGATAGGTATAAAAAAAGTACTTGGTATCCCTCAGGATCATCTGAGATATCAATTTATTATAGAATCATTAGTTACTGTGTTTATTGCATTTATTATTTCAATATTGTTAGTACTAGTAATACTTCCCTTCTTTAACTTGGTAGTTGATAAAGATTTATCGATTGTATTGAGCAGAGATTGGTTGTTTTTTGTAAATACTGCATTTGCAGTACTCTTATTGGGTGCTTTAGCAGGTCTGTATCCTGTTTTTTTTCTATCTTCTTTAAAGATCTCATCCTTTCTTCAAGGAAATGCATCTATTAAAAGGCGTGCAGTTTTAAGAAAATTTCTTGTAGCATTTCAATTAGCCGTTGTTATGCCTTTGATATTTATCTCAATTCTTATTATAGAACAAATAAGTTATATAGAGAAGAAGGATATTGGGTTTGTAAAAGAAGATTTATTAGTATCTCGGATTGAAACTTCTGATAATCAAGAGATGGAATATCTTAAAGTACTAAAAGATAGATTACTTCAAGATCCAAATGTGTTGGATTGTACTATTTCAGATTCCGCACCTTTTAATGGAAGTACCGGGCAAAAAAATGTTAACTGGGAAGGTGGTGATACTAATGATAAAGTCTTATTAAGAGCTCATGCTATCGATTATGATTTTTTGAATACTTATAAAATGTCATTGATAGAAGGAAGAAACTTTTCTAAAGAATATGCCACTGATATACAAAATTCATGTATTATTAATGAAACAACCCTAAGATTGTTCGGTTGGAAAAGTGCAGTAGGAAAAACTATTGACGATGGTAAATTAAAAGTAATAGGAGTCGTTAAAGATTTTAATGATTATACATTGTTTAAAAAAATTCCTCCAATGATATTGGTCATGGATAAAGGAGAGCATAGAAGCGCCTATGTAACCGTAAAGGTAGCATCAAATAATAGAGAAGAAACCAAGGTAATGGTAAATAATCTCTTTAATACAAACTTTCCTGAAACACCTTTGGAGTTTAGATTTTTAGAATCCGAATTTGACAGAAGTTTTCTCAATGCTCTTCGAGGAGTAACCAAAATTTTTATTTTCTTCTCTATTTTGGCAATCTTATTAGCGATTTTAGGATTATACAACCTAGTATCTTTTTCATTGAAAACTCAGAAAAAGATGATCGCAATACGAAAAGTGCTAGGAGCAAATATCAAAAGTCTTTTTCTACTATTATTAAAAGAATATTTGGTGCTTTTTGCAATATCTGTAATCATAGGGCTTTTGACTGTGTATTTAGTAGCCGGAAAAGCGATGAATGTATTTGCATATCATCAAGATGTTAAATTTATTTATTTAATAATTGCAGCTTTAATGGCATTATTTGTTGTTCTTATTTCAGTAAGTGGTAAAATATTATCAGCTTCAAAAGAGAACCCAATAGATTCAATTGCTTCAGAATAGCAGATTCAAACTTAGATTACATTTTACATATTATACAATTACAGGAACAAGCCATTACTTTGGCTAATAGATAGTTCTGGTATCTCTATTTCTTTTTTTTAATACGATAAAACTTACATTATGAATAATAAAAAACCTATTGCCATTGTTGGTATTGGATGTCGATTTCCTGGATTAAGCTCATCTCCCGAAAAATTTTGGGAAATGCTGGTAAAAGAAACAGATACTATTGTGAATGTACCTTCAGAGAGATGGGATAACAGGCGTTTTTATGATGATGATGATGCAAAACCTGGTAAAATAAGAGCAAAACAAGGAGGATTTCTGAAAGAAAGAGTAGAAGAGTTTGATCCACTTTTTTTTGGGATCTCTCCAAGAGAAGCAGAATCAATTGATCCTCAGGAACGAATGTTATTAGAAGTAGCTTATGAAGCTATGGAAGATGCAGGAATACCTTTAGAAGAATTAAAAGGGTCTAAAACCGGAGTGTTTATTGGAGGATTTACCTTTGATAATTATATTCTTCAGGTGTCCAAAGGCAATAGAGAACTCATCAATTCTCATACAGCAACGGGAGTTACAATGACAATGTTATCTAATAGATTGTCATATACATATGATTTAAAAGGACCTTCACTTTCTATTGATACTGCATGTTCCTCATCATTAGTGGCAACACATTATGCATGTCAGAGTATTTGGAATGAAGAATCATCAATGGCATTGGTTGGAGGGGTAAATGTAATGATGAAACCAGAGAATTCAATTTTGATGAGTAAAGGGAAGTTTCTATCAAAACATAGTCGATGCAAGGCGTTTGATAGTGATGCAGGAGGTTATGTAAGGGGAGAAGGAGCAGGTATGGTTTTATTAAAACCTCTTGAAGAAGCCTTAAAAGATAATGACAGAGTATATGCGGTAATTAATGGTACAGGGGCTAATCAGGATGGTCAGACAAATGGAATTACGGTTCCTAATGGAGAGTCTCAAAAAGAACTAATCCGAAAAATATACAAAGAGCATAATATTGATAGAAAAGACATACATTATGTTGAAGCTCACGGTACAGGAACACCAGTTGGAGACCCAATAGAGTTTAATGCCATAAATGAAGCATTATCTGAAAATGGAGATATAGAAAACAAATGTTTAGTGGGGTCAGTAAAGACCAATATCGGTCATCTAGAAGCTGGAGCGGGAGTTGCAGGGCTCATAAAAACAGCACTTTGTCTTCATAAAAATGCCGTTCCCGCAAATTTGCATTTTAACACTCCTAATCCTGCGTTAAACTACGAAAAAAGTATTTTGAAAGTACCGACTTCATTAGAGAAACTCCCTGAAGACAAAGAGTCCTTTGCTTCTGTTAATTCTTTTGGTTATGGTGGTACAAATGCCCATGCAGTATTAAAACAATTTAGTCCAGAAAAAAACGAAACCCTATATAATTTAACTAAAGAAGATGCTTTTATTTTTCCAATTTGCGGAAAAAGTAAAAAAGCCGTAGATGAATTAGCATCAAAATATAAAGAGTATATTAATGATAATGAAGAGAATTTTGTTCAGATCTTAAGTAATGTTATTTATCGTAGATCACATCATTCTGAACGACTTGCAATTGTTGCATCTTCTAAAGATGAATTGATAAGTAAAATAGAGGCATACGAAGAGGAAATTGTATTAAAAGGGGTATCACAAGGAAGTGCTTTAGAAAAAAAACCAGAGATAGTATTTGTATATACAGGAATGGGACCACAGTGGTGGAAAATGGGAAAAGAATTAATAGAAAAAGAACCTGTATTTTATGAAGCAGTCCTAGAATGCGAAGAGCATTTTAAAGCCATCTCAGGATGGTCAATACTTGAAGAACTTAAAAAACCAGAAGAGACTTCAAAAATTAAAGAAACCTATATAGCACAACCAGCTAATTTTATTATTCAGGTCGCGTTAACCAGATTATTAGAACATTACGGTGTAACACCAAATGCTGTTGTAGGACATAGTGTAGGAGAAGTAACATCAACATATATCTCTGGAGCCCTTTCATTACAAGAAGCATTGCTAGTAAGCTACCATAGAAGTAGGCTACAACATTTGACTTCAGGAAAAGGAACTATGTTAGCAGTGGGACTCCCTGAGTCAGAGGTTGCCGAAACCATCAAAGAGTATAAGGATGTATCTATGGCTGCAATCAACAGCCCTAATTCAGTAACTTTATCAGGAGAACAAGAAAGCCTTGAAAAACTAGCTAAGAAATATGAATCTATGCAAGTGTTTCATCGTTTATTAGATGTTACTGTACCATACCACAGTCCTGTGATGAAACTTATAGAAGGTGAATTGTTAGAGTCTCTTAAAGAACTAGATGGGGCAGAGACAACAATTGATTTATATTCTACAGTAACTGCAAATAAAATTTCGGGAAAAGAAATAAATAATGAGTACTGGTGGAAAAATGTGCGTGAGCCAGTCCATTTTGCAAAAACAATAGATTCATTAGCTCAAGATAACTACACCGTATTTATAGAAGTTGGACCGCATCCAGTTTTAAAGAATTCTATGGTAGAATGTGTAAAAAATGCTAAAAACTTCCATTTTTTACAAACTTTAAACCGAAAAGAATCAGAACAATTAAACTTTTTTGAAAACTTATCTACACTATTTACACTTGGATACCCCCTAAAATGGGATAGATGGGTCGATAAGTTACCTCATTTTTCACTTCCATCTTATCCTTGGCAAAAAGAATATTATTGGAAAGAGTCTAAGAAATCCCAAGAAGAACGATTAGGACGTAAAGGGAGTGTGTTCCTTAATTCTCAGGTACATTCACCACAGTTAACCTATGAGGTAGAATTAAATAAGTTTTTCTTTCCTTTCTTAAATGATCATGTTGTTCATGGTAAAGTCGTTTTTCCTGGCGCTGGTTATGTCGCAGCAGGGATAGCTTTCTATCAATATGAGATTAGCCAAGCAGTGCCTTTTAGGCTTGATAACATAAAGTTTCATCAGATGTTAGCCATCGATAGTGCCAAAGTTCAAAACTTATACACTTCCTTTAATTCTGAAAATAACCATTTTAATGTTCTAAGTAAAGATGAAGGCGATAATACTTCTTGGTTACAAAGAGCAACTGGCAAATTTGTAGTAGGTAAATATACAAAGGTGTCTCGATCAATAGATATCAAAGAAATACTGAATAGACTCGATGCTACACTCGAAGAAGATGAAATCTATGAAAAATTAAGCAAAGCAAAACTAGAGTATGGTCCTTATTTTAGAACCATAAAAGCCATAAACTTAGGAGAAAAAGAATTGGTAGCTCATATCAAAGGGCATCCAGCTATTAATGAATCAGATCAGGATTACTTCATCCATCCAACTTTATTAGATGCGTGTTTCCAATCAATGATTGTTTTTGATAGTTCAGAATTTGTCCCTGTTTCTATAGGAAAGATTCATTGTTATTCTACTCCGGGAGACGAATTTTTATGCTATTCACGATTAAAAGGCTCGACTTCTAACTCGGCAATTGCAGATCTTATAATCTGTGACAAAGATGGTAATATCGCTATAGAAATAGAAGATTTTAAGTGTCAGGAACTTGTAAGTAGTTCACCGCAATCAGAAGACTTCTTAGAGGATTGTATGTATCAAACTAATTGGCTGGAAGAGCAGAATAAATATGAAGTGAGTAGTATTAAACCAGATCAAGTAACCTATATTTTTACTCATGATTATTCACTTAGCGAGCAATTGATGGCGCAGATTGACGGTCGTGTGGTCATCATCGAATCAGGAACTGATTATAGAGAATTGGGACATGATCATTATGAAGTTAATCTTGAAGACTTAGTAAGTGCTTCTCAATTATGGGAAAATAATGAAAATACAGAAATTGTTTTAATCTCTCTCTTAAGTATTAAACCAGCCGAAGAGTCAATCAAAGTAAGTGAAGATTGCTTAAAACAAATGAAGCCAATAGTCAATCTGGTAAGACTCTTTTCAAACATACCTCAAAATAAAGTTATTCTAAATCTGATAACCCAAGGGAGTCAAGTAGTTTTAAAAGAAGATAAAACAAATTCGCTAGAATCATCAGCTATTCATGGTTTGGGAAGGCTTATAGGTAATGAATTACCCAACTTTAAAGTTAGGTTAATAGACTTAGAAGAGAATGTCAAAGATCTTATTTCATCAGAAACCTGGAAGCTTATGATGCAAAAAATAAATACTACTAACAGATCTTTTGAAGAAATAGCAATAAGAGAAGATGTAGTGTATAAAAAGATCATGCAAAAATGGATTCAAAAAGAAAAAGAAGTAGTATTAGAAACTGTCAGGTTTACAGATAGACCGCTCAAATTAGAGGCTCCACAGTTTATTAGCCTAGATGAACTTTATTTTGGAAACTTAGAGAGGATAGAACCTAAAGAAGGAGAAATTGAAATATCAATAGATAACACATCTATAAACTTTAAAGATTACTTAAAAGTATCTAGTAAAATTTCTAATGAAGCACTTGAAGGGACGTATTGCGAAGAAAAAATAGGTTTGGATTGCACGGGAGTTGTTGCAAAAGTAGGACCAGGAGTAACAAAATTTAATGTAGGAGATAAAGTCATCGGGTTTGCAGCAGGAACTTTTCAATCTTATACAACTACTTCTGAATACTTGGCAACAAAATGCCCTGAAAATTTGGATATTGCAGAAGCTAACGTATTAACAAGTTACATTACTGTATTATATAGTTTAGGAGATAAAGCAGGTCTTAAAAAAGGAGAAAAAGTGCTTATTCATAACGCTACAGGAGGAGTTGGATTAGCAGCAATTAACTATGCGAAAATGGTAGGCGCAGAAATCTATGCTACCGCAGGAACTGAAGAAAAACGAGACTACCTTAAATCTATTGGTATCACGCACATATATAGCTCCAGAAACCTTGATTTCTCCAAAAAAATAATGGAAGAAACGGAAGGCAAAGGAGTCGATGTAGTACTTAGTGCTTTGCCTGGAGAAATGCTATATCAAAGCTTTTCTGTTTTGGCACCATATGGTACTTATTTAGAAATCGGTAAGAAAGATATTATCGATAATGCTTCTCTACCGATGAAGTTTTTTAATAAAAACCTCTCATATATATCTATTGACATGGATAGAATGCTTAGAGAAAGACAAGAGAAAATCTCAAGTTTATTGGATGAGTTATCTGCATATCTAGCCTCTGGAGATTTACAGTCGTTACCCGTAAAAGTTTTTACACCAGATCAGATCTCTGAAGCCTTTAAATTGGTAGACGAAAGCAAGCATATTGGAAAAGTGATTATAGATTTCAAAGATCAATTAATAGAAGTTGAAAGTGAGAAAGATAAATTATTCAAAGCTGATAAAAGTTATCTAGTCACTGGTGGAACTAAAGGATTAGGTCTCGAAATTGGAAAATGGATGGTTGATAATGGTGCACAAAACATTGCATTACTTAGTAGAAGTGGTCTTAAAAATACACAGACAAAAAGAGAAGTAGATCAGATGAGAAAGAAAGGTGTTAATGTTCAGGTGTATGCTGTGGATGTCGCAGAGCCTGATCAAATGACTAAGGTGTTTTCTCAAATAGAAAAAGAACTTCCTCCTCTTGTAGGTATTTTTCATTGTGCAATGGTTCTGGATGATGGATTTTTATTGGATATGAATGATGAGCGATTTAGAAAGGTATTAAGACCAAAAGTAGATGGAGCAATGAACCTACATCACTTAAGTAAAGAGTTAGAACTTGATCATTTTGTGTTATTCTCTTCAATATCTTCACTTATCGGAAATATGGGACAAGCCAATTATGTCGCAGCAAATTCGTTATTAGATTCATTTGCTTATATGCGTAGAAGTCAAGGTCTTGTTGCCACCACAATTAATCTTGGTGTCTTAGCAGAGTCAGGGGTAGTGGCCAGAAGTGAAAATCTAGAAAAAATCCTTCAAGGAACAGGAATCCATAGTTTTACAAATGAACAAGTCTTTATGGGACTGGCAAGGATTCTTCAGGAGAAACCTACACAAATTGGCTTTTTTGATCTAAACTGGAAAGCGCTTTCCAAAAATGTTGGAGGTAGTGGGCTTTCTTTGTTTGAGGAACTAATAAAGGAAAATGCAAATACTGAGGATAAACTTAGTGAGACGCAAGCGTCATACTTGGATAAATTACTGTCTTTAGAATCTAATGATCAACAAGAGTTTATAGTCGAAATATTAACTGATGAACTGGCAAAAATATTGAAAATGTCAAAAGAACAAATCAGACCTGATAAAGGAATAAACTTTTTAGGGATAGATTCAATATTATCTGTAGAGCTGATTAGAAGAATCAATGATAAACTTGCTATCGAGATATCTCCAATAGAATTTCTATCAGGACCATCCGTAAATCAGTTATCGACAATTATTATTGAAAAAATTATGCATAATTCGGAGTTAGAATTAGCATAATCCAAAACCTTAAGAAACAAACGTTTTATAAAATGATAGAATCAACAATTCAGGAGATTTTTCAAAAAAACCTTAAAGCTAAGAAACCAGGAGGGATAACTTTCATCGAAGGAAATGACAAGACCGAGTATTTGTCATATAAAAAACTCTATTTGGAGGCAACATATATGTTGCATGATTTACAAGAAAAAGGGTTAAAACCTGGTGATGAGCTGGTATTTCAATTTCAGTCGAGTAAAAAGTTTTTGATTACGTTTTGGGCTTGTGTTTTTGGAAAAATTATTCCGGTTCCTGTTACGTTTGGAGTATCTATTGAGGTAGTCAATAAAATTAGTAGTGTTTGGAGAAAGCTCAAAAACCCTTATCTAATAACGGATTTACCTTCTTTAAAAGATATCATTGCTGGTTTCGACTTAGAAGCAAATAAAGATATTCAAAAAGAAATAATAGATAAGTTAATACAGTTCGAAAAACCAACGTATTCTAAACAAGCATCTCCTTTACCAGCGAGTTCGTCTGATTTGGTATTTATTCAGTTCTCTTCTGGATCTACAGGATCACCTAAAGGAGTAATGAATAAGCAAGATAATATATTGTATAATCTTCAAAACTCTATCAAACACCTTAATATTCAAAGTTCAGATAAGTTTCTTGGTTGGATGCCGTTAACTCATGATATGGGGCTTGTCTTTTTTCATTTACTACCATTAGCTATAAATGCTCAGCAATATCTAATTCCTCCAATAGTATTTTTGACCTATCCAGAATTATGGGTAAAAAGCCTGGCAAATCATCAAATTACTGTTTCTGGCTCGCCTAATTTTGGATATAAATATGCCTTAGATAACCTAGAAAAAATACAATTAGAAGAATTGTCTTTTAATCAATTGAGAATGATGATTAATAGTGCAGAACCTGTGTCTATTGATGTTAGCAGAAGTTTTACAAAAGCATTATCTCCTTATGGTTTTTCAAAAGATGTAATAAAACCGGGATACGGATTGGCAGAAGCGGTATTAGGAGTTTCCCTGTGTTATGGATATGAAGGAGATTTACTAAGAGAACATTTTATCGATCGCAATAAGTTACATGTTGGAAACGAAGTTGAATTTTTGGATAGTAACTCTGGAAATACGGCGTCATTTGCAGACTTAGGACCTTACTATGGGACAGAGATTAAAATTACTGATGAAAGCCAAACTCCTTTGCCCGATGATACTCTTGGTTTTGTTCATCTAAGGAGCCAAGCAGTTACTTCTGGATATTACAATGACCCTGATGCGACTCAGCTAGCTTTGTCAGAAGATAGATGGTTTAATACAGGAGATCTAGGGGTTTTGCATAATGGACACCTAGTAATAACAGGAAGAGCCAAAGAAATGATTTTAATTAACGGTCAGAATTATTTTCCTAATGATCTAGATAAGGTAATTGAAGAACTCCCAAATATAAAGTTTCAACAAGCAGCATCGTGTAATGTTTTTAATGAAGAAAAACATCAGGATGAGATTTTTGTTTTTATTCTTCATGATGGTTCAATGCAGGATTTTGTTAATGTAACCAATATAATAAAAAGGCATATTAGACAGAGGGTTGGTTTAGGAATTAAAAAGATTATAAAAGTTAATAAGATTCCGAAAACCACAAGCGGAAAGGTGCAAAGGTATGTATTAAGGGATAATTACTTTGATGGAGCGTATGATGATTTTTTAATTCAATTTGAAACTGAATCTAAGAAGCTTAAATCACAAATAAAGAAATTGTCGAGAGAAGAAATTGAAAAACAGATTTTAGCCACTGTAGAAGATTTATTTACGATTGATAATTTGACAAATACTAGTAACTTCTTTGATTTGGGAGTTACCTCACTTCAAATTATGCAGTTAAAAGGAAGTCTTGAGTCATTTATAGATGAAGACTTGGATGAGGTTACTTTTTTTAAACACACCACCGCAAAGGATCTTTCAGAATATATTTATGTAGAACTTTTGCATAACACTACTGCAGATATTAAACAAGAAGTCACTGATTTATCTTCTGCCAAAGCGAGAATGAAACTATTGATGAAAAAAGCATAACACTATATAATAGTAGATAAGCGATAGAATAATCTTTTGAATTTTTCTAACAAAATTAGATACACTCCTCTCTACACATAGCTATATAACACTTCGAATACCACTTTCTCATATAGAAAAATAGAAATGCTTGTCTGAGTAGGTTCATTTTTTTATAAAATACTCGATTAAAACTTTTAATAATGGATGATAATAGATATACAGGATTTGAAATTGCTGTTGTAGGAATGCAATGTAGATTCCCTGGAGCTTCTAACGTAGACCAGTTTTGGGAAAATCTAAAGAATGGAGTTGATTCTGTATCAACATTTTCGGATGATGAACTTCGGGAATATGGTATTTCTGAAAATGATGTGTTAAACCCTTCCTATGTAAAAGCTAAAGGACTTATTAAAGATGCTCATTTTTTTGATGCCTCATTTTTTGGTTTTTCTCCTAACGAAGCAAATGTTCTGGATCCTCAAATTCGAATTTTATCTCAATGCGCTTATCATGCATTAGAAGATGCAGGTTATAATTTTGAAAAAGAGAAGAACAAAGTTGGAGTTTTTGTAGGAGCTATACCTAATATTAATTGGCAATTACATAGTTTTAATAAGGCAGGAGGGCAATATTCAGAACAATTTTCATCATTGATACTTAACGATAAGGATTTTGCAAGTACCAGACTCTCTTATTTGTTAAATTTACATGGACCTAGTAGTACAGTATATACAGCATGCTCTACTTCTTTAGTCTCTGTAGATATGGCATGTCAGAGCCTGTTAACAGGAAAATGTGATCTCTCACTAGCCGGTGGAGTAGCTTTATCTCTACCATATAAATCAGGGTATTTGTATGAATCCGGAATGATTATGTCGAAAGACGGGCGTACTTGCTCATTTGATGCCAACGCTACGGGAACTGTTTGGGGGGATGGAGTTGGAGTAGTAGTGTTAAAAAGATTAGAAGATGCAATAAATGACAGAGATAATATTCATGCGGTAATTAAGGGTTCTGGAATTAATAATGACGGAAATAGAAAAGTAGGATATACGGCTCCCAGTGTTAAAGGGCAGGTTGAGGTGATTAATGACGCGCTAGCAATGGCAGAAGTAGCTCCAGAAAGTATAAGTTATATAGAAGGACATGGTAGTGCCACTTCTTTAGGAGACAAAATAGAAATTAGTGCACTCAAAGAAGTTTTTGGGAATGTCAATGAAGGGTATAAATGCCCTATTGGCAGTGTGAAATCTAATGTAGGGCATCTAAATACTGCAGCAGGAATAGCAGGTCTTATAAAGGTTTGCTTAATGCTGAAAAATTCACAAATCCCGCCTAGTATAAATTATACCTCTCCAAATTCTATTTTACAAGATCCTAAATGCCCATTTTTTGTAAATAATTCACTAACCAAATGGGAGCAATCCAATTTTCCATTACGAGCAGGTGTAAGTTCCTTTGGAATAGGAGGGACTAATGCTCACCTAATCCTAGAAAAAGCACCCGACCCAGAAAATCAGAGTTTTGATAAAAGACAATCTTTAGTTTGTTTATCTTCTAAAACTTCAGAAGGATTAAATATACTTTCTGAAACCTTATCTAGCTTTATTAAAAAAAATGTAGAAGTAGATATCAGTAATATTGCATATACGCTTCAAACAGGTAGAGATCATTTTCCAATAAGAAGATCAATTGTATTTGAAGATATTGATAAACTGGTAAAAGAATTATCAAGAGAAGGAACATATGAACAGATTCTAGAAGCACCAAAAGTAGTAATGATGTTTCCGGGAATGGGAACTATTTATTCTAACCTTGGAAAAGATTTATATCTAAAAGAAAGAACTTTTAGAGAAGCTATGGATGATTGTTTTAGAATTCTTAATGCTAAAACAGGCAGGGATTTTAAAGCAATACTCTATCCAGAAAATGGTTCGCAGTTTCCTCAGGATTTTCAAGTGCCTCAACTTTTGGTTTTTTCTTTTGAATATGCGCTTTCGGTTTTATTAAAGTCATGGGGGATCACTGCTGATTATGTGATAGGGTATAGCCTGGGAGAATATGTAGCAGCATGTGTTTCTGGTGTTTTCGATTTAGAAACAGCTTTAGATATTTTAGTAGAAAGAGGGCGTTTGATAAATACTTTGGACAATGGAGGTATGATTGCCGTTCCTTTATCCAAAGAAGCAATACAAACATATCTTGAAAAAGAAGTGTATATAGCCATTGATAATGGTCAATCTGTTGTTGTAGCCGGAAGCCAAGAAAGCTTAAAAGAATTAAAAGCAAAACTGGAACAAAATTCGATTACTACAATAGAAATTAATGATTCATATGCATTGCATTCTCCTCAGATGGATCCTATTATTGAAGAGTTTGAACAATTAATCTCAAAGTATGAGTTTAAGGTGCCTGGGATCCCTATGATGTCTAACATAACAGGTGTAAGGTGTAATGAAAATATCACTTCTTCGGGATACTGGAGTGAGCATCTATCCAGAACTATAAATTTTTCTAAAGGGCTTGATACGATACTAAATGAAAGCTCAAATACAATATTTCTTGAGGTTGGTGCAGGAAATAGCCTTAGTGTATTGGCTCGTAGAACCAGTGATAAAAAACATCAGTTAAAGCTAGTTTCTCTAGCAAAAAAGGCAAAGACAAAAACATTGGATCATACTTATTTGCTTAAAGCTATTGGTAATTTTTGGCAGTACGGTGGTAAAGTGAATTGGAAAGCATATCATAGTGATCAATACAAAAACAAACTATCTTTACCGACGTACCCTTTTGAAAAAAAGTCTTTCAGCCTTCAATTAGAAAGTGGTCTTAGTAGTCACTCTAACACTCAGGATTTATCAAAAAACAAGGATATTTCATCGTGGTTTTATATTCCATCCTGGAAGAGATTACCGCTTCTGGCAGATGATACAAAAAAAGCGAAAGCGAAGACTAAAAATATTTTAATCTTAGGATGGAAAGAAAAGAAATCAGTAAAAACACTTTTAAAAAATGATTTAGATACGATAATCACAGCAACATATTCTGACCATTTTAAAAAAGTTAATAAAAATAAGTATCATCTAAATTATGATCATAAAGAAGATATAGTAAACCTGTTTGAAAGTATAGATAAACAAGGAATTGTCTTAGATAAAATAATTGATATTACCGGTCTTACAGCAAAAGATCATAATGATATCAAAAACTTAGAGAGAACAGTTAATTTGTTTCAAGCAATTTCTTTATCTGCTAGTTCACAATCAAAAATAGATTATCTGGTAGTATCTAGTGAATTATTTTCTATATATGGTAATGAAAAATTAAACCCATGGAAATCTACAATTCTTTCTGCTATTAAGGTTATTCCTCAAGAAATCCCTAATGTGAGTTGTAGATTAATTGAGGTAGAAAGAGAAGTGTATAAAACTGAAAAAGAAAAGTTTTATAAGTTAATATTGGATGAGCAAAGAAGTGTTTCTAAAGACAAAATTATAAGTTATAGAGGTGCATCAAGATGGGTTCAAACCGTAGAGCATTATCCAATACATGTGAATAAACAAACCGATTCATTTGTAAAAAAGAATGGGGTATATATTATAGTAGGAGGATTAGGGGATATTGGGCGCTCTATTGCCAAATATCTTTTGCAAAACTTTGATGCCAATGTCATTTTGATTGGTCGTTCGCAGCTTCCAGATAGATCCCAGTGGCAACAATGGCAAAAAGAACATAGTACTGATGAGGTTATAAGCAAAAAAATAGCTAAAATCATAGAGCTAGAAAGCTACGGAGGTACCGTTACTGCAGTACAGGCAGATTCTACTTCTTATGCAGAAATGACTCAGACATTTTTAAAAGTTAAATCCAAGTTTGGAACTGTTAACGGTATTTTTCACTCTGCTGGTATCATTACTCCAGAGTCTTTTAACATTGTAAAAAGCATCAATAGAAAACAATTGGAATGTCATTTTCCTGTAAAATCCGAAGGGTTAGCAGTTATTAGCAGAATTGTAGAGAAAGATCCATTGGATTTTGTGAGTGTAATTTCTTCTCTCTCCTCATTTTTAGGAGGATTAGGTATGATTGGTTATGCCGCTGCAAATCAATTTATGGATACCATGGTAGCAAATGAAAATAGTAAGGGTAATTCTACTCGCTGGATAACTCTTAATTATAGTAATTGGGAGGGATGGGAAGATGAATTCAAAGGATTATCCCTTACAGACGATATCCTGAATACGTTTATTACACTGGACGAAGGTGAAAAAACATTTAACAATCTTCTTGCTAAAAGTAATGACCAGGGACAAGTCATTATCTCTCCTGTTCATTTACCTTCACTTATAGATAAATGGGATGCATATGATAATGAGAATAGTGAAAAAGGAAAGATTAGTAAATCAAAGCAAAATAGTAAACCTTTCTTGTCTAACGAGTACCTCGAACCTAGTACTGATCTTGAGAAAAAACTAGTTCAGATTTGGGAAGAAATATTTGGGTTTGGTCCAATCGGTATTCTGGATGATTTTATGGAGCTGGGAGGGGATTCATTAAAAGCCATAACCATGCTTTCTCATGTTCAGGGCAAAACAGCAATGACCATGTCATTACAGGACTTTTTTAGTAATACAACCATACAAAAGTTATGTGAGAAAGTGACAGAAACACATTTTGTTTCGATCTCGAAAATAGATAAAAAAGAGTTTTACCCCGTAACGGCTTCCCAGCATAGAACATGGGTGTTAAGTCAATTAGAAGCGGGTAGTGCAGCTTACAATTTAACCAAGGTAATAGAACTTAAAGGTGATCTGGATAAGGCTAAGTTTCAAAAGACATTTGAATTACTCATATCTCGACACGAAATCCTAAGAACTTACTTTAAAACAAATGATTCTGGAGAAATATGTCAATTTATTATTGATAAAAACGAAGTGAATTTTGAGGTGAAGTATCTTGATTTCTCAAAAAAACTACAGAAAGACTTAGATCAATACTTGATCAATGAGCAAGCTCTAACTTTTGATTTATCCAAAACTCCTCTTTTTAGAGCAACTTTATTAGAAACCAAGCCTAATGAGTATGTATTTTCTTTTGTAATGCACCACATTATTAGTGATGGGTGGTCTATGGAGTTATTAATCTCTGAAATTGTAACAACTTATAACCATTTGGTTAAAGGTGAAGATATTGAATATAAAGAGCTTTCTATACAATACAAGGACTATACTGTCTGGTTACAAGAACAAAAAAGTACAGAAGAATATAAAAAGGCTGAACAATATTGGGTTTCCAAATTTCAGGGAGATATTCCGGTTTTGGATTTACCAAGCTTTAAAAAGAGACCTAGTGTATGGAGTTACAATGGAAGTACCATACATAAAAGGTACTCAAGAACCTTTTTGTCAAAACTCAAGCGGTTTTCAAAGGATCATGATGTAACGATGTTTATGACACTTATGGCAGGGGTAAATGCGCTATTATATCGTTATACTAATCAAAATGATATTATCCTGGGTACGCCAGTTGCTGGAAGAGAACATGCCGATATACAAGATCAAATAGGACTGTATTTAAACACCTTGGCAATTAGAACTACCGTTGATGTAAATTACAATTTTATTGATTTTCTAGATCATCAGAAGAAAGTGTTATTAGAAGCGTATGATCATCAAAATTATTCTTTTGACGATTTGATTGGTAAATTAAATGTAAAAAGAGATACCTCTCGTTCGGTTTTATTTGATGTACTGGTCGTTTTACAAAATCAGGCACAGCTCAAAACAATACAGTCAAACACAAATATTGAAGGGGTACAAATCACACCATATGAAATTGAAAACAAAACAGCAAAGTTTGATTTAACGTTTTTCTTCGTAGAAACAGATACACTAGAGCTAGATATTCAATACAATAAAGATATCTATGACGAATTTCTTATTACTCGAATCTTTACTCATTTTCAAAACTTTATAGAGAACTCAATAAATAGCCCTCAGGAAAAGTTATGTTCTGTAGCCTATCTTGAAAAAAAGGAAACAAATGAATTGTTAGAGAAATTTGGTAATAGAGTAACAATAGATTACCCAAAGGATAAAACAATAATAGATTTGTTTGAAGAGCAGGTTAAGAAAACACCTGATAACTTAGCTTTGGTTTTTGAGGGTACAAAACTAACATATAAGCAACTTAATGAAAAAGCCAATAGGTTGGCATTTCATTTGAGTAAAAAATATGATATCAAACCTCACGATTTGGTAGGGATTCTACTAGAACGAAGTGAATGGATGATCATAAGCATGTTGGCGGTTCTTAAAAACAGTGGAGCATATGTTCCCATTGACCCTCAATATCCTCAGAGAAGAATTGATTATATCAAAGAAGATAGTAGTTGTAAGCTGATTATTGATCAGGAGAAGTTAGATTGGTTTTACTTGGATTCTGATTCGAACCCAGGTAAAAATATGGGTAATCATACTTTGCCTAACAATTTGATTTATGTAATATATACTTCGGGCTCTACAGGTGATCCAAAAGGCGTAATGATCACACATGAGAATGTTACAGATTATACTATTGGTCTTTTTAATCATACGCCAATCAAAACTTGTAGGAGTTTTGCCTTAATGTCTAACATTGCCACAGATCTGGGTAATACGGTTATTTATGGGGCTTTACTTTCTGGAGGGGCACTGTATTTACCTAAAAAAGAAACATTGCGAAATACAGAGAGTATGTATGAATATTTCGAAGCCCATTCTATTGATTGTATTAAAATAGTACCTGCACATTGGAAAGCCTTGACAAGAAGTGATAGTTTATTATTACCTAATAAAATGATCATTTTTGGAGGAGAATCTTTGCCCGTTTCCTATGTAAATATGATTAAAGAACAAAGCTCAAAAATTACCGTTATTAATCATTATGGACCTACAGAAACGACAATTGGAAAACTTTTATATACTATAGAATCCAGTATTGAAAATGCTAATATTCCGATTGGACGACCATTTTCTCAAACGTCTGCGTATGTTGTAGATAAAACACATAATTTGTGCCCGATTGGGGTCATAGGAGAGTTGCTTATAGGAGGTAAAGGAGTTGCCAAAGGTTATTATAATAAGCCAGAACTCACAAAAAAACAATTTATCCAAAACCCTTTCATGAGTAAAACAGATAAATTGTATAAAACGGGCGATTTAGTGAGAATGTTACCCGATGGTAATATTGAATTTATTGGAAGAAAAGATGGTCAGGTAAAAATACGGGGATATAGAATAGAACTTGATGAAATAGAGCGTCATTTCTCTATGATTGAAGGAGTAAAACAATCAGTGGTGATCGTTAAAGAAAAGGAAGATGAAGAAAAATATTTAGTTGCTTATTATGTATCAGATGAAATATTGGATAAAAGTGACCTGCAATCCCGACTTAGTAAAATGTTACCAGACTATATGGTACCAGGTTATTATGTACAAATGGATGTCATACCATTGACAAATAATGGAAAAGTAGATAAAAAAATGTTGCCAGAAACTCAAGAAAAAGACTTGATAAAGGCAAAATATATAGCCCCTGTAACACAAGAAGAAAGGTTTTTATCATCGATATGGTCCGAAGTTCTGAAATATGAGAATATTGGAGTAAAAGATAACTTTTATCATTTGGGCGGAGATTCGATAAAAGCGATATTGGTTATCTCTCTATTAAACCAGGAAGGGTATAGACTTAAAGTAGAGCAGCTTTTAAAGAATCCGATATTAGAAGATCTTGCACAACTGATAGAGACCAACACCATAACTGTAGATCAATCAGAGGTCGAAGGAAAGGTTGAGCTAACTCCTATTCAGCGATACTTTTTTGAGAATGACCTGATCGCTAATAAAAATTATTATAACCAATCAATCTCGCTATGTAGTGCTTCAGAATTAGATTCGGATATACTAGAGAAATGTATTTCATTTTTGGTAAAGCATCATGATGCTTTACGAATGGTGTACCATTATGATAATGGTACATATAAACAGTATAATGCTGATACTAATAATCCTCATTATAAGATTTCTTTTTATGATTTGAGAAAAGAATCAGACGAATTAGCTGCCATGAATGAGATAGGAGCGCAATTACAATCAAGTTTTGATATTGGTTCTGGAGTATTATTACATATTGGACATTTCAGGCTGGCAGATGGAGATCAATTGGTTTTCATTATTCACCATTTGGTTATCGATGGTGTATCATGGCGTATTCTGCTAGAAGATTTGTCAAAACTATATGAATCATATACCTTGGGAGTTTCGGTTGCTTTACCCTTAAAGACAAATTCTTATCAGCAGTGGGGAGCATTACAAAAAGAATATGCCCAGAGCAAAAAAATGAAAAACGAAAGGAAATACTGGGAAGCGATTTCTCAAGTTTCTATTCCTGATTTTCCTGTAGATCATCATGTGACCGAATCAGCATGGAATATAAATAGTGCATGTGAATTTACATTGGATAAAGAAACGACAGAAAAGCTCAAAACAAAAGTGCATCATGTGTATAACACAGAAATTAATGATGTTTTGCTTACTGCTTTGGGTCTTGCGCTAAGAGAAGTGCTAGAAGTTGATAAAACTGAGGTTCTTATGGAGGGACATGGTCGTGAAGAGATCTCAGATCAAATAGATGTAGGAAGAACAGTAGGGTGGTTTACCTGTCTGTTTCCTTTTGTGCTGGATATGACAAATACTTCGGTAAGTGAATTGATACATGTTAAAGAATCGCTGCGTAAGGTACCAAACAAAGGTATCGGGTATGGAATTTCTCATTATCTGGATAAAAGATTTGATAAGGAATCATCACCGAGTATAAAATTCAATTATTTGGGTGATTTTAGTACTACTACAAAAAAGGACGATAAGAATTCCTTATTTACACTTTCTGAACAAAGAATAGGATCAGATATAGATATAGCAAATACTCAAAGCCAGCATTATCTGGATGTATTAGGTAAAATGGTCAAAGACAGGCTAAGCGTGTCTATTCGATATTCAGATGTCTGGTATACAAAAGAAACAATCAACGAACTCAGTACTTCATATCAAACACATTTGAAGGAATTAGTAGAGATGTTATCCAAGAAGGATGCAACTGAGTTGACTCCTTCGGATTTGACGTATAAAGAATTATCATACCATGCTTTTTCTGAAATAAACAAGGATAACCATGTAGAAGATATTTATGAGTTATCACCTTTACAACAAGGATTGTATTACCATTGGTTAATGGATACTTCTAGTCCTACATACTTTGAGCAATTTTCATATAGTTTTAAAACTCAAAATCTCAACTTTGAATTGGTAGAAGAATCGTTTAATAGATTAATTGATAGATACACAATTCTACGAACTTCTTTTGATGATACGTTGGGTGAGATTCCTTTACAAATAGTACATAAAAAGGTCGAAGGGGATTTCTCTCGTCAAGAAGTATCCTTAGATGATATAGATAGAATAAAAGACGAAGATAGACAGAGGGGGTTTGATTTAAGTACTCCTTCTCTTATGAGATTAAAAGTTTTGCAAGTAAGCGCAGATGAATGTGTCTTTATTTGGAGTTTTCATCATATTTTGATGGATGGATGGTGTATCAGTATTTTAGTAAATGACTTCTATCGTATTTGGATGGATATGAGTAACAATAAATCTGTTAACCTTCCTAAACCAATTCCTTATTCTTCCTATATCCAATGGTTATCTACTGTTGACAAACATTTATCTTTATCCTATTGGAAAAATTATCTTTCTGGTCTGGATACGGTAACCGAAATTCCGTTTAAAAAACCAAAAGCTAGGAGAAGTAATAACCTAAAGGTATTTAAAACTGAAGAACTTTTGTGCCAAGGATCTGATTTTAAGAATACAGATCACTTTGCTAAGGATTTGGGAATAACCCTGAACACTTTTGTACAAGGAGTTTGGGGGTATCTGCTATCACAATACAACAATACCAATGATGTAATATTTGGTTCTGTAGTTTCTGGGCGTCCTGCAGATTTGTCTGGAGTAGAAGAGATGGTAGGTTTATTTATTAATACAATACCTGTAAGGGTTAAGCTTCAAAAAGAAGATACACCAACCACTTTTTTAAATAGATTACATGAAGAAGTATTAGAAAGTATGCCTCATCATTATGTCGATTTATCAGATGTGCAATCTCAAAGTCCGCTAGGCATGGATTTGATTAAGAACTTAGTCGTTTTTGAAAATTATCTGGCACAAGATGATATACAAGGTGAAATGGAACATTTGTATGCCAGTGAGCAAGGGCAGACACTTTCTATGCAGGAGCTAAGTATTTTTGAACAAACAAATTATGATTTTAATATAACTGTATTTCCGGATGAATCATCTTTGAGAATAGAATTTCAATATAATGCTGAGGTTTTCGAGTCAGAAATGATCAAGGATTTAGTATCTCATTTTAGAAATTTACTTGAGAAATTTAGCTCTCAAAGAAATGCCACCTTGGATTCTATGGGGTATCTGACTCCTCAAGAGGAACATATATTATTACACGATTTTAATACTACTACTGTAGATTATCCCAAGGATAAAACACTTATTGATTTGTTTGAAAAGCAAGCAGAAGAAACTCCAAACAATATTGCTTTAGTTTTTGAGCAGATTGAATTGACTTATAAAGAGCTTAATGAACAAGCAAACCGATTAGCGCATTATATAAATAAAGGGTATACTGTTAAACCAGATGATTTGGTTGGAGTTCAATTAGAACGTGGTGAATGGATGATTATAAGCATTATTGCCGTGTTAAAAAGCGGAGCTGCATATGTACCTATAGATCCCGGATACCCAAAGGAAAGAATTGATTATATTAAAAAAGATAGTAATTGTAAGGTAGTTATAGATCAGAGTTTATTAGATCAGTTTTATCTGGAATCGGATACCTGCTCTACCAAAAATGTTGATTACGATATTCTACCTGATAGTCTGGCTTATGTGATTTATACTTCGGGCTCTACTGGTAAGCCAAAAGGAGTTATGATTGAGCATAGTAACTTTTTGCATCAAATACAATGGTACATTTCTAATTATGATATTTCTGAGAAAACTAATTCATTATTACTTACCTCGTTTACATTTGACCCTAGTATACAAGATATATTCGGAACACTAACCGTCGGAGGTAAACTTCATTTGATAAGCCAAGAACATATCACCGATATAGAGTATGTAAGAAGTTTTATTAAAGAAAAACAAATTACGTTACTCAATTATGTTCCTCAGTACCTGGATAAATTATTGTCAGAGAATTCAAAAATTGAATCCCTCGATATTGTTATTCTAGGAGGAGAAGCTTTGTCTGAAAAGATTAAAAAATCTATTCTGGATAAGGGGTATGTGCTATATAATAATTATGGTCCTACAGAGATTACCGTAGATGCATTATCTGGTAGGATGGATAATGGTCTGGTACATATAGGAAAACCAATTTCGAATACTAAAGCTTATATTTTAAATCAAGAATTTGAACTAATGCCTATAGGAGTTCCAGGTGGACTTTATATTTCTGGAGATGGTGTAGCAAGGGGATATTTGAATAGACCTGAACTAACTTCAGAAAAGTTTATAACAAATCCTTTTGTTCCGGGAGAAAGAATGTATGATACTGGGGATTTGTGTAAATGGCTTCCAGATGGCAATATTGAGTTTCTTGGTAGAATCGATAGACAAGTTAAAATAAGAGGGTTTAGAGTTGAACTCCCCGAAATAGAACAATGCTTGCTTGATTTCCCTGGGATAAAAGAAGTTGTTGTTCACCCTTTTACAGAAAAAGATGGTAACAAACAGTTAATCGCTTATTTGATTGGAGATGAGAAACTGGAAGAAGATAAGGTTAAACTTTTTTTACAAAAGAATCTACCCTCGTATATGATACCTTCTGGGTTTATGCAAATTAAGGAAATACCACTTACTCCAAACAAAAAAACAGATGTAAACGCTTTACCAGCTCCTGCAGTAGGAAAAGATAAGGTAATTATACCTCCTTCCAATCCTGAGCAAATGATATTGAGAGAGATATGCTCTGATGTTTTAGAGATCGATAAAGAGGACATAAGCGTTGGAGACAATTTCTTTGATCTGGGAGGACATTCTATTAAAGCAATGCTACTAATCTCTCGTATTCAAAAGAAATTAGGAGTCAAAATAAGTTTGTCTGATATTTTTAATAATCCTGTACTCCTTGATTTGTCAGATTTACTAAAAAAAGCAAAAGCTAATCCGGTTAATGCTATCCAAAAAAGTGTAAATAAACCTTTTTATAAAACCTCTTCTATTCAAAGAAGGTTGTATTATTTGCAAAGTTTGAATCCAAATCAAATTTCTTATAATATGCCTGTAGGGTATCAAATCAAAGGAAAAATAGATAAGAGGATATTTGAAGAAGCATTTAACCACTTGATGGATCGACATGAAATTCTAAGAACCTACTTTGATGTTCAGGATAATGAAATCATTCAAAAAATCATGGCTAAACTCGATTTTAATTTTGACTATGTGGTTAGTGATGGTTCGACTTATGATGGTTATATTACTAATTTTTTAAGACCTTTTGATCTAAACAAAGGACCTTTGTTTAGGGTTCGGCTTATTGAATTTGGTCCCGAAAATTATTTTTTATTACTTGATTTTCATCATATCATTAGCGATGCTTTTTCAATCAACACACTTATCAATGATTTTGTTTCCTTATACAGAGGAAATACTCTAAAAAAGCTCAAGTTTCAATATAGAGACTATGCAGAGTGGCAACATTCACAGACTTTTTTGGATATAAGTAACAGGCAACAAAATTATTGGAAAAAGAAATTGGTAGAGGCAGAGAATATATCTTATATCCAATTACCGCTATCGGGAGAAGGCACGGGTAGTGAAGAGTATAACTTTACTATGGATGAAGAAAAAACGATGAAGGTTAATAGATATATCCAACAACATGCAGTAACGTTAAATATGTTTTTGCAAACGGTATTTAATATACTCCTCTCCAAAATTTCTTATCAGGAGACCATTATTCTTGGTACACCTATGACTGGTAGGCGATCAGAAGAATTAGAGAATATTGCAGGAATGTTTGTAAATACGGTAGTACTTGTAAATTACCCTAAAAAAGAAAAAGCATTCCAGGAATTTCTGCTAGAAGTAAAAAAGACAGCAATCGAAGCTTTTGAGCATCAAGAATATCCTTTTGATGAACTGGTCGAAATGCTTGGAAGAAACAGAAGTAATGATAGGAACCCTGTTTTTAACGTTATGTTCGAATTTCAAAATATTGATTTGTCTGATTTGATAATGCCAGGCTTAACAATCACCCCTTATCCAGTAGAAAAGAATGCCTCAAAATTTGATTTGACAATAGTAGTCCAGGAAATTGATAATCAAATTAAATTACAATATAAGTATTCACAAAAATACTTTAGTAATGAATCCATCATTGTTTTTAACAATAATTTCCAACACCTGATTGATCAGATTTTGGATCAGATCAACCCAAAATTGGAAGAGTTAACAATTGCAAACCAACAAGAATCCGATGATCTTTTAATGCAACTCTCCCAACCAATTAATGAATAATACCTATTAAAATTTTTGAATTATTTCAGAGATAAACTGTCTCTTTTTGCCTTGTACGCAAAAAAGAGACAAGCTTATAGATATAATATGTTAAACGCATGAATCCATTTAAAATGAGTCAAAATACCACCACATTCGATACAACTGTATCACCTAGTATTCAAAAAACACTATTCAATTCCTTTGACCAATATGGGAACCATGCAGCTATTAAGTATGGTGATAAGGAGTATTCTTATAAATATATTGATAGTATATCCAATCGCATTTGTCATTGGCTTTTAAATCAAAATATGGGTAATGGAAAACACATTGCTCTATATCTTGAAGACCGTTCATCTTTGATTATTTGGATGATCGCGATTCTCAAAGCTAGATCAGTATTTATTCCACTGGATTATAACTACCCAATAGGTCGAATCCAACAACTACTTGATATTAGTAATTGTAATTTGGTAGTCAGTGATCAGGATGGAAAATCAAGATTGAAAAGTGATGGTAATGATGTTTTGATAGTTAATAATAATGATGTTGAAGGTGATTCTGAATTAAAACAAGGTAAGCCATCTTTTGACCAGCTGGAGTATAGTGGAGAAGATAAAATATACATTTATTTCACTTCAGGTTCTACAGGTGTACCAAAAGCTATTGTAGGAAAGAACGCCAGCTTGGATCATTTTATTAAATGGGAAGTAAAGAATTTTGGTTTAGATAAAAACACTAATGTTAGCCAATTTATCAGCCCAGGTTTTGATGCCTTTTTAAGAGATGTGTTTCCGGCATTATCAATAGGAGGAACCATATGTATTCCTGATCAGGATTTTGTAAATAGTAAAAAACTTATCGACTGGATAGAAGATCAGGAGATTAACTTGATACATTGTGTTCCTAGCTTTTTTAAGCTATTTCTGTCGGAGGATTTAAACTCATCTTTATTCTCTAACCTTAAATATATTCTTTTATCAGGAGAAAAGTTAAATCTTCATGATCTTGCAAAGTGGTATAAATTGATCGGGGATAAAGTTCAATTAGTGAATCTATATGGAGCTACAGAAACTACAATGATCAAGACTTTCTATCTGGTTCAACCTGAAGATTTAGAAAAAGGATCAATACCAATAGGAAAGGCGATTCAAGGAACTCAAGTATTTATATTGGATGAGAACTTAAAACCTGTTGGTAAAACTAACGCAGGAGAAATTTTTATACGTACAAAGTATGGGACACATGGATATTATAATAATCCTAAACTTAATGAAGAGAAATTTGTTTTGAATCCCTATTCTGATGACAAAAGTGATCTGCTTTATAGAACTGGTGATTTAGGTAGATTTAACCATGAGGGTGATATAGAATTCCTGGGACGAATAGATAGGCAGGTCAAAATACGAGGAGTACGAATTGAACCACAAGAGATAGAAAAAGAATTATCAAAGCATGAACTAATACTGGAGGCGGTCATAAAACCTTTCAAATTTGAGGAGAAAGATGATTTTTTATGCGCGTATATTGTAGTAAAACATCTGGAAGAAAAGATAGATTTGAGAGCATATCTTTCTCAAAATTTACCTGATTTTATGATTCCAGAACATTTTGTATATCTATCTACTATTCCACTTTTACCCAATGGTAAAATAGATGTTAAAAATTTACCAGACCCCAGAGAGATTAATAAAGGAGAAATCTTGCTTCCGGAAACAGAAGAGCAAGAAAAAATGCTAAAATTATGGTCTGATGTCCTTGAGAGAGACCCATCTGATATTAGTATTGAGTCTAATTTTATTGAGATTGGAGGAAATTCATTGAAGTTAGTATTCCTAGCCAATAACATAAAAAAAGAATTCAATGTTGAGGTTTCTTTGACTAATATTTTAGAGTTTCCGACCATTGCTAAGCTGTGTCATTTTTTATCGAATTCAAGAAAAATTGACCATCTAGAAATATTGCCAGCAGCGGTAAAGGAATATTATCCTCTTTCTTCTGCTCAGAAACGGATGTATATTTTGAACAAATACGATGATCAATCCTCTGCATACAATATGACTCGTGTTGCGACAATTTATGGTGTTTTGGATCTGAAAAAAATGACCCAGGCTTTTCATCAATTAATTAGTCGTCATGAATCTTTGAGAACATCGTTTGAGCTTATTGGAGAAGAACCTGTGCAGCGAGTAGTAAAAGATGTTGATTTTTCAATTTCGGTTATAAAGGATAACGAAGAACCAAGTGTTTCAATATCTAAATTTATAAAGCCATACGAACTTAATAAGGCACCTTTATTGCGGGTAGGTGTTATTAAAGTATCTTCAGAAGAACATATACTTATAGTTGATAATCATCACATTATATCAGATGGTCTTTCTCATAGTATTTTATTAAGAGATTTTATGGCTTTATATGCAGGTGATAATCTTCCTGATTTACCTTTACAGTATAAAGATTATGCTGTTTGGCAACAAAGTGAATACCAAAAAACAGATTATGAGAAGAACAAGGATTTTTGGATTTCAGAATTCGAAGATGAATTACAGACATTAATATTACCAACAGATTATGAACGCCCATTAATTAAGAATTATGAAGGTAGTGCTATCAATTTCACTATAGATAGCGATACGACTGATAAGCTTAGAAAAGTATCTAATGAGACAGGGTCTACTCTTTTTATGACGCTGTTTACAATATATAATATTTTGATAAGTAAATTATCTGGTGCTAATGATGTTGTAATAGGGGTTCCTGTCGCAGACCGACAACATGCAGATTTAGAAAATGTTATTGGTATGTTGGCAAATACATTAGCTATCAGAAATAGGGTCAAAAAAGAGAAAACGGTTAAGGAGTTTATTCTGGAGCTAAAAAGTAAGGTATTACAGTGTATAGAAAATCAGCGATACCCATATGAAGAGTTAATTGAAGAATTAAATATAACAAGGGATACCAGTAGGAATCCATTGTTTGACGTAATGTTTGTTTACAATGATAAGGATAATGATGAATATCAGCTCAATGATTTAAAACTTGAAAGATACGTAACAGAAGTTAGGACTTCAAAATTTGATTTGCTATTGGGATGTACAGAAAGTAATGATCAGCTTCATTGCGGTTTTGAGTACTCAACAGAAATTTTTTCTAAAGAGACTATTCTAAATTTTATTACTTATTTCAAGCATCTTATTTCTCAGGTTGTAAACTCGTTAGATATTACAATTTCAGAACTTAATATCCTTAGTGATAGTCAAAAGCATTTATTAGCTAGTTTTAATGATACCTATCGTTCTTATGATTCTGATAGTACGATCCATAAATTATTTGAGGATCAGGTTTTACAAACCCCTGATACTGTTGCTGTAACATTTAAAGGAGCTACCTTAAGTTATTCAGATGTAAACAAGAAGTCTAATCAGTTGGCAGGTTTGTTACGTAGTAAAGGAGTTACCAACAATACGATAGTTGGCGTTATGCAACAGCGCTCTATGGATATGATAATTTCTATTTTGGGTATTCTCAAGGCTGGTGGAGCGTATCTACCTATCGATCCTGATTATCCGATCTCTCGTATCGAGCAGATGGTTTATAATAGTGGCATGTCATTATTGTTATCAGATGATGATTTTGTTGGATCGGTTATTGATCGTGTAACATGTTTAGATATAAGAAGTCTCGATTGCAGCGGGTTTGATTCTGTGAACTTGCCTTATATAAGTTCAAGTTCGGATTTGTTGTATGTGATTTATACCTCTGGCTCTACGGGGGTTCCCAAAGGAGTAATGCTCAACCATGGTAATATGACCAATCTTATGGACTATCATATCAATAGCACTTCTATAGATACTAGTTCAGTGTTGCAGTTTACAACATTAACATTTGACCCTTCTTTCAAGGAGATTTTTTCGGCTTTACTTACAGGAGGTACCGTTCATATGATAGAAGATTCAGTTTCTAAGGATTTTTCTAAGGTTTTGAAGCATATAGAATCTCATGCTGTTCGTACCATTTTTATGCCTTCTTCGGTGTTGAATCAGATTTTTAATTCTAAGTTATATCAGGAGGAGTTACCTACCACCTTGCGAAATATTGTTACAGCAGGAGAGCAGGTTGTTGTTGGTAATTTATTTAAGCAATATTTAGAGGATCACGAGGTTTGTTTACACAATCATTATGGTCCAGCCGAGACTCATGTAGTTACCACTAATACGATTCATCCTGGCTCTGGCGTTCCTACGATGCCAGATATAGGTAAGCCGATTCAAAACACTCAGATTTATATTCTTAATACCGAGATGCACTTACAGCCTGTCAATGTTGCCGGGGAGTTATATATTGGCGGCAAACAGGTTGGTGTTGGATATATCCAAAACCCAGAACTTACTGCCGAGCGTTATATTGATAATCCTTATGGAGAAGGTCGTTTGTATAAGACAGGTGATTTGGCTCGCTGGACATCAGATGGTAGTATAGAGTTTTTGGGTAGGATAGATGATCAGTTAAAGCTTCATGGAGTTCGTATAGAGCCCGGTGAGATAGAGAGTCATATAAATGTTATCCCGGAGATTGTTGATTCTGTTGTTGTAGTTAATGAGGTTCATGGGGATAAGTCTTTGATTGCATATTATGTTTCTACTGTAGATCTTTCTGTTTCCGAGCTTCGTAATCATTTATTGGAAGAGTTACCCTTAAGTATGATTCCGGGATATTATGTTCGTTTGTCAGAGATGCCTATGACTTCAACGGGTAAGTTGGATCGTAAGTCATTACCTTCCCCAGAAGGCGAGAAGGTTGCCTATCAGGCAGCTTCTACTCCCACAGAAAAGCAATTAGTTACCCTATGGTCTGAGTTGTTACATCTTGAATCAGATCAGCTTAGTGTAAGTAGTAGTTTTTTTGATTTAGGAGGTAATTCCCTTCGTGCAGTTGTTTTGATCAATATGATCAGCAAGTTGTTTTCGGTTCATCTTGTTTTGAAATCATTATTTAAGTACCAGGATATTTCAAGTTTGGCTTCCTATATAGATAGTTTAGAGAAAGAATCTTTTATAGCTATTCCTAAGGTATCAAGCCGAGAGTATTACCCGCTATCTTCAGCCCAGCAACGTATGTATTTCTTGTATGAGTTTGATAAAGATTCTTTGGCATATAACACGACCAAAGTTGTTTCTTTACAAGGTGTTCTGGATAAAAAGAAGTTGGCAGCTTCATTTGATCAGCTTATTTCTCGGCATGATGTTTTTCGTACTTCTTTTGATTTTGTAGATGGTCACCCTGTACAATTGGTTTCAGATTCGGTAGGTTTTTCTATCACATATTTAGAAAAAGGAGAAGACATCCGTGATACGATCACCGATTTTATAAGTCCCTTTGATCTTAGTGTAGGTCCTTT
>NZ_POYJ01000013.1 GCF_002895435.1 Aquimarina sediminis
ACGTTCGGGTTTTTTGTTGTCTAGATAAATAGCCAGGTGTCTCCCTACGGTCGGCGAGTTATTATGAGCGCACCGCCGAAAAGGCGTTTTGCCCATAAGCTGCAATAAGGAGTTCCTTCGTCACGCCACAAGCTATTTTTTGTTATTCCACAAGTGCAGAAAAAAGCACTTGTTCCATACCGCTGCGACTCCCTCGCCTTCGGTCGGTAGTCTTCGCTACAAACAAATAGCCTTGTTCTGTTCCTCTATCACCCGTAGCTACTCTTGCACCCAAGCCCAATAAGGATAGCCTACGGCAGTTAATTAATTGGGTACAACCGCTACTACATGGGCTCCGCCGCTAAGTCGCAACCTAGCCAATTTTTTTATGGAAGTTATTATTGTTAAAGTAATGTCATAAAAAATCGTCTGGCGCACAATCGCCCTACGGGACTCCTTTTGTGCGTCGGTTGCTCCCCCTTCGCTATGGCTACGCCTTTGTTTTTGCGTGCAACGCAGCTTCGTTCAATCGCCACTGGGCTAGGATTAATCTTGAAGTTGAAGCACAACAACTTCAGCCGTTGCGCTCTTCAGCTTCAAGATCAATCGTTACTTACTCTTGCTCAAAAAAACGATAGATTGTTAATTTATTCATAATTATCTGCACGCTTTTGTCCAGATTTTTGTACCGATTTGTCCAGTGAAAAAACACAAAGCAAATAAACTTATTAATAAACAAAAATAACTTCAAGATATTGGTAATCATGTTTTTATATTTTATATCTTTTAATAAGACGGTAATGTTAATCAATCAACATTAAGTGTTTATACAAAAAACGGAATTATACAAACAGCTGAATATCCGTTGTTTGCAAAACAAATCATTGTCCTTTTTTCATAACTATAAGAATCCGAAGTTTGAATCAGAAATAAACCTCATTTACTATGATACATATTAAAGAAATCAAAATAAAACTTCCTAACTGGAAATGGTGGCAATATAGCATCATTATCGTGATGATAATTTTAGCATTAACACAACCAGATAATGTCATAACTATTTTAATAGAAAGTGGAATGCGGTGGCTGATGTGATAGGTCTTCCACTTTTTATTAAAATATTAGCCTTAATGGCGATTGAATGACCCCACAACGGGTAATAGACCGTCGATATACTACCTACAGGCAGTAAATAATGATCAAAAGGGCGTTATCCTACGGGTTACAGGGTGTTCCAGACGACCAATAGCCCGTTAATAACGACCTATAGGGGGTGTCTGAACACCCTATCGGGGGTCTTGCTACGACCTAAAACCCGTTCGGAACTACCTAAAGGGCGTTAAAACCTCCTAAACCAGACATCTTCAAAATCTTCAATGGTAGCAGTAGGTGCGCGGCTATTTTATATAATTGCGTTATAGTCCCTGACTGTAAGGAAGTGCGGGTATAACTATCAATTATGTAAAGATAGCTTGGGGTCATGCGGCTGGCTTTAGAAGCAGGAGTACTAATAAATACAGAATCCTGTAATGCAGCTACAATGTAAATTATTATTTTAGCTGAGTATAAGGATAGATGATAGTAGGGACGTTCTTTTTTTTAGAGATATTGTAGATAAGGTAGCAAAAAAAGGGTACCGAAAACTTTTTTTTGGTGTATACACAGACCATTTAGGAAACGTTCGACTGTCCTACACAGACCGCGACAACAGTGGTACCATCACCAATGATGAGATCGTAGAGGAGAATAACTACTACCCCTTTGGATTACAACAAAAAGGATACAATACTGCCATAACGGGCAGAAAACATAATTACAAATACAACAATACAGAGCTAGAAGAAGGACTGGGGCTTAATTGGTATGAAATGCCATTACGTTCCTACGATCCTACCATAGCTAGATGGAATCGTCTTGATCCTGTAACTCACTTTTCTTTATCAACCTATAATGCGTTTGATAATAACCCGATTGTCTTTGCTGATCCTAGTGGAGGGAACAGCGGGTATGCTGTATCTGATGGTCAATATCATAATGGAAAACTCGTACTATCCGAAAGAGAGGCAGGACATCTAAGAGGTGACTATGCCTCAATGGCTTCTTCCGGACTACATGATAATAACAGGCATGTTAATCAAAGCGAGATTACTAGCTATGGGAATAATGTTCTTGAAGCATTAGCATCATTTGGAATTCGTTCTAATTGTGATGATTGTAGAGAAGGGCAAAAAAAACTGTTTCCTGGACCTCAATTGGGAGTTGATGGTCCTTTAGGTTCAGAAACTAAATATTATCATGCAGGAGGTTTAGGAGAAGAAGCTGGGTGGTATTCTGAAAGTGATTATTTTGAATTGTTCAGAACGACCATTAGGGCTATAGGTCGAGGAAACACCTCCTTTGAAACCTTAAATAATTTTGGTTTCACAGAAGATATGCATTTAGCTATGGTAGGCTGGGCTGTGCAAGCCTATAACTATTACGGAGGAGAATCTTACCAAGAAATGGGGAATATCACCGCTATGGATTTTGATTCTCCAATATTTATATTAGCCTCTTTAAGAACTATTGGAGCTGCATTTTTAAGAACTGGCTCTACTAGGGGTAGTATTCAACTTACAAAAGCTCGTTTTGGGCATACATTCAAAAATCATGGAGAAGACGCTACTAATTTTATAATTAACAGAGCAAAAGGTTCGGGACAAGTTCAGGGTCAGTTCTTGAATAATCAGAAAGCAGCACAGTTTATTCTAAATAATTTGGAAAAGACAGCAAATGGCGCTGTGACTATACCTCTTCCAAAAAGATTTCCTGCACGTGTGATAATGCCTAATGGGACTTTTAAACCCGCTACGCATATTCGTCTTGTCCCTAGCGGTAATGGAGTTAAAACCGCTTACCCATTAATTCCAGGAATATAAATTATACTAATATGATTTTAAAAAAAGAAGCAATAGAGTCCATTAATAAGAAATTATCTTTGCCGTATACTGGTGTCGAACAAGATTGGGATATAGAATTAGCAGACTCTCAACGAGTAAATGAATTTGTATTTTTCTACAAGAATACAATGTTATCATTAGATGAGAAGAAAGCTTTAATGTCTCTCATATTTGCATCTTATGATGACTTTTTAAATGAATGTGGTATTGATAAAAATGAAATTTGGACTGAAATAGTTCTTTTGGTTCAATCTAACATAAACCTTTTTAAAGAGCTACTCAATTATTGGAGTTTGGAAGAAGAAACTTCTCCTGAGAATTATTTCAAGATTACTCCTTTAGTTCGTGATATTCCCTCGCTGCCGCAAGAGTGATACTCCCGCTAGTTTCCAAAACTAGTGGCGATGATGAGTAATCGTTAAGAGTGAGATATATAGATAAGAAACAGTTACAGGCGTGAGCTTGTAGCTGTTTTTTGTTTTATGAGGAGTATGTTTTTTGGCTACAAAAAAGCTAATCCAATTGTTAAAGATAGTTTTGCGATGCCCTGAGCGTAGTCAAAGGGGGTATGCGGCTGGTTTTAGAAACAGGAATACTTAACAAATACAGTATTCTGTAATACAGCTATAGTGTAAATTATTACTTTAGCCATAGCAGACAGATAGATGATACTAAGGGATGTTCTTTTTTTTAGAGATATTGTAGATGAGGTGGTAAAAAAAGGTGCTGAAAACTTTTTTTTAGGATGAGACAACTTTTAACTCCGCTCGGGCATAGTATGTGCTAGTGCTAGTTTGCGCTGCCCCGCTCGGGCATAGTATGTGCTAGTGCTAGTTTGCAACTAGTACCGTGTATGAGTGAGCGGTAGGAGTAAATAAATGATAAAATCCACAGCAGTAATGTTGTGGATTTTTTTAATCCATATCCCAGATGGAATCGTGTTGATCCTGTAACTCACTTTTCTTTATCAACCTATAATGCTTTTGATAATAACCCCCGCTCGGGTATAGTATGTGCTAGTGCTAGTTTGCGCTGCTCCCCTCGCTACCGCAAGAGTGCTGCTCCCGCTAGAATTTTTCTAGTGGCGATTATGAGTGAGCGATAAGAGTGAGACATATAGATAAGAAACAGTTACAGGTGTGAGCTTGTAGCTGTTTTTTTATGTTTTATGAGGAGTATGCTTTTTTGGTTACGAAAAGAAAAAAAAACAAAAACAGGACCGAAGACCACAAGTTTTTAGCAAATCGAAAAAGCTTAAATAACTTTGGGATATCAAACAAATTAGTTTTGCACTCCTATTGCATTAATTATTCTTTACCTTTGTAATGTGAAATTTTTTGTGACCATATTATCTATTTACTTCTTGGGGCTTTCCTTTGCACCGTGTGAAGATGCTGTAGTGAATTATGATTCTGATGCAGATCAAATCGGGCATTTTTCAGAGCAGGATAGTGATAATCATGGTGAGGATTTATGCTCTCCTTTCTGTTCTTGCCAATGTTGTCATGTGAATGTGGTAGATATTGGTCTATACCCTTATGAAATTATTTTACTTGAAATATCAAAATCACCTAATGCTCGATTAGTTAGTTCTAAGCAAGAGGTAAATTATTCTATTCTACATCCTCCGAGGGTTTAATTCTTTTTTTTCAGGGATACCTATGCCTTTTTTGGTCCTGCCAAAGGGCAAAATGTTTTAAATTGAATTAAACTTTATTCTATGATTAATAGACTTATTGAGTTTTCAATCAATAACAAATTTGTTATTGGATTGTTTACGCTTGCATTAATTGTTGCAGGAATATATAGCATCAAAAAAGTACCGGTAGATGCAGTTCCTGATATTACTAATAATCAAGTACAAATTATTACCCAGGCACCTAACCTGGGGACAGAAGATATAGAACAATTTGTTACGTATCCGGTAGAGGTCGCCGTTGCCAACTTGCCAGAAGTAACAGAGATTCGATCTATTTCTCGTTTTGGCTTATCGGTTGTCACCATTGTTTTTAGCGATGATTTAGATACGTATTTACCACGACAATTAGTAGCCGAAAAATTAAACGAAATTAAATCAAATATTCCCAAAGGTTTTGGCGAACCTTTTATGGGACCAATCTCCACAGGATTAGGAGAAATTTATCAATATACGCTGGAGGTTACTCCGGAGTTTAAAAATGAATATGACGCAACCCAATTACGAACTATTCAGGATTGGATTATTCGCAGGCAAATGGCAATGGTTCCGGGTGTTGTCGAAGTAAATGCCTTTGGTGGAAGCGCAAAACAATATGAGGTTTCTATTGATCCAAATGAGCTCAAGGCCATTAATTTAACTATTAATGATGTATATAAAGCTTTAGAAAATAATAACCAAAATACCGGGGGAGCCTATATTGAAAAAAACCACCAAGCCAATTTTATTAGAGGAGAAGGTCTGGCGAGATCACTAGATGATATTAAAAATATTGTCGTTGCCAATAGAGGAGGTGTTCCTATTCTTATTAAAGATATTGGTATTGTAAAATTTGGAAATGCTACGCGTTATGGAGCTCTAACCAAAAATGGCGAAGGTGAAGCAGTCGGAGGAATGATATTAATGCTAAAAGGAGCTAGTACAAATGCAGTTATTAAAAGTGTTACCAAGAGAATAGATGAGATCCAAAAATCATTACCAGAAGGAGTTGTTATAAAACCATTTTTGGATAGAAGTAAATTAATAGCCAGTACAACTTCTACCGTAACAAAAAACCTGGTTGAAGGCGCACTTATTGTCATTTTTATTCTTGTATTTTTTCTGGGAAATTGGCGGGGAGGTCTGGTGGTAGCATCAACAATTCCTTTGTCATTGCTATTTGCCTTTATTTTAATGAACATTTTTGATGTCTGGGCAAACCTTATGAGTTTGGGTGCGATTGATTTTGGGATTATAGTAGATGGAGCCGTAATCATTGTAGAAAGTACTGTATTTCTCTTGTATCAACGAATGAAAAAAGGAGAAAGCATTACTGCCAAAACAAGAGATGAAGTAACCAAAAATGCTTCTTCAAAAATGATGAACACCGCTTTTTTTGGGCAATTTATTATTTTGATAGTTTTCTTCCCTATCCTGGCGTTAGAGGGAGTAGAAGGCAAAATGTTTATCCCAATGGCATTGACGTTTAGTTTTGCGATGTTAGGAGCAATGATACTCTGTTTGACTTATGTGCCTATGGTTACTTCTTTATTTTTGAGAGTTCCAAAAACAGAAAAAAGGTATTGGGGAGATAGTATAGTACTCTGGTTAGAAGACAAGTATCAAAATGGATTACTAAAAGCTTTAAAAAGAGGAAAAGTAGTTATCATTTCTGCTATCATATTACTAGCCGTTTCAATAGTCGCTTTTACTAAAATGGGAGGTGAATTTATCCCCCAGCTGGATGAAGGAGACTTAGCTTTTCACGCTATTTTAAAACCAGGAAGCTCATTGTCTGAAACAATAGCAACTACTACCAGAATAGAGAAAATTGTAAAAGATGGTTTTCCTGAAGTTAAAGATGTTATTAGTAGGATAGGGGTGGCTGATGTACCAACAGATCCAATGCCGATGGATATTGCTGATGTTTTTGTGATCTTAAAACCCATTTCTGAATGGACAAGTGCCACATCAAAAGAAGAATTGATAGACAAAATAAAAGAAAAAATAGAGCAAATACCTGGAGTAAATTATGAATTCACGCAGCCTATAGAAATGCGATTTAATGAGCTTATTACTGGCGTACGTGAAGATATTGCAGTAAAACTATATGGCGAAGATTTAACTATTTTGACACAAAAAGCAGAAGAAATGGGAAAGGCAATTGCCACGGTAGATGGGGTGGCAGATATGAAAGTAGAAGCTACTTCTGGGCAACCACAAATAACGATTCAATATAATAGAAGCAAAATTGCACAATATGGCTTACAAATAAATGAGCTGAATAGCTTAATAGAAACCGCTTTTGCAGGAGGTGTTGCCGGTACTATTTTTGAAGGCGAAAAACGCTTTGATTTGGTCGTTCGTCTTAAAGAAGAATTACGCCAGGATGTAAGTAATGTAAAGAACTTATATGTTACACTACCTAATGGCGCACAAATTCCATTAAAAGAAGTAGCAGAGATAAGTTACAAACCAGGACCAATGCAAATAAGTCGTGATAATACAAATAGACGTGTATATGTAGGGATTAATGTAAGAGGACGGGATATTAAATCATTGGTAGAAGAAATCCAGCAAAAAATTGAAGCTAATGTAAAACTACCATCAGGATATTATATTCGTTATGGAGGCGCTTTTGAGAATCTAGAGCGTGCTACCAGTAAACTAAAAACGGTGGTGCCAATTGCTTTGGGACTGATATTTATTCTCATCTTTTTTGCATTAAAATCCATTAAGCAAACGTTAATGATCTATATGGCGATTCCGTTGGCAACCATTGGAGGAATTTTTTCTTTAATGCTTCGGGATATGCCTTTTAGTATCTCTGCAGGTGTTGGATTTATCGTATTATTTGGTGTGGCAGTATTAAATGGGCTTGTGTTGGTTAGTGGATTTAATGAGCTCAAAGAAGAAGGTGTTACCGATGTTAATGAGCGTATTAGAATAGGAACCAGAAGACGTATTCGTCCTATTTTATTGACAGCTTTAACCGATATGCTAGGGTTTTTGCCCATGGCACTATCAACATCTTCTGGAGCCGAAGTGCAACGCCCTTTGGCAACTGTTGTAATTGGTGGGCTATTAACGGCTACTTTGTTAACATTGTTTGTTATCCCTGTATTATACAGATGGATAGAAAACTATAAGCCAAAAAAAATGAAAGTGATACAACCAAATGCTACTAAAGCAACAATAGTATTGCTACTATGTTTTGGAGTAACACGCGCGCAACAATCTTCTGTTTCTATGGAGGAAGCCGTTGCCATAGCAATAGAAAATTACCCTTCGCTTAAAGTTGCTAAACTTTCTGTCGAAAAAGAAAAGGTCTTAAAAACGACTGCCTGGGATTTGGGGACAACCAGACTCTTTACTGCCGGAGAAGAAATAGGTAACAATAGTGATGATGCAGCTTATACCACCATCGGGATTGGGCAAAATAATATAGATGTTTTCGGAATTGCTCCAAAAAATAAATTAGCAAAGGAGAATATCAAATTAGCCGAAACCAATATCGAACTTAGTATGCTGGATCTAAAACGAAAAGTGCAAACAGCGTGGGTTAAAGCCTATACCGTAAAACGAATATATGAATCATATACAGAAATAGATGAAGTATTTTCGGGATTGAACAAAGCAATTGATGTAAGATATGAAACGGAAGCGATTTCTAAACTAGAATACAGTGTAACCGCTAATCGGGGAAAATTAATAAGTTTGCAAAAAGAGCAGGCATATGTGGCTTATCAAATGGCTTTGCAAGAATTAAACCAATGGTTGCAAGATGATAAGAAGTATGATGTTGCTGCAATAGATATTAATACTTTTGAGGATGATATATTAGTCTATGAAGGTATAGAAAATCACCCTTTATTAACATATTGGCATACACAACAAGAAATTGCACAAGCAAAACATAAAGTAGCAAGTTCACAATTTCTGCCAAAATTATCTGCACAATATGGGTTTCAGAAAGTTGGCGATCAATCAGGGTTTAATAGTTATCAGATAGGAGTGCAAATTCCATTAATTTTTAATAAAACCAGAGGAAAAGCCAAGGCGTTAAAAATTAATGCACAAATTATTGAGCAGGAAAATATAGCTAAAGAAACCCAGCTAAAAAGCTCATTTGGTGCCATTGCTACAAAGTATAAGCAATCACAAAAAAGTTGGATGTATTATAAAAATGAAGCCTTGCCTCTAGCCAGAGAGCAACGCAATGGGGCGACCTTATCATATAAAGAAGGTGCTATGGATTATATTGCTTTTCTTCAAAATATGAAAGATGCTATTCAGTTAGAAATAAATACATGGAAAATGCTTCAGGATTATTTAAGTAATAAGATACAATTAGCATATTTCTTAACTTCAAAACAGTAAAAAATGACAAAGATCAATTTATATATAGCAGTAGTTTTTATCACTTTAGTAACATTAACAAGCTGCAGTAATACATCAGGAAAAGAAAAATCTTCAAGTGATATTAATGATGATCATGGGGCTACAGAACAAAACTCAGGAAAAACTGAAGATGAACATGGACATGGAGAAGAACTAACTCTAACCCAGAAACAAGTAGATGTGTTAAATATTAAAATAGATACTATTTCTAAACGTAATATGAGCGGTTTTATCGAGGTAAATGGAGAGCTAGGTGTGCCTCCACAAAACGAAGCCGTAGTAACAAGTATTTTGGGAGCAAATATGAGCAGTATCAAGGCTATTGAAGGAGATAAAGTGGGTAAAGGAGAAATTCTGGCATACATTAGTCATCCCGATATTATAACCATGCAAACCAATTATTTGCAAACCTATAATAAGCTTACATTTTTAGAACAAGATTATAATCGACAAAAGAAAATGTATGATGAAGGAGTGGGATCAGGACGTGATTATCAGCAAGCAGAATCATCATTTTCGAGCGTTAAAGGGTTAACCAAAGGGTATGAAAGTCAGCTGAGGTTATTAGGAATATCTCCACAAAATGTAAGAGAAGGTAATATTATACAAACAGCACCTATACGAAGCCCAATAGATGGGTATATAGAAAAAGTACAGGTGAAATCTGGTCAATACGTACAACCACAAACACCGATGTTTGAAATTGTAAATACAGAACATATCCATGCAGATTTGATGGTTTTTGAAAAAGATATTAGTAAGGTGAAAAATGGGCAGATGGTTATCTTTAATATAGAGGCATTGCAGGATACAGAATTAACGGCAAAAATCTATTCTGTAGGGAAATCTTTTGAAGAAGGTCCAAAAGCGCTGCACGTACATGCAGAAATAGAAAATAAAGACAAAAATCTAATCCCGGGAATGTATGTAAGTGCGAGAATTATCACAGAAAACAATTTAGAACAAGCATTGCCAGAAGATGCTGTTTTTCAAGAAGGAGAAGCCTTTTATGTGTTTGTAGCCAAAAAAACAAATAATGGGACATGGGGATTTGTGCCTAAAGAGGTTATTGTAAAAAATACTAGTGCTGGATATACAGCTTTTGATTTTAAAGAAGAAATTGAAGAGAATGTTTTAATTGCGCATAGCGGAGCTTATTATTTAATGGCCGAAATGAAAAAAAGCGAAGCAGAACATTCGCATTAATCAATATGAAAAAAATAGAAGAGCAATTACAGCAACATAATATTAGACCAACGGCTATGCGTATGTTGGTGTATCAGTTTATAAAGTCAATAACTTCGGCAGTAAGTCTAACAGTTGTAGAAAATTACTTTGAAAAATCTGATCGAACAACTTTGTATAGAACCTTAAAAACTTTTGAAGAAAAAGGAGTCGTACATCAAATTGATGATGGTACCGGGATTCCTAAATATGCGTTATGTCAACACGAGCATTACTTAGAGAAGCATAATGATTTGCATTTGCATTTTCATTGTACCAAGTGTAATGAGACGGTTTGTTTGACGGATTATCAAATCCCACAGATTAGTTTGCCAGATAACTTTATTCCCGAAGATATTAATATGTTGGTTAAAGGAATTTGTGATCAGTGTAATATATAATGCATATACATTGCAATATTGTTCTGGGTATCTTTGTGATATCAAAACAAACGAATTAGGATGAAACATAAGCATTCGCATGACCATGGACACAATCACGATCATGATGGTGTTTTTGGCGAAAAAACAGAACTTTATTTTGCGATACTAAGCGGTGTCTTCTTTTTTATCGGATTATTTATTGAGAAGTTTACCAGTTTATCAGAGTGGGTACCGCTAACAAATTTTATAATTGCTTATTTCTTTGGGGGATATTATACAATTCTTGAAGCAATTGGCAAAATTAGAAAAGGTGAGTTCGAGATCGACTTCCTGATGATCGTAGCTGCCATTGGTGCTGCATATATTGGTAGTTGGGGAGAAGGAGCTCTTTTACTTTTCTTATTTAGTTTGGGGCATGCTCTAGAAAGTTATGCCATGAATAAGGCTAAAAAATCTATTGAAGCATTGGGCGAACTATCACCAAAAATGGCTTTAGTAAAAAAAGAGAAAGATATTGTTGAAATTCCTATAGAAGATCTAAAGCTTAATGATATCATTGTGGTTAAACCAAATGCTAAGATTTCGGCAGATGGAGTTGTTATAAAAGGAAGTAGTAGTGTTAATCAGGCTGCAATAACAGGAGAAAGTATTCCGGTAGATAAAAATGCAATCTCCAGTACTGTTGATCTTCCTGATTTTAATGATATTAGTGAAAATAATGTTGTCTTTACAGGAACTCTAAATGGAGATAATATAATTGAAGTACAAGTTCTGAAATTGAATAAAGATTCTACAATTTCGAGACTCATTAGGATGGTGAATGAGGTAGAAACTCAAAAATCACCGACACAGCTATTGACTAAAAAATTTGAAAAATGGTTTGTCCCCACAGTTGTTGTTTTGGTAATAACCTTGTGTTTTGCATATTTAGCGATTGATGAAACACCAAAAGAAAGTCTGTATAGAGCAATAAGTGTGTTAGTATCTGCTAGTCCATGTGCTTTGGCTATTTCAACACCAAGTGCAGTGCTAAGTGGTATTGCCAGAGCCGCAAAAAGGGGAGTGCTTATAAAAGGTGGTCGTCCTTTAGAAGATTTAGGTAGCCTAACCACAATTGCTTTTGATAAAACAGGAACCCTAACCGAAGGAAAACCAAGGTTAACAAATGCTTTTACACTAGATGGGTTTGATAAAAAAGCTTTTTTATCAATGGTGTTAGATGTAGAGAGCTTAAGTAATCATCCTCTGGCCAAAGCAATTTCAAAAGATATTAAAACTCAATATGATATTAAAGGAAATAATTTAGCTTCAGAGATACAAGCGATCCAGGGAAAAGGAATTAAAGCAAGGTATGACAATGGAGATGTTTATATTGGAAATGAAGAGCTAATGAGAAGCCAGAACATTGTTATTTCTCAAGAAATTACCTCACAGGTAAATGAATTATTGCAAGATGGGCATACAGTGATGTTAGTAGCCTTTAATAATAAATTAGTAGGCATGTTAAGTGTAATGGATGTACCTAGAGAAGCTGCTAAAAATACACTAAAGCGTTTAAAAAATATTGGTATTGAAAAAATGATAATGCTCACTGGTGATCATCAAAATGTTGGAGATTCGATTGCCAAACAAATAGGGCTTACAGAAGTCAAGGGTAATTTATTACCAGAGGATAAGGTGTTGGCAGTCCAGATATTAAAACAAGAATATTCTAAAATAGCAATGGTTGGTGATGGTGTAAATGATGCCCCGGCAATGGCAAATAGTACAGTCGGCATTGCGATGGGAGTAGCCGGAAGTGATGTAGCTCTAGAAACGGCAGATATTGCATTGATGTCTGATAAAATAGAGAGCCTTCCTTTTGTAATAGGATTAAGTAGAAAATCTAAGTCTATAATCAAGCAGAACCTTTGGATAAGTTTAGGAATTGTAGCTTTTTTAATACCAACCACCCTATTGGGTCTGGCTAGTATTGGTGGAGCTGTGGCAATTCATGAAGGATCGACTTTACTTGTAGTTATTAATGCATTACGGCTATTGCGATATAGGGAGATTTAAATTAATCACAGCTTTCTGTCAAATTATTCTTTTTTTAGATACACTTTTTGAAATTGAGATGGAGATATTTTACTTTTTTGCTTAAACAGCTTCGAAAAATGAGAGTAGTCATTATATCCAAGATCCCAGGCAATTTCTGTCAAATTGTTATCTGAATACAAGATTAACCTTTTGGCTTCTAAGATGACCCTTTCAAGAATGACATCTGTGGTTGTTTTTCCTATGGTTTTTTGGCATATCCGATTTAAATGTTTTACACTCAGATTCATATCTTTAGCATAGGCAATAGCAGATTTCTGTGTTTTGTATTTTTCTTCTACTAACTGCTCAAACTTATATAATTTCATACTTTGATTTTTTGAACTTATCAAATCTTCAAAATTATCTTGTACAATAAGACGCGATAACTCTATATATATCAAATCGATAAGGTTGATTAGCTTTTGCTTTTTGAGTATTGCTTTGGAGTAAGACTCTTTTAAAATTGCACTAAAAAGAGGTTCTACGAGACCCATGGTTTTTTTATTCAGATAGATACAAGGAGAATTTTGATTGGAGAAAAAGAATGGAAATATATTAAGGTTTTTATTCTGATGGGTAGCCTCATAAAATTCTTTAGAATGAAAAAAAATGTACCCTTCTCCTTTTGTAGTGAATTTCCAGAAATGTGTTTGTCCTGGTCTTAAAAGAAAAACACTTCCTGGTTTAATGTGATAAGATTCAAAATCTATTTCATGTATTCCAGTACCTTTTGTAAACAAAACAGAGAGGTAGAAGTTATGCTTATGAGGATGTGATATTATATGCTTATTGTTTGATATATGAGTAGCAAAATCATTAGCATAAAAACTTTCAATATTTCCTGTGTTGTGAAATTGTGTAATATCTAGAATAGGAAGATTCATATCAATACGATCAAAAAGTCTTTATTATACAAATAAAGGTGTAAATAATAAAACAGACAAATACCTTTCTATACTTATTTTTGTATCAAAACTGTTACTTTTATGAGAAAGCTGATAAGTATTCTAAAGGGAAAATGTTCAAAGTGTGAAGAAGGAGATATTTTTGTCAAAGAAAGTAGTGGGCTAAAATTTGGATTGCCTAAAATGAACGAAAAGTGTCCTAGTTGTAATCATAAGTTTATGATAGAGCCTGGGTATTTTTATGGAGCAATGTATGTGAGTTATGGTCTAACGGTAGCAGAAGGAATTGTTATTTATTTGATAAGTAGTTTTTTTATAGTAAAACCCATGCACTTTTTTATCATCCTAGCCATTAGTGCAATCCTATTAAGTACTACCAACTATAAATATGCCCGCATATTGTGGATATATTTATTCACTAAAAAAACCAAAAAGGTGTATAGTTGATCATTGGTATGAATATAACCCGTTTTTGAAGTATGATTTTTTTAGGAAATGTTAAAGAGTACTTACGCTTAGAAACTGTCAATAAAAATAATGGTGAAATACTAAAAGAAGTTGTTGATAGTAGTTTGACGGTTTTGTGGTTTGAATCAGATTGTAACGAACTCATTATTGATGGAAAGAAGCAAATCTTTTCTAGAAACCAAATCGTATTTCTTACAGAATTTCATAATGTTGTTATAGAGGATATAAAACAAGCTAGGTTTTTGAGATTTAATAGACCTTTTTATTGTATTCTTGATCATGATACCGAAATCGGTTGTAAAGGGATTTTGTTTTTTGGTGCATCACAATTACCCGTTATTAAAATACCGCAAGAAGAGATTGATATATTTGAAACACTATGGAAAATGTTTACCATAGAGATGCAATCTAATGATAGTCTGCAGATAGAAATGCTTCAAATGATGTTAAAAAGATATTTGATCTTATGTGCCAGAGTGTACAAATTGCAAGAAAATTATCCAAGCAGTAAAGCAGATTCTGATATCATAAGAGAGTTTAATTTTTTGGTAGAACAACATTTTAAGGCAAAACATAGTGTAGCAGAATATGCAGAATTATTACATAAATCTCCCAAAACATTGTCTAATGTTTTTTCAAAAATAGGTTCAAAAACCCCTTCTCAATATATACAAGATCGAATAATGCTAGAGGCAAGGAGACTATTGTACTATACCGATATGCAAATAAAGGAAATAGCATACGAAGTAGGGTATGAGGATATTCAGGCTTTTAGTCGATTTTTTAAAAAACAAGAAGGTGTTTCTCCATCAGAATTCAAAGAAAACATGAGATAGGAAAAAATGCCAACACTTCGGGAATACTTACCTAACTAAACCCAGGTTCTCTACACCATCTTTGCATTGTCAAATTAAGTATTAACATAAAAAAAAAGACAATGAAAAACTTACTAATAACACTAGTTTTAATGATATCAGGATTAACAACTGTGAGCGCACAGTTACCAGATCCAGGATTTGTTGTAGATGAAAATACAGCGATCGTAATTACAGATCCGCAAAATGATTTTTTAAGCCCTAATGGAGTGGCATGGGGAGTTGTAGGAGAAAGTGTCACGGCAAATAATACCGTCGATAATCTAGAAGCGTTGTTTAAGGTAGCCGATAAAAAGAATATTGCTGTTTTTGTATCCCCTCACTATTATTATCCCCATGATCATACTTGGAAAATAGAAGGAGCGTTAGAAGCGCTGATGCATAAGATCAACATGTTTGATAGAAAAGATGCATTGTCTCTTGAAGGATTTGAAGATTCGGGTGCAGATTGGTTAGATAGATATAAAAAGTATATTAAGAAAGACAATGTTATTGTAACAAGTCCGCATAAAGTATATGGACCAGAATCCAATGATTTGGCATTACAACTACGCAAGCACGGTTATAGTAAAGTAGTATTGGCAGGGATGTCTGCAAACCTATGTACAGAATCTCATATGAGAGATTTGATAGAGTCTGGTTTCGATGTAGCTATAGTAAAAGATGCAACAGCTGGAGCAATTTTGCCTGAGATGAATGCCTATGAAGCTGCAGTAGTGAATTTTCATATGATCGCTAGTCATGTTTTTACAACCAAAGAAATTGTAAAAGAAATAAAGGACTTCAAAAACTAAGAAGTGGGATTGAAAAAAATTATGGAGGATAAGCATTTCATAATTTGAGAATTGATGTTTTTATGATGGAAAAACCTTGTGAGTAGATACTTGCGAGGTTTTTTTTATTGAGATCTATTTAAGCTCTGGACTACTATTTTTGTAGATTATGATGTGTTAATTTAGAATAAAAGCTTTTGTAATAAGTATAATTGATTGAATTGAAGAGTTTTAAAAAACAAAAAGCCCAAACAATTTGTTTGGGCTTTTAAGGTGGTGCCTCCAGGAATCGAACCAGGGACACAAGGATTTTCAGTCCTTTGCTCTACCAACTGAGCTAAGGCACCTTGTTGTAAGCGGATGCAAATATAGAACGCTTTTTTTAATCCACAAAAGAAAAAATTAAAAAAATCGTTTTGTATGTTTGTAAGATATAAATATAAGGGATGAATCTTGTAATTGACGTAGGGAATACATACACAAAGATTGGGGTTTTCGAGCTGTCAAAAATTATATATCAAAATAGAATTGATCAAGATAATTTTAAAGAGGAGATAGAAAAAGTTAAAAAAGAGTATCCCTTGGTTGCAAATGCTATAATTTCTTCGGTATCATATTTGAATGATGAGTTTGTTCAATACGTTAAAATCAATTTTAATACACTTGTATTGGATCATCTGGTAAAAATGCCATTTAAGAATTTATATGAAACACCAGAAACACTTGGAATTGATAGATTGGCGCTAGTTGCTGGAGCAGTAAATCAGTTCTCAAACAAAGATGTTTTGATTATAGATGCTGGAACCTGTGTGACCTATGATTTTAAAAATAAAGAAGAAGAGTATCTTGGAGGGGCAATATCACCAGGAATACGATTAAGATATCAAAGTTTGCACGATTTCACAGCAAAACTACCTCTATTACAGTTAACAACCCCAAGAAATCATGTAGGAAAAACAACAAAAGACGCCATACATTCGGGTGTAGTTTTTGGAATTTTGCATGAAATTAATGGAGTAATTGAAGAATATTGCAACATTTACCCTGATTTAACAGTTATTTTAACCGGTGGAGATGCACATTTTTTGTCTAAAAGATTAAAAAATGGCATATTTGCGACTTCTAATTTTTTGTTGGAGGGATTAAACTACATTTTAGCTTTTAATAATAATAAATGATAAAAAAGATTTTAGTGATCATATTGGCACATTTTGCCATTACATCTTACGCTCAGGAAGGGACTTCTTCTCCTTATTCATTTTATGGAATAGGAATACCGAAGTTTAAAGGAACGGTAGAAAATAGATCGATGGGGGGATTGAGTGTGATTTCAGATAGTATTCATTTGAATCTTCAAAATCCTGCAGCTTATGGTGAGCTTGCTCTTACGGCTTATACCGTAGGTACATCGTATCGCAATTTTAAAATTAGTAATGCAAATGAATCATCATCTGGTGATAATGCTTCATTAGATTATTTAGCAGTAGGTATTCCGGCAGGTAAGTTTGGCTTTGGCTTTGGGATTATTCCTCTTACCTCTGTAGGGTATGAGCTTAATAGTATAGATGCTGATGGAAGAGAACTCCGATTTGATGGTAGTGGAGGATTAAATAAGGTTTTTCTGGCGGCAGGAGTTAAACTTAACAAGAATCTGAGTATAGGTTTGGATTTAAATTATAACTTTGGAAACATTGAGAATAAAACAATATTAAGAAGACCTGATGTTCAGTTCGATACTAGAGAAGTCACTAGTTCGGATTTATCATCTTTTAGTATGTCTTTTGGTGTGAATTTTAAAACTATGATTTCAGAAAGTTTGGAGTTGTCTGCTTCTGTTGTATCAAAACCTTCTTTCGGATTAGAAACAGATAGTACTAGAGAACTTGCAACTGTAGTGATAAGCGATAGTGGGCAAGAAGCAGTGATTGAAAGACAAGATGTGAAGGTAGAAGATCAGGAAATAGATCTTCCGGCAGAATTTAAGTTCGGAACAGGAATTGGTAAACCTAGAAAATGGTTTGTAGGTGGGGAGTATGTATATATGGATTCTGGAAAATTTATCAATATAATATCTACACAGGATGATGTTAAATACGAAGAAGGTTCAAAATATAAACTAGGAGGGTATTATATTCCTAAATATAATTCCCTAACAAGCTATTTTAGTAGAGTGGTGTATAGAGCTGGATTTCGCTATGAAGAGACTGGTTTAAACGTTAATGGTAATTCGATTGATGAGTTTGGCATGTCTTTTGGAGTAGGATTACCAGTTGGAAGATTATTCTCTAATGCTAATATAGGTTTTGAGTATGGTCAACGAGGAACAACGGATTTTGGGTTAGTTAAAGAAGAATTCTTTAATGTGTCAGTGAGTTTATCATTAAATGATAAATGGTTTAGAAAAATAAAATTTAATTAAATACAATAATTACTACAGCTATGAATACTAAAGTTTTATTTACGATAGCAACAGGGTTGGTTTTAAGTACTACAAACATTAGTGCTCAGGCTACAGATTGCGCAACTACGGCTTCTATTGCTTATGAGCACGCTAAAGTAAAAAATTATGCCTCTGCAGAAGAGCCATTATGGAAAGTAAGAAAAGAATGTCCTACATATAGTGTGGCAACATATCAGTTTGGGCAAAAATTATTAGTGGATAAATATAAAAAGGCAACAGGAGCAGCTAAAGTAGCTCTGGCAAATGATATAATTACCTTGTGGAAAGAGCGTTTTCAATATTTTCCAGGTAAAACAAAATTAGGAGATATGCATTCTGATATAGGTCAGCTAATGTATGATAATAAAATAGGCAACTTAGAAAGTCAGTTTGCAGAATTTGACAAAGCTTATACAGAAGATAAAGGTAATTTTAAAAGACCAAAGAAATTATATACTTACTTTTCTCTTTTTGTAGACTTGCATGGAGAAGGTAAAAAAGAACTTCAAGGAGTTTTTGATCTATATGATGATATTACTGAGAAGATCGAAAATGAAGAGAGTAGATTGGCAAAGAAGATTGCAACTCTTACTGAAAAGGAAGAAGCAGGAACTGTCTTAACGTCTAAAGAGAAAAGAAAGCTTAAGAACTCTGGTATAAATTTAACTGCTTTTAGTAAAGTAAAAGCTGGTATTAATCAGAAACTAGGAGAACTTGCTGATTGTAAAAACTTGATTCCTTTATATAATGGGCAATTTGATGCTAAAAAAGCAGATGTTGCTTGGTTAAAGAGCGCAGCAGGAAGAATGTCTTCAAAAGAATGTACAGATGATCCATTATTCTTTAAGTTAGTAGAGTCATTACACAAGGCAGAGCCTTCTTCTAAGTCAGCTTATTATTTAGGGATCTTAGCATTAAAAGACAAAAAAACAACTACTGCACTTAAATATTTTAATCAATCTGCAGAGTTAGAAACCAAAGCAAGTGATAAAGCTAAGGTGTATTTCAAGATTGGTGAAATAATGAAAAAACAAGGAAGTAAAGGGAAGGCTAGATCATATTACAGAAAAGCACTTGCTCAAAAACCATCAATGGGAGTTTGTTACCTAAGAATAGCATCAATGATAGCTAGTAGTGCGAATAGTTGTGGAGAGGATGTGTTTAGTAAAAGAGCAGTATATTGGTTGGCTGAGAATTATGCAAGAAGAGCAGGAAAAGTAGATCCTAGTTTACGATCAACAGCGTCTAAATTTGCAGCTAATTATAAAGCAAAAGCTCCTTCAAAGACAGATATTTTTAACAATCCAGGTAAAAAATCTGTAAGCATAGGATGTTGGATTGGTGAGACTGTTAGAGTGCCAAAACTATAATGCAGAATAAAAAAAAACATAAAATATTAGTAAACATTGTCACGGCATTTGCTGTGACAATGTTTTTTTCATGCCAATCTGTAATAAAAAAGGATCAAGGATATTCAATTTCTGAGGACGCACCTATTGCAGAAGCCTATGAAATAAATCTAAAATACACAGATTCCGGAAGGCTCACGGCAGTGCTTAAAACACCAAAAGTATTGGATTTTTCAAACAAATCTTTCGCTTATCATGAGTTTCCAGAGGGGATCGTATTAGATATTATTGATAAAGAAGGAAAAGTAAGTGTAGTGACTTCTGACTACGCAATTTCTTATCAGAGTACGGGTATAATAGATATGAGAGGAAATGTGGATATTCAAACTGCAGATAGTACACATTTGCAGGCAAAGCAACTATATTGGGATCAGAAGATTAATTGGATATTTACAGATCAGCCCTATAAAAGTTATCTGCCTGATGGTACAATTAATGAAGCTGATGGTTTTGATGCTAATCAAGATTTTACTATCTTGAATTCACGAATTAATGACGGAGTAATGTTTATAGAGGAGTAATCCAGTACTATGATGAAAGTATTTAGATTTTTTGAGTATGCCTATCTGGCTATAATGTGTTTTTTTATCTACGAAGCGTATATAGAGTGGGGAAAAGAAGGAGGAAGAAGTATGCTTTACCTGTTTTTTGCTGTAGTAGCTGTTTTTATGTTTTTCTTTAAAAGAAATTTCCGGAAACGTTTTGAAGCTAATAACAAAGACTAATTCATGGAATTAGATGTCCTTGTTATTATATTTTCCTTAATTCTTTCAGCCTTTTTTTCAGGAATGGAAATAGCCTATGTTTCTTCCAATAAAATCTATATTGAGATTGAGAAAAAACAAGGAGGATTTATTTCTAATGTCCTTTCTCGATTAACAAAAAAACCTTCCAAATTCATAGCTACAATGCTTGTTGGTAATAATATAGCATTAGTGATTTATGGGTTTTATATGGGAGAGATGTTGATGAGGTTGTTTCAATCTTTAGTACCTACAGGTTTTGGGTTTTGGGATTACCTTTTTGCAGATCTAAACCTTTTAACGCAAACCATTATCTCTACATTAGTTATTTTGATAACGGCAGAGTTTTTACCAAAGGTTTTTTTTCAAATTTATTCTAATATATTACTTAAGGCGTTTTCTTTTCCGGCGTATGTCTTCTATATTCTGTTTTCACCCATTTCCTCATTTGTAATATGGGTGTCAGATTTTGTGCTAAAAAAATTCTTAAAAACAGATGGTGACCAAATTCAACTAGCATTTAGCAAAACAGAACTTGGCGATTATATTAGTGAACAAATGGAGACCGTTGAAGAAGACGATGAAATTGATAGCGAAATTCAGATTTTTCAAAATGCTTTGGACTTTTCGGATGTAAAATCACGTGAAGTAATGATTCCCAGAACAGAGATAGTAGGTGTAGAAAAATCGCAATCTATAGAAGAAGTAAGTAAACTGTTTATAGACACAGGGTTGTCTAAAATTATAGTTTATAATAATACTGTTGATGATATTATAGGGTATGTGCATTCCTTTGAATTATTCAAAAAACCTAAATCCCTAAGAGCAATTCTTCTTCCTGTAATTTTTGTTCCAGAAACCATGTTTGTAAAAGATGTGCTTAATCAATTAACCAAAAAGCGTAAAAGTATTGCAGTGGTTATCGATGAATATGGCGGCACTAGTGGGATTATAACCGTAGAGGATATTGTAGAGGAGCTTTTTGGTGAAATTGAAGATGAACACGATTCTGGAGCCCTTATGGAAGAACAACTATCAGAAAATCAATATCGATTTTCTGCTCGAATAGAGGTAGATCATATTAATGAATCATACAAACTGGATCTTCCTGAAGATGAAACATACGAAACTCTGGGAGGGATGATAGTAAATCATACAGAAGAAATCCCAAAAGAAGGAGATGAAGTAGTGATAGATTCTTTTAAGATTAAAATTATAGAGACTTCTAATACTAAAATCGAAATTATCGAACTTCATGTGCTTTCGGAAAGTTGATTAAATCATGCTCAAAATGAATAAAAAAATACTTAATTCTGGAGTTGTAGTGTTTGTTTTGATTTATGTTGTTATTGTGGCTTGTGATATGGTTTGTAGTAGTAATGAACTGTATGCGCATTTAAGATATTATACAAAACCTTCAATTCTGGGGGCATTGATTACCTTTTTTTTGCTACAGAGAAAAGGGCTAAATGTGTTGACCTTTAGATTAATGATTTTAGCATTGATATTTTCTTTGGCTGGGGATATTCTGCTATTATTTGTTGATCGATCTCAATTTTTTTTCATCGCAGGTCTGATTATGTTTTTGTTGGCTCACGTGATGTATATTTTGATTTTCCTTAGAAAACGAGATAATAAAAAGAAAGTAGGCTTCTTTCTTTTGTTAACTGTTCTTTATGGGATGAGTCTGCTTTATTTGTTATATCCTGGTCTTGGGAATATGCTAATTCCAGTAATAATGTATATGGTTGTAATCTTATTAATGTCTAATACAGCATATTTTAGAGGAAGGGATGTTTCTCGAGTAAGTTATCTTTTGGTCTTTCTGGGATCATTGTTTTTTATGTTGTCTGATAGTCTTTTGGCTTTTGCTATGTTTTATAAACCTATACCCTTAGAGAATGTATGGATCATGGTTACCTATGCATCGGCACAGTTTTTAATAGTGTATGGAGTTTTGGAACAAAAAAATAATACTTTATTAAAGTAAAATAAGTAAGTAAAAACCAGATTATTCTTTGTGAATTGCAAGAAGCAATAAAACTTCATAAGACTTTCAGATTTTTTAATTGGTATTATTACAATAAAATAGTACTTTCGCCCACTATATTTTGAATAAATTATAACATATCATGGCAGTTTTAAATAAAATCAGACAACGTTCGGTTTTTCTAATTGTAATTATTGCATTAGCACTTTTCTCTTTTGTATTGGCAGATTTAATCCGTAATGGAGGAGCTATTTCACAAAAAGCAGAAAATACGATCGCTACGATAAATGGAAAAGAGATTGATAGAACTGACTTTGCTAGAAAAGTGGAGTTAGCATCAAGAAGCTTTGGAGGAGGGGCTTCTAGTATTCAAGCAGTGAATTATGTATGGAATCAGGAGCTAAGAGAGACTGTTTTTGAAGAGCAATTCGAGGAGCTTGATATTAGAGTTGGAGAAGATCAGGTAAATGAGTTGCTTGAAGAATCATTGGCAAATAATCCTACTTTTCAAAATGAAGCTGGGGTTTTTGATAAAGCTAAGATGCAGGAGTATGTTGCAAATGTAAAAGCTACTTCACCACAAGCATACCAACAATGGTTGGATTTTGAAGCATCTGTGAGCAAAGGAGCTAGAGAGCAGACGTATTTAAACATGATCAAAGCAGGTGTAGGATCTACATTAAAAGAAGGAGAATTAGTATATAAAATGGAAAATGACAATGTAGATATTAAATATGTACAATTGCCTTTTTCAGGGATCGAAGATGCTGAAGTAAATGTAACTGATACTGAAATCCAGGCTTATATTAAAGAAAACGCTGATCAATACCAGTCAGAAGCAACTAGAAATATTCAGTATGTATTATTTAATGAGATTGCAAGTGAAGAGGATGTTAGCCAAGTAAAAACAGATGTGGCTGCGTTGTTAAATGACAGAGTAGAGTTTAATAAAGCAACCGAAACAAATGATTCTGTAGTAGGGTTTAAAAACACAAAGAATGCAGAAGAGTTTGTAAATCAAAATTCTGCAATAAAATTTGATGATAGTTTTAAATTTAAAAAAGACTTACCAAGTACTGTAGCTGATACGCTTTATAATATTGAGATTGGTGGTGTGTATGGGCCATATAAAGATGGTGATTTTATAAAAATATCAAAGGTAATTGCTCAAAAACAGATGGCAGACTCTGTTAAAGCGAATCATATTTTAGTTTCCTGGGAAGGATTAGGTACTGCAGGTGATACAAAACGTACTAAAGAAGATGCGAAAAAGTTGGCAGATAGTATTATTGCATTGACTAGAGCAGATAAAACGAGATTCTCTGATCTTGCAGCAGAGTTTTCTGCAGATAATTCTAATAAGGACAAAGGAGGAGATCTAGGTTATTTTACACCGGGAAGAATGGTTCCTGCTTTTAACGATTACTGTTTCGAGAATAAAGTTGGAGATCAAGGAATTGTTGAAACACAATTTGGGTATCATGTAATAAGTATCGAGGATCAAAAAAATGAGCAAAAAGCTATAAAAGTGGCTACTGTAGCTCAGAAAATTGAGCCAAGTGAAAAAACAATTAATGCTATTTTTACAGAAACGACCAAATTCCAGATTTCTGCGAAAGACAAAGATTTCGAAGAAGTTTCTAAAGAGGCTGAATTAGCAGTTCGACCTGTAAATAGTATCAAAGAACTTGATGAAACGATTCCTGGATTAGGAGCTAGAAGAGCGATTGTACAGTGGGCTTTTAATGAAGAGTCTAAAATAGGAGAGATAAAGCGTTTTGATATCCCAGAGGGATATGCAGTGGTGCAATTAACAGCAAAGGCAAATAAAGGATTAATGAATGTTGAAGATGCAAGCCTTACTATAAAGCCAATATTGATAAAAGAAAAGAAAGCAGAAATATTAAAAAATAAGATTTCTGGTAGCACACTTGATGCTATTGCTCAAAAACAAGGGCAGACTGTTAAGGTTGCTTCTGCAGTAAATATGAAAACACCAACAATTAGTGGTGCAGGAACAGAACCAAAAGTGGTTGGAGCTGCTTTTGCTTTAGAATTAGGCAAGATATCAGCTCCTATTATCGGTAATAATGGGGTGTATGTTGTAGAGGTTACAAAGAAAACACCAGCCAGTGGTTTGGATACTTATATGAGTTATGCATCTCAGGTAGCTAAAACACAAGCAGGAGCGGTAAATACAAAAGTGTTTGAAGCACTTAAAGAAGCAGCAGAAATTGAAGATAAAAGATCTAAATTTTACTAAGATATAGTAGGTAATAGATAGTCTTATAAAAAAAATCCTGAAGATTATTCTTCAGGATTTTTTATTTACGTATTGTTCTAAAAAATGATGCTTTTGTTGTGATAAGTTAGTTTCTAACTTTTTGTTCCCACTTCCAGGCAGAGCTTAAAGAGTCATCAAGACTGCTACTTGCTTTCCATCCTAATTCGTTATTGGCTTTAGAAGTATCGGCAAAAGCTGCAGTGATATCTCCCTCTCTTCTGTCAACAATTTTGTAATTTAATTTTTGATTAGAAACTTTTTCAAACGATTGTATAACTTCTAGAACAGAGCTTCCTGTTCCTGTGCCTACATTAAATACTTCGTAGTTTGTACTATTTTTGTTCTCTAATAATCGTTGTAAAGCCACTACATGAGCTTTTGCTAGGTCAACGACATGTATGTAGTCTCTAATGCAAGTTCCGTCTGCCGTGGGGTAGTCATCGCCAAACACAGATAATTGTTCCCTTAGTCCGATTGCAGTCTGAGTGATAAAAGGCACTAGGTTTTGAGGAACCCCAATTGGGAGTTCTCCTATTTCTGCAGATGGGTGCGCTCCTATAGGGTTAAAATACCTAAGTGCTATAGCTTTTAAGCCTAGAGAAACTTTACAAGAGTCTCTTATGATTTCTTCTCCAATTTGTTTTGTGTTGCCATAAGGAGATTCTGCTACTTTAACAGGAGCATTTTCTGTAATAGGTAATTCGTCTGCCTGACCATATACAGTACATGAAGAGCTAAAAATAAAATTAGCAGAGGCTTTGTCGGTTAATTGTTGTAAAATGTATACAAGTGTAGAGAGATTGTTTTCATAGTATAGTAAAGGTTTTTCTACACTTTCTCCCACCGCTTTTGAAGCTGCAAAATGAATAACACCTTCGATGTCATTATGACGAGTAAAAAAATCCTGAACTTTCTCTTTTTCTCTAAGGTCAAATTGCTCAAAAATAGGTTGTTTTCCTGTTACGGTTGTTATACCTTTAATAACATCTGGAGATGAGTTAGAGCAATTGTCTACAATTACTACTTCATACCCTTTGTTTTGTAATTCTACAACGGTGTGAGAACCAATAAATCCCAATCCTCCGGTGACTAAGATTTTCATATGTAAGATGATTTAATATTAACTAACGAAGGAACGATATTTAAAGGATTTTAGCAACTTCTTGATTTACAAATTCTAAAAATCTTTCATCTTTCTCAGTAAAAGGATCTGGAGTTTCAGAATCAATATCAATCTGACCAATATTTTCTTTATTCTTAAATAAAGGGATTACTATTTCTGATTTAACAGTAAAGCTACATGCGATATAGTTGTCCTGAGCCTGTACATCAGGAACTATAAAATTTTCATTTGAAACAGCAACCTGACCACAAATTCCTTTTCCAAAAGGAATAATCTCATGGTCTGTTTTTTCGCCTACATAGGTGCTAAGTTTTAATTCTTCTTTGTCTCCGTTTTTAAAATAAAAGCCAACCCAATCATAATAGTCAATACTATCCTTGAGTAGTTGGCAAATCATATTAAGTCTGTCTGTAACAGATTTATCCTCTTTTTTAAGTATGTTAATTACTTGAGGTTTTAAATTTTCAAAAAGCATTCCTTACAATTTTTCTCGGTAAAAATATCTAAAATATTTATAAAAGCCCGCTATTTGTTGTGGTATTGTTTTGTTAAAAAAAGTATGCAAAAAGAAATGATAACCTTGGTAATTGTTATAAGTATAATGTATTTTTGGTGCCTTAATCAGGATTTTTGATTATTAAATAAGTGTTTGATTTTAAGGCTTTATTGTTGAATGTATGTTGATGCCATAGCTAAAAAAATGAATAAGAATAGTTTCTGGATGTGATAATATTTGATTCTTTTCTGGGTATGAAGTCATATATGTATATTAATAGTAAGAACGTAAGAAAACACTGATAATAAAATATTGATTATATTTAATGTAGTTAAGAGTGTACTTAATCTGATTTTGAGGGAAGTTCGGGTTGTAAGGTGTTCTAAACTATGATTGTGATTTGGATAAAACAAAAAGGGATATGATAAAAAGAGAATTAATCATGTTGATTTTTTCTATGATGTTTTTCTGTTGTAGTGAAGCAAAAGTAGTTCGCGAACCTACGGTTCAAACGATGGCACTTTTAGAAAAATCTAAGGCATTGCAATTACGAGGAGAGAGAGTAGAGCAAAGTATGCTTAGAAAAAAGGATTCTATAGAAATGCTTATTGGAGAAACTGATAGTCATGATGTTTTGGGTGATGGAGATTTTGTAAATCTTGAAGAAATTTCTAAGGATTTTGTTTTGGATATGAAATATGCTACTGCGGATAACTTTTTGAAAGAAAAAGTGTATTCATGTGCTAAATGTTATGTGAGAGAGGTAGTAGCAAAGGCATTGGTAAAAGCAAACGCCGATTTGATTAAGCAGGGGTATAAAATAAAACTATTTGATTGCTATCGCCCACATAGTGTTCAGAAAAAAATGTGGAAGATCTTTCCAAATCCTGGGTATGTTGCTGACCCTAAAGGAGGATCCATTCATAATAGGGGAGCTGCTGTTGATATTACTTTAGTAAAATTAGATGGTAGTTCGGTGGATATGGGTACAGAGTTTGATCATTTTGGAAAAGAAGCTCATCATGCATATACCAATCTTTCGCAAGCAGTGCTTGGTCACCGTAGATTATTGCGAGAAACTATGGTGAAACATGGGTTTAAAACAATAAGAACTGAGTGGTGGCACTATAATTTTAGGGCTAATGTGAGATTTAAAGTCTCGGATTTTAGATGGGAATGTGGTTGATCTAGAAAAAGACGATATTTTAAAAAAACGACATCCATCGTAATGAATGCCGTTTTGGAGCACAATTGTAATAAATCGGAAAAAATTATGCTTGTCCCTAAAACTGTTCTACTTCTGTACTACCTTCCATAGCTACAGTAGAAGATTTACCTGATGTTACCGTGTTTTGTATCGCATCAAAATATGTGGTTCCTACAAAACCTTGGTGTTTTACTGCTCTAAAACCATCTTTTTGTAGTGCGAATTCTCTTTCTTGTAATTCAGAATAACCTGCCATTCCTCTTTCTTTGTAAGCTTTTGATAATTCAAACATGCTAGTGTTTAGTGCATGGAAACCTGCTAACGTAATAAACTGGAATTTGTATCCCATAGCAGCTAGTTCTTCTCTAAACGTTTCCATCTCTTTAACAGAAAGCTTTGATGCCCAATTGAATGAAGGAGAGCAGTTATATGCTAACATTTGATCAGGATATTTGGCATGAATGGCTTCAGCAAATCTACGTGCTTGTTCTAGATCAGGATTACTTGTTTCCATCCAGATTAGATCTGCATATGGAGCATATGACAATCCTCTGTCAATTCCTTGCTCGATTCCGTTATTTACATGAAAAAAACCTTCATCAGTACGTTCTCCAGTTATAAACTTTTTGTCGCGTTCATCTACATCGCTGGTTAATAAGTTTGCAGCATCTGCATCGGTACGAGCAATGATAATTGCAGGTACGCCCATTACATCTGCGGCTAGACGAGCAGCAACTAGTTTGTTAATTGCTTCTTGAGTAGGAACCAATACTTTGCCTCCAAGGTGCCCACATTTTTTAGCAGAACTTAACTGATCTTCAAAATGAACTCCACTGGCTCCTGATTCGATCATGGATTTCATTAACTCAAAAGCGTTTAGATTACCTCCAAACCCAGCTTCTGCGTCGGCAACAATCGGTACTAGGTAATCTTTTTTGTTTTTTTCGCCATTGACGATTTGAATTTGATCTGACCTCAGTAAAGCGTTGTTGATTCTTTTTACCACCTGAGGCACACTATTTACAGGATATAGAGATTGATCAGGATACATTTGTCCTGCAAGGTTGGCATCTGCCGCTACTTGCCATCCGCTTAGGTAGATAGCTTCTAATCCTGCTTCAACTTCTTGTACAGCCTGATTACCGGTTAATGCTCCTAATCCTGCTACAAAATTCTGAGTTTTTAGTTTGATCCATAATTTTTCTGAACCTAGTTTAGCAATGCTATGCTCGATTTTGTAGGATCCTTGTAGTTTTACCACATCTTCAGCTGTGTATGGGCGTTCTACATTCTTCCATCTTGGATTTGTAGTCCAGTCGATGATCAATTCTTCTACTCTCTGTTCTGTGTTCATGACATATTGATTTTAGCTATATTAATTTGTTTTTGGTGTCTCAAAACTTAAGGTTTGAGCTGTCTTTTTTATACTTTCGGATATAATTATGTTATACATATTGATATGCTCTGGTTGTAAGAAATTCTTCAAACTCTTCTGCTGTTACCAGTTGATAGAAGATATCGATAGCATTTTGGTAATTTGCGGTCTCAAAAAGAGAGTCTCCAACTTGGTTTTTAATCACTTCGAGCTCATCGTCAAAAAGAAGGTGAAACAATGTGTTATTAAATGTTCTGTTGTCATCTAATAAGACTTGATTTTTTAACCACTGCCATATTTGAGTTCTACTGATTTCTGCGGTAGCTGCATCTTCCATAAGATGATATAATGCAACCGCTCCGTTGCCTCCTAGCCAAGTTGCTATATAATGTATCCCTACATTAATGTTTTCTCGAATTCCTTTTTCGGTTATCGTTCCTTTTGGGATTTCTAACAGGTCACTCTCGGTAATTTTTAGATCATTTAGTTTTACATCTACCTGATTTGGAGTAGGCATGTAGGTATCAAATACTTGTAGGGCTAATTTTACCATACCCGGATGTGCTACCCATGTGCCATCATGACCATTCTTTACTTCTCGTTCTTTATCAGCTTGTACTTTTGCAAAGGCAATTGTGTTTTTGCTGTCATCATTTTTAATAGGTATTTGGGCAGCCATACCTCCGATAGCCAGAATATTTCTTTTATGACATCTTTGGATAACTAATTTGCTGTAGGAGTCCATAAATGGACTAGCCATTGTTACCTGAGCACGATCAGGAACTACAAAACTTTGATGATTTCTTAGTTTTTTGATATAGCTAAAGATGTAATCCCATCTTCCACAATTAAGCCCTACGATATGATCTTTTAATGCATAAATAATTTCATCTAGTTGAAAACTTGCTGTAATGGTTTCAATTAATACGGTAACTTTTACTGTTCCATGTTCGATTCCAAGATATTCTTCAGAAAAATCGATTACATCGTTCCACCAGATAGCTTCTGTAAAATGTTCTAGTTTAGGGATGTAATAGTATGGTCCTGTACCATTTTCTTTAAGCTGCTCATTGTTATGAAATAAGTACAGTGCAAAATCAAACAGTGAAGCACACATTTCCTGATTTTTGATCAAAAGATGTTTCTCATTGAGGTGTAATCCTCTGGGTCTTACAATTAAAGTAGCAGTTGTTTCTTCTAGTCGATAGGTTTTATCTCTTTTTGGATTATAAAACGAAATAGTTTTATCAACGGCATCTTTTAGGTTCTTTTGCCCTTGAAGACAATTTTCCCAAAGAGGAGCATTGCTATCTTCAAAATCTGCCATAAATGTTTTGGCACCTGAGTTTAGAGCATTAATAACCATTTTTCTATCGACGGGACCTGTAATTTCTACTCTGCGATCTTGTAGGTCGGTAGGAATTGGTGAGGCTGCCCATTCACTATTGCGAATCTCTTTGGTGTTTTCTGGAAAAGAAGGATGAGTTCCCAAATCAAACAACTGTTGTTGACACTCACGATTTTTTAAAAGGACCAATCGTCTTTCGTTAAAACGATTTTGCAGTGCCTCTAAAAAGGTCAGTGCGCCATCGGTTAAAATTTCTGGATGGTAGTTTTTAACTTCTTTAGTAAAGCTAATTTTCTGACTAAGGTTTGTCTGTGTTTCCATAACTATTATCGTTTGAGTGAACAATATTAAAAAAAAGTTTTTTATAAAACAAGCGAACGTTCGCTAAATGTGAACTTTTGCTTTTTGAGCAATTACGCAAAAATGGTTACTTTTGGCACATGGCAATAGCAGAAGAATATATTAGATTGATTTTTGGTCTGAAAATCAGACAGATACGAACTGAGAAGGATTTGTCTCTTTTTGGGTTATCTAAGTTGTGTGGACTTTCTAAGTCGTACTTAAATGAAATAGAAAAAGGGAAGAAATATCCCAAAACAGATAAAATTATCAAACTGGCAGAAACGTTTGATGTGGCATATGATGATCTGGTGTCTTTAAAATTAGATAAGAACCTGGCTCCGATAGGTGAAATTTTGCAATCAGGTATATTAGACGAAATCCCGTTAGAGTTATTCGGGATACAACAGAGTGATTTAATTGATATTATAGCAAATGCGCCATCAAAGGTTAATGCTTTTATAAGTACTATCATCGAGATTGCTCAGCATTATAATATGAGCCGAGAAAGTTTTTATCTCGCTTCTTTGCGATCCTATCAAGAAGCACATAATAACTTTTTTAAGGATCTTGAAGATAAAGTTGTAAAATTTGCTAATTCATATCAATTGGATTTTAATGGTAAGATTACTTCGGGTGAATTAGAAGAAATTTTAAAAGAAGAATATGGATATGTAATTAATGAGGCTGGGATTCCGAAACAAGAAGAATTGGATAATTTAAGATCGGTTTTTGTGCCGTCTACAAAAACCCTTTTATTATCTGATCGAGTAGATGAGGCACAAAAAACCTTTATTTATGCAAAGGAATTGGGGTATCAGTATTTAGAGATAATAGAGAGACCTTATACTTTTTCGTGGATAAAGTATGATAATTTTGAAGAAGTACTACATAATTTTTATGCATCGTATTTTGCAGGAGCATTAATTATTCCTAGAGCTCATTTAAAAGAACATCTTAAAGAATTGTTCTCTGCAAAAAAGTTTTCTGAGAAGTCTTTTCATAAAATTATGAAGCTTTATAATGCTTCTCCAGAATCTTTTTATCAACGTCTTACTAATATATTGCCAAAGGATTTTGGAATGCAAAATGTGTTCTTTCTTCGGTTCACTCATAAATTGGGAGCAGAGAAGTTTAATTTGGTTAAAGAATTACATATTACGCATCAGCAACAACCTCATGCCAATGAGGTTAATGAGCACTACTGTAGGAGGTGGATGGCTATAAAAATATTACAACATGTGGCAAACAAAGATTTGGACTATGCATTTAACATTCAGATTTCTGATTATGTAGATACCGATCAACAATATTTGGTGTTTACTTCGGCGACCAAAGATCCTTTTAGAAAAGATTATTATCGCAGTATTGGAATTGGCTTTTTGCATTCACCTACTTTAGAGAAAAAGATAAACTTTGTTAATGATTCAAAAATACTGAAAGAAAAAGTAGGAGTTACCTGTGAGTCTTGTTCACTGGCAGATTGTGATGTTAGGATGGCTCCTCCAAAGCATTTGTTAACCAAAGAGAAACATAGAAAAACCGCAGCGTTGGTGGCTGATATCATGAAGGAGTATTCTTAGATTTTTGTAAAAATGAAGTTTCAAAATAATAAAACCATCTCGAATCATCGAGATGGTTTTATATTCTTAGCAAAATTTATATTCATAAACTTGCTACATAATTTTATTGTCGCTAGACCACTACATCATTCCTGGCATACCTCCGCCCATTGGTGGCATTCCGCCTCCAGCTGCAGGAGTATCCTCCTTGATATCTGTCAATGCACATTCTGTAGTAAGGATCATACCTGATACAGATGCGGCATTCTCAAGAGCGATACGAGTTACTTTCTTAGGATCGATAATTCCTGCTTTTAGCATATCTACATACGCTTCAGATTTGGCATCATAACCAAAGTTATCTTTTCCTTCTAGTACCTTAGAAATTACGACAGAGCCTTCACCTCCAGCATTTTCAACAATTGTTCTAAGTGGAGATTCGATAGCGCGGTTTACGATTTGTATTCCAGTTGCTTCATCAGCATTTTCGGTTTTTACTTTATCTAATACAGATTTAGCTCTTACCAAAGCAACACCACCACCGGCAACGATACCTTCTTCGACTGCAGCACGAGTTGCATGAAGAGCATCGTCTACACGATCTTTCTTTTCTTTCATCTCTACTTCAGATGCAGCGCCTACATATAGTACAGCTACACCACCTGCTAATTTAGCCAAACGCTCCTGTAGTTTCTCTCTGTCATAGTCAGAAGTAGTAGTTTCTATTTGAGCTTTGATCTGATTTACTCTGTTTTTGATTAAATCTTCTCCACCTGCTCCATTAACAACTGTAGTGTTGTCTTTGTCGATGGCAACTTTTTCTGCGGTTCCCAGGTGTTCTATAGTTGTGTTTTCTAATGTAAATCCACGTTCTTCAGAGATTACTGTACCTCCTGTTAAGATAGCGATATCTTCTAGCATTGCTTTACGTCTGTCTCCAAAACCAGGAGCTTTTACAGCTGCTATTTTAAGTGCACCACGCAGTTTGTTTACAACTAATGTTGCTAATGCTTCTCCGTCTACATCTTCAGCAATGATTAGAAGTGGTTTTCCAGTTTGAGCAACGGGCTCTAAAACAGGAAGAAGGTCTTTCATAGCAGATATTTTCTTGTCGTATAATAAGATATACGGGTTTTCAAGATCTGCAGTCATTTTTTCGCTGTTGGTTACAAAGTATGGAGAAAGATATCCTCTGTCAAATTGCATTCCCTCTACGATATCTACTGTAGTATCAGTTCCTTTTGCTTCCTCTACAGTGATCACACCTTCTTTGCCAACTTTTTCGAAAGCTTGAGCGATAAGATCACCTATGGTTTCGTCGTTGTTAGCAGATATAGCAGCAACTTGTTTGATTTTATCAGAAGAGTCCCCAACTTCTTTTGTTTGTTTAGCAAGATCGTCGGTAATTGCTTTTACAGCTTTATCAATACCTCTTTTAAGGTCCATTGGGTTAGCGCCAGCAGCAACATTTTTAAGTCCTTCTTTTACAATGGCTTGCGCTAATACGGTAGCAGTGGTTGTACCATCACCTGCAAGATCATTTGTTTTAGAAGCTACTTCTTTTACCATTTGTGCTCCCATATTTTCAAGAGCATCTTCAAGTTCAACTTCTTTTGCTACAGAAACTCCATCTTTAGTAACTGTAGGAGCTCCAAAAGATTTACTTATAATTACATTACGACCTTTGGGTCCTAAAGTTACTTTTACTGCATTGGCTAATGCATCCACACCACGTTTGATACCGTCACGTGCTTCTATGTCAAATTTTATGTCTTTTGCCATGATATGTATTTGTTTTGATTTTTTTGAATCCTGAGAAAAAAATTAGGATTCGGAATTTGTGTTTTTAAGAATAGACGGTTCTTAAACTATTGCAAGGATATCATCCTCACGCATAATTAAATAATCATTTCCATCTAATTTTAACTCGGTACCGGCATATTTACCGTAAAGTACAGTATCACCAACTTTGACAGTCATATCGTGATCTTTTTTACCACTGCCTACAGCGGCAACTTTACCTTTTTGTTGTTTTTCCTGAGCTGAGTCAGGAATAAATAGTCCTGATGCGGTTTGCGTCTCTGCAGGAAGTGGCTCTACAACCACACGGTCTGAAAGAGGTTTGATATTTACTCCCATTATGATTTGTTTTTTATTATTTAAAGTTAAAATGAAATCTTCGATGCTACTTATTTCAGAAATTATGCCAGTGGTACGATACTGACAAATTGAAATAAAAAAATGTCGACCGTATGACAAGTCGACATTTTTTTTAATCTGTTTTATATAAAGATGCTAATTTTTGTCATCATCTGTTGTTGCGGGAGGGGTTACAGGAGTTTCAATTTGAACATTATCAGTATTTACTTTTGATTCCTGAACAGTGTTTCCACCCATTAAATCTATATTAGATAATAAAATCAATACTAACAATAGAGTTGCTAAAGTCCAAGTACTTTTATCTAAAAAGTCTGTAGTCTTTTTTACTCCACCCAATTGTTGTGTTCCACCTCCACCAAAAGAAGAAGATAATCCACCTCCTTTAGGGTTTTGTACCATAATTACTATTACAAGTAAAAACGATACGATAACGATTAGTATTAAAAAGATTGAAAACGTTGTCATTATATTGTTATTTATTTTCGTGTAATTTCTTTATTGCTCGAATTTGGTCTGCAAAGAAACCACTTTTTTCGGGATTTTTCAAAATTAATATGTTATAAGCTTGAATTGCCTTCTTATAGTTTTTCTGAGCCAGATACACTCGAGCTAAAGTTTCGGTCATTAATTCATCAGAAGGGACTATGCTTTGGTTTGCTAAATTGCGCGTTGGTGCATTTTTGTTAGCAGGTTGAATCTTAGGGTTATTGGCAATAAATTCATCGATCAAATCGAATTTGTTCTTTTTTTCTAATAGTTTATCCTGATTTTTATCTTCTGTCTCAGGAGATGTAATTGCAGGTTTTTGGTCAGTGTTTCGGTCGATTGGCGTTAAGGAGGTCAGTTTTAACCATTCTGCAAAAGAGTGTGTTCCTTTTTTGTCAAAATCCAAAGGCTTGTCAATTTGTAAAATCTCTTCTGGGGTCTGATCGTCGTTTTCGAGGGAAGCTAAACCGTCTTCTTTTGTTTCAAGAATATCATCAGAAGTAAAAGGTGTGGCAATTTTAATTTGTTTGAGGGTGTTGTTTTCTTTTCTTTCTGAGAATAAATCAGGATCCAGAACATCTTCAGCCTCTTCGATTTTCATTCTAACGGCTTTATTCATAGCCATTCTAGGAAGTGTCTTGACTTCTTGAGGGTCAACAACCTCAATTTCAGATTTATTTTTCTTTATTATTTCATGCTGATTTTTATTTTCTTTAAAAAGCTCAGAAGTAATAAAGTCAAATAAGACACTGCGATCCGTAGTGTAGGCAGCTGTTATTTTTAATTCTTGGTTATATCTAAAACTTTCCTGATCCTTTAAAGATTTCAAAAATAATGACCTTGCAGATTGAAAATAGGGAAATGCTCTGGTGATTTTCTCCAGAGAGTATGCTTGATCCTTTTTTAGTTGAGTGGGGTCTTGAAGCAGATATGTAAACTCCGTTGTATTCAAAATAGCGTCAATTATTATTTGATGTTCTTGTTTTTATAATGGTTTAAGATAGGTAATTATTTAGTAATGTACTGTTGGCTAATTATGGAAACTAATTTTTTTCGACTTCGATTAGTTTCTAAAACAACTATTTACCATCTTGCTAATGTGGCATTAAACATATCTTGCGTGATTCTTTCAAAAATTACTTGCATTGCTTCATCTCTTATTGCGTTTTCTGATGCAGAGGCAGGATAATCAAAGAAGAACGAAAAGCGTTGTTCTAGATCTTGATCAGGATCTTTAGCGTCATAAAATCGCATATTAACAGCGATAGTTAGCCTGTTTTGAGCTGCCGTTATTTGCGAAGTAGCTGTATTTGGTGAGACATAATCCTGAACAATTTCTCCTTCATAAAGAATATCTCCTCCCGATGTAGTTAGGCTAAGATTAGTCTGGTTAAGAATTAAATCTTGTAATTGATTTGTAAAAGTTTGATCGGCACCAGGAAAAACTCTGGGAGATTGATTTTGAAAGAAATTAACTTGAAATGTCTTTGTGTCGGGTGAAATGTTTGTTCCGGTAAATGAATAAATACCGCATGCTTGTAACAAGACTAATGAGGTGAATGCAATTAGTATATATTTTAGTTTCTTCATCGATTTATAGATCGTATTGTTTTATTTTTCTGTATAAAGTTCGTTCGCTAATTCCTAATTCTTCTGCAGCAGCTTTACGTTTGCCTCTATGTCTTTCTAATGATTTTTTTATCAATTCTAACTCTTTGTCGTGCAATGATAATGTTTCTTCTTCTTCTATTTCTTCGGCAAAATGGTATTTGTCTTCTTCTTTAGGTTGTAATGTGCTCTGCGAAGGTATTTCTAGGAGTTCAGAAGGTGTTTGTCTTATGGGTTCTTCAAAACGTATATCTTCCTCTTTATCCTGATAAATTTTCTGAATTAGTCCTTCATTGTCTTTTTGTACCTGCTGAGTATTGCCACTTTGCATAAGTTCCATGGTTAACTTTTTGAGATCATTAAGGTCGCTTTTCATGTCAAAAAGGACTTTGTATAAGATTTCTCTTTCATTGCTAAAATCACTTTCGTTTTTATCAGCAGAAACTACGGCTGGTAAATTACTTCCAATGTTTGGTAAGTATCCTCGCAAAGTAATTGCCGATATAGTTCTGTTTTGTTCAAGGACTGAAATTTGCTCTGCAATGTTGCGTAGCTGTCTTATATTGCCACTCCAATGATACTTTTCTAATAGTATAATCGCATCACTATCTAAGCGGATGGTTGGCATTTTGTATTTGGTAGCAAAATCAGAAGCAAATTTTCTAAACAAAAGATGAATATCTTCTTTTCGATCTCTAAGAGGGGGTAAAAGAATTTCTACAGTGCTAAGGCGATAGTATAGATCTTCTCTAAATTTTCCTTTTTTAATAGCTTCAAACATGTTTACGTTGGTAGCGGCAACGATACGTACATCCGTTTTTTGAACTTTTGAAGATCCAACTTTAATAAATTCACCATTTTCTAGTACTCTTAGTAAGCGTACTTGGGTGGTGAGTGGTAATTCACCTACTTCATCAAGAAAAATGGTTCCTCCACTGGCTACTTCAAAATAACCATTTCGGGTTTGTGTAGCTCCTGTGAATGCTCCTTTTTCATGACCAAAAAGCTCACTATCTATTGTCCCTTCGGGGATTGCTCCACAGTTTACAGCGATGTACTTGCCATGTTTACGATGGGACAGAGAATGTATGATTTTAGGAATACTTTCCTTTCCTACGCCACTTTCTCCAGTTACTAGCACCGAGATATCGGTTGGAGCAACTTGGATAGCTTTTTCTACTGCACGATTTAGTTTTGGATCATTTCCGATGATTCCGAATCGTTGTTTTGTAGCTTGAACTGATTCCATATTTATAGTAAACTGTTATTAGTTTAATTCAATTATATTGTCTGTTGGCTCAATTAGTTATTGTCAGAATATCCAATTGCTTTACCTAATAATGTTGCACTGGTGCATTGATCAATTTGAACCATCACAAAATCACCGATTTTGTACTCTTCTTTAGGGAATATGGCTACAATATTTTTTGTAGTTCTTCCGCTCCAGTGTTGATCAGATTTTTTGGACTCTTTTTCGATTAAGACTTCAAAGGTTTTGCCTAAATAGGTTTGATGTCTGTATGCACTGTGACTACGTTGTGCTTTTATGACTTCTGCAAGCCTTCTTTTTTTAGTTTCTTCAGGAACATCATCTTCTAGTTTGCGCTCTGCTAATGTTCCGGGTCTTTCAGAATAGGCATACATGTATCCATGTTCATATTTTACGTATTCTAATAAAGATAGTGTGTCTTGGTGATCTTCTTCTGTTTCTGTAGGGAAACCTATAATCATATCCTGTGTTATTGCACAGTCTGGGATTATTCTTTTGATGTTATCGACTAGATTCATGTACTCTTGTCGGGTATGTAGGCGGTTCATTTCTTTGAGTATACGATCACTCCCGCTTTGTATAGGTAGATGTATGTGTTTACATATGTTTTTGTGTTTAGCCATAATTTCTATTACATCTAATGTCATATCCTGAGGATTAGATGTAGAAAATCGGATGCGCAATTTGGGATGCCTTTCTGCGGTCATATCCAGCAGTTTTGCAAAGTCTACCGCTGTAGCTTTTTGAAAATCAGTTGCTTTATCGAAATCTTTTTTCAAACCACCGCCATACCATAAATAGCTATCTACATTTTGCCCGAGCAAGGTAATTTCTTTAAATTTTTGGGATACCAGATCGTCAATTTCTTTTAAGATGCTTTGAGGTTCTCGGCTGCGCTCTCTTCCTCTAGTAAATGGGACAACACAAAAAGTACACATATTATCACAACCACGGGTAATAGATACAAAAGCTGATACACCATTACTTTGTAAGCGAACAGGAGCGATGTCGCCGTAGGTTTCTTCTTTAGAAAGGATTACATTAACAGCATTACGACCAGCGTCTACTTTTTCAATAAGGTTAGGGAGGTCTTTGTATGCGTCTGGTCCAACAACGAGGTCGACTATTTTTTCTTCTTCAAGAAATTTACTTTTTAGACGCTCGGCCATACAGCCAAGAACTCCAACCTTCATTCGTGGATTGATCCTCTTTACAGCATTGTATTTCTCTAGTCTTTTTCTAACTGTTTGTTCCGCTTTTTCTCTAATAGAACAAGTATTCACTAAAACAAGATCTGCATCTTCGAGATTTTGTGTAGTGTTAAACCCTTCTTTTGCTAGAATAGATGCAACGATTTCACTATCACTAAAATTCATCTGGCAACCGTAGCTTTCTATAAAGAGCTTACGTTGGTTTTCTTTGTTCTGATCAAGAGCAAGTGGTTGTCCCTGTTTGCTTTCGTCAATAATCTTCTCCATAAAATAATTCCTTATCGATTGGGGTCAAATAGTGTGCAAAGATACTTTTAAATGTTATTTATGACAAAGTGTCAGGGGTTTATTTTCTAAAAAATCTATATTTGATTACTTCAATCAATAAAATGTGTCCTATGACGTTAAACAGACTTCTTGAAAAGATAGAAAATAATAAGGCTTTAGACTTTGGCGATATCTTCAGTAAAAGTATAGAACTATTTAAAAAAGTATGGCTGCAAGGTATGGTCCATATGCTTATCCTTATGGTAGTGGTGATTCCTCTTATTGTTGTGATGTATATTCCTATGTTTGTTTTTATAGGGATGGCCGAGTATGATGGTTATGGTGATTATGGGGGGCTTGGAGAAGAACTGTCGATAGGTCTTGTATTTCTTTTTGCTTTTCTTGTTTTGGTTTTGATAATGCTGGCATCTGCACTCCAATTGGGGGTTGTGGCGCATTTTTACAGAGTTTGTAAGCAGGTAGATTTGGGGCATGCGGAGACATCATCGTATTTTATGTTTCTTAAAGGGAAATATATAGGAAAAGTCATTACTTTGTCTATTGCAAAATTTGGGATTATAGTCTTGGCTGCATTGTTGTGTTACCTTCCTATTTTCTATGTAATGGTTCCCTTACAACTACTTGTAGTAATATTCGCATTCAACCCTGATCTTAGTGTTTCCGATTTGATAAATGTTAGCTTTAAGTTAGGGAATAAGAAGTGGATTCTAATTTTTGGATTAATGATGATTTCTTCAATGTTAGCTACTACTGTAGGGTATATTATGTGTGTGATAGGTTTGATTGCAACAACTTCTTTTGCATTGCTACCTGTGTATTATGTGTATAAGGATACTATAGGTTTTGACGATGATGAATTAGAAAGAGAAGAGATACTCTTTGTTAAATAAAAAAAAAGTGAAACTTGGCTGTGGGTAGTTTTTTTTAACTAATTTTTTGATAAAGAATCTTGAAATCAAAAAATTGATATACTTTTGTTGTCAGAAATTAAAAGGATTATGGCTAAGAATTTAGTGATTGTCGAGTCACCAGCTAAGGCTAAAACAATAGAAAAATTTCTTGGAAAAGATTTTACAGTTGCATCCAGTTTTGGACATATTGCAGACCTCCCGTCTAAAGAGTTAGGGGTTGATGTTGATGGAGATTTTAAACCTAAGTATATTGTCTCCAAAGATAAAAAGGATGTAGTTAAGAAACTCAAAGATCTTTCTAAGAAAGCAGAGATGGTATGGTTAGCCAGTGATGAGGATCGAGAGGGAGAAGCAATAGCTTGGCATCTTGCAGAGACTTTAAAATTAGATAAAGATAGAACCCGCCGCATTGTTTTTCATGAAATCACAAAGAATGCAATTCTTAAGGCAATCGAAAATCCACGCAGTATTGATTACAACCTTGTGAATGCACAACAAGCTAGGCGAGTGTTGGATCGTTTAGTGGGGTATGAATTGTCTCCTGTGTTATGGAGAAAAGTTAAAGGAGGATTATCAGCAGGGAGAGTGCAATCAGTATCTGTGCGATTGATTGTAGAACGAGAGCGAGATATACTAGGTTTTAAACCAGAAGCTTCTTATCGAATAGATGCAGAATTTTCTAATCAGGAAGGGAAATCCTTTAAGGCTAAAATTCCTAAGAATTTTAAAACAAAAGAAGAAGCTAAGGCATTTTTAGAAAAAAACTTAGATGCGTCATTTAAAGTAGCAGATCTTTCTACAAAACCAGCAAAAAAATCACCAGCACCACCGTTTACAACCTCTACTTTGCAACAAGAGGCATCTAGAAAATTGTATTTCTCAGTGAGTAAAACAATGACGATGGCTCAAAGGTTGTATGAAGCGGGATTGATTACTTATATGAGAACTGATAGTGTGAATTTGTCTGAAGAAGCTCAAAAAGGAGCAAAAGCAGAGATAGATTCGGCATATGGAAATGAGTATAGTAATCCAAGACAATACAAAGGTAAATCAAAAGGCGCACAAGAAGCTCACGAGGCAATACGTCCAACAGATTTTTCTAGACATAGTGTGAATGTAGAATATGATCAACAGCGATTATATGAATTAATCTGGAAACGTGCTATCGCTTCGCAAATGAGTGACGCCAGATTAGAAAGAACAAATGTAAAGATTGATGCAAATACGCATAAAGAACAGTTTACTGCAAATGGAGAAGTCATCAAATTTGAAGGCTTTTTAAAGGTGTATTTAGAAGGTAATGATGATGAAGATGAAGAGCAAGAAGGGATTCTTCCTGCAATGAAAGTGCAAGAAAACCTGTTTAATAATTATATTTCTGCAACAGAGCGATTTACAAGAGCACCAGGACGATATACAGAAGCTTCATTGGTTAAAAAATTAGAGGAGTTAGGTATTGGTAGACCGTCAACATATGCTCCTACGATTTCTACAATTCAAAATAGAAATTATGTAGAGAAAGGAGCCAAAGAAGGAGAAGTACGTGAGTACGTTCAGATGGTGCTTTCTGGAGATTCTGTTAATGAAAAAAAGCTATCCGAAAAAGTAGGTAGCGATAAGGGGAAACTAATTCCAACAGATGTAGGAATGGTGGTGAATGATTTCTTGGTAAATCATTTTTCGGCAATTCTTGATTATAACTTTACGGCAAAAGTAGAGCAGGATTTTGATGAAATTGCTGATGGACAAGAGGACTGGACTCAGGTGATGAAAGAATTTTACCAGGAGTTTCATCCAAGAGTAGAAGATGTTGCCCAGAATGCGGAGAGAGAAGTTGGTGAGCGTATTTTGGGAGAAGACCCTGCTACAGGTAAGGTAGTGAGTGTGCGATTAGGTAAATTTGGGCCAATGGTTCAAATCGGTACAGCAGAAGACGAGGATAAGCCAAAGTTTGCTAGTTTGCCTCCAGGACAGACATTAAGTGGAATTACTTTTGAAGAGGCTATGGATTTGTTTCAATTGCCAAAAGAACTTGGTGTTTATAAAGGAGAAACTATCATAGTGAACAATGGTCGATTTGGTCCATATGTGCGTTTTGGTGAAAAATTTGTTTCATTAGAAAAAGGAGAAGATCCACTAAGTACTACTTTGGATAGGGCTATGGAGCTGATAGACGCAAAAGAAAAAGCAGACGCTCCTATATATGAATATGAAAACCTTCCTGTTCAGAAAGGGAAAGGGCGATTTGGTCCTTTTATAAAGTGGAACGGAATGTTTATTAATGTGAATAAGAAGTACGATTTTGATAACTTATCAGATCAAGATATTGTAAATCTTATCGAAGAGAAAAAGCAGAAAGAAATTGATAAAGTTATTCATAATTGGGAAGAAGAAGGAATCAGGGTTGAAAAAGCAAGGTGGGGAAGAAGTAATATTATAAAAGGTAAAGTTAAAATAGAATTGCCTAAAACTGTTGATGCCTCAAAGCTAACTCTTGATAAGGTCAAAGATCTGATTGAGAAAAATGCTCCCAAGAAAAAAACAGCTGCCAAAAAGAAAACTACCAAAAAAGCTAGTGCCAAAAAGACTACTAAAAAGAAATAAACCTATTATATGTCTTTCGAATTTCTTGTACCTGTTAGTGATCTGGTTGTTGCACATGCAAAGCTGCTTTCTGAAAACGCGTTAGGAAAACACATTAATATTCATACGATAGATGGTGGAATTCCAAATCTTGAAAAGGTGGATATTGCTATTCTTGGTATTAGGGAAAATAGGAATGATGTTGATTTTCTAGGAGAACATCTTAGTTTTGATGCTATTCGTAAATCATTGTATGAGCTTTTTCCTGGAAATTGGAGTGCTAATATAGTAGATCTTGGCGATATTACTCCAGGTAATGAAGTTAGTGATACATATTATTTGGCTCAAGAGGTATTGTCTACTTTGTTGCAGAAAAATATTATTCCGGTCATTTTAGGAGGTAGTCAGGATTTGGTATATGCTCAATACAGGTCGTTTGATATTTTGGAACGAATGGTAAATCTGGTAAATGTAGATGGTAAATTTGATTTAGGTAATTCTTCTTTGCCGATCACTAATACATCTTTTGTTGGAAAAATCATAGTAGAGCAGCCATATAATTTATTTAATTATAGTAATATAGGATATCAAACTTATTTTAATTCTCAAGAAGAAATAGATCTTATAGAAAAATTATATTTTGATGCGTATCGTTTAGGTGAGGTTATCTCTGATGTAACGATTGTTGAGCCAATTATGAGAGATGCAGATATTGTCTCTGTAGATCTAGGAGTAATGAATTCTACGAGTATAAGTGGATCTTTTGCTTCTCCAAATGGTTTTGATGGTAGAGAGATTTGTGCAATTTCGAGATATGCAGGAATTAGTGATAAGGTTAAAAGTTTTGGGATTTACGAGTTTAAAAACTTTAATAATCAAGAAACAACAGCTCTATTAGTAGCTCAAATAATATGGTATTTTATAGAAGGAGTTAATTATCGATCTAATGAATTGAATATAAGAGGGTTGAAAAACACACTGCATTATAATGTGCCAGTTGAGGATGAAATATTGTCATTTTATAAGAGTATTATGACCGGAAGATGGTGGATAGAAATACCTTTTATTTCATCAGGTAATAATAAATTGGAAAGACATACGTTATTACCTTGCACATACAACGATTATGAGCGTGCTTGTAATCAAGAAATACCTGAAAGATGGTATAAGGCAAAACAAAAAAACGAAGTTTAACATTTTTATTAGGCAGATTTAAGGTTTTTTTTAGAAAAAAATTGTTTTTCTGGAAATAAATAAATAGGTTTACGTCCTTAAATCTAGAAGATCTTAACCTAAAACACGTTATGAAGAAATTTGTATCACTCTTTGCTATTTTAGCAATGCTCTACAGTTGTGGTGGTGGAAGCCGAGGAGAACTGGTAGGAGCACAAGGAAAAAAATGGCACCCGCAAAAACCATATGGCATGGCTCTCATCCCCGGAGGATCGTTCATTATGGGTAAGTCGGATGATGATAAAGCCGCTCTGGCAAATGCCCCTACAAGAATGGTTACGGTTCGATCCTTCTACATGGATGAAACCGAAATCACTAATAGTGAGTATAGACAATTTGTGAGCTGGGTTCGCGATTCTGTTATTAGAATGAGACTTGCGATAATGGCTGATGAACTGGGAAAAGCTCCTGGTGATGATGGTATTGGAGAATATGCATTCTTAGATGCCGATACCGAAAACATGTCTGTGTACGAAAAATACATGTACGATAATTACAGTGGAACAGGAGAAACTGGTTACGAAGGTAGGAAACTTAATAAGGATGTTGATATCGAATGGGATATCGATGATTATCCAGATGAGTTTTATGCTGAAGTAATGGATACCATGTATATTCCATTAGAAGAATCGTATAATGGTAGACGTACATTAGATGTTAGTAAATACGAATTCAGATTTACCTGGATGGACATTCAGGCAGCTGCACGAGCTAAAAAGGGTGGGAGAAAAGATTTCGTAAAAGAAGAAGTAATCAAAGTCTACCCTGATACTACAGTGTGGATTAAGGATTTTAATTACTCATATAATGAGCCTATGCACAATGACTACTTTTGGCATAGCGCATACGATGATTATCCGGTAGTTGGTGTATCTTGGGAACAAGCTAAAGCCTTCTGTCGATGGAGAACCATCGAGAAAAACACCTTTCAGAAGAAGAAGGGTAAAGAATTTGTAAACTATTTCAGACTGCCAACTGAGGCAGAATGGGAATATGCTGCTAGAGGAGGTCTCGAATCTGCTACGTATCCATGGGGAGGTCCATATGCGTTAAATGATAGAGGTTGTTTTCTGGCAAACTTTAAGCCTCTTAGAGGAAACTACGCAGCTGATAACTTTTTATATACTGTAGAAGCCAAAACATTTGATCCCAACGATTATAACCTATACAATATGGCGGGTAATGTTTCTGAGTGGGTACAGTCATCCTATGATCCAGCAGCTTACGAATACGTTTCATCAATGAACCCAAATGTTAATGATGATGAAAATAAACGTAAAGTCGTACGTGGTGGATCCTGGAAAGATGTTGCTTACTTCCTACAGGTAAGTACCAGAGATTATGAATACGCTGATTCTGCGAGGAGTTATATTGGATTTAGAACCGTTCAGGACTATATGGGTACTGACGTGACTGGAGAAGATAATACTCAGAATCAAAAATAAGTCCCAAAATTTTCTATCAACTTAATTACTAACCCTTTTTTAAAACTTTGATTTAAAAAAAACAAAACAAATTTATTATGGCAAATTCAAAAGCAAGCAAGAAGTTAATGAACATGGTATACGGTCTCGGAGCAGCCGTTGTAATATTAGGTGCACTATTTAAAATTATGCACTGGCCATTTGGTAATTTAATGCTTATTATCGGTTTGGTTACAGAAGCATTAGTATTTACGGTTTCTGCATTCGAACCTGTTGACAATGATTTAGATTGGTCTTTGGTATACCCTGAATTAGCAGGAGGGAATAAAAAAGATAAAAAAGAAAAAGAAGCAACTCCAGAAGGATTATTATCTCAGAAATTGGATGATATGCTTAAAGAAGCAAGACTTGATACTAACCTAATGAGTAGTCTTGGTGATAGTATCCGTAACTTTGAAGGAGCAGCAAGAAACCTTGGTCCTACAACTGATGCTATTGCTGGAACGCAAAAATATAGTGAAGAGATGGCAAGTGCAGCTTCACATCTTGAATCTTTAAACAGTTTGTATAAAGTTCAGTTAGAGTCTTCTGCACGTCAAGCTGAAGCTAATCAAGCTATTGCTGAAAATGCAACTAAGCTTCAAGAACAAATGACAAGCCTTGCTAGTAACCTTTCTTCTCTTAATGGAGTATATGGTGGTATGTTAACTGCAATGAATAGAAGTTAACATTTTTAATAAAATATTTTATAATAACTACCAAAATCTAAAAAGAATATGGCAGGAGGAAAACTATCCCCAAGGCAGAAGATGATTAACCTGATGTATCTGGTTTTCATCGCAATGTTGGCATTAAATATGTCGAAAGAAGTATTGTCGGCGTTCGGTTTGATGAACGAAAAGTTGACAGAATCTAATACGATTGCAACTGCACGTAATGGTGCATTTATGACTGGTCTTGCTGAAAAAGTTGCAGAACAACCAGAAAAGTACACCCCCCTAAAAGCAAAAGCTGATCAGATTAGTACTTTATCTAATGAGTTTAACACATATTTAGACGGGCTAAAAGCCGAATTGGTTGCTGATAGAGAAGATCCTACAGATTATGAAACAATGGATCGACCTGATAAGTTGAATCAGAAATTTTTTGAAGGTGGTAAAGTTACTGCTGGAGCACAAGAGTTTCTTGATAATATCACAAAATATAGAGAAGGTGTATCTGCAGCAATAAAAGAAGTGAAAGAAGTTGATGCTTCTGTTGCTGATGATGTAATTAAAACTTTTTCTACTGAGGATGTAAAAGACAGATCTGGAGTAACTAAAAAGTGGTTAAATTATAACTTTGAAGGATTCCCATTAGTAGCTTCTTTAACGAAGCTTACTCAAATGCAAGCTGATGTAAAAACTACAGAAAGTAAAGTACTTTCTGCTTTATTAGCAGGACAACAAGCTTCTGAACTTTCGTTTAGTAACTATGAGGCAATTGTAGTTGCGGATAAAACTGCTTTCTTTAGTGGAGAGAGTTTCAAGGGTAGAATAGTTCTTGGACGTTTTGATGCGACGCTTAAACCAACCAAAGTTATGGTTAATGGTAAAGAGCAAACAGAAGTAAATAACGGACAAATTATGCTTGATTTCCCTGCAGGTAATGTTGGAGAAAGAGACGTAGCTGGAGAACTTCAATTTAAAGAAGGAGATTCTACTGTAACTATTCCTATTAAAAGTTCATATACTGTAATCCCTAGACCAAATTCTGCTGTAATTTCTGCAGATAAAATGAATGTGGTATATCGTGGAGTAAATAACCCAATGACAATTTCTATCCCTGGTGTACCAGCTGTAAATGCTTCTGCTCCTGGATTGAAAAAAGTTGGAGGTGCAGGAAAATATATGATGAATGTTACTGCTGTAAAAGCACGTGAAGTAAACATAAAAGTAAGTGGTAAACTTGCAAATGGTACAACAGTAAGCGACAGTAAGAAATTTAGAATTAAAGGTATACCAAGACCTGTAGGAACAGTTCGTGGAGAAGATGGTTCTATCAAAATGGCAAGAAATGCCCTGGAAATATCTTCTATTGGAGCAATCTTACCAGATTTTGATTTTGATATCAAACTAAAAGTTACTGGATTTAAATTTAAAGTAGAAGGACAGCCAACAGTAAGTGTTCCTGGAGGAAGACTTAATGCTAAAGCTAAATCAGCTTTGCGTAAAGCTAAAAGAGGTTCTTCTGTTCAAATTATTGATATTAAGGCACAGTTAACTACTAACTCTGGATATAAATTGAAAAAAATATCTCCAGTGGTTATCGAGTTAACAAATTAAAAAATAAACTTACGAAGTTATGAATTTGAGAAATTTTATATTAACCGTTTTTGGTCTATTGGTTTCTTCTATTTCTTTCGGGCAAGCAAATGTTTTAAATGCTAGTAATCCTGATGAGATTGGAAAGAAAACACAAGAGCAAATCTTATATGATAATGATCGTCCGTTAGAATACGGTTATGTAGATAAGCGTGATGTACTATGGGCAAAGACAACTTGGGAGACTATTGATCTTGATGAGCGAATAAATTTCCCTTTGTATTACCCTATAGATACATTTAATATTGGTGCTAACCGCCGTTCTTTATATGATGTATTAGTATCGAATATAAGAAATGGAAAAATTAAGAATATTTATTCAGATTCATATTTTACCGAAACTCGTACATTCGAAGATCTTCAGTCTACAATGTCTAAAATCGATACTACTGATTTAGGGTATGAGCAATATAATGCTGGAGAACAAGTAGATCCTCAATATATCAACAGAAGAGATATTACCTCTGCTGATATTGCAGAATATAAGATTAGAGGATACTGGTATTTTGATAAAAGATTAGGTGAGTTAAGATACAGATTGCTAGGGATAGCACCTGTAGCTCCCGATGTGAACTTTATCGATGATGATGAGCCAGATATGGTTGCATTATTTTGGATATGGTATCCTGATGCAAGAGAAATGCTTCATAATGCAAAGGCGTTTAATAGAAAAAACACTTCTATGCCATTTACCTATGATCATATTCTTAATGCAAGACGTTTTAATTCTGTGATCTATAAAGAAGATAACATACAAGGTGACCGTGAAATTAAGGATTATGTTGTAGATAACGCTTTGATGCAGCTTCTGGAAAGTGAAAGAATTAAAGAGAGTATTCGAAACTTCGAAATGGATATGTGGAGTTATTAATAGCTTCAAAAATCTATAAATGATAAATAAAACGCCCAGCTTGCTGGGCGTTTTATTATTTTTGACACATGTTAGATTATATCGTTGTTGGTTTCGGATTATCTGGATTGTCTTTTGTAGAGCAATTAGAGAATAAAGGCAAATCTTTTAAAGTGTATGAAAACTTTTCTCAAAAGTCTTCACGAGTTGCAGGAGGTATCTTTAATCCTGTTATTTTAAAGCGTTTTACATTAGCATGGAAGGCATCAGAACAAAGTAAAATTGCAAGTTCTTTTTATGCCCATATAGAATCTAAACTGCAGAAATCATTGGTTTCTGAGCTTCCGATATTACGCAGATTTAATGACGTAGAAGAGCAAAATAATTGGTTTGAAGCATGTGATAAACCTGTTTTAGGTGAGTTCCTTTCCCCAAAATTGATTCGAAACACAAATGCCGCACTAGATATACCTTTTCATTATGGAAAGGTAAAACATACCGGTAAAATCGAAATTAACAATATGCTATCTGCATATGCAGATTATCTTAAAGGAAAAAAAGCCTTTGCCGAAGAACCTTTTGAGTATGATAGGGTAATAATCCAGAAAGGTTTTGTTCAGTATAAAGATGTTAAAAGTAGAAATATTGTATTTGCTGAAGGTTTTGGAGTTAAAGACAATCCTTTTTTTAATTATTTGCCACTACAAGGTAATAAAGGTGAATATGTTATCATTAAATCCGAGAACCTTAAACTGAAAGAGATTGTAAAGTCTTCAATTTTTATTATCCCATTAGGAGATGATATGTATAAGGTAGGGGCGACGTATAATAATCAAGATAAGTCACCCCAAACGACTATCGATTCACGTGAAGAAATAGAAAAAAAATTAAAACGGTTCTTAAATGCACCTTATCAGATTGTAGATCAGGTAGCCGGAATTCGACCTACAGTTAGAGATAGAAAGCCGTTAATAGGAACACATGATAGCTATCCAAATATTCATATTTTAAACGGTATGGGAAGTAGAGGGATTTTATTGGCTCCTACTATGGCGCAAAATTTATATAATTGTATCGAAGAAGAAACTCCCTTAGATCAGGAAATCGATATCAAACGTTTTAAAAAATTACGATAGTTTTTTCTCTTTTTTATAATGTTTAAAAAAGTTGATCCAGATATTGCGTGATATCCTCATAATCACAGGTAAAAAGACAATCATCGTCCCTACGATTATTATAAAGGTAGTTACTAGATTTAGCTTAAAGAAAAGGTTGCTAATAACAAAAGCAGCAACAGCAAAAGCAATGCCAACGGGATAGCTAACATACATTGCGCCATAAAAAAAAGAAGGCTCTATTTTGTACTTGGTATTACAATGACTGCAGCGTTCGTGCATTTTTAAGGTCTGACTGAGTTTGTACGGATTAGACTCCTTATACATACTTTCTTCGTGGCATACAGGGCAACTACCTGTAAGAATGCTATAAATTTTGGTTCCTTTTAAGAAGTTCATGAGCGTTTTTATTCTAAGACAAAATTAATCATCTTTGCACAAAATATTCAAAAGCAGATGTTAAACATACATAACTTATCGATTTCGTTTGGAGGGGAGTATCTTTTTGAAGAAATAAGCTTCAGATTAAATGCAGGGGATCGAGTAGGATTAATTGGTAAGAATGGTGCAGGGAAGTCTACCATGCTAAAGATTTTATCCAAAGAGCAAGAGCCGGATTCTGGCCAGATTGCTATGGATAAAGAAGTTAAGATTGGTTTCTTAAAACAAGATATAGATTTTATACAAGGGCGTAGTGTTTTGGATGAAGCCTATGAAGCTTTTATCGAAATAAAAAAAATAGAAAGAGATATTGATGCCATCAATACGCAATTGGCAGAACGTACCGATTATGAAAGTGAGGGCTATAATCAACTTATAACCGATTTAAGCGACCTTACGCATCATTATGAGGTTTTGGGAGGGTATAACTATAAAGGCGAAACAGAAAGAGTATTACAAGGTCTAGGATTTAATAGAGAAGATTTTGATAAGTTAACAGATACATTTTCTGGTGGATGGCGTATGCGGATTGAGTTGGCTAAACTATTATTGCAGAATAATGATATTCTGTTGCTTGATGAGCCTACCAACCATCTGGATATAGAATCTATTATTTGGTTAGAGAATTTTTTAAAAAATTACCCTGGAGTTGTGGTTATCGTTTCTCACGATAAAATGTTTTTGGATAATGTTACCAATAGAACTATTGAAATATCCTTGGGTCGAATCTATGATTATAATAAGCCGTACTCAAAATACTTGGTATTGCGTAAAGAAATCAGAGAGCAACAATTAGCAACACAAAAAAACCAATCCAAGCAAATAGAACAAACTGAGAAGCTGATAGAAAAATTTAGAGCAAAAGCCTCTAAGGCTTCTATGGCGCAATCACTAATCAAAAAGCTGGATAAGATTGATAGGATTGAGGTAGACGAAGATGATAATGCCGTGATGACTATTAATTTTCCGATTAGTGTACAACCGGGAAAAGTAGTGATTGAAGCAGATAGTGTGGGCAAAAGTTATGGAGATAAAGAAATTCTTAAAGATGTCAATCTACTTGTAGAAAGAGGATCAAAAATAGCATTTGTAGGGCAGAATGGTCAAGGTAAGTCAACACTCGCCAAGATTATTATTGATGAGATTTCCTATTCAGGAGATTTTAAACTGGGACATAATGTACAGATAGGATATTTTGCTCAGAATCAATCAGAGTATCTGGATGGAGAATTAACCGTTCATGATACTATGATACATGCAGCAGACGAAAAAACACGAAGCAAAGTTCGCGATATGCTAGGAGCTTTCCTTTTTAGAGGTGATGAAGTAGATAAAAAGGTAAAAGTGCTTTCTGGAGGAGAACGAAACCGATTAGCATTATGTAAAATGCTCTTACAGCCTTTTAACGTGCTGGTAATGGATGAACCTACCAATCACCTTGATATCAAATCTAAAAATGTATTAAAAGAAGCATTAAAAAGCTTCGAAGGAACCTTGATTTTAGTGTCTCATGATAGAGATTTTTTGCAAGGGCTTAGCAATACAGTTTACGAATTTAAAAACAAAAATATCAAAGAATATCTCGGGGATATAGATTTTTATCTAGAAGAACGTAGAATCAGTGATCTAAGAGATGTAGAAAAGAAAGACAAACAAGAAAAGGTAATTACCAATACCAAAGAAACCGCGAAGCAATCCTATCAGGATCAGAAAAAAATTAAATCATTAGGAAATAAACTGAGTAATGTAGAGTCAAAAATTAATAAACTAGAGAGAGAAATTAAGGAGATTGATGTCGAGCTAGCCATTAATTATGATGAGACTATTGCGAAACCAGATTTTTTTGATAACTATCAGGCAAAAAAAGATCTTTTAGCTTCATTGATGGAAGATTGGGAAGTATTGCAAGAAGAAATTGATGAATTAAACAATGGTTAATACATTATGGTTTTTCTAGAGTTTGTAAAAACTGTTATAGGTAGATTAGATTGTAGATATGTTGTAGCACGTTAGTTTTAAAATAATAAATATAGTTATCCGTTATCTTTAAAGTGATTTAAAAAGCTATGTTATTTTTATGATATTTTTATTGGAAGTAACAAGTGCAACTAGATTTTTATAGATATTTTTACATTTAATTAAAAAAATAGTATATATGAATGATTTAAAAGCCATAGACTTAAATGCTCATGCATTGTCTTGGGTAGGTAAGATTCACTATGATTTTGGATTTTTGGTTCAAAAAGCATTTCAAGAAAATGGATTAGACCTTTCTAAAGAACAATGGAGTGTCCTGAAGCGTCTACATGTAAATGATGGACAACCTCAAAACGACCTGGCTTTTATAACGCATAGAGATAAAACCTCAATGACACGCTTGGTGAATACTATGGAAAGTAAAGATTTGGTGGTACGCAGAAGTGATGAGAATGATAGGAGAGTGAATCGTATCTTTCTTACCGACTATGCCAAAGAAGTGATTCAAAAAGTGCAGCCTATCATGTATGATCTTATTCCTGCGGTACAAGAAACTCTTAGTGAAAACGAAATAGAAGTATTGATTACAGCATTAAAAAAAGTAAAAACAAAAATAGCAGAAATTGCTGAAGAATAGTATTTTGAAGCATTTTTTTAAAAGATATAGGCATCTACTTAGTAGATGCTTTTTTTATGGAAACAACTGGATATTTTAACTTTTATGAGTTTTTTAACTGGAATACAAGACAATGCTTGATAGTTTTGTAGGCGATTCTACACTAAGTAGTGGTTGCCACTATCATATGAGAAAAATTATACTTGCAGTACTAGGAGTACTTTTAATTGCCGCCGCGCTATTTATTACTAAAAAAATTATAGACAATAAAAAACGACCTCAGCCCAAAGCCGCTAAGGTGATTAAGACAGTTTTTGTAGATACGGTTCAAAACAAAACTGTTCCTATTAAGATAGCAGCAAATGGAAACCTAACAGCAAAAAGGAGGTTAGAGTTGTATGCAGAGGTTCAGGGAATTTTTAAAGGAAGTGCTCAGCTTTTTAAAACAGGTCAAAAATATAAACGAGGACAAGCGTTAATTAGAATAGATGCGTCAGAGTATTATGCCAGTGTACAATCTGCCAAAAGTAATTTATACAATCTGGTTACTTCTATTATGCCTGATTTGAGATTGGATTATCCGGATATTTATGAGAAATGGCAAGGGTATCTCAATACCTTTGATATGAGTAAAGCAACTCCCAAATTGCCAGAGGTTACTTCAGAAAAAGAAAAATATTTTATTACCGGACGAAACATATATACTACATATTACAATGTAAAAAATCTAGAACAGAGATTAGCAAAATATACCATTTCGGCCCCTTTTGTAGGAGTACTTACCGAAGCATTGGTAACCGAAGGAACCCTAATACGACAAGGGCAGAAACTAGGGGAATTTATCGATACCAGTACATATGAAATGCAGGTTGCAATAGGAAAAGAGTATGGAGACCTACTTCAAGTAGGAGAATCTGTAGAGCTCTCTAATCTTAACAAAACAAAAACATATACAGGTACTGTGTCCAGAATTAACAGTAGTGTAGACCAAGCCACTCAAACCATAACTACTTTTATAGAAGTACAAGAGCCTACATTAAGAGAAGGGATGTATCTCGAAGCTAACTTAGATGCCAAAAAAGAGGAAAATGCAATAGAAGTAGACAGAGGGTTACTACAGGAAGGAAATAAAATATTTGTAGTACGAGATAGTATTCTTGATATTATTGATGTAAACCCAGTATTCTTCTCTGATAAAAAAGTGGTGCTCAAAGGAGTTCCTGATAATACTATTGTTTTGTCTAAAAATGTCCCAGGAGCTTATGCCGGAATGCTTATTAAAGTATATCAGGAAAAAACGAAAAATAGTAATGTGAGTAGTGATACATCTGCTAGTACAACCAAAAAACAATAATGATGCGTAAAATTATTGCTTTTTTTATTAAGTATCACGTTGCTGTAAATGTGATTGTACTGGCCTTTTTTGCATTTGGTATTGTAGGAGCACTCTCGCTTAAGTCATCCTTCTTTCCACTAATTGATTCTAAAGATATTAGTATTAGTATTACATATCCTGGAGCATCTCCACTAGAAGTAGAAGAAGGGATTGTGCTTAAGATAGAAGATAACCTTAAAGGATTAGATGGGGTAGAGCGAGTAACATCTACATCCAGAGAAAATAGCGGAACAATAAATGTTGAAATCGAAAAAGGAAAAAATATCGATTTTATGTTGCTTGAGGTTAAGAATGCTGTAGATAGGGTACCTTCATTTCCTGTAGGAATGGAGCCCCTAATTGTAGCAAAACGTGAAGCTATTCGCCCAACAATTAGTTTTTCGATAAGTGGAAATGAGATTCCTCTTGCAACCCTCAAACAAATTGCGCGCGAGGTAGAAAATGACCTTCGCGGTATAGATGGGATTTCTCAAATTTCTATAAATGGATACCCTGCAGAAGAAATTGAAATTGCTATCAATGAAAAAAACTTACTGGCATTTAATTTAAGTTTTAATGAAGTAGCTCAGGCGGTTAGTCGTGCAAATATATTGACGACAGGAGGAACCATAAAAACAGATACAGAAGAATATCTGATCAGGGCTAATAACCGTTCATATTACGGTAATGAACTTTCTAATTTGATAGTACGTGCTGATGCTACAGGTAGGGTTATACGTCTTAAGGATGTAGCAGAGATTCGTGATCGCTTTGCTGAAACACCTAATGCTACTTTTTTTAATGGTGACCTTGCAGTAAATGTTGTTATCACAAGTACCAATACAGAAGATCTTATTTCTTCGGCAGAAAAAACAAAAGAATATATTGCTGCATTTAATGAGAAGTATAATAATGTGCAGCTCAATGTGATTAGTGATCGATCAATAACGCTTGTGCAACGTACAGATCTTCTAACAGAAAATGCGATAATAGGAATGCTTTTGGTACTTGCGTTTTTATCCTTATTCCTCAATACACGTTTAGCGTTTTGGGTAGCTTTTGGACTCCCCGTAGCTTTTTTAGGGATGTTTATTTTTGCTGGGCAATTTGATGTTACGATTAATGTATTATCCCTGTTTGGGATGATCATTGTTATTGGTATTCTAGTAGATGATGGAATTGTGATTGCCGAAAATATCTATCAGCATTTCGAAAAAGGAAAAACCCCCGTTCAGGCAGCAATAGATGGTACAATGGAGGTGATCCCTCCAATTATATCTGCCATTATCACTACAATACTAGCTTTTGGAATTTTCTTGTTTCTAGATGGTCGTATAGGAGAGTTTTTTGGTGAAGTTTCGGTAGTTGTAATCCTTACATTAACCGTGTCTTTGGTTGAGGCTTTGATAATTCTTCCAGCGCATTTGGCACATTCTAAGGCGCTTCAACCACATGATTCAAAACCTAAAACAGGAATAGGGCAACTCTTTGCAAAGTTACGATATATCAATACTCTCGGAGATGCCATTATGAGCTGGTTACGAGATAAAATCTATAGCCCGTTGTTGCGTTTTTCGTTACAAAATAAACTATTTACCTTTTCGATCTTTGCAGTTATGCTTATTCTTACTGTAGGAAGTGTAGGAGGAGGGATTGTTCGAACTTCATTTTTCCCTCAAATAGCAAGTGATCAGATATCTATAAATCTTACTATGCCTAATGGGACTAATGAGAAAGTAACAGATAGTATAATTTCTTTGATAGCAAAAAGAGCTTGGGAAACTAATGATGAGTTAACAGAGAAATATCTAGGAGGATCAGAGTATGAAGGAAAGAAGCTATTCAAGAATGTAATTACTAATTTAGGTCCGGGATCTGCTTCGGCATCACTGGTTGTTAATCTGTTACCAGGAGAAGAACGCCCCGATGCAGTAGCCTCTGCAATGGTTACCGATCTTATTAGTAAAAAAATGGGAGAAGTTGCAGGAGTAGAAAGTTTGGTATATGGTAGTGGAGGTAATTTTGGAGGAAGACCAGTTTCAGTTTCACTATTAGGGAATAATATTGAAGAACTCAAAGCTGCAAAAGCCGAATTAAAAGAGATAATGGTAAATAATACTTTGCTTAAAGATGTTACAGATAATGACCCTGCTGGTATCAAAGAGATTCGTATCGAGTTAAAAGAGAATGCATACTTGTTAGGGTTAAATTTGCGTGATATAATGACACAAGTGCGTGCTGGTTTTTTTGGAGTACAGGCGCAGCGTTTTCAGAGAGGTCAGGATGAGATTAGAGTTTGGGTGAGATATGATCGCGATAATCGTTCTTCGATCTCTAATCTAGATGATATGCGTATTACTACAATTAGTGGAGATCGGATACCACTTCATGAGATTGCAAATTATAGTATAGAAAGAGGAGATGTGGCTGTTAATCATTTGGATGGGCGTCGTGAAATACAGATTTCAGCAGATTTGAAAAATGTAGAAACAACTAGTGCTACTGATCTTTTGCAAGAAATACGTACGTTAGTAATGCCAGAAATTTTATCCAAATACCCTACTGTAACACCTTCTTATGAGGGGCAAAACAGAGAAGCAGGTAAGCTTTTAGGATCTCTTGGGCCTGTTGGACTTACCGTGTTGGCTTTGATTTATATAACCATAGCATTTACCTTCCGAAGTTATAGTCAGCCGTTATTACTATTATTACTTATACCATTAAGCTTGCCGGCAGTTGCTTTAGGGCATTGGATGCACAATTTTTCTATCAATATATTATCAATGCTTGGTATTATTGCTTTGATTGGTATTATGGTTAATGATGGCTTGGTGCTTATCGGAAAATTTAACAGTAACCTTAGAGATGGTTTAAGCTTTGATAAAGCAATCTACGAAGCAGGTCGTTCTCGTTTTAGAGCTATATTCTTAACCTCATTAACTACCATAGCAGGATTAGCACCTTTGCTACTAGAGAAGAGCAGGCAAGCTCAGTTTTTAAAACCAATGGCAATTTCTATAGCATATGGAATAGGTTTTGCAACTGTGTTAACCCTATTAGTATTGCCTTTATTTTTATCATTTAGCAATAGTGTAAAAGTAGGGAGTAAATGGTTAATTACAGGAAATAAGATTACAAAAGAAGAAGTAGAACGTGCGATTAAAGAACAAAAAGAAGAAAATGAAGAGCATCATCAATTGCAAAAGAAGTAATATACTAGTAGGTTTCTTTCTTTTTTTAATTTCTGGAACTATAATCGGTCAGCAATTAACAAAGCAAGAAGCAATACGACTCACGTTAGAGAATAATTTTGGTATCTTGATTGCCACTAATACTATCGAAGTAGCCAGTAATAATAAGGGAATTTTGAATTCTGGATACTTACCCACATTAACGGGTAATGCGGGAGCAAATTATCAATCTGCAACTACCAATACATCTTTTCCAGGAGCCATAGATCAAAATACTGGGCAGCCACGTGCTGATATAGAGATAAAAGATGCAGAGACGCAGCGGTATAATGCAGGAGTAAACCTTAACTATACTTTATTTGATGGTCTGGGTCGGTTTTATAATTATAAAAGACTAAAGGAGCAATATAACCTTACAGAATTGCAAGCTAGAGAAACAATAGAAAATACCATATTACAATTGTTTACAGTATATTATGAGGTAGCCAGATTATCAGAAAACAAAGAGATTCTAGAGGAAACACTACGCATTTCTAAAGAACGTGTATTACGTTCTAATTATCAATTTGAGTATGGGCAGAATACAAAACTCAATGTTCTTAATGCAGAAGTAGATGTAGCAAACGATAGTATTAACTTGTTGAACACAAGACAGCAATTGGCAAATACCAAAAGAGACCTAAATGTAATTTTAGATAGTGAGTTAGATAAGGAATTTGATGTCGATACCATTATTAAGTTTATTCCTAGGTTTCAATTGGAAGAATATTTATCGACAGCGACAGAGAACAATGTTACACTTTTACAAAATGAGAGTAATCTGCGTATTAGTGACTATGATATTAAAGTAAGTAAATCAGGATATTTACCCTCAGTTGGATTAACAGGTTCTTATGGCTGGAATCAAAATAGAAACCCTCCTTCTACATTCTTTCCTGGTAATATCTCCGATACATATACTTTGGCCGCAGGAGTAAGTCTAACCTGGAACCTTTTTGATGGTGGGGGTACTATCACAAGGGTGAAAAATGCCAAAATTGCATTAGATAATCAAGAGATTGTAAAGAATCAGGTGAAAAAAGAGGTAGAAAGGAATATAGCCAATGCATTGGGTAATTATAGAAACCGATTAAATGTCTATAAGATCCAACAGCAGAATGTGATCACAAATCAAAATAATTTTGAGCGCTCGCAAGAGCGGTTTAAACTTGGTCAAATCACTTCTATAGAATTCAGACAAGCGCAGATCAACTTGATTTTGGCAGAGACGAATAAAAATTCTGCAAAGTATGATGCTAAGATTGCAGAGTTACAACTATTACAATTAACAGGACAGTTACTTAATATAGAGTTTTAACCAAATATTACAGAGCGTTGTGTATTTCCTGTGTTATTCATGTTAAAACTAAGATTTTGATACAGAGGAAGCAAAAGAGATGTTATATTTAGTTTATGTTTGAACATTATTTTCAATGCCCTTACTGCTGGGAGGAAATTTCGATGCTCTTGGATCCTTCGGTACCCTATCAGGTATATGTAGAAGACTGCGAGGTGTGTTGTAACCCTATAGAGCTTCACCCTCGGTTTGAAGATCAGGAATTGATATCTTTTGAAGCAATTAGTATTGAACAATAGTAAAAACGTAATAGGCTTGTTGTAAAGCAGTTATGTTTTTTTTTTGTTTTTTTACCATAAATAGTATTGTTTAAACAAAAAAGGATTGTATATTTGCACTCCGATTGCAGCAAGGGATATTAACCCTTAACAATCGAAAGTTCTTGAAAAAATGACATTTACAAATCAGATTACTGATTTTACAATATATATCGCGGGATAGAGCAGTAGGCAGCTCGTCGGGCTCATAACCCGAAGGTCACAGGTTCGAGTCCTGTTCCCGCTACTAATAAAAGCTAAAACGTTGAATTTTAATGTTTTAGCTTTTTTGTTTTATAAGAATTTGTCCATTTTCTTCCTTGAAAATTGTGAACTTATCGTGCCATCCACCCAAAGGTCTCAAATACGTTTTTTAGATAATTTATAAGTATAAATAGTTGAAAATAAGCAAGTTGAATTTCATGAAAGTGTTTTTAAAAATAAAAGTACTTTTTGAAGTACCTAAACGAAGTACCTATTTGTGCAGTTTTTGTATCTGAAAAAGACTCTCTGAATTGTGAAGATAGTTTAAAAGCACCTACAAAAGTATATTTAATACCGCTCTTACTATAATCTATTATGGTTTATTGTTTTATATAGAATTATTGGTAACAATTTTTATTGAGTTTTTCATTTTCTAAATAAATAATCCGAGTTTCCAATTTTAAATTATATGTTTGATCTGAAAAGCCATCACAAATAAGATAAGTTTCAGTAAGAATCCATTTGTGGTTACCGCATTGATATGTCTTGGCATCAATCTAGTAATTTGACTAATTGATGTTTCAATTATTTTCCTCATAGATTCTTTGATAAAAGCTGTGTAAGGTTTGTCTTTTCTTTTGGAATTGGATTTTCTACAAATTTGCAGGTCTACCAACTCTGTTTCAGAGAAAAAGTCTTCTATTTCATAATCTGTATATCCACTATCTCCATATAAAATACTCTCCGGAGGTAAATCGTGATGCATTCTTTGAAGAATTTGAGAATCATGTTCTCTGCCTTCTACCAGATACATTTCTACAGGAATTCCATCCGTTGTGGTAATCAATTGTATTTTTACTCCATAAAAATATTCTCGCTTGGAAGCATTATAGCCTCTGTATTGCTCTCCTTTTAATAGCTTACATCTATTAATACGGATATTATGACAAACTTTAATAGGAAATGAATCAATGACGTATTCCATCTCACAACGTAAGTATTTAAAGAGTCTTCCAATACTTAGAAACAGAAATAACAATAACTCTTTGAGTTTGTGTAGGCGTTTTGTAAAACCACTCTTATTAATCGTATCGGCAAAGAAATGGCTCTTCATATAAAATAATGCTAAGGTTTGATTCCCTTGAAAATAAAGTGCAGAAACGATAGAAGTAGTCAGTACTTGACTATCTGAAAATCTACGATTGCTATGTTCTTTGTGGTTCATTTCTTTCAACAAATCATCTATTACACAATAAATTGATATAACTTTGTCTTGGAGCATGTTGAGTTCTTTTTTGAAGTTAGATAATCAAAAATAATGAACTTATCTGCTCCTTCTTTTTTGGAAACTCGGGTTAAATAGTAGCTCTCAATAGGAGTGCATTTTAGTTGTGGTTTTATTGAACTTTTGGTTTGAAATCTAGTAATACAACCTATCAAGTTCAATAAAGCGGTTCATTTTAGAAGTTCAGCAATTAACATTTAAATGAATTGATATGTTATTTGGATATGCACGAATTAGTACTCCTTCTCACAATTTGATATGCAAAAGGGGAATTACAAGAAATACATCAAATCCAGACAAAGCGTATCGCAAAAAGAACAGAAAAACAGAAATGAAAAGCTAAGGGAGATTAAATAAAAATTTCTATCTTAGAACCAACGTAAAAAAACTAATTACCCCATATCTGGATCAACTCCGGGTATGGGGTATTTTATTTAATTGATAGTATGTATCATGATAAAGTATAGTGATTTAATAAAAAACATTGAAAAAGTGAGGAAAAAAACTGGATTAAAAGATCCAATGATAAGTATTTCTACATTCATTAATGAATCAGAATTTATACATGGAGATGATATTGAAATTAATACTACCAGTACTTTCAGTGAAAAATCAATAAAAGGAATTGACATTTCAATAAATTATAAAGAAACTAGAAACCAAAAGCCCAAATAAAGGATCGATTTCAAACTAAACTCGATCGTGAAAATAAAGTCTAAATCACCAATTATAATATGGAAAAAGAATTTAAAATTTTTGCTGTGAAATTTAATCCAAAAAGCTCTGGAGAAGAAAATTATTCTTTTAAACTTTCAGCAAAGGATATATCAGAATCATATATAAAAGCCAGAGAATTACTTAAAAACTCTTATCAAATTGATTCCTCTTTATACCATATAAATTCAACTGAAATTTAAAGTTTAAATAAACGATTAATTATGACAAAAGAAGAGTTTTTAAACAATCATTGGTTTAATTTTCCTTTACCTAAAGGAACTGCGTATACATTAGAATATGCGCCAAAAGATGATTCAAATGTAGATGCTATAAGAAAACTACATTAAATAATGCCGCAGATGTAAGTGAATTAGATATGAGAATCGCTTTATCGCGAAAATTAATTATTGACAACGATTATGAATATAGCCAAAATGATTCTGAATCAATTATTAATGCACATCAAGATTATAATCTCAAGCATCCTAGAATTATAAAGTTTAAATAAATGATGAGTACACTAGATAGTAAAAAAATAAAGCCAGGAACCAAATTATATGCTTCAATAGAAAAGAAATTCTATATAGTTGATGAAATTATTGAAAAGAATGAGTTCAACGAAAAGATGTACAATCTTTCTCCTTCAGAAGAAAATCCCGAAGATCGAGGATTTACTTTGGATTTAGATGGTATGATAAAATTAAAATATAAAATCATTTAAAAGTTTAATAAAACGATGAACAATATACAAATGAATGAAGCTAATAAACGCAACGAAAGTTTTATTAGATCAGGCGAAATTTGCGATCATCAACATAGTAAATTAAAGGAATATTATTTAGGAACCGCTACAGGTGATTATAGATGTTCTAATTGTTTCGCTGAACTATAAAGTTTTAACAAACTATAGATTACGCAAAATGGTTGCGTATGAAGTAATTAGTTTAGCCACCTCAAACAATAATGTAATTATAAAACTATGTCAACTAATAAAATACAATTAAATATTGATTTAGATCATTTTGCTAATCAACTCCAATATCTAATATTTAGTGATTTGATGACAGTAGATATTGTTTATAAAAAAACATCCGAGCCTAATTTTTCATCTCAGGAATATTTTTTAGAAAAAGGTTTTGTAAAAATAGAGCTTCCAAAAACACCAATAAACGTAATTCGGAATAGAGAAATCAATAAATGTTTTAAATCAATAATGGGGGAATTTCAGAATTACATGGACAATTTAATAACTTGTTTAAAATTGAAGTCTACCGAACTGCATTTAGAACCTCCTATATCTGATGAGAGTGTTAACATATTTTTAAAGGAGAAATTTCAAGAAGTATTGTTAGATGTTTCAACAGACAGATCATTGAATGTTCCAAAAAAATTAAATCTTTTGCTTGATGAAAATGTTTTATATAAAGAAGTAGTTCAAAGTTTCTTTAATATTCGTAATGGGTTTGAACACCATAAAAGTAAGTCTAAAAAACACAATAAAATTTGTTATAAACGTCTTGGTTTTGCCTCAACTTCCGGATACGAAGTGACTCAACCTGGACCATTAGGTGTTAATGAGGGGTTAGTAATAAGAGTTTTTAATGAAGAATTAATATACGATCAAGGAAGTTTAATAGTTATTACAAAGGATCAACTAAATGATATTGCGTTTAATTTTGTTCATTTTATTATACCATATTTTCAAAAAACTATCAAAGAGGAATTTCAAAAAACATAAAGTTAAATAAACCAATGAATTTTAGATAAATAGTTATGAATGAGTTTAATTATATAATATCAGAATTAGAAGTTGATTTTTATAAAGATTCTAAAGTTGAAGTATCTAAAGATGATGAATTGCTGCTCGAAGTTGATAAAATAGATGATTCCTTGTGGCTAGTTCAAACATCATGGGTTGAAGATAATTTAATTCTAATTAGGAAAGAGTTAGCGGATGAATTAGTCAAATTTTTAGAGTATAAGATTAATGAAAGACATAATACTGAGTTACCAGTCATCTTACATCCAAACTTTTTTATGTCAATAGATGCATCTAACTCTAATTAAACAACATTAAACTCTAAGGATAATAAATTAAAAGTTCAATAAAACGATGAAGCAAACTAAAATCAAATTTAACCCTAACAAAGAAGGTGAATTAAGAAAAGTTTTTAAGTAGAATAAAAAGTTTAAATAGATGAATTAATAATTAATTTACTAAATAAAGCATATCATGAATATAGAAGTTATTTGTCTTGATTCAGAAGCGTTATTTCATCTGATAGATAGAGTTGTAGATTATTTGAAGGAAAAAGAAAATAAGACCAATGGTAGCTTCCCTTGGATACCAATAAAAGAAGCAAAGAAAATGCTAGGTGTTAAAAGTGATACTACTATGCAAAAACTTAGAGATGAAGGAGAAATAAGGTACTCTCAACCCTCTCGAAAAATTATTTTATATGATTTGAATTCGATTAATGCTTATTTAGAGAAACATGCAAGAAACACATTCTAAAAAACAACTATCTAAATGGTATAAATAAATTACGAGTAGTAATAAAGAAAAAACCTGGACAAAGTAGTGAAGGGAATCAACAATTCTTTCTTCGTCTGAACAAAGAAAGAAGCAAACTATATATCCTGTAACAAATATGTTGGAATTCGATAAAGCTGATACAGGATAAAATAGAATGTCATGTATTGGAATATAAAGAGAAATCGATCAATTAGTGCTTGTGGAAAAATCCAGATATGTTTACTTATATAGAAAAATATTTACTTCAAGGGATAATTCCTTGATTAGATGAAAAGTTCAATAAAACGATGGAAATATAAGGGCCATATGTCATTTATTTCATTGTTGCGTGCCATTAGGAGAGACTGTTTACACATCATAAGGATATGAAAAATGTTTAGACTAGGAAGAAAACAACTTGATATTAAAGAAAAGAACAAAACATCTGTTGAGACAGAAAATGCTCGATTAAAAGACGCCACAAATCCCAATAATGGGACACTTAGATTTTCTGCTATAGAACTACATATAGCTATTGCTCGTTGCATATTATCAAGAGATTTAACCAATTTAGACTTAGTTTTTGAATCCATTTCAAGCTTCTTCCGATATCAAACTATCATTAACACAGCAAAGATGAATTTGACCCTAAATAAATCTAATTTTGAGTTGCTTCGTGATTTTTCTAAAAAAACAAGAATAGGAGAACTGGCTCAAGGAATTACATATTTATTAGCTCAAGAGCATTTAAACTTCCCGATTGTTGTAGATTTTGAAGGATTTGTAAAATACAAAAACTCAAATGCTTCAATAAATGGAAAAACCCCAGATTTTATTTTACAAAAAGCAACAGATTTCAACTATTCATTAATTGAGTCAAAAGGACATTATGTTTCCACAAGTGGTTCAACTAAAGGAAAATTGAATAAAGCCTTACAACAATGTGATAGTGGAGAGCAGATTTTAAATACTGAAATTCCAAAGTACTCTTTAAATAAGTCTTTTGGAGTTTGTTTAAAATTATTCAACGAACAAGATTCTAATAAAAGTGAGATTCAATTTGTTGACCCCACAAGAAATAGCAGGAATGATAATTTTAATATTGAAATAATCAGATACCATTATGCTTCTTGGTTTCTTTTAATGGGTAATATGCAGATTTATGAAAAACTTTTAGGACAAAAGGATTTGGACGAAAAGGATTTGAGAGAAACCAACATCAAAGAAATAAACGGAACGAAATATTATATGTTCGACATATTTTCATCACGATTCTTCTTTCAGTTCGACTTTTTATTTCATATGCACTATAGACGTGAGTTTCGGAACTATGGAATAAGAGAGGATATTGTACGTTTGCTGATGGGAAAATCTAAAGAATTGCCAAAAATGAATGACTATGAATCTAAAAATAATGAGAACAAAAAGTTTGAAATATTTAATGATGGAACAATAATTAACGGCACACAACAATTTGTGTAATGCATATGCTTCCTTCGGGCAGCAAACGCACCATAAAAGAGACGTTATAAAAATTTAATAAAAATATGGGTTGTTTTTTAATGAAAATAAAGATGCGTACTAAACAAATCATTCAAATAATTGGAGTAATAGGTTCAATAGTGGCTATTCTGACATATCTCTACGAAATTTATCCTTGGCCATTTGTGTTGAATCCAGATTTTGTAAAAAAAATAGATGATCGAACAACCTGGACTCAACATGGTAGCATTGATCCTGGGACTTACAAAGGAAAACAAAAGAAAGGAGGAAACTATAAAGGAAGTCTTGCAACAATTGTTAAAATCGATAGTGGAATTGTTTATTTCAGTAATAACGGAGGCTCTAGATATTTTTTTAATGAAACCGTAAAGCTAAACACCTTCAAGAACGATTCACTTGGAGAACTAATAGAATTTGTATCGGTGAAAAAAGCGTTTCAGAAATATTGTAGTGATTCATCACTAAAGTGTGGTGATCGTGGAACTCTTACATTAAAAAAAGTTGATTAAAATGATGGAATGAGTAAACCGAAAAGTAATAAGGGATGTTTAATTCTGTTCTTGGCAATAGGAGTTCTTATTATGTGGGGATTACCAGAAGTATTAAGAGGAGGAAACTTTTTTGATGCGATTGAAGGAAGTATTAAAGCTATTCCTTACGTGTTAGGAGTTGTTGCCGTGGGGTATTTGATAATAAAATATTTAGATAATCAAAACTAATTAATAGTTCAATAAAACGATAAGTTAAGTAAATATGACTGATGAAGAATTCGAGTTAGAAGCATTAAATTTTTTCAGAGAAAATGCAAAATATTATTCTGCGAGCTATCCAATAGATTTTAAATCTGACGCTCTTAATTATGTAAAAAAAAGCCGCTCCTTTAAATATAAAGATGATGTTGAAGCCGGAGTTTTAGTAACTTGTTTAGTCGACTTAGGTTACATAGAATTTGTGAAAAAGGAAAATAATATTAGATATCACTCCTTAACAGAAAAAGGGCAAGGTTTTATCAATAAGCTAAAGTTCAGATAAACGATGAGAACAAGTGGTATTGAAATATTAGAAGCTTATGGCTTTGAAAAAAAACTGGATAAAATAGGTCGATATTGTAATAAGAATAGGTGGGTGTATTTCCTTGAATCAAGGAACAAAGGTGAATATCTTGTTTTCAGCTCCAATTGTTTTGATAAGAAATTACAACCCAAAAACTTTGATTCTTGGATTGATACGTATAACAGTGTGAAACAAATAGGCACTACTCCACCTTTAAAAAGTAAAATATTAAAGTTTAGTTTTAATTTTTGTGAGGATATTGATCTTTTGAAAAAAATAATGCCAATCAAATCACCAAAAAAGATATCTCGGAAATTGGGACTATCTTTAAAAGATATAAAAGAAAAACATAAATCTGAATAAAGTTCAAATAAACGATGAATTGTAATAAGTAAATGGTCATATTAGAAAAAATAACTTTTGTCCTCATATTCACTAATTTTATATATTTCTGGAATAAATATGTAGTAACAAAGTTGATTCAGAGTGTTGTAAAAAAAATCAAATAATAAATGGTTATCAAGGAATCAAGAGACAATTATTAAGATATATCAAGGTTTCTTTCGGTCATCACTTTTATTGTTAATTATTAGCTTGTTATTTAGTAATTAATCTTAGGTTTCTTAAAAATTTAAATAATCGATGGAAAACTATATTCAATACGCTGGAGGATATCAAAAAGATAATATCGATTTATCTGATATCAAAAGCCATAAAAGATGTTCAGCAAGCAGATGATGAGCACGGTGCTTTTTGGGTTTCTGTAATAATAGAAAATGAAAATATAATTGAAACCAATAAAGATTTAAATCTTTCAATTATTCTGGATGAAGAACAAATGAAGTTTCAAGCTACCAACTGGACAGAAGTTGAGGAGCTTTTCATATTATTATTGGATGAAAAATTCATCGATATAAAAAATAAAATAAAAGTTCAATAAACTGATACATAAAGTACTTTTCTAATTTGGAATAGTGAATTCTTTAAAAAATAAGAAGTTATAAAAAAATGGAGGTAACATTTTCTTGTTTTAAGACATAGACCTTAAAGCATTAACGATACTCTAAAAACAAGCCTAATGAAAAAACAAATTCTATTAATACTTACATTAACTATTTTTTATAATTATTATACTTTTTCCCAAGATAAAATTAAGGCAGATATAAAAACAATGTTATTCCTGGGAAGAATTCCCGAAAAGACAAAGAGCAATACTTTATCTGATAATTTATTGAGGGTTTTATACTATAATATTCAATCTAATAATAGCCAAAAAATTGGATATATGAATAAAAAAGGAAAAATTTTGATAAAACCAAAGTATTCCATGTGTTCTGATTTTTATGGTAATTATGCTAATATAATTAGGGACTCAATATTTGGATATATAAATAAAGAAGGTGAAGAGGTTTTGTTAAAACAATATGATACTACTTTTTTCTATTATGGGGATACAGGGGTTGCCAAAAAAAATGGTAAATATGGTTTGATCAATAGAAAAGGAGATTCTTTAACTGGTTTTAACTATACAATGATAGATTTTTTCGGATTTAACTATTTTAAAGGCCATACAGAGGATAGAAAAAGTCAAATTTTGGATGAAAAAGGAAATATTATTTTCAATAAAAATTTAGTTTTCAATATAAGAAGTGATTATTTTGAATCAGAATCAGTATTTGTTTATCAAGAAATAATTGAAGGTAAGGAACTTAAAGGCCTTGTGAATTTAGACGGAAAAATTATACTTAAGCCTACATATCAAGAGATATACTTTATCGATGATAAAGATTATTATGTGGTAAAGCATGAAAATAAATGGGGATTTATTAATAAAACAGGGGATGAAGCAATTCCGTTAATTTATGATGAAGTTAGTTTTAATATTAATGATGATTTAATTCCTGTTAAGAAAAAAGATAAATGGGGGTATGTTAACAGAAAAAATGAAGTAGAAATTCCATTTATCTATGATAAAGCTTATGCTTTTTTGGAAGACTTGGCTTTTGTTAAAAAAGGAAACTACTATAAGTGTATAGATAAGCATAATAAGATCAAAGTCAATACTGATCTGAAAACAACCGATTTCCCATTCTTCGTAAATAGTTTGGCATTATTTAAAAAAGAAAATAAATATGGTTTTTTGAATAAAAAAGGAAAAATTAAAATCCCTGCTATGTATGACTTAGCTTATCCATTCATTAATGGATTGGCATATGTGGAATTAAATGGAAAAGTTGGCTATATTAATACTAAAGGTAATGAGGTAATACCTATTAAATATGGACAACTTTGGTTTGAAAGTGAGGGAATAATAAGGTTTGTAGAATAGAATTATATTTTATGGAAAAGTTAAAGATAAATTTTCGGAAAGTTATGTCTGAAAATTAGAAATAAACTCTTAAAATAATAAACTATTTTTGCACTTTTTTACTAATTTAGAAATGAGACTACAAAGAAGTATTCTAATATTATTGATATCGATATTTTCAGCTCAAGCTTATTCTCAAAAAGAAAGATTAATCTGGTATTTTGGTAGATTTTCTGACCTAGATTTTGGAGCAGGAACTCCAACTTTACTTAATGATGGACAAATGCGTACAACCGAAGGTTGTTCTTCAATTGCCGATTCTGATGGAAATTTATTGTTTTATACAAATGGAAATAAAGCCTGGAATAAAAACCATCATTTTTTATAAACACTAGAGCAAAGTAAATAGTAGTTTTTAAATAGGTACTTCATAAAAAAGTACCTATTTTAAGTACCCATTTGTAGGTATTTGCAAGTTTTTAGGTACTTCAAAAAAGTTAAGTAATTGATAATCAATAGGTGTTAAGATGTACCGAATTGGCTCATAACCCGAAGGTCACAGGTTCGAGTCCTGTTCCCGCTACTGGGTAACCTCTTCATTTTGAAGGGGTTATTTTTATTTATAGACGTTTTTTCTTCTCGAAAATTGTCAGTTTTTCCACTTAGAGTACTGTTTGGAGTACTGAGTTTTGGATTTTTTTTGTCTGAAAGCTATAAATTACTCTCCTTTTTACTTCAAATATATTATTCAATAAAATTCTTTTTTAGTTAAGTATCCCTTGTATATACTAATGTTTTTAATGGTTTTGTGAGTTCTAAGAAAATTATATTCTCAAAGCTGTATGAAATTGAGCTCTTCGGGTGAGATACCCGAGAGGACTCTGGGAATTATTTTTACAGACAAATTTTGAATGTTTTTATGCTTATTAGGTAATAAGTATGGAAATATTGAATTTGTAAGACAAACTTCCAATATATTCTCAGTTAATTTGATAGTCTCAATTTGTATTCTGGTGTTACTTTAGTTTGTTTATAGATTTATTAATTAACTTTTTAGTACTATTTAAGTGCTAACTTAGCCCACTAATGATGTACTCATAAATCTCATTATTTTGATAATCAGTAGGGTGTTCAAAACTTTTCGTTATGTACTTTGGTTTTGCTATAATTTCTCTTTCAATCATTTCATTGATGGTATTGTAGAAATCCATAGAGGTTTTACCAATCAATAGAGGAGAAAGATTTACATCCGCTTTCCATAGTTTCAAAATTTTCTCAAATCCACTTAAGTATAGATAGTCTTTGGTAAATCCACCACCCCTAAATATCCTTGTCACAATTGTATATGCATCATTAGTTGAAACACCATGTCGATTAACTAGGAAATTGAAGCATTCAATGAAATCAGCTCCATTACACATCATATCTGTAATAACTACTCTGAATGCTATTTTTTTTAATCTTTTCAAGGTAATGTTTCCACTCAGGTATTCTGATAAAATTGCTAATCCTTCTTGAGTCAAGGTATTCACGGGCAGGCCAAGATTGAAAATATTCAGTTTCTCATCTGAGGAATTTTGTGTGGTAACCATGTGTACACCGATTTCATGTTCTATGAGTGCATTGGCTTCTTTTCTCGTAAATTTTGCATCTGGCCGAATTAAAATTGTTTTCTTTGAGTTGAGTACCATTACTTGAGAAATCACTCGCTTACTCAATTCGATTTTACAATCGATTCCGTATTCATCCAATGCATTTCTAAATCTACCCATAGCATCATCCATAGACAGAAATGGTACTCTTTTCGGTTCACTTGGGATAGCTGGTAAGTGAAGAATATATTGAGCATTGGTTAAGTCTTTCTTACTTGGTCTTCCGAAATATCGGAGGGAGTTGTATAAAAACTTCTTTGTACCTAGTGCTGATAATAGATCAATCTTATCAAAGTAACTATTGATTACAGATTCATATAATTGACGAATAGAAACATCTGATATATCTTGTGTTCTTAGTGTGCTTAATTGCTGTTTTAGCTCAAATGGATTAATCTTAATGGGTGCATATTTGAACTTAGGAGGTTTAGCGTATTTATTTTTAATAAACCGCTTTTGTTCAGAGTTCGTATTTATTGGGTTGACATAAGCTAATAATTCAAATCCTTTTAACAATTTGAAAAGCTTTTTATCTACAGAAACAATAGCTGGATCGGTTTTTTTATCTAATAGATGTACCCTGTTTTTCGATCTCCAATTGGTGTTTTCCTCACTGAAATATTGCGCATTATTAAGAATAGCTCGTTTTAGTTTTTGCTGTAGTTCTCGTATCAATTTAGGATAATCTTCACCTGTTAATTCATTACTATAGACTTTTTTAATTTCTGTAGCTAACACAAGTGTATTGGAAAAGTTCTGGGTAATAAATTCAAGATTATAACCTCTACCAAAGAAAACATCATTGATTGTCGTCTGATTCTCTATACCTGTTAACGAAATAGCACTTAATTCGGTTACCCAGTTTTCAATAAATTTTTCATATTTCGAACTATCAATGCGCTCTGTACCTATATTAAAAAGTGGCACAATTCTATCCCAACGTTGGTAATTATAAGAGTGTAAATCATAAACGATGCAAGAGTCATACAGCTCTTCTAGCTTCTGAATCAATGCATGGACGACTTTGTAAAAGTTATGATGTTTTTGAAGGCTTGCTTGTTTTTCTGCAGGCGTAAGTGGACGTTTCCATACTTTTTTGCCCCATGCTTCGTCATAGATGCAATCTTCTGCCTTTCTATTGAGGTCATACTCAAAACGGGAGTCCAATCCAACTAATGTAATAGGTAAAGAGTCTATAAATTCACCTGTATGTGGATCTTCTTCATACCATCGGTTATAATCATCGATGGCAATTTTGTTTTTTAACCGATCTCGAAGGTTACCGCCATCATGAATGGCCATGCAGCAATATGGCACATACTTATTGATTTTTATGCTGAAAGAATTATCCGAAACTATAGCTTCAAAGGTCTTCTTTTGCTCTATTAACTTAATTATCTCACTAATTTTTAACTGCTGCATTTTCTACTAGTGTTTCAGGTCTAAATTCCTCTTTTAATTCGTTGCTACTTTTTACTACTTTTTCCAAATAGTCCAAAATCTTTTCTTGCAATTTAACTTTATTAAGTCTATTTATATCTGTGATAGTGCCTGGACTCATTACATTGACCTCGATCAATTTACCATTAATCAAATCAAGCCCTGCAAAGTAAATACCATCTCTAACTAATTTTTCACCAATCTTCCTGCACAATATTTTGTCTGCTTTTGTCAATTTGTATTTTTCGATTGCCCCTCCTGCTGAAATATTAGACCTTACATCACCTTGTACAGGTCTTCTTCTTAATGCTCCAATAGGCTTTCCGTTTAACATCAAAATCCGAACATCACCCTCTTCAGCACCTTCAACGTATTCTTGAAGAATTACATAGTTGGAGTGATCCTTGCCATGATTAATATAAAAGTCTAACAAAGAACGAATGTTTTGCATAGCAGCCCTTTCAATAATGATAACGCCACTACCTCCATAACCATCCAATGGCTTCATAATCATCTTGTCATTCTCTGATTCTTTGATTATACTTAAGAGATAATCAATATTTTTAGAGACATATGTAGCTGGTATAAGCTCATGATCCGGATCGAAGTAGGCAGCTGTATAAATCTTATTATTGGCCTCTCGTAATCCATCAATTGCATTGATAATAAAAACGTCATCTTTTATGGAGTCCAGGAAATTCAGAACTAATCCGTCCAATGGAGGGTTATCACGCATAAATATTACATCAAACTCGCTTAACGCTCTCATTTCAGACTCAAATTCTACCGTCTTATAAAAAGAAGTCATACTTTTAGAGAGTTTTTCCTTGAGTGATATGTTCTTACAGAAACTAAGAGTAATACTATTTCTAATAGTCAAGTTAGAAGAGTCGGTAATTGAAACATCATGGCCTCTTTTAACAGCTTCATGTATGATTCTTAGTGTAGAATCTTGAGCTGGACGTACTTCTTTCCAAGGGTACATGATGAAGCATATTTTTATTTTCATATTTTTTTGTGATTAAAGAAGCAAATTTTGCCTTTTATAAAAGTATTTTACATTTACTGTTCTAACAATTCTAAACCAATAATAGTTCTAATTATATACTCTTGTTCGTCACCATCTTTCTCAATTTCGATTTTAGAATTAAAAACAATGTTAAAGGTTTTTCCCACATATTTATTATTACATAAGTTATATTTTTTAAGCATTTTAAGGGATAATTCTAGGAAAAGAAATGGTATCTTCTTTATTATGTCCATTTAGATTAGGTAAAAGTGAAATTTTCCTCATCAAAATTATCAAAAAAATCTTTAATAGTTTCAGTGCCTTTGTCAATATCTTTTTGTGCTTGTACTGTATATATGCCAAGAAGCATTGTAAATATTACGAACCCTACTTTTTTTAAGTTTTCCATTGTATTAAATTATAAGTTTTTAATCATTTTGTAGTCCAAAATTTTAACCTCCTATCTAGATAAAAATCTTGTTTAATACGTCTATTATTTTTGGGGCAATACCAACTAAAACTTATAATGTCGCGCATCATCTTGTTCTTTTTTAGCCTAAATTCTTTATTCATATTTAGCATAGCTATAGCTATGCTAAATAATCACAGCCTTATCAATTCAAATTGGTATAATAAACTTTAAGCCAGTTCTAATTTTTCAATCGTATATGTGATAAAATCGTCATCGTCATCATTTCTATATTCTGAATAGGTGATTTCAAAACTTTTACCATGAAATTTATCTGTTTTTAGATCGAATTTGTTAATCGCAAACTTTGTTATTTCTTCAAATATTAAAATATCTCCATTATCCATTATAAATTGATAATAACCGTTATAGTATTTTTTAAATACACCATACTCAACACTTTGATTAATAATAGAGTTTTTTATCTACACGTTTTTTAGTGATTAAGTTTACAAGGGTTAAAAAGTTCTTTTACTACCTTCTTATCTGATTTACCAAGAAATTTAGCAGCTTCTTTCCAATGTACCCATTTTATATTTTTAAACTTATGGGGTTCTGCAAGTGCAAATGGTTTATAATAATCGTCGCAAATGAAATAATGTTTGGAGACTCTTTTCATATCCTTTAAGTCAATTGTGACTGAACAATGATATATCAAATCTTCTTCAGCTAATTCAACAGCAGTTTCTTCAAGTGTTTCTCTAATAAGTGCTGCTTCTGGTGATTCTTTACCTTTTAAAAATCCACCAATAAGTCCGTATTCTAACTTGTCTTTAAGTTTTTGGAAAACCAGAATTTTTTCTCCTTGAAACACGATTAATCTGGATTTCTCTTTATGCTTTTTTATACGCATATCTGGTTATTTAATCTTTGTTAATTTTAAAAATAATTTACTTTCTCTTTAACCATATGATAATTCGTTAAAACGGAATCCACTTCTTTTTCTCTTTTTTCAATTTGCAACGTAAATTGTCATAGATCTTCGTCAATTAATTGAAAATAAGGTTTAGATGCTTTTTGTATTTTAATTTTTTACAATTGACAAATCCGGAATATTTTTTGCTTTAGCTAGTTTACGTTCTTCACTTCTTATTATTCTTAATTTGTTGAATGTGCTATTTTATAAATTTGAGTATGAATAAAACTAAGATCACGATGACTATAATAATCCATATAAGTTTACTACTTTTTCTATGTACCATAATATGCTTAAAGAATTCTAGGTTTTCTTTTACAATGTTTAGTTTCTGGCTTATAGTTTTATGCTTATCATTTACCTCAAATTTTTTCTTGAGTTCAGTATTTAGCTTAGTAAGCGTTTCATCATCCGAAACAGCACTAGGAGAATCAAATATGTAAAGATTTTCAGAAATCTTATTTTTAGAATTTAAAACCTTTTCAACGAAATGTTTATGTTTTTTATCATCTGTATATAGTCTTGTCCCTTTTGCCTCTATAAAATTAGTGTATTGTGCTGTGTCTTCAATAAGTTGCTCTGCAATGCCTGTATAATAGTCTAATAGTACTGATTGCGATACATTATACATTACCAAGCGTATTTTTTCAATATTATTATCTATTAGATGAACACTTTCAAAATCTATACGAAAGGACTCGGCATCTATAATTATATCTATAGATTGGGTTAAAGAACTATCTATAAGCTTAGCATGTGTAGTAAATTTAAATAACTGTTGTCTCAGCTGATCCAGTTCGTTTGAAGCGAAATTAAAAACACAAAGAATACCATATTTAAAAATATAAGCATATTTCTGGTTTTCAAAATCGAAAAACAATTCATCTCTATTAGAAAATAAAAGTGTTTGTTTAAAGTGATTTTTGCAGGCACTTATGTCTATGCTTTCGGAAATTTGTAGCGCAAAGGTGTTTTTTTTCATGATAAATATTTTATATAACTCCTTGAGCAAGCATTGCATCTGCCACTTTTACAAATCCAGCAATATTTGCACCTTTTACATAGTCTACATATCCTGTATCATCCATTCCATATTCCAAACAAGAAGCATGAATACTAGACATTATTTGTTGTAGTTTTTGATCAACCTCCTTACGAGTCCAATTGTAGCGTAATGAATTCTGAGTCATTTCTAATCCAGAAGTTGCTACTCCTCCTGCATTAGATGCTTTACCCGGTGCAAAAAGAATTTTTGCCTTATGAAACTCAGCAATAGCCTCTGGAGTACTTGGCATATTTGCACCTTCACTTATACAAATACAACCGTTTTTGATTAAAGCTTTAGCGTCTTTGCCATTAAGTTCATTTTGGGTTGCACAAGGTAGAGCAATATCACAAGGAGTATTCCAGGGTGTTTCACCTTCAAAGAATGTAGCAGAAGGGTATTTTTTGACATATTCATTGATCCTGCCTCTGACAACATTTTTAAGATGCATTACATATTTTAGTTTTTCCAAATCGATACCATTTTCATCATAAATGTATCCTGAAGAGTCAGATATAGTTACCACTTTTCCACCTAACTGAATTACTTTTTCGGCTGCGTACTGAGCTACATTACCCGAACCAGAAATAGAAATTATTTTTCCTTTAATAGAATCTTTTTTAGTGGTTAACATGTTTTCGGCAAAATATACGATTCCGTATCCTGTTGCTTCTGGTCGAATTAATGAGCCACCCCAGCTTAATCCTTTTCCAGTTAAAACTCCAGTAAATTCATTTCTAATTTTACGGTACATACCAAATAAGAACCCAATTTCACGACTTCCTACGCCTATATCTCCAGCAGGCACATCTGTATTTGATCCTATATGTCTATAAAGTTCTGCCATAAAGTTGTGACAAAATCTCATAATTTCTGCATCAGATTTGCCTTTGGGATCAAAGTCAGATCCTCCTTTTCCTCCACCCATTGGTAATGTAGTCAAACTATTTTTGAATACCTGTTCGAACGCCAAAAATTTCAGAATACTCAGATTTACAGTAGGATGAAAACGTAGTCCTCCTTTATATGGTCCAATAGCAGAATTCATTTGAATACGATATCCTCTGTTTACGTGAATTTCTCCATGATCATCTACCCAAGAAATACGAAAAGTAATTACTCTCTCTGGCTCTATCATTCTAAGAAGGATATTTTTACCATTGTAAATCTCCTGAGATGAAATAAATGGGATTACAGTTTCTGCAACTTCTTGTACGGCTTGTATGAACTCAGGCTCGTATGTATTTCGAGCTCTTACTTCTGCCATAAATGTTTCTATCTTTTCTTTCATTTAATATTTAATATTAAAATAAACGTAAAAAGAGTATCCACATTATTGTGCAGGTACTCTAACCCCAAGTTGAGTTTGAATTATTCTTCTAGAGATAGTTTATCTGTTTCTTCTTTGAATTTTTCAATTTCAATTTCTTTATCTTGGTCATCGTGATCTTCCATTGCACCAATTAAGCGTTTACTTACTTTAACCAGATATAAGGTATCCTCAGTTTTTACTTCTACACATTCTACGATTTCGTTTTGTGCATTTCTAAACGTAATAATATCTTTATCATCATATCCATCAGGATACTTTATTATCAATAAATCTAGAATAGTATTGGTTAACTTTTTAAAGTCAACAAGAACCTTTTTTAAATGGTTGTTTTTTGAAGTTTTCATATCTTTTACATATCTAATAAATAAGCAAATATTAATGGTGCTACAATGGTGGCATCTGACTCAATAATAAATTTCGGGGTATCAATATCTAACTTACCCCAAGTGATTTTTTCATTAGGTACCGCTCCGGAATAAGATCCATAACTTGTGGTTGAGTCACTTATCTGACAGAAATAATTCCAGAATGGAGTATCTGTACGCTCCATATCCTGATACAACATTGGTACAACACAAATAGGAAAATCTCCTGCAATACCACCACCTATCTGGAAGAATCCAATACCATTTTCAGAATTATCAGTATACCAATCTGCTAAAAATGTCATATATTCTATGCCAGATTTCATAGTACTGGCTTTAAGCTCTCCTTTCATTACATAGCTAGCAAAGATGTTTCCCATGGTACTATCTTCCCATCCTGGGACTACCATTGGCAAGTTGGCTTTTGCCGCAGCGTACATCCAACTATCCTTAATATCAATTTCATAGTACTGTTCTAATACACCAGATAACAACATTTTGTACATAAACTCGTGTGGAAAATAACGCTCTCCTTTTTCTTCGGCATCTTTCCAGATCTTAAAAATATGTTGCTGTAGTCTTCTAAAAGCTTCTTCTTCTGGGATACACGTATCTGTAACTCGATTTAACCCTTGTTCTAATAGATCCCACTCTTCTTTTGGGGTTAGATCACGATAATTAGGCACACGTTTATAGTGGTTATGTGCTACTAAATTCATAATATCTTCTTCTAAGTTTGCTCCTGTACAAGAGATAATATGTACTTTGTTTTGGCGTATGATTTCCGAAAAAATCTTACCTAACTCGGCAGTACTCATTGCTCCAGCGAGAGATACTAACATTTTTGAGCCATTATTAATTTGGGCTTCATACTCTTTGGCTGCATCTACCACAGAAGCAGCATTAAAATGTAAATAATACTTCTCTATAAATTGTGAGATAGTTCCTTTATCCTTCATACTCATCGTCAGAAAATTTTAAGTGGCTAGTTTTATCATTGCCTTTAAGGGTATATAAATTTTCATTTGCGTCATCAACATCTAGTTCAGTAAATTTGTAACTCAACATTTTATAGTAGAGTTTAGCAGCAGCAAAATCAGAAGATTTATCATCTTTATTTGGACATAATTCTACAATATCAAATCCAACTACATTTTTTTCTTCAAATATTTTCTTAAGAAATTCAAGTGTTTCATACCATAACAATCCTCCCGGTTCTGGTGTTCCAGTTGAAGGTAAAATAGAAGGGTCTAAAGCATCCAGGTCAAAAGTGATATAGACATTATCAGTCATTAATTCGGTTGCATTGTCCATCCAATAATTATCGGTTGCCATTTCATGAGCGAAAAAGACATTTTCTTTGTTCATTACTAATTGTTCTGAAGCATCCATGCTGCGAACCCCAACTTGAATAAGATTGGTATTTTGATTGGCTTCGTATAATGCACAAGCGTGATTGTATTTAGAACCTTCATATTCTCTTCTGAGATCCGCATGAGCATCTATTTGAACTACTGTTAAATCATTAAAACACTCATCAAAAGCACGTATGGCTCCTATAGAAATGGAATGCTCACCACCAAAAAGAGTTACAAATTTGTTACGCTTAATATTGGATTTAACAATATCATGTACGGCGGTAACCATAGCTTCTGGAGAGGTATTTTCGTTCACAGGTTCTGTAAGGTAAATACCTTGCTTGTATACTTCACTATCGGTTTCTATGTCATAGAATTCCATATTTTCAGAAGCATGTAAAAATGCTTCAGGTCCTTTATCAGCCCCCTTACCCCAAGTACTTGTCCCATCATAAGGAACAGGGATCAATACTACTTTTGATGTATCATAGCCAGCATATTGTTCTGGGATTCCGGCATATGTTTTAACGGTTTTCATTTTAAAAGATATTAATGGTTTAAATTGTGTTTTCTAAAGTTTGAGTTTCAAAGGGTTCAGATGCTCTTTCAGACTTTTTTTGATATCCTAGAATTGATAATAACTGTTCTGAAGTTTGCTGTTCTGCAAAAACAGAAGTGATTAGATTACTTTCTTCATCCTGGTCAATTATTATATGTTTGGGCTGTGGAATCAGGCAATGCTGTAACCCTCCAAAACCACCAATAGTTTCTTGGTACGCACCAGTATTGAAAAAACCAATATATAATGGTTTGTCTTTTTTGTATTTTGGTAGATATATGGCATTCATATGTTGTTCGGAGTTGTAATAATCATCACTATCACAGGTTAATCCACCAAGTAGTACGCGCTCATACTCATCATCCCATCTGTTTACGGGCAACATCACAAAACGTTTGTTTATTGCCCATGTATCTGGCATTGTTGTAATGAAAGATGAATTGATCATATTCCATTTTTCACGATCGTTTTGTTGTTTTTGATATAGTACTTCGTAAATAGCACCGCCACTTTCACCAACTGTAAAACTGCCAAATTCTGTAAAGATATTAGGTGCGTCAACTCTTGCTTCTTCGCAAGCAATTTGGATTTGATTAATAATTTCATTGATTATATACTGATAGTCATAATCAAAGGCCAGAGAGTTTTTTATCGGGAAACCTCCACCTATATTTAAGCTATCTAATGATGGGCATATTTTCTTAAGATTTATGTATACTTTTAGACATTTTTGTAATTCATTCCAATAGTAAGCAGTATCACGAATGCCCGTGTTGATAAAGAAGTGAAGCATTTTTAGTTTCACTTTTGGGTTATTCTTGATCTGATTATTATAAAAAGGTACAATATTACGATACCCGATTCCTAATCGAGAAGTATAAAACTCAAACTTTGGTTCTTCTTCAGAAGCAATGCGGATACCCACCTGAAAATCTTTATCAATTACATCACTTAATAGATTCAGTTCTTCGTAATTATCAATGATAGGAATACAATTATGATGTCCATTATTGATTAATCGGGCAATATTTTGTATGTATTGATCACGTTTAAAGCCATTACTAATCACATAGGTGTCGTTAGTGATTTTACCCTGCATCTTTAGATTTTCAACAATATCAATATCAAAAGCTGATGAAGTCTCAATATGGATATGATTCTTTAGAGCTTCATTTAATACGTGTTTAAAGTGTGAGCTTTTAGTACAATAACAATAGTTGTAGTTACCTGCATAGTTATTTTCTTTTATAGCATTGTCAAACCACCCTTTAGCTCTATTGATGTTTTCAGATATTTTGGGTAGGTACGTGAATTTTAAAGGTGCGCCATATTGAGCAATCAATTTCATAAGGTCAATGCCGTGAAACTGTAATTGGCTATTCTGGAGCGAAAACTCTTCCTGTGGAAAATGGAAGGTTTGCTCGATCAAATCGATATATTTTGTTTTCATTATAATATGCTTGAAAAATTAGAAATTGATACATAAGAAATTGCGAAAGCAATTAGTTTCAATCTAATCTCATACACGAAAAATAAAAACAGTGTAGGGCGCGAACTGTATTCGTTCCAATAATCTAAGTGTTGTATATACTTTAGAAGTCAGCCTGAGAATTCGGTTCCCCATCCCTGAGGCAGCTTTTGGAGTAGACTTCTTTATGCTCCTAAGCCCGAATCTGAAAAACGTTTTCATTTATATAGGCAATACGTTCTTTATATAAAACGCATTATTATTTAATCAAATGTAATAAAAAAATGATATTAAATGTTTTTTTTAATTTTTTCCATGGTTTTATTATTAAGAATAACTTAATTTAATTATAGAAAACAAAAAAATATGATACTATTCTTCTAAGGATATTATTACAAATTACAAGAAGATATTATCTAGTGCAGGAACCAGTTATAAAGATCTGCAAAATTACTTTTTAGCTATTGTCTTTAATTACTGGTGAGAGTTGGTAACCAGCACACACACAAGCCCTTTTAAAACTTTTATAGTTTTTTGAAGATAGAGGAGGAGTCTCTGTCTTTCTTTTTTTATTATAAATTGGATTATTCTTTTTCATGAAAATTTATAAATCAGTACTCCACCGCAGAGTACTGATTTTAAGTACTGAAATGCACGAAATGCACGTATTTATGTACTCCGTAAATTAATAAATCCCTTATAAACAAAGGGTTATGTTGTTGCTCATTTAGCCTCATAACCCGAAGGTCACAGGTTCGAGTCCTGTTCCCGCTACTAATAAAGGCTAAAACATTGAATTTTAATGTTTTAGCTTTTTTTTGTTTTATAAGAATTTCTATGCTTTTCTACCCTAGGGTTCCCTACAATCATTCTTGCAATTTATTTTTAATGATTTGATTTTTAGGTGTTTATGAATATTGAAATTCCCTATTTTAATCTGAAGTATCTTTTGGAGTATCTTTTTGAACTTGATAGCTATGCTCTCAGATTATTTTTTTGAGAAGGAATTGTTCAATAAACTACAGAAAGTATACCTTGTCAATGCAAGAAAGCGAAAAAAACTTCTAGGGAGATCAAAAGATCCTAAAAAAAGAAACCATAGAAAAATACCAATACACCAAACATCTCTATGATAATATGAATATTCCTATAGATCAAGCCTGTAAAAGGACAGGGGTGATCAAGGCTACTTTGGATCAAGATCAATTGTTGTGTTTATGCAAATATTCTAGTTAATCTAAACAAGAAGAATTCTACATTTTTGACTCCTCTGAATTGTGCTCTAAAGGCTTTTATTTTTGCATTAAATGATTCTGCTGAAGCGTTTGTGCTTCTATTGATAAAGTAGTTTAAGATAGATCTGTAGGGTTCTGTCGCATTAATCCCTTCACCAATCAAATCATTATCAGTTTAGAAATTCTAAGCAGCCAGAGAGCAGAAGGTTTTAAATGCAGAATTCTTAGAATTCAATATTTGCCCTTTTCTAATAATATTTATGATTTCTATTCCTGCTAGTGTTCTTTGTGCTGATTCAAATTCTTTAAAATCTGCTGTAATTGTAATTTTTTGAATTGCAAACTTCAAAATATTTAAAAGAAAAGAATTAATGCGATAGAGCCATTTTAAGTTGATATATGGGTTTGTTTTAAATTACGAAATACTGTATCTCGGTATTTAACATATGATTTGGGAATAGCAATCAAATTAAAGGTATCTTTATCATGTTAAAATTCTGAAAGCTCCAATTTAATCTTGTTTTCTCGGATTCAATTTTCTTTTTCTGCTCTCTTTTTTTCTCGGCAATAGTGCAAAAAACATTTTTAAGCTAAATGTAAGGATAGCAACATCAGTTTGGACGCTGTTTTCAATGTAGAACAAGTCCTCGCAATTGAATATTTCTGTTTGTTTCTCAATCTTTTTATGCTTATACATCGTCCTCAAATTATACCTGGACAGGCTTAAAACAAAAAGCTGGTAGTATCAAAAATCTATTTTTTTTCGAAAGAACAAATTCTAACTTCTCAAAAAAAACGCTAAGAAGCGGAGTGAATAATTATAACAAACATTAAATAGAATAATAAATACAAAGTAATGAAAGAAGGAACAGTAAAATTTTTCAATAGTGCCAAAGGATTTGGCTTTATTAAACTCAAGGATTCCGATGAGGATGTCTTTGTACATCAAAGCGGTATTATAGATGAAATTCGTGAGAACGACAACGTAAAGTTTACGATGGAAATAGGTCAGAAGGGAATGAACGCGGTCAATGTTGAATTGGTCAAATAATGAGTCACGTATTTTTAAAACTGTTGAAAAGCCATCTATTGAAGATGGCTTTTTATGTCTTATTTCCTATACTGATGATATACTTAAACTTTAATTAGCTAAAATCCAAGTTCAAGGATAATTGAAATATTTAGATTGTCTGAGGATACTTAAATATAAATTCTTAAAGTAAAACTCCTTACAAAGGACAAAAAAAGAACAATGAGAATAAAATTATTCCTAATGATGCTAATTTCATATGTTATTTCCCCTTCCCAAGAAATAAATCAGATAAGACAATTAGATGGGGTTTATCAAGGACAGGTTGAGGGCGGTTATTCGTTTTGTTATAAAACTGCACCTGGATTTGAAAGAATATTGGTTTTTAACGAAATTTTTTCCGTTATACTTGAAAAATATCCATTACATATTGATAAACATGTCGGAGAAAATTTTATCATATCGTTTATTAAGAATATAATTATTGAGGGAAGAAGAATAGAGAAGTGTCAACCGTACTACGCTTACAGAAGCTTGTGCCTGGACAGTATCTTCGGAATGATATAAAATTCTAATTCTTAACAAAAAACAAATACTTCGTCAAAATATAGACATGAGTACAAAATTATTCATTAAATACATGGTCAGTTTACGATGCAAACTCATGGTGAAAGAAGAGTTAAAAAAACTTGGATTGCATTATGTCGTTTTGGAGTTAGGTGTTATAGAACTCTTGGAAGATATAACTAAAGAGCAACATATTCAACTGAAGAAAAATCTAAGTAAATCTGGCTTAGAATTATTAGATGATAAGAAGAGCATTCTAATTGAAAAAATCAAAAATATCATTATAGAAATGATCCATTACACAGATGAATTGCCTTTAGTGAATTACTCAGATTATATCAGTAAAAAGGCAGATTATAACTATACATATCTGGCTAATATATTTTCAGAAGTGAAGGGGATTACTATTCAGCAATTTATTATTATTCATAAAATTGAAAGAGTCAAAGAATTGCTTATTTATGACGAATTAAACCTTACAGAGATTGCTTATAGACTGCACTACAGCAGTGTTGCTCATTTATCTAATCAATTCAAAAAAGTTACAGGTTTGACACCTACATTTTATAAAAAATTGAAAGAAAAGCGCAAAAAGAACCTGGAAGATTTATAACCAATTATATCCTGTTAGCCTGATCTTAAACATATAAACCAATCTTTTATACCAATTTACAGGATACCACTTTTTCAATTTTGCATCATTTAGATAAACAGATATATTGTTTTGATACTTACATACCACAAAATGCCCTGCATTAAGCTCAATGATAGCTGTTTTACTAGTCACATTTCTTATCCTAATAGGTAAACCCATTGATAAAATTATTTTTTTATTCATAACCATAAAGGTGACCTGTTTTTTGCCAGAAACCATGCTTATTGAAGGTTATTTTTATACTAAATAATCTTTTGCTGTATTGATATTTGAGAATGTGTGATATATGTAATATGGATTTAATGTAGTATAACACAATGTATATTTAATTATCCCATTTTTGTAGTAAAATAAAAGTAAAATGGATGATCAAGATATAAATCAAATAAAGAATGCATTGAAAAATGGCAAATGGAAGAAATTATTCATTTTGGCATTTGTATTTATACTACTAATAGCATTTAAGCCATGGGCTCAAGTAGGAGCAGGTGAAAGAGGAATTGTTCAAAATTTTGGGGCAGTTCAAGATGTTGTACTAGGGGAAGGGATTCACTTTAAAGTACCAATAATGCAAACAGTGATTCTAATGGATGTAAAAATCCAAAAAACAATGACTGATGCTGCATCCTCTTCCTCAGACCTTCAGGATGTAGATTTATCAGTAGCCTTGAATTATCATATTATACCGGATAAAGCAAATTTAGTGTACCAAACCATTGGAGTAGAATTTAAAGAGCGTATTATTGATCCAGCCATTCAAGAGGTAATGAAAGCTGTTTCAGCCAGATATACTGCAGAAGAATTAATTACCAAAAGACCAGCCGTTAGCACCGAAATGCAACAAGCACTTACCTCAAGATTACTTGCATCAAATATATCAGTTGATGCATTCTCTATTATCTCTTTCAGCTTTTCCCAAACTTTTACTGATGCTATTGAGGCAAAACAAACTGCAGAACAAAATGCATTAAAGGCAAAACGAGATTTGGACCGTATAAAAGTAGAAGCAGAACAAACAATCACCGCTGCGAAAGCTGAAGCTGAGGCATTGCGTTTACAAAAAATGAATATTTCACCCGATCTAATCGAACTCAGAAAGATAGAAGCAAACCTTAAAGCTATAGAAAAATGGAATGGAGTTTTACCACAAGTAACAGGCGCAGGTGCTATACCCTTTATCGGAGTAAGTGATGTTGCTAAAAAGCTAAAACAATGATAGGGTAATCTTATGGGATCAATCTTTAGCTTATGATAATTTTATTTGTAATGATTCATTTGATTTCTTTTAAAACAAAAAAAAAAGTTAACATATAACTGTTTTTAATATAATCAAAATTAGTATTTAGCTTCATATTGGGTTTGATAAAAACAGGTCATTGCCTATGAAAATAATAGATTTCATAACTAAATGGAGCAACAATTACATCATAATTGTTGTTTTAGTCATTTTGGTGACAATGGCACTTATCAAAGTATCAATATGGGTACTCAATAAGTACATTCTGCATACTTCAAAAAAATCTCAAATAGCTCCTACGCATTATCATTTTTTAAAAAACGCTGTTGCTTTTCTATTTTGGCTAATTGCCTTGGTTACTATTACTTTTCTAATTCCTCCCCTTAAAGCCTATGCTCTTACGGTTTTTGCAAGCGCGGGTATTTTTCTAGCTATTCTTGGATTAGCTGCACAACAAGCCTTATCTAATATTGTTAGTGGAACTTTTATTGTTATTTTCAAGCCATTTAGAGTTGGTGATTTTATCACAATTGCTAATCAATATACAGGGACAGTAGAAGATATTACTTTAAGACACACAGTAATTGTCAATTTTGAAAATAGAAGGATCATTATCCCAAACTCAATAATAAGTGGTGAAACAGTTATCAATAGTAGTATTGCAAATGAAAAAATATGTCAATCAATTGAGATTGGAATAAGTTATGAAAGCAATATTGATACCGCCAAAACCATTATGAGAGAGGAGGCAGAAAAACACCCTTTTTGTATTGACAACCGATCTAAGAAGGAAAAAAATAAAGACCTAGAAATTGTTCGGGTTTTTCTTATTGGTTTTGGTGAGAGTAGTGTAAACCTGAAAGCTAGAGTATGGTGTGATAATCCATACAAAGCTTTTGATATGCACTATGATATTAATCAATCTATTAAAAAAAGGTTTGATAAAGAAAGTATTGAAATCCCATATCCACACCGTACAATTGTTTATAAGGAGCCTTTTAAAAAGGGGAGTGATATAATGCCTTCTTCTTTATAATTAGACTCTTTTGTTTATGATTAATAAGAAAAACCTCAAAAGGAGAATTACTATCTAATCATATCCTAATAAATTATTAATCTGACAAATAGGCTGTTTAATATTCAAAAGTGTGATATATGTAATGTAGACCTAAACTAGTGTAACGCATTAAAGTATTAATTAACTGATTTTTGTATACGTATCAAACTCTTTTTTATACTTGAAAGGGTGTTAATAATCTAAAAATAGAAAATCATGTCAAAAGAAAAAGAAGGTAAATCCAAGTCAGGTAAAAAAGCACCTGCAAAAAATTTGAAAGAAAAAAGGGCCGCAAAAGCTGCAAAAAGAAAGGAGAAAAGGAGTGGTGAATGAACGTTATGTAAAAAATCGTGATCATCTTATTCTAGTTTAGCATTAATCTTCTATCCTATTTATCCATGAAAAACCAAGAATTAGAAAAATCCTTTAAACTTAAGTTGGTTGATACTATTGATTATGAACCTAGATCTGTGATTATGAAAGCTATCCTGAAGAAAAAAACAGGAACTGTAACTATATTATCATTTGATAGTGGAGAAGCGTTGCCCTCTAAAATATCTCCTTTTGACAATCTTATTCAGATTATAGACGGAGAAGCTGAAATTATTATTAATGAAGAATCAAATACGATTGAAACTGGTCACGTAATCATTATCCCAGCTCATACAAGAAATGTAGTAAAGGCTAATAAACGGTTTAAAATGATGTCGATCATCATTAAAAGCGGTTATGAAGATGTGAGCATTTAGAATTTAAATATAAAGGATATGGAAGGACAAGAAAATAAATTCAAACTAGGTGATACTGTTTACGCCAAAGCAAATCCTGAAGTTAAATTGATTGTACGATTATACTACCGCCGAATCTATTACTGTACGTTTGCAGAAGATCCTAAGAAAAAGGAAGTAGTGTTTTTTGAAAGAGAGCTTTTATAATGATTACTTAAAATGACTAAAGTTAAGAACAAGATAACACATCCATAAAATGACACAAGAATTAGGCATAACAAAAAAGCAAAGTTTTCATTTTAACATTCCAAAAAAGAAGCCGAAGATTGCCTACTTCATATTGGTTCACCGTTTTCCTGAACAGTTCAAACGATTGTTTAAAGCTATTTACCATCCAGAAAACCACTACTTAATACAGATCGATCAAGAGATTGATATAAACACTGAAAAGAGCGTTAAAACATTTTTGGCAGATTACTCCAGCGTTTATCTTTTAAAAAGTAAAAATGTAGAGAGGAGAGGATATAGTATGGTACAGTCTCAAATTAATGGGATGAAATACCTTCTAAATCGTTGTCTTAAATGGGATTTTTTTATTAATCTAAGCGATCAGGATTTTCCTTTGAAATCTCAAGATTTTATTTTTGATTTTTTGAGCAGGAATAAAGAAAAAAACTTCATAAAAATAGTCAATCAAATTGAGAAGAAACCTGATACGCTAAACCGCTTTGAAAACCATTTTCAGGAGATAGATATTGGCTTTTCGGGCATACCCTATAAAAGATCTTTCATGAAAAATATGACTTGGTATGTCGGCGGGCAATGGATGATCTTGACCAGAGCATGCTGTGAATTTATTTGTTACAGTCCCGAAATGAAAAAGTTTGAAGATTTCTATCGTAAGATCCTATTTGCTGATAAATCATTTTTTCAAACTGCATTAATGAATACTTCATTCAAAGAAACGATTATAAACGATGATAAGAGAGTTGTTGTAAGGGTAGTTGATGGTGATATAACATTGAAACCAGAAACTTTGACAAGAGCGGATATCGATTTCTTAACACTAGGAGACAACTTATTCGCCAGAAAATTCGACGAAAGGGTTGATGAATCTATATTGGGTATTTTGGAGGAAGCTTTAAGAAGACCATATCAAATAACAAATAATGCTAATAATATTGATTTTAACCTTCTTCCAACGCTTAGTATTAATGCGAAAAAAAGTCTCCTATTAGATCCAGAAACAATCATAAATCCTCCAACTCAATTAACTAAACAAATGCTTAATGGAAACAAATAAATAGTAAAATGGCTAAAACAAATATTACAAGAAGTTGGAGAGAGCAAAAGGTAATGCTCAAACGGAGATTCACTTTTTTATCTGATAAAGATTTTGAATTTGAAAATGATCAAAAAGAAATGATGCTTGATAATCTTGCTATTAAACTTAAGAAAACCAGAGCAGAGTTAGAGTTGCTTTTCATTGAGCTACAAACCTATTGAACTACACTTAACAAAAATAATCATGCATAAATCTAAAATATAACCACTTGCTGATAGAGTACTGGTAAAAGTTGACATTGAAGAAGAAAAATCAAAAGGAGGTATTATTATACCAGATACAGCTAAGGAGAAACCTCAAAAAGGTGTCGTATTGGCTGTAGGAAAGGGTAAGAAAAATGAACCCATGACTGTAAAGGTTGGTGATGCCGTATTATATGAAAAATATTCTGGAACAGAAATTACTATTGAGGGTATTGATGCACTTATTATGAAAGAGTCGGATATCTTTGGCATTATTCGAGCAGTCAGCTTAGAACGTATATAAAAATGTAAAAACAAGAGGGATTAAATGGCTGTAGCGATTACTTCTAAGATTGCTAACCTTTTTTTTGGGAGGGTAACAGAATTATTATTGTTATGAGTGCTAGCATAGGCAAACTACAAAGTGTGACAGCAAATATAAAATCTATGAATTACAGTTTAATTCTTTTTTTTCCCGGTTTATTGATTGACTTCTTCATCAAAATAGTGAATCGGGTACCATTTATTGTATCACTTTCTAAGTTAACATAACCTCCATGGGCTTCTGCCACAATCTTAACTAATGTAAGTCCCATTCCCCAACTATTTAATTGAATAGAATCATTATCTTTCTTTAGGAATTGAAAAATTTGACCTTGTCGTTCCTTGGGAATTGGCTTTCCATAGTTATGGATGGATAACTCCACAGCTTCACCTAGATCTTTAATATTAATAGTGATGGGTGATTTGTATAATCCATATTTAACTGCATTGGATATAAGGTTTTCTATTAATCTTCGAATAGCAGTTCCATCAAATATTCCCACTATATTATCTGAAGTGTATTTAAATTCAAATTCATTAAAATAAATTGTTTCAGAATCTTTGTATATCTCATTAATAATTTTAAAGATATTGATTTCAGCAAACTCCAACATTATACCTTGACCTGCCTTTACTGTAATTGCATCCATCAAACTTTCTATAAGTCCAAGTGATTTGGTGACACTTTTTATTGCAATGTATTTCATTGTACTTACTAAATCTTCCCCTTCTTGACAATCTAATAATTCTAAGGAGGTTTTAGCAGTAGAAAGGGGGTTACGGATATCATGTGCTAATGTGCCCACAAGTTTTTCTTGCATATCCTGAATAGATTTCGAAAATGCTTCCACAGATTTAAGTGTAGCCATTTCCATAAAGTATTTTAATAATTCACCTACATCCAATGTATATACATTGTTTAAGATTAAAACCTCTGTTAAGACTCTATTAAAAATAATATACTCCAGAATGATCTGGTCTACAGTATAATTGGAAGATAAAGCTCTGTGTTTTCCATGTTGTGAACAGTTTTCAAAAATTTCGATGTATTTTTCATCAGGACAAGCATATATAGGATTACTATATCTTGTCATCACATCCGAAATATCTTTTGTAAAATAGCGTAAATGATCCTGTAAGATAACAACATCCATGTTTTTTGAAGAGAGAATTTCTTTTTTAACTTGTTCCTCCCAGGTTTTGATTATTAAACTAATATTCTGAGCTATAATTTGACCTGTCTTCTTCATCGTAGTTATTCTAATCCGATAGCTAAAATTTATTAATTCATTTACAGATAAAAGAACACTTTATTCGGATAATTAAGAGCTGCTGACTGTACAAACGATTCCTTTAAAACACCATAGTTAGCATATTCCTTATTCTTTTCTACTGCCCAACCAATATTGCCATAGTCAAAATGCCAATACTCTTTATGATCACACACAAAATCTTCATCCTCGAAAAGTTTTATCAGAAGTTTGCGATTTTTCTTTGCTTCTTCACTAATGTCAGGATGTTTAGGGTAGCATTTTTCATTTAGATCAATATGTAGCCCATCATTGGTTCCAAAATCAAGTACACATTTCTTTCGCAAATCATAAATCAGGGCATCAACAGCACCTCCTGTCGAATGGGTAGATTTTCTTTTGGGAGCAACAAAATTTGATAAAATTTTATTTATTTCTTCTATTGATTTTTTCGGATATTTATTTTTCAAAAAACTGGCCTTTTGTTCTAATAGTTTTTGCTGATGCTTAAATGACCTCCAGGCTGATCTAATAATTAGTTTTTTGCCCTGATTATTCAGAAGTTCACTAATTCGCCCTATTTTTTTATACACTTCTTCTCTAACCAAATAACGATAGTTTTTTTGAATGGACTTTTCAAATATTAGATTAAAATCCGAATCCTGAAGACTTATCAATGGAGAGTGATCTTCCTTGACAGTCATAACTGCTGTTTTCTTTTTGTGCAAGCTGTCTTTTTCTTCTACAATAGCACAATACTCTTCCCCATTGATAGGAGTAATGATATTTTTAAAAATGTAGGATGAGTTCATGGCTGTAACCAACGCCCCATATTTTAATGTAAATGATACATCACTACCAACTTTTAAGTTCTCTTTTTTGGCGTTTATAATAATGTGATCGCCACCTGCTCCCAAAATTTCAATATCCAATTTAGGAGTTAATCCAGCCACCATTACATCCTGAACACCCATAGCTAGGATAGCTCGCCGTATTATGCCTTGGTCTTTGAATTTTGGTTTGTTACCAAAGGCGTTTAGACCAATCTCGCCATCTGGCATCGATGATTTGTTTTTCAATTCTATAACTTCAGCTACGAGCATAAAAGCGTCTTGATAAAGTTTTGGAATCGGTTTTCCTGTTAAGGGTTCATAACCCAAAAATATAGATTCTCCTAATCTCAAATTATTTATCCTGCCAACATCTTTTGTAGTGCTGAACCAATTATAATTAGCCGAATTTCCTCCTGAAATTACAGATAGTTTGATATGAAATTTTTTTTCAATACTAACAGCAATAGTAGAGAGCATGTTCATCTTTTCTGTTGTGGGTTTAACTCCGGAAAAACAAGCAAGATTTGTGCCTATCCCTTTAAGCTCAATGCCTTTAAGTATTAGCACCTTTTTGATAGTGTTTTCTAATTGTGATGGGAGAATACCTTCGCGCAAATCTCCTAATTCTACCATAATTATGATTTTATGGATCTTACCATGTAAGACAGCAAATTCTGAAAGTTTTTTTATGACAGATAACTCCGAATTTAGACTCATATCGGTATCTAACACTACTGATTCTGCCTGACTTATCATAGGTGTCCTAATCAATAAAAAAGTAGCTTTCACCCCAGCGTTACGCATTTTTTTGATATTTGCTATTCTTGAGTCAGCAAGAATTTTTACTCCGCTCTTTACCAAAATATTAGCAATATGCGGATGCGCACAAACTCCTTTCGTAACAACGATTATATTGATGCCTTTTGACTTAAAAAGGGAGCTTAAAACCTTAACGTTATGAGCAATTTTTTTAAGATTAATATCTATTCTTGGGGTTGGCATAGTAATGGATTGACACGAATTAAATCGGGGAATATTTTATAAAGTTTTTCTATCAGCTTGCTGCAATCATTTTTTAAGACATCAGTGACAGGTAATTGGTACTTTTCTTCATAAATCTTTGTTATACTTTCAACTTCTTGGTCATTCATCTCTTCATGATTGATTGTAATTGCAATTACTTTGGATCCAGAGAAGGCTTCTAACATTTTTATTTCACTCTCAAGTGTTGGCATGGGGATTTTGGGAAAATCACATCTGTTACGCCTTTTTGGCGGATGCTGAAGAATAATTGCCTTAGGCATTGCACCTCTAATGATTGCACTCGATGAGGTAAATGCCGGATGACTAAGTGCGCCCTGTCCCTCTACTACAATAATATCGGGTTTTTCTTTGAGTGCTTCCATAATAGCATTTTCAACTTCTCCAGTCGCAAAGCCAGAACTGAGAACATCTATCGCAATACCATATTTAGAACCCTGAAGTATCCCTGTCTGACCTGTAGTTATAAAGATAGCTTTCAAACCTTCTTTTTGCAGAGCTTCTACCAATTTAAGTGCTGTAGTTCGTTTACCAACAGCACAATCTGTACCTGATACTGTTATGATAGGAGTTTGAACATCTCTTATCTTGCCGGTGTAGTGGTGAAGATTTTCTTTTAGAGGTGGTTTTCTTACATCAAATATGGATACATTGTATTTTTTTGCGAGGTTCATACAAACTTCATCATCAGAAAGAAACTCCGGAAGCCCATTTACAATATGAATTCCGGCTTTAATGGCAGTGTAAATGATTTTTTTCTCCTCATCGCTAAGTAACGGCTCGAGAGGAGCAATGCCGTAGATAAAATATTCTGGAATACTATCCAACATTTCGATAGCTTGATTAAAATTTCGGAATATGGGTATCCCATTTTTGATTCCATCTAAATATTCTCCTGCATCAAGACCTGATTTTGTACTATCAATAATACCAACAATTTTATACTTGTCAGAATGCCTTACAAGACCGTTTGCTGTTTTACCATCCAGTTTGCCATATTCATTTTCGCAGTAGACAATTGCTGATGTTTTCATATTTTTAGTGATTTTAGATAAAAAGAAATTGATTTTAGAAAGGGTTTAACTTCCTACCAATGCTCTTGCAGACAAACCCAATTCCCATCTGTCTGGATCATTTTGAAATCCACAGTAGTAGATTCCATCAATATATCGCTTTACTATCAGCGAAATGCTGGGGTTTATTTTAGTAAATACCGTATCCCCTACTTCATATTTTAGAATTACATTTTTATTTAGTTTCATAATTAATATTAGAAGAGGTTTGTTTTTTTTATTTTTTTTTGACCCCAGAGAATTAGTTAATAAGTAAATAACCTCTGAGGATAAAAAGAATCAGCAAGAAAAATGACGATTTTAAAAAATCTATTCGAATGGCTTTAAGAGTTAGACTAATTATGTGTCGTCATTTTATATTAAAATTGATCTATTAATATTGATTTGTGTATTGTTTTAATACTTGCTTACTAAAGAATATTTGTTTTGTAAGGTTTTATTCAACTTTATTAAAAAAGGCAGAGTTTTGAATTTCTGCCTTTTTTTTACCTGAAAATGTTTTGTAGTATATATCAAATACTCCGCATGCATTATCATTTTGGTAATTCTAGGTCGTTCAAGATTCATTTTTTGAAAACGATTATATTCTCATTTTATAATATTTATTACAAAGATCTTTATAATTAATCGATGCAAGGTTATACAATAGGAATTCAATGTTACATAAATCATAGGTTTTAGGTTTTTACGGAAAATCTATTCTAAACATTTGGTTATCTACAAGTAATTTTTTGAATATGATAATAATTTAATGAATCATTAAAAGGAAAAAGCTAAAAACTGTATGCAGCAATTGTGTACAGTTTTTACGTATTTGTTTGTTTCTATATGTTGGTGTTTGCATACGTTAAATAGGTACTTCATAAAAAAGTACCTGTTTTAAGTACCCATTTGTAGGTATTTGCAAGTTTATAGGTACTTCAAAAAAAATAAAGTACTGACATTCAGTATGGTTATAGTGCGACCGAAATGGCTCATAACCCGAAGGTCACAGGTTCGAGTCCAGTTCCCGCTACTACGATAACCACTTCATTTTGAAGTGGTTATTTTTGTTTATAAACGTTTTTTCTTCTTTAAAATTATCAATTTGTCCACTTAGAGTACTGATTTTTTTTCAAGTAAAATCTTCTGATCTATAGCTATTTATAATCTATGAACTGATAATGATTTGGTTGTTGTAGGGTGATGAGACAGAACCAAATAAATATATTAAGGAGCTAAAGCATTCTAGATTTTATGAGTTTAATATTTGCTTTTGTTACCCCATAATTTATTGCTAAGTTTTCCCATTGGGCAAGAGCATGACTAGTTTGTTCAATGATTTCATTAATTTGAGGGCGTTTTAAATTGGCTTCCTTACCAAGTTTGATAAGATGTTCTATAGAAGGAGATTGCCCTTCTCCCATCACCATCATACTTTGATGCCCTCTAGGGCCAGAAGAAAATGTTAAATCATACGCAGGAGAAAGTGCCCATTCGCCAGTCTCGTTCATAAGAAATGAAAAGTTCTTAGCATGATCATCACGATTATGAGACAATATATTAAAGACGGCAAGACGATACATTTTCTCCACTTCTCGAATATCTTGTGTTAAAGCTCCTGTAAGTGTAATTAAATCTTCATAGTCTAATGAAGGCATTCTAAAATCGGAATGTAATAATCCGCTTGCTGTATGCATGTGTAATCTTTGATTTTTGTTTCTATCAAAACGCTTTGTAGCAAAATATCCAGCACCTTTTGAAGCTTCAAATAGATGTACAGGCATCATTTCAAGATTTGCCTCTTTTGCCATAAGTGCGTATACATATTCAATAGCTCCTGCATCCATACCATCTGAGCCGTTGGCAAATTTCACTAGCCAATGTTCATAACCTTCAGCAAGTGTATCAGTTCCTGAAATAATATGATTTTTACTCTCATTGATACCAATTAGTGCTTTTGGGCGTGCACCAGCAGAAGAACCGTTTAGGTCAATAAGTTCTTGTAAAACCTCATTCGCCTCTCCATCCAATACGTCTTGTGTCTGCTGCGAAAGTATATCGAGATTGATATCTTCTTGTTGTGTTCCCACATCGCTATAATCAGGTTCATAAACCAGAGCGCCAAGTCCTGTCATACCAATATGAGCTAAACGGTCTAAAGGAGAAAAATCTTCTGGCAATAAATTCTGACTTCTTACATATCGATCAAAGAGTAGTCTTCCCCAACCATCAGGGAGACTGTCATTAAAAACACCAGGCAATCCTTCAAACGGTCGGTAGTCAAACACCTGTAGTCCTGTAGTTAAAGGAAGCTTTATAGGAGATATTTCTAATCCTCTGCTGATAAAATTTTGTTCATATTCAAAATAGATGCGATTATCTCGGGTTGCTAAACGCCCAACAGGGATAATTTCTTCATTAAAACTTATCCCAACTTTTAATTCGTTTATAGAAATGTAATTACTCATTTACGCCAACCTCTTTTCCGTTTTTTATCTTCTTTACTTTTTAATACATCATCTATGGATGAAAAATTATTTTCCAAAGGCTTTGTTGCTTCAATGAGTTTTTCGAGACACCCCAATGCCATTGCTAACTTGAAAAAAGATTCAAGTGAAAGCACTCCTTTTTGTTCAAATTTTCGCAAAGAAGATAAGCTTACGCCTGAACGTTCAGACAATCCTGTTTGAGTAAGCCCTTTCTCAAGACGCAATGCTCTCATATTTTGCGCTACTATCTTTTGAGCTTTTATCGATGTAATAAGTGATACCATAATGATAATTAAATACAAATATAATAAATAATTACTACTATAGTGGTACTTAAATTGATATGTCTGATTAATTCTTTTCTTTTACATATTTTTAAATTCACAGTTTGCAAAATTAGTTCATCTACAAACATTGTTGGTATCTAAAGATCATCATACAACAAACGATATAGAGATGTAGAAAGAAGATATCATTCTGATTATCAGTAAAAATAAAGATTACGTCTTGATACTGTATACGAAGGTTTATGTAGAGTTACCCTCTCTAGGATAAATCAAAAAAACTCAATTAAATAGCCAAAACTAATTAAGTATTAAATTTTTAGTATATTTCTATTAAACCATTTAGTTATATGATCCAATTTATTTTAAATAACCAGATTATAAGAACTGCTGTAAACTCTGGTGTTACGTTGCTGGATTTTGTGAGAGATCACAACCAGCTAAAAGGAACAAAAATTGGTTGTAGAGAGGGAGATTGCGGTGCTTGTACCGTATTAGTTGGAGAATTAAAAAACGATGCAGTATCCTATAAAAGTATTACTTCCTGTATTTATCCACTAGGAAATGCTAACGGAAAACATATTGTAACTATAGAGGGCATTAATTTATCAAAAGAACTTAATATAGCCCAGAAAAGTATGAGTGAGAGCTATGCAACCCAGTGTGGATTTTGTACTCCTGGTTTTGTAGTATCTCTAACGGGGTATACATTACAAAAAACAGCAGGAGCAAATACGGTTACTGATGCTATAAGTGGAAATATTTGTAGGTGCACAGGGTATAAGTCTATAGAAAAGGCAGCTAAACTAGTTGATGATAGGCTAGCTAATAATAAAGAGGTCAATAAACTTGGTTGGCTAATAAAAGAAAAATTTATACCTAATTATTTTAAGCACATTCCCGAAAAACTAAAAACACTGGAATTAAAAACTTTGAAAAAGGAAGGAGTAATAGTTGCTAATGGTACAGATATTTATGTGAGACACGCTGATAGGTTATCAGAAGTTGCGGTACATTTAATAGTCGAAGATGAGTCATTAAAAGGAATTGAAATGAACGAAGATATATGTACGGTTGGAGCAAATACTACAGTTTCAGAAATCTTAGATAATTCACAAATAAGATCTTTTTTTCCAAAGCTAAAATCTTTTTTAAAATTAGTATCCTCAGAACAGATAAGGAACATGGGGACATTAGGTGGAAATTTTGTTAATGCTTCACCTATTGGAGACATGTCGGTGTTTTTTCTAGCCTTGGATAGCACTCTGGTGATAAAGAATAAAGCAGGGATCAAACGAAGCATTCAATTTAAATCCTTTCATTTAGATTATAAAAAATACGATTTAAAAGAAGATGAGCTAATTGAGTCTATCTCATTTAAGATACCTCTAAAGGACACCAGGTTCAATTTTGAAAAAGTTAGTAAGAGAACACATTTGGACATTGCAAGTGTTAATTCGGCATGTAAAATTACTATGAAAAAAGATGTGATTTCTGAGGCTTGTATTGCTATTGGAGGCGTTGCTCCAATACCTAAGTATTTATCTAAAACTAGTAGTTTTTTGAGTGGAAAAATAATGAGTACAGAAATCATTAAGCAAGCAGAAGCGATTTTACAATCAGAAATAACTCCAATTAGTGATGTTAGAGGTGCATCAGGATACAAGCGATTATTGGCAAGACAGTTATTTTTTACTCATTTTATAGAATTATTTCCGACCAAAATTAAACCAGAAACTCTTTTAGACTTATGAGAAATATAGATTCTTATGGACATGTAAGAGGGGAGTCTCTTTTCGTAGACGATATCATCGTAAGACAAGACACATTATATGGGTTGACATTTGATTCTCCTATAGCACATGGAAAAATTAAGAATATTAATTATGATAAAGCAGCCCAGGTAGATGGTGTCATTAAAATATTTACTCATAAAGATATAAATGGCGAAAATCAGATTGGAGGGATACTTCCAGATGAACCATTATGGGCAGAGGATGAGGTGCATTTTATGGGGCAGCCTATTGCCTTTATTGTTGCGATCTCAGAAAGTATTGCAAAAAAAGCAAGAGCTTTAATAACTATTGAAATTGATGAATTACCCGTCATAACAACAGCAAAAGAGGCAAAAGAAAAAGGTAGTTATATAAATGCGCCACGCTCTTTTATGTTAGGAGATACCGAAAAGGCATTTACAAATTGCGATTATGTCTTTGAGGGAGAATCTTTTTCTAATGGGCAAGAACATTTGTATTTAGAAACTCAAGGTTGTTATGCCGTTCCTATGGAAAATGGAAATATTAAAATCACGTCATCAACACAGGGACCAACTGCCGTTCAGAAAATTGTAGCACGTGTTTTAGGTGTTGCGATGCATACAATAGAAATAGATGTTATTAGATTAGGAGGTGGTTTTGGCGGAAAAGAAGATCAAGCTACCCCGTGGGCAGTAATGGCAGCAGTAGCCGTACAACATCTTAAAAAACCAGTTAAATATATTTTAAATAGACATGATGATTTGAGGATGACAGGTAAACGCCATCCTTACGAATCAACCTTTAAAATAGGATTAACAAAGGATTTAAAAATAAAAGCTTTTGATGTAGAGTTTTTGCAAAATTCTGGAGCCGCAGCAGACTTATCCCCTGCTGTTGCAGAACGAACATTGTTTCATGCTACCAATAGTTATTTTATTCCCAACGTATCATCAATAATACGTAGTTGTAAAACAAATTTACCTCCAAACACAGCTTTTAGAGGATTCGGAGGACCCCAAGGTATGTTTGTCATAGAATCTGCTATTGCTCATGCAGCATATAAATTGGGGGTAGATAAAAGTGAAATTCAAGAAGCAAATTTATTAACAGAAGGTGATGAGTTTTCATATGGTCAAATAGCAACTCAGGTAGAAGCAAAAGCATGCTGGCGTATGACCAAAGAAGCATTTCAATTTGATAAACTACAAAAGGAAGTAGCATTGTTTAACAAAGAAAATACTGTTCTCAAAAAAGGATTGTCTTTAATGCCCATTGCTTTTGGGATATCATTTACCAATACACAAATGAATCATGCAAGGGCATTAATACATATATACCAAGACGGTAGTGTTGGAGTTAGTACAGGCGCCGTAGAAATGGGACAAAGTGTCAACACCAAAATGTTGCAAATAACTGCAAATACACTCGGTATTCATCCCTCAAAAGTAAAACTAGAAACAACAAATACCACACGGGTAGCAAATACATCACCATCTGCAGCAAGTTCAACAGCAGATTTAAATGGGAATGCTGTTTTAAAGGCCTGTAGTGCTCTGATTAAGAGATTAACCAAAGTCGCAGCAACCATGCTTTCTGTTGAAGAAGAGATTATATCTTTTAAAGATGATAAAGTTTTTGTGAATAATAATAAATCAGACCTGTTTTGGGAAAAGGTTGTGGAGCAAGCTATGAGCCAACGTGTTGCTTTGTCTGAAAATGGACACTATGCAACACCAGTAATTCATTTTGATAAAACAAAGGAGAAAGGGCATCCATTTGCATACCATGTGTATGGTACAGCTATAACAATGGTGACCGTAGATTGTTTACGAGGAACTTACAAGTTTGATGCCGTAAAAATAGTTCATGATTTTGGAAAAAGTATGAACTTAGGTATTGATATTGGTCAGGTTGAAGGGGCATTGGCTCAAGGAATAGGTTGGATGACAATGGAAGAAATAGCATTTAATGAAAAAGGGAAATTACTTTCTAATACATTATCAAGTTATAAAGTTCCAGACATTTTTTCTGTACCAAAAGAAATTGATATTATTCCATTAGAAACATTAGGAAACCACATGGCTGTTTTAAAATCTAAAGCTGTAGGAGAGCCTCCGTTAATGTATGGTATTGGGGCTTATTTTGCGATACAAGACGCTGTTAAAGCATTTAATAAAAATTATCAACCAAAATTTCATGCACCATTTACTCCAGAGAAAGTTTTAATGAGTTTATATGCTGATAAATGAAATTAAAATATACAAAATCAAATATCATTAGAGGAGCTATTATCTATAGTATCGGAGATACAATAGCTGCAATAATTTTAAATGAATTTTTATGGACAAGAATAGTAGGAATTGTTTTTATTGGAGCGACTGTTTATGCTTTCGAAATACCAAATTATTTTAGTTGGATCGATAGAAAAACAAAAGCACTAAAAAAATCTAAATTGACTTTAACCAAAACCGCTTTAGCTATTTTGTATTTTAACCCTTTTTGGATTGCACGTCATTTATTATTCATTAAACTGTTTTCGGGTAATGTAAACCATATAGGCTGGCAATTAGTATACATCTCTTTTTGGTCGTTTTTGGTGAATATTCCGATCTCATTTGTGGCAAATTACGTTATTCAAAATAGAATTCATCTTAATTGGCGTTTTTTGGCAAGCGCGATTTTTTCTGCAATAATGGCTATTTATTATGCGCTAAGCGAAACCATTTTTAAGTAATGTTTTATGAAATTTTGGAAGCAAATATTACAAAAACTAAAAGAAAATAAAAAAGTATGTCTTCTTACTGTGGTACAACATTATGGGAGCTCCCCGGGGAGAAAAGGATTTAAAATGTTTGTATCTGAAGATGATTTTATATATGGCTCTATTGGAGGCGGTATTATGGAGTTTAATTTAATAGAAGAAGCAAAAATTCTATTAAAACAGAAAACCCAATCAATATGTATAAAAAAGCAAATTCACAAAGGAAAGATCGAACAGGGATCAGGTATGATATGTTCTGGAGAACAAACAGTTGTATTTCATCCTTTATGCAATCAAAATATATTATTGATAGAAAGGATAGTCACTAGCTTAGGTAACAATAAAAAAGGGGTTTTAACCTTGTCTTCTAACGCAATCAAGTTTGAGCAGAATTTAATGAACTCAAAATACCAATTTGATTTATATGATTTTGAAAATTGGTGCTTTAAAGAGCAGTTGGGTAATGCAGAAACCATATATATTGTTGGTGGCGGACATGTTGGGTTGGCTGTTTCTAAACTATTTAACATGCTTAACTTTTATGTTGTAGTTTTTGATGATAGAGACAACTTGAACACATTTGAAGACAATGAATTTGCAAATGAAAAACATACAATAAACTATTCTAAAATTTCTGAATACATTCCGCCTGGTAGTGATAGCTATGTGGCTATTATGACAAATAAGTATACCGATGATAAATTGGTTTTAAGCACATTAATTGAAAATCAATATAGGTTTTTAGGAGTCTTAGGAAGCAAGGCTAAATTAGAAACAATGTATAAGGTTTTAGAAGAACAGGATGGGATTTCTAGAGAAAAACTCAGCAAAATTAAAGCACCTATTGGCGTACCTATTTCTAGTCAAACTCCCGAAGAAATAGCTGTAAGTATTGCTGCTCAAATAATAGAAATTAAGAATAGAGTATAGCCTAAATTGCTTAGGCACTCCTTTCTAGAAGGAGGTGAATGATTTTTCATTTAATTCATTTAATTCTTTTTGTTTTCCTAAAAAACACTTCTGTTAAAGAGCATTTGAAATATGAAAAAATTGATGTTATAAGCAAGGTGTATTTTGATGATTGTTGTTAAATAATTAGATATTCACTTTGTGTATCAGGTTTTTTTAGCTGTATATTTGTTGTAAAAATGTTAAAATTTGAATATTTCTAGAATTTCAAGACTTTCTGTTAAAATTAAAAAAGGGTCAGAAAAGCATTTTAAACTTTTTTTTGATGATACTCATGCAATGGTTTATAAAACCTGTGTGAAGATGGGACTTACCCAAGAAGATGCAGAAGAAATAGTGCAAGATACCTATGTGCAGTTTTGGAAACAACGGGATGCTATTGATGAAAATAAAGGAGTTCTAGGATTGTTAAAGCTAATTGCAAAACGATTAGTTCTAAAAAAAATAAATAAGAAGGATGTATCATTTGTATCCGGAGATCAAGATAAAACAACTGAAGACGCAAAAGAACAACCTCAGAAGTTAAATTCTGATCTTTTATTAAAAAATATAGAAAAATTACCCTTTTCTCAGCAGCAAATCATTAAGCTTTTTTATCTTGAAGGGCTCTCTACTATAGAAATATCTGATTTTCTAGAGGTTTCAGGAAGAACAGTAGAGAATAATTTGTATCGGGCAAAAAAAAACCTGAAACAAATACTGGAGCAACAAAATATAACAAAAGGAACGTTTTATGATTTTTTTAATGAGTAGTTAACTTATTAATTAGTAATATCTTAAAAAGAAGAACAGTCATAATGTCAAAAACAGAAAAAGACATATTATTAGAACAAAAATTTGATCAACTCTGGGATGAAACAACAGAGCTGGATAAATTGGATGAAAAAAAGTCTGAGAAAATATATAAAGGAATTGCAGAAGAATTAGAGTTTAAAACAAATACTTCTGATAAAACAATTACTCTAAGAGAGGTGTTGAAGTATGCTGCAGTTTTTTTAATATTGTTTTCAGGGGTAGCTTATATGTTTTGGGATAAAGGGAAACAGCCTACGATTCACACAGAAGAAAGTGCTTTGATATCTCTTAAAGCCGAGATCGAACCTCAGCACGTAACTCTGGATGATAAGTCCAAAGTAGCCCTGTTTTCGCATAGCACATTGACATATCCCAATGTTTTTAATGACAGTATAAGAGAAGTGTATTTAGATGGATCTGCAAAGTTTACTATTTCTGAAAATAAGGAAAAGGCCTTTTTGGTTCATGTCGATGAACTTACCACAGAAGTATTAGGTACTTCCTTTACAATTAAAGAAGACACCATATCTAAACAGATAAGAGTGTATCTCCATACAGGGAAAATAGCCATCTATAATAAAACAAAAAGTTTCAGTAAAATCTTATACCCAGGAGATTCATTGGTATATAATGGTCTAAAAGGAAAAGAGATCAAAGAAGAGATTATTACAGAAAAAGCTGTTAAAATTGATGCTAATACAGCCATTGATAATCGGATCTCTATGACTTTTGTCAATGTTAAAATTAAAGATGCTTACCAACGAATACAGAACCAAACTGGAATACCTATAGACTATACAAACATTGGTATTGGAGGGGATTTGATTATTACACTAGATTATACAGATCAAACAGTTGATAAAATATTAACGGACCTCAACTCTTTTAGTGGGTATTCTTATGAAATCAAAAACAACAAGGTCTACATTAATAAATAAAAGTATAACACAAATACTAAGTTTGTTATAGTATATTAAATATCGCATCAAAGAAATAAAAATGTTGTTTATAATTTTTGATCTGGTATCTGTAGAGGTAGTTAATCATAAAAACTTTCTAGGTTACTTGTTGAGTCTTGTTAATAATTCATTGCATATCCTGTTTGGGTAAATATTTCCTTATTTTTAGTGGTTATATAAGTGGTATGTATTGTTTTTTAACTTTTTTTATAAAAATATGGCGATTGTTGTGAGTAGTTCTGGATGTTTTTGTCAATATATGAATGTGTGATAAAAACGATACATCATGAAGCTACTAGATTCGAGATTTTTTTTAGAAAGAAAAACGTCTTTAATTACCTATTTTAGACTATTATTTATGAACTGGAGATATTCTTTCTTTTCCAGCAATATGATTTATTTAATCATCAGTATTCATCATATCCTACTAGGATATAAAAAGAACACCTTTTTAATAACTACTTCTGAGATTAAAAAAAGGTAAAACAGTAGATGAAACATGGAATAAACTTGAAGTATATTTTGTTTTAATATAAAAAAGATGAGAAATAATCATTTTTAGTTTATTTTATTAACTTTAATGGTGACTTATTAACATAAAACGTTGTAAATCCTTAGGTGGTTAGGATGTTTTGTTGAATACTTATAGATTTAAATGTTTGTTAGTAAGTGATATGTCTACGTTACAGGTAGTTATAATTTATTACAATATCCCCAAAATATTTTGAAGTAGTACACTTCAGCTTTTTTAGTAAATGACCTTCTCTATTTCGAGTTAAATTTCGAAATATTAACTCAATAGCACAAGTAAAATAAGCAGTATACACTGGTCAGTAGTGATAACAAGCGAAAAACAACAACAATATAAATTATGGAATTAGTAAAATCTCAATCAAACGTTCAAAACTTCATTAATGGAAGTTTTGCAAATGGAGAACAAGAATCATTGGATGTGATTAGTCCAATAGATGGAAGTGTGATCTCCAAGGTGCCTTTATCTACTTCTCAGGATCTTAACAATGCCGTTATTTCTGCAAAAGAAGCATTTGTAGATTGGTCAAGCACGACCATAAAAGAAAGAGTTCAGGTTTTCTTTAGATACCGATCTCTTTTAGAAAAAAATATAGATGAGTTATCTAAGTTGGTTCAAGCAGAAAATGGTAAAACCTATGGAGAAGCCAAAGCTGAAGTAGAAAAAGGAATAGAGTTATGTGAATTTGCAGTATCGCTTCCTCAGATTATCGCTAATGAAATTCAGGAGGTTAGTAAAGGTGTAGAGTGTAGAACAGAACGAAAGCCTCTGGGAGTGGTAGCTTCAATTACCCCATTTAATTTTCCAAATATGGTACCGCACTGGACCATTCCCAACGCATTAGTCCTAGGAAATACAATGGTAATGAAACCATCAGAAGTAGTGCCATTGAGTGTAGTAAGAATAGCAGAACTACTCAAAGAAGCAGGACTCCCTGATGGAGTATTTAATGTGGTCAATGGAGGAAAAGAAGTCGTAGAGGCAATCTGTGATCATCCAGATATAGCAGCAGTCTCTTTTGTAGGGTCTACCAAAGTAGCCAAGATTGTATATAAACGAGCAACATCTACTTTGAAAAGATGCGTAGCATTAGGAGGAGCAAAAAATCATTTGATAGTACTACCAGATGCTAATTTGCAAATGACAGCTTCTAATGTAGTAGCGTCAATGTCTGGTTGTGCTGGGCAGCGTTGTATGGCAGCTTCAGTAATGGTAGGAGTGGATAAAGTAGATCCTATTATCGAAAGAATGGTGGAAGAAGCAAAAAAAATTACGCCAGGAGATAATCTGGGAACCGTTATTAGTGCTGAAGCAAAACAGCGAATAGAAGGATATATTGATCAGGCAGAAGCTGCCGGAGCCAAAATTATTTTGGATGGAAGAAATACTACCGTAAAAGGAAAAGAAGGAGGTTTCTATGTTGGCCCCACAATTATTGATTATGTAACACCAGATATGTCAGTTGCCAAAGAAGAAATTTTTGGTCCCGTAATTAGTATCATTAGAGCCAAAGATGTAAATGAAGCTATTGCCATAGAAAATGGCTCAAACTACGGAAATGCAGCAGCAGTATTTACACAAAGCGGTGGATTTGCCAAAAAAGTGATGGAAGAAGCTAGCGCAGGAATGATAGGAGTAAATATTGGAGTTCCAGTGCCAAGAGAGCCATTCTCTTTCGGTGGGTGGAATGAATCCAAATTTGGAGTAGGAGATATTACTGGAAAAAGCTCGATAGAATTCTGGACACAGATAAAGAAAACAACTACCAAATGGAATCCAGAAGCGCAAGTAAATTGGATGAGTTAATACTGAAAGAATGATGATTACAGAAACAAAAGACGAAATCGTAAAAAATAATCTAGAGTATACCTTGTTTTCCTGGGCAAAACAAGGAGGGTTAAATCCCATAAATGCATCCCATGCAAAAGGATCATATCTCTACGATAGAGAAGGAAAAAAATACCTCGATTTTTCTTCTCAATTGATGAATGTTAATATCGGTCATGGTGATCAACGAATTACCAAAGCGGTTACCCGGCAGATGGAAGCAATGAGTTATGTCTATCCCGGGATGGCTACTGAAGTAAGAGGAGCCTTGGGAGAAAAAATAGCAGCAATTACACCAGGAAACCTCACAAAGTCATTTTTTACATTAGGAGGAGCCGAAGCCGTAGAAAATGCTATGAAATTAGCGAGAATATATACAGGTAGGCATAAGATAATAACGCATTATCGTTCCTATCATGGAGCTACCTATGGTGCTATTTCTGCAGGAGGAGATCCTAGAAAATTTCCTGTAGACGTACAAGGAGTTCCAAATATTGTACATGTAGAGAATCCATATGCCTATCGTTGCCCATGGAATTCCTCCTCTCCAGAGGAGTGTGGAGAACGTGCCTTGGCTCATCTGGAGCGTGTTGTGCAATTTGAAAACCCAGAAGCCATAGCCGCTATTTTATTTGAAGGAGAATCTGGATCCTCAGGCTGTATTAAATACCCTCCCATGTATTTAAAAAAAGTACGGAAATTGTGTAACAAATACGGGATATTACTCATTGATGATGAAACCATGAGCGGTTTTGGAAGAACAGGAAAAATGTTTGGAATTGATCATCATGATGTGACTCCGGATATTATGTGTATGGCCAAAGGATTGACCTCGGGATATCTGCCTTTGGGAGCGATGGTAGTTACAGATACTATAGCAAACTATTTTAATGACAAACCGATGCTACTAGGGCTCACATATTCTGCTCATCCAGTGTCTTGTGCCGCAGCATTAGAGAATATAAAAATTATAGAAGAAGAAGGTTTGGTAGAAAGAGCTGCCAAAATGGGAGAGTATATCGAGCAGGAAGTAGAAAAATTAAAAGAAAAACACCCTTCAATAGGAGATTTTAGAAACACAGGGTTATTAGGGTGTATCGAGTTAGTAACCAATAGAAAAAGTAAGAACCCGGTAACTCCATGGAACGCAAAACCCGAAGATATGCAGGTTACTAATCAAATGGCAGCAAAAATCAGAGCCTTGGGGATGTTCACCTTTGTCCGATGGAACTGGATTTTTATAGCGCCTCCATTAACTGTTACCAAAGAAGAAATAGACGAGGGATTAGCCATAATTTCTCAGGCAATTGCAATTGCAGATCAACAGTACAGCTAATCTATGAATAAGAATCGTGTGACTAAGAAAGATACCATTGCTAAGTCGTCTCTGTATAGCGAAGACTTAGCGCCGATTCCTGGAGCAAAAAGAAACTGGAATCAATGGCACCTGGCAGCTATTTGGGTTGGGATGGCAGTGTGTATTCCAACCTATTTATTAGCCTCTTATATGATCAAAACAGGGTTAAACTGGTATGAAGCCTTAATGATTATTGGAATTGCCAATTTGTTGATTACAATTCCAATGGTAATAAATGGACATGCCGGGGTAAAATATGGACTTCCTTTTCCAGTAATCGGAAGAACAGCTTTTGGGATTAAAGGGGTGCATCTCGCTTCAGTTACACGTGGAATTATTGCTTGCGGATGGTTTGGCATACAAACCTGGGTTGGGGGTCTTGCCGTTTATGCCATTTTTAATGCACTTGCAGGGGTAGAAGGAACTGTAGGGTTGTCTGTAGGGAAATTTGTAGGATTTGGAGTGTTTTGGTTGATCAATATGTATTTTATATGGAAAGGTACAGATAGTATTAAATGGCTAGAAACCTATTCTGCACCGATTCTGATTCTAATGGGAATTGTTCTTATCGGGTGGGGATATACTAAAGCAGGTGGATTTGGAATCGTATTAGAACAAAGCGACCAATTAAAAAAAGTTGCCGCTACAGTTTCTACTGAAGGAGCTGAACAAATACTGACGCTTCAGGTGCTTCATAATAAAGAAGGCGAACCAAAAGCGAATCAATACAAGATGATACATGCCAATGGAGAGACTGAATGGACTAATATACCTAGAAATGGTGAAGTAAATATTACCAATTTTATTGTAGAAAAAAAAGCTACAACCATATCTGATATCAGTATACAGTTTAGAAATACAACTGGAGATAAAATAAGTCTGTCCAGTGTAGTAAAGGCTTCTCCCGCATCATTACCAGGTAAAAAAGAATCTAAAGTATGGAAGTATATCGTATGGCTGACTGCAATGGTTGGTTTTTGGGCTACGATGGCTATTAGCATTGCCGATATTACCCGATATGCCACCAGCCAAAAGGCACAAGTGTCAGGTCAGTTTATGGGGCTTCCCGGAACGATGATGTTGTATTCTTTTGTAGGGATTTTTGTTACCTGTGCAGCACTTTTAAATTTTGAAGATATTTTAATTGCCGAAGATGCTCCCTGGGATCCAGTGTCGTTATTGGCAAAATTCAAAAACCCATGGGTAGTTGTTGTAGCTCAGGTATTTATGCTGATAGCTACATTGAGTACCAATATCGCTGCCAATGTGATTGCACCAGCAAATGCATTTTCTAATATGATCCCTAACAAAATAAACTTTAGAACAGGGGGGATGATTACAGGTATTTTGGGGATTGTAATAGCTCCCTGGTGGCTACTTGATGAAATTTCGGGAGTATTAATCTTTGTAAGTGGGCTATTAGGACCTGTATTAGGAATATCTATTGCAGATTATTTTCTGGTTCGAAAAAAAGAATTGAACCTAGAAGAATTGTATAAAGAAAAGGGGAAATACTTCTACTCTAGAGGATTCAATAAAGAAGCAATGATTGCTTTATTTGTAGGAGTTTTTGTGGCACTAGTAGGATATTGGGTTCCGCAGTTACACTTTTTATATGCGCTATCCTGGTTTTCTGGATTTGCAACCTCACTGCTTTTATACTATTTGTTGATGAAAAAACCAGCAATTCCTCTAGAAGGAAATGATACTACGAATTGATAAAAACACAGATATGTCGATACTCATAAAAAATGGAACAGTAGTTACTGCTGCTGAAACCTATATAGCAGATGTCTATGTAGAAGAAGAGAAAATTGTAGCCATAGGAAAAGCTTTATCATATACAGCAGATATAATCATAGATGCAACCGGTAAGATGATTTTCCCGGGGGGAATAGATCCTCATGTACATCTGGATATGCCGTTTATGGGAACCTATTCCAGTGATGATTATGAAACAGGAACCAGAGCGGCTCTATTCGGTGGGACGACAATGGTTATTGATTTTATTTTGCAAACCCAGGGAGATACCTTGTATAATGCGCTAAACACCTGGCAGAAAAAATCAAAAGGAAAAGCAGTAGGGGACTATTCTTATCACATGGCTGTTACAGATTTTAATGATGATGTAGCAAAAGAAGTAGTGCAATTTATTACCGAAGAAGGAATATCATCTTTTAAAACATTTATGGCTTACAAAGGAGCTTTGATGATAGATGATGGGCAGATGGTACAATTGATGAAAGTAGTCAAAGAACATGGCGGTTTGGTAACAGTACATGCTACAAATGGAGATATGATTGATTCGCTAGTTGCCAAAAATAAAGCATTGGGGAATACAGCTCCTTTATATCATTATTTATCACAGCCAGAGGTTACAGAGGCAGAGGCATCAGCCCGGTTTACCGATATGTTAGCGTATACTGATTGCCCAGGCTATATTGTACATATGACTTGTGAAGGAGCACTCAATGCTGTTCGCAGATCCACACTGCGCAATCAAAAAATATTTGTAGAAACCTGCATACAATATCTGATGTTAGATGCTTCTTTATATGAGAATGATTTTGAAGGAGCAAAATGGGTGATGAGCCCTCCATTAAGAGAAAAAAAAGATCAGGAAGCATTATGGTCAGGAATTAATCAGGGATTAATACAAACCGTGGGGACAGATCATTGTCCGTTTATGTGGGAACAGAAAAAAATGGGAAAAAATGATTTTTCAAAAATTCCAAATGGTCACCCGGCGATCGAACATCGAATGGAATTGTTGTTTTCTGAAGGAGTACATAAAGGAAAAATATCCCTCAATAAATTTGTAGAAGTAAGTGCTACCAATGCTGCAAAAATATTTGGAATGTATCCGAAAAAAGGAACTATAGCGATTGGCTCTGATGCCGATTTGGTCATTTTTGACCCTCAAAAAGAACATGAGATATCTTCAAAAACACATCACATGAATTGTGATTATTCTGGATATGAAGGACAAAAGGTAACAGGAAAAGTAAGTACTGTTTTACTTAGAGGGAAAATAGCAATACAAGATGAGAAATGTCACTTAAAACCTGGCTTTGGAAAATTTATTAAGAGAAAAACAACAACTAAAATAATTTAAGAAAATGGCGAGAAAAATTAAATCAGGATTGATTCAGATGAGCCTTCCGATGACAGAAGGAGAAGGGACAATTCAGGAAATCATGGATGCAATGTATGATAAACATCTCCCGTATATTGAAAAGGCAGGAAAGCAAGGAGTGCAGATTTTATGTCTACAAGAGATTTTTAATACCCCATATTTTTGCCCCGGACAGGATAAAAAATGGTATGAATCGGCAGAAGCTGTTCCCGGTCCCACAGTAGCAAAACTACAAAAGATTGCTCAGAAATATGATATGGTTATTATCGCTCCTATCTATGAGAGAGAACAAGCAGGAGTTTTTTATAATACCGCCGCAGTAATAGATGCAGATGGTAAATATCTCGGGAAATATAGAAAAAATCATATCCCGCATACCAGTGGGTTCTGGGAAAAATTCTTCTTCAAGCCAGGAAATATGGGATATCCGGTTTTTCAGACCAAATATGCTAAGATCGGAGTATATATCTGCTACGATAGACATTTTCCTGATGGAGCCAGAATATTAGGAATAAACGGAGCAGAGATCGTGTACAACCCTTCTGCTACAGTAGCTGGATTGAGTGAGTATTTATGGAAACTAGAACAACCAGCACACGCAGCAGCTAATGGATATTTTATGGGATGTATTAATAGAGTCGGAGAAGAGAAACCTTGGGATTTAGGGAAGTTTTATGGGCAATCTTATTTTGTAGATCCCAGAGGGAAAATATTTGCAGAAGCTTCTCGTGATAATGATGAATTACTAGTATCAGAATTTGACTTAGATCTTATTGAAGAAGTAAGAGCAACATGGCAGTTTTATAGAGATAGAAGACCAGAAACGTATGGAAAATTAACAGAATTATAAAATATCCTTTTTTAAGACTAAAAGATAAGATATGGGAGAATATAAAAGACCAGTTACAGAAGAGGATTTTGAGAAAAATTTTAAGCTCAAAAAGCCCTTGATGAATGCTACAGAAGTATATTACGAAAGTTCAAGATGCTTATATTGCTATGATGCGCCCTGTATTCAAGCATGTCCTACAGGAATTGATATTCCATTGTTTATAAAACAACTCCAGACTAAAAATACCGAAGGAGCAGCAAAGACAATTTATGACTCTAATTGGTTAGGAAACGCATGTGGAACCGTATGTCCTACAGGAGTGTTGTGCGAAGGGGCTTGTGTATATAATCATCAGGATGTGCCTCCTTTGCAGATAGGGAGATTGCAAAATTATGCCACTACCCAGGTAATTTCGAAAGAGAAACAGTTGTATACTCCTGGAGATGATAATGGAAAGAAAATAGCAATAATTGGTGCAGGACCAGCAGGAATTGCCTGCGCTTGCGAATTGAGGGTATTAGGATATCAAGTAACTGTTTATGAAGCCAAAGAGAAACCTTCGGGATTAACAGTATATGGGATTGCTCCCTATAAAATAACTAATGAAGAGGTATTAGAAGAAATAAATTACCTGCAGAACCAATTAGGATTTGTTGTTAAATACAATTCTCCGATAACCAAAAAAGAACAATTAGAACTCCTTGAAAGAAGCTATGATGCGATTTTTTTGGGAGTGGGATTGGGGAAAACTTCAGTGTTAGGACTACCGGGAGAAGATAAAAAAAATGTTATTGGAGCGGTAGAGTTTATAGAAGAATTACGGATGAAACACCACTTGTTAAAAGTCCCTAATAAAGTGATCGTTATTGGAGGAGGAAATACAGCGATGGATGCAGCCTCTGAAGCCGCTAGAATGGGAGCAGATGAAGTAATATTGGCGTATAGAAGATCTAAAGAAGAAAAAGGAGCCTATACATTCGAGTATGATTTGGCATTAAGTGCCGGAGTAAAAGGTATGTTTAATATAGCTCCGGTAGAAATCACTGGAGAAGAAAGTGCCACGGGAGTAAAATTTAGCAAAACACACGTAGTTAATGGAAAACTTGAAGAAATTGAGGAGAGCGAATTTGTTATCTCTTGCGATTTAGTAATAAAAGCAACTGGTCAGGCAAAGCAAAAATCATTTTTTGATCTCATACCTGATTTAGAGATAGATGCTAAATCTAGAATTATAGTAAAAGAAGATACTAACCAAACCAGTAACCCAAAATATTTTGCAGGGGGTGATGCTATTAATGGAGGAGCAGAAGTAGTAAATGGAGCTTATGACGGAAAACTTGCCGCCAAAGGAATTCATCAATGGTTAACAAAATAAGAAAAAAACATGGCAGATTTATCAGTAAACTTTGCAGGAATAAAAGCACCTAATCCATTTTGGCTGGCGTCGGCACCACCTACAAACTCAGGTTATCAGATTATGAAAGCATTTGAAGCAGGATGGGGAGGTGCTGTATGGAAAACACTAGGAGTACCTGTAATTAATGTATCCAGTCGATATGGAGCAATAAACTACAGAGATACCAGGATGGCTGGTTTTAGTAATATAGAGTTGATTACCGATCGCCCACTGGAAGATAACCTTAGAGAAATGGAAGAGGTTAAAAAATATTTTCCTGATCATGCAGTAATTGCTTCGCTAATGGTAAACTCTAAAGACGAGTGGCATCAGATTATTAAAGATGTAGAAAATGCAGGAGCAGACGGGATAGAGTTAAATTTTGGTTGCCCGCATGGGATGTGTGAACGTGGTATGGGATCAGCAGTAGGACAAGAACCAGCAGTGTTAAAAACCATTGTAGAATGGGTGATGGAAGTCGCTAAAATTCCGGTTATTACTAAGTTGTCTCCGAATATTACACATATTGTAGACCCTGGAGTAGCAGCTGTACAGGGAGGAACAGATGCAATTTCGTTAGTAAATACCTTTAAAAGTATTGTTGGGATTGATCTCGATCAATATGCCCCGTATCCAGTAGTAGATGGAAAAGGATCTAATGGAGGGTATTGTGGTCCAGCCGTAAAACCGATTGCCTTACATATGCTCAAAGACTTGGCTCAGCATGAAGATATTTCAAAAACTCCCTTGTGTGGGATCGGCGGAATAGAAACATGGAGAGATGTGGTAGAGTTTATTTTACTGGGAGCAACTTCTGTACAGGTATGTACTGCAGTGATGCATTATGGTTTTGGAATTGTACGTGAGATGGAAGCTGGCTTAACAAGATTTATGGATGATAGAGGATATAAAACCATCTATGACTTTGCAGGAAAAGCACTCCCTAATGTGACAGAATGGAAAAATCTAAACCTGAAGTATGATGTAAAAGCTACAATAGATGAAGACAAATGTGTTGGTTGTGATTTGTGCTATATTGCTTGTGATGATGGAGCACATCAAGCAATTGCATTACCTGAAGATGGAAGTAGAATCCCTAGTATTATAGAAAAGAATTGTGTCGGTTGTAATCTGTGTTCTCTGGTATGCCCGGTAGAAGATTGTATTACAATGGTACGCAAGGATGAAGGGAAAGAGCATGTAACTTGGCAGGAAAAAACAGAAGCATATGAAATTCCAGTGGCTTTTAATGATGAAAGAGCAGGAGGAAGAGGACATTATGTGCCAAATCCGTTTGAAGCCGTTAAACATTTCAAAGACCAAAAGAAATGGCAGGAATAGCATTGGAGATTATTCCGAGTGGCGGTTTCACGCTAACCTCTTTATATCGAGGAGGGATCGGAATGATATGCTTGATCTTTATCTGCTATATATTTAGTTCTAATAAAAAGGCTATTCGTTGGAAAACGGTAGGCATTGGACTCGCAGCACAATTACTGGTAGCGGTGGGAGTATTAAAGGTTCCTATGGTGCAAAAGGTAGTAGAATTTTTTGGAAGCCTGTTTGTTAAAGTATTGGATTTTACAAGAGTGGGAAGCGAGTTTTTATTAGGAGGCATGATGAGTGTAGAGAATTATGGGTTTATTTTTTTATTTCAAGTATTACCTACGATTATCTTTTTTTCTGCTTTGACCTCGGTATTGTTTTATTTGGGAATTATTCAAATTGTCGTTAAAGGAATGGCTTGGATATTAACCAAACTTCTGGGAATATCAGGAGCAGAAAGCTTATCTGTTGCCGGAAATATTTTTCTGGGGCAAACAGAAGCTCCCTTAATGATAAAAGCATATTTGGAGCAAATGACCCGTTCAGAAATGTTATTAGTAATGATCGGAGGAATGGCTACCGTATCTGGAGGAGTATTAGCTGCATACATTGGTTTTTTAGGAGGTGAAGATCCGGTGTTGCGATTGCAATTTGCTAAGCATTTGCTAACAGCCTCTGTAATGGCTGCTCCGGGAGCCATTGTAGTTTCTAAAATACTATACCCTCAGCAAGAACCTATCGATAATAATATCTCTGTTTCTAAGGAAAAAATAGGAGAAAATATATTAGATGCCATTGCAAATGGAACAACAGAAGGTTTAAAACTAGCAGCAAATGTAGCAGCAATGTTACTGGTGTTTATTGCCTTTATTGCGATGATTAATTTTGGGTTTTCAAAAATAGGACACTACATGGGACTTAACGAAAGTATTGCAATGAATACTCCTTACAAAAGCCTATCCTTAGAATTTTTATTAGGGTATATTTTTGCTCCTGTGATGTGGCTTATTGGAGTAGCAAAAGAAGATGTTGCCCTAATGGGACAACTGGTAGGAATAAAATTGGTAGCTAGCGAGTTTGTAGGATATATACAACTGGCAGAATTGAAAAACCCTGAAAAAACAATTCATTTTATGTATAACAAATCCATTATTATGGCAACATACATGTTATGTGGTTTTGCAAATTTTGCTTCTATCGGAATTCAAATAGGAGGAATAGGTTCTCTGGCACCCAAGCAACGTAAAACACTTTCAGAATTAGGAATGAAAGCATTATTGGGAGGAACTATTGCATCCTTACTTTCTGCAACCATTGCCGGTATGATCATAGGATAGCTTTGTAGAAGATAATTCTTTGAGCTGAACGGTTTCAAAAAAGAGAAAAATAATAATTAGATGAAAACTTGATGTATCGTCAGGTTCAGAGTTGTATTGCTTTAAAATCAAAGTGTAAATGGTAATAGAAATATAATTGAAATACAAACGATCTGAACATGCATGTAAAAAACTAAACACAAAAAAAGTATATGAAAGTAGTAATATTGGTTTTAGATAGTGTAGGTATTGGAGAGCTACCAGACGCACATTTATATAATGATACAGGTAGTAACACTTTAGGAAATATTGTAAAAGCATTACCAGATTTAAAACTTCCGAATATATCCCGATTAGGAATGGGAAATATTGATAAGAATATAGGTTTACGCCCAGATAGTGATCCTTTGGGAGCATATGGCAAAGCTATAGAAATGTCTAAAGGAAAAGATACAACAACCGGACATTGGGAGATAAGCGGTATTGTTTTGGATAAACCATTTCCCACATTCCCCAAAGGATTTTCAAAGGAACTAATTGAAATAATAGAAAGAAAAATAGGGGTTTCTATAATAGGAAATGTTGTAGGTTCAGGAACTAAGATTATAGAAAACTACGGAGAGGAACATCTACAAACTGGAAAACCTATTGTATATACTTCTGCAGACAGTGTTTTTCAGATTGCAATGCATGAAGACGTAATCCCTATTGCCCGACAATATGAAATTTGTGAAGATATCAGATCGCTGCTAAAAGATCCTTATGAGGTAGGTAGAGTTATAGCAAGACCTTTTGTGGGAACTAAAGATAATTTTACTCGAACGGCAAATAGAAAAGATTTTTCGATTAAACCAATCTACAATACGATTCTTGATAATGTAAAAAATGAAGGTAAAGAGGTAGTAGCTATTGGAAAAATTAATGACATTTTTTCTGGTTCCGGGATTACCCAGTGGAAGAAAACAACAGATAACAATCACGGAATACAAGAAACTATCACTTATATAAAACAAGATTTTGATGGATTGATTTTTACTAATCTGATAGATTTTGATATGCATTATGGGCATAGAAGAGATGTAGAGGGATATGGGAAGTGTTTGATGGAGTTTGATCGTCAGTTACCCATGTTAATGAAGGAATTAAAAAGTGAAGATGTCTTAATAATTACAGCAGATCACGGTAATGACCCTACCGCTTCAGGAACAGATCATACCAGAGAGCATATTCCTATTTTGGTATATGGGAAATCTATTAAAAAGGGTGTAAATATTGGTACTAGAGCTTCTTTTGCAGATATAGGAGCGACCATAACAGATATGCTCGACATATCACGCCCAATTCATGGTACCAGTTTTTGGAGAACTATACAAAAAGAATAATATCAAGTACTATAACCAAGCGTGAAAGGCATGAAGAGAACTTGAAAGAAAAACAAAACACAAATAATATTAAAAATCATGAAAACACCATATTTAGAAATTCCTTCAGCTTATAGAATCACAAGTTTATTTAAACAAACTACTTATCTAGTAGGAGGAGAATTAAAGCCCTGGTCGGGGGATACTTTAGATGTATTTTCTTCGATTTCTACAACAGAAACATATCAGCCTACAAAGTTGGGAGTTATTCCACTATTAGGAAAAAAGGAAGCCTTAGAAGCAGTAACTGCTGCTGATGAAGCTTATAATAATGGAAGAGGAACTTGGCCAACCATGAAGGTGTATGATCGCGTAGCGTGTATGGAAAAGTTTGTAGATCAGATGAAAACCAAGAGAAACGAGATTGTAAAATTGTTGATGTGGGAGATAGGAAAAAATTTACCCGACTCAGAAAAGGAATTTGACAGAACAGTAGAATATATCTATGCAACTATTGAGGCATTTAAAGAAATAGATAGGGCTTCTGCAAAGCTGGAAAAACATGCAGGAGTATATGCACATATTAGAAGAGGACCTCTGGGAGTAGTACTATGCTTGGGACCATACAACTACCCCCTGAATGAGACGTTTTCTTTGTTAATTCCTGCATTGATGATGGGGAATACTGTGATTTTTAAGCCAGCAAAATATGGAGTTTTGCTAATTACCCCTCTATTAGAAGCGTTTAGAGATAGTTTTCCTGCAGGAGTGGTTAATATTCTTTTTGGAAGAGGGCGTGTGGTAGCAACTCCAATTATGGAAACAGGAAAAGTGACAGTTCTGGGACTGATAGGTAATAGTACATCTGCTAATGCATTGCAGGATAAGCATCCAAAACAGAATCGTCTCAGGTTGGTATTGGGACTGGAAGCTAAAAATCCTGCTATCATATTGCCTGATGCAGATTTAGATTTGGCAATTGAAGAATGCCTAATAGGAACCTTGTCGTTTAATGGGCAACGTTGTACTGCTTTAAAAATACTGTATGTACATACAGATATTGTAGAAGAGTTTAATAGACGGTTTGTCAGAAGAGTTGATGAATTACGTTTTGGAAACCCATGGGAAGATGGCGTAACACTTACTCCGTTGCCAGAACCCGGAAAACCAGATTATATTCAAGAACTGATTGATGATGCAAAGAAAAAGGGAGCAAGTATTATAAATGCAAGAGGAGGAGAACGCCTGGATAATTTTATTTTTCCAGCGGTCTTATACCCTGTAAATACTCAAATGAGGGTTTTAAAAGAAGAACAATTTGGTCCTGTAATTCCTGTTGTTCCTTTTTCAGATATAGAAACACCTCTACAGCAGATGGCAGCCTCTAATTATGGACAGCAAGTAAGTGTATTTAGTAAGGGTGCAGAGCGTATCGCTCCATTGATAGATGTATTAGTAAATCTGGTTTGTAGAGTTAACCTCAATAGCTCCTGCCAGCGTGGTCCTGATGTATATCCCTTTACAGGAAGAAAGGATTCTGCCTTCAGCACTTTGAGTGTACATGATGCATTACGATCATTCTCAATAAGAACCTTTGTAGCATCAAAAGATAGTGAAGAGAATAAAATTATCTTAAAAAAATTACTAGCTTCAGAAGCATCTAATTTTATGAATACAAATTATGTTTTATAGATAGAAAAAATATTTTAAAACCTTCCTATATTAATTGTATTAAGGTTTTCTTCCTTACCAAAAAAAACGTAAATTACTTGTATGCCGAATGCAAATTGCAAATAGTATAGTAATAAGTTATGTGTATTTTGTTTGTAATAAAATGATATGTAAAAACATGATAGTTTTTATTATAAATGTTAAATTAATGAAGGTTTAGTAAAAAAAATGTCAGAAAAGTGAGTAGTTCTAAATTGGTTAGTCAATTGTATAGTATATAATAACTAAATAATTTAAACATGGTTAGAAAGAATTACCTCTTATTTTTGTTATTTCTCTTTACTTCAGTAGCATTCTATGCACAAGGTGTTACTAGTGGTTCTATTTCGGGAGTTGTATCAGATATTAATGTACAACCTATTGGTGGTGCCAATGTAATAGCAGAACATGTTCCATCAGGGACAAGATATGGAACGATAACGAATTTTGATGGAGAGTTTAGATTTCCTAGTGTTCGTATCGGTGGTCCCTATAAGGTTTCTATAACTTATTTGGGGTTTAAGGATAGTTTTTCAGAGAATATTACAATCTCGCTAGGAGAAACATACTCTTTAAATGTAACATTATATGATGATACTACCCAACTAGAAGATGTTATTGTTACAGCAAATTCTAATTCTATTATAAGTAGTAGTGCAACAGGAGCAACCTCCAAATTTAATTCGGTAATAATAAATCACTTACCTAATTTGGATAGGTCTACAGAGGGTTTTTTAAGACTCACTCCTCAGGCAGGAAGTAATGGGTTTTTAGGACAGTCGAATAAACAGAACTTTGTAACAGTTGATGGAGCATCTTTTAACAATGCTTTTGGTCTGGGAGGAGCAAATCTACTGCCAGGAGGGAACACCAATGCACAACCTATTAGTATCGAAGCCATACAGCAAGTTCAGGTAAGTTTATCTCCTTTTGATGTGAGACAAGCAGGGTTTACCGGTACAGGAATAAATACAGTTACAAAAAGTGGAGAGAATGAGTTTCATGGTTCTGTATATTCTTTTTATAGAAATGAGGGATTGATGGGATATAAGGTAGAAGATGAAGAGATTAATAAAACTAAGGTTTTAAATATTGTGAGTGGAGTAACCATAGGAGGACCAATTATTAAAGACAAGTTGTTCTTTTTTGCGAATTATGAGACTGCCAGAAATACAGCACCTGCCGTTACTACCATTGCCGGAAGAAATGGATTAAGTGGTGATAATGTATCCTCAATTCAGGCGAGTACTCTTGATGCGATTAGTGGACATTTGGTAAATCAATATGGATATAATCCTGGCAGATATGAAGGGTATGATAGAGAAACTGATTCAGACAAATTTTTGATAAAGTTAGATTGGAATATAAATGACCATCATAAAGCATCTATACGATATTCTCAATTACAATCCTCATTGTCTCATGTAGATGTTGGTTTTGGAAATACATCTGTAAATTTTGAAAATTTTGGATGGACTAGAAACCTGGATACATATTCTATTGTAGGAGAATTAAACAGTACACTTAGTGGTAATGTAACCAATAGGTTTTTTATCTCGTACAACGATTTACCAGAATATAGAGAACCACAAGGTGGGCAGGTAGCACCATTTACTATTATAAATGATAATGGGTTGCGCTATACACTTGGAACGCACCCCGCAGCATTAGGAAATCGAGTAAATCAACGCTTTTTGCAAATTCAAAATGACGTATCATGGTTTTTAAATAAAAATAAGATAACAGCTGGGGTTAGTTATGAGCAGATGAATTTTAAGAATGAATTCACTTTGTTTAACAACGGGTTTTATATTTTTAATTCCTTAGATTCTTTTTATAATAATGCTGTAGCTGGAACAGCGATACCTACGGGGACAAGTACTGGAACAGGGCAGCCGGCATTATTTCAATATCGTTACCCATTAGATGAAAGTAAAATTGCAACAGCGACAGAACCTAAATTTTCTCAATTAGGATTTTATGTACAGGATGAGATAGATGTTAATGAAAATTTTAGAGTTACTGCTGGTGTACGTTTAGATGTAACTTCCTTTTTGAATGATCCTGGAGATAATACTACTGTTTCTAGCTTGAGTTTTCAAGACCCGGATGGTAATATAGAACAATATAGTACATCCAAATTGCCTGATTCTAAACTACTGGTATCACCCAGACTTGGTTTTAATTGGAAATTATTAAGTAATAGATTACAAATTAGAGGAGGTACAGGAATATTTACCGGGAGAGTTCCTTTTGTATTTATAGAAAAACAGTTTTCGCAAAATGGTCTGGTAGAAGGAGAACTTATAGAATTAAATTTTGATGGAGCCAATACAAATATTCAAAATTTCCCCTATACCGCAGATGTATCTCAATACAGACCTAGTAGTTCTGCTCCTATTCCTAATTTTACATTAGCGTTGGTAGATCCTGATTTTAAAATGCCTCAAGTTTGGCGTTCTGATGTAGGACTAGACTATAGACTTCCTGGAAACGTAATAGCTTCGGCTGATTTTATTTATAGTAAAGATATTAATGCACCGTATTATAGAAATGTAAATCTGGATCACACAAATCCCGGGGCAGATGCAAATGGGCGATATGTGTTTTCTGATAATAGGATAAATGATAACATAACGGGTGCATATGTATTGGATAATACAAACAAAGGATATGCGTATTCAATTACGGGTAAATTAGAAAAGCAGTTTTCAAATAACTGGTCTGCTTCATTGGCATATAGTTATAATGAAGCAAAAAATGTAAATGATCTTAACAGTTCATTACCAGATAGAGCATATGACCGTAATCCAGTGGTAGGAAATGGAGATCTTGAGGTACTCAGTAATAGCTTATATGGACCTAGACATAACATAATTGGATCTGCATCTTACATAGCAGATTGGGCAGATTGGACTTCAACCACATTTTCACTGTTTTTTAAAGGAACTCAGGATACCCGCTTCTCATACACGTATTCTGGAAGTGATGTAAATGGAGATGGAAGTAATAGAAATGATTTGATTTTTGTACCAGAAAATGCAAACGATATTAATCTGGTTCAGAATGGAGATTTTACACCACAAGAACAATGGCAGGCTTTGGATAGATTTATTGAAAACTCTGATTACTTAAGTTCTGTTAGAGGTCAATTTGCCGAGCGTAATGGTTTAGAATTGCCTACTTATTTTCAAATGGATTTTAAATTATTGCAGGATTTTAATTTAATGATACAGGATAAAGAACATAAACTACAGCTAAGTTGGGATGTTTTTAACCTTACAAATCTATTAAATAACGATTGGGGAATTATTAAAACTCCAAGAACAACAACACCAATTAATGCAGTGTCTGCTACAGAATTTACGGTAAACCCTACCTTACTAAGTGAATCAGAATTTATAAATAATACGTCAGAGCTATCCAGATGGAGAATGCAATTGGGTCTAAAATATAGCTTTTAACAGCATCCTTTATACTGTTTTGTTTATTTGTTTTAACCAAAGAAAAGAGGTGGTTTCCACCTCTTTCAACTACCTTAAATTTTTATAATACTATACGTAATGATATTAGAATCTGAATTAATATTAAATCCAGATGGAAGTATTTTTCATTTACATCTTAAGCCAGAACATGTGGCGGATATTGTCATTCTGGTAGGAGACCCTAGTAGAGTAGATGTTATAGCATCTTTTTTTAGTGAAATAGAATTTAAAATTGCCAATAGAGAATATGTAACGATAACAGGAATCTATAATAAGACGAGGATTACTATAGTCTCTACAGGAGTGGGGATTGGTAATATTGATATTGTAATGAACGAACTTGATGCTTTGGTGAATATTGATTTTGATACCCGAGAGGTGAAAAAAAAGCATAGAAGATTGCAATTCATTCGCATAGGTACTTCAGGAAGTCTTCAGAAAGAAATTCCGGTTAATGCCTTTGTACTTTCAAAAAAATCTATAGGGTTTGATAATTTATTATACTTCTACGCAGACGATGAAAGCGTTATGAATAAAGAGTTTTCGGTAGCTTTTAAATCTCATTTGGGAAAAGATTCATTGTTCTTTTCGCCTTATGTAGTAGATGCTTCAGAAAATCTAATTCAGGTTTTGGAAAGCGATGAGGTACATTCAGGAATAACAATTACCTCACCGGGATTTTACGTACCACAAGGAAGAGAACTACGACTTGATGCAAAACTCAGAAGTATGAACGATAAGCTTTCAAGTTTTCGACATAAGGGATATACGATCAATAATTATGAAATGGAAAGCTCTGCCATTTATGGTTTGTCGAAGATGCTGGGACATGATGCTGTAGCGATTTGTTTAATTATTGCAAACAGATTAAATAAAACAGCAAACAAAAACTATAGAGATAAAGTTAAAGATCTTATCCAGTATGTGTTGCTTAAAATAACAAACGATGCATAGGATATTTTTTTCCCTGTTGTTGATGTTATGTTTTTTAGCAGCTTCTTGTTCAAAAGATAAAAAACAATTACCCAATAAGTTTACTTCTATAATGAAAACCCGAGATGTGTTAAAACCATTACTTATGGTACATAGAGGGCGATTAGGAGATTCTATGCCAGAAAATGCAATTTCATCTTTTGACAAAGTATATGAGTTATCTGATGCGTTACTGATAGAATTTGATGTTCGTATGACCAAAGATAGTGTGCATGTATTGCTGCATGACTCTACATTGGATAGAACAACAACTGGAGAAGGAGTGCTGTCTGAAAAAAAGTATGAAAGCATAAAAGAGCTAAATTTAATTACCAATATAGGGGATACTACAACTAGCCATATTCCTAAATACTCTGAAGCAATACGTTGGTCAAAGAACAAAAATTTTGTATGTATTGATGCAAAACCAGGTTGTGATCTAAAAGAGATCGTTGCACAAATAACAGAATCAGGAATATTGGATAGTAGTATGGTTATTTGTTATAGCATTGCAGATGCTATGAGATATTATGATTTGAGTCCAGATATTATATTGGCAATTGGTTTTAATAGTTGGGATGATTTAAATAAAATTAAAAAGTCAAAGATTCCTTTTCAAAATCTGGTGGCCTTAACTCCTCATTCTTTACAAGACGAAAGGTTTTATAAAGAAATCAGAAAACTCCAAATTCCAATGATATATGGAACTTTTGGCACTTTGGATCTTAAAGAGTTAGATCTAGTAAAAGATATTTATAGACAACATGCTCTACGGTTTAATGTTTTGACTACTGATCGTGCAGGAGAGGTTTTCACTCTTTTATCAAAAAAACAAAATTAGAAGCATATGAAAAGTATAGTGTATTTATTGCTCTCACTATTTCTTATCGGTTCTTGTAAGAAAGAAGCTAAAAAAGATGTTCAACCTCTTAAAGAAAGATTAAAAAATATTGAAGATTTAATTATAGAACTAGATGATTCGAGATCAGATAAAATAATGGTAATAGCGCATCGAGGAGATTGGCGTAATGCACCAGAAAATTCTTTACGAGCTATTAAAAACTGCATAGATATGGGTGTAGATATGGTAGAGTTGGATGTTAGAAAAACTCAAGATAATCAATTGATAGTAATGCATGATGCTACATTGGATAGAACGACAACCGGACACGGAAAAATTTCAGAAACCACTTTGGATTCTATTAAAAAGCTAGTCCTCAAAAATGGATTAGGATCGCCTACCTCTCATAAAGTGCCTACGTTAAAAGAAGCACTAAATCTTGCAAAAGGAAAGATATTAATCAATTTGGATAAATGCTATGATTATTTTGAAGATGTATATCAGGTTTTAAAAGAAACCAATACAGAGAACCAGGTTATATTAAAAGGATTTAATAAAACGGTTAATGAGGTACAGAATGACTTAGGAAGCAAGCTAGATACTATCATTTTTATGCCAGTAATCAATTTGGATAAAGAAACAAATGCCACACAAGTAATAGAAGAGTATCAAGATCAAATAAATCCAGTGGCAGTCGAACTGGTATTTTCAAAAGAAAATTCTAAGGTGTTATATGATTTTGATAAAATTAAACAAAAAGGAGCTCGTATTTGGGTAAATTCTCTTTGGGGATCACTTAATGCGGGTTATGAGGATGATAAAGCAACAAACGATATAGAAGGGATTTATGGATGGTATGTAAAAAAAGGAGTGAATATGATCCAGACAGATCGCCCTGAGTTGTTACTAAAGTATTTAAGAAGCAAAAAACTTCATAATTAGTAAGCTTTATATAGTTATTTGAATTAGCTAGAAAGACGCAGTTATATTACTGCGTTTTTCTTTAAACGAAATAAAAATGTTAGATTCTTTTAAAAAATTACCAGCCAGAGAAGTAATTGCAACGCCAGAAAACCAAAAAAGTATTTATAAAATATTAAAGTGGCAGGTATTTATGTCGGCTACAATAGGGTATGGATTGTATTATGTATGCAGATTAAGTTTAAATGTAGTTAAAAAACCTATCGTTGATAGTGGTTTTTTGACCGAATCTCAATTAGGACTTATCGGATCTGCTTTATTTTTTTCTTACGCTCTGGGAAAGTTTGTCAACGGTTTCTTGGCAGACTATAGTAATATAAAGCGATTTATGTCTACCGGCTTATTGATTTCCTCATTAATAAACTTAATGTTAGGTTTTGTAGATGGGTTTTTATTTTTTGCTATTTGTTGGGGAATTAATGGTTGGGTTCAATCTATGGGAGCTCCTTCTAGTGTAGTATCTCTATCTCGATGGTTTAAAGATAAAGAACGAGGAAGTTTTTATGGATTTTGGAGTACCAGTCATAATATTGGAGAAGCTTTAACTTATATCTTAACAGCTGTTGTAGCTTCCTATTTTGGGTGGCAGTGGGGTTTTAAGATAGCTGGGATTATAGGGATTGTTGGCGCTATTATTATTGCCGTTTTTTTTCATGACTCTCCAGAAAGTAAAGGATTACCTACTGTTAGTAAAGAAGAGAGTATGTTAAAATTAGCTACCCGAGATCAACAATTAGCGGTTTTAAAGAACCCATATATATGGATCTTAGCATTATCAAGTGCTTTTATGTACATTTCGAGATATGCAGTAAATAGTTGGGGACCATATTATTTTGAAACAGCCAAAGGGTATAGTTTAACACAAGCAAATACCCTAATTTCTATTAGTGCTATTTGTGGGATATTAGGGACAGCGTTTTCTGGATTTATTTCGGATCGATTTTTTCATGGAAAGCGAAATATCCCTGTAGCCTGCTTTGGTCTTATGAACATTACATCCCTATCTCTTTTTTTATTAGGACCAAAAGATATGTGGCTATTAGATGCAATTAGCATGGTTCTTTTTGGATTAGCAATAGGAGCCTTGATATGCTACCTAGGAGGCTTAATGGCAGTGGATTTAGCGTCAAAAGAAGCCTCTGGAGCAGCGTTGGGTATTGTAGGGATTATGAGTTATGCAGCAGCAGGAATACAGGATATCACCAGTGGTATTTTGATAGAAAATAATAAAACAGTGATTGCCGGAGAAATTATTTATGATTTTAGTTCTATAACTATATTTTGGATCGCATCTGCGGTGATTTCTATGTTGTTGGCATTATTAGTCTGGAAAAAAGTATAGATATAGTCTATATACTGCTAAATAGAAATAAGAATTAGAGGTCATTTTAGCAAATTTCTTTAAAAAACTAAGCGTAAACTATAATTGATTTTCTCGCATGATTATGAAAGATATAATAAGACATACTCACATTAGAAAAAACATACTTACCGGCGCTCAGGTACTGGTGTCCCCTCATCGTACAAAACGCCCTTGGCAAGGAAAGACAGAAACGATAACAAAAGAAGAAAAGGTAGGCTATGATAAAAAATGTTATTTGTGTCCAGGGAATAGTAGAATCAATAAAGATAAAAATCCTTTGTACACAGACACTTTTGTGTTTACTAATGATTTCGGAGCATTAACACCAGATTCGTCTTCAAAAAAGTATAAAAAAGGACTATTTGAAGCCAATCAAGAGAGAGGGATTTGCAAAGTAATTTGTTTCTCTCCCAATCACTCTCTGACACTATCGCAATTGCCAGTTGAAGCTATAGAAAAGGTCATTACTACCTGGCAATCAGAATATGAAAACTTATCAGAGATTTCTTATATAAATTCGATCCAGATATTCGAAAACAAGGGTGAGATTATGGGGTGTAGTAACCCTCATCCTCATGGACAGATATGGGCTCAGGAATCGATACCTAATGAGATCTTAAAAAAAACAGCCAATTTTTCACAACATTTTAGAAAGCACAAAAATACTTTGCTAGAGGCATATTTAACTCAAGAACAACAAGAGCAAGAACGGATAGTATATGAGAATGATCATTTTATTGTAGTAGTTCCTTTTTGGGCTGTTTGGCCTTTCGAGACTATGATTATTCCAAAAAGAGGAAAAGAGAATATAATGTTAATGAGTAAAGGTGAAATCTCCTCTTTTGCTAAAGCTATTCAAACGATTACTTCTGTTTATGATCAATTGTTTGGAGTCCAGTTCCCGTATTCTTCTGGGATTCATCAGGCACCTGTAACTGGGAAATCATTTATGGGATGGCATTGGCACATGATTTTTTATCCTCCACTTTTGCGATCGGCTTCCGTTAAAAAATTTATGGTTGGTTATGAGATGTTTGCAATGGCTCAGCGGGATTTTACAGCCGAAACAGCTGCAATACAATTACGCGAATTAGTGAATAAACAGAAATAGAAAATTAATTGGTTACATATCATGCTTAATGTATAGAGTTAAAATACTATACAAGTGAATTAGAAGTAAGTGCTTTTATATTATAAATGACCTGAAGGTTTTAAAACTATATTCAAAGAAAAATGATGTTGTTTTAATGAGTTATTGACCGTTAAAAATGAAAAAATGAAATGGTTTTAAAGTAATTGATAAACAAAACAGATTGAGAATCTAAACTTTAGCTTAAAATAGAAAAGCAGCCCTCATTTTTCTTAATTAGACATGTGAATTATTTGAGAGAATTAGTTTACTTTCGCACGATTATTTTTATTTAATCTAAATTAATTCAGCATAGTCGGCATGAAAAAACTAATTACGATAATGACACTTTTATTTGCGTCTTTAGCAATGAATGGTCAGAAAAGCAGCATAAAAGGTAAAGTTGTTTCACAACAAAATGAGCCTATTCCTAATGTAAATGTGATGATTGAGCATACAAACATTGGAGTAATATCAAATTCTAAAGGAGAGTTTACAATTAGAACAGTTAAAAAAGGAGAACAAACCCTTAAAATATCTTCAATTGGTTATATCTCTGAAAATATTACTGTTACGATCAGAGAGAACCAGGCTATAGATCTTTCCGTAATTGTACTACAAGAAAATAATGAAGTTCTTGATAAAATTGTTTTGGAAGGGCATAAAAACAAATACGTAGTTAGAGAACCATCCAGGTCATTACGTTTAAATACTGAAATTGAGAAGTTACCTCAGAATATTCAGGTGATTAGCAATGAATTATTGGTAGATCAGCAGATTACCAGTATTATGGATGGAGTGACAAGAAATGTAAGTGGTGTATCCATGATAGAACACTGGGGGCATTTTGCGCGTATTAATATGAGGGGATTCAGATTACCTGCCTTCAGAAATGGAATTAATATTTCTGACTCATGGGGTCCATTATCAGAAGATATGAGTATGGTAGAACGGATAGAATTCGTAAAAGGACCTTCTGGTTTTATGATGGCTGCAGGAGAACCTGGAGGGTTTTATAACGTAGTTACCAAAAAACCAACAGCTACTTCAATTAAAGAAGTATCATTTATGATTGGTAGTTTTGATACCTATAGAGCAACCCTGGATTTGGGCGGAAAACTAACAAAGGATGGTAAACTCCTGTTTAGGCTAAATGGTTTGTATCAAACCTCAGATACTCACAGAGGAAATGAAGATGCAGAGCGCTATGGTTTTTCTCCTTCTCTTACTTATAATTTTTCAGAAAAAACTTCTATTACTACCGAGCTTAATTTTCAAAAAGCAGAGTCTTACATTGGTACTGCCTACGTTTTTGCACCAGTAAAAGATGGATTTGCGAGCTTGGACAGAGATTTTAAATTTACAGACACTAATTATCCTGCCTCAGATATAAGTGAAGTTACCTTTTTTACAAATTTTAAGCATCAATTGTCTGATAATTGGACTTTTGAAACACAGTTTGGGCTATTACGATACGGGCAAGAAGGAAACTCTACATGGCTAGCCAGTCCTCCTACAGATCAGGGAGATGCAGTACGATATGTTAGTATATGGGATGCATTATCCATTGGGAAGTATTTTCAATCATATCTTTATGGAAAATTCAATACAGGAGGTATTAGCCATAATGTTTTGGGAGGATTTGATTTTACAGACAAAAAATATTGGGCGGATTTTTACGACTCAGGTGTTATAGATGTGGATCAACCATTTAATATTTATAACCCAGTTTATGGTAATACAGAACTACCAGAATTTGATCGTTCCTCTAATGTAAGAAACAGAAGAGCAGGAGAACCTTATAATGCATCAATAATCAGAGCTTTGTATGTACAGGATGAGATAGGGTTTTTAGAAGACAAGATAAGGCTTACCCTTGCAGGAAGATATACAAATCTATCATCACAAGGAAAAAGTGAAAATGATACTAAGTTTACGCCTAGATTAGGCTTAAGTGTAGATGTTTTACCTTCATTAACGGCATATGCATTGTACGATCAATCCTTTTTAGCAAATTTTGGTGTTAGTGCTACAGGAGAAAGTTTTGATCCAGAAGAGGCAAATGATATAGAAGGGGGTATAAAGAAATCATTCTTTAATAACAAGTTAAAAGCATCATTAGGAGCTTTTATCATAACCAAAGAAAATGTATTAGTATCTGATCCAGACAATCCAGATTTTTCTATTCAATTAGGAGAAATACAATCAAAAGGTATTGAATTTGATTTGCAAGGTAAAATTACACCCGAGTTAAACGTTACTTTGAATTATGCCAATACCAATGTAGAAATAACTGAGGATTCTAACCCAGAGAATATTGGAATAAAAGTGGCAGGTCACGCGAAGCATATGACCAATGGATGGGTTAATTATAACTTTGCAAATACTTCTGTTTTAAAAGGATTTGGAGCATCGTTAGGGTATCAGTATCAAGTAGAGCGATCATCTTGGGCGTGGGATGCTGATAACCAATCAGATTTACCAGACTATTTCAGATTAGATGGAGCACTTTCATGGAGAAATAAAAAGATGTCAGTGCAGCTTAATGTAAATAATATTTTGGATGAGTATCTATATTCTGGGGCGAATTATGGTTCTTATATATATTGGCAATCAGAACCAGGTATAAACGGACGAGTTACCGTTGTTTATAGGTTTTAGAAAATATTCTTTTTAAAAAGATACGAGTCTCCAGGGTAAGAATCCTGGAGACTTTTTTATTTATAACAGATGCCGTTTTTTTGGCAAGAGGGGCTAGTCACGCCCTATAACACTATAATTCCTTCTTTTTTTGAGATATAAGAACTAAATGAAATATAAGTGTACTATAAAATAATAAAGCTGGTAGGGTAACAAAGTACGTTTTTATGACTCGTAGTTATGAATCGATTCATAAAAGCGAAAACCGAAAAGCTATAATAGAGTAGGTTGATTAGATTTAATTTAATTGCATCCTATTATTAAATAAACCGATGCAATAATTCATTTACACTTTTAAAACTAACATTATTATGAAAAAATTAATTGTATTAATAGTACTTCTTGGCACTTTGGTTGGCTGCCAGCACGAACAGGGAATATCAAACATGGATTTGGAGCAAAATGAAAACTCTCAAAAAGATCTAGGTTCAATTTTATTAGAAGACCAAGTATTTTATTCAGCTTATAGTGAGTCTTTGGAAAAACTAAATACTAAAAAGGAACAATTTGTACAGCAAATTGACTTAAAAAACTTAAAATATAAAGATGGATTAGTGGTAATCAAAAACGCTGAAGAATTTCGACCTATTTATGAGCAAACTGCTAAAGTAGATAGCTTATGGCAAAAAACTTATGTAGATGAGGTCTATGTTTTAGTCGAAATTGCTTCTAATATTACAGAACTGGTAGAACAAGTAAAAGATGAAGATGAAATCTCTTTTTATATACAAGACCTATTGGAAAGAGATAAAGTTGGGTTTTATGATTTGCAAAAAAACGTTGCACAGAGAATGCCTATAAAAACCTTATGGGCTAAAGTAAGAAATGAAAGTAATGAATGGCTAGCAAGCCTTGGTGAAAAACCAAATTGGGAAGAGAATCCTGATGACCGCTATCCTGCAGATATCTATGCCAGGCTTTTTCTAAATGAAGAGAATAAGATTAATATTATGGGTGAAGTGAGAACTTTTGATACTCAAAAGGCAATATCAGAAGTATCTGAAAAAACACAAGGTGCTGGATGTAGAACTTTTTGGATGACTACAGAATATACAGATAATACAGGAGAGCCTACCTGTTTAAGAATGAGATGTTATGTAAATAATTTCTGGATTTGGAAAAGTTACGGGGTAAACGCAAAAGGTTGGATCTGGTCAGGTGGTCGCTGGAGAGAATGGGGTTTTAATAAATTTTTGACGCAAGGAGGAAACATTGTTACACATAGACTAAATCTTACAGATCAGTGTGATCCAAGGTTTTCAAGAAACGTCAATTGGTCTAGAAGAAGTACAGCCGTAGAATTTAGTATTTCTAATACTTTATGGGGACCTAGTGTGTATTTGGGGGCTTGTAGAGGTAGTTTTAGCGGAGTTGTTTCTGGACGTGGTAGAGCACAAGCAGCAATAATGAATTAATTTTATTGCTATAAATTTAAAGTGCAATAAAGTAGCATTGAAACTTTTGTCAAGTGATTTGTGATAAACTCAATCTAATTTTAGGATAATGTTTCAATGCTATTTTATTGTGTTTTTGTCTGTAACCTAATAAATAAAAGCTAAGGTTCATCTCCTTACTACTACATTATATCTTTGCTCTGAAGAGGCGCAAAAATTTTGCTACTATTTTCTTGTTTTAATATTGAGAAAGAAAGAGGCATTTCGTTACACTTTTATTCTTTATGTAACATTCTTGAAACATTCTTTTAAAATTTGTTGTTTTAACGTTGAAATATTCTGTTAATACACTAGATAATTCTTTGATTATATAATTAAGGAAATTGAAAATTTGGATAACTTTAATGGTATAAAAATGAAGAGCATATAGAGGAGTTTTTTGAATGTAGGTATAAATATTCATTGTTTCTTAGCTATGTGATTTATTGTTATGTTTAATTTTTTATATTCTTAATTAGTTTTGCTTTTTTTAGAATGAGATTATTTCATTTCTGTCTATTCATATCCTTTTCTTGTACAATCAACATGAATAGTCAGAATGTTGTAAACGGCAGTATTGAGTATAATGGAGAGAACTCAATCAAATTGGAAGGTTACTGGAAGTTTTATTGGAAAAAAATGTACAGTGATGACAAAAAAATAATATCCAGTACTTTAGATACTTTAGTTTTTTGCCCAGATATCTGGAATAATTTCAAAATTAAAACTGCAAAACTACCTTCGTATGGATATGCTACATTCTCGATTCAAATCTTAAGTAATAAAAATTATAGGAGTGTTGCTCTTGAAGTTCCAGAATTTTATAATGCATATAATCTATATTTAGAAGAAGAACTAATTGCCAAAAATGGTAAGGTAGGCAAGTCTAAACAAAGCTCAGAATTGCAATGGAAACCACTTACGGCTATTATCAATTTAAAAAAAGGAGCAAACCTATTAGTTATAGAAGTATCAAATTTTAGTCATGTAAAAGGAGGTTTTCATTCTGATGTTATTTTGGGGACTCAAAAGTATTTAATGAAAAAACGAGAATCTGAAGTGATGCAAACGATGTTTTTAGTAGGAAGTCTTTTTATCATCGGAATATTCTCTTTAGGCATGTATCTTTTCTGGAAACAAGATGTAGTAATACTGTATTACTCTCTGTTTGCTATAAGTTTTTCTCTTAGGCTATCAAATACAGGACTTTATTTGTTTAATGATTTTTTTGGTTTTTTATCTGGTTTAGCGATTGCCAAGATTGAATATCTATCATTTTACTTCACATGCTTGTTTCTTACTTTGTATTTTGGAAAAATGGTAAAAGGTAAATATTTCCAAAAACCTCAAAAAGTCATAGTTCTAATAACATTACTAGTCATAGTCATTACATTAGTATGCCCTCTGATTATCTATTCTAGACTAATAACTCCTTATGTTTATTTTACATTTATACCTATGGGGTATGGATTAATTATAGTTTTTAAAACATTCGTCAGAAAACCTAAAGATTCTATAATTATCAGTTTTGCATTTCTATTAATAATCTTAGGAATGATATGGGCAGCACTAATGTTTTTGGAAAGGGTACCAAAAATTAATTTTGTGGATAACACTTTGTTTTTTGCAGCATTTGTAATGATGTCATTTGTTCTGGCGCAACACTTTGGTAGAGCATATAGTACTATAGCGAAGTTGCAGAATGAGACTGAAAAACAAAAAAAGGCAATTGAAGAGCTAAATGCTACTCAGTCTAGATGGTTTATTAATATGGCACATGAATTACGTACACCTTTGACTTTAATTTTAGGTCCTATTGATCAATTTTTAACAAAGAACAAAAACCAATCAATATCTGTTAATAATATCACGCTGGCACAAAAATATAGTAATCACCTCCTTCACTTGGTAAATGAGATCTTAGATATTTCAAAAATGGAAACAAATACTTTTCATATACAAAAAACAAATGTGGTACTTGTTTCTTTGATTAAAGAGACGATAATACAATTCGAAACTTCCAGCATTCAAAAAAAAATAGTATTAGATGTAAAAATTAGTGAAAAAACCATCTTTAATATTGATAAGAGAGGTATTCGTAAAATTATTATCAATCTAATTTCTAATGCATTGAAATTCACAAATTCTGAAGATAAGATTACGGTTCTTGTAGAAACAGCAATAAAAAAAGGGGTAAATATATCAGTTATAGATACAGGTTTGGGGATAAAACCCGAAGATTTACCTTATGTTTTTGATAGATATTACCAAGGAAATCATCAGAAAACGGTACAACATGGTGGTATGGGTATTGGATTATCTCTGTCAATGGAACTAGCGAAACTTCATGGAGGGAATCTCTTTGCAAAAAGTCAGTTAGGAGAAGGCTCTATTTTTACATTATGGCTTCCCGAAAGCTTAATTGTCCATGGTGTTCCCTCCGACAGTTTTTCTCTTTGCAATTCAGTACGCCCTATTTCCTTACCTGAGAATTTGAATGTTGACAGCTCAGAAACTAAAATAATTGATAAAAACATTCCTACAATTTTAGTTGTTGAAGATAACGTTGACCTTAGGACGTACATAGGTAGTATTGTTTTAGAGAGTTATAATATTGTAGAAGCAACCGATGGTGTAGAAGCTCTTGAATACTTGAATGATCACTCTCTTCCAAGCCTAATTATTTCTGATATTATGATGCCAAGAATGGATGGGCTTCAACTTCTCGAACAAATAAAATCTCAACCCAAAACAGAATATATTCCTATTGTTATGCTTACCGCGATTGTAACTTATGAAGACAAGCTTAAAGCGTTGACGATTGGGGTAGATGATTATTTGACCAAACCTTTTGAAACACAAGAACTATTGGCTCGTATAAGGTATATTCTTAAAAACCAAAAAGAGCGTAAGAAATGGACACCTCAACTTCTGGAAAATGAAAAAGAGATCATATCTGCAGATAAAAGGTTTTTAGGTCTCGCAGAAGAAATAGTAGTTAAGGCAATTTCTAACCATCAATATAGCGTACAAGATATGGCTATAGAACTCAATATAAGCCAACGACAACTGTATAGAAAAATAAAGGCTACCTCTGGATTATCTCCTTTACAATTCATACGAGAAATCAGATTGCAAAGAGCTCGTGTTTTATTTGAAAATAATGCGATGGAAACAATAGCAGAGGTAATGTATTCTGTAGGTTTTCAACAAAGCAATTATTTTGCCAGAGTGTATAAAAAACGTTTTGGGAAACTACCATCAGAGTATTTAATCTAAAGTCGTTTTTTCATATAAAAAATTTAATAAATCTTACTAAAGGTAATCCTGTATAGGTGTAACATTTTGTTTTGTAGTCGATTATTGTTTTTGATTGTCTATAATGGACTCTATTTTGGCAGGATTCTTTCCTTGGTATGAATGTACCTTTAACTATTGAAAAACACAAAAAACTTAAAACCTATTATTATGAAAACTAATGATTTTACGCTTTTAAAAGCATTGACTAATAGTACGAGAAAACAAGAAGGGGATTGTATTTCGAAAAGGGACAACGGTACGGCTTTTTTATTAAATTCTAATCTTTCATTGAAAAAGAAAGGAATTATATGTTTGATACTCGTTATAGGAGTCTTTTTACAATCTACTTTTGGGCAGAGCCCTCTTATTAAAAAGGAAAAATATACTAATATTTCGAATCCTTTTATTACTGACTATTCAACAAGAGATTATGAGGCAGCTATAATTGGATTTAGAGCTCTTAATGGTGATATTCAAGAAAAAGGTACAGGTAATATAATACAGGTGTACATGTTCAAAATTGTGGATAAATGGGCAATTAAAGCTGATTTTAGATCACATGGAGATCATGAGATCTGGGAGGTTGATGTAATGTTTGTATCCAAAGGACTATTTGATGAAACTGGAAATGTAGGGATAGGAACCACAACCCCATCTGAAAAACTAGAGATTAAAGGAACTAATGCAGTAGTAAAAATAGACGGACGTGGCGATGCAATAAATTCTAGGGAAGGAAAATTAAAGATATCAGGAGCCAGAGATGCCGATGGTAATAGCTTTGGTGCGATTCAGTTTTATAATTATGATAACAGAGGAAGTAAAACGGACTTCAATGCTGGAGGAATGAGGGCAATCAAAGATACACCTAATGGCTCTAGATTAGCTTTTCTTACAGCTTTTGATGGCATCGCTACCGAACATATGACTATAAATACTTCTGGTAGCATTGGGATAGGAACTTCATCTCCTGGAGCCAAGCTTGATGTAGTAGGAATTGGGCATTTTAGTGAATCTATAGGTATCGGAACAAAAACTCCAACCGAAAGAATGGAGATTAAAGGAACCAATGCAGCACTAAAAATTGATGGTCGAAATGATACAAATGTAGATGGGATAGGAACTTTAAAGATAGCGGGAGCCAGAAATATTGATGGAAATAGTTTTGGAGAGATTCAGTTTTATAATTTTGAAAATCAGGGAAGTGCAACAGAGTTTTATGCAGGAGGGATCCAAGCTATTAAAAATACAGATAGCGGATCCAGGTTGTCCTTTGTAACAGCCAAAACGGGTATAGCAACCGAGCGTATGACCATTGATGCAATGGGTAATGTAGGTGTAGGAACAGCTAGGCCGAGTGAAAAACTACAGGTGGAAGGAACCGTAAAAGCAACTTCATTTATAAGTTCGGCTGCTAGTTTTCCAGATTATGTATTCAAAAAAGGCTATACTATTATGTCACTATCAGAACTTTCTGAATATATCTCTAAAAATCATCACTTGCCCAATATGCCAACCGAAAAAGAAGTGGTGAAAAATGGACTTGAAATCCCTAATGTGGTGATAAAATCGGTAGAGAACATCGAAATAATCTATTTACATCTAATTCAACTTAAAAAAGAATTGCAAGAACTGAAAAAAGAAAATTCTGAATTACAACAGCGGTTAAAGGTGAAAAAATAAAAGTTAAAAGGAGATTAACCCTCTCTTATGCTATGTTTTAGTGTAAACTTCGATTACAGAATAAAGGATAGCTTAAAGTGTAACAGGGCTATGAGAGATTTGTACAATGAAAATATCCATAAGCTCATTTTTTAACAAAACTAAAAGATCATGAATATAAATCATACAATAAGGTGGTTATTTACCATCTGCTGGTTAGGACTTCCTTTACTCATCACAGGACAAACTATTACAGATTTAAAACCTTCTAGTCTTCCTTATGGCTCTTATATCAAGGGGTTATACACTATTGAAATTGATGTGGCTACAGGAGAGTATTTAAAAGAATTACCATCAGGGGTATTTACCACAAGCCCTCTTGATACAGAAAATGAAGATTTTTATTTTTGGATAGTAGAGAATGATTTGACAAAAACATTTCAAATTTATAGTGGATCCCAAAGGAATAAACTTATATCTATTACCCAAAGTGGAGAATTAGTATCTATCAGTAATAATCAAGCAAATACAACAAAACTGTTATTTCGGTTATACCCAGAAGGACCAAAACGAACGGATAAGGAAAAGGATAGTGGGGTTGTTGCAATGGGGTACATTACTACGGTAGCACTATCCTCGGGTTATGGAAATATTGATTGTAAGTGTAACATTGCAACAGTTAATACTGACATCCGTTTTAAGGTGCATAACCTTGGGATTAGGGCAACAGATTATAGTCCTATTGTATTTCAAAAGACCGACAATAATAATACATCTGGAACCGTGGTAATAGATAATAATACCAATGTAACCAGAATCCACCAACCTGATACAAATCTCTTACAGAACTATGTGTCATCTAACTTCTTTGTCAAAGGTTTTGGGGCAGATGATTTTAAGGTAACTATTGCACCAGGTACAGAGGGAACTATTGGTTTTGTGAATTATACACGTCATCATTTCACAAGAAATGTGTATGCCAAAGCAAAACCAGAAATAGGAATCAAAATAAAAAATAATCAAATCATATTGTTTTATTTGTCTGGTAAACAGGATCTTCCTTTAAGTCAAACACCATTGGGTAGAGAGACCAGTACCAATTTTGTAGTAGGAGTGCCTATCGTTTTTGGATTTGATGGTCAAGATAAGTTTACAGCTACTCAAAATGGAAAAACATTTGTGTTAAAAGATGCTACTTTGACAGAATTATTCTTTAATCAATCAATTACTCAGAGTGCAAAGATGTTAGTACAACTTAAAAAAGGTTTTATAGAGTTAGGATACACGTCAAAAAATTATCTGATTAATTCAGAAGATAATTTTGGATCAGATAGTGGAGACGAATTAGCATCGACGTTTTCGTTTTTTCCCTACAATAAAGGAAACTCTCTGATTAATACTTTCGACTGGCAACAAACTAAATGGGCGGTAAGGTATCATGGAAATAATAGATCAGTTGAGACGAGCGTTTTTAGTCCTTTTTACAAAAATCATAGAGCATTTTCGGGTATCAGTGCACAGTTTGATGCTACAGGAATTTATCAGGGAGGCGAAGATTTTGTTTCTTCTGAAGGATGGGAATTGATAAAAGCTAACCTTGGATATAATGCAGATGGGAGCATACGTAATCAAGCTCCGCCCCATCCTTATCTTATTTTTTATGATCGAGTGGCTAGCAGATTAAGAGTGTTTGTATATACTAATAATCAGGGAGAAGCCAATCAGTTAACGATGAGCCTGGAAGCTAGAGGAGGAACACCAAACACACCTCAGCAATATATACCTAGACTTTGGGGCAGTTTACAGCAATTCTCATCTTTGGATAAAGTACAACCATCTAGATATAGTAAGGCTAACCCATTTATGAGTGCAGCAGGGCGTGAGTGGTATTTTTCTGATTTTGTTATGGAATATGACCCTTGTATTAATTTTTTTGAATCCTACATCGAATTAAAAGTTCATAAAACGACGCAAGGAAACCTTACGATGGTAGGACGCCTTGAAGGTGGGAGTATACCCGCAGGTACACCAGAATATGGAAACTGGCAAAATCAAGGAGATAATTTCCTTATGGGAGTTATGGATAATAGCTTTGGGAGTCTTCAGAATACATTAGGGGATGTAACGTTTAATCAACAAGAGCAATTTGATTTGATTAATTTTGGAAACGAAATATCTGGTGTCCTCGAGGGAGCTGCAATCCCTGATTGGGAAAAAGAAGCGGCAAGATTACAATGGGAAGGAAATGATCTTATCGGAAATGGACTTATTAGTGCAGGTGCTATTAAGATGGTTGAAGGAACTGCAAAGTTTTTTGATTTTGGAGTACCAGGACTGGACTGGTTTAGTAATGCTGCTCAGGGAGCAGCTAATATAGCAGAAGGAGCCTCTGTAATTGTACAAGGTGATGGATATAAAAAAGTAGGGTCGGCTTATAAATTAGAATATAACTATCTGAATGACAGGGTAAAGCATGATGATCAAAACATTAATCTCACTATGCCTCCTCCACGACCACAGGTAGTTTTTGGAGAACTAGCGTTAAAAGGAACATTGTCCATAGAAACTGATCTGATAAATAACGAAGAATTCATCGCTACACCTGGTGGGTTGAACTCAGAAAATGCTCCAGAATGGTACAGTAATGGCTCCCGTGCATCAGCTCCTTTGTATAATCAACCTATGGGAAAATTTGCCGTACTTCATCAACCAGAATTTGGTATAGGTATCGTAAAAGGTCAAAATGCGACTTTTGGTGCCTACCTTAAGATCAACGAAAAACCTTATATCGCTCGTAATAATATGGTGTTAGGAAAAATTGAAGATGTATTGAGTATAAGTATACAATGCCAAACTTTAAATACATCTGGTCAGGTAGTAAGTAATAGTACTAGTGAAGCTTATTCTATATTGTTTGGGATTGAAGATAGTAACTCTTTGCCAGGAGAAATGGATATTACTAATTTAATTGACTGGGGTCAAATCTATTCGAATATAGAAGGGTTAAACAATCAGAATGAAAATATAGTGAGAGACAATTTGGCAAATTGGATAAAAATTTCATATCAAGTCTGGTCCTTATCACTTACCAATCTAAAGTCTCGAGATCTTAATCGTGTGTTTGCAAATGCAAATCAATATTATAACGGAAATAGTATGTTTGCCTATACCAATAAGGATAATTTGAACATTTATCAACTTAAGGATGAGGCACAGGTACTAACCGAAAATGAATTTTCTTCTTACATTTTTTCGGATGATTCACTTTTTGGAAAAGAATATCACCTATATCATTCTGATTATAATGATATAGGTGACAAGTTTTTTGACGTAATGAATACTTACTGTAATACTCAAACCGGCAGTCAAAGTATTAGAATAAAAATAGAAGAAGAAATTATACCTGAAGTATCAAAAGCTGGATTAACTGTATTTCCAAATCCCACACATGATTATCTTAGTTATAGTCTGTTATCTAAAAAATCAGGAAGAATTAAGTTGATCCTGTCTGATCTAAATGGAAGAGTGTTACTCTCTATTACAGATTCATTAGATAAATCAAGGACGTCTAACGGTAGAATCAATATACAATCACTAAGGACAGGTCTATATATCTTAAAAGTAGAACTTCCTGATGGTGAGGTTGTAACTAAGAAGATAGTGAAGAAGTAGCCTAAGAGATCTTAAATTATAAATTATAAATCATAGTCATTAGATACTAGGTTTTTTAATTGTTAAATAGATCCGTTTAGTAAGAATTTTGGATGCATAGAATCATACTCTTTTTTAGAGTATGATTCTATGTTTATGCAGTAGTGTAATATAATTTGCATATTTAAAAATTTAGAGATCATATTTTTTAAAAAAAGAGAATAATGATATTAATTAGCATTATTTTATTTAAAAGATAGAGTAGCATAATCAAAAAAACATTAGCATAAATTTTACAACCAATTCTATATGTGAATATTAAATTATTGCGATATTGTGCTCTTATCATAGACAAGAAATGTTGGAGATTTTAAAACTTATCGCTGTTTTTAATTTTTTGCTTACTACAGGATTTATCTGGTACAATAGAAAAAAATTGGATACAACCATTTATTTATTCTCATTCTTTTTGTTTGGAAAAGGCATGACCTTACTCAGTAATAATTTGATTGTAGGGGATACTTTTGCTGATTACCCTAATGTTTTTGAGTTAGGAGTGATTCTCAATTCATTTTTGTTTTTTTATGCACCCTTTTTATATCTTTTTGCTTTAAGTATTATTAAAGGACGCCTTTCTTTAAAAGACTATAAAATACATCTTGTTCCATTTTTTATATTCGTTGTATTGAATATACTTACGGTTTTCTTTTTACAATATAGAGAAGAGAATGATATATTTCAAAAAGTTGTACAGGTAAGAAATATATTCGAGAGTTTATATTTTGTACAAATAATAGGATATACAATAGCTTCGCTTTGGGTTTTAAACAGAAGTAAATTATCCTCAAAAAAGTTCACCAAGATATCAAAATGGTCTAAGGTAATAGTAACTACGTTTTTACTTATTTGGCTGGTTTTTTTAAGTAGTTCATTAACCAGTCAGTACCCAGATATATCTCACTTTTTTTTACTTATAGGAGTTTTATTACTGATCTTATTGTCCAACATTACTTTGTTTATGTTGTTTAGTAATCCAGAATATTTTTACAATTCTGTAGTACCTAAGCTTGCCAAATCTGTTGTAAATTGTGTAATTACAAAAACGAATTATGATAAACTTTGTGATCTTGTCTATGAAAAGAAACTTTTTAAAAATGCCGATCTCAAGATTGTAGACCTTTCTAATACTTTAGAGATATCTGCACGAAACACATCAACTTTGATACATACGTTTTATGGAGGCAATTTCTATGATTACATTAACTCGTACCGTATAGAAGAAGCCAAAAAATTGTTAGAAAACACTGATCAGGATGTTACTATATTATCAATATTGTATGAAGCAGGATTTAATAGTAAATCCGTCTTTAATACCGTCTTTAAAAATATGGTAGGAGAGACACCTTCATCCTACAGAAAAACACATATTACCTCCAAATACGGATAAATAATTAAATCTTCTTTTTTGTTTTTTAGATATTTATTTTCCCTCTAAACCTTGTTAAATAACGTTAAAAACAAGTTCTGATTTCTGTTATTACAGGTATTCGGACGACAGGAACCTGCTATAAAGCTAGGTTTGCTTCATATTTATTAATTGATTTTTTTTAGTATGATTAGAAGATGTTTATCAGCAATACAATTATTTCTGTTTATAGTTTTAGTTACGTTTTCAAGTAATCTAAATGGGCAAGAGTTAAAGAGAAAATCATCATTAGGAATAATGATGCAACCTTTAAATGATAGTTTAATAACAACACTCAAGTTGAAGAGTAATACAGGATTATATATAAGTGATGTCCTAGCTGGGAGTACTGTAGAAAATTTAGGAATGAAAAGAGGAGCAGTATTAAAAAAGCTAAACGGAGTGCAAATAAAGACCATTCCGGATGTATTTAATGCACTTGAGGATTTTAGAGCCGATGATTCTATAACAATTGAATATGTTTTTAATGGAAAAACTATTATTAGAACAGGCAAAGGCATTGCCAGACCAAAAGAAAAATATGAAAAAGCAAATATTACATACGGGCAGGTAAAGTATAGGGATAATATTCTTCGCTCTATTTTATATACACCAAAAGGTAAGAAGAATACACCAGTGGTTTTTTATCTGCAAGGGTATACTTGTGGTTCCTTCGAGTTTCCATTTTCTTCGCAACATGCATCCTTAAAACTAATTCGTGATTGGGTTGATGCTGGTTTTTCGGTATATCGAATAGAAAAACCAGGCGTTGGTGATAGTCAGAGTAAAATTAATTGTAATGATGGAAATTTTACACAAGAAGTCATTGCTTTTAAAGAAGGATATAAAGCACTGTTAAATTCGCAAGCAGTGGATACAGATAATATATTTTTATTTGGTCATTCTATGGGTGGAATCATAGCTCCATTACTCAATGAAGTCAAGAGTCCTAAAGGAATTATAACCTACGGTACGATTTCAAAACCGTGGTATGATTATATGAAAGACCTATACACCCTTCAACCAAAAATATTTAACACCCCTCAGTCTCAAATAAGTGAAAATAATAAAATAGGACTGCCATTTTTAGAAGATATGATTGTCAATAAAATGCCTGCAAAGGATTTAGCCGCTAATAACGATTATAAAAACTACTTGGGATCTCAATTTGCCGAATTAGAAAGAGGAAGTTATATCGGTAGAAGTATTGCATATTGGCAGACTTTATGTGAGGTAGATATACCAGAAGCATGGCGAAATATAAACACTAACGTATTAGCAATGCATGGCGAGTTTGATATTCAGGCAATAGATGATACCGGAGCAAAGGGTATTGTAGCACTTGTAAAAGATAAAACTAAGGCGACCTATAAGCTTGTCAACAAAACCGAACATGGTTTTGTAAGGTTTAATTCGATGCAAGAAAATGTAAATGCTCTACAAAATGGAACCTACAGACAGCATGCTGCAAAGAATTATAACCAGGAAGTAGCTCAGATTACTATCGATTGGATAAAAGCTAAGGCAAAAGCAGAGTAAACTAAGCTAAACGTATTATACACTAATGAATTTGCGATATGAAAATTTACCACTTATGATATTCACATACCTTTTAAAAATGACAAAACACAGTTTACAACTATTATCATTGATCTCATTTTTTACATTTTCTATGACCTTTGCCCAAATTGATTCGGTACTGGTCAGCAATGTTAAATTCAAGAATTCAAAATTTGATAATGCGCATGCAGGAAGCGGGTTTTTATTGAGATATGATAACAAAGTGTACGCTTGCACGGCTAAGCATGTTCTGTTTTTTGCTAAAACAGATAGTATGAAAACGATAAGTTTTGGAAATGATTTGAAATCATGGTCATTTACTTCTAAAAAGAATAAAGCAAATAGTATATCTACAGGTACATTAATTAATGAAAATCCAAAAGAGTTATTAGCAATGCCGCCAAAAGGAGATTGGTTGATTTTTGAAGTGGTTGGTGCAATCCCCAAAGGCATTGCTATATATAATCTAAGAAAAAAAGCTCTAAAAATAGGAGAAAAAGTTTCCTTTTTTGGGTATCCGTACAAAAGTGAAGTTCCAGTCAGAATAGAAGGCAAATTTATAGGTCTAACTAAAGATAAAAACCTCAGGCTAGATGTCCCAAAAGGAACGTATAATGGATGTAGTGGAGGTCCGGTAACAGACAATCAAGGAAATCTGGTTGGCTTGGTGTCTATGGGATACTTTAACAAAAAGGAAAATAAAATGATTTTTGAGCCAGCCTCTCTTGATTATTTTAAAGCAGTGATGAATCAATAAAAACAAAGTTGAATTATGAAAGCTAAAACACATAAAAACAATGTAAGATATACAGTACTTTTTTTATGTGCAATAACAAGTTTACTTGCGCAAAAAAAAGAATATTATCGTCATCTGGTATTTAGAGAAACTCCATATTCTGATGTTAGAGGGATACACCCAATAGATAAAGCCACATCAGATAAAGAAACACATTATAGGTTTGTTTATGATGATAAAGATAGATTGGTAGAAGTATCTCACCGTCTCGGGGATTATATCATAAATCAAAATGATAACTGGGATAGTTTTATTTGGTTCTCATCAAAAATGACCATTGAGTATACCAAAAATCAAGAAATAAGATACTATTACAATCGCTTAGATGAGAGAACAGAAGTTCATGGAAAAATGTATAAAGCAGTTTTTGATTTAGATACAAAAGGTAACCGCATTTCTGTCAAATTTTATGATAAGAATAATAAACCTTCTGAAAATGCCTGGAATATCCATAGCTATCAGTGGACAGATATGGGAGAAGGCAATGTTATTGAAAAACGTTTTAATCTAAAAAATGAACCTCAACCCATTCGCCCTAATTTTACTTTCTACAAAGTAAGATTGGAGTATGGAAATGATGATTTATTAGATTTTGTTCACCATCTGGATGAGAATGGAAATAGGATAAACAATTCTATGAAAGCAGGTATGGATCGTATTGTATATGATCAAGAAGGGAATTTTTCGCGCTGGATGGTATTCGACAAAGATTTAAAGCCCGTAGAAGGTAACGCACCCGAGTTTGCTATAGGAGAACACTTATATGATACACGCGGAAACAAAGTAGAATTAAGAGGGTTTGGTGTTGCAGGAAGGAGCAAAGCAATGCCAACAGGAGTGGCGAGAGTTTTAAACACCTATGATCAATATGGAAACCAGATAGAAGTTAAAATTCTTGATATTGAAGGAAAAACAATACAGCATGTTAAACGAGAGTATAGCAAAGATGGAAGACGAATTGAGAGTATGCAATTTTTAGATTCAGAAGGAAATCTGGTATTACACCCTAGAGCAAAATTTGCAGTTATGAAGTTTCTGTATGATATTGAAGGAAAAATGGTCGAAAGAAAAAAGTTTGATGATAATTTGCAAGAAATTAAGGGATAATAAATTGAACAGAGTATAACCGTAAAAGCAGAAAAGTTAACTTGTTTTGAAAACAAACTAGTATCAAATAAAACCAAAACTCAGCTCAAAAGAATCAACATTATGACAAACTTAAAGCTTATTACTTTACTAATTGGATGTATGGTTCATACGAGTTGTCTGTCGCAAAATCATAATTTTAGTAAAATAGAAAAAGAGTTTTTAAAACATTACCCAACTCTAAATATACCTGGTTTACAGATAAGTTATGTGTCGACACTAAATAGAATTGGAGACAAAGAAAACATCAAAAAGCAAGAGCGTTTTTTCGAAAACTTAAAAGAAAACCTAAGCAAAATTGATACTTCATCATTGATTGGTAGTCAAAAAATTAATTTTCAAATACTTGACTATGAAACGATGTTACATTTAGAACGAATAGCATTAGAAAAAAAATGGACTCCTGTAGCATTAGATGATTCAAAAAGTATCATCGCTCTTCCAGATGGTAAGCTTTGGTATGTGTATTTATTAAAAAGATGGGTAGACAAAGATGTATCACCTGATGATATGTTTCAATTTGGTTTAAAGGAAATTGAAAAAGTTAAATCTAATATGAAACGGCTTCAAAAAAAATCTGGGCTATCCGAAATGGTTTTTGAGGATCATTTAAATAAAGATCAATTCTTTTTGGATGTTCCAGAGGACGTACAAAGAGAATTTGAGAAAATTAAAAAGATAGTAAGAATAAAAGCTGCAAGTATTTTTCCTTACATAGATAAAATACCAGAGATAAAAATTGGTAGAGGAACAAATGCATCTCTTTCTCAAGTCCCTGCATACTATAGTAATGGTACGTTTTATTACAATTTTTTTGATAAACCTTTTAATAAGAGACAGCTAGGGTGGTTTTATGCTCATGAGGCTATACCAGGACATCACTACCAGTTTATGGTGAATAATAGTATCAATAGGACCGAAATACAAAATTTATTTTGGTACCCTGGTTTTGCAGAGGGTTGGGGAGCTTATGTAGAGTATTTGGGTGATGTTTTAGGAGTATATGAGACTATATATGATGAGTATGGAAAGTGGGAATGGGATTTAATTCGGTCTGTAAGAGTATCTCTGGACGTTGCTATCAATTATTATGGGTGGTCTGATAAAAAAGCTTTGGATTTTTGGAAGAAATATATAAAAAACCAAGATGATATTGGAGTTCGTGAAATTGCCAGAATGAAACGCTGGCCAGCCCAGGTTATTTCTTATAAATATGGAGCCAAAATGTTTTTGAAGTTGCTAAATAAAGCTAAGAAGAATCCAGATTTTGAATATAAGCGATTTCATAAAAAAATACTTGAACATGGAGATGTACCACTAACGTTGATTGAATCTCACTATACTAAATTAAAGTAGATACTGATATTTTATTCTTTCAATAAATTAAAATAACTTGCTACTATACTACTTTGTTTTTGAAAGAATAACTGTTGAGTTTTTGATGGTAAATAGTGCTAAAAAGTATGGCATTGAAAATAATTTACATAAAATTTTAAAAAAGAAGTGACCCTTTTTGAAATAGTGTGTCATAATGATAAACCCTCTAAAACATTCACACATGTCTATTTCAGAATTTTACCAGTCAGGAGTACAAAAAAACAACATAGCGCAATTTGCAGCTATTGCCAATATTGCTTGTACTGGTGGTCAATCTAATGAAGAAGAAAAAAGACTTCTTAATAAATTTGCGTATAAGCTTAATATTAGCGAAAAACATTTTACAGAGGTACTGCGCAATCCTTCAAATTATCCTATAAATCCACCAAGTTCTAAAGAAGGAAGACTACAGTATTTATATGATCTTTTTAGAATGATCTTTGCCGATAATGTTATTGACGAAAAAGAAATGAAATTGATTCATAAATATGCAATAGGTCTAGGATGTTCATCAGAAAAAGCAAAAAAGGTGATCACTAAATCAATTAAGATTTTTGGAGGTAAAATTGCTTTTGAAGATTATCAGTATTTAATAAATAAAGAATAGTATTAATGTTGATAGCTCACTAGTTTAATACTGTTCGTTCTCCCCTGAATTTATTAGAATATAACCCTTTGTTCTTTCTGTTTTTTAAAATGAATAAACCATATCTATGGCTATGGTTTATTTTTTACAATAGGATTAAAACGACCTAGCCTTTTACAATAAAGGTGGGATGATTAAAAGAGTTTATTTTTTGTTTTTTTGACAAATAGTCCCCCTGCAATCGAGAAAAAAGTAAGTAAGTGTTGCATCAAAATTGGGGAAATGATTGCTAGGATAGAGGTGCCTCATGGGGCACCTCTATATTTTTTATCAATATATAGTACACCTAAGCTACTGTAGCAGGGTTGCTATCCTTCACAGCTTGCACAATCTTTCTTTTGCTTGAATTTTTGAGCAGCATTCATACTATGTTGATAGTACAGAGATTTTAACCCAAGTTTCCATGCGGTAATATGAATTTTATTAATATCCTTAGTTGGCATATCCGGGTGTACAATTATATTTACCGATTGACCTTGATCTATATGATTTTGCCTATTGGCAGCTTGATAGATAATATCCAGTTGGTCAATTTCTGAATAGGTTTTAAATACTTCTTTTTCTTCTTCTGTCAGAAAATCAAGATGTTGTACTGAACCATCTCTATTACGTATATCCAGCCAAACTTCAGAGGTATCCATTCCTTTTTGTTGTAATAGTTTTACCAAGAAGGGGTTTTTTATAGTGGTTTTGATTTTGGCAATATCTTTTACATAGATATTGGACCATATAGGTTCAATACCTTGCGATACTTGCCCCAAAATAAAAGCTGATGAGGTTGTTGGTGCAATTGCATTTAATGTGGTGTTTCGTCTGCCATACCCTTTGAGAATTTCTGGTTCTCCAAAACGTTTGGCTAGTTGTTCTGAAGCCGCATAAGAGCGTTCTTGTATAACTTTAAAAATCTCACTGTTTAAATTATAAGCTTCCTGGCTGTCAAAAGCTAACATTTTTGATTGCAATAACGAATGCCACCCCAAGACCCCTAGACCCAGGGCTCTATTTTCTTTGGCAAAATTATAAGCACGCTCCATAAATAGAAAAGTTTGTCTATCCTCTCTATTTGCAGAATCTCGGTATATTTCTAATTTTTCAATAAATTCTGTGATAACAGCATCCAGAAAATACACCATAGTTTCTACAGCGTCGGTATCTTTCCATTGATCATAATGAAGAAGGTTTAAGCTTGATAATACGCATACAAACGACCAGTTATCATTAGAAGGCAACATAATTTCGGTACATAAATTACTGGCGTAAATAGGATGATTTTTATCCTGATATACGTCTGCTGCACCATTATTAGCGTTATCCGTAAAGAAGATATATGGATATCCCATTTCTCCTCTTCGCTGTAATACACGTGCCCATATCGTTCTTTTATCTACATCACCATCTATCATTTCTTGCATCCATGTATTGGTAACAGTAACACCATGAGTTAATTCCTGAATAGTATTTCCTTCTGTACCAATCTCTAAGAATTCCATAATATCTGGATGCTCAATAGGTAGGTAAGGAGAAAAACGCCCACGACGTACCGACCCCTGACTTACTACATCTACCATAGATTCGAAAAGCCTCATGATATGTACCGCACCCGAAGCCTCGCCATTATTCTTTATAGGTGCTCCGCGATGCCTTATCTTTCCAAAATATCCAGAAGTACCACCGCCTAATTTAGACATCATTCCCACTTCAGATTGGGTATAAAGGATATTTCCAATATCATCATCAACATGTGATCCAAAACAACTAATCGGTAATCCGCACTCTTTTCCAAAGTTGGACCATACGGGAGAGGCTAACGAAAAATAACCTAACGACATATAGTGATTAAACTTGGCTGCATATCCAGGTATTTGTAGAATGTCCTCTGCTCGATTGGCGATTTCTTGGATACGCTCTTCAGGAGAAATCCCCTTAGCTAAGTAGCCAGTTTCCAGAAACTTTCTACTGTTTTCATTTAACCATTCAAAAGCATTCTGACCAGAGGGGTTTACGTTTGATAGCGTCTCTTTTCGTATATCTACTAAATCTTGTGAAGGATTCGTTTTTTTTGGGGTAATTATAGTTTCTTTTTGCATAATTTAGAAGAGGTCGTCGCTTGTTATACTTTGTGTTCTTTTGCTGTAGTTAATAGATCGTTTCACGAAAAAATCTCCATGTTTTGTGCCTATAATTTCATCATCAAACCATTCGGTTTGAGTAACTAGCTTTTTGTCAATGTCAAATATTTTGCCAATACCGATACTTTCTAATGAGTTATTAAATCTGTTTTTTATAAACTCATTGATAACTACTTTTGGCAAAAATTCTAGTTCTCCGTTTTCAAAAATCCAATCTACAAGTGTACATTCTGCTTCATAGGCTTGCTCGCATAATTCCTGAATCGTTTGATGATATTCTGGTGTAAACCACTCTGGGTGTTCTTTTTGTAAAATCTTAATGAGATCGATCCCAAAATCGCCATGAATTTGTTCTTCTTTAGAAGTTGCTTCTACTACATTAGAGATGCCTTTAAGCATATTTTTATGCTTATTAAAAGCCATTATGATCAAGAATTGAGAAAACAGAGATACATGTTCTATAAAGAGCGAAAAAAGCAATACAGACTCTGCGTACTCCTTATCATCGCTACTTTTAGCATTGCGAAGCGCAGTTTCGAGATACTGAACGCGCTTCATAATAGTAGGCTTCTTCTTAAGTTCTTTAAATTCTTCGTTAAGTCCCAATATCTCAAGGAGATGTGAGTATGCATCTGCATGTCGTACTTCACTCTCTGCAAAGGTGGATCCTACAGCTCCTATTTCGGGTTTTGGCATTCTATGATACAAATCTCCCCAAAATGATTTTACGGCTACTTCGATCTGAGAAATTGCCAGCATCGTATTTTTTATAGCACTTTGCTCTGTCAAAGACAAACGTGATTTAAAATCCTGAATATCACTGGTAAAATTAAATTCGGTATGAATCCAGTACGAATGTCTTATCGCGGGTACATATTCATACAGCTGGGGATACTCATATGGTTTTAGATTAATACGTTTTTCAAAAATATCAGTCTTTCTGTGCTGCGCTCTTTTATTACGATATAAGATATATGCTTTGGCAACTTCAGAAAATTTGCTTTCCATTAATTGGGTTTCAACAATATCTTGTACTTCTTCTACAGTAGGGATATACTGCTTATCTATACTTTTACGCTCAAGCAATATATTAGATACCGCTACGGCAATTCTTTGTGCATCGGCAAATGTACCCTTGTTTACAGCGTTCATTGCTTTCATTACGGCATCCGTAATTTTGTCTAAATAAAATGATTTGATGCTAAAATCTCTCTTAATAATTTGTGTTATTTCCATACTTCCCTTAATTAGAATTGTTCTAAATAAAAGCAAAGATCTTATAATTTTGAAGAGGTTTTTTGGTCTTTAACATAAGGTTCTCAACACGGTTATCAACAAAAGAAAACGAAGTCGACCAGTACTAAGGTATAATGTTGATTTTTAGTAAAATATACCTTTTTTGACATCTGATTTTGTGTTTTGATAAATTCAAATGGTTATGAGTATAAGTTACTTCAAGAGGCTAAGGTACGCCAATAAGAATTTGGAAAACATGACAAAAATCATTATATTAAAAGAACGATATAAAACGAGTCATACACAAGATTTTTTATGAATAAAAGAATGATTGTTTGATGAGTTCTATATGACATCTAAAACAATAGTGTAAATATATGAAACAAAATAGAGCACATATCGTATCAAATTCTAGGTTTAATCAGTCTAATACTAGATGGATTATAGAAAAACCTATGACAAGGACGGTATATTACTATTTTAATCATTTTTTGGAATGATATAAATTATAAAAGCGAATATAAAATAGTAAGCGTCCAAGAAATTGGACGCTTTTTTTATTGAATCATTTTGAGAAATAGTAAACCAAAAAACATTAGTCTGGTTAGAAAGACTCACATCAAAGAATATAGAAACATGAAATGGTAATTAAATTTTTTTTAACTAATGATTAATACTAATTAACATATAAGGAATAGTATTTGAGGAGTAATTGTCAGAGAAATAGGCGATTACCAAATGATACAAAATCTGTTGCAAAACGGGCAGAGATTCTTGTGTTTAAAAAAATATGTAACTATTTGATAATCAATAAAATAAATTCAAGAATTATTGCAAATTCAAAAGAAAATTTTGATATTTGTGTATCAACCAAAACAAAATATAAGTCATTTGTACAATGGTCTGGTAAAAAATAAATTCTACTACGTAAAAACATTGCGTACCACTACCAGATATTTGCAGGACAATTAACAACAAAAAGATAAAACAATGAAGTATAATCAATTTTATAACAAGGAGCGCAAGGTAAAAAATGACCTGGTAGCTAATGCTTTCGGAAGCATCCTTGAGATGGGATTATACACTTGGGTTGTTAATCCTCTTCAAGAAATGATAACTGATATCATAGGCTACAAAAGACTGGAAACCATGTTTCGCTTTATATACAAAAAGCCGAATGAGAATGTGATTACATTCAGTTATACTTCTCATAAAGCTTGTATCTCATAAGCTTTAGAAAAGGGTTGTAAGTGATATAATTTGACCTTTTGGTCAAACATTGAAAATAGTAAGAAAATATAGATTTTAGTTAAAACAGTGCTTCACCTGGATTAGCAAATGCTAATAAGGATAAGTAATCAAAGAACAATCATCGATTATCTACTATGTATCAATCTATTATAGCCTGATTGCATAACTGAACAAGTAAGGTTACCAGCCAACCAATATTATTTCTATACGATTTGCATGCTGTAGATCGCTACAAAGGTTCTGAGAAAATTACTCATTGTGCCATGTAGTGTTATACATCAATAGTCTAACTGTATTCATGCCAACAAATGATTTGGTTTGGACTACAAATCTTGTAGAAAATAGTAAAACTGACCCATCAATACATCCTAATACAGCTCGCTGCTACCCAAAAGGGGAAAGTAGGGTATCGCGACTGTATAAGATGACACTTTCCCGAACCAATCGACGAGTTCCCATAGGTAACGGGTATGTAACAACATACCGATCTGGGGTTGACACCTATGGGCGTACCCTAAACTTTGGAAAACAAAAAAACTTAACAACAATGAAAAACTTAAAATTTATATTCGTATTGGCTTTACTCCTATGTGCTAATCTTATCTCTTGTACACCAGATGATAGCGTCGCTGAAAACGAAACTCTACATACTGAAGTGTTATGTACGAATGGGAATAATGGAGAAATAGATGAAGGAGGCGAATTAAATTAAACGCAAATAATTTAATTTAGTATTTTTGAGGGATGAAACAATATACGTTTACGTCCCTCTTTTTTTTTAGTATTTTGTTCTTAACACTAAGCTATTCCTGCCAAAGAGATATAAAGTCAAATACTCTTTCAATAGAATTAGAGAAAAAGATTGATTCTTTAAATAGATATCTAAATGTAGCTTCTCAACAAGATTATTCAGAAGCTGACAAAATAGAAGCAATTGATAATTTTATAAAGGGAGCAAATAGTTTAGATTTAGATTCATTAGTCTTTAATGGACTTAAGAAAAAATCAAATATTTTATTTAAATACGGTCATCATAAAAAGGCAATCGAACAAGTTCACTTGATGGTCAAACTATCCAAAGAAAATTCAGATAGTATTAATTTAGGAAAAGCTTACTATAAAATTGGTTATTTCTATAAAAAAAATGACAATTATTTAGAAGCTTTTAAATTCTATAATCAATCATTTAAGGTACTAAGAAATCTAAATGATAGTATCAATGCGGGGAGATGTCTTATGGCAATGTCAAGTGTTCAAAGGACATTAGGAGATCATAATGCTAGTAAAACTACAGCTACAGATGGACTAAAGTATTTAGAAAATTCCACTGAGTATAGGACTGTGTCTGGTTTATATCATGGTATATCTATCTCTTTTCTTGAATTGGGTAATTATACAAAAGCTATGGTTTGGAACAATAAAGTGTTTGATTTAACTAAAGATTCAATAACTCTAAAACAGATTGGGATTAAGAATTTACCTCTTTTTAAAAATACGAGAGCAATTATTTTAGCAGAACAAAAAAAATTCATTGAAAGTATTAAGATTCTTGATTCTCTAACCAAAGACAAATATGTTCTAAAAAACATGATCGAGTATTCTAGAATTCTTAATAATCTGGGGTATATAAAGTTTAAAGAAAATCCAAATAACAAAGAAAGTGAGACTTTATTAATGGATGCTTTTCGAATAAGAAAACAAGAAAAAGATGTTTTAGGTATATTTAATAGTAACATACATCTATCCAAATATTATAAAAATAAAGACATTAACAAAGCAAAACGTTATGCATATGAAGCTTACAACAGTATAAAAGATTTTAAAGACTACGAAGCATTACTAGAAGTATTAACCCTGATCACCGAGTTAAATCCAGATTCATTAGAAGATCATCAGCGGTTTAAGGATGCTAGTCTTAAATTGATGCAGCTACGTAAAAAAACACGAGAGATCTACGCACCTACCCGGTTCGAAAATGAAAGTCTGCTAAAAGAAAACGAAAAGAAAAACAGGAAAATATCAGAAGTGCGTAATCAGAATGTAATATACCTGCTTGGGATATTACTATTGCTTACTGGTATTGGGTTTATAGTTTACTTTTTTAGACAACAGATGCGTTATCTCAACCATCAAAATAAAATAGGGCAGTTTCAAGCCAGTTATGAAACAGAAACCCGTATTGCCAAGAGGCTACACGATGAGCTGGGTAATGATATTTTTCATGCTATGATGCAATATCAAAATGATCCTCATGATCCTCAGATTAAGGAAAAATTGAATAAAGCCTATGTCAAAGCACGTGATATATCTCGTGAAAACAATGAATTCGAAATCGGAGATACTTATCCCGAAGAATTAAGCAATATGCTGCAAAACTATACCCAAAATGAAATACAGTTAATTGCCATAGGTTTTGATAAAATTAATTGGGGACAGATGGATAAAACGGTAAAAATAACCGTATACCGAGTACTGCAAGAATTAATGACCAATATGCAAAAACACAGCAAAGCCAGTCTGGTAAAGTTAGTGTTTTCTAACCCCAAAGATACCCTGACTATCAAATACTCTGATAATGGAGTCGGAGTAACAGAAGAACATCTAAAATCCAAAAATGGACTGCGCAATACAGAAAAGCGTATTCATGCTATACGAGGAACCCTTATCTTTGACTCCGATAAAGACAAAGGCTTCAAAGCCGAAATACAAATTCCTAATTAAAAAGTCAGCCAGATGTTTACTAAAGTATTGGTAGCAGAAGATTACGAGATTGCCAATCAAGGCATTATAAAAATATTGAATGAAAGGATCGGAATTCACAATGTTGAAGAAGCAAAATATTGTGATGATGCCTATTTAAAATTCCGAAAGGCACATAATGATCAGGAAATGTTCGAATTATTAATTACCGACCTTTCTTTTAGAGAAGATCATAAAATACAAACCCGAACCTCTGGTATAGAACTGATAAAAGATATCAGGAGCATTCAGCCCGATATTAAAGTCATTGTATATTCTCAAGAAAACAGACAGGATAAAATCAAGATGCTATTCGACAATCTTAAAATCAACGGTTATGTTTGCAAAGGGCAACATGCAGTAAAAGAATTAATAGCCTGTGTAGATGGTGTATATCAAGGAAATATCGTACAACCACCAGAATTAACTAATAATTTGGCTACAAATACGATGATTCACCTGGATGATTTGGATATCATATTATTAGAAGAATTATCACAGGGGTTTACTAAAAAAGAAATTCGGATTAAGCTAAAAAAACGAAAAATATCTCCAAACAGTGAAAGCGCTATTGATAAAAGGGTAAGTAAGCTTTTTGATGACTTCAAAGCAAAAAACACAACCCATTTGGTAGCCATCGTAAAAGATCTGGGACTGGTATAATTGTCAGTCCGATCCTGTCGAAGTTCAATTAAAAAATGAAAGGTTAAACTCCCTTCGACAAGCTCAGGATGACATCAAAAAAATAAATAAAAAACACGTTGTCACACAGAGCCTGTCCTTTCAAATTCATGTTTTCTAATGTCTTCAAAATCTAAGTGTGACAGTTCAATACATACTTGTTCGTATGCTTTTAAAATTACAGTTTAGCAAAGTAATTTAGGGTATAAAACCATTTTATTTAGAATGATTATTGCCAACTGAATTTTGTGCTGGATTTTCCGAGACGTTTTCCAGAACTCTGGATGTTGTACTGGGTTTTTCGGGACGATTTATAAGATGCTGAATAGTATATCGGGGAGATAAAGCACTTCATATTGCCCAATTTTGAATAATAGCATCCATTTAACTTTTACAGTAATTCCAAAGTATAACAGGTATAAATGGATAATTATGACTTTTTGTTTTCGGGTGTTTCATAGAGTCAAGAGATTTTTTAAAAAAATTACACTTTTATTTAACCTCGCTAAACCCCACTAAAAACAACACAATTCACTTTTTTTTTGAAAAAAAAAGACACCACATTACAGATATCTGTAATGACATCTGCCGCAGGCGATTTATGTTTGTACCGTAAAAGCATGTAAGGGATATATGACAAGGAGCTTACTCTAAACCTGAAAAGATACAAACTAACTATAATGATACATAAAGATAGAGTAATCATAACAGGAATCATTGATGGGGATGAGCAGATACTAAATTGTTTTTACAAAGAAAATATACGATATATTCAGGGATATATACTTCACAATTGTGGAAACCCTGAAGATGTTGAGGATGTCTTTCAGGATGCTTTAATGCTATTATATCAAAAGCTGGGGTCAGGTCTTTTAGAATTAAAGGTACCTGTAAAGACATACTTTTTTGGGATTTGTAAAAACCTATGGAGAAATCGATTAAGGAGAAAACAAAAAATGATGATTGATGAGAAGCAAGATTGTTTTGACCAAGGAACTAATGATCCCGTAATAGCAAATATCGAAAATCAAGAGCGAGAACACCTCTATAAAAAACACTTTCAGAGACTGAGTCCAGATAATAAGAAAGTATTGTATCTTTTCTTAGAAGGGAGGTCAATGAAAGAGATTTCAAAAATCACTGGATATTCAGAAGGATATACTAGAAAAAAGAAATTTGAAGCCAAAAATCAATTACTACGAATGATTGAGCAAGACCCAATGTACGAAGAATTAAGAGCGATGTGCTAATGGTGATACAATTTTTCTTCGTATCAGGATTAAAAATCATTATTGTTAACAGCCTTCAACCAATGTTAAAGTTGCATCGTACACAGATGAAAATCAAAAACAATCTCCACTAGTTTTGATTAAATTAATAATGCCATTTACACTTTGAATTTACCATAAAAGAGAGTTTTATTGCGGTAAATTCAAAGTGTAAATGGTATAAGAACAATTCTACATAGAATTTGATTAATATTTAGAAGCCTTATAGGTTTTCAGAACTTATAAGTTCTTCAAAGACTTATTAACCTACATTGTTTATCGAAAGTATTATTTTCTCCTTATTATTTATCACAATGGAGTTATTATCGTCATTTTTTTTAGTTTAACGATACATAGCTGTTTTTTTGACCCTCTTTTTTTGTAGAATTAAAAATTATTGTGTTGATTGTAAAGCTTTTATTAGAGGGAGATAATGCAAGAAAAAAGATATTTATACGACTTTACATTTAACAGAAAACTATTTTTTATAGTTGTTGTTTTACTATTTCATTTTTTCGTTTCTGCTCAAAAACGCTCTAGAAAATTTACACATTATGGAAAACAAGACGGTCTCAATCAAAGTAGTGTAAATTTTATATTTCAAGATTCTCATGATTATGTATGGATAGCAAATTTTGGAGGAATTAATAAATTTGATGGATATCAATTTACTTCATATATAAATGAATTTGGTGAAGATACATCAATTGCAGATAATTCAGTTTGGACAATTATAGAAAATAGGGATAAGACACTGTGGTTTGGTACAAAAAAGGGACTAAGTAAGTATAATATTGCAGAAGATAATTTTACGAATTACTTTATAAGAGAAAATAATAAATCCATAGGAACCCTAGCCGTAAAAGCGCTGTTTGAAGATGAAAAAGGACGATTTTATATAGGATCTGAAGGAGAAGGGTTATATATATTCTCCAAAGATAAAGAGGTGTTTTATAAAGTGAAAGAAATTCCTGAAACAGCCAAGATAAGTGCTGTTACCGAAGATTTAAAAGGCAATCTATGGGTAGCAACCGAAAACTTAGGGCTTTTTAAAATAACTCCCGACAGAACAACAAGTGTTAGTTTTCTGACTTCAAAAAAACTAAACAGTAGGACGATTTGGTGTTTAAATTCTGATCAGCAAGGAAATGTTTGGATAGGAACTGATATACAAGGGTTGGTAAAGTACAATATCAATACCGATTCGCTTACGTATTATAAAAAAGAGGCAGAAAAGTATAATTATAAGGCAGATGATAAGATAAAAACGATTGTTAGTGATGGTAAAGGGATCTTATGGATTGGGAGTGCTACCAAAGGACTTTCTTATTACTCATATACTGAAGATAGGTTTTATAATTATACTAATGATCCTTATGATACAAATTCATTATATGATAATGATGTTAGCAGCATTTATTGTGGTGCTAATGGGGTATTATATGTAGGTTTTTATACAAAAGGATTTGACAAAGTGATACAGAGTCCTTTTCAGGTGTTAAAAAACAATCCTAAAATAGAGAATACACTAAGCAACAATAACGTCTACAGTATGTATTTGGATCAAGATGATATTCTTTGGTTTGGTACTTACGGCGGTGGGTTAAATAGATACAATCCCAAAACAAATAAGTATAAACATTACAAGCACGATAAAAATGATATTACAACTATAAGCCATAATTGGGTTAGGGCAATTTATGAAGATAGAAGCAATACAATGTGGATAGGTACATGGGGTGGGGGTCTAAATAAATTCAATAAAGACACTGGAGTTTTTAAAAGATATATACCTTCAACTACAAATAAAAATAGTCTAAACCATAACATCATAACCGCTATTTTTGAAGATGTTGATGGAGAATTATGGATAGGAACATATGGTGGAGGAATTAATATTTACCAACAAGAAACAGATGATTTTCGATCAATCATTCATGATCGAAAAAATAAATATTCCATTAGTGATGACCATATAACCTCTTTTTATCAGGATAAAAAAGGAATAATATGGATCTGTACTTATGGAGGAGGTCTAAATGCATATAACAAAGAAACTAAGCAATTCGAAAGATTTTTGCCTAATGTAGATGTAGAATACAGTCTTAATAATCATAAAACATTACATATTTATGACGAACCAGAAAGTGATTTTTTCTGGATAACGACATTAGGAGGAGGGATCAATAAGTTTTATTATACCGAAAAAAAGTTTGTAAACTATACCGAAAAAGACGGATTATCCAACAATTCAACAATGGGGATGTTACAGGATAAAAAAGGAGGATATTGGATTAGTTCTAATACTGGGCTTTCGTACTTTACCCCTAATAAAGAGACCTTTGTTAATTATACCATGATCGATGGATTAGGAAGTGATGATTATAACCTCGAAGCCTATGCCAAAAGAAAAAACGGAATGCTGTATTTTGGAGGTAAAAATGGAGTTACCTATTTTAATCCAGAAGAAATGCCCTCGGTAACAACCTTTCCTAAGGTAATGTTTACTCATATTAAAATAGAAGATAGTATCTATAACATAATCCCCGACAGGTTAGAAGTCCCGTATGAAAGCCGAGCTATTTTTGAATATGCCGCTGTAAATCCTGATAAAACCAATAAAATTAGATATTCATACCAATTAATAGGAAGAGATAAAGATTGGCGATTTATGGATAAAAATCGATACTTAGAATTTGAAAACCTAAACCCAGGAAAATATGAACTAAGAGTCAAATCTACCAATAGTAGTGAAGTTTGGAATAAAAAATATGTAAATATCTCTTTATACGTTCCTACACCCTGGTATATGGCATGGTATTTTAGAACTTTTATAATTCTGACATCTCTATTAATTGGTTATTCTTACTATCGTTTTAAAATAAATAGAATAGAAGAACGAAATAAATTACTTGAAAAAATAGTAGATAAGAGGACAAAAACAATACAGGAAAAAAATAAAGCTTTAGGCATAGAAAAGGATCGAACAGAAAAGGCATATCAGGAATTAAAGAAATTGGAGAATTTCAAGGATGAGTTTACGGGTATGTTAGCTCATGATCTTAAAAATCCTTTAGTTACAATTCTTGGGTACTCTACTGAAACTTCTACTAATTCTAATTTAAAAAGCATAAATAAATCAGGTAAAATGATGCTTAACTTGATAGAGAACATGCTAGAAGTGCAAAAGTTTGAGAGCACTGATCTACAACTTAATATTGGTAATTATAATCTTAAAAACATAGCCTTAGAGGGAATGAATCAAATAGATTTATTAGCAATCGATAAACGAATACAAGTAGACAATACTATTAACCCAGGGTATAATGTAAATGTTGATAGAAATATAATAGAACGGGTTTTTGTAAATCTATTAACCAATGCTATTAAATTTTCTAAGCCCGATACTAAAATAGAAATCTTAGCTAAGGTAGAAAGTAAACATGCCGATAAAATCACTGTTTGTATAAAAGATAATGGGGTAGGCATGCCAGAACATTTATTAACTACCATATTTAATAAATTCTCGCAAATAGAGGTAAGAGATTCTGGAGTAGCGCGATCTACTGGGCTAGGCCTTTCATTTTGTAAAATGGCGATAGAAGCACATGAATGTGAAATAAGCGTAAGGTCAGAAATCAATAAAGGGAGCTCATTTTTTTTCACCCTTCCAAGATTAAAAGATAGTATCGTTGCCCATATTCCATATAAAAAAATGGGCTATAAGAACCCTCTTTACGATTTAAGATTGGATGAGAATGATTTTAATTTGTTGAATTCGGTTACCGAAAAAATTAATATATTGACAATATACGAAATGGGTGGGTGGTTAGATGTTTTTGATGATTTAACTCCACGAGAAACCAATAATATCAAAAAATGGAAAGATATGATGATGGAGGCACTCACCAATTTTGATAAAAACGCTTTTTTATATCTAAAAGAAATTGCGATTAACCCCAAATAAAATATGCCTATGGAATACTCGATATTAGTCGTTGATGATCAACCAGAAAATATAAGGTTTGTGAGTTTATTACTAAAAGAAATGGGATTAGGAAGTAAAATATACTCAGCCCCTAATGGAAAGATAGCCCTGGATTTGGTAGAAAAGGTTTCCCCGGATTTAATTTTATCTGATTGGGGAATGCCAGAAATGGATGGGCTAGAATTTTTGAAAGCTTTAAAAAGTTCTAATGCTACAAAAGATATCCCCTTTATCATGATCTCTGCCATAAAGGTAGATGCAGATTCCATGAAAGAAAGCTTTGATGCAGGGGTACATGATTATTTAAAAAAACCTTTTGATAAGTTAGAATTTATGGCAAGAGTTAGTGCAACTCTAAAACTCCAAAATGCTTACCTAAAAATTAAAAAGAATGGAGAAGAAATAGCAAATCAAGCACTGCTGATTTCTAAGCAACACGAAGAATTACTAAAACTGAACAAGCTTAAAGATAAAATCTTCTCTATTATTTCTCATGATGTACGAGCCCCTTTGGCAACTTTGGATGGATTGTTAGAAATATTTAGTGATGAAGAAATAGAGTTGGATGAAAATGAACTAAAAAGCTATGTTACTACTGTAAAAACAGAAGTTAATGGTGTGCAATCTCTAATGGATAATCTTTTGCAGTGGGCAAAATCTCAATTGGTAAATGAAAAAACAAATACAACCGACGTAAATATTCATGATGTGGTACAAGAAGTGTTTAGCTTATTTCATGAAAGAACGACGACAAAATCTTTAGATGTTTATAATACAATTGAGGATCATATGATTGCGCAAACTGACCAAAATATGATCTCATTTGTAATTCGAAATTTGCTTGCCAACGCAATTAAATTTACTCCGCAAGGAGGCAAAATTACCGTAAGTAGCGAGAGAACAATAAATTCTATCGTAGTTTCCATTACGGATACAGGAGTTGGTATGGATGAAGAATCCTTAAATTCTCTTTTTGACGATAGTAATATTTCTACAAAAAAAGGAACATCAGGAGAAGTAGGTACTGGTATCGGGCTAATATTATGTAAAGAACTTGTAGAACAAAATCAAGGAGAATTATCCGCAAAAAGTGAATTAGGAGTCGGAAGTACATTTAGTTGTATGTTGCCAATAAATTAAAAAACTTAGATTAGAATTTATTAAACAACCGGCATACAAAATTTTGATGATTAATATATTTTTGGTTAATACTTCCCCAACCACTTCATCAATGAATCTGCTATTGTTTTTATTTTAGAAAAGGGTAAAGTATGATTTAATTTTTCCTAATCCAATGTTGGTGTAATAATGTTTTTGTGAATACATAACGTAAGTGTTGATATAGCTATTGAACTGTTTTTGAGAAATGTGTATTAATGTTAAAGCCTTGCTTTTTAGGGTGTTTAAGACTTCTTTTTTTGCGTTTTTACCGTAACATTTTTTAACATTTTCTTAGTAATTTGCATGGATTAACCCAAGATTTATTCACAAATATATAAGGAGAGTATGGAGAAAAAGTATGTTTTTTTAGTCTTATTACTACATCTTTCTTTTGTTTCGGTAGCTCAATTAAGTGATTTACACTATCTCCCGCCATTAAAACAGTACACCAATAATAATGCTATAGTTCAACAATCTATTTATTTATCTACACCCGAAACAACAGCCTTTGATGTGAGGGTGTATAGAGGTAATAGTGGTACCGTTTTAACCACTTTGACAGGGTTGTCAAACACAAATTCAATAAAGTATGACTTAGCAAGTGGAGATAATAATATAACTTTAGTTACCAACGCTAACACAGGAGTTGTTTTAAGTAATGGTGGTCTTCGATTTGAATCTTCGGGAGGGAAAAAGTTTTATGTAAACTATAGAGGAAGACATAGTGCTCAGGCGGCTTCACTGACCTCCAAAGGGAAAAGTGCCATGGGTACAAAGTTTAAATGGGGAGGGATACCCTTGCGATCAACAACTACTGGTGCAATGTCTGCCACTTTAGGAATCATGGCTACTGTAGATAATACTACTATAGATATTTATGGATATGACCCTGATTGTGTTTTTAGACAAGGAACTAATGCTGCTGGAATAACAAGTGATTCTGTACAAATTACTCTGAATGCTGGGCAATCCTATGTGTTAGAGGCAATATTATCCCAGGCAGCGGCAAATCTAGATGGATGGTTAGGAGCCACAATAGAATCTGACAAAGATATCGTAATCAGTAATGGAGGCTTGCTTAATATGGTATTAGCAGGGTCAGCGTCAAGAGATGCAGGGATCGATCAACCAGTGCCTGAAGATATCATTGGAAAGGATTATGTTTTTGTTAGAGGTAATGGGGTAAATGGTATGGAAATACCTATTATTATTGCTACCCAAGATAACACAGAAATTTTTGTTAACGGATCAGCAACGCCTATAGCTACTATAAATAATGGAGATTATTTTGATATACCATCATCTAACTATTCCGGAACATCGGCAGGAGCCAATATGCTGGTAACTACATCCGAAAGAGCCTATGCATACCAAGCCTTGGCTGGTTCATCATCTCAGGCTACGGGCGGGCTTAATTTTATTGCTCCGGTAAATTGTTTAATGCCTAAAGAATTAGATAATATCCCGGATATAAGAAATGTAGCTGGCAAAAATTTTACTGGAGGAGTTACAATTATAGCATCCACAACTACACTAGACGCCAATATTGTTGTTACCGATGGTACAGGTACCGTAACCCTACCTGCATCAACCCCCGTTGCCGGAAGTACAGACTGGAAAACATTCTTTGTTTCGGGATTGACAGGAGATGTATCAGTACAGTCTACAGGTCCTATATCAGTAGGATTTTTAGGAGCTAATTCGAGTGCTGGTATAGCAGGATATTTCTCTGGATTTGATACGGCTCCAGTGGTTAATTTACAGATTACAGGAGGAGGGTGCTTACCAGGAGGTACTGTAGAAGAAATTACAGGTAGCTTTGATGCGTATCAGTGGTTTATGGACGGTGTACTTGTATCGGGTGCCACCTCTTCTTCGTATACTCCTCCACCTACAGTAACCTTTGCCGAATTATTTGTAAGGGTTACACAAGGAAGTTGCACCTTTGATTCTGATCCATTAGCAGTATATGATTGTAGCCCAGATATTGTATTAAGCAAGACTGCAGATGCTGCATCCTATGAGATAGGAGATACCGTTACTTATACAATAACAGTAGAAAGTAAAGGAGTAAATCCTGTGACAAATCTTGTTGTTACGGATAATATTCCGTCTGGATTAACACTAGTGAGCGCTACTCCAGATTTTGGAAGTTGGTCAGCACCTAATTGGACAGTCGGAACTATAAATTCTGGAGAGAAATATACACTTACAATTCAAGCAACCGTAGATAGCCCAGCGGCGTTTAGTACTATTACAAATACTATTACAAATACCCAAGATCAAACAGATTCTAACAATACAGCCGATGACCCTTCTGAAACCATTACCATAGTCGCGGATAATGATGGAGACGGAATTTATGATAGTGTGGACCTGGATGATGATAATGATGGGATATTGGATACCGATGAAGGAGCATGCTCTACTCGTGAATTATGGGATTCTACTCTTGGAACAGGAAGCATAACTATTGGAGGAAAAACGGTTAACTACACAACTTCTTTAACAGGTCCAGGGTCGATTACAGGATCAAATAATACTTCCGGGCATATCACATTTAATAATGGGGGATCCGCAGCTCCTACCGTATGGACAATAACTTTTGATGAATGGGTAACTTTTGAAGCCTTTTCTAAGACTACAGGAGCATGGTTTGACAATGGCGAAACATGGATTATGAGTGCGCCGGGAGCTACGTTTACGGTTGATAATCCAGATAATTCGCTAAACTTGGCAACTGGCGTATATACGAATGAAATAACTTTTGCATCCCCTGTCCCTGGTACCAACAATAATAAATTATGGACGATAAATACAAACTATATTAAAGAACTGACAATCAGTTATCAACAACCAGCTAGCAATTCGGGAGCTATTCAGATAGCATTAAACTGTATAGATCCCGATTCTGATAATGATGGTATACAGGATAGATTAGATGTAGATTCTGACAATGATGGATGTAATGATGCTTTAGAAGCAGATGAAAATGTAGTGGCAGGCCAACTAGATGCAAACGGAAGAATTAATATTACTACGCAAGGAGGTATAGATGGTAGTGGAGTGCCTAATTTGGTCAATACAGGAGGAACAGCGGATATTGGAGGGGACCAAGGGCAAGGAGTAACTGGAAACGAAACAATAGCCACCACTATTCAGATAGATACTCAACCAACCAATTCAACTATTTGTCTAGGATTAAATACTACTTTTTCGGTAGTAGCCTCCTCTTTAAGTACGACAACATATACAGGAACACCACCAGCTACTATACCTGATTATAGTGGAAGCTTGGCAACAACAGCGGGTTTGGTGTATCAATGGCAGGAACAGGTAGCAGGAGCAGGTGCTTGGAGTGACCTAAGTAATGGAGGAGTATATAGCAATACCACAACAGCTACCTTAACACTAACTAATCCACCTGAAAGTGCATCGACAAACAAATACAGGTTAATAATAACGAGCACAAACAATGTGTGTAGTAATGTTACAAGTTCAGAAGTGGCATTAGTAATTAATCCAGTTCCTACAGTAGCTACACCACCTACGGAGACTATATGCAGTGATGTTGCTTTAAACCATGACCTAACCGCGGATGTAAGTTCAGCGGGTACTACATTTAGTTGGCTAGCGGCAGATAATAGCAATGTTACTGGTGAGACGACTAGTGCATCAACGGCTAGCTCTATTACCGATACGCTTATTAATACAAGTGGCTCGGTACAAACGGTGATTTATACGATTACCCCAACAGGATCTAATGGCTGTGTTGGTGATGCATATACCTATACAGTGACAGTGAATCCGCAACCACTTATTACTTCAGTAACAACAAATACAGATATTTGTGAGGGAGAAGATGCTATTTTTACTATTGCTGGCTCTCCTTCTGCGGTATTAACTTATAATTTGGATGGAAATCCAAATCAAACAATAACACTGGATGCATTAGGAGATGCTGTAGTAACAAAATCGTCAACGACAATTAATTCTACTATAAATCTAGTGTCGATAGAGTATAGTGCTACGAGTTGCTCTACCTCCTTGTCAAATTCTGAAACGGTTATAGTAAATAGTTACCCTACATTAACAACAGCAACAGATATAATGGAATGCGCTTCAATGCCTCTACAAACTCTAGATGCAAACAATGGGATTACCTACGGGGCTAATATTTCTATTCAATGGTTTGATGCTTTAAGTGGGGGTAATGTCGTTGCCAACCCAACTCATAATGTAATTGGGTCAATATCTTATTATGCAGAAATTACGAATACAACCACATCTTGTGTAAACCCTACAAGACAAGAAATAGAATTAACATTAGTAGAACCTCCGTTTCCTGATTTTACAGAAACAGTTTGTTCTGATGAGGCATTGAATGTTAGTATGTCTACATTCTCATCTTCGTATACTGTATCTTCTTCTGATCCAACAAATGTACCTCCTGGACCTGATAGAGTAACTCCAATATCAGCAAATATTACGGATACATATACAAATACTACTGGGGTTCCTGTAACGATAACGTATACAGTTACAATTGACTCTCCAGTCGCTTGTCAAGGAGAAGTTTTTGAAGTTATTGTAACGGTTAATCCAGAGCCTTCTGTTGCTACTGCACCTACTGATACGGTGTGTAGTGATGTTGCTTTAAACCATGATTTGACTTCTGATGTTGATTTAGCAGGAAGTAGCTTTAGCTGGCAAGCCGCAGATAATGTAAATGTTACAGGAGAGACGATAACCGCATCTGCCACTACTTCTATTACAGACGTACTGACTAATACCAGTGGTTCGGTACAAACGGTGATTTATACAATTACTCCAACAGGATCTAATGGATGTGTTGGAGATGTATATACCTATACCGTAACAGTTAATCCAGAACCTTCTGTTGCTACTGCACCTACCGATACAGTGTGTAGTGATGTTGCATTAAACCATGATTTGACCTCTGATGTTGATTTAGCAGGAAGCACCTTTAGCTGGCAAGCCGCAGATAATGTAAATGTTACAGGAGAGACGATAACCGCATCTGCCACTACTTCTATTACAGACGTACTGACTAATACCAGTGGTTCGGTACAAACGGTGATTTATACAATTACACCAACAGGTTCTAATGGATGTGTTGGAGATGCATATACCTATACAGTGACGGTTAATCCCGAGCCTTCTGTTGCTACTGCGCCCACTGATACAGTGTGTAGTGATGTTGCATTAAACCACGATTTGACTTCTGATGTTGATTTGACAGGTAGTACCTTTAGTTGGCAAGCCGCAGATAATGTAAATGTTACAGGAGAGACGACTAGTGCTGCTACTGCTACCTCTATTACAGATGTCCTTACTAATACCAGTGGTTCAGTACAAACAGTAATTTATACGATTACGCCAACAGGTTCTAATGGATGTGTTGGAGATGCCTATACCTATACAGTGACAGTTAATCCAGAGCCTTCAGTAGCTACTGCACCTACTGATACAGTGTGTAGTGATGTTGCATTAAACCACGATTTGACTTCTGATGTTGATTTAGCAGGAAGCACCTTTAGCTGGCAAGCCGCAGATAATGTAAATGTTACAGGAGAGACGACCAGTGCAGCTACGACTACTTCGATTACCGATGTACTGACTAATACCAGTGGTTCGGTACAAACGGTGATTTATACGATTACACCAACAGGTTCTAATGGATGTGTTGGAGATGCATATACCTATACAGTGACGGTTAATCCCGAGCCTTCTGTTGCTACTGCGCCCACTGATACAGTATGTAGTGATGTTGCATTAAACCACGATTTGACCTCTGATGTTGATTTAGCAGGGAGTACCTTTAGCTGGCAAGCCGCAGATAATGCAAATGTTACAGGCGAGACCACTAGTGCTACTACGACGACTTCTATTACCGATGTACTGACTAATACCAGTGGTTCGGTACAAACGGTAATTTATACGATTACTCCAACAGGATCTAATGGATGTGTTGGCGATGCGTATACCTATACAGTGACAGTTAATCCAGAACCTTCAGTAGCTACTGCACCTACCGATACGGTGTGTAGTGATGTTGCATTAAACCACGATTTGACTTCTGATGTTGATTTAGCAGGGAGTACTTTTAGCTGGCAAGCCGCAGACAATGTAAATATTACAGGCGAGACGACCAGTGCTACTACAACTACTTCGATTACAGATGTACTGACTAACACCAGTGGTTCAGTACAAACGGTGATTTATACAATTACACCAACAGGATCTAATGGATGTGTTGGCGATGCGTATACCTATACCGTGACAGTTAATCCAGAACCTTCAGTAGCTACTGCACCTACCGATACGGTGTGTAGTGATGTTGCATTAAACCACGATTTGACTTCTGATGTTGATTTAGCAGGGAGTACTTTTAGCTGGCAAGCCGCAGACAATGTAAATATTACAGGCGAGACGACCAGTGCAGCTACGACTACTTCGATTACCGATGTACTGACTAATACCAGTGGTTCGGTACAAACGGTGATTTATACGATTACGCCAACAGGATCTAATGGATGTGTTGGAGATGCATATACCTATACCGTAACAGTTAATCCAGAACCTTCAGTAGCTACTGCACCTACCGATACAGTGTGTAGTGATGTTGCATTAAACCATGATTTGACTTCTGATGTTGATTTAGCAGGGAGTAGCTTTAGCTGGCAAGCCGCAGATAATGTAAATGTTACAGGAGAGACGACTAGTGCTGCTACTGCTACTTCTATTACGGATGTACTGACTAATACCAGTGGTTCAGTACAAACAGTAATTTATACGATTACGCCAACAGGTTCCAATGGATGTGTTGGAGATGCATATACCTATACCGTAACAGTTAATCCAGAACCTTCAGTAGCTACTGCACCTACCGATACAGTGTGTAGTGATGTTGCATTAAACCATGATTTGACCTCTGATGTTGATTTAGGTGGTACTACCTTTACCTGGCAAGCCACAGATAATGCAAATGTTACAGGGGAGACAATCAGTGCTACTACGACTACTTCGATTACCGATGTACTGACTAATACCAGTGGTTCAGTACAAACGGTGATTTATACGATTACGCCAACAGGATCCAATGGATGTGTTGGAGATGCATATACCTATACTGTGGTAGTACTTCCTTCTCCTGAATTAATCATTACTAAAGAATCATTAGTTCCCTCAGATGGGGCGTATGATACGGTAGGAGAAGAGATTATGTATGAAATTATTGTTAGCAACCCAAGAGAGGTAGATCTTAATTCTATAGTAGTTACAGATGCTAATGCAGAATTTATTAGCTCTCCGAATATTCCAGTTTTGACAGCATATAGCTCGATTACGTTAATGGCGAGGCATACTATTACTCAATCTGATTTGGATAACGGTACTGTGACTAATACGGCAACTGTTGAAGGTCAAGATCCTTGTGGAATAATTGCAACAGATACGTCTGATGACCCTAATACAACCGCACCCAATGACCCAACGGTTACACAATTAAGTCAAAAACCATCATTAAGTCTTTTAAAGTCTTCTGATGTTGCTCCAGATGGATTATGGGACGAATTGGGAGAAATCATTACGTATTCTTTAGAGTTGACAAATACAGGAAATGTTACCCTCACCAATGTAGTGATTACTGATTCAAATGCTGATGCAGGAAGTATTTCACCTTCAAATATTGTGAGCATAGCTCCTGATGAAACTATATCTATAGTAGCAGCACATACTATTACTCAATCTGATTTGGATAATGGAAGTGTTAGTAATACTGCTAGTGTACAGGCACAAGATCCTAATGGAGGTTCAGTGACAGATATTTCTGATGACCCTAATAACTCTGAAGATAATGATGCAGATGGTGATGGTGATCCAGATGATATAACAATTACACATACTCCTCAGCAAGGCTCATTAGATATAACGAAAGAAGTTAATGAAACTACCTATATGAACATAGGAGATGTAATTAGTTATACAATTGAAGTTACCAATACGGGAAATGTTACATTGTTTGACGTTACGGTTATAGACCCAATAGTCAATTTTACTAGTTCTAATATGATATCTGCCTTAGCACCAAATGAATCAGTCATTATAGGAGCTGAGCATATTGTTGATCAGCAAGATATAATAAATGAAATGGTAGTTAATACGGCCGTTGTAAATGCTCTTCTTCCTGATTTGACCTCTTCTATTTCTGAAGATTCTGATGATCCAAATGATTTTTCTAATGTAGATACCGATGGAGATGGTGATTTTGATGACCCAACCGTTGTTTATTTGGATATAGATGGAGATGGAATAATAAACCTTGATGATCTAGATGATGATAATGATGGCATTACTGATATTGAAGAGCAAAATGAAGACCCAAATTTGGATACTGATGATGATGGAATTATAGATCGTTTAGATTTGGATGCAGATGGAGATGGCGTTCTAGATGTGTATGAGTCTGGTGCAAACCTTGAAGGATTAACTGTTTCTAATGAAGGAAGAATAGAAGGTAATGTAGGAACTGATGGAATCCCTGATGGGGTGCAAAATACAGGAGAAATTAATGACGGAACGGTTAATTATTCAATACAAGACACTGATGGTGATGGTATAGATGATTTTCAGGATATAGATGATGATAACGATGGTATTTTAACTGCTGATGAAAATCCAGATCCAAATGATGATGGAAATCCAGATGATGCTTTTGATACCGACGGGAATGGTATCCCAGATTATTTAGAACCAAATGTTCCTACCGACGGAGGAGAAGATGGTATTACAATCTTTACAGGAATGTCTCCTAATGGGGATGGTGTAAATGATGTACTTGTAATTAGTGGAATAGAAGGGCTGGAGAATACTTTAGAGATCTATAACCGATGGGGGGTTAAGGTGTTTGGAGCCAAAAATTATGGAAGAAATAATAATTTCTTTAGCGGGATTTCAGTAGGTAGAAGTACTGTAGAGGATACTGATCAATTACCCGTTGGAACCTATTATTATGTACTTGAATATGTTCTAGAATCAGGAGAACAAAAAAGTAGAGTAGGTTATATCTATATCAATAGATAATCAAACCCACTATAAACCTAATATGTAAATATAGGTCTGTGGGGCTAACTAAAATATTAAAATAGAGTGTATGAAAAACATATATCCGCGAATTGTGATTATATTATTGAGTTTTACATTTAATCCTAGTTATGGTCAACAAGATGCTCAATACACTCAGTATATGTATAATACCGTTAGTGTTAACCCTGCCTATGCAGGCAGTAGAGGTGTTCTAAGCATTATGGGGCTTCACCGCAGCCAATGGGTTGGTTTGGATGGTGCTCCTCGTACTCAAACCTTAACGCTCAATACTCCTCTTGGAGGAAGTGAACGTTTAGGTCTAGGAGTATCTATCGTTAATGATGAGATAGGTCCAACCGATGAGACCTATTTTGATATTGATTTTTCATACACCATTCCTACCTCAGAGCAAGGTAAATTAAGTTTGGGGATCAAGGCAGGAGGACATCTATTGAATGTTGATTTTCAGAAGTTATCGCAATTTAATGGTAATGATGCTTTATTCGAGAATAATATTGATAATAAGTTTAGTCCTAATGTTGGAGTAGGAGTGTATTATCATACCCATAAATTTTACTTTGGTTTGAGTGCTCCAAATCTTTTGGAGACTGATCATTTTGATGAGAGTACGACCAATAGTAGTAGTGAGGCTGTCAGCTTTCTGGCAGAAGAGCGTATTAATTATTACCTAATTTCGGGATATGTTTTTGATTTGAGTGATGATATTAAGTTTAAGCCAGCTGTTTTGAGCAAGTTGGTTTTTGGAGCACCCTTACAGGTAGATTTATCGGCTAATTTTTTGTTATATGATCGATTGACCTTAGGTGTGGCTTATCGTTGGAGTGCAGCTGCCAGTGCTATGGTTGGTTTTCAGATCTCAGATTCTTTGATGATTGGACTTGCTTATGATAGAGAAGTAACCCAGTTGGGACAAACTCAGTTTAATGATGGTAGTTATGAAGTGATGTTACGTTTTGAGCTCTTTAAAAAATACAATAGAATGTTAACTCCGCGTTTCTTTTAACGAGGTGTTCGTTAAAACTAAATATGGTGTTTTTCTAGATAGTTTTATTGTATTACAATGAATTCACTTCTTCTGTTGTGTTGATGTTGTTGATCACTACAAGGGGTATTATTATCACAATCATTTATCAGTTCAGTTTCTCATATCCTCTACCGGTAACTCTGGATTTTTCAATTTCGCCTTTTTGAATAATATCTTGTATAGCCCTTTTAGTTTTTCTCTGGCCATGAATACATATTATAGTCTTCACCTGATTTGATATGGGTATGTGATGGCACATCAATTTTTAGATTAGGATATTGCTTTTAGTGCTGCAATAATTTTTTGTAATTCTACTTTTATCCGTAATCTTGTATTTAGAAGTCTGTCTTTCTAAGATTATATTGATCATATAAACATGAAATTAATGTATCTGTTTTAAAGAAAAGTAGTTTGCCAAAGAGCTAAAAATATTTGGTTAACTTTAATCCGAATGTATTAACATATAATTTCTCCCAAGAATTAAAAGTAAACACTCCAAAATATCTCTTATGTATTAAAGGAAGTTGAAATTATAAATACGTCGTTTTCATACTAATTAATAATCAATAAATTCTTAGATACATTTTGAGAAAGACTGGATACAAAAAGAATATTATTAAGAAAACACCTATCTACACTGTTTTATTATTGTTGTTTTTAAATCTAAGCTTTTATGTCGCTAGCTCTCAAGAAAAAAGCGAGTATATAGATAGTACTCCTCAAGAAATATGGAATTCTGGGCTTCCTTATATCGAAAATTACACTTCTGGAGATTATAAAAGTAGCCCTCAAAATTGGGCATTTACAGAAAGAAACGATGGATTCTTGTATATAGGTAATACCAAAGGAATTATTCAATATGATGGGAATTCGTGGAATACAATAGAACTTAAGAACAAAAGCATAGTTAGATCTCTTGCTGCAACAGATAAAGGAGAAATCTTTGTAGGGGGAGTAGGTGAATTAGGTTATCTCGCACCAGATAAAGTGGGTCAAATGAATTTTTATTCATTAAAATCTTTTTTGAATATTGGCAATCAGGATTTTGGTGATATATGGGCGACGGTTACCTTAGGGGAACTTGCTTTTTTTTCCTGCAGTAAATATCTTTTTAGGTGGAATGGAAAAAAGTTTGATGTTTGGAAGCCAAAAGAAAACTTTGGAAATATTTTTGAAGTTAATTCTACATTGTATATCGAAAGTAAGGGAGTAGGGTTACATAAAATAGAAAAAGATTCTATACGCTTGGTGCCTGGAGGAGAATTTCTAAAGGGTGCAAAAGGTAAAATTGATGTGATGCTTCCTTACCAAAATGATAAAATTTTAATTGCTCATTCCTATTTGGGGCTTCTACTATATGATGGTGAACATATAACTTCAATTAGCCATAGAAACAACAATTTGTTTCAGAAAAATCGAATTTATAAAGGAGTAATTTTATCCAATGGGGATTATGCAATGGCAACATTAACCTCGGGGGTATATGTTATTGATGGTAAAACGGGAAAAGTAAAAAAGAGATTTGGAAAAAAACATGGATTAATTAGTGATGTATTATATAGCGTCTATGAAGATCATAGTGGGAATATATGGGTGGGTAGTGATAATGGGATATCTATGATAGATTGGACATCTCCTTTTAGAATATTTAATGAATTAGGAGGATTAAAAGAGAGAATACGGTCGCTAAAATATCATAATAACAGATTTTTGGTGGGCAGTAAAGGAATGTATCAATTGGTAAAGAGTGATTCATATATCGAAAGTAATGAGCTTACTTTTAGAAAAATAGAAGGGATCGAAACTAATATTAGATATATCGTTCCTGTGAACAATGATATACTTGCTTTAGATTCTGAGTATATATATAAAATTGATGGTTCGGGCAAGGCACAACTTATTAAAAAACAAGACTGGACTTTAACTTCGGTTGTAAAATCTACTGTCGACAGTACCAAAATTTATGTAGGTACAATAGATGGTAAACTATTAGAGTGTAGATTATCAGAAAATCAATGGCATGTAAATCCTCTTCTGCAAATAGATGCTGGAATACATGGTATTGTTGAAGAACCAAAAGGGAACCTTTGGCTTGAAACTTATTATAAAGGCTTGTATTATGCCCAAAAACAATCTGGGAAACAAGATAAGCATATTAAGTTCGAGCTTAAAAAATATGATACCTTATTAGGGCTTCCTTCAATGACCTATAATTTCCCTTATCAATTTGAAGATAAAGTATATGTTACAACTCAGGATGGTATGTATTGTTTTAATCAGGCAGACCAAAACTTTGTAAAAGATACAGTATTGATGAAACAATATGATAAGACTGTAGATGCATTTGGTTTTATGGGACTTGATAAGGATGGGAATATATGGCAAACCGTTAAATCCGGTTTCGAAAACAAAATCTATAAACTTTCTGAAAATAAATTATCTGAACTACAAGAATATAATGTCTTCAATGATTTTGAAACATATAGTATAGAATTTATGGATGATATTATTCTCTTTATAGGACCTAAGGGGATTTTGGGATATAATAAAAATAGTAAAAGGATCCCTAATAAGAATCTTACGACCAAATTAAGAAAGGTATGGGTTAATAACGATTCTTTGGTTTACGCAGGTGTAAATGCCCCAAAAAGTAAGAATGATAGTTTTGAAATTCCTTTTGTAAATAACAGCTTGAAGTTTGAGTACACTTTACCTTTTTTTAGTAAACCAAAAAATAATGTATATCAGTATTTGTTGGAAGGTTTTGATAAGGATTGGTCGACTTGGTCTGCTGAAACAAAAAAAGACTACACTAACCTACCAGCAGGAGGTTATACTTTTAAAGTACGTTCTAAAAATATATTTAATCAAATCGCTGAAGAAGATAGTTTTACATTTGTCATTATACCACCATGGTATCAAAGTTGGTTGGCATATTTGTTTTATAGTTTTGGAGCTATTGCTATTTTGATTTTATTTTCTAAATGGAGATCCCGAGAATTAAAGAAGAAAAATATAGTTTTAGAAGAAGTTATTAAAGAACGTACTCTCGAAATAAGCTATAAAAATGAATTACTTGGTCAACAAACCGAGAAACTTATAGAGATGGGTAATGCCAAAACTAAGTTATACTCCAACATTACACATGAGTTTAGAACACCCCTTACCGTAATTCTTGGTATGACAGATTCACTTCGGTTAAGTGTAGAGAATCAAAGTTTTGATGGTGCCGAAAAATCTTTAGAAATGATTCATCGTAATGGTGAGAACTTGCTCCATTTGGTGAATGAAATGTTAGATCTAGCTAAGTCTGAAAGTGGAAATATGGAGTTAAAACTTATTCATACAGACGTAGTTCCCTTAGTAAAATATCTTAGTGAAAGTTTTCATTCTCTTGCAGAAGAAAACCAAATAAACTTAATAGTCTACTCAGAAATAGACGAATTAGTAATGGATCTTGATCTTACAAAATTAACATCAATCCTATCCAATATTTTATCCAATGCAATAAAATTTACTCCTCCTCTAGGTAACGTAATTGTACATGTTAATACTGTTGTTCAAGAAAAGGAAGAATGTTTATTAATTAAAGTTAAGGATGATGGGAAGGGTATTGCTGAAAAAGAACTGCCTAATGTTTTTAATAGGTTTTATCAAACAGAAGAGTCTTCTATACAAAATGGAGGAACAGGTATTGGTCTAGCATTAACAAAAGAACTTGTTGAACTAATGAATGGTACTATAAGTGTTAAAAGTAAACTGGAAACGGGAAGTGAGTTCAGTATTATGATCCCTGTAACTAGAAAAGCTCCAATTAAAAAAGACATTTCAACGCCCGTTAGATCACATGTTTCGGATGCAGATTCTATACCAAAAGAAGTAGATCAAATACAAATTAATGACCCAGAACTACCATTGGTTCTTATTATAGAAGATAATTTGGATGTTGCACATTATTTAAAAATATGCCTTAAAGAAACATATACTACCATACATGCCGTAAATGGTATTCAGGGAATAGAATTTGCATTAGAAAGAGTCCCCGACATTATTATTTGCGATGTGATGATGCCTGGTAAAAATGGTTTTGAAGTATGCGCAACCTTGAAATCTGATGAGCGTACAGATCATATTCCTATTATAATGCTAACGGCCAAAGTAACTCAGGAAGATAGAATTAGAGGGTTGTCTCATGGAGCCGATGCTTATTTGCCAAAACCTTTTAATAAAAAGGAGTTATTTATACGATTGAATCAACTCGTTTTAGTACGAAAAAAATTAATAGAAAAAATCCAAAATAATGGATTTTACCAATTTTTGAATAAAAGTTCAGAGAAACCAGAAGCAAAGTTTCTTGAGAAGATAATTAAAATAATTCATGAAGAAATGGATAATTCTAATTTTGGTCCTAGTGAGCTTGCAAAAAATGTACATTTAAGCGAATCTCAGGTTTATCGAAAATTGAAAGCCATTACAGATAAATCTACAGCAGTTTTTATAAGGTCAATACGCCTTCAAAAAGCTAAAGAATTAATCATAACTACAGATAAAACAATATCTGAAATTGCATACGATGTAGGGTTTAATGATCCCTCTTGGTTTAGTCGTGCATTTAAAGAAGAATTTGGGGCTTCTCCTAGCGATCTTGATAAATAGCTTATTTTCAAATACTTAATTGTTGTTTTTTTAGTGATATGCATAAATACTCCAAAGAAATGAAAAAATAGTGCAAGCCTTTTTCATAGATAAAATAGTCCTTTGACTCTATAATTAAATAGTGTCATGAAAACTACCAATGTATCTAAGAATAACGTTTTTAAAATAAGTTCAATTATTCTTTTATTAGCCATCTTTTTTAGTACTGGCTGTAGAAAGGATGATGATAATACTCCAGAGGTTAAAAGTTCTGAAAAGGAACTAATAAGTTTTAAGTTTTTGTCTGCTAATAATTCGGTGTTGTCTACAAATGTAATAGCAAGTATAGACAACACAGCCAAAACCGTTATTGCAACATTACCAATTGATACTCCTTTGGCTGCATTGACACCAACGATTGAAGTATCTACAAAGGCTAGTTTTAATCCAGTAGGAGAGCAAGATTTTACCAACTCTCTAACGTTTACTATTGTTGCAGAGGATAGATCAACAAGTAATTATTCGGTAACTATCACTCGTGAGTTGAGTGAAAAAGGAATCCTACAGCTTATTGTAGAAGCTAATCCTGATAACACTTTGGGTTGGGATCTACAAAACACTACCGATTTAAATAATTTAAATGGGGTAACTCTGAATGCTCAAGGTAACATTAGTGAATTAGACCTACCTAATAAAAATCTTGATGAATTACCTCTAGAAATTGGGCAATTAACGAGTTTAGAAGTTTTGCTATTAGGGGAGAACAATCTTAGTGTGCTGCCAAAAGAAATTGGTTTATTATCAAGTTTGAAAGTATTGAGCTTATCAGTAAATCAATTTACCTCTTTACCCGATGAAATATCGCAGTTAACGGATTTAGAAGAACTATATTTAAATAGTAACCAATTTAGAGCACTACCATCAGAAATAGGAGCATTGACTAAGCTCATAATTCTCTCAATTAATAGTAACCAACTTAGTTCAATACCAAAAGAAATTGGAGGGTTAAGTAGTCTAATTGATTTGAATTTAAATATAAACCAACTTGAAAGTATTCCTTCAGAAATTGGTCAATTGAATAATCTAGAGCGCTTGATTTTAAAGAATAATCTACTAACGACCTTACCCCAAGAGATAGGTCTATTAACGAATTTAAGTGTTCTTAATTTAGGTGATAATCAACTGAATTCTATTCCAGCTGAATTAGGATTTCTTGTCAACCTAAACTTCTTAGACATTACAAACAACAATTTAACAGCCGTTCCTCGGTGTCTTCGATTTTTGGAGTTATTCACGGTACCAAGCATGGATTTCTTACATGATCTTATTACGTTTCAATCTACTTCTCAAAAAGATGCACTTATTAGCATCTATAGTGCCAATCCTGATAATACTTTAGAGTGGGGAGTCGATAATTTTCCTGATGTTGATTTTGATGCAAATGATAACCCAACAGGTTTGCGTATAAGTAACAAAAACCTTACTCGATTGCCAGATTTTATAGGAGTACTCACTTCATTGGATATCATCCTCGCAAATAATAATAACATAGAAGATATTCCAACATCTTTGGGAGATGTAAATGCGTTAGTAGTTCTAGAATTTGGGAATAATAAATTAGTGACAGTACCATCAGAGCTAGGTCAATTAAGCAATTTGCAGCTATTAAATTTAACCAATAATCCGTTAATAAACATACCTACACAAGTCTGTGATCTGCAAACGTCAAATGGAGGCATACTTACAATAATCTCTGATGCAGGAGAGGGATGTAACTAATAAAACAGTAGTCATTCATTCTTTTAATATATAAAAATCATGAAAATATATATCCATAATAATCTGTATATAGTCATTTACCTCTTAATGACTTTTTGTATCATAAGTTGTAGTAAAGATGACGAGCCAGTACCTGCCGAAATTTTAAAAAGCAATGCCAAACAAATTACAAGTTTTGTGTTTCTGCTTACTGATAACCCTATCAATGTAAATGTAGTAGCTACTATAGATGAAGAAAACAAAACCATAGTAGCGACTATGCCTGTAGGGACAGATGTTACCGGATTATTACCAGAAATTAAAACATCTACTTTGGCTACAGTAAATCCTGATACAGCAAAGGATTTTACAAATCCTGTAGAATATATAGTAACTGCCGAAGATGGTAGTGAAGCAATATATACAGTAACTATAAATGTATTATTAAGTCAGCGGCAAGTTTTACAAGCTATTTTGGATGCCAATCCCGCAAGTTCCTTAGATTGGGATCTCCAGACTACAACTGATTTGGGTGATCTGAATGGCGTTGTTACAAATACCGAAAGCGAAATTATCGAATTATCAATAAATTCTAGCAATATCTCGGAACTCCCACCTGAAATAGGATTCTTGAAAAAGTTGAATTTTTTGGATGTATCTAGTAATACTATTACTGTTTTACCTAATGAAATGACACTTCTGAGTAATTTATCCGAGTTAAGGTTAAGGAGGAACCATATTGAAGCACTTCCTTTGGAAATAGGGAAACTTGCCAAGTTAGAGAAACTAAATATTTCACAAAATAAATTGACACTCTTATCACCAGAAATAGGAAAATTAAACAAGTTAACCATGTTAAATGCAGGTAATAATTCACTTACCATTTTGCCTAATGAAATAGGTCAACTAATTAATTTGGAGGAACTTTATTTAGAAGATAATATACTTACTTCATTCCCTGAGGAATTTGGGCAACTTACCAATATATCAAAACTAAGAATAGGCGGAGATACCTTTTCTGCTTTTCCTCTAGAAATATTGCAATTGACAAAATTAGAAGAGTTGGGTATATATGCTACTCGAATTAACGCTCTTCCACCAGAAATAGGTACGCTAAGCAATTTAACTAGTTTAGAATTAATAGGTAATGAACAATTAACGGCGATCCCCCCAGAAATTGGATTTCTTTCTAGTTTAAAAAAACTATCATATTATGATTTATTTGAAATCTCCACGTTACCACAATCTGTATGTAATCTTATTACCTATAATGGCTTAGGAATTTTTTACTCCCCTATTCCAGGATCTGAATATCATTATTGTGAAACTGTTTCCCCAAAAGATGTCCTTATTAGTATATATACTGCCAATCCAGGTAATACCTTGGAATGGAGTGTAGATAATTATCCAGAGGTCACTTTTCATACAAATGGTAATCCAAAAACTATAACCATGAATAACAAAAGTATCACTCGAATCCCCGATAATATTGATCAACTCACAGGATTAGAAAGCTTAAATGTAAACAGCAATAATCTAGAGGTCATTCCCTCATCCATAGGTAATATGAATACTTTAGGGGCTTTAACATTGGCCAATAATCAATTAAGTACTGTGCCATCTGAGTTGGGGCAGTTAACAGGTTTGGCGCTATTAAGTTTAACAAATAATCCGATATCCAGTATCCCTGCAGAAGTCTGTGATTTGCAAACATCAAACGGAGGAATACTTACAATCCTAACGGATTCTGGAGAAGGATGTAACTAGCGTTTTGGTTTGTTAATGCAGCCGATAATAAAATAAGTAATACAAACTATTATCTCGATATTAGGTTAAATATGTTATATAATCAGAAGGGAATAAGATAATTAGATTTAGATAAATATTCCTCAATATAGAACAAGGATATCCATGTTGAATTCATGGACTCACTAAAATTAATTTTTATGGATACACTCAATCAAATAGTAAGCATTAACCCAAATTATATCGTTATTGGATTACTAGTAATTTTCTTTTCACTAGAACAGCTAATGAAAAACCCATTTCGGTTTAAAAACCGATTAGAACACCTTTTTCAGAACATATTGTTTCAGATAACCCTTGTGATCCTGAATATATTCTTCGTTACTTTTCAGGTTTATTGTATAGAGTGGGTAAACAACAATGAGATAGGTATTTTATATTTTATTGAATTACCTTTTTGGAGCAAACTTTTTATTGCGGTAGCACTATATGACCTAACGGCGTACTGGATACATAGAGCAACACATCGTATCCCTCTTTTATGGAGATTTCATAGGGTACATCATAGTGATACATCTATGGATTCCTCGACCATATTTAGGTTTCATCCAATCGAGTTAATACTAGTCTTTGGGGTGGGAAATATACTTACAGCTATAATTTTTGGGACAGATGTACTTGCTATGGCAGTATATTATTTGATTCTCTACATATTTTTCTTTTTTGAACATTCAAATCTTAAATACCCAAGTTGGTTAAATACTACAATAGGATTAGTCTTTGTAACTCCAGATCAACATCGAGTTCACCATCAACAAGATCAATATTATACAGACTCTAATTATGCAGATATTTTTATCATATGGGATCGGTTATTTAGAACTTTTAAAAAATTACCATTAGAAGGAATAAAATATGGATTGAAAGAATTTGAAGAAGACAGAAAACAACAGTTTTTGTTTCTAATAAAAAGCCCTTTTATAAAAATTAAAAGAAACATATCTGAACAAAAAAATAAATAGCGAAAACTTTAATTAATCTTTAAAATCAATAAAATGAAAAAAATACTTATCATCTTATATGGAGGTATATCCTATCTCGTTTTTTTAATTGCTTTTATATACGCAATTGGTTTTGTGGGCAATCGATTTGTCCCCAAATCAATTGATTCAGGTTTTGAAAGATCTCCAATAATATCTGTTCTCATAAACCTGGGATTGTTAAGTTTATTTGCTATTCAGCACAGTATAATGGCTCGCCCAGCTTTCAAAAAATGGTTTTCCAATTATATTAATCCAGCTATTGAACGAAGTACGTATGTTTTACTTTCGAGCCTTTTACTGTTGCTAATATATTGGAAATGGCAACCAATAATGACTGTTGTTTGGGAAACAGAAAATATAATATCCATAATGTTAACCGTTATTTTCTTTTTAGGTTGGTTAATTGTATTTCTTTCTACTTTTATGATCAATCATTTTGAACTTTTTGGGCTTACCCAGATTTATGAAAACTTTAAAGACAGAGAACTAAGCTATCCTAAATTTCAAGTAAACCTGTTTTATAAAATTGTTAGACATCCAATAATGCTTGGGTTTGTTATTGCTTTTTGGGCTACTCCAACAATGACTCTTGGTCATCTGTTATTTACTGTGGTTACAACATTTTATATTTTTGTCGCTGTAAAATTTTTGGAAGAAAAAGATTTAAAAGAAATAATAGGGAAAGATTATGAAGAGTATCAAAAAAAGGTTCCAATGATTATACCTTCTATAAAAAAGAGAAGAAGTTAAAACAGAAAACTAAGAATCTTTTTTTGGTTAGAGGTCGTCTATTTAATAAATACTACCTTATTTAAGAGATAAAGTAATTCATGACCTTGTAAAGATAGACCCTTATAGACGATCTTTGTTTTTGAAAAAAAAAGAACACTTTATTCTATTACAGAAAGAATAAATACCTTGCACTTAACTATATATATGTATTCATTCTTGTAATATATAGAGTAGTTTTCTTTTCTTATATTGTAATTAGCCGTAATCTATATTTGCTAAAAAACTACTTCAATTAGGCTACAACCTGTCTCTACAATCGAATGTCAAATCTAGTTGTAAAATTTACTAGTGTTTCTACTCGCCGATTTTGTAGTGTTTTTACGTTTTAATTTACAGATAATCAACATATAAGAGAGAAATAGAGATGACGATTTTCTGTTTTATGGAATTGCCATAAAAACAATGCGTTTTTAACACCTTAGTTTTCAATTGTTTATGTTTATTTTTATTCAACTGTTAAAAAAATTAACTATATGAAATAATTGTACTCATTAATAGGGTGGTTCGGGTCCTTTTATAATTCATACAAATAAGAATAATACTATATATTAAATGGTTGTTATTTGAATAATGCCCCTTTTTTCAATCTTTCCTCAGGTAAATAGAAAGTACTTGAAATTCTTAGATCACCCAAATAAAGCACATTAATAGTCAAAGTGGTTTGGTTTTAGCGATTTTACCCCATTCGTAATCCAGATAAGGTTACCAACTAATATAATCATGCTACACGATGAAAGTAATTGTAAGATATAAAAAGGAGAACGTACGGATAAAGCTTAAGATGGTTGTTTTTAAGCTTTTACTCATCTTTTGTTTACTGATATCTTTATCATTCAATGAACAAGTTTTTTCAAACGAACACTCTGATGATTCCATTGCATATATAGATACAGAGGTTCAAAACTCCCAGATAATAGAAAATTCATTGGGAAATACGGATATTGTTGTTGGAGATTTTTCCGGACAATTTCAAAAAGCCAAAGAATTATACTTGTTTAGTCATGGTCGTCCAGGAGAACTTTATATACAGAAGGAATGGCTCTCTCCTCAAAAAATTGCAGACTGGATTCGAAAACAAAATATACAAAACCTAAAACAATTACATATCTATGGTTGCAATTTTGGGAAAGGTAAAAAAGGAGAACGAGCAATAAACTATTTGGAGCAGACCCTGGATATTTCTATTTCTGCCTCTACAAACATAACAGGTAAAGGAGGAGATTGGGAGTTAGAAATAGGAACAGCACCTCTAATTAATATTAAAGATTACCCTGCAACTCTACAAAATATTGGAGGAACTATAAATACATATGCTTCGGTAACAGGTATAAGTGGCACAACATATACAGTAGATGATGCTTCATCATTTACTACAGGTGATTTGGTGATGATTATTCAAATGAAAGGCGCCGTAATCAATACCTCCGATACAAGTGAGTATGGGTCTGTAATAGATTATAATGGTGTTGGTAGTTATGAGTTAGTAAATATTTCAGGGATTTCAACTAATGATATATCATTTGCCAGTGTTTCTAACACATATGATGTTAATGGAACCGTACAGATCATAAAAGTGCCAGATTACTCAGCAAATGCATTAACTACAGTAACATCAGAGATAACAGGTATACCGTTTGATGGGACAAAGGGAGGTGTTATCGCTCTTAAGGCAGATGTACTTCGGTTAGATGCCAATGTAAATATAACAGCTTCAGGCTTTAGAGGAGGAGCAGTTAACCTAACCGATGGGGTGACTTCTGGATACATAGGAACCTCAGGAGCGCAAAAAGGAGAAGGAATAGCAGACTTTACGGTAGGGGATCGAAAAAGAGGAAAACAAGCAAATGGAGGAGGAGCAGGAAATTGGACAAATGCCGCAGGAGCCGGTGGAGGTAACTTTGGAGTTGGAGGAAGAGGAGGAGAATATAATGGTTCTAATGTGATTAAAGAAGGAGGAGTTGGAGGAGATGCATTTGGAGGGTGTGGAAATGGATTAGGAGGACAAACACCTACCGTTATAAGATATCCAATAATGGGAGGTGGTGGAGGAGCCGGGGATAGTAATAATGGAGGAGTTTCTGTTGGAGGAATTGGAGGCGGAATTATATTCATATTTACCAATGAAATTAATGGTAACGGAGGAGGTATTCTAGCTAATGGAGAAAATGGTGACGCCAGTACAGCAGGAGACGGATCTGCCGGCGGAGGTGCTGGAGGTACTTTTTATACAGATGCTACTACTTTTTCTGGAACAATTTCTGTTTCATTAATTGGAGGGAACGGGGGTAATGCAACAAGTAATCATTCTTCTGGAGGAGGTGGAGGTGGTGGAGCTATCTTTTTAAATGGAGCTTCATTACCTGCAGCAATTTCTTTGAATGCTTCTGGAGGATCCCATGGAACAGGGTCAACAAGTACAACCCCCGAAAATGGCTTTGTAGGAGGTTTGGTAAATACTGGTCAGGTATCTCCACCAGAAATAATAAATAATCAAAGCTTTTCTCTTACTGTAGGAAACTTCTCTAATGGTGACTCAGTAGTAGGGGTGTCTGATCCAGGAAATGGTATTGTAGATGCTAATGTTAGTTCTGGATCAACATTAAACAACTGGGCAATTGTTGGCCCTACAGATGCTATAGGGATTTTTCAAATTAATGGAACCACAGGGGGAGTGACTGTAGCAGATGCTTCAGTACTAACCTCACCAAGAGGTTATAGTATCTATGTGCAAGTAGAAAATACAACTGGAGAGATATCGTGTGTAAAAGAAATAACTATTGCATTAATATGCGAGTATGGATCAATAGATAGTGACCAAAATGCATTAACAGCATCTCCTAATGCAAATGCAAGTTGGGGAACCGTAGATGGAGCGGCAGGCTCAGCAGATATAACTTCTTCAGGAACTGATGTTGTGGCAAACAGGACAAGTATTTATGATGCAACAGCTACAATGTTATCATACTCTGATGTTTTCTCAGGAGGATCAGAAATAACAATATATACAAGAAGATGGAGCTCTAGTTACCCCAGAGGAATGACATTGGCTTTTTCTGAAGATAATATTGCATATACTACAGAATCTTCAGAAATTATACCAACTTCTGAAACTGCCGGAGTATATGATCAGATAAGCTATACGATACCCAATAGCATGGTCGGATCGTATCAATATATCCGTTTAACACCCGCAGGTGGAACTCAATCTCTATTACTAATTGATGCTGTGTCGATAACAAAAGAAGAGTGTTTTCTTTGCCCAGCAGGGGTTGATTCACCTACTTTATCTTCAACAACAATAGCAAATATATGCCCAGTTCAAACCTTTGATTTAACCAGTATCACCGCTAGTAATGGTTTAGCAAATACAACATTGACTTGGCATACGGGAACTCCTGCTACAAATGCAAATAAAGTTGGTAGCCCTACTGCGGTGACCAATGGGATTTATTATGCTGCATTTTATAATGCTACGAATGACTGTTATAGCGGAGTTAATGGAGAAGGAACAACAAAGGTACAAACTACAGGAGATGCAGATTGTGATGGAGTACTGGATATCACAGATATTGATGATGATAATGATGGAGTATTAGATTGCGTAGAAAGAGGAGATATTATGAATTGTTCACTCGATTCAGTTACTAGGATAGGGTATATTCCTAATACACGTGATATAGATGGGGATAATGGATATACAATCGATGGAGGGCAGATGAGTGGATCTTCAACATTAAAAATAGAGAGTGACATTAATTTTAGCCTGTCTGGAACTGTAACAAGTGATGTGGTTTTTGTTCCTATGACAGAAAACCCAATTACCGAGGCAGGAATTGAAGCTTTAAACCTAGATGTAGTATTTATTGGGGGGATAGGAAATGCTACGACGACTTATTTGTCAGTAGCAGAGACAGATGCTATAAAAGATTGGTCGGTAGCATCATCAGAGAATATGGTTCTTGTGACAAATTTTTCAACAGAAAGATGGGGGTATACATTCTCTAACATAATATCCAACCCTAACCTACCAACTGCAGATGGTGAAAAAACAATAATCTTTAGAGGACCTTTTGGAAATTTAGTCTCATTTGATCAAGCAGGAGGAGTACAGGGAAGCTTATCCGGAGGGGATGGCGTTTCATATGCAAAAAACTCTAGTGGGGGAGATGTTATTTTAAGAGATAATCCAACTGGAGATCTAATTGTTTCGGATGTTGATATCTTAACAAGTTTAGGGGGAGTTTCTAATGGAGCGGCTATATCAACCAATAATGATAGAGTGATGCTTAACATTTTTGCATATGTTATTTATGAATCAAAGTGCTCAGAATATTGGGAAGATACAGATAATGATACGATTGCAAATAGATACGACTTAGATAGTGATGGCGACGGTTGTAGTGATAGTGTAGAGTCAGGTAATACTTTGGCAATCAATAATGATATTGTCAACTCTAATACTGGAGCAGATGCCAATAATAATGGACTGTTAGATCAGTTTGAAGATGGCACCACAGGAAATATTAATTATCCCTCTACATATTATTATTCATTATCAACTACTACCAATGTATGCACAGATACCGATGGAGATGGCATAGGTGATTTGGTAGATATAGATGATGATAATGATGGGGTACTAGATACTACAGAATTATCCTGTGGTGATGCTACTGCTACCAATACTAATGTGGTACTCACAGCAGGGAGTCAGTTGATAGAAGGGACATTCAGTAATGGAGGAGCTAATGCTACTTACGCTATAGATTTATCAGATGCAAGTCAGGTATTGGTTGCAGCAAATGCATATGATGGAGCAGGAGTTCATTATATCTGGGATGATCGTACTACCAATATGAATTCTACAATAACAATTACTCCAGCAGCTAATAGTACACTGGGGATTATCAAATGGGGACCTGATCTTACCGAAGTTAATGATGCAGATGCCGATAATTTGGCTCAGACGATTATGCTAACCTGGACTCCTGGAGTTACGGCTACTGTTCGAGATCCAAATGTCGAACTAGATTTGGCAGACGGTTCAGTTATCAATTCGGGATCAAGTATTGTTCAATTGGCAAATTCAACCAATGGTAGTGGTACATGGTATATAGAGTTTGATACAAATTTACTCCCATTAACATTTACTTTGACTACAACACATACAGGTGCAGCTAATTTTGTATATGAAGGCTTCACGATACAGTCGGGATTATGCGAATTATCAGATACCGATGGGGATACAACACCAAATCATTTAGATCTGGATAGCGATGGTGATAGTTGTAGTGATAGTGTTGAATCCAGTAATACCTTGGTGACAAATAATGATATTATTAATTATAATACGGGTGCAGATGCGAATAGTAATGGACTGTTAGATCAATTTGAAGATGGTACTACAGGAAATATTAATTATACATCTACCTATGCTAATTATGCTAATGATAATACTTTGAATGTTTGTTTAGATACTGATGGAGATGCAATAGGAGATTTGGTAGATATAGACGATGATAATGATGGAGTATTGGATGTTGCCGAAAGCCAACCATGTTCTTCTGCCGTAGAGTCTATTATTACACCAGTAGCTATAATTTCTATTCCAGGAGCACCTTTTACAATAGATTGTAATACAGAAGGAAGTTTAAGTGAAATGATTGATGAAGATTTTTCATCTACGGGAGACGGATGCCGGGATTTAGACTGGACCGTAGCAGATGATAACCAAGGGAATGGGTTAAGGCTAACTCTAAGTACTGCATATGATAATATATCAGAGTTTTATTTGTGGAATGATGTTAATTTATCTTCTGGGACTAATGATGGGATTCAAAATTTTTCTATTAAATTATACGATGCAAGTTCATCTTTAATAGGGACAGAAACAGGTTTTGTTGCAGCAAATGCAGGAGCTGCTATGCAAAGCTTTTCTTTTTCACAATCCTATAATGGAGTTCTAAGTTTTGATCTGGTAATAGAAACGACGTATACCAGAGCTCCGATACAGATAAGAGAGATCGCTATTGGTGGTCCTTCAGCAATATGTACAGTAGATTACGATACTGATGGCGATACTATTCCTAATCGTTTGGATTTAGATAGTGATGGTGATGGTTGTGGTGATAGTGTTGAGTCTGGAAATACTTTAGCGATAAATAATGATATTATTAATTATAATACAGGTACAGATGCTAATAATAATGGATTATTAGATCAGTTTGAAGATGGTACCACAGGAAATATCAATTATGTATCCACTTATATAAATTATGGGTTAAGTGATTTCTTAAATGCTTGTTCAGACACAGATGGCGATGGAACTAACGATCTCTCAGATCTTGATGATGACAATGATGGAGTGTTAGATGCTACAGAATCTCCTGATTGTTACTATACAGAAGCAGAAGCGTTAACTTTGATAGGAATAACTTCTGGATTAACAAGCCCTGATGATGATCAGAGTGATGGTGATATACAAATATTACATGATGGAGCTAATACCTATACGTTTAATTATAATGCTGGTCAGGCAATTTCTGGATCAGACTTACTATTGTTAGAATTTCCAACCCCAGTTTCTTTATCAGATATCACTTTAATCAATAATACAACTTGGGGAGCAGGTGCAACAGCAAAACTACAAGGATCTCTGGATGGAGGAACTTGGGTAGATTTAACAGGTTCGATAGATTTAGCGACAACCACAAATAAGGTGTTTACAAATGGAGGAGTTGATGAATATTTTTATTATAAAATTTTGGGAGATGGCGGAACTAATACCGTGGCATCAACTACCATTGGAGAAGTAACCTATACTATAAATAGTGGTTACGATGTTAACTTACATCCTAAATTAAGTTGTACAACAGATACCGATACCGATACCATTTATAATCATTTAGATTTAGATAGTGATGGCGATGGTTGTAGTGATAGCGTAGAGTCTAGTAATACTTTGGTGATTAATAATGATGTAATTAATTATAATACAGGTGCAGATGCTAATAACAATGGATTATTAGACCAGTTTGAGGATGGTACTACAGGCAATATTAATTATACCTCTACTTATTATTATGGATTATCAGCGGTTACCAATGTGTGTGCAGATACCGATGGAGATGGTATAGGTGATTTGGCAGATTTAGACGATGATAATGATGGGGTATTGGATAGTACAGAATTATCCTGTGGTGTTGGAGCTGCTGCGGTTACTAATACAGTTCTTACCGCAGGAAGCCAACAAATAGAAGGTACATATACTAATGGATCGGCTATAGCTGATTATGACATTCAATTCTCAAATTTAAGTGCTGCCCTTGCAGCAGCTAATATAGTACCTGTAGATGGAGGATTACACTATATAGTTGATGATACCAACCTGGGAGATTATGAAACAACTATGACAATAACTCCTCAAACAGGAAGTTTGTTGGAATCTATTGAGTGGGGGCCTGATTTGTTAGGAAATACTGATGCAGAAAATGATAATGATGAACAGACTATTACCCTGACTTGGACACCTTCTGTTACTGCCGTAGTGGTAGATCCTGATAATCAATTAGATCTTGCAGATGGAACAGTGATTACTTCTGGTCAGTCAATTTTTCAGGGAGCAGAGTATGAGAATACAAGTCCACCTACATGGAAGATCGTGTTCAATACCAATTTATTCCCTTCGGCATTTCAACTAACCACTTCTCATGTTGCATTAGCTGGGGTGGCAGATTTAAGAGATGAAGGGTTTAGTATAGTATCAAATATCTGTTATGCAGAGAACACTGATGGAGACGGACTGATAAATAGTCTGGATCTGGATAGTGATGCAGATGGGTGTAGTGATAGTGTAGAATCTGGTAATACTTTGGTAACCAGCAATGATATTGTTAATTATAATACAGGTACAGATGCCAATAATAATGGATTATTGGATCAGTTTGAGGATGGCACCACGGGCAATATCAATTATACATCCACATATACAAATTATGCTAATGAGAATACTTTAAATGTTTGTTCGGATACAGACGGAGATGGAGTAGGTGATCTAATAGATATTGATGATGATAATGATGGAGTATTGGATACGACTGAAGGTCTTAATTGTAACCCTATTATTAACATAGGGGTAGATGGAACTTTTGAAGATTTAGCAGGAGTAGCGAGCACTGATGCTTACAATAGTAATGTTAATGCAGGAGGATGGAATGATGGAACAGGAAGTGCTGATTCTTGGCAATCGCCTATGCCAACAACAGGTTCAGGAACTTGGGGAGGAATTGCAGACGGAACACCGTCGTCTCCAGATGGAGGTGTTTTTGTAGGGGGATGGACAAATAATGCAGGCAGAGGGGAATCATTATATACAGATATTTCGGGATTGACAATAGGAGAAGAGTATACGGTTGTCTTTTATCAAGCTCACGCAGGAATTGACGGGACGACTGCTTTAAATGATAATGCTCGCTATGAAGTTGTCTTTGGAAGTGAATCAAACTTTAGTAATGAACAACCTTATTTAGGAGAAGGAAATCAAATTTGGGCTGAACAGAGACTATTATTTACTGCGACCTCTACAACACAGAGGTTAGAGTTTTTTGCACATTCTGGAACGGATCAACATACTGGTGGAGCCACAGCGTATAACTATCCCGTTATTGATGGGGTAAGAGTGCTAATAGGAGATCAGGTAACTCCAATATCAGGTTGTTTAACAATAGATACCGATGGAGATACAATACCAGATCATTTAGATTTGGATAGTGATGGTGATGGTTGTAGTGATAGTGTTGAGTCTGGAAATACTTTGGCGATAAATAATGATATTATTAATTATAATACAGGTACAGATACTAATAATAATGGATTATTAGATCAGTTTGAAGATGGTACCACAGGAAATATCAATTATGTATCCACTTATATAAATTATGGGTTAAGTGATTTCTTAAATGCTTGTTCAGACACAGATGGCGATGGAACTAACGACCTCTCAGATCTTGATGATGACAATGATGGAGTGTTAGATGCTACAGAATCTCCTGATTGTTACTACGCTTCGGATGAGGTTGCCATAGTTAATGTGACCACTTCGCTAACAAATTACAGTACGAATGCAGCGTATCTATTTTCAGAATTGTATGATGGAGTGCTTAATAATATAGCATCTTATGGAGCATTAAATACGGCTGTTACTGGAGAAACAGTTTACGAGTTAGAGATGGCTTTCCCTGTAGAACTTTCCGAAATAGATGTAGTGTTCAATTATAGTATTTTTAGAACAGCTGCTACTTTTAAATGGCAAGGGTATAATGGTAGTAGTTGGATTGATGTGACAGGGGTTCTAAATGAAACTGAGACGACTAATAATACCTACACTTATACGCTTAACGTAACAGGACAGAAATATAGTAGATATAGATTATTAGGAGTATCAGGGACTACTTATTACAATCGTATTTATGAAATTATACCAAAAGTAGGAAGTGATTATAAAGCGAGTCTACATCCTAAATTAAGTTGTACAACAGATACAGATACTGATACTATTTATAATCACTTAGACCTAGATAGTGATGGTGATGGTTGTAGCGATAGTGTAGAATCGGGTAATACGGTGGTAGCCAATAACGATATAGTTAATTATAACACGGGTACAGATGCCAATAATAATGGGCTTCTGGATCAGTTTGAAGATGGTACTACTGGTAATATTAATTATACATCTACATATTATTACGCAATATACTCCGTAACAAATGCATGTACAGATACAGATGGTGACGGGATAAGTGATTTGGTAGATATAGATGATGATAATGATGGTGTATTGGACAGTACTGAATGTGATGAAGCGCCAACAGTAACAAACGGAACATTTGATGTAGATGCTTCAGGGTGGACTATTTCACCATCATTAGGAGCAGCTTCTGGAGGACGATATATTATCAATAATGATAGTAATTGGGAGGTAACAATGTCTCAACCTATAATAGTAAGTCCTGGTGATCAAATAACGGTTTCAATGGATTTAGGGTCTTTGAGTACAAATGTAGCATACCAAACCCAGGATGGATTTGATGTATACATTGGTGATCAATTATTAGGGACTGCACCAGGTAACATTGGAGGTACGATGACACCTTATTCTTTTTCTGGAACTAATACGTTATCAGGAATAACAGACCTAAAAGTTGTACTTAGACATGTACATACAGGGAATAATGACCTCTATATTGATAATATTGAAGTTTCAGGATACAACGGTTCTGCCTGTGCTACAGATACCGATGGTGATACTATTCCCGATCGTTTAGATCTAGATAGTGATGGTGATGGTTGTAGTGATAGCGTAGAATCAGGTAATACTTTAGTGACAAATAATGATATCATCAATTATAACACCGGTGCAGATGTCAATAATAATGGGTTACTAGATCAGTTTGAAGATGGCACAACGGGCAATATTAATTATACATCTACTTATACTACTTATGCAATAGATAATGCACAGAATTTTTGTATAGATACAGACGGTGATGGAGTAAGTGATGTAGTAGATGTGGATGATGACAATGATGGAATTTATGATCAGGAAGAGCAAAATTGTATAGAGACCACTAATCCAGATGGGTTAACTTGGCATGGTACAGCAGCAGGTAATATTTCTAGCCCAACGGCTACCACTTTACAGGTTGGAGGATCAGCGTGGTCTACAGCATATTCTGATCAAACCTTTAACCTTCCTATAACTATAGAAGGAACAGTATCGGCAGCGGTAAATGGAATGCTAGGGATTTTTCCTGAAAATGGAACCGAAATTACAGGCGCTACTTGGGATGATGGGGGGTATAAATTTCAATTTAATGCTTCTAATGGAATGTATGTACGACATGGAGCGACAACACCTGGTTGGGTTGCCCCATCTATTGTAGGAACTACTTTTAGATTAGAAATAGACGCTTCAGGAACAATGAATTATTGGCATAACGGAAGTATAATATATACTAATACAGTGCCGTTAGAAAAATACAAAATAACAGTGTCTCGGGGGTCATTCACAATGGATAATTTTTCGATAACAGCCAAACCCGATGTATGTACTGATATAGATTCTGATAGTGATACTATTCCGGATCACTTAGAATTGGATAGCGATAACGACGGTTGCTCCGACGCTAACGAAGCCTATGCTAATTCAAATGCAGATGGAGGAGATGGAGGACAGTATGGTGTAGGAGACCCATTAACTGTTGGTGGAGGAGAGGTTAATGCGGATGGATCAGTAGTAGCTGCTGCTTATAATACCGGAGTTGTTGCTGCTGTTACCGATCCTAATATTTCTACCACTTGTCCATTGGATACTGATGGCGATGGTATTGAAAATGCAGTGGATTTAGATGATGATAATGATGGGATATTAGATAGTGTTGAATGCGCTGATGAGACGGTTGTGAACCCAATTTCAGTATCCAGTACGGATACAGATTTTACTTCTCCTGATAATGGAGGAAGTACAGCAGGATCATTAACAAATACTATAGATGGAAATCTTAGTACATTTATAGCAGATAATGCGCCAAGTGGAGGATACACAGATGTTACGTATACTTTTCCAGCATCAGACCTAAAAAAACTTAGAATCCATAATAATGGTGGGAGTATTTTAAACGACGCTCAGGCTATCAATACCATTGCAGAAATAAAATTTTATAATGCCACAAACAATTTACTAGGTAGTATAACAAGTGTTACTGTTCCAAACGGGGCAGGTGGAAATCCATATGAGATAAATGTGCCATATCAAAACGTGACTAAGGTAGAGTTTCTTAATTTAACAGGTTTAAGTGGCGGAATTTGTTGGAGAGATATACAATTAGTGACTACTCCAGATGATGATGGTGATGGAAGTCCAAATTGTTTGGATTTGGATTCGGATAACGATGGAATTAGTGATCTTGTTGAAAGTGGAGCTGATTATACTACTTTAGATCCTAATAATAATGGTTTTATTGATGGAGTTCAGTTTGTAGATGCTGATAATGATGGCTTATCTGATGCAATAGAAACTACAAATGGAGCAGATACAGGAACAACTCCAAATGAATCAGCAGATGACGTGGATACTGTACCTGATTATCTGGATTTGGATAGTGATGGAGATGAGTTGCCGGATGCTATAGAAGCTCAATTAACAGCAACTTATGTAGCGAATTATACAAATGATGGGGATGTAACAGATGATGATTCCGATGGAGATGGGGTTATTGATATTCATGATGGTATGGTCGGTTTCGGAGGAAGTTTTAATGTTCCTCAAAATACGGATGGAGCTGATAATCCTGATTACCTAGATACAGATAGTGATAATGATGGAATTACTGATAACACCGAAAATGGGGCAGACGTAACTATTGCACCAACCTACCTAGATCCTAATGGTAATATTAATGATCCTGCAACAGATTTTACAAATGCGCAGAATACACTAACGGCAGAAGTAGATTATCGAGATGCGACATATGATACAACTGATCTTGTAGTTAGTAAAACAGTAAATAACGCAACACCAAATGAAGGAGATACGGTGATCTATACGATTACCTTAACCAACAGTGGTCCAGCTACGGCGACCAATGTTTCTATCACGGATCTGTTACCAACAGGGGTAACCTATGTATCCGATACCCCAAGTCAGGG
>NZ_POYJ01000014.1 GCF_002895435.1 Aquimarina sediminis
GAGAAATTAAATATTACAGGGGGATATTCTAATTTTCAGTCGTTTACCAATATCAAGAATCAGTTTGATTACATCAATGAAGTTTCTCAGGGAGATAATCTGGATACTTTAAACTTCCAACAAATTTCTCAAAATGCAAATCTTAATGTCAATTACATTTTAAAAGATACAGAAGCCAAGAAGCAAAACCTAAATATGGCGCTGTCTTTTCAAAATGCCGAAAACAGGCAAGATGGTCGTACAGTAGAAAATGGAGATTCTAATTTTTACAATGGTAACACATCATATACAATAGGATACCCAGAATCAGATCTTAATATTTCGGCTGCTGTAAATGTGAGTTACAGTACCATAGGTGTAGATAATAGCTTAACCTATGGTCCTATGATAACTGTAGGTAAAAAGTATTTTGATAAAAAGTTGAGAACTACAGGTTCGATAAGCTATAATCAAAGTAATAGTAATGGTGAAAAGCAAGGCGAAGTAACTAACATAAGGCTCGGGAGTAATTATACCTACAAAAAGAAACATAATTTTAACCTTAATCTACTAGCACAATTTAGAAATGCAATAACATCTAGTAGTCGGGATTTTACAGCAACATTTGGGTATAATTATACTTTTGATAAGTTTAATCCTAAGATAAGACTATCTAATTGGAAGAGAAAAGGTAAAAAAGAAAAGGTCAAAAGAAGTAAAAAGCCTAAGAATAAAGAAGTACTCCAGTTTAGATATCGGGATTCATTGTATCAAGGTACTATGGGCGAAATTGATGCAAAATTGGCTGATATTCAGAACCATTTGAGTTTTGATCATATTCCTGAGTATAAAAGACGAGAACTAACCATACTACGACTGGCTGTAGCAGATGAAAGAAAAGCAGATGAGTATAAGCCAAAAGCCATTACTTTTTTAAAAGAACTGTATAGCTACGAGGATTTCCTTGCTGGATATAACAGATTGGTTTTTGAAGTACTCATTGAGCTAAGAAAAGATATGCAACGTCTGGATTATGCTTTTGAAAAAGGTTTTGTAAAAGCAAAAATTGCTGTTGATAATCATAGCTTACATGGTAAAACCAAGGAAGAATTAGAAGCAGTAACGCCAGAGTTAAAAAAGAGGTATGTAGAGCTTCAACAAAATTCTAAAAATGCTTTAGCGAGATTGATAGGGCATCGTTGGACACTTCCGATCATAAAAAGTTATACCACCTTAAACAAAGTAGAGCATCCTGATGAGTACCTCAAAGAGATCATGGAGCAAGAAAAAGATAACATATTCCGTATGGTAGATAAGAAGGAAGGAGATCAAAAGCTTCAGTTGTATATGATTACACAAATTATTGATTTCTATCTTAAAAAATCTCTTAATTATACAAACCCCAATACATTCGAATTAAGATATATCGAAAAAAACTAACCTATGAAGAAACGATTACTTACTCTATTGATTTTATTGTATAGCTTTGGTCAAGCTATAGCACAGCAATACCCAATAACTGTTATTCCTCAGGTTAATTCACCAGCTCCAGTTAACCTATACAATTATGCGGATGCTACAACTATCAACAGTCCCATAAACGTCAAATTATTACTTAGTGATGTTACTATCTCTAATGAACAAATACGATTAAAAGTTTCTTTTGAAGGAAATGGAATTTCTTTTCAAAGCAAGGATGTGGTAATAGGAGCCCCAGTACTGTTGGTTAGCGGAGCAGAAACCTTGGAACTCAAAAACGCACAGTTGGCTCCATACTTTGAACTTCAAAATATACAAGGAATCAATGCTAATGTATATGGTAGCACCATTCCTGAAGGGAGTTATCAGTTCTGTTTTGAAGTTTTTGATTTTTCAACAGGTCATCGTTTATCATCTAAGAGTTGTTCGACTGTTTATATATTTAAAAATGAGCCCCCTATATTAAATCTTCCTTTTAAAGGAAGCAATATTGAAGTTACCGAGATTGATAATATAGTTTTTCAGTGGACACCAAGACATATTAACGTAAGCAATGTAGAATATGAATTTAGTATCGTAGAGATCTGGGACGATACTGTAGATCCACAAACGGCTTTTTTATCGGTTCCTCCAATTTTTGAAACTACGACTAGATCAACTTCGTTTGTTTATGGTCCTTCTCAACCACTGCTATTGCCAGAGAAAAGATATGCCTGGCGAGTACAGGCAAAAGCACTGCAAGGTGCCGAAGAAATAGGTTTGTTTAAAAATGAAGGAAAAAGTGAGGTCTTTTGGTTTTCTAGAACATCTCCTTGCGATATACCTATTAATGTATATGCAGAATCCAAAGGAATATCAAAAATTAATGTTTTTTGGGACGAAGACATATCAATATTCCAAGAGTATACCATAGCTTATAGAGAAGCCAATAAACCCAATGCATATTGGTTTACTAAACGTACCAATAGTGGTTGGGCTACTATATGGGATCTCAAACCAGGTACAACATATGAGTATAAAGTAAAAGGAAAATGTAAGTATCAATACGGTTCTTATTCTGAAGTTCAGGAAGTAACTACAGAACTCACAGAAGATGAAACCGCAAATTATAATTGTGGTATTGTACCCGATGCGATTGCTGTCACCAATCGAGAGCCACATCCAGGATTGCAGATCGGTAGCCGCATAACAGCAGGAGATTTTGTGATTACTATTGTAGAGATAGAAAGTCAATCCAGTGGACGAATTACAGGACGAGGATATGTGAAAATACCCTATCTGAAATATGCCAATTTTGGAGTAAAGTTCGATAATATTCTGATCAATTCAGAAAACCAATTAGCAGAAGGAGAAATCATCACATTGTATGATCCAGAGTATGGTGAAGGAGAAACAATGACAGTAGATATTAGTACTGAAGTTGTAGAAGTGATTAGTGAAGAAGAAGGAGGAATAAATCAAACACAGGTTGGTTTTCAGATAGAAAGTATTACCGTAGACGAAAATGGTGCTGTTATAGTTACTGGAGTTAATGGTGAAGAAGCAGTTCTTCCCGAAGGTAGTGATGTTGAAGTTGTAGATAGCAATGATAAAGTTTGGACAGTAAATGAAGAAGGCGATGTTCAGGATTATGGAGAAATTGCAGAAGGAGGAATTCCTAGCGGAAGTAATACAGACGGAGTAACGGATGATGACGTTTTTCAGATTTCTGCTACCAATGTATTAGTTACATTTAAAGAATCAGGATATTACCATTTTGATCAACTACCTAAAGGAGCAGAAGAAGCACTAGGCAAAGAAGGCTTGTATCCTTCAATTCCCAAAAAAGGAGGAGGAACCTACTCTCCTCCTTTTAAAGCGATATCCGACCTAAATGGTAATGATATTGTTCTTGCCAAAGCTGATTTTATAGATGATTCTGCTACCACAGAAGATATCGTTTTCAAAACTGAAAGAGGAATATTGATTCCAGCAACATGGAATGGCAATACAGCTACACTTACTTTAAAAAAGGCATTTGATGGTGCCAAAACAAAAATTCTGGCCACCGTAAAACCCAAAGAAGAAGGAGGGAAACAAACCATTGCAGGAGTACTTAATCTAGTACATTTAGGAGGTCAGGAATTTGATGATGTTAAGGTGGTATTGATACCTGTAAATGATGCTGTAATAAATCGTGAGGTAGAAACGAAGATAGAAGAGATTTATAGCAAAGCAGGTATCAAGTTTAATGTAACCACTGGAGATCGTTTGAATATGCCCGATGATGTGTGGAGATTAGGTGGTGTACCAAGTAGAATCGATGTTGGAGATAGTGAAGCATTAACAGGGTATAGCCCAGAGACATCTGCTATTAATAGATACTTTATGACCCATGGTGATTATAATAAAAAAGCCTACTACATTTTTATTACCAATATTAAAGGATCAGACTCACCATCATTACCAGAATTAGAAGGTTTTATGCCGCATAAAAACCAGTTTGGCTATGTGTTTAATAAAGCAGAAGATGATGCTATAACTGCCGCCCGCATATTAGGGCATGGGGTATTTGGTTTGGACCTTGCCTTTAAAGAGTATGGTACCGCTAAAAATGCTACTAATTTCTTAATGGATTATAGTAATGAATCAATCCTTAACCATATGGATTGGGAGAAAATCCATGACTCCGGAATTAGGATATATGAATTTAGAGAAAATGAGGTTGACATAGATTATAGTAGTACTGCATACTTCAAAGATACTGGTATTGGCGGAAATTCTGGAAAGAACAATACTTTTTCATTTTTAACGCCTACGGGAGAGTTAATAGTCGTACCAGAAGATGTTGCCAATGTACAGTTTTACTACGGGTATTATGGAGAGTCTTTGCAAGGAGATTTAAGACGATTCATGAATTTTACTCCGGGAACACTCAAAAGTTTTAAAATTGATGGAAGAACCTATGAGGCAAAAGTGCAATTTTTAGATGATGGTTCAGCAAACTTGCTAGGGTATTTCGCAGGCAAAGAAAACCCCATAAAGTTTGATAGTTCTCAATATAAAGCCGGTATGGATTCTTCTACTCCCATCATTATGTCTTATGACGGAAAAGACTTTGTATTAGCACGATTGGTAAGGACTTTTGACAAACCAATGCCCAAATACGATAGTAGTAAAACTAACAAGCTAAAGAAGATCTATGAGTTTCCAAGACCCGCAGGAGGGATTTATGCTTCGGTTAAAGTGGATAATTATAAGAGTTATGGTTCTGATAAATTTGTCATTACTGATAATATAGCTAAAAAAACGTACAAAGAATATATTTACAATTCGGGTAGCGCTGATGTTTTTATTCGTAACAAGATAGCAGAGTTAAAAGCGGCATTTCCTGTATTGGTAGATAACGCCACCAGCAAATTATTTGATAAGTGGAATAAAAATGAAATATGTAGTAACCCTCTATATAGCACAGCTAAAACATACAAATTTATAAAGTTTTTATCAGATAAGTATTGTGATTGTGATACAGGGTATGTTGACCCTATGGCATCCAATCTTTGTACAGATAAACCAGGAGTACAGATTCCGGATACCAAAATAGAATTCCTCCTAGAATATTTGGCTTTTTTACAACAGACAATGGATCAGGAAATTCCATCTGTATATAATGCATTACAAGAGATCAGAAATAATGTGGATGTTGTAGATACGATGGATAATCGCGAGTTGGTTAAAATGTTAAACTTCGCTACAGCAGAAGATATTAAAACACTAGAATCAAAGCATGTTATCAGGATATTATCCAGAATGGCACATGAGGGGATTTTTGAAATGGGCGATCTATCTCAGCATAGTGAAGAAGGTGTTTTAAGACTTATAGAAAACATAAATCCAAAAAATTCCTCAGACGTAATTCAAGGTTTAGAGGCTCCAAATATTTATAACCCAAAAAAATATCTATACAAGCAAATTTTTCATAAGGTTGATGATAAAGTATTAGGCTTCCTTAGTGGTGATAACAATAGGGTTAGACTTATTAATGCGTTTGCTATACTAGCATTACAAGCCACAGAACTTCATCAGGAAAGGTTGCGATCTGTATTTAAAAATATAGACGGCAGAACATTTATATTAGAATATCAAAATATAATTAAGAGAGCCGCGATTACTGCTATTGAGGCCAATCCATTAAATCCGACACAATATAATAGGTACTTTAAAGAATGGAGTGAACCATATAATGATATTGATGTTAGATATGACTCAGAAACAGGAACTTTTGTAGGAATACAACAGGAAAAAAGAGGGTTGTATTTTCCAGAAGAGGTATTTCGTACCAAAGAACCAATGCGACCCTTTGATTTTGTCTTTTTTGTAAATAAATCAAACATAGATGTAGTTAAAGGATTGGAAGGTAATAGTGCAGAAAAGAGTTTAGCTCCAGCCATTGTACTTATGTTTGCTGATGTGTCTGCAACAAACCAGACAGTAGCTCACAGTATTGTTGCAGCCCTAGATGGACTTACTATTGCTAGTGGAGTCGGTGCCTTGGCAAAAGGAGCCAGAGGAATTCAGAAAGCCGTTACAATATTAGATTTAAGTGCAAGTATGGCCAGCTTAACTGGTACTGCACTAAGTGATACCGATGTTCTGAGTCCAGAACTAGCCCAAAAAATTAGTGATTACACCTTATTATATTCCGTAATACGTATTGGAATAGATGGAGGGATGTACATAAGTAAATTAAATACCTCGCCAACATTACAAGGTGTGTATGACAATAGGGGAGCTTTTCCTGATCCTCCACCTGTGTCAGGGGTTTTGGACGATCTTGATAGGTTAAAAATTGATGAAAAAATAGCACTTGCAAGCAACGAAATAACCTACAGATATATTGACTACTATCTAAAAAAAGGAAGGTCTTTATCCAAAATAAACAGTTTAAAAGAAAGAATAACTAAAGCTATTTCTGACTTAGAAAGCCTGAGAGGAAAAAAAGTTCCTGCAAACTGGAAAGATGATTTACCTTATAATATTGTACAGGATTTAAATAAAAGCAAAAAACTGGAAACGCTTTTTAAACAAGCTACCACAACACAAAGACATAACTATATAAAGGCATGGGGAGTATTGGGTATGTCACCTCAAATACGAGTGAAATCGGAAAACCTAGAGGTTTTAGTAAGGGTGAGTACCAGATTTCAATATCAAAATACAAACTCATTTGATGGTCTTCGAAAATTGTTGGCAGAAGGTGCTCCTGCCAGCAAACAAAAGATTATTGATGGCTTGAATAAGATGGATAAAATGTTTGATGCTGATACTCCTGTTGTCTTTGGCGGAACAAAAAATGGACAAGTCAAAGCATCTTATAAGACCAGTGATGGGTCTAAGGTAGAGATAGCCAGAATTAATAAGGATGGTAAGTTGCTAAAAAACGTAGTATTAGGTCAAACACAAGGTACAACCGTAGTTGGTAAGTATAGAGGAATGGAAATTCTAAGAAATACCGATGGCATTATTGGATTTAAAATAACAAGTGCTCGGGATATGCAAATCCGACTCAAAAAATTCCCTGACCTGCGACTCAGCTTTACCAAATTGGATAAAGCTCTAAAATCACAGTTTATAGAAGATTTTGCCAGTGCTACCGATGATACTTTCAAAACACTTAAAAATGAAAATCTACTCGATGCTTGGAAAAACAATGTACGTAGCAAGAACCTTGAGGTATTACGAAACTCTATTGCCAAAGGAACTTTAAGAAACGAATATGATTCTAAAGTAACAGGCTTGGCAAATTTAAAAGAAAGATTGCTACAAGAAGGGAAAAAAATAGAAGAAGTAGCCAAAACAGTATTTGAAAAAAGAAGGACATTAACCATAGAATATAAACATATAACACCAGATGATTTTCTGGAATGGATTTTTAAAAGAAATGACATCACCTATGTTCAAACCGGTAAAGGAGATAAGTGGGGGGCAACATTTGATGGATTAAAAAAGTCCATATCACGTAAAAAAGATATTGATTTGAATAATGCAACTCCATCACAACTAGATGAAATATACGAGGCAATAGCAAATGGAGCTTCAAAAACTTCAGGAGCTACCAAACAACAGTTAGGGGATAACTTTTACAATTTCTTCGAAAAAGCAAAAAATCAAAACCAAATAAGTACAGAAGAGTTTGATGCCTTTGTAAAGGTTCTTCATAAATACAGAATGAGATAGAAATGAAACGAGCCATAACAAGAATTTTTGATACGCACAAGAATGATTATTTGGTGAGTTCTATGTGCCATCTAAAATAATATAGGATAAACACATGAAACAACTAAACAGGTTTTTAAACACAAAAAAGGTAATCTATTTCAGAGCATTGAAAGAGCTTATCACAGAAAATGAACAAACACTATCAACCGATAGAGGAGTAGAGAATGTGGTTGGGATATATGATATTTTGGAAGGTTCATTATATGCCATATTGAGTTTAGAAAATAGAAACTACCTCTTTCTAAAAGATGAAATGGTAGAAATCACAGAATCTATACATGTAGAATGCCACGAAAATTGGTCTGTAAATGACCCTAGTCTTTTTGAAGTGTTTCATGAAGGATTCAGCCTGGTAAAAGTAGAATATATGAATGAACATGAAGGAGTCTTATTACCATGTGATACAGATGAAAATTGGGAAGAAGTAAATTTTGGCTATGAATTAGCCATATTGGTTAACAAGGCAAAAAGTAACCCAGAAGTTGCTCTGTTCCCAAACACAGAAACCACAGATGTATAACCTGGATTATAAACAGGAGAAACTATAAAAATAATGTCACACAGTTGTTAAGATAATTTAGTCCCAGCTTATGAATAAAATACTACAATTAACACTATTCGTATGTCTTTGTTTGCATACAACAAATATGTTAGCAAGAGACATATCTTTTTCTATGGTTAATGAAACCAATGATAAAAAGGAAGAGAAAACAGAGCCCGTAAAAGATAGTCTATATACAGATGTTACTACTGTTGATAACAAACAAATATCTAAAAAATACCAGGCAAAAGTACTTAGAGACTTTAAATCATTGAATCAATTTGATATCCCAGTAAACCCCAGTAAAAAAACATTTGGATTATTAGAAACCAAAGAAGGATTTCAGTTTAATGGAATTAACGCCACTCAGGATAAAAAATGGCTTGAAATGGCTCAAAATGTCTTTAAAACAATTGACGAAACCGAGAATTACATCAAAGAATTAACCAGTGAAGATTTAAGTGAATTGCCAGTTGCTATTAAGCCAAAAACAATTAGCAATGTAACCTATACAGTAGGAATAGCAAAAGCAGTTTTTAAACCATCATTTACAGAATTGACTGTTTTTCTTAAGGTAGAGTTTCCAGAAAGTACATCTCCGTCAAACGATACTACAACTACCAAAGAAGAAAATAATGTATTGATTCTTGGAGCTTCAAATATTAAACTCTCACATGAAGGAGGAATTATCGGGGCTGCCAAATTGAATTTGATTTCGCAATTCACTACCAATATTAATAGTGGTGCTATACTTCTTACGTTAAATGGAGGTTTTAACGAACCTGGTACTTACGCTACGATCGATTGTTTTGGATTTAAGGAGTTTGGGATAGATGCCAATATTAAATTTACTAATGGATTAGTATTTCCGGTAGATAAAGATGGTAAAAAGAAGACAGGATATGTAGAAAGTGACTTTAAGATTGTCGCTAGTGACTGGAACGATATGGTGGTTAATATTACGCTTCCTGAGTTCGGAATCACAGGATTAGAAGGAACCACATTTAGACCTGGTGAAGCAGTATTTGATTTTAGTGATTTACGTAACGATGAAGCGACACCAACAGCTTACTTAGATAAGCACTATAGTGAGCGTACTAATTTATGGCGAGGAGTATACATTAATACATTAGAAGTCGTATTGCCCAAAGCTTTTGAAAAAAAGAATGATGATAAGCGTATTGCTTTTGGAGCTACTGATTTGATTATAGATGCACAAGGAGTTACCGGTAAATTTACCGGAGATAATATATTTACCTTAGAAGAAGGGACGGCCTCTGGATGGGATTTTTCATTAGATCATTTTTTACTAGACATAGAAGTAAACAAATTAAAAGCAGGAGAATTTGCCGGAGAAATTGTACTACCTGTGTCAAAAGTAGATAAGGTAAAGTATAGTGCAATCATTCAACCAGATGAATATAGTCTTACTGTAGAGAGTACCAAAGATATAAGCTTTGATGTGTGGAATGCCAATGTTACGCTGACCAAAGACTCTTATATAGAAATGAAGGTCAAGGATGATAAATTTAGACCTAAAGCAAACCTTAACGGCTCAGTGAGTATTGTATCCGGCTTGGGTAAAGAACAAAATGCTTCTCCAGATGTTCAAAAAAGTACAGTCGATTTCAAAGGAATAGTATTCGAAGAAATGGTATTGCAAACAGAATCTCCAAAATTTTCTGTAGGCTATTTTGGATATCAGGGTGATATGAAATTAGCAGACTTTCCTATTACAGTCAATGAAATAGGGCTTAAAACACCTTCGGGAAATCAAGCAGACCTTGTTTTTGATTTTAGTATTAACCTGACATCCGAAACGGATGGAGGTAATGGAGGAGGAGCCAAACTAGCCATCAAAAGTGTTTTAGATGAAACCGAAGGTCGAGATCACTGGAAATATGATGGAATTGACTTGGAGAAAATAGCCTTACAGATGGATATCACAGGTTTGGAACTTAAAGGAGCCCTCATGATTTTTGAGGATGATGCGACTTATGGAACCGGGTTTGCAGGAACGGTAGGGGCTAAGCTTACCGCTGGGATGAGTCTGGAGGTAGAAGCAAAAGCATTGTTTGGGCGAACTCCGGATTTTAGATATTGGTTTGTAGATGCCAGTACAACATTACCGCAAGGTATTCCTATCTATCCGGGGTTTGCATTAAACAAATTCGGAGGCGGATTTCATAACCGGATGAAGATGGCAGGAATGACCAATGATGCAAACGCAGCGTATAGTCAGGTGGGAGCTTCATTATCTGGAGTTGTTTATGAACCAAGTAAAGAGAGTGGTTTTGGGATGAAAGCCTCTGTAGGAATAACCACTCAAAATTCAGAAGAACTATTCCATGCAACCCTCGAATTGGGGATGGTATTTCTTAAGTCAGGAGGACTACAAGACGTTTATTTTAAGGGACATGGCGAAATGCTAACCGGTCTACCTACAGATTTTTATGATCAAATAGAAGATCAACTAGGATATTTGGCTGATGGTGCTGATATACCTAAACCAAGTTCTGATGCGTCCATGAGTGCTGATGTTTTTATAAGATATGATTTTGTAAACGATGTCTTTCACGCCAACTCAGAGGTATATGTCAATTTTGGACCACTAAAAGGTCGAGGACCCAATGGTCGTGCCGGATGGATGGATTTTTATGCCGGACAAGGACAATGGCATATTTTGGTAGGAACCCCCACTGATCCACTAGGGGTAACAATAGATATAGGTGGGGTAAATGTAAATAGTAAGAGCTATTTTATGACAGGAGATAATATTCCCGGGAGCCCGTCACCACCGGATATAGTGGCAAACATACTAGGAACTGATACATCAAAACTAGAGTATGCCCGAGATCTTAATATGCTCGATTCGGGTAAAGGGTTGGCGTTTGGTGCCGATTGGAGTATGAGTACAGGTGATCTGCGCTTCCTTATTTTTTATGCAAAATTCAATGCAGGAATAGGTTTTGATATTATGCTCAAAGATTATGGAGAAGCCCAATGTAAGGGTTCTTCTGAGCAGATAGGATTAAATGGTTGGTATGCCAATGGGCAATCCTATGCCTATCTGCAAGGAGATGTAGGGATGAGGTTTAAATTATTCGGAAAGAAAAAGAAAATTACAATCTTCTCAGGAGGAGGAGCCCTGCTTATGCAAACCAAATTACCAAACCCCTCATGGCTTAGTGGACATCTGGGAGGAAGCTATAATGTGTTAGGAGGATTAATAAAAGGGCGATTCAACTTTAAAGTAGAACTGGGAGAAAAATGTGAAATCATTAATGAAGGAGCACTAGAAGGAATTACTGTAATAGGTGATATGTCACCAAAAGAAGGAACTACCGATGTAGATGTATTTGTAGCACCACAAGTACCTTTTAATTTACAAATCAATAAAGTATTCGAATTGCGTAGTGGAACAGAGGATCGTAAGTATCGAATACTCATGGATAAGTTTGAAGTCACAAAAAATGGGCAGCCCATAGCTGGTAAAATCGAGTGGAATACTAATAATGATATTGCGACTTTTTATTCTCATGAGATATTACCCCCTAACACAAGCCTTAAAGCCTATGTTCAAGTACATTTTGAAGAATATGTAGGAGGGAAATGGGAAACTATAAAAGACCAGGGAAAGATAACTACAGAATCCAAAGAAGTGAACTTTACTACTGGAACCGCTCCAGAATCTATACCTCTAAGCAATATTGCTTTTATGTACCCTATGGTAAATCAAAAAAACTTTTTTACCAAAGAGTATAACAAAGGATACATTAATCTAAAACGTGGGCAATCATATCTGTTTGATGGTACAAATGATTGGGGTAAGACAATGACCATGAGTACCAATACCGGAATATCATTAGATACTTCGTTTGGTTATAATACAGCCAATAAACAAGTTACATTCAATATCCCTGAAGGAATAGCTACACAAACCAATTATAATGTAAAAATAAAGTTGGTACCCCAAGAAGATAATGGTTCTGATAATGTAACAGAGAGCTATACCACACAAAAAATTGGTGGTGATGAATCAGGTAATGAAGTAGAGATAAAATCAAGAGCAGCAGAAGAAGTGGTTATAAAAGGAGAAGAAAGAGCACTACTAGCTTTTGATTTTAGTACCAGTCAATATACCACTTTTGATAAGAAGATAAGAGCTATGAAAGGCAACAAAGATTTGTATAAACATGTTACCTATCCTTATGGTCTTACGCTATTAACCGCAATAGACCCATTAGAACCTTTTGATCTGGCAGAATTAGCAGGTAATAAATACTCTGGTAACAAACCATTAATTGTGGCTAGGGCTATTATGGACAATTCGTATTACCAAAATGAAATCTATCCATTACTATATCAAAATTATCCTATAGGTGGTACAATCTCAGTCAGTAGAGATACAGATAAGATAAGTGTTCCTCCGGTAGAAGGAGTAGAGCCCATGTCATGGTATCTTACTTATTTAGAAAATGGTTACACTGGTGAAACTAGCTTGTATAATCCTTACCGATATAACCTTGCTCAGTATTTCTATCAGGATTATGAAGATTTGAGATACCAATTAGTGAGCTCTAATCTACTCTGGGAGACTATGCCTCAATACAGGAAATTGATTATAGAATCTTTTCCAGTAATACGAAAAGGAAAGTACAAAACCAAACTGCGGTATGTACTACCAGGACAGGTAACCAACGGAGGAGATCAGACCATAAAATTCACCAATCCTATCTACGAATAATGAATAAATTACTAACATACATATATACAGTAGGACTGGTTGTTTTTTTACTTCCTTATCAGGGAAGAGCGCAAGACCCTATAGGAGATGAAGAGCCAGCAGTAAAGGTTATCGGTACTGCTACCAAAGATGCCATCATGCTTCGATGGTCAGCCAATACCCCCTTGGGTTGGAAACATGCCAATACCTACGGATACATCATTGAGAGAAGAACAATAGCTATAGGCGATGAAATAGTAAAAGAACCTATTATCAAAAAACTTACTTCAAATCCTATAGTTCCCAGACCGATGATGGATTGGGAGGATTTTGTGACAAACAATGATAATGCTGCTATTGCTGCCCAAGCCATCTATGGCGAGGATTTTAATGTATCCTTAGAAGAAGGAGGCAATGATATTATGAGTATCGTTAATCAGGCAAAAGCCCTAGAGCAACGTTTTTCTTTTACACTATTTGCATCAGATCAGGATTATGAGGTAGCAAAGTATGCCGGATTAGCTTATGTTGATACAGATGTAAAACCGGGTGAGCGATATTTGTATAAGGTATATACAGCCATCCCTCAGGAAAAAATGGAAGTAAAATTCGGAGGGGTATACCTTGGGTTAAGTGATTATCGCCCATTACCCGAGCCACAAGATTTTGTTGGGATCTCTGGAGATAAAAACATCATGTTAAGTTGGAATTTCAAATTATTAAAACGAGAATATACCAACTACATTATAGAACGATCCGAGGATAATGGAAGTACCTACCATCCCTTGAGTGATAGACCAGTTGTCAACCTAAACGAGCGCAAGAAGAATCCTTCGGATCGTATGTTTTATATCGATAGTCTATCACAAAACAATAAAGAATACCATTACCGTATAAAAGGAGTATCACCCTTTGGAGAGGTGGGTCCTGCATCAAATGTAGTCAAGGCAAAAGGAGTAAAAGCATTACAACACAATCCTTCTATTACTCAAGCCAGATTGATGGATGATAACAGTAGTGCAGTAATTAGCTGGGAGTTCCCTGAAGAAGGATTAGCATCTGTGGCTTATTTTGAGTTAAACAGATCAGATCAGATTAAAGAGAACTATCAGGTAGTGGTGGCTAATATCCCCAAAGACACCAGACAGCTAGAATTCAAGAATCTGGATGCAATCAATTATTTTACCATAACAGCAGTTGGAGTCGACGGCACAAAACGTATTTCTTTCCCAAAGATGATACAGCCGTCTGATAGTACTCCACCGGCAGATCCAATTGGGCTACGGGGGGTGATTGACTCTACAGGAGTCGTCCAGCTCAATTGGACTGCCAATACTGAGGCAGATTTTTTAGGCTATCGTGTTTTTAGAGCCAATATGGAGAACGAAGAATACACCCAGATTACTTTTAAGCCCATACCCGATAGTAAAATTATAGATACCATTAATATTGAAACACTTAATAGCAAGATTTACTACAAAGTACAAGCCTTTGATAAGCGATATAACCCCTCTGATTTTTCAGAAGTATTAATGCTTAAAAAACCAGATATAGTTCCCCCAACAAAACCTGTTTTTAAATCTTTTAAAGCAGATCAGGGAGTAGTAGAATTATCCTGGATTACTAGCAGTAGCATTGATGCCATAAGAACCTTAGTATATAGAAAAGAAAAAGGAAAAGAAGGCCCCTGGCAGTTGGTAACAGAAGCTGATTATCCCCAAGATGAGTTTTCAGATACCACTGCGACCCCCGGAATTACCTATCTATATACTTTGGTTACTATGGATGATTCTGGATTAGAATCAGAACCCGTGACTCCACTAACAATCAGCCTACCCGATAATAAGCAAAAACCAAAAATCGACAGGTTTACTGCAATAGTAAACCGAGAAGAAAAACAAATCGCAATCAACTGGAAATACAGATCACCTGATGTGATAGAGTTTATGATGTATAAGGCTGAAGAAGGAAAACAACCTACACTATACAAAGTGTTTGATAAGAGTCAAAGTCGATTTACAGATAAGCAGTTGATCATCAATACCAAATACACCTATTTGTTACAAGCCGTATTTGGCTCCAGAGCAAAATCTCCAATAAAAAAAATAGAAGTAGAATATTAAAGCAAAGGATATGAAAAGAATAATACTCGTTTTTATAATAGTGTTTATTTCACTTGGTGCTTATGCACAGACGTATACTATTACTATCGATGGTAAGGTAGGTAATGGTAAATCTAATTGTTTTTGGGGAGGAGATATTGGATTAAAAAAAATTGTAATTCATTTTGCGGATGGAGCCGAAGAAGAAGTTTTTTCCAAAAAAACACCTGTATTAAATAAAAATTATAGAATAGTTAGAACATACAGTGTACAAAAGAAAATAATAGAAGTTAAATTTCACACAATAGCAAGACAACAAAATTGGTTGGGTTGTAGTACATTTAATCCAAAAAAGCCAGCGTATATTTTTTCTAATTGTCATTACAAAGAATATAAAAAAAGTGATATATATCATCCTGATATTAAAGGAGAGGCGATCATATCTTTAACTCCTAATATGGAGTTGAATTTTATTAGCACAACTAATTCTATTGCATGTAGTGATAAAGAAATTGGGATTCAAGCAACTTCTGGATTCAGTTTATTGGGAGGTCTTTATAATTGGGAATTCCTTGATGTTATAGATACTCCTGCAACATGGAAACCAATTCTTAATAAGAACGGGGAAAAAACTATTTTTCTTAAACTTAGTGATTTGTACCTTGATACCAAAGATCGGAGAAAAGCCATTAATAAAAACATAAGGGTTCGACTTAACCCCAGTTGTAATAAAAATAGAGCAGTCACAAATGAACTCACGATTAAATATCTGCCAACGGCACCAAAAGTAGCCCAAAAACCGGAAATACTACCGCTTGAGTGTTCTTACAGTAAATCAGCCGGTATAAGAATGTATTTTAAAAGGCAGATTCATAATTTTGAGGCTGTAGATATTAATTTATTAAGGAAACTAGATCATGAAACGACATACGTTTCTTATGATAATAATATTAATATTCAGCAATTTGGTGTAGTATTACCAAGCTCACCTTGGTTACCACGTAAATATTCTTATAATTGGCAACCAACTTCTGGCAAAGAACTTATAGCTGGACAATACAAAATTGAAGTAACTGGATATACCAGAGGAGGAGATAGTGCTAATCCTTTTTGTGAAATGTATGAATATGAGTTTGAGGTGGAAGCTCCTGATCCTGTAGATTTTACAGCAGAAACTACCGGGCATCAAACCTGTTATGGTACTGATAATGGGAAGGTGAAAATAAAGATAACTTCTGGTGGTGCAGGAGATTATGAATATTCTTTCAATAATTGGGCTACGGCTACTTCCTTTACAGGACCAGAAAAAGAAGTAACTGGGCTGGCACCTAATACCTATAGTGTTCAGGTTAGAAAAAAGACTAATCAATGTTTGGCGTTAGATGCTCAGGGCAATCCCAAAAGGATAGGAGTCACTATTAGCGGTGCTACACAAATAACTCATAAAATAGAGTTAATCACCCATCCTGGAGCTCCCCAAAAAACTGATGGCAAAATTGTATTCTCCTCGGTTAGTGGAGGTACTCCTTTTAATAGCGTTATGGGAGATTATTATACTGCAAGGTTGATGTTGCATGGTTCTCCTTCGAGTGCTATTGATTATACCGCCTACACCAATGGTTTTGAAATACCAAATCTACCCGCAGGAAACCATATAATCAGATATACGGATAATAGTTCAGGATGTATTTCTGAAATAAAGCTACCAGAGATTAAAGCTCCTGCTCCCATTACTTTTGATATAGAGAAACAAGATCCGTCTTGTTCTGAAGCAAATGGGAAATTAAGAATTGTCAATATCAAAGGAGGTTACCCTCCATATAAATTTAAATGGAAAAGAAATGCAATACCTTATAGTGAAAGCCCTACAGTTATAGGTAGAAAAGGAAACTATGCAGTCATCGTAACCGATAAGAGATTGGGTTGGAAAGAAAAAACAAATATTGAATTTGATAATATACCCGATCCTATAAAGATCACAAATATTGAGGTAAAAAAAACCATACGATGTCATAATCGTAAAGCCGAAGTTAAAATTTCGGCAACAGGAGGATCTAAAAAATATTATTTTGGAGTCAAAGATCTTGGGGGTTGGCATTGGCAAGTCAGCAATACATTTGAGCTATACGGAAGTATAGAGGGGCGCACATATACTTTTCGAGTAAAGGACAGAAGTGAAGAGAAATGTATATCAGCTATTTCTAAGTCTATAGTGATTAAGGCTCCACCCAAAATTAGATTTAAACCTATAGAAGTTACTCACAATACTGTCTCTGGAGATAATAAAGGGGAAATTAAAATGGAAATTAAAGGAGGGGTTCCTGAGTATAAAACACTATTATGGAGAAGAAATGGAGCTCCTATTTCATATCGCGGTGAACTTACTGAAGTTGATACAGGAGTCTACACATTACATGTTAAAAAATTAATTGCAGGAACATACACATTAACAGTCATAGATGCAAATGATTGTAAGAGGGTATCACAATCTGTAGAAATCACTGATCCTATCAACCTTACGGTTTCAACGGTAGATGTTCCTTGTTTTAATGCAAATACAGGAGAAATAGTGCTAAACCCTCAGGGAGGAACACCTCCATATTCTTTTTCTATAGATAATGAGGAGACCTATATTTCTGTAGATGATCTTACTAATAACACTATAGAGGGATTAGCAGCCAGAGATTATCATGTGTGGTTACAAGATGCCAAAGGACGCAAGATAGCTAATGCAATATCCGCAACCATTACACAACCCGATAAAATTATTGTTTCTCAGGCTTCATTAGTAGACGTTACCACAGTAGATGGAACTAATGGGGGTATATCAATTGATGTTGCAGGAGGGGTAGATCCTTATAGTTTTTTATGGAGTAAACAAGATGATGTAACTTTTGTAAGCAGCGATAAGGATATCACTAATCTATCATCAGGATCATATACTGTTTCTGTTACAGATGGGAACAATTGCATGGTTCAAAAAATATTCGAGATAAGAGAACCATTACCGATTGGGGTAGATATCACCGTAACTAATCCTGTTTTATGTCATGATGATGCCTTGGGAGAGTTAAAGGCGACCGTATCTGGTGGATATCCAATAGAATCAGTGCCTTCAGATTTTGAGTACAGATGGTACAAGGTAGAAAACACAGTAGATACCGCATTGAATACGGATGTTTCTTTGAATAGTCTTAAAGAACTGGGAGCAGGTACGTATAAAGTGGTGGTTAAAGATACTCAGGGAGCCACCGCCGAGACTACCTTGAATCTTACAGAACCAGAAGACCTTAAGGTAATACTGACCACTCAAACCGATCTATCATGCTATGACGAGGCTACCGGAAGTATTGATATTACAGTGACAGGAGGTCCTAAGGATCCGGATACCGGGGTATATCTGCCTTATGCTTATAGCTGGACCAAGGTAGATGACCCCGATTTTACGGCAGCAACAGAAGATCTTACCGGGATAAAAGCAGGTAACTATAAAGTAGTGGTTGTTGATGATAACCTGTGTACAACTTCGCTAGAGGTAACGATACAACAACCGGAAGCTTCTTTATCGATTTCTAATGTTGTAGCAACAGGTCTCACAGGATACCAAACACAAAATGGTAGTATTACTCTGGATATTACAGGAGGGACAAAACCTTATAGCTATGAGTGGAGCAATCTGGATGATCCTGTATACACCGCATCAAGCGAGGATATATATGAACTAAAGAAAGGTACCTATCAACTCTCGGTAGTGGATAGTAATCAATGTTCGATCTACACTACTATAGAAATTGAAGAACCAGAAAAATTAGAAGTAAAAATAACACCATTAGCAGCAGATCAACAAATTAGATGTGCAGGAGAACAAACAAAGGTACCATTGGTTACGACGACCTCAGGGGGTGTTGGGGAGTATGTTTATCAATGGTACCATCATACAAAACCGGATATAGTGCTGTTTACCACAGCCAATACCCCTTCTACCGTAGTGGCAGGAACATATACTGTGATTGTTACAGATGATAATCAAAATACCCATAGTGATACATATACAGTAGAAGAACCAGAGGAATTAAAGTTTACTGAAACGGTAACCCATCTAAAATGTGCAACAAACACCAACGGAAAAATAGATGTCACGATTCAGGGTGGCGTGGCACCATATAGGTATTTGTGGAGTAATGGCGAAGATACACAAGATATTGATGGACTTAGCGCAGGTAACTATACCCTAAAAGTAACGGATGCAAATGATTGTAAATATGAGAAAATGATAGCAGTAACAGAACCCCAAGCATTAAATGTAGTTGGCAATATTATACGATTTTACCCTTCAACAAATGGAGCAAATGACGGTAGTATTACAGTAAATATTGAAGGAGGTACTTCTCCATATACATATGAATGGAAAGATGACAATGGGATGATCCAAAACGCTACCACTAATGTCCTCAGTAATACAGGAACAGGTAAGTATTCTTTAACAGTAATTGATAGTAATGAATGTAAGTTAGAGATTAAGGATGTAGATACATTCGAACCTCCGGCACTAGAAGTCTCAATTCAAACCGCTAGCGTAGTATTATGTGCCGGTAATACAGATTCAGGTAGTCTTAAAGCTATAGCAAAAGGAGGAAGACCTTTTAACAGTACAAAACAATATGAGTACCAATGGTATATTGCGGCTACACATACTCCAATAGGTACAGATCACTCAGTACTAGATGAGATAGAATCCGGCGACTATTATGTTGAGGTCACAGATGCTATAGGGCATACCGTTACCAGTGCAGTATACACATTAGAACAGCCCGACGCTCTGGAGATGATATTTGATGTAGATTATACCAATTGTGGAGATGGAAATGACTGGACGATCATTCCTAAGATAAAAGGAGGAACCTCTCCTTATCAGTATGCTTGGAATACAGGAGCTGTCAGTGATCGATTGGATAATGTAATGGTAGGTAGTTATAGTGTTACGATTACAGATAGCAGAGGATGTAGCCTTACCGATGAGATACATCTTACGGCTCCGGGAGCATTAGGAGTATCTCCAATATTGACCATGCCTTCTTGCTATAATGCCTGCGATGGATCCATTTTACTCGGGGTAGAAGGAGGTACATTGCCCTACACATATGAATGGAGTAACGGTGCTGTCCAAAGAGATCTTAAGGCTATCTGTCCAGGAACGTATGCAGTTTTGATTACGGATAGCAAAGGTTGTCAGATCACCCACGAGATAACTTTGGACAATACTGAAGAGTTGATTGTTGATCTGGGAGAAGATGTTACCTTATGTAAAGATCAGCGCATTGAGATCAATGCAACGATTACAGATCCTAATGCTACTTACCAATGGTCTTCATCTAATGGGTATAGCAGTACAACACCTTCTATAGAGATTAGTGATCCGGGTAGCTATCAGGTTATCGTAACCAATAGTAAAGGATGTCTGGCAGTAGATAGCATTTTTGTCGATAGGGTTACGGATGTTATTGACGCACAGTTTTGGGCTTCGACCTATGTCTATACTGGAGATACCTTTGTAATTGTAGATAATAGTGATCCTTTTCCTGATTACCTGGAATGGGTATTCCCTGAGGAAGCCATAGTAAGTTATCAGGATGGTAATTATGCAGAGTTATCTTTTGATACTCCAGGAGAGTATGAGATTACATTACAGACGTACCTTGGGTTATGTAAAGCCACTACGACCAAAAAGGTGATCATTATCGATAAGGCACTAGAGGAAGAAGATGATGATGAAAACGAAGAAGGAATTCATAGTTATATTGATTATCTAATCTATCCTAACCCAACAAAAGGGAAGTTTACAGTAGATGTGAGTTTGCCCAAATCACAAGATGTTCACCTTAGGATACATAACATTGTCAATAATCAACTGATAGATTCTCGTAGCGGTAGTGATAAGGATACGTATTCTTTTGAGTATGATATGTCATCGTTAACCTCAGGGGTATATTTTCTTTTATTAGAAACAGCTTCTGCTCGTCAGGTTAAAAAATTGATTATTGAGTAAAGATGTTTGTTATGTAAGAATAGGAGTCCAAATTGTCTATCTGAGCTTGTCGAAAATAGACAATTTGGATACTTCAACTATCAATTACGTCTGGGCTTACATTATAGTATAAAAAGCAGTTATTATGAAATTGTTACAAAAGACATATTGTGATTCTTTACGAGATCACTATGAAACTTATTTTGGAGTTAAAGGTACCAGAAGAAATTGGGTAATTAGACCCACAGGAAAACTACCTGATGATTTTTATGTACTCGAAATTGAACTGGACAGAAAGAATAAAAAATGGGTGTATCTGACTGTCGGAATGTCAATGGATAGGAAAGATGATAATTTGGTAGAGTTATTTGTGTACTCTTCAGAACAAAATGATTCAATAGTAGAATTATTAACCTTAAATGCTTCCTGTCATAGAAATTCAAAACCCTTGGGGCTTCATTACACTGTAAATATTGGGCAACCTTGGCTTAGAAATTCTAAATGTAATCATGAATTTATCTCATCACCTCATTTGGAAGAATCAAAACTTGAGATGTTTCGATTTCAGGATAAAATATTTCATTGTTACTGGCTGATTCCAATTACCAAAAAGGAAAAAGATTTCAAAGTTGAAAAGGGTTATAAATCCTTAGAACGCCTTTTTATAGATAAAGAACTGGATTTTATGAACCCTGATAGAAAGTGTTTAATTGAAAACTAATACATAAAAGTAATATATAATAGTATAAACAAGCACTGATAAACGGTCAGAACGATAGAGAGGTAATATTAGCCGACATTACTATTTCCGATCTATTGCTATTACTGACCCGCGCAAAGGGTTGGGGTTTCAGCGCACCGCTGAAGCTTCTTCCTGATGCGCTGGCTTGTTTTACTCTTGCAAGGGCGACTGCCCATGTGCCGATGGTCGATGTTTGAAATGCGAGGACGCACCTCGGTAGTGTGCTGAGAGCGTTTCTTGTGCCGATGGTCGATATTTGTAGTGCGGGGAAGCACCTCGGTAGTGTGCTGAGAGCATTTCTTGTGCCGATGGTCGATGTCTTATAATGTAATGAGGGTATCCGGTATGCAGATGATCAATATTTTTGTTACCAGATCATCTGTTTTGATGTGGAAATCAGATAAGTTGTTGGTTTTAACTTATTCAAAAAATGTATGATATGTTTTAAAAGATTGCTCAATTTCCAAAACGACGGCATTTGCTTGTTTTGAGTCATCAATATTTGAAAGCTTTTGGATCAGTTTCATATGAGGATGCAGCCATTTATGCAGTTCATCATGACTTTCACCTTTCATGGTACAGCTCTTAATTAAATCATTGTTTAGTTGTTTTAATTCTCCCGCTAATGCTTGGTGGGTATTATTATTTTTTGCCAAATAAGTACTTAAAATTTCACTCCCTTTATCAATGTGTGGTTTCATTTCTTCATTGACCTTCCATTTTTTACCATTATTTAACTTTAGATCATTTGTCGAGGTATTAGTATTACAGCTAATCAATAGTATTATACTTACTAAAATGTAGATTGTCTTTTGCATTCTTGTATGGTTTTAAAAATTTGAGATGATATTAACCTTCTACTATTTAATAAAAAGAAAATATAAGAGATGAACAAATCTAACTTATTTTTTAATGATGTTATAGTACTTGTACTCTGAATACTGTAATAATAAACCTCGATTATGCATTATAAAATCTTCTACAGCTTCAAACTGCTTCATAATATATGCTCAGTTCAAGTAATGAGACCGAATTTTTCTTCTTTACATAAACAAAGAATAGCTAATTTTCTTTTACCACATATTCAAAGTATAGAAGTTACTAGATATATCTCAAAATCAAACATAATTTTTCAGATTAAATAACCGATCTGTTAGTATATTTGAAGAAACTTTTAAAAAACAAAGTTGTTGGAAATTTCTGTAGCATATCTCGATATTCTTAAAAAAGAAGGAGATAAAGTATTGGCAATTTGCCAAAACCTCAATACTAATAAAGAATTTAATACAGCGGTATCTTCTGTGATTGATAAAAATTCAAAAGCAATAAGTTATAAAGCTGAGCATATACTATTATATGATATTCTTAAAATATTTGAAGGATATCTGGATCTAAGAAAAGATGCTTCTGAGGTACCTGTAAAAGTTAAATTTATTCTGGTATTTTTTTATGAGAAACTACAAGGCAAAGATTTAAGTACTACATATGATCTCAAAAAACTTAATGAGCTTCCGCTATCACCACAGTTTAATAAGAATGTAAATATCATTCGAAATACGTCCTTTTTTAAGCCGGTTGATGAGATGAAACAAGAATTTATCTTACCAGCTACTTTGGCAAAAATTAAAAGTGAGTATATGTTGGGTGTAAACTCATTTATAAGCAGGTATACTTCATTGATAGTCAATGCAGATGGCGTGATAACCGATAAGGAGCGAAAATTTTTGACACAAGTATCAGATAAAGTAACAAAGCCGAAGATCTTTGTAAAAAAGGCAAAATACAATGAAGTACCAGAGAATGACACTCTTGAGATAGTACTTCAGGAACTTGATGAGCTTATAGGGCTTAAAAACATCAAAGAAAATATCCAGGACCTTACGAATTTTCTAAAGGTTCAAAAAATTAGAGAAGAAAAAGGGCTAAAAACATCCAATAATTCGTTACATGCTGTTTTTATGGGACCTCCCGGAACAGGAAAAACTACTGTTGCTCGTATGTTAGGTAGAATATATAAGCATCTGGGATATTTAGAAAAAGGGCATTTAATAGAAACAGATAGGGCAGGTATGGTAGCAGGATATGTAGGGCAAACTGCGATCAAAGCAGATGAAATCATTAAATCTGCTCTTGGTGGTGTATTGTTTATAGATGAGGCATACTCACTTACTTCTGGGGGACTTAACGATTTTGGAACTGAAGCTATAGAAGTTCTCCTCAAACGTATGGAAGATCATAGAGATGATATCGTTATTGTAGTGGCAGGATATCCAGACGAAATGCAAGAATTTATACAAACAAATCCAGGTCTTCAGTCACGATTTAATAGATATTTTGAATTTGATCACTTCACTCCTGAAGCATTGCGAGATATATTTAAACTCTTTGCTAAAAAGGCTGATTTTATACTTACCGAAGATGCAGAAGAAAAACTTATGGAAATTCTGGATAGAATTCACGAAAAAAGACATAGAGGTTTTGGTAATGCAAGAACCATTCGAAACTTATTCGAAAAAATTATAGAAAGACAAGCCAATAGAATTGTTTCAATAACGCCCATTACCGAAAAAACATTAATGACATTAAGAGAAGATGACATACCCGAAATATTAAAAACAGTAAAAGAAATTATTCTTTTTGATGAAGATGAATAAACTGAGATATACTTAGGGTATAACCGGTATTAATATGTTGTAAACGTTGTGAGTAGGTGCAATAATATGTAAATGAACAGAGTTGTTATCTTTTTACGACAATTATAGTACAAAAAGATGTATTTTAGAAGTATCATAGATGGACTGTAACATTTTGCATTCGGATAACACTAATACAATAAAAGTAAGAACTAACACAAAAATCATACAAGATCATTTTGTTAAATTACATACTGTATACAATTTGATAAGGGTAAGAAAAACGATAATATTTGTAAGAATTTATTTAAATTTACCTCTTAGATCAGTATTTTAGCATAATGAGTTTATCAAATCAATTTTAAATGGCTAAAGAAAAATTTAATTGGAAAGGTCTTTTTATTAATGAAGAAACTTCTGAAGAAAATAAAAGTAAAGAGAGTTCACCACCATCACCATCAAAATCGAGTTCAACTTCTTTTCCTGAAACAAGTAAACCGGTTTCAAAATTTCCAGAACATCCTCCAAAATCAACCATAGTAAATGATAGTATATTAAATACTGTTATAGAAATGTATGAGTCAGGATTTGAGTCTTTGAATAAGCCTGGATATGATTTTTACGAATTTTTTAAAGCGATCAAAGCAGTTGGATCTAATGACCCTTCAGTGTATAAGATGGCTTTAACGATGGCTCAGGGAGTAGATTCAAACGTAACAAAAAATGGACTTCTAACTCAGGCTGATTTTTATATTAAAGAGATAGAAAAAGTACATAAGCAATATGAGACTCAGGGAAATTCTAAGAAATCAAAAATCCTGAATGCTCAAAAGACAAAAAAAGATACACTTAATGCTGATATCTCTACATTAGAAAAGAAACTAATAGAGATTCAGAATCAGATTAGTGTAAAGAAAGATTTGCTGCAATCTGTAGATGCAGATTTAATGTCTGAAGTATCAGAAATCGATCAAAAGATAGTTGCTAATGATAAAGCAAGAACTAAGATTTTAGAAACAATTATGGCCGTTGTAGACGGTATTAAAAGTAATATATAAGCAATAGATTAATGGATCAAGAATCAAAAAGCCACTTATTAGATCTACCTATTCTGAAACATTTTGATGATGAAAAGGGAGAAATATCTTTAAATCCTAATAATTGGAGAAATGGCGAAAAAGGATTAAATGCATTTCTTAAAATTGCATTGTTTGCAGGTTTGGGATATGCAGCATGGGTATATGTATTACCACCCTTGTTTACTGCATTAGGACAAGTAATAGCGCTTGCAGGAGTAGCGGTATTTGTGATATTTTTTATCCTTATGCTCCCCGTAATTTTAAAATTTCTGCGTAGAGTAACAAGAGGAATCCATAAGTCATTAATAAAACATGACCCTTTTGGAGAATTGCAGGAGCAAAAGCAAAAAATGCTAATGAACAGAAAGGTTTTTAAAGAATCTAAAGCCAAAATCAGAGCATTAAAAAGTAATATGGAGCTTGAAGCTTCTAAAGCAGAAAAAGAATCCAAAGAGTTCCAAGATCATGTAGTAACACTACAAAAGCAGGCAGAAAAGATAAGAAGCAAAATGGAAGCTATCGTATCTCAGAAAGGAAATGCAGGTAAAGATACAGATGAGTATGTAGAATTACATAGCGCTTTGGCAAAGAAATTGTCACAATCCCAACAGATTGCTCATCAATTAAAACAAAGCAAAGGGTTTATCCAAAAATACGGTAGTAGAGCCAATGTAATGGGGAAATTGGATCGAAAATTAACTCTGGCCGGTACAGCAATAGATATCAAAATATCTGACTTTGAAGTAACGATAAAGATGTTAGAAAAAGAATATCAATTTGCCAAATCAGCAAAAGCAGCAACAGACGGAGCTAAATCAGCTATGCTATTTACCAAAGATTGGGAATTAGAATACGCACTTGATGTTATAACAGAGACCATTGCTATGGATATTGCAAAGACTCAGGAAAATCTATCCGATATCGATATGCTAACTTCTAAGTATGATATGGATAGTGATGAGTTGTATTCGCAATTGGATACGCTGGCAGATAATATAAAAACAGGAAAAGATTATATTCCTGATGCTAAGAAATATAAAAATCCAAACTATAAGCTTACCGCTGAAGATAAAGAAGCTAGTGGTGGTTTTGGAAACATGTTTGATTAAACATACTTACTAACTAACTAATTCAAGTATAAATTATAATAATAACAGAATGGGTAAAATCTTAAGAACAAAGAAACTCACAACACTATCCGAACTTCTAATTGTAATTATTCTACTAGGAGCTATCTTGGGTGCAGTGTATTATTTTGCACCAGGTCTTAGAGTAGGAGAAGCAAAACAATTAGATGAATTAAATATTAATAAAGAAGAAGTAGATAATGTAACTACTTCTGAGAAATTAGAGTTACCATCGACAAGCTTGTCAAGCAGTGTAAAGGATAAGCCTCTTGTAAGAATTGCGGCTTACGCCTGGAATGCTCAATCCGGTATTATCGTATCTAATGGAGGACCAAAAACTACCAAAGGTTCTCTAATGGAGCAAAACGGAGTGAATTTAGAAATCATCCGTCAGGATTGGCTTTCTGAATTGAGAAATATGCAAATGAAATTTATCGAAGAATTTGATCGAGGTGAAGAATTTCCTGATGCCGATAAGAGTGCGTTTGCCATTATGATGATGGGAGATGGAGCTCCTTTTTATATCAGTACCATGCAACAAGCTTTAGACGATAAATTTGGTAAAGATAAATACCATGTACAGGTGGTTGGAGCAGTAGGACTTAGTTATGGAGAAGATAAGCTTATTGGACCACCAAGTTGGAAAGTTGATCCTAAAAGTATGAAGGGATCATTAATCTCTGCTGTACTTGGTGATGGTGACTGGGTAACAGCTTTAAACTATGCTTTTGCCAATGGTTTAAAAGTAAATCCAGATGTAACAACTTATGATCCAGATGCTGTAAACTTTTACCCATCACAGGATGATGATTATATAAAATCTGCAGAAGAACTTATCAAATCTCAGAAAGCAGGGTGGACGGTGCCACTTAAAGAAGTGAAGAACGGAAAACTAACAGGAAAAACGATCAACAAAAAAGTAGATGGATGTGCAACCTGGACACCAGGTGATAAAATGGTTTTCGATGCGCTTAATGGGTTTACAGATATTATATCTACCCGAGAGTTTAATAATCAGATGGCTACTACTGTTATTGCAGTAAAAGAATGGTCTGTAAAACACCCGGATATTGTTAGTAATATTTTGAAATCAGCATTAACCGCTTCTAATCAAATGAAGCAATATGATGAATGGCAAGTAAGAGCTTCTGAAGCAGTAGCTAAAACCTATGATATGGAAACACCAAAATATTGGTATGACATGTTTAAAGGTCAAAAAGGAAGTAAAAATGGTATTGATTATAACATGGGAGGATCAAGAGTATTTAACTATGCAGACGTAATGCAATATTATGGAATTACTGATGGAACTAATCGATACAAAGCGGTATACAATCAAGTATCTTCATATTTGAGTGAATTGAATCCATTTGGTTTTAATGAGTCCGTTAAAAGAATTGTACCTTATGATGAGGCAGTAAATCTTTATTTTGTTAAAAATATTAATGATATTGATGCTGGTTCAGCTTATAAGGCAGATTATACCAAAGAAGCAGAAGAAGTATTAGCGTCTGGTGAGTGGAATATTAATTTTGATACTGGAAGTGCAAATATTTCTGGATCATCAGCAAAAACCCTAGAAACTATTTATAATCTATTAATCCAGGCAGAAGATACAAAACTTAGGTTAGAGGGGCATACAGATGATACCGGTTCTACAGAAGCAAACTATGATTTATCACAACGACGTGCGCAATCAGTAGTAAACTTCTTAAGAAGCAAAGGGATTCCTCAATCACGTTTTCAGTCTGTAATCGGAAAAGGAGAAGATGAACCAATTGAAACAAATACTACCGCTAGTGGTAGAGCAAAAAACAGACGAGTGGTTATTACATTATTGAAATAACAAGATGATATCGAGGTAATAAAAAAGCCGTCCTGATGCATGCAGAATAGACGTTTTGCGTATTGGACGGCTTTATTTTTTTAGGAATTAGCTTTATGAAACATATATTCAAACCATTCGAAAAAATCAGTAAAAATAGTAGATTACTAATCATTCTGGTATGGGTAGTTGCTGTTTTGGTCTTTTGGTTTATTTCAAGTATGGGAGAACGACATTTGTTTCCATCTCCCCAACAGGTACTCACAGGTTTTACAGAACTCTATAATGAAGGTTTGGTAGTACACATAGGTAGCTCTTTATTGCTTTGTATAAAGGCAATATTGATCGCGGTAATCATTTCTTTATTACTTACTTATTTGTCTACGATACCTGTAGTAACCCCAATTGCAAGGATGCTAAGTAAACTACGATATCTTCCGCTTACCGGTATCTCCTTTTATCTAGCTATTCTGATTAGTGATGCAAGAACAATGCAAGTTTGGGTATTGGTAGTATTTATGGCTACTTATCTTACTACATCTTTATTAAGTATGGTTAGCTCTATACCACAAGAAGAGTTTGATCATGCTAGATCTTTACAATGTAATCGTTGGGAAGTATTATGGGAGGTAGTTATAAAGGGAAGAATAGATTATGTAATTGAAGTAATTAGACAAAACCTAGCTATTGTATGGATGATGCTGGTAACCGTAGAATCTATTCTGGTAGCAGCAGGAGGATTAGGTTTCTTGATAAAAAACTCGGATAAATTCATGAATCATGGTAGAATCATTGCATTACAGATTGTAATACTATTAGTTGGTTTATCCATAGATTTTGTCCTTGACTACCTTAGAAAATCATTTTTTAGATACTCAAAAATATAGTTTGATGAGTTACAGTACAGAAAATACATTATTATATGTAAACGATCTAAGTGTTGCATATGGGGATAAAACAGTAATAAAAGATATTAATTTTGTAGAAAAAGATGTTATTAGAGAAGGTAGTATTACCGGACAGGTAATTGCTTTTGTTGGTCGCTCTGGTCGTGGAAAATCTACTCTTTTTAAAGCCATGACAGGGTTGATTAAACCTACTACTGGAAAAATACTTATCGCAGATACTGCTACCGAGTCAGAAAATGATGCCAAAGAAGTGCGAGAAGGAGATATTGGTTTTGTAGATCAGAAATATACACTGTTTAGAAATAAGACCGTATATCAGGCATTACTCTTTGCACTTCGTAAAAAAGAGATGTCCAAAGAAGAAAAGCACGATATTATAATGAGCTATCTGGCAGACTGGGGGTTAGAAAAAGCCAAAGATCAATATCCTTGCGAATTGTCCGGAGGGCAACGTCAGCGTACAGCCGTTATAGAACAAATATTATGTTCAGGTCATTATATGGTTTTGGATGAACCATTTTCTGGTCTTGATGTCGGTAATATTGAAGATGTAAAAAATGCATTTAATTTAATAACCTCCACGCATGAGTTTAATACCATTATCTATTCTACTCATGATATTGAATTGGCAGTAGAACTGGCAGATAGTATCTATGTTATTGGTTACCCAACCATTGATGGTAAGCTGGGTGATTATGGTACTATTGTAAAACATGTAGATATGAAAGAATTGGATCTCGCCTGGAAAGATTTTGGTCTAGATCATATCGAAGTGGTAAAGCAGATAAAGGCTACTATGCTAAACTCTTAATGGATAGATCCTTTTTACAAATAAACAAAGGCATCGTACTGGTAAATGCTCTTTTAATATTGCATTAGAATATGCTATTGTTATAGTGCGTATAGACCAATAGAGTGTTTATGAAAAAGAAAGAAAACGGATCTAAATCAATAAAGAAACCTTGGCCCACAAAAGATGCAATGGAGCAGATATATAAAATGAAGCTTTGGGGCGGAAGTAATTCTGATTTTTACTCTGGAACGGGATCGCATCATCCTGAAATCATAAACCCGTATATAAATGCTGTAACATCATTTTTTACATCGTTTAAAGAACCACTTACTATATGTGATTTGGGGTGTGGAGATTTTAATGTAGGACAAAATCTGGTAAAGCATACTCAAAAGTATATCGCAGTAGATATAGTACCTGAGCTCATAGTACGGAATAAAGAGACTTTTAAAGAAAAAAAAATAGAATTTCACTGTTTGGATATAGCAGTAGATGATTTACCTTCTGGAGATTGTGTTTTATTAAGACAAGTACTGCAACACCTATCAAATGCTGAAGTGAAAAGTATTGTAGATAAGCTAGGTGATTTTAAATACATTATTTTATCAGAACATTTGCCTGATGGTGATTTTGTACCCAACAGAGATATTGTTTCGGGGCAAGGAATTAGATTAAAAAAACAAAGTGGTTTAGATGTTCTGGCACCGCCGTTTAACTTAAAGGTAAAAGAAGAGAAACAATTATCCTCAGTGACAACAAGTGATTATAAAGGGAGAATAGTAACTACACTTTATCAAGTTTTTTGATTACCTCTTTACTTCCTTTTAGTATTAAAAACCACATCGGCATTTACCCAATAGACTTCTCCTTTTGTGACTCCTTTCCATCCTCTATCCGATGAAGCGCTATACCTTTTTGAAAAGAAGAAATATTTACTGTCAGGAGACATATAAGGGCAGTAATAAATCCAATCTTCGGTTGGTGATTCACCAAGGTCAAAATAAACAGGCTTTTGCCATTTGTTATTTTTTTTGAATGATATGGCAAACCCCTTTTCATCGCTATACGTATTTGCAGTGATCAAAGAGGTTTCATCGGGGGTAACGTAAGTGCTTCGTTCACTTTCTTCAGAATTGACTTCAGGTCCAATATTTACTGGTATATCAAACTTTCCTTCTCCTAAGTATTGAGCACGATAAATATCTCGTTTACCAAATCCCCCTGGGCGGTCAGATGTAAAATAGATGCTTCCATCAGCAACAACTACCGGATATGATTCTGCATAGTCACTTGTCGATATTGGATATCCAACCTTTGAAGCTATTTGCCATTTTCCATTTACTTTTTGACTTCTATAAATGTCCGGTTTAGATGTATTGGATCTATCTTTAGGGCTTATTCCCAAAAAATACATTGTATGGCCATCTAACGTAATCGAAGGGTCTATAGCTACAGATACTGACTTTTGATCAGCATACATTTGAATTGGTTGAGGCGTAGTCCAGTTGCCCTTTATTAATTCTGAATGGTGTATAACAAAACTACCTTCAATAATTCTGGTGAAAAACAACTCAGTAAAAGAAGAATTAAACACCGTATTAATTTCTACACGGTCAGTATTTATCAGTGATGGCGAAAACAGTTTTGGCGTAGTACCCACTAGTTCCTGACCCAAATAAGGATTATGTGAGTCAGTGAATATACAGCTTTGTAATACAAAAGCTAGTCCAATTATTGATAAGAAATGATACCTGTTGTTCATATTACCTGGTTTATAGTTGCGAGCGATTGGTTATATATTGTACAGGGTAGAGAAGGGGGTACTTTTCTTATTTGTACACTTTCGTATTTTTTTTTACACTTTTTATAAAAGATTTGAAGGTCTTATAAAGATAAGTAAATAAAATTATTAAAATATTAAAAATATGGTATTTAGGTGTTGCAAATATCGACCTTCTTTTTTGGAAGAAATACATTATCATATAATAGGTTACAGAAACATCAAACCTACTTTTTCCTCAACTTGTTAATAGTATTAATTTTTGTAGAACTATCATTAATCATCGAAGATCAAGATATGTTTCGAGGTTTTATTCGGCAAATACGTCGTAGTGTGTCACTTTTTTTTCAAATTCAAGAAGATAATCTTTATCTCTCGGGTAGTATTTAGCAATTTGGTAATCATCCCCAGCAAAATTTTTGATAACATCTATGTTTTCCCAAAAGGTTATAAGGTTAAAATGAGCGATATCTCCTTCAACCCTCCTAAGAAAAGTTAGCTTAACAAAACCTTTAGTATTTTTATAATCAGGAATTGCTTGTGATTTCATAAAATCTGCGTATTCTTCAAAGTGTTTGGCTTTGGTTTTTCCATGCCATATTCTTGCAACCATATTTTTAGTTTAATGTTCACTACCATTATAGATCCACATTGGTTCGGTTTTACCCGCTCTTTCAAAACCTATTTTTTGATAAAAATCTATAGCTTTGCCATCAGCAGTTAGCATTTGCATATGAAATTTATTGTATTTTTCCTGCATTTTGGCCATTATCATTTGTCCAATTCCTTTTCCTTGGTGATTTGGACAAACCAGTAAATGTGGATAATAAACGACTAGATGCCCATCAGAAATTGCATTTCCTATACCAATCAATTTGTTTTCAGACCAAGCAGAAACCAATGAATGAGAGTTCATCAAGGCATTATATAAATCAACAGGTTTGTCGGCAGAACTCCATTTGTTAGAGCGATATAGCTCAATTATCTGTTCCTTGCTAATATTTCTAGTTTCGGAAATTTCAACTTTCATTATTTGCTAGATGTTTTTAGAGTAAGTGTAAAAATAAGAAAGAATGTCTAGGCTTATGAGTATAGTTTTTCTTTTTAAGAGATCGAGCTTAATCATTTGCCAATCTAACTCAAAAAAAAGCTCTGTTATGTCCATTTACGAATGAAGATGATTAGCACTGAATTAATTTTTACTGTTTTTTTAATTTTTTAACTGCTGGAACAATGAATTTTCCCAAAACTTCATCTGTATAGTTATGAGCATTCCGGTTGTTATAATTGACAGTAGTTACAACAACAGTCAAGTCTAAACCTGGAAACACCATGGCTTTATTACCTCCATTGCCCGACATATAATACGATTTTTCCTTATGAAATTCTTTAATCCACCATAAATACCCGTATTCTGTATTATCATTAATTGAAACTTTTGGAGACATAGATTTTAAAACCCATTCGGAACTCAATAGTTGTCTGTTGTTCCAGTTACCTTTGTTTAAATATAGTTGTGCTATTTTCAATAAATCTCTACTTCTTAGTTGTAATCCTCCCCCTGTCATAGGTATTCCTGTTGGAGTATATTGCCATTTGTAATTCCTTTTTTCGATACCTAATTGAGAAAATAATCTTTTATATGCATAGTCAGCTAAAGAAGTTTTACTAGCTTGATTGATAATACTACCTAAAACTACAGTACCCGAGGTACAATAGCTAAAACTTCTACCGTATTTTGAATCTTCAGGTTTTTTTATCCAGTCTGGGTATCCTTTTATTGGCAAATCCCAATAAAATTTATCCCAACTTTCTACAAGGTACATTCGTTCTTCATTACCTCTAGAAAATTGATTCCCGTCATTGCATTCTAAGATAGAACTCATCGTAAGTAAATCTTCTATGGTAATTGATTCTTTACGTTTATCATAATTTTGTATAGCGGACTTGTCAAAAAATGTTATTGCATTACTATCTTCTGAGGGGAGTAATTTATCATCAATCAATGTTCCAATTAAAGTACCAGTTATTGTCTTAGTGGCAGATCTTGTATTGTGCATCGAATTGACATTTTTTCCGTTGTAATAATTTTCGAATATGACATTACCATTGTGCGATACCAAAACACTTGTGATTCTCTCATACTTCCCCGAAAGGATTAGACTATCCATTTTTTGTAATAGTGGTATTTGATGAGAGTTTGTTTTGTCAAAATTAATTTGAGCATTACCAAAAAACAATGAGAATATTGAAAAAGTAAATAAAAGGAAACGCTGCATATTTGTGTAGTTATAATTATTACTCAAAGATAGTCGTTCGCTAAATTGAAAAATAGAATGAAATTAACATTTGCGACATTTGGATTGAAACTCTTTTGGAGTCATTCCCATATAGTTTTTGAAGGTTCTGGAAAAATGACTTTGATCAGAAAACCCAATTTCATAGGTAATACTAGAAAGAGATTTTTTTGAAGACAGCATAAGATCAATAGCTTTTTTTACTTTTAGCTGTCGTATATAGTCTCCTAAAGTTTTAGAAAAATATTTGGGTATAGCCCGAGATAAATGTCCAGGATGAACACCTAGTTGTTCTGAAAGGTATTTTAAACTTAGCGATTTTGTATCACTATGAAGAATTTCTACAAGAGAAGATAACCATAATGGTTTTTTTTCAAATGAATACACTTTTTCTGAATTGATATTTTCACACAATTCTGATGTTAAAAGTTGACAAGAAACTTCAGAATATGCATCAGCGCATTTAAACTCTGTATAAAGTTTTGATAATATATGGTGCAGTTTAGGGTTTTTTATAAGCTGACTACCTTCCCAAAGATTAATATCAATTTTGTTTTTTTGAAACCAGCTTTTTTCAAATTCAATATGAAAACCTCTAGCATACTTAGATTCTTTAGAATTAAAATGAGGTTCTTGCCAATTATGAAGAAGAAAGCTACCTGGCGGACAAATCGTTTTAGTCTTTTTGTTTACATCGTATAAATTTCCTTGAAGGACATACATAAAATAAGGGTTTTCATGAAAATGCCAGTCCGTTTTATCTATTAAATAATTATATTCTGAAAACAAGAGACCATTTGTTTCTAGTTCTGAGTGCATGGCTCCATAATATGTTCCTTTTGTTAATATTTTCATTTCAAAAAGTTTGCAAACATGTACTGTAAAATACGCTTTAATTTAATTTTATGTATCTTTTTCTAGTAGTTTATTCTAAGTCTCTGCTATTCCTCCAATAGCAATTACTTTATTGTTTTCCAATCTTATTTCAATTCCATGTTCTGTATCTAGTTCATAACGAATAGGAATTTGGATATTTTCATTGTCGAGTATTCTTATGTAAACAAGGTTCTTGATTTTTTCGAAATGCTTTTCTTTTGAATCTATGTTTAAGGGTTTTTCTCCGGACTTCTCTTCATTTTCATAGTAATGGGCATATAACAATAGATACCGCTCAAAAGTCTTGGTCATAATCTCGTCAATAATAGGATCCAGATTATTAATAAACTTTATATATGTACTTTCAAAATCGTTTAATTTATTGTCATTTGGCACTGTTTCAATTTCTTCTCCCTGATCATCAAATTCACTTCCTAAAAAAATGGTTGTATTAGCATTATCAAAATGTTTAGAGTTAAAAACAATCTCGGCTGAAAACCCAGCCCAGTCTTCTTCTATTTTTTTCCAGTATTTATGCTTTTTCATATGAGTTGTATATCGTTTTAGCTACCTAATAATTCTTTCAATTTTTCTGTTGCATTGGTGTTTTTAGGATTAATTTCTAAACTTTTTTGATAGTTTTCTATTGCCTTGTTATTTTGATCATCATTCATATAAGCTTCTCCTAAAGAATCATAAGCATAGTAAGACTCGGGAAAAGCAAAAACTTCGAATTTAAATAACTCTATAGCTTTTTTGTAAAACCCTCTTTTTATCATTTCATATCCTTTGGAATTTATCTCTATTTCAGAAAGCCCTGTTTTAGAATTTACCATCATTTTTTTCGAATGTTCAATCCCTTTATTTAGACAAGTATTGATTATTTTTTTAGTAAAAAAATAGCTATCTAGTTTTGGTGAACTACCTGCAATAGTTTTTTCTATAAAAAATCGAGCATCTATAAACCCTTGATTCAAATCTTTGTTAGTAAGAATGATTACGGTGTAATTTTGTTTTTCGAATATTCTCCATTCTGCACCAACACCAAAATGGCCACCACTATGACCATATATGCCCGAACCTTTTGCTCCTGCAAATTGCATTCCGTATCCATACCAGGCATTTTTTGGTTCTTCTTTCATAATGTTAGTATAGTCCTCATTTAAGAGTTGATTGTTTTTAAAAGCAGTAGCAAATTTATATAGATCATCTAGGTTTGAGTAACCGCCACCAGCAGGGCCACCTTTTACAGCACTCATAAAAATAGTCTTTTGAAATTTGTTTGGGTAAACATCAGATAGAGTATAGTTTTCAGCGGAATTTTCAATGGGGTGGTCAACATCATAGTTGCCCGTATTCTGCATATTTACTTTTGAAAAAATATGTTTTTCGATATATTTCTCATATGATGTTTTTGTAACTATTTCTATAATTCTACCCAGTATGATATAGTTTGTGTTCCTGTAGGCAAATTGCTCATTAGGTTCAAATTCTAAAGGTTGATTTTCATATAAGTAAGCTAGATTTTCTATTGTTCTAAACCGCTCCTTAGAAGTATTCAAAAATTTATCTAAGTGAAAATAATTTGGCAGTCCACTTCTATGTTGTAGTAATAATCTAATTGTTATAGAATCTCTAGCAATTTTGTTTGGGTAGTTCGGTATGAATTTTTTGATTTTGTCATCTAATGATAATTTTCCTTCTTGTACTAATTGAAAGATTGCAGCGGCTGTAAATGACTTACCAATAGACGCATAAGAGAATTTGGTTTTTGTATTGTTTTTGACCTGATGACCTATATGAGCAAATCCATATGCTTTTTTCAATAAAATGCTATCGTTCTTTGCAATTAGGAGTGCACCACTAAACCCCTCTAAAGAATCTAAGTAATTTTCGATTTGTTGTGCTTTAGAATCTTGATGCACTTTTATCTTTTTATCAAGACAGGATAAGAAGAGTACAACTATTAATATATAGTATAATTTATTCATTACTTTGGGATTGACAATTTTGAGTTATTTTTTTTAAAATAGTATATAGCTGCTGTAATTCTTTATCTGATAAAGAATGTAAGGCTGTTTCTCTGTTTTTCTTAATTACTGGTTTTAATTTGGCTATAGTCTTTTTTCCATTTTTGGTTATTTCTAATTTCGACTTTCGTTTATCATTCTTATCAACATTTTTTGTCAAGTAATCCTTGTCTATCATTAATTTTATGATGCGAGACATAGATGCGTAGTCTTTAAATACTAAATCTGCTACTTCGGATTGACTCTTATTATTAGTTTCAAGAATAATAAGAATCAAGGCTTGATCTACCGTGATATTGAGACCAGTTTTAGAAATATTCTGTTGGCTTAATCCGCGATAAGCTTTTATGGTTTCTTCAATAGAATAAAGTACTGTGGTGGTTGGTGTATTGAATTTCATATTTTGTTTGATATATCAAGTAAATATATTAAATTATTTGATATATCAAATAAAATATAAGGAAATTGGATCTGTTCTCTATTTAAAATGCAAGCTTGCGCGAGTAATTAATGTTATCATAACAATTTTTGATTTACTTGTGGTCTAATACTATATTGAGTAACATTTATCATTGTTAAAATCTTAATTTTGAATTATTTTTGTAGCATATACATCTTAAATTTTTTATTATGAAGAATCGTATTTTGCTTGTTTTTTTAGTGAGTTTGTTTTCTGGTATTATTTACGCTCAAAATTCTAATTCGAATATTAGCATAGGAGATGTTTTTGTTATAGGTGAAGCATCTAATAATAGTTATAAGCATATTGATTTTCCAAGTGCTAACTTCATTATTAAAAAAGGAGGAATAGCCAATTACAAGAATGTTAAAGGTAAAAAAGTTGAAGTGGTATCAATAAAAGAGAAGAAAGATGGAGGTTTAACTGCTACAATTACATTAGCCTCTAAAAAACTCTTTTTTAATAGTCATAAATATATAAAAGTTGATATTACAGAAGCAATTCACCAAAAGGAATTGGTAAGGATTTGAAATAGGGGTTGAATTAGGGAGCTTTAATTGCTTTGATTTTATACACAAGGTTGGTCGTTTAGTTTTCTACTTGCATACAGCATGTTGGCTGTAGTTAATCATCGCAATATTTTTCGTATTTTTCATAAAGGCTATCAAAATTTCGATAATTACTCAAATTTATCGTATCAAACTCGTCAATGCCTTTTTGTTTAGTAACGCCTATTGCACGTAAAGCTGAATTTATATCAACACCTTTCAATCCAAACTTATTATCAAGTTGAGTACCTATAATTTTAGCTTGCTTTGATTTCTTGTAAACTATAGCAGCCTGGTTTCCTATTCCTCCGTGATAATCTGTTCCTATTATAGTAAAATCACTTATACCTAATTCCTTTGCAATTCTTTCTATTGTCTGTATACAAATTAGATTAACTCCACCAAAATGTTCTCCATATTCATCATAAACATTCCATTTTTTGCCCCAGTATATTGTATGGCAGATGTCTAGTGGGATAATATTGAATTCTCCTTCTGTAAATAGTGGAATATCTAGATACAGTAACTTTTCTTTATCTGGTTTTTGACGTGTTATTAAAGCTTCAATATGATGTCCCATTTTTATAGTATATGTAATCTTTAATATATGTGTAGTAGCAGGGCAAAATGTTACCCTGCCTTTTCATTTTTCTACGTACGGTTGCTATTCTTGCTATACACAGACATTACATCAAACCAAAATACAACGATTCATCCATTAATACTAAGTTGTTGCGAGATTTCTGTTGTAAAACATTTTGTATTTGATAGCAATATTATCAACCAAGTTTATTTATTAATCTCTAGAAAAAAATCATTGCACATTGCACCGACTTTAGATTCATAATCCTTTACATTACTCAATATTATTACACCTGTTTTTTTATTCTTGTCTAGCATTAGCATTGATGAAAAACCTCCTGTGCCACCATCGTGAAGAAGTACTCTAAATATACTATCTTCATCTTCGATAATTCCCCAGCCTAAGCCCATGTATGAATCATCGCCTCTATCAAAAGTTTTTTCTTGAGGCAAATTATATAGAGGATCATCTTCAAAGTTTTTACGAATAAACTTAACCATATCACTTACTGAAGATTTTAAAGAACCTGCACCCGTCATGGTTTCAGCAAAATTCCAATATTGAATAATATTTCCATTTTGATCTCTTGGTTTTACCAATTTAGATGGATCTACATTTTCTAATAATGATGTTGTGCTGTTCATATGTAAAGGATTTAAGATAATGTTTTGCACCATTTCTTCATATGTGGTATTTCTTTTTTGAGCTATTGTGTATCCCAAAATACCTGTTCCTATATTAGAATATTCATAAGTTGTCCCGCTTACCGAATTTAAAACTACATGATTTTGTAGATAACTTTTTAAGTTATCCAGTGAATAATGGGCATAGGGATCATTTGGGTCAAATCCTTCTACTTCGTTAACATTGGTTGGTAAACGCGGTAGCCCCGAAGTATGATTTGCAAGTTGCTCAAAAGTAATGTCACCGCCAGCTTGTAATGTAAAATCAAATTGATCTTGAAGTGTTTCTTTTAAAAGAACTTCATTATTAGCTACTAAATCTGAAAGGCAAATACTTGTGAATACTTTGGTGATAGAACCAATTTCAAAAACCATATCTGCATTATTGGTAGTGCGCAATGCATTATTTTCATTAATTACCCCAAGAAATTCTGCATCTCCGTCCCGTACTAATGCAATAGCTACCTGCGTATTGTTTGGGAAGTCAGAAAGTCTTTTTTTTAATATGTTTACATATTTAGGGTTATTAATGTCATTTGACAAATCATTAGGTAAAGTAGCGTCGTCATCACTGCAACTAAAGGTGAGAAAACTAGTGATGAGTGATAAAAAAAATACTTTAATCAATCGTAGTTTTTTATTTTTTTTCTGATAATTTGATTGTTTTCCAAAATTCATTTTTCTAAGATTAAATTACTGTTTATGTTACAGCAAACCTATAGAAATGAGGAAATAACGAGGTTTCAAATTCTCTAGTTTGTATAAATTGGAACTTATCGATTATCTTTTCGGTAGTTGTTCGGTGTCATACCTGTCAATTTTTTAAACGAATTGTAAAAGGTAGTTTTTGACGAGAATCCACACTCCAACCCAATAGCCAGTAGACTGTAGTTATCGAATTTTTTATCTAAAATCAGTTCCTTTGCTTCCATTACTCGATATCGATTAATGTAGGTAGCAAAATTTTCGTCAGTAATAGAATTGACTATTTGAGAAAAATAACTTGGACTAATGCCCAACATTTCAGCTACAGTATTTCGGTCTAGAGTGGGATCTCTATAAATTTTTTGGTCAGAACAGAGTTTTTCCAATTTTTGGTAATACATGTTCTCTTTTGATGTTGGTTTTGGCTCTTTTGTAATTTTTGTACTCTTAGATAAAGTAGATGAATCAATAACAGAAGATAGTTTGACTTGCGGTTTATGATAGAATAGTATTGCTCTTATCTTTTCTTGATCGTTTGCTAGTTTTAGCTTGTACACTCCAGAATAGGCAATCCAGTGTACCAGAAGGGTGGTAAACAATGCTATGATATGCATTGCATTAGAGATTTCATGCTCGATAAACGGACTTAAAAGCAAGGCTAACAGCCACGATCCTAAAAATGCAACCTCAAAAATCCATAAAAAAGTTAACCACTTTTTTTCTTGATTTCGTTTTGAATATTGGATGTACTTGTATGTTTTTATTAAAACGAAAGGAATGAAGAAAAGGTTAAGTAGAAAAAGAATAACCTCTAAAATATCACTAATAGCGTTTATAAAATTTGCACTTCCAGTTTCCTTTATTTCTGTACTAATCTCGTTTAAAATGCTAGATACAATAGAAAATAGAAAAGGCGTAAATAACCAAATTAAATGCTTAGAGTGTTTTTGTGGATGATTGACCTGATGAATGACAAAGAGCATGATTAGTACAGGAAAAAGTAAGCCAGAGTCTATGATATCAATGATTATGAGAAAAGGGTAACTTTCAAACGTTTGTGTGATATCTAATACAAGATTGAGTAAGGACCAAGAAAGCGAAAAAATTGCAAAAGAAAGATACTGATTGGTCTTATTCTTAAAAAATGGTGAGTATAAAAGAACTAAACCAATTATAATTCCTTGAAAAATTGCAATATTTAGAAGTGCTAGTTTTAACAATGACGATGGGTTGTTTGTTTTTAATGTTTTACAAGGGTACAGCGTATAAATTCGTGGCAGAAAAATAGGTGATTTTTTCTGCGGGAGCACTAAAATAGTAAAATTTAATAGAATTCATATCTGTAGAAAAATATTGTGATGTGCCTATATATTGTTAGTTAAGGGCATTTCTTTTATATTGTATCGAATGTCCGTTATTTTTAGTTTTAACCAAGTCCATTTTCCTCTCTCCAATTCCCAACTTGCTTCACACTCAGTTGGTATTTTGATTCCATTTAGCTCTTCAATTCTTGTTGCAATAACAGTCCATTTTGTAGGTTCAGATTTATTAGAATCTTGATAGCGCATTGCAACAAATTTTTTGAAATTCCCGTTTTCGTCAAAGTAGAATTTACCTGAACCTCTTGTACCATTATACTCCATTGTTGCCATGGCAGAATAGTCGTCTATAGTCTCCCATTTTATATATTGACTCAAAGATGCTGAAGGAAACCAAACAATTTCAGCCAAATAGCGTTGTAATGTTGCCTGATTTATCTTTTTGTTACTTTTTGCGTTTGCAACCGGAATAAGTGAAAGAAGCTTTATCATCATTTCGCCTTTTCCATCATTAAATTTGTCTCTACCTACTACGCTTACTATTGAGTTCATTTTAGTAATAATATTCCAATTGAACGCCGGTGGTTGAATCGTAAAATATTGCTCAGCTTTTCCGCTGCTCCAATTTTCTTGTTCTGGATTTAATTTTAGCTGTAATTCTTGTGTTAGATATACATTATAAATATATTGGTTACCAATCACTCTGCTCGCATTCAACCATTTTTGAACAATAAGTGGTAAATCGTTTAGAGATTTTTCACTTATTGTTTCTTGACTTTTAAGTTGTGAACTTTCAAATATAGTTTTTCTTTCTTCTTTGATTTTTTTCTCAAAGTTGAAATTCGAAAATCTTAGAATTGTTGCCAACAAAATAATTGCATTGGCTATTGTACCAAATTTTGTATCCGACCAATAATGGAAAATCAAAGCCTGTGAAATAGCGATAGCCAAAAAAACACTGAACCACCAATAATTGTATTGAAAAAGAATTAAAATGATTGTAATGGCAAAAAGTAGAAATGCCAAGAACCAAAATAATCCGTAAGTTTTTGAAATTGGCTGCGAAATTGCATTAAATTCGGTTAAATCAAATGCTTGCAGAAATCCGAATGAATGTATAATTCCATGTAGTCCAATTATTATGATTAATACTATTCGCATTGTTTTTTTGATTGTGGCTAACCGTAAATAGTATGAGTAGTGACACATTGCATGGTATTTTCCTCTCAAAAGGACTACAAACCTTGGTGTTTAACATTTCTCTTGTCATTACTTATACAAAATATCGGCATTTTTTATTATTTTAAAAAAGTTTTTTTAAAATAATAGTCTAGCCTTTTTTCTTGTGAATCAATTGATTGTATAAAAATTTCATTTCTTAGATTATATCTTACATAATCACAATAATCATTTCCATTTTGAAAATCTAGACGATCAATTTTAACTACTTTCATATTTGGTCTTATTCCATTTTTAAAGGCATCAGATTCTTCGATTACAGACTGAACATAAACTCCCTTTTTGTAGGAGGTACCTAAACTAAAGCCAGCTAAGCCAATTCTGTCTGCTACTTTTTCGGGTTTAGAAAAGTAGAGATTTTTGTTTTTCCAATCAATAATAACCTTAAATCTTGACAAAAATTGATTTCCAATTGAAACGGTTTTTCCGGTTTTGATTAACACATTTTTAAGCTCTAAATCTTTTATTCTGGCAGAATCTGAATAAATGATCTCTCTTTTAACAGTAACTGGGTTTCCGATGATTCCACTTTGTTTGATACCTTTTTCTAATAATGGAGCTTTAAAAATACCTTTACTTTTTAGTATTGCAAATATTTCATTGCTCATAGCGATAGAACCATTTGAACCATAATCAACCAAAATATTCTTCACTTTTGATTGACCAAGATTTATATCTACAAAAATATTATATTGATGATCAGTCTTGAATGGGATGGTAACATATTTTTCATAATCCTTTCTTTCTAAAGATCTGAATACGCTTATAGTCTTTTGTTTTTGATCAATTACCCAATTACCATGCCTTATTAAATTGGAGCCAATAATGCCATCAATTTTCAAACATTTAATTAACGGGTTTGCCTCAAAGTCCCCAACAAAAGCAGTTTGATCCATAAACAAAACTTTACCAATACGAATAGAATCAACTTGTGCCCAATTAACCTTCTTTCTGTTCTGATCACTATCTACAATATTTCCCTTGCTGATTATTTTGAAATTATTTTCTTTCTGAAGCTTATTGGATATACTGAAAGGTGCACCTGTATCGAATAAGAAACGATATTTTTTCTTATTTATAATAACTGGAACGATTATCAGCCTGTTGTGAATTTCTATATCAACACTTTCTTTAATTTCATTATTAACAACATACCCACCACGTATGGCTTCTGTCCATTTAATTGAGCAACCAAATGTGGCAAAAATTAAAATTCCTGTAAGAATTGATATATTATAACTGTTTCTCACTCCTTATTATAATGTTGGTTTATTGCATGCGTTCTATCAGAGTAAAACATTACCTTTCTTTTGGGTTTGTTTACATATTGTTTATTAATTTTTCCTTTCTACAGGTATTGAGTCCTAACAAATATACAAGAACCATTCGATCCATTACATATTTGCTTTGATCATATATGATACATTGTTATACCATATGCTTTACTACTTTTTTATTATTAAAGCCAACCATAATATATATATACTAATGCAACAGTGTCAATAAATCCGTGAACAGCGATATTGAACCACAAATCGCTCTTTCGGATATGAAAAATAACAGCCAAAAGCATTCCTGTAATACCTGATAAAATCTGTCCACTTACTCCTTGATATGCGTGTGATAAACCAAAAATAAATCCAAATAGTAAAATGTTAATAGCAAGGCTAATTTTACTTGATCCAAAAAACTTGGTAAATTGTCTCATTAGGTACCCTCTAAATACAATTTCTTCACCAAATGCAGCTGAAACCCAAATACGAGCAAATAAGCTTAGTGTAGCGGGCAAGTTTCCCTGATAGGGTTCAAATACAGAAAAATCTATAGGTTGCCCTGTAAGATAGGTAACACTTGGCGTTAGTATATAACCATAAAACAAGAATATAGCTATACCCAATAGAGGTGCTACGATTAATAGATTCTTTATGTTTATTCCTTTACGTTGAAAACCTAAGGAGCCAAAAAGATCTTTTTTGTATTCTATTGCACTTGCTATTAATAATAATAAAGCCGCTATAATCATTTGAAAATATCCTGACAGGTATAAAACACAGCAAAGAATTATAGCGATTACTGGTGTCAATTTTGTAGTTAAAAAGGCTTTATTCATTTTTTATCGTTTTAAATTTTAAGCGAATTAATAACGATAAATCAAGAAAAAAGGGGATAAACCAGGTATTTGAACTGAATGGTATTAAAATAATAGCTGAATAACCATTGTATTTTATAGCTTACCCTTAAACCAGTTCATAAATTCTTGTTTTTTATATCTACTGATGTTTATTTGAAAAGCTTGCTCGCTGGCAAGACTAGGTTTAAGCAGCACGGATAATTTTCCATTTTCTATTGACTGTACTTGTTCAATAGAACGGATATGAAGAATAATTTGCCTATTTGCTCTAAAAAAACTTTGTTCACTGACTTTATTTTCAACTTCATTGAGTGTGAAATCTGTACTAATTGTAGTTCCATCTGTTTTTACAATATAAACTATTTTGTTTTCACTATATATAAAGGCAATTTCAGGATACTCAACTAAACTTATTTTACCTCCTTGTTGAACTTTAAGTGTACCTTTTATGGAGATAAGTTTGTGAAGTTTATAAATATCAATTGAAAATAAAAGAGCAATTCCTAGAGTACATATTAGTAGGGAGACTGAAAGCCCAGTTAGCAGATGATAAATACTGTATGATTCAATTCCATTAATCAAACCATTTAAAGTATAATATAAAAAGAGATATAGTATTGTAATATAACCTAAAGTTGAAAATAGGAAACGCAATAGTATTTGCGTGTTAACTTTTTTAGTGAAGTATTTATTTTTAAAATATTTAAAATTAAAACGGGCGATAAGAATTATTGTAATTCCTGAAATTATTGATACAACAATAGGGAATAAAGGAAATTTGTAGTTTTTATTAAAAGGAAAATTCTCTGGCTCAAAAAGGTGGTTTGATAAAATGGAAATTATAACAATGATAAGACTATTTCTAACCCAAAAATGTGAAAAATTAATGAATTTTTTAGAAGAGCTAATTATTGTTTTCATTAAAAATTTAATCTATCGTCTTGGTATTTAGACAAACTAATGTTGGGTACAAAAAACATAGGGTAGGTGGTAAGCACTTCGTTTATATTTGGTATTAAGCCAAATATAGTCTTTTGCTTTTATTTTTACTGTTGAAATGCCAAGTTTTATCTTTGATGACTTTGTAAATAAACAAAGACCTTTGGTAAGCCTATGTCTGCCTATTTTTTTACATTATTACTTGTTGTTATTTTTTCCTTTTTTCATAATGTTATAATCACAATTCTTATACTCCGAATATTCAATTTTATATTCGGATAGAAGTTGAGTAATTATCTCTCTAGTTTCATTATCATTGAGACCAATTCTTTGACCAAGATCTATTTCATTTAGTTTTCCGTTATTCTCAATTAAAGCGTTTAAATATCTGTCTTTATTTTCCATAGGTATTTTCTTTTTTTACAGCTATCATCATATGTGGGCTAAAAGGTAAAAGATAGCTGTCGTTTTCTGTTATTTTTATAAGTTCTGTCAATGCTTTTTTTCTTTTGATGTTTAGCATATTGGTAAAATAATCTTTGTCTAACCAAGCTATTCCTTCAACGGCGTAAGTGTTAATGTGGGTTAATTCTTGATTTATAAATTCGTCTTTTAGTTGTTCGGGTTTATGATAATATGCTTCTGCTAAGAGCCAAGGAAAAGTATCTGGTGGGTTGTGGATTCCCGACGTCAATTCCTCTTTACACATTTCAAAAAATGATTTTTTATGAATTAGCCCATTTAAAAGACCGACCAAAGTTGATGCCGTATAATTAATGGCAAAAGCTAATATAATCCCATCATTTTTTAAGACTCTTTTGGCCTCACAAATTGTTAAATCTCTATCCTCTTTTTTTTGAAGATGGTAAAGTGGTCCATGAAGTATTATTAAGTCGGCAAAATTGTTTTTAAAGTTCAGTTTTCTAGATTCGCCCAGTTGAATAGAAAATTTGTTTTTTAGCCTATTCGCTCTATTTTGGGCTAATTTGATATGTTTGGGAATTGGCTCTACCAAATGTACTTGATGTCCTTTTTTTGCAAGCCATTCTGAGTATTTTCCTGTACCGCCACCAATATCAATTATTTTTGATGATGAAGCAGGGATATATTTTTCTATGAGTAATTTGATTCTTTCAAATTCAAATACTCCCATTCCTTTGTTGAGCCTGGTTTCTTCGGATACTTTATTGTAAAATACTTCTATGTTTCTACTAATTAACTGTTTCTTTTTCATTTTTAATTCTTTGTGCTATTATCACATTTTAAAGTATTGAATTGAATACATTGTAAAGTGATAATACAATCGATTAGATAATCAACTATTTTGTTTAAGGCTTGGTAAAATAAATTGGATGTAACTATCTGTGCATTAAAAAAATCAGAAGATTTCTATGCGTTCATTCTCTTTTTTTCGAGATTGTCTTTTTAGAAAGACTCAGATAATATGTCGAATTAGTATAACAGATTACAAATATAGAAATTCTTCGTTATTTTTTGCCTGTTGGTTTTAATTAAAGGCTACGCTAAATATAAAATACGTTTTAAAACATGTTACATAATGTTAACTATATTTTATTATTTCTTGTATTCGGTGAATTTCCCTTTGTATTTATAATGTCCTAATGTAATTTCAAAATTGTCATTGAATTGTTGTAGTTTAACATTATTCTTTAAATAAAAGTTTCTTGTATTATTAAATTCGTGAGTGTTAATCTCAAATAATCCTTTTTTAAATGTGTTCTGTTGTGATTCAAATAGTTTTAATTGCTGCTAATAGTCAAGTATGAGGGTAGTGTAGGATTAGAAGCTTTTCACTTTCAGTTTGCCGATATGTTTGTTAATATTCTATTCGTTTTCGTCTTATATTCTAGTCCTCATTATGCTTATACAATGTTAACGGTTGTATTTTCTAACTCATTTAAATATTTAATATCAATCACCTTGTTAAATCTTCTTTGATATTGTCTTTTTGGAAAATATCTTATCAATAAATGGAGCAACATTTTTTGCAAGCCATTTTTAATCAATGACATTTTTCCGATTTTCCATGATTGCTTCACTATGTATTTAACTTTTTTTGATCGGATATTTTGGTATTCGGAAAAAGTATTACTCTCATTGTTTTTTAAACAAAGTCCTAAAGTATAGGCATCTTCAATTGCCTGACAGGCTCCTTGCCCTAAGTTTGGTGTTGTAGCATGAATAGAATCACCAATAAAAACAACATTGTTTTTAAACCAATCTTTATAATTGGGTTCAATGTCAGCCAATTCATTTTGCAGGATGTTACTTTCTGCTGTTCCATTCAGCAAATCCAATACTATAGGGTGAAAATCACGGTATGTGTCTAATAAATAATTTTTTATAGAAGTTGTTGAATTTTTACTGAAGTTCTTTTTTTTCTGAACAGCCAACCAAAACATTTCGGTCTCATTCAATGGCAGAAACAAAAACCGCAAGCCACCTTCAAAGAGTTCGTAGTATGTATGTTTTAAATCATCATTGATATCAAATTTTGTAATCCCCCTCCAAATAACCTGATTAGCAGGTCTTATTTCAATTTCGGGGAAAACCGTTTTCCTGATAGTAGAATTAATTCCATCAGCGGCAATCAAGGTGTCAAATTCTGAAAATGTATTGTCCTTAAATTTGATCTTTATATTTTCTTTATTTTCAACACTTTCAACTTCCTTGTTTAGCTCATATGAGTCTTTGTCCAGTTCATTTGAGAGTGTATCAATGATAGAAGCTCTGTGAATACAATAGACTTCTTCAGGAAAAGGAACTGTTTTTAGAGGCTTTAGCTTTTCGGTAGCCAGTATGGTTTTTTTGAGCAAATGTCCTTCTTCCCTTAATTTCTTTCCTACATTCAGCTTGTCAAATATTTTTAGGGCATTAGAAGCAATTCCAATTCCAGCTCCTACTTCTTTAAACTCTTCAGATTTTTCAAAGAGTTTGAACTTTTGATTGTTCCTTTGTAAGGTTAAAGCCATTGTTAAGCCTCCTATTCCTCCTCCAATGATTGTAATTTTATCCGTTGTTTTCATCTTCGTTTTATTGCCACTAACGCTAAATATATGAATCTGAGCAAGGCAAATACACCTAAACTCTACACTAATTGATACACATGCGTATTTATATTTCTTTGTTAAACTTATAAAAATCTAGTGCTATTGCAAAAAGGAAATGACCTTTTGATAAAGCATTAAATTTTGCTCTGATTTTATGTATAATGTTAACATTTTTTTTAATTATCCGCCAACACCACCAGTATTGTAATTTTTCCATTTCAAACCAGTATTGTATTTCTTTCTATCAGAAATGGCCTTAATGGACATTTCATAAATTAAGGTGACCAATTCTGATTGGATAAAAGAGGAATCTTTAATATAAACACTCTTTTTCATTGATGGTTCGTCTTTATGATAATCAGAGGAGGCATTTGAATGATTTAAATTTACAAGATGTAGATATTCAGTTTCTGTCTTGACATTAAGTGTATTGATATAATTTTCTAATTGAAATTGTAACTCTTTTCCAACTTTATTCAATTCCAATTGATTAATAAAATAATTATGGAGATTCTTTGAATTTAGAAGGTCCAATTTCCATTTTTCTTCTTTTTTATTCAGGTAATCATTAATGAAATCAAACAATTCAATTTTTAAGTCTTTATTTACTTTAAACATTACCAAAAAAGGTATTTCAAGATCTATAAACCTATAATCATCAAAAAAATCACCAATAGAAATAATCAGTTTTTTTGTTGAGAATTGATTTTCAAACCCTTCATTTACTTCAATTTTTAAGACTTTTTCGGATATTAGATAGGTAATAGTTTGTGTAATAAATAACTGAAGTGAAATACTTTTGGGATTTAGAAAAAAACTAATCTCTGAGGGATGGAACTTTTTTATTAAATCTTTTTTCAACATACCAACCAAATTATTGCCAACGTGTTTGTGTATGATTTCGTTGCGTGTTTCAGCAACTAATTTAGCAAATACAAACCGAATAGAAAATCCGCGAGGATTTTCGTAAGTAGGCGAATACTAGCAATGAATTATACGCGTTGTTGCCACACGTTTTTATTCAGTTTTTTCTCTTCGCAACCTTATATTCTCGGATAGAATTTCTTTCATTTCTTCATAAGTCATTGTATTAGACGTTTTCCAATCGTTCAGAACTTGTCTGTCTTCTTCTGGCATTGATGCTATTTCCATTCCAATCATTGTATATGTTCCATCTTTTTCTGGTAACGATGATTTGATAAATTCGTCCACTTCCAAAATTAAATTATAACAAATCTTCATATCTTCTGATTCATATTCCAATTCTTCGTTGGTCATATGATAAGAATGAATATAGGTGCTGACTTTGTACTGTAAATCTTTTGATTTTTTATAATCATAATACTCTATTCCAACATCCAATAATTCGCAAACACATTGAAGGAAATATTGATATTTTTGTTTTAAAACTCCAACTTTCCTATTAACTCTGTCAATTCCTTTAAACGGTTTTGAATCTATAATAATTTGTTCTCTTTCGCTTGCTGTAACTGAATGTAATAGAAAATTCAAATCCATTAATTCAAGTGCTATTCTACATTCCAGCGATGCATAAATTAATGATGATGAATTCTTATGAGTAGTTGCGATTTTTAATAATTCCTCAACCTGTTTTAAAAGATAAATCGGGTTATTTATTCGAATGTCAGGTTTGTAAATCATACTATTCCTCTTCTTCTTTTAATCTTCGAAGTTTTTCTTCTACAGGTAATTTTTTTCTAAAAACCTCTTTTTTGTTATTTTTTATTTTTTCCAACTCACTCAAAGTAAACTCAGAAAGTTTAACATTAAATGCAAGCTTGAAAAATTCTAAATCATCTTGAAATGAGGTAGGTATAATTGCAAGACCTTTTTCTGCTGTTTTTTCTAAATTCATTTGGTATGCACTTTTCCAAATTTCATCTAAATTTTCTAGAGCTTTATTATTTATATGTGATTTATATTCTTCTTGCACGCCATCAAGATATTCCATTTCAATTGTCAATAAACGACCACAAACTATTTCGAAAAGTTTATTAAAAGTAATTTTTAATTTTTCTTCGCGAGGTAGGTTTTCATCTAAACCATCTTCTTGATGTTTAGTTAAATATTTATTGATATCGGGATTGATTTCATCCAGAGATTCAAATGTTACTGCATTATGATTATGTGCAAATTGATTCCTAATTTCCATTAGTTTTAGAAGGTGATTGTAGTAAGTCTTATCTATTTCTTCTAAATCATACAACAAGTCAATCTTGGATTTAAATGAGAGCGCACTTGATTTATTCCCTAAGGTTTTTAAATCGTCTTTAAACAATCGTAAAATCGTTTTCATCAAACTACTAGAAGTCTGTTCGAGCCTTAAAACACGAGAAATCACAAAACTTCTTAGTTCCATATTTAAAGATGTCCATTTTTCCATTCGTGATTTTTTTAAATGTGTGGCAACAACAATATATAAACACCTTCCGTTTACAAACGTTTATAATCATTTGTAAACGTATAATAAACGGTTAATATACTGTTTTTTTAGTATGGAGATTAAAATTACAATAATATCCTATTTTGGACATTGATTTTTTTTGAATTTTATATTTATAAAGTAATGCATGGGCAGTATATGTCTAATTAGTTTAATTAATGAGCTATCTTATTTTGGGTTTTATTATTAGTTCATTGCTCAAAGGGATTAGGTTTATTTTACTATTTTTTTCCAGGCAATTCTTAGAATGATGAGTATAGCTACAAAAAAGAGTAGTAGATATTGAATTCTACCAACAAAGAAAACACCAAAAAACATTCGTTGCAATATATAGGTTATAACGAAAGTGATCCCTACAATTACAAATACCCCTGAGAGCTTGTCAAAACCAGGAATCCTGGACATAGGTACTGTTTTGTGAATAATAAATAACGACAAAAACATACATGCCACAGGAACATAATAGGTCAATACATCCATCTCTAGCAGATTCATTTTTAAAAAGAAAAAGCTATATAGAATGATAATCAGAGCTAACAAACCGGGAATAGTTGCGGCATAAACCAAAGCGCCATACATATAATTTAAAGGAGGTCTAAAGTTTCTTTGATTTACCAGTACTAGTCCTAATAATGATAAAACAATAACAACGGTAAAATAGATAAGTATAAGTTTTGGGTTAGTACTGAACCAATTGATAATATCTTGTAGGGTCATGTAAGCTTGGATTATGAGATGTAGTGATAACTAGAGACTATAAAATTATAATTTATACTGCTAATATAAAAGTTATACTCTCTTTTCTTAGGATTACAAAAAAATGGATCGATAAAGTACCCCCCTGTTTACGGGGTATTCTCTTTTCACTGAAAAAGGTGTTTGGCACCCTTACCAGATACCGCAAATTTGTGGTATCAATAACGATAAAAAATATCTTAATAATTAACACCAAAAAATAAATCATGAAAAAAGTAATTTTAAGTCTTTCATTAGTATTAGCAGTATTAGCAGTATCATGTAAGAACGAAGCAAAATCAGATACACAAGACTCTTCTGAAACGACAGAAAATACAGAATCAACAGAGAAGGCTGAAAAAGCTGAAAAAGAAGAAGGTGATACTTCAAAAGAGTCAGCTAGCGGAGTTCCTAGTTTTGGCGATGAAAAAGTTCAAGAATATGTGAATGCTTATGAAGCATATATCGAAGACTATAAAAAAGCAGCAGAAAGTAAAGATATGACTGCTTTTGCTGAGCTTGGAAAGAAAGGACAAGAATTGGCAACAAAATCTCAGGAAGTAATGGGGAATCTTTCTGGAGATGATGTTAAAAAACTAAGTGATTACATGCAGGCAAAATCTGCACAGTTACAAGAACTGTCTCAGAAAATGATGCAGTAAACTATAGTATAGATTCTTTTAGTTAGTGAGTTGAGTTGGCAGGCGTTGTTCTTTATTTGGAACGAGGCCTGCCTCTTTTTTTTTTGAAATACAATTCACATTATAAAATTAATCTCCATCATTATCGGTAGGAGTGATGATGATAGATAATGTACTGCCTACTTCATTATTCAATAGAACTACAAGTGTTTTAATAGCGTTATATGCTTCTTCTACAGGTTCTTTTTGTTGATCTATCGCAAGATGCAAAGGGATTGTGATTTTGTTTAGAGCTTCATAAATAAGATCAAATTGAGCTTTAATTCGGTCATTAATAGTTGAGTTTTTAGTGATGAATTCTACATTATCAGAAATACCTGAATTTGCCGAATTAAAATACACTTTTTCGATAGTTCTTATATTATTTTCGATAAGGCTAAGAGATATCTTACTTCTAAAAGCCTCAAGAATATTGGGATTGGTACTTGCTGTATTCTCAAGACCCGCTGGTTTACCTAATTTTGCCTTTTTGATAGTTTCGGCTACATTAAACATACCATTAAAAATCATATTTAGTGAACCTTGTAATCCCGTTTCTGTATTGGTTATAAAAGTGTTGGAATAATTTTCTCCATTTTCATTCCATATGTCAGAGAGTACTATAGCTTTTTCTTTTAGATTGGTGGCAATTACGTTTAAGTACTCAGTTCTTTTAGGGGTAGAAGAAAATAATACCAGAATATCTGCTGCCGGAGCGTCTGTTTTTTCAAATAATAAATATTCTATTCCTGTATGTCCTTTGGCTCTGGTACTTATGGTTTCTATATTTATTTCTAAATTTTGAGAAATAGTTTTGTCTATATCCTCAGTAAAAGTGGGCCAGTTAAACAGTAATTCGTGCATAAACAGCTCTTTTGGCCTTCCGATATTAAAGACATATATATTGGCATATGATTTTGCGGTTTCTTTCCATTGATTTTGTGCAGCTATTAATTTTTCTTCTGTTTGATCAGAGGTAAAACTAAGTATGCTTTCTTCTAGTGCTATTGCTTTATCTTTAAAATCGGATATTGAAGGTAATATAACATCGGTTGTAATATCTGAGAGCATCTCAGGAGTATTAAATATACTGTCGGGATTATCACTATTATTATCATCACTTTTGCAAGAGTTGATAAAAAGCCCTGATAGAATTAGAATGCTGGTACTTAGGAATCTTAGGTGTATTTTCATTTTTATAAAGAGTTTATAAACGCAATAAGTTCTTGTCGTTGTGCTTTGGATAAGTTTTTAAATTTATTTAAGCTGTTTTCAGCTTCTCCACCGTGCCATAATATGGCTTCTTCTATATTTCTGGCACGACCATCATGTAAAAAGAAAGTGTGATTATTTACAGTTTCTATCAAACCAATTCCCCATAGAGGTTGTGTTCTCCATTCTCTTCCGTTAGCACTAAAATCGGATCTGTTATCGGCAAGAGCCTCTCCCATATCGTGCAGTAAAAAGTCAGAATATGGACTAAAAACGACACCTTCGGTTAATGAGGTAGAAGGAGATTTTCCTGCTGTAAAATTGGTTTGATGACATGATATGCATTGAAGGTCGTTAAAAAGGACTTTTCCTTTTAAAACAGCTTCTTCTTTATAATCCCTGCGTATCGGAACAGCTAGAGTTCTTTGATAAAAAACAACTCTGTCTAATTGTTGGTCTGTCACCTCTGGTTCTCCGCCATTTGGTGCTCCGATACAGTCTAATTGAGCACTTTCGCAATTATTGTTGGGCAAAAAGGAAGTCGTAAGACCCATATCACCATGAAATGCACTAAAAACCTGTTGTTCCAGAGTAGGTTGATTGGCTTTCCAGCCGTATTTCCCCAATTTTAATTGTTTTTCTTTTACATCCCAGACATAATTTGGTTTTCCTGAAATACCATCATTATCTGCATCGTTTTCATCTGCATTGACCAATATTGCTGAGTCGGGTAATGCATCGATTAGCCCCATTCCAATGGTTTGGGTACCTACTCTGGGGGAGGTAAGTACTCCTTGTAATGATCCATACTGCTCATCATAGATTTCATATATTGGTTTTTGAAGGGTATAGCTCTCCCCATCTGGATATGTTCCTTCAATGATTTCGTAAGTAGCCCGTATTTTTGCTTCATGCAAAATACCACTATTAGCCTTATCCTGTATTTGAGTCCCGTAGTTAACAACGGGGTTCGGTCCTCCGTTTGGACCTGTTCCAGGAATACTTACTCTCATCAAAAAACCATTAGATCCGAGAAAATTATCAGTAATAGGAAGCCCACGACCATCTTTACTATGACAACTGGTACAAGCCCTACTGTTAAAAGTAGGTCCTAAACCATCTCTTGCTGTTGTAGAGGCAGGGGAGGACACCCATGCTTGATTAAACAGGGAATTTCCGATACCAAAAAATATTTGTTCTTCATCGGATAGACCAGGAAAGGCTCTTCCGAAGGCATTTGGAGTTTGAGAGTTAACGGTAAGTGTACCTGCTAAGAGTTCTTCTCCTTCTACATAAACAGCTCTATTTCCAGTATTGGGATCGGTATATTTATCATCATCACTACATCCAATTACAGACAGTAAGGAAAAACTTAAGATAAAACAATACAGTAATTTATTTTTCATAAAAACAATGTGGCTTTTTTTAACGAGAAAACCCCCATGCATACGCATGAGGAATTTCTCCACTTTTCAAAACAATAGCATCAAATTATCGAATGACTCTTATAATGTAATGTTTATTTTAGATGCCGAAGCACTTATTTCTTCTGCTTGATCTTTTAGAGCACCAACAGCTTGCATAATAACACCATTAGAAGTTAATGTTTCATCTGCTATAAGTTGATCAAATTTTTTGGTACTAATTTGATTAAGAATTGCATTGATCTTTGCAGTTGCCTCATCAGAAGCACTTTTTAGTTTTTCTGCCTGAGCAGCATCAGCTTGCTTTACCAAATCATAGATCGATGCTCCTTTAATACTACCATATTCTCCGAATATAACATTGTTTACACCTTTGGCATTTGTATAAATATCTCTATGGGTGTTATCAGAAAAACAAGAATGTTCATCTTCCTGGTTTTGCTCTACAGCAACAGCCATTCTTTCTGTAGATAGTTCTTCTCCTGTCATAAAGAAGATTCCTGAGAGCATATTTTTTATAGCTTCATCTTCTTGTAGTTTCAAGAAAGAGGTTCTGTATGTACCACCTTCTATCCATGTGTCAACAAGAGATTTAAGATCTTTAACCAAAATACTTGTTACTACCTTTAGGTAAGTTCCTCTTCGGTCTTGATTTTGATTGGTTCCTGTACCATCTGTTACATAATCAGTATAAGGTCTTTGCCCTGGCAACCCATTTGATGGGTCGGCAGAATCTTGCCCCCAAAGTAAAAATTCGATCGCATGGTAACCCGTACTTATATTCTTGTCAATTACACCATTACCTCCGGTTCCTTCATTTAAACCAATTAATGTAGTTTCATCAATTGTTGTAGCAACAGTATTGATTATACCTTCAGAAGTTACACCTCCGGCATTGTCACGAACATAATCAATATAATTTTCATCTAAAGGCCAAGCATTAAGTTGCCCTTCGGTTTTACCCTCATCAATTGGTCCACTAGACTCACGGTATGCTTCTGTTTGTCCGTAAGGTTCTCTGGCTTCTAACCAAGCACCTTTGGCAGCCTGAAGACTATTTTCTGTTGGGCTGTCTACAAATGCGTTAATGGCAGTTTGCATTTCTAAAGCTTTATCGTAAGAATCTTTATAGGATTGGTAAACAATATCTGCGTAGTTTTCGATAACTTCAGATTTTGATACAGTATTACCTAATGTGTTGTCATCATCGTCACTACATCCTGTAATACCTAGAACAGCACATGCAATTAAGGCTATACCTTGAATTTTAATTTTCATTTCACTTTTATTTAGACTAGTTATAAATACTAATACAAATCTAAATGTTAGCAGTGTAGTATACAAGTTTATTTAGATTAAATTTAAATTGTTTTTAAGAGGATTGATTGTTCAATCTATGAAGCCTTATCCTTTAGATAGAAGAAGAGAGGGGGAAACATATAAGAAATTAACAAGGTGGTACCTACCTTCATTACGGTGACCAAATGTGATAAGTCCTTTTTGAGATTTTTTTAATTTGGAAATTTTAAGGTATACAGATCAATCATTTGATTTTGAATGTATTTTTCAGGTGTATTTCGGAGTACAAAATTTCTAATTTTTTCGCCCACGGGATTAGTGATAGCTATTTTTGATGTTATTCGTGATTGTTTAACCAGTTTTTGAACTTTCTTTTTTCTTGTTTCAAAAAACATCTGAAAGGCTTTTTGAGTATCTTTTTGTTTCTGTAAGATATTTGCTAAGTAAAATGCATCCTCAATAGCTTGAGCACCTCCTTGTCCCAAATCTGGAGTCATACTGTGTGCTGCATCACCTATTAAGCAAATATGCTCGGTATTCCATGCATTCAATAATTCTAGATCATATAAATCGGTTCTTATAATTTGATCAGAGGGGGTATCATTAATGATCCCATTAACCATTGGATCAAATCCAGAAAACATTTTTTCTAATTTTATTTTTAGGTTATTTTTATCATCCTTGAGATTAGGGTTACTTTTTTTAACTGCAAACCAATACACTTTATCCTCTGCAATTTTAGAAATACCGAATTGTAGCTTTTGCCCCCAAAGAGTGAGACCTGTAGCATGTAAGTTTTGAGGTAGAACGTATGATGATACTCCTCTCCAACAAGTTTGCCCGGTATATCTTAATTTACTATCAGGAAACACGTGTTTTCTAATTTTGGAATGTATACCATCTGCACCTATTACTGAATTTGTTTTAATAAGGCTACCATCTTCGAATGTAATAGTATAAGAGTTAGCTTCTTCTTTTTCAAAAGAGATTGACTTCTTATCAAGATAAATATTTTTTTTACTGGCAAAATTGAACAAAATCTTTTGTAAAATACCACGATGTATTGCTACCGTAGTAAAACCAAATTTTTCTCTTACAAAACCTTGATCAGAATCGGATATAGTATTTAGTTTATGATCTGCTACCGTAATCCTATCGAGGGCATTTCCTTGCATAACAATCTCCTTAAGTAAATCGTTATCGATCCAGTTTATCACTTGTAATGCATTTGGCGATAACCAAATCCCGGAGCCGATAGCTTTTATTTCTTTTGCTTGTTCGTATAATTTGAAAGGTATGTTTAGTTTTTCTAAACATAAGGCTGTGGTTAATCCACCTATTCCACCTCCTAATATTGTAAGATTCATAATCTTATGTTTTTACAAAGATCGATACAAAAAATCAAGAATTATTTGATCTATATCAAATTCCGGTATGAATCTATTAACTTGTAAATAAAGATCTCTAAACTTACTTTTTTACTACACTATATATAGAAGTAGTGTTTTCTTTTCCCCTTAATTTGGTTTCTCCCATATTTTGGTAGGTAAAGGTCTTATCCTTTTTAACATATTCAAAAGTAGTACCCGAAATCAAGAATGATGCATCAAAGACTTTACATTGTTCCTGAATTCTTGCAGCTATATTTAGCGTATCACCATGGTACGCTATCTCTCGTTTTAAACTACCTACTTCGACAACTGTTACCATCCCCAGATCCATTCCTGCTTTAAAATAAGGAACAACACCATATGTTTTGTCATAATAATTAGTCCTTGCAATTAATTGATTTTTAAAAGCAAAGAAGGCTTTCAGGCAATCGTTTATAGGAGTGTTCTTTTTTATCTTCCATGTTAAAACAACTTCGTCCCCAACATATTGATATACTTCAGCTTTATGTTTTTCTACTACAGATAAATCAAAAAAACAATCTTGTATGAACCTGCTATATTTTATATGTCCTAATTTTTCGGCAATAGTCGTAGACGATTTTAGATCCAAAAACATAAAAACTCTAAATTCTTCACGGGGGGTATAAAACTTTCCGGTTATTAACTTTAGTAAATTACCACTACCTAATAATTTATTGATTTGCAATACAATTACAATAATACTATTCGTAAGTATCGAATAGATTAAATTGACAATAATAATAGGGTTGTCCAAAAAATCGATAAATAGTAAGTCTGGACTTAGACCAGTTATTCTTAGAAATATGTAGATAAATAAATAGATAATTACCATTATGAGAACATGAATAACAAGCCCTTTGAGGAGCGTGGCTCTAAAAGACATTATTCTTCTAATGGAATGATCACTAAAGTATTGTACACTGCCAAACGTAACTCCGGCAAATAATGAAACAAAGAGTAATATCGGAAGAATGGTTAAGAATGGAAAATCAATATTTATTTTGGTAAGAAGAGGTTCAAAACTGAATCCTCTTGTGATTTCCCAGATAAGCGAAGAGATTATCCATCCAATAGTAAATTTAGAGACAGTTCTTAGCCACTTATAATTCATTAATCTCGTGTTTTATGGTACGGCGAAAATACAAAAACATTGAAGAAACAATTTTAAGAATTCAAGGATTAATTGATTTTTTTATCCATGGTACTATTTGAAATAGAGTTACCTTTGTTCTGTAACAACTAACCAATAAAATGAAAAAAATCACAGTTATTATTTCTCTGTTTTTTGCTGTAGCAATCCATAGTCAAAACCTTTCTGAATTATATGAAACCATAAATTCTTCTGTGGTGGTTATCGATGTAGTAAGTGTAGAGTCTGATGGTGAAGGCACTCATAAAAAACTGGTTACTCAATCTTCTCAAGGGTCTGGCGTTTTGATTTCGGATAAAGGATTAATCTGGACAGCATCGCATGTTGTACAATCAGCAGAAGTGGTATCTGTAGAGTTTGTAGATGGAGATCGATATGAAGCAGAAGTTCTATCTTCTAATCCGCAGGCAGATGTAGCTTTGATAAAGATTATAAATGGTTTTGAACTGAAAAATAAAAAAGTTGTTAAAATAGGGAACTCTGATGAAGTTATGATTGGAGAGGATGTATTTGTATTAGGAGCTCCTCATGGATTTAAACAATCGTTGTCCAGAGGAATTTTAAGCGGAAGATTTATTCCCGAAAATCTAAGCAATGATTTTGTGAAAACAGAATTTTTGCAAACAGATGCCGCGATAAACCCTGGTAATTCTGGAGGTCCAATGTTTAACATGAAGGGAGAGGTAATAGGGGTTGCAAGTAGGATATATACAACCTCTGGTGGATTTGATGGTATTGGATTTGCTATTTCTTCTAATGTCGCCAAACGATTGTTAATGGAAGAAGCAAACCTATGGACCGGAATGGAGGCAATGTTAATTACTGGAAATATCGCAAGAGTTCTTAATGTACCCCAAGAATCAGGGTTGTTGATTCTTAATACATCAACCAAAGGAGCTGCTGGTAAACTTGGACTTAGAGGAGGAGATATTCAAGCAACGATAGATGGGATGGATATTCTGGTAGGAGGAGATGTTATCCTTGAAATTGCAGGAATAAAATTTGAGAATGATGATTCTGGTACACTCATTAAAGAAAAACTGAAAAAGTATAAGAAAGGAGATAAAATTTCAATTACTATTCTACGAGGAGGTAAAATAGGGACAATTAGCTTTGATAAGCAATAGTTTTTTTAAGACAAAAAACCTTCACCTTAAGATCAGGTAACTTCACCTCCCGATTTGTTTGCTTCACTGGGTAATTAGCCTTTAACCATATTGATTGTAGATACATTTGTACAAAGAAATCCAAAAGATTTGGATAGTATAATGTAAAACAAATCAGTATGAAAACTATACCCAAAGTAGCCACAATCATTTTAGTACTCGTTTCATTTTTTGGTATACAACCAGTTCTGGCACAAAGAAAAGGAGGAGTAGCCAGTAAAGACACCAAAGTATATCGTGATTATGATAACAGAAGATCTGTAGGAACAGATCACTATAGAGATGGACGTTACAGAACCCAACCCATCTATCGAAATCCACATTACCGATATCCAAGACATCATCGAGTTGTAAGGACATTGCCAAGGCATCATATGCGTGTAATGTATCTGGGCTTACCATATTTTTATTACGCAGGGATTTATTATACAGTATATAATGATGCATATACAGTAGTACTACCCCCATCAGGATTTAGAATAACTGTTTTACCAGTAGGGTATGTGAGTATAACTGTAGGTCCGTCAATATATTTTTACCATTCTGGAGTGTATTATACAAAAACAAGTACTCCTTCTTCTGAAGAGGTAAGATATGAGGTTACTTATCCTCCCGTGGGAACTTTGATCACAGATATCCATGAAGATGCCGAGGAGGTAATAATAGACGGTAAAATATTCTATGATTTCAATAATGTACTATATAAAAGAGTATCCACATTTGATGGTAATACAGCCTACGAAGTAGTTTATATAAATAAAGAAAATTAACAAAATAACATTCAAAATATATGTATATGAAAATTATAAAAAACCTAACGATTATCCTTGTCTTAGCTAGTTTTAGCAGTAATGCACAGAATGCTAAAGAAGCTATTCAAAACACAAAACAAATAGCAGAAGGGAAAAGGGATTTGGAAAGAGATATAAAGGAGTTAAATGCTTTAAAAGTTAAACTAGCAACATTTAAAACGGCTTTTGATGAACATAATACTATAAGAGTGAATAAGCAAAAGCAAGATATTATTAATGATATGATTCGAGAAGTAAAGCAAAGCGAAGTCAAAGCATTAAAAGCCAGAAACGAAATAGCCCAAAGTTCTGCAGAAATAAGAACGGATAGAAGAGAAATTAGACGAGATAAGGATGATAGCAACAGAGGTAGATATGATAGAAGAGATGATCAAAAAGATCTGGCTCGGGATAAAGCAAATATGAGAGATGATAAACGAGATCGTAGAGACGATGTGAGAGATTTTGAAGCACAAATAGCACGAGCAGAACGTCAAGCACTAATTTTAAGTAAACTAAGAGGATTTAATTTTTCTTTTAGCCCCAATACAGTAGATAAATCAATTGCCAACAAAAAACTTATGTATGAGTTTTTAGCATCTCTAAATGAAGATATTATAGCCACAAAAAGAGAATTAGCCGAAGATAACCGAGAGAGACATGAGGACAGAAGAGAACGCAATGACGATCGAGATGAACGTAATGAACATGACTATTACAAAAAGAGAAGAGTGAGGTAAGATTGATGACTCTCGAGTAACCCTTTTATTATATAATAGAAGGTTTTTTTTTGCGTCATCATATGGGAATTAACCCTCTTTAGGTCGTCTACCTACACCTATCAGGGCTTCTTAATGGCTCAACACCCTCTATAGACTGTTTGTAACCACCTGTTGGTCGCTTCAAAGTCATTTATAATCAATATGATAACACCTTATGGAATGTTTTTTAGGACCTAAGGACGGTTATGATATGGATTCTTTAGTGTTTTATGTAAGGATGTGAATATAGAATAAAGAAGGTGCTATATCATATTTGCTTTAAAAAGTAGCATAACAATGACTTATTTATGGCTAATAGGCTAAGCCAAGAAATGACTCAATAAATCTATTTAGTTACATACGAAAACGCTTAAAGTAGTATGGGATGATTCTAGTAGAACTCGGTAATATTCAAATAAAATCAGGAAGATCGAATATAAAAATGTTAGGCTAAATAAAGCTCACTATATGATTAGGTTAGTTCACTTGTTATTTTGGTCACTTCACTTAAAAAGTCAAAAAAACTCTATCAGTACCGAAGTACATTTGCGTAAGAAAATAAAGAAAAATAGTTACCAATAAACAAAACAAAAAATAACGAAAATGGAAACAACAAACTTTAGAATCGTATACAATCACAAAACGACTACAGTAGTAAAACAACCAACAGTTAAACAAGTACTAGCTAACTGGATTAAGAAGTGTAAAGAAAGTATGACAAGGCTATACAGTAAGTTAGAAGAATTAGGTATAGGTGCTGGTATAGCAATGAGAAACTAGAGTAGCAGTATCAAATGTTAAATGATAATATATAATTAGATGAAAAGGATTCAATCAATTTTAGATAACATCTCAAAGGAAATTAAAGACAGAGTAATGCAACAGAAAGAGGTAAAAAAGTATAAAGAAATTCTTTCTGGTTATGAAAATGACGAAAATGCATTTTTATTCATATAACAAGTCAAAAACAAAAAAATAAAGTCATGAAAACAATTCATAAAATAGTAGGAACCATGTTAGGAATGACACTCTTAGTAAGTTGTTCTGCTGTAAAAGTTACAGATTCATGGAAAGCAGTAAACACTGAAGACATAAAACAAAAGAATATTATGGTAGTAAGTAAAACAGATAATCAGGTAATCAGAACAAGATTTGAAAAAGATATGGTATCAAGGCTAAATGAGAATGGATACAAATCTGTAGAGAGTATTGAGATTTTTCCGGGGGTAATACCTACAAAGGAGCAAAGTTATGATCAGGTAGAAGAGATAAAGAAAGAATTGAAAAATAAAGGAGTAGATGTAGTAATAATGACCGTATTAAGAGATACACAGGAGTATACAGAAACGATTACTACAGGAACAACGTATCAAATGACAACATATCCTTCGTTCTACAGGTTTGGATATTATGGCGGATTCTATAGATACTACGGAACAGTTTTTACCGAAGCAGATCCTATAACAACAGTAACATCACTTGGTAAAAAATATATCTTGGAAACCGTAGTATATGATCTAACTCAATCTGAAGATAAAGAACTACTATCTGTGATTACAACAGTCGTAGATAACCCCGAAAATCTGGGAGTAACATCCAAAGATTTTTCTAAGAAAGTAACAAAAGCATTGTTGTAGTAAACAATTTTTCATAATTAGGTTTTTTTGATTTGACTGCCGCAGACATTGAAACAGTGTCGCGGCAGTTTTTTTGTATGCACTAAAAGAAGAAGTGTGTAGACGCTATCTCGTTAAACTAAATGTATATACTTGACACACTTAATTGAACAGTCTCGGGTAAGTTTTACTACATCTACTTATTATTCTTAAATATCTTTTCATTTTAATACAATTTGTACCAACCTATTTCAGACCAAGACGAGCTTCAGGATAGGAGTATTATGGGAAGTGTCGAGTTATCAAAAATGAAATCGTTCATTAAAAAAAAGAAGAATTAAAAGTTCATATTCCTTACAGGTCGTTTCACTTATTAATATAGCCGCTTCACACAGAAAACCACAAAAAACACTAGGGCATAGCGCTAAATTTGTACAAGAAACAAGTAATAAAACAACAAAAAACAATAAGCAACATGAAAGTAACAAGTTTAGTTTTAGTAACAATGTTTACAGGAGGTATAATTGTATTAGAGACAAAAAAAGAAAAGGGAGATAGTTTTGAATCCTTTAATGAGCGTAATCAAAAGCTTACCATTCTAGAGCAGGAGTTGGACAGAGAGATATGTGAGTTTCTATATAGCAATGAGTCCGGTAATGAAATCAGTTTTGAAAATACTTTTTCTGTAAAGAAAGAAGAAATAATAGAACCAAACGATATTGTTGATATTGAAGAAGAAGAAGAGATAGTGTTAGATGTTGAAGTAAAGTCATATATGCCCAAAGGTTTTAATAAATATAGTAGTTAATACCCCAGACCTTTACTTCGTTTGAAGAAGTCTCCAATTCCCATACGGAGACTTCTTTTTTTAATAATGAAAACTAAATATTATGTTTGGTAGATTAGAATATTCTTTAAGCTTATTTTTGTGTAAATTTAAAAATCATAAATCTATAGTTTTGCTATCTATATTAGACTTTCAACACATTAAACATACCGTAATAGTAAAGATAGCATTGCTAATCTCTGTACTAACTAATCTTCCGAGAACACTGTCTTTGTTTAATGTAACAGATAAGCTAATAGAATCTTTTTCAGAGGTATCTATAAAAGACATTATACTACGTGCTTTTTTTCTGTTTATATTTTCGTTTATAATACTTCAGTTAAATACCAACTGGAAGAATATATATCGCAAGTATTCTACTATAGTCAGAAGTAGCATTACTACATTACTTAATAGTATTGTCTATCTGGGAGTAGTTGAGTTGTTTACTATAGTATATCCCTTATTTGTAAAAGAATCTATCTCAGAGCCCGAGAAAGGGTTAATTTATTTTGTATATCTGGTGGTACTACTAATTGCCGTTTTTATAGCTCGGATTTTGAGTTATCAAATTGTGCATCAAAAGGATCTTTTGGAAAATGAGAGATTAAAACAACAGAATCTTCAAAAAGAATTAACAGCTTTAAAAAATCAAATTAACCCTCATTTTCTTTTTAACTCACTTAATTCTTTAAACTCCATTGTAAGAGATAATAAAGAAGCGACTACTTTTGTACATAAATTATCATTTATGTATCGTTATATTTTACAAAGTGGTGATAGAGATTTAGTTTCTCTAAAAGAAGAACTTAAGTTTTTAGAAAGTTATATCCACTTGGTAAAAACTAGATATAGAGATAGATTCACAATTGATGTTTCTATAGACGAAAAATACCTAGAAAAAGAAATTCCACCATTGGCATTGCAACTGTTAGTCGAGAATGCTGTAAAGCATAATGAAATTTCTAAAAGCAACCCATTGCATGTCTTGGTGTATGTAAAAGACGGTTTTATTTATGTCGAAAATAGAATCAGACCCAGAACCTCTTTTGTAGATAGTACAGGTAATGGATTAATGAATCTGGACAAAAGATATTTTTTGTTAAAAAAGGAACATATCAGTATCAGTAATGCTGATAATGTTTTTAGAGTAAAACTACCTATAAGTTAATAGATATGAAAGTAGTAATAGTAGAAGATGAGATTGCAGCAAGTGATAACCTTACGTTTTTGTTGAAAGCCATTAATCCCGATATAGAAATCCTTACAGTGCTAGATTCTGTAAAATCTGCTATTATGTATTTTTCTACCCCTAATATGGCTGAATTGATTTTTATGGATATACATCTGGCTGATGGTATTTCTTTTGAAATTTTTGAAGAAGTTGATATCAAAACTCCAATCGTTTTTACGACAGCCTACGATCAGTATGCGATTAAAGCTTTTAAGGTTAACAGTATAGATTATTTGTTAAAACCAATAAACGAAGATGAATTAGAAGAAGCAATACTGAAGTTTAGAAGCAAATCTGAGGATGACAAAGGAATAAATGCTCAAATGAGTGGGATGTTACAATTGCTTCAAACAAAAACCAAATCCTACAAGACTACCTATTTGGTACATCAAAGAGATGAATTGATACCCATCAAAACTGAAGATATTTCTTATTTTTATATAGAAACTGGGATTGTAAAAGCAGTAACCATACACAATAAGTCATATAGTATTGATAAGAAGTTAGAAGATGTTGAAAATGAATTAAACCCTGAACGCTTTCATAGGATCAATAGGCAGTTTATTGTAGAAAGAAATGCAATTGTAAATATTAAGCACTATTTTAATGGTAAGTTAATCGTAAATGTTAATCCGCCATCAAAAGAAAGAATGGTAGTAAGTAAGGCCAAATCATCAGAGTTTAAGAAATGGGTGAACTCATGATTTTTCTAAATACATTGAATAAAAATAAAGCAAATAAATTTTAACTCACAATATATTAAACCGGCTATAATCTCTTTGAGATAAAGTCCAACCACTAAAACACTAACCATGAGAATTACAGTAACGAGCTTTTTATTATTAATCTTTGTAACAACATTTGGACAAACACACGAAGAAAAACTATTAGAAAGACAAAAGAATAAAGTAGAAATCTTTACATCAGGAGAAAAGGATAATTTGCAATTTTTCTTTAATGAGCAGGTAGATAAGATGAAGCTCTCAGAAGATTTGAGAGATGATTATTATGGAATAATATTATATTATACCAATAAGATGGGCCGCATTGGGGATAGGAATAAAGGATATACCGAAGCAGAGAAAAAAACTAAACTCGATGCAATGGTCATTCAATTAAATGATGAGGTAAAAGAGATTTTAACCAAAGAACAATACCAAATACATAAAGAAAGTTTTGGTAAAATTATTACCAGTGTTTATAATAGGAAAGGGTGGGACAAGAATAACTAAATTTCTTAAATAGAATCTTTACTTAGTACCCGCTGATCAAATATTTAAAACATTTAATTTTTAGTATCACACATATTATTTTAGTATATGAGAAATATAAAACTAGTATTACTACTTGTTTTCATTAACGTGCTAGGCTATTCCCAAGTCTCAAAAACAGTTACAATCGGTATTCTTGCTGATAAATCTTCAAAAGAAACACAACCCTTATTGACTAAACTTCAAAATGAAGTTAAATCCGTTGTTGGGCAGGATGCGATCATTGTCTTTAAAGAAGTATTAGAAAATAATATTGATGTTGTCAAGGCAAAATCTAATTATCAGACTCTTGTTAATGCTGATGTTGATATCATTTTGGCTTTTGGAGTCATCAATACCGTAGCCTTGTATCAAGAAAAAGTATATCCCAAACCGACAATCATATTTGGTTCTGTAAATGGTGATTTCTATGATCTTCCCAAAGGGAAACAAACATCAGGAATAAATAATATTACATATATTATTACACCATTTTCTTACACAAGCGATCTAGAGGCTTTTGAAACTATTTATGATTATAAAAAAATAGGAATTATAGTCGATGATTTTATACCCGACATGTTACCAGTTAAGAAATTATTTGATGATTACTTCTCTAAGAAAGAAGCTACATACAAGCTAATTTCACTCCAAGATGATGGAAATTTGAATACCGAGTTAGATGATATAGATGCTGTCTATCTGGCGGCAGGGTTTTACTTAGATAAAGAAGAGTTTTCGTCTTTGGTTAATACAATAAACTCTAAAAAACTACCTTCTTTTTCTGCTTATAGCAAAGAAGATGTCGAAAAAGGAATATTGGCATCTAACCAGCCAGAGACTAATATTGATCAGTTTTTTAGGCGTATTGCACTTAATGTAGAAGCCATAGTAGGAGGAACAAATCCTTCAGAGTTACCTATGTATGTGGAGTATAAAAATAAGCTCTCCATTAACTTTAATACTGCAAGACAAATTGGGTTCCCAATACGGTATAGTATGCTGGGTAAAGCCGATTTTATTAGTGGAGAAAATGATGTAAAATCCAATATCTCGTATTCTATTTTGGATATTATTAATGGAGTAGTAGAAAAAAACCTCTCGCTTCATTCAGAACGTAAAAATGTAGAATTAAGTGGTCAAGATGTAAAAACAGCCAAGAGTAACTACCTACCGGATCTTACTGCTAATGCAACAGCAGTATATATTGATCCTAAAGTGGCAGAGATCTCTAATGGATCTAATCCGGAGTTTTCGACATCAGGGAATGTTGCTTTAGAACAGGTTATATATTCAGAAAGTGCTGGAGCCAATATTACGATCAAAGAAAATTTACAAAAGGCAGAACAAGAAAATTATAATGCAGCAGAATTGGATGCGATTCTAAATGCATCAGTGGCATATTTTAATGCATTGATATTAAAGACTAATGTAGAAATTCAAAATCAAAACCTGCAAGTAACTAAAAAAAACCTACAAATCGCAGATCAGAATTTTGAAGCCGGAGAATCTGGAAAATCAGATGTGTTACGTTTTAAAAGTCAGTTGGCTCAAAATACCCAAAGTTTGATTGATGCAGATAATCAAATGCTTCAGGCTTTTAATACCATTAATCAGCTAATGAATAATGATATAGCTACCGAGATAGACATTGAAGATGCCGAAATATCAAAGGGGATTTTTAAAAACTATAAATATGAAGAGTTTCTACAAATTCTTGATGATCCTAAACTTAGACCATCATTGATAGGATTCTTGGTGGAAGAAGCGAAGAAAAATGCTCCTGAGTTAAAAAATATTGGGTATAACGTAGAAGCGACCCAAAGAAACTATAGGCTTAATCATTTAGGAAGATTAATACCGACTGTGGCTTTGCAAGGCAAATATAACCTTACGTTCTCAGAATCGGGTAAGGGGACTACTGTACCAATTGGTTTTCCAAACCCACCTGATGGGTCGTACAATGTTGGGCTTAATTTGTCACTTCCTATTTTTCAGAAAAATCAAAGAAACATAAATAGGCAAACCGCAAAAATACAGGAAGATCAGTTAATGATTCAGAAGGATAATGTAGAACTAAATATCGAAAAAAATGTGAACGATCTTTTGTTAGATATCATCAATCAGATTGCCAATATTGAGATATCAAAAGTATCAGAAGAGGCGGCAAAAGAGAGTCTCGATTTAACACAAAATGCGTATGCACAAGGAGCAGTACCATTGATTCAGTTAATAGATGCACAAACTAATTATTTACAAACGCAGTTGGCTAGTGCTACTGCCAGTTATAATTATTTGCTTACCTCTATACAATTAGAGCGAGCAATAGGATACTTCTTTTTAGTGAATACAGAAGAAAGTAATCAAGAATTTATTAGAAGAGCTAATGAATATATTCTTAGTGAAAATTAAAATCAAATATACAAAGAGAAATAGTACTCCTGCATCTAACTATTAGTGTCTAATGACAATCAGGAGATAAAATAAATGTCAAGGTAGCAGGGAATCATGTTTTTCTACTTAATAGACATAATGATATAAAACTAAAAACAAACTAACCGCAATGAAACTCACAAAATATATAATTCCTGTATTAGCATCTTTGGTGTTAAATGCCTGTAAAGATAAAGAAGTATTAAAAAAAGAAATACTGCGACCTGTACAATATCAAGTGGTAGGTAATATTGATGCTCAAAAAATTAGAACTTTTAGTGGTACAGCAAAAGCAGGAGATGAAATTGAATTAAGTTTTAGAAGTAATGGGATTATTACAAAACTTGATATTAAAGTTGGACAAAAGGTTAGTCAGGGTGACCTTATTGCCAAGTTGGATAATGTGCAAGCCAACCTGGCATATGAGCAGTCAATTTCTGCGCTAAATAGTGCTCAATCTGCTATGAATACTGCTAAGTCTAGTTTGAATCGCATGAAATCTCTATACGAAAAAGGGAGTAACTCTTTAAGTGATTACGAATCTGCAAAAAATGCTTATCAAAATGCATTGGATCAATATGAATCTGCAAAGCGCAATAAGAGTATACAGCAATCTCAGATTAGTTACGGATATATCAAGGCTCCAAAAGATGGTGTTATTGCCGCAAAGAATAGTCAGCTTAATGAAAATGTAAGTGCTGGTCAGGTAATAGCTGTGCTTAATGCAGGAGACCAAACAAATATTATCGTTGGATTACCAGAAAATGTAATCAATAAAGTGCATTTGGGAATGCATCCCAAGATTTCTTTTTCGGCATTAACCGATCAAACTTTTAAAGGAAGTGTTATTGAGATTTCACCTATCGTAGATGAAGGATCTGCTACGTATCCAGTAAAAGTTGATATCCTCGATGTAACCGAAGATATCAAACCCGGAATGACTGCAAATGTGACTTTTGATTTTGGAGAAGTAGAAACTACTACAGAAACGGCATTGGTTGTTCCCGTAAAATCAGTAGGAGAAGATGGTGATGGTAATTTTGTATTTCTTATAGAATCTAAAGATGAGTCAATAGGAATCGTAAAAAAACAGCGTATAGAAATTGGAGAGCTGACCACAGGAGGTTTTAAGATAAAGAGTGGACTTGTAGAAGGACAAAAGATAGCTACGGCAGGATTACAGACCTTATTAGATGGTCAAAAAGTGAAACTATAATAATCATTATCAAAAGAATAAGATATGAATTTTGCTAAATTTTCTATAGAGAAAAACAGAGTAGCGTTAAGTATTCTTGGAGTTGTAATGATTATGGGAATGGTTTTTTACGCATCTCTTTCTCGAGATAGTATGCCACCATATACAGTACGTATTGCTTCGATCGTTTCTTCGTTTCCAGGCGCAAGTCCAGAACGAGTTGAAGAATTAGTAACTGATAAAATCGAAAAAGTAGCGCAAGAACTTCCAGAACTCAAAAATGTAAAGAGTACTTCGCGTACAGGCTTATCAGTAGTCAATGTAGAGCTCAAAATGGATGTAACCCCAGAAAAATTACAATCTGTATGGGATAGACTACGTCGAAAGTTGAACGCCATTAATGGGTTACCTAGTAATGTTCATCCGCAACTTAATGATGATGGTATTGGAGAAGTATTCGGGATAGCAGTAGGAATAACCAGTGATGGGTACTCTTATGCCGAAATGAAAGAAAAGGCAGATGACCTTAGAGATGATCTTATTAAATTAGAAGACGCAGCCAAGGTAGAAATCAATGGTGCGCAGGAGGAAAGGGTCTTTGTAAAATTTGATAACGCTAAACTTAAAGCATATGGGCTGACTTCCAGTAGCCTACAAGGAATTATTGCAAGTACAAATATTTTAAATTCTGGTGGTGAAGTTAATATAGAAGAAGAACGTATTATATTAGAACCTACAGGTAATTTTAATGATGTTTCTGATATTAAAAACATGTTGATCCCTATAGGTCAAAACGGGCAAGTAGTTTTTCTTGGAGATATTACAACTATCGAAAAAGGGTATATTAACCCACCAAAACAAAAAGTACGTGTTAATGGAAAAGAAGCTATTTCTCTTCACATCTCTTTAAAAGAAGGAAGAAATATTATCAAATTAGGAGAAGAAATAGATGTGCTGCTGGCTAAATGGAAAGAAAAACTTCCTGTAGGGCTAGAAGTAAGTCGATTAGCATCTATAGATCAATATATTGACCTTAAGATTAGTGATTTTTTGGGCAATCTAATGCAATCCATAGCAATCGTACTAGCCGTAATGCTAATTTTCTTAGGTTTTAGAACAGGAATGGTGATTGCCAGTTTAATTCCTATTGTAACGATCACCACATTAATGGTAATGGGGCTTATTGATGTTGGATTAAATCAAATTACATTAGCAGCCCTAATTATGGCTCTAGGAATGATGGTAGATAATGCAATAGTCGTTGCAGAATCTATTATGGTAAAAATGGAGGAAGGAATAGATGTAAAGAAAGCAGCTATAGATTCTTGTGCAGAATTGTTTATGCCTTTATTAATATCTACCCTAACAACATCAGCAGCTTTTCTGGCATTTTTTATGGCAGAATCTGTAATGGGTGATATTATGGGACCTATTTTTGTGGTTATAACTATTGCTTTATTGTCTTCCTGGTTAATTTCCTTAAGTATCATTACATTGTTTTGTGTATTCTTTCTTAAAATTAAAAAGAGAGAAGACGGAAAAATAGGGTTTTTGGATCGAATGATTAATGAATTGAAAAAGAGGTATAAAGATCTTATTATGTGGGCGTTATCGTGGAAGAAAATGGTACTGGTTAGTATTGTAGCTTTGTTTCTCCTATCAATATTTGGTTTTACAAAATTAGCATTTGTATTTTTCCCTGATAGTGATCGTAATATGATTACGATTGATATAAATTTACCCCAGGGAACAAAAATAGAGAGTACAACAAGTACAGTACTAGCAATAGAAGAATATATCAAGAGTAACCTAAAAGTAACTTCAGAAAAACCTGATGGTATTGTAGATTGGTCATCTTATATAGGTGAAGGACCATCATCTTATGATTTAGGTTATAATGCAGATGAACCTAATTCTAATTATGCACATATTTTGGTAAATACCTCATCCTTTGTTGTTAATGCAGATATGGTAAAACAATTAGATACTTTTTGTTTTAATACCTTTCCTAATGCAGATATAAAGATTGGATTTTTGGGATCAGGAGGAGGAGGAACTCCAATTGAAATAAAGGTCTCTGGTGATAATCCAGATAAGTTGGCAAGTATTTCCGAAGAAATAAAAGCAAAATTATTTAGTAGTCAAGGAACCAAAAATATCAAAGATGATTGGGGACCAAAAGGAAAGAAGTTTGTTATTGATATTGATCAAAACAAAGCACAGTCTGCTGGGATTACTAATCAAGATGTTGCCATTTCTCTACAGACAGTACTGGATGGTTTTCAAGCAGGGGAGTTTAGAGAAAATGATAAGTCTATTCCTATCATTATGACTAGTAACCAAGGAAAACAACAATCACTAGCTTCTTTGGAAACACTAAATATTTATGGTCAAAATTCTGGTAAAAGTGTTCCTCTCTTGCAAGTAGCTAGTATTGTACCACAATGGCAGTATTCAAAAATTAAACGCTTGGATTTAACTAGAACAATCAATATCTCTAGTGAATTGACAGAAGACGGAAATGCTTCAGAAATTATGAAATCTATTACTCCATGGCTCAAAGAACAAGAATTAGAATGGGGTGAAGACTATACATACCAATTGGGAGGTGATGCAGAGAATAGTGCCGAAAACATGGGTGCCGTGGCTAATTATTTACCGCTTTCTGGATTTATTATAATAATGCTATTGATCATTCAGTTTAATTCTTTTAGAAAAATGACAATGATAGTAAGTACAATTCCTTTGGGGGTTATAGGTATGGTTATAGGCTTATTGTTGTTTAGGGTTCCGTTTGGATTTATGGCATTTTTGGGGATAATTTCTCTTGCCGGAATCGTAATTAATAATGCAATTGTATTAATTGACCGAATAGAGATTGAAGAAAATGAGTTACAACGTAACCCACAAGACGCAATTATTGCCGCCTGTTTACAACGTTTTAGACCTATTTTGTTGGCAACATTTACTACAGTGTTAGGGTTAATTCCATTGTATCTTGGAGGAGGAGAAATGTGGGAACCAATGGCGGTAACTATTATGATTGGATTATTATTCGGTACAGTAATTACACTAGTATTTATTCCTGCATTTTATAGTGTATTATATAAGATTGATTATAAAGAATATACCTTTAATGAAGAACTGTTAAAATAGATATAGGGTATCCTTATTTTGGCTGTGTGAAAAGAACGTTGTTTGACTAAAAAAGAAATAGAAGTTAAAAATATTTATAAAGTATGTTAATAGAGAAGTTATTTCCGTATCGTTTTGAAATTTTCTTTTTTAGTCAAGTAACTATTCTTTTTGGTTCTCTAGTTTTTCCGACAATACTTTTTGAAAATGTAATATCTCCTATTTTGTTTCAAATTAACTTAATGGCTGGAATACTTCTGCTATCCAAAAACAAGATGGTAATGTTGTTTTTTATTATTTTACTAGTCATAGCAGGTGTTGTTTTTGGCTCTAGCTTATTAGATACAAGAAATAACAGGTTTTTTAATTTTGTGAAGTTGATTATTTATTTTGCGTATTATGTTGTGGTTACTTTTGAAATTGTAAAACAGGTATGGAGGGCAGAGATAGTTAATAAGAATGTGATTTTTGGGTTGATAAGTGGTTACATTTCTTTGGGGCTTATAGGTTTTTTTATTTGTTTGAGTATCGAAATGACAGATCATGGTTCATTCTCTGGTATGTTATTAAATACATCTAATTCTGAAACTTTAACAGAAGAACTTATGTATTTTAGTTATATTACTATTTTGACGATTGGATATGGTGATATAATTCCTGTAACAGCTTTGGCAAAAAAAGCTTCGATACTTATAGGACTAATGGGGCAGTTTTATCTGGTGATTATAACAGCAATCATTGTTGGGAAGTATCTTAATCAGCTACAACATCATAGGAACTCGAAAAGCAATTAAAAAAACATCTGTTTCTTTAAGATAATCCAATACTATAGTAAGGTATCAAATCATAGAATTGTTTCTCTTTTTTATTTCGTTAACCAGTATCTGATATAAATCTTCTGAAACATATGGTTTTTGAATTAGTCCATTCATTCCTGCATCCTTTATTTTATCGTTAACCTCAAAAAAAGTCGCCGCTGAAAGCCCCAAAATAATTACATCTTTATCAAAAGCCCGAATCTGTTTGGTGGCTTCAAAACCATCCATGTTTGGCATCATTAAATCCATCAAAATAATATCATAATCGTTTTCTTTGTATTTAGATACTACCTCAATTCCATCAGAAGTTACATCACATAATAGACACCTTTTTTCAACGATTTTTTTAGTTATTAGTTGATTTAATTTATTGTCTTCTGCTAAAAGAACCTTTCGCCCAACTAATACATTTTCTATTTCTTCTTTTGATATTTTGGGCTTAGATTGTTCTTGGGTTTTATTGAGTACAAGTGTAAACCAAAATCGAGTTCCACAACCGTATTCGCTTTTGTAAAAAATTTCACTACCCAAAACTCTAATCAGGTTTTTGACTAGAAAAAGACCAAAGCCAGTGCCTACAAATTTACCATTTAGTTCATTGGAGAATGGTTGAAATATTTTTTCCTTCATCTTATCAGATATGCCTACACCATTGTCTTTGACTTCAAAATAAACTTTTGCAGTGTTTTCATGTTCTTCAAGTAATTTTACTTCTAATGTAACATTCCCATTTTGGGTAAATTTTATAGAATTACTTAGTAGGTTGATAAGTATTTGAGAGATTTTAATACAATCACCTTTAAAATGTTTTGTTAGCCTGTGATCAATATTAAAATCAACTGTATTATTATTGTTGTTATTTGCATAATAGGCTATTGAGCTCTTTACATTTTCTATAACATCGTTAAACTTAAATTCAACTTCATTAGTTTCAACTATATTTGTTTCTGCAGAATTAAAACTTAAAATATTATTGATAAAGTTTAATAAATAGTTTGCAGATGTATTTAGCGAGTCGACGAATGCTTTGTTTTCTGGTTTTAAGTCATTTTGTAATAAAAGATTAGAAATACCAGTTATAGAATATAAAGGAGTCCTTAACTCATGAGTTATTGTAGATAAAAAATTAGATTTGTCCTGCGCTATTTTTTCAGCTTGATTTTTAGCAATAATCAATTTGCTATTTGTTCTTTTTAAGATACGGTTGATTTTTATCTTGTTAAAAAACAGTGATATAAGAGCTACAAAAAAAGAAATAGAGACGAAGGTAGCCGTAATAATATTGGCTTTTAGTTTTTTAGATTTTAAATCAGCCTTTATTTTGAGCTCTGACTCCAAATATTCTTTTAGAATATCATAAACCCGTTTGTTATCTAAATTTCTATTAGAGTAATAGTTAAACTGCTCATTTTTGTAAAAATAAGCATCTTTATAGCTTTCTTGTTTTAAGTTACAACGTATTGCTAATTCAAAAAAGGTCTCATAGTCAAAGGTGTCGTAGATTGCATCTGTTCCTAATTGAAGGTAGATATTGTTCACAATTTGGCATCCCTTTTTATATTCCCCAATATTATACAAGACATCAACATATTTTAGTAACAAACTATAGTATAGGTAAGGTTTGATAAGCTTATTTGAATAGAAATCGAATATTTCTTTAAAAGAGTCTTTTGCTCCCAGGTAATCATTTATTTCTACACAACTTTTAATATCGTTGTAATTATATCTAATAAAATATGCCTCTTTTTTTACGGGAGATATAATTTCATAAGCATTTATGAGTCCATCAATAAAATCGAATTTTGTATATTCTTCATAAGATTTGGTTGTATCATAATTGACGAATAGAATTTCATTTTTGGATAGCTCCTTACTTAGTTTTTCAATTTTGGATTTCCAAAAATTGTTTTTCGGAAATCTATACGTTAAAATATATAATAAATGATTATCAAGAATTTGAGTATTTTCAACTAGATTATTTTTTTTTGCATACTCCAACGCTTGGATAAAACTTTGTACCGACCTACTTATTTGATCTTTATGATCATAATAAATGCCTTTTGCGGTTAAATATGAAATCTTACGTTCAATAGATATTTCTTCATTCGTAATAAGACTATCTATTTTTCCAATATAGTATTGTGCAGAGTCATTTTGTCTTGTTCTTGAAAAAAGAAAAAACTTAAATTTTTGATAATCAAAGTAATTTGAAGTGTTTTTTGTCGACGAATATTCTAGTTTCTTTAATTCGACTTCTACTTTGATTTTGTAGTGATCAAAATAAAAGGGAGAATAATAATGCGATAACATTGATAATTCGCGGTTTGATAAATCTGTTATGTGTAGTTTACTAGGAGGTTTGGGGGTAATATGCACATTTGCAATAAGGGAAAGTGAAAAACAAAAAAATAGCAAGCACAAACATATTTTTAAATCTTGGGGCATAGAATTCAAACATTTGTTAGAGCTCTAATTTAATAAAAATAGAATTAAAGCGTTTATAGGGTAATTTAATTGTTTTTTATGAATAAAAATTATGAACCAAATCATTAAGAACATTAACTTTGCCAATATTAAGAAAGGAAATTTGTGATTCAGGATATAATTATAGCCATATTATGGAGTATTTCTCCTTTTGGAGAAGCAAAGGTTGGGATTCCCTACGGGATGTTTAATGGAGTAAACATCTATTTAGTATTTGCGGTATGTTTTTTAGCAAATGTACTAGTCTTTCCAATAATGATGTTTTTTTTAGAAAAAATAAATAACTATTTACTAAGATGGAATTTTTATAAGAAATCTGCAATATATGTTGCCCGAAAAGCAAAGGTTGGCTCAGGAAATAAAATTAAGAAATATGGTTTTTGGGGGCTTCTGTTTTTTGTAATGATACCTCTTCCAGGAACGGGAGTTTATGCAGGAAGTATTGCAACATATTTATTTAAAATAAAAAAAAGAAAAGCCTTTTTAGCTAATACATTAGGAATTTTCTTTTCTTCTGTTATTGTGTGGACTACTACATTACTTACCATGAAAGGGATTAGCTAGGAATTATTATTCTTTCTGGTGCTCTAAAATGACATATAAGGAATATAATTTTTTAAAATACTGATATTCGTCATTCTTAGAAATCTAAAAACGTACTAACATTGATATTCAAATGTAGGTATGGAAATCTCTAATGATATAGTTTTACGACCCAGGTTTTTTATAGATATAGATATACCGGCGGAAAAAGCACTCGAAGCCTTTGAAAAGGCAGGAGACACCTGTAAGGATTTTAAAATAAGTAGGGTTGATCATCATGTTTTTATACGTATTCCAAAAAAAGAACAACATTTTTGGTCTCCGCAATTGCATTTAGAAATTTATGATGTTGCAGAAGACAAACCTAAACTCAAAGGACTTTTTGGTCCAAGTCCTACCGTATGGACACTTTTTATGTTTTTGCATTTTGTAGTAGCAATTCTATTTGTAGGAGCTGTAATATGGATGTATGTAAATATTCGTTTCGAAGAATCGTATATTTATCCTATTGTTTCTATGTTTTTTCTTGCTATTACTTGGTTTGTATTATACTTTTCTGGTCGCTTAGGAAGACAGGCAGGTAAAAAAGAAATGCATTTACAATATCTTTTCATGAAAAAAGTCTTAAGATCTAATGTGTAGTTGTAATTGTTTGTATATAAAGTGTTTAAAAGTAAAGATGTTAGATCAAACTGTAGATTGGTATAGTAATTGTTATATTCCTTTTGTAAACTTGTATCGTTAGAGTGCAAAAGGACTAGTTAAATGTTTATTTGTTAAACTTTTGATTATGAGTATAAAATAATATTACCTTTAGTATGGTTTAAGAATAACAATAAATCATTAAGATTAGTGCTTTGAAAACTACTTGCGAAAGTATAACTTTAACCCCTCAAATAACCTATTTATTATGTGCAGAGCAAATTTTTGGAATACAAAAAAAACTTTATTGATACTTGCAGTTTTTGGTTTTTTTATTCAAATGCAAGCCCAACGAAATGAACAGATTTCTATAGAATCTATTAGTAATGAAGAATTTACGGTGAGTAGCCTTAACGGAATTCCTTTTACAATTGTTTTAGAAGAAAGCAATAATGATGGTCAATTTCATTTAGGAGTAAATAGGACATTAACATTTAAGGTCGCAGATTTAATTGAAAAAAGAAGTACACTTAGAATTATATTTGAAGATGAGATATATCATTCTTTAGAAAATAACCTTATAGCACAATATCACTCCGATTTGGATTGGATAGAGTCTTCTCTAGACATCCCGAAAAGTGTATTTGAAAAACTACCAACTCGCCCCGTTTTTCTAAATAATAGTTTGGAAGAATTAAAGGCTAAGGTGTTTGAATATGCAAACACAGAATCGCAAGAAAGATATTTTAATCAGTGGATTGAAAAAATAAATTATTCTGTTGGAGCTGTGGAGTATTTCCAGAAATTGTTTACTGCATCTAATGGTGAAAGCAATGAGCACAGACATAATTTTTTACCGATTAATATATATGAGGAACTTCAAAGAAGCAAGTGAGATAAAAATTAGTCTAGTTGCAGAATAAAGATAGTGTCAAAGTATATGAAAAGAACTTCTTAATAATTATACTTTGTTGATCTGAAAATCATAAAAGTTATACAAAAAAAGTCCTGAAAGCTTTCAGGACTTTTTTTATAGGATTAGCCCAATTTTTTTATGATAGCTATTGTCTAAAAAGAAAAAGATTCAAGATCTGTAAGATTTTCACTTTTTTTTTTGATCGATACTAAACGACCATTCAACGGTATAAGTAGGAGCTCTACCGAAAAGCATAAAAGTATTGTAAGAAATAAATTTATTTTGAACATACTGTTTACAAAAATGTTAATCCATTTGTACTAAACAAAACCTTTATCCAAAAAACCAAATTGTTGTTATTAAAGAAAAAACTGTAAATAGAATCATTGATAATGAAGATCAAATAAGAATAAATTCATACAAGATACTGAAAGATAGATCTTTGTGTGGTGATCTTTATTCTGATAGCATGATTGAATCTAATCATGTTATAAATACTATTGTAAAATATATTTTTGGTAAAACTAATTATTACGATATAGCATGGGAGGTTGTAGTTAATCTTGTTGGTTACCTTCAATGTGAGGATTGTGTGGTATATCTGATTAGAGAAGACGGTAAGTCAATGGAGCAAATTGCGGCTTATGGAAACAAGGTGGATAATAAAAAAATAATTAATAAACTTATTATTCCATTAGGTAATGGCATTGTAGGTACCGTAGCAAAAACTGGAATTCCGGAGGTGATTCATGATACTTCAAAGGATGAAAGATATATTGAAGATATTGAGTTTAATTATTCAGAAATAACCATACCAATAGTTGTAAATGGTGAAGTAATAGGAATTATTGATTCTGAGCATAAAGAAAAAAATTATTATACCTATGATAATCTATTGACTCTAATGAATGTTTCTAGAGTAATAGCAAAACAATTAAACAATGCTTTAAGATTAGAAAAAAGCATAGAAAATGAAAAAATATATAAACAACTTAATTATGAGTTAAAGAAAAAAAACAAAAGTTTAGAAGAATATGCGCACATTGTTTCTCATGATTTAAAATCCCCTTTAAGAAAAATATCTACCTTAATCGAATGGGTTAAAGAGGATAACATTAGTAAACTAGATAAAACTTCCTTGAATAACATACAACAAATAGAATTCTCTTTAGAGCATATGGAAATACTTATAAATGATGTATTAGAATACTCTAGTATTGAGCAAGGTTTAATTAGTAAAAAGGTAATTAACGCCCAAGCATTAGTAAAGAGCATTTTTGAAAGCATTGATATTCCCAAAAATATAAGTATAGAAGTAGGAAATATGCCCGATGAACTCTACACAGATAGAGTAAAAATTGGACAAGTATTCAAAAATTTAATTAGTAATGCAATAAAATATAATGATAAAGAGGTTGGCGTAATAATGATTAATTATACTGATTTAGGAAGTGAACACCAGTTTACCATAACTGATAATGGGATTGGAATTGATAAAAAATATTTCAGTAAGATATTTAAAGCCTTTGAATCCTTAAATAAGACCCATAAATCTACTGGTATCGGGTTGTCGATAGTTAAAAAGATACTACAGATGCTAAAAGGAAAAATATGGTTAGATAGTGAAGTTGGCAAAGGAACTTCTTTTTACTTTACCATAAGTAAATAACTTAATCTAAGTAATGTTAAACAAGAATATTTTAATATCGATATGCTAATGGGTTATTTCCCAATACAATATGTAACAAACCCCTATAAATAAAGGGGTAGGAGAGTGGAAGGTGAAATCACGGTGCTAGATTTTGTTTTCTTTTGGTAGGATATTATTAGATATCTATGTCACAAATGGCTATTAAGAGGCTGTAAACTGAACTCTGTCTGAGTTAAATTTTAATCATTAATTTTATTCAGACAGAATCATGACAAAAGAAGAACAAAAAGAATTTGAGAAAAAGGCATTAGACCAGTTTATGTCTGGCAAGAGTCTTTTTGGTAAAGATGGTGCATTTGCACCTATGCTAAAAAACTTCATAGAGAAGGCTCTTGAAGCCGAGATGAATGATCATTTAGGCACTAGTGAACGTTCTAAAGGCAACAAGCGTAATGGCAAGGGTAAAAAGACTGTAAAAAGTGGTTTTGGTACTTTTGATATTAATACTCCTCAAGACCGTCATAGTAGCTTCGAGCCAGAGCTTGTTAAGAAGCGTCAAACTATTTTAGCAGATAATCTTTCAGATAAAATCATTGGTCTCTATGGTTTGGGGATGAGTTATCGAGATATTTCTTCTCATATTAAAGAGATGTATGATACCGATATTTCTCACACTGTTTTGAGCCAAATAACAGATAGAATCATTCCTGATGTAAAAGCATGGCAGAATCGCTCACTAGAACCTTTATATTGTATCGTATGGCTTGATGCGATGCATTACAAGGTGAAAGTAGATGGAAAGATCACTCATAAGGCACTCTACAATATTTTAGGCATCAACAAAGAGGGTTATAAGGAAGTGTTAGGCATGTACATATCAGAAAGCGAGGGAGCCAACTTCTGGTTACAGGTATTAACTGATCTAAACAACCGTGGTCTGAAAGATATCTTGATTGCCTGTACCGATAATCTTAAGGGCTTTACAGATGCAATACTGAGTGTGTTCCCAAAGGCACAGGTACAGCTCTGTATTGTACATCAAATACGTAATTCTCTTAAATACATTGCCTCTAAAGATCAAAAAGAATTCATGCGTGATTTAAAACTGGTCTATAGAGCAACTAATAAAGAAGTTGCAGAAGATCAATTATTGGATTTAGAACAGAAATGGGGCAGTAAATACCCAGTAGTAATCGAAAGCTGGCAACGTAATTGGGAGCAGTTATCACAATACTTCCAATACACCGAACACATTCGCAAGATCATCTATACCACTAACACTGTTGAGGGATTCCATCGACAAGTCCGTAAAGTCACTAAAACAAAAGGAGCCTTTACTAATGACATGGCATTACTAAAATTGGTATACTTGGCTACAAAGAATATCGAAAAGAAATGGACTTCACCATTACATAATTGGAGTTTGACAGTCCAACAACTTTATATTAAATTTGGAGAGAGGATACCTCTGATATTAAACACCAATTCCTCTGGGGCTAGCCCCAGAGGAATTGAAACAACAGACAGAGTTTAATTTACAGATCCGCTATTAAAAAAAAATAGTTAAAACTATTTAACTTTCGACGTACCTTCAATTAGCCTTTGACTTTTTACAGAAATATCTAAAAGTCCTGATATTTTTTGTTTTTCAATTTCCTCTAAAGGTTTAAATTTAAGAAAATTATAACCCAGACGCCTCAACACATAAAAAGGTAAAATATTATTATTTAGAACATTTTTTAACTCCTTCGTTTCCTCAAAAGGGAACTCTTTATTGTAATCAAATTTATTAGCAATAGTTATTAATTTAATAATATTATTCTTATCATATTTAGATTTAACATTATCGAATGTATTTTTTAAATCTCTTGATGAGATAGATGATGAAACTTTTTTTATTGTTGAATATGATATCATATAAAGCATATTAAACATAATTTTCTTAGCCAGTGTTTCCTTTTCATTTTCTGTTATTGTGGTATCTTCTCCAATTAATTCTATTATTTCATTTTTAATGTGTTCTTCCCCCTCAAGTAACACGTTAAACATTGAAGATAATGTCTTTATGGATAAAAAATAAACATTTTCAATTATATGTATTTTTTCTTCTTTTCTTAAAGAGGCATATCTGTTTTTAACTATATGTCCTAAAATCTCAATTGATTTATAAGATGTATTAATTTGTGATATGTAGTCGATTTCATTATTGCTTTCTGTTTCAATATGCAAGTCATCATTAATAACAGAACTTTCAACAACATCTCTATTACTTAATTCCTCCTCTTTATTTTTTACATGATCGGTACTATCTAGTGTTAGATTTTCTGATCTTTCTTTTATCAAGTTGTTAATCTCATTAATATCCTCGTTAAAATTTAGAATATTTGAATCAGTAAATAAGTTTTTAGTAACACTAATTATTTCATCGATAACCAATTTAGATTTAGAATGATGAGATAAAAACATATATATATTGGCAGAGTGAGATTGATATAATTTACTTGATAAATCTTTTATATGTTTCATTACATGTTCTTCCTCAATATTATCTGCTAAATATTTAGCAATAAAATAAAAATAGATATATGTATACTTAAACTTATAAAAATCATTTACTTTTCTTAATATTTCAGTTTCGATTAGCGTTTGTTCAGTTTTGACAAAACTAATTTCCACATCATAATTATCTTTAAATTTATTATGCAAATCAATAAACCCTCCTTCACTAATATGATTACTTTTATTTAAAAATAACTCATAGGCTAATTCAGATAAATAAGAATATAGTTTTTCAATTTCTTTGTTTTCTTTAACTTTTTGACCTAATGCAGACTTAATTAATACATCATAATAATATCCAAAAGTACTTTGTTCAAGATTAGTTGATGAGGTAAGCTCATTGGATTGAAGTATTATTAATATATATATCGGTAAAGATGGTACTAAATTTTTTCCAATAATTGAATCAATTATTTTTTCAGCTGCATAGTAATTATCTACTTTATCTTTCTCATCAACAAAATCATCATTTAAAGTTAAATCTTTCCATTTTTTAATTAGTTCAAATCTTTTAGACGCTCCAAAAGGAAGTAATTCAAAGATATTGACATCTAAATTTTTAACATCTAATAATTCACTAAGGGTTAAGTATTCATCCCAAATAATTAATGACTTAAATTCTAAATCAATGATAGAATTAACGAGTTTCTTTTTTAGTTCAAAAGATAATTTTGAGTCATTAAAATCATCAAAAATTAAATACACCCTATTACTACTTTTCTCAGTAAAATTATCATATTGAGAATTAACTTCTTTCAAAATTAATTTTCTAACTCTTTCAATATTTGTTTCTTTTAATAATTTTCCAGGTATGTATACAGGGAATAAATCACTCTCTTTTAAAATCTTTTCATAAGTAATTTTACAAAATGCTGTTTTACCTGAATTTTCTTCACCAAATAGAATAATATTATTAAAGTGATTGCTAATAATATTTTTATGAATAAAACCAAGTGTAACATTATTACTTTTATCTTCTTGATCAACAACATCATACCTTTCGAAAAAAGGCGACACATAAATATCTTTTAACCTTATATCTTTTGTTGAACGATTAGTAAATTTTGCCCCAGCATCAAGAACAAAAGAGTTTTCAAAATCTTCATTTAATGCCGGAGGTGTTTCGATTGGCGTTATATTAACAGGAATCTCATTTAATATATTTACTTCAAATACACCATTAGTTATTCCATTATCTAAAGAAGGGATAAACCCTGAAGAATCATCATCGTATTTTCTGAAGTGACACTTTATTTTCTCATTGTGTTCATATTCTATTATGGTATAACCATTTTTGTAAGCATGTAATTTTGAATTTTCAGAGGTTAATGATTTTCCTATTGATAAAAGATATTTTCCATATAGACCATTAACGTAATCAGTTTGTTGTTCATGAGTGTGTCCAATTAAAATTATATCATAATTTTTATAAATTTTCTTTTCTATCTCCGATTGCTCAACTTCACGAGATAGAAAAGATAGTGGGTGATGAATAATACACACTTTGATTTTTGAGTCATCAATAAATTCAAGTGAATGTTCTACTTGCTTTATTCCTACCGCAATATTTCCTTCATCATTGTCATCATAGCTCAACCAACTTGAATTTAAACAAGAAATACCAATTGAAGTACCATCTAAATCTAAAACAAAAGAATTATCAATCCCTGTTATTTGTGATTGATCATATTCTGAATAAAACTTCTTTGCAAATTCATTATAAGATTCTAGACCTTTTATTTTACGTTCTGGGCTTGAATCATAGAAATCTTTTAAAAAGTTATTCAATAAATCAGAAGACCTTTTATCTTTATCTTTGTTTTTATTTAATAGGTTTTCTTTTAGTGAAAAATCTGTGTATTTATCTAATTTTGATCTGTCTATTTCATGATTACCAGGAACAAAAAAAATTTTATTCTTTAGAAAAGTAAATTTATTTAAAAACTCTAGTATAGTATTGTAATGTTCTTTAGAAGTAAAGTTTCTACCTCCTTGATTTAAAAAATCTCCGCTAAAAACTAATATTGAATTTTTATCAATATAATTAGAAATATCTTCCAAAAGAGAGTCAATTAGTCTTTTATGATTATATCCAAAATCATCATCATTTATATGTATATCACTAAGGTGTATTATTTTTATCATTGATTAGTTTTTTAGATCTTAAAGATAATAACAACATAATTCCCTACCATTATTTTAAGACCAACCTTATAAACAAGTTTTCAACGTGTGGACTGATTATATAGTTGTGGGGAATTATTAGTATATTGTGGTGGTATGTCAGATTATGTGGGGTTTTTAGATAGCAGAAATGAGTATTATCGAAAAAAAAGCAAGTATAGTGATTTAGACTATCTTTTGAATTTTGAGAAGGTCAAAAATAATAATAAACTAGGTCTAGAAATTCCGAACTTTAACCTCAATAATGAATTTAGTTGCCTCTCCTCAGATGAACCACGTGAAGATATACATAAAGTGTTGGTTAAGAGTGATTCTCAACACGTTAGTGCTATTAGTCAATGCTTTAGTTCCTCTTTCTCTGCACATAAGGCTTTAAAAAAGATATTGGGTATTGATTCTATAATAACTCTAGGGAGTATCATAGATAATCTTAAGAGAGAAAAAATGTTTTATGAATCTTTGGAAAAGTTGGAGTATAGGCTCAAAAATCAAAATTTCCATTCAAATGGTATTAATCTTCATGCATGGTTTACACTACCTGATGGTTTTGTCGTTGACGTTAGTATTATAGGTTCAATCAAAAAAAATGAGTTTTTTTTCCATTTTTATTTTCATGATTATATTTTAATGCAGGGAGGTAATTAATAATTTCATTTTTGAAATTTTCTTCTTTTTCAATATGAATAAAGTCTCTTTCTAATTGAAAACCTAAAGAATTTATAAATCTCATTTTTTTTGATTGAATCCAAGAAGGTTTTGTTGACTGGTATAAGGAAAGAAATTGCTTCAACATTTCATAACCATGAATAAATATTTTAACACTATCTATTTTTGTTTTCCACATTGTTCTTCTAAATAGATTACGATCACCTAAGTCTAAATCCAATTTTTCTTTTTTGTATTGATTAACTGTGTTATACAATTCGTAATCAAAAAAGTATTCTTGAACATCTCCTTTTATGCACTTATATCTTAAAAATCTAGCAATATGAGTTCTGTGATTACCCTGTGTTATAATATAATCATCTCCAAATTTGGCATAGCTGATTCCTGTTTTTTTCTCATCTGAATTAAAATAATCGGAACAATATTCTTTAGTATAATAAGAAGAAAACCTTTTTAAACATCCAAGATTTTCTAACCAGGTACTATCTGCATAGCTTATATGACTAGTACCAATCACTTTATTTAAAGGAACATTAATATATCCCAATTGTTTTGAAGGTAGGGTTTTCCAATATGCTAAATTAGGCATGCTGTCATAAAAAACTAAAGTGTCATTATACCAATCATGAAACCCTTGTTCTTTTAGTTGTTTTAACCTATTATATCCATTTTCTAAGCAATAGTTTTTCATAAGTTTTAAATTTAAGCTGACTTGTCCGAGTACTATAATTCTATGACTTTATACTTGTTAAAGTTACAAACGAATTTAGTAATTATATTTTATCCTTATTCTTTTAAAACAAACAAGATACCTTTGTTTTCAACTATCAATCTCATCTTTTAAATCGCTTATTTCTAATCTGTAATCACGTAAAAGAGCTTCATATTGATTGAGTTTTATATTCTTTTTTTTGTTGTCGGATAAAGTCTTGACTAATTTTAATTCGTAGGGTTTTATTTTTAATTTATAGTTGTTTATAGGATCGTCTTTTTGTTTCAATTGTTTTGGTCTGATTTTCGGTTTTTGTGATCAAAGATGATATTCCGTCAATCAATTCTTCTTTTGCTTGATTTCTAAGTTTTTCTTTCAAATACATCTTGTTATTTTTTTTAGCAAGCGTAGCCCCAAATCTACCAAAACTAATACTATAAAATGAAAGGTGAACATACCGATTATTTGCCCTATGTTTTAAACTTAATAGTCGGTAATTTATAATTCAATTACTATATTTCATTTTTCCTTCCAAAACTTTTAGCATATAATTAATGGCGTGTTCTTTATCATTAAAATCTTCACGTTTTCTTCCCGCCCAAACAATAAATTTTTTAATGGTTTCAGTGTTTTCTGGGTTTGTTACATAGTCTAATAGTCCTCTGTATTTTAGAAGCCCTTCTGTTATATCATATTTTTGTTCCAAAGTATCAAGTAGGGCATCGATTGTTTCACCATATGAGTTCATAGTTTGCTATTTATATCATTATCAATATCATCTAAAATTAAGTGTAATTTTTTAAATGCTCCTTGTATCTCAGATGATTTAAAATCATTGATGTTTTCGATAATATAGGTTATGTTATGCATTTCTATTGGGTATTTATGTACGACAAGTTTATATTTTGTTTTAGCTCTTTCAAAGTATTCAATAAATTTTTCATCATCTTTCATATCAAAGCTTTTATATTTAGTTTTTCTTGTATTTCTCTGTATGATAAAGGGTAAATCGTGGAAATCTACACCAACATCTAAAACCAATTTTCTGCTATGGCTATTAAGTTTTCCGTGTGAATGTCCGTAAAAAAGAAAAACTCCACTATATTTACCTTTCCAAGTCATTAGTGAATAATATATAGTAACTATAAGTTGATTATTCGCAGAACTCAGATTCGGTAATTTTAGTTTGTGATAGTCCTTAACCTATTCAAGTCGATCTAAGCAATTTTGATTTAATTTATCATGATTCCCTTTTATCAAATGAATTTACCATTCAATCTATCTAAAGCATTTTCCAATTTTCTTGGTGACATCAATGCGATGTCACCAAGATGATATATAAGGTCATTTTGTTTTACTTTTTTATTCCATTTTTGGATCATAGTTTCATTCATTTCTTCAACGGATTGAAAAGGTCTTTTGGAATGCTTAATAGCACCTTTATGACCAAAATGATGATCCGCAGTAAAGAATATTTTACTCATACTATCAATCATTAATGGTTAAGTGATTTAAAATATAATATTCTGGATCTTGAACAGGTTCATAATATTCATGCATGCTTTTACGACCCTTGAGTTTAATATAATCGATCTCATATCCATCGATAATTTTTTTGATTGTACATTCTAAAATAGCAGTGCCATAGTGATTTATATTCTCAGAACTATAAGTAAAATCAAGTGAAGCAGTAATTCGGTAATAATTTGGAGGTACAAAATTAATTTCATCTACTTCTTCTGCGAAATCACTAGCTATTACCTCAATAATCCTAAAGTCTATGATTTTATCAAGTTTTATCTTTTGACAATGTTTAGGAAATCGATCACATTTTTGATAAAAGATTTCCCGAAATGATTTTGATGCATTAAAACGAACTGGGAAATTAGCTTCTACAGCTATATATAACTTTGATTTGATCTCTTGATGCTTCAATTCCTGACCTAATGTTATAAAGCTTATACATAGCATTAATAATATTGTTATAGTAGTTTTCATATTGTTGTATTTTGAATTTTAAAAATGATTTTTTATTCTATGGGGTGTACTTTTATTCCGAAAAGGTGTTTTAATTTTTCAAACCAACTTAGCGCAGTGAATCGAACAAAGATTTATGGTAAGTGCCTGTATAGGTCTTAACAGGAATTTTGTGAAGCTGAGCAAGATAAGCTGGTTTGAAAAAAACAACTCTAGTTATTAGTCATAAAATTCAACATTAGCTGTAGTCTCGTAATTAGCTCCATTAGAATCATTAAAGAAGAAAGTTACTGTTCCTTTTCTTGCGTTTCCAATACCTAACTCCTTTAAATCTCCATTCATATAAGGATTGGTTCCTAAATCTACTTTGAAACCAGGGGTTGTTATGATTTCTTCACCAAAATTGTTAATGGTAAGAAATAAATTCCCCAGATTCATTGAGGTGAAATACATTGAATAGGTAATTTCCTGTTCAATATTCTTTGGAGGTAAGATTAGAATTTTGAATTTAATGCCATTTCGATAGTTATCTGCAAGTGGTGTAGGAGTAATAGTTACTTCAAAGTCTGTTTGTAGAGATGAGTATACGATCTTTTGAGACCTTATGATCCCATTAGAGGATTCTATAATAAATTCTATTTCTTTGTTATTAACCTCTAAAGATCTAAATCTTCCTTGGGTAATTTCTCCTTCTATGTCAAAAAACTCATTTTGTCTAAAACTTTCTTCATCGTCTAATAGTATCAACTCGCCATCAGTATTTTTGAAATATGCTTTGTAGGTTGCTTCTTCATCATTCTCCTTTGGATCCAGACGGATAATAAAATTGGCAAACTCATTTACATAATTTTCGTTTTTCTCAAAAGTAATCGTAAAATCAAAGTCTTCTTTTATAATCTGATAGGCTAGTTTATGTTCTTTTCGTAATCCTTTATCATTTTCTATAAAGGTTTGAATTTGATGTTGTCCTGCTATTTTAGCTACATACTTTGGTACAATTTCTAAATCAGAAAACTCATACTTTTGCCCTGGGGAGAGAACTAAGTTCTCTAACTTATAGAATCCATCACCTTCCTGTATTTCATATTCAAAAGTATAGGTAGTGCCCTCTACGATGTGATTAGGAAATATGTCAATAAAAGTGAGTATTTCGGTGTCGATTTTGTTTGTGGAGATATATTGACTTTTGATTTGGAAATCAAATGAATCTTTAACATTTACTTCCATTGGTTCACAGCCTATTATAAACGATAATGTGAACAAAATTAAGATTGATTTTTTCATTGTGCTTTATTTTTAAGAATTGAATATTTTAGACCTAGACCCGCAAAGAATTTTGTTTTACCTATATCACTATTAGCATGATAGTATATGTTGATTTTTGTGGCTAGAGATAATCTTTCTGAGATATGAATATCCGTATCGACACCTCCAAATCCGCCATAAATAACTTTGCTTTCATCTGTTATCATAGCTCCATTTGAAAATTGAAGCTCACCTTTATTAATATCTTCATAACCTATTGTGCCTCCTGCACCTAGTGCAATTACGAATTGCTTATTCGAAGCACTTAGTGTTGGTAGCTTTACAAAATATCCTGCATTTAGAGTGTATTGATCCACAGGAATATTATAATCTGATTCTTTTTCTTTTTCTTTTTCTTTTAGAAATGATGCTAAAAAGCTTAGTTCTAAAAAATTGTTTTTTCTTTTTTCGACATTACTATTGTAATAACTGTAACTGCCTAAAACTGAAAATCCGTTTTCTGAATATCCTCCCAGAATAGAAAATACCTGCTTTTTTAGCCCTACTTCGAGAATACTTTCTTTCAAATCGTTAAGACCTGCAAGCAGTTTTTCGTTTTCTTCTTTCAAAGTTTCAAGGAGTACCAATGTTTGATCTTCCGCCTTTTGTGCAAATAGATTAAGGCTACTCAATATGAGTAATCCCCATAAGATTGTGTTTTTCATATATGTGGTTTTTATTGATTTGTGTATTTGTTTTCAGAGATCTATTAATCCAGATTGTACTTTTTCATCAGATAGAATACTTTTTACTTCTTGAATAATTTTGGAATAATTGAAGTCAAGTAAGTATTGATCTGCAGATCTTGTTTTGATAACATCTTCATGAATTTCTGTTTTATCATAGCTAAATTGATACTTGATAAATTCACGTGGTTTACCTTCTGCTATAAGTCCATAGAATTGTCCTGGTTCCGCTTTAAGTATTTCGCTAATTTTCACCCGATCTCTTTCTTGGATACTTTGACTTTTTCCTTGTCCATCATTTGTATTGAAGTGTAACATAGTACCAGAAGATCCTGTATTCTTGTTTTTAGCCCAGTACACTTTATCTTCTTTACTAAAAAGACTTTTAATCATTTCTGCAGTTTTAGCATTAGAAGTTCTTCCGTAGAATTGATTTCCTAAGTTTGATAGTAACACTTGCGCTTTATCCTGACCATATTTTTCTACAGTTTGGCTAAAATCTTGTACTCCGAATACAGTTGATATTTTGTTGCTTCGCCCTGTGGCAGGTATCTGTTCTATGTTTGGTAGGTATAGTGTTGGGGCTTCATCAAGAATTAAAGCACTTGGATGCTTATTAGGTTGATTCATTAGCCTCGTGCAAACAGATATGATTAATGAAATAGCTGGAGCATATGTACTAGGTAACGTACTATCATTACCAATACATAAAAACTTGGGCTCATTAGGATCGTTTAAATCTAGTGTCAAGTCATCTCCTGTAAGTAACCAAAAAATATCTGGCGTGTTTAATCTCGATAGAGCCGTTTGCAAAGTTGATATAACTCCCGCAACTTGCTTTTCAGCACCTCTTTGCATAGCCTGTCTTAGACTTACTACCATTCCTGCAGTTTCTGGATCAGAGCTTACCTTGTCTAGTAGTGTTTTAGTATCTGTTTCTAGAATTAATGCGATAATATGTGGTAGGCTGCAGTATTCTTGATGATGTTTTTTGATATACCAAATGATACCCGTTAGAATAGACTGTGCATCTCGATCCCAAAACTTACGTTCTTTGATGGTTTCAGGTAATAGATTATTTATGATTACTTCGGCATATTCAAAAGCATAAGCAGATTTCATTAAGTATGCAGGGTGTAAAGGATTTACCCGATTACTGTTTAATGGATTTTTGAAATCAATGAAGTAAGCTTCTGTAGAACTCTGGAAATGGTTAATGTAGTGGTATAAATATTTTGTAAGTTCTCCACTTTTGAAATCATATAGTATTCCTGAATATGATTGTTCTACAAATTTTCTGATGATGGGTTTGAAAATACTTTCAGATTTACCAGATCCTGCACCACCTTGAATGTAGATTCCTCTTGCAGGATTATCTAAAAAGACTTTATTTGGCTTTGCATTAAATAGTATTCTTGAAGGATTTGCAATAGATTTTTCAGACTTCTTTTCACGTATTGACTTTCTTTTAAAAGCAAATAGTAATACGGATACAAGAATCAAAAATGCATTTACAGCTAAATATATTTGGTGTCCTAACTCTGCATTTTCGCTTTTTTCTAAACCTAGAAGCATTGTCCAAGCTTGACCTTCAATAATTAGAAGAATACTAGTAATGAGTAAAGATTTAAAGAATCTCTTGGCAAGCTTTATAATTGGAATAAATACTAATACTGGGTGTATCATAAATGATACCTGATGAAGAATTGACCACTGTGATTCTTCATACATTACGATATGAGTAATTCCTAAACCTATCCAAGCAATGGGTGCCATGATGATGGATAGATAAATTACATACTTGGCTAGTTTTAATACGATTGAAATCATAATTCTAGGGATTTATTGTTAGACATTTCTTGTGCTTTCTCTTTTTCAATTCTGTTTTGAATCTTATACTTCTCTTCGGGAGACCCGTTTTTGAGAGTGTTTTGAACTTCAAATTTCTCTACTTCCTTTCTTTGGTATTGAAATTTTTGATCAAAGGCTCTTTCGTTTTTAGTGATCCATTCTTTGCGATCAAAACCAACCGTATAGTTATTTTTACCAATAGTGCGTTTTGTGTTTTTTTCATTAGCTACTGGACTAAGCTTTAATCTTTGTGATTTATCCTTTCTGCTGACGATTATGTGTATATGAGATTGTAGCCCTAGTTTATTTTCTCCTGATTTTGCACTACCGTTTAAAACCTCGGGATCTGTACCTTTATATTTTCTTTGGTGTTCTATTTTACCGAAGTAGACCAAATCACCACCATGTCTTAAGCCTTTCTCTTGACGGTTAAAATTCTCAGCATAATTATTCATTGCGGATCGACCATATTCCCTAAGGCTTTGATTGTATCTATCAAATTCGCTTTTACTCATTTCTGATACATTTTGTATTTTTCGACCATTAGTTGCTTTCTGAGTTAAATGATTTAATTCCTTTTTACTAAAATTGATTGTTGGAGCATAGAATTTTGCGTCATTTTGCCCTAATTTTCTTTTGTTTTGATCAATAGTATCTTGCACATCAATTTTAGAATGATGATCATTCTCATGAGAAAAGAAACCTTGTTTTCTGTCGAGGTGTTCTTGCCCTTTTTCCATGTCCTTTTCATTCAAAGCGAGCTTGTCTAATTCTTGATTTTCTTTATCCAGATACTCTACAAGGTTTGCGCTGCTTCCAGTATTATTTCCTCCTGCACTACTATGTGGTTTACTTATCGGCATCATTTAAAAATGTCTTTGATTTGGTTTGTTAATCCTGATCTGTTTTTGGGATCTAAATTTTGAGCAATAGCCAGAATAGAGTTTTGTTGTTTAATCAATTCCTGTTGCACAAGTTGTGTTCTGTCTTTATCTGCACTATTCATTTTGTCTAATAATTCCTTGAGCGATTGAGTTAGACTTTCTATTTTCTCCTGCTGTTCTTTTGAATACGAATACACTTCATTTCGCATTGGTTTTAGAATATCTCTTTCTTGTACTTTTAGAAAAGAAACTATCCTTTTGTCTAAGGCTTTTACCATCACAGAAGGGTTCTTGTTTGAAGCATCTTTTGGGTCAATTCCTGTCTTCTTGAAATACAATATCATATGCTCTACAAGAGTGCCTAATGGTAGGTTTAAAGCCTGAGAAAGTTGCTTTAGATCCTTATGGTATTTTTGATTTATTATGATACTCTTTTTAGTCATTTTATAATTATTGTATTTGTAAATCAAGTACTTAGGTGTTTGATTATAGTTTTGATATAACTCGTTATAATTTTTGATACCCTGTTAAAGCAGGTTTTACCTGCGTTTAGCCCCGCAGGGCAAGTCGGATAGGGGGTGTAAGCCCCTGTCCGACTTGCTCTCTTTTTGAGACCTTCGCATTACCAAATAATCGTTGAGATCATTGTGCTTGTGATAAAAGAAACTACAGTCCAAAATTGCCTTGTGATTTTGCTTCAAAAAAGCGATAGCTTTTTGCCCTGGTTCGTCATTGTCTAGGTATGCATAAATATTGCGGTAATCCGTAATAAAGGGAGAGATGTTTTTGATCATTCCAACAGAGTTGGAAATGATGTAATCCTCATTTAGAGATTCTGATTTGAATAATGTTTTATAAGACAGGAAATCCAAAAAACCTTCAAATACTACCAATTTAGAATGGTTGTTTTTAATGCTTGTAATTTCTTTACTACCTATACAACCTTTAAAATATTTGTTACGCAGTTCGTAACCATTTGAATCATTTTGAAATGAAATAGCAAAGTATCTTTTACTCTTGCTTCTATAGTATATTTCCTTGCAATATTGTTGTGCGATTTCTACATCAATACAGCGGTGATTTAGGTAACCCAGTAAAGCTTGGTTTTTAAGTTTTTTAACCTTTAAGATTTCGTATTCTGGAGATGTTGGGATAGATTCCTGTAAACTTGGTTGCTTCTGAAAAGAGAAAGAACTTTCGTCATTCAAAAATGATAAAGCTTCTTTTGTATTGCATCCTTTTAGTTTTATGATTAGGTCAATTACATTACCTCCAAAACCTTCTCCGTGATCATACCATCGATTTAGTCGTTTTGAAACCTTAAAAGATGCTTGGGTTTCTTCCCTGAAAGGAGAAAGCAGCCAAGCTTCTTTTTCATTTTCTCTTATAGGAAAATGTCCTAATTTTCCGAGTGTTGGCACGATGGAAATATTACGGGCTTTTTCACACGTTAGTTTCTCTCTTTTCATTGGCTTTGATTTTATCCGTTTTTTTGATGATTTGATGCCGAACTGCATTAATCAATTGTTATACAATATTTTTGGTCGCATCAATACTGTCATCAATTCGGCATCATTTTTCAATTTTCTTTATTCTTGTCATCATTTTATTTTTTGATGATAGTTTGATGACAATTTGATGATGGTTTATCTGTTTGTAAATGAGTTAATTATGTGTTTTTGTCATCAGGTCATCATAATTTTCTATCAAATAGGATTTCTTTAGCGTATAAAACCTTCCTTTATCATTTCCTTCTACTATGGTTCCATCAGACAAAACAGTGAATTTTTTGTACTTCAATGAGTTCTCCGCAGGAATCAAATTCCATTCTTCTCTAACAATAGTTTTAAGTCTGGTTTTGGTTTCTTTATATGGTGTTCTACTCATTAGATTTTGTAGGTCTTTAATACAGAATTGAAATTCGTCTAACTCATAGTTGTCCATTATTTCGATAATTGAATTCACTAGTTCAATTTCAATAATGTTTTTATTGAAATTGATAAGTTTCTTCAAGGCTTCTGTTTTAATTTGTTGTGGTGTGAACCACATGCGCGTTGTATTTTCAGTATGGTATACTCGATGAGATAGGTAATGTAAAAAAGCAGGAATTTCTTTGATTAGCTTATCTAACAAGTCTTCATCTTCTGTTATGAAAGCCTCTATTTTTCGAACCCAGAAACGGATTTCTCCTGGTTCAATTTTGATGAAGTTCTTTTCGTTATTGGAACAAAGAATAAATTTGCCAAAAAACTCAATTTCGTTTTTATCTTTCCCTTTTGCTTCTACTTTATAGGTTCTAGCGGTAGAAAGATTTTTAATGCGTTCAGTATCTTCTTTTTTGTCAAGTAGTACTTCATCTACAGCAATGATTAATTTATTTGACCAATCCGAATTAAATTGAGATCTAAAATCATCATTAGTATTATAGGTCATATTTCCTCCAAAGATGTTTTTTAGCCAATTGAGAGTAGTTGTTTTGCCTGTATTTCTTTCTTTGGATACCAGGCATAGAACAGGTAATATTTGAGTAGGTTTCTCATATAAAATTTTTAAGTAATCGAGCCCTAGTTCTAGTTGTTCTCCAAAAATATGTTCCATGAATTTTAGAGAATATGTATAGCTTCCTTGCTTAAGTTTATGTGGTAGTTTATTATAAGTGTTATAGAAGTTGGAGATTACTTCTTTAAAATCAAGATGAGAAGGAACACAACAAAAACCGTCGTATTTATCTATTTTACTTAAGTAATCTCTCCCATGATCTTCTTTGATGCAATCTTTACTCCATATCGTTAATATTTCCAAAGTGTCTCCCGATATCAAAGGTTTTCGAATGCGTTTTTGATATGAAGTGCCTATTCTAAGATATTGTGTTTTGTGTGCCATACTTATGATATATTGCAGAAAACCGTATATTTGCGCCATACGATAATCTCGTTGAAAGAATTATTGAAAAAGTGTAAAGGTTCAGAGCTTTACACTTTTTTGTTTTTAAGGGTGTAATTCAGAGCTTCTTTTTCTATTTCAGCAGTGGATTTCCTTTTGTTTTGTAGTAACCAATTATCTAATTTACCTTTGGAAAAGAAAATAATCTTTCCGTTAGGTTTGGAATGAGGAATTTCACCTGAAGCTGTAAGTTTGTACATGTAACTCCTTGATATACCTGTGTAATCGCAAGCTTCATCAAAGGAGAATACTGTTTTAGAACTTAATAATAGTTTTTCTATTCTATTAAGCCTTTCATCTAATTTTATATTGTCCATTATTTATGGTATTATAGATTAATAATGAACAAAGCGCTTTGTTTTTATTCTACTTTTTGTAGTACTATGAGACAAATAAACAATAAAAAGAAAAGAAATCTAAATTAGATGGAATTGCTGTAAATAGTGAATTCCGGAAAAAAAAAAGACATTTTTCTGGGGCTGTTTTTTTTGAGAGGAGTTTGACGGAATTTTCGTTTTTTTATTTATCGTAATTGATTTTTTCAGGAAAAAATTCCGTCAAAATGGGTTTTCAGTTTAACAAAATTTTAACTCAAGTTGTTAGTGAGAATTATTGTTAGAGTTCCAAATTTGGGATAATATTAGCAGCTTCTTTCATCTTAGCATCAATAATTTTAGCATATATCTCCGTAGTTCTTAATTCTTTATGCCCTAGTCGTTTTGATACTGTATAGATATCAGCACCATTTTCTAATAACAATACAGCGTTGGTATGCCTGGCACTATGAAAAGTAATATGTTTGGTAATTCCGGCACGCATACACCAACGTAGTATTTCAGCATTGAAATGCGCACCGTATTTCAAACCAGTAAAAACACGATCACTTTCATTTTCTCTTTTACCAAGGAGATCCCGAGCTTGCTCGGATATATATAAGTATTCCAATCCATCCGTTTTTTTCTGTCTAAAAATTACTCTAGAACCGTTATCTTCATCTCTAACTTCTGACCAGATCATTTTGTTAATGTCGGACCAACGTAAACCCGTTAGGCAACTGAAAAGAAAAGCATTTTTCATAACAGGGTATTTACAATTTGCTGTCGCCATTGCTTGTAATTCAGAATAGGTGAGATACTCTCTTGTCGATTCTCCTTGTTCAAATCCTTTTACAGATTTGACTACATTGGTGTCTATATATCCTTCGTTAAAAGCTTCTCTTAGAGCTGCACGTAATTTATTGAAGTATGTGTATTTTGAGTTTTGAGATAGGGGAGTGCCACCTTTTGTTTTAGCTTCTTTATCAAGGTGTTTTTTAAAACCTTTTACAAAATCTTCATCAATATCTGCTAATGTAATGGTAGGTGAACAATAGCGTTCTAAATGTTTATATGCGGCATCCCAATTGTCGTAATTACCCTTACTTTCATATCGATCTTCTTTAAGTTTGCTGTAATACTCTAGAAATGAAGTTTTAGATTTATTGGAGTTTTTAATATTGAATTTCCCTTTAATAATATCTGCTTGTCGCAATGCTAAGATCTGCTCTGCAAGCGAGAAGATTTCTTTAGTTTCTTTCTTTTCTTGAGCAGTTTTTGGATTCTGTAGAGGATATAACTTTAGGTACTCAAAATCTCGATTGTACTTATTCACTCCATTATTATCTACATAGTGTCCTTTATAGTATTCAATATAGAGGCTAAATCGATCATTCTTGATTTTCTTCTTTTTTAGGCTTACTTTCATTATATAGTTAAAAGGTGAAAGTATTTTCACCTTTTAACTATATATTTATCTCAAGGTGAAAATAAGATGAAATAAAAGTACAAAAATAAGTTGAGCAAAGGAAAATATAAATAATGATAATTGATTTAAAATATTGTTATATACGCTTTTAGTGTAATTTTGGTTTCCTTTAGTTTCTATAATTACTTCCCAATACAGAAATTAGCAAAAATATTACCAAGCAAGTCATCACTAGTAATTTCACCGGTAATCTCTCCAAAATGGTATAATGCCTGACGAATATCTATAGCCATAAGATCTCCAGAAAGCCCCGAATCCAATCCATATTGTACTTTTTGTATTTCTTCCAAAGCCTTTAAAAGCGCATCATAATGTCGTGTATTTGTAACTATAGTTTCATTATTACGAAGAGCTCCGGTATTAACAAATTCCAGAAGCTTATTTTGCAATGCTTCAACACCTATATTTTGTTTGGCCGACAGCAGATGTATATTGTCAATCTCAGATTTTAAATCTTCAATCTGGTCGTTATTAAGCTTGTCTATTTTGTTGGCAACAACGAGTAATGGTTTTTGTGGATACTTATTTTTGATCTTTCCAATTTCAATTTTTAGCTCTGTTACACCTTCTTGCGTTAATTGTGAACTATCAATAAGGTAGATTACTACTTGGGCTTGCTCAATTTTTTCAAAAGTTTTTTTGATTCCAATGTTTTCGACTACATCTTTAGTATCTCGAATTCCTGCTGTGTCTATAAACCTGAAACCAATTCCTCCAATAGTAATCTCATCCTCTATAGTATCTCGAGTAGTTCCTGCAATTTCTGATACTATTGCTCTTTCTTCATTAAGTAGCGCATTCAGAAGAGTTGATTTACCCACATTGGGTTCTCCAACAATAGCTACAGGAATTCCGTTCTTAATCACATTTCCAACCGCAAAAGAATCAATGAGGCGTTTCAATACTTTGGTAATTCTGGAGATGAGATCTTTAAACTGAGTGCGATCAGCAAATTCTACATCCTCTTCAGCAAAATCTAATTCTAATTCTATTAAGGAAGCAAAATTTAATAACTCATCTCTAAGGTTTTTAATTTCACTAGAAAAACCACCACGCATTTGCTGCATTGCAATCTGGTGCGACGCCTCAGAATCTGATGCTATAAGATCCGCAACCGCTTCGGCTTGTGATAGATCTAATTTTCCGTTAATAAAGGAACGCAATGTAAACTCTCCTGCATTAGCAATTCGACACCCACTTCTTAGTAATAATTGAATAATTTCTTGTTGGATATACACAGAGCCGTGACAAGAAATTTCTACTGTCGGTTCTCCAGTATATGAATTTGTTCCTTTAAATAGCGAAACTAATACTTCATCTAGTATTCTGTTGTTGTCAATAATATGCCCCAGGTGTATGGTGTGAGTTTTTTGGGTTTTTAGCTCTTTCCCGCTCACTGATCTAAATAATGGGGAACAAATAGTAATGGCATCTTTACCAGAAACTCTAATAACCGCTATAGCCCCAGCTCCAGATGGTGTTGCTAAAGCTACTATGGTGTCTTGTGCGATCATATGCTTTATATATAAAAGGCAAAAATAGACATTAATAAGAGTAATTTAAATATTGATTGCTAAACTTTTTTGAAGAGTTGTTTTTCTTTTCTATCTTGTAACACGAAGAAAAAGAGATACTTGCGTTGATGAGTGATTTCTTTCTTTAGGAAAGTAAAAAGGATACTAGAAAAATTGAAGTTTTGTCTGATTAAAATTAGATAGACTAATTAATGGAATATAACTTTATTGTTGTCAAGTGCATACTAAAGATTTTATGTGCTAACTAAATTTAATGTCTAACTAATACTAATTTAATCTTAATTCACATGAATTACACTAACACAAACTCAATTTCTCTTAATTTCGGATATTCTGCTCGACGGATCTGTATGCTTATATGTACAGTATTCATGCTTTTACCCTTTATAAATTTTGCTCAGGATGAATTACCTAGGCATTACAAAGATTATAATATGAGTATACAATCTGAAGGTATACAAAATAAAGGGCGAACTGAAGTTATTACAAGAACCATTTCAGAAAAAGGGGCTATTTGGTTACGGTTATTTTTTAAAGATGTAAATCTTGGAAGTTATAGTACTTTAACAATAACATCAAAATTGGATGGAGCTAAACAAACATTAACATCGTCAACTATTAAAGATTGGAAAAATACTACTGCCTATTTTAATGGAGATGAAGTAACGATAGAATTGACAGTTGCTCCAGGTGAAAAAGCAATAGGGTTAAAAGTTCATGAGGTAGGAATAGGAGAAGAAGACCCAAGAACAAAATCTCAATGTGGATCTACTGATGATAGAGTTGACTCTACAGATAATGCAATTGGGCGAATAGTGCCCATTGGATGTACAGGTTGGATTATTACCAACGGTAAACTTGTAACAGCGGGACATTGCCTTACTAGCAGAGCTCAGATAATAGAGTTTAATGTGCCTAAGTCAAATCCAGATCGTACCATTGTACATCCTGGACCAGAAGATCAATATCCGATGAGTAATTTTGTATCACCTTATATAAACAATCCAAGTCAGGCTAATGATTGGGGAGTGTTTACGGCTGGTGCAAATTCACAAACAGGACAAACCCCAATTCAGGCGCAAGGTAAATCATTTAATGTAGTACAAACTAATCCTGGTAGTAATATTACAATTACAGGATTTGGTACAGATACAGGAATCGACAATCAAACACAGCAAACCCATACAGGACCATTATCTTCTGTCACAAATACTTTTGTACGTTATAGAACAGATACCACAGGAGGAAATTCTGGAAGCCCAATAATAGATTCGGCAACAGGAAATGCAGTGGGTGTTCATGCATATGGTGGATGCTCTGGATCAGGAGGATCTAATTCTGGAGAAAGAGCAACCATTCCTGCCTTTTGGGATGCCATGGGGCTTGGCGGAAATCCAGATCCAGGTTGTACAGGTAACATAGCTTCTTTTCCTTATAGTGAAAGTTTTGAAGGTACTATTGGAGACTGGTCGCAAGATACAGGAGATGACCTAAATTGGACTGTAGATTCTAATGGTACCCCCTCTAATGGTACAGGACCAAGTAGCGCCATTGATGGAAATTCATATATATATGTTGAAGCTTCTGGAAACGGAACAGGATTTCCTTCTAAAAGAGCAATTCTTAACTCACCATGTTTAAACTTTTCGAGTATTAGTGCTCCTAAATTAAAATTCCAATACCATATGATAGGTAGTGCAGTAGGAACATTGAAAGTAGAAGCAAGAACCAATAATACAGGGTCTTGGACAAGTGTGTTTACCAAAACAGGAGCGCAGGGAACAGGCTGGAATGCGGCTGATATTAACCTTTCTTCATATGCTGGGAATTCGAGTGTACAACTAAGATTAAATGTTGTTACAGGAAACAGCTGGCAAGGAGATATTACTATAGATGCGTTGAGTATAACTGGTGGTACGGTAAATCCAGGGTGTACTACCTTAAACTTTAACGATTTTACCATTACAGGATTTGCTACTCAAGATGTTGCAGGTAACTATTCAATACAAAATGGAGGTGCTGCAATTTCTATGCAAAATAATACCTGGAAATATATCTCTATGAATTATACGGTAACAGCAAATACTGTAGTAGAGTTTGATTTCAGTAGTACTTCGCAAGGAGAAATTCATGGTATTGCATTTGAAAATGATAATACATTGACCTCTACAAGATGCTTTAAAATACATGGTACACAAAACTATGGAGTAACTAATTATGATAATTATACTAGTGGTACTAAAAAATACATTATTCCTGTAGGGAATTTCTATACAGGCAATATGGATAGGCTAGTGTTTATTAATGATTTTGATGCAGGTAGTGGTAATACTTCTGTATATAGTAATGTAAAAATATATGAAGGATCTTGTGGACAATCAGCATTAACAGAAAGTGTAGCACAGTTAGAAGCAATTTCACCAATATTTGGAGATGAAGATGAAGGAGACCTTGCTACTTTGAGTATAAGACCAAACCCAGCCAAAGATGTATTCTCATTGCATGTAAACAAGTATGCAAAAGGAAATATAACGGCAACTATATATACAATTCTAGGGCGTAAAAAAGCACAGATAACAATGCAGCCTGGTATCAACACTATTTCTGCACGAAACTTGTCACTGGGTAGAGGGATCTATCTAATAAAAATTGATAGTAGTACAGGAGAATCCGCTACCAAAAAGCTAATTGTTAACTAATTGTAATATCAAGAAGACATTAAGTTTATTCCTAAAAAGCATCTCGAAAATAACGAGATGCTTTTTCCATTTTTTGAGAAAAGATATTATCTCAAATTTTGAATTATTACTATAAGTTTCAACCCAGGGTTCTATTAAGTGTCAATACTACCTTATTAGACTATGCTATTGGGGGTTGTGTGCAAAAAACGGATTAAAACGGGGAAATTTTAGTATTGTTTATCATTTTTTTTTGAGGAATCGTTTTTCTTTTCTAACTTGTATAGTGAAATAGAGTGATACTTGTAGTATTAACCAACTTACCCCTTCAAAACAAAAAAGGAATAGAAAAAACAACTAGTTTAATCTGATTAAAATTAGATGACTGGTTAGTGGAATACAATGTTGTTAGATCCAGAATGGTGTAACAATTTTTTTACTAACTAAAATTTGATGTCTTATCAAAAACTAATTTTAATCTTAATTCCTATGAATTACACAATCAAGAACTTAAGTGATTTTAACCTGGGCTATTTTAAACAAAAAACCTGTATACTAGTCTATACAGTTTTTATGCTCATTCCTTTTGTAACATTCGCTCAGGACGAACTGCCTAGGCATTATAAAGACTATGATGTCAATATAAAGTCTGAGGGGGTGCAAAATAGAAAACAATCAGAAGTCATATCACATACTATTTCAGAAGAAGGAGCTATTTGGTTACGTCTTTTTTTTAAAGATGTAAATCTTGGAAACAATAGTACATTAACCATAACATCAGTATTGGATGGTGCAAAGCAAACCTTAACTGCTGCAACGATACATGACTGGAAAAATACAACAGCATATTTTAATGGAGATAAAGTTATTATAGAATTAATGATTGCTCCAGGAGAACATGAAATTGGAGTAAATATTAATAAGGTAGGAGTAGGAGAAATTGATCCCGCAGTAAGAACCATTTGTGGTCCCACTGATGATAGAGTAGACTCTAATGATGATGCTATTGGAAGATTAGTACCTGTTGGGTGTACCGGTTGGATTATCTCTAATGGGAAGCTGGTTACTGCCGGGCACTGCGTAGCCGGTGGTTCTGCTGATATAATAGAATTTAACGTGCCTAAGTCTAATCCTGATCGTACCATTGTACACCCTGGTCCAGAAGATCAGTATCCTGTTAGCAGTTTTATATCGCCATATCCGAATGACCCTAGTCCTGCTACTGATTGGGCAGTATTTAGAGCAAGCGAAAACTCTGAAACGGGTAAAACACCACTAGAAGCGCAGAATAAGGCATTTAATGTAATGCAAACAGACCCAGGGGATAATATTACAATCACGGGATATGGTGTGGATGATGGAATCGATAACCAAACCCAGCAAACGCATACAGGACCATTAGTAGAAATTGATAATACTCATGTGAGATATAATACAGATACTACTGGGGGAAACTCTGGTAGTCCTATCATTGATGCCGCTACAGGTAATGCCATTGGTGTGCATGCTTATGGGGGATGTCCATGGACTGGATCCAATTTCGGAGAACGAGTAACAATACCTGCCTTTTGGGAAGCTATGGGGCAGGGTGGACCTACAACGATATGCTCGGGGAATGTTTTTTCTTTTCCTTATGATGAAAGTTTTGAAGAAGGTCTAGGAAATCATTGGGTAAATAATCAAGATGATGATGACTTAGACTGGATCACGAACTCCGGTGCTACTCCTTCATTAGGCACTGGTCCCAACAGTGCTTTTGATGGAGATTCGTATATCTATGTAGAAGCTTCTGGAAATGGGACAGGGTCTTCTTTTAAAACAGCAATTCTTAATTCACCCTGTTTAAACTTTTGGGTTCTTGATGCTCCCAAATTAAGTTTCCGATATCATATGTTTGGTCGTACAGTCGGAACATTGGCAGTAGAAGCCAGAACTGATGACGCAGGAGATTGGACAACTGTATTTACAAAAACAGGTATGCAAGGTTTTGATTGGAAAACTGCAGAAGTCGATCTTTCTGCCTATGCCGGTAACTCAAGTGTGCAATTGAGATTTAATGTGGTGACAGGAAGTAACTGGCTGGGAGATATCGCTATAGACGCGGTTAATATTACAAACGCTAATGGATTTCCCCCTGAATGTGATGATGTAGATTTCAATGATTTTACAATTGAATCGTTCGCTAATCAGGATGTAGTTGGTGATTTTTCTATTCAAAGCGGAGGAGCTTCACTTTCACTACAAAATAACACTTGGAAATACATTGCTATGAATTATATTGTAACAGAAAACACTGTTGTCGAGTTTGATTTTAGTAGTACTTCTGAGGGTGAAATCCATGGAATTGCTTTTGAAGATAACAATGGACTCAGCCAATCAAGGGTTTTTAAAGTTCATGGTATTCAGGATTATGGGATCACTAATTTTGATGACTATATCGGGGGCACCAAAAGATATGCAATTCCTGTTGGAAATTTCTATACAGGTAACATGGATAGACTTGTGTTTATAAATGATTTTGATGCTGGTAGTGGTAATACTTCAGTATTTAGTAATATAAAAGTCCATGAAGGCTCTTGTGATCAGTCATCGATAACGGCAAAGAGTCTTGTAGCGCAGTTGGAATCGGTAACGGCAATAATGGGAAAAGAGGGTGAAGGAGATTTGGCATCTCTAAGTATTAGACCCAATCCTGTCAAGGATGTATTTTCGATACATTTAAGTCAGTATGCAAAAGGAAATGTAACTGCCACTGTCTATTCGATTTTGGGAAGTAAAAAAGCTTGGATCAATCTAGTACCAGGAGTAAATATGATTTCAACTCAAAATTTATCATTGAGTAGAGGTGTATACCTCATTAAGATCGATAGTAGTACAGGAGAATCTGTTACTAAGAAACTAATCATTAATTAAATAATAATATAGGTAAGACATTATATTTTAGTTGAAAGCATCTCGTTATTATTTTCGAGATGCTTTTTTTGGGGGATACTTAAGCCAGAAACTCAGAGAATAGTTCTGTAACAAAATACTATTGTTTGCGTCATATAGATAAAGGTTGCTAATATTTTTAGCAATCATCAATCATCAATCATCAATCAAAAAAGTAGAAATTATGAAAGAAGACAGGTCACTATTGGTCATTACGCATTTATCACAATTATTAGATCTCGTTACCGGGTTCGGCGGATTCATAATCCCGTTAATATTATGGCTGACTCAAAGAGAAAGAGTTTTAGCAATGGATGAACATGGAAAATCAATTATGAATTTTCAAATAAGTATGTTTATCTATGCTTTAATATGTATTCCGCTAACATTAGTATTTGGTTTAGGAGCATTAGGTATGGGGATCATTGCTGTATTGTGTGTTGTGTTTCCGATTCTCAATGCAATAAAGGTTAATAATGGTGAACGACCATCTTACCCTTTATCAATAGACATTATTAAATAGATTTTTTTTATTTTTTTTTTAGACCATCGTTGCCTTAGGTAATGATGGTTTTTGTATTTGTTATAAGGTGTTTATAACCAGTATGTTGTTTGTTTTTTTTATTTTATCCTTTATTTTTATATTTTATTTTTTTTAACATAAAATTTCCTCAATACAGCGCTCTTACTGAGTTCAACCATAAATGAATACATATATAATCATTATATTAGGAATTGGTAAGTAATGATGAAAAGGAAGAAATATATGAAAGTATGGAGTGTAAGTATTAGATGGTTTATAGCAATATTATTTCTTTATCATACAGGTTTCAGTCAGGAAAAAATAAGCATAGATTATACAGAAAGTACTGTTTCTCGTTTAATTAAAAATGACAGTATTGTAGAGGCTCGAATGCTATTAGACAGTGTATATAATATTGGAAAAAACTCAGTTAATAAAGAGTTTTTGGTGTTATATAATTACAAGTATGGATTAATATTTAATAGCTCAGGGAGGTATAAAGAAGCGCTAGCCTATTTGACCAATGCTCAAAAGATTTCGAACAAACTTCTTGATAAACCCTATGAATCTGGGATTTTAATGATGATTTTGAGAGTTTATAGAGAAAGCCATATGCATAAGGAGCTAGATAGTTTGTATCCTATTGCTGTTCGCAGAAACAAACAAAACAATGATATAAGAAGCTTTTTTAATCATACTGATTATGTGATTAGTTGTATGAATAGAGGGCAATATAAAAATGTAATACGTACAACTGAGCAGGTTCTTTCTGATCTTGATCAGGTAGATTTTAGTAAACAAAGCCCGCGAGTTCAGCTTTCGGCAAATAAAGTTCTTCGAAACGAACTTAAATTGTATTTGGCCATTGCATTAATTGAAGAGAAAAAAGAATATAAAAAATCATATAAATTACTTAATCAATTAGAAACAGATTCTCTTTTCTTTGTAAAAAGAGAAAGAGATGAATATTTAAGATTAATCAAGCAGTATAAAGCACGTTACTTTTATGAATATGATAAAAATATCGACTCTGTATCTTATTATCAGGCACTGTCTAATAAATATGAAGAAATCTACATAAGAAAGTTAAAGGAGCGAGCTTCGAATGCAGATACCTTTATTTATGAAATAGCTAAAAACAAAAGCGATATAGAACAGTTGTCAGTTATAAACAACAAAAATGTTCAACTAAAAAAGAACTATATTCAGATAAGTTTTTTAATTGGTTTTTTGTTAGTGCTGGCAATCATTTTTAGTGTCTATGTATACAAATCAAATACTCATAAAAATAGGATCAACAGAGAGTTAAAAGAGAAAAACACGGAGCTTTTGGCGGTTGATGAAGAGAGAAATCAGTTTTTTTCTGTGATAAGTCATGAATTAAGAACGCCCATATATACCATACAAGGTCTAGTTGAGGTAATGGAGGATGCAAAAAACGAAAGTCAAAGAAAAGAATTTCTAAAAACACTCAAGTTTTCCAATAACCATTTATCAGGATTGGTAAATAACGCATTAGAGTACTCCAAGTTTCGATTAGGAAACGTAAGATTGAATAAAGATGCTTTTTTTTTAGATGAGATGTTATTAGAGATTTGTAATTCGTTTGCCCATCAACTTAGCCAAAGCAACACAGAATTACATGTCAATATCTCAAAGGATGTAGAGACAAATGTTATTGGAGATCGGTTAAAGCTTTCTCAGATTTTTATCAATCTTATTTCTAATGCTATTAAATTTACTTCGAATGGAAATATTTGGCTGAATGTAATACGGATTGCAAATACCAAGAATAAGACAAAGCTTCATTTTGAAGTGAAAGATGATGGTATAGGTATCAAAAAAGAGCTACAATCTGATGTGTTTAATGGATTTAAAGGAATACAACACATTGACAAACATAATGGAGGCTCTGGACTTGGGTTGTATATTGTAAAAAGATTTATCGAAGACTTGTATAAATCTACTATCACTTTGGAGTCAGAGCAAAATAAGGGGACTACTTTTTCTTTCGAAATAGAATTGGAAAGAAACTTAGAAAAAAAATCTCCTCCTTCGATGGTAAAAGATGAAGATTACAAAAATGTATTAAAGGGATATAATATGTTGGTGGTAGATGACAATACGATCAATCTGATGATAACAAAAAAAATACTAGAAAATGCAGGTGCAGTTTGTATAACTGCGAATAATGGTATTGAGGCAGTAACATTGGTACAAGAAAATAGTTTCGATATTGTTTTTATGGATATCCATATGCCTGAACAAGACGGTTTAGAAACAACAAAAAAAATAAGAGCATTTAATGAAGATGTGATTATTATGGCACTTACAGCTGTTGATTTAGAAAATATGGTTACCCAGATCTATAAATCTGGGATGAATGGTATAGTAACCAAACCTTATAAGCAAAGTGATTTGTTTCAAAAGATATTGTCGTTTACGAAGTCAAAAAAATGAGCTTTCAAAAAAGAAGAAAGCTCATTAGAAAAAAAAGTAGATGTATTATGTTTTAGTGTTGATTGATTCTAAAATCCGGATAAGCATCCATACCATGTTCGTGACTATCTAACCCATCGATTTCTTCTTTTTCAGAAACTCTGATACCAATAGTTTTCTTTAGTGTATATATAATAAGGAATGCTGAGGCTAGACAAAACCCTCCAACGATTATAATACTAAGACCTTGAACTAGGAACTGATCGAATCCTGCTTTGGCTCCAAAGATACCAACAGCGAGAGTACCCCAGATACCGCAGATTAGATGAACAGCAATAGCACCTACAGGATCATCCAGTTTTAAACGATCAACTAAGGCTACACCCAAAATAATGATTATACCGGCAAATAGACCAATGATAACAGCTTCATTAGGAGTCATTAGATCTGCTCCGGCAGTTATTCCTACTAATCCTCCTAGAATACCGTTTAAAAACATAGTAAGATCATAGTTTTTGTATAATATAGTAGAAAGCACGAATGCACCAACACCTCCTGCCGCGGCGGCAAGACAAGTAGTAACTAGTACTAACGATGTGGTCTCTGGGTTGGCAGAAAGTACCGACCCTCCATTAAAACCAAACCAGCCTAACCAAAGGATAAGAACCCCTGCGGCTGCCAAAGGTATATTGTGCCCTGGTATTGCTTGTGGTTTTCCTTCAGTACTAAATTTACCTATTCTGGATCTTAATAAGATAATAGCTACAAGAGCGGCCCATCCACCTACAGAATGCACCAGAGTAGAACCTGCAAAATCATAAAACCCTTCAGCTTTGCCTATGACCAAAGTAGATAAAAAGCCCTGTCCCCATTGCCAGGAGCCTACTATAGGATAAACAAGTCCTACGTATAATATTGTAAATATCATAAAAGCTCCTAGTTTAATACGTTCGGCAACAGCGCCAGATACTATAGTTGCAGCAGTAGCAGCAAACATTCCTTGGAATAAAAAGTCTGTCCACCAGGTGTAGCCACCATCCGCATATTCTGGAGTCATACCATTCTCGGGAGCTGCAATCCCGAATCCTGCAAATTTAAGGAATCCAAAATCTCCTTCTTCAAATCCTGGATACATAAGATTAAACCCTCCTATATAATACAATAGTAGCCCTACACAGATGATAAATACATTTTTAAATAATATATTGATAGTATTTTTTTGACGAGTTAGCCCTATTTCTAAAAAAGAAAACCCTAAATGCATGAAAAACACAAGTGCAGTACACACCATCATCCATACGTTGTTTATAGTTAAAAATTCCATTGTTTAATTACTTTTTATGTTGTTTTTGACTGTATAATTTTATAATCGATAAAGATTGTTAGTTTAATGTGTCTCCTCCTTTTTCACCAGTACGAATCCTATATGCTTCTTTGATATCAGAGATAAAAACTTTTCCATCTCCAACTTCTCCTGTTTTTGCAGCTTCCAGAATAGCATCTATTGCGGCTTTTTCAAAATCATCATTTACAACAATTGATATGTATCTTCTTTGTATATCAGAAGTACTATAAGAAATACCTCTGTATACACTTCCTTTTTGTTCATGTCCCACACCGGTTACATCCCAGTATGAGAAAAACATAACACCTTTATTATGTAAAGCTTCTTTTACAACACGATATTTAGACCTCCTGATAATCGCTTCAATTTTTTTCATAAAGAACAAATGTTAAAATTAATGTTAAACCTGTTCAAAAGTATATGTTTTTGATTTTAACCACTAAAAAAATAGGGTATTGATTTTAATTTTTATCATTTATAATAAATGACCCCGTAAAAATTAGGGGTATTTTATTTTTCAGTTCAAAAAATGATAATTTGATACTGCCAGATTCCGGTGATTTTAGCGAAAACGTTTTCGTTTAAATTTATGATTATCAGTTGTCTGTAATACTTATAAAAATCACAGATTTTTACAAAAAACACATTATCAGATTCATAATTAGAAGTCATTATTTTATGATTATAATATTCAAAAAGGTGTTTTTTTAGAGAGCTCAGAAAAGTGATGTTGAATGATTCTATTTTCTTTTTCCTTCCTTAATGATTTGTTAATTTCATCAACTTGAAACACTTTTAGAATTGGAAAATATTATGAAGAAACAAGGAATGTATCTACCAGAATTTGAACACGACGCATGTGGTGCCGGATTCATATGTAGCCTCGAAGGGAAAAAATCAAACGATATTATTCATAAAGCTTTAGAGATTCTTGAAAAATTAGAACATCGCGGAGCGGTAAGTGCGGATGGGAAAACAGGAGATGGAGCAGGAATTCTTATCGATATTCCTCATGACTTTTTTATAGAACATTGTGATTTTGTATTACCCGAAGCTGGTGAGTATGCGGTTAGTAATGTTTTCTTACCTAAGAAAGAAAATCAAAGGAAATTTTGTATCGATACATTCGAGAAGAATATTATAGATCAAGGACTTGTTTTGTTAGGATGGAGAGATGTTCCGGTAGATTATAGCCACCTAGGAGAAATTGCAGCAACAACAGAACCTTTTATTAAACAAATATTTATTGGCAAAGAGAATAGTGATCAAAGTTACTTTGACTTTAATTTAAAACTGTTTACCGCAAGAAAAATTACAGAGCACACCATATATGAGTCTAAACTATCCGAAAGTAAGTTTTTCTACTTGCCAAGTTTGTCTACTAAAACTTTGATATTCAAAGGGCTATTAATGCCGGAGGATATTAAACTTTATTATACAGATCTAATGGATCCTAAAGTAGTGACAAGACTAGCTTTGGTTCATCAACGCTTTTCAACAAATACATTTCCAACTTGGGATCTGGCACAACCTTTTAGGTATATGTGTCATAATGGAGAGATTAATACCTTAAGAGGTAATGTTACCAGAATGCGATCCAGAGAAGAGTTACTAAAGAGTGAGTGGTTTGGCGATGATATTAAAAAAGTATTACCTGTTGTACTCAAAGGTAAGTCTGATTCTGCATCTATGGATATGGTAGTAGAGCTATTATTGATGACAGGAAGGTCGCTACCCGAAGTAATGATGATGATGGTACCCGAAGCCTGGGAGAAAAACCCAGAAATGTCTGAAGCAAAAAAAGCTTTTTATGAATATAACTCCTGTACAATGGAGCCTTGGGATGGACCGGCATCTATACCTTTTACTGATGGTAACTATATAGGAGCAGTATTAGATAGAAATGGACTTAGACCTTCTAGGTATAGTGTAACCAAAGATGGGTATGTTATTATGTCTTCAGAAACCGGAGTAGTTGATCTAGAACCCGCTAATATCGATTATCATGGTAGATTGGAACCTGGTAAAATGTTTTTGGTGGATATGAGTGAAGGCCGCATAATTAATGATGAAGAAATCAAAGAAAAAATAGCTTCAAAACATCCTTATAGAGAATGGCTGGATAAGAATTTGGTTCATTTAAAAGATATTCCATACAATGATTGTCCTTTGTTTTTGGGAGAAGAAACAGTTGCAAAGCGAAAAGAGGTATTTGGATATACCCAAGAAGATATAGATACTATTATTGCTCCTATGGGGCAATTAGGAAAAGAACCAATTGGTTCTATGGGATCAGATACACCGATCGCAATACTTTCAGAACGCCCACAGTTGATTTATAACTATTTTAAGCAATTGTTTGCCCAAGTAACTAATCCACCATTAGACGGAATTCGGGAAGAGTTAATTACGGATATTAGTTTAACATTAGGAGCTGATCATAATATATTTGATGTTAACGAGAAACACTGTAACAAACTAAAAATTCAAAACCCCGTAATATCTAAAGAAGATCTTGATAAAATAAAAACATTTACTGATAAAGGTTTTAAAGTAACTTCTATCCCAATGCTCTATAATATCAATAGAGGGCTAAACGGTTTAGAAGATGCTCTTGAAGCATCCTTAAAAAGCGTATCAGATGTCATTGATGAAGGAACAAATGTCGTAATTCTTTCGGATAGAAATGTAAGCAAACACAGAGCTCCGATTCCGGCACTATTAGCATGTTCTTATGTAAATAGTGGATTACAAAAATTAGGGAAACGTTCTAAAGTAAGTATCATTATAGAGTCTGCAGAACCTCGTGAAGTCCATCATTTCGCATTGTTGTTTGGATATGGAGCAAGTGCTATTAATCCATATATGGTTAACGAAATTATTAGAGAACAAATAGATGAAAACAATATTACTGATCTAACTTTTGAAGATGCTATATATAATTACAACAAAGCCGTTGGAAAAGGTGTGTTGAAGGTAATGAATAAGATTGGTATTTCTACTTTGAATTCATACAGGTGTTCTCAATTATTTGAGTGTATTGGTATTAACACTAAAGTGGTAGACCAATATTTCCCTAATACCGCTACCCGTATTGAAGGTATCGGATTGTATGAAATAGAAAAAGAAATTGCTAAGCGCCATAAAAGAGCATATGTAGAGCAGGAGGTAGCAGCAAATTTGAGTTTAGAAATAGGAGGGCAGTATCGATGGAGACGTAATGGAGAAAAACATCAATTCAACCCATTATCTGTTGCCAAATTACAAAAATCGGTTAGAGATAATGATGCTAAAACATATGCCGAATATGCAAAACTGATCAATGAGCAATCAAAAGCGTTAATGACAATTCGTGGCTTACTAGAGTTTTCTAATTATGATCCTATTTCAATTGATGAAGTAGAGCCTTGGACAGAAATCGTAAAGCGTTTCAAAACGGGTGCAATGTCATATGGATCTATAAGTAAGGAAGCTCATGAAAACCTTGCTGTGGCGATGAATCGTATCGGTGGAAAAAGTAACTCAGGAGAAGGAGGAGAAAATCCACTTCGTTTTTATAAAGATGTTAATGGAGACTGGAAAAACAGTGCCATTAAGCAAGTAGCTTCTGGTCGATTTGGAGTTTCTTCAAATTATCTAACAAGTGCCAGTGAGATTCAAATTAAAATGGCGCAGGGAGCCAAACCAGGAGAAGGAGGACAGTTACCAGGACCAAAAGTAAATCCTGAAATAGCAAAAACTCGTAACTCTACGCCTTATGTTGGGCTGATATCACCACCACCGCATCACGATATTTATTCTATAGAAGATTTATCACAACTGATATACGATCTAAAATCAGCTAATAGAGATGCTAGAATAAATGTAAAATTAGTATCAGAAGTAGGAGTTGGTACTGTAGCTGCTGGTGTAGCCAAGGCTAAGGCAGATGTCGTTCTGGTTTCTGGTTTTGATGGAGGTACAGGAGCCTCTCCTCTTACATCATTGAAGCACGCAGGTTTACCATGGGAGTTAGGTATTGCAGAGGCACAACAAACACTTGTTGGTAACAACTTGCGTAGTCGAATTGTATTAGAATGTGACGGGCAATTAAAAACGGGACGTGATGTCGCGATAGCATGTTTGTTAGGAGCAGAAGAGTTTGGTTTTGCTACGGCACCCTTGGTAGCTTCGGGATGTGTTATGATGCGTGTATGTCATCTTAATACTTGCCCGGTAGGGATTGCTACTCAAAACCCTGAATTACGTAAAAAATTTAAAGGTAAGCCAGAACATGTTGTAAATTACATGTATTTCGTAGCTCAGGAGTTACGAGAGATTATGGCGCAATTAGGGTTTAGAACCATCAATGAAATGGTTGGACAAGTAAGTAAATTAGACCATAAAAAAGCAATTGATCATTATAAAGCGGCAGGTGTAGATTTAACACCCATTCTTCATCAGGTAGATGTACCATCTGGTACGGCAATTCACAATACAGAAGAGCAAGATCACAATTTAGAAAAGTCTATAGATTTTAAAATCATAGAACAGGCACATCCCGCATTATTCCGTAAAGAAAAAACAGCGTTGGATTTTGATATCTGTAATACGGATAGAGCAGTAGGTGCTATTTTAAGTAATGAAATCTCTAAAATATATGGCGCGCAGGGATTACCAGAGAATACATTGAAGTTAAATTTCACTGGGGCTGCCGGACAAAGTTTTGGAGCATTTGCTACTAAAGGATTGACTATGGTGGTCAACGGAAATACAAATGACTATTTGGGGAAAGGGCTTTCTGGAGCTAAATTGATTATCAAAGTTCCAGAAGAAGCAAGTATTGTTCCTGAAAAAAATGTTATTACAGGTAATGTAACTTTATATGGTGCCACAGCCGGAGAAGTATATATAAACGGTAAAGCCGGAGAAAGATTTTGTGTTCGTAATTCTGGAGCAAAAGCTGTAGTTGAAGGAATAGGAGATCATGGGTGTGAGTATATGACAGGAGGAGTTGCAGTTATATTAGGTGAAGTAGGAAGAAATTTTGGAGCAGGTATGTCTGGAGGTATAGCTTATATCTATGATCATAAAAAAACATTTGAGGCGCATTGTAATAAAGAAGCACTTAACCTCGATCCCGTCAAGGAACAAAAGGATGTTGAGGAACTCAGAACATTAATCGAAAACCATTATAATGCTACATTAAGTCCTCTGGCTCAAAGAATTCTGGAGAATTGGGAAAGTGAATTGCCAAAATTCATTAAGATTTTCCCAGAAGAATATAAGCAAGCATTGATACGATTAAAAGCAGAAGAAAAATTAGCACAAGCATAAAACGATATTGAACATGGGAAAGATAACTGGATTTTTAGAATTTGAAAGAGAGATTGAACAGTACCAACCTGTTAAGGATCGTATAAAAGGATATAAAGAGTTTACGGTAGAAATGCCCGAGAAAGAACTCAAAAACCAAGGAGCAAGATGTATGGATTGCGGCATCCCATTTTGTCATAGTGGATGTCCGCTCGGGAATTTAATTCCCGATTTTAATGATGCTGTATATCGTGGTAAATGGGAGAAAGCGGCAAAAATATTGCATTCGACAAACAATTTTCCTGAATTTACAGGGAGATTATGCCCTGCTCCTTGTGAAGAAGCCTGTGTGTTAGGAATAAATGAAAACCCTATTACCATTGAGAATATAGAAAAAAATATAGTAGAGCAAGCTTTTAAGAATGGTTGGATAACTGCAAATCCACCAAAAGAAAGAACGGGAAAAACAGTAGCAATTATAGGATCAGGACCAGCAGGTTTAGCCACAGCACAACAATTAAATCGTGTAGGGCATTTGGTAACTGTTTTTGAGAGAGATGAAAAAGTAGGTGGGTTACTGCGTTATGGGATACCTGATTTTAAGTTAGAAAAACAAGTAATCGACCGTAGAGTTGCAGTTTTAGAGGAAGAAGGAATCATATTTAAGACTAAAACAGCAATAGGTAAAGATATTAAAGCAGACCAACTCAAAGCTGATTTTGATGCGGTAGTATTGTGTACAGGAGCCACGGTTCGTCGTAATTTACCGGTTAAAGGATCCGATCTCAAAGGTGTAGTACAAGCCATGGATTTTTTACCTCAAAATAATAGGAGAGTTGATGGAGTCAAGGATTTAGGAGAAGAAATACTAGCGACTAACAAGGATGTTATAGTTATTGGTGGAGGAGATACAGGATCTGATTGTATAGGGACTTCCGTTCGTCATGGAGCAACTTCTGTCACTAATTTTGAAATTATGGGCAAAGGAACCCTAGCACGTCCTGCGCATCAACCTTGGCCATTCTGGCCAATGAGATTACGTACAAGTTCATCTCATCAAGAAGGAGTAGATCGTAATTGGAGTATCTCTACCAAAGAATTTTTGGGAGACAAAAATGGTAATCTTATAGGATTGATAACTATAGAAGTAGAATGGGTCAAAGAAAATGGTCGTTTTACTTTAAAAGAAATAGAAGGTACCGAGAAAGAATGGAAATGTGAGTTGGCATTATTGGCATTAGGGTTTACGGGATCAGAAACTACCATTGCAGAGCAACTTGGTATTGATATGGACGCCAGAACAAATATAAAAGCAACAGAAGAAAACTATAAGACCAATATCAAAGGTGTTTTTGCTGCGGGAGATACTCGTAGAGGACAGTCTCTAATTGTTTGGGCTATAGCAGAAGGTAGGCAAGCGGCACACCATGTGGATACTTACTTAATGGGAGCTTCTAATTTGCCACTTAAAGGAGAAGGAGATTTGCCAAGAATATAAAAACATACTACCAAGGTTATGCTGTAAGTGATTTCAGCATCTAAAATCTTGTGAGTTTTTTTGTTAGGAAGAGAGAGCTACTTTTTTAAGTGGCTCTTTCGATTATTGATCGTCTTTAAAAAGGTAGTTTTTTTAAATCTACATTTCCTCCTGAAATAACAATCCCAACTTTTTTATTTTTAAATTGTTCTTTATCTTTTAACAAAGCGGCAAAGGCTACTGCAGATGAGGGTTCTATAACTATTTTCAAGCGTTCCCAAACTAACTGCATTGCAGCAATAATTTCTTGCTCTTCTACTCTAATGATTTGATAAATATGTTTTTGTATGATAGGAAAATTAATATCGCCTAATTGTGTTTTTAATCCATCCGCAATAGTGTTAGCGGTTTTATTAGTTTCTATAACTCCACTGCGTAATGAGCGATATGCATCATCAGCCTCATAGGGTTCTCCTCCTATAACTTTACAGTCATTTCCATAAAAATGAGCAGCTAGTGCCGTTCCGGCTATAAGCCCGCCGCCTCCAACAGGAGTAAAAATATAGTCAAGGGCTGTATAATCCTGAAGTAACTCAATGGCAGCGGTTCCTTGTCCAAGAATAACATCAAGATCGTTTGATGGATGTATAAAAGTAGCTCCTTTTTCTTTTTGAATGAGAGTAGCGGTTTGTACTCGATCTTTTAGAGTTGGGGGGCATTCAATAATTTCTCCCTCATATTCTTTTACCGCTTCTTTTTTAACTTGTGGAGCATCAGAAGGCATTACGATATACGCTTTTACTCCTAAGCTTTTGGCAGCCAAAGATAATGCCTGAGCAAAATTACCCGAAGAGTGTGTAACCACACCTTTAGATTTCTGAATTTCGGATAGTTTCAAGATAGCGCTAGTGGCTCCTCTCATTTTAAACGCGCCCATTCGCTGAAAGTTTTCGCACTTAAAAAAAAGTTGAGCCCCAGAAATTTTGTTAAGTAAATTAGAAGTTAGTATAGGAGTTCTGTGTATGTATGGTATGATACTTTGATGACAATTTTGAAGCTCTTGAATAGTCATTATTGGAGAGGTATTAATGAGTGATTAAAAATAAATAGAAAATAGATGTACTGAAAGATATGCTAGTTTTTTTAACTTTCACTACCTTTTTTTCCTATCAATAATGTATTTGTACCCTGAACGTTATTGTATTGTGTAAATTCAACATTAGGATTATCCATAGATTTTATGAGTTCTATATTTGTATTTTCTTTTAGGTTGATACCAGCATTAAATAGTACATATCCCGTAGGACGTATGAGAGACATGATTTTTGCCCAGAATGTTAGGTCATAAAACTGCTGTGGTACCTTATTATCTATAAAGATATCTATGATGATAATATCGAATTGGGTAATGCATTGATCTATAAAACCATACGCATCATCACAGATGATTCTTAGATCACTTGTGTTTTTGATACCAAATTCATTCTTTGCAATCTCAATAATTATTTCATCGATTTCTACAGCAGTAATACTTCCAGAAAAACTAGTACTATTCCGAAGCGTCTGTATTATACTTCCTCCTCCCAGACCTAATAATAATATTTCTCCTTTAGGGGGAATACGTATTTGAGAGAGACCATAGTTGAGCAATTTTTGTAATGTCCCGTACGAATGATTAGCATTCTGACTATCTAATACTTTTTTACCATTCATCCAGGTAAGCTCTAATGTTCCATTAATTTTGGAAGGAATCTCTTTGGTAAATGGCCATAGATAACTTAGCAATTTTTTCATAAATTATTTAGGGTACTATTTTAATTCCAGCCTAATTTTTTTCGCTCCTCCCAATACTCAGAGGGTTTTGATCTGAAAGATTTTAGGATTTCAATTTCATTAGTGTTTAATGTAAAATTTGATACTTTAAGATTATCAGTTATATGATCAGAGTTTGCTGCCCCACTGAGAACTTTGTAGGGTTGTATACTATCTATACAGAATCGTAAAGCAATTGCATCGATACCCACTTTATATTTGTCTGCTAGCTTTTGTAAAATTTGGTAAAGGGGTTGGTAGGTAAGGTAGTTATCATTAGGAAATAAACGTCCATTAGCAAGAGCCTCTTTAATGATTACTTTATTGTGTTGCTCCTTTAGTGTATCCATTATATCGTTTAGGCTCTGATCAAGGACGTTATAAGTAACCTGAAATGCATCAAATAGTGAATTACCTTCTATAACAATATTTAATGTTTTTTTTATGACTTCTATTTGATTATCCCCTGTTGTGGTTATTCCCATAATCAAATTGTGTTTTGATTTTAATTCGTATAATCGTTTTAAGATTTCTTCATTTTCTAAAATACCAGAATCAAAGGTGGCAGAATGAACCTGATAGATCTTCAAATAAGGTAATAATTTTTGTGACTGTAACCATTGCTCATTAAGTTTAGTGAGGCTATGTTCTTTTATTTCATGAGTGGTGGCAGTTGGATCAAAATTTGCCACATACGTATATCCCCACTTTGTTGCCACTTCAATATCAGGGTCTTGTTTTGTTTTTACCCAATCTAGCAGCAATTCCTCTGCCAGACCATATCCAGGGGCAGTATCAAAATAACGAATACCATTTTGATATGCATATTCTAAAGTATCTCTGCCCTTATTACGAAACTCTTCAAGAGAAATTGATGCTCCTTCTTCTTGCCTAACATTAATATACTGAGGGCGTCCTATGGCTGCTGTACCTAATCCAATCAGAGGTTTTACTGTATTCATATTATCTTGTAGTGTCCAGTTTTATATAGTATCGTACCAAGTTAATGTTTTTGCCCAAAGAGTATGCTTAAACTTTCTGCTAAAAAAACCAAAATGCCCAATTTTTGTAGTTTCTACTTCACTTAGTTGTATTATTTTAAATTCCTTATCTGATTTCTTAAACAAATCATGAATTCTCATGATAGCTGGTTTTGTTCCGATTGGATCATCTTCAACCCCAAGTGTAAGAAGTTTTGACTCACATACATCATAATAAAAGGTAATACCAATAGCTTCCATCTGTTTTTGCATATTAGCATGTTTTCTTCTATTGTTCCATTGTTTGATTACACCTTTGGGAACATCTTCTAGTAATCCTAATCTTTTACCGGGGAAATAGCCAAATAGATTCGTTATCATAGGAAATACAATATGCCACAAAATATAGATTTTTGTTCTTTGTTCTTTTGCCCAGTCCTTATAATAGGCTGTTTGTGCACCAATATTGATAATACCACTGATTTCTGTGCTTTTTGGTGTCATTCCAATAATGGTTCCGCCAATACTATGACCTAGTATCACTATTTTATGATTAGGAAATTTACTTTTTGTATAACTGATAACTCCTGAAAAATCTTTTTGTCCCCAATCCGTAAATGATGCTTTAAAGCCTCTGAGTTTTTTGGGTCGTGAATCTGCGATACCTCTATAATCATAAGTCACCACATTATATCCATTTTCAGCCATATAGGACGCATAATGATGATACAATTTTTTTTCTACTGCTGTTGCGGAATTAATGATCAGGACCTTGTTTTTATCAATAGATTTATCACACGGATAAATTTTTCCTGATAAAAGAAAGCTATCTATAGCCGGGATATTTACCATGTAGAGATTTGTTTTGGATATAAATTCTATAATTCTTGAGTTAATATGGCAGTAATCGTTTTTATCCCTTCAATATAATTTCCAAGTCTTATGTTTTCATTGGGGCTATGTTGATTATTATCCTTGTTAACTGTAGGAACAATAACCGCCGGAATGTTTAGGGTATTCACAAAAGGCGAGATTGGAATTGATCCTCCACCAGTTCTTATCTGTATTGGAGTTTTACCAAAGGCTCTTATCATTGCCTTGCGAAGCCATTTGCCAATTTCAGTATCAAAATCAGTTCTAAAAGCATCATATGCAATCTGGTAATTAAACCGAATGATCTTTGGGTATTTCAAACGCTCTTCTTCAGTAGGAGTCTTATCTACAATATGGTATCCTTGCTCTATAATATGTTGCTTTACCAGATTAACCATATGTTCTGCATTGGTTTCTTTTACTAATCTAATATTCATTTCGGCAATGGCACTGGATGGTATTATTGTTCTTGTTTTGGTACCTGTCCATCCAGATTGGATGCCTAAAATTCCTAAAGAAGGGTACTGTATTGCTTCTTGGTAGGTGTCTGCGATATTATCTATAGATGCAATGCCTAGTTTTTTTCTCATTGTTATTTCATCATCAGGAACTTCATTTAAAATCTTTTTGGTCTCATCGGATAGCTTGATGCCATCATACCAACCAGGAATCGCTACTTTACCATCATCTTGCATCATAGAACTTAATAGTTGCGAGAGACGTAATGCAGGGTTAGGAATATAATTACCATAATGTCCGCTGTGCTGTGGTGCTCTTGGTCCAAAAACTTCTAATGACAAAGTGGTTATTCCTCTGGCTCCATATGCCAGAGTTGGTTGATTAGAAATATGTCGCGGACCATCAAAAATGACAAGCATATCTGATGCCAATTCTTCTTTATAATCTATTACGGCTTTGGGTAAGCGAGGTGAGCTAATTTCTTCTTCAAAATCCATGATAACTTTGATATTATAGTTAGGTTCATAGTTGTTGTCGATGATAATATCAATTGCTTTTAAAAACATAACGACAGGTCCTTTTGCATCAGAGGCAGATCTGGCAAAAAACCTCCAGTCAGGATTAATTTCACCCGTTAATTTATCTAAGGATATTGTATTCCACTGTCCGGTATTGTCTTTTTCTTTTAAAGTAGTTTGGTATGGGTTTTTCTGAAACCATTTTGTTGTATCTACTGGTTGCCCATCTATTTGAAGATAAATTAAAACTGTTTTCTTTGCGTTTTTATGTGTTCTGCTGGCTAATAATAAAGGTATTTTTTCAGTTTTGAGGTGTTTGGTAGTAAACCCACGATTTTTAAAAGCTTTTTCACACCACTCTATATTCTTTTTGATATCCTTAGGGAAATGAGCATCATTAGGTAAGCTTAAGAGGTCAATTAATTCATTAAATGAAGCTTTGGCATAGGTGAGTGAAAGATGATCAAGATTAGTGTCTTGTATTTTTTGAGCAGAAGAAAAGAATGTAAAAAGAAGAGAAGCAACTAGAGTTATATATCTATTCATAATTCAATATGTTGATGATTGTATAGTGTGAAATATGGTAAATGTATATAAAAGATTAAAAATGAATTTTTTATTTTGAAAAACCTTAACAGGTTTAAGAGTAAAGAGGTCATTGTTTTTTTAGGATCATTGGCATTTTTATTATAGATTTTTTTGAATAGTATACACTGTCAATTCTATATGCATTAAAAATTTGATCAGCTCCTTTTAGTTGTAAGCTGTCTTTTATGTAATCGATCCAGTCATATCGGTGTACTTTTGCACTGTCTAGTGATTTGATATTAGTTAAATCAGCAAAAGTCAATATGGTATGATGAAGATTGGCACGACTAAGATTAGCATAATTTAAATTTGTATCGTCCAAATTGGTGCCTTCTAAATTGGCGTTACTTAAATTAGTATAAGCCAAATTTGCATGATTTAGATCTGACCCGCTTAGATCTGCATTTCTTAAACTAGCTCCTCCCAGGCTTGCATTCTCTAAGTTAACACGTTCTAATTCGGCAGAAGCAAAATAGGAGTCTGATAAAATTTCTTCTTCCAAAAAAGTTCCATCTATTTTACTTTTTAGTAGAGAAATAAGTAATTGCCCTCTTTCTGGGCTTGAAGGTAAATCTATTAGAGTATCATTTACCAAATACCGATAAGGTTTCATCGCTCGACTAAGACTAATAATACGACCAGTGAGGGTACTGGATAGTACTTTTTTTTTGTTTTTAGAGTCTTTGAGTTCGGCATTAAGATCACTTAGCACTTCTCCCATGATAAACATTTGCGAAGATCGTCTTGAAGCTTCTGCAAGATGGGTTTGTTGTTCTATTCGTTTATTTTGATCTTGTATTTTTTGATTTTGCGTTTCGAATAATTTGTTTTGATTTAATACCAATATTGTGGTTACAATACCACCCAGACCCAAAACAAAGGAGCTCATTATTTTTAAGCCCCAATTTCTAAAATTAGACCAAAGAATATAATTTACTAATCGAGGACCAAAGAATTTGATTTTCTCTTTCTTATCATTTTCTATTGGCAATTGATCCGTAGCATGTTCTGCAACAAGCTGAATGGTTTGTTGTGTTTCTTTAAGCAGGGTTTCGAATTCTATTTCTTTCCCAAAGAAGCGTTTTATAATTCGTTTTCTAAACCACACTAGAATTACAAAAATTAGCGCTATTACTACTGCAACGGTAACCAGAATAAGAAATATAGTTTCAGAAAAGCCGCTAATTATGTCTAATGACCAGTATATAAGAAAACCAACTATAGCTCCAATGACAAGACCTAAGATTAATTTTTCATTATTACTTTTTACCCCTTTATTTTTGTGTGTCATTACTGTAGTATAGTTTTACTCTAAAATACACAAAATTGGTTAAGGATTATACAATTTCTATACGTGTAAAGTCTTTATATAGAAAGAAATGTAAGTTTAAGGAGAAAAAAAATCCCACTACAGATAAATGTAGTGGGATTTTTTATAAAAGTATTGTTGTATCGTCTAGTTATTGAGCATTACCGGCATTACTAACATCGTTACGTGTTCTCCTTCATCTAATCCATCAATAGGAGTAAGGATTCCTGCTCTGTTTGGCAGTGACATCTCTAGCTGTACATCATCTGCATTGAGATTGTTTAGCATCTCACTTAAGAAACGAGAGTTAAACCCAATTTGCATATCGTCTCCTTGATAATCACAAGTTAATCGCTCTTCTGCTTTGTTAGAGTAGTCAATATCTTCGGCAGAAATATTAAGTTCTGCTCCTGCAATTTTTAATCTAATCTGATGAGTAGTTTTGTTAGAGAATATAGATACTCGACGAACAGAGTTTAAAAACTGTGTACGGGCAATGGTTAACTTATTGGGGTTCTCTTTAGGGATTACCGCTTCATAGTTAGGATATTTACCATCGATTAGCCTACAGATTAATTGTGTCTCATCAAAAGTAAACTTGGCATTAGATTCATTATATTCAATCAATACTTCACTATCGCTTCCTGCCAAAATCCCTTTGAGTAAGTTCAACGGTTTTTTGGGCATAATAAATTCTGCTGATTGCGAAGCTTTAATATCTTCTCTGGTATATTTAACCAGTTTATGTGCATCTGTAGCAACAAATGTTAATCCTTCTGTAGAGAACTGAAAAAAGACTCCGCTCATTACTGGTCTAAGATCATCATTACCAGTTGCAAAAATTGTTTTGCTTACTGCGGTAGCAAGAACATCTCCCAATATGTTGGTGGCACTGGGATCTTCTAGTTCTACAGCTTTAGGAAACTCTTCACCATCGGCATATGCTAGGGCATATTTACCGTGATTAGAGCTTATCTCTACTGTGTTGTTGTCTGCTGCAACAAATGTTAATGGTTGTTCTGGAAAGGTTTTAAGGGTTTCTAACAATAATTTGGCAGGTACAGCGATTGTACCTTGATCAGAAGATTCTACTTCTAGTTTTGCAGACATGGTAGTTTCTAGATCAGATGCAGAAACAGCCAATGTGTTATTGTCTAATTCGAATAAAAAGTTATCTAAAATCGGGAGGGTGTTACTATTACTGATTACCCCGCCTAATACCTGTAGCTGCTTAAGTAAGTAAGAACTGGATACTATAAATTTCATATATACGTGTGACTAGTTATGTACAGTTTTACGCAAATATAATTGTAATCTTACTGGATTACGGTATCCTGAAAACCATAGTTATTAACAAACCAAGGGGAGTTATTGACTATTTTGTCAACTACTAATTCTTAATTGGTTTTATCTTTCATAAGCTTATCGGTGTAATGTGCTTTGTGTTTGGGTGTAGCAAATCGTTTTTTGTTGTAAGCAGATGATTCTCCTTTTGGGATCGACAAGCTTTTCCATTCATTACTTGCGATCATTTTTCCAAGAAATACTATTTGTCCAATATGATAGGAGTAATGTGCTAATTGACGATTGATAGCCTCTGTAATACTGTGCTCTATATTTCTAATGTAAATAGGTTGGTCAAAATTGTCTTCATCAACACTGTTTAGTGCATCAAAGAGGCATTGCCACCCTTCATCCCATTTGGATAAAAGCTCTTCTTTACTTTTGATATCATTCTCAAATTCTGCATCGCGTTGTCTCCATTCTTTTTCGCCATCTGTAGTTAAGAAGTCTGTCCATCGGGATTTCATATTTCCCCAAAGATGTTTTACAATAATAGCTATACTATTACTAGTTTCATTGTATTGCCACCAAAATTGATCCTCTGGGATTTGAGAAATTGTCTTTTCTCCAAGCGATTTATAGTATTTGAATTGTTTTTGAATTCCTTCGAGATATCCTGATGAGTTCATGATAATGTGCTTTTCTTCTAAAGATAAGATTTTTATGTTATTATAAAAGAAAGAACAATAGATGTGCTATTCCGTTTTATGAATATATGGATAGCATTAGAACAACATTTTTCGCTTTCTAACTAATAACCAAATAACCACAGGAGCACCTATTAACGAAGTAATAGCATTGATAGGAAGGGTGTATTCACTAGATGGTAATTGGGCTATACCATCGCATATTAGCATAATGATGCTTCCTAGAAGTATCACGGCAGGGATTAATGTTTTATGATCAGAAGTATGAAATAGTTGTCTGGTGAGATGAGGCACTGCTAATCCGATAAAGGCAATGGGACCGGCAAAGGCAGTACTACTACCAGCCAATAACCCTGTAGCGGTGATAATCAAAATACGACTGGTTTTTATATTAAGCCCTAGGCTTCGAGCATAGTTTTCTCCTAGAAGTAATGTGTTAAGTGGTTTTATAGAAAGAATTGCCATTAATAATCCTACTACGGATACCCCTGAGAAAACAATAACATCGAACCAAGACAGATTGCCTAAGCTGCCAAACTCCCAAAAGATATATTGCTGTAATTGATGGGCAGGAGCAAAGTAAGAAAGTACACTAACTATGGCTGTAGTGATACTACCAAACATAAGTCCAATAATAAGAATTGCCATGGTATCTCTTACTCGTATGGATACAATCATAACGGCAAATAGAACCAATACACTACCTAAGCTGGCAGCAATTACTAATCCCCATTTTGAAATCAAAAATGTAGAAACTGCCGCTACGGTAAATGTGCTGCTTAATATTAGTATTGCCACACCAAGTGTTGCCCCAGAGCTAATTCCTAACACAAAAGGCCCGGCCAGAGGGTTTCTAAACAATGTTTGCATTAGTAGACCTGCCACTCCCAAACCACTACCTACAATTATAGCGGTAACGGCTTTTGGTAATCGGTAATCTATAATGATATGTCTCCAGGATTCTTTTTCTACAGAGCCACCTACTAAGCTGTTAAGGGTGTCTAGCCAAGGGATAAATACCGAGCCTAAGCTAATGTTTGCTATAAAACAAATCACTAATACTATGGTGATACTTATAAAAACACGTTTGTATGATTTATTTGGGGTCAATCAGTTGAGTTTTTTAAAAAAATAAGGTTCGTAATTGGTTAATAGTTCGGGATGAGCAATTTTGATGATATCTTTTAGAATTAAATCGGGCCGCATAGGTCCTAATTCATAATAGATTAATCCTCCTTCGCTACCCGTCTTTAACGATGAAGAATATACGGCTTTATTTTTAAATGCGCTAAAAAGTGGATATTGATGGTTGTTTTCTTTGAGCTCACTTAATGATTTAGAAGAGCCAGAATCTATCCATAACTCTGCATTTTTTGCTTTTTCTAAAACACTTTCAAAGCTTAGTGCCATACTGCCTGCTTTTTTTGTGTCTGCCCATAGGTAAGTAGTATGTGCATCCTTTAAAAATCTTGCAATAAAACTATCACCTCCAGGAACATGCCATACATCTTTAAACATACTACCTGATAATACAGTGGGAGATGTGGTTGTATTTTGAGCAAGAGTGGTCGCTTCAAGGTATTCTTTTTTGATATTCTGAAATACATCTTCAGCTATTTTTTCTTTACCAAAAAATGCAGCAATAAATTTTATCCATTCTGCTCTTCCCAGAGGATGTTTTTCCATCCATGAACCATTCATAACAACAGGTATTCCTGTTTTTTGAATGAGATCAAATGCTTTGGTATCACCATTGGGAGTGAACCCTATTACAAGCTCTGGAGAAAGTTCAAGAACCACTTCTGTATTCAGGTTATATTCTTTTCCAAGTTCTTTGATAGCCCCATTATCAATTAGCGCACGAGTTTTTTCTGAAGAAATATAGCCTGTATTCGGAAACCCAACCAATTTTTGTTCAAGATTCATATACTCCAGCATAGGGATATCTGTGGTAGAAGTAACAACAACTCTTTCTATTGGTACTTCTATAAAAATAGCATTAGAGGATACGGCAGGTTTTGGGGTTCCTTTAGGGTGTAGTATGTAAACAAGCTCTTCTTTTGCATCTGGCCATGGGGTAGTAACCTTAATTTCTTTATACTCTCTTTTATTCTGAATCGTAAATCCAGATGCGTATTCAATCTTTTGAGGAGCAAGATACATTACCGTAAGTGGTGTGGTATCTTTTGAAGCTTTTTTGCATGAAATACTTATTAAGAGAATAAATAAAACGATAAGGGGACTACGCATAGCTATTTTTTTTTGTAAAAATAGTAAATCGAGGTAAGTTTAATGATTATAACTTTTGTTAAGTATGTCTTGTCCTGAAATAGGTTTACACTAACAGTGTAAACCTATTTCAGGACAAGACAGGGGGTAGAGCCCTCTTAGGAGGGGGGTAGCCCCCTTAGTTAGGTAGTTCGAACTGGTTAGATACCCTTTTGATCTGGTTCGTTACCGCTTCGAAGTGGTAGTTTAGCCCCTTGTTTCTGGTTATTTAGCCTTTCGATGTGGTTGATTACCGCTTCGAAATGGTATTTTGGGTGGTACTGGGGCTAAGAATGGAGGTTGGTATCGGTTATTTACCACTTCGTATCACCTCAGAACCGCTTCGAATAGTTATTTGAGTAGAAACTGTGGGTTTATAGGTAAGTTATCCTCTAGATTGTAAACACTTCTCCATACGAAACCTTGATATCAAAAGAATCTTTGAGATCGACTTGCTGTATATGTGCAAGCAATGCTCTTATGGGACCAGCATGAGTTACAATGATAATTTTTTCTTCAGAGGGATGATCTAGAGAGTTGTAGAAATCCAGAATTCTTTGTTGTAACATAATATATGACTCTCCATTAGGAACTTGTATTGTAACAAAGTCTTCCATCCAGGGATCGAGTTCTTTCTGATCTATCTCATTCCAGGCTCTTAACTCCCAGTCTCCAAAATCCATTTCTTTAAGCCTACGATCAAATATAACAGGCATGTCAAATGTTTTGGCTAATAGTTTACATCGTTGCAATGGGCTGCTATACACCTTAGAGATTTCAGAAACGGGGATATGTTGATGTATTTTTTTTACTTCATCAGAAAAAGTGTCTGTTATACCTATATCGCTTTGCCCATAGCAGATTCCTTTTTCGATATTGGGAGTTGTATGTCTTACCAGATATATTTCCATAGGGCTACCATTGATAGATAAAATATAACTTCACTTAGTTGTTGTACTGCTCCAGCACAATCCCCTGTTTGCCCGCCAATCCATTTTTTAAATTTAACTCCCAAGAATATTTTTGACAAATACATAGGGATCAAGGTAATGAATATCCAGGGGTTTTTGAAAAATAGTAAAGGGGCAATGCCTAACACCCCACTTATTAGTAACGAGTAGATACTCATACTTTTTGCAGCAGGTTTGGCTTTGCTATCATCTGTATCTCTTACATAAGGATGGGTATAGATTAATGTAGTGGCTATAAAACGACTTAGGCTATGTCCAGAGATTAATACTAAAGGAATATAAGATATTTCAGTTTCTCTTAGAGATGCAAACTTAATAGCTAATAGTAGTACTAACCCGATGGTACCATAGGTACCTAATCGAGAATCTTTCATGATAAGAAGTATTTTTTCTTTGGTCCATCCTCCTCCAAAACCATCACATACATCGGCAAAGCCATCTTCGTGAAATGCTCCTGTGATATAAATTGTAGCAGCCATGGATAACAAAAGAGAGAGCTCTACAGAAAACACAAAAGAAGCTCCGTAAAAAACAAGTGCCCCAATACCACCAACAAGAATACCAACAAGAGAGAAATATCTAGTACTAAGTTTTAAATATTCGGGATCATGATCTACCCATTTTGGACAAGGGATACGGGTAAAAAACATCAATGCTGTAAAAAAGATATGGATTTCTCTTTTCATGAGTTACTTAAAATTAATGTCTAGGGCAGAATCCTCAACGAGATACTGCCACCACGGAATCAAAGAACCTATAATAAGTATAATTGCCAGAATTATCCCGATACCTCCGACTTTATTCTTTTTTAGAAATGAAATAATTCCAAAATACAGGCTTAGTAGCCCAATACAAACTGAAACCATTCTAAAGGTTTTGGCAATTGTAAAGATATACGAATTTAATTCTGAAATGTTTTTTGACAATTCGTTTGATGCTTGGTATTGCCTGGATAAATCTATACTAAACCAATACACAAAGTATATTCCGATTATAGCGATAACAATAGATAAGATCCCTTTTTGCATGGTAGTATATTATTTATTACCAGAGACTCCGGCACTTTCAAAACTAGCCATATTATTTAAGAACGCCACTGCAGATTCTATAATTGGATACGCTACAGCTATTCCTGTTCCTTCTCCTAGGCGCATGCCGAGGTTAATCAGCGGCTTTTTGCCTAGGAAATCATGCATCTTATGATGTCCTTGTTCTTCAGAGGTATGTGCAAAAATGCAATAATCTAATACATTTTTGTTTATAGCATGTGCAGCTAATAGAGCGGCAGTAACGATAAACCCATCGATAACAATTGTCATCCTAAGTTCAGCAGCTTTTAGGATAGCTCCGGTAATCATAGCAATCTCAAACCCACCATATGTTGCTAATGCTTCAAGTGGCGAGGCAGGATTATAGTTTTGATACACCTCTGATAAGATATGTTGCTTAGTTTTAATTGCTTCGGTATCAAGTCCTGTCCCAGAACCTACACATTCTGTTATTGGTGTATTCGTATAGTAACTCATCAGTAAAGACGCAGAAGAAGTATTACCTATTCCCATTTCACCAAAGCCTATAATATTGCTGCCTTTTTGATACGTTTTGACAACAAGATTAGCCCCTTGATCAATAGCCTTGTTACACTGTGCTATGGTCATAGCGGGTTGTTCCTGATAATTTTGTGTTCCATAATCAATTTTGGCATCAATTATGCCCGATATACCTTCAAAATTATGATTTACTCCGGCATCTACAATGGTAAGCCCAATATTGTGTTGTTTGCAAAAAACATTGATCGCTGCACCCTGATTTACAAAATTGTATACCATCTGCGCTGTAACTTCTTGAGGATAAGGGTTGACTTCTCCTTTTTTTGCAATACCGTGATCACCCGCAAAAACAAAAATCGTAGGTTGTTGCAGGCTAGGTTGATCTGTATTTTGAATCATACCTATTTGCAAAGCTATTTTTTCTAGAGTGCCCAATGCACCAATGGGCTTGGTTTTATTATCAATCTTGGATTGAATGGTTTCTTTTAGGGTTTTGTCTAAAACAGCTTGTATAGTAAAGTTCATCGGGTTGTTAGTTATTTTGTGTTTTTGATTTCTACCGGAATACCAGAAACCATGAGAGTTGCTCTATCCGCATGTTTGGCAATATGCTGATTCATCCACCCTTGTAGTTCTGTGAATTTTCTACCTACTTCAGTAGTGGCATGAACTCCCATTCCTATTTCATTAGAAATGATAATTAATGTAGCATTAATGGTAAGTAGTTTGTCAAATTCTTCTTTAGCTTGTGATAATGAAGCTTTAATATCATTTTTGGTATCTACAAAATAATTAGTAAGCCAAAGGGTAACACAATCTATAACCACTACAGTATGATCAGGGATTACTTTTGAAATTTCTTTTTCTTCTTCAATAGAAGTCCATCTCTTATCGCGTTCGGCAATATGCCTGTCAATACGTTGCCGGTGATTATCATCCCATACGCGAGAAGTTGCCAAATAATAAGGTGAGTCAGAAAGCTGCAATGCCAGATCCTGAGCATAGCTACTTTTACCAGACCGTTCTCCTCCTGTTATATAATACAACATCCAAATTGTTTTTTAAAAGAAGACAAAGGTAATTGTATAAATCTTTTTTTTGTTAAAGTAAACTCAAATTACTTAAAATATAATACATTCGCGCTGAATTTTGGTTTTGATATTCCCCTCAGGGAGTAGAGGATTAAAAGGGAATCAGGTGAAATGAAGTGTAATAGTAAAGATTTAGATTTTTTCTTTTATAAGGTGCTTTAATATTCCTGAGCTGTTCCCGCAACTGTAAGCTTAGCTTATTCTGTATTGATGTGTAAGAACATTAGTATTATAAGTGTTTGCCGTTACTACTTTAATAAACCACTATACGATAGAAACAAGAATTTTATCTTATGGGAAGGTAAACGACAAGACGCAAGCCAGGAGACCTGCCATTATTCGATGAAGTCAAACTTTCGGGACAAGGGTTTGGGTATGGGTAAACTACATACTTTTTTCCGGTAACTGTAAAAAATAAGTATTTAAGTAATGAACAAAAAAGTATTTTTTGGAGCAACATTTTTGATGTTGGGGTCTTCTTTTGTATTTGGACAGGAAATTCAAATAGACGAGAAGGTTAATGAACTTGATGAAGTGGTTATATCTGATTCTAAGTTTAAACTAAAACGTGAGCAAAGCGGTAAGGTAATTACCAAAATTACTGCCGAAGAACTAGAACGTAGCCAGGGATTATCAGTGGCAACGGTATTAACAAGGTCGGCAGGACTATTTATCAATGGTAGTGGTAGTGCTGCAGGACAGAACCTTGGTGTTTATGTACGTGGGGGGCGCAATCGCCAGGTAGTAATTAGAATAGATGGGGTAACTGTTAGTGATCCTTCGTCTTCTGCCGGGGATTTTGATTTAAGATTATTATCAGTAAATCAAATAAAGGAAATCGAAATCCTTAAAGGAGCATCGAGTACCTTATATGGATCTGGAGCCGCCGCTGCCGTAATTAACATTACGACAAAGGCAGAGAGTAAAAACAAAATATCAGCCAATTTTCAATCGAGTATCGGAACTAACCAGTCTCAGGAAGATCAAGATTATGATGTGAACGAGTTTGTAAACCTGGCTTCTATAAATGGAACCCTGGGTAAAGTAAGTTACCTGGCTAGTGTTGGAAATCAATTTAGTGACGGGTTGTCGGCAGCAGAAGCTGAAGGAGCAGAGAGTGACGCGTTTTCAAAATTTAATGTATACGCCAAGCTTGGGTATAAATGGAATTCGAATTTTAAGTTTCATGTTTTTGGAAATATAGATCAGTTTAAAAATGACTTTGATGCAGGAGCAGGAGTAGATGGTGATAATCAATTCGACAGCCAACAACTTCGGGTTGGATCTTTCTGGGAAATGAAATATCCTAATGGTAGTTTTATATTTACCAATAGTTATGCATCTATAGAAAGAGATCTTACTCAGTCTAGTTTTCCTTCAAAATATGAAGGAAAGGTACATACCTTTGATGCGTATAATAAATACACGTTTAATAATACATTGCATACTGTTATAGGGGCTAATGGCTCGTATAGTGATTTTAGCCTTCAAAATATTCCTTTTGGTGGTATTCGTTTGCAAGAAGCTATTAGTGATAATGATGCAGAGTTTGATATTATAGATCCTTATGTAAATCTTGTATATGCTTCAGACTTTGGGTTAAATATTAATGCCGGTGCGAGATTAAACATTCATAGTGTTTATGATAATCAAATGGTATATAACATAAACCCATCTTATACCTATACCTTTGATAATAGTTATATTAAGGGGTTAGCTTCTTATAGTACAGCCTATATTACTCCATCTTTGTTCCAATTGTATGACACAGCCTTCTTTTCTGGTAATCCTGATTTGGAGCCAGAAGAAAGTACTACTATAGAAGGAGGAGTTGAATTCTCACATCAAAAGAACGCAACAGTAAGTATAGTATATTTTAACAGGAAATCAGAAAACTTCATCACCTTTGATCCTACTACTTTTGTAAATGTAAATTCAATCAATGATATCGAAGTAGATGGAGTAGAACTAGAGGCTTCTGCAAAACTATTAGATGACAAACTATCGGTTAGCGGAAACTATACCTATACTAATATTCATAAATTAGATGATAATATTAGAATTCCGGAGCATATGATTAATGCTAGTGTAGGATATCAATTAGGAGAAAAAACATATACATCTGTAAGTTATCAGTATAATACAGAGCGAGGAGATAATGATTTTTCAAACCTCGATCCTGTTACTTTTGCCCCAACCAGAGTTTCTTTGGATGGTTATGGATTACTTGATTTTTATATTAGCCATCAGCTATTAAAAAATCTTAGCGTTTATGCTTCAATGAATAATATTACTAACGAAGATTATCAGGAGATCTTTGGATTTAGTACCAGAGGAAGAAATGCTCGAATAGGGTTTAACTTAGAGTTCTAATAATTAAAACATATTACCTCTTACTAATACGTAAAAGAGGCTATCTAAAAATCAATTTTTTAGATAGCCTCTTTTTGTTTTAAAGAACGTATTTTATTTATTGTATAGAAAGATCTGTATCCTGATCATGATACATGCGCTCATAATTAGGATTAAACATTTTACTGTTTCCTATACTTTCAAGTTGTACTGTGTTATAATTTTTAGAAGTTCTGGTTCCTAGTATATTATCTAAGGCAGCTTTGAGGACAGGTTCGTTCTCATCTCCAAGTGTTCCTAGATTAGAGTAGTCTTCTTCAATTTCTATATCTGGAGCAAATCCATCAAAATAATCTGTAGCACCAGCAGAGTTTATTGATTTTAATACTAATGGCTGCATAGCATATGTATGTCCGGGATCAGCATTTTGTCTTCCAAAATTGTCAGAATCATATAACGTAATAGATGCCTGAAATTTTCCTCTTGTTGTAGAACCTACCTGTATGATGTTTATATAAGGATCGAGCCCGCTAATAACTAATTCACTGGCAGAAGCAGAACTTCTCGTAGTTAAAATATACACTCTGGTTAAATTTAGATTATTGATAGCTTCACCTGTTCTTATTTTATCATCAAAATGATTGGTTCCTCCAAATTGTTCCTGTCGATCAGCATTCCATTGTTCTGTAGTAAACACTTGCCCATTATATTGTCCTGTTATCATACTGGATAGATCAATTGCAGTAGTAACAGATCCACCACCATTATATCGCACATCCAATACCAGATCGGTTACACCATCAGATTTAAATTTTGCGAAAGCTGCATTAAGTTGTGCATCAAAATCAGCAGTAAAAGAGTTATACATTAAGTACCCAACAGGGCTACCTCCCACATCAATAGTCTTTGATACAAAAACAGGGTTTTCTGTATATTGTACTTTGGTAAGCGCTACAGAAGATCCCGTAGCCGTAACATTGGTGCCATCAAAAGTGGCTAGTCCTATTGTATAACTATCAGGAGCCAAGAGTTGACTAAAGTTTTGATCTGTGATCTGTGTGCCATCAATTGTACTAAAAATATCACCTCTTTTGATCCCTTTGGAGGCTGCATCTGTATTTGGCAGTACATATCTCACATATCCAAATACCAAAGATTCGTTATTAGGATAGCGTACTAGACCATACTCCATACCATTATTTCTGGTAATCCCATCAAAGGCTTGTTCTAATGCGATGTAATCATCTACTATCCAGCTAAACTGATCAACTTTGACTGTCCCCGATCCCGAAGAAACAGTCTCTTGGGTCAGTAATTTGTTAAACATATCTTCTGGTGTAGCCGAGGCATTAAGAAAATTGGTGAAGTCCTGATTTGTTGCAAAACGATTATCTGCCAGGTCAGGAACATCAGCTTTATACAAGTAGAAAGTATTTAATCCTTTCCATATAAAGTCATTAATCTCGGTAGTGCCAGAAACACGTACAACATCATCGCTATCATCAAAACAAGAGGTGAACATACCACCAACAAAAAGGAATAATGCAAAATACTTTAGGTATTTCATAGGCTTAATTTTTTTTGTATTTATGTGTTATTATGAAATGCACCAATAATCATTCCAGTTACAATTAATATAATATTATTGGGTTACTCCGTTAGTATAAAGCGATAAATGTAACTACTTTATTATAATTTTAAAAAAGAATGTAACAAATTATATAGGTAGTCGTCTCCCTTATATAAAGCTGACATAAAGTTTTATAAAACCACCAATCAAAAATGAAAGAACGAGCATTTATAACGCTTACAAACGGATTTAAAGATAAGCTTTTTAGACTAGCCAAACGTTTGCTTGTAAGTAATGAAGAAGCAGAAGACGCTACACAAGAGGTGTTGTTGAAACTGTGGAGGAATAAAAAGAAAATGGCAGAATACAAAAACGTAGAGGCTTTTGCCATGACAATGACCAAAAATTATTGTTATGATAAGCTTAAAGCAAAGGATTCTGGAAACCTAAAAATTGTACATAGCAATTATAAGGATGAGCGACCTTCGCTACAAAGAGAAGTAGAAGCCAAAGATAGTTTGGATTGGGTAGGCAAGATTATGAATGATCTGCCAGAACAACAACGAACAGTTATCCAGCTTAGGGATATCGAACAATATAACAACGCAGAGATTGCTGATATGCTCGGACTTAATGAAACATCAGTTAGAGTAGCATTATCAAGAGGAAGAAAAAAAATTAGAGAAGAATTATTAAAAAAACACAATTATGGAATTGTCTAATATTGAAAAATTACTAGAAAAGTATTTCGAAGGCGAAACGACCATTTCTGAAGAAAAAGAATTAAAGGTTTATTTTACCAGAGAAACTGTGCCGGCACACCTAGAGAGATACAAAAGTCTGTTTGAGTATTTTTCTGAAGAAAGTACCATAACAGCTACCAGAGATCTAAAGTTAGAAACCAAAAGAAAACCTAGACTAGCCTGGATTGGTGTTGCTGCATCAGTTGCTTTGATCGCAGGAATATTCTTAACAAGAACCACTCCGGCTGAACCTAAAGACACTTTTGAAGATCCCGAAATAGCACTTCAGGAAACCAAAAAAATCCTCAATATGGTTTCTCAATTAATGAACGGAGGTAAAAAAGAGTTGAAATACTTGAACGAGTTCGAGAATACAACCAATAGATTATTAAAATAAAAAATTAACAACAAACTCTGAAAAACTGTTTCTAAAACAGGTCTAGTAGGGTATTAAATTTAAATATCATGAAAAAAATAGCATTTATTTTAGCCTTTGCAGTATTACCATATGTATCAATGGCACAAAGTAACTTTGATAAGTATGAAAACATGAAAGATGTGTCTTCTGTAGTGGTAACGAGCAAAATGTTTAAGCTATTAAGCAAATTAGAATTAGATAGTGATGATGCCGAAGTAAAAGAATATATGAATCTTGTAGAAAATATAAAGAACATTAAAGTATTTGCTACAGAAAATAAAGGAGTAGGACAAAAGATGAAAGCAGATGTAACTGCTTATCTTAAGAAAAATTCTTCTATGGAAGAGCTAATGAGAATAAATAGCGATGGGAAAAATGTTAGATTTTATTCTAAGCCCGGTAGAGATGATGATCATGTAAGCGAGTTGTTTATGTTTCTGGATGGAGTAAAAGAACGTGGTGATGGTCCAAACACAGTAGTGCTTACCATTACAGGAGATATTGATCTAAAGCAAGTTTCTAAAATCGCTGACCACCTTAATGTACCAGGAGGCGAAGAACTAAAAAATGTAAAGAAGAAAGGAAACTAATATCATATTAGTAGACCCGAAAACAAACATCTTCTTGCTAATCAACAAGAAGATGTTTGTTACAAATCATCAATCAAAATCAATCAAAATCAACCAAAAAATAAAAGAAATGAAAAATGTATTTAAAATTATAGGTATACTCTGTATATCATTATTGATAAGCTGTAATAGCGAACCCTCATTACAACAATATTTTGTAGATCATCAGGGAGATGCCGATTTTATAGCCGTAGATGTACCTTCCAGTCTTCTGGATAAAGAAACCATAGAGCTTAATAAAGAAGAACAAGAAGCATTAGAAAGTGTTAAGAAAGTTAATTTTCTGGCGTTACAGCTTAAAGAAGATAATAAAAGTAGATTTGAAGAAGAGCGGACAGCTATAAAAAAGATCTTGGACTCTGATAAGTATGAAACTTTATTACGATTTGGAACCAACGGAACCAGAGCTGTTCTAAAATATCAAGGAGAAGATGACGATATCGATGAGGTAATTGTTTTTGCCACCAATGAAGAAAAAGGGCTAGCACTGGTACGTGTACTTGGTGATAATATGAGACCAGAAAAAATGGCAGTTTTAATGCAATCTGTAGAAAAAGGAAAAATAGATATCAATGCTTTTAAAGAAATAGCAAATACAATTGATATAGATTAAAGTATTAAAGAGGTATAGTATTACCCCTTAAAAAAAAGAGGTCTAAATTTTTTTTAGACCTCTTTTTAGTATGCAAAATATCCTTGGTTATTATATTCCGGTATAATTAGAAGGAGTAATTTGTTTTAGCTCAGATTTTATGGCGTCAGAGACATCTAGGGTTTCTATAAAATCGGCAATAGAATTTTGATTTATTTTTTCATTGGTTCTGGTTAGTCCTTTTAGCGCTTCATAAGGATTAGGATACGCTTCTCTTCTTAGGATTGTTTGTATCGCTTCTGCTACCACAGGCCAGTTATTTTCTAGATCTTCAGCAAACTTATCTTCGTTTAACAAAAGCTTGTTTAATCCTTTTAATGTAGCCTGAAAAGCAATAAGTGTATGACCAAAAGGCACTCCGATATTTCTTAGTACAGTACTATCTGTAAGATCACGTTGCAATCTACTTACCGGCAATTTTGCAGCTAGATGCTCAAATAATGCATTGGCAATACCCAGGTTACCTTCACTGTTTTCAAAATCGATAGGATTTACTTTATGTGGCATAGCCGAAGAACCTACTTCTCCTTTTTTGATTTTTTGTTTAAAATAATCCATAGATACATACGTCCATACATCACGATCCAGATCTAGTATAATCGTATTGATTCGCTTAAGACCATCAAACAATGCAGCCATATGATCATAATGCTCAATCTGTGTGGTAGGAAAAGAATGGTGTAAACCTAATTTTTCTTGTACAAAATGAGTTCCAAAAGCTTTCCAGTCAATATCAGGATATGCTACTTTGTGCGCATTATAGTTTCCTGTAGCTCCTCCAAATTTTGCCGCACTAGGGATATCTTTAAGCAAATCGAATTGCGCTTCTAATCGTGTTACATATACCTGAAACTCTTTTCCTAATCTGGTAGGAGAGGCAGGCTGACCATGTGTACGAGCCAGCATCGGTATAGCAGCCCACTCTGTAACCAAAGATTTTAGTTTTTCTAAAAGAGCAGTATATTCAGGGATATATACAGTACTAATCGCCTCTTTAATACTTAGTGGCACAGCCGTATTATTAATATCCTGAGAGGTTAATCCAAAATGGATAAACTCCTTGTATTGTTGTAATCCAAGGGTGTCAAATTTTTCTTTGATAAAGTACTCTACCGCTTTTACATCGTGGTTAGTAACTTTTTCGATGTCTTTTATAGCCTGTGCATCCTCACTAGAAAAAGAAGTGTATATTTTTCTTAATTGATCGAATATAGAAGTATCAATATCCTGTAGCTGAGGTAAAGGTTGCTCACACAGCGCAATAAAATACTCTATTTCTACAAGCACTCGATATTTGATCAGTGCTTCTTCACTAAAAAATGGACTAAGAGATTCGGTCTTTGATGCATAACGCCCATCTATAGGTGAGATCGCTTGCAGAGGAGATAATGACATAGTTTTATTTTTTTGAAGCTGCAAAGATAATTTAATTAATAACCAATACCGAAAGGCAGCTGATGAATTTTGAAAGTCTTAGGATCTTTGTGTATTTCAATCTTGGAATTCGAGATGTAGAGAAAATAAGAATCAGAGAATCAGAGAATCAGAGAATCAGAGAATCAGAGAATCAGAGAATCAGAGAATCAGAGAATCAGAGAATCAGAGAATCAGAGAATCAGAGAATCAGAGAATCAGAGGATCAGAGGATCAGAGAATCAGAGGATCAGAGGATCAGAGGATCAGAGGATCAGAGAATCAGAGAATCAAAGGATCAGAGAATCAGAGGATCAGAGGATTTCACATCTTTACATCTTTACATCTTTACATCTTTACATCTTTACATCTTTACATCTTTACATCTTTACATCTTTACATCTTTACATCTTTACATCTTTACATCTTTGCATCTTTGCATCTTTGCATCTTTGCATCTTTGCATCTTTGCATCTTCACATCTTTGCATCTTCACATCTTTGCATCTTCACATCTTTGCATCTTTGCATCTTTGCATCTTCACATCTTTGCATCTTTGCATCTTTGCATCTTTGCATCTTTGCATCTTTGCATCTTTGCATCTTTGCATCTTTGCATCTTTGCATCTCCGAACTAACCTAATCGTTTCAACACCATTCGGGATCTTGCTTTGTATGCAGCACTGCCAGTATTGTAATTGTTTTCTAGTGTTATTTTGAGCTCAGGATGCACCCATCCAAATTCGGTTCCTAATAAGTATAGTGAAGTCATCGAATATGCTTTTGGAGCTACCTTTTGATCAGTAATAAGCCAGTCAAAACAAATCTCTGTGATTTTCTCTCGATGAGCGGTGGTAAGGGATTGTTTTATAACAGGAACCTTTTTTTGGTAATAAGCTATAATAAGGTATTCGAATATCTTTGCCATAGGGCGTACTGCCGAATGTTTATATACTTTTGAGGCTATATGTATAAGGTAATCCAGATGAGGCATAATAGCTTCTAGATTGTTTTTACAAAAAAACTCTAAGCCCCACGAAGCTCTGCACGAGATCTCATCATCTACTTGTGCACAGATGGCAAGTAGCTCTGGTAGTAATGCAGGATTATCGAGAATCAAATTAGCAAAAGAGCTCCTTTTTTCTCGCGAATGATTTATGGCTGTTAGTATATCCTTAAGAGAAGGCATAGTACTCAAAACTAGATTATTGTTTCACGTTCATCAACTCATCTACTACTTTGGCAACCCCTGTTGTTGCCTTTTCTGGTAGTATAGTAAGATTTTTTGTTGGCGATATTGCGGGATTAGGATCAATAAAATAGATAGGTGTCTGCGGCGGGGCATATTGTACTAATCCAGCAGCGGGGTATACCTGCATCGAGGTACCTATAATAATAAGAACATCTGCCTGCTCTGTAATAGTTATGGCGGTATCCAGCATGGGTACTGCCTCACCAAACCATACAATATGGGGGCGTAGTTGAGAATTACGCTCGCATCGATCTCCCAGATTAAGATCTTCTGTCCAGTCCAACACTATTCGCTCATCAAACTGGCTTCTTACTTTTAGTAGCTCGCCATGCAGGTGTACTACATTAGTACTACCAGCGCGCTCATGTAGATCATCTACGTTTTGGGTAATAATTGTTACCTTATATTGTTTCTCTAGCGTTACCAGATCAAGATGTGCAGTATTGGGGGTTACCGTATGCAGCTGGCTACGCCTTTTGTTATAAAAATCCAATACAAGCTCAGGGTCATTCTTCCATCCTTGTGGAGAGGCTACCTCCATGATATCATGCCCCTCCCATAGCCCATCTGCATCTCTAAAGGTGTTAATACCACTTTCTGCGCTTATTCCTGCTCCTGTGAGTACTACTATATTTTGCATGCTTTTAAACTGTTCTAATTGGTTTAATAAATTAAGTCTTCGGTCTTCCGTCCCCACCTTAGCGTAACAACACCGATAATCAAGGTTAAAAGTATAAGATTTTGATATGATATAATATAGAAACCAACTTTTTTTTGTGAACACCCAAAAGTTTTTGCTTTCTTTCTTCTTAGGCTATTTTCGACATGTATATAGAGACTCTTTGATACTAGGGGCAATCTTGAAAATAGAAGTTATGATATAAAAATAAAACCACCTCACACAGATGTTAACGATCACATGCTAAGTTGTTTATACTGTTTTGATGTCGATTTTATACAAACTAGTAGAGGTTTATGACTTTTTTTGATTGTATTACAAAATGTACAATAGAATTGGTTTGATGTCGTTTTTTCTTACTACGGGATTAACGTTATGCATGGATTGAAAATCCAAATCAATTCAAAGCGGTTAAATCTGCAAATTCAAAACTGGACATTTTTCACAAATTTAAATACAACAAAAAAAGGAAATAACCACTATTTTTTTTCATTTTTTTGGTAGCCAAAATGCATTTTTAGCATTTTTTAACAAACTGACATACGTATTGTTAAAGTTATCCGTTATAGCTATAAACGTAAAAACATCGATAAACGACATGTAATAATCGACGATCTGCAAAATATAACTATCTGATAATGAATACTTACCGTACTAATATTACGGTTTTGCCGTACTGAAAAAAAGCATAAATGCCCTATCTTGTAAATAGAATAACTCAACATTTAACAACCGACACTAATTTCTTAAACATTTACCCTATGAAGTATCCTTATGTAATTATAGACAATGATCAGAAAATTGCTGATTCTATTCAGATTTCGTTAGAAGAACAAACTGATTATATCTGTACGGGGATCGCAAAAGATGAGCAAGATGCGTTGGATATCATTTTAGAAAGAAAACCCCGCATTGTTTTTTTAGAACCCGAAGTACCGGGCTTACATAGCGACAAAACAAAATACTCGTTGATGACAGAGTTGTCCAAATACATGTCGCGTTTACCAGAGTTTATTGTAGTTACCAGGACATCAGATTATGCCATAGAGGGCATACGCAACAGGATTCTGGATTATATTATAAAACCTTTTAACAAGGGACAAATCAACAGAACCCTTATGAGGTTCGAAAAAGATTTTGACCAGGGAGGAGACAATACCTTATGTTTTAAGTCTTATGGCGACTATAAATTTGTTGATGTCGATGAGATCCTGTATCTCAAGGCAGATAATAATACCACAGATTTTATAATGAGCAATGGTAATAAGGTAGAAGCCTTTAAGACCCTTAAGCATTTTCAGCATTTGTTACCCGATCATTTTGTGCGAATCCACAACAGTTATATCATTAATACCCATTATGTATCCCGGATACATTTTGGCAAAGCCAAGTGTGCTATTAAGAATACAGATGATATGATTCCCTTTTCAAAATCGTATAAAAACAATGTCGAGGAGATCAAAGATAGTTTGGCAAAAAAGAGTTTAATCTATATATAATCCAAGCTATATGACCATAAAAAAGACCAACCGATAAATCCACTGATTTATCGGTTTTTTTGTAATAACGGCAGTGTATGTCAGCCTAAAAAAAGGAGTGCATAGTTTCCTACAAATACTACCGATTTTGTAAAATATGACCATCTACTCGTATAATCGGTATAAGTACTATTAGCAGGGGGCTAACCACTAAAGACACCTTAATATATTAGGCGCGAGGGAATTATCCCCATACATTTGTAGTGTACAATTAGAGATACAAAATCAAAAATAAGATATCTGAGATGATGTGATCTAATAAAACAATCGTAGCGCGACGATAAAGACCCAAAATAAAAAAATAAAATATTACAAAATAAACAGACCCCAAGAAGATGTAAAAGTCTTTAAGTAAATAAAAAAAATACGTAAAACTAATAAAACTAAAAGATATGAAAACTATAAAAACACTATTCGCTATATTAACCCTAAGTATTATGTTTATCGCTTGTGAAGCTGAAGCTGTGAATGATGAAGTTGGAATTGAGTTGAATGATCAGTTTGCTGGTGAGGAAGATGAAGAGGCAATTCCTCCTGGGAATAATACAATGTCTACAGAAGAAGATGAGGAAGATATCCAGCCTTCAAACGGAAATAATTAATTTAAGATTTTTTAAATTTTATGCAGATAATACTTTAAAAATATAAAATTGACAAAACTAAAAACCCAAGCTATGAAAACTATAAAAACATTATTTACTATTCTATTCTTAACTACAATGTTTATTGCTTGCGAAGCAGATACTATAAATGACGAAGTAGGTATAGAAATTGATGATCAATTTGGAGAAGAGATAGATGAAGAAGTAATTACGCCAGGTTAGTAAGAAATCTCATAATATATGTATATAACGAAATAAATAGAATCAATTATACAACAAAAAAGTTCTAATTGTAGTTAGAACTTTTTTGTTGTATACAAATTGATTATTTTTAATAACAAATTTATTTTACGATGCTTAGATCTTTTTTCTTCATTATTATAATTATTTCTTCTTTAATACTTAATAGCTGTTATAATAACCCTGATAAAGCTATTGAAAGTGAAGAATTGAAATTAAATCTAATACAATCGTATATTGAAATAGCTAAAGATAGACAAAACTCTGAAGCAGAAAGGAGAACTAATTTAGAAAAAGCATATAGTATATGTTCTACACTCAATAACAACACTTCGAAAATAAATAAAATTCAAAATATATCATTCATATACTATGAACTTAAGGATTTTGATAAGTATAAGGATATGAATGAAAGGGCTTTAAGGTTATCAAATTCAATTAATGATTCATTGAATATGGCTAGATCTTATGCATATTTGGGAATTTATTATAGACCAACAAAATTAGATGTTGCCTATGAAAATTTTTATGAGGCAGATAAAATTTATTCGTCTTTGGATTATCAAAAACATGATCCTAAAAAGTATGCTTTTGATCATGGTAAAGTATTGGCGGATTTGGCACAAATATTACGAAAGACTAAAGATTATAGTAAAAGTGAATCCTTGACAATAAAAGCTATCCAAAGCTTTGAGCTTGCTGAGAATGGTTTATATATACCTATGTGTTATACTAATTTAGGGAATCTTGCAAAATCTTTAGGACATTATGATGAGGCGATAGAATATCAGCAGAAAGCAATAGATTATGCAAAAGGAACTAAAAAAGAGATTTTACAAACTTTAATATCTCTTAATAATATGGGGACTGTCTATAAGTCACAACAAAAATATAAGGAAGCAAAAGAATCGTATAATAAAGCACTATCATATACTGATTTTTTGAGTAAAAACCCTAAAAGACATGCTTTATATTTAGATAACCTGGCATATGTTAATTTTTTATCCAATGATACAAGTGATATTCCAGATTTGTTTTACAAAGCTCTTAAGATAAGGGATAGTATTGACGATAAGAATGGTATTGCGACTAACACTTTACATTTAGCAGAATATTATCAATCAATAGAGAAAGATAGTATAGCAAGGATGTATGCTAAACAATCACGAGATATATCACTGCAACTGCATAACAATGTTGAGTTATTACAGGCGTACCGGTTATTGTCTAAAATTTCGGATAGTGAAGAAGGATTAGAGTATGCTAATAATTACATCGCATTAAATGATAGTCTAGTTAAAGAAGAAAGAGCATTCAGAGACAAATTCGCTCGTATACGCTTTGAGACCGATGAGATCAAAGATGAAAACCTAAAAATGACCCGAGAAAATGAAATTTTGATCATTGCCATCCTGGGGTTAACCGCTTTATTTTTATTAGGATATATTATCTTTAGACAACAGCAGAGTAATAAAGAACTACTGTTTGCACAGACGCAGCAAGAGTCTAATGAAGAGATTTACCGATTATTACTTAATCAGCAAATCAAACTTGAAGAAGGTAGACAGATGGAGCAGCAACGTATGTCTGAGGAGTTACACGATGGAGTACTGGGTAGACTGTTTGGAGTGCGGCTTAGTCTCGATGGGATTAACCAGCGTGCCAATGATGGGTTTACAGAAACCAGAAATAAATATATAGACGAGCTCAAAGCGATAGAAAAAGAAATACGCCTCATCTCTCATGATCTGGGAGCAGAGACCTTGCCATCTGATGTGGCCTATATCGATGCGGTAGAAAACCTGATCGGTGATCTGTGCGAAGCACACAAAATAAAATTCGATTTTCATAATGATGAAGATATCGATTGGGAGAGTGTAGATGACCAGAAAAAAGTAAACCTGTTCAGGATTTTGCAAGAGTCAATGCAGAATATTTTTAAGCATGCCCATGCAGATTTGATAAAAATAAATTTTGAATATGCCGATGGTAACATAAATCTTACTATTTTAGATGATGGAATCGGATTTGTAAGCTCAAAGGTTAAAAAAGGAATTGGTTTAAAGAATATTACATCGAGAGTTAGTCAGATGAACGGTGAAGTTCAATTCATTAGTGATAACAATTCGGGAACCACGGTGTCGGTAAGTGTCCCGATTGATACAGTACGAGTTGAAGAAATATATTAAAAAAATACGCAGATACTATTTTGCTGATAACCAGGTTATATATAGTATGTGTTTTTAAAACCTAGAAAACCTAAACAATAAATTTTTAAGATGAAGAAAAAGCTAAAAGTTCTTATGATAGATGATCATCCAATGATTATTGAAGGATATAAGAATACCTTATTAGGGGAAAACCAAAAAGAATATCAGATTAAGATAGATATTGCATCTAATTGCGATGATGCTTATGCTAATATTGTAAAATCTTCAGAAGGGAACGAATATGATATGCTTTTTGTAGATATAAAATTACCACCATCTTCTGATGGATCTATTACTTCTGGAGAAGATTTGGCCAAGCATGCAAAAGAGTTGTTGCCAAAAGCAAAAATAATTATCTTAACCATGCATAGAGAGGATCATAGAATACATAATATCCTCAAAAATATCAACCCTGCAGGGTTCTTAATCAAAAGTGATCTTACCTCTAGCGAGTTGTTATTAGCTTTTAATAATATTATCAAAGGTAAAGCATACTATAGTGCTACGGTAAATGACCATTTTAGAAAGATGATGACCAATAAGTTCTCTCTGGATGAGAAAAACCTAAAGATCCTATATCATCTCTCTCGTGGTGTTAAGACAAAGAACCTACCCAACTATGTGAGTTTATCACTTAGTGCGATCGAGAAAAGAAAGAATCAAATCAAAGAAATGTTTTCTATTGCCAAAGCAGACGATCAAATGCTATTGGAAGAAGCAAGAAAAAGAGGATTTATATAAAACTATTGTATCGTATGGTACTCATCTTGGTCATACTTGCTGACGAGTATTGTATAACCAAGTTCTAATGCGCTTAGTACAAACAATTCATAAAAGGCTATCACATTGTGGTAGCCTTTTTGTTTGGAGTGGTGTGGTTTAAGAAGTCGGAAGTCAGATGTCAGAAGTCGGAAGTCGGAAGTCAGATCTCGAAGTGATCGTAACGTCAGGCTGAGCCTGTTGAAGCATTTTGGAAACGGTTGATTTTGATGGTTTTTCTGGAAAAGTCAGATATCAGATGTCAGAAGACCGAAGCTCGACTTCTTGCAGCGATGTAAATGCACCTTGCAGTAATGTAGATGCTTCTTGCAACGATGTAAGTGTATCTTGCAGTAATGTAGATACTCATTTCTTTAATGTAAGTACGTATTTCTTTAGTGTAGATGCCTATTTCTTCAATGTAAGTGCGTATTTCTTTAGTGTAGATGCTCATTTCTTTAATGTAAGTGTGTATTTCTTTACTGCAGATACCTATTTCTTTACTATAAGTACTCAACCTATTGATAGTCAGTAGGGATTTCTACTTATTAATACTTGTTTTTTTACGCAATTACCATCGTTTTTGAGGGATTGATGGCTTATTTACGGTTTGTACGTATTTATTTTGATGGTTAAAATACTTACAATCAAAGTTTTATATATAAATTTATAATGTTAAGGTTCTTAACATAGTATCTGAATATCTAATACAAATACACAAAAGCAATATATCTTACCCCGGATTAAAAGTGTTTTTAGGATTACCTATTCATCTTTATACCAAATACTCTTGTCATCATGTAATTCTAATATATGTTCTAAACATATATAGAGTATCGAACTACTAGTATTACACTAACTTATATAGTATTTGCCTATGACAAATTTTACCTTTTTCTTAATCTCAAAAAGTACACGATTATTTTATTCTAATCAAAGTAGAGACACTTCTTTTTTTAGCCTGAATTCTATAAGAAAGATTGCAGTATAATCAATACAGTCTTCTCATAGTAGATACAATGCTATAGATGCATTATTAAAAATATGATCTGGCTATGTTGTTAGATAATACTATATAAAACAGCATGGCAACTGTAAAACTTTGGCGAGCCAACAAAATGCAAAATCTGAAAAAAGATGAGCTATCAAAATGTATTTATACAAAACAGTTGAATCCACATAACTTTTTGGATATAGCATTTCTTGATTAGTGAAATCATTATCCTCCCAAAGATCAGTACACTATAAAACGATACAGTAAACAAAGTTAAACAGTAATCTTTGTAAATAATAAACCATTAATATATGAAAACGAAAACTAAATTTTTACTACTCCTGCTAATGCTTGGAGCGGGGAGTATCATCCATGCGCAATCCCCAAACATTGTGGTAATAATCGCCGACGACATGGGATGGTCGCAAGTAAGTACAGGGGCTACAAATAGTAATAATCCCAGTGATTTTTATGAGACACCTATTCTAGAGACCTTAGCGACTCAAGGTATTGCTTTTCCGCAGGCCTATGTAAATGGAGCCAATTGCGCACCCACCAGAGCAGCAATATTAAGTGGTCAATATGCATCGAGACCTGCAAATAATGTATTTGCCGTAAATGGGTTAAACAGAGGCGGTAGTTCTACATTACTCATAGGACCAGATCAGGGGCTGTCTAATGGCGAGGATGAAATTCCTGCCAGTGCTATCACCATTGCCGAAACCATTAAAACAAGTGGATATACCACAGCACATTTTGGTAAATACCACTCTGGTGGTAGTATGAGTAACGCACCTACTGATCAGGGATTTGATTTTAATTATGGAGGAGGATCTCCTGGAAGCCCCGGAAGCTATTTTGCTTCTGGATCAGGTAGTAGCTGGAGTTTTCATGCCAATATAGGACCAGAGCTGGATCCATATGCAGATCCATATACCTTGGCAGAATCAATGGCATTGGCAGGTGATAGTTCTTTGGATGGTACTCCAAAACATGTAACCGATGCTATGGCGGATGCAGCAATAGATTTTATGAATGCCAATAACGCTTCTCCGTTTTTTATGCATTTTAGTAACTATGCAATACATGGACCATGGGGGCAGGCAAATGCACGCCCGGATTTGTATGCAAAATATGTCGCAAAGAATACCAGCAATCCAAGCCAGATGGGACACACCAATATTGCACAAGCAGCAATTGCAGAAGGAATGGATCAAACTATAGGTAGACTTATTGATTATCTAAAAACGACAGCAGATCCCAGAAACCCTGGTCATATGCTCTCAGAAAATACACTGGTCTATTTTATCTCTGATAATGGTGGCGCCATAGGAACCGATGATAATGGACCCCTACGCGGTATGAAAGGGGAACATTATGAAGGGGGAGTACGATCGGTAACCATAGTTTGGTCAGAAGGGCTATTGGCAAATACAGGAACCATAAATAATACACCTATCGTTGCTTTTGACCTTTATCCAACTCTGGTAGAAGTGGCAGGAGGAACATTGCCCACAGGATATGATATCGACGGAGTTAGCCAATGGTCGATGCTAAACGGAACCAACCCTAACTTGGGTAGAGATGCTATTTACTGGCACTTTCCTGGATATTTGATAGATTCTAATAGAGATCAAAGACCGGTTTCGATAATACGAAAAGGAGATTACAAATTAATCTATAACTATGAAACCGAATCCTACGAAATGTATAATCTGATAACAGATATTAGTGAAGCAACAAACTTATTGTCGGGTAGCCCAGATACGGCAACCTTAACTATAGCAAATGATCTTAGTACAGATCTTCGTAATTACCTGGTAAATATTTCAGCTCCCTTACCAACATATCGAAGTAGTGGACTTACGGTTCCTTTACCAGAAATCATAGATATAAACCCTCCGGTTACTTCTTGCGTAGAGCCGACTTCATATTTGGCACTCTGGAATTTTGATACAGGAGTAGATATTGATGATGTATCCACAAATAATAATGATTCAATCTCTACCGTTGGTACATTAACATATGATGCTGTTGATTATAAAGAAGGAGATCGCTCCTTTGTTTTTGATGGAGCTACCAAAATACAATATAGTGAGAACCCCGGTCCATTTCTGATATCATCAATGTCACAACGAAGTGTCGCTATGTGGATAAAGCCTACTGCTTTATCCGGCATTCAAAACCTTTTTGAAGAAGGAGGTGGAGTGAGTGGAGTAGTACTAAGATTAAATGGTGCTAATCTAGAGTCAATCGTTAGAAATAGTTCTACGGTCTCCGATAGCCTAACTGCAACTTATCCTAATGACGGAGCATGGCATCACGTTGCCGTTGTATATAATGGTGGAAGCACCAGTCATACACTTTATATAGATGGTAGTATTGTAGCGTCTAGTACCGTTGCTCCATCTTCGGTGCCCACACATATCGGATCAGGGGGGATTGGCGGAGTACAGAAAAAAGACAGTTTTGGCGAAATAACAGATAATTTTTATACTGGAAAAATGGATGCTGTCGTTGTCTATGATTTTGCGTTGTCTACAGGGCAGGTATTTACTGCTGGATGTTTACCTAACCCATCAACATGTACATATTCGATCATTGATTCTGAAGATTTTGAATCAGGATGGGGCATATGGATCGACGGAGGAGCAGATGCAAGAAGAAATGTTAATGATGCGGCTTATGCCAATTCAGGAACCTACTGTATCCGATTGCAGGATAATACCTCTACATCAGTCATGACCACGACTAATATGGATCTGTCATCATATGATGAGTTAACAATTGATTTCTCATACTATTGCAGAAGTATGGATAATAGCAATGAAGATTTTTGGCTTCAGATATCTACCGATGGAGGAACCAACTTTATCACCGCAGAAGAATGGAACTTAACAGATGAGTTTGTCAATGATCAACGCTACAATGACCAGGTAATCATCACAGGACCTTTTACCACAACTACACAAATCCGATTTAGAGCAGATGCCTCGGGCAATTCTGATTGGGTGTATATCGATGATGTAGTAATTAATGGATGTACTGCAGCAGCTGCCAAAACAAGCGAGCAATTGGTAAATAATCAAAGTATTGAAGCAGAAGTTCTAAATGAAGAAATTACAACCGAAGAAACTAACTATTCTATTTACCCAAATCCATTTGGTAATCAATTGCATATTACGATAGAAAAAGGCAGCTATCAGAATGCTGTGATAGAAATATTTAACAACCTGGGGCAATCTATGTTTTCAAGGGTATATCAAAATGTAGACAGAATTAAAATACCCACTCAGGATTTATCAGTAGGACAATATTTTATAAAAATAAGTATTGATGATAAAATGGCTACAAAACGACTAATTAAAATGTAGTATAATATTATTATCGAGACAGAATATGATTAGACAAAAAAGAGGTGCCAAAACACCTCTTTTTTTATGTTCTTACTATTTTTTGAAAGATAAGGAAGTAACTTTTGTCTATTAAAATGGTTGTTTAACGATGATGTGAAGTGCCGATACTAGAATTACGAAAAGCGAATTTATGTTAAAAACTAGTGATTTTTGAGGTTTTTTATGGTAATACCATAGTTATTAGGATGTTTTAGTGGATTATTAATCAAAGTTTTATGTATAAATTTATATTGTTGATATGAATATTGAGTACACTCCGGTAATTAAAAATAGTATTACTTACAAAGAAGGTGGTGTATTACAAACTTATTTTAAGATCTTATACCCTAAAGGATTAATTTTTGTAATCTGTTTTTGGTCAAAATAGTATGAGATCGATAAAACAATTTATACTGCCTATGTGCCCAGAGGTGTTATAATTAATGAACTTTAATCAATAAATTAAATTGCGTATGGATAACACCTGATTTTTTTTTTCTTCATAGAGGGTGTGATGGTATGTATACCGTCCTATTGTTTCATACAGAGTATAAATAAGTTGTTTTTTGAATTACTTGGTTGCTCAGTGATTTTAAAACCTGTGATAGCACCATAATTTTGGTGTAAAAAGATAGAATAGAATAAATAAAAGCAATTCTGCAATTGTAAAACTTTTGGCGAGCCAGCAATAGCAAGAATCTGAATAACGATCATTTTAATAATAAATTAACCACTATGAGGTGTAGCTCCAATACATCAAAAGATGCACAAAGATCTTCTTCTACAAAGGATCTAAAAAGGGATATTGATCTAAGAAATATCCATAAAGAAAATAGCATTATATCCTACTACAGACAAGTGATTTTAATAGGTGCTATGACCTTTTTGTTAGGGATATATACTTTTATTGCATATTCTTTTTTAAAAACTTCTTCAACGCTTTTATTTAATGAATATTACCATACAGAAATAGATCATAAAGAAAGCCATACTATAGATAGAGATAGTATGGATATGCATACTTTTTCAGCATTTAGCGATAGAAGTATTATATGTAATGCACTCTTCAAACCATTGGTTAAAAGACAGATCTCAACTCATAAGTTTTTTCAGAATTATCTAGAACTAATTAGAAAAAATGATAAGAGAATAGATAAAAGTATGCTTTGCTTTTCTAGAAAAGTAAAACACTTGCATTCCTTCCGGTTTTCCAAAAAAACTAAAAACACAATTTTATCATAGGCGCTTATGAATAGTAATACACTTTTCTTAGTAGGGATACAATGTAGACAAAACTTAATACGTCCGATAGTAGGTTTTTATCGAGCGATAAGGAACTATTTTTCAGTTAAAAATGATTCTAACCTATACAGTAGAAATAAGAAATTTGTCTTCTTATGTAGTTTACCCCTCTTATTAGTATGCTTTGCAGGGTATGGTCAGTTTAGTTGTCCTTCTACATTTTACCAAGTCATTAATGGAGACCTAAAGAGCTATGACCCCGTAACAGGAGAATATTCTGCCCCAATCAGTTCATCAGATTTGTACAATGCAGCCGGTTATAATAGGATTGATGATTATGTATATGCAGTAGGAAAAGCTGGTGCCATAAATAATCATTTGATTCGTATAGATGCAGATGGATCTATTAGTGACCTGGGGGCTCTAACTAATCTGGGAACAGGAGCAATATCTGGTGATGTAGATGATAGTGATAACTTATGGATTAACAGAGGTAAACATTATGATAAGATCGAAAACTTATCTACCCTTCCCGTTGCCGGATCACCTGCAGTAGTTACTGTTACTTTTACCGGAGGGTCAACAAAAAACACCAATGATGTAGCTTTTATTAATGGCAAATTATATGGGGTAAGCAATACTGCAAATCTAATTGTATGGGATCTTACAACATTAACAAAAACAGATGTACCTGGGCTTTCTACTCCAACAGCGACTAATTTTGGAGCAGCATTTACAGATGATCAGAATCGATTGTATGTATCCTATAATAACGGAGGCTTATATTTAATAGAAGATTATACAACTCCTACACCCACAGTGTCCTATCTTAATTCTACTATGGCTACCACCAGTAATGATGGTTTCTCGTGCCCTTTGGCATCTTCGGCAATTGATCAGGATGGAGATAACAATTTAGATCCTACAGATTTGGATCTGGATGGAGACGGACTTACAAATATAGATGAATCTCCATCAGATCCATTTGCAGACGGTGATTCGGATTTGGTGTTTGCCTATCTAGATGATGATGATGCCTCTGCAGGAACAGGAAATGCTGATGGGAAGGTAGAAGCAGCTTTTGATACCGATGGCGATGGAGTACCAGATTTTTTTGATCTGGATAGCGATAACGATGGTATCTATGATGTAGAAGAAGCCGGACACGGTTTAGCACATGCAAATGGAAAAATAATAGGACAAGACACAGGATCTGGAGCCAATGGACTATATGATGGTGTAGAAACCGTAGCAGAATCAGGAATAATTAATTATACCATAACAGATACAGATGCTTTAGGAGCTCCTAATTTTCAATCCTCAGATAGCGATGGCGATACCTGTAGTGACGTACTAGAAGCAGGATTTACAGATGAAAGTAGTGATGGTATTCTAGGTCCTTATGTCGTAACTGTCAATAAAGATGGAGTCGTAACTAGTGGAGTAGATGGGTATACAACTCCCAACGCAGATTATTTAAATAATGGAGTGGTCTCTACAGCATGTTCATTGACACCATTCGGATGCCCACAAAACTTTTTTCAAATAATTAATGGAGAACTAAAGAGCTACAATCCTATAACCGGTGAATATTCTGATCCAATTGCAGTTTCTCAATTATATAACGCTACCGGATATAATAGAATTGATGACTATGTGTATGCAATTGGTAAAGGAGGAAGTGGTACAAGTCCGATTCATAATCATTTACTACGTATAGGGGCAGATGGAGCCTTTCAGGATCTCGGGGAGCTAACCAATATGGGAGCAGGAGGAATATCAGGCGATGTTGATTCGAGTGATAATTTATGGATAAATAGAGATGGACATTATGATAAAATAGAAAACATATCTACACTTCCGGTAGGAGGGGCACCAGCAGTGGTTACTGTAACTTTTACAGGGGGTACTACTAAAAATACCAACGACGTAGTTTTTATTAATGGAAAACTTTATGGGATTACTGATACAGACATGTTAATCAGTTGGGATCTAACGACCTTGGTGAAAACCGAAATTTCAGGGATTGGTACTCCAACAGCAACCAATTTTGGAGCAACATTTACAGATGCAGAAAATCGATTTTATGCATCATATAATGATGGAGGAATGTATTTAATCAATGATTATACAACAGGAACACCAACAGCTTCATTTTTAAATTCTACTATTGCTACAACCAGTAATGATGGATTTTCATGTCCTACCGCATCCTCTGCCTTTGATGATGATCAGGATTTAGTACTTGATCCATTAGATGTTGATGTTGATAATGATGGAATTCCTAACATAGATGAATCCCCTTCAGATCCCTATGCCGATGTAGATGCTGATAGTGTTTTTGCATATCTTGATGATGATGATACTGCACCCGGAATTGGTAATGTAGATGGAGCAATCCAGGCTGTTTTTGATACCGATGGAGACGGGATACCCGATTTTTTTGATCTGGATAGTGATAATGATGGTATCTATGATGCTGTAGAAGCTGGGCATGGACTACCTAATACAAATGGAAGAATTACAGGAGCAGTTACAGGCTCGGGAGCTAATGGATTGTTTGATGGAGTAGAAACCGTAGCTGAATCAGGTGTTATAAATTATACTATAACCGATACAGATGTAGCGGGTAATCCTGATTTTCAATCAACAGATAGCGATGCAGATGGCTGTAGTGATGCAAACGAAGCTTATAATGATTGGAATGCCGATGGAGCTGATGGTGGAGTTTATAACCCTAGTAATGCAGCAACAGAACCACTTAGTGTGGTGGACAATACAGTAAATACTCATGGGGTAGTGATAGCGGCTGCTTATAATACAGGAGCAGTGGCTGCAGTAACAAATAGTGCTATAACTACTGGTTGTGAAGATGGAGATGGAGTATCTGGAACAATAGAGGATGAAGGACCAAATGGAGGTGATGGCAATGGAGATGGGATTTTGGATTCTGTGCAAGGAAATGTTGTTTCCATACCAATTGCCGATGGTACGGGGTATGTAACAATAGAAACTACTGGAGTGTGCTATCAGATTTCAAGTATTAGTACGGTACTAGAAGCAGAATTAGCAACTAGTGATGCTACGTACCATTATCCATATGGACTGGTGGATTTTACACTAGATTGTGTTACCCCGGGAGATGATGTTACTGTAACCTATTACTGGCATATTACTAATTCCTTGGCTGCATTTACTTATCGTAAATATGGACCAAATACTCCAGGAGGAACTACAGATATCTATCAAGATTTTACCACTACACTAAATACTTCGTTAATAGGAGGCAGAACTGTAGCTACAGCTTCATACAACCTTACAGATGGTGTGTTTGGTGATGATACCGTATCAGATGGGCAGATTGTTGATCCAGCAGGACCAGCCCTTTTAACGGTTAATACTGATGGAGACGGTATTATGGATACCATTGATTTAGATGATGATAATGATGGGATTTTAGATAGAGATGAATGTGATCTGGGAGGGGGAACATTTGGTGTAGAATTAGTGGATGATGCTAATTCTGTTTTTGAAATCACAGCAGAAAGTAATGCCAATACGCTAGCCAATTTGTTATTTGCACCTAATTCTGATCTTACTCTCGTATCTGCTAATGTTAATATGGGAAGTGGGGCAGTAACCCAAATAGGAACTTTTAATGATGGGGATCAGGTAACAAGTAGTGGGGGAGCTTTGAATGCTTTTCTGGGATTTGACCTGGGGATTGTGTTTTCATCAGGTAATGTACTCGAACTAGATGATAATTTGTCGAATCTGTTCTCTAACCCTTCAGCATTGGGTGATGGTATTAACGGTACTGGTGTCGGAGGTGGTGGAACAGACGCTGATTTTGGTGGAGGTAGTACTGAGTTTGATGTTGCTAGCCTCGAAATAGTTATTAATGTACCAGCAGAAACAACAATTACTGGACAGTTCGTTTTTGCTTCCGAAGAATATAATGATTATGTGAATTCTGGAGTAAATGATGCTCCCAAAATATTTGTAAATGGAACCAATTTGGCATTAACTCCTTCTGGTGCGCAGTTAAGTATTGATACAGTAAATAATACTATTGATAGCGGATCCTATGTGGATAACGAAACAGACCCAATGGCTATTAATGTAGAAGCAGATGGTTTTACCGAAACTATAACTTTTTCGGCTGTATTAAATGCAGGAAATAATACCATAAAAATTGGAGTAGCCGATAATGGAGATAATCTTTATGATTCCTGGTTGGCTTTTAAAGCGAATTCTTTTTCCTTATGTTTTGATAGAGATACTGATGGGGATAACATTCCAGATCGCTTGGATTTGGATAGTGATAATGATGGAATTTATGACGCTGTAGAAGCAGGACATAATCAAGCACATGTGGGTGGAGTTGTAACAGGCGCTGTAAGTGGAGATGGAGTGCCAGATACGGTTCAAGGAGCTGGAAATGAAAGTAGCGGAACTATCAATTACACTGTTGCAGATAGTGATACAGATAGCAATTATAATTTCTTAGAATTAGATAGTGATAATGACGGTTGTAATGATGTGATAGAAGCAGGGTTTACAGATGGAGATAGCAATGGATTGTTAGGTAGCGGTACTTTTGGTTCAGGTCTTACTGTTGATGCAAATGGTGTAGTTACATCAGGAAGTGATGGCTATACAGGAACAAATGCTAATGTCGTAACCGCGGGTGTAGCCCCTTCAATTACTACACAACCCTCAAATTCATCTATATGTACAGGAGGAAATACCACGTTTTCCGTTGTAACTTCTAATGCAGATACATATCAATGGCAATTGTTTAATGGTTCTACATGGGATGATTTAACAGATATTGGAATTCATAGTACTACCACTTCGGCAACACTAACAATTACAAATGCGTTGGTTGCAGACAATGGAAACCAATATAGAGTTATTGTCTCTAGTTCAACATATGTATGTAATCCAGTAACTTCTGAAACAAGAACACTTACAGTAAACAGTCTACCAACTGCCGCAGCCATTACTGGAGCGACTGCTGTTTGTATGGGATCGACCATTGATTTAACCGAAGGTACTGCCGGTACTATTGTTTGGAGTTCCTCTAACCTTGCTGTAGCTACCATTGATGGTTCAGGAGTAGTAACACCAGTAAGTGCAGGTACTACAGATATTACATACACTGTTACTGATGGTAATGGATGTACCTCTGCTTCTTCAGCAGTACATACGGTTACTGTAAACAGTCTACCGACTGCCGCTGCCATTACAGGAGCAACAGCTGTTTGTATGGGAGATACCATTGATTTAACCGAAGGTACTGCGGGTACTATTGTTTGGAGTTCCTCCAACCTTGCTGTAGCTACCATTGATGGAGCAGGAGTAGTGACTCCAGTCTCAGCAGGTACTACTGATATTACATACACTGTTACTGATGGTAATGGATGTACCTCTGCTTCTTCAGCTATACATACGGTTACTGTAAACAGTCTACCCACAGCTGCAGCCATTACCGGAGCAACAGCTGTTTGTATGGGATCGACCATTGATTTAACCGAAGGTACTGCGGGTACTATTGTTTGGAGTTCCTCTAACCTTGCTGTAGCTACCATTGATGGAGCAGGAGTAGTGACTCCAGTAAGTGCCGGAACCACTGATATTACATACACTGTTACTGATGGTAATGGGTGTACTTCTGCTTCTTCAGCCATACATACCGTTACCGTAAACAGTCTACCCACAGCTGCAGCTATTACTGGAGCAACTGCTGTTTGTATGGGATCGACCATTGATTTAACCGAAGGTACTGCGGGTACTATTGTTTGGAGTTCTTCTAACCTTGCTATCGCGACTATAGATGGTTCAGGAGTAGTAACACCAGTAAGTGCAGGTACTACTGATATTACTTATACTGTTACCGATGGAAATGGATGTACCTCTGCTTC
>NZ_POYJ01000015.1 GCF_002895435.1 Aquimarina sediminis
GGAGAACACTCAAATGCCGGAGGATTAGGTTTTGTTAGAAAAAGCTTGCTTAAGAAAATCAAAGTAACTGCCAATGGTACTGCATACCGTAATTATGAACTAACCCATGATCATACGCTTATGGGGTATAATCGAGTGACTAGCATACAGGAGAAAACAGGAGATAATACCCTGGCACATTCTCCCATTACCTTTAGCTATACGAATACCAATAATAATGTTAACCATACATTATCATCTACTAATTTGGGAGTTGTTAATATAGAGCAGCGCAATGCGCAAATGACATCTCTTGATTTAACGGGTAATGGAAAAATGGATTTTATTGTATATCCAAAGGATTCTAAAAAAGAGTTCTGGTTGTTTAAAGGCAATAATTTTCAACGCCCTTATACTATTAAACCGGGCAATAGTTTTTACAAAATTTTTCCCACTACCTGGTTGAATCATCAAAACAAAATTTTACCGGGACAAGGGTTTACCTTAATACGAACCGCTACCAATTATGATGTAGAGTTCAAAGTATATTCAGATGGCGCTCCAATTGCGTTGCAGTATAGTAAAACCTGGGATATCCCTACCTATACCTACTCTAATAGCTGTTTTGGAGGAAGTGACCGTAAACGAATACCACAAACCTATTTGTCAGGAGATTTTAACGGCGACGGACTTACCGATGTAATGGCAGTAAGCAGACCTTTTGGCTATAGAAGCTGTTACTCAACTTTTCCCTGTGATCCTATTGACCCCCATGGAGCAGGTGAGAAAGAACCTCATACCGAAGAGCGTAATCCATTACTAGGAGGAGGCTGTTGTACCTGTAATCAATATTATGCCAAAGGAGGTAGTGTACATTTCATAGATTTAGACCGAAGGGTAACCTCGGGGTTTGTAAAGAAATTGAGTGCTCTAAAACAATACCTTAAATCCACAGATAAACTTCTGGCTCTTGATGCCAATGGAGACGGGAAAACGAATATTATTCATATCGCTACTGGTAAATTATTTGTATATGAGCTGGACAGCAACAAGAATTTGAAGCTTTTATGGCAAACCAACAATCAGTACATCAAAACCGACCGTCCTATACTTGCCGGGGATTATAACGGAGATGGAAAAGCAGATCTAATGATCCCCAGAGCCCATAACTCTAATACGTTTGATTTCTTTTTGGCAAACGGTAAAAGTTTCTGGTATAACAAGCGAACAGAGCCTTTTAAATATTATGTGACCAATTTTGATGCTAATGGAGGTACTTTACGTTCATATAATCTGGTACCAGTGGATATTAACGGGGATGGGAAAACTGATATTATTGATTATCATACCACTACCTATAATAGCAATTCTAATGGGTATCAATCTGTAAAAGCGTTTTATAACAAGTCCAAAAGGTCAACTTCTTCAGACCCAACATTTGTTCATGGTGGTGTAGCAACTTCCAATGGAAGCTTAAAACATTTCCCGGTCCCTATTTTTCTGTCGGGTGACCGCCCTAATGCTTCACTGGAGTTTGCATCTATCAGTAATAAATGGGTACATTCTTTTCGTTTTAACCAGGATCACCGTAAAGATGTTGCTCTTCAAAAAATATCCAATAATGGAGTGGACCATTATATACACTATAGTGATATGGATCCAAATGATAATCTGAATGGGGTAGTCTATACCCGTGGATCTGATCAGGTATACCCTTATGTAGACATTGCAACATCACCGGGAACCAAGCTGGTGCGCCGTATAGAACGAAAAGTACCTTCACTTTCTGTTCCTACCTTGAGGCAAGATTATTATTATAAAGGGGCTGTATCCCATTTTAAAGGTATGGGTTTTGCAGGGTTTCAGTATACTTCTCGCAGCAACTGGCATACAGGACATGCAGACCGTATCTATACGAATACAACGGCAGACCCCAAACGTAGAGGAGCAATAATAGACCGATACACGACTCCATATGATTATCGGTTTGGGTTTATCCCTTCAGACTATATATCCAAAACACGAAATGTTTATGAACATAGCCTGGCAAGTAATAAGGTGTTTAAGATTAAACAAACATCCTCTACCACCCAAAACCGTATAGATGGTAGCAGTGTTACCAGTCATTTTATATATGACACCTATTACAATCCTACACGACAAACCGATAATTATTCTGGGCAAGGGAGTACAGTGACCGAACTTACATATACCAATAGTCCTGGTAGCACCTATTATATTGGCAGACCAACAATAAAAAAAGTAACATCGACCATAGCCGGCAATAGTTTTAGTACAGAAGAGCAATATGGGTATACTGGGGCTTTGATCACCATCAAAAGAATAAAGGGTAATGGGACACATTTTAATACAGAAACCTATGGTTATGATGGCTATGGTAACCTTATCAAGACCACTACAACCCCTTATGGTGAGACCGCCAGAACTGCCAAGTTTACTTATGACCCTTCAGGTAGGTTTATTACTAAGTCTGTTGATATCGAAGGTTTGGAAAAAACGTATCAATATGACCCCGTAACCGGAAATCTTAAAAAAGAAATCGATCCCTTTAATTTTGCCACAAATTATCTATATGACAAATGGAACCGGGTAACCAAAGTGACCGATTATCTGGGTAATACAGCAAGCACCAGCTATACAGAGTCCGGAAATCATTATACGGTGACTACCACTGCTAATGATGGAAGTGGCTCGTCTTCCAAATTTGATCCTTTAAAGCGAAAAGTATATGATCGTAGTAAAACTATGGGAGGGCAATGGACTCAGGTCACCTATGGCTATGATAAGTTAGATCGCCCCGCCAGGCAAAGTGAGCCTCATTTTGGTAGTGCACCTACCCAATGGAATACTACAGAATATGACTTTTATGGTAGGGTAAAACGACAAAACCTGTATACCGGTAAATCAATCACCTATACCTATAGCGGACTTACTACTACGGTAGACGATGGTACCAAAACGGTAACCACGACCAAAGATGCAATGGGTAATATAACCAAGGTAAATGATCCGGGTGGTACGATTAACTATACCTATTTTGGTAATGGCACTTTAAAATCATCAAAATATGGTGGAGCTACACAAACCATCGAGCAAGATGGATGGGGTAGAAAGACTAAATTAACCGATCCGTCTGCCGGAGTATATACCTATGCCTATGATGGGTATGGGCAGATAACGAATCAAACCACTCCCAAAGGAAGTACAACCTATACCTACTTGCCCACAGGAAGATTGCAAAGTACTAAAACCATTGGGGATCATACCAATATGACCACTACGTATACCTATGATAATACAACCAAGATGGTCACCAGGATAAGTGCTACCGATGCAATTAACAGTACAGTGTATGGGTATACTTATGATTATGATTCCTATCTGCGCCCCTATCGAATACATGAAAACACGGGTACAGCGCAGTATGATAAAACATACCTTTATGATACTTATGGTCGGGTAAAACAAGAATCATATAATGCAAAGGTAGCGGGGCAAACCAGCTCCAGCAGTTATAATTATACCTATGATAGTCATGGTGCTTTTACCGGCTTTGATCATTGGGGTATTACTGCCCAAAACGCCAGGGGGCAAGCCACTCGTATTGCACTGGGTACAGGAGAGACCGAAACCAACGAATATGATGCTTATGGATTCCTTAAAAAAACAAAGGTTTTTATACAAAATGCCAATGCCAGTCATATCGAAAACACCTATGCTTTTAATGTACAACGGGGTACCTTAACCAGCAGAACTCATAAAACCAATACAAGTGCACATACGGGGACATATACCGAGGCTTTTGAGTATGATACACTGGATCGATTGACCAGGATTAATGGTCCTTTTGCAAAAAATCATACTTATGATACTTATGGGCGTATTACTAATAATTCGGCTATAGGAGGATTTGCCTATAACCAAGGGAGCAAGCGCTATCAAATGAAGGAGATGACCCTAAATGCTGCAGGAGCTGATTTCTATAAGAATAGAGCGCGACAACAGATTACCTATAACGCCTTTAAAAAACCTGTAGAAGTATACGAAGAAGGTAAAGGGCGTGTAAGTTTTGAATATGGTCCGATGCAAAATCGCACCCGTGTCTGGTATGGAGGATTACAGGAAGATAAAAATGCACGCAGGTATCACAAACAATATTCTTCGATTATCCCGGCAGAGGTTGTACATGACAAAGCAGAAAACAGTTACAAGTTTGTATTTTTTAACGGAGGTGATGCGTATAGTGCTCCAATAGCCAAAATTGAGAAGTTTACCAACGGAGCTAGTGATGGGGGTGCAATATACCACCTGCAACGAGATTACCTGGGTAGTATTCTAAACATTACCAAACAGCTTGGCAGTGGTACAGCGACAACAGGAGAATTGGTAGAACGAAGACAATTTGGAGCCTGGGGTACAGTAGATGCCTATTGGGCAAAAAATGGCAGTACCAAAATGGGGTATGATAGCCTGCTGGACCGCGGGTATACCGGGCATGAGCATTTCTTTGAGGTGGGGTTAATCCATATGAATGGGCGTATGTATGATCCTCAATTAGGTAGGTTCTTATCTCCTGATAATTATATCCAAAACCCGTATAATACCCAAAATTATAATCGATATGGGTATGTGTTAAACAACCCATTGATGTATACTGATCCTAGCGGGGAGCATTGGGAAGAATCGAATCAGGAAGGTTCGGGTTGGTTATGGTATGCAGCAGCAACCGGAACAAGTATTTATGAAAGCCTGAGAGGAGCGCAGATTGGGCGTTGGCTAGGGACTAATACCAGAAGCATCGGTAGGGATATTAGCAGACCCTTTAGAGAGGTAGGTCGTTGGTTTAGAGGCTTGTTTGATCGCGGTGGAGAAGATATAGGACCCGTAATCACAGAAATACCACAGGATTATGCTATTGGCGATCCGTTTATGCATTCAAACCCTGGAGTGTCTGAAGTGTTTATTAATGGAGGCGTTGCTTTTAGTTATGGTCAAATAAACAGTGTTTCACAAATGATTCAGGGAATAGCTACGATTTTTACTGATCCTTTATCATTATTTACATGGGATACATATTTAGGTGCAGTGTCCCAAGGATTAGGATCTGTTTTTCCTACGCTTAAAACTTTCAGAACAAATGCAGAGATACAAAGAGCCGCTGCAACTGGAAATATTAACAATATTTTTTATACCTTAGGAGGCATACATGTTGATGTTTTAACCGAGACATCTTCTATAATCCCCGCTTTTAGAGGCGCAAAGGTAGCATCGACAGCTGCTAAGGGCGGAGCTACCACTTGGAATGGATTCCAAAAAATGACTGCTGGACAGTTTGCGACAAGGGCAGAAGCTGCAGCGGCATGGAAAGCATACAAAAGTGCTAACGGAATTGTTACAGGAACTACAAGAAGTATGGCACAAAGAAGTGCCTTTTTGAAAGGAGCTGCGGATTCAGGAATGTATCCAAAATGGATGAATCAGTGGTTAAGAAAAGGTAAGGTTCCTCCTGGTCATCATGTAGACCATTATAAAGCTTTGTTTGATGGAGGATTAGATATTCCAGCGAACATGCGATTAAAAGATATTATTACTCATATTAATAGACATAGATACTATAGACCATAATTTTATGAAATCAAGAAAAGCAATAGTACCGATTAATATAGAAAATCCAGATAAGAAAATCAATGATTTTCTTTACCCTAAGTTGACAAATGATGGAGCTTCATTTTTTCGAGTTAGTAATGAGAAAGAATGGAAATACGGAATGGTTGTGCTTAAAGGTGGTGGTGTAACTGAAAACGATTTGTTTGCAAAAATTGTTGATGCAAAAACAAAAATTGAATCAGTAGATAAGTTATTGGAGACATTAAAAGTATATTTGGAGAAAGTCAAAGAGTTTTCAATTGGAAATATTGTATATGTTGAGAGTTCTAATAATAATGAAGGCTTTGTTTTAAAGAAACATGCGAACAGACCAAATATAAAAAGGAATAATAAATTGCCATAAATATAAAGAACCAACCCGAAGGTTGGTTCTTTTTCATTTTCAACTTTTATTAATTTCTTAAAATGATAAATAACAGTAAGAAACACAAAGAATATCTCCATAAAGTGTGACTCAGGATTGATAGGATTTATAACCTTGTAAATACAAATTCTAAATATCCCGAAGGGATTCTTAGATCACTTGATGTTAAAAGAAGTTAAGGCAGAGCTAACGATGTCCTATTTTCAGCTATATGGAAATAACTCAAACCTTTTAGATTTTTTAAAATAGTATATTTGTTATTGCTCAGTCTATAAGATGAATAAAAAATAATTTATATTGCTATAGACGACCGTTGCTGAAGAAGTATTAGTCAATTTATTAGATGATGAAGATGTAACAGGTCATGTAATTTCTTTATTAAGAAAATTAAAATCTAAAAAATCAGTTTCTAAAATTTCTAAATTCTTAAATCATGAAAATATCTTGGATAAGAAAAGAGGCAAAAAAAGCATTAGATAAAATAGGCTATCAGGAGATATAATTTAAAACAGAATAACCATGAAAAAAATTGGAGGTATTTTATTGATAATTTTTGGTAGTATTTTTCTAGTTTTTAACTTATTGTCAATACCAAGTTCTTTAATTTCTTTAGTTGACACTAATTATAATATAGCGTATTTCTTAGGATCACTATCAGTTATTTTTATTATGTTAGTATTTGGTGTACTTATGTTAGTATTAGGGATAAGACTTATTAGAAAAAGTAAATAACATTTTTAGAAAAAAGAGTTCAGGTTAATTTAAATAATCCTTAACAAGAGCTTTAGCACCGACCTTATTGGAACAGAATTAATCACAATATACTTGACGGGTGCTTATAGAAAACTCCTTCCTCTAGTGATGATTTTGTCTGTTTGCCTGAATGAATGTATCAATAAAAAGACTAACAAAGCATACTATTCATGTATTACTCTATAGTTGTTTATAAGGAAGATACATCGGATTAAGAAAACCCTTCAAAATGGTGAAATTATAAAGTAGGCTTGGGTATATTATGATTTAGATACAGAGTTAATATTCTATCCCCTTTTAGCTATTCTGTAACGTTTCATAAACAAATAAGTCTTATAAGTAGCAAAAAAACCAATATTTTAAGAGAAATGATATTTGGTTTAGTTTTTGTTTCGATTTTAAAAACAATAAGCAGTCCTACTCCTGGCGATTCCGCCCCGCTTATTGGTGAAAACAGTACATTCTAATCTAAAACCTATTCGTTGTATGGAATACCTAAACGTATTACATCAGCTATTCCATAAAGATACGGGATGGCTTACTACCGGTTATCTATCTACCCCAAAGTACCGCGAATTTCTAACACAAAAATACATTGCATTCTATTCCCATTTTTCTTTCACCTTTCCTAAAGTCAAAGAAAAATTCCCCACCAGTATAGAATATATAGAAGTCCCCTTTTATAATTATCATGTAGATAACTCTAAAGAAGGGTTTGTAAACATTCCCTTGGATCAACAGATATGTGAAATGTTTAGATATATAACTACCCTTTCGGGCTTTCAGACCAGTGCTATAGAAAGATTACATCTTAAAGAAACCAATGGTACTGTGTATGTAGAGCTTTTTCTTCGAGAGGACTTTGATGTACTTTCTGATATACAGCTAGCCTATTATTACTATTATGAGCAGATTGATAGCATAGCTGACCATATAAAACAACAGCTTCTTTTACTCTCTTTTGATGAAAAGAAAAAAGAAAAACGTCGGAGGAACACTATCCGAAAGTACCAAGTACAATTAAATCATTATATAGGTATATTGGAGCAAAAATTAAAAACGAGAGATGCCAGTGTTTCTAATGTCCGTAATATAGCTATTGACCGATCTATGATTGATGTATATAAGTGTGTATGCCTGGGACTAGAAGAAACTTTGATCCATATCGAAGAATATTACGGCAGATATATAGATCCTTCTATTACGATTACCTACCTTAAACGTAGATCTTTTATAGAGCGGTATTATGAAAAATGCGAACAGGGGATTACACTTTTTAAAGCACAGGGACTTCCCAAAGCCATAGAGAGAGAAGTCTGCAAACCTTTATATGCTATTTTGCAGGATACCATAGATACCATGAACTATATGCAGCGGGAATATTATCGTAAATACATAGACCTGTTTACACGTTTACTACGCAAATCAAAATCTGTAAGCCATGATGAAATCTACCGTTTACTGATTGCACTTAATTATAATACTCATAGTGTTTACAAAGCTATGGAAGAGGAAGCCCTGTTGCGTTTAGGTCGGATTTCCTGTTTTTCTGAAAAGCAGGTCTTCGCTTTTGAGCAACTTCATAGAATACAAAACATTGCCGTTACCAGTCCGTATAAATACCATCCTCAATTTCCTGGATTAGGGGAACATCTGGTCATTTTTTTCAGAAAATATATTGATCTGTTACAAAAACAAATCGAACTCGAGAAGCGACAAATAAAAAAAAGACGAGGAGCAGATATTGGCAAGATTAACAGGGTTGATCCCAAAGTTGGAAAACGCAAAATCAATATCACTGTACAGGAACTAGGCTTGCTTTCTCGCTTGTTTACCGATATAGGAGTGGTTAGTTTTACTTCTAAACAGAAGTATTTTAAATTCCTCTCTCAAATCTACACTTCCAAAGACACTCATATCATTTCAGAGAAAAGCCTGAAGAATAGTTTTTATACTATCTCTCCAGAAGTATTCGATTCCGTACAGGGGTTGCTTATAAAAATGCTAAACCAATTGCAAAAACTACGAGATACTGCTAACAGAAAAAAAGCAATGTAATTTTGAAACCAATTCTATGAACTAAAAAAAAGGGTTTTATACATACCTTTTTTTTGATTTGCACTCTTATAAGTGTTAACGATTTTAACATATCTCGGGAGCCCCCATTTTTACTGGGGTTGTTTAGGGTTGCGATTTTAAAAGGTTTTACTGAGGTTTCCAAAGGTTTTTTACCTCTTTTTTTAAAAAAATATATGCATTTTATGTGTATTAGTGTTTTTTTAAAAGAATGTAAATAATTGGAAATAAACTATTTACATAGGGTTGCTAAGGGGTTGCGCAACCCCTTAGCAACTACCGCGGCTTTGTTTTTTTGTTTTGTTTTACTCCAGAGCTATTGGAAGTATAGTGTTATACATAAAATTTTGATTTGTCAAAGGATCCTCAGGTTGCAACACAGGCGGTACAAATTGGATGTTTACAACTTCTCTGATAGGCTTTTAAACGAAGTCAAACATTTTAATAAAACAAGATATGGAACTTATCATATTTGAAAAGGAGAGTTATTATAAAATGATGGAAGAAATGATGACCTTAATGTACAAGGTAATTCGCCAGGCTAAAGAGGATGCCCTGGATGCCAAAGGGGAATCTGCGGATTTTATTGGAACCAAAGATGCCATGAAGTTACTTGGCGTCAAAAGTCGAAACCGCTTATATGACCTTCGTGATGCCAAACAAATAGAATACTACCAACATGGTCGTCGGATTCTATATTCCAAAAGAAGTATCATTACGTATTTAAAATCACAAAAGATTACTTAGTAAACTACATCGGGGAAAGCCCTGGAGCATTTAATCTCGATTATCGAGTAAACCATTGTAAACAGGGCGGTATGCAATCTGTTACCGCCCTTAATTGCCAAATTTGAAAAACAGAAATTATGTCAAAAGATCCCGCAGTATTATTTTATACAAAAGATTGGTTGGAAGGTACAGTAGATATGTTTCCTGAAGAAAAAGGAGTATATATCGACTTATTATCTTACCAGCATCAAAAAGGTTTTTTACCTCAAAATACCCGAAGACTTGCCAAGATCACCGGAATTTCAGAAGAACAATTTGTGAAAATATGGTCTGAAATCAAGCACAAATTTGTAACTATCGATTCGCTTGATACTTCGCTAAGCGAGGTACTTACCGATTGGAAGAACAAGACGTGTAGCAAGGGTAACAGTGAGGAACTGGTCAACCTGAGAATGTTAAAAGAAACCGTTTCCCGAAAAAAGATCAGTTCCAAAAAATCAATCCAAGCCTATGTTACCAACTGGTTTCGCTATGATGCCACCGGAAAAACTATTGCAAAATCGCAAAAACAAAAAATTTTGAAAGCTGTGGATTATACAGAACTTCTTTTTATACAAGCAGGAAAAAAAGAAGTTTATGCTCATTTACACACCCTTACGCAGCGAACCGCTAAGCGCTCGCAAAAAGCAAATGGAGATGTAAATGCAAATGCAAGTATAAATGTAAATAAAAATGAAGATGAAGATGCAAAAAAAAATCCGGTGACTTTCGCTTTTGATGATCTGACTATGCCCAATTTCAAAAAACGAGTTTGTACTTATTTTTCTCAAAACGGAAAGCTCCGTGAGAAAAAGGTGGACGACTTTTTTGAGGAGTTGGAGTATGCTGATAAGCTTAGGGAGTTCTGGCTTCAAACGGAAGCCTATATGCACTTCAAGAATAATTCCGGCGAAAAAATCCATAGCTGGAAAGGGTATTGTAAAGATTGGGAAACCTCAGACTGGATAAACAAAAACAAGCAGTTAAACGCACAAACAGTATCCAAACGAACATTTTCTATTAACCGCTAATCAATTACAAAAAACCAAAAAATGGAAGGAGATCATACCCGAAAAGTGATACTTACCAAAGCACATTTGTGGAAACTTTTTAAGCGTGCTTTTTTGGTACATGCGGGAAGGCATTTTATAGAAACCCCAGATTCACTGGCTAATATTGCACCGCTAATCGAGTATTTTGTATCAGATCCTTCCTTTTTTACCCGAAAGCACCTGATCCGTAGTATTGATGGTCAGCTGCTTCATCCCAGTTTTGATAAAGGTCTGCTGATCGTTGGAGGGTACGGGAATGGTAAAACGACCATCATGCAGGCGTTTGAGTTGTTATTTTCCTACTACCAGATGCCGATGCGGTTTAAGGGATATACCACCCATGATCTTGTCACCTGGTATGAGCGGATCGGATCGGATCTTACTTATCGGGAAAGTTCGAAATATCAGTTTTATCATTGCCTGACTACCGTTTTGGGTTTGTATCTGGATGATGTCAAAAAAGAAAGAGAGGCTTCTAACTACGGGAAGGTGAATCTGATTCGGGAGGTTCTGGAGAAACGATATAATCAAAAAAAGTTAAAAACATACCTGACCTGTAATTATCGTGAAGGAGATACTACAGAGGATGTGGAAGATGCCCTGACAGAATTTGGAGAAAAGTACGGGGGGCATATCTATGACAGACTTTTTGAAATGTTTAATATTATCGAGTTCAAAGGAGCTTCTTTTCGGAGGTAAAAGCTATTATCACAAAAGGACGACGACCGAGTGTTGTTATGAATCCACTCCGAACGCATTAAATACCAATCTCACCTCATGAGGATACAATAATTGCCTTCTCCCTGTATCCAATCCTTCAATTTTCTTCATTTTTCTACGTAAGGTCTGCCTGCTGACCCCTAAAAAATGGCTCAATTCCTGTTTCGTTTTAAAAGTAAACCGCATAGTCTATTGTCATTTAATGTCATTTAAAGTGTAGTAGTGTTGTGAAGAGCTACAAAGAGTGTCAAAGTCCTCCAGAGCCCTACAAACACTACCAATATACTACAATTTTCATCAAAGACTATCAGTATTCTCCAAAGAGTTTCATCGGCTTTTTTAGGCTGTTTTTTCGTCATTTCTTTGAGGTAAAACAATCAAGTTATGTTTAAATGGATCGCCGGTGGTTTAGCCGCTTTTTTCTCGATACGCTATTTATCCCGTTTACAAAAAGCCGGGAAAAATATCACGTCCCGAATCAAGGTGAAGATTCATAAAATTGGACTTACGGGGATTGAACTTACTGCAGAAGTCAAACTTCAAAACCCTAACCCGGTGGCGTTGGATATACAGCACCCCTTTGTCAAAATATTGTTTAAAGACAAAATCCTTGGCACTTCCTCTATAGAAAATTCGATTATTGAAGTTGCTGAGCATAGTGAAAAAACTTTTGACCTGAGAATTCAGTCCGCAGGATGGCTGACCCTGATCCAGATATTGGGAGTTACAGTTGCCAGTGATATCCGCTCCGGAAATCCCATTAAACTTCCCATCCAAACCCAGATGATTACCAGGGTCAACGGATTGCCTTATGAAAAAACAGATACGATTTTATTACAACTTTAATGAGAGCCACTACAAAACGACATATCGCTATTGGGTATCAGTATGATACCTTATTCCCAAAACCTATTGGGCAGGATACTGTGGTTGTGGGTCAGGGAAAAGCGCGTTTAAAAGACACTCTGAACCTGATCAAAGAGATGATTCTGCAAACCACCGCAGATACAGCAGTACTGGCTCCCCGATTGAAAGGTAATGGAGTGATGGATACCTGTAGGAACATTTGGAATTTTGTATACGGTCATATCCAGTATACCATGGATAAAACAGGAATAGAGCAGGTACGCCGACCTTCCCGAACATGGGCAGATCGGATATCCGGGGTAGATTGTGATTGCTATACCGTGTTTATCGGTAGTATCCTTGCTAACCTTAGCATTCCCTTTATGATCCGTATTACCAAATACGGAGGTAAAGCTCACTTTCAACATGTATATCCGGTAGTGTTTACAAACGGTAAACAAATTACGATAGATTGTGTTACTGATCAGTTTAACAAAGAAGTTACATATTCAGAAAAAAAAGATATCAGTATTACTGATCCTGTGATTACAGAAGATATCTCTGGACTTAGCGGAGTGGATACTGCAGCGATTGCCCTGGATGCTTTGGAACAAAGCCCTATCCCGTTACGGGAAATCATTCAAAAAAAAGATGTTACGCATAGCTGTCCGGTACATTTTAAAACAAAAAGACCACCCAAAGCTGTAGCAACGCATAGAAAACAAGGAAAAACAGTTTCTCCCTTTCGATTTGATGACCAGCAGCGTAACAGGAATATGGAAGCTAAAGAAGATTTTAATCTGCTTAATTTTTTAATCATTGCCAGCATATCTGTAGCCGCAGGTATTGGAGTATTACAGCTACTAAGCAAGACAAAACAAACAAAAACACCAAAAAAGAAAACCACAGTTCCCAAACCGTAATTGTTGGGAGCCTGGAAGATAACTATTGAAAATACTACAATTATGGAATTACACCGATTAGATGGATTTGATGCCACAGGAATAGATTATATGGATATTGAAGATTCTCAGAGCATGAGTGAGATCGTAAACGGAGTTTCTGACTCCGCTCCGGAGATTGCCTATGAGATATTGGATCAGGATGGTGATGTGGTGATGTATGCCGATATAGATGAGAATATCTATGTGATCGATGGTCTGGGAGGTTTCTTTAAAAAGATAGGACGAGGTCTAAAACGTTTTGCCAGAAAGGTGATTAAGCCCGTGGTTAAAACTTTTAACCGTTTTTTAAACCCTGCCACCATCCTGCTTCGAAATGGTTTTTTACTAGCCATGAAGATCAACCTGATGAAGGTAGCCGGAAAACTTCGGTTTGGATACCTGAGTGAGGCGCAAGCCAGAAAAATGGGTATTGATATGGATAAGTTTTCCAAACTAAAAAGAACAGTTAGAAAAGCAGAGAAAATCTACCGCATGGCGGGAGGAAGAGGCAGAAATCTTAGAAAAGCGATTCTAAGAGGAAAAGGCAATAAAGACCGAAAAGTCCCTTTAAGTGGTTTTACTATTGGCAGTATCGATCAGGAGCCTGTGATCTATAATGATCCTTTTGAAAAGTTTATTATCGAATCTGATCCTGATACGGTGGAGGCTTTTGTTAATAATGAGATTCAGGTAGCAGGATTGGGAGCAGTAGCATCGAGTACTGCGATTGCTTCCGCTACAGGAGCTGTTGCCAGTGTGGCTGCCATACTTAGTAAGATTGGGAATATCTTTGGAAAAGCCAAGCAGGTCAAACAACAGGCAAAGGAGTTGTTTCGAAAACCAAAACGTTCTGTCCCACAGCTTCCCTCGCCAAGAGAGATCAGAAGACCCATCGTTCGTCCTGCTCCCATTCCGAGAAGACCGCCACGAAGATCAATTCCGAGGCAACGACCAGCTGCTGCGGTAGTTTCCAGAAACAGGGCGTTACCTGCCAAGAGTACAACTCCTGAAGACAAAAAGAGTTTTTTTGAAAAGAACAAAGCCCTAGTCATTTTAGGAGGGCTAGCCATTGTAGGAACCGGAATTGCCATTGCGATGAAGTCCGGTAAAAAGAAAAAGGCAACACCTGTATCTGGGTTTCCTAAAAAACGCCCTCAAAGAAGAAAACCAAAAACCACTGAGAGAGATGCTTTAGGCAGGTTTACCAAAGGGCATTCTGGAGGAGGAAGGAAGAAAGCTTCTAAGAGAAAAGCCCCGGAAAAGTTAATCCCCAAGGCTTTGTTATGATTATGGATTTTGAAATATCAAAGGAGAAGTGGCTAATTCCAATTCCAATTCTTCCTCAAAAAAACACGCTCAAAAGTAATGTGGTGTAGACTAACAAATAATGAATTAAAGATTAAATAATTATGAAATCAAACGCAAAAAACAGTTTTCTGGAAGTTGGCAAACATCTTAGTACGGGAGTGCTGGGTATGGTTGCCGGATCTGCTGTAGGCAGGCATTCCCTGATCCTTGGTGCGCTGACCATTTTCGGGGGAGCCTACTATGGTAAAGACTGGCTTACCTCGGCAGGAGTAGGTATGGCTTTTTCCAACGGATTTGGAGGGAAGCCCAAAACCACTAATGGTATTGACGGGGTTAAAGATGATCTCGAAGAAGCCAAAGACAGAGCAGTAATTTCTCTAAAAGCGATCGGAAAGAAGCTATATCTGGATAAGTTTTCCACGAGTATGGCTAAAAAACTCTCTTTAGGAAATATTGAAGACCGTCCTCTGGTCTTTATGGGATCCAAGGTAGCAGATCAGGGAGACTTTGATACCTCAGAGGTAGATGAGATCATCCGAAAAATAGAAGAAGGAGAACCCTTACCCACTGTCGATATACATCAGGATTTTGATAATGACTTTGAAGAAGATGTTGTGGAAGGTTTTGAAGAAGAACTTACTACTGAAGCTATAGAAGGCATCGATATCAGTGAACTCGACGGAGCTGAAGATATTACCGAATTAAATGCAATTGCGTAACTCCTGTATTGGAGAGGACGTATGAATTTGTAAAACCATAAATAGTAAAAAATAAATACCATGAAAAAAAGTTCAAGATCACAATTCCTGGAGATTGTCAATGCTCATACGACGCTTCGGGATCACGCCAAGAAATATGACCCTGCTATGGTCAATGTTGCCAAAGGAATCAAGGAAGGACGCCTGCAACTGGCTGATGCAGCCTATTATTCAATCAAATTTGCCGGTAACAAGGCGAATATAGATATGTTCGAGACCCAGGATGCCAAAGAAATCGGGATTACTAATGTCACTCAGGCTAAACTCCAGAAGGACAGACTATTTTTATGTAACCGTATTATCCTGCTGTCTGCTATCATTGAAGGAGACCTTCCCGGGAGTGATTCCGAACTCAAAAAAGTAATGAAGCAAACGGATTTTGATAGTATCAAACATGTAGGTGGTTTACAAAACGGGGTATTCTCCCTGATAGCCAATAAAAAGATCATCATCGATGAGCGTCCTATGCAGGAGTTTGTTACTGATGGGAACACCATGCTCAATCTTGGAACTTACTTTTTAGAAAGCCCACGTTTTATCCGTGATGATGAGGAATTCGAATTTAATATCGAATTGGGCGAAGATGCTCCGGAGAAAACACTGGTGAAAGTGGTTCTGGCAGGAACTGTAACTGTACCCGCATAAACGATAAAAATATGGATCATAAGACCAAAGAAACCAGAGTTAGCTTTTCTTTTAAGGTAGACAAGCAGGATGGTCTGATCACTGTTGATCACCCGGAGCTTCCCAAGCATACCAAAATGGTAAAAGGCTTACAGCTGATCTGTGATTACCCTGATAAACTATATCATCGGGGAAGCCAGCGAATTGAGATTGGAGGCGAAGAACTTTTCCCGGAGGGATTTGACAGTAAACTGCTGATGTCTTCATTGAGCGTAGCCCCTAAAGAACGATTTTTTGAATTGGGAGATGTATTACCCGGAGACCTTTCTGTTAAAATACGATTTAGAGATAAGAACCACAACAGTGCTGATTTTGAGCAGGGGTATACGGTAAGTATCATCCTTTTGATTGAAGAGACCGTGTAAGATTTTGAAGTATAAATGGCATCCAAAAAAAAGAAAAAAGATGAAGTGTCAAATTGATATAAACAATAAAAAGGGTGATGACACTGTTATAGTGCGCAGGAAGTTTGTTCCAATAAAATTTAATATTCACAGGGAAAATCAATTTTTAAGCGCAGCGTCCAAACTTCCTTTTACCACCAGTAAAGTTATTGGCGTACTGACCACTACCAATGTAAAAAAGCAATGTAGTGACACTCCCTTTCCTACGCATCGTTATTATGGTGTAGCTGCATCGCAGATGGAAGATACTTCATTTTTGGAAACCAATCCAGGAGAAGTATACACTTCGATGTATCCCCCTGATGTGATTATAGAGCAGCAAGCCGGCGGATGGTGGTATTATGCCCATCCTGTAACAGATATTCATCCTTTTATAGTTTCAGGAGATTTTCCTTCAGAGCCAAGAACTCCAAAACTAATTGATCTAAAAGCTGAAGGACAATGTAACCCTGAACCCTATTACCTATGGAGTGAACGGTTTTACGGATATGCCATGATCACTTTTAATGTTATTATGTAACCCTAAAAAACGATGTTATGATACTCGGAAGGTTATCCTTATTTCAGAAAAGAGGAATTTTCTATACCGATATGCTACTGGATGCTAAAGATCAGTTTTCAGCCATAATCGACAAGGAATTATCCGCTGATCCTATGTTGCATCCCTCTGAGATGCCTACAAAATGTCAAATTACCCCGGTAGAAGAACCGGGGAACACGGATTATATCAGGGCTACCTTTGAAGATTATGGAAAAGCGGAGTACCCTTATGAGGTTACCGTATGGATACTCATTGAAGAAGTACCGACCTCATAGAGGTTTTAAAATGAATTATTAATACTATAATTCCCACCAGAGTGCGATAACAAAGCACGCTATGCATGTGGGATACTAAAACACACAATGTGTGATGGATGAGGGATTTGCACTGCAATATGCAGACAGACGAGTAAAAGAAAGAGGTTTTAAAAACTATCGGGTGGTATACCGGGAGTTTGTTTTACCTGGAGATGGTACGCTTAGTTTTCAGGCTCATAATGAAATCTGGTTGGTACTCCATATCGACTGGGGATTGATTGTAAAATCGGACTACGGACGTTATGATCACTGGTATACTCAGGGAATTACCGAAAACTCCCATGAGCATGGCGATAAGATTCAGATTCTCAATACCCTGAAGGAGCAACGTAAGATTCGCTTTTTACAGGTGATTTTAAAAACAAATGATGATGGAGGCAAGAAATAGAAAACCCGGATCAGTTAGACTCAGTGAGCTGCAATATCAGGAAATGCACAAACTTGGTTTTACTAATGAAAGTGCTTATGTACGTTATAAAATGGAACAGGCAGAGTCAAAACTAAATACCCTTCAGGAGACAGTACAACAGGTTAAAATGCTTCCTGCTACCCGCGAGAAAGTATCTCATGATGCTGTGATGGAAGACCAGTTGACCATCCAGCGATTGTCTATGGAAAACCGAAAGCTGCAGGAGAAGCTCGAGCAGATCAGTAAAAGCAATCAGGAAACCCTAAACGGAGTAGGTCATAAAGTACATTCTCTGTTACAGGAAGAATTACAGAAAAGAGATTATGAAGACCTCAAAAAGTCCTATTCGCAGTCAGAATCTAAGGTGAAAAAATTACAGGAAGATCTTGATGAGTCTAAAAAAGAAATTAAAGCCCTGGTTAAAAAACTAGGACTTGTAGAACTGGGCAAAGCCCTCCTTCCCGGAGCGATCTCCGGCTTAGCCAAACATTACCCCAAACAAATGAAGGGGATTGCGGGTACACTGGGAAGGTTGGGTGTCCCGGACACAGAGGGTACTACAAATGAAGAGCAGCAACACCTGTTACAAATTCTGGAGTACCTGCAGGAGGTATGTACCCAAACTCAGTTTGAGCAGGTATTGCAACTGATGATGCAGGTCGCAGAACAGCTCAAAGATGATGAGGGGCTGATCCAGAAAATTGGGTATTATATGGAACAACTACAGCAAAAGAAAAAACAAAACAATACTGGATCTAAGGAGGCTTAGATTTTGGACAATATCATTTACAGTTTAAAAAACTATGGAATCACAAATCACAATAACAATCACAGCAAAAGATACCACAGAAGTCCGTCGGGTAAAAAAGGCTTTTGAAACCATGTATACGCATTTTGGAGCTAAAGGCATTATCAAAATGGAGCAACTGTTTTTAAAAGATGCTTTTATACGGAACCTGGTTAAAATGAAGATTAATAATGGATAATTATGGCACTACCGGTATTGGCAATGCAAGCGATAAAGAATCGTCCAAAGGTAAAAGTCAGCCCAACGGCTACTAATATCCTTGTGGCTAGTGGACTGACCATTGGCGTATTCTTTTTAGTACGCTCATTAGTTCGGGGATATAAACGAAACCATCGAGAACGCCATGCCTTACGACCTGGGAATCCTGCCAATTTTGCCACCCGACTCAAGATGGCTTTTGAAAATGACAATGCTTTTGGATGGGGAACTGATGAAGAGTTAGTGTTTCAAACTATAGAACTTATCCCGAGCATTTCTATGATGCGAAAAGTCGAACGTGCTTATCGGGACTTATATGGCAGTAATCTGTCTGCTGATCTAAAAAGTGAACTCAGCAGTGAGGAATTTGCCATTGTTCAACAAATTATCAATTCAAAGACATAACTGATATGGATACTAAAACCGCAATAAAGCAACCTCTAAAACAAAAGAAAGTAACCAAACCTCTTTCGCAAAAAACAGTACTAATGTATGGTATTGGCGGAGGACTGGTATTAGGACTGGGATATCTGGTATATAGTCATCTTAGAAACCGATCCGCTGCAAACAGAAGTATACAACAACCTGTGTCTACGATTCGTCCAGGAGGAATCATTTCCACTCCTTCTTTGCCAAAAGTGGCCAGTGACCAATTTCCACTTCGAAAAGGATCCCGAGGATCATTGGTGGGTATGGTGCAAAAGGCACTTTTAGAAAAAGGTGGACAGGCAGCCATGATCATCAGGGAAACCAGTTTTAGAAATGGAAAAGTGGATAGAATCTTTGGGAGAGGAACCCAGCGAGCATTACGAGCTGCAGGATATCCAACAGTACTAACACAGAGTAACTTTACTAGCCTGGTGGGTACAACCTCCAAATCATCCTTTCCGGCAGGAAGTATTGCCAAAGAAATTATCAATGCTGCCAATAGTCAAAATCTCTTTGGAGTACTTAAAGGGCTGAAAAAAATCACCTCTGTATCACAATATCAAAACGTAAGTACTTTTTTTCAGAATGTAAGGATACTGGGTACACGGGTTTCCTCCCTTGTCAACGCCCTTTTGAGTGTTGCTTTTAAACGAAAGGAGCTGGAGAAGGTGAAAATCAGAGCAGAATTTAGAAGAATAGGACTTAAACAAAACGCCAGAGGTGTATGGTTTATACCAGGAATAGGAGCCCTTGATTATTTTGAGGATATGGGAGATCAGATCACAGAGCAATGGAATCTGGCAATTGCAGAAAGACCAACTCTGCTTCAGACGGAAGACGGATCTTTTATTGTACCGGAAATACTTCCCGGTACTGTAGTGGGATATATTACAGCGATAGAAGATGGTATGACTCGTATTTTAACACAATCCGGGGAAACGGTTTATGCCCCTGTACAAAACTTATCCTCGATGTAAATCATAAACCGAAAAATGTAACATGTAAAAGTTAAATCGTATGAAAAAATTAATGCAATGGCTACAGCCTTTTTTAGAAAAACTAAAACCCATATGCGGTTACTTTAAGGTATGGAGGGAGTTATCCTCATTAGCCGTGGGATTGATCCTATGGGTGCATAGTGCGGTATTCCTACGATGGATTGATCCTACCGCAGGAACTTATGATGCAGGAATATTTCAGGTATATCTTTTTGCCATCATTGGAATCTTTATCCTGCATGGCATTGTCCGCATCCTGATGAAGTTGATCTGGCCTACATCAGAAGAATACCTGGATCATCAGTTTAGAAATGATTTTAAAACCATCACACCATGGCAAAAACTAAAACTATCTACTTTTATCTTCTTTGCATTTTTATTTGCAGTGGCACTTTTAGCCAGGGCATTATAAATGAAGAACAATACGCGCGTGAGTGTGTTAAAGAATTATATGATTCTCAGGTTGGAGTTCGTGAAATCGGAGGTTCTAATCGAGGTGCATATGTAGAAATGTATCTGGCAAGTGTCGATTTGAAGCCAGGTCATGCATACTGTGCTGCTTTTGTGAGTTGGTGTTATCAAAATGCCGGAGTAGTTGCTCCCGAAAGCGGCTGGGTTCCCAGCTATGCCTTAAAGCGGAAACGAATCTATCACAGAGGGAAATACCAGCTAAAAACACCACAAAAAAGTGATGTGTTTATGATTTGGTATCATAGTCTGAACCGCCCTGCCCATATTGGATTTGTGGATCAGTGGGGGTCGACATGGATTGTTACCGTAGAAGGGAATACCAATGATAACGGATCCAGAGATGGTAACGGGGTATATCGCAAACGAAGGCTTACAAAACAAATATGGGCAGTATCTGATTTCGTCAGTAGCACTGGTAGGCAATAATTTTATATAAAATGTTAGCTAAAAGTTTACAAATATTACGAAGCAAAGGGTACGAGGTATACACCCAACCTTACCGGCTCAATATTGTTGGGTATCGTAGTCGGTTTGTGCGCAGTAATCGTTTTGATGATGAGATTCATGTGTTCTATACCAATGATACCGGAAAATGGGTGTATCATATTTTTAAAGCCACCACAGATCCCGGACAGTACTGGTTAGCAAATCCAATGCATCCACAGGGGACTGCATTTTTAAAGAAGGGGCAGTATATCGATGCCTATAGCCTTGGATTACACCGGGGTATATATCCGGCACTGGTACAAACGGCTCCGGTGGATATCATAAGAAACTACCAGCGAAAAGGGCTTTTTAAATGGTTTGAATCCGGAACCCGGAAAACAGGAAATTTTGGCATCAATATTCATAGAGCCGGAAAACAGGGAACCACCAAGATAATTGATGCCTTTTCTGCCGGTTGTTTGGTATTTGCCAATGCTGAAGATTTTAAACGATTTATTCATCTCTCCAAAGCGCATCAAAAACGATATGGGAATAGGTTTACGGTAACACTTGTTGATTTCAGGGATGAGCGAAGAAGGCGATTAAGTAAAGTTGCCTGGGGAACAGCACTGGCTGCCACAGGACTGATGCTATTAAAGAGAATACACTAAACAATGAGGATATCCAAAAATACACAGAAAGCAGGATTAGCATTAGTGGGGAGTATGCTTGGTTTTATCATCGCAAAGAAATATGCTCCTAAAGAAACTTACCCTTTTATCCTTATTGGTGGATTTTTAGGAAATGTACTGGGAGAAGAACTGATTGTTGAAAATATAACAAAAGGAATTGATGACTATGGAGAAAACTAAACTGCAACAGGTTTATTTTGAAGGAGAAAAACCAGTTAAAATCAAAGCCTACTATAAATATGAATTGGCAGCTTTGTATGAGGTTTGTACTAAAACATTCTCTTCCTGGATCAATACCTCATATCTTGAAGAACTAAAACAGTTTGGCTACAAAAAAAGTACAAAACTTTTGAGACCAGAAGTGGTTCGTTTTTTGTTTGAGAGATTGGGGGAGCCGTGACTCCTTATTTAAGCAAAAACTTACAAACTTTTTTTAAGATGATGCGTTTTACGTCTGATTCTCAATTTGTCATCATGATAGCGAAGGTAATCTGAAATCAACTTAGGAATAGCTGCATTTCGATTTAGATAATAGGGTTTGTTGTAAAAATCCATCTCGTATTGCATCATGAGAATAATTGATTTTTTCCTGATCTATTGACCATTTTAAATAGTAACAGGGATGATTACGGTTTTATAAATTACATGATTACTTCCTCCATAAAAATGTTAAAATCAAGATCCTTTCTGAATAATTTTTAAAATATCATAAAACCTTTCATAACTATTCATTCTCTCATTAACGTTAGATAATATTTTTCGCTCTTTCTTAATCGCTTTAATTTCATCTTGTATGGCTTTAATTTTAATTGCATCAATTGTATCAAATGCTACATTTACTCTATCATCTTTATTCTTTTTTCGTTTCTTTCTTTGTTTTGATAACCCCAGAAGTTTTTCCTCTAATTGTTCAATTTTAGAATACAAAGGTTCAAAAGAATGGGACAGGGTAGTTCTATACTCATCCATTACAGGAATAATTTCAGGATGAATAGACAAGCCTTTTTTCTCTTTGTCAAATTCTTTAATAAACTTTATAACATCTTGATAATCCTTATACGTACTAACATCAAAGCTTGTATTATTAGGAATATTAGCTTTTGAATCTAACCCCGTAATACCAATTGTTTTTACTGTTATATTCACTTTCATATTATTAGTCTCAGCTTGTGCTGCCAAACCTGCTAAAGAACTAATTCCCGTAAGATTCGCATCTGCCGAAATTTTTGATATTTTAAACTCACTCCTTAATCCTATTGCATATCGTATAGTTGGAATACCTGTACAATCACAGTCTTTGTACTGAATATAATCTGTAACTATGAACATACTTTCTTGATCATATTGGCTGTCTACAATCCCAAAAGCTTGCATTGCAGCTTTATTTTCTCCATGAAAAAAATAATGATTAAACTGAAACCCACTTGTTAAATCTTCTGGTTTTTTTGGTAATACGTATCGACAAGATTCTACTCCCTTTTCACTTAATTTGGCTGGTACATTTTTGAATTTTTCTGATCTATTAGGCTCTTCCTGTTTTTTCTGTTCATTCAAGTTTGGAAAAATAGTAACAGTAGGTTTTCCATGTTTAATAAGAAATTGGTTTTGAGTTAGTGGATCAAGAAATTCTTTTTCCAAAAACAGGGCTGGTTCATCGTGTGGTAGTAGTTGTGTAGTTGTTGAAAAACCTTTTAAGATTTCTTTTATCAATTTGTACTCTAATACAGCCTTAGAATAATAGTTTTGATCTGCTATTTGTGCATTCAAACCTAATACAAGTTGCTTTTCCGATTTTTGTGCTTTTTTAGCCTTTTTAGCTTTTTTTTGACCATAAAAGTTTATTGTAAACAAATGAATCAATATTATTGTAAGTAGTGTTTTTTTCATGATTAAATGTGAATTAATTACCTATGTAAATTAGCTAAATCAAAAAACAAATAAAAGGGGAAATAACCCCTTTTTCAATTATCATTTAGCCTACCAAAACTCTATGGTTAATTCTCCTTTTTCAACCCAATGTAGAATACAAATACTAAAAAATAGCTAAATACGATTTATACCTTTCTCACAATACAGGCGAACAACCACAAAACCAATCCAATACTTGGAATCGTTGGTTATATAAGAGTTTCTAGAAAAGTATAGATTGAGAGATGCAAAAGGCATGACAATCGGTAATTTTGATTAATAGCCCTTCTGTCTGACTAATAGAGTATTTTAAGTGTACTCAAATTTTACTCATACGTTTATAATTACGAAAGAGGTATTGAACTTATAATCTGCCTATTCGTTTGTTTTAAAGTATAAAAAAACTAATCTGTTAGATTGACCTATTGATGCTTTTTACAGAATATATGAATTGAGTAAATAAGTATGAAGACTTTCGGCAATAAATTCTATACCCCTTTTTTGGTATTTAATTTCTAATTCTTCAGAAGAGAAGCTAACATTCAACCCGTTATAAATATAAATATCAAAATTATGATTTTTCCAGTATATACGATAGTTATCAAGCTCTTCAGTAAAAACAGGAAATAACTCTTCTTTACACTTCCATAAAATTTCGGACTCCTCAATATCAAATTCGAAACAGGCAAATCCATATTTTTTGGTAAGTCTAACTCCTGGCATTGGAAATTCACGAAGTGTCATAATCTCCTCCGTTTCTAGAAACTGAAGAAGCATCGTTGATGAATCTTCATCATTCTTTTTAAAGTCAATTTTTTTCTCTTTAGGAACAAGAAAATCCTTTCTCATTTCAGAGTTATGTAGAATTAGATTTACTTCATCGGTCAATTTTTGATATAATTTTTCGTTTTCTCCTTCCTTACTAAATATAACCCCAAGTTCATTATTTTTTATCTCCGAATATTCATATAGATTCATCGAGGTAAGTATGCCCATATTTTCATTCAAATAAGCCTTTGCATGTAACCCTTCTTTATAGAGCAATCTACAATTTGCTAAGGAATCCAATTTATTCTTTTCAGAAGGTTTTAGTTCAGATTTTCCATATACTAATGTTATAGAAATCTTTTTTTGATCAGCCCTTTCTAGACGTTCAAATAATCCTTCTGAAATATTCAAATACGGTGTCAATAAAATAATTTCAAGTTGAGCTTCGTCTATAATTCTCTCTATAAAATAAGAAATCCCTCGAGTGGAAATAATATCAATCATAAGTTGGCAATAAAAGTGAAGTTTCAAAAAACAAAAGAAAACAGGCTTTGTGAAGAGCTAATTTCTTACATATAAAGGTATTTTAAATATAAAAAAATCCCTAATTTATTTTTAAGAAAAATGATTAGATATTCTATTGTTAACATACTAAAATACCTACTATACTATTAGAATCTTGATAAAATTACTGCTACTCAAAATCCAATAAAGTAAAAAAGAGAATCAAACCGAATTAACCCGAAACAGTCAAAAACTGCAATTTTAATTTTATCAATATGGAAAAACAATATATCTCATTTGAAAATTACAACAATGAAATTACCCATGTGCGTATTAAGGCATTACCGGAGATGCTTCAAAAAGGACATCAATTCTTTCTGGAAGCAAAGGAGTTTTATTACCAGGAACCAGAAATTCGGGAAACCATTGACATCTATCTGGAGCAGTTGAATGCACATCTTTTTAAGGATACAAAAGTACATGATCCGGATACACAGATTTCCGTTTCTTTTATTCAGGCGTTTCTGAATATACACCGAACCATTCAATCCAAAGAGGAATTGAAGAAGTTTATTTTTTCATTACAAAAAGCTATTACTGATAAAGAAATCACTAAAGAGGATATCCATGCCCGACATATAAAAGATATACAGTATAAACTAATTGCGCGGCATAATGAAATGATTCTACAGGATCAGGTTAAAGTTATCATTAATTCTAAATGGCGATTAGAGCTTCAAAAAATAATAGCACAAACTCCGATAGAAGGGTTAGGGAATTTAAATGTTATAACACCTTCAAAAGCTGATCCAATACAGATTATAACTACGAAAAGAGATACTTTGTTTACCTCTTTTGATCAGCACTTGACTAAAACAAATACACTTACTTTTAAAATACCTGGAGCAATGGGAGAGTTGTTGGGAGATATAGAAAAATTTGAACTGGCTATTACCATTGAAGGAGATCAGGGAGGAGGAAAAACACGGTTTACCTACCAACTAGCTGATGCTTTTGCTGATATTGGAAATGAGGTAGCTATTTTTTCTTTAGAGATTGGAAGTAAATCAGATCTGATTACCCGAATGAAAGAAGAGTACCTGCAACCAATCAACCAGAATCATATTTTTATTGCAGATCAGTTGCCTGATGGATACAACACAATCTCGAATGCAGCCAAAGATTTTGATGTGATCATTATAGATAGTTGGAATAAAACAGGATTGCCATCTCAGGATTTTGACCGCTTACGAAAGGAACATCCTGACACAATTTTCATTGTGATTTTTCAACGTACTACACAAAAAACAATTCGAGGAGGTACAGCCCCACTTTTTGATGCAGGGATTAATATTGAGATTGTCAAAGCGGATGATACTTTTAGAAATAATTATGCTATTACAACCAAAAACCGATATGGTGTTACTGGGATTAGATATAATGTTTTTAATAAGAACATCATAGGAAATTCAGAAGGTGTTTTGGAGTCAGTTTTAGAAAACTAAAAAATAGAAATATAACATTAAGGAAGCTTTTTTATGAGGAACAATATCTATTAATATCAATCTATAAGTTTAAAAAATTGATAGAATAGTTACTATTGAAATTTAGGTGTGTGCATATGACCGTTTTTGTATAGTCATTACACTTTCTTGTTAATAATTCGGTATAAGTGTATTTTATATGTGTAATTTTTAAGCTTATCTTTAGACAATAAAATTTACCCCACCTGTTGTTTAGATATGTACGTATTAGTACGTCATCTCAAAACTACAATTTTACAAGTAGACACATTTTAAGAGTAGAAGTATTGGAAAAGAATATCTATATAGATGTTTCTTCCAGTCTGCAATCTAATTATAAATCATTGAGTTTTTAATTGAATGTAATCCATATTGCTTTTTAGGCACTTTAGATTATAATAGTAAAAGCTCAATAAATTGATAGTTTAATTGATCAATTAAAATACTGATATGAAATACGAAAAAGGACAAAAAGTAATATATGCTAAAGGAAATGAGAATAACTATAAAGCAATTATTTTACATCGAAAATGGGATTTCCCAAAAGACTATATAGATACTCCTTTTGCACATGGAAACTTTGACTATTTGATTAAAGTAAATTGGGGAAATAAGGAAGAAGATATTTTTGTTATGGAGTCAGACTTGTTGTAATAAAAAATCAAAAAACCGATGGATAAAGAAAAACTAATAAAGGATACTTCAATAAGGGCTGTCAAAGATACACTAAGGCAACGCTTTCTTAAATGGTCAGATACAGGTAGGTTCGTTACTTATGATGAGTTATTAAATGTTTTAGGATTTGAAGAACCTCTTTCACCGGAGCAGGCAAAACAAATGTATTCTTCATTATCTAATGATTCAAGAATAACCAAAATCTAAATAAACGATATATTATGGCTAAAAGAAAAGAATTAATGTATGCAGTAGAAGGAATACTTAATCCTTTTTTCGTTGTAGAAAATTCTGATCTTGATAAAATTTATTTAACAGATCAAAAAAGGTTTGATAATGCTAATTCAGATGAACTTATAAACTGTCAAGTATTAGAATTTGAGGAGTATCAAGATCAAATAATTTATAGAAGAAAGGAACCTGAAATGTTTGTAGATATACAAAGGTCATTATTATCAGGTTTGTTGTTAACTTAATAATCGAAAGTGCAGATAAACTATGGAAAATACAGAAAAAGTGACTTAGAAAGCTAAGAGAAATTAAAGCATAGAATGAAAATCCTACAAGCAATAAAAAGTATTCCTGTGGAAAACCACAATAATTGTATAAATAGTTTGTAGATATTGTAGACTGAAAATTCAGTAAAATATTATAAAAATAAAAAAAGAGTAAAATTATGGCACTTAAACCAGGACCAAAAAGAATTGCTAAAACAACAGGTAAACCAGATAGACGTCAGCGAGATAATAAAGAAACGCCTGGAAATACACCATCATTAAAGCCGCCTAAACGGTCAAAAAAATAATTGAGAAATATAATCATACGATTGACACTATAGAATAGAATAAATTAAAATTAAAATATGCTAAAAAATCAACCTTTCCGATTCAATGATGAAATAATTCAACAACTTTTTGGTTTTGAAGATGCTGAGAGTGAGTCAATTGGGAGACTAAGAGAATATTATTTAAAAAAAGATACATATCAGCGAGTAACATCAAATTTGCCTTTACGAATCTTAGTTGGACATAAAGGAACAGGTAAATCAGCCTTGTTCAAAGTCGCGATGGTTGAGGAGAAGGAAAAAGGTAATTTGCCAATTTTAATTAAACCAGATGATATAGCTGAATTGGGTAGATCTGATGAAGATTTTTTATTAAAAATAAGACAATGGAAATATGGTTTAATTAAGATTATTGGTGCTAAAGTTTTATCTGAATTAGGTCTATATGATGAAGATGCAAAGAAAAAACTTAGCTTATTTGGTGTTAAGCTTATTTCTTTTTTAAGCAAAACTATTTCTACGAAAAAGGTTAGTATAAATTTGGAGCCAACCCAACAATTACTTGTAGATAATTTCCTTAAATCAAAAAAAATAATTGTTTTTATAGATGATCTAGATAGGGGCTGGCAAGGTAGAAAAGATGATATTCAAAGAATTTCTGCGTTGCTAAATGCAATTCGTGACTTTTCTAATGAAAATAATGGATTATCGTTTAAAGTGTCTCTTCGTTCGGATGTTTTTTTTCTAGTTAGAACTTCGGATGAATCAACCGATAAGATAGAGTCTTCTGTAGTCTGGTTTTCCTGGACAAATCATGAAATATTGGTAATGCTGATTAAAAGGATAGCGACTTTTTTTGAAGAACCCTTGAACGAACAAAAACTTTTAGAAACACCGCAAAGGCACCTTGTACATTATCTCGAAAGAATATTTGAAAATCCATTTCAAGGTCGCGGAAAATGGGAGAAGGTTTCCATTCATAAAATACTCATGTCTCTTGTTAGGAAAAGACCGCGAGATTTGGTGAAACTTTGCTCATCTGCGGCACAAATTGCAAGCTCGGAAAACTCTTCGAAAATTAAATCATCTCATCTACAAAGAATATTTGAAGAATATTCGCAAGGTAGAATTCAAGATACTATTAATGAATACAAATCTGAACTTCCAAAAATTGAAAATCTAATTTTCGGAATGAGACCAAATAATGATGAAAGAAAAAAATCAAGCGGATACATATTTAAAACATCAGAGCTTCAATATAAAATAAATATGATAAAAGAATCTAACAATTTTAAGTTTGCAAATAAAAGAGTAGCAGACGCAAAAAGTTTAGCTCAGTTTCTTTATAAAATAAATTTTATAACGGGTCGTAAAGTTTTAGAGAGCGGAGAAATTCAAAGAAGATATTTTGAAGAAAGTAGGTATCTATATAGTTCATTTGTAGATTTTGGTTACGACTGGGAAATTCATCCAGCTTTTAGGTGGGCATTACAACCTGAAAACCTTAACGACATAATGAACCAACTTGCATTAAGTTCAGATAATTAATGATAAAGTTACATAACCTTTTAGCGAATACAAGAAAAACCGATTAACCACGTGGAAATAGGATTAGTAATTACAATTTTAGTTTTAGGAGTTGCTCTTTTCATTGTAACAAATCAATATAAAAAAACAAAAAACAAACTAACTTCTATAATCGAAAATAAGAACGCAGAACTATCTGTCAAAGTTGAGGAAAATAATAAGCTTAATTCCAATTTGGAAAGATTTAGTGGAATAATATCTATTGAGAGTGAGATTGAATCAAAAAACAAAGAACTTATAGAAATTCAGACTAACGCAATCGAGTTGAACGATAATTTTATTAATGCAAAATCAATTTTCAAAGAATTAGAAAAGGACATCAAAATCTATAAAAATGATTTAGAATTTATTGAGCTTGGAATTTATGAACCGATTTTTGATTTAGAAACTTCAGAGGAATACAAGGAAAAAATAACGGATATTGTAAACAAACAAAAACAACTTATTAAAGGTGGAAATGCTTGTGTTTGTAATACTGAGTGGGTAGTTGGGAATAGCCGAAAACAAGGAGAAATAATGACTCGAAGATATATCAATTTAACTTTGAGGGCATTTAATGGTGAATGTGATTCATTAATTTCCAAAGTGCGCTGGAATAACATCAAACGTTTTGAAGAAAGAATTAAAAAAGCTTTTGATGCAATCAATAAGCTTGGTAAATCAAATAATACATTTCTTACTGATAAATACCTAAAGCTTAAACTCGGTGAACTTCATTTAGTTTATGAATTAGCGCACAAAAAATATCAAGAAAAAGAAGAAGCAAGAGAAATAAGAGCACAACAGCGCGAAGAAGAGAGAGCACAACGCGAATTCGAAAAAGCGCGAAAAGATGCTGAAATGGAAGAAAAGCGTTTCCAAAAAGCATTAGAAAAGGCTAAAAAGGATTTAGGGCTAGTGAGTGGAGAAAAATTAGACGAATTAAATTCTCAAATCGCTCAATTGGAACAAAACTTAAAAGAAGCAAATGAAGCGAAGGAAAGGGCAATTTCAAGAGCTCAGGAAACAAAATCTGGTCACGTTTATATAATTTCAAATCTCGGCTCATTTGGTGAAAATGTTTACAAAATTGGAATGACAAGAAGACTTGAACCATTGGATAGAGTAAAAGAATTAGGAGATGCTTCTGTACCTTTTACATTTGACTTGCACGCAATGATATTTTCAGAAAATGCACCTGAACTTGAAAGCTTATTACACAAAGAATTTGATAATAGACGTGTCAATAAAGTCAATTATAGAAAAGAGTACTTTAATGTATCGTTAGAAGAAATTGAACAAGTGGTTAAAGAAAACTATGGTAAGGAAGTTGATTTTGTAAAAGTATCCGAAGCTCAACAATACAGAGAAACACAATCAATTATAAAACAACTTGAGAAAGGTGGAAAAGAACAAGCGGAAGATGAAATTGAAAAATATCCTGAAAGCTTATTCTGAAAAAGCACTTGCTACAAAATTGCAAAAAAATAGCGGTTTGGTCGCTAAACGAAAATGGATTTATAAATCGAAAAACAGTAATAAACGGAAAAGTAGGGTCTATAAAATCCGTTACTATTTTTATACGTAACCGTTTAAAAGTTCAATAAAACGATGGAAACCAAAACACCAAAACAAATTGCTAAAAAACAATTTGAATTGTTTAAAAATAATATCGATCAAGCCGATGTTTCTAATGATTACCCACATGCTAATGCTAAGGAGAATTTAGATACTATAAACATGATAAATTTTATGCCTGAAGGAGAAAAGGCAAGATCTTATTATGAAAAGTTATGTAAAGATTATCTTGAAAGAATCGGATTTTATAACAACAACTAAAGTCCAAATAAACCATGGATAAGAATTCTATTATAGAAGGAATAATTATAGCAGGAGTTGGAGGTATTATAGCTGCTATTTTCATACCAATTTTATACAGGTATAAAGAATTGCATTTGTATGAGAATAGATAGAAAGAAGGTGGAGTATAAACATACGGATGAAGATGGGGTTAAAAAAGGAGCTGCCTGGAGAAGTACTAGAGCTATAGCAAGTCATAACAATTTAACGGAAGATAGAGTAAGATACGTTTGCAGTAATTCCAAGAAAGTAATCCTTAGTATTAGCGAAAAAGAATTATGGGTTATGAAGGAAAAGTGCGAAATAATTAAAGTCTAAATAAACGATGAGTGAAAATAAATTTGACATGGCCTTAGAGACTTTAGCCAAAATGAATACGGCTGAATTAAAAGCTCTTTTGGATTACTGTATTGGTTCAATTACAGAAACAAAAATTGTTCTTAATCAAGGGGGGGATAAAAGAGAATACTTTGAAGAATGTTTAGGGTTGCTTGAATTGTTTAAAGAACGATTAGACACAACTTTATCATTGAGGTTATGGAGTACTTTTGGAATAGATAACCCTCGATTATTTATAGAAGATCGAATAAAACAGAAATCTAAAGTCTAAATAAACGATGACTAATGAATTAATAAGAAAGAATCTTACAAAAAGAAAAGAATCTTGTTTGTTTACTCTTAATTCTATTTCAAACCTAGATAGGTGTCTTAAAGATGTTCTTAGGAACTTAAACAAATTTGATTTTAGTAGCTATAAGCATAATTTAGAGAAAGAAATTCTTAAAAACTTAAAAGAATGGTGGACAAACCCTAATAAAGGAATTAAAAAAGAAGAGCAGTTATTTGCTATTCTTTTTGAGTATGATTATTTCTTTCAGAAAAATGTGGAAGCTACTGCATATGGAATTGGGGAATGGAAAGATTATAGAGTACAAACGGACAAATTTAATATGGGTTTTGATTATGATTTCACAACAGAATTTTATGCTTGTCCTGGAATAAGATTAAATTTTTTCGATAGCCTTGAGTCTTTAGATTACTCTAATTTGCCCAAAAAACACACTAATAACAATCTGAATTTTGAGGAGTTAAAAATTGAAAAACCTATAGAGATCGATGAATTTAACGGCATTGAAGACCTTTTAGGTTATCATGAAATAGTCGAATTGCACAAATTTCAAGGCATGTTAGCTGTACACGATGTATTATTAAAACTTGACTCAAAAAAGGTCTTTGAATCCGTGAATTATAAAAACAACTTCATGTTTCTAATTGATGAACATGATTCAGGAGAAGTTTATCCATTGTTAATAAAAAATAAATAACTTATGCTACCGTGTAAAATAATTAAAAACCTTATACTTTTCAACACGTAGATAAAAACGGAAACTTAAAAGTTCAATAAAACGATGAATCGTAATAAGTAAATGGTCATATTAGAAAAAATAACTTTTGTCCTCATATTCACTATTTTTATATATTTCTGGAATAAATATGTAGTAACAAAGTTGATTCAGAGTGTTGTAAAAAAAAATCCAAATAATAAATGGTTATCAAGGAATCAAGAGACAATCATTAAGATATATAAAGGTTTCTTTTGGTCATCACTTTTATTGTTAATTATTAGCATGTTATTTAGTAATTAATCTTTGGTTTCTTAAAAATTTAAATAATCGATGGAAAACTATATTCAATACGCTGGAGGATATCAAAAAGATAATATCGATTTATCTGATATTAAAAAAGCCATAAAAGATGTTCAGCAAGCAGATGATGAGCACGGTGCTTTTTGGGTTTCTGTAATAATAGAAAATGAAAATGTAATTGAAACCAATAAAGATTTAAATCTTTCAATTATTCTGGATGAAGAACAAATGAAGTTTCAAGCTACCAACTGGACAGAAGTTGAGGAGCTTTTCTTCTTATTATTGGATGAAAAATTCATCGATATAAAAAATAAAATAAAAGTTCAATAAAACGATGAAAAAAAGAAAAATATTCTCAATACCCATTGATAGAAATAATCCTCATTATGTAGTTATTGACTTGAGAAATATGAAAGATTTATATGTAGTATCTCAAAATGATTTTTTATCAGCTAATATTAAAAGTGATGAACCAATAGAGTGTACCAAATTGGAAACAACAGAATTTGAAGATGCAGTATCTTATAGTTTAAGTGATCCGCTTCAAACTATAGAAATTGAGAGAGGATATTTAGCAGGAATATTTCTAACAAATAAAGTCCAATAAAATGATCAAAGAAAGAAAAGCATGGCAATATTTAAACTAAAAGGAGATAAAACCACCAGTAAGGTTTGGCTTAACGATAAAGAATTAGACCTTAAGAAATCGCTCAAAGTTAAGTTTCATTCTCCAAGTGGATTTTCATGGGGTTATGATGGTGCTGGACCAAAGCAATTATCATTAGCAATTTTATTAGAGTTTTATTCAAAACAATGGGCTCTTGATGAGTATTTGCATTTGTTGGAAACTGAAATATCAAAATTGCCTTTTGATCAATCATTCGAAAAAGAAATAGATTATTAAAGTTTAAATAAGTGATAATATGAATACAGATTTATATGGACATTCATTGAGGAAGTTTTATAATCGATTTGGCATGGAAAATGAAGGACCTTCTAATAGTATAAATGTATCTTCTTTATTGCCGTCTATTGATTTTTCTGATGAAATCAAATTGATTGATAAAATTTGTAATGATCAAACTGTATTTGGAAAGTTTAAGGAATGTAGAATGCTTATTAACGATGTGGCAGATTCTCTACAAGATGAGAGTTTTATGAATGAGATAAATAATACAATTATAGATGTTAAAAACGATGATTATGAGCACCTTACTAATGGAATATTTTGGCAATATTTAGCATCTGTATTAGACCCTAAAGTTAGTGAAAAACTGGATATCAACATCCCATTTAATCCATTACCCAGCATTCATCAAGAACTCTTAAAAACTCAAGGGTCATTGATTTTTAGATTATACATTGGACTCGTTTATATGAAAGAAGGTCCAATCATAAATATTTTGAAACGATCTCAAAGAAATAAAAACCCTATTTCTCAGAAAGTCTACAAATTAATGAAATGTGATTATGTAAGGCATATTCGTAATGCTTTATCACATTCGACATTTAAATCAACAAGTTTTGGTATTTATTTTAAAGATGAGGATAAAGGAATTTTGAAATGTGAAATAGTAGCTTCTCCAAAATTTTTGGATAGCCTTACAACTTGGATAATGCTAATAAATTATCAATGTTCTAACGCGATAGACCCGAAAAACATAAAACACAAAGATTAAATAAACGATGAAAGAATTTTTAACTAGAACTATATTTTACCTGTTTTTCATTAGTCTGTTAATTCCTAGTTGTAGCAACTATAAAGAATTTGATAGGGGAGATTTGGATTCAATTGCTGAGTTCGCTATTGAAGCTATTAAGCAAAAAGATACAACTTCGTTCTTACGGTTATTTGATTATAGCCTTCGGCCTAAAAATGACTCTATTGATATTAAAAAGGTTATTGTTGAAAATTTTATTCGTGCATATGAAATATCCAAGAGGCATGAATTAAAATATATCAATTATGACTTTATAGATGCACTTTCCGGAGGAGATTTAGTAGATAAGGATTCTTACAATATATATATATTAAGGCTGGAAATGATTATTATAAACTAAGGTTTACTGATCACAGTAAAAGACCAGAAAATTACTTTTCTATATTCTATTTAGATAATTTAAGCTATGAATGCAGAAGGGTAGAAGGAAATCTTTATGCTCCCGATATGCTATTTGATCATGGTATGGATTGGAACAGTCGTGACAACTACCATTTTAATGAGGTGAAATATAATTTCTTTAATTTAACGGAATATGATATTGATAGTTTAAAATTTAGATTGACTATTGAAGATAAAAAGACCAAAAGAATACTGTTTCATCAAACTGTCAAATCGTTTGAAAAAATTTATAAAGGAGATATGAAAGCTGTAAAGGTGTCAGAACTAAGAAATTTCAACTCTAAAACAGTATTATCCAAAGCGGATTTAAGTGTAAAAGCTGAAATTTTAGAAGTTTATCCCAAGCCAAAAATTACCCCATGTACTAAAATAAAAAAGTTGGAGAATTTGTAGCCTAAGTTAAATAAATCGATGATTACCTCTGGATATGAATGGTTGGATTACACATATTTTATTGTAGTACCAATTGTTACTGTAGTTTGGGTCTTTAATCCCTTTAAAGAAAAGACTGAAGAAGATATTAATAAATCTAAAAGGATAGTTCGTCGATGGTTGAAGTATGGAAGAAGTGGATATATAAGACAATCTCAGATAGACTTTGAAGCAAAGTATTGGCTATTTGGTTTCATTGTAACATTTTTTCTTTTTATCCTGCCTTCTATATTAGAAAGTTTAGCGTTGGTACCCATTAGATAAATGTTTTAAAACTAATTAAAAGTTCAATAAAATTAATAAACTTCTTGCTTATATTGATGCTAAAGCAGAAGGGGGTAATTTTAGATGCTTCTGTGAGAGTTGTAGTGTGCAAGGGATTTAGGTATCAAAGTAATTACTATTGCGGCATTTAAAGTACAAATGATGTTATTAGACATATTCTGGTAATAAATTTATGACACTTCTATTGTTTTAATTCAACCTACAAAGTTTAATCAAAACTTTAGTACGCTATCCAAAGCGTCATCGGCATCTTTATGTATAAAATTACCTTGATATCCAATCGTGGTTGTTAAGTGGGAGTGGCGGTAAAGCTTTTGTAACATTCGGGGAGATATTTTGTCTCCGGCTATATTACCAAAAGAATGGCGTGCAATATGTGTAGTAATCTTTTTATCTATTTTTGCTAATTGAGCAATTTTTTTAAGGTGTTTGTTGAATTTTGAAACAGCAGTATTTGTTTTTCGATAAATATCTTCAGGATCCTTTGGGTTTGCTCTTTTTAATTCTGGGAAAATATAGTCATTATTCGATGTTTTATCGTTTTCATAGTACTCAAGGATTTTCATAACCTTTATAGGTAATTTTAAAGAATCCACTTTGTTATTTTTCCCCATCTGGTAAGTTATTCTTCCATCCCTTATGGAGTTCCATTTCATTTCCAAAACATCAGAAATTCTGATCCCTGCTAGATAAAAGGAAAACAAAAACACATTTCTTGTATGATGTGTAGTGGTTCCTTTTTCTAAATCAAGGTCTTCAATCGCTTTTATTTCATAATCCTCAAGACCAATTTTGATAGTTTCTGGAAATTTTATCTGGACTTTTCCCTTACCGAATGGATAATTATCCTGTTTTACTATTGCTTCTTTTATTGCGATATTATATAATGTACGAACTAAAACAAAAATGTTCATAACTGTTCTTTCAGAAACCCCTTGGTAGGAGATAAGGTAGACTTTAAGTTTTTTTAGAAATAAAATATCAATTTCTTGAAAGGCTAAGTGGTTGCTTTTGTGAAACTCTTCTATGCATTTTAGTCTACTTTTATCAGATTTTGCTCTTTTGAACTTTCCTGTTTTTTCTAGATTTACAAGATATTCATTTGCCAACTCAAAGAACGTTTTATTTTTATTTTCGTTTTTAACAAATGAGGTAATTTGCTTTGCAGTAAATGTTTTATTCGCGGATTCAAATTCAAAAATCAAGTCTTCTATTTGATCATACTTTTTTCTGATTAATCGATTGAGTTGAGCATGTTTGATATGTGAAGTTTTGACTTTGTTGTTTTGCTCATTCCAATCCTTAAGTTTGATGTTATGACCCAGATAAAGATAACTTGTCTTTCGGTTGACCGTAACTCTTATTGCCAAGCGATATATCTTATTTCCTTTTTCGTTTTTTGGATGTAGAACCTTTTTAATAGAAGCCATGTCTTATTAACTTTTGAGCTAAGATAAAGAAATTGGGTAAAACATAGGTAAAACATTTTAGGTGTTTTTAAATAATTTTGTTAAACATTAATAAATGGTAAAGTGTTGATTTTATTATGTTTTACGTGTGTTTAGTGTTGGTTGAGGTTGTTTAATGTGTTGTGGTCATAGAACTTAAAATCCAATGTCCATTAGGACGTACGGGTTCAAGTCCCGTCTTCAGTACTTAACCCTCTTAATCTTTGATTGAGAGGGTTTTTTGTTTTTAGATGTTTCGTGATTCTTTAGTAAGTGTTGGGTTTTTGTTGATATTGAACACAAAAAGATATCAAAGACTTGGAGGTTTATGGGGAGAAACAACTGTTGTATAAATAAAAGATTTGAAAACTGAATATGCTGATAAAATAATTCCTATTGCCTCCGTACATTCTGAATTAATTCGAAGAAGAATACCCTACAAAAAGCTAAATATTGATTTATGGTTTGATAATAAAAGTAAAACTTTTATTTGGGCAACTAATACGTTAATTCGTAAAGGAAGTATTTTTGGATCAAGTTGTTTTCCTGAAGTTAAGTATCACTTCAAAATGAACGCAATAAATGGAAAAATAACTGAATATGATTCTGAAAAACGAGGAGAATATTTCATTAAATAAGAATAAAGCAAGTTACACAGCACTTTCGTTTGACTTCATCTGACAGAGGTTTATAATTGAGCATAAATAACACCTACATAAGACTACTAAAGTTAGTATTAGAAAATAGTAGGAAAAATCAGTTTCTTATGTAGGAATTATCAAAAATTACGTAAGAAAAACCATGTTTTGTGTAAGAATTACCAAACACCTTAATGAGAATTATCTTGTTGTTTATCAAGTTTTTACCGCAAGAGGGTGAATACATAATCAGTAAAAATTTGAGGAGGTTTCCGCAGCACATTCAGTGAATTTTATAGCTACTTTTGGAGAGTGAGAAGTAAAGGAGGTGATTATACTTTTTACATTATAGTAAAGTGATTAAAAACAGCATTTTTGATTGAGTAGCTACACTCTGTTTTTGATTATAAGAAGAGGAACCCGAAAATCTTAAGAGTAGGGCTAAACAGTTCTAGATAACCAATTATATACAAACCAAAACCTGTTGAAGTAAGATTAACGTAATACATCAATCCCATTAGTTGTGCAATCACCTCATACATTAATTTAATTCTAAAATCTTAAAACCTTAAAATTATGAAGTCAATTAATCAAATCAACAAATTACTCTTACTGGTAATGATTCTGTTTATAACTTTTGGTTGTGAAAAAGAAGAACTGTCTGTTTTTTCAGAAGAAAATAGTATTGAGGAAAACACTGGTAAAAAGACAGCAAATAGGGCTATTCTGTCAAGAGATACTTCTTTACGACCTACAGGCTCTAGTACTTATATTTGGTTTAAAGGAGGTACCAATGTAGTATTCGATGGTCAGGGGAAAGTAAAAATAGGAACTATAAAATACAATAGCAGTCTAAGGCCATCGGGCTCTAGTATCTATATCTGGTTTAAAGCCGGGACTGAAGTCACTTTTGAAACCGGGCAATCCGGAAAAGTAAAAAAAGGAACCCTAAGATATAATAGTAGCTTACGACCATCGGGCTCCAGTACCTATACCTGGTTTAAAGCCGAAACTGTAGTGCTTTTTGAAACCGGGCAATCCGGAAGAGTGAAAACTGGGACCTTAAGATATAATAGTAGCTTACGACCATCGGGCTCCAGTACCTATACCTGGTTTAAAGCCGAAACTGTAGTGCTTTTTGAAACCGGGCAATCCGGAAGAGTGAAAAAAGGAACCTTAAGATACAATAGTAGCCTACGGCCATCGGGCTCTAGTACGTATATCTGGTTTAAGGCTAATACTTTGGTAACTTTTGCTACCGGACAATCCGGAAAAGTAAGAACAGGAACGTTAAGATATAACACTAGCTTAAGACCTTCAGGTTCTAGTATTTATATAATGTTTAGTGCAGGAACAGTAGTTACTTTTGATAATTCTGGTGGTGTAGTTTAGTCCAGAGATGTATTTTCAAACAGAGATAGCCCGATTGTAACGGGTAAAGTACATCGAATAAGATCGAACTAATAAAATTATATTGCCCGTAGCTTTGGTAGTCTTATTGATATAAAATACGTTGGATACAACATACCAGAACTATTTGAAATTCTCAAAAAGGGGGAGGCAATTACAGTTAAATATGGGTGGTTATATTTAATTATTTTTTACCTGAGCCATCAAAAACATTGTTTTTGGTGGCTTTTCTTTGTTTTATAACTTTTTTGTGAAGGTAACTACTTGCCTATTTAAGGCACAGACTAAGGGGAGTCCTTAGAATAAACTTCTTACAACACGATGTACATGCTATAGCATCTAAGTAATCAATCAAAAGGTTATTGTATTTTTGGTAAGAACTAATGCTTACATTGACAGACAATGCATAGAGAAATCTAAAAACAAGGTAACATTTTGTCTTTCTATGACACATATATTAAACGATGTACATAATGCAACAAAAGAATAAACTAAAAATATTTTTTCTACTATCTCTTACTTTCTATACAATTCTTTCGTTTGGACAGAGTCAAGCAGAAAATTGGCAATCTTACATTGCTTCCTATGATGAAAACAAGCCAGGATCAACAACTGTGAGAATGGATATTGCTAATCAAACGCCGATACCTCAATATGATTATGTATTAGTTACTGGACTCACATATAAAAGTACAAGAGAAGATGGTTTTCCTGAAGGTAAAACCTTTGAAGTATTACACAAAGTGGGTGATGAATTGGTGGAACTTTTGAATGGGAATAATGAAAGCATTCTTGTTGGTTCATTTATGTATAATTTTCAGAGATTAGAATATTTTTACCTCAAATCAAACAAGGGTATTGAAAACAAAGTAAAAGAATTCTATGATTCTAATTATCCTGATTACAAAAACTACATAAATCTAAAAGAAGATAAAGAATGGACTTATTACAAAGAATTTCTTTATCCCAGTGATGAAATTCTAGAGTATCTCGGAGACCAAAGTGTTATAAAAAACTTACAAGAAGCTGGAGATAATTTGAGTAAAGCAAGACGAGTAGATCATTGGGCTTATTTTAAAAATGAATCGGAAATGGAATCTTTTAAAAAAGAACTTACAAAAAAGGGTTTCCAAATTCAGTCCTCAAGCCAGATTGAGCACAAGTCTACTCCGTTTGAAATACAATTTTGGAGAGTGGATAAAGTTGATATTAATTCTATCTATCCGATAACATCAGTATTAAGGAAAAAAGCACAAGAATATAACGGAGACTATGATGGATGGGAAACCTCTGTTGAAAAAGAATAAAACACTACTGGCAATATGGATACAATAGAATAACACCCTACTACTTACAGATTAATGGGAGCGGGGAATTATTATTGGATTAAGTATTAATAATGGAATATTTTAAGAGATATGAAATATATTATAATAACTGGCTTCATAATCCTGTTTGTAATTTTTCTTTACTGGGCATATTTACCTGATTACAAACGGAATCCTAAAGAGTTTTGGAGAACCATAATCGGAATGCCAATTGGAATGCTTCTTGGTGGAATTGGACTTAAAGATTTGAACGAGAAAATAAAAAAATGGGCTGTTGGAGAGAAAAAGAAACGCAAAAGCGAAAAGTAAACTTGATTTATCGATATATTAAAATTAGCAACCAATACGTAAGAAAAATCAAATGGCAGAATACATAAATCCGTTCTCGAATAGAAAACAGTATCACGAACATACTGAATGGATTGATGACCATTTAAGTAAGTTTTATGATAATAATTCAATCTCTGTCTTCCATGAAATTCCAACTTTGGATTTACATCTTGATGTTTATTTGATAAAGCCTGAAAATTCATCATTCAATATACTTTTGACTTCAGGGATGAGTACTTTAAAAATGAATGTTTCAGAGCAAGCCGAAAATCCAAAGGAATTGGAGTTTGCCGAATTGATGATGCTTATTCCAAAAAGTATTGAATTCGGAGAAATTTACTCTGGAGAAAACAAAAATGATTGGATTATTTCAATTCTTAAAAGGACTGCAAAGTTTCCACACTTTTATGATACCTGGATTGGTATAGGGCATACTATTCAGGCAGAAGAAGACTTAACACCTTATGCATCGGATACTCAATTTGCAGGAGCCTTAATCCTTCCTTCTGTAACATTCGGAAAAGATTTTACAGAAATACATAAAAACGGACGAAAAATAAACATCTATAATATTCTTCCTCTCTATAAAAACGAGATCGAATTTAAAATAGAAAATGGGTATAGTAAACTATTAGATTTACTAATAAAAGCAAATGGAAAAGAAGTACTGGATTTGAATAGAAAAAATCTAATCCCTAAAAAGAGATTTTGGAATAGGTTTATTGGAGGTTAAACCGCCTAAACTGAAAAATTTTCATTCTTTTTTTACCTAAGATCAATAATCTATTTAATTTACATCATCGAGATTTGGGTAGGTGTTGTAATAATACTAAATAAATGTTCTGGAAAAGAAAAAAGAAAAAATCAACAGGATTGAAATGTTCAGAATGTGGGCAAGTACATTCAGAATGGCCTGCATTAACTTTTAAATCCCCTTCAAACTATCATAACCTTTCTGATAATGAAAAGTTGGACATGGGAAAATTAGATTCAGATTTCTGTGAAATTCATTACGAAGATCAAGTTGATCGATTTATAAGAGTAACACTTACACAAAAAGTAAATGACGCATGTGAAATTCTGGAATATGGTCTTTGGGTTTCTCTAAGTGAAAAAAGTTATTCTGATTATAAAGAAAATTACAATAATACGAATCACGAAACAGGCTATTTTGGTTGGCTATGTAATACTATTCCTGAATATAGAGATACATCCTCAATCCCTTGTGATGTAATGACAAAAAGAGGGAATAACAGACCAGAAATTTTTCCGCACAAAGATGTTGATCATCCATTTGTTAGAGATTATTACCATGGGATTTCAAAAGAAGAAGCCGAAAATCGGATAAACGAAATGATAAAAAATATTGATGAACACTAAATTTAAATGACTAAAAAAGAAATAGACACCTTAATCAAAAAGGAAAATGGGGTCATCTTGCTCAAAAAAGATTCTGAAGAAACGTTTTTAGAAAGTTTTTTTGGAGAATTGTCTGTTTTGACTTTTGTTTACTTTTTAATCAAAAGAAAAATAGATTATTTAATTCTTACAGAACAACGGGTACTCTTTATTATCAGGAATAAGATTATCGAAAACAGAACCTTAACCGGTACTGAAAAAGTGGTATACAACGGAATCAAACCATCCTTTGAAATTAATACCTCAGAACAGCAATATTCTTTTTCTTTACGTAAACTAAGAGTGAGCTATGAGGAGTCAAAGCTTATAAGGCAAAGAATATCTGAATTTGAGAATAGTAAACAATGAAAAGGGTAAAGAAAAACACATCACGACTGATAGGTTATTCATCAAATAATTTGTTTACTGTTATGGTAGCCGATTGCCTGTATCCAATGAAAATATTGTAATCATTGTTATAGAAAAATGAAACCTAAGGTAACATTTTACCGAATTAAGACATATACCTAAGAATACAATTCAATGAAAATTAATCGTAATGATTCCCGACTTCTTAAAGAAATTTGAATCCGACCTAAAAAAATACGAACGAGAATTTGTTCGTATAACCGCAAAACCAAGAAAGGAAAAACTTCTTGAAGATAATTTAGGGTTAACGGACAGTAAGTTTTTAGGAACTCCTTTCTTTCCAAAAGAAAAAGAATACCCTAAAGATAGAAATGGAAAACCAATGATCATGGTTGCCCAACTTAATTTTGAGCAGATCCCCAGACTTGAATACTTCCCCGAACATGGAATATTGCAACTTTTTCTTTCATCTACCGATTGGTATAGTGAAGATTCAGCTATAATTTATCATTCAAAAGAAGATTTAAATACACCGGTATTAGATAACTTCTCATTTCTTTCTATCGAAGATTATGAAGAAATGCCTGTTTATAAGCTTCACCAACTCTCGTTTGAAAAAGGGATTGATCATGGAGGTTCAACGGATTCGCAATTTGATTTTCTATTTGATGAAAAGGACTATTGGGATTTTACTGAGGGCTTAACTGAAGAACAAGAGAAAGAATTTGGAGAATATTTTAACTCCGCAGGACACAAAATAGGTGGATATGCCGAATTTACACAATCAGATCCTAGAGATTACAATGCCGGTCAAAGTGATGATGTTCAGGTTTTACAAATTGATGTTGACGACCATATAATGTTTGGTGATAGTGGAGTAGGACATATTTTTATAAGCAAAGAACATCTTGTCAAAAAGGATTTTTCAAAAGCTTATTTCTATTGGGATTGTTGTTGATAGACGTATAGCACATCAACACTCATAGATATTTTAAAAAACCTTGAAAAAAGGAAAGAGTACTATAACATGATATCAGGGGTAGCTAGATAATTGGTAGATCTGTTTTGTGAATTTTTATATAGCTACTTTTACTAAAATTCGCTTCATACCTTAAAACCAGTTAGATTTGCGGATAAGTATGTATAGGATATAAAACTTTAGAACATTGTTAGACAACATAAATAAACAATTTTGATACATAGAAAAACTAACCTTAAGATCATTTGGCAACGAGCTAAGCTTAGACCCAGATTATTACTTTTTGCATTTCAGGGTATTGCATTTTCATTATTTCTTTTCATTCCTATTGTTTTCATGATGAGCTCTATAAAAAATAGCTTTCCTTATGTCGAAAATGTTGAAGAAATAGCATCTAATGGAATAAAAGAAAATGCAGTTTTAATTGATATTGAACCAATAGGAAATGTTACTATAAATGGTGATAATCCTACAGTTTTAATCTATGAATTTGATTTGGATGGACAAAAAAGACATTCTAAATTTAGTGTTTTTGATCCCAAAAAAATAGAGGGTCTTAAGAAGGGAGATGTCATTGCAATTAAGCACTTTAATGAAAAATCTATTGTACTTGGATATGAGCAATATTCATTTAGTATGGATTTTATTTATTATATCGCCAGTCCTTTTTTGGTAATAGGATTAGTATTTTGTTTTGTATTATACACACGCATTAAAAAAGAAATTGGACTTTATAAAACTGGAAGAGTTAGGGAAGGTAAAATAATTTCGATAAGCCATAATAGAGGATTCACATTTTCAAAATTTGGACTATCTATGGATGTACATTATGAATATGATGGTTATGATGGGGAAAATAAAGTAGATAAATCGCGAACGAATAATTTTGCCTTAACCAATAATAAAGCAGTTGGAGACGTAATCCGAATTTTGGTATCCCAAGACGGAAAATCATCTTGTCTTTATCCAGAATTAATTGCTAAAACAAATGGCTGGAAAGAAAATTAGAAACAAAGAGTTTGAAAACAAAACCAACATATCTAAAAGGGAAATCGGTTTTTATTGTTTCGATTTTAGTTATCATCGTTACCATTCTCACTGTGTATTGGAGCGGGATACATTATAACAGGAGTTTGACTGCTAACCTTTATCGATCTTTAGGGGTTATTGCTACAGCACTATTTTTGTTTATGACCTACGGTTTGTATACTGGGATTAGGCTTATTAATGATTTTCCAAAATTTAAAAGTTTTAAGACTGGTGATTATTTGCCTAGTTCTGGAACAACTCCTGATATATCAGATATGCCAGATATTGATGTCGGAGAGGGGATAGGTGCACTTATTCTGTCTGTACTGTTCTGGATCGGCATGACCATTCTTTTCGTCATCTTACTCATTTTTTTAGAAGCAATTTTTTGGTTTTCTATCTTTATCATTTTGGCAATGCTATACTGGATTTTTTTTAGAGCCTTGAAACTTGTTTTTAGTAAATCACGTGATACCAAAGGGGATATTTGGTTTTCCTCTGTATATGCCCTAAGCTATACCGCTTTGTATATCGGCTGGATATTTGGGATTGTGTATTTGGTTCAAGTGATAAAATAGAAGATGATTTGGGTTACCTTAGGATGATTCTTTTGAGTAATAAGAAATGTTATTATAAAAAAGAAAGCGATCTAAATAGACCGCTTTAAATGTTTTCACAACGGAATAATCCTTATTGTGAATTGCTTTCAAAATTGTTCCCTAAAATTAATAAAAAAAACAGAATAAAAAAGTTTTATTGGTTTTTATATAGTTGTAATTTCATGACATCATTCAAAAGAATCCAGATTAGTTTTCACCCCTATTTTATCTGCGATTCTTTTTTAAGTACAATACGGAAATCCACAATGTAAATATTTCAGGGTTTCTTATTTTCAACCAAACAAATCATCTATGAAACATATTTTAGGGCTAGACCTGGGGACAACATCTATTGGTTGGGCTTTTGTAAACGAAGCAGAGGATAGTAAAGAACAATCATCTATTATAAAAACAGGAGTTAGAGTTATTCCATTAAGTACAGATGAGCAAAATGACTTTAAAAAAGGAAATAGCATTACAATTAATGCAGATAGAACATCAAAGCGTGGAGCTCGTCGAAATTTGCAACGATACAAACAAAGAAGAAAAGCTCTTCTGCAGATTTTAAAGGAGATAAAGTTTTTGGATCAAGAAAAATTTCTTTCAGAAGATGGAGCCCTTACACACAGTACTTATGCTTTGAGAGCAAAAGCTCCTTTGCAAAAGATATCCAAAGAAGATTTTGCAAAGGTATTATTAATGATCAATAAAAAGAGAGGGTATAAAAGTAGTCGTAAAGCGATCAACCCAGAAGAAGGTCAATTAATAGATGGCATGGCTGTAGCCAAAGAGTTATACAATAACAACCTTACACCGGGGCAATATTCTTATAAGTTACTTGTCGGGGGTAAAAAACAATTACCCGAGTATTATCGATCAGATTTACAAAATGAATTTGATACTATATGGAAGACCCAAAAAAAGTTTTATCCAGATCTATTAACAGAACAACATAAAGAGAACCTTAAAGGAAAAAATAAGACTCAGACTGAGAATTATTTTAAAAAAACATTAGGTATTGAAAAAGCAGAAAATAAAGGAAAAAACAAAAAGTTAGAACAATACCAATGGAGAAACATAGGAGTTTCTGAAAAAATTGAGATACGAGAATTAGTCTTTGCTCTTATAGAAATTAATAACCAGATTAATCAGTCTAGTGGCTACTTAGGGGCAATTAGCGATCGTAGTAAAGCGCTTTTTTTTAACAATATTACAGTTGGACAATACCAATATAACTTTCTAAAGGAAAACCCTCATGGTTCTCTCAAAAATCAAGTGTTTTACAGGCAGGATTATATGGATGAGTTTGATGCCATATGGAAAGAGCAATCCAAGTATTATCCAGAACTTACCGCAGCGGTAAAAAAATCAGTGCGAGATATTACAATTTTTTATCAAAGAAATTTAAAATCTCAAAAAGGGCTTATCAGTATCTGCGAATTCGAAGGAAAAGAAAAAAATGTAACAGTAGATAGAGTCACTAAGAAAAAAAATATTGGACCGAGAGTAGCTCCAAAGTCATCACCAGTATTTCAGCAAGCCAAGGTATTACAAAACATCAACAATATTAGAATCACTAGAAAAGAAAGTAATGAAGAATACACCATAGATGAAGATACCAAAGCGTTATTGTTTCAAGAGTTAAACATGACAGAATTCTGGTCATCAGCTCAGTTACTAAAATGGATATTTCAGGGATCCCCAGAAAAACCTAAAGACTGGGAGGTAAACCTAAAAAAGATTGAAGGAAATCGCACACAGGCAAGTCTTTTTAAAATTTATCGCCAAATACTAGCCATAGAAGGGTATGATAACATTGATTTTGAAAGAGCCGAAGCCGCTACCATTTTAGAAAACTTACAAGCGTGTTTTCAACAAATAGGAATTCATAAAGATATTTTGACTTTGGATATGTATGCTACAGGAAATCAATTCAGTAAACAACCTGCCTATCAATTATGGCATTTATTGTATTCTTATGAAGATGATAATTCGTCTACCGGTATCGAAAGTCTTAAACAAAAGCTTCAAACTAATTATGGGTTTAAAGAATCTCATACCAGGTTATTAACTTCAGTAGTTTTTCAACAGGATTATGGGAATCTGAGTGTTAGAGCGTTACGAAAGATCTATCCGTTTTTAGAAAATGGCAACCATTATGATCAGGCATGTAAACTGGCAGGGTACAATCATTCGCACTCATTGACTACCGCAGAAAATGAAAACCGCTCACTAGATAATACCTTAACACTTCTAAAAAAGAATTCATTAAGGAATCCTGTAGTAGAAAAAATATTGAATCAAATGATCAATGTGGTCAACGCCATACTTGCTCACCCTCAAATGGGACGTCCTGACGAAATAAGAGTAGAACTCGCCAGAGAGCTCAAAAAAACTGCTGCTCAACGTAAAGAGATGACTTCGGTTATTGCAAAAACTACCAAAGAGCATCAAAAGTATCGCGAAAAAATTAAAGAAGAATTTGGGTTACCATATGTAAGCAGAAAAGATTTGATAAAATATAAATTATACCTTGAGTTAAAATCGATAGGTTTCAAAACATTATACTCGGGCACTTACATTCGACCAGAAGAATTATTTACTAATAAATTTGATATAGAGCATATTATACCACAATCAGTACTGTTTGATGATTCATTTTCTAATAAAACATTAGAATTAAGAGATATAAATCTGGAGAAAGGAAACGAAACAGCTTTTGACTATTGTAAACGAAAAGGCTGGCAAAATGATTTTGAGTCCAGGATACAGGAAATTTTTTCTAAAAAAGATATCAAATACGGAAAACGCAAAAAGTTATTGATGACAAAATCGGATATCCCAGATGATTTTTTAAATCGGGATCTGGGTAACTCTGCCTATATCGCCAAAAAAGCTACAGAATTATTAAAAAAGATTAGCAGGACTGTTACAACGACTTCGGGAACTATTACTGCCAAATTGAGATCCGATTGGGAATTGATTAATGTTCTGCAAGAATTAGCCTGGGATAAATATTCGGCTTTGGGGCTTACCTACTATCAAAAAAACAAACATGGAAAAGAGCTCCCTCGTATAAAAGACTGGACAAAACGCAATGACCATAGACATCATGCTATGGATGCCATAACGGTAGCCTTTACAAAACCTGCATACATTCAATATCTAAATAATATGAATGCCAAAGGAGAAAAGAATAGTGTTATATATGGTATTGAACAAAAATATACTTATCGCAATGGTGAGGGAGGAAGAAAATTCGAAAAACCCTTTGAGAACATTAGAGAAGAATCCAAAAAACATTTACAATCAATTTTGATATCTCATAAAGCAAAAAACAAAGTTGTGACCCTTAATAAGAATAAAATAAAAGTTAAAGGCAAGGGTAACTTTATTCACAAAACAGAGCTTACCCCCAGAGGGCAATTGCACAAAGAGACCATCTATGGGCGATCTGGTTTTTATGAAATCAAAGAAGAAAAAGTAAATGGAAAATTTGACGAACATAAAATCCAAACCATTACCAATCCAGACTATAAGGAAGCACTGTTTAACAGGTTATTAAGTTTTGATAAGGATCCCAAAAAAGCATTTACAGGCAAAAACAGTCTATCCAAAAATCCTGTGGTTATAAAAAATACAAATAAAACTATTCCCGAAGTAATAAAAACAAAAACACTTCGATCGCAGTTTACTATTCGCAAAAATATTACTCCTGATAATTTTAAAGACTTAAAAAGTATTAACAAAGTAGTAGACCTCGGTATACGAAAAATACTAAATGATCGGTTGGTAGAGTTTGGAGGAAATGCCAAAGAAGCCTTTTCTAATCTTGAAGATTATCCTATTTGGTTTAATAAAGAAAAAGGAATAGTCATCAAATCTGCAAAAATAACCGGAGTTAGTAATGCCGAACCTTTGCACTATGCAAAGGATCATCATGGGAAAGACATAGCAGATGACCAAGGCAAACCCATCCCTGTTGATTATGTAAGTACAGGTAATAATCACCATGTTGCGATCTATCATGACTCCAAGGGAAATCTGGATGATGAGATCGTTACTTTTTTTGAAGCTGTAGAAAGAAAAAGTCAAAGAGTACCTATCGTGAATTCTAATTCTGAAAAAGGATTCCCTTTGCTATGTACCCTCAAACAAAATGAAGTGTTTGTTTTTCCTTCAAAAGATTTTGATCCATTACAAGTTGACTTACTAGACCCTTCCAACAACGGAATAATCAGTAAGCATTTATACAGAGTGCAAAAGTTTTCAAAAGTATCTTATGGTAATTCTTCTATTAGAGATTATGTCTTTAGGCATCATTTGGAAACCGAACTAAGGGATAATAAAGAATTAAAAGATATTACCTGGAAACCCATTAAAAGTTTAGGACATCTTCATGGTATCGTAAAAGTAAGGTTAAATCATTTAGGAGAAATCGTTCAAACAGGAGAATATTAATATCATGATTAAGCGTACTCTTTTTTTCGGAAATCCTGCTTACTTAAGCACTAAACACGAGCAATTGATCATCAATTTCCCCAAGCAGAATAGAGATGAAGTTACTATACCTATAGAAGATTTGGGATATATAGTTTTAGAAAACCCACAAATAACGATTACCAATGGATTGTTGACTAAGTTAATAAAAAACAAAACAGCAGTCATTACATGTGATAAGCAGCATTTACCTTGTTCTTTTTTACAACCATTGGTAGGTCATAGCGAGCAAACCGAAAGAATACGGTATCAACTCAATGCCAGTCTACCTCTCAAGAAAAATCTATGGCAACAAACCATAAGTGTCAAAATACGTAATCAAGCCATGCATCTAATCAAGTATGGTAAAAATGGATTAAAACTAACCCGGTGGGCAGGAGAGGTAAAAAGTGGTGATGCAGGAAACCATGAAGCTATAGCGGCAGCTTATTATTTTCAAAATTTGTTTGCTATAAAAGAATTTAGCCGCAATCAAAAAGGAGTTCCTCCTAATAATTTGCTAAATTATGGATATGCCGTATTGCGAGCGGTCACTGCAAGAGCACTAATAAGCAGTGGGATGTTACCATCTGTTGGGATTTTTCATCATAATAAATATAATGCGTTCTGCCTTGCCGATGATATTATGGAGCCTTATCGTATATATGTAGACGCTATGGTGTATGAAATCACTCAATCTTTTAAAGAGTATAAAGAACTTTCTGGAGACCTAAAATCGATCTTATTAAAAATCCCTACGATAGATGTACAAATAGATGGCAAAAAAAGCCCTCTAATGATAGCGATGAGCAGAACCACCAACTCTTTATATGAGTGCTTTTTAGGTAGTAGTCGTAAGATTTTATACCCAGAATATGAATGAAGACTATTTTTCACGCCTTAATCAATATCGAAGTATGTGGGTATTAGTCTTTTTTGATTTACCAACAGAAACCAGAACCGAACGAAAAGCCGCTAATCGATTCCGAAAAAACTTATTGGATGATGGGTTTGCTATGTTTCAATTTAGTATTTATATGAGGTTTTGTGCGTCTCGAGAAAATGCAGAAGTACACACCAAAAGAACAAAGAATGCGCTACCCAAAAAAGGAAAAGTAGGGATTATGCAAATAACCGATAAACAATTCGGGATGATGGAACTCTTTCATGGTCAAAAAGAGGTAGAACCAGAAAAACCATCCCAACAACTAGAGCTTTTCTAACTTGTTAGTTGGTTTTTTAATTCTAAAATATCGCTTAGGGCACAGGATATCAGTAGTTTATAAAGAGTATCCTGTGAATCCTAGTTAAAAGTACAATTTTGAATGCAATTCACAACCCAATCGTATTAATCGAATAATTCCCCTCTCCTGTGAATCCTAGTTAAAAGTACAATTTTGAATGCAATTCACAACTCAGATAATACATCTAATTCATTAATGTTTCCTGTGAATCCTAGTTAAAAGTACAATTTTGAATGCAATTCACAACACTCTCTTCTGTACATCTTGATCTTGATGACCTGTGAATCCTAGTTAAAAGTACAATTTTGAATGCAATTCACAACGCAGATATTTCACTCCAAACCTCATCATCACCTGTGAATCCTAGTTAAAAGTACAATTTTGAATGCAATTCACAACGGCCAGGCATACTTCTAGATGCTAACCAATCCTGTGAATCCTAGTTAAAAGTACAATTTTGAATGCAATTCACAACATCAGCCATCTGTTTCATAGCAGAAAAAGCCTGTGAATCCTAGTTAAAAGTACAATTTTGAATGCAATTCACAACAGCCTTTTTATTATTTCACACAGCACTCCCCCTGTGAATCCTAGTTAAAAGTACAATTTTGAATGCAATTCACAACAATCGATCAAATGTTATTACGTATGGTTGACCTGTGAATCCTAGTTAAAAGTACAATTTTGAATGCAATTCACAACTGAACTTCCTTGATATCCTTTTTTTAATTCCCTGTGAATCCTAGTTAAAAGTACAATTTTGAATGCAATTCACAACTCCTAGATTTTTCATATTCGAAAACGTAAACCTGTGAATCCTAGTTAAAAGTACAATTTTGAATGCAATTCACAACAGTCCTATTAAATAAAAATATCTCTGGATTCCTGTGAATCCTAGTTAAAAGTACAATTTTGAATGCAATTCACAACTTTTAATGTTGTTTTCAGATGATTTAATAACCTGTGAATCCTAGTTAAAAGTACAATTTTGAATGCAATTCACAACTAGGTCATGAAGGCTTAAGTGATGATATCACCTGTGAATCCTAGTTAAAAGTACAATTTTGAATGCAATTCACAACACTAATTCTAGGATCGGATTCCTTTACTATCCTGTGAATCCTAGTTAAAAGTACAATTTTGAATGCAATTCACAACATTTACTATGAAAACAGTACACTTCTTAGACCTGTGAATCCTAGTTAAAAGTACAATTTTGAATGCAATTCACAACAGAGACACTATAGTTAGTACAAAGAGGATTCCTGTGAATCCTAGTTAAAAGTACAATTTTGAATGCAATTCACAACTAGTTCTGGATTGGTAGACTTGATAACTACCCTGTGAATCCTAGTTAAAAGTACAATTTTGAATGCAATTCACAACTTATTTTGTTGTGGTTCTTTTTTACCATTTCCTGTGAATCCTAGTTAAAAGTACAATTTTGAATGCAATTCACAACTAAAACATGAGTGCATTTCAAATTTTTAGACCTGTGAATCCTAGTTAAAAGTACAATTTTGAATGCAATTCACAACTTATATCTAAAGACTCCATTTTCAAGGATTCCTGTGAATCCTAGTTAAAAGTACAATTTTGAATGCAATTCACAACCATGTTTGCAATTCCTATATCTGGAAACTGCCTGTGAATCCTAGTTAAAAGTACAATTTTGAATGCAATTCACAACAAACAGGCGCAGCAGGTGTTCAATTAAAGACCTGTGAATCCTAGTTAAAAGTACAATTTTGAAAGCAATTCACAACTGTTTGAACCTCACACCATTTTTTACAAAACCTGTGAATCCTAGTTAAAAGTACAATTTTGAATGTAATTCACAACATGATCCTAATATCAAAAGATTTGAGTTTTCCTGTGAATCCTAGTTAAAAATACAACTTTGAATGCATTTTACAACCAAGAAATAAGCTTCAATTTGTTTCTTACTTATGGTTTTAGGTATTTTCCTTACTCACTTTTTATTACTTTTTCTAGTTGCAATATGGTCTTACTCCCATCAATATTTGTATAAAGTAATTTAATAAAACCATATTCGGTATTAAAAAGTGAAGTTAATTTGGTCTCACCTAGCCCACTTGTTGCTGTGGCATCAATAGTATAACACTCTAATTTGCCAAAAGCCGTATTTATCTTCTTTTTATCTGTTATTTTATAAATATACTTATTTTCAATTCCTCCTTTCCAGGTTAACCATCTTTTGTCTGCCCAAAAATCTCCTATATCCAAATTCCAGGTCCATGTATTTCCAACTTCAAAAGGAGTTTGTATGTACGGAAAAGGATTTAACTCAAGAATCCTAAAATATTTATCCCGTGGTGGATGCATCCATACGTTTTTTTCATTTTCTATAATACCCGACATCGAATTAAAAGCAGATGATTTATCCTTGGTTAAATAATCATATTGAGCTACTGTTTGATTATAGTGTGGTTCAAATTGTGTCATAGGTTCTAGTCCCGGATTTATCTTAATCTTAACCTCTAGAATGGTATTTTTGTCTATTGAGTCGGCAGCAACAAACTTCCAGGAATGCTTCCAGTTATCTATAGATGGGTCTTCTTTAAAATAGTATCTGCTATTATCTTTTGTAATATGTTCGTAGGAATATATGAACTCTAGTTCTTTTCTATAAATAGTATTGTTGTCTGTATACCTAGTAAGTTTAACATTTGTAGAATCAAACACTTCAACAAATATTCCTCCTTCCTCGATAAGTGTATAATCCTTATGGTTTTTTTCAAGATCTGATTTACAACTTGTCATCGCGATGGCTAAGATGAATAGCCTTAGTACTATTTTCATGGCTAGTGTTTTTATAAGGGTCGTTGTTTGTTTATTATCCATCTGTTTTATAGACCAATATTACAAATCCAATACCAATAAACGATTAGTCATACTATTATTTGCGGTAATACGATGTTGCCTTAAAAACTCTTGTACTTTGTTCTCTTTATCTTTTCCTCTGACTACTCCCAGCAAGTTTTTTCTGGTTAGTTTTCTTAGTTCTAAAGGCGCATAGACCGTTTTAAAGTAATACACCCTAAACATCCCCCAGTTGGGCAAAAATCTATTCTTCTCTTTATACACCTGCAACCAATTATTTGATCCTGTAAATTCACATAGATTGCCATTGGGTAGAAAAGTAAAATGAAATGGATCAATCCAATCTACCTTTTCTATATCAGATAAAATGATTTGCTTAAGGTTTTTGGTATTTATAGGACTTGAAGCATAAAACAGTGTGACTTCCATTTTATGTAAAAGATCAAAAGCATCTAGTTTGTTTAATCCCGAAAAATGCTTGAGAACCTTTAGCATGGTCGAATACTCCTTACTCATTCTTTTTAGTATCATAGTTTATACTACAATGATAGTAAGTAAGCGTCTCATTTTTTGAGACGTGCTAAAAAAGTAATTCGGATTATCAATGTCATTTAGTTAACGATTTTAATTGTCAGTCTGAGCCTGTCGAAGACATTAGAAAACACGAACTTGGAAGCACTTCGACAGGCTCAGTGTGACAACCCAGTGTGACAAGAAATTCTAAATTATCCTTAACTAAACTACATTGCCTAGGTTTGAACAATGTATAATAAGGGTAAAAAAAAACCTCTTATTAATCATTAAAAAGAGGTTTTTTTATATTTTCTTTAATCTATAATATGGTTTTGTTATAGTATAGATGGGAAGCATGCTAACAATTACATTCTTGCATAAGCAACACCTAACTCCCAACCTATATACATTAATAGCATTGTTACTCCTAGTACAATTGTAACAAATTTTAAATGACTCGTTTTATTGATGTACTTAGAAATTCCATCTAAAATATTTGCCTTGATTTTCATAATTTCTTTTTATGGTTATTTTATAACGACCTTAAAGTGCAGTGTCATTTTTTTTTTGCTTTAAGTATAACACCTACAACCATAAGCAATAATCCTAAAGCAAAAGCAGTCATATATAGTATTGAAGAAACTTTAAGTGTAAGCAATATGATACCAATAACCGATATAATACTACCGATACTTAATATAGATGTTCCATTTATGTTTTTCATAATTTTTTATGAGTTTAATATTTCTACAAAAATTAGTAAGAAAGATTAAATAGTAGACGACCGATTTTTTCTCCTACATACCATGAAAAAAAACTAAAAAAGCAATAACGACCAACCAATAATAGATTGTCCTTTCTTTCTTTTTCATTACTAGCTTCATATCAAGTTTTTATTTTATATTGAAATTACTTGCCATAGAAGAGGTGTCGTATCAATTACATCCTTGCATAAGCAACACCTAACTCCCAACCAATATACATTAATATCATTGTTACTCCTAGAACAATTGTAACAAATTCTAAATGACTCATTTTATTGATAGACTTAGAAATTCCATCCAAAATAGTTGCTTTGATTTTCATGTTTTAATCATTTTTAAATTAAAAATTATCTAAAAGATTACTTTAATAGCTATCAAATATAAAGAGACTGTTATACAACAACAGTCTCTTCTATATACTTAATTAGTTTTTACTAATGTATCAATTGGAAATAAGTATATCCAGCATGAAACGCTATAACTGGTAAGACTAATAATCCAAAGCCCCCATTAATTTCAGTCAATTCCTTCATGCTCAATTCCTGAGTTTTATTATCTTTTTTCATATTTGAAGTTTAAAATTAAGTTTTCAAATCTTTCATAAGAAATAAAGCATCAATTTTTAAATTCCTTGTGCTGCACTATATTGAAAACCTAAATAAAAGAAGAACATAAAAAGTAAGATGCTAATCACCACTAGCCATATGATTTTGGCTGGAGTTACTGGTTCTATTGCTTGCGAAAGGTTTTTAAGAAAACTCATAATTCATTATTTTAATTAAACGTTTTTTTAATCAGTTTACTGTGCAGCAGCATACTGATATCCAGCATTAAAAAAGAAAGAACCAATGGCTACAGTAAGAGCCAGTGCGGGGATAAGTCCACCACCATTTGTTTCATTCAATTCAGCTACACTAAGTTCTTGTAAATTTAATTTTTTTGAGTTCATTTTGAAAATTTTAAATAATTAATATTTGTTTTAAAAATAAGTCCATAATGATTTCGTCAAATCAAGTAGACAAGTCTTTGTTGTTGCAACAACGGGATAAAGAACTGCGCCATTCTTTATATACTACAATACTACAAGATCAGCGTCTCATTTTTTGAGACGCTATCATAAATATTGGTTTTTTATTCAAATTTTGTGATCAAAAATCGTTTGCCCAATCCAGCCAAATATGATCCGCCATTAATAGATCGGATCTCGTTATGATCAAGCTCACTATCGATAAAGCCAAAACGGTAATGCACATTTTTGGTATATATAAAACTCTGGCAGGCAAAATCATAAGCTACAGGAGCATTTAGCTCTTTCATCGTATCAATAAGCCGATATACCTTGGCTCTAGATATTCCCAGTCTTGATGCCAGTTTTTCTGGTGATCCCGTGGCTTGCAAGCGAATGAGTTGATCGATTCTCTCTATAAGTTCTATGTGTTTGATAATGATATTCATTGTTTTTTCTTTTTTGTTTTGTTTAAAGAAGCAGAGAGGCAAAGACGCTGAGATGCAAAGTTTGTACATCTGACCTCTGACCTCGGACTTCTGACCTTTTTTAGTTTTTTTATTTCACATTCGGTTTATCAAAGTGCTTCGACAGCCGAATGCCAATTTTACCTATAATCTGAACAATTCAATTCCGCTTTCACTTCGGCTACGCTCAGTGACCGCTATGTGTCGTTTTTGTTTAAATTATTATCAATCCGAGGGCTGAGCCCTTCGACTAGGCTCAGGGAACACGAAGCCGAAGTCCGATACTATGACAACCGAATGCCAGTCTTATTAATAACCTGAGCAATACAATTTCGCTTTCACTTCGGCTACGCTCAGTGACCGCTACGTATTGTCTTGCTTAAACTATCCTCAATTCGAGGGCTGAGCGAAGTCGAAGTCCGATGCTATGAAAACCAAATACTAATCTTATTCATAATCTGAATAATTCAATCCGGCTTTCACCTCGACAGCACTTCGACAGGCTCAGTGTGACATTACTATTCACATTTCATTTCTGATACCCGACCTCGGACATCTGACCTCGAGCTTCCAACCCTTCCAGGGATCTGCTTTTGCCATAATTCATAATATTTTTGTTGTTTTAAGTATAGTGTATCATGGTTACCTTCTTCTACCACTTTTCCTTTTTCTAGTACCACAATGGTATCAGCATTCACTACAGTACTCAATCGGTGTGCAATTATGATAATCGTTTTATCTCTATCTCGTAGGTTCTGTACTGCTTTTTGGATATAATTCTCAGACGTACTATCCAGTGATGAGGTTGCCTCGTCTAATACCAATACTTCAGGATTTTTGTATAAAGCCCGAGCAATAGCAATTCGTTGTTTTTGCCCTCCGGATAAGGTAGCTCCATTTTCTCCAAGATAGGTAGCAAAACTATTGGGGAGGGTTTCTATAAATTCCAGAATCCCAATCGTCTTACATACCTCTATAATCCGTTCTACATCGGGAGCAAATTCGCCTACCGCAATATTCTCGATTACATTACCCGCAAAGAGATCTATCTTTTGTGGTACTACACTCACCAGATTTCTTAGACTGCTGCTCTCGATATGTTTTAGATTCTGATCTCCTATAGAGATTTTACCTTTTTGTATAGGATATATATTTTGTAAAAGTGACATCAGTGTAGATTTACCAGAACCACTCTCCCCAATAATCGCGGTAATTTTTCCCTTGAGAATAGTCAGTGTAAAATCTTTAAAAACCTCTACTCTGGATCCGTATCTAAACCCTACATTAGAAAAATGGATATCTCCTATATTCTGTTGAGTTAGTTTTACCTTCTGGGCATCTTCTTCTCGCTCCAGATCCATAATTTCAAACAAGCGATCTGCGGCAATCAAGGCATTTTGCACCTGTTTATTGGCACTGATCAGACTGGCAACAGGACTGGTAAAATATCCTATGATCGCATAAAAAGCCATCAACTCCCCAGCGGTAATTTCTTTTTGAATTACAAAAAAAGAGCCACTCCATAACAAAATAATAGTGAACAACTGGGCTATGGTAGCTGTGCTTGAGTTAGAGAATACACTATTTAATGCAGACTTGTATCCTGTTTTTAGCAATCCAATAAATCGTGTTTCGGTTTTGATATTTGCAAAATCCTCAAGCCCAAATCTTTTGATAGTACCTACCGAGTTTAGGGATTCTACCAATTGACTCTCTAGTTCTGCCGATTTTTCCATGATCCCTCGTTCAGTACGCTTGTTTAGTCTATTGGTGATCATATAAATGATGGCATATACGGGGATGATTGCCAGCATGATTAATGCCAGTTTCCAATAATAGGTAAACATCAACCCAAAAGAAAAGATCAGAATCAAAACGTTAACGGTAAGATCCAGCGCAACCCCATTGATAAAATTCCTGATTTTTACAGCATCATTGATTCGGGAAATGATCTCTCCTACGCGCATGGTATCAAAGAATTGCTGTGGTAGTTTTAGCAAGTGTTTATAATATCCCAGAATAAGTCGTGCATCAATCTGCTGCCCGGTTTTAATCAGAAAAACATCTTTATAGGCTCCTACCACAAGTTTTAAAAGCAATAATCCGATCATGACAATCCCCAACAGGTTAAGCAGTTTGGTACTGGTACCTATAAACACATGATCTGTAAGTTTTTGAATATAAATAGAGGTAGAGAACCCCAATAAGGTATAGATTAGTGCGCCTATAAATGCCTGTGTCAATACTCCTTTATGAGGTTTTAGTAAAAACCAGAACCGCTTGAATACAGATACTTTTTGATTACCTGCTATAAAATCTTCTTTGGGTAATAGTAGTACCAATACTCCTGTCCATTCTGCAGTAAATTCCTGATATGTTTTTTTATGAAATCTACCGTCTCCCGGATCCATAATTTTGATATACTCTCGGGTTACTTCGTAGATCACTACATAATGCTGCAATTTTTGGTTAACAATCACATGGGCAATGGCAGGTTTAGGGATTTTAGACAAACTACCCAGATCACCACGTACTCCTTTGGCTTCGAATCCTAATTTTTCGGCAGCCTCGATGAGCCCCAATACATTGGTTCCCTTTTTATCGGTACTGGCAAACTGCCGAATACGGGCAATGGGTAATTGTAGTTTATAATGTGCCGATATCGATGCCAGGCAAGCCGCCCCGCAATCTGTAATATCGTGTTGTTTTATTTTTGTTTTCGACATTTTTTTCAAATTCAAAGGTTTAAAGGTTTAAAGAAGCAGAGATGCAAAGTTTACCTACCACAACAAACCTTGATCTCCTATCTTCTTGGCTTTATTTTTTTTACTCATAGTTATTAAAAACATTTTCCTAAATCCCGCTTGCACTTCGGCTACGTGTTCCCTGAGCCTAGCCGAAGGGCTCAGTGACCGCTAATTGTCGTTTTGTTTATTCTATCTTCAACCCGAGGGCTGAGCGTAGCCGAAGTCCGATGTTATGAAAACCGAATACCATCCTCAGTAGTGATCTACACAATACAATTTCGCTCTCACTTCGACTACGCTCAGTGACCGCTATGTGTCGTCATGATAGCTTAGTGTGACATTGTTTGATCATTTCACTTCTGACATCCGACCTCGGACATCTGACTTTGAGTTTCCGCCATCGGGCTTCGAGAGTCTCAGCCCTCGATAAGCGTATATGGCGTAATAAATTCGCACCCTGAGGCTCTCGAAGGGTAAGGCGCCTTGGCGTACAACTATATTTGTACATCTGACCTCGGACTTCCGTCTTCAAGCTTCCGACACCCGACCTTTGACTTCTACCATCACTCAACTATGCTCTGCTATTGTAGGACTAGATGGATTAAACCAATCATCGACTTTATCGTATAATAATTCAAATAAGGTGCGTTCTGCAATTTGAAATCGTGCGCTAAAAGTCATCCCCCTGTTTAAACTTCCTTTAAAACCATTTTTGAGTTGCAGATGATTCTGGTTGATAGCACAACGTACTTTAAAAACAGGTTGGTTATTAATCATATCTACATCTTTGCTGATTTCCATAATTTTTCCTGTAGCCAGTCCCCATTGGTTATAATTAAAAGCATCGATCTGAAAATTTACAGATCTATCTGTACTCACCAAGCCTATATCAGATGGAGACAGGTAACACTCTGCGATCAGTCCTGTATCGGGGGATATTTCGGCAATAGTAGTCCCACCTGCAATCAGGCTCCCAGAGGCTATTCCCATTATATTTTTGAGAATACCGTCTATTGGAGCTGTTACCACTAGTTCCTCTTGATGTTTCTCTAATTGTGATACTCCATTTTTTAATTCTCTGATCGTATTATGATATTCTGTTACTGCCACTTGCCAATTACTTTTTTGTTGTTTTCGATATTGGCGTAATGCTGCAGTTGCCAGTCGATACTCAAAAACACTGTTTTCATAATCTACTTTGGCAATCACCTTTTTTGTATACAATTTCTTAGTGCGTAGATAATCTGTTTTTGTTTTCTTAAAACGGGTGCGTAGCTCCCGCAATTTTTGGGTGAAATACAAATATTCCTTTTGATACCGCGCCGATGCTATCTTGCTCAATTTTGGAGTAGGGGTATTGATCAAATACTCGCAATCCTTTATATATTGTTCTGTTTCTTTAATCTGTGTAGTTGATCTCTTAATTTTTTCTTTTACCAAAGTGGTATTGACCATAAGCAAGGTATCTCCCTTTTTTACCTTTTGATTGTCAACCATGTCGGCAAAAACCACTGTGCCCGATTGAAGCGGAGTGATAGCCACTCGTTCCTTACCAGGTTTTAGCATTCCTCTTGCCGTAGTATAGATATCAATATTGATAAAGGGTAAAAGTGCCAGGGCAATAACAAAAGCAGTAAGTATGGTTGTATAAATCATTTTGCTCCTGTTGTTATGCGCAAACTGGTGTACTTCTACAGTATGCTCTATAATTTCTTTGGGAAATAACTGTTTCATCTTAGTGATAGTTGCTAATAAATTGATATACCACAGTAAAATGATCGATCAATACAGTGGTATATTCTAAAACAAGGTTGGTTATTATATATATCATAGGTGTTTATTTTTTTATTGTTGTACAAGTATAGCGGTAGCTAGTTTCATTTTTTGGAATTGGGTTGTTTTTTTGGTTTTTTTTTGAGTCCGATGTCGGAAGTCCGATGACCGATGCCAAATACCACTCCTCAGTAGTGATTTACACAATACAATATCGCTTTCACTTCGGCTACGTGTTCCCAGAGCTTAGTCGAAGGGCTCAGTGACCGCTAAGTATCTTTTTGTTTCAACTATCCACAATCAGAGCTGAGCACCCGACTTTGGACATCTGACCTCGAGTTCCCACCATCGGGCTTCGAGTGCCTCAGCCCTCGCCCAGAGGATGTGGCGTAAAAAAATCGCACCCTGAGGCTCTCGAAGGGTAAGGCTCCTTGGTGTACAACTATTTTGTACTCCCGACCTCACACCTCAAATCTCAACCCCTCCATCTTCAGACTCCCGGTCTCAAGCTTTTATTCAAAGCGCTTTGCTCCATTCTATAAAACCCAAACGAAAACCCAACTGCTTCCTCATAGACAAAACTTTGTATCGTAATATCATATGCGATGGGTGCTTTTAGTGATTTCATGATATTGATCATTCTATAGAGTTTTGTTTTAGAGATATCTAGCCGAAAAGCAAAATCTTCTGGCGCTCCTGTTGCCCGCATACGGATAAGTCGATCCATTCGTTCTATAATCTCAACTTGTTTGATAATAATTTCCATTTTGTTTTCCTTTTGCTATGTTGTTTTATATTATGTATTGGAGGTCAGAAGACTGAAGTCCGAGGTCGGAGGACAGAGGTTCCCTTGTTTTTTTAGTATTAGCTAGCATGTCATCCTGAGTCTGTCGAAGGGAGTCGAACCTTTCTTTTTCAGTTGAACTTCGACAACACTTCGACAAGCTCAGTGTGACAGCTCAGTGTGACATTGTTACTTCCAACATCTGGCTTCCGGCACCCGACCTCACCTTCTTTATTATTCAATATTCTGTATTCATCATTTGATATTCTTACACTGCGATACCCAACATCTGATCTAAAGCTACCCACTTACCCAAGTACCCCTACCCACTTAAGAAGTACCCCGGGGTACTTTAACTGTTAAAGCTTCACGTAACTTTGTCAGTTGGGGTACTTCATTACTGGGAGCTTGGGGTTACTTTGTCAGTTTGACCACTTGGTATTGTAGGAGCACCCACTTCATTACTTGGTGATTCTGGCATTTTTGCTATCGATCCTGCTTTTTTTGTACTATGACCTATGTTTTTTGATATAGGACTACCGATTTTTGTGGTTGGCTATATTTATAATGGGGTATCGCCCTCATTGGTTGTAGACTGGTTAACACTCTGTGTAAAGCGAGCTTTTAACAGCTCGTGTGCGCTTTGTGCACCTTCCATCGGCATTTTTCGGGCGGCATCGGCCAGGCTATATACCGATAGTGCCACCCTGTATACCTCGCTACCTACAATCATCTGGGTATCTTTCATTTGGCGTAGCAGACCTTCTAACTCCAGAATAACGGGGTCTAATTGTTCAAAAAGCTTTAAATCCTTACGGGCTTCTTCTGCAGTAAGTGCTTCGGGTATCCATTTGGGTTTGCCCTCGAGGATATGAATGCTATCTTCTGCAAAAATCTTATTGGCGCTATTGATCTTGGGTAGATTTTTACGCTCATTGGGCGTTAGGTTTAATAAAAAACTCAAAGGCTCTTTTAGGGCTTTGATATTTTGCTGTATCGCCTCGACTTCATCTTTGGTAAGCACTTTACTAATTCTGTTGTTTTCTTTCATTTTTTTTGTTTTTAATTGTTTATTTTTTGAAGCCCTCACTCCCGAGGGCTGAGCGGAGTCGAAGCCCGCTTTCACTTCGACTACGCTCAGTGACCGCTACTTCGGTATTCAGTATTTGTTATTCACCCTTCAACATTCCTAACCTCCCGTTCTATACGCTGTAACATATCATACATCAGGATCACTTCTTTCTCTACTATTTTTACAGGAGGATTTATGATTTTTAGTACCTCTTTGATTACTGTTTTTGAGGCATTGATGCGTACAACTATCTTATCTTCAACCATTATTTTTTGTAGGCTGTTTAATTGGGTATACTTAACAAACATAAGCAGGCAAGTTTATGATGACATTGGGGAGCTACACAAACCATTTTTTGGGTTAAGTAATAGTATGTTCCGAGCTTTATAAATCAACTGTACTGCTTCTTCCGTCGTCTTTCCTTTTGCATATAATTTGTTAATCCAACTATAGAGTATTAACTCATATGAGCTATCATGAGAAAGATTATATATAAATAAATTCATTTTTAGGTGTAACATTTTTATGATATCAGACATAAACTTATGTTTGCTGTTATATTCTTTATACTCCATGTTGGTTAGTTTTATGGAGTCAAATGTAGTTGGAGGATAAGGAGCTTTGCAAGGAGAGTATCTAAGGATTCTAGAAATTGGACTCCAAATTCTGGAATTTATACATTAAAAAATAGAAGCTCTATCTTTGTTTAAAAGTTTTATATAGAGGAGGTTAATCTAGTATTCTGTGTTTTTAATATGCTAAAAAAGAATAAAATTCAAAAGCTTAGTTTTTATATCAAAAAAATATTTTTTGATATTTTAAAAAAAAATGATTTATTGAAATACACCTTTCTTAATAGGAATTTAGCTGTTTTTTTTATAATCATGGTTAACTTAATTTCTAGTGGGCAAGATTCAAATTTTACAATTCCTGATTCTCTTTCCAATAAAAGTTTTGATAATCTTTATGATCAGTTTTACGATCACATGAATATCGAAAATGAAGATGCTAAAATATATGCCTTGACGTATCTCCATAAAGGTATAATGAATAAAAGTAATTACAGAATTACTTGGGGGCACTATTTATTATCTGTTTTTTATGGTTTAGAATCAGATAAATGGCTCACACATATAGATAAAGCAATAGAAGCAAGTAAAGAAATTAATGACAGAGACTTTCCAACTTTATTATTCATTAATAAAGCTGTAATGCAAGCTGAAAAGGGAGAATTTAATGAGGCAATCAATAATTATCTAGAAGGAATTAAATATTCTAAAAAAACTGGTAGTAATCATTATCAATATATGATTAAACACAATATAAGTTTGTTAAAAAGAAAGTTAGGAAAATATAATGAAGCAAAATTATTATTAAATGAATGTTTAGCTTATGAAGAGCAAAAAAATAATAGAAGTTATGAGGATTCCATTTCGTATCTAGTCACATTATCAGAACTTATCACCACTCACCGCTATAATAAAGAAATTGATTCTTTTACTAAGTTAAATGAAAAAGGTTTTTCTCTATCTAGAAACTATAGGATTCATAATTTGTTTAAAATAAATGATGGAATTAAAGATTACTACGAAGGAAATTATCACAACTCTATAAAAAAAATCAGCGATGCGATTCCTTATTTTTTTGTTGAAGAAAATAAATATTTTTATGAAAATTACAATTTAATAGATGCATATTGGTATCTAGGTACCGCATATGAGGAACTGAGCAATTATAAAAAATCAATTCAATATTATAATAAAGTTGATTCAATTATAGCAGAGACAAATTATTACATCCCTCAGAATAGATTGGTTTATACAAAACTTATTAATCATTATAAGTCTATAAATGACAAAAAACTACAATTAAAATATATAAATAGGTTATTGTATGTAGACAGCATTCTAAATAAGGATTATAAGTTAATTAACAATAAAATAATTAAAGATTACGAAACTCCAGAACTGCTTAGGGAAAAAGAGATTTTGATTAAATCCATGAGCAATCAAAACTCTACCTATAAAAGCTTTATTGTCGGACTATTGATTGTTTTAACAATAGTCAGCTTATTATTTATTTATCAATATCGGAAAAAGAAATTGTATCACCTTAGATTTGAAAATCTATTAAAAAAGAAAAATTCAATATTAATAGAAAAAAAAGACTATACTAATATATCAACAACAACCTCAAATGACATAGGTATCCCTCCAGAACTTGTGAAAACAATATTAAACAAACTTCATAAGTTTGAGGAAAATTTAGACTTTACAAAACAAAATATTACTACCAATACTTTAGCAAAAGAATTTAACACTAATTCAAAATATTTATCAAAGATTATTAATACTCATAGACAAAAAAGTTTTACGCAGTATATTAATGACTTAAGAGTAGAATATGTCATGAAAAAACTAAGAATCGATTCTAAGTTTCAGAATTATACCATAAAGGCTATTGCTAAAGAAATAGGCTTTAGTAATACCCAATCATTTTCGACTTACTTTTATAAGAAAAATGGGATTTATCCATCTTTTTTTATCAAAGAACTTAAAAATATAAAAAACTCAAAATAAGTAAGTTATGTTGTGTAGTAGTCCAGATTCAGGAATTTGGACTATTGTTTGTTTGAACATTAAAATTTTATTTGAATATTTGACATGTAATTTTGAAAAACAAAGAAAAATGAAAAAGCTAAAATTAGAAAAACTAAACATTACTAAGTTACAGAGAATCGAATCTTTTATTATTAAAGGTGGAGACACTACTGGTGCGGAAAAAAGCAGGTTTGCTTTATGTAAACCAGGGGGACATGGGACCAATGGGACTAATCAAGATTAACATAAACCATTAAGGAAGTTATAATTTAAAACTTTTGAACTCTTCAAAAATTTCTATTAGAAGTTATATTATATTATTTATGAGAATTATTTTTATCGCTCTATTATTTTTAACAGCTTGTAGTGAAAGTACTATACCTCAACAGCCCATTCTAAAAAGAATTAATGCTGTTGATGAATATCATAATCAAAAAATAACAGACCCTTATAGAAACTTAGAAAATCTAGAAGATTCAACTACAATTTCTTGGTTATTAGGACAAGAAGATTATGCTTCAAAAATTTTAAAAAATATCCCTGGTCAAGATCGGCTAATCGAGAAACAAAAAAGATTCGATAAAGAAAAGTCATATTCAATAGGCTTAACAAGAAAAACTTATGATGGACAATTTTTTTATACAAAACTTTTTGCTGGGGATAGTGTTGCAAGGTTATATTATAAAAAAAATATAGCCGCTAAAGAAGAATTGTTGTATGACCCTTCAAGTTATGGTAAGGGAGAACAAAAGTCTTATCTTATAAATTATTTTAAACCTGATTGGAAAGGTGAAAAAATAGCAATAAGCATCGCAAATCTTGGTGAGGAGATTTCAGAGATTATCATTTTTGACAAAAAATCAAAAAAGATAATCTCTGAACCTCTTAAAAATGCCAGACCTGGTATTGGGGGGGTATATTGGTTACCTGATAATTCTGGATTCACCTATATATATCACCCTCATATAGACCCTCATGATCCTAATTATGGTCTTAATTCTAAATCTTTATTGTATAAACTAGGTAGCGACCCCAATATTCATAAAGAAATATTTTCAAAACCTAATAACCCTGAAGTGGTCTTTAAACCTGAAGACTTTCCCAAAGTATTAATTTATGGAAACTATTATCAATATGCTTTTGGGCAAGTAAGCGGTTCATCTAGGTTTAAGGATATGTACTTTAAAACTATGGCTGATTTACCTCTTTCAAATAAACCTTGGAAATTATTATATAAAAAGTCAGACAAAGTAGAACAAATAGATATACAGAATGACTATTTAATCTTCTTATCAGCAAAAAATGCATCAAATTATCAAATATGTAAAACCTCTTTAAAAAATCCTGATTTCGAGAATCCTGAAATTTTAATACCTCAGGATAAGAATAGTGTTATTAGTGATTTTTCAGTTACTAAAGATGGTATTTACTTTGTAAGAATGAAGAATGGTGTTGAGGCAAAACTATATCAATATGTAAATGGTGAAGAAAGGGAAGTAATTATGCCTAAACCATCAGGAAGCATTAGAATAAATAGCTACGGTACTAAATATAATGAACTTACTATTTATAATGAAGGTTGGCTAGAAGAAGGCGTATTGTATGAATACACTTCTTCAAGTAGTGAATTCATAAATATAAGTTTAAATCCTCCATTTGATTATCCGGAATTTGAAAATCTTATTGTTAAAGAAATTGAAACAAAATCACATGATGGAACTATGATACCAATATCAATCATTCATAAGAAAAATGTAAAAATGGATGGTAAAAACCCAACTCTTTTTTATGGTTATGGAGCGTATGGTGACCCAGGTAACCCTTTCTTTTCCTCAAGTTTCCTTACTTGGGTTAATGAAGGAGGTATTATTGCAATTGCACATGTAAGGGGAGGTGGAGAAAAAGGTGATACTTGGTATAGAGGAGGTTTAAAAAATACTAAACCTAATACATGGAAAGATATGATAGCTTGTACTCAACATATGATCAAAGAAGGGTATACGTCTCCTGAAAAATCAGTCCTTATGGGTTCAAGTGCTGGAGGTATTATGGCTGGTAGGGCAATGACAGATCGTCCAGATTTGTACAAAGCTGTAATTCTTATTTCACCAGCCATGAATATGTTACGATCCGAAATACAACCTAATGGTTTGAATAGCATTAAGGAATTTGGTACTGTTAAAATTGAGAAAGAGTTTAAAGCATTGTTAGAGATGGATTCCTATCATCATGTTGAAAAAAATGTAAAGTATCCAGCTACTTTAATTACAGCAGGGATGAAAGATGGGAGAGTAGTAGTATGGGATCCTGCCAAATTTGCTGCCAGATTACAAGAAAATAGTAGTAATCTTGTTCTTTTTTCTGTTGATTTTGATTCAGGGCATGGTTCTCTTAATAATTCATTAGAAAAGTATTATAAATCATTTGCAGAAGCATTTTCTTTCGCCTTTTGGCAAACAGGACATCCTGATTATCAACCGGAAAATTAACTCTAAATTACAAGATTAATGCTGATTAAAACTCTTAAAACCTTCATTGTCAACCTAATTCTAATCTTGAGTATTAATACAAATGCTCAACGTGCCAATTGGACGCAACAAGAGTGGTCTTCTTTTGTACAAACTATAGTAGTTAAAACAGATAAAAAAATAAAGTTTAAACTACAGGCTGATGTAAAGGTACTAGGGGCAAGTGAAAAAAATAAAGCAGGATTGTGGGTAAGAGTGGATAATGCCCCGGGGGAGTATGGTTTTTTTGATAATATGAATGATAGACCAATAACATCCTCAGAATGGAAAACTTATGCTATAGAGGGGTATATAGACGAAAACGCCAAAGCAATTAATTTTGGAGGTATTTGCTATTATAATGCTGCATTTTATTTTGATAATTTTGCTTTGTTCACCGAAACTGAAAACGGGGAGTTTGAAAGATTAGAAATCAAAAACTCTGGGTTTGAGAAAACAATTACAGATGAGGGTGATATCCCTAATTGGCAACGAGGGATAAGTAAAAATCGAAAAATGCGGGTTGAAGGTTTTACCTATCAATCCAGTAAAGATACCAAAGATGGAAAATACGCCTTACTTATTACCGGAAATAATGTAAAGAAAGATTCTTCAAGGTTTATTAATTCATCAAAAGAATACACCCCGCAAATCGGGACATTAGTCTCTATGCTTAATAACCTAAGCACTAGAGTTGAGAGAACGGTAAAAAATCTAAATCAAAGAGAATTAGACCATTTATTAGATGATAAAGCAAATCGAATTGGTGCCCTACTCTTACACCTTGCTGCGGCAGAAGCATATTATCAGGTCTATACATTTGAAAATAGAGGATTTAACGAAGAAGAAAAGAAAAAATGGAGTCTAGCTCTGGAGCTTGGTGATGAAGCGCGTAAAATTATAAGAGGACATGATGTAGAATATTATCTTGACATCTATAAAAAAGTACGAAAAAAGACATTAGAAGAACTACTAAAACGTAATGATGAATGGTTAAAGGAAGGAGGACGTCAAGGAAGCAATTATCATTACAATTGGTTTCATGTAATGGAACACCAATCCAGTCACCTCGGTCAAATATTACTACTAAAAAAGCGTATTCCTGAAGATGAGAAGATTACTGTACCAAAAGAAAAGGTAGATCAGTAATATTTTGCCTTCTGGCAAACTGGACATCCTGATTATCAACCCAAGGAATAAGTGGATTTATAATTAAAGCTAACCATTTTTATAATTAAAAGCGATCATCAGTCTATGAAAAATGTATTCCTCTTTTTATTCTTTTTGTTTCGGTTTTTGGGTATACTCAGGTAAAACAAATCATAATGGATTCTGGAACTCCTTATGATATCGATGTAGAAATCAAACAAAAAGACGGTAGTAAAAAGCTAGTGCCCTTCTCAGAATTATCCAAATCAGGCAAGGTGGTAAATGCTTATAATGCCTTATTAATGGCAGAGCAGATGTCCAAAAAATAAAAATATGATTACAGAAAATAAGATTGTCCTTCGTTTTTTATTCCTGTTTTTTGGGTTGTTACTATTTCCGTTTCCATTAAATGTTATCCCTAAACTAGATTTTATTCAAAACGCTCTATCTGATGTATATCATATAATTATTCCATGGATTGGAAAACATATTTTACAGCTAAACTATGACATTACTGTTTTTACCAATGGTAGTGGGGATACCACTTATGATTATGTGTTAGTCTTATTTTTTTTGGTATTAGCAGCAATCGCTACTATCGTTTGGTCAATTCTCGATAGAAAGGAAAGAAGCTATGAGAAACTTAATTATTGGTTTTTGGTACTGTTGAGATTTTATGTCGGTTATATAATGCTTTCTTATGGTATGGCTAAAGTAATTCCCTTACAATTTAAAGAGCCCTCTTTTTTTAGATTGTTAGAACCCTATGGAGATTCCTCTCCCATGGGGTTAGTGTGGACTTTTATTGGGGCATCAAAAGCGTATACTATTTTTAGCGGACTGGCTGAAGTAATAGGAGGAATACTCTTATTGCATCGAAAAACAGTTGTGCTTGGTGGTATGATATTGATACCCGTGTTAGCCAATGTAGTTTTGATTAATTTCTGTTATGACGTTCCTGTAAAATTATACTCATCAGAGCTGCTCCTAATGGTGTTACTTATTATGGGACCTCACTCCCAAAGGTTACTAAATGTTATCCTGTTTAATAAACCCACAAAACCAATTGAACACAAAGAACCATTTACTATAAAAAAACGACTACGAATTAAGAATGCTGTAAAATGGATTGTCGTAATTTTTTTCCTTTATGCTAATATTGGAGATTCAATAGAATCTAGTAAAAAATATGGTCCTGGTGCTCCTAAGCCTGCTTTGTATGGACTGTATGAGATTACCGATTTTAAAATAAACTCTAAAGAGATTGTTCCTGTTATTACAGATACTATAGGATGGCGGTACATTGCTATAGAGCGCCCAAAATCTATCCAGTTGTATAAGACTGATATGTCTATGGTATGGTATACATCTAAAATCGATACCACCTCTAACGCAATAGAGTTAACACATCCCAAAGATTCTACAAAAGTATATACCTTAAATTATAGTAGAACAGATTCTACAATGGCTATCAAAGGGGTTATTGCAAAAGATACTATCGATTGTAACACAAAACGATTAGACAAAAAGGATTTTCTTCTTACCAGCAGAGGCTTTAACTGGATTAATGAATATCCCTTTAATCGATAAACAAGAACGTGTGCTCTTCTTAGTTAAAGAATGCTAGAAACGACAATATGGTCTGTTTAAAACCGCACCTCATTCTGCTTTTGTACGAAAATCTTACACTATATACACTAAGCGAGGGCTGAGGCTCTCGAAGCACGGTGATGAGAGCAGGAGGTCAGAAGTCGGATGTCCGAGGTTTTTATAACAATGTACATATATCGCTACCGAGGGCAGAGCGGAGCCGAAGCCCGGTAATTGAAGTCCGAGGTCGGAAGTTCAGATGTATGAAATACAGTTGTAGATCAAGGAGCCTTACCCTTCGAGAGCCTCAGGGTACGAAAATCTTACACTATATACACTAAGCGAGGGCTGAGGCTCTCGAAGCCCGGTGATGAGAGCAGGAGGTCAGAAGTCGGAAGCCCGAGGTTTTTATAACAATATATATACCGCTACCGAGGGCTGAGCGGAGTCGAAGCCCGGTAATTGAAGTCCGAGGTCAGATGTATGAAATATAGTTGTAGATCAAGGAACCTTACCCTTCGAGAGCCTCAGGGTGCGAAATTATTATCCTATATACTCTAAGCGAGGGCTGAGGCTCTCGAAGCCCGGTGATGAGAGCAGGAGATCAGAAGTCCGAAGTTTTTTATTTACAATATACATATACCGCTACCGAGGGCTGAGCGGAGCCGAAGCCCGGCAATTGAAGTCCGAGGTCAGATGTGCAAAATACAGTTGTAGATCAAGGAACCTTACCCTTCGAGAGCCTCAGGGTGCGAAATTCTTATCCTATATACTCTAGGGCGAGGGCTGAGGCTCTCGAAGCCCGGTGATGAGAGCAGGAGGTCAGAAGTCCGAAGTTTTTTATGTACAATATACATATACCGCTACCGAGGGCTGAGCGGAGTCGAAGCCCGGTATAGCCAAAGTGTAAATGGTATTACTCTGCCAACCTTTCTACGATCATCGAAGAAAAATAGTTTACTCCTGTTTTGATACAGCTTTCATCAACTTGAAAATTGGGAGCATGGGGCATTGATAGTATTCCCTTTTCAAAATAGGAGCCTCCTAAGTAAAAATATACCCCAGGTACATGCTCTTGAAAGTATGCAAAATCATCTCCTCGATAATCTGCCATGATTCCGTGTAGCATAATGATGTTTTCTGCTCCATATAATTGCGCTATGTGACCTAAAGATTTTTTGGTTAGCGTTTTATCGTTGTATAGATTGGCTCTCTCGTACGAAAACTCAACTTCAATAAGGTCTTTTGCAAATTTGGAGTTGCTTATCTCTTGTTTTAATTGTGGTAGCATAACATCAAACTTTTCTTTTGCGCTTGATCCGATATATGCTTTTATAGTTATTTCGTTCTCTGTCTTTTCTACCTTAATACGTTTTTTATTTACAAAGGTATAGTCTGTAAAAATTGTGTTTGGGCTTGCAAGTCCTATAGTAGGATCGCCCAAACTATTTGGATCCCAGAACTTACTGTCTGGAGCTACATTTTGAAGCTTAGAAATAAGTTCTTTGCTATAGGCAACAATGGCGTCATTTTTATCTGAATTTTGAAACGAAATTTTAATCGTTTTATAATCGGCAAACATCCATTCTGGTTTTGTTGAAATCATAGTTGTTGCCATAGGAGCGATATGTGAACCATAAATTTCATCTGGACTAATCATCTCGAACAAGCCATCATCAATCATTGCTTTTGCTCCTGTATAGGGTTCTTCGGCAGGTTGAAAAATAAAATAAATAGTACCGGTTAGTTTCTCCTTCAGTCCTGCCATTACATTGGCTATACCAAGGGCAATAGTAGTATTTACATCATGCCCGCAAATATGACGAACACCTTTGTTTTTTGATGCAAAATCTACCACATCAGGAATATCAGATGGCATAGCATCCATATCGGCTCTCCATGCAATGCGTTTTCCTTTTTTACCTGTATTTAGGATTCCAACTACACCGTAGCCTCCAATACCTGTCTTGACTTCAAGCCCCAGGGATTGCAGGTATTTTGTAATCTTTTCTGATGTACGTTTTTCATTGCCTGATACTTCTGGGTGGATATGAAAATCGCGACGGATTTTTACAAGACTATCGAAAATCTTACCAGTCTTTTCTTGAATATTAGCATGGATAGGAGATTCAATAGTTGTACTTTGACCGTGTGAAACTAGTGCAAAAAGTAAGAGTTGCACGGTAAGGGCTAGTGTAATTGCTGTATTATTTGAAGTCATTTCTGCACTATTTTTTTAATTAATACTGCAAAAATGTGAAATACTAGTATGGTTTACCTGACACATTTGTGACAAAATCATTTTTTTGCAAGTTTACTTCTAATTCGACTCAATGATTGTCGCTCAATCCCTAAATGAGATGCCAAATGCGATAGACTGATTCTATTGATAATATCTTTGTTTTGCTCAATAAAGTCAAGATACCTTTCTTCCGCATTTTTGAATAAAAAACTTTCAACTCTATCAGTTTGTACAGTCAAAACATATTCGGCGATTAGCCGACCGTACATTTCACTATTTTTATACTTGTGATATCCTTCCTGGATTTTATGATAAGGCAATTTTATGATAATAGAGGGTTCCAGGCATTCAATAAAATATTTAGAAGGTTTTTGTCTTATAAAAGCAGGGTAATCAGTTGCATAGTTGTTTTCGCTTACAAAACCAGTGGTTATTTTATTTCCTTTTTCATTGATATAATATCTTCTTAAGAGCCCCACGCATACATAGCCCATTTCTTTTTGAACCTCTCCAGATTTAAATAAGAACTCCTTTTTTGCATATTTCTCTATGGTTAGATATGAGCTTAAAAAAGCCAATTCCTCTGGATCTAAATCAGGAAATGTTTTAAGGTAAAGCTGTATATAGTTTTTTAACTCTTGTTGCATTGAGTGTTTTGCTTGTTGCCAATCTCTTAGCGATGATTAGTAAGGGAATTCAGAGCGCCTAATTTTTGAGTTGTTACACTGCTAAATGACTCAATAAATATACTAAAACACAATGTTAAGCACCAAATTTCGTACTAGGTATTGGTATTGTTCTAAATAGTACTTCTTCAACTAGGATCATTTTTCAACCCTATTTTTCCATAAAAAAACCAGGGAAGCAGCGTCATGCCATAGGCAAAAGAGTCTGTTTTTTTATATTTTTTGGCAAGGATTTTATTGATAAATAGCTTAGGTATTAACCGAATAAAAGGGATGTGAATAGGAATAATCCACCAAAGAGGTTTATTTGTGATTTTTAATAATGTAACATTATTAAGAATAGGGATTAAAGCATAGTAGTCCTTTTGGTTCTCTTTTTTAAAAATATGATATAGGCTTTTAAAATAGATGATTAGGGTAGCAATTAAAAAACTAGGAGGTGAAACAATATGAAGCGCCCAAGAAAAGTTTCTGCTTCTAAGGAGTTCTACTATCGAACTATAAGGAGTATTGATAAAATATTGAATTAGATCAAGGCTATTCACATGATAAGGGCTAAAATTCATTAAGCTCATAATTCCGGTACTATTTTCGTCTTTAGGAGTACTTATTAATCTATGAATGTGGTAAAAAATAAAGTCAATTGCCCAACTAATGAAATAGGAGATTAAAACATACAATAGCGTTAAGGTTAATAGTCCCATAAAAGAAGGGCTACTGGTTTTTTGGTAGCTTTTATATGCTAAGACTAAAAAGGAGCCAAAAATTAGGATGCAATACATTTGATTAAAAAGCAATTCAATATATATGGCATCTCCTAGTTCTTGCACATTAAAAATAATGTAAAACAGCTTGGTTATAAATGTTGTTAGTAAAACATAAAGTAAGCTTTTTGTTATACTTATTTTAAGTACCTCTTTGAAGTTCATTTTTTGTTAGATTTTCTAGATGTTGTAGGTGTTAGTTTTTTCCATTCTTCATATACTCGTTGGCTCTTTCTCTCTGCTTTTTTGGATTCTCTGTATTTGAAAATAATTTCCTTGAAGTCATCCCCTTGTTCATATTTCAAAAAACGGTCGAAGTGCATTCCTGAAAGACTAATAAAAATTACTTCGTTATACGATACAATGAGCGAAAACTCACCATTCAAATCACTTGTGGCGCCATTAGTATATTTACCAATTTCCATAATGGTCACTCCAGGGATTGGCTCATCTTTATCTGTTATAATTCGTCCGTTAATAGTTCGGGTATTCTCATTACTTTTGGTTTGAGCCATTCCGAAAGAACAGTTGCAAATCAAGATTAGTAGTATATAAAAGTTTCTGTTCATAACATGATATGTTTTATAGCTAGCTGTAAGCTGTTTTTACTCCATCTTACTAATCAATTTCAAAACTTCATCTGCTACAAATTTTCCGCTATTTGCAAAAGATGCTGTTACTAACCTGTTTTTAGAGTCGATAATTTCGTAGTTTATTTTCTTTGCGTGATTATAAACTTTTAAATTAGCACCTCTTTTTTTCAATTCCGTTTCCATGTCATAAGGTAACAATTTCCCAAAGTTGGATTGTTTCATTATGTTTTTTTCATTCCAGCTAGGAAAGCTTGTCATGGTTTTATTTTTTACCAGGTATGCTCCTGATTTTAGTTTTACATCTATAAGAGTTGCTGTTCCGTGACCAATTGTTCCGATAACTCCTCCCAATTCATATATTTCTGATATAATTTGAAGAATGTCTTTATTCTTATGAGTATCCCAAAATTGCCCATATCCGCCAGGAATGATAACAGCCAAATATTCCTCGGGATTAATTTCTGTTGCTTTTAAACTATTTTGGGTTTTACTTTTAAATACTTCACTTTTGATAACTGACTTTACTAAACTCGTGGTATCACCACTATGATATATTGGAATTTTGCCTCCTTTTGGGGATGTAATATCTATTTCAAAGTTTTTTTCAGAGAATTGATAAAAAGGAACGGCTAATTCAATCAGATACGTTCCATTGGGTTCACTTTTCATTTCATTGATATTGGTTGTAATGAAAAGAATTTTGGTTTTTTCGTTTTTTTTATTACAGGAAATAATTAAAACTAATAGTAATAGTATTTTGAAAATTTTGGTCATAATTCTGTTTTTTTACTTTTAAAAAGCGCTATCAATTCAGAAAATCCTTCTTCACCTATTTCTGATTTATTGATTCTTACTGGCCAATCCTTTTCTGATTTGAGGACAATAAACATTACATTTTTTAAAATTAAACATCTTTTAATTTGACTGTAGAATATTGATTCATAGTTTGTTTTTCCGTATGATAATTTTATCTGCGTAGCTTCGATAATCAGATTTTCTGAGCCACTTTTAAACTTTTGACTGCTTTGATTTATAGATTTCAAAGCAGAGTAAGTATACAACAATTCAAAAAATAGGAGTATGACACCTAAAATAGCAGAAGCAAAAGCGATTCCTTTAATGTCAAATTCTATTATAGGAAAAAAAGAAGTCAAAAAAATAAGTCCACTTAGGAGTAGGCAACCAAAAATTGGATACCATTGTTTTCTTCGGCTATGAAACAGGTAATTCTTATAATCCTTTTTATAATTTATTTCGGAATAATTTATTGTGTAATTCAAAATCGAGTTTTATTGATATGTTGTAGCTTATACGTATGCGCAAAATCATTAACGGTTTATAGCCTTTGTACTTTCTACCAGACTAAAAATCGTTGATATGTAGGATTTTCAATTTAAGCAATAATTTTTATTTGATGTCATTTGCATGGGTTTAATACGGCATTCTTATATTCCTCATTACTATATATTTTGTTTAGGTCAATTTTTCCGACCTCTCATTTTATGTAAGCCAATAAGGTGGTTCATTTGCTATAGTTTATAGCCTCAAAAAATACTTAGGATTGATAGACAAAACGATAAAAAATGGGGTCGCTACCTCTATTTTATCTTCGAAATAAAGACCTTGAAAATCTCTTTTCAACAAGTCAAAGAATAATAAAAGCCTCTTTATAGAGGCTTTTATAAAATCTATTACTATTAAAAACTATAGGTGTGTGTATCGATTACCAGTGCTACTACCAGTTTTTTAGTAGTAACTCATTTTAAAACAAATCACTATATTCCAGAGGGTCCAGAAAGAACTAAACAATACTCCACCAATAAAAAGTATGTATCTGAGCCCCTCGGTGATTTTGATTTTATTCTTAAAATAATACCAGTCAAAAAGTTCCATTAATGTCCCTAATGAATAGAAAATGTTAGCCCCGATTCCCCACAGTATCACTCCAATCGTATCCCCAGTTGTCCATTGGTAATCTATGCTACCAAGGAAATCATAAATCCCATATATCCCTGAAAGACCAACTGCAATATTGAAAATCCAGCGTTTGGATTCCCACCACTTTATATTTGTTTTTAAATCTTCTAGTGTCATTTCGAATGTTTGTTAGCATACATAGGTGTGCCTTGAAAATATATGAATCGGAATAAGGTAAACATATCCGCGCCAATTGATCTATTTGCCCATTTTTATTTCTTATTCAACGCTATCTATATAATTTGCTTTGAAATATCCATCAATAATACGTCTGCCCTCAATTTCAGAGTTTTCAATATAAAATTTCCCTTCGATTATATTTGCCTTTTGATCGTGAGTAATTATTGAGATATATGAATCATTAGATTGATTAGGATTATTAGAGAGTAAGTCTTCAGGAAGATTAATTCTATTCTGAAAACTCACTCCTAAAGACTGAAAACTTCCGTCTGGTTTATAGCGATAACTATTTCCGGTTTCTACAGTAGAAAGCATAGAGATTTTCATTCTTCCGAAGTTACCATCATACCCATTAATTGTAATTTTATCTATCCCTGAAGATGTTGATCGACCAGACTCTGGAGAACCTGGATCCTCAGACATAAAACGATACCCATTAACCTTTGCAGAAATCAAATTTCTATCAGGGTTAAGGTCTTCGCTTTTCTCAGTATACGGAAGTGAGAATTCTCCGCCTTCTAATTCAACAATTTTTAATTCTCCGGTAGCAATATCTATCCACCTAAACAAGGTGCCGCTAAAAGTTCCTGAAACCACCTTGTTCTCTGTATCTAGTTTTGTAATATTGATTTTACCGACCTGATCATTACTTAAAACATTACAACCATATACATCTATATATGATGGACCATTACCGGTATTTGTGTCATTATAATCTAAAAAATAGATATTAGTTTCTAGGTTATCTTGTACGGTTCCAATTTTATAGTTGCCTTCTTGAATGTGATGATCTAGAAAAACTTCTCCTACTGTTAATCTCAAAAAATCATCATCGCCCTGACCGATTATAACTAATCTCTTATCATCCCATAAAGTTGCACTAGCATGGGTAGTTCCAGTTGTAGAATTCCCAAATTCTATGACCTTTCCATTTACAGTAGCTTTTAAAACTTTTTGTGGGGTACTTACTTCATCTTCGTCTTTTGAACAGCTAATAAGGTTTATGACTGATACTAGTAAAACAAAATTTAATATTTTCCTCGTATTCATTTTAATTGTATGTTTTCTTTTAATGTGTGTAAAGTTGAATGTAAGTGTCATGGCAAAGCAAAATGTTACCTTGCTTTTCGGTTTTTTTTGTGTATTGCTTGTTAACTACAGAAATTTCGGTTAACTCGAAGGTTCTTTTAGATAAATAATATGTGGTTACTTGATTATTTTTTCTCTAATCTTTTATATCCGTAATACATCAGGCCACAACATATAAATAATCCGATTATTGCAGGTGTCAAAATAGATTTCCCAGATTCACCTGCATTTTGAATACTCCAAACTATTTTGCCTGTAGCCATTAGTACAACTACACCAATACCCATAACTAAGCTCCGTTTCCAAAAAGCCAAGCCTAATGCCAAAAATGACAATGGAATCGTTAGGGACAACAGTTTCTTACTCAAGTTCCAATCGCCATAGAGATAGTCTTTTTCAAACTGTAAAAACTGAATCACATTTTGGTTAACGATTTCTGGTTTGGGAAACCAAAACATACTTGTAAATAGGGCAAATATAGAAATCATCATTCCTGCAAAACTTTTTCTATAAGCAAAATAGCAAAACGGTAGCAGAAATAATGGTCTTAGATACCAACTCCATTGGTTATGATGTCGTTCAAAAACCCAATCAAAAAAAGAGGTGTTGATCATTGATATCACCACGAAAGCAATAGTAAAGCTTAAAAATATGCTACCAATTAGTAGATCTGTATTCCGGTTTTTCATCTGTTTTTTTTAGGTTTGTTACGATACACAGTTTATACAAGTAAAAGGTTAAGTGTTTACTACATTAGTTTCTATGATTGTAGGTTATTGTTTCTTGGTTAATTGTTTTATGGTATCTCTGGTTTTTCCCGATTTTCATTGTTGTAAACCGTGTGTCGTGCTTAGGAGGCAAGGTTCATTTGATTAGATCCCAGCTTATATGGTATTAAGATCTGTCTTTTATTTTTAAAATACGCTTTGCTGCGGTTTTTGCTTCTTCCGTATAACCACTATTTTTATCTGCAATACTTTTTAACTCCGATTCAGGCTTTGATTGGAACTTTCGCTGATAACTCTTAATTAGTTTTTCCGATTCTCTATTCTTGTCTGTCAAGTCTTGTTCTGTTAACTTCTTTTCAGGAAACACTTCGTTTAATTGCTTTTTGTTTAGGGCAAGGTATATAATCAATAAAACTAAAAATATTGGATTGAAATTAATGGAGCCAATACTGAATGTAATGTTCGAATAATAAATGTCAATCAAATTGATAATTCCAAGTATCAAAGTTAGCCCGAATACATAAACAAACATTTTTTTATTCTTGAAATAGAATATTGTTGAAACTCCAGTAAGTACTATTGCTAGATAATGCTTGTAATTCAATACATAATCCGTTAGAAGTGTAATTCCGATTGAATAGAGTAGGAGAAGTATACAAATCAATAATGGGATTATTTCTTTTTTTATCATATGTTGGTTAAGATACATAAATTAAAGATTAGATTTTATACTCCATTAATTTCTAATCTTGTTGGTTATCGTATTTTTTAATTTTTCATTCAAGTTTCTTATGAAATCTTTTCGTGCGACAAGTTCATGTAGTTCGGCTTCGAATGTTTTTGTTTGGCTCAGTTTTGGGAATAATAGCTTCCCTTTTGCAATTGAATAGGTTAGCAAGACATTGAAATAATTATATAGTAAAATCACCTTTTGAATATAGTCGGTTTTAATAACGGTAAAGCCAATGCGTTGTGCAGTTCTATCGTTGATGATGTAACTTGTTCCACGAATTTTGATGTTTTCAGTCTTATTATTTTCGTTTTCTTCAATAAGGTTCAAAAGCCCTTCTAGATATTGCTGAATTATAAAATTCACTCTTTGTTTTCCATTCATCTTTTGGTCAATTACAAAAACATAATCAAACAAGGATCCTCCGTGTATTTTGATCATTCCACTTTTTGGCTTTTCAGACAGGAAAAGTGATGAGTGATATCGCAAACCACCGCTCTTTTTTAAGGAAGGTGTATCAAAGAAAGGGGCAATGATAGATAGTGTTATCGGGAAGGTTAAAATCACCAATAGATAAAACCCTGTTCTAAAAGAGATAAATAAAGAGGTTAGGATTGCTACTAATGAAATACACCCAATCAAAAATTGAATTTGATTTTGTTTTCTTTTTGGTTTTGCGTAAAATCTGTGTTTCAAATTATTCGTAGAGTTGTTGTTAACGATCTGGTGTAATAAGGGTAGCAGTTTTAAGTTTGTTATAGGGTGCCACCTGCTGGTTCTTTTAATTCAGTTTCGCGAGTTGTTCGTCAATTTCTTTATGGATTCTGTTTAATTGCTGAGTGTATTTGTCGGTATCTTCTTCAATTGCTTTCTTAAATAATTCAAAAGATTCTAGCCTTAATTCTGCATACTTTAGAAGAATTTTGTTTTGTTGTAACAACTCAGAAGGTAAATTTTCAAAATTGTTGGTTTTATTGATAATCTCAATGTTTTCTTTCCATTTGGGGATAGTATTAGTTTCTAATTCTTTAATTAAGGAATCATCTGATTCTGTATTTATATGGTCATAGAATACCAAAGTCTCTTCTTCGTTCTTAGAGAATACACTCAGTTCTGTATCATATTTGTCATAAATTTCATTGTCTGTTCCTAAGAATACATATCCAAATATTCCTATGAGGAGGATTAGTAAAGAAATAAATCCAATACCTGCTGCTCTCCAACCTGAGAAAAAAGAATTTCCATTCTCTTTATGTAACTTTAAGATATCTCCTTGTTTCCATTCGACAATCCCCCAAATAATACCTGTATACGTTATAGGAATTAATTGTCGCGGGATTTTATCAATTATATTTTCTGGAATCATAAACATTCCTGTAAAAAGTATAATCGTTGATAGTATCCCAATGATTAGAGCATTTTTTCCTTCATTCGGTTTATCTAAGGCTTTGAAATTTTCGCCTATCATATAACCGGCTGCTAATGGACCGCCTAAAAATGTGGCTCCACCAATAGCTTTTGAAGAGTAAAGCTTAATTTTTTCAGTTTTATTTTCTATTTCATTCATTTGTTTTATGCTTACGGGTAACGTTTACTATATGTGTCATGGCAAGGCAAAATGTTACCTTGCTTTTCGGTTTTTTGGTGTATGGGTTACCAATTTTTTCATTATTGTAAACAATGTGTCGTGCTAATAAGGGAAGAGTTACTTCATTAAATTTTTGACATTCATACTTTTGTTGAGTCTAGCCGCAATTATATAGCAATCTTAGAGGGTGTTATTTCAAGTAATTTTGCATAATGCTAAAATAATTTGATTCATATGCATTTACCGTTAATCCAAATTGTGCATTGAAAGCTGATTCGAATGTAGCCCCTTGTTGAATTGCCAGGTACATTTCAATAATGTCCTGATAGGATGTATTCAATCCGTTTGCGTCAACCAGATAAGCTACAGAAAGACCAAACAACGGATAATAGTCTCCATCAGAAGAACTGGTTCCGGTTGGCTGCTCCTGAATCGATATGGGATTACCTCCATTGGTATTTTGCCAATCAACAAGCTCATCTAGGGTAGTGTACCTGGTACCATTTGAAACCAGAACGGCAATACCTTCCCAAAACCATCTGTGAGAAGTAAACTCTGTTGGCGAAGACACTAAATAGGAGAGTTCTACCAGGTGCATTAATTCGTGTTTAATACCTTCTCGGTTAAAATTCCATTCATCGTTTGATAAGGGCACAAATCCATTTTCGGGCATACCCACAAACATACTAAAATGAGGATGAGTACCTACAAAACCTCGACCATCATCTTTGTGATGACCAATGTGTACCTTTCCATTAAAATTAAAAGAACTACTATTAAACAGACTTTTTAGTTCTGAAAGAGATGATTCTGCATACTCAGAAATATAAAGCCTTCTGGCTGGGTCTGTTGTATTAGAAAATATAAAGAAATTTGGGGTTTCAAGCACTAGATCATCCGGGGTGTAAAAATCACTTCCAGATCCATTATATGTTTTTCCAAGATTCCATTTTCCTCTTGGATCATCAGTTACACTAATTTGAACAGACTGTGTTATCACCTCATTATTACTAAGTGTAACTTCGCAGCTTAGCGTATGCTGATTTGCAGAAAAGAAGTATTTTCCTTGAAAAAAACTGTTTTCGAGATTACCATCTATATTAGAGAACCACTCGATTTTATTATAATCAATAGATTTTCCGTTTTCGTTAAACAATGATCCTCGTAGAGCGACCAAATCTGTATCTGATAGGGAATTGAGTTCTGATGCATTAATTTCTAAAGTGACCTCCCCTACATGATTTTCACTATCATCATCACTACTACAGGAGCAGATTAGGATGGAGATCATTAGTAATCTTAGTTTATGACTGATTTTCATTTGTGTGTTAGGTTTAAATATCGCCTGCAACCCCTCGTAAACCGTATATTGGCATATAATGGTTATACGGTTTATCTAGCTGTAGGGGAGATGTAAATTAACAATTATTTTTGAAATGAGTAAGTATTGTGTTAATTATGAAGGGGTTCTGCTCACTCTAAGTATCATTAAAATGATAGTCAATTTTAATTAAGATGTAAAAAGTACAATGACCATTGGCTTAATCGCCAAACCACTAACACGTTATATTATGTAATAAGCTGACTTTTTCGACTTGTGACTAATATCTTTGTGTATAGATGGTAGAGGATAAATACATTTGCTTTTCGGATAATAAGATACTAAATTAAACATAAAACGCTTCGGGTTTGTACCCGAAGCGTTATTGTTTTTACTTTGTTGTATGCTTGCTTTTTCTTCTTTTTTAGTTTGGAGAATTTAGACCTAGTTTATTTCCTTCAGTATCGATAAACAGGGCAAAAAAACCATTTTCATCTGCATGGGGAGTTTTGGGAACAATAATTTTTCCTCCATTTTTTTCAACCTTATCAAGTATGGTTTGAAGATTATCTCCGCCATTTAGATATATGGTTACCCCATCAGCAGAAGGTTTTTGTCCTTCTACCTTCATTATAACTCCTGTAACCACTTGTTCTTCATAAGGGAAAATTCCCATTTCCATTCCTGGTACTTCCATTTTTTCAATGTTAATATCCAAAATTGCTTGATAAAAGTTAATGGCTCGTGAAATGTCTGTTGCCGGAATTTCAAAAAGAGAAATAAAACTATTCATATCATTTATATTTTTTTCTATTGGTAAATCTTGTTTTTCTATTTCTGAGTTAGGTTTGTTCTGGCTGTTACAAGCCATAAAAACAAAAACAAACAGAATGGCGATACTTAGGATTATTTTTTTCATGTACTTTAATTAGGTTGCACTACAAAATTATATTTGATAGGAGAATTGAAATTGTAAAAATGCGACACTTGAATGCTATTTGTAGAAAAGGGTAGAAAGAGCCATATTTTCATTTCCTAAAAACTCTTTTGGAGTAGTTCCGATAAATTCTTTAAAATCTTTAATAAAGTGTGCCTGGTCGAAGTATTCACTTTCGTAAGCAATGTTGGTTAGGTTTTTATCACCACTAAGTAACATTTTTAAAGCGCTTTGCAAGCGCAATACCTTACCTAACTGCTTAGGGCTAATGCCAATCTGCTTTCTGAAATTTCTTTCCAGCTGCCTTCTTTGCGATAAATTATCTTTTAAAATTTGATTTATCGAGGTACTTCCATTCGTAGCAAGTAGGGCGTCTACGGTTGTTTTTACTAAGTTTTCGATAGTTGTACTCTGATTGAGTTTGTTTAAAAGAAATGTTTCAATAATTTCAATACGTTTTTGAGTACTGGTTGCTTGAGTGATTTTTTGTTCTAACTCTTTTGCAGGAATCTCGCCAAATAGATTTTCGATTGGTGTTTCAGTATCCACCAATTGCTCAAGTGGAGTGTTTATGAAGTTGGCGAATCCAAATGGGTAAAAACAAATGGCGAATGACTTAACATTTCCTATAGGTTCTATATAATAAGACTTTGTTCTTTGCCCCATTACCATAGAATTTGGGTGTATTACAAAATCATTTTCAGAGATATACCGTTTAATTTTATCTTCGAGATTAAAAGTCATCTCAATACACCCATCAGGAATAATTTTTTGTTTTTGATTAGAGGGGTCAAAAGGAACTTCTAAAGTCCAATAAAACTTAACTATAGCACTTAAATCTGGATGTGGTTGAAACGTTTGATAATTCATTTGCAGTTTGTTTTCTTAAGTAATGTAGAACGTTAACATATAGTAAGCAGGGTAGAAAATAAGCAATTGTTTTTGGTTTGACCACAAGTCAAATCAAAAAAATGGAGAGATCGCAAACTATTACAAACCTCTAGAGCTAACATAAATCGACCTATTTGCTATATTTAGGGTTGGCAAATTGTTATTTGTTTTTTTTGAAAAAAATAATTCAAGTGAATTATTTTTATTTATTCGGGTATTATTACGATCATTCGAACAACTATGAATGTCCAAAAACCTAGTGCTGGTAGCGATAATCCAATTAAAGTCCATTTTTTCTTCAAATCTGTCCATGTTTTCCAGTATTTTACTGTTCGTCCAACTACTGCTAAGGCAAGAATAAAAGCAGTTATCATAGCGGGAAGAAAAAACATAAAATTAAATCCAAAATTATGAGGTGCGTAACCTTCATTAATTCCTAAAAGAAGTTCTCGTAAAAAGTTAATTCCTATGGCAAAAAGCAAAATTCCGGAACTAGCGAATGCCATTCGAGTCGATGATTTAATTTTCTTTTTATGAATTTCGGATAATATCATTTCTTGTTTCTCCAAGGAAGCATGTGCATTATATAAATTGTTAGTTACTTTTACTTGATTGTAAAACTTCGTTCAATTAACTCGAATCCATCTTTGTTCTTGGTTTTATCTTCGATTGCCTCGTGTTTTATGATGGCAAAAGCTTTGTTGTTCTCATAAAAAAAATGAATAATACCCTCGTGTTTTAGACCATGTATACTTGCTGTAAATTTTACCGACATAGTGTTTATAGTGTTGAATTTATCTCGACTCTCTTTTGCAAAACGTAAATTAGAATTACTGAAGTTAATGTCGTTTCTTAATTCATTTTTATAAATAGTTATCCAATTGTTTAAGTCTAATTCTCTATTTATCCAAGATAAGGTAATAATACCGCTAGAATTTAGTCCATCTTTTTCTATTGATAAATAATAACCTTGGTCTTCTAGATTTTCTTCATAAGTTATCTTCCATCCTTTTGAGTAGGTTAGAGAAACTCCTTGTTTTTCGAATTTTGTTTGTGAAGTCTCTTGAGAAAAACTGCAAATAGAGAGTATCAATATTGAAAACAGGATGCTTTTCATTTTATTTTTTGTTGATTGTAATTAGTGGTTGTTTGTACGAAAAATATCGATTATAACTTATGGGTTTTTACTTGATTATTGATGGTTTTTGTTTCTTTTTTAACCTATAAAATTTTGATGCCACACAGCAAAAAGCAAATTACCTTTAAAGCAGTACTAAATTGTTTTAATTTTTATAATGTTGTACTTATTTTTTTTATCCGTCGTAGTTGTCTAATTTCCAGCCTTTTTTAGGTCTTATTTTTCTCCAATCCCAATACTTGTCATATAGTTCGTCATGAAAAAAATCGAGATCTTCAGCTAGCTCATCTGTTTTGTCAACGAAACAAATTTCAGTCCATTTTCCAAAACTTTCATCTGGTTCTGAAGTTCCGTCAATTATATTAAATAAATCAAACAGAACACCGGCAGAGTTATCAGCCAAAATTTTCCTCAAAGCACTTTTTAAATTAGGGTCATTTTTCAATTTTTCCAGTGAGCGATTTTCTTCTTCGGTAAAACCGCAATTTGGTGGATATGTTATAAAATCCATTTCATCACCTTTATACAATTTATCAGAAATGAAGTCTGCATTTTCCTCAATCTTTTGATTAGCGGATAGTAAAAAAGTTTTGATGTTATGTTTTGATAGTTTCATTTTTTAGGCATGTTCGTTAAGATACATAGTTTACACAAGTTAAAGATTAGGTGTTTACACTAAATTAGTTTCTAATCTTGTTGCTTGTTGTTTCTTTCTTTGGTTTCTATAATATACTTTCCAAACTCTGTGTTTAGCATTTTGTAGCCATTAGCTAAAACGTTGCTTCAATTTATTTAATTTGAATATGTCTTTCATCATTACTTTTATGCAATGCTTTTAACTGTGTTATAAGCTCATTTGTTTTTACGACCTCAATATTGGTATTTGGAATAATTATATTTTTCCAAGTCCAATTGTGATGCTGGATTATCAAATTTGCCTTTAGATGTTCGCGATCTCCTGTTGTGTGTCCGTCAGATATCATTGTAACATTAAGTTCTTTACTTAAACAAGAGCGAAAGGTTGTGTCAACACAAAGTTCTGTTACAGCACCTGTGATGATTACATCTTTCACCTTGTATTCTTTTAGAATTGATTCTAAGTCCGTTTTAAAAAAAGAATCGCAAGCCGTTTTTGTAATTTTAATATCATTATCAACTACATTTAGTTCGTCAATTATTTCCCAACCTTTGGAACCTTGATTCATATCTTCTTCAACACTTCCATTATGTTGTATGAAAATCACCAAGCCATTTTCATCTCTGACAATGGAAGCTAAGTTATTGATTCTATTTATTACACCATCTTTATCATATCTTGGTGTGGTAAAAACAGATTTTTGCATATCAATTACCAATAGTGCTTTCATAGATTCTTGTTTTTAAATGTTTTACAGAATTGTATATAGTTACCATAGCAACCATATTTCTATATAAGTAGCTAAATTAATGAATTTTAGTATGGAATAGAACTGTAAATTTATACGATCGATCGTAGTCATATCAAAGCATAATGTTTGTATAAAGAAAGGACTAAGAAGTGAGTTCTGAGCTCTCTTTTTAGCCCTTAATTATGATCTAATCCAATAAAAGTTGAGTTACGGCAGCAGTATTCATCGCCCATTTTATATCATAAGGCTCATCCGCTTTATTTATATCAGAAACTATGGTTAAGCCTTGCGCTTCTGCCTTAAGTTTAAGAATATTACCGATAGTAAGTTTACTATCTAATTTTGCTAATAAAGCTTCTACTCCCTTGGTATCTAAATTTTGAACTACCTGACCACCAAAACTCATTTCTAGCCATACAATTTCTCGGTTTTCAATATCAAGAACCCCAAATACTAGTCCTTTTGACATGGTTTGAGTAATTCTAACTTGATGTTGTACACAAGAAGGATCGTATGCTACTCCGGTTTTAGCCGAGATTTTCATAGGATACTTACTATCCATCCACCCTACAACAAGATTAGGAGATAAATTACCATTGGTATAGGCATTACAGGTAAAACTTACATATTTAGCCTTTTTAGAGGCTAATTCATCAAGGTTTATGTCAATATATTCTGCAGTACCTACTTTATCAGGAATTTGTTGAATATCTCCACTATGTTTACATCCAGGGATAACCAACTGAGAGTATGAGCAAAAAGAAGATCTGTTTTCGTAAGCAACGCTACAGCTTAGGTCCATATCCAGATGTTGGGCATTTAGCCCTTCTCCCCATTGCATGAATAACCTAACAATGTTTCCTTCTACAGGAAATTTGGTTCCCATTAATGCAGATGGTAAATCCTGTACAGTATCGCTTCTGTCTCCAATAGATAGAGGTATATTATACAAGCCTTCATCTATATAAATAGTCTGGTTCTTATTTTCAATCGATGAAAATCTTCTTTTCATTACCTCAATGCATAAATCTTCAATTTTTGATTGCATCGCTTTTAGGTGGTCATCTTCGTACAACTGTAAGAACTTGTTAGCAGAAATACGTTTGTTTGTCCCTCCCAGAGGTTTTACATTTCTTGATGAGGTCTTATCAAAATATATTTGCGCATACATATTTAATGTAAAAAGCAATCTGGCAGGGATATTATCTATAATTTCAGAGAAGTGTTTTAATGTCACATCTTCCCCAAACCATAACATGTTTGAAAATAGTGATCTGGCAAACAAGCCTGGTCTTTGCTTTAAGAGTTTAAAAGTGTTCTCAGCATCACTTTTTAATCGATAATGATTGATTTGTCCTTGCCATACGGTATAGGTCTGGTTATAAAAAACATCTAAAAGCTGAGCGAGTTTTTCAAACCCTTTTTTCTTGGCATATTCTGCTAATCGTAGCGCTCTGATAAAACGTATCCATATACCACGTTTGGGATGCATAATTTCGCAAGACTTTTCTGGTATCAATGCCAATCCATTTAGCCATGTAGCTACTTGTTTACATTCTTTTCTTGAATACTTTAGCTTCAAATCTGCTTTAGCTTGTAGTTTTGCTTTTCCACTTTGATCAACCATACTAAATGCGCGAGTCGAATTTTTGGCTGCTCTGTTAATGATGGTTTTTGGTTCTATCACCTGTAGAAAACCAGTGTGTTTATACCATAAATATCTTAATATATCATTCGGATTCTTAAATAACACTTGTGCCTCTTGGTTTCTGTCAGTATTTGCTAAAGTGTCTATAACAAGCATTAGCGTCTCTTTTATACCGATTTCTATATCTTGAGGAATAGGGAATTGATCTAAAAGTATTTTTAAACTATCCACTTGTGTAGCATCTAATGCTGTTTTTGAAGCTAAGAGGTCAATATAAAATTGATTTAGATCCTTTTCGGTCCATAGGTTTAGGGTTTTTAATTTGCTTCTCTGGTTATAATTTTCGATGTTACCAAACTCAAAAGGAGTTCCACAAAAAGGACAACCGTTGTACCTTTCTAAAGGAAATGTACCTTCTGGTATGATATGACCACAGGCTAATCTGGTTCCTTTGTTAGTTTGAAAAACAGTACCAAAAAACGTGATGATATGATCCAGAGCTGTTTCATTCGTAGGGATATTCCATTCTTTTACGAGTGGTGTCCAATTTTTTTGTACTCCTGTTATTTCTTTCAGGACTTCGAGAAGTTCCAGTTTTGATTTTGGATTTGTATTGTTTAGCGCATGTAATAGCTCTTCAGAAAATGTAAAACCTAGCTTAGCGGCGTTTGCTACCAAAACAGAAGTCGTTTGATTCAGTGTTTTATGATTGCCTGTGATCGTATCTTTAGAAAGATAAACGGCATTTTGTCTTAAGCTTATTTTTAGTACATCTTTTTTCATCATAGTATTATTAAATTAAAGTAAGATAATCCTGCTTCTGTGTTCAAACCCAAATCGAATGGCTTACGCCAGGAAGTAAGAAGCAATTGACCTTATTTTGTATAGTAATGTAACACCTTCTCCCGATTTTTAAAACTACTGTTTAATACCGTTATGAAGTATGATGTTACTCCCTATTTTGTGAGGCAGGTGGGATTCGAACCCACGACCTGGGCGTTAAAAGCGCTGGAGTAAGTTTATATTGACCTAATTGGTAATCTTTAAACAATTTTGGACTCGAACCAAAAGCCCCTTATGCGGGACTTTTACCTGTTGAAGTATGTTTAAATTGACCAGAAAGAATATTTTTTCACCTTAGGTATTCTAGTTTATATGGTAATTTATAAACTAACCTGCTCTATCCATCTGAGCTACTGCCTCAATTTTATTAAAATCGGGTAATTATAAAAGTCTTTTCTTGGATGAGTGAAGTAACTCTTATTTGACCTGATTTTTATGTTAAAGAACGTTGTCTTGTTATTTATTGATTCAAAGGTGATATCTTATTGCGCAATAATTTTTCGTAGATGTAAAATTTTTATAAAATTTTTAGAATGAGTTGTTGTTTTGGGGATGGTATAATCTTCTTTTGTAATGTATAAGTTTAATTTGAGGAGATTCTAAAATTGTGAATATCTATTATATGTATCAGTAGTGAGAGCTTTTTTAAAAATATATATTTGGCATCCTAAAAAAAGAGATATGAGTACAACTTGGTATGAGTGTAAAGTAAAGTATAGAAAATTAAATGATTCTGGAGTGCAAAAGGTTACCACAGAACCTTATTTGGTAGATGCATTATCTTATACAGAAGCCGAAACCAGAATTAATGAAGAAATGTCTGCATATATTAGTGAAGAGTTTAAAATCACAAATATAAAACTGGCAAATTTTGCAGAGATACATCCGTTTGAGAATTCTGACCGTTGGTTTAAATCAAAGGTTTCTCTGATTGCTTATGACGAAGAAAGTGGTAAAGAAAGAAAAACCAGTATGTATCTGTTAGTACAAGCAAACGATGTAAAAGAGGCTTATGATAATACAAATAGTATGATGAAAGGTTCTACCAGTGATTATACAATTCCGGCTATTTCTGAATCTCCTATCATGGATGTTTTTCCTTATTTTACAGGAGAAGAAGAGCAGTTAGAAAAGTTTAAATCTACAAGAGATGCTAATGTATCCAGAGAAGAAGAACCAGAAACTCCAGAAGTTCGAGAAGAGTTAGAAACGCCAGTAGAAGCAAATATAGCTGATAGAAAAGAGTATTTTGAAGAAGAATAAAGTACTCTAATGAATTACTAATATTTTTGACAATACATTTGGTATTGGTAAAAGAATATAACTTTCAAAAAAATCCCCTCTTTTCTTGTTGTTTAGAGGGGATTATCAATAAATTTAGAAACACCTTTTTCTTAGAATTAGTCGATACTATGATTTCGTTTCGTAGCATTTTTATATTCTAAAGTTAGGTGCATTCAAATAATAAAACTAGAGTTAAAAGAGACTTCTAGTTTAATGTGTTATTTCTTCTCTTACATGATGCATAAATCTATAGTATAGATTTTTTGTTAATAGAATTTTCCAGAGCTTTTTTAAAAAACACTTTAGACATTTTAAAAATAAATTGTTCTTGAGAATTTGGTCGTAGTATCCTGTAAAAATTATTTTTTTGAGTGCTTCAATAATATTTGTTAATAAAGAAAATATGAAGGAAAAATACTACTTCATAAATATATACGTTAATAGATGCAAATAATAAAAAAACAACAAAATATTAATCGAAGTAAAATACCAAAATATATGTAAAAAAGGAGGTCTAAAGGACAAACCTCCCTAAATATTGTTAATTGTCCAAATTAAACTCAACAAAATGAAAAAACTGAATTTATTAGCAGTAATCTTGTTGGTGACTATCGTTGTTTCTTGTTCCCGCAATGACAATGATTATGATCCCAACGTAATTAAAGATGAAAACACCGAACTTCTTGAAAAGAACAGTGTTACTTATTCATCTGAGGAATTAAAACTCTATGAACTAATCATGGAGTATCGACGAGAAAATGGTCTAAAAAGTATTCCTTTATCAAACTCTTTGTCTTTTGTAGCCCAATCACATGCTAGAGATCTAGTAGAAAACAAACCAGATATTAGTGAGGATTGTAATGCGCACAGCTGGTCAAATAATGGGAATTGGTCTGCTTGCTGTTATACATGGGATCACGCCCAAGCAAGTTGTATGTGGAATAAACCTAGAGAAATGACCTCATATACGGGATATGGTTTTGAAATAGCCGCTGGAAGTTCGAATCCAATTTATGATGGATACATTATGACTGCCGATTATGCTCTTCAATCATGGCAAGGAAGTTCTCATCATAATGATGTGATCTTAAATGGTGCATGGTGGAATAGTGATTGGAATGCTATAGGGATTGGTATGTACGGCGGATTTGCAACTGCCTGGTTTGGTCATGCACATGATCAATAAATATGGGATTTCTTGTTTTCTGAAAAATCAAATTTTACTGATACTCTGTTTCAGAAAATAATTAATGACATACTTACTACATCTATTGGACTAGAAAAATGATGTAAATAAAACCACCTTCCTTAAAAAATATAGGAAGGTGGTTTTTAAACTTTATAGTAAATGATTAATATTTAATAACGTAAAGTTTTAACAAACTACATTATCAATTTAAATATAATGAAATAATATATACCGTATAAAAAAGCTCTTTTATTCTATAAATCAACACTCCTTAATTCAATTTTTAGGAGGTTGTCTTAACAGAAAAAGTCGATTAAGACTTTATTGATTCGGAGCTCCTTTTAATCTTTTTTCAATCTTTCTTTTTATAACTGTAAGTCGTTTCATCAGATCCATTAATTCAGGATCTTTTTTTTCTTTATAAAGTTCGTTAACGCTTAAGATTATATCTTTTACTTCTCTAGACGCAACAATACGCTCACTATTGGTTGTAAAAGACATTTTTCTTTGCTCAAATTCTAATGCTCTTTCGAGAATGTCCATAATATTTTGTTTACTAAATTATCGTTTTAAAAAAGTGTAATCTATCAGTTAGTAAATCACTGCAAAGTTAACCTAATTTTTAATTTTTTTTTATAAACTTAACCTATCTTAAGAAATTTAGTTAATAAAGTTTAAATAAACAACACATTTGAATGTAATTATGTTTTTTGTAAATTAGAAAGGACTAAAAAAAAGCCCTTTTATAATATAAATTCTCAAAATAGGCGTACAATTTTCGTGAATTTGTTATAAAATAACGTTTTTTAAATTATGTAGCATATTCCTTGTTAGGGAGATAAATAAAAAAACAAGTTTAAATTGATGTGAAAACTATTCTTTATATACAATCTGTATTAGATGATATAACAGATCAAAAATGTTCTGTGTTAAAAAAAGAGGCTTTGACAAAAGGATATTATACAGTTTTTTGCTTTGCAAGCAAACATGATATCGAAGAGCCAATAGTAGTGCAAAATGAGTTTGTTTTAGAATTAGAAAGTAAAATAATAGAGTATTCTCCAGAATTGATTGTTTTGCATACAGGTATTGCTTTTAGATGCTATCCTGCGCAAATTTTACAGTCACTTACCATAATTAAGTTTAAATACCCTGAAATAAAAGTTATTCATGAACCAATTCCTCTGCTTGATATTAATTTTGACAGAGTTAGTTTTTTCTTTGATAAAAAGAAAGAGAGCACAAGAACCGAATTCTTATTTTGGCTATTGGGTGATAATGAGATTTTTGATAAACAAGAAGAGTATTACAAAATATGGAATTTATGGAACAACCAAAATCAATAACTGAAATTATTCTTACCTCCACTGTACTCGCATCAATTGTGACATTTGTTTTGACTGTTATTTTTGGTCAAAGGCAGAAATATAAATACGATAAAAAAATAAAAGAAATTGAGAGAGATCACCATCTTGAGATTGAAAGATCAAAAAATGATTTTGAAAAAAAACTAGAAAAGACAAAACAAGAGTTTCAATTAAGACTTGAAGCACAAAAAGAGGAGCATGAAAGAAAGATGGAGGTTTTAAAGAGAATTGAAAGTGTTCGGTATGATAGTTTTGAAATTGTTGCTGAAACCTGTTATCGTGCAAAGAACCTATCAAGAGCTATTTCAAAAGGAAGATCAGAAGACAATGCGATAGAACGATTATCACAACTTAAAGGAAATATTGAAAACCTCTTATTTAAGGGAGGTGTTCATTTAAAAAAAGGAGAAATATTTAAAGAAGTTCATGCCTATAAGAACCTGTTAGAGATTTACATTATACAAATACATAAAAATCTAAATAAAGACATGCATGATTCTGATGAAAAGGATGTTGAAAAAATATACAACAGAATTGAAAATTTATTTAATAAAATTGATGAGCTAATCTTAGAAAAAATATATTAAATTAATCAGAAGTAAAGTAGTAGATGTTTATTTGGGGTCTTTTGAAATATTAATCATATCGATACTTACAACAGTTCTAAAACCAAGATGTTCTAAGGAGGAGTCTATACTGGTTGCCATACGTGCACTATTGCGATAGCTAGCGCAATAAGTATCACTGCATAAAAAAGAACCTCCTTTGATTACTTTTTCTTGTAGCGTAGGATTATTCGGGTTAAATGGTTTTGCTGCCCCTTTTGGATTATGAATAACACCTTGTTGTTTTAATTGTTTATAATACTTTACGTTATACCAATCGGTAGTCCATTCCCAGACATTGCCAGCCATATCATAGAGATGATAAGAATTGGGAGAATAGAAGCCAACAGGAGCTTTATTTTCATAACCATCTGTCAATGTATTGTAAGTTGGGAATTCTCCTTCCCATGTGTTGGCATACTTATTTAGAATTGTTTGATCATTCCCCCAGAAAAAAATAGTATTTTTTTCGTTTTTCCCTCTGGATGCATATTCCCATTCAGCTTCTGTAGGTAATCTGCGACCTGCCCAATTGCAGTATGCAATGGCGTCTTCATAAGCAATATGTACTACGGGATAATTATCTTTTCCCTCTATTGAACTATCTGGACCTAAAGGGTGTTTCCAGTTTGCTCCTATTTTCCATTGCCACCATTGCGAATAGTCATAAAGATTAGGAACACTTTCTTTTGTCTTTTTAAAAATTAGAGAGCCAGGCTGTAAAATAGAATCATGTGGTTTAGGAGCGTCATTAGGTAGTTGCTTTTTTATTTCTTCCCAAATCACTTCTCGTTCTGCAATGGTTATATAGCCGGTTTTATTTACAAATTTTTTAAATTGCCCATTGGTTACTTCCGTTATATCCATAAAAAAACCATCGACAGAGACCTGATGCGCAGGTTTCTCGTGTGCCATAATCAAGGTGTCATTTTTTAAAGCACCTTGAGTAAACTCTCCCCCAGGAATCCAAACCATACCATCAGGGATAGGTGTTCCTTGTGGTAAATCTTTAATAATTACGTAATGCTCTCTTACTAGAGTCTTATGAATAGGTTTTGATTCTTGCTGTTGCTTACAACCAACTATTGTTACAAGAAAAAATAGTAATATCAGCTTTCTGCTATACCTTGTAAAAGACCTGTTTTTATGCATTTTGATGTATGTGTTTTTTTTCTAAACTATTTGGATGAACCAGATACTCAAATGTAACCTTTTTATATATAGATTTTTAATGAGTTAAACAGACTGATAATTCGATTTTTAAAAATTGAAAAAAAAAGATCTTACTTCGGTGTTACAACTATTTGGTTTTCATCAATTTGTTGTTTGAGAGTTTTTTTTTGTTTCTATTTTTTGTTTTGCTAATGATGAATTTTATCAAGGCATTCTTCAAAACGAGAAAATTTGCTTTTTATCGAGGATTACCCTTTTAATTTGGCGTTTTTTCTATCGATTGAAAATCTGAATGATATTTTTATTATCTAATTATTAGGGAGTTATTAAAACATTTGCGATGAAAAAAGATTTAGATATTTCTGATGTAAGGTTGATTATTCGAAATTTGATCTCATTTATCGTAGTCGAAGGAAAAGAATATGTGAGTGATGCAAAGAAAAAAGAATATGTGTCTTCATATATACAACTTCTGATAAAAACTATCCACCATATTGATGAACAGGAAGAGTTATCGATAATAGAGGATATCGCCGATGATATTTCGACATATTTAGAATAAAACCTATTGTTTTTTGTTTTCATTTTGATTGAAGAGAGCTTTTTTATTGCCAAAGGAAGCTTTCTTTTTTTTAAAGTAATAATAACTTTTATATCTTATGCGTTTTAATACCCAAATTATAGCGCAGTGAACGAGCAAGACTACATAGAAAGGCTAAAAACGGAGAATAAGCTTCTTCAGGATAAGCTGGATAAGATTAACAAAGGAAAACAGAAAAAAAGAAAGTTTAAGTGGTGGCTCTTAAAAAAATCGGGAACTCCTATTTTTGGTAATCGACTTAAGAATAGCATAAAAAGTGCTATTAGTGAGTATAAAGAGTATAAAACTGTTTCTGTAGATACTGTTTCTGATGTGTCGTCTAATGTAATATGGCGAGTTACAAGAATTGGGTTGTTTGCATTTTTATTTGCCGTAGTTCCTTCGTTGGTATTGATTTTTCAGACCAAACTATTACTAAACCAAAACGAATTAATCACCAGTCAGAATAATTTGGTAGAAGCTGATAGGAGATCATCTTTGGTGTTTGTGATGGGAGATGTTTTGGCAGATTTGAACGAAGAGCTGAAATACAAGGGTTCTGGTAGCCGTAATATAAGTAAGACCTTAGAAGCAAGAATTATAAGTCTTTGCATGTCTATGAAACCATATAGATATATTGATAATGGTGTGTTAATTGATAGACCGATTAGCCCTGAGCGTGGACAGTTGTTGTTTACACTCCTAAAAAGTGATTTGGGGTCGGTATCATCGCAGGATATTTTGAACTCTGCTGAATTTAAGTATACAAACCTTAGAAATGTTAATATTGGGAGAGGAATAAATCTTAAATATGCAAGGTTGGATTATTCGGATTTAACTGGAGCTCAAATGCCTGCTGCTAATCTCGAAAGAAGCGAGCTTAAAGAGACATTAATGAGTGGAATAAATTTATCTGATTCAAATTTAAAAAGAGCACGTCTAAATAATGCTGATTTAACTAGAGCAGAACTGTTAAGTGTCGATTTTACAAATACAAACTTGTTTGGGGTTGATTTTACTGGAGCCGATCTTTCTGGAGCTATATTATGGGGTGCAAAGCTGGAAAATGCAAATTTAACAGATGTAGTATTAGACAATGCCATTGTGGATAGGCAAGATTGGATAGCCTATGTGTCAGATACTCTAGATCTTAAGGGATCAGGAGAGATAGAAAGCCAGTATAGGATTAAAAAACAGGGAAAACAACAGTTTATCCTTGTTCCTAGAAAGTAGCACTATTTGTTGTTAGAAAAGATAGAATTATGAGTTTTTTTAACTAGCCAGTTTCCAGCAGGAAAATACAAGGCGAAGAACAAAGCCATTCCTAAACTGAAGTTTTGAGGGTTAAAGAATTTGTCGAGGATATTCGCAGGGTATGCATAAGAGGTCTGCAACCAGTATCCAAAGAATTCTAATATTCCCATTGCTACTAAGCCATAAGCATATTGATTAAAAAAACTATATTCTTTCAATAGAATAGAAATAGGAACCATATATAAGATATAACAGGTAATTACTTGCCACCAGTGGGTAAATCTGGCGATTTCCATTTCGGCTCCAAACCAATTCATTCCTAATCCCCAAATAAAATAAATGACAGCATAAGTCAAAATTAATGTACTGGGAGTTTTTTTTAGCGTATCTAGATTTTTGAGTACTATATTCTTCATTAGTTTTGATGTGTTTACTGGTTTTCTGGATAAAGATAAATTATATAATATAGGGGGGTAGTATTTTTGAATTTGATTATTAGTATTATTGATGATTAATAGAACAGGTGTCTTTTAGTCTATAGAATAATAATAACTTTACAAAAAAAAGATTATATGAGTATGGATGATATAAATGAAGTGATTAGAAATAGAAGGTCTGTTTTTCCTGTTCAATACAATGAGAAAGCCGTTTCTAAAGCATTTATAAAAACACTATTAGAAAATGCTAATCATGCCCCAACACATAGATTAACTCAACCATGGCGGTTTAAGGTATTACAAGGTGATGCAAAGGATCGATTAGGGGTGTTTTTATCAGATACATATACTGACATTACGGTCAATGAGGACTTCTCACCTTTTAAACATAAAAAGATTAAAGGTAAATGTACATCCGCAAGTGCAATCATAATTATTTGCATGCAAAGGGATCCCAAGGAACGTATACCTGAGTGGGAAGAGGTAGCATCTACTGCTATGGCGGTACAAAATATGTGGCTAACCTGTACTGCTAATGATATAGGTTGTTACTGGAGTAGTCCCAAATTAATCGAGTACATGGGAGATTTTTTTGATTTTGAAGAGGGAGAGCGGTGCTTGGGGATATTTTATCTGGGTAACTACGATAAAGTGGAAGAAAGAGTTTCAAAACGGGATCCCATAGAGGATAAGGTGCAATGGTTATAATAAAAAAAACCATCCGTATAGCGGATGGTTTTCTTATTGTATTTTAAAATAAAAAGACTATTGTGCAGTCATTTTCTGAGCAAGTGCTGCCATCTTCTCAGAGCTAGCAGTCATGTAATCAGTCCATTTTTTAGCATCTTCACCAGTTAATTCACCAGCAATCTCAGAAGCTTCTTTACCTAATTCAGATCCTTTAGTTGCAAGTCCAGCAAATGCAGTCATGTCTTTGCTCTCTACGATTTTTGTATACTCAGCGATGTAAGCTTCATATTTGTTAACGTATGCTTGTACTTTTTCATTACTAAAGTTAGGAACACCTTCTACAGCAGTTTCTACTGTTTCAGCTACTTCTTCAACAACTTCTTTTGCTTTATCTGCAGTTTCTTCAACAACTTCTTCTGCAGTTTCTGCAGCTTCTTTTGTTTTGTCTGCAGCATCTTTACAAGAGATTACTGATACAAACACTAGAGCTAAAGCTCCTAAAAAAAATTTTTTCATAATAAATAGATATAGTTAATTTTGGTTACTTAACGCCAAATCTAATACTTTATTTTATGTATTCGAAATTTAAAACGGGTAAAAAATACACACTAGTTTTAATTAACTAAACTATAAATAGATATATCGTGCTTTAATGAGAATAAAATAGATGATTTAGGCAGAAAAACACCAGATTGTGCTGGGTTTACGGTATATTGTTTTTTTCGGTAAGATATTTCCAGTATCGTTGAGGTAGATGTTGTTTATGTAATTTATTGTTTTTTCGAGATTTTATATTAACATTATCGTAATATGTCACCCATAGTTTTTGAAACTCTTTTTCTCCATGTGCTAAGAATTCTGGTGCAATTTTAGATTTATTTTTGTGAAAATCCTCTATAATAATGGTTTTTACAACTTTTAGGTCATAATAAATACCGTAATCTCTTTTTAAATCATAAATAATCCATTGTTGATCGGCATAGCGATCTTTAAAATGAGGAATGAGAAGAGGTAAAACATTAAAATCTGGCTCTACTGTTGCTGTGTAGATATGATCGCTAGTTAGTTGAAAACGCACAAATGCTTCCATTCTGTGTTTTTCTCTTCTTACCATTTTGGCAACCTGACTAATTTTGAGAATGTCTTTGTTACTATAATCAATTGCTATATTGTGCTCTTTTGCAAATACATTTTTCATATAACTCAGTAGTGTGTTCTCTACTCCTTTAATCTCACTTAAAAAAACTTTAAAAAAATCTCGTTGTTCATATGGTGTTGTCTTTGATTTAAAACCTTTCCAAACTCTATTTGCTTTACTTTTTTCAGTAATAACATTTTCGGTTATAGTAAAAAGTTGATTGTTGATTTCTGATTCTTTTCTAATATTGGGATCTGATATTTTTTGATCATATATCATAAAAACACAGCATAAAAAACCATCAAAACTGCCATCATATATTACTATTGTTTGAGGGTTCATACACGTCCGGTTTTTAAGAAAAAAGGCTTAATTGTTGGTTAAAATACTTGTTATACTTGCTTTGGGATTCTTTTAGTATTTTATTTTTTAAGATATGTGGTTGGAGTTCTTTTTTTATAAAATCTTTAGAATCGCATGTAATAAAATATTGAGCTCTGTTCAAGGCAATACCAATTGCTTTAAGATGAGTCCAGTTAAGTTTTCTGAATTTTCGGGCCTGAAGTATTTTAGATACAGATTGCATGCCAATACCTGGTACTCTTGCTAACATTTGTTTGCTTGCTGTATTAATATCAATTGGGAACAAATCCTGATTGCGCAATGCCCAACTTAATTTTGGATCTATATCCAGATCTAGATTTTGGTGCGAGTCATTAAGTATTTCGTGAATAGAAAATCCATAAAAACGTAATAACCAATCTGTTTGATAAAGCCGGTTTTCTCTTAAGATAGGAACTTCTGTTTCTAAAGAGGGTAGTCTTATGTCTTCTAAAACCGGGATGTATCCTGAGTAGTACACTCTACGCATATTAAACTCTTTATAATAATAAGTGGCAGAGTACATAATGTCTCTGTCACTTTCTCCAGTAGCTCCAATAATCATTTGAGTGCTTTGTCCAGCAGGAGCATATCTTGGAGTGCTTTTAATGATTTTTTTTTCAGCGTTATATTGAATGATTTCATTTTTCACCTTTTTCATAGGTTTAATAAAATCGTCATGTTTTTTATCTGGAGCTAAAAGCCTTAGTCCTGATTTGGTTGGTATTTCAATATTAACACTTAATCGATCCGCATATAATCCTGCTTCACGCATTAGTTCATCACTTGCTCCAGGAATAGATTTGAGGTGGATATATCCATTGAAATTTTCCTCTAAACGTAATTTTTTAGCAACAGAAACTAAGCGTTCCATTGTATAATCAGGGGTTTTGAATATTCCTGAGCTTAAAAAAAGCCCTTCGATATAATTTCTTCTATAAAAATTAATAGTTAGATCTACTACTTCCTGAATCTTAAATGCAGCTCTTTTAGTATCATTACTTTTTCTTGTTATGCAATATGCACAATCATAAATGCAGTGGTTAGTGAGTAGAATTTTTAATAATGAAACACATCTGCCATCTTCTGTATAACTATGGCAAATCCCAAAACCTGTATTGTTTCCTAAACCTTTTTGAGAATTAGCTCTTTTGCCACCACTACTTGCACATGAAACATCATATTTTGCAGCATCGGCCAGAATTGATAGTTTCTCACGTATTCTTTCAAACGACATAAATATTTTCTGTAGTCGTTTTTATTGTTCTCGTTATTTCTTCGATATCGGTAAGAATCTGGTAATCCGTGAATTTAAGAACCGTAATTCCTAAAGATGAAATAAATAATTTCTTGGGAGCATCCAAGTTATAAACATCTGAAAATTCGTGAGCATAACCATCAATTTCTATTGCGACTTTTGAATGAGGGCTGTAAAAATCGAATTTATAATTTTTTATTACTTGATTTTTGATGAAGAAAAACCCTTTTTCCTTAAGTTTTTGCTGAAGTTTATCAATAGCAGTAATTGAGTTGTCTAATGAATGCCTGATAATCTTTTCAGACACTTTTTGATACAATGGAATAGTTTGTGAAGACATAATAAGATCCTTTTGGTTGTAATTTTTCCAAATTTATGGAAAATTTCCATAAATATTAAAATAAAAATATGTTAAAATTGGAAATATTCCAAAATCTTGTATCTTTGTTACTGATTATCCTAATTTATGATAGTGCTTGCGTATGATAATAATATTAAAATTTTGATTTTATGGATAGTTCAACCAACCAAACCATAAAGCGTTTTAAACAAATTCGCGAAGAGAACCATTATACCCAATCTGATTTTGCCAAGGTTTTACAGATTAAAAATTCTACAGCTGATATCGAGCGTGGTAAAACGAAGATTTCGGGAAAAGTCGTAGCCAGATTACTACAAGAGTTTAGTATTAATCCATTGTGGTTATTTGGAGAAAGTGCCCAGAAAAAAATACAATTGCACCTTGGTGATGTATCGCCAAAAGTAGTTACCATAGATTCTCAAAATAATGAGAATATTGTATTGGTAAATGTAAAGGCTGCAGCTGGGTATCCACATAATGTGCAGGATTTAGATTGGTATCAACAATTACCTGCGTTTGATATTCCTTTACCAGAGTACAGAAATGCTACATATCGTGGTTTTCAGGTAGAAGGGGATAGTATGCTGCCTTTGCTCGAACCTAAAGAATGGGTGATTGGAAAAGCTGTAAATAACCTATCTGAAGTAAGTAATAATACCATTTGCGTAATTGTCTTGGATGATAGTGTTGTGGTAAAGAAGATAAGAAAAAATGAAGATGTATCTGTGATTACATTAATTTCTTTAAATTCTGAATATTTACCGTATACCATTAATACGCATCAAATTGTAGAATTGTGGGAGGTGAATAGCAAATTAACTTTTAATATTGACGCTAATTCTGATATGACCAGCATGAAGCAATTGCAGGAAGCCATGATGGTTTTAACTTCTGAGGTACGAAATTTAAAAAGTTAACGTATCAAACCCGTTTTTTTTGCATGTTCTATGGCTTCTTCAGAGGTGTGAACAAGCAAGATGGGGGAGGCGTCAAAAGAGTCTATGATTTTTTTGATTCGCTTTTCTTTTCGGCGATGTTTTACATTCCTTAAATAAATTGCCAAAATACGACCAGGGTATTCTTCAGCGATTTTGGTATAAATATCTGCATCTTTTTCTCCACTATCTCCAATAAGAATAAACTTTAGATTTGGATACATTTTTAAAAGATTTAGAATTTCGGATTGTTTATGAGGTGCTTTTGGTTTTGGTGTTTTGTCAAAGGGAGTTCTAAGGTCTCTAAGTAAAATTGGACCTTTAGGGAAGTTATTTTTTTTAAAGAATGCACTAAGATAATCGTATAAATTCCAAGGACTATTACTTACATAAAAAAACGGATTTACAGGAGCCTCCTTTGTGCCCAGATGTAGTTTTTTATAAAACTTTACTGTACCTTCTATAGCTGTTCTTTTATCAAAATTTTTGAAAAAAGTATTTGCAATAACTCTCCATTTAAATAAAGAAGCGACACCTGTATGTAAGATTGTATCATCTATATCGCTAATGATTCCAAATTCAGCTTGATCTGAAGGAATGAGCATTTGACTACTAAAAGTATTGTCTAAACTTATTTTTTTATGTGTTTCTTCTTTTTTATAGGATACAGAATAGGTGATCCAACCTTTGTTATCGGTATATTGAGAAAGAGTGTTGAGGTCAAGTTCGAGATGGTAATATCCTTCATGATCTGTAACCGCTTCTATGATTTTTTTATCAGGTAATCTTAACTCTATAGGAGTATTCCTGATTTCATCACTTTCAAATTGCCTGTATATGTTTCGTAAAGTTTTAAAAATATGCTGATTGGTACTAAAATCGATATTTTCATCTTCAAGCGCTCTCCCAGTAGCACGAAAAAGAGAATTTGTGCCATAACCAAGATATGTATTGATACGTAAAGCTTTTTTCTTAAACATAGAAAATATAAAATTTTACAATTTGCATATACTTGTTTTGGTGTAATTTATTTGTTAGTCGTATTAGTTTAGTTTTTTTAATTTTAATAAGGATTAATACGATACTAACTTATAACATTTTTGGCTATTTTTTAAAATAGCCTTTATTATTAGGCTTAAAAGGAGACAACTTTGATATTTTGCTACATACATTATAAAAATAAACAACCTCGCTCAAAGAGCGAGGTTGTCTATAAATAATTTTTTATTTTTAGTTTAGAGAGGTTTTAATTGCTTCGATTTCGGCTTTTACTTCAGCTTCTGTTCCTTTTAATTCTTGTGTTTCACTTTTAATTTTTCCGTTCTCTAAAGTTTCGATGGTAATAGTAGCTAATGCTAGTTCTTTATCCATTTTCATACTAATTTCGATGTTTTTTTTAGAAGCAGGATTTATAGATTCAACTACTTCGATGGCATTAGACGCAACAGCTGTTTCTTCGTGATGCCCACCTAAGATAGGGGCAATAACAAGACCGATAAGGCATGTTAATTTAATTAAAATATTCATTGAAGGACCTGAGGTGTCTTTAAATGGATCTCCAACAGTATCACCTGTTACTGCAGCTTTATGAGCATCAGAACCTTTATAGGTCATTTCGCCATTGATTTCTACACCTGCTTCAAATGATTTTTTTGCATTATCCCATGCACCTCCGGCATTGTTTTGAAAAATAGCCCATAGTACACCACTTACGGTAACACCAGCCATATATCCTCCTAGCATTTCTGCAATGGCTTTGTTGTCCATTCCAAAAATCATTGGGATAAAAGCAATTACGATAGGAAATCCAATAGTTAATAAGCCAGGTAACATCATTTCTCTTAGCGATGCTTTAGTTGAAATAGCAACACATTTGTCATATTCTGGTTTTCCTGTACCTTCCATAATACCGGCAATTTCTCTAAACTGACGTCGTACTTCTTGTACCATTTCCATAGCTGCTTTTCCAACAGCATTCATTGCCAAAGCAGAGAATACTACTGGTATCATGCCTCCAACGAATAACATTGCTAATACTGGGGCTTTGAAAATATTAATTCCATCAATCCCCGTGAAAGTAACATATGCGGCAAATAAAGCCAAAGATGTTAAAGCAGCAGAAGCAATTGCGAATCCTTTTCCTGTTGCGGCTGTTGTATTTCCAACAGAATCCAATATATCTGTACGCTCTCTAACGATTGGTTCTTGTTCACTCATTTCTGCAATTCCACCAGCATTATCCGATATTGGACCAAAAGCATCAATTGCTAATTGCATCGCTGTAGTTGCCATCATTGCAGAGGCCGATAAGGCTACCCCATAAAATCCTGCAAAAGCATAAGATGCCCAGATTGCTCCTGCAAATAATATTACAGAAGGGAATGTAGAAATCATTCCTGTTGCTAGACCAGCGATAATATTGGTTCCTGCACCTGTACTTGATTGTTGTACAATTTTAAGAATTGGTGATTTACCTAATCCAGTGTAGTATTCTGTTACAGAAGAGATTACTGCTCCTACTACAAGACCAACAAGCGTAGCATAAAACACTCTCATCGCAGAAACCTGTACGGCGCCTTCTCCAAAGAACTCCATGGTCATAGTCTCCGGAAGCATCCACTTACATAATGCAAAACAAGCTACCGCTACTAATATAATAGATGTCCAGTTACCTACGTTTAAGGCTCCCATTACTTGAGCCTCTTTAGCATCATTACTTTTGATTTTGACAAGCATTGTACCAATGACAGAGATAATGATACCAGCACCAGCAATTGCCATAGGTAATAATATTGGTCCAATACCTCCAAAGGCATCAGTAATAGCTCCTCCCATATCTTTGATCACATAGTTACCTAATACCATTGCGGCGAGAACAGTTGCTACATATGATCCAAATAAATCAGCTCCCATACCGGCAACATCACCAACATTATCACCAACGTTATCTGCAATTGTAGCAGGATTACGTGGGTCATCTTCGGGGATACCTGCTTCTACTTTACCAACAAGGTCAGCTCCAACATCGGCAGCTTTGGTATAGATACCTCCCCCAACACGAGCAAATAATGCAATAGATTCTGCTCCTAAAGAGAACCCTGCTAAGGTTTCTAAGACTATAGTCATGCTACCAACAGAAGTCCATTCTCCACCCATAAAAACATGGTAAAATATAATAAAGAAAGCTGTCAGTCCTAATACAGCTAGTCCTGCAACACCTAATCCCATAACCGTACCTCCGCCAAAAGAAATTTTAAGTGCATTTGGTAAACTGTTACGAGCTGCTTGGGTTGTTCGAACATTTGTTTTGGTAGCGATTTTCATCCCGATATTCCCGGCAAAAGCAGAAAAAACAGCTCCAAAAATAAAAGCAATTACAATTAGCCAGTGAGTTGTATCTACAACTATAGAAACTATAAATAATAAAACGCTTACTATTACTACAAATATTGCGAGTAGTTTATATTCTGCATTTAGGAAAGCTAAGGCACCTTCATAAATATGGTCCGAAATTTCTTTCATTTTACCATCACCAGCATCTTGTTTCATTACCCAAGATTTTTTGATAAGCATATAAACTAGCCCCAGTAATGCCAACACAATTGGCATATAAATCATATATGATTCCATTAAATAGATTTTAAGTTAATTAGTCGCTAAAAGTAGTGAAAATACCCTAAATAGAAAAAGATAGTTGAGTAGCAAATGATTACGGTTAATTATTGGTGAAAAAGATTTTAAAAAACACACTGTTTATAGGGGGTAAACTGTTAAAATGATCTTCTAATTTTGCTAGTATCTAAAAAACAAAATAAAAATGAATACAACTTTTTTTTATAATAATCGCTTTTTTTTGATGGTATTTTGCGTCTTTTTTTTGACAAGTTTTGTTAATGCGCAATATACTTTCGAAAAGTATTCAGCACCAGAATATCAAGAGTATAATAATTGGGTTGAATATGATAGAATTGATACCAGTGGAAGATATGATTGTACCATTTCTATTGACGACTTTTTTGATAATAAAGATAGGTTGACTATTCAGTTAACCTGGTTTGTAAAAGATATTGATTTTGGGGTGATTCGTGTTTTTCGTAATAAGGAGCAAATTCAAAAAATTAGAGAACCCAAAGGGTTTTCGCCCCTTACAATGGCAGGAACCTTGGTGTGGGTGTCAGACATTAATGGAGATGGAAAGAAAGATGTTAAAATGGTACAGCAAGGTACTGGAAATGGAGTCATGAGTATGCTGGTAAAGGTTATGTATCTATTTCAAAATGATGGTGCATTATTTAAAAAAGTATCGTTTGATGATATGGTGTTTGAAGAGCATAGAGAAGAAAGAGATATAGATAAAGATGGTAATTATGAGATTCTAACCATGAACCTTGAGTATATTAATGGACATAGTTATTGGGTTTTTAATGCCTTTGAATACGCCAATGAAAATTTGAAAAATGTAAATCATAAAGTAGATTATCCCATGGTCATTCAATATAAACATAAAAGAAATTATAAAACAATTAACCATCTTGATGGAGTTCGAATAAAAGCATATGAAAGAGATTTTCCTGAAAGGTGCGATATAAAATAGAATAAGACAATGTTTTATTTATAGAGTGCTTTTAAGGAAAAGAATTAGATTCTCTGCACTTTTCAAACATGTTCTGAAGCATAGTTAACAAGGTTGACAAAACTCGTTTTATCCCTGTTTCGTCTTTTCAAAAGTTCAAACGTGTATTTCAGAAGCTCAACTATATTTTTTAGGCTACATGATAGTACTCTTGCTGTCATAATTAAATCATTATGAGTCGCCATACGGTGTCAATATTGTAAACCTAAATTTATATTAAAGTTATGACAAAAAATTATTTAAAAATTGTAAGTAAAGTTATTTTGATTGGTTGTTTTGGAATGTTTCTAGTGAGTTGTGAAGCAGAGGATGGAATAAATGGAATTAATGGAGAGGATGGAATTAATGGTGTAGATGGTACAGATGGAGCTGATGGTATAGATGGAGCTGATGGGACTAATGGTGTTGACGGAACAAATGGAGTTGGTTTTGATGAGTTAACTGAGTATGGAGCGATAACAATTACAGTAACCGGAACAAGACCGGATAATGTTGCTTTTACGGATACACAAGAGTTGAAATTTGCTCCTACCGAAAATTATCAAAACGATTTGATAAGAAACCCTACAAATTTGAATTTTGTAGTTAGAAGATTTGCGAATACTCCAGAGGATAGTGATAATAATTCTATAGGATTAAATTTTGCGTATCATACAGGAGGTGTAGTTGCAAAGCTTTATGATCTTAATATAGATTTTGATGAGTATGCTATTGTTTCTGATGATTTGAAGTATCTAGTTCTGGATGATAGATTTGATGATGACGATTCAAGTGTATCTGATTTTAGTATAAGTGATTATAGTTTTGACGAAACTACACATAGCTTAAAGTACTCTTTTACGATGATCGTAGCAGGAGGTTATAATTCTACAGGAAATGATATGACTATTTCGGGAACAGTAGATGTAACTGTGCTCGAAAATGTTAGTGGAGGCGGAAACCAATAATATTAATAGTATTTAAAGAAGTTGTTTTTTGGCAGCTTCTTTTTGATTTTTACGATTGGTGTTTTTTCAAGGAAAGAAGTGTCTTAATCGGGAAATCAAGATTACAAGAAAAACAAAGAGACCACTTGAAAAAGCGGTCTCTTTTGTTTTATAAGTTATATAATTTACTTTTTGATATTAGGATATGCTAAATAACCCTTCTGGTTTTTGCTCTAATTCTTCAAAACGTTTAACACATGCCTTAATTATATCTTTGGCTTCATCAATATTACCCCATCCACCTACATCAACTTTTTTCTCTTCAAGGTCTTTGTATACTTGAAAGAAGTGTTCTATCTCTTTTATAAGGTGCGGATTTAATTCTTTAAGATCTGCAAGACGACTTGCTATTGGATCAGAAACAGGCACACAGATGATTTTTTCATCAGGTCCTTTTTCATCTGTCATATGAAAAACACCAATTGGCTTTACCTCTATTACGCAACCTGGAAATGTAGGCTCTGTAACAAGAACTAAAACGTCTAATGGATCACCATCTAAGGCAAGAGTTTCTGGGATGAACCCATAATCTGCAGGGTACATCATAGATGAAAAAATCATACGATCATATCGTATTTTTTTTATGTCAAAATCGTATTCGTATTTATTTCTACTTCCCTTCGGAATCTCAATAAGTACATCAAAGCTTTCGCAAGTAGCTGCGCTCATAATTATATTCTCTTTTTAATGGGCGGCAAAGATAAGTATTACAAGGGGGGAGTTAAAATTTATATAGATAAATTATTATATTTTTAAACATATCTTAATACTCAGCTAGACAAAAGCATTTTTGTGAAAAATTTATGGTAAAATATGATGATTTGATTTTGCCTTATAAAAGCTGATCTAATAAAAAAAGTTTTAGAAATAGAACCCGAAAGATCCTGTAACTCCAAACTTACGAGCATCTGGAATGTCAAAATAATTACCTCTAAAGTGGAAGTCTATTCTAAAAACTTTAAAAATATTTCCGACACCAAAGCTATATTCCCAATAGGCTTCATCATTAGGAGCTCCGACTGTTTGCAAGAAACCTGAAGCATCGAGAGCAATGTTTTTGTCGGATAACTCGCCCCAGACACCACGTATGCCTACTAACTCTCTAAGGTTAAGTTTTCTTAAGAGAGGTATTCTGGAGAATATTCTACCATTAAAATTATGCTCCAAGTGTAGAGAAGTGTACGTGTCAGTTACAAACTCATAATAATTTAGTAGAGGAAAAGTGTTATATATAGAAAGATATGTTTGGTTTCCTGGTATAACACTTAATAGACCAAGAGGAACATCTCCAAAAGTTTTACCTACTTCTAACGAGCTATTTAAGACACCAAATCCTCCAATATTCCACGGTTGTTTATAGAAAAACTGAATTTTTTGATATTCAAAGTCACTTTCTATTACATCCTTGATTCCTACACTATAATTTAGAAATAGAGTCGAAAAATCTCCATCATTTACCACAATTCTATCTACACCATATCCTGTAGTTTTTTTGCCTGGAGAATAAGCTATTTGAGTTGCTATTTCTGTCTGTTTGATTTGAGTTCTAAGCTCATTGGTTTCTGGGTCATAGAAATCCAAACTAAACAGAGAAGAATCGGCAGGTTTTAGGGTTCTATATGAACCGGTAATACCTACGGTAAGATTCTTTCTAGGTTCTATTTGCATAGAAAATGCAGATAGATTAATAGATGTAAGCCTATCATTATCTCCTGTTGCAACTACAGAAGAAGAAGCTAAACTTCTCCCTTCAACATTATTAGTGTTGGTTAAACTGGCTCCTAGCTGTTCTACATCTCTTCGATTACCAGCAGAAACAATAAGGCGAGATTTGCGGTCAACTAAATATTTTCCTGAAAGACCATATTTAAATTTGTTGTCCTTAAATCCATAGGCTCCGTAACCCTCTATGCGCCATCTGTCATTAGAAGTAAAGTAAGTTCTACCCCCAGCTCTTAATCTAAAGCCTTCGATATCATTAAACCCAACAGTATTAAAAAGAGGTCCAAAATCAAAACCATTAAATTCTATATACCCCGATGCTAATATGGTACCAATGTTATAAAGCCGTTTAAATGCTTTTACGGTTTTTAATGTGTCAAGTAGTTTGTATACTTTTTCTTCATCTTTGTTAAGTTCTTCCATTCTGGCATTTTCCCAGAAAGAATCTTCTCGATTATAAATGTCTTGATCATAAGGGTCTACCTGGCTTTGGTAGAATTTTTTATCCTTTTTTACATCAAATTTATAGTGGTCATAGAGAGTTGTTCTTTTGCCATATACACCGCGAGACTTTTCTTTTTTGCTGAAAGCGAAATCAGATTGAAAATAATCTTTTGTTATCAGAAAAATAGAATCATTTAGTACATCAAACTCCTGTTCTATATATAAGTCTTTTACCCAGTTGATATTTGCGCTCTTTGTAACTTCTAGATTAATTTCTTTTATGGCCCAAGTGGTATCGTTAACCCAAAAATCTCCTTTAAACGTAAGTTCATTCTTTCTTCTGGGATAGTAAATGATGTTGTAGCACCATTTATTGCCAATATAAGCGCTATCTGTAAGTACATAGTTGTAAACGCCTATTCCTGTTCTGGATAGTGGACTGGTAAAGCTTTTGTCAAAAAACTTCAGGTAATTCTCGTATACATCGTAATCTGAGTATAGGTCTTTTACAAAGGCAATCAGTGTTTGGTTATCACTAAATCCTGCATTCTTATTTCCTGTTAAAACTTCTTTCTCCTCGTTTATTAAGTTATCTCCATATACTTTTGAAAAAGCCTCGTTAAGAAAAATAGGAAGATATGTTTTTCCTGTTATTCGGGAAGTGTCTACATCATCAAAAATGAACTCCATACCATTAAAAATTCTACTATTAACCAAAGCACTATCTATGGTGTTTAAGTCAAATTCAAGCTTTTCATATTTATCATAGGTATATTGTTTGAATTTTTTCACCCCATTTTCTCTTCTGTTTTCCCAGATTTTTCTTAGGATATCAATTGCAGGGTTATTTTTTTTTGAGGTTTTTCCTTTATAGATAACAACTTCATCTAAGGAGGCAGCTTCTTCTTCGAGGAGGATTTCTATTTTGTAGGTAACTCGTTTGGTTAGTTTTATAGTTTTAGTTTGAAAACCAATAAACGAAACTCTGATGTTGGAGTAATTATCTTCAGATTCCATGTAGAATCTACCATTTTCATCTGTAATAGTACCTATTGTAGAATTTGAAAATACAATATTAGCAAACGGAATTGGTTGTTTGTTACTATCAAAAACCTGCCCTCCAACTTTGGTTTGTGAATAAAGAAGTGTACAACCAAATACAGTAAGAAGTACTCCCGAGAGAAAATGTTTCATCTAAAGTTATTATTTTAATACTTGTGATAATTAGTGGATCACATCAAATTTTAGACCACTTTTGTTCATGGTAGCGATTATAAAATTGATGAAACGCAAAATAAAGAAGTTCATTTTATTTGTACATTACTTTTTTGACAGCTTTAACAACATCTTCACTGTTAGGAAGCCATTCTGCTAACAATCCTGGAGAATAAGGAGTTGGAGTGTCTGCTGTATTGATTTTTATGATAGGTGCATCTAGGTGATCAAAGATATTCGATTGAACTTGATAGGTTATCTCAGAAGCAATGTTTGCCAATGGCCAAGCTTCTTCAAGAATAACTAGTCGATTTGTTTTTTTAACAGAAGTAAAGATAGATTCTAAATCTAGAGGGCGAACTGTTCTTAAATCTATAATCTCGCAAGAAATGTTCTCTTTAGATAATTCATCTGCTGCTTTGTGTGCTTCTTTAATTATTTTTCCAAAAGAAACTATAGTAACATCACTACCTTCTCTTTTGATTTCTGCTACACCAAGAGGGATAGTGAATTCTCCTTCAGGAACTTCTCCCTTATCACCATACATTTGCTCGCTTTCCATAAAAATGACAGGATCGTTATCGCGAATAGCAGATTTTAATAATCCTTTTGCGTCTTTCGGATTAGAAGGGACAACTACTTTTAGCCCAGGAGTATTTGCAAACCAATTTTCGAAAGCCTGAGAGTGCGTGGCTCCAAGTTGACCAGCAGAAGCTGTAGGTCCTCTAAAAACAATAGGGATATTAAATTGACCTCCACTCATTTGTCTCATTTTTGCAGCATTATTAATGATCTGGTCAATGCCGACTAAAGAGAAATTAAAGGTCATAAATTCTATAATAGGACGGTTACCATTCATAGCGCTTCCTACGCCGATACCCGCAAAACCTAATTCAGAGATAGGAGTGTCAAGAACACGATCAGGACCAAATTCATCTAGCATTCCTTTACTCGCTTTATATGCTCCATTGTATTCTGCAACCTCTTCTCCCATTAGGTATATGGATTCATCTCGGCGCATTTCTTCACTCATTGCTTCGCATATTGCTTCTCTGAACTGTATGGTTTTCATCTGTTTATTTTTAATATTTTAGTGGTCAAAAAGAATCTTTGAAATAAAAATAATTATTACCAGCTATTAAACTTAGATATTTATTTTTATTGTATTAGTTTTATCGGTAAAAGTTATTTTACGCAATAATGAAGGCAAAAATAGCAATTAAAACCCTTTGGAGGTGATGGAATATTGAAAAATTTACTATGCACGCATAGTAAATAAGACTTTTTATTTGTACATTCGCCTATATTATTAAATTCTCAAAAAACACATATATAAAATGAAGATATTAGTTTGTATTAGCCATGTGCCAGACACAACTTCCAAAATTAATTTTACGGATGGTGATACTAAATTCGACACTAATGGAGTGCAGTTTGTAATTAATCCTAATGATGAATTTGGACTAACCCGTGCCATGTGGTTTAAAGAAAAACAAGGTGCTTCGGTAGATGTAGTGAATGTTGGAGGTTCTGAGACTGAGCCTACTTTGCGTAAAGCCTTGGCAATAGGAGCGGATAACGCTATAAGAGTAAATGCAGAAGCTACTGATGGTTTTTATGTAGCCCGCCAGTTAACAAAGGTTATTCAAGATGGAGGATACGATCTTATTATAGCAGGTAGAGAATCTATTGATTATAATGGCGGTATGGTTCCTGGTATGATTGCTGCTCTCACAGGTGCTAATTTTGTCAATACCTGTATTGGGGTAGAGGTAGAAGGAGATACAGCAACTGTTATTCGTGAGATTGATGGAGGGAAAGAAACATCTACGACTAAATTACCTTTGGTTATCGGAGGGCAAAAAGGATTGGTTGAGGAAAGCGATTTGCGTATACCTAATATGCGAGGGATAATGATGGCTCGTAAAAAACCACTTACCGTTGTAGAACCAGTTGAGGCTGATCAGGAAACAAAAGCAGTTCAGTTTCAAAAACCTGAACCAAAAGGAGATGTTACATTGGTAGATCCTGAAAATATAGGTCAGTTAGTTGAATTATTACATAATGAGGCTAAAGTTATTTAATCAGGTTAGTAATAAAATATAAACAAAGCTGAAAATTTGATCAGCACAAAAAAATATATAATATATGTCGATTTTAGTATATACAGAGAGCGAAGGTGGGAAGTTTAAAAAAGCCGCTTTTGAAGTTGTGTCTTATGCCAAAGAGGTGGCTGCTATGTTGAGTACAACAGTAACAGCTGTTAGTATTAATGGCGGAGATAGCAGTGAATTAGGAGCGTATGGTGCAGATAAAGTTTTGGAAGTAAATAATGACAAATTATCTACTTTTAATGCAAAAGCCTACGCAGATGCAATAAAACAAGCAGCTGAAAAAGAAGCAGCAAAAGTAGTTGTGTTAAGTTCTAGTGCAGATAGTAAGTTTTTAGCTCCCTTGTTAGCAGTGAATCTCAATGCTGGTTATGCTTCCAATGTAGTAACACTGCCGGAGAGTGCTTCTCCTTTTAAAGTAAAGCGAACAGCATTTACGAATAAAGCTTTTAATATTACAGAAATATCTACAGATGTAAAAATAATAGGGTTGTCAAACAATGCTTTTGGGCTTAAAGAAAATAGCGCTGCAGCCACGGCAGAAGCGTTTGAACCTATTTTGTCTGATGAAGATTTTGGAGTGAATGTAACATCTATAGATAGAGCTACTGATAAAGTATCTATCGCTGATGCAGAAATTGTTGTATCTGGTGGTCGAGGTTTAAAAGGACCCGAGAACTGGGGAATGATAGAGGAGCTTGCAGATGTTCTTGGTGCTGCTACAGCTTGCTCCAAACCAGTAAGTGATATGGGATGGAGACCACATGCTGAGCATGTTGGACAAACTGGAAAACCAGTAGCTTCTAATTTGTATATTGCAATTGGAGTTTCAGGAGCTATACAACATCTTGCAGGAATTAATGCAAGTAAAGTAAAAGTGGTAATTAATAATGATGCCGAGGCACCATTCTTTAAAGCCGCAGACTACGGAATAGTTGGGGATGCTTTCGAAGTAGTGCCAAAACTTATAGAAAAATTAAAAGAATTTAAGTCGAATAACGCATAATTTTCATAAATTGTGCCCAATTAGGGCTGTTTGAACTTATGTAAAAGTCCACATTGTTCAAACAGCCTTTTTTTATTGAGAGCAATATGAGTTTAGTTCGACTGAACATAAAAGGAATATCATACAGTCAGACCCAAAATGGTGCATATGCGCTAATTTTAAGTGAGGTTGATGGAGAAAGAAAGCTGCCAATTGTTATTGGTGCTTTTGAAGCACAATCTATTGCGATTGCTTTAGAGAAGGAAATTAAACCTCCCAGACCGCTTACACATGATCTTTTTAAAAATTTTGCAGATCGGTTTGATATTGTAGTAAAACAAGTGATTATCCATAAACTGGTGGATGGTGTTTTCTATTCTAGTGTTATCTGTGAACGCGATAAGATTGAAGAGATTATAGATGCCAGAACAAGTGATGCTATAGCATTAGCATTACGTTTTCAAGCCCCTATTTTTACCTATAAAAATATTTTGGATCAAGCTGGGATATATCTTAAAGTAAACCCTAAAAAAGATGATGCCACTGATACAGAAAGCCTTTTGGTAGATGAATTAGTTTCTGATGATGTAGAAATGGTAGGGAAAGAAACCAGCTATAAAGACTTGTCTCTCGAAGAATTAAATCAAATGCTGAATCAAGCTGTTGCTAATGAGGATTATGAATTGGCAGCGAGGGTTCGAGATGAAATTTCTAAAAGAAGCTAGCTTACAATTGTTGGGGTTAAAAATCTAATCTTTTTTAAATGATTTCAATTTTTATGAAGAAAAGAATATTTACTTTTCTACTTTCTCTATTCGCTTTTGCTTTATTATCAGCACAATCAATAGAGAAAAAATGGGTTTTGGATAAAGTTGATGGAACTTCAAAAAGTGTTTTTAATACAACAAAAGGAGATTACCTTCAATTCTATAAAGGACATTTTGAATATTCTTTTAACAAGGGTTCAGAGAAACTTGAAGGAGATTATTTACAGCAAAACAGTATTCTTTTATTATTTCCTGAAACCGCTCAAGATTCCTTAATACGATATAAGGTTGCTAGCCTAACAGATTCAACTTTAGTGCTTTCGAAAAAGGGAATTTCGTACTCGCTTAGTGTAGAAAAAGAAACAATTGAAGTTGTTTCAGGATCCAAGATAAATCAGCTTGTGCCAAATCAAGGACTGTCGTTCAATAGCTTGTGGAGAGGAGTTTTAGGAATGATAGTGTTGTTGGTTATAGCCTATTTGCTCAGTACTAATAAAAAAGCTATAAACTGGAGGACTATAGGTGTAGGTCTAGGGGCACAATTATTATTGGCGTTTGGTGTGTTAAAAGTGAGTTTTGTACAGAAAACTTTTGAATTTGTAGGGAAAATATTTGTTTTAATACTTGATTTTACTAGAGCTGGAAGTGAATTTCTATTGGGTGATATGATGAATGTAGAGAGTTTTGGTTTTATATTTTTATTTCAGGTTTTGCCTACTATAATATTCTTTTCTGCGCTTACATCTGTACTTTTTTACCTTGGTGTAATCCAGATTGTTGTAAAAGGGATGGCTTGGGTTTTAACCAAGTTATTAGGAATTTCTGGAGCAGAGAGTTTAAGTGTAGCAGGAAATATCTTTTTAGGGCAGACCGAAGCCCCTTTAATGATCAAGGCTTACTTAGAGCGTATGACGCGTTCTGAGATTTTATTAGTAATGATTGGAGGGATGGCCACAGTTGCCGGTGGAGTTTTGGCAGCATATATTGGTTTTTTAGGAGGTGAAGATTCTCAATTAAGACTAGAGTTTGCTAAGCATTTATTGGCTGCTTCTGTAATGGCAGCACCAGGGGCTATTGTGATCTCGAAACTGCTATATCCACAACAGGAGCCAATTGATGTAGATGTAAAAGTGTCTACAGATAAAATAGGATCAAATATACTTGATGCAATTGCAAATGGTACTACAGAAGGGCTTAAGCTAGCTGCAAACGTGGGCGCGATGCTTTTGGTGTTTATTGCATTTATTGCTATGATAAATTATTGTCTAGGGATATTTGGTGGGGTAACAGGGCTTGATCAGTTTTTGGCTAGTCATACACCGTATAATAAATTTTCATTAGAAGCTATTCTTGGAACCGTATTTGCACCTTTAATGTGGCTAATTGGGGTTGCCAAAGAAGATATGATGTTGATGGGACAATTGTTAGGAATAAAACTTGCAGCAAGTGAATTCGTAGGGTACATTCAATTGGCTGATTTAAAGAACCCTGCAAATGCAATACATTTCACTTATAGTAAATCGGTGATCATGGCTACATACATGTTATGTGGTTTTGCTAATTTTGCTTCTATAGGTATTCAGATCGGTGGTATTGGTTCACTAGCACCTGGTCAACGAAAAACCCTGTCTGAATTTGGAATGAAAGCACTGATAGGAGGGACTATCGCTTCGTTGTTGTCGGCTACAATAGCAGGAATGATAATAGGGTAGCTTTTAAGTTTTTGACACTGTTAAAAACTATTGGACAACTATCCTTTAGTCAGTAAATTATAAAGGGTCTTATATGCTATTTTTTGTATATTTGGAAGCATTTACAACTTTTAACGATTAAATATAAACTGTCAGAGAGAATATGAGGCAATATCTTGATCTTGTACGTCATGTAATTGAGAATGGAAACGCAAAAGAAGATCGAACTGGTACGGGTACAAGAAGTGTTTTTGGATACCAAATGCGCTTTGATCTTAGTGAAGGATTCCCTATGGTTACAACCAAAAAACTACATCTTAAATCTATAGTTCACGAATTATTATGGTTCTTAAAAGGAGATACTAATATAGGGTATCTACAAGAGAATGGTGTTCGTATTTGGAATGAGTGGGCTGATGATAATGGAGATTTGGGACCGGTTTATGGCCACCAGTGGCGTAATTGGGATGGTAATGAAATTGATCAGATTAAAGAGATAGTAGATACTCTTAAAAAAAATCCTGATAGTAGACGTATGTTGGTTTCGGCATGGAACCCAAGTGTGTTGCCAGATACATCAAAATCTTTTTCAGAAAATGTGGCTAATGGTAAGGCAGCGTTACCTCCTTGCCATGCTTTTTTTCAATTTTATGTAGCAGATGGTAAATTATCCTGCCAATTATATCAACGTAGTGCAGATGTTTTTTTGGGAGTACCTTTTAACATAGCTTCTTATGCGTTGTTTACTATGATGATGGCACAGGTCTGTGGTTATGAAGCTGGAGAGTTTATACATACTTTTGGGGATGCACATATCTATAATAATCATGAAGAACAAGTAAAGCTACAGTTGTCTAGAACACCGAAAAAATTACCTAAGATGATCCTTAATCCGGAGGTGAAAGATATTTTTGGCTTCGTTTTTGATGACTTTAAGCTAGTAGACTATAACCCAGACTCTCACATAAAGGGAGCAGTTGCAGTTTAAGCCCTAATTTAAATGAACTATTATGAAAAAAACATTACTTATACTTACAGTTTTGATTTCGGGATTTTCCTTTTCTCAGGATGCGATAATTTTGTCGCAGGAAAATGCCAATGAAAAAGGTATTACGCCTTTGTGGCCAAAATGTGACAGATCCAGACAAACACCTACCCAATGCTTTGATCAAAAATTAAGAGATCATATTATAGGAAATTTTCAATACCCAGATATCGCAGTAAGTGAAGGTTTGAGCGGTACAGTGACCGTAGAGTTTATTATAAACAAAAAAGGTAAGGTCGAAGTACTAGAAGTAGAAGGAGGACATAGATATCTGCAAAGAGAAGCAATAAGAATTATTAGAGCAATTCCTAAGATGAAACCTGGTAAATGGGGAGACAAACCTATTGCTGTCGCTTATACAGTTCCTATCACTTTTATAAAGCCACAATAATTTATTGTATTTGTTAATTTTAACATTGGATTAACCTTGTTAAAGAATAATAAATAATAAAAATCAGTAAATTTGAGTGTATACCTAAGTCGTATACGCTCTTTTTATGATCATTACAGATAATTTACTAGCTACTTTTTTAGAAACTCGTTCCAATACCGAAGAAATTTGTGCCCCCCTTCAAATAGAGGATTATGTTGTTCAACCAATTGTTGATGTTTCTCCTCCAAAATGGCACTTAGGGCATACCACCTGGTTTTTTGAAGAATTTATTTTATCCAAGTATGTAAATGGCTATAGGCGTTTTCATCCAGAATTTGCATTTGTGTTTAATAGCTATTATGAAAGTGTAGGTAAAAGGGTAATACGTACTAATAGAGGAAATCTTTCTAGACCAACGGTTAGAGAAGTCTACGAATATAGAGATTATGTCACTTCACATATACAAGCTTTTTTAGAAGATAATGAAGATCCAAAGGTAGGAGAACTTATAGAAATCGGGATTCATCATGAAAAGCAACACCAAGAATTATTACTTACGGATATAAAATTTATATTAGGTAATAACCCTTTACTTCCTAAGTATAATGATACATTTACAGAAAATCCCGTTTCTGATCAAGATTTTGGTTATAGTAATATACCAGAAGGAATCTATGAAATTGGATATGAAGGAAACGATTTTTGTTATGATAATGAGTGTGGTAAGCATAAGGTGTTTCTTCAGGAATATGCTATCTCAAATGCGTTAGTAACGAACAAAGAGTATCTGGAATTTATCGAAGATAATGGATACAAAAACACTCTTCTTTGGCATGCAGAAGCATGGGATTGGATACAAAATAACAATATTGAAGCACCTCTGTATTGGCATAAAATTGAAGGACAGTACCATCAATATACATTACAAGGATTAAAAGTAGTAAGTGATATAATACCAGTTACTCATATTTCTTATTATGAGGCATTTGCTTTTGCGCAATGGAAAGGAGAGCGTTTGCCCTCAGAGTTCGAATGGGAAGCAGCCCAATCATTTTTTGAGTGGGGAATGCGATGGGAATGGACAGAAAGTGCCTATTTGCCTTATCCAAATTATAAAAAGGCTCCTGGAGCATTAGGGGAATATAATGGGAAATTTATGGTAAATCAAAAAGTGCTGCGTGGTGGGTCAGTTGCAACTCCTCAAAACCATACAAGATCAACATATCGTAATTTTTTTCACCCACACCTTAGATGGCAATTTACAGGATTGCGATTAGTGAAGGATATATAATTTCATTTTTTTTACATGAATTCTAAAGAACAAAAAGTTTTAGTTTCTTCTTTTGAAAAAGAAGTAAGTGAAGGGTTAACTGCATTTCCGAAATATCTATCGTCCAAATTTTTTTATGACGAAATAGGAGATGAGCTTTTTCAGCAAATAATGGAGCTGCCAGAATATTATCTTACTCGGGCAGAATATGAAATTTTCGAAACGCATAAATCTAGTATTATTCAGAATTTTGATAAAAGTAATGGCGGGTTTGATCTTATCGAATTGGGTGCTGGAGATGGGAAAAAAACGAAAGTGCTTCTAGAAGAATTAGTAAGACAGAATCATGATTTTATCTATAGTCCGATTGATATTAGTCAAAATGCTATAGATGGGTTAGTCAGAAATCTTAATTTGGAAATGCCTAACGTTACGGTACAAGGACAAATAGGAGAATACTTCGAAGTTTTGGATAGACTAAAACATATGAATGATCGTAAAAAAGTAATTATGGTATTGGGGTCCAATATTGGTAATCTACTGCATTCTAGAGCTATTCAGTTTTTGAAAAAACTATGTAATGCGATGAATGATGGAGACCTTCTTTTTATAGGATTTGATCAAAAAAAACATCCTCAGAAAGTTTTGGATGCATATAACGACAAAACAGGAGTAACTGCAGCATTTAATAAGAATATTTTGGCAAGAATCAATAAGGAACTCAATGGTAATTTTGATCTCGACAAGTTTATGCATTGGGAGACTTATGACCCAGAAAGCGGAACAGCCAAGAGCTATTTGGTAAGTAAAGAAAAGCAAACTGTAGATATTGATTGTTTGTCGTTGCAGGTACATTTTGAAGCCTGGGAGAGTATTCATACAGAGATTTCTCAAAAGTATGATGATGATATTGTAAAATGGCTAGCAAAAGAAGCAGGGCTAAAAATAGTGAAATCTTTTTCTGATCAAAACAATGATTATAAAGACTATTTGATTACTAAAGAAAAATAACCAAAACTATATATTATGAAAGCAATTTGGAATGGACAGGTGATAGCAGAAAGTAATGATACCAAAGTGATCGAAAACAATCATTATTTTCCTCCTGAAACTATAAATAAAGAATTCTTTAAACCAAGTGATACGCATACCAATTGCCCATGGAAAGGAGTAGCATCTTATTACACGATTCAGGTTGATGGGAAAGAAAATCAAGATGCAGCATGGTATTATCCTAATACTAGTGACCTTGCAAAACAAATCAAAGGCTATGTAGCATTTTGGAAAGGCGTCGAAGTTGTTGATTAGTAGTTCTTAAATGGATTATTAGAGCAAGTGCTTTTTAAAGAAATTAACGATTACATCAAAGGCTTCTTTAGATTCTGGTAGTTCAACATTTTCTGTGAACACATGAGCCAAACCTTCCCATACATGCAAATCAGCTTCTACACCAAGTTTCACCAATTGAGTATGTGTGTAAACAACAGAACTCATATGAAAATCACGAGTAGAAACGATGAGCAAAGATGGTGGAAATTTTGAAAGTATTTCCTTAGAACTTAACGGAACCAAAAGCGCATCATCAAAATCTGGATCGGATCCATAGTAAGGTTCAAAAACAGTTAAAGGAGCAATTCCCTCATATCCTTCTATGGCAGAAATGATATGCATTGCATCCGATTTTGGTCTTGGTTCGGCAGCAGCCATGCCAATCATTCCTATGGCACCTGGGTTTGGAAGGTTTTTTTTCTGAAACCATGCCAATGCCTGTGAGACCAATTGCGCGCCACCAGCTGTTCCGAAAATACCAATATTTTGTGGTTTATACTCTTCTAATAAAGACTTGTACACAGATGCAACATCTTCACTGGCTGCGGGGAATTGATACTCGGGTCCCATTCTATAGTCAATACTAATCACTTTTATTCCACTAAGAGCTGCTATAGGAATAGACTCTATCCGACTTGCTGTCCGAGAATCAAATTGAAAAGCCCCAGCATGTAAATTGATCAAAACCTTGTCTTGGTTTTCTTTCGTAATGCCTTCTTTAGATGTAAATACTTCAGTGTAAACTCCATTTATGGTATCGATTTTAATATCAACAGGATATTTCTCAATCGTTTTTTTGTATAATGGTGTTGTATAAAAATGAGAGGCTAGACATTCTCTGTATTGTTTTCTTTCTTCAAAACTGACTCCTTTTTTTGGAGGAGGGCAAGCGCGTTGCATTTCATTCGACGCTTTCACTTTATATGCACGGTGTTCTTTTAGAATTCGCTTGGTTTTATCGCTTAAGAATTGTGATTCTGGTAAAGTAAATGAGGGAACATGAATTGTTCCATCATCAGTCCGCTGTATTTGGGCTTTACCTCTGTAAGTCGTAAGGATAATAGATAATACTAATAAGGTATAAATTTTTGTATTCATTTTCTTGTAGATTTTAAAACATTGAGAAAGTTGGAAATTAAAATTAGAGATAGTGATATGATAGCTTCTTCCAAAGAAGAGAGTAGAATCGTACCTTTCTTATTGTATATACCTCACTATAACAGGGTTTTTTAGGCGTTCATAAAAGTATTTTATTCTTTTTTCAGGATCTTTTTTATCAATTTTAAAAATGATATAAGCATTCTTTTCCGTGTATTTGCTTCCCTTTGGTACGAATGTGTTTGCGCTATCAATAAGTCGTCTATTCCAATACCTCCCATTATTAGTACTGGCAGTGATTTTTGTGTGCCTATTGTCGGTTGGAGAATAATCACCATGAATATTCTTGTTATCATACAGTAACCGTATTGTACCAAAGGCAAAGGATTTATACTTATTATAAAAAAACAACCATGGAGAATCATCTGAAATAGGATTTTTATCCAAACAAGCTATTGAGTTTTCATCGTAAAGAGGCAAATGGATAGTGTTTCCTCTGGCTTTGAGAAAGGCTAAATGAGTGAATAGACTATCAATGGTCATCTCATCATTTCTCAAGAGGTTTAGGGAGTCATCTTTTGTAAAGGTTATTTCACTCTCGAAGGTGAAATAGGGAAGACCAGAATAAAATTTATATTTCCCTTTTAATAAGATTTTTTCATATCCTTTAATATAACCACTCCTAAATAAACTAAAGTAAAATGGACCCTTTGTTGAAACAAAAATTGAGTCTGGTGAATTGAGGTGAGCCATTGTTTTGTAATCTAAATTTTCTTTACTAAAATTTGGAGCCCAGTGGATTTTTAGACTGGGGTTTTTTCGTGCCAATACCACATTATCAAATTCTTTTAAAGTAAGACTACCTAAATGACCTGAGCCAAACTTCTGATGTTTATGACCTATATATTCTTTCAGGGAAGCTGCATAATACTTGTTTTCGACAATCAAATCCAAGTGATTACCTTTAACGGCAAGGTCAGTATCTGTCTTTACACCTTTGTTTGGCTCTGCTTTAATAACATATTCCTTTGTTTCATTACCTCTAATAGAAATCGGCAATACACCATGGATTTCATGATTATCCTTAGTACTAAGTTTAGATCCTACTATTTGCACAGGAGTTTTTACTTTGTTATTGCTAGAGTACGCAAATAACTGATAATCTTTTTGGCTGGGTTTTAATCGAGGTAAATTAATAATGATATACTCTAAAGATCTTTCTAATCCTTTATTTTCTTCAACTTCTATTTTTAAAAGAGCAATCTCATCCCCTTGACGGCCAGACATAAAAATGCTCCCTATTATGAGCAATAATAAAAGGAGATTTCGCCTTTTTACATCATTCAGTCTCTCTTTCGATTTTAGAAATAATCTTTTGATTGGATCATACCAAACTTTCATGATTCGGTTTTAAATTGTCAAAAACTGTATGTTCTAATTTAACTTGTATGTATCCAACCTAGATGCCAGACCAATACAAATCAATGTATACGCTTTCGATTTTATTAGTATAACCCAATATTGATCAATTAAAATGAAATGATATGTGTGATTTATAAATAAGCCTGATAGATTTATAAATCCATTAGCCTTAAGTATTCATTTTTCTATACTGTGAAGGTGTTGTTTCTTTAATTTTTTTGAACGAGTTATTAAAAGATGATAAGGTATTAAAACCACAATCATATGCTATTTGTGAGATTTTAATATGACTATAGGAAGAGGATGTGAGCTTAGAGACAGCCTCGTTAATACGGTACGAATTAATAAAATCAGAAAAATTAGTATTAAACCCTTTGTTAATGATGTGAGATGTCAAATATGTAGGTAATGAGATTTGTTTTGACAATTTGTCTAAAGTAAAACTAGGGTTAAGGAAGGGTTTTTCTGATGTCATAATTTGAATAATCTCATTTTGATAATGTCTAAACTCCTGATTCGTAATATTTATATTTTGATATTTAGAGTTTGTTTCTTTCTCTTCAAAAATACTTTGGTTTAAAAAAGCATAGAATGCAATTATATAAATAAAAACAGTATAGATAATAGGTCCTAATAGATATGGAGATAATCCTAATATGTAATTTGAAAAATAAGCAAATTGTATACTTGCGGTGCCAAGAAATAGGATAAATAACCAATACTTCTTTTCTTTTTTAATAATAGGTGTGTGTTTACCTGTTTTAATCAAAAAAAGAAATAGAATACCAAAGGTTAAAACAGTATATATTAATTGATGGTATAATAAAAAAGAATATCCACCCAGATGCCAAAAATTACCTCCGTTTATTCTAAAGATAAAAGGGAGTAGTACCAAAGAAGGAACAAAGTGCAGGTAATCTGCTATATGCCATTTTTTTTGTTTAACAACACATAAGAAATATAAAAATAATGTTGGACCGGTAGCATAATGGGCTATAAAACCAATATTTATAAACCAATCAGGAAGCATATCTAAATATACCCATAATAGAGATTTAATAACTCTAATAGAAATAAAAAAAAAGAAAACGGAAAGGAGTGTGTTTGTAGTATTGTGTTTTTTACTAAAAAACAGATAGATGGTCAAAAAAGCACTTTGAACAGCTCCAAAACTACCTAATAAAAGTTCAATCTCTTTTGATATTTTTAATGTTTTCAAATCGGTATTAGTTTAAGTAGTAAATTACCACTAGAGCGAGTATTAAGTACTACTATGGAGTTACATATAACTAATCAAAAAATAAAGACTATTTTTTTAGGATAAGCTCCTAATGAAAAAGGAACTTATCCCATATAATGCTAATCTTTATAGTACAAGTAAACTATTATCTGCAGCGGCAAAATCATTCCATTGGTATCCATCTGCTTCAGCCTCATTAGTCCATTGCCCATCTACAACATATTTGAATTCGAATTTATTGTCTTTGGGAAGATCTACGGTTCCTTTAAAAGTCCCGTTTTTCAACTTTTTTAAGACTGTAGCTTCGGTATTCCATCCATTGAATTCTCCTGCTACACTCACGTTGATAGCTTCTTTTGCCGGAACAATAAAAGTTACTTTGCAAATTGGTTTAGATTTTAAATATTGTTTGGTAATCGCCATAATTTTGTTAAATATTAATTGTTGGTTAATAAAATCGAAACTAAATTACTATAAAACATTAAAAATGAAAAGAAGGAAGTGTCAGATTTTCAGTAATTTAATCAATATTTAACAATAAGATATTAACGATAACGATATAGTGCATCGAGCAATATTTCTATATCTTCTATAGTATTGTAAAAATGTAAACTTACTCGCAATCCAGAACCCCGAAGAGAAGTAATAATATTGTGCTTTTTTAAATGGTTATGAAGCTTCTCATTACCTTTTAAATTAAAAATAGTACTATGTTTTGGTCGGTTGATCACATTTTTTTCTAATAGGTGGAGTTTGGCAAATTCTGATAAGGCATATGCGCATAATTCATCAATCTGTTTTTCTATAGCATAAAGATCAATTTTGGTCAAAAAATTAAGAGAGTACTGTAGGCTTCCAAAATTAAATGTATCCAAATGACCGCATTCAAATCGTGCCTGAACACTGGTATACGAAGAATCATAACTACTCTTAGATGCAGCAATAGTATAAGAAGAAGGTGTGATCTTGTCTAAAACACCATCGTTAAACAACATAAAACCATTACCATAACCGCCCAATAACCATTTATAACCACTACACCCCAAGATATCAATTCCGGAAGTCTTGAAATCAAAAACTCTGGTACCACAAAATTGAGTAGCATCTGCAATGATCAATAAATCTGGGTGTTCTGTTTTTAATGTTTTAAGAAAATCGAGATCAATGGCAATCCCATTAATATATTGTACTAGGCTAAATATAAAAATATCAGGTCTATCCTTTTTGATTACACTTTTGATGTTGTCTTCTAATGCCTCATCTATGGTAGCATAACAGGTGTCAAAATCCTTATTGGAGACTGCAAAATTAATAGACGGATAATCTCCTTCTAATAGAAGTATTTTTTTGTCCTTCTCAAAACCATTTAAGATAGTATTTAGACCTAAAGAAAAATTGGGAGTAAGTACTACGCCATTCTCCTGGCAATTAAAAAAAGAAGAGACGGTTTTACGAACGTTTTTTAAAAAAGTAGCTTGATGCTCTCTAAACATACTGCCACCAATAATAAAATCTAAATCATGTTCTTGCCTAAAATCTAAAAGAGAATCATAAAGCAATCCTGATGCGGCAGTGTTAAGATATGTGTTTTGAGTTAAAACAGGGAATTCTTTTCTTAAATTATTCATAGTAATTTTAGTGCTTTTTGGTAAAATCTATATCTTTACTTGCCGATACTAAGTTAGCATTATTATGTTTTCAAAAAAGAAAGAAATTACACAAATTGATCCTCAACAACGTGAGCTTTATGAGCACGCTCGTAAAAGAGTTATTCAAAAAAAAAGACTGTTTCAGCACTTTGTTGTATTAATAGTAGGAGCAATATTCTTTGCTGTTCTTAATTTGGTTTTTGGTTATGGTAAAGAGTTTACGTTTTTTGGAGTAAACTGGTATGTTATAGCTATATTATGCTGGGTATTTCTCTTTACCTTACATTTCTGTAATGTATGGCTGTTTAGTAAATTTATGGGTAAAGAATGGACTGATCGCCAAATGGAAAGATTGATAGCTAAACAAAAAGAAGAAATTGCTTTAATACAAAAAGATGTTGACTTAATGTACCCTAAGGATGAACTGATTAAAAAGAAAGAAGGGTTTATTAAAGGAAAAACATCAGAGATTGTAGAAGAATTAAAAGAGTCTAAGAAGACGATTACAATGATTGCTGCGGCAGGAGAAAATAATGCACTAGGAAAGGATAACGATCTGGTATGGCATTTGCCCGATGATTTTAAACGTTTTAAGCAATTAACTACGGGGCATCATATTATAATGGGGCGCAAAACATTTGAAACTTTTCCAAAATTGCTTCCTAATCGTGTGCATGTAGTCATTACCAGAAATAAAGAATACCAGGCAGAAGGAGCTATAGTGGTTCATACTATGGAAGATGCCTTGGATGTAGCAAAAGGAGATGAGCAACCTTTTATCATTGGAGGGGGCGAAATCTATACTATAGGAATGGATTTTGCAGATTGTATAGAGCTTACCCGAGTACATGGTACATTTGAAGCAGATGCTTTTTTTCCTGAGATAGATACTACTATTTGGACTGTAGAAAATGAAGAATTTCATGATACAGACGAAAAACATAAGTACTCGTTCACTTATTTGACCTATAAGAAAAAGAAGAAATAGTTCTTGTTTGAAGATTTTACGTCCAAGATTTTGTACCTGATACTATTCGTGTTTTTTATGGGATTATGATGTTATCAAAAAAACTTTTATTTCATTTAGAAGAATTACTTTCTGAATCAATAGTATCTTCTGTACCTTTATCAGGAGGAGATATAAATGAAGTATACCTACTGCAAACACATCAGAGAAAACTTGTTGTCAAACTCAATAGTATCTCAAAGTTTCCCGGGATGTTTGAAGCTGAAGCAAAAGGATTACAAATTCTAAAGAAAACTACAACTTTTACAGTACCAGAAATTATTTTAGTCGGAGCATTTTATGATACCGCTTTTTTGATATTAGAATATATTGCTTCTGATCATAAGTCTGATGATTTTTGGAGTGTGTTTGGAAAAAAGCTAGCTATGCTACATCAAAATAGCTCTTCGATTTTTGGTTTTGAAAAGGATAATTATATAGGTAGTTTACCACAATATAATTCGACCTGTGATTCTGCATATGAGTTTTATATAACACAGCGTTTACAACCACAATTTAGATTAGCCAAACAAAACGGATTTACTTTTTCTGATTTGGATACTTTTTATCAAGTGATTCAGAACGAAATCCCGGAAGAAAAACCGAGTTTGATTCATGGCGATTTATGGAGTGGTAATTATATGATAGACAAAAATGGATTTCCCTGCCTTATTGATCCTGCTGTAGCATATGCACCTAGAGAAATGGATATAGGAATGATGCATCTTTTTGGAGGTTTTGATTCAACATTATTCCAAGTTTATAATGAAAATTTTCCTCTTGCAGATAATTGGAAAGAACGATTACCTATATGGCAGTTGTATTACCTTTTGGTACATCTTAATTTATTTGGAAGTTCGTATTATAATAGGGTAAAAGAAATTGTAGAATCTTATAAATAAGGAAATGTAATTCTGAGTAACTGGTATAAGGTACTATGTCTCTATTATTGTAGCTGAGTATGATGGCATGCTAACTGAATATTAATCCTTACTTTTGTCAAAATTTTAAATACACAGTATCATATGAACGCATATGTATTTCCCGGTCAAGGGGCGCAGTTTTCAGGAATGGGTTTGGATCTATATGAAAACTCTGAAATAGCAAAAGAGCTTTTTGATAAAGCCAATGATATTTTAGGTTTCGAGATTACTAAAATTATGTTCGAAGGTACCCCTGAAGAGCTAAAGCAAACTAAAGTAACGCAACCAGCAATATTTTTGCATTCGGTTATTTTAAGCAAAGTACTAGGTGATAGTTTTAAGCCCGATATGGTGGCAGGGCATTCTTTGGGTGAGTTCTCAGCATTGGTAGCGAATGGGACTTTGAATTTTGAAGATGCTTTACGATTAGTATCCAAACGAGCAAAGGCTATGCAAAAAGCATGTGAAATAAAACCATCAACTATGGCAGCTGTTTTAGGGCTGGAAGATGAGGTGGTAGAAGAAGGGTGCAAAGCAATAGATGGAGTCGTGGTAGCTGCTAACTATAACTGCCCTGGTCAATTAGTTATTTCTGGAGAAGTTGAAGCTATTGAGAAAGCTTGCGAATGGATGAAGGAAAAAGGTGCAAGGAGAGCTTTGGTATTGCCTGTAGGAGGAGCATTTCATTCTCCGTTGATGGAGCCTGCCAGAGAAGAACTAGCTGCAGCGATTGAAGCTACTACTTTTAATACACCTAATTGCCCGGTGTATCAAAATGTAACTACAGAAGCTGTAACTGATCCTGAAGAAATTAAGAAGAATTTGATTGCACAGCTTACGGCACCAGTAAAATGGACACAAAGTGTGCAAAATATGATCAAAGACGGTGCGACATCATTTACAGAAGTTGGACCAGGAAAAGTGTTATCTGGACTAGTGAAAAAAGTAGACCGATCTATGGAAACTATTTTAGCTTCGGTTTAATAAAATATTATTTTTCTACATTAACCTCATAGGGATATCAATCCCTATGAGGTTTTTTCATAAGACACTTTTGTTTACTTTATTGTTTAAGCTTACTTTTAATTTGATTTAGCTTTTCTTCATACCCAGATATATAATCAGGATCATACTTTTTGGCGAGTTGAATCGCTTTTTGTTGTGCTTTAAATGCAGCATCAAATTGATTGTCTGTTTCTAATGCATTGGCTAAACTACTATATGCCCATGGTGATCTTGGGCGATAGCTAACTCGTCTTTCAAACACTTGTATTGATTCTTTAATTCTTCCATCTCTTAATAACTTCCCTCCGATAAATCTCAAGGAGTTCACATTATTCCAACGTTCGGCTTTAGGAAGAATAGAGAATCCATATGTTTTAGAAAGATTGTTATGAAAAGCATCTATGTTCTCTAACGCATTTCCAGGCTTTTTAATAAGATCTCTGAATTTTGGAGACCAGTTTTCTCTGGGAAATATCATTTCCATAGAAGAGAGTATTGCTTTCATAACACTGGCATAATGATCTTCATTAGGGATAATCTCAACTTTGAGAGTTAGGTTTTTATTTTGAAAAGGAGCCAGGCGTTTTTGTAATTCATCGAGGTTGGTTTGATAGGATGTATTCCATGTCATGTCTAATGAAGCCACTCCGAGATAAAAATATGCTTTTCGGTTTGGATTTTTGATAAAGCTTTCTTCAAAAACATCGATAAATGTCGTGTTTGGTTCATATCCCATACCTATCATATCCGCCGAGGCAATAGTAATATGTCCTTGGAATAGATCCGGCTCCTTGGCAAAGGTATGTAACGGGTATACACTACTTCCTGATACCCCAAGGATTATTCTGTAATCGGCAGCCCGATAGTGTTTTTTGAGGTAGGGAAACAATTCTTCTTTAAGATGTTTAGTGAATTTATCAGGATCAGCATCGAATTCTATTTTATCTCTGCTGGACCACATCCCATTGGTATAGACGTTTGGAGCATAATGTGTTTCTTCTTCAAAACTAATTATTATAGCTTCGGGCATTCGGGTTACATAGCTAAGGTGCTTTATTATGCCTGATATCGTCAGGAAAAACTGAGAGCCATGAGAACCACTTAGCATAATAACCGGATAGGTATGATCCTCTGAAGCTACTTCAAAACTATCAGGAAGATAAATGTTCATTACTCTATTTTCCTCAAGAATCTTAGAGTTAAACGTAATCTTTTGTCCATAGGTTATGGGAGAAGATGAAATTTTTAACAATGATTCTTGTGACTGCTGTGATTTTCCTACAAAAATAGATATCCATAGAAAAAATACTGTTAGATATAAATTTGTTATTTGCATAGTACGATTGATAAATGTTATTAAATGTTTTGTTATTTAGCAAAAGCAGGTATGATATTTTTTTGAAACCTGAGACGTTATTGTATCTTCAAAATCATGACCAGTAGTTACAATGATTAGGTCAAGCTCTTCGATTGTTGTACTATATTGTTAACCACTATTTTCTGCCTATAGGCGTTGAGTCTATAAAAGCTTTTTTGAGGTTGAGAACTATTTCTCAAAACAACAATCTCAGTCTTTTGGGGGGAATCTACCGTACTCAAGGGGTAGGGCTATCGCTTTGTTTGGTAAAATTGTGTTTGACTCTCAGGGTTTCGATAATTTGAGCATCTACCCAGAAAATATCTACATTATCGTATTTGTCTGATGCTTTGGTTTTACCCATATTTCTATTAAAGAAAAGATATTTGCCATCTGGTGTTACGCTTGCACTGGCTTCCCAAGCTTCTGTATTTATTGTCTCTCCTAAATTGATAGCATCCCCCCAAGAACCATCTTGTTGTTTAAAACTAATATAGATATCAGAATTGCCATATCCACTTTCTCTTTTTCCGTCCCATAATAAATAAGATTCATCTGGGGCGATAAAAGGATGTGCATTCATTTTTCCGGTATTAATTTCTTTGCCAAATGGTTTTGGCTTTTCACGTTTTCCATCTATTAAACGTGAGTACCGAATAACACCATCTCCATTTGGCATCCCTATTTCATCAAAAACATAGGTTCCTTTTGATGAAGCTGTAAGGCGCATAATCTGTATTTCCTGAAAAGAGGAATCAAGTTTTTTTAATTCTGACCATCCAGTATCGGTGCGCTCTTTATATCTTCGCCCCAAATGCATCGTCTTACCATCTGGTGAGATGAAAGGTTGCCCTACTCTAGGCGATATAACTGACTCTTGCCATTGGTTATTTTTACATTGAAAAACAACAAATTCCATTTTTTTGTTTTCCTCAATTTCTCCAACTTCTCTAATGAAATAAAATTCTTTTAGGTTGGGTGTAAAGGAGCCTCCGTATTCCCAATTCTTTTTTACAATAATACCTGGGGCAAAAGGTTTAGGCACTATACCAGGTGGTTTTTGACCAAGATAAGATGCTTTTGTAGCTAGAGAACCACTTGCTTTTGCTCTGTCGTTTTTGGTATTGCAAGCATATACTAACAGGGCTAGTATAAATATCAAAATAGGATATGTTTTTTTCATAACTAAAATTGAAGTGCAGGTGTAAGAATATTAATAATTTTTAATGTACTACACAACCTAGGTTAAATATAACCAATAGTCGAAGAAAAGGCTTTTAAATACTGTTGAATTGGGCTAAAAGAGGAATAAAGAGTTTCTTTTTACGGTTGAATAGGACGGGGTAAAACTTAGAATTGCACCCATTTTCTAAATGCTGAAGTAGTACTAGAGCTAGTGGTGACCCCCTGTTCGACTCCATTGAGTACTATTATCAATCTGTTTTTACTATGATTATCCATCGCTTTGATGTGATTAATATTTACCATTTGACTTCTGTTAATTCTGAAGAAAACGTTAGGATCTAATTGATTTGTTAATGAGCCAATGTTTTGTGTGGTGTTATGAATACCTCCTTTTTGATCCGTAATCTTACAAAAATCACCACAGGCTTCAATCAGGGATATTGTATCTGTATCGATTAGTTTGATGCCATTTCTTTTTTTGATGACAAAACGTTTTAGGAATTGCCGCTTTTCGGGGTCTATTAATTCTTTCAGATTTTTATAAATGCCATGGTCGAGAGATGAACTATTTTTCGATAACGGAATTAGCGTTTTATATTTATGAATCGCTTCAGAAAATTCTTGTTCAGAGTATGGTTTTAAAATATAGGCTATACCGTTAGTTTTAAAAGCTTCTAATAAAAAAGTGTCGTATGCTGTACAGAATATGATGGGAGTAGCAAGGGGTGTTTGGTCAAAGATATCGAATGCAATACCATCGAGTAATTGAATGTCAGAAAATATCAGATCATATTTATTTTCTCTAAGTAGCTTTAAGGCTTTTTCTACAGATCTGGACCAGTGATGGGTGAATGGTGTTGTAAGACATTTGGTGAGATACAATGTCAGTTTTTCATATGCAGGAATTTCGTCTTCTAAAATTAGAATATTCATATGCTCCAATGCTAGGATTAGTCTTTTAGGGTTAAAAGAGGTAAAGAAACGGTAAAATCGGTTTCGGTTTCTTCGATAAGAACTTTTCTATCCGAAAGTAGAAGATAACGTTTTTTTACATTTTCTAATCCACTTCCTGTAGAATGATCGGTTTTTGACTCTTTGGTTGTGTTATTTTTTACCAGGATGTGATCTTGGGTAATTGTAATCTGGGTATTGATAACTTGGCTATTGCTTGGTTTATTGTGTTTTACAACATTTTCAAGAACTGTTTGTAAAGCCCCGGTAGGCAGATATTTGTCTTTAGGAAAATCGGTTTGCGGGATTTGGAATTCATAAGAATGCCCAAACCTTGTTTCGATAAGAAAAAAATAGTTTTCGGCTAGTTTGATTTCTTCCTCCAGAGTTACGACTTCTTGGTCCTTGGTTTGAATCAGGTAGCGATATAATGCTGCTAATTTTGCGACATATATTTTTGCCTTTTTGGGAGACGTTTCAATAAGCGCATCCATTGTGTTCAAACTATTAAACAAAAAATGCGGGTCAAATTGAGAGCGTAGCAATTTGAGCTCTGTCTCTCTTTGTTCTTTTTCAATTTGATTAACTTTTATAAAGTTTTCATAGTATTTCTTGCCTAGTAGCAGTCCCAGAGGAATGGCAATATCTATGGCAGAGTTATAGTAACTTTTATAAAATAATACATTACTCATATCTGTTGATATGCTTATAGGATTACCTGCCGCCCAAAATTCTAGAATAAGAGACCAAAAACCTATAAAAATGACACTGGATAATGCGAGAATAAAAAACAATATATACCTTTTGTTTTTAACCAGTAACTCTATAATCAAATACTTAAAAATTAACAGGAGAAGAATTGTTTTTACCCAAAAAAGAGGAATATCTACAATGTATTCTAAGATCGAATTATCTACAATATAAAATTTAACAATATCCCAGAGGGTGGCCAGGATAAAGTAAAAGGCAAGAAGCTTGTAGTCTGATTTATTAAGCTTTAGATATGTCATAGATTATAAAGATAGGGTTAGATATTTAATCTAGCCTTTTGCACCAATATAGTATCAATATCGTTATTTTGCTTTTGCAAAAGCTATTTTTATCGCTAGCCCTGTTAATACAGAAGCCATAAACCATTTTTGTATTTTTACCCAGATTGGATTTTTGGCAAACCAGCTAGCCATTTTTGCAGCAGAAATGACAATAAGAAAATTTACCATAAAACTTATAATGACCTGAATAATGCCTAGTAGAAAACTCTGAGATAGAATTGACCCGTACTCCGGCTTAATAAATTGTGGAAAAAAAGATAAATAAAATAAGGCCATTTTGGGATTAAGAACATTGGTTAGAAGCCCAATATTGAATAATTTAAAGGGTCTATCTTTTTTTAATGAATTGTTTGTGTCAAAAATTTTGGAGCCACCAGATTTTACTGTATTGTATGCTAGATATAACAGGTAGCCAACTCCCAGAAATTTTACAACGATAAAAGCATAAGGTACGGCAAAGAATATTGCTGTCAACCCAAAAGATACCATAAGGATATGAAACAGGAATCCACAAATAACTCCAAAAAGAGAAATAATCCCAGCCTGTTTACCTTGTGATAAGGATCGGGATATGAGATAAATCATATTGGGTCCAGGGGATAGAACCATGATGAGAGAGGCAAGAGCAAATACAAGGAGTTCATTATAAGGTATCATATAGATAAGTTTACTGGATTACAGGTGTAAAAATATTATTTTTTTGTTAGCCAATTGAAATCATTCTTGATGTTTTGATATTCATAATGGATTCTCAACTGATTTGTCTATAGCTGTGAGTAAGAAAAGGTAAGATGGCAAAGCAAACTGATTTTGGTCAATGTGTAGATAATCCTACACTTGTTCACAGGACTACTGTTATGGATCCGCGCATGGTTTTAAGTATTCATCGCAGAGAGGGAAGACCACAGTGCTGCAGGGACAGATATGAGTATGCCGATGGGCGATATAATTTGTGCGGGGGTGGAATAAATCAGTGCGGGGACGGGTAATTGTATACCGATGGTCGATATAATTTGTGCAGGGACAGAGTAAATCAGTGCGGGGATGGCTAACGGTATGCCGATGGTCGATACAACTGATGCCGGGACAGGGTTAGCTAGTGCGAGGAAGAGTAACAGTGCACCAAGGGTCGGTATATCTAGTGTGAGGGATAGACCATGCTTCGCATCTAAGTTTTGATATACTCTTCGGGTTGATTATTATAGATCAAGATGAGTTTTTATTCTTTTTCTTTTGTCTCGCCAATGATCACTCCAAAATTTCCATCCAACTGATAGTACTCTTTGGAAGGAAGGTAAATCCTTGAAACGAACCCATCGAGATACAATGCATTTTTACAACCTTTTTGTTTAAAATAACATGCAAAATCATAAAAATTTGTTTTCTCTTTGGAGATAGCAAAAAGTAAGTTTCCGTTAGGTAGGATTCCAACTCCGTTTCTTATATGAACGTTAGAAGAACCTTTCCTGAATTTAGAGTGAATTTCCCCGTTAATCAATAACATGGGGCCAGACTGAGTGGCATATTTGATGTTTTCGTTGAACTTAAATATTTCTGTAGTGCAAATAATAGGTTGGTTGTTTTTTGTCAAATAAAATATGCCATTTGGTTGAAGATAAAAATTACCATAGCCATTTCTGGTCGTGTCAACCTTAGATTTAATTTGCCCTTTTTCAATATATAGTCCTTGGGGAGATAGATCTTTGTTATACATCCCCCCATTCATGGCAAAAACCAATTCTTTATTTTGTTTTTCAAGTATTGATTTTAGATTTTGAAAATTCCGATAGTTTGAGTTATTTGGATCTTTCCAATAAAAATCTAGTTTTTGAAGGGAAGGGTCTACTTCATAGCTCAAAAACCTTGATTTTTCGGTAGCATTTTGCGGTTTTTTAATTACATAAGAACCAACTGACAGTAGTAGTACACTCAATAATGCAATACATCCAATTAACTTTTTCATTGGTTGTTATTTCTTATAAATAATTCCATCTTTCATAACAAAAACCACATTTTCCATAGTTTTTATTTTTTGAGTAGGGTCATCGTTTACTGCAACAATGTCTGCTAAGAATCCTGGAGTGATTTGTCCAATTTGGTCTTGCATATTCAGAATCTTCGCATTGGTGATAGTAGCACTTTGTATGGTTGCAATGGCTGGCATTCCGGCTTCGACCATAAATGCAAATTCTTTTCCGTTTTGTCCATGCTTAAACACTCCTGCATCTGTACCAAAGGCTATACCAACGCCACGATCATATGCTTTTTTGAATGTATTTTGGATTTTTGGACCTATTTCTAGTGCTTTAGGAACAATAATAGCTGGATAATAACCATCGATAGTGGCTTTTTGGGTTACTTCTTTTCCAGCGGTAATGGTAGGCACTAAATAGGCATCGTGCTGTTTCATCAGGTCCATCGTTTTTTCGCTCATCAATGTACCGTGTTCAATAGTTTTTACACCTCCCAAAACTGCACGTTGCATTCCTTCATCACCATGAGCATGAGCGGCTACATGAAATCCGTAGTCTTTGGCCGTTTCGCAAATTGCTTTAATCTCTTCTATAGTAAATTGGGGGTTAGAACTACTTTTGGCAACACTTAGTACACCACCTGTAGCTGTTATTTTGATAAGATCGGCACCATTTTTATAACGTTGCCTAACGGCTTTTTTGGCATCCTCAATACTATTGACTACTCCTTCTTTTGGACCAGGATCACCTATGAGCGATCTTTTACTTCCATTGGTTGGATCTGCATGTCCTCCAGTAGTAGCAAGTGCTTTTCCGGCGGTAAATACTCTGGGACCTTTTACCTTCCCTTTTTGAGTTGCTTTTTTGAGAGAGATATTTACTCCGCTTCCTCCCAGGTCTCGTACAGTGGTAAAACCAGCCATCAATGTTTTTTCTGCAAATTCAATAGAGTTAAAAGCAATGTCGGCTTCATTATCAGTATATCTTTGTAGATATGCTTTTGGGTTTGTTTCCATTTCCATATGCACATGCATATCGATTAAACCTGGCATTACAGTTTTGTCTTTAAGATCTATTGTTGTGTCTTCTTTTTTACCGGTAACATAACCACTTTTGATACTAGTGATTTTATTTCCTGTCACGACAATCGTTTTTTCGGTTAGGATTTTTCCTGTTTTGGTATCAATCAATTTCCCACATTGTAAATAAGTGTCTTGCCCAAAAAATGTAGTGCTAATGCATATGAATAATAGTGTATAAATGTATTTCATTGTGTAAAGATGTAAGAGAATTAGTTATGTTACATTGAGTTTTTGAATATACAAAAGGAACAATTTATAATAAATAGTTGTGATTAGAGGATAGATTATGATTTCTTTTAGAAATTGTAAAGTATAGAGTTTTGGTTTTTTGCTTTATAATATCAGATATTTTTTGATATTCAAATAAATAAGATCTACAAGTAAATTAACTTGTTTTAGCTTATGTTATTGATTATAAAATGTTTAACTTTAATATGTATTGTTTAACCAACTTGAATAAATATGTTAAAAGGAATTGTATATGTTAGTGAGGCATTAGTAGATTTTAGTGCCGATGAACTGATAGCGCTGGCGGCTGACGCTTCAAATTGTAATGTAGAATATGGTATAACCGGTTATTTATACTATGAAAAGGGATTTTTTCTGCAATACATAGAAGGGGATCAGGATAGGATTGACACCCTTATGGATAATATAGATCGTGATAAAAGACATAGGGTGCATAGTATTGAAAGCACTTCGGGTATTACAAGTAGAAAATTTCCTAATTGGCATATGAAACAATTAACAAGATCTACTTTGATTCAGATCAATATGGAAAATGTTCTTATGGATTATATGACCCATTGTAGTAAAAAGAATAGCCTAGGTAGCAATCACGAAAGTATCTGGCGTATGATTGATAAGCTATCGGGTTTCAGAAAAAAACTATCGTATTCTGTTAGTTAAAAACTCTGTTGTAGAATGCATCAATTACAAAATTTATGATCAGGCTTATATCAGAGCCTGATCATAAATTTTGTATTATAATACTCTGCTATAGTGCGCAATTTATCTTGCTCCAGAGGTTTTTCTATAAAATCGTATATCATTTCTGTATCAATAGCTTTCATTTTGTCTTTGCTCCAATTAGAGGTGGTAAGAAACACAATAATCATTTCGGCTCTATTTTCTTTAGGAATTTTAGAATAGTGTTCTAAAAATTCAAATCCATCCATAAGAGGCATATTAATATCTAGAAAAATGATATTGGGTCTGGGAAATTCATTTTGCTCTTCGGTTTGTTTAAATTTACCTTGATGATTTAGATAATCAAGAGCTTCAATTCCATTGTAGGCTTCGTGAACCTGGTGAGCAATACCTGCTATTTCGATCATTTTTTTATTAAAAAAATTAGTAGAGGGGCTATCATCTACCAGTAAGATACAATTCACTTTTTTCATGACTTCTTATTTTTGTAGATGGTAAAGTAAAAAGTTGCTCCTTCCCCAGGAGAAGATTCTACCCATATATTTCCTTTATGATTGTTTACGATTCTTTTACAATTAGCCAGACCTATGCCTGTTCCATCATAATCATTTTGCCCATGAAGTCGTTTAAAGATTTCAAATATTTTATTGTGATATTTAGGGGCGATACCTATACCGTTATCTTGGATTGAAAACAAAAAATGGGTTCGTTTTTCTTCAAATTCTATATCAATTTTGGGTTGACTACTATTCTGATATTTTAGACTGTTAGATATCAGGTTTTGAAATAGCTGACGTATCTGGATCATATCACAGATAATAGTGGGTAATTTCTTATAGTTAATTATGGCATTACTTTCTTCGATATGCTGCTGAAGGTCTTCTATAATTTCAGAAATGAGTAGGTTTGTATCTACAGGTTGAAAATTTAATGATTTGTTATCAAGTTGCGAATAGGCTAGTAAATCATTGGTTAAGGTAATCATACGTTTAGAGGCGTTCTCAATAAATTCTAGATATTGATTGGCGTTGTCATCAAAGTCTTTTTGGTATTCATCTTTAAAAAGTTTGGTGAAGCTAGAGATGGTTCTCAAAGGTTCTTTTAGATCATGGCTGGCGAGATAGGCAAAGCGTTCTAATTCTTCATTAAGTTCTATCATTTTCTTTTCCCCTTTTTTTCTTTCATGAATATCTTTTAAGGTGCCAACTACTTTTTGAATTTTATTTGTAGGATTTAGTTGTACTTGTGCACTTATCAAAAACCATTTGTATCCATTTTTATAGGTTTTTAGTTGTAATTCATGTTCAAAACTTTCCCCTTTTTTAATATGATTATGTATCTTGTCCTGAAAAGCTTCTGCTTGTTTTGGATGAATCATTTTTATAAGAGAAGAGAAAGTGGGTAATTCTTTTTTTGAGTGATATCCCAAGAGTTTTAGAAACTCATCAGACCACCAGGCATCATCGGTAGATAGGTTGCTCCATTCCCATAGCCCTGCTCCCGATCCCATAATTGCTAACTGGTATCGTTCCTGACTTTCTTTTAATTGCAGTTCCATAGCTTTGGCTTTAGTTATAACATTGATTACTCCTAGAATATTTTTTGTTTTTCCTTGATCGTCTGTTTCATTTAGTTTGTCTGTGCACATTACCCACACATAGTTTCCTTTAGTTTTATGTACTACTCTATATTCAATTTGCAAGACATCTTTTTCTTTAATGGTCTTAAGCTTTTTGTAATGATTCATTACCATTAAGTAATCATCAGGATGTACAATTTTCTTTAATATTTTTGGGCTCATTTTCTGGATGTCGGCAGAAGTATATCCAGCAGCTCTCAAAATATCACTGCTGCTATAAATATATTCATGCTTTTGAATATCGTATATGTATATGATAGCAGGGTTTGCATTCATAATATGAGTTAAGAAATCATTCAGTTTTTCTTTATCAGAGTAGACTTCTTTTATATTATGAACATTTATAAAATTGACAACGACCCCTTCTATATTATCTTTATGCTGCTTATAAGGATATATTTCCATCATAAACCAGTTGCCAAGTGAGTTTTGAACCTCTTTTTTATAAGGCTGCAGTGTTTGTATCACATTTTTTGAGTACATAGCTAGATTTTCTCCACCGAGCGTACCCGAAAAATGATTAATGGGTCTTCCTATATCTTCTGCACGTAATTGAAAGTGCTCATTTATGGAAGGTGTAAATTTTCTTATCCTTAATTGTTTATCTAAAAATATGGTTCCAATATTGATGTTTTTTACCAAATTTTCCATATCAGAATTTAATTGAATCAATAATGTGTTTTTTTCCTGCAACTCTCCGTTTACGGTATGTAATTCTTCATTTACAGATTGTAGTTCTTCATTAGTACTTTGTAATTCTTCGTTAGTTGCCAGAAGCTCTTCATTGGTCATTTGCATTTCTTCATTAGAACTTTCCAATTCTTTTATTATAGATTGTAAATCACGCTTAGTTTCATTTAGAGTTTTTTCTAATTCTTCAATATCACTATTTTGAGATAAATTATTTATTGCAGTAACCGTTTTTTCTTCTTTTTTGGTTTCTTCTAAAAATGTAATAAGAAAAGATTCATAATTAACAGAGGTCATTTTGATACGATGTATCAGGATGTTTACTATTCTTAGCATGTTTTTTTCAACAGAAAACTTTACCTGCTTTTTAATCGAATCTATAGAGTCTATAGATAATTTTCGGATACTGGTGATGAGTGGAATACGATATTCATTTGGTAGCATTTTTAGTAAATTATTGGAAAAGCCTTCTTCAGGAAAGTTGAGGTAGTTTTTTATTTTTCCAAAAGCGTGAATGATCTCAAAATTTTTATCAACACTTATGCTTACCGCATCCAACTCATTCATCAATATTTGATTTATTGATTTCTCGATCTTTTCCTCAAAAGGTTGTTTGGTATATTTTGATTTATCGATCTTGGGATAATTGGTTTGGTCTACTTTCCATTTGTTGATAGTACTGATTTTTTTGGAAATGTTGCTGAAGTGTTTGATATAGATTTTCCACTTAAAATTTATTTTTTCAAAAAGATTATCCAGTGTGCCAAGGCTTTCAGAGCTTCCTAGAAAAAGGTATCCATCCTGATTTAGTACTTTGTGAATTGTAGTTAATACTTGACGTTGAATTGTACTATCCATATAAATCAACATGTTTCTACAGGAGACAAAATCCACTTTATTAAATGGAGGGTCTTTTAGTACATTGTGCTTAGAAAAAATGATTTTCTGTCGAACATAAGGACTTACATGGTGGTTATCTTCTTTTTTGATAAAATATTTGGAGAGTCGTTCTTGAGATAAGCCAGAGTCGATTGTCTTGTAAATGCCTTTTGATGCAATATCGATGGATTTTTGATCAATGTCTGTTGCAAAAATTTTATATTCTATGCCTTGAGATGTTGTAGATTCTAAATATTCTTCAAAGAGCATAGCTAAAGAATATGCTTCTTCTCCAGTAGAACAACCTACCACCCATATTTTGATAATATTGGTATCATCGGTTTTTTTCTTTATAAGGTTAGGAATTACTTTGTTTTTGATAATGTCGTATGCGTCACTATCTCTAAAAAATGAAGTAATACCGATTAGAAATTTATTAACCAGTATATGTTGCTCTTCTATGTTGTTCTCTAAATACTTTATGTAATTTTCTATAGATTGATTTTTGGTTGCTTTTGTTCTTTTTGTGATCGATCTGGAAAGAGTAGGTTTTTTATAGGAGAAAAAATCGTACTCAATTCCACTTTTCAAAATTTCTAAAATTTTATTGATTGATTTTTGATCTGGATAATCAATTGGAGAAAAAGGGCGCCCAGATTTTATGTTCTCGATAAATGAAATTAACCTGTTGGGTATTTCGTCAGCTTTTAATACAAAATCACTTAACCCATTAGAAATAGCACTTATAGGCATACCATCAAAATTAGAATCTTCAGGGTTTTGTATAAATAGTACTCCTCCTGCTTTTTTTATAGCCATAGCTCCTTTTGTACCATCAGAACCTGTTCCTGAAAGAATAATACCAATTGCTTTTTCTTGTTGTTCTATAGCAAGTGAACTAAAGAAGATATCTATAGGGAAATTAACCTGATCTCTTTGAGAACGAGAGATTAATAAGAGTTTTTTGTCTTGTATGATTATATTTTTGTTTCCCGGAATTAGATAAATATGATCAGGTTCTAATGTGTTTTCGTCCTTTGCTTCACAGACCGTCATTTTGGTGTGTCGGGATAATAATTCTGGCATAAGACTTTTGTAATTGGGAGACAAATGTTGTATGACAACAAATGCATAACCTGTATTAACAGGACATGAATTAAAAAAATCCTGTAATGCATTTAAGCCTCCGGCCGAGCAGCCGATGCCAATAATGTAGGAAGTTTTTTTATTCGTTCTTTTACGTTTTTGAACTAATTCTTTCTTCATATGTTATGAAATAGATAAATGATGAAAAATAACAGTACAGAAATAAAAGAGGGGGCGTTTTAATCAAAAGGGTATTTCTAAGATAAAAAAAAACAAGAACAAAAAAAACTTTTTTTGTAAGCTTATTTGTCTGACAGTAAGGTGATTATGGTTAATCCGTTGTTGGTTTTTTTGATTTTATTTTGTAGAAACCCCTGTGGACATGGGAGTTTTGAGATATTTGTAAAATTATTTATTACTTGTAAAGATTATCATAATTTTTAACATAAAAAATCACAGATATCAAAATTCTATAGGATTTTGATATCTGTGAGGGATACATCTAGTTTTTTGAAATTTTTACAAGTCGGATAAATTTAAAACATGACTTGATTCTTATTTTTTTTGAAAATTAGGAATACATAAAATTGTCAAACCGTAGTTTTAAGATCAAGACAGATTAAAAGAGGTTATTTTAGCAATTCATCTAAATCTTGCTCTATATACTGTGGCATTGTATTGATATCTATTATCTCATCAGACAGTCCTTTTTTCTTTTCCTGAAGTTGTAGTATCTTTTCTTCAATAGTGTTTTTGGTAATAAATCTGGTAACCATTACATTGTTGGTTTGTCCGATGCGGTGGGATCGGGCAATGGCTTGTTTTTCTATAAATGGATTCCACCAGGGGTCCAATAGTATTACATAAGATGCTTTTGTGAGATTTAATCCAACACCACCCGCTTTTAGAGAGATAAAAAACAAAGAAACGGCTTCATTTTTTTGAAACTCATAGACCACGGCTTCTCTATCTGTTCCTTTAGTTTGACCTGTAAGCGTTACATAGCTAATATTTTGTTGCCTGCACCACTCTTGATACAAATTAAGGTGTGATACGAATGAGCTAAAAATGAGTACTTTTTTGTTTGCCTTGACAAGAGTATCTATATGGCTAGTGACATCTTTAAATTTTCCTGATGGATGCTCTGTTTCTTTATCTATAAGTTTAGGATGGTTAACAATTTGGCGCAGTTTAGTAAGTGTATTAATGATATGTATCTTGTTGGTAGAGACCGAATCAATCCCTAACAACAAGTTTCGGGCTGCAGATTTTTGAGATTCATATTGTTTTTCTTGCTCAGGGAGCATCTCTGTATATACAACCTGTTCTGATAATTTTGGGAGATCTTTGGCTACCTGTTCTTTGGTTCTTCTTAGGATAAAAGGGTCGATCAAAGTTTTTAGCTCATTAATACGCTCTTGGTTCTGATGTTTTTCGATTGGTGTTTTGAAGTGATCTTTAAAAAATGAGTAACTACCAAGCATTCCTGGATTAATAAACTCCATCTGAGACCAGAGATCTGATAAAGAATTTTCTATGGGGGTACCACTCAAAGAAATCTTATGAGAGGTGTTGATAGTGTTTATTGCCTTAAAAATTTTAGATTCTTTGTTTTTGATTTGTTGACTCTCATCGGTGATGAGGTATGTGAAATTTATCTTTTTTAAGATGTCAATATCTTTTGAAACCGTTGCATAAGTGGTAAGAATAACATCATAGGTTTCTAGATAGGGGGTGATTTTTTTACGGTCAGATCCCGTATATTTAACGATATTAAGATGTGATGCGAATTTTAATATCTCTTGTGCCCAGTTAAATACTAAAGAAGAAGGTAGTACAATCAGAGCTTTTAGATACGTTTTTACTTCTAAAGGATCGTCAAAGAGATCTAGTCTAACTTTTTTCTCTTCTCCTGTTATTGGCGTTAATTGTTCTTTGGCAAAAAGCAACATTGCAATGGTTTGTAATGTTTTTCCTAATCCCATATCATCTGCCAGACATGCTCCTAGCTTATGATAATGGTGATTAACCAGCCATTGCACGCCTTCTTCCTGATATGGACGTAATGTAGCCTTAAGTTTTGATGAAGGTGTGTACTCTTGCTCAGCAACCTCTGAGATATTAATTTCTTCAGGTGGGATAAGATCTTTTAAAAGTGTATAATTACTTTTTGCAATGCGCAAATTATCATCTTTTATTTGACCAAAATCAACCAATTTTTTATAACGTGTCATCCACTCTTGTGGAATCACAAAAACCTGATCATCATCGATAGGAAAAAAACGATTGTTTAGCTTGATGTACTTTACAAATCTCGAAAAAGGAATTTCCTGATCTCCAATACTAACAATACCCTTGATATCAAACCAATCATTTTCTTGTTGACTGCCAACGTCAATACTATGTGGAGTGATATTGATGATCTTGCCATCTAATTGAGGCAATTGTATATCAAATCCATCTGCTTCTAATTGGGTTTTATTTGATTTTAACCAGTTTAGAATTTCAAAAGAATCTTTGGATACATTAGTTTCTAGCAGCAGATTATTGTTTACCTCCAGCCCTTTAGTGGTTAGCAGATTAATAATTTCTTGTTCGGCTTCAGGATTACGTTTGGTTTGAACAATCTGAATTTGATTATCGTTTTCGAACAGGACATTTGAAACCGTGGATTTTGAACTGTTGTAATCAAAGAAAACCGAATTATATTCAAAAACTACTTTTGCAACATAGATGTTCTGGATAAAATCCTGGATAATTTCGATTCCATAGGATGTTACCGTATTATGCGTAATGATATCAAAACCATGAGTTATGACATCTACATTTTTGATAATAGGTATAATTACTTTCTCTAAATAAATCTTAATATGCTTATGAGCAATGGTGATCTTTTCTTTATCAAAAAAAGGTTTTAACTTATTAGCATTTAGGTTTTCAATTTGATAGATAGATTTGTCAATAATAATCCATGAAGGTTCATTAAGAAGGATATGGATATTATGATTTTTTGGAATTATCTGTGTTTGATCATTCTTTAGTGAAAAAGCATACTCAATACCCTCATCGGTTTTGGTAAACTCAAGTATGGGTTGAAGAACATTTTGGCTAATAGACAGCTTATGATTTTCAAATGGATCTTTTCTTTGGGCATTATGACAAACCAGATATTGATTTTGGACAGCTAAGGAATAGAAGTCTGATAGTTTTTTACTTATATAAGCAAGTATCACCTCTTTTACTTTAGGGTCTTTTAATACATCTGAAAAAGTTGAATTTTTTCTCCTTTTTGCTGGAGCAAATTTCTGTTCTAATACGGGGATTTTAAGAGAAGAGCATATGTCTAATAACTGTTCGTGGGGAGTATCCCGAAATACTATTTTATAGCTCTCAATAGTTTGGGGAGTGGCTTGTTTTTCTACATAGCCAAGGCGTTCATTTGTTATTGGTACAATATATGCTTCTGGTAAAGAAGGGATTTCTGGGAAATTATTGTCTACAAGATTATAACAGATACAAAATGAATCCATAAAAAAAGCGAATGGTTTTTTAAAGGTTAGATTTGGTTTTGAGAATGGTGTAGTTCTCTTTTCTTTATTAGTGTAGACAAAGCCGAAGTATATCAAAGAAGAGATTCTCTAATGTGCTTCGGCTTTGCCTGAAATTATAGTTTTTTACAATTTATACGATAACAGATTTACTTACAAAATCAATAACAGTTTTGGTGATAAAATCAATTTGTTCATCATCCAACTCTGTGTGCATAGGTAGTGAAATAACTTCTTTTACCAATTGATTAGTTATCGGGAAATCGGCTTCATTATAGCGATCATCCAGATATGCTTTTTGGCTATGCAAAGGGATTGGGTAGTAGACACCACATGGGATTCCATTGTCATTAAGGTGTTTTGCTAACGCGTCTCGATCTACATCAATTACTCTAAGGGTGTATTGGTGAAATACATGCGTATCTTCTGTGGCAATAATCTCTGGTGTAATAATATGTTCCTGATCAGTAAAGGCTGCTGTATATTTTTTTGCAGCTTCTCTTCGAGCAGTATTATAGGCATCCAGATTAGGGAGTTTTGCTCTCAAAACTGCTGCTTGTATAGAGTCTAATCGAGAGTTTACACCTACAACATCATGGTGATACCTTTTATACATCCCATGATTTACCACTCCTCTAATGATATGTGCAAGGTCATCATCATTGGTAAAGATAGCTCCACCATCACCATAACATCCCAAGTTCTTAGAAGGGAAAAAAGAAGTAGAAGCTACATGCCCTATAGTTCCGGATTTAGAAACACTCCCATCTTTAGAATGATAGTTTCCTCCTATACCCTGGGCGTTATCTTCTATAACATACAAATTATGCTCCTTTGCAATTGCCATAATAGCATCCATATTTGCAGACTGTCCAAATAGGTGTACTGGTACAATTGCTTTGGTCTTTGGCGTTATTGCTTTTTTTATAGCTTCTGGATCAATATTAAAAGAATCGGGTTCTACATCTACCAATACAGGGGTTAATTGCAATAGAGCGATTACTTCTACTGTAGCGGCAAAGGTAAAATCTGCCGTAATTACTTCATCTCCAGGTTGTAAACCCAGTCCCATCATAGCTATTTGCAGTGCATCGGTACCATTGGCACATGGGATCACATGTTTTACATCTAAATATTCTTCTAATTCTTTTTGAAAACTATGAACTTCGGGACCGTTAATAAAAGCGGTTGATTGTATAACATCAAGAACAGACGAGTCTACACGTTCTTTGATTTGCTCGTATTGACCCTTAAGGTCAACCATTTGTATCTTCTTCATAAATGTGTGTGTATTGTAACCTCACGAAAGTACAAAATATTGAAACGTCTGCCAATGTAATATTCTTTTTATTGCGAGACTGCTAGTTAATTCACCAAAGCTTACTCGGTAATGGAGAATAAATGTTCCATGGCTTGCCAGAGGTAGTTTAGTTTTGGAATGAAATATATTTTTGGGCACCATATTGAGGGACTCATTGGAGATCAATAAAAAAGCTTGCTGCATGACGCAGCAAGCTTTTCTAATATTAGATTTTGTTCCTACCCGGTGCAGGAAGCTTTTTTAACGTTAGATTTTGTTCCTACCCGGTGCAGGAAGCTTTTTTAACGTTAGATTTTGTTCCTACCTAGTGCAGGAAGTTTTTTTAACGTTAGATTTTGTTCCTACCTGGTGCGGGAAGTTTTTTTGACGTTAGACTTTGTTCCTACCTGGTGCAAGAAGCTTTTTTGATTTTATAGAGATTACTCTTCTGTAGTGCTGTCACCATCTGTTGTATTATCACTATCTGTACTGGTTTCTCTTTTTTCGACCAGTATATTATACTGTTCTGTTAGAGTATTGATTTCTTTTATGACAATATCATATTCCTCAGAAGGAGTTAAGGTAGCATGTGCGACTATATGGTTAATAAGCTCATCATAGCTTTTTTTGGCATTGTCTCTAAGCTCGGTTACGTTGATTTTACTATCCAGGGCATACTCTGTATTACGTTCCAGATATTTGGTGTTAAATGAGTCATTGGTTTTTTCTAATTCCTTAGCCCATTCTGTAAGATGTAGATTACTCAAGGCAATTTTTAAGTCAGGGTCTGTAATCCAGTCTTGTGTGAGATTGCGAAGAGTAGTGGTTTCTGTTTGATAATTTTGGCGGGCTATCTTACTACCATATTGATCAATACTATGTAGTAGAAGTTTGCCGGCATTACTCTTTATCGTATCATGGTGGTAAGTGTATCCTTCTACTGTAGTTCGAATACCGGTAATAGCCAAATCTCTAAGTTTATCCAATGCTTCTAATTCTTGAGTAATGGTACTACCTAATTGTTTTTTGTAAACATTATCCATGGCTTTTACTTGCTCATTCAATAGCGCGGTTTGAGGTGCAATTTGCAGAAGCTGTGGATCTCTTTGTACTACTGTTTTTTTAACATCGATTAGATACTGGATGAACTCGCTGTTGCGAAACTTGTAAAATGAAGGTGTAATAAACATTTGATTATTAATTTTTTAAAAGTTATTGATTGTTTTAATACATATATGTCATTGTCGAGCATTATGTTACCCCGCTTATGTGTTTTTTTACAATAGCGGTTGTGTTTTTTGAATGAAAAACCGTAATGAATAGCCATTATCGAATAATGGAATGGTGTCTAGTAAACTACTTCGGGGTAAGCCCACGAGGCATTCGTTGGAAACAGATTTTTGATTTCCAGGTAAGCATGGGAGGGTATTTAATCTCGATTATCGAGTAAATTTTTATAATGGTTATTTTGAGCCCTTTGACAACACTTTGACAGCTCAGTGCGATGGTTTAGTGTGATAACTCAATTTGATATTCTGGAAGATGAGTGCCAATATCTAAAATTTTTTAAAATCAAATCCTTACTGCCTAAAAGTTTAGTAGGAGAATCCTTATTTTTTATGGCTCCTGGTTAATATGAATTGGTTTCTTGTAACCATCGAAATCTGGAAGATGTTTTTGTAATACGTACCTGCAAACCGTTATCACTTACTTTTTAAAACACAACAATACCAAAAAAACGGACCCCAAAAATTAGAAGGCTTCTCCTTTTAGAATTGTTAGACCAGATAGACTTTGAATGAGTTGGAAATTCCTCCAAGCCTCAATAATGGGATTTAAAGCAACTTAAGGTTTTTAATTAACAAAATATTAACATTGGTGTTGCTCCCAGTGTCGAAAAACGAAACTAGTGTTTTATATCATTGCAATCAAACGCTTACAAACCTATAACCAATACACTATGAAACCAAAGCAATTATTTCTCTAAAAGTACCAACGGGTGTCATCCTGAGGTATAAGAAAAAACAAAAAAATCAATACAGCAAAGAGACTTTGTAAAATAATCTACCGGTAGTACATAGAGTCCTCTTTGTATTGTATTACAGTTGATCTAAAAAAGGGTTTTATTCCTTTTTAACCTATTGTGAACCACAAAAGAATCACTCTGGGTTTGACGTAACAATATATACATAGTAACCATTAAATTTCACACAAATGAAAAAAACAATCATTCTTTTGGTGGCTTTCACCTGCTTTAGTTTTGCTCATGCACAAGTAACTACAGGCACCAAATTACAATTTACCTACGACGTTTCGGGCAACCAGCAACTCAGAGATGTCGCTACTACTTCAGCCACAACCGCAACAGAAGCTATAGACAGTACACAAGTACTTACTACAAATGAGTTAACCTTTGATAACAAAGAAGTTATAGCAAATAAATTTAGAGTATCTCCTAATCCTACAACGGGTGAGGTCATTTTACAGTGGGAACCAGAATTCTCTGACCAGATCACAGCTATTGAACTGGTAAGCCTTGTTACCAGTAAAAAAACAAAGATAGAACGTGCTGGAAACAACTCGGTACAAGTTAATCTTTTTGATCAGCCTTCTGGTCTATACCTTGTGATATTTTATCTCAATACCCCGGAGGTATCTTCAATACAAAAGAAGATCATCAAACTCTAATATTTTTCATACTGTTTTTTTAGACAGTATAGTACTAACTTTTAAAAGCATAAATAGATGAAAACGAATCTATTCATTATATATGCCTCTTTGTACTATTTTGTACAGGCATACAGGTATACTCACAAGATTATACTAACCTAAATCCTGTTGAAGACTTTACATATGAGGAGCACAGCGCAAATGTTGAAACCACCGAGACCTTGTCCTTATCCGGTAGTAATCAGGGTACGGCTACCAGATCGACTGTAAGCACAACCCGTTCTGCTAGTTCAGGAATTGGGGAAACCCCGGGTGCACTTTCGGTATCGCTAACCGGGGGAGCTAATTATACCGTGCCAATAGCAGTACCTCCCGGGATCGCAGGAGTAGCTCCCGAAATTGCAATTTCGTATAACAGCCAGGGGAGCAATGGTATTGCTGGCTGGGGCTGGGGTATTTCTGGTTTATCTACCATTACCCGTATCCCTGCTACCAAATATCATGATGGAGTTCTTGATCCTGTGGATTTTGATAACAAGGATCGCTTTGCACTCGATGGGCAAAGATTGATGTTAAAAGGAGGAAGTTATGGAGCCAATGGCGCTATTTATCAGACAGAGAAATATTCAAACCTTAAAATTACCTCCCATGGAACCTCTCCTTATGGTGCAGCCTATGGACCTGCCTATTTTACCGTACTATACCCCGATGGGTCAAAGGCACATTATGGGCTTAACGGAGGACGATCACAGTTGGAATATGCCATTACCAACTGGGATAATTCGCAAGGAATCAGGATCAACTATTATTACAAAATTAAAGGAAATGACAGGCGTACTTTATCCATAGACAAAATTACCTATGGAGCCAAAGCGAGTGCAGCTCCTATCAACGAAATCAAATTTGAATACCATAGCCGGGAACGCGGAGAACACTCAAATGCCGGAGGATTAGGTTTTGTTAGAAAAAGCTTGCTTAAGAAAATCAAAGTAACTGCCAATGGTACTGCATACCGTAATTA
>NZ_POYJ01000016.1 GCF_002895435.1 Aquimarina sediminis
ACTTATATATCGAAACATTAAGAAATATAGTGACCTAAATGACTCTATTCTTGAGAATATAAAAAAATAATAATACCCAACAAAAAAGCCAGACAGTAATGCCTGGCTTTTAACACTTTGTGACCCCGGAGGGATTCAAACCCCCAACCCTCAGAGCCGAAATCTGATGCGCTATTCAGTTGCGCCACGAGGCCGTTGCACCATTAAGAATTACTGCTTAATGATAAATTATGATAATTTACTTTTCACTATAGTAGAAATTGTTTTTCCGTCTGCTTTTCCGGTTAAAGCGGCATTAGCCATTCCCATCACTTTACCCATATCCTTCATTCCTGCTGCGCCTGTTTTGGCTATAATATCTACCACTATTTTTTCGATCTCTTCTTCACTCAACTGTTCAGGTAAAAATTGTTCTATTACTGCTGCTTGCGCCAATTCTGGTTCTGCAAGATCTTCTCGACCTTGTTCTTTAAAAATTGCTGCACTGTCTTTTCTTTGTTTAACTTGTTTTTGCAACAGTTTTAATTCCTGATCTTCAGTAAGCTCTTCTTTTGCTCCACTCTCTGTCTGAGCCAACAATATAGCCGATTTTACGGCTCGCAATGATGTTAACGCATTCGTATCCTTTGCTTTCATAGCCTCTTTCATTGCGGTCATTACCTTTTGCTCTAAACTCATGATAGTTGATTTTAATCTTTTGGATTGCGAAGATAAAAAATAAACCGATAAACTGAGGTCAGTTTATCGGTTATCTATATTTTTTTAATTGTTTTAAAAATAGTCTCTAATCTCTATAAGAAGTATTTCTACTTTTTATAGTGATTATCAAATTATAAGCCCACAAAAAATAAATTACCTAATCTACATTATCATGTAAAAAAGAATTGTTTTTGCGCAATTGTATATCATCATTACTATCTGTTCCCAGAGAAGTTCTAGACAAGCCTGACTCATTAGGTTTTGCATCCACATCAATTCCTGCACGCTTATAGGCAGGCTCTTTCTCTATATCATCAATAGAAGAGCTATTTCTGAATTTATAATTAAATTCTTTCATTTTTGCTCTACGCTCTGCGGCTCTGGCTTTTAACGTTTCTGAAATAGGCTGATTAATTGGGTCTATTTCTTCTGTTTTCTCAGTTTCGGGTGCAGGAGCTACGGTTTTCTTTTCTAAAACAATTTCTTCCTCCTCTTCCATAACCTCTGCCGGCTGTGCGTCGGTCAATCGTTTCTCTTCTTCCATATACTCCTCCAGACTATACTTACGAACGCCTCCTGGTAAATTTTCAGCAGCAGGAACTACCTCTATAGGGTCATTAACTTCTAAATCCAAAACATCGTCACTCAAGTCAAATACTATAGGTCTCTCCTCCTCTACTTCTTCTATTCCAGAAGTAGTTTCTGGTTCATCCTTTTTGCTTTCTACCGGCATATCAAATGCTAGCGCAAATTGATCTTCTTTTTCTTCTTCAAAAGAATTTATCTCTTTCTCATCATTAACTTCAATTTGCTTGATAATATCCTGTGCATTAATAATCACAAAATCATCATCAGCAGAAAAAGGATTTACCACTTCATAGGACACATCAATATTCTTTAACAAATCTGTTGTCGGAACTAATGCATCTTCTTCTTCAACAGCCTTGTTTGTTACTTCTATTTCGTCCTCAATCAGTTCATGCTTTATGATTTTTTCTTCCTTTACTTCTTCTTGTTTTGGTAATGGAGTACTCAACGGGGTACGACTACTTGTAGATTTAGGAGATAAGTTCTGCGTTGCAGCTCTTTGCTCATCTTCAAGTGTATGAATAATCTTTTTTGTCTCGGTATTTACAATTTCATCTTGTTGTTCTACATCAAACCCTGTGGCTATAACGGTTACAGAAATAGCATCTTCAAGAGCTTCATCTTCTCCAACTCCCATAATGATATTGGCTCCATGACCTGCTTCTTGTTGGATATGGTCATTAATTTCACCTATTTCATCGATTGTAATCTCTTCTTTACCAGATACAATTAGTAATAGTACATTTTTGGCACCAGTAATTTTATTATCATTAAGCAGAGGAGAGTCTAGCGCTTTAACAATAGCATCATGAGCACGTTTATTACCAGAGGCATGAGCAGATCCCATAATTGCTGTACCACTGTTACTAAGTACTGTTTTTGCATCACGTAAATCTATATTTTGTGTATAGTGATGGGTAATAACTTCTGCTATACCACGAGATGCAGTAGCAAGAACTTCATCTGCTTTGGAGAAACCAGCTTTAAACCCTAAGTTACCATAAACTTCTCGTAACTTATTATTATTAATAACTACCAATGAGTCTACATGCGCACGAAGTTTTTCTACTCCTAATTGCGCTTGCTCATTACGCATTCTTCCTTCAAATTGAAAAGGAATTGTTACAATACCAACGGTTAGAATATCCAACTCCTTTGCCATTTTGGCAATGATAGGAGCTGCTCCTGTACCTGTACCTCCACCCATACCTGCGGTAATAAATATCATTTTGGTATTGGTATCCAACATTCTTTTTATCTCATCATAGCTTTCAACGGCAGATTGTTCTCCTACTTCTGGATTTGCTCCTGCTCCCAGTCCTTCTGTCAATGAAACTCCTAATTGTATTTTATTAGGAATTGAGCTGTTTTCTAATGCCTGGGCATCTGTATTACATATGACAAAATCAACTCCTTTAATTCCTTGCAGAAACATATGATTAATGGCATTACTACCACCTCCTCCTACTCCGATCACTTTAATCACATTAGATTGATTTTTGGGCAAATCAAACGAAATATTTTCGAACTCCTCGTTATTACTCATAATTGCTAATTTTCTGGTTCTCCTACCTATTTTTTATATGTTTTCACTGTTCAAAATGATGAACATTACTTATCTTTTTATACTACTCAGCGTTATCCAAGAATTCCTTGAATTTTTCTGTCCACTTCTCTAAAATATTTTTTCTTGGTTTTAAATCAACCGTTGATTTTTCTTCTTCAATTGTTGTATTATCCTCTAGTGCCACATCTTTCTCTTCTACTTCTTGTGCACCGACTACAGCTTCTTTTTGACTTACTTTTCTTCGCTTTTTTATGTGAATCAACCCATCCATTACTAATCCTACAGCAGTCGCATACATCGGACTTGTTGTTTCAGAATCACTATTACCAGCCAAATGTTCATTAGGATACCCAATTCTTGTATCCATCCCTGTGATGTATTCTACTAACTGCTTAAGGTGTTTTAGCTGGGATCCTCCTCCCGTCAATACAATTCCTGCAATCAATTTTTTCTTAGGCGATTCATGCCCATAATTCTTAATTTCTAAAAAGACCTGTTCTATGATTTCTACCACTCGGGCATGAATAATCTTTGAAAGGTTTTTTAGAGTAATCTCTTTTGGTTCTCTTCCTCTAAGTCCGGGAATAGAAACGATCTCATTATCTTTATTTTCTCCGGGCCATGCTGATCCGAATTTTATTTTCAGTAATTCTGCTTGTTTTTCTATTATAGAACAACCTTCTTTAATATCTTCTGTAATAACATTTCCTCCAAAAGGGATTACTGCGGTATGTCGAATAATTCCATCTTTAAAAATAGCCAGATCTGTAGTACCACCACCTATATCGATCAATGCAACTCCTGCTTCTTTTTCCTCTTGACTGAGTACAGCATTTGCTGAAGCTAATGGTTCTAATGTTACATCAGACAATTCTAATCCAGAACTTTTTACACATCTCCCTATGTTTCGGATAGAGGTAACTTGCCCTACTACGACATGAAAATTAGCTTCTAATCGCCCTCCATACATGCCTACAGGTTCTTTTATTTCGGCTTGACCATCTACTTTATACTCTTGCGGCAATACATGTAAAATCTCTTCTCCTGGTAACATGACTAACTTATGCACCTGATTACATAGTATATCTATATCCTCTTCATCAATTACTGCATCGGCATTAGATCTTGTGATATAATCGCTATGTTGTAAACTACGAATATGTTGACCTGCTATACCTACTGTAACATCCTGGATTTTTACTCCTGCTACACTTTCAGCTTCTTGTATTGCTTGTTGTATAGACTGAATTGTTTGAGTTATATTATTTACTACACCACGATGCACTCCTAAACTTTTGGATTTACCAACACCTAACACCTTCATCTTTCCGTACTCATTGTACTTCCCCACCATAGCAACAATCTTAGTTGTCCCTATATCTAATCCTACCGCTATTTCATTTGTTTCTCGTTCCATATTGGTATTATTTTATTGTGCACACCACTTGGTTACTATATTGCAAACTGACTTTCTTATATCTATTAAGGCTATTATCCCTTAATGCTTTTTGATAAAATGCTTTAAAATTTCTAATCTTACTATCCAATTTTTCTATTTTCCCAAAAACTAGTTTAAATGTATATACTCTTAATTCTAGTTCATAATTCCCATCAACACCGAGGTACACACCTACAACATGTTTTTTTAAAAATTCATCTTCCTGAATTTTTTTTAATAAAGGAAATACATTAGCGACTTCTCTCTCTGATATATTATGAATTATTGGTACATGGGCCGAATAATTATCAGACAAAGGCATCATATTTCCCGTAACATCTACATAAAAAGGAGTAACCGCATTAACCCTGGCAATTGGGGTGCGTTGCTTGATTCTTGCTCTAAGTTCTCCATTTACAGTAAGATACACATCAGAATACTCAATCATCCTATGTGCATCTAGCTCTTGCTCTACAGTATTCAAAACTAAAATTTCTTTACCCACGTTCGTAACTCTGTTACGATTTTGTATTAACAATTTATTAACCGTTCTTTCATTTACATATGGATCTTGCTCTTCAACAAACTCTACAAGCACTTCATTAATCTTTCGTTGCTCATTTCTTTTACTAGAAAAAGCAAAAAGAACTGCTATTAAAACAAACAGCCCACTAAATTTCAAATATGTAAAAATCCTTTTCTTCATACTAATAAAGCTTCTTTTATACCACTCACTTCTGCACCAATATCACCTGCTCCGATAGTTAAAATTACCTGAGCATCACTTTCTGTTATTGATGAAATCAAATCTTTCTTTTTTATTAGTTTTTTATTTTCAGAATCTACCATATCCAACAACCATTTAGATGTCACCCCAGCTATAGGTAATTCTCTTGCGGGATAAATATCCAAAAGTAACAATTGATCGAATTGGCTTAAGCTCTGAGCAAAGTCCGAAGCAAAATCTCTAGTACGACTATATAAATGAGGTTGAAAGATTGCTAATATTCTCTTATCAGGATGCATTTCTCTTACCGCTTGATGCAACGCATTAATCTCTGTAGGATGATGCGCATAATCATCCACATACACCAAGTTTTCTGTCTTAATATGGTAACTAAATCTTCTCTGTACACCTTTAAAAGAAAATAAAGCCTTTGCCAAAGGTCCGGTCGGGGAGCCGTAAAGCATCGCTATAGCAAAGGCTGTTATAGCATTTAACAAGTTGTGTCTACCTGGCAGGTTTAAATGCAAGTCTTCAATCAATTTGTATGGTGTTTTTAAATCAAAAATATATGTCCCATTATCTATTCGTATATTCTGAGCGCAATACTCTGAGTTATCATCAATACCAAAAGTAATACCAGCAAGTGGCAGTCCATTACGAACCAAAAGATGGTCTTTTGCCCTTGAAGAAAATTCTATAAAAGATTCTTCTAACGCATTTGCTTTTTCGTAAATATCCAAATGATCCGCATCCATAGAAGTGACTGCAGCTATATCGGGATACAATTGTAGAAATGATCGATCGAACTCATCAGCTTCGACCACAACCACCTCATTTCCTTCTAATACAAGATTAGAACTATAATTTTCACTTATCCCTCCCAAAAAAGCAGTTACTTTTGCTCCACTTTCTTTAAGCAAATGTGCAAGGATTGCTGTTGTGGTAGTTTTACCATGAGTCCCTGCCACAGCCAAGGTGTAAGTATCTTTTGTAATAATCCCTAAAACTTCTGCTCTTTTCTTAATCAAAAACCCTTTACTTTGAAAGTAGCCGAATTCTTTATGATCTTTTGGAATTGCTGGCGTATATACGATTAATGTATCTGGAAGATCTAAAAATGATTCGGAGATATTATCAATACTATCTTCAAAATGAATAGGAATCCCCAGTCCGATAAGATCAGAAGTAATCTGACTTGGGGTTTTATCATATCCTGCTACATTTTTATTCAGAAACTTAAAATATCTGGCAAGAGCGCTCATACCGATACCACCGATACCGATAAAATATATATTCTGTATGTTCTCTATACCTTTATTCATTAGTATGCACTTCTATTCCTCTGTTGTATTATCTATTAATTTCTCAATCTCATCCACAATATCAGAAGTAGCATTGGGCAACGCTAGTTCTTTTATAGCTTTTGAAAGTTCGGCTTGCTTATCTTTTGATTCGAGTAACTCTGAAACAACATTTTGAAATTTCTCCTCCAATTCATTCTCCTTTACCATAACAGCTCCCCCTTTATCAACTATAGCTCGAGCATTTTTGGTTTGATGATCTTCTGCTACATTTGGCGAAGGAATAAACAACACTGGTTTTGCTACAATACATAGTTCTGAAACAGAACTCGCTCCTGCTCTTGATATAATAATATCTGAAGCGGCATATGCCAAATCCATCGTATCCAAAAACTGATGTACCTGCACATCATTACGGTCATCATACTTCTTATAATCAGAATAATAAAGCTTACCACACTGCCAGAGTAGTTGAACTTCTTTTCCTTCAAAAAAACTAAGTTCTTTTTCTATCAATTGATTCACTCTTCTAGCTCCTAAGCTTCCTCCAATTATCAAAACTGTTTTCTTTTGAGGATCAAGGTTATATTTTGCAACTGCCTGACCTCTTTTCTCATTAGTATTTAGTAAATCCTGACGAACTGGGTTCCCTGTTTTGATAATTTTCTCTTTTGGAAAAAACCTCTCCATATTATCATAGGCTACACAGATTTTATTCGCTCCTTTTGCCAGCCACTTATTGGTAATCCCAGGAAAAGAATTTTGCTCCTGGAGTATTGTTGGTATTTTTCTTGAGTTTGCCATTTTTAATAATGGACCGCTAGCAAATCCCCCAGTACCTATAGCTACATCTGGCTTGAATTTTTTTATAATCTTTCTAGATCTCCAAAGACTACTTAATAGTTTTATAGGAAACAACAAATTACTCATTGTTAACTTTCTTTGGATACCACTAATCCATAATCCTTCTATCTCATACCCCGCTTGAGGAACCTTTTGCATCTCCATACGATCCTTTGCCCCTACAAACAAAATAGAAGTATTTGGATATCTACTCTTTATTTCATTAGCAATTGCTATTGCAGGGTAGATATGTCCACCTGTTCCTCCTCCTGATAATATGACTTTAAGTCTTTTACTCATAAAACTTCACTCAAAACCTCTAATGGATTTTCTTTTTTTTCTTTTTCTTGTTGTTCTGCAACGTATATATCTCTTTTACTACTCACACTTAACACTATTCCTATTGCTAAACACGTCATCCATATTGATGTCCCTCCACTACTTATAAGCGGAAGTGTCTGCCCCGTAACCGGAAAAAGTTCTACAGCAACAGCCATATTTATTAACGCCTGAAAAACGATAGGAAGTCCAACCCCGATAACTAAAAGCTTACCAAAAACATCTTCACTTTTATGAGCTACAATAACCAATCTAAGCAACAACAATATATATAACAGCATCAAAAAAACACCACCTACAAAACCCCATTCTTCGATGATAATAGCATAGATAAAATCTGAAGATGACTGTGGAAGAAAGTTTCTTTGTACACTCTTACCAGGTCCCGTGCCAATAGCTCCTCCTCTGGCAATTGCAATTTTTGCACGTTCGATCTGATAATCTTCTGGTGTATCCTTATTATCCACAAAACTCTCTACCCTACTTACCCATGTATCTACCCGATTAGGAAAAACTCCCGGAAACGCCTTGGCAAACAAAATAAAAAAAGTAAGTATCAAAAGCCCTGACCCCAAAATAACGGCTATATATTTTATAGGGTACCCTCCTAGGAACACCAACACCATAACCATTGAAAACATAATTGCCGCAGTAGATAAGTTTGCAGGCAAAATCAGCATTAACACTAAAAACACGGGCAACCAAAGCGGTAGTAATGTTTCATTAAATGAGACTACCTTATCCTTAATTTTTGAAAGATACCTAGCTACATATGTCATTAAAACCACAGCAGCAAGAGTGGAGGGCTGAAACGTAACTCCAACAAAAGGTACGCGAATCCATCTACTTGCATTTGCTCCTCCAATCGTATTATTTTGCGCCATGGTAATCAATAGTAATATTATGATTACGGGTATCATAATAATAGATAACCCTTTAAAGTAATGATGAGGTATCTTATGTACACCATACATAATTAAAAATCCTAGTACTAAATGTGCAAAATGCTTTACCAGAAAAACAAAAGTATTACCATCGCCATATAAATATGCCAAATTACTACTAGCACTGTATACTGGCAGAAACGAAAATAACGCCAACAAGGCTGCTACAGCCCATATCATCTTGTCTCCTTTTATATTTGCTAATACTTTAGTCATTTAAATAATTATTCTTTCTTCTTATTACTCTAATCATTATTGATACACTCCTAAATTTTACTGACACTTCCTTTAGTATTAATCATAATTTCTTCATCATCTACAACACATTTTACCTACTACCCTACTCTTTTTAAGGCTATTTATTACAATTCTCTTACAGCTTCTTTAAACTGCCTTCCTCTTTCTTCATAATTTTTGAATAAATCAAAACTCGCACATGCTGGTGACAACAAAACATTTTCATTTCTCTCTGCTATTTTATAAGCTATATTCACTGCATCTTTCATCGATTGAGTCTCAATAATATTATCCACACAATTTCCAAAAGCATTAACAATTCGAGAATTATCCACTCCTAAACAAATAATTGCTTTTACTTTTTCATTTACCAATGAGTACAACTCTGAATAATCATTTCCTTTGTCCACTCCTCCCACAATCCAAACAGTAGCCGACTTCATTGCATCCAAAGCATAAAATGTAGCATTTACATTCGTCGCCTTAGAATCATTAATGTATTGTACATTATTTATTTTCAACACACTTTCTAGCCTGTGCTCTACTCCATGAAAATTCTCTAGGCATTCTCTGATGGTAGCTTTTCTAATCTTCAGCAATTGTGACACTGTGGCTGCTGCCATAGCATTTTTCACATTGTGATTTCCTTTTAATTTCAAATTTGTTGTTGGCATGATTATCTTGTTATTATCTATTGTTATTGTTATATTTTCTTTTTCTAAATATGCTCCATTCTCCACCTTTTTGGTTATCGAAAAAGGCAACAACCTAGAACGAACTGGGTGTTTCTTTAAATATTCACTTATCACCTCATCATCTGCATCATAGATGAAATAATCTTCTTCTTTCTGGTTCATCGCAATTCTAAATTTTGAAGCGATATAGTTCTCAAACTTATTATCATATCGATCCAGATGATCTGGGGTGATATTGGTTAGAACTGCAATATGTGGGGCAAAATCTTTTATTCCATCTAATTGAAAACTACTAAGCTCGAGCACATAAAATGGAGCATCGTTTTCTGCTACTTGCTTTGCAAAACTATCTCCAATATTACCAGCCATATTCACATTCAACCCTCCTTGCTTAAGTACATAATGCGTAAGCATTGTGGTTGTCGTTTTGCCATTACTACCAGTAATACCGACTACCTGAGCGGCAGTGTACTTTGCAGCAAATTCTATTTCTGACACCACGGGGATTTCTTTTTCAAGTAACTTTTTTATCAATGCCACTTTATCAGGAATCCCAGGGCTTTTCATAACGATATCAGCACTCAGAATCTTCGTTTCTGTATGCTGTTGCTCTTCCCATTTGATTTCAAAACTTCTAAGAACTTCTTTATATTGATCCGTAATTATTCCTTTGTCTGAAACAAAAACATCAAAACCTTCTTTTTTACCCAAAATAGCAGTTCCTACTCCACTCTCTCCTGCACCTAGTACTACTAGCCTTTTCATACTACCTCACTTTAAGGGTTATAACCGCTATGATTGCTAAAACAATCCCAACAATCCAAAATCTCGAAACAATCTTACTCTCATGTATTCCTTTCTTTTGATAATGATGATGTAAAGGAGACATTAAAAATATCCTTCTTCCTTCTCCATGCTTTTTCTTGGTATATTTAAACCAACTTACCTGTATCATTACCGATAAAGTTTCGACAAAAAAGATCCCGCATATTATTGGAATTAAAAACTCCTTACGTATAGCTATTGCAATTACAGCTATAATTCCACCAATAGTCAAACTACCAGTATCCCCCATAAAGACCTGTGCTGGGTAAGTATTGTACCATAAAAACCCTACTAAAGCCCCTGCGAATGCCGCAATATAAATTGTCATTTCGCCAGAATTTGGGATATACATAACATTGAGGTAATCTGAAAAAATAATATTACCGGACACCCATGCAAATAATGCCAAAGTCAATACCATTATAGCCGAAGAACCAGCTGCTAATCCATCAATTCCATCTGTAAGATTGGCTCCATTGGACACTGCTGTAACAATAAAAATTACGATTGGAATAAAAATCAACCATGCATATTTTGCTAAATCCGGGTTTATCCAAGTAATCAAACTTGAGTAATCAAATTCATTATTTTTAAAAAATGGGATTGTCGTCTTTGTTGATTTTATAGCCGGATTAAAATCTGAAGTCTCTTCTACTTCAATAATAACCTGCTCAACTTCAGACTTTACTTTTTCTTCTTTGATAGTTATATCTTCATGAAAATACATTGTACATCCTACAATAATTCCAAGCCCTACTTGACCTATTACTTTAAATTTTCCTGCTAACCCTTCTTTGTTTTTCTTTTTTATTTTCAAATAATCATCTGTAAAACCAATCACTCCCATCCAAAGAGTAGTTACTATCAACAGAATGACATATATATTATCCAGTTTTGCAAATAACAATACGGGAACCAAAGTTGCCAAAATAATAATGACTCCTCCCATTGTTGGAGTACCAGCTTTTTCTGATTGCCCATCCAGCCCCAACTCACGAATACTTTCCCCCATTTGTTTTCTACTTAGAAAGCGTATAATTCGTTTACCATATATAGTAGAAATCAATAGCGAAAGTATAATTGCCATTGCAGCCCTAAAAGTGATAAACTGAAACAGCGTAGCCCCGGGGAATTGGTACTCGCTTTCCAAAAATTCAAATAGATAATATAGCATAAGTTATATAACCTTTTTTGACTCCTTTACAGGAGAGTAAAAAAGGGTTTTATTTATTTAGTTTTTTAAGTTCTTCTTTAACAATTTCAAAATCATTAAAATCAAATCGCTCTCCATTAATCTCCTGGTAGGTTTCATGACCTTTGCCAGCAATAAGGATGATATCATCTTTATTTGCTAATTGACATGCTGTCTTAATTGCTTGTTTTCTATCTGTTATTGATAAGGTTTTCTTATAATCTAATGGCTCTACCCCTTTTTCTATATCTTCAATAATTTGGTCAGGGTCTTCTGTTCTAGGGTTATCACTAGTAAAAATTGCCTTATTACTAAGTTTGGCTGCTATATTACCCATTACCGGTCGTTTCATCTTATCTCTATCACCACCACAACCAACAACCGTTATTAATGTTTCATTATTAGTTCGAATATCATTTATCGTTTCCAATACATTTTTTAGAGCATCTGGGGTATGTGCGTAATCAACAATAGCCGTAATTTTCTGATCTGAAATTAAATACTCAAACCTTCCACTTACACTTTGCAAATCACTAAGCAACTGTAATGTCTCTAAATTCTCTAACCCCAATAGTTCGGCAACACCAAAAATTGCTAATAAATTATAAGCATTAAAACTACCTATCAGTTTTGCCCAAACCTCATGATCATTTAATTTTAGCAACAGCCCTTCGAGGCTATTTTCTAAAATCTGACCTCTATAGTCTGCATAAGACTTTAAAGCATACCCATATTGTTTTGCTTTGGTATTCTGAAGCATGTATGCTCCGTTTTTATCATCTCTATTAACTAATGCAAATGCTTTTGCTGACAAACCATCAAAAAACACTTTTTTAACATCACGATACTCTTTAAATGTATTATGATAATCCAAATGATCATGAGATAGGTTAGTAAAAACCCCTCCTTCAAACACCAACCCTTCGGTTCGTTTTTGATGAATCCCATGAGAGCTAACTTCCATAAAACAATATTCAACTCCTGCTTTATTCATTTCTTTGAGATAATAGTTTATCGTCAGAGAATCAGGGGTTGTATGTGTTGTATTATACGTTTCAGAATCCACCAAAATCTTTACTGTCGACAATAAACCTACTTTGTAGCCTGCTTTTTTAAAAAGTTGGTACAATAAAGTAGCAATGGTTGTTTTTCCATTGGTGCCGGTTACTCCAACTAATTTTAGGTTTTCGGAAGGTGAATCATAATAATTAGATGCCATTATCGCTAAAGCTGACTGTGTATCTTCAACTTCTACATAAGTCACCCCATCAATCTTTAGATCAGGTGTATTTTCACAAATCACTGTAACCGCTCCTTGATTTATTGCTTTCTCTATATAATCATGTCCATCAGAAACAGACCCCCTAATAGCAACAAATACATCATCTTGCTCAACTTTTCTCGAGTCAAACTCAATTTTATTAATACTTAACACAGTATTACCTACTACGGCATTAATAGCTACTTTGTATAAAATATCTTTTAGTTCTATCACGATAATTCTAATCTGACTGTTTGATTTACTTTTACTTTAGTCCCTGGTTTTATAGACTGCTTCTTAACCCGCCCGGAGCCTTTTAATTTCACCTTTAATCCCATATTTTCTAGAAGCGAAATAACATCCATTGCTGGCATACCAGTTACATTTGGCATAATGGTCTTATACTTCTGAACATTCTCATAATACTTTTCATAACTTTTTACTACAGGCTTACTTTCTACTGCGGTATAGGATACTTCATCGATTATTGGGATATCATTATAAATTTTTGTTGCAATTGTTTTAAAAACTGGAGCCGCAACATCACTTCCATAATACCCTTTTTCTTTATTAGGTTTATGAATTACTACAATACAAGAATAAATAGGTTGATCTGCAGGAAAGTACCCCGCAAAAGAAGAAATATACTCACGTTCTTTATCTCTTCCGTAATTCCCCCAACATGTTCCTGTTTTTCCTGCTACAATAAAATTATTGGTCAGAATGTTTTTTGCTGTACCTTTTCTCACAACATTTTTCATCATTTCCTGTGTAATTTTCGCTGTCTCTTTAGAACATATAGTAGGGTTAAGGATTTCCTTATCAAATTTTTCTCTGGTTTTATCCCAAGTTTTCACTTCTTTAATAAATCTTGGTTTTACCATTTCTCCATCATTAGCTATCGCATTATAAAAAGCTAGTACTTGCAAGGGAGTAAAAGCCACACCATAACCATGCGCCATCCATGGCAAAGTAGTACCATACCAATCATCATCTCCAGGGTAAGGAATTTTGGGTTCCCCTTCCCCTTTAATAGACAATCCTAGTGTTTCTCCCAGCCCCATATTGATTAATCTGTCTATAAATTTTCGAGGATTATCTTTATAGTTTTCATTGATCATCTTTGCAAAAGCGGTATTAGAAGACACTTCAAATGCTTTTGCTGCTGATATCTTCCCATAACCACCCCATTTAGAATCTTTTACAACTCTATCATAGAATTTTACACGCCCATTTTCGGTATCAATCACATAACTAGAGTCGATTACCTTATCTTCTAAAGCAGCCACCATGGTCATTAACTTAAAAGTTGATCCTGGTTCGTGCGCTTCACCCACGGCATAGTTCAGTTTTTCATAATACTTCCCTGCCTTGGTACGTCCTAAATTAGAGATCGCTTTTACCTCTCCTGTTTTAGTTTCCATAACTACAACAGTACCATGTTCTGCTTCAAACTCTTCAAGCTGCTTCAATAAAGCATGATGAGCGATATCTTGTATATTTACATCAATTGTAGACACTACATCATACCCATCTTGTGGCTCAACTTCATTAGCATCTCCTATGGGCTTCCATTGATTTTTTGCAATCTTTTGCTTCTTTCTTTTTCCATCTTTACCTCTCAAAAACGGACCATATGCCCCTTCGAGTCCTACTCTGGTATAATACCCCTGATCATCTCTTCTTTCGTACCCCACTGTACGCTCGGCAATTTTACCAATAGGATGTTCTCTGACAGTACGCTGCTCTACAATTAAACCTCCTCGATTAGCTCCTAATTCAAATAATGGAAATTTTTTAACTCTCATATATTGAGAATACCCTAAATTTCTACGAATTAATAGATACCTATTTTTATTACCTCTTGCTTTTCTGATGATCTTATCATAATACGTAACAGGCTTTTCAAACTCTTTAGACAAAGCTTGGCACAAAGGCTTAATATGTTTACTAAAATCTTTATCGGTTACAGTAAGTGCATCGAACCTTATATCATATTTTGGAACCGATGTTGCCAAAAGATTTCCTTTGCTATCGTATAGATTACCTCGATTCGCAGGTATATCAAAAGTTTTAAACACTCTTTCTTGAGCTTTTTCTCGATACACATCTCCCTCTACAAACTGTATGTTTACTAATTTCACCAATACTGCAATCGCAAAGATGAACATACACGTTGCTATGAAATACAACCGGTTTAATATGTTTTTTTCTTTTATTGCCAAAACAGCTTAGTTTTTTACTATTATTTTTCTTGGAGGTGTTGCCGGACGTTTTAACCCTTTTTGCATCATCTTTTTTATTATCGAAGACTCCATCTTTAATCTCATCAACACCGTTTTTCCATCTACAAATTGTGTTCTTAGTTCTCTTGCTTCATTATTTAATCTTGCAATTTCGTGAACCTTACTCTCTGCGTTGTGCGAACTTGCAATCATTATTATTGCCAAAAAAGACAAAAACAACAACATTCTCCAATTCTTCATTGCATCATCTGCAATAAGGAACTTACCTTTTAATATGTCATAAATCTTTTGTTTCAAATCTTTTCTGCAATTCTAAGTTTTGCACTACGTGCTCTATTATTCACTTTAATTTCTTCTTGTTCAGGAACAATTAATCTTCCTACTTTTCTAAAAGGTACAGATACATTACCATATAGATCTTTCTCTGGCTCTCCTTCAAACAAACCATTTCGTATAAACCGTTTTACCAATCTATCCTCTAGAGAGTGATAGGATATTAAACTAATCCTACCTCCTGGATCCAAAAGAGCCGTTGTTTGTAACAAAAATTCTTTAAGAACTTCAATTTCCTGATTTACTTCAATACGAATTGCTTGGTATATCTGTGCTAATACTTTATGCTCCTTATGTTTTGGTAAAAATGGTTTCAATACCTCTTTTAATTCTACACTTGTTTTTATAGGCTCTTCTTTTCTAACGGCTATTATCGCTCTTGCAAGCTTTGGTGCATTTCTTAATTCTCCATATTGCAAAAACATTCTTCTTAAATCAGACTCGTCATATTCATTAATAACATGATATGCAGACACCTCTCCACCTTGATTCATTCTCATATCCAAATCTGCCTCAAAACGAGTAGAAAACCCTCTATCGGCAACATCAAATTGATGTGACGAAACTCCAAAATCACCTAGAATACCATCAACCTTTTTAATCCCGTAAAACCTAAGAAACCTCTTAAGAAACCTAAAATTCTCATTTATCAGAACAAACCTCTCATCATCCAGTGCATTACCCAAAGCATCCTTATCCTGATCAAAAGCAAACAACTTACCGTCTACTCCCAATCTTTTCAAAATCTCTTTAGAGTGGCCACCGCCGCCAAATGTAACATCTACATAGACTCCATTTGGCTTAACGGCCAACCCATCTACTGTTTCTTTAAGTAAAACTGGATTATGATACTCCATCTGTTTCATCTCTATTACCTCAATAGTTAAATCAAATCCTTATTCTCTCGATTGCTGCCTGTTCACTAATCAAAACTCAACTCATCGTCAAGTCCCATAACCTCTTCTGCCAAATCAGCAAAATCCCCGGCTACATCTTCAATTTCTTTTTCGTACTTATCTTTATCCCAAACCTCTATAATATTGACAGCTGAAGACAATACTAAATCCTTAGTAATACCTGCAAAGCTGACTAAGTCTTTTGGAATTAAAAGACGACCTGCAGCATCGATTTCTACCACTTTTACTCCAGCAGTAAATCGCCGGATAAAATCATTGTTTTTCTTTTTAAAGCGGTTAAGTTTGTTGATTTTTTGCATTAAAAGATTCCATTCCGCCATTGGATACAACTCCAAACAAGGCTGAAAAACAGCTCTTTTCAATACAAATCCATCTTGCAACACCGGCGAAAGTTGCTTTTTGAAAGCAACAGGCATCATTAGACGTCCCTTAGCGTCTGCCTTACATTCATATGTGCCGATTAGATTTACCACTTTATCCCCTTAAACGTTTAATAAGTCAAATATATTGAAAAAATTACCACTTTTTACCACAATCTACCACATTGTTAATAAGTTGTCTTTAAAAAAGCAAAGCGAATTCATTCAATAACCATAAGATTTTGTCTATCAACACTCTACGATACAGCTTGTAAATTCGTGCTTTTAGACAATTTTGATCAGAATTAATCGGTCAAAAAAAAAATAAAAAAAATCATTCTGTAGTATTGATAAAAAAACTCAAAACTAATTATGAAAATGCTATATTTGCGTTTAATTCTTGTAAGAAGTATTAATGAAGCACGAATTAAAAAAAGACGGAAAATTTAGTTATCTAGATTTAGGGGAAGGTACACCGATCATCATTTTACATGGATTGATGGGTGGGCTGAGTAATTTTGAAGGTGTAAGTTCTTATTTTCCTGAAAATGGATATAAGGTCTTGATCCCAGAACTTCCAGTTTACACTCTACCTTTATTAAAAACTAAAGTTAGCACCTATGCCAAGTATCTTAAGGATTTTATAGATCGCTTAGGATATGGTGACAAAGAGGTCATACTTCTTGGCAATTCTCTTGGAGGTCATATTGCACTTTTATGCACCAAAATGTTTCCTGAAAAAGTAAAGGCTCTTGTTATAACAGGAAGCTCTGGTCTTTATGAAAGTGCGATGGGTGAAAGCTACCCAAAACGTGGTGATTATGAATTCATTAAATCCAAAGCGGAAAATGTGTTTTATGATCCAGCCATTGCAACAAAAGAAATTGTTGATGAAGTATATTCTACAGTAAATGATCGAAATAAGTTGATCAGAACTCTAGCAATTGCCAAAAGTGCTATTCGACACAACATGGCAAAAGATTTACCAAAAATGAATACACCAACCTGTATTATTTGGGGAAAAGATGACAATGTTACACCGCCAGAAGTAGCCAATGATTTTAATCGATTGTTACCTGACTCGGACTTATATTGGATAGACAAATGCGGGCATGCCGCAATGATGGAACACCCCGACGAGTTTAACAAGTTATTTCACAACTGGCTACAAGAGCGTAACTTCTAATCAAAACAGATATTATGAAGATTAACAGCGCTGAATTTGTAATAAGTAATAGCGATGTTTCCAAATGCCCTAAAGAGAAACTCCCGGAATATGCATTTATTGGAAGATCCAATGTAGGAAAATCCTCCTTAATTAACATGCTTACTAGTCGTAAGAGCCTTGCCAAAACTTCTGGTCGACCAGGAAAAACACAGCTCATTAATCATTTTGTAATTAATAAAGCTTGGTTTTTGGTTGATCTACCAGGATATGGCTACGCAAGGGTATCTAAGTCTGCAAAAAAAATATTTCAAAAATTCATAACCTCTTATTTTTCAAAAAGAATTCAGTTGGTATGCGCTTTTATATTGGTAGATTGTCGACATGAACCTCAAAAAATAGATCTTGAGTTTATGCAATGGCTAGGCGAAAACCAAATACCTTTTGCTATTGTTTTTACAAAAGCAGATAAATTATCAAAAAACAAGCTACCCATTCAGATAAACAGTTATATAGAAGAAATGCTTAAGTATTGGGAAGAAATGCCAAAATACTTCATCACGTCATCCACCTCGGGACTTGGTAAAGACGAACTTCTAAATTATATTGCTGAAATCAATAATGAACTAAAAAACTCTTAGCTTATTTTTTTAAAACTTCAATCAATTCTTCTATAGAACGCAATGACATAAGTTCTTTTGAATCCAAAAACACAACAGCTTCATTTTCTTTCTTTTGCAATACAACAGGAAAACTGAGGTTATTATACACTTCATTAGTATACTTTTGTAAAAACATATTTTTATACATAAACTCAAATTCAAAATCAGCATTTTCCCTATAATTCTTCCAAGCTTCCTTTTCAGAAAACCTACCGTGTGTCAAGCCACAAAGCGAACAGGAATACGTATTTGGACTAACTATCTTATGAATACCATCAAGGTATTTATTTAGAATACCAGACTTAGTATTATATACAAAAAGTAGTTTCTTTTTCAAAAATATAATTTTGGAGGTTAGTCAATAAAACCTTCAAAACATTTCAAAATAGTGTATATTAATTCTGTTTTAGATTTAATTTCTCTGCAAAATAATCACAAAAATCTTTCATTGTCGCAGACATTTTCTCATCTTGAGTAGCACGATAAAAAGTATCACTCATTGCCACCAGTGTTTGATGAAAAAAGATCTTCATCTCATCTACCGGCATATCTTTGGTCCATAGATCAATTCGTAAACTTTCTTTACTTTCACTATTCCATACCGACAAAAGCATTGCTTTGGTCTCCTCATTTTCTACCCCCCCATCTTTTGCAGTCCATTTTAACTGCTCTGGAATTCGGTTTTCGTCTAATTCAATATCTATTTTAATCTCAGATTTATGCATGTTTGCCATTATCGTTTTGGTTTATATCTTGATGTATTAAAAATCGTTTCTGCATCAGCCAATATTAATTGCCGCAAAGATACATTGTTATTTTTCATATAAGAAGTTACAATTCTCCATCCTATAAATTGCCCTATTCTATCTGGTGCTTCTTTATCAATTTCTTCTAAATAAAACTTTGAGAACGGCCCTGGGTACAAAAATCTTGGCATAAGAGAGCTATCTGTACTGTACAACAATTGACGATCTACAAAAAACCTCCAAATCTGCTCTTCGTTAGCCTCGGCCCAAGCATATTGTTCTTCTGTATACCCCATTTTTCTTGCATCTTTAAAATCAGGAAGGAGCAAATCTTTTAGATATAGTTCTTTCCCAAAAGAAATAAGGTTCCCCAAAAATGTCCTGTCTCTTATTGGGCCAACTTGGTTTTTCACATAGGCAGAAGCCACATCCGACACCATATATTTCCTTTCGAAATTCTGCCTTAAGTACTTTTGTATCCCCTCATAAAAATGATGATCTTTACCCAAGTACGTATCTAGAGAAATCACCAACAAACCCTTAGAAATGACTACTTTATTACGATAATCCACATCAGATGTAATTGTAACAATCCTAGGCTCTTTAATTTCTGGAAAATAGTATTTGATATGCTGAAAAAGTGAATGAAGCTCATCTTTTTCTTGAGAAATATCAGAAAATGCTTTTTCAATTTCTCTGTTTACTTCTAACTGTATTGTATCTTTAGATCGATTAACCCATATACTATCATTGTATTTCTCTGAAAACAAAAAAGGATATTCTTTTTTGAGATCAGGTAAATTTTCTGGGGTCAACCCCGCAAACAACTGATCAAAACGCTCAATATTAATAGTTACAGGAATTTTAACAATTTCTTTCTTTATCTTACTTTCTTTAGAACAGGAAAATAGAATACAAAAAAGAGCCGCTATTTTTAAAAAATTGATCGTATTCATCTTCAAATTATGATATCTACGCAAATAACTCTTATTCCTCCAGAACGCCATCTTTTTTTATTAATTTTATATTCGCAAAGGTAATACATCAAATTGCTAAGTACAAAATTAGAAATACTAAGCACTAATTTTAATGGTATGCTTTTTAGAACACAAAAATAACGTTCACCTAGTAACAACAAAATACAAAACATGCAAACAGAAAAAGTAATCGATCATATCGTAAATTGGCTAAAAGAATATGCTACCAAAGCAAACATGGAAGGTTTTGTAGTGGGTATAAGTGGTGGGATTGACAGTGCCGTCACTTCTTCTCTGTGTGCTAAAACCGGTTTAAAAACACTTTGTGTAGAAATGCCGATTCATCAAGCACCAAGCCAGGTTAGCAGGGCTCAGGAGCATATCACCCAACTTAAAAAGAAGTACGAGAATGTATCGGATACCGAAGTAAACCTGACATCGGTTTTTGAAGAATTAAAATCTGTAGTTCCTCAAACAGATCCGAGTGCACAACTTGACTTATCATTAGCAAATACCAGAGCCAGATTACGAATGACCACTTTGTACTATTTTGCAGGTTTGCACAGATATCTAGTTGCAGGAACAGGCAATAAGGTTGAAGATTTTGGAGTTGGTTTTTACACTAAATACGGAGATGGCGGTGTAGACCTTAGTCCTATTGCCAATTTATTAAAAAGTGAAGTGTATGAAATTGGAAAATTTCTAGATGTCCCTAATTCGATACAAGTAGCAGCACCTACTGATGGGTTGTTTGGAGACAGTAGAAGTGACGAAGACCAAATCGGAGCAAGCTATGACGAATTAGAATGGGCAATGAAAATGAAAGAAGAAGGTAAACAAATCGACGATTTTAAAGATAGAGAGAAAGAGGTTTTTGAAATTTTTATTCGCCTAAATACCGTAAACCAACATAAAATGATACCGATTCCTGTCTGTAAAATACCCGTTAATCTAATATAATCAACCTTTTATCGATAAACACACAAAAAAAAGTTTACGACCGTTAGTTCTTAGTAATTTTGCACAAAGATTTAAAAATTACCCCTAACTTAAAGATGTCAAACTCTTAAAATTAAACTAACATTAACAATCGTAAACAAGAATGACAACCGTATTAATCGCAGATCATCATCCAATCACAAGGAAGGGGATCGTTTCTTTATTTCGTAATGTAGAAGATTATGAAATTATTGGCAAAGTAAGCAATGGAAACGAGATGTATGATGTTTTGAAAGCTAACACTCCAGATGTACTCATTATGGAGTTAGATTTACCTCAAATCAATGGAATTATGGCCTTGAGAACCATAAAGAAAGAATTCTCTGGAATAAAAGTAATTATTTTTAGCTCTCATCCCGAAGAAATGTATGCATTAAGTGCTATTAAAGCAGGAGCATCTGCATATTTATCTAAAACCGTTCCTACAAAAACACTTAAAAAAGCAATCGAACGTGTTGCAAGAGGTGGTATCTATTTAAATGACAACCTTACACAACAATTGGCCAATGGAAATGCCAACGAAAACAATATGGTTGTAAAGTACAAGAAACTATCCTCAAGAGAAATTGAAGTACTTAATTTACTATCATCAGGAAAACGGAATAAGGATATAGCTACTACATTATCTATTAACGAAAAAACGGTAAGCACGTACAAAACGCGCTTGCTAAAAAAACTAAAAGTAGACAATCTGGCTGATTTAATTCATCAATCCAGATTACTACACATAAGCTAAACAACCCTGTTTAGCTTTCTATATAGTAATTTTTTGAGGGTTTGATAATCTCTAATATCCTCTAAAATATTCATATTATTTTCAAGGTTTTGGGCTTTCACTTCTTGTGAAAGCTCATTTATTTTCTGATCAATTAAAAACCCTCTCAAGCTCAATATAATATTATTCACATAATCTGCTATAGTATCTTTTTTCTGCTTCACGTGAATTTCCATATCAACCCACCTATGAAGCTCATAACGATCTTCTGTCATCATAATTTCAGTAATCTCGTAGGCGATTTCGGGTGGAATTTTATTAATAAAACTTTCTATTTTAAATTCATTAACCTGATTTAACTCCTCAATCAAAATTCTATAAATATCCTTAAAAATTTGATCCGTAAATTCGATTTCATCATCTTGTAAGTCCAGATATATCTTCTCAAAAACTTTTACTTTATGTATTTCTGGTTCTAGAATAAGTTCTCCTTCTCCGTTTTCTTTCATTATCAAATCCTCAAACTCTTCTTCCTGAACGCCGTACATCAACAAAGCTTTTATAAGATGACGTTCTAATATATATTGTCTATTTACCTTAGGTTGCTTCTCTGCTTCGGTTTTTACAACTTCAAATGATTTCTTGCTTTGTTTCTGTTGCTTACGCTGGTCTTTTTCACCGACATTACGAATTTGAGCCAAAGCATCAAATAATACATCTTCTGAAATATCCATGATTCGAGAACATTCCTTGACGTATATCTCTCGTTTAATTACATCTGGTATTTTGGAGATACTAGTCACCATATCTCTTACCAATTCTGCCCTCTTAATGGGATCATTCTTGGATTCCTGCTGCAATAGAGATGCCTTAAAACTAATAAAGTCCTGAACATTTTCCTCGAGATATTGCGTTAATTCTTCATGCGTATTTTGCTTTGCAAAACTATCAGGATCTTCACCATCAGGAAAACTACAGACCTTAACATTCATTCCTTGTTCGAGAATCAAATCTATCCCCCTAATAGATGCTCGCATTCCTGCAGCATCACTATCAAACAATACAGTAATGTTTTTAGTAAGTCTACTAATCAAGCGTATTTGATCTGAAGTCAATGCTGTCCCTGACGAAGAAACTACATTTGTAACCCCCGTTTGATTAAACTGAATCACATCTGTATACCCTTCTACCAGATAACAATTATCTTCTTTAGCAATAGTCTGCTTTGCATGATAAATACCATAAAGCACCTTACTTTTATGATAAATATCACTTTCGGGAGAATTAAGGTATTTAGCTGCTTTTTTATCATTAGTTAAAATTCGACCTCCAAACCCCAACACTCTACCAGACATTGACTGAATAGGAAACATTACCCTTCCTTTAAAACGGTCAAACTGTTTTTCTTCTTTTACAATGGTAAGTCCTGTTTTTTCTAGGTATTTGAGCAGATACCCTTTTTTTATCGCTTCGGATGTAAATGCATCCCAAACATCAGGAGAGTACCCTAACTCGAATCTTTTTATTGTTTCTTCTGTAAACCCACGTTCTTTAAAATAGGTTAACCCTATTGCTTTACCTTGTTCTGTTTTAAGTAAGGAGTTTTGGTAAAACGTATTAGCAAATTCACTAACCAAATACATGCTTTCTCTTTCATCAGCTTGCTGCTTTTGCTCATCGGTTCGCTCGGTCTCTTCAAATTCAATATTATATTTTTTCGCTAAATACTTTATCGCCTCCGGATAGGTAAAGTGCTCATGTTCCATCAAAAAAGCAACTACATTACCTCCTTTTCCACTAGAGAAATCTTTCCATATCTGTTTTACAGGAGACACCATAAAAGAAGGACTCTTTTCATCACTAAATGGACTTAAGCCCTTAAAATTACTACCTGCTTTTTTTAACTGTACAAAATCGCCTATCACTTCTTCTAATCTGGCAGTTTCAAATACAGCATCTATAGTAGCCTTATGGATCATGGAATTATTTACTCTAAGTTATAGGCACAAAAATAATATAATTCCCGAGACACATTCTGCTTATTTCATTAATAAAAAAAAGAGGCTGTCTAAAAAGACAGCCTCACATTCTTACTATTTTTTTAAGTTTCCTAAAATTTATTGTTTTTTCACAAAACTTCTAGTCACTACATTTTCTTCTGCAGTAATTCTAACAAAATATGTTCCAGCCGGAAGATTACTCACATCAACCTGATTAACATTCTTGTTATTAACAGTTCTAACCAATTGACCAAACATAGAGAAAATCTCTAAATTTTCGATTGGTGTTTTACCTACGGAGATGTTTAAAATACCACTTACTGGGTTCGGATATAGCATAAATCGTTTGTCATTTGAGTCGAAATCTGCTAACTCATAAGTTTCTAACCTTACACCAGATCCTTCAGCGCAGAATCCTGTAGCTTCAGAACTAGCAAAGTCTCCTCCTGATACAATAGTTCCTGCACTACTTGATAAAGTATAAGATCCATTACCATATGAACAACAAATACCATCTCCAAAAGAGTCAAAAATTGTAAAAGTATAATCCCCTGCTACTAGTCCACTAATCGTCTCTGTAACAGTAGATCCATCTGGATTCGCCGTAGAATAGTTATTTGACGCGACAGTTGTTCCTGCAGCATCTACAACTGTCCAAGAGGTTTCTTGTGGGTAGTTATCAAAAGTTATACTTAGCGTTAAATCTCCAGATGTACAATTCCCTCCAGTAGTTCCTGTTGTAACTGATATCCCATCAATTGCTGCATCAGCTCTCCAGGTATTCCCTGTTACTCGATTAAATCTTAACTGTACTCCTGAACCAAGGTAGGCAGCCAAATCGATTGTTGCGGTTTGCCAAGAATTACCCTGGTTTCCACTTCTACTCCAAATACTAGTCCAGGTTACTCCTTCATCATTACTCGCTTCTACATCTAATGAACCAAAATTACCAGCACCATACATATGATATCTAAATGAGAATACTGCTTCTGTAGCACCACCAAGGTCAATACAAGGAGAATTAAGAATTGCTCTTTTGTTTGGGTATCCTGTACCATTTCCAGATGCTTCAACATAGATATAGGTTGATCCATCATCTGCCCCTGAAGGTCCTGTATTACTAGAAGGTGTACCTCCAGTTTTTCTTATCCAATTCAGATCATCTCCCGATGCTTGTGTCCATTCTCCAAAGTTACTTTCAAAACTTTCGCTATACGGAAGAGCAACCCCATTTAAACATCCTGCTGCTGCTGGAGTAGTTACACTTATTGGTGTACTGGTAGCTGATGCATTTCCTGCAGCATCTTTAGCTAACACCTTAAACTCATAAGTAGTTTCAGGAGAAAGACCTGTCACGACAACAGTCGTATCTGTTACAGTAGCAACCACTACTCCATCTTGTAATACATCATATCCTACAACACCTACATTATCGGTAGACGCATCCCAAGTTAAGGTAGTTTGATTCGCAGAAGTGTTAGATGCTACTAAATTTGCAGGAACAGTTGGTGCCTGAGTATCAGGCGCAAGTGTAGTAACAGTAAGTGTTGCGCTTGCTCCTGATTGGTTTCCTGCCGCATCTTTTGCTATTACAGAGAAAGCATAAGATGTACTTGCCGTTAACCCAGTAATATCCACTGTGGTTGTAGCTACAGTTGCTACTACTACACCATCCTGATACACATCATATCCAGTAACTCCTACATTATCAGTAGATGCATCCCAGCTCAATGAAGTAGAAACATCAGTAGTATTAGATGCACTTAAATTTGCAGGAACTGTAGGAGGATCTGTATCCGGAGTATCGGGTTGCAACTTATAGGCTACAACATGATTTTTTCTAAATCCTCCATCAAAATACTCTGCAATGTGCCAGAAAGTTGCGTCATCAACTGGATCTATAGTCATTTGTGCATAATCACCATATCTAGTATGAGGATCAGACTGGGTCCCATTTACAGCAACCTGTTCTGCCAATGTCATTGTACCAGGAGGGTCACTTGCTAATCTTCCTGTATATCTAATAGCAGGAAAAACTGAGGTACTAACCACAGTATACCCAAGACCTATATTACCTTGCCCATCCATTGCTATAGAACCAGAGAACGCACTATGCCCATCAGGCTGTACATATGTCCCTTCTTGATGAATTGTCCAAGGCTGACCATCACCTGTCTGTCTAAGTTCATACCAGCGAATACCAGCCAAGCTATCATTTCCATTTAAATCTACTACAAAATTCATAACAACAGAATTATGAGTTCCAAAACGTCTATAATTCGTCATATACATCATTGTTGCCTGCAACGCATCTATATCACCACCACTAGGCTGAGGTAAATTAGAAAATGATCCTCCATCAAATACACTATCAAAAGGTGAGGTAATAATTTGTACAGGTTGAGATATTGTAGAATTCGCTGGGGTTACCCAGTCTACATTAGTTGTCCACATCTTTATATGATCCTGTGAAACACCAGTCCAGCTATCATCTTGCAAGTATACAATTGAACAGCCCGTTCCTACTGGAGGCAAAGTTGTACCTGTAGCATTAAGTCCTCCAGGACTATAGAAACCACTAGTTTCTGCTCCTGGCAATGGGAAACCAACCATCTGCGCTGATGCATCTCCAACGAGCATTTTATCTCTTTCTACAGCAAATACAACATCATTAGTATCAGGAGCATTTTGATCCTTATTGGCTGTTATATAATACCCATCGCTCCAGATAGATAATTTTTCATAATCTGGAAATGTTCCTGTATTAAATCTATATGTATACCAGCCGTCATTTACTGGATCGGCTCCTTTACAAATTGCAATCAAGAAACCATTAGGGGTGTTACTAAATTGCATAATAATAAAGCGTTGTGCAAAATTGTCATAAACTACGATTGGGTCTCCCAAGCTCTCACCAGGGAATATCGTAGCCAAAGAAGCCTCTGCTAATAACACATTCCCATTTCGATCCTTAATACCAAAACCTGAATTAAAAGCATAAACATAGTGATTGGGTCCAATTGCCCCAGTTGGGTCAGTAGGTGTACTATTACCCTGATGGGCAACAAAATTTGCAACCTCTGTGGAAATAGCAGCTTTCATCGATTTTTGCTGGTTCTTCATTAAAGGGTCGAACTGACCAGCTTTTGGAAGCCCTTTACCAGGTACGAAATTGTTTTTCCCTCGTTGTTTTTCTCTACCATGCTTTATTATTCCTTTAGCAGAAATAATATTCTTCATACTAGAAAGTGCGGGAATTTCTTTCATGTACACTGCTTGACCAGTCGAACTTGCTTTGACAACTCCTTTTTGTGCTAGTAGTCCGAAACTACAGAGCATGAAAAATGTTAAATAAATAAAATTTGTTTTCATATGAGTGAAATTTGGTTAATTGTTCGATTTTATACCAATTTCCGCATAAGTAGTGACGACTTACATTTTGAGGCAAAAAATGTAAAATCGGTAGTTAATTTGGAAAGAATTATTTCAACAATATGACTTGGATAAATATAGAATATTTCAATAAGAAACAAAAAAATATAATGTCATAAAATACTTACGCACAAATAGTTACGCTAAAACCATAATATCAATAAGGGTTTAATGCAAAATGTTATATTTAACAATTTTAATGTATTAGTGAATTATTTAACATAAAGAATACCCCCTTCTTAACATATTGATTTAGTAGGGTAATAGATATATTCTGACGTAGGAATTATAACTTAAACACTTGACCAAGTTTAAAACACAAAAAGAGCGATATATGGATATCGCTCTTTTAAAACCGTCACTATTTAATTTTTAAATAAAAAATTACAGATATTTTGTATATCGGTATTAAGTAAATAGACAAAATATACGGGAAATCATACACATACTTTTATCGATTAAAAGTCAAAACGCAAACCTAACGACACATTGTTTTGATCAATCTCTGCATTTTTAAAAATTGGAGATAAATCATATTTGATATAAAAGGACATATCCCCAACTCCAACATACCCACTTAATCCATATATCAAATCGCTTGTATTATAATCTCTTTTGATTTTATCCTTAACATTATCTCCGTTTTCCTTATACTTTAACTTTTGTCGAGTACTTATGTTTACCCCCGCATACCCTCCTAATCCAAGTCTTAAACTATGCGCAGTAGAATACCTTATACTATTCTCGGTTTCGGTTACCTTGGATGAACCAAATTCAAAATGTACCGGAACTACAAGATTATCCATCCTGAATTTGGACTTATCCAATTCTACCCTAAATTCTTCTAATAATGTTTGATTTCCGTTTTGAACAAAATACCTATTATCAGTGGGTTTTAATCCATTAGAAGTATATGAAAGACCGTATTTAACTCTTAAAAAGTTGGTATTTTTGAAAACTCTAGTTTTCCAAGCCCATCCAATTTCAAAAAACCTACTTCCGGCGATCTTATAATCAGAATTGTCTAAAGATTGCCCTTCTACAATTGCATTATTAAGCCCAAAGGCCAACACCACATTCGAGGTGGTACGTATATCATATTTTACTTCTCTTTCTTTTCCTGTGTTTATCTTTAATCCTAGTAAAACATCTGCATTTTCTTCTGCAGTATTAATCCCGATAAATATTTTAGGATCTTCTGTATTTATATTTTCCAATCCATTACGCTCTAACAATTCGATTTTATTGTTGATGATTGCTATTCTATTTTCGATATTAAGTGCATGCTTTTTTGCTACTGTTTCCTTAAGTTGTTGTGCTTCTTTTTTTGTTATTTCTCTATTAAACAACCTTTCATTAATCTCTTCAACTTTCTTTTTAAGTGCTTTTTTTTCAACATCTATAACTCTTTCTTTTTGTTCTATAAGCTTCTCTACAGCATCATTTTTATGCTCATTTTGTGCATTTAACAATTGGGTAGAGAGTACCATGGCTACTAATGTAGCTATCATAACTAATGTTTTCATGTTCTTTTGAGTTTACTGTTTAGCAACCTCTCTCTATTCACAAGAGGGAGAGAGAGATTGCCGATTTGATTGATGAATAATTCTAATTGTCTCGTCTAACAACAGCAGTTTTAACTTTATAAAAACCTGTTTTAAGCGCTTCAAAAACACGTTGTTTGAAAGTTTCATCTAGTTCTTCTTCTACATCTTGTAAAAGAGAAGCTGCACTCACTGTATTAGATTTTAGTATTTGTTCTGTTTTGATTTCTCTTTGTGCTGCCAGCAACAACTCATTTATCTCTAAATCTGTCACTTGTGCCTGATTTTTTTGCAGCTCTTTAATCTGAGCAACTACCTGAGCAACTTTATTTTCTGTTACCAAAGAATCAATTGGTAATATGTGATCTTTTATAATTGTTTCTTTATTATTTTCTACAACTTTTACTTCTGTTTTGTTTTCTATAGCCTTTTTTGCAACCATCTCATAGGTCAAATTATTTTTTACCACGACATTTACCTTCTCCACAATATCATTTTCTTCTTTCTGATTAGACATGATAACACCATTTTTCACAGGATTATCCTCAAAAGCTTCAAAATGATTTTTCTTGGTCAGTTTTTGTTTTTTATCTGCATCCAGAACTATCTCTACATCTTCTGTCTTTATTATTTCTTTTTTATTATCAACCATCTGAGGATTATAGTCTTTTATAGCTGATTTTTCACTTACAACAATAGATGTGATAACTAAAATTCCAACAAAGCTAGCAGCAATAACATACTTCCATATTTTTTTAATTTTCTTTTTTTGGTTTTGAGCATCATCTAATTGAGTCGTTAATCTGCCCCAAGACTCTTTTGAAGGTTCCATAACACGTTGCTCTAGTTTTTCTTTTACCTTATCTTCAAATTTCAATGGTGCCATTACTCATGTTGTTTTGTTTATTTAACTTTTGCTGTAGCATTCTTCTTGCCTTAAAAAGTTGTGATTTTGAAGTGTTTTCAGAAATTTCCAGCATTTTTGCAATCTCTTTATGTTTGTATCCTTCTACAGCGTATAATACAAACACCATCCTATATCCTTCTGGCAGGCTATCTATCAGTTCCTGAATCTGATCTACTTCTAATTCTATGTTGATATTATTCCAGGACTCTTCTCTGTAACTTGTTACTTCTTCAATAAAAAGAATCTGTTTTTCTTTTCTCAAAAATGTAATCGACTCATTAATCATAATTCTCCGTATCCATCCTTCAAAACTTCCCTCAAATTTGAATTTGTTTAAATTTGTAAAGACTTTCAAAAACCCTCCTAGCATTACTTCTTCTGCGAAGTGAACATCTTTAATGTATCTCCTGCATACACTAAGCATTTTGGGCGCATATTGATTGTATAACTGATGTTGTGCATCACGATATTGTTTCGCAGCCCGTCGAATAAGTTGAGTTTCGTTTTTATAAAACTGAATAACTTTCAATAGCAAATTGAATTAATTAAACTTTCTATTTACATAGACGAGAATTAAATCAAAAGGGTTGTCTGGTATATGCAAGTTTTTTTCGAGAAGTATTCAATAGAAAACACAAATACCTATCAAACCTAATGGCTACAAGTTTTTTTGTCTATTATTTTTTTCTATCAATAACATAATCAACCATCAGCTCTAAAGAAGATTTATAGTCTGAATCCGGATAATCAGATAAAATAGAAAGAGCTTCATTTTTGAATTGGTGCATTATTTTTATTGCGTACTCCAGTCCTCCGCTTACTCTTACAAAATCTATAACCTCTTTAACTCTTTTTTTATCCTTGTTATGATTTTTTACAGAATTAATAAGCCACTTCTTTTTTTCTTTAGTACAGTGATTTAATGTATAAATAAGAGGAAGTGTCATTTTTTGCTCTTTGATATCAATACCCGTTGGTTTTCCGATAGCTGTATCTCCATAATCAAATAAATCATCTTTGATCTGAAAAGCCATACCGATAAGCTCTCCAAATTTCCTCATCTTTTCTACATTATCAGAACCAGGAGTAACAGAACAAGCTCCTAATCCACAACAAGCTGCTATCAAGGTTGCCGTTTTCTGGCGTATTATTTCGTAATACACCTCTTCTGTGATATCTAGGTTTCTGGCTTTTTCGATTTGCAGTAACTCTCCTTCGCTCATTTCACGAACAGCCACAGAAATTATTTTAAGAAGATCAAAATCACCGTAGTCAATAGATAGCAGTAACCCTTTTGATAATAAGTAATCACCTACTAAAACGGCAATTTTGTTTTTCCAGAGGGCATTTATAGAAAAAAAGCCTCTTCTTTGATTAGAATCATCTACAACATCATCATGAACAAGAGTGGCAGTATGAATCAGTTCTATAACAGAGGCACCACGATAAGTACGTTCATTTACCTCGCCTCCTGATACCATTTTAGAGACCAGAAAGACAAACATAGGCCTCATCTGCTTACCCTTCCTATTTACTATATAATGAGTAATTCTATTAAGTAAGGCTACTTTAGAAGTCATCGATTGTGAAAACTTTTGTTCAAAAAGCTCCATCTCATCAATGATTGGTAATTTTATTTGTTCTACGACTTTCAATATACCGTATTTGATTCTGTCTTTTTTATGATTATGCGAATATAATGCAAATAGTTTTTTATTTTAAACAGATCCTTCCATATATAAACATATTAACTTCAAATAAACAAACCTTAGGGTTATTTAAAGGTTTATTTAGGACTTATTCGCTAATTGACCACATGCAGCATCTATGTCTTTTCCTCGACTACGACGAACATTTACTACAATATTTCTAGATTCTAGTGCACTAATATAATTATCTATTGCCTTATTTGACGCTTGCTGAAATTCTCCATCATCGATTGGATTATACTCAATAAGATTTATTTTACATGGAACATAAGAACAAAATCTTATTAATGCATCTATATCTTCCTTTCTATCATTAATCCCTTTCCACACGACATATTCATAAGTAATTCTGCTTTTAGTCTTCTCATACCAGTATTCTAAAGATTCTTTTAGGTCCGCAAGAGGAAATGTAGAATTAAAAGGCATAATTGACGTACGCACTTCATCTATTGCAGAATGTAATGAAACAGCCAAATTAAACCGAACATCATCATCTGCCATTTTTTTAATCATCTTGGGAACACCAGAAGTAGACAAAGTGATTCTTTTTGGAGACATACCCATTCCTTCAGAAGAAGTAATTTTATCAATTGCCTTTATTACATTTTTATAATTCATCAAAGGCTCTCCCATCCCCATAAACACTATATTTGATAATGGTCGATTATGATACAATCTACTTTCGTTATCTATAGCTTTGACTTGATCATAAATCTCATCGGGGTTAAGGTTTCTCATTCTTTTAAGTCTAGCTGTAGCACAAAACTTACAATCCAAACTACACCCTACTTGCGAAGAAATACAAGCTGTGGTTCTTGTTGGTGTAGGGATCAAAACAGATTCTACAATCAATCCATCATGTAATCTTACTGCATTTTTTATAGTACCGTCTGTACTACGCTGCATTTGATCCACTCGGATATGATTAATTATAAAATTTTCCTGAAGCATTCTTCTGGTAGCTAAAGAGATATTTGTCATATCTTCAAAACTATGTGCTCCTTTACTCCATAACCATTCATACACCTGATTACCTCTAAATGGTTTATCCCCATTCTCTTCAAAGAAAAATCGTAACTGATCTTTTGTTAATGCTCTTATGTCTTTTTTCTTCACATCCATACTTTTGCAAAAGTAAAAAGATAAAACGGTACTCTGGCAGACATCCCTATTCTTTATTATAACTTAACAAAACCCTCAAAAAATATTTTTTGAGGGTTTTGTTAAGTTTTTTCTTTTATAAATCATCAATTTACGGATGATTGTATTATTTCTTTACTCTTTTCCATTCATGAACTCCCCCGCCACCTTTATATTTCACATTAAGAATATCCTTGTTATCCTCTTCAATCCAAATCTGGCAATCTGAAACTCTACCATTCTTGATATTGGTAAATTTCCCATTCACATATTTATTCCCTTTTAAAACCAAATTCTTTAATATTACTAACCCTTCTACATTTTGGTTCTTATCTGCTCCTTGACATTCGTAACAAATAGCATCTCGTTCTGATATACGCAACATCCTTTGTATTGTTCCATAAACTTTGTTTTCTATGATATATAACTGAACAATACTAATTGCTACTCCAGTTTTTTTGTCATACGTTTTCCATCTTCCTAATATAGGATTAGGTTCATAGGACGCCAATAAGCTTTCTTTTAACTCGTCATCAACAGGGTTCTCTCCTAACCAGATCTTAAACAATGCCTTTTTAAATTCCTTGCTATTTATGGTTCCCAGCAGATCTTTATTTTTGTACAGGGTAAGTTTTCCTCCTTTAACATAGAGCACTCTAAAAATATCAAACTTATTAATCTGATCGGGGAGAAAATTTAAAAAATCTCTGATCTGGTTTTCTAACAGATAACTATTACCATCTGTCGCTCTTTCTAAGCCGTTTCTTATAATATCTTTAAACTCCTCATCTGTTACCGAAGAAGTAATTTTGATAGTAATAGCCATCGTAACATCTTTTTCTGCTACTCTTACACCATCTTCAACTCCATCTACTTCAAAATCTAAATACAGTGCCATTGCATAGAGTTTTTCTCTTGCTCCTGCACCGTTAAGCATTAATTCTTCTTTATCAAAAACATCAACATCATTAAAGTGAACACCGCCTGCTTTGGTTTGCGCATAAGAAAAAACAGTGCAAAAAAATGCCGCGTAATAAATTACTTTCTTCATTCTATAATTAGGTTTAATTCTCTTTTCAAAATTTGGAACACACAAAAAAACGATACAAATCTATAAAAAGTACGTTTACTAACCACATATAAGATCTTTTTCGATAAAAATCGTTATTAATCGTTTATAGGTTATTTTGAACCAATTATGGTTTTACCGTATTTTTTTGAGGCATCGAAAATAGTGTTTTTTTTGCAAAAAAGGAATTTAACATGCTAATTTCTAGAGCCATACCAAAAAACCCTACTAAATTCTTACATTAGTAGGGTATAAATTATACTTAATTTTGCTCTTTAGATGATTAACATTGCATCTCCATAAGAGTAAAATTTATATTTTTCTTTTACAGCTTCTTCATAAGCTTCTTTCAAAAAATCATGTCCTGCAAATGCAGAAACCATCATTAACAAGGTTGATTTTGGCGTATGAAAATTTGTAATCATACAATTTGCAATACTAAAATCATAAGGCGGAAAAATAAATTTATTTGTCCACCCTCTAAACTCATTTAATGTTCTTTCTGATGACACAGAACTTTCAAGAGCTCTCATTACCGTAGTACCTACTGCACAAATCTTTTGTTTATTTTCAATCCCATTATTAATTACATTAGCAGCATTAGCCGTAACGTATGCCTCTTCACTATCCATCTTATGCTTAGATAAATCTTCAACCTCTACTGGATTGAATGTTCCCAAACCTACATGCAGAGTTATCTCCGCAAAATCCACTCCTTTTATCTCTAATCTTTTCATTAAATGTTTAGAGAAATGAAGTCCCGCGGTTGGAGCAGCTACAGCTCCCTCATTTTTGGCATATATTGTTTGATATCTTTCTTCATCTTCTGGTTCTGCATCTCTTTTAATATATTTTGGCAAAGGCGTTTCTCCTAAGTCTGTAAGTTTTTGCCTAAATTCATCATAAGAACCATCATACAAAAAACGTAAGGTACGCCCCCTAGAAGTAGTATTATCTATTACTTCTGCTACTAAACTTTCATCATCTCCAAAATACAGTTTATTACCGATACGTATCTTTCTTGCTGGGTCAACTAGAACATCCCATAAGCGTGTTTCAGAATTTAACTCGCGTAACAAAAACACTTCAATTCTAGCTCCTGTTTTTTCTTTGTTTCCATACAATCTTGCAGGAAAAACCTTAGTATTATTAACCACCATCACATCATTTGGCTCAAAATAATTTATAAGATCTTTAAATTGCTTATGCTCTATGGTTTGTTCTTTTCTATTAAGAACCATTAAGCGAGACTCGTCTCTATTTTCAGCTGGATATTCTGCCAACAACTCTTGTGGGAGATTAAAATTGAAATGTGATAGCTTCATTCGTATTTATTTTTTTGAAGATGCAAATATACAATCTTGCAATAGGGGTTGTCAAGTAAATCGACATATATTTACATATTTAAGAACATGTTCCTCAATTGTTAGATAAAAATCCACCTACAAATCCAATTAACAAAAGAGTGTACCTAACAGATGTATCCTCATATTAATCTTCTATCATTTTAAATCCTAATTTTTCTAAATCAGACCAAAAATCGGGATACGATTTTGAAACAACATTGGCTTCTTCAATATACAATGATGTTCTTAACGCCAGAGGTGCAAATGCCATAGCCATACGATGGTCATTATATGTTGAAATAGTAATATCTTTATTTATTTCTTCAGAAGGTTCTAATCGCAGAGTATCTTCAGTTATATGCACTGTTCCTCCTAATTTTTCGATTTCAGATTTCAACGCTTCAAGACGATCTGTTTCTTTGATTTTTAAAGTATGTAATCCCGTAAGAAAGCATCCAACACCAAGTCCAAAGCATGTTACAGCTATAGTCTGAGCAATATCTGGAGAATTAGACAAATCCAATCCATCCTTAATAAATTCAGTTGTTTTTGATAATTTTCTTAATGTTATTACATTTTCACCAAAAATCGTTTCTACTCCAAGGTCTTTATATATCTCTGCGAGAGAAGAGTCTCCTTGATAACTCTCTTTTTTATAGCTTCCAATAGTAATAGTTGTATTATGTGATAGTGCTACAATACTATAAAAGTATGACACTGAGCTCCAATCTGATTCTACGACTATATTTTTTGAAAGAGCTTTTTTATGAGTTCCAATAGTAATTTTATTATCATTAAAACTGCCTTGAATCCCTACATCACTAAGCAGGCTTAAGGTCATATTAATATAAGGCACCGAAGTTACCTTACCTTCTAACAAAATCTCTAGTCCTTCTGGCAAAGAGGAAGCTATTAACATTAAGGCAGAAATATATTGACTACTTACATTGGCTTGTAAAGAAACACTATGAATCTCAGGTTTTTTACCTTGAATTCTTATTGGAGGATATCCATGCTCATTTTCATAACTAATTTCACAACCTAACTGTTTCAATGCTTCAACCAATATCTTAATTGGTCTTTCTTTCATTCTTTTACTACCGGTAAGTACAGTTTCTCTACCTTCTTTAACAGCAAAATACGCTGTAAGAAATCGCATTGCAGTACCAGCATGATGAATATCCACTATAGTTTCATCACTTTGCAATGCTTTTTGCATCAGTTCCGAATCATCACTATTGGATATATTGTCTATGCTTATACTCGGATAAAGTGCCTGAAGTATCAGCAATCTGTTTGTCTCACTCTTTGATCCAGTAATTTGTAATGTACTGTTTTTTACATTCGAAATATGCTCTAATTTCAAATTCATGCTATCGATTTGATTTTCGTTTTCTTAATTCAAAATAATACCCCATAATCATACCATATACTAATCCACCAACAATTCGTGACAATAGATAACGCATCCATTGTTGATTTTCAATTCTTTCTTTTATAAAAACATCCCAGGTTTGAACACCATATTGCATGAAATACTCGATAACACTAAAAATGATTATAAAACCTAATCCTACAAAACATACAGAAATCCAGTATTTTTTTGATGAAAGTATTGTGGCTATCATTTTTTTAATTTTTCATTATTATGGTGACGATCGTGATCTCTTTTTGTCTTAATATCTAATTTATTATTAAAAGCCTCTTCGAGATTAACTCCTGTTTGATTAGCCAGACATAGTACTACAAATAAGACATCTGCTAATTCTTCTCCCAGGTCTTTATTTTTATCACTTTCTTTTTCACTTTGCTCTCCATATCGTCTAGCGATAATCCTGGCAACTTCACCTACTTCTTCTGTAAGTTGTGCCATATTAGTAAGTTCATTAAAGTATCTAACTCCGTGATTTTTTATCCATTCATCTACGGCTTCTTGTGCATTTTTGATATTCATTATTATATTTTTTTCAGAACAACTTGTTCATTTTCTTTTTCGATAAGCTGATTATAAAATTGCTTTAAAACAGGGTAATAATCAGGTAATAAAAAAGGTGTTGCAATTGTCTCGCTAATTACAACCTGTATTGCCCCATTTGCCACATTTGACCTAAAAGAAAAAGAACCGATATTCTCTGGCAATTTAAATGCTCCTGATTGTGGATATTCTGACACCTCGTACCCTTCAGGAATCTTAACACTTACCATATACGAGTTAGTATAACCATAACCAAAATCAACAGGGTATTTTCTTTCATCAGATTTAAAGACATTTTCTTTATCTCTTAAAAATAGTAAGGGAGAAAAAAACATCTCATTTTCTATTAATTCAATCTGGTCGTAAGATATAAAATTAAAACTTTCGCTAACTCCTTTTCCGTATTCATTTACGCCTTTAATGGTATATTCTTCAATCTCATCTAGGCTGTATTTTTTCTTAAACCTCTTAATCTTACTCTCTTCGTCTTTAGCACCGTGTATTTCTCTAAAATCATGTGCCAAGTTCCCCATATGACGAACGTTAAATTTACCATTAACCATACCTTCTTTGTCAATCTCGCATTGCACGCTATACCTATTCATTGAAGGTTTTTTAGGTCTTAAATCAACATTTTGAGAAGTATGATTCTTAGCAATTACTCTACCTGAACCTCTAATTACTCTATCGGACAGAATATTTGGCAAACCATACTTATCTGTTGCATCCAAATACAAAATCTTTCCATTTGGCAACTTAACCCTTGCTATCACATAATTATATCCATCCAATGTAGGGAATAAAGCTATAACCCTATCACTTGTACTTACTACTACAGGATTTGCATCCAATCCAGCATAAGACAACATAGATGTAAGCATTAAATTAATCTCGGCAGAATTACCTGTGTTTTCTTTATATGCTTTTCTTACTCCTCCTCTTGTAAAAACGGATCTTTGTTTATTCCATGTCATTTTCTTCTTTACATATCCATAGATAGATTGAATTTTCTCTGAAGGAGTATTTACATTTTTAAGCAGATTATCCAAGTCGTCTTTGTAATAATTACTTTTTGCTAATTCATTTCCGAAATTATCACTTCGGTAGATGGTTTTTGCGACATCTTCCCAGGTAGTCGAGTAGCTTTTAACTGCTCCATCAGGAAACTTTGTAAACTGAAGTTCATAAAAAATCGATGATTTATAATTTTCTGCATTACCAGAATATGGTTCTTTTTTAAAAGCAGGAACATGAGCCGAAGTAATAGTATTTACCATAACCTTATAATCAACATCCTGTTTGCGCGTCGCACCAGCTCTACTTGTATATTGACTGGTACGGACTCTACTCGTACTCGTAAAAGTAATTCTACTATCTTTTACTGATTCTTTAAAGTTAATTGGCAGGTATCCTGTGGTAAATTTTTTAAAATTAAAATACTCTGGCATTTCTACTGCTACCTTAAGTTTTTTTATTGGAATTTCACGTTGTAAACTTATTCGTCCAATATTAAAAATAAAAGGAGAAACTATCTTATACTTATAGTCAATTACTGAGCCTTCCTTTAGTGCTGGCATCGTAAACTTTACTTGATCATATCTTTCTGAATATTCATTTTCAAATATCCCATCTTTTTTAAGTTTAACCTCAACAATCTTCCCTTCTTGCAAACTATACGAAATTCCTTTCAGCCCACTAACTTTTTCCTTACTTCCTCCACTTTTATAGAGGAAGACTTCATGACTTGCAGCGTCAAAACCATTTTTATTATAGAGTTTCACTCTCTTAAAAACGTCTGTAATGAGCCTAAAACCATTTGCCTGATCGTATTCAAAATATACTCTCTTTTTCTCATAAAGAACAACAGCATTTGCCGTAGTATCTAATTCATAACTATGCTCAGTGAGTTCTTCTTTTGATATTTTCCCAAATTCGTGTTTTTGAGAAAAGCCCCTAACACCGAATAATAGTATACCTAACAGTGCGAGTTTGTAAATAAAATTATTCATGATTTATTGTTTTTTTAATGCAATTCTAGATTTATCTATTTTTTTAATTTGTGCTCTAAATATTCGATACTCTTCATATTTTTCTTTCGGAAAAGTACCATCTATTATTTTTAAATATCTTTTAAATTTAATCTGAGATTCGCTTATCTTTTCTAGCTCATAAGTATACTTGCCAAAAATTGTTTCGATAGATTTCTTCTCTGGAAGATCCCCTGTAATGTATCCCTGAGGAAGGTTAATTACATATTCATCGGTATTTATATACCCTCTAGATATAATCAAAGAAGTCTTTCTATCTTGGTACTTAGGCAAATTACCTTGATCCCAGCAAAAAACATTAGGTGATATTAGCAACCGATTACCAACTTTTTTTGAAAATGAAGCACTTGAAACCTCTATATTTTCGATAAATTTTATCTCGTTCTTATGATCATCCAATTGTATCTTATTTATCTCTAAATTATTAATATAACCCCAAAACTCTTTATAGTGTATTTTTTGGTCTTTTGGAGTTTCAAACTGAACATGATAATTCCAATCATACTCCAACCCTAGTGATTCTCTTTTAATCCTAGCCGACATGGATTTATCTACTCCAAGGTTAATTATAGCTGTAGTATGTAGTATGTTCTCTTCGGGTTCATACTTCTTAGTCCTTTTAATCTCACCTCCTTCTGGTGTGATTACCAAAACATCTCTATCATCAGTAAAATCACCAATAAAATCAAATGGCATGGTTTGACTAGTACACTCTAGCCATATATCTTCTTCCTCATCGGGTATGTTTAAAATAACATGATTTCCTTGCATCCCCACAAATCCAGAATCGATACTTCTTTTAGTTCTGTCCCCAAATACAATGGTATAATACGACCGTATTTTTTGACTATCGAGAAGTGCTTTGGTGTAATTGGTAAGCGCCTTACAATCTCCATACCCTAATCGATCAACATCTTCTGCCAGAAAAGGCATCCATCCTCCAATCCCTAACTGTACACTAATATATCTGGTTTTTTTTTGAACATATTCATATATTAATTTTGCTTTCTCTCTATTTGTTTCAGCTCCTTCAACTATTAGGCTAATTTCCTGGATGGTCTCATCTGATAATTGATCTCTCCCCGTCAAAAGATTATCAAATTGCCACTTTCCAAATGATTTCCAATCATTTGCAGACCCTTTTACGCCTTCTAGCGAAAAATCGTTTAAAGCTACTTTCATAACAGGTACGGTTTTATAAAAAGAAGGAGAATACACTTCATGCAGTTTTGCAGGAATTTTAGAAATTGAAAATGAGATCTTATGATCTGTTTTATCAGATGCTATTGAATATCCTTTAAAGTTTTCCTCTTTAATCCTTAGCAAAATCTTCTCAGGGTTTAAAATTTCGTACATCGATTTTTCAACACTTAATCGATAACCAACAACTGGCCTCCATGGTCTTATAAATGCGGTTGTTGAACTTTCTACCTCACTTTCGAAAGCAAGAGTATAAGGATAATTTAAAGGTACATGTTCAAAATACTTTATACGATCGTCATTCATCAATGATATCCCATCTGAAACACTCCTGTCATTAAAGTCCTTCTTTTTGTATTTTTTTACTTCTTTACCAAAGGCATCATATACAGTCGCTTCTAATTTTTTGATTTTCACAGAAGGACTATACCCTTCATATGAATCTGCATACCCTTTGCCATATTTATTCAGTACAGTAACAATTCTTTTGGTTTTTACAGTTACAGAATTAATAGAGTTTAATTCTACAGTTACTTTTTCTAACCTAACTACTGCATTAGCATCTTTAGTCAGTACAGAATCCAGAAATATCGATTGTAATTTTAGGTCGTCTTGAGCTGTTACTTTAACAATACTCCATATTGCCAATACAACTGAGACCAGTAGCACTTTTCTTTGCATATAAAAAATTTTGGGGTAGATTATTCCTTGTTTTTTGTGTCTACAATAATGGTAACTGGTCCATCGTTAAGGATTGATATCTTCATATCAGCTCCAAAGATACCTGTACCCACTTTTTTTTCCAAATCTGATTCTAGTTGTTTTACAAAACTTTCATATAACGGGATTGCTATTTCCGGTTTTGCTGCTTTAATATAACTAGGTCTATTCCCTTTTTTGGTACTAGCATGTAATGTAAACTGACTTACTACTATGGCATCACCCCCTATATCCAATATACTTTTATTCATCACATCATCTTGATCTGCAAATATTCTAAGGCGTGAGATCTTTCCTGACAACCAATTTATATCTTCATTTGTATCTTTTTCTTCGATACCAATAAGAATAAGTAAACCTTGATTAATACTAGAAATAATTTTATCTTCAACTTTGACCGAAGCTTCAGAGACTCTTTGGACTACTGCTCTCATGTATTATTGTTTTTTAAACCTCTATTTTACTTTTTTGACATAAAACATGTTGATTTTATCCCAAAATCGAGTTGTAAATTATCAGAACTAATAATTTTATAGTGCAAGTATACACCGTAAGAGTTTCATTTTTTGAAACCGAGGATTTTTTTTTAAGTTTTTTTTCGAAAAATTAAAAATAAAAGGCTGGCAAGCCATAATTAGCAAAAATCATTCTTCGTTGTAGTTGTTTTTTCTATAATGCTCTTCTTCTCCTTCCAGAATTTGCAAATAGCTCTTATATCTAGACCAGGCAATCTGTTCATTATCTAAAGCTTTTTTTACTGCACATTTTGGTTCATTAATATGCAAACAGTTATTAAACTTACAGTCAGATTTTAGATCAAAAAATTCTGGAAAATAATCTCCCAACTCCTCTTTATCCATGTCTACAACACCAAAGCCCTTTATTCCTGGGGTGTCAATAATCTGCGCACCAAAACTCAAATCAAACATTTCTGCAAAAGTGGTAGTGTGCTGACCTTGTTGATGTTGATCACTTATCTCTGCTGTTTTTAAGGATAAATCAGGAGCGATAGTATTAATTAAGGTAGATTTTCCCACACCACTATGTCCTGAAAACATACTTACCTTATTTTTCATCATTGTTTTTACCTTGTCTACATTTTTGCCAGTCTTTGCAGAAATACCAATACACTCATACCCTATTTTTCTATATAGTGCTGCGAGATATTTGATCTCCAAAAGCTCATCTTCATTATACGTATCTATCTTATTAAAAAGGAGTACAGCTTTAATCCCATAAGCTTCTGCAGTAACCAAAAAGCGATCAATAAATGTTGTAAAAGTCGTTGGATTATTTAATGTTATCAGCAAAAAGACTACATCTATATTTGACGCTATAATGTGTGTCTGTTTTGATAAATTCACAGATTTCCTAATAATGTAATTTTGCCTTTCATGAATATACTCTATGACTCCTGTCTCTTGATCATTATTCTTTTCTAGCTTAAAATCTACCAAATCACCAACTGCTACGGGATTGGTACTTTTAATACCTTTAATCCTGAATTTACCTTTTATTCGGCATTCATAGACCTTCCCAACATCAGTTTTTACGGTATACCAGCTTCCAGTAGATTTATATACAATACCTGTCATAATCACAAAGATGCAAATATTAATATTTTTGAGAACTATTTTTTCTTTTAATTAAAAAAAACACACCTCATTAAGTCTTTTTCTGGTAGAACTATTGACTAATTCGGAACATATTAATCTTTCAATTCAAATTAATCATGAAAAAGATAATACTTCTTTCCTTTATTGCTCTAGGCTTTAATTCTATTATCGCTTAAAAGATTTATGAATAACAAATTAAAACTACCTTAGAATCCATAGCCGTAAATGACCTCTATAAATCAAGAATATTATCTACCATTGAAGCTAGAGACTACAAAGAATAATCCTCTACTCGTATTGGCAAAAAAAAGAAACAAATTGACAGAGGGGAAACTAAGGCAAAATGGGTTGACGAAACCAAACTTCTCAACTTCCATAACCTCGTTGGGATTCATTTTCAAAACACAGTTGTAAATAACACCATAGTTACCTCAAAAAATTAACGCTATACTTCTGAAGACCTGGACCCTGTTACTATCAATAGCGGAGTAGAAAGTTATGGTGCTAAAGGCATTTATGCTACCAGATGCATTTTTAAAAGGAAAAACAAAATGACCTAAACTTCAATTATAACCACCTGCTATATTTATTATAGCAGGTGGTATTTTTTTTATCCTCTTGCCACTTTTTTTTGATGATTAATGGACTCTTGATGAATTGCTTTGTAAATACGCAATATAAACTCTTCACTTAATCCATTTTCTTCACCTTCAAGAATCATTCTTCCCAGAATTTCATTCCATCTTTTAGATTGTAGGATAGCAACATTTTGCTTTGCTTTTACTTTTCCGATATCATCAGAAATTTTCATTCTCTTTGACAAAACTTCTAACAATTGATTATCTGCAATATCAATCTTAGCACGTAACTCGCTAAGTGCCTTTTGATACGCTTCATCTTCGCCTATTTCTTTACGAATTTTTAAATCTTTCATATATTGAATCAATGTTTCTGGTGTAACCTGTTGCTTAGCATCACTCCATGCGTTATCAGGATCATAGTGCGTTTCTACAATTAACCCATCAAAATTAAGATCTAAAGCTGTCTGCGACAAATCAAATATCAGATCTCTTCTTCCTGCAATATGAGAAGGATCCAAAATCAATGGTAGATCAGGAAAACGATTTTGCAGATCAATTGGAATCTGCCATTCAGGGATATTTCTGTATTTTGTTTTTTCATATGTTGAGAACCCTCTATGAATAACTCCCAAATTCTTTACATCTGCAGTGTAAAAACGCTCTACAGCCCCTAACCAAAGGGACAAATCAGGATTAATCGGGTTTTTTATCAATACTGGATTATCAATTCCTTTACAGGCATCTGCTATATCCTGAACAATAAAAGGAGATACAGTACTTCTAGCCCCAATCCATAAAACATCGACTCCATGCTCCAACGCAAGTTCTACATGATGCGGATTTGCGACCTCGGTAGCAATCTTCATTCCTGTTTCTTCTTTAGCTCTTTGCAACCATTTTAACCCTAAAGCTCCTACTCCCTCAAAATTACCAGGTCTTGTCCTTGGTTTCCAAATTCCTGCTCTCAACACTGTAGCATCAGAATCTTTAAGTTGATGTGCAATTTTAACTATCTGATCTTCGGTCTCTGCACTGCAAGGTCCTCCGATCACCAAAGGGTGATCCAGATTATATTCATCTAGCCAGTTTCTTAGTTCTTTCTTATTCTCCATTTTATTGATTATTAATACCTGTTATCTATTTTTATTTTTTTAATTTATCTATATTATTTTCTCTTATGCAATTCCATTAAGAATTGTTTTTATATGATTTGTCTCTTCCATCTCTTTATAAATCGCCAAGAAATCATCGTTTTTCATTAACTCTTTAAACTGGGTAAGATTCGTAATATATTCTTCTAAAGTTTCTATTACATTTTCTTTATTATGTTTAAAAATAGGTGCCCACATAGCTGGTGAACTTTTTGCTAAACGAACAGTAGAAGCAAAACCACTTCCTGCCATATCAAAAATATCTCTTTCGTTTTTCTCTTTTTCGATTACCGTTTTACCCAACATAAAAGAACTTATGTGAGATAAGTGAGAAACATATGCAATATGTTTATCATGCGATGCCGGATCCATATATCGAATCCTCATACCTAATCTCGAAAAAATCTCCATTCCTCTTTCTTGTAATTTAAATGCCGTTTTTTCTACCTCACAAATTATATTAGTTTTTCCTCTATACAAATTTGCAATCGCAGCCTGAGGTCCCGAAAACTCAGTACCCGCAATCGGGTGCGCTGCCAGATAATTCCTACGTCTTGGGTGTAAAGAAACGGTATCACACAATTTTGATTTTGTAGAACCTACATCAAAAACTAAACAATCATCAGTTATTTTATCTAAAATAACTGGTAACACTTCTACGGTAGCATCTACAGGAATAGCAACTATTATTACATCTGCCTGACTTACATCATCTATTCCTAAAACATAATCTATAAGCCCAAGAGATAATGCCTTATCTAGGTTTTCTTTATTGTTGTCAACACCATAAATTTTGGCATCATTAAAAGCTGCCCTAATATCAATGGCAAAAGAACCACCTATTAACCCTATTCCTAATATAAATACGTTCATCTATTATGAGTTACATTTTTTGATTGACTCTATCATTTGTCAATCGTACTTCTTTGTTTTCAAATCTCCCTATTGCTTCTTTAATATTTTCTTTGGTAATACAAAGTGAAAATCTGATATACCCTTTGCCGTTACTTCCAAAGATGTCTCCTGGTGCTATAAATATATCGTTCTGATACAAGATCTTATCAATAAACTCTATAGCATCTTCTCCTTCAGGTAGTTTAGCCCATACAAACATACCTTTGGTCGTTTTATCATAACTACACCCCAAAATATCAGCCAACTTCCATATTAATACTCTTCTCTGTTTATAGATCAAATTCATTTTTTCATACCATTCATTAGAAATTCGTAAAGCCGCTATTGCACCTTTTTGTATTCCTTGAAACATCCCACTATCCATATTACTTTTCACTTTAAGAATAGCATCAATCTTATCAGAGCTACCACTTACCATACCTACACGCCACCCTGCCATGTTGAAAGTCTTACTCAATGAATTTAATTCTAAAGCCACTTCTTTTGCTCCTTTAATTGACAAAATACTTGTTGGGCTATCATTTAGAATAAAACTATACGGGTTATCTTTTACCAATAGAATACTATGTTTTTTAGCAAATTCTATCATTTTCTCAAAAAGAGAATCATCTCCAGAAGCTCCTGTTGGCATATTAGGATAGTTTACCCACATGATTTTAACTTTACTTAAATCTTTTTTTGAAAGGCTATGAAAATCCGGTTCCCAACCATTCTCTTCAACCAAATCATAAAAAATTGGTTTTGCTCCTACCAAATTAGTCACCGCAGTGTATGTTGGATATCCTGGATTAGGCACTAGCACCTCATCACCTGCATTAAGATAAGCTAAAGAAATATGCATAATTCCTTCTTTGGACCCCATCAATGGTAAAATCTCATTTTTGGGATCTAAAGTCACCTGATATTTTGTACTATAAAAATCTGCAATTGCTTCTCTTAATTCGGGCAACCCTTGATAGCTCTGGTATTTATGAGCTCCATCTACGAGCACAGCATCCTGAATAGCCTCCACTACTTCCTTTGGCGGATCTAAATCGGGACTACCAATCGCCATATTTAAAACTGGTTTTCCAGAAGCTACAAGCTCTCTAACCTCTCTTAGCTTTTTGGAGAAATAATATTCTTCTACCGTTTCTAATCTTTTTGCCGTTTGAATGCTCATCCGTTTTGATTTTTATATTCCCCTAATACTTTTAGTTCTAATGCCATTATTTTCAAAATAGACATAGCTTTCTCATAATCTTTATAATCTGCAAAAGTTACATCTACAAAAAATGAATATTTCCAAGGCATATTTATAATTGGTAATGACTGGATCTTTGTTAGATTCAATCCGCAATCACTCATTACATTCAGTACTGTAGCTAAGCTTCCTTTTTTATGATCTGTCAAAAATTTTAAAGAGGCTTTATTTATTTCTTCTTTTTTTACGTTCGAATTTTCTTTTGTATTCAAAATAAAAAACCGGGTACTATTTGATTTGATCGTCTGAATCTCTCTTGCCAAAATATTTAATTGATAAATGTTTGCAGCTGTTTCTCCTGCTACTGCGGCAATTCCTTTTAATTGATTCTTATGGATTCTCTTAGCTACATCTGCGGTATCGGCATCCTCCACTAATTTGATATGCGGTTTTTCTCTAAAAAACTCTTTGCATTGAAGTAAAGCCATCGGATGAGAATACACTTCTTTGATGTCAGAAATATTTTGCCCTTCTAAAGCCATCAAACAGTGATGGATTGGCAAAAAATATTCACCTCTAATTGTGAGATCATGTTCATCTATGTATGCGTAGTTAGGAATGATTGATCCAGCAATAGAATTTTCGATTGCCATAACAGCATCGGTACTCTTGTTATGCTCGAGGCTGTATACTAACTCCTGGAAAGACATACACTCATTTACATCGATATCTCTCCCAAAATATGCTTGGGCCACCCCATGATGATACGATCCTTTTACTCCTTGTATGGCTACTTTTTGCTTCATTTTTTAACTTTATTTCAAAAAAAAATCCCGATTTTCATCGGGATTCTAGTTTTATAAATTTCTGCTCATTTATTTACATAGCGATCCCGATCTTTCTTTTAAAATAAAAGAAGAAAAAATAAAATCGGTTCCAAGTAAATAAATTGCTCATTATTGTCTCATTAATATGTTGCTAAATTAGCTAAAACTATTGCTATTCAAAATTATTTTTGATTTTTTTCATTATCACAGTGACATTATCATCAAATCTTGAAATTTTGATCCACATTTATGAAAAATTCTAGGAAAAACCTTAAGTACACTACGGATCTTCTATAATTTAAATCACTAACAAACGTTTGTATTTATATCACATTCAGCTCTTTACCTACTTTAGTAAATGCTTTTACTGCTTTTTCGAGGTGATCACGATCATGACCTGCTGATAATTGCACTCTAATTCTCGCTTTTCCTTTTGGAACAACCGGATAGAAAAAACCAATAACATAAATCCCTTCTTCAAGTAGTTTAGCTGCAAATTCCTGAGCTAGTTTAGCTTCATATAACATTACCGGAACAATAGGATGATCTCCAGGAATAATATCAAACCCTGCTGCTGTCATTTCGGACCTAAAGTATTTTGTGTTTTCTTCTAACTTATCTCGAAGCTCGGTAGATGTACTCAACACATCTAACACTTTTATTGATGCCCCTACGATCGAAGGAGCTACAGTATTAGAAAACAAATACGGTCTTGAGCGTTGTCTTAGCATTTCTACAATCTCTTTTCTAGCCGCTGTAAATCCACCAGAAGCACCACCTAGCGCTTTACCATATGTTCCTGTAATAATATCAACACGCCCCATTACGTTACGATACTCATGTGTACCTCGTCCGGTTTTTCCTAAAAACCCAGTAGAATGGCATTCATCTATCATAACCATAGCATTATATTTATCAGCTAGATCACATATTTTATCTAATTGAGCTATAGTGCCATCCATAGAAAAAGACCCATCAGTCACAATAAGCTTACGTCTTGATCCTTCTGCTGATTGCAGTTGTTTTTCTAGATCTACCATATTATTATGCTCATATCTGAAACGTTTTGCTTTACACAATCTAATTCCATCGATGATAGAAGCATGATTTAAAGCATCAGAAATAATTGCATCCTCTGGTCCCAGGATTGGTTCAAAGACTCCTCCATTAGCATCAAAGGCTGCTGCATACAAAATACAGTCTTCCATACCCAAAAACTCAGCTGTTTTCTGTTCTAATTCTTTATGAATGTCCTGAGTCCCACAAATAAATCGTACAGATGACAATCCATATCCATGAGAATCTATTGCTTTTTTGCCCGCTTCGATAACGTCTGGATGGGATGAAAGCCCCAGATAATTATTTGCACAAAAATTCAATACATCTTTAGTTTGAGTGGTGTCTATTTGAGCTCCTTGTGGTGTTGTGATTATTCTTTCGGATTTATACAATCCAGCTGCAACAATCTCATCTAGTTCTTTTTGTAAATCGTCTTTTATATTTGAGAACATCTTACTTAGTATTTATTCTTTTAATTATTATCTTATATTTTATGCAAAGATGCGAAACATCACAGCATTAAAGTCTCCAAGTTTTTTGATCCTTTTTTATATTTTGCCTTCAACTTTTGGATCATAGTCGTTGTTATTGATTCAAGATCAAATTCAGGTTTCCATCCCCAATCTTTTGTTGCCGCAGAATCATCTATAGAGTTTGGCCATCGAGATGCAATTTCTTGTCTAAAATCGGGGTCATATTTAACTTCAAAATCGGGATATAATTTACGAATTTCTGCAACTACTTCTGCTGGAGAAAAGCTAATTCCTGCAATATTATATGAAGTTCGGGTCATAATATCTTCTTTTGGAGCATCCATCAATTCTAATGTAGCCCGTATTGCATCATCCATAAAGATCATAGGCAAAGTAGCATCTTCTTTCAAAAAACAATTAAATTTTTCTTCCAAAACTGCTTTATGGTATATATCTACCGCATAATCGGTAGTACCTCCTCCTGGTAATGATTGATATCCTATCACACCAGGGTAGCGAATAGATCTTACATCAAGTCCATATCTCAGAAAATAGTATTGCGCCCAATTTTCTCCAGCTGCTTTACTAATTCCATACACCGTTGCAGGATCTAGATATGCATTATTGGGAGTGTTTTCTAGTGGTGCTCCCTCGCCAAAAACGGCAATTGAACTTGGGAAAAATACTTTTTCTATGTTATTTTTTCTGCAAACCTCTAGTACATTAAATAGGGTTTTCATATTAATATCCCAGGTCTGCAATGGTGTTTCTTCTCCTTTTGCAGAGAGAATAGCCGCCAGATGATAAATCTGAGTAACTTTATATTGAACGACTACTTCCTGAATTCTATCTATATCTGTTGCATCAATGATTTCAAAAGTATCTTTATATCCTTCTCTAGCTCTCAAATCTGAAGCTATTACATTAGAGTTTCCGAATTTCTGTTTAAGAGCTTCGGTAAGCACAGATCCTAATTGACCATTTGCTCCTATTATTAAAACAACCGTTTTCATATATTCTATATTTTGGGACACTACAGTGTTATTTACTTCCAAAAGTACAAAATATAGCTTTTACAGCCTTTACAGTTAAATAATTAAGTAATAATTGCTTTTCAATACATTTATTTCAGCTATATTTACTTTGACAAAAGCTTAAATTCAACTTTTGAAGTAACTTTTTTTTGACATAAAATGGAACAATTAGATCATACAGACATTACAATTCTTAGAATCCTACAAGAAGATTCTAAAAAAACAGCAAAAGAAATAGCCAAAATTCTCAATATTACTGCCTCTCCGGTGTATGAAAGGATACGGCGATTAGAAAAACAAGGGTTTATTAAAAAATACGTTGCAATCCTAGATAAAAAGCTAATAGATCGTTCGATAACTACAATTTGTCAAGTATCTATGAGGTATCACAATGAGGCTTTTATAGAAAAATTTGAAAAACAAATTCAAAACCTGCAAGAAGTACAGGAATGTTATCATATGGCAGGTCAAGTAGATTTTATTCTAAAAATCCACACAAAAAGTCTCGAAGAGTATCATGATTTTGTAAAAACGAAACTATCAAAAATTGAAAACATTGGGGTGTTAAACAGTACTTTTGTACTTAAAGAAATTAAACACACATCTGAATTTTACATTTAACAAAGAGCAAAGACAACGGATGCTACCAAAAAATCTTCACACCTCATATCAGTTTACATCGATATTATTATAATATTAAGATCTTTTTTTTGTGTTTGCCATACAATAGATATACTAATTATGTACTTTTGAATGTAAACAGATTTTATATTTAGCCTATATGTCAATTTCGGTATCCAATGTTTCTAAATTTTATGATGATCAAAAAGCGCTTGACACTATTTCTTTTGAAATAAAGCAAGGCGAAATAGTTGGTTTTTTAGGTCCAAATGGAGCTGGAAAATCGACAATGATGAAAATCCTCACTACCTATCTTGATCCGTCAGAGGGCACTGCTTTGGTCAACGGTTTTGACATTCACTCTCAATCCATTGAAGTAAAACAAAGTATAGGTTACCTTCCTGAACACAATCCCTTATATTTAGAGATGTATGTAAGAGAGTATCTGGTATTTAATGCGCGGGTATATAAAATATCAAAAACCAGAATTGAAGAAGTCATCGAATTAACAGGATTAACCTCTGAGGCAAATAAAAAAATAGGACAACTTTCTAAAGGATATCGCCAACGAGTTGGTTTGGCTTGTGCATTGCTTCATGATCCCAAAGTTTTAATCCTCGATGAACCAACAACAGGTTTAGATCCAAATCAATTGGTAGAAATAAGAGAGCTTATTAAATCTATTGGAAAGAAAAAAACAGTTTTTCTATCTACACATATTATGCAAGAAGTAGAAGCAATGTGTGATCGAGTGATTATTATTAATAAAGGAAAAATTGTAACTGACAAATTTCTTGATCAGATAGCAGATGGAACAGAGCAAATTATTGAAGTAGAATTTGATTATCGTATAGAAGAAGCTTTCTTACTAAAACTACCCAATGTAAGCGAAGTAAAAAATATTCATGATTTTTTATATGAGATCACCTTTGACACTACAATAGACATGCGCCCTGTTGTCTTCGATTTTGCACATGATAACAAATTAAAAATACTACAGTTATCTAGAAAAAACAAAAATCTGGAAAGCTTGTTCAGAGAAATGACAAACCCTACATAAGAACATTACGCCCGAATTAATTTTTGAAAAGTCGCACTCAGGATACTATTAACATAGACTTTCCTTCTCGATATCACTTAAAATCTCTTTAAGTTTCTCTACAGAAATGGGTTTAACGATATAATCACTTACACTTTCAAAAGATTTAGCTCTCAGAATGTCATCCGGATCGACAGAGGAAGACACTACATATATAATGATTTTCTTTTTACAAGGTACTTTAATGAATTCTTCTAAAAACTGAATCCCATCTAATATCGGCATATTTAAATCTAGCAAAATAACATCTGGAAGCTTTTCATTTGCTGATATTATTGCTTTCAAATTATTTAATGCTTCCTCTCCATTTCTGAAGACCATAAAACCATTACAAAAATCAACGAGTCCCATTATTTTTTTAATTCCAAATACAAAAATTGGGTCATCATCAATAATACAAGCTATATCAATCTTTTTCATATTTCATAAAAATTTTAAAAGTGGTTCCTTTATTTACTTCACTTTCGACTTCAATTTTACCTCCCATCGCTTCGACTTGGTTTTTGGTGATAAACAACCCAATCCCTCTAGCTTCCTTATTATTATGAAAGGTTTTATACATCCCGAACAATTTAGACCGATGCTTTTCTAGGTCAATCCCGAGTCCATTATCTTTAACATATAACACTACATAATCTTTTTCTACACTAGCACTTAAAGCAACAAAGCTATCTCTTTCTTTAGAACTATATTTTATTCCATTAGTAATAAAGTTAAGTAATATACTATCCAAATATGCTGGGATTCCCAAAATACTAATATCAGGATCCGTAATATTATTAACAGTTACATGGGTCTCTTTTGCTATAGAAGAAACATTTTCTATAGCCTTATTAATTCCTTCGCTTAAATTAAGTGCAGTTAAATTCTCATCAACAGAAGTATTCATTAGGACAACTTGGTTTAAATGAACTATAGTTTCTGTGAGGTTCTCAGAAGCGGTCTTAAATAGTTTTATAATTTCATTATTCTTAAACAATGGATTTTCTTGAATAAACAAATCCAAAAGCATTTGAAAATTTCCTGAGTGTGATTTTAGATTATGCGAAACTATATGAGCAAAGTTTCTCAACCTCTTATTCTGATCCTCAGCAACTTCAAGCCAAGATTTTAAATCTTTTTCTACTTTTTTTATTTCACTTATATCTGCTGCCACGCCAAGATATCCTATCACCTTATTCTCATTCTTTATAGCAGACAATGTAACCTGCACAGGAAAAGAAGTCCCATCTTTACGCACATGCATCCATTCTCTGGTATCACTTTCCTTTTTTTTAAGTGCTGCAGTAAAAACTTTAAAACCTCTGATGCTTTCTTTAAGTTGTGATGACAATTCTTCTTCTCTCTTTTCTATTTCTTCTTTTTTATGTAATAGCAAAAGCGGCTTTTTTAATAGCATTTCTTCTTTTGTATATCCCAGTAAGTTTTCTGCTCCTTTATTAAAGGTAGTAATTAGACCATCTCTATCTGTACCAATAATACTCACCTGTGTGATATCATCAATTATCCCCTTTAATTCTCCAAGTGTTTTCTGAAGCTGTTCTCTGACTAAAATTTTATGACTTATATCTGCAATTTGTGCGATAAAGTACGAAGGTTCGTTATGTTCATCTTTAATTACAGAAACAGAAAGATTTATATGTATAACATGACCATCTTTATGAAAGCACCTTTCTTCCATATTACTATACAATGTAACTCCTTTAAAGAGTTTTTGAAACGACCTATCATTTGCAACCAAATCATCTGGGTGTATAATATCTTTAAAGGCAAGCTTTGTCAACTCTTTATTAGAATACCCTAGAATTTCACAAAGTTTATAATTAACTTTTGTAAAAAGCCCTTTACGATCCAACATTACCATCCCAATAGCAGCATTCTCAAAATTCCTTCTGAACATTTCTTCACTTATTCGTAGTCGAATTTCTGCTTCTTTCATTCTTGTAATATCGGCAGTATGCATAATCACCCCACCAATCCTATGCTCATCTGTGTACCACGGGCGTAATTCCCAGGAAAGCCATTGTAAAGACCCATCCATTCTTTCAAAAGAATCTTCATCACTTTTTAAAACTTTTCCTTTCAGGCATTTCTCAAAATTCTTTTTCCACTTTTCTCCTATTTCCGGAAAAACACTATAATGTGATTTCCCAATAACATTCCGTCCTTCGATTCCATAATCGACATACCATTTTTCTGATGCTGCAAGGTAGCACATATTAGTATCGAACATTGCTATAGCACTAGGGGTTTGTTGAATAAACAGTTTATTTTTTTCTAAATCTTTTTTACTTTTTGTTATTTCTTGATGTGAACCAATCATCCACTCTGGATTTCCTTTTGAATCTCGACTTACTACTTTTCCTTTGTTCAGAACCCATATCCATTCTCCATTTTTATGCCTCATACGAGATTCGCATTCATAGACAGCTGTTTTGCCTTCAAAATGATCTTGCAGAAGCTCATTAGATTTGACCAAATCATCATGATGCAAACCTTTTATCCAAGAATCTATTGAAACAGGTTCTAGCTCTAAAAGTGTATATCCAGATATATTAGCCCATCTTTCATTAAAGATAATCTCTCCAGTTTTTACGTTCCATTCCCAGGTTCCGAGATTTGTCCCTTCTATAATATGTTCATAGCGATCTACCTGCCTTTGTAGTTTTATTTCTGCTTTTTTTAATTTGGTAATATCGGTATGGGCACCGAGCATACGTATTGGCTTTCCATTATTATCTCGTATTGCCAACCCTCTGCATTGAATCCATACTGTGTGTCCTAATCGATGCCTGTATCTTACAATTTGATCATAAGGATGTGATGCATCTTCACAGTGTTTGGTAAAATTACTATACACCTTCTTTAGATCTTCTTGATTAATAAGATCCTGCCATGCAGAAGCACTATGCGGCATATCATTAGGATTGTATCCTAACGTTGTCCAAAACTTAGAATTCATCCATTCATTATCAGGGTTATCCAAATCCCAAAACCAAAGCCCATCAAGGCTTGATTCTTGTATAAAATCGAAAATAAAATCATCACTCTTGATTAGAGCGTATAATTCTTCTTTCAGATAATTTTCTCTTAAATTTTCAAAATTATGAGACGTATTAGATTGATTATGAATCATTTTCGTGTATTGGATTTGAAATAAAATTTTGCAGTCTTATAAAGTTAGACATTAAATTTCAATTCAAAAGACTATGATTCCGCAAAATTTTTACGTGAATGCCTTAGTTTATTTTTTTCTACTTTAATATAAAGCAAAAAGACGTTTTCAACCAAAAAAAGCTTACTAAAAAGGAAAACGTTATGCTTCTCAAACGGAAAGAAAAAACACCTGAAACCAAGTACAATTATTGAAAGATTAATTTGCCAGTAAAAAATTCTTCAACCTCTACAACTGCAGGTTTATTTGCAGAGATCACATTACCTGTACTTCGTATTTCACCTTTAATAGATTGCCTAGGATTCACAATAATCTTGTTAGTTCCTCTATGAAAAACTGTAACATTTTGAGCTACTAAGTTTTTCCCTTCAAATCTTCCGGTCCCAGAAGCGAAGTTTACATTCAAAGATTCTGTAGTTCCTTCGATAAAAAAAGATGCTATATTATTTCCAACAACTACTATACGTTCAGCATTTACTTTAACATTAAATACCCCCGTTGTGGTACCCCCTGTATCTTCGGTAAAATCCTCAGATAACAAATTAAGAGATGGATATGTTAACACTCCATCTGATGAAATACTGAATTGAGTTGCACTTCTAATTTCGGTTAGATTAGTAGCCGTAACATAGATTTTGGTCTGATTAAAATCTCTAAAAAAAGCACAATCATTAGTATCACTAAGAATAAGCCGATCTCCTTCTACCACAGCAGTAACTTCATTAATAAGATTATCACCAGTTTCGACGACTACAGAAGTTGTTTCTCCTTCTTTTAGAATAACTTCAATATTTGGGTTTACCAAAATTCTTGTAAAATCAGAGACAAAGATCTCTTTTGTAACTAGCGTACCTGTTCTCTGAAAACAATCCGAGGCATTTTCAGAATTACATCCTAGCAAAAACAACGTTCCTAATATTACTATAAATCTTATCACAATATTTTTTAAAAAAGACATCTATAAACTAATTCAATCCAGACATTAAAATTTTTAAAACACCTATCTATAAAGACTGTTCTTCTTTTTTTACAATCTATACCCTATCGAGAACTCCATTGCTTCTGCCTTGGCTGCATGAGACTTAACAGTTAACGAGCCTAATACCTTTTTTGTAAAATAATATCTAACCCCAGCTCTAAGATAAGTTTGCCCTTCAAAATCGTAGGGATAATACGCATAATAACCAACTTGTGTCAATACCGAAATTCTATTAACTCTCAATTCATGCCCCAAAAACACCCCTACTCGTTTTGAATCTTCATCACCAGATGTGCCATCATTAAATCCTCCCGTAGCCCTAAAATCAATATATCTTTCTAATGCTTTAGAAAAGAACACTTCGGTTCCCAGCAGTAAGGCACTTTTTTTATTTAGTCTTTTATCGGCAAAAGCCGTAAGCGTGTAAAAAGGGAATCTACCTGATCCCACGACATCACTTTCATTGATTCCGCTTCTAAGAATAAATCCAAACCCTATGGGTTCTCCTCCTTTGACTGCTCCTTTTTCTTTCTCTACATATTCTTGGGATTCTTCATCTATTGAATAGGTAAGACCAGCGTTTAAAAATAAGGTATTTGTACTTTTATTAGGAGCTTTTGAGTTTCCGTTGGAGTAATGAACAACACCTAAACCTGCTTGTACCCCCAGCCCTTTTATAACATTCTCTTTCTTAAATTGCAAGAGTGCATATGACGCACTTACCAGGTGACTACCATACGCTACATTTCTAAAATTTTTATCCTGATCATAAGGCTTATTTCCGTATGACGCTCCCTGACCTATTCTTAACATCAGAGCACGTTTTAAAAAATAAAAATTGTAATGAGCAAAGACTCCATAATGCTCTCCCAAATACTGGTTATCCATATCTTGATACAGAAAAGAAACACCATAATCGGGGTAATTGTAAAGTCTTTGCCATGCTTCATCTCCATACGTCTTGCGCTGAAAAGAAAGAATTACACCAGAGGGGTGACCTGTTATCAAATGTGAGATATCAGGATTATGCTTTAAAATCGTGCCATAAAAATTATTAACATCTATTGTATAGTCCAACTTAGATTCTGTTTGGGCAGAAACATAGAGATGAATAACACAAAAAAGCAAGCAAATCTTTTTAATCATCCGGCAAAAGTAGTGATTAAAATAAAACTGCAAACATCTTTATATCTTGTATGTGTTACAAAAATATTTCTATCCTTAAAAAACAGCAGATGCAATTTTTTGTATGTTATCAGACTTACCCATAGAATAATAATGCAAAACAGGAACACCATACTCCATCAGTTCTTTAGATTGTTGTATAGCAAACTCTATACCTACTTGTCTGATTTCGCTATTAGTTTTACATTTTTCTACTGCTCGTACTAATTCATCGGGCATATCAAGTTTAAAAACCTGCGGCAAAAGCTGCAAATGTCTTTTTACAGCTACTGGTTTAATCCCCGGGATAATAGGAACGTTAATTCCTGCTTCTTTTGCTCTTTCAACAAAATCAAAGTATCTCTTATTATCAAAAAACATTTGGGTTACTACATAATCTGCACCTGCATCTACTTTATCTTTTAAGCGTCTAATATCCGAATCCATTGAAGGAGCTTCTATATGTTTTTCGGGATAACCGGCAACTCCGATACAAAAGTCTGATTTATTATCAGTTTCGATCACTTCATGAAGAAACTGTCCTTTATTCATATTCACTATCTGAGTAACCAGTTCATTAGCATAATCATGCCCTCCTTTGGTAGGCATAAAATACTTTTCTTCTTTCATGGCATCACCGCGTAAAGCCATTACGTTATCAATTCCAAGATAATGGCAATCTACTAACAAATATTCGGTTTCTTCTTTAGTAAATCCACCGCATAATACATGAGGGATAGTATCCACATTGTACTTATGAGTTATAGAAGCACAAATACCAACAGTACCAGGACGCATCCTTGTAAGTTTTTTGTCTAACAACCCTTTTCTATCAATATATATAAACTCTTCTCGCGAGGTAGTTACGTCAATAAAAGGAGGGTTAAATTCCATCAAAGGATCTATATTGTTGTATAATTCTTGTATACTTCTTCCTTTTTGTGGTGGTATTAACTCAAAAGAAAATAAAGTTTTCCCCTTTGCTTTTTTTATGTGATCTGTTACTTTCATCTAGTTTATAATTCTTATTTGATCTTTCATATAATTTTGAACTTCCCGAATGCTTCTCCTTACTCAGAGGAACGTTTCGGAGTTTCCCGAAAACCTCTCCTTGCCCAGAGGAACATTTCGGAGTTTTCCGAAAACCTCTCCTTGCTCAGGGGAACGTTTCGGAGTTTCCCGAAAGCTTCTCCTTGCTCAGGGGAGCGTTTCGGAGTTTCCCGACAAAACTCTCTTTTTCCAAGAGTATAGTTTCTACACTTATATAGTTTATCGCTTTCTATCTATTATTTTAATTGACTATATATCATATTTATTTGCCCTAAATGGTACACATCATGCTGTATAACTCCTCGAATCATGTATTTATTTTTGTATTGTTTCCCAGTCACTTCTTTATTCATCCAAGAGTCTGATTTGGCACCTAATACTTCACAAATCTCGTTCTGAGTCTCTATGAGTTCTTTAAGAACATCTATTTTTTGTTTTTCGGTCTGTATTGTAACCTCTTTTCTCCAGTCTTGCTCAGAGTTTAGTTCAATACTAAAACCTTCGTTTTCATTAATTTTTTGTATTACAAAATTTCTCCAATCTATGAGATGATATACTAATTCTGATATTGAATGTGACGTGTTTTTTGGTTTTCTATCCCAAAAGCTTACAGGAATATTTTCTAACGATCTTAATACCGAAGCTCCAAACCACGGCTCTCCGCCAAAAACTTCATTATATTGTTTAATACTATCCTTTACATTCATTTTATTGGTACTTAATCCAAGATATTAGGGCTTAGCCATTTCTCTGCATATTGATGATCTATGCTTTTTCGTTTTGCAAAATCTCTTACTTGATCTTCTTTTATTTTTCCTAATCCAAAATACCTTGCTTCAGAATTTCCAAAATAGTAACCCGATACAGATGCAGCAGGCCACATCGCCAGGCTTTCTGTTAGCTCTACTCCTATTTGTTCATTTACCTGAAGTAATTCCCAAATTGTGATTTTTTCGAGATGATCAGGGCAAGCTGGATATCCAGGTGCAGGTCGAATTCCTTTATAAACTTCCTTTATTAACTCCTCATTACTAAGTTCTTCATCCTTGGCATACCCCCAATCATCGGTACGTATTTTTTTATGTAAATATTCTGCAAAGGCTTCAGCTAAACGGTCTGCCAATGCTTTGATCATAATAGAATTGTAATCATCATGATCTTTTTCAAAAGCTTCTGCTAATTCTTTGGTTCCAAACCCTGTGCTAACACAAAAACACCCTATATAATCCTGAATCCCACTTTCTTTTGGTGCAATAAAATCAGATAATGCAAAATTAGGTTTACTGGCATGTTTTTTTAATTGTTGTCTTAGCGTTCTAAACTTAAAACTTCCCTGCTCTGTAGACACCTCAATATCATCATCATCTACAGTGTTAGCTTCAAATAATCCATAAACAGCCTTGGCTCCTAATAATTTTTCTTCAAATACTTTTTGCAATAATTCTTGCGCGTCTTTAAATAATGATGTTGCTTGTTCTCCCACGACATTGTCGCTTAGAATAGCTGGATACTTACCATGTAAGTCCCATGATCTAAAAAAAGGAGTCCAGTCTATATATGGTTCTAATTTTTTTAGATCAAAATCCTCTATAATTTTAACTCCAAGTTCTTTAGGAGTTATTATTTCTGAGTTTTGCCAATCAATTGAGTATTTGTTTTTTCTAGCTTCTTCAATTGTTAAATATTCTTTCTGTTTTGTTCTTTTCAGGAATCCATTTCTAAATTTTTCATAATCTTCTTTCAGATCTCCGACATATTTTTGATTACTTCTTTTATTCAATAAATCTCCTACAACTGTTACAGCTCTGGATGCGTCATTTACATGTACTACCGCATTTTTATACTGCGGATCAATTTTAACTGCAGTATGTGCTTTGGATGTAGTTGCTCCTCCAATTAATAATGGAATATTAAAATTTTTGCGTTCCATTTCTTTTGCTAGATGAACCATCTCGTCTAATGATGGTGTAATCAAACCACTTAGCCCAATGATATCTACTTGTTCATCAATTGCAGTTTGAATAATCTTTTCTGGAGGCACCATTACTCCTAAATCTACAATCTCATAATTATTACATCCTAATACTACAGAAACAATGTTTTTGCCAATATCGTGTACATCTCCTTTGACGGTTGCCATTAGAATACGTCCATTAGAGTCGTTCTCTTTTATAGTTTCTCCTGAAATCGCATTCTGTTTCTTTTCTTCTTCAATAAAGGGAAGTAAGTAAGCTACAGCTTTTTTCATCACTCTAGCAGATTTTACCACTTGAGGCAGAAACATCTTACCAGAACCAAACAAATCTCCTACGACATTCATACCTGTCATCAGGTTTCCTTCTATCACTTCGATAGGCTTATCGGCTGCTAACCTTGCTTCTTCTACATCTTCTGTAATATATTGATCAATCCCTTTAACAAGGGCTCTTGTTATTCTATCTTGCAGAGGTTCTTCTCTCCAAGAAAGATCAACTACCCTCTCCTTGGTAGTTCCTTTTACAGATTCTGCAAAATCCAATAACCGTTCGGTGGCATCATCTCTTCTATCTAGAATTACATCTTCTACATGCTCTAACAGATCTTTAGGGATATCATCATACACTTCTAACATAGCTGGATTTACAATCCCCATATTCATTCCTGCCTTAATAGCGTGATAAAGAAAAACCGAATGCATTGCTTCTCGCACCACATTGTTTCCTCTAAAGGAGAACGAAACATTACTCACTCCTCCACTAACACTACAATGCGCAAGATTTTTGCGAACCCATCGTGTAGCTTCTATAAAATCAACGGCATTTTTGCGATGTTCTTCCATTCCTGTTGCTACCGGAAATATATTGAGGTCAAATATGATATCTTCTGGAGGAAAATTAAGTTGATGAACCAGTATATCATAGGATCTCTTTGAAATTTCTATCCTACGATCATAATTATCTGCTTGCCCAACCTCATCGAATGCCATTACAATAACAGCTGCACCGTATCTTTTTATAGCTTTGGCATGAGCTATAAATTCTTCTTCTCCTTCTTTAAGGCTAATTGAATTCACGACGCATTTTCCTTGAACCACCTGTAAACCAGCTTCAATGATTTCCCATTTAGAACTATCAATCATAATCGGTACTCGGGCAATATCGGGTTCGGCCATGATCAGGTTCAAAAACCTAACCATTGCGTCTTTACCATCGATTAGCCCGTCATCCATATTAATATCAATAACCTGCGCTCCACCTTCTACCTGGTGCCTGGCTATATCTAAAGCTTCATCAAATTTTTCTTCTTTAACTAATCGCAAAAACTTGCGAGATCCAGCAACATTGGTACGCTCTCCTACATTGATAAAATTGGTTTCTGCAGAAACGATCATCGGTTCTAAACCAGAGAGTTTGAGATACTTTATTTTTTCTTTACTACTCATATACTATACGGTAACTTCTACAGATCTTGGTTTATATTGTTTTGCTAAATCGGCTATTGCCTTGATATGTTCTGGAGTTGTACCACAACATCCCCCTATGATGTTCACTAAGCTCTTATCCATATATTCTTTTATCTGCTCTGCCATTTGCTCTGGAGTTTCATCATATTCTCCAAATGCATTTGGCAATCCTGCATTAGGATGTGCTGATATTCCAAAACTTGATTTTTGAGAAAGCACCTCCAAGTGAGGAGTTAATTGACTTGCTCCCAAAGCGCAATTAAATCCTACCGACAACATAGGTATATGGGAGACAGATATTAAAAATGCCTCTGCCGTTTGCCCTGATAATGTTCTACCACTTGCATCAGTGATGGTTCCACTTATCATAATAGGCACCTCTATTGATCGTTCATCTTTAACTTCTTCAATAGCAAAAAGAGCTGCCTTTGCATTAAGTGTGTCAAAAATAGTTTCTACTAATAAGATATCTGCTCCTCCATCTAACAAAGCTTCGACTTGTTGTTTATATGCAACTCTTAACTCTTCGAAGGTAACTGCCCGAAAACCAGGATCATTTACATCGGGAGACATACTTGCTGTTCTGTTTGTAGGCCCGATAGAACCAGCAACAAAACGAGGTTTATCTGGTTCTTTTTCTGTAAACTCATCTGCCACTTCTTTGGCAATTTTAGCAGATTGATAGTTAAGCTCATAAACCAATTCTTCCATCTCATAATCTGCCATAGCTATTGTTGTCCCCGAAAAGGTGTTGGTTTCTACAATATCTGCTCCAGCTTCAAAATAAAGTCTATGTACTTCTTTGATAGCTTCTGGCTGAGTAATACTCAACAAATCATTATTACCTTGCACAGGAATAGTCCAATCCTTAAATCGTTCTCCTCTAAAATCTTCTTCAGTAAATTTATATCGCTGCAGCATTGTTCCCATAGCTCCGTCCAGCACGAGAATTCTTTCTTCTAATATTTTCTGTATATCTTTCATTAACTATCAAGTATTATCATAAGTTCTAGCAGATGCCAGAATAATTAAACATTGCTAATTCTCTATTAAAATAAAGAATTACATATCAAGAAAAACAGGTGGAAAATATAGCTAAGCTATGAGTTTTCGTTATCTATTCTGCGCAGGCAGATAGAATGTAGCACCTTCTTTACAGGATAAAGGGTTGCTAAGGTTTCACAGGGTCTATTCCCTCCACCTTTCTTGATAACATTAAAAAAATTTATGAACTAAACAGCCATTGCTGTTAATTTGACTACAAATAAAAGACATAGCCTTTTGTTATGCAAATTTATTGCATTTTTTTGCAGTTCTTATACTGTTTTAATCTTTATTATATACATGACTTGTAACACATAATGCTAATTAAAGTTTTATATTATACAAAGTAATACATATGTGTGATTTATGAGCATGTTAGTTTTTAATAAAATATGGTTGCATCGAAACTGGAAATGGATACTTCCATCAACTACTCTGGTGGTTTTTGCTTTTACTTTTTTTATAATGACCGGAGATGCAACTTTTCGATATGGTTCTGTGTTTCTTCAACCTGATTTGGTAAATAATGCTTTAGAAAAAGCTCAGGAGAATGAACTTGTTATCGAAAAACTAGGTAAACTATCTTCACATAACTTTTTCCATTTATTAGAAGGTGAAGTAGCGTATCAAAACAACAACTCTCTAATCATCCTAACCGTAGGAATTCGAAATATTGAAGGAAAAAAAGCTAAAATGGATATTATAGCACATCGAAACGGGCAAAAATGGAAGTATCAAAAAATCACGGTAAGAATAAAAAAGCCCAAAAAGGTGACTATCAAAATTCTCGAGCAATAAAATTAATTATGATTCTGGAGCTAATTCTATCTCTAAGCCTTCTAATTCTGGGGTGATCGGAATTTGACATCCTAACCTGCTATTGTCTTCGACATAAAACGCTTCTGCCAGCATCATATCCTCATCTTGTCCCATTTCTGGCAACTCATGATCTGACAAAACATAACATTGACATGATGCACACATCGCCATACCGCCACAGGTTCCTTCTACAGGTAATTCATATGCTTTACAAACTTCCATCAGGTTCATAGCCATATCTGTAGGAGCTTGCACTTCATGAACAACTCCTTCTCTATCCTTTATCTTTATGGTAACATCAGACATACTTCTTATCTTAATCCTATAAAAATCCTCGCAAATATACCGAAAAGTAATTAGTATTATCTGCGAGGAATTTCATTTTAAATACACTTTAAGAGTTTTATAACATAGAATATTAGCTACACAAAAACTCCTGAAAGTAATTATTCTATTAAATTATAGCTTTTACTGTTTCTTTTTTAGCTTCTTTTTTCGAACCATCGAATCCTTCTACCCCTCCAACAGTCGTATACTTCATAACATATTTCTTGTCTGGATGAATTCTTTGGTATGCGCTTTGACACATAAGAGTTGCTTCATGAAACCCAGAAAGGATTAATTTTAGCTTTCCTCTATAAGTATTTACATCTCCAATAGCATAAATACCGGGTATATTTGTTTGATAATCATAAGAATTATCTACTTTGATCGCATTTTTTTCGATCTCTAACCCCCAGTTTGCAATTGGTCCTAATTTTGGAGATAAACCAAACAGTGGAATAAAGTAATCTGTATCTATTGCAATATCTCCTTTAGTTTTGTGCTTAATATTGACACCTGTAAGATACTCTTCTCCTCTTAACTCTTTTACTTCTGCTTCTGTTACCAGGTTTATTTTTCCTAACTTAGAAAGTTCTGCTACTTTTTCTACAGAATCCAAAGCTCCTCTAAACTCATTACGTCTGTGCACCAAAGTAACTTCACTTGCCACATCCGCTAAGAAAATTGACCAGTCTAATGCTGAATCACCTCCTCCAGAGATCACTACCTTTTTATCTCTATATACTTCTGGATCTCTAATAATATACGCGACGCCTTTATCTTCGAAATCTGCTATATTAGGAATAGGTGGCTTACGTGGTTCAAAAGACCCTAACCCACCAGCTATAGCTACTACTGGGGCATTATGTTTTGTTCCTCTATTGGTTGTAACCAAAAACGTATCGTCTTCTAATTTTTCAATAGTTTCTGCTCTTTCTCCTAATGTAAAACCTGGTTCAAAAGGTTTTATTTGCTCCATTAAGTTATCTACTAAATCTCCTGCTAAAACCTCAGGAAAGCCTGGGATATCGTATATTGGTTTTTTAGGGTATATTTCTGCACATTGCCCACCTGGTTGTGGCAATGCATCAATAAGATGCGTCTTTAGCTTTAGTAATCCTGCTTCAAAAACTGTAAACAACCCTGTTGGTCCTGCTCCGATTATTAAAATATCAGTCTTAATCATTATTTCAACTTCTTTTTTCTATTAATCCTTTGGTAAATTCGTTTAGTGTTTCCACTTTTTCCTCGAAATCACCTTTTAATGTTTCTCTATATTTATTCAAATTCTTAACTAAATCATCAATATTTTCAGGAATTACCTCTTCAAAAAATTGACGTAATCGCTTGGCTGTTGTTGGTGACTTTCCATTAGTTGATATAGCCACTTTAACATTCCCCTTGGTTACAATCCCTCCCATATAAAAATCACAATATGGTGGATTATCTGCTACATTAACTAGTACACTATTATTTCTACAATCGTAATATACTTGCTCATTAACTTCGGGAATATCTGTTGTTGCTATAACAACATGTTTTCCTCCTAGTAAATACTCATGATACTTTCCTTCTATCATTTCTACTCCGTGTTTATTTGCAAGTTCCTTTGTGTTTTTCCTATACATTGGAGACACCATTGTTACTTTTGCATTTGGACTAGATTTTAATAAGAACGTTAGTTTTTCATGAGCTACATTGCCTCCACCTACAATCAAAGTATTAAGATTTTTAGCTTTCAAAAAAACGGGATATAGATCATTCCTGTTTTTCTCTTTTGTTTCTAAAGTAAAATCTTTACTCCCGCTCTTTTCTTTTGTGGCACTATGGCTATCACATTTGTTAACAAACGAAATCTTTTTTATCTCTTCACTAATTTCATCTTCTATAGCTAAAATACTTCTTTGATTGACCACTTCTCCTATAACAATAATAGCTGGAGACGATATTTCTTTCTCAAAAACTACTTGTTCAATGGTGCTGATGGTTCCAAATCCGTATTGTTCATTTTCAGTCGTTCCATTTTGAATAATTGCTACAGGAATATCATGTTTGTTTTCTGCTTCAAAGATACTAACTATTTCATTTAACTTACCCATTCCCATTAAAATTACCACAGTAGCATTTGATTTTGCCGCATGATAAATATCTTTTGATAATTTATGAGATTTTGTGGTTCCTGTAATGACCCAAAAGCTTTCTGAACACCCTCTTTTTGTTAAGGGAATTCCTTGATATGCGGGTACTGCTAAGGAAGAAGATATCCCAGGCACCATATGAGTTTCTATCCCATATTGTTGTACATAATCAATTTCTTCTGCTCCCCGCCCAAAAACGAATGGATCCCCTCCTTTTAATCTTACTACATGTCCATGACTCTTAGCTCTATTAACAATAAGTTCATTGATCTGCTCTTGCTGATATGCATAACATCCTTTTCTTTTTCCTACAAATATTTTTTCCGCACCAGAAGCATAATCCAATAAACTTTTGTTGACAAGCGCATCATACAACACCACATCAGCAGACTCTAAAGCTTTAACAGCCTTGAGGGTAATCAAATCTGGATCTCCAGGACCTGCCCCTACTACAGTTAATTTTGGTATTTTGTAACTCATCATTCTTTTATTTAAAACACTTCTCTTTAGCTAGTGCATTATATTCTCTAAGTTATATTTTTCTTCAACACTAAAGATAATGGATGTGTTTTTTTTACGCTTTCTCTACCTCTACCGCTCTAAATTCTTGTACTTTTTGTAAAAATTGCTCTGCGTTTTTGATATAATCAACTGCAAAATCTCTAGTTGGTGCATTCTTTTGAAGTTGATATATTAAATCTGCAAACGTTCCTTCCAGTGTTATTTTCCCGCTAGCTACAAATTCTTCATCAAATTGACGAATGATTCCAGCATGATTATTAGTCTTTTTGTTTTCAGCTAATAATAATGCTTTTGCCGAATTTACTAAAGAGCTATAAGCATGATATACAGCATCAGAATATATTTCATTTTCAAAAGAAATTTTTGCGTTTTCTATCTTTTCTTCACTTTCCAAAAATAAAGTGGCAATTAGATCTATAACTACTCCTGCACATTCTCCTACTCCAATAGCTTTTACATACTCTTCTGTTGTTCCCCAATCGATAAAATCTTCTTGAGTTAAATGATCAACATTAGACAAATCGGTAAGCAATTCGTAGAAATATTTTTCTCCTTTTTCTTTATAATACTCTATAAAAGGTTTAGTCTCTGCATTAGCTTCAAAATCATCAAGGATTCTACGTAATGCTTCTGGTCCTCGCCTACTTGGTATCTTTACTACTTTATCGGCAAAACGACCATTACCATCACCCAAATTTCCTCCTCCTAACAACACTTGTAATGCAGGCGCTACTAGTTTATCTTTTGTACGAACGGACATTCCTTGAAAACCAATATTAGCCATGTTGTGTTGCCCACAAGCATTCATACATCCACTAATCTTAATCACCAAATCTTCTTTTTCAAGATACTGAGGGTATTCGGTCTTAATCACTCGCTCTAACTCTTCTGCTATACCTGTACTACTTGCTATCCCTAAATTACATGTATCTGTCCCCGGACAAGCTGTAATATCTATTGCTTTATTATATCCAGAGGCAATGAATCCTAGTTTTTCTAGTTCTTGGTAAAAAAACGGAATCAAATCTTCTTTCACAAAAGGAATCAAAATGTTTTGACGTAATGATAACCTCAACTCTCCTGCAGCATATTTTTCTACCAAATCGGCTAATAATCTTGCCTTATCAGTATAAAAATCACCTAATAGCACTTTAATACCTATAGCTACATACCCATCTTGTTTTTGAGAGATCACATTAGTTGATTTCCATAACTCAAAGGCTTTTTGATTTTTTATTTCTACTTCTGGCGCCTCAACAGATACCGGTACAGAAACTTGATAAGCTTCGGCGTCAATTGCAACTGTTTTTTGTGCTATGGCATTTTGCTCTGCCTCTATCAATTCTTTAAAAGCCTCGAGACCAATATCTTTTAGTAAAAACTTCATTCTGGCTTTTGCTCTACTTTTTCTTTCTCCGTGACGATCAAAAATCCTCAAAACCCCTTCCATTAAAGGAATAATCTTATCTGTTGGCAAGAAACTATACAACTCATCCGCATGTCTAGGCTGAGAACCAAGTCCTCCTCCTAACATTACTTTAAACCCTCTTTCACCATTTTCTATTTTGGCAATAAAGCCTAAATCATGCATGTAAGACAATCCAGTATCTTCATCACTACCTGAGAAGGACACTTTGAATTTACGTCCCATTTCCTGACAGATTGGGTTTCTTAAAAAGAAGCGAAATAATGCATCTGCATATGGGGACACATCAAATGGTTCTTTGGGATCTATCCCTGCTGTTTCTGAAGCAGTAACATTACGAACTGTATTACCACAGGCTTCTCTTAAAGTTACATCATCTCTTTCTAACTCTGCCCATAATTCTGGAGTTCTATTCAAATCTACATAATGAATCTGAATATCCTGACGAGTTGTAATATGAAGTCTTCCTCTTGAATATTCGTCTGACACTTCACAAATACGTCTTAATTGATTGCTTAGTACTTTACCATACGGTAATTTAATACGTATCATCTGCACTCCTTCTTGACGCTGTCCATACACTCCTCGTGCCAAGCGAAGGCTACGAAATTTTTCTTCGTCAATCTTACCCTTATGAAATTGCTCAATTTTATTAGCTAATTCTATAATATCCTTTTGAACAACTGGGTTTTCTATCTCGGTTCTAAAACTTTGCATCTTTTTACGTATTTCTATCCTTCAAAAAAGGACATAGTTATGACTTTTGTATAACGGTTTTAAGAATCAAAAAATTCTTGTTTTTTCTCCTCTTATTAGAAGAAGAGCTTTCCTAATGTACTATTCTATGAATCCTACTCCTGAAGTATTATTAGTCTGTGAATCAATAAGTATAAATGACCCTGAAGCTTTATTTTTACTATAAGAATCTATCGCTAAGGGTTTACTTAACTGAATTTCAACTTTCCCTATTTCATTTAAGCTTAGAGTACTTTTTGAGGTATCCTCTCCAGAAAAATCTGTAGCTACGGTTCCTTTTATACTTTTAACTTTTGCCAAAATCCTACTACTTCCGCTTTGGATAAAGTAATTTGTGCCCGGATTCAAATCCTTGCTATCCATCCAACACACTGTAGCAGTCAATTGTTTTTCTACTCTAGGTTTTTCTGATGATTTCACGATCATATCTCCTCTACTTACATTTACATCATCTTCTAAAGTAATGGTACATGAACTTCCTCTACCCGCAGTTTCAAACTTTTGATCAAAGAAATATATTTCTTTTACTTTTGAAGTCGTTAATGAAGGTAAAACTGTTACTTCATCCCCTACAGAAAGATCACCTCCGTATAACTTACCCGCATATCCTCTAAAATCGTGAAACTCATCTTTTTTAGGTCTAATTACGGTTTGGATAGGGAAACGTACTTGTGCTTTTTCATATACATCACGAGCATCTAATTCTTCTAAATGCTCTAATAAAGTTTGCCCTGTATACCATGGTGTATTTTCGGACTTTTCAACTACATTATCTCCCTGTAATGCACTTACTGGGATAAAAGTAATATTCTGTTCTTTATAGTCACTCTTTTTAATCAAAGTTTCAAAATCAGCTTTGATAGCTTCATACTTTTCTTGAGAGAAGTCTACTAAATCCATTTTATTCACAGCAACAATCACATCTTTAATTCTCAATAGATTATTGATAAAGAAATGACGGTATGTTTGTTCTATCACACCTTTACGGGCATCTACCAAAATGATAGAAGCCTGAGAAGTTGACGCTCCGGTAACCATATTTCTGGTATACTCTATATGACCAGGAGTGTCAGCAATGATATAACTTTTGGTTTTTGTAGAAAAATAAATGTGCGCTACATCAATTGTGATTCCTTGTTCACGCTCTGCAACTAATCCATCTGTTGCTAAAGAAAAATCAAGATAATCAAATCCATTAGCTTTACTTCTGGTTTCGATTGCTTCTAACTTATCTGTTGTTAATGATTTTGTATCATATAGGATACGACCTATCAGGGTACTTTTTCCATCATCTACACTTCCTGCGGTTGCTATTTTTAATACGTCCATCGTTCCTTTTATTACTTTTCCCTTATAACTGGGAGTGATTTTTTGTTTTTTTTGTTCTACCTTTTACAAGATATATATCTTTCTTATCGCGAAGTTATTTCTTCTTTTTATTTAGAAATACCCTTGTTGCTTTCGTTTTTCCATTGCCGCTTCAGATCGTTTATCATCTATACGAGCTCCTCGTTCCGAAATTGTAGATTCTCTTATCTCTGCCACCACTTTGTCAATTGTTATTGCATCAGAAAGTACGGCTGCTGTACATGACATATCTCCGACCGTACGAAAACGTACTAATCGCTCTTCTACTACTTCATCATCTTCTCTATATACCACACCATCTTCTGCAGACCAAATCATCCCATCTCTAACAAATGTTTTTCGGGTATGCGCAAAATATATCGAAGGAATTTCGATTCCTTCTTTCTGAATATAACTCCATACATCAAGTTCTGTCCAGTTACTTATTGGGAACACTCGCACATTTTGTCCAAGATCAATTTTCCCATTAAGGTGATCAAACAACTCAGGGCGTTGATTTTTTTCATCCCATTGACCAAAATCATCTCTTACTGAAAATATACGCTCTTTGGCTCTTGCTTTTTCTTCATCCCTACGGGCTCCACCTATTGCAGCATCAAATTTAAATTCTTCTAAAGCATCCAAAAGTGTAGTTGTTTGCAAACTATTACGGCTTGCATACTTTCCTTTTTCTTCTACTACTTTACCTTGATCTATAGAATCCTGAACATTTCTAACAATAAGTTCTACTCCTAATTCTTCAACCAATCTATCTCTAAATTCTATCGTCTCAGGAAAATTATGTCCTGTATCAATATGTAATAAAGGGAATGGGATTTTTCCTGGGTAAAATGCTTTTTGCGCCAATCGCACCAATGTGATAGAATCTTTTCCTCCAGAAAAAAGTAGTACTGGCTTTTCAAACTGAGCTGCTACTTCTCTAAAAATATAAATTGCTTCACTCTCTAATGGATTTACATTAAGAGTTGATGTACCTGCCAAATTACCTACTGATCCTTCCAATTGTTCTATTTTTTTTTCTAGTATTTCCATGCTTCGTTTTCGTAATTAATTAGTTAGTATGCAACCCACACTCTCTATTCTCTAACACCTTAGTAGGATCAAAATATTTAAATTCATTTGGTAATTTATTCTCCTCTAAATACACATCCAATTCTTCATCTGTGTAATAATAAAAAGGACTTACTTTTAATACTCCATCTTTCCCCATACTTAAAATATCCAATGAATCTCTTAAAGCAGTTTGTCCTTTTCTCAGATTGGTAAACCAAACATCGGGCTTAAAGTCAGCCATTGCTCTTTTAAAAGGTTCTAACTTTACTTGTTCTGTAAATGTTTTATGTTTTGGATCATCAATATCAGGAATTCCCAACACTACATCTCTATGAGCTGTAGTTTGTTTTGGAACATATAGCTTAACATTAAGATGTAACAATTCTATCACCTCTTCTGCATGTCTATATGTGTTTGGAGTATTATATCCAGAGTCACACCATATCACTGGCATATCCGACAATGCTTTTGAACACACATTTAAAATAGCTGCCTCATAAGGTCTAAAATTTGTCGTCACAACAGGTTTTTTCGCATTTAAAATTGCCCATTGCACTACTTCTAAAGGAGTTTTTTCCTTTAAAGATTTATTTAATTTTTCTATTTCTTTCTCTGTTATACTCATAACTTACAATGCTTCTTTTTCTAGTACAGCAATTATTTCCCCCATTTAATACGATTCCAAATTCTTTCATGAAAGAAATAGAGAATCATTTTTGTTACAAAATCAATAGATGCAATAGACGTTGCAAGCGCAATTTCGCCTGTTAATAAATAAGACACTATTAATGTATCTAGTGTACCAACCACTCTCCAACTTACTGCTTTAACAATACTACGTACTGGTTTCTCTGAGGATTTATCATCCTGATACGTTGATTTCTGCGTTGCTACTTTATCTAATATCATTTGATCTACAATCATTTTTTTACTAAATTCTATTACCCTATCGGATTAGTAGATTATAAAACAAATGTATGTATAATATTTTGGTTACAGTGTAAAATCCGAAAAACTTCTTACTTTAAACAGCAAGAATTATGATATCTTTAATAAAAACCCTAGTAACTTAGTAGATTATTAAGACATTCTTATAATCGTTAAAAAGTTCATTACAGAAAATATATTAAATTCTTATTAATTACCCTTAAAAATTGTATAAAAAGAGGTTCTAAACGCAAAAATGGCAATATGAAAACTTATATCCCGTTGATTAATGGAGTATTAACCCAAAATACATAATCAAAATGAAAAAAATTGCAATGCTTTTATTTTTAGCAAGTACTTCTATGTTTTTGTCATGTAATAGTGATGACGACTCCCCTATTCAAATTGATCAATCCTTAATTCCGGGCGAATGGTGCTTAACAGAAATCAAATCTGAAAACGGAAAAGTTTCTGCGACAATTGAAAACATCCCAGTAAAGGGCGATTATTCTCTATCAGGAAAGGACTATACAGCCAAAGTAACGTTTACCGAAGCATCAGATCCAGATCTACCCAATACCTTTGTTAGCTCTGGTGGTTTTACTCTAGTAGCTACTATTAAGATACCAACTCAATCTATTGATCATGAAGAAATAGTTCCTGATTTTATAGGTTCTGGTGAGTGGAAAGTAGAAGGTTCTAAACTAATAACCACTGTTGGCGGCAAAGAAGAATCTTTTGAAATAACAGTATTAAACTCTCAAACATTAAGTCTTAAAAAAGATATTGATGAGACTGTAGAGCAAGAAGGTATCACATTTAATGTATCCGGAAGTCAAATTTTTACTTTGACAAAAAAGTAAACACTTTGTGATTCCTCACAACAATAAAAAAGCTGAGAAATTTCTCAGCTTTTTATTGTTATCATATTTGTTCTAAAGCATATTGTATATCTTTAATAATATCATCGATATGCTCCAATCCCACAGAACAACGCACCATACCATCTGTTATACCTACCACCAACTTATCTTCTTCTGCTAGTTTGCTATGAGTTGTTGATGCCGGATGAGTAACTATTGTTCTTGTATCTCCCAGATTAGCTGACAAAGAGCACATTTGAACACTATCAAAAAATGTTTTCCCTCCTTGCACTCCTCCTTTTACTTCAAAAGCAACTATATTTCCTCCAAGTTTCATTTGTCTCTTAGCCACTTCGTACTGAGGGTGAGACTTAAGAAATGGATATTTCACCCAATTAACTTTAGGATGTGCTTCTAAAAACTCAGCTAGCTTTAAGGCATTCTCACAATGGCGATCTACACGAACTGCTAAAGTCTCTAAGCTTTTAGACAACACCCATGCATTAAAAGGCGAGAGTGATGGACCTGTATTTCTAGAAAAAAGATAAATCTCTCTTATCAGCTCTTTTTTACCTACAGTCACTCCTCCTAGAACCCTTCCTTGACCATCAATTAGTTTAGTTGCAGAATGAATTACCAGATCCGCTCCAAATCTAATTGGTTTTTGTAAATAAGGCGTTGCGAAGCAATTATCTATAATCAAGAGTAGATTGTGTTTTTTTGCGATCTCCCCTAGCCATTCCAAATCTAGCACATCTACTCCCGGATTTGTAGGAGATTCTGCATATATGATTTTTGTATTAGACTGAATCAGGCTTTCAACTTTATCTACCTCATCAACTCTAAAGTAACTTGTTTCTATATTCCATTTAGGAAAGTACTTAGTAAACAAGGTGTGTGTAGACCCAAATACAGATCTTGCAGAAACAATGTGATCTCCAGAATCTAATAGTGCAGCAAAAGTAGAGAATACCGCTGCCATACCTGTTGCAAATGCATACCCCTCTTCTGCCTCTTCTAGCTTACAAATCTTATCTACAAACTCTGTTGTATTAGGATTACTAAAGCGGCTATATAGATTTCGTTCTTTTTCTTCAGCAAATGCTGCTCTCATCTCTTCAGAATCTTCAAAAACAAATCCTGAAGTCAGATACATTGGGGTAGAATGCTCTAAAAACTGTGTCTTCTCGGTTTGCGTTCTTACCGCTTGTGTTTCAAAATTTAGGCTTTTCAGACTCATATTTCTTTATTATTAACCACCACCTTGTATTCTATCGTGGCTGTTGGCTCTAGGGTTTTAGATACTGAACAATATTTATCAAATGATAATTCTGCCGCTCTTTTGGCTTTTTCTGGAGCAATATCTCCTTCGAGATATACGGTAACTGTAATATTTTTGAAAGGTTTAGCCCCATCTATCTCTTCTCGGGCGCCATCGACTTCTGCTCTATAGTCGGTAATTTCTTGTCGTTGTTTTTTTAAGATAGAAATAACATCAATAGCACTGCACCCCGCTACTCCCATCAACACATACTCCATTGGGCTAGGAGCTAAATCATGCCCTCCTACCTGAGCCGTACTATCTATATGGGTCACATGACCTCTTTCGTTTTTTAATTCGAAATGATAATCATTGTCTATTCTTTTGAGTTGTATTTTCATTGTGTACTTTATTTATTTTTATCATTTTTAAGATCTTGATTAAAAGAGAACTTCAAGACATTGAACTATCCTTTTTCTGCCAATCGAAGTATATCACCAAACACTCCTCTTGCTGTTACTGCTGCTCCAGCTCCAGCTCCCTGAATCACTATTGGTTGATCTCCATACGATTCTGTATAGATTTCGAAGATAGAGTCAGAACCTTTTACTTGTCCCAAAGCACTACTTTGAGGAACAGAAACTAATTTCACATCCAAATTCCCTTTTTCCTGAGATAAATCTCCCCAAAGATCACCAATATATCTCAATACGTGATCAGGCTTTTGCTCTTCTTTAATTTTTTCATAAACAGAGTCCAATTTTGTTAATTTTCCTAAAAACTCTTTTGCATCTCCATCCCTTAATTCTTCGGGAATTAGATTATGAATATTGACATCCTCAAATTCATTACTCAAATCTAACTCTCTTGCAAGAATTAATAATTTTCTTCCAACATCATTCCCACAAAGATCTTCTCGAGGGTCTGGCTCTGTAAACCCACTATCAATTGCCTCTTGTAAAACTTCACTAAATTGGCGTTTTTCAACAGAATAAGTATTAAACAAGTAGCTTAAAGAACCAGAAAAAACTCCTTTTATCCTTGTAATATTCTCTCCTGATAAATGTAATAATTTTATTGTATCAATCAAGGGTAAACCAGCACCCACATTAGTTTCATACAAGTATTGTTTTTGATTTTCTTCGAGTGTGGCTCGCAACCTCTTATAAAACTCAAAACCTAAGGTGTTTGCAACCTTATTAGAAGACACTAAATCAAAGCCATGTTCTACAAAATGTATATAATTTGATGTAAACTCCTGACTAGCTGTATTATCTACAACAATAAGATTTTCTAAATGGTGCTTATCTGCATATTGAATCACCTCATCCATGGTATACGGAATTCCTTTTTCATTGATATCTTGTTCCCAATTTTGATCTACTCCATTTTTATCTAAAAGTATTTTTCTGGAATTTGCTACTGCGAAAATATTAAGGTCTATCTTTTTTCGATTTTCAATTTGTTCTGAAGATTTTAAGATCTGATCTATCAAGGTTCCTCCTACTAATCCATGACCGAATATAGCAATATTTATCTTTTTAGAAATCTCAAATATTTCACCATGTATTACATTCAATGCCCTATGCAGTTGTTCTTTTTTGACCACTAAACTTACATTTTTACCAGTAACCGTATTATTAAACAACAAAGGAACTACTTGATTTTTAATTAGTGCATTGTAAGGCTTATGAAATGTACTTAAATCCTGACCGATTATAGAAATCACAGATACATTCTCTTCTATTGAAATACCGCTAACATCACGTTTATAAAAATCGGATTCAAATTCTTGTTCTAAAACGGATTTAGCTTCTTTGGCCTTGTCTGCTTCTACAACAAAACCAATTCCTCGTTCTGATGAGCCTTGAGAAATAATACTTACACTGATATTATGATGCGCTAATGCTTTAAAAATCCTGGCATCAACTCCCACTTTACCCAAGAGCCCTCTTCCTTCAAGGTTTATCAATGCAACATGCTCTAAAACAGATAATGATTTGATTCCTTTCTCACTTGTTTCAGCCGTAATTAGTGTCCCTTTATTTTTATGATCGAACGTATTCAATATTCTAAGAGGAATGTTTTTTTCTATTAATGGAATAATCGTTTTAGCATGTAAAATATTAGCTCCAAAATAAGCTAGTTCATTAGCTTCGGTAAATGATAGTTTTTCTATTTTTTTTGCATCTGGCACCAAATCTGGATTGGCTGTATAAATCCCATCTACATGAGTAAAATTTTGCAATTCTTCGGCTTCGAGGTAATTTGCCAACAAAGATGCTGTATAATTACTTCCATTCCTTCCCAAAGTGGTGGTTTCGTTTTTAGTATTGGATGCTATAAACCCCGTAACGATATTCACCGTAGCTCCATTATGCTTTTTAAAATGATTAACTACATTCTCTTTGGATAGTTTATCTAAGGGCTGAGCATCTCCAAACTGGGCATCCGTAATTATCAGAGCTCTACTATCAGTAAAATTAGCTTTGATATTTTTTTCTTGAAGAATCTGGGTGATTAATTTAGCAGAAATAACCTCTCCTTGAGACAATACCTGATCCTTTATTCTCTTACTATAATCTCCTAAAAGCGAAACGCCTTCAAAAAGTTTATCAAGTGTTTCAAACTCTAAAGAAAAATCAACATTATCAAAATCTGCTATTTGATATTTCTTAAATGCCTCGAACTCTTCTTTGTAATTTTTACTCTTAACAGCTTTCTCCAAAATATTTTCGAGATCATCAGTAGTATTACCTCTAGCAGAAAGCACTACAGTAATATTTTCTCCATTCTTTACTTTATCTTCAATTATATCAATCACGGCGTGAATTCCTTTCCCATTAGCCAATGATTTTCCTCCAAATTTTAAAACTTTCATCTTTTCTTTTTCTTTAAAACACTTCTTTTAACAATGTACTCAATTCTTCAAATTCTATTAAAAAAGCATCATGCCCATGTGCAGAATCGATGACACCATGGGTAACATTTTGTTTTACTTGTTTCAGTTTTTCGAATGTAATTTCATCTTCTTCTTCCGTGAAAAACATATCTGATCTTACGCTTATGATATGGATATTGGATTTTATTGATGCTGCTACTTCTTCAAAACTACCCCTCCCTTCTGTAATATCAATATTTGCCAAAATATGATTTAATTCTTTGTAAGCAGGAAGCTCAAATCTTCCATCTAATTTTTCCCCATGATGTAATAACCAACTTTCTACATTATACATATCTTTATCTTCGTTATAAGAACGATCAAACTTTTGCCTAAATGATTCTGGAGATCTATAAATCAACATTGCATGTAGTCTTGCATCATGAACAGGGTTACTAGAGTTTAACAAAATCTGCTCCTGCACCAAACAATTTGCTTTCAACCAATCACTTGATTTCCAATCTGTCGCTACTGGTATCAAATTACTGATTATGCTTGTATTAAGTGCGGCAATTTCCCACGCAATCCCTCCACCTACTGAACCACCAATTGCAGCATGTATTTTATGAATCTCTAACAACTTCAATCCTTCTAAAAAAATGGCTGCAATATCTCTTGCCTTAAAAATTTTATATTCTTTAATCAAATTTTCCTCAACTCCATCATATCCATTTCCGGGAACATTAAATGACAATACAGTATATTTATCGGTATCGATACATTTACCTTTCCCGATTAACCCATTCCACCATCCATTTTCTCCACACACGTTGGAGTTGCCAGTAAGTGCATGATTTACCAACACAACAGGAGCTTGATGAAGCGGTTTGCCAAAAACTTCGTAGGTAAGAGGTATCTGATCAACAAGCTTACCTTTTACAGTTACAAAATTTGAAATATCTAATTTTTGAAGCATAAAAAAGAGCTGAAATTTTTACTTAACGGTTTTACCAATTTTAGCAAATGCTGTTTTTAAATCTATTTTCAGATCTTCAACATCCTCTAAACCAACTGATAGTCTAATTAAATCTTGAGTAACCCCAGTAGATTCTTGCTGTACTGGATCAAGTTGCTGATGTGTTGTACTTGCTGGGTGAATAATTAATGACTTAGTATCTCCAATATTAGCTAACAACGAGAATATTTTTGTTTCATCGGCTACTGTTTTAGCTGATTCAAATCCTCCTTTTACCCCAAAAGTTACAATACCACTCTGCCCTTTTGGTAAATATTTCTGTCCTAGTTCATAGTATGAGCTATTTTCAAGTCCCGGATAATTTACCCAAGCCACTTCTTCTTGATTTTCTAACCATTTGGCTAATGCTAATGCATTGTTGCTATGCTTTTGGATTCTAATATCCAAAGTTTCTAAACCTTGTAAAATTTGAAATGCATTAAACGGACTCAATGCAGCACCATAATCTCGTAAGCCTTCTATTCTAGCTTTAGCAATAAATGCCGCTGCTCCTAGCACTTCATGATACACTAAACCGTGATATCCTGGTGAAGGCTCAGTAAACTCGGGAAACTTACCACTTGACCAATCAAAAGTACCAGCATCAATTATTACTCCTCCTAGAGATGTTCCATTACCACTAATATATTTAGTCAAGGAATGAATTACAATGTTTGCTCCATGTTCAATAGGATTCAATAATGCTGGAGTCGCAACTGTATTATCTACAATTAATGGTACTTTGTATGCTTTTGCTACAGACGATATAGCTTTCAAGTCTAACACATCCAGCTTTGGGTTACCCAAAGATTCAACAAAAAATACGCGTGTATTTTCTTTTACGGCATCTTTAAAATTTTCAGGATTTGATGGATCAACAAAAGTAGTCGTGATTCCAAACCTTGGCAAAGTAACATTTAATAAATTATAAGTTCCTCCATACAAACTACTGGATGCTACGATGTGATCACCCGATTTCAACAAGGTCAGCAAGGTTGTATTAATTGCGGCAGTACCCGAGGCGGTAACAACAGCAGCTATACCGCCTTCTAATGCAGCAAGACGTTGCTCCAAAACATCGTTTGTTGGATTATTTAATCTGGTATATATAAACCCTGATTCTGTTAAGTTAAATAGATTAGCTGCATGATCAGAGTCATTAAACACATATGATGTTGTTTGATAAATAGGTATTGCTCTGGTTCCGCCGTTAGCTGATACATCATGCCCAGCATGTAGCGCTTCTGTTGCAAATTTTTGTACACTCATTATTCTTTCTTTTAAATTTTAATTAAATAAAACTCAAATACACCAAACACCTGAATATCATCTGTTTGTATAAAGAAAATTAAAAAGAAAGTGAAACAACAATTACAGAAAATGTAATTGTATCGAGTTATCTTCTTCGCTTTCACGAATAGAACGTAGCACCTTCTTTACTATATAAAGGGTTGCTAAGGTTTCACAGGGTCTATTCCCTCCACCTTTCTTAATAACTTACTAATATGTATAAGAAACTTCGAGGCAAATCTAGTAATTATTTTTAAAACACCTCATTTTTCTTTAAAATTTATTTTTTCAGAAAAAATGGTGCATTAAAAGTACTAATCATTATAGAAAAATTAATGATACGTTAAATGCTTTTTAATATTATCAATTTTTTTACCTTTGCCAAATATTTTCAGGGAAGGATTTGACTGATTGCAACCCTATGATACTTGGATTATACTTTTTGTATCATAAAAATGCTAAAGCAGTTCGATTTAGGAATATTCTATCGAAAGCTTAGTATCTACAATCGCGCTTATTTACTTTCTCTATAAAAACAACTAAAAGAATGGCATATTTATTTACTTCAGAAAGTGTATCTGAAGGACACCCAGATAAAGTAGCAGATCAGATTAGTGATGCATTATTAGATAATTTCCTAGCCTTTGATGCTGATTCGAAAGTAGCATGTGAGACTTTGGTCACTACAGGTCAGGTAGTTCTTGCAGGAGAGGTAAAATCTAAAACCTATCTGGATGTACAGCATATTGCTAGAGAAGTAATCAATGCTATTGGGTACACAAAAGGAGCTTATCAATTTAGCGGAGATTCCTGTGGTGTAATTTCTTTAATCCACGAACAGTCTCAGGATATAAACCAAGGAGTTGATCGTGAGACTAAAGAGGAACAGGGTGCAGGAGATCAAGGAATGATGTTTGGTTATGCTACAAAAGAAACTGCTAATTACATGCCTTTGGCTCTTGACATTTCTCATAAGATATTATTGGAATTAGCAAAGCTTAGACGTGAAGGAACTGAAATTCCTTATTTACGTCCTGATTCTAAAAGTCAGGTAACTATTGAGTATAGTGATGACAATGTACCGCAGCGTATAGTTGCCATTGTCGTGTCTACGCAGCATGATGATTTTGACAAGGATGATGAAAAGATGTTGTCTAAAATAAAAAATGATATTGTTACTATTTTAATACCAAGAGTAGTCGCTCAATTGCCAGAATACATCCAACGATTATTTAATAACCAAATCACTTACCATATTAATCCAACAGGAAAATTTGTAATCGGTGGTCCTCATGGTGATACAGGTCTTACGGGAAGGAAAATTATAGTTGACACCTATGGAGGAAAAGGTGCTCATGGTGGTGGTGCTTTTTCTGGTAAAGATCCTAGTAAAGTAGATAGGTCTGCCGCTTATGCTTCAAGACATATTGCCAAAAATCTAGTAGCAGCCGGAGTAGCCAGTGAAGTTTTAGTACAGGTATCTTATGCCATTGGAGTTGTTGAGCCAACCTCTATTTTTGTAGACACTTATGGAACCAGCACTTTGGGATTAACAGATGGTGAAATTGCGGAAAAAGTAGGTCAGATTTTTGACATGAGACCATCTGCAATAGAAAAGCGTCTCAAACTAAGAAATCCTATCTATCAAGAAACTGCTGCATATGGACATATGGGCAAAGATCCGAAGGTAATTACCAAGGTTTTTGAAAGTCCTTACTCTGGTAGAGTTGAAAAAGAAGTAGAGCTTTTTACTTGGGAAAAATTAGATTATGTAGATGCTGTTAAAAAGGCTTTCCAAGTATAGCTTTCATTTTATCTGATTAAATAGTTTGTTTATCGATTTTTTAGGAAAAACCCTAAAAAAATGCGGTTTTTCCGCACTATAAAATCAAGTATTATGATTACATTTATCGCGTTTATATTATAAGATACATAACATATCCATTTAGAGGGGGAAAAATTTTGATATGTTTTTTTAGAACTTAAGTGTATCTCTATTAGTTTAATGTATTAAAATTTAGGGAAATGAAATTAAAACTCACAATGAAAATCGCTTTTTTATTACTATGCGGTATGTCTTTTGGTCAAGACTATGAAAATGATCTTTCCTCACTTAGAACTATCGACGATCAAATTCAGGAAGAACAATATAGTACTGAAAAAATAGCTATGACAGATCGATTGATTGTACAAACTCCTGTTCTAAAAAAAGACAAGAGCTTTTATAGTAAAAAGGAATGGAAAAAAATAAAAAAACAGCTCAAAAAAAATAAAAGGAGGTACTCTAATGCTAAAAATGAATTCAGAACTCATAAAACTCTGGATACAATTTATCTAAATACTTCTTCATCTTTAAGCAATGAAAAATCTCGTTTATCTGGATGGTAAAGTAATTCGGATTTTCGAAAAATGCAGATTACTATTCTTTACTTAAATCTGTCGTTTTCTATTAATGATAAATATAAAAAACGAGTAAAATTTATCTAAAAAGTACCTTTTTGGATAAATTTTACTCGTTTTTTCTTGTTCTGCAAAAATCACCTCATCCCTCATTATTGCTGAATTGCTTACCAAACCTTATTTTTATTGTTTAAAAAAATAAAACTCGGTTTACTCTGCTAAAACATGAGTAACGACAGCACTTACACTTACCATACAGGGGAAAAAGACCTAAACTATTCTGCGGTTTTTCCGTAACCCAAACTCAGTTAGTATCACTATCTTAGTATTTGAAAATCAGACACTTATTAACTATTGATTTCGCACGATCATTACCGAAGATCATTCCAATAGGTTTCAGTTTTTCAAAAAAAAATATTAACGCTCCAAAACCAAAAAAAATGAAAACTACGTTAACCTTTATATTATTATTAGCATCTCATATACTAATTGGACAAAACAGTGCTAGTAACTACAGTTTTATCAGCAACGATTCATTACCAGAACAACACCATGTTACGCACGACATTACCTCATCAAGAGAAGGCTTTAAAAATGAAAGAAAATATAGTTCTAATTCTCTAAACGATAAGAAGTGGGATAAAATAAAAAAACAAATTCTAAAAAATAAAAGAAAAGCGTTAAACCATAAGGAAGGTATATCTTCTTCAAGAATAATGGATACTATATTTATACAAATACCTGCTAACAGAAGAGAATCTCGTTTATCGGGTTATTAATACAAACAGACCAAACACAACAAAAAAACCACTCATCTAATGAGTGGTTTTTTCTGCTTTTAACATATAAAAAAACAGAATAACTTAATATTCTATTGTTCCATTTTTAAGTAATAATCAACAGAATGCTTGCCTGATCCATAAAACAGAAAAAATACACATAATACTAAAATCACACTAGCAACAACAAGATTTACAGTATTCATTTCTCCTATAAAATTAATAAGCACAGCTCCTATCAACAATGGAAGCTGAGCCATTACAGACCATCTCGTTAACAGACCAAAAGCGATAAGTATACCTCCTATCAGATGCGCAGGAGCTACATAATGAATCATAATCATTGAGCCAGCTAGATTTTGAATGGGTTTAATCAGATCTACAAGAACCTGGCTATTACTAATAAAATTTATTCCTTTTATAAACAAAAAGACCCCTAAGGCTATTCTTAATAAGTCTAATGGATAATACGTATGTGCATTAGCCCACTTATTTAATGATTTTATTGTTGGCATGACAAAAAAGTATTGATTACACCTTTATAAGATACTCATTTTTAAGACAATAAAAAAATATCTGTTATACAAAAGATGTAGTAAAGTATCATCAACGCCTCATGTTTCTATATTTGCGAACAATATCATTCCTAAAAAGCATAACTGCTTCTGGCATGGTAGTTTTGATCTTTTGACTTAGTTTGCTAATGATTGTCCGCGCATTAAATTTTAATTCTTCCTCATATTTATAGTAATACAAAACCAATACACAAATACCTACAACGAATATTAACGCCCCAATAAGAACTTGCAGGGGGGTTAAACTATGATAAAAAAAACGACTTAATCCTAGCCCAAACCAACTTCCATAAAGAATAAAAAAATGTAAAATATAAATAGACAATGTCTTCCCGCCGATTTTGGTTAACACCTGGCTTGTAAAATAATTCCTCAACATTATAAATACAGAAAACAACACACATACATTCCCCAGCCTTATAAACAAGAAATTATTATATGCCACTGACTTAAATATAGTGATACCAGTAAAATCATAAAACAACATTAATACTGCAGAAGAGAAGAACACCAGTATAATTCCTAAAGATAGAAGCACCATAATGGCGTAAGAATAAAAGTTCTTATGCTCCTTATATTTTAAAAACAAACCAGCCATATAGCTACCAAAACACACATAACCAAACCATGGTAATAAGGTAAAAACTGATCCATTTCTATTTGTAAAATAGTTAGCAATTGTTTGCGGTAAAAATTCAAGAATACAGCTTCCATACATTGGCTGTAATAGAAAGATTATTACTCCAAAACCAAGTATTGAATTCAGAAATACTGATGCATTAATTCGATATAAGACAAGGTATAGTCCTATTAACAACAATAAAGATGTGCCAATACATTGCAATACATCTACATAAAAAAAAGAAGGATTTACAGCTCCTGTAAACAGTGAATAAAAACTTAAGCGTAATAAATATCCCCAAAAAATAATCTTAACAGCTCGTTTTATCCCTTTAAGAACTCTAGGATTTTCTAACCCTCCTACCTTTTGTTTTAGTAATAGGTATATAAAAATAAAGCCTGTTATAGTAAAAAATACTGGTGCTGTTATCCCTCTAAAATACTCCCAGGTAGCATACACAACATTATTTGTATCCCTATAAAGATCACTCAAAAGTGAATGTACAAAATGTCCTTGAAGCATCATGATAATAGCAAATGCACGTATTGCATCTAAAAAATGCAATCGACTGGCAGGCTTGTTCATTATTGTGGTCTTTGGTTTGGTCGTTCTCAAAAAACAAGTTAATGAGAGGTATTACTTCTTAAAAAATGCAAATCTAGTTAATTTTATCAACTCCTGTATTGATTTTAAGGCGTTTATAAACAAAAGAATCTTTTTTATAAGATTTCATCGAAGTAAGAACTACATTTTGGCATCTTTATTGGTGCAATGTATTCACATATAAAACTTTATTTTATGAAAACTGATGCATATACCAAGTTTATAACCACAATTATCGCAATCTGTCTGGTTATTATTGTAATAAGAGACCTAGACATTATTCCCAAAGCACATGCTAGCACCTCTTCATCGACTAGCTATGGGTTACTACCAATAAACGATGACGGATCCATCACTGTTAGACTAAGTAATACCAATGAGATAGATGTAAATATTAAAAGCATTGATACTTATGATAAGCTCAAAGTAGACCTTACAGACATAAGCACCAGAGATGAACTAGATATCAATATTGATGAAATCGGAGGTAGTTATGTCTCTAGTGGAGGCCCAATTAAAGTAAATATACAAAATTAACTCCTCGAAACAACCTATAAACACTTGCAAATCAATTACATAAATTACACTCCTAATTTCTAAGGAAATATGGGCTAACTCAATAATTATAAACTATTCCTTTATACCAGTTGCAACTTTTGAAATATTATCCAAAGCTTTACTAATCGTAGCTAAAACATCTTCGTTGTTAGTAATTCCATGGCGAATTTTTAAAAATTCGGGGGCATTATAGGATACACTAACATTTCCTATATCATCTTGCCATACTAATATTTTTTGAGGAAGGTCTAGACCAGTAATTTGAGAATTTTGCATTAAAGGGGTTCCCAATCTAGGGTTACCAAACATAATTACTCGAGATGGATTTAACTCTTCGCCAACATTTTTGGCATTAGCTTGGTGATCTAACTGTGCAATTATTTTTAAATTAGGGTTATTGGTAATGATTTCAACTAATGCAGCATAGGTGTCTTCAAAATTTTGAGAACTTGTTTTTGTAATCACTCCTTGGGCTTTACCGATTTCCATTTTCTTCAACAATTTTATTTGTTTGTCCTTAGACGTATTATTTTGATTTTGATTACAAGAAATAATACTCAACATTAGTAAAACAGGTAATATTCTATAAATTCTCATAGTAGTTATTTAAAGTACATGCTAAGTTGGTCGCATTTACCAGAAATAATTACAAATTATACTTTATGCTTATTATCCAATAACGAGGTTGCACCATATAACTTGAAGTACTATTATACAATTCATTAAAACTATCTCTATTGATGCTTTCAGTATTTAAGATATTAGTAGCCGATAACTTATACTCCCATTTACTATTTGATTTTTGGTAGAATAGATCAGCATCCCAAAAGCTATATTCATTTAGCGCAACGTCTCTATTTCTATAATTATAATAATTATAAGAAGATTTTAATAAAAACCCCTTGGCAAATGTCCAATCTAACCTAACAAATGGTTGATTGGTATAAAAAGTATTTTTAGTCCCGTTATTATCATAATTATTAACTGAAAGCCTATATCCCAAATCAAAATTGGGTCCTTTTCTAAAGTTTGTTGCCCATTCGGTTTTATACGTTTGGGTAAAGCTTTTACTCTTACTAGGTAAAGTATTTATTATATTATTAAACTCAGACCAACTGACATTAACCTCTAACCTTCCTTCAATTTTACCAAATGTTCGATTAAACCTTCCATTGGTTGAAAGTGTCTGGTCAGCCAAATAAGAATTCACAGGAGTATCTACTCTATTGATACCTTCAAATATGCTTGTGCTTTTTATAGGATTATGTCTATTACTATATCTTACTTGTGCAAAAATATTGGTATAGCTAAACATATTAAAACTAAAATAGTCTAACGAGTAGTTATCATATACCGCATTTTCCAAATTTCTGTTTCCTCTAAACAATGAGTTATAATTATTGAACACATACCCTCTTGCTAAACGATTGATATCGGTGTACTCTGTAGACATAGAATAGTTAAACCGTAAACTTTCATTCTGTTTTAATTGTGCCAACACAAAAAGGTCTGGTAACACCTGCCACTCATTTTGTTTAGAAACAGAATTTAATTGCGTATCCCTGAGATCATAATTATGTACCGAAACCCCTTGATTAAAAGTAAAAATCCCCTTTATAAATTTGTAATGTAAACCAAAATAGACATCATTAAAATCATATTTCACATCATTACTAAAATCCTGATCTTCAAATTCATTTTGTTCCTCATTATCCAATATTTGAAAAATTGAAGAATCAAAATTTTGATTACTCAAGGTGTTACCTAAAGTAAAATTGAGATTACTTTTTTTATTCAACACATAATAATAATCCAGTTTTCCATCTAGTTTCTGGGTTTTAACCTTTTTCTTTTGGTTAATATCATATCTATCAGATTTTTGTAATGGATCAAAAGTATCCAAGTCAATATCTAAAGGGTCATTAATTTGCGTAAAAACACCTCTAAATGGCACTTCTGTTCTTATGGCGTTATAAAAAGGATCTTCTTCTTGTAACAAATACCTAGCCTCAAAAGAAAAAACATGCTTTGTACTAAGGGTATAATAGGCATTCATGTTTTGTTGTATTGAAAATGGAGTGTTCTTTAGTCGTTCGTTTATATTTTCAGAGACACCTTGCCGCTCTGAAAGAAAAGAACCATCTTCGGTCTGCTCAGAAAGTTTGCTCAACATATCATAATCTAATCTAAAATTAGTATTCGGCTTATAGCTTGCACTTAATTTCAATAACCCCAATGTACTTCTTTGCTTTGTACTACTAAAGGTTTCTTCAACAACATTATCTGTTGGATCTTGAGTATTATCAATATACACTCTATTGGTGTTGGTTATCAAGTCTGTTTTGGTATCACTCACAATACCATATCCACTTAGATCCAATTTTTTATTAGCAGTAAGACTAAAGTTAGCAGCCCCAAATCTTGTATTAATCTCATTAGCCCGGTTATTCTGCAAAATCGAAAATGCAAGATCATTACTAGAAATATTAAAAGATGTCCCTCCTCGTCCTAAATTTCGAAAACCTCCTGTAAAATTAAAATAATCCCTAGCGGTAAATGGTACTTCTCCTATATCATTAATATCTGATAGTATATTAATGCTATATTGAGGGCTATAATAAAATAATTTGGGCTTAACGATGTATCTCTCGGTCTCTCCTAATCCGGCACCTGCAGTTATATCTCCAAACCAAAAATCTTTTTTACCCTCTTTTAATTTAATATTTATAGCTATTTGATCTTGTGAATTACTTAAACCACGCATTTGTCCAACATCTTCATAATTTCTCAGCACCTCTATCTTATCTAGTGCATCTGCAGGTATATTTTCTGTCGCTAACTTAGAATCGCCATCAAAAAAATCTTTTCCCTCTACCATTACTTTGGACACAGTCTTTCCTTCAACTTCGATCTCACCATCTTCATTAACTCCTACTCCTGGGAGTTTTTCTAATACATCTCCTAATTTTTTTTCTGTCCCGTTAGTAAAAGAATCTGTATTATACACCAAAGTATCTCCTTTGATTACCACAGGCATTTCATACACAATCTCTACTTCATCAAGACTGTTTTCCTCTGGTCTTATTTCAAAATCTACATTCACATCAGACGTAGTAATGGCGACAGATTTTGCTTCTGAAGTGAAACCGATAAAACTCACTTTTAATATATAATCATTATTACCAGGAACAGTAATTTTATATACCCCCTGATCATTTGTGATACCATATCCAGTCATTGTATTATCAGATTTTTTATACGCAATTACATTGGCCATTTCTATAGGCATGCCCAAAGAATCTTTAACAACACCTTTGATTTGTGTTTTTTGGGCAATAGATGTCAGGGTAATCCCAAAAAGGAATACCAGTAGTACTAGTTTATTACACATTATTTTTTGAATATTTTTACAACTCCAACAAAAGAAAATAGAAGCTTTATTTTTTAGCAATCTGTTAAGAGAACACCGAAAATTAGATTAGTCTTTTCAACAAAATAGTTACAGTATTTATATCTCCTAATCTGTTTCTAATCTTTAATGATACCTCTTTTTGATCCTCTTCAAAATATGTTCTCCATAATTTAAGATCATTACCATGATAATCGTTTATAGACAATAGCTCATCTCCTTCTCTTATCCCTTTTTTGTATGCTTCACTACTTTCTATAACATAAGATACAGTTACCTTACCCTCAATCAAAGCTATACCCAGACCACTCATTGGAAACACAAATGGCTTTTTATAACCAGAATTAGGTTTAAAATAAAACAGCTTACGCTTATAATCCAGCACCATATCAAATCTGTTGATAATTTTTGCTCCCAAAATGCCGCTGTATGCTTCAGACGCTGATACTCCCGCTTTGTTTTTAGCTATATCTATTGGTAAATCCAAAAATTCAAAATTATCAAACTGAATCTTTTTAATACTACCTCTGGTAAAAGCTGTTGATTTATTAAGACCTCTAGCTTTTGCCTTTATCGTTTTATCTAATCTATTTTGAAGATCATGTTTTTCTGCATACGGAGTATTAAATAACACGGTTAAATTAGCTCCACTGTCAAAAAGAAAATTCCCAGTCTTTTGGGTTCCATCTAACATGGTAAATTTTAAATCTATTTGCGGAATTGGGGTACCATCAAATTTCATCGGTATTTTAGTATAAGTACTCAAATCCACAATTTGATCCTCTTTGGTATACAATTTTATATTCTTTTCTTCAAAATTAAACTGTGTCACAAAATCCTTTAGAATATCATAGCCAATAATGCCATCAATATTTCTTCCTGATTTTTGAGAAAGTGGTTTTAGGTTTACTAACACCATATTCGATATCAAATCTATTTTCCCTAAACCTACTTTTTGGTTCAAGGCGATCTTATATGACTGTATCCCATTTGCTCCTTGCGCATTCTGAGAATAATCAGACTTTATCCCCATTCTTTTTGCCACAAGACTATCCAGTACAACCAATGAAGCCCCTGTGTCAAATACAAAATTCAACTCATCTCCTTCATTGACTTTTACTTTTATAAACAATAGATCATCCTCTTCAAAAGGTATCGTTTCTACCTGTGCAAAACATGCTAGCGTGATAAAGCTAACTAATATGATTACTAACTTCTTCATTTTTTGATTGATTATAGTTTATCCCCCTATACGTATTCGTATTGATTGCCCATCATCTCTCCTAGGTTCCCGATCTCTCATTTCCTGCATTTTCTTTTCCATAATTTGGTTGAATTTTTCTTCAGAAACTATTTTACCTTTTGAAGGTTCTTTAATCTCGCTTTTTTTCTTTGCATTTAATACTATCTTGGTACTCAGCATACTTTGTACTCCATCATTAACTTCAAGTATTAGCCCTGGCAATCCCCAATAATTTTCTGGCCCATTAGACACTGGTATTTCTGGAGTATACCAAGCTGTAATTGTAACCTCTTCTCCTTCGGGATCTGCTGTTTCCTCCTCATTACCTTCACTATCTTCATTACTTCTAACACTCATACTTTGTATTCGCTGAGTCATTCGTGTTGTAGTGGCTTTATAACAGGTGTAATTCCCAATTTTTTTTGTTTCGCCCTCAAGTTTCCAATCCATTTTTGCTAAACTATCTTTTACCAAAAACAGCTTTCCCATCAGATCTCTTTTACTGGCATAGCGCTTCTCTTTAATATTTTTATACAAAATATCAGATGCTCCCGATCCTGCCATAACAAATGTCATTCCTGAAGCGGCTTTTGGCTCCTCCAAACTCTCTTCTTCTTTATATATTGATGTTGAAGAGTTAAAACTTAATACATATTCCTTCTGAAATTGCTTTTTGAGCATTTTCTCAATATGCTTTTGCATCTCAGAATTAACTTTAGAGTCCTCCATATTAAGATCTACTTTCCTATTTGTTTTATAGGTTACGCTACCCTGAAAACCTTGAGCAAAAATGCTTTCGAATACAAAGAGTAATAATAATATCATGATTCGTATCATACCAAATTGTTTTTTTTGATTACTATGCTACAAATATGAAAACTCAACCTTAATCAAAGGGTTAACCAATGTTAACGTGTGTTAACCGATTCGCTTTATTTGAATTAAGAGTATTATTTTTGAACCATGCAAAAAAGAAGTTACAAGCATATCCTGTATTTTATTACGATTGTAATTATTATTACACTAGATATTCAGATATACTGGAATTACAAAAATTATCAAACAGGAAAACAGCAATTAATTAATGATGTACAGATTAGTCTTGATAATGCTGTAGACTTATATTACACAGAACTTGCTGAGAAAAATACAATTAGGTTCACCTCTGACTCTACCAACTGGAGAAGCTTATTAAAAAAAGGAGAACTCAGAAACTTATTAAAAAAAATAGATTCTGATGAAGTTAATTTTAAAAGACTCAAGCTTCCGGATAGCTTTGATATGACAGACATATCTATTTTTAATACTGATGAGAATGATCATATAACTGGTCGGAGGCTTATATCTTTTGACTCAGATAAACCTAATGATAGTATCGCCCGGAAATTGGTTTTTGAACAACTCACATCCAAGATTGTTGTTTCTATCACACAAGATTCTCTTCAGCTTCAAAAAGTTGATTCTTTGGTTCAAAAAGAATTATCGAGAAAAAAGATTGCCGTCGATTATGGATTACGATTCACAAATTCTATTGGAGATAGAAGAGAAACTCATAATGCAATTATTAAGTCTTCAATCCTAAGCACTTCTTCAGAATCAGCATACCTGCCAAAAACAAGTTCTCTAGAGCTATTCTTCACCAATGAAAAGCTGACTATATTCAAGAAAAATATGGCAAGTATCCTGCTCTCATTTTTACTTGTAGGTGCTGTGATTGCATGTCTTTTGTTTTTATTAAAAATCATCAATCACCAAAAACATATGGCAGAGCTCAAAAATGATTTGATAAGCAATATAACTCATGAGTTTAAAACTCCTATCTCAACAATAAGTGTGGCACTCGAAGGGATTCTAAATTTCAACAAAGAGAACGACCAGAAGAAAACAAAAAAATATATTGAAATGTCCTCTGATCAGCTACAAAAACTAAATACAATGGTCGAAAAAATCCTGGAAACCGCTACTCTTGATAGCGAAGAACTACAATTAAATTTGGAAGAAAGTAACCTCACAACTTTAGTCCAAACCATAACAGAAAAACATCAAACAAATTCACATAACAAGAGTATCTCTTTTACCAATTCTCATAAAAATATTTGGAAAAAGATAGATCGGTTCCATTTTGAAAATGCCATAAATAATATTATCGATAATGCTATTAAATATGGAGGAGACGCCATAAATGTAAGTATCAAAAACACCAACCCATATATTGTCATAGACATCGCGGACAATGGTTCTAGCTTAACAAAAGCCCATAAAGAAAGAATATTTGAGAAATTTTATCGTGTCCCTAAAGGCAATACTCATGACATCAAAGGGTTTGGTATTGGTTTATTTTATACCAAAACTCTTATCGAAAAACACGGAGGAACAATACGATTAGAGCTGGATCATGACCAGACTAATTTTAAAATAACATTACCCAATGGCTGAGACAATCAAAATATTACTTGCGGAAGACGAACCTTCTTTAGGTCAAATCATTAAAGAAAGTCTCGAGACCAGAAACTATGAAGTCTACCTTGCCAAAAATGGAGAGGAAGCTTATGATTTATATAAATCTAAATCTCCAAAACTTCTTGTTTTGGATGTAATGATGCCAAAAAAAGATGGTTTTACTCTTGCCAAAGAAATTAGACAAGAGGATAATACTATTCCAATCATATTTCTTACCGCCAAGTCGCAAACTCAGGATGTTGTAGAGGGGTTTACTATTGGCGGCAATGATTACTTAAAAAAACCTTTTAGCATGGAAGAGCTGATTGTAAGAATAAACAATCTACTCCATCGTTCTACACTACAAAAAAATGTAGAAATCATCACTATCGGAAACTACACCTTTGATTTCACAAAACAAACCTTAACATATCAAAAAGAAATACAACAACTCACACATAGAGAAGCTCATTTACTATTTCATCTGGTTAAAAATAAAAACCAGGTTTTGGATCGCTCTATGATTCTAAAAAAACTATGGGGAGATGATGATTTCTTTAATGGGAGAAGCATGGATGTATTTATCTCCAAACTTCGAAAAAAATTAAAACAAGATGCAACCATACAAATCATTAACGTAAGAGGTTACGGCTACAAACTAGCATACTAAAACTTACTTACGCTTATTTTTAATACGTGTTGTATTGCCGCAAAGTATTCCAATCATACTTTTCCTTCAAATTCTTTCTCATCCTTTTTTATGTTACTCATAAAATCCACTATATTTACGTCCTGACTTTAACACACATTTTTACAAAACACCTCAAGAAAAACTATCTACTATGCATATAGCTATAGCTGGAAATATTGGCGCCGGAAAAACTACATTAACCCGGTTACTTGCTAAACATTATAAATGGGAAGCTCATTTTGAAGATGTGTTAGAAAACCCTTATCTCGAGGATTTTTACAATAAAATGGAACGTTGGTCTTTTAATCTTCAGATTTATTTCCTGAACAGTCGCTTTAGGCAAATCTTAGATATTAGAGAGAGTGGTAAAGATATTATCCAAGATAGAACCATCTATGAGGATGCATATATTTTTGCCCCAAACTTGCACGCAATGGGACTTATGACCAATCGTGATTTTGAAAACTACAGATCACTTTTTGACTTAATGGAAAATGTTGTCGAAGGACCTGATTTATTAATTTATCTAAGAAGTAGTATTCCTAACCTAGTTAATCAAATCCATAAACGAGGTCGTGAATACGAAAACACAATTAGCATTGATTATCTAAGTAGGCTCAATGAGCGCTATGAAGCATGGGCTCATGATTATGACAAGGGCAACCTTCTTATTGTAGATGTTGATAACATTAATTTTGTAGATAACCCTGAAGATTTAGGTAGCATCATCAATCGTATCGATGCAGAACTAAATGGATTATTCTAAACCTCTGAAGCGAGATGGATTTTAACGTTCTCTTTCAATTTCTGCAAGATCTACAGGATAACAACCATAAAGAATGGATGGATGCTAATAGAAAACGCTATCAAGCAGTTCGTAATTCTTTTATTCAATGGCTAGATGAATTAGACGCCAAGTTCGAAGCAATCGACCCTAATTACTACCCTACTCCGGGTAAAAAAGGAATTAATCGTATAAACAACAACCTACTTTTTCATCCTAACAAGCCTGTATATAAAGATCATTTTGCAGCAGGGTTAGATCAGCGCACCAAACAAGGAGATTTTTATATTCAAATTGGTATCAATGAATGTGAATTAGCTGGTGGTTACTGGAAGCCAGATCACAAAATACTAAATAGTATCAGAGAGGCCATAGACTATAACGGTGAAGAACTAATCAAAATACTTAACAAAAAGAGTTTCAAATCTACTTTTGGAGGTATGTTAACCGATAGAGACATGTTAAAAACAGCTCCAAAAGGGTATACTTCAGACCATGAATATATAGATTTGCTTCGTCATCGTACATTTGCTGTAATTCACCCTTTAACCAAAGAAGAGGTACTGAAAGATGATTTTACAGATAAGATAGTCGAAGTTTATAAAGAAATGCTTCCCTTTAGACGTTATTTTAATGAAGCCGTAACGGTATAATTTTTTTTCTAACGGAAAAAATAAAGTTAAGATTAACCCATCCGTTTATTTAACCCCTTATTTTTGTCTCTAAATAATCTACAATCATAGCCGTAGCACCAGTATTGCTATTGATAAAATGCCCAGAGATCATTCCTGTTTTTTCTCTAAATTTCTTATCTTCTGTAAGTTTATTCATAACCTCATTAAACCCATCTGCCGTTGCTACCGAAAATAACCCTGCTAATTTTTGGAGCTGCTTAGCTTCTCTGAACTTTTCAAAATTCTTACCGATAATGATTGGCATTCCAAAAGTTGCTGGTTCCAGGATATTGTGTAACCCATCAGTTCCCATTGCACCACCTACATAGGCGATATCTCCATAGCTGTATACTCTGGACAAATACCCAATCGTATTCATAATAAATACCTGCTGATCTTTTAGGGACACCCCTTCTTTTTCAGAATACAAAACAGTATTCTTATTAATTTTTTGTTTCAGAGTATTTACATTACCATTTTTTATTTCATGAGGAGCAATAATAAAACATACCTGATCAGAAGCGTTGTTTATGAAATCTATAAAAACCTCCTCGTCTTCTGACCAGGAGCTTCCTATTACTACACAAAGCCTCTCATTAACAAATTCTGAAATAAAGTCAACATAATTATCCATTTCAATCTGATGCGAAACTCTATCAAACCGAGTATCTCCACTTAGTGTAACATTACTAAAACCCTGGTTCTTTATTAACCCTTCTGATATACTGTCCTGAACAAAAAAATGATCTATAGTTCGTAATGCTTTTCTCATAAATCCGCCATACCATTTAAAAAATGCCTGATTTTCTCTAAATGCTGTGGATATAAACACTACAGGAATACCTTCTGCTTTTAATTCTTTTAAATAATTAGGCCAAAATTCATACTTCACAAAAATTGCCAGTTCCGGTTTTACGCATTGTACAAACCTTTTTACATTCGATTTGGTATCAATAGGGAGATACACAATAACATCTGCCAGAGTACTGTTTTTCTTTACTTCATAACCCGATGGCGAAAAAAAAGTCACCAGCAATTTATGATTAGGGTATTTCTTTTTCAAGACTTCCATAACGGGCACTCCCTGCTCATACTCTCCCAGAGATGCGCAATGAAACCATAAAACACGGTCATCTTTAGAAAAATGATTCTCAAGAGTCAGAAAAACCGTTTTTCTTCCATTTACAAATAATTTTAGCTTAGGACTTAATAGTCTCAAAACAGGAAGTATCCCGTTAAAAACAGCAATAAAGATATTATACAAACTACCCAAGAGTAATGATTTTATATGAATTGCTAAAATACAGTTCTTTGTCCGAAAACATAATGTAATCCCCTAAAAAGAGAACAAAATTACCTCTTTCCCATCTCTCAGCCCAAGACTCCGGATTTGCTACTTTTTCAAAGAACAATAAGGGAAACAAAAAGTTTGCATCCTTTATTAATGGTTTAAGATATCAAAAAAACCGCCCAAATGTTTTTAGACGGTTTGATCATTAACATTAGAAAAAGTAAGTTTTTTAGTTTCAATTTAGTGTATCTGAATTTAAATACAGAAAATGCTCTTCCGAAAAAGGCTCGTAACCCAAAAGTTTGGCTTTTTCTAATTTGTAATGTAGGATTACATCTATATAGTTATAATCAAAATATGACTTATACATTACGCCTGCAACGTCATATTTAAGACCATTGTGATCGACTAGATTTGGATACCAATACGGATTTAAACTATAAACCTTTTCAAGATTCCATATTAACTTTGTATCTAATCTAAACATTTCATTAAGATATAATCCAATTGCCAGAATATCATATTCTAATAATTTGGAAACCCCATAAGATTGAATTTTCTGATCTAGACGTTTAAGTTTTAACAGATAAGATGTGTTATCAGAAAAACTACCTTGTATATCAAACTTTTGCTCAATATAATCTATATAAATATGGATATTTTCGGCAATGTTTTCGATATTTTTCTTTTCTGGCTCAACTAAATCATCCATCTCATAATCATTAACAGGAAAATACTGTTCTGCGATATGCTTATCTAATTCACTTCTAGAATAATACAATAAATTATATTTACCTGGCTCCTGTGGTATCACAAGATATTTGTTATCTGGTAATTCATAAATGTTAGCCTTGTTAAACTCACAAACTTCAGAAGAAATATGACTTTCGAGCATCTCTATAATTCTTGGGTCTCCTGATTTAAGAACTTCAAAGCTTTGATTCATAAAAAGCACTAAGCATATAAAATTAATTTTCATAATTAACATAAATAATAGTATTACTAATATAGAAAAACATCTCTAGAAAAATAATGCGCAAATGCATTATCTGATGTACTAAAACTTAATCGCATACGACCACCTGTCATTTTATAATAAGCTGTGATATGAATCACTTTTTGTTCTGGACCTCGTATGGCTTGATTAGCTGCCCGAAATACATCTTGTCTTATATGAATATCTGCAGGCGTAACAAAAGTTAAACTGGTCGGATGATTAGCAAGGCCCGAAACGGCTCCTTTTTGAGCTAGTTCCTCTATAAATGTTTGTATCTGCCCTGTTAAAGTAACAGGTTTAGTTTTTACTTCAACATAATTATTACCGGGAAAAAATTGTAATCTCTTATTACTCATATGAGTAACGGTGAAACAAAAAGTTTGCATCCTTTATTAATGGTTTAAGATATCAAAAAAAAACTGTCCAAATGTTTTTAGACGGTTTTATCATTAACATTAGAATATGTTAATTTTTTGTTTTTCTTCCATGAATATTAGTATCAAGGTTTGGTTCCAGCTTTATTTGGATTAACTCAAATTTTGAACTAAAATCTACTTTTTTAGGAGGGATAGGTCTTATTTTTATATCAAAAAGAATACCTAGACTTGCTCTAATCTTACTAATATACACTTCCTCATTAATCATAAATTTTAAATGTGCTAGCCGAAATTCTTCTCTTCTTTCAAATAGAATTTCTGATGGTAACTCATTTAAATTTTCTGGATAAAGTTCAGTAATGGTATCATTAGTATAATCTAACCTAAGTATTTTTACTAAATACTCTAATTGTTCAATGATCTTTTTAGAATTCTTCTCATCTAGATTATCACATAAATAATCAAGAATTTTTTCCTCTATTTTATTTAAAGAACCTTTTTTGGGTTGTCCTACTTTTTTTTTCAAAAACATAATCTTGTATTTTTTTGACTAATCAAGCATATTTTGATTAATTCTGTTCCAATAAGGTTGGTGCTAAAGCTCTTATTAAGGATTATTTAAATTAACCTGAACTCTTTTTTCTAAAAATGTTATTTACTTTTTCTAATAAGTCTTATCCCTAATACTAACATAAGTACACCAAATACTAACATAATAAAAATAACTGATAGTGATCCTAAGATATAAGGTATATTATAATTAGTGTCAACTAAAGAAATTAAAGTACTTGGTATAGACATTAAGTTAAAAACTAGAAAAAGACTACCTAAAATTATTAATAAAATCCCTCCAATTTTTTTCATGGTTATTCTGTTTTAAATTATATCTCCTAATAGCCTATTTTATCTAATGCTTTTTTTGCCTCTTTTCTTATCCAAGGATTTTTATGATTTAAGAATTTAGAAATTTTAGAAGCTGATTTTTTAGATTTTAATTTTCTTAATGAAGAAATTACATGAGCTGTTACATCTTCATCATCTAATAAATTGACTAATATTTCTTCAGCAACAGTCGTCTATAGCAATATAAATTGTTTTTTATTCATCTTATAGGCTGAGCAATAACTAATTTAAAAAAACCTAAAAGGTTTGAGCTATTTCCATATAACTGAAAATAGGACATCGTTAGCTCTGCCATAACTTCTTTTAATATCAAGTGATCTAAGAATCCCTAAGGGATTCTTAGGATTTGTATTTACAAGGTTCTATCCTATCAATCCTGAGTCATACTTTATGGAGATATTCTTTGTGCTTCTTACTGTTATTTATCATTTTAAGAAATTAATAAAAGTTAAAAATGAAAAAACCAAGTTGTCTTTAAAGACAACTTGGTTAACATAAATATTAATTGATTACAGGTAAATCAAAATCTTTTGACATTTTCTCATTGGTAACTAAACGCCACCCTTCTCGAAGTTTCTCTTCGGCTTTTGGACCAATATAGAAAGATCCAATTCGTTTAAATTTCTTTTTGATTTTTGAGACAAAAGATTTATAAACTTGTTTGGAGAATGGATCGTCTGAAACGGTTCCAATTCTTCCTGCGATATTAACCTGATCTCCATTCTTATATATTCCTCCAAGTTTAATCTCAACCGATTTAGGGTTCTCTAATTGATCAACAGCATATTTAGTTCCTCCCTTTCTTTGTGGAATATCTCTAACATTTAACTTAGTATCATTTGGGATAACTAAATAGGCGTCTAAGTCATTCCAATCACCAGAACGAGCGAATCCAATACTGGAGTCTTCTAGTAGTGATTTATGAGTAATAATATCTTTATTGTCAAATAATCCTCTTCTAAAATATTTAACATCAAATTCGGTTTCAACTTCTTGAATAATGTCAGAAATATCTTCTTTCAAAATATGAAACATGATTTGTTTACCTCTCATTGCTATACTTTTTAGTTTTTATTGTGATTTTGGTATTAGTAATAAATGCTCTACTGGTCGAATTTGTTTTCTATAGAGCATTTTCTAATTCAAACATTATTTTTTTTGTAAGTGTCCTCCCATACCTTTTTTCAGTCTCCTCAATATTTAATATGTAATTAGGTTGCGTCTTGGCATGAACTAAAACTGAATATATAAAAACGTCAGCTTCTTTGAATTCTTCTTCACTCCATTTACTGATTTTGGAATTTAAGATTTTGAGTCTTTTCTCCCAATTGTCGAAATATTTATATACACCTGTTTTTGGAAGTTTAACTGCTGACAAATCACAGTTATTACTAAAAGTAGATATATCAATGTTGCTTCTTCAAACGATACGTTTTTCATTTTGTTTCTTTTTGCCCTTCCAAAATCCTTTTTGTCTTCTGGATGAGGGTATCCTCCTCTAAACCATAAATCTTTATATTCACCAATAAAAGAGCAATTTTCAAAAGAGGATCCGAAAAAATCCATTCCGTTTAATTTACAATTAGTTATTTTGCAATTGGTAAATTCTGCCCTTGTGAAAGTGGCTCTTCTAAAATTACAGTCTTCGAGAAATGACAATTGAAACCTAGTTCCTTTATAACCGATGGACGCTTCTATAAACTTGCATTTTAAAAAGTAAACGTTGGTAAATTCATTCCCGATATCACGGAATTTTGAAAAATCTGTTTGATGAAAAACAACATTGTTAAATTTGGAACGCTCGATAAATGTATCGTGAAACTCTGAGAATGATAAATCCGCATCCTTAACTTTTAACTTTTTGATATCCATACTGTTTAACCGAAGCCCTCTGAAATCTATCAGCCCTTTATCAGTAATCCCGTAAGGGGAGTGTTCTTTTTTAAGAACACCCCCTCTTTGGGCTATTTTGGTGATTTTCAATAACGCTTCTTTATTGGCAGCATTTTCTACCCATCTGTTTTGAAATTTTGTTTTACTCATTTTTACAGAGCATTTTCTAACTCACTAATCATTTTTGTTGTGAGTTCTTCTCCAAACTCTTCTTCTATAAAATCAATATTTAATATATAATTCGGTTGAGTATCCGCATCGACTAAAAGTGAACTTACAAATATATCTGCTTCAATCCTCTCGCCTTCATTCCATTTGCTAATTTTAGCATTTAAAACTCTAAGTCTTTTCTCCCAATTGTCAAAATATTTATAATTTCCACTTTTTGGAAGTATTACGGTAGATAAATCACAATCGTTACTATAAGTTATATCTTGAAGGGTTGCCTCTTCAAATGACACATTCAGCATTGTATTTTTCTTTGGTTTCCCAAATTCTTTTCTATCATCAGAATGTGGGTATCCTCCTCTAAACCAAAGATCTTGATATTTTCCAGTAAACGAACTATTCTCAAAGGAAGAACCGAATAAGTCCATTCCGTTTAATTTACAATTAGTTATTTTGCAATTGGTAAATTCTGCCCTTGTGAAAGTGGCTCTTCTAAAATTACAGTCTTCGAGAAATGACAATTGAAACCTAGTTCCTTTATAACCGATGGACGCTTCTATAAACTTGCATTTTAAAAAGTAAACGTTGGTAAATTCATTCCCGATATCACGGAACTTCGAAAAATCGGTTTGATGGAAAACAACATTGTTAAATCGAGAACGTTCTAAGAAAGTATCATAAAAGTCAGAGTATGACATGTCAGCATCACTTACCTTTAGTTTTTTGAGGATCATTCCACTTAATCGAAGTCCTCTGAAATCTATCAGCCCTTTATCAGTAATCCCATAAGGAGAGTGTTCTTTTTTAAGAACACCCCCTCTTTGGGCAATTTTAGTGATTTTCAATAACGCTTCTTTATTGGCAGCATCTTCTACCCATCTGTTTTGAAAACGTGTTTTGCTCATTTTTCTAATATTGTGTATTTAAAAAAGTTCCACCAGGACCATATTTTTTAACATGACTTGACCAAGAACCTGGTGTCGTCATATCCCACCAGTTTCCGGTAGCCGGATCGACAAAATCAGGACCTCTATTATAATTGCTTTGCAAGTTATTTAATTTACTGTCGTTTTCAATCATTCTTCGTGCTTTAACATCAATTCTATTACCTCTAAATGCAGGTCTTAGATATGGATTACGCTTTAAAGCTCTTCTTTGTCCTCGAGTAAAGGCTTTATCCCCCAATGCATCTACTTTTTTTGCAGCGCGTGTTACATGAGATTGTAACCTTTTAGTAGTAGAAGCAGCTTTTCCAGCTGTTGATGCTACCTTTGCTCCTCTAAGAGCTGGAATAATAGAAGATGTCTCAGTTAAAACATCTACATGTATGCCCCCTAAGGTATAAAAAACATTGTTAATATCCCCAGTTGCAGCGGCTCTTTGTATCTCTGCATTTGTTCTGAAAGTTTTAAGTGTAGGAAAAACAGATCCTAATCCTTGGGACACTGCGCCTAAATATGTATCCCATGTAAATAATGATAAAGGATCAGTAAAAATCGTAGCTATTCCCTGAATCATTTGTGAAACACTGTTTATTTGAGCAGCACTATAAGCAACACCTCCACTAGTAAACACCCCAGATACTGTTGGGCTAGAATGCATAAGCGGATCACCAATAGCATAATCCTGTGGTATTTCTGTGATTACTGGTCCTATATCTCTTCCTCCACTGCGATCAAACAAGCCTCTAAACCAACGACCTACCTCTCTAATTGGGTTTTAAAAAACTACTTCAAATAAAACAGCTACAACCAAAAAAAAGGATGTAGCTGCTCGTTTAAAACATTTTATTAATTAAAAAGACTATTGATTTTACCCGTTCATCTTCTTAGTATAATATTCTTCAATATTAAATTTACCTAACTCTAAATCATTAAAAAAAGATTCTTTGGTATTATATAGCTTTTCTATCTCATATGGATCATGGATCATACCATATACAGCACCTTTTTTATCCATTGCAAGATAATTACCATCTTCTAAATCTTTAATGACATAAAAATCTCCTTCATCAATTTCAATTTTAAAAGTGTTTTCTAGGTCAATAAATTTTAAAAGCTTTTCGTCTTCAATTTTAAGAATTTTAATAAGATCATCTTTGTCTTGATTATTAAAGTGTTTCTCTTTAATATTTTGAATATCAATTTTATCAAGATCTAAATCTCCATAATCAGATTCTAATCTAAAGCCGGCTAACATACCTTCAAGTATATGTAATTCTACATTTTCAAATTTCATCTTTAACTTATTCCAAATTTTGATTTTTTCGATTATAAAAAATTTTGATAGACTTTTATTTGAAAATTTTGATTCTAAACTAGCATTCAAGATTAATGTATAAGAACCTATTTCTCCAAGCTTATTTTTCTTCTTCCCAATTATGAAATCACTAGAAACCTGTTGTAATAAATATGGATAACTTGCTTCTAACTTTTTAGAAATCAAACTTAAAAAAGTATAGTCTATTTCTTTAATTCGATTTTTTCTTTTGAATAATTTTAGCATTTATTTCCATTTTAGGTTAAACATTTTTTTTACCCATTTGGGTGCGAACCTTGCTCTATAGGGATCTTTTAAAGCATGTTCTAAACTATTTAATGGTTGTAAATTTAATCTATTATTTTTTAACCATTTTGGAGCCCATTTCCATCTTTGAGGAATAAACCTATGATGTAGTTCAATGTATTGCTTCCACACCTGCCCAGTTTTAGTATTTATTAAAGGTTCAAGTTTTGGTTTTGTTCTAGTCGACCAATAAGCGGCTCTATACTGGACAAATGTTTTACCTCCTTGCGTGATTCCTCTTCCTATTCCACTAGTTATAATAGTAGCTGCTGCCTCAGCACCGTAGCCACCTCTATCTGTTCCATTAAGTCCTTCTCCTGCTAGTGATGTAACATGATCATCAAAAGGGTTCATTGACTGACCTACTATAGAAAAGGAGTTTGCTATACCATATATAGTTTGCTGAATAAAATTACCTCTTTCCCAACTCTCAGCCCAAGACTCCGGATTTGCACTAATTGTACCATTTGACCTATTAATTATTGGTATCCCGGGAAAATATCCATCACCCCCACTAGTAAACACCCCAGATACTGTCGGACTAGAATGCATAAGCGGATCACCAATAGCATAATCCTGTGGTATTTCTGTGATTACCGGTCCTATATCTTCTCCACCGCGATCAAACAAGCCTCTAAACCAACGACCTACCTCTCTAAATAGGGTTTTAAAAAACTATTTCAAATTAAAAAACAGCTACAATATTTTTACTATCATAGCTGTTTTGTATCAATTTTAAAAATTCTACTTAAAATCTAATCATTACCAACCTTTCCACTTCTTAAAAACTCAGCATGTTCTGGAGATAATGTTGGAGTTCCATCTATATGGTCCATTCCTCTGTAAAAGGCAACCTCCCTTCTCATAATTCGAAGTAAATCAATATCCTCTGAACTATAAATATTATCTTCTACAGGTTTCCAAAAGTTAAACTTCCAATGATCATTTTTCTTTTTCAAATATGGAGTCCAGTGCGGGTTTAATGTACATTCACGATGCAAGTACCATTCTAGTTCTTCACCAATGAAGTTAATCATATAGTTTCCTAAAAAAAATCCTAAAAGATAAGTATCCCTATATTCAAGATTTTCATCCTTATATTTCTTATTAAAAATATTACCAAGTAAAATTAAATCGGATTCCTTTGCATTTTCAAGATCAATGGGTTCAATACCAAGTCGATTAAAAAACTCTTCCATAAGGATGTTCATACCTTTATCTAAATCTTGAATTAAATGTTTATCTTCTTCGTAAAAAGAATCAGTTTCTTGAGGTACAGGATAAACTTTTGATTCAACCATTTTGTTGAAAGCTTCTTCAGAATTAAAAAGAATAGCGTAATTTCCAAGTTGCGGAAAAATAGCTAATTCTCCTGTTTTTTTAAACCTTTCCACAATTGCCCAATTATATTCTATTTGGTCTATCATCTCTCCTTTAAATTTGTCTGAGAGTTTTTCTAGCTCTTTTTTATCATATACTTTATATCCTTCTTGTGCTTTCATAATAGTTATGGTTACCAAGCTAAAAATAACAATTAACCTCAGTGTAATATAACTTTTGCATTTGACCATAATCATCCTAATTATAAGTACCATCAAGCATATTTTGATTAATTCTGTTCCAATAAGGTCGGTGCTAAAGCTCTTGTTAAGGATTATTTAAATTAACCTGAACTCTTTTTTCTAAAAATGTTATTTACTTTTTCTAATAAGTCTTATCCCTAATACTAACATAAGTACACCAAATACTAACATAATAAAAATAACTGATAGTGATCCTAAGAAATACGCTATATTATAATTAGTGTCAACTAAAGAAATTAAAGAACTTGGTATTGACAATAAGTTAAAAACTAGAAAAATACTACCAAAAATTATCAATAAAATACCTCCAATTTTTTTCATGTTTATTCTGTTTTAAATTATATCTCCTGATAGCCTATTTTATCTAATGCTTTTTTCGCCTCTTTTCTTATCCAAGGATTTTTATGATTTAAGAATTTAGAAATTTTAGAAGCTGATTTTTTAGATTTTAATTTTCCTAACGAAGAAATCACATGACCCGTTACATCTTCATCATCCAATAAATCCAATAGTATTTTTTCAGAAGCTTTGGACTTAATTTTGCCAAGTGCCAATACAAACATTTGGCGTGACATCCCATTAGTTTTGTCCTTAACAATCCTAATTATTTTTTCTTCATCTTTGGGTTGAACAATTACTTGAATAGTATTGCCTATTGCCCATTTAAAGAGATCCTGTTCATTTTTTGAGTTGTGATATAATTTAAATAAAGTATCATTTGCTTTGCCTTTGGCTTCTTTAACGGCCAATGATCTAACGATACCTTCTGTAATTTTTGGAGTGAAGCCTATATTTTCATCCAATAAATTAACTAAAGTTTCAATTGCTTGTGGATACTTTTCATTATTATTAACCAAATCATAAATACTATCCACTTTTAATCCTATCTGAAGTAATCTATTTTGTATAATTTTTTCATTCATTATCATATCAATACAGTTTTTAAGAGTTTAAGATTTCAATGGAAACCACAAGGGGTAATCTTTTATCAAAGATATTCTTATTTTCAAAATTACCCCAATAGGTTATCCTAAAACCAAATCATTATATTATGAACCAGGTATATTACGTCTTAATATGTATCCATTTTCAATTAACCGTTTAAGAGGTTTTGTTAAAATTGTATTAGACCTTGTATAAAGTATAAAAACTTTCCCTTCTTGTTCAGCATATAAAAAAAAGTCCCTTAATTGTCTTGTCAGACTTAATCTTTTTACATTTTTAACTTCGGTTAAAGAGAATTTGTTAAGTTGATCGGGAACTCTAAATTTTGCGGTACCAGATAATGATGGTATCCTAGTCTTTTTACCAGCTATACCAACTGCTGCTTCTCCCATTTTTCCTAATCTTGTAGCTTTTCCAGCTGTTGATACTGCCTTTGCACCTCTAAGAGCTGGAATAATAGAAGATGTCTCAGTTAAAACATCTACATGTATGCCCCCTAAGGTATAAAAAACATTGTTAATATCCCCAGTCGCAGCTGCTCTTTGTATCTCTGCATTTGTTCTGAAAGTTTTAAGTGTAGGAAAAACAGATCCTAATCCTTGGGACACTGCACCTAAATATGTATCCCATGTAAATAATGATAAAGGATCAGTAAAAATCGTAGCTATTCCCTGAATCATTTGTGAAACACTGTTTATTTGACCATAACTAAAAGCAACGCCTCCGTTAATAAACACTTCAGACACTCCAGGGTTTGAATGCATAAATGGATCACCAATAGCATAATCCTGTGGTATTTCTGTGATTACGGGTCCTATATCTTCTCCTCCGCGATCAAACAAGCCTCTAAACCAACGACCTACCTCTCTAAAGGGTCTGCTAATATCTCTACCGATGCTTCTGGTATTAGTCCCTAGCCAACGCCCAATCTGTGCACCTCTCAGGCTTTCATAAATACTGGTTCCTGTCGTGGCTGCATACCATAACCAACCCGAACCTTCTTGATTCGATTCTTCCCAATGCTCCCCGCTAGGGTCGGTATACATCAATGGGTTGTTTAATACATACCCATATCGATTATAATTTTGGGTGTTATACGGGTTTTGGATATAATTATCAGGAGATAAGAACCTCCCCAATTGAGGATCATACATACGCCCGTTCATGTGGATTAACCCCACCTCAAAGAAATGCTCATGCCCTGTATATCCGCGGTCCAGCAGGCTATCATACCCCATCTTGGTACTGCCATTTTTTGCCCAATAGGCATCTACTGTACCCCAGGCTCCAAATTGTCTTCGTTCTACCAATTCTCCTGTTGTCGCTGTACCACTGCCAAGCTGTTTGGTAATGTTTAGAATACTACCCAGATAATCTCGTTGCAGGTGATAAATTGCACCCCCATCACTAGCTCCGTTGGTAAACTTCTCAATTTTGGCTATCGGAGCACTATACGCATCACCTCCATTAAAAAATACAAACTTATAACTGTTTTCTGTTTTGTCATGTACAACCTCTGCTGGGATAATCGAAGAATATTGCTTATGATACCTGCGTGCGTTTTTATCTTCTTGTAATCCTCCATACCAGGCACGAGTGCGATTTTTCATCGGACCATATTCAAAACTTACACGCCCTTTACCTTCCTCGTATACTTCTACAGGTTTTTTAAAGGCATTATAGGTAATCTGTTGTCTCGCTCTATTCTTATAGAAATCAGCTCCTGCAGCATTTAGGGTCATCTCCTTCATTTGATAGCGCTTGCTCCCTTGGTTATAGGCAAATCCTCCTATAGCCGAATTATTGGTAATACGCCCATAATTATCATAAGTATGGTTTTTTGCAAAAGGACCATTAATCCTGGTCAATCGATCCAGTGTATCATACTCAAAAGCCTCTGTATATGTCCCCGTATGCGCACTTGTATTAGTTTTATGAGTTCTGCTGGTTAAGGTACCACGCTGTACATTAAAAGCATAGGTGTTTTCGATATGACTGGCATTGGCATTTTGTATAAAAACCTTTGTTTTTTTAAGGAATCCATAAGCATCATATTCGTTGGTTTCGGTCTCTCCTGTACCCAGTGCAA
>NZ_POYJ01000017.1 GCF_002895435.1 Aquimarina sediminis
TAATCGTATCTCTTTGATGTTTCTAGTTCTTATTATTCGTATAAACTATCTCTAGTCTAATACGCGCTGTCAATCAATATGTCTATGAACTTTTTTAACTCCTGAAGCGATCTTCTTCGCCAGTCGTCTTGTCAATTAATAAGGAATCGAACCTTATAAATGTTACCTCTAACACCCTACTCCTGTATAATTATTTATAATGAACCTTACTTGTTTCTCAAAGCGGGTGCAAATATACAACCCTTTTTAATTCTACAAAGCTTTTTTTTTAATTTATTTTAAAGTTTTTTTTAATCTCTTTTAAAACAAATCTTGTCTATGAACTTACCAAAACCGTAAACCGTTTTGCGGCTGCAAACCTACAACCTTTTTTTATTCTGACAAGAACTTTTTTTATAAATATTTTAAAAAAATATCAAACTCTTTTAGCAATAAATATCCTCAATGAACAAAGCAAAACAATAGCCCGTTTTGCGGGTGCAAACATACAACTCTTTACTACATACACAATATCTTTTTTACAGTTTTTTTACATTAATTTAACAACCCCCTGAAAACACACCCTTTACAACTCCCATTTTTTCAAATATCACTAATCCCGAAGGGAAAATTACCCGAAAGATCCATATATACTATCTAAACATATGATAAAAAAGTAGCCAAAACCATATCATACATAAAACTCCTTTACAGATAAAGGTGTATCATAACTAAGCGTGAGGGATAGTAGTGAAAATCCCACAGCCTGAGGAAACGAAGTGCGAGGAATTGTAACGGATAGCCCGACCCATAGGGGCACGCCATAATCAAAACTCTTTAAATAGTACTACTAAACTCTTTCTATACCTACAACTATAGATTTACTAATGGGAGTATGACTCTTATCTGCATAATGGTTATATGGAACTAAAACATTGGTCTCTGGAAAATAAGATGCTAGATTCCCTTGGGGTATATTATAAGGGAGTACTAAAAAATTGCGAGCTATACGTTCTTTACCATCATAGTAACTTGTTAAATTAACAACATCCATCTTTTCTAATGACTGCTTCTCCATATCTGACTTGTTCATCAAAACAATCCTGCGTTCATTATATATACCTCTATAGCGATCGTCTAATCCATAAATAGTAGTATTGAATTGATCATGAGAACGGATTGTCATTAACAAAAACTCATTGTCTTTTATACTATGAAAAGGCAAGCTACATACACTAAATTGTGCTCTATGGTTAGGGAGTTTACTAAAATCTAAATCTCGTACATTATTAGGTAAGTAAAACCCTGATCCTTTGGATCTGTTTTTTAGATTATTAAACCCTTTGAGAACAAGTTCGATTTTCTCTCTAACCTGTTCATAATCTTCACTTAGGTTTTTCCAATCTACAACATGCCCTTCTTTATAATATGCATTTGCAATCCCACCGATGATTTCGGGTTCGCTTTTTAGATCACCAGATGCAGGTTTTAATAGTCCTTTGGACTGGTGTACTTTTCCCATGCTATTTTCTACTGTAAAATATCTGGGTTTCCCATTTTTGATATCTAACTCTGACCGACCTAGTGTAGGTAATATCAATGCTGTTTTTCCTGTAACCAGGTGCGATCTATTTAACTTGGTACTGATTGCAACGGTTAGATCACAATTTTGAAGAGCTTCTGCTGTGTATTCTGTATCTGATGCTGCTGATAAAAAGTTACCTCCTAAGGCTATGAATACTTTTGCTTTTCCTTGATGCATTGCTTCTATAGCATGTACCGTATCCAACCCTTCTTTATCTGGAGGCGTAAAACCAAAGGTATTTTCTATTGCTGTATTTAAATCAGGAGAAACATGGTGCATTATACCAACGGTTCTATCCCCTTGCACATTGCTATGCCCTCTAACGGGACATGTTCCTGCCCCAGGTTTTCCTAAACTACCTTTGAGCAATAACAGATTAACACATTCTTTTATATTATCTACTCCATTTTTATGCTGTGTTAGCCCCATTGCCCAACAAATAATTATTTTATTGTTGCTTGCTAACAGTTCTACTGTTTTATCTATCAGTTCTTCTTCTACTCCTGATAATGTATGCAACTCTTGTTCTGAATATTGCTCTATATCTTTAAGAAGTTCTTCATATCCTTGGGTATAGGTTTCTATAAATGTATGATCGAAAACATTTCCTCTTTCTTTATCGAGTGTTGCCAGTTTTTTGATAATAAGCTTTAATAGGGCTACATCCTGATTTATCTTTACTTGCAGGTGTATATCTGTTAGCGCTACTCCAGAGGCTAGTACTCCTTTAACTTCTTGTGGGTTTTTAAATCTAATTAATCCTGCTTCTTCTAGAGGATTAATACTTATCACTTTGCCTCCATTTTCTTTACATTTTTGCAAAGCGGATAGCATTCTAGGGTGATTTGTACCTGGATTTTGCCCAATAACCAGAATTACTTCTGCTTTATCAAAGTCTTCGAGTTTTACTGATCCTTTTCCTATCCCCAAGGTTTCGCTTAACCCAACTCCACTAGACTCATGACACATATTAGAGCAATCTGGCATATTATTAGTACCGAAAGCTCGTATAAAAAGACCGTATAAAAAAGCGGCTTCGTTACTGGATCTACCAGAAGTATAAAAGACTCCTTGGTCTGGGTTACCTAATTTATGTAATTGATCTGCTATTAATGTATAGGATTCTTCCCATGATATTGGTTCATAATGAATACTTTCTGGTTTTAGGATCATGGGTTCTGTAAGCCTACCGCTTTTACCAATTTGATAATCTGACCAGTGTGATAGCTCTTCTACAGAATGTTTTGCAAAGAAGTCTTTACCTGTTCTAAGATTGGTTGCCTCTTCTGCAATTGCTTTGGCTCCATTTTCGCAATATTCTCCCAATTTTGAAGGCTTATCAGGATCAGGCCATGCACAACCAGGGCAATCAAACCCTTCTTTTTGATTCATCTTAGAGAGTATATGCATGGATTTTACCACTCCCATTTCTTTGAACGCATGCTGAAGCGCTACTTTTACCCCTGTTAGCCCGGCTGCATAGGTTGCGGGTTTTTTAAAAGTAATCCCGGTAAAAGCATCTGGACCTAAGACAGAAACGTTTCTTTTTTTGATAGTGCTCATTATATGTACTCTAAAATGATGTGATAAATTATAAGGATCAAAGATACAAGTATCTACTGAAAATACATTATCCTTATGTAATGGATTAAAATTTTGATAATTTATCAATTAACAGCACTGCTTCTTTTTTATTTTCTGACAAATAGGATAAGTAGTAAAAAATATCAATCGGGGTTTGGGTTGTATAAAAACTGCTCATACTCATTGGTTCTCATTATTGTGCCTCTATATGGTATAATGGCATTAGGGTCTTCTTCATGAAAATACTTTCTTATTCAAAATATTATCCTGGCAAAAAAATACGTTTTAGATTTTTATGATGTAGTATAACAATTTGAGCTTCTATATATTTTAAAAGCTCTGGGCAATCGCGCTCAAAATCTTCTGAAACAATTCTTTTTGATCGATTATCCCATTTAAAAGTTACTATCAATTGGCTAGCACACGATGATTTACTGCTATATGAATCTTTTAAGTCAAAAAAACCGTTGTTAACTACATAACTTATCAAGCTATCTCGGGTACTCTTACTTATTTTTTGTTCTGAAGTATAATTATAGGCGTCATACTTTTTTTCAAATTTTTCTGACGATGGGTAATAGGTTATAACGGTATCTTTAAGTACAAATTTATCATAATGAAACGCTCCTCGTTCTACTTGTATTACTGCACTTGAGAAGTCCATTGATGATTTTGAGGATATCGTATCTGATTTTGAAACTTGTAGTGATTTTATATCTCTTTCGGAACTGGATTCATTACAACTCAAAAAACTTAACCCTATCAGAAGTATGATTATTATAAATTTCATTAGTCTTAGTTTGATTCTATATACTCTTTAAGATTCTTTCTTATAAAATAATCCCACCCGGCAAGACAACTCTCTCTTGTAAACTCAGGGATATCATCAGGAAAACTTTCAACTATTTTTGTTGTTAATTCTAGTTTTATCTTATTCTTTTCTTCTTTTAATTCGAAAGTAACAAAAGAGTTTCCTGGATACTCTTTATATTTCCAGTTATACGTTATCTTTTTTTCGGGAATTGCTTCTGTTATTTGCCATAGATGAGTGAATTTTCTGTCTTCTACCTGTACTGAGAATTCAGTTTTAAACCCTACCTGAGGCACAAATGACTCAAGAGCTTCAAAGTACCATTTCTTCATTTCTTCCGGTTTAGTTATGGCATTCCAAACTTTTTGAACAGAAGAAAGAAATATTTGCTCTACAATAATGGGGTCATCTGTACTTTTCATAATTGATAAAGTATTGAATTCATGCTACATCATTTTGTATTGTTTTACTCTTAATACATTGGTTTATTTTCAAAAAAAAGCTTTTCTATTTTTACACTTACAATATAGCAATTATAGAAAAGCTTTTCTATAGGGGTTACTTATTAGGAACTATTCTGGAAGTAGTTTTATATTTCTATTTTTGCTCCCATAAGTTTTAAGAACTCCCTGATGAAGCTAGGGTGTGCTGGCCAGGCGGGTGATGTTACCAAATTACCATCTACTACTGCACCATCAACAGGGATTGATTGATACTCTCCTCCTGCAAGAGTTACTTCAGGACCAACAGCAGGATAGGCTGTTAATTTTCTTCCATGTACTACACCGGCAGCTGTTAATATCTGTATCCCATGACAAATTGAAGCTACTGGTTTATTAGTTTTAAAGAAATGTTTTACTATTTGAATTACTTTTTCGTTTAATCTCAAATATTCTGGAGCCCTTCCTCCTGCGATCACTAATCCATCATAATCAGTTACATCTACTTGATCAAAACTATAGTTTAGGGTAAAATTATGCCCTGGTTTTTCGGTATAAGTTTGATCTCCTTCAAAATCATGGATAGCTGTTTTTATCGTATCTCCTTTTTTCTTATCTGGGCAAACTGTATGCACCGTATACCCAACCATTTCCAACATTTGAAATGGCACCATGGTTTCATAATCTTCTGTAAAATCTCCGGTTAAAAACAGTATTTTTTTCATCTTTTATTTGAGTTTAAAATTTCAGTGAGTATGTGTTGTGACGTCATAACATTGTACAGCATACTAGTGATAGTTGTTGTTTTTTATTACTACAATACAAAATAATCTTTATTAGTTTTTTAAAACTACTCTAAACCTTGCATTTCCTTCTTCGAGGTGAGTCAGAGCTTCATTTGCATTTTTCATAGGAAATTCTTCTACGGTAGGATATATATCATGTCTTACACAAAAGTCTAACATCGTTTTGGTTAGTGCCGGGCTTCCTAATGGGCTACCTGCTACAGATTTCTCACCACCAATTAGGCTAAATGCAGGTATTGCCATTGGTTCCATAACAGCTCCTACGGTATGAAATTTCCCTTTTGGTGCCAGAGAGGAGAGATAAGAGTTCCAGTCTAAAGTAACGTTGGTGGTATTTAGGATAAAGTTTAGTTTTCCTTTGATACTTTCTAGTTCTTCGGGGGATTTTGAATTGATCACTTTAGTGGCTCCCATATTTAAAATTTGTTCTTTCTTATCCGGATTAGAGCTAAAAGCTATCACCTCGCACCCCCAGTGTTTTAAAAACTTGAGTGCCATATGCCCTAAGCCTCCGATCCCAATAACCCCCACAGTATCTGTTGGTTTTACACCTGCCATAATAATAGGATTAAAAACGGTAATACCTCCACAAAGCAAAGGACCGGCTTTGCTCATATCTATCTCTTCTGGAAGAGGAATTGCCCATGACCAGTGACCACGAACATAATCTGCAAATCCACCGTGTCTCCCTACTATTGTAGCTTCACTATTAGCACAAAGGTGATGTGTTCCCTCCATACATTCCTGACAACTCATACATGACGCAGAGAACCAACCCAACCCCACTTTGTCTCCGATTTTTATATTCTTTACGGCTGCGCCAGTGGCAACAACTTCTCCTACAATCTCATGTCCCGGCACAATAGGATACTCTGTCATTCCCCAGTCATTATTGATCATACTTAAGTCTGAATGACAAATACCGCAATATGATACTTTAATATCAACTTGCTCTGCCCCTAATTCACCTAATTCATAGGAATACGGAGTTAACTTTTCTTTTGGCTCTAACGCCGCATATGCATTTATCTTCATAGCTCTTCTTTATTTTTTTGTAATAGGATCCACCTGTAGAAGATTCATAAAACCCTCACTAATTTTCATACCAATATAGGTTGCCTTTTATGAATACTATAAATATAAAACAGCGACTTTGGTTATACATCAAAGTCGCTGTTATTTTTTACTTAATATTATCTTATTGTATTCTAGAAATATTATCCATTATATATTACAAAAGGAAGATAGTTTTGCTTCTTAATTACTAATCCAGAAGGGGTTTATGTGTACTTATTGCTATTCTGTTCCAAGCGTTGGCAACTGTTATTGCCATGATCACTTGTGCAATATAGGTATCAGAAAAAGTAGTACTTGCTTTTTGATATGTGGCAGCAGACAATCCTTTGTTATGAATCAATGTTATCTCTTCGGTCATTTCTAAGAGTATTTTTTCTTCTTCAGAAAATAAATTAGTTTCTCTCCAACCGTCTAACACTACAATTCTTTGTAGACTTTCGCCATTTTCTAGAGCTACTTTGGTATGCATATCTAAGCAAAACGCACAGCCATTTATTTGTGATGTTCTAATTTTAATAAGCTCCTTGTGCGTGGTACTTAGCTGGCTTTTTTGAAAATACTTTTCTAAAACATACATTCCTTCATAAGCAATGGGTTCAATCTCGTCTATTTGAATTCTTTTTTCCATTTTACTTTGTATTTTAATTTTATATATACAAAAGTATTGGAGCCTATCTTCAAAAAACTTAAGCTGGTTTAAGAAATGTGTTTACTTTTAATTTCGCTTAAATATTCTGGGGTTAATCCCAAATATGTCGCTATCAAATATTGTGGTACTCTCTGAACGAATTCGGGAAAATTATCTCTAAAACGAAAGAAAATCTCTTCTTTAGAGTAATTAAACATATACTTCATTCGTATCAATGTTGATCCATAAGCAATCTGGTAGATGTTTCTGAAGTATTTTTCTACCTCGGGAAACTTCTCAAACAATTCTTGCTGTTTACTATAATCAATACTCAAAACATTAGATTTTTCTACTGCCTGAATGTAAAAATCTGTGATCCCTTGTTGATGAAAAGCCAAATAATCTGTAATCCACCAATTTTCTATACCAAACTGAATAGTTTGTTCTGTTCCTTTATCGTTTATATAATACATATGAAGACAACCGTTAAGCACAAAATAATTGGTTTTGCATTTTTTGCCAGCATGCATAATTACTTCTTTCTTTTTTAAAGATCTGGATTCGAAGTAGGATAGAATTTCTGCAATATTATCTTTATCTACTTTGGCAAATTTACTCAGATGGGTGTAGAATTGTTCCTTCATTTTTAAATATAATAAAAGAAGATAATGTATATAACTTTTGCAGCATATCGTTTCTATCTAACAAATGTTTACTACAATAATCGATTATTACCCCCTTTCTCGGGTTAGTATTTTATCTATTAAAATATACATCACCAATCCTATTGTCATAACAACCATCCCTATCATCCCAATTTTTAATGCTAATGATGAGTTTTCATATAGAGCTTCATTAAACAGCCCTACTATGTACAAAAATAGCTTTATAGGAACAAAAGCTATACTGATCATGATTGCCAAATATTTTGGATTGGTGTGTTGCGTAAGAACAGAATTGATTACGGGTGCGATATGAACCTCTGAGATACTTAAAAACAATATTGATACTAAATACAAAATGCTATACTGTGCCGTAGGGGTTTCGGGAATAGCAAGAAGCACGGCATAAGAAATAGCACCAAATAAAAACCCTATTGCCAATTTGATAAATTGATTTGAATAAAAATATGTCCAAAGAATAATTATTACAAAGCTTACAGGAATAATAAAAATTGTGTTTAGAGAAGACCAAATACTTTTAGGGGTATCAAAAACAGCAAGTTCTCCAAATTTAAATTGTAAATCATGAAATCTGATACCCGATATTTCGTATAGCCCCCAGAACAAACCAACAATAACAAACGCTATTAACACTTTCAGAGCCCTTTGAATTTCTGGAAGCTTCTTTTCTACTACTTGATTATTAGCCTGATCTGCCGAAATTAATGGTAAAACTACTGAAAGTAAAGCAACAACACCAGCAATAATAAATCCTATATTCCACCCTAATTTTTCTCCTAAATAACCAATGGTAACTACGCCGATAAAAGCTCCAACATTTACCGCTAGATAAAATATGGTAAAGCCTGAATCTAAAAGTTTAGTTTTGTTGAGATATAATTTTCCGAAATGGGCAATAATATTAGGTGTGTAAAATCCGCCACCCAAAACAACCAATGCAAGCCCTATATATAATCCTATTATAGAAGGAATACAAAAACAGAAAGCGCCTAGAGCTTGTAACACTCCTCCAATAATAATAGATTTTTTATTTCCTACGAGTAGATCTCCAAGTAGTGCTCCTAGAATCTGAGAAAAAACTATTGATACTGTAAACCAACCATAAATCTGCAAAGCTTCTTGAGTTGTCATATTTATACTTTCTCCAATCATATATAATACAATCAAAGAACGTAATCCATAATATGAAGTTCTTTCTAATAATCTTGAACATGCATAAATAAAGGTATACTTATCGTGGGTTTGATCTAAAATTCTTTTCATTTAGTTTTTCTTATATAAAGTTGTTCCTTCGGTTTGTTTTGATATTACAAGCTCATGCCCAATCTCAATATTATCAGGAAAACTTATATAGTCAAAATGAATATGTCCTTTGTAATTTTTATTAAAATCAATATTTCTCTTCAATACATTTAAATTCTCAACTGACCAAAATATTTTGAATTCTCTATCACCATATTCATATCGAATTTTTCCTTCGGTAAATCTAACTGACAAACAAGAACAAATACTATCGTAGGGTAATGGATTGATACATGAATCCAATTCAACTGAGAAATCGGTATTCAAATCCAGAAGTTTATATAATTTTTGAAAATCACAAAAATCCCCTTCTATTTCAAATTCACAATTATTGTATGTTCGGATAATCATTCTAATCAAATTTAAATTATAATTAGCGTTTATCTATAACTAGTACTGAAGCTGAAAATCACTATTTTTTCGAACTATAACTTAAACAAACATTAAATTTTGATTAAAGTCGCACCCGTATTATCTAATAGGTGTTGTTACAAACAATTACTCATTAAAACCTATAATTCATTCCTAATTGAATTATTGAAGAATGAAGATTTTGTCTTTCCGTAATTCCATAGTTATATCTTAGTTCAATTCCATAACTATTTGTAATTACATACTCTAATTCTAGATCAACTCCTATTTCAAATTTTTCAGAACCATCATTTCTAATAAAACCAATATTAAACGGGTTATTGTCAAATTCAACATTTCTACTTAAACTATGGCTTAATTGAGGACCTCCACCCAAAACAAATTTTTGACTCAATTTATATTTAAGTATAATTGGGAGAAGAATTAGCGATTCTTTTATATCTCCATCAATTGAAGTAAAGAAAAATGCATCATCTAGGGTAAATACCTTTATGTCTGTCCCATTTATGGAAAAACTACTCCCTCTTTGAGAAAATAAAAGCTCTGGTCGAATTGATATTTTTTCACTAACATTAAAAGACACAAATCCTCCAACGTAGAATCCAATTCCTCCATTATAATCAGCAGGAATATCCATGCCATTATTATCAATAAAACTTGAGTAATTTGTACCTCCCTTTATTCCATATTTTAACTTGTCTGTTTGTCCAAAAGTTTTGTAATAATTAAAGTTATACTAATCAGTAATATTATTTTTTTCATTTATAATACTTGTTGTGAATTATTTGTAACATAAAAGTATATGTCTTCAAACGATAAAACGTTACCATCCTACCGTCATTTTTTTTCGACACCTTAATAAGAGAAGTTGTAGTTTTAATTTTTAAAGCAAGTATAACTTATTCGCTTACAAAAAGAAATTCCATACAATCCCAAAGCGTAGTACTGCATCTCGAGTAGCATAGCCTGGCGCAGAAAACTCATTGTTTTGGCTAAAGGCTTCCCCTATATTTTCGTATTTAAAATAGATTCGTGTTTGCCTTACTTTGGCATTAAAGAAGATATCAAACTGTGGATATGCGCTTATCTCCTGAGTATTTTGAACATAAAACTCGGATAAGACAGGGTCGTATGCGTCAGCTTTATACCCAGAAAAGTATTTGAACGTTATTCCTGTTTGTAAAAAAAGAGCATTCTTTTTAAACCAATGATCTTGATAATACAAACTGTTTCGGGTTACAAACTCGGGTACATTATACACTTGTTCTCCTCCTTGTACATTTTGATACATGACGGTATTATCAAGCCCTAGTTTCCAATACTGCAATCCTTGCGTCAGTTTTACTTTTAATACATCTATACTTTCAGAAAACTGCATTGGAGTAATAGCATCGTTTGCATTTTTTGTAAAATAGGTGTACTTATCAATTTTAGAATAATTAGCTTCTATTTCTGCTATTTTACTTGCTTTAATATTTACCTGTATTTTTTGAGTTTCGATATTATCAAAATCGTTTTGCCAGTTGTAATTTATATAATCACTTTGATATAGCAGGAAATTATAGTTTGGAGCCACAGAGCTAGCTCCTATTTTTGCACGAATACCATATTTATCATTAAGCTGATAACCTGCGCCGGCATTAAAATAATATCCATCAAAATCTCCTGATACAATACTCATACCATCACCAAATAACTGAAATCCTTTGTAATTGTTTTGATACTCTGCTCCTACGGTGTATACATCTCCTTTAATTCGATTGGTGATACTAATTTGATCACCGGTACTATTTACCTGATTTAAGATCGAGTTATATCCATAATTATAATTAGAGCTTCCTCCTAGTAGTCTTAATTTCCCTAACCAGATATTTTCAAAATCAAGAAACGCTTGATTGTTAAAATCCTCTAATGCCACATTATCAGAAATATTTGCAGACACATAGGACTCACCCAAAAGCCCGTTAGGTGCAATTGCTGTCTGATCGTATTTATACCTCTTATCGGTAAGATCCATAATATGTCCTATCCCTAATCCTGTGGCTGTACTATCTGTTTTTTTGATAATTGCATATTGGTGATTTAGGTAAAATCGTTTACCTAAAAGAATATTTTCGGCATCCTGAAAATTAACTGACACTGATCCTCTATCAGCAAATTCACTTTCTTCTCCAACAAAATTACCTCTCCCCAGATATTGATCAATTCCTTCGGTAGACAACCCTCCATTCTCTTCATTGAGTAAATCCTGAGTGACAAAATGTGACTTTACCTTATACCGATCATTTTTGGTTACATAACTTGCTGTCGCTCTAAAATTGCCTGTGCTTGTCAAGGCATGTTGATATTTTCCTAATGACCGTACTCCTTTATATGCCATAGATAGGTTAAGCCTTGGTGAGGTATTTACTGTAAAAAAAGCGTCTAATTGTTGCCCTTGCTCGAATGTAGTTTTAAAATATAATTCGGTAAGCGGAGTGGGAACATGATAGTAATTAATATCATTAACTTCCATAAAGTTAAAATGCCTCGCTCTGGCACCAAAAAGTGGTAGTATATGATCTTTTTCTTCCCGTTTTGCCAAACTATTATAGGTTTGTCCTACATTATGAATCGGAAGTAGCTCAAAATCATCTCTACGCAGGTAATTAAACTTATAGTCCTTCTGCATCGTTAATGTAGTATCTACATAGGTTGTATCATTTTTTATGGTAATGATTTTATAATCTGTTACTGGCGGTTTCTCCTTTTTCTCTTTAGGTTGCCTTAAGGATTTCTTACCATCTAGAGATCGATTCCCTCTTGAAGGAGAGCCATCATCTTCTCGCTCCTGATTTATACCTTGCGCACAGGTTATTGATACCGTTAATAGTGCTATTATAAATATTATGTTTTTTCTCATTAGATTGCTGAACTCAGGCAAAAGTATACTTTTTTAACGAAAGTAAATACTACTCATTGCTTGTTTAGATTAACTTTTTTATAGAACCCAGATAGGATATGTTCTTTAATTTCAAAAAATAGTTTTTAGGTATTCTCTTCATACTGTATCTTCGTATTATGCTTGCGTTACAATTAAATCCAAATATTCTAGAATGTGGCACTGATGAAGCAGGGCGAGGATGCCTCGCCGGACCTGTTACGGCTGCTGCCATACTATTGCCTGATGATTTCAATAACACTGTCCTTAATGACTCTAAACAACTTAGTGAAACCAAGAGAAATCTTTTGAGACCCTTACTAGAAGACTCCTGTTTGGCCTATGGTGTTACACATGTTTTTATGGACGAAATTGACAAAGTCAATATTTTGAATGCCTCAATACTGGCCATGCAAAGATCAATCGCGCAGCTAAAACCACAACCTAAGCATATCATTGTAGACGGAAACAGGTTTAAACCATATAATGATATCCCCTTTACTTGCGTTATTAAAGGTGATGGAAAATATCTAAATATAGCCGCAGCTTCTGTATTGGCAAAAACGTATCGTGATGAGTATATGGAAAAAATACATGAGGAATTCCCTATGTATAACTGGAAAAAAAATAAAGGATACCCTACAACTGAGCATCGAGATGCTATACGTAAGTATGGTGTAACCAAATATCACAGAAAAAGCTTCAGGTTATTACCCGAACAGCTCACACTTGATCTTAAATAATTATATCTTTGGGGCTTAGAAGAGAAAAACTCCAATTATATTTCTATCATTAAACAAGAATATCTATTTTGCAAATCAAGAAATTGAATTTTTTTATTTTGACAACAACATTCAGGAATACAAAACACATCGGCATAATGAAAAAAATAGTTGCGATTCTTTTAGTTTTTATAGCTATTTCTTGTGACGATATCTCCAAAAAATCAAATTCTTTAATAGATTATATTCCCAGAGATGCTCAGGTTATTGTAAAAATAAATGATTTGGAAGGAGCCTCTAGTAAACTACGAGATAATAACCTTATCAAAAACAATGACCAAATTGCATTTTTTAAGTACTTTAAAGAATTATCTATTCTGAATGAATCTAATCAATCTGAAAGCCTATTATGTTTTTCTCCTCTTGGGAAAAATGATTTTGAATATACCTATATCTCAAAATTTGATCCTTCAGTAATACGAACTGATTCAATCAACACAAAAAAAATAGAGACTATTGCCTATTCTGACCAAACTATATATAAAATCACCTCAAAAGGGCAACCTTTTTTTGCTACCAAACAGGATAGCATTCTGATTGCTTCTTCTTCTCAATTGCTTATCGAAAATGCAATAAGGATGCAGAAAGCTCCAACTCCTATTGACAAGGATCTAAAAAAAGTATATGAAGTATCTGGAAAAGAAAACACAATATCCTTATTATTTAACGGTAAGAAACTACAAAATATCCATAATTCTCTCCTACCTAATACTGATCTAGAAAGTTTACAAAATTTTAGTGGCTGGGCATCAATAGATGCTACTATAGATCAAAATGCCCTGTATCTAGATGGTATTGCTATCGAAAAAGACTCATTATCCAGTACCATCGGTATTTTTGACAATACCCTAGCTCAGGAAAACCTAATGTCTAGAGTTACACCAATCACCGCTCAAGGATTTATCTCATATACCTATGATGATTATGATGAATTGAAAAAGAATTTATCTATCGCTCAGGATAGAGAGTTAAAAGATATCCCTGAAGACCTTGATGATATTCTCTCAGGTACTTCTGAAATAGGAGTGCTATTTTTTGAAAAGGGAAATGCTTTGGTTTTAAATTCTTTGGATGCAGAAACCGCTCATAAGAATTTGGCAGGAACAAAAGTAGAAACCTACAGGAATACTGCCATATATTCTTATAAAAACTCCACCTCTTTTGCACAGACGTTAACACCACTGGTAAAAGATTTTGAAGCTAAATTCTATTTTATTAAAGATGAGTTCATCATCTTTGGATCATCTGTCAATACCCTTAGGGACATTATTGCTAATATTCTTAATAAAACCTTACTTTATGATCAAGAGTATTATAAAAATATCGTAAAAGATTTATCCGATCAATCTTCGATATTAATGGTGGGGACTATTAAAAATATAAAAGAATACATTTCTGACAATACTAAAAAAGATTATGCCGCACAATGGAGTACATTAAAAGATAAAGGCTATCAAATTGGGGTATTGCAGATCATTAAAGAAAATGATTTTGCCCATATTCATGCTATTTTACAAAAAAGTAAAGACAAAGGAGCTGCAACATCAGTAGCTCAAGTTGCTTCGACTACCATTGAAAACAAAGTATTAAACAAACCCACTCTTGTTAAAAACCACAGAACCAAAGGTATGGACGTGGTAGTACAGGATATCGAAAACGAGTTATACCTTATTTCTGATAAAGGGGCTATTTTCTGGAAAAAACAAATAGATGGAGAAATTCTGGGTGATATTAAACAAATTGATATCTATAAAAATGGGAGATATCAATTAGTATTTAATACTGCTAATAAGCTTTATGTAGTTGATCGCGATGGTAAGGATGTAAAACCTTATCCTAAAACCTTTGAAAAATCCATTACGCAACCATTGTCTTTGTTTGATTATGATAAAAGTAAACGCTACCGTATCGTCATCACGCAAGGAAATGAAGTAAAAATGTTTAATGCCGAAGGAAAAATTGTTACTGGGTTTCGTTTTAAAGAAACAGAAACAGAACTTATTTCTCCTCCAAAGCATATTAGGATAGGAACAAAGGATTATATTTTACTTTCGGAAAAAAATGGTAAACTAACTGTTTTAGATCGTCTAGGTAGAGTAAGAATAGACGTAAAAGAAAAAGTCGATTTTTCTAAAAGCGAATGGTATCAATATCAAAACAAACTTACATCAACCACCAAAAGTGGATATTTGATTCAAATACAAAATGATGGTAATGCTATAGAACAGAACCTAAGTTTACATGAAGACAATCAAATGACAGCCACAAACAAAACTCTGGTTACTTTATCTGAAAACAAACTGACTATAAAGGGCAAGACTATAGAGCTAGATTTTGGAATTTATACTGAACCTAAACTTTACTTTATCAATAACAAGATTTATATCACTACTACAGATATACAGGCAAAAAAAGTATATTTATATGATAGTAATGCAGAATTGTTCCCTAATTTTCCTGTATATGGTAATTCTGTATTAAGCCTTGGTAATATGGATAAAGATCCAAACTTGGAGTTTGTAGTGCAAGGAGAAGAAAATAGTATCTTAATTTATCAAATTAATTAAGCTTTTAAAAGTTAAAAAATAATTCAGGTAAAAACCAAAGTATTCGCTTTGGTTTTTTGTTTCGCACTAAATTGAAGTTTTTGATAAGCATAACTTCAAGCGACTTTCCCATCCTACACAAGATAACGCCTCCTTTTATTTAACATTTTTTTATGATTTAATATAGATTTATATCATTTTGTGTTAAAGATCCATATATAGGTAATAAACTGTATAATAATGAGTTAAATTTACACACACAAAACAAACTCAACTATGAAAACAAGTATTTTTTCGAAAATACTAGTACTCACACTTTTATTTGTGAGTATTAGTGTTAACGCGCAGCTGTGGAATCCTATCTCTCAAGCCAAAGCACAAAACAAACCAAAAGAATTTAGAAAAACGACACCAACTCAGTATCAATTATTTAACCTAAATACTACAGAGTTAACTTCAATTCTAAAAAAGACTCCTTCAAGAGCACTACAAAAAACCTCTGGTGTTGTTATGGAGTTACCTACTCAAAAAGGGGTCTTAAAAAGATTTAGAGTCCTAGAGGCCTCTGTATTAGACAAAGATCTTGCAAAAAGATTTCCCAACATTAAATCTTTTGTAGGATATGGTATAGATGACCCTACATCTATTGCTAGGTTTAGCGTATCAAAAGTCGGGTTACACGCAATGATTACTTCGGGTAATCATAAAACTATCTATATTGATCCTTATACTAAGGACAAACAAGATTACATATGCTACTCTAAAACAAATTTACCTGCAAATCCAGATAGTTTTGAGTGTCTCGTAGAAGATAATTTCAAATCGAACTTCTCTAATCAACAGTTCGATAATACTACAAAAAATGCTAATGATGGCAAACTAAGAACTTTTAGACTCGCTATTGCCTGTACAGGAGAATATTCTCAATTTCATTTAAACAATCAGGGAATACCTTCTGGAGCCTCTGACCAGATAAAAAAAGAAGCTGTGCTTTCTGCTGTAAACACAACCATGACTAGAGTAAATGGTATTTTTGAAAAAGATCTTGCTCTTACAATGGTATTGGTAAATAATAATACCGATATTATCTTTTTAAATGCAAATACGGATAACCTCAGTAACAATAATGCTGGTGCCCTGATAAACGAGAGTCAAACCGTTTGTGATAATGTTATTGGTTCTGCTAATTATGACATAGGTCACGCATTTAGTACAGGAGGTGGTGGATTAGCACAACTTAGATCTCCTTGTACTAGTTCTAAAGCCAGAGGAATTACTGGAAGCGGCAACCCAATAGGAGATCCATACGATGTAGATTATGTTGCTCATGAAATGGGACATCAATATGGAGGAAACCACACTCAAAACAACAGCTGTCAGAGATCCAGTGCCTCTGTAGAACCAGGAAGTGCTTCTACAATTATGGGATATGCAGGCATCTGTTCTCCAAATGTTCAAAATAATAGTGATGCTTACTTTCATGCTATAAGTATTCAGGAAATGTGGCAAAATATTTCTCAGGGAAATAGTAGGTGTGGCGCCCAAAGCAACACTAACAATGCTGCTCCAACTGCCAATGCTGGTCAAGATTATACCATTCCTGCCTCTACTCCATTTGTCTTAAAAGGTAATGGGACAGATGCCAACTCTGGAAATGCACTGACATATTGCTGGGAACAAATGGATGCACAACATGCAACCATGCCTCCTTCTGCAAATTCTACAAATGGACCTGCTTTTAGATCATTGACTCCTACATCATCTCCAGATCGATATATGCCTGCTTTATCAACTGTTATAGCTGGGCAAACTTCTTCCACCTGGGAAGTTGTTCCTGCGGTAAGTAGAACAATGAATTTTAGACTTACAGTAAGGGATAATGCATCTGGGGGTGGTAGCACCGCCAGTGACAACTCCAGAATTACGGTTGCTGGAGCAGCGGGACCCTTTATTGTAAACGCTCCAAATACAAATGTAAGCTGGGCTTCTGGATCTACCCAGACAGTAACCTGGAACGTAGCTGGAACAACAGCTAATGGTATAAATGCCGCCAATGTAGATATTTTACTCTCTACAGATGGAGGGAACACTTATCCTATTACAATTGCCACTGCCGTACCTAATGATGGTTCTCATAGCATTATAGTACCAAATGTAACAGGAACACAAAACAGGATTATGGTAAGAGGATCTGGACATATTTTTTATGATATTTCTAATACTAACTTTAGCATTACCGGTGGTAATGGAGACACTCAAGCTCCAACAGCACCATCAGGTTTAACAGCCTCTAATATTACGCAAAGTACTATTAATCTTAACTGGAACGCTTCAACAGATAATGTAGGTGTTACAGGATATGATGTATATCAAGGTAGTACAGTGATTACAACTGTTACCACTACTTCTTATCAAGTTACAGGGTTAACAGCCAACACTACTTATAGCTTTAGCATAAAAGCAAAAGACGCCGCCGGCAATCAATCTAGTGCAAGTAATATTATGAATGCCACCACATTACCACAAACAGATACACAGGCACCAACACCTCCTAGTGGTTTGACAGCTTCAAATATTACACAAACTACCACAGATCTAACATGGAATGCTTCTACTGATAATGTAGGTGTTTCTGGTTATGATGTATATCAAGGTAGTACAGTAGTTGCAACAGTAAATACTACTTCACATCAGGTTACTGGGTTATCAACTAATACGGCATATAGTTTTAGTGTAAAAGCCAAAGATGCTGCAGGTAATCAATCTAGTGCAAGTAATATTGTAAATATCACAACCCTACCATCGGGGGGGAATAGCTGTACTGGAGGTATATCTGTTTTCCCTTATACAGAAGGGTTCGAAAATACATTAGGAGCATGGACACAAGCTACTGGTGATGACTTTAACTGGTCAGTTGATGCTAATGGTACTCCTTCTAGAAACACAGGACCTTCTAGTGCTTCAGAAGGATCTTATTATGCCTATATGGAATCATCATCACCCAACTACCCTTCTAAAAGATCAATATTAAATTCTCCCTGTTTTGACTTAAGTGCACTCACAGCAGCAAAATTTGAGTTTAAATATCACATGTATGGTGCTACAAGCATGGGTAGCTTAGTACTAGAAGCTAGTAGTGATAATGGTGCTACTTGGAGTACGGTTTGGTCAAAATCAGGAAATCAAGGAAATGCATGGCAGTCTGCAAATATTGATTTAGCCAACTATGTTGGGTCTGCCGTACAATTACGTTTTAATGGTGTTACTGGTTCTACATGGCAAGGTGATATGGCAATCGATGACCTTCGATTATCTAAAGATGGAGGACAGACTACTTGCAAAGATGTAGTGCTAACTCTTACTTTTGACAATTATCCACAGGAGACTAGCTGGCAAATTACAAACAGTGCTAATCAGACAGTAGCATCTGGGGGTACTTATCCTTCTCAGCCAGATGGATCAACCTTAACCATTACAAAATGTTTGGATCCAGGAACATATACATTTACTATTAATGACTCCTATGGAGATGGTATTTGTTGTGCATACGGTAATGGTTCATACACGCTTATATCTGGTGGAACAACAATAGCTTCAGGAGGATCTTTTGGATCTTCAGAATCTACAACATTTACTATCGGAAATACTTTCAGCAGATCACAAATAGCTATAGAAAGTGTAACCACTACCGATCCTTTCCAGGTTTCTATATTTCCAAATCCTGTTGGAAAAAGTAATATATTAAATGTGCTAATCTCTAAGGAAAATACATCATATGAAATTGTTGATATACTTGGAAAAACAGTAATGAAAGGTGAATTAATTCAAAAAACAATTAATACCGATATATTACCAGCTGGACTATATATTTTAAAACTTAATCCAGGTGGAGAAGGCAAATACAAATCTATTCAATTCATACAGGAATAGGTTTTTTCAGATTTAATTAAAAACGGTGCATTATAATGCACCGTTTTTTTTATATCATATGAATCGTATTGCTAGTTTTTGATTGTGGACTTTACATATTCGGCTTCAAACAACACCGAAAAATGCCTTAGTAATTTTTCCTTTACCTCTTCTTCATTTATCTTTTCTAATCCTAATTCTACATTAAGTGAGGTTACTGCTTTACCTTTTATTCCACAAGGAATAATATGATCAAAATATCCTAAATCGGCATTTACATTTAGAGCAAAACCATGCATAGTTACCCAACGACTAGCACGAACTCCCATAGCACATATCTTACGGGCAAATGGAGTGCCTACATCAAGCCATACTCCTGTTTCGCCATCACTCCTTGTTGCATTAATGTCATATTCTGCCAATGTGCGAATAACCATTTCTTCAAGAAATCGAAGGTATTTATGAATATCTGTAAAGAAATTATCTAAATCCAAAATTGGATACCCAACGATCTGCCCTGGTCCATGATATGTGATATCACCACCTCTATTAATTTTGTAAAATGTAGCTTCTTTTTCCTTAAGCTGCTCTTCTGACAATAAAAGATTACTGAGATCACCACTTTTACCTAAAGTATAAACATGTGGATGTTCTACAAAAATAAGATGGTTAGGTGTACTTAAGCCTGCATCTTCTCTTCGGTTTTTGATTTTTATATCTAAAATCTTTTTAAAAAGATCTTCTTGATACTCCCAGGTTTCTTTATAATCTTTCTGCCCAAGATCCTGAATTTGTACTTTCTTATTCATAGGGCTTCAAAGATACAACATTAAAAATGCCTGATGAATTACTTTTTCTTATTCTATCTCAATATTCAAACGTTTTAACCTTTCACAAAATATTCCATAAGATTACATTGTTTAATATTAGTTTTTATAAGCAAAGCCCCTTAACAGAGACCAAATTCATTAATCAGATTTTATTACATCCTGTATAATCCAATTCAACTCTTGATCTTTTTCTTTTTTTGCTTCTATATACACATCTGGTTTAATTCCAAAACCATCTGGTTCTAGAGTATATGGTGCATTTATTTTCATTAACCCAACACGCATTTTTATTTTAGAATTAGGGAGTTCTACTATTGTAAACAATCCTGCAATAGTACCATTATACGCTCCTCCTGTTTCTTCTCCCACAAAAGTTGCTCGTTTTGTTGCTTTTAAATGTGTTGACAAAATACTACTGGCAGAAAAACTCTCTCCGTTTATTAAAACATAAATCTTACCTGAATAAGGTTTAGGTTTAGGTTTTCTCAGTTTACTATATTTAAATTTGAAATACGGATCTCCTTTTTCTTTTTTAACCTTGAACATCTGATAAACAGACAACACAGGAGATAACAATACTGCTCCTGTTTTTCCTATCCATGACTTAGTATGAAAAAAAGGATATAAAAAACTCATCCTCCTGGTCATTTTTGCATTTTCTATAAAAACGTATTCTCGATCTGTCAAGTATGAATATAGTTCATCTATTTCTGACAATCTGCCTCCCAGATTACCTCTTAGATCAATAACTAAATTTGTACATCTTGCCGAATCAATTTTTGAAAAGCTTTCTTCATAAAAATCCTCATAATTACCTTTGGTAAAACTTCGTATTTTCATGTAAGCGATATCCGAAAGGTTATCGGATTCTATAAACTTAAAATTTCTGTTATATTCTTTTTTGTATTTATTAAACCCATATTTTCGATTTCGTTTACGAATCTCTTTATTCTCTTGTTTAGCTATCTTTTTGTATAATCTACTTGGTTTTTTTTCAGGTATACTTACAGTATCTTTTGCTAGTTTAGTTTTTACTTTACTATACTTTGCGTATAAATAGCGAGAGTAAACGCTATCTCCTGTTTTTAGGGTTACGAATACGCTATCCTTTTGCTGGTGTGTTTTCATATAGAAAGAGCCAAAACTTTTTGCAGCGTATCTAGGGATAAATGTTGTATTATATCCATCACCTGTATGTAGTTTTTGAAAAGAACTTAACAAAACACTTGTTGCCTTATTATCTACACTTAGTATTTCTGTTCCTGCAACCAGTGTACTATCTTTTCCATAATTCTTCTTTATATACAATTTATTACCAACCTTATGAAAAGCTAAAGGTTTAAAAGGAGAACTTCTTTTTCCATTTTCTTTTTTGTCTTTCTTGGTTTGTTTTTTATAGGGAGAGTAAATTGCAGTGTGTCCTTGCCGAATACTAGCTATTACGGGAGCTAATTGTTTATAGAATTCTATACCAGAGATAGGATCTTGAATTGTAGCCTTTAATGTATTTATTTTTTCATCTAACGAATCTTTATTGATATACCAGTACAAATCTGGATGAAGTCTTTGTAATTTGCGATAAGCATAATCGATATCTTCATGAATTGCCTCAGGATTATGTAATTTGCCTATTTGTTCGTTATACTTCTTTACAGAAGAACAACCCGCTAACAAAACAACCAATACGCACCCGACTAATTTTTGAATCATAAAAAAAGGTTTTGATTTCTTACCGCCAAATTTGTGCCACAATAGCCTTACCTATCCTTTTGACCAGATATCTACTTAAATTCATTGAATGATTCTTTTTCTATTTTGGATTATTAAGTATTACTAACGCAGCAATAACTCCTGGAACCCAACCACAAATGGTTAGCAAGAATACGATTACAACAGATCCACAACCTTTATCCAATATTGCCAATGGCGGAAAAAAAATTGCCAATATAACTCTCCAAATACTCATAGTTTTTAATGTAAAATATATTAAATGTTTATAATTAATTGTTACCCTTCTGAAAATAGAGCAGGTCATACTTATAAGTAGGTCATAATTTTATAATGTTACAATATCTGCTTAAAATTAATTTTTCTACTTTTAAGCTGTTTTTCTAAAAGATAATTGGATATACCCAAAATATTTATACTCGACCCCAAAAGTTTCTTGTGATAAAAACAGAAAATTACTTAAATTTTTAGATTTTTTGTGGGAGTACGTATAACATTTAATGACAATAACTAAACAGATGAGATTACTGATTTTTACTCTTTATTTTATGCTATTGATAAGCCCTAGGGTAACATTCTCTCAATATGAGTTTTCTGGGTATGTAGACACAAAAAACTGGTCAGGTGACATCTATCTATCCTTAATAGAAGACTATAGACAACTATCTGGAGTCTACCCCGAGCAAATAATACAAAAAACTATTAGTGATTCTACTGGGTATTTTAATTTTTCTGGTGATAATCTTCCTGTGCAAAATCATATGTATAGGATTCATATTGAAAACTGTTCTGAAGATGAAAAAAAGCTAGTACACTTTAATGGTTTTTGTCCAGAAAGTAAAGAGATTTTATTTATTGCAAATAATACCGACACCTTAAACTTACCTTTTTCTTTTGATAGAGAAATGTTTTGCAAAATTGTATCAGGAAACCAAAAAAGTAATGCTTTTATTAAAGTTGATTCTGTTATAGACGAAATGCGTTTTGCTTTTGCTTCATATCGAAGCCAAACGAATCGTAAGATAAATGCAAAAAAATGGTTTACTACTTTGCAACACTATGTACAAAAACAAAATGAACCACTAACAGAGCTGTATGTGTATTCTTTTCTATCTAATAAATCTAATAATCTATATGCAAACTACCTCGAAGATCTTAAGCATAATACATATTACGATGACTTATTAGTGCGTCTTCAAAAAAAATACCCCAATAGCACTTACACCAAGCAATACAATATAGAACTAGCTTCAGATAAATTTCTTATTAATCCCAAAAAAGCTTCTTCAGATAATCTTTGGATATGGTCTCTTTTGGGTATTCTTTTCCTTTCAATATCCTTTAATATTCTTCAATATTTGAGATATCGTAAAAAAAGAAATGCATCCAGTACTCTAGAGAAAAACCTTACACAACAAGAACAAAAAGTACTAGACCTTATCCTCAAGGATAAAACCAATAAAGAGATCGCTTCATCCATGTTTGTAAGTATCAGCACGATAAAAACCCATATCAACAACTTGTACAAAAAACTAGAAGTCAGCTCAAGAGACGAGGTTAAATCACTATATATCAAGAGATAATAAAATTTCCACCCGGGTTCTAGTCCTCTTTTCAAACCCAGTTTAATTGATTTTACACCCATATGTTTTGATTTTTGACGCAGCTAATCAATATCAAAACAAATGAATAAAGCTACATTTACAATACTACTTTTTTCTATATCCTTATCCAATCTATTGGGACAAACTAATAGCATAAATGTTCCTCAAAACATTAGACTTCCAAAAGATTCAATCACCTCTGATAAACTTATCCGTTCATTTCAAAATTTTCTTGACTTAAAGGAAAAGCCGAATCATGAGAATACATTAATTTCATCTCAGAATTTTATAGAAACCTCGGCCTTATTAGATGAATTAAAAGGAATTGAAAAAAGCTTCAAATATAAGGATGACAACTTTTACAAGTGCTATATCAATAATGTTATCCAACTTAATAACAGCAACTATTTAATTCAATTTCACTATTCCGGAGTTCATAAAAATCAACCCCTTTTGAGAGCAAACTATACCATAGTTGCACAAGAGACTGATGATCAGTTTTACTTTTATTCTCCGCTTCAACAAAACACATCTTCGTGGAAAGCTAAAACCATAGAAAATTACACTTTTTATTTTAAGGATCATTTTGATTTATCCAAAGCAACCGCATACACTGCAAAGATTGCGGAATATGACAGCATACTACATATTCCAAAACAAGCAACAAAATTATATTGTGCTGAAAACTTTAATGAGGTTTTAAAACTAATCGGTATTGACTTCAAACTAGATTATAACGGATACAGTTATAACACACTACAAGCCAATGAAAATGGAAACAGCCTGATTGTTGATGGCATACTAGCTTCAAATTATAAAAATTTTGACCCTCATGATTTATGGCATAGCAGGGTTAGAAAAATACTCCCTTCAAACAAAATATATAAGCCTGTTGATGAAGGTTGTGCGTTCATCTATGGAGGTAGTTGGGGATATACTTGGGAGGAAATTCTTCACAAATTCAAGGTTTTTATCACTTCAAATCCAAAATCTGATTGGCTGGAGCTATACAATAATGGTAAAAACTTTGGGGATGAAAAAAATAAAGCTTTACGGGTTGATTATATGCTAAATGCACTATTAATACAAAAAATAAACAAAGATCAAGGTTTTTCTACAGTACTCAAATTGCTTAGTTGCGGAAAAACAAATGAAGAATACTTTCCCCTATTAGAAACAGTAACAGGCATAACCAAAAGTAACTTTAATCGCAAAATATCTAAGTTGATTAGTCAAATCAAATAATAATTATGACGATTAAGCTTAGCATTTATACTTAAAAAATGTTTAACCCTTTTAATAATTTAAAAATTGAAATAATGAAAAAAACAATTTTATTTTTAACCAGTCTATTAATGATAACCCTTATATCTTGTAAAGAAAATGCTACTAACAAGATAAATCCAGAAAACGTTATTCTCTCTGCAAATCAGGATGTAAAAACCTCTAGTTTTCCGGTTATGACATTTGGAGAAACCAATCATGACTTTGGTACTATTAACGAAGGCGATATTGTAGAGCACAAATTTACATTTACAAATACAGGTAAAGCCCCATTGGTAATTATAAGTGCCAAAGGTAGCTGTGGGTGTACTGTATCTAAGTGGCCAAAAGAACCTATTGCACCAGGAGCTACTGGTGATATGTTGGTAACTTTTAATTCTAATGGCAAGCCTAATTTGCAAAACAAACAGGTAACCATTACGGCAAATACAGAAAAAGGTAAAGAAATACTTAAAATCAAAGCTATGGTTACGCCAAAATCCAAAATAAGCGGTACACCTTTAAGCAAGTAATAGACACCAGATTAAGAGTGTTTCTATCTTCTGACAATGATTTAAAAACACTCTTAATTTCTTGAATACAAAATACGCTATGAAGAAAATGGCTATATGTGGTATCTTATCACTCTCTCTTTCAATCATTACACTTTCTGCGCAATCATTTAATAATGAAGTCAGAATAGAAGATAACTCACCAATGCTTCTTGGTAAAATCAACAATCATGGCTTATCGCAAGAACCATATGATCAATGGTTTTCAAAAAACTATAATCAATACATACCAATACGAAACAGTATTGATTCTTTAAAAAACCAGTTACCTCAATACACCATTACTCTTTTTATGGGAACCTGGTGTGGCGATAGTAAACGAGAGGTTCCTAAATTTTATAAAATCTTGGAGAAAAGTAATTTCCCTTTAGATAGACTTACCACAATTGCTGTAGACCGTAGCCGTAATGCATATAAACAAAGTCCCGGAGGAGAACATGAAGGGCGGAATATTCATAGGGTGCCTACTTTTATCTTTTATAAAGATGGGAAAGAAATAAACCGTATTGTAGAATCTCCAAAAAATACTTTGGAAGAAGATATGCTGGCAATTCTTTCTAATAATTACACACCCAAATATGCTTCGGTCATCTTAATGAATGATATTCTAACCAAAAAAGGAGCTTCATTTATAATCAAAAACTCCAAAAAACTAGTAAAGCGATTAAAAGATAACACCAAAAACATTTATGAACTAAACACCTATGCAAGTGTCCTTTTTTATGCTCATAAAAAAGAAGAAGCGATTGCTATTCTAAAATTAAACACATTACTATTTCCTGAAGAGGTTAAGACCTATATAAGTCTTGCTAACAAATATGTACTTCTGGATGATAATGATAATGCAATCAAGTATTATAAAAAATCATTAAATATTACAGATAATGAAGAAATACGGCATAAAATTAGCGAATTAAAAATTGCATCAAACCAAGGTTAAAAGTTTTTAATAAGACCTTTCTTTAAATTCTTCAAATAGGCTATTTTTGTCCCTATTAAAATGACGAATCCATGCAATTATCAGAACAAGAACTTGTAAGAAGAGAGAAATTAAACGCATTACGCAATCTAGGTATCGATCCTTATCCGGCACCATTATACCCGGTGGACTATACTTCTAAACAGATAAAGGATAAGTTCGAAGAAGGAAAAAAGGTGGTAATTGCAGGTAGATTAATGTCTAGAAGAATACAAGGCAAAGCTTCTTTTGCAGAACTACAGGATACTGACGGTCGTATACAAGTATACTTCAATAGAGATGAAATTTGTACAGGTGAGGATAAAGTCAAATACAATGAGGTTTATAAAAAACTATTAGATATCGGTGATTTTATTGGTATCCAAGGTGAGCTTTTTACTACTCAAGTAGGCGAAAAAACGGTATTAGTTAAAGATTTCACATTATTAAGTAAATCTTTAAAACCACTTCCTCTACCTAAAACAGATAAAGACGGAAATACTTATGATGAATTTAATGATCCAGAATTAAGATATCGCCAACGTTATGCAGATCTAGTCGTTAACCCAAAAGTCAGAGATACTTTTGTAAAACGCACGCAGATTGTAAATACTATTCGCGACTTTTATAACAATATGGGCTTTCTAGAAGTAGAAACTCCAATTCTTCAACCTATTCCTGGTGGTGCTGCTGCACGTCCATTTATCACACACCATAATGCATTAGATATACCGTTATACTTACGTATTGCCAATGAGTTGTATCTAAAACGATTAATTGTAGGTGGGTTTGATGGAGTCTACGAATTTGCCAAAGATTTCCGAAATGAAGGTATGGATCGCACTCACAATCCAGAGTTTACGGTAATGGAGATGTATGCCGCTTATAAGGACTATCACTGGATGATGGATACTACAGAAAAATTATTAGAAAAAGTAGCAGTCACTCTACATGGTGATACCAAAGCACAATTTGGAGAAAACATAATCGATTATAAGGCTCCCTATAAGCGTATCGGTATTCTTGATGCGATAAAAGAACATACAGGTTATGACCTTTATAAAAAGAGCGAAGAAGAAGTTCGAGAAGCTGCAAAGGCACTAGGTCTTGAAGTCGATGAAACTATGGGAATCGGTAAAATGATAGATGAGATTTTTGGAGAAAGATGTGAATCAAACTATATCCAACCCACTTTTATCATAGATTATCCGGTTGAAATGAGTCCGCTGACCAAAAAACATCGTTCTAAAGAAGGGCTTACTGAACGTTTTGAACTTATGGTTAATGGTAAAGAGCTAGCTAATGCCTATACAGAGCTTAATGACCCTATTGATCAGCGAGAACGTTTTGAAGATCAGCTAAAATTATCAGAAAAAGGAGATGACGAAGCAATGTTTATAGATCAGGATTTCTTACGTGCTCTTGAGTATGGTATGCCTCCTACTTCTGGTATTGGTATTGGTATTGACCGTTTAGCTATGTTTATGACTAACAATCAATCTATTCAGGAAGTATTATTTTTTCCGCAAATGAGACCAGAAAAAAAGCAAGTAGAGCTTAATGATAATGAAAAAGCTATTTTTGAAATTCTTAAAAAAGAAAAAAGTATGGCACTTGCAGATCTTAAAAGCGCTACTGGTTTAAGTAATAAAGGATGGGATAAAGGGATGAAAGGGCTTTCTAAATTAGGATTGACAAAAGTTACCAAAACCGATGATAGCTTATTAGTAGAGATTGCTGAGTAAATATTAATTATTAGAATATAATATATACAAAAAACGCGACCGTAACGGTCGCGTTTTTTTCTTAAACAATCAATTCTAACTATACGAAACTGCATTCCTCCCCCAACAGTCTACGTATAACCTTCTTGTGCAATGGCTTCGGTAATAAACCATTGTATCTCGACGATATCTGCCGTATACATTATTTTCAAAATTACCTCTTATACAAGCATCCATACATTGTAGTTCATTAGTACTACTATATATTAACACGAACATAAGATTTATGTATACTAAAAGATGCTTCCAAAAGACTTTCTATGGTCTTTTTTCTGGCTTTTAGTTAGAACCAAAGATATTTTTGAAGCTATATATAAATGTTACCCTTAGATTAAAAAAACCTTAATATTGCTATGCTTACCCCACAGTATTGATTTTTAAAGTAACAATATTTCTACTTTTTTTTATTTGTTTTTAAACCTTTTTCCTTCTGTACGGTCTTAGTAATAAACCACTTAAAAAGCATCATTATGAAAACAACAAACATTTTTTTAAGAATAGCATGTATCGTTTTTATTTTTTCGGCAACCATAGGAGTCGCACAAGAACAAAAAAGTAAAAAAGTGCACATCGATAAAGATGGAAACAAAACTATAGTACGCAAAGGAAAAGATAGCGAAGGAAACAAAGCTGTATCTGTTACTAGAAAAGAAGCAGATGGTGATGTAAAAAAAGCCAAAGGAGTAAATCAAGCAGATGGTGATAAATACAGAGCTGCTGGCGTCAATAAAGCAGATGGCACTAAAAAAAGAGCAGCAGGTGTAAACAAAGCAGACGGAACCAAAAAAAGAGCCGTTGGTGTTAATCAGGCAGATGGGGATAAATATAGAGCCGGCGCTGTTAACAAACCTGATGGAACCAAAAAAAGAGCAGCAGGTGTTAAACGTGCTGATGGATCCAAAACAGGTGCTATAAAAAATGGCTCTGCTAATGGAGCAAAAAAAGCACATAAAAAAGGAAAAAAGACTCATAAAAAAGGAAAGAGAAGAGGATCAAAGGCATTACGTAAAAATATATAAGAATCCTGAAGAGGGTATATTTCAAATACTACTTAAGTTTCTCGATAGCCTCGAAAATTAATTTTCGAGGCTATCGTTTTGTTTACTAGTATCAAATTCTATGATCCGGCCTTAGTCGTTTTAATTTTGGTAACTCATTTTCAAGACAATACCCTAAGCAGTGTATCTAGACATAAAAACCTTAATAGTATTATGCCTATACCATCATATTTCTCTATTATACCGGATAAACATTTTCTAAAACCTATAAAATCTTGAAGTTTTGTTAGAATCAATTATATTTGAATATCTAAACACTGACCAGATGCCTTTTATAACAGACCAAGAATTACAGGATTATAAAGACCAAATAGAAAAAGCTGAAGAATCTAAACGTACTGCAGATTACGTTCGTAACAAAGCAGTAAAAGATGAACAGGAAAAATCCCAAAAGTTTAAGATAGCTACAATAATACTAGGAATCATAGCCTTGTTAGGAGTTGCAGGAACAGTTTATTTTATGAATTTTAATACTCCTGACAACATGGTCTCTCGAAAAAAACATAAATCCGAGGTTACCAAACGTGACAGTAAAATTGCTGAGTTAGAAGAGACTGTTCAAAACCTCTCTATGAATCAGGAAGTAGGTGGTAATAGTGCTAGTGGTTCTTCGGGCTCAATTCAAAATCAACTTGTATACGCTGTTCAAATAGGAGCTTTTGAGAGTAAAGATCTGTCACTGTATTCTGAAAATTTTGTAAATTTTAGAGAGATAAAAAGTGAAGGATTTAACAAATATGCTCTGGGAAATTTTGAAACCCTTGATGAGGCAAAGGTTTTTAGGAGAGAATTGGTTCGATTAGGGTTTAGAAGAGCTTTTATCGCTTCTTATCAAAACGGAGAGCGTATAAAAATTGAAGAAGCCTGGTAGATTACAAAGGTATTTCTACAGTTAGAATCAATAAAAAATCTCAGAAACCCAATACAGGTATCTGAGAAATTATACATTTTAAGATTTTTCTAATGATATTGATTTATGGTAAACCCCAACCTTAACAACCATTGGGGAATACCACAAAACCAACCAACAAAAATTATACATTAACTACTACGTATCTCTTACCTGATCTCTTGTAGTATACCCCTTTGCATGTATAATATTTTACCCCTCTTACTTTTACTATTTTATAGCCTCTGGGCAATGTAGTTACTCTTATACCTGCAGGAACTACAACTCTTTTATAGGCTCTATTCTTTTTCACATACCATATTCCTCCACTTCGGTAATAATGCACATTTTTATGTACCACAACTTTAGGGTGATGTACTTTATTTACAACAACACCATGTGCAGGGCGTACTCTTACATTTGCAGCACAAGAAGTCATTAAAAATCCAAATAATAAAATCGGCACAATAATTCTCATCATATTTTTCATATCCATAGTATTTTGGTTTCTTACTCTATAAGACTAAAGGATTATAAAAAGGTTTAATGAGGAAGCAAAAAAGATATTTTTTATAAAAAGTAAGAACATTATTCTACATACTCTTGAATCGGGATACCAGCAATAATCACATTCTCCAAAACAGACCTTCCTTCTTTAACATACACCAATGCATATACATTATCCTCTATCTCGTCGCGATTTGTTTCTAAATAAGCTCTTTCTGCATCATATGCTTTGGTCTCTTTCATATAAAATCTATTAAATGCAAGTTCAAAAACCACTTTCCCATTGTAATTATTTACAACCTTTGCCATTACATAATCAGCATTAATCTTTAATGGTTCTTTACTAATTTCTTTGGCAACAGCAAAACCATTACTATCATTTTCAATGTATACGCGTATCTTATCTCCATAGACATATGAAGAATCTAATGTATCAAAAGAATTCATCTCAAAGTTGAGCGTTATATATTTACCTCTAAATGGATCTGTAGGATCTATCGGTTGAGTCTTAAACTTATAGACAGTACCTGTCATCAAAGTATCTTCGCTATCATAAATCATCTTTAGTGGTATACCTAACTGCGCTAATATCACTATTATAAATACTATACTTATATAAATAGGTTTCATCATTTTACATTTTTTTGATTGACTTAATACGTTCTTGCTTTTTTAGCATAACATAATTGGCTAGAAAAAAACCGGCTCCTACCAATACAAATAAAAGCCCTCGGACTACAAAACTCATTCCTGTATCAAAAAACCTACAAATAATAAGTATCGAAATGATAAGCAATCCATAATTAAGTATCCCAAAGTTAAACTTATCTACACCAATTTTGATGGCAGATATCCCCAAAGTAAATACTAGAATATTCATTAATACCACAGCCAAGATTTCATTCCCGGAAAGAAAGAAATATACAATCCAAAAAATCACAAAAGCCACTTGAAACAGGTTTATTGCTCTAATCCCATTTTTAAAAACCGTATATCCAAAAACCAGCGTACTTAGTAGTAATAGGGTTAAAGAAACATAAAGCCCATGCAAGTCATATTCAAATGTTTCTGGAAGGTCATTCCATATCCATCTAAATGTAAATATCATCAATGAGATAATGGTTCCTAAAGAACCTATGATTAGAGAACCATTTTTGAGAGTTCTTACTTCACTAAAAATTGGTAATCTCCCAATATTATAAAGCAGACCAAATAAAGTGATATACATGATAAACCCAAGATCTTCACTATGTTTTATAAAAGTTCCCAACGCTATTGTAATGCTTATAGGCAAAATCCAATTAAAAATTGCCGCCGGATTACCCAAAACACTCTTTTTAAGAAGCATATAATAATATGGTAATATGATAATAAGAAAAATAACATACCACCAAGGTATTACATTACTTCTATAGCTCCATAAACCAACTTCTAAAGCATAATACGTACTCAAAATAACTAACAATAAAGCTACTGCATGCGACCGTAGTACATATATAAGAGGAAGACATAGAATTATCCAGGTAAGTAAAAAAGATCCTAATTCTCCCGGAATATTATAAATCTGGCTGACCAACGCAATGGTAGCTCCTACCGAGAAGAAAAGAAAAGTCCCCGAAGCTTCTTTCCAGGTATTACTTTTCTTTTTTAGGATAGAAAAACCCGTGAATCCCTGACCAATAATCAATGGGATAAATGCTATAATCGTCTTGGTCAACCTCATGAAATTATCCCAATTGTGCGCCAACATTAATATAATCCCCGAACCAATCAATAGTGCTCCAAAAATCCCAAAAATCGTAAATAACCTATTTGGTTTTTCTACATCTTTTGTAGAATAATACTCTCCTATTCTTTCTGCAACCTCTGGAGAAATAACCTTATCTCTGATAAGCATCTCCAGCTCTTTATCAAATTTTGCCCCCATAATGTAGTGTTATTTAGTTATAAAGTTAATACATGTTTTAATAATCAATTATTTTAAAAATCACTTTAACATCAGTTACACTCTGAATTTATTGTGTTTTTGGAATCACAATCCCATCACTGGCATCCTTTTTCTTAATGCCTACCAAAATCTCATGAAGGGTTTCTGCTGCCAATCCATGTAGTACCAGATTATATGCTGCAGAATATGTACTTCTGGGTACCATTGGATGTTTGTTGTTCACCAACCCCAAATGCCCGGGAGTACCTAGTATCTGCGAAACATATACTGCTATAGTTTCATCTAATTGCAAAGAGTTAGAAGCTCTTACAAAATCATTAGCCGTTAGAAATAATTGATAAAAAGGAGTAAATAACTCTATGGCAGACCTCAAATCCAGAATATTAGTCCATTTACTCGGGAATGTAATATGATCAAACTGATCTTCAGAGATCATCGAAGTATCCAAATGTTCTACATAACCAATAGAAACTCCTTTTTCCTTTAATTCACTATTTAAATTAATCACAAAATTGAATAAGTTTAAATCATGATTAAGAAACAAATCATCTTTTACATCATTAAAATCTTTTGGTTTCAAAGGGCTTGTTTTTACATCTACCCCCTTAATATTACCAGCGATAAATTGTAAAATTTCGCTGCCTACATGAAAATGCCTAAATATTAACAAGTTTGCATCTGGACTCACAAAACGTCTGAGTCCCCATGCCAAAATGATATGTAAAAACTTAGATGAATTAAACAGTTTCGGAAAGAAAAACTTTAATACATGGATAAAAAACATGGTAATTTTTGACCAAAAAACAAGTAATGGTCTTAAATATCTGGCAGACCTAGAGTCGCTATCAGACATCAAGGCTCGTTTTGTAGTATCATTGATAGGAATACTATTATCCAAATAGAGCGCTAACCATGGATTAGGATCTCTACTGTCATGTGTTTCGATTTCGAATATATCTTTTTTCATCAGCTTATAGTATTAGTTAATAATTCCCTAATTCTTTTAATTGCATCTCATACAAAAGCGCAGTAGTCTTTGCCGTTTTTACAATGTTTCTTGCCAAGTCCATGTGCATTAGAGGGTGATTGAGGGCTTTTTCTAAATTTTCGAAGTGTTTTTCGTCTGCAATTCCGTGATAAGTAAAAAAAGAAACCTGATTTTCTTTAAGGTTCAATTGGTCTTTGATCATAGTTCCCCAATAGGCAGCTAATCTTTTACCAATACCTTCAATAATAAACATAGCTCCTAAAAGATCTATCGGGTTCGGCTTACTGGCTTGTTGAAACATAAAGGATGAAAGTCCCATGCTTCCTATATTTTTTTCTCCAGAATGTATTTCGGACATATCTGCTCCCAGGTTTTTAAAATTCTCCTCTAACATCTGATAATCTTTATGTTCTACTGCTGTATGTTTTATAAAAGCAGAACGCAGATCAAACAATTCGATGTCAATATTAGATGCCGCTCTGGATATCCATTGAGAGCCATCAATCACCTGCTGTCTTAAATCAACGAGAAGTAATTTATAATCCTCCAAACTCAGTGTTTTATTATGTATTTTTTTGACAATCGGCACTCGTAATAAACTACTTTCAAAATCTATCCAAACACGAGAGAGGTTTCTTACCAGCCACTGGGATACCTGATCAGAATTAATAGTAAGCTCTGGGGATTCAATTTTTCTAATCGGGTAGCTTGCTTGCATTGTATCCTGTTGTCCTACTACGGTAAGTTTCATAAATGAGGTAATAAACCGACCGCTTTCGGGTACCATACATAATATGGACTGCCCATTTTTCAGTTTGCCTGAGTACATCAATTCTTCTAACATTATAAATATAGATGCAGCACCAGTATTTCCTTTACTAGTCAGATTACTAAACCATTTTTCTTCAGCGATTTCTCCACCTCCTTTTTCCATTAAGTCCTTTATGGGCTTTTTAAAATATTCTGATGAATAATGGCAACATAGCCAGTCTACATCTTTTGGGCTAATCATCCCTTTATCGATCAGTTCAAAATAATGTCCTACTCCTGTTTGCACTACCTGATTAAGTAACCTAACATCTTGTTTCAGATTGATAGCTCCTGCTTTTGATGCTGATTCATAATCTGGATAATCCAACCATGTCTGCTCAGATTCATTTTTATTGTCGTTTTTACCGGTATACATACACACAGGAAATGCATTGGCATGTGATCTAATATCAATCCATTCTACTTTTAATGATATTCCTTTGGTGCTCTTTTTATTCTCTAATACCAGTGCTCCTGCACCATCAGATAACATCCACCTCAAAAACTCTGTGTCAAAAGGCACAGATTTTATGTTTTGCGCTTCAAATCTTGAGGCTTTAAATAGCCGGCTGGCAAACTCACTACCTACGCAAACTGCATTTTGTTTCTCTTCACTTTTTATTTGTACATAGGCGCTCTTCAAGGCCATCATGCTACTAGCACAAACACTTTGAAAACTAGCTAGCTCACAAGTAGACCAATCCAACCCCCCGTGCACCATACTTGCAAATCCAGGTACGGGCAAATCACCTTGTGTAGTTGCGGTAGACAATAGTTCTATTTCTGTATTTCTAAGGCTACTTTTGGCTATTGCCTGCTCGATAGCGCGTATTGCTAGTTCTGCATTAGAATGTGTACTTTTTTGCTTTGTGTTTATAGCAAAATAGCGTTGTTTGATCCCATTTTGTTTTAGAATACGTTCCTTTACCTTACTCTTTTGTCCATTGATTTTTCCCAAATAGTCTTCTACCTCACTATTAGATATCGGTTTATTAGGTAAATAGACTCCAGAACTTGTTATATATACGTCTTTCATTTGTTTATTTTTTTGATAGCCTTTGTTGGCTTATTTTATCATTTAATTTGTCTAGAATATTAGAGGCAAATCCATAGTTTTTCTTGAATGCACCATGATGTGTATTATGCCGTGTTCCAAACAGTTTCCACTCTACTCCTTTTCCTTTTCCGAATCTGTAATTACAATGTCCGGAGTAGTTTAACAGTATACTAGTTAGAGGGTACAGAAAAACGGCTATAGGCGAAAAAGGTATAAGCGGAAGTATTGTAAGTGGTACCGTACTTAACAATAAAGCTTCAAACCAATGAAAACTATATACAGAGTATACCGTAGGGACTATAGATTTATGATGCACCTTATGTACTGTTTTCATTAAAAAGGGAATATGCATAAATCGGTGAACCACAAAAAAGTGAATCTCATTCCATAAGGTTAGGCACAGAACCCCTAATACAATATTCAAAAATGTATCCGGGAGTAATATTATTGTTTTGCTCCTTATCAAATACACCACGGGTACTACTGAAAAACCAAATACAAAGATTGATTTTAGAGAATGTATTCTCTCCATCCTCTTTTGTCTTTTGGTGGCTTTTCGAGCATTAATCCTATGGATTATATTTTTTTTCTTCAACCATATACATGATTTATCAAATAATGGAGCCATTCCAAAATAGAGTAAGAAAAAATACATAAATGTAAGCCCATACAATTGTGTATAGGAATATTCATAGACAATGTCATGAACCAGATTAGCACTCATCTCCTAATATTTATAATTATTTCTATTGAATAGAATGATGATGTAAGAGGCAGCTGCAACTCTACAGCTGCCCTTATCAATCATCAAAACAAGAGACCTTAAGCCACCCTAAGGTCCCTTCTTTTGATTACGCCTCTTTGCTTTCGATGTATTTTTTATCTCTGGTATTTTTCTGTACGGCAATAGCTGCAAACAAGCTCAAGGCAAATGACATTCCGTAGAAGCCTTTTTCACTAAGTTGCATATCGGCATTCCATAGACCAATAACCAGTAATAAAATAGAGGTTAGTGTAGTAAACCAACTGATCCCATAATAGATATCAGTAACAGGAATCCCTTCTAACTTATCTCTAACACTTTTTTGAACCGATACTGCAGAGAACAATCCAAATAGAAGGATTGTAAAATAGTATCCTTTTTCATTAAGTAACATATCGGCATTCCATAGTCCTGTACAGTATGAAATCATTCCTATAAATAATGCTGACCAAGATGCAGATATAAAAGCCGAAGTTGGTTTTTGATCATATACTTTGTTTTCTTTCTTTTCTACGTTTTCGATTATTGTATCTTCAGATACTTCTTCATTTAATTTGTAATTCATAATAATTGATTTTGATGATTAAATAAAAATTCAATTGTTTGTTTGAACACTACAAATGTGCGATGATCTCTTCTGATACAAAATTCAGTTTTCTAAAAAAACTTACGATATATTTTAATCAATAACTTGAAAATATCCCTTTTTACAGTATATTTATCAAAACTATACTTACTATATAATGCATATTATTTCTTCTATTATCCATACATTAACAGACGAAGAAAAACGAAGTTTTATCGTTCAGCTACGACAAAAAAATAAAAGAAACGATACCAAAAACGTACAACTATTTAAACTTCTTGACACCACTGCAACAGACAAAGATCTTGATATTCAGATTTATGGAAAAAAATCTAAAGGAGCATATCATGCATTATGCAAAAGACTACATGATTCTCTGATTGATTATATTGCTTCCAAAAGTTTTGTAGAGGAGACCTCTGAAGAAATGGAAACCATAAAACTACTCAGGGTAAGTAGAATTTTCTTCGAGCAAAAACAATATAAAATTGCTTTCAAAACAATTACAAAAGCAGAACAAAAGGCTAAAACATACGCTCTTTTTAGTATTCTAAACGAAGTGTACTATACCCTCATTCAATATGCCCACCTCAACCCTACTTTGGAGTTAGACATACTCCTTGCAAATTTTAAAAGCAATAAAGAGTCTTTACAACAAGAAGAAAACCTAAATTTGTTTTATGCCAGTGTACAGCACGAGCTACTACATCAAAAGAGAAATGTAGTACCAGTAATTAAAAATACTTTATCAAAGTTTGGGATATCTCTTGATCAGGATCTCACTTTTAGATCTCTGTTTAAAATTCTTGAAATCACCAACAAAACAGCCCATGTAACCAGAGAGTATCATACTATACTCCCGTTTGTAGAAGAAACCTATAAGCAAATAGATGCCAAAGAAGGGCTTATGGATAAGCATCTGTTTTATCATATCCAGATTTTGTACTATGTTGCCAATTCTTACTTTAGAAACAAAGATTTCAAAACCTCGCAACACTACTTAGAAATGATGCTAGAGCAGATGAAAAAATATGACAATAAGTATTTGAAGCGCTTCTATCCGCAATATAGCTTGTTGCAATCTCTTAATCTTAATTATACCAATCAGGCAACTTCTGCCATCTTGATGTTAGAGAATTTTGATTATGAGAAACATAAAGATCAGATCACATATCTTCTGGATCTAAAACTAAGCCTTATTGTCTACTATTTCCAGCAGCTTAGATTTAAAGAAGCTCTTGGTATCCTTAATGACTTTTATCACAGTGATCATTGGTATACTGAAAAGGCCGGAATTGCCTGGGTGATCAAAAAAAACCTGATAGAAATCTTATTACGAATCGAATTAGATCATATTGACCTAGTAGAATCCAGAGTGAATAGCTTTAGAAAAAAACATGGTACATATCTCAAAAAAAATCAAGAAGTACGAGTAATAGAGTTCCTAAAACTAGCAACAACATACTATCACAAACCAGAAGTAATAACGACACCTGAGTTTATAGATAAAATCCAAAATACACTAACCACACTCAATCCAGAGGAGGAGGATATTTTTGAAATGAGTTTTTATGCCTGGATAAAATCCAAGATCGAAGGCACTACACTCTACGAAGCTACATTACGTCTTGTAAAATAACCCCGTGAGTCCAAAACCCTCTTCTCTACAAAGGGGAATATTCCTACACTCATTGATCTCATCAAAAATATAACTACCTTAGTAACAACACATACCCACAGTATATATTATTAACATCAACTAAAGAATCAACACTAACATGAAAAAACTAATTTCAGAATTTATCGGAACCTTATGGTTAGTATTAGGCGGGTGTGGAAGCGCCGTATTAGCAGCAGCCTACCCAGAATTAGGCATTGGTTTTGCAGGGGTAGCACTTGCTTTTGGATTAACCGTAGTAACAATGGCTTATGCTATAGGTCATATTTCAGGCTGTCATCTTAATCCAGCCGTCTCAATTGGTCTATGGATTGGTGGTCGCTTTGACAAAAAAGAAGTAATACCTTATATTATTGCTCAGGTATTAGGAGGTATTGCCGGTGCAGGTATTTTATATCTTATTGCAACAGGCAAACCAGGCTTTGAGGTTGGAGGGTTTGCCGCCAACGGCTATGCAGAACATTCTCCAGGAGGGTACAGTATGGTTGCTGCCTTGGTCACAGAAGTTGTTATGACTTTTATGTTTTTGATCATTATTTTGGGAGCTACACATTCTAAGGCTCCTTGTGGTCTTGCCGGATTAGCAATTGGATTAGGACTTACTCTTATTCATCTTATAAGTATACCAGTTACTAACACTTCTGTAAATCCTGCAAGAAGTACTAGCCAGGCCTTATTTGCAGGTGGTTGGGCAATAGATCAGCTATGGCTATTTTGGATCGCACCCATTGTAGGGGCTGTTTTGGCAGGAATAGTATATAAAGCTATTTCTCCCGAAAAAGAATAAAAAAATATATAATAAACCTATAAAACACACCCCCTAATTTATCAAATAGGGGGTTTTTATTTATGTCTCTCCTTTGGATCTTCTTATAAAAAAAGCTCTATTAACCAAAACAACTAATTATACGCAATATCAATAAGTGTAATGTAGCTATACATTCTATTTTCACCTTACAGCAGATATACTTAAAGATCATCTACTTACTCAAAAACCTTTGGACAATGAACTCTAAACCAATATATCATTTGTGATTTCGCCTCAACCAACTTAACCTGGTTATTAGATACCTTAGTAATCCTTAAGAGAGCCCCTTCTTTTTCTCTTAAGTACATATAACCTTAAAACCAAAAACAATATGGAAAGTACATTTATTGATGTACTGCAAAAAGAAATTACTTAAACAAATTCAAAGGAAGTAAAATTGGTGTGTTTCAGACTAGTTAAATATATAGCACACTCATATGCTTATTCTGGTTTTATGACGCTATATGTTTACAAAAGAGAGGCTATACAGAGCTGCAGTTGTTCTGTTAGCCTCTTTTCTTATATTTTTGATAAAATCCTGTCATTTGTATAAATGACAGACTTCATACTCTTTTCTACTCAACCCCCCTTTATTAATCACTAATTATCCGTTATTTAACAAAAAAAAGTTATCTTACAACTTTGCAACCAACAAAAAACCATACCCCTTCTTATTACACTCTTATAAACCTTTACAGTATGCAACAAATATCATTTCTTCTACTTCTTTTATCAACTATAACTTGTTTTTCGCAATCAATTTCTAATACTACCGATTTGGTTGGGACATGGAAATATTATAGTGGGTATTTTGAACACAAATTGATCTTAAATCAAAACCAAACTTATACCTATACCATTGTAGGAGACCTTAACAATAGAAAATCACAAGGTACTTGGAAAATAAAAGGTAAAAAATTAGTATTACATAGTTATAAGCAGAAACCTACAGAATCAATTGTTAAGGCGCAATATATTGACTCCATAAAAGGAACGAAGTTTTCTATTAAAACAGAATCTGGAATCCCCGTTTCTATGCCTCATATAAAAATTAAAAATAATCTAGTTCACATCGATACTTTGATTACTAAACAGTCTCAGTTTATAAGCTTCAAGAATATAAGTCGTGTCAAAAAGTTTAGAATATCCTATGTTGGACTCAAAGCTGCTACATGGGCTGAAAAAACCAATGAAAATTACTTCGAAATAGTTATGGCAGATGTACTGGATAACTATATATATCAAAGTAATGATGTTTGGAGAATAAAAGATAATAAGCTTTTTTCTCCTTCAAGTAAAAAAGAGAATAAATTATTTAGCAACAAAAAACGAGTTAATTATTATTCAAAAGAACAAACTAATACTAATATAGATCGTATCCAATAGGATGTAATGCCTATTAATGAAATTAGTGTATAAACAATGAACTAGGTAGCTCCAATAAAAAAATTAACTTCGGTAAACTTGTTAATTTCTATCAAAGATCATTTTGGTTTTCATGACTCTGGAGATTCTGATAGTGACTATGACTTTGATTTTGACTAACTCTTTTGATAGCCATAAGGCTTCTTTTCTGGTAAAAGCGTTATAAATTGAATCACCTCTCCTCTATCTTCCTTTGCTTCAACTTGAACAACCGCATCAAACCGAAAAAAAATTAACATATCTCTAACCATAAAAGACATGTGTTTTCTGTCTTACATCATATATATTTAAACTTTAAATACAACTACCCTTCTTACATAATGGGTACAAAAACAAGACATGAATAAAATAGCAACATCTTTATCTATCATCTTTTTAATCGTATCTCAATCTCTCTTCTGTCAAAAAAAAGTAGCAATAACCATAGATGATGTTCCCAATACTATACAATACGAGAAAGATGGTTATAATTCATTACTATTAAAAAAACTAGACAGCCTATCTGTTCCTATTACAATTTTTGTAAACGAAGGGTTACTGTATAAAACTGCATCGCCAGATAAAAACTTTAAACTATTAACCGAATGGTACAAAAAAGAGTATATCACTTTAGGCAATCATTCATTTAATCACTCCCGATACTCTGTCGTTGGTATCGATTCATTTAAAACAGAGATCATCAAAGGAGCATATATTTCTAAAGAACTCGCCAATCATTATAAAAAGCCTTTGCGCTATTTTAGATTTCCGTACAATGATATGGGCAAAGATTCTATACAACACCATGCCGTTAGGGAGTTTTTAACCAATACCGGATATACCATTACACCATTTACTATAGAAAGCTCTGATTGGATGTACAATAGTGTATACCTGCATTATTTGGAAAAAGGAGATATTGAGAAAGCTCGAGAAATAGGTCGTCAATATGTTAATAAGACCATAGCATATTTTGATTTTTTCGAAAAAGCCAGCCACGACCTATATCGCCGACCTATACATCATATCTATCTATGCCATGATAATCGAATTAATGCAGATTATCTGGATGTTTTACTACATGCTCTTAAGAAAAAAAATTATGAGTTTATTACTCTCGATGAAGCACTATCAGATAAGGTATACGATCAGGAAGACAGATATTACCATAAATGGGGAGTCTCATGGATGTACAGATATCTAGACGATAAAAGGGTAAGAAGCAAACTAATGAAAAGTGAACCCTCTACCCAGCAGTTAGAAGCTCTATACAATAATATAAACCAGTAAAAGACCTCTCGTCATTTTATTAAACCTCTTTAATTATAATTTTAGCAAAAACTACCCATACTATATAAGACCAACCTCCTCTTGAGATAGCTCTAATAGGTTATAGAGCATTTTGAATAGGTCTTTTAGCCCTTTTAGCCCGGTATCTAGAGGGTGATAAGTGGTTTTACACCGCTTTTGATGGGTTATTAACCAATTATAAGCGGTTAAAAACCAGATCAAAGGAGATATATTACCCCTTATAAATGGTCATGAACCACCTAGAGAGACTTATCAACCGCTTCGAGATGGTTCATAACCAGATCAAAGTGGTTCTTGACCCCCTATAGGGGGGTGTTAGACGGGGGGTAACCCCTATTTTTTGTCCAAAAAAATTTTTAAAAGAAGTATCAAAAAAATACTTTTATATAAATATTGTAAAAAAATCATACACTATATAATCTTACTTTTAAGAAATACTTATTTTGGTAATTAAGAAAATACATTAAACAAAAAATTAATAAACCTATACTAAAAATGCACCAAAACATCACCTTACCAAAAATTCGTTTAAAAAAACTAAACATTCTAATTGCAACTCTATTATTAACTTTTATCAGTTGTCAAAAAGAGTCTGATCAATTAAAACCTGATAGTGTTCTGGCAAAAAAAATAGAAGCAGCATTTAAATCAAAAAGCGAAACTGTTGACTTACAAAAACATACCGATTTCGAGTGGGACAGTATCGTTATTTTTGGTCCTTATTCGGGGATGGATAACGCTGAATTAAATTTATCCAATATCCAGGAAAACTTAAATTTATCAAATGACGGAATACATACAATAGTATTTCTTAAAGACAATACTTCTGTAAAATTTGTTGAACTATCAAGATTAATAGGGGATTTCAAGGATATCAAAACTCAAATTCCAAAAGAAAAAGCTACGTTTCTTAAAACGACACCTCAAATAAAATTGGTTTCAGAAGAATAGACTCCTAATTTATAATTAACTTCTAGGTTTTGATTGTTCTAAAACCTAGAAGTACTATATTATATATTGTAGATTTTATTTAAAAAAATAACTACTTTGTAGATCAAGAAACTCAAATCACATAATATTATATGGAAAACTCAAACCAAATTGCGATAAGAGTAAAAGAAGTCTTTCTAAACGGTACCTGGATAGCAAATACAAACTACAAAGACGCATTATCAAAAGTCACCTGGCAACAAGCCACAAAAAAAATCGGGGCTTTGAATACTATTGCTGCACTAACGTATCATATCAATTACTATGTCGCAGGAGTTCTGAATGTGTTTGAAGGAGGAACACTAGATATAAAAGACAAATACAGTTTTGATCTGCCTCCCATTCAATCAAAAGAAGAATGGGAAAAATTACTCAGCACATTCTTGATAAATGCCGAAAAATTTGTAAGTCATATCGAACTTATGCCCGAAAATAAATTAGAAGAAGTATTTGTAAAAGAAGCATATGGATCATACCGAAGAAATATTGAAGGAATGATAGAACATAGTTACTATCATCTAGGTCAGGTTTCGCTCATAAAAAAAATGATATCCGAGTTATAAATGATCAAAAAATGGAATTTCACTTTATAAAGTCTTATTTTTAAGGATCTACAAATTGGCATTGGTATATGATATTGTGGGTAACACTAGTAACTTGATATATCCTGCACTATGGGAAACTTAAATAAAAACATCGAAAATCATTACCTAAAAGAAGCTCTTTTTGAAGATATTATTAACCGTCTCAAAGAACAAGAGATTGATCTAAATAATGTAACAAGGGAAGATATTTCTGGAGTTGATGAATTTCATGTCAGAGGAGCTGCCGTATCAAAAGAGCTAGCAAGCACTATTGATTTAAAAGGGGCTCATCTTTTGGATGTAGGCTGTGGTCTGGGAGGACCTTGTAGAATGCTCGCCGACGAATATGACTGTCATGCCACAGGGATTGACCTAAGTAATGAGTTTATCAGAACTGCCAATGGATTATCCAAATTAGTCAAACTAGATAACAAAACTACTTTTATACAAGGAGATGCTACCAATCTCCCGTTTGAAGATCAGGCCTTTGATGTGGTTTGGACGCAACATGTTCAAATGAATATTCCTGATAAAAAAAGGCTTTATTCAGAAATAAATAGAGTACTAAAACCGGAAGGACACTTCCTTTACTATGATATCTTTAAAAAAGGAGAGCAAGAAGTCCAATATCCAATGCCTTGGGCAAGTCATGCTAACCTTAGTTTTCTTTTTAAGACTGAAGAGATGGATACTATTTTAATTGATATGGGATTCTCAAAAATACAATCGGTAAATCAAACTCAGCCAGGAATTGATTTCTTTGATGCTTTGGTCAAAAGATTTCAAGAGTTTGGACCACCAAAAATAGGATTAAATGTCCTCATGGGAGAAACAACAAAACCTAAACTGATGAATCTCGTTACTCATTTCAAAAATGGAGTGTTAGCACTGGAAAGCGGTGTATATAAGAAATAAAGAATATCAAACTTATAATCAGTTATAAAACCTATATAAATGTTAGTTTCAAGGATATCATTTTTGATTAGTTTAATTGCAATTATCGTGGCTATATGGGCTCAATATGAGTTATTTGTTGGATACCAAGGCATCAGTGCTAAAACAAGGGCGCTCTATGGCATTACCCATCTAATGTATTATAAATACGCAAGTATAGGAATCGTAGGGGTACTTCTCTCTATAATTTCTATTTTCAAAAAAGAAAAGCTAAAAATAGTCCTCCTTACCTTGGGCATGGCTATTTTATCAATTTTACTATTGATATTAGACGTCTGGAAATTGTTTTCATGATTAAAATCATAATCTCATTGTACTAACCGTTCTGTATATTTGTAATGATATCTATAAAAGCACTTAAAGTGAACAAAACCATTAAAAATTTACATTTAGGGGTATCTGCAACTATTGTTTTTGGAGTAGCTCTAATCTACGGCTTCAATCCAAATAGGATCTTGCCTTTGTTTTTTGATTTTACAGTCGATAATTTAGAGTTAAAAAATATTTTTAGAGCTGTAATGGGACTTTACATAGGATTTGCCATATACTGGATCATTGGAATTAGAAAATCTGAATATTGGAAAAACGCAACCATTAGTAACGTTATCTTTATGGGAGGGTTAGTGTTTGGAAGATTATTAAGTACAATTCTAGATGGCGTTTCAATTCAATTCACTTTTGCCTTAATACTAGAATTAATCGGTATGATATGGGGGATATATAACCTAAAAAAAGTATCCTACTCCTAATTATGTGTATAAAGTTTCATTGACTTTTTAGTAACATTTCCTCTCCTCGTTACATATACTTATTACAAATAATACATTATCAAAAAAAGAAAAAATGGGGAGATGGATGAAATCTTTGGATAAAAAGGGTAACGTAATCGATGAAGTAACACCTCACCTACTCATGTATTGCACCAGATTTTTACCAAAAAACACTAGAAAAGAATTTCCAATAATCGACAATCTAGAATTACATGCAACAAAGTGGAAGACTGAACTTCAAATCTTTAAAGATGGATCCCTTTTCCAATTAAATGAAGAACTCATAAGAATTAGAAAGTTAGCAAACATGGAAGAATTTATCGATGGGGTTGACAATAATAGGTTTTTAAAACATTGGAAAGGTGATGACACAAACGTCTATGAATTTTATAAATATCTGGATGCTATTCAAAATGTTCTTCAAAAGGCAATCACTCAAAAACTCGAAGTGAGAATCTATTTGTAAAAAATCAATATTTGAAAAAATAGTATCCCTAGCTATATTTATCTTTGGTAGTATAATGAAATAATACACTTATATCGATATGAACAACAAATTCTACATAGAAACACCAGTGTATAAATCTCACAAATTAAACAAAGAGCATAACAAAAGTGTTTTTTATAAAATGGAATGTTATCAACCCACAGGCTCTTTTAAGATTAGAGGTATGGAAGAATTATGTCGCTTTCATATCAATAATGGAAAAAGAGACTTTATAGCGTCTTCTGGAGGTAATGCTGGGTATTCACTAGGGTATATTGGACAAAAAATGGGAGTAGATATTACGGTAATTGTTCCTAAAACAACTTCTCAGTTTATGATCAATAAGATGACAAACCTAGGAACTCAGGTCGAAGTCTATGGCGATGTATGGGATGAAGCTCATCAATATGCATTAAAAATTTCTGAAGAAAGAGGTGCCGTCTACGTTTCCCCCTTTGATGATCCTCTACTCTGGAAAGGTCACTCTACTCTAATCGATGAATGTGCAAAACAGATACCACAACCAGATAAAATTATTGTTTCTGTAGGTGGTGGTGGACTACTATGTGGCGTACTCCAAGGAATCAAAAGAAATGGGTGGCACGAAACTACAGTCATAACAACAGAAACAATTGGCGCGGCATCATTTTACAAGAGCTACCAGGCTAAAGAAATTGTAGAATTAGATGAAATAAAGACTATTGCTACTAGTCTGGGAGCAAAAAAAGTAGCAGAAAAATCATTACAACTAGCTTATGATCTTAATGTAACCCCTTTTATGATGAGTGACAACGAAGCCATAAGAGCTTCTCTTGATTTTTTAGACGAATATAACGTTTGGGTAGAACCAGCCTGCGGAGCAGCAATTTCTGTTCCTTACTTTTATCCCCAAATGATCAAAGAAGACGAAACAGCTCTAGTAATTGTTTGTGGTGGTGTAAATATACCTATCAAAAACATAACCCATCAAGCTCCAAACAACTAATACACATATAAATCATACTTAAAACTATGTTCACATCAGAAATAAAAAGTAAAACAGGAGAAGATATATCCATCTTAGTAAAACTTGATAATCACCCTTGGAGTTATATTTGTGAATGTGGAGATGCTAGTAATCTAACCATAAAAGAAATCCAAAATACCAATGCCATATTTATAAGTCATACACATATTGATCATTTTATAAACTTTGATACCGTGATAAGGCATCAGGTAGGAATCCAAAGAAGAGTCACTATATGCGGTCCAAAAGGTATTGCCAATCAGGTACAATCCAAAATAAAAGGATATACATGGAATCTCGTAGACAAAGATGCTATCACCTACGAAATAAGAGAAGTTTTATCTGATGATAAAATTGTTGTCTATGAAATAGAACCTCCTGTTTGGGAATTAAAAGAAATTTGTACACTTAGTGGCAATACAATATTTGAAGAAAAATCTTTTGTAGTCACTTCTACCCTTCTTGATCACAAAACCCCAACACTAGCTTACAAGTTTAAAGAAAATAGTACTACAAAAATCGATATTGCCTCAAGCGGATTCTCTGGTGGCAAATGGGTTAAAGAACTTAAAGATGCTTTTGAAAATAATCTAGACAATCAAATCATAACTATAGAAAATAAAGAATACCCTGCCCAAGAACTGTTTCATTTATTACACATACAAAAAGGAGATACGCTAGGTATTATTCTAGATCACTCTGCTAATACAGAGAACCATTTGAAAATCAAAGAGCATTTCTCTAATACTAGGAAAGTTTTTATAGAAAGTTTTTATAAAGACGAAGACAAAGAGCTGGCAGTTATACATTATCATAGCTATGCATCAATGTCTGCAAAAGTAATGAAAGATTCAAGTGTAAAAGAAGCCATTCCTGTGCATTTCTCTAGAAAATATAACGAAAATGAGATCGAAGAATTAATTACTGAATTTAATCTGGCACTAAACTCTTCTAATGTTTAAGAAAAACTTCTGTCATTAAAAAGTAAAAAATACGACTTAAAAAACTTAAAAGAGAATCATGCTAATAGTAAATAAGCTTAACAACAACACAGAGGTTCCATTACTTGAGGTAAATATCCTATTCTTATTGGCAGGGAATATTTCTATCCAAACCAATACTTCTGAATATCAAGTAGACAAAAAATCATATTTCTATTATGATCAAAAATTTAGGATCACGAGTTCATCTCCATATCTAAATGGCTTTATCATTTCACTTTCTAAAGAGTTCTTGAATAAAAACCCTGAAGTGTACAATCATCTTTCTCAGATACCAGAATACTTCAAAATATTCAAAATAAATGATCCCAGTACTGTAAAAACATTAATTGAAACCTTACATAAAGATAGCCAATCCGCTCCCGAGCTCACCTCTAATTACCTCAACCTTATTTTACTAAAATTAAAATCTACAAATGAGATTGAAAACACAAATACCTCTCCCCTTTTTAATCAATTTGTTGATTTGATACAAGACAACATCGAGAATAATTATTGTGCAGGTACTTATGCAAAAATGCTCGATATTCCATTAAAAAAACTAATTAAAGAAGTAAGACATAATACCGACAAAACGCCTTGCAATATTATCACAGAGCAAGTAATTGACAAAGCAAAAGAATTACTCACCACTACCAACAACTCTAGCAAAATGATTGCATATCAACTTGGGTTTCAAGAGCCGTACTACTTCATTAAATATTTTAAAAAAAATGTTGGTATCACTCCAACACAATATCGAAAGGAATATTAACTCAAAAACAGTACATAAATAGGTTATCAAAAGGGAAAAATTTACATCTTTTCATCTTTTATTACATTTTTAAAAACTGTCAACCTCTCCATATTTGCCGCAACAAACAATGCAAAGACCGAAATATGGATTTAATAGAAGAATTACGAGCAAAAAAAAATGCTTCTGCACAAAATATTCCTACAGAAAAATGGAATATTATGATGAATAGCACTCAACAATTAATCAAAGAACATTTATCTAAAAAAGCGTTAAAAGAAGGAGATAAAATGATTGACTTTACTTTACCAAATGCTGTTGGAGGTATAATCACTTTATCAGAAAAATTGGAAAAAGGGAGCGTTATCATTTCATTTTACCGAGGAGGATGGTGCCCCTATTGCAATATGGAGCTAAGAGCGTTACAAGAGATACTGCCCCAGATAAAAAAATCAGGAGCTTCCTTACTGGCAATCTCTCCAGAAACTCCTGATCACTCTCTAAATACTTCAGAAAAAAACAACCTACAATTTGATGTACTAAGTGATGTTGATAATAGTATCTCCAAAAAAATTGGATTGGTATTCAAAATACCAAAAAACTTAAGAGAAGTATATCATTCATTTAATATCGATGTGCCAAAACACAATGGCAATAGTGACTATGAGCTTCCTATGCCTGCTACCTTTGTGATTAACAAAAACGGTATGATTACATATGCCTTTGTACCAGAAGATTATACAGAACGAGCTGACCCAAAAAAAATACTCGAATTGATATAATAAATAATGCCTCAATAAGATAATATAGCAGAAAAGAATTTAGTCCTTTTCTGCTATATTTGTTTAAGCCGAAATCGGGATACAACAATCTTTGTTATTTGTATACAATTCATCTCTATCAAACTATTTGAAAAACATGAGTCAATCAGTACTTTATCAAAACTATCAAGAACTATCCCTTCTTACTATACTAATAATTGTGAACAACCTGCTAACAAGTTCAAGGAGTTAATAGAAATATTAGAAAAAGATAGCGTCAAAATTGAAAATTAATAAACAAATAAGAGCACTGTACCAACCCATACAGCCGACAATAAAACGAGCTGATAAAAAGGTAACCTATCAAGAATTTATACCTAATACTTTTTTACAAGAATACATTTATTGCTATTGGCAGTTAAAAACAACAGAAAAGCTATCCAGCCAATTTAATTACAAAGTAGTATCTGATGGATGCATCGATATTCTATTCGAAATCAATACGCCTCAAGAAAGCTTTGTAGCAGGTTTTTGTAAAAAATATACCGAATTCCTACTTAACAACGAGTTTAATTATGTAGGTGTTAGGTTTTTGCCAACGATGTTTACTCAGATTTTTAACATCGATGCCTCAGATCTAAGCAACATGTTTCAAAACCTAGATGATTTTGTTCCCAAAACATCACAATTCATCAAAGATCATTTTCATCATGAATTAACAACAAATGAGATCAAAAATATATTTGATCAGTATTTTACTCAATTGATTACTAAAGTTGATTTCAATAATGACAATAGGTTATATAATGCTGTACATATTATCCTAAAAAACCAAGGAGTTTTACATGTTGTAAATGATATCGATGTTGGAGTTAGTCCCAGACAATTACAACGCTTGTTTAAATTCTATATAGGAGACACCCCTAAAACATTCAGCAAGGTTGTTCAGTTTCAGAACATTTTAAAAGCGAAACCAACAACGCAGAGCCTACAACAAAACAAGTTATTTTATGATATCGGTTATTACGACCAATCTCATTTTATCAAAGATTTTAAAAACTTTTATGGCGTAACCCCTTCAAAAGCGTTTACAAGATAATTATGTCCGTTTTTTACTATCTCAACTTCCCATACTGTGATAATTTTGAATCATATCATAAATCAAAAAATCATGAGATTATCACTTGTCACTGTTACCCTTTTTCTGGTAACACAAGCGTTTTCGCAAAACAGTAGTACTAACTTTCAAAATCTAAAAACTATGAAACTCAATGCCGGAATTATCACTGAAAAATTAAATGAAACCAAAGAATTTTACACCAACGTATTGGACTTTACTGTTGTTTTTGAAAATGAATTCTACCTGCTAATGCAAACCCCTAATCAACAGGCACAAATTAGTTTCTTACTTCCAAATCACCCAACTCAAAAGCCAATTTTCCAAAAACCCTTTAGCAACCAAGGGGTATACCTGACTATCGAGGTCGAAAATGTTGACACAATCTATACTAAATTAAAAAACAAAAAAGTGCCCATAGAAATTGACATACAAAATGAAGCATGGGGAGATCGACATTTTGCCATTGTTGACCCTAATGGTATAGGAATAGATATTGTAACCTATACTAAACCTGAAAATGACTAACAACCCTAAATTAAAAAAAATAAAACTCAAAAAAGACCTTAACCCGTTTTTTGAATAGTTATATGTACCTTAGTTATTTATAAACTACAACAGTTAATTAAGCAATCTCAAAACGTTTAAGATTTCTTAAGGTATTTATAACTATTAAAAAGAGCCAATGAAAAACATAGCTTTTGTTATCACATGCATACTTCTCATCTCTTGTTCCAATAAATACGAGACAGCAATTAACTCAATAGAGGATTATCCTATAATTCCAAAACCAAAAAAACTGACAATAGCTCAAGGTCGTTTTTTGCTAAGCTCTAATACCAAAATAATAGGAGAAAGTAGCTTAGCCAAAGAAGCTCAATATCTCTCTAAGATGTTAAACACAACTTTAAGCCTTGATCTTGTTATAGCCTCTTCAGACCACCCTACCAAAGCAAATATTATACTCTCTATAGACCCTGCTATTGAACATCCAGAAGGCTATACTTTATCCATAAAACATGATAACATCCTTATTTCAGGAAAAACGAGTACTGGTGTTTTTTATGGTATTCAATCTTTACTACAACTGTTACCCGTAGGAATTAATACTAAAGAAGAGCTCACAATTCCAGCGGTAAAAATTGTAGATAGCCCTCGATATGCTTACAGAGGAATGCATCTGGATGTAGGACGTCATTTTTTCCCAATGTCGTCTATCAAGAAGTATCTCGATATGATTGCTATGCATAAAATGAATACATTCCATTGGCATTTAACTGAAGATCAAGGGTGGAGAATAGAAATTAAAAAATATCCCAAATTAACCGAAGTAGGAGGCTTTAGAAAAGGAACCGCTATTGGTCTAGCCGGTACCAGAAATGCTCCATATACTTACGATAACATTCCTTATGGAGGTTTTTATACTCAGGAAGAAATAAAAGAGGTAGTTACCTATGCAAAGCAAAGGCATATTACTGTAATACCAGAGATAGAGCTTCCGGGACATTCATTGGCTGCATTAGCTGCTTATCCTCAATTTGGTAATACAGAAGGTCCGTACGAAGTGGCAAAAAGGTGGGGTATTTTTAATGAAATATATGCCCCAACAGAAGAAACATTTGCATTCTTAGAAGATATACTTACCGAAGTAATGGAACTTTTCCCAAGCAAGTATATTCATATTGGCGGTGACGAAGTGTTAAAAAAAGAATGGGAAGAAAGTGCCTATGCACAAGAGCTTATAAAAAGAGAGAAACTCAAAGATGAGCATGGGTTACAGAGCTATTTTATTAGGCGCATTGAAAAATTTCTAAACGCTAACGGTCGAAATATTATCGGCTGGGATGAAATCCTCGAAGGAGGGCTAGCTCCAAATGCTACAGTAATGTCCTGGCGTGGTGTCAAAGGAGGTATCGCTGCTGCCAAACAACACCACTCTGTGATCATGACACCAGGAACTCATTGCTACTTTGATTATTACCAGGTAGAAGAAGAAAAACAAAAAAATGAACCTATTACTGGAAGTAAAAGGCATACCACTGTAGAAAAAGTATATTCTTATGAACCAACTCCATCTATATTATCAATAAAAGAGAGTAAATACATACTAGGTGCCCAAGGAAATGTATGGACAGAATATATGCCAACCTGGGATTTGGTAGAATATAACGTATTACCCAGAATGACAGCACTATCAGAAGTAGTATGGTCATCTAAAGAAACTAGAGACTGGAAAGATTTCTATAAACGTTTACAGTGTATTACAAAAAGGTATGATAAACTAGGATACAATTATGCAAAGCATAGTGTAGAAACAAACCAAACCCCATAAAACATTGATTCTGAAGAAAATTCTTCTTCTTCTATTCAGGCATCTAAACCTGGTATTTTATGTAAACAAAATTTTACAAAAAAATTAACGAAAGTTAAAAGTCTACCCCTATTTTTATTAGCTACTTTCGCGCTAAACCTACTCTCTAAATCTTTAGAGTTGTAGTTAGTTTATAAAGCCTTTCTGAGAATATAGAGTTGAAACAGTATAAAAGACATATAGCACTATTTTTTGCGTTACTTTTTGTAACCACCCAGCTTAGTCATACGCTTCATAACTTTTCTGACACTCATAATCACCACCAGAAGAGATTACTATCAGATATAGGTATTGATGATGATACCGTATCAAAAAACAACGTTTTTTTTGACGACATCTGTGATTGTCTTCTTTGTGAACAACATCAAACTATCAAATTATCGGTAGCCAACCCTTTTAATTTTGAAATAAAAGAAGCTACCAACCTTGCCTATAGACTTGAAGTATATACCTCTCCTCTATTTTCTACGTATTTACTAGAAAATAGCTCTTTGCGGGGACCGCCTGCATCATGTTGATAGTTTAAGTCAGTCGTTATAATTACTTTATCCTTATTATATATTATGTTAGTCAACACTCTATAGTAGTATCATAGTATATATAAACAACTTGTCTTATTCTATTGATTAATCATATATCGTGATTAATAATTTTCTAAAAATCAAACGTATCAGTTGCTACACAGGTGTATTACCTATTTGCAATTGACATCCATTTTCTTTTAAGTTTTTATAATGTATAGGAATATCACCATACCCTTCCTATTGTTATGTTCTGTACTGTTCTGTCAGGAAACGTATAATATTAAGATAAAGGTAATCGATAAATACTCGAGTTTACCCGTATCTGAAGCACATGTAACAATAGGCAATCAACAAGCAGTTACAAATTCGGAAGGAGATTTTTACTTCGATAATATCAAGGCTCAAAAACATAGGTTAACGATTACACATGTAGGATACCAAACATACACAACAGAAATAATAATTCCGACATCCGTTGCAGATTTTATTTATCTAGAGCCTAAGGAATCATTATTAGATGAAGTTGTTATCTCTGGTGATAACGATAAAAAGCTACTCCAAAAAAAATCGCTCTCCACGCTACAAGTAGAAAAAGAATTTCTCGAAGAAAACAGAGAAAATAGCTTAATGCAAACTCTTAAAAAAATACCTGGTGTGAGTGCTATTTCTATTGGCTCCGGGCAATCCAAACCTGTTATCAGAGGACTTGGATTTAATCGTGTGGTGGTAGTCGAAAATGGAATTAAGCATGAAGCACAACAATGGGCTACCGATCATGGCTTAGAGATCGATCAATACAATGTAGAACAGATCGAAATCACTAAAGGTGCTGCTTCATTACTCTATGGTTCTGATGCCATAGCCGGAGTTATCGCCATCACTCCCGGAAAATTACCTGCAAAAAATACACTAACAGGAGAAGCTCACCTTACTACTCGAAGTAACAATGACCTTATAGGAGCCTCTGTTGGGATAAAAAAACGATATACCAACTGGTACTACAAAGCTCGACTTTCACATCAAAATTATGGTGACTATAGAGTGCCAACTGATAAGATTTACTACGAAAACTATGTTTTTGACCTACATAAGAATTACTTGCGTAATACTGCTGGATTTAACTATGATATTAGCTCATCGATAGGATATATATCTGATAATTTTCATACAGAAACTACTTTTAGTAATGTATATGCTAAAAATGGTTTTTTTGCCAACGCCCATGGTCTGGAGGTAAGAACCTCTCGAATAGATTATGATGCTAGCAATAGAGATATCGATTTACCATATCACAAGGTAAACCACTTCAAAGTAATCAACAATTCTAAGATTACTTTACCAAATCACACCCTCACTATCGATGCCGGATATCAAAACAACCATAGAGAAGAACATTCTGAAGCCGTACCTCATGGATATATGCCTACTCCTGAATCCTCACAAGAACGCTTGTTTGTAAAAAACACATATAGCTTAAACGTACAGGACCAAACCTACGCCATAAGTGGTCATAAAATTAAGACTGGTATTAATCTCGAATATCAAAACAACACTATTGGCGGCTGGGGGTTTTTGATCCCAGAATATAATAGATTTACTGCCGGTCTATTTCTCTATGATCAATATGAGATACATAAAAATCTGTATGTAGAAGGAGGACTACGTTATGACTATGGTATTGTAAATACAAAACCCTATTATGAGTGGTTTGATTCTCCTGTAACCGATAGTAATGGAGTCGTTACGCAACAAAGATTACAAAGAGCTAGTGATGAAAATCTAAAATTCGGTAGCTACAGTGCTTCTCTAGGTATTAGTTATTTACAAAAAAAGACATCTTATAAATTAAATATAGGAAAGAGTTTTAGAATCCCCTTGGCTAGCGAATTAGCTTCAGATGGAGTAAACTACCATATGTATAGGTATGAAGAAGGAAGTATTAACCTCAAATCTGAAAATTCATATCAAATAGATGGAGAAATTAATTTTAGTTCCAAAAACCTTGATATCCTAATAAACCCTTTTGTCAACTATTTTGACAACTACATCTACCTTAATCCGATTCCCGAGTATTATGAAACACTTCAAAGGTATAAGTACACGCAAAGTGAAGTATTCAGGTATGGTAGCGAGTTGATGATTACTTACAAAGTAAATACTAATTTTTCTGTTTCTGGTGCTTTAGAATATGTAAAATCAAAACAACTAAGTGGTAGCAAAAAGAATTTCACAATCCCATTTTCACCACCTCTGTCAGCTATTTTTTCGGCAAAATATAACATAAAATCACAATCTTTTTTTAGGGACACCCAACTATTTGCTGATCTCAGGATGACAGCAAAACAAAACGATATAGTACCACCAGAAAGACCCACAGATGGATATTCTTTATTGCATCTGGGAGCACAGACACAAATACCACTTATATCAGAAAAACACCCACTAAAAATACAGTGTAAACTAAACAACATTTTCGACAACAAGGTATACGATCATACTAGTTTTTATAGACTAATACAAGTTCCCGAACCGGGAAGAAACATTTCAATTTCAATAACCCAAAAGTTTTAATTTAAACAACCCAATTATGAAAAACAGATTTCAAGTAGCTATTTTATTTTTCCTCAGTCTCTTTATCATCTCATGTGATAATGATGACGATGCGATCATTTTTGATGAAAACATAAACCAAGTGCGTTTTACAGGTATAGAACTAGGTAATTCTCAATTAGTCTTACCGCAGTCCAATGTAGATATCCATACAGAATTTGATTATGCTGGTACAAGTAAGGTTACCAAGATTTTCTTTGATGTTATACCTTTTGATGTTCCTAATGTAAGAGAAGGTGAAACCGCCTGGGAGTTAACCGATCATCTGGTTCCGGTAGAACGTTATGAAGGGCAACTGAATCCACATATACATTATCATGTATATTTTGACGAAGAAAACAAATATGACCCAAGTATCACTCCGGCAGAAGGGGTTTATAAATTTAAAATCACGGTAGAGCATGAAGACGGTTCTAAAAGTGCTATCACCAAAGAGCTTCACATTATTCAAAAATTTAAAAACATGAAAATTGGTGATAATAATGTAGTAGCATTAGGAACGGACAAGCTTCCTACTTCATATGAATATCTTTCTGGGAATAATACGGTAACAGAAATCAAATATCAATTATGGTTTGAAGAATGGAGAGAGGGTCAAAATGTAGAAGTCGGTAAATGGGACAATATCGAAGTAATACTACCAGAGAACCTTTATAAGGGAATCAAAAACCCGAACATACAATACAATTTTGATTTAATCAAAGGCTCTCCAGCTGGAGGATACTGGTTAAATATTTATGCAAAAGAAAGTGGAGAAAGTGAAGCTGTGAAACTTTCAATTCCTTTTGAAGTAAAATAAAACACTAAAAGAGACTATCTGAAAAAGATGATTTCTCAGATGGTCTCTTATTCTAACTATAAAAAACATACCAATGAAAAAAATAGCATCAATACTAACGATTACCATTTTTTTGGGTTCTTTTATAAGCTGTTCTAGTGATAATGATGAAACAGATACAGAAAAACCAACCATTAGCGTAAACTACAATGAAGGGTTTCCTAAATCCTGCACGGTACTAAAAAAAGGAAGTCAGTATACTATCAGGGTAAAAACATCAGATAATGTAGCTCTTGCTTCGTATGCTATAGATATACATCATAATTTTGATCACCATACTCATGACGATCAAGGATCGCAATGTGTACTAGGAGCTATTAAGACTCCAGAAACCCCAATGATTTTTATGGAGAGCTATCCCATAAATGGAGATACGCAACAGTTCGAAATTAAACAAACTATAGCTATCCCTGACCATATCGATTCTGGAGATTATCACTGTCAGATTTCTGTAATTGATGCCACAGGATGGCAAAGCAGAACATCAATAGATATTAAGATTGAATAAAGTATATTCGGAGGAGAATACCCAACTAACAGATATAAAGATTTATCTGTTTACAAGGTTCTTGTATATTTATACTCTTATATGGAATCATCTTAAAAATGGAAAATATCCCCATAAGAAATATTAATGCTTCTCAAGAAAAACTAAAGCTCGCGGACAACTTTAGCATACGAAACCTCCGAGATTTGTTTGAAGGAAAAGATATGGTTCAAAAACTGCATAAGCATAGTTTTTTTTATGTATTGGTTTTAAAAAAGGGAAAGGGTGATCATCAGATAGACTTTACGCCATATACCATTGATGATCATTCTATTTTCTTCATGCGTCCAGGTCAGGTGCATCAGCTTAATCTTAAGCTAGGTAGCGCAGGTTTTTTAATGGCTTTTACTACTGATTTTTATCGAGATAAAGAATCAAATCAATACTTGCGCAAAGCCAGTAACACCAACTTTTATCAATTTGATCAATATAGTTTTAATAAGATTTATTCGGTATTTCAATATATGTTTCAGGAATATACCGATAAAAATAAAGGGTATGAAGAAGTCATCAAATCTAATTTGAACATTCTTTTTATCGAACTTAATAGACTACAGCATGAAAATCCTTTATCCGATGGCGTATCATATACGCAGCAGCGCCTGGAAGACTTTTTAGAACTTCTAAATTCTCATATTTTTAGTCATAAACAGGTTTCGTACTATGCAGATATGTTGAATCTTTCGCCATATCAACTTAACGCAATTACCAAAACATCTTTAGGAAAAACATGCTCAGAACTTATCAATGGCTATATTATTCTAGAGTCCAAAAGATACCTTCTTGCTACTTCAAATCAAGTAACACAAATAGCATATCATCTGGGATATCAGGATGTTTCCTATTTCATTAGGTTTTTTAAAAGACAAACGGGGTTCTCTCCAGAGGTCTTTAGACAGAACTTTAAATAAGTCCTGTCTAATTCTGTTTTTATCCTGTCTTATTGAGATTGTTTGGCACTACATTTATGGCTAAATAATGAATTATATATTAATGTAAAATAAACAACAACTATGAATCAAAAATGGGATGACAGATACAAAGAACAAGGCTTTGCATATGGCAAAGATCCTAATGTGTTTTTTAAAGAATGGCTGCCTAAATTTAACCCCGGATCTATAGTAATGCCTGCCGATGGTGAGGGGCGTAATGGAGTTTTTGCAGCGCAATCCGGTTGGAAAGTAACCTCTTTTGACCTCAGTATAGAAGGCAAATCAAAAGCATTACATCTTGCCAAAGAAAGTAATGTTACTCTTGATTATATTGTTGGAAACTTGAACGAATTACAATTTGAAAAAGAAACATTCGATGCTATCGGAATGATATATGCCCATTTTTTGGCTGAACACAAGTCTTCCTTTCATAAGAAATTAGATACTTTTCTTAAACCTGGAGGTATCATTATTTTCGAAGCTTTTAGTAAAAGTCATTTGCCTTACAAAAAAGCCAATCCCAAAGTCGGAGGACCAAGAGACATCAACGAATTATATTCTAAAGAAGAAATAACAGAAGATTTTAAAAATTATGAAGTACTACATTTAGAGGAAGAAGAAATTCTCTTAAATGAAGGCAAATATCATATAGGAAAAGGTGCTGTAATTAGATTTGTGGGAAGAAAACAGTAATGCCATTTATGCTTTGGGTTCACTCAATAAGAAAATCACCTTTTCTTGCTTATGTAAACAAGAGCATTTTATATCAATCTGTTAGTATTACTGACCCGCGCGCAGGGTTGAGGTTTCAGCGCTCCGCTGAAGTCTTTTCCTGATGCGCTGACGTACTTTACCTCTGCGGGGACGACTGCCCTATATGCCGATGGTCAATAGTAATAGTGCGAGGAAGCATCTCACTAGTACGGGGAAAGCTCTTTTTGTACCGATGGTCGATATTTACTATGCAGGGGCAGTGTACAACCCAGTAAAACCTTTTGACTTTAAGTAACATTACGAAAAGAGAGTTGTATTGTAGTAAATTCAAAATATAGATTATCGTATCAAGAATATATAGTATAAACTATTGAGACTTATTAATCATCAGTATTACAAGCTGTTATTGTTAAGGAATTGTAATCAAAGTAAATATTACTTTACGGTGGTACATCTGAATATTCTGGATTGTAAATGACATGTCTCATAGCACCATATCACAACTACAAAAAATTAATAAGCCCAACTATATTATCTGGATCAATTGAAGATTACAGGGAAATCAGAAAAAACAGGTCGGGTTACAATCTGCTCTTTGAATAAGTTTGCTATTTTCAAATTATAAAATAATAACGGAATCTGAAAATACTAAAAACTATAGTTAATATAGATCTACGTTCTCCACAATTAAAATAAAATAATGGAAAAGCACATTAAAACACTTTTGCTCATAATTATTGCCCTATTTAACTTAGTAGTTACCTTTGGTCAAGATCAAGGAAGAATAGTTGAGCCAATCAACAATGGTTGGAAATTTGCTAAAATTTCGAACGGAGAAATGGATGCTAGTGTAACTTCTTGGGATGATGTCTCCCTACCTCATACATGGAACGATAAGGACATGCAACTAAGTAAAGATTTTTATGAAGGTTATGCTCTATACAAGAACACATTCAATGTGCCTCAAGAATGGGAGAACAAAAGAATATTTATACGTTTTGAAGGAGTTGGGCAGGTAGCAGAATTGTATATTAATGATAGATTTTTGGGAAAACATGAAGGTTCCTTTGCTGCTTTTGTCTTTGACCTGTCTTATGACTTGAAATTTGGAACTGAAAATAAAATTGTAGTCAGAGTAAATAATATTGCATCCAAAAAAATTATTCCTACAGACCACTTTCTTTTTGGTATTTATGGAGGAATCTACAGACCCGCATCACTTATCGTTACGAATAAAACTAACATCACCGCAAGTGACTATGCCTCTTCGGGAATATATATTACGCAAAGAAATGTTTCAAAGGAAAGGGCTGATATAAAAATCACGACAAAGATTGAGAGTATCGGAGGTAAATTTTCTAATATAATATTGGAGAGTGCTATTTACAATATTGAAGGGAAGAAAGTTGCACAAGATCATCTTAAAATCAAGATGACACCGCAAGGGAGGAGAACTTTTTCGCAACAACTCGAATTATCCAACCCGCATTTATGGCATGGAAAAAAAGACCCTTACTTGTACAAAGTGGTCGTTTCGTTAAAAGATAAAAATTCAGATATTATAGATCAAGTAATTCAACCTTTAGGGGTTAGAAAATTTGAAATAAAACCTGGCGGTTTTTATCTGAATGATGAAAAGTATAACATGTATGGAGTATGTAGGCATCAAGATTGGCTTGGCTATGGAAATGCACTCAACAATTGGCAGCATGATAAAGATTTAGAGATTATGGGAGAAATGGGAGTTACCACAATAAGGCTAGCCCACTATCAGCAATCAGAATATTTTTATAGTAAATGTGATAGTTTGGGATTTGTAATATCCGTGGAGATCCCTTTTATAAACAAAACTACAGGAGAAGAAGGTGATAATTCCAAATTACAAATGGAAGAATTGATAAAGCAAAATTTTAACCACCCATCTATATATGCTTGGGGGCTTCATAATGAAATATATTCGAATTCTCGAAAACTATTTACCAGAGGAGCCGACTATGGGACGGTTTTAACAAGAGATCTTAATGAAATTGCAAAACAATTGAATCCCGACCGACCAACTATCGCTGTTGATAATGGGGGCATGGAACGCCCAATCAATAAAACTGCCGACATACAAGGTTTTAATCGATATTTAGGTTGGTATGGTGGTCATATGGGAGACATGAAAAATTGGATAACTGATTATAAAAAAAAATATCCTGAATATGCAGTTATTTTGTCTGAATATGGAGCGGGGGCAAATATGGATCACCAAGTTGAAACGATTCCTGAATATGTAGACCCAGCTGGTCAATTTTTTCCAGAATCTTATGCAACAAGGTTTCATGAAACACAATGGGGAGACATTTCCAGTCAAGACTACTTAGTTGCATCATATGTTTGGAATATGTTTGATTTTGGATTACCGCTTTGGGTCAGAGGTAATGTTCCTGCAAGAAATCACAAAGGGCTTGTAAGCTTTGACAGGAAAGACAAAAAAGACTCTTTCTATTGGTACAAAGCCAATTGGAATCCAAAACCTATGGTATATATATCAGACAGAAGAGTAACAGAGAGAACTAAAAACCTTACGGATATTCATGTATATTGCAATACCTCTGTACCAATTTTAACTGTAAACGGAGTAAAACATAAGGACTTTATCCAAGGAAAAACGGATGTTCATTATATTTTTAAAAACGTAAAATTATCACAAGGCATAAATAAAATAATTGCTGCTGCAGATGGGGAAGTAAAAGATGAAGTACTTTGGTCCCTCAAATAGTAGTATATTTTTTGCAATCATAAACCAATTGCGTTATAGTAAAAAACTGTCGAGAACAACACATAAAACATCAAATATCACTACAACAATTAGAGGTAGCTCATACTTTATGAGTCAAACAAGTGCTGAAACACTGAGATTTACAGTACATAACACTTCAATTGTTGAGAGATTGAATATTGTACTAAATTATGTTGATTTGATATGGATGTATTCTTTATCGAATGGAAAATTGACATTTCCAAATTTGACAAGAATCACGACAATAAGAATTACTGGAAGTAAATTGGTAAAAAGAAAAAATAAAATATCTAATTTAACAAATCGATTAGAAAGAACTACGGTCAGCGGGTAATAAGCTATAACAGTGATTGAATGTAAAAATGATAAAAAAATGAAAAAGATTTTTCTAATAGTATTGATTTCTATTTTTTACATAAAAAGTTACAGCCAGGCTAAAACTATTCATGTCTTTGTAGCTTTATGTGATAATCAGTTTCAAGGAATTGTTCCGGTACCCAAAAAAATTGGAAACGGTAAAGATCCAGTACATAATTTATATTGGGGAGCAGGATACGGAGTAAAGTCCTTTTTTAAAATAAAAACAAAGGATTGGATATTTATTAAACAATTAAAAACATCTAATACCTATATTCTGGATAGAATATTGTTTAAACATGCTACTAAAGAAATCTATTTACTTGCCGATGCCTATGATGGTGAGCACATAAAATCTTGCACAGAAGATTTTTTGAAGGCATCAAACACCCAAAACCCGTTAACAATAAACGAAAATTCTAAAGAGTTAAATTTTGGTGGAGATGCTGATCTATTAGCATATATTGGTCATGATGGATTAATGGATTTTAATGTAAATATTACCTATAAAGAAGTCAAAAAAATCAAAAGAGACGTCATAGTTTTGGCTTGTTATAGTAGAGATTACTTTTCTCCAGAAATTAAAAACGCTAATGCTAATCCAATCTTATGGACCACCCACTTAATGGCTCCTGAAGCCTATACTCTAAAAGCCGCTATAGATGGTTGGATACGTAATGAAACCGGGAAACAAATTGATGAAAGAGCAGCTCAAACCTATAATAAATATCAAAAATGTGGAATAAAAGGTGCTAGAAACCTGTTTACAACTGGATTTAAAAATTAGATTTGCACTTCTGAATTGTTACAAAAAGCGTAAACATGAATAGTATCGATTGGTTAGGTTTTGTAGGGGTTTTTCAAATACTTCTCGCCTACTTCCTAAATGTAGTTGGAAAAATTTCTAATAAAAGCCTGTCTTTTATAATACTTAACTTTGTAGGAGCAGCAATGGCATGCTTAGCCTCTATTTTATTAAATTATATTCCTTTTATAATCCTGGAAGGAGCATGGACAATCGTATCATTGATCTCATTGATTACTTATAAAAAACAAAAAAATGACTGGAGAAACTAATATATCAACACTTATAAAAGATATGACCCCAGTATTAAACTCTGGAGAATATGTATTTGCTACGCTAAAAGATATAAGCAAAATTGATAGGAATGATACCATCTGCGAATTCAAGGAAAAAGAAGGAACTACTATTGTTATCAAAAAAGAAAAAGCTGATGAATTAGGACTAACCTATGACTATATCTCATCATGGATTACACTAATGATCCACTCCTCTTTAGAAGCAGTTGGATTAACCGCCTTATTCTCTACAACACTAGCCCAACATAATATTAGTTGTAATGTTATCGCCGGGTATTATCATGATCACATCTTTGTAGACTGTAAAGATGCAAACAAAGCAATAAAAGTTTTGAACGAATTATCTAAAAACTATAAGTAAAGAAACATTGTACCAATACCATTTTTGAATTTTGTAACTATGGTTCCTTAAATTAAAAAACCTACACTACCAGGAGAAGTAATGTAGGCTTTCGTCCGCCTAACCACTAGGCCAAAGCACATTAAACTAAGCTTTAGATTTTGCTATGAATTAAAACACATTGTACTTTGTTATCTTTATAGTCATAAATTCTTTCTAATCTTTTTTTGATGGTGTCTTTTCGTTATCATTTTCTTCATCATCTTCTAATTCATCAATAATAAAATCATAGGTAATCGATGTTTCTGGATTGCCAGTTGTATCATCAAATTCAATTTCAAACCAAGTCATAATTCAGTTAAGTTTAGATTAATATTTCATTACTGTCCCGCTCACATTTAGCATAGCCTGCCGCCAAACGATATAGCGGTCTAAGTTTATTAGGATTTCTTAATAACTAACATCATTGTCTTTTGATAATATTGGCGTATACAACTTTAATAGCTTCATCATCTTTCCAATAAAAGTAATCTGTATCATAACTTTATCATATAGTGATTTCTATTTTTGTTGATACTCAAAAAACAAATAACATGACCCAATTGAATATCTATTTTGATTATATCAAATTTCTGAATAAGATTTTAAAAAAAATATTTCATGCTATTTCGTTTCTTCAAAGTCCCGGTCACAATAACGGAATAGGTCTTATGATAAAGGTTAATAATCTCTAACAAAAAAAGAGCAATACTATATGCTATTAGAGAAATAACGTTATTTTCGTATCTCTAAATCATTATGGTAAATCCACCTAAAATATGAGTTTTAAAATGAACAATATCGTACTTCCCTTTTTCTTGTTTTTAAATTTTGCTAACCTAGCATATAGTCAGGAAAACGATATAAAATTTCAAATAGGAGAAAGAAAAAGTATTACCTCAACAATTTTACAGGAGGAACGAGAATTTCAAGTTTATTTACCACCTAGTTATTTTTTTAATACTAAAGGAAATTTCCCTGTTGTTTATGTAATGGATGGAGATTATAATTTTCATTATGACACAGGTCTTATCGAACTATTGTCTAGTGTAAGTGGTAAAATACCTGAAATGATCGTTGTAGGTATTTCTGATAAAGGAAAAACAAAATACAGAAAGAACTGTACTCCGGATTATATTCCTAAAAGAGAAGGTAATGCCTCTAATTTTATGTTATTTATTGAAAACGAGCTTAAGCCTTATATCCATAAAAACTTTAGAGCCTCAGATTACAAAATTCTTATAGGTCATTCGATAGGAGGCTTATTTGTAGCTAATTATTTTTTACAAAATCCAACGGCTTTTGATTCGTACATAGCCATAGATCCAGCATTGTGGCCAGGGAATTACGAAATAATGAACCAAGCAGATACAATCCTTAAAGATAAAAAGAAGTTAGATTCAAATCTTTTTATTTCACTTGCAGATACCAAGCAAATGGGTGTACGACAATTTGTTGGCATCCTAGATAAGTATTTTCCTAATGGAGATAGGTGGAATTTTATGCATTTTGAAAATGAAAATCATAATTCTGTAGGATTGATGACCATTAAAGAATCATTGGAATCTATTTTTGAAAATTGGGAGATCACTAGAAGTGACTTTTATAGTTTTAAAAGTGCGCAACAAATCATTGATCATTATAGCCAATTATCAAATGATTTTTCTAGCTCATTTACTATCCCTTCGTATTTTTTAGGGAATGCTATATACTACTATTATAACCATAAAAAAGAAGATGACCTGGCAATCCTTGAGTCAGAGATTAAAAGTAAGCTTCCGGGATCTATAGATGAGTTCTACCTTCAAATGGCATTAAATCATTTTGAAAATGAACAATACGACAAAGCCCTAGAAATTTACACTAATCGAATCACCGATAACCCCCTCTCATTTTCTTCTTATGAAGGAAAATCCAAAATTTACTTAAAACAGGGTCAATTAGAAAAAGCACTTGAAATGAGTAAAACATCAATTAAGATTGCAAAGAAATGCCATGTAAGACAATGGATGATGAATGAGTTATACTCTAATTTAGACACCATCAAATCAAAAATAGAAAAACAATAGTTTTTTAATCTATAGCTAATCTATTTACTTATCAGAATCTAATATATCGCCTTATTTTTGTTAAGCCTTACTGTTGCCGAAGTTATTACCTCTTGTAATAATTTTGCAAGTTCAATTGCGTCAATATGGTTTTTTTCATAATTTTCTACCAATTGGTTCAATAGTACAAAACTAGGGTCTGCTGTTATCTGTGCAAAGCTTAACAATGGATCCGGCTGAATATATTTTTTATCTTTTCTAGAAAGAAAGATTCCTTTTAGATTTTGATAATCTGTATCCACCGATGCGTACAAATCATTTCTAAATCGAGAGCAAATTTTATATCCTTCAAAATCCATTATTCTTATTGAAGTTGGGTTACTCTCCATTTTGTTCGTGGTTTGAATATTAATACCATCAATAATGATTGTATTTCCTTTTTTAATGTGAAGATCGTGCATAAGTTGATGCTCTAACGTATTGCCTAGTTTAATTCTTTGTCCATCTCGATCAACAATCAAACGTATACCATCATATAAAACATTAAAACCAACAGAAGCACAATTACTACTACTTAATCCATACTTTCGAAACAGCAACTCTGTTTTTAGAAAAACTAATGCCGATTCTTTCTCTTGTTCAAAGGGCTCTCGTTGATTTTGGTGTTTGATTGTTGCTCTTCTTAACAATAAAACGGCTCTTTCGGGTTTATGATCATCTTCACTCCATACACTAAAACCTAAGTCGACAACCCCATATGCTGGCATAGGACGAATATCTACAGTAGCATGTACCATTGATGCAAATATCAGATGTTCAATAATAACCTCATGTATCGCTTCTGACAACGTCATGAATCCATCAGTATTGGCAAACTTTGGATCTTCGTTAAGAGATACTCCATTTCCCTTAACATCAAAAAGAAAACGTGAATCTTCTTCATACATTTCTGGTTGCCCAAGGATTGCAGAACGATTACATTGAGATGGTCGCCATGCCCGACATCTAACACCTGTCAAACTTATAGAATTATTGGTACAAGAAGAATGTGCCTGTTTATTGGATATAAATGCGGTATTCTCTACTAACCATTTATCAATAGCTGCTTCTTCACAATCAACACCTTTTGTAATTCTATCCCATTGATTTGGAAAATCAGATTTGATTACTTCATAATTTGCAAATATTACTTTTGCATTGGCTACACCAAACATGGTTTCATGATCAAGATGTTGCCCATTAATCAAATAATCTGACAATCGTGTTACGGGAGCATCATTAACGAAAGGAAGTTTTAAATCCTTTTTATAAGAGTGATTCATTGTTTTGATCCTTTACAAAATCTAATAAAGTAACTAGTTTTACACCTTACTTTTTCACCTTAGTAAAGTCCTAATAACAAGCATGTTTACCTTATTTATTTTTAATTACATCAGTAATTTCTGAATAAGAATTCAAAAAAAATATTTCATAACATTTCTTTCTATAATACAAAACCCAACTCATATCTATTTGATTTACAACACCAAACCTAATTACCAACGGCACTACGCCTTAGTATTATTTCACTGAAAACAGGGGAGTAAGAAAAATACCTAGTATTTATATTTGAAAAACGTCTAACAACATTATTTATCGGTAACAGTATGAACAAATTAAAGGAATTTCTAATCGAAGAAATAAAAGAATATGAATGGGATAAAATTGATGGTGTTATTAAATCAATTATCCCAAATATCATTTTCACTGTTGATAAAAATGAATCCGCTCCTAGTCTATTAAGCTCTAGATTTGGAGGTAAACCTGCCACACCTGTTGATTTTGATTGGCCGATACAAACCTTGGGACAAAAAGCTCCACTTGCTTTCTTCTTTCAACTTAATTTTGCAGAAATAAAACCCTTTGATATAGAAAACAAATTTCCTGACAAAGGAATTCTTTTATGCTTCGCTTCAGTAACAGATGATATCATGTGGGAATATGATGCTCCTGATGCATTTAAAACCTATTTTTTTACTGATACCGAAAACCTTATACTTTCTGATATCCCAAACAACATTCCGGATGAGCAAAGGTTATCTTCCAAAACCATAAATTTCAAAAGTTGTTTCCAACTTCCTTTTTATCCTTTTAACTATACTTTATCCGATCAAGGTCTTATTTCTGAAGATGATGCCGATGGAATTGATGAAGTTGCAGGAGAGATACTAAGTGAAGCAATCCATTTCCAAATGCGAACAAAAAAAACTACAAAAACAAGTTTAATATCACCAACACCAAAAAACGAATTATACAGAGTTTTAAGCTGTAATATGCTTCTGGGTGTTCCATTTTCTGTTCAGGATGCTATCGCCGAAAAGTGGGCAGAAAAACATCATAATACTAATGACCTAAGAGAGAACTACGTTAATCTGATTTCTTTTGAAATGAAAGGTCACGAGGGATACGGATTTAATGCTAATGGAGCTCATCTCTATCTTTGCCTGGATAAAGAAGACTTAGAAAACGGAAACCTTAATAATATCACTGCAATAGTTCAAAATACATAAAACACAGTCTCAAAATTTTATGCACTCAATTTGTATTATTCTTATGTTTAACGAATACATCAATTCAAAAAACATGTATAAAAACAAACAATCAACGAAATGAAAAAATTACTCTCTTCAAAATTTTATGATAACCTAAAAAATGTGGTATTCGATCGCCTCGAAAACAAAAACAATAAATCTATTTTAGAAAATGTCGATTGGGAGCAAGAAGCACAAAAATGCTTTACATCATTAAGTACCTTTTTTAAAAACATTAATATTGAGAGACTCCATACTAACGGCATTGATACCATTGGGGTAATTGATATTTGTTGGAATGAATATGGTAGCGACATTGAAGTTGATTTTATGCCGAATAATGATTTTGATACTGCTTTTGATGATGGATGTATCATGAACAATTCTGCAATAGACAATGATAATTTCTTTAGCTTACACTTTAACACCACAGGTGAAGAAAGCTGGCAAAAAATAGGTGATGATTATCAGGAAATCATTCTCATATTCTATTATTTAATCGAAGATATTATTGAAGCCATTACGCAACAGAAAGTCTTTAAAAACTTACCTTTAAAGTCACCTTGCCATATTGGTTTTGCTTCATTTCATGACGAAGAAAGAACCAAAATATTTACTTTAGTATAAAATATGGATTACATAAATCAAAAATATTTCAAAGCTTCAATTGAAGAAACTCCTTTTGAAAGTAACCAAAATAATAAAGCCTGTTCTTTTTGCAGGCATACAAAATCTCCTTCAATTCAATTAGATGACTCATTAACCATTATAAGTAGAGACGCTAACAAAGCAGAAATCGTATGCCTACAATGTTTTTATGAAAAAAAATATTCTTTTGAGCAACAAGCTGAAGGTGGTTATTTAACAAAAGACGGAATACTCCTTGATTCTGAAAAATACAATTACCTAAAAGATTCTCATGATTATGATACTGATCTTTTGCCAAAAGAAAAGCAATTGCTTAGTATAGAAAAATCCAAAATACAAGAGCTACAGCACACCCCTCCTTTTAATGCATGGCAAGGAGCTATCTGGTTGGTTCATTGCAATGATTTCATGACTTTTATTGGTACTTGGGAACATAAGGATTTTGTAAATAATTCTCCTAATAATGACCCTAGTGCTTTTTTTGATAACATCTGTGATAATTGGAATGGAGATGACTTCTATGATAACCAATTTGGTCCTAATAAATCTGAATACGCCGAAAGTACTTTTTATGCCTTTGAGTGTATGCATTGTAAAAAAAAGAGAGGATACGTGGATAATGGATAACAAAAAACCAATCACTAAATGAATCATAATGTTAAATTCGAAATAAGCAACACTATACTCAAACATGCATTGCATGCACAACGACCAGACATTATGTTTATTGAGATAGATACTAGTTTCTCTGATATCTCGGATGAAGGGGGTATCCCTTACCTTAACATTTACTCATATAAAGTATTTCCTGAACGTAAATTGGATCATGCCCTCCAAACAGCAATAGATAATGAAGGTTTTGGATATATAACAGACATCTTGGACGAGATAGTTTCCGATTATTTTAAAATTAAACTAACATCCTTCTATCCCAATTGGCCAGAACAAATAGAATTAGGTGATAAAAAAATAATAGCTTCTATAAAAGATACCATACAGGGTAATGAAAAGAAGTTTGAACATGTTAAAAAAGTAATTTTTAATCATATCGACGATTTTGATTTTGTTAAAATTATAGACAAACCAGCTTAAAACATATTTTAAAACCAAGCTATACTCATATTGCTATGAATACAATAAAAATAATGATAGACGCCTATGGTTATATTGATGATGACGATAATGGAAAAGAAGTAAAGCAGGAAAAAATACTAACTAAAGATCCTAATAGCAATCAATTAACAGTAACAGACCTAAAAGAGATTCTTACTGTAATGATTACATTAGTAAAAGAGGTAAAGACTCAATACCCAGATCAACAAACTGATGTGATACATCATCATGATAACCGATTGGAGCATATCAAATTTCAAATCCAATTTAAAAACAACAATAATACTATTCATAATCTTGATGAAGAATCATTCTTTAAAGAAGCGGCTACTCACGAATCACTTTCAGAACTTATCCTGGGCTATTGTAAAGTTACTGACGATGGAGAAGAAGGAACGCGAATATACATATCCCATGAATACGATGAAGGTTCTCCCGCTGGGACTTATGCCATATTAGCACTCGTAAATCAAGATAAAAAATGGATCTCTAGTTATATTGATTTTTTAAGAACAAACGATTTGGATCATGAAGTTGAGCAAATGTGGCACATTAGAGCCGTAATTGATAAATATCAATGGAGTGAGGATACCTGTCGATTAGCTATCGCCAGAAATATAAGTTGCTGTGGACAGAGCGGCAGGCAGCAGTTTAATGACTTTATTGCCGAAGGGCTAGAAAACTACCTCGAAAAAGAAGGAAATAAAAAAATGTTCATTGATAACATCTTAAAAGAATTTCAGGAATGGGATGCTGTAGAATTTAGGTTAAAAGATGGATCAAAAAAATACTATATCAACTATATTGTATCTCGTGTAAAACATTTTGAAAAAGTCTTGACAGAAGAAGAAATCAATAAAATTGAAATAGTACTTTTGGACAGATGGGATATGTTTCAGAAGAACTAGGCGGCATAAAAAAATAATACTTATATCTTAGTTCTCTCAAGACCTAATTGATGAAAAAAAAGTTAGAAATATGCTGTTACTCTACAGAATCTGCCATACACGCCGAAAAATATGGAGCAGATCGAGTTGAATTATGTGACAATTACCTCGAAGGAGGAACAACTCCATCTTATGCTACCATACAACATTCTATAGAAAAACTAATGATTCCCGTAAATGTAATTGTAAGACCTCGAGGAGGTGATTTTTTATATACAAAAACTGAGTACGAAATCATAAAAAAAGATGTTTTAGAAATTAAAAAACTAAATGCTAATGGCATTGTGATTGGTTTTTTAAAAGCAAATGGAGAAGTCGATATCCAAAGAACCAAAACTATTGTTGATATAGCAAAACCTATGGAAGTAACATTTCACAGAGCTATTGATATGTGCAAAAACCCTTTATCCGCACTAAAACAATTAAAAGAAATAGGTGTTACAAGAGTTTTAACCTCTGGTGCAAAAAAAACTGCTCTAGAGGGTACTGATTTAATCTCAGAATTGGTTCAGCAAGCGGATGGTAAAATTATAATTATGCCTGGTAGTGGTGTAACCGAAAAAAATTTAAAAGAACTAATCCAAAAGACTAAAGCTACAGAATTTCATAGTTCTGCAAAAACATTCGAAAAAAGTAAAATGAAGTATTACAACACGAATATAAATATGGGAGGAAATAACACTACAAATGAGTTTAAAAAAATTATTGTAGATACAGAGAGTATTAAAAAGATGGTTGCAATACTCAACGATAATTAATCCGCATAAGGAATCAAGGATTATACTAAATAATCATACCTCTCCGGGACTTTTTGATATTTTATACTATTAAGAAGTTTCCAAAAAATATTCAACAAGACTGTTTGTCCTAATAATACACTTACATTTATCGCAAAAAAAGGTTATTACATTACCTTAGCAAGTTCTGTTTTTCAAAAAAAAAACAATATTACTGTAACGGTCGTATTGTAGATGTGTCTAAATCATAAATCCAATATTATGATATTAAAAAGACAATCGTATGTGCTACTTATTATAATATTAAGTATCATAACAAGTAGTACTGCCCAAACACAAAAAGTAATGAAAAACGAACAAATGACTCCAGAACAACAAAATGTATTAAAAGCTATTCAAAAAATGACTAATGCTTTTCATAACAAAGATATAGCAGAGGTAATGGCTAGCTATGAACCTAATGCACAAGTGATATTTGAGCCCAAAACACCTATAACAGACAGTACGGTTTTAAAAGAAATGTTTCAACAAGCATTTGCGATAAACCCAAGGTTTAGCTATAGTGGTCATGAGGTTTTTGTAAACGATCGTATAGCTACTCATTTTGCCCCTTGGACAATGACAGGAATGGCTCCCGATGGGACAGAAATCAAACAAAGTGGTTTGTCGGTTGCCATGCTAAGAAAACAAGATAATGGAGAATGGCTTATTATATTTGATAATCCACATGGAAATTTTTTAATGAACTAAGTTTGTACTTATGAATGAAGAGACATCTGACATTACCCTTATTGAATTATCTCTGGCAGGGAATAAATCAGCCTTAGAATCTCTAATTAAGAAGCATCAAGATTGGATATTTAATGTTGCTTTAACTTTTGTTGGAGATAGAAATGAAGCAGCCGATTTAACACAGGAGGTTTTAATTAAAATTGTTACCAAACTAGATACTTTTAATCAAAAAAGTAGTTTTAAAACCTGGGTATACCGAATTGTGAAAAATCATTTTCTCAATATGAAAAGAGGAAAATATGAAACTAGTACTACTAGTTTTGATCAATTTGGGCAAGGACTCGATCAATTACCCAATGAATCTCTTTCTGATTATTCTTATGAGGTAGAAGATAAGCTACTTGTAAAAGAAGCAAAAATCAGTTGTATGAAAGGGATGTTACTATGTCTCGATCGTGAACAGCGGTTGATTTACATCATAGGAGAATTGTTTGAGTTTACGGATACTGTAGGAAGTGACGTTATGGAAATTTCTAAGGAAAATTTTAGAGTAAAATTGCATAGAGCAAAAAAACAATTATACAATTTTATGGATCACAAATGCGGGTTACTCAACAAAAAGAATCCTTGTAGATGTGCCAGAAAGACAGCTGGATTTATAAAAATGGGGTTTGTCGATCCTGTAAACCTGTATTTTCAGAAAGATATAATTGCCAATATCAATAAAGTGATTGATAAAAAAATTGAATCCTTTTCAACCGATATTCTTTCTAATTATCAGCAATTGTTTCAAGAACATCCATTTTTAGAAAGCCCCGATAAGCTAGCTTCTATTAAAAGCTTGTTATCTAGCAAAAACATAAAGGACACATTCAATCTAGAAAAAAATTGATTCGACTTTCTATAACGTAAAACGTCTGGCAGTTTAAATTCACAATCATAAACTAATTCATTTAATTATCTTAGTAGCGGATAAAAGACATCGACTTTTATCCGCTATACTTTTTTATTAAAAAAATAATTCAAAATACTTAAATGACCAGAGACATTATAGAAATAAACAATTTTGTAGTCTTAATTGAGGAGTCCACGGCAGAAAAAACTATTGTTGAAAAATGTGACTTTGGTGATCCTGTTATTGGATTTTCTTTTTATGGTTCTGGAGATGTAAAATTAAGCATCGGTCATGGGAACAAAAAGAGAACTTTCCATCACACAAAAGGTTTTGCAATGTCTTTTTTTGCCAATGATCAAGTAGAGTTCGAACATAGCATATCTCATGATAAACCATTACAGTGTATTTGTATATTTTCGACAGTTAAGAACTTAGACAAACTACCCGAACAAGAAAGCGAGATATTTACCAAATACTTAAATAAGCTTATTCATCCAACAGAAGATTTTGTTGAAGGTCCAAATTTTTATATGGCGCACGATATGCAAAATGCAGTTGATAAAATTTTTAATACTACCTACAAAGGGACTCCTCGAATGATGTTTTTAAGAAGTCAGATAACCGAGTTACTATCCCACTTCTTTGCATTAATTTCTTCAAATACTGACAATAACGCCAACGCTATTAAAAAAGAAGACCGTGAAAAACTATATCATGCCAAAGAAATACTCTCGCAAAGTATCGATACTCCTCCTTCTCTTCATGAGCTTTCAAAGTTAATCGGACTTAATAATTATAAGCTCAAAAAAAACTTTAAAGAATTATTTGGTGTACCTGTCTATAAATACTTACAAAATGAGCGATTAAATAAAGCTTATGAATTACTAAACACAGGTGATACAAGTATACGAGAAGCGGCTTGGGCAGTTGGGTACGAAAGCTTAAGTTCGTTTTCTAGTGCTTTTCTCAAAAAATTCGGTTTTCGACCCAGTGAGATAAAAAAGTAATCCGTTTCGAGCAAATTTCAATCCTTCTCAAACAAATATACTAAAGCAAGAAACTCCAATTTTGTATTCGTAAACAAGTAATACAAACTATGGTTTCTTTTAATAGTCATATTCAAACAATTATTTTATGTGTAGCAACACTGTTAACGGGGCTTCTGGCAGGAGTCTTTTTTACATGGGCTAACGCAGTGACTACTGGCATAGGAAGGTTAAACGACACAAACTATTTAAGAGCTTTTCAAGAAATGAATAGAACTATTTTAAACCCTTTGTTCTATATTATTTTTGCAGGTCCATTAGTCTTATCATTTATCGCTGCTTTTTTTTACAGAGATCGACCTATTGTTTTATGGATTTTAATAGCAGTAATCGCAATTTATTTTATTGGTGTTTTTTTGATCACTATATCAGGAAATATCCCTCTTAATGAAATGCTGGATAAAACCAATTTGGAAGATTTCGATTTAAACAACGCTAAAAACCTAAGAGACAAATTTGAAGCTAAATGGAATAGTTTACACCTGATCAGAACTATTGCTTCACTTACTTCTTTTTTGTTACTGATTCTTGCCTGCTTGTTTAAAGATAACAACATATAGTAAACGTATAGAAAACTTAAAATAGTACCCCATCCTATAATTTAATTCAAAAAAATAATTATGAAAGAAAAAAAGATTTTAGTCCTTGGAGGAAAAGGAAAAACTGGTCGTAGAGTCGCCGAAAAACTTATAGAGCTTAATAAAGAAATTCGTATTGGATCAAGAAATGAGACCCCCGCATTTGATTGGGAAAATCCAGAAACCTGGTCAGATGCACTAGATGACATTCATAGCATCTATATCACGTTTCAGCCTGATCTAGCCATACCAAGTGCTGCCGAAACAATTAAGAAATTTACCACTCTGGCTGTTGACATGGGAGTAAAAAAAATGGTTTTACTCTCTGGTAGAGGCGAAAAAGAGGCAGAAGTATCAGAACAAATCGTAATGAATGCTGGGGTTGACTGGACGATTGTCAGGGCTAGTTGGTTTAATCAAAATTTTAGTGAGAGCTTTTTTCTGGATCCAATTTTAGCAGGTCATATTGCTTTGCCAAGAGGAGAAACACCAGAGCCTTTTATAGATGTAAATGATATTGCAGATGTTGTTGTAGAATCTCTTTTACATGATAAGCACAATGGGCAAATTTATGAATTGACTGGTCCTCGTTTACTAACATTTAAACAAATTATTGCTGAAATTTCAAAAGTTACTGGTAGAGAAATCACATTCGAGGCATTGACAATAGATGACTACACAAAAATGCTTAGAGAGCATCAAGTCCCTGAAGATTATATATGGCTTATCAATTATCTTTTTACAGAAGTTTTGGATGGTAGGAATTCTAACTTAACTAATGACGTAGAAAAGGTTCTAGGAAGAAAAGCCACAGATTTCACCCAATACCTTAAAGAAACAGTACAAACAGGTATATGGAATCCTGTGAATCAATTACCATAGAGAGACAAAGGGTAAGACAATATAATGTCTAAAAAATCGTGGGTAAGCACAAATCATAAAGGTTTGTGCTTTTTCATTTATAACTCTCATTAATCCTTCAGTTTTTATATCTCAATCAAAAAGATGTTTAACATTAAAAAACTACTGTTTTAACAGAGTTAACAACAACAAAATCTACATTTTGTACGTTAGGTAGTAGTATAAACTCATGCTATAAACAGATGAATATACTACCTAAATACGGGTTATTACAGTTTAGAAACGCTGCTAGGATATATAGTAAACCTATTACCGAGAGTTTACACCTCTTTAAAGAGGAGACAAAATTTCTTAAAGTTTCTCTATTTCTTTCTCATAAGTATGATGAACTCGAAGAACTTGATAGTGCCATTAATTTTTTAAAAGGATTTGGTGTACTTATTTATGCAGATTATCTACTGGATGAGAATAATATAGAAGGTACAGATGACTCGAACACCAAAGAAGTAAGACAAGAGGTCGAAGAGAAAATAAAAGAAAACAAAAAGTTTATTTTTCTTGCCACGGAGGACGCTATCAATTCTAAACAATGTAAGTGGGAAGTAAGATATGCAAACACACAAAAGACATTAGACAACATTGCTATTCTACCCATAAGGGAGGATTATACCGATTATGGAGGGGCTGAATATTTGAAAAAATATCCTTATATCCAAAAAAATGAAACCAAGCCAGAGATATATGAAGTTAAATTTCCTAATGGTGATATTTTGGAACTTGGAGCTTGGCTTGCTTTATAAACAAATCTTCTAATGTATAATCACTTTGAATCAAGCTTAATCCAAAGTGATTATTATATCGTTTAAAGAGTATCAACCTTCACTAACAAACTTGAACTTATCTTAAAAAAACTGACAGTCAAGAAGATTAAAGTTCTTTAGCTACTTTTTGAACAGCTTCAATTGTCGCATCCAAATCATCATAGGTAAGTGCATCAGTAATAAACCAAGTCTCAAAAGCACTTGGAGCGATATAAACACCATTGTCTAACATGCCATGAAAGAACTTCTTAAATGTATCATTATTACCTTTTGCAGCGGAGTCAAAATCTACAACAGCATCTTCTGCAAAATGAACCGATATCATAGAACCAATTCTATTGATGGTATGGGTAATATTTTGATTTTGCAGTGCCTTTGCGATACCTTCATGTAAATACTGAGTTTTATCATTCAGGCTTTTAAAAATTTTCGCATCAGTGTTTAATTCAGTTAGCATTGCTAATCCCGCTGCCATAGCCAGAGGATTACCGCTTAGTGTTCCTGCTTGATATACCGGTCCTAATGGGGCTAGATGATTCATAATTTCCGAACGTGCTGCAAATGCTCCTACGGGCAATCCACCGCCAATAACTTTACCAAAAGTAACAATATCTGCATGTACTCCTGTAAGTTCTTGCGCTCCTCCCTTTGCTAACCTAAAACCAGTCATTACCTCATCAAATATTAAGAGGATATTATGAGCGTCACATAATGATCTAAGCCCTTCTAGAAAACCTTTGACCGGGGGGATACATCCCATATTTCCTGCAATAGGTTCTATGATAATACAGGCAATCTCTTCTTTATTAGATTCAATTATACTCTCTACATGTTTTAGGTCATTATATCTTGTTAATAATGTATCTTGCGCTGTTCCCTTAGTGACACCCGGGCTATTCGGACTACCAAATGTAATGGCTCCACTCCCAGCCTGAATCAAAAAAGAATCGCTATGACCATGATAACATCCCGCAAATTTGATAATCTTATCTTTACCTGTAAACCCACGAGCCAGTCGTACAGCACTCATACAAGCTTCTGTTCCTGAGTTTACAAACCTTATCTTATCTATATTAGGAACCATTGCAACCGCTAATTCTGCAATCTGGGTTTCAATCTCGGTAGGCATACCAAAGCTAGTTCCTTTTTTTGCTTTTTCTATAACCGCATCTACCACTGGTTGGTGTGCATGGCCTAATATCATCGGTCCCCAGGAATTTATATAGTCTATTAAACGGTTACCATCCTCATCATAGAGGTATGCTCCTTTTGCTTCTTTTACAAATATAGGGTCTCCTCCAACGGCTTTGAATGCTCGTACTGGCGAATTAACACCTCCTGGAATTACTTTTTGCGCCTCTGCAAACAGTGCGCTACTTCTTTTATAAATCATCCTTAATTGAAATCTTCTTCTTCAGTATCGGCAGCGGTTATTTTAAGAACTTGTCCGATCATGATGTTATTATTTGATAGATTATTAAATGTCTTCAGTTCTTCTACAGAGATTTTATATCTTCTAGAAATAGAGTATAATGTATCTCCCTTTTTTACCAAATGCCCTCCCTTTTTATCTGGAGTAGAAATTATTACGGCTACCGCTTTGTTTTGTGTACTTCTTTCTCTAGACCCTCGACCAAGAACCTCATTATCATACTTGTACAACTGGTATCGTTCTATAATAGAGATTAGTTTTTGGGGGTACTTCTTATCAGTAGCATATCCAGCCTCACGTAAACCTCTTGCCCATGATTTATAATCCCTTTTGCTAAATGTAAACAATCTTGAGTATCGCTTTCTATCTTTTAAAAAGAGAGAGTGATCTCTAAAGGATTCGCTAGCCAGATTATATTTTCTAAAACACTCCTGAGAAAGATCATCATCATGATAAACACGATCCCCTTCCCAATCATGGCACTTGATTCCAAAATGATTTTTTGCTTTTTGAGTCAACTCTCCATACCCTGCTCCCGATTCCAAAATCCCCTGTGCCAAAGTAATACTTGCCGGGATGCCGTATGTTTTCATTTCGCTTTTTGCAATACCCGAAAACTCAAAAATATAACGTTGTACTCTATCTTTATATGATAATACAGGAAGTGGTTTTTTTGTCTCTTCTTCCTTCTTATTCTTTGGTTCAACTATTATCTCTTTAGTACTTCGCTCTACATGAGTAACTGTAGTTCGCTTTGGTATAGGTTTTGGAGTACGAGAAGATGTTACTTTTTTACTTCCTCCACAAGAAATCATAAACGTAGTAACACCTAGTAATAAAATAAATTTCTTCATTTTTTAATATCCAATTGTAATAAGGGGTAACTTCTTTTTCTTTAATCTTTCGTTCATTCCGGCGATTCCTTGCAAACCTCCAGTATGAATGGCTAAAATACGAGTATTTTTCTTAAAAACCCCTTTTTGTATTAGGTCAAAAATCCCATAAATCATCTTACCTGTATAGACTGGATCTAATAAGATATGTTGCTCTTTGTTAAATCTATTGATAAACTCAATCCCTTCTTGATTTATTTTGCCATATCCACCAAAATGATACTCTTCGATAAGCTTCCAATTAGTTTTTGAAGTATATTTTTTAATTTCTTCTGTTAGAAAATTTCCCTTCAAGGCAGGAAACCCTATAACCGTTTGATGTATCTCTGCACTATTTATTATTCCTGTAATTGTTCCTCCTGTTCCTACTGCACAACAAATAATGTCATAGCTTTTATCATTTGGAGTAAGAATTTCTTCACACCCTTTAATAGCTAATGGATTGGTTCCTCCTTCGGGAATTATGTAGCACGAGCCAAATTCATGCTTTAACTCTTCTAAAAAAAGAGAAGACGTCTTATTTCTGTAGTGCTCTCTGCTAATAAATTTAAAACGCATTCCTTCTTTAGATGCAAATTGCAGGGTGTCGTTTTCAGACAATGTTTTATCAAGATTTCTACCTAACTCATCTCCTCGTATGACTCCTATGGTTTGTAATCCCATAATTTTGCCAGCTGCAGCCGTAGCTGCGATATGATTACTGAAAGCCCCTCCAAAAGTAAGAATAGTCTTGAAACCAGACCTCTTGGCTTCGAGAAGGTTGTATTTTAACTTTCTAAATTTATTACCAGACACATCTTTATGCAGTTTATCTTCTCTTTTGATCTCAAGAGAAACTTCTGCGGCGGTCAAAATTGAATGAGTAATCGACTGATTTTCTGAAGGTGTGGTTTCCGAAGAAAAAATATACATCTACCAATATTTTATAAAACTCCAAGGTTTTCTCGTTTTGAGGTACTCAAGATTATCCTCATTAAAATAAGCCTCTCTCTCGAAAGAAATATTACGATAAGCCCGATGCAAATTTCGGTATTTTAGTACGCGAATAACATACTCTGTAAAATAAATTATATAGAAAGGTAATACCAGTAACTCTGCCTGTTGGCGTATATGAATTCTCTCGTGATTAATAAAGGCTTGATCCTCTTTAAGGAAAGAGTTATTTATCACAATAAAGGGCCATAAGGCAATGCCTACAAAACGACGACCTATCAAATATTTGTTAACAATTATGGGCATATAGCTGCAAGATAGTATTTTTGTAAATATGAATAACCCTAAAAAAATATTAACTCCAAAAGAAGGAGATTATTATCTGACCCCAGAAGGGTATCGATGTTTTACAGAACAATATCACCTTAGAAGGGGCTATTGTTGTGAGAGCGGGTGCAGGCATTGCCCCTATGGCTATGATAAAAAAACGAATCGTTATTCTAAAAAATAAGTTCGCAACTACCTCATGGTATGATTATTGTGGCTGAATAAATACAAAAAAAGCTATTGTTAAACGTATAAAACACAAGGATTATGAAATTTATTTCACTTTTATCATTAATCCTTATCATAACTCTTACTTCTTGCTCTTCGGTGCGTGTTGCTTCTGATTATGATAAGCAGGCTAATTTTAATGCTTATAAAAGCTTTGCTTTCTATAAGCCAGGAATCGATAAAGCAGAAATTAGCGATCTTGACAAAAAACGAATCTTAAGAGCTATCGAAGCGGATATGACTGCAAAAGGTTTTGCTAAGTCCTCAAATCCAGACGTATTAGTTAGTATTTTTACAAAGACTAAAGAAAATGTAAATATATACCAGAACAACTTCGGCTGGGGATATGGATGGGGATGGAACCCCTGGTTCTGGGGATCTGGTTACAATACTGTATCTACTACTACCGAAGGAACTCTGTATATAGACCTTATTGATGCTTCTAAAAAAGAATTGATCTGGCAAGGTATGGGAACATCCGCATTGACTAGAGATGTACATAAAAAGCAGGAGAAAATGAATGAAATTGTTACTGCTATACTAGAAAAATACCCTCCTCAGTCCAATTAAATTACCTAGTGTATTCTACAATATAAAGATAAGGCTATCTTAAACAAGTTAAGATAGCCTTATTTGCATATACATATGTAAACAAAATTGAAATGACAAAAACCTAACCTTCTATGGTATGCGCTACTTTGATTTTACATTTGGTTTCAAAAGAATACGCCCCATTTTCTCTTAGTACAGGAAGTCTATTATCTATACACATATACCGATACTCACAAGTTTTGCATTCTGTTATGACATCCTTATTAATCCTCCAGTATTTCTGAAAAGGAGGCGATTTTATGATATCATAAAGTTCTTCATCAGAGGTTTCAGTAATTTTTCCAAATGCTTCCTTTGTTTCAGGGGCATTTTTTATTACACCTTCATTATCGATATATAATTTTCGGTTAAAATATACATTGTGTTTCTGAGCTTCTGTGAACAAAGGAATATTAACTCGAAAGAAACATTCTTTTCTGAAAATAAAATCCTCAGACTTAGATATCATTATCTTTTTAGAGTTCGTTTTTTTAATTTCATTAGTTAATAAAAAAAGTGTGTCTACTCGTTTGTTATTGTCAATAAGCGCTTCAAAACTTTTTATGTCTTGATTATCTCCTAATCTCACTTCAAAAACAATTGAATATATAGGAGAAGCCTCTAAAAGATGTAAAACTGTTTGGATTACCTCTATAGATTCTTCCTCCTCAACCCTAATATATAAATGTTCACATCCCAAGGATATGACAGCATTAAAAATTTTATTCAAAATGGGAAACGTTACTTCACTTATTTCTAAAATCATATTTGTGATCTCAGAGGCATAATCCCATATTATATCTAATTTTGGAAATAACTTTTGTTGATCTTTATCCACAAGAAAAGCCACTTCTTCATCAATTAAAAACTGTATATATTCATATACAGCTTCATAATTTTCTGCTCCTCCCAGGTTGTACAATTCTGATATATTATGGGTATCAAAAAACTGAGTAAAATCGTATAAATCATTAGGAACATCTATAACCCTACTTCTTTGCAGGTCATATATTGCAGATTTACTTTGCCCTTTAACAGGAATACAATTAGAGTATAACGTTATGTATTGTTCATTCATCATTTGTATCTAGGGTATTGAAGAGATATTGCTTTATAAAACCTTCTCTTAGAAGCATATCTATCATTATACATAGGTATTTGTATCCTATTACTAATTCGTTTTTTTGAAATAGCACTAATAGATGTCATTTCTGATAGATGTAATAAAACAGGTAATTCTATTTTTTTATCCTTTTTGATACTCTCCAGAATATCCTCTGCTTCTTTTTTAGGTATCATATCGTATAAGTTTTTGTGCAATTTTTTTTTCTAAGTTATAGTTACATGGATATGAGACCATACCAAATTGACCAATGGGGTTGACCTCTAGAAAAACATATTCTTTTGAAGTCGTATATATTAAATCAAAAGAGCAGCTATTCAGGTCTAATTTTTTGGCTAGTTTTTTAAGCTTTGACGCTATTATTTCTGGTAACTGATATGGAATCGTTCTATTTGGTTTTTCATGATTATATTGTCTAAAATCTGTTTCCGTTTTTTGATCTTCTTGCGAAAAAATTGCCATAGAATAGAATTCATCTACTAGCAGATAGCTACGTATCTCGAAGGTTTTGTGTATATTTTTCTGAAACTGACTTATTCCAAATGTGTTTTCAAAAAATTTGGCTATTTCTTTATTTATAACTGTAGTATAATTAGGTAACCAATATGTATCTCCATAAAATCCTATCGGGTTATTAATAGCCTTTGTAATAAATTCTCCTTTCTGTAACTGCTTGTTTAACTCTTTTTTCTTATTGGTAATTATTGTTCTGGGAATAGTAAGTCCCAAATCTTTAGCCATCGTTAGTACAATAAGCTTATTCACTTTTTTACCATTATAATTATTAAGAGAGAATTTTTGACCTAACAAAAAATGCAAATATTCAAAGAGTTCCCTATTCTCTTTTTGTAAAAAGTCTTCAATTTTATCTGATACAAAATTACTCTCCCATACATTTTCTTTGGTTTTAAAGTTTCCTCGTCTATACCATACTGATGAAATTTCATTAAAATTAACAGATGTTCCTGAGCAATTAAGAAACACCTCTGATGTATTAACATTAACCGTTATGCTATCGATTATATTATTGTTGTTTAATACAATATACTTTACTCCAAAATGGTTTAACCATTTGATAATGTCTATGGTGCTTTCGTCTTGTTCTATGGATATAATTAGTATCATGAATTCATATATTATACCCACTCAAAATATGTAATTTGAGTGGGTATTTTTTTTAGACTAATTAATCTTCGTGACCATCTGTCCCAGTACTCATACCATCAACATAGGTACCAATATCTCCTGTTCCGTAGGATACATCATAAGGTTCGCTTCTACTCCAAGCTACTCCATACCCATAAAATATACCTCCAGTAGTCTTTTCCATTTGCTCTTTAGATACTTCAAAGTTTTTTAACGATTGCATTTTTTTAGTGCTCATAATCTATTAATTTGTTGTGCTTACTCTTTTTTTATTGGATTTTTAGCTTCCTCCTGTTTAGATCGATCTATACTCTAGTACACTTTATTAAAATTCATTACCCAATTATGATTCATTAAATTTTCTAAATAGAGAATGGACAACTGCTTTTGCCAAAGGAAAAGGTTATTTTTTATGTACATTTATACTTAATTTGATACTAAAGCTATATGCGTAATTTTCTACTTGGTGTACTTTTGGCTTCACTTATAGCACTTGGAATAAAATATATTGTTGATCGATCCAACACACAAGACATAGAAGTAGCCTCTTCTGGGCTTATTCTGGATCAAATCAAAAATGTAGGCAAGCTAGTAGTAACCGAAGGTCATTTTTCTGATATAATTACCTATAAAAATGATAAGACTTATTTTAAGGTACTATCCTCTAAGAAAAAAATAATTGTAATGGTTAATGCTAATGTGCAAGTCTCTTATGATCTGAGAAAAATTGAACACTCTATTGATAAAGAGGCAAAAACGCTAACCATAACAAAAATTCCTGAGGCAGAAATCAATATTAATCCTGAAATAAAGTATCACGACATACAGGAAGGGATTATCAATAAATTTAATGCTAAAGACCATAACAACATACGGAAAATAGTCATAAAAGAATTGAATAAAAAAGTGAAGAAATCTGCGTTGGTTAAAAACTCCAAAAACAGGCTTATTAGTGAATTACAAAAAATATATATTCTTACCAATTCTCTAGGCTGGACATTAAAATATAAAGATACGACCATAGATAGCCAAACTGGCATTGAAGAACTAATCAAATTATAATACTAAATTGGTTTAATTTTCAGAAAAAGACAGTCTACAGTAAAGAAATTAGTATCTACACTAAGGAAATATATACTAAAGAAATGAGCATATGCAATAAAGAAATTCGGGTTTAATTTTTTGAGTACTTTTTCTTAAGAATTGGTATAAAGTAAAAAGATGGAAAGAAAAATTTCTTCCCATCTTTTAATTTAAAAAAATCTGAATTACAGAATTCATTTTGTCCCTTAAACTCCAGTGTTATTACAGATTTATAAATTTGTTTACTATCCTATAACGCATCACTTTATCTATACCCTACCCTTTTTTTTAAAAAAAATAAGAAAATTATCATATTTATATTATTAAGCATAGGTTAATAGCTATTTCATGTTTCCTATACACAAAAAAATCTCCCTAAAACGTAAATTACTGTAACCTTTTTTCTTATTAGTAATCAAAGGGTTAAACAAACAACGTCTAATTATGGTATTTAGAAATACAATTCCTATTCAAAATTTGAAATGCGACAACTGTGCAACAGAATTAAAAAGGCAACTCTTGCAAATCCCAAATATCACCAATGTTTTTATCGACATGGATTATTCACAGGTTACTTTTAATCACACCTGTGTAAACGATTTATCAAATATTGAAAACCTCTTAACTTTTTTAGGGTTTCCCGTTAATGGCGAAAAAACTAAAAAGAAAAACACTATTGGATGTTATTGTAAGGATCAATCCAAAAACTATTGTATTTTAAAAACTCCCGATTCATCTTTTCAGGACAATGCTTAAGAATATATTAGTTTCAATTACGTATACATAGGAGCATATTTAAAAGAAAGTTATTCTCTCGATACTATTCGTAAAAAACAGCCATTTGATCTAATCCTTTTCTATCAAGATCAGGTACATAAGCAGGAAATTTAGGATATCCAACGGGAAGCAAAAGAAAAGCTCTTTCATTACTAGGTCTATCCAGAATTTTTGCTAAAAAATTCATTGGGCTTGGTGTATGTGTCAAGGTTACCAACCCGGCATTATGGATTGCAGATATCAACATACCACAAGCTATACCTATTGATTCATTTACATAATAATTATTATGCTTACCGCCGTCTTCTTCAAACTCATATACTTTTTTGAAAGCAATAATCAACCAGGGTGCAATTTCTAAAAAAGGTTTATTCATATTGGTATCTAATGGTTCAAGGTCTTTTTTCCAGCGTTCACTCATTCTATTTTCGTAATTTTCTTTTTCCTCGACCTCTGCTTCTTTTCTTATTTTTGTTTTTAGTGCAGGGTTAGAAATCGCACAAAATGTCCAGGGCTGTTTATGAGCCCCCGAAGGAGCAGTCGAAGCGCTTCTGATTAAATTTTCAATTACTTCTTTAGGAACGGGGGTGTCAGAAAAATCTCTTACAGATCGCCTTTTATCCAACCACTCATGAAATGATTTACTTTTTAAAACCATTTCTTTTTCAGAAAAAGTATCTGATTGGTATGAGATATGCTTATATCCATTGATGTGAATACTATTTGGTGATTTCATTTTATCTTATGCTTAGGTTAAATTAGTAATTTATAATACCTGAAGTAACACAGCCACTTATATAAGGTATGCTATAAATTTATAAATTATTTCCCGTTTTTCACTCTAAATCAACATTGTATACACTAGGAGAAATTATTCTTTTTCTTTTTCAGTGATTGTTCTAAAGGTCAAATTTATTCGTGGCGTGGTTACCAATTTTGTGGGAGGTAATCGGTGCAACCAGTAGGTTTGGGTAGTTCCTTTCATAACAAGTAAACTTCCACTTTCCAGAATTAGAGAAACATTTTTTTTCGATTCTTTATGTTTAAAAGCAAATTTTCGTGCGGCTCCAAAGCTTAATGAGGCGATGGCTCCATCTTTTTTCAGGTCTTTTTCGCCATCACTATGCCAAGCCATTCCTTCGCTTCCTGTATGATACAGATTAAGTAAACACGAATTGAAGGTTTCTCCTGTTTTTTCTTCTACAAGTAGTTTTAACTCTAACAATTCTGGTGTCCAGGGTAATGCACGTTTTGTTGTATTTGAATAGGTATACTCAAATGGTTTTTCTCCATACCAAGCTACTTTCCGTTTAGTTTCAATTCGTTTCCCAAAAATAATGGCAACATCATTTTTCCAGGCAATAGTACTCATTAGGCTATTAAAATAATCGGAAGCTTGTTGTAACGACATTAGTTTTCCGTAATAATTTACTACTCCATCTTGATGTAGTAAATTATGTTTTTCGCCAAATTCATTATTGAATAAATCCATTTTTCCATTTTTGATAGGCAATTTTCATGCAATGCCCGCATGGTCTATACCCATTATCTTTTGCTTCTTTCTCTGATAAGAAAAAGACTCTATTCTCTCGCTTCATTCTTTTCCCAGAGCCACATCCTAGTTTTCCATAAATTTTTAGTTTCCTATTCCCTCCCAGGCATATTTCTTTCTGCCTTATTTTGCTTTTTATCTCACTATCACTTACTGTACTATGTCTAATCATTTTTTAACTGGTTGCATCATGAAATATTATGCCAAGCGTATGCCGCTCTCCATGATTAATTTCACTCACGCCATGTTTCATATGAACTCTATAATACCCTTTTGTTCCTTTAACAGGTCTAAAATTGGTTGTAAATAGTAGCATATCTCCTTTTTGAGGTTTTAATACAATCGCTTTGGATTGTGCTCTTGGTGTTTGTTGTGTTAACACAAACTCACCACCCGTAAAATCAACCTCTGGTTCATTTAATAAAAATACTGCTTGAATCGGAAAATAAACATCTCCATACAAATCCTGATGCAATGTATTAAATCCTCCTTTTCCATATTTTAAAATCAAGGGAGTCGGTTTTAATTGATTATTAGCATGACATTGCTCCCTAAGTTCTAGTAATGTTTCAGGAAAACGGGTATTTATTTTTAAAACCTTCATCCATACATTAGCTATCGGAGCTAATTTAGGATAAATAGTTGAGCGAATGGTCTCAATAATTCCTGGTAATGGATAATCAAAATATTTATACTCGCCGATACCAAACCGATATCGTTGCATAACCACTGTCTTACGATACCCATCAGTGTTATCATATTGTTCTATAAACTGATGACATTCTTTTTCTGAAAGATATTTGGGTACGATCGCATATCCTTTTTCATGCATATCTGATGTAATTTGTTGCCAATCGATATCCTCTGTTTTGATCATAATCTATAATAAAGCTATTTCTAAAAATATTCCTGATAATTTTTCTGGTTGACTAAAAAAAGGAGAGTGACTGGTAGGTAAGCTATATACTTTTTTGCAAGGCATCTCTGTATACATCTTTTTTTGAATAAAAGGAGTAACAGCTCTATCTTCTGTACATTCGATATAATACCTAGGAATACTACCATAATTCTCCTCAGAAAGCTCTAAGGGTGTTATCGCTGATTCAACTGGCTCATGGCTTAATAAAACTTTTGCCAATTCGGTTATATCTTGATCACAATCATGATATAAACCTTCTTTATAAATTCCTGATTGCAAGGTATGAGAGTTTGATTCTTCGTATCGGGTTACATAAGGCTTTAGTACACCATCTATATCTAGTGATGAATATTCTGCCTGAGTTTTACCGTTAGGTATCAAATAAGCAGCAAGATAAATCAGTTTTTCTACTTTTCCTGGACGATATTCTGCTGCTTGCGAAATCATGATTCCATTTTTACTATGTCCTACAAGAATCACTTTTCCTTCTATACTATCAATAAGCTGACATATTTTTTTTACGGTAGATTTCATTTTTACTTCTCTGATAGGGGTTTTGTCCCTTCCCATTCCCGGTAGATCTACAGCTATAGCTTTATGACCTTGTTTTTCTATAATTGGCACCACCTTATGCCAGTTCCAGGCACTATGCCACGAACCATGAATTAAAATAAATGTTTTCATCTTGGTATATTTTAATGGAGTAAAATTGATGTAGTTTTCAAAAGTTTAAAACCCGTTTCTTGCTTATTTACGAATTTACTTTTGCTGCTTCCCAGCCGATTATTGCAGATTTCCTTGTATTCCCCCACATATACCCTCCTATTTCTCCAGAGGATTGTATCACCCTGTGACAAGGGATTAGAAATGCAACAGGATTACTACCAATTGCTGTTCCTACGGCTCTCGATGCTTTTGGCTTATCAATTTCTTTGGCTATTGTCCCGTAAGTGGTAAGGTCTCCCATGGGAATTTTTAGCAATGTTTCCCACACTTTTAATTGAAAGGGGGTTCCATTTAAATGTAGTTTTATTTGATTTAATTTACTCCAATCGTATTGAAAAATAAATAAGGCATCTTGTTGTATTTTGTCTACCACCTGGTTGTATGTTGCATTTGAGAACCGTGCTTTTAGGTCTATCAATGCTTGCTGCTCATTAACTGCAAAAGACATATGACAAATTCCTTTTGTTGTAGAGCCCACAATCAAATTTCCAAAAGGACTTTCTGCAAAACTGTAATTAATGGCAAGGTTTTCTCCATTATTCTTGTATTCTCCCGGGGTCATCCCCTCGATATTGATAAATAAATCATGAAGCCGCCCGGTACCCGACAGCCCTGTTTCATGAGCTGTATCAAATAGCGTTGCTTTTTTCTCTTTTAAAAGCTGTTTGGCATATTCTACGCTTATATATTGCATGAATTTTTTAGGGCTTACACCTGCCCAATCTGTAAATAATCGTTGAAAATGAAAAGGGCTTAGATGTACTGTTTCGGCTATTTCGTTTAAAGAAGGTTGCTCCTTAAAGTTTGCTTTTATATAGCTTATTGCTTCTGCAATTCGACTATAATTAATTTGTTCCTGCTCTGTCATTGTTTCAAATTTTATACTACAAAAGTATATGCCTTTTGACCGCCACAAAACCCGAATCTTGCTAAATTATAACTTGCCGGTTTAAAAATCAACCAGTTTTTTTAAAGGTACTTCTAAAGCTTTAGCAATTTCTAAAAGAGAATAAATAGTTGGATTAACCTTTCCGTTCTCCAACTTTTCAAGTGCTTGTCTATCCTTATCACAAGCTCTAGCCAAATCAGATTGACTCCAACCTTTCTGGCTTCTTAATTCAACTATACGCTGACCGACTTTCTTTTTAAGTTGCTCTTTGTCCACAAAACATGTATCAAATAGTTATATGATAGTTTTACCTCCTGTGTAAACCCTTTTACTAATTATTTTTATTAGAGACTAATAATTCTCGAACGTCCACATCCAGGACTCTTGCAATATGAAATAAAGTTTCAACACGAGGTTGCATTTCATTTCTACACCATTTAGAGATAGTAGTACGGTTCATTTTCAATTGACCTGCTAACCAATTATTGGTTTTCCCTTCTTATGCTAAAACCGCTTTAATACGATTATAAACTTCCTTATTCATGATAAATACTTATCGTTTATAATCAAATAACCTACTTCTTTTTTCATTTCTCTTTTCGCACTTGAGAGGAGAGGGAATTTTTATATACTTTCTTTTCATTCATTCTTTTGATTGTCATCCTTTGTTGAAACTAGTAATATCCTAACATCAACATCTAATACATTTGCAATCTTTCGGAGAATTTCAATACTTGGTTGCTTGTTATTATTACAGTAGTTTGTCACTATTACATAACTTTTTTCAATCTTTTCCGACAACCATTTTTGAGTTCTTCCTTGTTCCTTTAATACTTCCTTTATTCGGTTCATTTTGACCATTTACAAGTCATTGTAAAGTTTTTTATATGGTTAAACAATATAAATTACTACCATATTTTAATCACTTTATATTATTGTACCAAATTACAGTATAAAAACATATTGTAAAATATTATAAAATAATATATATTTGTATTATATTACAATATATAAATTGACAAAAATGTTATGAACAGGAGATACACTAAGGCTGATTTAGAAGAAATTGTTTTTATTCAACTCGAAAATCTTAATGCAATGCATGATCTATTAAGTATCATGAAGCACCAAAATGAGTTGTTAAATTCTACCAATAAGAAACTAAAAAATATAATTATTGGATCAGATCAAAAGGTATATCCTGTTCGGAAAAGAAATCGAAAACCATAATCTGATTTTTTTAGTTCAAAAAGCAATAATTATACAAAATAATTGAATTACAATGCTTTAAACCAATTTTAAACGACTACAAACGGTTACAAACGAAAATAAATACTTCCTAACCGAATAGAGATGGTATCTGGTTATATGTTTGTGGTGTTGAAAACAATGAGTAATCAGAGTACTTTTTGGATTCTTCAAAATTATAAAAGACCTGAAACGAATCAGGCATGGTATTAACTGTTTAACACGAAAAAATTAAATTATGAACACGCTAAAAAACAAAGTACAGTTGATTGGAAACTTAGGACAAGAACCCGAAATCGTAAACCTTGAATCTGGTAAAAAGCTTGCCAAATTCTCTATCGCGACAAATGATTATTACTACAACAAGCAGGGTGATAAAATCACAGAAACGCAATGGCATAATATCGTTGCCTGGGGTAAAACCGCAGACATTGTAGATAAATATGTTAATAAAGGACAAGAAGTAGCTATAGAAGGTAAGCTAACCTCTAGAAGTTATGAAGATAATGAAGGACAAAAAAGATATATTACAGAAGTAGTATGTAAAGAATTGCTAATGCTTGGCAAACAATAGCCGTCAATAAGTATAGCCTAGAATATAAAAAGCCGCTTAGTAAAAGTACTAAACGGCTTTTCTATTGTTGGAACAGTAACATTTATAACTTAACTCCAACTCCTAATCCAAATATCCATGGATTGATATCCACATCGGCATCTACAGTTGCTCCCAAAGCTGTCGTTGCATTAACAGTCGCATCGGTGCTTAGAAATACTTTTTTAACGTCTACGTTTAAGAACCACTTGTCATTAAGCATATAATCAAACCCTCCTTGAAAAGCAAAACCTAAAGCGGTGTCATAATCAACATCATCTGCTATCGGACCTTCATCTGCTCCATAAAAAAGTGTAAGATTAACACCTGCTCCTAGGTAAGGAACAAAATCTCCACCAGTAAAGTGATATTGCCCAAGTAAAGTTGGAGGCAATAACCAAACATCTCCTAAGTCAATATTTCCTGCTGCAGTACTAACTGCTTCTACATCATGCTTTGTGGTTGCCAAAATTAGTTCTGCAGACCAATTTTCTGTGAAAAAATAAGTAATATCCAATTCTGGTACAATGGCAGTAGAAATATCTACATCACCACCTATTGCCTCTATCGTTGCACTCTCATCGGGTGATACAACAATTCCTCTTAGCCTTATTTGCCATTTACTAAAATCAGTATCATCAGATTTTTCCTGCGCATAAGTAAAATTTGATAAGCTTAACAGCGCAACCATTACAGTAATTATTCCATTTTTCATCTTGAAAGAATTTAAAATTATTTAGCAAAAATATAGACAAGAAACAGGGGCAAATATGACCATTATCATTCTTGAAAAAACACGATATAGCGCTTCAAAACAACCTGTTTTAACTACCTAAAAATCAACTAATTTCAGGCAAAAAACCTTATGTTAAAAAAATGGGTTTTTCAAACATATTTCTAAAGCACTTCTCCCCTATTGTTAATTTTTTCAAAAAAAAGCTAAAAGGGTAAGATTTAACATATAAGCACTAGAAATAAATAACAAAATATCCCCGTTTTCTACAGATAGAAAATGGGGATATTATTTTAAAATCTATATATTAGTAATGAGTATGGATCGTTACATTAACTCCAATCAAAAACACTTTCATACCATTTTTTAAGAAACCTTGGTTTCCTCAGAAGTTTCTTTTTTTATCTCTAGAAGTAACTGCTCCAAAACTTTATTCGAGTTACGTAGTTCTTTTAAAACAGTAGATTTTATATCCTGAAACGAATTGGTAATACTATCAAAAAGAGTATGATAATAATCAACTCCACTTTTTAGATTGTTTGTAAATGTCAACAGATACTTTTCTTGCTTTGCAGTCATAGCATCTTTGGACTCTTCTATTTTCTTTTTAAGATACTCTATATATATGTTTAATTCTTTTGTAAACATATTTGGTCGGTCGGTTCTATCAATCATATTTAATCGTCCGTAGATATGACTAGTAATTTCATTAAGATTCATTTCTTTAGAAAAATATGCCATATTAGGTCCAGGACAGACAGAAACTCCTTCTCCTTCTTTTTTAGTTTCTAAATCATATGCTAATAAAGCAGAAGTACCTAAACCAACACAGGTACAAGATTTTTCAACGATCGCATTATATTTCTTTTTATACATTTCTGGAGAAAGTTCTTCTTTATCCAACTCTTTTATTTTTAAATGCTGATATTCTCTCGAGGCAGTACAGATTCCTGTTTCCTTAAATTCTTTGTTTAGCGAAACAAATTTTTTAGGGCACGAACTCCCAGGTCTTCCTTTTTGGATCAGCACTTCTTTTTCTTTATCCTTAGTATTTCCCTTAAGGTTGTTAAAAGGAATCCCTAAAGGAGAAATATCGCTTAGATATAAATCATCTTCTTTGGCATCAATTAGTTTATTTATCGTTGCTTTATCTACTGTTGTAGCCTCAGGAACTAATAAAAATGGTGTTCCCCACCCTACAGAGTCTACATTATAGTTATCAATCAAAAATTGATGTTCTTCTGCTGTGCCTACTCCTCCTTGCGCTGTGATTTTGAGAGATAGTTTTGTTTGGGGAATTGTTTTACCATTGTTTTCGAGTGTTTGTATTAATAATCCCTGGATAGTTTCTCCAAGCTCTTCTCGTTTTTCTTTAAATTCTTCGAGTACAGGTCCCAGTAAGTGTCCATCTGTAGCAAATGCATGTCCTCCACAGTTTAATCCAGATTCTATCCTATATTCTGATACCCATAGACCTTTTTTGGCTAAAAACTTACCTTGAATCAAAGCTGATCTATAATCACTAACCTTTAGGATAATTTTCTTTTTGATCTCACCTTTTTCGTCAGGAAAAAAATCTTCAAACTGCTCCATATATGCATAGAGTCTTGGATTCATTCCGGCTGATAGTACTATAGATGATGACAGATCACTATTGGCATATCCCCGTAATGCAGCATGGGCATCATTATATTCTATAGGCAGTTTTTCTTTATTCACATAATTATCTTTGTCAACTTTGGTCATGATATTTACATCAATGCTTCCCATTGATAAATTATCTTTTACCCAAGTTTTTATTTCTTCAACATTAAAATAATTACTAGTTAAGTTTTTGAATTCCTGCTTTATATCCGAAGTATCAGGAAGCATATGAAAATACTCCTTTATACTATTACTTGTTTCTATTGTAGCATTCTTTAACTCTTCAAACTTTTTTTCGGCTAAGTCATTGATTAAATTAAGATATGAAGTAACTCTTTTGGCTCTAAAATCATCGGTTTTATTAGAAATTTCCTGATAAGGGATCTCATACTTACTACAATACATCTTTCTTATCTTCTCAAGAAGAATATCATCAACCAACGATACGACAGAATCTATACCATACTGAGATACCTTAAGAGGTGTATCAATGGTAAAACCTATCCCCATAACAGGAATATGAAAAGAATGATCATTCATAATTATTATTTTAAAAATATGAATAAGGGTGTAAATAATAACAATGATTATTTAGTCCTTATTAAATAACGAACTACAAATGTTATTTATTCCAGAGAGTTAGCATATGACATTTATCATATATGCTATCGAATAAAAGAAGTATCAGGTAATTTTATCATATCCCTCTAGGTTGGTAACTCCCCAATTATCAAGCTCTTCTTGACTCCAAAGCTCAGGAAAAAAAATCCTTCTTTGATATCTTGGGTGCATATATTTGTGCCAATCACTACCTCCTGTTGCCTCTACATTTACCTCGCCAGAATCCAAATACTTAGCTGCCGCATTATAATGATGCATCACCCAATCAATATTAACAGTGTGATCATAATGACGCATAGCGTTAATAAGATCCTTATTTTTTTGATATGCTTCTGGTAATTCTTTAAACTTAGTCCAAAGATTGATGGTATTATACTCTTTCATCCATTCGATCAATTCTTTTTTGTATTTATCTTCAAAATTGATCATTAATTTATTCTTTTTCCCTGTTTTATGATCTTTCCCGGCAACTTGCCAGTACATATTATCAAAAGCATGCTCATATGGTGTATCTCTATTGATCGTTTTTCTAAATCTAAAATCAATCAAATTAATCAACTCTGTAGAGGCTATTTCTATTTTTCTATACTGACCTGACTGAAAACCACTTGCCGGAGTGAGTGTATCTCTAAATTTCATATACTGCTCAATCTCCATACCTTCACTCATAATATCAAATGAGTTAGAAAGCATATCAAAATACCTACTGATTCGCATTAGGTGCATTTCGAATTTTTTGGGTTCAATATCTTTGGCATGCGAGATTTGCCCCATTTCCCACAGAATCATTTTAAAAAGTAATTCATTGATCTGATGATACATAATAAACACCATCTCATCGGGTAGCTGCGTGCGCTGGGTTTGTAAGCCCAAAAGTGCATCTACTTGTATAAAATCCCAATATTTCATGGGTTCTGCATACAATAATCCTGATAGATGTACATTGGGATCTTGTCCCATTGCAGCATATTTTTTATCGATTGCGTCTAATAATTCTTCTCTATTCATAATAATTAAGTAAATGTTAAGCTAACCTCAATATCATTTTGCTTTGTATTTATAAACAAAATCATTTGAGTTGATGATACTACCAAAAAATATAAGCTATTACGAAAAAGGAGATTTTATATTGACATAGTCAGCAACATTGCGCAGTAAAATTGCGGATAGATTTATATAAGAAGTTTTATGATACATTATAAAGCCTTAAATATTGCTGGCACTAAACTATCAATTTTGTTTTTTTAATCCAAATACTATCACAAAAATGAGTACTAACAAACAGACCTTGTAAGTTTTTAAACACTTGCAAGGTCTGTCCATCATTTTTTTAGGATATGCTTTACAATGTACCTCTTCTTTCTTGCTCTGCTTCAATAGACTCAAATAAAGCTTTGAAATTGCCTTTCCCAAAGGACTGTGCTCCTTTGCGCTGAATGATTTCAAAAAATAATGTGGGTCTATCGGTTAGTGGTTTTGTAAAGATCTGAAGTAAATATCCTTCATCGTCTCTATCGACCATAATACCGTGCTTCTTAAGGAGCTCTATATCTTCTGCTATCTCTCCTACTCGATCCCCTACGGTATCATAATATGTTCCTGGGACATACAAAAACTCGACTCCTCTTTTTTTCATTTCACTCACGGTAAACACAATATCATCGGTTGCCACTGCAATATGTTGGCATCCTGCACCGCCATAAAAATCGATATACTCTTCTATTTGTGACTTCTTTTTCCCTTCGGCAGGTTCATTTATAGGAAATTTAATCCTACCATTGCCATTGGTCATCACCTTGCTCATCAACGCGGTATACTCTGTAGAAATATCTTTGTCGTCAAAAGAAACCAATTGAGCAAACCCCATTACTTCTCTATAAAATTTACCCCAAACATTCATTTGTCCCCAATCTACATTACCAACCATATGGTCAATATATTTTAAGCCACAGCTTGTTGGATTATAATGAGATTCCCATTTTTCAAACTTTGGAAGAAATGTGCCTTTATAATTTTTGCGTTCAACAAATACATGAACCGTATCTCCATACGTATGTATTCCTGCTCTAACCACCTCTCCGTGCTCATCTTTTTCTGTTCTGGGTTCAAAATACGATTTTGCGCCTCTTTTTGTAGTTTCTTCCCAGGATTTACGAGCATCCTCGACCCATAGTGCTATTACTTTTACTCCATCTCCGTGTTTTTGAATGTGTTCGTATATTTCGTTGTTTTCTCCTCCTGGCATCGGTGTGGTAAAGACCAATCTTATTTTGTCTTGCACCACAACATAAGAGGTTCTGTCTTTTAAACCTGTTTCTAAACCAGCATAGGCTAATGATTGAAAACCGAGTGCTGTTTTGTAGAAGTGAGCGGCTTGTTTTGCATTTCCTACATAAAATTCTACATAATCTGTTCCCAGAAGTGGTAAAAAGTCCTCTGCTTCAGGAAATATCTTTTCTAAACTATAATTATAATTTTCTACGTTTTTTAAATCTGACATGTTATTGAGTTTTTAAATGAAAAGTCTATTTGATTTCCCATGATTTATAATAATCATCTACCTGCAAGTTCATCGCTTCTTCTGTAATCATTACGGGATTAAAAGGATCTATCATAACTGCAAGTTCTTCGGTAGCTTTTTTACCAACACTACGCTCTATCGCACCAGGATGTGGTCCATGAGGGATACCTCCAGGGTGCAAGGTAATTTGTCCTTTTTGTATGTTATTTCTACTCATAAAATCACCGTCTACATAATAGAGTAATTCTTCAGAGTCAATATTGCTATGATGATAAGGGGCTGGTACTGCCTGTGGGTGATAATCATATAACCTTGGAACAAAGGAGCACACGACAAATCCGGCAGCTTCCCATTGCTGGTGAATTGGAGGTGGTAAATGAATTCGCCCTGTAATGGGTTCAAAATCAAAAATAGAAAAAGCAAATGGGTAGTTAAATCCATCCCATCCTACCACATCAAAAGGATGATTTGCATACGTATATTCCCATAACACATCTTGTTTTTTGGAGATGATCTTAAATTCTCCTTTCTCATCATGAGTTTTTAGGTTTTGAGGTAACCTAAAGTCTCGTTCGCAAAATGGTGAATGTTCCAAAAACTGACCATAATTATTTCTATACCGCTTAGGGGATTCTATGGCACTCGATGACTCTATAAACAAGATTCTATTGGTTTCGGTATCAAAATCTATCTGATATGTCGTTCCTCTTGGTATAATCAGATAGTCACCATACTTAAACGAAATATCTCCATACATTGTTTTTAACACCCCCGAGCCAATATGAATAAATAGCATTTCGTCTGCATCACTATTTCTATAAAAGTAATCCTTCGAAAATGATGCAGGAGCAGCTAAACCAATTCTTAGATCGTTGTTTGTAAACAATATTTTTCTGCTTTCAAGATATTCTTCTTCTTTGGGTAATGAAAACCCTTGAAAGCTCATTGCTCTCATATTTTTATCAATTGCAATCTTTGGAGCAATATCCTTTCCTCTTTTGATCTCTGAAACTACAGTAGGAGGATACAGGTGATAAATAAGTGACGACATCCCTGCAAAACCTGCTGTTCCGAATAATTCTTCTTGATATAATCCTCCTTTGGGATTATTAAAAGTAATATGTCTTTTATGGGGGATTTCACCCAATGAATGATATCTAGGCATAGATAATAGTATTAAAATGATTAAATGATATGATAAAACTTAAGGTTAGGGCAAACCTTATTCGGGATCTCTCTTAATAAGAAAGTGTAAGTAGATTAATATGTACATCCATTGAGAATTCACAACCCAAATAAAACTATAGTATTTTAGAAAAAATATGACATATATCATATTATCATCAATTTAGGGATATTTCGAACTGTGTTATAGAAAGGACACACAACTATTTTTTTATATGATCAAAACAAACCAACCATATTCCAAAAAAATACTCAATAATTTTTTACATTAATACTCGGATAAATTCAAAAATTGTCGTCTGAGGTAACTTTTCAGAAAATTGTCCAATATCCCTATTGCCAAAATTCACTACTTTTAACAATATCAACCAATTGGCCACACCTTGAACACATATACTAAATATTGGTTTTTAGATGGATTTAATCTCTTTAACAAACTTAGTAGATCAGCTATTATGCGTATATGCGAGACTTTGGAGATGAAAAATATGGATAAAGGGAAAACCATCCAGCTTCTTAAAAACGATAAAAAAAGTGTGTTTTTTCTAAAAAAAGGAACCATAAAAATTGTTGATGAACATAACAATACCGTAAAACACCTTGTAAAAGAAGGAAATATCTTTGGAGAACTCTCCTTGTTTGATAATAGTGATACTATAGAAGAACAAGCAATAGCTTTAGAAGATTGTATCATTTGCTATATCAAAGTTCATGATATGGAGAAAATCATGCAAGAGCATGACTCTTTAAAAAATGGAGTGTTTAAAATATATGGTCTGCGGATTAAGAAACTAGAAAGAAGGCTTAGTGATTTATTATATAAAGATAGTGCAACCAGAATTACTGAATTTATAACAGATTATATCAAAGAGTTTGGTGAAAATAAAAAGGACAGGATTATAGCCAAAAACTTATTATCACATAAGGACATATCACATCTCACTAACACATCTAGGCAAACAGTTAGTAATGTAATGAGCTCTTTAAGAAAAGATAAAATTATTGACTATAGCTCACAATTTGTTTCGATGCCTATAAAACGAAAAACATGAATAACTCTTTGTAAAAAAACACTTCTGCAAAAGGGCTTTTGATCATAAACATTCTGGCTAAAAACATTATTGTATTTGAACGGAGTATCACATATAGAAATCTTACAATGGATAAATCGTATGGCTATGAATAGTGGTACACCCACACCATATACGTACAATTTTCATTATGAATTGTCTTGCAAAACAACGGTCATTCTCTTTTTTGAATAAGCATATAGCATGTATAAAAACTAAATACTATGGAGCATTGGTACATTCCGGCAACTATAATCCCTGGCATAGGGCTTTTGATATTATCAACTTCTAACCTTTTGGTTAGTCTAAGTACAGAACTTAAGGTCTTGATCACAGAAGACACAGCCAAAGAGATCCTTATAAAACGTAAACTACAACAACTTAAATTACTAAACAGCGCTATGGTTTTCTTATATATTGCTGTTGCCAGTTTTGTTATTTCGACACTGGTTTCAGGAGTATCCAAGACTGTAGAAACTAATTTTGACTCTGCGATTTACATTACCATAATGGGTATTACTAGTGCACTACTAGGTTTAATTGCACTAATAATATACTCCTATAGAGCAGTCAAAATCAGGCAAGACCAGTTCAATAACAAATGTTAACTACAAAAAAACAGATCATGACTTCAGAAAAAGAAATCGTATGGCATAAAGTACTAAGTCATAAAAATAAGCTGCCAGAAGGAAGAGTACAGACAGTTACCGCAGGTCATCAGGGTATATGTCTTACCCACTTTGAAGGGAAGTTCTCTGCGCTAGACAATCGATGCCCTCATCAAGGTGGTCCTTTGGGAGAGGGGTCTATAGAAAACGGGCTGCTTCGTTGCCCTTGGCATGGGTGGGATTTTGACCCTTGTACGGGGCTCCCTCCAGGAGGTTATGACGATGGAGTAACCACTTTTGATATCAAAGAAGAGAACAATGCTATTTATGTAGGTATCCCAGAGGAACCCCCTCATGAAGATACTGTTTCTGATGTAATGATCCAAACCATGGTTAACTGGGGAGTAAACACTGTTTTTGGAATGGTAGGTCATAGCAACCTAGGCGTTGCTGATGCTATGCGAAGACAAGAAAAAGAAGGAAAGCTTCGTTTTTTTGGTATTCGTCATGAAGGGGCTGCTGCATTTGCAGCTTCGGGTTATGCCAAATTAACGGGCAAGCCAGCAGCTTGTTTTGGAATTGCTGGTCCCGGAGCAACCAATATGTTTACAGGAATGTGGGATGCAAAAGTAGATCGAGCACCTCTTCTTGCATTATCAGGGCAAGTAAATACTCAGGTAGTTGGTACAGGAGCTTTTCAGGAAGTTGACTTAACAAAAGCTTTTGATTCTGTTGCCGAATTTAATCACGCAGTGTCTCAAAATTCTAATCATAGTGAACTCATGTCCTTAGCGGTTAAAACTGCACTTATTAAAAGAGATGTATCACACTTAACTTTTCCTGACGAGGTTGCTTTTGGTAAAAAACCCAATAGAGCAAAACCACAAACTCCAGAAAACAGGATTACCTCTTTTGATATATCACCTCCAAAAAACATGGTAAACAAGGCTAGTAAAATGATTCTTTCTGCTAAAAGACCTGTTATCATAGTAGGATACGGAGCACGCTTTAATATGACAGATATCATCGAGTATGTAAAAACTCTTAATTGCCCAGTGATTACCACTTTTAAAGGAAAAGGATTAATCGCCGATAATCACGAACTAGGGTGTGGGGTTTTAGGAAGAAGTGGTACACCTATTGCCTCATGGTTTATGAATGAAAGTGATCTTCTTATTGTTTTTGGAGCTTCTTTCTCTAACCATACAGGCATAACTCCAAAAAAACCTATTATTCAGGTAGATTTTGATCCAATGGCACTGAGTAAATTTCATAAAGTTGATGCTTCCTTATGGGGCGAAATTTCTGAAACACTTCATATTCTTGCTAAAAAAACTAAAGGAAAAACGAATACCATAAACCAAAAACCTGAAATACAAGAACGTTGGAAGCTTTGGAAGGCAGAAAAACAAAGTCGCCTTGAAGACTCAAGCAATAAAGGTCTGAGCTCTATTGCTGTTTTTGAAACCATGAATAAGATTACTCCATCAAATGCGGTGATTGCCGTAGACGTAGGAAACAATACTTATTCGTTTGGAAGATATTTTGAACCCAAAAACCAATCTATCTTAATGTCGGGTTATTTAGGTTCTATAGGATTTGCATTACCTGCAGCGATGGGGGCATGGGCTGCCCAAGGACATGAAAGACCAGTATGGTCTATATCCGGAGATGGAGGTCTAGGGCAATACTTAGCAGAGATCTCCACATTAGTTAAATACGACATGAATATTAAACATATAGTCCTCAACAATAGTGAACTTGGTAAAATATCCAAAGAGCAACGTGCTGCAGAATTAGATGTTTGGCAAACTTCTTTGCACAATCCAAGTTTTGCAGCGTATGCAGAGAATTGTGGTGCTTTGGGAATACGAGTAGAAAAACTAGAAGACTTAACTAAAGGCATGGAAAAATTAAGAGATCATAATGGTCCTGCACTTCTCGAAATAATAACCGACGTAAATCTTATATAATTATGCTACAATCTTTCAGTATCATTTTTGCCATTGCAACTTTTTTTAATTTTGTAAATTATAAGTGGCTCAGGCTACCTACTACTATAGGTTTACTCCTTATGAGTCTGGCAACTATTATAATTATAACGATTAGTAAAAGTATTATCCCAGAATTTTATCAATTTTTTTGTGATATTGTAGCCAATTCTGACTTTAGATCTTTGCTATTGGATGGGATTCTAAGTTTCCTTCTTTTTGCAGGAGCCTTGCACGTAAATATAGATGATCTGGCAAAAGAAAAGTGGCCAATTCTTCTATTTGCTACACTAGGAGTACTCATCTCTACGTGTATTGTAGGTGGGATAACTTTTTGGGCAGCACAATTCATTGGTCTTGACCTCCCTTTTTTACATGCCTTATTATTTGGAGCCTTGATCTCCCCTACCGATCCTATTGCAGTTATGGCTATTCTAAAAAAAGCTAATATCGCAAAAAGTCTTGGAATCAAAATTGAAGGAGAATCCTTATTTAATGATGGTATTGGGGTTGTAGTTTTTTCTGGCATTTTAATTCTAGCAGGAATGGAAGGACATCATATAGAAGACTCTATCACTACAGAGGTAGGAAAACTGTTTCTCGAAGAGGCAGTAGGTGGGATCTTGTATGGAGGAGTACTAGGTTTTATTGGTTATCAATCTATCAAATCCGCTAAAGATAATCCTCAATTAGCAGTAATGATAAGTCTTGCTATTGTAATGGGAGGATACGCATTTGCTTCTCTTATTCATGTTTCTGGACCATTGGCTATGGTAATAGCCGGAATGATCATAGGAAACAAATTAAACATTGCCGAAAACAAAGGAGCAACACAAAAAATGCTTAACGAAATCTGGGAAGTTCTTGATGATGTTTTTAACGGTATTTTATTCGTATTGATTGGATTAGCCATTCATTTATTAAAATTTGACCCATATCATCTCATTTTAGGTTGCATTGCTATTTTGATCGTGTTACTATCTCGATTTATCTCTGTGTTTCTTCCATATTCTTTATTAAAACATTCTGAAAACAGTCCTATAAAAACGGTAACCATATTAACCTGGGGAGGACTTAGAGGTGGTATTTCTATTGCTTTGGCATTGAGTTTGGCAGATAACCCTTCTTCAGAAATAATTCTGTATATAACTTATGTAGTGGTGTTATTTTCTATTATCGTGCAGGGACTCACAATTGGTAAATTGGTAAAAAGGTTGTATAAATGATATCGAGAAAAACAAAATCTATATCAAATTAGTAATCCTGATTATTTTCTCCATATCATTAATCATAATTACATTTTCTTTGATTTCTATAATCTTCTCTTCTTTAAAATCATGTAAAACCCGAACCAACGACTCTATTGATGTACCAACCATACTGCTATGATCTTTTCTGGAAAGCTTAATTCTATTATTATCAAAAAATTTCTCTAATTTTATTATAGATAATGCCGTTCTTTCCCGAACGTTATGCTGAGCCATAACCCTTGAACTATTAATAAACACTCCAAATTCATGACTAATGTTTTGTAATATGCGATCGAGCATATTATGATTGTTTTTTATAATAGACAAAAAAATGGTTTTAGGAATTAAAAAAAAACAACAATCTGTAAGACATGCCGCCGAGTGAGAATATGTTTCGTCACAAAGCAAATTATGGTGACCAAGAATTCCGTTTTCTTTTACTAAATGAAAAATGTGCTCCTTTCCATTTAAACCAGTAGCATATTTTTTAACTTTACCTGTTTTCACAATGTAAACCCCCATAGGAATTGCCCCTTCATGAAATAGTACCTGTCCTTTGGTTAACTTAAGAACTGTCTTATTGGTCTCAATCGTATTAATTACATTATCAGGAAGGCACTGCAAAAACGATTCATTAACGAATGAGTATCGCTTATGAGGAAAAAAGACACTAATCATGACTAATATTATTTAGGTACAAGAAAGACAGTACCGTATTTTTTAAAAAAAACAACAGTATTTATGTTAATTTAACGAAAAAAACATATAAATATTGTAAAAAATCATGTGTCAACATTGAATTTTACAAAAAAAGGTCGAATTCTTCAGTCTTGTATTAACTTAGAATTCAACCTCTTTTTAATCCTATTTTAAGAAATCCGTAACTACCTAGTTATCATTAGAACGAACCACTCTTCCATTTAATGCTTGTAACGGTCTGAAGTTTTCATGCATAATATGCTCAAATCTCTCCAACTGCTCATGTGAAGCCTCAATAGATTCTCTTACTACATACCAAGTAACAATTTCTGAACATGCAGGAGTAGTTAAAGAACCACTATAGGTATAAAAATCCATACTACTCGGAAAGATATTTTTTATATGATATTCATCATTGCTTACATAATGATCACCACCTTCGCTTGGAAGATTATCCATAAATTGAGATAAAACTTCATTCTCTACTCCTGCGGTAAAGAAAAGCCCCACAACCGCCAATAAGCCTGTAACTGGATCTTGATGTACTAAATGCATTTCCATTGGATATCTATATCCATCTACTGTATGCTCACTACCTGTATGAAAATGAAACTGTAATAGATCGTAATCAATATTATTTAATGAAGCCGAACTACCTGCACTATAATTAAACTGAATGGTATGACCATTATTAATAATCTCTGTAGTACTTGTTTTATAATTGGTATTGATGTTATTAATACCATCATCCCCATATATAGAACTGGTAATTATATTAATAGGAGATTGCGAATTACCTGCGCAGTCTTTCCAGTCTTCTCCACAAAGATCTGCCCAAAAATCTGGACCAGATGGTCCTTCGTAGTCAAAATGACAATCTGAGGATGAACGCCCAAAAAAACGATCCCCCAAGGCTGTTTCATCTTTTTCATTAATCTCTTGGTTAACAATTTGATCTTGAATATCAGTTTTTTCACTCTCACAAGAGCCTAATGCTAAAATTAGAACTGAAATGAATAAATACTTTAAGTTTCTTGTTTTCATAATAAGTTGAATTTGTGTTTACTAATAACTCAAAAGTATTGGATGCTTCTAATTAAATGCCCTGTATTCATCAAACAAACGATTGATTTAAATCAATTATTTGTTTGATAAATTACTACCTAGATAATCATTACTTTATTCGAAATTGGCAACCCTAATCAACTTTTTTATATTTCTTATTATAATCTTGCTCTTTTTAATATCTATAACCTCTTCGTTTTTTAAGTCATGCAATACTCTAATCAAAGACTCTACAGAAGTCCCTACAAGATTGCTATGATCTTTTCTTGATAGCTTAAAACCATCATTCTCATCAAAAAACTCATCTAATTTCATTATAGACAAGGCGGTTCTTTCTCTTACATTATATTGAGCCATGATCTTAGAATCACTAATAAACACACCAAAATCATGGCTCATGTTTTTCAAAAGACTAAAAAAAATCTCTTGATTATTCTCTATCATCGAAAGAAAAATTTCTTTAGGAATTAAATGAAATAAACAATCCGTTAAACAAGCAGCAGAATGGGAATAAACCTCTTTGCTTAGCAAATTGTGATGACCAAGAATCCCATTCTCCTTAAGTAAATAAAAAATATGTTCTTTTCCTCTTAACCCTGTAGCATACTTTTTTATTTTCCCTTTTTTCAATATATACACACCATTAGGGATAGTGCCTTCATAAAATAAGACTTGCCCTTTCTTAAGGTTCATTGGTATTATATTCTCTGTTATCGAAAATAAAATATCATCGGGTATTATTTTATAAATATCAAAACCTATAAAAGAGTATCGTTTATGAGAAAAAAGAGAGTTAATCATGCTATTAAGTTGAGATTTGTTTTTGTAAAACAGGTATAACCCAAAACACCCTACTTTCTCCACTAAAAAACCTCAAGTTGTCTAATGTAATTCAGTTCAAAAAAGTAAAAGTGGTGATACACTTTAATGAATACTACCACTCGAGCTGATAAAATGGTCTTTCCATTTGATCCCTAACCATATGGAGAGCACCCCTTGTCATGAGGGGGTGTAGGCATACTTTTAAGGGGTAAAACTAATCGAAGTTATAGTTATGATTTCTTTGAGAAAAAAATGTAAAATCATCAAATGAAAAATTTTAAATGATACATTCTGAAGTATCGGTGAGAAAGAAAATTTTACTGCGGTAAATTCAAAGTAAACATGGTATTGTACTATTGATAGCGGTTCATAAAAAAACTGCCTGAATCATCTTCAGGCAGTTTATCATATTTATTAAAAAAGATGTATCCCTATTTCTTAATGAATTTCTGACTGATCTCTCCTTTTCTTGTTTTGATAACAATAAAGTAAACACCAGCATTTAGTTTGTCGATAGCATAGGTTGCTTTTTCAGATGTAAAAATAACGCTGTCAACAATTCTTCCGAACATATCTCTGATGATTGCCTCTGATCTATGAGCATTGGCGTAGTTTGGATACTTGATGTGTAATACACCCGACTCTATTGGATTTGGGTGAATACTTAGTTTTTCAGAAATAGTTTTGGTCTGATCAGCTAGTGCCGTGTTGTTTCTTTGAGCAAGAGCCACTACGGTATGTGGATTGTCTATAGTCACAAGACTACCTCCCGCAGGATTCCATACATCAATATTGGTCGGCAGTACAAATAAATTAGTATCGCTTAGTTGCCCTACACTGTTGGCATTATCTACTTTGACAGTTCTAAGTTCTATTTTGTTTTTATCAATCCATAGCCACTTAAACTGATTAAATGAACCAGCTGCTCTGGTCCAGGTTTTGGTATCAG
>NZ_POYJ01000018.1 GCF_002895435.1 Aquimarina sediminis
TATTCTGACAAGAACTTTTTTTTATAAATATTTTAAAAAAATATCAAACTCTTTTAGCAATAAATATCCTCAATGAACAAAGCAAAACAATAGCCCGTTTTGCGGGTGCAAACATACAACTCTTTACCTCATACACAACACCTTTTTTACAGTTTTTTTACATTAAAATAACAATGCGCTGATTTTAAAAAAGATAGAAAGCGAAGATACTAAAATTAATCAAAAAAATAATAGATTTATTCTACTTTTTGTTCCTTCTAAAACCTCAATGTTGATTTTATCTTATTTCAATTATGAGTCCCTCAACATATTTATGCTAAACCTGATCTCAATTCTTTACTGAAGAAGCATCTTTTTCACTTGTCCACTTATCTCTTAAATCATAAAAACTAAAATCCAATGCAGTCTTTTGTTCCTCCAGAATACTAGATTGAAAACTACGCTGTAATATATCTTCAATCCAGTAATCTTCTTCTACATTAATAGGGTCATATTCTTCCTTTAGTGAGATATTAAAAAGTTTAGCAGTGTTATTATACCAAAATGCTCTCCAGCCACTTCTATACTCTTTAACAAGTTTAAACATGGTTCTTCCTGTTTGACGATGAATTAACTTCACTAATATTTGTCCTTCAGTACGAGTAAGCTTCTTTAATTCTGCAGTAAACTCCTCTTCCATATATTTTTGAAGTATTTTGATATACTTTTTTTTTGATCTCTTAGTCCCTATCCCTTCTAATCTTTTATTCAAAGTAATCAATCTATCAGATGCCAATTTTGCATAAGGGTACACTTTTCTAGTCTTACGCCTTAGAATAAGATATTTTCTTCTAGCTAATTTATTTTTAAATTTTAGTTTTCTTAAAATAATCACTTCATCAAGATCTATAGCTTCATGAGGGATAGTATCCCCCTCTATAATATAATACTGCACATACCCAGCAGTATCTACTATGGTTGTATCCACAGGCTTTTCTTTTCCTTTTTGAGCGCTAACCACAGAAGTAAGCATGATCAATATTATATGTAATACGTGTTTTAGCATAATAGATTACGAGACTTTCTAAAATTGTTCCAAAATTAACAATTAACCAATTGTAAACTGTAAAATGAATGTGAATATTGTTATTTTCGCAATAAAACCAGATAATACTATGGCAAAAAAAAGCATTCTAAATAAAAAGTCTTTGACTTTTCTTGAAAAATACCTTAATAACCCTGCTCCAACGGGATATGAATGGGAAGGGCAAAAAATATGGATGAACTACTTAAAACCATATGTAGATGAATTTATCACTGACACATACGGAACCGCAGTTGGTGTTATCAATCCCAAAGCAAAATACAAAGTTGTTATAGAGGGGCATGCAGATGAGATTTCATGGTATGTAAACTATATTACAGACAATGGTCTTATCTATGTAATAAGGAATGGAGGGAGTGATCATCAAATAGCGACTTCTAAACGAGTTAATATCCATACCAAAAAAGGTATTGTGAAAGGTGTTTTTGGCTGGCCCGCCATACACACCAGAAAAGGTTCTAAAGAACAAGCTCCAACTCTTGAAAACATTTGTATTGATGTAGGGTGTAACACTAAAGAAGAAGTTCTAAAACTAGGAGTCCACGTAGGTTGCGTAATTACTTATCCAGACGAGTTCTTTATTTTGAATAAAGATAAATTTGTTTGTAGAGCTCTTGATAATCGTATGGGAGGCTTTATGATTGCTGAAGTAGCTCGTTTACTTAGTGAGAATAAAGATAAGCTTCCTTTTGGATTATATATTACTAATTCTGTACAAGAGGAAATCGGCTTACGAGGGGCAGAAATGATTACACAAACTATCAAACCTAATGTAGCTATTGTTACTGATGTTTGTCATGATACCACCACTCCTATGATAGAAAAGAAAACTCAAGGGGAAACCAAAATCGGAGATGGACCTGTAATCTCATATGCTCCCGCGGTACAAAACAGACTTAGAGAACTTCTTATCGATACTGCAGAAGATAAAAAGATTCCTTTTCAACGTATGGCATCAAGTAGAATGACTGGAACCGATACGGATGCTTTTGCTTATAGCAATGGAGGTGTAGCCTCTGCTCTTATCTCTTTACCTCTACGCTATATGCACACTACTGTAGAAATGGTACACAGAGATGATGTAGAAAATGTAATAAAACTTATTTACGAGAGTTTACTCAATATTAAATCAGGAGAGACTTTTAGTTATTTTAAAAAGTAACTGTTTTTTCGACAAATAAAAAAACCCTCGTATTTAACGAGGGTTTTTAGTTTATTTTCTTCTAAACAACATTATCCATTATTTCTTTTACCACATCGGGGTTAAGCAATGTAGATGTATCTCCTAGATTAGAAGTATCTTTTGAAGCTATTTTACGTAATATTCTTCTCATTATTTTACCGCTTCGTGTTTTTGGTAATCCTGTTACAAACTGAACCTTATCTGGTTTTGCAATAGGACCAATAGTATCTGAAACTTGCTTTCTTATTTCACTAATTAATCCTTCATCTGCAATTTGGTTATCATATAATGTAACATACGCATACAACGCCGTTCCTTTAACATCATGAGGAAAACCAACAATTGCAGATTCTGCAACAGCCAAATGTTCATTAATAGCATTTTCTATTGGTGCAGTTCCTAAATTGTGTCCAGACACGATCACCACATCATCTACTCTACCTGTTATTCTATAATTACCTGTGGCATCTCTATATGCTCCATCTCCAGTAAAATACATATTTTCATATGTAGAGAAATATACATCTTTGTATCGCTGATGGTCTCCATAAATTGTTCTTGCAATAGATGGCCACGGGAACTTTATAGCCAACCTTCCTTCTGAACTTTTGGACTTAAATTCTATTTCATTTCCTTCAGCATCCATCAAAACTGGTTGAATACCTGGCAATGGTAATGTCGCAAATGTTGGTCGTGTTGGTGTAATCCCTGCTAGTGGTGAAATCATCACACCTCCTGTTTCTGTTTGCCACCAAGTATCAACTATTGGTGAGTTTCCTTTACCAATATTATCATTATACCAGTGCCAAGCTTCTTCATTAATTGGTTCTCCTACCGATCCAAGAACCTTAATAGATGAAAGGTTATGTTTTTCTACTAATTCTAAGGGTTGTTTTGCTAGAGCCCTAATTGCTGTTGGTGCTGTATAAAAATGAGTTACATTAAGTTTATCACAAATTTCCCAAAAACGCCCATAATCTGGGTAACTAGGCACCCCTTCAAACATTACTGTTGTTGCTCCTGCTGCTAATGGTCCATAAATTATGTAAGAATGTCCTGTAATCCATCCAATATCTGCAGTACACCAATAAACATCATCTTGTTTTTTGGCATGAATATCTTGTCCTGTAGGAGCAAAATGATCACATTGAAACACATTTGCAAAGGTATAAGTAGTATACACCATATATCCTCCAATAGTATGCACCATTCCTTTTGGTTTACCGGTAGAACCAGAGGTATACAATATAAACAACATATCTTCTGCATCCATTACTTCAGCGGGGCACTCTTTTTCTACCTTTTGAAGCTCATCAAACCAAAATTTATCTCTACCTTCTTGCATTGGAGTTGGCTCCACGGTTCTTCTATACACAATAACTGTTTCTATAGATGGTGTGGTTTTTAAAGCTTCATCACACATCTCTTTTAACTTCACAGGTTTTGCTCCTCTATACACTTCATTAGCTGTGATCAACATTTTACACTCGGAGTCATTAATACGACTGGCAATAGCCGTACTAGAAAACCCTGCAAACACAATAGAGTGTACTGCTCCAATTCTAGCACAAGCCAACATTGCAATTGCTAACTCGGGAATCATAGGCATATACAAGCAGACCCTATCTCCCTTTTTGATACCGTTGTTTTTTAAAACATTGGCAAAATGACAAACTTTTACATGAAGTTGTTTGTATGTAATGTGTCTAGATTCTTCTGTTGGGTCATTAGGTTCCCATATTATAGCGGTTTTATTACCAAATTTCTCCAAATGTCTATCTAAACAGTTTTCTGTAATGTTTAATTTACCACCTTCAAACCATTTTACTTCAGGTTTGGTAAAATCCCATTGCAATGTTTTATCCCATCGTTTATGCCAATAAAATTTTTCTGCAATGGCATCCCAAAATTTTTCGGGATTATTAATACTCTCCTGATATGCTTCTTTATATTCTGCAAAAGAACTAAGTTGAAGCGTGTCTTTTATTTTCATGATCTGCGATTTTGTGATTTTGGTCTATTAAATTCTTTTAAAACATCTCATCGACAAAAATTTATCGACAAGTAACTATTTTTTGGGTGCAAACAACGGTAAAACCGGGCTACACTACTCTAAATAATTAGATTTTTTAACACTATTTAAGTGATTAGTTCATTAATTTCTTTCATAATTTTTTTAATTGAAAATGGTTTAGTTAAATATTTATCAACTCCCATTGCCAGTCCTTTTTCGACATCAGAGGTTTTATTTTTCGCTGTTAAGAATATTACTTTAATATTTTTGGTACTTGCATTTGATCTTATATGCTCTAAGGTCTGATACCCATCTATATTAGGCATCATAATATCCAGCAAAACAACATCTGGAGTTTTCGATTTCAATATTTCAATAGCTTCACTACCATCGCGAGCTATAAAAACTTCAAAATCATTTTTCTTAAATGCATACTCTAAAGACATAACAATATTTGGTTCGTCATCAACTATTAGTATCTTTTTTTTATTCAAAATTTAATCTTTTATATTATAAATTTCTACGTTTTCACTATCCATTAGGAATTTCAATAATAAAACGAGCCCCAGCCTTGCAACTCTCATCTGCCCATATTTTACCATTATGACCTTCGACAATTTGTTTACTTATCGCCAAACCAAAACCACTTCCTGCCGGTTTTTTGACATTTTGATTTTTTGATTGGTAAAATTTATCAAAAATATATTTCATATCCTCGGCAAGAATTCCTTTTCCGTTATCTTCAATACTGATCCGGATAGAACCTTGATTTTTCTCAGAAGATATTTTTACAATTCCATCTTTCTTTTCAATAAATTTAATTGCATTGGATAATATATTTGTAAATACCTGAAGAATTCTATCTTCGTCATATCTTGCAAAAAGAGCTTCAACAGGTTTTGAGGTCATAATCTTAATATTTTTTTTCTCCGCTATGGCATGCACTCCGGATACTGCTTTATCAATAGTAAGATTAAGGTTATTAATTTTTTTATCCAGTATTTCCCTTCCCGATGCTAATTTTTCTAAATCTAATATATTATTAATTAGTTTTCCAAGGCGTTCTGAATCATCCATAATATTTGCCAAAAACTGAGTTCGTAACTTAATTGGCATACTGTTATCATCTAATAACACCTCTGATGCTGCTCTAATAGATGTGATTGGTGTTTTTAGCTCGTGGGCAACGGTATCCAAGAATTCATCTTTCAATTTATCATGAAGAGTAAGTTCCTCATTAGCCTCTTTCAAATCATTAGTAAGCTGAGTTAATTCATCAGATTTTTGTTTCAAAAACTTATTAGAAGAGATTGTCTTTTTATTTTCTTCCAAAATTTCAAGAACTTCTACTAAGGTTACAGGTTGTTCTTCTACCACGCTAGATATTAAAATTCGAGAAGAAGCACTTCCAATGCTTCCTGTTAATAATTTTTCTGAAAAGTTAATTAACCTGGCATCTGCTGATTTAGCATCTTTCGGGAGATTGTATTTAAGGTAGAATAAGTTTAATGCACGTTCTGTACGCTCTTCTCCCAAAAATCGATTTAATACCTTTCTAATATCTGAAACGTAAGCTTCTCCCTTCCATACGAATGCATTTTCTTGCAAAGAATTATAGTTACTATTCACAAACATCTCTCCATAATTACGTTCTCTATAATTTCCTTTAAAAGATATTGAGACCCCCAGATATACAATGCAATTAGAAAAGAAACTCCAAAAAAAGGCATGCGTAACGGGGTTAAGAAAATCTATACCGAACAATGCATAGGGTCTTAAAATTCCAATTTCAAAAGGTCCGTATACTATAAAGTTCATATTGCCAAATATAGTATCTAGCACAAAGGGTAAAACGAGTGTATAACTAGTAACAAGTGTTCCTACAATAATGCCCAATTTTGCAGCGATAGAAGATCCTCTATTCCAGAATAATCCTATAAAAAACGAAGGTGCTAATTGCGCTATAACTACAAATGATAATTGCCCAATTGAGAATAGTGACAATTCAATATTGAAATTGATATAGAAAAAATATGCTCCTAGTATTAAGCAAAAGATAGCTATCCGTCTGATATTCTTAATATAGTTAGCATTACGCTCTGGGTGACTTTTACTAAATTTATCTAAGAAGCCGTATGGAATAACCAAATTATTACTGAGCATTGTAGATAATGCCAACGTAGAAACCACTACCATAGAAATCACTGCTGAAAAGCCACCTAAGAAAACCAATGTTGCCAAAAAGACATCACCATTTTGTAGGGGAAGTAACAATGAGTAGTAGTCGGGATTAGCGCTATCACCAAGGCGTAACTTGCCTCCCCATGCTATAAAAATAACGAACACATTAAAGAGTAATAAATACAAAGGAAACATCCAAATAGCTGTTTTAAGGTGCTTTTTGCTTGTGTTTTCTATTACAGAGAGATGAAATTGTCTAGGTAACAAAAAAATTGCTAAAAAAGACAATGCTATCATAAAGTACCAATTAACCCCTGATTCTAGGCTATCGAATGTAGTTAAAAACTTAAAATCTTCTGTCGTAGATATTTGATCATAGATATCGGTTGTACCATCAAAAAGAAAATAAGTAACATACCCTCCTACTCCCAGGAAAAAAATAAGTTTAATAACAGATTCTACAGCTACCGAAAAAACAATTCCTTGCCTGCTTCGGGTAGCATCTGTAGCTCTTGTACCGAAAAAAGCAGCAAATACTGCCAATAAAACTGCTATATAAAATGTAGAATCATTAAAAATTGTTCCTGATGAATTAACGGGGTCTTCAGAAATAATACCAAAAGTCTCTGAAATTGCTTTAAGTTGCAATGATATATAAGGTAATACCCCTAAAACACAAATAATAGTTACTAGCGCTCCCAAAAAACGGTCGTTACCATATCTTAATGATATAAAATCTGCAATACTGGATAACTTATGTTGTTTCGAAATTTTAATTATTTTTTTTAAAACAACAATCCAAATTGGAAATGCAATTACTGGACCTAAATATGTAGTTAAAAAGCTAACTCCCGAAGTTGCCGCTATTCCAACACTGCCATAATATGTCCAAGCCGAACAATATACCGCGAGTGACAATGTATACACATAAGGATTATTAACCCAAGACCTTTTTGCTTTTTTTTCTGCCCAATATGCTATACCAAATAAAAGCAATAGATATCCTATAATTATGAATATTAAAATATAACTATTCATAAAACTTTTTCAAGATTATAAATGAAACCAAAATTGAAATCGCCCAAATCAAAAACACAAAAAAATAAAGTATCGGAAAACCAAAAATGCTCCCAGAATGATTAAACATAAATATCAATGGAACATTAAATAGAAAAAGTAATGTAATAGAAAGTATAACCATTTTTTGTTGATGACGTTTCTTCATACTTTTTACACTTTTATAACTATCCTAAATTTAATCATTTTTAATTTCACCTTATAAATAACCCAGATAGACTGTAAAGCCTATCTGGGGTTAAATCATTTGTTTAATGTGTTGCTTCTCCAGCTCCACTCGGAATTCTGATATTCTCTACGATTTCCTGTACATCTTTTGGAGGTGCAGATGTAAATCCAGAAACCACTAATGAAATTACAAAATTGATTACCATTGCTACAGCTCCAAATCCTTCTGGAGAGATCCCGAACCACCATTCACTTGATGGAGGAAGAGTTTCATCAAACCATCCTAGTTTATACTTAATCATATATAATAGCATACATAAGATACCTACTACCATACCTGCAATAGCACCTTCTTTATTCATTCTTTTGTAGAATATCCCAAGTACAATTGCCGGAAAAAATGAGGCCGCAGCCAAACCAAATGCCAGAGCTACAACTGCTGCCACAAAACCTGGTGGGTTAATTCCAAAATATCCAGCTACACACACTGCAGCTACAGCAGAAAGACGTGCTGCTATTAACTCTCCTTTTTCAGAAATATCTGGCTTAATCATTTTTTTGATAAGGTCATGTGATACCGATGATGAAATCACTAACAATAATCCGGCTGCTGTAGATAACGCTGCTGCTAGTCCTCCTGCAGCCACTAGAGCGATCACCCAATTAGGAAGATTTGCTATTTCTGGATTTGCCAGAACCATAATATCTCTATCAACAAAAAGTTCATTCTTGGTTGCAGCATTTACATTAGTAATCATACGCTCCCCGTGTTCTCCACGGTTTTTACCATCGAATTCTGGTTTATTCTTATTTCCAATTACAGCATGCCCATTAGCATACTGCACTTGCCCATCGCCATTTTTATCTGTCCATCCCAGCAGACCTGTATCTTCCCAGTTTTTAAACCATAATGGAAGTTCTTCATATTGTTTATTTTGTACAGACTCAATCAAATTTGTTTTTGCAAAAACAGCTACAGCAGGTGCAGTTGTATACAAGATTGCTATTAGTAATAATGCATATCCAGCGGATTTACGAGCATCTCTAACTCTTTTTACTGTAAAAAACCTAACAATCACATGCGGTAATCCTGCAGTACCAACCATTAATGCCAAGGTTATTGCAAAAACATCTAATACCGATTTAGAACCATTGGTATATTCTGAAAACCCTAACTCTGTACTTAATCCATCTAATTTATCCAACAAGTATGTCCCCGACCCATCTGCAATTGTATCTCCGAATCCAAGTTGTGGCACTGGATTTCCAGTCATCTGAATTGAGATGAATATAGCAGGTACCATAAATGCAAAAATAAGCACACAATATTGGGCTACCTGGGTATATGTAATTCCTTTCATACCTCCCAATACTGCATAAAAAAGTACAATAATCATTCCTATGATTACTCCAGTGTTTATATCTACCTCTAGAAATCTGGAAAATACAATTCCCACACCACGCATCTGACCAGCAACATATGTAAAAGACACCAGTAATGCACAGAAGACTGCTACCGATCTGGCTGTTTTTGAGTAATATCTATCACCTATAAAATCTGGAACAGTAAATTTTCCAAATTTTCTTAAATAAGGAGCTAACAGTAATGCTAACAGTACATATCCTCCTGTCCATCCCATTAAATATACAGCACCATCGTAACCCGAAAATGCTATAATACCAGCCATAGAAATAAACGAAGCTGCACTCATCCAATCCGCTGCAGTTGCCATTCCGTTAGCTAAGGGCGATACTCCTCCTCCTGCAACATAAAAATCTTTTGTCGAACTTGCCCTCGACCAGATCGCAATTCCTATATACAAGGCAAAGGTTAATCCTACCAGAATATAAGTCCAAATTTGAACACTCATAATATATTTTTTTAGTTGTTTATAATCCTAGATATTGTTTGAAAACAATAGAATACTCTACTTTTTCTGTTCATACAATTATCTAACTACTTAATCTTTATCATAACCGTATTTCTTATCCAATTTGTTCATCAATCGTACGTAAACGAAGATCAAAATCACGAATACATAGATGGACCCCTGTTGCGCAAACCAAAAACCAACAGGAAAACCTCCCATACGAAATTGATTTAACGCATCTTTAAAAAGTATACCGGCGCCATATGATACAGCAAACCATATTGCAAGTAGAATGAATAAGTATCTTACATTTTCTTTCCAGTAGGCACTAGCCTTTTGTTGTTTTTCAGACATAATTATTTTGTTTTAGAGATAGATCATTGCTTGTAAGGTAACAAAACTTTGAGCATCATTATCACCATATTTTGTATTGAGATATTCTAAAGTTAGTTTTGAATTGTGACCACTGAAATATGCATTGGCTCCAACACCAAATGTTGTTGCATTGTCATCAATAGCATCTATGGATCTTAGGTTGAAAGATGAATAAGGTTGAAATTTAATTTTCTTATTATCATTTGGAATCAGATAACCTACGTGCCCGTAGAGCATAGATCCGGTTTCATAAGTTTGTCCCAGAGTATAATTTTTTCCATAATCATTGTTTTGATATGTGGCATACGCTGTTATTGCCGAACCGTTCTCTCCCAAAGGTGCATCATAGAATGCATCAACGGCAAAGATGGCAACATCTTCTCCTTCCAAAGTTCCGTCTGCATTCGCAAAGACGCTTCCTTCTGGATGATAGAAAAAACCTGCTCCAACATTAAAAACTTTTTTCCCTCCTAAATAAGATCCAACTTTATAAGGTAAAAAATTGGATTCCTGATCCATAAAATTATAGTCAAAATAGCCGGCAAAGTTTTTTCCGGCGTCCTTGGATCCTAATAGCCTTCTTCCGGCATAGACTGATTGTCCACCCGCTACTGGGTCTGTAGATTCCTGAAGGTTATTTGTTATTGACTCGTTTATAGCAACTCTATATTGTAGTTTCCCAAAAGATCCCTTTGCATAAATACCAATATGACGTGCAAACTGATCTGACAATCCTATGTTTGCCCACGATTGCCTATTATTATCTAATGTCATAATGTTAAGGGTACTTTGATTATTGAGACGAGAAATACCGTTCCAATAATGTAAACCTCCTCCAAGGGCATGGTTTGCTCCTAAGCTATATTGAGCCCATACGCCATGAAAGAAAAGCTGCGAACTATCACCTTTACCAACTGGGTGTAAATTGTCTGCATTTAGACTGTTTAGACCAAAGTGAGTTAAAATTAAAAAGTCTTTACTTATTTGAGAATACATTAGAATTCGTGCTCTGCGAATGCTGAGATCAGTACTACTTTGATCATCAGGAACATCATCTGTGTATCTTGCCCAAAATTGAGCCCACGAAATTATCCTGAAGTATTTTGAGCCGTCTTCATTAAGTTTAACCTTTAGACCACCTGTATAATCCGGAGATCCTTGGGAAAAAGCTGAGTGCGAAACCAAAAAACCACTTAGTAAAAGTAGTAATATGAGATTTTTCATAATTAAAGAATTTGATTTGTAGAAATGATTAATACTACATTATGTAGCCTTGTGCACTTGTTAAAATTCTAAAAATTATATCTGGCAATAAAAAATGATATAGTTATTTGCTAAATACTATAGTTATTCTCTAAACCGTTCCCATTTAATTAGCATAAACTTATCTCCCAACTCTGTTACAATTACTCCAGCTCCTTGTATATTATCAGGAGATTGGAAATAATTAGCCAACTCCAAAGCGTTCAAAATCTTATATGTAGGATGATATTGGGAGTTATACGGTCTTTTTATATTGTATTTTTTTACCCAGTTAATCACACTTACATGAGAAATGCCAAGTATACGTTCGATCTCTCGATAGGTTAGCCCTTCTAGATATAGCTGTAATGCTTTATTAACGTAATAATCATCAATCTTTTTCCCTAATTTGTTTACGGTAAAATAATAATTGCAGTTCTTACAACGATAGCGTTGTCTTTGGTTTATAATACCACTTTTTATATACTCAGACGAACCACAGTTGGGACAAGTTTTTGGGTGCATATATATTTATTTTGCATAAATATATCATTTTAGCAATAAAAATATAACAACTATTTAATGTTTATTATAGATATTTTTAACTTTTATTAGGTATTTATTGAAATAAATCCTTTAATTACTCATTTTTAACATTTAATTACAACCTTCAAATGGCAGATGAATTAATAGACATTCTCTCTACCTCAGGAAATTTAACCGGAGAAATAAAACTGAAGTCAGAGGCTCATCGATTAGGGTTATATCATGCTAGTGTGCATATTTGGTTTTTCACAAAACAAGGAAAAGTATTAGTCCAAAAAAGAGCAGATAATAAAGATACATATCCAAGTTTATGGGATGTTTCTGTGGCTGGTCATATTGGATCGGGAGAAACTCCTGAAAATTCTGCAATTAGAGAAATTAACGAAGAAATAGGAATATCGATATCAAGAGAAGAATTACATTTCATAGGAATACATCTAGCAGAAAAAACACCTAAGCCTGGAATTTATGATAACGAGTTTCATCATATTTATATATCTCTTCTCAACTTCCCTATAAGCGCTTTAACTCTTCAAAAAGAAGAAGTAGCTGATACTGCTTTAATACCCATAGACAAATTAGCTAACATTCTCATGGATCCATATAAAAACCAAGTATACGTACCACATGGTGACGTTTACTATAGTTTTATTCTTAATAAAATCATAAATCAATTATAGCAATACACCTATTACAACTAACTATCGTAACTTCATATATTCTTATTTTATTATAATAATTTTGTATTGAAAACAAAAAAACAATAGATAAAAACTATGAATAATTTGAACACTGACACTATAAAAGCTTTAAACATATTGTTATCAGATTACCATATGCACTATCAAAAGCTTAGAAATTTTCATTGGAATATTACGGGACCACATTTTTTTGAGCTTCATGTAAAATTTGAAGAATTTTATGAAGATGCTAAATTAAAAATAGATGAAATTGCCGAAAGGATTCTTACACTTAGAGGAAAACCTGTTAGCAATTTTAGTTCGTATTTAGATCTTTCAAATATAAGCGAAGCAGATTCATCCCTTGTAGATCATGAAATGGTAACCGCTATTCTTGATGACCACAATATCCTTTTAAAACAACTAAAAATAGTTACTTTGGCTGCAGAAAGTGCCAATGATGATGGCACATTAGATATCACCGGTACATACATTGGAGAACTGGAAAAAACAAGTTGGATGCTCAATGCCTGGAATCAACGAAATTAAAATATTAAAACTCTCGTACCTTATCCTTTTGATGACTATAACCGTTAGTTGTCAAAAGGGTAAAAAAACAGATATAATTAAGATTAATACTTTACCCAAAGATCTTAATGAGATATCAGGTATAACGATGTTGTCTGATAATAGAGTATATGCCATTAATGATTCTGGAAATGATAATACTCTATTTAGTTTAAATCAAAAAGGTGAAATTTTACAACAAATCAAAATCCCAAAAACCAAAAATATTGACTGGGAAGATTTGGCTTATGATCAAGAAAATAACATATATATTGGCGATTTCGGAAATAACAGTAATAGTAGAAAAGATCTAAAAATTTATAGAGTTTCTGGGGTTATATCAAATAGTATTACTGTCTCAACTATCGAGTTTATTTTTGAAGATCAAAAGAAATTCCCTCCTAAGAAAAAAAATCTAAACTTTGATGTTGAAGCTTTCATTTATCTAAATGGAAATTTTTATCTATTTACAAAAAATAGAAGTAAAAAGTCTAAAGGAATTACTAAGCTATATAAAGTTTCTGCGCAACCAGGAAAATATATGGCTAAATTGATTGGATCTTATAAAACTTGTACTTCCTCTTCTGAATGTCTAATTACGGGTGCCGCGATTAATCGATCTGGAAACAAAATTGCCCTTCTTACACATAACAAAGTATACTTGCTTACCAATTTTAAAAACGACCAATTATTTGAAGGGAACGTTCAAGAAATAAAACTGAACCACAGTACTCAAAAAGAAGGGATCTGTTTTAAAAATGATTCTACTCTCTTTATAACAGATGAAAAAATGGGACATAGAAAAGCAAAAATGTATAAGTATAAACTTAAGTAAGTTTCAATTCTATAACCTTAGCTTCATAAGCCCTATTAACGCAAACTAAAATCAACATTACACATTTACTTCTTGTTTTTCCTTTTATGCTATATTCAACATAATGAAAATCAAATATTTACACCAAAGAAATAACTTATTAACAATTTGTAAATTAACTTTTCTTAACAACACCTTGATAGTCTACCTCAGTAGACATAGGAGATACGCTGCTTAAAGTAAGAGTTAAACAATGACACAAAACCACTTATCAACTCGTTTATAAACAATTATACCAGACAAACAGCATAAAATGTTAATAATATTCATTATATTAGAAGGTAAAACCTTACTTTTGAAACGGTAATGTGTTACATTTTATAAATTTAATATAACCCCAAAATATTATACTACTATGAAAAAAAATTATTTTTCAAAATTCATTATTATTGTTTTACTGTCTAATTTGGCAGTTTCTCAAAATGATACACAAGTTTTACCAAGCACTTTGTCTGAAAATACTACTTTATTAAAAAACACAACTTACACTATTTCTGATGATATTAAAATATCTAATGGATCTACTCTTACTATAGAAGAAGGTGTTATTTTAAAAAGTGATAACAAGGAAAAAATAGTTTTCATAATTGAAAATGGCGCCAAAATTATAGCTGCCGGATCTTATGATTATCCAATTACCGCAATAACTAAATCAAAAAGAAGTAAAGAGCCAACTATTGTAGTGAAGTCTTCTATTCTTGAAAATGGGTATGAAACCAATAGTAATTATCGTTATCTAAAAATTGAAAACCCGACCGTACTAATGAGCCACAAACCTACATTAGACACTAAAGTTGCAAGTAGTACTAGCAATTTTTAAAATCTCTAAAACTAATCCAATAAGAAATTAAGTGCACCATAATCTTTGCACTTAATTTCTTATTGTTTTTTTAAAGACTCATACCAAAACCAAAAGTAAATCGTAATCCCTCGTCACTAGAAAACACACCAAACTGCCCTCCTATTGTATCAATTGCATTAAGCCATATTCCTCCTCCAACAGAATCATGCCATAGATCAGAATCTTCTCCATCTAACCATACTCTACCAATATCATAACCTCCAAAGACACCTAATTGTATTGGTAGTAAACCTGTTTTAAACTTATTAAAACTATATCTTAAATCTCCATTAAATGCCAATGCACTTTCTCCTGTAAAACGCTCTTCTCTATACCCTCTTAATCCTTTTGTTCCTCCCAAGCTAGTTCCCTGATAAAACTCAAAATCATCACCAATATTAAGCTCGCCAATCATATCTGTTTTTAACACTAGTTTTCTATCTCTAGTTATCGCATTATATAAAGTGAATCTTGGATAAACATACCCATAGGTTCTATCTGTATTCTCTAGATTAGTTCTAACTCCAGTTTGCAACTTAAATAACATTCCTCTAGTTGGGCTTATAATGTTGTCATAACTTTCAAACTTATACATAACATCCAAGTTGGTAAAATACTTCCTTTCGAAAAAATCAGAATCAATACTTACAAAATCCAATCCTGATGTAATAAACCTGTTTTCTGTATTTTGAACTTCAATACCTTCAAAAGCAGACTTAATAGAAAATTCATTTCCGTAGCGGTCTTTTTTAGCAATACCAATACCCAATGCCCATATCCCCGTTTTTACTCTATTGTAATCTAAATCCAACTCTTCATCAGGGTTAAAAGTATCATTACCAAAACCAAAGAAATTTTGTGCAAAATTCTCACTGGTATATACGGCATCTAATAAAAAATTCCAGTTACCTAATGCTTTTACAAATTCTCCAGAGTATGATAAATCATACCCTTCTGTTTGAAAATAATAAGCGGCTCTAAATCTATGTCTACTATGATAAGGATCGTTTTTAAAGCCTTTTATGGTATACATATCGGTAACATTTACATTTACTCCATCATCTGGATTAAAACCAATAAAGGGAGTAATCGTATTCGTTCTATCTACGTACTTGCCATAATCGTATACATTATAATCATAGATATTGCTAAAAATAAATTTGGCGTTATTTTTTTTCTCTATAGTATTCGGTTTTGACTTATGATCATATACTTTTATCTTTTTTCCGTTTTCTATAGCATATGTATCATTATTCTGCCCCCCAACTATTCGGATTTTTATTGGGTTCTTTCCTTTGCCATTAACCACAAATCGATCATCATCATCTAATCCATAAATCCATATTTCTTTAGTTTCTTTAGAAGTAAAAACTCTACTACTATATGGTTCCTGCCTCTTATCGCCTTTAATTCTTGAAACTTTTACTATCGTTTTGTTATCTTCTCTAAGTATTTCAAAAAGATCGTCCTTGTCTGTTCCTAAAATAATAACATGCCTTGAAAGATATTTGTAATATCGGTTTGCTATATCTTCAATTTGGTCTCTTCTTTTTTTAAGATCATTTTTAATTTTTTCGATATTGGTATCCTGAAGCTCTTCGGGAAGATAAGTAAATGCTTTTTCAATATCCTGATCAGAAAGATTCTCTTTAATATATTTGGCTTGTTTTATCCAAATATCTTTTCCTGAATTCTGTGTTAGAGTTCTATCTAATGGCAATCCCGATTGATTAATCCATCTTACTTTTTTAAGTTCGCCATTATACACTTGGAATTTTCGTGCTAATGGGACAACAAATTTTATAACATCTAAAAGAGCTCCATCATAATTAGAAAAGACTTGATCCCTATCTCTAGGTATTGGTCTATAGGTTACTTCTTCATCTTCATCTTTATCAAATCTTGCCCATCTCCATTGATCAGAATGACGATCCCAATCTCCTAATATCATATCAAAAAGCCTTGTCCGTATATAATGCTCTTCATCCATTTGATATTTTTCATCCTTCCTAAGTTTGCTTAATAAATCATCTGTGCTTTCTATGTCATCTGGTTTACCAAAAGTAATTTCATCCCCATATTCTTTCCCAGGTCTTTCTTCTAAAAAATATATTTCATCTCCAAAGGTCTCATTATACTTACCTAGCGCAGGATGTTTTGGGATATAATACAACCTAGGATTAGCATGGTATACCCCGATAGCATCGGCTAGGATACCTACTGTCAAAAATGCATAAGGATAACTGGAGGTATAGAAATCAGAAAGCAAATCTTCTGTAAGAGTATCATCAAATCCATTGTCTAGATGTGTGTATTTGAATACTCCTTTTTGAAGAAACTGGGTAACACTTTTTCGCATAGCTCTAAGACTGTATCTTTTTCCTTCTTTATCAATAAGTCGTAGAGACCTTGTTACTTGACCTCCTCCTTGCCTGTCAATTGTAAAACCACCCATAAGAGTATCTAAAGTTGCAACAGGAACCTTAATATCAGTTCCATATACATATCGATAATGATCACCCCACATTGATTGATACAATTTTGATTTTTTCACTTCATCTTTTGTATAAATAGATGCAGAAACTTCTGGTCGAAAAGAGTTTTTTACATTGCTAAAGTCAAAATCTTTTTCCTTTTCATGTACCTTGGTTTGATATACCAATTTTGGATTACCATTATTATTTCCAAAAAAACGAACATTAGACGATCCATCTTTATACAAATCTAAAATTGCAAAACCTTGCCCTGGATATGCAAACAATCCATCTTTTCCTAAAGAAACAGATGAAACTTTTGATCCAGAACCTGATACAATCTGTTTAATCCCATCACTATCTATATATTGGAGAGAATGCTCATGACCAGAAATCAAAACAACTTTATCCAATGTTCTTGTCATCGTAGACAGTCTTCTCATCAATTTATTATAATGTGTATTTGATAAATCTTGCGAGGAGATCCCTCCCTGTGATCTAATCTGAGCTGCTATCGTTCCTAACACAGGTAGCGGTATTTTCTTTTTTGAAGGAAAAATATGCTTATCAAAACTAAACTTCCCTCCATGTATCCCATTGGTAAACATTGGATGATGCATTGCTACAAGAATAGTCTTTTTACTATGTTTTTTTAACTCACCCTCTACCTCCAAGAAGAATTTTTCTCGCGTCTTGATATCACAATTATCATTTATAGTAGGGTTCTTATCCCAGTTGGCTAAATACCATTGTGTATCCAGAATCAGTAAATGTACTTTATCACTAACCTCTACACTTTCAATAGGACATCCTTTTGCTGGTAAAAAAGATTTTTTCTTTCCTGTTTTCTTTAGTACATATTTTTCTTGTCGTTGTAAGCCTTCTATTCCATTATTATACCAGTCATGATTCCCTGGAATAAAAACAACATCTCCGTCAAAGTTATCAACAGCATTAATCTGCGCATCAATTCTATGTTCTGCCAGAGCTCTTTCTGGAGATTCTTTTTTGGGCATTCCTTTTTGATAAATATTATCTCCCAAAAAAATCAAATAATCACCTTTTGTTTTAGCCGTATCCAAGACTTTTTCTAAAATTGACAACCCATCTGTACTTTGATTCATTTTAGCATTTCCAGCATCTCCTACAAGGTAAAATGTTCTTTCTATATCTCCTTGAGGTAATGTTTTATTAAAGTTTTCGACTTTATATTGAGGAGAGTATGTTGCACAAGAACTAAGTAGTAACGCAACACAAATAATCAGAATCTTATTATATTTATTCATTGTTTGAAGTACAATCTCTTTTTTTTAATTATTTTGGTTATCGAAAAATAAAAAAGTATGTCTTCTCTATTAGAAAAAACACAACATTTTGTTTCGGAGCTTTTTGAAAAAGAACTCCCTAACTCTTGTTTATACCATAATTACGATCACACCAAAAGAGTATTTAAAAGTACGAAAGAAATTATTGATAACACCAATTTGTCTAGCGAAGATAAAGAAGTTTTACTACTTACTGCCCTATTACATGATACTGGATATTCTAAAAGTTCAGAAAATCATGAAGAACATAGTGTAGAAATAGCCAAAGATTATCTAAACAAACAAAATGTTTCTGAAGAAATTATAAATAAGGTTTCTTCTCAAATTATGGCTACAAAGATGGATCATGTGCCAACAAATCTCATGGAAGAGATAATAAGAGATGCAGATGCTTCTCATTTTGCCAAAGATTATTACGGAGAAACAAGTGAACTATTAAGGTGCGAATTTAAGCTTAATAACATAAAAGATCTTAATGCTTCGGATTGGCTTAAATCTAATATTGACTTGTTCAAAAACAAGCATCATTATTATACCGAATATGCTCTTACCCACTGGAAACCCAAAAAAGAAGAAAATCTTTCAAAAATGCTGAAAGAACAGGCTATCTTAAAAAAAGAAAAGAAAAAAGAAAAGGATAAGCTAAAAAAACTAATAAAAGAAGAAAGTCCAGAGAAGGGAATTCAAACCTTGTTTAGAGTTACATTAAGGAATCATCTAAAATTAAGTGATATTGCTGATACAAAAGCCAACATACTTTTATCTGTAAATGCCATCATTATATCGCTAGCGTTATCCAATCTAATACCTAAACTTGATAATCCTTCTAACCAATATTTGATATACCCTACTTTAATATTTATCATATTCTGTATTGCCTCAATTGTATTATCTGTATTAGCCACACGACCTAATGTGACAAGTGGTGAGTTTACACGCAAAGAAATTGAAGAAAAAAAAGTGAATCTATTATTCTTTGGTAATTTTCACAAAATGCCATTAGAGGAATATAAGTGGGCCATGGGGGAACTTATGGAAGACAAAGAGTATATTTATGATACCATGATAAAAGATCTCTATTTTTTGGGTAAAGTGCTTCATAAAAAGTATAAAATTCTTAGAATAACTTATACCGTTTTTATGATCGGAATTATTACTTCTGTGGTTTCCTTTATTATTGCTTTCAATACGCTACAATAAACGTATATATCAATAATTGTAGTAAACACAGAGATTAATCTAATTTAATTAAGCTCTTTCATTAAATCTTCATATGTATAATATTCTTTATCTTGATTACTCTTATGATAAAGAATATTAACTCTTAATGCTTTTAAACCTGTTACCCCTTGGAGATCATCTAATTCTACAATCTCAATTTCTTCTTCAAGATAGTTTTTGGATTGTAAAAAGTTGATGTACTTTATATATTCTCTTTCATCAGATCGCTGAGAGTATACAATGACCAATTTTCCTTTTTCAGTAATCCGTTGATCTGTACCCTTTATCTTCGACTTATCAACCCGTTTTTTCACTACTTCATATCTTGCATTATAAGTCCCGTCTACATCAAAACGTTTCTCATCCATTCTAAATCTAACAGATAAAGAAGAGTTGAATACTAAAACCATTGAGGCTACATCCAACGCTAATGGCAAGTCCTTTTTCATTTGGTAATATGCGTTTTCCATTTCACACATTACTTGAAGCTGCCACAATCTTAGGTTATACAAATATATTTTATTAAAACTATCTTGTTTTGTAATTGATTCTCCGATGTATAAATTATGTTCAACTCCATCAGATTTAAAGCGTTCAAAATAATGTGGATACATTCCTTGAGCTTCATCTTGTTTTTGATCTAGTAAGGCCGCCATCTTTTTGTTAATAAGCATTACAGATTCGTCATATGCTTTTCTGTACTTATAAACCGTTTTGATACGTTTATCCTGCATATCATTGTATGTATTGATGAGAGCTTCTAACTCGCTGTTCTTATCAATAAGATGTACAAAAAGAGGGGTTATCTCTTTTTGTATAAAACTGAGAATCTTCTGTTCACTATCAACCTGTAATTGCTCTGTTACAGTATTGATATATTGATCTGTTCGGTACTGCAATTGTTCATAGATAGGTAACGGATCAGATTCTATAACCTTATAAATAATTTCAGAAATTTTATTTAGTTGTAATACCAGATCTTTTTGTATTGCATGATTTCGAGCATCTGAAGATCCTTTGATATCTATTTGCCCATACAATGGATATACATTCTCGAATACTACTTCTCCAAATGAAACTGGATTTTCGTCTACCATAGCTCTCATAAAACGCTTGGCTTCTTTTTTAAATTTCCAGTGCACACTAGGGTGAATAGAAGTACATTCTTGCTGAATAATTAACTCCAACTCGTTTTCTGCTTTGGCTTTAGATCGTAATACGGAGTCTACCAAATATGGCATTACATCCTGTAATTTATTCGCATTAATACTGTTTAATTCATAAACATTGGGCGAAACTATTTCTAGGACTCCTAATAATTTTCCTTCGCTTACTATTGGAGCAATAATTGCGCTATTAATCCCCTGTGCATCCAAATTTTTATACAATAATGTATCTGGAGACATTTTTTGATACTTCTTTACATCAGAAATTGCAAAATATTTAGACTCTTCAAACAAATAGTGATATGTACCTACACAAAGAGCAGATTTACAACTATTAGAATATTTTTTATATAGAATATAACTATCTATATTTTTAAAAGGAACTCGTTCAAAAGCCTGATCTTCTGGATTATAATTGGCAAAACCAACTTTAATTTCATAAAGATTGAATATTGCTCTAAAAATTTGTTGAAAACTACCTACAAAATCTCCTTGTGTTTTATCATATTTGATAAGGCTTGTTTTAAAATCAGACAAAGAAACATCGGTTGTAACATCAAACATATTTGCGATAACCACTCCTTTAAAAATCCAACTATTTGGTGGGAATTTTTCTTTCCAGATCTCAACATTATCAAAATTATCCAATAACTCTGCTACATCATCATCTGTAATATCTTTGGCTTTATCTGTTTTTATGATATCAATAAAATCTCCATTATACATTATTCTATAATGACGTATTATCCCATTGACATCAGGGATGTCATAAAAAAATGGTCTTCTAAAATCAATATTATAATCGTAGTAACTTCCTAAAATCATACTACAGCCCATAATATAGTAATGGCTTTCATTTAAGTTTTTAATTTGCGGTTCAAAATCCTTACCTGCAGCCTTAATAATATTCTGATATCGCTGAGATGACTTTAATACTGTATTATGAAAAGGAATTGTAGCAATTTTTATTTCATTTTGCTGTAAGACTTCAGAGAAAGAATCTTCGAGCACCAAATTAATCTGTGGCAATAATTCTTTAATTCTTTCCTCATCTTTTACTCCTTCTGTTAGTTCTGGATAGCTCTCAGCAATCTCTAAAACTTTTGATGCTCTATCCCTAACAAGTTCATTATCACTTTTTACTAACTCGCTATATCGTTCAAACAACTTTGAAAAACTAATCGATATATCTAATGGAAAATCCTGCTCTAAACCCCTCATTTTTTCTCATTTCTTATTGTTTACAAAAATAATACAAACCATATTGTATCTCTATATATTAACAATTTATTAAGCGATAATTAGTGTCGCCAAATAACTATTACTAATAAGAAGACGAATTAATATGAAAAAAAAGGACATACTATTACATCTAATTTCTTTTCATTTCTTATAAAGATACATAATACCCTCTTGGTTAGACTCAAAAACGCTAGGTTTTGTTACATCAAAAACGCCATTTTAACTTAATTTTGCTATCAAACACAACATTTATTAACAAATATTTTTTTCTACAACGTTAATTTTTGGGGTTTATACCTTGGATTCTTTACTTTTACGATCAATAAAACCAAACACAATGAAAAGAATTGCACTGCTGCTTACGACTCTCCTACTCGTAGCTTGTCAAAAAGATCAAAAAGGATACTTTATTACTGCCGATACTACTGGTTTTGAAGATGGAACCGTAGTATATGTAAATGCTATCAGCCAATCCAGTAGACCAATAATTATTGACTCTACTACTATACAACAAGAAAAGTTTGAAATAGCACTACCATCGCCAGAAAACAATGATTTTAATTATTTGACTTTTAAAGACATTAGAGGAAATGTATTATTTTTGGCAGAAAACAATCCTATTCAAATGACTATCTATAAAGATAGTATGAGGTCTTCTATTATAAAAGGGGGATCAGAAAATGAACTATTCTATTCTTATCTTAACACCCTTAAAAAATACAATGAAGAAAAAATAGATCTAAATACACAATATCAGATTGCTTCAAAATTAGGAGAATCAGACAAAGCTCTTACTATAACAACAAAAAGAAATGAGCTGTTAGAAAAAGAAAAGCAGTTTAGAAAAAATATTGCAGAAAACAATGCTTCTTCTCTTGTATCAGTAATGGCTATAACGGATCTTTTAAACCTTAAGGTTCTTACTCCGCAAGAAGCTAAGGTAAAGTTTGCTGCCGTAAATGATTCATTGAAATCTACTAGATTAGGTAAAAACCTAGATCAACTTATTACTAGTGCGATTACTGTTTCTCAACAAAAGAAAATTGATATAGGTGTTGTTGCAGAAAATTTCTCTGCTCCTACTCCAGATGGAAAAACATTATCTCTTAAGGAGTCAATGGGTAAGATTACTATTATAGATTTTTGGGCTTCTTGGTGTAAACCTTGCAGAATAGAAAACCCTAATGTAGTAAAAGTATATAATAAATACCACGATAAAGGGCTGAATATAATTGGAGTTTCTCTTGATAAAAAACAAGAAGCGTGGACCAAAGCTATTGCTGATGATAATCTAGACTGGAATCATGTTTCTAACCTACAATTTTGGCAAGAACCAATTGCTAGGGCTTATGGTGTAAGATCTATACCTGCTACGTTTATACTTGATGAAAAAGGAAATGTTATTGCCAAAAACCTTAGAGGTCCTGCTCTTGAAAAGAAAATATCAGAATTACTAGAACAGAAACCTTTATAATACTTAAACAATACACTTTACAAAAAACGGGTCTAAAAGACCCGTTTTTTGTATTATAACTTCCCCAACTTTTGCAGAATAAAGAGAATAATGATTGGTATTGCAAGTAATCCAATCATAAACAGGTTTTCATTAAACAACCATGGTGCTAAAATCAAAGTTATTACATACCCACCAACTGCGCCTCCAAAATGGGCATCATGACCAATATTACCTATCTTGTTTTTCATTCCAAAAATGGAATATAACAAATATCCAATTCCAAAAACATATGCAGGAATAGGGATAGGAATAAACATCAAATACAAACTCATATCCGGTCTAAACAAAATACCAGCGTATATGATTCCAGAAACTGCTCCACTAGCACCCACAGCACTATAGTGGTATTCATCCTTATGAAAAAACAAGGAGAATAAATTACCAACTAACAAACTTCCGAAATAAACAATTAAAAACTTAACATTACCCAAAAAACCAATAACTACCGGAGCAAAAAAATAAAGAGTAAACATATTAAAAAAGAGATGCATCATATCAACATGTAAGAATCCAGATGTTAGCATCCTTATTTGTTCTCCCCTTCTAATTCCCCCAATATTAAACTTATACTTTTCAAAAAATGAAAAATCATTAAACCCTTTTAATGACATCAATATATTAGCTGCAATAATTAGTATTAAAACAAGATCAAGGTTCCCCATATAGTTATATTTTTTTTCAAAGATACTATATATTTTTACCTCAAAAAACCTAATCAAATTATCCTCTCTTATTAGCAAAAATTTATGATATAAAAGCACGAATAGTTTTTATATTTGCATGTTTTAATTTAGTGATTAATGCAACTGTTAGTATACTATTTTGTCTATCCTATATTATGGATAATTTCAAAATTACCTTGGCGATTATTATACCTTTTATCTACCTTTATTTATATTGTAGTCTATCATATTATTGGGTATAGAAAAAAAGTAGTTACCAAAAATTTGTCTCTAGCCTTTCCGAAAAAATCAAATAACGAAATCAACAAAATTCGTAAACAATTCTATAAACATATGTGCGATATGTTTTTAGAAATGATCAAAAGCTTATCTATTTCTAAAGAAGAAATGACAAAGCGATTTGAAATAATTGATCCGCATACGTTTAAAGAAGTGCAATCCAAAAACAAAAGTATTATTGTACTTATGGGGCATTATGCCAGTTACGAATGGGCTATTGCCGCTCAATTTGTAATGGATTTTCCTATTGTTGGAGTCTACAAACAGATTAAAAATAAATACTTTGATCGGTTAGCACATCGTATTAGAGGTAGATTTGATACTAGGCTTATAAAACACCGCAATGTTATCAAAGAAGTTACCAGAGATAAAGTAAATGGTAAAGTATGTGCCTATGGATTATTATCAGATCAATCACCTAAGCTAAAGAATGCCTTATACTGGACAGATTTTATGGATATAAAAGTACCTGTCATTACAGGAGGCGAAGTCCTGGCAAAAAGATTAGATATGCCAGTTATGTATTTGAAAGTAGAAAAAGTAAAGCGAGGCTACTATCAAGCAAAGTTTATAAAGATAACAGATAATGCAAAAAGCTGTGGCGAGCACTATATCACAAAAACATACCTTAGTTTATTAGAAGAGCAAATTCGAAAAGCTCCTCATTATTATCTCTGGACGCATAGACGGTGGAAACATCGTAATGCCTTGAAGCCTAAAGGAGCTATCATAAACTAAATTTTGCAGATTATTTTCTTATACCTTGATTTTATTTCTTAACTTCTATTTATTGAATATTTAGATTTTTTTAACATATTGCAGTTGATTTTAACAAAATACTTCTATTTTAGTACATCTAACTCCAATATATATGCAACTAATTACATATAGATTAGTTTATCCTATTTTATGGTTTATTTCAAAACTTCCTTGGAAACTTTTTTACGCCTTTTCTACCTTTATATACTTTATCATATATTATATCATTAGATATAGAAGGAAAACTGTAACTACAAATCTAAATATGGTTTTCCCCCATAAAACTCTTCTCGAAATAAATACAATAAGAAAGGGGTTTTATAAGCATATGTGTGATATGTTTCTCGAAATGATTAAGTCCATCTCTATTTCAAATAAGGAAATGAAATCACGCTTTGAGGTTACAAATATGGAAAAACTTCGGGAGTTGGAAGCCAAAGGAGAAAATGTAATTATATTTATGGCGCACTACGCCAGCTATGAATGGGCAAATGTAATTGATTTACAGACAGATTTTCAAGCTGTTGGTGTTTACAAACAAATCAGAAACAAGTATTTTGATAAACTAGTACATCAAATACGTGCCCGCTTTGGATCAAGAGTAATTCCAACCAAAGATGCTATGCGGATTATTACAGAAGATCAAGCACATAAAGGGCTCTATATGTACGCCTTAGCCTCTGATCAATCTCCAAAACTCAATAAAGCAACCTATTGGACTGATTTTATGGGAGTAAAGATTCCTACTTTTATAGGAGCCGAAGTCTTATCAAAAAGGCTAGCTTTAAATGCCTATTATTTACAAGTAGAAAAAATAAAAAGAGGGTATTATCGAGCTACATTTGTTACTATAACCGAAGACCCTAAAAACTGTGAAGATTACTCTATAATCAAAAATTACTTGCGATTATTAGAAAAACAGATTTATAAATCCCCAGAACATTATTTATGGTCTCACAAGCGATGGAAACACCGCTATGCTTCAATTCCATATGGGGCAACAATAGATTAAGGCTTCAAAATGCTCAAGCCCCCTAAATAAACTTATCTTTGTACGTTTTTAACTACCCAACCATGCAACTAATAATATACTGTTTAGTTTACCCAATAATTTTAGCAATCTCCAAACTACCTTGGCGATTGTTTTATATGTTCTCTACCATTATCTATATCTTGATCTATTATATTATTAGATATAGAAGAAAAACAGTGATAGAAAACCTATCTTTAGTTTTTCCTGAAAAATCTAAAAAAGAGATTGATCGTATTAGCAAATCATTTTATAAACATATGTGTGATATGTTTTTAGAAATGACAAAATCGCTATCCATCTCAAGAGAAGAATTGATAAAACGCTATAAAGTAGTAAACCTTGATGAATTTCATGAATTCGAAAAAAAGAACAAAAGTATTATAACACTGATGGGGCATTATGGCAGCTTTGAATGGTCAAATGCGGTTGACCTAGTATCCTTAAATCCATGCGTTGGGATTTACAAACAAATAGAGAACAAATACTTTGATCGATTAGCACATCGTATTAGGGGGCGATTTAATTCCAGGCTTATCCCTAGCCATAAAGTAGCCAGACAAATCATTAAAGATAAGCAAGAAGGAATCGTATGTGGGTATGGTATGATTTCTGACCAATCACCTAAAATTAGTAATGCAAAATATTGGACTGATTTTATGGGAGTAAAAGTTCCTATATTTTTAGGAGGTGAATTTTTAGCACAGCGACTTGATGTCATCGTATTGTACTTACATGTAGAAAAAGTAAAAAGAGGCCATTATGAAGTGAAATTTATTCCTATCTCAGAAAATAGCAAAGAAGAAGAAAAATACTACATCATTAAAAAATATCTAGAATTACTTGAAAACCAAATACGTCAAAAACCTGAATACTATCTATGGACTCACAAACGATGGAAACATAGAAATGCCCAAATACCTGAAGGAGCTACCGTTGATTAACTGTTAAATATTTAAAATTACAGTAAGCAATCAAAATCCAACAAACTTATAAGTTTTGTCTGCCGAAATAAAGTTTTTTCACGGAATCCAGTATATTATAAAATTATCAAATGCAGTACCTTGCTATAGATTTAAATAAAAAGATTAGCTTATAGCTTACTGATAAAATATACAAATGGAAGGGTTTTTATTTTTAGGATTTTTTGGGCTTCCTGCCCTTATTGTTTCTATTGATTTTATAAAATTTATTGGCACAGGAAAAAGACTACCATACAAAGGACTTATACGTGTTATAGATATTATTGTTATTATTGGATTGCCCTTCTTATACCTAAGCCTTATTGATACAAATACAAACGATTGTTGCACTGATAGCGCAACATTTTCTCCAGATCATAAACTTACAGTATACTCATTAATCATATTATGTGCTTTAGCTTATCTATATTCTACTTACAAAAAAACTATCGTAAGTCCGATAATAGAAATATTGATAAACTCATTTCTATTAGCAGGAATTGTTCTTAACATTTTTATAGCAATACAAATAAACGATCCCACTTGGCTATTAGGGAATTTGCCTATAATACTATTGTTCTTACTAGAGCTTATCAAGAATCATAAACAGTTTTTAGCATATTCGGAGCACATAGACAAGCAACAAAATACAGTTATCAAAAAATGGTCTTGGAAAATCCTAAGTATGAAAAGTTTTTTTAAGATTCCTATTCTATTAATACTCTGTATCCCAATCTTGACTATTATCACGGCATTTTTATTGCTTTTTGGGCAAAAACCAGATTCTATCGTCAGCGCTTTTACAGATACCTATAAACATGGATTCTCTCAGCTAGACCATATGTGTTATAATGTAGAATGTGGTGGTCACTTTTTATGTTCAGTAGCTGCCAAAGGTCATGAAAACATAGTAAAGCCAACTCGTTTGGGAGAAAGAAGAGGAAAGCCTATTTTATGCAATAGACAATTGCTTATTTCTAATGCCTTTGAAGAACTCGTAGAACAAAGACTTCCTAAGGTACATAAAGTAATCAGACATAACTACAACAAAGTTGGCAATCTCATACATAAGCATTACCATATTTTTAATAATAAAACAATATCAGATCTGACCTATGTAATCATGAAACCCTTAGAATGGTGTTTTTTGATAACCTTGTATACTTTTGATAAAAACCCTGAAAATAGAATTGCTAAACAATATTTGAATCCGGAACACCGAAAACACATCAATGCTGTTTTTACTCAAAAATCACAGGAGTAATACTATGTCTAAAAAATTGATTATCATTTTAGTTACAACAACAAGTATACTTGGACTTTTTTGGTTTCTAATTGCTAAACCATTTATCCATGGATTAAAAAATAATACCGATCATAGTAAATTACTTTTCTACTTTGAAAACATTGAACACCCTTCCGAAACAAAACAAGTATACTATACTGATTTTTTCGGAAACTCTTCTGGCTCAAGTAATCATTGTGGACATGTTTTTTTGGAAATAAGAAGATATCCTCAAGGAAGCGAAACTATTATAAAAAATTATTACGACAAAGAGTATCCGGATATTAAACTAGGTTTTGTTACTTCAATAAAACAATGTTGTCCGATAGAAGATAAATATTATGTCTTTTGTGATTATGTAGGCACTGTAACAAGTGAACAACCATTTTTCACTATAAAAAACTGGTCTAATAGGCTTCCTGTCTACACTTTATCATATAGTGATACTGGCAAACACCAAGCTGATAAACGATGCCATTGAATTTTAGTTTTTACTATAAAAGGAAAGATCTTTCCTTTTATAGTAATTAAACTAAATACATGGGGTTAAATCCCAGCTATTTCTTTTAAAGAAGCAATCGTATCTTCTGCTAGTTGATTTGCTTTATCCTGCCCCAATGCTTCGGTATAGATACGTATGATTGGTTCTGTATTACTTTTACGTAAGTGTACCCAACAATCTGCAAAATCTACTTTTACCCCATCTACAGTTGACACCTCTTCAGAGGCATGTTTTTTATGAAATCCATTCAAAATAGCATCAACATCCAAACCAGGAGTTAACTGTATTTTATTTTTACTCATATAATAAGAGGGATAGCTTCTACGAAGTTCACTAACACTACATTTTTTCTCTGCCAAATGGGTAAGAAACAAAGCTACTCCCACCAAAGAATCTCTTCCATAATGTGATTCTGGGTATATTATACCTCCATTTCCTTCTCCTCCTATTACCGCTTTGTTTTTTTTCATTAACTCTACTACATTAACTTCGCCTACGGCACTTGCCTGGTATGCGCCATTATGCTTTTCTGTTACGTCTCTTAATGCTCTACTAGAAGACAAATTAGAAACAGTATTTCCAGGGGTTTTACCTAGCACAAAATCTGCGCAAGCCACCAATGTATATTCTTCTCCAAACATCTCTCCATCTTCACTCATAAAAGCCAAACGATCAACATCAGGATCTACAACTATCCCTAGGTCTGCTTTTTCTTTTACCACCAATTCAGAAAGATCAGCTAAATGTTCCTTTAAAGGTTCTGGGTTATGAGGAAAGTGCCCATTAGGTTCACAATACAATTCGACAACCTCAACTCCCATCTTTTTAAGTAAACCAGGGATAGCAATTCCTCCTGTAGAATTAACCGCATCCACTACAACCTTAAAGTTTGATTTTTTCACAAGTTCAGCATCTACCAAAGAAAGATTCAAAACCTCCTCTATATGTATATCTATATATGTATTATTTACGGTTATACTTCCCAAATCATCGACCTCTGCAAAAGTATATTTATCATTTTCTGCAATGTCTAAAATTTTTTTACCATTCTCTGAGTTCAAAAATTCTCCTTTATGATTAAGAAGTTTTAAGGCATTCCATTGTTTAGGATTATGACTTGCCGTTAGGATTATCCCTCCATCTGCCTTTTCTATAGGTACCGCCACCTCTACAGTTGGTGTTGTAGAAAGCCCTAAATCAATCACATGTATTCCTAACCCTACTAAACTATTCATTACTAATTGTTGAATCATTGCACCAGAAATACGAGCATCACGACCTACTACAACAGTAGGGTGCTCTATATTCGTTTCATTCTTTAACCAGCTTCCGTATGCAGATGCAAATTTTACTGCATCTACTGGCGTAAGATTATCGCCAACAGTTCCTCCAATTGTACCTCTAATTCCCGAAATTGATTTTATTAATGTCATATATATTGATTGATTTTGTATTTCAAACAAATGTACAAGTTTATGACAAACGGCAACAATTTAATAGGTTACAAATTTGTAAATACATTTTTTTAAAATTCCCAGAAAATTAGAAACAACACACAAATTTATCCAGAATTGAATTACAAAATCGGATTTTTAACCGTTTCAATACACCCTCTATCAGCCATCGTTACATAAAAAACTGAAAAATCGTTACTGAAGGTAATATTAGTAGGCTTTTTACCTTGAAGTTTTACTTCTTCAAGAAGCTCTCCTCTTGGTGACAATACCACAACTGTACCTTTATCATACCTACACACGTACAGATTTCCTTGGCGATCACATCGCATTCCATCAAGTCCAAAATCTTTAAAAGAATATAATAATTTCTTATTTACTATCGAGTCATCATTTTGTATGTCATATACCCATATTTTTTGTTGAACAGATTCATTTACATACAACTTTTTACCATCAGGACTTACCTCTATCCCATTTGTGGTACCCATATTAGCTTCTAATCTTTCAAATCTTTTATCTATATCTATTTTCCATATATTACCTGTCCCCTTTTTCCAATTTGGATCACTTGCATAAATAACACCTGAAGGGGATATTGTAATATCATTAGGTTGATTTGCCTCTGGAAGATGCGCAAAAACTGAAATGTTTTGAGTGTTCATATCGACTGCCAAAACATTATGGTTTGTGTAATCTGCTATATACATCTTATTTTGTTTACCAAACCTAATACCATTACCTATACTACCATCAGGAAGCTCTATAAACAATGAGGATTGACCTTCAGGAGTCACTTTACCAATGGTACCTTCTTTTTGATAATTAACCGCATAAATATTCCCTACACTATCTGTAGCAGGTCCTTCGACACCACTAGTAAATGAATTTGGAGTCGTAAAATCCTCACTTTTAACTCCTCTATTACATGATACTAACAAAACAATAGCGATAAAATAACAAAAACCCAAAGTATATTTCATAATTCAATTTTTCAATTAGTATCTCTAAAAATAATTTATTACCGCAGATAATCTTTCTTTTTTTTACGAGCGGTATAATTTATCATACAAACGACACTAAATTATAGATATTAGTTTTTAAAAAGTCGTATTTTAACCCAATGAATTTTCTAGCTCATATATACCTTTCTGGAGAAGATCCAGAACTTAAAATAGGTAATTTCATTGCCGATTCTGTTAAAGGAAAAAAGTATTTACAATATCCACAACGCATACAACAAGGTATAACCTTGCACCGCAAAATCGACTCTTACACAGATACTCATGATACTGTAAAAAAAAGTGTGTCACGATTATTTCCAAAATACAGGCATTATAGTACTGTAATTGTAGATATATTATATGACCACTTTTTGGCTGCAAACTGGTCAGAGTATTCTGAAATACCATTAGAAAAATATGTAGCAGAATTTTATGAATTATTACAGGAATATCATGAGATTTTACCAAAGCAAATTCAAAATTTTGCACCATATATGATTAAGGATAACTGGTTACTTAGTTATGCGTCTATTCAGGGAATAGGTACAGTCTTACATCAAATGAATCAAAGGACAAAGAACAGGTCTAAGATGAATTTTGCCGTCATCGAACTTGAGCAATATTACTCTGAGTTTGATAAAGAATTTCGCTCATTTTTTGAAGAACTAGAACTATATACTAAAAATGAAATAAGATCACTATGAAAAAAAACTCCATCAAACACTTATTTTACATCACGTTACTTGTATTAAGTTTTTCTTGTAAAACAAATACCGAACCTAGAGTTGAAATAAAACAAAAAGCAGAACCTGTTTTTGGTCTAATATCTGAAAAAGCCATGGTAGTATCTGCCAGAGAAGAAGCTTCTAAGATTGGTGTGGATATTATGAAAAAAGGGGGTAATGCATTTGATGCTATGGTAGGTACAGAAATGGCTCTTGCTGTAGCCTATCCTTTTGCCGGGAGCATGGGTGGCGGTGGTTTTATGGTATACCGTAAAGCTAATGGAGAAACGGGAGCACTTGACTACAGGGAGAAAGCACCTTTGGCAGCTACCAAAGATATGTATCTAGATAAAAATGGTGATGCTATACCAGAAAAAAGCCAACTTGGAGCCTTGGCTATAGGCGTACCAGGTACTGTCGCCGGTATTTTTGCAGTACATGAAAAATTTGGATCACTACCAATAGAAGAAATCCTAAGACCTGTAGTAGCTTTAGCTAATCGAGGATTTATAGTTACTGAAAAGCAAAAAAAACGTTTTGATAATTACAATGAGCTTTTTTATAAAGTAAATCAAGACACTATCCTTTTTGCAAAACAGCATAAAGCCGGAGACACTATTAAAAACACCAAACTAGCACAAACATTAGAACGTATAATTAAAAATGGTGCTGCCGAGTTCTATAAAGGAGAAACTGGAAAAAAACTTGTAGATCGAATCCAATCCAAAGGAGGTATTATTACCATGGAGGACCTATCAAAATACGAAGTAAAATGGCGTAAACCTGTTCGTTTCGAATATAAAGGGTTATCTATCATCTCTATGTCACCACCTTCTAGTGGAGGTGTATGTTTAGCACAGATCATGAAAATGATCGAACCCTATGAATTAGACAAGTATGGACATAATTCAGTAAAGACTATTCAGGTTATTACTGAAGCAGAAAGAAGAGCATATGCCGATCGAGGTTTTTATCTAGGCGATCCTGATTTTGTAAAGATTCCTATCGACACACTTATTGGAAAAGAATACCTATCCTCTAGAATGGAAGATTTTAGTTTTGATAAAGCTACTCGATCCTCTGATATTAATTGTGGGATCGTTCCTGGTTATGAAAGTGATGAAACTACCCACTACTCTATTGTGGATTCTTTTGGAAATGCAATTTCTGTAACTATTACTCTTAATGGTGCATATGGGTCAAAGCTATACGTACCAGAAATAGGGACTTTTCTTAACAATGAAATGGACGATTTTAGTGCTAAACCAGGCGTTCCCAATATGTTTGGTCTAATCGGGGCTGAAGCAAATGCTATTGCACCAGAAAAAAGAATGCTCAGTTCTATGACCCCTACTATTGTAGAAAAAGATGGAAAACTGTGGATGTCTGTTGGTACTCCTGGAGGGTCAACGATCATAACCTCTGTATTACAGACTATCTTAAATGTAAAAGAATTTGGAATGACAATGCAAGATGCAGTAAATGCCCCCCGTTTTCATCATCAATGGTTACCTGATGTAGTCGTTTTTGAGCCAGAATCTTTTGATGTAGATGTATTAGATAGTTTAAAACAAAAGGGATATCATATCAATCAGGAAAAATCCAAAATCATAGGAAAAGTTGATGGTATTCTTGTGCTTCCGGATGGTACATTAGAAGGAGGAGCTGATAAAAGAGGTGATGATACTGCAGTTGGTTTTTAATTTTAAAATATGAGTTTTGTATTTTCTTTAATTTCTAAATTAGAAAGTAATTCTAATTCAATAGAAGCTGCCAGGATGCAGACATATATGAAAAATAAATTTATTTTTTTAGGCATTAAAGCTCCCACGAGAAAAACTCTTCTAAAAGAAGTTATCAATGAACATAAGTCTGAGCTTTCTCGAGATCAAATATTAAATATAACAAATAGCCTATATAAAAAGCCGCAAAGAGAGCTTCATTATTGTGCAATAGAATTAGTTAATCGTTTTCTTAAAAACAAATATGAAGTCTCCGATATTGGTTTTATAGAACACTTGATAACGACCAATTCCTGGTGGGATTCAGTTGACTTTATTGCAAAGCACATTTTAGGAAATTTTTTATTGCAATTTCCTGATCAAATACATTCTGTTATAGATACATTCTCTTCATCAGATAATATGTGGCTTAATCGTAGTTCAATTCTTTTTCAACTAGGATATAAAGAAAATACTGATTCTCAATTGCTATATAAGCTTTGTGATACGCATAAGGCTTCTGATGAGTTTTTTATTAAAAAAGCTATTGGTTGGGCGCTACGAGAGTATTCAAAAACAAACCCAGAGTCAGTAGTAAATTTTATAACTATGGTAAAACTAAAACCTTTATCCGAAAAAGAAGGACTAAAAAGAATTCGTTTATTTTAAAATACAGCTAATAATAAGACAAAAAAAATGCGCAGTTTTCACTGCGCATCATTTTTAGTATATAAACTGTTTATTTGTTTATTTTACTTCTTCAAAATCAACATCTTCTACATCACTTCCTTCAGAACCACCGTCTGAAGAAGGCTGATCAGCACCTGCATCAGGTCCAGGCTGTCCATTTTGTTGCGCTTCTGCCTGAGCTTTGTACATTTCTTCACTAGCAACTTTCCAAGCTTCATTGATTTTATCAAGAGCTGGTGTAATTACAGCAAGATCTTTAGACTCATAAGCTTTTTTCAACTCTTCAAGAGCTTCTTCAATTGGTTTTTTCTTATCATCAGATAATTTATCACCAAATTCTGCTAGCTGTTTTTCTGTTTGAAAAATCATTCCATCAGCCTCATTAAGCTTTTCTGCAGTTTCTTTCGCTGCTTTATCCGCTTCAGCATTTGCTTCTGCTTCTTGCTTCATTTTCTCAATTTCTTCTTCTGTTAGTCCTGAAGAAGCTTCGATACGAATATCCTGAGATTTGTTAGTCGCTTTATCTGTAGCAGAAACTTTAATAATACCATTAGCATCAATATCAAAAGTAACTTCGATCTGAGGTGTTCCTCTTTGTGCTGGAGGGATTCCATCTAAGTGGAAACGACCAATCGTTTTATTATCAGCAGCCATAGGGCGCTCTCCTTGCAATACATGGATTTCTACCGATGGTTGATTATCTGCTGCAGTAGAAAATACTTGAGATTTCTTGGTAGGAATTGTAGTATTTGCATCAATAAGTTTAGTCATTACATTACCCATTGTTTCGATACCAAGTGATAATGGCGTTACATCTAATAACAATACATCTTTAACATCACCTGTCAATACTCCTCCTTGAATAGCAGCTCCAACAGCTACAACCTCATCAGGGTTCACTCCTTTACTTGGTGCTTTACCAAAGAATTTCTCTACAGCTTCTTGTACTGCAGGAATACGAGTTGATCCTCCTACTAATATAATTTCATCAATATCACTTGTAGATAATCCAGCAGCTTTAAGTGCTGTACGACAAGGCTCAATAGTTCTTTTTACTAAGTCATCGATCAATTGATCAAATTTAGACTTGGTTAATGATCTTACCAAGTGTTTAGGTCCACTTGCTGTAGCCGTAACATATGGTAAGTTAATTTCTGTCTGCGAAGATGATGATAATTCAATTTTAGCTTTTTCTGCAGCTTCTTTAAGACGTTGCAACGCCATAGGATCTTGTCTAAGATCCATATTTTCATCAGCTTTAAACTCTTCTGCTAACCAATCAATAATTTTTTGATCAACATCATCACCACCTAAATGTGTATCACCATCTGTCGATAATACTTCAAATACACCATCTCCAAGTTCTAAGATAGATACATCATGTGTACCTCCTCCAAAATCAAATACAACGATCTTTTGATCTGTACCTTTTTTATCAAGACCATATGCCAATGCAGCTGCAGTAGGCTCATTGATAATTCTTTCAACTTTAAGACCTGCAATCTCTCCTGCTTCTTTTGTAGCTTGACGCTGCGCATCATTAAAGTAAGCTGGCACAGTAATTACAGCACTAGTTACATCCTGACCAAGATAATCTTCTGCAGTTTTCTTCATTTTTTGAAGAGTCATTGCAGATAACTCTTGTGGTGTATATAAACGTCCATCAATATCTACTCTAGGAGTGTCATTATCTCCTTTTACAACTTTATATGCTGCTCTTTCAGCCTCTTTAGAAGATTCAGAGAATTTATTTCCCATAAATCTCTTAATCGAAGAGATAGTCTTAGTTGGATTTGTAACTGCCTGACGTTTTGCAGGGTCACCAACCTTAATTTCTCCTCCTTCTACAAAAGCAATCACAGAAGGAGTAGTTCTTTTACCTTCAGCATTAGGGATTACTACAGGCTCATTACCTTCCATTACAGAAACACAAGAGTTGGTTGTCCCTAAGTCTATTCCTATTATTTTACTCATCTTTATACTAAATTGTTACACTATTATTCTTAATAATTTATTGCTATTAAGTCAATGATTATGCCATTACGATCTATCTGACAGGTTGTCATTATGTTTTTATTAACTCATTATGAGCTATTCAATAAAAGAAATTAAACACCAAATTAACTATACCACAAAAAACCAGTTTATTTATTATCAAAAAACTATATTTACCCCCTAAATTTTATTGATAATTATAATATATGGAATGCATCAGTGTTTTTGATATGCTGAAAATTGGCGTAGGTCCTTCTAGCTCACATACTTTAGGTCCTTGGCGTGCAGGAAGAAGGTGGATAGCAGAACTAAAAGAAAAAGAACTCTTTGAATCTGTTTCGACTATTTCGATTGATCTTTTTGGATCGTTATCACTTACAGGAAAAGGTCATGCTACAGATATTGCTGTAATTTTGGGCTTATGCGGCTATGATCCTCAAACCATAGATGTCTCTAAAATTGGGTCTATTATTGAAAACATAAATTCTTCAAAAAAACTGTTGTTTAATAGCATCAGACAAATACCTTTTGATCCACAATCTCAAATTGTTTTCCATAAAGAATTTAAGGATTTTCATCCTAACGGCATGACATATCATGCTACTTTAGAAAATGGACATAAAATTTCTTCATCTTTTTATTCTATAGGTGGTGGTTTTGTTGTAAAAGAAGAACGAAAAAGAAAAGAAAAAAAACTAACAGCATTTAAGGAGTTTCCTATGCCGATTCAAAAAGCTACAGATCTTTTAGAGTACTGTGCTTTAAAAAATAAAAAGGTATCTGAAATTGTTCTAGATAATGAGCGAGCACTAAGGAGTGATGCAGAAATTGATGAAAGAATTGCGAAAGTATGGAACGTAATGCTTGAGTCGATGTATACAGGTTGCCATACTGAAGGCACATTGCCAGGTGGTTTAAATGTTAGACGAAGAGCATATGATACTCATAAAAAATTGATAGGAGACACTTCATACAACACCCCTACAGAGTGGATTGAAGCCATCCGAGATACTGAAGTAAAGTTTCGTCAAATACTAAAATGGGTCTCCTGTTTTGCTTTGGCTGTTAATGAAGTAAATGCCTCTCTTGGTAGAGTGGTAACTGCTCCTACAAATGGAAGTGCTGGTGTTATCCCTGCAGTAATGATGTACTACATGGTAATTGAAAACCATGATGCTAATTTTGAAGATGTAAGGCAATTTATGCTAGTTGCAGGAGAAATTGGTAGTCTTTTTAAAAAGGGAGCTACTATTTCTGCAGCAATGGGTGGTTGTCAGGCCGAAATTGGAGTCTCTTCTGCAATGGCAGCAGGTGCACTGACAGAACTTATGGGAGGTACTCCCGAACAAGTATTGATAGCAAGTGAAATCGCAATGGAACATCATTTAGGACTAACCTGTGACCCCATAGCAGGCTTGGTACAAATCCCATGTATAGAACGAAATGCAATGGGAGCAATAAAAGCTATTAATGCATGCGAAATGGCTTTAGACACTGATGCTGCTAATGCCAAAGTGCCATTAGATAAAGTAATAGCTACGATGTGGGAGACTGCAAAAGACATGAATACAAAATATAAAGAAACTAGCGAAGGTGGTTTGGCTGTAAAAGTAAGCCTAAGTGATTGCTAATTTATTTATATAGGAATCTCATTTCTTTTTACATCCAACTTTATTCCTTGTATCTGCAATGGCGATAATTTTCCATCTATTGCCATCATTAAATAGTTGGAAAATGTTTACTCCACAATGACTAAAATTCTCATTGACATAAAACTCATATGGAGTCCAGGCATTTGCTATAGAAGAATCTGCATCTATTTTAAATGAAAGCAATCGTTCGTCCCACTTTTGTTCTACGGGTCTATTTTTAATCGCAATTAAAATCTTCTCAACATCAGTTTTAACCGTTCTTACCTCTCCTTCTTTTGTTTTAACGATGGTTTGCATTACTATATTTTTGTCCAATGTGGTTTTAATTTTAGTGGTATCTCCACTATGGAAACCTTCGAAAAACTCTAAAATAGTTTGTTTCACTTCCTTCTTATAAGTAGCTTCCTGGTTGTTCGAAATATCATTTTGTGAATACCCCGTGAATGAGACAAATAGAATGACTGCTATTGACAATTTATACATAACGTTCTTTTTTTGATGAGCATAAAAATAAGGTTTTAATTCTTTTTGTAATACATAATTCTCTTTCTCATCCTTTACATGTATAATCAAAAGCATAATCCTCTTGCCTCCATATTGGTAATTGACTACATTTACAATTCTAAAACACATTCAAAATGTCTACAGCAAAAAAAGATTACAAACGAGTAACGGTAAAATCTCTTGTAGAGATGAAAGCTAATGGTGAAAAAATATCCATGCTAACCGCCTATGATTATACTATGGCCAAAATTGTTGATGGTGCTGGAGTAGATGTTATTCTTGTGGGTGATTCTGCATCTAATGTCATGGCTGGTCATGAAACTACACTACCTATCACTTTAGATCAAATGATTTATCATGCTTCTTCAGTAATCAGAGCTATAGATCGTGCACTAATTGTTGTAGATTTACCTTTTGGAAGCTATCAAAGTGATCCTAAAGAAGCACTACGTTCCTCTATACGTATTATGAAAGAATCAGGAGGTCATGCTGTAAAATTAGAAGGAGGAAAAGAAGTAAAGGAATCCATAAAAAGAATTCTTAATGCTGGCATTCCGGTTATGGGACATCTTGGGCTTACACCTCAATCAATATATAAATTCGGAACGTATACAGTACGGGCAAAAGAAGAAGAAGAAGCCCAAAAATTAAAACAAGATGCCCTTATGCTTGAAAAAGCAGGTTGTTTTGCCATTGTTTTAGAAAAAGTACCTGCCAAATTGGCCAGAGAAGTTGCAGAAAGTCTTACAATCCCTATCATTGGTATTGGTGCAGGAAATGGTGTAGATGGGCAAGTTTTAGTAACTCATGACATGTTAGGAATGACACATGAGTTTAATCCTAGATTTTTAAGACGATACTTAGATTTGTATTCTGAAATGACAAATGCTTTTAAACAATATGTTACTGATGTTAAGGCTGTAGATTTCCCTAATGAAAATGAGCAGTATTAATTTATGAGAATTCTTAAAAAAATTTCCCTCTTTATCATAGGAGGAAGTTCTATACTGGTAGGAGCACAAACAAAAGAAAGAATTAAACTTAACCCTAAAACAAATTCACCTTACTATTACAATTGGGAATTTTTAATTACCAATAAGAATCATAGAAGTTCTAGCTCAAAAGATTTTACCGCTAACTTTTTGGGAACAGAATCTCTTACTTTTGAAAAGAATCCTAACAAAACATTCAAGGTTACTGAACAAATTCTAGACTTGAGTTTAAAATTTAATGAAAAGGTACAATTTTCATTATCTCGAAATTATTTCAAAGATTACCCCAACATAGTAGATGAAATAACAAAAAACATAAAATCTTTTAAACATTCTTTTTATATAGATAATAAGGGAAAAATCTATAATAATTCATTTCTTTTTCCAAAGAATGATTCAAAAAAACCTATAAAAGAACTAGAAAAAATCAAAGCGATTTTAAAAAGTACTAATACCAATCTAGACCTTTCTTATGTAGATAAAGAAATAAAGTTAGGGTCCTCGTGGATAGTAGATAAAAAATTAAAGCTACTTACCAATGATAGTATTATTTTTAAAACCACATACTTCGTTAAGAATATTACAAACGAAGAAGCCCTTTTTTATCACATAGGCACGGCAATTGTTCCAAAAACAAATGACACTATTAAAACTCAGGGAACCACTACAATTGACCTCGCTACAGGAATACCCCTACGTATAAGAACACATACTACACTAAAAGACAATACAACTATCTCATCTAATATAGAAAAGGTTAGTACTAGTAACAGCAATAACAGTAATTATGTCAAAAACGCTTATGACAATGGAGTATTTAGCTACTCACCAGAAAGATTAAAAAATCGTCAATATCAAGAAATACCTTTTTCGCAAGAATTTCTTACCTCTCCCTTTTCATGGTATAAATGTAAAAAACCTTTGTTTTTAAATAAAAATGACCTTGTCCAATTAAACAAAGGGCTAAAAAAAACATATGTTCGAGGTGATTACATGGTAGATGATTTTATAATAGAAAAAGATTTAACTTCAATATCATACAGTTCTTTACCTTTTAAAGAATATATAATAATCCTATCGTCTGACAGTCTAATCAATCTTAATACCCAACATAAAATCCCTTTACTAAATAAGGCATACAAATCCAATTACCATGACGGTAATACATATTTTTCTAATGGTCGTTTTACTTATTTACATGATGAAACATTAAGTTACAACGATAGTATAAAACTGTTTTACAGTATACACTTTCCAGTGAGTACAAATAAAATGACGATTACCAAAAAGAATTATTTTAAAAAAAATCTCTCTAATACATTACCTTTTAAAATTCTTAAGTTTAGCGATACTATTATTTCTATTAGGGGAAAGCACCGTTCCTTAAGCTTTTATAATAGCCTAGATATAGAAATTCAACCCTCAGTATTAGGACGAAAAAGTAGTACTTTTCATAATACAGAATATTTATCTGGCAAATCAATAGATAACATCTCCAATATTGATCTTTTTCTCTATCAACAAACCGATAAAAATGAAGGAGATTATATTTATCATTACTATTTTCATGATAAAGTCAAAACATTAACTGTAGAATACATAGATCAATATCAAAAGGTTTCTGATGAAAAGATTATATTTAGAAACCAAAAAGAAATTACCAAGTATTCCAGAAATAATAATTTAGAATTTAAAAAAATTAAAACTGATACTGAAATAGTAATCGACACTACTATTGGTTTTAATTCATTCGGAAGCAAATTGCCTCTTTTTAGAAATAGTCTATTTGCTAAACTAAGTATAGATAATAAGGTTTATGATGATGCCAATTTTGATATTTATCCTGAGCATATTACCATAAATCAATATACCGACTGTATCAACAAATCAAAGAATGAGATAAAAATCATTTATCCAACAGAAGTAAACGAAATAGAAATACAAAACAATTCAGACTATTTACAGAAAGTTGATGCATCAACGTTTAAAATTCTATCATCATTATCCTCTAAAAAGCATTTACAAAAAAAGGGCTTTTTTTGTGGTAAAGATGAATTTGATTTAGAGTTAGAATATGACATCAAAAAAGAAAATGAAGGTTTTTTACTAAAATTTAAAGGTATTGTTACTAAAATTTCAATTCCGATATTCAAAAAATGGAAAGAAGTAAAGGTTTCAACTAATGAGAAAGGTGACAACAAACTATAATAACCTTCAGGTGCTTTATGAAGATAACCACATCATTATTGTCAACAAACGCCCAGGAGATATCGTACAAGGAGATAAGACAGGTGATACACCACTTAGTGATATTGTAAAAGAATACATTGCCAAAAAATACAATAAACCTGGAGCTGTTTACCTGGGCGTAGTCCATAGACTGGATCGACCTACTAGTGGAATTGTAGTATTTGCAAGAACGAGTAAAGCTCTGCCTAGGCTTAATGCCTTATTTGCAAATAAAGAAGCAAAAAAAACGTATTGGGCGATTGTAAAAAATTCTCCACCAAAAAAGCATGACATTTTAACACATTGGTTAAAGCGAAACACAAAACAAAACAAATCTTATGCGCATAAAAATGAAGTTCCAGATAGCAAAAAAGCTATTTTAGAATATAAAGTGATTAAAAAATTGGATAATTATTATGTACTAGAAATTGATCTTCATACTGGACGTCATCATCAGATAAGATCGCAACTTTCGAGTATCGGTTGTATAATTAAAGGAGATCTTAAGTACGGAGCTAATCGAAGTAATAAGAATGGTAGTATTCACTTACATGCTCAAAAACTAACCTTCACTCATCCCGTCAAAAAAGAACCATTATCAATTATTGCCCCTCCTCCTGTTGATCCTATATGGAATGACTGTCATTAGCAGCACTTTTTTATAAACAAGTATGTGATTAATTATCGATAAGTCCTTATACTTTCTACAACAACAGAGGTTAAAATCAAAACCCCTCCAATAATTGTTGAAAGAATAGGAATTTCACCTAAAAAAAGTATTCCTATTATGATTCCATAAACTGGTTGCACACTACTAATAATACTTGCGGTAGTAATCGAAAATCTCTTAAAACTTGCAAGAAACAATGTGTGTCCGATTGCAGTGGTCAGTAAAGCCAACACGAGAGTAGGAATCCATTGATCTTTTATACCCGAGCTTTCCATAATAAATAAAAATGGAAACAGAAAAATACTGATCACCACCAATTGATACCACATTAATACAGATCCATTATATTCTCCTACTTTAGTTTTCATAATGATATTGCGTATTGAATAACATAAAGCAGAGATTATTCCCAAGATTACAGCCTTTGTATATGAGTTACTAAAATCCAGGTCAGGAACAAGAAAATAAATACCAATTAATACTAATATCCCTAATAACAGGTGTATTTTTTGAAATTTTGTTTTTAGTAATATAGGTTCTAATAAAGCAGTAATCACAGGATATGTGAAGATAGAAAGCATTCCAATAGCTACATTAGATAACTTTAAAGCATAAAAATAGGTAATCCAATGTAACCCCATCAAAATACCTCCCAAAATAATAGTAAGTCTATCTTTACTTCCTGTTCTAAAAGAGATTCCCTTCCATCTACAAAAGACAAATAGTAAAATTGCCGCTATTATTGCCCTAAAACAAATAATTACTGGTACTGGCATTTCTATATATCTACCCAAAGCACCAGAAGTACTAATTAGAAGCATCGCAAAATTAAGCTCCAGGATATTTCTAAAATGTGAATTTTTCTGCATACAATATATTCCAAATACTAAATTCTCAAATTTCAAACAAATAGCAAGAATCTACCTAACTTGTTTTTTAGATTTTTCTTTAATAATATCTGCTACAGGTCTTCCTTCTATATTACTTTCTAACCATGAGAGAATATCTAGATACAAAAATGCTCTTTTTTCATAAGGATGATCTTCATATTGCTTTAAGGTTTTATGAAGCTTTCTAAACTCATCCTTAATTTGATGCGGAAAAATATCTCCAAGATTTTTCAAAAATTTGATCATTTCCTTTTGTACTTCATGCAAATCATCCATTTTGATTAAGAACCTATACGTTTCTTTTAATTGACTCTCTAAATGATAATCCATTCCAGCTTCATAATGTGCTACCAAACTTAAAACACGAGAGAAACACATAAGATCTTCTCTCATTTTTAAAGATTTGTTGTTTATGATTTTTGTAAGGTATTCTATACACTTTCTATGATTTGCCATTCCAAAATACAAGCAACCAATTTTATAATATAATACCATAATATGATGATCATCTAAACGGTTTTTATAATTAGAAATACCCTCAAGAATCTCTTCAACTAGATACTCTCCTTCATCAAAGGTTCCCTCTAAAAAATGAACATTCAACTTATTATTATAAATAAATTGAAAAGATAGCACATCAATATTATCATCTTTGGGAAATGATTCTTCAGCTACTGTTTTTTCAAATTCAGACAATGTTAGTTTTAGCTGTGCCTTATCTTTTATTAAGTATAAAGACTCAAGCAAATAGTGATTTCCTCTCAAAAAGAACACAGGGTTTTGGATTCTCATTTTCGGGTGTTCATAAAAAAGATCTACCCATTTCTTTGAATACTTATAACAGGATAAAAAATCCTGAACAATAAATCCATACCATAAATGAGCTTTATATAACCACAATTTTTCTCTAAACCCAAGCATACCCCATTCATATTTTGGAAGTTTACTCTGAAAATAATTTGTTATAACATGATGCTCTTTGTCATTTCTTACATATCCACTTTTTAGCATCAACCCATATAACTGCAATGACAAGTTAGACAACCTACTAGTCAACACATTTTTCATGCTAAGCATTTTGGCTTCTACAGTTAACTCATCTGCTCTACTATTAATACTTCTTGTTATATATTGTGTCTCGATAACCTTTTCAAACTCTACAATCTCATAAGCAATATTGTGCTCTTCATTTTCTTTTGCTAGTACTTTTGCTTTTTCTAATATTTTTAGACTTTGCTTATATAATCCTTTATGATACAAAATCGATGCAAAATCAAATTGCTCTCGTATCTGTGATCTTATATTTTGGTGTAATGGACTTAATCTGAGACTAATTAAAATTTGCTTATACAAATGAGCTTTCAAATTGGAAAGCTGCTGTTTTGTCACAATCCCTTTAGACACAACAAGGTCTTCGTCCAGAGTATCACTTTTATCCAAATGATTAAAAAGGGCAAGAAATTTAGAATCTGTGTTTACTCCTAATCGCCCAACATAAACCTTAAACTGTCGCTTTTCTGATTTAGAAAGCGATTTAATCAAAATAAACAAAGGATCTTTTTGATCATTAGTCATTGTAAGAAAATATAATATAATTAACTGATTTAAAGATTGTTAAGTTTTTATTAAAAGATTTTAGCATTGTAAAATCAATAACAAAATACTTCTCTTTTGAATTCCCAAAATATAAATTCGTAAGAGATTAAAGAAACATCTTTAAAAGAATATTTAAAAAAAATGATGTTTTAAAAAAAGCAGTAAAGCAAAATTCACAGTATTCCTATGAGTAATAACAAAGTTCAAATATTCGATACAACTTTAAGAGACGGAGAACAGGTCCCTGGATGTAAATTAAATACACAACAAAAATTAGTCATTGCGGAGCAACTGGATTTTTTGGGTGTAGATGTTATAGAAGCTGGGTTTCCAGTTTCAAGTCCTGGAGATTTTGCTTCAGTTAATGAAATAGCTAAGATCGTTAAAAACGCAACGGTTTGTGGACTTACTAGAGCTGTAGAAAATGATATAAAAGTTGCTGCAGAGGCTTTAAAAAATGCGAAAAGACCAAGGATTCATACTGGTATAGGTACTTCTGAGTCTCATATCAAGTATAAATTTAATTCTACACAGGATAAAGTAATTGAAAGAGGAGTTGCAGCGGTTAAATATGCTAAATCGTTTGTTGAAGATGTAGAGTTTTATGCTGAAGATGCAGGTCGAACTGACAATGAGTTTCTAGCCCGTGTATGTGAAGCAATGATTAAAGCCGGAGCCACGGTACTTAATATTCCTGATACTACCGGATATTGCCTGCCAGAAGAATATGGTGCAAAAATAAAGTATCTTAAAGAAAATGTTACTGGAATAGACAATGTTATCATTTCTTGTCATTGTCATAATGATTTAGGGTTAGCCACGGCAAATTCGATTGCTGGTGCAATTAACGGTGCTAGACAAATTGAGTGTACCATCAATGGTATAGGTGAGCGTGCTGGTAACACTTCTTTAGAAGAGGTAGTAATGATTATGAAACAACACCCCTACCTTGATCTAAATACTAATATTAATTCAAAACTATTGTATCAGACTAGCCAAATGGTCTCTGATCATATGGGGATGATGGTACAACCAAATAAAGCAATTGTTGGTGCCAATGCTTTTGCACATAGTTCGGGAATACATCAGGATGGAGTGATTAAAAATAGGGAAACCTATGAGATTATTGACCCTGCAGAAGTTGGCGTTACAGAATCTGCTATTGTACTTACTGCCAGAAGTGGTAGAGCCGCATTAGCGTATAGAGCCAAAAAAGTTGGTTATGAATTAACAAAACTTCAATTAGACGATGTTTATACAGAGTTTTTGAAATTTGCAGATCGCAAAAAAGAAATAATCGATGATGATATTCATCTTATCATGAAAAACACTAGTGTAGCTCCAGCAGTTGTTGCATAAAAAATATATGAATACCTTACAGGTTGATCAAGATTAAAACATCATATTTTTAAATCTTGATCAAATCCAAAAAGTTAATTAATGAAGAAAACCCTATTTGATAAAGTTTGGGACGCACATGTAGTCAAAGAGATACAAGATGGTCCTCAGATATTATATATTGACAAGCACCTAATTCATGAAGTTACCAGTCCACAAGCATTTGGAGAGTTGGAGCAACGTAATATTCCTGTTTTTAGACCCAATCAAATTGTAGCCACAGCCGATCACAATACTCCTACAGAAAATCAACATCTTCCTGTAAAAGATGAATTGTCTAGAAACCAGTTGGAGCAATTAACAAAAAATTGCAAGAAAAACGACATTACCCTATATGGTCTCGGTCATAAATACAATGGTATTGTTCACGTTATGGCGCCCGAATTAGGCGTTACTCAACCTGGAATGACTATGGTATGTGGTGATAGCCATACTTCGACACATGGTGCATTTGGGACTATTGCATTTGGTATAGGTACTAGCCAGGTGGCTCAGGTATTTGCTAGTCAGTGCTTGTTATTACAAAAACCCAAAAGCCTTCGTGTAAACGTTAATGGACAATTAAAACCAGGTGTTTTACCAAAAGATGTAATTTTATATGTCATCGCAAAACTAGGAACCAATGCCGGTACCGGATATTTTTGTGAATATGCTGGTAATGTCTTTGAAGATATGTCTATGGAAGGACGTATGACAGTCTGCAATATGAGTATCGAAATGGGTGCTCGTGGTGGTATGATTGCTCCTGACGAAACTACTTTTGAGTATGTAAAAGGAAGGGAATTTGCTCCAAAAGGTGACGAATTTGATAAAAAAGTAGCCTACTGGAAAACGTTACCAACTGATGAAGGGGCTGTATTCGACAAAGAATATAACTTTGATGCTGCGGATATAGAGCCTATGATAACCTACGGTACAAATCCTGGAATGGGAATTAAAATATCAGAAAGTATACCAACAGAAGATAATGCTTCATTCGAAAAATCATTAGCATACATGAACTTTGAAAAAGGTCAGTCTCTAGTGGATCAAAAAGTCAATTACGTATTTATTGGTAGTTGTACTAATAGTAGAATTGAAGATTTTAGAATCGCTGCCAATTATATTAAGGGAAAGAAAAAGGCTAACAATGTAACGGCTTGGTTTGTTCCTGGATCACAACTTGTAGCTCAACAAATTGTAGAAGAAGGATTAAATGAAGTCTTTGAAGATGCTGGATTTAAGCTGCGACAGCCAGGATGCTCTGCTTGTCTAGCAATGAATGATGATAAAATTCCTGAAGGAGAATACTGTGTATCCACTTCTAACCGAAATTTTGAAGGTAGACAAGGACAAGGAGCCAGAACTATTTTAGCAAGTCCTCTTGTTGCCGCAGCAACAGCAATCGAGGGAAAAATTATTGATATTACCAAACAACTAAACTAATTATGGATAAGTTTACCAAACTAACATCCTCTGCAATACCGTTATCTATAGAAAATGTAGATACAGATCAAATCATCCCAGCACGATTTTTAAAAGCTACTAATCGCGATGGATTCGGAGAGAATCTATTTAGAGACTGGAGATTTCATAAAGACGGAACTGAAAATCAAGATTTTATATTGAATAATACTACATATAAAGGTAGTATATTAGTAGCAGGAGATAATTTTGGATGTGGATCTAGTAGAGAGCATGCCGCATGGGCTATTAATGACTATGGTTTTAAGGTAGTCGTTTCTAGTTTTTTTGCCGATATTTTTAAAGGAAATGCTCTTAATAACGGAGTATTACCAATTCAAGTAACACCAGAATACCTTCAGGAGATATTTGCTGAAACCGAAAAAGACCCAGGTACTCAGTTTGAAGTAGATCTAGAGGCTCAAAAAATAACGATATTAGCAACAGGCTCCTCTTCGGTTTTTGAAATTAATCCTTACAAAAAGACTTGTCTAATGAATGGTTATGATGATATTGATTTTTTAATTAGCAACAAGGCAGAGATAGAAGAATTTGAAAACCAAAGAATATAAATACACATAAACTATCAGACTGAATCTGCCCAATATTACAATAATATTTGCCCGGCTCAGTATAACCAAACGATAAAAAAGAATAGATGAAACTAGATATCGCAGTATTATCAGGAGACGGTATTGGACCAGAGGTAACCGCTCAAGCAATTAAAGCATTAGAAGCCATTGCACACAACTTTGATCACTCTTTTATTTTTAAAGAAGGGTTGGTTGGTGCCATCGCTATTGACAAAACCGGAAACCCGCTACCAGACGAGACATTAAAACTTTGTGTAGATACCGATGCTGTATTATTTGGAGCTATCGGTGCCCCAAAATATGACAATGATCCTAGTGCGCCTGTACGTCCTGAGCAAGGGTTATTAAAACTTAGAAAAGAGCTTGGTCTTTATGCAAATATTCGGCCTGTAAAAGCATATCCTACTTTAATAGATAAATCACCTCTTAAACGCGAAATTATAGAAGGAACAGATATTTCTATCTATAGAGAACTTACTGGTGGTATCTATTTTGGAAAAAAAGAGCTAAGTGATAATGGCAATGTTGCTTCTGATCTTTGTGAATACTCTAGAGAAGAAATTGAACGTATTGCACACCTAGCTTTTAAGGCTGCCCAAAATCGAAGAAAGAAAGTTACTTTGGTTGACAAAGCCAATGTATTAGAATCATCTCGTCTTTGGAGAAAAGTAGTAACTGAGATAGCCAGTGAATATAGCGATGTAACATTAGACTTTCTATTTGTTGATAATGCTGCAATGCAAATGATCTTAAACCCAAGCCAGTTTGATGTTATCCTTACCGAAAATATGTTTGGTGATATTATCTCTGATGAAGCCAGTGTTATTGGTGGATCTATCGGTCTTTTAGCCTCTGCCTCTGTTGGTGACACTTGTTGTATGTTTGAGCCAATCCACGGTTCTTTCCCACAAGCCACAGGAAAAGGAATAGCTAATCCAATTGCTGCTATATTATCTGCAGCGATGTTATTAGAACATTTTAATCTAATAGGAGAAGCAAATGCTATAAAAGATGCTGTAGAAAAAGCGCTAGAACTAAACATCACAACTCCTGATCTAAATGCAAACAATCCCCTTACTACAGAAAAAGTAGGAGATTTTATTGCTGATTATATACTAAACCCTGAAGATTCTAACATAAATTTTGAAAATATACACGTAGGGCAATCTACGATTATATAAGTCCTAAAATAATTCTGTTTTTAAAAGCAATCAAAAATGATCTTTGGTTGCTTTTTTGTTTGTACTCAATATTACTAACAACCAAAACAGGGATTTTACTCCAAACACATTCCAAAAAGGTAGTTTTTATATGTAAAATCTGAAAAGCAATTTTATTTTACGTATTAAAAAAGTTGATTATACCATACACTCCATGATCTAATCTCTTTTTTGTATTTTACAACACATAAATCTAATATGAGATCCCTACACTTATCATAAAATGAAAGCTATACACCTTATTCTCTTTTTCTTTGTAATTGCAAACTCTACGATCGCACAAGAAATCACATGTTCTGCCAAGGACAAAGAAATATTTACTACCAGAATAACAAAACTTCAAAAAACATATACTCCGCAAGTTGACTTTGGAAAGACTATAGTCTCTGTAGGAAAAACTTTTTTAGGTACGCCATATGTCGCCAAAACCCTCGAAATAGGAGCAAAAGAATCATTAGTGATTAATCTTCAAGGGTTAGACTGCACCACTTTTGTAGAAAATGTCCTAGTCTTAAGTTTAATGCTTAAAAATAACAAAAGTGATTTTGAGACCTATACAACGTATCTTGAAAAAATACGGTATAAAGATGGAAAATTAGATGGGTATGCTTCCCGATTACATTATTTCTCCGAATGGATTATTAATAATGAACAAAAAGGGATTACAAAAAATATCACTGGAGACATTGGTGGTATAGAAATTGAAAAAGAGATCAACTTTATGAGTACTCATAGAGAACTGTACCCTTTTCTTAAAGATGATAAAAATTATAAAGGGATACAACAATCAGAACTTAACATAAGTCAATCTGTTATATGCTTTCTTCCAAAAGATCAAATCAAAGAAAACGAAGAATCGATCACATCGGGTGATATTATCGCTTTAACTACTTCTATCAAAGGACTCGATATTACTCATACGGGTATCGCTACAAGAGAAAAAGATGGGCGAATCCATTTATTACATGCTTCATCAAAAGGTCAGGTAGAAGTATCCTCTCTCCCTCTAGTTGACTATCTAAAAAGTATTAAAAACAATACTGGTATAATTATAAGTAGAGCTTTATAAATTAATTGTGAGACAAATAACCATATTTGACACAATAGCAATACTATTTCTTTATAATAATAATAATAATGCATTTATGATACCTTAAAATTAGATTCTCTTTTGTTGTGTTTCTAAAAAAAGTAAATAAATCAGGTAACATTTTACTCATTTATGACATATATAAGTAAAAACACACCTTTTGGAAACTATAAGCTTTAATCTAATTCAACTTTTGATTCTATTTGGTTCTATCCAAGGAATAATTTTTAGTTGTATTGTAATTTTTGTAAAAAAATACCAATCTAAAAGTTCTACTTTTTTAGGTCTTACTGTTTTTCTTCTATCTATTAGTAACATTCAGCATATGCTTATCGATGTCAATTATTTGGAGAGTACTTCGATTATTAGAAGGGCATATATTCCTTGGCAATGGTTGGTATCTCCCATGTTTTATCTTTTTATTCATTATTTCCTGAAGAAAAAGGTAATAAACAAAAAATTACTTTTACTATTTATTGGACCTTTCTTCATAATTACCATAGTGCATTTTACACAATTGGTTTATCATCTTTATTTTGATATCAATTATGAAATAACCGATTATTACCAAAGAGGATTATTTTTATATACTAATGCACTATCCTTTATATATGTTCCTATAGTCATCTATTTAATATACAAAATGATCCTTAATTATGAGAATGATCATAAGGATGTAATAGAAAAGATTAGAGAAGAAACCAACTGGTTAAAAAGTATTATTCATATTGGGATAGTTATTATGTCTATTGGAATAATATCTGTAAGTATTGCCATTCTAGTAGACGCAAATGAATCCTACTTTGCTTACCCTTTCTTTGTATCATTATCTGTATGGATATACTGGGTAGGGTATGTAGGTATCAACAGATCTTTTTCTTACAAAGATTCAGAACAATTAGATGAGAATCAATTTATCAAAAAAACAGGTCTTACCACTTTTAATAAAATCAATACTTATATCATAGAAGAAAAAAAATATTTGCAAGTAAGTCTTACTCTTAATAGTATAGCAAAGAAATTCGAAATCAGCAGTGGATATCTTTCTCAGCTAATCAATACGCATACTAAAAAAAGTTTTAATGATTACATTAACGAATTGCGAGTAACCACATCAAAAAACATGTTACTAGACAACAATTATAAAAATTATACCATAGAATCTATTGGATTGGAGTGCGGGTTTAAATCAAAATCCAATTTTTATACTACTTTCAAAAAGTTCTCTGGGTATACCCCAAATCAATTTAAAAACATAAAAGAAACAAAATAACAATAATACTTATCTCATTGCCTTGCAACGCTATATCTAATTTCCTAATTTAGTAAAGCTAAAGAAAAAGAAAACTCTTATGTTATTTCCTAAAACGAATATAGAGCAAAAGCTTTACACACTTCGTGAGAAAAATTTCGATCCTTTTACTTGGAAAGATCAAGTAAATCAAGTTTTTAAAAAAGAAGAAAATGATCAAAACAGAATTCTACAAAACCTAGAAAACTCTCTTCCCTCCCTGCAAAACATCTTTGATTTTGATCAATTAGAAACGTCTAGAATATATCATATTGATCACGTAAAAAAAATATGTATTGATTATAGGTTACGCTTCTTGGATTCTAAGTATTTTAAAGGAAAACTACCTCAATCTGCTATTTCTGCTATTAAAAATCTGGAGATACAGCATCAAACTGATCTGAAGGGTTTTAAAATTATTGCCCCCTCCAAGTTGTTTAAATTAGAAGATAAAAATGACCCTCTTCTCTTTGCTCCTATGGGAAATAATTATTTTTATCTTATTCATAAGTGGGGAAATGATCTACACCCGTTTCGCAAATTTACAATGTGGTTTTTTAAAAGTTTAGAAAATCTACTCTTACTTATCTTTTTGGTAAGTCTTTTGATTACTTTTATGATTCCAAATGGTATGTTTACCAAGAATAATGATGTATCAAAGTCTATTCTTGTTTTGTTTTTTATGTTTAAATCTGTTGCTGGCATAGCATTATTCTATGGGGTCGCACTTGGAAAAAACTTTAACACCGCTATCTGGAATAGTAAATATTTTAATGCTTAACAAACAACTATATGTTTCCCAAAAGTGAATATCAAAGAATATATACCGGTAGTTTAATTAATGTACAATTTTTACAAACAGTATTACAAGATCAAGGGATTAACTCTATTACGAGAGATGATATGAAATCAGGAGTTATAGCTGGTTTTGGAGGTGGACTACCTGATCATATTCAACTTTTTGTAAAAAAAATTGATCAAGAAAAGGCTCTTACTATTGTTAAAAAAAATTTAGCTTAAAAATTATGGAAAACAATAATAAGCCTTCTCGAAAAACCTGGGATTTAATGATAGGAATTGCCCTAATTCTATTTGGAAGTTTACGTCTCTACAATAGGTTGCAAACTGAATCTGAATGGGGTATTAGATCCATTTTAACTATACTATTTATTGGGTATGGAGGATATTTGGTTTATAGATACATTCAAAACTCCCCAAAGGATTAATATAGAATCTGATAGTATAGTTTTTTCTAACGGTATAAACCAAGTAAAAATACCATATCCCCTATCTCTCTCGATGTTATTAGAAAATAAAAGATTTAAAAAACGACAAACAATATGCTTAAACTATACTAAGTTACTTTACTTTTTTTATTAGAGATTGAATATTCAAATTGTAAATGATTAAGTTTGAAGAATAAGAATACAAAAATACTATTTGATCACGTCTAAATTGATTTTGATAAACCTTCAATTATGGGTAGGAAGTCTATACTAAAAAACAGGAAAGAAAAAAATAAAAAAGTAGAACAATGGACCCAAGCTATACTCCCCAAATTAAAAAAGACGGATTTAGGAGAACTTACTATGGATGACCTTGCTTCATTAATGAAGAAAAGTAAGTCTACTATTTATCAATACTTTACTACAAAAGAAGAAATTTTTGAGTATATAACACAAGTAAGGATTGATAAGTTATATATGTACAAAAATGAGCTTACAGAAGAAATTCTAAGATTAGATTATCGTTGTGAAGCTTTAGGTCGTATTTTAATAGAAGGAGCAAAAGATGTATCTTCTTTTTTCCTAAGGCAATTAAAAGAACACTACCCATCCTCTTGGAGAATTATTGAAGAATTTCTTTTTGGGCTACTCGAAGATCTAAAACAGTTTTATATTTTAGGTATAGAGAGTAATCTTTTCAAACCTGTATCTTCAGAGCTTCTTATTAAACTCGATGAGTATTTTATTATGCAATTAATCACAGATGACAATTTCTTTAGTCAAACAGAAGAAACTTTAGAATCTATCATTAAAAACTATATGTTTTTAAAGTTTGAAGGGTTAATGAAGTAATCTATAAAAGAAACTTAGTACTACAGTTGTAGTAGTATTACACATTCAAGCAAAAACATAAAACAAGCCTGTAAAAAAGTTTACAGGCTTGTTATAAAAAAGTTTATTACTATCTAAATAGCTATCTAATTACTATCCTTGATATATCTGTTTTCACTCCATCACCAGAAACCTTAACTAGATACATTCCTGAATTAAGATTATCCAATGATAGGATCTGATGAGACTCGTTTAAAGTACCCATTTTTTTAGAGTACACAAGGTTGCCATTTAACCCATATACTTCTATCATACTATTACGGATCGTTTTTCCTGATGAAATCTGCACATTACCATCAGAAATTGTTGGATATACAAGAGCACCAGAATAACTTCTTAAAGGTCTTCCCAGCACCAATTCTGCTTCTTCTACCTCTTCCTCTTCTTCCTCTTCTTCCTCTTCTGCAACAGTTGTACTTTCATCTTCAACATTAATAGAGCGTATTGCCCAACCAAAAGAGTTTACAAAAGGATCAGAAATTAATCTAAAACGTATTGCTATGGTATCTCCTTCTTCAAAAAAGTTTAATAAATTGATTGTTTGTTCTTTAAACAAATCATCATTTATAGAAGGCGAAGGACCCGAATTATATACATCTGTCCATTCTGGGAACCTTTCTGCATCATATGTATCTAATCTTACCCAATTACTTAAATCACTAGAAGCTTCTACAGCTACTACATCATAAAATTGCCCTGGTGTTGGATCAAATTCCATAATTGCCACATCTTCATAAGTAAAATCTCCATTATCACCAGAAAGTACAATTGGGTGCTTTAAAACTGTACGATAATTAGCATCGTTTGCATACGGATGATCTGAGTTATTAAGAACTGATTGACTTACAGTTCCACCAACATTATCAATTACAAATTCACCTCCATAAGTATACACATCTGACTCTTCAAAAGTTGAAATAGAAACAACAGACTGAGGTTCATTAAAGTCAATTACATCAAATGATTCTGAAGAAATCACAGATCTATTTCCTTGGCTATCTACTGCCTGTAATCCCGCTATATGAGATCCTTCCTGAAGGTTTTCAAAAGTATATGAAAATTGAGTACCCTGTTCAATATTATCTGTTATCTGAGCTACTTCTTCTCCATCAAGATAAACCACAATTGCTTCGATATCTTCATTTACTTGCACATAGTTTACAACTCCATTTTGATTCTCTACTGATTCTTGAGAAAGAGAAACGATCACTGGTGGAGCATAGTATGCTGGTGGCTCATATCCTTCTAACTCTTCTAATGTTGCTGTCCATACACCTCTACCATGAGTAGCCATAACAACTTCGTTGTTTACAATTTTCATTTGCCATACAGAAAATGCTGGCAATCCCGCAAGTAAAGCCCAGTGCTCACCTCCATCTAATGTTTGAAAAACACCAATATCTGTACCTACCCATATTCTATTTTCATCGAAAGGCATTTCTACCAAACTATGAATAGCAACATCAGGAAATCCTCTATCTTCTCCTGCAGAGAAACCTGAAATATCTTCCCAAGTTTGCCCTAAATCATCTGTTTTTAATATTTTGGCAGCTCCTTGTCCAGAAAACAATGCATATGCTCTATCCTTATTATTTGGAGACGTTTCTAGTCCTGCTATAAAATAGTTATGACCTGAACCTCTAGGATCAACAAATGGTGCTGTAGCGCTATAAGTAACTCCGTTATCTTGAGATACATGCATAACATAAGATCCAGATTCTGTCATGGCATTACCTGCCCATACAACATCAGGATTAGCAATAGAGACTGATACATCTAAAGCACTTGAAGCTCCAACAGAAAAATTACTTGGAATTGGTGTTAGAGTCCAGGACTCAGCAAAATTTGTCGATCTCCATACTCCACTAATAGAAGGGCTAAAAAGAGCATCAGGATTATTATTTGCATTTACAATCTTAGAATAAAAAGGTGATGTTCCTCCTCCTGATTCGCCATGTCTTGCATTAAACCCTTGACCATTTACATAACGTACAAATCCATTGTATTGAGAACCCCCAATAAACTTATTTGGATCATTATAGTTCCATAGTACTTCAAATCCATCTCCTCCAATAATAAACTGATATTGGGTCTCATCATTTGCAGAATCACCTGTAAATGAAATCCAAGTACCATTATCTTGCGCTCCTGCAATGTAGTCCTCTACTCCATTACGCTTATCTGCTCCATAAAACTGAGTACAATTTAATCCCACAGCTGCAGTTGACCAATCATTAAGTGTAGTTCCTGGATCTACTAAATAATCTGTATGATATATCCCCCCGTCATTAGCTAGAATTAACTTAAATTTCTTTTCTGGATACGCCGTAGTATAGGTTAATCCATGCTGATCTACATGCACATAGTCATTTAATTCTCCATTATATCCCGCTGCTATCGGTTGAGAAGTATACTTTAAAGGAGCATCTTTGGCATTTCCTGTTTTCTCTATTTCAACTCTATAAACGACTACTCCTCCTACATAAAATATGTTTTCATTAAAAGGATGTGCCATTAGCATATTATCATACCATCCCTGACCTGTAACCAAATTACCGGCAGCCGGAGCTCCATCAAATCCAAGAAGCTTAAAAGATACCCCATGATCATCAGAAACATAGAAATCTGTATTAACTGCAGTCGTAGCATTACCACCTCCGGTATATACAGAAACAATTATTCTACATGGGTTTGCAGGTGAAACATCCAATTCAAAACGGGAATGATTGGTGTTGTAATCTTCTTTATCCAATATCAACTCCCAAGTTAATCCTCCGTCTTTACTTTTAATTACTCCTACTCCATTAACTCCACCATACAATGTTTGAAAACTTCTTGGTGAAGCATTCAAATCCTGAACATTACCTCCATTATAAGTGTGCTGCCATGTGTTACCTCCATCTGTTGTAACATAAATACCATTCTGACTTGCCACTACAAGGTTATTCTCATCTTTAGGATTTATAGCCAAACGACCTATCCCTCCAAAATCTCTGGTAGCATTAAGGTATTCCCAACTGTGTCCATCATTTGTAGATTTTACAAGTCCAATTCCTCCAATACCGTCAAGGTTTCTAAAAGGTTCTCCAGTTCCTACATAAATTGTATTTGGCGCATTTTTACTAATCGCCACTGTAGATGTAGAGAGACTTGGTATTTTATAATCTGTTCTATTGCTCCAAGTAGTACCTGCATCTTCTGTTACCCAAAGTCCTCCTCCTACGGTACCAGCATACCATTTATCTGGATTATTAGGCGCTACTACAATACCACGTATTCTTCCGGGTACGTTTACAGGTCCGCGTTCTTTCCAGTTTATAATACTTGAGTTTTTACTTCTAAAAGCATTTTTCATTGCTTTTTGATGCTCTATCATTAAAGAACCATCAGTATAAGTTGATTTTTCGGCTCCTATAGGCTTCAAAAGGTTCTGAATATGCTCAGCCATTTCTTCAATACCTTTCTTTTTGTTGTAGTCTTTTTTAGTCTTTTTCTTTTTAACAACATTTACAGGTTGTAATTCTGTAGTTTTTTGTTCATTAGTTGTGTTGCAAGCAGAATAAACCACAAGCATAACTACTAGAATAAGTAGTCTTTTAAAATGTAATCTGTGTGTCATGAGTTAGTTAGTTATTTAATTTAATAATAGTTATTTGAGAGTGAGTGTTTGACGTGAGAACATCTTCTGGGTTTTCTGAAATTGGTTTTTGCTCCATTCCAACATACGGGATAAGTTTTAATGAAGTATTATCATTCCAATCAATAGCAGTTCCTCTAAAAGTGCCTCGTTTAACAGTTTCTTTTGTTTCAATTTTATAAACCGTATATTCAAAATAAATTGCCGGATCCCCTTGCTTCATAGCTTTTTTGATAGAAAGCCCCATAGTCTTATCTTTATTTAGCTTTAAAGCGCCCGAATCTTGTATCATCGATGATACTGGTTTTTTATTGTTTTCATTACCTTTTTCTACAGTTTTGCACTGACCAAAAGAGAATACCGTTAGAATAAGAAAAAAAATAATCACAATTTTCCTTAAAAACATTAATCAAAAATTTTAAATTTTACTGGGGTAAACAAATGGTACTTGTATTAATAACTAATCAAAATTAATTCGATCAATTTTCTTTAGTACTTGTTTCTTTAGATTTGGGGAGAAGAATTTCATGACGCATTATTTCATCATAGTATAAAAAATTATACTATAACCGCATTTATTCTTAAAAGAAGGCACTACAGACTATCAATTTAATACTACCAGATATATTCACAATAAATTAATATTATATGCATATATCGAGCACTAAATTAACTTTTATTTTTAAAATACATAGTTTTTATTATGATAATTTAACATAAGGATAATTTATCATATAAAATTAGACATATGATTTTGTAGCTAAACTCACTCCTAGTGTTGGTTTAAAAGTAATTTCAACAGATATTCTTATAGAAGATTTTTCTGACTTTTTCTATACAATATTAGGATAAATTGTAATACTAAAGTATACCCAATACCAAAAGCGAAAGCTTCAAACAATCATATTGATCACTTGAAGCTTCTGAAAGCATTTAACATATTATTTTTATAGCTTGGCTTGCTATTTAATGAACCTATTACACAAAAGCACTTTGCTACTTAGTATAAAACAAGTACAGTGCAAACAATGCTATTATAAAATCACCTTACAGTAAAGTAATAAGGTCTGCATTTTGTAATTCAAACTATGGTACCTATCACAAAGAAAAGAGTTTTTATACCCCTACAGCATACATTTTCTCTCTCAATTCCTTGATTTTTGGGTCACTCATATACTCATCAAATGTAGCATAACGATCAATAACACCATTTGGAGTTAATTCAATCACTCTATTACCAACGGTTTGGGCAAACTCATGATCGTGAGTTGTAAACAAGATTGTTCCTTTAAATTTTTTAAGTGAGTTATTAAACGCTGTGATTGATTCTAAATCAAGGTGATTTGTTGGTTCATCCAACATAAGTACATTTGCTCTGGTCATCATCATTCTTGATAGCATACAACGCACTTTTTCTCCTCCGGATAAAACATTTGATTTTTTTAGGGCTTCTTCTCCACTAAAAATCATTTTCCCCAAAAAACCTCTGATAAACACTTCTTCTCTTTCTTCTTCTGTTGTTGCCCATTGACGTAACCAATCTACAAGAGTAAGGTCATTTTGAAAGAACTCACTGTTATCGGCTGGAAGATAGGATTGAGAAGTAGTAATTCCCCAGGCAACTTTGCCTGTGTCAGCTTTTTGCTTATCATTTAATATCTGATAAAATGCTGTTGTAGCTCTCGAGTCTTTAGAGAAAACCACCACTTTATCTCCTTTAGCCAAATTGATGTCTATATCCTTAAACAAGGTTTCTCCTTCTTGAACTACAGAAAGTCCTTCAACATTTAAAATCTGATCGCCTGCCTCTCTATCTCTTTCAAAAATTATAGCAGGATAACGACGACTTGAGGGCTTAATATCTTCGATATTTAGCTTATCTATCATTTTCTTACGAGAAGTTGCTTGTTTAGATTTTGCGACATTCGCACTAAATCGTGCGATAAACTCTTGAAGTTCTTTTTTCTTTTCTTCGGCTTTTTTGTTTTGCTGTGCTCTTTGTCTTGCTGCTAACTGAGAAGATTCATACCAGAAGGTATAATTACCACTGTAGTGGTTAATTTTGCTAAAATCAATATCCGAAATATGAGTACATACTGCATCCAGGAAGTGACGATCATGAGATACTACAATAACTGTATTATCAAAATTAGCTAAAAAAGTTTCAAGCCATGTGATAGTCTCGTAATCCAAATCGTTCGTAGGCTCATCCATGATTAATACATCTGGATTACCAAACAAACATTGTGCTATCAATACTCTTACACGTTGCTTTGTATCCAGGTCTGACATCTGGGTATAATGCAAATCTTCTTTTATTCCTAAATTAGAAAGCATTGCTGCGGCATCACTATCTGCATTCCAACCATTCATTTCTTCAAACTGTACCTGTAGCTCTCCTATCTTTTCAGCATTCTCATCTGTATAATCTGCATAAAGCGCATCAATTTCTTTTTTTATAGTATACAAAGGTTTATTACCCATAATAACCGCTTCTAATACAGTATACTCATCATAAGCATAATGATTTTGCTCTAAAACCGACATTCGTTTTCCTGGTTCTAAATGTACATGACCAGATGTAGGCTCCATCCCTCCAGCAAGAATTTTAAGAAATGTGGATTTACCAGCACCATTGGCACCAATAATACCATAACAATTACCTTGTGTAAAAGAAGTATTTACTTCATCAAAAAGTACTCGTTTACCAAATTGTACAGAAAGATTAGAAACTGATAGCATGATTATAAGAAATTGTAAAGTTTAAATTTGCCGCAAAAGTAGATAAATCGATTCAGAACCAGAAACATTATATCATTAATTTAAAAGACTTAATCCAGAGTATCTCAATTACCAAAAAAACTAACAAAAGAAAAAAAATCTATCTCGAATAAACTCTTAATCCTGATAATTAGCTTATAGATATAGAATTAACTTATAATTAACAACCGCAAAAGGAGTTTCCTTTTATTTTTGGACGAATAGTTTGTTAATTTTAGAGTGCAAATGCAATTTTCAACATTTAAATATATAACCCAAATTTCTATTTTATCATGTCTCTTGTGTGCATGTAGTTCTTCTGAAACAACGAATAGAGAATACACCTATTTTGGAGGGGAAATTGTAAACCCCAACTCTAATTATGTTATCTTATCTAAAGGGTATGACTATAGAGACACTATTTTGTTAGATAAGAACAATAGATTTTTGCATAAAATTGAAAATCTTGAAGATGGTCTCTATTCATTTAAGCACAATCCCGAAAATCAAGTGGTTCTTCTAGAAAAAGGAGATAGTGTTCTTATTCGATTAAATACCTTAGAGTTTGATGAGTCTCTGGTTTTTACAGGAGAAGGGGCTAGAAAAAACAACTTTTTAATAGATATGTTCTTGCAAAATGAGATAGAACGCAGAAGATTAAAAAGAACTGGATTCAGATTATCTCCTTCCTATTTTAAAAGAAATGAGGATTCTCTACTAAATAACAAATTATTGACTTTTGAAAAATTAATTAACAAAAGCCAACTAAGTAATTTGGCAAAAAAATTAACTCAGGCTAGTTTTATTTTTGACTACTATACAAGACATGAAATATATTTTAATAGTCGATATGAAATGGGAGGTCTTGAAGCAACAACACAATTATCTACATCTTTTTTTAGTTACCGAAATCAAATCAATTTTAATGATGATGAATTAAAAAGGTTGTATTCTTATAATAGATTTTTAAACTACTACTTTGCCAATGCTTCTCTATCTAATTATGCTAATCAATTGTTACAATACAATGATCATGCTGGAAGTACTATTTATAAATTAGATTTAATAGACAGTATAATAAAACATCCATATATAAAAAATAGTTTATGCAGAAGAGTTACTACAGATTTTTTACTAGATAGCCAAAGTAACTCTGAGTCTAATATGGTTTTAAAGCATTACCTGGGAGTAAGTTCGAATAAAAGATCCAAAAAAGAACTAAGAAGGCTAGCTAGGTCAATTTCTAAATTAAGACCCAATAATATTATTCCAAATCAAGATTTGATTAGTTCTAATGGAGAGCTGGTAAAACTATCCTCACTCTTCAATAAGCCAATTACTGCACTTTACTTTTGGTCTATGGAAAGTAAAGAACATTATATAAGAGCGCATAAAAAAGCTGCTTATCTAAAAGCTCTATACCCTGGTATTGATTTTATAGCAGTAAATACAGATGATGACCAAACAAAAAATTGGCTTAAGACAATAAAGAGACATCATTATGATTTGGAATATGAGTTTGAGTTTAAATACCCTAAATGTTCTTCTGAAGAATTAGTAATTCACTATCGGAACAAAGTTATTCTGGTAAATCAAGACGGTAGAATTATTAACCCAAACACTGACTTATTTGCTTCAATCTTCGAAAAACAACTTATGCAATATACGCAATTAGCTAGCTTAGAAAATTAAAAAAGCTGCTTATTTTCATAAGCAGCCTTCTATATATACTAAAAGAGGAAAATCTAATTCCCTTTTTTGTAATCAGCAAGAAACTTAGCAAGACCAATATCAGTCAAAGGGTGCTTAAGTAATCCTTCAATTGAAGAAAGAGGTCCTGTCATTACATCAGCACCAATCTTAGCACAATCAATCACATGCATTGTATGTCTTACAGAAGCAGCTAGAATCTGAGTATCAAACCCATAATTATCATAAATCAATCTAATCTCTGCAATAAGATTAAGCCCATCTGTAGAAATATCATCTAGTCTACCAATAAATGGAGAAACATAAGTTGCACCAGCTTTTGCAGCAAGCAACGCTTGTCCGGCAGAAAACACCAAAGTGCAATTTGTTTTTATTCCTTTATCACTAAAATATTTTATCGCTTTTACTCCATCTTTGATCATTGGTACTTTTACAATAATCTGATCATGAAGCTTTGCTAACTCCTCTCCTTCTTTAATAATCCCCTCATAATCTGTTGAAATCACTTCTGCACTAACATCTCCTGTTACGATTTCACATATTTTTTTATAGTGATTAATTATATTATCATTACCTGTGATACCTTCTTTCGCCATCAAAGATGGATTTGTAGTTACTCCATCCAAAACTCCTAAATCCTGTGCTTCCTTAATTTGATCAAGATTTGCAGTATCAATAAAAAATTTCATATTACTGTGTTTAAAATTGTTGTGTTTAAATTCTACGCTTTCTTATAGATTGCGAATATAAAAATAATCATGTTGACAAATAACATCTTTTAGTTTATTTAAATATTTACAAATCTACTTCTTGCTAAATTATAACTTATAATGATTCATTAACATTTTTTCATACACTCTATCAGGCAAAACTCTTTTTAATACAATAGAAAATTTTTGCATAAAAGCTCCTACTTTATAATGTACTCTTGGTTTCTGGGTATTCATAATTTCAAAAACAACCTTAGCCATTTCTAAAGGATCATTACCAGAATCTACATGACTATCCATTAATCTTAATGTATCACCATAAGGTTTTTCATAAGGAGATCCTTCAATCACGGGAGCATGGTAGCGACCTGCTGCAATGTTGGTTGCAAAATCACCAGGAGCTACATTTGTCATTTTAATATTAAAATCCTTTAATTCCATTCTCCATGCTTCAGTAGTCATCTCAAGCGCTGCTTTGGAAGCACTGTAGATCCCTCTATAAGGCAATCCCATATATCCGGCTATAGAAGTTATATTAATAACCAGCCCATTCTTTTGCTTTCGCATAATAGGCAAAACTGCCTTAGTCACATTTATTGGTCCAAAATAATTAGTGGTGAAGTTTTTCACAATTTCTTCTTCAGGAGTTTCTTCTATCGGTCCTGTAATACCTGCTCCAGCATTATTAATCAAAACATCCAGTTGCCCATGTTTATGCACAATTTTATCAACTGCAGATACAATACTACCCTTATCAGCCACATCTAACTCTAAAAGAGGGAAAAAATCAAAATCAGTAAACCGAGATGGATTACGACTAGTACCATAAACTATGCATCCCTTTTCTTTTAAATATATCCCAATTGATTTCCCTATTCCTGAAGATCCACCCGTAATTAAAACAACGGTGTTTTTTTGATTCGTGCTCATGGCGGCAAATATACAATTCTGATCGAGCTTGTACTAATCCTCTAATATGAAATGAAGAAAAAATCAGTTAATCAACAACCATATAAATCACAGATTACAACACCTAATTTTTGGACACAAAAAAAGGCAAGCTACCTACATCACACTGCTACAACCGTCTACCTTTGCTGCGTTCCCGCCCTGGAGGATTCAACAGGAGCTAGTTGTGTAGGACTTGCCGATGCAAAGATACAATCTTTAGGATATAAAACAACCATTTTTTAAACCCAATTAAAATAAATATCTTGCCTTAAAATTCAACTACCAAAATGAAAACCTGTAACTCATTAATCATCATTATATTAAGTATAATAAGCTTTTCCTGCGGAAGTAATCAGGATAAACAAAAAAAATATTTTTCTATCGCTACAGAGGGTAATAAAACCAAATTTCCACTTGGTGAAACTATAAAAGCGAGCATTACTAATAATAAAAACATCAAAATTGATTCTGTTTCTTACCTTCTTGATGATAAAGAAGTAACTTCTAAAAGTAATTTTGACTACGAAGAAAAGCTTGATAATGAAAAATTAGGAAATCACATGCTAACAGCCAAGGTATTTTATGGTGGTAATATAGATACAATCACAAAAAAGATTACAATTCTTAATCATACTCCTCCCAAATTATATTCATACAAAATTGTTGCAGAGTACCCCCATGATAAAGAAGCTTTTACTCAGGGACTAGAGTTTTTTGGAGATACACTCTATGAAAGTACAGGAAAAAAAGGAAAATCTTCTTTAAGAAGAGTAGATTATAAAACCGGTGAAGTTCTAGTAAAAAAAAATATCGATAAACAATATTTTGCAGAAGGGATAACCATCTTAAATAATAAAATCATTCAGCTTACCTGGACTTCAAAAGTGGGTTTTATCTATAACCTTAATACTTTAGAAAAAATTGGAGGATTTACATACGATCAAAGTAAAGAAGGTTGGGGATTATGTAATGATGGTGATCATATTTATAAAAGTGACGGTACTGCAAAAATATGGTTATTGGACGCAAACACATTAGCAGAAAAAAGTTATATAGAAGTTACAACTAATAAAAGTGTAAAATCAAGATTTAATGAATTAGAATGGGTAGATGGAAAAATTTATGCCAACACATGGCAAAAAGATGGAATTGCTATAATTAACCCAAAAAACGGAGCTTTAGAAGCAGTAATAAACTTATCTGGATTAAGGCGAAAAGTAACCGAGCACAAAGACTTAGATGTTTTGAATGGAATTGCCTATAAAAGAGATACAAAACAGCTTTTTGTTACAGGAAAAAACTGGGATAAACTTTTTGAAATCCAAGTAATTCAAAAATAGTAAATAACCTTAATTCTAAATTTACTATTTTAATAAATTCCTGCAACACTATAATAAGTACTTCGTTATAGTAATAGACAGATAATAAACCGTACCTTTGCGGCTTATTTTTAGCTATATGAATAAATTTGAAGCATTAGGCCTAGGTGAAGCCATAATAAAGGCGGTGAGTGATATGGGTTTTGAAACCCCAAGTGAAGTACAAGAAAAGGCAATTCCTATTTTGCTAAACGAAGATACAGATATTGTAGCATTAGCACAAACGGGAACTGGAAAAACAGCAGCTTTTGGTTTTCCTTTAATTGAAAAAATTGATAGCAGAAGTAGAATTACGCAAGGTTTAATCCTATCTCCTACTCGTGAACTTTGTTTACAAATTACTAACGAGCTTAAAAACTACTCTAAACATGTTCCAGGACTACATACTGTGGCTATTTATGGAGGTGCTAGCATAACAGATCAGGCAAAACAAATAAAACGAGGAGCCCAAATTGTAGTGGCAACTCCTGGTCGAATGCAAGACATGATTAATCGCAAAATGGTAGATATTTCGAATATCGGCTATTGCATTTTGGATGAAGCGGACGAAATGCTGAATATGGGCTTTTATGAAGACATTAATGCTATTTTGTCTCATACTCCAAAGGAAAAGAATACTTGGTTGTTTTCTGCAACTATGCCCAAAGAAGTTTCTACCATTGCAAAACGTTTTATGCATAATCCTATAGAAATAACTGTAGGGCATAAAAATACAGGATCTAAAAATGTTTCTCACGAGTATTACGTAGTAAACTCTCGTGACCGATACGCTGCTTTAAAAAGATTAGCAGATGCTAATCCTGATATCTTTTCTGTAATTTTCTGTCGTACCAAAAGAGATACTCAAAAGGTTGCAGAAAATCTTATCGAAGACGGATATAATGCTGCGGCATTACACGGTGATTTAAGTCAAAATCAGCGTGATTTGGTAATGAAAAGTTTTAGAAATCGACAAATACAGATGCTAGTAGCTACTGATGTTGCTGCTCGTGGTATTGACGTAGATGATGTTACCCACGTAATTAATTATCAGCTTCCTGACGAGATAGAGACTTATACCCACAGAAGTGGACGAACAGGTCGTGCTGGAAAAAGTGGTGTATCAATGGTAATAGTTTCTAAAAGTGAGGTTAGAAAAATTAAGTCTGTAGAACGAATTATTAAAAAGAGTTTTGAGAAAAAAGTAATTCCTAGTGGCGAAGAGATTTGTCAAGTGCAACTTTTTCATTTAGCAAGTGACATAGGAAAGGCTGAAATAAATCATGAAATCGATAGCTACTTACCCTCTATCAATGAGGTTTTAGAGGAGTTTTCTAAAGAAGAGTTAATTAAAAAATTCTTTTCTGTAGAGTTTTCTCGTTTTCACAATTATTATAAAAAATCTAGAGACTTAAATGCTGTTAATGATAGAGACAGGGGTTCTTCAAATGATGGTAGCACTCGTTATTTCATAAATGTTGGAGAAAAAGATGGGTTCGACTGGATGACCCTAAAAGACTTTTTGAAAGACGTATTAGAGCTTGGCAGTGATTCATTAAGCCGAGTAGATGTAAAAGAGAGTTTTTCTTTCTTTAATACTAGTACAGAGTATCAGGAGCGTGTTCTTTCTACTTTTGAAGATTTTAGAATGGAAGGAAGAAAAGTTAATGTAGAGATTTCTAAAGATTCTGGTCGTAGAGGAGGAAGAAGAAGACGTGATGATGGTGGAGGTTTTAAAGGAAAACGTAGAAGCGATGGATTTAAACCAAAAGGAAAAAAACGTTTTGGTTCAAATGACGATAGAAGTAACCAAAGAAGAGATCGTAGAAAACGTAGCGATCGCAGATAAATCAAAAAACTAATCCTTATTATTCTACCAAATATTTTATCTGATAATAAGGCTTTAACAAAGTAATATGATTTTTGGCGCGGTTTTTATGTTATCTTATTAGAAATTGAACGTCATAATATAGTACATGAAAAAAATAATATTTTATTTAACATTACTTATAGGTGTAATCAATACCTATGCGCAGGAAAATGAATCAACCGATATCATATCTGGTAAAGTGCTTAATGCTGCCACAGATCAAATATTAGAAAATGTTCATGTTGTTAACCTTAGCCAGGTAATCGGTACTATTACTGATAAAAAAGGAAATTTTGATATTCAGGCAAAAATAAATGATACCCTTTATTTTTCGTATATAGGATACAAACCATTACAAGTAAGGGTTACTAATGACTGGATTAAGTTTGGTGAGGTTAAAATTAAAATGACAGAATTAGGGATTGCATTAGAAGAGGTTGTGGTTGCAGATGTTCAACTCACAGGTTATCTAGAAATAGATGCTAAGAGAATACCTGTCTATAATAATTACAGATATAGTATCTCTGGATTAAATACTGGCTATGAAGGAGGAAGCAAACAACCTGGGGCTGTAAATAAAGTATTAGGAGCTATCTTTAACCCTGCAGATTTTTTATATAATATATTTAGTAAAAGATCTAAAGAATTAAGGAAATTACGAAAAATCAAGAAAGATGATGAAATTCGTAATCTCTTGGAAACTAAATTTGATCGTGCTACTCTAATGGCTTTGCTGCAAGTAGAACGTCTTGATATTGATGAAATTCTTAGAAATTGTAATTATTCAATGGATTTTATAAAATTTGCAAATGATCTACAAATTCTTGATGCCATTAGCGAATGCTATGAAGAATATAAAATACTAGACAGAAAATAATTTTATTTTAAAGAATGAAGAGCAATTCTGTTCCCCTCAGAATCTATAAAATAAGCCATGTACCCATGATCTTTTGAAATTTGCTTTTTATCAGAGAGTATTTTGCCTCCAGCAGCCTCTACTCTGCTTATTTCATTAGCAACATCATTGCAAGAAAAATAAACCAAAATACCATCTGTACTTGGTTTGTAGTGCTCTCCGGCATAAATTAATGTTCCTGTAGCAACACCAACCTGTTTTTGATTAGGAAACCACCCCATTTGCACACCTTCAAGATTTTGAAGTGATATCTTTATTTCAAATACTTTCTCATAAAATACTTTTGCCCTACTAATATCAATAACAGGAATCTCAAACCAAGCTACCATAATTTTTCAATATTAAATTCCTTTTAAAACTAATTATTCTCATAATAACGTGCGATTATTTGCTCGTGACTCTTAATAATTTTCTTGGTCCATTCCATTCGCTTTTGCAACTTCTCCTCTTCAGATAACTGCCATCTAATATCTGTATCTCTTAACTTTGAAGAAATATGTTGTAGTATAATTGCGGCAGAAACAGATATATTTAGGCTTTCTGTAAAACCAACCATAGGAATATGTAGTTTACTATCTGCTTCATCCAACACAAGATCACTTAATCCATGCTGCTCTCTTCCAAAGAAAAAAGCGGCAGGTTTAGTAATATCAAAATTTTGTAATACTTCAGAACCGTCATGTGGTGTTGTAGCGATTATTCTATACCCTTTACTTTTAAGCTTACGAATACACTTTTTAGTAGAATCATATCGATTAACATCTACCCATTTCTGAGCTCCCATAGCAATTTCTCTATCGATTCGTTTTGCATTTACCTCTTCGATTACATGTACATTCTGTACACCAAACACATCACAGCTTCGTATTACGGCACTTGTATTATGTAATTGATATACATCTTCAATTGCCACAGTAAAATGATTAGTACGTTGATCTAAAACTCTTTTATATAAAGCCAATCGTCTTGGAGTAAGAAATGATTCTAAGTAGTCTAAAAGTTTTGTATCTGTCATATCTGCTAAAATATAAAAACATCTACTATTTATATAAAAAAATAAGAGCTCCCTAGTGATAATACTAGGCAGCCCCTAACAATCTACTTAATTTAATTTTTAATCTAAACATAAAAGTTTTTAGTATACGACATCAAACATAAAAACTCTTATGTAATCACTAACTATAGTAAATATTTTTCCATTTAGTAACAAAATGATATTATAAAACTTAAAAAAAACCTCCCGAAATTACCCCTAAAAACGGAAGGTTTAAGTAAACACATTGTCAAAATGTAATCTTACAAACCGATGATACCATCAGTTCTATTCTTTATGTATACATTTGATATTTTGTTTAAAACCTCCCGAAATTACCCCTAAAAACAGGAGGTTTAAGTAAACACATTGTCAAAATGTAATCTTACAAACCGATGATACCATCAGTTCTATTCTTTATATATACATTTGATATTTTGTTTAAAACCTCCCGAAATTACCCCTAAAAACAGGAGGTTTAAGTAAACACATTGTCAAAATGTAATCTTGTAGTTAATCAATCTTCTGTGATTAACTAAATTTATCTTTTATTTATAGTTCCAAACTGTAAGGTTCTTCCAAAATCTTCGACATAACTACCAATACTATTCATACTGTTATAGTTGTACCTATACTTGAAATGTAATTTTACATTGATAAGTGATAAAGAAAAACTTAAAAACTTGGACATGTTAATAGTTATTACCTGATCTGCTTCAAAAATGATATGAAGAGTCTGGTTTTTCAATCTTGTTAAGAAAATGCTAAAAAGCATAAGGTTAGTCCGTAATAAATGTAAAGAATTCCTATATTTCGCTTCTAAGTAGATAAAGAAAAACAAAAGAAAGTTCTCTTTAAAGAAAAGCAACGTACGACCAATTAAAGATCTTAATTGGTATCTTTTATAGATAAGAAATAATCGTCCTCTCACAATGATTGATTTATTTTTAATTAATCGTTATTCAGACCCTGCTATTGTTGGCTCGCCAAAGTTTCACAATTGCGGGGTTGTTTTTTAGCTAATATTATTTATACAGCATAAACTAATACTAAAAATCTACCAGCTTCACATTATACTCATTTAGTCTTATATAGTAATCATTTAACTACCATGTATAGAGATCAAAAAATGAGTTTGTACTATTTATATATTCAAAACTTAATTTTGACAACAAAAATGTTTCTTAACTCATAAGATGTATATCACATCAAATTATGAAAAACTCTAATTAAGTTCACTATTTGTATAATAATTACTTTTATAAAAAACTCAGGGAGGGGTAAGAAAATAAGCTTTTTATTTTACAAATTATAATATAATGTTTTGTTTAAAAACAATACTTAAAGATAGTCACAAATGATTAAAAACACATACCTATAACACGCATAATAATTACGGTTTTACCGTATATTTGTAAATGATTTGATTTATTGCTCAAATATCATACTTCAGTATAAAACTATATTAAAAAAAAATACGTAAATTACTGATAATCAATAAATTAAAATAAAAAAAGAACTAATCACACTATACTTTTACTGTAAAAAATGTAGGAATATTCGTTTACAAACTACGATAAAATTTGTTTTTCAGCCTATTTTTAAGTATTTGAACCTCCTTTTTAATTTAAAAAAAACGTCAACCACCAAATATATTCCCTATAAAATTGTCAAAGAATAAAAAAATGATTTCATTATAATTAGACATAAAAAGTCCCTACTTTTTCCTTTATAATTTCAGAAAAAAACATAATCTTATCTAGTCTAGATTAGATACCCATTCGATAAAGAAGTAGTTACTTAATTATAATTAAACTATACAAAACAAGATTAGTTTATAGTTCATTTATATTATTCTCTATTTTATTATAAACAGAAAAACACAATATAAGTAAGAATATTATTTACCCTAACTTATTAATTAAATCTGGTTATCTTTCGTTATCCCTTTTTTTGAATCTCAACAGAGTGTGGATAAGGAATTTCTATCCCGGCTTTATCCAATGCTAGTTTACAATCCTCTAAAGTACTAAAATATACATCCCAATAGTTTTCGGCCTTACAATAAGGTCTTACAGCGAAATCTACAGAACTATCTCCTAAGTTAGATACATTTACCGAAGGAGCAGGATCTCTTAATACCATAGGGTTAGCAATCAAAACAGATAGCAGGACTTCTTTTGCTTTTTTTATATCTTCATCATACCCAATACCAATTGTAAGATCTACTCGTATCCATTTTTCTGCGGTGTAATTAACAATATTACCATTTGCCATTGCTCCATTTGGCACTATTGCTAGTTTATTCTCTGGAGTAGTTAATTTAGTGGTAAAAATCTCAATTTCTTTAACAACACCTATTACCCCTTGAGCTTCAATCAGGTCACCTATTTTGTAAGGTCTAAAAATCATGATAAGCACACCTCCTGCAAAATTTGATAATGAACCTTGAAGTGCTAAACCTACAGCAAGTCCAGCTGCAGCTATTACCGCTGCAAAAGTGGTAACATCAACTCCTAATCGAGAGATTACGACAATAATCAGGAAAATTTTAAGAGACCACGTCGCAAGATCTAATAGAAATTTTTGTAAAGACTCATCATATTTGCTTTTGGACATCATTTTTTTGATTCTACTTATCAAATTTTTGATGATCCAAGACCCAATTATGTAAATAAGAATTGCCGTTACAAGCTTAGGACCAAATTCTTTTGCAAGTTCAATACCATAATTAAACCATTCTTGAGCTTTTTCCATGATTATATGTGTTACTATTTGTTATTAGTCACAAATATATATAAATCTGTTAAAACCAAGTATGTCGTTTTTCTAGGTATTTTTATTGTATTACAATAAATTCACTTCTTCTGTTGCGTTGATGTTGTTGATCACTACAAGGAGTATTATTATCACAATCATTTATCAGTTCAGTTTCTCCATATCCTCTTCCGGTAACTCTGGATTTTTCAATTCCTCCTTTTTGGACAATGTATTGGATGGTGCTTTTAGCTCTCCTCTGGCTCAAATACATATTATAATCGTCACCAGATCTGCTATCGGTATGTGATCGCACATCGATTTTCAGGTTAGGATATTGCTTTAGTGCAGCAATAATTTTTTGTAATTCTACTTCTGCCTGTGGTCTTATAAAAGACTTATCCAGATCAAAATATATCATTTCCAGTTGCAACAATTTAGCCAGATCATCACCTGGTTTAACTTGTTGTCCATCAAGCCCCCCTTTTCCTAATTGCAGGGGTAGTTTATACTGATATTCTAATACATTGCTGGCATTGATCATTACCTCGGTGGGCTTATATTGTATTTTATTGGCTCTTACCACATATTGAGTATCACATTCGAGTTTAAATTTATAGGCTCCTTTCCGATCTGTCACTGTTCGTTGTAGTTCATTATTTTGATCATCCAAAAGCAAAACTTCTGCCTCTGTCAGAATCTCTTTAGAACTTGCATCCGTTACAATTCCGGTAAGGTATTGCTTGCAAGAAGTAATCAACTCATCGGTTTGCTTAAAGCTATAGATATCATCATTTCCTTTTCCTCCTGCACGATTACTGGAGAAATATCCAATTTTTGTTTTTTCATTCAAGACAAAAGTAAAATCATCTTCGGCACTATTAACAGGTTTCCCTACATTGTATGGGATAGAGAAAATTCCAAATTCTTCTGGAACAGCGACAAAAACGTCTAACCCTCCCAGACCTACATGACCATCACTGGCAAAATATAACTGTCCAGAATCACTAATGTATGGAAAGGTTTCTCTACCTTCTGTATTGATTTTATCTCCCAGATTTGTTGGTTCCCCAAAGGTTCCATCCTCGTTTATATCTACTACATACAAATCAGAGAGTCCTCGGCTATCCTCCATATCACTTGCAAAATAGAGTTTTCTACCATCAGCACTAAGGGCAGGGTGAGCAATAGAATAGTCATTACTATTAAAAGGAAGTTCTTCGATATTGGTCCATTTCCCATTTTCTAGTGTTGCTCTGTATATTTTTAGTAATATTATTCCCTCCAGATTAGACCCTAATTTTCTTTTGATATAATTGTTTCGGGTAAAATATACGGTTTGTCCATCTTTACTAAATGAGGTTGATGATTCATGAAATTTTGTGTTGATTTTCCCTTTTAGTTTTTTTGGAGATTGTAGAATACCATTAGCTTCAATAATAGTAGAGGAATACAAATCTAAAAAAGGCATTTCATTCCACTCATGAACTACTTTACTCATTCCACTACTACTACCTCTGGAGGAGGCGAATATCAATTCTCCTTGGTTATTAAAACTGGGAGCATAATCAGAATATTTGGAGTTTATCCCTAGTTTCAATAATCTGAATTTACCAGATTGCATTTCTATAAATTTCAGATAATCTCTAGTATTCATAAAATACTCAGCACGATGATCGTTTCCGGTAAGGCTATTAAACTGTTCCATGACTTTATCAGACTCCTCATATCGTTCTACACTTTTCAAACTTTGAGAATACCTAAACAAATACTCAGGATCTACCTCTTTTGTATATTTAGAGGTTAGTTTTTCATACCATGGTACGGCTTGTTCAAGCTGTGCATTAAAATAGTAAGAATCTCCAATTTTTTTAAATAAGTCCTGAGATTCATATCCACTTTCGGCAACCTGAAGATAAATCTTACGAGCATCAACAAAAGCATATCGGTTAAAATTTTCTTCTGCCTTAGCCAAGCGTTTCTCTTGAGAAAAGACGATGCTTGATACTAATATACTTAACGATATCGTTATAAAACATGTATTCAAATTCATAATTTCGTCATTTTGATTTTTAGGTCTACAAACCAGTTTTTATCTGTTTTTTTTGAATTCCAATTTCAATTTTCAAACAACCCTATACTAGCATCAAATTAAAAGAACCGTGGGGTTAACATTCTATTGTATTTTTTAAAAAGTTCAAAACGTAACATCACTTCATAACTACCATCATTAAACTGGGTTTGTCCCAGCTGGGTAACTTCTCTATCATAGGCAAATC
>NZ_POYJ01000019.1 GCF_002895435.1 Aquimarina sediminis
GAGAAATTAAATATTACAGGGGGATATTCTAATTTTCAGTCGTTTACCAATATCAAGAATCAGTTTGATTACATCAATGAAGTTTCTCAGGGAGACAACCTGGATACCTTAAACTTCCAACAAATTTCTCAAAATGCAAATCTTAATGTCAATTACATTTTAAAAGATACAGAAGCCAAGAAACAAAATCTCAATATCGCATTGTCTTTTCAAAATGCCGAAAACAGGCAAGATGGTCGTACAGTAGAAAATGGAGATTCTAATTTTTACAATGGTAACACATCATATACAATAGGATACCCAGAATCAGATCTTAATATTTCGGCTGCTGTAAATGTAAGTTACAGTACCATTGGTGTAGATAATAGCTTAACCTATGGTCCTATGATAACTGTAGGTAAGAAGTATTTTGATAAAAAGTTGAGAACTACAGGTTCGATAAGCTATAATCAAAGTAATAGTAATGGAGAAAAGCAAGGAGATGTGACCAACATAAGGCTTGGAGGTAATTATACCTACCAGAAGAAACACAATTTTAATCTTAACCTACTAACACAGTTTAGGAATACAACAACATCTGGTAATAGAGATTTTACAGCAACATTTGGATATAATTATACCTTCGACAAGTTTAATCCTAAGCTAAAATTCCCTAAAAAGAAGAGAGGTAAAAAGAAAGAGAAAATAAGAAAGGATAAGAAGCGCAAAGGGGAAGAAGTGCTTCAGTTTAGATATAGGGATTCATTATATCAAGGTACTATGGATGAGATCGATGTGAAGTTAAAAGAAGTTCAAAACCATGTACATTTTGATCATATCCCTGAGTATAAAAAGGGAGAACTTACATCATTACGTCTGGAAGTGGCAGACGAAAGAAAAGCAGATAAGTATAAGTCAAAAGCCATTATCTTTTTAAAAGAGCTATACAGTTATGAGGATTTTCTTGCAGGCTATAACCAGCTTGTCTTTGATATGCTTGTAGAGCTAAGAAGAGATATGTTGCGTTTGGATTATGCATTCGAAAAAGCCTTTGTAAAAGCAAAAATAGCCGTCGATAACCATAGTTTACACGGTAAAACAAAAGAAGAACAAGAAGTGGCAGCACCAGAGTTAAAAAATAGATATGCAGAGCTTCAACAAAATTCTACAAACGCTCTAGCCAGATTGATAGGACATCGTTGGACACTTCCAATCATAAAAAGTTATTCTACCATAAGTAAAGTAGAAAACCCTGATAAATATCTAAAAGAGGTCATGGAGGAAGAAAAAGATAACATATTCCGTATGGTCGATAAGAAAGAAGATGATCAAAAACTCAAACTGTATATGATTACTCAGATCATCGATTTCTACCTTAAAAAATCTCTTAATTATACAAACCCCGATACATTTGATTTAAGATATATCGAAAAAAACTAACCTATGAAGAAACTGATTTTTACGCTGTTTATTATACTTTATAGTTCTAGTCAAGCTATTGCGCAACGATTTCCGGTAATTGTTGTTCCGCAGGTTAATGCACCCGCTCCGGTGAATTTTTTTAACTATGCAGATGCAACGACAATTAATAGCCCTTTGCGTGTGCAATTATTGCTTAATGATATTACAATTACTAATGAGCAAATACGCTTAAAAGTTCATTTTGAAGGTAATGGAATTGCTTTTCAGAGCAGGGATGTAGTTGTAGGAGCTCCTTCTTTATTTATTGATGGAGGTACTCCGAGGGTGCTTACAAATGTAGAGCTGGCTCCGTATTTTGAGCTTCAAAATATAGAAGGGATAAGTTCAAATATCTATGGGCGTACCATACCAGAAGGAAGTTATCAATTCTGTTTCGAGGTTTTTGACTTCTCTACCGGAAATCGATTCTCGTCAAAGACCTGTACAAGTGTTTATATATTTAAAAATGAACCTCCGATATTAAATCTTCCTCTTAAAGGAGTGAATATTGAACCGACAGAGATTGAGAATATTGTTTTTCAGTGGACACCAAGACATATTAATGTAAGTAATGTAGAATATAAACTTAGTATTGTAGAAATTTGGGATGATACTGTAGATCCACAAACAGCTTTTTTATCACTTCCCCCTATTTTTGAAACGACAACCAGATCAACTTCGTTTGTCTACGGTCCCTCTCAACCGTTATTACTACCAGAAAAGAGATATGCCTGGCAAGTACAGGCAAAAGCCCTGCAAGGTGCCGAAGAGATTGGTCTGTTTAGAAATGAAGGGAAAAGCGAAGTCTTTTGGTTCTCCAGAACATCGCCATGTGATGTTCCTCTTAATGTATATGCAGAGCCGAAGGGAATATCAAAAATTAATGTTTTTTGGGATGAAGATCCTTCAGTATATCATGAATATACTATTGCCTATAGAGAAGCCAATAAACCCAATGCATATTGGTTTACTATGCGCACCAATAGTGGTTGGGCAACAATATGGAATCTCAAACCGGGAACCACTTACGAGTATAAAGTAAAAGGGAAATGTAAGTATCAATATGGACCTTATTCTGATGTGCAGGAAGTAACTACAGAAACAGCACAAGATGTAACTGCCAATTACAATTGCGGTATTGTACCTGATGCTATGGCTATTACTAATCGAGAACCGCATCCAGGACTACAGGTCGGAAGTCGCATAACGGCAGGAGACTTTATGGTAACTGTTGTAGAGATAGAAAGCCAATCTAATGGAAGGATTACAGGAAGAGGATATGTTGGTATTCCTTATTTAAGATTTACTCATTTTGGAGTAAAGTTCGATAATATACTGATCAATACAGATAGCCAGTTGGCAGAAGGTGAGATAGTAACTCTTTATGATCCAGAGTATGGCGAAGGAGAAACAATGACCGTAGATCTCAATACCGATATCGCTGAGATCATAAGTGGGGATGAAGGAGAAACTAGTCAGGTACAAGTTGGTTTTCAGATAGAAAGTATAACGGTAGATGAACATGGAGCGATTATTATTACAGGAACAAATGGTGAAGAAGCACTTATATCTGGTGGGCGTGATATTGAGATCGTTGATAGTAATGGTAAAGTTTGGACCGTAAATGAGCAGGGTGGTGTTCAGGATTATGGAGAAATTGCAGAAGAAGGTGCTTCTACTGATGGTAATACAGAAGGAATAACAGGAGATGATATTATACAAATTTCTGCTACAGATGTACTGGTAACTTTTAAAAAATCGGGATATTATTATTATGATGAATTGCCAGAAGGAACAGAAGATGTGCTAGGTAAAGAAAGTTTGTACCCTTCTATTCCAAAAAAGGAAGGAGGAATATATAGACCTCCTTTTAAAGCGATATCTAATCTAAATGGTAATGATATTATTCTTGCAGAAGCTGATTTTAAAGATAGTTCTGTTACCACAGAAGATATCATTTTTAAAACAAAAAGCGGTGTGTTAATTCCTGCAACATGGAATGGAAATGTAGCTACCCTTACTCTAAAAAAGTCATTCGATTATGCTAAAACAAAAGTTTTGGCTACCGTAAAACCCAAAGAAGAAGGAGGAAAACATACTATAGCCGGAGTTCTTAATCTGATACATCTCGGGAGTCAAGAGTTTAGTGATATTAATATAGTGCTTATACCAGTAAATAATGCAACAATAAGCAGAACTGTTGAAACGAGAATAAAAGAGATTTATAGCAAAGTCGGAGTTAATTTTAATATAGAAATAGGAGAACGGTTACAGATTCCGAATAGTGTATGGGATTTAGAAGAACCTTATAATGAAATCAATGCTGGAGATAGTGGTGTTTTGGCAGAGTACAGCCCAGAAGAGGCAGCCATTAATACGTATTTCAAAGCCAATAGTAATCATAAAGATGAAGCCTATTACATTTTTGTAACCGATATTAAAGGAGTAAACTCTGTAACCAAAGAAGAGTTAGGTGGGTTTATGCCGCTTAAAAGCCAGTTTGGATACATATTCCAAGGTGCTAAAGATGATGCCGTAACAGCTGCCCACGAATTAGGGCATGGGGTTTTTGGATTGAAACATCCATTTAGTGAGTACGGAACTTCTGAAAAAGCTACCGACTTCTTAATGGATTATAATGATGGATCCATCTTTAATCATATGGATTGGGAAAATATCTATGCCCCGGGATTCAAGTTATACTGGTTTCAGGGAGATGAAGATGGTGAAAGTGTTACCATAAGCTCATACTTTAAAGATACAGGGATATTAAAAGATATTGGAGCCGATACCTATACATTTATTACTCCATCGGCAGAATTAATTATTTTACCAGAAGATGTAGCAGATGTAGAGTTTTATTATGGATACTATGGCGAATCGGTACAAGGAGACTTCAGGCAATTTATGAATTTTACTCCGGGAACACTCAAAAGCTTTAAAATCGGAGATAAAAAATATGAAGCCCGAATTCAGTTTTTGGATGATGATTCAGCAGATTTACTAGGGTATTATTCCATTGGCGATAACCCAGTTAAATTTAATAATACAGAATATAAAACAGATAGTTGGAGTAATACAACTCCAACAATCATGTCTTATGATGGTAGAGATTTTGTGTTAGCACGTCTATGGAATTCGTATGCAACTCCTTTGCCAACATATGATAGTACCACAAATAATAGGTTGAAAAGGGCTTCAGAATTTCCGGCACCCAAAAGTGGCGGGATTGTATTCTCCGAAAAACTACCTAATTATACTAGTTTAGGATCAAATGAAAATATTGTAAGTAGTGAAATTGCAAAATGGGCACTAGGTTCGTATTCTGAAAATATTGATAGACCAGATATTTTTATTCGTAATAAAATTGCAGAACTAAAAGCAGCATTCCCTGTTCAGGTAGATTATATAACAAGTGATTTCTTTGATAAATGGAAGGAAAATGATGTGTGTAACTTATCAGCATACCCCGAAGCCAGGACATACAAATTCATTCGCTATTTATCTGATGAATATTGTGATTGTACTTTAATTACGCTAGGCGAAGAGTTAGAAGAATACTACTCATGTAGTGATAAACCAGGAAAGCAGAAACCAGATAATAAAATTCAATTTCTTCGCGAATACATTTCTTTTTTAGAAGATACTGTTGATAAAGAGATGGAGTCGACATTAGATGTTATTGCAAAAATTAGAGATAATGCTGATTTTGTAGATACAATAAATGTTGAAATTTTAGTGAAGTCTTTAAACTTTGCTACTACAGCAGATATTCAGGGGTTAGAGTCGATACACATCATCAGGATATTATCAAAAATGGCTCATGAGGGAATTTTTGAAAGGAGCGATATATCCAAAAATCGAGAAGGGGCTATATTAAGATTAATTGAAAATGTAGACCCTAAAATAGCTTCAGAAGTTATTCTTGGTCTTGAAGCTAGAAATAGTTATGATACAGATGAGTATTTATACAAACAGATTTTTACTCAGGTAGATGATAAAATATTTGGGTTTATTAGTGGAGATAATAATAGAGTACGTCTTATTCAGGCTTTTGCTGTATTAGCCCTAAATGCAACCGGAATTCATGAAGAAAGGATGAAGGCTATGGTAGATAATATAGATGAAAGAGCATTTATATTAGAATACCAAAACGTTATAAAAAGAGCTGCAATTGGTTTTATTGACAGTCAACCATTTAATATGCTCAAATATACAGAGATGTTTCAGGAATGGAGCGAAGCGTATTATGATATAGATGTAGATTACGATTCGGATCAAGGTACTTTTGTTGGGGTTCAGCAAAAAAAGAGAGGCTTGTCTTTTCCAGAAGAAATATTTCAAACAAAAGAGTCTTTAAAGCCTTTTGATTTTGTGTATTTTATTAATAAATCAAATATAGATGTAGTAAAAGAAGCCGACAAAAAAATTGCAAGCTCAATAATGCCGGCGATAGTACTTATGTTTGCAGACGTTTCTGCCGAGAATCAGACAATAGCTACTGGTATCATTGCTACGTTCGATGCAGTTAGCCTTGTTTCTGGTGTCGGAACTTTGGCTTCAACGGCTAATGGTATCCGAAAAGCTGTTGCAGTATTAGATATTGGAGCAGATATGGCCAGTTTGGGCGTTACGGCATTGAGTGATACAGATATTATTGACCCCAAAACAGCTCAAGAAATTGGTAATACCACATTGATATATAGTGTCCTTCGATTAGGAATTGACGGGATTATTCGATTTGGTAATAATGGATCGGCAAAATTAAGTGATGTTTATAGTGAAATTGATAATAGTCCTACTCCACCTCCTGTTGGGGGTGTCCTAGATGAGCTCGATAATTTGCCTATAGAAAAGAAAATGATTTTGGCAAATGATGATGCCGCCGATAGATTTTTGATCTATTACCTTAGAAGAGCAAGGTCTCAAGCAGAATCAGGAGGTATAAAAAATAGAATAACGAAACATATTGATGAATTAGAGCAGTTAAGATGGAGAGACAAACTTCCGGATGAGTTAAAAGCAGACCTTGCTAAAAGTAAAGAATTAGAGACTCTTTTTGAAAATGCTTCTATCATCCAAAGAGAAAACTATATAAAAACCTGGGAGGTACTCCAAGATTTTACAACACTACGTACCAAACCTGAAAATATAGAAATCTTGACGAGAATAAGCTCTCGTTTTGAATACCAAAATGCAACCTCATTCGATGGTCTTAGAAAATTACTAGCCGAAGGTAGCCCAGCCAGTAAGAAAAAGCTTATTAATGGGTTGGATAAGGTTGATAAAATATTTGATTCGGGTTGGCCGGTTACCTTTAGCGGAATAAAAAAAGGAGAGGTTAAAGTAATATCTGCTGTAGATGGAACCAAGGCAGAAATAGCCAGAGTTGTTGATGATAAAATAGTTAAGAATAAATTTTTAAATGAGACGGATGGAGCCAAGGTAGTTGGCAATTATGAAGGAGTTGACATTTTGAAGAAAGGAGATGTTGAAATTGGTTTTAGACCATCTAGTGTAGAAGATATGTTGGCTAGATTAAAACAATTTCCTGATCTGCAAAAAAACTTTGAGGAACTAGATGATATCCTAAAACCTCAGTTTGTTGAAGATTTTGCAAATGTTACAGATGATGTTTTAAAGAAAATAAAAGATGAAGATTTATTTGATGCATGGAAAAATAATGTACGAAGTACAGATCTTGAAGTTTTAAGAAACTCCATAAGCAAAAGTAATTTAAGAAATGAATATGATGGATTAGTAACTGGTCTAGCCAACGAAAAAACTAGACTCTTAAGTGAAGGGAAAACCATTGAAGAAGTGGCTAACATAGTTTTTGAGAGAAGAAGATCGCTAACCATTGAATATAAACATATAACACCAGATGATTTCCTGGAATGGATATTTAAAAGAAATGATATCACGTATACCCAGACAGGTAAAGGAGATAAATGGGGAGCGACTTTTGATGGATTATTTAATTCAATCGCGAATAAGAAAGGTATTGATGTAAATACTGCAACTCCAGCTCAACTCGATGAGATATATGAGGCTATTGCAAATGGAGCATCAAAAACTTCTGGGGCTACAAAACATCAATTAGGGGATAATTTTTATAATTTCTTCGAAAATGCAAAAAACCAAGGCAAAGTGAGTGCAGAAGAGTTTGATGCCTTTGTACAAATCCTTTATAAATATAGAATGAAATAGATATGAAACGAGCCATAACAAGAATTTTTGATACGCATAAGAATGATTATTTGGTGAGTTCCATGTGACATCCAAAACAATATAGTAAACACATGAAACAGTTAAACAGATTTTTAAATACAAATAAGGTAATCTATTTCGAAATATTGAAAGAGATTATTGTTGAGAATGAACAAACGCTATCGGATGATAGAGGAGTAGAAAATGTGTATGGCATATATGATATTTTTGAGGATTCATTATACGCCATATTAAGCTTGGATAATAAGAACTTTCTCCTTTTGAAAGATAATCTGGTAGAAATAACAGAAACCATACATATAGAATGCTGTGTGAATTGGTCAAAAGAAGAACTCAGCTCTTTTGAAGTATTTGACAAAGATGAGAGTTTGATAAAAGTTGAATATAGAAATGAACATGAGGCGGTTTTATTACCATTTGATATGATAGAGAATTGGGAAGAAGTAAATTTTGGCTATGAATTAGCTAGCCTAGTTAATAAAATAAAAGAAAACCCAGAACTTATTTTATTTCCAAATACAGCGTCTACAAGTTTATGATTTATGTAAAACAATTATAAAACTTATAGAAACGACTATTAGATACTATAGTAAAACCCCTGAAAACCGTGATATTTTTTGTTAATATTATTAATAAACTTGCAAGATGTTAATGAATAAGTTAAAAACATCAAGTTTATGCGAAGTGGTTTGAAAAAATAAAAACTATAATAGAAACACCAATTTCACACTGTTGTTAAGATAATTTTGCCCCGGCCTATGAATAAAGTAATACAATTCGCAATATGTCTTTGTTTATTTACTACGAATTTATTAGCAAAAGACAATCTCTACTCAGCAAGTAATGAGGCTAATCATACAAAAGAAGAGAAAACAGAATCTGAAAAGGATACTCTGGTTAAAGGTGCTACTATTTCTAATCACAAAATTGTACCTGCAAAATCCGTAAAGGCATTCAGGAATTTTAAATCTCTTGAACAATTTGATACCCCTGTAGTTTTAGAAAAAGAACCATTTGGATTAGATACAAAAGAAGGGTTTCAGTTTAATGGAGATAATGCCACTCAGGATAAAAAATGGCATGATATGGCTCATAATGTATTTAAAACATTAGATGAGACAAAAAATTATATAGAAGAACTTACTAATGAGAAATTAAACGAGTTACCAGTGGCTATTAAACCAGTAACCATTAGTAATGTTACCTATACTGTTGGAATAGGAAAAACCGTTTTCAAACCAACATATACAGAACTTACCGTTTTTCTTAGAGTAGAACTGCCTAGAACCACTACTACTTCAACCACCACATCAGACGGTACAACTACGACTACAAAAGAAGAAAATAATGTATTGATTTTGGGAGCATCAAATATCAAACTTTCTCATGAAGGAGGAATAATAGGAGATGCCAAACTAAATTTGATTTCACAATTTACTACTAATATTAATAGTGGAGCAATACTGCTTACGCTCAAAGGAAGTTTTAACGAACCCGGAACCTATGCAACCATAGATTGTTTTGGATTTAAAGAATTCGGAATAGATGCCAATATTAAATTTACCGATGGATTACTATTTCCTGTAGATAAAGATGGTAAAAAGAAGACAGGATATGTAGAAAGTGATTTTAAGATTGTCGCTAGTGACTGGAATGATATGGTCGTTAATATTTCTTTACCTGAGTTTGGGATCACGGGATTAGAAGGAACTACTTTTAGACTAAATACAGCTGTATTTGATTTTAGCGACTTGCGCAACGATGAAGCAATGCCGGGAGATTACTTGAGTAAGTACTATAGTGAGAATCCTAATCTATGGAGGGGTGTGTATATCAATACACTGGAGGTCGTACTACCTAAAGCCTTTGAAAAAAAGAATAACGATAAGCGTATAGCTTTTGGAGCTACCGATTTGATTATAGATGGGCAAGGAGTTACCGGTAAATTTACAGGGAATAACATATTTACACTAGATGAGGGATCGGCTTCAGGTTGGGATTTTTCATTAGATCATTTTTTACTAGACATAGAAGTAAACAAATTAAAAGCAGGAGAGTTTGCCGGAGAAATTGTATTACCTGTATCTGAAGTAGATAAGGTAAAGTATACCGCTATCATTCAACCCGATGAATATAGCCTTAGAGTAGAGAGTACCAAAGATATAAGCTTTGATGTATGGAGTGCTAATGTTACTTTGACCAAAGACTCTTATATAGAAATGAAGGTCAAGGATGATAAATTTAGACCCAAAGCAAGTCTTAACGGATCGGTTAGTATAATATCAGGATTGGATAAAGATAAAAATGCTTCTTCTGGTTCTCAGGATAATACCGTTGATTTTAAAGGGATAGTATTCGAAGAAATGGTACTGCAAACAGAATCTCCAAAGTTTTCTGTAGCCTATTTTGGATATCGCGGAGAGATGAAACTTGCAAATTTTCCTTTGACGGTTAATGAAATTGGCTTAAGAACACCATCAGATAACAAAGCAGAACTTGTTTTTGATTTTAATATCAACCTAACATCTGAAGGAGATGGAGGAAATGGAGGAGGAGCCAAACTAGCCATCAAAGGTGTTTTGGATCAAAGCGATGGTCGAGATCACTGGAAATATGACGGAATTGATCTGGAAAGAATTTTTGTCCAGATGCAAGTTGCTGGGATGGAGCTAAAAGGAGCCATCTTTATTTTTGAAGATGACGAAACTTATGGAACCGGATTTGCCGGAGCAGTAGGTGCCAAGTTTACTACAGGTATGAGTCTGGAGGTAGAAGCAAAAGCATTGTTTGGGCGGACACCGGATTTTAGATATTGGTTTGCAGATGCCAGCGTAACCTTACCGCAGGGAATTCCAATCTATCCTGGGTTTGCACTAAACAAATTTGGAGGAGGTTTCTATAATCGAATGAAGATGGCAGGAGTGACTAACCAGACCAATGCAGCTTATAATCAAATTGGAGCATCTCTTTCCGGAGTTATCTATGAGCCTTATAGCCAGAATGGTTTTGGGATGAAAGCTTCTGTTGGGATTATTACGCAAAACTCAGAAGAATTGTTTCATGCTACCGTAGAATTTGGAATGGCATTTTTGAGATCTGGAGGATTGCAAGAAATTTATTTTAAAGGGCATGGAGAGCTATTAGCAGACTTACCAATAGATTATTATGAACAGATAACAGATCAGTTAGGATATTTGGCAGAAGGATTAGATATTCCTGCACAAAGTCCAACCGCAGCCATTAGTGCAGATGTTTATATTGGTTTTGATTTTGTAAATGACGTCTTTCACTCTACATCAGAGTTGTATGTTAATTTTGGTGTGCTTAAAGGAGTGGGGCCAAATGGCCGTGCCGGATGGATGGATTTTTATGTAGGTCCAGACGAATGGCATATTTTGGTAGGTACCCCTAATGATCCTCTTGGAGTAGCCCTTGATTTAGGAATATTGAAGCTAAGAAGCGAAAGTTATTTTATGACTGGAGATAATATCCCCGGAAGCCCTCCACCACCAGATATTGTGGCAAATATACTGGGTGTAGACGTTTCAGAACTAGATTATACCAGAGACCTTAATATGCTAGAAGCCGGTAAAGGAATGGCTTTTGGTGCTAATTGGAGTATGAGTACGGGAGATCTGCGTTTCCTTATTTTTTATGCGCGTTTTGATGCAGGAATCGGCTTTGATATTATGCTCAAAGATTATGGCGATGCGCACTGTAAAGGAAGTTCAGAACAGATAGGGTTAAATGGCTGGTATGCCAATGGGCAATCTTATGCTTATCTACAAGGCGAAGTAGGTCTAAAATTTAAACTATTCGGAAGAAAGAAGAAAATAACAATTTTTGCTGGAGGAGGAGCCTTGCTTATGCAATCAAGGTTACCAAATCCTGTTTGGTTAAGAGGATATCTGGGAGGAAGTTATAATCTCCTGGGAGGATTAATAAAAGGACGTTTTAGATTTAAAGTAGAACTAGGCGATAAATGTGAAATTGTAGGAGGTAGTGCTTTAGATGGGATTGTAGTAATTGGTAATATGTCACCAAAAGAAGGTGAAACAGATGTAGATGTATTTGCAGCTCCGCAAGTTCCCTTTAATTTACAAATCAATAAAGTATTCGAATTACCAGATGATACCGGAGACCGTAAGTATCGTATTCTCATGGATAAATTTGAAGTCACAAAAGACGGGCAGCCCATAGCTGGTAAAATCGAATGGAATAATAACAATGATGTAGCCACTTTCTATTCTCATGAGATATTACCCCCTAATACAAGTCTTAAAGCCTATGTACAATTACATTTTGAAGAATATGTAGGAGGAAAATGGGAAACTATAACAGATGATGGTAAAGTATCCATAGAGTCCAAAGAAGTTAATTTTACAACAGGAGAAGCTCCAGAGACTATCCCTATGAGCAATATAGCTTTTATGTACCCCACAGTAAACCAAAAGAACTTTTTTACCAAAGAGTATAACAAAGGGTATATTAATCTAAAAAGAGGACAGTCCTATCTGTTTGAAGCAGTGCCAACATGGGATAAAACAATGACCATGAGTACTGCTACAGGAACAATAATGAATAAGAATTTTGGATATAGCTCAGCAAAAAAACAAGTTACATTCAATATCCCTGAAGAAATTGCTACACAAACCAATTATAATGTAAAAATTAAATTGGTGCCAGAAGAAAGTAATAGTTCTGATAATGTAACAGAGAGCTATACCACACAAAACATTGGTGGTGATGAATCAGGTAATGAGGTAGAGATAAAATCAAGAACAGCAGAAGAAGTAATCATAAAAGGAGAGGAGAGAGAATTATTGACCTTTGATTTTGAAACAAGTCAATACACCACTTTTGATAAAAAGATGAATGCCATGAATGGTAACAAGGATTTGTATGAACATGTTACCTATCCCTATGGTCTTACGTTATTAACCGCGATTGATCCATTAGAACCTTTTGATATAGTAGAACTTGTAGGTAATAAATATTCTGGTAACAAACCCCTTATCGTAGCCAGAGCGATTATGGATAATTCATACTACCAAAATGAAATCTATCCATTGCTATACCAGAATTATCCAATAGAAGGTATAATCTCAGTTAGTAGAGATACCGATGAGGTAAGTGTTCCCCCGGTAGAAGGAGTAGAGCCTATGTCATGGTATCTTACCTATTTAGAAAATGATTACTCTGGAGAAACCAGTTTGTATAATCCGTATCGTTATAATCTAACACATTACTATCACCAGGATTATGAAGACTTACGATACCAATTAGTGAGTTCTAATCTACCTTGGGAGACTATGCCCCAATACAAGAAATTAATTATAGATCCTTTTCCGCTAATGCGAAAAGGTAAATACAAAACCAAACTTCAGTATGTGCTACCAGGACAGGTAACTAATGGAGGTGATGATACTATAAAATATACCAATCCTATCTACGAATAATGAATAAATTACTAACATACATATATGCAGTAGGATTGGTTGTTTTTTTACTTCCTTTTCAGGGAAGAGCGCAAGACCCTATAGGAGATGAAGAGCCAGCAGTAAAGGTTATCGGTACTGCTACCAAAGATGCCATCATGCTTCGATGGTCAGCCAATACCCCCTTGGGTTGGAAACATGCCAATACCTACGGATACATCATTGAGAGAAGAACCATTGCTATAGGCGATGAAATAGTAAAAGAACCTATTATCAAAAAACTTACTTCAAATCCTATAGTTCCCAGACCGATGATGGATTGGGAGGATTTTGTGACAAACAATGATAATGCTGCTATTGCAGCCCAAGCCATTTATGGCGAGGATTTTAATGTATCCTTAGAAGAAGGAGGCAATGATATTATGAGTATCGTTAATCAGGCAAAAGCCCTGGAGCAACGTTTTTCTTTTACCCTATTTGCATCAGATCAGGATTATGAGGTAGCAAAGTATGCCGGATTAGCTTATGTCGATACAGATGTAAAACCGGGTGAGCGATATTTGTATAAGGTATATACAGCCATCCCTCAGGAAAAGATGGAAGTTAAATTCGGTGGGGTATACCTTGGATTAAGTGATTATCGCCCATTACCCGAGCCACAAGATTTTGTTGGGATCTCTGGAGATAAGAATATCATGCTAAGCTGGAATTTTACTTTGCTAAAACGAGAGTATACCAACTATATCATAGAGCGATCCGAGGATAATGGGAGTACCTACAAACCACTAAGTGATACCCCTGTTGTAAACCTAAACGACCGCAAGAAGAATCCTTCAGATCGTATGTTTTATATCGATAGTCTATCACAAAACAATAAAGAATACCATTACCGTATAAAAGGAGTATCACCCTTTGGGGAGGTGGGTCCTGCATCAAATGTAGTGAAGACAAAAGGAGTAAAAGCATTACAACATAACCCTGCTATTACCGAAGCCAGATTGATGGATGATAACAGTAGTGCAATAATAAGCTGGGAGTTCCCTGAAGAGGGATTAGCATCTATCGCTTATTTTGAGTTAAACAGATCAGATCAAATTAAAGAGAACTATCAGGTAGTGGTGCCTAATATCTCCAAAGACACCAGACAGTTTGAATTCAAGAATCTGAATACTATAAATTATTTTACCATAACAGCAGTTGGAGTTGACGGTACAAAACGCGTTTCTTTTCCACAGATGGTACAGCCGATCGATGATACACCTCCTGTGGCTCCCCTTGGACTAACTGGAGTAATTGATTCTACAGGAGTCGTCCAGCTCAATTGGACTGCCAATACTGAGGCAGATTTTTTAGGCTATCGTGTTTTTAGGGCTAATATAGAGAACGAAGAATACACTCAAATTACTTTTAGAACCATACCCGATAGTAAAATTACAGACACCATTAATATTAAAACACTTAATGGCAAGATTTATTACAAAGTACAAGCATTCGATAAACGATATAACCCCTCTGATTTTTCAGAAGTACTGATGCTTAAAAAACCAGATATAGTTCCCCCAACAAAACCTGTTTTCAAATCTTTTAAAGCGGATCAGGGAGTAGTAAAATTATACTGGATTAGAAGTAGTAGTATTGATGCCATAAAGACCTTAGTATATAGAAAAGAAAAAGGAAAAGAGGACCCCTGGCAGTTGATAACAGAAGCTGATTATCCCCAAGATGAGTTTTCAGATATCACTGCACAACCTGGAATAACCTATCTATATACTTTGGTTACTATGGATGAGTCTGGATTAGAATCAGAACCAGTGACTCCACTAACGATCAGCCTACCCGATAATAAACCAAAACCAGAGATCGACAGGTTTACTGCAATAGTAAATCGAGAAGAAAAGAAAATTGCTTTGACCTGGAAATATAAACCTAGTGGAGTTATGGAATTTTTGTTGTATAAGGCTGAAGAAGGAAAACAACCTACACTATACAAAGTGTTTGATAAGAGTCAAAGTCGATTTACAGACAAGCAGTTGATTGTAAATACCAAATACACCTATTTGTTACAAGCCGTATTTGGCTCTAGAGCAAAATCTCCAATTAAAAAGATAGAAGTCGAATACTAAAGAAAAGATATGAAGAGGATAGTACTTATTTTTATAATATTATTGGTTTCATTTGGCACATATGCCCAGACATATACGATTACTGCAAATGGATATATAGGTTCTGGACCTTCAAGTTGTGGGTCTAATAATAATGGTTTAAAATGGATCAAGCTATACTTTTCTGATGGAAGCATTGTTGATTTGTTTAGACAGGATGGAGGGCAATTTAGAAATAGACCATATACCTTTTCTCAGGATTTTAATGTATCAAGAAGATTAGTAGGGGTGAGATTCCGTACAGTATCTCGAAGAAATAGTCTTACTGGGTGTAGAAGCTCTAGGGTAGCAGAAAAAACGGTGAATGTAAGTTCTCCCTGTTTCTATAGGTATTATAATAATACAGAGGTATATCGGGATGATATTAATGGATGGGTAACCATATCGATAGTACCCAAAATAGACCTGACTTTTAGTGATGGAGCCCCGGTATCTAGTATTTATTCTGGATGTGAAGATGGATCTATTGGTATTACAGCTACCCCTGGATTTACACCCACTAATGATGTGTACACTTGGGAGTTTTTGGATAATGTAAATACCGAAACTCAAAACCATCCTGATTATCAGGCATTGATAAATGCAGAAGCAGGTGCAGAGGGAAGTTATAGAGCTTGTGTGAGGCAAACAGGAGATCCGGATCGATGCGAACCTCAATTTATGGCATGGATGGAAGCTCAGAGAGAGTTAAATAATTATACCGGTCCCAGAACAATACAAGTACCCGTGTGGAGACCTATTTCTAATAAAGTAGGGCAATCCAATATTGATTTAAAACTTAGTGATTTATACTCAAGTACAACTGATCAGAAAAGTGCGGTAAATAAGAATATTGACATAAGAATGAGCCCAAGTTGTAACGCTTACAATGCAAGAACAAATCAGGTTACTATTCAATTTATACCTTCTGCTCCTTCAATTTCAACTGCTCCTAATGTAGTACAGCCAAGTTGTTCGTATGAAAATGATGCAGAATTTACAATTACATTTGATCGTACAATTCTCGCTGATGAAAAATTAAACATCAGTTTAAAAAAATTAACCAGAGGACAGACACCATTACCAAATATAAAAACACCAGCACAAGAAGCAATGACAGAAAATGAGTACTTGGCGTTGGTAAATTCTGTATATAGTATTCCTAGTGGTAATAATATTGATATCACTAATTTACCAAATTATAATTCTTCAACTAATAGTTATACATGGGATGGTGCCGTAGATGAAGGAGAATATGCGATCCAAATATCAGGACATAGAATAGCAGATAATGGAACGGCTATACCGTTTTGCAAACTGTTTAATTATTTCTTCGGAATAACAGCTCCAGCTCCTGTAAACTTTACTGCAGAAAACACAGGGGATCAGACTTGTTTTGGTACAAATGACGGAAAGCTCCAAATAGCTATTACATCCGGAGGAGCCGGAGACTATGAATATTCGTTTAATAATGGGACAAGCTGGACAACCTTTAGAGCTCCCCGGGTTGAGGTAACAGGGTTATCTCCCCAAACATATAATATTCAGGTTAGAAAAAAAGCGAATCAGTGTCTGGCAAAAGATGATAGTGGAAATACAATAGTAAGAAATGTCACTATTGATCCGGCAATTGAAATCACACACCAATTGGGAACAATTACTAATCCGGGATCCCCCGGAGCATCCGATGGAAGAATTGTTGTCAATAGTGTAAGCGGAGGAACCCCATTTACTGGTGGTAGTGGAGCCTATTATAATGCTACTGTGCTTATCAATGGTTCTACTACAAATACGGTAACGTATACCGCATATGCCAATGGCTTTGATATTGATGGTCTACCAGCGGGGAACCATAAAATCAGATATACCGATAACAGTTCTGGATGTACGGTAGAAATTGATTTACCAGTGCTTACTGATCCTTTACCAATCTCTTTTACTGTGCAAAAGCAAGATCCAAGTTGTTCTGATGCCGATGACGGAAGATTTACATTAGTTAATCTAAGTGGGGGATACCCTCCGTATTCAATCACATGGAGAAAGAATAACCTTAACTATGGAACAGGAACTTCAATTACAGGAAATCAAGGAGATTATGAGGTGATAGTTACCGATACCAGATCCGGTAGGGCAGAACAAACAAACATACGCTTTGATAATGTTCCATTACCAATTACGATTACTGATATAAACATTCAGCCTATAAATTGTTATGGAGATCAGGCTACTGTTACCATTACCGCAGCAGGAGGTGCATCTGGCGCATATCAATATGCAATATGGACAGGGACAAATTCCGTTTGGCAAAATAGTAACATATTTGCACTTAATGCAAATACTACTTCAGGATATCGTTTTAGAGTAAGAGATAGAAATACAGCAACTTGTTTGTCTGATATTTCTAGTACACAATATATAAGTCAACCTAGCGAAATTAGAATAGCACCAATAAATATAAACCATAACAATGTTTTTGGCGATAATCAGGGAGCAATAGAGATTGATGTGGTAGGAGGAAACCCAGGGTATACGATTACCTGGGAAAGAAATGGAGCGCCTATCTCAAATATAGGGACTTCTATTTCAAACCTGATTGCAGGAATATATGTAGCGGTAGTTAGAGATAGAAATAATTGTTTGGTGAGATCTGTACCGATAGAAATCACAGAACCAGATGAATTGCTTGTTTCAATTGTAGAAACTGTTCCTATTCCTTGCTATAATGAAACGGGAACTTTATCCGCTTCGGTTTCAGGAGGATCTACAAATTATACGTATCAATGGTATAAAGATGGTACACTTATTAGTGGAGCAACATCTGGTACACTAGCAAATACAACTGTAGGAAACTATAGAGTACATGTCGAAGATGGGTATACTTTTAAAGATGCTTCTATAGTATTTAGTGAACCGGCTGCTTTGAATTTATCAGCTTCAGGAACAAATATTTTGTGCTATAATGAAAATACAGGTACAATAGTTTTAACTCCTCAAGGAGGAACCAGACCGTATTCTTTTTCTATTGATAACAAACAAACATACCTCTCAGAAAATACCCTTACTAACTTTACAATAGAAGGTTTGGTGGCTGGTAGCTACGAAGTTTGGTTAAGAGATGCTAATGGGTGTGAAATTAGTACTCCGGTACCAGTAACTTTGACGCAACCAACAGAGATAGTAATTACTGAAATTGCTTTGGAAGATGTTACCACAACAGGAGGTACTAACGGAAGTATCTCAATTGATGTTGCCGGAGGTGTTGGGATCTATGGTTTTTTATGGGCTAAGCAAGGAGATGCTACTTTTAGTAGTACCAATAGGGATATCAATAATTTGTCATTTGGGATATATACGGTTTCAGTAACCGATACTAACAATTGTGTAGTTGAAAGAACTTTTGAAGTGAGAGAACCGCTTCCTATCGAGGTACAAATAAGTATAACAAATCCTATTTTGTGCTATGGTGATACATTGGGAGAGCTTTTGGCAACGGTTTCAGGAGGATACCCTATCGAATCAACACCAGCAGATTTTGAGTATAGATGGTATAGAGTTGAAAATGCTGGAGATTTTCCGCTAAATACGGATTTTTCTCTGGATCGTATTCAGGATTTGGGTATAGGAACATATAAGGTCGTAGTCAATGATTCTCAAGGAGCAACCGCCGAGAGAACTCTTATACTAACTCAGCCAGAAGAATTAAATGTTACACTTGCCAATACACCTATAGATGTTCTTTGTTATGGAGAAGCTACAGGAGCTATAGATATTACTGTAACCGGAGGCCCACGAGATGGAAGTACTGGAGCATATTTACCCTATACATTTAGATGGACCAAAGTAGGAGATCCAGGTTTTACAGCTACATCAGAGGATCTTCAGGATGTAACAGCAGGAACATATGAAGTTGTTGTAATTGATGATAATCTGTGTACCACCTCTCTTAATCAGGCGGTAATAATACAGCAACCTGATGCTCCATTAGAAATATCAAATATTGTGGTAACTCACCTTACGGGATATCAAACTCGTAATGGTAGCATTAGTATTGATGTTACAGGAGGTACAAGACCATACATATATAGCTGGACTAACTTGGATGACCCTTCGTATACTGCCTCAAGTCAGGACATATCAAACTTAAGAAAAGGAAACTATCAACTCTCTATCGTTGATAATAATGGATGCTCAACTTCTATGACACGAGAGGTTAATGAACCTGATGAGTTAATTGTGCAGATCGAACCACTAACACCTGCTCAGGGAATTCAATGCTTTGGAGAAGAAACAGTAGTGCCCTTGTCGACTATTACCTCAGGGGGTGTAGGAGATTATACGTATCAGTGGTATGAACAAGCAAATCCCAGTACTATATTGTTTACAACTCCAAATACACCAACCACACTTTTGGCAGGGACATATACAGTTGTCGTTACTGATAGAAATGGAAATACCGATAGCAATACTTACAATGTAGTAGAGCCTACAGAAATAAGTGCATCTGAAACTGTTACAAACCTACAATGTGCAGGAGATAATAACGGAGTAATAGATATAACCATTCAGGGAGGTGTAGCACCTTACACATATCTATGGAGTAATGGAGAAACAACAGAAGACCTAACAGGTTTAATTGCCGGAAACTATACTGTAGAGGTAAAGGATGCTAACCAGTGTATTTTTACAAAAACAATAACAGTACAACAACCTCCTGCATTATTTGTGGATGGAGATATTATTAGATTATACCCTTCTTCAAATGGAGCTCGGGATGGAAGCATAACTGTTACTATCGCCGGAGGAACGCTTCCGTATCGATATGAATGGAGAGATTTTAACAATGTATTACAAAGCTCAACAACTAATGTTCTTGACAATATCGGCACAGAGAATTATTCTCTTATAATAACTGATGCCAATGGCTGTATATTGGATATACCTGATGTAGATTTGTTTGAACCACCCGCACTAGAAGTGACAATTCTTCCGGTTAATGTTATATCGTGTTATGGTGATACATCGTCAGGAAGTATTAGTGCTATTGCAAAAGGAGGAAGACCTTTTAATAGTACTAAACAGTACAACTATCAATGGTTTAGTGCAGATACAAATACCCAAATAGGATCGGATAACTTCTTGTTAGAAAATATCGGAGGAGGCAATTATTATGTGATTGTGTCTGATGCCGCAGGAGCAACAGCAACTAGCCCTCTCTATGAATTAGAGCAACCAGCCCCGGTAGAGTTACTATTTAATACGGATTATGTTGCTTGTGGAGATGGCAACGATTGGACAATAATTTCAGAAATTAGTGGAGGAACCGGACCATATACATATTTGTGGAATACTGGCGTGACTAGTGATAGATTAGTTAATGTTGTAGCAGGTACATATAGCGTAGAAATAACAGATGCACGAGGTTGTCGTATTAGTGATCAAGTAACGGTAAATGCTCCCAGAGCATTGAATATGACACAAACCTTAACCATTCCGACCTGTTATAATGGCTGTGATGGAACAATTTCAATTGAGACCGAGGGTGGGACACCTCCATATAATTATCAATGGAGCAATGGTGCTATTCAGGAAGATTTGACAAATATCTGTTCTGGTAATTATACGGTAATTATTACAGATAGTAAAGGGTGCCAAATTACGAGAGAAATTAGTGTAGGAAGCCCCGAAGAACTAATTGTTGATCTAGGAGAGGATACGACACTATGCAAGGATCAAAGTATGGTGTTGAATGCAACAATAGCAGATCCTAATGCGGTCTATTTATGGTCTTCTACAAGTGGATATAGTAGTACAGAAGCTATAATCGAAATAAGCGAACCTGGGATTTACGAAGTAGTAGTTACAGATAGTAAAGGGTGTATAGCATCAGACAGTATATTTATAGATAAGGTTACCGATGTTATTACGGCTCAGTTTATTACTTCTACACAAGTATTTGCAGGAGAAAAATTTGTGGTAGTAGATAATAGTGATCCAATACCAGATAGTGTGGATTGGATACTTCCTGAAGAAGCAGTGATAACATATGAAGATGATAATTATGCTGAGGTAATATTTGAAACCCCTGGCGAATATGAGATAACTATGAAAACCTACCTAGGGTTGTGTACAGCCGTTTCTATCAAAAAAGTTATTGTCCTCGAAGAAGAATTTGAAAGAGAAGGAGGAGAAGAAAATGAGGCAGAGATACAAAGCTTTATCGATTATCTGGTATATCCTAACCCAACCAGTACAGGAAGATTTAATGTCGAAGTAAACTTATCTAAACCAGAAAGCATCAGTCTTAAGGTATATAATATTGTAAATAATACCTTAATTGATTCTCGAAAAGGTGATGATAAAGAAACGTATACATTTGATTATGATATGTCCTCGTTACCATCAGGAATATATTTTATCTTATTAGAAACATCATCAGCAAGCCAGGTAAGAAAACTGATTATCCAATAAGAGATATAGGAGTATTATACACTTTGACATAATGATATCGATAACCCGAAAAGTATAGGTACTACCCCTTCCTCATAAGGGGTACTCCCCATATTGTGAGGATTCTTTTTGATCCTGAGGTGGTTCGAGCTGATAAAATCACGCTTCGAGCTGATAATTTGACGAATATTTTTGATAAAGTATCACTTCGAGCTGATCTTTTATCGAATATATTTGATACATTCATGCTTCATTTTGATAATTTATCAACTCGAACCACCTATGCAGGTGGTTCGAAGCACCTCGAGATCAACTCGAAGCGTGATTTTATCGGCTTGAACTACCTAAGTAGGTGGCTCAAACCTTGATCTTATCAGCTCGAACCACTTCGGGATCAATTCTAAGGATCATTTTATCAGCTCGAGTTATCAACACCAAAGAAATACAACCCATTGGTCATTATAAATACAGTTATCTCGGTAAAGCATTTCCCTAGCATTCGAGAAAGTCTAATTAAAAAACAGAAAGACCAGATGTGATTTTTGTGTTATACTAATTATACTATTGTCAGATTGAGCTTGTCGAAATCAATTTAAATCGGTATAAATAGAGACTCCCAATCTCCATATTCAAATTGATGATTCAATTCGTCTTTTTAATCAAAAATAAGATGGATTATACGTATGTAATTGACGGTTAACGTGCTTTATACGTGTGTTTTAACACCGGTTTGTTATTAAGTTTTGCGCAATTCTTCAGTAAATAAAGGCATAATAGCTTTACCCTTTTTGGTAGTTCATTCACCAAGTAAATAGTGTACTACACCATATTAATTTAGAAACAATTATAGAGAAAATTAGTTTTACACTATCAAATTAGTAAAGCTATACAACGGTAATGATAAATGTTTTTAAATTATTGAATATAGGAAGTATTATTTGTGCTATAGGTCTCTTAATTGATTGCATTTTAAATAACGCTAATTCTATTTTGGTTATAGAAGATCTTATTACAGATCAAAATTCGGAAGAAATAGAAACATTAAGAATAAACAGTATTTATCCTGTATATACAAGTAATAAAAAACTAAAACTTGATGAAATAAACCTTACTGCTCCAAATATCGTGTGTTCGGGTGAGATACAAACTTTAATTACATCAGAAGAATCCGATTTTGATAAGTGTAATGTTTTTCAGGATACTGTAATAAAACTCTCGCACATAGATAGAAAGATAACTGTACAAACCAATGGTAACAAAAATAGGTCGAAACGCTATGATGAGAGTACATCAAAAAAAAAGATAGCAATACCAATAAGGCAAAAAATAACAAAAACCAAAATCAAAAAAAATACAAGTCACCCTAGTCTTAGTTCAGTTAATATATAAAACGAACTCAGTAAAAACTGATAGTCATAAAGTAATATGCTCATTATTAGTCAATAGGATGTTGTTGATAAAAGTTGGGTGATTTTTATTATCCAACCATGAGTTTGAAAACGTAAACCTAATCGAATACCCAAAAATATGAATACTTTAAAAAACCCCTTAGCCCATATCATGTCAGGATTTATAATATGTATAGAACCAGAGATTACTATTTAAGTATCAAAAACATACTATGAATCAGAAAGTGATTTGATAACCAACATCATTCAGATTACTTCGAAAATATCATTATTTGGTTCCCAAATTACTCTTACAAACCTTTTTATTTTTCTTCATTACAATCGCATTTGGTCAGAATTTGAGTCAAATAGGAAAGGCAAAACTATTCAATTTAACAGGTGGAATGACAGCAAATGCAATCTATTATGATGGGCAATCAACCAGAGAGCCGTTTACCTATTTTCTTTCAGGAAACCTGAATCTAAATGTGAGTGGGGTGTATAGTATTCCCATATCATTTTCATACTCCAATCA
>NZ_POYJ01000002.1 GCF_002895435.1 Aquimarina sediminis
CAGTAATTTTATCTTTAGAAATCATAAGCAGAATAATTTTAGTGAGTTGAAAATCAATGCCTTAATTTACTAAATATTCTGCTTTTTCTATGATTTAAAACTCAATTTCTTACGTCGAATTCAGGTTATAGGAACTTACATGGCTGTATTGATCTCTCTATTATCATTTATAAATACTAAGAGTACATATATTAGTTTCTTTGCTTTTTCCCTTACATTCTCAACTATAGCTTTTTTCTCATATTCAAGCTATAAATTGATAACCAATGTAAAATAAAAAACCCACAACATTTTACTGTTATGGGTTCTTCAGTGTTAATTTAATATTTACTCGTTATCGGGTATATATTCATACTCCTTTAACTCCTCTAACTCTTTGGCAATCTTTTCTTGCCATTTTTGCTGATTATCTTGTTTAACGACAACTTCAATATCATATAACTCATTCAATTCTCCGTTCGCTTTGAGGTTGTTATTAAACAAATCTTGATAACTTTTAAAGTCTGTCACTCCCTTTTCATTAAGTTCACAAAATGCCTTTCTAATTTTTCTTGCATGAAGTTCATAAATATCAAAATGTATTTGTTCGTGTACTAAGGACAAGGAATCTTTAGTCGATGTCCAAGAATCGAACTTGAGAAAATGACATCCTATTTCAAATCTTGGAACTCCATTAGACCAATACGTCTTGATAGTTTTTATTCTACCGTGAACTTCTGCAAGGGCATTTATCTTATCTTCTACAGGATCACCCTTAAAATCATCCCAAGTTAGTTGTCTATCCTTTTGCCATAAAATCAAACTATCATTTTCTATAACAACTTCTTGCGCAAAAGAACCACAAAAGACTAAAGATAGTATGACTATAAAAAATCGTATCATTGTTTAGGATTAATAATTCTAAAGTTTTGGGTATTTCTTCTGGTATTACCCTGTTTTCTTTTTTCAAAAATAACTTCTCCTTGTCTAGCTCTAACTCTATCAGGGCTAACCCCTCTACGTACTAAAAATTCAACTATCTTTCGACCTCTTTTGCTAGACTGACTTCTTGCTCGTTGTTCAAAATTAGGGTCATTTCGTAAAGAGTTCACCCCTGTATAATTTACATATACCTCTAATTTTACTTGTGGGTAATCTACCAAGGTCTTTATAATTGCATTTAAGGTACGTTTGGTCATAGCATCAATTGCAAGATCTGTGCCATCTCCTGTGAATTGAATATGCGTAGGCACATTTATTCTTGTTCTAAATTCTCTACCTTCAAATTGAGGGATAGCAGGTTGTCTAGGATTAGGTGTTTGTATATCAGGTAGCGATAATTGTGGTAACTCTAATGGCTGAGCTGCTATAGAAGCAGGATTAAAATTAAGATCATTCCCTGCTAAAATCGAGGTGTTCTTTGTTGGTAAGCCTAAAGGGTCAGGTCTATTTATCGTTCCTTTTTTCTTCTTTTCATTGTTTCTCCTATTCCCTGTGGCTCTTGAAAATTTCTTCTCCCGAGTACCATCAGGAAGTAGATTTTTTCCTCCGTATAGTAATCTGTTAATTGTTCTACACAACCATCCACATTTACCAAAACCAAAGTCGTCAACAAATTGTATTGGGTTGTTATTAGCTAATTGATAAGGGGATTGATTATTTATAAAATCTGCCATAGGATCAACGACCATAAATCTACCAATTGCAGGGTCATAGTGTCTTGCTCCTAAATCAAAAGTATTCAGATTTAAACTTTGCTCAAACTCCTTACCATTAAAAGTGTACGGATGCTCTCTACCAGTTATAGTATTATTGTAACCCTTGTGTTCAAGTCCAAAAGGATAATAATTCTTTTCCTCTACGATTTCACTTTGGGCTATAGAACCATTCTTATCAGCATCTTTGTAAGATAATCTAATATTACCAAGATGATCTTTGTATTGATAGATATACTTATACCCATCAGCTTCTTTTTCTACATAGCCTTCTGGATGGTTAAAGAACTCCAGATTACCATTTTTATAGACATAATTACCAGCATACTCTGTTTCTATTAAAGAACCTCCCTCTGTTACGATCTTTTTAAGTTTCGCTCCAGTGGCATCGTAAATATAGGTAATATTTCCGTTATGAGAAGTATTATTTATAGTTACTGTTTTAGGTAGATTTAAATGATTATAGGTAATCCCGGTAATCCCTTTGTTTTGATCTATAATTAAATTTCCATTTTCATCATACGCATAATCATTACCTGTTGTGTTTCCATCAATAAATCCCTTGGTTTTATCTCCCGCATCGGTAACTTTTAGTAATTTATTTCCTACTTCGTTATGACTGTAGTTATAGGTAAGTAAATCAAAAGCAGAGCCTTTACGTTTTAGAGATGTAATATTACCATTTTTATCATAAGATACTCCTCCTAAGCTATTGGTATCTGTATTTATCGCATAGGTAATTCGGTTTAGAGCATCATACTGATATCCATAGGCTCTTTTTACATTGTCATTGGCGGTTTTCCAGATTGTCTCAGAGATATTACCATTATATAAGACCGTTGCTCCCAAATTCTCGGTAGTGGTATTATAATTGATCTTAAAGGCAAATAAATCATTACCAAGATTATTTACATCATTAATTTGTTTTAACCACCCTCTAATGTTATAGGTATAATCTACGGTTTGTAATCCTCCTCCTGTTTGTTTGGATTCTAATTGCCCAAGGGCATCATAGGTATTAGTTACAATACTTTCTTGGGTCTGATTATTAATCTTTTGGGTTTGGCTAAGTAACCTTCCGGCATGGTCATAGGTAAAAGTATCCAATGTGATAATAGGAGAATTACTACCTTTAGTATGCGTTGTTTTTACTTGTATTGGTTTTCCTACAAAATCCAGTTCTGTTTCTACAACATCAATAGTGTTTAAATATTCATTTTTACTTACCACATAAATTGCTCTTCCTTTTTTATCATAGCCGGTAATGGTGGTGATCCAATCATTAGTGTCTAATACCCTAACTTTGGTACCGGTAATCAGCCCTTTGGTCTTTGCAGGGTCTGTGTTATCATAATTTATGATTTGTTGCCCAAAGCTTGTAACAGAGGGAAGATTAATCGATGCGTTATCAAAAGTATAATTATCATAATAATTGATGGTATGGATTTTATAAATGCTTCGACTATGGGGGTATCCTTGAATACTATAATATACTTTTGTACCTGCAATGGTAATCGGAGTTTCGGTTTTGGTTTCGTACTGAGGTAGCGTCGAAGAATTAGCCCTGTCTTGTATTACATTTCTAGTACTACCATTTAAAGCGGCTCCTGTATAAATAACTCTACCTAAAGCATCGTATCTGGTAAAAAGCCATTGATCCCAAAGTTTTCCTGAACCCTCCTTTCTTAGGATAGCATCTTGAGTAAGTATAGGTTGATCTAGTTTATTATATATGATATATTCCCAATCTTTACCTGGTATCTTTTTTTCAATCAGTCGGTTTTTAGAATCATATCTATATTGATAACAAAGTTCTGATAATTCGGTAATAGAAACTCCATCACTAGTAGCTACCTTAGGTGGGATCACATAGGCAAGGTTCCCATAATCATCATATACATAATGTGTATCATGTGCTACCCCTTGGTTATAGGTTCTTTTAAGGATCACTCTACCGAGTTTGTCTTTATACTCTTTGGTGGTATGATCATCTATATAGGTTTGATCGGGTTGCCAGTTCTCATCTTTGGTGATAGTTATGTATAATTCATTAGCTGGGTAATCAGTATTTCCTTTGTGCAATAAAGGTTTTTCAGGATCATTGTTTTCAAAGCTTACATAAAAGTAGTTAACTACTCCAGAGGTATTAGTTTCTTGATCAAATTTGATGGTATGATCAGTATCATTTAGTGGATTAACCGTCCAGGCTGCCCCAGGCGCTCCTTGTTTTTTTATTGTATTTAAAGGAGAAGATTCGAAAACTATTTCTGAATAAGGGTTACTGGTATTCTCATATTTTGGAGTAGTATAAAAAGATAAGGTTTCACTCTCAGCATTTGCATTAAAACTCCCGGGGGTATTCGCTATCGCATAAGGCAGATATTCCTTAGTTTTACGTCCATATTCATCATATCCTACATGGATAACTATATCATTTTTTACAGGAGATTGATCTATTTCTATTTGTTGTATCGCCCTACCTAATCCATCAAAATAGGTTACTTGCTGAAGTGAAGTGCTATCTTCAATAAATAGCTCCACTGGAGTTGTACTTTCTTTTTGATAGATACGGGTATATATATAATTCAAGTCGGTATTACACTGATTTATCTCAGATGTGACATCCGGGCATTGATCTGTATTATCACTTACATATCCTATTGGCTGGTTACAATCTAGTTTGGTATCATTAGGATCTCCCAATCCATCATTATCGGTATCCGCGTACCAGGTCAACTTTGGTGTAACATTTACTTTCACTAATGTGGTATATCTGATTTCTCCACAAGAATTTACTCCTCTCCTATACCACCTTGAGCTTGTAAGGCCACTAGGAGGGTTGTAATTTATAGCATTAGCCCCACTAATATTTTCCCAATGAGTATTACCATTATTAGAGTATTGCCATTGATAAGTATAGTTTCCATTACCTCCAGAAGGGGCTGAATTATTTGTTAAAACGCTAGGATCTTCACCTACACAAATATCTTGAGAGCCTTTAATGCTTCCTGGAGATACAACAGGATAAACATTTACTTTTACACTTCCTGTATATGAAGTATAACTACATGAAGTTACTTTTCTACGATACCATCTTGAAGTAGTAAGCCCACCGGGAGGGTTATAGTTTGCGGAGGTAGCGCCACTAATATTAGCCCAATTGCTACTACCATTGTTAGAATATTGCCATTGGTATGCATAATTACCATCTCCACCAGACGCAACAACACTATTGCTTAAAGTGCTAGGATCCCCATTGTAACAAACATTTTGTGAGCCGGTGATACTTCCGGGAGAGACAGAAGTATTAATAGTTACAATCACTGTATTCGAATATAAGGCTTGACCCATATACATAAACCGTCTACGATAAAAAGTAGTACTAGTAAGTACAGGAGGATTGTAGGAAGCTGCTGTTTGCTGAGGTATATCAATCCAGGCGCTAGTGCCGTAAGAATACTGCCATTGGTAACCCGCCCCACTAGAGCCAGTAGCATTAGAAATACTGCTAATCCTTTTAGGAACCTGTCCCGAACATGTTGGTCCACCACCAGTAATTGTTCCACCGGTAGGAGGAAAAACAGTAAGAAAATCAGCAATTTTCTCATCATTAGGTGTTCTATTGGTAGCATCAAATACTTCATTTACATATGTAGTATATATTGTTTCCTTGTCATTGGAAACAAAAGGAGCTAGTGATGGCGTTGCATCTATAACAGAGGAATGCAAAAAATAGATTCCTAATAGTAATATCTTTATATATGTTTTCATAATGTAATCTATTTTTTATAATGATATTTATTTTCTGATACCAGATTACCATCGGCATCTTTTACAGATTCCAGACGATTAGAACTATCATACTCATAGTACATCGTATATCCTTTGGGATCAGTCATACTGGTTACTCCCACTAATGGGTCATAGGTATAGGTAGCTACCTGAGCATTGGGTAGGCTATCTCTAAGGTTTTGCAAGGCTACTCTCAGGATTTGTTCTTTGCAGTTCACCGATCTGCAATTATCGGTATCAGCATCAGATTTTGTTTGTAGATCTGCAACATAAGTAGATACCTCTGCATAGGTTGCATTTTGGATCTTAGCGATAGGGTGTTGCTGCTGATATCCCCAGATATATACAATATGTGCTCCGTCTGCTTTTGAAATCTCTATAGGATTACCCTTAGTATCATAATTATAATATAGAATACGATCGGTTAGAGGGTTTGCAGTGGTAATAGCCCCCTTGGCTACTTGTATGCTTTTAGGGAAATAAGAATTAGCAACTGTTCCTTGTTTAAAAAGTGTACGCTGCGTAGATAGCAAAGTGCTACCTTTATACGCCTCGGTTTGTACAGGAGTTGCTATCCTATATTGCTGTTCTAATTGCGCATAGGTGTTTTTATCATCTATACTTAGATCAGCAAGGCTATTACGAGAATTAGGGTAAAATGTTTTGGTAGACATTACATCACCAAAACTGTTTTTTACAGTACTTTCAGTCAGGAAATGATTAGGATGATTATAGTTAAAGGTTTTTTCTGATACGACAGGGTTTTGCCCATTGGTATCATATGTTGTTTCTTTGGTTGTGGTTAAGAGTTTTTTACCTAAAGAAATATACCCTCTATTGTACATAAAAGTAGCATTGTAGTTATTACAAGGGAGGTCAATATCAAACATTTGTGTTTGTGTAGCCCAAGGTTGTACAGCGTAGATGTAATTTTTAAGTAAAGTGGTTTCGTTTCTCTCACTATATAAGTGCTCTATATCTCTAACCTTGGTGTAGGTATCATTTGCATTTCTTTTATAATATTTTTGCCTTTTTAAACTACCACTAGCCCAACTCTTAGTATAATAATTACTAAAATTACCATATCCCAAGGTTCTTATCGTATACAGCACAGACGATTCTGCATGAGGAACCTGTAATCCGGCACATGTACCTCCATAATATCCAGGATGAATAAACATCTTAAACTGAGAACCGGTACCAGCTCCGTTTCCAATAATACGATCAGAAGGAGTAAGCTCGTATTCATAAACTATTTTACCATTATCTTTTCCGGAGTGGTCATAGTTATATTCTGTAACCGTTTTATATTCTACAGCAGGGCCACCATTAATATTAAGAGCGTAAGAAGGAGTAGAGGAAACTGTATTCAGGAACCCTCCTGTCCATTGTAATGTTTGATAATCCTGATGGTTAATCGGGATTAGTTGTTTAGGGTTGCCGTATTCGAATTCTTTTTTTGTAGAAAATCCAGAACGTATGCCATCATAGCTTGTAATAGATTTGATCCTGAGTCCCCCCACTAGTCTTTCGACGACCTCAGAGCTATATCCTGTTAACTCTTGCCAGGTTACAGAAGCTGTAATAAAAGGACAACCGGCTGCTCCATTGGTTCCCACGCCATTCTCCCAGGCTTCGAGTGTATAGTTTTGGTTTTGACTTAATGTAATATCTTCATTATATGTTGTAGAAGGATATGGTAATGCATCGGTATGGGTTCTCCCATATCGTTTCCCTTTAAAACTAACATAGGATTCATACCCACCATTGCCTCCCAAAGCATCTGAGAAGGACACATTTATTTTTGCATTCAAAGGTACACCTGCCGGGCTAAAGGATACGGTTTGTTTTCCTGTCGCAGAGCACCAACTTTGCCCACTTCCCTGAGAGGATACACTTTTTCTGAACCCTTCATATATCGGAGACGAAACAGACTCATAATACTTGTTTGCCTCATACTCAAACACTGTATATCCACCAGTTGGGTAATGGATTTTTGTCAAAATCCCGGCTTTCATCTTGTTTTCATCTGCATTTCTGTTTCCGGTACCTACTGTGGCACTATATGAACCTACTCCATGCTCCCACAACCAATCTCCCGTATGATCCAAAAGATAGAAGGTAGCATTTCGCTGGTGAATATACCCTCCGGTATTCGCATTGGCATATCCCCAAAAATCTTGCTTTTTAGAATTTCTGGGAGGTAACTGCTGGCTGTTGTACTCAAAACGATATATTTCTGGTTGATTCATATGTGCATTGACAGTAACTTTATCCAGCATTAACCTACCATTGTAACTATAGGTAAATGATATTTGCTTTACCAAAGTATCTATACTGTTACTACTAGAATATACTTTTATAGTATTTAGTTTGGGAGAATCACTATCTGTTCTATCCAGGCTATACTCGAATAGCACATACCCATTATTGAAGTTAATTCTTCTTAATGTTTTTTCATACGAAGTATATGCTTTTGTACGAATCTCTGATGGTGGAGGAAGAGTGGTAACAGGAGTTCCTGAGCTAACACTTACTTGCTCTCCTATAATCTCAACATCTTTTTCGAATGTATGTTCATCATATAGGAAAGTAACATTATCAACCTTGTTGGATGATGTGATTTGAGTAAGAAAAGAAGCTGTTCTATATTCTCTATATCGTATGGGTAATTGATGATCCTGCCACTTATTCACTCTTTCGTGCGCTCCAAAATGAAGGTGTAATCCATTTTCTAACAGTGCCTCAAATGTATAGTTACCTGATCCGCTTGCGATAATTTTTACAGGTTTATAATCTTTAAACACAAACTTGGATTGCTGTTGGTTGTAAAAAAAGTTTCCTGATACTCCAGAATAGTTAAACAGATATTCATCTTGCTCATCATCGGCATGCCCTTTGGCTACATCTAGCATATAGTTATAATTGGTAAGGTTAAAATCAAAACTCCCCAAGTCGGGGATATCGGCAGTTCCCGGTTGTCCTTTTACATTTCTTACTATAGCACCTCCTGCATTAAGGGTCCATCCCAGACCAACCCAAGAGGCTTCTTCATTTACTCTAATTCCAGAGCTACCATTGTAACTAAGACTAATAGGGATTTCTATATCCCCTTGCTTAATGGTATAAAGAGGAACAGATATATTGGTAGTCCCCAAATTAGTATTTACAGGAAAGACTCCAAATTTACCTAAGCTTGCTGCTGTAGGTGATACAGGACTATAATTGTTAAGCTCCTGCCCAAAACTTATTCCTGCCAAGAGCAGAAAAAGATATATAACATGTTTTTTCATAAAAAGTAATTATAAAATATGTGACTGATTTGTTTTCATTGTAGTATGATACATTGTTTTCCTGATGCAATAATAAGGGTAGCCAGTTTCATTTTTCGGCATTGAGATTTTTTTTTGTTTTTTTTTGATTCCCGAAGTTGGGTGTCGAGTGGTCGGTGTTTGATGACAGAAGTTGTCTATCCCCAAATACTATTTATCGTTTTTCATTTAGTTTTTGTTATTAAAAATGAAGCAGAAGGTGTTCTGCTCCATTTTTACATTATTTTGTGGTCATTGGTGTCAATTTCCTACAATCACTCTTGCCGCCAAGTAACCGTTATAAAAAGTAGGGTCGGTTCGTTTGAAACGCTTTATTACTTTATCTAACTTGTTGGTAAGCAAGGTGGTGGTTTGATCAAAAAGATCTGACAGGTTGGTAGTAGCCTGTTTTTGAGCAATACGGTATTGTCGTGGTTCCCCGTTGAGAACCAAAAAACTATCAAAACTGGTTTTAAGATCGGTAACCTGATCCTCTGTCACTCCATAATCTCCAAGAGGAGCTACATTTTGATCCAATAGTTCGATGGTTTCGGTCATTACTGTTACAAAATCCTGATTGCGCAATTTATAAAGGTCGGTAAATGATTTTGCAGCTTTTTGCTCCAATACAGCATTACCTTCTACAGCAGCGTAGGCTTCTAGCGCATCGTTAAGGATATCTCCTTTTTCTGAGACAAAACGCTTTTGAGTGGTTTTATTATGACCCAAATACACTCTTGAAGCTTCTTGACTATCCTTGTTTTCATTTATCTGTATTAGTAACTCATCAAATTCATTTTTAAAATTTACTAATATTGGCACACTGTTCCAGATATTGGTATGGGTGTCCATAAACGTTTGTACTGCCTGATACATTTCTAATCGATTGATCTGTCTTTGATCCATAAAAATTGGTTTTTAAATGATTAATAATTTGTATGTCCCCATCTAATAGTTTATAGAATAGGTGTTTATATATGTAATGAGTTGAGATTATGTTACCGTTGATTATTGTTTTTTTTGAATAATCGATCATTTTTTTCTGCAGATGGTTCTTGCAATGATGTAAGGGTACATTTCTTTACCGTAGATCCTCATTTCTTTACTGTAAGCGTATATTTCTTTACTGTAGATGCTTATTTCTTGAACGTAAGCATACATTTCTTTACTGTAGATGCTCATTTCTTGAACGTAAGTGTATATTTCTTTACTGTAGATACTCATTTCTTAAACGTAAGTATACATTTCTTTATCGTAGATGCTTATTGCGCTAGTGTTGTCAAGGGGTTGAGTTTGGAAACCGAAGCTTGGTTGCGGACTACGTTTATTTATCGGATTTCAATTTTCTTATTCCACATCTTACCAACGTAAAATCACAATAAAGGCAAGACAAAACCCGATATAACTCCTTAAAAAATTGTATTTCAATACTATTTCAAATAGAGTCTCATTTACTTTCCTTTTCTTTGTCTTATGATCTCCAACAAAGCAAAAGCTCATATCGCTTTATTATGTGTTAATCTTATTTATGGCGCAAACTATCTTGTTGCCAAAGGATTAATGCCTAATAAAATAGAAGCTTCGGCCTTAGTATTTCTTCGAATTAGTGGTGCAGGAGCATTATTTTTGATTCTTAAGTTTTTTATTAAAGAAAAAGTCGAAAGAAAGGATATTCCTAAATTAGCATTATGTGGTTTTTTGGGGGTAGCAGTCAACCAATTTTTCTCGATGAATGGATTAAGCTTAACCTCTCCGGTTGATGCAGCTATTATTATTACTTCCCTTCCCATTTTTACTGTAATCATAAGTTATTTTTTGCTTAAAGAGCCCCTAACCCTGCAACGCATTTTAGGAATCTCTATTGGTGGTATCGGAGCTGTTTTATTGATTTATTTGGGGGATTCGGGCTTGGGAACAAGCTCATTATTAGGAAATATTTTTGTTTGTATTAACGCCTTGTCGTTTGCGTTTTATCTAGTGATTGTAAAATCTCTAATGATAAAATATCAACCGGTTACCGTAATTGTATGGACTTTTTTATTCGGGTTTATATCTATGTTCCCCTTTTGCATAGAAAAACTACTTCATACAGACTTCTCGTCTTTTGAAGTTTCAAACTGGATCTCTTTGTTTTATGTAGTGGTAGGTCCTACTTTTTTGGCCTATTTACTTAACATGTTCGCTTTACAATACGTAAAACCTACAGTATCGGGAAGCTACATATATCTGCAACCAGCCGTTGCCATGATACTGGTAGCTATTATATCTTATATAGTAGTAGATAGTCAATACAAAGGGGATCTTACTATTGCCAAACTATTATGTTGTATTTTAATTTTTGGAGGAGTATACTTAATCAGTAGCACTCCAATACGCTGGCTTAAAAACAAAAGATCATAAAATGTATTCCTATAGTAATAAGTGAATTATATATTCTTAAAAACAGGGATTCGATTAGTGGCATCCACAATCTGTACCTCCACAAGATTTTGATGATTTTTTCTTTGCTGAAGAAAGGGAAGATTTCCAAAAGAATTTTTTAATTAAAAATCCAACTGCAATAGCAAAAACTAAAATAACCAATATATTTTGTACAAGAATATTCATAATCTTTAAGGTCGTATAAAGATACTAAAACTAACTTTTACTTTAATACCTGATATGCAATTAATGCTACTCCATATGCAAAAATGCTCATAAAAACCAGTTGAGCCAATGGCCATTTCCAGCTATTCGTTTCTCGTTTTACAATTGCTAGGGTACTCATACATTGCATAGCAAAAGCATAAAATAATAACAAAGAAATACCACTCGCTAAGTTAAACAATGGACCTCCTGTTACAGGACTAATCTCTGCCGCCATTCTATTTTTTATGGTTTCTTCTTCATCACTCCCTACACTGTATATAGTTGCCAACGTACCAACAAAAACTTCTCTAGCTGCAAAAGAACTGATCAATCCAATTCCAATTTTCCAATCGTATCCCAAAGGAGCTACAACTGGCTCTATTGCTTTACCTGCATATCCAATAAAAGAATACTCGAGTTTATGAGAAGCAATCTTCTGATCTAACTCTTCATCAGATAAATTAGGGTATTCCTTATTAACAATCTCTTCTGCCATATCGAATTTCTCATTCGGACCAAAACTGGCTAGAACCCATAAAATGATCGAGATTGCCAAAATAATTTTTCCTGCTCCAAAAACAAAAGCTTTTGTTTTTTCGATGACATTGATGGCTACATTTTTGAATAACGGAATTTTATATCCTGGCATTTCAATTACAAAATACGATTTGCTTTTAATTTTAAGCAATTTATTAAGCACCCATGCCGATCCTACAGCCGTAGCAAATCCTAAAAAATATAACAACATTAATGTAAGACTTTGATAGCCAAATACCCAAAACACTTTCTCATCAGGAATCACCAATGCTATAATAATAAGATACACAGGTAATCTCGCCGCACAGGTAGTAAAAGGAACCACCAGAATAGTAATTAGTCTTTCTTTCCAGTTTTCAATATTTCTTGAAGCCATCACAGCAGGTATGGCACAAGCAGTACCGGATACCAAGGGAACAACACTTTTACCACTCAACCCAAACCGTCTCATCACCCTATCCATAAGAAAAACGACTCTACTCATGTAGCCACTTTCTTCTAATATTGAGATAAAAAGAAATAGAAACGCAATTTGAGGAATAAAAATCACAATTCCTCCTAACCCCGGAATAATCCCTTCGGTAATCAGATCTACAAATGGTCCTGATGGTAATGCTGCCTTTGCCGCCTCACTTGCCCAGGCAAAAGCCTCATCGATTAAATCCATTGGATAGGAAGACCAGTCATAAATGGCCTGAAATATCAGCAACAGAATCCCTAAGAAGATAAAATACCCCCAAAACTTATGAGTTAACACCCTATCCAACCTTGCTCTTAGACCGGTAGCTGATTTTTCATCAATACTCAGTCCATTTTTGAGCACATTATTAATAAACTGATATCGTTTGATTGTTTCTTTTTGTTGTAACCTCTTAAGTTCACTCTCAGATTTGATCTTAAAATCTGATGTAATAGATATATTCTGTTTATTTAATTTCCTAAAATTAACATCTTGTGTTATTACCAACCATAACTTATATAACGATTGATCCGGAAATGCTTTTTGCAGCCTCTCAAAATAATCCGAAGCGAAAGATAATGCATTTACACAAGGTTCTTTTGATAATACTCTATAGGATTCTATTAATCTTTTTAGTTCTTCTATACCTTCTCCTTTGCGAGCACTAATTAAGGCTATTTTTGTATTTAGTTCTTTTTCTAATAATGGAATATCTAATGAAATCCCTTTTCGGGTCATACGATCAGCCATATTGATTACCAAAATAACCGGGATTTCTAAATCTTTGATTTGAGTATAAAGAAGTAGATTTCGCTTAAGATTTTCTACATCACTCACTACCACTGCTACATCAGGGTAATCTTTATTGCTTTTATCCAGCAATAACTCAATAACTACATTTTCATCTAATGAAGAAGCATTAAGGCTATATGTCCCCGGTAAATCGAGAATATGAGCTTTTGTATCATTAGATAATTTACAGACTCCTACTTTTTTCTCTACCGTAATACCAGGGTAATTTCCTACTTTTTGATTAAGTCCAGTAAGTAAGTTAAAAACAGATGTTTTACCGGTATTTGGATTTCCGATAAGTGAAACTTTAATTTGCTCAGCCATAAATAGAATTGCTAATAAATAATTTGAACTTCAATTTGGGCTGCAATTTCTTTGCGGATCGCAAGATGACTACCATTTATATTAAGATACATAGGACATTGAAAAGGAGCTGTCTGTATTAATTCGACCTCATTTCCCGGTAAACATCCCATTTCTAATAACTTAAGTGGAATAGCATCTGAAGTAATCTCCTTAATCAAAGCACGTTGACCTCTCTTAAGTGTAGCAATTGTAGTATTCAAGGTTTATTTAGATTAATTTAAACTAAGCAAAAATAGTGTAAAAAAACGTATTGAAAAAGCCAAATTTTTAAAATCAACAATCAAAGCAAGTCCAAATCAGTTCTTACTTATCTTCTTTTTTTAAAACAGTGATATCCTCAATTAGTTGATCTATATCTTCGGAGTTAGTACCGTCATAAAATCCCCGAATACGTTTCTGTTTATCCACCAGGATAAAATTCTCTGTGTGCACCATATCATATGGTCCTCCATCACCATCAGATTTGGCTGCCAGATAAGATTTTCGTGCCAAATCATAAATCTGTTTTTTATCTCCAGTAACCAAATTCCACTTTTCGTCGTTTACTCCTTTCTCAATTGCATATTTTTTCAATCTTGCAACACTATCTATTTTCGGAGTTACCGAATGAGACAATAACAATACTTCATCATCATCTAATACCCGTTCCTGAATTTCTTTCATATGACCAGTCATAATTGGACATATCGTCTGGCAAGTGGTAAAAAAGAAATCTGCGACATAAATCTTATCCTTATAATCTTGTTGTGTTACCTCTTTCCCATTCTGATTTGTTAATCTGAAATCTGAAATCTTATGATACTTTCTAATATATTGTACCGTAGTATCCACCAATTCTGTATTTACCATATCGGGTTCATACACTGGTAACGTACGATTAGGTTTAAGAATCGAATATATTATAGAAATGATAATTGCTGATAGCACAAAAAGCACTACTGCAAAAAACTTATATTTTGAAAAAAACTGAAGCATAGCGATCTAATATGCTTGCAAAATTACAAGGATTATCCTTGATAAAAATGATGTTTTTCATTAAAAAAATACTAAATATTAGAACTGCATGGCAGATTTTTTTCAAATACTCTTCTAAAAGGTTACTTTTGCGTGATTTAATTTTGAAGAACGACCCATGAGTCCATTTTTTATAAAAGCTATACAACTACTATTAAGTTTATCTTTTCTTATCGTATTACACGAATTAGGGCATTTTATTCCTGCCAAATTATTTAAAACCAGAGTAGAAAAATTCTACTTATTTTTTGATGTCAAATTTTCTCTATTCAAGAAAAAGATAGGAGAAACGGTTTATGGGATCGGTTGGCTACCTCTGGGAGGATATGTGAAAATTGCTGGGATGATCGATGAAAGTATGGATACAGAACAAATGGCAGGACCACCACAACCCTGGGAATTTAGATCTAAACCAGCTTGGCAACGATTGATTATTATGCTAGGAGGTGTTACCGTAAACATCATTCTTGGTTTTTTAATTTATATGGCTATTATATTTACCTGGGGTACTAATTATGTAGGTTTTGATGATATGCCTAATGGATTTGCTATCGAAGATTCATTTAAAAAAATGGGCTTCAAAGATGGAGATCGAATTCTTAGTGTAAATGGCAAGCCTCTAGAAGATGTAACGCAAATTAATCACTATCTCTTTATGCGTGATGTAAAAGATATTAGTGTTTTGCACCAAGATGGAAGTAAAGAAACAATACAGATTCCTGAAGATATAGGAACAACCATGTTTGAAACAGGAGTATTACGACCTTTTGCCCCTATTATAGCACCAGTACTAGACAGTATTCAGGTTGGGTCTGCTGCAGATAAATCAGGACTTAAAAAAGGAGATAAGATATTAGCTCTTAATGGTCAAAAAGTTACATACTGGAGTGATTTTAACAGGTTAAAAATTGCTGATACTACCAAAAAGAAATTAGATATAAAGTATCTAAGAAATAATGTCGAAAATACTATAGAACTAACTCCAGATGAAGACGGGGTTGTTGGGGTATACCCTAAGGTAGATTACAAATACCAGCAAAAAGAATATTCTTTTGGCGAAAGCATCACCAAAGGATTTGATTTTGGATATTGGACACTACACGACTATATTGCCCAGTTCAAGTATGTATTTACCAAAAAAGGAGCCAGCCAGGTTGGTGGATTTGGAGCGATTGCAGGATTATTTCCTGATGCGTGGAATTGGAGAGCCTTTTGGGGAACCACTGCTTTTATATCTATTATATTAGCCTTTATGAATATATTACCAATCCCGGCATTAGATGGTGGTCATGTGATGTTTCTATTATATGAAATCATTGCGGGTAGAAAGCCAAATGACAAATTTATGGAATATGCACAACTAGCAGGTTTTATCCTTCTTATTGCTTTACTTCTATTTGCCAATGGTAATGATATCTATCGAGCTATTTTTAAGTAGCTATTGCTACTGTAGCATTTAAAAAAACAGTCGTCAAAAACTAATGTAGTTTTTGACGACTGTTTTTATTATAAATAGGTCACTTTACATTAGATTATTCTTTTTTCTCTACTGTAGTTATAATTTTAATCAAAATTATAATCCAATACGTTACTCTTGCTCAACGATGCACCTATCTTCTCATTTACAATAGGATAACACCTCATCTTTAAGAAACTATTATGTACTTAAAACATAGTATCTCAAGAATATATTGTAAAAATGATTAAAAAATTAAAAAAAACTTTTTGAGATCTAAAAAATAGTATATATTTGCACTCGCAAAAGGGAAAACACTCCATGTTTGCAGACATAAATTCCTCCTTAGCTCAGTTGGTTAGAGCATCTGACTGTTAATCAGAGGGTCCTTGGTTCGAGTCCAAGAGGGGGAGCAAAATGAAGCCTTAACTTTTAGTAGCTAAGGCTTTTTTGTTTTCTAAAACTATTTGCTTAGACTAAAAAAAGGGATCAAGACCAATTGTTGTGTTTATGCAAATATTCTAGTTAATCTAAAGAGAAAGAATTCTACATTTTTAAGTGTATACCCACTATTAGTAAGGTTTGAACATTTCCATTTTTATCCAATAACACGAGAAAGTCCCTAACACTCCCTTGTTTTATCAAATGATATTTTCAAAAATTTCACATTATCAAACAAACAATCTTGCTTAATCTAGTTCTAACAATAAGAATAAAATTACTTCAAAGAAGGTTTTCTTTTTAACTTGATGAAAATCTTAGGTTTCCAAACTTTCTTCTTAACCCCGAATCAGAGCCTCGAGGAATTCTATCGGTTAAATTGGTATAAATGGGAATTTTTTCCATTTTTTGGGAGTTTTTTCCATTTTTCGGCACAATAAATTGATGCAATTTTGTGATATAAAATTATTTAACACCATTTACAGCTTTGCTCTAGAAGATCATATAGAACGAATAAAGCCTAAACAAATTTTGTAAACCATTTCTAAAACTTAAAAATAAATTCACCCATTAAAAAAATACAGATGAAAAAATTAAATCATAAAAAAGCAATTATTACCGGTGGCGCAAGAGGATTAGGTAAAGCTACCGCAATCGCCTTTGCAAAAGAAGGTATAGATGTAGCCCTTACAGGTAGAAACGAAGAAGCACTTAAAACCACAATTGAGGAGTTAAAAACATACAATGTAGCGGCTATCTATACGGTTTTTGATGTTAGTGATTACCAAAGTGTTCAAAAAGGCATCAAAAAAATAATAGATGCTTGGGGCGATATTGATATTTTGGTAAACAATGCAGGTATAGCTGCCTTTGGGACGGTTAACGATATGGATGTAAATCTATGGACTCAAATTGTTACAACAAACCTTTTAGGGATGTATTATGTAACTAAAGAAGTATTACCTCATATGCTAAAAAAGAACGTAGGTGATATTTATAATGTTTCGTCAACAGCAGGTTTAAATGGAAACCCTACAACTTCTGCATATTCGGCATCCAAATTTGGTGTTATAGGCTTCTCCCAATCTTTAATGAAAGAAGTGCGTAAAAACAATATTAGAGTTTGCACCTTAACACCTAGTACAATTGTGTCTGATATGTCTCGCGATTTAGGCATTATAAACGAAGATACTCTAGAGCGCACACTACAACCAGAAGATTTTGCAGAATTAATTGTATCCAGTTTAAAACTACCAAGAAGAGCTATGTTAAAAGATGCAGCTTTGTGGTCTACTAACCCATAATTTAGATTAACACAAGTTTGGATTGTTATACCAAACTACAACTACCCCCTTTGCACTTTGGATTTTCTTATACAGTAAATTCAAAGCGCTAATAGTATCACTCATAAAACACAGTAAAATTATTACAAATGAAAAAAAATCTTTTAATACTAGCCATAGCCGCACTAGCATTTTCTTGCAAGTTTAACAATAATAAAACTGAAGCAAAACAAGAAACTAAACCCGTAAATACTAAAACCCACAAAGTGGGAACATTAGAAGTCATAGCAGAAATGGATATTAACCCTGGAAATGTTGCAGTTTCCAACGATGGTCGCATATTTACAACCATTCATCCATTAAGAGCTACAAACATACAACTGGTTGAAATCACCGGGAAGAACTCTTATAATCCTTTTCCGAACACTGAAATTCAATCAACAGCAGACACAAAATCTATTGATAAGTTTGATACACCATTAGGAATAATTTTTGACAATAAAAACAGATTATGGGTTATTGATCCGGGATTAAGCATTGGTAAAACACGTTTGTATGCCTTCGATATTACTTCGGAAAAAGAATTGTACCGATTTGATATTCCTTCAGATATTGCACCAAAAAATAGCTTTGTACAAGACTTAGCAATCGATGAAAAAAATGATCTTGTCTATCTAGCCGATTTTGGTAATCCAGGAATTATTGTAGTAGATATTAAGAAGAATACATGCAGAAAAATCACAGATCCATCTACCATGCAAGCAGAAGATATCGATATGGTAATTGATGGCAAAGTGCAACAATTTATGGGCAATCCTGCACGTATTGCTATAAACCCAATTACGCTTTCTACAGATAGGGAAACTCTATTTTTTGGAGCTATGAGCGGCACCAAATGGTATCAACTTCCAACAAAAAACATACGCAACAATGCTAATGACCAAACCATAATTTCGAGTATTACAACAGTTGGAGAAAAACCAATTTCTGACGGAATAGCCACAGACGAAAATGGAAATCACTATATTACCAATATTCAAAACAAGAGTATAGATGTACTTACTAAAGACGGAAAATTAAGCGTTTTAAAACAAGATGAATTATTAGATTGGCCAGACAATATACGTATCCATAAAGACTGGCTGTATATCTCAGTAAATCAACTACATAAATCACCTGCTTTTACAGGTGCTGAAGACATTGCAAAAGTACCCTATAGAATTTTAAAGTTGAAGTATCGTGATTAATTAAAACTATCTGAGCACAAGGCACCCTATGCGAAGTCCTTTTGGGTTAAATCGCTAGAATAGCAATCAACAGTTAGGGTATACATTTCAACTAGACGTACCTTTTGTTTCCTCGTTATGTTGTCAAAATTAAAAACTTTAAATAATCCTAACAAGATACAATTGCTCTTACGGATACAAATATACCGCAATATTTCCTTGACGTTATTTCCCAGGTTCTTCAGTATCACTTACAACACTAACAATAAAGCCATCCAAAAAATTAACATATATTGTATTCAAAACTAGGCATATGAGCGATCACAATAATCCCGTAAATAAAGAATATGATTTAATCTGTGTCGGAGGTGGAATTATGAGTGCTACTTTGGCTTTACTAACCAAGCTTTTACAACCCGAAATCAACATCCTTATTTTAGAGCGATTAGATCGAGTAGCCATGGAGAGCTCTGCAGCATGGAATAATGCCGGAACAGGGCATTCTGCTTTGTGTGAGTTAAACTATTGCCCAGAAAACGACGATAAATCGGTTGCTATTAAAAAGGCTATTTCTATCTGTGAGCAATTCGAAATCTCAAAACAATTCTGGACCTACCTTGTAAAAAAGGATCTGATCAAAGATCCTTCTACATTTATAAAAGCTGTACCCCATCACAGCTGGGTAACAGGAAAACAAAACAGCGATTATCTAGAAAATCGATATAAAGCCATGAAGGATCATTTTATGTTTAACACTATCGAGTTTACCCGAGATCATGAAAAAATGAAAGAATGGTTCCCTCTAATTATGGCAAACAGAACTGATGATGAGATCATGGCTGCCTCAAGGATTAAACGAGGTACAGAACTTAATTATGGTGAACTCACCAGGCAACTATACCATATTTTGGAAACAGAATTCAACACTCCTGTTCATTGTAATATGGAAGTGCAAGATATTGATCCCGATAAAGAAGCAGAATGGTCTGTAGAAGTAAAGAACTTAAAAACAAAAGAAAGACAGTACCTCGACGCACGACATGTATTTATTGGTGCCGGTGGTGGTAGCCTACTTCTTCTTCAAAAAGTTGAGATTGAAGAAAAAGAAGGCTATGGTGGTTTCCCGGTGAGTGGTGGATGGCTGGTATGCAAAAACGAAGATATTATTGCACAACACAACGCTAAGGTATATAGTAAAGCAGGTATAGGTGACCCTCCTATGTCTACACCTCATCTGGATACTCGTTATATCAATGGCAAAAAAGAGTTACTATTTGGTCCTTTTGCAGGGTTTAGCCCTAAATTTTTAAAAGAAGGATCCAATTTTGATTTAATAAAATCTATTAAATCCGATAATCTGGGCGCCATGCTAGGGGCTTTTTGGCACAATTTACCACTCACCAAATATCTAATCGAGCAAGTTTCGATGTCTTTTGAAGATCGTATGCAAAGTCTTAGAAAATTCATGAAAAATGCCCGAGATGAAGATTGGGAAATGATGGTAGCTGGTCAGCGAGTTCAGATCATTAAAAAAGATGAGTATGAAGGTGGTAAATTACAATTCGGCACCGAAGTCATAAGTAGTAAAGATGGGAGTATCACCTGTTTACTAGGAGCATCTCCTGGAGCATCAACCGCCACATCCATTATGATGCAAGTACTGGAACAAGCATTCCCCGAAATTTTGGAATCTGCAAACGGCAGCAAAAAACTTAAGGAAATCATCCCTATGTATACTACAGAAGTAAGCCCTGCTCTTTTTCAGAAATGCCTTGATAATGCAAAAGAAGTATTGAAACTATGATTAAATCCTGTTTTATTTTGAAATTGTATGTATAGAAATTGATGTTCTTTTTTTTACTAAAAATCAAAAAACTTTGGCAAGTACTATAATAAACAGGCTACCACTCTCTTATTTTTCCCTGATGCCAAAAAAAACCGCTTTTAGAACAACTATTTATCAAATTCTTAACATCTATTGCAACTTCAAAAGGAGCTCTTGAAGCTTCATTACCTCCCATATCTGTTTTAGTCCAACCAGGATCAATCGATGACACAATAATCCCTCGGCTTTCTAACCTTTTTGCCAATAGTTTTGTATACATATTTAATGAAGCTTTTGACATTTTATAATGAGGCTGGTATTTATCAAAGTTCTTTTCACTAAACGAACCCCAATCTGATGTAACATTGATAATATGTCCATTTTTATTTATAAATGGAAGCAACTTTTCTGTTAATTCAACCGTCCCAAAAAGATTGACATTAAAAGTCTCTCTTAATTGCTCTAAATTGATCTCTGAATCACTCCATTCTTCAAGTAAAACGGCTGCATTATTAACAAGAAAATCAATTTTTATATTCCCCAGATTATTGATAAAATCTGCTATCGACTGGCTATCGGCAAGATTTAGCTTGTTACCTTGAAAATCGACTCCAGAAATCGAATGCCTACCAGAAGTGGAGGTTCCAATAACTTTATACCCTTTACTTTCAGCAAATAATTTTGCTGTTGCCAATCCAATCCCTCTACTGCATCCAGTTATAATTCCTATTTTCATTTTTTTATAGTTTCTATATAAAATTGACGTTTTCTGTTTTCTCTATTTCTACTTCTAAGAGATACATAACAACTAACAGCTACTTCATTTTCATTCGTTCTTTAACGAGTCCATTTTTGCTTTAATCTCTATTATTTCCTGAGGAATCCAGTCAAAAGATTTATCCAGTTCATAAGCTTTTTGTTTTAACTCTAAGGCTTCTTTGTTTTTACCTAGTCGTAGCATTAGATCTGCTTTAGAATCGTAGGGATTACCATTTTTAGGCTCGCATCTTATGAAGTCGTCAAAAGCCTTGGCAGCCTTATTTAACTCACCATTATTCATATATGCATATCCTAAAATATTATATCCTGATCCATAGTTCTTATCTATTTCTACAGCTTTCTTACCTGCTTTGATAGCTAGATTAGGATTTTTTCTAAAAAGTAAAAAACAAATAGTATGGTGTAAATATTTATCATCAGGACATAGTTTAGCTAATTCGAATATTATTTCTTCTTTAGTATCTTCTGGATTATTTAACCTAAATTCTGTAGCATCAACCAACATTTGTTCTTCTTTAGAAACTAAGTGCTTATATTTCTTGGCTAGTTCGTGATTCAACTTTTTTATAGAATCGTGTGTTGAATAAATTGAAATATAATTATACATTCTTACAAAAGAGCTATCTAGTTCAATACCCTTTTTATAATGCTCTTCAGGGTTATTATTTAGCCCGTTTTGAACCAAAATCCGTGCTTCTTCAAAGTGTTCTTTCGCCTCTTCTGAGATCGTAGTTATCGGAATAGTTTTCAAAAGAGTTCCTTTTTCATTTATTTGATTGTTGTTTCCACAAGACAGCATTAATGATATAAGCAATAAAATGATTAGTCTCATATTTGGTATTTTAATTACTTAGCTTCAAATATATATTCACTAAAATCTGTATATATATATTCTACTCATATTTATTATTTCTTTAACATTAATCCTTCAGTTTCTACAATTTTATTTATCAAAGCTTTGGTTCATTTGGTTTTAAATACTTAAATTCATTAAGTATCTCATTAATCAAAATATTGTTGAACTTTTCTGGTTCTTCAAAAGCAGGGAAGTGAGCAGAGTTTTCAAATGTATAGAACTTCTTTTTTGGAGCATTCAGCTTATCATAATATTCTTTGGCAATAGAATAATTAGTGATAAAGTCTTTTTTGCCTTGTATAATGTATATCGGGATTTTAAAATCCCTAATTTCGGATATATTCGTTTTTAAAACTTCCAAAGTCATTTTTTTAAAAGGAGAGTTTAAAAAAGCTGATTTGCTATTACTCTTTACGATCTGCCACTTTTCTTTAATGGTATACTCATTACAATATAAGATCGGTTTTAAAAAGACCTCATTTGTTTTTTCAGAATCGGCTATAGCACCTCCAAAAACTGAAAGCAATACTCTTTGATAGTATAACCAATTTATGAAACCAATCTTTTCTATATTATGTTTAGAATAACTCCCAATTTCATCTAACTTGGTCAATGCTTTTTTATCATTTAGTCTTTGAGCGGTTTTTTTAATAAATTCATATGAAAGACTATCACTCTTAGGTTGATTTACCATTTGCCCTGTTCCAATAAATGCAAAGTAATCATCAGGAAATTCTGAAACTGTCTTAAGTCCCAGTAAGGATCCCCAGGAGTGTCCAAATAGAAATATTTTTTCTTTTTGATATTCTCTTTTGAGGTACTTTGTAAGTTCATGGGCATCAACGATAGATTGTTGAAGCGTGAAACTGTTTTCTAATATATCCGGACTTGTTGATTTACCTGCTCCTCTCTGATCCCAGTATGCAACGGTAAAATGGTTTTCCAAGACCCTGTTATGTTTTCTGAACATGGGAAGTTCTGGGGCACCTGGTCCTCCATGTAAGATCAACAACAAAGGGTTGTTTTTATTATTCCCTCTAATTAAGACAAATTGCTCCACACCACCAATGGTGATGTACTTCATTTCTGCAATACTATTTTTTATGACCCGTCCTTGCTCATCTTTGAATTGCGGAGTGGATTCTGTACTATTAAAATACAAGAAAGCGAATAAGATTGCGATAATGCCAATAACAATAAAACCTGTTACTTTCAAAAACTTTTTAATAACCTTCATTTTAATAATTTTACAAACAAGTTATAACTCTACCCATTGTGAATTTGTGCAACCTATGTTGGTTAACATTACAATAAGACAAGCTGTCTATTTATTCGTTTTTTGAAACCAATCGATTAACCTTTTATTAAAAAGTGCACTCTGTTCGTATTGTGGCGTGTGTCCACTTTCTTCAAACGAAAATATTGTTAGATCAGATAAATTAGCACATGATATATCCCAAAGTGTTGGTGGACCGATATAATCACTCTTCCCAAGTGCCACAAATATTGGGGTATCTAATTCTTCTTCGGATGAACACAGGTCATATTTCACAATACCATTATTACCAAATAGATGGTATAAAAAATGTAGATTGTAATTTATCCTTTTAAAGAAAGCTGTAGCATCCAAATTTGCATCATGCCACCTTTTTGGTCCAGAGGCTACAAGATTTTTAACAAAGGCTTCATTTGGATTTAGCTGAGTTAGTTTTTCTTCCTGCAATTGCTTTTGTTTTTCACTATACAATAACTTTCTTTTTTCGGGAGCTTTTTCCCAATATACTTTTACAGAGTCTCTATACGTGATGGTTCCATACGTTCTGGGAGTTCCCATCATTACAATATGAGAAACATATTCCGGGTGCTTTTTAGCATATTTATGGGCAATAGCTCCCATAACCGAGTGTCCTCCGATTATAAATTTTTTAATCCCTAAAACAGATCTTACAGTATCTATATCTTGAAGCAAATTATCAAATTCATACTTTGCTGTGTCAACAGGTTCGTACTTTTCAGCATTTAGCCTTGTTTCTATTGAGTAAACTTTGAAGTTATCATACAAATCTTTTGAGAAATATTCAGGATCAGATCCTATTACAAGAAAAGGTATCCCTTTTCCTTTAATTGAGTAATTCAAAGTAGTTCCCTCATCTACGGTAACACTTCCTGATTGATTATTATTATAAGCTATTTTTTTCTTATCCTCATTATTATTTTGACATGCTAAGAGGGGTAGAAAAAAAATTATACATAACTTTTTCATGTGGTTGTTTTTAATGTTGTATAGCAACTGTAGTATTTTCAAAAATCTACGGTCTTAATTTTTGCACACTCTACAATTGTAATATAACCTAATATTTCAACATCTTTTAATTGATCAAAACAGATTATCACCAATGCAATCAACTTTGTACGTTGATAAATTCTTCTCATTCAATATTCAGAAATCAAACATATATAGAAAACACTACACTCAAAAAAAAAGTTTCTTTCAATTTATGAATTGTAAGAAAATTGCCAGGATAAGATACCGCTAATAAGCTTATTACTTTTGACTTAACATTTTTTTTATATAATACGAAGGAGTAACACCTGTATTTTTTTTGAAAGCTCTATAAAAAGTATTACTTGAAGTAAAGCCCGATCTTTCTGCTATATCTTCTATGGTTAATTCTCTATAACTTGGGTTGACCTCTAATTTTCTTAAGGCAAATGATATTCTTAAGTCATTAATGAAGTTTGTAAATGATTTTCCGTGTTCTTCATTTATTATCTTAGACAAATAAGAAGTGTTTGTATCTCCTTCTTTAGCCATTTTTTGTAACGAAATTTCTTTATTTAAATAACCTTCGTTTTTAATAAAGACATTAATATGGTCAAGGATTCGTGTCTTGTCCAAAATCTCTGATGGTTGAATCCTATCATTTTTCTTATGCTCTTTACTACTTTCAATTTCCCCGACTAGTTGTCTATTTTTTAGATACAGTAAATGTTTTTGTCTATTCTGTTTTTTATAGAAATAAGTAATAAGGCTAATTGTGCATATTAATAAAACCAACAAAAGAGTCGATAATACAATTTGGTTCTTTTGATTTTTTATGACAGTTTTATTAAGAATATTTTTCTCTTTTAGATTATTAATTTTGAGTTGTTTTTTATCAGATTCAAACCGTTCAGTTATTTCTGCAATTTCTTGTTTAACCTTTAAATCATTAAGTGAATCATTTAATTTTAAAAACTTATCATTATAATACAATGCTAATTCGTATTGCTTTTTTTGCCTATTAAGTTCACTTAGATTTTTATAACTCTCCAACGTCTGTTCAGTGGAAGAAGAATACTTTAAAGCATTATTAAAATATTTACCAGCTTCATTGTAATTTCCTTTTAATTGATATGCTTTTCCTGCACTATTATTTAACCAGTCAAGTCTACAGTTCACATTATCTTTTAGCCCTTTCTTAGCAAAATAAATGGCACTATCTGCCATATTACTTTTTAAATAATACCGACTTAGCCCTGCAGAATAAGTAGGTAGCATAAGTTTCCAGTTGTTAGTTTCGGCTTCGTCCAAGGCATTTAGAGCATATTTTATAGCTTTACTTAAATCTTCTTTCTCTTCATATAATGATGAAATATCAAATAACAAAACACTTTTGATACTAGGATTAGGAGTAAATGGTAATGCCTTAATAAAATAATCTTCTGCATATTTATAATTCTTTAATCGTTGATTAATTTTACCAATACTAGCATAACAACTAAAAATTCTTGTATTTTTTTTTTGCCAATACGGAAGGCTAATCGCTTTCTCTTCAGCTTCTATAAAATGTTTTATTGCAGAAGTATAATCTTCTTCATAGCTATACACCTCTCCTAAGCATAAATTTATTAATACTTTGGTTGTATCGTTGACTCCCTCATGACAAACATAATGATTTAACTGTTTTTTTGCTTCAGTTATGTTAACTTGCCAGAATAAAGCTCTAGCATTGGCGGCAGTAACATATGCTACAAGGTTACTATCATTAGACTCTCTCGCCAATAGCATAGCTTTTTCTGAAAAGTATCCGGCACTGTCAAACTTTTTTTCAAGTCCATAACGATAGATTAAATCAACTTTTTTCTGTATATCTTTTTTTGTCTTCCCAATATGAGTACGAGTCACTTGAGCTATTGCAGACGACATATCATAAAACAGTACGAATACAGTAAACAAAAGGATGTAAAAATTTATATCTTTTTTTAATCTAAACATTATCGTTATTCGCTATCTAAATTTAAATGGTAGACTTAACTCTATAACTAAAATGGATCCTAGTTTTTTGAATATTCTCTAAATTAAACTAAAAAATGCTTCAAAGATATAGATCTGAAGCATTTTCAATACTTTGTTTTTATATTTAAATTAATAATTTGAAAGAATGCCCGACCTCTTTTCATAGTTCATAATTTACGACAAGAAGTATATAGACTAAAAGCTGACTCTTTCTATAATATACTCTTTCCATAATGTATCTTGATTGGGGTTATTTGGCAATAAAAAAGGTAAATAACTTTTTAAAACATATAGACCATCCTTTGTTAATGACATAGTTGTTGGAAAGCTGTTTTCAGCATCAAAACTCCCTATCACACTTCCATTTATCCAATTATCACTTGTAGAAATTCTATAAACCCTATCTAGTCCTTCACCTGCCCCATTACTTGCAACTGCAATTTCTGTACTACTTAAAATTTCGATACCATCAATTGTATTAACTGGCTCAGAAAGTTCTACCTTAATAATTTCATCGGGATTGGTAAAATTCTCAGGTATTTTATACAACGAACCCGAATCATAGTGTCCCACCAAAATATATCCATCTGGGTGATATACCAAACCATTAAGACCAAAACCTTGAATAGGGGTAAAACGTTCATCGACAACAAAAACTTCTGCTATTCGAGACCTTGGATCAATTTTATAAATTGCAGGAGTTACACTATTTGTTACATAGATATATCCATTACCTCCAACTACAGCATCATTTACTAAATTAGGGGTCTCTCCCTGCACCAAATCAGATAAATCGTAATCCGCCAACTTGTCTTTTGTATCTAAGTCGAAAATAAGAACATTAGCAAGTTTAAACAGTGTATTATCAGTAGAATTAACTCCAAAACCTGGATCCGTATTACAGACTATCAATCTCCTGTTTTGTTTGTCAATTGTTAGCCCGAGGGTTGATACCAATCCATTTTCGGTAATAAAATCGGTAGTTGTACCATCCAAAGCTACCTTACTTATTTTTCCTAAGTTTACAGAACTGGTGTAAAAAACTTTTTCTACATCATCATATACGATACCTTCTGGAAATAAACCTGAGCTGTTAATAGTAATACTTTGAGGAATTTCGATACTCGTAACGTTTTGGTCATCATCACTATTACAGCTAGATAAAGCTATTAATAATAACAAGACACTCCTATTAATAATTTTAGTCATCATTTATTTTCTTTTGATATAAATATTTCTAATTTTTCAAACGCTTTTTCTCTGTAAGGGAGTAAAAGATTGTATTCTTTAGATTTAAATATTTTATTAAAACTGTTGTCAGGGAACTCCATTATTGCTATAATATCTGGTCTTTCTTCACCTACTATCATTTCGTCAATAGAAAATTTATTTAGTAATGTTACATTGTTCTTTTCATAGTGCTTATTCATCTCAGATAGATAGTGATTCAACTCTAATTTTCCATCTGGTCGAATTTTTGCTACTATAATTACTGTGGTTTTTTTCTTCATAAAATTTCTTTTAATATTTATGAAGTAAAAGTATTTTGAAGTGTTTTAAATTCATTTGACAAATGTCAAATAAATCATCGTGCCCTAACCCGACTAAGTGTTTCTAATGAGATTCCAAGGTAAGATGCTATATGAGAAACTGGGGCTTTTTGAAGTACAACCGGGTTTTTTTCTTTGAGCAATGCAAAACGTTCTTTGGCTGTATAGAATTGTAATGCCGTTATGCGTTGTTGTAATCTTGTTAAGTGTTGAGTAGTTATTAATCTAAACCATTTTTCTATGGATGGGTGTTCTTTAGAAATTTCAGCTATTTTTTTTTTCGATATTTTACGAATTATAGTATCCTCAATGCCATGTATATATTGCTCACTCGGAAATCCGTTATAAAAGCTATGAATAGAAGTCATAAAAGTACCTTCAGTACCAAACCAATCGGTTACTTCTTTACCTTCTTTTAGATAGTATGCTCTTAGTAATCCTTTTTCTACAAACAACAAATCATTGCAATATTGACCTTCTTTTAAGAAAATTTCGTTTCGTTTTACAACCTGTTCATTAAAACGATTTTCTAAAGCTATTTTTGTTGTGTTATCTATTTCCTTTGATGACTCAATTACTTCTTTTAAAAGACTCATAGACATACTATTTTTATTGCTTCAATATACGGGATGTTTATAAACAAAAGCTTGATATATGTCAAATAATAATGCACCTCAACACGTATAACAAACTGTAATCCAACTACTAAATCAATTAAAGCTCTAATAATCTTAAGAACCTCATTTGCCCTTAATGAAGATAAAAAGTAGTCTAAATTAAAACAGAACCTAAACTATATTGAAAAACTCAATACCATAGGTATAATCAAAAAAAACACCTGTTTTCAATACAATTTTTATTTATTACATAGAAAAAAATTATGCTATTAGATGCGCAAAAATTATCATTAACACAATCTGATTACTGAATTTTCTTAAAACCCAATATCTTATAAGTATATTCAGCTCTTAAAAATTTTATATTTCTCAAACTATCACAACGATAGCTTTGTCGTTTGGCATTAAGAAAAAGTCCTGTCGTGTTTTCATATTTCATATTCTCGATATAGCTATATGTTGCTCCATGGTGAACCATATTACCAAGCAACTTATTAGTTTTAGCGTCAAAATAATACCACCAGGTATTTGTTTTCTCTCCACTATCGTCAAAATAATTAGCTTGTATAACATTTGCCCTTTTTTTACCAATGTTTTCCCTGCCAGCAAAACTAAGATTAACCTCTTTATCTAACAGCTTATAAGGCTGCCACAACACATAATTTGCTGCAATAATATCTTTGTAATACTTGTCTTGCAGAGCTCCTTCATTTTGAAGGGAATCTCCGTGAAAAACGGAAGTTTTATTCTCTGTATACACTACCCTTTTTTGAATTGAGTCTTCTAGCCACGACATCTCAGCAGAAAAGACAGGTTTAAATCTATTGATATGCTTTTGAGTAATTTTTTTCTCAACGTTTCCTAAACTATCATAAAGTATTGTAGTTTTTAGGTAAGAGATTTCTTTTGCGTTTTCCCAACTTTCTATACCACCGTGAGCTTCCAGAGATTTTAAAACTACCTGAACAGGTTCTAAATCAGTATTGCATGAGGACAAAAACGACATCAAACACAAAAACACTACTGACTTTTTATAAAAATGGTTCGTCATAAAACTAAGTATAGGATATAAATTTACATTTTTCAAGTATTTATCCCAAGAACATTATACCACCTATCTTCATATATACAGGGATAGATTCCTTTTTCAGAACAGAAATGCAAGGATAAGCGAATTACGTTAATACCTTAAAAAAAACAAGGTAATCATATATATGGGTTTGCTATATAACAACTAAATCACTAATTTAGCCCCGTCTAGCACTATACCATGTTCATTAGTAAGTAGGTATGTTCATATTTATAATGAGTACAGCGCTTAATCTCTTTTAAACCTGAAAAACCGAGAAAAATCTAACCTTCTCTAAAGTTACCCCTTAGTTTCCCCCGAAATGACCCTCCTGAGGTGTGGTTATTAGTTTTGAATATTATGTTTGATAATATTCATGTACTCTTTTGTATATGATATTCTTTTAGCATGATATGTAATAGATTAATTGTTTTAAATTATTTGTAGTTATGAAAAAACTATTACTCATTTGTTTAGTTTTCTTATTAGGAAATCAATTACTCTCGGCTCAGGCATCTTTTATAGATTGGGAGTTTAGAGGAGGGAAATTACTTGCAAATCCCGACGGAACCTCAACAGGTCCTGGTCCAGAACCTGCAGGGTTAGACATAGCAGCCATCCCCATCACGCCAATCTCTTATGGTCGACTTCCATCAGTTGTTTTGGCTGATCTCGACAACGATAATGATCTAGATTTTATTTCAGGAAGCCAAGGAGGAACAGTTCATTATTTTGAAAACAATGGTACTGTTACTGCACCCAACTGGGTATCGGCATCAATACCAACATTAGACACCATATGGATAGATAGAACCCGAACAAGTAGAAATCAAAATAGACCTCAGCTCGTGGATATCGATGATGATGGAGATTTAGATTTATTTATAGGATCACAATACAATTATGAAGGTCTAACTACCGATGATGTTCGTTTTTACAGAAATGTGGGCACCCCTGAAATCCCTGTTTTTTCATATGTCCCTGCCTGCATACCTGGACTTAAAGATCAGGATATTTCAGAATTTCCTGGTTTTGGATTTGCAGACCTAGATAATGATACCGATTTGGATCTGGTAGCACTCGGAAGTGATAAACTAACCTATTACAAAAATATTGGAACCAAAGAACTGCCAAATTTCGAACTACAATCAGAAGCAAATAGTCCATGGGCGGATGAAAATGAATATACTAATATGGATGTACCAATACCTGTATTTGAGGACTTTGATAAAGATGGAGATCTCGACATGTATTTTATGATTGATAGTGGTCATGTTCGCTGGATCGAAAACATTGGGACGGTTACAAATCCTAATTTTGTGTCTCCTCAAAAGACAATGAATGGAGAACTAACCAATGGAGATATGGGGAGTTTTCCTGTTGTAGATTTTGGTGACGTAAATGGTGACGGGCTAAAAGATGCTCTCTTAGCCAACTTCAACCCTCCCGCATTTGCCTGGTTTAGACAAGTCCCTGTTTGTGTATCTCCGACAATAACATCAGTTACGGCAACTCCAGTTACCTGTGAAGGAGAAACATCTACCATTACAATTACTGGAAACCTTAATATTGCCAGCACCTGGTCCATATACACTGATTCTTGTGGTGGCACTCTGGTCGGTTCTACAACTACATCTACATCAACTTTTACTGTTACCCCCAGTAGCCCGAGCACTACATACTATATAAGAGGTGAAGACGGAGCTATAACCTGTATAGATGAAACAACTGCTACTTGTACAACGGTTACGATTATTGCTCCACCTATAGATGATGCTAGTTTTAATTATTCGGCAGCTGCATATTGCACAAATGATACCGATCCTACACCAACCATTACAGGAACAATTGGTGGAAATTTCACTTACACACCACCAGGACTAAGTATGACTACCAGTTCTGGAGAAATTGACGTATCTACATCTACACCGGGCACCTATACAGTAACCTATACCACAACAGGAGCATGCCCTAACTCCAGTGATACTAGCATAACCATTAATGCACAGGACAACGCAAGTTTCAATTATGCTGCCTCTGCATATTGTGTAGACGATACGGATCCTACACCAACTATCACAGGAACAATTGGCGGAAGTTTTACCAGTACTCCTGCAGGATTAAGTATTACCGGTTCTGGAGAAATTGACGTATCTACATCTACACCGGGCACCTATACAGTAACCTATACTACTACAGGAATATGCCCTAACTCGAGTAACACTAGTATAACCATTAATGCACAGGACAACGCAAGTTTCAACTATGATGCCTCTGCATATTGTGTAGACGAGTCGGATCCTACACCAACTATCACAGGAACAATTGGCGGAAGTTTTACCAGCACTCCAACAGGATTAAGTATGACTGCCAGTTCTGGAGAAATTGATTTATCTTCATCTACACCTGGCACCTATACGGTAACCTATACTACAACAGGAACATGCCCTAATTCTGATAACATAAACATCATTGTTAATTCACTAGATGATGCTAATTTTGACTATGATCAATCATCTTATAGCATTGATGAGCCTGATCCTATCCCTACGATCGCAGGAGTAACAGGAGGTTCTTTTAGCAGCACTACAGGGTTAAGCATTAATACTACCAGTGGAGAGATAGATCTTTCTAATAGCGCTACAGGAACATATATTGTTACATATACAACAGCAGGAAACTGTGAAAACTCCACGGATCAATCTGTAAGTATTACTGATGCAACTGCAGAGCCAGAGCCCGTAAAAGCTAATATTTTGGTTCCCAAAGGGTTTTCTCCTAATGGAGATGGCATAAATGACACCTGGATAATAGAAGGAATTCATAAATTTCCCGATCACGAAATACAACTTTTTAATAGGTGGGGAAATGTTGTTTTCTCAGCAGTAAATTATCAAAATGACTGGAATGGAATCTCTAACGGAAAAAGAGTTCTAAGATCTAACCATAAGCTACCAACAGGACCATATTACTACATTATCGATACCGGAACAAAAACTACTCCTTTTTCTGGATGGATATACATAAACTACTAAATAATATATGATTTAAACAAGAAAGCGTTGCAAACTAAAAAACCACAAAACAACATGATTAAATTTTTACATTATATATTTTTTATACTCATATTGTTATCTGCAGTAAAGGTTCGTGCTCAACAAGATCCACATTTTAGCCTCTATAGATATAATATGAACGTTATAAATCCAGCCTATGCCGGAACCAACGGAAATCTTGAAGCTTTATTCGGGATCAGAAGTCAATGGTCTGGGATTCAAGATGGACCAGAAACACAAAATTTTAATATAAACTCTCCCTTAAATAAGAATATGGGAGCAGGATTTACTATCGTTAATGACGAGGTCTTTGTGCTAAAAGAAACTCATCTTTATGCTGATTTTTCTTATAAAATTCAGGTAGCAGAAGATCTAAATCTATATGCAGGAATCAAAGCAGGAGGAACATTTCTAAATATAAGCCTTAGTGGATTAGATATTGATAACGATCCACTATTCAATCAGAATGTAAGCAAATTTAACCCCAATGTAGGAGTTGGGTTTTATCTCAAAGCCGAAAATTACTATATAACCCTATCTGCTCCAGGGCTTATTTCTAATGACAGATTCGAAAAAGAGGGGGTAACACCTGTATCAGGAAATGAAAACTCTCATGTATTTCTTGGTGGCGGATACGATGTTGCGTTAAATGATGATTTTAAATTAAAACCCTCGATACTTAGTAAAATAGTTACAGGAGCTCCATTATCTATTGATCTAACCGCTTCAGCCATATATCGTGATCGATTAGAATTGGGTAGCAATTATAGATGGGATGAAAGCATTACATTCTTTATGATTGCAGGGTTCTCCAACAATGCCTTTAATTTTGGATATGCTTATGAGTCTACCACTACAGATATAAAAACGTACAACAATGGTACTCATGAAATCATTCTAAAATTTAGATTAAATTAGGTTCTCATTTTTTGATACAATAACTATTTTAATCTCAAATGATTCATCTTAAAAACCTAGTCTTTAGCTTAAAAAAAGTGCTCAAATCAAGTTATTCCTCACAGTATGATGTAGGAAAAATCCTCTAAAAATTGATTTTTTAGTGAAAACTTAGCCGTTTGCACTAAAGTTTTTCGTAAAAATTCTATGGTGTTGAAATCAATCTATTATCCTAAATTCGCCCCTAAACCAATCAATCTGCTTCGCCTTGAACATAAACTCTAATAATCTCAAAATCAAGCAGCCTAAAATTTCTTAAGCAAACAACATAGTGATCTCCACAAAGCCTTTGTTTAAGCCTGTTACAGAAGAATAGGCATATAGCTTGTCGAAGTAATACAAGTACTTTTCGATTTTTTAAACCTCGTATATTTTAAGTGATTTTTAGCAATATTATGCACAAGGCAACAAGCTATCAGGGTGCATAAAATATGATAATCCAAAAAAAACATATTAGTAATCAATGTTAATAATATTTTGTTAAAGAGAACGAAATTGTTAATTTGCGCCAAATTAGTATTATACCCGGTTCTTCACCAAATCCTCTTAATATGTGCAACAACTATAATACTATAACCCCTAAAACCTCAAAGAAAAAATATAAATTTCTTTCATATTACCCTATAACAGTCCCAAAAATACCCATTTGCAATGTAGTATAATTTAAAAACCCAAGTCTAAGTTATTTTCTATATAAAGAAGAGGAGATTAGAGAACAATAACTTTAAATTATTGCAATCATGAAAAAACTATTACTTATATATCTACTTATACTTTTAGGAAGCAAAATACTCTCCGCCCAAACCCCATTTATAGATTGGGAGTTTAGAGGGGGTCATCTTGTTTCTAACCCTGATGGTACCTCTATAGGACCTGGACCTGAACCTGCAGGATTAAATGGCGCATCAATCCCTGCTCCTAGTCGTCTTCCTTCTGCAGTATTTGGAGATTTAAATAATGACGGAAAATTAGATTTTATATCAGGAAGTAGAAGAGGTAGCGTACATTACTTTGAAAATACAGGCACAGTAACTGCCCCCAATTGGGTGATTGCTTCGATACCTACTTTGGACACTATAGACATTAGTACACTATCTAACAATCATGTTAGACCTCAATTAGTTGATATTGATGATGATGGAGATCTTGACTTGTTCCTTGGAAACAGATATAGTTATGAAAATACTACCACAGATGATATTAGATTCTACGAAAATGTAGGAACTCCAACTGTTCCAGAATTTTTGTATGTTGTTGCTGGATTGCCGGGACTTGAAGATCAAGATATTGCTCTATACAATGGATTGGGTTTTGCTGATCTAGATGATGATGATGATTTTGATTTAGTCGTTATGGGAAGTAATACCGCAGTATACTTCAAGAATACCGGGACCAAAGAAAACCCAGTTTTTGCAAGACAATCTGCAGCGAATAGCCCATGGGATCCCTCGGCAACTTTTCTTCCTACGTTTAATCCTATTCCTATTTTTGAAGATTTTGACAAAGATGGGGACTATGATATGTATTTTGCTATCGATAGTGGTCAGGCACGGTGGATTGAGAATGTAGGAACTCCTACTACTCCAGATTTTGCTCTGGCTCCTCAACAGACACTGAATGGGGAGTTAGAAAATGCAGATATAGGTGATTTCCCCAGTCTGGATTTTGGAGATGTGGATGGTGATGGTTTAAAAGATGCTATTATGGCAAATTTTAGTCCAGGTCAATTTGCATGGTTTAGACAGATTCCTGTTTGTGTAGCACCAGATGTACCTACGGTTACCGCAACACCTAATACATTATGTGTAGGTAACACATCTACGCTCACAATTTCAGGAAGCCTTAATAGTGCTGATGAATGGGTTATATATTCTGGTTCTTGTGGAGGTACCCTAGTTGGCACAACAACCTCTTCTTCTTTTGTAGTAACCCCAGGCTCACCAAGTACAACATATTACATAAGAGGTGAAGATGGTACCAAAACATGTATTGATGAGACTACAGCCACCTGTGGAACTGTTACTGTTACAGCCACCGCTCTAGATAATGCAAACTTTAATTATTCTGCTTCTGCTTATTGCGTAGATGATACCGATCCTACACCAACTATCACAGGAATATCAGGAGGAACATTCTCTAGTACCCCTACAGGATTAAGCATTACTATCGGCACCGGAGAAATCGATGTATCAACCTCAACACCGGGAGCTTATACCGTTACTTATACCACTACAGGAACATGCCCTAACTCCAGCGATACTAGTGTAACCATTAATGCACTAGACAATGCAGGTTTCAACTATGCTGCTTCTGCTTATTGTGTAGATGATACCGATCCCACACCTACTATCACAGGAATCTCAGGAGGAACGTTCTCAAGTACCCCTTCGGGCTTAGATATCACTACCGGATCAGGAGAAATTGATCTATCTACATCAACACCAGGAACATACACCGTAACCTATACCACGGCAGGAACATGCCCTAACTCTAGCAATACTAGCGTAACTATTAATGCACTAGATAATGCAGGTTTCAATTATGCTTCAGCCGCGTATTGTGTAGATGATACCGATCCTACACCAACTATCACCGGAATAACAGGTGGAAGCTTCTCTAGCACTCCTTCTGGATTAACTATAGCAGGTGGATCTGGAGAAATTGATCTATCAACATCAACACCAGGAACATACACCGTTACTTATACTACTACAGGAACATGCCCTAACTCTAGTAATACTAGTGTAACTATTAACGCATTAGACAATCCAAGTTTTAACTATGCTGCAACTGCGTATTGTATAGACGACACCGACCCTACACCAACAATCACAGGAATAACAGGAGGAAGTTTCTCTAGCACTCCTTCTGGATTAACTATAGCAGGTGGATCCGGAGAAATTGATCTATCGACATCAACACCAGGGATATATACCGTTACCTATACCACGGCAGGAACATGCCCTAACTCTAGCAATACTAGCGTAACTATTAACGCCCTTGACAATGCAGGTTTCAACTATGCTTCAGCCGCGTATTGTGTAGATGATACCGATCCTACACCAACCATTACAGGAATAGCAGGGGGAAGCTTCTCAAGTACTCCCACCGGATTAAGTATTATAACTGGGTCAGGAGAAATTGACCTATCTGCATCAACACCAGGAACTTATACCATTACCTATACCACAGTAGGAATATGCCCAAACACTAGTAATACCAGCATAACTATAAATGCTTTAGACAACGCAAATTTCAATTATTCTGCTCCTTCCTATTGTATAGAAGACTCTGATCCTACTCCGACCATTACAGGAATAAGTGGAGGAAATTTCTCAAGTACTCCTACTGGATTAAGTATTATTGCCAGTTCTGGCGAAATAGATGTATCCGCATCAACACCAGGAACATATACAGTAACCTATACCACTTCTGGAACATGCCCTAATTCTAGCAGCACTAATGTAACCATTAACACATTAGACAATGCGGATTTTGATTATGACACTGATACATTTTGTCAAAACGGGGCTGATCCTACCCCAATAATCATAGGCATAACCGGAGGAAGTTTCTCTAGCACTCCTACTGGGTTAATCCTAGATGCAAGCACAGGAAGTATTGATGTTTCTAATAGCGAAACAGGAACCTATACTATAACTTATACCACAATGACTTCTTGCTCTAATTCTAGTGATGTTACTATAGCCATTTCAGAAGCAGATGATGCTAGTTTTTCCTATAATGAGTCTGTTTACAATACTAATGAAACTGATCCAACTCCTGTCATCACAGGTTTAGAAGGAGGTTCTTTTAGTAGTGCTTCTGGATTAAGTATTAATACCTCTACCGGAGAAATTGACCTCTCTGATAGTGACCCAGGAACATATCCTATTACTTATACCACAGAAGGCAATTGCGAAAACTCCTCTATTCGATCTATAACCATAACAAAAACTCCTGATCCGGAACCTCCAATAACTAGTATTGTGATACCGGAAGGATTTTCTCCAAATGGAGATGGAATTAATGATACCTGGGTAATCGAGGGAATACAAAGATTTCCCAATCACAAAATACAAGTCTTTAATAGATGGGGAAATGTAGTGTTCTCGGATATAAACTATCAAAACAACTGGAACGGTGTATCTAATGGAAAAAGAGTACTACAATCAAGTGACAAACTCCCATCAGGGCCATATTACTACATCATTGACATAGGAACAAAAACCCTTCCTTTTTCGGGCTGGATATATATAAACTATTAAATGATAAAACTTTAAGTATGATAAGTACATAAGAGCATTATCGTAACGCTCTTACTAAAAAATATAAAAGAACATGGTTAGAAATTTACTATATGTATTTCTTGCATTACTGATATCGAATATAGCAAAAGTGAATGCGCAACAGGATCCGCATTTTAGCCTCTATAGATACAATATGAATGTTATCAATCCTGCATATGCTGGAACTAGCGAAAGCCTGGAAGCTTTACTAGGTTTCAGAAGTCAATGGTCTGGGATTCAGGATGGACCAGAAACACAAAATTTTAATATAAACGCTCCTATAAATAGAGATATGGGAATAGGGTTTACTATTGTTAATGACGAGGTTTTTGTATTAAAAGAAACTCATCTATACGCTGATTTCTCTTATAAACTTCAGGTAGGATATGATGTAAACCTATATGCCGGAATCAAAGCTGGAGGAACATTTCTAAACATCAACCTTAGTGGGTTAGATGTAGACAATGACCCACTATTTAATCAGGATGTAAGTAGGTTTAACCCCAATGTAGGTATTGGATTTTATCTCAAAGCTGAAAGCTACTACATAACCTTATCCGCTCCTGCTCTTATCTCTAACGATCGATTCGAAAAAGAAGGAGTAGTACCAGTGTCTGGTAGTGAAAACACCCATATATTTCTTGGAGGAGGATATGACATCGAATTAAATGATGATTTCATATTAAAACCTTCGGTATTAAGTAAAATTGTTACAGGTGCTCCTTTGTCAATTGACCTTACTTCATCTATCATTTACAATGACCGATTTGAGTTTGGCGGCAATTATAGATGGGATGAAAGTGTTACATTTTTTACCATTATAGGGTTTTCTGATAACTCTCTTAATTTTGGATATGCTTATGAATCAGCAACAACAGATATACAAACCTATAATAGTGGTACTCATGAAATAATTTTAAAATTTAGATTAAACTAAATTTTTACCTTACTTCAAAATAAGTTTAAAAAAACTTACTTAATGGCATCTTTTGCCCTTACCTTACTCACAAATTCTGGAGACAAATCCAGATATGATGCTATCATATATTGTGGGACTCTCTGTGCGAATACCGGATTAGAATGGATAAAGTCTTTGTACAATTTTTCTCCTGTAAAACTACGCGTATATTTTATTCTGTTTAAGTAAGCAATATGGGTTTTTTCCATAATTACTCTAAAAAAACGTTCTATTTTAGGAAGTTTTAGCAACAGCTCCTCAAAACAATCATTATGTAACTCTAACAATTCAGAATTTTCAATAGCCTGAATAAAGTTTTCTGATGGGTTCTGAGTTATCAAACTATTATAATTTGTAAACCACCACTTATCAATTCCAAAATCTAAAATTCTTTCTACTCCTTTTTCATCTATATAAAAGGAGCGTAGACATCCTTTTATGATAAAGTACCTAGCCTGACAGGTTCTGCCTTCGGTAAGTAAATATTCTTTCTTTTTAAGCTTTTTTACCCTTAAATATTTATAAAACAACTGCATCTCTTCATCAGAAATATCAATATAATTTCTAACATATGTCGCTAAAGTAGTAATCATAACCTTATACATTGTGAAATCTCAAAATACTACATCTGCAACATATTAGCAAGGAAAAAGAAGCTATCTAAAAAACCATGTTTAAAACCAAATATCAGTTTAAGCTTACTGAGGACTAATCGAATAGCCGCAGTATAAAAAATCAACAAACCGAGTTTAACAAAAAAACACTTTTTAGATAGCCTCTTATACATTTCAAAGATTAATATTTACTATAAAATAATCTTTAGTAAGGCATACAAGTCCCATAACCCCCATACGGAGATATAGAGCAATACCAATCCCATTCTCCTGTAGCTTCGAAACAATCTCTTTTGGTTCTACAGCCTATAGGATGTTGTATCCCTCCATTAATAGTTTCTTGTTGTTTTTTGTCCAATTGCTGAACATCTTTTAAATTTAGAATTTTTGATAACATAATTTGTTAGATTTAAAATGAATTATAAGACGTACCTACTCTATCAAAAGGTTTTCGGTTTCCCCTTTATCAAAATCTTCTTGTTAACAATACTTTGATTTTTATCCTAAGGTATTACCTAACAAAGGGATAGAAAAATACAACTCCCGTATATTAGACAAAATGAGGAGTAAGAAAACACTGTTAAGAACCTATAAAACCTAATTAAGTTTGGGATAGTTAAAAAAGGAGAACTAAAACACCCCTTGACCACTTTGGCAAACGCAATGACTCTCATGAGATCCTGTATCATCATCTGTAGGGTTACACTCTCCGCCTTTTACCATTCTCATAGTACTAAGATTAATTTTAGTAATAGTAATTTTTTTAAGACTGATTCTTTTGTTTTGATATTCTTTCATAATTGTTATAATTTAATATTTATGAAATAAGATACCTTCAATAAAATGTGGATCATAATTTGTTAACCGCATTTTAAATAAATTGCGGTAGAATTCGGACGATACTTATAAATAATATTACCCCAATTTTTCAATCTCCTTAATGTAGTAGGAAGGGTTTAAACCTGTTTTAGATTTAAAATGTTTTGTAAACGAGTTATCACTTTTATATCCAATTTCTAAAGCAATTGATTTAATCGAAAAAGACCTAAATTTCTTATCATTTTTCAATTTTTTTAATGCATATTCAATCCTTAAATCATTGATATAGTCATTAAAACTTTTTTCTTTATGTGTTTTGATAATTTTTGAAAGGTATGTGGTATTTGTTTTCACTTTTTTGGCCATTGTACTTAGACTACATTCAGATTTCAAAAAATATCCTTGCTTCTCTAGCCTGTTTAACCTTTTTAGTACATTATTGATTTTCTCATTATCAATTACAACCTCCTTAGTACCTCCTTTTGACTCTATTGTTTCTGTTTTTCGTTCAGACTCCAGATTGGATATCTTCATCATTAAATTATCAAATGTAGTTTTATTTATTTTTTGTTTTTTATAGAATAACCCTCCGATCATAAATAGCGATATTAATAAAGCCAATACTACTATTATACTATATTTTACTTCTTTTTGCTGTTTGCTTTCGAGTTTCTTTATGGTCTCTCCCAACTCCCGAGTATCCTTATTGTATATTTTATTAACAGTTTTATCCTTTTCATCCTGAAATTTCGCCTGAAGGACTGTGTGCTTATTAAGCCAGTATTTAGATTCTCTTTCATTTCCTATAGCGTCATTACAATCAGCCAATAATCGATACGCTTGCAAAACTCGATTATTCCTAGAATCTTTTTCTTCTAATAAACCTAATAAGCTATCCAAAGATGTGATTGCCTTTTTGTATGCTCCTTGTTTATAATAACAACGAGCAAGAAAATATTGAAGATTCATTATAGATTTTTTGTCTTTAATGTTATGAGTAAGCATAATGTTTTCTGCCAAATGCAAGTACTCAAATGCTTTAGGAATATTATTTCTATAATAAAATACTGCTCCCTTTTTAGTATTTAGATCAATAGCACCTATATGATAAGCTATAGGATCAGTGAGTCTCATTCCTATATCTGCATAATAAAGTACAGAATCGTACTTCTTTTGATCCAGATATATTTCACTAATAATCGTAATTAGGTTTACATGATTTTTGCCATTTTTGAAAGAAGAGTTTTCTGTTAATTTCAAGGAATGCTTACAGACCTCTAAGGCTTTATCTAATTGCTTCATTCTTCTACGAATCATAGTAATCCCAGAATTTGCTACAATTTCATGTTTTACATTACCATTTTTTTGCGCAATTTTCAAAGCACTGTAATAAGAGTCCAGCGCTTTTTGATTTTTCCAATCTTTGAGATAAGAATTACCAAGTTTTAGATAAATAACAGATAAAAACTGATCGTAATTCGCTTTTTTTGCCGCCTTTGCAGCATGATCAAAATAATATGCACTTCTTTCATATTTTCCTGTGTTGTAAAACGAAAGTGCTATATAATAATACTCATTAGTTTTTGCACTATCTTGGTTTTTGAGATTAGAAAGTGCTATTTCATATACTTTTGCCTCTTCGGGTGAAGATTTTTTTATAGATTCTCCTAATTCTTTAGATGATTTATTAATAAGGCTATCAGATATCTGTTTATTTTCTGTTTGAGCATATATTGCCATTGTTACGAAAACAGATAATCCTATTAAAAAAAACGGAGGTATTGGTAAAAGTCTTATTCGAAAAATCATTCTTCTGGATATAATGCACTCATCCAAATGTAATAATTCCTTTTTTAAGACTGCTTTTGAGCTAGATACTATAAAAAAATCCCCCAAAGAAAATTAAGGGGGAAAGTTATAATAGTTTAAACAAACTAAGTATATCTTAGAATGCACATACAGAAATCACTATGGGTCTGCCATTAATTATTTTTTCCACCCCACACATTCCTGAGCAACAATCACTATCATCAAGACATTTTCTTGCAATGTTTTGGCATCTGCCAGCACCACCATTAATTATCCTCTGATGATCTTTCTTTAAGAAAACGATACCTTTTATATCCAAAATATTATCAAACATAATTTCATGTATTATTACCTACTCTGTAATAAGGTTTTCGGTTACCCCTATAGACTTATATCTGATGTAAGGTCTTGCCAAAGCTAATACTTATTACTAGGCTAAACTATTTGATCATTTCATAGCAATGCCCAAATGAGCAATGACCCCCACAAAGTCTAAGACATTGATCTCCGTAGTAAACTCCGGCTTTAATTGATTTTTGTTCGTTTTTCTTTAGTGTAGTAACACCTTCCAAATCTAAAATGTTATTAAGCATAGTTTAAAGTTTTAATTACCTACTCTTTGTTAAGGTTTTCGGTTATCCCTTATAAAATCGACGATTAACAATATGTTAATTTTGAAACCAATGTAGGCAGGAATCAAGAGTAAGAAAAAAGATGCATCACCAGATTGAACAAAATAGGGATAAAAAACCCTACAAAGATTGCAGGGTTTTACACATAAACTTTTCAATCAGTGAACATCGTAACAAATACTATCTCCATATTCTTCAATTACAGATGGCTGTACCTGAGCAGTAGTAGGACGACTTGTTCCTCCTTTAATTTGATGTAGTAATTCTACGTTAATCCTTGCTATGGTTACTTTTTTAATGCTTAGATTTTTAGATTTGTGCTTCTTCATTGATTAGTAGTTTTGTAAATTTTTTATAGATTTTATAATCAATCTATATTCATATTTACGGTTAGAGTTTTTAAGATAATTTTTCAATAGAATTAATACTAAAAAAGCTACCCTATTTTGTTCAAAATAGGGTGTGTTTATATTGTTTTTTCCATGCTCTTCTCTTGTTTCTCAATATTTCTTATATAGTAGGATGGATTTAAGCCTGTTTTTGCTTTAAAATGTTTAGAAAAAGAATAATCACTTTTGTACCCAATCTCTGTTGCAATAGATTTAATAGAAAAAGATCTAAACTTTCTATCTACCTTAAGTCTCTTTACCACGTAGTCAATTCTTAGATCATTGATATAATCATTAAAGTTTTTCTCTTTATGCGTGTTAATAATTCTAGATAAATACGTGGCATTTGTTTTCACTTTTTTGGCTACTGCTCTTAGGTTACATTCTACTCTTAAAAAATATTCTTGGTTCTCTAACCCATCCAATTTCTTAAGAACCTCAATAACCTTGTCGTCATTAATCACCATATTTGTGGTTTGGGCAATACTTGATTTCTGTTCATGAGACTCTAAATGGTTTATCTTTTCCATCATATCATCAAATCGCCTTTTATTGTTTTTTTGCTTATAAAAGTACCAATACACCACACCTACTAAGATGACTAACAAGATAACAAACCCAACATATATATATCTTTTACTTTTTTCACTTGAAGCTTGTTCTCTTTTTAAATTCACAATTTCTCTTTCGAGTTTTTCGGCTTCTTTTTCATAAATTCTATTTATTGTTTTATCCTTATTCTTTTGATAATTCTCAGTTAATTTCACATATTCATTATTCCAATACAGAGCTTTTTCATAGTCTCTTTGTTCTACAAAGCAATTTGCAAGTAACAAATACGACTGAATCACCGGAGGTTTAATCAAATCTTTTTCTTCGAGAGAATTTATAGTCATAAACAATTGATCAATTGCTTTATCATACACCTCTTGTTCGTAATAACAGCTGGCTAAAAAGTAGTTGATATTTACAGTCGGAAAGAACCTATTCATAATATCATGATGAGTCATTATGTCCTTTGCCTCATAGAGGTATTTCAAGGATGTATCGTATTCTTTTTTATAATAGAATATCATCCCTTTTTTGATGTAGAAATCAACCAATCCTTCTTTGTAGTCAAGTACTATACTAAGTTCTATCCCTTTTTCAGAAAAAAGTAACACCGAGTCATACTGCTCTCTAGCCAGATATATATCACTAACAGTAGTCAGAACATTCACATGATTTTTAGTGTTTATAAAAGAGGTTTTATCAATTGATTTTATCATTTGTAAAGCAATCCTGTACGCTTTGTCCAACTGATTCATTCTCTTTAAAACAAGGATAAGTCCAGAATTAATCATCATTTCTCTATCCAAATCTTCTATTCGTTGTGAGATTGTTAATGCAGTATAGTAAGCGTCCAGTGCCTCCTTATTTTTTCCACTTAACATATAGGCATGCCCTTTTTTTGCATCGACAATACACATAAGTGTATCATTTTTTATGGTCTTTGCAATAGCTCTCGCCTTATCAAAATACACAATGCTTTTTTCATATTGATCTGCATCGTAAAAAGAATTCCCTTTTTGAATATACTGCTCTATTGTATCGATAGTAGTATCCTGACTAAAAACACTTATAGTGCTTAGTACAAATACAACAATCAATACAGAAATGTTTACGGATAGAGCTCGTGTAATAGAGTAAGTCATTCTATAGGATATCACATTATGATTTATCCAAAAATAAGAATTCCTCTCTAATTCAACTCGTTGGGAGTTTGAACGTAAGTTTTAACATATCTTATTAGTTGAGAATACTTATATAGCTCATCTTTTCTTACTACGTTTTGCCAAAGGATTAAAGTCCAAACACAATTGTATCCAATACTCCAGATCCTTATCGAGATCAAAACCATCGGGAGTAATAAAGACAAAACCCTTCATTGGTCTGCCAGTAAAGTCCATAGGTTGGCAGCCTTCTTTTTTCATTGCTTCTTCAGTAGCATCTACTCCAATTCTAGCCATCAATAAATCCATTTCTTTTTTCTTACTAAAATGAATACCGCAACACATCTTATCATCTACCATAAAACACAGACCTCCCATCATTTTTTTTTCATAAAAATTAGCTTTTCTTTCTTTAAAGATTCTCCGAATACGATCTGCTATATACTCATTATATGCCATGGTTATTGAATTACTTTTGATAAATAGTCATTAACTGGGCGCATAATCTCCCAATATTTTATAATTTCTTCAGCCAAAACTTGGCTATGTATTAAATCAGGAGCTTCTTCCCCAACAAAATAAAACTGTTTATTGGCTATTAAAGGCTCTTTTTTACAAGCTTCCTGCCATTCTTTCGGAATTCGCTTCATTTTATCACCTCTAATTTCACCAAATTTTTGAACAAAATCTTTATTATCCAATAACTTCTTAAATTCTTTAGGAGATTTCTTGACCGCCATTCTTATTTTATGCAACTGCTCTTTTGAAGGACCAAAGCACCCTCCCATTATTCCTATCATCTCTGGTGAAAAACGTAAAAACAAACCTGGTATGCTTTTGTCTTTACGCCCACCTTTAGATATAAAAGCTGTGTAGTGTAAATTATATGGCGATTTATCTTTAGAAAAACGAATATCTCTATTAATTCTTAATACACAATCTTTGGGTACTACATCTAAACTTGAATCCTGTTCTCTGATTTTTTCAATCATAGTTCCAACAAATATTTCAAAAGGTTTTTTAACACTACCTTCATATCTTTTTCTATTTTCATGAAACCATTCCTTATGATTGTTTTTTGAAAGCTCTTCAAAAAACGCCACAAAATCTTCAGTAAAATATTGCATTTATATGATTATTAGACATTAATACTAAGCGAATATTTTCTACCACATTGAGTGTTTAAAAATGGTTCAATGTGGTAAAAAACACAATACATTACTTCATAGAATGAAAAGCTACTCTATTTCCTTCAGTATCAAGAAAAATAGCCATATATCCATTTTCTCCTAGCGAAGTTTTTGGCATCAAAATTTTCCCTCCTGCCTTTTCTACTCGTGCTAAAGGAACAGATAAGTCATCTCCTCCATTAAGGTACGCAAACGTCCCTTCTTGAGAAGGCTTATTACCATTGCCATGAGTAACACAGCCTCCTACTCCTCCATCTTTATAAGGAAAGAAAGCCATTTTAAAATCCATTTCCATAGGCTGAAGTTCTGCCTCTAATAATTCATTATAAAATTTTACAGCTCTTTCAAAATTAGTACTAGGTATCTCAAACCAGCTAATCGCATTTGACATGATATATTATTTATTGATTACTAATATCTCAAAGGTAAGTGATCATATGAATCAAAAAAATTATATTTTTGAAAAAACATAGGTTTCTAAAATGAAGAAAAACGAGGAGTTATTTTATTTAATCAAATCATTATCTAAAAGCGAGAAGAGGCATTTCAAACTAAGTACACAAGGAAATGACTCTACAGAGTATCTCAATCTTTTTGAAGCAATCGAAGCTCAAAAAGAATATAACGAAACGCAAATAAAAGAGCTCTTCAAAGACAAAGCGTTTATAACCCAATTAACCACACTCAAAAACTATTTAAAACAACGCATCTTACAATCTTTGCGCAGTTATCACTCCAAAATTTCAAAAAATGCAGAACTTATGGATATCATTCGCAATATAGAAATTCTATATCACAAAGGGCAATATACTATTTGTCAAAGTGAAATAAAACGAGCAGAAAAGAAAGCTGAAAATTTCCAGCAAGATGTACTATTGTTTCATATCCATGACTGGAAAAGAAAAGTACACCAGGCATTACACCCTCAAGATTTTGATACTTTTAAAGCAATCATCCAGAAGCAAAAAAACGCACTAGAGTCTACCAATGAGTATATCGACCTTCTTCTTGCCAATATAAATCCCGCTCAATTCTCATTGTCTCACAAAAAAAGTGTCTCCCTACAAAACAGAACCCTAAAAACCCTTCACAAATACAGAAAACAACTGCTTACCAAAAACTCTGACAAAGCTAAATTTATCCTAGAAGAATTAATTAAAGAATGGGAACAGCATCCCGAATTACTAAAAGAATACTTCCCCATGTATTTCTCTATCAATAACAACCTTCTAGCATATCTGGTATTCAAAAAACAATATAAAGAAGCTTTTGTAAGAATACTACTTGTAAAACAAAAAGCACTTACTATCAGCACAGTATCCGCATCGTTAATCAAAGAAAAATTACGCCTTTACAACATAGAGCTCGAAATCCACAGAAACCTAAAAGACCTACACACCACTCACGAAGTCATTGATGAAATACAAGATTTTATCGAACACCACAAAACTCTTGTACCTAATAACTATTGGCTTTCTTTCAGATTTCAATTTGCAAATATTTATTTCTTAAAAAAAGACAACAAACAAGCCCTAAAGTGGATAAATGACATCCTAAACCACCAAACCAAAAAAGACAGGCAAGACCTGATTACCTATACCTATTGGCTAAACCTCCTTATTCATTACGAACTAGGCAACGGATTTACGCTACGATATCTAATAAACACTATGAAGAAACTGCTTAAAAAGCAAAAAAACATAGATTTCTATGAAAAAACTTTATTAAAGTTCTTATCAAAAACTGTTGAATATAGTATTTCTGAAAAAAGAAAAGCTTTCCTAACTATCAAAAAGCAACTCGAAGAAGATCCAATCCCCAATCAAGTTATTGGTTATGTTGATTTTAATGAATGGATTCTTAGAAATTGCTAGCATATGCATATTTTACTTATATTTCTAATAATCCTTGACATATGCTAAAGCGTCAGAATTACAGAATATATCTTAATTTTTAAAAACCATATAATTCGAGCAACAAAAACAGATGCCAATAGAAAACATACCTGAAATCTATATCAAAAAAAATAGCATAACTCCAGATGTGTTTGTTTTTGATTTTAAAATGACCAATGATGTCGTAAAAAGCAAGATTAATCTAAGTATGAATATGTTTAGCTTCTTACAAGTAGGCAAAAAACAGGTGCATTTTGCAGATACATCGGTAGCGGTAAATAAAAAACAATCTTTACTTATCAAAAAAGGAAACTGCCTTTGGACAGAATTACTAGACACAGAGGATATTTATTATTGTAAATTGTTATTTTTCTCAGAAAAAAAGCTCACCGAATTTTTAAATAAACATACTACTCATATACCATCAAGCAAGAATGAAACCCCCTACTTTATAATCGAAAACGACTCATACATCACTTCTTTCTTAAACTCATTATCCACAATCGGCAATGCTCCAGCAATTTTTATGGAAAATCTACTTTCTGTAAAATTTGAAGAAATAATGCTTTATCTTATCTATAAATACGGTCGCACTTTTGAATTATACCTACACTCCCTAATTGTAGAGGAAATCTCCCCATTCAAAAAAACTATAGAAAACAACATCTATTCTAACTTAAAGCTTGAAGAGATTGCATTTTTATGTAACATGAGCATTTCAACTTTTAAACGACACTTTATTACAGAGTATAATGTATCTCCCGGAAAATGGCTGCAAGATAAACGCCTTCAGAAAGCTAAAGAAATATTACAAAAAGGCAAGCAAACACCTTCAGACATCTATTTAGATTTTGGATATAATAACCTTTCTAATTTCAGTACTGCTTTTAAAAACAAATTTGGAATCAGCCCAAAAGAAATTATGTAATGCTCTTTCACCAGCTAACACCTTAGTTTTCTACATTTCGATTTCAGCTCCTAATTAATTCAATAAAAAAATGACCTTTTTTCATAAGTTTATGAACGGTATTAATAACACCGCAAAGGTCTAATAGCATTAAGTTTGCACTAAAACTAAAATAGTATGAATATTACATTATCACAAGCTGAAAAAATAATAGCAATAGCCAAAGAAAAATCTATTGCTTTAGACACAAAAATGAATATTGCTATTGTAGACGCAGGGGCAAACCTTGTAGCATTTGCACGTATGGATGGTGCATGGCTAGGTTCTTTAGACATTTCAATAAAAAAAGCAAAAACTGCCCGTTACTTTGATATGAATACCGGGATCATTGGAGAACTATCTCAACCCGGAGGCTCTTTATATAATATCGAACACTCTAACAATGGGCTGATCACTTTCCCTGGAGGCGTACCCATTAAAAATGCAGAAGGAGAAATTATTGGAGCAATTGGAGTAAGTGGAAGTTCTGTTGAAAATGACCATGCTGTAGCAGAAGCAGGAGCTATTTCCATCTAAAAACTAGTATTTACCCTGTATTTAAAAAAACAATACAGTAAAGTGAGAATTGATATCCAATGATATCAGATTAATATGTGGATTTAATAGCAGTTTGAGTAGTAACTTTGACTGCTATTTTTTATATTTTAGTAAATTACTCACTAAAATATAAATACTAATTCTCTATTATCAAGCTACACCAAAAATTCGCATGAAAATCAAATTTATTAGGGAATTATTTATAAGAAGCAACAAAATCCACATGGGTTAAATAGTCACATGAGAAAAATAATATTCATACTTTCCTTATCCCTAATAGTTGTTTCTTGCCAACAAAAGCAAGATCATAATCTAAAAATTGCTGTAGCAGCAAATATGCAATTTGCTATAAAAGAATTAGCAAAAAAATTCACTCTCCAGACAGGTATCAAATGTGATCTAATTATAAGCTCCTCTGGCAAGCTTACTGCACAAATTAAAGAAGGGGCCCCTTTTGATATATTTATATCTGCCGACATGAAATACCCTACAGAATTGTATAATGCAGGCTTCACAGCCGGGAAACCAAAAATTTATGGCTACGGAAAACTAGTATTATGGTCAATGATTGATACGCTAGAGCCATCTATCGATATTCTCAAAAACTCAAAGATACGTCATATTGCAATTGCTAACCCCAAGACAGCACCCTATGGCAAAGCTACCATAGAAACACTAAAACATTATGGTATTTACGAATCTGTTAAAGATAAATTGGTATATGGAGAAAGTATATCACAAACCAATCAATTTATTGTTTCAAAATCTGCAGGAATAGGTTTTACTTCAAAATCCGTAGTTTTATCTCCTCAAATAAAAGAAAAAGGAAAGTGGATCGCTATTAATGAAACGGTTCACACTTCAATCTCACAAGGAGTAATAATACTCAAAAGCAATGTGGTAAGAAAAAATGAAGCAAAAAAGTTTTATGATTTTATATCCTCTATAGCAGCAAGAAAAATTCTAAGAGATTTTGGTTATTCGGTAACATCAAATTAATTTATGAATATCCTTAAAGGAAAAATAAAAACTATAAAAAGCAGCGGTAGCTTATCATTGGTTACAATAGACATTCAGGGTATCTTTTTTAGTACCATTATATTAGAAACCCCAAGTACAGCCTCTTATTTAATACCTGAAAATCAAATTAAGGTGATTTTTAAAGAAACAGAAGTAATTATAGGTAAAGATATAGAGCACGCTATTAGTATTCAAAACAAAATAGCAGGAAAAATTCTTGAAATAAAAAAAGGCGACCTACTTAGCAAACTTACTATTGAGACAAGAATCGGACGACTAATTGCAGTGATTACTTCAGACATTCTCTATCAACTTCAATTAGAGATTAATGAAAATATAATTGCAATGGTCAAAACCACAGAAATAATGTTATCAGAATGATGGATTGGGAACCTTTACTACTAACATTTAAACTAGCGCTAGTAACCACCTTGTTGCTATTGGTTATCTCCATTCCTTTGGCATATTGGTTAGCGTATACGAAATCTCGAATCAAACCAGTATTAGAGACATTAGTAAGCATGCCTCTTGTTCTGCCTCCTACAGTTTTAGGGTTTTACCTACTAATTGCTTTTAGTCCTTCCAATACTTTTGGAAATTGGCTAAATGAATACTTTGGATTACAACTTATCTTTTCGTTTGAAGGGCTTGTTATTGCCTCTATTTTATATAGTTTACCATTCATGGTCCATCCAATACAGGCTGGTTTTTCAAACCTTTCTTCAACAATTATAGAAGCTTCCTATGTATTAGGAAAATCCAAAATCATAACTCTTTTCAAAGTATTACTTCCTAACATAAAACCTTCGTTGCTCACAGGAATTGTACTTGCTTTTGCCCATACTATTGGTGAGTTTGGTGTTGTACTAATGATTGGAGGTAACATGCCCGGAAAGACAAAAGTAGCCTCTATTGCAATTTATGATGAAGTTGAGTCTCTTAATTATGATGCCGCAAACTGGTATTCTCTTATTCTATTTATAATTACATTTAGCATCCTTCTAATTGTATATTTGGTTAATGGAGGTTATCTAAAAAGATTTTGGAAATGATACATATAGCTTTGCAAAAAAAACTAACTGCTGCAAATGGCACAATGTTACTTGACATCAACATCAATATTGAGCAAGGCAAATTAGTTACATTATATGGAGAATCCGGGGCAGGAAAAACTTCTATCTTTAGAATAATTGCAGGTTTGCTTCACGCAGATAAAGGGATAATTACTGTTCATCAAAATACTTGGCTTGATACAGATAAAGGAATTTGTTTGAAACCACAGCAAAGAAAAATCGGTTTTGTATTTCAGGAGTACGCCTTATTTCCTAATATGACCGTAAAAGAGAATCTTCTTTTTGCCCTTGAAAAAGGTCAGGATCGCCAAATCATAAAGGAGTTAATTGATATTATCGAACTAGGTGAACTACAAAATCGAAAACCCAAAAATCTATCTGGAGGGCAAAAACAAAGAGTTGCTTTGGCCAGAGCTATGGTGAGAAAACCAGAAATTTTGATGCTGGATGAACCCCTCTCTGCTCTGGACACAAAAATGCGGGCAAAACTGCAAGACTATATTCTTAAGATTCATAAACAATTTAACCTTACTACTCTTCTTATAAGCCACGAAATAGGTGAAGTTATAAAAATGTCTGATCACATATTTAGCATCAAAAATGGAAAAGTAGTCAAACAAGGAAAGCCAATCGACGTATTTAGCACCAAGCAAGTAAGTGGAAAATTTCAATTTTCGGGAGAAATAATCGAGATCAAAAAAGAAGACGTTATTTATGTAATTACTATCCTAATAGGAGCAAATTTTGTAAAAATAGTTGCAGATGAAACCGAAGCACAAACAATGGCTATTGGTGATAAAGTAATCGTTGCATCAAAAGCTTTTAATCCTTTACTCCAAAAAATCAATTAATCGCTATAAAGCCTCTAATCTTTTGCTCTATATGAGGTCGATAAACGTTAAGAACACGGTTCAGTAGCATTTTAATTACCGAAGATCAAAGATCTTTTTTGGTTGCAGTAATAAATACCCTATTTTTGAGTCCTTACAAAAAAATACAAAATGCGAATATTTCTTTTTTTAGGAATTATACTAGTTTGTTTTGCATGCCAAAGTGAAAAAACAACCAATACGCAGGAAAAAACACCTGTTATCAAACTCGACAGCCTATCTAAGGAAAAAAGCAAAGTAGAGCTTCTAAAACTTTCTCCAGAGGCAGAAAAAAGTCTTGAGAGCTTTGATGATTTTCAAAATGTAAGGAGCATGATTATATCTATGAATAATGCAAATCCTTTTTACATTAACAAGCATGCAGATAGCATTGATTTATTGATTGGTATTTTTTCGGAAAGCCTAACTGAGGATCTCAATACAAATACTATCAATTCAAGATTAAGTGTTCTGTCTACCGAAACAGGTTTACTAAAGTTAATGGCAGAAAAGAAAAACCCGGATCCTAAGGAAGTTATAAAAGGCAACATCAGGTTAATCAATGCCTACAATAGCCTAATCATTCAATTAAACGAGTTATCGTTGGCTATTCCAGAAAATATAGAAAAAGAATTATTGAGAGAATTAGACGACAAAGAAGATCAACCCTAGGACTTATGCAAAAAATAATCTTATCCATTGCGCTACTTATCTGCAACCTTACAGTTGCTCAACACAATATTGAAATCAACACGACTTTGGAACGATGGCACAAAGCAGCTGCAGACGCAGATTTTGATGCTTACTTTGGTCTTATGACCAAGGACGCTGTCTTTATAGGAACCGATCCTACAGAAAACTGGACTAATACAGAGTTTAGAACATTTGCCAAGCCTTATTTTGATAAAGGAAAAGCTTGGAGCTTTTCTACTTTAGAAAGAAATATCTTTGCTCAAGATAATGACAATACTGCCTGGTTTGACGAACTATTAGACACCCAAATGGGAATATGCCGAGGTAGTGGTATTATTAAAAAGATTAATGGAGACTGGAAAATAAAACACTACGTACTATCTATTGCCATACCAAATGAAAATGTAGCAGAAATTACTAAACTCAAAAAAACCTTTGACACAAATTTAATGCAAAAACTAAGAGCTAGTAAAGACTAATTAACGAATTCTTAAAATCCGTCAGGTTTGCAAAACAATTAGTAGCTCCATTTTCTACAAGGGTTGCTTTGTTATTATCGCCTATGCCCACAAAATCGAGAGATAGATTTTGTGCTGTTTTCAAATCCCAAATCCCATCACCCACAGATATAATCCTTTCAAAACCTTCTTTTTTGTAAAAAGTTTTTGCCCTCTCTATCGCATCCATTACAAAACCTTCTCTTGACTCATGTGTCTTTGAAGTTGCTAGTAATCTCTCATCATACCAAATATCACACTGATTGAGCTTAATTATAGCGGGTTTTGGCAATGCTCCAGTAGCGAAGCAAAAAGGAATCTGCTCATCTCTAAAAAATTGAATTAACGACTTAGCTCCCTCAATTTCTTTTACGGGATCGAATGTACTCATCTGATAGATCAAATTAGTTTCAAAATCATGTAATAATCTATCCGAGTATTCTTTTTTAAAATTGCGTTCATAGTTATAACGCAATGCATAACTATCTGTATGATGTTTATAGCTATTATAATCCGTATCAATATTAGAGATACCCATAGCCATCATCGATTTTGTAACCGAAATCAAATACATAGGCACACTATCTGTAAGCGTTCCATCTATATCGAATATAAATAATGTATTTTTCAAAAAAATAAAATCAATTAGATTAAACTATTTTAGAGCGTATATTTTAATGATACTATAAAATTTCTTCCTGCCGCGGCAATCCCAGAAGAATAAGGTCTATATCGCTGATCAGTAATGTTTTCTATAGAGAATATACTTCTTATTTTCTTAGTCACTTGATATTGGGTTCTTAGATTAAGCGTATACCAGGATGGCGAATATGGATTTCCATTTTTATCTACTGCGTACAAATAATCTTTGCTCTGCTCTGATGGAGATAGATCTTGGTAATCTAACCCACCATTATATAATGCAAATACATCTATTGTTAAGTTAGGCAACGTATAACTAACTTTTGTTGTTCCAAACTGCGGTGACACATGTCTAGATGGTTCAGAAGTACCATCATCAGACTTCTCTTTTCCACCAACAAAGGTATATTGGGAGATTAGCTTAGCATTTTTAGCAAATTTGTATTCCAGACCTGCTTCAAAACCATAAACTCTGGCATTTGCTGCATTCTGAATAGCCTGTACATTACTCAATTCACCTCCAAAATCAATTTGTGTTTCTCCATTCAAATTATAATCTCTTCGTATCAATGCATCATTAAGATATGTATAGTAGGTTGACAAATCCAGCGAAAAGTTCTTATCAAGATTTAATCTTACTCCTAATTCTCCATTATAGGCATATTCTGATTTGATATCTGGATTAGGCACAACAACAGACCCTGGTTCTGAATCAAAAATCTTACCTACATCGTCAATATTGGGTGCTCTAAACGCAGTAGAGAAATTCAATTTCCATTGGATTATGTCATTAGGCAACCAACTTAGACCAGCAGTTCCGGTAAGAGCATCAGTATCAATATTCGCTTCAGTAAACGGAAAGTTAAAAAAAGTGTTATCAAATTCTGAATACAGGATAATTCTATTGTATCGTAACCCTCCTTGAAATCTTAATTTTTCATTTAATTTGTGTTTTAGACTAGCATAAGCAGCAATAGATTGCCAGGTAGATCCATTTGGATATCTGGATGGAGCATCAACACTAATATCAGTTTCTATATCACGTTCAAATCCATCAGAGTATACTTGATTTAAAACATACTCGAGCCCATAATAGAAAACCGTTCTATCGCCATAATTTTTTTCAAAATCCCAATTAAACGAATAAGCATCTACCTGCTCTTGAGTTCTTGATAGCATTGTACTTCTAAAATCCCTGTCATTTCTACTTTCTTCAAAATATTGATAAGCTGCAGTTATCTTCATTTTATCATATAACTTACTACTAGATTTTTGAGATACTTGTAGATTCCCCATAAACCAGCGTTGCGGTCCATAAAACCACTCTGCAGATCTCAAATTTCCATCTCTAGGTCTTATCAAGCGGTCATATCTTGGGTAATCTGACGTTTCGGAATACATAAGGCTTGCATTAAAATCCCAATTTTCATTAGGCATAAAATAGACTTTCTGCAATAAGTTGATTTGATCATACCCTGTGAAAACCTGTTCTTTCGGGTCATCATTTTGAATAACAAAATCTTCTCCATTGACACTTCCTACATATTCATTTCTCAGATAATCCTTAGGACCATGACTCCCCATTTTTAGATTATCAAAATCTGTATAACTGGCACTGGTTAAAAAAGCCCACTTTTCTAGCCCAATGTTAAAATCAATATGCCCCGTCTTTTCATTACTGGCACTGGCATATCTAATTTGTGCATTACCACTCAACTTATCCTTACCACTTATAGCAAACTTTGGTTGTTTGGTATAAAAATTCATTACTCCTCCGACAGCATCACTACCATAAACAACAGAACCTGGTCCTAGTATTACCTCAGTTCTATCAACCGTAAAAGGGTCAACTGATATTACATTTTGAACATTTCCTCCTCTAAAGATAGCGGTATTCATACGCACTCCATCAATGGTCAATAGCAATCGATTTGTAGAAAAACCTCTAATTATGGGACTACCACCACCAAGTTGACTTTTTTGAATAAATACTTGCCCACCACTCTGTAAAAGATCCGCAGATGTCTGAGGAGTGGCTAATGCTATTTCGTTTGAAGAAATACTTACTATTTTTTGCGTAACATCTTCTTGCTCTTGCTCCCATTTGGAAACAGAAATAATAACTTCAGAAAGTTGGTTTTCTCCTGGTTCTAAATACACAGAATTTGATAGTAACACTTTAGATTTAAGCACACTAGTACTTGCATGTGAAATATGAACAAAATACAATTCTTCTGTATCAGAAAATACTGAAATATTGGCAACACCATCAAAATCAGTACTTGTACTTTTTGATCTGTCTTTATTAGAAATTGCTACATTAGGAATCGGCTTATTATTAGATGTACTGTAGACTATTATCTCTTGAGCGCTACTGGGTAACGCAAAAAGCATAACCAACAAAAAAAGTACAAATAACCGCATAATATTAATTAAAAATTTCGTTTAAAACAGATAGTGATTTTGGCTTCTTAAAACCGTGCAAATGTAGTTCAAAATATACTAATAGCATAGCAAGAATATCACTTCGTACGTTCTTTGATAACCCAATATCCATACTTTCCTCAAATGTTGTGCCTAAAAATCGTTTGAGTTGTACTACACGCTCACCATTTACACAATACGTATTATTACTTTGGGACTGAAAAACCCCATCCAGCATATTAAAATACTCTGATTCTATATTAGAAGTATCGGGATAACATCCTAAATATTGTGTAAGCTTGATCAAAAAAGCAATATGAAAATTTCTAACCACATTATGTGTATCCAACCACAATAAAGTCGTTTCGAGATATTCGAATAAAGCAGTGTTAGTTTCTTCTTCATGTATAGCATTTTTGAGCACTTCAGAAATAAAAAAAGCCAACGCACTTTTTACATAGTCTGTGTGAAGTGTTTTATACATCGTTTTTACTTTAGCTTCTTTAATCCTTTCTAACGACCCTTTATCTCTGTGAACTGCTTGTATCTCTAATATTGTCAGTGGCTGAAATAATGATGATCTAAGTTTTCCTCGTTTTGATTTCAAAATCCCTCGTAATAAATAAGATCGTAACCCGCTTGTCTTTGTAAACAAAGAAACAATTAAATCTGCTTCACTATATCGTAAAGAATGCACTACTATCGCTGGGGAGGTAATTATCATTATTGAGCAAAATTGGTGTAAATATTTCTATTTCCTTTTCTTTGGCGGATATTTACTTAACGATTTTTCTATAATTTTTTGAAAGAAACTTGTATGTGCTTCAGGAGAGGCATTAGGATAAAATCGTTTTTCGACAATTGCCTGCCACACTAATTCATCTCTTTCAACATCTACAAAATCAATAGTAAGTTCTAGATATGTCTCTGGCCCTCCTATAGGAATTGAACCTCCAATACCAATATTAACCCCGCGACCACCACTACCAACACCCACACCTATGCTATTACGAGAAGGTGTTCTACTCATAATTGTTTTAAAGTTTATATAAATATCAGGTGTATTAGATCTGGTAAGTCCTTTAGTATGCATTATTGTTTCTGTCACTTTCAATAATCTCTTCTGATTCAATTCATTAAGTTCGGAGCTCATTTCCGGATAGAAACCATAGGTTTTATACACTGAGAAATCCTGCTGTTCATCATAATCATATACCGTCGGCACAACACCACAAGAGATCAATACTATTAACATAACCAAAAGCACTACATACTTCATCAGAACAAGTTTAACTATAAAAATACACAACAAAAACCATATAAAGTCAAGTTCAATCCAATCATTTATTCTTAAAAGGTTCTTAAACAAGAAACAAATTGAGTTAAAAATTAAAGCCGTTTAGATATTTCTAAACGGCTTTTTATAAAAATAGTTTATATTATTGTTTGCCTTCCAGTCTAAAATTAAAATGCCATGGGTGATCAAACCAAACACCCCAATCTTCTAAACTTGTGTTATCTTTTTCCCTGGATTCTCCAGCCCAACCAATGGCACCGCAAACTCCAGAATCGCTATTTGCATTCCCTGATGAACCACTAGAAACTCCAAGCCTTTCCCCATCTACTAAGTACCAAGTAAAATTATAAGCCTTTCCCTTTTTAAGAAATATATTTAATGAAGACAAATCAAAATCTATCCAACCTCCATTAAATGGTCCGGATACAATTGTACTTATCGATTTTTCTATCCTTCCATCTGCATTTCTAATATTTAATTTTATCTCAAAATCACCAGAATAAATAATATTAGTTAAATCGCTCCTAAACGGATCCCTTAGAAAAAAACCAAATTTTGTTGGATAGGTATCCTTTTTCAAATTTATAGTTTGCCCAGTACCTACATTTCTAGGACCTATTTCAGGATAATCAGGTATTACTCTATCATCTCCACCAAACCATTTTGTCGCATTTCTAATATCACATTGTACAGAAAAATCTTCATTCATCAGCTGAAGCGCAACTCTATATTCCTTACTTTCTCCATTTTCTGCTGTAACCGTATACAAAACTGGATTTGTATAGTCAGAAATTGTTTTTGGATCAGGGCTTATTGTAGCTCTATCAGAAATTACTGCAATAGTTTCAATAGAAGTCAGTACGGTATTTGGAAGCACTGTTTGATTAATTGTCCCTGTTTCATTATCAATATCAGTATTTGCTTCAAAAAGAGCTGTTTTTATTTGAAAAGATACAATAGTATTTTCAGGGCTTAACTCCCTCTTTATATCTACCACATAATTCTTTTTTTCTCCATTCTCTGCTGTAACCATAAAATTAACAGGTTCTTTGATAGAAGTAATAGTACTTGGATCTGGCGTTATCGTTGCTTTATCAGAAATAGTAATTACCAATGTAATATCTAAATCATCAATTGTATAAGGAACTACACCATTTACTTCGTTATCTTTAATTTCAAAATCTTTTGTAAAATCTGCACTTGTTAGTTTAATTGATTCTATAATATTTTCAGAGCTTAATTCTCTCTTTATATCTACTACATAATTCCTTTTTTCTCCATTTTCTGCAGTAACAGTAAAATTAATGGGGTTTTTGATAGAGGTAATAGTCTTTGGATCTGGTGTTATCGTCGCTTTATCAGAGATAGTAATTGTCAGTGCAATATCAAAGTCATCAATCGTTGAAGGAACTACACCATTTACTTGGTTATCCTTAACTTCAAAATCTTTGGTAAAGCCTCCACTTGTTAACTTAACAGATGTAATAAAATTACTATTATTCAAAGCTAGTTCGTCGTCTTTATTACAAGAAGCATTAATCATTAAAATAAAAAGCATACACGCTCTCCCTAATACAATTAGTTTTTTTGTCATTCGTAAATCGGAATTTTAAATTGATTATTATTTAACGAGGGTAGGACTTTTCGTAAAATGACTGTAAAGATATTCATTTTTATTTAAAAAAAGCCGCCTAGAAATATCTAAACAGCTTTAATTTTATGTTAAAAAAATCTTGAAATACTTAGATCACTCCTTGCGCCAGCATAGCATCAGCTACTTTTACAAAGCCAGCAATATTTGCTCCTTTAACGTAATCTACATATCCATTACCATCGCTACCATACTCAAGGCAAGCAGAGTGGATATCTTCCATGATTTGTTTTAATTTGTTATCTACTTCTTCACGTGTCCAGTTATAACGTAAAGAATTTTGTGTCATTTCTAAACCAGATGTTGCTACCCCTCCTGCATTAGAGGCTTTACCTGGTGCAAAGAATATTTTAGCTTCATGAAAAGCTGATATAGCTTCTGGAGTACTTGGCATATTAGCTCCTTCACTAACACAAACACATCCATTGTCAATTAGTGTTTTTGCATCTTCTCCGTTTAACTCATTTTGAGTTGCACATGGTAGAGCAATATCACATTTTACTCCCCAAGGAGTTTCTCCTTTATGAAACTCTGCAGATGGATACTTATCGGCATACTCACTAATACGCCCTCTTTTTACATTCTTAAGCTCCATTACAAAAGCAAGTTTTTCTGCATCTACTCCATCTTTATCATATATATATCCAGATGAATCAGAAAGCGTAACTACTTTTGCTCCTAATTGAGTTGCTTTTTCGGCTGCATATTGGGCTACATTTCCTGAACCAGAAACGGTTACAATTTTACCTTCAAAAGAACCTCCTTTAGTTTCAAGCATGTTCTTTGCAAAATATACAGTACCATAACCTGTTGCTTCAGGACGAATTAACGACCCTCCCCATGTAAGTCCTTTTCCGGTAAGAACACCAGTAAATTCATTACGCATTTTACGATACATACCGAATAAGAATCCGATTTCACGTCCTCCTACTCCTATATCTCCTGCAGGAACATCGGTATCGGGACCAATATGTCTGAAAAGCTCACTCATAAAGCTATGGCAAAAACGCATAATCTCATCGTCAGATTTCCCTTTAGGGTCAAAATCAGACCCTCCTTTACCACCTCCCATAGGAAGTGTAGTTAAGCTGTTTTTGAAAACTTGTTCAAAAGCCAAAAACTTTAAAATACTTATGTTTACAGAAGGGTGAAAACGTAGTCCTCCTTTATATGGTCCTATTGCAGAATTCATCTGAATACGATATCCTCTATTCACATGAATCTCTCCTTTATCGTCTACCCATGGCACACGAAACATAATCGCTCTCTCAGGCTCAACCATTCTTAACAGGATATTTTTCCCGTTATAAATTTCTTTCGTAGCTATGTATGGAATCACAGTCTCGGCAACTTCTTGTACCGCCTGTAAGAATTCTGGCTCATGTGTATTACGAGTCTTCACTTCTTCCATGAATGCATCTATCTTTGCTTGCATATGTTAATTGAATTAATAGATTCTTATCTAAAGGTTGAAATATCATGTCAAATATATGATATTCCTAAAAAAACAAGTTTATTTTTTTGATTTAATAATAAAGTTATCCTATGGCTTGTTCTAGATCCGCAATTAGATCATCGACATCCTCTATTCCTACACTTAATCTAATCAGTGAATCCACCACTCCAGTTTTCTCTCGCTCTTGTTTTGGTATCGAAGCATGTGTCATACTTGCCGGATGCCCTGCAAGGCTTTCTACTCCGCCAAGGGATTCTGCCAAAGTAAAAATCTTTAGTTTCTCTACTATTTTTATTGCCTGATCATAATCATTCCCTTTTGTCACAAAAGAAATCATACCTCCAAATCCATCCATCTGAGACTTAGCAATTTCATGATTAGGGTGATCTTCAAAACCAGGCCAGTATACTTTCTCGATCTTAGGATGATTCTGTAAATACTTTGCAATAGCCTCTCCATTTTCGCAGTGTCGTTGCATACGTATATGCAATGTTTTGATTCCTCTAAGCACCAAAAAGCTATCCTGAGGACCACAAACAGCACCACTTGCATTCTGGATAAAATATAGTCGTTCTGCCAACTCAGAGTCTTTTACTATCAATGCTCCCATAACTACATCACTATGCCCTCCAAGGTATTTGGTTGCACTATGCATTACGATATCGGCACCAAGATCCAAAGGTCTTTGCAAATAAGGAGTTGCAAAAGTATTATCTACAGCTAATAAAAGATTGTGTTTCTTTGATACCGCAGCTACCGCTTTAATATCAATAATATTCATCATTGGATTGGTCGGTGTTTCAACCCATATCAGTTTGGTGTTTTCATTTACATAATCGGATATTTTATCCGCATTTTCCATCCCGATAAAGTGAAACTTGATTCCAAAACCTTCAAATATTTTGGTAAACAAACGATATGTCCCTCCATACAAATCATTTGTAGAGATTACCTCATCACCAGGTTGTAATAATTTTACAACGGCATCTATTGCTGCTAACCCTGACCCAAAGGCTAATCCAAATTTTCCATTCTCTATACTTGCAAAAGAATCTTCTAGTGCTTTTCTGGTAGGATTATGTGTTCTACTATATTCAAATCCTTTATGCCCGCCAGGTGTTGTCTGAGCATAGGTAGAAGTTTGATATATTGGAGGCATAACCGAACCATATGCTGGATCATGTTGCTGACCTCCATGAATTGTTTTTGTGTTAAATTTCATCTATTTATTAGTTTTTGACAAGAATAAATTAACTTGCTTGTTTTATGTTAAAAAACGTAGCAAATGTATGATTTAATTCGCTCTAATCATATTTCATTCAATACCTTTAGTAGATGATTAACACAAAAACTAACACTATCCCAAAATACATTTTTTTACTTGTCATTTTGTTGGGTTTATATAACTGTAAAGACAGAGAACTTTTTACTTTTGAAAAGAATAGTTTAACAACAGACATGTTATCGGATTGCAGAAATGAAGATTGCGCTCTATTAGAAATCAACCTACTAAAAATCATTGACGATAATCAAGTAGCACAAAGCATTAATAAAGAAATAGAACGCGTTGCCTGTGACATCCTAAATACTAGTGAATACGAATCAGCATTAACTATTGATAAAGCAATTACTCAATTCAATACTTCGTACCAAAGTATTTTGGAGGAATTTCCGGATGAAACTATCCCCTATGAAGCCAATATTGATTGCAAACTTGCTTTTCAATGTAAAGATCTGATCTCTGTAGCAATCGATTCATACATGTTTACAGGTGGTGCACATGGGTATGGAGGGGTCTCTTATATTAATATCGATACAGAAACAGGAAAACGTCTTCCTAACAAAATGCTATTTGAAAATTCTGATAAGTTTACTGATTATATCGAAAAAATATTTAGAGCTCAAAACAAAATCCCTTCAAATGAATCTATCAATAGTACAGGCTTTTTTTTTGAAGATGATGTTTTTAGCCTTCCAAAAAATATAGGGTTTACAGACAAAGAAGTGGTTCTACACTACAATCAATATGAAATCAGTTCATACGCAGATGGACCGATAGAGCTAAGAATTAAAAAAGAAGATGTCGCTTCCTTTTTTGCTTATACCATTTTATAATGATTTTTTGAGCGCTAGAATATACCCTAGATGAATTCCTTCATGAAAATTATTAAAATTCATTGCATCATCAACAGATTTTAAAACAAACCCCGTACTTGTTTCATAGTCGCTATAACTTTGAAATATGGCATCTCCCATATCTTTTTCTGTTTTATCTAATGTAGTAAACAACAACTCTTTTATCATTTTGACCTCTTCAATCGTAACTGGTCTTTCTGTTTTTGTACCTTTTTTATACAAATTAACCATTTCATCATCAATCATCATAGGTAATCCACTTAGCTTATACACCAATAATTGCTGAGTTACCACAACATGTGCTATATTCCAGATTAAGTTATTTTTGAACCCCTCAGGAACAATATTAAGTTGTTCTAAAGAATAATTATCCAGTATTTTTTCTAACATTTTTCTATTAACACGAGTAATTGTAAGAGAATTTTGCATGGTATTTATCTATTATTTTTTTTGCTTTTCAAAGGTGGGATAAAAATCGTCAATAATGATGTTGTTTAACAACAACTTTAGTTTTTTAATTCATTTCATAATTTTTAGCCAAAAGTATCAGTTTTAATTGTGAAATGATTTTCCTTTGCGGTGATTTTGAAACTAAAAAATAATCAGCTGTGAAAAAGATTTATCATTTATCTACCTGCGATACTTGTAAACGTATTTTAAAAGAATTAAACCCTCCTTCAGAATTTATTTTACAAGATATCAAAACCGAGGCAATTACTTCTGAGCAAATCGAAGAAATGCATAATCTATCAGGAAGCTATGAAGTTCTATTTAGCAAAAGAGCCCGATTATATAAAGAAAGAGATCTTAAAAATCAGAACCTATCTGAAAAGGATTATAAAGAGCTTATTCTTGAACATTACACATTTTTGAAACGCCCGGTTATTCTGATTGATAATCAAATTTTTATTGGTAATGCTAAAAAAACAGTAGAAGCGGCTAAATTGGAAATGTAATTAATGAGTAAAAGAACTTTAGCGTTTATCGCGGCAAGTTTTGTAGCCATATTTTATGGAGCAAATTATACCATTGCCAAAGATGTAATGCCTCACTACGTACAACCTTTTGGGTTTATAGTTCTTAGGATTCTAGGAGCTACTATTCTATTTTGGGGAATTAGTTTTTTTGGTCCAAAAGAAAAGATAGCTCGAAAAGATTTTACTAGAATCGCTGCTGCGGCACTATTTGGTGTAGGGATAAACATGCTAGCTTTTTTTGAAGGACTAAACCTTACTTCTCCTATTAGTGCATCGGTTTTGATGGTTACCTCGCCTATTATTGTACTAATTCTGGCGGTAGTTTTTCTAAAAGAAAAACTACGTATTTTAAAAGTACTAGGAGTCTTAATTGGGTTGTCTGGGGCTCTTCTTATTATTCTTTATGGGACAGGTAACTCAACGACCTCCACAAATCCAACTTTAGGAAATTTTTTAATCTTTATTAACGCCGCCTCATATGCGTGTTACATTATTATAGTGAAAAAAATTACACAAAAGTACCACCCATTTACTTTTATGAAATGGATGTATACTATCGGTTTTCTGTTTGTCTTGCCTTTTGGATATTCACAACTATTAGAAGTCCAACCTAGTTTGATCCCTCTAGAAGGATATTTAAAAATTGGTTACGTCGTCTTATTTGCCACTTTTGGCACTTATGTCCTAAATATTTTTGCTATTAAAGAACTAAAGCCTACGACTGTAGCTGTTTTTATCTATCTACAACCTCTGTTAGCATCTATATTTGCTATCGGTTTAGGAAAAGACACCTTGGATATTATTAAAGTTACGGCTACATTATTGATTTTTGCCGGAGTATATCTGGTAACAAAAAAACCAAAAACATTACACTAAATCGGTAGGAGTTTTAGCGAATTTCCTGGTATCTTCTTTGGTCAACACTTTAAAATCATCAGGGCGTTCTACCGTATCCATCAATTGATGTATTTCTTTAGGTAGTGCAATTAATTTTCGAGTGTTTAAATCCATCCAGGCACCCATCATCTCGCATTGGGCAAAATTTCTACCTTTATGATCATAGTAGTTATGTCTGAATTCAAAAAACTTACCATCTTCACTTAATCCCGAAATCTCTAAAGAAACTTTTACTGGTCTACCATAAAAAACTTCCTTAAAATAATAGATATGTTCATAAAACACTACTGGACCAATATTAAACTTACCTAATAAACGTTGATCAAAACCTTTTTCTGACAAAAATGACATTCTAGTATGCGCAGCAAATTCTATATATGCCTTATTTGCCAAATGACGATTCGCGTCAATATCATTCCATCTGATTTCGAAATCTTTTAAATACATGTTTCCTTTTTTTTGAAAAACAAAAATACAAAACATTCACTATGCGCGCATAATAGATAAAAATTAAATATATATCTTTAGCTATCCATAAACTATGTCGAGATCTATACCAAACTTCAAAATATGAGCGCCAATTAAGGTTTTGAAAATGTAATGGATCTTCATACTAAAAAAACAATTAATGTACATCAAACGAAATATTAGTTGGGGGCTTATTCTCAGGTTTGCCTGGAAGAATATTGTTTTCTTTACATTCTATACCGCAAGTATTTTTTCAATGTATCATTTTACCAGTTGGAAATTTATAGATATCCCTTTTCAACCTCTTACTGTAATAGGCGTTGCTGTTGCTTTTTATATTGGTTTCAAAAACAGTCAAAGTTATGATCGATTCTGGGAAGCCCGTAAAATATGGGGAGGAATTGTGAATTCTTCTAGAACTTGGGCTAATCAGGTGTTATGCTTGGTTGAAGATGATCAAAAAACAAAACAAATTCTTATTTATCGACATATAGCATGGATCAATGCATTAAGAATTCAACTTAGACAACCTTCATCTTTTAGTCTTAGGGAAAATAATGCTGTAGAAGGTCTTTTTAAAAAACATGGTGAACAAACTCCTGCATGTGATGCCAGTAAAAAGTTTATTTCTGAAGAAGAATATAATGACCTTTTGCTGCGAAAAAACCCTGCAACTCATTTAGTAAAAAATCAGGGACTACATCTAAAACAGCTTCTAAATCAAAATAAGCTCACAGAATTCGACAAACAGCTTTTTCATAATACATTAGAGGAGTTCTATACCTTACAAGGAAAATGTGAACGTATTAAAAACACTCCTTTTCCCAGACAATATGCGTATTTTAGCACACTGTTTACCTGGATTTTTCTTCTTTTACTACCTTTTGGGCTACTTAATGTTTTTGAAAGTAAGTTAAATGAAATAACAAGTGGTATTGAACAATGGTTTATTTTTTTAATGATACCCCTGTCTGTTCTAATAAGTTGGATTTTCTTTACTATGGAAAAAATTGGAAGCAATAGTGAAGATCCCTTTGAAGGCAGAATCAATGATGTTCCAATGACAGCTCTATGCAAAACAATAGAAATTGATCTGCGTGATATGCTAGAAGAAAAAGATTTGCCAGAAAAAGAACAACCAAAAGATAACATATTATATTAATGCCAATAATACAATCTCCCTACACCCCACCCTTTTTTTTCAGAAACGGTCATGTATCTACTATTTATCCAAATTTATTAAGAAAAGTAAAAGGGATATCCCAAAAAAGAGAACGAGTTGAACTAGATGATGGAGATTTTATAGATTTAGATTGGAGTTACTCTCCTGAATCTAAGACTAAAAAATTAGCAGTTATCATCCATGGACTCGAGGGAAATGGACAGCGACAATATGTTCTTGGGCTAGCAAAATATCTAAATTATAATCATTGGGATTCTGTGGCTATCAATCTTAGAAATTGCAGCGGAGAGGTAAATCGCCTTTATAAATCTTATAATGCAGGTGCAAGCGATGACTTAGATCTTATTATCAAACATGTCTTAGCAAAATATGACTACACCAACATTTCTATATGTGGGTTTAGTCTCGGAGGTAATTTATTACTAAAATACTTAGGAGAAGGCAGAACGATAGCCCCCGAAGTGAGAACCGCGATGGCTGTTTCTGTTCCTTGTGATTTGTATGACTCACTCGCTGAAATCAATAAACCTCAAAATTACATCTATCAAAAGCGTTTTCTTAGACACCTAAAGGCTAAATTATTTGATCGACAGTCATTATTTGCCGACATCATAAGCACCTCAGATATCAAAGCTTGTAAATCCCTTATAGATATCGACAATCTGTATACAAGCAGAGCTCATGGCTATAAAGATGCTATGGATTATTATTCTAAATGTAGTAGTAAACAATTCCTAAAAGAGATACAAGTTCCTACACTCGTTCTTAGTGCAAAAAATGATTCCTTCCTAGGAAATCTTTGCTACCCAATAGAAGAAGCCAAGGCTAATTCTAATCTATTTTTGGAAATTCCAAATTATGGTGGACATGTCGGGTTTTATCTTCCGTACCAAACCTATTATAATGAACAGAGAGCATTGGAGTTTTTTGAAGAAATGAGTTTATAGCATAAAACTAAAGACAGTTTTTTCTTACATAAGAATAATTCTAAACGAATGTAAAGCCCACGTTAAGTATTTGTTAATGTTTTATGACATGATTTTACACCACTTAATCGAAAAACTTTTTTTTATTGCGAATGTTTTAAGAATTTTGAGTGTTTTCTAATAATTTTTTAAGAAAACAAGGCTAACACTAACTCAAATATAACAAAAATGAAAAAAAGCTACCAAAGCCCAATTTCTTCATTGGGTTTTACTAGCAAAGTGGCTCCTGTAATGAGCACTTTTGCTTTTATCACTATGGTTCTGTTATCATCTGGTCTTTATGCTCAGAATGTTCAACAAAAACAAAAAATTTCACAACAAAGTAATCTAACAAAATTAAACCAATTGCAATCTGTATATGCAAACAAAGCTGCATTACAAAAACAGGAAGCAATACAAGCTGCCAAACAAAATGGATGGTCAGTTAAAATGAATTCTAATGGAAACTATTCTGAATTGCAAAAAGTAGTTACCTATGGCAATAAGAGCTATCCGATTTATTATACTACCAGCAATGTTGCTGCTGCAAAATCGACCAGAACAAATCACATTAATAGTGGTGGATCTTTAGGATTAAGCCTAGATGGTCAGAATATGACTGCATATGTCTGGGATGGGGGTCATGCCAGAGCATCCCATCAAGAGTATGATGGTCCAGGAGGAAGCAATAGAGTTACTATCGAAGATGCAGGTTCTGAAGGAGGTTTAGATCTTAATTTCCACGCTGCTCACGTAACAGGAACCATTATGGCTTCTGGAGTTCAAGCCAACGCCAAAGGAATGGCATCTCATGCAAAAGTTAAGGGGTATAAATGGAGCAACGATGCTGCAGAAGCTACTACAGCTGCTGCAAACGGAATGTTAATCTCTAACCACTCCTATGGGTTTAGAGGTGATTTGGTACCGGATCATTATTTTGGAGGGTATATTGACGAATCAAGAGCTTGGGACGAAATCATGTATAATGCTCCGTTCTATCTAATGGTAGTTGCTGCGGGTAATGATGGTAATCAAAACTCTTACAATGGGCAACCACTAGATGGAAACTCGTCTTATGATAAACTTACAGGGCATTCTACTTCTAAAAACAACTTGGTTGTTGCCAATGCTCAAGATGCTAATGTGAGTAGTAATGGTAATTTAAATAGTGTTACTATAAACAGTAGTAGTAGTGAAGGACCAACTGATGATTATAGAATCAAACCAGATATTACTGGTAATGGTACAGGTGTATACTCTACATATGCAAGTAGTGATACTGCATATAATAGTATTACTGGTACTTCTATGGCTTCTCCTAATGTAACAGGTTCTCTTTTATTATTACAACAACACTATAACAATATCAATTCAAACTTTATGAAGGCAGCTACCTTAAAAGGTGTAGCATTACATACTGCAGATGATATTGGACCTTCTGGACCAGATGTGGTTCACGGATGGGGGTTATTAAATGCTAAAGCTGCTGCAGAAGCAATTACTAATGCAGGAAGTGCTTCAAAAATAGAAGAGTTAACCCTAACTAGTGGTCAAACATATACTATTACAGTGGACTCTGATGGAACTAATCCGTTAATTGCTTCTATCTCATGGACAGACAGACCAGGTACTGCCAATACATTAGTTAATTCTAATACTCCAGTACTAGTAAATGACTTAGACATTAGAGTATCTAAAGGATCAACTGTTTACAGCCCTTATAAATTAACAAGTATTACTACTAATGCTACTGGAGACAATACTGTAGATCCATATGAAAGAGTTGACGTTGCCAATGCATCAGGAACTTATACAATTACAGTTACAAATAAAGGATCATTAACCGGAGGAAGTCAAAACTTCTCTCTTATTGTTACTGGATTAACAGGCACTACAACACCATGTGTGGCGACAGTACCAACTGGTGTAAATTCTTCTAATGTTGCAGCAACCTCTGCTACCATTGGATGGACTGCTGTTCCTTCTGCAACATATGATTTAAGATATCGTCAAACAGGAACTACCTCTTGGACAACGGTTTCTGTAAACGGAACTTCTCATAATATTACTGGATTATCAGCTAGCACCGGATACGAAGCTCAGGTAAGAAGTAAATGTACAGATGGTTCAACGTCTAACTATAGTGGTTCTGTAAACTTTACGACTACAAACGTCCAGTTAAACTATTGTGATTCTAACGGTAGAAATACCTCTGATGAATACATAAGTAAAGTTATGTTAGGAACTATAAATAACTCATCTACAGCTGGTACAGGTGGATATAGCGATTTTACTTCAAAATCTACTGATCTGGCAAAAGGAAGTTCGAATACAATTACCATAACACCTACATGGACAGGAACTGTTTATAATGAAGGGTATTCGGTATGGATTGATTATAACCAAGATGGTGATTTTGCTGATGCAGGAGAACAAGTTTGGACTAAAGCTGCATCAAAAACTACTCCGGTAAGTGGTAGTTTTACAGTACCCGCAACAGCAACAGACGGAAGTACAAGAATGAGAGTTTCTATGAAATATAATGGAATTCCTACTCCTTGTGAATCTTTCTCTTATGGTGAGGTAGAAGATTATACCGTAGTGATCGGTGGATCAGGTGGCGGAGACACTCAGGCACCTTCTGTACCTACAGGATTAGCTGCGTCAAATGTTGCACAAACTACATTAACCCTATCTTGGAACGCTTCTACAGATAATGTTGGAGTAACTGGATATGATGTATATCAAGGAAATACTAATCTTGGATCTGTTACAGGAACTACAACAAATATTACTGGTTTAACAGCTAGTACAGCATATCAATTTAGTGTAAAAGCTAAAGATGCTGCCGGGAACGAATCTGCTGCTAGTGCAACGTTAAATGTAACTACTGCAGGGATACCAAGTACTTTTGATGTTAAACTTCGTATTACATTTGATAGATACCCTGAAGAAACAAGCTGGGAGATCAAAAATTCTAACAATCAAGTAGTACACTCAGGAGGAACTTATGGATCTCAACCAGATAACTCTACTCTTAATATCACTAAGACACTAGATGCAGGTTGTTATACCTTAGTGTTTAAGGATTCATACGGAGATGGGATTTGCTGTAGATACGGTAATGGTTCTTATGAGTTAACCGACGTTGCTTCGGGTACTTCACTTGCTTCTGGAGGATCTTTTACAACACAAGACACTAAAAACTTCTGTGTTGGTACAAGCACTAATCAATTCAACAGTGTTAACAATGACACCAATGCAATAACAGATATAAGAAACTCTGAATTTGTTATCTACCCTAGTCCTGCAAAAAGTTTCATAATGATTCAAATGAATGATGCTAATAATTCTACATATAGAATCGTTAATCAAATTGGTCAGGAAGTAAGAAAAGGTAATGTTTCTGCAAACAAAATAGAATTAAATGAACTACCAGCTGGAATGTACTTTATTTCGGTTACGTCGGATCAAAAAACTCTGACAAAAAGGTTTATCAAACAATAAAACAAAATCAATAGATTTTATAAACCCCGAAACTAATTGTTTCGGGGTTTCTTTTTGAAATATATCTCCTTAAAAGCATATTCAAAACTAACTGTTCACTTATTCGAAAAAAATAGACCGGTTAAATTGAGTAAAACAGTTTCGATACTACACATATTTAAAAAAGTATTGTTACCTTGTTTTTAATATATTTATGAGAGTTCTTGCAATTAAATCTTCGTAATGGATTATTTCTTAATAGTAACTGTTTTAGTTTTTCTATCTGCTTTATTTGGCTATATAAATGTCCGCTTCGTGAAGCTTCCCAATAGCATCGGGTTAATGCTCATCACCATTATTTTCACTCTAGCGGTTTTTGCTTTAAGTTATTTTGACAACACCCTTTTGAATGCCGAAAAGTACATTATTACCCAAATAGATTTTAAGACATTATTACTAGATACCATGCTAAGCTTTTTGCTTTTTGCCGGTGCATTACACACTAATTTTGAGCAATTGAAAGTTCAAAGATGGCCAGTATTTTTGTTTTCAACTTTAGGGGTTTTAGTTTCCACTTTTCTAATAGGAACTATTTTATCATACATTTTACCTCTTATTGGTTTCAAAATCGATTATATCTATTGTTTACTATTTGGTGCATTAATTTCTCCAACAGATCCAATTGCCGTTTTAGGGATATTAAAAAAAGCAGGAGCTCCCAAAAAACTGGAAGCAAAAATTGTCGGAGAATCACTATTTAATGATGGTGTTGGTGTAGTGGTCTTTCTAACCATATTTCAAGTAGCATCCTTAGGAACAGAAACTCTAGAATTATCGCACGTTTTTAAGCTTTTTTTTGAAGAAGTAATAGGCGGCATAGGTTTAGGTCTTGTATTAGGGTGGCTTGCTTATCGACTAATGAAAAAAATAGATGACTATCAAATAGAAGTTATCATTACACTTGCCGTAGTTATGGTAGGTACTGTTATCGCCCAACATTTTCATCTGTCTGCTCCATTAGCCATGGTTACTGCAGGTCTAATGGCAGGTAATGATCGTGTTAGAGAGCATACTATGTCCAGACAAACTGAAGACTATGTTGACAAATTCTGGGAGCTTATAGATATCTTATTGAATAACATTCTATTCGTATTGATTGGTATGGAAATGTTGGTATTATCATTTGAAATCCCTCTCCTAATAGCAGGCTTAGTGGCTATACCTATTATACTTCTTAGTAGATACATCTCACTTTTATTACCAATAAATATTTTTAAGAAACGATTAAATTTTGTTCCAAAAACAAATCTTGTTATGACATGGGGAGGTTTAAGAGGAGGCATCTCTATTGCATTAGCACTAAGCTTAACAGATACTATGGAAAGGGATTTATTCTTGTTTATTACCTATATAGTAGTAATCTTCTCAATTTTAGTTCAAGGCTTAACAATAGAAAAAATGGTAAAGAGAATTTACGGTTCGGTTAACCCTACTAATAAACCTTAAAACTGTGTTTAAAAAAAGTATCTAAAAACAAAACGTGCTTTTAAAAATTATATATTGGTTTGCGCGGACACACATAGACGTAAAGAGATCGCAAAAAAATCTCGAATTGGCAACTCTAAATAGTAAAACCTCTTTAATAGCCTTCTTAATATTCCTACAGAAGTCTAACCTACAAACGTAAAACACTCTAAATCAACATTTAACACAGCAAACAATCACCACTCTCATCAATTTTCTTACACATTCGCACATAGTTAATCATACAACTAGAACTGATTTGGTTTTATAAAGAGTATTTACAACTAATTATCGAAAAAATTTTTGTTTTTAAAGATAATTCATCACTTTTACATTATAATTGATATTATTTCAACAAACAACAACTAACTCAACTAAAAATGAAAACAACCCAAAGACTTCTCCTTTTCGGAAATAAGATTTAAAAGTTAAGATTCGAAGATTTATAATCTTAATACAAATTTGGTACTCTTTATTCTACAGAATACCATTAAGACAATTTATCACACAAAATATAATCAAGGTAAGACTTAACTAATCTAACTTAAATTATATTATGCATTTTTCTATTACTCCACAAAACATATAGGACAGTTGTGATATTCATTACCTATACCAAAAGAACTGTGAATCCCTGATTCATTATGTTCTAAAAATCAAATTTTCATTAACACAAACTCAAAAAAATGAAAAAATCACTAATTATTTTGATTGCATTAATGAGCTATATTGGGCATTCTCAATATAACTCTAACGCCCCTTGGATGGAAGATTTAAACCAAAACAAAAGTTCTTCTGGACAAGAAACCTCTCTAGAATTCCAAAAAATCACCAATGCATTTAATGCATATTGGAAAGACAAAGATTACAAACAAAAGGGAAGCGGATACAAACCTTTTATGAGGTGGCAAGAATACTGGAAAAATGCTTTACTTCCGGATGGAACCTTACCTAGCCCTAAACACATATGGAAAGCCTGGGAAGAAAAAAACAACATGCCAGTCTCTTCTTCCAACGCAGCTGTAAACTGGACACCTATGGGTCCTTTTGATCATAAAGTAACGGGGTCTTGGTCTCCTGGACAAGGAAGGGTAAACGTTGCCATAATTGATCCAAACAATCCAAATACATTTTATATTGGTGCTCCAGCAGGAGGAATCTGGAAATCTACGAATAAAGGTTCTAGTTGGACCTCTTTATCCGATCATCTCCCTCAAATAGGAGTTTCGGGTATTGCCATTGATCCTAACAACTCTAATATTGTATATATATCTACAGGAGATGACGATGCAAGTGACTCTTATAGCATAGGGGTTCTTAAGTCTACTGATGGAGGAAACACCTGGACCCAAACTGGCTTAAAGTTTTCTGATTCGCAAACAACTGGTAATGATATTTATATTGACCCTAGTAACTCTAATACACTATGGGTTGCAACAAGTAAAGGGGTATATAAAACTACAAATGCCGGAAACACTTGGACTCGAACACTTAATGCGGATGTAAAAGATATTAAACTAAAACCAGGTAATGCAAATATAATATATGCAGCCACCAAAGATTCTTTTTACAAATCTACTAATGGAGGAAATAGTTTTTCTAAAATCCAAAGTGGGTTACCCTCGACTTCTGGAAGACTAGTTTTAGAAGTTACACCGGCAAATCCTAACTATGTATATGTCCTAAGTGCCAAAACCAGAAGTAGTAATTACAGTTTTCAAGGATTATACCGCTCTACTAATAGTGGAGATAGTTTTTCAAAAACCCAAGAAACTTCCAATATTTTAGAGTCCAGTCAAGCATGGTATGACCTTGCCTTAACCGTTTCGGACACAAATGCTAATACCATTTTTGTAGGATGCATCAATATATGGAAATCCACAAATGGAGGGAATAGTTTTTCCAAAATTAATAATTGGTCAAGTCCACAACAAGCAACTTATACCCATGCAGATATCCATTTCTTACGTTATTATAATGGCAAGTTATTATGTGGTAGTGATGGTGGAGTTTATCTCTCTGAGAATAATGGAGGAAGCTTTACTGATTTAACAAAAGGATTACAGATTGGTCAGTTTTACAGAATATCTGTAGCTTCAAATAGTAGCTCTAACTATTTAGTTGGCGGTCTTCAGGACAATGGAGGATATGCTAGAAAAGACAATATCTGGAATAATTTTTTTGGAGCTGATGGGATGGATTGCGCAGTAAGTGGTACCGATCCGAATACTTATTATGGATTTATACAAAACGGAGGTGGTTTATACAGAACAACCAATAGAGGAACAACACAATCCCGAGTTGCGGCAGGACCAGAATCAGGAAACTGGATTACACCATTGGTTTCTGATAAAAATGGAAATATTTACGCCGGATATTCAAATTTTTATAAACTATCTGGTAATTCTTTACAAAAACTCTCAAGCTATAACTTTGGTGGTAAACTAGATCATATCGAAGTAGATCCTAGCAATACAAATACTATTTATGTTTCCAGAAAGAACAATTTATTTAAAAGTACAAATAAAGGAGTTAACTGGACAAAAATTCATACTTCTACAACAAACATCACCTCTATAGAAGTGCATAATGGTAATTCTAACACTATATACATTACAACTAGTGGGCATAGTACATCCGGAACCTCTAATGGTGTTTTTAAATCTACAGATCAAGGAGCGAGTTTTTCTAATATCACTGGTAATCTGCCAAGCGAAGCCAAAAATGTAGTGAGACACCAAAAAGGTACAGAAACAATATATGTTGGTACCTACTTAGGGGTTTACTACAAACAAGGCAATGGTAATTGGGAAAATTATTCTCAGAGTTTACCTAATGTTTCTGTCAGAGACCTTGAGGTTAACTATGGTGATAAAGTATTATTAGCCGGAACATATGGTCGTGGTGTATGGAAAATTCCTTTGGTAGGATCCGGTTCAACAGACACACAAGCTCCTTCTACTCCGACAAATTTAACTGCCTCGAACCCTACTCAAAATACTATCGACCTTTCATGGACTGCTTCAACAGACAATGTTGGAGTAAGTGGGTATGATGTATATCAAGGTAATACAGTTATTAGTACGGTTACAACTACCACATACCAAGCTTCGGGATTAACTGCTGATACAGCTTACTCTTTTAGGATAAAAGCTAAAGATGCTGCCGGAAATCAATCTGGCTTTAGTAACACCGCCAGTGCAACCACTACAGGTGGTGGTAACCCAATTAATTACTGTGCCTCTAACGGAAAAGACACTTCTTATGAATATATAGGCAAGGTATCTTTGGGTACCATTAACAAGACCTCTAATGCAGGAACCGGGGGGTATAGTGATTTTACAGCAGAATCTACAACTCTATCAAAAGGTAGCTCCAATACTATATCTGTAACACCAAGCTGGCCAAGAACAACGGCATACAATGAAGGATACTCCGTATGGATTGATTATAATCAAGATGGTGATTTTGCCGATTCTGGAGAGCAGGTATGGACCAAATCTCCTTCTACAACGACTCCTGTCAGCGGAAGTTTTACCGTACCCTCAACTGCAAAAGACGGAAAAACCAGAATGAGAGTCTCAATGAAATATAATGGTATTCCTACTCCTTGTGAATCCTTTTCTTATGGAGAAGTAGAAGATTACACTGTAGTTATTGATGGATCAGGAGGATCTGACCCATGTGAAGGGGTTCCGCCGTACAGTAGCACTCAATCATACAAACCTGGTGACAGGGTAACGTATAATGGATATTTATATGAAAGAACAAACAGTAACGGTTGGAAACGAATTGGTCCTTGTGGTGTACCGTCCCCTAATTTTGCAACAACAACTTTATCAGATGATAGTATACCCTTGCATGATTTAAACAACTCTGATTTTGTTATCTACCCTAACCCTGTAAAAAATGCTATCATGATTCAAATGAATAACACTAATAATTCTACATATAGAATTGTTAATCAAATTGGTCAGGAGGTAAGAAAAGGGAATGTTTCTAAGAATAAAATAGAATTAAATGAACTCCCATCTGGAATGTATTTTATTTCGGTGATGTCCAACAAAAAAACTTTAACAAAAAGATTTATCAAGCAATAAGACAAAATCAATAGATTTTATACCCCAAAAAACGATATGTTTTTTGGGGTTTTTTTTATTATGTAAGAACCTTATTATCTATCTAACTACGATTTTAAGCCTTAGTCTCTTGAGCTTTCAAAATAAAATTCTATCTTCACCTCACCCCTATCAAAAATACCCCTTTCATTGTCAAAAAGTATACAAGTAACTTTCATTAAGTTATTTCCCTCTAGAAAAACAAATTTGGCATCAATTTTATAGTAGTAGCTACCCACTAACAAAAACGTTTACTAATGAATAAGGTATTCTTAAATGGTCAGACAATTTTAAAACTCTCATCGGTTTGTTTATACGCTGACTCAATTCATACTGAGAAGCATGCTTATGAAGATTTAATTTATTCTCTCAAACACAATCATGATCTATTAGATGAAAACTTGCATGCATTGTACAATTTCTTAATTGAAGCTGTAAGTCATGGGGATGGCACTATTAGATTTGAAGACATAGGCGTTTATTCAAAATTCAAAAAAATAAACACCAAGTACGCTATAGTCATAAAAAACAACAAGTTAGACTATTTAAAAAAAGAATCTCTAAAAACTCAATTGATTGAAGTTTATAAAAATTTAATCCAAGAATGTGTAAAGAATAATTGGAATCCAATTATAGAACTTCATGACAGAGAATTAGAAGATACAACTCAAACAACCTTAATTACTGAAATTCCACAGTTAATCCCTTCTCCAAAGACTCCCTATAGTAATGTCATGCAATTCAAACAAAAAAGACGAGATGAATTATTACGCTTTAGACAATGCGCTAATAGTTTTCAAAGTGCAATTACTATAGCAGAGTCCAAAGCTCATGTTTTAGATATTATGCATCAATACAGGGATGATTTAGAATTGAGTTTATTTGATTTAACCAGAGTTGCGGGCGAATCTAGAATGAGAACCTCCATATCCAGCACAGGCACTTTATTAGAAGCCAAAAACCCCGCACTTATCAATTCATTTATTAGTAGAAAAGCAACGGTTGGTCGGATTACAGGAAATAACATAGGTGCTCCTCTTGCCGGAACCATATTAGGAGGTGTATTAGGAGTAGGAATGGCAGTTGGAGGCGCATACTTAAACGCCAGAGAAAAGATTAAAAACTCAAAAGTAGCTTATATTCTACATGCAGATAAAAAAACCATATTAAATCTAAATGATAATTTCATCGAATGGCAAATTAGCCAAGAAGAGAAAAAGACATCGAAAGAAAATTTGACCTTTGTACATAATTTAGAAAAAAGAAATAGAAAAGAAGAGATACAGAGGCGTAAACAACAAAAAACCAAATACAAATTACACCTGATCGGAGATAGCTATGCCATTGCTAATAAAAATAAAGAGGCAATAAAGGTTTATTCAGACATTATCTCATTACAGTTGTCTGATTACAGCACATATAAAAAGAGAGGATATCAATATGCATTAGTCCAACAATTAGAAAAATCATTAAGCGATTTTAATAAAAGTATTTCCTTAAATGACTCTGATGCCCAAACATATAATTACAGAAGTGCTGTAAAAATATTTTTGAGACAAGAAGACGCTGCATTATCAGATATAATGAAGGCTATTCAACTAAATCCATCAATAATAAATGAGTTGACTGATCAGCAAAAAAAGATAATCAACACAAGAAAATAAAGAGCTCAATAAATTAATTTTAGACCCTACAACAATCCATATAGGATATCGAATGCTATTTTTTCGGATTTAATCCTGAATCCAAGTATATTTGATTAGAGAACAGACACTAAAACGTTTTATGTCAAAATCGTTATCTCTATATTTCAAAATGGACGACAAAAAAACAGCATTAATTGACTTAATAAAACAAACCACCCATCTAGACACAAAATCTGCTACCGAAATTTCAAATTCTTTTAGTATTAAACGATTGTGTAAAGGAGAATTTTTAGTTAAGACAAATCAAATAAGTGATGATTATTTGTTTTTGGCAGATGGTTTTCTGAGAACATTTTTGCATGATACAGGAGGTAATGAAATTACCACTAATTTTTATTCAAAAAACAGTATTGTTTTTGAAGTAACTTCTTTTTTCCAAAGAGTTCCTTCAGAATTAAATATTCAAGCAATTACAGATTGTTTTTGCTTTAGGCTTTCTTATGAACAATCAAATGAGTTATTCCATCGCAAACCTGGTTTCAGGGATTTTGGTAGGGCAATTCTGGTTAAAGAGTTTATTTCATCAAACCAAAGAACGATATCGATGATTAATCAATCTGCCGAGCAACGCTACATATCATTTTTAAAATCAAACCCAGAAGTTTTTATACATTCTCCATTAAAATATATCGCTTCGTATCTAGGTATAACAGATACGAGTCTTAGCCGAATCAGAAGAGATTTTTCAAAAAAGTAATTCCCTTATTCTGATTGCATTGGTAAATTCTATTTTGGCAACCAGACATTCTAGGTTTTCAAAAATCTTTATCCAAAAAAAGTTAAATTTACATATACTAAATAAAATTTGTCTGAATCCTATTTTAAAAAATCACAAACCGTTAGACAACAGAAAATCTTATGAAATTCGAGGAAATCTGGAAAGAAAATAAAAACCCACTACTTAATTTCATCAAAACGAAATTGAATGATAAAAGTATGGCTGACGATATTTTACAAGAAATCGGTATAAAACTATATCATAATTTAAACCAAAAGAATGATATTAAAAACTACAGAACTTGGCTTTTTCAAGTAACTAGAAATACAATAGCAGATCATTATAGAAAAAACAAAAAGGTATATCAACCTTTCAAACATGCACCAGGGACTAGTGAAAATTCAAATGTGTGCGTATGTGATTTGTCAGGCTTTATAATTCAAAAGTATCTTCCCGAAAAATATGGTAAACCACTATACCTGAGTGATATTGAAAAAAAATCTCAGAATGAAATTTCAAAAATTTTAGATTTAAGCGTAACTGCCACAAAAACGAGAATACAAAGAGCTCGAAAAAAGCTTAAAAACCTGATTACCGACTGTGTAGACATATCTTACAATAACAAAAATCAAATAATAGATTATCAAATCAAAGATAATTGTGAACTCCCTCAAGAATTAATAGATCAAATTGAAAAAATAAATTTAGTTCTATAAAAGTGCGTCTTTTTCTTTCATTATGACGACTACACAGTAAAATAAAATAATGAAATATTCCAAAATTTTACCTGTCGTAGTAGTTCCTCTATTATTAGTAATTACTAGTACAATCGCTTATTTTACAATTAACAAAAACTGGAGCTATGAAATATCAACTTATATCATTTTTCTTTTTACTGCATTATATATTTTGTTCTTTGAACGAATAATCCCTTTAAAGCCCCACTGGGAAGCCAAAAAAAATGAACTTTGGTCAGATTTAAAACATTTGATATTATCAGCTTCACTATTTGATGCATTAGGTAAAACCGCATCATTAGCAATTGTTATATATCTACAGCAATTTTTCTCAACACCATTTAAAGTATGGAATGATCTCCCCTTTATAATCGTTATCATAATCGCAACTATACTTAGTGAATTACTACCTTATTTTTATCATAGAATAAGCCATATTGGCAACTCTAATTCCCTCTACAGTTGGTTTTTATGGAAAATTCACTCCATACACCACCTACCTACATCATTAAATTGGTTTAAGACAAGTTGGATCCACCCTATCAACATTTTTTTAAACACTACTCTCAAGATGGTTCCTTTACTATTTCTGGGTTTTAATGATTCAATAATCTTTCTGGTTGTAGTGACACATATTGTAATAGCGTACATCTCTCATGCCAATATCAAAACCAAAACAGGTTTTTTAGATTACTTGATTACCACTCCCCAAATTCATCATTTTCATCATAGCTTAATACTAGTAGAGGCTAAAAATTTCGGTAATATTACTCCCTTCTGGGATTTGATTTTCGGAACATATTATAATAGAAAAGGAGCGGTTAACCAGATTGGGGTTATTAAAAATCATATCCCATTCCCAAAAGAAAAAAACTATATACATCAACTACTATTTCCATTTTTGAAATCTTCGAAAAAAAAGGTCACTACAAAGCACATTCTAAATAAATCTTAAAAAAACGTTAATAAAAGTATGTTTTTTTAAATTAAATCTATATATTCGCCACTTACAGTGCTCTTCACACACTTTATTCACACATTTTTTTAGTATTAGGCTTATAATATAATTAATACAGATGAATCAATATCTGACGTCTATGATGTCTTTTGATATCTCTGATAATGAATAGTAACCATATTAATGGAGCGGAAATAAATTTCCGCTAGCTTGCTAGTAATTATATAATAGGGAATTCTTTTAGAATTTTGATCTATCTAGTATAGATTTATAATTCGACTTGTGTTGGGGGACACAAAAAGTATATAATTACTTAATCCTCTTTCTGTATAGAAAGAGGATTTTTTTTGAATCTATTCTGTATTTAATAGTAGTTTTATTGTTACATCTTTAAAGTTCTGTTTCTATACTCATTCCCTTAGAAACACTAAAACAAAAAGCGGAAATTTCCCTAAAAAAGTTTTTCAAAACCACTTAAAAACCTTCTTTGTATTATTAATACAACCTTTTGTGTTGTTACTTTTACGTTTCATGTAATCCCACTAAAACATAAACTATTACTAAGATAATTTTACCTCAGACATAATAAAAACTCAATTACAAAAGACGAAAAGGCAAGGTTGTTTGTTCTAATTGTCTTTCAAGCTTACTTTTCTAGTCTTAACTAAAAAAGAAAAAATGAATAATTATCTAAAGATTTAGGTATTTTCTCCTGCACATTTTTCTTCTTCTTAAACTGTTATTTCGGGAATTGAACAGATCTGAAAAAAGAAAAATGTGTAAAAGCTCTGATCTTTGAAGAGAACTAAGAAATTTAGTTTATTGGGTTATTCTTTATTTCTGTTATACTAAATGAAACGACAGAAACCAGAAAATTAGTTCAAATCAGATAAATCAGAGTTAAAAAGCCCCGTTATTCATAAAGCGGGGTTTTTCTTATCTTTCAAACAATTCAATATTTTAATAGTAAAATCATCTGGATAGCACACCAGAAAAACCACAACAACACAAAGGCATAACCATTATCACAACACTAATACATTGTTAAAAACCAACATTTTATCATTAAAAAAATGTATTTCGCACTTCAAATAATACATTTCACACTTCCAAAATAGCTCTACATGTAATACAGCTAAAATCTCATGATTTATTAAGATAAATTTACAATTGCTTAACGCAAACTCACTTAACAAGACAAGAAGTAGGGCTAAATGTCGATATTCACTTTAGCATTTGGTCTTATTTTTCTTGTCAAATTACACATGCAAACCGAACCTATTTTGTATTTCAACACTTCACCCTTAACATCTCAAAAACAATTATTTACACACTAATTATTGGGTTTATATGGATTATTAAAATATCTTTATATGATATTAAAAACACACAATAAAACTCAACGTAATGAAAAATTTTAGCAAGAGGTTTTCTCTCCAATCAATGTATCTTTTCTTATTCAATTTCTCTCTAAAAAAAGAAAAGCAGTACCCTCCCCCTTTATAACTCATATAATTCATATTTAATTCTTAGATATTAACAACCTGTTTATATCTGACGAGGCTAATCCAAGGAAATACGCTTTTCTTCAACGAACATAAGTGTATTTCACAGATCGTCTATGCTATCATTTATAAAAAGCGTATAAAAACTAACTCTTAAAAACACAAACGATGAAAACTAACATTAATCTCCAAAAATCTCATACCCCATGGATATTCATTATTTTCTTTATATGTAATGTCATTTTAACCCAAGCTCAAGAAAAATTCTATCGAGTTATTTTTGACACAAACAAAATTCAATTAGAGACTCTTCAGGCAAAAGGGCTCGAAGTTGATCATTTTCACTATGAAAACGGAAAAGTCACTGCAGAAATTTCTCATAGCGATCTCAAATTATTGAGGAAAAGCAACATCAAATACAAAGTAAAAATTCGTAATCTTGCCAAAAAAATTCCCAGAATCAATAAAAGGATTAACAAAAGTAATGCACGGAAATCTGGGAATATCGATTCACAATTAGTTCCTTCTCCCAGTAATTTTACTTTAGGTAGTATGGGTGGGTTTCATACCCATGATGAGGCTATTGCTGCTTTGGACAAAATGAGACAATTATACCCTCAATTAATCACCGCTAAGTCGTCTATTGGCACAAGCACACAAGACAGATCAATTTATATGGTCAAAATAAGTGATAATGCAGACACTGATGAAAACGAAGACGAAATGCTATACACTTCTATACATCACGCCAGAGAACCTGTAGGGCTTTCGCAAAATCTTTTTTATATGTGGTATCTATTAGAGAATTATAATTCTGATCCGGAAATAAAAATATTAGTTGATAATACAGAATTGTATTTTGTCCCTATTATTAATCCTGATGGTTATATCTATAACCAACAAACCAATCCTAATGGTGGTGGATACTGGAGAAAAAACAGACGTAACAATGGTGGAACATATGGAGTTGATCTCAATCGTAATTACGGTTACCAATGGGCTGCTCCAGGTGGATCATCTTCTAACCCAGGTAGTGACTCCTATCATGGAACATCAAAGTTTTCTGAGCCAGAAACACAAGCTATGCGAGATTTTGTAAATCAGCATAATTTTGTAGCAGCTCTAAACTATCATTCTTTTAGCAATCTTTTAATCCATCCCTGGGGATACAAAGCCAATACCTTTACTCCTGATCAGAATACATTTGTAAAAACTTGCACCTATATGACAGAAGAGAATTCGTATGTATACGGTACTCCAAATCAAACTGTAGGATATACAGCTGGTGGAAGCTCTGATGATTGGATGTACGGAGAACAGAGTTCTAAACCCAAGATTTTTGCTATGACTCCAGAAGTAGGATCTTCGAATGATGGATTCTGGCCTGCTTCTAGTAGGATTATACCACTTTGTAACGAGGTATATCCTTTTAATATCAAGATACTACGAATGGCTACAAAATACGCAAAAGTAACTCCCGACAATGCAAACCAAACGATAACAACTACGTCTGGAACAATAGGATATTCTATCAAAAGATTTAGTCTTGCTCAAGCCAACTGGACTGTTAGTTTATCTTCAAACTCTTCATATATATCTTCTCTGGGTCAGCCAAAACAATACACTAATTTAACTCTTTTAGGAACTGATACCGGAGCCATTGATTTTCAATTAAAAACTACTACACCAACAGGAACTCAAGTCCCTATAACTATTACTGTACATAATGGTACCTGGGAATATACCACAAACGTTACTATTACTTATAATGGTGGATCAAACACTTGTACCGCTATAGTACCCACGGGAGTAACTTCTTCTAATATATCCGCCAATGCAGCAACGATCAACTGGAACACAGTATCTAATGCAATTTATGATCTACGGTATCGCCAAATCGGAACTTCTTCTTGGGTTACTTCTTCTGAAAACGGAACTTCTAAAACTATTTCTGGTTTAACAGCTTCAACCTCTTATGAGGTACAGGTAAGGAGTAAATGTGCAGATGGAACTACTTCTAATTATAGTAGTTCTGCAAACTTTACAACTACCGGTGATAATCCAATAACCTACTGCCCATCGAACGGAAAAACGACTTCTGATGAATATATAGGTAAAGTAGTTCTAGGAACTATCAATAAAACATCTGCTGCAGGAGCTGGTGGGTATAGTGATTTTACAGCAGAATCTACCAATCTCACTAAAGGAGATTCCAACACTATAACCATTACCCCAACATGGACAGGAACTCGATACAATGAAGGGTATTCTGTATGGGTTGATTACAATCAAGATGGTGATTTTGCTGATACAGGAGAACAAGTATGGACAAAAGCCGCCTCTAAAACTACTCCTGTAAGTGGTAACTTTTCTGTACCAGCCAATGCCAAAGAAGGAAACACCAGAATGAGAGTATCTATGAAGTATAATGGAATCCCAACTCCTTGTGAATCTTTTCAGTATGGTGAGGTAGAAGATTATACTGTTGTAATCGGTGGATCTGGTGGTGGAGACAATCAAGCTCCTTCTATCCCTACTGGAGTAACGGCCACTAATATTGCAGAAACATCACTTACACTATCCTGGAACGCATCATCGGATAATGTAGCTGTAACTGGATATGATATCTATAATGGAAATACCGTTGTAACTTCTGTTTCGGGGACAACTGCTAACATTACTGGCTTAACAGCGAATACAGCTTATCAGTTTAGTATCAAAGCCAAAGATGCAGCAGGAAACGTATCTGCAGCAAGTACTGTGGTTAATGTTACTACTATAGGAGGACCTAGCAGCTTTGATGTAAAATTGCGGATTACTTTTGACAGGTATCCAGAAGAAACCAGTTGGGAAATCAAAAACTCAAACAATCAAATAGTGCATTCTGGAGGAACCTATGGATCTCAGCCAGATAATTCGACTATTAACATCACTAAAACTTTAGATGCCGGATGCTATACTTTAGTGTTTAAGGATACATATGGTGATGGTATTTGTTGTAGTTACGGTAATGGTTCTTATGAACTAACCAATGTAGCTACCAGTACAATCTTAGCTTCTGGAGGATCTTTTACATCTCTAGACACCAAAAACTTCTGTGTAGGAACAACCTCAAACAAGTTTAATGATGAGTTAAAAACCGATACGAAAAGTCCGGACTTTTTAATTTACCCGAGTCCTGCAAAAGATTTTATCATAATCCAAATGAATAATGCTAATGATTCAACCTATAGGATAGTAAATCAAATTGGGAAAGAAGTAAGAAAAGGGAACACTTCTGACAGGAAAATAGAATTAAAAGGGTTGTCGTCTGGGGTATACTTTATTTCTGTTTCAACAGGTGCTAAAACCCTAACTAAAAAATTCATTTTACGATAATTTAATCTCATATTCTGTTTTAAAACATGATATACAGCCCCATCTACTCCCTAGGTGGGGCTTTTATAACATCTAAAAATAATTTTGCTTAAAAACATTTGTTCATATCTATAGAATCAGTATCTTAGTTATGTTACTTCGTAGACACTTTCCCTTCCGTCATATTTATGTTAACTATGTAATAGGATTTGTTTTCTTTTATCATATTATGCGTTTTTTAACCAACTATGTATTCTACATAAAAAAACTAAAAAAATGATCACACCACCTATAGAAAAGCTACTTACCGTAATGGATCAAAAAGGGTATCGGGTATACAATACTCCAACGGTAGATTGGAACCTTAATATTGTAGGGATTCGGAATAAAAGCCTTGTTCCAGACAAATTTGACGACACCTTGATCATTTTTCATAATTTTATGGATCATTGGTATATTACCTATTATCCTATCACTACAGATCCTAGTGTCTTTTATCTAAAAAAACCACTAAATTCTAAAGGAACTGCTATCCTACTTGAGGGTCAATATAAGGGTGTGTATAAGATTGACAAACATAATAATAGATATTATGCTCTTTGCCAAAGATTAGGAGATGTTTCTGTCTATAGAGATAACGACAAAAATGGCACTTTAGCATTACAGCCCGAAACCATACAAACTGGAAGTTTTGGCATAAATATTCATAAAGGACCAAAAAACGGAAATTGGGGCACTGATAACAATCCGGCTTACTCAGCAGGTTGTCAAGTATTTGCAGACTCAAGACATTTTAATGAATTTATGAATACTTGCAAGAATGGTAAAAAAGCTTTTGGAAACAAATTTACCTATACCCTTCTTAATGAAAAAGATCTGGAATAAAGAACTATTACCCCCATCTTCAACTTGACTTCGTATACATTACGTCAAAATCAGAAGCCTTATGGAATAAGAAAGGACATGCTTCCTTTCTTTTCCATTGTAAGATCATTTTTTTTCATTATTAGATTATACAGAAATAACTTCATCTTCCTGTAGCAATTCCTCTTGTCTCAAACGAAGCAAAATCTGCGCAACAGCAACAGTATCCTTCTCACAATAGATAATAATACGATCGATATCTTCTTCTTCATAAAAAACATCACGCACCTGACTCCCATCAATATCATCCTTTGGCGAAGGGATTCCTAAAATGTTAGTCAGTAGTTTTAAAGAGGTATAATGCTTATAATCTCCAAATTTCCATAAATCTAATGTATCTAGATGAGCTACTTCCCATGGTTTTTTCCCAAATAAATTAAGCTTGTTAGGTAATGCTATGTTATGAATAATCATCCTACGGGCGATATAGGGAAAATCAAATTCTTTTCCATTATGTGCACAAAGTAAGTGATGTGGTCTGTTATAATGTGTTTCAATGAGGTTTTTAAAATCTAGTAATAGTTGCTCTTCTTCTCCATAAAAAGAAGTTGTTCTAAAAGATCTGATTTCTCCTTTAAAGGTAAAATACCCAACCGATATGCATACAATTTTTCCAAATTCTGCCCATATTCCTGCTCGCTCATAAAACTCTTGGGGAGAAAATTCTTCTTTGCGCTGATATTTGGTCTTTTCAGCCCATAAATATTTTGTTTCTTCATCTAGGTTTTCAAAATCCTTATGTTCAGGAACTGTTTCTATATCCAGAAACAGAATATGTTCTAAATTAAGTTTAAGAAGCATTTTTTAACATTTTATAGGCTTCTTCAATATATACATAAAAATCCTCTGTAAAGGGTTTCCCAGGCACAAAACTACCTCGATTATGACCCAATCGTACAATCATGATATCATCTTCGGGGATACAAATTACATATTGCCCCAAAATACCTCTCATGGCAAATATTTTCTTACCCAAATGATTCGATAGCCAAAATCCGTACCCATATTCAGGATCTTCTTCAAATCTTGGTTTTGTTGCCATTTCAGTAAATTCTGCAGGCAATAATTGCTCTCCTGCAAAGACACCTTTATTTTTAAATAGCATCCCAAAGCGTGCAAAATCTCTTGCATTACTCGTTATACAACAATATGCTTTTTCCATTCCACTATCACTACTATCCAGTTGCCACATTGCCGGTTTATGCATTCCCAAAGGTTTCCAAAAGCTTTGGCTTAGATACGATGATAAACTTTGCCCGGTTGCTTTCTCGATCACCATACCCAAGAGTTGAGTATTCCCGCTTAAATACTCAAATCTTTGCCCTGGTTCTTTAATAACATCCAACCCTAACATTACATCCCTGATATTAGGATCATAATATGCTCTAGCTGTAATAGAAAATGGGCTGGTATAATGCTCTGTCCAATTGAGTCCAGATGACATAGAGGAGAGATCTCCTACAGTTGTCTTTGCTGCCAAACCTTTAGAAAATTCTGGTAAAAAATCTCCAACTGGCTGATTCAGGTTTTTTATATGCCCATCCATTATGGCTTTTCCTAACAAACCTGTTACTATACTTTTTGCCATAGAAAAAGAATTGGTCTTAGAATCTGCATCAAATCCTTCGGCATAATTCTCATACCATATGCTATCATTCTTAACAATCATAAATGCTACCGTACCTAATTGTTCATTAACCGCATTGAGTCTTTCTGTAGATTGTACCTTGTTATATGCTTGATGAGTTGCCCAGGCAATTGTCCCATTCCCTTTTTCTACGGTACGGTTATCAAAATAAGAGTAGTCATCAATGTATGCTGTAGTATGCCCTGTCATATACACTACTCTAACTCCTTTGAGGATATAATCATAATCAAAAATATACAACAATGCCACACAGAGTAAAATAACAGTGAGGAGTCCTTTAATAAATTTTTTGAGTATACGTTTTATCATTTCTGTAGAAATTATGTTGGTATGAAAGTATAATACTGGTTTAGCTAATGTATGAAATTTAAAAACATTTTCTAACCTCAGAAATCGACCTATAAAATTTTAAAAAATTACATAGATCAAAATGACAAAAATTCCTTAAAATAGAGACTGTTGTTTTACAGGATTCTCATGATTAAGTAACCATTTTTTTCTCCATAGCCCACCTGCATAACCGGTTAAAGAGCCATCACTACCAATAACTCGATGACAAGGTACAATAATCCATAATGGGTTCTTCCCATTAGCACTCGCTGCTGCACGTATTGTTTTTGGATCTCCTAATCTTTTGGCAATATCAAGATAGGATACTGTTTTACCAAACGGGATTTTGAGCAACTCATTCCATACTCTTTTCTGAAAATCGGTTCCAGAAGGGTTTAAGGTAAGGTCAAAATCGGTACGCCTACCTTTAAAGTATTCATTAAGTTGGGAAACCGCTTTTTGCAAGTGTTCTGGAATCTCTGTAGAGGGAGTATGTTTTGATTCTTTGGTAACAGAAACACTTGTAATGCCATTTTTATCACCGGATATAGTGGCAATTCCTAGTGGGGTTTCTATACATACCTCATCAATCATTCTTCGGTCTTACCTTCTTCTATTATCCCCAGACGTCTTGCCCGGTTTTCCCAATTTTTACGTGCCAGATCCTGCATATTAGTATCAGTATCACTTTCATCAACGATTTCTAATCCTAGTAGTGTTTCTATGACATCTTCCATAGTTACCAAACCACTTACCGATCCATATTCATCAACTACCAATGCCACATGTTCCTTTTGTTCTACTAGTTTTTCGAATAGGTTTGGCACTGCAACATTACGATCTACTACAAATATTTGTCGTTTAAGATCTCCTAGAATTTTACCATGATGATCTTCTGCCATTTCTTTATACACATCATCCTTGAGGACATATCCGCTAATGTGATCAGGGTTATCCTTATATACAGGTATTCTGGAGAATCGTAATTTTTTATTCGCTTCAAAAAACTCAGCAATATTTTCATCCTCAGAAGCTAGTTTGAGTACGCTTCTAGGGGTCATAATATCTTTGGCCAAAACGGCTTTAAAGTTTAAGAGATTCTTAATTACTGTGGATTCTGACTCTTCAAAAACTCCTTCTTCATGAGCGATATCAGCCATAGCCGTAAAATCTTCTCTACTTAATACAGAACCATGATGTCCTTTGCCCCCAATAAGTTTGGTTGTAAGACGTAGTATCCATAGAATCCCTGTGTATTTTAACGGAGCTATTAGGATAACCAATGCTTTTGATGTAAAATTTGCTAATTGTTTCCAGAAGGTAGCCCCAATAGTTTTAGGGATAATTTCGGACAATACCAGGATCAGCAATGTCATAATAGTGGATACTATACCCACCATATTTACTCCCAATATTTCTACTTTATAAGGCAACTGCTCTGCTTGTACTCCAACCAAAATTGCTCCTACTGTATGTGCAATGGTGTTTAGTGTAAGGATAGCAATCAAAGGTTGATCTACATCTTTTTTTAAATTTTCTAATGTGGTGGCATATGCCTTTCCTTCTTTCTTTTTAACATTAATAAATGTTGGTGTTACACTTAGCAATACTGCTTCTAGTATTGAGCATAAAAAGGAAAAGAAAATAGAAAGTACTGCGTAAATTATTAGTAAGGTCATTTTGTCTAAAATATGGTACTAAAGTACGGATTTTTGAAATGTATTTTTAATATGATAGATTAATAAAAGAGATCTTGGATATAAAATTTTTATGTTAGCATAATTACACCTCTTTTATTTGTCAGGAATTAAACCAAAATCCTTCCTGCTCAGAACAATTACCATCCCACATACCGAGGTGGTTTAATATTATTTAGGTTTAGGTATACTATTAATTGTCCTCTATGATGAGTCACATGATCTTGTAACAGATTAAGGATTTGAAGTTTTGATTTTCTGCCTGCAAAAAAATCCACCTTCAACTGTAAATCATTATCATTTGCATTTTTAACTTGGGCATAAACCTTATCAAAAGCCTTATTTAATACTGTAATGATTTCTGCCTTAGCTTCAGGAAGGCTCTCTTTTATTTTTTCTCTATCAAACTTTTTTTCAGAAAAATAAGTAGTACCCAGCCATAACATATTTTCACGAATGTGGAATAATTGATCTTTAAAGCTCATTTCTCTGGGTGTAGGTTTATATTCAAAGTTTTCTTCAGGCATCTGTTCTACAATATTTAGCAGATATTCCTTAGAGTTTTTCCATTTTTCGAGGAAAGCTGTCTTAGGGGTGAGTTGTTGTGACATCACTACTCCTGAGACTAAAAAAAATAATATAAATATTCTATTCATTATTTGGTGTTATCGGTGCTTACTTTGTTCATATATGTAACTACCGCCTTAAGCTCTTCTTCTGTAAATGTTTTGATAATCGAAAAATTAGTTTTCATTACTGAATAGGTTTCTGGATCTACGATGGGTCCAGTTTCTTGTTTTAAGAATGCTATTAAATCTGCATCTTTAGCCTTATAAATTTTCATGATTTCTTCAACTCCAGGGCCAATAGATTTTTTATTGATTTTGTGACAAGAGTAGCATCTTCCTTTTCCATTAAAAACCTTCTTTCCCAAATCATATGGAGATATTTTTTCCTTCTTTACCCCTATTTTAACCTCTTCTTTTTCTTTTTTTTCAGATTGACAACTTGTAGAAAGCAGTACTATTCCAGCAAGGAGTAAAACTATTTTTTGCATATATAATTAGGTATTAGCTATATTTTTCTTTTATTTTTTCGATATCATTTTTAAATCGTTGCAGCAAATCACCAGAAAAATTAGTAATCATTTTTTCTTCTTTCACATCCATTCCTTCACTTGCATCAGCAATTTTTGCCAATGCATACATCATAAAATCATATTCTTCATCAGGACCGTTGTCAGAAAATACTTCGATAACTTTTTTATACAAGGTTTCGATATTATTTTGATGCTTATTTTCATAATCAAAAGACCATTTTATTGCTGCTGCCTTTGGATGTCCTTTCAATATTTCTTCGAGCGTTTCTACCTCTTCTTTCTGTATAACACCATCACTCATTGCAACAACATATAATAGCTCTCCAAATGTCTGATATAATCGATCTCTACTCACCATGCCCTTATGATTTAAGTTTATAAATTCACTATCGTTTTAGTTACAGTTCCTATATATCAATGTAAGTTTGTTGAAAAATGTTACCTTTTATTTTTCAGATTACCTTGACGACCTCATCAAAAAAGAGACACAATCTCTGTTACTAAATATTATTCGTATTGAATTTACAAAAATTAAATCTATTCTCCATTTTTATACCTGACACTAATTTTGGTATAAAAAATTACCCTAAAAGTTTTACTACATCTTTAGCAAAATAACTGGCGATAATTTGTGCTCCGGATCTTTTAAATGCCATTATCTGCTCTAACATTACAGTATCGTGATCTAGCCATCCTTTTTCGGCTGCAGCTTTTAACATAGCATATTCGCCACTTACCTGATATACTGCAACAGGTACATCTACTGCATCTCTTACATCTCTTACAATATCCAGATAACATAATCCAGGTTTTACCATCACAATATCCGCGCCTTCATCAATATCCATTAATGTCTCTTTAATTGCTTCATCGCGATTAGCAAAATCCATCTGATATGTTTTCTTATCTCCAAATCCAGGAGCAGAATCCAGTGCATCTCTAAAAGGACCATAAAATGCCGAAGCATATTTGGCACTATAGCTCATAATGCCGATGTTCTTAAAATTCTCTTTTTCAAGAAGTTCTCGTATTGCCAAAATTCGACCATCCATCATATCACTTGGCGCTACAAAATCAGCCCCAGCTTGCGCATGAGACAAAGCCATTTCTGCCAACACCTTACATGTATCATCATTAATGATTTGACCATTTTCTACAATCCCATCATGACCATAAGAAGAATAAGGATCCAAAGCAACATCAGTCATAACCAACATATCGGGAGTTGCTTCTTTTACAGTTTTAATCGCTCGTTGCATCAATCCAACAGAATTTATCGCTTCGGTACCTTTATTATCCTTAAGATCATCAGGCACCTTGACAAAAAGTAATACTGATTTTAGACCTAAAGACCAAAGCTCCCTGACCTCATTACCCAAAAGATCTAAGCTATATCTGTAATAGCCAGGCATAGAGGATATTTCTTCTTTTATATTTTTCCCCTCTACTACAAATATCGGGACCAAAAAATCATTGGGTGTAATTGTATGTTCTCTAACCAAAGAACGAATAGCATCATTGGTTCTTAATCTCCTGTTTCGGCGAAGTTGTTGCATTCCTTTAAATAAAAAATTGATCCCTGCAAAGATACTCATATATCTATTAGCATAGATCATTAATAATTATGCAGCTAAAGGTAAATTGACTAAAAAAATATATCAAATTATGTAACAAAACCTTAACAAATTCTACTAACATTGCAATATCTAATGTTGCAAATTTTAAAAAGTATGCTTACCATAAAGAATCTCAATAAAACATACCCCAACGGAACGCAAGCGTTGAATAATGTTAATCTAACTTTAGAAAACGGGATGTTTGGGCTATTAGGTCCCAATGGTGCTGGTAAATCTTCATTAATGAGAACCATTGCCACCTTGCAATTAGCCGACACGGGTACAATAGAATTTGATGGTATTGATGTTTTTAAACAACCAGGAGAGCTACGAAAAGTTTTAGGGTATCTTCCACAGGATTTTGGAGTATACCCAAAAGTTTCTGCCGAGATGATGTTAAATCATATTGCAAAAGTAAAAGGAGTTACCAATAGTCAGGAGCGTAAAGGCTACGTCGCGGATCTATTAAATAAAGTAAATCTTTATAAATTCAGAAATCGTAATCTGGGAGATTACTCGGGGGGGATGCGCCAACGTTTTGGAATCGCACAAGCGCTGCTAGGTAATCCAAAACTAATTATTGTAGATGAACCCACAGCAGGATTAGATCCTTTGGAGCGTAACCGTTTTCATAATCTACTAAGTGAACTAGGTGAAAATGCAGTAGTTATTCTAAGTACTCATATTGTGGATGATGTTACCAATTTATGCCAAAATATGGCTGTATTCAACGAAGGTAAAATACTGGTGCAAGGTAACCCGCAAGTGTTATCAGATACGCTTAATGGCAAAGTATACAAAAAACATATTGACAGATCAGAATTAGGTAGCTACGAAAACGAGTTTACCATATTATCTAATTACCTTAGAGGAGGTCAGTTTTATGTTAATATCTATAGCGACACTAATCCGGGAGAAGGGTTTGAGCAAGTAAATAATGATCTCGAAGATTTCTATTTCTACTGTATTAACAAAAAAGAAGAACAGGAAGAGGCTACTATATGAAATAAGCATACATAAGAGTTTCAAAACCAAATTGAAATAATTATGATGCAATTATCACCTCACCTCCAAAACAATAAATACAATTTGATGAAAGAAATATTCATATTCGAATTACAATATCGATTAAAAAGACCAGCTACCTGGATATATATGACATTGGGGTTAGCAATTGCACTTTTGATCGCTATCCTACAGAGATCATCGACAGCAGAATTCGTAAATAGCCCTGATACTATTACTGGTTTAATGGGCAGGATCTCGATTATATCCATTTTCTTTTATGCGGCTATTATGGGTGTTCCTATATTTAGAGATCAGGATCACAAAACTGCACAAACCTATTTTACATTTCCGATTGCTCAAAAATCATATGTGCTGGGTCGGTTTTTAGGAAGTTTTACTATCGTTACTCTTCTTAACGTTTTTATTGTTCTAGGAGCCATTATAGGATTTGGGATCGGTGAATTTTTGGCTCGCCCGGATTATGGAGATTATGACACCTTTACACTATCCTCATATATATTACCTTTTATATTTCTGTTACAAATTAATGCATTACTGGTAGGTTCCCTATTTTTCTGTTTAATGGCTTTTTTTAAAAAAATGCCTATTATTTATCTGGGAGGTATCTGCCTGTTTTTGCTAAACACATTGTCACAAAGCCTTCTGGGAGATATCGACAACCAATGGCTAAGTGTATACCTAGATCCTTTTGGATCACAAGCTTATCGTTTTATCAAAAAATACTGGTCTATCAATGAGCTTAATACAAATCAACTGCCAATCTATGGTAAGTTTTTACTTAATAGAATGTTATGGTTAGCTGTAGGTATAGTATTGTTCTTGGTGACTTTATTTAGATTTGACTATAAAAAGTTTTTACGTTCTGGTAAAAAAGAAAAAAAGACAAGTAATGATCTATACAAACCATCTTTTGTGACCTCTATAACTCAGGTTTTTTCTAAAAAAACACAAAGAGAAAATCTCCTTTCTCTTAGTAAGATTGAGTTTTTATCTATAATAAAAGATCCTGTATTTGTTATTCTTTTAATCATAGGAGTCATTATTGGTATAGTTGTTCTTTTTCTTGCCAATGAAACTTACGGTACACCTAATTTGCCATTAACCCGATACGTAGCTGTTTTTGTTTCTGGAGGAATCTCCTTGCTATCTGTCATTATATTAGTAATTTACTCTGGTGAGGCAGTACATAGAACTAGGAAAAATAAGACATTTGTATTTTATGACGCATTACCAATCAGTAATACCAGCTTATACTTTTCCAAAATTATTTCTTTACTCGGAATCTCAATAATACTTGCTCTGGCAAATATTGTAATTGGTGTTTTATTTCAGACTTTTACTGGTTATTTCACTTATGAACTGGATACATATCTTATCTATAGTTTTGGATTAATACTTCCTGGTTTTATAATAACAGTTTTCCTTGCTTTTTTTGTTCATGTATTAGTCAACAATAAGTTTTTAGGTCATTTTATTGTCATCCTTATTCATATAGGGCTGCCTTTATTAATTACACTGGCTTTTAAAAGTGATAATCCGATGTTGATTTATGGAGCTACACCACCATTTTTCTTAAGTGATCTTAATGGTTTTGGGCACTACCTTACTGGTATAACCTGGTTAAATCTCTATTGGATCCTAATGATGAGTATTCTCGTGGTTATCGGAAAATTATTCTGGACCAGAGGTTTCTTTTCTACAGCCAAAGAGAGGTTAGCACTGGCAAAGCAGCGATTTACTCCCAAAACTATGATAGGTCTTACTTTGGTTGTATTAGCCTTTGTATCTGTTGCAGGGTATAGCTATTATAACCTTATGGTTCTTAATTCTATAGTCGATGGAAACCAGTCTGAGAAAATACAAGCCGAAGCCGAAAAAAAATACGCAAAATACATTGGCAAAGCACATTCGCAAGTCACTGATCTAAAAGCTTATATCGATGTTTTTCCTCAAGAACGTAATGTAAAAGCCAAAGGAGAATATAAAATCATTAACAATAACAACACTCCCATAGATACTTTATTGCTCGAAGTACAGTATCCAACAAGTGACACCAAGCTAAAAAAAGTACTTTATAACGGCACTGAACTCATCCCTGTAGTTACAGATCCTGTATACAGAATGTTTTTTTATAAACTACCTAAAGCAATGCAACCTAATGAAAAGGCAAATTTAACCATAGAAGTATTCGCAGAAACCAAAGGTTTTGCCAATAGTAGAGAAACAGAAGTATTGTATAATGGTTCTTTTTTTAACAGTACGCTATTTCCTAGATTTCACTATGATAGAAGTCTCATAGAAAATGGAGTTCGAATAAAACATGGTTTAGAAAAATTGGACTATCTCTACCCCCCTCGCACGGATACTATTGCAGTAAAGAAAAACTTATTTAACGAAGATGCCAATTATATTAATTTTGAAGCTGTCGTAAGTACTAGCGCAGATCAAACTGCTCTGGCTCCTGGTAAACTAGTTAAAAAATGGCAAGAAGAAGATAGAGCCTATTATCATTATAAATTAGAATCCCAGACTGATCTTTTCTTTAATGTGGTATCGGCAACCTATGATGTAGAAAAATCCAGCTGGACTGCCCCGAGTGGCAAAAAAGTAGACCTAGAGATTTATCATTCACCAAAGCATAAACGTAATTTGTCCTATTTTAAAGATGGGTTAGTAGCTGGATTAGAGTATTGTTCTAAGAATTTTTATGAGTATCCAAATTCTGTGATCAGGATTGTAGAGTTCCCTGCACATGCTACTTTTGCACAGTCATTTGTAACTACCATTCCTTATTCTGAAGATTTTGGGTTTGCCGCCAACTTTGATAAGGTCGAAGATTTTAACTACGCCTTTAGGGTTACCACCCACGAGGTAGCACACCAATGGTGGGGACATCTCGTTACCCCCAGTAAAACATCTGGAGCCAATATTATTTCTGAAACTCTTGCAGAATACACCTCCCTTATGACTATGAAACATCAATACGGGGAGAATGGGATCAAAACTTTCCTTAAATATTCGTTGGATGAATACTTAAGAAGCAGAGCCTTTAGTTTTAAACCCGAACGCTCCTTAATCAATGTAGAAGTTGGTCAACATATATGGTACAGAAAAGGATCTATGGTAATGTATGAACTTCAGGATCTTATTGGCGAAGACAAGATGAATACTGCGCTAAGAGGTTTTATGAAAGAATATAAAAATTTTGAAAAAGGAGTCTATCCTACATCAGAAGATCTCTATAATGCAATCTACGCAGCAACCCCAGATTCACTACAATACGCAGTCGAAGATGGCTTTAAGAAAATAGCTCTTTATGAAAATAGAGTTATCAAAGCTAAAACCAAAAAATTGGATACTAGCAAATACGAAACGACATTTACGCTGGATTCAAAAAAAATCTATTACGACGATAATGGTAAAGAAGAACGAACAGATCATACCACCAATTATATCGAAATTGGATTATTCGGTGAAGATATTATAGACGAACAAGAAGTTCCTCTTAAAAACCCATATTATCTAGAGAGAAAATGGCTTACCCCTGGTGAAAACACTTTTACTATAATTACAGATAAAAAACCCATAAAAGCTGGTATTGATCCCTATAATAAACTTATCGACAGAAACTCTGACGATAATCTTAAATCTATAGAGGAAGATTAGATTTATCTTTTTGGGGTCATTTCTAAAACCACGATCAAGAAGCGCTATTTTGATTGTGGTTTTTTGTTTACAAATTTCTATTCGTTAGAAACATGCAAAACTGCTGAGTATTTCAATCCAATATTTATCAGATTATACCATTACTTAAGAATAATCCAAAGAAAAGCCTTGAAGAAACTAGTTCTCAAGGCTTTGTTGCAAAGCTCCCTTTCCCATAAGAGAGCGATACTATTACAAATAACCTAAAAATAAACCAAATAGCATATCGCTTTACTGTAGATATTTACTTACACAATACTGTCAGTAACGGATGACTACACTAACAAATATAAATCTGAAAAAACCGACATAAACCCTAGTAAAATAAAGCTATAAGGGAAGTTTCTATTTCAGTACAGCAATATCTTTTTTAATACCCATTCCAGATTTTTGCTTCAAAAAAAATGGGGATTTTACCCCGTTTTTATATGATTTCTAATCTAATTCCCGGATAAAAATCCGGTATCAAGAGTCAGAAGTTGTCTGTTGTCCCCAGTATAAGCTACCCTCCTACTGTTTTCATTGGGCTCTATAGTAGCAACCTTAACTATAATAATCTTTGCCACGCAAAACTTATTGCAGTGCAATATAATTTGTTTTTGCTCTTTGATTATCTTCTTAACATCTGCCACCTAGCTTTTTTATCAAATATGAGAGCAAAAGTTCTTTTTCCTTTATGATTTTTAAGAGTATTTTTAGCTTACAACCTCATTATCTTAGCATTAAACAAAGGTTTTTACTCATTTCTGTTGTATATTTAACCCTCCATTTAAATTATGATATAAACCATATTAAAGTTATCGTGTGAAAAAACAACTACTATGCATATGTAGCTTTATACTTCTGGCTTCTTTTATTGGATTTGGTCAAACTGGTCCTGGAGGAGTCGGTACTACTGATGGTTCTTCTTCATTAAGAGTTTGGTTAAAGTCAGATGATATTGATGCAGATGGAGACATTACTGATAATCCAACTAATGGAACTCCCGTTTCTACATGGTCTGATTATAGTGGAAACGCCAATAACTATACACAGACAGGAGGTAACCGACCCACTTATAATACCACTGGAACTTTTGATGCCGTTAATTTTAATTCTGCTTTGGCTGCTCCACAATTTATGAATGGTTCAATTGCAGGATCCTATACTAATGCAAGTGCATACTTTGTATTAAACCCTGTAAACACCGGTAATTCACACTCTTTGTTTGACAATACCACTGCTTCAATGAGAGTAGAGCAATGGCTTAATACCAGCAGAGTTGGTTTTACCCGATATGGGGTAGCCGATTATTCCACCACAATTGCCTCTCCATTTGGTACAAACGCTATACTATCGTATCATAAAGCAGCGGGGTCTGCAAATCTTAATGTAAGAGTAAATGGAGCTACTCAAACTTTAAATATAGGCTCTACCACTGCTGGTATTCCCTATGACAGAATAGGTAGAAACTCGACCGGAGCAGATGAGGCCAGTGGAGATTTTCTAGAAATACTGCTTTACAACAACCGCCTTAACAGTGCCCAAACCATTATCGTAGACAATTACCTAAGTGCCAAATACGGAAGTATTGCCATCCCAACTAATGTCTATAATGAGGATGATGTAGCCGCAGGAAACTACGATCATGATGTAGCGGGAATAGGAAGGATTGATGCCAGTAACCTACATAATGACGCCCAGGGAACAGGTATTGTAAGAATGCTGAATCCTTCTGGATTGGGTAATAATGAATTTTTGATGTGGGGGCATGATAACGGAGACCTTCTTATGAGCAATACTACAGACATCCCATCACGCATAGATTCAAGACTAGATCGGGTATGGAGAGTGAGTGAGGTAAGCACCACTGGGGCGGCAGTAGATGTGGGTAGTGTTGATATTCGATTTGATATCACTGCATTGACTGGTGTGGTTGCGGCACCTTTTTTAAGACTATTGGTGGATACTGATAATGACGGTTCTTTTAGTGATGAGACTCCAATCTCATGGCCCACACTTGTTAGTGGTAATATTTATAGTTTTACAGGAGTAACGGCGCTTACTAACAATGTGAGATTTACCCTGGCAACTGGTAAACAAACCGTAATTACTAATAGAAAAATCACGTATCGCGTTAAAGGGAATTAGTAAGTATTACCGTCGTAAAAATTCATTTTACAACATATATCATTACAAGCTTTAATCAAACACAAACTACTCTAAGCATGCTAAACTGCCTGATATTGATATCCCAATGTAAAGAAAAATGAACCAAGTACAACTGCAATAAATGGCAACCATAAAATTGTGGTAGTGGTGACCGGGCTTATCTCTTTTGTTATATCTTTTATAAATCCCATCTCATATCTTTGTTTTACTGATTTTACATTGCCATGAGCCTCCCTAACGCCTCCCCTTTTTCAAATAAAAAAATAGTAATGATAAGAAGTACTATACCACTAATGACATAAGCCCAAATAAGTTTATTCTTTTTATTCATTCTCTTCTAGTTTAATTTTAGTTTATAAAAATCATTAATGTATCATATGATAAAAGTCTTTTCCTAACTCATATCCCAAATAAAAAAAGGGCACAGTAATAATACAAGACCAAATAACAATATTGGCTGTTTTTTCTGATGTATTCATACTTGTTTATATCTAATTAGTACCTATTACATTCTTGCATAGACACGACCAAGTTCCCAGCCAACATACATAAGTCCCATTGCTATTGCGATTACATATAAAGCTATATCAACATCTTTAATTTTATTAATTTTTGCTGCCAATTTGTTTAGTATTATGTTTTTCATGTGATACATTTTAGTTATTTAGTGTAAAAATAGATTATGCCAGTTTCATTTTTCGGAATTGAAGAAAAACTGTCAAAAAAAATCTATTCTCAACCAAATCTTTTATTCTTATTCACTTAGTAAGGACATGAAATGTTCAACATACAAAAAATCACCCTTTCCTTCTATTAGATACTCAAAAAACACACCCTTTTATGTAACAATTTTGGGTGTATACAGTCTTCTTTTTATCCGGATGATATTAATTAAATTCAAAATTATAAATAGTATCAGGCAACCTTAAGGCATAAAATACTGTCTATAGGTATAGAATGTTTACCATCAAAACTTCCAATTATGAAATCTACACATACTGTCTTGGCATTGCTTATATTTTTATCCTTAGGTTCGGTGATCTCTGCCCAAACGATTTCTTCTAGGGTAGTTGATAAAAAAACTAATCAACCTATCCCCTATGCTACAATTCTGTTTGCAGAGAATCAAGGGGTAATTACAAATGAAGAAGGAATATTTAATTTACATCTGGATGGTTCTCTCGCAGAAATCGATTCAATTTATATCTCTTCTATGGGATATGAAAAAATAGGAATTGCAGTCTCAAAAGCTACAGATAGTATTATCTATATCGAACCCAAAGCAATAGAACTAAAAGGAGTCTTTGTTTCGAACAAAAACCTTACAATAGATCAGATTATAGAGAACGTAAAAGATCGCGTTACCCAAAACTATAACCTCGAGTTATCGCAAAAAAGATTATTTTTCAGGGAATCAGAATACAACACCATCAAAAAATTCGGCATCGATTTTAAAAAATCGACTATCAAAGAACTTAATAAAAAATTACTAGATAGTGTTGTATCTATTATCCCAAGAAAAGCTGAGTATTATACAGAAATCTTATGTGATTTTTATGGAGATTTTGAAAAAAGAAAACTCAATATCATTAAAGCTGCAGAACTGTATGATAAAAACAATATTGGTTCTATGGATGCTTTATCCAAAAAAATGGAAAAAATATTTAAAGACAATGTAAAACCAGATTCTTATCTCAAGATCAAATCAGGTTTGTTTGGGACCAAAGTACAGGTAGATTCTATACTAGAAAGCAATGATGACGCCACTGTGGTTAAGGATGAGATTGATAATCAAAAAAAGAAAGATGATAAGAACCAGTTCTTAAAACATCGTAAATCTGAATTAAAAAGTATATTATCCAGTCTTTTTTTTAATGAAGATGTAAAATCTAATTTCCTGAACAAATCAGGGCGTTATAATTTTAAACTGGTAGATTATACATATATCAACGATAATAGTGTATACATCATTGATTTCGAACCTAAAAGAAAAGAAGATTTTAAAGGCACTTTATACGTAAATACCGAAGATTTTGCCATCGTAAGAGCGGATTATCAAAACGTAAAACTTCTAAGAAACTTTAAACTTTTAGGAATCAAGTATCAAGATAATATGTACCGCAACAAGGTGATATTTACCAAAGGACCAAATGGTAAATACAACTTAAAATATCTTGAAATGCGTAGAGGCAACCTTTTTGGGTTTGATCGCCCAATTAAAGTAATTGAGAAAAATAAATTTGTAAAAGGCAGACGCAAGCAAAACGAACTATCTCTGGGTCTGGATGTAGTAATGACCAACATCAACAAGTATGAAATTGTAGTATTTGACACCAAACAATTAACAGAAGGAGGTTATAAAAGCAGTAAAGAAAATAAAGGAATTAAGCCTCAATATTTATCTCGATATAACCCTGATTTCTGGAAAGGGTACAATATTATAGAACCAAATTCTGCTATAAAACAGTTTACTGCTGCTCCTGAAGTCGAGTAGCTATTAAAAAAATAAAAAAAACCTTTTCTGAATATTTATTCAGTTAGATAAATTTAATCATAATGGTAATCCTGTTTAGTAAAAATAATATTTGATAAAATCTCAAAATTTAGTCGCGAAGGGCAAATAAACAGGCACTTTTACTTTCAGGTTTTCAAAAGAAGGTGGTGAAGACAAATGTTAAATATGTTAATATTTTGCAATTGTTAAAAATAAAAAAAATGCCACTAAAAATTAACGAATTATAATTTCACGTACAAAACATTAACAATAGTTTAATATTTTTACTAAGTTTGTTCTAATAAAAAGAAACTAAAATTTCTTTTCGATGGCAAAGCCGAATAAAAATATAGTAAATAAAGCACTAGTCAAAGCTTTGAAAAAAGGAAAGGTAGATGCTTTTGAGACCATTTTTCGTCTTTACGAAAGAAGATTATATCACTTTGTTTTTGCGTATACAAAATCAAAATATATCTCTGAGGAAATTATTCAGTATATTTTTATTAAAATTTGGGAAGATCGAGAACAGATAGATCCCAAAAAATCCTTCCACTCTTATCTTTTTGTTTTAGCAAAAAACAGAACTTTTAATTATTTAAGAGATGCCAAGAACAGAGAGTCTATAAAAACTGAGCTGTGGAACAGTAGATCAAAAAGCTATGAGCAAATTGATAGTGATATCAACTATTCAGATTATGGAGCAATAGTCAAGGATATTGTACAATCATTTCCTAAGACCGAACAATCTGTATACCGCCTTTCTATCGAAGAAGGCAAAAGTCATATAGAAATTGCCTCCATATTAGGCATCACGGTAAAAACTGTTAGAAATCATTTATGGAAGATAAAATCTTCTATAAGATCTCAGTTATTACCATATCTATACAATATTACTATATTTTTGTATTATTACTCTTATCCATTTATAAAATAAGTAAACACTTCTTTTTCAACAACTTACACCTGTATTTTTAATAAAAATTGAGCTTTACTTAGCAATATTTTAAAAAAAATAGATGTTTTTGAAGGACATTTAGGTTTTTCATGTGTATTACTTATATACCCCTAGATTTAAATTAAATATTAATTAATCAAATACTAAATGGGCAAACGCCAACATGTAAAAAATTTGTTACAACGGTTTACAGACAATACGATTAGTAAATCAGAATTTGAAGAGCTTTCTAATTTAATAGAACAATCTCATTTTGATGATGAAATCGAAGACTCTATGATCCAACAATGGGAAAAAATCAATTTAGAATTTTCTTCTAATGACACTATCAATTTATCTGGGAATGATGAGTTATTCGAAAGTATTCTAGAAAAAATAGAAAATTCAAAACAGGTTAAGAAACCTCGGTTAATACGGAATACACAAAAATGGTATCGGCTTGCAGCGATATTCATACTATTATTAGGTTTAGGGTATTTTTATTTTAACCCCATAAATCCTAATCCAGAATCATTACTCAAGGTTCCTACTGAAAAAATTACTCTAATTATGGGCAATGGTGATATAAAAGTAATTTCTGAAAAAGAGAATATTCTAATAGCAAACCACGATGGTTTGGTAATTGGCACACAAACCGGTAATACTATTGCATATAAAAAAGATACTCCTGATAAAACACTCACATACAACACCTTATCTGTCCCTTATGGAAAACAATTTCTAGTTGTATTATCGGATGGTACAAGGGTGCATCTTAACTCGGGTACCACATTAAAATATCCTACAAAGTTTATAACAGGTATAAACAGAGAAGTCTTTTTAGAAGGTGAAGCCTTTTTTGATGTTACCAAAAATACCTCCCATCCATTTCTTGTAAACTCTGAAAACCTTAAAATAAAGGTATTAGGAACAAAATTCAATGTTACGTCCTATCCTGAAAATAAGCAGATAAATACTGTATTGGTTGAAGGTTCTGTTGAAATATTTGAAAAAGACAACTCTAAACGAGTTCTTTTAAAACCCAATCAAAAAGCTTCCTTGCACAAAAAGACTAAAAAGTTAGATGTTGTCAAAGTTGGTGTCGAAGAGTATGTTGCGTGGAGGGAAGGAAAATTGATATTAAATGAAGTTCTTTTTGAAGATATCCTAAAGAAATTAGAACGTAAATATAATGTAGAATTCACCAATAATAATACTACTCTAAAAGGTAGGTATTTTACGGCTAAATTTGATAAAGAAAATATCAACGAAGTTGTACAAAGTTTAAGTATGTCCGCTTCGTTTAGTTATAGTATTAATGGTAATCAAATAATTATTAACCCCTAACCCCTAACTTATGTAATGGCTATTTTAATTCTCTTAACTAGAGGATAACGCAAACTCAATTTTTCAAAGCTCCTTTTCTAATAGGTTAAAGGAGCAAAAAAAATCGGAAAATGTTCCCGCATTTTCCGATTTCAACAAATGATTTAAAACTGAATAACTAAATAATTTAAATCTTCCCGAAAGTATGAAAAAAAACACTTCTGGCAAGGGGTTAGTCTCCTATTTTCCAAAAACAAGTTTAAAACTAAAGCTTACGTACTTTTTTCTTATAGTATCTTTCTTTCAATCTCATGCAAATTCGTATACGCAGAATACCATAATTACATTGGATATGAAAGAAGTAACTATCAAATCTGTACTTAATGAAATAGAGCGCAAAACGGATTACAAATTTCTGTATGAAAAAGATATTTTTAAAACTGATGAAGTTGTAGATATATCCGTAAAAAAAGAAAGACTTTCTACTGTACTTAATATACTACTTAGAAAATTTGATGTATCCATTGAATATTTAGATAAACAAATCATCATTAGCAAAACACGTTATGATAATATAGTTACTAGAAACAAACCTGTAGTAAAAAATGAACCTCAACAACAAATTACCGGGCAGGTGACCTATGAAGATGGATATCCATTGCCTGGTGCAAGTGTATCTATTAAAGGTACTACTATCGGCACGGTAACTAATTTTGATGGCGAATATACTATAGAAGCTAAAGAAGGGCAAACCCTTGTCTTTAACTATTTAGGTATGAAAACTGAAGAAAAAAGAGTCTATAGTTCTACAGGTAGGATAGATGTAGTACTGTTTACTGACGATAGTATTCTTGAGGAGATTGTTGTTGTCGCTTATGGTGTACAATCAAAAAAGTCACTGGTAGGATCTGTTAGTTCTATTACTTCAGAAACTATCTCTAATCAACAAGTAACCTCGCCAGTAAGAGCAATCCAGGGAGCCGTACCAGGAGTTAATATACTCACTTCAGGAGGGCAACCCGGTAACAATCCAGATATACGAATTAGAGGTTTTGGTAGTATCAATGCTGCACAAGCTCCTTTGATAGTAGTTGATGGAGCTGCATTTAATGGTAATTTAAACACAATTAGCCAAGATCAAATTGAATCAATCTCTGTGTTAAAAGATGCCTCTTCAACCTCATTATATGGATCAAGAGGAGCAAATGGTGTGATTCTAATTACCACCAAAAAAGGTAGAAAAGAAACTGCACCATCAATAACGTTTAGATCACAGATAGGTTTTTCTAATCCAGCTGTAGGAATTCATGACTTATTAGGTACCGAAGATTATATGAAACTCACCTGGGAAGCACTAAAAAACACAAACCAGTATGTTAATGCACAAACTCCTTCTATAGCAGCTCAAAATGCATCTGCCCAATTAGTGGATCATCTGGGATATAATCCCTATAGCGTCTCTAACCCCATTGATTCTGATGGTAATTTGGTTTCTGGCGCCAATCTATTATGGGAGACAGATTGGGAAAAAGAAGTGATTAGAAGAGATGTCCTTAGGACGAATCATAACCTTAACCTTTCTGGTGGTAGTAAGAAATCTACATACTTTATGTCAGTAGATTACTTAAACGAAGAAGGTTCTGTGATCTCTTCTGATTTTGAAAGAATATCGGCTCGATTAAACCTGGAATCTCAGGTTACGGATTGGTTAAATGTAGGGCTTAATACCAGTTTTTCTCGTTCTAATTCAGGAAATCCTGATCAGACCAGTAATAGTGTCGTGCAAGCCATTTCATGGATCTATGGTGTTTCTGGAATTTATCCTGTTTATGCTAGGGATGCTGAGGGAAATTTTCATAGAGATACAACAGGTAATTTAGTTTACGATCTTGGTAGTGGCTATGTTACAGGGCAACCCGTTAATAGTGTTCGAAGTGCAAGAGGAGGTGAAAATATTCTTTCATATATTCTTTTGGGTAAAGAACAAAGAAAAAGAACAAACTATCTTGGAAACGCCTTTGCCGAAATTAAAATTGTAGATGGATTAAAGTTTAAAACCCAGTTTAGTTATGAGAATTATCTTTTTGATTCTTTTAGTTTTACTGATGACCTATTTGGTTTTGCTTCTAATGTTGGCGGTAGAGTCAGCCAATCAAGAAATATTACCTCTACAGTAAATGCTGTACAAAGTTTAAACTATAAAAAAACTTTTGGCAATCATCATATTTCAGTAGATGCAATTACCGAAGCCTATACTTATGAACTCGATTGGTTATCAGCATCCGGAACCGGGTTTTTACCCGATATAACGAATCTTGATGGTAGTACCACTCCAGAAAGTGTATCAGGGAATACTGAGACAGAAAGATTAAATAGTTATATGGGAAGGGTTGCTTATAACTTTGATCAAAAATATTTTACCGAATTTTCTGCCAGAAGTGATGGCTCTACAAGGTTTTTAGACGAAAGATGGGGTAATTTCTTTTCTGCTGGTGCCAGTTGGATTGTATCTAATGAGAACTTTCTGTCTGATAGTAACACCATATCACTCCTTAAATTTAGAGGATCCTATGGTGAATTAGGTAACAATAGAGGAATTGGATTATTCCCATATCAATCTACCTATATTGCCGGATGGAATAACGAAGGAAACAATGGTGTTTTATTAGATGGTGTTGCCGATCCATTTATAAGCTGGGAAAAAACAGCTTCTTCCAACCTAGGAGTAGATTTTGAGCTATTCAATGGTAAAATTTCGGGTATCGTAGATTATTATAGTAAAGAGTCTGTAGATCTAATTTATAATAAGCCCATAACACCTTCAGCGGGAGTTGAAAACGTTACTACTAATGTTGGCGCTATCAAAAACTCCGGATGGGAAATAACCTTAAACTCTACTAATGTTAATACAGACAATGTTACCTGGACGACAGGAATTAACTTTTCTTTAAACAAAAATGAAATTACCGAACTAACTCAAGATGAATTCATTAGTGGTACAAAACTATGGAAAGAAGGTAATTCTTTATTTGATTTTTATATTCCAGAATGGGCAGGAGTAGATCCTGATGATGGATTTGGAATGTGGTATATGGATGTATTAGATGATGATGGTAATGTGATAGACAAAGTAACTACCAAGGATTATGAAGAAGCTACACGATATAATAATGGTTCTGCATTACCAGATGTAACAGGTGGTTTCACTTCTTTTTTAAGAATTAAACAATTTGACTTAAATATCTTAACCAATTTTAGTTTTGGAGGAAAATTGCTGGATACAGATTATGCAAGTATTATGATGGGATCATTTAACAGTCCTGGAGCATCTGCTCATCCAGACAACTTAAACAGATGGCAAAAACCGGGAGATATAACTGATACCCCACTATTATTAGCGAGTAACAACTCTCATAGTTACCAGTCTACCCGGTTTTTATTTAAAAACGATTTTGCAAGATTAAAAAGTTTGACTCTTGGGTATAATTTCCATCAAGCTGTATTAGAAAGAATGGGATGTAACAGGTTAAGACTTTTTCTACAAGCTGATAATGTATTTACATGGCAATCTCATAAAGGGATTGATCCAGAACAGAGTTTTGATGGTACAACAAGTAATCGATCTCCTCTTTCAAAGACCATTACAGGTGGCTTAATAGTTGAATTTTAATCTAATCAAGAGAAAAATGAAAAAATCAAAAATTAATAATATAAAAGTTAAACTAACATTTGTTTTTCTGATTTCCTTATGTACAATAAGTTGTTCCGAGGATTTTTTAGAGGAACCAACAAATACACGCGGTTTATCATCTGATGTCGTTTTTTCTAATAGGACTATTGCAGAATCATATGTTTCAGGAATATTAAGAAATTTCAGAGCTATTTACGAAAATCTGGATACAGCAGGATTACATTCTATATACTTTGCCAGAACAATCAAAGGGAATGATCTAATTCAGTCCCCAAGTTGGTATATGTTTGATTATACTCATGAGAATAGAGACCCTAATTTTAGAAGAACAATTTTTACCTGGGATTATCTATATGAAAATATCAACTATGCCAATGTGCTCATTTTTGAAATTACCCATAGTGATCTGGATGAAAATACAAAAAAAGAGTTTATTGCCGTTGGTAAAACTTTGAGAGCATTTCATTATTTTCAATTAGCCTTAGAATTTGCCCCTAACTATAAAAATAATGTGAATGTTGCCAAACTTCCGATATACACAACTCCAGCGACAGGAAAAACTGAGGGTAACCCACCAAGCACTCTAAAAGAGGTTTATGATTTAATTTTATCTGACCTTAAAGAGGCTATCGTAGATTTACCTGAAAGTAGGTTAGGAAAAAGTTACATTAATAATGCCGTTGCCAATGGTATTCTTGCCAGAGTGTTATTAGTAACCATGGATGATTGGACACTAGCATCTTCTTCTGCTAGAGCTGCTTATGGAGGAGATGCTGCTTCAGCAGTTCCTTCTTCAAATTACGGAATAGGGTTTTTGGATATGACCGATCCCGAATGGATTTGGGGAATGTACCAAGATGAAGTTGAAACTAACGGGTACTACTCTGCCCCTCACGGAATGACAGATCATACCTTAGGTTTTTATAAGGCTACCTATGTTAATGCCAATTTTGTTAATCAATTCTCAGATACAGATTCAAGAAAACTATTCGCCAATATTTATGGCTCTACCACACCATATAGAGAATATGTAACCTCCAAATTTTCATTCGTATTTGAAGCAGATGTTTCACTTATGAGAAAATCTGAAATGGTACTTATTGATGCCGAAGCTCAATATCATTTGGGTAACGAAAGTGCTGCTCATACTCTACTTTTTGCTTTACAGAGTGATCGAGATCCTAATGCTATTATGTCCACTAATACTGGGCAAGCATTATTAGATGAAATCTTATTAGAACGACGCAAAGAACTTTATGGCGAACTTGGTGTAGAATGGTTTGATGCCAAAAGATATCGTTTACCCATTGATAGAGACCCTAATCATAGAGTTGAAGTAGATGTTCCGGTAGACAGCGAATTATTCTACTTAAACATCCCACAAAAGGAAATAGATGCGAATCCTAATATCAACAATAACATAAACAATTAATTGTCTATTAATCAAAAGTAAACATGTAATTTTTTTTTTCTTAATAGTGTGTTTCCTTATTGACCCTCCTGTCACTATGGATAGTTTACTCTGACAACAAGAAACTTGAAATAGAAGACCTTTTATTATACCCCCTTAAAAGGGATTCATCGGCAGGGGGTCAATACTTTTAATGGTTGTGTATTAGCCAATCTTTTTAAAAGCCTTTACTACAGATGTAGATAAAGGCTTTTTTTTGAAATTTAATATTTATAGTGCTTTTTCAACCTCAATATTCCTACCAACTTTAAGGTTCTATACAATCTCTCCATCAAGCAAGTTAATCACTCTTGATCCATAGTTCATATTTTTCTCAGAATGTGTTACTTGAATGATAGTCACTCCCTCTTTATTCAATTGTGTAAAAATATCCATGATTTCTTCTCCTTGCTTAGAATTTAAGTTACCCGTCGGTTCATCTGCCAGAATCAATTTCGGACTGGCTATAAGAGCTCTGGCTACACCAACTAATTGTTGCTGCCCACCACTAAGCTGCGAAGGAAACAAATCTTTTTTCCCTACAATATTAAAACGATCCAACATATCTGCTACAAGAGCCTTGCGCTCAGAAGCGCCATATTTCTTATAAAGTAATGGCATCTCCAGGTTTTCTTTAACCGTTAATTCATCGATCAAATGATAGGCCTGAAATACAAATCCTATATATTGTTTATATAAATTCGCTCTATGCTTTTCTTTAAGAGAAAGTACCGATTCGTCCAAAAAAGTATACGATCCCTCATTGGCATTATCTAGCATACCAATAATGTTTAACAGAGTAGATTTTCCTGATCCCGAAGGTCCCATAATCGAAATAAAGTCACCTTCATTTACCCAAAAATTAATATCCTTTAACAGAAATACTTTTTGTCCTCCTGATTGTACCCATTTTGATATATTTTTTAATTGTAAAAGCATTTTTTGATTTTTTTAAGTTTTTTAACTCGCTATAACATTGTCATCTTTATCTTACCAAAGGATCAGTATTAAGCGATATTATTCTGTTCGTAAACTAGTTACAGGATTTGCTATTGCAGCTTTAATGACCTGAAAACCTACAGTAACAAAGGCAATAAACAATGCCACCAAAGCAGCCGACACAAACAGTTGCCATCCTACATCTACCTGATAGGCAAAATTCTGAAGCCATCGATTACCCGTGTAATAAGCCAACGGACTAGCAATAACCATAGCAATGAGTACTAGCTTTAAAAAATCTTTTAATTGCATGGTAGTAATACTCATGATAGATGCCCCCAATACTCTGCGGATACCTACTTCTTTTCTACGTTGTTCTGTAGTGAATAAAGCCAATCCAAATAAACCAATACAAGCTATAAATATGGCAATAAACATAAAGCAAAAGATAACATTAGAAGTTTGCTGTTCTCCCCTGTAGTGATTATCAAAATTCTGATCCAGAAAAGAATACTCAAACGGAGTATCCGGGTTAATATACTTCCATGTTTTCTCTATCTCTACCATTGTATTTTTACCCCCCCCTTCTCTTAATGTTGCAATAAAATAATTTGGCTGATTCTGACCAAGACTTCGCAACCCATATGGTGTAACCGGTTCGTGCAAGCTTTTAAAATTAAAGTCTTTAATCACTCCTATAATTTCTAGATCGTATTTCTCATTATTCCACTCATAATAAATCTTGCGACCAACAGCATTATCAGTTTTATATCCCAATTGCAAGACTGCCATTTCATTAAGAATAATAGACAATGAGTCTTTATTACTGTTTTTAGAAAATGTTCTTCCAGATAAGAGCTCATACTCCAACGTTTCAAGATAATCATCTTTGACCATGCCATAGCGGGTGTATACATTATCTTCAATTGTTTTTCCTTCACCATAAAACGAATTGTCACTGGTGACTTCAAGACCTGGATATGAGTCTCCTGCTGTAGCAGAAATTACATTTGGGTTTTTTAAGATTTCAGACTTAAACGCAATATAGTTTTCTGCAGCTGTAGAACTTCTATAGGGTATCAGTAATTGTTGTTCTTTTTTAAATCCCAAATCCTTATTTTTCAGATAATCCATTTGTTTCCAAATAACACCTGCTACCAATATAAGTGAGGCTGATATAGCAAACTGAAAAACAACCAATCCTTTACGAATAGTCTTGGCAGAAATAGAGTTTACCAAAGTTCCTTTTAAAACAGTAATAGGTTTAAATGATGACAAGTAAAATGCCGGATATAATCCCGATATAAGACCTGTTAATAATGCCAACCCAGCAATAAAGATTGTGATCCCTGGATGGTGAAAAAGAAGTAGATCTTTATTAGTTATTGCATTAAAAAGGGGTAACGATAAGATCACCAAAATCAGTGCAATTGCCAGCGCAATTAGACAGATGATCAACGACTCTCCCAAAAACTGAAAAACCAACACTTCCTTTTTTGCCCCCAATACTTTCCTCATTCCTACCTCTTTAGCTCTTTTTTGGGAACGTGCTGTAGATAGATTCATAAAATTAATACATGCAATCAATAGCAAAAAAGCCGCTATTGCGCTAAATATGTATATATAAGTCATACTACCATTAGCAGAAATCTCCCACATCATGTCTGATTTCAAGTAAATATCAGATAAGGGTTGCATAAAATAATGCCGCTCAAAACCAATTTCTCTAAGTTGATCTCCGATATGCCTATCCACAAATTCTGGAAGCTTATCTTCTACACTAGCAATGCTGGTTCCTTTTTTAAGTTTAATATAGCTATGGAAAAGATTATTACCCAGTAAGCCTTCTTGAGCATCTACCCATTCTCCTATATCAGTATTTTTCATAGAGAGCAATAAATTGGCAGCAATATGAGATTTGTATTTATTATCCCTAAACACTCCTGTTACTGTATATTTTGCTGTTCCATAAGGAATTTCAATATCAATAATTTCATTTAAAGGGTTCTTATCTCCAAACAGTTTATAAGCTACTTTTTCTGACAGCACCACTTTATTAGGACCGTTCAAAGCTGAAGCATCTCCGTATTTAAAATCATAAGTCAGTATTTTAAAAAAGGTAGAATCCACATAATACCCATTAGTCTCATAGAACTTGGTATTCTTTTGGTTGTTCTTAAGTAAATATTTATCAACATTAGGAAATTTTAAGAGTCTTGTTGTCATTGCTATTTCTGGAAACTCATTTTTAAGAGTCTCTGCCATTGGTGCCGAAGAAGTCGCTAGTTGTTCCCCTGCCGACTCCATTACAATTCTATAAACCCTATCTGCATCTTTATGATGGCTATCATAGCTCGTTTCGTCCATTATATATAGTGTTAGTAACAAACATGTCGCTAACCCAACAGATAAGCCAAAAATATTGATAAAAGAGAACGTTTTGTTTTTTAACAAGTTTCTCCAGGCTATTTTTATATAGTTTCTAATCATAACTTTTACTTTATTCTGTTCGTAAACTTTTGATCGGATTAGAGTTTGCAGCTCTAAAAGCATGAAAACTAATTGTCAAAACTGCAATTATTAAAGCAATAAGACCAGATACAACAAATACCCACCAATTTACTTCTACTTGATATGCATAGGCTTCAAGCCACCTATTCATAGCATACCACGAAAAAGGAGTGGCAATCACAATAGCAATTAAAACAAGTTTGATAAAATCTTTTGACAAAAGCCTTATAATACTAGAGACCTCTGCTCCTAATACTTTTCTGATTCCTATTTCTTTGGTTCTTTGAACTGCGCTATAAGTAGCTAATCCTAATAAGCCCAGACAGGCAATTAAAATAGCAAGGCAAGAAAATAGAGTAAAAAGCTTTTTAAATCTAATATCTGCCTCATATTGCCCATTAAAAGACTGATCCAAAAAACTATACAAAAAAGGTCGATGTGGCACTATAGACGACCAAATACGACTGATCTTATCAATGGTAGCTTGCAAATCTTTTGATTGAACCTTTAATGTAATATATCTGCTACTTAAGGGCTCTAATCGTAACGCCAAGGGTTCTACTTTTTGATGCAAGGATCGAAAATTAAAATCTTTTACCACTCCAATCACCTTTCCTTCTTTACCCCATTGAGAAAATCGTTTCCCTATAATATTTTTAGGACTGGCATAACCAAATAGTTTTACTGCTGCTTCATTGATCACCATAGACGAAGAAGTATCTGTAGGAAAATCTCTTGAATATGGTCTTCCGGCAACCATTTCTATATTAAAGTGGGGAATAAAATCTACATCTACCTCAAAAAGCGCTGGGGTCTTCATGTTCATACTACCATCTTGAGATTCAATTTCTGTACCTGCTCCAGGAAAATATCCTCCTGGAATACTACGCGAAGCTGAAATAGATTTTACATCTGTATGAGTTAAAAATGCATTTTTAATCACATCTAGATTTCCTAGAACCTGATCATCATAGTTAAAATCTAGAACCAACATTTTCTCCTGGTCAAACCCCAAATTCTTATTTAGCAAATACCCTAACTGAAAATAAACAATTGCAGTACTAGCTATAAGAGCGATAGATAAGCTAAACTGAAAAATCACCAGTCCTTTTCTTAAGTTTGCACCCTGTGGTGAAGTTCTAAAAACTCCTTTAAGTACACTAACAGGTCTAAAACCAGACAGGATCAATGCTGGGTAACTACCCGATAACAGCCCTGTAAACAGCATCGTTATACTATATAGTGGTAGAATTAATCCATTAAAAATGTCTGCTGAAACAAAGTTTTTCCCAGTAAATTCTTGCATCCAAGGAAGACAAAGCATCACTATAATTATTCCTATGATGGCTGATAGGGACACCATCACCATTGCCTCTCCCAAAAATTGGTAAATCAACCCTTTCTTTTCGGCTCCAATTACTTTCCTAATACCTACTTCTTTTGCTCTTTCTAACGACCGAGTAGTAGCTAAATTAGTAAAGTTAATACACGCAATAACAAGAATAAAGAATCCTATAATTGCAAAAATATAGATATTGGAAAGACTACCTGTGACACCTGGTTGTCTTCCAGACTCAGAATACAAATAAGCTTCGAGTAAGGGTTCAAAAGTGATATTATAATAATATTCTTCTCCTTCTTGATCTACGTTCTTTTCTAGAAAATCTGGTATTTTAGATTGAAAATGCCCAACATCAAAATTCTCAGGTGTTAAAACATAGGTATAAAAATCTACATAACCCCAAGAATCAAAAATTTGTGGTCTTGTCTGACGAAAGGAGCTCATGGACATTAACACATCAAAAGTAAAATGAGAATTCATGGGTATATCTTTTACAACTCCTGTAACAGTATATACCCCTTCTGCTGCTCTTCCTCCTGTTCTTCCACCATCAATTGTTTGTCCCATCGGATCTTCATCTCCAAAATACTTTTTAGCAGTACTTTCTGTAAGCACAATAGAATAAGGTGCTTCTAAAGCTGTTTTTGGATTTCCTGAAATTAATGACCAACTAAATACTTCAAAAACATTCTTATCTACAAAAAAGCAATTGTCTTCCTGAAAAACTTTATCCTTGTATTTTAACAAGATATCAGATCTACCAGAAAACTGAACGGTTTCTAATATTTCAGAAAAATCAGATTGTAATGCTGTACCTACTGGAGCGTTTCCCCAAACTTGGTTAACACCAGAATTCTGTGAATCGTAATGATGTATCACCCGATAAATTCTATTTCCTTTTTCGTGATATCTATCATATGAAAGTTCATCTCTTATAAACATTACAATCATTAGAAAACAAGCCATACCTATGGCCAACCCTCCAATATTGATAGCAGAATATCCTTTATTTTTTAATAGATTTCGCCAGGCTATTTTTATATAATTTTTTAACATAATTGTTCATTTCTTGATTGATGATGATTATTCAGCTCTTAAGCTTTTTAAGGGATTAATAAACGCTGCCCCAATTGATTGATAGCTTATCGTTAGTATAGCAACTACTATTGCCAGTATTCCGGAGTATGCAAAAACTTCCCACCCAATGTCAATACTATATTCAAAATCTTCGAGCCACCTATTCATTACATACCACCCTATAGGCACAGCAATACTTATTGAAATGAGTATCAGTTTCAAAAAATCAAAACTTAATAGTTGATATATATTTTGAAAAGATGCTCCTAATACCATACGAATACTTATTTCCTTATTTCTTTGCTCAATCATAAAAGCTGATAAGGCAAAGAGCCCCAGACATGCTACAAGAATCGCAAAAAGGGAAAAGCTGTTAAAAATAGCTCCCATACGCTTTACATCTTCGTGCATTTTGGCAAATTTTTGATCCAAAAAACTATAGCGAATCGTTTGATTAGGAGAGAATTTATTCCAGATAGTAGTCACATCGTTTAATAGTGCATCCATATTTGCAGTATCTACTCTTAATGCGATCATTTTATTTTCTTGCCCTATAACAAGTGATAATGGTTCGATTTTATCTTTTAAGGTAGAAAAATGAAAATCCCCAACAACTCCAATAATTGTATATGAATGACCATTACTTATCTTTTTACCTATAGGATTTTTCAATCCCAATTGCTTAACCATGGCTTCATTAATTATGATCGCATCTGTACTATCTGAAGCCTTTCCTATAGCAAAATTTCTTCCCTCTTTTATAGTAATACCCAATGTTTTGATATATTCATGATCCACTCGCCAAATTTGTCCTCCTGCACCTTCATTCTTTGCATTTCCGTTTTCTATTCTAAAATAATTATTATTGCGTGTGGTTCCTGTAATTGGAAGGTAAGAACTTGCGGTAACAGCATTAACCTCTGTAAGCGCGTTGAGTTCTCTCTTAAAAGTTTCCAGTTTACTGTCTAGTGTATTTGTTCCTTCTATGGTAACTACTTGTTCTTTATCATAGCCTAGTTTTTTATTTTGAATGTAATCCATTTGTTCCCCGATAATAAGTGTTCCAATAATAAGAACAACCGAGGTAGTAAACTGAAATACGACTAAAGTACTACGTAATCTTCCACTTTTGCTACCAATACTTAGACTTCCTTTTAATACGTCAATTGGCTTAAAAGTTGAAAGGTAAAATGAAGGATAAAGACCGGCTATAACTCCTATTAACAATGAAGAAAATAGTAGTGTTGGTAAAAACCATGTTTTCCCCCAGGGTAGCAATAAATCTTTTGAAGCAATCTCGTTAAAATAAGGCAGTAGAACCCATGCTAATATAATCCCAACTACAAAAGAAATAATACTAAACAAAACAGATTCTATCAAAAACTGCATGATTAGATTTTTCCTAAATGCCCCCACTGTTTTTCTCAAGCCCACCTCTTTGGCTCGATTTGCAGATTTAGCAGTAGAAAGGTTAATAAAGTTTATACATGCCAATAGAAGAATAAACCCTGCAATAGCGCCAAAAAGCCAAATAAATCTAATATCCCCATGATTAAGACCGTCCTCAAATACTTCATTTCTTAAATGTATATCCTGAATGTTTTGCATTCCAAATTTGATGGTACTCATCACCTCCATATATTCTGCACTTCGATTTTTAAAAGCCGGGACATAGAATGTTTTTTTTATATCTAAAAGTTTTGCTTCAATCTCGTTCATATTCGTATTAGGACGAAATAGTACATAGGTATGATAATTATGGTTTGTCCATGAGGTTTGATCACCATAAAAGAATTCTTTATCCTTAAGGGTTATTAAAAACTCGAATTGAAAATGAGAATTTTTTGGTAAATCATCTATAACACCACCTATATAGTATGGTTTCTCGGTATTATCATCAAAGATTAATGTTTTTCCAACAGCTTCTTCATCAGGAAAGTACTTAGCTGCTTTTTTCTTTGTAATTACGATAGAATTTGGTGTAGAAAGTGCATTTTTAATATCGCCACTTAGCATAGTGAAATCAAGAATTTCTAGCATTTCGGGATCTATATATGCAAAACCTTGCTCGTAGTTATTTTGTATACTTCCAGAAGGTCTTATTTCCTTTCCTCCACTACCATGCAATTCACTAACCAATATTCTTCCTGATTTTTCTACCTCAGGTATTTGGGCTTTTAGCGTAGCTGCAAAAGGAGCAGGCATGTGTATTCCTCCAAAATCCTCTCCATTCAAAACACCTTGTCTACCAATCCGATATATGTTATCTGCATCCTTATAGTGTTTGTCATAACTTAATTCATCCAATATGAATAATGTTATTAGCAAACATGCCATAATACCAATTGCAAATCCACCGATTTTTATGCTTGTAAACATTTTATCTTTTAAAATGCTTCGCCAAGCTATTTTTAAATGATTTGTAAACATAATTCTTGTTTTTTGATGATGATTGATGATTTATTCCGTCCTTAAACTTTTGATTGGATTCACTACGGCCGCTTTAATACTTTGATAACTCACTGTTACAATTGAAATTATAATTGCTAAAAATGCTGCTAAAGCAAATACTTGCCATCCAATTTCTATTCGATACGAAAAATCTTCGAGCCACCTATTCATAGCATACCAACCTAAGGGCATCGAAATTAATATGGCGACCCCTACCAGCTTGAGAAAATCTATTGTAAGCTTATATGTGATTTGATTTATACTGGCTCCTAGTACTTTTCTAACACCTATTTCTTTGGTGCGTTTTTCTGCATTGAATGCTGCCAACCCAAATAATCCAAGACATGCAATTAAAATAGAAAGAATGGTAAACGTAATAAAAATACGTCCTAATCGCTGCTCAGCTTTATAGGTTTCATTAAAAGAGTCATCCATAAAGTAATAGTTAAAAGGCTGACCTGGTGCTATTGCATTCCATATATCTTCAATACTTGATATAGTTTTGGAAAAATCACCTGCATTAAGTTTTACTACCATTCTATTAGAATTACTTCCTAATGAAAGGCTCATAGCATTAATGTTATTTCTTAATGATTCAAAATGAAAATTCTTAATCACTCCTATGACTGTAAAAAATGTCATATTTCCTTTATCACGAGGGGCAAAATCATTGGTTATTCTCATGCCAATAGCTTGATTGGGTTCTATATCAAACATGGCAACTGCAGATTCATTTAAAATAATGGCTGTAGAATCTGTAGTAAACTGTCTATCAAAATCTCTCCCTGCAATAATTTCCATATCTAAAGTCGATACATAATCGTGATCAACCTTCCATTTGCCAAATATTTTTCCATTACTTAGTGAATCTCCTTCTGCAAAAAATGTAATTGTACTTCGGGCTGATGGTGTGGGCAAAAAGCTACTTAGCGATGCCTGCTTAACCTGCCCTAGTTGTTTTACCTCTTGCTTAAAGGCCATAAGTTGATTCCCCGCAGCATCGGTATCTTCTAATATCAATACTTGGTCCTTCTGAAAACCAAGATCTTTATTTTGAATAAACTCTAATTGTTGGAATACTACTAAAGTGCTTATGATTAAAAACACAGAGATAGCAAATTGAAATACAACAAGAGAATTTCTGATTTTACCACCTCCAACACTACTTTCTCCACCACCCTTAAGTACCTTAACAGGCATAAATCTAGATAAGAAAAAAGCTGGATATGACCCCGAAAACAATCCTAACAGTATTGTTGCAAAAATCAATACTAGCCAGAAAAATGGGCTACCAAATGGGATAGAGATTGCTTTTCCAGAAAGCTCATTAAAAAAAGGCAAAAAGACTACCCCTATGACTATTGCCAATAGCAAAGAAACAAAAGAGACTAAGCCAGCTTCGGTTAGGAATTGTCTAATCAGACCTAATCTATCCGAGCCAAGGGTTTTGCGAATACCTACTTCTTTTGCTCTTTTTAAGGAATGAGCCGTCGATAAATTCATAAAATTAACACAGGCCAACAGAATAAGAAAGATTCCTATAAAAGACAAAATATAAACATTTTGTATATCACTATTTGGGCTTAACTCATCTTCTATATCATTAGAATACAAATGGATATCAGGCAATGCTATAGTACTCCATTTCATATAATTACCTGTGGTTTTACGCCTTTCTCTAAAGTCTTCAATAGTATACCCCGGATTAAAAGTCTGAATCCAAGGAATCATATAGGTTTCATAAATCGTACTCAAAGGAGTCTGTAGTGATTCTATATTGGCATTTGGGATTAACTTAATAAACGTTGGGAAATTCCAATTACTCCACCTAATACTTTCTGCATCATCAAAACTAGCCATGGATATAAAAACGGTGTGATTTCTTAAAAAAGAATTCTTTGGCATATCCTCTATAACTCCTGTTACCGTATAAACCTCTTCATTATCTACCAAAAGGTGTTGTCCTAAAGCATCATTTAATCCAAAATGTTTTTCTGCCGCAGTTTTGGTCAAAATCAAAGTATTGGCATCTTTTAAGGCTGTTTGTGTATCTCCTACCAATAACTCTAGCCCAAACATGTCAAAAAATGTAGTGTCAACACCTATTACGTGATCTTCTTTTACATTTTGTTGTACATCATTTCTACGAATCAGTTTACTATTTGAATTCCTAAATCTTGTAACCATTTCAATCTGAGAATAATCTCGATGTAAAGTTGGTCCTAACAAGGGCGCCACGGAGGCATACCTATTGATTTCTCCTCCATTTTTATTTTCTACATCTATACGATAAATACGATCTGCATCTGTAAACATATTATCAAAACTCAATTCATCATAAATGAATAAAGAAATAAGTAGTCCTCCAGCCATACCTACGGCAAGTCCAAAGGTGTTCAAAAAAGTAAAGAAAGGTTGTTTTTTAAGACTCCTCCAAGCTATTTTTAAGTGATTTTTAAACATAATTGTTTGTTTTTAAGTGTAAAAATTTTGCTGGAATTCTAGGTTTTAAGTCTTTGGTTATGTGCAGCAAAAGGTTTACACCCCTATTTCAAAAGGTTTATTTTGGCTTTCGGTTACAATCTGACCATCAAACAGATTAATGACTCTATGCGCATAGTGAGAGTCTCTATCTGAGTGTGTTACCATTACAATGGTAGTTCCTTCTTGATTCAGTTCTGTAAGTAGATTCATTACTTCTATTCCATTTTTAGAATCTAGATTTCCAGTTGGCTCATCGGCAAGAATTAGCTTGGCATTTGTTACTACTGCTCTTGCTATAGCCACACGCTGTTGCTGTCCTCCTGACAATTGCTGCGGAAAATGTTTTTCGCGATGTGCAATTTTCATTCGTTCTAGTACAGCTCGTACTTTTTGTTCACGTTCGCTTTTTTTCATGTTTAGATAAATCAATGGTAGCTCTACATTTTCAAACACAGTAAGCTCATCGATAAGATTGAAACTCTGAAATACAAATCCAAGGTTACCTTTTCTAATTTTGGTACGTTGATTTTCTTTCAAACCACCTACTTCTTGTCCATCAAAATGATAGTAACCTTCATTGGGATTATCTAGCATTCCAATAATGTTAAGTAATGTTGATTTCCCACAACCAGATGGTCCCATAATGGCTACAAATTCTCCTTCTTCTACTTTTAAATTCACATTATTTAACGCCAGAGTTTCTACTTCTTCAGTTTTAAAGCTCTTTTTTAGATTTTCTATCTGTATCATTTTTTGATTGTTTATTTTAAACACTTTTTATTTTAATATTATTTTTTCGGCATCTCCAAAACTATCATAGTTCGAAGTAATTACTTTTTCTCCTACTTCTAATCCTTCTAATAATTCATAATATCTTGAATTCTGTTTTCCTATTCGTATAGGTCTTTTCCATGCTACTTCTCCAGAGGCATCAACTACAAAAATCCACTGCCCTCCTGTACTTTGAAAAAAGCTTCCCCTAGGTAGTAATAGTGCATCATTCGAGGCTCCGAGCTGTAGTTTTATATTATAACTTTGCCCTGTTCGTATCGTTTCTGGTTTTTGATCTTCAAAGACAAGGTCTACTTTAAACTTTCCATTTCTTACCTCGGGATAAACCTTACGAAGTCTAAGTTGGTATTCTTTTCCGTTACGCTCTAAAATTGCAGTCAGGTCTCTTTTTACTCTATCTACATAATGTTCATCTATAGTCGCTTCAATCTTATAATCTGTTAGTACATTTATCTGTCCAATACGCTCTCCTTGTTTGATATTTTGACCAATTTCTGCATCAAGAAATCCTAATTGCCCATCGGCCGGTGCACGCACATTTAAGTGATCAATCCGTTCATATACCATGGACAATGTTTTTTTCATTCTAGCTAAATCACCATCTAATTCACTTAATGACGTATTACGCATCACATTATCTTGTTCTGTCTGCAGTTTAATGATATCGTATTGTTTTTGTGAAAGCTCGTAACTTTCTTTTGATGTTAAATACTCTTCTTTGGATATCAATTCATCTTCGTACAATGCTTTATTCTGCTCATAATTTCTCTTAAACTTTTGTAAGTCATAATATGCATTTACAAGATCTTTTTTGCCATTAACCTGCCTAGAGTCAAATGTTAGTTTGGTAGATCGTAAATCATTTTGTTTCAAAGCTAGATTATTCTCACTGGCAAGTATCTGCTCATAAAGCCCTCTATTTTCTAAAGTTAATATAATATCTCCTTTTTTTACTGTTGCTCCCTCTTCAATCAGTTTTTCTGTTACTCTTCCTCCTTCATAAGCATCCATATAAATAGTACTTATTGGAGCTACGGCACCATTAATGGTAATATAATCATCAAATTTTCCAAAGGAAATTTCTGTAATTGATAATTTTTCTTTTTCGGTTCTAAAAGTAGAGCCTGAATTCCCAAATACCATTTTCCAACTCACAAAAAGGAGCGCTATACCTATCGCTATATATCCGTAGTGTTTAGCTTTTAATCCTTTTTTCTTTTCAATTTTTATATCCATTTTTATTGTGTTCTATTAATGTTAAAAACTGGTAATCCGTTATAGAAATCTAATGTACTTTCATTTACTTTTAATCGCAATTCTACTTGCAAATTTTCATTTTGTGAATTTGCCAAAAGGTTTTTAGCTTGGTTAAGTTCTATAGCGCTTATTAATCCTTTCTGATATCTTTTTTGCGCTATTTCAAAACTTAATTGCTGGGCTTTTCTTTTTTGCGAGCTTTGTTGATATTCTGTTCTTAACGCATCTCCTTCCTGCACAAGTTGCTGTATGAGTTGATACATTTCTTGTTTTTGAATATCAAAATTATTCTCTGCCCTCATCACTACAACTTTTTGTTGCTTCACTCTTGAACGATTTGACCATCCATTACTGATAGGTATTCTAAGGGATAGACCTACAAAATGTGATGCATTATCTTTTATTTGGGTATTAAAAGGGATAACCTCTCCTGTTGTCTGATCCATATTGGTTTCATAATACCCTGTTCTATATCCAGCAAAGAAGGATAAAGAGGGGTACAAGCCCCCTCTTGTTGCGGCTAATTCTTTTTTGGCAGCCCATGCTCTAAGCTCTTGAGCTTTGATTATCGGCACAAAAGCTTTGGCATTATTAAAAATAGAATCTTTATTTTTTCTAGAAGCTTCTTGGTTTTCATCAGTTTCTATAGAAGTAGATATGATAGAAATTGTAGTCGCATCTACTAAATTCATCTCTTGTATAAGTTTTAGTTTTGCTGCAGCTACGTTATTTTTGTTTTGGGTTACCAATAAGTTATCTGCTAGTAAAGCAGATTCTGCTTCATATAAATCTGCCTTAGCTTTTTGACCAAGCTCTACTTGTCTTTTTACCAAATTGTAATTATTATCTGACACTTCTTCTTGTTCTTTAGAAATAACTAGAAGCCCTTCCATAAACTGGATGTCATAAAAAGCAGATAATACCCTAAATGCCAACATATACTTTTGATGAAGAACTTCCTCAGTGGTAGCCTTATGCAAAAACTTTGAAGCTTTTATGGTATTTACTTTTTGAAAACCTCTGAACAAATCTATTGTTGCATCTACACCGTAGTTATTTGAGAAAAAATCGGTATTAACAATATTATTGTTATTAGGATCTACTGATCGACCATATCGAATACTATAGTCCGAAAAAGCACTAATGTTTGGTAACAAACTTCTGACTGATTGTTGATGTGTCTCTTTATCTGCTTCTTGATTATATTTAAAATCTTTGAGTTGTAAATTATGCTCTACTGCGTAGGCAATACAATCATCTAGTGACCATGATTTTTGACAATACATGATATTTGATATTAAAATCAAGAGAAAAAATATGATTTTGTTTTTATAACTCATCCGTTTATAATTATTGTTTTAATGGTCAGATGTAATTTTTCAATATTCATTTTTATTACTTTATGAAGTTTTACTACAACTATTTTATCGTTTTATTAGCACTCTGATGTTTTATTGACACCATACCTTAACCTAATGTCATGCCAAAATCACAAACACCTGATAAACAGGTAATTATGACTAATTAATCTTTAATAGCTTCTATAATTGTAAAATTATTATACAAATAGTGTCAAATATTTTTACACTTCCCCAAATGTGCTGTTTCAAATTTGTAGCTTTACTATGTTAATCTAAAAGTAATACCATGCAGAATGGAAAAGTCTTAGTTGTTGACGATAACAAAAGCCTATTAAGTGCTCTTGAAATTTTATTACAATTTGAATTCAAAGAGGTAAAAACAATTTCTAATCCCAACCAAATTTCTTCTCTTCAGGATTTAGATAGTTTTGATATTGTATTATTAGATATGAATTTTTCGGCTGGTGTAAATACCGGAAATGAAGGATTATTTTGGCTAAGAGAAATAAAGAAAAAGGCTCCTCACACGTCTGTGATTATGATGACAGCCTATGGTGCTGTTGATCTCGCGGTAAAGGCTTTGAAAGAAGGTGCTACAGATTTTATATTAAAACCATGGAATAATGAGAAACTATTAGCTACAATAAAGTCAGCATATTTGTTACGTAAATCCCTCAAAGAGGTACAAGAATTAAAACAAAAAGAAAGTCACCTAAAACAGGTCATCAATCAAGATAGTAATTATATTATCGGAAACTCTAAAGCACTGACTGCTGTGTTAAACCTTGTTCGTAAAGTAGCCAAAACAGACGTAAATGTTTTAATCACTGGTGAAAACGGAACGGGAAAAGAATTAATTGCCCGCGAATTGCATAGAATGTCGCCACGTAAAAACGAAGTCTTTATTGGTGTAGATATGGGATCAATATCAGAAACTCTATTTGAAAGTGAGCTTTTTGGTCATACCAAAGGAGCTTTTACTGATGCCAAAGAAGATCGCGCCGGAAAATTTGAAGCAGCTAATAGCGGTTCTTTATTTCTTGATGAAATAGGAAATCTATCTCTACAAACACAAGCCAAACTATTATCTGCAATACAAAACAGAACAGTCGTAAGAGTAGGGTCCAATAAACCGATCCCTGTAAATATACGTTTAATCTGTGCTACAAACTGTAATCTCAATCAAATGGTAGAAGAGGGTATTTTTAGAGAAGATTTATTATATCGAATTAATACAATTCATATAGAAGTTCCTCCTTTAAGGGAAAGAGGTAACGATATCCTAATATTAGCGGATTTTTATTTAAAGAAATTCTGCCAAAAATATGGAAAACCTTCTCTTAGAATAAACAATACTGGTGAAGAAAAATTAATGGGATATCACTGGCCTGGTAACGTAAGAGAACTACAACACACTATTGAAAGGGCTGTGATTTTATGCGAAGGAACTGTTTTAAAACCATCAGATTTTTTACTCAATTCAGGTTCTGGAATCTCTTTGGACAAAGGTCCCGAAACCCTTAATGAGATGGAAAAACTTATGATTGCAAAAGCGCTAGACAAACATGAAGGAAACTACAGTGCAGCTGCCAATCAACTGGGAATTTCGAGGCAAACACTTTATAACAAAATCAAAAAACTAGAGAACTAATGCTAAGTAGAAATTTCTATATCCATTTAATTTTTAGAGTAATTATTCTCTCTGTAACAGCTCTGGTTTTATCATTTGTTTTTTATAAAGACCAATATTTTTTATCCTCCCTTATCTTATTCTTTTTTTTACTACAAGTCTTGTTTTTAATCAAATATCTAAATCATAATAATAGAAAGGTTTCTTATTTTTTTAATTCAATCAAAAATGAAGATTTTACACTTAGATTTCCAGAAAAGGGAGAATCTAAGTCATTTAATGAGCTAAATCAAAGCCTAAATACTCTTAATGATATAATTCAAAAAATACATCTAAAAAACCAAACCCAAGAGCAATATTACCAAGAAATACTGAAACGGGCAGAAATTGGAATTTTAACCTATAACGAAAAAGGGCATATTCTTTTTGCCAACCCAAAAGTCGAAAAACTACTCAACCATTCTCCCTTAAATCATATAAAACAACTGGCTCAGGTAGATAAAAAGCTTTATGAATTGTTCAATACTATTAATCCTTTTGAGCGAAAACTTTTTCAGATTACCAATGAGAGAGAAACCATTCAACTTACAATAAAATCAACAGAAATACTATTAAATGATGAAGTCCTAAGATTAATAACCATTCAGGATATTCATAATGAGTTAGACAAAAAAGAAACTGACTCGTGGATAAAGCTTATTCGGGTTTTAACACATGAAATTATGAACTCTGTTACTCCTATTACTTCAATTTCAGAGTCTATTCTAAGGTATTACAAAGATGATAACGGTATTATATCTACAGAACAAGTCGATGAAAGTAAGATCCGAAATACAGCAAAAGGATTAGAGGTTATTAAAAATCAAGGGAATGACTTAATGAGTTTTGTGCAATCCTACCGAAGTTTTCTAAGTGTACCTTCTCCTGATAAAAAAATTATTAATGTAGATCAATTACTCGAAAAAGTAAGAGTACTAATGAGTCAGGAGATTGATTTTAACACTATTGCTCTAGACACTTATAAAAACTATGAGGATCTAGAAATCTATGCAGATGAGAAACAAATTACCCAAATACTGGTAAATCTATGTAAAAATGCAATTCAGGCAGTAAAAGAAACCAAAAATGCTACCTTAATGTTTATTACCGGGATCACCCCAGAAGGAGAAAAGTACATTAGTGTCAAAGACAATGGCCCTGGAATCCAACCAGAAGTTATGAGCCATATATTTGTTCCTTTTTACACAACAAAAAAAGATGGTACGGGGATTGGTTTAAGTCTTTCTAAACAGATTATGCACTTGCATGGAGGACGACTAACCGTTCATTCTGTTCCTAACCAAGAGACTTCGTTTTCTTTGTTTTTTAAGTAATATTCCTATTACTTTAAGTCATACAGCTTTAATGTTTTAAGTAGTGCATCAAAATAAAAATCTTCAAGGTCAGGTACTATTATAAGTTTATAGGCTGTGTTTTTTAAAACGTAGAATGAAGTTTTTTCTGGATCTAATGTTGTAGAATGTGCGTTAAAAATCTTTTGAATATAAGCATTAATCAAAAGCACCTCATCATAACTTATTTCTCTTCGATATGTTGGTTTATCACTTTTATATACGAGATAATCGTTTCTAAAACTAAGAGACTGATTACCTCCATTAAAACGATAAAACTCAAAAGTAAAATCTTTAGAATCGAATATTTTGTTAATATTATTTGTTGTAGTCTCTACATTACGAGTACAACTTGCAAGAAAAACTACAAACAAAAAAATCTTAGTTCTCTGTATCATATCTGTAAAAATGATATCTAAAGAACTAAGATAAGAAGTATATTGGTACTTTTAATTGTTATTTTACGGCTAAACGTTTAATAGAGCTTTCGAAATCAACATCTTCAAGGTTGCTAATCAACAATCCAATACCTCCAGATTTTGAAGCAACGATGTATTCTGTTTGAAATTTCTTCTGCTTTTTATACGCTTTCAAATATTTTAGTTTCACCACTTTTGAAGTTGGTGTAAAGAAAAATCGACCATGAATTCTTTTATACTTCACATCTTGGGTGTTAGACTCATCCTGTAATTGATTATTTAACGCAGCTACAACTCTCGCTGCTCTATGCTCATCAAATTGGTAAAAATCACAAGTGTAGATAAATACATAATTTTCAACATTATTTTCATCTACAAATAATTCGAAATCAACTTTTTTATCTTCTATTTTTTTTAATTCCTGTAAAGCAACCGTTTTAAATTTTGGTTTGCCTTCTAACGAATCCAATCTACTCTTAAATTCTTCTGGAGCTATTTTAGCATAACCCGTTGTAAGAACGATAGTATTATTCCTAAATTCGATTGTGTTTTTAGAATACTTAGAAAATCTAGATTCTTTAGGTAAAAAATCGCATCCAATAATAAGAATTGCGACAGACAATAGTAGAATTTTTTTCATAGGACATTTGTGTTAAATTATATAACATTAAATAGATTAAGCCCTAAATGATTGTCTTGCAAGTTAATAAAAAAAAATGAAACATCACCACTTTATCCGATTTTTGTGTATTTCAACTGGACGAACTATTGTTTTTAGTAGGAATCATACCACTATTTTTTTATAGAGATCGTCGTTTTAAGATGCTTTTATTCTAAATTAGATATAAATTTCTCTACGTTAAAATTAACATCATCTTCTCCCTGCTGATCAAATGGATTCTCTAAATGAGATTGAATATTATCCAAAGCAACTAAAATTACACTATACAAAATAGGCATAGCAAACTCTAGTCCCACGGCATACTCATTTGCCTTATATGCAAAGTAAGGACCATATAATATTGGAAGAAGAATGATAAAGATATCACTGTATGTTCTTAATGTTCTGGGAGTACGGTATTGATAGATGTGTTTAATTTTTTCAAAAGAAATCATCATTTTACTTAAAAACTGATTGGAACGAGAGGCTTCACCCGACGGCAATCCATGACTTCTCATTTTTTTTATAAACGAAGACAACTCTGAAAAGCTTTGATACACCTCTTTTTCATATTTCTCAAGTTCACCTACAGGCTTGGTAAACATATGCTTACAAGCATTCATTAAGCTTTCCAGATGGGTTTTTAGCTCTTCTTTGAGTATCAAAGGTGGGTTTTCTAACCAATGGGTTGTAGCATAAAACAACGCCCTTCCATGCGCTTTTATACTTCCGTATTCATCTAATGCAACCTCTCTACGTTTGTATGCACCACCTATAGAAAAAACAATAGGAAAAATAATCGCAGTAGCAATTAGTGTTAAAGGAAAGTTAGCCGTAAAATCGAAATACCTGCATGCATAACTAGATACTAAAGACAAAAAGGTAATAACAAAAGTCTTATAATTTATTATAAGACTTATTCTTTTAATTCTTCTCAACATAATTTTGATTCAATTTTGATTATACCCAGGCTATAGGATTTTTTAGGACTTCTATCAATCGTGACTCCTCACTATTTTCTTCTGGATGATAATCATATTGCCATTGCACATGTGGAGGCAAACTCATTAAGATACTCTCTATTCTTCCGTTAGTTTTTAACCCGAACAGCGTTCCTTTATCATGTACCAGATTAAACTCTACGTAGCGCCCTCGCCTGATCTCTTGCCAGTTTCTTTGTTCTTGTGAATAACTCAAGTTTTTTCTTTTTTCAACAATTGGCACATATGCTTCCAAAAAACTGTCTCCTACCTCTGTTACAAAGTCATACCAGTTTTGCATAGACATACTTTCAGTTGCTTTGCAATAATCAAAAAACAAGCCTCCTACTCCACGACCTTCTTCCCGGTGGGTATTGTAGAAATACTCATCACATTTCTTTTTATAAACACTATAAAACTCTGAATTATGTTTATCGCAAGAGTTTTTACATATCTGGTGAAAATGTTTTGCATCCTCATCAAACAAATAATATGGGGTTAAATCCTGACCTCCACCAAACCAACTATCTACGACAGTTCCTTTCTTATCGTACATTTCAAAATATCGCCAGTTGGCATGTACCGTTGGTACCATTGGGTTTTTAGGATGTAATACCAAGGATAAACCACATGCAAAAAAATCGACCTCACCTACGTTAAAATAACTTTGCATGGCTTTGGGCAATGCCCCATGAACTCCAGAAATATTTACTCCCCCTTTTTCAAACACTTCTCCATTTTCAATCACTCGTGTTCTTCCTCCTCCACCTTCTCGTCGTTTCCAGAGATCTTGCTTGAATTTTGCTTTGCCATCAATCTTCTCTAATCCCGAAGTTATGGTATCTTGAAGTTCTTGTATGTATTTATAAAACTTATCTTTCATTTTTTATATATCGATCATTTAGGTCCTACTAAATCCTTTGTCAAATTAAGCATCTGATTTATGCGTCAATTTTTGAAACTTCTTTAGAAGGCTTTTTTAATTCTATTAGCCCTTTCTCTTTTAGTATTTTTACAGTTTCGGTAGAAGCAGCAACCACTGATATGGGTAGTGTGATAATAAAACCAAGGATAGGTATAAATAACATCAATACAAACACAATCCCATTACCTATTGCAGTCCCTCTGTTTTTTCTTACAAATTGAATACTTTCTTTATAACTAAAGTGCCTTTCCATGGTATAATCCATATTACCAAAACCTATATAGTATGCCTGAATCAAAAAGATCAATATTGTAAACAAAATACCAATAACAGGAATAAAGCTTAAGATAATTAGTGGAATCATAAAGAGCAATTCCCTAAACAAATTTCTTACATTGATACGAATACCTCTTGATAATTGCTGACTAAACGATGTATTGCGATGTGCATGGTTGGTTTCTCCTAGAAGGTGCGCTTCTACTTTTTCAGAAACCGGACTCATAAATGGTGCCGATAATGCCATAACAATATGCTTATACAAGATTAACCCAATGACCAGAATCAATAAACCTCCAATATATGTGCTTATAGTAGCAAAAGTTTCTGATCCCCACTCCCATGGCCAAATTTTTGCAATAACTGCCCCTAGATTATCAGAAAAGAAATAGGCTAGTGCTACAAAAGATAATCCTGTAACAATACTTATAAGAATAGGAATCGTAAAATACTTCCACAAGCCTAGTTTTGAAATAAGTTTAAATGTTCCAAAATAAGCTTTAACTCCGTTAATTATATTTTTAAACATAGGTCATCCTCTTTTTGATTTACTTCTTTATAAGTAGCTTTTTAAAGAATTTTGTTTCAATTTATGTTATCTTTTAAGTCCATCGTATTTTTATAGATATGTATGGCTATGATTTCAAGCTATTATTCCTCCAAAAGATATACCAAATCATTTTTATGATTTAGTATTGTTTTGACATCCGATATCTTTTTGGCTTTTCGGGTCTCCTCTTTCAGAAAAGAGATTACTTCGTTCTCAGAAATAATATTTGTTGTTAAAAAATATTTTCTTCCAATCTCATTATTATGTAAATCCATTGCTGTTGCAACTGGTTTATTTGGAGCAAGTTTTTCATGCAAGTCGGTTATTCTTTTAGCCCAATCTATAGATTTTTTTTTGCTTTTTGTTACTCTAAAAGTAGTATCACAAATCAATATATTCCATAGTGCATGTCTAAATGCATTTGCCTTTCCATTTTTATGATGTGCATCTCCATAATGCAAATCACAAATAGCCATACTCCGTCTTGTTGCTTTTAATGTTGGATAAAGTAGCAAAGGGTTCATAAGCATTATTCCAGACAATCTAAGGATTTGCTTAAAACTGAAACGCCTTACCAAACTCCATACATTCATCTTATCCTTTATATTCTTTTACAGCATCTACAAACGCCATAGCGTTTTCTACCGGTATATTTGGCAAAATACCATGCCCCAGATTAGCTATATATCGATCTTTACCAAATTCATCGATCATTTGCTTAACCATTTTTTTAATCTCTGATGGTGGCGATAATAATCTAGAGGGATCAAAATTTCCTTGCAGCGTTATATTGCCTCCTGTAAGGTAACGAGCATTACGTGCAGAACAGGTCCAGTCTACTCCAAGTGCTGCTGCTCCTGATTGTGCCATTTCATGCAATGCAAACCAACATCCTTTTCCAAAAACAATGACTTCAGTTTCTTCTTTTAAAGCATCTACAATCTGTTGGATATATTTCCATGAGAACTCTTGGTAGTCTACTGGAGACAACATTCCTCCCCAACTATCGAATACCTGAACGGCATTTACTCCTGTAGCAACTTTGGCTTTAAGGTAGGCAATTGTTGTATCGGTAATTTTTTGTAGCAGCTGATGCGCTGCTTCGGGTTGTGTAAAACACAATTCTTTAGCTTTATCAAAATTCTTAGATCCTTGTCCTTGTACAGCATAACATAAGATAGTCCATGGTGAGCCTGCAAAACCAATTAAAGGAACGCGATTATCCAAACGCTCTTTGGTTAATTTAATGGCATCCATAACATATCCTAATTCTTCATATACATTAGGGACAACTACTTGTTCTACATCCTTCAAAGAACGAATTGGGTTGGGTAGCCAAGGACCTATTCCGTCCTTCATCTCTACTTCTATATTCATTGCCTGAGGAATTACCAAAATATCACTAAACAAGATTGCTGCATCGGGTCCAATGATATCAATAGGTTGTACTGTGATCTCTGCTGCCAACTCAGGAGTTCTACAACGAGTAAAGAAATCATACTTTGCTTTCAAAGCACGAAATTCTGGCAAATATCTCCCTGCCTGACGCATCATCCAAACTGGTGGACGTTCTACTGATTCTCCTTTTAGTGCCTTAAGAAATAAGTCATTTTTTAGTTGTGCCATAATGTTTCTTTATTTTCTCAAAAATATATGTTGTCTCCAAATAGCCTTCTCTATAGACTAGACTGACAGTCCGTTACAAACTATACTTTGAGCCATATTTTTTTTTATTTATTCCTAAAATATTCTATCGCCTGAACTATTACGTCCTCTACCGAGGGTTTGCTTGCAACAACAGTTGTAGCAGCATATTTTCTTGCCTCAGCAGCAGTTGTATTTCCAATGCAAAATGCAATACTCGGCTCGATTGTGTTTTCTGAAACATAACTTTGAATCCCTGACGGGCTAAAAAACAATATTCCATCAAACGAACGATCAAATTTATCTAATTTTAAATGTGTTTTATATACTACTTGCTCTTTTAGATCAATTTTATTTTGGTTCAAAAGATCTGGTAGTTCATTTCTTCTCAAATTCCCACAAAAAAACAAAAACGATTCATTTTTATATTTTTTAATAATGATTTGAGCCAAATCGAAAGCATTTTGGGCAGTTTCAACAATATTTAAACCATTTTCTTCTAATAGCTTTTTAGTGTTTTCACCTACACAAAAACATTTTGAAATGTTTGTTCTAATGTTTTTTATGGCTTTGAAAGCGTTTTTGCTTGTAAAGATGGCATTTTGGATATCCTTCTCTATTTGAGTTTCTAATAATTCAATCTCGATTGCTTCATACTCTACATACTTAATGTCGGCATTTGATAATAGCTCTTTTTGAGCTACAGAAAGTTTTTTGGTTGAGAGTATTGTAGGTGAAGTATTCAATCTATCCGATTTCTGTTTTTATTTCTTTCATCAATTCGCGCCCTCCATTATCCAGTACTTCGTTTGCACATGTTTTTCCGAAATCTTTTACATTTTCAATTTTTACAACTCTATTCACCTCAATTTTAATTTTTCCATTAAGGCTGAACAAAGCACCGGTAAAGTAAATTGCATCTTCTTTGATCTTCGCCAATGCTCCAATAGGTGCTGTACAACCTCCTTCTAATTCTCGTAGAAACTCTCGCTCTATATGCACACAAATTTCTGACTCTTTATCATTAAGATCTGAAAGCGCTTCTAGACAATAATTGTCTTTTTCTTTTGCTACGACGAGCATTGCTCCTTGCGCTGGCGCAGGTATCATCCAATCTAAATCAATACATTGGTCGGGTTTTATATTAATACGTTCTAATCCTGCAGCGGCAAAAACAGCACCATTCCAGTTACTATCATTTAATTTTTGCATCCGTGTATTAACATTTCCACGCAAATCAACAACTGTATGTGTTGGATATTTGCATAACCATTGTGCTTTTCGTCTTAGACTTCCTGTCGCAACAACCCCTTTTTTATCAAGAAAATCCAACCCCTTATGTACCAAGATATCTTTTACATTTGCGCGCTTTAAAATAGCAGCTTCTACAATTCCTTTTGGTAAGGCAGTAGGTACATCTTTCATCGAGTGTACAGCAATATCAATATCTCCATTTAACATGGCTATATCCAATGTCTTGGTAAAAATACCTGTAATACCTAATTCGTATAATGGTTTATCCAAGACGATATCTCCTGTCGATTTAACAGGTACCAATTGGGTTTTATATCCCAAATCCTCTAAATGTTTTTGTACGGTGTTAGCTTGCCAAAGCGCTAGTTCACTATCTCTGGTGCCAATACGAATCGTTTTTGTCAAGACTATTTATTTTGTAATTGAAAAACTTTTTGAATCAACTCTATGCTTTCATCTGCCGAAGTATTATCATCTTTAAGGTGACTAGCAAAGTGGTTAGTAATCTTCTGAATAATCCGGCTACTTATAATATCTGCTTGTTCTTCATCAAAATCTGCATATTTTTTTCGTTGCAAATTGATTTCGGCATCTTTTAAAGTGGTAAGCTTATTTTTTAGCGCTTTAATTGTTGGAGCAAATTTTCTAGTCTCAAGCCAATCACCAAATTCAGCCCTTATTTCTTCTATAATTACTTCTGCCTGTGGTATATGTTCTTTTCTACGTTGTAGTGTCCTATCCGTCATTTTAGATAAATCATCTAAGTGCACCAATGTTACATTCGGTAATTCTGTTACATCCAACGAAACATTACGAGGTATTGATAAGTCAAGGATTAATAGCGGTTTATCAGAATGGATCAACTGTTTGGAAATAGTTGGTTTTTGAGCTCCTGTCGCCACAATTAAGACGTCAGAATTTTTTATCTCAGTTTGGATATTAGCATAATCTTTAACGACAAGATTAAATTTACCTGCTATTCTTTCGGCCTTAACCTTGGTTCTATTGATCAGTACAATATGCTCATTCTTGGTATGCTTAATTAGGTTTTCACAAGTATTTCTTCCGATTTTTCCTGTACCAAATAGTAAAAGATTCTTGTCAGAAACATAAGGCACTCTTGCTAAAATATATTGTACCGCTGCAAAACTAACTGAGGTTGCTCCAGAGGATATTTCGGTTTCGTTTTTAATTCGTTTACTAGCCTGGATTACAGCATTAATCAATCGCTCAAGAAAAGGGTTTGTAACTTCTGCTTTTTTTGAAGCTTTAAAGCTTTGCTTCAACTGACTTATAATTTCAAAATCTCCTAGTATCTGGCTATCTAAACCTGTTCCAACTCTAAACAAATGAGATACTGCTTTATTATTTTTATGCACATAGGCTACTTTTTCAAATTCATCAATTGTTCCTTGTGTATGTTCACAAAGTAATTTGATTAATTGAAAAGGGTGTTGTGCAAAACCATGCAATTCGGTTCTATTACATGTAGATGTTACCAATAAAGCTTCAATTCCTTCTTTTTTAGCTTGCCGTAATATCCCTTCCTTAGCTTCATCATTTACACTAAAGTGACCTCTGACTTCAGCATCAGCCTTCTTATAACTAAGTCCAATAGTGTAAAAATTCGTTCCTTTCGCTCTTAAATGGGGCTCCATGCAGTATCTTCTATATATTCCATCACAAAAATATTTTAGATAGTTCAGAAAAAATAACGCTAGAAGAGTTTTTAGTATCGAAAAACGTTATTTTGAATATTATTAACACAAAAAACCGTTGTAAACCCTTATTTTTGTAGGAGTTTAAGAGATTCCTCTGTCGACAGTTTAGATTAATTCTAAATAATAAAATTTTGTAATTATGGAAATCGAATTAAAAAATAACGCTCCAGGTATTTTAGAAGAAACCAATATCGAAGACGGCTTTTGCATTTTAAAATTCCAGAATGAAACAGGTGATAACCAGAAGGTTATAAGACAAATCAACAGTAGCTACATACAGTTTCATTTCTGTATTAAAGGAGCAATCAAATTTAATTTTAACAACGGAAGTTATTCAATAAATCTATCTGAAGAAAACTCACTTCTACTTTACAACCCACAACGTGATCTACCTCTTAATCTCGAAATGGAAAAAGATTCATGGTTAATTACTATACTTATTTCTATAAAGAAATTTCATTCATTATTTTCAAAAGAAGCGGATCATATTCCTTTTCTAGGAGAAGGAAACCGGGATAAAAAATATTATACCGATGCTGTTATTTCTCCTTCAATGGCAGTAGTATTAAACCAAATAATGAACTATAGCCTGCATAAATCTATAAAACTATTATATTTTAAAGGAAAGTCTTATGAACTATTAAGCCTCTATTTTAATAGACCTGAAAATGCCGATGTAGAGCAATGCCCATTTCTGGTGGATGAAGAAAATGTATTGAAAATCAGAAAGGCTAAAGAGATTATAATCTCTCGTATGTCAGAACCTCCAACGCTGCAAGAACTATCAAAAGAAATAGGGTTATCCCTTAAAAAACTTAAAGATGGTTTTAAACAAATTTATGGTGAACCAGTATATACATTCTTGTTTGATTACAAAATGGAAGTTGCACGACAACTACTCGCCACAGGCAGTCACAATGTAAACGAAGTAGGATTAAAAGTCGGCTATAGTACAGCAAGCCACTTTATTGCCGCATTTAAAAAGAAGTTTGGCACCACTCCAAAAAAGTATGTAATGAGTTTAAGCTAACATTATTTACTCTGACGACTCCCCTTTGGGAATTCCTATCCCTTTTTGTAAGGATACAATTGAGTCATACATTCCTTGATTATCATCTGAGGTATCTGCTATAACTGATACAAAATCAAACTGCTCCAGCAATTCTAAAACAAAAGGCAGTTTATCTTTTTTAACATCTATAATTACACGTTTCATCTTTGCTTTTTTTAATCATCTAAAAATAATAAAATAAAATTACCCCACTTATTGCTTTATTAGAATTTAACTATTTTAATTTATCTTTAATTTCGACCTGCGATTTACAACTAGCCCTCAATTGATTCAATAATACCACTATCAAAAAGTCTTATTGTTTTTACTACCATTCCTCGGTATTGTTTGTATTTTTGTACCTGCAAAAAGAAAAAATATGAATAAAGGAGTTCTTCTTGTCAATCTTGGGTCACCAGACAGTACAAGCCCAAAAGATGTAAAAAAATATCTTGGCGAATTTTTAATGGATCCCAGAGTAATTGATGTTCCTCTTTGGGCTAGAATACTACTTGTAAAAGGAATCATATTAAACACTCGACCAAAAAAATCAGCTGAAGCCTATAAAAAAATATGGTGGGATGAAGGTTCTCCACTGATTGTTTTATCTGAAAGGCTCCAAAAAAAGATTTCGGATCGCACTTCGATTCCTATTGGTTTAGCCATGCGTTATGGATCTATGAATATCAAAAAAGGACTACAAGAGTTACATGACAAAGGAGTTACCGAAGTTATGATTGTTCCTCTTTATCCTCAATTCGCAATGGCGACTACAGAAACTATTTTGGTTCTTGCTAAAGAGTTACGCGATGGGCATTTTCCAGATATGACATTTACCGATATTCCGGCATTTTATAACAAACCTGAATATATAGAGGTCTTATCCAAAAGTATAGCAGAGAAAATCGAAAAACTAGATTATGAACATCTTTTGTTTTCTTACCACGGTGTACCTGAAAGACATATCCGAAAAAGCGACATTACCAAATCACATTGCAAAATTGACGGATCATGTTGTAACACAAACTCTCCTGCTCATGAGTTTTGTTACCGTCATCAATGTTATAACACTACGCAACAGGTAGCAAACAAATTAAACCTTAAAGAAGGAACTTATTCTACCTCTTTTCAATCCCGTTTAGGGTTTGACCCTTGGTTACAGCCATACACCGATCGTACTATAGAACGAATGGGGAAAAACAATATCAAAAAGATGGCTATTGTCACTCCTGCTTTTGTATCTGATTGCCTAGAAACCCTGGAGGAAATTGCAATGGAAGGTGAAGAAATCTTTCATGAAGTAGGTGGACAGGAATTCACAACCATCCCATGCCTTAACGACCGTGATGATTGGGCAGATGTATTAGCTAATTGGGTCAATGAATGGGTCTCTGTCAAAACCCAAACAGTATAATGGCAAAAACGTCCTCTGAAGCACTAGGAACCGAATCGGTTGGCAAACTACTCATAAAACAAGCCGTCCCAGCTTCTATAGGAATCTTAGTAATGTCACTTAATATTCTGATCGACTCTATTTTTGTTGGAAATTGGATTGGGTCAATTGCCATAGCAGCTATTAATGTAGTACTACCAGTATCTTTTTTTATAGCTGCACTAGGCATGTCTATCGGTGTTGGAGGGTCTAGTATCATCTCAAGAGCATTAGGAGCCGAAAACAAGGAAAAAGCACTCAATACCTTCGGTAACCAAATCACTCTCTCACTAATTTTCATGGTATCATTAGTGGTCTTAGGCTTAGTATTTGTAGATGACATTATTCCAAAATTTGGTGGAAAAGGAGACATCTTTGAGCCCGCCAAAATTTACTACACAATTATACTGTATGGTGTCCCTATTCTTGGTTTTGCAATGATGGGAAATACAGTAATACGAGCTGAAGGAAAGCCAAAATTTGCTATGACAGCAATGATTATTCCTACAGTTGGTAACCTACTGATGGATTATATTTTTATAAATCTAATGGATATGGGAATGCATGGAGCTGCATGGGCAACTACCGGGTCTTACCTTGCGTGTTTTCTATATATTTTTTGGTTCTTTACTTCTAAAAACTCTGAACTAAAAATTAGCTTTCGCCATTTTGGATTACAAAAAGAGATTGTTTCAGAAATTGCCTCTCTTGGTGGGGTAACACTAGCAAGACAAGCCGTCGTAAGTATTACTTATCTATTGATGAATAATATTTTATTTAGCCTTGGGCAAGAAGGTTTGGTTGCGGTATATGCAATTATCGGGCGAATGTTAATGTTTGCCTTATTTCCAGTATTTGGTGTTACCCAAGGATTTGTTCCTATTGCAGGATACAATTATGGCGCCCAACAATACCCCCGTGTTCGTGAATCTATTAACACTGCGATAAAATATGCAGCTATTCTCGCAACATTGGTATTTATAGGTCTAATGATTTTTCCTTCAGAAATAACAACATTGTTTTTAAGTGATAACCCAAATCTTACAGCCAAAGAACTTGCGCTAAACCAATATGTACTATCACATACAGCCGAACCTATGCGATGGGTATTTGCTGCCACTCCCATTATCGCTCTTCAACTTATTGGCGCAGCTTATTTTCAAGCTGTCGGAAAAGCAACCCCAGCATTATTACTCACATTATCAAGACAGGGCTTCTTTTTTATCCCCTTGATTTTAATACTTCCAAATTTTTATGGAGAAATAGGAGTTTGGATCTCTTTCCCGATTGCAGACGTATTGGCAACAATTGTTACTGGGTATTTTTTAAATAAAGAAGTAAGAACAAAGCTTATCCCCAAAAACACCTAAGCTAGTTTTAACTAAGCCACCACTATACATTAGTTTTTTAAAGACAGACGACAATCTTTACTTCAAAATCAAAATAGCACTTCTTAAAGCATGTTTAAAATAAGCTAAGGTTAAAATTACGTGAAAATCTTTTGGAATAATTTTTAATTCCTGATTTTAGTATCCCGTCAAATCTATTTTTTCATAATCTTTCTAAAAACACTAGGCTTTTAAACTAAATCTCAACTAACATGCGCTTACTATCCAATAGAGTTTCTTTTTTTCTCTTTTTTGCTTTTGCAAGTATATTCACTATTCATTCTCAAACTTATAATCAAGGGCTTTATGATGCCTTAGAGTACAGACTTATTGGACCTTTTCGAGGTGGTCGAAGTGCTGCTGTAACTGGAGTTTCTGGAAAACCAAACTTATTTTATGCAGGTACTACTGGGGGAGGAATATGGAAAACTACAGATGGAGGTCGTACCTGGAAAAATATTTCTGATGGCTTTTTTGGAGGATCTATAGGTGCTATTGCAATTTCCAAAAGTGACCCTAATGTCATTTATGTTGGCGGTGGAGAAAAAACCCTACGAGGTAACGTATCCTCTGGTTATGGAATCTGGAAAAGTGTTGATGCCGGCAAAACATGGATTCAATCAGGTCTTTCCAAAAGTAGACATATCCCAAGAATTACTATACACCCAACAAACCCTGATATTGTATATACTGCGGTATTAGGAAACATATACAAACCTACTAATGACAGAGGAGTATATAAAAGTACAGATGGAGGGAAGACATGGAAGAAGGTGTTATTTGCAAATCAAGATGCGGGAGCCGTAGATTTAATTCTGGATCCCAACAACCCAAGGATTCTATACGCTTCAACTTGGAATGCCAGAAGAACTCCTTATAGTTTAAGCTCTGGTGGAGAAGGCTCTGCTCTATGGAAAAGCACTGATAGCGGAAACACCTGGAATGAAATTTCAAAAAATAAGGGATTCGCAAAAGACACCTTAGGAATTATTGGGGTAACCGTTTCTCCTGTAAATAGTGAGCGAATTTGGGCTATTGTAGAAAACAAAGAAAAAGGAGGAGTATACCGTAGCGATGATGGTGGTCAAACATGGAATCAGTTAAATAGCAGTAGAAGTTTGCGGCAACGAGCATGGTATTATAGCAGAATCTACGCAGACCCCAAAGATATAGATGTTGTATATGTAGTGAATGTATCTTATCATAAGAGTAAGGATGGTGGCAAAAACTTTAGTAGTTACCATGCTCCACATGGAGACCATCATGACCTATGGATTGCCCCTGAGAATCCAAAACGTATGGTGATTGGTGATGATGGAGGAGCGCAAATAACATATGATGGAGGCGAAACCTGGAGCACATATCACAATCAGCCTACATCACAATTTTATAGAGTTACAACTGACAATAGTTTTCCTTATCGTATCTACGCAGCACAACAAGATAATTCAACAATAAGAATCAACCACAGAAGCACCGGTTGGTCTATATCAGAAAACGACTGGGAACGTACTGCGGGAGGAGAGTCGGCACATATTGCAGTAGACCCCAAGGATAATGATATTGTATATGGTGGAAGTTATGATGGTTTTCTAACCAGAGTAAATCATAAAAAGGAAACTGTACGCTCCATTAGTGTATGGCCTGATAATCCTATGGGGCATGGTGCCGAGGATATGAAATATCGCTTTCAATGGAATTTTCCTATACTATTCTCCAAACACAATCCCAATAGACTATACACCTTCTCCAATCATGTCCACGTAAGCGAAAATGAAGGGCAAAGCTGGGATGTTATTAGCCCGGATCTAACCAGAAATGATCCAGACAAACAGAAATCATCAGGGGGTCCCATTACACAAGATAATACCTCTGTAGAATATTATTGCACCATTTTTGCCGCTGCAGAAAGCCCCATAAAAGAAGGCTTGCTTTGGGTTGGTAGTGATGATGGATTAGTACATTTAAGTCAGGACGGAGGCAAATCATGGGATGATGTGACCCCAAAAGGCATGCCCGAATGGATGATGATCAATAGCATAGAGCCTAGTACTTTTAACGAAGGAACGTGTTATATCGCTGGAACCAAATACAAATCCGGAGATTTTGCGCCATATCTGTATAAAACTACGGATTATGGAAAGTCTTGGGTCAAAATCACGAATGGAATAAAAAGTGAGCATTTTACTCGTGTGCTTCGTGAAGACCCTAAGCAAAAGGGACTTCTTTATGCTGGTACAGAAACAGGAATGTACATCTCTTTTAATGATGGTACAAATTGGCAACCGTTTCAATTAAATCTACCTATAGTTCCTATAACCGATTTAATTATTAAAAACAATAATCTGATTGTAGCTACCCAAGGAAGAAGTCTCTGGATCATAGATGATCTAACTGTATTACATCAATTAAATAATAATTTAAAAAATCAAGACCACATCCTATACAAACCCAAAGATTCGTATCGAATGAGTGGAGGAAGTATAAAAGATTCTAAAACAGAAGGAACAAATCACCCTGCAGGTGTTATAACCTATTTCTACTTAAAAAACTACGACACCGTAAAAGACACTGTTTCGTTAACCTATTTTAATGCTAAAAATGATACTCTCAAATCTTATAGCACAAAAGCCAAAGAGAAAAAAGAGCAGCTAAATATAGAAGAGAAGGGAGCAAACATGTTCGTGTGGGACATGAGAGGAGAAGGAGCAGAAAAACTAAAAGGCATGATTCTTTGGTGGGCAAATCTTAATGGTCCAAAAGCTGTTCCTGGTAATTATAAAGTAAGCCTTTCTGTAAATGGCAAGGAAGTATACAGACAACCTTTTACTATTGTAAGTGATCCAAGATCAGAAGCCACTCCTGCGCAAATGCAATCTCAATTTGATTTTATTACCAGCATTAACAAAACAGTAGACAAAGCTCATAAATCTATAAAGAAAATCAGAAAAATTAATGCTCAGTTAAAAGCATTTTCAAAACAATATAAGGACAATGACATCACCAAAGATTTAGTAAAAAAAGCCACTGATTTACAAACACAATTTGGTGAAATTGAAAAAGCTTTATATCAAACTAAAAATAAAAGTAATCAGGATCCGTTAAATTTCCCGATTAAACTTACCAACAAATTAGGGCATTTGAATTCTTTAGTTGGGATGGGAGATTTTGGTCCGACCAGCCAGGATATTGCGGTAAAAAATGAACTTACAGAGAAAATCGACAAGCAATTAGCTACTTTTGATAAATTAATTTCAGAAGAAATTAAAAATTTTAATTCAGAGTTCAATACCTTGCAACTTAAATATCTTTTTGTAGAAAATTAAATGCTCGAATATTACAACTACATAAAATCCCTGCACCTTATCTTTGTTATTACATGGTTTGCAGGGCTATTTTATATTCCCAGATTATTTATTTATCATATTGAAGCATCGCAAAAGCCTTCTCCTGATAAAGAAATACTATGCAAACAATTTAAATTGATGACCAAGCGCCTATGGTATATAATCACCTGGCCTTCTGCAATATTAACGACTCTATTTGCAATTTGGTTACTAATTTTAATGCCTGGCTGGCTAGAACAGCCTTGGATGCATGTCAAACTGGGGTTTGTAATTTTACTTATTGCCTATCATCTAAAATGCCACCACATCTATAAACAGCTTCAAAATGATATCATAAAATGGTCTTCTGGTCAAATGAGAATGTGGAACGAAGGCTCTACCATTATTTTGTTTTCAGTTATCTTTCTAGTAATTGTTCGTGATGCTGTAAACTGGATTTATGGAGTTATTGGTATAATTTTGCTTGCAATCATTCTTATGATGGCAATAAAACTTTATAAAAGAATTCGTGATAAAAACCCTGAGGTATAATCCCGTTGAGTTTTCTTCCAAAAACATATCAGACCAAGTACGCAAATTTTAATTAGAGAAGCAAACATCGAAGATGCGGGGCAATTATTAGCGCTAAAACTTCAATATCTTAAAAACACAACTACTATACCACTCTTTGATTATGAATACACGAATACCATAAAGGAAGAAGAGGAGCTCATTAAAAACCTAAAAGAACAATCTAATAGTTTATTACTGGTTGCAGAAAATAAAGGAAAGATTATCGGAAATATTGATCTTACGGGTAGCTGGCGTAAAAAAATGCAGCATACAGCCATGATCGGCATGGGTATTCATACCAAATGGCAAAACCAAGGTATTGGAACCCTTTTGATTCAAGATGTATTGGATTGGTCAAGAGAAAACATAGTGCTACATCTAGTATGGCTAGAAGTGTACGCAACCAATGTAGCAGGTATTACTTTATATAAAAAAACGGGGTTTACAACATCAGGATGCACTCCTGATTTCTTTATTGAAAATGGAAAGTATATCGATAAACTGACCATGACAATTATGGTTGACTAATTTTTTGACAAGATCAATCTTGGGTTGTATCTTATAGTTCGCACCGCTACCTCGGCAGTTTTCCTTATCTTCGTGCAACTTTTAGCGCAATCTTATGATCAAATCTATGACAGGCTTTGGGAAGTCTATCCTTCAGCTACCTACAAAAAAAATAACTATTGAGGTTAAATCACTTAATAGCAAAAACTTAGACCTCAATGCAAGAATTCCGTCTCAATATCGTGAGAAAGAACTTCAAATGCGAAATACTATTGCTAAAAAACTAGTAAGAGGTAAAGTAGATTTTGGATTGTATGTTGAAGCAACCGGTGAAGAAACATCAAACAAAATAAACGAGGGTATTGTAAAGGAATATATTAGACAGTTATCTAATGTTCACAAAGGAGATACTATAGAACTACTAAAAATGGCAGTTCGCATGCCTGATTCCTTAAAAACTGAACGAGAAGAGATCAATGAAGAAGAATTTAACGCAATAAAAGAGGCTCTAAATAAAGCCTTAATAGCAATTGAAGGATATAGAAGTGATGAAGGGAAGGCTTTAGAAAAAGACTTTAATATTAGAGTTAAAAACATAAGTGAGTTACTAGATAAAGTAATACTAATCGATCCAGAACGGATGGAATCCGTAAGAGAACGGCTACATAAAGCTGTCTCGGATTTAAAAGAAGAAGTAGACCAGAACCGTTTTGAACAGGAGCTAATCTATTATTTGGAGAAATTTGATATTACTGAGGAAAAAGTTCGACTGGCGAATCATTTAGAGTATTTTACCACCACACTAAACACTCAGGATTCTAATGGAAAAAAACTAGGTTTCATCACTCAAGAAATAGGTAGAGAAATTAATACTATTGGTAGTAAATCTAATTACGCACCTATGCAGCAACTGGTTGTTCAGATGAAAGATGAACTCGAAAAAATTAAAGAACAATTGCTAAACGTATTGTAAATGAACCAAGGTAAACTTATTGTACTTTCTGCTCCTTCGGGCAGTGGAAAAACTACTTTAGTTAAATATTTGCTTAACCAAGAAGAGTTAAATCTAGGTTTTTCTATATCTGCTGCCTCCAGAGAGCCTCGTGGAGCAGAAATCCACGGGAAAGAATATTATTTTTTATCGCTAAGAGAATTTAAAGATAAAATTAAAGCCGATGAATTCCTTGAATGGGAAGAAGTATATCGTGATAATTTTTATGGAACCTTAAAAACTGAAGTACAACGCCTTTGGGACAATGGAAAGCATGTTATTTTTGATATTGATGTTGTAGGAGGCTTAGACATTAAAAAAATATATCCTGATCGTACATTGGCTATTTTTATTAAACCACCAAGTATTGAGGAACTAAAAATTCGCTTAAAAAAACGAAAAACTGAATCTGAAGATAAAATTAACATGAGAGTATCCAAAGCTTCTACCGAGATGGCTACTGCTCCTCAATTTGATGCCGTAGTAACCAATGATGATCTGGAAAAAGCTAAAAATGAAATCTACCAATTGGTTAAAAAATTTCTTTTAAAATAGTAGAGCATATAAAGTTTAAAAGTTTCTTCTTCTAAAGAATAAAAACAACTGTTTTTCGATGAAAAAAATAGGATTGTATTTTGGGACATTTAACCCTATTCATATTGGTCACTTGGCAATAGCTAATCATATGGCTGAGTATTCTGACCTCGATGAATTATGGATGGTTGTAACCCCGCATAATCCACATAAAAAGAAAAGCTCTCTATTAGACAACCACCATCGCTATGAGATGGTATATCGAGCAACACAATCATACCCCAAATTAAAGCCCAGCGACATAGAATTTAAACTACCTCAACCCAATTATACAGTATATACTCTGGCATATCTTCAGGAAAAATATCCAGAAGATGAATTTCACCTAATCATGGGAGAGGATAATTTAAAGAGTTTTCATAAGTGGAAAAACTATGAAGTCATCTTGGAAAACCACAACATCTACGTCTACCCTCGTATAGCAGAAGGAGCTATAGAAACACAGTTTAATGATCATCCAAAAATACATCGTATTCAAGCTCCTATTATGGAGATCTCTTCTACATTTATAAGAAAAAGCATTACTGATAGTAAGAATGTAAGACCACTACTTCCTGTATCGGTTTGGGAATACATAGACGAGATGAATTTTTATAAGTAGTTTATTAGACTGAAAGAAAGTTGCTTTTTATTCTTTTAATCAATCCATGAACACGATCACTCCCTCCTGCAATAATACCTGCGGTAAGTATAATATCTATTGACTGAATAATTGTAGCCTGAATTGCTGACATTTTTTCTACCGATCCATTGAATATAATGCCAGACATAAGGCGCAGCCCTGAGAACGAAAGCATCAATCCCAAAACAAAACCAATTAACATAGTTCTTCGCTGTCTTTTTAACTCATAACCTATCAACAGTTGCTCTAACTCTTTTTTTTCTTTAATCATAGCTATTACATCATCATTTTCTTCTTTTTCATTTCTCAAAACAGAGTTCACTGAGTTATTCACATCATATAATTGCTTATCAATTAATTCGATACGCGCCCTACATTGTTTCTTCTTTGTCTGATCCGGATCATCAACAAAGATTTCTATAAACTGCTCTACGACCAGCATAATAACTGATAAATAACCTAACACAGCAACAACATTTCCCGGAGTTAAGTGAGAAAGGTCAATAGATGGTAACTGTTCTTCAAAATAAACAAAAGCGGCAATACAAAGCACAACAAGAATAAGTGCAATTGGATTTTTATAAAGAGTCTGCATCGTTTTAGAGGTTTCTATAAAAATACAAAATCTATAGATCACTACATATGGTACAAATAAGAAATCACAACTCTTTATGGGTTGTGATTTCTTATATAAGGTCTTTTACAAATACACTATTATCTTTTACCTCTTTTCCCAAATTCTAGCACTAAAAGCATCGTCAACAGGGGTTTTAAATATATGATTAAAATAGTTACTCATTGTTTTGACCCCCACACCTGCAATCACTCCCAAAATATGCTTTTTGGTATAACCTTCATTTAAGAAATTGTTTATTTCTATTTGTGAAGGCATTCCTCTTTTTGAAGTCACTATTTTTGAAAACACGCTTAGTGCCTTCAGTTTTTGATCCGGTATTTCTGTATTATTTCGTATCGCATCAGTTACTTCGGTTGGCACATTGGTCATTTTATCACCAACAAAACTATGAGCTGCCATACAATATTCGCATTGATTTTCGAATGCTATGGATAGAAAAACTACCTCTTGCTCCTGAGGAGTAAACCCTGAATTCTCTCTAAAAGAGTTATAGGCAGCTACATATCCGTCTAACAGCGCAGTATTATTTGCCATACCTGCATACATGTTAGGAATCATCCCCATTTTTTTTTGCGCATTCTCTAAGATTTTACCCGAGACGGTGTCGGCATTTTCTATTGTTTTAAACTCCAACCGTAGTGTTTCCATTGTTTTCATAATAAATATTTTAATAAAAATTAGTATTTCTAAGCATTTGCTTAGTTTTAAGATAAAAAAAAGCTAAAGTCTTTCAAAAGTCTCTTCAATAAAATCATCCAATTGCCTTTTTTCAAACATTTTTGAAGCAACCGATAATCCTTGTAGCGCAACCATTAGATAATTTGCCTGTTTAACTATAGTCTTTTCATCTTTGGAGTAATCACATTTTAGTTTACTAATGAATAACCCTCGTACATTTGTTGCAAATTTTAATATTTCTGACCAAATCAACTTATCCGCTTGTTCACCCAATTCATTTACAGTATTCGTTAACAAACATCCTTTGTTAAGCGTGTTATCTTTTGAAAAATCAATAAAATCATAAAAATATTGCTTGATACCATCCACTCCTTCTGCGTTATTTAATTTATCAAGAAGTTCAGTTTTGACTTTTCCTTTATAGCATTTTATACTTTCTAAAAAGACACCATGTTTATTTCCAAAACTAGCATACATAGAAAACTGATTGATCCCCATTTCATCTTCTAACATACGAACTGAAGTTGTCTCATAACCATTTCTCCAAAAAAGTTGCATCGCCTTTTCTATAACTTCTTCTTCTTTGTATTTTTTCTTTCTGGCCACAAGTATGTTTTATTTTTCAAAACTAATCAAATGCTTAGAAATAAAAAAATATTTCGGACTCCAATATGTTTAACCAACATTATTTTCCATTAAAAAAAAGAAAAACCTCACAAGTTAAGGCAACTTGTAAGGTTTGTATTGATATGATATCAAAAGATTATTTACCCGGAAAACTAGGCTTGCGTTTTTCTAAAAACGCTGTTGTTCCTTCTTTAAAATCCTCGGTCCCAAAGCAGTTGCCAAATTGTTCTATTTCTACCTGATACCCATTCACTCCATCCGTATACGCTGCATTTACCGACTTAATGGCTGCACCAATCGCCACAGAAGAGTTTCTTATAATTTTTCCTGCCAGTTTTTCTGCCAGTGGTATTAATTCTTCTTGTGTTGTAACATGATTTACCAAACCATATTGTAATGCCTGATTTGCATCAATCATTCCTGCGGTCATTATCATTTCCATAGCTCTACCTTTACCTACCAACTCAGATAGTCTTTGCGTACCTCCATATCCTGGAATTAGCCCCAAAGAAACTTCTGGTAATCCCATTTTGGCATTATCACTTGCAATTCTAAAATGGGCTGCCATAGCCAATTCTAATCCTCCACCAAGAGCAAAACCATTTACAGCGGCAATAACTGGTGTAGAAAGGTTCGCTACAAAATCAAAAAGTAATTCTTGCCCTTTTGCAGCCAAGTTTCCTCCTTCTGATACAGAAAAATCAGCAAATTCACTGATATCTGCTCCAGCGACAAAAGCTTTTTCTCCGCTTCCTGTAATGATAATAACTTTAGTCTCTGCATCAAGATCAGCTACCCTAATAGCTGCATGCAATTCCTGAATAGTTTCTTTATTAAGAGCATTCAATTTTAATGGACGATTAATCGTTATTTGGGTTATCCCGTCGTTTTGAGATGTTAAAATATTGGTATACATTATGATTTATTATTGTGTTTGTTTATGTTTTTTATTGCTTCAAATCTCTCTCAAAATATAAGTAAAAATACATTCCAGCTCCAAAATCTTCTACGTCGGTAGACACCAACTTCCAACCTTCTTTTGCATATTCATCTAGTTTATCCTGAATGTCTTTGGAAGAAGATTTTAAAATATGCTCTTTGTCTAATGTTAATTTTGAATAATAGATCAAAGACTCTAATTTATATTCTTTCATTACATATGTTTTTTTAGGTAATAGTAAGAATTAAGAACATCTACTCTTTTGGAAATCTAACTTTAAAAACGGTTCCTTTTTCCTCAATAGAGGTAAAGGTAATACTTCCTTTATAGGTTTCCACAATATTTTTCACCATTCCTAGTCCAAGCCCCATTCCACTGGTTTTTGTTGTGAATTTAGGCTCAAAAACCTTCTTCATATTCTCTTCTGATATCCCCACTCCATTATCAGCAACGGTAATAAGAACTTCGCCATTTTCTGAGAATACTTCGACAATAATTTTTGGGATACGATCTTCGGGTATAGCCTGAATCCCATTTTTCACCAAATTAGTAACTACTCGTATCAGCTGTGTTCTATCAAATTTGGCGATAATTTTTTCTTTTTCTGACGGAAAAATTATATAGTCTTCATTAAATATATCCAATGCCAAACCTACAATCTTTACAACATCTAGTGTTTCACTTTTTTGTGCAGGCATTTGCGCAAAATTCGAAAATGCAGATGCGATAGAACTCATTGTATCGATCTGCTGTATTAAAGTATCACTATATTCTTCAATCTTTTGATGAATCCCTGGATCACTAGGATCAAACTTACGCTGAAAACTCTGTACGGTTAATCGCATAGGAGTAAGCGGATTTTTAATTTCATGGGCTACTTGCTTTGCCATTTCTCTCCAGGCTGCCTCTCGCTCGCTTTTTGCCAACATTGCAGCACTTTGCTCTAATTCATCGATCATACTGTTATAAGCATTTACCAATGAGTAAATTTCTTCACTAGCATCGCCAATATCAATTCTCTTATTACGTTTGTCTAATCTTGTCTGATCTATCGTTTCGGAAATCGTCTTTAATGATCTGGTAATATATTTTGACAAAAAATAAGCCAATATAACTGCTACAAGAAGCATCAATAGATATACTTGCCCTAAACGCTTTAAAAATTCTATCAACTCTCTAGTGATCAAATCATCATCCTCGAGATATGGTAGATTAAGAATTGCTAATGGCTTCGCTTTGTTATCAGAGACAAAAGTGTATGAGGACAAGAATTTTTCTCCATTTTTTTCAGATTTGACCAGATATCGCTTGTTATACAAAGAAGACAAGGTATCGATAACAATAGGGCTCAATTTATTATCTATAGTATCCTCTATAAAACCACCTTCTGACTTAATCAATAATTCTCCTGATAAACTATAGATTTTGACCGGCAATGAATGTTCTTCAGAGATTTGATATATTCTATCTTTTTCTTTCAAAATCAGCTTTACATTTTCTTCATTAACAGGATATGTTGTTCTTTTTAAAACGTTATTAATTGTAATTTGAATTCGCTCCTCTTTTCTCTCTAATCGTTCCTGATGGTATTCTTCTGCCTCCTCCTTGTACTGATATATCGTAACCGCTGCAATAAGTATTGATGCTATCAATACCAATACAGTCATAGAAATAAAAATTCGAGTACGAAGAGAGAGTTTTGTTAGCTTCATAGTATACTTTGACAGGTAAAGATAACAAATATCACACCAAAAAATAGATGTAAAAATAAATAGGGAAAAGCATTGAATTTCCTAAATTTACCAAGCTTTTTAGGTTATGAACAACTCTACTCTACTTTCTGTACAAAATCTTAGTGTCTCTTTTTTATCTGGAAAGAAAGAGAACCAAGTACTTCATGACATTTCTTTTGATATACTTGAAAACGAAATATTAGGTGTTGTAGGAGAATCTGGAAGTGGAAAATCAGTAGCATCATTGGCGATTCTTGGATTATTACCTAATAGAATTTCTAAAATTACTAATGGGGATATTGTATACAACAACACTTCATTACTGAGTTTTAATGAGAAAAAGTATAGATCAGTACGAGGTAATGAGATTGCAATGATTTTTCAAGAACCTATGAGTTCTTTAAACCCATCTATGAAATGTGGTTCGCAGGTTTCAGAAATTTTGCTACAGCATGGAGCAATGTCCAAAAAAGCTATTAAGACAGAGGTTATTTCATTATTCGAAAAAGTAAAGCTTCCTGATCCTGATCGGATATATAAATCATATCCGCATCAATTAAGCGGCGGTCAAAAACAGCGTGTCATGATCGCTATGGCTATTGCCTGTAAACCAAAGCTTCTTATTGCGGATGAACCAACAACAGCATTGGATGTAACGGTGCAAAAAGAAATTATCATCCTACTCAAAAGTCTGCAAAAAGAGTATCGAATGAGCGTTTTATTTATTTCGCATGATCTCTCTTTAGTTTCAGAAATTGCGGATCATGTTCTGGTAATGTACCAAGGCAAACTTGTAGAATATGGAACATCAGATAAAATATTTCATAACCCAGAAAAAGAGTATACCAAAGCATTAGTTAATGCCAGACCTCCTATGGATATTCGGTTTAAAAAACTTCCTACCATAGCTGATTTTCTTAACGGAACTGATCAAAACAGAGAGGTCGTCACTAGAGAAAATCGAGAAGAACATCATAAAAATTTATACAACGCCCCTCCTTTGCTAGAGGTCATTAATGTTAAAAAGAGTTATTTTACAAAAGTGGGTCTTTTTAAAAAAAATGAATTCAAAGCTATAGATGACGTTAGTTTCAAACTCTATGAAGGAGAAACTTTGGGGCTGGTAGGAGAATCTGGTTGCGGAAAATCTACCTTAGGAAATACTATTTTGCAACTCGACAAAGCTGATCATGGGCAAATCATATACAAGGGTAGAGATATTACAAGATTACCTTCTTCTTCAATACGAAGTCTTCGTAAAGAAATTCAATTAATCTTTCAAGATCCATTTGCATCTTTAAACCCTCGATTGACAGTAGGAAAAGTAATCATGGAGCCCATGCAAGCTCATAAATTACACAACAATGACAGGATAAGAAAACAAAGTGCTATTGAGCTATTAAAACGTGTAGGTCTTGCCGAAGAGCATTTTTATCGCTACCCACATGAATTTAGCGGAGGACAACGACAGCGAATTGGTATTGCCAGAACCATAGCTATACAACCAAAACTTATTATCTGTGATGAATCTGTTAGTGCTTTGGATATATCTGTACAAGCACAAGTCTTAAATCTTTTAAATGAGTTAAAAGATAATTTTGGGTTCACCTATATATTTATATCTCATGACTTAGCTGTGGTTAAATACATGTCTGATCAATTATTAGTAATGAATAAAGGCAAAATAGAAGAACGGGGAGATGCCGATCTGATTTATAAAAATCCAGAAAAAGAATATACTCAAAAACTCATAAAAGCTATTCCGAAAGGTAAATAGTACTGCGCATCATTTTTAAAAAGAAAAAAACCTGTTAAGCTATAGCAGTCTAACAGGTTTAGCTCATCGCGACTTGGGGACGTTGCGATTAATTAACAACAAAAAATCACATCAACAAAAATACTTTTTTCGCTACATAAACACAGTTTGAAATCAATTCTATTGTAGGCTTGATTGAATTCTGTAGACGATTTATACGCTTTTTCATAATAGGGGAAACTTGTGTGGGTTAATAATTCTTTTTAATAATTGTAAAAAATAATGTTTATAGGGGCATCATTTTTTAACGGGATACTAATATGCAAAAAATTTCAAGAAAAACGTTCAAATACACAAAAAAATCGACAAAATACTCAAAATTTTAACATTTCAATCCAACAATCTTCTTTTTAAGCCTTAAAGCAAAGGTTTAAGTTAACAGAAAAGTGAATGAAAGTGTAGTACTTTTCTCTCAAAACAATATAACTAGATATCGCTTCATACTAAACGTCCCTTTTATTAATTTATTATTCGTAGCGTATAATTTATTATTCGTAGGTAAATTCTAAGAATTAGACAAACAAGTAGATATTAACTCAAGACCATTTCAGGAATATCTCCTTCGATAATAAGAGTACCTTCAGTAGCATTTTTAATATCTTCAACACTTACTCCAGGAGCTCTTTCTAAAAGTTTAAACCCTTCACCTGTTACCTCCAGTAGAGCCAAGTTGGTTACGATTTTTTTTACACATCCAACACCAGTAAGTGGAAGAGAGCATTTTTTAAGTAATTTGGAAGCCCCCGCTTTATTAGTATGCATCATAGCAACAATAATATTTTCTGCACTTGCAACAAGATCCATTGCCCCACCCATGCCTTTTACCATTTTGCCAGGGATTTTCCAATTTGCGATATCTCCTTCTTCCGACACCTCCATCGCCCCTAATACAGTTAAATCTACATGTTGACCTCGTATCATACCAAAACTCATTGCAGAATCAAAAAAAGATGCTCCTGGCATTGTTGTGATAGTTTGTTTTCCCGCATTAATGATATCTGCATCTTCTTCTCCTTCAAAAGGAAAAGGACCCATTCCCAGGACTCCATTTTCACTTTGAAATTCAACCTCTATTCCTTCAGGTATATAATTTGCTACTAGAGTTGGTATTCCTATCCCTAGATTAACAAAGTATCCATCCTGTAGCTCTTTAGCTATACGTTTTGCAATTCCGTTTTTATCTAACATAATTATCTCCTTCTAATCTTATATGAATTAAAATGATTGATTGATTTACTTTCCTGACCCCATATCAATACTGGAATCAATATCGTAAAAGTTCCTATGAGTCCCATTACGGTATACAATACAACTGTAACAACTGCACTAATAACTAATGCTATCAATATTATTTTGTTATCTACAACGGCATCAATTCTATTAATATGCTTGTTCTCCATTTTATCACAATGTGTACAGTTTACGTGCACCTCATCCCCCACTTTCATCTGCAAATCACCCCGAGTAGGTGCCACGGGGGTATAGTTATTTTGTTTTTTACACCCAGAACAGGTATACTCCAATCTCATTAAATCACCTTATTGTTAACTTATACTAATTTAAATTTGGTTGTGGTGTCATTCTTAAATAAGGTTTTATCTCCTTATACCCCTTAGGAAACAGCTCAGCAATTTCTTCATTAGTAACCGAAGGAACAACAACACAATCATCACCATCTTTCCAGTTTGCCGGTGTTGCAACTTTATGATAAGCTGTCAGTTGAAGAGAATCAATAACTCGAATTAATTCATCAAAATTTCTACCTGTAGATGCGGGATAAGTGATTGTAAGTTTAATCTTTTTATCTGGTCCAATTACAAAAACAGAACGTACTGTTAATTGACTATCTGCATTAGGATGAATCATATCATACAACTCTGATACTTTTCTATCTTCGTCTGCAATTATTGGAAAATTAACTGTTGTGCTTTGTGTTTCATTAATATCTTTAATCCATCCATGATGAGATTCTAAGCCATCAACACTTAATGCTGCTACTTTCACACTACGTTTATTAAACTCATCTGTATATTTGGCCACCGTTCCTAGCTCTGTTGTACAAACCGGTGTATAATCGGCAGGGTGCGAAAACAATATTCCCCAATCGTCTCCTAACCAGCTATGAAAATCTATTTCTCCTTCTGTAGTTTGTGCGATGAAGTTTGGTGCTTCATCTCCTAATCGTAATACCGCCATGATTTGTGTGTTTTTAGGTTTATAGTTATTCTCTTTTTCGCACTGTACGCTGTTCTATTCTCTTTTCGAAACGCTCTCCTTGAAAGATTCGCTGAACAAATATCCCAGGGATATGTATATGATCTGGATCTAGCGTTCCTGCAGGAACCAATTCTTCAACCTCAACAACCGTAATTTTTGCAGCGCCGCACATACAAGGATTGAAATTTCTTGAAGTTCCTTTAAAAATCAGATTACCTGCTTCATCTCCTTTCCAAGCTTTAATAAATGCAAAATCTGCCTTGAACGCATGTTCTAACACATACATTTTTCCATTAAACTCTCTAGTTTCTTTTCCTTCAGCCACTTCAGTCCCGTAACCTGCCGGGGTATAAATCGCAGGGAAGCCCCCTTGAGCAGCACGACATCTTTCTGCCAGAGTACCCTGTGGGATAAGCTCTACATCCAACTCTCCACTTAACATCTGTCTTTCGAATTCATCATTTTCTCCTACGTAGGAGGAAATCATTTTATTGATTTGTTTTTTTTGAAGCAAAAGCCCTAATCCAAAATCATCGACACCTGCATTATTGGATATACATGTAAGTCCTGATATATTTAATTTTACAAGCTCTGCAATGCTGTTTTCTGGAATGCCACATAGGCCAAATCCACCAAGCATGAAGGTCATATCATTTTTGACACCAACCAGAGCTTCGGTAACATTGGGTACCGTTTTACGAATCATAGTGTTCTAATTTTAGCAAGCTAAAAATACTAAAAAAATAATACTATAACGTTTGAAATCTGATAGTTTTAAAAGAATAACTTAAATTAACAAAGAAGCTTTACTACAGACTAAATTCGTCTACATTTTCCTCCTGAGTATTATTTCTCTTAAAAGCACCACAATCAACTTCAATAGTTAAATTTTCTGGCTTAGGGAATGCTCCTGTAGAGACATCTAATGTTTTGTCTGCATAGCATTTTTTCATGTATAGACCCCATACTGGTAATGCCATTGTTGCTCCTTGTCCAAATGTAGTAGTTCTAAAGTGTGTAGCTCTATCATCACCACCAACCCATACTCCTGTACACAGGTTAGGAACGATCCCCATAAACCAACCATCACTTTGGTTTTGTGTGGTTCCTGTTTTACCAGCAATAGGATTTTTAAACAGATAAGGGTGACCTGTAACCACGTTCTTAAGATCATATCTCGATGAAGGTCCCGTTCGTAGCCGCACACCTGAACCAGAATGAGTAACTCCTTCCATTAAGTTTATTGTTACGTATGCTGCTTCTTTACTTATCACGTCTCTTGTCTCGGGAACAAATTGATATAAAACTGTTCCGTTTTTATCCTCGATACTTGTAATTGTTACTGGCTTAGTGTAAATTCCTTGATTTGCAAAGGTACTATAAGCACCTACCATCTCGGATAATTTCAAATCCACAGACCCTAATGCAATAGAAGCTACCTCTATAATCTCAGATTCTATCCCCATTTTTTTTGCTAAGCGTACGATTGGCTCGGGTCCTATTTTATCCATCAAACGAGCCGAGATAGTATTGACTGATTTTGCCAATGCTCCTTTAAGACTCATATAACCTGTATAATCTCCATCACTGTTTTTTGGTGTCCATCCCTTATCAATTACTCCATGAGAACTGGGAGGAATTGTTATTTGAGATTTTGGCAAGGTATCACAAGGGGATAATTTGAGCTGATCAATAGCTGTAGCATACACAAAAGGTTTAAAAGTAGACCCTACCTGTCGTGCTCCTTGATATACATGATCATACTGAAAGTGCTTATAATTAACTCCTCCTACCCAAGCTTTCACATGCCCCGTTTGAGGCTCCATAGACATTAACCCTGAACGTAAAAACTTTTTATAATACAGAATAGAATCTTTGGGAGTCATAATAGTATCTATCTCCCCTTTCCAGCTAAATATGCTCATCTTCACCTTTTCATCAAAAGATGCTCTTATCTCTTTCTCACTTTTACCCTGACTGAGCATTTTTTTCCTTCTGGCAGAAGATTGAATACTACGATTAATTATCCTCTCTACTTCAGACTGTTTTAGATCCCTAAAGGGGCTAGTTTTATTATTTTTTTCTTGTTTGTCAAATTCCTTTTGAAGATTGGTCATATGTTCTTGCACCGCTTCTTCTGCATATCTTTGCATTCGAGAATCTATAGTCACATTAATCTTTAACCCATCTCTATAAATATCAAAATATTCGGGCTCTCCTTCTTCATCTTTCCCTATAGGGTTTTCTTTTACCCATTTTGACATCCAGCTTCTCACATACTCTCTAAAATAGGTTGCCGTACCATCGTTATGTCCTTCTGGAGAATAATCTAATGTGAGCGGTAACTGTTTTAGGTTATCTCTTTCTTGTTCTGTTATGTACCCATATTTTCCCATCTGGTTAAGAACAACATCTCTTCTGTTTTTAACCATTTCTGGTCTACGTAGAGGGTTGAATAATGATGAGTTTTTTAACATCCCCACTAGTACTGCGGCTTCTTCTATATTAAGTTCTTTTGGACTTTTTCCAAAATAAATTCGGGATGCAGAGCTTATACCAATAGCTTGATTTAAAAAATCATACTTATTAAGATACATCGTTATGATTTCTTTCTTTGTGTATTGTCTTTCTAAACGTGTAGCTATTACCCATTCTTGGATTTTTTGCAAATACCGCTCTAGTTTATTCTTTGATCCTCCTGTAAACAATTGTTTTGCCAACTGCTGGGATATTGTACTCGCTCCTCCTTTACTACCTAGAAAAACAAATGCTCGTAATGTTCCTCTGGCATCTATACCAGAGTGCTCATAGTACCTTGCATCTTCTGTAGCGATTAATGCATTTACCAAATGCTCGGGGAGATCATCGTAACTAACGGGTGTACGGTTTTCTTTAAAAAAAGTTCCTATTTGTACTCCATCTGAGGAAATAATCTGAGTAGCCAGATCATTTTGTGGATTTTCCAATTCTTCGAATTTAGGCATTTCTCCATATACTCCCCAACTAGCCAAAAGAAACAACATAACAATTAAAAAAATTCCAGATCCAAATAATATCCAAAATGTTTTTATAAATTTAAATGTATTATTTACTGGAGTTTTTTGTTTTTTTCTTGTTGATTTGGGCTTTGCCTTTGCCATAATTCAGCTATTTAATCTATTATTTTTTGTAGGTAAGAGAAATTTACAACCAATCTTTTGATCACTTGCTTGCTAATTTTCGGTTCTTATTAAGGATTCTGTGTATTTTCTATTCTAAATCCTACATCTGTAATTCCCTCTAACGATGACACACCATTAACTTCGCCATTCTTTCGCATCGCGTGTTGCAGTGTTATTATATAGTTTCCTTTTTCTTTAAAACTTACTTTTTCTTTATACCACAATTTATTTTCTTTAAGCTCAGAAAAACCTTCTCCCAACCATTCTCCATCAGGAGCTGCCATATCGTACTCAAGGGTATCTGTAACAACTTTTCCGTTGGGAAATTTCATTTCGCTAATTAAAAATAAATTACTGAATTTATACTCATTATTGTTACGAATATTAATGAACAAATTATAGGTCTGAGCATCATCAAGTTCTGGGAGTGCAAAACTAATTTTTTCATCCATTTCCCATGTGTTTGATACGGTTTGATATTCATCGAAAACTTGTTTATCATCACAAGAGATAATTCCCAGCGCAATAAAAGTTATTAAAAAAAGCCTAAGTTTTATCATTATTCCTATTACGAGACTTACGTTTTTTGTTACGTTGATTACTTGATTTATTCGGTTTATTTGAGTTTTTATTTTCAGAATTCCCTCTTTTTGGTCTGTTTGAGCTCACTGCTTGTTTTTCTGAAGCACCTCTATTTCCTGCTTTTTTCTTATTTCGATTCCTTCTTCTTTTAGGTCGTTTAGGCTGATCAAATCTAGTCAAACTATCTTGCCCTACAACGTTTTCAAAATCAGTTTTAGTATCTTCAATAAGTTCTGATGCATATTCTTCTAAACTCGCGACTTTTTCATTACTTGTATTTGAGGCTATTATCTCATTAACATCTTCGGCGGCTATTTTGTGCCAATTCATCCATTCTCCCTCATATGCATACCACAAAACCCCTTTAAAAATGTCAATTTTTTGACATACTGCTGTTCCTTTTTCTGTTCTAAGCTTCACATCTGTCTTAGGAAAACTATTGAGCGCATCAATATATGCATCTAACTCATAATTGAGGCAACATTTTAACTTTCCGCATTGACCTGCTAATTTTTGTGGGTTCAAAGACAGTTGTTGGTATCGTGCTGCACTGGTATTTACAGATCTAAAATCTGTAAGCCATGTAGAACAACATAGCTCTCTACCACAAGATCCTACACCGCCCAATCTTGCGGCCTCTTGTCTGAATCCTACTTGTCGCATTTCTATCCGTGTAGTAAACTCGTGAGCGAACTCTTTTATTAGCTGTCTAAAATCAACTCGTTCTTCTGCAGTATAATAAAACGTGGCTTTTGATCCATCACCTTGAAATTCGATATCCGAAATTTTCATTTGCAGCTCTAGTCGAATTGCAATTTCACGTGCTCGAACCTTCATACTTTCTTCTCGATTACGAGCTTTTTGCCATATATCGATATCTTTTTGAGAAGCTTTTCTATATATTTTTTTTACTTCTTCACTATTGGGTTCTACTTTCTTCTTTTTCATTTGAATACGAACCAGCTCTCCTGTAAGGGTAACTATCCCAACATCATGACCTGGAGAAGACTCTGTCGCTACTATATCGCCAATATTTAAAGAAAGGTTTTCTGTATTTTTAAAGAAGTTTTTTCTACCGTTTTTAAATCGTATTTCGACACAAGAAAAAGGCACTGACCCGCTAGGAAGTGACATATTTGATAACCAATCAAAAACTGTTAATTTATTGCAACCATCTGTGCCACAGGTACCATTATTCTTACAGCCCTTCGGTTGTCCGTCTTTTGCGGAGGAACAACTGTTACACCCCATATGTTCTATCTATATTGAAATTTGTCTGTAACTTTTACAGTCACGACAAATATGGTTCTTACTAAAATTAGAGAAAAAATATATCTCTAAATATCTTAATCGTTAAAGATACTATGAAAAGAGGATAAAAAAAATTATCTGTACAGTATCTTTACCTTTTAAGCACTACTTCTTAAATTTCAATGCTTCTGAGCGTCCTTTTTTAAATATTTTATTACTATTCCCTTTACCTTTGCGCAATGCTTTTTGCTCTTCAAACGATAATCTATTAACCTCTCTACATTCTGTTGAGCAACAATTCTCTAATGTTGCAGCACACTCTTCACATTGAATAAACAGCAGGTGGCATGCTTCATTTTCGCAATTCACATGTGTATCACAAGGTTTTCCGCATTGGTGGCAATTAGAAATTACATCATCAGAAATACGTTCTGATCTTCTGTGATCAAAAACAAAGTTTTTACCAAGAAATTTATTTTCTAATCCTTGAGCATCTACTTGTCTGGCATATTCAATGATTCCTCCCTCTAACTGAAACACATTTTTAAAGCCTTTATGTTTGTAATAGGCACTTGCTTTCTCACATCGTATACCTCCTGTACAATACATTACCAGCTTTTTATCCTCCTTGTGATCTTTGAGATCCTCTTCTATAATATCCAAAGAATCCCTAAAAGTATCAACATCTGGTGTAACTGCTCCTCTAAAATGTCCAATTTCACTTTCATAGTGATTTCTCATATCCACCAAAACGGTATCTGAATCTTCTATGAGTTCATTAAATCTTTTGGCATCAACGTGTACTCCTTTGTTTGTTACATCAAATGTATCGTCATCTAATCCATCTGCAACTATCTTTTTTCGGATTTTCACCTTTAGCTTTAAAAAAGATTTTGTGTCTTGCTCTCTAGCAATATTAAGTCGTATGTTTTCTAGAAAAGAAATACTATCCAGATGTTCTTTAAAGGCATTAAAATTTGGAGCTGGAACAGACAATTGTCCATTAATACCCTCTTTGGCCACATAAATACGCCCCAAAACATCTAGTTCATTCCAACGAATAAACAGGTGGTTCCTAAAAATCTCAGTATTACCAATATGTGCATATGTATAGAAAGATAGCGTAAGCCGATCTGTACCGGCTTCATCAATAAGAGCTGCTCTTTCTTTTGCACTTAATTTGTTATACAGTTGCATGCTATATCTACGTTTTAAGTTTAAAGAATTTATCTATTTCCGGCAAAATTACAAATAATTTTGATTTTACGATTTTATTCTCTTTTTCAAAATATTATTTATACAAATCTGTTAAAAATTGTTAAAAAAATTAGAGTGTCGGAAAATGAAACTCGTTACTAGTATTTTTATTCAAAGTAATTAATCTTTTCGCGAAAGATTGACATAAACCTTGAGTGTCGTTAAATGTTCAAGGAACATAAATCATTTAAAAGAAATTATAATGAAAAATTTAAAAAGTCTAATAGAAGCAAAAACACTTAATAAAGAACAACAAAGAAATGTTAATGGTGGTGCAATGTTTTACTATTGTGAAGGTCGTTTACAACCAGTTCCCTGTAAAGCCGATGATTCTGACAATGGTGACAATGGAAATCAATAAATGATAAAAAAAAGCCTTGAAAATTATTTCAAGGCTTTTTTTGGGCTAATTCGTTATTATTTTAATTTAACGATTAAAAAAAATATAATAACGAAGCTAGCCTCCTTCAACCATACAGCTACTTATTTTGGTAACCGTACAGCCATCAAGATTATGTCTAATAACTCTTTTAAGAAATTTCATCTTTCGCCTTCCTCCTACTTTAGTTCATGTTTGCTTTTGATATATAGATGACAGAAGAGCAAAAGGGTTGCGCGTCGGATGTCAAAAACTACAATATAAATACCGGTTATACTTTAAAACTACACCAATAAACAGCTAGAATTTGTTGTTAATAATGATTTTAGAATCCATATCACAACTACAAAAAGAAATAGTACTTTAGCAAAAAGTTAATATCAATGTCAAATCCCGATATATTTGAGCAACAAATGAGTACAGAGAAAGACGCAAAATTAAAGGCATTAAAACTAACCTTAGATAAATTAGACAAAGCATACGGAAAAGGAACTGTAATGAAGATGAGTGACAGTTCTGTTCAGGAAGTAGATGTAATTTCTACCGGATCACTTGGTTTAGATCTCGCATTAGGTGTTGGAGGATACCCCAGAGGAAGAGTTATAGAGATTTATGGTCCAGAATCTTCTGGAAAAACAACACTTACACTACATGCTATTGCCCAAGCTCAAAAAGCAGGTGGCATCGCTGCTTTTATTGATGCAGAACACGCTTTTGATCGTTTTTATGCAGAAAAACTGGGAGTAGAAATTGATAATCTAATCATTTCGCAGCCTGATCATGGAGAGCAAGCTTTAGAAATAGCAGATAACTTAATCAGATCTGGAGCAATCGACATTATTGTAATTGATTCTGTAGCGGCGTTGACACCTAAAAGTGAAATTGAAGGTGAAATGGGAGATTCAAAAATGGGGCTTCATGCTCGATTAATGTCTCAAGCTCTCCGAAAATTAACTAGTTCTATCAGTAAAACTAATTGTACCGTAATTTTCATTAACCAGCTTCGTGAAAAGATTGGAGTAATGTTTGGTAACCCAGAAACCACCACAGGAGGTAATGCTTTAAAGTTTTATGCCTCTGTTCGTTTAGATATTCGTCGATCTACACAGATTAAAGACAGTAATAGCGAAGTAAAAGGAAATAAAACACGAGTTAAAGTAGTAAAAAACAAAGTAGCTCCTCCTTTTAGAACAGCAGAATTTGATATTATGTATGGCGAAGGTATTTCTAAAAACGGTGAGATTATAGATATCGGCGTAGATTATGAGATTATAAAGAAAAGTGGTTCATGGTTTAGTTATCAAGACACTAAACTGGGGCAAGGTAGGGATGCTGTAAAATCTTTACTTGGAGATAATCCAGAGCTTATGGAGGAGCTTGAAGAAAAAATCAAAGAAGCAATAAAGATTGTAAAAGAATAAAAAAATCTTAATAAAAACACTAAAATCCCGAAGCTTCGGGATTTTTTTATACCTTAAAAGCAACCATATCCAAATTAAAACATCTATTTATTAGGTGAGATGTTAATAATTCTCAAAACCCCAAAGTATGAGGAGGATAAAAATAATTTTAGTGTTTTTTTTGGTAGCCATCTTTACGGGATGTATGGATGATGATGAAACAAATTTCTTTTATGAATTAGTGAAAGTAGAAGAAGCTACACTTCCTGATCAATTTAATCGAGGAGAAACACACACGATTACCGTATCTTACTTTAGACCCACAAATTGCCATTCCTTTTCGGGATTTGACTATAATAGGCTAGGCAATGAAAGAACAGTGTCTGTTGTAAATTTGGTAGTAGAACAAGGTAATTGTACAGATTTAGAAACGACAGATCTAGTTGAGGTATCTTTTGATTTTTTTGTTGGTCAAGAAGATTCATATGTATTTAGATTCTGGCAGGGGAAAAATGAAAATGGAGACAATCAATTTTTAATTGTAGAAGTCCCAGTAATATAATCATACAAAAAAGTCATTAGTGGGTTTAGATCATCTCATAAAAAGATGTAAGAAAAAAAATGCTCAGGCACAAGAACAACTATATAGATTATATAGTAGCAAATTGTTTTCAATTTGCTTAAAATATTCTAACGACTATTCTAGTGCTGAGGATACTTTGCAGGATGCTTTTATAACCATTTTTGATAAAATAAATCAATATAAAAATCAAGGCTCTTTTGAAGGATGGATAAAAAGAATAACAATAAACACTGCATTGCAGAAATATCGAAAACAAAAGGTTTTTGATATTATCAATGAAGAACAAATTGAAGAAATAGATGTACACATTGATGAAGAAGAAATCTCATTAGATTATCTTCTGAAAATTATTCAACAGCTACCTGATCGATATAGATTAGTATTTAATCTCTATGTATTAGATGGTTATTCTCATAAAGAAGTTTCTGAGATGTTAGAAATATCTGTTGGTACTTCTAAATCAAATCTGGCACGTGCCAGGAAAATTTTAAAAGAAAAATTAGAAAACACCCAAGAACTGTATGTTCGATCAATTGAAGAACGAGGATGAGTGATAAAAAAAATATAGACCGTTTATTTCAGGAAAAATTCAAGGATTTTGATGTTACTCCTGATGAAATAGTGTGGGAAAAAATAAAAGCACATCAAAGCAAGGACAAGAAAAGAGGACTACTACTCCCTTTTTGGTACAAAGTTGCTGGTGTCGCTGCCTTAATTACCGTTTTATTCGGAATAGGTTATCTATCTTTTTACAACAACTCCCTTCTACAGCAAAACAACACACTAACCAACTCTGATAGTGAAAATACAACCCAAAAAGCTTCTGACAAATATTTGGAACCTTCTACTCCTTCTCAAGAAGTTTTAACAACTTCTGAAAAAGATTTTAAAGAGTCTGAAAACCCAAGCACAGACTCAAAAAAAGAATCAGATCAACACACTTTTATAAAACCCGCTATAACGAAAGAAAGTATTATTACTAAAACCGCGGAAATTCCGGAAAAAAATATATCCGCAAAAGAAAAAAGTTCTCCTTTTGTTACTTCTGATCCAACAAATAAGAAAGGACAATTAATTAGTCACAAAAAACAAAACACCAATGATGACATAACAGAGCCCAGCACTTTATCACCAAAAGAAAATAATGTTGTTCATACTAACGGTAAAAAGGCTGAAAACACAATTACCAATGACCCTGACCAGAATCCTAAATCCGGAAAAGAGCATTCCTTTTTTACCACGCCTAATAAAAAAGATATCATAAGTCCACAAGGGTTAGCAGAAAACCACCTTGATCAAACAGATAAAGAAACAACTTCTAAGGAGCCTTTGGAAGATCTAAATAATAACGGCAAAAAATCCATTTTTGATGCCATAAACAAAGACAAAGAAACTGTTGTCGAAGAATCAAAAACAGCAAAAAAATGGAATATCTCACCAAACATAGCTCCGGTATATTACAACACTATCGGAAATGGGTCGTCGATTGACAAACAATTTGCTGATAACAGTAAAGACGGGCAAGTAAATATAAGTTATGGTGTGCAAGTATCCTATGCCCTAAATGATAAATTTAGTGTGCGTTCTGGAGTGCATAAGGTAGATTTAAGTTACAACACAGAGGGTGTCGGTTTTTCGCCTTCTGCTATTGGTCAAAACCTAGAAAATGTAGATTATAACACTACTGCTGGAGCAATATTGATCTCTGATATTGGAAGAAGACCTTCAAGCTCTGAATTTTCAGAAATTAGTCGAAATGCCGTTGATCGAACACAAAACCCTGGATTACTCAATCAAAGTATTGGCTATATTGAAGTTCCTTTAGAGATGGAATACGCAATAATTGACAAAAAAATTGGTGTAAACATGATTGGTGGGGTTAGCACACTATTTTTGCAAAATAATGAGGTTTCTATCGAAGCAGGAGACTTTGAAACCCCTATCGGTTCTGCTAACAACCTTAATGATGTTAGTTTTAGTGGTAATATTGGTCTGGGTGTAGATTATCAATTATCAGATCATTTAGAGGTTAATCTCGAGCCAATCTTTAAATATCAATTTAACGCAGTTAATAATAGTGCGGATACCTTTAGACCTTATTATTTTGGAGTTTACACAGGAGTCAGCATCAAATTTTAAAAATATCTACCTTTTTTAGTTGGTTCGGTAGTTATTGCTTCATTAAGCAATGATGAACAAAGCCGTTTCTGGGGAGAAACGGCTTTTTTATATTGTTTAATCTTTAACGAATCACCTTCAAATAATATTGATCATCAAATTCACAAACAAGGATATACCTCAAATTATATTCTTTTTTCTTGGAGAAATTTCATTAAGATTATAGGTTATACAAAATAGCTATAGCAATACATCTAGGATTGATGTTTCTCATGATTCTCATAAACAAAACTTGCAGATACAATCTGGTTATTTACCTTATTTTTAAATATTAAGCTTCGGATTCTAATACTGACAAAATAGTTTGCCTTGTTTTTTCATTTAAGCTTTTCTTATTCTCCTGTGCTAATCCATCGGTAGGAATCTCTTTAAGAACACGTGCTCTCATAACTCCAGGACCACCGCTAAAGAAGGTATAAGAAAATCGTTTTTTGTTATCCAAGAACACCAAAGGAAGAATCGGTATCTGATGGTCAATAGCCAATCGAAAAGCTCCATCCTTAAACAAATCTAAAACAATAGATTCATCATCCGGAACGCCTCCTTCAGGAAAAATACAGATACTAGTCCCCCCCTGAAGTCTTGCTTGTGCACGATCAAAAACCTCTTTTCTACTTCGCTGACTATTTCGATCTACCAATATACAGGTACGTTTATAAAAAAACCCAAAAACAGGAATTTTTGCCAGTTCTTTTTTCCCAACAAAGACAAAAGGATTTTTCACACAGTATAACATTAGCATAATATCTGTCATAGAAGTATGATTCGCTACAAACATGTAGCTTTTAGATCGATCAATCTCAGCTTCTTTTACAACCTTTGGTAAAAAACCAGATCCATACAATACTATTTTTGCCCAAAATCTTGCCACTACAAAAAATTGAGGATACCACTCTTCTCTAGAACTAAAGATCAATAACAAAGGGAACATAATGATTATGGGAACACCCATAACCACATAAAACCAGATACGCCACAATAAGATAAGTATATTTCTTAATACATGCATTTCCCAAAAATACACAATTGGTTTGAGCTATGTGAACAAAAAATTTACCTTTGCCAACAAATTATAAAAATTACTATGTCCAGAATTCTAACAGGAATACAAAGTACAGGCACTCCACACTTAGGAAATCTACTAGGTGCAATTATCCCGGCAATCCAAATGGCTAATGAACCCGAAAACGAATCATTTTTGTTTATTGCCAACATGCATTCATTAACACAGATTAAAGATGCCAAAACATTGAGAGAGAACACCTACTCTACTGCCGCTGCCTGGTTAGCATTTGGACTGGATATAGAAAAAACTGTTTTTTATCGGCAAAGTGATATCCCACAAGTGACTGAGTTATCATGGTATCTGAGTTGTTTTTTTCCGTACCAACGATTAACACTCGCACATTCTTTTAAAGATAAAGCCGATCGTTTGGAGGATGTAAATGCTGGATTATTCACTTATCCTATGCTTATGGCTGCCGATATCTTGCTATATGATGCAGAAATTATTCCTGTAGGAAAAGACCAGTTACAACATCTAGAAATGACAAGAGATGTAGCCTCCCGTATGCATAATCAAGTAGGAGAAATATTTGTAATGCCTGAAGCGCAAGTACGAGAGGAAACCATGTATGTGCCAGGTACTGATGGTGGCAAAATGAGTAAATCTAAAGGTAATATTATCAACTTGTTTTTACCAGACAAAAAGCTACGCAAACAGATCATGTCTATTGCAACGGATAGTACACCTCTGGAAGAACCTAAAAACCCAGATACTTGTAATTTATTTGCTATATATAAATTGATTGCTTCTCCCGAACAACAAGAAGAAATGCGCAAAAATTATCTGGGAGGCAATTATGGTTATGGTCATGCCAAACAAGCGCTCTATGAATTGCTAATTGATAAATTCTCTGCCGAACGTGAGCGCTATAATTATTATATGGAAAATCTTAATGAGATAGACGAAGCATTAGCCATCGGAGCCAAAAAAGCAACCGAGGTTGCAGATACGGTATTGACTCGAGTAAGAGAAAAAGTTGGGTACTAGTTCTCTAGCACATACAAATTAGTTTTAAAAAAGCAGATTCCCTTTTTTACCACCCCCCTGTTTATCACCATATACAGCTATAGCAATTTTCACTGAAAACTGGTATCTGTATAGAGCGAACATATTGGATATTTGTTACTCATCAAAATAACAAATCAAAATGAAAAAAATAGGTTCTTATCTAGCAATTGCAGGTGTTATCTCGATCGTTTTAAATCTTTTTAATTATAACTTAAGGATTCTTCTATGGATCGACGCCTGGGGAGTGACTCCTGGTTGGATTATAAGAGGAGGAATAATCCTTTTGGGGTTAGTATTATTCTTTTTGGGATCAAAAAATGTTACTGAAGAAGAAAACGTACAACCTTAAGTTCGAATTTCTATTGAAGTTCTTTTAAAGCATTTTACTAATAAACCTACTTCATATCTTATTTAAAAAATAGTGTAAAAGTAGCCTCTACACAAACAGCATTTAAAAGATCAATCATGCCGTGCCTGTCAAAGAAGGTTGGGAATACCAATTTCGACAAGCCCAGCTTGACATAATTGAGGTGGTTTTAGGGCTAAAACAAAATGGCTTAGTTGGTCTATTGCACCTTTAAGATCACATTATATGTTTTGTTCTTCTTGTTAAAGACTATAGGGTATTTTCCTGCCTCAACAACATTACCTTTAAGTCCCAGTTCTTTTAAATACGATTCATCCAAAGTCAACCTATTTTTAAGATGAAAAATACTAGACTGTGGCATTGAATCACCATAATTCATGGTCATTAAATAATTTTCATTATAGAATTGAATACCCAAAACATTAGAGTTCATAGCAAAGGGCATTCCTTCTAAATCTGATTTTATGGTTAACTTAAACTTATCTTTTATAGAACCAAACTCATTCGGATCTGCCTTATAATAGATACTCCATGGGTCGTTGTATACCCAATCACATCGTATTACTTTACAAAGATTCAAATAAATGGGCTCCGGAGAAATTGGGTTGAAAATATCAGGAAAACAATTTATCTGCGCGCATATGCCATCAAGTGTTCCTCTTGGGTCACATTTACAAAGCCCTCTATCGCAAATCTGTTTGGCGGTAATAAACTGATAACTACAAAGCCCCCTAGTCGAACCTTTTGCCTCTATTTTATCTGTATTTTCTACCACAGTTCGTTCTTCCAGGTTGTTTTCTTGTTCACATGCCAACACACCAATGAGCAGTATTAACATCGTACTTACTATTACTTGTTTCATAATTAAGATGGTTTTGATAAGAATTAAAATTTAGTTTTGATCCAAAACATTTTACAATCAATTGATTCTATGGTATAAAATTAGAAAGGACACTATTGGAATATTGCCAGAGATGTAACAAACCCTGAAAGATATGTAACATAGTTATTTACCCCCTAACAAATAGGGTATTTTCTGGATACCATAAATTTTGTTAGCAACGTATTGGAAAGAATGCCTTGATACATAATACTATTTAGAACTACTCAAATTTGCTCATACAAAGCATCCAAAAAATTACCAAAAAACAACACTACGCAACTCATTATCTGCATATTACACAATAAAAATTCATTAAAAAAATGTGATAAAATACGCTAAAAGCCTTTTTTTTAGGTGTTAAACCCATATTTTTTATTTTTCTATTTAATGCTGTTAGATACGGCCGTCCCTAGGATTACTGTGTTTATTTACAAAAAGCAAAAAAAATAAAATGAAGCGCTCTTTTTTAGCCTTAAACGTAGTATTTATAATGCTTTGAAGTAATTTTGGTGGTAAAACCACATATTTACTATGTGGTTTCCCGTAAAAAAAATTCAAATTTTATACTTAATTTAATATCAAGGAAATTTTATGTGTAGAGAATTACTTTAAATCCTCTATCACATTGTTAAGCAACGTTAAGAACAACATCGTCTGCTTTTCAACATGATTAATGACACGCAAATCACTTCAGCTTTTTTGAAGTCATATTATTACCTGTACGAGGTCTTATTTTGAACTTAATTTTTGATTCGCCAAGTTTTCTAGGGTTTATCATTATTAACAAGCATCACTTTGTAACCAGGTATACACACAAACTCTCACTCTATTAACTCACTAAGTATTCATACTCTTGTAGTATGGAGTATTTAACCTAGACTCAACAAACTCATTGTCATATTAAGTTAAATCCTTACGTCAATACCCAGTAAGGAAAATAAAGTGAAATATTAACTAATAAACCTTAAGTCATGACAGAGAAAAAATTGTATGAACGACTATTGCATTACAAAAGTAAGTATGGATTAACCAAAGAAACATTTCAACATTATCAATGGGCCTTGGAGTTACTAAAACAACAGTCCCAGAAGAGAAATCTGGAAGAAGGAATCTAAAGGAAAATCCAAATAAATTACTCACTCTCATCCAAGTAGATGCTATGGATGAGAGTGAGTAATTTGTTTTTGATACTACAAAATGTTAGTCAGACAGAATCGAAAAGCTAAATCTGACAATTTCTTCTATCCAATTTAGTTTTTTATAGTTGACATACGGTTGTCACTACTCCATTTTACTTTTACATCATATCAAATCTAAACTTATAATGGCAGAATTATTTAAGCATATTTACTCACAGAAGTTTTTTGAAAGTTTTACTACTGTTCTTCAAAAAATAGTCCCTGATTTTAATACTTCATCTTTCTTAGAAAGCATTTTTAATCACGAATGGGAGGAGAAAGAGTTAAAAGGGCGTATGAGGCATACCTCTATTATCTTACATAGTCATTTATCTTCAAATTACACAACAGATATAGGAATCATATTAAAAGTAATTGAGCAACTTCAAAAAGAAGGATTCAAAGAAAGTAGTATAGAATATATGTTTTTCCCAGATTTTGTAGAAATGTATGGAATGAATGATAGCGCTTCCTCTTTTGCGGCAATAGAAAAAATAACACAGTTTACCAGTTGCGAATTTGCTATTCGTCCTTTTATCATAAAATTTCCTAAAAAAGGAATTAAACAGATGATTGAATGGTCAAAACACCGACACCCAGCGGTAAGAAGGTTATCTTCTGAAGGTTGCAGACCTCGTTTGCCATGGGCAATGGCTATTCCATTTTTAAAAAAAGATCCTACTCCAATTCTACCAATTCTCAGACATTTAAAAAATGATGGCTCCGAATCTGTTAGAAGAAGTGTTGCTAATAATCTAAATGATATTGCAAAGGATAATCCACAGGTTGTCATTAATCTTGCAAAAAAGTGGTATGGGCAATCAAAAGAAATTGACTGGTTAGTGAAGCATGCTTGCCGAACACTTCTAAAACAAGGAAATATTGAAGTAATGAAACTATTTGGTTTTGGTTCTGTTCAAAAAATTAGAGTCGAAAAATTTCATATTACTACTCCAAAGGTTCAAATTGGAAACGTACTAGAATTTACGTTCCAAATAACTAATACTGATAACTCACCTTCTAAGTTAAGATTAGAATATGGACTTTATTATCAAAAAGCTAATGGAAGTCTGTCTAAAAAAGTTTTTAAAATAAGTGAAAAAGAGTATTCAGCAAAATCAACGACAGTGATCAAGAGAAAACAGTCTTTTAAAATAATCACTACCAGAAAATTTCATACGGGGCTGCACCAGTTATCAATTATCATTAATGGGAATGAGTATGAAAAAAACGATTTTCAATTGATTGTATAAAGTAAAGATTTCGCATTATCTATAGTTTGATCGTTAGCCAATTCATTCGTCTTTAATTTACCTATAAATAGATGCAAGTTATTATACAAACACCTCTAAGGCAGTGCAACCACTTTCAAACTAGCAAAAAAACAAGTTTACAAAGTCACAAATAGGCTATTTAAAGTCTCTATCAAAAAAATCTTTAGGAGATATTTCAAAATATTGGCAAATTTTAAACAATGTTGTAAAAGAAATATCTCTTTTGCCCTGCTCTATCCTTCCGAAATGAATTCCCGTATCATTAAGCGCATCCTCTTGGGTCACGCCTTTTTGTGATCGTAGATCTTTTACTCGCTTAGCTAATATGTTAAGTAGCTCTTTTTTATCATATTCTTCCACAATGGAAAATTCAGCTTAATAAAACACAAACTCAATTACCGATCGGTAATTTTTATTATATTTGTTATATAGATAAATACCTATGACACAGGAAGAGTTATACCAATACATGTTGGCATATCAACAGGAACATGACTTTAGTATTGAGAACCAAAGTAATTTCATTTCTGCAATGGAGACATTAAAACAATGCAGTCATCTGGAGAATGCTTCAGAACTTTCTCGGTCACAAGAACATTAAAATTTTATTAACTCATCCGGTATAGTATTCAAATACAGTCGTAATAAAAACACACATCATGACGGAGAAAAAACTATATGATCAACTTATGAAACACAAAAGTAAGCATGGTATCACTAGAGAAACTCAACAATACTATTTATGGGCTCTACAAACAATATCAGAAAACAACACTAATAAAGAATCTCAACCCGTTTCTCAGGTATAACGCTTAGAAATTAGCTTCTATTTCATAAGGGTAACTTCAGAGAGTGTTTTGCTGTAAACAAATTTTAGCATGATTTCATACCCTAAATCTGGATCATCATACTCAATAAGAACCACCAAGTTTTCATTTTCTAGCTTCACATCTGATTTATTAAACAATAAAATATTACTTTGATCATAGGTAAAATAAAAATCTCCATTGGATTCTTTTTCCCAGTTTCCGTGGGTATCTTCAGTATCTTTTATACATTCTCCTCCAGTACCAAAATCAGTATAATAACTCTTCTCTACGAATCTTCCATTTTTCAAGATAGCTAGAGTTGTTAATTTTTCACAAGCGGAAAGGGGAAATTCTTCGAGAGGAGTATCTTCTCCTTCGTTACTAAATTCTTGCTTTAATTGCCATATACCCACTATAGAAGCGGCAGAAGTATTCGGTTTATCTTTCCCACAAGAATACACGCCAAACAGTGCCACAGCAAAAAGCGTAACATAAACAGGTAAATGTTTATTCATATGTTGTATTTCCAATTACACCTGCAAAAATCAGAAAAATACTTCAGATTAACAAATATTTAACATAATAATGTGTATTTTAACGACTATAAACGCTTTTAATCGACAAAAGTTTATTGATATCCTAAATTAAAAGGACTATATCTACATAATCCAACCAAAATATATTGGTCGTTTATCTAAACATTTTGTTCACATATTTTATACATTAAATGATAGTCGAGATAAAATGCCCATCCATACAAAAGCCTCATCAAAGAGTGCTTTTTTTCTTTAAATCATTCCATTAATTTAAAGAAAAAATTATTAAATTTTTGAAGTAAAAATTTCTAAAAAGAATACATCAGAAACTATAAAATAGTGAAGACCAAAAGTTTCTCTTAAAATCTAGATATAGTAAGCTACTTATTTTATCAACACTCCTCGTTGATTCATTACCGGCAAGTCTTGAAAAGCCTTTTCGTTAATGGTATGTTTTCGGAAAAGATATTTTTTATCATACAGCTTATTATCCACAAAAAACGTAACTGCAAATTCATTATTCATCCCTAGCAAAGCTTCTTGAATCATTTCAATTTTTGCAGACGATTTGGCCTCTACAGTACCTATACCATGACGCAAAAGAGATGTTTTTCTATCTTTATCATACCCTTTTGTTACGACCAATACCATCTCTATTGCCGTATCCCGATCATTTATAATATATGAATTCCAATTTTTGGCTAGAAACTCTTCGTCCCATTCTTTGATTATTGCAATATAAACACCTTCTACTACAGGGATTTCAATATCTTCTTTCATAATTGCAATCTATAATGAAGACTTAAACTGTTCTAAGAAACGCACATCATTCTCACTTAGCATTCTAATATCTGAAGCACCATATAAAAGAAGCGCTATACGATCAATCCCCATTCCAAAAGCAAATCCACTATATTCCTGTGGATCTACGTCACAGTTTTTAAGCACATTGGGGTCTACCATACCACATCCCATAATCTCTAACCAACCAGTCCCTTTTGTCATTTTATAATCAGCTTCTGTTTCTAATCCCCAATATACATCTACCTCAGCACTTGGCTCTGTAAATGGGAAATATGAAGGTCGTAACCTAATCTTAGACTTACCAAACATCTCAGTAGTAAAATATTGCAACGTTTGTTTAAGATCGGCAAACGACACATCTTTATCAATATACAGTCCTTCTACCTGGTGAAAAAAGCAGTGTGATCGAGCAGAAATGGCTTCATTACGGTATACTCTTCCCGGAGAAATTGTTCGAATTGGCGGTTTATTATTTTCCATATACCTAACCTGAACTGAAGATGTATGTGTACGCAGTAAAATGTCCGGATCAGTCTGAATAAAAAACGTATCCTGCATATCACGAGCCGGGTGGTATTCTGGTAGGTTTAATGCAGTAAAATTATGCCAGTCATCTTCTACTTCTGGTCCTTCACTCACATTAAATCCTATACGAGAAAAGATATCGATGATCTGATTTTTTACCAGAGAAATAGGGTGGCGAGATCCTAAAGCAATAGGTTCTGCCGGTCGTGTAAGATCTCCATAGATCCCTTTTTCTTCATCTTGGGATTCTAATTCATCTTTTAAAGACTTTACCTTACCCTCGGCAGCAAGTTTTAAAGAATTAATAGCTTGACCAAATTCTTTTTTCTGGTCGTTGGCGACATTTCTAAATTCTGCAAAGAATTCATTGATCAATCCTTTTTTCCCAGAAAACTTAATTCGAAATGCTTCTACATCCTCTTTTGTTTTGGCTTTGAAAGCATCTACTTCTGCTATATACTCTTTAATCTTATCAATCATCACTATTTTCTTATATAGAACGGCAAATTTACATAATTTAGGTCAATGGAATAGTACCTTAAACACAAGAAAGCTGATTTAACATCTTTTTTTACTGAAATACAATAAAGCAGTTAATATTAACTATACTATTACAACTTAAGAAACATTTCTTTTTGAGCGATTAAACTCCCTTGAGTCTCAAGGTTATTTTCCTACTTCAATTAATGTATTTCTATTATCACTTACATTTCATAACTAAAAGATATGAGGTTTCTCATAAACATCAAAATTCAACATTATAATATTCTATTTTATACTTAACTCCATCTCATACTGATCAACTGTATTTATAAGTTCAATTGTTTTGAGATAGTTTAATTTTGAAATTAACCTTTCATCTACATTATTAATTTTAACGGTTTCAGAAATCTTTTTAATTCCTAAAAAAAGATAATCCCAGCTAAATTTATCTTTATTTAATACATCAAATTGGGCTATATAACCGTTTGTCAAATCAATAACAAAATAGGCCATGGGAGTTTTTTCATTTATCACCTGAAAACATTTATAACTCCCGCTTATTAAGGAGTTTTTATGATTATCCCACGAATAGAATTCTTGATTGGGTAACTGCCTCCAATTTAATTTTTTGAGATCAAGCTCTAGTAGTGTTACTTTCTTTTCGACATTTACATTTATTTTACCTTTAAAACATTTATAGTTTTTACACTTCTTAAACCCGATACTTTCGTAGGCTTTTATAGCGATAATGTTTTCTTTTATTACTTCTAGTGAGCATTTAGTAACTCCATTTCGTTTCAGATCCTTAAGAGCGAATTTATAAATAGATTTTATGATTTTTTTTCCTCTATATTCAGGAATCACCCCTGTTCCTGTATTGAATGCAACAACCTCCTCATTTCGCTTATCAATACCATTAATGATAAACCCAACCAATACCTGATTATCAAACATTCCGTATGAGAGATCAAAACGAACCTTAACATTGTTCCATCTTTCTTTATAATATTCTACATCTGTAGGCATATCTACAAAGTAGTTTTTAAAAGAAACCAAAAAGCAATTCATTATTAACTTAAACTCTACACCTTCTAAAGATCTAACAATCATACTCTAGTGTTTTCCTTATTCTTTGTTAACTATTCTTTTATTAAATCTCCAATTGATTCCTTTGATGATAAAACTTGGATATACTACCATACGATACTACTCCTCTAAGAACAGAGAATTAATTGTAATCTCTAACTCTTTTTGACAATAGTCTTTTATACAAAAAATGCATCCGAAGAAGTTACCTATCGCCAGATTAAGCAAATGGAATAACCTTTGATTAGTTAATATACTCGCTTGTCAAAAAATAACTTACAATAGCTTCTTTCATTAAAACTGATTGCTCTCCTGCCTTAAGGTTTGGCAACTGTTCTTTTACTTTGTAATGCGGCCATCCTTGATCATCATAAAAATCAAACTCATAGTAACCATACGGTTCTAAAAGACGACAAATAGCAATATGCATTAGATCAAGTTTTTCATTTTTTTTAAACTCCCTATGAATCTGTCCCAATTCTTGCACCCCTATCAAATAAATAATCCCATCAAGATCAAGATCTTCTCCCTCAGCAAATTGATCAGAGAGTTTCGTTACCAACATATCCCAACGCTCTTTTAATTTTTCATCTCTAGCCATAATCTTTGATCTGTTATTTTTCTAATGTACTTTGGTTTGGGTATTTAAAAACGTCTGTATTTATTCTTTTGAGTACTTCCCCAAGTGATTTCTTATAATTTTGATGCCTCAACGTATTATGATTGAATGTATTCAAAAAATTAAGCGTTACAAAAGTAACGCTTAACAAAAAAAAACTAACAAAAATAGAATAGAAATTCCTACAATTCCCATCTAAGTCCAATTCCGGCATATTGATTTCTATAATTTCTAAAAGATCGTGCATCTATATCGGTGTAATTAGTACTTCTTACTCTGGAGTAAATAGTTGCTGTTATTGAAAATCCATTTCCAATTTTATGAGATGCATTCATTTGAAAATTTGCATACTGATATTTAAGATTTTCTCCAATTCGCATTTCTGTATTTCTAGCTTCAATGTCATTATATTTTCGACTAATATGAGATAACGAAGTTCTTATTTTGGTAGATTTATTTTTATAAGTCATATGTATTCCCGGACCAAATTGATTAAATCCAGAGCGACCTGTAGAGTTATCAATTCTTTTATAATAAATGAGATTTGGTTTTACTCTAAACTTTTCGCTAAATGGTAATTCATAAAAGAGATTCGCTTTTATATAATCCCAATCTCTCTCTCCATCGGTATCTATCTCACTTGCATTAAAAGTATCATACAATCTTTTTTTGACATATGCACTTATTCCAAACTTGTGTTCCAGCCGATGAACCTCAAAAGACTGAATACTAGAAAACTGCACTCCATACTCATCAAATTGTAAATCTCTAACTCCAAAAGCATCGAAATCTTTAAAATTGTAAAAGCCTTCAAATGTCATCTCATTAGCCTTAAACGGTGCAAATTGAACACCAGTAGTGATTCCATAATTTGTATATCCTAATGGGTTAATTAATACATCTTGATTACCTCCAAGCCCCTCTCTATTCATTCTTTTAAGTCTAATCTCTGTCAAAAAAATTGTTTTTCTGGTAAACTTGTGATCATATTTGGCTTTTGCATCAAGACTCCAATAGCTATCATCAAAATTCTCATAAAACACTCTCGAAAAAGGGTTCAACGACAGTCTTGCCCTATTCTTTCTCCACTTATAGCGATACTTATAATCTATTTCTATATCTTGATAAACGCTACTAGAAATCAGATTTTCTTTGGTGAGAACAGTATTATCTACACGTACCTCTTTTGGACTTTTAAAATAATTATACTCATACCCGCCTTGTGTTTCGATATCCAAACTGTTTTTACTTTGTGAGAAACCTACCATAAAGACAAATGATACCGTTACTAGGCATATTACATTTCTTATTTTCATTACAATTCTTCTTCTTTATTTTAATGATTAAGTTTAAATAGCTTGCTTTATTACTTCTTTAAGCCCCATTCTATTTACTAACTGAATGCCAAGTCCGGGACGAACATTAATTTCCATGATTTGTGGACCTTTGTTTTTATCAATAACAATATCAATACCCAGATAGTTAAGTGGAAATGCCTTTGCTGTAGCTATGGATATCTCCAAAATTTCTTCCCAGTACGGTATGGGGGAACCATTAACCAAAAATGCACTATCCGGGTGATGATTACTGTATTTTCTACCATCGTATACTTCCTTCAATCGCCCTTCTTTCATATCGATACCAATACCTACACCATTTTGGTGTAGATTTGCTTTGCCATCAGACCTGTCTGTTGGCATCCTTAACATCCCCATTAGAGGTGTGTTGTTAAGTGTTATTATTCTAAAATCAGGAACTCCCTGAGGGTATATATCATGAAAAAAAGGATGAGGTTCTATACACTCTTCGATAAGCACCCTATCATGAGAACCTAGGGAAAAGAATCCCATAATGATGGATGCCATATGCTGAAATATCTGTCGATCACTTATGGCCTTTCCTTGACTTGTCCAATTGCTTTTTTCATCTTTTTTAAGAATGATAATACCACCTCCTCCGCATCCATTAGCAGGTTTTATAGCCACTGCGTTATATTGCTTACAAGATTCCCAAGCTTTTTTGATATCGCTATTATATTCTACTATTGCATATGTTGCTGCACAAGGAATATTGTTTTGATGTAAAACCTCTTTGGTAAGAACTTTATCATCTGCCAGAGCATAATGCTTTTTTGGATTATTTGGATAAATAAGCTTAATATTTCTCTCATTCAAACCGATAACCTTTGATGTTGCCTTAGACTTTTTATTGAAAATTATCGAAAACATATTCATACATTTTATACGTTATTTTCCTTAGTTCGTTATAAAAACAAGTAAGTTTCCATTTACCCTACCAAAAAATTATTTTTTTATTTTTCTACCTTCAAAAGAGGTTTAAATCGAAACAACTCTATCCATCGTATTCCTATGTATCTTCCCAAAAATGCAGCAAAGACAATAATGAGTAGAACAACCTCTGGAAATAATATTAGAATAGATGGCAACCAAGACCAGGATAATATGAGGTAACAAATCGATGTAGCAATTAATGTCTGGAACAGTTTATCTATAGCTTTTACATACCCATCCTCTAGTGTAGATCTAGAAAACCGCTCTGCCGAAATTGTTAGAATGATAATTGGGAAAAATGTCAATTTTGTAAGCCATTCTATATTATTTTTAACACCTAAATGTGTTGCTAAAAGAATTACAGATACCATTACAGTTAGAGAGATTACCAATTTTGGTGTATATAACAACCTCAACTTATCAAAAGGATATGATATTAATCCAATAAGTGTTATTAGTCCCACAAAAATTGCAATCCCCGAAACAAAACCAATATGTAGCAAAGAAAATGCAATTAGCACAGGAAGAAATACACCAAAAGTCTTTAATCCCACTATGTTTCTTAAAAAAGCTACCATTAAGCCGCCTATAGGTAACAATAATAGAAGATGTAGTGACCCCTTTGATATTATTTTCTTGTCGACTAGATTCCAAAGTGAAAAACCCGGTAAATTGTGAAGTTCTTCAGAATTCATTTTTAAGAATGAAATATGATTTACTTGATTGATCTGGTAGGTATAATCAAATTGAATCCCAGCTGTATGGGTAATCAGGGACTTATCTCCTTGATATAATTCTAAGTAGTTAGAAGGTAGATAAGCAAAGTGATTATTTAAACCATCAAAAGGAACCCATACCTTGTTTATCAATACTTCTACCCAAGCATGAGATGTTCTTTTTTCTGTATTCTCTAAGATAATACCTCCTTTTATTCTTGCCGGGTATCCAAGGTTTCTACACAATGCTACAAACAATCTACTTTTTCCGTTGCAAGAGGCTTTATTTTGCTGAATTGTTGTTATCGCATCGGTCAGTGTAATTATTGGAGCAGAAGGAATTGCATATACGTAATCAAAAATCTTTCTGATTACCTCTTTATCATTTTTTGTGTCTTGATCAAGTCGTGCAGCTAATTCATCTATAATTTTATCTTCTGATTGAATGTTTTCGGTTGGTCTAAGATATTTAAGGTAGTTCTCTGATACAGTATTAAATGATTTTGGCAGTCTATAAGTCCGATCTTTTCCTTCGAATATAAATTCATAATCCACAGAATGGTACGCTTGTTTTTTATCTGTTTCCCAAATAGCCTTAATATTCTCTGAATCTTCTTCTTTCCTAAAAAAAGACAGATTGTTATCGTTTGTTACTTTTTCTTTAGATATACGTTGTCTAGAATTGTTTTTAGGAATATAGGTTTTTAGTGATGTAGCCTTATCCCCTGATTTGAAAAAGAATCGATACTTAATTTGATAAACATTCTCGGGATTAAAATTGTCGTAATTCTTAAAGATAGGCTTAACTTTTAATCCAATAGAAACAACTACTATTATAGTAATTAAGCTTAATGAGATTTTAAGATTTGTTTTCGAATTCATAATCAGCTATTTTTGGATTAATAACAAGTAGGAATTATTTCACCCTACCCTAAATCGAAAAAAAATCTTTTTTTTATGATGCAATCCTCAAAATCTGTCTGTGATCAACCTGTATTTACCAAACTCTTTGAAACACATGCAGAAACTGTAAGAAATTTCATTTTTTACAAATGTGGAGACAAGGAGCAAGCAGAAGATGTTATGCAAGAAGCTTTTATAAAACTATGGGACAATTGTAAAAAAGTGATTTTTGAAAAAGCCAAAGGTTTTTTATGTACAGTAGCAAATAATTTATTCCTTAATCAAGTTGCACATAAAAAAGTTGTTTTAGAATATTCTAAAATCCCTAAAAGCAACAAAAATATCGAATCCCCGGATTTTGTAATGGAAGAAAAGGAGTTTATGAACAAGCTCCAAAATGCGATTGCCGAGCTTTCTGAAGGTCAACGAGAAGTTTTTTTATTAAATAGGATTGACAAAAAAACATATAATGAAATTGCAGAAATGCTTGATATTTCTGTAAAAGCCGTTGAAAAAAGAATGCACAATGCGTTAAAGCAGTTAAGAAAACTAGTAAAAAACATATAGATGGTGGTAGGGTATTCTAAAACTTACCTGTTATTCTCCTAACAAGAGGTAGAAATTATGCTTGAGGAAAAGGACGATACATACTTAGCAAAATGGTTGGATAATAAACTCAACCCAGAAGAGCTTGAAGAATTTAAAAAGCTTCCTGAATATGATGATTATAAAAAAATCGTAACAGGGTTAGCATTTTTTAAGGCCCCCTCATTTGATGTGCAACCATCATTAGCAACTACTCTAGGAAAGATTTATCAACCTAAACAAGGAAAAGTAATTAATCTAAAACCTGTCGTATCCGCAATAGCTGCCGCTGCTTCAATTGTATTGATTATTGGGATTTTCTTTAACAAAGTGACGTATGCCGCAAAATCTGGAGAACAGTTGGCTATTGTATTACCTGACGGGAGTTCTGTAGATCTTAATTCTGCTTCTACATTATCGCATCGCCGTTTTTTCTGGTCAAACAATCGAAGTATCACACTAAATGGTGAAGCTTATTTTAAGGTAACCTCAGGAACCAATTTTACTGTAACTACAGAATTAGGGAAAATTGAAGTATTAGGAACCCAGTTTAACGTAAAATCTAGATCCAATGAATTTCAAGTAGGTTGTTATGAAGGAAAAGTAAAGGTATCAACAAATGATCAACAACAACAAAAAATAATACAAAAAGGAGAAGGAGTTTCTCTGCATGGCAAAAGGCTTATCGAAGAAACAATTATACATACAGAACCTCTATGGAAAAAGGGGGAAAGTATTTTTAAGAGCGCTCCATTAACAATTGTATTAGATGAATTAGAAAGACAGTATAATGTCTCGTTTAAACGCGATAAGATCGATCAAAATCAACTTTTCACAGGTGGTTTTAATAATAATGATCTAAACATTGCTCTAGAATCTGTTCTTGTTCCTATGGGAATCGATTATGTAGTTAATGGTAGTAATATTTCGCTTTCTCCCCAATAAATTTTAAAAATTATTGTTTACTCATTTACACCATTGATTTTAAAATATTGAGTTTTTAGAATATTTTAAAACTGTATATCGAATTATGAAAAGAATTCTGTTAGTACTGCTTTTTTGTACATACTCATTGCATGCCCAAATTACCAAGAATTATAATCAAGTGCCCCTTCAACAAGTTCTTACAGAATTATCAGAATCTTATGATCTTATTTTTTCTTTTAGCAATGAAACCGTAAAAGACAAAATAATTACACTGGCAATTAACAACACCCCAATAGATAAGGTTCTCACCACATTGACAACACTAACTAGTCTAAACTTCAAAAAAATCTCTAATCGGCAAGTAATTGTCAGCCCCCAAAACAATAACGTTGAAGTATGTGGATATCTTTATGATGAAACTACAAACGCTCCTCTCTCTTTTGCTTCTATAACTATTGAAAGCACTAAAACTGGTACCATTGCAAACGATGACGGTTTCTTTCAATTAGGTAGTGTTCATCAAAATGCAACAATAACAATACAATATGTAGGGTATAAAGACAAAACAATTACTGCTGATTCTTTTAAGGCATCAAGTTGTCCCAGAATTCCTCTTTTTGTAGAAAGCACCTCTCTAGCAGAAGTACTTATCGTAGAATATATCACTACAGGGATTGACAAAAACATTGATGGTTCATTTGGGATTTCTAATAAAGACTTAGGTATTCTTCCTGGTCAAAGTGAGCCTGATATTTTACAAAGCATTCAACTTATCCCAGGAATAAATAGCCCTGATGAAACTGCTTCGGGCATACAAATTCGAGGTGGTTCTCCCGATCAAAATCTAGTACTATGGGATGGTATAAAAATGTATAATACTGGTCATTTTTTCGGAATGTTTTCTGCATTTAATCCTAATGTTATTAAAGAAGCAAAGATCTTTAAAGGAGGAGCGGATCCAAAACATGGAGACCGTGTATCCGGTGTAATTGACATTTCTAGTGATAATGAAGTGCCAACAAAACTTAACGGAGGAGCAGGAGTTAACGGCACTCATGCAGATTTGTTTTTCAAAGTTCCTGTAGGCAAAAGTATTGGATTAGTTGTTTCGGGCAGAAGATCTTTTACTGATTTTTTTGAAAGCCCAACATATGATGTTCTTTCTGAAAAAGTATTTCAAAACACAAAAATAGTAGAGAACCTTAACCCCTTAGACCCCGAAGAAGAGGAAGAAGAGGAAGAGTTCATAGAAAAAATTGGAGAGAACAACTTTTTCTTTTATGATATTACTACCCGACTAATTATAGACTTATCAAAAAATGATAAAATTCTTGCCAGTAGTATCCATACTCATAATGATCTCGCATTCGAAGTAAGTGACGAAGAAGATCTACTTACCGATGATCTCAATATCAAAAATGAAGGTCTTAGCCTATCCTGGGAAGGCACCAAATTTGATCATTTTCATCACAGTTTAAAAACCTACTATTCTAAGTATGATTCTGACTATTTATTCATTCAAAAACAGGAATCCCAAATAGAAGAACAATCTGTTAGACGTAATACCGTAGAAGATATTGGATTAGATGTTAACATTAGTTATGATCTAGATCCTAAGAACTCTTTAATGCTCGGTTATCAATTCTCTAACAACGAAGTGTTTTATACCGTTACCAGAGAAGGTGAATTCGAATCACCTATAAACGAATCTGATCAAGTAAAAAACACGGCAAATACAATATATGCCAACTATAAATTCTCACCAAAAAACAAGAGTTTTATAAACATTGGAATAAGAACATCACATTACTCGATAATTGACAAACTATACATAGAACCAAGAGTAAATATTGAGCACCCTCTTACTAATTTCTTAAGGATAAAAGCCACTGGAGAACTTAGATATCAACCCATAAGTCAGTTGGTCGAATTTGAAGACACTCAACTTCGTTTGGAGAATAATTTATGGATTCATACTAATAATGAAATTCCTATCTTAGAAAGTTCACAATACTCTGGTGGATTACTTTTTTCTAAAAAGGGTTGGAATTTTGAAATAGATGGATATTACAAAAACATCGAAGGGCTTACCTCTGTTACTAATGGGTTTAACACAATCAATACTGATCTATCTACTGGCAAAAGTACAATTGTTGGTGTAGACATATTGCTAAAGAAAAAGTTCAAAAATTTTAGAACATGGCTGGGATATACTTTTAATGATATCCAGTATACTTTCCCTGAGATACAAGAGACTTCTTTTTCTGGAAATAATGATATCACACATAATTTTAGAGTTTCTAACACTTATGAGTTAAGTAGCTGGGAGTTTTCTTTAGGTTGGTTATGGCGATCCGGAGCTCCTTTTACAGATGCTAATCTGGTTAATGAAGAAATTGAATTTGGTTCTGCCAATGCTAAACGTTTACCAGAATATCATCGTTTAGACCTATCCGCAATATATCGATTTAGCTTTGACAAATCGGATAATTGGAGAGGTCAAATAGGTGCTTCAATATTAAACCTATACAATCGACAAGTTCCGACTTCTGTTAGTTATCGAGTAGATGATAATCCAACCACAGGAGATATAGAATTAAACAAACTACAACAAAAATCACTAGGGATTACTCCAAATCTAGTCTTTAGATTATACTTCTAAACAAATCATATCAACCTGTTCTTTGTTTTCATTTACATCAAATATTAGGTGTTTTGCCAAATTTTCAATCCTATTGACTAAACTTTTAGTCAACCCGATGATCTGTTTAACCTCAAAGACCTTCTCGAGTGTCTTTTCTACCTTCCTAAGCGTCTTTTTGACGAAGTATTTAACGCTACCTGTACAATTTTTAGGTCGTGGGGTTAAAATTTTAAAAAGAATAGTTGAATTTTTAGCCTTTAAAGCTAAAGTTTTAACTTGTGAAGCTAAACACTTCGTCTTTTTCGCTAAACGGAACGTCTTTTTGACGCAATCGAAGGTCTTTGGATCAAAACTGCATTATACGTACTTCAGGTCTGTGCAAAAAATCGCTTTAACTCAGCCACTCTTTCCGTGATACCAATTTGACTTTGAAGCATAGATGAAAAGGGAATTTTATGTGATAAATTAAAATCAGAAATGGTATATTCTCTATTTTACAAAATAAGATTATCAGTTAAGTTATACATAGAAAGAATTATATTTGGGCGTAACTAATTATATCAAATGAATTATCTCGACATCATTTTAGGTATTTTTTTGCTTTGGGGCTTAATAAAAGGGTTTAGCAAAGGCTTGTTTTCTTCCTTGGCCTCTTTAGTAGCTCTTGTTGTAGGAATATATATAGCCGTTCACTTTTCCCATATTGCTGGAAGGTACTTGGAAGAGTATGTAAACTGGCAAGAGGGAGCTACAAAATTAGTGGCTTTTGCAATCACTTTTATCGTTGTTGTTATACTCGTTTCTCTGGCAGGCAAGATTCTTACTAAAGTTGCAGATTACGCAGCATTAGGCATTTTAAACAAAATTTTGGGCGGTGCGTTTGGCGTGCTAAAAATGGCATTTATAGCCAGTGTTATCATTATATTTATCGATGCTATAAACAGAAATATTACTTTGATCAAAGAAGAAACCTTAAACGCATCTGTTCTATACAATCCAGTTCGTAAGTTAGCACCCATGGTATTGCCAAGTATATTGAATAAAACAGAGGAAGAAGATTCTGAAAATACTCATCAAGTTTAAAAAAAGTAAAATCAAATTTCTAATAACAACAAATGAGTTCTTACTAGTTCTTATACCACATCCTCTACAACCTCACTCAAATAGGCAATACAAGAATCAAAATCTTCAAATATGTAATCTTCTGGTATTAAATCCGGAATAATATTAATGTTTTTTGCTAGGTATCTAGGCTGTTTCTGGATTTCTACAATATATATTTTAATTCCTTTCTTTTCAAGGTTTAAAATAATCTCTTCAAGAGCATATACTCCGGATTGATCCATATAGGGGACTCTGCGCATCCTTAGAATAACATGTGTTGCCGTTTCAGGAATATGATTAGCCAGTAGTTGCAATTCACTCGTAAAACCAAAAAACACAGGTCCGTTAAGGTGTTTAATAAACACCTCTTCTTTAAGTCTTTGAGGAAAATTAACTTCGTCTTTCCATTGTACTTCTTCTCTATTACTTCTGAATCGTTTTAATGATTCTACCTTGGATTCACGAGCTGTAACATCTCCCATTTTTTTCATAAAAATCAATGAAGCAATTACCAAGCCAATCCCAACAGCATACACCAAATTCCAGAAAACCGATAGGATCAAAACTACTATCATTATTATTACCTCTATCTTAGGGATGTGAGGTATTGCTTTTAATCCTTTGTAATCCATAACTCCAATACCTACTGTGATCAACACTCCAGCCAAAACAGCAGCAGGAATTTGGGAAGCAACAGGTCCTAGAAGCAATAAAACAATTAATAATAGAACTCCTGCTATCATTCCTGAGAGTTTTGTTTTCCCTCCTGAGTTTATATTAACTACAGTACGAATTGTTGCTCCTGCTCCCGGAATTCCGCCAAAAATTGCGGCGATACTATTCCCTATTCCTTGTCCAACCAATTCTTTATTTGGTTTATGTTTTGTTTTAGTCATATTATCAGCAACAACTGATGTTAGCAAGGAGTCTATAGCTCCTAAAAACGCCAGAGATAGAGCTGTAAAAATATATGGAGTTACTGCTCCTAGTTTAAAATCTAAAAATATACCCAAATTCGGCATAGGAAAACCAGATGGTATTTCTTCAATAGGTCTATAATTCAACCCGAAACCATAGGCAACCCCAGAGACGAGCACTAGTGCTACTAATGTACTGGGTACTACAGTCGTTATACGTTTAAACCCATAGATTATAACAATTGTAACCAAGCAAAGAATAAGCTCCAGATAATTAATGTTTGACAAAGCCCTGGGCAGGCTTTTAATAGATCCCATAACACCAGAAGTCGCATTACCTGCCAGGGTTACTGCTTCTAAATCAATTTCTTCATTAGTAACAGTTTCTGCTCTTTTGATGGTTTCTTTAAAATCTTCAAGAACCAAAATTCCTTCTCCAGCTTCTTCTTTTAAGATTTTATTCAAAATAACTTCCTCTGCCTGAGGTTTAAACTTATCTACATAATTTTGATCCTCTTTTGGGTAATACCCCAAACCTGGCAAAAATTGTGTAATTAGGATCATCACCCCAATAGCAGTCATAAACCCGGATACAACCGGATATGGAATATATCTTATATATTTTCCTATCCCTATTACTCCTAGTCCGATTTGCATTATTCCAGCCATAAAAAATACTATCAAAATAGCAGGAAGCGCCTTATCCAGATTTCCATCATTAGCTCCTATCAAACCAGCTATAACAAGCATACTAACAGCTGTCATAGGCGCAGTAGGTCCAGAAATCTGAGTATCCGTACCTCCAAACAATGCGGCAAAGAAACTTATGAATATTGCTCCATAAAGCCCAGCACTTGGTCCTAATCCTGAGGACACTCCAAATGCCAAAGCTAGAGGTAATGCTACAATACCCGCCGTTAACCCTCCAAACAGATCTCCTTTAAAATTGCTAAAAAATCCTTTCATCCTATTGCTTTTTGTTATACCCCTTAAAAACCTATTGCTTTATCATCTCTCAAATAATGACATAATTTTAACAACGTCAAATTTACATAAAAGAGTATTTGTTTTTAATAAATCTTGTTGTCTTTAAAGTTAATTAAAAAAACCAGCAACTTATCGATAAAATTCTTTGGTATTAATACCGAAAAATTGAATAATCTGATTTTATCTCAAAAAAATTAAAATTAAAAGGAGTCCCTGTGTAGGGACTCCTTTTAAAAACAGTTTTGATATCTTAATTAATCTTCAAGAAAAGTAACTTTTCCGGTACTTATATCATACATCCCACCCATAATTAATATTTCTCCATTATCCTCCATCTCCTTAAGAACTTCACTATCATTTCTAATATTGTCGATTGTCATTTTAACATTTTTCACTGCTACCTCATTAACAAAATCAATATTCTTTGAATTTCGTAAAGATGAATCGACAGGTTCCGAAACTGCTTCTACAGCAGGCTTAATTTTACTAATAAGTGCAGTAAGATTTCCTAATTTGGCATCATCACATGCTCCCTTTACAGCTCCACAAGCAGTATGACCTAAAACAAGTACTAACTTGGTTCCTGCCAACTTGCACGCAAACTCCATACTACCAAGAATATCTTCATTTACAAAATTTCCTGCTACTCGAGCACTAAAAATATCTCCTATGCCTTGGTCAAAAATTAACTCAGACGATACTCTAGAATCTATACAACTTAAAATTGTAGCAAAGGGAAATTGACCACTTTTGGTATCCGACACTTGCTCTAATAGGTCTCTATCAGCCTTCATTTTTTGAATAAACCTAGAATTTCCCTCTTTAAGTAATTCTACCGCTCCTTTGGGTGTTATCGCTGCTTGTGTTTCTTTAGTAAGTGCTTTCATATCTATAATTTATTGTGATGATTTATACTGATTTTGGTCTAAGCTTAAAAAATTGAATATAACTATCAGGGTTTTCTACTTCACCTCTTTCAGAAATTAACTTAATATCTATCTTTCTTATTTTTGCTTTTTCAGAAAAATCCTCAAGAATTTCTATGATATCATTATCCAAATATCTTGTTTTTCTAACATCCAAAGTAAGATACGTATCTTCTGGCAATCGATCAAATTCTTTTAAAATAGCTCCCTTGTTAAAAAAAGTAACTTCTTCAGCAAGTGTCATTTTTACCTGATGTTTCCCATTATCTTTATCTTCAATATGAAGAAAATGCGAATTCTGATAGCTTTTAATTAAGATCACAACAATTCCAACAAGTAATCCAAGACCTATCCCTACTAATAAATCAGTAAATACAATACCCAAAACTGTAACAGTAAAGGGTAAAAATTGTTTCCACCCTAATTTATACATTTTCATAAACAGAGAAGGTTTTGCCAACTTGAAACCAACAATAAACAATATTGATGCTAAAACAGAAAGCGGAATCATATTAAGCAACCTTGGGATTAAAATTACAGAAATTAGCAATAAAAACCCGTGAATTATAGCAGACATCTTAGACTTTCCTCCTGATTGTATATTCGCTGAACTACGTACAATAACTTGAGTAATTGGTAGCCCCCCAATTAATCCAGAAATTATATTTCCTGTTCCTTGGGCCAAAAGTTCTCTATTTGTAGGTGTAACATTTTTATCTGGGTCTAACTTATCAGTAGCTTCTACACATAGCAATGTTTCCAAACTTGCAACCAGAGCTATTGTAAATGCGGTAATCCATATATCTGCATTCAAAATAACACCAAAATTAGGAAAACTAAACTGTCCTAAGAACGAGGATAAATCATCAGGTATAGGAACGCTTACTAAGTGTTCATTAGATATTCCGAAAACATCACTATCTTTTGTGATTACAAAAAATATAATCCCAACAGCCACAGCAACCAAAGGTCCTTGAATCAATTGAAAAATTTTAGCTTTCTTAACTAATACTTTGTCCCATAGTAATAGTATTCCAAGACCCAAAACCGCAACAAGGGTTGCTCCTAAGCTAATACCGTTAATAGCATTAATAATCTCGGAGAACGTGTTCTCATTATCCACTTGAAAAAAAGCAAAATCTCCTTCAGGGTCTGCATCATACCCAAAGAAGTGTGGTATTTGTTTTAAAATAATTATTATTCCGATACCTGTTAGCATACCTTTTATCACTGAAGAGGGGAAATAGTATCCAATAATCCCAGCTCTTAGCACTCCAAACAGGATTTGTATTACTCCTCCTAATACTACTGCTACTAAAAAGTTTTCGAAACCTCCTAACGCACCTATTGAAGTAAGTACTATAGCGGCCAAACCTGCTGCTGGACCACTTACTCCGATTTTGGAGCCACTCAAAGCTCCCACAATGACTCCACCAACTATCCCGGCAATTAATCCTGAAAAAAGTGGTGCTCCACTAGCAAGTGCTATCCCCAAACATAGAGGTAATGCCACAAAAAACACCACAATACTTGCTGGCAGATCATTTTTTAAATTCTTAAAAACGTTCATATATATAAGTATTGGTTATCACTTCGTAATTTAAAAGCGACAACAATTGAAAAAAAATTGAAAATTAATTAAATAAGGTAATTGAAAAGTATTTTTAGAACCTTGGTGGTGGTGTATGATGTTCTAAAAATACTGAAATATTATTGACATAAAATTCTGGATAGTCCTTTATAAACAAATCAGCTAACACAACCTCTCTTCCATCATAAAATTGGGAAATTTTGTTTTTTTCCTTAAAATCTTCTTTCTCCTGACCTTCTTTTTCTTTTTGTTCAGAATTATCTGTTTCTTCAAGCTCGATAGATGCCCAATCTTCACAAACACAAAAATCAAATACATCAATAGTATAATTACTTAGGTTTAATAAAAACCCGAGAACAATTAAAACTTTCGCTATTTGAAATTTTACTACCACTAAGAATAATTTTTAAAAAAACCAAAGATAAGTCTATTAAGCATATATGCTGTTAATAGAATTTTAAATTTTACAAATTGATTATAATTCTTTCAAATCAGAAGCAGGGATCCAGCCTATTTTACCATCTGCAAGTTTAATTTTTTTCCAGTCATTTACTGTTTCGGTTACCTTTACTTTGGTTCCCTCATGAAGTTCAAAAACTTCCTCACTTCTAAGGTTTGGCTCACTTTTTATAGTGGTTTCCTGCGCAAAAATTATAGCAAATTGATTCTTTTCAATAAAATTATATTGCTTAAAAGCAAAGAGTACCCCAAAAATTCCGAAAATCAATACTACCCATGAGCCTACAAAGAAAATCCTCTTTTTTGAAGAACTATGCGCAGTATAATACAAAATAAACAAAATTACAAATGTCAATATACAAACTACTGAAAACCAAGCCCAGCCATCAAAATTAAACAAATTAGTCAGCTTCTTTAGCGTTCTGGAGATAAAGCCTTCTGGTATTACATCTATAGCATCTATGGTTGCTTTTTGAGCATAGGCAAGATTATTCTTAACATCTTCATCATTTGGAGCCAACTCCAGAGCTTTTTCAAAGTAAAAAATACTAGGACCAATGTTACTTAGCTTATAATGCGAGTTTGCAAGATTGTAATACAATGAAGCTGACTCTTTACCTTCATCAATAATTGACATATACGCGTCAATAGCTTCCTGGTATTTTTCTTGGTTATATAAGGAATTTCCTCTCTGGAATGCTTCTTCATTCTGAGAAAACCCCAATGATGTTACTAAAAAAATAAGAATTCCAACTATTCTTTTCATATGCTTAGAGTTGTTTATCTATTGTTGCAATTACTCTCGAAGCTTTATCATAATCCTGTTGCATCGCCGAGGTGGACGACGGTGTATATCTAGCAAATTCACAGCTTTCTAATAGTGCAATAAACTCTATCGAAACAGCTTCATCAACATCTCGTTCTTTTAACAGTCTTTGAATCCGCTCTTTGCTCATATCACTTGTTTGAATATGTAATTTTGCTTTTAAATAATTATGCAATGCTCGTTCCATTGCTATATAAAACTCTTTTTGATTACCTAAACTTTTCTTTGCATCAGATAGGTATTTACGAGCTAATTTATCTGCTTTACGCACTCTATTTCCGCTTACATCGTTTAATCTTTCCTGTCTCTTTTTTCCAAAGAAGAGAAATAGCGGAATTGCTAACAAAGGTGCTGTCAATGATATCCAATACAGTGTAGATCTAAAAAAGTATTCTCTTTTAACAGGTTGTAAATTTGCTTCCAATTTTAAGAATCTAAATTGATTTCCAATCTGAGTTACCTGTTTTTTATTTGTCCCTTTAGATTCTGATGTTACGATCGCATTTGTTTGATCTGGGCCATTCTTTACATTAATTATAATCTCCTCAGACGTAATTCTTTTATATGTTTCGGTTTTTAAATCAAAATAAGAAAACGAGATTGATGGTATAGGGTATTTACCCTTGTATTGAGGAACTAAGGTATAGGTGTCAGATATGTTCCCTCCCATACCCGTCAGGTTCGTTCTTACTCTCTCATTATGTTGCGGTTCATACTGTTCTAAACCATTTGGCACACTGAGTTTAGGTAAATCAAACAGCTTTAAATTACCATTTCCGGACACTAAGACTTTTGCATCCAAAGATTCTGTAGCGTCCAATTCTTTTTTATTAGTAGACACCTTAAAATCAAAACTCCCTACTGCTCCAGAAAAATCATCAGGTTTCCCTTGAGTTGGTAATGGTTTAACCTCTATTGTCCTATTACCTGCTGCTACAGTTTTGTTTATCGTTGTATATAATCTACCTCCAAAAATATCTCTTCTTTTAGTGGGAACATCAATAGAAACGGTTAATGTAAGAGGTTCTATATTTAATTTTCCTGTTTTTTGTGGATATAGTACTGTTTTGCGAAGAACAACATAACGGTAGGGCTCTCCTTTATACTCTCCATTCTCTATTTTAAGTTGTTTCATGTCGATAGCCTGACTCCAGAAGTCACTATATTTAGGACTATCTAGCTCTCTCCAATTACTTACACTTATTCGAGGGCTAACATATAGTTTGTAGACTACCGTTATTGCTTCATTTAGATATGGATTTGCTTTAGAAACTTCTGCAATAAGATGTAGGTTTTCACTTGCTAAAAAATCTGTGTCATTAGCGTCTTTTGGTTTATCTACAGCACCTGTAACCTGTATTTTAACAGGTAATGTCTTATAGATATCTCCATCAATTTCGATAGTAGCCTGGGCTATGGTAAATTTCCCTCTACGTGTAGGCTCTAGAAAATAACTAAATGTTTTAGCATATGATCGTTTACCATTAATCCAGGAATTACTAATAGATTGGTTGGGACCTCCAACCACCGTAAATCCAGAAAAAGAAGGAGGTGTAAAATTGTCTCCATCTTTATTCATTTCAAAATCTATTCGTAATCTTTCATTTACACCCAAACTTTTCTTACTTACTTTGGCTTCAAATCTTACTTGAGCCAAAGTGAGTTGCATTATGGTTAAAAATAGTGTTAGAAAAATTAGTTTTAATTTCATTTTTTGTACTATTTAGACTCGTAGGTTTCAAAACCTAACAAGCTTTTGTATTGTTACCAGTCTTTATCTGTTTTTACTTTAGATCCCTGAGCCTTTTTAGCGTTAATTTTATCCTGAACTTTCTTTTCCTGATTATTCATAGCTTCTAGCAAGCTTTTAACTCGTTCTGGGGATAACTTGCCTTGTGCTTGTTGTGGTTTTTGGGATTGTTGATCTTTTGGATCACTTCCTTTATCTTTTTTGTCATCCTTAGGATTGCCTTTATCATCTTTTTCCTTATCTCCTTCGTCCTTTTTATCTTCTCCCTCATCTCCTTTATCTTTTTTGTCGTCTTTAGGATCGCCTTTATCATCTTTTTCTTTATCTCCTTCGTCTCCTTTTTTATCTTTCTTATCGTCACCTTCTTTTTTATCCTTATCATCTTGATTTTGATCCTTGTTTTGATCTTTATCTTGATTCTTATCGTCTTTATTTTGATCGTTTTGTTTCTGCTGTTCCTCTAGCATTTTTTTGGCTAAGGCAAGGTTATAACGTGTCTTATCATCCTTTGGATTATTTCTAAGGGCATTCTTATATGATTCTACAGCCTCCTTATACTTCTTTTGTTCCATATAGGTATTACCTTGATTATGGAATGCTTTATGCTTCTCGGATCTCTCTGTTGCTACTTTAGCAGCTTCTGTATAACGTTGGGTTGCCTCATCATATTTTTCTGAGTTATAGTACGCATTTCCCAGATTGTATTTTGCTGTAGGATCAACTGGATTTTTGGCAATCGCTTTCCTATATTCCCCTTCAGCCTTAGGAAAATTACCCTCTTTGGTCAAAACATCATTACCAATAGCCACAAACTGGTTGGCTTGATTAATAATTTCATCACGATTTTCTTCTTGAGAAAAAATAATCCCAAATTGAAAACATAATATGATACTTAAAATCTTCTTCATTTGTAATTATTTACTAGTTAAGAGATTCGACAATTGCATAGTTTTCAGTATGCACATTTCGTAGCTCATTATTGCTCATTGAAAAGGTTTAGCTTTTTAACCCAAGAGGTTTTTCTATCTAATAGGAAAACATCTAAAAACAGCAATAACAGCCCTACTCCCAAAAACCACTGAAACTGATCTTTGAAATCTGCAAACTGCTTGGCTTCAAATTCTTTTTTATCCATGTTTTGCAATACTGAGGTCACTTCTTCAACAACGCTATTAGTGTTTCTACCATCAATGTATATGCCATTTGCTTCATTGGCAATTTCCTGCAAAGTTGTCGTGTTTAATTTTGTAATAACTGTAGCTCCCTGACTATTTTTCTTATAACTCTGCACAATACCATTACGTTTTATCGGTATTGGTCCTCCTTTTTCAGAACCTACACCAATTGTAAAAATTTTAATTCCTTCTTTAGAGGCTTCTTCTGCAATTGTATTCACATTACCTTCATGGTCTTCTCCGTCACTTACAATAAACAGGACTCTATTGGTTTGTTCTTCGTCGTTATAATATGTTTTTGCCAATTCAATCGCTTCATATATTGCGGTTCCTTGAGAAGAAAGCATTTCGGTATTCATAGACTGCAAAAACATTTTTCCAGAAGCATAATCTGTTGTAATAGGCAATTGAGGAAAAGCACTACCGGCATATGCTATAATACCAATTCGGTCACTAGCCAAATTATTAATAATCTGGGTTACCAACTGTTTAGATTTTTCTAATCTATTGGGTGCAATATCTTCGGCTAGCATACTCTTTGATACATCAATTGCAAATACTACGTCTACTCCTTCTCTTTTTACTGTCTCTAGTTTTGTCCCTACCTTAGGGTTAACCAAAGCCATCACCAAACAAGCTAAGGCAAGGCTAATGACTATAATTTTTAAGATCGATTTAAAACTAGATTTATCCGGGCTCAATTTTTTAAGCAAAACACTCTCTGCAAACTTCTTTTGAGTTGTTTTCTGCCATATTAAGGCTCCTAAAAACAGTAAAATTAGCACTGGGATACCCAATAATAACCAAAAATATATTTTTTCTTCTAATAAGTACATTTTCTATTCTATTCTATAAATCTCAAGAGTCATAATCGCTATAAGATCTTAAAATCTCTTTATATAAAACTTCTAAATACAGTATATCTCAATAAAAATTCTATAAAAATCAATAACCCCGCTAATAGTACCAGTGATCTGAATTTTTCTTCATAATTATAAAATTTAAACTCTTCTATATCTGTTTTTTCTAATTTATCAATTTCCTGATAGATTTGTTGTAATTTTTTATTATTTGTTGCCCTAAAATATTTACCTCCTGTAGCTTTGGCGATTTCTTTTAACAAATCTTCATCAATTTCTACTTGCACTCTTCCATACTGAAAAGATCCATTGGGCAATATGGCCACAGGTGCTAATGCCATACCGTTTGTACCAATACCAATAGTATATGTTTTAATACCGTACTCTACTGCCAATTCTGAAGCAATTTTTGGGTCTATAAAACCAGCATTGTTAGAACCGTCTGTAAGTAAAATGATCACCTTACTTTTGGCTCTACTATCTTTTAGTCTATTTACTGAAGTTGCTAACCCCATTCCTATTGCGGTACCATTCTCTAATACGTTATCGTATTTTACATCTTTTAGACTACTTAACACGATTGATTTATCACTTGTAATTGGTGTTTTGGTAAAGCTCTCACCGGCATATACTACCAAACCAATTCGATCATTAGGTCTGTCTTTGATAAACTCTGCGGCAACATCTTTAAGTGCTTCTAACCTGTTAGGTCTAAGATCCTTTGCAAGCATACTGGCCGACACATCAATAGACATAACAATATCTATCCCTTTGGTTGTCTTAGTTTTAGTAGATACATCAACAGTTCTTGGTCTAGCCAATGCTGTAATAATTAATGATAAAGAGATGAGTCTGATTACAAATAATACTGGTTTCAGTTTTGGCAACCAGCTCCCTGAAACTTTAAACCCTTTAATACTAGAAATCTTAAGTGCTGCCTGTTGCTTATTTCTTTTCCAGACATACCAACCTATTGCTAATGGAAGTAATAAAAACAACCAAAAAAACTGTGGATTTTCGAATGTAAAATTTTCAAACATCGTTATTTGGCATTTTTAAGTTCTACAGAATTAATAATTCGTTGGGCGATATCTTTTGCATAACGATCCTCAATATCATACACCAAAGTGACCTGCTGAAAGCCTCCATTTTCAGCAAAATTAAGCATTAGATAATCATTCTTTTGTTGCTTTTTGGTTACAGGATTTAATACCTCTAGACTACCAAAAACTTTAACTCCTTTAGCTCCTCCTAGGGTTTCATATTCCTCATCTTTTACAGAAATGTTTTTTGCGCCCATTTTCTCAAAACTACCAACAACACCTTCTACTACTTTGTCCAATTCTACCTCGGTAGGTTTATTATATTGTATTGTAGTTACTACCACATAAAAATTCCCCACTAGACTTCCGTATACAAAAGTTTCATTTCCTTTAAGGATTTGCTTTTGCTCATCTGTCATCTGATATGCATTACGGATAAGTACTTTTGGAGTGGCTATAGTAACCGGAGGAGAGCCATATGCACTTGAAATCCATTCTGCTTCTGCTAATTCTTTAGTAGGATGGCCAATTAAAGTATCTTTAACGACATCGTAGCCTTTCACAAAAATAAAGGTCATTAATGTGATTGCTATAACTACAAGTCCTCCTAGGCTTCCGAAGATAATTCTCTTTCTGTGTTTTTTCTCGGCAACTGATTTCCTATATTCTTCATCTGCCAGTAATTCTTCTTCGGTGGGTTCAGGGATTGCGTTTTTTGTCTTATGAATCACCTGTTCGATAACCTGACGATCTGATTTTGCTGAGATAATATCTGGTTTAGATTTTGCAAATTTAGCCATATCGGCTGTTTTTAAAACCTTTTTAAATTCTTCTATTGTAGCTTTATCCAGGTTAAGATTTCCCGTCTTAATCTCTTCATCTAATCTTGTTATTAACTCATCCGTAGTACTTTCCATGGCATGATCATACACTTCTTCATCAATATATTTTCGAGCTGTATCACTTAGTTGTGAATAGTATTCTTTATGAGAATCTTGTTCTAATAAGTGGGATTCATCAATTTTCTGAAGGGCTAATATTGCTCTTTCATATGGAGGCAATTCATCTTCTTTGCTCGCAGCACGTTTCTTTTTTCTAAACACAAAAAACGCAATCAAAGCCAATAAAACCAAAGGAATACTAATCCATAAAAGCCATTTTTTCCAGTTACTAGTAAATTTGGCTTCTACCTCTACAAGAGGTTTAATCTCATACATTTTTTGTTTGGTTGTATCTACTAATACATCATGCACTTCTACCTTAAGGGAATCAGTAAAAAACACCTTATCACCTACCATTACCTTTTGCCTTGGTATTGTATAATGGCCAGAATCGAATTGAGTTAATGCATATTCTTTGACAAGGCTAAAACGTTTTCCATTTCTAGAGGTATCAATTTTTTGGGATTGAATTACTTCTAGTGGTGTAAAGGTTTGCCCTTCAGGAAAAACAACAATTTCTGTTGAATCTGCTTCAACCTGCATCTTATATCTAATCTCATCTCCTATCTCTATTGTAGTCGAATCGATTGTTGCCGAAACCTGAGCAAAAATCCCCGATCCGCAAAAGACAAAAAATACTAGCCAGATTAAAACTCTAAGAGTTTCTGGTCGTATATTTCTCTTGGTAATTCGTAATTCGTAATTCGTCATTGTTAACTGTTCCTTATCCTCGTCTTTTAAAATAGCCCAGTAATTTTTTAACATAGCTTTCATCAATTCTACTGCTTAATGAACCTGCTCCACTACGGGTAAAGCTATCTTTAAAATAGTTCACTCTTTCTTGATAATATTTACCATAATTGGTGCGTACTTTTTTAGAACCGGTATTAACTAATAAAAGCTCTCCCGTTTCCTCATCTTCCATCTGTACCATTCCAAGATTTGGGATTTCTTCTTCCCTTCTATCATATACTCTTATCCCAGTAACGTCGTGCTTTCCTCCTACAATTTTTAAAGTCTGTTGATAATCATCTGCTATAAAATCAGACAACACAAAGACGATAGCTTTCTTTTTCATCACATTAGACAAAAATTTCAACGCCTCAGTAATATTTGTCTTTTTACTTTTGGGTTCAAATTCTAGTAATTCTCTAATGATTCTTAGCACATGCGATCTTCCTTTTTTTGGAGGGATAAACAGTTCTATTCTATCTGTAAACAAAATCAAACCAATTTTGTCATTGTTTTGGGTTGCCGAAAAAGCTAGTGTAGCGGCAATTTCAGTAATAATTCCTTTTTTAAATTGTTCTTGAGTACCAAAAAGTTGCGATCCCGAAACATCAACCATTAACATCATCGTAAGTTCTCGTTCTTCTTCAAAAACTTTTATGTAGGGTTCATTATATCGTGCTGTTACATTCCAATCAATATTACGAACATCATCTCCAAATTGATACTGACGCACTTCACTAAAGGTCATACCTCTTCCTTTGAAAGTAGAGTGATACTCCCCTCCAAAAATGTGATCGCTTAGGCGACGTGTTTTAATTTCAATTTTTCGAACTTTCTTCAGTAACTCCTTAGTATCCATTATTATGATTTATGATTGACGATTTCGAGATTGACAGTTTATCGGTTTTATAGATAAAACCCAAAAACAGTAATTCTAAAATCTAAAATCTCTATGGCACTTCAATTTCATTAACAATCTTATTGATTATATCTTCAGAGGTTACATTTTCGGCTTCGGCCTCATAAGTGATTCCAATACGATGGCGAAGTACATCATGGATAATAGCACGAACATCTTCTGGTATAACATATCCTCTGCGCTTAATAAAAGCATAGCATTTTGCAGCTGTTGCCAAATTAATACTTCCACGAGGAGAAGCTCCAAAATTAATCAGCGGCTTTAATTCTTCTAAGCCATATTTTTCTGGGTAACGAGTTGCAAAAACAATATCCAGAATATACTTTTCTATCTTTTCGTCCATGTATACCTCTCTAACCGCTTTTTGAGCATTTAAAATCTGATCAATAGAAACCACGGGGTTTACTTTTTCAAAAGATCCTTTGAGGTTTGCACGAATAATAAGTTGTTCTTCTTCTAACTTTGGATAATCAATAACCGTCTTTAACATAAAACGATCAACCTGAGCCTCTGGTAATGGGTAAGTACCCTCTTGCTCTACGGGATTCTGTGTTGCCATTACCAAAAATGGTTTGTCTAACACAAATGTTTCATCGCCAATAGTTACTTGTTTCTCTTGCATTGCCTCTAGCAATGCACTCTGTACCTTTGCCGGAGCACGGTTTATCTCATCTGCTAAAACGAAATTGGCAAAAATTGGTCCTTTCTTAATTGAAAAGTCATTTTCTTTCATATTAAAAATCAAAGTACCAACCACATCAGCGGGTAATAAATCAGGAGTAAACTGAACACGACTAAAACTACCATGAACTGCTTTAGACAATGTATTAATCGCTAATGTTTTTGCTAACCCAGGAACTCCTTCGAGCAAAATGTGACCTTGCCCTAGTAATCCAATAAGTAATCGTTCGACCATATGTTTTTGACCAACAATTACTTTATTCATTTCTAAAGTCAATAAATCTACAAATGCAGATTCTTTTTCTATTTTTTGGTTGATTGAAGCAATATCAATAGAACTATTCTCTTCCATCTATTTTATTTTTTTTTAAAGGCGTGAATTTAATATTCCTAATCCAACATTGCAAATTGTCGAAATATTTTTCGTTCTCTTGTTAATAGTTGGTTAAATGTACCTTTTAAACTCATTTATAGGATAAAATTTACAGTATATTTATACCTTTTTTTGCAAAAATTTGGACATAATGATTTTCATCATTTTCATGATGAGTACACAAAAAGACGTATCACTTTTAGAGGTGTTGCAATTTTTAAAAAAATAACTTCACATATGAAAACAGCCTTAATTACTGGAGCTACTAGCGGGATTGGAAAATCGACTGCTATAGAATTTGCAAAACACAATATAAATCTTATCCTTTGTGGCAGAAGACAAGATCGCTTGATAACTTTACAAAAGGAGTTAAGTACATCTGTAAATGTACATGTGTTATGTTTTGATGTAAGCGATAAAGAAATGGTCTTTTCTGCTATCGAAAGTCTTCCCGAAGAATTCAGCCAAATTGATATTCTTATCAATAATGCAGGAAATGCGCACGGTCTAGGTCCTATTGAAACAGGAACTGTAGAGGATTGGGATGCCATGATAGACATTAACGTTAAAGGGTTATTATATGTTTCTAAAGCTGTAATCCCAAAAATGATAGCTCAACAATCTGGTCATATTATCAATATTGGTTCTATAGCAGGAAAAGAAGTATACCCTAATGGTAATGTTTATTGCGCTAGTAAGCATGCAGTAGATGCCATCAATAAAGGAATGCAAGTTGACTTAAACCAATATGGTATAAGGGTTGGAGCAATTCATCCCGGATTGGTAGAGACAGAATTTAGTAATGTAAGATTTAAGGGAGATAACCTAAAAGCAAATAGTGTGTATAAAGGCTTTGATCCATTAACTCCATATGATATTGCAGACATTATAGCATTTGTTGTTACCAGACCTTATCATATTAATATTGCCGATCTTATTGTATTTCCAACAGCACAAGCAAACAGCACTATCGTTAACAAAAGTTTATAATTTCTTTATTATCATCCCATTGCTGCCCCGATAAAAATGTCTAAGTTTATATTGGAAAAAATTTCAGTTGCAACATGTAAAAGAAATGATTAACAAACGCCTCCTTATTAAAAACCTACTGGCACATAATGACGAAAACAGTTTTTATGACAAAAAGCGTAAGCTTAATATTGGCGAGAAGGAAGGTAAGGCTAAATTTTTGAAGCACATTTGTGCCTTAGCCAATTCTAATCCAAAAAACAATTCTTATATAGTTATAGGTGTTGAAGATGAGGATAACCAAATCATAGGAGTCGATTTTTTTGACGATAGTAAAATACAAAATTTAGTCAATGCATATCTAGACAATCCTCCCTTGGTTGCCTACGAAAACATACCTTTCCCCCACCTACCAAGTGACAAAGTTGTAGGCTTGGTCTCTATCCGATCTCAAGGAAAAAAAATGTGTTCTCTACGCAAAAATATTTGGAAGTATTATGGAGGGGCTGTTTTTTTTAGAGATGGAAGCATTAGTATGCCTAAAGTATTTGATCTAGAAATAAAAGATGTCAATTCTGATATTGTAAATGCAATCGAAAGTCACGCTCAAAACAATATAGAACTCACTTTAGACGGTGTTTTTGATTTTATGACCTCTAGAACAGATTACAATCCTAACTATAAAGTTTTTAAAGAATATTTTGTGGTTTGTTGGGCTGGTAAAGAAAAAAGGCAAAATGGAGAAACCTACTATTCTAGGGTAGACATCGAATTAATTAATGAACATGTAAAACTTTTTTATTCAGAATTAGATGAAGTAAGTATTTCATTAACAAATGACCAATTCAAAATTGTCGAATACGTACAATTAGGACTTAAAGATACGTTCTCTTATTATCCATTGGAAGAAGTAGTAATTAAATTTAAAGATAATGCCAGTTATGATATCGAAAGGAAACTTCTTTTTAAACCACCAAAGTTTGATCGTAAAACCTTATACCATCTATACAATAGTAACAATGCACTGATTGAAAAATTGAAAAATAAAATTTCATTGTCAAAAAACGATGAAAAAGATCTTATTAATCTTCCGGCGACTTATTTAATATGTTATTTTAATGAGTTTAGTGAAGCAAAAGAAAAACTAGAAGAAGCAAAACCTTATTTAAAAGCTTATAACAATACCATTTATTCTCTTTGTAAAGAGAGCATCCGGATTTTAAGAAAAGTAAGATATGATTAAAACTATGAACCAACAGCAATCAATCTTTAACTAAACATGAACAGAACTTTAGTAATTGGAGACATCCATGGAGCTTTAAATGCCGTAGAACAAATTCTAAAAAGAGCAAATGTAACTCAAGATGACACTCTTATTTTTCTGGGAGATTATGTAGATGGGTGGAGTCATAGTGCAGAAGTTGTTTCGTTCTTAATTGAGCTCAAAACATCTTACAATTGTATTTTTGTTAGAGGAAACCATGATGAGCTTTGTTATACCTGGCTTACCCAAAATACCCATAATCCAGAATGGGTAAAACATGGAGGACAAGCTACAATGGATTCATATGCAAAATTGAGTCAAGAAAAAATTAATGTTCATCTCCAATTTTATGAAAACCTTACTAACTACTATATAGATGACCATAATCGATTATTCCTACATGCTGGATTCACAAACCTTCATGGTCCTCACCGAGAGCACTTTAGCAAATCATTCTATTGGGACAGGACATTATGGGAAACAGCATTAGCAATTGATCCCAGACTTAAAAAGACCGACCTCAACTACCCCAATCGATTATTACTTTTTGATGAAATTTATATAGGTCATACGCCTGTGACCAGGATCAACCAAACTACTCCTGTACAAGCTTCCTGTGTATGGAATATTGATACTGGGGCAGCTTTTAGAGGCTCATTAACCATTATGGATGTCAACACCAAAGAGTGGTGGCAAAGTGATCCAGTTTATCAATTGTATCCAAATGAAAATGGAAGAAATTAGAACGATATAGGCTATTAAAAGATAAAATACTTGTGGTCATGTAAAATCCGAAATATTAGTTATACCTATTAGCTATAGCCTAAAGAAATAAGGTATCACAAATTGTAACAAAACTACTTCAAAAATAATACTCAACTTTCTGGAACTACTATCTAGGTAGGGTATTCTCTTCTGCAAACGTTATTATAATAGAGTCCTTTTTCTACAATACATAACAATAAAAATTTGCATGTCATGAAAACAACGATAAACTTTTTAGTGTACTTAATGATGGCTTTTTCTTTAATTTTTATAATTGCAAAAGAAAAGATGAATTTAGTTGAAAAGTCCGATTTCAATATGAAATCAAACTAAATATTACCATCCAATTAATATTCTAATTTAGCATTACTAACAGATTTATTCTGACATAAACTATAGCACTCTAATAAGCATAAAACCCTTATAAAGCAGGGGTTTTACCTATTAATCTTTAGTTTTTACCTCTTGATTTCTTATTAAACCTGCTGCATATTTGCGGTATAAAGCTGTGAATATGGTATTTATCACAAATAATGAATCAAAGGAAAACTACCAAGAAGTTAAAGATTGAGTTTGAAATTTCCAATTGTCATAATTAGCACATAAATATTGTACAGTTTGTAGCGTTACAAATGTTCACTTTCTAAATCAATAATTATTGTTAGAAAAAATACTCCCTTAGTTATGTCTTATAACTAAGGGAGTATTTATCAGCTTACATCAAATCAATTTTTATCCATTCGTACAATTTTAGGAGTAAACATACCCACTACTTCAACGAGTTCTGTTTGATTTGCCATCACTTTATGGATATCTTTATACGCCATAGGTGCTTCATCTAATCCTCCTCCCAATAGAGTAACTCCATGATCTTTAAGCATTTTTTTTACATCACTACCAGTTAGCATTGTTTTTGCCTTGCGTCGTGATAATTGTCTTCCTGCTCCATGCGAAGCAGAATTTAAAGAAGCTTCATTTCCTTTACCCCTTACGATAAATCCAGGAGTAGTCATCGAGCCTGGAATAATCCCCAAAACGTTCTTTCCTGCGGGCGTAGCTCCTTTACGGTGCACAATCATCTCTTTACCGTTTACCAACTCTTTCCATGCAAAATTATGATGATTTTCAATAATCGCTAATGGTCTTGCACCAAGTGCTTTTGACAATCGTCTATGAATATCATCATGGCAAGCAGATGCATATTCCCCAGCTAAATTCATGGCTATCCAATACTCATGACCATCATGAGTATCTAAATCCAACCAAGCTAACTGCTTAGCCTCTTGTGGTAATGGATTCTGTTTCATTGCCAATTTAGTATAATGTTTAGCGATATTGGCGCCTAAACCTCGAGATCCACTATGAGACAAAACACCCAGATATTTACCTGGCATAACATTAAATTCATTCTTAGGATCTGTTATCTCTACAGTACCAAATTCTACAAAATGATTTCCTCCACCAGAACTTCCAAGTTGCTTAAAAGCTTTATCCTTTAATTTTTTCACCATGGGAATTTCGCTAAATGCCTTATGTTCAAAAACATCATGCATAGGAATGTTTTTATGCGTTTCATACCCTCCAAATTTAGTGTGATCCTGAAGCATTTGGATATACTTGTCCTTATGACCTTCTAAATACGATACATTAATATCATAAATACTAAGGCACATTCTACATCCTATATCCACACCAACTCCATAAGGAATCACTGCATTATCAGTTGCCAAAACACCTCCAATCGGTAATCCATACCCTGCATGCCCATCGGGCATTAATGCGCCAGATCTAGAAACTGGTAATTTAAGTGCAGTGTACAATTGATGTTTTGCTTCTTCCTGGATCTCATTTTCACCAAAAATGGTAAATGAGGCTCTTTGCGTACTTAATTTTTGTGCTTCGATCTTCACTGGTTGCACAAGTTCTTCAGCTATTTTTCCCATGATACCATCTCCCAAATATTTTTCGGGAGAGGCTAGTACAGTTTTTAATCGTTGCATTGCCTTGTCCTTGCGCTCACGCTTATAATTCCTTAACATTATATCTATTGCAATGCTAATTACTTTTCCTTGCGGATATCCTATTGCTATGAGGTCTTTACCTCTTAATTTTAATTTTGCCATAATTTTTAATTTTTACTCATCGAGTATTATACTATCTGTGACAAAACAATCATCAGTTTTACAATCGCATATATGATAAAAAAGATCGTTTTTGCCGAAATTTCTGTATCGATACTTGTCTCTTGCATAGACGTTGTTCTATCTAAAAAAACATTCATTTGATCATGTTGCTCCGGTCTAACCTCGTACTGATCTGTATATAAATATTCTTCTTGCTTAAGATTTACTTGTTTCATCCATATTTCAACTATTTTTTCTGCTTCTTTGCTAAGTGCTTCATTATGCTTTGACTTTGCCTGAATGATTTCTCTAGAAACAGGATCAACTTCAATTGTAACTAATTTCTCAAAAGAATCTTTAGTATATTTTCTCAATGAGAAAATTGCACTTGTACCAGAAAAACACTCATCGACATAAGAAGCTACACAATGACACATATCATAACCTTCTTCATATAATTCTTGAGCATTTAATAGTTCCACTATTTTATAGGTTATGGTAACCTCATCCTCAAGTGTAGAATAACTCAACTGTTTTATCTTACTTGATTTCCACCCTACGTCATTTTCTGCATTGCGTTGCATGTACATTCTACGGTGCCACTCGTCAGATTGTCTTGTTAGTGCTTCTAATGTTCTTCCTCTCATAGAAAAGTCGCTATGTTCTCTAATCGAAAAAGATAAGTAGTCCAATATTTCTCCCATCTTATCAAAAGGAACTTCTTTTTGTTTAGCAAAAAATTGTACTACTGTATTCCAAAACTCTTCATTTCTATTTATCCTAGACAACCCAGACCAGGCAATTGCTTCAGCCATTTCTTTATTAGCTCCATATCCAATCGCTTGTGCTCTTCGTAATGCCTGAGGCACACTATATCCTTTTGGGGTATGTCTGAATTCGTGTGCCATCCTTGAGGTTATAGCTATTTCTACACCACTCAAAGATTTTACACTTTTACCAATACCTAACTGAACATACCATAACATGTGTTTTTTTTGTGTTTCAAAAAAAGAAGAGGCTAAAAATTTTGGAACATCATATTTAGCAAAACAAAACTCAATCAATGATAATAACTGATCCTCTGCGACATATGTTTCTTTGTGCCAATTCTCGATATTCCTTACAAACCTGTTTCCAAAAGAACTTATATTACTTAATACCTCTACATATTCAATTCTTCTAAGAATAGTATAACAACCCTGATTATGTAGGCTTAACAGTAAGTTCTTAAAGGTCTTTCTTTTCCATGTATTTCTTTTCTTACTCATTTTAGAAAAGAACATCCATAACATAGAAGCTATAGTTCCAGTATAGCCTTGAGGTTTATTATTGGCAGTATATATTTCTTCTACTAAGGTGACATACTTATTAGCAAATACTGCTATGTCTTTTGTTTGATCTTTGGTTTCCAGAACCTTTTTTTCCAATAATGTTTCCATGATTTCATATACTTTAATTTTTAAATTTCTATGACCAGAAACACATAATATGTTTACAGTCAATTTTTAAATGACTAGTTCTCTCATTCTGGTTATTATTTGACTTACCTAAATATTGTAGAATAAAAAACCCTGAGATGTAATGCTCAGGGTTTCAATTTTGAAAAGTATTGTGAATATTCACTAGCTACAATATCTAACCATGAGCTGCTTTCGCACTCCTAAGTCTATTTGATATGTATGTAACTCGAACATTTTCTATATTTTTTAAAACAATGTCTTTCTGACAATTGAGTTGCAAAAGTATTTCTTTTTTTAAAAACTCAAAATTAAAAATGCTATTTATACTCAATCTAATTCATATTAGTAGAAAAAAATTTTTCTTCAATCATTCTATTTTGTAGTTTTAAAACGCAAATTTAAAATCAACTCATCAATGGGAATTTTTGACGAAATAAAGAAAAAGCTTAGCCACGAATTTATAGATATCATAGAATGGTTGGATTATACAGATGATACTATTGTACATAGGTTTGAACGATATCAAAATGAAATAAAGAACGATGCAAAACTTATTGTAAGAGAAGGGCAAACAGCGGTCTTTATCAATGAAGGACAAATGGCAGATGTGTTCAAACCAGGAACATATACCTTAAACACTCAAAACTTACCTATTCTAGCTACCTTAAAAGGTTGGAAATATGGATTTAACAGTCCTTTTAAAGCAGAAGTGTATTTTGTTAACACACACTTGTTTACTGATGAGAAGTGGGGTACAAAAAACCCAATTACTTTAAATGATGATCGTTTTGGATTAGTCGAAATTCGTGCTTTTGGAACCTATGCTTTTAAAATTAATGATCCAGGTAAGTTTATTGTCGATATTGTAGGGACTGACGCTAATTTTACCAATTATGAAATTAATGAACATCTAAAAAGTTTAATTTCTACTCGTTTTACTGATACTATTGGAGAAGCTAATCTACCTATTGAATTATATGCTGCTAATACTACAGAATTATCAGAAACATGCCTTGAAGTAATGCAACATGAATTTAATTCTGTAGGTATTTCATTGGAAAAATTCTTTATTGAGAATGTTTCTATGCCTGAGGAGTTGAAAAAGGAAATATTTGAATACAGTAGAATTGATAAGCTGGATTTGGATAAATTAACAAAATTCAAAACTGCAAAAGCTATTGAAGCAGCTGCAGCAAATGAAGGAGGAACCGCAGGCGCAGGAATGGGAATGGGTATGGGATTTGTCCTTGCACAACAAATGGGTGGTATGATGAATCCAATGTCTGGGCAACAACAAGTACAACCTCAGCAGTCTTCACCAATTGCTCCTCCTCCAATGCCAGTACAAGTACAGTACTTTTATGGACAAAATGGTCAGCAAGCAGGTCCTGTATCTTTTGATCAACTCAAAGCACTATTTGCCAATAGAACTATCAATAAGGATTCGCTAATTTGGAAACAAGGAATGGGTAGTTGGACAGCTCTTAAAGATGTTGAGGAACTAAAATCATTTTTAGGTGGGAATACTCCACCTCCATTACCAGGTAGCTAGTTTTTTAGTTGTTATTTAATCTTAGAAAATATTTAGTTACCAAACTTAACTTATATAAATTTTGAGCTGTAGGAATAAGATCATACGCTCAAAACTTGTGTAGGTTAGTAATTTTCAAGAGATCTTTGATAAGTCAATGGAAGAAGAAAAAAAAGCAGTTTCTGAACATAAAAAGTCTTGCACTAATTGTGGGGCAGAGCTAAAATACAAACCTGGCACTTCTGATATTACCTGTGAGTATTGTGGTCATCATGAGACCATCACAACCGATCAGGATGGATTTCAAGAGCTAGAACTTAGACCTTATCTCGAAGAAATGGGATCTCAATCCCATTCTGAAGAGATCATGATGCTACATTGCAAAAATTGTGGCGCTAATCAACATATCGAAGAAAACTATAAATCATTGCATTGCGTGTATTGTACAATGCCTTTGATTATAGAAGATGCCTATAAAGAAGATTGGATTTTACCAGGTGCCGTCCTCCCTTTTCAATTTGATCAAAAAAAATCACATCAGATTTTTTCAAAATGGGTAAAAGGATTATGGTTTGCTCCTAATAATCTAAAAAAAGCGGCATTAGACCCTCAAAATACCAAAGGACTATATCTCCCGTATTGGACATTTGATGCCCAATTGTATGCCAATTATAGAGGGCAACGTGGGGATTATTATTATGTAAGTGTTCCCTATACCACAACAGTAAACGGTAAAACGGTTACCAGAACCCGGCAAGAACGAAGAACAAGATGGTCTCCTGCTAGTGGAAATGTAAATGGTTTTGTTGATGATACTCTAATTAAAGCTTCTCATCAACAAAAAAACCCTATCCCAAGAAAATTATCAAACTGGAACTTGGATGCACTCGAACCTTTTAATACAAGTTTTTTAGCCGGTTTTGTTACAGAAAAATATACTATTTCTTTAAAAGATGGTCATTTATCATCTACCAAAGAAGCAGAAAATATAGCCACTTCATGGGCAAGAAGGGATATAGGTGGAGATACACAAAGAGTACACCATATAGATATGAGATTAAGTGAAGAAACATTTAAACATATCTTACTCCCTGTTTATGTTAGTGCATATCGTTTTCAAGGAAAAAAATATAACTTCTTTATCAATGGGCAAACAGGATCAATTTCTGGCAGCCGCCCCTATTCTTTCTGGAAAATATTCTTCTTGGTACTGTTTATATTAGCTATCATCGCAATACTGTTTTGGTTCTCTGAGCAACAGTAGTAAAATCCAACTATATAAATTTCAATCCTCGGTATCCTACGGCAAGCACACAACAGATCATATTGTTGATAATTATATACCTTCAAAAAAGGGCTCTAAAGTCAAACCTATCCCGCGCGATACAATTATCGACCATCGGCACATAAACCTTTGTCAGCACATTAAGGGCACCTTCCCGCGCGGTAGTTTTATCGATTAGCGGCATACCAATAGCTCCCCGTGCAATAGGAATACCTTTTCGCGCAGTATTTTTATCGACCATCGGCATACCAATAGTAGTCCGCGGCGCGCGGGTCGGCAATACCCATGGATTAATAAGATTTTACGCGAGACTGTTTATGAAACTATTCATCCTAGTATATTAAAGAGAATAACTATTGATTTTACATCAGTGAGGAAGTACTTTCTCAAGAGGGTTTTTCTTTGATTAATTTACACTATTTCCCCCTTCGTTTTTACATTCAACTCACTGAAAACAACACTATTACCTCATCTATTTTATGGTTTTAACAGTGAAATACAATGAAATATTATTTCCTTTCATTTCTTCGTAATTTGACTTCATCAAAAGAACATTCGGTTATTAATAATGAAGAAATTTAATATGAATTGCCGTGTGAATTTGACTAATAGTTTTGTATTAAACAAAAAAGTATTTTAGGAAAACGATATAGATTAAACCCCTGCTATATTAATCTTTTTGTGTTCAACACCCTTACCTCATAAATTTTAAGATCTCGTAATATGGAGCCTTTTTACCTGCTCCTATCTATGGTAATATAACTAAATACACAAATCAAAAATTATGGTCGTTTCAACTCAACCACTCGTTAATTTAGCTAGAATCAGCTTGATTGTTTTTTTCTTTGGGGTAACTACCTTTCTTAATGCCCAAGTAAAAGATACTGTATATGTAGAAATGGCAGCTATCAACCAACCCTTTATGTATAATAGATTGGGGGCTGCACAACCAACAGGGATGATCTTTGCTCTGGTAAGTGACCTGGATCAAGATATTACTTATCCTGTTTCCAAAGATATTTTGGGAAAAGTACGGTTAAGACCCGACAAACGACCCCGCCCAATTGTTTTACGAGCCAATAAAGGAAATATATTAAAGATAAAATTCACCAACCTATTAGCTCCATTCGACTCTCTTGCAGTTGTAAATGCATACGGAACAAAACTACCAGATACCATAACCCAAAGTCAGGCCTCAAACATTTATCCAAAAACAAGAGCTGCCGGAGTACATATTTTAGGAACTGAAATGGCAAACAGTATAAGTTCTGATGCCAGTTGGTCTGGGGCAAACCCATCGAGTTTAGCAAATCCTGGAGAAACCTTAGAATATATCTTAAGAGTCCCGCAAGAAGGTGCGTTTTTACTATTTAGCACAGGGGCTACAGTTGCCAATGGCGGGCAACCCGGAGGGCAATTAACAAATGGCTTATTCGGAACACTTAATGTACAACCAGAGGGAGCAGAATGGTACCGCAGCCAGGTAACAGAAGATGACCTTAATCAAACCATTACACATTATGAACAAATCTCAGAATATGCTGGAACCAAAAATATCAAAATAAATAAAGAAGATGTCAAAGATATCTATGCCATGGATAAGACCTATCCTATTATAGATTATGATAAAAAGGATGCAAATGGCAGGCCTATTTTAAAAATGTATACCGAAAAAAAATACAACAATGGAAGCACAACCAGAACCTTGGTTCATACAGATTTAACAGCAATCATAACAGGACCAAACAGAGGAGATTTTACTGGGGATAGCCCATCTTTCTTTAAAGTTCCTGCTTCGCCAGACCGAAGAAGACCTTATAGAGAGTTTGGTATTCATTATCATGAGTCTCCCTGGACAGTACAGGCATTTCCTGTTTTTTATGAAAGTGACAAAAACTCAGATGGTCTGGATCTTGTAAATACCCTAGCAACAGGAAAAGATAATTTCTCGATTAATTATGGATCCGGAGGTATTGGAGCAGAGATTTATGCCAATCGTATTGGTGTAGGTCCTATGGCAGATTGTGATGATTGTGCGTATGAAGAATTCTTTTTGAGTTCCTGGGCTGTAGGAGATCCTTCTATGGTAGTCGATATCCCAGCTAATTCAGCTTCATTGGTGGCACCTAATGTTACACAACAAAATCAGTTTTTGTTTAACTCTAACGCATCAAGTGCAGATGCTACAAAAACTCCTCTTCTTGGACTTAAAGCAACCAAAGCACTGTATCCGGATGATCCTTCTAATGTATATCATAGTTATATGAACGATCATGTAAAATTTAGAGTAACCCATGCAGGGGCTGGACTTACTCATGTGCATCATCAACACACACACCAGTGGTTACATTCTCCGAATAGTGATAATGGTCATTATTTGGATAGTCAAACCATTAATCCAGGATCATCATATACTTTAGAAATGGTGTATAACGGAAGTGGTAATCTAAATAAAACAGTCGGTGATCAAATATTTCACTGTCATTTTTATCCTCATTTTGCAGCAGGGATGTGGAGCCTTTGGAGAGTACATGATGTATTAGAACTAGGAACCGAGTTAGATACAAATGGTAGACCAATGACAAATTCAAGAGCACTTCCTGATGGAGAAATTGCAACCGGAACCCCAATCCCTGGTTTGGTACCTATACCTAAAAGAGCAATGGCTCCTGTACCTTCAAAAACACATATTGCTGATGGCGAAGTTGTGATAGATGATATTTCAAGAAATCCAGGATATCCATTTTTTATACCAGGAGTTTCGGGTAGTAGACCTCCACATCCGCCAATGGATTTTGCACAAGGCGCTATTTATAACGCCGTTGGGGATTCTATCGCCTTTGGTTCATTAAATGGAGGGCTCCCCAGAAACGTAGTTTACAAAGCCAAGGTTCCTTTTGAGAATCACACCCAATATGATTGGACCAAGATAGTAGATAGTATACAGGTCATCGAGTTACCTGAAGAAGGTACAACTGTTGAAAAAGTAGCCATGGCTACCCATGCTATCAGAAAACATAAAACACTAACGCCAGAAGGAAGCTCAGGAGACTTTATATTAAACGGATTACCACCGGTTTCTGGAGCGCCCTACGCCGATCCTGCTATAGACCTGTCGGGTAATAAAGTAGGAACCAAAAGGGTATATAAAGCTGCTAATATTCAATTGGATATAGTACTTAATAAAAAGGGATGGCATTACCCTCAGCAACGTATTATATCCTTATGGGGAGACGTTGCTGCTAATATTGATGGGATAAAACCACCTGAACCATTTTATTTTAGAGCTAATTCTGAAGAATATGTAGAATATTGGCATACCAACTTGGTACCCGAATACTACGAATTAGACGATTATCAGGTGCGTACTCCTACAGATATTATAGGGCAACACATTCATTTGGTTAAATTTGATGTAACCGCCTCTGATGGTGCTGCTAATGGGTGGAATTATGAAGATGGAACTTTAGCACCTGATCTGGTTCGAGAAAGAATCAAGTCTATTAATGATGGAGGAAAACGATATACCTATGCTTTTCAAAATGGAAAACCAATTACGGATGTAGCTTCATACAAAGTAAACACCAACATATTGAAACCTCATGCCCCTAATCCTATTTGGGGAGCCGCTCCAGAAGATCAAAATTGGACCGGAGCACAAACTACCATACAGAGATGGTATGCAGATCCACTACTAAATAACAGAGGAGAAGATCGAACACTTAGAACTGTATTTACTCATGATCATTTTGGACCATCTACACATCAACAAATTGGTTTGTACGCAGGCTTATTAGTAGAACCCTATAAATCCAAATGGATTGATCCGGTAACAGGTAATCAGCTTGGTATTGCAAATAATGGAGCCACTCGCCCTGTAACAGTAAATGGAGTTTCAAAAAGAGTAAGTGACGGTGGTCCAACTGGATGGCAAGCCAATATTGTTACAGAAAATGTAGAAGATAGTTATCGTGAGTTCATGTTAGAGTTTCAGGATACCCAGCAAGCATACCTTTCTGATAGTCGCACCACTCACGATCCATATCCCGAATTTCCAAAAAAATTCGTTGGAGTGGCAAGAAAACAATTCTTAGACTCAGTTAGTAAATACAGAGGATGGATGGATACTGATAAGGCTATCCTAAACCAAGGGTATCCTGAGTTGATCTCTTTTGGGTTTAGAGGTACTTACTCTATGAATTATAGAAATGAACCTTTACCTCTACGTGCTTCAATTCCACCTTCAAATCCTGATTCTACTTATACTCAAGCGGCATACCCAGCAGGAAATCTTGCCAATGTGTATAGCTCACAAATAAACAGGGCTGACTCAGTATTTAACACCCAACCCATAGGAGGAACACTTATCCCGGGAAGCTCTAGGTTTAGATTCCCTGTGAACCCTATTGGACCAGAAATGCAACCAAAAGATCCATATACTCCTTTGTTTAGGGCATATGAAAATGATAAAATTCAGATTAGGACCCTGGTCGGTGCACACGTGACCTCACATTTTTTTAATGTACATGGTGTTAATTGGCTTTTTGAGCCCTCAAATAAAAATTCGGGTTTACGATCCACTCAGAACATGGGGTTATCAGAACATTTTGAAATGAATTTTAAATTTCCTGTAACAGGTAATACAGAACCAACTACCAGTGATTATTTGTATCAGGCAAGTTCTGATGTAAGTGGAAGAACAGCCGGACTATGGGGTATTATGAGAACATATAATAAAGAACAGTCCAATCTTGTGCCTTTGCCTAATAATGACATTACAAAAAATCCTGTTACCGCTATGCCAAAAAATTGTGGTTGCCCAACAAATGCACCACTTAAAGAATATAATGTAACAGCAGTTTCTATCGATCAACTTGGAGGTGCATTAGTTTATAATCAGAAATTTGGAAATATAGAAGATGACGCTATTGTATTTGTAAAGGATGAAGAGCTTAAAAATGGTACATGGAAGCAAGAACCTTTGGTACTGAGAGCGAATGCCGGAGACTGTGTAACTGTACACCTAACAAATAGTATTTCTGAAGATTTTCAAGGCAATCCCGGAACCTATAGTTACAGATATAAAGATAGTACAGGAACTTTACAAGGGAATCAAGTTGTAAACCTAAAACCTTCAACAAGTGTAGGATTAAACGCCGGGCTATTATCTTATGACGTAGGTATAAATGACGGCACCAATATAGGTTTAAATTCTCCTCAAACCATAGATAGAGGAGAAAAAAGAACATATCAATGGTATGCCGGAAAATGGGAAAATAACACTCCTGTTCCTGTAGAATTCGGATCGGTAGTATTATCTGCCCCAGACCCACTAGAACAATATGTAAAAGGACTTTTTGGAGCGCTAATCATCGAACCAGAAGGCACTACTTGGGTTGAGGATGCTACTACATCCCATTCTGCAAATATCTATGATAGCAATAACAAATTTTTATTTAGAGAATTTGTAATGCAATTTCAGGATAATATTGTAGCTAGTTCAAATACAGGTTTTACCACTGTTGGCTATGCTTTAAATTATAAATCAGAACCATTAGCCAGTAGATTAACACAACAAGGGCTTACAACAACTTTTAATCAAAATGATCTTGCCGATATTACTTCAAACGTTATCAACAATGGAGATTATCCTGAGACTCCCCACTTTGTAGCAAAAGCAGGAGATCCATTACGAATCAGGATACTACATCCAGGAGGTAATGGAAATACAGAATCATTTAACTTACATGGTCATGTTTGGCAAGAAGAGCCATATACTGACAACTCTACGCAGATAGGATACAATGATAAATCACAGTGGTTTGGCTTTAGAGATCAGATAGGTCCTTTAAATAGTTTTGATTTGGTAATCAATAGTGCCGGAGGAGATAATAAAGTACCTGGTGATTACATATATAATAGTATGCTTAGCCTCAGTTTTCAAGGAGGAATCTGGGGGATAATGACGGTTACAGATGCTACAGACTATCTTTATGTTGATCATATAAAATCATCTAATAATGCCGCTACTCTATTTGGTATGGCCAGCGTAGATCCAAACACAGGAAAACTACCCGAAAGCGTTACTCTGGAGTATTATGATAAAAAAATCACGGCACAAGTATCGCAATCTGATGGTTCCTGGGAAATAAAAAATATAGATACCCAAAAATTAGATCTGCCTTTTGTTATTAAATCTTCTCTAGGAGGTAAAATAAATGGTGATGCACAGTACATAGCAAAACTTATAAAAAAATCAGAAAAGAACCCTCTTAAAAAAGTCTTGACAGCGCCCACAAACCTACGCAAAACAGTACTCTTAAAAGGAGTGCACCCAAATAGAGTAGAAGGAAAAAAAGTAAAAATCGAATAATAAAACAATTGTCATAGATGAGTTTTACTAGTAAGCAAATAAGCTTCTTATGTTTTCTGTATTGTTCTTTATTATTTCAGCAAAACGTAGAGGCACAAGAGGGATATCATAAGTCTGTTGTAAAAGAAGGGATTAAGATAGATTTTTCGTTATCTCACCTTCATTCAGGCAAACCAATCAATGAATTTCGTGAGGGTGATCATGTATTGTTTCAGTTCAAAATTTCTGATACTATAACAGGAAAACCACTTTCTGGTTCTTTTCCTGCTGCATGGATGGATAAAACCAACAAAAATAAGCCCGTAGATTGTGGTCGTAAAATTGTTTCTTTTATAGAAGGGGCGCTATTATCACGACCAGAACTAGATCTTAATGTATATTATGTCTTAACGTTAAATGATGATAATACCATTAATGTTGTAGATCCATTATTTGGTTTTGGAGGTTCACAATTATTAACCCAAATACAAATTCCGGGTACGGGGTATGATTGGGCAATAAAAGAAAATCAGACCATGGTATATGTATCTATGCCCAAAGCCAATCAAGTTGCATTAATAAACACCTCAGAAATGAAAAATGAGGCTAATATATCTATTCCCGGGCAACCAAAAGAAATTGTTTTACAACCAGATGAGCATTATCTATGGGTATCATATGATCTTTCTGGTAAATTTGAAGCTAATTCAGGGGTAGCTGTAATTGATACAGAAAAAAAAGTATTGATCAAAACCATTCAAACTGGTTCAGGCTCTCATAACATTGTTGCAGGAAAGGATAACGATTATATCTATGTCACGAATCAAAATAGTCAAACCATTTCTGTTATTGATGTACAATCATTAGAAAAAGTAAAAGATATCTCTATTCGGGATATTCCTGTTTCTATAGCCTATTCTGAAAAAGCTAATGCCCTTTATGTAGTAAATAAAAAGAGTTCGATCATTAGTGTTATAGATAGAACAACACTTCAGGTTATTGAAGAAATTAATGGTAAAAAAGGTATTGATAAAATAACATTTGCACCAGACGGAAGATTAGGTTTTGTGCTTAATCCATTGGCAAATACAATCAGTATTATTGACAGTGCTACCAATAGAATTATTCAATCTGCAGATGTTGATGAACAACCAGATGAAGTAAGTTTTTCGGATGAGCTGGCATATGTAAGACATCTGGGAAGCGAGATTATATGGATGATCCCATTAGATGTTATAGGTAAAGAAGGAGCAGAAATCCCACTAATTGACTTTACCGGAGGACAAAACCCTCCTGCCTTAGGAGCAGCAAAAAATGGTGCTTCGGGAATTATTCAAGCGCCTGGGGCAAATGCAGTATTAGTATCCAATTATTTAGACAAATCCATTTATTATTATTCTGAAGGAATGGCGGCACCAAGTGGTCATTTTAGCACCTACGGCAAACATCCTAAAGCCGTTCAGGTAATTGATAAAAGTATAGAAGAAACAGCTCCTGGAGTATATCAGACAACAGCACAACTACGTACGCCTGGTGATTATGAAATAAGTCTTTTTTTAGATGTCCCTTCTTTTATGGAATGTTTTGCGGTAAATGTTTTACCAAATAAAGAAAAAGAAAAAAAACGTCTAAAAGAGATCCTTGGTCCCATTTCCATACACTATTTATCATCTAACAATCACGCCAAAGTTGGTACAGATGTACCTGTCAAGTTCGAATTACTGGATGTAAAAACCAGCAAACAGGTATCTGAGCTAAAAGATGTCAAAATAATGACAATGAATAGCGCTGGCAGAGGATATCATTCTATAGCAGTCAAAGAATCCGAAATCAAAGGAGTCTACAAAACAAATTTAAAATTTGAAGAGGAGGGCTTGCATTATATATATGTAGAGTGTTTATCCAGGGGCTTAACATTTAACAATCCTCAGTTTATGGCACTATATGCTTACGAATAATAAAATCACATAATCAAAAACAAATAATCACTTATTATGAAACAACTTAAAATCAGTTTACTTATAATAACAACATTACTTTGTCAAAGTGCCTTTTCGCAAACAAAAAAAGAATCCAAAAAAGCAAGCTGCTGCTCTACCTCTACTAAAACAAAAAAAGAAGCACATTGCTCTTCGATGTCCATGCCGATGTCTATGTCAAATTCTGAAACAAAACAGCGTTTTTCTTTGCAAAATCAATTCGGAGAAGATGTAAATTTTCATGATTTGATCAAAGGCAAAGTCGTGGCACTCAATTTTATTTTCACTAGCTGCAAAACGATTTGTCCTCCAATGGGAGTCAACTTTATTCATCTCAAAAAATTGATGAATAAGCGAGTAGAAAACTCAGAATTAGTAATGCTTACTATAAGTATTGATCCTATAACAGATACTCCCGAACGACTACTAGAATGGAGTAAGAAATTTGAAGCGGGACCAGGATGGACATTGCTTACCGGAGAAAAGAAAAACATAACTACCATATTAAAAAATCTAGAAGTATACACAGCTCTAAAAGAGGAACATGCACCAATTATATTACTGGGAAAAGGAGGTGAAAACAATTGGATAAGAACCAATGGATTAGCTAACCCCCAAGAACTAGCTAAAACTTTAAATACCTTTTTTGATCCTCCGACACTGGGATACATTAACAACCAACAAAACAAAACCGAAATATATAATCGAGACGAAAATTATTTTACCAATACCGAATTAATTAACCAGCATGGAGATAAAATGAGGCTATACGCCGATTTAATGAAAGACAAAGTAGTAATTATTAACCCTTTCTTTTCAGAATGTACCGGTGTATGCCCATTAATGAGTAGTAATCTAGAAAAGATCCAAGAATATCTGGGAGAAAAACTAGGTAATCAGGTGCATATCATCTCCATGACGGTCGATTACAAAACCGACCAGCAAAACGTATTAAAAACATATGCAGAATCGTACAATGCTCGCAACGGGTGGTATTTTGTTACCGGTAAAAAAGAAAACATTGAATTCGCCCTAAAAAAACTAGGGAAAAATGTTTCTACCAGAGAAGGACATGATTCTATTTTTCTTGTAGGAAACCTGAACACTAAACTATGGAAAAAAGTAAATGGATTAGCGGCTGTAAATGATATCATTACTCAGATAGACAGTGTTATAAACGACCAAATTGATTAAATTTTTTAAATGAAAGTGTACCCCGTATACCTATTATTCCTCTTTTTTGGATTTACTGTTGCCAAAAATTCATATGTACTGGTCGTAAACCAAGGTATGACTGCACAGCAAAAAGCAGGAAAAAACATCTACACCAAAGGGATAGGCACAACTAATGTAAAAATAACGGCAGAGATGTCGGGTGTAAAAGTATCGGCAACCATAATGCCTTGTATTAATTGCCATAAAGCAGATGGTACTGGAAATCCTGAAGGAGGTATCGTGCCGTCTAATATCACCTGGGCAGAACTAACCAAAAATTATGGTGGAAAACGACAAGATAATAAGAAACGACCTGCCTATGATAAAACAACATTGAGAAAAGTAATAACTACCGGAATAGATTCGGGAGAAAATCAATTGCATACCACAATGCCCAAATACAATATGAGTAGAGAAGATCTTGATAATCTTATCGAATATATAAAAATAATAGGCACTGATAAAGATGTTGAGTATTCGGATTCTAGTATTCAGATTGGAGTTGTGTTACCCGAAAAAAACACAATCTCGGGAGGTAAAAATGAGGCAATTAAAAATCTAGTAAATGCATATTGCTCTTTTATAAATAACCAGGGAGGAATTTATAATCGAAAAATAGAACCCTCATTTTTAGAAAACAAGGAAAATTTTACTCACGATGAGTTCTTTATGCTAATGGGGTTTGGTGATAAATCTATTGCAAAAAAAGCAAATCTAATCGAGATTCCCGCTCTTTTGTCTTTCTCTAAAGAAAGAGTTAATAGCGGTTTTAAAAATCAATATGCTTTTTATGTTTATCCAAGTTTAACTGCACAAAGTGTATCTCTTATAGATTTTTATAAACAACAGAAATACCAAAAAACAACAAGTAATACTACCATAGTTTATTCAAAAGACCAAATCCGAACAGGGATGGCAAAAGAGGTAGCAGATTATTATCATAAGCAATTCGGACTGCACCCAAACATGCTACTCATAAGTCAAAATACTATTGAGGAGATTGCAAAAAACAAAAGTATTTCATCAGACGGATTACTCATTTTTATAGGTCCTAATGTTCTTGGAAACGAATTACTAAATGCCTTTTACAAAATTAAAAAAACACCCTTTGTTTTAATTCCAGGAAGCGTATCAGGGGTTAACCTATTCAAAATACCAGCAACGTTTCAAAACAAAGTATTCATTGGCTATCCTACCTGGGTATCAGAACGAACTTATGAAGGGATACAAACGTATCAAAACTTGAATGATAATTACAAATTGAATTCTTCCTGGAAACAAGGACAACTAGATATGCTCTCCATGCTATTAACCACAGAGGAATGCTTAAAAAGAATAGGCAAAAATTTAAGTAGGCCTAATTTTAAAGAAACAATGGAAGGTTTATTCGAATACTCTAATGGTTTAACTCCTTCAATAACATATAATTTAAATAAACGTGTAGGAAACTCCAATATATACATCATTGGTTTTGACACAGAAAAAAAGAAAATGAAATTGATTACTACCATAAATAGTAAAGAAAAGTAATATGCAGAGAAAAGTACAAATAGTAACTTCTATTACTCACGATGATCAAATATGTGAATTGTCCTATCTACCTAATGAGATTGGGTTGATAGAAGTAAGAGCTGATCTGTTAAGTGATATAAGCAAGATAAAAGACCATACTAATATTCCTATTATATACGCTTTGCGAAGCAAAGAAGAAGGTGGTCTCTTTGAGGGGACGATATCAGAACGATATCGTCTCTTAAAAGAAGCTTCTATTGTTTTTGATTATGTCGAATTAGAAGGAGATCGTGATTTGGCTCCAGAAGTATTAGATTTTATTCCAAAAAACAAAAGAAGAATTGTCTGGTATGGTTCTCCAGAAAATCATTTTGCCCTTATCACACGTATTCAAAAGTATACTAAAGTCCCAGCTAGCAGATACAAAATAGTTGTAACGACAGACAACCATAGCGATGGAGTAACATTAATGTCTTTGTTAAATGCAATTAGTAATACATCAATAGTAGTTTATGCCATTGGTTTAACCGCAGAATGGACACAGGTTTTGTCTCCTTTTCTGGGAGCTCCAGAAGTACAATCGACTTTGGCAAAAGAAAAGAAACCAGCACCTCATTTTTTAACCAGACAATTAATAGAGGATTATGGTCTACCCTATGTATATCCTATAAAACAACTCTTTGGAATTGTAGGAAACCCAGTATTAGAATCCATCTCACCAAAACAACATAATCAAGGCTACAGAACATTGGGACTTCCATATCTATATCTACCATTTCACACCAACAACTTTTCTTCCTTTACAGATCGAATTATGCAATCCCCCCTTATGCCTGTTCCATTATCTGGATTAACTGTTGTTTCTCCTTTTAAAGCAAATGGTTATGCTGTTTCTATTGATAATAAGGCTGTAGATAAAGTTAAAATCTGTAATGGTCTAATACGAAAAGAACAAGGATGGAAAAGTTTTAGTACTGATCCTTATGGTGTCATCCAATCGTTAAATCAAGTTACAGATGATTGGAGTCACAAAAAAATAGCCATCATTGGTTGCGGTGGTACAGGTCGAACAATAGCAAGCACATTAAAAAGAATGAATATAAGGGCAACGCTAGTGAACAGAACCATTGAAAAAGGACGTAAGGTAGCTGCTTCTTTAAAACTAAGCTTTATAGCATTACAAGCATTCGACGCTAGTCTTTTTGATATTATAATTCACGCCACTCCCCTTGGTAAAAACCAGAATGAATCACCCTTTGATATAACACAATTAAACAATGATAGTATTGTGATAGATCATGTCTATTCTTTGGAAGAAGATACAGAGCTTGTTCAATATTGTCAATTATGTGATATCGAGTTTGTTGATGGAAAAGAAATAGCACGCTTACAGATCAGTCAGCAATTCAAGTTTATGACTGGAATAGAAATGCCAAAAGTCAAAAAAGTAACACAAAATCTTAAAATAAATTAAATGCAAACAACAGATTTAGAACATGCCCAAAGGGGTGATATCATCTCAGAATTCTACCATGAATGGGCTTCTGAAATAAAAGAATTACTAGGTATATGGAAAAACGTAAACCCAAAAACAGGTCAAATCGCACGCCTCGAAGTTATTTCAAAGAATGACACCATTTTTTTGCACTGCTATGGCAAACTAGAGATTGGAGAGAAAGATTGGGGGCAATCTCCTTGTGAACTATTTAGCTCTAATGTCGGTTCTTCTGAAATTGAAGGGTTTATATCCACTTTTGAGTTTGACTTTATGAAAATTCAGGTAGCAGTAAATATAAAATATGGAGTAATGGTAGTACAGTCCTATAATACTTTTAAAGATGGAAGTAATCGTAATAATTATTTCTCTCGCGAATTCTTTTGCAAATAACAATCACTAAAAACTAAATATGGAATTAAAAGAACAAAAACAAAAAGTAGATCTTTCTTACTATTTAGGTACGTGGCGTAATTCTTATGAAAAAGCCCGGTTAATAGGTGAGTTCACTTTTTTTGAAAAAGATGGAGTAATGCAAATAAGGATCAAAAACTCTAAAGATAGTTTCTATAAGAGCAATTGGGACATCGCCCCAGTAAGACCTCACTCCTACGCCCCAGAAATTAATGATGTAGTAGCTTTTCAAGCACATCTAAAGATGGAAGAAATGGAAGCTTTTCTGGCCATAAACGAAAATAAAGGACTACTAATTATCGCAGGTTATTTGACTTTTGATACTAACGATGAAAGATCTGATTGCTTTGTGCGTGAATTCTTTTATAAAGTATAGAAAATTATGAATAATGATATCAAATTACATACAACCAATGAGCTAAAAGCTCTAAAAAAACTAGTATCTGAAGAATTTGTATTACGTGCAGATAAATATGACGAAACGTATACTTTTCCTAAAGAAAACTTCTTGTCCTTATTTCATGCAGGACTTAATGCCCCTACAATTTCAAAAGAATTTGGAGGAATGGGATTAGGCAACAACAAAGGTAATATCCGAAAACTCTGGGAAATGACAACAGAAATTGCAAAAGTTGATATGTCTACCGCCAGATGCTGGGAAGGACATAACAATGCCCTGATGCTATTAGACAACCTAGGCACCTATATACAAAAGGAAAGATGGTTCTCTGGAGTAATAAACCAAGGTGATATCTGGACTGTCTGGAGTGGAGAGCCGCTTTTAAAAACTCCATCACAAAAACAGTCTATTGGAACAATCGTTTCAAGAATTGATGGGGGATATATTCTGAATGGGTCAAAAGTATTCTGCTCTAGTGCGCCAGGGGCAACCTGGGCTAATCTATTAGTAAATATAGACGGTCCTGGTGGTGCTCGCCATGCCGAAGGTTCACCAGAATCTGTAATAATGCTTGCTTGTGATCTTTCTAATCCTTCCGTTTCTTTTGATGATTCCTGGTGGAAACCCATGGGCATGAGAGGATCAGTAAGCTATAAAGTACATTTTGATAATACTTTTATACCCTATGAAAATCAAATTGGAAAACCAGGGCAATTTTTACTTGAAGATTGGCAAACAAGATGGATTCCTCAGTATGCCGCTACTTTTTTGGGTGGTGCAGAGGCAGCTTATGAATATACGCTAAATCACATACAGAACCAACATAGACAGAGTGATCCTTTTATCCAACACCGCATTGGAAAAATGGCTATTAATATCCAATCGGCTCGCATGTGGCTAGATCACGCTGCTAAATTATGGGATGATAACCAAATAAGCTCGGCTCAAAGTATGGGCAATATGGTACGTTATCAAGTCGAACAATTAGCTACAGAAACAGTGGATTATGCAATTCATTCATGCGGAGCCAGATCTTTAATCAAACCCAGCCCTCTTGAACGAATTGTAAGAGACCTAACCTTATACACACGACATGATAATGATGATCAATTATTAGCAACTATAGGAAAATCTCAACTTGGTGAACTACATGATCAATCCTTTTTCAAAACAAAATAACAATGAAAAAAAATACTAACAAGCGAAAACTTAATATTTGGGGACTGGCATTTGGGTATTTTGCCTTTTATATCCCTTATAGTGGTATGACAAAAGTTTTGTCCAAAGGATATTTCTCTGATACAGCCGCCCCTATATCTGGTTTGGAATTACTTCCTATGGTTTTATTAGGGACTGTTATCGGTTTTTTAATCATTTTAACGGTAACAAATTGGTGGAAAAAAGCAGGAACGATACAAATATTTGGCATGAAGGTACCATTTGCAACAAATAGGTATACCTTTTTATCTGGAGTAGCAACTGCAATCATAATTGCTACGACAACATTAGCCTATAGTTTTACTGGTATTTCAATTGTTTTTGCTGCATTATTAATGCGAGGTGGTGTTTTATTAATGGCACCATTTATTGATATTTTATACAGGCGAAAAATACAATGGTATTCATGGTTAGCCTTTGGTCTTACATTATTCTCGCTTTTAATAGTTTTTTCTGAAAAGGCAGGTTACGTTTTAAATACTGCCGCAGGTATAAATATTATAGCATATCTCTCTGGTTATTTCTTCAGATTACAATTTATGACCCATGCCGCCAAAACCAAAAACACATCTTCAAATTATACTTTTTTTGTAGAAGAAATGTTATCTGCCATGGCGGTTATTTTATTTATTCCGTTATGCCTGGCATTGATAGGGCAAGGTGATTTTATGCTAGCCATAAGAGCGGGATACACCTCATCTATTGCATCTGGAATGATCATTCCTTCTGTCGTTATAGGACTATTATACTCATGCCTATATATTTTTGGTTCCCGAATTTATTTAGATCAAAGAGAAAATACATTTTGCATTCCAATAAATCGAGCTGCAAGTTTACTAGCTGGTGTTTCTTCAGCGATAATTTTATCATTAGTATTTGGCACTCTGTTCTATTCAACCATTCAGCTTATTGGTGCCGTGATTTTGATTCTGGCGGTTTTCGCATTAAGCACACCTAAGATTATTGAACTTATCAAAGGATCTATGACAAAACAACGTACATATATTTTTGTTTGCCCTGGTAATACAGGAAGATCACCTATGGCACAAGCCATTTGTTTAGATCGTATGATTTCTCACTTAGAATCACAGTATAAAACCAATAAACGTTCTAATATCCAAGTGTTAAGTGCCGGAATTAATGGTGAGGATGGAATTCCTATACACAACGACGCTCAACTAGCTTTAGAACATCTAGGAATAAAAACAATACCACACAATTCTCATAAACTTAGTAAAAAAGATATCAGTACCGTTGATAAGATTTGGTGTATTACTCAAGAACATAAAGATCTAATTACACAGAAATATCCAGATATAGAATACAAAATTAGTTGTTTGGATACAGAAGGTAGTATACCAATACCTCATGGCAAAGGAAAAAAAGCATATATAGAGTGTGCTAAAAAATTAGAAAAGGTTATTGATGAACTAATTCATAAAAAAGAAATAGCATTTTCTTAATCCCTACAAGCCTCATCTATATAAGTTAAGCCTAAAATCTCAAAGTATTTAAAAAAAGAAATAACCAGTACCATATTAGCATGATTTTAGATACAAAAAACAATAATATAATACCAAAATTGACCAATATTTTAGATTCAGGATTTAATTTGGGTGAAAAGGTATGTATTGTAGCACCTGGCTTAAACGGAAAAAATCATTATAACGAAATCCCTGATGATTTTTCTATTATTGCAGTAAACAAGGCTATTCTTATCAACGAAGTAAATCCAGATTGGTGGGTAATAGCGCATACCGATAATACTTGGTTCAACCTTCCAGACAAAAAATTTTCTGGTATAAGAGTATATCGGGATAAGATAGTACCCTCAATTACCAAAACAGCTTTAGAGATGTCTAAAGATAAGGTGTATTATTTTGACCTAGAAAAAGAACCTTTGCAAGAAAAAGTGGTATTTCCTGTACAAGGGTGTATTCGTTACGGTGCTTCTGTATCGGCTCTATCTGTACAAATCGCCCTTAATGTAGGTGTTCGTGAAATTCTTCTTTGTGGTGTTGACATGTCTGGCAATCAATATTGGGATAATAGTGAAAATGAAGACCCTAATGTACTTCATTTACATGGAGAAACATGGGATAGTGTAAAACGATTTAACCCTTTATTACAGTACATGCGTAACAAACTTAACATAAAGATATCTACTTTGAGTACATCAAAACTGGATATCCCTTTTTATACCAAAGAATCATGATAAATAATCCCATAAGGTTTCATTGGAGTTTGTCTCAGGTAGGGGATAATTTTAGAGCAACTGGAGAACAAAAAGAACTTACCGGTCTTTTGAATTTTGAAGAACAACTTAAATTATGCCGCAAAGCTGAAGAAAATGGTATTGACTCTATACTTATGGCAATTGGTTTTACTCGTCCTGACCCCTTATTACTAACAGTAGCCTTAGGACAAGAAACCAGTCATGTTAAGTTCCTAGTAGCGGTTAGATCAGGATTAATTACCCCTACTTATTTTGTACAGCAACTAAATACTGCATCAACACTTATAGGCGATCGTATTCATATTAATGTAGTAAATGGGCATACACCAGATGAGCTAAAATATTATGGTGACTTTAAAGACAAAAAACAACGTAATGAACGTACCCAAGAGTTTGTAGAAATCTGTAATAGGTTTTGGATGGATAAAGCCCCGGTTAATTTTTATGGAACTTACTATCAGATAGAAAATGGAATTATTAAAACCCCATATAATTCTGAGAAAGGACGTCCTGAAGTTTACATCAGTGGTAATTCTAAACAAGCCATAGATTTAGTAACAACTCAAGGAGATTGTTTATGGAGGTTTCCAGATACTCCTGAAGCATTAGCGCCCATTATAGCACCAGTACTGGCATCAGGAAAAGAAGTTGGTTTATTGATGTCTATTATAGCCAGACCAACTCAAGAAGCGGCAGAACTTGCTACCACAAACTTGCTAAAAAACTTCATTGGTAATACGAAAAAAGTACATAAAGGGTATAACGAACGCTACGACTCTCAAGGGTTTAAAGAAATAATAGAAAAAGCCTTTACTGATAGATCCACATGGATAACACCTTATTTATGGAATGGAGCTGTACCCTATATGGGAGCTCCGTCTATCGCAATAGTAGGTTCTTACGAAAATATTGCTAAGGCATTACTAATTTATAAAAAAATAGGTGTTTCTCAATTTTTATTTATTGGATGGCCAGATATAGAAGAAATTGAACATTTTGGACAAGGTGTTTTACCTCTTGTAAGAAAAATGGAATCGAAAGAAGAACTTAAAGCTGTAAACATAAGACAATGACACACGATTCAATACATTTTCATTGGAGATTAATACAAGGAGGAGAATCTACCGTAGCCAGTGCCACCCAAAATGATGAAGGAAAAGCAGCATTGCCAGATCTATCATTACAAAAGAGATTTTGTAAAGAAGCAGAAAAGTTAGGTATAGAATCTGTATTGGTAGACATTAATTATGGCAAACCTGATCCTACATTATTAACACTAGCTCTTGTTAATGAAGTTAAAGAATTAGGGTTTATTATTGCCGTACGATCAGGATTACTATCTCCTACATTATTTACCCAGCAAATAAATACACTATCCACGTTTTCTAATGGACGAATATACTTAAATGTTGTCGCTGGACATTCCCTTTCAGAACAAAAATACTATGGTGATTTTCTGTCGCACGATGCAAGATATGAACGTACAGGTGATTTTCTAAATACCTGTACTCAATTCTGGAACAATAACGAAGCTGTAAATGTAGATGGAAAACATATTAAAATATTAGGAGGGCTACTTAAAACTCCATATGTATCTGACAATCAAAAACGACCATTTATTTTTATTGGTGGAGGCTCCCAGCCTGCAATTGATCTTACTATAAAATATGGTGATTGTTGGATGCAACTTGCCGATACCCCTATAAAAATGCAAAAAAAAATAGCTCCGGTTGTTTCACAAGGAAAAGCAGCAGGAATACGACTATCTGTTATTTGCAGATCGACCAATGAAGAAGCTATAAACATAGCAAACCAACTTATTAAAAACACTAAAAAACATGCCAAACAACAAAATCAATATGTAATCAAAAGTGATTCTCTATCTATCAAAGAAAATCAAATGCTTTCAAAAAATGAATGGCCAAGTCCAAATTTATGGACAGGAGCTATAAAAACCGTAGGACCTACCGGAATAGCCATCGTAGGTAACTATGAAGAAGTTGCTCAAAAATTCATAGAATATAAAAGAGTAGGGATAACCCATTTCATTCTTTCTGGATGGCCAAAACTAGAAGAAATGAAAAGGTTTGGAAAGCATGTAATCCCCATAATTCGTAAAATGGAAAAGATCAAAAAATCAAAATTAAGCTATACATGATATTCCTTAGAAAGTGTAAAACAGCAATTCTGAAACCAAACTTAAAGAAATACTTCTATATAATATTACTAAAGCATGAAGATACTATTAGCACGAGACCATAGTTATATACATCCTAACATCCAAGGTACAGGGAAAAAGATAACTAGCATCCCTTCTGGAGCATCAAACTTTCAACATGATATGCTTGCCAAAGGCTTGGTAGAAAATGGACATGAAGTATTTTATTATGTAAAGAATGAAAAAGAGATGTCTCACCTGTCGGGAATCAAATTTACCAATTCCCTTATTGATGATGTTGATATAGTACATATAAAAGCACTTGGAGAGCCTCATATCATCTCCTATTACCTTTCTAAAAACATTCCTGTACTAGCAACCAATCACGGTCATAGACCAGAGGTAAAACAACTTTGTAAATGGATATATGTTTCTAAGACACAAGCTCATTCTCACAACGCCACTCAATATGTCTGGAATGCCTTAGATCCCAATGATTTTATTTTTTCAACACAAAAACTAGATTATTTTTTATTTATAGCCAATATTAGATATCATAAAGGCAAAGGATTAGATATAGCATTAAAACTTGCAAGAGATTTAGATTTCAAATTAGTAGTTGCAGGGTCAAGTCCTAATCAAGAAGATATTGATAAAGTAAAAGCATTGTGTAAAGAATATAGTGCAATCTATGTAGGAGATGTTAGAGGTAAGCAAAAAGCAGAATTGATTACAGGAGCCAAAGCTCTTATTTCCCCCTCCAGATTTCCAGAAACTTTTGGTATGACCATAGTCGAAGCTTTATTCTCAGGCACTCCTGTGATTTGTAGTAGCAATGGAGCATACAGTGAGATTATGTCTAAAAAAGTGGGTTTTGTTTGTAATAGTGAAGCAGACTATCACCATGCTATAAACTCTGTCAAAAAGATCAACCCAAAAAACTGTAGAAATTATGCTATGAATAATTTTCATTATCGCAAAATGGCTGAAAAATATGTTGCTATTTATAGAGAAATGGTATCTCTTGAAAAAGTTTAAGTATACATTTTTACTAAAAAAGAAATAATGAAAGGTAGTGATGATTTAGAAGAAATGTGGTCTATCAAAATTTATACAGGAAATTCTCCTTTACAATTAAAACCAAAAAAAAATGATACTACACCTAGTATTACAAGGCATGATGTAACCGATATTTCTGCATCCTTTGTAGCCGATCCATTTATGATCCCAGTAGATAATATATGGCATCTGTTTATGGAAATTTTGAATACAAAAACAGGAAATGGTGAAATAGGTCTGGTTACCAGTGTAGATGGTGTAATTTGGGATTATCAGCAAGTAGTTTTAAAAGAAAATTATCACTTATCATATCCTTTTGTTTTTAAAAACAAAGGAACATATTACATGGTTCCCGAAACATTGGATGCAAATGCTATTCGTTTATATAAAGCCATGAATTTTCCTAATGAATGGGAGTTTCAAACCAACCTTGTAACTGGTCAATATGCCGACCCTACTCTTTTTCAACATAATAACCATTGGTGGATATTTGCATCAGATAAAAAACACAAAAGTAGTACATTAACTCTATTTTATGCCAACAATCTAGAAGGACCATATGTAGAACATCCCAAAAATCCAATTATCGAAAAAAACCAGAGAATTGCCAGACCAGCAGGTCGAATAATCGAATTTGATCATAGAATAATCCGGCTATGTCAGGATTGCTATCCAAAATATGGTTCTGCCGTACGGGCTTTTGAAATTACTGAATTATCTCCAGAAAACTATAATGAACATGAACTGCCGGAAAGCCCTATCTTAAAACAATCTAAAAAAGAAAAGCAATGGAATAGTAGAGGCATGCACCATTTAGATGCCCATAAAACACGAGATAATCAATGGATAGCAAGTGTAGACGGATGTTATAGTAATACTGTTAACTTATAGAATTTATAACGATAAAAAATTCTGCACCCATCTCCATACCAAAAAACAAATATTAGAAATATCTACAATAAAAACATGAAAAAAATAATAGTTTTATCCGGATCAATCAGAGAAGGAAGAAAAAGTCATTATGTAGCGCAATATATTGCAGAGGTACTTAGCCAAAATAAAACCCTAGCGACTACGCTTTTAGATTTAAAAGAATATCCATTACCCATTATGGAAGAGCGGATGGGTCAAGCAAATCAACTACCTGAAGGGTTAAAAACATTTAGTCATATCTTATCACAAGCTCAAGGGATAATTATTGTAAGCCCTGAATATAAAAATGGTATACCAGGGGCGCTTAAAAATTCTTTAGACTATTTAAATCCACAGGTTTTCAAACATATTCCTATAGGAATTGTAACTGTTACTTCAGGAAAATTTGGAGGATTACATTGTCTATCACAATTACGTACCGTTGGATTGGCATTAGGTGGTATTCCTATTCCAGAAAAATTGTGTGTATCTACTGTAAATGAAGTATTTGACATTCTTGGAGCTCTACAAGATGATTCATTCAATAAAAAAACCAGAGAGTTTACAAAGGCTTTTCTATGGTATGTTGAACGACTTTCTAATTAAAATCATTTAACCTTTTGATTCAAACTGTAAGACTTCATATACCGTATTACTCATATCTGGGCATAGATCTTCTTTAATCTTCAAAAAAACTTCCTTATTCTTATTTACGATCTGTTTTAATGTTTCTAGTTCTTTTTCCTGAAAATTCATGAATCCTACAGTAATTATCTGTCCGGGAGAAACCATATTAACAATACCCGAACCTATATTAACAATCCGGTCCACTTTTATTGTTGCAGTTGTAGTATAGGTTTTACCACAAATCGCCTTGTTTTTATTAACGCTTTGCATTATTGATACCAGATGAACCATGTTAGGATCAATAGTATTATTTTGAAGATCCTTAAACTTAGGTCTTTCTACTTTAGGTTTCTGTTGAACCTCTTCATTCTCTTTTTCCTGTGCAATACTATTGGATTTACAAGAAAACAAAAGCCCCATTATTATTATGTATAGTACTTTATTCATACTATGAAATTAAAAAAAGGAGTTGAAAATTTCAACTCCTTTTTGTGTTATAGAATTATCGTTTCAGAAGTTTAAATGTTTTATTAACTCCTCCGGATATGGTTACAAAATAAAATCCTGGTGACATATCGGAAGCATTCCAGATTACATCTGTATTTCCTGTAATATTAGATTGAGAATACACCTTATTACCTGTAATATCGAATATTGCAATATTAGTAGGAATGTTTGCGCTAGATTTTGCTTTTACACCATTAAGACTAAAAGAGAATACTCCAGAAGATGGGTTAGGATATGCAGAGACTCCTTTTTCAATCTCTAAAGTAGCTAAAGGTTCTGCAATGGCAGGACCTGCGACAGCTCCACTATCATTAACGGCTCCATAAATCTGAAACATCTGATCCGCTAGATTACTACCAAAAGCGACCGAAGTTGGTGTCCAATCCGTAGCTCCAACACCAAATAAATTTAAATCATCTTTAAAATGTGATTCTTGACCAATTCCTCCGTTTTGAGAAAACCAAAACCATTGTGTTGCCCCTGGATTAAATGGTAAGTTTACATATACAGATATCCAATAGTTTCCACTATCGAGTACTGTTGCTTCGGGTAACATCAGGTTTAAAGTCGTATCTCCAGGATCAGAGATTGGAGCAATCTGTCCACTATTATACACCTCATTACCAGGAACTCCAGCATTATCCTCATATATCACCACAGTTGCATTCGTTAATTGCGGAGAGTTATTTGCTCCACCAAAGGCTACTATTCTTTCTAATGTCCATGTTTTTCCTGCAGGAACAACAAAATCATCTGCAGATTGTGCCAAACCTCCAAAATCTACAAAGAATTGCGACGGCACTGACGAAAATGCTCCAGTAATTTGCTCATAAATTGCGAACTCTGATACAGATACAGTAAATCCTTCTGCAACTTGCTCTTCTCCAGAAGTAGCAATAAGACCAATAGTAGCTTCACCCAAACTATCTGGTGCAAAAGAAAGGGTAATTGTATTTCCTGTTAATGTAGCTGTTACCAGATCTGGATTAGAATTTGTGAATTCTATATCTATTGGATCCCCATTAGAATGAACGAATAATCCTGTAACATCTACTTCTACATCTTCACTATTTTCTGCAACCTGAAGATCATCTAGCAAATACGCGACACTTAGAGAAGGCTCTGGTAATTCATTAAAGAATGGAAATCTTGCGCTATATAATCCATTACCATGAGCTGCTACCGCAATAAATCCATCTTTACGGGTTTTTACCTCATCAGTAACTGCATTACCAATAGCAAAAGGCTCTTTTATCCAACGTGTTCTATCACCATTTAGCCTATTGGTATAATATAGTCCTGTACTTGTAGCTGCATATACTCTTTGTAATCTTGCGCCAAAGAATCCTTGACTACCTCCAAAAAATGCTGTACTTCTTACCGATGGTCCATTTCCAGAACCATCAGGGTTTTCTTCTAGATTACCACTAATATTTGTCCAGGTATCTCCACCGTTTGTTGTAAGAAATAAACTTATTATTCCATAATTAGAAAAAGTAACAATCACTCTATCAGAATCTGACGGGTCAACATTAATATCGTTTACAAAACCGGTTGGTAACCCTTTCCCTGTTGAAATATCTACAACTTCTTGATTATCCAGATTGGCATTATCCATTCTAAATATATTTCCGGCACTAGAGCCATAGTAAAGTCTGTTTGCTACCGGAAATTTGGAAACATCTAAAGCCGTAATCGTAGTTCCTGCTGGAGTATCAGTATTGGGTAAATCTACCCAGTTAACAGTAGTAAGGGCATTTGAAAAAAGAGGAATTTCATCTAAATTATTATTTCTCCACATTCTATTTCCTGCAGGCAAATACATAATATTGTCATTATTGGCATCCAATATAAAAGGAGCGATAAACGAGAAACCACTTGCCCCTGCAGGAGTAACACTAGCAAATGAAACAAAGTTTCCTGCATCATCATAATTTAGTTTAAAGATTCTTCCTCTTTGAAAAGAAGAATATCTCGAATTACCACCATCTGCAATTGCATTGTATGCTCCGTCTCCTCCCAATTCTTCTGTCCACGAATCTGTAGGATTTGTAGTATTAGTAAACCAAGTCCCATTATCCTGAAAACCGGCAATTAAGTCATCACTGTTGGCATCAGGATCAAAAGATACGTGATAGGGTTGAGTGGTGAGATATCCATTATTTAAAGAAACCCAATCTACTGGTTCTGCTCCTGCATTAGTGGCAGTTATATCCTCGGTAACAAACACTCCTCCATCATTACCAGATAGCACTTTATTAGGATTTGAAGGATAAAAAATAAACGCATGTTGATCAGGATGCTGATCTGTATATACACTAATGTCATTTAGAGGAGAATAACCTGCAATCCAGCTTTCTTGACCAGCAGGAGTTGTAAACCCAGTTGTAGATCTATAAATATTTGTTCCTCCAACAAACATTAGATTAGGGTCTATTGGGCTAACTTTGACCATCATATTATATCCTCCCTGAAGGTTTAGATTTCCTACGGCTCCTCCGATTGTTGTTGGCAAATTAGCACTTAGATCTGTATAAGCTTCTTCTGATGATGCCGATGCATCATATCTATACAGTAGGGCAGGTCCTCCTCCACTCAAATTTTGTGTAAAGAAATATACTATGTTTTCATTACCAGGATCGATTCCCATAACAGTTCTACCATATGCTGCTGGCAAAGATCCAGGTGATATTTCTGTCCAGGTATCTCCATCTGTTGTTGTAAAATATCCATTATTGGGATTTCCTCCAGAATCGATAGTCGCATAAATTTGACCTGTTGAAGTAACTGCTACCTCTGCGGTATTGTCAAATCCACCTGCTAATACTTCTGTAAAAGAATTCCCTCCATCCTGAGATCTATGTACTCCATTAAAAGTACCAACATAAATATCTCCATTAACCGGGTTGATAATAATAGAATTAATTAAGTCAAAAGGAGAAAAAGCACTAACATTGTTATCATTAGTAGCTTCTAAAAGTTTCCAGGTCCTTCCTCCATTGTTAGATTTATACACTCCTGTTCCTTGAAAAAACGCACCTCCTGCTCCTGCAGAATTACCGAAACGTTCTCCTGAGCCATAATACCATGTATTATGTTTACCTGGTCTGGGATCCTGTACAATACATGTAATACTTGGAGACTGTCTTCTAGAAGTTACTTTTTTCCACGACTCTCCGGCATTAGTAGAACGCCACAATCCTCCAGAAACACCTCCTGCAAGAATCACATTCTCATTAGTACGGTCGATAGCCATGGCTCTTGTTCTTCCGCCTACGTTATAGGGGCCTCTATTTTTCCAATAAGAAAAACGACCTGCTTTAGAAGATTTTGCCGCGTTGGTAATTGATTGTTTTGAATCATTTCCTGTCGCAATTTTACTAGAAAATTTAAGCTCTGCATTCCTAATATCTGCAGGAATTTCATTTGTGTTAGGATTTCTAAGTCTTTCGAACTCAAACTGCATTCTTTCCAGTGCATTATCACCACTTTTTAATATTTTAGTAGTGTTATCATGAAGCTTCGACATCTTATAGAGTTGATGAGCTCCTGGTTTTTTGGGTTGTGGGTCTGCTTGTGTTTTTAAGTTTTGCCCATTTACTGAAATAACGGTTCCCATTAAAGAAACCACCCAAACGAAACGTTTGAGATAGAATAAAATTGTTTTCATCGTATAAGCTGATTTGTGAATAATTCCTAAATCTAGCTTAAATTTTTGAGATTTTTTCTTAAAATTAAGGTAAAAAATGAATATCTGCTATTTTCTACACAACAATATCTCAATACCTTCTGTAATCACATGACAAATATCCTCGGTTACATTAACAGGCTCACTGGTAGTTGTAATATACCCTGATTTGCTTACTGTAATTGTATAAGTTCCTTTGCGCTCATGAGCTCCTACAAAAATATTAGTGTCAGGTATGTTTTGAAGAGTTTCCTGATACTCATTATCCGTAGCAATTACTTTTATTCCTTCTACCAAAAACAAACCATCTGTAACATCTTTTACTGTTACCTCTATACCTGGTCTAGAATCAGTCGTACATAAAACAGGATCCTCAAGCTTATCATCATCATTACAAGCACAAAAGGTTATTAATAAAAGTAAAAAAACATTTCTCATCGATACTACTTAGATTTTTATAAAACATTACTTGTCTGTTACAAGATGCATATTAAAAGAGAAGGTTGCATTTTTTAACATTTTTTATAAACTCTTTCCTTAAATGCGCAACACTTTGTCTTTTTATGATGATATGCCCCAGATATCTTAAAACTAAAAAGTATCAAACTTTATTGCGCTTCTGATCTTTATAGTTTTTTTTTTTAGTTTATTACAATGTTAGTTTATTAACTTTCAAAAGCAATTTAGTAGATGTATTAAACAAAAAGCATCTGCTATAACAACAGATGCTTTTTTATTGATTTTATTTAATAGTCTTATCTACACTTACTTACTACAAGTCAAATTTGATACCTTGTGCTAAGGGTAATTCTGTAGTATAATTTATAGTATTGGTTTGGCGACGCATATAAACTTTCCATGCATCTGACCCTGATTCACGACCACCTCCAGTATCTTTTTCTCCACCAAAAGCTCCTCCTATTTCTGCTCCAGAAGTACCAATATTTACATTGGCAATACCGCAATCTGATCCTGCATGAGAAAGAAAACGCTCTGCTTCTCGCAAATTATTGGTCATAATAGCAGAAGACAACCCTTGTGCAACACCATTTTGAACCTCTATTGCATTCTCTACATCACCACTGTATTTTAAAAGATATAAAACTGGTGCAAAAGTTTCATGCTGTACAATCTCAAAGTTGTTGTCAGCCTCAGCTATAGCAGGCTTAACATAACATCCACTCTCATATCCTTCTCCAGAAAGTACTCCTCCTTCTACAATAACCTTTCCTCCTTCTTCGACAACTTTCTGTAATGCATTTTGATACCCTTTTACAGCATCAGTATCGATTAATGGACCCACATGATTATTTTCATCCAGTGGATTACCAATTCTCAATTGGCCATATGCAGCCACAACTGCATCTTTTACTTTGTCATAAATAGAATCATGAATTATCAATCTACGTGTTGAAGTACAACGCTGACCAGCCGTTCCTACAGCTCCAAACACAGCACCTATCACTGTCATTTTTATGTCTGCATCCGGAGTAACAATAATTGCATTGTTTCCCCCTAGCTCCAAAAGAGATTTTCCTAGGCGTTGCCCTACTGTAGAAGCTACGATTTTACCCATTCTAGTAGAACCCGTTGCAGAAATTAAAGGAATTCTTCTATCTGTTGTCATCATCTCCCCTACCTTATAATCCCCATTAATCAAACAAGAAATTCCTTCTGGCAGATTATTATCTTTTAAAACTTTGGCTATAATGTTCTGACAAGCGACTCCACAAAGTGGTGTTTTTTCACTAGGTTTCCAAACACATACATCACCAGAAATCCATGCCAAAGCAGTATTCCATGCCCAAACTGCCACGGGAAAATTAAATGCCGAAATTATACCTACTATTCCTAGAGGATGATACTGCTCATACATTCTATGCCCAGGTCTTTCTGAATGCATTGTTAATCCATGTAGTTGTCTAGACAATCCTACTGCAAAATCACAAATATCAATCATCTCCTGCACTTCTCCCAAACCTTCCTGATATGACTTACCCATTTCATAAGAAACCAATTTTCCTAGAGGTTCTTTTAATGCTCTTAATTCTTCACCAAACTGTCGTACAATCTCTCCTCGTTGTGGAGCAGGCATTACTTTCCAAGTCTTAAATGCATCAGTTGCTGATTGAATAACTTTTTCATAATCTGCAGCTGTTGTTGTTTCCACATTGCCAATTAATTCTCCATCTACAGGTGAATATGAAGAGATTGTTTCTTCAGACGAAAACCAGTTTGACCCAGTTGAAGTCCCTTTATTATTCTCAGAAACACCTAGTTGCTGTAATGCTTCCTTAATCCCGAAATCTACTATTGCTGTTGCCATTTATATGTTACTTTTTGAAAACGTAAAGATACTGTGTTTTACAGATAAATTAAATTTTGATTGATTCTATAGCTAATTTTGAATAATACTATATAAATTAAGCCTCAAAAAAATCAATTCTATAAAAAATAAAAAAGACACAGATCAAATTGATCCTTTCTGTTCAAAAAAAAAAGCTCTTATCTGTTATACTTTTAGTAGTATAAAAGTACGGAATTGATTCTTAAATTATATCACGAATTAACCTTAGGTTTAAAAAGGAGTTTCCTTTTTTAAAATCTATCAACTCTATAGCGAGTATCAAAAAAAGAAATCGCTCAAACAAGATTTCTCTTGTAGAGCGATTCCCAACTAAATAACCAACCAAAAAGTTTATATTGTTAAGTGCTACCTTACTTTTATTTTCTAAGCTTCATAAAATCAGCTTTTTTAATTCTTTTCTTGTCGTTCTGAGTTGGTTTTCCTTTTTCAGAATTTTTAAATTGAATATATCCTCTACCTACAAATTGGTATACTGTTTCTGAAGCAGGATGAAACAATTCTATTTTACTGTCATTAATAACGGATAACTCAAAGAATTCATTGCCCAGATAATCGTAATCAAGTGTTAAAGTTTTCCTATCAAAAGTGTTAATGATATCATTCACTTGATAATACCCTGTATAATCATAAAAAATGTCGTTGATAGGGATTCCTGTTTCGTCTTGCGAACTCTTAAAGTTTTCTCCAGACCCAAAATATGAGAATTTCAAGTAATTTTCATTGTCAAATTCATTCAACACTCCATACTCACTGGTAAATACTTTTTCCCAAGTTTCATATTCCTGAAGAAAATAATGGATGTTTTCATAAAAAACCAGATCATAATCAAAATTACTTCGTTGATATCCAATCAAAAAATAACTCGTATTAGTAACGCCATCGTATACTTCTATCTCATTATCCGAAATTTGACTAATTATAAGTCTATACGTCCCATCGATATCATGATTGATATCCAATTCCATTTGAAAAGTATCATAGAAACCAACATCTAATCCAAAACCGTTTCCATTACTTCCCATTCCTACTAAGTTGTTGTTGGCAAAAAATGTTCCATTCTTAAAAGAAACTGTAAACGCCTTCTGTAAAAACGGAATTTCACCATTACCTTTGGTACGCTCAATGTCTACATACCAAATTTCATACGAGTTTAATAATGTATTTAAACTAATTCTTGGCTCTTCGATATAAACATCTTCTTCGATAACAACCTCTGCTACACAAGAGCTTAATACTATAGAACTTAAAAAAATAATCGAAAGTAATTTTATCGTTTTCATATGCTGTGTGTTTTCAATTTCTTTTAAACAAGAACCAAAACACGTGCCAAACTCATAATCTTATGGTTGCCAGGTTTTTATTTTGAGTTGTATTTTTCCTATTTTTGACGCTACAATCTTGTTTATGGAAAAAAAGCCAAAATTTGCTGTTATAGGTGGTGGTAGTTGGGCAACTGCCATAGTAAAAATGCTTACCGAAAACTTAAATGAAGTCGGATGGTATATGAGAAGTACTTATGCACTGGAGCACCTCAAAAGGCAACAGCATAATCCCAATTATCTAAGCTCTGTAGAGTTTAAGATTAAACAACTAAAACTAACTAATGATATCACAGAAGCAGTCTCTTCTGCTGATTATCTTATTTTTGCAATTCCTTCTGCTTTCTTGTATAGCGAGCTTAAGAAACTAGAAACTTCTTTAGAAGGAAAAGTCATCTTTTCTGCGATAAAAGGGATTGTCCCCGAAACTGGGCTCATTGTAGGAGAACATTTTAATGACGAGTATAATATTCCTTTCAATAATATAGGAGTAATCACGGGACCATGCCATGCCGAAGAAGTAGCACTAGAGCGATTGTCTTACCTGACTATCGCTTCTAATGATGAAGAAAAAGCAAAAGTAATGGCGAGTTACTTAAGCAGTGATTATATCAAATGTAAAATTAGCGATGATATCATAGGCACAGAATATGCGGCTGTTCTCAAAAATATTTATTCTGTAGCTGCAGGAATAGCACATGGACTTGGGTATGGTGATAATTTTCAAAGTGTATTAATGAGTAATGCCATTCGTGAAATGAAGCGTTTTATAAAAAAGGTTCATAAAATGAAACGCAATATTAATGACTCAGCCTATCTTGGAGATTTATTAGTGACAGGATATTCTATTTTTTCTCGTAACCGTATGTTTGGAAACATGATAGGTAAAGGATATACTGTAAAAAGTGCACAGATGGAAATGAATATGGTTGCAGAAGGGTATTACGCTGCAAAAACAGCTTATGAACTTGATGCTACTAAAGCTGCCCGAACACCAATTATTGATGCAGTACATGCCATTTTATATGAAGATAAAAGTCCTAAAAAAGTGTTTAAAAAACTTACCGATAAGCTAGACTAATTATTCTTATCTTCATACCTGTTATTTTTCACTTTAAATCTTATGAAGGAGCTTATTAAAACTTTTTACACAGCCTTAAACAATCAGGATGCAGAGACTATGATATCTTGTTATCATGAAGATGTAATTTTTGAGGATCCTGCATTTGGGAAATTAAAGGGAGAGCGAGCAAAAAGCATGTGGCGCATGTTATGCAAAAACGCTAAGGATTTCAAAGTAGAATTCTCTCAGATTGAAGCAAATGAACATACTGGATCGGCACACTGGGAAGCTTGGTACAGCTTTAGTAAAACAGGAAGATCTGTTCACAACAAGATTGATGCTCAATTTGAATTTAAAAATGGCAAAATTATAAAACATACCGATCATTTTGATATACGCCGATGGGCATCTCAAGCCATCGGATGGAAAGGAGCTTTATTTGGTGGGTTTCCTTTTTTTAAGAAAAAATTTGTTATGCAAACCAATAAAATGCTTGATAAATTTATTGCTTCCTAATTTGATAAACCAACCCATGAATACAATATCTATTACAAAGCCTATTGTCTCAGTAAATTGGTTAGCTGAACATATCGATCATCCTGATCTAATAATTTTGGATGCAACTATCAAAAAAGTAACATCTAATGAAGCTATTCAAAACTTAAACCTAAAAATAAAGGGAGCTCGTTTTTTTGATATCAAAAGTACTTTTTCAGATAAAAATACCGATATTCCGAATATGCTTCCGTCGCCAGAGGATTTTACAGAAGCATCTAGAAAACTAGGTATTAATGCTCGTCATACAATAGTAATTTATGATTCGTTAGGAATCTATTCTGCCCCTAGAGTAAGATGGATGTTTAAAACTATGGGGCATCACAATGTTGCCATACTTGATGGCGGATTTCCTGAATGGTATTCGTCTGGATTACCTTGTGAACCAATAAATGACAGTCAAGAACTATATCCCTATGGAGATTTTAAAGCTACTTATAACCCAACCTTGGTAACTAATTCCAAAAGGGTTCTTACAGAAATAGATAATAAAAACACTTTAATTCTGGATGCTCGCTCCCCTGGAAGATTTACGGCTACCGAGCCAGAGCCAAGAGCAGATCTTAAAGGAGGTCATATCCCTAATTCCGTAAACATACACTATACAACAGTACTGGAAAATGGTAAAATGAAATCCATTAAAGAAATACAAGAAATCCTAAAGAATTTTAATATTGAAGATAAAAAACTGATCTTTACATGCGGATCAGGAATTACCGCCTGTATCATTATGCTTGCTGCCGAGCTAGCGGGATATCATAATGTATCGGTTTATGATGGTTCCTGGAGTGAATGGGGGCTACGAGAAGGGTTACCCATCAAATGCTAACAAATACAAATCAAAATACCTGCTTAATTTTTTTATATGAATCATCTCTTTCGATTAACCTTTTTCCTCATTTTAATATCTACAGCAAGTCATGCTCAAAAAACACCAAAATTTGGTCTTCAGGACTTCTATAAATACAATTCTGAATTAGAGTATACTGTAGATTCTATTTTTAACACTTTAAGCGACAGACAAAAAGTGGCTCAGATGATTATTACTTCTGGAGGAGAGATAGGAAAATCCGAAGCTACAGTAAAAAAATTAGCGATGCAAGATGTTATTGGAGGTGTAGTGTACTTAAAAGGGCATAAACAAAAGCATACACAAGATATCACTGAATTAAACGCTATTTCTAAAGAAAACAAGACAATCCCCCTCCTATTTAGTATGGATGCAGAACCAAGCCTCTTTTCAAAGAGAATAAAAGGAGCCAGAGATGTAGGTAAAACTATTGATATCAAAAATGAGTCACAATCAGATTCGGTAGTAAATATTATTAATCGCGAACTTAGAGACATTGGCGTACATCACAACTACGCTCCCGTATTAGATGTTAGTGCCAATAACGAAGCCATTAAATCCAGAAGCTACGGAAGTAACAAAGAGACTGTGGTTCGTTTGGCAAATCAATTTATAAAATGCACGCAAGAAGGAGGAATCATTGCTACCGCAAAACATTTTCCTGGTCATGGACTGGTAAAAGGTGATACTCATAAGCAAAGTGTATATATAGATGGTTCTTTACAAGAAGTAGATAACTACAAAAAAATTATCGAAGATGGAGTTCTCTCGATTATGATCGCTCATATAACTATAAAAAACAATGATGAGTATGACACCAATGGTATCCCGTCTAGTTGCTCTAAAAAGATTGTTACAGGTTTATTAAAAGAAAAAATGGGTTTTAGAGGTATTATCATATCTGACGCCCTTAATATCATGAAAGCAGTTACCATTTTGGACAACGCTCCGCTTCTAGCCTCCAAAGCAGGTTGCGATTTAATTCTGATGCCTCCTAATGAGGTAAAAACTATTAACTCTATCCTAGCAGCCATGAAAACTGATGCTATTTATAAAAAACAAGTATTGCAATCTGTGAAAAAGATTTTGAGATTAAAAGTTTGTGCTGGAGTTATTAAATCTTAGTAAAAGTTTGTAATTCCAATGTTTGACTTATATGCCGAAACTAATATTAGCTCATTATAGACCTATTACATAGCACCCTAAGAGTCTATTTTTCGTATCTGCATTCTTAAATTCCCTAATCTAAGAATAACAAATAATGTCCTTTCGGTTTTTACAATTTATGAAGTCTTAAACAGAAAACATCTTGTCATCTTATAGCCATAAAATAAATGTATTTTTACACCTAAAAACTGTAGTTTGGATTAAATGACAAAAATGACAATTGATAAAGACAAATTCACTTCGGAACTCAAATACAAATTTAAAAGCTACGCTCCTATTACAGATCAATCTTGGCAACTAATTAAATCAATTATCACATTTCGAACTTTAGAAAAAGACGAAACCCTTTTAAGAAATGGTCAGATAGCCAAAAACGTTTATTTTATATGTAAAGGTGCATTAAGAGCTTACTTTACAGATGATCAAGGAAATATTTATAACAAAAATCTTTTTCTTGAAGGTGACTTAGCTGGATCAACAGTCTCTTATCTTTTACAGTCTCCTTCTAATTTTACACTAGAGGCAATAGAAGAATCTATACTTATCAGTCTTAATTACGAAAAATACAGAGATCTTATAAACTCTAATACAGATTTAAAAGAGTATTATATCGCTTACTTAGAAAATAACTGGGTTATCGCAAAAGAACAACGAGAGATCTCTATAGTAATGGAAAATGCTACCAAAAGATACCTTAAACTTCTTGCGAAACACCCTAATATGGATCAAAGAATACCTCAGCTACATATTGCTTCTCACCTAGGAATTACACCTACTCAGTTAAGTAGAATCAAAAAAGAATTAAAGAAAAACTCCTGAATCAACATATGTAAATGCACAGGCGAACTCTTCGCTATACTTTTGCTATATCAATAAACATTAAAAGAGTATCATGCATTTATTAAACGATTTAAAATGGCGATATGCCACTAAACATTTCGATTCATCAAAAAAGGTTTCTCCAGAGAACCTTTCCAAACTAAAGCAGGCTATACAGCTATCTGTATCTTCATATGGACTACAACCATACAAGGTTTTAATTATAGAGAATAAAGAAATACGAAAACAATTGCAAGCTGCCTCCTGGGGACAAAACCAAATCATCGATGCTTCTCATCTTTTAGTATTTTGTAATTACAACAGCGTAAATAACAAACATGTAGAAGACTACATTAAATTGGCATCGAAGCTGCAAGAGTCAAATATTGATAGCCTTAATAATTATGGTGATTTTATTAAACAAAAAATCTCCGAAATATCCCCGAAAGAGAATTACCACTGGGCATATCGACAAACCTACTTAGCACTAAGTAATCTAATTAATGCATGTGCAGCACTAAAAATAGATGCTTGCCCGATGGAAGGATTCGAAAATGAAAAATACAACGATATTCTTGATCTCTCAAAAGCAAACTTAAACGCCGCAGTCATTGCAACTATAGGATACAGATCTGAAAAAGATAAGGCACAATATCGCCAAAAGGTAAGAAAACCTTTTAATCAGTTATTCGAAGTAATATGAATCAATACGTATTATCTGGTTTAGCAATTATTGGAGGTATGTTTTTAGCAGCCCAAGGCGGGCTAAACTCTAATCTTGGAGTCTTACTAAAAAACCCTTTATTAGCATCTGTAGTCGCTTTTTTCTGTAGTACAGTGTTTGCTCTTATTTTTGTTTTATTTAGCTCCAAAAACTCGCCAAACTGGCTAGAAATAAAGCAAATCCCAGTTTACTTATGGTTTACAGGAGGTTTATTTAGTGTACTGGGAATTAGCCTCTATTACTATACTATTCCAAAATTAGGAATATCTACAATGATCTCTCTTGGGCTATTTGGTCAACTTATATTTTCTGTAATAGCGGGGCACTTTGGGTGGTTAAATTTACCAACAGAACCGATAACAATAAAAAGAACAATAGGGCTAATCACAATGATGGTAGGAATTCTATTAATCAATATAAAATGAAACAAGAAATCAATCTAATACATGCCAATATAGACAACCTAACTTCACTATGGAAAATAGCAGCTACGACTTATCAGTCTTATTACTCTAACTCCAAATTAAGTTATGGTTGGGTCAAAACTTCAGACTGGCCTAATAGATTATGGTTTAATCAAGATATTACTCCAGAAATTATAACCTCTGCCAAAGAAAAACTAGCATCAAGCCCTGTGCCCCTAACTGTACCATATTGGGATATTTATAAAAGTAAATCAAATCAAATTTTAGAAAAAAATGGTTTTAAAACATCATTTGAGCAAATAGGCATGTCTTTAAAACTAAAAAAACCTTTTGATAAGCAATATGACTTGAATATTCAACAGGTTTCTAATCGTAATGAAGCTACTCAATGGTCAGAAATATTTGAACAGTCATTTGGGTATCGTATCCACCCAGATATCCTATTAAAAACAAAATCAAGCATTTTCTATTACTTAGCCTATAATCAAGGACAAGCTGTAGGTACGGCAGTACTACATAAAACCAATGATATTATTGGCGTTCATTCGGTGGGTATACCTCCTCAAATGAGGAGAAAAGGTTTTGCCGCTCAACTAATGAAGTTACTCATAAATCATGCTATTAAAAATGGTAATAGTTACATGACACTACAGGCATCTGATATGGGAAAAAACTTATATTTAAAACTAGGGTTTGAAGAACAGTTTATAATAAAAAATTATGTTTTGCAAGACCAATAGCTCAATCACTATTATCTATCGATAGGCAAACATACTAATATCAAAATTATGTAGTTTTAGACTCACCATTATATATACAAAACATTAATTTTTTTATTGACTTTTGCTATGCGAAATATTCAATTGTTTATAGGGCTACTATTTATTTCTTTTATAGGTACATCTCAAAATACCAATGAAATAATATTAAAAATAAGATCTGAATTTCAACGCATTAACTCACTTAATCAGCTTGAAAAAATAGAATTAGATAATGAAGATTTTATGAATGAGTTATATGGTCATACTACTGATTCTGGTGGTCAACTCATCGGATATTTTGAGAATGGTCAATTGGTAAAGTATACAGAGTGGATAGGGCTTCATCATGGGTACTTTACAACAGAGTATTACTTTAAAAACAACAAACTGTTTTTTGTATACGACCAGGAAAAAATGTTTAAAAGTGTTTATGATGAATCTGGAGAGTGGATGAATTTTGATACCTCATTAGAACCAGAGACCATATTTGAAGGGCGATACTATTTTGATAATACAAAGCTCATAAAAAAGCTTACCAAAGGTAGTCATTTATCTAACAGAGGTTATGAGCTATCAAAAATATTGGAACACAGCAACCTAGCAAGTAAAATCTTAAAATCAACAAAAAAGTAATTTTTTTCCCAAAAACATAGGATTCTCTAAAACAAATAATTTTGTGATTTTGTGATTTCAAAAAACCTATTCTCTTTTCAATTTTTCATCATTTAATCTGATTCTTAGTGCAATGTAAAAATCAAAAGCTAGAACATTTACACCTGTATAATCTTTTAGATTTACTCTTAAAACATAGGAATCTAATATCTCATAATACCATTGCCACAGAACATCTGTTCTGTTATTAAATCCCATTAGTGATAAAATAGCTGTACCGAGCTCAACACTAAAAAAGGAAGTATCAAACCCTATTTCACTCAATTGATTAATAAATTTGGTACCCAACAATTCGTTTCTGATCAAAAACAGGATCAAATCCTGATCTGATGACAATTTAAAGGACGGAAAATTTTGAAGCTCTATCTCTATTTTCATCTGTTGTTATTTTATTTCTTTTAATTTTTAGATAAAATTAGCGTAGTTCCCGGCCTTTGCTAAAACATGCCTTTTGATAAAAAAATGCATGCCAAGTGCTACCTTCATAAAAGAAGCGGGTATAGTATAGAATGATTAGATCAAACTAATAAAATCGTTTAGTAATTAGGATTGTTGGGTAGGATACACAATCCTCTTTTATTTTTCAATGTATTAAGCCCAAAAATGACTTATTTTATATTATTTTTTTAATGTTCTGCGATATTCTGCTTTTTCTTCGGCTACTTTAAGTACTTCTGCAGAGCAACCCAAGTCATAAATATGTTTGGCAAGCTGATCACTTTTATATTCATCGCGTAATTCTTCTACTCTTAGGTCAAAAATCGCTGCCAATTTAGAGAGCTTTCTTTTATCAAAATCACGTTTTCCATTTTCCATTTTACTCAAGTTTGCAAAATCCATTTTCAATAGAGCTGCTAACTCGATCAATGTAAGTCCTTTCTCTTTCCTTAGTAATTTGATATATTCTCCAAAAGTTTCTCTCATCAAATTTGTCAATCTTTGACAAATTTACTCTTTTTTTTAATGCCATCATAATAATCTGTTTCATTTAAAAAAACAGATCCCTAATCATATTAAGAATTTAACGACACACTTTGTCTATTCAAATAATGTAATAGTCTATATGTTGTTTTTATATGACTCATTAATACCTCATCACAATCATTTAATTCTATTGTACTTAAAACACCTAGAACACCTTGTTGATATATTTTTAATTCCTCCTCTTTAGAAAGAGAAACAATTAACTGTTTTTTTTGATCGATCATTTCTAAAAATGTAGATTATATACACAATATTACCTAAAATCGGTATTCTATCAAAATTTCATGTATAAAATTATTCTTTTTATACTCTTTTTTTATATTTATGTACAGATTTACATGATAAATATATAATGACGAAACTTGGAAAATACCTAGATAAAAGATCCATAAATAAAGCTAGTGTTTCTAGAAAAACTGGTATTAATACAAATAGACTAAGCGAACTCTCCAAAAACTCTTCTACAAAACTTAAAGCAGATGAGCTTTATTTGATTGCTTTAGCAATCGAAGTAAACCCATGCGAACTTCTGGAGTACGTATGTGGGGATCTACAATTAAAAAAACAACATACTTAAAACTCACCACTAGTAACCCACTTACCAAGGCTCTTCTTTTTTTCACTATTGGATAAAAGTAACAAAAATAAGTCAACAATACACATTATAATAAACATATTTTTATATGTAATATAAAATATAGACATGTCTCAAATTTGTTTTTTCTCATTAGATTAAGAAAGATGGCATCAAAAAAAGAAGAATCAAAAAAGCAACCACTAGATCCAATGATCCAAAAGATTGCAGACAAATTAAAGCAACTGCGTATTGATTCTGGTCATACAAGCTATGAAACCTTTGCCTGGGAACACGGTATTGGTCGTATGCAATACTGGAAAATGGAAAAAGGGTCAAATTTTACTATGAAAAGTCTATTACGGATTCTTCGCGCTCACAAAATAAGCTTGGCTGATTTCTTCAAAGATTTTGAAAGTTATAATTAGTGAAACAAAAGAATATCTTCTAATTTACAATCGAGCACCTCAAGATATACTATTAAACTTTAGTCTTCTTAAGACCTATGATTGTCCAAAATTAACAAACACACCACTTAGCACTACTACTACTTTTGTTGTATAAACAAAATGTATGAGTAATCTTACTTTTCAAAAACACTGGTATTTAGGGATTTTAGGATTTATTGGATTCTATACTATTCAGGATGTAATTAATTTTATCGAGGGTCAAGGCTCTCTTTGGGGGGCATTAAGTTTATTCTGGTTTCTCTGGTTTCAATATTTCATACCACAAAAAAGACAATAAAAATGAATTTAGAAGAAATTATTTTCCTTTTCCAGACTTCAGAAATACTTACCTATGTCTCGTATTTCTTTATTATCAATATTACACTTATCTCTTTTGAAATCTGTCTTGATTTTTTTACCAAAAAAGAGCGAAGATGGAAAGACACCGGAGCCAATGTGGTCATTTTTTTTCTTGGGCAATTAATAGAAAAAACTGCGTTTGGATCTATTGGCATTATTTGCTTACTACCTTTTTATCATTTGTCTCCTTTTGATATCTCCATGAATGGTTGGACTTGGGCATTAAGTCTTCTTGCAGCAGATTTTACATATTATTGGATGCATAGACTAGAACACGAGCATCGCATTTTATGGGCTAATCATAGTGTACATCACTCCTCAGAGGATTATAATCTTACCGTAGCAATGCGATTAAGTATTATAGAGAGTGCTATAGAATGGATTTTTCTTATCCCGATGGTATTGATAGGGTTCAACCCATTTCAAACCATAATCTCATTAGTATTTATTGCTCAATATCAAACATGGATTCATACCGAAAGAATTGTAAAACTTGGATGGCTAGATGAAATCTTTAACACCCCTTCTGTGCACAGAGTACATCATGGTTCTAATCAAAAGTATCTGGATAAAAACTACGGTGGTTTTCTCATTATTTGGGACAAACTGTTTGAGACCTTTCAGAGAGAAGAAGAAAAGGTTGTCTATGGATTAACCAAAAATGTTAACTCCAATAACCCAATTACCATCAATTTTATCGAATATAAAAATATATGGAAAGATGTTAAGCAATGTAAATCCTGGCATGATCGGTTAAGAATCATATTTGGCAGCCTTATCTGGAGACCAGCATATTTCAAACAAAAAAATGAATAGATTAATCAATTTCTTCAAGCCCTAAACTTTCAAAGAAAATATCTACATCAAAATCATTTTCAAAAGCGAGTTCATAAAATTTCTTAGCCAACTCTTCATCTTTTTCTACCCCATCACCTAAGATATACATTGCAGCTACTTGGGCAGCCGCTTTACCATGCCCTAAGTTTGCTGCTTTTGTATAATACGATATTGCTTTTTCACTATCTTTAGGTATATTTTCATACCCAGTAGCATAATACGTTCCCAGGTTATACAATGCTCTAAGATTATTATTCTCTGCAGCCTTAATACACCATTGTAATGCTTTTTGAGCATCTTCTTCTACTCCAATTCCTTGGGTATAATACACACAAAGCTCAAACATAGCATCAGAATTTCCTTTGGTCGCAGATGCATGATGCGCCAAAAAAGATGCTTCTAAATTTTCTGTATAAGCATAACCACGGTACAACATATATCCTTTAAGTAAAGAAACTTCTCCACTTGCATCTTTTTTTTCTAATTCTTCAACCAAATCAATAATTTTGTTTGAAGGCACAGTAGTAAGATTAGCAAAATAGCATATTCTTATATATTTTATCCATGCATCTATCCCATACTCAGCTTCTGCTGCTTGCTTAAAATATGATATTGCTTTATCAGCATCCTGGTCCACACCAATGCCAACATAGTATATCATCCCAAGTTGATACCATCCAGCAGAGTTTCCAGAATTTGCAGACTTAGTATATAGATCGATCATCTCTACAACTTCAGTCGTATCCAGAAGTCCAATCATTAGATCTCCTCTATCAATTTTTTCTTTAATTTCTTGGGCTTTTTGATAATCTGTCATCTCGTTTTTAACATTTACTGTCATACAGCTAATAACAAAATACAGCATTATAGCAGTAACTGACAATAGTTTTTTCATTTAATTTATAAAAAAGATTCTCCCCAAAATAACACAAAACAAGGAGAACTTTCTGGTATAAGCAGATTCAAATTGCTTCAAATAATTTGCCTGGCAGAGGTTTTATTACCCCTTTAAGCTCTAAATTAAGTAAAACTGAAGCCGTTTTAAAAGTAGGAATCTGACACTGTAAAGCGATGACATCCAGTAGCTCTTTCCCATTATCATTTAAAAAGTTATAAATTTTCTTTTCGTATTCATCAAGCTCTACAAATAGTGTTTTTTGCACAGCAGGTTTTTCCTTTTCATCCAGCTCCCAGTTGAGCATATAGATAAGATCAGTAGCACTAGTAAGCATATGTGCCTGTTGCGTTTTGATTAGCATATTACAGCCTTTGCTTAGCGGGTCATGAGCTCTACCAGGTACCGCAAATACATCTCGATTATAAGAATTAGCAATTTCGGCAGTCACCAAAGATCCTCCTTTATTAGCACTTTCTACTACTATTGTAGCTTCACTAAGCCCTGCAATAATTCTATTGCGCCCAAGAAAGTTGTTTCTATCAAATGTATCAGTACTCCAAAAATCTGTAAAAAATCCTCCATTATTTTCAACCTGAGCTACATATTTTTTATGTGCTTTTGGATAAATTTGATTCAAGCCATGAGCTAAACATCCTATAGTTTGCAAATTATGTTTTACTGCTGCACGATGTGCTGCGATATCTACACCATATGCAAAGCCTGAAACAATAACTGGATTTAAAGGAGCTAATGTTTCAATTAACTCTTCACAAAACCGAACGCCATAGCTAGTCACCTGTCTTGTGCCTACAATACTAATGATCTTTTTCTTTTGAAGATCAATATTTCCTGAACTAAATAACACAACAGGTCCATCAATACAATGCTTTAACTTCTCTGGGTAATCTTGCTGGTCATACACATGATAGTTAATATTATTCTCTTGCATAAATATTAATTCATTTTCTGCAGCTTTACGATACTCGCTATTATGTATATCTTTAATTCTTACTTTACCAATACCATCAATTTTAAGAAGATTGTTAGTTTTCTCAGTAAGCACAGCTTCGGCACTACCCACTTCTCTTATTAGTTTTTTGATAGAGCTATCTCCAAGATTTTTTACTTTTTTAAGAGTTAGTATGGCCAGAAGTTTTTCGATAGTCATGTAATAGTTTGTAAGTCAATGCAAGTAACAAAAAAAATGCAAGATGTTAATAAATTCAACAGCTAGAGTTTAAATGAGTTTCATTTTTTTATACCTTTGGATATCTTAAAAAGCCAGTGTTTCTGGTGTTTTGATGATTAATTTTTTAGAAGGGGCAATAAATGAATACCACAGCTACATATATAAGCGAATTATTATACAGATATGAATGTGTAATCCTACCAGGTTTTGGAGCGTTTTTAACAAGACGTCAACCTGCTACGATCCAGGAATATACTAACACTTTTTGTCCTCCTAAAAAAGTAATCTCTTTTAATAGTCAATTGCAAAATAATGATGGCTTATTAGCCAACTATATTGCTTCTGCTCAAGGCATTTCTTATACTGATGCTGTTGCCAAAATACAGCGTTATGTATTATCTCTTAATGAAAAGATGGCGCAAGGGCAACATGTAGAACTAGATAAGATTGGTTCATTTTTTACCTCTGTAGAAAATACGTTACAATTTGAACCATTTCAAGAAGTAAATTATCTTACAGAAGCGTTTGGTCTTCATTCTTTTTCTTCTCCTAGTATAAGAAGAGAAGTTGAGACTACCAGAGAAGTATTCAAAAAGGAAGTTGAAGCAATTGAAGAAGTAACTCCTCTTACTTTTACTCCTGAAAAACGTCGTGAACGACCTTATCTTCAATACGCTGCTGTTGCTGCTATTGTTTTGGGTATCGGAGGTTTCTTTGGTTTGAAAAAAGTTAGTGATACAACGATTAGCCACAACAACAAAGAGTGGCAAAAAGCAAACCAAGAGATTGAAAATCAAATCCAGGAAGCAACTTTTGAAATTTCTAATCCTCTACCTGCCATTAATCTTAATCTTATAAAAGATACAGGAAGTGCTTCTTCTACTATTACCAAAACAACATCAGAAGCAACAAAAGGACAATTCCATATAGTTGCAGGTGCTTTTAGAGTTTCGGTGAATGCAGAAAACAAAGTTCGTAATCTTAAAAACCAAGGTTTTAACGCGAGCATTATAGGAACAAATAAGTACGGTCTACATCAAGTAGCCTATGAGAGTTATCAGAGCAGAGCAGAGGCATTACAAGCACTACAAAACATTAAAAAAGAACAAAATCCAAAGGCCTGGTTGCTGATTAAAAATTAGTTTTTGTATCTATTCAAATAGGATTTCTACATCATTATCGTCTCTAGTCTAGAGATATTCTATCTAATTGCATGTTTTTTAGATAATATATCACTGATTTTTGCCTAATAGTATCGACTTGATACTTCTTTTAGAACACCTAAATACCTATCAACTAATTTCTTCATTACGGCATTACCTTATATCTTTGCAAAAAGATAAAATTGCATGGAATCTAGACACCCTTCAGAATCTCTAACGACCTTAACCGACTTGGTACTAACCGGAGAAACGAATCCCTTAAACAATCTGTTTGGCGGAGAGCTTTTAGCACGTATGGATCGTGCAGCAGGAATTGCTGCAGGCAGACATTCTAGACGAATTGTAGTGACTGCTTCGGTAAATCATGTTGCTTTTAATAAAGCGATCCCATTAGGTAGTGTCGTAACAGTAGAAGCAAAAGTTTCTAGAGCATTTAGAACATCTATGGAAGTATATATTGATGTTTGGGTAGAAGATCGCCAAAGTGGAGACAAAACCAAAGCTAATGAAGCTATCTATACTTTTGTTGCTGTTAATGAAAGTGGCACTCCAGTTGCTGTGCCATCCATAGCTCCCGAAACCGAACTCGAAAAACAGCGATATGATGCTGCACTACGACGCAAACAATTAAGCCTTGTTCTTGCAGGAAAAATGAACCCAAATGACGCTACAGAATTGAAAGCATTGTTTGTGTAGTAAATCAGGTAAGCATTCTTTTGAAAAAAGAATAGCCACATTAATAGAGAGTTATCCTAAAAGAACAACTCTTTTTAATTAGGTTAATCTACTAGACAAATATCTTTATAAATACTTAATATTTATTTCCATTTCCCATTTAAAAAAGCTTTTAAATCAGGAAACACACCAATATAGGTGTTCGAAACAGCATTCCCATCAATCATTAATAAATATAGCTCATTGTTTTCGGTAATACCGATAAGATCATCCCAACCATTTTGATTTATGTCATTGGCAAAAAATTGTACAAATAATTTCATATTAGATTTAATTACATCAAAACCCGAATAAAACTCTGTACTATCCTGTCTAAACTTATACAAATGTAACTCATCCAGCCCTTGATGATACGCGATAAGATCATCTGTGCCATTATTACTCCAATTTCCAACTACATAATGAGTGTAATTACTCCAACCATGACTCACTTTTTTATAACCCGAATAAAACTCTGTATCATCATTCCTAAACTGATATAAATGCAACTCATCTAACCCGTGATGATACGCAATAAGATCATCTGTACCATTATTACTCCAATTCCCCACCAGAAAATTACTGTAATTTGACCAACCGTGACTCACTTTTTTATAGCCTGAATAAAATCCTGTGCCATCATATTTATACTGATACAAATGCAACTCATCTAACCCGTGATGATACGCAATAAGATCATCTATACCATTATTGCTCCAATTCCCTACCAGAAAATTACTATAATTTGACCAACCATGACTCACTTTTTTATAGCCCGAATAAAATCCTGTGCCATCATATTTATACTGATACAAATGCAACTCATCTAGCCCTTGATGATAAGCAATAAGATCATCTGTACCATTACTACTCCAATTCCCCACCAGAAAATTACTGTAATTTGACCAACCTCTTGAAATTGTGGTAATAGGATCCTCACAATTAGAACTAAAAGAAAATTTAACAATCTTTTCTCCCTGATTTACATAAAGAAGATTATTTGACAAACCAAATAAATCGCTAGTGTAAGAATTGTTTTTTAACCTTAGATTGTTAAATTCGGACTGTGGTTGTCCACATATATTTTGCTTTATAGCATCACAGATTCTTTCATGAGCAAAACTATTGTCATGGATATAGGCTTCTCCAACCGGGATTCCTCTAATCTTAAAAGCTGGAATTAATTTGTTGTTAAATTTATTATGATGGATTTCTATAGTATTTCCTGCTCTACGATCAATACATGGCTTACTATATTCTTTCTTTCCATGCATGTCAAAACTATAAGTCCATGAAGGTTGTCCTCCATGCCCGATAATGTTATACGAAGCTTCATAACTTTCATTTTCATGACCACTTCCAGCGATATCATGTCTGTTATATTCAAACGAATTACAAGTGATCAAACCATCAGAAACACCATTTTCTACAGTGTTAAATGATACTCCATACCCTAAACCATGTCTTAAATTATGATGAATAAAATTATTAATAATTTTATTATTTCTTGAGTTTTTTAAATGAATCCCCGCTTGCGACCATCCAGATATTTCGCAATTCTCTACTGTTAAATTATTAAATCCACATACAAAAATACCATCTGTTACCTCAGGTACATATGCATTATAGATGCTATCAATTTCAGATTGAGGTAAGTGGTCTATATCTTCAATATTTGTCAAAAAATCATTTCCTATAATCTTTATTCCGCTTATCGTTACATTATCCGATTCAACTCTAAATAATTTTCTTGGTTTCTGAAGTAAAGTTCGAGCAGGAATAGAAAATGTAGCGCCATATACCCCATTAACACCCCCACTTACTAATTTTATAGGTTTGTCTATTATAATAAAAGAACACTCGGTCGAGGTATTTGCATAACAGTCTCTAGACAAGTATTTACAATCATTATCATTAAATTCAAAAACAACATTATCTTTTATATAAATAACATCTCCTGGACTTGAATTATCTATTGTAGTTTGCAAATCTTCTTTTTTATCTACTATATGATCTGCACTAGCCTCAGAATATGTATTAACACTATACGGACAATCTGTATTAATTTTAGTGAATAATCCCTTTTGAAATTTTGAAATTTTGAGGCTCTGAAACGTACTCATCTCTACTACATGAGCAAAAAACAATAAAAACTACAACCCATATAATATTTTTTAACATATCATTAATTTAAGCATTAACACATTAATGTATGTCATGTAACATTAAAATGTTACCCTTTTTTATGAAATTATTTGATAAAAATCATGAATTAAACTAACAATAGCCCAATACAAATATTTACATTTTATACACCCAACTTTGTGGATTTAGTCGTTTGGCGTTTTGGTAAATTAAGAATTTCATAATTGCTCTACCAGTAGTTGGGTTGGTGCGTACTTCACCAATGGACTGTTTGGTAGTTACCTTTTGTCCTTCAATAACTGTTATGTTTTCAATATTATAATAAGTAGTAATATAATTACCATGACGAATCTGTACCAGACGACTAGCACCTTTTAATTTTTGGATTGCAATAACTTCTCCTTCAAAAATCGCTCTCGCTCGTTCTCCTGATCTCGTTTCGATTTCTACCCCACTACTATTGATTTGTATATTAGGTAGCGTAGGATGGGGCTGACGTCCAAACTTTTTAGTAATTCTACCTGTTCCTACAGGCCAAGGTAATTTTCCTTTATTTGAAGTAAAATTATCTGCTAATATTTTGGCTTCGGCAGTCAAAGCAAAAGTAGTCGCTGATCCTTTTTTAGTTACTTTTTTACCTGCCTTTTTGTTTGCTTTTGCTATCGCATCTCTGATCAACTTCTCTATTGCTTTATCGATAGCACTTGCTTGCTGTTCTTTCTGTTTAATTTGTTTGGTATAGACGCCTTGTTTTTTTCTAATAGACGCCATCAAAATCTGTTGTTCCTTTTTCTCTTCCTTTAGCTTTTCCTGAGCTTCTCTATTTTCTTCAATTAAACTCTGCTTATCTTTTTTTTGTTTAGACAGGTTAGCATTCAACTCCTGAAGTTCTTTGGCACTACTCTCTATTCGCTCAGCTTGCTCTTTACGATGTTCATTATATTGTTTCATGTATTGCAATCGCTTATACGCTTGTGCAAAATCGGATGAAGAAAGCAAGAACATGATTCTACTTTGATGAGATTTACTTTTATAGGACTTTGTAACCATCTTAGCATAATCCTTTTTTAGCGCAGCCAATTCTTTACGATAAACATCTATTTTTTTGAAATTTACATTAATCTCTCTTGTCAATAGATTCGTCTGTTGATTGGTTAGTTTTATTAAGTTTTTACGTGTTCCTATCTGCGAATTGATAGTTTCTACTTCATCTAGTACCGACTTCTCTTTGAGCTTATTGTTGGCTCGAAGCTGTTTCATTTGCACTATTTCTTCTCTAAGTCGTTGACGTTGCTCTTCAAGCTGTTGTTGTTTAGTACTTTGAGAAAACGAAGAAGCACATACCAATAGTAAACCTAAGAAAAATATAACCTTTAAAAATCTCATTGAACAGTAACTTGCTTATATCCTGATGGTATTTTAAACGGAAAACTCACCTTAGCATTGTAATCTACCGTTTTATAATCTATCTCAATTGTAGTTTTTTCATTATCCTGCAATGCTTCAATATAAATTCCTTTGGGAAAATCCTGGTTCCCTACTTTTTGATAGCTTTGATAATCGATTATTAAACCTCTATTCTCTAATGGCTGTTTTAATCGTTGTGAAGATATTTTAAACGTACTAGGATAAATCAAAAACAATCTTTCAAAAAGTGCTAATTCTGCTTTGGGTTGCAACTGATACGTTTTTCCTTCGATAGAAGATTTATACTTATCTTCTCTTAGATTAAAAAGTGCTTGCCCCAAAAGCATTTGTTGCACTTTATCAAAATTGAGATCAGTGCCCAGCCATTCGCTTAATAGTTTAAAATTTCCTTCAAAATAAGTGTTATTAACCTTTTCATAATAGCTAACCTTATCCGGAGTAATTAGTGCTTTCGCAAAAGTAATACCTAATATTTTTACACTCACCCAAATAGTTTTGTCCTTTTCTAATCGAAGTGTAGCATTGGGGCTAAACGATTGCTTACCATCATTATATTTTACTTTTAAGCGAGAATTTAGTGTTTTGAAGTTAAAAGAGTTATTATAATGGTTAGCAATGATTTTTTCTGCGTTTAATTTTTTAACTCTCGATTCACTTATTGCTTTAGTTCCTTTACAAGAATTCAATACAATCAAAGAAAGGCATAATAGATAAAAAAGTTTGTTCATTACCCTTTTAAGATTTTTTTTGAAGTTGATTCACTTTTTGTTGATATTTTAAAGCTTTTGCTGTATCGCCCAGTTTTTGGTATGCCTCACTAATTTGCTGATAAAAGTCAGACTCCATTTTTAGGTCTTCTATTACATAATCAATACCAAGCAGCAAGATTTCAATAGCTTCATCAGCTTTATCGAGATGAAGCAATGACACTCCATTTGCTAAATAGAAAATAGGTTGTGCAGGATACATTTCTAGCGCTAATTTACTCCCCAGTTCAGCTTTTTCATATCGTTTCAGATCTAATTGTAGCAATAGAATTCTCTTAAGCAGAGCAAAATCATTAGCATTATTAATTATACTTCTTTCATAAAAGTTAAGTGCTTGCTTTTTATTATCCTTTTTATAATAATAATGCCCCAACTCTGTAAACACTTTTACATTACTTTGACCATTCGAAAGTAAGGATATAATTGCTGCTAATTCAGATTCATACTTTGGTTCTCTTTCTATAAACAATAAAAAGTCATTAATCACTTTATATTTGGATTCGATATCAATTTTATCGCTTTTCAAAGTCGTTTTCATTGAACTAATAGCCTCTGGTATTTTATTTTTCTCGAGATAAAATTTGTATAAAGCTAGATGTACAAATTCTGATTTAGGTTTTTTCTCTAAAAGCAACCTAGCAGTTTTAAAAGCTTTTTCTTTTTGATTGCTCTTACTATAGAGGTAGATCAGGTTCAAATAATTTTGTTCTTCTTTTGGTTTTTCTTTGATTTTTTGCTCTAATCTACTTATTTGGCTATCGGGATTAGTAATTTTCGAAGAAATTCGTTTGCGCAAGCGATCTCGATAGAGATCTGCCCCATATTCATCATCCAATTCATCTAGTGCTATTAATGCATCATCGTATCGTTTTTCAAGAAAGTACAAGTTTGCCAATTGCTCTTTGAACATAGAGTTAAAGACAACGAGCTTTTCAACAATTTCAACAGATTCTTTATATTTACGTTGCTGAAAATAAGCTTCAAATAACAGCTCAAGAACAAATCTATTATTCGATTTTGCCTCAAGTACTTTCTCAAAGTTCTCTTCTGCTCTCTGGTATAGTTTTAGTTTTAAATAGTTTTTACCTAATTCGAAGTATAAAAAATCAGGTTTTGGATCAATTTCTATGCATTTTTCCAGCGATTCAATTGCTTTATCATAATTGGTAATTGCTTTTTGTTTAAGCGCTTCAAAAAAGTGCTCTTGAAATTCATCAGAAACGTTCCCGAGATCATCAATATTAACCTCTTGTTTTGGTTCAATTTCCTGAGAAAAAGCAACACTATATCCAATCCCGAAGAATAGAAATAAAATGTATATATGTTTCCAATTATTAATCATATAAATGTCTTACAATACCTGCATTGCATCATAAATTATTCCAAAACAGAATAGTCTCCAATACTTACTGTAGTGAAGTTCCCATCATAAACGGCATTGTTTCCTATCATAGCATTGTCTAAGTTAGCATTTTTTATGACAGTTTTAGTCTGAATTAAACTATTTTTGATAGTAGCATTATCAATAACACATCCATTACCAATAGAAACATTAGGACCTATAGTAGCATTTCTTAACGTTACTCCTTCTCCTATATAACAAGGAGCTATCACAGTAGAGTTTTCTTGTGTTACCATATCATCGACCAATTGCTCGCCATCATTTTGCAAAAACCCTAGCATTCTAGTATTGGTCTCTACAGTAACGTTTTTGTTTCCGCAATCCATCCATTCATCAACCTTACCTGGGACAAATACTTTTCCGTTACTCATCATTCTCTTGATACCATCATTAATCTGGTACTCTCCTCCATGAATAATATTATTATCCAGAACGTATTGTAATTCGTTCTTAAGAACCGCAACATCTTTAAAATAATATATTCCTATAACAGCAAGATCAGATATAAAATCTTTAGGTTTCTCTACTAATTCTACAATCTGGTTATTATCATTTAGTTTTACTACACCAAAAGCTTCTGGTCGCTCTACTTGTTTAACCCAGATCACAGAATCTGCTTCTTTATCCAAATTAAAATCTGCTCTTATCAATGTATCTGCATATGCAATTACTGCTGGTCCGGACAAAGATTCTTTGGCACACATAATAGCATGACCCGTGCCTAAGGGTTCATCTTGTCTGTATATTGATGCTTTTGCCCCCAGGCTTTCTGCCAATTCTGTTAAACTAGCCACTACGTCATCACCAAAAAATGCGGGATCCCCCAATACAAAGGCTACTTCTTCAATTGGTTCTCCCAGAACTCTGGCAATATCGGATACTAATCTATGCACTATTGATTTTCCTGCAACAGGAATTAAGGGTTTAGGAACAGTAAGGGTGTGAGGCCTTAGTCTAGACCCCCTTCCTGCCATAGGAACAATAATTTTCATTTTTTATGTTTTGATTGTTTTGTTGATACTTTATTTAACCCCAGTACTACCAAATCCTCCTTCTCCTCTAGAAGTCTCTGACAGTTCTGATACCGCTATCCATTCTGCACGTTCATGTTTTGCAATTACCAATTGAGCCACTCTTTCTCCATTTTCAATAGTAAAATCTTCGTTGGAAAGATTTACTAAAATCACTCCTATCTCTCCTCTATAATCCGCATCGATAGTTCCTGGTGCATTGAGTACAGTAACTCCATTTTTGGCTGACAATCCACTACGAGGACGAACCTGCGCCTCATATCCTACAGGCAATTCTATAAACAATCCTGTTTTTACGATCGTTCTACCTAAAGGTTTTAACGTTATTGATTCAGTAATATTTGCTCTTAGATCCATCCCTGCCGAAGCAATGGTTTCGTAATGAGGTAAATCATGAGATGACTTATTAATAATTTTTATTTGCATACGTATTTTTACACTCCAATTTCAGGAGTTCACATTTTTTATTTTCTTAAAATTTGTTTTAGTTCTTTCTTTTCTGAGGCGTACAAAATTACTAAAAACCCGAGTAACAATGGAATAGAAATTATATAATTACTATCAAAAACATAAAATGATAAAATCGAAAAACCAATAGAAAGAGCAAGGTACATTCCTATTTTTTTCAAATTATAAGGTATCGGGTAGTATTTTTTGCCATAGTACCAGGATAGTATCATCATAGATCCATATGCCGCCAAAGTGGCTATTGCTGATCCAAGATAACTATACTTAGGTATTAGTATAAAGTTTAAAGCTAATGTAATTACTCCACCAATGACTGATATATAGGCTCCAAATCTAGTTCTGTCTGTAATCTTATACCAAACAGAGAGATTATGGTAAATGCCCAAACATAAGTTAGCTAGTAAAATAATGGGGACAATTTTTACAGCTTCCCAATATGATTGATCTCTTATTATAAAATCTTTTAACACATGTACAAAAACGACAACTCCAAGCAAAATAACAGCTCCAAACGCCACAAAATACTTGGTTATTCTAGCATATGTTTCGGGAGCATTTTTATTTTCAGAATAATTAAAGAAAAAAGGCTCTATTCCTAGTCGAAAAGCTGTAGCAAACAAAGTCATAAACAATGCTAGCTTATAACATGCTGAATACACACCTACTAGATGATCAGCCACATCTTCCGGCAATAAATAATCTAAGAGTATCCTGTCAAATGTTTCATTGATTGAATACGCTACTCCAGCAATAAGAACTGGAAATGCATAACGCATCATTTTTTTCCACAGTAGCTTATCAAACTTGTATTTTATTTTAGTATAAAATGGGACTAGCAACAGTAGAGTTAGCCCACTTGCAATCAAATTAGAAATAAAAATGTAATTAATCTCATAATTCTCAAATGTAATGCTTTTTAGAATTTGAAAATTTTCTGACGCCTTCTTTAAGTATATCAAAAGAAAAACATTCAACCCTAAATTGACGATTACATTTAGGATCTTAACAAATGAATATCGCATTGGTCTTTCATTTGCTCTAAGCCAGGCAAAAGGAATAATTACCAATGCATCTAACAAAAGAATATAAATAACAAGTGTTATATGATCAACTCTTATGTTAGTTAATAATGCAATATGGTCTTTAAACAACAGTGCTAAAACAAAAAAGCCAATTGATGATACAATTAAGGATAACGCAGATGTACTTACTACTGCATCTTTATCAGATTCCTTATTAAAAAACCTAAAAAAAGCTGTTTCCATACCATACGCTAATATCACATTGAATAAAACGAAATACGAAAATATAATCGAAATTTTACCATATTCTTCAGTTGGTAACAAATCAGTATACAATGGAACTAGTATAAAAGACAGCATACGAGGAAGCACAGTTGCCAGCCCGTAGATAAAAGTTTGCTTAAAGAGTTTTTGAAATATGCCCAATTGGTGATGTACTTGTAATCGTAAAAATACAATTTATTGCTTCTTTCTCGTTGGATACGCCTGCAATTCTTTTTCTGGTATATTTTCTAGCTTAAAAAAACCTTGTTTACCATTATTCATATAACTTATCATACATTCATTATCGGCTAATTCAAAAGGTATTTTTTCTTCTATTTCGGGTAACTGATTTTTAAATTCTTCTTTTGGATCATCACTCATAATCAAATCTCGTGGTTTAGTAGCTTTTGTATAATGACCAACATATACCAACTCATTGGTCTTATGCCCCAATTTTATCTTCTTCCCCCTAAAATATGCATATTCTAACTTAACATCTGATACAGCATCCACCTCTAGATATATCATAAACCCAGAACCACCGCCCTCTACCCCGGCTATCCATTCCTGAAAATAGGTGTTTTTAATCTCTATAGGGCTTTTTTTATCTATCTGCTGACTACTTGCACATTGTATATGCATGATAAGTAATAACAAAAGGCTAATAGTAATACTTGTCGTTTTCAAATTAATCATTTTTGATATTTTAAACTATTGAAAAACAAAATTGATACCAAAAGTAAAATCATAGCACTTTGGATTCACTAAAGATATAAAAATGCTCAACACCTTATTAAAAAATAAAAAACCTCATAAGAAAACTTATGAGGTTTGATATAAGATTATAATTTACAAGATTTTCTACATACGAAAACAATCTAAATATTTTCTTTAGTTATTTAGAGCTTCTGCACCACCAACAATCTCAAGGATTTCATTGGTAATAGAAGCTTGTCTAGCTTTGTTATATGACAATTTAAGAGCATCTCTAAGCTCAGTCGCATTATCTGTTGCCTTATGCATTGCTGTCATACGAGCACCATGCTCAGACGCAAATGAATCACGTATTGCTTTATACAATTGTGTCTTAAGCGACTTTGGTATCAATTGCTCTACGATCTCTTCTTTTGAAGGCTCAAAGATGTAATCTAGATTTGCACTCTTCTCACCTTCTACAGGTACAATTGGTAAAAATTGCTCTGTAGTAACATCTTGAGAAGCGGCATTTCTAAATTTATTATATACAATTACGATTTTATCATAAGATCCATTAACAAAATGCTCCATTAATTCTTCTGCAATAGCTGCAACATTAGCAAATGTAAGGTCGTCAAAAACTTCGCTTTTATTAGCAATTACGGTATGCGTTTTAGATACTATATCATTTACTTTCTTACCAATAGTAACAAAGTCAACCTGCTTACCTACATACTTGTTTTCGTAAAGCTCCCTAACTCCTTTAACAATATTAGAATTAAATGCACCAGCCAAACCACGATTAGACGCAATTGCTACCACCAAAACTTTATTGACTTCGCGCTGCTCTGCATAAGAACTTACACTATCCCCCTCAAGAGAGGCACTTAAGCTTTGTAACAGCTCGGTAAGTTTATCCGCATAAGGACGCATTGCAGTAATTGCCATCTGTGCCTTATTCAACTTTGCAGCAGATACCATTTTCATAGCACTGGTGATTTGCATCGTTGATGATACAGAGGTAATTCTACTACGTAATTCTTTTAAATTAGCCATTTTTTATACTTATGAATTCAGAAAATTTCTTAATTCAGCCTTTAATTATGCCTTATACTTGGCAGAAATTTCTTTACAAGCTGAAAGTAACACATCAGTTACCTCGTCGGTAAGTTTCCCTGCCTTTAAAGTATCTAGTGTATCTCTATGCTTAGCATTAAGATATTCTATAAAATCACTTTCGAATTCTTTAATTTTATTTACAGGAACATCTCTAAGTAAGTTCTTAGATCCTGCATAAATAATCGCAATCTGATCTTCTACTGTATATGGATCGTTCTGTGCTTGCTTAAGAATTTCAACATTACGTTTTCCTTTTTCGATTACATTTAATGTAGCTGCATCAAGATCAGATCCGAACTTAGCAAATGCTTCTAATTCACGGAACTGTGCTTGATCTAATTTTAATGTACCTGCTACTTTTTTCATCGATTTAATCTGGGCAGACCCCCCTACACGAGATACAGAGATACCTACGTTAATTGCGGGACGAACACCTGAGTTAAATAAATCAGAAGTTAAGAATATCTGACCATCTGTAATCGAAATCACGTTTGTTGGGATATATGCAGATACATCACCCGCTTGTGTTTCGATAATTGGTAGTGCAGTTAATGAACCTCCTCCTTTTACTTTAGATTTTAAAGAATCAGGAAGGTCATTCATATCCTTGGCAATATTATCATCTGCAATAACTTTTGCAGAACGCTCTAATAATCTTGAGTGAAGATAGAATACATCTCCAGGATATGCTTCACGACCTGGTGGACGACGTAATAATAATGACACCTCACGATACGCAACCGCTTGCTTAGATAAATCATCATAGATAATTAAAGCAGGGCGTCCTGTATCACGAAAATATTCTCCAATCGCTGCACCAGCAAACGGAGCATAAACCTGCATTGGAGCAGGATCAGAAGCGTTAGCCGCTACAATAGTAGTATATGCCAATGCTCCTTTATCTTCTAATACTTTAGCAATACCTGCTACTGTAGATGCTTTTTGACCAATAGCCACATATATACAGTATACCGGCTCACCAGCATCATAAAATTCTTTTTGGTTTAGGATAGTATCAATACATACAGTTGTTTTACCTGTCTGACGATCACCAATCACTAACTCACGTTGCCCTCTTCCGATTGGCACCATCGCATCAATAGATTTGATACCAGTTTGAAGAGGTTCGTTTACCGGTTGACGGAAAACTACACCAGGTGCTTTACGCTCTAACGGCATTTCGAAAGTTTCACCTTCGATTGCACCTTTACCATCAATAGGTGTTCCTAGTGTATCTACTACACGACCTACGATTCCCTCTCCAACGTTAATAGATGCAATACGCTGTGTACGTTTTACAGTTGCACCTTCCTTAACTTCTGTTGAAGAACCTAAAAGTACTACCCCAACATTATCCTCTTCTAAATTAAGTACGATACCTTCTAAGCCAGATTCGAATTGTACTAATTCTCCATATTGAGCATTAGACAAGCCGTATACTCTGGCGATACCATCACCTATTTGTAATACTGTACCTACCTCTTCTAATGAAGCTGATGCTTCAAATCCAGATAATTGTTGTTTTAATATTGCTGATACTTCAGCAGGATTCACTTCTGCCATTTTATAATAGTTTGAAAGAATGAGTATACACACTCATTCTCTTATTATTAAATTTATATTTTAAAACGTATGTATTAATTGCTTAATTCTCTTCTTAGACTAGTGAGCTTATGTGCTATACTAGCATTATACTGTAAATCACCAACTCTCAAAATAAATCCACCGATAATACTTTCATCGATTACATTTTCTAAGTTAGCTTCGTTTCCAGTTAGCTCCTTTACCTTAGCCTGTACTTTATCACTTAGCCCTTTATCCAAAGGCACTGCTGTGGTAACTTTTGCCACCTGTCTATTATTTAACTGATCATACAAAACAGTATACTGCTTAGCGACATCAGCTAGTAAACTTACTCTTTTATTCTCGATTAACACATCAAAAACTTTTTGAGTAATCTCACTTGTACTTTTAAAGATCTCACGTAATGAAGCCAATTTTACATCACCTTTGATCAATGGGCTATTTAAAACCATTCTGAGCTCAGCGCTATCACCTATTGTAGCGATAATACTTTGCATATCTTTCTGAACATTTTCAGTGGCTTTTTTATCTTGAGCTAAACTCAAAACTGCCTTAGCATAACGTATTGCTGCTCTACTCATCTAATATTAGTTTAAAGTAACATCTTCTAACATAGACTCAACTAATTCTAGTTGCTTTCCTTCGTTAGATAATTCTTTTCTTACTACCTTTTCTGCTATCTCTACAGAAAGTCCAGCTACTTGGTTCTTAAGATCAGCCAATGCAGCTTTCTTTTCACTAGCGATAGTCGCTTGTGCTTGTGCTACAATTTTATCAGCTTCAGCTTGTGCTTCTGATTTTGCATCAGAAATCATATTTTCTTTAAGCTGTCTTGCTTCTTTGAGCATTCCATCACGCTCTGCTCTAGCTTCATTTAAGATTCTTTCGTTATCAGCTTGAAGGTTTTGCATTTCTTTTCTTGCTTCTTCTGCAGACTCCAATGCATTTTTAATACCTTCTTCACGATCATTTACTGCATTAAGAATTGGTTTCCAAGCGAATTTTCTCAATAATAATAGTAAACCTACAAAGATTAAAATCTGCCAGAAAAACAGACCAAACGAAAAATCATTTATTAACTTCTCCATTATTAATTATATTATTTTCTTTATTGTTTAATTTTTTAAAAATCTAATTAACAACAGCTACAACCAACCGTTATAGCTGTTGTTTGTAAATTAAGCTGCGAATAACGCTGCAAATCCAATACCTTCAATAAGTGCTGCTGCAATAAGCATAGCTGTTTGGATTTTACCAGAAGCTTCTGGTTGACGTGCAATAGCTTCCATAGCCTGTCCACCGATTCTACCGATACCAATACCAGCTCCGATTACGATTAAACCTGCTCCAACAATATTTGGAATTTCCATAATTATATAATTAAAAATTAAACGTTCAAATTCTAATGATGTGCTTCTTCATTTGCCATACCAAAGTATAGTGCCGACAACATCGTAAATATATATGCTTGCAATGCTGCTACCAATAATTCTAATATCGATAACGCAAATGCTAATCCAAATGATAATGGACCACCTATCCAGTTTTTAAATAAGAATATCATACCAATAATACTCATCAATACCACGTGACCAGCAGTCATGTTTGCATATAGACGAATCATTAATGAAAATGGCTTGATAAACACTCCTAATAATTCTATCGGTGCTAAAACAACTTTCATAAAAGTTGGTACACCCGGCATCCAGAAAATGTGACCCCAGTAGTTCTTGTTTGCCGTTAGATTAGTAATTAAAAATACAATCAACGCTAAAGCAAAGGTTACTGCTATATTTCCTGTAACATTAACTCCAAGAGGTGTCATTCCTAAAAGATTCAAAAACCAGATAAAAAAGAAAATAGTAAGCAAAAAGCTCATGTATTTCTTATATTTCTTTTCACCAATATTTGGAATTGCAATATCATCTCTTATGAACAGAACCAAAGGCTCTAAGAAACGCCCAACACCAGTTGGGATGCTATTGTTCTTTTTATATGACTTAGCAAGACTTTTGAACATAAAAAACATAAGTAAACTTATCAATAACATGCTTACTACGTTTTTGGTAATTGAAAAATCTAATGGTTTTGCATTAGTAGCATGATGATCCTCATCATAGTTTATTGTTCCCTGAGCATCTGTCTTGTAGATTTTACCGTGATATAATTTATAATATTCACCATTTACCTCTGCAACAGTTTCTCCATGATGAAACTTAGATGAAGAAAAAACTTTAAGTCCTCCATCCCATAAGATCACAGGCAAAGGAAACCCAAAATGAGTTTTAGCTTCTTCATCAGAGAACAAAGTAAAATCATGTGAGTCTTGAAGGTGATGATTTATAAATTCTTTGATCGTTGTTTTTAAATCCCCATCCCCTTCTTTCTCTGATTCTTTTGCAAACAGATTTGAAGCGTTAAAGACTAAAGTAAAAATCAATAAAAACTTAACTACAGTACGTTTTTGCATTACACCTAAAATTTCGGTTCCTAAATTTCGGTGCAAATGTACATAATTATGTTAGATTCTTAAACTATTTTGGGTAAATAAGTTGGAGATTCTTACTAAATATTTATATTATTGAAAATGAGCTATTTATCAGAATTCAAAATCTTAGAGACGAAGTATACTTCTAAGATTAAACAGATTAAGTAAGCAGCAAAGAAATCCAGAAAGACGTTTTTATTGATTTCTATTCCTCCGAGCTTACTTATAGCCATAAACACCCCAATTTTAAGGAGACTGCCTGCCATAAAGATAAAACCAAGATGGTCTTTATACTTTTTACTTACAAGAATTATAGCAGAGGTAAGCACAAATGTAAATAGACCATTAAAGAGATACGATAATTTAACAATACTAATATCTCTTTTTAACAAAAAAGCTTCTATTACCCACATGTGGATAAAATAACTGCCAATTATAACAATAAAAAAAAGAAACAAAAAGCGAAACAAGCTCTTAATCATATACTATAAAACTCTTTATCCGTAGAAACAAATTAATGATCAGACTTATTATTAATACGATTTAGCTGCTTAATCACCAGATATATAGATGCTGTTACCCCAAAAAGAACAAAGCCCATGGTGAACCATTGTTTTTCTAATTCATAATGGGCATCCAATTTTTTACCAGCGTAAGCACACAAGAATATGGTAGCTCCCATTTGGAAAGCTATTCCTGACAAAGCAGCATATTTCCTAAGCTGATTTCCCTTGCCCTTGTTGTGCTCCTGATTGGGTTTGTGTTCCTTTTTGCTCACTTGGTTTACTTAATGATTTTACACCACCTTTCATAGAACAAGATGCGTTGAAATTTGCTCCTGGTTCTACTGCTAATTTACCTACAGTAACTTCACCTTCAATATGCGCAGTTGGTTTCAAAGATAATGTATTTGACACGATCAGGTTTCCTGAGAATTTACCTTCAAAATCAGCGTCAGAACATTCGAGTGTACCCTGGATAAAACCGGATTTACCAACTACTACTTTTCCTGTAGTTTTAAAAGTTCCTTCAATGATACCTTCAATTCTAAAACCTCCTTCAGAAACAATATCACCAACAATTTTGGTTCCTTCTGAAATTTTGTTCTGGTTACGAGAGAAATCAGCTGTACTACCTTGGTCTCTTCCTTTTTTATTATCTGAAAACATAATATAAAATATTAAGGGGGATTAAATTATTCCGTTTCTAATTGTGTTTCTACTGGTTTATATTCCTCCAAATTTTTGTGAATCTGAAGAATTCGATAATTAGGTGATGCAATAATAAAAAATGTTGCATCAACCTTTTTATAATATTTCTTTTTTCTATTCCATTTCGTTAAATCAACCCCTCGGGTATCTTCAGTTCTACCCAAAGATAGAAGTTCTGCCAAACCTTCTGCAGCTAATTTGCTACCTTTTGTATGTACAACTACAAATTGTTGATCTTTATTATACTTATCTAAAGAAACTTTCATCTTATCATATCGCAGCTCCTCTATAATTGCCTGAACATGTTCTTTTAAACCTTGTGCCTGATTATCTCCAAAGGTAGAAAAAGGATAAATCACCTTGTGATTCTTTTCTTCTTCTAAACCGGTTAAAAACCTATCATTTTCTATTTGAGGAATAGTGACTTGATAAATCATTTGAGCTTTTTTCCCTTCGGGACTCTGAGGGTAATTAAGAGACACATAATTTAGTGCTTCCTTATATGCATTAAAGCCCCTAAACCGTCCAATTGCCTGAGCCTTTAGTAATTCAAATTTGGGTAAAAAATCTTCATCTCCTCCAAATTTAACGATCATCTCATCACTTTCTTTGATAACAGAAGCATATTTTTGATCCTGAAAGCCTTTATATAATTTATTATAGATTGATTTAGGACTGTTCTGATCATCTTTTAATGCTTCATCCGGATTTTGAAGAATCTTAGCATATCTAGAATCTGTATGGTTATTGATAATGTCTTGCATTAATGCATTAGATTTTGAAGAATTACCCTGAACCAAATAAATTTTATAGAGATTATATTTTGATGGAATAACCAAACGTTCTTCTGGACTATTCTGAAGCAAGCTCTCGAACTTATCAATAGCTAGATCATATTCTTGGAATTTTTCTTTATAAATAACTCCTAATTGATAATAAGCAAAATTTCTATCCGTCTCTAAGCTATCGATTGAGGCAGGATCAGTTGGTAATTGAGCAATATAAGTTTGCGGATCGAATGTTGGGTCTGTATCAATAGAATACTTCTCCTCCTTTTTCTCTTCAATAGCAGAAACTGCATTCGGGTTCGAAATACTAGACACTCTCCAGTTATCTTCTAATTCTCTGTTGCCATATGTTCTTTTAAAACTGGTTTTGCCATAGGCTACAGTGGTTTGATTATAAAAGTAAAAAGGACCTCCCTTTGCCTCAGCATTGTTATTGTTCTTTCCAAAACCAGAACCAGGTTGCTTAAACCTTTGTTCGGTGGGTAAACCTTCTTTTATCCTAGCAATTTCTTCTGCTTTTTCTGCAGCTATTGCTTTTTCTTTTAGACCATTGGTATACGTAGTATAATAAGCAAGTCTATCATCTGGTGACATAGCAAAGACTGTCAAAATGCTGTCATTTGTGTTGGCAATACCTTCATACAAAATCACGTCATCCAGATTATCTCTTTTTTTCTTTAATACTCTATATCTTTTTGAGTCAACGATCATTCGTTGAAGCGTGCTATCATAATACGCTCCAGAAACGGCATACTCTTTCCTATCAAAACTTATATCTCCTAATGTATAATAGTTTAGAGATTCTAAATATTTATCTTCGGATTTGGTTCGCAAAGATTTATTATAATAATCCACTGCCAAATCAATTGAATCCAAAGTTTTAAAATACACTGCTTTTTGATTGTATATTTTATCTAAAAAAGGTCTATTTTCTCGATTTTCTTCAAGATCAGTTAATAATTCTAAAAACTCCTCGTTATTTCCTTTATTATACTCAAAATTTCGGGCTTTAGCCATATAGGCATTCATCATATATCTTCTAGGTGCTCTTCTATTCAAATCTATTACCTGATCAAAAGCGTAATTAGCACTATCTTTATAGCCTAATTGATTTAGCAACTGCCCTTTTATATATAGGTATCTTCCTTTTTCTTCATTCTTTTGAGTATGAATTGCTGCTTTAGTTATATAAGTAACAGCAGAGTCTTTTTTCTTCAGATTAACACACGCCTGAGCCATCATTGCTAATGCATCTGCATAATCCTGAGGTTTCATATATTCTTGCTCAATCATTCTGGTTAAATCTTCGATAGCTTTTTCATTATTATCTAAACGAAGATTAGTCTTTGCTTTCCATACCTTAGCATGATTAATTGTATTACTAGAAGGATATTTATACAAGATGTAATTAAATGCTTCGAGCGCTGGCACAAAACGTTGTTCAAAATAACGTGCTTTACCTAATAACAAAAATGCTTCATCAATTTTAGGATTACGTTCCTTACCATCGATTAACATGCTGTGCTTTTGTATTGCTTTTACTGCCTTTTCTTCAGCTCTATCAAAGTTTTTATTAAGAACTTCGTTAGGAAGTCGAACATCTTCACTTACAATCATTCTTTCTATAGGCAGTAGCTCCCAAAAGTTATCTTTATAAGATTGAATGATATCTTCTTTACCTGTATCAAAGGCTAATCTACCATTGTATAAGGTGTTATTTTTTGTAGTAACATCATGCCATGCACGATTTACAAACTTGTCCTTTTTTCTAGAACAAGCAAACCCTATAATAGCCAATATCAGGACTATAGTGATTTTTGATATTTTTCTGCCCAAATCAGATAATTTAATAATGTGATAACTAAAAAACTTCCTTTTTAGTGTGTTAGACTAGCATAAAAATAGAATGCTCGTTGTAAAAATACATTTCTTTCATTAAAAAACAGATTGTTACTATATATTTCTCTAACCTGAACATCGTTTTACTGTGTTATTTCCTCCAATCAGCATTAGAAAACCTATTTTTTTATTTTATCAATAAAAAAATAGAATTCAACGTATTTGTAAATTGTTGTCGTGACATAGTTAAGAATAGTAATTATCCTTGTATATTACACAAAAGCTATGCCCTGTAAAAGGGACATGCCAAGGTTGGGCGAGAGAACAATATCGAGAATATGTCCAGGAAGTAGATTGATTATTACAATTCATTTTCAAAAAACAAACACGGAATACAACTATAGTTTTTTACCAATACTCTTCTTTTGGCAAGTTGGTAAAGTATATTAGCTAAAATGCGCTTCTAATTCATTAAGAGTTTCTTCTGATGTCAAAAGATCTTTAACCACCTCCCCTTTATCCAATACCACAATTCGATCACATACTTCTGTAACATGCATAAGATCATGGCTAGACACCAAAACGGTTACATCGGGATCAGCAGACAGTTCTTTAATTATTTTCTTTAATCGTATTTGGGTCGTCGGATCCAAATTTGCAAATGGCTCATCAAGAATAATCACTTCAGGATTACCAATAAGTGCAGCTACAATACCCGCTTTTTTTTGATTTCCTTTCGAAAGATCTCTAAGGTATTTTTTTTGCCCTAAAATCTCATCATGGAAAAAATCTTCAAACTGAGATAATACTGCATCAACATCTGCTTTATTTTGCCCTCGAAGTTCTCCTATAAAATAAAAGTACTCTTCTGCTGTCAAATATCCGATTAAGAATGTCTCATCAATAAACGCAGAAGTGATCGATTTCCATTCTTCACTTTCATTAACCTTAATCCCATTATTATTAATATACCCTGTGGTAGGTTGAATAAGATCTAATATAGCACTAAATAATGTTGTTTTTCCTGCTCCATTATTACCAACAAGCCCCAAACTATCGCCTTTTTGTATTTCAAGATGTTCAATATTAAGAACTGTACTACCTTTATATGTTTTTGTAAGATTATGTATACCTATCATTATTTCTATTTTGTTTGTTTGTATGCTGCTATTGTTTTATATTTTTCTGTTTTATAGATGCGTTCAATTTTATTAAAAACAACATCTTTAAATGCAAATCCTGCAATCCCTGTAATAGCCACAAGAGCATATCCTGCATAAGGATCATAACTGTAATGGCCTATAGCATACAATATCATTGGTAAAGCCATTTTTGGCAATGATAGCATCAAAGTTTTTGCATTAAATGCTTGTTTATCCCCAAAGGCTTTCTTATTACTAGTCAAATCAATAGGTGTTTTTACATAAGCTCCTGCCCATAACACGATATGAGAGTTTACTCCTATATTATATATTGCGCCAACTATAATGGCTAGGTATACTTCCCAACCAAAAAACAAATATCCAGATGCTAATACAGTAGAGATCAATGTAGCGATAACCATTAATAACCATTTTGAAGACAAGTATTCTTTATACTTAATATTTTGACTCATCATTAATGGGTAATAAGAACTATCCCAACTTGGTACAAACTGTCCAAAACTTAATAAGAAACCGCCGGTAACAAAAATTGCTGCAAAAATCTGCCAAACAGGCCCTTCATAACTATCGACCCAACCCGGAAAAAACAGCAGCCCATAGAACAAAAACAAAACACTAACTAAAACCGTAGATCTAGCTCTTTTGTTCCTTTTTATCAATTTTATGTCATTTTTAAGAAAGGTTGATAACTTACCAAACCTATCTAACCACTCCAGGTTTTCAGTTTTTATGCTTTTTACTTTACTAGCCAAACCTGCATCCAAATACAAATCATTTACAAAAGACCGAAACGATATAAAAATCAATAAAAGCAATACTACTACAGGAATTATTGTCCAAAAAGATACATCATATAACCCTATGAAGAAAGGAGCGGTATACGCAGTGGCGTCAAAATATTCTAGATATTGCAGTCCTCCCAAAGTTGTTATAATACCACCTATTAAAAAAATAAGATTATCTTTTTTGTTTAAAATAATATTCAAAAAGTTATTACAGTATACTAATGCGGTCAGACCTATATTCCATAAGACAACATTAAAAACTGAATGACCGTTTTGAATTAATACTATCGAAAACGGGATAAAAAAGAAAACATGAACGATGTTAAAAAAAGAAAATATCGTTTTCCCAAAAGCAAAAGAGACTATTTTCTTTTTCTTAAAAGGAAGTGTCAATAGAGGCTTAATATTGATAACTGGCATTTTTTGCAAAGCATATCTAAACAATAAATCAAATACCAACCAATAGATTAAAAACCTGTTAACCGTTTCAAAGGGATCCAGATTAAGTTTTTCTTTAATAAAGAAAAAAGCTCCAATGCCACCAAAAGCCATCATAACAATAAACCATAGTGCCCAGAACCCCATAAACAACTTCATAAACAATCCTGATGTTAGAGAAGCAGATCTCCAGAAAGATTTCCATTGTAACGTAATGAAATGTTTAAACATAATATAAGTATATGTGTTTATACTATTTAGTAATCAAAATCTGGATTTTGTTACAAACAAAATGATAATCGATCCAATTCTTTATCTCCTGAAAAGGTATATTACATGTATTTTCGTTTATTTTATGATTTACACCTTTTCGAGCGAGGGTTTCAGTAATAATTTTATCATAAAACACACCTGCTTTTATTGCATTTACTATTTTTGCCAAAAAAAGTGCAATGCCAGATTTCTATAAACTATCTATAAAACATATTACCCGAGAGACTCCAATGGCAGTTTCTATAGAATTTGATGTGCCTTCGGCATTACAGAACACCTATTCTTTTATACCTGGGCAATATATAACTATAAAAACCAAAGTAGACGGTAAAGAAATTCGTAGAGCATATTCTATTTGTAGTGCTCCCAAAAGCGGCATACTTAAAGTGGCTATTAAAGAAATCCCTGATGGCACTTTTTCTGTCATTGCTAATAACCAACTAAAAGATAATGATGTATTAGAAGTACATCCACCAGAAGGAAATTTTTCACTTACTACCGACCCTAAAGCAAACAACACTTATGCTGCTTTTGTGGCTGGTAGTGGTATCACCCCAGTAATGAGTATGATTAAAGCTGTGATGGAAGATGAACCTAGCAGCAATTTTGTACTTGTATATGGAAATAAAACTCCAGAGGAAACTATTTTTCATAATGAATTGTTAGCGTTACAAGCGAAATATTCAGATCGTTTATTTATTGAATATGTATATAGTAGAAGTCAAGAGGATAATGCTCATTTTGGCAGAATTGAAAAACCAATAGTAAATTATATACTAAAGAATAAGTTTAAAAACACTTCTTTTAAAGCTTTTTATCTGTGTGGTCCCGAAGAAATGATCAATACTGTAACTGAGATTTTACTAGAAAATGGTATCGAAAAAAGTGCCATTCATTTTGAGCTATTTACTAGTAGTACTAGTGAAACTGAATTGAATGAAGATCTTGATGGGCAGAGTACTGTTAAAGTTCTTGTCGACGACGAAGAGTTTAACTTTGTTATGGATCAGAAAAAGACTATTCTTGATGCTACACTTGGCCAAGATATTGATGCTCCCTATTCCTGCCAGGGTGGAGTATGTAGTTCTTGTATTTGCAAAATTACAGAAGGTAATGCAGTAATGGAAAAGAATAGTATTCTTACTGATGGGGAAATTGCAGAGGGATTGGTTTTGGCTTGTATGGCGCATCCAACCTCAACATCTATTACTGTTGATTTTGACGATGTTTAAAATCCCAAACAGCTAAATTGACAAGAAGAGAATAGCCTATAAATTATTAATGGCGTCTACTACTGTTTTTGGATCAATGGAATACATTACTTTTTCGTAACCTTCAGGAACCTTATTGCCATAAATAGATGTAGGAATCTGATCGTATTTTGCCATGTTTGGCAAAATTGCGTTTTCTATAGGCTGCCCAAAAGGCAAAAACCCTGCGAAAGGATGTGTTACTCCCCACAGGGTTATGGTTGGCACCCCGTACATTGCTGCAAGATGTGCATTCCCACTATCCATGGATAACATCGCATCTAGATTACCTATTAGCTTTAATTCGTCTTCAAAAGATAGTTTACCCACTACTGTGGTTACATTTTTGTACTTACTTGCTATATTATTAAGTATATCTCCTTCACGCTTTCCTCCTCCGAAAAGAAAAATTTCAAAATGATCGTCTTTATCCAAAGCTTCAATTACCTCAACCATTAACTCCAATGGATAAGACTTACTCTCATATTGTGCAAAAGGAGCGATGCCGAGCCATTTTTTTGCTGAATTCTGAGTTAACGAAATGATATTGGGTGTTAATGGTTGTTTCTCAGGAAAAGTATGCGTAGTAAGATCAATCGGATATCCTAATTTTTCAAATACATCAGCATATCGTTGATGTGTAGTTTTTAGTTGTTTAAATGCTTTATTCTTTGCCCTAGTCAGTGCCTTTTTTTCTGCTCTGCCTTTATCTACCTGAAAAACTTTTATTCCTCTTAACGCAAAAAATCTCTTTAGCACATTGGTACGTAATACATTATGTAAATCTGCAACAGCATCTATTCCAAACTTACTTAATTCGTTAGCCAATCGAATAAGTCCCAAAAACCCTTTGTGTGTTTTTTCTACATCGGCATAATACACTTCGAGGTTATCAATATCCGAAAAAATAGGCTCAAAAAACTTTCTAGTGAGTACGGTCAGTTTTACATTAGGATAAGTAGCTCTGAAGGTTCTAAGAACAGGAACGGTCATTCCAATATCCCCCATAGCAGAAAGTCGAATGACCAGAACGTTTGTTTCAGTTTTGTCTATTGCCCTAATATTACTTACCTCCACGCAATACGGGATTTAATTCATCATCATTATACATCTTCATTTGTTTATATACTTTCATATATTTATCACCATTCTCAATATCCTTGAGAAGTGTATCTATCGCTGTAGATAAATCGACTCTTTGCTCAAGCAATACATTCAGTTTCTTTTGACAAGCACTTTTATGAGCATCTGTGGCTCCTTCACGTATCGTCTCTACATGCATATGATATACCTTTAAGGCTAATATGGATAATCTATCCACACCCCATGCAGGACTTTCGGTATTTATAGTAGCATCTGATTTTGGTGATACATTTTTATACTCTTCTAAAAAATAGCTATCGATGTATTCTACCATATCTGTTCGATCTTGATTAGACGCATCTATCTGTCTTTTTAACTTTAATGCTGCAACAGGGTCAATTTCTGGATCACGTATAATATCTTCATAATGCCATTGTACAGTATCAATCCAGCATTTGCGATATAGTAAATGTTCTAAGACCTGTGATTTACTATCATATGGGTTCGAGAACTCTTGATCAACACGATCAATCACGTGGTATTTTTCTATAACTTCTTTAAAAATCGAATTTGCTTTATCAGTAAACATGTTCATTATTATTTTTCAAAATGTATAATTGTATTCTATAGCTGCCAAATACATTAGATTTTGGGTAGTTTTAATTTTATGACGTTTTAGAACCCTTACCCAGTGCTTTCCTCAATCTCTTTGTATCCTTTCTGGCAGGTGCAAAGGTATTATATTTTGTAATAGTATTTGATATATAATAACGTATTCCGAATTAACTAAAATAGTAAGATGATAAATGGAATCAATATGAATACCCAAACATTTATTTCTTTTGCCAATCGATGATGACTCATTTCAAAATAGGTAGTTCCAATCAGGGCTAAAGGTGTAGCCATAAAAAAAAGCTCTGATGTGTTTTTCCCAGGGGCAATGATCGCTATACCAATAGCTACAATTAGATAAGCAATAACAATTCTCAATATTGGTTTAGTATTTGCAGTTTTTCTACCAAACTTAACAAGGTAAACCGAGAAAAAAAACACGGTACAAATAGATAATATTCCTACAGAAAAAAACTGCTCTTTTATCAAATACCCCTGAAACGAAAATGAGATAGGGTCTACATAGGCTGTGAATCTAAAAAACGAATCATAAAAAAAAAGGGTAAAGCAATTAGCAAATACATAAACTGTACCGATACCTATAAAAGGAATAAACCAGTTTCTATAGTTTTTAGCATCAAAATACAATATCCCTAAAAACACCAGAAGAATAAATCCTATACTCCAAAAATAAGCCAATGAAGCTAAACCAATACATATTGCTGCATTAAGAATTTTAGCTTTGATATGTTTCTCATTTCTCATATGTAGTATGTTGTGCAGTGCAAAAAGCACAAATACATTGGATAATAAAACAGGAAAACTTATTAAAGAGTTAGGTAAAACTGAAGTTAAAAAGGCATACAGAAGTATTGTAAAAGTGCCTTTATTCGTAAGATTATTTTTTAAGGCAACAAAATTAAGCGCAAGCATAGGCAAAACATATAAAAAAATGCTCAGCATAACCAAAAGAATATACCCACTCTCGAGCACAAACCCTTTTTTAAAATGGGCAATTCCAAAGAGGATTCCCATATATAATGCTACCACAATATAATTAATGGGTTTTGATTTAGTAAAAAAGCTTGATAACACTACTATTTTTTATATTTTTGCACCGAACAATATGCTGTATTGTTTTTATTTACCATAGAACTAATTTATAAAAAGTTTTTAGTTTTTTACTTTAAACTTCTGATTAAGAAAATATAGAAACATAATTATGAAAGAATTTTTTGAAGCGATACAATCTCTTTTTGTTGATATACTGTTTGCTCCTATGGACGCTCTAAGAGCTATGGAACTAGAAAGCTGGACTGGCGCCAACATCTTAAACTGGTTATTTATGCTCGTTGGTTTTTTAGCCTTTTTTTACTGGATGAAAAAACTAAAAGAATACAATGACAATGATGAAGAAAACAGAGATCCTACGGCGCATTCGTTTTTAAACTAAAGTGCTTTAGTAAAATTGAAATATAAAAAATCCGGTAACTGTAATAGTTACCGGATTTTTTATGAATACTCATAAAATCAAGGATTTTCTTTACAAATCAAACCCCAAATCTTTTCTATAGTACATTTTATCAAAGTTTAGTTTTTCGATACTTTCGTATGACTTTTTAAGGGCTTGTCTAAAATCTTCATCAAATGAAGTTACCGCAATTACTCTACCTCCATTAGTTACCACTTTATTGTTTTCAGATTTTGTTCCTGCATGAAAAACTATAGATTCTGAGATAGAATTTATTCCTGTAATTTCTTTTCCTTTTTCGTATCCTTCAGGATATCCACCAGAAACAGTCATTATAGTTGCAGCACTTCTTTCATCTAACTCAATATCTATAGTGTCCAATGTTTGTGCTCCAACATGCTTAAAGAGCTCTACCAAATCAGTCTTTACTCTTGGCAATACAGCTTCAGTCTCAGGATCGCCCATACGGACGTTATATTCGATTACTTTTGGATCATCCCCTACTTTTATCAATCCAATAAAAATAAAGCCCTTATAATCGATGTTTTCTTTTGCAAGACCATCTACTGTGGGCTTTATGATTTGCTTCTCAATCTTTGTCATAAATACGTCATCGGCAAAAGGAACTGGTGAGATGGCTCCCATACCTCCAGTATTTAATCCTGTATCCCCTTCTCCTATACGTTTATAATCTTTTGCTGTTGGCAATGTCAAATAATTTTTACCATCTGTAAGTACAAAAATGCTAAGTTCTATACCATCAAGAAACTCTTCTATTACTACTTTCTCGCTTGCTACTCCAAATTTCTTATTGGTGAGCATGTTTTCCAATTCTTCTTTCGCTTCATCGATATCCTGAAGAATTAAAACTCCTTTTCCTGCTGCCAAACCATCTGCTTTTAATACATATGGAGCTTGTAAGGTTTCTAAAAACTGTTTTCCTTCATTAACACTTGCTTCAGTAAAACTTTGATAAGCTGCAGTTGGAATATCATGTCTTAATAAAAACTCTTTGGCATATTCTTTACTTCCTTCTAACTTTGCTCCTTCTTTGGATGGACCAACAACAATGACATTTTTTAATTGGTCATCTGATAAAAAGAAATCACTAATTCCCATCACCAAAGGATCTTCGGGTCCCACAACTACCATCTCAATATTTTCCTTTAAAACCAGTTCCTTAATAGCAGAAAAATCTGTTACCGCAATAGGTACATTAGTCGCTATATTTTCTGTCCCTGCATTGCCAGGCGCTACAAATAAAGTATCACAGAGCTTACTCTGTACAATTTTATAGGCAAATGTATGTTCTCTTCCTCCGGATCCAAGTACTAATATATTCATGATTTAATATAACTTAATTTCTAAGGCATCAAAAATAGTTCATTCCTAATTGTATTACTAATAGTTTTTTATAAAACGTAATAGATGTTTTAAGCCATTTATCAGGTGCATATAGAAATCTGCCATATTTCATTTAAAGAAGCAATAATTAGGATGAATTCAACTTTTATAATGCCTTCATTTAGGAAGGTTTCTAATAATTCTACTACTCAAAATACTTCTCTTTTTTAATAGTAATGGAATAACAATAGAGAAAAACACAATACCATTAAATCGTACCAGCATTGATTCAAACAGAAGAGAAATGAAAAAGATAAGAAATACTGAAAACTCATTTCTACTTCTTTTCATCCGCATTGCTAATAAAACAAAGATGGCTACCAAAATGCAAAACCCCATAATCCCTGTTTGCAAATAGGTCTGTAAAAACTGGTTATGCGAATTGTATTTGTTCTGATGGTTTAATCTGTAATTTAACTCGTTGTATTCTGCCATTAAAGCTTCATTTGCATCACCAACTCCATAGCCTAAGACGGGAGCTTTTTTGATTAACTTGATACTGGCATCCCACGCCAGTAATTTTGATTTCTCTGAAGCTGTACTCTCACTTTTATAATCCACTGTCTTACAGAAATCTTTAATTCTATAATAAAAATGAGATACCCGAGGATTATTTAAGAACAAAATTGCTCCCATCAAAAAGACTATTAGCATTATATATTTTTTCCCTTTATCTGCAATATCAAAAATCAATAATATTGACATAATAGCCAAAATAAGGTATGCAGCAATTGAAGCCAATATAAACAAGTAAAGAAATAAAATGACCAGTACTATCACCTGTCCACTAGATTCTAATCTGTTTTTTAGATAATAGCTCAAGACCAATAATATATATATTGAAACATAATTAGAATTAACCAATTTAGAAAATTCTGATCCAGAAAAAAAACGATACCTCTCATTTGAAATTTTCTCTAGAAAAGAAAGCAATCCTGTCGTTTCCTGTTGATCCAACACATACCATAACAAATTGTTGGTAGCATTAAAAACATTTATAAAAAAAGACACAATTAATCCTACTAACAAAAAGTCAAATAATCTTTTTACTGTAGCCGCATCTTCTTTAACAAACAAAAAGATTATCGGGAACAACAACAAGGATAGTGATCGTTGTAATAAACTCAGCCCATCAAAAAGGTTATCAGTATAAATAAGGCTAAAAGACATCAGTATAAAATAGAGCGGAAAAAGCAATACTGATTTATCCAAAACAAATTTATTTTGGGGTCTAAACATCATTCCAATACCAAAAACAATAGAAACTATAAAAAAAGGAGTTGGAAGATTAATCCCTAGAGGTAATAAAAAAAAAGCAATATATAGTGAATTCCAAAAGGTCATAACAACCCAATGATCTTCTTTATAAAACATGCTTGAAGCTTTGTTTATTATATTGCTAAGTTGCACTTTTTCTATAATTTTAAAAACACCAAAATCTATAATTTAATAGATCATCTAAGATTCGCGACTCCTATTTTTGAAACAAATCTACTCTTAGTACGCCTTTTCTTCTCCTTTAATGGCATTGATAGCCGTAAGAACTGTAATTTTTATATCTAGAAGTAATGACCAGTTTTCGACATAAAAAATATCATACTTAACTCGATTAATTATGTCTTTATTGGTTTCGATTTCTCCTCTAAAACCACTTACTTGAGCCAATCCTGTTATTCCAGGCTTTACAAAGTGGCGAACCATAAACTTATCCACTCTTTGCGCAAACTCTTCATTGTGTTTTACCATATGAGGTCTTGGTCCTACCACAGACATATCTCCTTTAAGAACATTAAGAAACTGTGGTAACTCATCAATACTAGTTCTCCTAATAAATTTTCCGACCTTAGTAACTCTTGCATCCCCCTTTGTTGCTTGATTAGAGCTTTTACTTGGTTTCATAGAGCGATACTTATAGCAATAAAACTCTCTATAATCCAACCCATTACGGCGTTGTTTAAAAAACACAGGACCCCGGGATTCTAATTGAATAAGTAATGCTATTAATGGAGTTAGCCAAGAGAGGATTCCTACCAAAACAAATAGCGACAATAAAATGTCAAAAGTTCTCTTCGTAAATTTATTTATTGAATAGTCCAATGGGATCTCTCGAAAAGATAATACCGGTATATATTCATAATAATTAAAAATTAATTTTTTACTGAAAATATCTTTATTATCCGGAATGAACTTTAAAATTTTTAAATTATTCTCTGTAAAATTAACAATATCTCTTAGTTGATTATTAGATAATTCTGCTATCGAGCAATACACCTCATCAATTCCGTTTTCAACTACATAGTTAAAACAGGATTCTAAATCAAAGTCACTATCTCTTACGCAGAATTTTTTTTGAAATTTATATCCAAAATCAGGTTTGTCCTTAAAAATTTTAATTAATTGATCAGTTTTTTTGTTATTTCCAATGACCACTACTCGCCTGATATTACCCCCCAATATTTCTCTATACTTAGATAACAAATAGAGAAATATAAATTTAAAAAAAGTAATAAATCCAATTACTGAAATGAGATACTTTCCCATTTCAAATCGACTAATATTAGGTTGCTTAAAAAAGCCTATAAAGGCATACAAAATAAGTGTGAAAATTAAAAACTGTCGAATTAAAGAAGCTAAAATATGGACAACTTTAGAAAATCGTTTTATGTCATAAAACTTATTTTTGATAGAAAGAATAATCCACAAAACCGAAATATAAATTGAAAATAAAAGATTTTGATCTATGTTTGTTTGAAACAATACCGTTGTAAAATTCAAAATTATTAAATCTACCAAACAAAATAGTGGATTTATATAGACTGAATATCTTCCTCCTTTATTACTCATTATATAGTTATCTCTACAAAATCAATTATTCAAAAAATCTCTATGATCACTTTTAGAAAGTTCCTTTTCAGAAAACCCTTTAAAATATTCTAAGGTTAATTTCATTCCTTCTGATCTAAAAACATTAGGCTCCCAATCTAAAACCTCCTTTGCTTTACTAATATCGGGTTGTCGTTGTAAAGGATCATTAACAGGTAAATCTTTATAAATTACTTTTTGATCAGTTCCTGTAAGTTTTATGATTTCTTCTGCAAAATCTTTTATTGTTATTTCATCTGGGTTGCCAATATTAACAGGATAGACGTAATCACTAAAAAGTAACCTGTAGATACCTTCTATCAAATCATCAACATAACAAAAAGATCGAGTCTGTAAACCATCTCCAAAAATAGTTAAGTCTTCACCTCGCAATGCCTGACCAATAAACGCAGGAACCACACGACCGTCATTTAACCTCATTCTTGGTCCATAGGTATTAAAAATACGTACAATTCTCGTTTCAATACCGTGATATGTATGATAGGCCATTGTAATGGATTCTTGAAAACGTTTTGCTTCATCATATACCCCTCGAGGACCAATCGTATTTACATTACCATAATATTCTTCGTTTTGAGGGTGTACTAATGGGTCCCCATATACCTCACTTGTAGAGGCTATTAAAATTCTTGCCTTTTTTTCTTTTGCTAATCCTAACAAATTATGAGTACCCAAAGATCCAACTTTAAGGGTTTGAATAGGGATTTTAAGGTAATCTATTGGGCTTGCCGGTGAAGCAAAATGTAAGATATAATCTAATTCTCCTGGAATATGAACAAACTTAGTTACATCGTGGTTATAAAACTCAAACTGTTTTAATTTAAATAAATGCTCAACATTCTTTATATCTCCAGTGATTAGATTATCCATACCAATCACATGAAACCCCTCTTTTATAAAACGATCACAAAGATGGGATCCTAAAAAACCAGCAGCTCCAGTTATTAAAACTTTTTTCATTCTATAATTTTATATCTTTTCTTCCAATAGAGAAATAAGAAATTTTTTCCTTTTCTATATCATTAACATCGTACAAATTCCTGCCATCAAAAATAACATTATCAGTAAGATTATCTTTGATTCTTTTAAAATCTGGAGTTCTAAAAATACTCCATTCCGTACAAATAATTAATGCATCTGCCTCTTCTAACACATCATACATCGTTTTTGAAAATAGTATCCTATCGTCATACCTTTTAGCGACATTACCCATTGCTTCTGGATCAAATGCTCTAATTTTTGCACCGGCATTCAATAACTCATCAATAACATACAAAGAAGGCGCTTCTCGAATATCGTCTGTTTCTGGCTTAAATGCCAACCCCCAGATAGCAAAAGTTTTATTTTTTAAATCCCCATTAAAATATGTGTTAATTTTTGGTATTAATGCAGTTTTTTGTTTTTGATTTACTTCAATTACAGAGTTTAAAATTCGAAAATCATAATCCACTTCCTTACCTGATTTATATAATGCCTTCACATCTTTCGGAAAACAGGAACCTCCATATCCAATACCTGGGAATAAAAATCGCTTGCCTATCCTTGAGTCTGTTCCCATCCCTCTACGTACCTCATCTACGTCAGCTCCAACTTTCTCACAATAATTTGCAATCTCGTTCATAAAAGTAATTTTAGCAGCAAGAAAAGAATTAGCAGCATACTTGGTAAGCTCTGCTGATTTCTCATCCATTATGATAATAGGATTACCTGATCTAACAAATGGTTTATATAGCTTTTGCATCAGCTCAGTTGCTCTTTCAGAACTAGAGCCGACTACAATTCTTTCTGGCTTTAAAAAATCGTCTACGGCAAAACCTTCCCTAAGAAACTCTGGATTGGAAACTACATCAAAATCACATGTCGTGTTTTTTGCAATTGTTTTATACACTTTTTCTGCTGTTCCTACAGGAACAGTACTTTTATCTACAATAACTTTATATTCATCAATCATTTTCCCAATATCATCCGCAACTCCAAGAACATATGATAAGTCTGCAGAGCCATCTTCATCTTCAGGTGTGGGCAATGCCAAAAAAACAATCTCCGCATGGTCTAGGCCTTCTTTTAGAGAAGTAGAGAACTTTAGTCTTCCCGCTTTAATATTCCTATCAAAAAGTACATCAAGATGTGGTTCATATATAGGAATTTCGCCATCACGCATTTTTTGGACTTTTTGCTCATTTATATCCACACAGATAACTTCATTTCCTGTTTCTGCTAAACAGGTTCCAGTTACAAGCCCAACATACCCCGTTCCTATTACTGATATTTTCATGCCTTTTTATTAGTGTTTTTTATAAATGAGTTTATTTCTTGTATGATTTTTTTAATAAAAACATCTTCTTTAAACTTTTCTGCATGCTCCTTTATCCAAAAAGGATCAAAAGCATGTTCATGTCTCTCAAACCTATAGAGTGCTTTGTTCAACGAATCTACTGTTTGCTCTTCAAAAAAGATACCAGACGATTCATTTATATTTTCATTATTTTCAACTACTGTTTCTAATGCCCCACCTTTTTTATATGCAATTACAGGAATACCATAAGCCATGACCTCCAAAGGAATCATACCAAAATCCTCTTCTCCTGGAAAGAGTAAAACTTTTGTTTTACTAAAAATTGCTTCAACCTCTTTCCATGACAAATTCCCCTCAAACTTTATATTGTTATTGGCTTTTTTTTGTAAAGACTCTTTTTCAGAACCATTACCAATGATAATTAATGGTTTTCCGTTTCTATTGAATGTTTCTACTAATAAATCAATTCTTTTATACGGTGTTATGGCACCAAAACTTAAATAAAACTCTTTCTTTTGATTTGAAAACGTTTCCTTTTCAAAAAAATCTTCGCTAATGGGAGGGTAAACTACTACAGCTTCTCTTTTATAGAATTTCTTTACTCTATTGGCTACATTCTTTGAGTTTGCTACATATAAATCAACATTTTCGATCGTTGTCTTATCCCACCTCCTAAGTCTTTCAAAAAAAAATGCAAGAATAGGTCTTAAAAATTTATTTACAGACCGCAGATACTCTTCTGTATATCCCCAGCAATACCTCATTGGGGAATGAATGTAGCAAACGTGAGGAATATTCTTTTTGTTTGAAATACCTTTGGCTGGTCCCGACTCTGAAGATATTATCAAGTCATAATCATCTTTTAATTTCAATGATTTAATTCCAATCGGATACAATGGGAATATTTTTTGATATCTTTTTCTAAGAAAAGACGTATTTAGTATAGAAGTGTATACTTTATGCCCTTCTAAATGATTACCATATGACTCCTTATCATAGAATAATGTATAAATATCTGCATCAGGAAACTTTTTAAGAATTGCCTCTACAACCTTTTCTCCTCCTCTTCTTGTAACAAACCAATAATGTACTATAGCTACCTTCATTTAATCAAAATCTTCTTGCGACACTAATTTCCAATGCTTTAAGGCATTTCTAAAATCATATTTAAACTCAAAACCATTATCTATTAAGTATTGTGGTTTTATATTAGTAGGAAAACCGGCCTTTTTTACTCTTACAGGGTGAATATCTGATTTCTTTCCAATTATTGTAAAAAGGATCTGAACAAAAAAGGCAATAATTGCTAATACACTAACTGGTAACTTTAAAGTCGGCTTCTTAATTTCTAAATAATCTTTTGCTATCGTTACCATCTCATTTAGTGGAACTACGGGGTTTTCGGCATAATTATAAACGATTAATCTTTCCTCCTTTTTGATTGTAAATAACATACTATCTATCAAACCATAAACATAGCCATATGCTTTAATCACCTTACCCCCATTCGGCAGTACAAAAGTCCCTTTTTTAAGAGCATTTATCATCCTAAAAACATTACCAGGATCCTTTGGTCCAAAAATCACACTTGGTCTAACTATTATAAGTCTTCTAGAATCATTTTCTGCTAACCACTCTTTATGAATTTTTTCGGCAAACCCTTTTGATATTCCGTAAGCAGTTTCTGGATATAGAGGAGAAGACTCAATTCTTTGATCCAAGGATCTACCATAAGGGGCAATACTACTTGTAAAAAAAATATTATCTATTTTGTTCTCTCTGGCAAAATTATTGATGTTTTCAGCACCAGGGATATTTGTGTCAAAATATTCCTGAAACTCGTGTCCTGGCTCTCTATGAATTGCGGCAAAATTAAAAATCCAGCTTTTTTCAGAATCAAAACCTAGTAAATCTACCCCTAGATCTATTTTTTTCTTCACATCAACTGCAATATATTTAACTTTTTGATTCAAATAATCATCAAACCCTATTAGAGGCTTTAAATCTGCAATAATATAGCTGTCGAATTGATTTTCATTAAGTAGTTCCTGTAGTAAATGTCTTCCTATATATCCTGAACCACCAAAAATTATTGCAACCCCTTTCATAAACTAATAAAACTTTATTTATTCTTATTCTTCTTAATTGTTATATTTTGGTTCTAACCCTTTTTTGTTCATGTGCTAATCGAAACAACGCGCTAAAAACTGCAAAAATAACAATTCCCTTTATAACTCTGAAAAAAGGTTCTATTGTTGAAGCTAATATAACCAAAAGGCAAAGAGAAATCATAGAAAGAGAAAGGGTTTTTTTATGCTTTTCTACAAAAGTAAATGCTGGCTTTATATAAACATATAATAGCATAAATACTCCTAAAATACCCGTTTCTAAAAGCATCGTTAAATATTGGTTATGAATCTCATTACCCTTGTATTGCGTTCTTATGTCACTAATTGTTGTTAACTTGTTTTTAATAAACTTTCCTCCTAATCCAAACCCTTCTCCCCATACAAAATAATTCGCCTTAGCATTTTCGTATACTATTGGCCATAAGAAAAACCTTTCATCACTTTTTATATGTTCAATTTTATACCTTAGAAAAGGTAATTGGAAATAGGTAACAACAAGAATTAATAAAACTATTGCATAAGTTGCCAATAAATATTTCGTATTTTTTCTAAAATAAAAAGTAATGTAGATTAAATGGACACAAAGGTTCACTAACAATGGAATTCTGGCTGCCAAATAAAATAGATTAATATTAAACGCAAGCAATAGAAGAATTGTTATGTGTTTTCCGAAAAGTTTACTAAAACAATTTTTACTTCCTAACAATATTATATTAACAATTATAATTAAATAGCTCCAATAAGAAGGATGTACATCCCACATTAAATGAGGGTATTTAAACTGTAAATAAGTGTCATTTTTATTCACACCTCTCATAACTTCAATCCAGTCCTCGAAAGTATAAACAAACCAAATGAGCTTTCCAACAGAAAACAATGAAACCAGAAGCATTATTAGGACATAAGATTGTAAAACAAATCGTGTTCTTTTTTCTGTTAAATCAGAAGAAAAGAGAACAATGGGAATTAAAATCAAGGAAATATAGCGTTCCAAAGCTTTTATCGAACTAAAAAAATCGCTAGATAATATTGAAGCAATCACACAGAATATCACAAATATCAAATAAGGCTTCAAAAAGAGTTTGTTTTTTCTAAAATTTGAAAGCTTGTTTTTTTCAAACAAAGCAGTGAAGACTACAAAAAATATAAATGGTGAAAGAATTTTTTCAGAACAAAATACAGCAACTATTGGTAATGCCGAAATGAGGAAAGGTAATATAAATTCTTTTTTAGTCTTAATAAACTTCATCTTTCTTCGTTAAAATTTAATTTATCTTGTTTTATAAATAAGATTAAAAAAAGAGAATATAACCAACCAGACTGTGCAGAAAAAATCATTGGGTTCACTAAGAGTTCTAAATGGAAAAATACAAATAGTCCAAACAATACAATTTTTTCCCTTTTTCTTCTTTTCAAAAATCTATATAAAATAACAAATAACAAATACAAATATAGTAGTGTTAGTACAAGACCATTCCTATATAAAATATCAAATACTACCAAATGAGAAGTTTCAAATTCCTGCCCTGTTTCTGGAATAGTAAAATCCATACTGCCATTGCCGTGACCAAATAGCATTTGAAAAATAGAAGAGTTAATAAATTCGTTAAAAACATAACCTATTAATGTTCCTCTTCCAGCAAAAAAAGTATCCAAAGAAGTTTTTCCATCCAAAAAGCTTAAAAATCGAGTATTTAACTGGTATACTATTTCATCCATTTTTCCTGAAAAGATTAAAATTGCCATTCCGGCAATTACCCCTATAACCGAATATTTTATAATAGCATTAAACGTTTCTCTTTTAACATCATATAGAGCAGTTATGAATAGTGTAAAAACAGCCGCGATTAAAGCTCCTCTGGACATGGTTAATAATATGATAAGTAAAAATAAAAGGCAAAGAAAAATCCTTAGGCTTTTTTTCTTCAAATAAAAAAAACTAATTACGAGTCCTAGACCATTAAATATAGCAAACGTATTAACCCCAGCCACAAACTCTGCTTCAATTCTTTCTCCCCAGAGTACACTAAGTCTAAAAACATGGTCTGGTTCTTCTAGAAACACCCTGAGGCTAACAAAAATAACAATGACTAAAAACAAATTGAGAATATATTTTAAGCTTAAAGCCCTTATGTAATATGTCATAAGTATTAAGGCTAATACATTTTGAAAATAAATTACAGTTTTAGTAATTTGTTCATTTATTAACATCTTATTAGAAAGGATATTAATACCTGTACTAAAAAAAACTAGACTAAAAACAAGTACAGCAATAAGCGTAATATTATTATTAACTAATCTTCCTTTGGTTAATACCAACATAACCAAAAACTGAAATAAAACCATTAAAGTCGACAAATAGATATTTCCCATTCCGCTCAACACAATAAAGTTAAATGGGAATGACAACAATAATGTTGTTAAAGACGCCTTTGCAATGTTTATTTTCATTTTGACAGTTTTTCTAAAAACAGTTCTTTCATTTTTATTCCTGTCCTAATAAATAAATCTTCCATTTTTTCATTCTTAGGTAATTTTTCATCTCTAATTAGATAAACCCAACTTTCGACAAAAGTAGGTAAAACCAGTTTTAAGTTTAAGGAAGCTGTTGATCCAAAAGAAATAACAACTGATGGTTCTATGTTTTGTACTATACTATGAATTGGGGATTTATCTTCAATTAACACTAGTTTTTCCCTTAATTCTCGTTTCAAGAAATCCTTTACCAAATCTTTTTTTCCGTGGTGATGAGGTTTATAATATACTTTTTGTAAATCAGGAGTGGTTTTAAAATCTTTAATAATAATTTCTAAAGATTGTTTATAACCTGAGATAGGAATAAAATTAATAATTGGTTCCTGTCCTATTATCAAAACATTTCCTCTTTTTTGATAAGAGAAAGATTCATATGGAATCACCAAACTTTTTTGGGGTCTATTAGCTAGTTTTGGAAAAAATACATATTGCCCATTAACTTCCTTCATTTCAACTCCTGTAATATGCCCATCAAAATTTTGAGTCCGTAACCCTAAAACTCCAAGAAAATAGTTAACACTTTGTTTCCCTAGCATTTTCCCGTCCAAAGTAACTTTATAATAATTAAGCAGACCATCTTCAATGATAAATCTTTCTTTAATTTTTTTAAAATTAAAGAAAATAGCGTTAGTTAACACATGAGCTAAATCCACATAGAAGAAATTTAGCTCTATATTTTTCATGTATTTTATTTTCCTATATACTTTTAAAAAGGTAATAATTTGTTGCGCAAAATTAATATAACGTTGAATTTTGTTTTCGCTTACCTCCCTCGAAGCTTCTTCAAAATATACTTGATTCCAAAACACGGGATTATAGGAAAGCCCATGAGGGTTAATCAAAATATTTTCGTATTCATCATCCAAATGAAATTTCTTAGCTATTAAATTCTCAGAAATAGTCAAAGTATATGGCGTAATAGGTAGAAACAAATTTACTTTAGTCATATATCCAATTTTAATTTCTTTACGTAAAGAAATTTCATTACAAAAATTAAGAAAAAGCTTGCAAAGGTAGAAATTCCAGCTCCAATTAAACCTAAATTAGGTAATAGAATAAAATTTAAAACTACATTAATAATACATGCATAAATAACAGGTTTTATAAGGTAACTATCCTTATGAAGTGCGTACAAAATTATATGTGGAATTAAAGAAAGGTTAAAAAATACGTTAGCCAAAAGTAAGATAACGTAGGTATCCAACTCTGTACTATATTCTGATTTGCCAATCCAATTTAATACTGGGTGCAAAAAGACCAGCAGTAGTATTACCGATATACTCAGAAAAATAATCATTTCTTTCTTATAAGATCGAATTAGTACTTTTAGTTTTGCTTTGTCATTCTCTTTAAAAGCCTTAAGTATTTTTGGGTATAGCATAATTACAACTGCCGTATTAATTACAACATTAAGACTATTAGAAATATTGGCGTAAAATGAATAAATTCCTACCTCTATATTAGAATAGAAATAACCAATAATATACCGATCAGAAAGTTCAATTATTTTTAAAGTAATAGTACTTAACAAGAAGGGAATACTAATCAAAAATCCTTTGGTTATCCAGGTTCTATCAATATACAACTCTTTCAAATTTACATATCCAAAACTAAAAGTTAGAACAAAGCATAATAGAACCAGTATTACATTGCTAAATAACCAATAAGTGATAATATCAAAGATCTCGATTGAGTCCTCATTATATCTACTAATTAATACTAATACAATAATCCAAAAACTCGACCTAAAAAACATAATAAAATTAGCCAAAACGGGTCTTGAAAAAAGCACTAATAACCTATACAATTCTTGCCCAAAATATTCAGTAAACAGTAATAGATATACTATAAAAATATATGGCAAGTTATTATACGACATCGACACATAGAAAAGTGGAAATGACACAATAAAGAGAAGAAGACTAAATACTAATTGATTAAAAAGTTTTAAGGCAATTTTCTCCTGGCTATCACTTATGAAGTCACGATGGGCATAATTATAGAAGTCAAAACCAACTAAGTATATGAAAAAAGTAATTGTGGTAACCAAGAGGCTTAGATCCCCATAATCAGCAACCAGCATTTTTTTAGGAAGAAAAATAGTGAAAAAAAGGAATTTTATCCCCATTGAAAATACTTTCAAAAAAAGCACCAGTCCTTTGTTAAATATAGATTTAGATATTTTCATTGTCCATTTTTCATAACCAAATCCTTTTTACGCATAAATTGTCTAATCTTTATATCTAATCCTAAGCTCATGTTTTTTCTTGTGTTTTTTGATGTTTTTCATCTAAAACATACAAATAAAGTTTCCAAAAGGATTTTGAATTACTGAAGGATTTTAAAAACTTAAAATCAATATCGTCATGGTTCATGATGGGTACTGATGAAATTAGGTATTTACCATTCATTACTTTAAATTGCTCTGAGTTTAAGGATAAGTTTTTGATAGTGTATCCTGCTTCTTTGTTTATAATATATCTTCTCCCTATTTCTGAAGAAAACAAATAACATCGGCTTCCCCAAAAATCAAAATATTTTTGATTCCCTTTATTCTTTTCTAACTCTTCTTGAATTATTTTTCGAAACTGATGTTTATAGGACAACAGGTAATTATTTTGATAACTATCTAGAGTATTAAAACCATGATATTGCGCTACATTGGGGAAAATTCCTAAGCTTAAAAAATTATGATTTTCAATTTCATTTTCTCCTAAATAGGTTTTTATATCACCAAATAAATCTTCTGCAAAAAACTCTCTGAAATTTGGTTCTTCTATTGGAGTTTTAAGTAAAATCTTTGTGTTGTTTATATATTCTTTGTTCTTTTCGAAAATACTAAACAAACAAAATAAAACAGTCACGACACTAACTATCTTATGAATATGAAATCTGGACCTAAGGTTATCAATTACAAGAGCAAGAAACAATAACCACAAAAAAGGCAATAAAAAATAAAATCTCTCAGAATTAAAGCTTCTCAGAAAATTAATTTCTTTAAACATAAAAGTTAAAGAAGAATTAAGCCCTACCCATAATATTATAAACAAAATGCTAGCTCCCACTATTTTGATTTCTCGAGTAAACTTAAGTTTAAAAAACAATAGTCCCAGAAAAAATAATGCAATTATCGGTCTAACATCCAAAACTCCAGAATGGTAATGAGTTGCTTTTAAATAAGTAAGGATAGTATTATAAATACTTTTTAAAGAAGGTTCTCCCGACATAATAAAATTATTCCATTCTACCCTATGAGAAATGATATCACCCCTAAAAAAAGTGGAATATATAAGTTGAATTTCTACAAAAACATTAATAAGACATAAGAATAATATCCCTACAGCAAACGTTTTTGGAAAAACCCGATTGTTATAATAGTACACTCCCCCTATGAGTATAAGGAAAGGAATAATAAACGGTAGGGTAACAACAATAAAAGAATAAAAAGGGAATACTATAATAATCAACCAATCATACCATTTCTGCCTATTGTAAAGTAAGTTCAAAAAAGAAAACAATAACAAAGGTTGCCCGGAAATTGAGATTCCGTATTGTATATGGTAATACGATATAAATCCAAAACAGATGGAAATTATCACGACTACTCCGTTATTTTCTTTAATAAAGAATCTTTTTAGTAGCAAGAACATCCCTAGATAACCAATTACATGAACAAGCAAATGATTAACCAAATAGGCATATACCGGAGAAAGTATAGCAAAAATGAGAAATGTAATATTAAGTCCACTTCTGAGTAAGCCTCGAGGGAGACCATTCATAATACCCTCTATCTCATTTTGAAACCCTAGATTAAGGGTCATGTTTTGTTCAATAATTTTTTTAATGTAAACTAATTCTCCATCTAAATTATCATGTATTAGAATATAAGATTCCTCTCCCAAAAAAAACCAAAACACATAAGGAATTAGTATAAAAAGTAATCCAAAAAGAAAGTATTTTCTACTATTTTTCATTTTTAAAAATTCCTATTAAAGATTTTCCGAATACTTTAAAAAATAATACATCAAATACGACAGATAATCTAACTATATAATTATCCCAAAATTTTATATCTCCCAAACTAGGTAATTCTTTTTTTAAGAAGAGTTTATTGGCTAGTGATGCAAAAAAACCCATTGAATCTAAATAAAACAATTTTTCTAAACTTAGTTCGTCATTGACTTGCCGCAGTAATAATGATTTATTATATCGTCGATAATGTCCAATTCGTTTATCAAAATCACTAAACAAAAAATTATAAGTAGGAACAAGAATAATAAGTTTCCCATTCGGTTTAAGACATTGCTTTGCTTTCTTTATTTCCATAACAGCATCTTCAATGTGTTCTAAAACATCAATATAAACAATAGTATCGTACCTATGATCTTTTAAATCATCTATAGTTCCATTGATTACAGAAGTTTTATTTATTTTTAAGGAATCTATATTGGACTTAATTTCTGAAGCCAAATTTGCGTCTGGTTCTAATAAAGACCACGAGCTTATTTTCTGTTTTTCTTTTGCCAGAAACCTAGTGTTTATACCTATACCTGCCCCAACTTCTAAAACATCTCCCTCTATATATGGTCTTATTTTACTTGAAAAGTAAGATTTCCAATTTACAGCATTTTTAAACAACTGTAATTCATCTCCAATATACTCAGAATGCTCACCTAATTTCTTCATATGATTTAATATTATAAAACATTGACTTTTTAATAGATAATAACAGTAACCCAATAATAACCGTACTAATTATTAAAACACAAACAATAAGTATACTTGATCCAACAGAGCTAGCCCATCCTAAGATGGCATTATTTAAAATAAATTTAGAGTATAATACATACCCTCCTAATGTTATGGCAAAAAAGAACATTACAAAAAAGAATCTAATTAAAAAGAATAGAATTTCTTCAGAATATTCAATAAGGGAAGAAAGCCCGTGAAAAATCAATCCTTTATGATTCATCTTTGATTTTCCATCAATTCTTCTTTGCCTATCAAAGCGAATTTTTATAATATCAAATTTCTGCTTTGACAAAAACGCGGCATAGTGCAAAAAACGCTGATTATGAATTGCAAAAAGAACCTTGGGGCTAATTAGAGAGTAGTTTCCAAAAGTTATACTCTTTCCAATAATTAATCTAAATAATATTTTATACAAAAAGTAACCAGTTTTAAAGACAAATCCATCTTTTCGTTTTCCTCTACTTACAAAAACAATATCGAAATCCTTTAGTTTCAATAATTCTTTTATAGCATTAGGGTCATCCTCTCCATCGCTATCCATAATAATAGCTCCCTTCATATCTTCTTTATACTTATAAGCATAATTAAGCCCGATATTTATCGCTTCCTGATGTCCCATATTAAAATTAAGGCGAATTACTTTTAAACTAAACCTTGAAGAGCTGAATTGAAAGTTCTGGAGAATGTTCAAGCTAGAATCAACCGAAGCGTCATCCACTACTATTACTGTAAAAAATTTATTAGTGTCAGATAGCTTTGATTCTATTTCCTTAAGAAACGTTTCAATTACTTCCTCTTCATTAAAACATGGGGATATAATGTAATATTTCTCATCCATTTTTACTTAAGGTTTTATAATGATAGCTTTTCCCATGATACTGGAGTTCCTTTTTCAAAGGAGTCGCTAAATTTTTTACCTAATATCTCATTATAATATTTAGGATGTATTCCATTACCTGGTCGAATTGATTTAACATTATCCTCCGTTAATACTTCTCCTTTTTCAACATCCTTAACAATAAAGAGAGAACGAGAAGCTAATTTAGATAAATTTGATGCTTTCCCTCCAATATTATAGGAAACCTTCCCTATTGCCTTTTCAGCATTTCGAACAGAAGTTACCATTTCTGTAAATTCACTAACATCCAATGAAAACGCAGCATCCGCGCCTCCAATAGACTTATCCATAATAAAGTGTTTTTCTATCACTTTGGCTCCTAGAGCAACAGAAACTGTCGGTACTACAGTGCCAAGTGTATGATCAGATAGTCCAGGTATAACATCAAAAGTCTCTGCCAGATTATTTAATGTTTTTAAATTGGCATCTTCGATAGGTGCTGGATAAGAGGTTGTACACTTTAGCAAAACAATATTATCATTCCCAACATTCCTACAGGTATTAACCGCAAGTTCAATATCTGAAATAGTAGCGATACCTGTACTAATAATAATTGGTTTTCCTGTTCTTGCACATTTTTCGATTAAAGGTATATCCAAAATTTCTGGAGATGCAATTTTATAGGCAGGTGCATCCAAATTCTCTAAAAAATCTACAGCTGTCACGTCAAAAGGAGAGGAAAAACAAACCAACCCTTCTTCCTTTGCCACCTCAAAAAGTTTTTTATGCCATTCTCGAGGTAAAAAAGTTTCTTGATATAAATCATAAAGATATCTTCCATCCCACATGGTACCGTGATCTATAAAAAATTCTGGTCTTTTGGAATCTATGGTTATTGTATCAGGAGTAAACGTTTGTAACTTTATTGCATCTGCTCCTGTTTTTTTTGCTTCTCTTATGCTCTGAATTGCAATATCAATCTTTCCTCCGTGGTTTGCAGAAAGTTCTGCTATAATAAAACAAGGGGCATCTCCGCCAATCTTTTTATTTCCAATATAAAATTCTTTCATAATTATCGATTAAGAGATGTATTCATTAAATCCTTTATAAAACTGTTTCCCTTCTGCTACTTCTTCATAAGGTGATATACCTTGCCCCATTTTGTCTTCAATAGACCACAATAAATCTTTAAATCCAAACATGTGTCTAAATAAAACGGTACTAGAAAATCTAGGATTGATTTCAAAAACTACAGGTCCTTTAGAGGTTAATCTTAATTGAACATTGATACTCCCTACAAGATGTAATTTTTCTGCAATTTTTTTCAGAAGTTCTGATATTTCAATGTTAGAAACCACTTCTCCATAACCACTATATCCTCCTGTTAGTTCACGTTTAAGAATAATACTTCTTATTTCTCCTTTTTTGCTTCTAAATAAACCACATGTATATTCTCCTTGCTCAGAAGACAAATACTCTTGAACAATATAATCTTTATGTTTATTTTTTAAGTAGTTAAACTCAAAACTATCTTTTACTATATTCACCTTTGATGATCCAGAACCTGTTCTTGATTTAACAATCACAGGAAAGTTCTCTTGACCTGGATAACTTTCTATTAACTGGGTATCTGGAAAAGGAAGATTATTTTCTTTCAGAAAATTTGCAGTTTTAAGTTTATCAAAACCTATCTCTAAAGAAGATTCGTTAGCACAAACCATTCTGGCTGATCCAATTTTGTCTAATATCTTCGATTTTGAAAAAAAACGTAGTTCTGGCTCAGAAATAGGTATTATCAAATCAATATTGTTATCCTCAACAACTTGTTCAATCTTTGTTAAGTAATCTTTATGTGTGTATGGTAATCCTAAAAAAAAGTTTTTATAAATAAATTGACCTGCATTTTTATCAGAGATATCACACCCCATCAAATAATCTATATTTTCATTTTCGTTTAGTATTTTCCCAATACTTTGCCCTATATCACCTCCACAACCAGTAACTAATACATTCAATTTCATAATGTGCTATTATTTCTTCTTAGAATTTTATATAAATAATCTCTTTCTTTGTTCTCTTTTAACCTTTCTTCTAACTTGGTTACATCATAAGGTGTGCTGAAAGGCGTGTATACTTTATTTTCTGTATTGATTATTCCCCAATTTGCAATTCCGCCAGTAGTTCTTGCCTGACCTATTGAACCAACATTTATAAGTAGTGCATTTTTGCCTTTATACATCATTGGGTAATGCGTATGTCCCATAAACACAAAATCATAGTCCTTAGAATCGCAATTTTCTAAAATATTCTTTTCTACATCTGGATAGATATACTGATCCTTATCCAAAGGTGAACCATGACATAATAAAAAACGAATATTATCGACAACTACTTCTTTTTCAGTTGGAAGTTTCGATATTTCATAAATTAAATCCCTACTAAACTCCTTTTCATAACTCAAATAACTACTTCCGTACTTTGCTATTATGTTTTCTCTATATTTCTCATTCTCTTTTAGAAAATTTAAAAATACTCTTTCATGATTTCCTGAGATCATATGATGATCCCATTTCTTTATCTCATCAAAAACTTCAATTGCTCCATCGTAATATCCCAAATGATCTCCTAAAGAAAAAACTTTGTCAACTTTTTGTTTTTTCATCTGTTCCACTACAGCTTTCAAAGCGTCAATATTACCGTGAATATCAGATAGAATAGCTATTTTCATAATATTTAACGCTAAACCAGATTAGCCTGTTTAATAATTTTTAAGGCTGCTGCTTCAGGAGTTTGTAATTCATTTTTGTTTTTTAATTCAATAAAATCATTAACTCTAGGAAAAACACTATCATCTACTGTTCTAATTATTCCCTGCATTCCTGAGTCAACCACACCAGGATCAATACTTACAACATTAATTTTGATATTTTCTTCTTCTTGCGCCTTTAGTGTTCTAAAGAACATCTCATTAGCAGCTTTGGAAGCACAATACAAACTCCACCCTACAATAGGCGAGTTAGCGGCCCCACTAGAAATGTTTATAATAGATATCTTTTTACCTGAAGCTTCTCTGAAAAGATAATTGGTTATAACAATGGGAACAAATGTATTTAGATGTAACAATTGCTTTATTTCATTATTCTTAAAGGCTCCTATTTTGTTAATAGGGCTAATAGTTGCTGCGTTATTTATATAAAATACTTCTTCTGCTTTATCAAGAAATTCTAAAATTTTCAAATCTTGTTCGGGATTATTCAGATCAAGCAAATCCATTTTTACATAGATAAATTTACCCTCTTTAAGCAATTCTTGTTGTTTTTGTGTTATTCCTCTAGAAATCCCAATTATTCTATAATTACCATTAGTAATAAGATGATTGAACAGGGCTTCTCCAAGCCCTTTATTTATTCCTGTGATAAGTACCAGTTTCATATTTCAGATTTTCAGAAACACATATTTTTTTTAAAAACAAACTTCGTTTATATAGTCATTAATAATTCTAGAAATCTTTTTTTTTGATTTCCATCTATACATTTAGCTTGATTGTCTGTATATGACTTTAACAAAGATACATCAGTAAATTTTACAATTATATCTTTTAAGTTATTAAAATTGAAATTACAGAAGTCATCTATTCCATAAAAACATTTATTCTTATTAAACCAATGATATACTGCTTTTTGATTATCGACAAAATAACCTGAAATAATTGGCATTTTCACACATATAAGTTCGTATAAAATTGTGCTTGTTGGGGCAATAGCCAAATTACATATTTTCATTACATCTATTAATTCAAACTCTGACAGGTTTCTGTATATTTTTATTTTAGTTGGATAGTTTTGTTGTAATCGATTAATTTGGTCATCATCATATGCTGCCCCTAAAACAATATGTATTTTCTTAATTTGGTCAATTTCGAGCAGTACTTTGGTCGCTTGTAGAGAAAAATTGAACTTATCTGCCCCTCCAAAACAAACAAAGGCTTCATCTATATGCGTTATCAATTTTTTTCCTTTAGCTATTTCTATAAAAGATGGTCTTAGTAATGCATACTCAGTTCCTAATGCAAACTTTGTATACTCTTCATGATTATAATCTGAAGTTGTATAGGAAGAAGAATGGTTAACTACAACATCTGCGTACATATGCTCTTCTGCCAAATCATCTATATAGATTAAAGAAAAGCCAAATTCTTTTATTTTTTTTTGATAAGACGCTCTAAAATGATAGCCATCTGCAATAATAATATATTCATTGGGACTAAAGTTATCAGCAAGCCAAACGGGTTCCTTCAAAAAATCAACTTCGTCATCGTTAATAAGAGTTAAAGGGTACTCTTGGGGAATTACTTCTGCATTCGATGAAGAACGTGTTATATACACATACTCATAACTTTCTTTAAATATCTCTACAAGGGCGAATAAACGATATAGATGACCTAAACCTGTTATTGTATTACCGTCTGCTCTAAAAATAATCTTCTTTTTCAAAACTATCTTACTTTAAATAGAGGAACTAACGGTTTTGATTTTAAAATCGTCTGAATATTTTTATCTTGTTTGACTTCTATTAATGCATCAAAAAATACGGTATACGCATCCATTAATTTATCTATATCTTCTTTGGTATGAGCATAACTTAAATTGTGAGTTCCTAAGGCAAAAATTCCCTGCTCAAACATAATTTGCATAAACAGTGTTTTTAATTCTTCCGTGTTGGCCCAATCTGTTGATTTCATTACTAAAAAAGACCAACAAGGATATCCTTCTACACTAACAACATTTCCTAAGTCATACTTTGCTATTAACCCATTTAGATTATCCATCAAATACTCTCCTATCTTAAATATAGATTGTATTACAGGCTCTGACTGAAGAGTTGATAATGTAGCATATGCCGCTGCTAATGACAATGTTTCTCCTCCAAAAGTAAAAGAGAAAAAAACATCTTCCATTAAAGCCATAATTTCTTTTTTACCAGCCACTGCAGAAACTGGATAACCATTGGCCAAACCTTTTCCAAAAGTGGCTAAATCTGGAGTTACCCCAAAGAATTCTTGCGCTCCTCCATTAGCATACCTAAATCCGGTTACTGTTTCATCAAATATTAAAACAGCTCCTTCTTTGTGTGTCAATTCTTTAACTTTTTGAAGAAAGTTATCTTTGGGCGAAGCAATGTTTACAGGCTCCATGATTACTGCAGCTATATTTCCTTTTAGTTCTTCGATTTTTTCTTCAAGAGAATTAATATCGTTATACGCGAACTTATGCGTCAACTCTTGTGTGGCTTTGGGAACTCCTTCATTACGCGTTGTAGATCCAATATACCAGTCTTGCCAACCATGATACCCACAAACCAGAACATAATCTTTTTTTGTATAAGCTCTAGCAATTCGAATAGCTCCTGAAGTTGCATCAGAACCATTTTTTCCAAATCTCACTTGTTCTGCACAAGGTACCATTTCACAAATTTTTTCTGCAACCATAAATTCTAACTCATTAGCCAGAGAAAAAATAGTTCCTTTTTTTAATTGTTCTTGGACAGCGTTTGTGACTTTTTCATCATTATATCCAAGAGTAATGGCCGCCAAAGAATTAACAAAGTCGATATACTTATTGCCATCTACATCCCACATATAGGCTCCTTGCCCTTTTGAAGCAAAAAAGGGAGAGATTCCGATAGGGAGTTGTGTTTTGCTTTTACTAAATGTTTGCGAACCCAGAGGTACTGTTAATTCTGCTCTTTTAAGAAATTCCTCTGATTTTTTATATCTATTGCTCATTCTTATCTTCTTTTAACGATTTTATATACCCTTCATTTCGGATAATATTTTTATTTAAAACATTAACCTCTTTATTATTCATATAATAATCAGCATATGTTTTCCAATCCATATCCAAACCTAGAGCGCTAACCATTTTCTCAATTACCTCAAAATCCTTCTGTTCATCAACTGTAAGTCTAACATCATTATAATTTTCATCAATAAAATGATTATCGGATGTAAATAATTTTCCTTTTTTATAAGATGAGTTATTTCTAATATATGGAGTCACATGTTCTCTATCAGATTTTAAAGTTGTTTCATTCCAAGCTTTTTCCAGAGCATTAAACGTAAAAACTTCTATATCTTGACCATCAGGATATAATTCTTTCAAAACATTAGTATAATAGTCCAATTTTCTGTCTTTAGCTTCTCTAATAACCTCGTCTATCAAGACTGGATCAATTAATGGACAATCTGATGTCAATCGAACTATATAATCTGGTTTAACCTTTTTTACGGCTTGATAAAAACGATCTAACACATCATCTTCGCTTCCTCTAGAACACTTTACCTGTAATTGATTTGCTAGTTCTTCTATTTGATCATCCTCTTTGTTGGTTGTAGTAGCAATAAAAATGTCATCAACTAATTTGGCTTGCCTTATTCTATCAATATGGATTTGAAGCAATGTTTTCCCTTCTATTTCTTTTAAAACTTTATTTGGTAATCTTGTAGAACCTGACCTTGCTTGTGTAATTACAACTACTTTCATCTTAATTCCAATTTGAAGGGTTTAATAATTCATCTTCCACAACATGAATAGCATCAATTACATCGTGTGGAAAACTAATTTTTTCTTTACATATTTTGATATTATTTAGTAGCTGTTCTACACTTTCAACTCCTATTAAAACGTAATTTATATATTCTTTTTGAAGTACATATTGCAATGCTAGGGCTTCTGTACTTAAGACTTCCTTTTCTTGTATGTTTTTTAATGTTTTTAAATATGGTAGTAAAGGATTTAATTTCTTGGGCACTTCGGTACTCTTCTTAAAAAACAAACCTTGTAGAAAAACAGACCGAGTATGGACTTCAATTCCTTTGTCTTTTGCTTTTTCTAATAGTTCTTTTCTTTTAGACTCGTTGTCAAATAAATTAAAAGGTATTTGAATAAAATCAAAATCGCTATAATTAGAAATTATATCTTCAATTTCTCCGTTTGTATATAGAGAAATTCCTGCTTTCTCGATTATTCCTTTAGTTTTAGCTAATAAAATCTCATCATAAAAGCTCGTGTTATTTTTAAAGCTTTGGTAATTGTGAAACATGTATCCGTAAAGATCACTAACTCCTAAAACTTCACAGTTTTCAAGAATATGATCTAAGAGATCATTAGTTTGTAATGTGTGTTGCCCGTTCAATTTTGTAATGATCTTAAATTTTTTGTCAGGATTTTCTTTTTGAAACTTACCTATGACCTCTTGAGAATTACCATATGCTTCTGCTGTGTCTAATATTCTGATTCCACTAGTAAAAGCAGTTTCCAAAATATTGAACGCGCTCTCTAAAGAAGGTTTACCTGATTGGTTATTGATACCATAATCCAATCCTAATTGAACAGTTCCTAAAATAAGTTTATTTATCATTTTCTTTGATCATTCTTATAGAGTTACATACTTCTCCCTGATAAATTCCACTATTTTCATTTAAAGATTCAACAACAAACCCTATTTTTTCATATAATCTTAATGCCGAAGTATTGTTTTCAATAACCCCTAATGTAATTTTCGAGAGCCCTATTTCATCAAAGCAATACTTTATAACCCTTAATGAAGCCTCTTTAGCATATCCCTTTCCCCACTCATTCTTATCTCCCATCATTATTCCATACTCTCCAGAGTTATTGATTGGATCGATTGGATCAATCTTAATATTTCCTATATGCTTATTAGAATCTCTAAGATGAATTGCCCAAAACAAAATACTCTTTTCATCTTGCTCCTTAAGATATTTCTCTAATTCTTGAAGAGTATAGTTTCCTCCTGTCTCAAGATATTTATATACATCCACATCATTCAACCAATCAACATATTCATTCGAGAGGTGTTTTAAGGATAAGGGGTGTAGTTGCAATCTTTCGGTTTCTAAATTAATGGCCTTCATTCTATAAAGCTTAACACTTTCTCTATTACAAATACTTGTTCTTCATCTGATAACGTAGGGTACATTGGTAAACTAATGCAATGGGCATAATAATTCTCTGCATTACTTAAATCAACATCTTGATATCCGATTTCTCTATAATATGGTAATGTATGAACTGGGATATAGTGAATTTGGGCGTATATATTTTCATTTCTTAAATAGTCATATAACCCCTTTCTATTATTTACTTCAATAACAAACAAATGATGTGCATTGTAAGTGTTTGGTGGCAAAGATTGGTATTTTACTTTACCTTCAAAAGCATTCTTATACTTTGTAGCAATTTCATTTCTTCTTATCACTCCTACATTATTCTTTGCCAACTGTGTAATTCCTAATGCAGATTGAATATCTGTCAATCTATAATTAAATCCTAATTCTTTCATCTCATAAAACCACCCACCATGGTTTTCTGACATATTTTCTTTAGTAATCCCGTGAGTTCTTAATGATAATAGTTTATCATAGATCTTTTTGTTATTAGTTGTTATCATTCCTCCTTCTCCACAGGCTATATGTTTAACAGGATGAAAAGAAAAAATCCCAACATCTGCAAAATTACCATTACCACAGTTTTGTTTTATATTTTGAGAATCAACAAAGTACCCTCCAGGAGCATGGCACGCATCTTCAATAACCCATAAATCATGTTCATTTGCCAGATCTCTAAACTCTTGTAAATTAACCGGAAGACCTCCAAAGTCAACTGGGATAATACCTTTAAAAAAGCCTTTTGGTTTACTCTCAATAAGTCTTTTTGTGTGTTCTATAGAAAGTAAATAAGTATTTGGATCTATATCAGCAAACCAAACTTCACCTCCTCCGTATCTAATGCAATTAGCAGAAGCTGCGAAAGTTATTGGTGTGGTAATCACTCTATCACCAGGTTCTAATCCAAGTGCTAAAACAGAGATATGCAACCCAGCAGTTGCATTACTAACCGCCACGGCATATTTGGAGCCTACATAAGATGCAAATTTTTCTTCAAATTCTTTAACTTTCGGACCTTGGGTTAAGAAGTCTGCTTGTAACGTTTCGATAACGGCATCAATATCAGTTTTTTCTATTGACTGACGGCCATAAGGTATTGCTTTCATTATGCTATAAAATGTGGATCAACATGTTGTTTAACTAGTTCTCTTAGGCTTTCTATAGTTTCCCAGTCCGTATTTTCTCCAGAGTTATAATAAAATCCTTCAGGCACTTTACTTGCGTTAAAACGAGACACATACTCATCCAAATTAAAAATTGGTTTCTGAGGAAGAATTGCATAGTACTTACCTAAGTCCCATGTATTAAAAGAATCAGACATTGTAATCATTTCTTCATGTAATTTTTCGCCTGGACGGATACCAACAATTTCATGTTTAGCTTCAGGAGCAATAGCTTTTGCAACATCTGTAATTTTATATGACGGAATTTTAGGAACAAAAATCTCTCCTCCCCATGCGTTATCAATAGCGTTAAAAACCATTTCGCATCCATCTTCTAAACTAATATTGAATCGAGTCATTCTAGAATCGGTAATAGGTAATTTACCTTCTTCTCGTTTTTTTAAGAAAAAAGGCATTACAGAACCATTAGACCCCATAACATTACCATAACGAACTACAGAAAACTTAATCTTTCTTTTCCCTTTTATATTATTGGCAGCAACGAATAACTTATCCGAAGCTAGTTTTGTTGCACCATATAAATTAATTGGGGCAGCAGCTTTATCAGTAGAAAGAGCAACAACACTCTCAACATTAGCTTCTAAAGCGGCTTCAATCACATTTTCTGCTCCAAGTATATTTGTTTTTACACATTCCATAGGATTATATTCAGCTATATGCACATGTTTCATAGCTGCTGCATGAATTACAATATCTATCCCTTCAAACGCTCTTTTTAGTCTGCCTTGGTCTCTTACATCTCCTACAAAATAGCGAATTGCCGGGTATTTACTATCCGGGAAACTCATTGCCATTTGGAAATGTTTCTGTTCATCTCTAGAAAATATTACCAATCTTTTTACCTGAGGGAATCGTTCTAAAATGAGTTTAGTGAATGTTTTTCCAAAACTACCTGTTCCTCCAGTTATAAGGATTGATTTCCCATTTAAATCTAGCATAATTCGAAATTTTATCTTTTTTGAAATGTTTTAATGTTTTTTTGTAAAGACTTTTTCCAGTTTTCAATGTCTGAATTAAAGGATCTTAAGCATTTCTCTTTACAAAGTACACTATAATTTGGTCTTTGTGCAAAAGTAGGGTAATTATCCGTTTTTTTTAGTATTATCGAATCAAGTTTACCTGATACCCTTAAGATTTCTCTCGCAAAATCATACCAAGAAGCTTCACCAAGGTTACTGAAATGATAAATCCCATACTTTTGACTATTGTTTTTAACTAAACTAAGAATAAACTCAGCTAAATCATTAGCATTCGTTGGAGTACCGGTTTCAGAAGTTACAATTGTCAATTCTTGTTCCGTATTAGATTTCTTCAAGATTGTCTTAAAAAAATTATTTCCAAATTCAGAGTATAACCAAGAGGTTCTCAAGATATAGAACTTGTCCAATATTTCTTCAATGTACCGCTCTCCCACAAGTTTTGACTTGCCATACTCATTTAGCGGATTTGTAATATCATCTTCTGTATAAGGAGATCTTTTCATACCATCAAAAACATAATCAGTAGATATATGGACAAGAGTACTATTGTGTTTTTTACAAATTTGTGCTAAATTCTTAGCCCCTTCTGCATTAACCATAAAAGCTAATTCTGGTTCTTTTTCGGCTTGTTCAACATTTGTATATGCCGCACAATTGATAATATAATCAATTCTTTTATCATTAAAAAATTGTTCCAATTTATCTTTGTTTGTAATATCCAACATTGTTGAATTAGCAAAAAACAAATCTATCTTTGAATGGTTTTCCTCTATTTTTTGCAGGCATTGACCCAATTGTCCATTTGATCCAGTAACCAAAACATTTTTTACTTCAGATTTTTCGTTCATTTATGAATTTATCAGATCGTATTATTTTTAACATCATATCTTATCAAATATCTATTTAACAAAATTAGAATTAATGCCAAAAATAATATAGTATCAAATACAACTGGTATTAATACTATTTTTTTATTTAAAAAATCATTCACCAATGCTGCTTTATCCGGAAACTCAGAAATAACATTGATTGTATTCTTTGTGTTTGCCTTCTCATTGTTTAATTCAATCTTTTCGTCTTTTAATTTTCTGGCCTGATTTAACAGTTCAATTTCCGATGTTTGGTTTGGTTTGTTTTCTGCCAAATTAATACTTGTCACACCTTCAGGTTTTTCTGCTTCGATAATTTTTATCTTCTTATAAAACACTTGTAAATCATTGATTTCATCTTGTTGTGACTCTATAATCGAATCTTTAAGAGCAATATTATGATCATTTATTTGCTTTTGTAATTTAAAATACTCATTGTCTTCTATAGATGTTACAATTGCCACTTGGCACCTTTTGGCAATATCCTGAGAAGTAGCTTCTATCTTTATTCTATGAAATTTTGCATTGATATCGTTAAAGTTCTTTAAATAGTATTCATAATCTACCTGTTTTTGAGAAATTGAATCTAATCCACTAATAAATTCACTGAATTGCTTTATACGTTGTGTTTCATCAGAAAATGATTCTATTTCAACTTTTTTTATGTGTGATGCTTCATTTTCATTAATTCTTAACGCTTCTGATAGTGCTTTACTTTCATGTTGTAGGGCTAATTGATTATAAAACTCTATGTTATTATATAACTGTTGAACACTATTAAAATTAGGTTCAATAATCATTGAAGATCTATATCTGGGTTGTGAATTATAGTCCCAAAAACCTCCCACAACAATACCAAGTACTGTAGCAATAGTAAATTTGAATAAATGAGTTCTTATAAACTTAAGGAATAAGATAATTAAGTGAAAAATGTTTTTAAGGACATTACCAATAATCTTGAAAAATCTATTAAAAGCGTTTCCAACCAATATAAATAATTGTCCTAAATCGATTTCCTCTGAAGTGTTTTCTTTCATCGTCATCTGTTAATTTTTAAAGAGCATTGTTGCTCAAAATTGAGTAAATTATAAATAAGACCATATAATGTAACGGATTCAAAAAACACCAGACACACTAAAAAGAGTATCTTATTTTTAAAATCAAACGAAATATTATATTTGACGATAGGGTAGGAAAAACGTCAATCAAAACATACAATTTCTTGTATTTATCCTAAAATAGATTTTAGGAATTTTCTTTTTACGATGTAAAAAGAAAGGAATGCAAATTAGTAAAAAAACTTAAGTAAAAATGAACTTTATGTTATTTTTTAAAACTTAACGTTTATCTAACAAAATCAGGTAAAGTTTCTTAATGCTTTTGGCATTTTACAATTTTAAGTCTTTGGCATGCAGAAGATGGCTATCTTTCTCTGATAATTGAATTTCTGATGTATTTAGCTTCCAATCAATAGCAAGATCAGGATCATTATACATAATTCCAGATTCTGAGGACTTATGGTAATAGTTATCACATTTATATGCAAAAGTCGCACTTTCACTTAATGTAATAAATCCGTGAGCAAAGCCTCTGGGAACAAACAATTGAAAATTATTCTGATCATTTAATATTATTGAGAAATGCTGGAGATACGTTTTAGAATTTGGTCTTAAATCTACCGCAACATCCAATACCTCACCTTTAATCACTCTAACCAACTTAGCTTGCGCAAATTCGTCTTTTTGAAAATGTAACCCTCTGAGTGTTCCTTTTTTTGAAATTGACTGATTGTCTTGTACAAAATCAACTTTTAATCCAGAAACCTCTTCAAATACATCTTGATTAAAGCTCTCAAAAAAAGAACCTCTATCATCAGTAAAAATTTTAGGTTTAACCACAAAACAGCCTTCAATGTATGTTTTTTCTATTTTCAATTTAATTTTTATTTGTACTCTTTTTTGTTATTCAATATAAAAATGGTTCTCCCTTTAGGGTTGGGGTAAAAACCATTTTTATCACTCCAATTCTAATAAATATTTGCCATAACCACTTTTTACTAAAGGTTTTGCTAGTTGATGAAGTCTCTTCTTATCAATAAAACCTTTTTTATAAGCCATTTCTTCTATTGCTCCAATTTTAAGCCCTTGTCGTTCTTCAATAACCTGAACAAATTGACTTGCTTGCATAAGCGAATTAAACGTTCCTGTATCCAACCAAGCTGTACCTTTATCCAAGATACTTACTTTTAGTTTTCCTGCTTTCAAATACGCGTTATTAACATCTGTTATTTCTAACTCCCCCCGATCACTAGGAAATATTGTTTTGGCAATTTCTATAACTTCATTGTCATAAAAATAAATTCCTGGAACGGCATAATTTGATTTAGGTTTTTTGGGTTTTTCTTCTATAGATGTAACCTTCCCTGTTTTGTCAAAATCAACAACTCCGTATCGCTCTGGATCTTGTACATGATAGGCATATATAATTCCACCATCGGGATTGTTATTATTTTCTAACAGATCCTCTAGACCGGATCCATAAAAAATATTATCTCCAAGTATTAAAGCCACCTTATCTTCTCCAATAAATTTTTCTCCAATAATAAAGGCTTCTGCTAATCCATTAGGTTGATCCTGAACCGCATATTCAAACCTACAACCATAACTATTACCATCACCTAACAACTTTTTGAATAATGGCAGATCCTGAGGTGTTGAAATAATCAAGATTTCTCTAATCCCTGCAGAAATCAGCGTAGTGAGTGGATAATAGATCATTGGTTTGTCATAAACCGGCATTAACTGCTTGCTAATAGCCAATGTAAGCGGGTGTAAGCGAGTCCCTGATCCTCCTGCTAATATTATTCCTTTCATCTCTTTCTTTATAAGTCTGAATTCGGGTATCCGAAGTCAGAAGCTACTTGTTTTAACAGTAAAACACCTTGTTTATCATGAAATCCAAAATTTTAGTAAATATCTGTCATCTGTTTTCGGATTTCTCTTCAATATACTTATTCAAATACCATTTGATTGTTTTTAGAATTCCTGATTCAAAATTTTCTTCTGCGCTCCACCCCAGTTGGTTTTCAATTTTGGTAGCATCAATTGCATATCTATAATCATGACCAGGTCTATCCGTAACAAAGGTAATAAGGTCTTTATATGATTTAGAATTAGCTCTAGGAGAAATAGAATCCAAAATTTCACATATCGATGTAGCAATATATATGTTTTCTCGTTCGTTTTTACCACCAATATTGTATGTTTCTCCAACTTTTCCTGTCTGTAAAGCTAAATCTATTCCTTTACAGTGATCCAAAACATACAACCAATCTCTAATATTTTTACCATCACCATAAATGGGTATATTTTCTTCATTAATTGCTTTTCTTATAATAGTAGGGATTAATTTTTCATTATGTTGTCTTGGTCCATAGTTATTTGAACAATTCGTTGTTACTACGGGCAATCCATAAGTATGAAAATAACTCCTAACCAACATGTCTGAAGATGCTTTAGAAGCGCTATATGGGCTATTAGGGGCATAGGGAGTATCTTCTGTAAAAAGACCTGTTTCTCCTAATGTTCCGTATACTTCATCTGTCGAAACATGTAAAAATCGTGCATGATCAAATTCAGAATTTAACTGATTTGGTTCTTTCATCCATGTTTTATACGCTGTATTAAGAATATTAAAAGTTCCAACAATATTAGTATCTATAAATGCTTTAGGACCAGAAATAGAATTATCTACATGAGATTCTGCTGCAAAATGTACTACTGCATCTATTTTGTGTTCCTCAAAAATCTTTTCAACGATCTGTTGATCGCATATATCTCCTTCTATAAAAGTATAATTTTCATTAAACGGAGTCTCAATGTTGGATAGATCAGCGGCATATGTTAATTTATCAAGATTAATGAGTTTTGACTCAGAATTTTTTAAAACATAGTTGATATAATTTGACCCTATAAACCCTGCTCCTCCTGTTATTAATATATTTTTATTCATCTGTTTATTTTATTGTTTTAGAAGTCAGATGGAATCGCATAATAATCATTTCAGTTGGTATTTAATACTTAAGTATGCTTATTTCATAATGTATCTTAGATATAAACTTCTAAAAGTTTCATATCTTGAGTGTCACTTATAATAGATAATTTTTTAATACTTGCCGGAATTAATATCGTCTCTCCATACGAGATTTTTTCGGAAAAGCCCTCAACACTGATTTCGCCATTTCCTTCAACACACATTAAAATTTTGAACGAATCTAAGCTAGTATAATCTTTTTCAAACCTACCACTTATCTCAATAGCATTTGTGGTAAAATACTTTGAAGAAATCATTTTATTAGTAGTGTTTTTTTCTTTACCGTAATCTAACTTAAAAGATTTATCGGCTTTAAAATCTAGTGCATCCAACGCTAGATCAGTGTGCAACTCTCTTCCAACACCATTGGCATCTTTTCGATCCCAATCATATACTCTATAAGTAATATCAGACGTTTGCTGGATCTCTGCAATTAGTGACCCTGCACCTATAGCATGTATTCTACCTGCTTTAATAAAATAACTGTCTCCTTTAGAAATATTTTCGAAGTTGAGCAATTCCGTTATTTTTCCTTCTTCCAAAAAAACTTCATATTCCTTTCTTGAAGTATCAGTTTTGAAACCAACAATCAGTTCTGCTTTTGGGTCAGCCTGAACTACATACCACATCTCTGTTTTTCCAAAAGAATTATGGCGCTCTTTTGCTAATTCATCATTTGGATGCAGTTGAACAGATAAATCTTCTTTTGCATCAATAAATTTGATTAATAGTGGGAATTGATCCCCAAATTCCTCATACACCTTTTTGCCTAATAAACTTTCTTTATACTCAATAATCAAGTCATCAAGTTTTTTTCCAGAAAAGCTACCATTAGAAATTATCGAAATATCCTCACCTACTGTAGAAATCTCCCAACTTTCACCAATATTTTCATCTAATACTGACTTATTGAGGATAGTTTTTAATTTATTCCCTCCCCAGATTTTCTCTTTTAGAATTGGACGAAATTTTAAAGGATATAACATATTTTTTTCTTTATAATTCTTTTATAGGCTTTGACAATGAGTACTAAGAGTGAATTAAGATTTTCAAAATAAGATGTTTAAACTTCTTCGTCTTTTACAAAGCTATTAATAGATTTTGATAAGTATTTTAAAAGGTAAAATAAAGTAACTACTCCAATCAGAAGTAAAGGAATAAAGGTAAGCATTCTGTTTAGCAGTTTCTTACGTTTTGAAATAACATCTCCATAATCGATAGTTGAGAAAATCTCTTTATCCAATGTCACTAATTTTTCTTCTTCACTAATCATTTCTATTAGTTCTTCTTTTCGTTTCAACAACAGAGGGATTGTTGGGTTTTGTGATTCTATTTCAAAAACATACTTACTATCTTTTTCTACTGGATTTTGGGTCAAATTAGACAAATACTCATTAATAAACTGTAATGATCTCTTGTTCTGACCTAAATTCACATTGGCTTGTTTCAACTCTAAATCTAATAACTCTTTAAAATAATTGTTAGATTTTATATGTTTTAAAATGCTCTCAGCAACCTTTTCATTATCGCTATTTAGACCATCAAATATTATGGTTAACTTATGTTGTTTATAAAAGTTTCTATATTTTTTTTCTTCCAATAGTTTTTCATCATAAACCTCTATAAAGGACCCTTTATCTTCATATTCCTTATGTAATTCGCTTAGAACATCTTCTGCCCTGATAATAGGTTCAAAAGAAATCTCTTTTATATTTTCTACCAAATCCACTTTCAGACCTAGTTTTTTAACAAATACATCGTCTTTAAAATTATCTTCTAAATCTTCTATAAAGTTGTAAATGTATTCTGTAGAGTTATATTTAGGCTCAATTATAACTTCTTGAACATATTTGGTTCTTGCATCTTGACTTTGGTCTAAGAAAAAGCCAATACCCCCACCAATTACCAGTAAAATTAAGAATAAAATTGCCTTTTTCTTATAAAATAAAATTACAGAAATAATCAATTTTAGAAATTTTCTAAAACCATTTTTAATCATTCCAAAAATTTGAAATAAATCTATTTCATCATTGTAATTTTCATTACTCATAATACTATCTTTCTTTAAATATTTGTTCTATTATTTTCTCTGTTATCAAGTACGTTGGTTTCACCCCTGTAGTTCCCAATCCTCCAGATGCAAGAGTACTTCCTGTTTCTAATGGGTTATCAGAAGCATAATACGCATATCTTACTTTAACGTTCCAGCTTATACTTCTTCTAAGTTTTGAGGCGGATTGTATTGCTTTTTGATAATGCGCCCCTTCCATTTCTAATCCGATTACATTCCATGTAGAATCATGAAAAAACTTTAGAATATCTCTGTTTTGCAAAGATGTTCCTAAAACAGTAATCATAGCTCCATCATAGATATCGATACCATGCCCTTCTAATTCTTCCTTTTTAAGCTCGTTTTTAAACGGATAATTATCGGCTGTACCTTCAAAAACATGGGCAGAAGGTATCATAATGTCTCCTTTTCCTCCTTCAAGAATACCAGCTTTACCCATAATAGATATTGATTTGACATCAATAAGGGTTTTTTCTCCCTTGAGAGTAACATAGGGTTTTAACAATTCATCCATCGTTTCATACGCTTGTTCTCCAAAGGCATAATCCATTACGATAATTACTGGCTTATCTTTATCTTCGAGATCAGAGATTAGATTTTTATACTCCCCTTGGTTGTATTGTACTGTATCAAATATCTGAACATTTATATTTGCTCCACTCTGATCTTCGATATAGGTCATTCCTTGTTGTAATGCTACTTTTTTAACCTTGGATCTTAATCGATCATTATTGTTATCACTTAGTGATTCATAAACATCAAAAGGATCTTTATTTTTTAGTTCTGCTTTTAAAGCAACGGGTACATATAGTGCATTCATAACGCTATGCATATTGGCACTAATAATATGAATCGGGCGATCAAGTAAATCTAATCGTTCTAGTTTATTTTTAATTGTATTAGCCCAAATCTCACCATGAATATGATGCCCCAATCTTTCTCTTAATACCGGACTAAAAGTTACAATTCGCTTGTTATCTTCTACAGACTCTTCTATAGCCAGTTTACCAAGCCAATATATAATATCTAAAAATCGTTCTTTATTTTCTGGACACGAGAAGCTACTATAAACAGAAGTTACTTCTTCAAAAGTTCGCCCTAGAATATTAGCAGTATGTGTCAAAGCAATTTCTCTTTCGGCTTTGGTTAGGTCTTTTTTAGAAAGCACTGCTTTCTCCAGTTTCTGCCAATCTCTATTCACATTCCCTTGCTCATTAATCAATACCCTGTTCATAATCTTATGTGATTCTATAAACAAAAACGTAAGATGGGTTAGAACATCATAAATTTCAGAACGACCACGGGTAACTTCTATATTCATCTGTTCTTCGTCAATACGATAACAGTTTCTACGTCTCTTTGGAGGAACTATAACTTTAAAATGAGAGTTTTTATACCCTTCGTCACTAGTAAGATTAATATATCGACATTCTTCTATACCATATGGCAATCGATCTACTACATAAAGAAGCCCATTAAGTTCAACTTTTTCTTCTGCTACAGAGCCATAAATTTCTGGGCGAAGAGTTAACAACGCTTCTCTAAGGGTATCTCCAGAAACTCCCATGGGTTTATAAAAACCTCTATTGAAAAGATGACGCATAGTAATATACATACGTTCTATTGCGCTCGAACTTTCCTGAGCCCTCGTTCTTCCTTGTAATATTAGATTTGCCATAAATTTTTCCTAGCAAATATAATCTATTTGTATATCATAGTGGTGAGTGCATCTGCAATATTTCTATCATTAGATAACCTAGGAAGCTTGTTTTGCCCTCCAAGTTTACCCACAGATTTCATGTAGTCTTTAAATCCTCCTTTAGGAATGATAGTAATTTTTAAAGTCTTCAAGATCTTTCCTTTAATTAAATCATCATAGTAAGAATTTTGCTTTCGCAGGGATTTCTCAATCTCCTGTACTAATGTTTCTATCTCTTCTGGAGATTCTTTAAACTCTATAAACCACTCATGATATGGTAATTCTGAAGGTTCGGGGTTAACTTGAGGTGCTACCGTAAAATCATTGATTAAAGCTCCTGTTGCTTCTGCCCCATCTTTAAGTGCCTGATCTACTTCTTTTCCGATTACATGCTCTCCGAAAGCCGAAATAAAATGTTTTATTCTACCCGAAACAATTACCCTATAGGGGGAAACGCTAGTAAACATTACTGTATCACCAATATTATATGCCCATAATCCTGCATTAGTAGAAATAAGCATTACATAATTAACTCCCACTTCTACTTGACCAATAGTTAATCTCTTTGAGTCTTTTTCAAAAAATTCATCGGCTTTAACAAATTCATAAAACATCCCAGAATCTAGTTGTAACAGCATCCCTTTCTCATTCTGGCTATCCTGAAACGCAAAAAAACCTTCAGAAGCTGGGTACAATTCTATACTATCAACTTTTCTTCCTATTAGCTTCTCAAAAGTATTTTTATAGGGTTCAAAATTAACACCGCCATATATAAATAACTCAAATCCTTTAAAAAGTTCTCCTATTGTTTTTTGTGATCGCTGCTGCAATTTTTCAAAATACATCTGAACCCATGGTGGAATACCACTAATCACACTCATATTTTGATTTATTGTTTCCTCGACAATTGCATCAACTTTTTCTTCCCAATCTTCAATACAATTCGTTTCCCAACTAGGCATTCTATTCTTTTGAAGATACTTAGGAACATAATGTGCTACTATACCAGAAAGCCTACCTAGCATTATTCCGTTTTTCTCATTCATTTCTGGGCTTCCTTGAAGAAATATCATTTTACCATCAACAAAATTGGATTTTCCTGTTTCTTCAATATAGCACAAAATAGCATTACGAGCTGCTCTAATATGGGTAGGCATAGACTCCTTGGTTAAAGGAATATATTTTGCTCCACTCGTAGTTCCTGATGTCTTTGCAAAATATAATGGTTTTCCTGGCCAAAGGATATCTTTCTCCCCATCTACTACTCGATTTACATATGGTTTTAGCTCTTCATAATCTCTGATAGGGACCTTTTTTGTGAAATCTGAATGGGTTTTAATACTATTAAAACCATGATCAATCCCAAAGGAGGTGTTTTTTGCTGTTTCTATAAGGGTAGCAAAAACCTGTTCCTGAGTTTTTACCGGATCAGATGCCCATTTATTAATTTTTTTTCGAATACGCTTGGCAAAGACTTTAGCTCCTAGTGCTTTTAAAGACATAAATAATTATTGTTCAAAATCTATAAAGTTTGATGGATCCGTTGGGTATCCATCTCTCCATAATTCAAAATGTAAGTGAGGTCCTGTTGACAATTCTCCAGTAGAACCAGCTGTCGCAATCACTTCTCCTGCTCTAACCTGCTCACCTTGCTGTTTGGTCAGAGAGGCATTGTGTTTATAAACTGTGAGTAAGTTATTATTATGCTTGAGTATGATAACATGACCTGTTTCTGCAGTCCATTCAGAAAAAATTACGGTACCTGAAGATGCAGCTTTAACAGGAGTATCCTTAGGAACAGCTACATCAATACCATAATGTTTTTCATTTATATTGTATCTAGAGGTAATATTACCTTTTACCGGAGGAAATAATGAAAAATCAGAATTAGATTTTTCGCTTTCAAATAAACTGTATTTATCTTCTTTGGACACTTCCTCTCTAAGCTGAATATCCTGTTCTGAAGGCTTTAGATCAACTTCTTCAGGGTTTAATTTTTGAGATTGTATAGCAGAGTCAATATCAAATTCTACTGTTTTTACATCACCAGTAAGCACTTTTTTTATTGACTTATAATATTCTTTATTTACTTTAATTACAGATGCCAAAGAATCCGTTGTAGTAGCTAATCTGGTAGCTCTTAGATTTAATGAGGTAGAAGAATATCCAGGGATATATTCTCTTAATGGGGTGAATGCGATCAAAAATGTTGTACCTGCTATCAGAACTATTGAGGTAATAGTTAGCATAACAAAGACATTTAATCTGTTTAATTTAAACGATATCCTCTCTTCAAAAGTATCTTCATTAAGGATTACCAAGCGATACTTATAAAGTAGCTTTCTGGCAATCTTCTTTTGTTCTTTATTCTTTTTTGTCATTAAATAGGTATTCTATAAAAGAATGTTATCAAATCGGTATCATTAATCGCAAATATACATAATCTACCAATATCTAAACACAACGTTTATTCATGCTTAATCGTCTGTTTAGTTTGCTAAAATTGATATAAAAAGTGTTTTTTAATATCAAAAATATATATTTTGAAAGTTTGTTTTACTCTTTTGGAGGATATCTTGAGTCTTAAATGATTAAAATATAGTCTTACTATATCGTTAAAGATGGTATTAATTGTGTAGGTTTAATCATTTCTTGCTAACTTTGTATTCTAATTATTAAGATCATGATGTTATCCAGTATTTTTTTAGGAATGATAGGCCCATGGCAAATCGCCTTAATTGTGGCAATTGTATTACTTTTATTTGGAGGAAAGAAAATTCCTGAATTAATGAGAGGTCTAGGTAGCGGTATAAAAGAATTTAAGGATGCTTCAAAAGAAGAAGAAGATCCTAAGATTGATGAGAAAAAATAGTTTTCTAAAACATTTATATATAAAGCCCGACTATAACTAGTTGGGCTTTTTGTTTCTATTTTCTATTGGACTGGTATAAGGATATTAATCTACAAGTGACAACTGAATCCTTTTTCTACTCATGTCTACTTCTAATACAGTAACCATAAGATGTTGATGTAATTGTACCACAGCATTTACATCACTAATAAATTCGTTGGCTAGCTTAGAAATATGAATTAAGCCACTCTCTTTAATTCCTATATCAACAAAACACCCAAAATTTGTAATATTATTTACAATCCCAGGCAATTTCATACCTGCTTTTATATCTGCTATGGTTTTTACATTAGGATCGAACTCAAAAACCATTACCTTTTTTCTAGGGTCAACACCTGGTTTTTCGAGTTCTTTTACAATATCTGTCAATGTAGGGAGTCCTACTTCATCGGTGATGTAGTTTTGTAGTTTAATTTTTGTTATCGCCTCTCGGTTACCTATTAGTTCACTAATGGGAACACCCGCATCCTTAGCCATTTTTGAAACTAACTTATACCTTTCTGGGTGTACAGCAGAATTATCAAGTGGGTTTTTAGGGCTCGTAATTCTTAAAAAAGCTGCTGCTTGTTCGTAGGCTTTCCCCCCAAGTCTTGGTACTTTTTTGAGTTGTTCTCTAGATTCTAGCGCTCCATTTTCTGATCTGTAAGCTACAATGTTTTCTGCTAGTTTTTCTCCAATTCCTGAAACATAACTTAATAACGGAACACTAGCAGTATTTACATTGATCCCCACGCTATTCACACAACTCATCACTACGGTATCTAACTCATTTTTGAGTTTAGTTTGGTCTACATCATGCTGATATTGCCCAACTCCAATAGCTTTTGGATCGATTTTTACGAGTTCTGCCAGAGGATCTGCTAATCTTCTTCCAATAGATACTGCTCCTCGTACAGTTACATCATATGTCGGAAATTCTGCTCTTGCTATTTTGGAAGCTGAATACACAGAAGCTCCACTCTCATTTACCATGAATACTTGTATGGTTTGATCAAATGGTATTTTCTTAACAAAAGCTTCTGTTTCTCGTGCTGCAGTTCCATTTCCTATTGCAATAGCTTCAATCTTATATGCATTGACAAGAGATTTTATTTTTTTGATCGCATTGGTAGTTTCACGTTGAGGAGGATGAGGATAAATATTCTCATTGTGCAGCAAATCTCCTTGTTTATCAAGGCATACCAATTTACACCCTGATTTAAAACCAGGATCCAAAGCCAAAATATTCTTTTGTCCTAATGGAGAAGCCAGTAGTAATTGTTTTAGGTTTTGGGCAAATACATTTATAGCCTTATCATCTGCTTTTTCTTTAGATTGCTTGAGTACTTCGGTAGAAATTGCAGGTGTTAACAATCGTTTATAAGCATCTGATATCGCCAAAAACATGTGATCAGTACATGCTTCTACATTTGTTTTGATCATTACATCATCTATAATATCTAATGCATCATTTTCTGGTACTGCAATTTTTACTCTTACGATTTTTTCATTTTCTGCCCTCAAAATAGCCAATAATCTATGTGACGGACATTTGTGAAGTGGTTCTTCCCAATCAAAATATTGTTGATATTTCTGAGCCTCTTCTTCTTCTTTTTTGGTTTTAATAACTGTAGACGCGATTGTGGCTTTACGCTGGTAGAGCCTTCTTAGCCTATTTCTAATTTTTTCATCCTCATTAATCCATTCTGCAATGATGTCTCTTGCTCCCTGCAAAGCCAATTCCTCGGTGGTAACGGTATCATTTAGGTATTGAGAAGCGACAAAAAGAATCTCTTCTTCTCGTTGTTGCATAATAATATTAGCCAGAGGTTCTAATCCTTGTTCTTTGGCAACTGTAGCTTTGGTTTTTCTTTTTTTCTTATACGGTAAATACAAATCTTCAACCTGGGTAAGCGTATCTGCAGACAAAATTCTTTTTTCTAACTCTTGAGTTAGTGCTTCTTGTTCTTTGATCGAAGCCAACACGCTTTCCTTTCTCTTTTGCAATACTTCAAAAGCAGTTTTATGCTTTACTATTTCGCCAATTGCAACCTCATCAAGATCACCTGTCATCTCTTTACGATATCTCGATATAAAAGGGATAGTAGCACCTTCATCTAACAATGAAATGGTTTTAGCAATTTGTTTTTCTGAAACAGGAACTTGCTTCGCTATAAAAGAAACGATACTCATAAAAATCAATTTTTAGAATCGATAAATATAATGCCAAATAGAAGACATTATTTTATGAGAAAGAGAAAGTTTTCTACAATTTTTAAAAAAGTATAACTTTTACCTTAAAATGAATTACCACAAAAAGGCATTATTCAAACTTTATTGACTTAATAATAGCTTCTAACTCAAACATATTATCTCTTTTGTTTGTCGAAGGAGCAAATACAAAGCCTTCTAATACCATTAATCTATTATTCGTTATATCTTCTATCACGTAATTAACAAAAGGACCTGCCATAAAACGATCCTTGATCTCCCATGTTCCTTTAGTTTCAAAAGTAAATCTCCCATCCAGTTTGGTTTCATACAGATATGGAGCATAGGCTTCTTCTGTAATAAAATGACCAACTTCTGGAGTAGGAATCTTAACCGTTCCTATAGAGTCTCTCATTTTTATAATACTAGAAACAGTATTAGAATCTTTGGTTACAATTCCTAAAGGAAGTTCATAAATCATTAGGTTCATACTACCATGTGGGATATCTTTTCGTATCCAGAAAAACTTATCTTCTTCAATAGCAATTCTATAAGCCGAAGGAATATCTACTGTAACGCCAAATTGTTCTTTTATCTGCGGAATTTTTTCAAGAGATTTTCTTATTCGCCTCTGTTTTTCTTTTGTTTCTATGATTTTATACTCTGAAACGATTGTTTCATAATTTTTCCTAATCAAAGCAATAATTTCATCATCCGTAGCTCCTGTAATTACAACTCCTGTCTGCGGGGTGGCAAATTTATTGGTCAGCTTTCCATAACCACTCTTTTCTTCTTTAACTTTTTTGATCCAAAGAAATGTACGATTCTTTCTGGCCAATCCAGAAAATGCCGTGATAGGGATTTGCCTCATAGAAAACAAAGGTTCTTCCTGAGGTAGTCCAGGTACTTCGGCTCCAAAATACTTGCGAATAGTATCACCCACCTTGCTTTTCCATAATTTATTATCCACAACAACAGAAAGTTCGTTTATTTTTCCTACAGAATGAGCCATGGCTCCCTGTGTTTTTTTTGTTTTATCTTTTTTAGTTTCTGTGCAGCTAACAATACAAAACAGACAAAGAATTACAAGCGATAGTTTTTTCATAAGATGATGATAATAGCGGTTATGATTTAGAAAGTTTTAATTTCATACCTGGTTTTATACCACTACCGCGAATATCGTTCCAATTTTTAAGGTTTTCTACAGATACTCCTTTAAATTTTTGTGAAATACTCCACAATGTATCCCCAGTTTTAACAGTATATAACCCTGAACCACCACTAGAAGCAACTGTTTTTGAAACCGTTTTAGTAGTCTTCTGAGCTCTATCTACAACAGGTTTTCGAGGATAAATAGTAAGGCGTTGACCAATTTTAAGGTTATTACTTCGTAACCTATTCCATTTTTTTATTTGACTTACTCTAACACCATATTTTCTAGCAATTTTACCCAAATAATCACCACTACGAACTCTATATCTAACTCTGTCATTAGCTTCAAAGTATTTTGGCAATGGTTTTTCTCTCTTATCAAGCTCTGCTTTTGCTAATGAATATATTTTATCTTCATTGGCAACAAAAGGACCTATTTTATCCAAAGGGAGTCTTAATACATAATCTTCATCTTTAATATATGGAATGATATCCAATTTATAAGAAGGGTTTAAAAATTGTAATTCTTCTATGTCAATGTTCATATATTCTGATACCTGATCCAAAGAGATCATCTGCTTAACTCGTATGGTGTCTGTTTCAAAATAAGCAATTTCAGGTTTTTTAGGTTTAAAACCATGCTTATCGGCATATTCAAAAATATATAGGTTGGCTAAAAACGCAGGTAGATACCCGGCAGTTTCTCTTGGAAGATTATGTCTAATATTCCAATAGTTTGTATATCCTCCACTTCTACGAATAGCTTTGGTAACATTTCCAGGACCAGAATTATATGATGCCAAAGCGAGATCCCAGTCGCCAAATACTTTATATAAATTAGCCAAATATTTACATGCTGCTTTGGTAGCCATAATTGGATCCATACGCTCATCTACATATGAGCTTACTTCTAAACCAAACATTTTTCCTGTACCAAACATAAATTGCCATAATCCTGTTGCTCCAACTCTGGATTTTGCCCTAGGTTTTAGAGCAGATTCTACAATGGCTAAGTACTTTATTTCCAAAGGAATGTTTTGATTATCTAATTCTTGTTCAAAAAGCGGAAAATAAAACTCACTTAGAGACATCAAGCGTTCTAAATGTTTATGGCGATGTTTTAAATACCTTTTGATGACACTTTCTAATGCGGGATTGTATTCTACATTAAACGGAGTTCTGGCATCGAGTTCTTTCAATCTAGCTTTTAAAGTATCGGTAGGAAGATCAACATACTCTACTGGTTCGTATTCTAACTCTGTTACTGATTTATAGATTGTATCAAAAAGACTAGAATTATATAACTCTTGTTTCCAAATAGAGTCCAATTGAGACAGTTTGGGGTGATCTGTGGCTGTATATATTATACTATCTTTTACACTTGTAGATGTTAAGGTAGTTGTTTGCAGTTCACCAATCGTTTTAATGATCTTTGTAGTATCTACCACATGAATAGTTTCCTTTTTTATCTCTAGGTCTTTGTCTAGTTTAATTTCCTTAGAGTTCTCAGAATCCGATTGTTCTTTTGATGAAGATTCCTGTCCCATTACTGAAAACGAAACTAATAGAAAAAAAAGAAATGATATGCGATAGGTATTCATCTTATAAATAAGTTTATTTTAGTTCAATAAATTTTTGAAGGTTGTGTGTATTGTTTTTAACATGTTATCAACAATATATGAGCGAAAATCGTTTTTTTTTTCTAAACTACAAAAAATCAAGGCGTTAAAAACATAAAAAAACCAGTTAAAATGACTGGTTTCTCTTAATTTTTTCAAAAAATACGTATTTTCTTACAAAATATGGTTGCATTTTATGTTATGCTTCTATTGCAGCAATTCCTGGTAATGTTTTTCCTTCCAGACTTTCTAACATGGCTCCTCCTCCTGTAGAGACATAACTTACTTTATTTCCAAAACCAAACTGTTTTACGGCCGCTACAGAATCTCCTCCTCCAACAAGAGAAAAAGCTCCTTTTTCTGTAGATTCTGCTATAGAATTACCTAAGGCTATAGTTCCCTTAGCAAAGTTTTCCATTTCGAAAACTCCTAAAGGTCCATTCCATAAAATAGTTTTTGATTCTAGAATCACTTTATGAAAATTCTTCATTGTTTCTGGTCCTGCATCGAGTCCTTGCCATCCCTCTGGGATGCTATTTACAGCTACCACATTGGTATTTGCATTATTATCAAAAGCATCTGCTCCAAGTACATCTACAGGCAGATGAATCTGCACTCCTTTTTCTTTTGCTTTTTTCAAAATCTCTAATGCTAACTCTTGCTTATCGTCTTCACAAATAGAGCTTCCTATTTGCCCTCCTTGAGCCTTGATAAAAGTGTATGTCATTCCTCCTCCTATAATCAAATGATCTACTTTATCCAGAATGTTTTCAATTATAGTAATTTTTGAAGACACTTTAGATCCTCCTAGAACAGCCGTAATAGGTTTCTCTCCACTTTTTAAAACTTTATCAATGCTTTCAATTTCTTTTGCTAGTAAACTACCAAAGCATTTATTTTCAGGGAAAAACTGAGCGACTATAGTTGTAGAAGCATGAGCTCTATGAGCTGTACCAAAGGCATCATTGACATAAATATCTCCCAATTTTGATAATTGCTCTGCAAAACCAACATCTCCATTTGTTTCGTTTGGATGAAATCTCAAATTTTCTAATAATAAGACCTCTCCAGAATTCATTGCTGCAACGGCGTCTTCTGCTTCCTGACCAACACAATTTGCTACATACTTCACTTGTACACCAAGAACATCTGCAACTTTTTCTACAATGTGCCTTAACGAAAATTCATCCTGTACTCCTTTTGGTCTACCCAAATGAGACATTAATACTGCGCTTCCTCCATCTTCCAAAACTTTAATAATAGTAGGTTTAGCTGCCTGTATTCTAGTATCATCTGTTACTTCAAAATTCTCATTCAGGGGCACATTAAAGTCTACTCTAATTAATGCTTTTTTATCTTCAAAATTAAAATCGTTAACTGTCTTCATCTTTTTGAATTGGTTTTTCTGCAAACGAAAATAATTCTATTTCATTAAAAACACTTAAATCTCGTAGAAAAAATGCTTTAAATTAAAGGGAATCTTTCACTTTTATCGAATTTTTAGCAAAATCCCATATTAAATAAAAAAATCATATTACATATTCTTCTTTTTTGCTTACTATTCTCTTTTATTTTTTACAAATCTTCTATAATCGAAACCCTATTACTAAATGTTTCTTTTAGTATTATAAATTCTCAAATCATACAACCAACATCATACTTCTTTTTATATTTGCCTATGCTATTTTCACAGATTCTAGGCTTAAAACACATCAAGAGCTATTTGACTACAAGTTCAGATCGCAAAAGAATACCTCATGCTCAACTTTTTGTAGGTCCAAATGGTAGTGGAACACTCCCCATGGCAATTGCATATGCTCAATATATTTTATGTCAAAATCAAAATGCAGAAAACGAAGGGGGAAATCAGGCATGCAACATTAAATTTGATCATCTGGCACATCCAGATTTGCATTTTGTATACCCTGTAGCTACAAATGATAAGGTAAAAAAACATCCTACATCAGATCAATTTGCTGAAGAATGGAGAAGTTTTGTAAAAGAAAACCCTTACGGAAGTATCTTTGATTGGTACCTTTCTTTGGGTATTGAAAACAAACAAGGTCAAATCGGAGTAGATGAAGCATTAGAAATTGTAAAAAAGCTTTCGCTGAAAAGCTATGAAGGAGGCTATAAAGTAATGCTAATTTGGATGGCAAATAAAATGAATATTGCCGCTTCTAATAAGCTTCTCAAATTAATTGAAGAGCCTCCTGCAAAAACAATATTTATTCTGATCACCGAAGATGAGGAACAACTGATTCAAACTATTAGATCTAGATGCCAGGTATTACATTTTCCTCCATTAGGAGAAAAGGTTATAAAAGAGGCACTTCAAGAAAAAGAAAATGTTCCCGACAGTGAAGCTTTAAAGATTGCCCATCAGGCTAATGGTGACTATAGTAAAGCTTTACACCTATTGCATCACGACGGTGGTGATGATCAATTTGAAGATTGGTTTATACAATGGGTTCGTACAGCTTTTAAAGCCAAAGGAAATAAATCTGCTGTAAATGACCTAATTACCTGGAGCGAGTCTATCGCTGGAACTGGAAGGGAAACACAAAAGAAATTTCTAAAATATTGCTTGGATTTTTTCAGACAAGCAATGCTGCTTAATTATGGGGCAGAAAAACTGGTGTTTTTAGAGCCCAAAACAAATGGCTTTAAATTAGAAAAATTTGCTCCGTTTGTTCATGGAGCAAATATTATGGATATCTGTAATGAAATTCAGGATGCTACATATCATATAGAACGAAATGGAAATTCTAAAATCATTCTTACGGATCTTTCCATAAAACTAACTCGATTACTACATAAAAAAGAAAATTAATAGTACTCACTAAACCTTTTACATATGGATAATTTTATAAATAATATAGTTCCAATAACCATTTTACTGTTTCTTTTAATTACTTTCTTACAATCTGGTATTGATAAAGTAGTAGATTGGAAAGGAAATCTCGGCTGGTTAAAAGAGCATTTTGCATCAACTTTTATGGGAAATATGGTTCCCCTTCTATTGTCAATTATTTTGATTGTTGAAATCGTTACTGCGATATGTTGTGTTATGGGAATATATTATCTTATCCTAGATAACCATACCTGGTATGCTGTTTTGGCCATGTTTTTAGCATGTATAACACTATTAATGCTTCTTTTTGGGCAAAGAGTGGCAAAAGATTATCAAGGAGCATTAACGATTACCTGTTACTTTATAGTAGCGATTTTTGGTTTGTATGTAGTTTCTTTGTAAAAAAACTTTAAAATATAAAAGAGCACCCATTGGTGCTCTTTTGTTATAATATATATTCTTTTATTAATAAGTACATCCACATTTACTTTGTCTACATCCAAAATCAAAGCCTAAGGTAATCATATGAGATCCTGCTGCTGTGGTAGGTTCTAAAACCTCATTCACATTAACCTGATAACCATAAGCTACATAAAAATTAGACTTCTTGATACCAATCATAGGTGAAACAGATAAGGGCTTAAAATCCTGATCAACCAAAGAACGTAAACTAATACCTGCCCAATAATAATCACCTCGATGCATCTTACGAACCTTTAAGTTAAGATCAGTCGTAGATCGACCATCCCCAGCAAAATTCTGATACAAAACCGAAGGCTCAACCTCAATATCACTAAATCGATGATAAAAGGTATAACCTGAATAAATATAATAATTCTGAATCTGAGAAGGCTCTGTAGGATTAAAATCATCTATCTGCTTCTGTAACAAGTTTACTGCATTGGCACTCAAAAAGAAACGTCCCAATCGATATAACATAGAAATATCAAAATTAGAATCATTAACACTAATATCTGCCAAGCCTGGATTAAATGGATTGTCAGGATCACCATTGTTGAAGTCTGATGTGTCAATACCAAACTGAGTGAACTTATAACTGATACCAAAGGATAAATATTGATTGTTATATTCACTTAAAGTCAAATGATGAGCAAAGGATAACTGAATACCCTTCTGAGTCGTAAAGCCATTCTGGTCATTAAACAAAATTGCGCCAACTCCTGAACGATCTGAAATCCTACCATCCAAAGACAAAGACTGAGTCCCAGGAGAATCTTCAATACTAACCCACTGCTCAAAACCGGAAGCCCGAACCTGCCAGCAGTCACCAATACCAGCATAAGCCGATGATATCAAATAAGGATTATCTGCAATATATTGGTTTTGAACAGGGGCGAAAAACTCCTGCGAATTACCAAAATAACTCACAAATAAACTTAATACTATTACAATATATCTCTTCATATTAAAAATTACGGATCATTAAATCGTTTCTCTTTCTATATCTCTTAGTTTTATCCATATAGTTTATAACTCACTTAGATTGATAAATATTATCTATATAATGTAAAGTGACCTGTAAACTCTCTATTATCGACATCATTAAGAATAATGGTAAACCAATAATCTCCTGATGGAAGTTGCTTGCCTTGGTAAAGACCGTCCCATCCCTGTTCATCTCCTTTAAACTCTGCCAACATCCTACCATATCTGTCAAAGACTATAACCTCCATGTTCTCAAAGAAGAAAGGATCATTAGGATCTGGTGAAATCTGACGAGGATACCAAAAACGCTCCTCAACTGTACTATTGGGACTATCTGGTGTAAAGTAATTTGGAATACGAATGTTGATATAGGTCAAATTCTGAACACTAATAACCTCACATCCATCAGCATCAACAACTCGGATAACATAATCTGCAGTCTCACGAATCGTAAAGGTGTTGCCTTCTAACTCCGTATAATCTGATTGCTCTAAATCAGCAATACTCATACCGTCTTCCAACATAGTAAAGTAGAATGCATAGAATGGATCATTCTCAAAGGGTCGCCCGCCCGAAGCTATAATCTGATACTCATTAGGATCCTGTGCATTACCCGTCATCTGAGCTACAGGAATTGCTAATGGAGTATAGTCATTTATATCAATAGTACCTATCGTTTGACTACATCCCTGGAACTCCATAACACCTTCATAACTTCCTGGACTAACCTCAAAGATACCTGTCAAGTTAGAGTTGTTAGCTGGATTAGAAGTGCCATTAATACCATTCAAAGTATAAATAATACCCAAACCTTCGGACTCAGCAATGATATCAAAGTCTACAAAATAGCGCTCCTCACTGGTCATAACAACATTTGATGGATCGCTATAATCATAAACAGGACATTCTAATCGTGGAACCAAAGTAGCTCCTAGGTTAACTCCTGGCTCAATATCAAGATTAAAGGCACCCTGACAATTTGGATTGTTCTGAGAATCTCTAATAAACAAAGTAGTAGTGCCTCCTGGTAAATTGCTAACAAACAAATTAGACGGATCTGTTACCGGTAAATACGTTACCCCATCAATACTCCAGAAATAACTAGGGTCACTTGGATTAGCTGGTGGTAAACCTCCTGTAATAGATACAGTTGCTGTACCATTCATATCACCCGCACAATCCTCAGGAGTAGTAGCGATAACCGTAGCCAAAATAGGAGCTGGCTCTATAATTAAAATGTCTAGAACTTCTCGTGGACACCCATTATTATCCTCAACCTCTACTCGATATGTATCGGCTGGTAGATCTGTAAAAGTATGCTCACCCAAAGTATTATCTGAATCATCCTCTATAAAAGTAAATACAGCATCACCAGCACTATTGTATAAAGAATAGAAATAAGGTGCAGTACCTCCTGTTGCAGTTACTCGTATCGTACCATCTGTTTCTCCATTACATGAAATAGGAGTCTCAAATGCCTCAATAATAAATTCTGGTGGTTGAACAATACTAAAAGGAGTTACATTATCAACACAATCTCCACTAGTAACAGTATAAGTATAAGTACCTGCTAATAAATCTCCAAAGAAACTAGAACTTTGAGGACCCACTGCAACTGCAGCACCTAGGTAATCAACTCCGGCAATACTATACATATAACCACCTAAACCTCCTGTAGCAACTGCATCCACTGAACCTGTTGGCTCACTGAAACAAACAATATTAAAATTGCTAGAGTCTAGGGTAACTACAAATGGATCTGGATCCCGAACCTGAATACGAGTAGAAGCTGGTGACTCACATAAGTTACTATCACGCACATAAAAATCATAATCCCCAGATGGTAAGTTAATAAATGTATCTCCTGCTTGCCATACAATAGCACCACCGTTTAGACTAGATCCATACTCATAACCTGGGATACCACCTCCTGCAGTAACCAAAATATTGTTAGGATTTGCTGTCAAACAACTAATACCCGTTGGAGTAACATCTATCGTAACAGCTGGTGGAGCATCAATAACAACAGGGTTTTGAATAGCCTCGCATGCTAAGTTATCCGAAACAGTAACAATATAGTTGCCTGGCTTCAAATCTGTCCACTGGAATGTATCCGTAGCACTAGAAACGGCAGCTGATTGAGAACCATCAGGGAAGGTTAACATAAAGAAATATGTACCTGGACCCTGACCTCCAGTAGCGGTAGCGGTGATAATACCATCCTCACTATCTGCACAACTTAAAGTTGTCGGCGCAATTGGGTTTAGTCCTAATGGTGTCGGAGGTTGAATGTTTATAGTAGTGGTCTGCTCACAATTATTAGCATCACGAACTCGAATAACATAATCAATACCTGCTGGTGCAACACCACCATCTAATCCAAATCCTCCAAAGCGTGGATCGCTACCATAAATAACGAGAACACCTCCAACTGAATCTTCTAATTGATATTCTAAGGCACCGGTACCTCCTGAAGCAATTGCCTCTACTGTAGCATCATCACCAGGAGTACAAGTCTCATCTTGTAACTGATTAGCAGAAAGAATTATCGGCGCTGGTTGATTAATAGTAGTGGTATTCGATACCTCATCACAAAATGGAGTATCTAAAGCCTCTACAGAAACCTGATAAGTACCGCCTGGTAAGCTTCCTATTAATAATGGATTGGTAGTCGTATTTCCTAAAGTACTCGGAACAACAACTGCTCCTGTACCTGTATTAGTTACAATATAATTATAAGCACCAGTATAATTACCAATGTTTAATGAAATCTCTCCATTCGTATCTGTTGAACAGGCAAGGTGTGTAGTCGTTGTTAATTCTGCTGTGATTGTATCAAAAGCACCAATATCATATGGTGCAGTATCTATACTACAACCTGTACCCTGATCAGTAATTCTAAATACATAAGAACCAACATTAGGTAAAGAAAATGTAGCAGTAGTCTCAACTCCTGGAGTACCTCCATTGTCACCTGTACCAGCAACAACTGCCAATTGTGAAGCAACCGTACCGCTTAAATCTACAAAATCAAAAGGTCCTGTACCTCCAGTAATAGAAACAATAACAGTCTCATCATTATCACATGAAATAACACCTCCATTAACAGCTCCCGTATCTCGAACAACTGTAGGATCTGTCATAATTGGGAATGCTGGAACAACAACATCAAAATTAGCAAATGCACAATTATTATCATCAGTAACAGTAAAGGTATACGTACCAGAAACACTTGCTGTAACCTCATACTGAACACCTGCCGTACCACCATCTGCATCAGTAACATCAGTCTCTGATCCACTTGCTGCTCCTGTATAAGAAACATCATATGGTGCTGTACCGCCCGTAATAGTCAACGTAATCACTGGGAAAACATCCCCATTAGATGCATCACAACCATAAGCAGTCTGTGCAAAAGTAACATCAACTGCTGCTGTAGGACCACCAATAGTAACCTGAATAGCAGGTGTATTTGAACAGCCCTTATCCGAAGTAACTACAATATCATATGTACCTGCTGGTAAATTCTCAAATAATGGATTTGATTGTAATGGTCGCGTTGTAGGACCTGCTACAATCTCATATTGATATGGCGGATTATCATCTGCCGAAGCGTCCAAACTAACTAAAATAGTACCATCACTACCACCAAAACATGAAACATCTGTAGGAGTACCTGAAGGAATTGGGTCTAAGAAAGTAGGAACCGTAATATCAAAGGTAGCTGTACAACCCGGAGCTGCACTAATACCACTATCAATAACCTCAACACGGTAATCTCCTGGGAAAATACCATCAGTACCTGCAACAGTACTACTAAAAGTAATCTGATCTGCTCCTGGTCCTGGAGTTTGAGTAACTCCTGGAATCGTAGTACCACTTCCTGAATCAACTAAATCAAAAGTAAAGTTACCTGGATTAGCTGTAATGTCTGAACCACCGCTAACCGTAGCTATTATAGTAGCATCATTATCTCGACACGTAGGATCAGTAAAAGTAGCGCTAACCAATAGCTCTGGGAAAACTGTAATGCTTTGTGAAGTCGATGGACATCCATTCTCATCATAGACCGTAACCGTATAAGTACCTGGTCCCGAAACTGTAAACTGATGCTCGGTATTACTTACATTACCAACAACAGGTGTCCCAGCGTCTAACTGATATGTCAGCTCACCTGTACCTGGTGGAGATGCTACATTACTTGAAGCTGTTACCGTAAAAGTATAATCATTATCAAATGTACATGGATCATCTACAAAAGCAGGAATAGGGTTTAAAACCGGTGGAGGTGTTACACCAGGGATAGTAATCTCTCTGGAAATAACACAGTTATTACTGTCCTCTACAAAAATAACCCATGTCGTGCTGGTAGCAGGATCCAAAGTAAAGACTTCGGTCAAAGGATATACTCCTGGGTCTGGCTGTGGAGCAGTTCCTGCAACAGCAGCAAAACTATAAGGTCCAACGCCTCCATTGGCATCCATAGTAACCGTTGATAATGCATTATTACAATCAGGTATCGTAGCGCTTAATAAATCTAACGTTAACGCTGCTGGCTGATCGATAGTAGTCGTATTAGATACCTCATCACAAAATGGAGTATCCAAAGCCTCTACAGAAACCTGCAAAGTACCTCCTGGTAACCCTGTGATCAATAATGGATTCGTGGTTGTATTTCCTAAAGTACTCGGAACAACAACTGCTCCTGTACCTGTATTAGTTACAATATAATTATAAGCACCAGTGTAATTACCAATGTTTAATGAAATTTCACCAGTGGTCGCACCAGCACACAACACATCTGTTATTGTAGTTACTGTAGCTGTGATTGTATCAAAAGCACCAATATCATATGGTGCAGTATCTATACTACAACCTGTACCCTGATCAGTAATTCTAAATACATAAGAACCAACATTAGGTAAAGAAAATGTAGCAGTAGTCTCAACTCCTGGAGTACCTCCATTGTCACCTGTACCAGCAACAACTGCCAATTGTGAAGCAACCGTACCGCTTAAATCTACAAAATCAAAAGGTCCTGTACCTCCAGTAATAGAAACAATAACAGTCTCATCATTATCACATGAAATAACACCTCCATTAACAGCTCCCGTATCTCGAACAACTGTAGGATCTGTCATAATTGGGAATGCTGGAACAACAACATCAAAATTAGCAAATGCACAATTATTATCATCAGTAACAGTAAAGGTATACGTACCAGAAACACTTGCTGTAACCTCATACTGAACACCTGCCGTACCACCATCTGCATCAGTAACATCAGTCTCTGATCCACTTGCTGCTCCTGTATAAGAAACATCATATGGTGCTGTACCGCCCGTAATAGTCAACGTAATCACTGGGAAAACATCCCCATTAGATGCATCACAACCATAAGCAGTCTGTGCAAAAGTAACATCAACTGCTGCTGTAGGACCACCAATAGTAACCTGAATAGCAGGTGTATTTGAACAGCCCTTATCCGAAGTAACTACAATATCATATGTACCTGCTGGTAAATTCTCAAATAATGGATTTGATTGTAATGGTCGCGTTGTAGGACCTGCTACAATCTCATATTGATATGGCGGATTATCATCTGCCGAAGCGTCCAAACTAACTAAAATAGTACCATCACTACCACCAAAACATGAAACATCTGTAGGAGTACCTGAAGGAATTGGGTCTAAGAAAGTAGGAACCGTAATATCAAAGGTAGCTGTACAACCCGGAGCTGCACTAATACCACTATCAATAACCTCAACACGGTAATCTCCTGGGAAAATACCATCAGTACCTGCAACAGTACTACTAAAAGTAATCTGATCTGCTCCTGGTCCTGGAGTTTGAGTAACTCCTGGAATCGTAGTACCACTTCCTGAATCAACTAAATCAAAAGTAAAGTTACCTGGATTAGCTGTAATGTCTGAACCACCGCTAACCGTAGCTATTATAGTAGCATCATTATCTCGACACGTAGGATCAGTAAAAGTAGCGCTAACCAATAGCTCTGGGAAAACTGTAATGCTTTGTGAAGTCGATGGACATCCATTCTCATCATAAACCGTAACTGTATATGTACCTGGTCCCGAAACTGTAAACTGATGCTCGGTATTACTTACATTACCAACAACAGGTGTCCCAGCATCCAACTGATATGTCAACTCACCAGTACCTGGTGGAGAGGCTACATTACTTGAAGCTGTTACTGTAAAGGTATAATCATTATCAAAAGTACAAGGATCATCTACAAACGTAGGAATAGGATCCAAAGTAGGTGCCGCAGTAAATGCTGGGATAGTAATATCTCTTGAAACTACACAATTATTACTATCCTCTACAAAAATAGTCCATGCTGTATCGGTAACTGGATTCAAAGTAAATACCTCTGTCAATGGATATACTCCCGGATCCGGAGAACCAGCTCCTGCAACGGCAGCAAAACTGTAAGGTCCAACTCCTCCATTGGCATCCATAGTAACCGTAGATAAAGTATCATTACAATTCGTATCAGTTGCATTTATAAAATTAAGTGTAAGTGCACTACTTGGCTGAGTTATCGTAAAAGGTGCCGCATCCGTACAAGGTATCGCAGCTCCAGCTGTCTCTACAGCTCGAATAAAGTAGTTTCCTTCACTCAAACCAGTAGCTGTACCCGAAAGTATAGGCGCAACTAAAGTACCAGAGATACCAGCGCTTATTCCTGTATCGGCATCAAAAATTTCCCAAGCAATATTCGTAGCTCCCGCTGGGGTAACAACAGTAAAGTCGATTTCCCCATCTGAGCCTCCGAAACAATGAACAGGATCATTATTGGTTATTGTAATATCAAATCCTGGAGGATCGACAGCAGGCACCGTTTCAAAATATTTACATCCCGAAGAAGTATCTACAATTTCAAATACATAAGGTACTCCATAATCCAGACCTGTAAATTCATGTCGCGTTTCATTACCAGATCCGTTTAACAAAGAAGAAGGCAATCCATTTAAAGGTTCATATGGAGGAATTGATGAGCCTGTAGCTCTAAATTCGTTAATCAAAAACGGACCTACTCCTCCTGTTACCGTAACTCGATAAGTAGCTCCCGCAGCACAATCCGAAGGAATACCCGTAGCCGAAAAATCTAAATCAAAAGGTGGTTGGGTAACTAAAAATGGCCCTACTCTATTACTACACCCATCAGAAGCTATAACATCTACAAAATAAGAGTCCGGATCCAGATTATCAAATGTAGGACCTGAACCAGCTGCTAAATTGATAGGATTTGTTGTTGTTACGGTGTTTTGTGTTAAATCACTGTTTAATAATACGTATGTATAATCTGTCACTCCAGCTGACCCTCCTGTTGCAGGGTTTAATACTATTGTTCCGGTTACATTAGTCGTACAATCAATATTAGTAATAGAGCTAGCTGTAACGTCTATCTGAGGTGATTCGGTTACGGTAGCCTGTACCGTACCAACACATTCCTTTGAATCCCTAACTTCAAAATCATATGTCCCTGCAGCCAAACCAGTAAAAGTAAGATTAGTCGTAAAAATACCAGCCGGTAAAATTCTGGCTTCAAATGGGCTAACACCCGCAGTAGGGGTAATTGTTACGACCCCTGTAGATTCTCCAAAACAAAGAACAGGCGTAACCGTAGTTGTAGCTGTTGGAGTAACTGTAGGTGATACCACTATTGGTGCTGAGTTACCAACACAATTCAATCCATCTGTAACACGTATTTCATAAGTTCCAGCGGTGTTAATCGAAGCTGGAGAAGTAACCCCTGCCAAGAAAACTGTACCTGATCCCGAATTAATAACATCATAAGTATATGTCCCATCACCACCACTTGCTGTAAAAGCAATCGTAGCGTTTGGACTCACTGAACAATCTAGGTCTTTGGTAAGATTAGCCGTAATGGTAAGCTCTGGATTAATTGTAAAATTAATCGAAGGAGAGGTACAATTACTAACCGTATTAGTTACCGTCACAGTATGATTACCCGGTGTAAGATCCGGAATCTCAAATGTGTTTGCCGGTGCAGCTCCTCCTAAAAAGGTAACTATCTCTGGTGCACCACCATCCAAACTATAAGTAAATGGACCAACTGGTGTAGGAACCCCTAACGTAATAGTAATCCATTGTGTAGCAAAATCGGTAGTATCATAACATGGATCTCCTCCTACTGCAGTAGCGATAGTAGGAGGGGCTAGTTGACCAACTGTCTCCTGCTGAGTAACCTCACAGGCAGCAGCACTATTACCATCTCGAACAGCGATAGTATATGTCGCAGCCGCTAAACCACTAAATGTATTACTACTCTGAAAAGCAGTCAAAACTGTAGTGCCAGCTGCATCACGCAACTCATACTCATATCCGCCCCGTCCTCCTGCAGCAGTAACCGTAATAATACCAGAATTAACTCCACAGTTCGAATCCGTTACAGCAGTAGTAAAACTCAACACCGCAGGATCTGTAATGGTAACTTGAGTTGTATCACTACAATTCGTAGTGTCATCAGTAACGACAATGTTATACGTCCCAGCTCCTAATCCTGTTAAAGGAGTCGGTGTAGTATTGATCGAACCACCAGTAACCATACCCACAATTGTTCCACCAGTAATTACATAACTATATGTAGTCGTTGATAAATCAACTCCTGTAACATTAAAAGATAAAGAAGCATCCGTATCTCCATTACAAGTAGGCTCAGCAGTAATACTACCACTAACAGCTATAGGGTCTATAGGGTCTATTGTATAAGTCTCTGAATAAATACATCCATCAGTAGTCGTACGCGCTTCAAAAGTATAGGTGTCGTCTGCCGGTAATGTATAAACTGTTGTAGCACTAAAAGCTGTAGCACTTGCAGCCGGTGCAGTAATTCTATATTCAAAGCTACTCGCACCATTGGTACCTGTAGCAGTAACAGTAACATCTGAAGTCAAGCCAGGACATTGAACCTGTGTCTGTGAAAAACTAAGATCACTAACCTCCTGAAGTGGGTCTATCGTTAAATCTCCCAAGTTAACAGGACAGGCTGCTGTATTAGTATCTCGAATGTACAAAGTATAAGTACCATCCGTTAAACCTGTAAATACACCTGTAGTATTCGTATAATCAACACCATCAATACTATATTCATAACTACCATTACCATTTGCCGCACCTGAAACTGTAATCTCTCCTAAAATTGGAGTCGTACTCGATCCGGAAGCATCACAACTATAATCCTGTGTAATAGCAATATTAGCCGTAATCGGTGTAGGAGCAGTAATAGTTGTATTCAAGACAGGTGCTAAAGCACATCCATCACCATCAGTAATAGTAATAACATGGGCACCAACAGCTACATTAGTAAATGTAGTTGAAGTTGCTCCTATTGGTCCTATTGTTGTTGTTCCATCAAGAACATATGTAAATGGTCCATCTCCTGCAGTAACATTTACTAAAATAGAACCTGTATCTCCTGTACATAAAGGATCTGTCGGTGTAGCCGTCGCGGCTAGTGGAACATATGCCGTCACTACAATTGGTGCTGAAGTAGCAACACAATTCAATCCATCTGTAACACGTATTTCATAGGTTCCAGCTGTATTAATTGATGCAGGCGAAGTAACCCCTGCCAAGAAAACTGTGCCTGATCCCGAATTAATAACATCATAAGTATATGTTCCATCACCTCCACTTGCTGTAAAAGCAATTGTAGCATCCGGACTTGGAGCACAATCTAAATCTTTTGTAAGATTGGCCGTAATGGTAAGCTCTGGATTAATCGTAAAACTAATCGAAGGAGATGTACAATTACTAACTGTATTAGTCACAGTAACTGTATGATTACCAGGTGTAAGATCTGGTAACTCAAAAGTGTTTGCTGGTGCTGCTCCTCCTAAAAAGGTAACAATCTCTGGCGCACCGCCATCTAAGCTATATGTAAATGGACCAACTGGTGTGGGAACTCCCAACGTAATAGTAATCCATTGTGTAGCAAAATCTGTAGTATCATAGCATGGATCACCTCCTACTGCCGTAGCAATTGTAGGTGGAGCTAGTTGACCAACTGTCTCCTGCTGCGTAACCTCACAAGCAGCAGCACTATTACCATCTCGTACTGCAATTGTATATGTCGCAGCCGCTAAACCACTAAAAGTATTACTACTCTGAAAAGCAGTCAAAACTGTAGTACCAGCTGCATCACGCAACTCATACTCATATCCTCCTCGCCCACCTGCTGCGGTAACCGTAATAATACCAGAATTAACTCCACAATTCGAATCCGTAACCGAAGTCGTAAAACTCAATACCGCAGGATCTGTAATGATAACCTGAGCTGTATCACTACAATTTGTAGTGTCATCAGTAACAACAACATCATAAGTACCTGCACCTAACCCCGCTAAAGGTGTCGGTGTAGTGTTGATAGGACCACCAGTAACAGAACCTACAATAGTACCTCCAGTTATTACATAGCTATATGTAGTCGAAGATAAATCAACTCCTGTAACATTAAAAGATAAAGAAGCATCAGTATCTCCATTACAAGTAGGCTCAGCAGTAATACTACCACTAACCGCAATATTGTCTATAGGGTCTATTGTATAAGTCTCTGAATAAATACATCCATCAGTAGTTGTACGTGCTTCAAAAGTATAGGTGTCATCTGCTGGTAATGTATAGACTGTAGTGGTACTAAAAGCTGTAGCACTTGCAGCTGGTGCTGTAATTCTATATTCAAAGCTACTCGCACCATTAGTGCCTGTAGCGGTAACTGTAACATTTGAAGTCAATCCAGGGCATTGAACCTGAGTTTGTGAAAAACTAAGATCGCTAACCTCCTGAAGAGGATCTATTGTTAAATCTCCTAAGTTAACAGGACAAGCTGCTGTATTAGTATCACGAATGTACAGAGTATAAGTACCATCTGTTAAACCTGTAAATACACCTGTAGTATTCGTATAATCAACACCATCAATACTATATTCATAACTACCATTACCATTTGCCGCACCTGAAACTGTAATCTCTCCTAAAATTGGAGTCGTACTCGATCCGGAAGCATCACAACTATAATCCTGTGTAATAGCAATATTAGCCGTAATTGCCGCTGGAACTGTAAAATTAATAGTTGGCAGTACCAAGTCACATCCAAATTGATCCTCTACTGTAACAACATGAGAAACACTCGGATCAACACTATTAAATGTCTCTGAGGTACTAACTGTTGGGCCTATACTTACTTCTGTCGCAGTTCCTTGATCCAAAATATAGGTGAAAGGACCTTCTCCTGCAGTAATATTTACCAGAATAGAACCTAAACCTGTTGGACATACCGGGTCTGTAGGTGTAGCCGTGGCAACAAGTTGCTCATAAGGGCTTACATCTACACTTCCTGCAAAAATTGTACAAGTATTATCTAAATCATTAATATAAACCGGATAATTACCAGCAACTGTAGCTCTAAACTGATAAGTAGTCGCTGTCAAAGGAACTAGGGTAGTCCCTAAGAAATCTGATTGCGTATTAAACGCAAAATTACCCGACCCTCCTGTGACAGTAACCTCATAAATCGCAATAAATTCATCCGGATCAAATGGCAATGCTGCAGGATCATAATCCGGATGTAATGGATCGTTCAAATTTGGATCTGGTTGATATCCAGGATTACAATGTAAATCCTCGAGTAATACTACTGTAGCCGAAAATGGTGCTGCAGGAGCAACTACTCTTGTAAAAGTCTCAGAACAGCTACCGTCTGCAGATAAAACCTGAACCTCATAAGTATCAGGAACAAGTCCTGTAAACGTATGATTCGGAACTGTTACTGGTCCTTCAGAATCTGTAAAAGCAGTAGTGGTACTGTTTATAGTATATGTATAATTAATCTGTGAATCGGCAACTGTAATAGCAATAGATCCTCTATCATCTGGACAAGTTGGTGAAGTTACCGTAACGGTTTCATTAGCATCCAATTCGTCTAAGAAAACTGAATCTTGAAAAATACAAGCTGTAGGCAATCCTCCTGTCTGACGAACATTTACAGTATAAGTTCCTACTTCTGTCAATCCTGTAAACTCAGGAGAGACTTGGTATCCAATTGTAGCTCCACTTGGTGCTTCTAGTTGATATTCATATTGAGCAGATGAATTCTGCACACGTAATGTTCCTGGAGTACCACAAATGATTTGACGAATTACAGCAAGATCAGGGTCAAAATTATTCTGAAATACATTGAAGTAAAATGGAATCGTACAATTGGCATCAAAAGTAGCATTGATTCTATATTCTCCTGCTTGTGATACCGTATAACTATTCGTATCTGTACTTACCGTTACCCAATCACCATCACATGCTCCTGAATCTATCACGGGAGTAGGACAGTTAGGGTCTCTTGTTACAGAAGGGCAAGCAGAAGGATCTAATCGTTGCCATTCAATTGTAACTCCAGCAGCAAAACTTATAGGAATTGCTAAGGTAGTACCTGCTCCACATAAAAAGAGCTCTGGTAACTCATCTCCTGTAATAGGACATGTGCGAACATTACCATTTACATTTGGATTTGATCCTAAATTATTAGCAATATCAATTACAGGGTTTACAACCGTGTTAAATGCATCAACAACAAAAGTTTGTTGAGCATCCTGACAACCTGGTGCACCTGTCTCTGTAACAATATACGTTCCTGCTACTGTTACTACCAAATCCCGATTCGTTCCAATAACTACTCCTGGAGCACTTGCATTTACCCATTCATATGAAGTAAATCCATCTCCAGCAGTAAGGGTTAAAGATCCTGTACAAATAAATGCTGGTTGTTCTTCTGTAAAACAAATACCATCATTCACTAATACATTAGATGAACCTGCAATATCAGCTCTACAAGCATCTTGCGCAAGAATACTTTCTTCTCCTGTTTTGGTCGTGCCAGAATCCACACCCGTATAGGTAGAAATTGCAACATTATTAATTTGATTAGAACAAGCATCTCGTAAATCAGCACATGTAGCTACAACGCTAACTCCAAAACGAACAGTATGTACACCTCCGTTACGAACAACCAAAGGATCCACTATTGTAATATCTATTTCTCTGTTAGTGCCATTTGGTGTAGCCACAATACCGGGGTTACTGGTTGTAATACTGCCCAGAGTAAAATCTACATTATCAGGAAGAACATCAAGAATACTTGCATTAGTAATATCTTCATTACCTTGGTTCTCTATAGTAAGTTCATAAAACAGCTGATCAGCAAAATTTACTGGATCACCAGTAATATCAATACCATTAATATCTAATACACGTTTGGTAACGGTAAGCTCAGGTTCAATAATCTCAATTTGAAAAGAATTAAAGAATACACTATACGCATCACCAGACGAGGTTGTTCTAAAACTTGCAGTAGTCTGATTATTACCTATAACTGAATTCCCTGGATTAGGGATATCAAAAATATCTGCATCAAACCCCAATGTATTTATTGAAAAAGGTAATCTTGTATTTACATAATTACCATCGACAGAAACCGAACTGTCATAAAAATTATTGTTAGGGTTCGCCGGGGTTGTAAAAATGTTTTGCCAAGCTGTATCTGGTCGTTGTACCTGAAATATATCACCTGCAAAAGGTCTATCCCCCTCTAAAGTAGCAATAGCATACCTTGCTCTTACCGGTAATGGTGCTGGTAAGGTTTGAAAACCTGAATATCCAAAAGTTTGAAGTGGATTACCTGGAGCAATTACCAAATACCCATTGTTTGTACTAATATATCTTGCTGGTAAATTATTATCTTCATAAGCAACAACTAACACCCATCCTCCTGCAATACCGTTAGCATTATATCCTGAAAAACCTGTCGAAGCTCTCATATCGGCAACCGTATAGGTTCCATTAGGGCTAGCTAATCCTTGTACATAAGCCGTAACATCCGCATAACACACATATGGAATATCAATTCTTGCCGTATTACTAGGATTAGTGGCTGTATTACGATATCCATCATAAATTACCTGAGTTTGTGAAGGAGGAATAGTGACATATGCTCCTGCATCCTTTTTAATTTTTATAGTCCTAAAATCTGGTCTGTTATCTGGAAAAGGTAGACCTGAATACTGAACATAGTTAGGGTTTGATTGCATCTGAGTAAAATATGATGCTGACCAATATAACCCTGCATATCTTATTTCTTCACAACCTGTACTTAAAATTAAATCAGCACTACTAGAACTAAATGTAGAACCATCGCCATCTATATCTATATATCCAAAAGTTTTAGCATTATTAGAGGCGTTTCCATTATAGTTCATGTTTGGAGTAAAACCACTCTGATTTAATCCTACAATAGCGTTACCTATTATTTTAAGCTCTCCATTCATTGTAAACGTACTACCAGGAACAGGATTAAAGGGGACCTGAGCCGATAGTTTCATGCCTATCATTAAGAAAACTAAAATGATAGCAGATTTCAGTCTAAGTTTCATAAGCCGGGGGGTGTTTGGGTATTTGGTCATCACATGTCTTTCTTACATTATTGAATCTTCAATATATAAAGATCTCCATCATACGAATTGTTTACGTTTGAGAACAAGCTTTGCTTAGCCTCATCAAGATTGTCAAACCTTTTTAAATACACGTATATATAGTTGTCTTTGGGGTTCCTGAAATATTGAGGTTCCAATCCTTGAGATCGTAACTTCGCCATTCCTCTTTCAAAATAATTTTCTCTCTTAAAAATATTAGTAATCAGGTAGTATCCATTTTCGATATTATGTCCTCCGATATAAGAAAGACTTTCAGCTAATACAGTATCGTCTTTAACTGTATCTTTAATCAGTCTGGTTTCTTGTAATAACTTTTTATATGATTCTACTCTACTTTTGGCAATATGTAGTATCCACATATCACCAAAATACCTATTATCAATATTATTTAAATATTTCTCTGTCACTTCATTCTTATCGGTATAGCTCTCAATCGCTACATACTGAAACTGGTTTTCTGGATTAAGAATAATCTGAGCATCATTGAATCCAAGATCCTTTAATGTTCCAGTAAATTTATCGGCATAAGCTCCTCCTTTAAACACATTACCAATCAAGTAGTATCCTTCTGGATATCCAGGGATAAATTTAGTTGCAATCTGAGCTTCTGGTCTGGTTGTTTCAGCAAATTTTACAAATCTATTTCTTGCAGTAAGTTTCTTAGAACTACTTGGATCAGGATCTTTTTTAGCTTCTTCAGCGTCATCATCCATATTTACCAGAGACTCTAATAATTTTGTAAACTCACGCTTATCTACATTTAAGCTAGTATTTAACAATGAATCTCTACGAGCAAATATTTTATCAGTAATTCGACTACTATTATCCAACTCTTTCTTAATATCATCTAGCCCTTCTTCATTAGCTGATGCTGCTGCTTCGGCTTGCTTGATTCTTTCTGCTTCTGCCAATCGTGCCGCTTCGGCTGCTGCTTCGGCTTGCTTTAATCGTTCTTCCTCAGCCAATCGTGCCGCCTCTGCTGCTGCCTCTTGTCTTAATCGCTCTTCCTCAGCCAATCGTGCTGCCTCTGCTGCTGCCTCTTGTCTTAATCGCTCTTCCTCAGCTAATCGTGCCGCTTCTGCTGCCTCTTGTCTTAATCGCTCTTCCTCAGCTAATCGTGCCGCTTCTGCTGCCTCTTGTTCAGCTACTTCCCTTTCTAATTGCTTCTGAGCAGCTAGACGATCTTCTTCTACTTTTTGTTCAGCTACTTCTCTTTCTAGTTGCTTCTGGGAAGCTACTCGTTCTTCTTCAGCTTTTTGCTCAGCTACTTCACGCTCTATTTGTTTTTGAGCAGCCAAACGTTCTTCTTCGGCTTTTTGTTCTGCCACTTCACGTTCTAATTCTCTTTGGGCAGCTAAACGTTCTTCTTCAGCTTTTTGTTCTGCTTCCTCACGTTCCAATTCTCTTTGAGCAGCTAAACGTTCTTCTTCGACCTGCTGTTGTTTTGCGGCTTCTGCTTCTCTGGCAGCTTCTTCTGCAGCAATTCGTTCTTCTTGTGCTTTTTGCTCTGATACCTCTCGCTCAATTTTTCTTTGAGCAGCCAAACGCTCTTCTTCAGCTTTTTGCTCAGATTCTTCTCTTTCGATTCTTCTTTGAGCAGCCAAACGTTCTTCTTCGGCTTTTTGTTCTGCCTCTTCTCTTTCAATTCTTCTTTGGGCTGCCAAGCGTTCTTCTTCTGCTTTTTGCTCAGATTCTTCTCTTTCAATTCTTCTTTGGGCTGCCAAGCGTTCTTCTTCTGCTTTTTGCTCAGATTCTTCTCTTTCGATTCTTCTTTGAGCAGCCAAGCGTTCTTCTTCTGCTTGTTTATTGAGTAGTTTTACTTCTTCTTCTCTTTGTAATTCAAGTTCTCTTGCAGCCTTCGCTTCTTTTTCTTTAGCTTCGGCAATAGATCTTTCGAGTTCACTCATAGCTCTTTTATCCTGACTTTGAGAATCTCCTCTTTCATTTTGTAAGTCTCTTATGACTTTATTTTGTTCTAAAATTTCCTTTTTAAGTCTTCTTATTTCAGAATCTCTTGCTTCATAAGCTTTTTGTGTGCTTGTTTTTGATTTGCTTCGTCTTCGTGGCTTTTCAGTTTCAAAATTATAAGCCAAACCTACTTCGTGAGTTGCTCCAAAATTACTTGTATCTCCAAACCCTGTTTCATAAGTATACCCTACAGAAACATTTGAGGTAATATTTCCTCCAATTCCTAAAGAAACACCATAAAAACTATTATATCCGGCCTGAGCCCAACCCAACGCAGGTAATTCTACAATAACATTACCCCCATATCTTAAACTAGATGTTTCTGTCCCTGTATCGGGTAACATGTTTGCATACCCAATACCTCTAATTATTTTATCCGAACGTCTTGTTAAACTTCTTGTATACATAACATGACCTGTAAAAGCCATATTATCTGTAAGTAGTTCACTAGACGTTAAGTTATAAGCCACAAGATTTGATACAGAAACTCCTACATCAAATTCGTTATAATTAAAATTAACACCAGGAGTTATTTGAAAAACAGAACTGTTTTCGTAATTAAGGATAATAGGGTCACTTACTTCGACCCCATTATTTAATATAATACTAGTTGCAGAATCAATATTAGATTTAATTCCGCTTTGAGAAAAACCAAGGTTCATCCCAAAAGTCAAATTCATATCTCTATCTATCTCAACATTATATGCAAAGTTTGCAATTCCTCCAAAATACCTATAAATACCTTCATTTTGTTGATGTAACCCAATTGATACCCCAATTCTCTCATCAAAATTAGCCGTATAATTTATTAAAAATGTTTGTGGATTATCATTAAATGAAGCCCACTGTGTTTTATTATAAACGTTGATAGATTTTTTGTTTTCGCGTACTAAAGAAAAAGTAGGGTTAAAATAAAACCGATTGTATTTAACGAGGTTATGAGTAGGAATATCTGTGGGAAGAATACCATAAGTAGTGGTTTTCTCATCCTGTCCTCTAAGAAGATTAAAGGATACACACACGATTATTAAAAGTAATTTTCTGACCATAAACTTATCTCATTACCGTTATAGAACCTTTTCTGACTACGGAATTATTTTTTGTGATTATAAAATAATAGATCGGATCCTGACCCGATGACTTAGAATTCTCTGCAGGCCAATTATTCTGATAACTAGACGATACAAAATCAACCTGACCACGGGAACTATAAATCGTAACCTCTACATCCTGCTGATTAAATAAAGAAGGAGGCAACAACCAATTATCATTAATACCATCATTATTGGGGGTAACTACATTGGGAACAATCTCTGAATTACCCGCCTCTTCGGAAACCGTAATAGGTTGTGAGTCTACAATACAGTCTTGTAAAGTAATGCGCACAAAATAAACGCCTCTGGTATCAACAACTATAGAATGACTACCCTGACCACTTACTATAGTCTCACCATCAACCGCCAACTCATTATCGCCGTCAACAACTAAAAACCACTCGTATGTATAATTACTACTCTGTGCAACACTGAGAGTAACCGTAGATCCAAATGAAAGAAATCCAGGATCGGAATCTATAACAACTGTATCGCCTAAAAACTCAACCGTCAAATCATTTGAACGTGCAGTATCCATACCTGAGTCACGAAGTGTAGCTTCTAAAGCATAAACCTCGCCTAAATTATCTGAACCAACACTAAGTGTAGTCTCGGTAACTCCAGTAGATTGAGTACCCAAAAACCATTCAAAATCAAATAGTGGGTATTGTTCCTCTAGAATAGGAACCTCGGTTCCTGTAGAAGTAACACCATATAAGGTCTCTAATCCCAATGTACTGGTAGTAGCATCACAATCTAAAATCGTAGAAATCTCTGTACGAAAACCTACTGGCTCAAAAACTTCAGTTATAGCCTCCAAAGTATCCATACACACATCATTGGCAAAGACACTGGCACTATAAACGCCAGGGTTTGTTACATCAATAGACAAAGCTCCCGGATCTGTAATCGGAAGCACGCCTTGAAAACTTATACCGTTTCGAAACCATTCTACAGTACTGCCCGAAGTAGGCGCATTGGTAGTTATCGACAACGTTAAACTCGTTTGGGTCGGTAACAACATCACCTGGGGAGGCGGCTGAGTCAGAATATCTGAACCCAAATTGATAACCTCTACCGGATCTGTGGTGATAGAACAGGTTTCTGTACCAATTACATTTACAGTATAAATACCAGCAAAATTACTCTGTGGCAAATTAACAGATGGACCATCTAGTTCGGGAACCAAAACACCATCTTTAAACCACTCATAGGTAAAACCTGGATCTGATACACTAGTCGTTAATATTTTTACATCACTTGGACAAAAACTCTGCGGTGATGGTTCATTGATTCGTACTGTAGTAGTGTTAAAATCCATAACCTCTACAGTAGCCGTATCAAAATTAAAGGCAGGATTACAACTTCCAAAATTAACCTGAACAGTATATGTTCCTATTTGGTTAATATTTTCCAAGGTATTTCCAGATTCTCCCGAGATAACAGTACCATTAAAAGACCATATATATTCTGGAAAATCACCAGGCAAAGCGGTTAATGTAGCGGACTCTCCATCACACAATGCCACAGTATTGGCTTCTATATTTGATCCAGTTAATGTTACTCCCTGAGAAAAATCAAAATAATAGATAGGAATATTTTCTCTTACATCACTTAATGTACTTGTCGCTGGTACATTTACTCTTAAACTATAATTTTCTCCTCTTAAATCCGTAGGAATTGGAAAAGAGGGAAATTCAATATCGCCTCCAGGCGGGATAGCTATACTTGTAGTAAATCTGGTTAGTTCTCGAGTTACCCCATCAGAAAACACGCCATTTTCATCAGACAATTCTAAAACAAATTCTGTTCCTGATGCAAACAAAATATTAGCCTGTGCCATGGCCTCACGATTAGGAGTATTTTGATTTACACAGAGTATTGTTGCCGTGGCTCCACCAATAGAGAAGAAAGGAGCAGATATATCTTGACCATTAGCTTTCAATGAAGAAAATAGAAAGCTAGTCACTATAGCAATTAATGATATGAGGTTAAGTTTTTTTTCCATGATATCACACTTATAATTAAAGTGAATATGCAATATTAACTTTGCGATTTGGGGCGCTTGTTAATAATATTGTTAATATATTTTTTACCAAGACATAAAATTATAAATTAAATGTTTATATCAAACTAAAATTTAACTTTTTTTTGTAATAATTTTCTGACCTTTTATTCTGTGCTAAATTTTGACCAAAGCTATTGCAAACCTAAAATACCTCTCAATATACATAAAATTTTGTTAATCAAAGTATTGTAAACAGCCAAAAGATATTTATAAATGCTTAAACAAGGGTTAAATTTCCCTTCTTTTTGGAAATAAAACTAGGTATTAACGTTAAAAAATAATATAATCTTTTTATATTATGATACGTTCAACGTAAACCAAAAACTCTAAAAAAGGCAACTTTTTTCGATTAAGTGTAAAAAATAGTGTTGCAAACTCAGTGTTAAAAAGAAGCAGAATTCTATTTATAACCTCATGAATTTTCAAATAACGAAGCTAGATTGAGCAATATATTATAAATACAGATTTTTATTAACGCTTTTTTTACATATTATCTGATTTCGAAGCCAAATTTGACCAAAAAGTAATTTTGTAGTATTATCTTTTGATTAAGTCATTGTTACATAAAAAGTTGGTTGATAACCTTATCTATTTTACTTTAATTACGCTTCCAAAATTAGCAAAAACTTGGTTGACATATGAGTAGCTCAAATCATCTACAACTTTTGGTTGCATTCTAATGCTGAAGATAAATATTTAAAAAAGGTTAAAACCCTTTCAATTTACCACCGCTATAAACATGTTTCATTACTCTAAAACAAGAATAAGGTCTTTTAAAGTTATGGAGTTAGTTCTCCAAAATGATAAACAATAAAAAGATTGTAATAGGGTAATTATTTTGAAAATTACCCTATTAAACCTAAGAATCTATTGATTTTGTTCGTATTAAACCCGGATTATGCATTAGAACTTCGTTATGAAGCTCGAAAATGCAATAAAATATGATGTTTTATCAAATTGAGCATAGCACCGCTACGGTTAATTTGAGAAACATAACAAAGTGATATATTTTGAAGCAGTTTCGGGCTGTAGTAGATTTTCTAATGCATAATCCGGGTTAAAGCTTTTCTTCTATCAGTAAGTACATCCACATTTACTTTGTCTACATCCAAAATCAAAGCCTAAGGTAATCATATGAGATCCTGCTGCAGTGGTAGGCTCTAAAACCTCATTCACATTAACCTGATAACCATAAGCTACATAAAAATTAGACTTCTTGATACCAATCATAGGTGAAACAGATAAGGGCTTAAAATCCTGATCAACCAAAGAACGTAAACTAATACCTGCCCAATAATAATCACCTCGATGCATCTTACGAACCTTTAAGTTAAGATCAGTCGTAGATCGACCATCCCCAGCAAAATTCTGATACAAAACCGAAGGCTCAACCTCAATATCACTAAATCGATGATAAAAGGTATAACCAGAGTAAATATAATAGTTCTGAATCTGAGAAGGCTCTGTAGGATTAAAATCATCTATCTGCTTCTGTAACAAGTTTACTGCATTGGCACTCAAAAAGAAACGACCCAAACGATATAGCATCGCTATATCAAAATTAGAATCATTAACACTAATATCTGCCAATCCAGGACTAAATGGATTATCCGGATCACCATTGTTGAAGTCTGATGTGTCAATACCAAACTGGGTGAACTTATAACTGATACCAAAGGACAGATATTGATTGTTATACTCACTCAATGTTAAATGATGAGCAAACGATAACTGAATACCCTTCTGAGTGGTAAATCCATTGTGGTCATTAAACAAAATAGCACCAACTCCTGAACGATCTGAAATCCTACCATCTAAAGACAAAGATTGGGTCCCAGGAGAATCCTCAATACTAACCCACTGCTCAAAACCGGAAGCACGAACCTGCCAACAGTCACCAATACCAGCATATGCCGACGATATCAAATAAGGATTGTCTGCAATATATTGGTTCTGTACTGGTGCAAAAAACTCCTGCCCAATACCAGAATAGCTCGCCAATACACTAAATAGTATTATAATATGTCTCTTCATCTAATATTAAAAATTACAGATCATTAAATCGTTTCTATTTCTATTTCCCTTGGTTGTATCCATATAATTCATTATTCACTTGGATTAATATTATCTTATCTATATAATGTGAAGTGACCTGTAAACTCTCTATTATCAATATCATTAAGAATAATGGTAAACCAATAATCTCCCGATGGAAGTTCCTTACCTTGACAAAGACCATCCCATCCTTGTTCATCTCCCTTAAACTCTGCCAGCATTCTTCCGTATCTATCAAAGACTATAACCTCCATGTTCTCAAAGAAAAATGGATCATTTGGATCTGGAGAAATCTGACTCGGGTACCAAAAACGCTCCTCAACTGTACTATTTGGACTATCTGGTGTAAAGTAATTCGGAATACGGATATTGATATAGGTCAAACTCTCAACACTAATCGTCTCACATCCATCTGCATCCAAAACTCGTATTACATAATTACCTGTCTTATGAATCGTAAAAATGTTTCCTTCCAATTTTGTATAATCTGATGGGTCTAAATCAGCGATACTCATACCATCTTCCAAAATAGTGATGTAGAATGGATCATTCTCAAATGGTCGCCCGCCTGAAGCTATAATCTGATACTCATTAGGATTCTGAGCATTACCCGTCATCTGAGCCACTGGAATTGCCAATGGAGTATACTCAATAATCTCTATATTACCTACCGTCTGAGTACAATCCTGAAACTCCATAACACCTTCATAACTTCCTGGACTAACCTCAAAGATACCTGTCAAATTAGAGTTGTTAGCTGGATTAGAAGTACCATTGATACCATTTAAAGTATAAATAATACCTAATCCTTCTGACTCAGTAATGATATCAAAGTCCACAAAATAACGCTCATCACTAGTCATTACAACATTTGAAGGATCACTATAGTCGTATACAGGACATTCTAAACGTGGAACCAAAGTCGCTCCTAGATTAACGTCTGGTTCTATATCAAGATTAAAAGCTCCCTGACAATTTGGATTGTTTTGAGAATCTCTAATAAATAAAGTCGTAGTACCTCCTGATAAACCGCTAACAAACAAATTAGATGGATCTATTACCGGTAAATAAGTAACCCCATCAATACTCCAGAAATAACTAGGATCACTTGTATTAGCTGGTGGTAAGCCTCCTGTAATAGATACAGTTGCTGTACCATTCATATCACCCGTGCAATCCCCTGATGTTATAACAGTTACTGTAGCCAAAACAGGAGCTGGTTCTATGATTAAAATATCTGGAACTTTTTGTAAACAACCATTATTATCCCTAACCTCTACCCGATACGTATCTGCTGGTAGATTTGTAAAAGTATGCTCTCCTAAAACATTGTCTAAATCATCCTCTATTAACGTAACCACCGCATCGCCTGAACTATCATATAGAGAATAAAAATAAGGTGATGTACCACCAGTTGGTCCTGATAGAGGTGGAACTCTTACAATCTCCACATGAATACCACCATCATTCTCATCATTACACGAAATAGGACTGGCAGTAACTTCTATATCCAAAGATAGTGGCTGAACAATGCTAAAAGAGGTAACATTATCAACACAATCTCCACTGGTAACAGTATAGATATAGGTCCCTGCTAGTAAACCTCCAAAGAAACTAGAACTTTGAGGACCCACCGCAACGGCAGCGCCTAAGTAATCTACTCCAGCAATACTATACATATAATTGCCTAACCCTCCTCTAGCCACAGCATCTACAGAACCTGTCGGCTCACTGAAACAACCAATATCAAAATTGCTTGAATCTAGAGTAACAACAAAAGAATCAGGGTCTCTTACCTGAATACGTGTGGAAGCTGGTGACTCACACAAATTACTATCACGCACATAAAAATCATAATCTCCCTCCGGTAGGTTGATAAACGTATCTTCTGCTTGCCATACAATAGCACCGCCATTTAGACTAGATCCATACTCATATCCTGCTATACCACCTTCTGCAGTAACCAAAATAGTATTAGGATTTGCAGTCAAACAACTAATACCGGTAGAAGTAACGTCTATCGTAACTGGTGGTGGAGCATTAATAACAACTGGGCTAATCACGTCACATGATAAATCATCTGAAACAGTAACAATATAATTACCAGGCTTTAAACCTGTCCACTGGAATGTATTTGTAGGACTCCAAATGGCAGTCGATTGAGAACCATCAGGGAAAATTAACATAAAGTAAAATCTACCCTGACCACCCGTAGCTGTAGCAGTAATAATACCATCCTCACTATCTGCACAACTTAAACTAATCGGTGCAATTGGGTTTAGTCCCAATGGTGTTGGAGGCTGAATGTTTATGCCACTACGATCCCAATTATTATAATTATCACTAACCAATATAACATAGTCGATACCCGCTGGTGCAACACCCCCATCCAATCCTCCAAAGAATGGATTAGGACTAAACGGCACTAAAACACGACCAAACGAATCTTCTAGTTGATATACTAAGTCACCTCTACCTCCATAAGCATCTGCCACCACAATAGCATCATCACCAGGAGTACAACTCTCAGCCTGTAACAGACTGACAAAAAGAGATATCGGTGCTGGTTGACTAATAATAGTAGTATTCGATACCTCGTCACAAAAGGGAGTGCCCAAGGCTTCTACAGACATCCCAAAAGTACCTCCTGATAAGTTTATAGTAGGTAATAAATTCGTAATCGTTCCTACTCTAGCTGGAACCACAACAGCTCCAGTACCTGTATTGGTAACTGTATATTTATAGTCATCAACACCAGCACATGCAGCGGGTATTATATAGGGATTACCTGCAATACACTTGTTTTTTGCCAGTGCAAAAGACTCCCGCCCAATACCATAGTAGCTCGCAAACAGACTAAATAGTATAATATATTTCTTCATCTAATATTAAAAATTACAGATCATTAAATCGTTTCTACTCTATTTAGACACTGCTATCTATACAATGTAAAGTGACCCGTAATCTCTCTATTATCCACATCATTAAGAATAATGGTGAACCAATAGTCTCCTGATGGTAGTTGCACCCCTTGATAATGACCATCCCATCCTTGTTCATCTCCTTTAAACTCCGCAAGCCTTCTACCATATCTGTCAAAGACAATCACCTCCATATTCTCAAAGAAGAAGGGATCACTAGGATCTGGTGAAATCTGACGAGGATACCAAAAACGCTCCTCAACCGTACTATTAGGACTATCTGGAGTAAAGTAATTCGGAATACGAATATTGATATAAGTCAAATTCTGAACACTAATAACCTCACATCCATCGGCATCTACAACTCGGATAACATAATCAGCAGTCTCACGAATCGTAAAGATATTACCCTCTAACTCTGTATAATCTGATTGCTCCAAATCAGCAATACTCATACCATCTTCCAACATAGTAAAGTAGAATGTATAGAATGGATCATTCTCAAATGGACGTCCACCTGAAGCAATAATCTCATACTCATTAGGATCCTGTGCATTACCTGTCATCTGAGCCACCGGGATTGCCAATGGAGTATACTCATTTATATCAATAGTACCTATTGTCTGACTACATCCCTGAAACTCCATAACGCCTTCATAACTTCCTGGACTAACCTCAAAGATACCTGTCAAATTAGAGTTGTTAGCTGGATTCGATGTACCATTGATACCATTCAAAGTATAAATAATACCTAAACCTTCTGACTCAGCAATAATATCAAAATCTACAAAATAACGCTCATCACTAGTCATTACAACATTTGAAGGATCACTATAATCATATACAGGACATTCTAAACGTGGAACCAAAGTAGCTCCTAGATTAACTCCTGGCTCAATATCAAGATTAAAGGCACCCTGACAATTTGAATTGTTTTGAGAATCTCTAATAAATAAAGTCGTAGTACCTCCTGATAATTTGTTAATAAGCAAACTTGATGGGTTACTAACAGGTAAATACGTTACCCCGTCAATACTCCAAAAATAACTTGGGTCACTTGGATTAGCTGGAGGTAAGCCTCCTGTAATAGATACAGTCGCTGTACCATTCATATCACCCGCACAATCCTCGGGAGTAGTAGCGATAACCGTAGCCAAAATAGGCGCAGGTTCTATAATCAAAATATCTGTTCTATCAACAGGGCAACCTAGATTATCTTCTACTTCTACTCTATAGGTATCTGCCGGTAGATCAATAAATGTATGTTCTCCTAAAAGGTTGTCTGCATCATCCTCTATAAAGGTAAATACAGCATCACCCGCACTATTGTACAAAGAATAGAAATAAGGTGATCTACCTCCTGTGGGACCTGATGGTGGTGGAACTCTATTGATGCTTACCCGTATACTACCATCAGTCTCTCCATTACATGAAATAGCACGGGCAGTAACTTCTATATCCAAAGGTAATGGTTGAACTATTTTAAAAGGTATCCGTATCTCATCGCAACTCGCTAACGGATCTACAGGAATAGTGGTACTAGTAACAATATATTCATAAGAATCTGTACTGGCTAACAAGCCTCCAAAGAAACTAGTCTCTTGCGTATCCGTAGGACCAGGACCGGGCAAATTCACAGGGTTTCCTAGATAATCTGTTCCCTCTACTCGATATCTATAATTGCCCAATCCTCCTTTAACCACAGCATCTACCGAACCTGTTGACTCGCCAAAACAAACGATATTAAAATTGCTTGAATCTAACGTAGCTTTAAATGGATCCGGTTTTCGTACCTGAATAGTGGAAGAAGCTGGAGACTTACATTTATTCTTGTCACGTGCATAAAATTCATAATCTCCTGTTGATAAACCGTTAAATGTATCAGAAGTTTGCCATACAATGGCACCATCATTTAGACTATATCCATATTCATAGTCAGAAGCACCTCCTTTGGCAGTAACCACAACAGTATTGGGGTTTTCTGTCGAACAACTAACACCTTCTGGGGCAATTTCAATCTCGACCTTTGATGGTACAGTAATAACAACCGGGTTTTGAATCGCCTCACAAGCCAAATTATCTGAAACCGTAACAATATAATTGCCCGGTTTTAAATCGGTCCACTGGAAAGTGCTTGTATCACCCAAAACAGCAGCTGATTGCGAACCATCAGGGAAGGTTAACCTAAAAGAATATGTGCCAGCACCCTGACCTCCCGAAGCAGTAGCCGTGATAATACCATCCTCACTATCTGAACAATTTAAGGTTATCTGATCAATAGTGTTTAATTCTAATGGTACGGGAGGCTTAATATTAATTGTAGCAGTCTTATCACACTTATTAGCATCACGAACCCGAATTACGTAGTCAATACCAGCTGTCGTAAGGCCCCCATCTAATCTATATCCGCCAAAGCGTGGATCACTACTATAGCCAACCAAAACACCACCAGTAGATTCTTCTAATTGATATTCTAAATCCCCTGTACCTCCTGAGGCAACGGCCTCGACAGTGGCATCGTTACCAGGAGAACACGTCTCTTTGTTAGTTTGTTTTACTTCTAAGGAAATTTCAGTCTCTATTTTTTCTATTTCAAAAAAATCAGAAGCTCCTGCACAAAGCCTACTACCAGATACTTCGCTAACCCTAATATAATACTCACCAGGCGCAAGTCCTCCCGAAACATTAGAATTTATAGTGGTAGGACCTCCACTTGCAGTTACTGGACCTCCAGAAAGTACAGGAGGATCAGAAGGAGTTCCAAATCGATCAAAAATTTCCCATTGTAAATCAACAGGGTCTGGAACATAACCATCCACGGCAAACTCTATTGCTCCATCATTCTTACCAAAACACTGTTGATGAGTTAGCTCTCCTAAAGTAACCTTAGGACCATCCAGTGGATTGAGCATAAATGTTTCTTGATATTCACAATTCGTCCCTAGATCTATCACCTTAAAAGTATAACTTTTACCTAGCTCCAAAGCATTTGCACCAGTTATTCTATGGTCTTTAACAAGTCCAGCCGGTGTTGGAGGCGGTACAGGGTCTACAGCTCCATCATTTAACGGCTGAGTAGGATTGTTAGGATCACCTATAACCTCAATAGTAAATCCAACAATCGAACCGGTGTTATCAACCCCAGAACCGTTAACCACTACAATATCTACTATGGGTGATCCTGAAGAACAGCCACTAGTCACTTTGATATCTAATTCATCAACAGCATCTTTAATCTCAAAAGAACCAAAAGTTTTATTACACCCTTTAGTATCGGTAACCTTAATGGAATACTTTCCAAAATCTAACCCATCAAACGTAACCTGATTGGTCGTAGGGTAAGAAGGAGAAAGCGATGGTGTAAATGGTGATCCGTTTTTTGTTAATTCATAGGTGTAACTTGCTGCAACTGCCTCAGGTGTACCTCCACCCATAGTCAATGTTATTGCCCCTAGGGTGTTTCCTCCTGTTGAGTTACAGGTAATATTCTGAATCGTTTCTGTTGCTGTAATTTCTTTTGGAACCGTAAAATTAATCGTTGGTAATACCAGATCACATTCAAATCTATCTTTTACTGTAACTGTATGAGATACAGAAGTATCAACATTGTTAAAGGTTTCAGATGTATTATGTGTCGAACCTATACTAACTTCTGTAGTTGTACCCTCATCCAAAATATAGGTAAAAGGTCCTTTGCCTTCGGTAATTTCTACTTCGATTGCACCCTTTTCACTATAACATTTGAGCTCTTCGGGTGCAGCCGTTGCAACGAGCTTCTCATAAGCGCTTACATCAACACTCCCCGCAAAAATTGTGCAACCTCTATCTAAATCATTAACATAAACAGGATATGTACCTTTTTCAGTAGCTCTAAACCGATAAGTAGTAGCCGCCAAAGGGGCTAAGGTATTCCCTGAGAAATCCTTTTTATCATTAAATGCAAAATTATTTGAACCTCCTTTAACGGTAACCTCATAAAACGCTATAAATTCAGCAGGATCATATGGTAACGCTGTAGGATCGTAATCAGGATGTAGGGGATCATTAAGCTCCGGATTTGGTTGATGTGCAGGATTACAATGCAAATCCTCCAATAGTTTTACCTGAGCAGAAAAATCTTCTGCAGACTTCACCACTGCAGTAATCGTTTCAGAACAACTCCCATCTGCCGATTCGATCTTAACCTCATACGTATCAGGTTTAAGCCCCTTAAATGTATGACTAGGAACTGTAACTGGTCCTTCAGAATCGGTAAAAAGGGTAGTCGTGCTACTTATTGTATAGGTATAATTAATCTTTGAATTATCTACAGTAATAGAAATCTCACCTTTACCATCTGGGCAAGTCGGCGAAGTCACTTCAACTGTTTCTTTTACATTCGACTCATCTAACAAAATAGAATCTTGAAAAATACAAGCAGTCGGTAAACCATTTTTCTTACGAACATTAACAGTATAAGTGCCTTTTTCTGTCAAATCTTTAAACACAGGAGAATCCTGGTACCCTATTGGAGTCCCATTAGGAGGAACTAACTGATATTCATATTGATTTGAAGAATTTTTTACTTGTAGTATTCCTTTAGTGCTGCAAAATATTTTTTGAATTACTTCTAATTCAGGATTAAAATTATTTTTAAATACATTAAAATAAAACGGAATCATACAATTGCCATCAAAAGTAGCATTGATTCTATATTCTCCTGCCTGTGATACCGTATAACTATTAGTATCTGTACTTACTGTTACCCAATCACCCTCACATGCACCCGAATCTAACTGAGGAGTAGGGCAATTAGGATCTCTTGCCACAGATGGGCATGCTGCAGGGTCTAGTCGTTGCCATTCAACTGTAGTACCTGTTTCAAAATCTATTGGGATAGGTAGTGTAGTATTTGCGCCACATAAAAAGATCTCTGGCAATTTCTCCCCTGTAATAGGACATGTACGAAGATTACCACTAATACTAGGATTGGATCCCAAATTGTTAACAATATCAATAACTGGGTTTTCAACTGTGTTAAACGCCTTAACATCAAAAGTTTGTTGGGCATCCTGACATCCCGGGGCACCAGTCTCTGTAACAATATATATTCCTTCTTTAGTTACTACCAACTCCTGATCTGTACCAATAACCTCTGATGGAGCATTTGCATTTACCCATTTATATGTGGTAAATCCGTCACCTGCCTTTAGGGTTACGGATCCAGTACATATTAACACAGGTTGTTTTTTTGTAAAACAAATGTCGTTTTTAATCAGAACATTAGAGGCTCCATCTATGTTACCATTACAATTATCCTGTCCAAGAACACTTGCTTCTGAAGTCTCTGTTATACCAGAAAGTGCACCTGTATACGAAGATTTTGCTACATTACTAATTGTATCCGAACAAGCGTCTCGTAAATCTGCACAGGTGGCTACAACCTTAGTTCCAAAACGCACTGTGTGTGCTGCCCCATTACGAAGAAGTAAAGACCTATGTATTGTAATATCTATTTGTTTGTTATCTGCACTTGGAGTAGCGCTAATACCCGGATTACTGGTAGTGATACTACCTAAGGTAAAATCTACATTAACAGGAAGAACATCGAGAATCGTCGCATTAATAATATCTTCATTACCATTATTCTGTATAGTAAGTTCATAAAACAACTGATCCCCGAAGTCTACATTTTCTCCAGTAATATCAATACCATTATCATCCAGAACACGTTTGGTAACCGTAAGCTCCGGGCTAATAATTTCTGTCTGAAAAGAATGAAAAAATACGCTATAAGCATCACCGCCAGAAGATGTATTAAAATTAGCTGTTGTTTGATTGTTACCGATAACTGTATTCCCCGGATTAGGGATATTAAAAATATCTGCATCAAACCCCAATGTGTTTATTGAATTTGGTACTCTTGTAACTACATTAGTGCCATTATTAGAGATGGAACTATCAAAAAAATTGTTATTTGGATTTAGTGGATTTGTAAAAATGTTTTGCCAGTTCATATCTGGTCGTTGTACCTGAAATACGTCTCTAGTAAAAGGTCTATCACCTTCCATAGTGGCTATGGCATATCTCGCACGAACAGGTTGAGGAGCCAATAGGGTTTGAAACCCAGAATAGGTAAAATTTTGTGGGGCACCCCCAGGGACTACATTAACATAGCCACTATTAGTGCTCATAAATCTTGTAGGCTCCCTACTATCTTCAAATACTACTACCAACACCCATCCTCCGGATATTCCATTGGCATTATCGCCCGAAAAACCGGTAGACGCACGCATATCTGCAACTGTAAAGGTTTCTCCTGTAAAATTATTACCTAGACTTTGCATATAACTGGTAACATCTGCATAACAGACATAGGGAATATCCATTACTGCAGCATTATTAAGGTTAGTAGCAGTATTACGATATCCATCATAGATTACCTGAGTTTGTGCTGGTGTAATTGTGGTATATCCTGGTTGTGTAGAATGACGAATTTTTAAGGTTCTAAAATCTGGTCTGTTATCAGGTAAAGGTAAACCGTTATATTGCACATTTCTAAGATTGCTCGCCTGCATCTGCGTGAAATACGAAGCTGCCCAATATAGTCCTGCATATTTTACCTCTTGGCAACTATGTATATCCAAGGCAATACTACTGGAGCTAAAGGTTATAGGATCACCATCTATATCAATATACCCAAAAGTTCTCTGATTATTAGAAAGGTTTCCATTATAGGGCATATTAGGGGTAAGACCTCCTTGATTTAATCCCACAATAGCATTGGCATATATTTTAAGTTCTCCTCTCATACTAAACGTACTGCCAGGAACTGGGGTAAAAGGAACAGGAGCTGTAGAGGTCTGAGATGACACCTCTATACCTATCATTAATAAAATTAAAATGAGAGTAAATTTAGGTCTAAGTTTTATTAGTCGGGAATTTGGGGAATTGGTTATCATGTGTTTCTATTGCATTATTGAGTTTTTAACTGCATTATTTGTGTGAAGAATATGCTTTACCTTATTCGCTAGGTTTTTTCTTGTGGTAATTGATTTTGGGAGACGAATTACTCTTCTTCTGCCCTATTGTTACGTAGTTTCTAATCATATTTTTTATCTCATTATTGTTATAGCTCCTTTTTTGATTATAGAGCTGTTTTTTGTGATTATATAATAATAGATCGGATCCTGACCCGAAGACTTCGAATTCTCTGCAGGCCAATTATTCTGATAACTAGACGATACAAAATCAACCTGACCGCGCGAACTGTAAATCGTAACCTCTACATCCTGTTGATTAAACAAGGATGCTGGTAACAACCAATTATCATTGATACCATCATTATTAGGGGTAACTACATTGGGAACAATCTCTGAGTTACCAGCCTCTTCAGAAACAGTGATAGGCTGAGAGTCTACAATACAGTCTTGTAAAGTAATACGTACAAAATAAACGCCTCTAGTATCAACAACTATAGAATGACTGCCCTGACCACTTACTATAGTCTCACCATCAACCGCCAGCTCATTATCACCATCAACAACCAAAAACCAATCGTATGTATAATTACTACTCTGTGCAACACTTAAAGTAACCGTAGATCCAAATGAAAGAAAGCCAGGATCTGAATCTATAACAACTGTGTCTCCCAAAAACTCAACAGTCAACTCATTAGAACGGGCAGTATCCATACCTGAGTCTCGAAGCGTAGCTTCTAAAGCATAGGTCTCTCCTAAATTATCCGAACCAACACTTAGCGTAGTCTCGGTAACTCCAGTAGATTGAGTGCCCAAAAACCATTCGAAATCAAATAATGGATATTGTTCCTCTAGAATAGGAACCTCGGTACCTGTAGAAGTAACACCATATAAGGTCTCTAATCCTAATGTACTAGTAGTGGCATCACAATCTAAAATCGTAGAAATCTCTGTACGAAAACCTACCGGCTCAAAAACCTCTGTGATCGCCTCCAAAGTATCCATACACACATCATTGGCAAAAAGACTAGCACTATAAACTCCTGGGTTTGTTACATCAATAGACAAAGCTCCCGGATCTGTAATCGGAAGCACGCCTTGAAAACTTATGCCGTTTCTAAACCATTCTACTGTACTGCCTGAGGTAGGCGCATTGGTAGTTATTGACAACGTTAAACTCGTTTGGGTCGGTAACAACATCACCTGGAGAGGGGGCTGAGTCAGAATATCTGAACCCAAATTGATAACCTCTACAGGATCTGTGGTGATAGAGCAACCTTTTGGGCTTGTGATAGTCACGGTATATATGTCACTAAAATTACTTATCGGTAAGTTTACAGAATGACCATCATATTCAGATATTAAAACTCCATTCTTATACCATTGATAGGTAAACTCGGGGTAATTAATATTGGTACTTAACACCTTAACATCACTAGGGCAAAACTCCTGAGGAGAAGACTGTTCTATAAATGCTTGACCAGATTTAAAATTAACAACCTCTATTCCTTTAATATTAAAATTAAAAATATCAGTACAAGACCCAAGATCAAATACCGCTTGGTATGAACCAGATTCTGTTACATTTTCTAAAATATTACTAGTTTCTCCAGGAATTATCATACCATTAAACAACCACTCCTTTACAGGAATATCTTCAGGAATTGCAGTTAAAGTCGTTGATTCATTATCGCAGAGAACCACAATAGTTTCCTCATTATTTGGTCCTTGTACAGCAATCTCAGAAGAATCGAAATAATATATAGAAATATCATTTCTAATAGCACTTAGTGTGCCCCTTGCTGGTACAGTAACCCTCAGACTATAATCCTCTCCTCTTACGTCTTTAGGAATAGGAAAAGAAGGGAATTCAATAAGCCCACCTGGAGGAATCGCTACACTAGTAGTAAATCGACTTAATTCTCTGGTCACTTGATCAGAAAAAACACCATTCTCATCTGATAGTTCTAAGACAAACTCTGTACCCGATGCAAACAAGATATTAGCTTCTGCAATGGCTTCTCTGATAGAATCCTCACCCCCCAAACATAATATTTGTCTACTAATCGGAATTCCATTCAAAGAAAAGCTTGGTTTTGCAATTTCTTGAGCAACCGATTGTAGCGAAAATAGAAATAAGCAAATATTACAGGCTACTATTGGTAAGGAAATACCTTTGTTTATCATGTTTTTGTGATTTGGGGCACAATAACCTTGGTTTGATTATCAAATTAAATAGGTGGCTTAAAAACAGTTAGCATGGCGTACTATTTTTAAAGTTAATTGAGTAATAAAACTAGCTCTCTACTTTCTTGTTTCTAAATAAATATGGTGTAGCGTATTATTTACTTGGTGAATGAACAATAAAGAAAGGTAAGTTAGTATATAATAATTCAGAAAATGACCATAAATACATCGCTATGTATTAGAATTTATAATAGCAAACTAGTATGATCATCTATCAAATAACACTAATTCAGGGTCTTGATACAATAGAATGTGCTATGTTTAGGATATATATTTATTATGTTTAAAGTAAGCCTAGAAGAATTGAACCTAATTAGTGATCAAAAGCTAAATGTACCTGCCAAAATTCCTGCTCTCCATTAGGGGGCGTTGATTTTACTTATGTGCTGCCTAAAACATCTTAAATTTAAACAAATTAAACATAAATATCTGATAATCAGTAGTTTATATGTTAAAATGGCTTTCATCTTCCTTTTTATTCTTTTCATTTCAAAAAAAGACATATAACCTTCAATAGACTTAGTAAGATTATCATTTGGTATAAAAATTTAGGTCAATAAAAGTTTTTTAACTTCACAAATACCTGAAAATAGTGAGAAAACTAACTGGTTTTCTTCCTTTATCCGAAAAAACTTCCAGATCTGATCAATTTTGACTCAAAATCGATACAAAAACCTAAAAAGAGTTTCATTTTTTTGGAAAAAAATCAAAATCCCTGTTATTGTAATTAAAATTCAATTATTGGGTAAAAAATAATTTTAGGCAGGCATCTTTATATAAGAACATGGCGCTATAAGCTATAAAGTCCCTTAATATTAGTTATAGAACCCACTTCAAAATATAAATCTCTTTGATTTTTCTAAAAATGCCGATAGTAGCACTAGATTTCATTTGACAAAACAGCACATTTTATTGCATTTGTGAGCTTTTTAACGAAGTTCTGATATTTAATGAAGATAATGTCTACAAATTAAGTTTTCAGCTGTCATTCAGAGCCTATCGAAAGTATTAAAAACATCAATTTGAAACTCATTTGATAAACCCCTTAAAGTATTCCCTAAGAACTCATGTAACAAAGGGGTTATACGAACCTCCTTAACCCAATAGCGTTGATAATTGGTGCTAAAACCAAAAAAAATACCCTTATCGGAAAATCCAATAAGGGTATTTTAAATATTTTAAAAAAGTACTACTCCTTAGTCTCTGAAGTTGTAGTCTCTCCTCCATTTATTTCTTTAAGAATAGTGTCTGTAAGATCCAATTCTTCTTTTCCATAAAGGATATTACTTGCTTCGGTATCTCCATAGATATAAGTATATCCATTTTTCTTACCATATTCTTCTATATAGGTTTTTACTTTTCCTATAATAGAATCGATTTCTGCCTGGCTTCCTTGTTGAATTTCTTGCATTCTAGCTTGTTGTTCTCTTTGTAAAGCTTGTTGCTTATTCATAAGCTCCTGCTCTTTCTTTTCTCTATTGGCAGCAGACATAGATTTCATGATATTTTGGTATCCCTGTACTTCAATCTGAAATTGCTTTGCTTTTTCTTCAAGCTCTGCTCTTACTTCATTATTACGTTTTGTCCATTTTTCTTGTGCTACCTTCATTTCCTTAAAATCAGATACCACTTTCGTGTTATTTACATAACCCGTTTTTTCTATTTGTTGATTACAAGAAGCAAAAATTAAAAAAGCCCCAGCGATCCATAAAAATTTTTTCATTTTTCAAAAATTAAGTTCTCAGCAAAAATATCAAAGTTCAATTGATGTTATCTATTATATCCCTCAAAAAAAGCTTATATAAGAAAAAACGATCATTCTAATGTTTGTAATACACAAAACCTATTAAAAACGATCAAAAATAAAGCGTTTTAAGGCTCTTTTAAAAAAAAGCAACACGAATAGACATGATTTACTCTAAAAAGGCAAAAAAACCACCTAAAAATTAAGATTAGCTATTTTTTAATACATAAATGTGCGATGAATACTCTCCTATTTGTCTTCCTTTATAATTAGAGCGCATTCCTAACCAAAAAGCTTTTAAAAAATTCATTTTTTCATTTTTATATTTTTCTGACAAAAGTGATACATAAAATGAATCGAATTTCATAGGTAGCACTTTTTCCAATTCTAGACCCTGCTCTTGAAAAAGTTTTTTGATAGCAGTTTTGGAAAAATGCCAAAGATGACGAGGTACATCATACGCTGCCCAAAAAGATTTATAATATTTTGCATCATATGACTTAAAATTAGGAACAGCAATAATCACATATCCATTTGGTTTTAAAAGACGTTTTAACTCCTGTATTTGATTTTTTACATCTGGTACATGTTCTAAGACATGCCACATCGTGATCACATCAAATTTTTGAGAATCCAATGTTGTCGTTTCTGGTTGTAGATAAATTTCTTTTTCCTGTGCTAATTTGGTTGCAAAACTGTTTGGTTCTACTCCGTCAACAATCCACCCTTTTTTTTTGGCAATACACAAAAAATCACCCGTTCCTGCTCCAATATCCAAAAGATGACCAGAGCTACCATTTAACTTTGAAATTAATTTTACTTTTTTGTTTAAGGAGTATCCTTTAACCAAATGGTAAAGTTTTTCAAAAAGCGATCGTTTTGAATCTGTATGAGAAATATAGTCTTCACTCTCATAATATTTACCTAATTCGTTCTCATCAGGTTTTGGTGAAGTAATCAACATATCATATTCTCTATCGTAAAGTAAACTAAAACGTTCACCAGAAACAGTGTGATCTTCACACTCTATAAAAAAGTCTAGGTTTTTTTCTTTATTCATTTAAATAAATAGAAATTTTAAAACAATGGTTCTTTCCTTATGTTGTTTTTTATATCAATCAAAAATGATCGGGTTTTATTATAAAACAGTGATTTTGTAGAAAGGCAATTATCCCCCGCAGAATCCACAACTATAATTTTTACAAAAGTTTCTGCCTCTCCAATGATATTTTCTGATTCTTCATCAAAAACAATGGGAGACACAAAATCCATAGTGACTGTTCTATCTACATCAAAACTTATTTTTACATTAAATTCACTTTCAAAATCAGAAAACAGTTTTATATCAAAATCTGATAGCTTTTGATCATTTGTTAAACCAAATTGTTTTCGAAGTGAGCGTTTTGCTTCTTCTGGAAGCATTGAGGGTTTAAAAACAAAAGACTCTTCATTAAAAGCATTTTCTGTTTCAATTCTAAAATTATCAATCTGCCTTACATTATGTGTTGTAATGCACGAACAAAACAAAAACAAAATAAAGTAAAACAAAACACTATTCTTCATTATTATTAATTTTCTCCTTTGTAAAACAAATACCTCGAATCATATCTACGAGGTATTTAATCATAATCTAACTTTTATTATACATCACAGAATTTTCAGAATCACTACATTCTGCAAACAATGGTAAAAAAACAAATACAAAAGATCAAAACAACGAAATATTGATTATTCAAATTTTTTACTACAATTGTTCCACGTGGAACTTGTATCACAACTTCTTCATTTAATCAAAACTGATCTCTTCTATTACATGTTGTGTTTTTTATGCATCTACTCAAAATTCTATTTAATTCTGTTTATCGATACAATAAACAATCATCATATATCAGACAACCATTTTAAAAAAATCATTCCAAATATTATCTTCCCATGTATACCAAAAGAACAGAAATATCACTTGGTGATACTCCACTTATTCTTGATGCTTGTGAAACTGTTGCCGGTTTTATTTTAGACATTTTTTCTCTAGCTTCAAACGATAAAGATTTTAGTTTAGAATAATCAAAATCCTTAGGGATTTTTAAGTTTTCTAATCTACTTAATTTATCAGCATTGTTTTTTTCCTTTTCTATATAACCAGAGTATTTAACTTGAATTTCGGTTTGCTCTAAAACTTCTTTATCCAAATTATTCTCTTTTATATACTCTGAAACTTTTTCAAAATGTTTTATATCATCTAAAGTAATTTGAGGTCTAGAAAATATCTTAAACAGTTTTCCGCTTTGTTTAATAGGTGATGATTTCTTTTCTTCTAAAACAGGATTCACTTCTTCTGGAGACACACTAGTATCCTTAAAAAACTGAACAAAAGATTTAGCTTTCTTTTCTTTTTCTTCCATTCTTCTCATTCTCTCATTTGAAGCTAAACCAATCTCATGAGATTTTGGTGTTAATCGAAAATCGGCATTATCTTGTCTTAACAATGTTCTATACTCTGCTCGAGATGTAAACATGCGGTAAGGTTCTTCTGTTCCTTTAGTAATCAAATCATCAATTAACACTCCTATATAAGCCTCGCTTCTTTTTAAAATAAAAGACTCTTTTTCTTTCACTTTTAAGGCTGCATTCATTCCTGCCATTAATCCTTGTGAAGCTGCTTCCTCATAACCCGTTGTTCCATTAATCTGACCAGCAAAAAACAATCCCGAAATCAGTTTTGTTTCTAATGTATGCGTTAATTGTGTTGGTGGAAAATAATCATATTCTATAGCATATCCCGGTCTAAAAAATTTCACATTCTCAAAACCCACAACAGATTTTAATGCTTTGTACTGCACCTCTTCTGGCAACGAAGTTGAAAAACCATTTACATATACTTCTACAGTATTCCATCCCTCAGGTTCTACAAATAATTGATGTCTTTCTTTATCAGCAAAACGATTAATTTTATCTTCTATAGAAGGACAATATCTAGGACCTATACTTTTTATTCTTCCATTAAACATTGGCGAACGATCAAAACCTTCACGAAGTAAATCATGAACTTCTACCGAAGTATATGTCATGTGACATGATCTTTGTTTTGTTAACGGCTTGGTTAAATTAGAATAACTAAATTTTTCTGGAACATCATCCCCAGGTTGTTCAATCATTTTAGAATAATCTAAAGACCTTCCATCAACTCTTGGAGGAGTTCCTGTTTTCATTCTTCCTGCATCAAAACCAAAATCTATTAATTGTTCTGTTATTCCGGTTGCCGCTTTTTCACCTGCTCTACCTCCACCAAATTGTTTCTCTCCAATATGAATTAATCCATTCAAAAAAGTTCCATTTGTCAAGACAACAGACTTGGCTCTAATTTCAATACCGAGTGAAGTTTTAACACCTCTAATTTCATTATTCTCCACCAACAAACCACTCACCATATCTTGATAAAAATCTAGATTAGGAGTTTGCTCTAACAAGGTTCTCCACTCTTCTGCAAAACGCATTCGATCACTTTGCACTCTAGGACTCCACATTGCAGGTCCTTTTGATTTGTTCAACATTTTAAACTGTATCGCCGTACGATCACTTACGATACCACTATACCCTCCAAGGGCATCAATCTCTCTTACGATCTGTCCTTTTGCAATTCCTCCCATAGCGGGGTTGCAACTCATCTGTGCGATGTTTTGCAAGTTCATTGTAATTAGTAATGTACTACATCCTAAATTCGCAGCTGACGCTGCGGCTTCACTTCCTGCATGACCTGCACCAACTACAATAACATCGTATTCTCTTTCAAACATAACTTTTAAACAACTGTTCCACGTGGAACATATATATAAATTATTAAAAACACTACTACTGTTCCACGTGGAACAATGCTAATTTTTCGTCTTCTTTCATTCTCATCTTTATCTCTTCCTCCTTAGTTTTATCCTTGTATCCACAAAAATGTAATACCCCATGCACTAGCACTCTCCTTATTTCCTCATCAAAATTCACCTCGTATTTTAGCGCGTTTTCTTTGACCCTTTCTATGGAGATAAATATATCCCCACTAAGTTTATTACCAATAGTATTATCAAAACTTATTATGTCTGTATATGTATCGTGTTTGAGAAAATCCTGATTGATCTTTAATAAATATTCATCATTACATATGATAAAATTTATTTCTCCCTCAGACTTTTCTTCAGACAAAATCACTCTATTTATCCAAGAAGATAGCTCTGATTCATTAGTAAACTCTGCCTCTGTTTCGTAAAAAAAATTAATCATTATCTATATTAAAATACTTCTGTACTTTCTGTTTGTAATTTTGCCGCAAAGGTAACACTTGTCTGTTTAATATTTCAGTGGTATTAAAATATTGTTTTGCCTTTTCTAATTGCTGTGCATTCTTGTTATCAAACTGAATTTGATTGGTTTTACTTTCTCTTTTTTCTTCTTCCCCTTGTTCGAATGTTGCCTCTTCAAATTTTAATAGTTCATGCTTTAAATTTACCATCCTTCTTAGGGTTTGTTCATTAAAACCTTTCTCTAATAACTCCTGCTCTACCTGTTCCATTTTTCTTAAAAGATTACCGCCAGGTCTACCTCCTAAACCTTCTTTTCTAATCTTATCCTGTAAAGCGTTTCTTAATTGTTGTTGTTGTTTAAATATTTCATACAACTGACCATTCAACTCCTCCTTTTGCATTTGAGATTCTCCTTCGCCTTCCTTACCATTACCGTTTTTTTGACCACCTTTTTTTCCTCCCTTTTTTTCTCCTTGTTCTTTTCCTTCTTCTCCTTTACCTTTATTTTCCTTTCCGCTTTCTCCCTTCTTCTCCTTTCCTTTTTTCATTCCCTCGCCCATCTTCTTATTAAGTTCTTCTTGAGTTTTTATGATATCAGGTAGCTGCATTTCTTGTGAACCACTCTTTCCTTTACTTCCCGCCGCAGACATGCTACTTTGCATTTGATCCAATGTTCTACTTAATAAATAAGCAAGATCATTTGATCCTGTAACCGTGTACTGCTGATTTGCGGATCCTTGAACTATTTGATTTTCTGCCAACCTACCCAAAGCTTTATCAATATTAAATTCTATGTCGGTTAACTTCTTTGTAACACTTTCTGTTATCTGCGGAGTTCGCAATGCAAGTGCATAAAGACTATCGTCTATGTGGATAAAGTTTTCTCGTAAAACACTTTGTTTTTTTAGTTTAGAAGAATAGCTAGGATTATCTATATCTATACCTTTGAACTCCTTCATCAACCCCTCTTGGCTAATTGAAAAATCTACAAGATTATCCAAGATCTGTCTTAGCATTTCCATGTCTTCCTGCTGCTGTTCTGCTCCTCCCATTTGCATTTGCATTCTCATTCCGTTACTCATCTTCTTCATTTTTTGAGCAGCACTTTTTTGATTTTTCTTTGCTTCAGATTTACTCTCCTTTTCTAAATTATCGCTTGCCTTCTCTTGTTCTTTTTTGATTTCATTCTCATCTTCTTTCTTCTGATCAATGTTCATTGGCTTCTTCAAATTCTCGTTTTCCTTTTTAAGGTTATCCATTTCCTTTTGAAAATCTTCGAATTTTTTATTTAAATCCTCCTGCTTTTCTTTTGTATTTTCTTCATCTTTTTTATCTGCCAACTCTTCTTGCTCCTTGGCCAATTTATCCAATTCGTCAATCAACTTTTCTCTTTTCTCCATTACATAATACCTCTTAGTTAACTCTAAAAGCTGCTCTAGATTTTTCTTTAAATTTTTATTTTCTTTTCCTAACTCTTCAAGCTTTTTTGTTAACTCTTCCTTCTTAATTTTTTCAGCCAACCTTTCAATTTCCTCCAGAAGCTTTTCATTCTTTTTTAATCTTTCTTCATTACGCTCCAACCGTTCTTTTAATGCGTCTTTAAATGGTTCTTCTTTCTGCTTTTCTTCAAACTGATTCAGATTGTCCTTAAGCTTCTTTGAAAAATCTTGCATCATTTTTTCTTGCTGTTTCTGCCTATTTAAAAAATCCTCAAGCTTCTTCTTGTCATTAAAATCAAGTCTCTTTTTCTCTTTTTGTGTCCTACTTAGGCTTTCTAATTCTTTTTCCTGCTCCTTAAATTTATCCAATGATTTGTTTAAACCCGAAATAGCTTCGTTCTGTTTTTGTAATAAACTTTTCTCTTTTTCATCTTTAGTCAGTTGTCTAAAATTAAAAACCTGACTTTTTGTGCTTTTATAATTATGAATAATATCGTTATCAAAAACTTCAAAATAAAACTCGTAATTTACCCCTTCTACCAAATCAATATCACCAGGAAAAGCATAAATAAACTCATCAAATTCTGTTTCCTTAATTTTTATATTTTTAATCTGTATATCAGAGGTATTGTCAGAATCATAATATACCATTCTAAGTTTACTCAACCCATAATCATCACTAACTCTTCCAAAAAAATACATTGTTTGATTATCTATAGAGTCCCTTTCTGATTTTAAATTAAGCTCTGGATATTGGTCTTTAATCACATTAAGATTAAAAGATAAGTTGTCATAATTTTTAACATTTTTATTTGATGTAGTAATTTCATAATCCAAGTTTGTGTACACTCTTTTGTTGTACAAAAACCCTTTATTATTTTTCTTAAGAGAAACAACAGAGTCTTTAGTCTTTAATTCTACCTTTTCTGTATTTCTTGTATATACAATCCAACTCACATTTGTTCCTTCAGGTATGGTAGCATTTCCTGAACTTTTTAAAGTTTCATCCCTTTTTTTGGTGTATCCAGGATAATCTAATTTCATTTCAAAATCCAGTAATGCAGGCACAGGAACAACAGACAAATTGTAGGGAATTGAATTTATATCATTAGCACTAATCACAAACTCCACCGATTCTTTTGGTTGAATAAAAGTATATTCGAACTCACCTACTCCGGTGTTTTTTAAATAATAGACCTCCTGATTATAAGCAACTGTTGCATTCTCAGGAACAATATCGCCAACCATTCTTATTTTAAGAACAAAGTCACTATTTTCGTAAGCATTGAGGTTTTTGTTAACAATAAAAAACTGAAATGGTGCTGGAGGCTCATAAGCTACCTCATAATTAACGACTCTTTTATAACTATCTGAAATCCAGTGTGTTTTATTAAATAAAAATAAAACAAAGAAGAGTACTATGGGTATTGCGGCATATTTTAAATATTTACTATTTTTCTTTAAATTAATTGCAAGTTTAAAAGGAATAGGCTTTAACTCTTTTGATTTTTGTTCTATTCCCGCTATTAACAATGCTGAAAAAGATGTACTTTCGTTTAATTGTAACAGGTTAAGTAACCTATCATTTACTTCTGGAAAATGATTGCCGATTATATTCGAAGCCTTTTGATAATCTATCCCCTTTGTAAGTTTAAATAACTTTGCAATAGGTACTAGTATAAATTGTATAAATAATCCTAGTTCTACACTAATAAACAACCAAAACAAAATAGTTCTTCCTAACCTATTTAGCCATAAAAAATTCTCTATTAAAAGTGTTAGTAAAAAATATAGCACTCCAATTGCAAAAAAAAGTATAACTCCCTTAATTAGTTCATTGATGTAGTACTTCCTAATAAACTGTTCTAATTTATTCTTTATGAGTTGAAAATTCTCCATGATCTTAGCTTTCCTATTTCATTAACCTCTAAATCTACAATTTTATTTTTAATAGAATTGTTATATTTATGATAATTCAATCACCTAGAACATAACTTGTTATGAAAGAATTGAAATACTTATTCGCTTATACAATACCTGTTGTAACGATTCTCGGCCTATTATTACAAGGAGTATATACTTACTTAACTCCAATTTATGCATTTTTGATTATCCCTTTATTAGAATTATTCACCGATTCTTCTGAACAAAATTTAGATGATAAAGCAAGATTATCCATTGCAAAAAAGAAGATATTTGATTGGATGTTATATATTAATCTTCCATTGGTTTATGGTATTTTATATTTCACTCTTGTTACAGTCACTTCTACTTCTCTAGCGTTGTATGAAGTTATAGGAATAATTATCTCAACTGGTATTGTACTTGGTGCAAATGGAATTAATGTGGGTCATGAACTAGGTCATCGATTTACCAAAGAAAGATTTATAGGTAAAGCACTATTATTACCCTCATTATATATGCACTTTTATATAGAACACAACTATGGTCATCACCTTAAAGTAGCAACAAAAGAAGATCCAGCAACAGCAAAATACAACCACACTGTATATCAATTTTGGGTAACATCGATCATTGGTCAATATATTAATGCATGGAAAATACAACTAGAGTTATTGAAACACACTAACTCTCATTTTATTTCATTAAAAAATGATATGTTTTGGTACCTCATTATTACAATTCTATACGTATTGACAGTAACAATTTTCTTTAATATTTATGGTTCACTAATAATCACCTTAAGTGCAATTGTTGGGTTCCTACTTCTTGAAACAATTAACTATATAGAACACTATGGATTAACCAGAACAAAAACTGCAACAGGTAGATATGAACGAGTAACAGAGATTCATTCATGGAATTCTAATCATACCATTGGAAGAATTATGCTATATGAGCTTACCCGCCATAGTGATCATCATCATAGGGCGTCCAAAAAATATCAGCTTTTGGATCATCATGATAAGAGTCCTCAATTACCATTTGGATATCCTACTTCTATGGTTCTTTGTTTGTTTCCTCCCCTATGGTTTTTAATAATGAATAAGCGCGTTCCACGTGAAATGAAAAACTTATAAAATAAAGTTGGTTAATTATTAAATCATTTTCTCAAGATATATAAGATTGTATCTTTGCCTTTTATTTGTAAGACTTCATAAAAGCTTAAAAACACGTAATCATGACAAAGGATATTAGGGTACGATTTGCACCTAGTCCCACCGGACCCTTACATATAGGTGGTGTGAGAACTGCATTATTCAATTACCTTTTTGCAAAAAAACACAAAGGAACTTTTGTATTAAGAATAGAAGATACTGATCAAAACAGATATGTACCGGGTGCAGAAAACTATATAAAAGATGCTCTAGAATGGTGTAAAATTCCATATGATGAAGGGCCAGGAAAAGAAGGAGAATTTGGACCATATCGTCAAAGTGAACGTAAGGATTTATATAAACAATACGCTGATCAGCTCATAAAAAGTGGTTTTGCATACTATGCATTTGATACTCCTGAAGCTCTTGAAACAGAAAGAAAAAATCACGAAGCCAATGGAAAAACATTTATATATAATTGGCACAATAGAGAAAAACTAAACAATTCTTTATCTCTTTCTCAAAATGATATAGCCAATAAAATTAGTTCTGGTGAACCATATGTAATAAGATTCAAATCTCCGCAAGATGAAATATTACATCTTACAGATGAAATTAGAGGAGACATAAAAATTGACACCAACACTCTTGATGATAAAATTTTATTTAAAAGTGATGGGATGCCAACCTATCATCTTGCAAATATTGTAGATGATCATTTAATGAAAATTACACATGTAATCAGAGGTGAAGAATGGTTGCCTTCTTTAGCTTTGCATGTATTGTTATATCGTTCATTAGGTTGGGAAGCTCCAAGTTTCTCACATTTACCATTGATATTAAAACCTGTTGGTAAAGGAAAACTAAGCAAACGTGATGGTGATAAACTTGGATTTCCAGTTTTTCCATTGGCCTGGACAGATCCAAAAACTAATGAAATCTCCTCTGGATATCGTGAAGATGGATATCTTCCTGAAGCCGTAATTAATATGCTTGCCTTTCTTGGTTGGAATCCTGGAACAGAGCAAGAACTGTTTTCTTTGGATGAACTAATTAACGAGTTTGATCTAAAACGTGTTAATAAAGCTGGTGCAAAATTTGATCCCGAAAAAACCAAATGGTTTCAACAACAACATTTACAACAAACCGATAATCATCTGTTATCACAACAATTTTTAAGTATACTAAAAGAAAAAAACATTTCAACAACATTAGATGTTGATATCGTTGTTAATGCGGTAAAAGAAAGGGCTGTTTTTGTAAAAGATCTATGGGACCTAAGTCATTTTTACTTCTTATCCCCTACCGAATATGATCCCAAAGCTATTAAAAAAGCCTGGAAAGAAGACACTCCGAATTTAATGCACGAATTAAACAGAATTTTAGATGATATTAGTGATTTTTCGGAAGACAATGTTTCTTCAATTGTAAAAGGTTGGATCACTGGTAAAGAAATTGGTTTTGGAAAAATTATGATGCCTTTGCGTATTGCATTAGTAGGTTCACTTCAAGGTCCTGATTTGTTTCAAATTTCTTCACTAATAGGTAAAGAAGAAACTATAAAAAGAATTAAAAACGCCATAGAAAGCAACTAGTCGTTTTTTTAAATTATATATCAAACGTCATTAATTTGTTTTAAAACTTAGTGACGTTTTTTCTTTTATTAATGTAACATATTGCTAAGTTATTACACTAATAAGATAGTAATCCTAACTATTCTTATAATAGAATATTTATAATTAGGTAACTACAACAATCTTTAAATTATAAACAATCATTTCTAATTTATTAGTACATTGATTTACTAATAGCTTTTAATCTTTTAATCTAAAAACAATGGGCCTATTTTTAATTCCAATAATAATTTTCGGATTTATCATTTTGATATCTGGGATATTTACAGTCAAGCAACAAACCTCTGCAGTCGTAGAACGTTTTGGTAAATTTTTAAGTATAAGAAATTCGGGACTACATTTCAAAATACCAGTTTTTGATCGTATCGCCGGTCGTATTAATTTAAAAATTCAGCAGTTAGATGTTCTTGTAGAGACCAAAACAAAAGACGATGTATTTGTACGTCTTAAAATTTCTGTACAATTTCAAGTAATAAAAGATAAAGTATATGATGCTTTTTATAAACTAGAAAACCCTCATGATCAGATTACATCCTATGTTTTTGATGTTGTTAGGGCCGAAGTTCCTAAAATGAAACTAGATGATGTTTTTGAACGTAAAGACGATATTGCTATCGCCGTGAAACAAGAACTTAATGAAGCAATGGTAAATTATGGTTATGATATTATAAAAACTCTTGTAACTGATATTGATCCAGATTTGCAAGTTAAAGAGGCTATGAATCGTATTAATGCTGCTGAACGCGAAAAAGTAGCTGCCGAATATGAAGCTGAAGCTGAAAGAATTAAAATTGTTGCCAAGGCTCGTGCCGAAGCTGAAAGTAAAAGATTACAAGGTCAAGGTATTGCCGATCAAAGAAGAGAAATTGCTCGTGGTCTTGAAGAAAGTGTTGATGTATTAAACAATGTAGGTATAAACTCTCAAGAAGCTTCTGCCCTAATTGTAGTTACTCAACATTATGATACTTTACAATCTATAGGAGAAGAAACTAATAGTAATTTAATTTTACTTCCTAATTCTCCACAAGCTGGAAGTGATATGTTAAATAATATGATTGCGTCTTTTACTGCTTCAAACCAAATTGGAGAAGAAATGAAAAAACAAAACGCAAAAAAAGGTATTGGTAAAAAACGTGACGAGAATTAAAATTTATAAAATTTATCTAAAAACCCCGAGTAAAAATATTACTCGGGTTTTTTATTTGAGCATTTTTTAAAACAAAAATCAAAAAAGTATCATTTTTTTTAAAAAACTTAAAATAAAACGTTTTTTAGAGTTTTTAATAAAACAACATTAAATCATATTACCCTTTTTCAAAACAGCCTTAAACAGCTTTATACAAAGCCGTTTTTAATAAAAAATAATAATATATTTATCAAAAACAATAAGAATAATTTATACTATAAAAATTGCCTATCTTTACCAAAAAATCGTCCCACATGAAAAATTTCCTTTTTGTTTTCCTTTTTGTTTCCGGAAGTATTTTTTCTCAAAATCTAGATACCTTAAAAGAATTTGCATTAAGAGATGCCAAAGCAACTTCCCAAGCTTCTATAAATAGAAATATTAGTATAATTCTTAAATATACCCATCCCGAAGTTTACAAAGCTTATGGCGAAAAACAACTTATGGATACTATGGATGAAATTTACAGGACCATGGATGCACAAAAAATAAAAATCCTTAGTTCAGAAATAAACGAAGTGACAGAAATAAAAAAAGAAAATAGAGAATATCGTTGTTTAGTAAAAAACACTGTAAAAATGGATTTTAATGGTAGGTATATAACATTAAAAAGTTCACTCTTTGGATTTTATAATAAGAAAAAATCACAGTGGTATTTTGTAGAGTCTAATAAACTGTTGGATGATCCACAAACGAAAGAGTTATTTCCTAATTTTAAAACAGATATAGAAATCCCTTTAGATGAGCATATTGCGGATAATTAATCTCTAATAATCTAATTAAAAAGACGGATAAAAACCTTAATTGATTATAGGTTTTTATCCGTCTTTTTTAATTTATATACCATATTTTGAGGCAATATTTTTAGCCTCTAATTGCAATAATTCGTTTTTATCTTCAATTGCTTTATTTATAAAATCTTTTGCCAATTGATCTGGGGTAAGATCTTTATTTTCTAAGACAACATCTAATGCAATTATGGTAGCAATTCGAGTTCCTGCTTTTTTAACTGCAGTTTCATATAGAGGTACCAACTCATCAATCTCGACAGCCAAAGCCGCTTCTTTGATTTTCGTTTTAAGCACTTCTCTTTTCTCTTCTGGTAGGTTAGTATACTTCTTCCCTGCCCTTTTTATTTCATCAATTGCAGATATAGTTTTTTGTTGTTTTTGAGGTTGTTTTTGAGCATTTGTTTGTACCGAAGTAGGTTTAACCTTGGCCCAAGTATCTCGTAGACCTACAGTTTTATTAAATACTAAAGCGTCATTTTTACTATCCAAGTCAACATTGAAGTATCCTAATCTTTGAAACTGGAACTGATCCAAATGATTGGCATTGGCTAGACTTGGTTCTAAATATCCAGTAATAGTTTTTAGAGAATTAGGATTTAAAAATTCCATGAAGTCTTTATCTTTATGACCGTCTGGTGCTTCATCACTAAATAATCGATCATAAATTCTAACTTCTGCAGAAATTGCATGTTTTATAGATACCCAATGCAATGTACCTTTTACATTTCGTTTAGATTCCTCAGTACCACTACCTGATCTACTTTTTGGATCATAAGTACAATGAATTTCTGTAATACTTCCGTTATCATCCTTTATTACACTTTCTCCTTTTATGATATAAGCGTTTTTAAGACGTACTTCTTTACCTAAAGTTAGTCTAAAGAACTTCTTCCCTGCTTCTTCCTTAAAATCCTCTCTTTCGATGTACAATTCACCAGAAAAAGGTACTTGCCTAGAGCCTTTGGTTACATCCTCTGGATTATTTTCTGCTTCTAACCATTCTTCTTTTCCTTCTGGATAATTGGTAATGATAAGCTTAACAGGATCCAGAACTGCCATTACTCTAGATGCTGTTTTATTAAGATCTTCGCGTATACAAAATTCAAGCAAAGAAACATCTATTACATTTTCGCGCTTAGCAACCCCAACAGTTTCCACAAATTTTCGAATCGATGTAGGAGTATATCCACGTCTTCTTAATCCAGAAATAGTCGGCATCCTTGGATCATCCCATCCGTTAACGATACCTTCTTCAACCAATTTCAGTAGTTTACGCTTACTCATAATCGTATAACTCAAATTTAGTCGGGCAAATTCTCTTTGTTTAGGGCGTATATTTTCTGTATATATTTGATCCAAAAACCAATCATAGAGCTTTCTATGTGGCTTAAACTCTAATGAACATAAGGAGTGCGAAATATGTTCTATATAATCACTTTCGCCATGTGTCCAATCATACATAGGATATATACACCAAGTATCCCCCGTTCTATGATGCGATTTTTTTAAAATCCTATACATCAATGGATCTCTCATCAACATATTGGGATCAGCCATATCAATTTTTGCTCTCACCACATGCTCACCTTCATCAAATGCTCCTTCCTTCATTTTCTGAAATAGCTCCAAATTCTCCTCTATAGATCTATCTCTATAAGGACTATTAGTACCAGGTTCTGTGGTAGTTCCTTTTTGCTCAGCAATGGTTTCGGCAGATTGAGAATCTACATAAGCCTTACCATCTTTAATCAGTTGAACAGTCCAATCATATAATTGTTGAAAATAATCTGAAGAATAACATTCTTTATCCCATTGATATCCTAACCAACTAATATCTTGCTTAATTGCATCGACATACTCTTGCTCTTCTTTTGCTGGATTAGTATCATCAAACCTTAAGTTTACAGGAGCATTGTACCGAAGTCCGAGTCCAAAACTTATACCTATTGCCTTAGTATGCCCAATATGCAAATATCCATTAGGTTCTGGAGGAAAACGAAAACGTAAATTCTCTGTATCTGTCCCAGTAGTAAGGTCTTCTTCTATAATATGCTCAATAAAATTAAGCGGTTTTTTTTCTTCTGACATGTATAATGTAATAAGATACAAAATTACGAATTCTAATGATGCTTAGCTATTGCATCAAAATCTTTAATTTAATTATTTTTTTAAATGTTTTAATTCATTAGAAAAGGGTCTTTGTCCCCCCTTATATTAAGAAAGATTATCTTTACCTTTGCCTAAAAATCCAGTGGGACTTATAAAATTAAAAAATATTAAGGTTTATGCCTATCATGGATGCCTTATTGAAGAAAAAAAGATTGGATCTGATTATAGAGTAGATTTAAAGGTTAAAGCTGATTTATCTCAATCGGCTGTATCTGATCGATTATCAGAGACTGTAGATTATGTTCATCTTAATCATATTGTAAAGGAGGAAATGGCAATTCCCTCTAAGTTACTAGAACACGCTGCAGAGCGCATTTTAGTGAGAATATTGGATGAAATATCTCTGGTTGATAAAGTTATTGTTAATGTATCTAAAATCAATCCTCCTATAGGTGGAAATGTAGAAATGGTGACTATTACCAGAAGTAAGAGTAGGTAGCTAAATCATAAAAAAAACATAAGAATTGTGTTTTAATTGAAAATGATTTAAGAAGTAATCATAAATTTTTTTACATTTGCCTTCCAATCAAAAATTGGGTGTCGTGGCCGAGTGGCTAGGCAGTGGTCTGCAACACCATCTACAGCGGTTCGAATCCGCTCGACACCTCTAAAAATCCTGTACAAATTGTACGGGATTTTTTATTTAAAACTAGATTCGGGTGTTATTCTTTCTATTTCGTCCTGTATTCTTTTTTCCATAGTATCTGGCAAAAGACCTTTCAAAATTAGAAATATACCAAATACAATCATGACTATACTAATCACCCTTTTAATAACATATGTTCTTTTGGGAGTTAACTTTCTTTTTAATCTTTTGGCGAGTAACATCTTAATTAAATCAATAAAAAGATAAGTACCCAGCACCATAATAAAGAAATATACTATTCTGTTAGTATCCATATCTAATTGAGGACCAATAACAATAATGATACTAAGCCAAAACCCTAATACGCCAATATTTATAAAATTAAGTAAGAATCCTTTGATAAACAGCATTATGTAATTATGTTTATTTATAATTTCTACTGAAGTATCTCTAAGTTTATTATAGTTTTTTCTTTCCTGAATAAAAGAAATAACACCATATGTAGATAACAATACTCCACCAAATATAAATAAGGCAGGATCGTCTTTTATTTTTTCTAAAATCTGATTGGTACTAAAATAAGCTATTAGGATAAAGACAACATCTGCAAAAATAACTCCCAAATCTACAGCTAGTGCTGCTCTAAATCCTTTTATTGCCGCTGTTTCCAGAAGTACAAAAAAAACGGGACCTATTAAAAAGGCTAATAAAAAGCCTAATGGTATTGCTGCCTGAGCATCTTGAAACATTGCGTTGAAGCTTATTTGCTACAAAGTTAAAAAAACTAACTAGTTAACTTCAATAATTTTTCCTCCAAAAAGTTTTTGAGTGTCCATTTCTTTTGGATTTCCATAAATTTTTATTGTTCCACCTGCATTAGTATTTGCTTTTACATATTTACTAGCATATATGTTTGCCCTTCCTCCTGCACTAATTTTTACTTGCGTAGTTTCGGTTTTAAGATCTTTGGACATAAATTGTCCACCAGCTTTTACAGTAACTTCTTGTTCTTTAACTTTTCCTTTCAGGTTTAATTCTCCACCTGTTACCGCTCTTGCTATTAATTTATCACTTTCTATGGTTGCAATAATTTCTGCTCCTTCTTGAGCTCTAAGATCTAAGTCTAAAGATTTTAGTGTTTCTTGGACTGTTACTCTTGCACCTTCATTTACATCAATTTTTGATAGATCGCTGTAATATACAGTTACATTGGTATTATTTTCATCCCAAGTATTATTTAATGACATCTTAATTTTTAAAACCTCACCTTTGAGTACAACATCGACTTTTTGTCTTTTTATACCAGAAATTTCTACTTTATTTTCTTCACCATGAATTAAAATCACTTTTATTTTATCAAATACTTTTAACTCACTAAAATCACCAACTTTTTTAGTTACAACATCCTGTGCTTGTCCAAATATTACAGTAAGTAATACAAAAAGAAATACTATTTTTTTCATTGCCCCGCTATTAAATATTAAAATTCTATTGTGCTTTATATCCTTATAAACGGCACTTGATAAGGGTTTATTCTATCTCTTCTCTATTTCCTAATAAGATAAAATCCAAGTGTCTTTTTACAAGATCAGCATTTTTTACTTTTACATACACTTCATCTCCAAGCTGATATACTTTTTTTGTTTGCTCTCCAATAACAGCATATTCATCCTGATCAAAAACATAGTGGTCATCACCTATATCTTTAAGACGAATCATTCCTTCACATTTATTACTAATGATCTCTACATAAATCCCCCATTCGGTAACTCCAGAAATTACACCTAGAAACTGCTCATCTTTATGATCCTTCATAAATTTTATTTGCATAAACTTTATAGAATCTCTTTCTGCACTGGCCGCCAAATTCTCCATACTGCTGCTATGATTGCATTTTTCTTCATATTCTTCTTCGGCAACAGATTTTCCTTTATCTAAATAATGTTGTAGCAAACGATGTGCCATAACATCTGGATATCTTCGAATAGGAGATGTAAAATGTGAATAATACCCAAAAGCCAATCCATAATGTCCAATATTATGAGTTGTATACTCTGCTTTACTCATACTGCGTATGGCTAATGTATCGACTAGATTTTGTTCTTTCTTTCCTTGGACATCTTTTAATAATCCATTTAATGATTTGGTAGTAGTTTTACGATCTCTTAAATCTAATTTATACCCAAATCTTCCAATAACATTTTGTAGTGCTGCTAATTTCTCATCATTAGGCTCATCATGTACTCTATAAATAAATGTTTTTTTTGGTGTTTGTTTTCCTATGAATTCTGCCACTTTTTTATTAGCAAGTAACATAAACTCCTCTATAAGCTTATTAGCGTCTTTAGAAGTCTTAAAAAACACTCCTACGGGCTCGCTATTTTCGTTTAGATTAAACTTTACTTCTACTTTATCAAAAGAAATAGCACCTTCGCCCATCCGTCTGGATCGCATAATCTTTGCTAATTCATCTAATTTAAGTACAGCTTCTGTTATATTTTGATCTGCACTATATGCTTTACCAGTAATAGAAATATCTGCAGGAATTGCATTTTCTCTAGTTTCGATAATATGTTGTGCTTCTTCGTATGCAAATCGTGCATCAGAATAAGTTGCAGTTCTACCAAACCATTGATTTTTTATTTCAGCTTTATCATTTAATTCGAATACTGCAGAAAACGTATATTTCTCTTCATTAGGTCGTAAGGAACAGGCATTATTTGATAAAACCTCTGGTAACATTGGTACTACCCTATCTACCAAATATACTGATGTTGCTCTTTCATAAGCTTCATCATCAAGTTTTGTTCCTGGTTTAACATAATGTGATACATCTGCAATATGAATCCCAATTTCGTAATTACCATTTTCCAAAATCTCAAAAGACAATGCATCATCAAAATCCTTAGCATCTTTTGGATCAATTGTAAAGGTAAGAGTCTGTCTCATATCTCTACGATTCTTAATTTCAGACTCTTGTATAGAGGTGTCTAATGTATTTGCATATTCTTCAACTTCTTTAGGGAATTCATAAGGTAACCCATACTGTGCTAAAATAGAGTGAATCTCTGTATTATGTTCACCTGGTTTACCCAGTACTTTTATTACTTTTCCAAATGGTGAATCGGCCTTTTCTGGCCAATCTTCGAGTTTTACTAACACTTTATCCCCATCTTCGGCATCATAAATTTTATTTTTAGGTATAAAAATATCGGTATACATTCTACCATCTTGCATATTTACAAATGCGTAATTTTTTTGTATTTCAATTACCCCAACAAACTCATCCTTTTTGCGACTTATTATTTTTGAAATTTCACCTTCACTTTTTCCTCTTCGTTTTCTGCGATATATATATACCTCTACTTCATCACCATGTAATGCTTTGTTTAGGTTATTACTAGGGACAAAAATATCATCCTCTAGATCTTCGACAATTACATATCCTGTTCCTTTGGATGTTATTTCTAATATCCCAGTATAAGTATTAATATTAAGTGCAATTTTAAACTTGCCTCTTTCTACTTCTTCAATTTGTTTTTTTGCTGCAAGCTGTGATAGTTTCTTAATAATTTGATTTCTACTACTAGGATCATCTACACCAAACTTTGCTGCAATCTGTTTATAATTAAAAGTTTTATTGGATTCGGACTTTAATATTTTAAGTATTCCTTGTGTGATATTCTCTATTTTGGGCGACTTTTTTCTTCTTCTACTCTTTCTTTTCATTAATATCGATTCTATTTATTTATGCTAAAAGTACAGTTTATCTTTTAACATCTATGGTTTTAGGTTTAAAGTTTTGTTGCTTATTTACGTATATATGTAGTTAAAACTTATAAAATTTAATTTCTATAAAATCAAATCTTTACATTAAAAAAACATCGTAAATACAGTTTTTTTCTTAAAATTTACTTAATTTTAGTACACTAGGAACAAATTTTGATCGTTAAGTATTTGACCCATTATGTATAAAATCAAAAAAATACATAAAATAATCTTACTCTTCATTCTCATATTTATTTTGGGTATATACTCCTTTTCTATATATATTAACAATACTATTGATCAGAAAAAAGAAACTCTAGAAGGATCAGAAATAAATAGCTCTGTAAGAATTGACAGAGAAGCTACACAAATAAATTAGCTTCCTAAATATCTATATATTTCTTCAAAATTAAGAAAAACAATATTGTTTTCAAGTTCTTACTATCTAGAATATTACACTTATTTTGTATATTGTTGATATTCGAACCCAGGGAAGAACTAGTTAAATGAAAGATTTTATTACTATTAAAACATACACCTATCCATTTGAATATGCAATATTAAAACTTCTTCTTGATCAAGAAGGGATTTCTTATTTTTTCGAAAATGAAACAATGATTGGCGTTTTTCCTTTCTACTCAAACGCACTAGGGGGAATCAATTTAAAAGTCCACGAAAAGGATAAAGAAAAAGTACTTCAGATAATAAACGATCTAAATATAAACTCTCATTTAAGAATTGTATAAATTCATATTCTTACATTTTCTATTTTTAATTTTAGTTTTCAACATATATTATATATATCCTTTCTTTTTTTAAAATTTAAAAATAAATAATGATTATTATTATATAGTGTGAATAGCGGTATATCTTTTTTAGATTTTTTTTGGATATTAAGTAAAAGCATATTTTCATAAACATATAAACAAGATATTAATATCCTAATAGCTTGAAAATCTTGTAAAAGTTATATTTAATTAACAGTTGTTAATAGGTTATAAACACATAAGATTCTTTATATAATTATGGTAAAACCGTAGTTTATAACATTAAATTAATACCTGAAAACTTATCCAAAAAAACATGAGTTATAATTTTGATTTCTGCTTAGCATCTCTGTATTCTAATAAAAATTGATATAGCCAAAAAAACTTCCTCAATTTTAGCAACTACTTATCCACATATAGTGTTAACAGAACATTACTAGTTATTAACATTGGGGTAATATTGGGTTAAATTATTGGCTTTTTGGAGTTTACTTTTTTAGATTAAATTATCTTTGCTTTTTATAATGAAATTAATAAAAGAAATGAAAATAGCTATAGGAAACGATCACGCTGGAACTGAATACAAGTTTGCAATTAAAGAGTATTTGGAGTCTGAAAAAGTTGAAGTTGTAAATTATGGAACAAATGAGAATAGTAGTGTAGATTATCCTGATTTTGTGCATCCTGTAGCAAAAGATGTGGATAACACCAAAGTTGATTTTGGAATTTTAATTTGTGGAAGTGGTAATGGGGTTGCTATGACAGCAAATAAATATAAAAATGTTCGTGCAGGTCTTTGTTGGACAAAAGAAATTACCGAATTAACAAGACAGCATAATGATGCTAATGTAATATGTATTCCGGCAAGATTTACATCTATTCCACAGGCATTGGAGATGGTCAAAACATTTTTAGCTACAAAATTTGAGGGAGGAAGACATCTAAATAGAGTAAATAAAATACCTATGTGTATTTAAAATATGACAAAAAATTACGCTCATAATCAATCACACCATAAACTTACAGGGCGTAATTTATTATATTCTATTTTTTTAAATATTGGCATTACCGTTGCTCAGATAGTAGGTGGATTAATTTCTGGAAGTTTATCTTTATTATCAGATGCATTACATAATTTTAGCGATGTGATTTCTTTAATTGTTAGTTATTTTGCTAATAAATTGGTAAAGAAAGAAGCTTCTATCAAAAGAACTTTTGGGTTTAAAAGGGCAGAGATCATGGCAGCGTTTATAAATGCTGCTTCACTTATAATAATTGCGATAATACTCATTATTGAAGCTATAGAACGATTGCAAAACCCACAAGAAATAAGTGCGCGTCTTGTTATTGTATTTTCTATTGTAGCTATTATTGGTAATGGACTGAGTGTATTATTATTAAGAAGAAATAGTAAGGTAAATATGAATATAAGATCAGCTTATGTACATTTATTTACTGATATGTTAGCTTCTGTAGCCGTATTATTGGGAGGATTAATAATAAAGTTTTTCAAGTTATTTTGGATAGATAGTGCATTAACTTTTATAATTGCCATTTATTTGATTATTGTGGGCTATGATCTTTTTAAAAGGTCTTTTAGAGTATTAATGCTATATACTCCGGATACTATTGAGGTAAAAGAAATTGTTAGTGTAATTAATAAATTAGATAAAGTCAAAAGTATTCATCATATTCATGTATGGCAACTTAATGAAGAAGAAACACATTTAGAAGCACATATAGATTTTGAAAACAATATAAAAATATCAGAGTTTGGAGAAATCCTCGATACTGTTAAAGATATAGTTTACAAAAAATTTGGGATTAACCATGTTACCCTTCAACCAGAATATGATAACAAGGATAATAAGGATATCATAGTGCAAGATTAATACATATGGATATTAAATTTGAAATAAAAAGTTTTGATGAACTTACTACTGAAGAACTCTATAATATTTTACGATTACGAGCAGAGGTCTTTGTTGTAGAACAAGATTGTGTATATCAAGATATTGATAATAAAGATCAAAAAGCACTTCATGTGATTGGGTATAAAAATGAACGAGTTATAGCTTATACGAGACTATTTGATGCTGGAAAATATTTTGAAAGAGCAAGTATTGGTAGAGTAGTAGTAGCTGAAGAAGAAAGAAAATATGGTTATGGTCATGATTTAATAAAAGAAAGTATCAATGCTATAGAATCCTATTTTAAAACTAAAGACATTAAAATAGCAGCCCAAACCTATTTAAAAAACTTTTACGAATCACATGGTTTTATAAAGATAGGAGAAGAATATCTAGAAGATGGAATACCACATATAGACATGATCATTGACTAAAATATAAAAGAGCTGTTAGAATATCTCCTATCAGCTCTTTTATAATATTAAGAAAGTACCTCTATTTTAACATATTTTGATATTTTTTTGAGTCATTAAGAATTTCTTGACTTTTGGTCACTTCAGGATTATGTGTTACATAATAGTTATATAATCCTTCGCGATAGAAATAGCGTTTAATAATCTCATCTGTAAGCAAATTAACAATTTCATTCTTATATGTATCCAAAGCATTCTGTTTAGAGACATTAATAGAAGCTATAAGCTCATTGTATGAAGATGTAATGTCATTGTCTAATTTTTCTCGTTTAGCCACTTCTAGGGCTTTTTTAAAGGATTTTTCGGTATTAGTCTCAAAATTAAAATCACTTTTCTTTACAAAACTCTTAAAATCTTCATAATCATTATTAGTAAATTTAAAATCACTTGATTTTTTTAATTGATGTGAATAATAATATTTTGTTCCGTATTCGAAAATAGCATTTGATCTTAATAAGGCAGTTGTGATTTTGCTAAATTTAGATGTTTCTAATTCAATATCCGGTTGTATACCTCCTCCATCATATACTGTTCTACCGTTTTTGGTTTTAAAAGCTTTAAAATCTTGCTCGTCGATTCTCACGGCTTTATTATCCTTATCACGATTCCAATAATCCAGAGCTTGTATGCATCTGCCACTAGGGGTATAATATCGTGATATTGTAATTTTTAATTGAGTACCATATGTTAGCTTTTTTGGTCGTTGTACTAGTCCTTTACCAAAGCTTCTGGCTCCAATCACTATTCCTCTATCTAAATCTTGTATACTACCGGCTACAATCTCACTAGCAGAAGCACTTCTACCATTAACCAATACTACTAGCGGGATTTGAATATCAATAGGATCTCTTTTTGTAAAATATTCTTTATTATATTTTTTTACTACCGATTTTGTTGTCGTAATCAATTCATCTTTTGGGACAAAGATGTTTGTGACATTTATAGCTTCACTTAATAAACCACCTGGATTTCCTCTCAAATCCAGAATTATTTTATCAGCTCCTTTGGCCTTTAACTCTTTTAGTGCATCTATAGTTTCGCTAGAAGCTTTACTATTGAATTTTGATAATACAATATATCCAGTGTTATCTTCTAACAATGTATGATAAGGAACGGCATCTACTTCTATTTCTTCTCTTGTAAGTACTGTAGTTTTTGTTTGCCCCTGTCTTTTGTAAGTAATATCTACTTTGGTTCCACTTGCTCCTTTAAGAAGCTCTCCCGCGTCATCTTTAAAATCTGCAACAACTATATTTCCTATTTGTATAATTTCATCACCAGCTTTAAGACCAGCTTTATCTGCGGGATAATTTTTATAAGGTTCTATGATAATAATTTTGTCTTTTATAGTCTTTACAGAGGCTCCTATACCTGTATACTCTCCTGCATTACGTATTTTTGATGCTTCTACATCCTGTTCATTCCAATATTTGGTATATGGATCTAAATCATCTAACATGGCTTTAATTGCTGTATCCATTAATTCTGCAGGATTGGTTTCATCTACATAGTTCATGTTTAATTCTTTAAACATAGTAGTGAAAATTTCAATCTGTTTGGCAATTTCAAAAAAATCTGATTTAAAACTTACTGTAGAAAGCAAGAGCAAAATGGCGATAGCCGGGTAGATAATTCTCTTTTTCATGGACATATTTTTTAATATTTTAAATAAAAAACAGTATCAATTTTATATTAACTGGTTTTAATTTCTTGAGAAATAAATTTTTGTAATATTCCTTTTATTTTAGATTCAAGCAATGAATATTCAGGAATTTCTTTCCCTGAATATAAGAACATAAAAGTGAATTGATGGGTAGTATCGGATACAAGATACTTATTTTTTCTATAACTTTCTCGTAATAATCTCTTAATAAGATTTCGATCTACAGCTTTTTTAAAATTACGTTTACTAACAGATACTCCTGCTTTTACAGTAATGTTTTCTTCAAAAATAGATTTTCTATAGACTAATCGAATAGGGTATTTTGAAATAGATTTACCTTCTGAAAAGAGTAAATCTATTTCTGTTTTACTTTTTAATCTTTCTTTTTTATTAAAAGTTGCCTTCATGGGCGTTAAATGTAGTAATTAGATCAGTAATAAGATTTATATATAAAAAAACCTTACAGATTTACTAAAAACCGTAAGGTTAATATTTAGTTCTATAAGGTTTATTCTTAGGTTTTATGGTGTTTATTCTGAAAAAGCATTATTACTAGGGTTGATATCTGCCATAGTTTTTGTAATATCAATTTCAATCGACTTTATCTCAGATTTTGGTTTAGAAATTTCTAACGAATAGGTAGGGTGGGTCCAGGGCCAATCCGGTAAGATCGTTCTTTTCATTGACGGAATTGGGTTCTCTTTTTCACCACGCATCTGTCTTAAAGGAACGTAAAATGATTCTATAGTACTATCATTATATTCTACATAAATATCAACAGGCATAGGCATTAATCCAATACGTTCTATAGTAATTTTTGTAGTGTTGTTATTATCTACTACTTCTTTTATACCATAATCAATTGTGTTTGTTGTTTGTGTCCAATCAGTTAAATACCAATCTAATTGTATTCCGGATACCTTTTCTGCTACTCTTTTAAAGTCATTTGGAGTGGGATGTTTAAATTTCCACTCATTAAAATATCTTTTAATTGTTTTCGCAAGATTGTCTTCGCCTATTACATATCCTAGTTGAGAAAGAAATACAGCCCCTTTTGAATACGCAGAAGCACCATAAGCTGCGTTATGCGAATAACGGTCGGCCTGAGTAGTTTGTGGCTGTTCTATACCAGAAATAGCCAGTTGATAATATCCATTATATAATCCTCTTAATGAATTTGGATTATTTTGTTTCATTACTTCATTCATGGCTAAAGTAGAGATATAGCTTGTAAACCCTTCATCCATCCATTCATGTTTAGATTCATTGGTTGCAAGAATATGTTGAAACCATGAATGAGCCATTTCATGAGCAGTTACTCCAACTAGGCTACCAAAACTTCTTTCTCCAGTAATCAAAGTACACATAGCATACTCCATACCACCGTCACCTCCTTGCAAAACAGAGTATTGTTCATATGGGTATTTTCCTATTTTTTCACTAAAATAATTTATTAGCTCTACAGTTTTAGGCTGCAAATCTTTCCAATTATCAATAATGTTTTTATTGTTTTTATATAAAAAGTGTAAAGTAGGTCCATTAGGAACTTTTACTACGTCATGCAAATAATCAGGATCTGCAGTCCAGGCAAAATCATGTACGTTTTTGGCAATAAAATGCCACGAAAGCTTTTTTCCTTTTCTCTTTACTGTAGTTCCAGGACTCTCATATCCATATCCTATTTCTTGTGGATTTTGTAGGGTTCCTGTACCACCAATGATGTAATTTTTATCAAGCGTTAGTGTTACGTCAAAATTTCCCCATACTCCATGAAATTCTCTGGCTATATAAGGATCTGCATGCCATCCTTCAAAATCATATTCAGCAATTTTGGGATACCATTGTGTCATTGATAACGCTATGCCTTCTTTATTGTTTCTACCAGAACGACGAATTTGTAGAGGTACCTGACCATTAAAATTCATAGAAAAAGTAACTTTTTCTCCAGGCAGAATAGGTTTACCTAATGTTACTTCTAAAACTGTCCCTTCAGTTTTATACATAATAGGTTTACCATTTTGAGTTAGTGATGAAACTTTTAAATACCCTATTTCTTCTGGAGTAAGTTTACTTACTCTATTTCCCACTCTAGGATCTGGATCAGGAAGGTTAAGTGAACGTACATCCATTTCGCTTCCCGGTTGAAACGCATTGAAATGTAGATGATAGAACACTTGATGTAATGTATCAGGAGAATTATTAGAATACACTAATTCTTGTGTTCCTTCATATTGAAAGTTTTCAACATTCATATCTACTTTCATAGTATAATCAACCTGTTGTTGCCAATATGATGTGTTGTTTTGCGCAACTACACAAAATATCCCAACAAAAAAAACGAAAACAAATTTTTTAATCATAACACTATAAATTATTTAGACAACTTATCAGCCATAATGAGGGCGTTATACAAATTTACCATTTTACCTGATTTTGATAAAGAAGAGAAGCTTCCCACATTTGTTTGTTCACCTCCAATCACTACAGAGGCTTTGGTATTTAATCCACTATCCATAAGTATTTTTTTCACTTGCGAAGCTTTCAATTTTGGATAGTAAGATCTAATTAATGCTGCTACACCAGCTACACCAGGTGCTGCCATTGATGTTCCTTGTAAAAACTCATATGAATTGTTAGGGGTTGTTGACCATATTTGAACTCCAGGCGCAAAGGCATCTACATTTGTTTTTCCATAATTAGAAAAATCTGCAACCAAACTAGATCCATATGTATAATTTAAAGCCCCAATAGTGATAAAGTTATCCGCTATTTCTGCACCATTATCTATTTGATCATTTGGATATACTGTTTTTTTATCAAGATCTGCTCCTTCATTTCCTGCTGCATTTACGATTAAGACATCTTTTGAAGCAGCATAAGAAATCGCCTCTCTTACCCATTCTGGGTGTGTGCTGTAATATTTTCCAAAACTCGTATTGATTACTTTGGCACCATTATCTACCGCATATCGTAGTGCTAAAGCAATATCTTTATCATATTCATCACCATTAGGAACAGCTCTAATTGCCATTATTTTTACATTATGAGCAACACCATTCATCCCTATTCCATTATTTCTTTCTGCAGCAATAATACCAGCTACATGGGTACCATGTTTTATACCATCTTTTTTAGGATCTGGCCCCATAACATTATTATTTCCATACTTTTTATCTGTGATATCATCTACATTATCACCAACAACTGTTCTACCATCAAACTCAAGATTTAAATTGTAATTTAATTGTTCAGCAAAATGATCTACACCTTCTTTAATGTTTTTTATAAAATCAGGAATGGTATCTCCTGGCTCCATAAACCCAAACATTTGGGCAAGAAAAGCAACATGCTGTTGCATCTCCTGGGTTTTTGCTTCTACATTTAAAAGTTCTGCACGAGAATAATTTTCTTTTCCGATGGCATCTACAATTGCTTTATGAGACATTTCTGATTGATGTAGAATCTGCTCATATTGCAGCTTTTGTGTTGAGTTTTCCTGATATTCTTTTTCATATTCAGCTTTAGCTTCAATATACTTTTGGTATTCATCTCTATCGGTATCTTCTACCGAAGCTAAAGTTTTACCTACATATTTTGGCTTTAATTTTTTAATGATTCTTACATATTCAAGATTTTCATCTTTAGAATCTCCTAAAAAATTCCAACCATGGATATCATCAACATACCCATTGTTATCATCATCTTTATTGTTTCCTTTAATCTCTTTTTGGTTAGTCCAAATAACGCCATCAAGATCCTCATGTTCTATATCAACACCGCTATCGATAACACCAACAATAACAGTTTGACCCTTTTTATTTTTTAGAAGCTCATTATAAGCTTTATTTACACTCATTCCCGGTATAGTGTCTGAAACTAAATCAAGCGAATTCCAGCCCTTTAATTGAGTTTCTGTTGGGTCTATATTTTTTAAAGGAATGGCGTCAATGTTTTCTATAGGAGTAGAGACGATTGTAGGAGCACCACAGCCAACCAATAATAAAGATGAAGCAATAGTGGCAAAAAATTTACTAGATGTGGGAGTCATTTTGTTTTTTGTTTTAATTGAATATTTCATGACATGTAAAAACGTCTTTAAGACGAACCCCTTTTGGGGTATGTTGTACGGTTATTATTTCATTATGAGCATCATGTTCGAGGAACAAGTACCATCCATTTGATGCAGCGTTTTCGAGAAACAGTTTTTTTTCGTCCAAAGTTAACAAAGGTCTGGTATCATAACCCATTACATATGGTAAAGGTATATGACCAGCAGTTGGCAATAAGTCAGCCATAAAAACAATGGTCTTATCTTTATACTCTATATGAGGAATCATTTGCTTTTCTGTATGACCATTAGCAAATAGTACGCCAAAACCTAATTCAGAGCTTTTTTGGAATGTGGTATCTGTTCTGGAAACAAAGCTCAATTGTCCACTTTCTTGAATAGGAATAATGTTTTCTTTCAAAAAAGAAGCTTTTTCTCTTTGGTTAGGAGCTACTGCCCATTGCCAGTGTTCTTTATTACTCCATATTTTAGCATTTTTGAATGCTAATTCATATCCGGTTCGTGTATTATTCCATTGTACCACTCCACCACAATGATCAAAGTGAAGATGAGTAATAAAGACATCAGTAATATCATCCCTATGAAACCCATTCTTTTTTAAAGAAAGATCTATACTATCATTACCCCAAAGAGAATAATAACTAAAGAACTTTTCAGACTGTTTATCGCCCATTCCAGAGTCTATAAGGATAAGTCTGTCTCCATCTTCAATAAGCAAACATCTTGATGCAATATCAATAAGGTTTTTCTCATCTGCTGGATTTGTTTTGTTCCATAAAACTTTAGGAACTACTCCAAACATGGCACCTCCATCAAGCTTAAAATTCCCGGCATTTATGGGATATAAATTCATCTGTTTATTTATATTAATTTTTTATTCGCGTAATGTAATTGCCAACAATTATTTTTGTTGATGTTAACAAATTGTAATGACATATTCCCATAAAGCATTAAAAATCTTTGCAAAATAGAAAAAATGGAAGGGATCAGGATTTAATTTTTGGACTTTTTAACAATATTTCGTCATATTGTATGCCAGAGATAACTTTTTCTAGTCGAGTTCCATAGTCCAAGAGTGCTTTGATCTCTTTAATACTTGCTAAACGTTCTTTTCGCATTAATGATAAAGATGTACCATTACATTCAATATGATAATATGGATTACTTTCAAAAAACAGAACCAATTCATTGGTAAAAAACAGACGAATTTTTTCGGGATTTTCACCTAAAAGAAAAAATCGTTTAGAAAAATCAGGGTGTCCATGAATTAGGATATCTTTAAAGCCTGCAAATTTATATACAAACTCCAGTAAACCTTCTTTATCTAGAGTAAATCTTGGTACTTCTTTTTTTAATTTTATGGTTAATATCGTTGCCCTTACCAGAGTGCGCGCAATAAACTCTCCTTCTGAAAACTCAACATCCGAAATTCTAAAAACAGATTGAGGATCATAAATAGAGTTGTTTATATAGTTAATTTTTTTAGTTTTAAAGAATACAAAGTCGTGCAGACTCGAAACAGAATGATTCTTTTTTGGGTCATAATGCCATGAAAAATCAGTTGCAATTTTTTGTAAATCTTCTTGTCTTTTGGTTAAATTAGATTTTGCTCCAATTTTAATTTTTTTAGAAAAAGGAATCAAACTTCGTACAGCCAAAGGATGTTCTGAAGAGGTACCGTGAATATCAAGTCCGGTAATTTCAAAAGAGCCTCCTTTTCGGTTAAAGGTATCCTGATATCCCAATAAGCTTTCTTGTACAGTATAATCTACAAAATCACAAAGAGAAAAATCTATAATTGCATCTTGATCCTCTGGAATAGTGTCTAGTCTTCTTTTTAATTTGGAGTAATTCATAAAGTTAGAAAAGTTTTTTACACTTATGTAGTAGGTTCCATTAATTCCTTCTTTGAACATTAATACATTAGGTTTAAAAAGATTTCTTGCAAAAAACACGACGCTTTTATTAAGTATAAAATGTATAACAACGGTGGTTAGTATACCTATTAAGATACCTGTAATAAGATTGGTTGTTATAGTGGCAATTATAGTAGCAAAGAAAATAACAAGCTGTTCTTTACCAATTTTAGCGACATCTTTTAAATTTCTGGGAGCGGCCAATTTGTAACCTGTGTACACTAAAATAGCAGCCAATGCGGTAAGAGGAATTCTTTTGAGCTGATCCTGAAATAAAACCACGAATAGCAATAAGAATATGGAGTGAAAAAAATTGGATGTTCTATTTGTTCCACCATTATTAACATTAACAGAACTACGTGCGATCACTGTAACTACATTAAGACCACCTACAAAACCACTAACAATTGATGCAATACCAAGAGCCGTGAGATCTTTATTAACATTAGATCTTCTTTTTAATGGGTCTAGTTTGTCAACAGCTTTGATACTTAATAATGATTCAATACTTGAAATTAGTGTTATAGCCAATACTACCCCTATAAATTTAAAATCGAGAACCATTGAAAAATCAGGAGTAGGAAAATTTGAAAAAACACTATCAGGTATTTTTACCAAAAGTTCTTTTCCAATAGGAAAAGGATCGTTAGAGAAAAACTCATAATAATAACTAAAACCAATAGGGATCAAAACGATCCACATAGGCGCAGGAACTAACTGAAAATACTTGTTTCTAATTTTACCATAAAAAAACATAATCATAAGGCTTACTACTCCAAGCAGTGCTGCAATTGTAATAGCGCGATGTTCTGGTCTAAAAAGTAACAGTATACTATTAGGGATATTAGCTAGTAAAGAAATTGTATCTCCTTTAATACTAATATTGGCAAGCATTACATGAAATTGTTTGGCAAAAATGCTTATTCCTATAGCAGCCAGCATTCCTTGAATTGCTGAAGAAGGGAAAAAATCACTGAGTATACCAAGTCTTAATTGACCAATAAGGATCATTAATGCTCCAGAACATATTATAGCGGCTAGTGTAAAAATATACCCTTGGTATAAATCTCCATTGGCAAGTGTTGTTATTGCTCCTAGTAAAACGACTACCAATCCATTTCCAGGACCTGTAATAGTTACATTAGAACCACCAAAAATGCTAGCAATAATTCCTCCAACAACTGCCGCAATTACACCAGATATAGGAGGAGCTTCAGAAGCTAATGCGAGACCTAGCCCTAGAGGCAAGGCAATTAACGAAACCACAAAACCCGAAAAGATATTTTTGGGTAATTGAGCCATAAAACCAGATGTGTTACTTTTTGTGTCTTTCATTTATCTCATTATTAAAACATCTGTTGGTAGCTCTGATAAAATATGTTCGAGATCATGCAAAAAAATACGATCCAGAAATGTAGTCCTGTTTGGAGCATTCATAATCAACAAATCTGCAGCCACCACTTTTGCATAGTGACCTATTGAGTACCCTCTTTTTCCAAAGATGGATTGCGTTTTGATTAAGATACCAGTTTTGAGATCTGTAGAGACATCATTTAAAATATGCTGTACTCTAAGATCTTCTTTTTTGGAAAGTTCTTCTTTTACAATAGTATTTTTGAGTAAAGATTGATCATCTTCTACCACTACCTTTACTTCTTGACTGGAGATTTCTTCGACAATAGTAAGTTTTTGGGCTCCTAGGTTTTGAGCCACTTCAAACGAATCCAAAATTGTTTGCCTTGTTTTTTTATCCTTAAGCCCGTTTACAACAATATGATTACAAGGCCTTAAATCCTCTGAAGGTTTTATAAGCAACAATACAGAGCAATGAGCATTTCTTGTGATTTTTCTAGCAATTGAGCCAATATAAAACTTAACAAAGTCTTCTCTTGGGATGGCACCAAGCATAATTAGATCGGCATTTTTTTCACGAGCGGTTTCAATAATTGTGGTTACAGGATCACCTTCTTTCCAGAGAACTTCAGTTTTTTCATCATCATCAGAAAAACCAGAAATCAATTCTTTAATTTCATCTTCCTTATTTTTTGTTTTCTCTCCTACATGAACAATAATCATTTTAGAATCAAAAAAATCAACCATTCGCATGGTCTCAAAAATATTATTTTTCAAGTTCGGAGAAAAAGCAACACCGATAAGTATGGTTTTAAATTTATGATTAGATAATTCGCTCAAAGCTGATTTTTTAACAAAATTTTTAGAGGGGTAGAATATAGACTTAATTTCTGAGACATGAAAATAGTTCTTATTTCTGCTATGTTTAAAAAAATTACGATATTTCTTTAATATATTTGATATAAAGGCAAATTATGTTAGAACTGGCAGGAATAGTTATACTAGGAATTTTAGCACAATGGGTAGCATGGAAATTTAAAATTCCGGCGATTTTACCATTGATTTTAATAGGTCTATTAGTGGGACCACTTGCAACTCTATTTACAAGTGATGGTACCAAATTAATAGAACCTATATGGAATGGCACCGAGGGCTTGTTTCCCGGAGAAAGCCTATTTTATTTTGTATCCTTGGCAATAAGCATTATTCTTTTTGAAGGAGGTCTTACTTTAAGAAAGAATGAGATTGATAATGTTGGTTCGGTTATTATTAAGCTAATTACTGTGGCTGTGGTAGTTACTTTCTTCGGGGCTGGATTGGCTGCTCATTTTATTTTTGATCTAAGTTGGCCAATCGCATTCTTATTTTCTTCCCTGATTATTGTAACCGGTCCAACAGTAATAACACCAATTTTAAGAAATATTCCTCTAAAAAAAGATGTGTCTGCAGTATTAAAATGGGAAGGTATTTTGATAGATCCAATCGGTGCCCTAGTTGCTGTTTTGGTATTCGAATTTATAAGAGCCGGAGGAGGAGAAGAATTTACCTTTACTGCTTTAATAGAGTTCGGAAAAATAGTGCTGTTTGGATTAACTTTTGGTTTTACCTTTGCACATGGTCTTGCCTTTTCTCTTAAAAGAAAGATTATACCTCACTATTTGCTTAATGTAGTTACCTTGGCAACAGTATTAGGGGTTTTTGTAATATCTGATATCTTCGCCCATGAATCAGGATTACTGTCTGTAGTGGTTATGGGTATGGTTTTAGGAAATATTAATCTACCTTACATAGATGAAATCCTGTACTTTAAGGAATCACTGAGCGTACTTTTGATATCTATCTTATTTATTCTGTTGTCTGCTAATATTAACATTGAAGATTTACAATTAATATATAATTGGCAAGCTGTTTCACTTTTTATTATTGTCGTTTTTATAGTAAGACCGATTGGTGTATTTCTTAGTTCTATACGATCTGGGCTTAAAACTAAAGAAAAGCTTTTTATAAGCTGGGTTGGTCCTCGGGGGATTGTAGCAGCAGGGATAGCATCTCTTTTTGGATTAAAATTAGACAAAGTGGGCGTAGTAGGAGCAGAGTATATTACACCATTGGTATTTATGATAGTATTAGGAACGGTATTACTTAATGCAACTACGGCGCGTCTTTTTGCCAAGTTGGTTGGGGTATTTCTAAAAAAATCTGAAGGAATCTTAATCATTGGTGCTTCCAAAGTTTCGAGGTTGATTGCGGTTTATCTCAAAAACAATAGTAGACATGTGGTATTAGTTGATAGCAACAGAAACAATATTAATAAAGCAAAAGATCTTGGGTTAGACGCTATAGAAGGTAATGTATATGGTGATCAGTTAAAAGATAATATAGAACTTAATGATATAGGATATCTCATGGCACTTACAGGAAATAGTGATATCAATAAATATGCAATAGATAAGTTTAAAAATCAATTTGGAGAACACGGGTCTTTCAGACTTATAACGACCGAAGAAATGAGAGATCCGGAAAATAACCCGCAAGAAGGGTTATTTTCTCATACTGATGATTATTATAAACTTATTGAATTAGCTGAAAAATATCCTGGAATTCAGGAAATAAAAATTAGAGATAAAAAACACTATAAAACAATTATAGACCTTACCAAAGAGGATAAAAACATAATTCCATTATTTATCAAAGACCCAGATAAAAATATAAGAATTGTATCTTCATATAGTGAAGAGGTTGAACAGGTCGAAAACGATAGCTTTTTGGCCTATATTGGTAAATCAATAGATATCGAAGAAGTAAAATAGACTTATAAATCATTTTTAAAACAATGGTCTAATTAGTATGTTATCAGATACTCTGATCGCCTCATTATAATACCGAATTACTTAATCCGCGGTATTTTTATTACTTTTGAACTCACTTAACCTATAAAAAAACCAATATGAAAAAACTTATGTATGTTGCTGCTTGCGTCCTTGCCCTTGGATTTGCAGCATGTGATAGTGATGATGATACTGTTGATTGTACTGAAGCAAAGACTGCATATGTAGATGCGGCGATAAACTATGCTGAGGATGGCTCTATAGAAAAATGTAATGCTTATAAAACTGCGATAGAAGTATTTTTAAATAATGGTTGTACCGAGGATGAAGCAGAAATAAAAACCTTAGAAGGAGAATTAAATCGATTAGGTGATTGTACAATTGCAACAAGAGTTTGCTTGAAATGTACCAATAATGGAATTATTCTCGAAGTTTGTAGAGGTGAAAATGGAAATGCTTTTATTGTCGAAAAAGAAGAAGATAGAGATACAGGTATAGCTTTTGATAAATATATAGAACTTTCTAATTGCGATGTGGGCAATTAAATTATAAAACAAAAAAATGACTTGTTTAGAGTCATTTTTTTTGTTGAACACTTAATAAAAAACGATAAAAAACATATTTTATCGTTAAAAAGCATATTATTAACATAATTATTTGTTAACGTTACTTACTTAGGTTATATTCGCAATCATAACCCCCTATTATAAAAACCCAAATTATGAAAAAACTTATGTACTTGGCTGTATTTTCTTTAGCCTTTGGATTTACTGCATGTGGTAGTGATGATGATGGTTCATCAAATTGTAGAGAATGTAGTTTATTAGGAGTTCCTATTTCTGTTTGTGATAATGGAGATGGAACTATAAAGGTTTCTGGTGGAGGAGAAACCCAAACCGTAACTCTAGAAGAAGGAACTACCTATGATCAATATGCAGATGCTCTTTGTTCGGGAACAATTCCTTTCGGACTTTAGTAAATAGCAAAAAAACATGAAGGTGATCATTTTTGATCACCTTTTTTCTTTAATAAGATGTATATACACAGGAAAATGATCGCTATACCCACCAGTATATGAACCATTGGCAAAACTACGAAAAGGATACCCTTTGTATTTACCTCTTGACGTAATCAAATATTCTGGATTAAAGATTCCTGCTTTATAATATCTATATGTCGTATAATCATTCTGTAATAGATTAGCAGAAACAATTATTTGATCAAACAGGCTCCATCGATCTCCCCAAGCCAAAGAACCTATCCCTTTTTTTGCCATGTTATACATAGGATTATAAAGCTCTTTAATATTTACATCTTTTTTATGATGCTTTGCACCCAATGTTTTTCTAACACTTTGGTTATTTGGGTTATCATTAAGGTCTCCCATAATAACAATTTTTGCATAGGGGTTTATAGCAAACAAAGAGTCGGTAATCTTTTTATTTAAGGCTGCTGCTTTTATTCTTTTATATTGACTTTTGGCTTCTCCACCTCTTCTTGATGGCCAATGATTTACGATAATATGAATTAGATCTCCATCCAGATAACCGCTTACCAATAGCTGATCTCTGGTATGTATACGTTTGTTGGCATTAGTATCATAAATTAATAGTTGATGAGCACTTGTGTTTTTGGGTTTAAACATAGATTTTTGATACAGCAAAGCTACATCTATTCCTCTACGATCAGGAGAGTTAAAATGTACAATACCATAGTTCTTTAATCTAAGGGTAGGAGTATTGATAAGGCCTTCTAAAACTTTTCGGTTTTCTATTTCGGCTAGACCAACGATAGCAGGAGTATTGTTTGTTAATTCCTTACCTATATCAGAAATTGCTTTACCCATGTTGCTTAATTTATGATTGTAGATCTCATAGGTCCAGTGATCTTTCCCATTAGGCGTTCTATCGTTATCAAAAGTTATGGGATCATCTTCGGGATGAAAAAGATTCTCGAGGTTATAAAAAGCAATCGTATGAATCTTATACTCACTTTTTTCCTGTCCAAAGAATAATATTGGCAGTAAAAAAAATAGGGTTATAGATATGTTTGTTGACGTCATAAATAAGTTTTTAATCACAAAGATTAGTTTTTTCAGTTTTAAAAAATGAAACTCAGATCTTATATACTTGCCTATTAATAAAATGTTTATCAGCATAATTTTAAAGGCTGTTATGCACAATACAGGTATATGAGATATTATTTTTTTAAAGCTAAATGCGGACTATTGATTTTGCTTTTCAATATTACTTTTCTACATGCTCAACATACAGAAGTAAGAGGAAAGATTGTAGATGCAATTACGGATGAAAACCTTGAAAATGTTATCATCCAAATTAAAAATACTTACACTACAACATATACTAATGCTCTTGGTGAGTTCAATTTTAGTAGTGATAGCCTTCCTGTAGGAGAACAGATACTTATAGTCTCAAAAGAAAGGTTTGTGACCAAACGATTTCCTATTGTTATTAACCAGAATAGTATTCTGGATCTTAAAAAAATAGATTTACATTATGACTTTGAGAGAGAACAACAAATAGGAACAATTAGTCTTTCTGATCAAGAACTTAACGAAACTAATTACGGGTCGATTAGTACCGCTCCTCTGCTTCAATCTACCCGGGATATATTTCTTACTGCGGCAGCCTTTGATTTTAGCACCACATTTTTTCGCCCCAGAGGTCTTGGCAATGAGAATGGAAAAGTTTTGATTAATGGAATTACAATGAATAAAATTTTTAATGGGCGACCTCAATGGAGCAATTGGGGAGGGTTAAATGATGTACAACGTAATCAGGAATTCTCTGAAGGAATCTCACCAAACGATTATGATTTTGGAGGTCTTTTGGGAACAACCAATATTAGTATGAGAGCTTCTCAATATCGAAAAGGAGGGAAGCTATCCTATGCTACCTCTAATCGTAGCTATCGCGGAAGAGTGATGGCTACCTATAACTCTGGAACCACAACAAAAGGGTGGGCTTTCTCTCTTTCTTTGTCAAGAAGATATGCAAATGAAGGATTTGTAGAAGGAACATTATATGATGCGAATTCGGTTTTTGTTTCTGTAGAAAAAAAACTTGGAAACAACCACAGTCTAAACCTAACAGGTTTTTATACTCCTAATCGAAGAGGAAGATCTACCGCAATTACCCAAGAAGTCTTTAATTTAAAAGGAAATAGATATAACCCTAATTGGGGATATCAGGATAAAAAATTAAGGAATTCAAGAGAAAGAAAAGTAAAAGAACCAATAGTAATGCTTAATCATTATTGGAAAATTACTAAAAACACTCTTTTAAATACAAATTTAGCATTTCAAACTGGTAGCGTAGGAAACAGTAGGATTGATAATGGAGGAAGCGACCTAATAATTGGATCTAATGGACAACAAACCTATATAGGTGGAGGGAGAAGTGCCGATACAAACCCTGTGCATCCAGACAACTTACCAAGCTCTTTTTTAGAAAACTCAAATCCAACACCTTTGGATTATCAAAACGCTTATTTGGCGCAGCAAAACTTACTTAATAATGGGCAGTTAGATTGGAATAAAATAATACAAACAAATCAACAAAACACACAACAAGGCAATAATGCAACCTATATCTTATATGAGGACAGAACCGATGATACTCAACTAAATGGTAATATGATATTACATAGTAAAATAAATAAGCATTTAGACATTAATGCAGTTATCAATTATAGAAACCTAAAAAGTCAGAACTTTGCCGAGGTAACTGATCTTTTGGGAGGAACCAGTTTTTTGGATGTTGATATATTTGCTTTATCTGCCAGAGAGTTAACATCTTATGAGCAGATAAACAGAGCGCAAAGTGATTTACGCAACCCAAATCGTAAAGTAAAAGCAGGAGACCGTTATGATTACAACTATGAAATCAACGCTACCACAATTGAAGGTTTCGCCCAAGGACAATTTAAGTATAATCGTATCAGTTTCTTTTTAGGAGGAAATTTTTCTCAGACTTCATATCAAAGAAATGGACTGTTTGAAAACGGATATTTTCCGGGAAGCGCATCTTTTGGGAAAAGTACCCCATTAGATTTTATAAACTATGGAATAAAAGGAGGGATAACTTTAAATATCAATAACCACAATTTTATAAAACTTCAGGGAGCGTATTTTAATAAAGCCCCTTCAATTCGTAATGCTTTTGTTAATGCCAGGCAAAACAATAAGACTATAACCCAATTATTAGGAGAAACTCAGGAAAATGAAAAAATCCAATCCGCTGATGCTAGTTATATTTTTCGCTCACCAAAGATTAAAGCCAAACTAACGGGCTATTATATCAAAATGTTGGATGCTACCAATATTTCGTTCTTTTTTACAGAGGCGATTTCTGGATCAGATATTGGCTTTGTTCAGGAAATTTTAACCGATATCGATAAACTACATATTGGAGGTGAACTTGGTATCGAATATCAAATTACTCCTACATTAAAACTTAAAGCCGCTGCAGCTGCTGGAGATTTTGTGTTTGATAATAATCCCGGACTAACCTTAACTAGTACCAGCGATGTATTTTCAGATTCTGAAGGAGTACGCAACTTTGGAAAATCTACATTAAAAGGATATCACATTGCTGGTGGTCCCCAAAGAGCTGCCCAAGTAGGTTTTGAATATCGAGACCCTGATTTTTGGTGGTTTGGTGCTACCACAAATTATTTTTCTAATGCATATATCAATATAAGCCCTTTTGCAAGAACCTCAAATTTTTATCAGGATGCAGACGGGTTGCCTTTTAATGATTATGATGAGAATGTTGCAAAGCATCTTTTGAAGCAAGAGCAGTTCAAAGATTATTTTCTGGTAAATGCTATCGGCGGAAAATCCTGGAAGATCAAAAAATACAATATTGGTTTTTTTATCTCTGTAAACAATATTTTTAATCAAGAATACAAAACAGGAGGGTTTGAACAAGCCAGAAATGCTAATTATCGGCTGGCATTAGAAGAATCAAAACGAGACACCCCTGTTTTTGGACCAAAATATTTCTTCGGATTAGGAACCTCCTATTATCTCAATGTTTATGTAAGATTTTAAATAGAAATCTTCATAACCCAATTGATTAGTGATTTTAAAAAAAGAGTACAACCAATAAAACAGTCTAAAATGAATTTAACTAATACAAAGAAAATTTTCTGGATTTTGATTGTAGCTACTACAATTACAGCTTGCTCACCAGAAGATGATTTTAAAATATCTCAAATTATAATTGATGAACCGCGTATTGAAGGCACAACAATTACAATTGATGCAATGCTAGGTATTCTTGGACAAGAGCAAGAACAAGAAGGAGAGAATGCCAAAGTTTTTTTTAAAAACACTAATAACTTTATTGAAGGATATGTAATATCTAGTGATAAAGCGAGTAATTTTTTCAAAGAATTAATACTTCAGGACAAGGAGATTAATCCATCGGCAGGGATACGAGTATTAATTGATGATAATCCCTTATTTACTACATATGAATTTGGTCGTAGAATATATATTAAATTAGATGGTTTATCTCTGGGGATAGAAAATGGAGTACCAACTTTAGGAATTTCAGTAGGAAATGATATTGGTGCAATACCTTCTTTTTTTATAGATAAGTCGGTCATACGGTCTACAGAAATTGCCACAATAACTCCGCTAGAAGTTACTTTTGAAGATTTTACGGATAAGTTGTTGAATATATATATCAAAGTAAATAATATTCAGTTTACCAAGAACCTTGTTCAAGAAAATAACACCTTTACTTTTGCAGCAGAAACTCATGATAAATTTGATGGAGAACGTATTGTAGAAAGTTGCATCACAGGTAGAAATACTATTCTGAGCACAAGTACATTTTCAAAGTTCAAAGGGCTTAAACTACCTAGTAGGCAAGGAAGTTTCGAAGGGATATTGACCAAAAACTATCTAGGAAATGCATATAACATAGTAGTTAATACCCCTAAAGGTTTAATCTTTGATAATGAAACCAGATGTGATCCCATAGTGTTAGAATGTTCTAAAGTCTCTAATGGATCGCAGTTACTATTCGAAGAAGATTTTACAAATATCAAAATCAAGGATCTAGAAAAATTTGGGTGGATTAATAGTAATGTAACAGGAGGTAAGCTATCCTATAAAACAGGAAGTTTTGGCGAAAATCAATATCTACAGATCACTGGCTACAGATCCAAAGAAAGTATGTATGAAGTATGGCTTGTTACTCCTGATATAGATCTTAATTCATCAACCCATGAAATTTTAAATTTTGATCTTCAGGCGGGATATGATAACGGAAATATACTTGAAGTTTTTATTACCAATAATTTTAGCGGAAACCCAACAACAACATCTTGGGAAAAACTTGATGTTTCTATTCCCAGAGGACCATTAAATGCTTTTGGAAACATTATACCCGCAGGACCAATAGGTATATCTTGCCTAGAAGGAGTCGTTCGTATTGGTTTTAGATACATAGGGGGAGATCCCAGAGCTACCACCAGATACCATATTGACAATATAAAAATTACGGGAGATTAATATTCTAGTTTATCAATCCTCTCAATACCTGTAAACCTACTCATGTTAATTGACTTTGCCGGGTTGAGTATGGTGTATTCAAAAAAATAAGATCAAGTTACAGATTTCTGTAAGGATTTCATTTTGAGGTGTTTTAGCTTTGTTATCGATCTATAACCAAAACAGAATGATAAACTTGATAAAGCGTATAAAACTTTAACATTTTACTACCACCCGATTCCGAAAAACGAAACTGGCTTCATTTATTATTGCATCTAGAAACCATAATTATTTTAAAACCTAATAAAATCCAACTTATGTACACAAAACAATATCACCACGCATAGCATATCAAAATCAAAAATATACAGGAGTATATGATATGGCTACTATTCTAGACACTGCATCCATGTTTTATACCTCTTAAAGAAAAGTCCTTAAAAGAACTTTTCTACGGGCTTACCTATGGCATTCACCAAAGAATCGCCTTGGGGACACCCTACACAAATCAGCAATATAACTCATTAATTAACAATTTAAATTTATACAAAATGAATAGATCAAACTTGTTGGGGCTACTCTTGTTTGCCCTATGTTTTGTGCATATCAGTCATGCACAACTAACCTGCGAACAGAAAGCAGAAGAAATCTTACAATTTAAAAATGATTTCAAAGATTATCCCCCTCAGCTTATCGACCAACTGATTGAATATATTACTCCCTGTGCCGAAGAAGCATATGGTAAAACCAATCCGTCATCTGCCTATGCCAAGGGCTTGCTACATCTTCAGAAAGGAGATTACGCTTTTCTTTTTGGACAAAGGCGGGAACTGGCATATTTACATATATTCAGAGCAGCATATTATAAGTATCCAGATGCTATGCTCACTCATAGTATTAACCTGCTCACAGATGGATATCAAGAAAACTATCATATTAACTATACACAAATTGCCGGTAATATGGAAAGTTTGGTAACGCTCAACCACAAAACCGATATCGCACATTATATATTAGGATATCTTAATCTAAAAAATCTGGTGACCAATGAAGATTTTACCAATACGACCTTAATCAATAAAGCCAAGACCCATTTTGAGAGTAGTACCCATCCTATGGCAAAACACTGGCTGGCTATTATGCATTATTTTGGGTATGGCATGCCTGTAAACAAAGCAAAGGCATTACAGATGCTATCAGAGAATACTATCCTTAATAGCAAAACATTAAAACAGCAGCTACAAGGGCAAAATAATGACTGGATACCGATCTCGGCAGAGGAACGCCTGGCGAGTCTTGAAGGATATAATACCAACTATACACAAATGACCCTTATAGGGAGTGGCAAGACCACTTTTCATGGACATTATATAGAGTATGACTGGGCTGCCAAAGGAGTAAAACGCTATATCCCGGTTACCTTATCTATAGCCATACGGCAGGATCATGGAGATTATAAAGATGTACGTCTGGAATTTACCATGAATGGAGAGACAAGGATTAAAGACAATAGACTTTATACCCCTCTCAGAGAATATTACATAAATTTTGGTCAGTTCCTTCCGCTTAGGATCCCATTATTGCAGAACTTATTACAAGATCATCCAACTAAAAACACCCTTACTTATAGTATTCAAAGGCTTAATTTTAAAGAAGCTACTATAGATGGTAAGCAAGCACTGATTGTAAAACCTACTAGAAGTACTGAAATTGTAGAATTTAATGAAAAGGTACATACTCCGATCAGGATGGTTTTATACCCTGAGACAGCAGCAAGAACAACTACTATTGCAGCTACCGCTCCAGAAACCACAACATCAAAACCATTGGGTAAAGATTTTGCGGTGATCTCACCCAACCCCATAGGTAATCAGTTTAATATTACCTATACCCTGGATCAGCCGGCTGAAGTGCAGGTGGTGGTATATGATTTTTTTGGTCAGCAAAGGATAAGTGTACCCACTCAAAAATATACTGCCGGAGGTTCACAAACGATTACTGTTGATAGTGCGGAGTTACCAAGTGGTACCTATGTGATACAAATGACCATCAATGGAATGTCATACTCCAAAACAGTTGTTAAACAATAAAACCAATCCATAAAACAGATACAAATGAAACGAGCCATTATAAGAGTTTTTTGATACACAAAAGAATGATTATTAGGCGAGTTCCATATGACATCTAAAACAATATTATAAACACATGAAAATAGTATATAAATTACTGATAATGGGTATGGTATACCTGTTATCCAACACCACATATGCACAGATCCAGCAATACTCAGACGATGGTACAGAAAGCTGTATTGATTGTGAGGAAAAAGGCACTGAGACAGAAAGATGCTTTTGTTTAGGAATTATACAACTAGGTCTTTTTAATCAGTATATGCCCATTGATAATACACAACAGACTTGGCTACAGAATCAAGAGAATATTCTAAAAGAAGTAATGAAAGGAAGACCTACAAGTAGTAGTTTTAGTCAAGTGCAAAAAGAATACTTCGAAAAAACTTTGATTGACAATGCAGAAGAGTATTATCGCCTTGTAGATAAGCATTTCAGAAATTTACAAGGGTATGATGAAAAAAAATTAGAAAGCTCAACACTAAATTTTAAGGTACTGGAAATACGAAAAAACGAAGGAATTAGCAATGCTTCAACTTATGGGGATCTTAAGTTTGAAGATAGGTACTTAAAGGATATTCCAAACAGTCAAATAGAAGCATACATTTTTGTTCTAAAACAAATACGAAAAGAACAAAGAGATGCTTTAAAAAAGTATGATATAAACAGACAACAATTACAGCATGCTAGAACTAATAATCAATTTACAGGATATTTGGTTAACGAATATATTAAGCACTACAATAGTCTGGATTATGAAGATGCCATTCGGTTTATGACTGCATACATTACCTCTGTTAATATAGATAATACGAGTAAATTACCCGTTCCATTTGGTAACAACCCAAACATTTATGAGGTCATCAACAGGAATCATACAGAAGGATTGGCAGGTATTATAGCATTTAATCCTTATCAGAACAATCCGATAACTTTTCCAGAGTTGCCAGAAGATCAAGCTTTATTTAACTATGCTTTAGATAATCATATTAAAGTGCCAACAGAATGGTTTGATGGAAGGAATGAGGTAAAAAATGATCTCAAAAAACACCTGGAAATGGTTAGATATTATGGTCAAGCCATGAATATCCACAGTGATATTTTAAGGCAGTGGAGAAACGGTTCTAGTTATGGCTCTGCTGATATTAACTTAACAGCCGATAATAATACTATTGTATTTCAGGATGAAACCCGCCAAAATATGGCAATGAATGTAGTGTTTCCTGATAATACCTGGACAGGTATAAGCCTGAGAGGATATAACAATTTCCTCAATAGTTTATTTAGTAATAGAATCCCTCGTCCAGAATTTGAGGGTGAATTTATTAAGGATGCTTTTGAAGATAACCAAATAACAATACCTCTTTTATCGTATGATGAGATTGCGGCAATTTTTGATGTAGGACGTTTTAACTATCCTATTATTGGTCCCCCACAGATGCCTATAGTTTTTGAAGGTACTCTGGGACAAACTTTATGGAGTGCAGGCTTACGACTCCCTTCAATGTTTGAGTTACCCTATGTTATAGAAGGTTTTCAAACACTGGCACGAGGGGAAACTTTTGACTTTGCTTTTAGGAAGAAGGTATATGAGTTAACAATAAATTTAAATTTATCTAGCTCACTAGAGTCCTACCTAATTTATAATTTAGACAAAACAGAACTTGTTTATAAGTATTATTCTTCAGTAGTCAATAATGGAAGTTTGTCAATTGAAGAAATAAAATATATAACTAATGCTATTAGTGTTTTAAGAGAATTTCCTGATGTAAATCCTTTTTTAAGTGCTGATTGTAGAAGTTTTGAATATGCTCAACCACCAGGAGCTTCACAGAAAGCATGCGCAGTACAAAATTTTAATCACAGATTTTATACGGCGGGAATAAGACCAAATGGTAGTCCTTATGGTGGTTTTGTAGAAGTAAATTCAAATGGAGTTATATACTTTACTATGCCTAGTTGGATGACAAACGGTCGAGCAGCTAACCTTACAGCTAAAGCAGTATCAGCAGCCATTAAAGCAACAGATGTATACTTTTTTGACAATCCAGATGCAGTAGAAACCGATATACAATCTTTTTTTAATAATGAGTTAGTTATACAATTAAAAACATATGGTGGAAGAGTTACGTATACGCCTCCATTCAATATACCTAGCCCTGCACCTTACATAACAAATCTTTTAGGGGTCGGAGACCCATTTGATTGTGAATAATAAAAAGATTAGTTAATTTTAAACTTATTCTATACTAAATCCGAAGTTTGATGAAATATTTTAATTATTTAATACTAATTTCATTTTTTAATCAGAATAACTATTCGGTAAATAACATGAAATTTGAACAACTTTTAGGGAAACCTCTTTCTGTTTTTGAAAAAACAATAGGAAATGATTTTGAAAATAGACTTCATGGAAAGAGTTTTTATTATATCCCGAATGAACATATTGAAAAAAATTTTTTCAATATGACTTATAATATAATAACTATACTAAAAAATGAAAAAGAAGTTGTTCAATCAATTTCAATACATTTTCCCAAAACTATAAATCGTAAATTTTACGATTTATTTGTTGAAGAGTACGGAAAACCTAATAATATTCAAGTAATCAAAGGACAGGAATTTGTAAGTGAAAGTCATTTAAAAGATAAAAATGGCAAAATTCTTCAAACTGCAAGAAAGGGCAACTTCGATTTAGTTGAAGGAACCTTTGATGAAAAACCTCTGTTTATTATATGGAAAAAGGAAAACTTCTATGTTCAAGCTTTTTTACGGCATGAACAAAATATTAGTGAAATAACATTTAGTTTGGAAGGTCCTTCTTCTTTGAACGTTAAACCAAACTAGTATTTATTAAAGTAGTGATACTAAGCCTTAAAAGTTGACCATGGAAATATGAAAAGAGGATATCTACGCCTTAGATATCCTCTTCTTTCTTTTAAGTCATATAAAACTTATTAAGATGCTTACAAATTAACTGTGTATTTACTAGATGAAAATTATCCCTTTTATATTATAATGTCTCTTTTTATGACAAATGACGTTCCTTTAGACTTACTCGGAGAAGATATAAGAGGTATAACCTCAACAGGTAATATTACTATAGATAAAACCGGAGGCAATGCTCCTACTAAAAAAGGAAGATGTTAACCATATAAATTAAATCTTATTATGCATATAAATAAAAAATTAAAGCTGGCAATACCTTTGTTTTTGGTCTATTCATTGTTCACTTATTGTCAAAACATAGAAATCAAAAAACAAGATTTTGTAATGTCATTCTTTGAAGATGTTTTTATCAATAATAAATCCTTAGAAGTAATATCTAGTCAATATAGATATAAAGGTTCTGAGATTAAATCAGATGAAGAAGCAAATGATATGTTTAAACAATATATCATATATCTAAGAACAGAAAAGAAACATTTGTCTGACAAAAAAGCTCCTTTCAAAATAGAACCATATAATAATAGTTCAATTGAAGATTTATGGTTATTTGAAAGTAAACAACGAGAAAATATTTTTGTTATTAGTGTAAATGGTAAAGTTGAGTCTTATCTTTTATTAAAAGATGAGAAAATATTTTCGCTTTTGTATTTTCGAAAAGGAAGAGATAGTATAGCACATTTTATACCTTATTATATCAAACAAGAATAGTTTTTTCGTTTTAGAAAAACTTTCAGTTTAAAACAATCATATCTTAATTTTCAACGGCTATACTCTGATACATTTTTTAAGTAAATAGTATATCGGAGTATAGTCTGGATTATGAAGATACTATTTCATAGAAAATAGATGGTTCCTATCAAGAAAATAAATAAAGATTATTTATTGGTTTATGACTTTGCAGAAAAAAAGCGTTGCAAAACTTCATGAGATTAAAGAGGTATAAAACCCTGATGTATACACTCCTGAGCATTATGAAAAAACAAATAATACCATTTCATAACTTTTATATTATGAAAAAGGTTTCAATAGTATTGTCGTTTCTCTTCAGGTTACAGATATATAGAAGGAGACCCCAAAACTACCACCAGATATCATATTGACAATATAAAAATTGTAGGAGAGTAATATCCTTGTCAATCAAACCTCTCAAGACCTATATCTCTATTTAAGGGCCAAAATAATTTTTTTAAAATATTTTCTCAGTTTCAAATAATGAAACTACTATGCTGTATACTTGCCTTTTGGTCAGATGTAATGTGCACTACCATTACAAAAAACAGTAAATAATAGAACGTAATAGTAAGAAAACATTTCCAATCAATGATGAGCAACTCATTAATATGAATGAGGAATAGGCTGTTTAAAGTGAGGAGCGCATGATCAATGTTGAGTAGGTCGTGATTAGACATGAGGAATAGACGATTAGTCTTGAGGAAAGCTTCATCCATATTGAGGAATCTATGATCCTGTTTGAGGAATCGAAATATTGAAATTTTTATAACAATTAAATTTATTTATATGGCAAATTCAAGAAAATCAGAAGCAGAGATATTAGAACAATATCGGGTAGCATTCGAGAATGTTAAGAATCAACCTAAGATAGCTACAGAAATGGCAGAATTAGGTTATGATAGTGATAAGATAGAAGAAGGAGAACAACTACTTATCCAAACACGTAATACTTATGATTTTAACAAAAGAGAAGATGATGAAACCATAGTGGCATCTAGAGCTTTTAAACAAGAGAAAGAAACCCTGGATACAAAATTCAGAAAACATCGTAAAAAGGCAAGAGCCATATTACGCAAAAACCCAGAGATACTTAAAAAATTGGGAATGCATAGTGGTGTACCAAATGCATATACTAATTGGATAGAAACCATACGCAAATTTTATGTAGACATCGATGAGGATACATTACAAAAACTAGCATCAGTAAAGATTACTCCAGAAGATATAAGTAATGGTAAATTACAAATTCAGAAAGTCGAAAAAGGCAGAGCAGAGTATTTACGCGAAGCCGGGGAGTCTCAGGATGCTACCAAACAAAAAGATGCAGCATTTGCCAAAATGGATGACTGGATGCGAGATTTTTATGCAATCGCAAATATTGCCCTGGAAGACGAACCACAACTTATGGAAGCCTTGGGTAGAAAAAGAAAAAGCTAAACATAATTAGATCAGAACTGATAGTAACTAAAGAGTTAAAAGAAAACCATGGGCGAGATCATGATATGTATAAACCCGATGATATATTAAGATATATCTGTTTTCGCCCATTTTTGTCAATTTCTCAAAAAAACACTCAAACACCTGTTTTTAGTTAAGGTATATGACTTACAGTCAAGGGGTTAATTACCCCTTTTTTTGGTAGTCATATTTATAAATGCTATATGTAAGTGTTTATAAATCAATGTTTTATATTTATTATTTTCTTTTAAAAGGTATTTATTGTTTTTTTAAGACCCTATATTTAGATAATTTTAACATTGAAATTAATAGAGATTAAATATTTCTTTATTTGATATTACTCCACTCTAAGGGTCAGAACCCTACAATCGATAGAAGAATCATTACGACAAAACCATCAAGAAAGGAAAGAAACAAAAGTATATCTGGCGCCTAATGTAATTGTTTCAATAACTAACAGAATGATCTTATTAGCATTTGTAGGTTTCAAAAAAAATCAGCTCAGACCAATTTATAGGTAAAATAGTTAGATGTAGTTCAAAATCACACATCTCTCATTTTATCAAATTGAATGGCTGTTAATTAATATTCTTAAAACTAAAACAAATGAAAACATTGAAACGATTAGCGTTTTGCGCTATTATCGCAGGATTAATTTTGTCTTGCCAAAAAGATGAAGTTACTAGTGACATACCAGAACAAGTAACTATGCAACCAACCAAAGCACAGCTTACTAAGTTGTTTAATATGGGGGTGAATACAGATAACGTTACCATAGAAGAGGTTACTTTTTTAGATGGATCTTCATCAAAAAATCTGGTTTCGGGTGATATTAATATTCCAATAGCAGATTTAGATAAATATCCTGATCTGGATTCTGGCGAAGGTGATCATAAGCAATACAGAACTCCTAATTTGGTATCTGCACCTAATAGAAACATTAGAATTTTGGGATATACAGGAGGAAGTTTTGCATTAACTCCTAAAATGAAAACCGCTTTATCATGGGCTGTTTTTAATTATAATGTATTACCGAATACACTTAATTTTAGTCTTAGTTATGGTACGAATACCTCTGCAGCAGACATTGTAGTTTATAAAGTCGCAGGAGGAGCTGGTGGAAGTGCCGGATTTCCTACTCCAGCCGGTAAACCGTATAAATGGGTGAGAATTAACTCGGGAACTGATGCCTACAGTACCAATGTTAATGAGCATGTAATTGGTCATGAAATAGGACATTGTATTGGATTCAGACATCAGGATTGGTATAATCGCCAGAGTTGTAATTATACAGGTCCACTACCCGCAGAGTCTCCGGCTATCTGGATACCAGGAACCCCATGGTCTCCCTATGCCGATTCTATTATGCTAGCTTGTTTTGGATCTGGTGAGGATGGAGAGCTTACTCCTTCTGATAAAACAGCACTAAATATATTATACTAATAAATAGATCTCTATTAAATGCACCCCTTGATAATTATCAAGGGGTGCATTCTTATATCGTTTTGGCTTTGAAATCGCATACAAAATGTTATCCCATAAAAAGGAGCTATTGGTATATATAAAATAAAAAATGACTAGGAGGGTAGAATCAGAGTAAAGATTATAATTTTTGAAGATGTACACAAAGGAAGTTACATAGTCCAAAAGATCATTTGCATACTATTAGATAATGTTATATCTTACTGTTAGTTAGTGAATTAAAAACATCCAGTATAAAAGTACAAGGGATAATCAAAGCATGTCTTTAATACAATTTTTTGTATAATAATAAATACAAGGTTGTATATGGAGAGAGTGTTAGTAATAACAAATGATTTATTCTAAAAGTTACTTTTTATAAACGAATTTATATTTTGCATAAGCTATCTTTTCGAATACTGTTTTAAATTCTTCTAAAAGCACTTTAATCTAATATTTTATACAATACCAGTGTATTGGAACTGATATTAGCCGAAGAAACACACTAATAGTTTATCTGTGTGAATAGATTTATATGAACTTCAAAAAAACAGCAATGAAAAAAAATACTCTAATTATATTCATTCTAATTTTTGCAGGGATTAATGCTCAAGAATACAAAACCTATGAATCTCTTGATGAAGCTTTAAAAACCCCTAATCTAGTTTATGAACTGGATTTAAGTAATCAGAAGCTTACAAGACTTTCAAAATCTATAGGAAAACTCACTAATTTGCTGAGACTAAATTTAGACAATAACAAGCTTACCGACCTTCCTGAAACTATTGGTGAACTTACTAATTTAGAAGAGCTTAGTTTAAGCAGAAACAAGCTTAGGTCTCTTCCTAAAGAAATCGGAAAACTCACTAATTTAAAAGAGCTTACTTTAAGTTATAATTACCTATCAGATCTTCCTTTATCCTTTGAAAATCTTACTAATTTGACCAGGCTCAGTCTGGGGAATAATAGGTTTGATACCGTTCCGCAAATTATAGCGCAATTTTCCAACTTAACCAGGCTAGGGATAGATAAGAATCAAATTTCTAGCATTCCAGAGTTTATAAAAGAACTTACTCATCTACAGAAACTCTATTTAAATGATAATCAGATTACATTTATGCCAGAGTTTATAAGCGAAATTCTTTATTTAACAGATCTTAGTCTGAATAACAACCAACTTTCTAATCTACCAAAATCTATAGGCAAACTGACCTACTTAAAAGAACTTGATGTAGGAAAAAACAAGTTGAGTACTCTACCAGAATCGATGAATCAACTGGTGAGTATAACAGAACTCCATTTGGATAATAATAGATTTATTCGTTTTCCAGAATGTATTCCTCAACTTATGAGTTTGACATGGCTCGATTTGGGGAATAATCAACTTGATAACCTTCCTGAATCAATAGTGCAACTTATGAATCTAACCTGGTTTGATTTGAGTAATAATCAACTCGGTCATCTTCCAGACTCTACTACTGAGCTTATGAATTTGAATATGCTTGATTTAAGTGATAACAAACTTGTAAATCTTCCGGACTCTATAGGAAACCATATGAATTTGGCTGTATTGGATTTAGGCAATAATCAACTTACGCACATTCCCAAATCCGTTGGAAATTTCACAAACCTAACAAGACTAAATTTAGGGAACAATGCTCTAATTAGTTTGTCTTTACCTTTCGAGAATTTGATAAATTTAATAGAGTTGGATGTATGTAAAAACAACTTAAAAAATATCCCGACATCTATAGGTAAATTGGTTAATCTTAAAATCTTAAAAATAAATAACAATCAGATCAAAAAATTACCTGAATCAATAGCAAATCTAACCAAACTAACACAATTAGATTTAAGCAAGAATTTTATTAGTATCCTTCCAACATCTATAGGGAATTTAAAAAACTTGACTGAGCTTAACTTAGAAAGCAATCAACTTACTTTTCTTCCTTCATCAGTAGGTGCTTTTTCAAATTTGACCAAATTAAACCTGACCAAAAACAACCTTAAAAATATTCCTTCATCTATAGGTAACCTTAAAAACCTTAGAGTGTTAAAAATTAATAATAATCAACTAAAAACCCTTCCTTCATCTATAGGAAACCTTAAAAATTTAGAAGAACTTTTTTTATATGCCAATCAATTAAAAACCCTTCCTCCGTCTATAGGAAACCTTAAAAATTTAAGAGAACTTTTTATTCAGCAAAATCAACTTACTAATCTTCCGGAGTCAATAGGAGAACTCAGAAGTTTAACAGGGCTGTTTTTAAGAAAAAATCAACTTACAGACCTTCCGGGATCTCTAGAAAAACTTACGAATTTAACTTGGTTAATTTTAAGTTCCAACCAATTAGAAGAGGATAAAAAAGAAGAGCTTAAATTATTAATATCAGATTGTAAAATAGAGTTTTAGTTTTATACTGCGACATTGTGTTTATAACATCTACCTGAATTTTGTTCAGGTAGGCTATTACTTTTTTTCATATTCTTTTCTCTTTTGCTTTTGGTAAAGCGTTGTACTTTGCAAAAAAATAAATCTAATGGCTAATATAGAAATCCGTCATTTAAAACTAATTGACACTGTTGCCGAGGTAGGAAGCCTAAAAAATGCTGCAGAGAAGCTTTTTCTTACGCAATCAGCATTAAGTCATCAACTTAAAGAAATAGAGACACGCTTAGGGACTCAGATATTTTATAGAGTAAATAACCAATTGATATTTACTACTTCTGGTAAAGAATTGCGAGACGCCAGTAAAGAGATATTAGAACGCCTGGAACAAGCCGAAAATAATATTCAGGAAATAAATCAAGATAGCATTAAGGATTATATTCATGGATATTCTGAAGAAGAAACAATTCGATTAAATGATCAGGCAAATTCTATTGCAGAATTATTGCATTGCGATTCAAAATGGGTAGAAGGATCACTAATTCTGGAAGCTGGATGTGGCGTTGGAGCACAAACCAGGATTATTGCAAAAAACAATCCGGGTTCGACTTTTGTTTCTGTTGATTTATCAACTACCTCATTAAAAAAAGCAGAAGAATCAATCAAAGAGAATGATATTAAAAATGTAAGATTTAGTACTGCCGACATATTGAATTTACCCTTCAAAGACGGGCATTTTGATCATATTTTTGTTTGTTTCGTTTTAGAACATCTTTTACATCCAGAAAAGGCATTGCAAGAACTAAAAAGAGTTCTTAAACCCAAAGGAACACTTATGGTTATTGAAGGAGATCATGGTTCTGCTTATTTTTATCCGGATAGTTCTTCTGCACAAAAAGTAATACGGGCGCAAGTAACTTTACAACAACAAAAAGGTGGAAATCCTAATATTGGAAGACAATTGTATCCGATGTTGCTTGATTCTGGTTTTACAGATGTCTCGGTTTCTCCAAGAAATGTATATGTCGATGATTCAAAACCAGAACTTTTAGATGGATTTATAAAAAATACTTTTACGGCTATGATCAAAGGGGCAGGAGAAGAAGCGTTGGCAAATAAAATTATAAGCAAAGAAGAAATGAATACAGGAATAAATGATTTGTATAATACTGCCCAAGGAGGGGGAACCTTTTGTTATACTTTTTTTAAAGGGGTAGCCGTTAAGGGGTAGTATTTTTTATATAAGATCAAAATGGTACTATCTAAAATTATAGTCTTGGCGCTAAACAAGAGTTGAATCCAAAATCCTTCATAGCGGATTTGTTTATGTGTTTTATCTCAACTCTTGTGCGCCTACTTTAAATTCTAAAAAACATAGTCCATTATGTATCTTTGTTAGTAAGATATAATGCTATAAGATATGAAAAACAAGAATAGTAAAGAACAAGCTAATAACCCATTGCATGGTATTAAACTGGTAGATATTTTAGAATATCTGGTAGCACAATATGGTTGGGATGAGTTAGGCGCTAGAATTAATATTCGGTGTTTTAACAACGATCCTTCAATTAAATCCAGTCTTAAGTTCTTAAGAAGAACTCCATGGGCAAGAGATAAAGTAGAGAAACTATATCTTAAGTCTATTTAGGTATTAAAAAACAATAAATATGAGATTTTCTTAAAGCTGAATTTGTCCAAGTTTTAATACTACAAAATACTATTATTAGACTTTAACAGGTTCTGATATAAAGCATGGTTTTTACTATATTTTTAGCTCTTTTTTTAGTACCCTAGTTTATTTAATATAGTGTGAGAACTTTTTTTTAAAAGCAAATGTCTTTCTACTTTGGTTCTTGAATCAAGATGATCATAAGATTTAAGGGAAAACCGAAAACCTTAACAAAGAGTAGGTAATTAAAACATACTATTATGCTTGATAACATTTTAAATTTTGAAGGAACAGTAATTCTAAAAAGAGAAACTCAAAAATCAATTCACGGTGGTACCCATGGATGTCAAAATGAACCTCGTAAATGTTTCAGTGACAGTGATTGTTGTTCTGGAATATGTGGTATTGAAAGGCATATAAATGGTAGGCTCGTTGTGTTATCCGTATGTGCCGCATAAAATTATATCATAACTCCTAAAGAAAAAACTTCTATAGGAGGTTGAGCTATACATTATAGTTGTAACACTTTTTGATTCGCAATGATTGAAAACGTTGGTGTTTAATATAAGTAATAGTAAATAAGAACGCCTTACATAAGTTATAAAACTAATAAACACCAACAAATCCTAATTCCTATTACTCAATAGTATTATTGGTTTGTTGGTGTTTGTTTATTAATGTATTTCAAGACTTGCTTTAAAAAGCTTCTTTCTGTATTTGTTAATTTTTCATAACCTTTTTGGTTATATTTAGTTTTCCACTAACATCAAAGGCTTTTACGATATAAAACCCTTTAGGATAATTATTCATGTCGATAGATAGCTTAGATTGACCGGTATTAAGTCGTATCGTTTGGGTATATATTGTTTTACCTGTTACATCTGTGATGATAACATCTACATCGGTTTGTGTAAAAGAGCTAAACGCTACAGACAATTGATCTTTTACGGGATTAGGAGCGACTACGACATTTACTTCTTCCAAACCAAAGTCTTCGGTAAGTAATTCACTTTCTAAAGCCGTTGGATTTTCGGCATAAACGATATTGTTTTTGGTAGCACCGATGCGTTCACCATTTTCAAGACACATAATCGCATCCAGATCATAACCATCGGCAAACCAAGGGAAAATAGTTTTGTCACTAGTATCTACAACTTTGATATATTTTGCCGATCGTAGATTACCAGTAGCAAGATCAAATTCTCCATCCTGACAGGTGGTACCTAAAGAAACAAAATCAATACCATCTTGTGATGCGAATATCTCTGCTGTTTCTGGATAATAATTACATGGGATATTGTCAAAGAAACCGGTAGATTCGAATACAGCAAATTCATTAGCATCTGTATTATCAAAAATTTCATTGTTTAACTCTATTGTAATCGACCCACCAAAACCTAAACTCACAAAGTTAAGATATCTTCTTTCTCCAGGGCTTCCTAAAGCACGACTGGGGTTGCTTCTATACCGTCGTATTCTTCTACCATCTTGTCTTTTTCCCTGATTAAAAGAAATGACAGATGCACCTGTACACTCATTATCCACATATTCTGGTTCTAATAAGAATCGAGCAGAAACAGGTAAATGATCTGATGTGGTAAATGCATAATCATTATCATAGACTTCATAATGAACACTTACAGAATTTTCTATATAAGCATCATTAAGTTCATTGGTGATTGCAATATGATCAATCATATTTTCTCTAAAAACAAAAGATCGAAATCCTGCTTCGCTTAATGCAGAAGAAACAATATTATAATTTATTGAGTCATTTACATATTCCTGAAAACTAGAGATTGTAGATGGGATATCGGCTACCGTTTCATCAACATCATCATTGTAATCCCCAAGTAGAATAACCTTATTATTGGCAAAATTGACATCTAGTGAATCTTTTAATACTTCGACATCATACTTTCGCATATCATATCGATTCTGAGGATCGTTACTACTATTGGCTCTGGCATGAAGTGCGATCATATCAATACGTTCAGTAACCCCATTTATAGTAACATCTGCTGTCATTAAAAACGGTAATCTTCCGCTGGCGTAGAACCGGTCGGTATCACTAGGGTAGTCAACTAGTGCAGAAGCATCACCACCGTTATATAACGGATGGATAGAAGTAAACATAGCTCTTGTTTCTACTACAGAAACAGTTTCTGTATTATAAATAAATCCTACTTTTTGTGATACTCCTCCAGAACCAGGACGAGAAACGGCATCAGATAGAATATACTCATACCCAGGTAGCAGATCAACCAATTCTGCAAACAAGGTATCATCTGCTATTTCTTCTACCGCATATACATCTGCATTTAATTTTTGAAGAACTGTAGCGGTGCTGTCTCTTTGTATAGCGTCAGATAAAGGGTTTTGACCTACAGGCGAGTTATTTTCATCACCAAACCATTCTATATTCCATGCTACTACATCAAAGGTATCTTCTTTAGGAACCCCAATAGTATCTCCTGGTGGAATAAACTCTACGGCGCAAGGAATATCTGATTCCTGTCTTGGTAACAGTTGAAAAAACTCTCTAAAACGACCTATAACACCGATTACTTCAGGGCAGGTAACAGGTTGTGCCTTCCCTACGATTGAAGCTACATCATTATCTATTCGTAATTGCCCACTTCCGTTGGTATCGGTTAGCGTAAAATTAGAATTTCCGAATAATATATCTCCTGGGTTGGGGAATGTTGTATTGAGTACACGAACCAATTCGCCAGGGTGATCAGCAAGTTCTGCAAGAGTGATATCTATTGGAGTAATAGGATTCTGAGGAAGTCCATTATGTATCACCTCTGCTACAGAACTGATCTGAATTTGATCATTAAAAGCGGCTCTTATCCCAGTTATGGTAATAGAATCCCCTATTTTTAAACTTGCATTAGCATGAACCTGCTCGTCAAAAACAGCAATACCTCCTGTGGCATCCTGTATAAATGCGGGTCCTCTAAAATTATCAGTAGCCGTTAATACCCCTGCAATAGTTACCGGTGTTCCTTCTGCAATGGCTCTGGCTTCTGCAATACTAATAGGATCACCTGGGGTTACAATAACACCATCATTATCAGTTCCAGGAGTAGGAGCCTTGGCAACATAGGTAGAAGTATTACGTGCCCCCCCCTGTCCATTAGGAGCTCGTTGTAATGATTCGCTGTCTTTGTTTCCGTTTGTATTTTCATTTACCTGTGGCTGATCAGTATTCAATAGCACCAATAGCTCTACATCATCTGCATCGTCTGTGTCATATACAATAGCATCGATTATATTATCTGTGGTAACTGCAGTCCCATTAGGAAAACTTGTAGCATCACCAAAATATAGTGCTACAGCATCAGCACCATTCTGAAATGTGTTTCCAGGAACCACAATATCTACATTGGCAACAGCAGCATTACCAATCACAAAATATCCTTCGGCATTGGTAGAAAACCCATCTAAGTCAATGGCATTGTAACTGGTATTATTACTTCCATTATAATTTACCAATACATACCCATTGAGAGAGGTATTTCCTGTACCACCGTCATACAATTCTACAAACTCTAATGCATCAGAACCCTGAGTATCGGCATCGAGTTCATTAATAATAAGGTTTACTATTTCGGTAGCATTGGTATTCGGGTTTCCTGGTGTTGGTATTGCCTGTGTATAGGTTGAGGTATTTCTTAGTCCTCCTGATCCATTAGGAAAACGTTGTAACGAATGAAAGTTTTTATCATTATTTCCATCTTCATTAACTTGTGGTTCACCACTATTTAATAACACTAGTAGCTCTAGATCGTCACTATCATTAGTGTCATATACAATAGCATCTATTAAGTTATCTATAGTAACCGCACTTCCGCTAGGAAAATTAGAAGCTTCCGTTTTGTATAGCGCTACGGCGTCTGCACCATTTTGCAATCCATTGCCAGGAAAAGTAATTCCTACATTAGCAACATCTGCGTTACCGATAACAAAATACCCATTAGCATTTGTGGTAGCACCTGTTAAATCATAAGTGGCATAACTCTGATTGTTTGATCCATTAAAAAACACAAGTATGTGCCCGTCTAAAGTAGTATTTCCTGCACCGCCATCAAAGAGTTCTACAAATTCTAAAACATCTGACCCATCGGTATCTGCATCAATCTCATTGATGACTAGCGTAGCTGGTGGATCAACATCATCGATTACTACATTTTCGCGATTAGGTGTATTTACAGCTTCTCCTGGGTCGGCTACTACGGCAGGAAAACTAGGCAATCCACTTCCATCAAAATCATTTCTGATCCAATCATCTGTAGTATTTGAATCCTGACCATTAGGGAATCTGGATGCGCCTCCTACCGTAAATGAGCTTCCATCAAACGATTGTAATAAAGTAACAGTAGCATAGTTGTGATCTGATGCTCCGCCATCATTAACACCGATATCATCGATACGTTCTTCCCAAGGAGTTAGATCGAGAGTTCCGTCATCATTGCTATCCAGGTCTTGCCCCAGTGTTCCTGTAAAATTTTTCACCAAAAGAAGAGCCACTGTTCCGTTTTCAAAGACATTACTACCAAATGAAGTAGAGAAATATCCATTACTATCTGTGGTACCTAGTTGTATTACTTCATCAATTACACCAGCGGCATTACTATCTCCTTCAATTTCCAATAACCAGTATTCACTTAGATCAGTTTCGGTTCCTGCCAGAATTTCTACAAACTCATCGGTATCAGATCCGGTATGATTCATAACAAACTCATTTATTAGTGGTATGATAACCGGTGTTCCAAAAGTTTGATTGGTATTTACCGCACCATAAGTGTTGGTGTTGGTAGCTTCCCAGATAAAATCTGTTGCTAATGTTCCTGCACCTGATAATTGTAAAGAGGCACCAACCGGAGTACTGTTGGATTCTGATACACCAATATCGCTACTTGTCATTCCTGAAGCAGGACCATCGACTGCTGTAATTATTCCTTCGTAACTGATAAATTGGATAACCGTATTATTGTTATCGACTAATGCGATACCATCGGGAGCACCATTTTGTAATCCGTTGGTCGGAAGAATTTCCACTACGGAGCCATAACCATTTTGTTGGTCGGTAATTGTTCCTGAAATAGATATGGTATTATACACAGAACTATTCGATCCGTTATATAAAACTATGCTCCAACCAGAAAGATCTGTTCCTGCTGTTCCTGCGATTTCTATCGCTTCATTTACATCTGTACTTGAATTGTCGTAGTGTATCTCATTAATAAATACAGATTGCGTAAATCCATTTTGCGTCCCCAAAAAAAGGCAAGAGATAGCTAATGGAATTAAGAGTAATTTTAATTTCATGACTATTTGTTATTTGTGTGATTTTTTGCGGAATACAAGTTATAGCATTAGAATGACTATAATTGCACAGATATGTTAAAAAAAGTTTAATTATTGCTGCTTTTTCAATTTTTACACTCTAAATGGTACAATTATTTATTAAAATAATCATAACGTACTTGTAAAATATGGATTTGCCATTTTTGGTAATAAGAAGTCTAATCGGGAGAGAACTTGAAGATTAACCTTTTATTTATTACGGCTTTCCATTCGTCTACATGTTTTATTCCATTGGACGATAGAAACCTTCCATTGATCTAATTCTTCTCATAACAGTAGTGTGTTTACTATACTTTTATCACATGGTTTAAGTAAACACATTGTTGTCAATATAAAAAGAGAGGTTACACCGGGCTATTGCCCATCTCAATAAAGTTGCAATTACATATTAGTTTTCGTTTAAATTACCCCTAACAATAACTATTAAGCTCAAAGCCGAAGTACACAAGATTTATGACTGTAGTACTTCGGCTTTTGTGTTTTGGAGGTTTGAAAACCGATGACCGGTGACCGGGAGTGAGGGTCAAGGTCGGAATCTGGATGTGTCAAACTACAAGCTTTTTTTGGTGAAAAATTGATGTTCTACTACCTATCAAAAAAAGAACAAGCTCTTTTGCAAGAACCTGCTCTTTGAGTAAATGATCAAAATCCAGTACTATTTTTTAATTATTAACAGTAACTTTTTTCCAGGATTTGCTATAATAGGTATTGGTATTTTTATTATACATCTGGAAACCGATTCTCCATGTAGCAGTATTATTATTTCCATATTTAGGAAACTTGGCCGTCACCGTACTGGGTTGATTTAAATAGGACTGCTTATGAACCCAGTTTCCATTGGAGTTACGTACCTGAAAACGTACTTTAAATCGTCTTAAATGACTAGGCACTGCATTGAGCTCGGCTTGGGATAAAAAATAACTGTACGTTGCGTTTTGATACGCATTAACGTTTGAGGATCCATAAATCCCAGGAAGATATCCAGCAGAAATAACTAGTTTGGATTCAGGGTTTTCTACAATTTCTACATTGGTCTTTTCCAAAGATAATGTTTCGTCAGCTTCTGTAAGGTCAGATGTACTACAGGAAAAAAATAATATTCCTACAGACAAAAGAACTAGCTTTTTAAAATTTTGTGTTTTCATATTTAAAGTTATTGGTTTGTTTGGCGAATATAGAAGGATGCCAAAACAGAAAAGTCCGAATATTTTGAATTTCAAAATATTCGGACTTTTTTAGGTTCTTTTACCTATTTTATGAGGGGTAAAAGACCTTTTTGCTACGCGAGAAATAACTTTTATAGATTATGTCTTAACCGTATATATACAGGAAAATGGTCACTATATCCACCTTTATATTTTCTACCAGCATAGGTTCTAAAAGGGGTGCCTTTATACCGACCCTTATAGATTTTTAAAAAGTCTTTGTCAAATATTGAGGCATCAGAAAAACAATGTTTGCCCGATTCGTACTTATGAAAATTATTGCTAAAGACAATTTGATCAAATAAATTCCATTGACTTTTATAACTGGCACTACCTCTATATCTGGTAAGTAATTTTTCCATTGGATTAAAAAGATCCTGTTGTACCAGATGTTTTTTTACGCTTTCGCTAGATGGATCATCATTAAAATCCCCCATAATCACAATTTTTGCATCAGGGTTTTCATTGGTGATCTGATTTATAATTTCGCGATTCCTTTCTGCGGCGGTAACACGTTTATAAGCTGTTAACTCTGCTCCATCTCTTCTAGAGGGCCAATGATTTATTAATATGTGAATCTCTTCATTATTTAATTTTCCTGTAACCCATAAAATATCACGTGTATAATCCCTCTCGCCATTATCATTGTCAACCAAAAGCTGAACGCTTTTTGAATTAATAACCTCAAAAAATTGTTTTTGATAAAGCAACGCCACGTCTATACCACGTTCGTCAGGAGAATCATAATGCACAATACCATACTCTTTTTGCTTTAGATGTTTAGAATCAATCAGATCTTCGAGAACATTTTTGTTTTCTACCTCGGCGACACCGACCAATACAGGAGCTTTTCTTGATTTTGAAAATCCAATATTAGAAATGGCCGTACCCAGCTTGAATATTTTTTTCTCATACCGTTTGCGATTCCATCGCTTTTCAGAATTTGGCAGAAAATCGTTATCTAAGGTATTAGGATCATCTTTGGTGTCAAAAAGGTTTTCGAGGTTATAAAATGCTACTGTATAATGATTTGTTTTCTTTTTAGTAAAGTAAATTTTTTTGGCCATAGCATTTAATTTTATAGGATATCCGCTATCATATAAGTTTCAGAGTGTATGATACTATTTTAATTTTAAAATAGCACCAATAAACTGTTTCTTTTCATTTATTCTTTGTCAAAAAACTTAAGTATAGCTTCAGATATGCTTAGATTTTTTGCTTGAATACTAAAAAAACGAATTCAATTTTTAGGCGTGCGATTTCAAAATTAAAATAGTATAATTATCGTACTTTTGTAGCTCTGTTTACAGATGCAATATAATAAATTAAGATATAGAAGATTAGGTAGCTAATGTTAGAAAGGAAAGAAGTAGCATACGAGAAGACTGTTTTGATAGGGATTGTAACCAAAAATCAGGATGAAGAAAAGCTTGATGAGTTTTTGGATGAATTAGAGTTTCTTACCTATACTGCAGGAGGAGAAGTAGTAAAGCGATTTACTCAAAAGATGGACATGCCAAATTCTAAGACCTTTATAGGAACGGGTAAGATGGAGGATGTACGAATTTATGTAGAGCAAAATGATATCGGAACCGTAGTTTTTGATGATGAATTGTCGCCAGGACAATTGCGTAATATAGAGCGTATTCTAAAAGCTAAAATCATTGATCGAACAAATTTGATTCTTGATATATTTGCGCAGCGAGCACAAACCAGTTATGCCAGAACTCAGGTAGAACTGGCTCAATATCAATATTTATTACCTAGGTTAACAGGGTTGTGGACTCACTTAGAGAGACAACGAGGAGGTATAGGGATGCGTGGTCCTGGAGAAACCGAAATTGAAACTGACCGTCGAATCGTTAGAGATCGTATTTCTTTACTTAAGAAGAAACTTCTTACTATAGACAAACAAATGGCAACCCAACGAGGTAATCGAGGTAAATTAGTAAGAGTTGCTCTGGTAGGATATACCAATGTGGGTAAATCTACATTAATGAATGTGGTTGCCAAAAGTGAAGTTTTTGCAGAGAACAAGCTTTTTGCAACTCTAGATACCACTGTAAGAAAAGTAGTGGTAGGTAATCTTCCGTTTTTGCTTAGTGATACGGTTGGTTTTATTAGAAAACTTCCTACTCAACTAGTAGAAAGCTTTAAAAGTACCTTAGATGAAGTACGAGAAGCAGATCTATTGTTACATGTAGTTGATATCTCTCACCCTCAATTTGAAGACCATATAGAATCAGTAAACAGAATACTCGAAGAAATTGATTGCAGAGATAAGCCCACCATTATGGTATTTAATAAAATTGATGCGTATAAACATGAGATAATTGATGCTGATGATTTGGTGACAGAAAAAACTAAAGCACACTATACACTTGATGAATGGAAACAAACCTGGATGAGTAGAATAGGAGATAATGCATTGTTTATTTCTGCCATAAACAAAGAAAATATTGACGATTTTAGAAAACGAGTATACAAAGAAGTAAGAGAGATACATGTAACTCGTTTTCCGTATAATAACTTTTTATATCCCGAGATTGTCGAAGAATAGGTTTAAAACTCGTGTTTGAGTCCTAGTCCAATTACTTCACGTATCTGAAATCCACTGGTAGCATTGTCATCATAGATTGATTGAAAGGCGAAACTACCAGTGATATACTTATTGACTTGCAAATTAACATTTAACGTATAATCAATATCTATGTTTTCTGGATCCTCAATATAGTTAGAGTATAAGTTTAAGATTTGTTCTAGTGAGATGTTTTTTGCTACATTATATTTGGCATATGCCGCCAATGACCCTCCAAATTCAAAACGAGAACTCTCCCCTGTATCAACCCCAAAATAATCTCCATCTTTATAGTCTGGTATATTGGTAAATTCTTTGTCAACAAATATCATACGAGAGGTAACAGGTGCAATATTGAGGTGTAAATTATCCCTTTTTTTCCATAACAATCCAGGACCAATCTGTACAAAGGCCGGAGAAAAGAAATGTGTCTCCTCTGTACGAATAGTCTCTTCGGTATCTGGATCTTTGGTAAACCGATACCCTTTATCAAATTGAGACCTGAAGTTGGTAAATAAAGAATAATTCCAAAGACTCTTGCCTATTTTTTGTCCTAACCTAGAATTAAACTCAACCCGATCACTGGTCTTACGGGCAAAATCTTCATCCTTTAAAAAAGTAAGACCATAATCTGCGATAATTTTATTATCCCAGGTTAAGCTATTTTTTTTATAGTTAAACTCATAGTTTAATGTAGTGTTCCCTGCAACATTAGAGGTTCCTCCCCCTTGCCAGTCAAAATTAAAAGCAGATTGATTAAAGAGCATAGAAAAATTAGCCTTATCCTTCCAGCCAATATGCTCCTCTTTTGGCTTTTTTGGAGTAATCTCTTTTAGCTTTTGCTTTAAAACAATAATATTTAGATCGTTTGTTGTATTTTTTAAAATACTATCCAGAGATCGTTTTAAATTTACCTGAATCGAATCCAGGTTTTTTGTTTTCTTTTCTTCTTGCCCCGAAGTTTTGGTTATTAAAAAAAATAGTGAAATAATTAAAAAAAATACTCTCATATGTGGTTATATTACAGGGTTGTAACAAATACACACATGCGCAAAGCAAGTATAGACCTATGATATTTCTATCAAAAACAAGTTGCAGAAAATTACTTCTTCAATAGTTTTATACTGGTTTTGTTTGTATTTACCGATCTATTAACATAGATACTTCAACCCCCTATTATTTGGTAATTACATACTATATTAACGTTAACTGTAGGTTAATGTGTCAAAAATAGATAAAAAGAAAAGGTGTTTAAGATATTTTTGGAATAAAGTTAGTGTCTCGGCATTTATCAAAAACTATACGGTAACACGTAGAAATCTTACTTAAATATTTTACTGTTAATTAGAATTGAAACATACCATGAGATATACAAGATTAGCAATTATAGTAACCTTTTTTCTAAGTATTTACAAACTGTCTTTTGCTCAGTGCGATAAGGATTTGAATATGTATCAACATCATTCTATTGAATTGGAAAATGATACAATACGGTATCATACCTACTCTAAGCAAAGTTTTGATTCTCTAACGACTATACTGCTTTATATTCAAGGCTCTAAAGCATATTCTTTATATCAGGCAAAAAGAGAAAATGGAAAATTATGGATAGGAACCACAGTACCTATAAAGCTTAAAAGCATTCCAGAGAATTATCTTTTCGTGTTGATTTCAAAAAAAGACATACCTTTTTGTACCGTTTTGGATGAAGATATCCCTATTTCTGAGTTATATTATAAAAACCAAACGCTTGGGTATAGAACATTTCAGGTAGATCAAGTAGTTAATGATTTAATGAGAAAACATAAAAATCACTTCAAAAAAATTATTGCTTTGGGGCATTCTGAAGGAAGTGATGTCGTTGCTAAATTGGGGACAATAAATACAGATATAACTCATTTTGGCTATTGGTCTGGAGGAGGATATACTCAATTCCTTGATTTTGTAACTTTTATTAGAAAAAAAGTGGATACAAAACAGTTAAGCGAAGAGGAGGCACAGGCTAAAATAGACACTCTTTTCTATGATCTAAAGGATATAATGGCAAATCCTAATGCAATAGATAAATTTTGGAAAGGAAAAAACAATAGCTACAATAGATGGAGTCATTTTTGTGAACCTCCTATTGATAATTTATTAAAGATTAACAAACCAATATTTGTAGCTATCGGAACAAAAGACCGATCGGTACCAATAGAGTCAGCCTATTTAATACCCATAGAATTTATTAGGCATAAAAAGGATAATTTGACATTTAAGGCTTACCCAAATCTTGATCATGGATTTGGAAAAGAAATTGTGAAGGGAAAGTTTGAAGAGCATTTTAATGATGTTTTTGATGACTTTTTAAAGTGGGTAAATAAAGAATAAAATAGTTAGGCATTTAATCTTCAGTGAAAAAATTAATTATCAGATCATTGGATGTAACATTTTAAATAATTGTAGGTCATAATAAAAACAACATACATCAATCAAAAAAAATCTTTTTTATGAAAAATTTCGCAAAGAGTGTTTCATTATTTACTCTATTGTATTTGCTACCATACGTAAATTATGGTCAGTTACCAGCAAAAATGATACAATATCCGGATGTTTCTGCTACTCAGATTTGTTTTACTTATGCAGATGATTTGTGGATTGTTAATAAACAAGGAGGTAATGCACATCGATTAACGACCAAATATGGTCGAGAAGCCATGGGAAAATTTTCTCCAGATGGAAAAACAATCGCTTTTAATACCAACTATGATGGCAATGTAGACATTTATACAATTCCTGTAACCGGAGGTGTACCCAAACGTATCACTACGCATGGAATGTCTGATAATATTAAAGGCTGGACTCAAGACGGTAAATTTTTAATCTACACCTCTAGAATGGAAAGCGAAAAAGAGCGTTTTTCTAAAGCATTTAAAATATCTATTCAAGGAGGGTTACCAATAAGAATACCTATAAATAAAGTTGAAGAATTAGACTTACATACTAATGGTAATCTTGTAGCCATGACAGACAAATCAAGGCTTAGCAGAAATTGGAAAAGATACAGAGGAGGAATGGCTTCTGATATTTATCTCTTTAATCTAAAAAATCTGACTTCAGAGAATATTACCCAAAATGACAGTAATGATGAATTACCAATGTGGGATAATGATGACCTCTATTACCTTTCGGATAGAGATTCTTCCAAAAAATTTAATATCTGGAAGTATAATCTGCAATCCAAGCAACATGAACAAATTACATTTTTTAATGAATTTGATATAGAACGCCCTTCTATAGGAGTGTCTGAGATGGTTTTTGAAGCAGGAGGAAAGCTTCATCTTTTAGATTTGAAAACCAAAACAACAAAAGAAATAGCAATAAATGCTACAGGAGACTTTATCGCATTAAAACCACAAGTTAAAAAAGCAGAAAAGTATATTCATAGTGTAGGGATTGCTCCCGATGGCAATAGAGTTATTGTTGGCGCACGAGGAGATATCTTTTCTGTTCCTAAAAAAGAGGGAATAACTATAAATCTAACACGTACAAGCGGTATCGCAGAGCGATACCCTAGTTGGTCACCTAATGGAAGGTATATCGCATATTGGAGTGATCAAACAGGGGAGTATGAGCTAATGGTTAGAGACCTGAAAACTAATACTGAAAAACAAATTGCATATCAGGGTCCAGGATTTAGGTATGAATTGTTTTGGTCTCCAGACAGTAAAAAACTAGTTTTTGTAGACCAGGAGATGCGTATAAAACTTGCAGACATATCCGAGAATACTATTAGTCAAATTGATCAGGAAATTCAATTGTTTGAAGGTAGTTTAAGAGGGTTTTCTGTAAGTTGGTCAAACGACAGTAAATATATAACGTATGCAAATTCTCATGAAAACGGAAACCAACATATCATAATATATGATATAGAGAAAAAGAAGAAAAATACGATTACTTCTGCTTTTTATAATGATGCCAGCCCTGTGTTTTCTGCTGATAATGAATATATCTACTGTACAACCAACAGAACTTTCGACCCGGTTTATAGTGATTATGATAATAGTTGGACGTATCCAAATGCTACCAAAATAGGAATTATCCCACTGACAAAAGAGGCGGTACACCCCATTGAATTAAAAAATGATGAGGTTGCTATCAATGAAGATGATAAAAAGAAAAAAGAGCCAAAAGACAAAAAGAAAGACGAAGAAGAGAAAAATGAAGATATAAAACCAATCCGTATTGATTTTGACGGGATAGAAGCCAGAATGATTATTTTACCAGTAGAGTTAGGTAATACAGGAGGAATACGTGCAGCCCAAAACAAAATCATTTTCTTAAAACGCCCTAGAACCGGTTCTAAAGGAGAAAAATCAGTTCTTAAATATTACGATTTTGAAGAAGACGAAGAAAAAACAATCTTAGAGGATGTAGATAACTATGAGCTTTCTTTTGATAAAAAGAACCTACTAGTGTTTAGTGGAGAAAAAATGGGCATCATCAAAGTCGATGCTGATCAATCTCTAAAAGATCATATAGACACCTCTAAAATGGAAATGACGGTCAACCCTAAAGAGGAGTGGAGGCAAATTTTTATGGATGTATGGCGATTAGAAAGAGACTTTTTCTATGATAAGAATCTACATGGGCTAGATTGGGAAGCTATGAAAAACAAATATGAGCCGTTGATTGAATATGCAGCAAGTCGAAATGATCTGAACAAAATAACAGGAGCACTAATCGCAGAATTAAATGCATCACATACTTATAGAGGAGGTGGAGACGTAGTAAGAAGTACATATAAACCCTCTGGTTATTTAGGGATTGATTGGGAAATGAATCAAGGGAAGTATAGAATAAAAAGAATTATCGAACCTGCACCATGGGATACTGAAGTGAAATCGCCCCTAAAAAAGCCAGGTGTATTGGTTGAAGAAGGTGATTATATATTACAGATTAATGGAATCGAATTAACAGACTATGTAGATCCTTATGTGGCATTAGAAGGAAAAGCAGGTCAAACCATAGAAATCACGGTTAGCAAAACACCAGAGGGAAAGAATAGCAAGAAATATCTTGTACAGCCTATAAGAAGTGAAAGGCGACTTAGAAATCTTGCATGGATTGAAAAAATGAGAAAATATGTAGATAAAAAGTCTGGTGGGAGAATAGGATACATTTATGTGCCAAGTACAGGAATAGATGGGCAAGAAGAGCTGGTTAGAATGTTCTATGCACAGCATCATAAAGACGGGTTAATTATTGATGAGCGTTTTAATAATGGAGGGCAAATTCCTGATAGATTTGTAGAATTGTTAAACAGACCATTATTAAGTTACTACAAAGTAAGAGACGGTAAGGATTGGGCATGGCCTCCGAGAGGGCATTATGGACCAAAGGTAATGCTTATCAATGGATGGAGTGGTAGTGGAGGAGATGCTTTTCCTGACTATTTTAAGAAAAGAAAAATAGGACCACTAATTGGCACAAGAACCTGGGGAGGACTTATTGGTATTTCAGGATCTCCAGAATTGATCGATGGAGGGTATGTAACAGTACCTACTTTTAGAATGTATAATCCAGACGGAACATGGTTTGCAGAAGGACACGGGGTAGAACCTGATGTATATATTCCTGAAAACCCAGGAAAAGATGCACAAGGAGTGGATATACAGCTGGATGGTGCAATAGATGAAATCATGAAAACCCTTAAGGCAAATGATAGCAAACCTAAAAACAAAGTACCTTTGGCAGAGGATCGATCTAAATAATAGTGATTTTGTCTAAAAATAAAAGCGAGAGGACAATTCTTTTCGCTTTTATTGCATTGGTATTTTAGTCTATCAGGTTTTATAAATTGAGGTATATTCGTAATTCTATGGTATCATTTATGGAAAAATTAAAACTAATAAAAGCGCAGGCAACAGATAGAGATTTCTTATTTGGTTTAAGAAAGTTAACTATGGTCGAACACTTAGAAAAAGCAGGGATTAATTTATCAGATGCAGAGCATTTATCCAGAGTAAATTTTAATTATGAGTGTGCTTTTGTTGTATTCAAATCAAACAAAAAGGTAGGAGTACTGAAGTATGAAGAGAGAGAAGACACAATAGAAATATTACAAATACAAATATTACCCGATTATCAAGGTCAGGGGGTTGGGAAAAGCTTGATTGAAGATTTAGTTACAAAATCCAGAGATTTGAATAAGAGATTACAATTAAAAGTATTAAAAGAAAACCCCGCCAAGAAGCTATATGAGCGAATAGGTTTTGGTATAATCAGCCAAGATGATGATCAATTTCTTATGCAACTATAAGCTAATAAGGTAGAAAATCAACAAATAAGTAAAAAAGGGGGCTTTTAGAATAAAAGCCCCCTTTTTTATAGTAACTTTCTTGGTTTTAGAATCCGTAGTTAACTCCTAGTCCAAATACTTCTCTAATCTGAAATGCTCCAACAGCATTATCATCATAGATTGCCTGAAAAGTAACGTTTGTAGACAAGTATTTATTTATTGTCATTACAATATTGGCAGTATAATCAATATCTACATTTTGAGGGTCTTCTAAGTAATTAGAGTATAGATTCAGAATATTCTCCATAGATATATTTTTCATAATATCAAATTTGGCATATCCATTAAGAGCTGCACCAAACTCAAAACGCGAAGTCTCGTTTGCTTCTACCCCAAAATAACCGCCTGCTTCATTAAACAAATCTATTTCTGCCTGGCTCGCCTGTTCTGTAAAATCACCATCTACAAAGATAAACTTGGCAGTAGCAGGAGCAATATTCACTTTTAAATTGTCACTCTTTTTCCATAACATACCAGGACCAAATTGTAAAAATGCAGGAGAGAATATATGAGTAGTTTCTGTTCGGGTTTCTCTTGTTCCGATAACAGTACCAGTACCATCAAGTACAGTCTCTTCACCAAATTCATATCCTTTGTCAAACTGTGTTCTAAAGTTTAAGAAAAAAGAATAGTACCAATTAGATTCTTTGATCTGTTTACCTAATAAGGAGTTATATTCAAATCGATCATTTGTTTTACGAGTAAACTCTTGATCCTTAAGTTTTGTCAGACCATAATCTGCAATAATTTTATTATCCCAGGTGATATCACCTTTGCGATAATTAAAGTCGTAAGTTAGCGATAAATTACCTGCTATATTTGATGTACCTCCCCCTAACCAATCGGCATTAAAAGCGGATTGATTAAATAAGAAACTAATATTTCCTCCTCTGGTCCATCCCTCTTTTGGAGCTTCGTCTTTTTTTGTTTCTTCTTGAGCAAATAAAACCGTAGAACCAATTAATAGAACTACTGTTAACAATGTTTTTTTCATGTGATGATAGTTTTAAGGAATTTAATCAAGGTTATTCAGTACTAGTTGAATTTTGCTAAATAACCAGTGTAAATTTTTATGTTGGCAAATATATTTTAAGTAACGTTTTTCACTTTAAAAACATACTATCAGACGAGTGTTTTTCGACAAAAGACAGTATTTGTAGACAAAAGGATTTACTTCTTTTTATACAAAGGAACTGCAGAACATGCCTCTCCATACATAATACTTTTGGCAACAGGTTGTAACTTTTGGATTAAATCAATATAGGCTCCCTCAGGTACCGGTTTATTAGTACACCCTTTTATAATAATAAGTTTGTTTTGATACTCTGAAACATCAAGGTTATTTAAGATTTCAACATAAAGGATAGTTTCTAAAGTCTCTAATGAACCTACCACCACTTTTTTTGCAAATGGGAATAACGAGCTTGTTAGCAAAAGATAGGCCCACCCCGGAATAATGGCATCTGTAGAGCATGTTAATGCAACATAGGCGTCTTTATATTGGCTCCAATCATGTTCTGAAACTTGTTTCCTAAAATCTTTTTCACGTAGAAGTAACCCTTCAAAAAGCCAATCTTTAATGTCAAAAAGCACGCGGTTTCCATTAGGATAATAATCCTCTAAATCAAAAGTGATTAGGTTTTTGTTATTTGCGACTCTATTTACAATTTCTTCGGCCATTGTATGGTCATTTTTATTCTTTAAACAGATTTTTATTTGTATCCTATTTTCTCTGACAACTCTATTTTACTTTTTGCAAAGTTTCCTGTCCCAAAAGCAACTTCTTTACCTTCTTCATTGTATAGAGTAGATTCTGCTACAAAGAGAGTTCGGGATTTGGATTTTATCTTTCCAATCGCAGTAATAGCTCCTTTATGTACAGGGCGTATTAAATTAATATTAAATGAGGTAGTAAGTACAAAAGCATCTTCTACAATAGAATTTACAGCAAAAAAGGCAGCATCATCTAATAGTTTAAAATATACAGAACCATGTATTGCTCCTAATGCATGGAAGTATTTTTCAGAAATTTTAAGTTCTATTTGAGCTAAGCCTTCAGAAATTTTGACAGTAGTTGTATCGTACAATTGGGTATTAATATTCGCTTGTAGATACATTCTCTCTAACTTACTATAGTGTTCAGAACTCATTTTCCTTGTTTAATAATTTAAGAAAATAACATTAAAAGCGTTTTCTAAAAAGGCGCGAACTAAAGCATTCCTAATTCTAATTTAGCTTCTTCACTCATTAAATCTTGTGACCATGGTGGATCAAAGGTAAGTTCCATTTCTACATCGTTTACTTCATCCAGAGATTTTACTTTTTCTCGTATTTCTTCGGGCAAAGATTCTGCAACCGGACAATTAGGAGAAGTTAGTGTCATTAGGATTTTTACATCATAATCTTCATTGACAAATACGTCATAAATTAACCCTAATTCATATATGTCAACAGGAATTTCTGGATCGTAAATTGTTTTTAAAACTCTAACGATTTTTTCTCCTAATTCGTTTGTATCTATAGCGACTTCACTCATATTCTATACTCTTTAATTCAATTGGGTTTGATAAGCAATTGCATATAATTTTAACTGCTTTACCATGCTTACTAATCCATTAGCACGTGTTGGAGACAAATGTTCTTTTAATCCAATTTCGTCAATAAAACCGGTATCTGCTTTAATAATCTCTGCAGGATGTTGACCAGAAAACACACGTATTAATATCGCAATAATACCTTTGGTAATAATGGCATCACTATCTGCAGTAAATTCTACTTTGTCATCTTTCATATCCGCATGCACCCACACCTTACTTTGGCACCCTTTGATGATATTATCTTCTGTTTTATATTTCTCTTCAATAAGCGGAAGTGACTTTCCTAGTTCGATCATATATTCGTACCGTTGCATCCAATCGTCAAACATACCAAACTCATCAACGATCTCTTCCTGAATTTCTTGAATTGTCATTCCGTGTAAATTTTCAACAAAAATACAATAAGAATTAATGCTATTCAATACTTTCTGCCAATGATAGTATAGTATTAACTAATTGTTGTATTTCTTTTGGGGGGTAACCATGATCAAAACCAGCCGAAGTAAATGTATTGGTTTGAGAAATAATCTTTAATTGCGCATGAGGAGCACCATCAAAAAAACGTTTTTCTGTTGGAGATTTTAGCTCATGAATCTTTTGGAGGTTGATATTCTTTAGAAGAGAAAGAATAGAATTCCAATCCCTGTCTGAGCACTTTTTTGACTGAACATTTTTTAAATCTCTATCTATAGCTTTTTCGATAAGATTTTGGCTAAGATTAACTTGAAAAAAAGAAGCCATAGAGAGTGCCTCATATTCGATATTAATTATTTTGTGTTGTTTTTTAAGAGGTGTTATAGAAGTGTTCTGAGCTATAGCATCATCTTTTTCTTTGGAGACAACCTTAATCAAGGTATATCGTAATGAAGAACTATCTGCAGGAGGGTTTTCGATTTTGGTTATCACAACCTCAATCTCATAAGCATACCCTTCTTCATACTCAAAGCCTTCTATGGTATCATAGAAAAGAGACCACTTATCTGCACGATTTTCTTTATATAATAAACATTTTTGAGGAGCCACCCCAACACAATCTGATAGATGGCTACTTATAAAAATTCTTTTGGTTTCTTGGCAGGAAGAAAACAAAAGCATAAGACTTATTACGATAATAACCTTGTTCATGTCTATACTGTATTTTGCAAAAAAGCATCAAAACGATATACGAGATTATTTTATCTCAGACGTAGCTCCTGTTTGCTTTTTTTATTACTGTGATAATAGATTTACTATTATAGTATTGTAAAGAGTGTTGAACACTATAAACGATAAAAATTACATTTTTGTTTTATCTTTTAACAAAAAAAACAATAGTGAATAACTTGGGTAGAATTTCAGTAGTTCTAGCTCAACATCATTTTTGCTTTTTTTACCGCTTCTACCAAGGCATCTATTTCTTCTTTTGTGTTATAAAATGAAAAAGAAGCTCTTATGGTTCCTGGTATTTTATAGAAATCCATAATCGGTTGTGCACAGTGATGTCCAGTTCTCACTGCAATACCTAGTTTATCGACAATGGTTCCTACATCATATGGGTGGATATTCTCAAGATTAAAAGAAATTACAGAGGTTTTGTTTTTGGATGTACCATAGATTTTCAATCCATCTATTTCTAGTAATTTTTGTGTGCCGTATTCAAGCAATTGATTTTCATATGTTGCAATAGCATCAAATCCAATAGTATTCATATAATCCAATGCTGCCCCAAAAGCGATACCGCCACAAATGTTAGGAGTACCGGCTTCAAACTTATGTGGTAGACCAGCGTAAGTGGTTTTTTCAAAGGTAACCTGTTCAATCATTTCTCCCCCACCTTGATATGGTGGAATTTTGTTTAGCCATTCCTCTTTTCCGTAGAGCATACCCACTCCTGTTGGTCCACAAAGTTTATGAGCAGAGGCAACATAAAAATCTACATCCAAACTCTGAACATCTGGTTTGATATGCGGGCAGGATTGTGCACCATCTATCAATACTGCAGCGCCCACGGCATGTGCTTTCTCAATAATTTCCTCAATAGGGTTTATTGTTCCTAATGCATTAGAGATATGATTGGTAAAAACAAGCTTGGTTTTATCAGAAAGTAATTGATCATAGACGTCCATTACCAGTTCTCCTTCTTGATTCATTGGGATAACTTTGAGAATTGCACCAGAACGCTCACAGAGCATTTGCCATGGTACAATATTAGAATGATGCTCTAGGGCAGAAACGATAATCTCATCACCCTTAGAAAGAAGGTTTGTAAAACCAGTAGCTATGATATTGATACTATGAGTTGTTCCAGAGGTAAGAATAATCTCATGAGTGAGTTTTGCATTAAAATGTTCCTGCACTTTTTTTCGAGCGATTTCATAGGCATCTGTAGCTTCTTGAGAAAGCGTATGTACCCCTCGATGGATATTAGCATTGTAGTTACTATAATAATCTACTATAGCATCGATAACAACCTGCGGTGTTTGTGAAGTAGCCGCATTATCAAAATATACCAAAGGTTTTCCATTTACTTCTCTTTTTAGGATAGGAAAATCTTCTCTAATTTTTAGTACATCTAACATATCAATTTCTTTCTGCAAAAGTAGTAAGTATTTCTAATTAGGATTGCCTATTTTTAGAATGATTTAACCCTTTGTATGATGAAACGATTTAAAAAAATAATAAAAGTTCTATTTCTTCTACTTTTTGTAGGAATATGTATTGTTGTTGTTATGAATTACCCCAAGCTCACAATACTAACGGGGTATTCTGCAAAACATATGAATTCATCAGTTTTTATTGGAAATCGTAGTTTGGAATTTACTGATGTAAATGACAATAATTTCTCTCCTGTTCACTTGGCTGATGATGAGGTGAATATGAAGAAGAAAACTGCTGTTGCTTCTGTTTTTGGGCTTAAAGAAAGAAAAGCTATCTATAGAGATGGACTAGGAAGTGTGCTGATTGATGATGACTTTGATGAAAACAAACCGGTTTTAGTACCGTATAGAACCAAAATAAACACGGGATTGCCTTATCCATATGGAGAGTTAGAACAAAAAGACACTGTTTTTGGTGATATTGATTATGATAAAGTGAATAGAGTAGTGGCTTCTATTTTTGATACCAATGAGGAAAATATAAAGAAAACAAGAGCGGTACTAGTACTGTATAAAGATCAGATCATTGCAGAAAAATATATTGATGAGTTAGATAAAAATTCTAAATTATTAGGATGGTCTATGACCAAAAGTATTCTTAGTACTACCTATGGAGTACTCCAGACACAAGGCAAAATTAACATTGAGGACAAAGCTCCTATATCAGCATGGCAAAATGATGAAAGAAAAGAGATAACGATCAATAATTTATTGCAAATGAATAGTGGTTTAGAATGGGACGAAGACTACGGCTCAATTTCTGATGTCACAAAAATGTTATATGTCGATAAGGATATGACTTCTTCACAGATTCATAAGAAAGCAATTCATAAGCCAAATGAATATTGGTATTATTCTTCTGGGACTTCGAATTTACTATCAGGAATTTTGAGAAAACAATTTTCTACCTATCAAGAATATCTAGATTTTCCGTATCGTGAGTTTATTGATAAAATCGGAATGAATTCTATGCTTATAGAAACAGATATGGCTGGCAATTATGTGGGTTCATCCTATGCTTGGGCAACGGTAAGAGATTGGGGTAAATTTGGATTATTATACCTACATAAAGGAGATTGGAATGGAAATCAGATTTTTAACACCCAATGGTTTGATTATATAACCACTCCAAGCCCTACTTCTGAAGGAGATTATGGAGGACATTTTTGGCTAAATGCAGGAGGTTTTTACCCTGATGCACCAAAAGATATGTTTTCTGCAAATGGATTTCAGGGACAACGTGTATTTATTATCCCGTCTAAAGATTTGGTAATTGTACGTTTTGGACTCATTGGAGATGCAGGAGTGGATTTTAATACGTTTCTTAAGGAAATGGTAAGTGCAATAGAATGAGATTATAAAATCACCGCCTAATCTATATAGATTAGGCGGTGATTTTATATATTTTGTAAATATTGATTCTACAAATCGAAACCGATATTTACTCCCAGCTTATTAGCAATAAGCTTATTAATTCTATTTTTTAGCTGAGGTATTTTTACACTCGATAAGACATTATTTGCAAATGCATACATTAATAAAGCTCTAGCTTCTTTTTCTGCAATACCTCTGGAGCGCATATAGAACAAGGCATTGTCATCTAATTGTCCTATAGTACAACCATGTGAGCATTTTACATCGTCTGCAAAAATTTCTAACTGTGGCTTAGAGTTTATAGTTGCTTTATCACTTAATAGTATATTATTATTAGATTGAAAAGCATTAGTCTTTTGAGCCTCTCTGTTTACAATGATTTTGCCATTAAAAACACCTGTTGCTTTCTCATCAAAAATACCTTTATAGTCTTGATGGCTTTCACAATTTGGTTCTGTATGGTGTACCAAAGTATTATGATCTACATGTTGCTTTCCTTCAATAATTGTAACTCCATTGAGGATAGAGTCTATTCTTTCTCCTTTTTGATAGAAATTAAGGTTATTTCTAGTGATATTTCCTCCAAAAGCAAAAGTATGTACTGATGCTATACTTTGTGTATGTTGTTCTATAAAGGTGTTATCAACTAAAGAAGCATTTTGATTATCATTTTGGATTTTATAGTAATCCACAAAAGCTCTTTTATCAGCAAAAATCTCGGTGACAGAATTGGTTAAAACAGGATTTTCTGTTAAACTCTGATGTCTCTCGATAATTTGTACATGAGAATTTTCTCCAACAATAATCAGGTTTCTGGGTTGTAACATCTGGGCAGATTCATTTCCTGTAGAAAAATGTATGATCTGTATAGGTTTGTCTGCTAGTTTGTTTTTTGGAATATAAATATATGCTCCTTCTCTTGAAAAAGCGGTGTTTAAAGAAGTAAGACCATCCTGAGGAGCTATTTTATTGAAATAGTTCTCAATTATTGGGCTATATTTTTCATGAGTTAATGCAGAAGACATTAAACACACATCAATCTTTTCATGAGTGGTTTCGGATAGATGAGAAGAGTACTTACCATCAATAAATACAATTTTATATGTATCAAGGTCATGAAGAAAGTACTTTTTTATATCCTTAAACTCTAGTGCCTTTTCTTCTTTAGGGAAAATACTATAGTCATGTTTTAATACAGTATTTAGAGAAGTATATTTCCACGCTTCCTCTTTTTTTGTAGGAAATCCTTTTTCTTCAAAAGTTTTAATAGCGCGGCTTCTTATATCATGCACTGTTGAATCCACATCTACAGTGTTTTCAAACGCCAAAAAAGAAGATACTAATTTATCTTTCAACTCCATATTCATTGCTTATTGTCTGTTGTTTGTCATTGATTTAATAGTTGCGTAAAATCTGTAACAACCAACTAATTACGCATTTATTTCTTCTTTAATCCAGTCGTATCCTTTTTCTTCTAATTCTAGAGCGAGTTCTTTTGTACCAGATTTTACGATTTTACCATCATATAAAACATGTACAAAATCAGGAACGATGTAATCTAACAGTCTTTGGTAGTGAGTAATTACTACTATAGCATTATTTTCACTCTTTAATTTGTTCACACCATTTGCAACAATTCGAAGGGCGTCAATATCAAGTCCAGAGTCTGTCTCATCCAAAATAGCTAATTTGGGTTCCATCATCGCCATTTGAAAGATTTCATTACGTTTTTTTTCTCCTCCAGAGAAACCTTCATTAAGCGAACGGGATAAAAATTTACGATCAATTTCTAGCAACTCAGATTTTTCTCGAATTTTTTTCAGCATATCTTTAGCAGGCATTTCTTCTTGTCCTTGTGCTTTTCGAGTTTCGTTGATAGCCGTTTTCATAAAATTGGTAACGGTTACGCCAGGGATTTCGACAGGATACTGAAAAGACAGAAAAATACCTTTATGAGCACGTTCTTCTGCCGCAAGCTCCTCGATATCCTCTCCCTCTAAAAGAATTTTACCTTTTGTAACTTCATATTCCTCTTTTCCTGCAACAATACTGGCTAGTGTACTTTTTCCTGCGCCATTAGGTCCCATGATAGCATGGATTTCTCCTGCGTTAACATTAAGGTTTAGCCCTTTCAAAATTTCTTTTCCTTCTACACTGGCGTGTAAATCATTTATTTCTAACATGCTGTACAATGCTTTTATCTCTTAAACGGGAGATATAATTTATGTATTTAATTCTCTTTATTTAAATGTATATTGGAGTTTTCCTGACTTTCTGAAGATTTAATTTTGGTTGGCAATTCAGATGTTGGGGCGCTTACTCCAATAATTTCTTTTATTTCTACTATTTCCTCCCAACCTTGGTCGGGGTTAGGTTTTATAATACCTTTGACCACTACAGGAACCATATCGTATTCTTCTCTCTGTAATGGTTTTACTTTTTTTGCTAGTTCATGTGTTAATTTGTTAATCACTACACCGTATATAAAGTCGTTACCTTTTAATACAGCTGCATCATCAATAAGAATAAATTCTCCTCGAATCAAATCAGATTCTTTATTGTTGTTTTCAGATTTACATGAAAATAGTATCAGGCTTAGAGTAATTAAGATAAATGATTTTTTCATTAATATAGATTTGTTGGTTTTACAATATTACCCGACAGAACCTTCGAGAGAAATTTCAAGAAGTTTTTGTGCTTCTACTGCAAACTCCATAGGCAATTTATTCAATACTTCTTTACTAAAACCATTAACAATCAAAGCAATTGCTTTTTCAGTATCAATTCCTCGTTGGTTGCAATAAAAAAGTTGATCTTCACCTATTTTACTTGTAGTAGCTTCATGTTCTATCTGAGCAGTTTTGTTCTTTGCTTCTATATAAGGAAACGTATGTGCTCCACATTCATTGCCCATTAATAATGAATCACATTGTGAAAAGTTACGGGCATTAGTTGCTCTACTGTTTATTTGTACTAATCCCCGGTAGCTGTTCTGGGATTTTCCTGCAGAGATACCTTTAGAAATGATTGTACTCTTGGTGTTTTTGCCTAAGTGTATCATTTTTGTACCAGTATCTGCTTGTTGATAGTTGTTGGTTACTGCAATAGAATAAAATTCTCCTACAGAATTATCTCCTTTGAGTACACACGAAGGATATTTCCAGGTAACTGCTGATCCTGTTTCTACCTGTGTCCATGAAATCTTGGCATTGTTTTCACAGAGTCCTCTTTTGGTTACAAAATTATATACCCCACCTTTTCCTTCGGCATTACCAGGATACCAATTCTGCACTGTAGAATATTTTATTTCAGCACCATCTAATGCTATTAATTCAACAACAGCAGCATGCAATTGATTTTCATCTCTAGAAGGAGCAGTACATCCTTCTAGGTAGCTTACATAACTGTCTTTATCGGCAATTACCAACGTGCGTTCGAATTGACCTGTTCCTGCTTGATTAATTCTAAAATAGGTTGATAGTTCCATTGGGCAACGAACACCTTTAGGGATATAACAAAAAGAACCATCGCTAAAAACAGCAGAGTTTAAAGCGGCATAAAAATTATCTTTTTGAGGAACTATTGATCCTATATATTTTTTAACTAATTCAGGGTGTTCCTGAATAGCTTCAGAAATAGAGCAAAATATAATTCCTTTTTCGGCAAGAGTTGCTTTGAAAGTTGTAGCTACAGAAACAGAATCCATAACAATATCTACGGCTACTCCAGCTAACTTCTTTTGTTCTTCTAATGAAATTCCAAGTTTTTTAAAAGTATCTAGTAATTCTGGATCCACCTCATCGATACTATTGTATTTTGGTTTTTTATTGGGGGCAGAATAATAAGAAATACTTTGAAAATCGGGTTTTTCATAAGTAACATTTGCCCATTCGGGCTCATCCATCTGTTCCCAGATGCGAAATGCTTCTAATCTCCATTCTGTCATCCATTCGGGCTCTTCTTTTTTCTTAGAAATTGCACGAACTATATCTTCATTAAGACCAATAGGAAAAGTATCTGATTCTATATCGGTATAGAATCCGTACTCGTATTCCTTGGTTTCTAATTCTTTCTTTAAATCGTCTTCAGTATATGCCATCTTCTGTATCCTAAATTAATTCAGGATTTTTTATCAATTAAAGGGAGAAACTTTCTCCACAGCCACAAGTTCTACTTGCGTTGGGGTTATTAAATACAAATCCGGTACCATTAAGTCCTCCAGAATACTCAAGAGTGGTACCGATGAGGTAAAGAAAACTCTTTTTGTCAACAATGATTTTTATATCATTATCTTCAAAAACCTTATCTCCATCTTCTTGGTTTTTATCAAATTTTAAATCATACGATAAACCAGAACATCCGCCACTTTTTACACCTACACGCACGTAGTCTGTAGAAGCATCAAACCCATCATCATTCATCAATTCAACGACCTTCTTTTTTGCTGTATTAGATACTTTGATCATACTTATTGTATAATAGATTAATTATAAATAGAATGCAAATATACTACATAAGTAGATTTTATACACGAAACCTAACATTTATCTATCATATATTAGAATAGGCAAAAACTATAATAGAGATAGAAAAAGGTTTCTAAAATTCTGAAAAACGATTATCATTCAAAAAATCATCATCGGTAAGTGTTTTTAAGAAAGCAATAATTAATTGCTTATCACTTTCTGTCATTGGGATTCCTAAGGTGCCATTTTGATTTTTGAAGATAGGGTCTAATGTTTCTGAATCGACCATACCGTTGCCATAATGATCCAGCACATCATCAAGTGTTTTCAATCTACCATCATGCATATAAGGAAAAGTAAGTTCAATATTTCTTAAACTAGGAACTTTGAATTTATAGGAATCTTCTGATAATCCGGTAACACGGTTTCTTCCTACATCATTATATTGGGGATCAATAGCTAATCCATTATTTCTATAAGATTGGTCAGTAAACAAAGTACCTTTATGACAAGAAGCACATTTAGCTTTGAAAAGCTCAAATCCAGCTGCTTCATTTTCTGTAAATACAGAACCTTCATTTCTTTCTATCTTATCATATTTTGTATTTGCAGAAATCATCATAATCATAAACTGAGATATAGCCTTAAGGATATTGTCAGAATTGATTTTTTGATCATCAAATGCTTCTGCAAATAGCTTTACATATTCGGGTTTTTCTTCTAGTTTTTTGATAATTCCGGTAAATGTTTCATTCATTTCAACCTCTGCGGTAATTGGTATAATAGGTTGCAGATCTAGATGAATTGCTGCTCCATCCCAAGTGAATTCTTTCATAAATGCCATATTGTGCAGGGGTTGAGCATTGCGTGTGCCAAGAGCCCCGCCTACTCCATGACTTACGATATGAGTATGATGAGTAAATGCAAAATCCTGAATATGACAAAAACCACAAGAAATAACACCATCTGAAGCTAGACGACCGTCATAAAATAGCTTTTTCCCAAGTTCAAAACCTTTTTCGGTTGGTGGGTTAAGGGTTATGTTATAACTTGGTTCTGGGAAATTTGCAGGAACAGTAAATTCTAATTTTGTGTTTTCTATAGGGATATATTCACTATCCTTTTCAGAGCTACAAGCAGTTCCGAAAAGGATAATAAATATGTATGATAATAATTTCAAAATGATAGTTATTTGGTAATGCTAATCGCGTTAAACATGGTCATTACGTTTTCTGCAATTTTGGGAGCAAACTCCGGATCTACTTGAATACTATTTTTTACTGCTAGAGAATGTGTGTTTGTACTGTCAAAAACTTTAGTTATATCAGCATTAATTAATAGTATAGGTTCTGCTCCTTCTGCAATAGTTAATGTGCTTGGGAGGTCTAGTGTAATCTCTTTGTAATTATCTAGTGCAGTACCATGACTTCCTACATGAATTAAAAAATCAGTACTTGGTCCTGCATTGGTAGTATACCCTCCTTCAAACTTAAAAAATATATATCCTGCAGACCAATTCCATACCATGGCATTTTCTTCTGCTGTTGGTATAAAGTTAGCCATCCCCGATTCAAAAGGATATTTTGACTGATCAACGCCAACACCAAATTTAATTTTAGAATACTCGCCTGAGGCAATTTCTGAAAGAGAAACACTTTTACTGGTTTCTACTTCTTCATTGATCAAAAAATAGCTTTGTTCTGTAGGGTATTTAAATTCTTCTCCATTTGCTTTGATAAGGACAATGTTACTAACTATGTATTTTAATTCTGCAATGGTATAGGTTTCATTACTATCATTAGTATAAGAGAGATTGTTTAATGCTATAGTTTTGTTATCTATAACATTATTAAAGTCAATTTTTACTGATCCAAACGTAGGTTCTGTTGTTTGATCGTCATCATCACTTTTACATGATATAACCATTAAAAAGGTTAATGTGATTATTGTTATTTTTTTCATTTTTCATTTATATTTTATGATTATAAGGTCTTTTGAACCTTTGTTATTCGGTATGTCAAAATCATTACTTTCTGAGCTACCGACTACAATAATTTTTTTATCACTTGTTTCTATACATCCTTCTCCAAATTCGGCTTGACTCCCTCCAAGAGTAGATTTCCAAAGAATCTTTCCAGTGTTATCAATCATAATGTTCCAAACATCACTTTGTCCATTATTTTTGTCAAGATCAAGATCGTTACTTCTGGAGTTTCCAGTAATGATAAAACCATTATTTTGCATTTTGTGAATTCCTCTACCGGTATCAAACTGGGTTCCGCCTAATGATTTTTCCCATAAGATTTTCCCGGTTCCGTCTATCTGTATCATCCACAGGTCTGCATTTCCTTTGGCTCCAGAGATGTCACCATCAACGCTTCTAGAGTCTCCGACGATTATATATTTTCCATCTCCGGAGGTTGCGATTGCATAGCCTACATCGATTTCTGATCCGCCATAGGATTTTTCCCATACTTTGGTCCCGTCAGCGTTTACTTTTACTGCCCAAAAATCATAACTACCTTTGCTATTGGTAATGTCAAAATCAATACTTTCTGAAGAACCGATCATTAAGAATCCATTATCCTCTGTTTGAACGACATCATAGCTACGATCGTTATTGGTTCCTCCAAAATAGCGTCGCCATACTTTATTACCAGAAGCGTCAAGTTTTATACCCCAAAACTCTCCTACTCCATGTTTTGAGCCATTATCATTACCATCACCATTGCTGGCACTTACATCCAGGAATCCAGTAATAAAATACCCTCCATCATTGGTTTGTACTACAGAAAAAGCACGGTCAATACCAGGGAAACCAAAACTTTTTTCCCATTGAATATTACCACTAGTATCGAGTTTAACAATCCAATAATCTTGTAAGCCAGCATTAATAGTTACATCTTCATCTGCACTTCTGCTATATCCAACAACAGCGTAGCCATTATCATTAGTTTTGATAATTTTTTCTGCTCTTTCATCTCCAGTGCCTCCATAGGTTTTGCTCCAGGCTATTTCTCCATTTTTGGTAAGCCTGAGAACCCAATAATCACTATCAGTAGCTGTCTTATCCGTAATGTCACCGTCTACACTTAGTGTATATCCGGCAATGGCATAACCCCCATCAGTAGTCTCAACTACTGATAGGGCATTATCTTCATTGCTTCCACCAAATGTTTTTGTCCACTCTATGGTTCTTGTAACATTTTGATCAGGGTCAACTACTACGTCGGGCTCAGTAGTATTTGTAGAGTCGTCACTACTGCAAGATATTATGGTGAGTAATGCAATAATGAATGTGAAATTAAGATGTAAGAACTTAGGGGTTTTCATTTTTTTTATAAATTTAATCAATTAGTTTTTTACAAAACGCTTTGTATATGTTTGATCATTGGCTGCGATTTGTATAAAGTAAGTTCCGGTTTTTAAATTAGAAACATTTATGGTATTGGTAACAGTACCTTTGGCAACTACTTGCCCAATAAAGTTCTTAATTTCAAAATCGGCATTCTTTTCAATACCATCTATAAAAACACTTAAAAGATCTCCTTTAACTGGATTAGGGAATATATAAAAAGTAGTTTCTTCTATTGAGGAAATCGTTTCGCTTCTTGAAGCACTGGTTGTAATAGTAAGATTATCTATAGCGATATCTGCTTGCCAGGTGGATCCAGTTGTCCTGTTAAATCGCAATTTTAAACTGCTTCCTACATAAGAAGAGAGATTAACATTAGCAGTTTTCCAGAGATTTCCCTGATTTCCTGTTTTGTTCCAAATGCTAGTCCATGAAGTTCCATCATTGGTGCTTGCCTCTAGAGTAAAACTACCCATATCTGTAGCGCCATACATATGATATGCAAAAGAAAAAGTTGCCGAAGTTTGATTAGTTAGGTCTATACATGGAGAGTTTAGGATAGCTTGCTTATTAGGATGCCCTAAAGGTGCTGAAGCTTCAACATATGCATAATAGGAACCTTGTGCGGCACTAGAGGGTCCCGTGTTTCTTGAAGGAGTTCCATTAGCATCGATGGTCCAATCAATATTATCGGTAGAGGATTGGGTCCATAGACCAAGAGTGTTTTCAAATCCTTCATTATATGGAAATGAAGAAATTCCTGAAGAACAACCTGGATTACCTCCGCCTCCAGTAGTAATGTTTATGGTGTAATCTTCAACTTCTCCATATTGAAATGATTCGCATGGTGTTGGTATGGCATTATATTTCATAGAAACACGCATTCTGGTAGCCCCTTCTGCTGTTCCTGAAGGAATTGTGAATCCCCCACTTACAGGTGTTGTCTTAGAAGCAGTCTTAGTCCATACCTGCTCTCCAGAATCTACAAAATCGCCATCTCGATTATAATCGATCCATACACTATATGCTTCATTGTAGATATTATTTGTCCAGGTTGGAGTTATAGTAATTGTTTGAGGGTTTCCTATAGTTAGATCTGTCGATATTGAAGTGTAATCAGCGTATCCACCAGTTGAAGCCCCTGTTGTATTGTTGATTGTTCCTAAGCTTACATTACTTATATATTCATCTGCTACACTATTTCCGTTAGAGTTACAATAGTTTAGTTGTATATCTGTTGTGGTGAAATTAGTAGATCCACTATAGTTAGAAGTTGTTCCGTCTTGACATTTGCTTCTTACTTGCGCTTCATAAGATGTGTTGGCTGTTAAACTAGTTATGGTGTAGGAGGCACCATTTACTGTGGTAGTTGTCCATGTAGAGGTTCCTGTTTGGCGATATCTTAAATCGTAAGTAGCATTAGGGACGGCTGTCCAAGAAATGGTAGCCGCATTCCCTCCAATGTTTGAAGGTGTAACTCCGGTAGGAACGGTTGCTTGACATACCGCAGGGCTGCTTTTTCGTACTAAAAAAAAACCGCCTTGTATATCACTAATTACAATATTGCCACTATTAAAATATGGATACACGTTCCAAACCCCATCCATTGTTACGCTATTACTTGAAGGATAAGTGTCAAAAGAACCAATTTCGGTAATACTTTTGGCTGCAATATTTGAAATATCAATGACTCTTATTCCTGCTCTATAGTTTGCTAAATAGAATAAATTCCCTTTTACATAACCATTATGATCAGTGGCAGGAGTTGGTCCATAGTAATTAAAATGAAATTTAGGATTGTCTAAGTCTTGAAAATCAAAGATTACGGTTCTAGTGTTAAAACCAACTCCTTGCTCATCCAGTTCATCTCCTAAGATAAAATATTTCATATCCTCTGTAAACCACCCCTGGTGTGTATATTTAACATCAGAGTATTTTATAGTAGATATTGTTGTTGGGTTAGATTTATTGGTTATATCTGCAATTACTATTTCAATCTCATTGCTACCAATTAATATTTCTTTTCCAGTATAATCGGCATCTGGACCATTATATGTAATTACCTGAGCATCGTGAGTGTAGGCTCTCTGACCTACTGATAAAAACCCACCTGCGTTAATAGGGTTTTTAGGGTCTTGGATATTAATAAAGAGAGGTCCTCCTTTATAGGGACCTGAATTTCTTTGGGCGCCAACTACATAAGCATAACCAGAATCTTCATTGATCACTATATTGTGAGCATTTCCAAATTCGGTATATCTTGTGTCTGGAGTAAATGTTTGTGGAGGGTTTGTTACATTTCGTAATCTTGTGAGGTCAAAAACCTGCATTCCATGACCAGAAGCTTCACTTACGATAAAAGCATGATTTTTATATACTTTTACATCTCTCCACGTACTATTAGAGGTTGCAGTTGGAACTTTGCCAAGATAAATAGGATTGGTTGGATTAGAGGCGTCTATGAACGCAGTTCCGTTGTTTAAACCAATAATGGCATATTCTTTACCATTTTGAGGATCTGTCCAGCCCCAGCTATCATTACCAGTACTCGCATTCATGACAGAAAGTGAAATATGAGACATTAGATCATAATCATTGCAAGGATAAGAACCTGCTAGACCATTTTGACATGGGGTCTGACCATAGGAAAAAACTGCTGTAGTTATCAGCAGAAGAGTAATTTTAAAATTTTTCATTGAGTTTGTGATTTTAAGAGTTAGTTTAGAAAACTAAGTTTTTTTCATATTTAAAATGTTTTATGGGTTAAAAATTTAACTAATTTATCAATTTTACTTATGATTATTTGATAATACAATAAGGATTTGATAGTACTTTAACGTTATTTAACTATTTTTAACAAATTCATTGCTGTGTGAAGAGTCGTTTCTTTTGTGGTTAAAGGAAATTTTGATGTAAAGTTATAGTTTGTTGTAAATCAGTAATGTGTGTACGGGGGAGTATAATGTAGCTTTTTAGTAATATATCGGGTAAGTTTATAGATATCCTATCGTTAGAAAGCTTATATTTTCATGGAATACTTTTGCGGACTAGTAAGAAGCCTCTTTCAATATCACTTATTACAATATTGCCACTTTCAAAATATGGATAGACGTTCCATGCACCATTAAAACTGGCACTATTATTTGATGGGTAGGAATCAAAAAAACCAATTTCAGTAATATTTTTATTTCCAATATCAGAAATGTCGAGTACTCTAATTCCGGCACTATAATTGGCTAGATATAATAAGTTCCCTTTTACATATCCATTATGATCGATAGCTGGTGTTGTTCCATTATATATCATATGTAATTTGGGATTATCTAAATCTTTAAAATCAAAGATGATGGTTCGGGTATTAAAACCTACCTTTTGTTCATCGGTTTCATCACCAAGCACAAAATATTGCATATCTTCTGTAAACCATCCTTGGTGTGTGTACCCTACATCTGGATATTTAATAGTTGATATTGTAGTAGGATTATTTTTATCAGTAATATCCGCGATTACGATTTCTATTTCATTGCTGCCTATAAGAATTTCTCTGCCTATATAATCTGTATCGGGTCCTTGGTAATTGATTGCTTGGGCATCATGGCTATAGGCACTTTCACCAGAAGAAAGAAAACCTCCTACCAAAATAGGGTCTTTAGGATCTTGAATATTAACAAATACGGGACCTCCCTGAAAAGTTCCAGATCTACTGGTTCCAACAGCATATGCAAACCCAGAATCTTCATTAATAACAATATTATGAGCACTACCAAAATCAGTGAAATGAACATCTGCATCAAAAGTTTGAGGAGGGTTAGATATATTTCGTAATCTAGTTAGATCAAAAACTTGCATACCGTGGTTAGTAGCTTCGCTTACTATAAAAGCATGATCTCTATATACTTTTACATCTCTCCAAGAACTACTTACCGTTGCGGTTGGGAGTTTACCTAAGTAAATTGGATTATCTGGTGTAGAAAGATCTATAAATGCAGTACCATTATTTAATCCAATAAGTGCATATTCTTTTCCTGTAGATTTATCTGTCCAACCCCAACTATCATTACCAGAGCTAGCTCTCATATCTGCCAAGGTTATTCTGGATACAAAATCATACCCATTACAAAGGTAAGTACCACGGGCAATACCGTTTTTACAAAGATTAGAAACATCAGGATTTGCGGAGGTAATGATTCCTGTTTCTATTGTTGTTTCATTATCATCATCTCCACTACAGCCCAGAAGCATAAAGAGGAATAGAAAAAAATGATAAATGTTAGGGCAACTTCTCATAGTGACTGCTATTTTAGTAAAAATACAAAAGTATTATGTTAAAATCAGGCATTGAAAGTAAGGCTATGTAGGTCATACCAACACCAGTAACATGATATAATTGTTATTGGATAAAAGTGGTGTTCCAGAAATCATAGTATTAATTTGTTCTGGTGTAATGTAAAGTACACCTGGAAATTAAAAAATAAACACAAAAAATGTAGCTGATAAAAAGGGATGTTACCTAAATTTGCAAAATGATTGAAGATAAAAACACACCAAGGACCCCGCTATCTGAATTAGGAGAATTTGGGCTTATTAGTCATTTGACTAAAAATTTTAAGATAAAACAAAAGACAACGACATTAGGTATAGGAGATGATGCTGCAGTTTTGGGTTTTGAGAATAAAAAATGTGTATTGACAACTGATTTATTAATCGAAGGAGTACATTTTGATTTATCTTATGTTCCTTTAAAGCATCTCGGATATAAATCGGTAGTTGTAAATCTTTCTGATGTATATGCAATGAATGCTACAGCCACACAGATTACAGTATCCATTGCGGTGTCAAACAGGTTTCCTTTAGAAGCACTAGAGGAATTGTATGCAGGGATTGAGACTGCCGCAAAAATTTATAATATAGATGTAGTAGGAGGAGATACAACTTCTTCGACAACAGGATTACTTATTAGTATAACTGCTGTTGGTCATGCAAATGAAGAGGAGCTGGTGTATCGCAGTGGAGCCAAAGAAAATGACCTTTTGGTTGTAACAGGAGATCTTGGTGCTGCTTATATGGGACTTCAAGTACTAGAAAGAGAAAAGCAAGTATATGAGGTTAACCCTAATTCTCAACCTGATTTAGATCAATATACTTATTTAATAGAAAGACAACTTAAACCAGAGGCGAGAAAAGATATTTCTGGACTACTCAAAGCTCTTGAGGTAAAGCCAACAAGTATGATAGACATAAGTGATGGACTATCATCTGAAGTTATTCATCTTTGTACGCAATCTAAAGTTGGAGTGAATTTGTATGAAGAAAAAATACCATTAGATCCTACAGTTATATCTGCATGCGAGGAATTTAAGTTAAACAGTACTACAGTTGCGTTAAATGGAGGTGAAGATTATGAATTGTTGTTTACAATCAAACAAGAGGATTATCCAAAAATCAAAGCAAATCCTAGCCTTACAGTTATTGGTCATATAACAGATCAAAAAAGCGGAATAGGACTAGTGACCAGAGCTAATGAAAAGATAGAAATGAAAGCTCAGGGATGGAATCCAATACAAGATAAAAATGATTAAGAAGCTGCCTGTAATGTAGAATCAGGATTTGTTCTTGCTAATTTTTTGGCATGCACAGAGGCTAATGCATTATTAATTTCTTTTAATTTAGGAGTCATGGCTTCTAATCGACCTCTACTATTGGTTGTAGCTTGCTCACCACAATGCGAACATGTATATTCTTTAATATGATGGGTAACGTTTTTTGAAAGGACATAGTTGTGACCAAATAGGGAGCAATATATTTTTGAAAAGGAAAAGGCAGAGCTAGGGGTAGTATTTTTCATTACTTTTTAGGGGAGTTAAAGATTCACAAAATAGGGTTATAGGTTCATTATCAGTACAATAATAATGTTTTTTTTGTTATTAACCATAGTTTTGTAAGAAAAATTTGTCTTAAACTATTGGTTTTTAACTTTAAAACCCTTTAAAAAGTGTTTTTGACCATTAAAAAGGTATTTCGTCTAGTGTTTTTTTTGTTTACTACATTAGGTTGTAGGGCTTACCTCTGGGTATCTATGTTTTTGAATTAACAGAGCTTAAAAAATTATCTAATTCTGTTAAGTATTCATCTTTATTTTCTAGATATGACATGTGTCCCCCATCAAAACTAACAAGATTGATTTTATAGAGTTCAGCTTCCGTTTTGTTTTGCTCATATAATAGTACAGGATCTTTTTTTCCTGCAAATATGATTTTGGGACCTTTAAAGTTGGTTAAAACTGATGTGCGGTCTTTTCTAATTTTCATACCTTCTAAAGCAGAAATAATTCCTTGTAGCGGAATTTTAGAAGCTAGTACTTTTATCGTGTTTATTTCATTAGCGAATCGTTGTTGGTTTTCTTTGGCAAAAAGATTAGCAATAGCCATACTTGTATAAGCGTTAGGGTTATTTTTTACAATAGTAATGGCTCTATCCCTATTTGTTTTTCTTTCTTTACTATCTGGAAGTGATGTAGAGTTGAGTAAAACTAACCCAGAAGTCATATCGGGGAAAAGATCAATACAAGCTAAGGCTACATAACCTCCCATAGAATGACCTATAAAAATTGCGTTAGAAATATTTAAGTCATCCATAACCGCTTTGACAGCTTGTGCCATATCTTCCATTGTATGAATATATCCTATACACTCGGTTTGGCCATGACCTAACAAATCGATAGAAATGCAATGATATGAAGTAGATAGATGGTTGATTGTATCTTTCCACATAGAAGAATTTTCTAAAAACCCATGTAGAAAGATAATAGGTGACCCTTTTCCAAAGGTGTTATAATTTATTTTAATCCCTTTGTATGTTAATATCATTTTGAAAGTTTATTTTTAGGCAAATAAACGTAATTAATGAGATTTAATAAAGAAACTTTCGTTGCAGGATTTGCATTATTTTCTATGTTTTTTGGAGCAGGGAACCTTATGTTTCCGCCACTTCTAGGTTTTAAGTCGGGAGATGCATGGCTAATGGTAGTTATTGGGTTTGCTATATCTGCTGTGGTAATACCTATACTTGGTATTTTTGCACATGCCAGATTACAAGGCACAATGTTGGATTTTGCAAAAAAAGTATCTCCATTGTTTAGTCTAATATATTGTATTTTGGTATACATAATTTCTATTACGTTACCTTCTCCAAGAACCGCTTCGGTTACTCATGAAATGGCAATCGAACCTTTTTTGGGAACAAGCCCCTGGTTAACCAGTACTGTTTATTTTATTCTGGTATTGCTTTTTGTGCTTAATCGATCCAAAGTACTTACGCTATTAGGCAAGTTTCTTTCACCTGTTTTGTTTATAGTTGTACTTAGTATAATATGTGTTGGTATTTTTTCTGTACACAACCCCGTTATAAATCCTACAGAATTTAAGACTCCATTGGTTAAAGGGTTGTTAGAAGGATATCAAACTTTTGATGCCATAGGAGCTGTTGTAGTAGGAGGGGTGATTATAATTTCACTGAAAATGAAAAAGGGAGATAACTTTAAGCAAAATAAAGGGCTAATTATAAAATCAGGGATTGTTGCTGGATTGGGGCTTTTAATTATTTATTCTGGGATGATTTATAGTGGAGCACTATTTAATACTCAATTTGATACGGAGGTTACTCGCACAGAATTGTTATCTGGATTAAGTCTAAAAACTCTAGGTAAAATCGGAAAAGTTTTCTTGAGTATTTTAGTTAGTTTGGCATGTTTTACAACTGCAGTGGGTATAGTAACCGGGACTGCAGATTTTATAAAAGGGATATTTAATAATTCTCAAAAAGCATATTTTTTCACGGCGGTTATTGCTTGTGTTTTAGGAGTTTTAATGGGGCAGTTTGATGTACACTATATTGTTGTTATAGCAATACCTGCACTCATGTTTATTTACCCTATTACAATTATTTTAATTATACTAAATGTACTACCAAATAAATTTACTTCAGCAATAGTATTTAGAGCAGTAGTTTTGGTAACTATTTTGTTTAGTATTCCCGATTTTTTGGGATCCATAGGAATGAAAGAGTTTATACGTCCTGTTTTAGAAACCCTTCCTTTTGGCATGTATAGCTTAGCATGGTTGCTTCCTGCACTGGTCACGTTGTTTTTAATGAATATCCTTTCATATTTTAAAAGAGGGAATAATATATAATTTTGTCTACGAGGTAATTAGGGGGGATTTCCCCTTTTTTACTATCATAGTTTTTATTACTTTCGTGGCGGAAAACAACTAATCAATTATTTAAAGGAAAGGAAATCTATGAGAAAAATAATTACTCTCACTTTTATTGCATTACTTTTATTTTCATGTGCTAATGATGATAATTATGTACCTATAGCCACAGATTTGGATATAGATCTAAAAAATTTATTAACCGATGTTTCTGAAGAGAAAGGTCTAGCATACTTCATTTTGCCTCAAAGTGATGATTATCTAAACATACCGCAAGACCCACTTAATCCAATTACCAAAGAAAAGGTGGATCTAGGAAAGCTTTTAATGCATGAGACCGCAACAGGAGGTAAACCAAAAATTAATGAGATGAAATCTACTTACTCTTGTGCCTCTTGCCATCAGGCAGCAGCTGGGTTTAGCTCTGGACTAAGACAAGGTATCGGAGAGTGTGGTGTTGGTTTCGGAACAAATGGTAATGGTAGGGTTATAAATACGAATGTTCCTGTTGATTCAGTAGATATTCAACCACTTAGATCGCCTACCGTTCTTAATGTGGCGTATCAGGATGTTATGCTTTGGAATGGACAGTTTGGTGGTACAGGAACCAATGCCGGAACAGAAAGTAACTGGACCAACATTCAGGAGAATTTTTTAGGATTTCAAGGTGTAGAAGTTCAAGCTATAAAGGGGCAAGGTGTCCATAGAATAATGATAGATGAAGATTTTGTAAACACTTTTGAATACAAAGCAATGTTTGATGCAGCTTTTGGTGATGTTGCAGAAAGCGAACGTTATTCAACAAAAAATGCAGCACTTGCAATAGCCGCATATGAAAGAACATTATTAGCTAATAAATCTCCATGGCAAGACTGGTTAAAAGGAGATTATAATGCTATGAGCGATGTAGAAAAAAGAGGAGCTATTACTTTTTTTGGTAAAGCAAAATGTTATGAGTGTCATACTGGACCGGCATTAAATGATAAAAGCTTTCATGCTTTTGGGATGGGAGATTTTGATAATTCTGATAAGGCACTAGTTCTGGATACTGAAGGTTTTGAAGCAGTCAAAAAAGGAAGAGGAGGTTTTACAAAAAAACCAGAGGACAACTATAAGTTTAAAACTCCGACTCTTTATAATTTGATTGATAATGGTTTTTATGGTCATGGAGCAACATTTACGTCAGTAAAGGATGTTATCGTATATAAAAACAATGGAATCCCGCAATCGACCGAAGTGGTAGAAGAAAACTTAGCGACACAATTTGGAAATATTGATTTAACAGATCAGGAAATCGATGACCTTACAGTGTTTATAGAAAATAGCTTGCAAGATACCGATCTTACAAGATATGTTCCTGAAACACTAAATTCTGGGTTTTGTTTCCCAACTAATGATGTACAATCTCAAAGTGATTTAGGATGTAATTAGAAAGGGTGTACGGATTTTTTAAACTTAATTTAATGTAGCAATCCACCAGGTATTACCAAATGGATCTTGAAAACCAGCCCCTCGGGCTCCGTAATCTTCTTCCATTGGTTCCATCAAGGATTTGGCTCCAGCATCAATTGCTTCAAAATAAGTTTGATCGGTATCCTTTACATAGACATACATAGATCCAGGATGCGCAGGGTAGTATTGTGATGCTTCTGTAAGAAGAATAGTGCTATCTCCAATTTTGATCTCAGAATGCTGTATTCTATTATCAGTATCCATGCGACGTATCATTTCTTGGGCATGAAATATTTTTCGAATAAAATCGATAAAGTCTTCTGCTTTTTCGACAACTATATACGGCATGGCCTGCTGATGTCCAGCAGTAATTTTCATTCGTTGCATAATGTATAAAAGAGAGTTTTTATACTGAACGAAAGAACTAAGGAAAATATTCTACTAAACTATAAAAATATAGTTTTCAGAGAGTTTTATAAAAAAGTCCGATTTGGTTTTGAAACCAAATCGGACTTTTTTCTTCTTAAGAATATCAAACGTTATTTACGCCTCATTCATTAACTCTTCAATTTCTTCAGCCTCAATCGGGATATTCCCCATTAGGTTAAAAGGCTCTCCTTTTTCCTGGATTATAACATCGTCTTCTAACCGAATCCCGAATCCTTCATCAGGGATATAAATTCCTGGTTCAACGGTAAATACCATGTTTGCGCTCATAGGTTCTGTAAGGATACCATAATCATGAGTATCTAGTCCTATATGATGAGAAGTACCATGCATAAAATACTTTTTGTATGCAGGCCATTCTGGATCTTCCTTTTGTACATCAGCTTTATCTAAAAGCCCTAGACCCAATAACTCCGAAGTCATGATTTTACCAACTTCGATATGATAATCGCCCCAAATAGCACCAGGAACCAATAGCTTTGTTGCTTCATTTTTAACCCTAAGTACTGCGTCATAGACATCTTTTTGGCGTTTGGTATATTTTCCTGAAACAGGTATTGTACGAGATAAATCACTAGAATAATTAGCATACTCAGCGGCTACATCCATAAGAATTAGATCCCCAGCTTTACACTGTTGATTGTTCTCTATATAATGTAATACATTGGCATTATTTCCACTAGCAATTATAGGAGTATAGGCAAAACCTTTGGATCTATTATTTACGAATTCATGTAATAATTCGGCTTCAATATTATACTCCCAAACACCAGGCTTTACAAAGCCTAAAAGTCTACGAAATCCTTTTTCAGTAATATTACAAGCGGTTTGCATTAAATCAATCTCTATAGAATCCTTTACAGAACGTAATCTTTGTAAAATAGGATTGCTTTTTGCTACACTGTGTGCAGGATATTTTTCTTTCCACCATTTGGTAAAACGATCTTCTCGAGTTTCTGTTTCAACATTTGAACGATAGTGTTCATTGGTATTAACATATACTGTTTCACATTGCGTCATTATTTCGAAGAAAATCTTTTCCAGATCAGTAAGCCAGTATACGGTTTTAATTCCTGAAACCTCAAGAGCACGTTCTTTAGTTAACTTTTCTCCTTCCCAAATTGCTATATGCTCATTAGTTTCCTTAAGAAATAAAATCTCACGATGCTTTTCTTTAGGAGCATCAGGAAAAAGTAATAACACACTTTCTTCTTGGTCTACTCCACTTAAATAAAAAATATCTCTATGTTGTGCAAAGGGCATGGTGCTATCTGCACTAATTGGATATATGTCATTACTATTAAATATAGCAATGCTATTGGGTTTCATTTGTGCTGTGAAATTTTTCCTGTTTTTAATAAACAAATTTCTATCTATCTGGTGATATTTCATTGTCTGCGATATTATTTAATTGCAAATCTCATGGCTTTATATACCTGCCAGGAGTTAAGGATATTGATTTTTTTCAAAAATAAGATTATTATTTACGTAATAAAAAAAGGAACTCATTAGATTTTGAGTTCCTTTTTAAAAATTCAATGATTCCTGACTTTTTATGTTAAAGAGAATATATCTTATTTACTTATCGCATTTTTGATTAAACCAATTATAGCCATCAATACACCACCTCCTACACCACCACCGGCTATACTTCCTAATATTCCTGATAAATCCATGCCGCCAGAAGTATCAATTCCTAAATAACTTAGTAGGTATCCTCCGATACCACCTCCAAGTATTCCAAGAATAGAGTTTCCTATTCTGCCAAAAGATGAATTTTTAAGTAATGAACCAGCGATGTTTCCTCCAACAGCTCCACTTATCAGTTGAATAATTAATGGTAAATACTCTTCCATGATTGTATGTTTTAATTAGTTAGTATATAATAAATTAACTAAAAAAATACGAGAAAGACAAAAAATACCTTTTTTCGTTGTTGATTTATATATTTGTTTTTTTTGAAATATTGTTAAACAATGTCTAAAAATTTTGAGATTTATTTAACAATATATACTTTCAGAGCCATAAACATCTTGTCAAAATGAAAACACTCACTTCCTCTCTTTTCTCTTTATTGTTCTCTACTTTTATTTTTTCGCAACAACCGGCTACTAGTGCGGATGTGGTTTTAAAAGGACTGGCGAGTAAAAAACAATTAGAAAATTCTTCATTAGTAAAAAATGTTCCTTTTAAAAACATAGGGCCAACAGTAATGAGTGGTCGTGTAGTAGATGTAGATGTAAACCCTGATAATACCACAGAATTTTATGTGGGGTATGCTTCTGGAGGATTGTGGTATACGGTTAATAATGGTATTACCTTCGAACCTGTTCTGGATTCAGCCGAAACCATTAATGTAGGAGATATTGCAGTAGATTGGAAAAACAATGTTATTTGGGTAGGTACAGGAGAAAATAACTCTTCAAGATCATCCTATGCAGGAACAGGGATTCTAAAATCAACAGATAAAGGTAAAACATGGGAAAATGTGGGACTGCCCGATTCACATCATATTGGTAGAATAATTATTAACCCTACAAACCCCGATGAAGTAGTAATTGGAGTAACAGGACATCTATACTCTACTAATGATGAACGAGGAGTGTATAAGACTACAGACGGAGGGACTACATGGCATAAAACATTGTTTATTAATAATGAGACCGGGATAATTGATCTGGCTGTTGCTCCTAATAATTTCAAAATAATGTATGCCGCTGCCTGGGATAAAGATCGAAAATCCTGGAATTTTGAAGGTAGTGGATCTGGATCTGGTATTTATAAAAGTACAGATGCAGGTATGACCTGGAACAAAATCTCTACAGAAGCCAGTGGTTTTCCTACAGGAGAAGGAGTGGGTCGTATTGGTCTTGCAGTTTTTGATGAAAATACATTGTATGCAGTACATGATAACCAGTTTAGAAGAGAAAAAAATGAAACTAAAAAAAGCGGTGCAGGATTAACCAAGGATGATTTTAAGACAATGTCTAAAGAAAGCTTCTTGAAACTGGATGATAAAAAGCTAAATGCATTTCTAAAAACAAACGGATTTCAGGAAAAATATAGAGCGGATAATTTGAAACAACTGGTTAGAGGAGGTACAGTTGCCCCTATCGATCTGGCAAAATATTTAGAAGATGCTAATGCTATGTTATTTGATACACCTGTGATTGGAGCAGAGGTATATCGAAGTGATGATGGAGGAAAATCCTGGAAGAAAACTCATAGTGATTATATAGATGATGTTTTTTTTAGCTATGGATATTATTTTGCGCAGATTCAAGTAAACCCATCAAATAAAGATCATGTATATATATCTGGAGTACCCATTTTAAAATCTAAAGATGCTGGAAAAACATTTACAAGTATCAACGGTAAAAATGTACATGCAGATCATCATGCGTTGTGGATTAACCCCAAAAACCCAATGCACTTAGTAAATGGTAATGACGGTGGAGTAAATATCTCATATGATGACGGTAAGCACTGGATGAAAGCTAATCAACCTAGTGTGGGACAATTTTATGCCATAAATGTAGACCATGAGAAACCGTATAACGTATATGGTGGTTTACAGGATAATGGAGTTTGGGTAGGAGCGCATAATGCTGTAGAAGATGATTCGTGGCATCAAACTGGTCACTATCCTTGGGAAAGCATTATGGGAGGTGATGGTATGCAGGTTCAGATCGATAATAGAGACGCTAATATTGTGTATACAGGTTTTCAGTTTGGAAATTATTTTAGAATAAATAGATCAAAAAATAAACAAACATATATTCAGCCGAAACATGAATTGGGAGAATCTCCCTATAGGTTTAATTGGCAAACCCCAATCTTATTATCCTCTCACAATCAGGATATTTTATATCTTGGAGGTAATAAGTTAATGCGATCAATGAATCAAGGTGATGATTGGACTGCGATTTCTAACGATTTGACTAATGGAGGTAAGAAAGGAAATGTAGCCTATGGCACCTTGACTTCAATATCAGAATCTCCACTTCAGTTTGGATTGATATATACAGGTAGTGATGATGGATTGGTATATGTCACTAAAAATTCTGGAGGGAGTTGGAACAAAATTTCAGATTCTCTTCCAAAAGATTTGTGGGTATCCAGAGTGATTGCGTCTTCTCATAAAAAATCAAGAGTATATGTTACTTTAAATGGGTATCGCTGGGATGACTTTACTCCTTATGTATATGTAAGTGAGGATTATGGTCAGAATTGGACAACTATAGGAAGTAAATTACCAATATCTGCAATTAATGTGATCCAAGAAGATTCTGAAAATGAAGATGTACTATACTTGGGTGCTGATAATGGAGCTTATGTATCTTTGGATAGAGGAGCTACTTGGCAAGCTTTTTCTGGTGGATTGCCTAATGTAGCAGTTCATGATATTGTAATTCAACCAGAAGCAAAGGATTTACTGCTGGGAACACATGGAAGAAGTATTTACAAAACTAATATCAAAGCAATCCAATCTCTTAATGATGAGATTATGAAAAATGGATTGTATGTTTTTGAAATACCTGAAATAAAGTGGTCAGAACGATGGGGCGCATCTTGGAGCAAATGGTTAGCTTCATATGAACCATCTACTACGATTAAGTTTTATGCGGGAAGCTCAGAAGACTTTTCAATTAAAATTACCACAGAAGAAGGAATAGTATTGCAGGAGATTTCGGCAAAAGGAGATAAAGGACTGAACTATGTAATGTATGACCTGACAATATCAGAAAAAGGGAAGAAAACTCTGGAAAAAGAATTTCCTGATGAAGTGATTTCTAAAAGAAAAAATGGAAAATATTATTTACCTGTTGGAAAATATAGCATACAAATAACTAATGGGAAAGTATCTGAAAAAAGAACCTTTAATGTAAACTAAGATTCGAGTAATACTATATAAGTTTGGGTTATAGAGTATATTAGTACCATAAAAACTCTAATTGTACTAGAATATAACCTATGAAGTTTTTAAATACATCTGCAGTATTAGGTATATGCCTACTAGTTGGTTGTATTAAATTACAAGCACAAAATATTCCACCATATAATGTAAAACATTATGATATTTTTGATGGGCTCTCGAACAATTGGATATCTGACATTTTTCAGGATAAAGATGGCTTTATTTGGCTTGGTACTCAATATGGATTAAATAGGTTTGATGGTCTGAAATTTAAAATTTTCACCTATGTTCCTGGTGATTCTACAGCACTTAGAGCAAATTGGGTGCGAGGTATTACACAGCTTAATGATCATCTTATTTATGTTGGAACTCTTGGTGGTGGAGTTAGTGTTTTAAACCCCTATAATGAGACTTTTACTAAACTTAAAACTTCATCAGATAGTACCGAATATAATGTTTCTATTGTTAATAATCTGGTTAATGATACGAAGGGGAATATGTGGATCTCTTCTGCCATTGGAGCTTTTCGATATCGCCCAAAAGATTCTACTATCCATAAGTTTTATAATAAAGGGACAACCAATATAAGCGTTTCTAAAGATGGGATTACTCGAATTTTATGTGGACGAGTACAAGAAAATTATGAAGTAAAAAATGATACCATTAAGAAACTTCCCTTTGTAAAGGAGGAAAATGTACTGAATCTCTTTGCTATTAATGAAGACAGTACATTGGTATACACCAAGAACAAATTATTACTTTACTATAAGTTAGGTAACGACTTGCATCATCAAAAACTAAATTTTGATACAACCTATAGTAGTGGAGTGAGAGAGAAACCTTTTATTTTTAAAGATAATAAGGGGTGGGTTTGGGTAAATGCAGGTAAAAAAATCTACAAATTTTCTTCTGATTTTAGCCAACAAGATGCTATAGATCTAAAACAGTTATTAAACTTCAAGTCCTCAAAACCGCTCAAAGCTAATTCTATGTTCCAGGACAAAGAAGATAACTATTGGGTCGGAACTAATTTGGGCGTTTTTCAGTTAATTCCTCATAAACAGTTGAGACATCCTATTGTAGGAGGTATGGGAAAGGTACGAGAGATTGAAGAATGTGGGAATCGGGTATGGTTTGCCCTGCCTGATGGCATCTATGCATGGAATAAAAATAGTGATCAATTTCCTCAAAAGATAAATGAATATACAGTAACCTCAATGAAATGTGCTAGTGATGGTCTCTTATATACATTAACAAAACTACCAAATGGGCAAACAGGATTATTAAAGATAGATCCGATAACTGAAAAAACAGAGTCTGTTTTTTTTTCAAATGCAGGATTTTCTTTAGGAGTAAGTTGGCGAATTATAGAAGATCTTAATCAACGTCTCTGGATTGCTCAATGGGATAATATCATAGTATATGACCTGAAAGATCAAAGCTATTTTACGATTCCAGTTTTTCTAGAAAATACTGGGATTATCGAGCTGTATCCTGATAATAAGGATAATATATGGGGAGGTAGTATAGGAAAAGGCTTGTTTAAATTCTCTAATGCAAGTACTATATCAGAGAATAGTAATTACAAATACAAGCAGTTTTTGCACAAAATAGATGACCAGAACAGTATAACTTCTAATTTAATTCAAGCAATACATCAAAGTAACGATGATTTGCTATGGGTAGGTACGGATGGTGGGCTTAACTCTTTAGATCTTGAAACAGAAAAATTTCAAAGATTTCTGAGAAATGATAATATGCCCAATGACAAGATTTTAAATATTACTAGTGACAAAAAAGGTACAATATGGCTAAGTACTGTTAGCCATGGTATTTTATCGTATAACCCGCATACAGGAAAATTTAGCAATTATATTGTAAAAGACGGTTTATATGATAATTCAATGTTGCTTAGTTCCATATGTCAGAATAAAGAAGGTTATATCTGGATGGGTAGCGAAGGAGGTGTTCAATATTTTCATCCGGATCAATTAGCTGCTTCTACATCTGACAACCCAAACATGGTTTGGTTATCTCTAACAAAATACCAGTCAGATTCTACTGTTGTAAAAAAATTCCCCGGAAAAGGAAAAATAACTGAGACCCCTATAAAAATATATCCCGAGGATCAAAGTATTAGTTTTCAGTTTCAATCATTGACTTTTGAAAGACCGGAAAACTTGAGATATCGTTTTAAATTAAAAGGATATCATGAAGATTGGTTACCAATACAGGAGAACGGAACACTTACATTATCCTATTTACCAAAAGGGTCATATCAGTTATTGGCAGAAGCTTCTCTTGACGATCAATGGGAAATACAGTATCGACCAATACCTATAGTAGTTATTCCTCCTTGGTATAAAACTAAGCTAGCCTATGGGATCTATATAATGGTAACAATGTATTTGATTTTTATTGTATATAGAATTCAGTTAAGAAGAAAAATAGCAGAAACAGAGAAGGAGTTTGTTACCGACCTTTCTAAAGCTAAAACTAGGTGGTTTAATCAAATTGCTCATGAATTTAGAACCCCATTAACCGTTATTAATGGAGCGGCCGACCAGATTAGAGACCGTCTTGCTACAAAAGTTAATACAAAAACAGATAGGCATTTATCTCAAATAGAAGACCAGGTTAATCATTTATCAAATCAAGTACACAAGATCCTCGAAATTGCACAAATGCAGGATAATCAATTAGAAATTAAAACTAATACTGGCGACTTTATTGGCTTTCAGCAGTATTTGTTTTATTCTTTTACCTCTCTGGCAGAAAAACAAAATGTTTCCTTAAATTTTTCAAGTTCTCATGAAGAGCTATTCATGTCTTTTGATGAAGATAAATGGAGAAAAATCACAACCAATCTAATATCAAACGCTATAAAATATAATACCAAAGGAGGAGGTGTGTTATTTTCTATACAATATGAAGAAGAGAAAAAAAATCTTACTATTCAGGTTAAGGATACAGGAATAGGGATGTCAAAAAAGTTCATTGGGAAATTATTTGAGCCTTTTACTAAAGAAAAAACAGAAGACTCTAAAGGGGTTGGTTTAGGACTTACCCTAACCAAAGAATTAATACAGTTAATGGATGGTAAGATTACAGTACAAAGCCAAAAAGGGGAAGGAACCATCTTTACTGTTGAAGCACCTGTTTTAACTCCAGATAATGAGTTAGGGATAGAATATCAGGATAGTTTATTTTCAGAGGAAGATAATAAACCTCTTATCTTAATTGCAGAGGATCATAAAGAAGTAAGAGAGTATATTCATTTTTGCCTCTCCTCAGAGTTCGAAATACTACAAGCAAGCAATGGTCTTAAGGCTTGGGAATTGTGTGAGAAACACTTGCCAGATTTAGTGATTTCGGATGTTATGATGCCAGAATTTGATGGGATAGAACTAGGAACAAGAATAAGACAAAGTGTTGCAACAAATCATATTCCATTCATTTTATTGACTGCAAAATCAAGTCATACTAATCAGATAGAAGGATTAAAAATTGGTGCCGATGCATATCTTACAAAACCTTTTGATCGCGAAGAATTGTTAATTCGGGTAGATAATCTAATCAAAACCAGAAAAAAATTACAAGAAAAGTATCAAAAAGGAGATATTACAGTATCTTCAGAAAACAAGACTATCGACAATTTTATGAAATCAATAATCGAAGTAGTAAATAGTCAAATGGATAATGATGAGTTTGGGGTTCCTCAATTAGCAGAACATTTTCATATTAGCAGAGTACATTTGTTTAGAAAGATTAAAAACTTGACCGGTATGTCCCCTACAAGGTTAATACGCAAAATACGTTTACAACGTGCCAAAGAATTATTAAGAGAAAATGAGTTTACAATTGCCGAAATTGCCTACCAAACAGGTTTTAAAGACCCTGCTTACTTCACAAGAGTATATGTAGAAGAATTTAATGAAACCCCTTCTGAATCTAGAAAATAAAACTGCTTAACCCACCATTTTTAAAGAGTTTTAGTCCAAATGTAACCATAGTACAAGCTTTGGTAACCATAGTCCAACACCACTCCAGATTCTTATTTTACCTTGCTAGAGTAATAAAAAGCAGTCAAATCTGATTTGAATGATAACATCTCCTTTTTGAGGGTGTATTTAAGTCGTTTTTGGTAAGGACAAAAAAATAAAAATGGACATTAAGAAAAACTCAGGCAACAAAAAAGCTGCGAAAACAATTCGCATGCTTAAAGAGGTGTGTATCACATTTGTGATGATTACGATTATATTATTTATATTAAAACACCTCTCCTCTTTAGCACTTATGAACAAAGAAGATTTAGGATCATATCTATACTATATTTTAATTGCTATAGTATTTTGCTTCCTTCTAGTATCCATTGAGAAACCAGACCATATTGTATTCGATGGTTTTTTTCATGTTTCTTTTGACCGAAATATTGCATTAAAAGAAACTTTCAGGACTCCAGGAAAAGCTGCTCGTAGAATTTCTAAAACGAAGAAAAGGGCTCAATTCAATAAAGAAAAACCTTTAGAAAATAAGAATCTTACTTCGATCGCTTATCTCGATGAAATTTTTGCAGATTTTGACGATAACTTTTTACAAAACGCACCTATTCAAACAATCTCTATTCTGAGTTATTTTGCCACATCGTTATTTGAAAAAAACAATGTAGACGAGGTGCTTTGGGATATTGTAGAAAATTGTATTTCTCATTTATATTTAGAGGATTGTGTAGTCTATATGTTTGATAAAGAAAAACAATATTTAATCCAAAAAGCATCATTCGGAGACAAAAATAATGGAGAGAAAAAGGTAGTAAGCCCTATTAAAATTAAGAAAGGAGAAGGTATTGTAGGAAGCGTTGCAAAATCTGGGAAATACCAATGTATCAAAGATGTTACCAAAAACCCAGCATATATTCTTGATGATGCCCCTAGAATGTCAGAATTGTCCGTGCCTATTTTTATTGAAGACAACATTGTTGGTGTTTTAGACTCTGAACACTCAGAAAAAGATTTTTTTACTAATGATCATATTTTCTTATTTCATTTAATAGCCAAGCTTACAGAAAAAAAACTTAAACAAATATGCAGTAATGTTTCCAGTCATATTAATAACGATAACAAGTATTTTAAAGAGCTTGATTTTTTGATGCAAGAAGCCAAAATATATAGAGATCCATATTTGGGACTAGATAGTATGGCCAAAAAACTCAAGATAAGCGGTAACTACTTATCGCAACTGGTAAACAAACTAAGCGGTCATAATTTTACAGATTATGTAAATGGATATAGAATAGAAGATGCAAAATCTAAATTAAGAAACCCAAAATTTATAAACTATACTATTATATCTATCGCCTTAGAATCAGGATTTAATTCGAAATCTACATTTTATAGTGCTTTCAAAAAACGAATTGGTGTTTCGCCAAAAGAATACCGAAAAACCTCTTAAGGTAAGTCCGAATTCTTTGAAATTCAAACTTTCGGGACATTGTAAATCATCTTCCCTATTAATTTTACTCTACTGTTAGTATAGCATAAGAAGTAGTATATAATAAAGTACGCTTGCTGTAGGTAAAAATAAAAGATCAGACAGGTAACAAAAATATAGACAGATGAAAAAGAGAATTTTTTTATACGGCTTGAGCATTTTAGGTGCTATAACCTTTGGATGTAATAATGATGATGATAACAAGGATATACTACAGATCGAAAATCAAAATCCAGGGAATTTTTCTGTACAGGTATCAGAAATTACTGAGAATAGTGCATTACTGGATTGGACAACAGCAGTAGATCCAGATGATGATGAGGTAGTTTATACTGTTTTTTTGGGAGAGAACACAATAGAATCGGGACTTAAAACTCAAAAACTACTACTAGAGCAGCTAAATGCACAAACCAGCTATAGTGGTAAAGTGGTCGCTTCTGATACTAAAGGAGGTGTGGTAGAAGAGACATTTACCTTTAACACAGAAGAAGGAGAGGTTATTAATGAAGAAGTATCAATTGCATGGGAGAAATCACTTGGAGGTACCTCAGATGATGAAGGGTATGTTATTAGGCAAACCAGCGATGGTGGATATATAGTAGCAGGAGCATCAGAGTCTTTTGATGGAGATGTTGGTGGCAATAAAGGAGGAAAAGATTGTTGGATTGTAAAGCTAGATACTTCTGGTAATCTGGTTTGGGAAATTAATATTGGAGGATCCGATAATGATACTGTACATGATATACAACAAACTACTGATGGTGGTTATATCATTGGTGCTTTTTCTAACTCTGGCAGTGGAGATGTAGGTGGTAATAATGGGATGCGTGATTTTTGGATTATAAAGTTGAGTGCTTCTGGTAATCTGGTTTGGGAAACTAATATAGGGGGCAATAAAGACGATATACTAGAGTCAATAATACAAACGTCAGACGGAGGGTATGTAGCTGTTGGTTTTACAAGTTCTGATGGGTTTGATGTTAGTGGTCAATCTGATGCTTGGATTATTAAATTAGATGAATCCGGAGATTTTCTATGGGAAACAAATTTAGGTGGTCCTCAAAGAGATCTTGCTTTTTCTGTTGACGAAACTACAGATCAAGGTTTTATTGTTGCAGGGCATAGAGAAACTGGTGGAAACAAAAGAGATATATGGATTGCAAAGTTAAATGCTACAGGTAGTTTTGAATGGGAGAAAACCTACGTAGGTTCTCAAAATGAAGAAGCAGAATCAATTGAGCAAACATCAGATGGAGGGTATATCATTGGTGGATACTCTCGATCAGGCGATGGAGATATTGAAGAAAACAAAGGAGCGGCAGATGCGCTAGTTATCAAAACAGATGTTTCAGGTAATATTCAATGGAAAAATATAATAGGAGGTACTCAATCAGAAGGAATAAGTGACATACATCAAACCAGTGATGGAGGATATATTGCTGTAGGGAGTTCTAGTTCTAATGATATTGATATAGAAGAAAATAATGGAGCGAAAGACTTTCTGATTTTAAGGTTAGATACTTCAGGAGTCATTCTTTGGCAAAAGAATCTTGGAGGTGAAGGTGATGATTATGCTTTTTCTACACAACAAACAGCAGATGGTGGGTATGTTGTTGCAGGTTGGTACGCTAACATTACGGGGTCAGGAGAAGGTACTACAAGCGAATTTAATTATTGGGTGATAAAACTAGAGTAATTCTAAAAACAATACGTAATGACTAGTTTTTTTGTCCATGCTTTTCATTACCCCTGGATCCTCATTAACTAACCTAACAAGGATAATGAGGATCCTTTTTAAAAAATTAACACAGATGAAACGATTTACATTATTTTTGATATTTACTTTTTCTACATTTTTTTCTGGATTCTCTTGTTTTTGGGATTACGATACCATTGAGATGGAAAGAATGCAATTTCCGGATGTAATAGAGTTAATATCTGGAAAATTTCTAAGGCACTCCCAAGAGTTCTATCAATGGAGAATAGAAGATAGAGAGCTAAAACTTCAAAAATATCCTGATAGTTTGTATTTATATAATGATCTGGCAGTGGCGTATTCAAAAGTTGGAAATGATAAAAAAGCGATCGAAATTATTAAGAGGAAAGAGCGAATTAAACCAAATGATTATACAACTTATGCCAATTTGGGAACTTTTTATATTCATAATGGACAACTCTCTTTAGGTATCGAATATATAGATAAAGCAATAAAAATAAACCCGGATGCCCATTTTGGTAGAGAAATATACCAGCGATATCTCGTAGAATATGTGATGCAAAAAATGAAGAATGAAAAAATAACACTGCCTTTATCTTCAGAGGTAAGCCGCAACTTTGATCGTTTTCCACGTTATAAACTTGACAATTTTTATACTTTTTTAGTTAATAAGTACAATAGTAAGATAGAAATTCCCTTACAAAAAGATCTATTACCCAAAGAAGAGCTCGATAAAGCTATTAAAGGTGTTATGGGAATGATGAAATTTGGTAATTATAACTCCCCTGTTTTATTAGAAGCATTAGGAGATTTACTAATGGCTAATGGTTGGAAAAAAGGAGCACGACAACTGGCAGCAAGAGCTTATTTTAAAGCATCTTATCACAGCAAACAAACAGAAACAATACGACTATATGAGCAAAAAGTTGCATATGTTCTTTACCATCAATATACAAAGAAAAAAGGAGATCGATTCACAATTAAAGAATTAGAAAAATTGCTAAAAGAAGAAATAGCCGAAGGAGTTAAGTATTCTGAAAAAATACGTAGAGATGAAATAAATTGGATACAATCAGGTGTCAATCCCGAAAAAGAATTTGCAAAAAAATACTATCGAAAACCCTCATTAGGAGTAAGAATTCAGGAAACAAATTCAATAAATGTAGATGTAGAAAATCATTACCAAAAATATAAATTAAACGAAAAAAATAATCGAAAATCGTTTTCGAAAGACACGGTTTCGTTAAACAAGAGTTTTAAAAATTTGGTTAAAGAACATAAAGGCTTTTAATAAAAATTAGTTTAGAATAGCACTAAAAATCTACTACTCGGAAGAATGAAATATAAACCTTCAGAACTTATTGAAACAATTGGTTTAACTTTTTTTAGACGGCATATAATGTATGGGTTAAAAGGAAGCTTGTTTCCTGTGTATAACTGGGGTGACTGGATTATACATGCAAGATATCTTTTAACAGTTGTCAATACCACGCATATTGATGATCTTTTTGAATTAAGTAAAAAACATGATGAAGTATACGGGTTAAGTGGAGTGTGGATAGCCAGCCTTTTGAAAGAAAGGAAATATATCCCAGCTATTATTGAGATGTTTATCAAATGTAACCCTAGCTTTTTATCTTTTTCATTAATGGGATGTTTAGCAATATATGCAGATCGCAATGTTGCCAAATATGTGATTGAAGTCAAAAAAGAACATCCAGCTCTGAGACCTAGAATAAACTATTTTTTGAAAAGGTTGGATGAGTTATATGAGACGTCCTATTCAATTGATATAAAAATAGATAGTTCTTTTATGGATATCAATAGAAAACAAATTAAGGTCATGAATAACGTGATTACATATAGTGCAGTTATTAGGGCATATCACGATTTTAACTCTGGCGATGAGCTCAAAGCAAGTTTGGAAAAATTGTTAAGAGAAACTACACCACCAAGAAAATTTCCATTACTAAGACATAACAAAATAAATCATTATCCAAATAAAATTAGACATAAAACAAGGTGGTTAACTGCAAAGATGGGTATAAGAGATTATAATGCCGTTTTTCGGCTGAATAGGTATAAACAAAAATATACTTCTTTCTTCTCAAATTCTGTCACGAATTATATGTATGAGATGTCTTCAAAAAATGAAAAAAAACTGAAAGAAGCACTAAAAAAAACAACTAGTTATTATGATATTTTGAGTGGTATCGAATCTGATTATAAGTATAGATTACCTTGTGATATTATAGATAGCGCTTTTCAAAAATTGTTAGAGCTAATAAACCCATCTTATCAAGTATTAGAACAATATGCAATACAATTATTATTGCATGGCACCCAATATGATGAAAAGGCAAAAAGGATTTATGATCAAGCCCAAAGAATAAAAAGCAAATATACCTCTTTGAGTTTTGATGATCATAATGTACGTATGGATTATACATGCAAGTTGTAATCATTAAAATATAGAAGTATGATAATTTATGGAGGTAAAGCGGTTCATTTGAAATCTGAACGATCAAAAAAAACAACTTGTCCAAGTTGTGGAACCCAAGGCTCTTTGATTCTAAGTGTATATAGAATGCATGCTCATATTTTTTGGATCCCTTTGTTTCCTACGGTAAAAAGGGGGACATCTCAATGCCAACATTGCAAAAATATCCTTAAAACTAAGGAGATGCCGGAGTCACTTAAAAGAGAGTGTGAAAGTTTAAAAAATAATACCAAAGGACCGATATGGCAATTTGCTGGATTGGGAATAATTGCAGTTTTGATTACTTGGGGTATTTATGCTGATGGGGAAGACAAAAAATTAGAATATATAGCATCTCCTCAGGTAGGAGACATCTATGAATACAAAATTGAAATAGGAAGTTATTCAACTTTAAAAGTAATAGATGTTTCAAACGACAGTGTATTTGTCTCTCCAAATGAATATGAAATAAATAGAAAGAGTAAAATAAACAGAATTAATACACCCAAAAATTACTCTAAATCGTCATATGGAATTTCAAAAAATGAGCTAAAAAAAATGTATGATTCAGGAGAAATTTTTGATATAAATAGATAGAGATGTGCACTATACATTTAAGAGTTAAGATGCGTGTTATAATGACATATAAACTTCCTGTCATTAATAAACTTACAAGATTAGTATTAACCATATTGTGGGTAATAATTGAATAGGTTCCAAAAATACCAATACAGGTAAATCCCTTAAAAACCGTCCGGATTCTTTGAAATTCAAACTTTTCGGATACTTCAAATAATGACTGTTACTAGGTTTGTACTATGAAATTCTTTATGATAGTAGGATTTGTAGAATAGGTAAGGTTATGAGTGTAGTATTAAGGGTGATCAGAAGAAAATATTGTATCGTGTTATCAATAATTGTAACAAAAAACATGTTGGCAATACTTTTTTTCACTTTGCTACTACTTACATCTTGCGCTACTTTACTTGAAGAAAAAACATATGACTTGGATATAACAACAAATTTAAGTCATGCAAAAGTAAAAGTCTATGATAGTATCTATAAGCTACCAAATAAAGTAAATGTTAGAAGATCAAATGAGGATTTAGAACTAACCTTAATTTCTGATAGTCTGTTTCTGGATTACAAAGTTAGGTCTTCGTTAAACCCCACATTTCTTTATTTGAATATGGCAGGATTACAATTTGCGCCTTTAGGTTATGCAGTGGATTTTACAAATAAAAAGAGGTTCTATTATGGAGAGTCTATTCATTTGGATTTCAAGGATACTCTTAGAGTTGTGAAATCACCATCTTTTGGAAGATTGTGGTCTGATTTTTTTTCTGAAACAAATCCTAAAGCCAAAGGGAACGTTAATTTTTTATTTTCTATCGTAAGAGCAAATAGATTTAGTCTGAAACCGATAGATTTTGGAAAAAAGGTTAAAACAAGTTTTTTCGGCTGGGGAATTTTAACTGGGCTGGAATATTTTTATCGGGATGGTGTTTATAAGTTTAAAAATCGGTAATACAGGAGCTATTTCCTTTACAAGTCCGGTAAATGACACGAGAGAAAATTTGTCTACATGGTATTTACAAGTGACAGATAATTTCAAAAAAGGCAGACTAGGTTTGGGTTATGGACTTCATTATTCTATAAATAGATGGAATTACATAGATGGAAGAGAGGTAGAGAATAGTATTGAAATTGAAAGAGAAAATAAAAGCTTTGGTTTAGCAACTAACATATACTTCCAGTTAGGAAAATTATCTTTTGTAGGAGTAGAATATCAGCCATCTTTCTATAGAGTAGACCCAACAACTGATTTCGAATATGAGCACTTTGTAAGTTTAAATTTTACATGGAAATTTTCACTGAGAGGTAAAAAATCGATTATTAATTAATAAAAAAAGAGATGAAAAGGATGAAAAAAATTCAATATGTAAGTGTACTGTTTTTTGTTGCGCTTGCAGGGTGTAGTAATGATGATGATGTTTCAAATTCGAACTCTGAACCAGACCCTATAACAAATCCAGAAAAAGGAATTTTTGATGACTTTGATGGCACTGGATCACTAGTAAATTATATTACAAATAATGCTACAGCATTGCCAAATGTAAGTAGATTATCAGGAAGATATCATGCAGTTTTAGAAGATAATACAAATAATCAGACATTACATTTTAACGAAGAGCAAGGACGATTAGACGCTAAATTAGTAACATTTCCTTTTGAATTTATAGCAAGAAATATTGGTATTGGTACTACCGCCAATTCTCAAACAGCACCAGCGCATAACGACACTCAATACAATTTTTCGGGGATTCAAGTGCATGTAGAAGACTTTAATTCTATAAACTCTTCTCATGTAGTAGTAGGTCATAGAGGAACAAGAAGATTTACTATAGAAGGTAAAAACACAGTAAATGGTGTCTCTTCTGTAGATGATATAGGTATAGATATGGTTCCCTTGGGGCGAGCAGATATACGTGTTGTAGGAGACGAAAATAATGAACTTACTTTTTATTGGCAACAACCAAATTTAACAAGCAACAGTACTTCAGATGAATGGATACTCTATAATGGAACTGGTAAGTTGCCAGGAACAGCTCCTTCTTACAACAGCAAAGTTTATGTAGGGCTTATAACATATGCTTTTGGTACTGCGGGTACCCCATTTGTGGGGACTTGTGATGCTATCGAAATAAAATAAATAGAACATAATAAATAAACAACAATGAAAACATATACAAATATAATATTACTAGTATTTGTATCTATGACCTTTTTGTCATGTGATACTGAAGAGACACAAATAGAAAGTTTTGAAACAATGAATACTAATGAGGTTACTGCCAAAGCACTTAGTGTAGATGCCAAAAGAGTTCTTAATGAAGCCCCTTTTGCAGAGCGAGCGAGCCATACTACCCTAGTGTTTGATCATAAAATGTGGGTAATTGCTGGAACAAGTTATGATCTGCCTCTTAGTGATGTTTGGAGTAGTAAAGATGGTGAAAACTGGATTGCTATTACCAAGGATGGTGGATTTGGTGAAAGGTATGGTCATGCATCTACCACAACAAGTGATGGAATGTATATTACTGGAGGAACAAAAGGCAGCACTTTTTTGAATGATGTGTGGTATAGCAAAAATGGTAAAGAATGGACTCAAACAGCAAAAAATGCTCCATTTCCTGCCAGAAGATGGCATACATTAACAAATCTTCATGGAAGAATGTTTCTCATTGGAGGATTAAGTGGTGATATAGTTTCTGCAAAAGGAGATGTGTGGGTGAGTAATGATGGAGCAAATTGGGATCAAGTGACTAACCTAGCTCCATTTGGTAAACGTTATGGTCATGCCTCAGTGCTATACGATGATAAAATTTGGATTATAGGAGGATATGATGGTAGTGGAAATTATCTTAACGATGTTTGGTATTCAAAAAATGGATTTCAGTGGGTTCTCGTAACGCCAAATACAGATTTTCCTGTACGTCGTAATCATACCGTTGTTACCAATAAAGAAGGAATGTGGCTTACAGGAGGGATTGATGCAGGTCATAAGTATTATGATGACATATGGTTTAGCAATGATGGAATGAATTGGGAAAAAGTAACTGTCGAATATAAAACGTTTGCTCCTAGAGGATATCACTCCTCAGCATATTTTGATGATCAACTATGGGTGATTAACGGTTTTAGACAAGGTATAGGTGCTCCAAGTGATTTCTATAGTGATGTGTGGTCTTTTCAAGAATAATTAAAAAAAATTGAATAAAGAGAAGATGAATAGAATCTGTTGCAAATACCTTCAATTTATATGGTTTGAAGAAGATAAAAACACAAAAATGGGCAGAAGTAAGCTTAATAATTTAAAAAACAAAAACAAATGAAAAAAATAATTCTAATAATCTTTATTTGTACAGCTTCATTGTTTGGGCAAGGACAAAATAGTACCATCACAGTGACAGGAGAATATTCTCGAGAAATTGATATTGAAAAGTACATTATCTACGTTGATTTTAGAGAGGCGTTAGCTAGGAAACCTCAAAATTCAGAGCAAAAAAAAATACCCCAACTTAAAAGTGAATTTAAAGAAAAACTAAGCAAAGTAGGCGTAGATTTTGGAAAATTTAAAAAACACGATTTATATGAGGTTACCGGTACAGCATATGGCACGAGTTCATATTATTATTATGCTACAAAATCACTGGATGAGGTAAAAAAAATACTTATTCAAAAAATAGAAGGTGTTAGTGCATGGGCAGAAATTATGGCCAAAGAAATAACCAATAAGGATATGGCTATGCTCAATAAAATAGCTATAGATGATGCCAGAGATAAAGCAATGCAAATGGCAAGTAATATCAATAAAAAAATCGGAACGATTAAAGAAATAGAGGACATTAATCATAAGGAATTCGGATATTACAATGCAGGAAGACCATACGAACTCCACAAACACTACGTTAAGGTAACTTTTGCTTTAGAGTAGGATATTTAAAAAAGCGTATTGCCGCCTTTTGATTAAATAGAAACATGAAAGAACTTATTGTAGGTTTCAGTTACGTAATTTGTATTATAATAGTACTATCACTGATTTTATCAAATTGCACTTCAAAAAGGAATAAGTTTGAAGATGAGCTAAGTAAAGAAGAATTGGTTACTGTAGAGCTAGAGGCATTGAAGTTAACTATTATGGTTCCGCAAAAGCACTTTATAGTTAAGAGAGATAGTTTTTGTAGTATACATATAGATCCAAATAATAGATATGGAAGATATTTTACTATAGAAAAACCTAACATCAATGTTCAAAAAAAGAAGTACTCAGAATCTATAGATTTTGATAATGGAATAAAGTTGAGGTATTCAAAATTTATTCTAGAAAATCCAGGAAGCAGTAATGGTAAAGAATATTATGCAAAAGGTTTTTTTAGAACAGAACAGAAATTATTTTTAATCACTTGCTCAGAAACGAAAGAATATACTGAGGGAGACCCTGAGTTTTGTTTTAAATATATTTCGACCATAAAAAATACCACACACAAATAGATGAGACAAATAACACGAATTTTTATCATATTTCTTCTGACCTCATGTGCAGATAATTCTAAAAATACTATAGATAGCAGACCAATTGACAGTGCAAAAGAAAGAATAGAAGTTCTTGAAAAAGAGATTATCAAAAAATCAGAATTTCATGATGCAGAATTTTTATTATTCAATGTAAATGGTTTTTCGAAATCAAGAAATGCAATTCCTGGAGCATCATCATGGGATTATCAATTTGTTGTAAAAGTAGAACCTACTATGGTTACAAATTGGACTATAGGTTTTCAGAAATCAGATAACAAAGAATATGAGACAGGGTGGACAGATGATTTGGTTGCTCATAGAGACAATAATTGGGAAAGAAAATCAACACCCCAGCTGTATAATAGGGTTGATGATAATACCATTGTCATTGTGTATCAAAAAGAGGGAATCGTATTTAAACGAGTAATTGCAAATTAAACATAGGATCAGATTTAAAACCTAATAATGTATCAGATAGCAATAAAAACTATACTAGCAGTTAGTCTTCTTTTTTTGAACGCATGCAGTGCTCAAGGAAAGAAAAGCTCAATAAATGAAGAGAAATCAAGGGATTCTGTGTCAGACACCCTCGCAGTAGGATATACCTATTGGTGGCCACAATCTGGTCCTTTTGTTGGATATTGTGGTGATGAGTATGCATTGGTTTTTTTAGGAACGGTACAATTTATAGACATTCCAGCTAAAGATTCGACTAGTGTAGTTGTTTCTCAACAAGGAGGAATACAGATAAATGAAGTACTTGCAGTTAGAGATTTGAAGAAAAATAGATATATGAACCAGAACCTTCTGGTTTCTGATTGCTTTTATGGAAAAGATTTAAAAAAAGGAGATCGGGTGATGGTTTTCTGCTATGAGTATGAAGACAATTACAGTATTGCAGGAAGAAAATCGATACTAAAAATTGAGGAAACTAATGATCCAATTGTCCAATCCATTAAGAAATATATTAAAGCGAACCAGAACCCAATAGCAATAAAAAGCGATATTCTTTTATGGCAAAACTATGGATTGGATGATCAATTAAAGCAAATCATAAATTGTAAAGAAGCAATGGACTAATACCGTGATCCAAAAACAAATGGGATGGAAGATTTTTCTGAATACGAAAAAGTACCTAAAAAGCTTAATGTAAATGATATTGACTTTAGAAAGCTAGAAAAATTACAATGGGTAGTTACAGAAAAAGTACATGGAGCTAACTTCAGTTTTATTTATGAAAATAGAAAACTAAAATTTGCCAAAAGAAGAGAGTATCTATCCTGGAAAGATGATTTTTTTGGATTTCAATTAATTGTAAAGTGTTTGGAAGACAAAATTTTCCATTTCTTTGAAAGATTAAGTCACGATATTGAAGCAAAAAAATACATTTTGTATGGAGAACTTTTTGGAGGTGAATATCCTCACCCAGAAGTCTTACCAAGCGATAATATAAAGGCAATACAAACAGGAGTATACTATTCACCTGAAATTAAATTCTGCGCCTTTGATATTGCAATAGAAACAGATATCAAATATTATTTACCTTACAAAACAGCTGAAGAGTATTTTGTAAAGCACTCTATTTTTTATGCCAAACCTCTTTTTATAGGAAAGTATCTTGAGGCTTTAAATTTTGATACCCGAATAGATTCTACAATACCCGACAGATTAAGTTTACCATGGATAAAAGATAATCTGATTGAAGGTGTTGTGATAAAGCCCTATACCCAGCAAATCAAAACAAAGAATCAAATCAGACCTATTATTAAACTAAAAAACAAAGAGTTTGATGAAGAGATAAAGTTTCATCAGGCTCAAAAATGGAAATATATTCCTGAAACTTCATCGAATACAGAAGACCTTTCTTTTTTAATTGATGAGTTACAAAATTACATTATCAAGAATAGATTGGATAGTGCAATATCAAAAATAGGGGCATTAGATCAGAATAATGTATTAAGGATGTCTGAGATTGAAGCAGAGTTTTTACAAGATGTTCTGACAGATTTTAATGACGATAATGAATACATATTAAATGAACTCAATGATGCACAAAAAGATTGGGTTACAATTCGAATTAAGGCAGCTATAAAGAGGTTGATGATTTTAATCGACCCTAAATAAATATTCATTGTTGCTGTGCTTAGGGGCGTTTCCCTCAGGAAACTTAGGAAAAACCCTTGAAAAAAGTCCGAATTCTTTGAAATTCAAACTTTTGGGATACTACATTTTTCGGCTAGTATTAGGTTTGTCGTATTAACTTTTAAAATTATTTAAAATGAAAGCGATGACAAATTTAGTAAGGGGTATTATGATACTATTATTATCAGTATTGGTTTTTTCTTGTTCTGATGGAGAAGATGGAGCCATTGGTCCGGCAGGTCAGGATGGTATCAATGGTGTTGATGGGGCTGACGGTCAGGACGGGCAAGATGGAGCCGATGGCGAGGATGGAACCGATGGTCAACCTGGAACTGCAAATGTAATTTACTCAGACTGGATTGCAAGGGATTTTGATACTGCTGGAGCTGCCTCAACTAACGGGCAACTTCTTGCGACCTTGGGTATTAATGATTTTGATTTAAATCAGGATGTTATATTGGTATATGGAAGAAATGAAGTAAATGTAATTGTTTCTGAAGTCAAATTACTACCATATATACTTGCTTCTCAAGAGGAGTATTACGGATTTGAAGTTTCAAGTTTTGTAGGAGGGAGTACTTTACGAATTGAAGTAGCTACATTGGATGGAGGAACAAATTTATTTACCTTTTTTGATGATTTTCGATATGTAATTATTCCTGGAGGAACTGCATTACCGGGGGAAGAAGCTGCTAAATCTATAAAAGACTATACTTCGATGTCTTATGAAGAGATTATAGCCGCGTTTAATATCCCAGAATAATCTTTTTAACCAATCATTAATTGTGATAGTGAAGACTACATAAAAAGTAATCTTCACTATTTCTTTGATTGATAAAAGAGGTTTTTTACCCAAAAACTTAGGGAAACCCCTCAAAAAAAGTCCGAATTCTTTGAAATTCAAGCTTTCAGGATATTGAATCTTTGAGGTAGCGCTAGGTTTGTCATATTAACTTTTAAAATGATTGTAAAATGAAAGCGATGACAAATTTAGTAAGGAGTATGATGATACTATTATCAGTATTGGTTTTTTCTTGTTCTGATGGAGAGGATGGAGCAATTGGTCCAGCGGGTCAGGATGGTATCAATGGTGTTGATGGGCAAGATGGCACTAATGGAGAAGATGGTTCAGAGGGAGCAACAGGTACAGCTAATGTTATTTACTCAGATTGGATGGCTAGGGATTTTCTTTTTCAATTCGCCACTACTGAAAATTTTCAAGGATTAGAGGAGTTTGATTCTAGCGAATTTAATGAGAATACTGATTTTGTTTTTGTTTATGGAAGAAGAGTTACTGGGAGTGATACCGAGATATATCAATTACCATATGTTGGGAATGTTCCTTCTCAAGATTATTACGAATTTGGACTGTTTAATACCGCAGAGGGGCTTATATTACAATTAAGAGCAAGGACTCTAGATGCAAGCCTAAGTGATTTTGATTATTTTAATGATTTTAGGTATATGATCATTCCTGGAGGAGTTGCAAAGTCTGCAAAAGATTATACCTCGATGTCGTATAAAGAGATCGTAACTATGTTTAATATCCCAGAATAATTTTTTAGCCAAATAATTCGAACTAGAAATAGTGGGCGACGTATACGTATTGCTCACTATTTTTCACTAATTAAAATTATGAACAGATGAAAACAATAAAGTATATAGGAGTATTCCTTATTTTAATAATGTATGCTTGTAATAATGATGATGATGCTAATGATTTGTTGGTCATAGATGATAATTCTAATAGTTTGATGATCACATACGAAAAAGAGCGTATAGAAATTACCTTTTTGGAAATAGGAGAAACAGAGTCTCCAACAGTGAACTGGTCTGAAGAAAAAGGATCATTTTCTGCCACTAGCTTAACAACAGTAGGTGGAGATGATTTAGTAGGAAAAGCAGTGTTTATTGATGAAGAAACTGGAGTTCTTACTTGGGATAGGTCATTGCCTTTGGGGGAGAGCGAGATTTTCGTTACAGCTTCTAATTCGTCCGAAACGGCAACTACAACACTAGCCATTAAGAACACTTTTGTTAAAGGTTTTTTTGTAGGAGGATTTAATAATGACACATCTGATGACCCCGATATATCTACCATTATTAATGATACTTTTCTAGAACTATTAGAGGATAGAACCGCTATTTTTTCATCAGAGGATCCTACCTTTTCCGGAACAGGAACATGGGTTGCAGAGGGGAGCGTAATTCTTATTGAATATACAACCACTGATAATCCCGGAGAGAATTTTGTTATGCAAGGTTCTATGGTAGGAAGAACTAATGTTTTACCAATAGTTTTATTCGAGGGTAGATGGGGAAAGGATCTAAATGCAGATAATAACATAGAAGATGTAATGGGGCTATTTCTTTTTGAAATTGATTAGGATGATATGAAAAATTACTTTATTTTATTATTTCTTTGCCAATTTTCTGTTTTAGGTCAGATTGACATACAAATTGAAGCAAGCCGATCATCTGGCGTAGCGCCACTTTATGTTTTTTTTGATGCTACTTTGAGTTCGGGTATCGAGGGAGCTAATGATACTGTAAACACAGATTTCCTATGGAATTTCGATACAACAGATACAGATCCTAATGGTATTCGGGAGACTTCCAAAGGGATGGTCTCAGGATATGTTTTTGAGCATCCAGGTGTCTATACTGTCCAATGTTTAGCTACAGATCCTGACGGAAACACAGATATACAGACTATTATAATAACGGTTAATACCTTTGCAGGCACAACATTCTATGTGTCAGAAGATGGAAACGACGCTAATAACGGAACTAGTGAAGAAACGCCATGGCAAACAGCGGCATTTGCACTACAACAACTTAGCGGTAATGAACAATTATTGTTTAGAAGAGGAGATACTTTTGATACAAATGGAGAGAGTATATTAGGTTTACAAAATGGACCTATTCTTATTGGAACATATGGAACAGGAGATTCTCCTATTTTGTTTTCTGATACCGATGAAGTACTTGATATAAGAAACTCTGCAGATATACGGATTATAGATCTTCATTTAATTCCGCAAGGAAATGGACCTTTTGGTGCAGGAGCAATTTCTGTTATAAATAATTCAGAGAATATTGTAGCGCTAAGGCTTGAAATTGAACAATCTACAGGAAGGGCAATTTATCAGGACGAATCAAAATCTTTTGGTGTCTTTGATTCTTATCTACATGATTTTGGAGTCATAGGTGTATTTTCTGGAAGAAGCAGCTGCTTTTCTTTTGTAGGAAATAGGATAGATCGACTAGTTGGAACCTCTCAACCAGAACACGGGATTAGGATTCAAGGTGGGGAAAAACAATTTTTGGCGCATAATACATTAACAAACTTAGTAGATACCAAAACAGCTATCACCATAAGAGGTGACGGTCAAAGACACGTAATGATTTATAAAAATAGTATGGATAGACTTTTGGGTATAAATCCTCAAAATGCCCAGACTATTGCAGCAATTTCAGAGGTCGTTATAGAAGGCAATTATATAGGACAGAATGCTGATTATATAGGACAAGCCTTTGGACCTTCTTCAAACGGAATTAATATAGAAGCGACTAATATAGCTATTAGAAACAATGTCATCGATGGGTATCGCAATGCTGTTTTTGTCGGAAACGATGGTAATGGAGTTTTATCAGGAGATGTGGATATGTTTCATAATACTATAAACTGGAGACCTGTATCACCAGAAAGCGGAACCTCTGGAAGAATTGTACGAGTTAGAGGTTCTTTTAACGTAAGTATTCGAAATAATGTCATATCTGTTCCCTCGCAAGGTGAAGGTGAAATATTAAATGAAGATGAAGCTAGTACTAATATAGTTGTCAATAGTAATATGATTAGTGACAACCCTAATTATATCGTTTCTAATCTTCCTGATTCTGCTGCCGATCAAAATGATATACTGAATTATCTATTGACAGATTCTAGCCCCGTAATTGATCAAGGGACAAATGATATACCTGTGTTTTTTGATGCATTAAATACCCCAAGACACGAAGGAACAAACAAGGATGTGGGAGCTTTTGAGTACATTAGTTCTATTATGCCTGTAGAGGAAAACAATTTTGTTATCTATCCAAACCCAGTTAAAAACCATATTATTATTAGCAATAGTGATACCCTTTATGATATTATAATAATTGATATTAATGGGAAAAAGGTTTTGCAAAAAACGAAAGATAATTCTCCAATTGATGTAAGTCATTTATCCGATGGTTTTTACTTTTTGGTTTTAAAAAACGATAAAAAAGTAACGACTCATAAAATTATAAAACAAAGTATTTCAAATTAGGCTACCTTAGTGTTAAAAATGTATTTATTATGACATTAACAATGGGTATTCCTGCTTTACTGTTTCCTGCAATATCATTAACTATGTTGGCGTATAATGCTAGGTATTTGGCTATTGCAGCATTAATAAGACAATTGCATAGTGAATATTTGGTTTCGCCATCAACAAATACTGTATTACAAATTAAAAACTTAAGAAAACGACTATGGCTGATAAGAAATATGCAGGCAATAGCAATTGTAAGTTTTCTAACTAGTGTGATTACTATGTTTTTGTTATATGTAAAGCAAGAATCGTGGGCAAATATCGTTTTTGGGGTTAGCCTATTCTTGCTTATGGTTTCACTTTTTTTATCCTTTATAGAAGTTCAGATCTCTACTAAAGCTCTGGAAATTAAGCTTGATAGAATCGAAGAAAATAGTTAATAAATTCTTATCTTGTTGGTATAAATATTCTTTTCCAATTCTTTTTTAATGCTTCAAAATGAACTTTTCAATAATATAATACGGGATTCTAATGCAGGCTACTGGAAGTTGTATGATAATCCTGAAAGGGAAGTCTGGTCAGAAAAGTTCTATGATAATTTAGGGTATGAAAAAGAAAAAGTAACGACTACAATTGACTATTTTTTGGAACACTTGTTACATCAGGAAGATGTAGAGCTGTTTAGGGATAATTTTTTTAATTATAGATGTAATACAGTACATTTTAGGCAACATATAAAAATTTTAACCAAAAAAGGAGAATATAAACTGTTTAGATGTGCAACCAATAATGAGTTACCAGTAAATATAAAATCCGAAATAAGCTTCATTTTTTTTATAGAAGTTAAGCTGGATCCTGAACAGAATATTACAAAAGATAATTTTTATTATAAAGAAACAGCACAAATGACAGCCACTGGGAGCTGGTATGTTGATTTTGCAGAAAGAAAAAGCTTTTGGGATTTTGAAACCAGAAGAATTTTAGAATACCCAGATGATTATATTCCTTCTCTAAAAGATTCTGCTAATTATTATGCAGAAGATTCAAGACAACAAGCTGCAGATTTGTTTTTTAATTGTGCAATGGTAGGGACACCTTTTAACACGGAGATTAAAATGGTAACAGCCAATAATAGGATATTTTGGGTGAGAGCTATAGGAAAACCTGTATACAATGAAGATAAAGAAATAATTGGTATTAGAGGGGTTTTTCAGGATATAGATGAGATAAAAAGAAAAGAACTTAGGTTACTAAAATCAATTGATATTATTGCTTCTCAAAACTCTAGGCTGTTTAATTTTGCCCATATCGTTTCTCATAACCTAAGATCTCATACAAGTAATCTATCTTTATTAGTACAACTAATTGAAGATATTGACAATCCCGAAGAAAAGATTGGGTTGATTAAAGAGATAAAACAAATATCTTATAGCTTAAATACTACAATAGAGCATCTTAATGAGATTGTAGCGATACACACCAATAAAGATCAACAAAAGAAGGCAATCAAATTTATTGACGCTTTTAATTTGGTAACAAATGGTATTGGGCAAATGATTGCTGTGAGTAAAACCAAGTTTATTATTGATTTTAGTGATTTAGAAGAGATCAATTATATTTCTGCATATCTAGAAAGTATATTATTAAATTTAATAACTAATGCTATAAAATATAAACACCCAGACAGAGATCCGGTAATAAGGATTAGAACATATGTTAATGATGATAATAAATATCTGGAGATATCAGATAATGGGATAGGAATAGATATGCAATTATTTAAAGATAAAATCTTTGGAATGTATAAAACATTCCATTATAATAAGGATGCTGTGGGGATTGGATTATTTTTAACAAAAAATCAAGTAGAATCTTTAAATGGAAAAATTACTGTAGATAGTGAAGTAGATAAGGGAACAACTTTCACAATTGAATTTTAACACAAACATAACCCCCGTAATTATGATTAATAAAATAGGATTAGCTTGTATTATTGATGATGACAATATGTATGTAAATCTTATAAAAAAGATTGTAGAAGCAAAGAGTTTATGCCATAATTTGATGGTGTTTAAAAATGGACGAGATGCTCTTAATTATTTTGAAGCTATTTTAACTAGCTTAGATAAAAAGACAATTCCCGAGATTATTTTTCTTGATCTAAACATGCCCATAATGGATGGATGGGAGTTTTTAGAGAATTTTACTAAAATTAAAAATAAACTAGGAAAAACAATTACTCTTTATATTGTTAGTTCTTCGATTAATCCCGTTGACATCGAAAGAGCAAAAGGAATTAATTCTGTAGAAGATTATTTGGTAAAACCAGTAACTATTGAAGATCTGGAATCTATTTTTTTAAAGGAAGTTTAATGACCTTAGTTTTCCTTAAAAACAAAAAGACCTCAAAATACGAATGAGGTCTTTTTGTTCGAAGTACTCTTTTGGAGCAATCTATATTTGAGATACTCTAAGTGTATTTACCATTCCTTTTGCCGTAATTGGCATTGCCGCAAGGTTTATTAACATGTCTCCTTGCTCTACAAAACCACGCTCTAACGCAATATTATTAATATCTTCTACGGTTTCATCTGTACTTACAAATTTATCATAATAAAAAGCTTTTACACCCCATAAAAGGCTGAGCTGAGAAAGAATCCTATGATTGCTTGTAAAAACCAAAATATGTGCATCTGGTCTCCAGGCAGATATTTGAAAGGCAGTATATCCACTATTGGTAAGAGTACAGATTGCTTTTGCGTCAATATCATTAGCCATATGGGCTGCATGATAGCAGATTGATTTGGTAATAAACCTATTAGTTCTGATATGTGGAGGGTCCTGAGGAACCGTTATTAGATCAGATTTTTCTACACTTTTAATAACGTTAGACATAGTCTCAATAACCTGTACAGGATATTTACCTACAGAAGTCTCACCAGATAGCATAACTGCATCAGCACCGTCCATAACAGAATTGGCAACATCATTAACTTCTGCACGAGTGGGCGTAAGACTATCGATCATAGTCTCCATCATTTGTGTAGCAATGATTACAGGTATTCTAGCGGTTTTGGCTTTTAGAACTAATTTTTTCTGAATTAGAGGCACTTCTTGTGCTGGTATTTCTACACCAAGATCACCCCTTGCAACCATTAGCCCATCACAATAAGCTACAATTTTGTCGATGTTTTCTACACCTTCGGGCTTTTCGATTTTAGCAATGATTGGGATTTTATGCTCGCTGTGCTCTTTTATCAGATCTTGTAATTGGATTAGATCCTGAGCATGTCGTACAAAAGATAATGCCATCCAATCCACTCCTTGTTCACATGCAAAAATCGCGTCTTTTACATCTTTTTCTGTCAATGCAGGAAGAGAGATGTTAGTATTAGGTAGATTAACTCCCTTTTTGGATTTTAATGGTCCACCCTGTATTACTTTGGCCTTAACGGTATCTTTTTTATTGGATGAAATGACTTCAAAAATTAACTTGCCATCATCTAATAATATTCGTTCTCCAGCTTTTACATCTTTCGGAAAGCTCTCGTAATTCATATAAACCTTCTCAGAAGTACCTTCAAAAGGGGCGCCTGTTACAAAATTGATACTATCACCATCATTAACAATGATGTCCCCCTTCATAACTCCTACTCGTAGTTTTGGTCCCTGTAAATCTCCAAGTATGGCTGCATTATATCCATATTCTTCGCTTAGGCTTCTTATCATTTTTATGCGCTCTTTGACATCACTGTAATCGGCATGAGAAAAATTTATTCTAAAAACATTTACGCCTGCTTCCAACATTTTTTTTAATATCTCTTTGCTACTTGTCGCGGGTCCAAGGGTAGCAACTATCTTAGTTCTTTTACGTTTTGGCATTATTCGAATATTAAGTTGTTCTTTGATTTTAGTGTTGTGTACTCTACTGTGTACGCAGTGATAATTTGTGGAACGGTGAGTATATTAGTCACCAAAGATTTACTAGAAAAATTTGATGCTTCAGTTTCAATCTTTAGGAAATAATCTACATTCTTTAATTCCGGAATTAGATACTTTGTTGTATACCTCTCTTCTATAGTAGTAAACAACCCTTCTGATGCTTTATTTTTTGATTCTATTTGAGTTCTAAATTTGTTTCCCAAAAGATTATACGTACTATATTGAAAATGGTCGTCATATTGATACAAAGGAAAACTACCCATAAGATCACCATACTCAAAACTAATATCTTCCTTCTTTCTAAATAGTTTTAAATTCAGGTTTTTATTCAATAAAAAAGCTAGCCTGTACGAAGCTATTGAACAGTGAATGGCAATGAGCTCATAATCATCGTCGGCAATGGTATCTAATGCTAACCGTTGAACAGCCACTATCGTTTTTTATTAAGAATTAACGCGAAATATACAAATAAAATCATCTAACGAGTTTAAATCAATGGAAAGATATTTTACGAAAACGATTGAGTTAGTATCTTTTAGCAATAAGAAAATATAGTTTTTCTTATAAGGGTAGGTTTTGATATGTTTTTGGCTTATTTCGAATTATTTGTATAAAATGAATACGAACCTCTTAAATAGGATAAAAGTAAAGCAATTGAAATATAAATATTACGAAAGTTGATTAAGGTGCTTCTTTATACTTTTTTCAATTCTTGATAGTGTGTTTTTATGAATTACTGTTTTATTATCTATAATAGATAATACCGGGTTCATTTTTAAAATAATCTTTTTGATAATATCTTTAGAAACTTGAATATGAGCAGATAGCCTGTTAATTGCTATTTCTTTTTCTTTCTCATTTAAATCACTGTAATTTTTATTAAGCATAAGTAGGTGTTCTGTAAACTTGATAGGTTAAGGTTTGGGGGCATTATAGCTTCTAAGGATAAAAAGGCGCCTGGCTCTATGGATATGCTCTATAGTATCTTCGAGGTTTTTGCCCTTTTTGTATAGTTTGGTGATCCATTTGTGTATAAGAAGTTCGTACGGTCTTTTTTGGGATACATAGTAGAAAAAACTGTGTGATTCCAAATGGAGAGCCTTTAAAACCTTATTTGTGAAATTGTAATATATGTCATCTTCTTTAAGTTTCATTATTTGAAGTTTATGTCTGATATGATGCAAGTTACAAATTTTTATATAAAATACGTTATAAATGACGTAAAATCACGTATTATATGCCGTAATTTTTTAATAAGTGAATACTGATTTTTGCTAGGGTGTATACAAAGTATTGCCGGTTATGATAAAACAGGACAAATTACACCGTATTAAGTTAATAGGGGAACGGGTAAAAGAATTGAGGATCAATTCTGGGTATACGAGCTATGAAACCTTTGCTGTTGATAAAGGGCTAGATAGAAAACATTATTGGCGTTTGGAGAAAGGATCTAATTTTACGTTGAGTACACTTATCCGTATTTGTGATATTCACAATATCTCTCTAAAAGAATTTTTTAAAGACATAGAGTGATCATTTGGTTTTAGAATTAGATATTTATCTTAGACTGAAATGCAAAATATGCCCTTTTCGAAGCCTTTTCTTCGGCTTTCTTTTTTGAAGTAGCTCGAGCTTTTGCGATTACTTTTTCATCGATCCAGAGCTTTACTGCAAAATGTTTCATCTCATCCCTACCTGTATCTTCGTACACTTCGTAGTTAAACACTTTTTTCTCTTTTTGACACCACTCTATCAATAAACTTTTGTAGCTAATTATTTGACCTTCAAGGCTTTCTATATCTACATATGGGTCGATAACTGCTTCTTTAATAAATCGTTCACAGTATACAAAACCACGATCCAGATAAATAGCCCCTATTAATGCTTCAAAAAGGTTTCCATGGATATTTATTCCAAATTGAGATTTAGGAATATTGGTTTTTACTAATTCAATTAATTTAAGATCTTTTCCTAGTTCGTTTAGGTGTTTTCTACTTACTACTTTTGCTCTCATTTTGGTGAGATACCCTTCGTTGCCTTCTGGTACTTCTTTAAATAAATGAGCAGCAATGACACTACTAAGCATGGCATCACCTAGAAACTCTAATCTTTCAAAATTAACTGCATTACCTTTATGATCTTTTAGATTTAAAGACCGATGCGTAAATGCTTTTTCATAAGGTTTAATGTTTCGGGGCTTAAAATTGAGTATTTTCTGAATTTTAGAAAAAAAATTCCCGTTCTTATCAGAGCGGGAATTTAATATGTTTCGAATAACATTCATTATTCGTTCAATTTTTTGAATAACACACAAGCATTATGACCTCCGAAACCAAAGGTATTACTCATTGCATACTTAATTTCACGCTTTTGAGCTTTGTTTAAGGTCAAATTCAATGATGGATCTATGTTTTCATCTACCGTCGTATGATTGATTGTAGGAGGAACAATGCCATTTTGCATAGCCAGTATAGAAGCAATTGCTTCTATGGCTCCTGCAGCACCAAGCAAGTGTCCTGTCATAGATTTTGTTGAATTAATATTGATGTTAAGTGCATGATCTCCAAAAACTTTAGTAATAGCTTTCAATTCTGCAACATCTCCTAATGGTGTGGAGGTGCCATGAGTGTTTATAGCATCTACTTGTTCTGGTGTAACACCTGCATCTCTTAAACAGTTAAGCATCACGCGCTCTACACCTACTCCATCAGGGTGCGGTGCTGTCATATGATATGCATCACTAGACATTCCACCACCAACGACTTCGGCATAGATTTTAGCACCTCGTGCTTTTGCGTGTTCATATTCTTCAAGAATAAGAGCTCCACTTCCTTCTCCAAGAACGAAACCATCTCTGGTTGCGTCAAATGGTCTTGAAGCAGTTTCTGGGCTTTCATTTCTTGTAGATAAAGCATGCATCGCATTAAACCCTCCCATACCAGCAATTGTAACTGCGGCTTCGCTTCCTCCTGTAATGATGATATCACAATGACCTAAACGAATATAGTTTAGAGCATCTATCATAGCATTTGCAGAAGAAGCACAGGCAGAAACTGTGGTATAATTAGGTCCCATAAATCCATTTCGAATAGAAATATGTCCTGGAGCAATATCAGCAATCATTTTCGGGATAAAGAAAGGATTGAAACGTGGTGTTCCATTTCCATTGGCATAACCAATTACTTCTTCCTGAAAAGTTTCTATTCCGCCAATACCTGCTCCCCAAATCACTCCAACTCTAAATTTATCAACCTTTTCCAGATCAATCGCAGCATCTTTTATAGCTTCTTCTGAAGATACAATAGCGTACTGCGCAAATTTATCAAGTTTGCGTGCTTCTTTTCTATCAAAATAATCCGTAGGAGAATAATTTTTGACTTCGCAAGCAAATTTAGTCTTGAAATTTTCGGTATCGAAATAAGAGATAGGAGCACAACCGCTCTTACCATTTACTAATCCATCCCAATATTCATTAATATTGTTACCGATTGGTGTCAATGCACCTAGTCCTGTGACTACAACTCGCTTAAGATTCATATTTTGTTGTGAAGTTATTACTTTGCGTCTTCAATATACGATATTGCTTGACCAACTGTTGCAATGTTTTCAGCTTGATCATCTGGAATCTGAATATCGAATTCTTTTTCGAATTCCATAATCAATTCTACAGTGTCTAACGAATCAGCGCCTAGATCGTTTGTGAAACTAGCTTCATTCACAACTTCGTTTTCGTCTACTCCTAATTTGTCAACGATTATCGCTTTTACTCTTGATGCAATGTCTGACATAATGTTTAATTTTAATTTTTTAATTAGGTGGCAAAAATAAAAAACTTTATTTTAAAACCCCACAATCCCATAAAAATGTGTCTGTATTTTATCAAATATAGCGAAGTATTGCGTTTTTGCTACCTAAAAATGAATAATAATTATTTTTTTTGTGCTCTCTAATTAACAATTTATCACACTATGAAGCGTATTATAATTTTTGCTTCCGGCTCAGGTACCAATGCCGAGAATATAATCAAATATTTTCAAGGGCAAAAAAATGCTGAGGTAACACATGTGTTCTCTAACAACCTGCGTGCCAAAGTATTGAAAAGGGCTCATGCCTTGAAGGTAAAGGCGTTACACTTTGACAAAGAGTCATTTTATGACACAAATGAAGTACTAAATGTCTTAAAAGATGCCAAACCTGACATGATTGTGTTGGCAGGTTTTTTATGGATATTTCCTAAAAAAATTATAGAAATCTTCCCCAATAAGGTTATAAATGTTCATCCAGCATTATTACCAAAATATGGAGGAAAAGGGATGTATGGTCATCATGTGCATGAAGCTGTAGTTAAAAATAAGGAAAAAGAAAGCGGTATTACGATTCATTATGTGAATGAACATTATGATGAAGGAGCAATAATTTTTCAAGCAAAAACTCCAATTTCAGAAAAAGATTCTGCAGAAGATGTGGCTCAGGCGATTCATCAATTAGAATATAAACATTTCCCTCTCGTTATAGAAGAGCTTCTGTTTGCAGAAAAAGAGTAGTTTGAAAAGATTATAACTCAAAGTTGTTTGGTAAGAAAAATAATTGTCATGTTGAGTCGGTCGAAGCAAGTTTATAGAACAAAATCACTTCGACATGCTCAGTGTGACTTCCAAAACATTGTTAATAATGCCTCAAACAGATGTTATAAGGAATAACGAAGAAGAATCAACTGATAAAAATGGCAAAAAAAGAAAAGTTTTATGTTGTCTGGGAAGGGCACAGACCTGGGATTTATATGAGTTGGGATGACTGCAAGGCTGCAGTTAAAGGATTTGCTAATGCGAAGTACAAATCTTTTGATTCTTTTGATGTAGCTAAAAAAGCTTATAAAGGAGATTACGAGGATTATAAAGGTAAAAGCAAAGCAAAAAAAATACTAACCCCAGAACAACTGTCAAAAATAGGAGAACCAAATTTATATTCTATAGCGGTAGATGCAGCCTCCAGCGGTAACCCCGGTAAGATGGAATATCGCGGTGTAGATACTCAAACAGAAAAACAGCTTTTTCACCAAGGTCCATTTATAGAAGGAACTAATAATATAGGAGAGTTTTTGGCTCTTGTGCATGGTCTTGCCTATCTTAAAAAGAAAAATAGTGATCGTATTATATATTCTGATTCAAGAATAGCTATAGGATGGGTAAAACAAAAATCATGTAGAACAAAACTTAAGAGGACTAGTAAAAATGCAGAGATGTTCGAACTAGTAGATCGCGCATTACAATGGCTCAAAAGCAATACATATACTACTAAAATTGTAAAATGGGAAACCAAAGCCTGGGGAGAAATTCCTGCGGATTTTGGTAGAAAATAGATTTTAAAAACTTTTAGAAACAGTAATATATACAAAATGCTCCAGAAAAACTCTGGAGCATTTTTAATAATTATTAATCTAGTATATCAAACAATTGATATCTGGTTGTTCTTTCTTCTAGCTACCACATGCACCAAGATTATTCCATCCACTAGATGTTCTTTGGTATAAAGTTCCTTGGTAAGTTACTTTGTCTCCAACAGAATAAGAAGCATTACTATTATATGGAGCTACCCCACTACAAATATCAACAGGAGTACTATCACATGCTCCAAGATTATTCCATCCACTAGATGTTCTTTGGTATAAAGTTCCTTGATAAGTTACTTTGTCTCCAACAGAATAAGAAGCATTACTGTTGTATTCTGATACACCATCGCAGTTACCACCGCCAGTATTAGTACCTGGATATATTGTGGCAATAAAAGATTTATCGGTTGCAGATAATCGAGAATTATTTCCTACGGCAACACCATCGGTAGTGTGTTCTGCCGGAATAGGATAATGCATAATAGATTTTGGATCATATACGCTATAGTTAGAGACATTCTTTTCATAACGTCTAAAAAGATTGTTGTCTACCTGTGCTCTACTCCAGTTGTTAGGTGGTCCTGCATAATATGCATATACCGCTTCTTTATCCCAGTTAATCCCGGCTACAGGGTTTTGGTGTTCGTGAATCAAACCAAGTGCATGACCAAATTCATGAATAGTAGTTCTTCTAAACTCTGTGTCAGAGGTATTGTTGTTAAACCATCCAAAATGCATACTATGAGAATAGTTGTTAGAATCAGTTCCTAAGTATGACCAAGATCCACCATCATCTGCGAATTGACCTTCTTTAAAACCAATTTTGATATTAGCACTACTATTTGAAGACACCCATTCAAATTTAAGGTTAGCGTAGCTTTCCCATTCCACGGCATATTGTCGTACTTTGGATTGTACATAACTATTCCCATTCAAAAATTTAACACGGATTGTTTGCCCTGGTTCCCACTGCTTTGCTTTAAGACTTGCAGCTTTTGATTGATTAGTATCCCATTTTTCTATACAAACATGGGCGTTTTTTGCAGTTACATTCTGATTAGCTTCGATAAAATCTTCAGAATCCTTTTCACAATTGAACAATAAAATTGACAACGAAGTAACTAAAGCTAGTTTAGCTAAATTTAATTTTTTCATAATTGTTGAGTTTGTAGTTATTGCAAATAACGTTTATTTTTTATAAATATTTTAAGAATTCTGTAATTTTTTTAAATAAAATTTAACATTTTTGTATTATTTAATGTGTTTTAGTAGCTAATTTGTTGCTATTTTTTTATCGTAAAAAATACGTGAAACCCTTTTAAAATCTATGTTTTTCACTTAAGACCAACTCGCTATTGAATTGATTAATTTATCAGGAATGTTTGAAGGTGGAATATTTATTAAAAAACTATTTTTAAAAGATGGATAATGGTATTTTAAATAGAATGATCTAAAAAAAGGAGTAATTATCTAAGAAAAATATCTATTGGTTTTGATGGTACATAAGTTTGTGTAAAACCATCTTTACTACTTAAAACTAAAGCGTATATTTGCAAAAAAATATACTGCTAGTTTATGAGTAAATTACTTATTGTTGGTTCTATCGCCTTTGATGCAATAGAAACCCCTTTTGGTAAAACAGATAAAATATTAGGAGGAGCCGCTCCTTATATAGCACTTTCTGCATCTAATTTTAATGTTTCTTCTGCGATTGTCTCTGTAGTTGGTGAAGATTTTCCTTTGGATTATCTTGCAATGCTAGAGAAAAAGAACATTGATATTTCTGCTGTAGAAATTGTTAAAGGAGGAAAAACTTTTTTCTGGAGCGGTCGATATCACAATGATTTAAACTCTAGAGATACCCTAGATACACAACTCAATGTTCTTGCAGATTTTAATCCTGTAGTTCCAGAAGGATACAAGGATGCTACTATTGTAATGCTTGGTAATTTACATCCAATAGTTCAACTTGGTGTCATAGAGCAGCTTACTAGTCCTCCTAAGCTGATTGTACTTGATACTATGAATTTTTGGATGGATAATGCATTGGATGACTTGCTAAAAGTGATTTCTAAAGTTGATGTTATTACGATCAATGATGAAGAGGCGAGGCAATTAAGTGGAGAGTATTCTTTGGTAAAAGCAGCGCGGGCAATCGAAAAAATGGGACCAAAATATGTGGTGATTAAGAAAGGAGAGCATGGTGCTTTATTGTTTCATGAAGAGCAGATTTTCTTTGCTCCAGCATTACCATTAGAAGAAGTTTTCGATCCCACTGGTGCTGGAGATACATTTGCAGGAGGTTTCTCGGGATATTTAACTAAAACAAATGATATCTCATTTGAGAACATGAAAAAAGCAATTATTCATGCTTCTAATTTAGCCTCCTTTTGTGTAGAGAAATTTGGGACAGAACGAATGGAAAATTTAAAACGAGACGAAGTGCAGAGGCGACTTCAGCAGTTTAGAGAGTTAACACAATTTGAAATAGAATTGTCTTGATATAATAGGCCCTAAAGCGATTGTTTGGGGCTTTTTTAATTATGGTTTATTTAAACACAACAACATTTAGAATTTTTGGAATACAATGAGTGATGCGTTAAAACACGAATGCGGAATAGCATTTATTAGACTACTAAAACCATTAGAGTATTATAAAGAGAAATATGGTAGTGCATTTTATGGTGTAAATAAGATGTATCTGATGATGGAAAAACAGCATAATCGTGGTCAGGATGGGGCTGGATTTGCAAGTATTAAATTAGATACTGCTCCCGGAGAGAGATATATAAGTAGAGTTAGATCCAGCGAATCACAACCTATACAGGATATTTTTTCTCAGATTAATGATAGAATTAATAAAAAGTTAGTTGATCACCCAGAGTATGCAGATGATGTAGCGTTACAGAAAAAAAATATACCATATATAGGAGAAGTACTTTTGGGGCATGTGCGTTATGGTACTTTTGGAAAAAACAGTGTTGAAAGTGTTCATCCGTTTTTGAGACAAAACAATTGGATGCATCGTAATCTGATTGTAGCGGGTAACTTTAATATGACAAACAATGATGTATTGTTTGATAATCTGGTGAGATTGGGGCAGCATCCTAAGGACAAGGTTGATACTGTTACTGTAATGGAGAAAATTGGACACTTCTTGGATTCTGAAGTGGCTAAGCTATATAAGAAACTGAAGAAGGAAGGCTTTAATAAAAATGAAGCTTCCCCACAGATTGCAGATCGATTAAATGTAGCCAAAATTCTTAAAAAATCATCTAGAGACTGGGATGGTGGTTATGCTATGGCAGGTATGTTGGGTCATGGAGATGCTTTTGTGCTTAGAGATCCCGCAGGAATACGACCAGCATACTACTATAAAGATGATGAGGTGGTTGTAGTAGCTTCAGAAAGACCGGTAATTCAAACGGTGTTTAATGTTGCTTTTGATGAAGTAAAAGAATTGAGTCCTGGAAAAGCTATTATTGTTAAAAAGGATGGAAAAACCTCTGTTGATAGAATTATAGAACCATTAGAGAGAAAAGCATGTTCTTTTGAACGTATTTATTTCTCTAGGGGGAGTGATGCCGAAATCTATGAAGAAAGAAAAAACCTAGGGAGATTGATTATGCCTCAGGTTTTAGAGGAAATAGGGCATGATACTGTAAATACGGTTTTTTCTTTTATTCCTAATACAGCAGAAACTTCATTCTACGGTATGGTAGAAGCAGCTCAGGATGAATTAAACAAGCAGAAGAATGAAACTATACTAGCAGAGAAAGAGTCATTAACCGATGAGCGTCTGTCAGAGATTCTTTCATATAGGTTAAGAACTGAGAAAATTGCTATTAAGGATGCTAAGCTTCGTACTTTTATTACAGAAGATAGTAGTAGAGACGACTTGGTTGCTCATGTTTATGATGTTACTTATGGAGTGGTGAAGAAAGAAGACAACCTTGTAATAATTGATGATAGTATTGTTAGAGGAACTACTCTCAAAAAAAGTATTATCAAGATGGTCGACAGATTAAAACCAAAGAAAATAGTTATTGTTTCTTCAGCACCACAAATCCGTTTTCCTGATTGTTATGGTATTGATATGGCAAGACTAGAAGGTTTAATAGCATTTCAGGCAGCGTTGGAGCTTTTAAAAGAAAACGGAAACTATGATTTAGTAGAGCAGGTTTATGAAAAATGTAAAGCACAGGAGAATTTGGAAGATTCAGAAGTGCAAAATTTTGTGAAAGAAATTTATGCCGGTTTTACTGATCAAGAAATAAGTGATAAGATATCAGAATTGTTAAGTGATAATACAGTAAATGCTTCTGTAAAGATTATTTATCAAACTGTTGATAACTTGCATAAGGCATGTCCAAAGAATTTAGGAGATTGGTATTTTACCGGAGATTATCCGACTGTAGGAGGAAATAGGGTTGTAAATAAGGCTTTTATAAATTTCTTTGAAGGTAAAAACGAGAGAGCTTATTAAAAATCCAAAAATGTTTGATGTTAAAAATAGCTAATTTGTGTATTTCAACAATTATTTTGACCTTTCATCTAAAACATTTTTTCACTATGAAATAACGCTCTATATTAGCAAAGCCATAGCATAAGTAGGTTAAGTTCATGGTAGATTTGGGGCAAAAAAAGGTGGTTCTTCCACCTTTTTTTATTTTATGACATTTTTGAAAAATAATTATATAAAAAAAGAGCCGTACTAGTACGGCTCTTTTTGTCTTAAAAGAATAAATTATTTTCCTTGAGCATATCGCTTTGAAACCTCTTCCCAGTCAATTACATTAAAAAATGCAGAAACATAATCTGGGCGACGATTCTGGTAATTTAAATAATAAGCATGCTCCCATACATCTAATGCAAGAATAGGAGTACCTCCACAACCTACACCAGGCATTAAAGGATTGTCTTGATTCGCTGTAGAGCAAACTTCTACCTTTCCTCCTGGGTGAACACATAACCATGCCCATCCAGAACCAAATCGAGTGCCTGCCGCGCTAGAAAAAGCTCCTTTAAAAGCATCAAAAGTTTCATAAGCTGCATTTATGGCATCAGCAAGCTCACCAGAAGGTTTTCCTCCACCATTAGGAGACATTACTTCCCAAAACAAATTATGGTTATAGTAACCGCCCCCGTTATTTCTAACAGCAGTGTTTGACTTATCAAGATTAATTAGAATATTTTCGATAGTTTTTCCTTCAAGATCGGTTCCTTCAATTGCAGCATTTAGCTTACTGGTGTATCCTGCATGATGTTTATCATGATGGATTTCCATAGTTCGGGCGTCTATATGAGGTTCTAACGCATCAAAAGCGTAGTTTAATTTTGGTAATTCGAATGACATATGTTACTGTTTTGATTAATAAAAAAACGAAAATGACACCAAATTTAACAATTAGAGTGGTGAATAAAAATTTATAGTTGTTATAAATTAATTAAATATAAATTACAATAGTAAACAGTAAGTCATAACGCAAAGTTGTATTTGAGATTTATAAGCTTTATTCTTTAAAAGAACAACTAGCGAATTTGTAGTACTGTTATTGAGAAAAAAGTTGGACAAGTCTTATTTGATGAAAAAGTTATTCAATTCATTGATGAGGCTGATTCTCAGAAAGGTAATGTCTTCTGTTGTACTCACCTATTTTAATCAAAACCGTCAATTAAATTTTAAAAACAAACACGCTATGCATAATGCCACAAGCATTTAGTATTTTAGTAAAAAAAATTGAATACAAATACAGCCTTTACTATTTATAATGCTGCTGCTGGTGCCGGGAAAACGTATACTTTGGTCAAAGCATATTTGATAGCTTTACTTAAAGGAGAGTTTAAAGATGGTTACAAGAATATTTTGGCAATAACCTTTACAAATAAAGCGGTTGCCGAAATGAAAAACAGAATTCTAGAAAATCTTGTTGCCATCAGTGCTATTGATACTCCTTCACAATATCAGGATTTACAAAAAGAATTAGTAGAAGAGACTAAAATTCCTGAGAAAGAACTTAAACAAAAATCAAAAAGAATATTAAAAAGCATTCTCCACAACTATGCTGCGTTTGATGTTGTTACCATAGATACTTTTACACATAGGGTTATTAGAACATTTGCATATGATTTAGGAATTCCAATGAATTTTGAAATCGAAATGGATACAGATTCTTTAATCGAAGAGGCAGTAGACGCGGTAGTTGCAAAAATAGGAGTAGATAAAGAACTAACGAGATTAATTATTGATTTCGCAATAAGTAAATTGGAAGAAGATAAAAGCTGGGACATCACTATAGAATTGAATAAGATTGCAAGACTTTTATTTAGTGAAAACGATAGAGAGCATCTCAATAAACTTTCTCATAAAAAAATTAAAGATTTTGAGACCTTTAAAAAACTTTTGGAGCAAAAAATCGAACTAAGCAAGAAAAATGTTATTGATAAATCTATTACTGTGTTGCAATTGATTAATGATACAGGATTAGAATATACCGATTTTACGCGCAGCTCAATTCCAAACCATTTTTCGAAACTGGCAGAAGGAGATGTCAAAGTAGACTATAAGGCAGCATGGAAACAGAATATACAAGAAGCGTCTTTTTATGGAGCCAAACTAGATGATTATAAAAAAGAGTTGATCGATAGTATTCGCTCTAGAATAGAAGATGAGTTTTTGGAAACAAAACAGGTATTGACCCAAATAAATTTCTTTCAGAATGTAAAGAAAAATATAACACCTCTTTCTGTGCTTAATGCAATTAATAAAGAATTACTTGAGATCAAAAAAGATAGAAAGATTCTCCTTATATCAGAGTTTAATACAATTATAAGCAAGGCAATTCAAGGTCAGCCTGCTCCATTTATATATGAGCGTTTAGGAGAACGTTATAGAGATTATTTTATTGATGAATTTCAAGATACTTCAGAATTACAATGGAATAATTTAGTGCCACTGATTGATAATGCCGTGGCTACCGAGACATTAACTGGGAAAAGAGGACGAATTACTATTGTAGGAGATGCTAAGCAAGCCATTTATCGATGGAGAGGAGGTAAAGCAGAACAATTTATCGATTTATCTTCTGATAAAAACCCTTTTTCAGTACAGGAAAAACAAGTTCTTAATCTACCAAGAAATTATCGAAGTCATGAAGAAGTGATTAAATTTAATAATAGTCTATTTACTTTTTTATCTGGTGATTTTAGTGACGAAAAACATAGAGAGTTATACTTGTCAGGAAATAAACAAGAAGTTAATTCTAAAAAAGAAGGATATGTTAATGTGTCGTTTATTAAGGCAAAAAATGTTGCCGAAGAGAATGAGTTGTATCCAGAGAAGGTGTATGAGAGGGTAACGGAGCTAAATGAAAAAGGGTATAGACTTAATGAGATATGTATTATTGTAAGAAAACAAAGAGAAGGCGCCGCAATAGCAGATTTCTTAACCCAAAAAGGGTTATCTATAATTTCATCTGAGACATTATTGATCAATAACGCTCCTCAGGTTGTTTTTATAATTGATTTGCTCACCTGGAGTATCCAGTCAGATCACTTACAATCAAAAACGGATGTATTACATTTTTTAACAGGACAGTTTTTGATACAAGAAAGGCATGCTTTTTTACAAAAAATGATATCTGCTACCAAAAAATCATTTTCTTCAGAATTAAAAACTTTAGGTGTTGATTTTGCCTTTGCTCAGTTAGCAATAAAGCCGCTCTATGACGCTGTCGAGTATATTATATCTTGTTTTTCTCTGGCAGATAAAGAAACTGCGTATTTACAGTTTTTTTTAGATGTAGTATTCGCTTTTACACAAAGGCATACAGAAGGCGTTGTTGGATTTTTGGCTTATTGGCATGCTAATAAGGATAAACTAAGTATTGTAGCACCAGAAGCAGAACAGGCCATTAAAATTATGACAATACACAAAGCTAAAGGGCTAGAGTTCCCCTGTGTGATCTACCCCTATGCAAATATTGACATATATAAAGAAATAGAGCCCAAAACATGGTTGCCCGTTTGCAAAGAAGACTATTTAGGTTTTGAAGAAGTATTTATCAACTATAGTAAAGGTATATCAGACTATGGTGATGATGCCAAAGAAGTTGTTGTAAATAGACAATCTCAATTAGAGTTAGACGCATTTAATTTATTGTATGTGGTGCTTACTCGTGCAAAAGAACAGCTTTATGTTATTTCTAAGTTAGATTTAAATTCAAAAGGAGAGAGCAATCCAAATGCCTTTTCTGGTAAATTGATTTCATATTTAAAGTATATAAATGTGTGGGATCCCGAAAGAATAGAATATGTCTTTGGAAACTCGTCTATGCCTGATAAAGCAAATCCAGGAAAAGATAAAGAATCAAGAGTTGTTAAGCTTTCTCGATTTGAAGATTCTGCAGGGAGATATAAAGTGCATATTATTACTAATTCAGGGAAGCTATGGGATACGTCTCAACAAAATGCAATAGAAAAGGGAAATTTAGTACACGATCTTATGGCCTCTATTGTAACATGCCATGATGTAAAAGAAGTTGTTGAAGAAGCATATAATAAAGGAGAGATTATGATTTCGCAAAAAGAAACTCTTTATGATGAAATAAGGAATATTGTAGAACACCCTGAGCTCTCTCAATATTTCACTACGGGTAATTTGGTTTATAATGAAAGAGATATAATTTCTAATGGAAGGTTATTTCGCCCGGATCGAGTAGTCATTGACCAAAATAAGCTAACAACAATAATAGATTATAAAACTGGAGTGTATAGTGATTCTCATGCTGCGCAGATACAGGAATATGCCTCACTTCTTGAAAAAATTGGTCACATTATAAAAGATAGAGTTCTGATTTATTTTAATGAAGAAACGATTATAAAATATATATAAATACACAATCATTTTTGTAATTACTAAAAGAAAGTTAAGGATAAAAGGTAATTTTATCTTATAATTGTAACATAATTATAGAGATGAATGCAGTATTTTTTTCTCTAACATGGTTAGAATCATTGCTTTTTTCGGGGCTGAAAAATTGTAAATAAAAACGACAATCCCCTTCAAAGCTACGATATCTACTGGTCTGTTAAGAAAAATTTATTAGATTTATCTTTGACAGTTATTTTTAACATATTACATTTGCTCTAATTAACACTTAAAAATTAAATTATTGAATATGAAACATCTTAGCACATTTTTAGTGGCTTCGTTACTAGTACTTGGACTTAGTACGGCGAATGCACAAGATGAAAACAATCCTTGGGCGGTTTCTATAGGTATTAATGCCGTTGACATCTTTCCTACTGGGGGAGACCTTATTAATCAGGGAGAAATTTTCGATGAGTTTTTTAATGCTAGTGACCACTGGAATATACTTCCATCTGTATCTAAATTATCTGTTGGGAGATATATAGGAGATGGTTTTACTTTTACAGTTGCTGGGTCAGTTAACAAAATAGAAAATCTTGGTGAGCTTCCAGATGGTACTCCAGTTAACGCTGATGATCTATCTTACTATGCTGCTGATGCTACAATTGGTTATAGCCTTAAAAATGTATTAAAAACAAAATGGTTTGATCCTTACCTTGGTGTAGGTGGAGGTTATACTTGGATTGATGAAGTAGGAGCTGGAACATTAAACGGTTCTCTTGGATTCAATGTTTGGTTAACTGAAAACTTAGCTTTTAACGTTGGAACAACTTACAAGCACGTATTTGAAGATTATGAGACTGGTGATTATATCCCAACTCACTTCCAACACTCTGCAGGTCTTACTTTCGCTTTTGGAGGTAAAGATACTGACGGAGACGGAATATATGACAAAGATGATGAGTGTCCAGAAGTTCCTGGTTTAGAGGAATTCAACGGATGTCCTGATACTGATGGTGATGGAATCACTGATGCTAAAGATGATTGTCCTGATACAGCAGGTCTTGCTGAATTTAACGGATGTCCTGATACTGACGGTGACGGAGTTCCAGATCCTAAAGATGATTGTCCTACTGAAGCTGGATTACCTGCACTTAATGGATGTCCTGATGCTGACGGTGATGGAATCGCTGATGGTAAAGATGGTTGTCCTAACGAAGCTGGACCAGCTGCTAATAACGGATGTCCTTACCAAGATAAAGATGGTGACGGTGTATTAGATAAAGATGATAACTGTCCTGATGTTGCTGGTACTGTTGCAAACAATGGTTGCCCAGAAGTAACTGAAGAAGTACAGAAAACTCTTAACGAGTATGCTAAGACTATATTATTTGATTCTGGTAGATCTAGTATCAAAGAAGAATCTAACAAAGCACTTGCAGATATTATTGCTATCTTAAAAGAGTATCCTACTGCTAAGTTTACTATAGAAGGACATACTGATAGCCAAGGTAAAGCTTCAAATAACCAGAAATTATCTGACTCTAGAGCTAATGCAGTTAAAAGCTACTTAACTTCTAACGGTATCGATCAGTTTAGATTATCTGCTGTAGGTTATGGAGAAGACAGACCAATCGCTTCTAACAAAACTAGAGCGGGTAGAGCACAAAACAGAAGAGTAGAGATCAACTTAGTGAAGTAATTAAGGAGAATATCTCAATAATAAATAATAAAAACGTCCCGAATTTTCGGGACGTTTTTTATTTTTAGAAAGTCTAAAAAGAATCATCAAAATGTTTTGTTTTTCTAGTAGAGGGTGATTGATAAAAATGCATAAGCTTAATTTTTTTGATGATATAAAATTTTAACTCTTGAAAAGTTTTCTAAAAGAAGTATTACTAGAACTACATGATACCCAAGAAGAAATAAGTGATCTGATTTTTCTTGTGCCTAGTAAAAGAGCTGGTCTTTTTCTCAAAAAAGAGCTTTTAGAAATGTATACAGATCAAACTTTTTTTGCGCCAATTATTATTAGCATAGAAGAGTTTATCGCCAAACTATCAGGGCTTCAGCAAATAGATAATGTACAAACGTTATTTGAATTCTATGAAACATACCTAAATACTCATACTCATTTAGAAAAAGAAGATTTCGAAACCTTTGGTAACTGGGCGCAAACTCTGATTTATGATTTTAATGAAATTGATAGATATTGTATAGACCACAAAAGCTTTTTTACATATTTATCGGGGATACAAGATCTAAATCACTGGTATTTACAAAAAGAAAAGACCGAACTTGTCAAAAATTATATTAGCTTTTGGGAAAGCCTTATTGATTATTACAATAATTTTAAGGATAAACTTCTCGAACGAAAGGTTGGGTATCAAGGGCTATTGTATCGAAAAGCTTCAGAAGATATTAAAGCCTATATAAAAACCGAAAAAAAGAAACATATACTGCTTGGGTTTAATGCCCTAAACAATGCTGAACAAATAATTTTTCAATCACTTTTAGAGGCTGATATTGCCAAGATATATTGGGATGCAGATCGTTTTTTTGTTGAAAACACCTACCACGAAGCATCACTATTTCTCAGAATGTATAAAAATCAATGGGAGTACTTTAAGACTAAGCCATTCCAATGGGTACAAGATAATTTTTCTAAAGAAAAAGACATCTCACTAATAGGAGTACCTAAAAACATAGGTCAGGCAAAATCAATTAGTCAAATACTTACATCTATTCCCAAATCTGATATAGAAAAAACAGCACTAGTGCTTGCAGATGAAAGCTTATTACAGCCCTTGCTTAATTCACTTCCAAATACTGTCGAGGCTCTTAATATTACAATGGGATTGCCTCTTAAAGAAGTTCCAATAGCTGCTTTTTTTGAACAATTGTTTAATCTTCATAAAAATTACAACCACAAGGGATTTTATTATAAGTCGGTATTAGAAATCTTAAATAGCTTGCCGGCATATAGGATGCTTGGGTTTAGTACTACAGATCTAATCAATACAATTTCCAAAGAAAATATAATCTATGTAACTCTTGATAAATTGCAAGAACAGGCTTCTGACAAAGAAAAAGATGCACTAGAGCTATTGTTTGGGTCATGGAAAAATGTTCCTACGGCTTTGGATCAATGCAAGAAGATAATACTACAACTTAAAAATACTTTGGATAAAGAAAAGGATGAATTGGAGTTAGAGTATATATACCATTTTCATCTAGTATTTAATAAAGTTTTTACCCTGCATACTAATTATCAATATTTAAATACAATCGGAGCTTTATATACGCTGTATAAGGATGTTTTGATGACAGAGACCCTTGATTTTTCTGGTGAGCCATTTAGTGGTTTGCAACTTATGGGAATGTTAGAATCTCGTTGTCTGGATTTTGAAACCGTAATTATTACATCTGTCAATGAAGGGGTTCTACCAGCAGGTAAAAGTATGAATTCTTTTATTCCTTATGATTTAAAAAGAGCCTATAACCTCCCAACGTATAAAGAAAAAGATGCAATATATACATATCATTTCTATAGGTTGATTCAAAGAGCTAAAAAGGTATATCTGCTATACAACACAGAAGATGAAGGAGTAGGTGGAGGCGAAAAAAGTAGATTTTTACTTCAGTTGGACATCGATAAAAGACCAAATCATAAAATTACCAAATATACAGTATCAGCAGATGTACCTAAGTTGATCAAGACACCATTAGAGATTTGTAAAAATCAAGAAATAGTACAAAAACTAAAAGAGCTTGGTGTCCATGGATTGTCCCCTTCTGCTTTGACAAGTTATATAAGAAACCCAATGGATTTTTATTATAAATATGTGTTGGGTATTAAGGAAACAGAAGAAGTAGAAGAAACCATAGCAGCAAATACCCTAGGAACAGTAATCCATAATACGCTCGAAATATTTTATAAGCCTATCGAAGGAAAATTTCTTAGTGTTGTACACCTTAAAGAAATGAGGGAGAGGATTGATACTGAACTTCGTCATCAGTTTAAAGAAGAGTATAATAAGATGGATATTACGCAAGGTAAAAACCTTTTGATCTTTGAAGTTGCTAAACGTTATATCTATAATTTTTTACGAGAAGAAGAAAAACTACTACAAAAAGGAGCCCAATTAAAAATAGTATCCATAGAGAGCAATTTGAAGACAGAAATACAAATTCCTAACCTTGATTTTCCTATACATATCAAAGGGAAAGTAGACCGTATTGATGAGTTAGATGGACAAATTAGAATTATAGATTATAAGACAGGAAGAGTAAATAGAAATGATGTTGTTATCATGGATTGGAATGTAATTACCAGTGAGTATAAATATAGTAAAGTGATACAAGTCCTGGCATATGCATATATGCAACATAATGAAAACCCAATTTCAGAACCTTTTCAGGCAGGAATCATTTCATTTAAGAACCTCCAGGAAGGATACCTTAAATTTGGAACAAAAGAGAAGATAAGAGGCAAAGCAAATTATGAGATCACCAATGCCGTGTTTGAAAATTATCTTATAGAATTAAAAAAACTGATTTTGGAAATTTTTAATATTGAAATTCCATTTATACAAAAGGAAGTATAGATATGATAAATAGTAGAGATATTCGAATAGAAGGAAAACATCAAAAACCCATTTTAGCAGATGTTTTTTATAATGATGATAAGTCTAAAAAGCCAATTGTTATTTTCTGCCATGGATATAAAGGCTTTAAAGATTGGGGAGCTTGGAATTTGGTAGCTGAAGCTTTTGCAAATGCGGGAATGTTTTTTATAAAGTTTAATTTTTCGCATAATGGAGGTAATGCAGAACAACCTGTCGATTTTCCTGACCTTGAAGCTTTTGGGAATAATAATTATATCAAAGAATTAGATGATCTGGAAATTATCATAAATTGGGTTACTTCTTCTGGTTTCGAATTTAAAAATCAAATAGATACATCTAGTATTTCTTTGATTGGGCATTCGAGAGGAGGAGGAATAGCTATACTTAAAGCTGCCGAGGATTCGAGAATTACTAAATTGATTACCTGGGCAAGTGTCTCTGATTATAAAAAGAGATTTCCGAAAGGTGAGTCATTGGAAATTTGGAAAAATAATGGGGTGATGTACATTGGAAACGGTAGAACAAAACAACAAATGCCACATTATTTTCAATTTTATACATCCTTTATTGATAATGAAAAAAGGTTAACCATTGCTACTGCTGTAAAAAAGAATCAGATCCCGTATTTGATTATTCATGGTACAGAGGATCCAACAGTAGATGTGCAAGAAGGAAAACAAATATATGCTTGGAGTACAAAAGGTGAATTGTTTTTAATAAAAGGGGCAGATCACGTTTTTGGTGTAAAACACCCTTGGAATAAAGAGCAATTACCAAAGCATCTTAGTGAAATATTGCAAAAAACAATAGATTTTGTGAGTCTTTAACACATTCTTAAGCCATAAATGTAATAAACAATCATTTTTTTTCGTTTATTTGCCGTAATGAAGTTTAATAGACAAATACTTGCTTCTATATTCTTGGTGCTTTTTGGCATCATACTATTGGCAGACTTACACATTGTAGGACATGATGCCGATGATATCGATTGCTCTCTTTGTAAATTTACTTCAGATCATAATGATGATTTTACTTCTGAAGATATAGTTGTAACTCCTGTAGTTGTGCAGGTTCCAGCTGATATTGTTAGAACAACTTATGTGAATCGATATTTTGGTTCATCTACTTCATACACTTTTTTAAACAAGGCACCTCCTGTAGCCTAGTTTTCTATAATTTTAATTGACAATTAACTTGTAGTATATTCTATACTATATAGTATCTCTATTATTTTTTTACAGATGAAAAGACACACCTGGTTTTTGGTGTTTCTTCTCGGGATTAGCTTCTTATCCGCCCAAGAATGTGATAATACACTTTCTGGCAGAATCATAGATTTTCATGATGGAGTACCCTTAGAAGGCGCTAGAATAACATTTAACAATCGTACTATTGTGGCAGATGCTACAGGAACATATCATATCAACGGTTTATGCCCAACGACGTACGCCTTTACTATATCTCATGAAAAATGTAATTCTAAAGTAGTAACACTGGATATGGCAAAGGTTTCTTCTAAAGATTTCTATCTAGAGCATCATCTTAATGAATTAGAAGAGGTAAAAGTTAATGGAGCAAATAAAACCAAGACAACTTCTGCGCAAGAAGAAACTATAGGCTCTGATATTCTTGAGAAATATAGTAGTGCTTCTTTGGGTGATGCACTTAAAAATATTACAGGAGTTTCTTCTCTAAATACTGGGTCTACAATAGTAAAGCCTATAATTCAAGGGCTTAGCGGGAGCAGGGTATTAATTATGAATAATGGTGTCCGAATGCAAGATATGGAGTGGGGAGATGAGCATGCACCAAATATAGATATAAATACAGCCGGAAACGTTACGGTAGTAAAGGGAGCATCCGCATTAAAGTATGGTGGAGATGCAATAGGAGGAGTAGTTATTATGGAGCCGAATAAAGTACCTGCCAAAGATACATTATATGGAAAAACAGTTGTCTCAGGAGCTGTAAATGGTCGTGGAGGCTCAGTCTCTTCAGAACTTATAAAAGGATATGAAAACGGGTGGTTTCTTAAAGCCCAAGGAACAATAAAACGTTTTGGCGATGTAGAAGCACCAGATTATGTTCTCTCCAATACAGGGGTATTTGAAAAAGGAGCGTCCTTGTCTTTTGGTGTAAATAAATTTACTCATGGATGGGATGCGTACTATTCCTTTTTTAATAATGAAATTGGAGTACTGGCAACATCTCACATAGGTAATGTAGATGATCTTATTAGTGCTATTAATAGCCAGCAACCAGCGATTATTAGAGATTTTACCTATAAAATTAATAACCCTAGACAAGAAGTAACACATCATTTAGGACGATTACGATACTTTAAACGTTTTGAAGAACTTGGAAAATGGAATACGCAATATGATTTTCAATATAATCAACGATTTGAATATGATATTCGAAGAACAGAAGAACGTAGTAAAATACCAAGTATTGACCTTGAGCTAAAAACACATACATTAACTTCAGATTTTACCTTTGATTCTAATTCAGAGTTTTTGTGGAATATAGGAGGAGTGGTTAGATATCAGAATAATTTTGCTGATCCAAGTACAGGAGTACGAAGATTGATCCCTGATTATGATAAGTACGATGCAGGTGTATTTATTACAGGCGAATATGATTTAACGAATAATATCATATTGGATGGAGGGGTGCGATACGATTACAATCGTATGGATGCTCAAAAATTTTATTCAAAATCCCGATGGACTGAAAGAGGATATAATGTAGATTTTTCAGATTTTATTACAGGAGATTTTAATTCAGAATGGCTTACTAATCCAGTTTTTGATTATCATAGTATCTCAGGTACTATTGGAGCACAATATACCTATAAGGAAGATTATGAGTTTCGATTTAACTATGCCATGGCGCAACGTGCACCAAACCCATCAGAGCTATTTAGTGATGGTTTGCATCATTCTGCTGCCAGAATTGAGCTGGGAGATTTAAGAATTGATCAAGAGACTTCGCATAAAGTATCAATAAACTTGCAGAAAAACACAGATAAATGGGGTTGGGAAATTGCACCCTACGCCAATTTTATAAATGATTATATCCTACTCGAACCAGTAGATGTTCAGCTTTCGATACGTGGGGCGTTTCCTGTTTGGGATTATCGACAAACCGATGTTAGATTACTAGGAGTAGATGCAAAAGTTTATGCCAATTGGCATCAGGATTGGAGAACAGATCATAATTTCTCTCTAGTAAAGGGAAAAGAAAATAAAAGCGATACTCCATTAATTAATATACCAGCACCTAACTTTAATAATAGTGTTACCTATAAAAAGGAGGATTGGTTTGGATTAAACATTTCTGTTGAAAGTCAGTACTTTTTTGAACAAAATGAATATCCACCTAATTTAACAGTATTCTCTCCTCAACAACAAGAAAATGTATTGTTAGAGATTAATACACCACCGGCAGCGTATCATTTGCTGAATACAGATACAAGTATGGAGTTTTCTCTGGGAGAAAAAAATAAACTGAAAGTAGGATTAACAATAAATAATATATTAAATAAAAGTTACAGAAATTACCTAAACCGTCAGCGATATTTTGCAGATGATCTGGGTAGAAATTTTTTGTTAAGACTATCAATTAACTATTAAATTAAATTATAGAAGCAATGAACACAATCAAAATTTTATCAACGTTTGCAATCGGAGCAATTTTATTTACATCTTGTTCTAGTGATGATGATGCCCCTGTACAAGTTAACGAAGAAGAGCTAATAACAAAAATGACAGTATCTCTAGTAGGAGGAGGAGAAACAGTAACTCTAATTGTTACTGATGAAGATGGCGCAGATGGACCAGTTTCTCCAGAGGTTACTGTTTCAGGAAGTTTAAAAGAAAATACAACGTATAATGGGTCAGTAGTATTACTTAATGAATCTGAAAGTCCTGCAGAACTTATTAATGAAGAGATCGAAGCTGAAGCTGATGCGCATCAGTTCTTCTATGAAGCTAGCTCTGCATTAAACATAACAACGGCATACACGGATAAGGAGTCTGATTATAAAAAAGAAGATGGAACATCTTTTACTTCTACAAATCCAGTGGGACTGACATTTACAGTAGCGACAACCAGTGCAGGTACTGGCACTTTGACTGTGACTTTAAGACATGAACCTAATAAAAGTGCAAGTGGAGTGGCTAATGGAGATATTGCCAACGCAGGAGGAGAAACAGATATTACCCAAACTTTTGATATTACCGTAACACAATAATTGAAGCGTACTTGTTTATGTAAGTTGAGTTTGTGTAAAATTTGCATAACTAGTTTCAATTTTAACCCTCAGGAGTAGTTACCTGAGGGTTTTTAATTTTATATTATTTTAAAAAATAAATAGTGATAGAGCTAACATTGGTACAAGTTTTGATGTATTAAAAAACAATATACATGGGGGTAAGGTCATTTTTTAATAAAAGGGAATAGGGATATAGTAATAAAAATATTAAAAAGACCGTCTAAATCGTTAAAAATATTGACTTTCAGTGGATTAATGATAATAATTTTATGAAGATATTATAGCATCGTTAAATGTTAATTATCATCAAAAAATAGTTAAAAGATTTGGAATATTCCTCTTATATTAGATCTATAAAATATAACCGCTTAAACAATAAAATTGAAACTATCATAATTAGTATAAGTTGAGTTTGTGTTAAATACAATTAAGTTTCAATTCAGACCCCCAGGAGTAGTTACCCGGGGGTCGTTTTTTTTAAATATTGAGATTTGAGCTCAATTTTAGATGGTACTCTCCCACTTTTGTAACAATTGTAATCATTTTTATAGCAATTAATTCATTAATATATTTTTCTAAACTCTCAACGTAGCATATATAAATCATTTTAAAATCCAAAAAACCAAAAGAGGCTTAAAAATCTGATTTTGTGCATGTTGTAGACAACGAAATTCGTAGAAATACCAAAATAAGCTTTACATTGCTAATTATCGAATTAGAACAAAATTGGATAACTCAAAAGATAATAAATGTTTCCTCTCATGCAACCATTTGGTTTTGGGATTGTCAATAGTAAAGAACAATAAATAAAAGATAAAAAATGAAAAAAGTAATTCTGTTTACAGTATTTGTAATAACATCGTTTTTGATGGGTGCACAAGGTGCCTCAGAAAGCTCATCTCCGAAATATGAAGTAAAAGTTATTACTAGTGTAGAATCTATAGTTCCTAGTGGTTTGGGACGTTCGAGAATTATTTCTGCAAACGCAGAAAGAGACTATAAAGAGTTTACATCTGCACAGACAAAAGAAGATAATACACGTAATAAGTCTAAGAGAAAAGAAATTCGAGTTAAGGATTTCGAAGAAACGAAACTCCTGAATTTTTATAATATGGTAGGTATTCGTTTTCAGAATATAGCAGCAAATGATGCGGTAATCTCGTCAAAGATTACATCAATGTTGGCAGAAGGATGGGATCTGGTTTTTGTTACTAGTGCTGTAGAAAGTGATGCTGGAGAGCAAGATGGGAAAGGAATATTTATCACACGTTTTATCTTTAAGCGAGTGATACAATAGTGAGAATGCTCTATAAGGGAAAAAAGAATAAAAGAATCTATCATGTCTTGCTCTTTTGCTCAATAAGTTTACTACAACTACATGCGCAAAATACCAATTCTTTTTATGTAGATATGGGAGGTAGCTTTTCGACTTTTCAGGATGTAAAATACTCTAATGTGAGGTATAATGGATTTGGAGGAGAATTTGGGATGGGATACCAAAAAGAGAATCAAAAAGCGATATGGGGAGTTAATTTTAACGCTATGTTTACTTCGGAAAAGGCTGATAAACATAATGTTGGAACAGCTAGAACTAATAATTTGACAGTAGGGGCAAAATATCTGTATAATGTAAAGAGAAATTTATTTGTAGGAGCAACTTGGGATATACTCGATTTATATAAAAAAGATTTTGATGGTCTGCAGAATAATAGTGGATATGATATTATAGGAAGCACTTTATGGGCTTCGGGAGTTTACGACTATAAAAAATTCAGGTTTGGACTAGATGTAGGATTGGCTTCTTATTTCAGAGAAAGTAGAGGGTTCGCTTTTTCAGTACCTCAAAATGTAATGGAAAGTGGAGATTTTGACTATCAGAACGGCAAATTTGATGACCATTTTGCTTTTAAGTACTACGAGCTAAGAACAATGCCCAGACATTTTCAAGTAAGAACAACTATTCGATATCAACTGTCAAATAAATTTTCTATAGCTTATAAATGGCATCTAAGGAAGTTCTCTGAAGTAAAAAAATACCCAGTAACTTATGGTGCACATTCCATATCTATACGATATAATGTTTTTAATCGTATTAAATAAGGATGAAGTATTTAGTAAACCTTTTTTATAAATACATTATGATGAGATATCTAAAAACAAGTTTGTTTATACTTTTAGTCGGGTTCAGTTCTTGTGAAAAGGTTTTGATGGAACCTAATCCAGAAACTAATGCACTTGCCATATTTGATGAGTATACAACTCTGGTAGAAGAGAAATATGCTATGCTGGATTTTAAAAATGTGGATATAGAGACGTTGAAAAGTAGCCTAAGAACTAGAATCAATAATTCTACAAGCAATAAAGAACTTTTTGAAATAGTAGGAGAGGTTACCAAAAGTTTACGAGATGGTCATTCGAGTCTTATCGAAGATCAGGGTAATCCAAATAGCTTATTTGTGACTTTTGATCTGCAAGAAGGATATCCATTGGGGATTGACGAGTCTACTTTAGAGACTAGTTATGGTGTATATAGAACATATACGGATTATGCTACTGTATTTAACACAGAAATAAAACAATTAAAAGGAGAAGGAGTAATTAACAAAGCCATATGGGGTACCCTACCACAAGACAGAAAAGTTGGATATATTAGGATTCCTTCGTGGAGTGTTGAGATTTCGGATAAGGAAATTGAACAAATATTCACTGATATAAAAAATACAAAAGGTCTTATTTTTGATCTTCGTGGCAATGGTGGCGGAGACCCGGCTTTAGCGACCAAATTTGCTTCCTATTTTATAGATAAACCGATTTATAATGGCTATGAACGTTTTAAAGTCGGTCCTGGTACAAATGATTTTGCTAAGAGTCATATTACATTGCAACCGTCCAATAGTATCAATGAGTATATAAAACCTGTTATGGTACTAACAGACAGAAATGTGTATAGCGCTTCTACAACTTTTTTATATTCAATAGATCCAGTAGAAAGAATAAAAACGATTGGGCAAAAAACAGGAGGAGGTAGCGGGTCTGTAATTGATGGCTATTTAGCAAATGGATGGTATTGGAGCTTGTCTACGAGTGAATTTATTGATACCAAAGAAAGACATCTTGATGATGGTGTCGAACCAGATATTCCGGTAATACTTGATTTAGAGGATGTAACAAAAGATGAAGTAATAGAAAGAGCAATCTTAGAATTACAATAGAATAAAAGAATTGTTGGGGAGTTTCCAAAATCCAAAGTTGGTGATTTGGTGACAAAAAAGCTTGTAGATTCCTACAAGCTTTTTATTTTTTTGTCCCGTCCTGAAATAAGTCGATTTTTTGTCAACCTATTTTAGGACGACTCATGGAGATTGTACAGAATAGGTATTTCCAGAGCAGACAAAATTTTTAGGAATACAAAATAAACAGGTGCTAAAACAGTTTTAAGACAGCGAGACTACCATATTAAGATATCAAACTATGTAGAGTTCTAGCGGCGCTTTCTGCGGTTATATCACGTTGAGGAGAGCCAAACATTTCATATCCAACCATGAATTTTTTTACTGTAGCGCTTCGCAATAAAGGAGGATAAAAACTCATATGCCAATGCCAATGATAATAAGGTTCTCCATTAGTAGGAGCTTGATGTATGCCACTAGAATATGGAAAAGAACAATCAAATAATTTGTCATATGCTTTTGTTAATACAGAAATAGCCTCTGCATATGCGATTCTCTCGTCTGGATTCATTTCCATAATTGATGCTTGTTTTTTTATAGGGAGAATCATAGTTTCAAATGGCCATACTGCCCAAAAAGGAACTAGTATAATAAAATGTTTATTCTGAAATATGATACGCTCTTTTTTTTCTAATTCCTGAGTTATATAATCTTCTAACAGGGATTTTTTATGTTCAGAAAAGTATATTCGTTGATGGTTATCTTTTTTTATGATTTCATTTGGCAAACTCAATTGACTCCAGATTTGTCCATGAGGATGAGGGTTGCTACAGCCCATAACTGCACCTTTATTTTCAAAAATCTGTATATAATTAATATTGTCATGCGCTCCAAGGTTCTCATATTCTACCTGCCATTTTTTTATCACTTTTTCAATAGATTTTATGGACATTTGTGACAAGCTTTTTGAGTGATCAGGACTAAAGCATATTACTTTGCAGATTCCTGTTTCACTTTTGGCTTTAAACAAACCTTCATCAATAGAAAAAGAAGGCGATTCGTTTTGTAAAGCTGCAAAATCATTTTCAAAAACGAAAACATCTTTATATTCAGGATTTTTCTTTCCTCCGGCTCTGGTATTTCCTGAACACAAATAGCAGTTTTTATCATAAGTAGGTAAAGATTGCTTACTAATTTCTTCTTCCTGTCCTTGCCATGGTCTTTTTGCTCTATGGGGAGATACTAATACCCATTCTCCTGTAAGTGGATTGTATCGCTTGTGAGAATAATCTTGTAAATTGATGTCTAGCATGATGTATCTGCTATAATTTTCCAGTTACCATTTATTTTTTTGAAAATAATCATAAATACCCCATTTGCATTACCTGCGCTACGTTTTAAGTGATATTCTCCCATTACAAAATAGGACTCATTATCAATTCTTGAAATGTCGTTAATAACAAAGGATAATTTTCCTGTGTGCGCTTTAGTAGGATATCTTTTCTTATAGTTTGTCAGTGTATTATTCCATCCGTAGGTCAATCCTTTGCTCCCATAAAATTTTAAAGAATCTGATTTCCAATACCCTTCCATAAAACCTTCTAAATCATGATTAGACCAAGATTGTTCTTGTGCTTTAAGAATGGATATAATTTGCTGCTTATCAGATTTTTCATCTGAGTTTACTTTTTGATTGCAGCTAGTTAAGCCTATAACGAGCCATAGGATAAACAAATATTTCATTATCATATTATTCGATTTTATATGTTCCTTGGGAGATTTGTAATTCATATTGACTTAAATTTTTATTAAACTGCTCATAGTATAAAGGAGTGATGGTATTGATAAATGCATCAACTGTTCCTTTTTTAATTATATTTATAGTGCAACCTCCAAATCCACCACCCATCATTCGGGCTCCTAATATATTGGGGTTTTGTTTTGCTTGATCGATTAAAAAATCTAGTTCAGGACAACTTACTTTATATTGATTTTGTAATCCTTTGTGGGATTCAAAAAGTAATCTTCCCAGCTCTGTAAAATCATTATTTGTAAGCGCTTTTGATGCCCTAAGAACCCTGTCGTTTTCTTCAAGCACGAATAAAGCTTTTTGATAATCCTCGCTAGTAATTTTTTCTTTTACTGCATGCAATTTTTCATAGCTTGCTTCTCTTAGAGTGGATACGCCCATATGTTTAGCAATAGTTTCACAGGTAGATCTCCTTTGATTATAAGCACTTTCAGCAAGACTATGTTTAACATTGGTGTTGATTAATAGAATATCATAACCTTCGAAATTGATAGGAAAATAAGTGACGTTAAGATCTCTGCAGTCCAAAAGTAGCGCTTGATTTTTTTTTCCAAACATACTACTATATTGATCCATAATACCGCATTGCACACCAGCGTAATTATGCTCTGCTTTCTGAGAAACATGCACCATTTCTTCTTTAGTAAACTCAAGGTTAAATAATTCGTTTAATCCGAAAACAATACTGTTTTCTAATGCGGCGGAAGAAGACAATCCGGATCCAGGAGGGATATTGCCAGCTAAAACCAAATCAAAATTATAAATGATTCTACCTTCTTTTAGAACCTCGGCAATGACCCCCAGGACATAATTTTTCCATCCTCCATTTTTGATGGGTTTGATCTTTTGTAAGGAAAATTCAAATGCTTCATCGGCATCCATGGCATAAGCTGTACAATGATTCTTGTTGTTTTTTTGTATTCCAGAAACGATACCTTTATCAATCGCGGCCGGAAAAACAAACCCATGGTTATAATCCGTATGCTCTCCTATGATATTGATTCGTCCAGGAGAAAAGGATAATATAGGTTCTGCATCGAACCGTTTTAAAAAAGTAGATTTTACTTTTTGGATTAGTGAGTCATTGATCATTTATGGAGAGTATATTATAAGTTATATTTAGAGGTAATTAGTGTTGTCCTTGGTAGTAATAATACACATAGAAGCATGTTTTTTTTAATTAGTAATTTTTCATGTAATCTTCGTTGAAAATTTTGTTTAAATAGAAAATAAGTTCTTTTGCGTTTTCGGTTGTAAAAATAATCGGTGGCTTAATCTTTAACACATTATGATCAGGACCATCTATACTCATTAATATCCCATAGTCTTTAATTCTGTTAGCCAAATAATCTGCATAGCCTGGTAGAGGTTGGGTGTTTTTGTCAACCAGTTCAAAACCAAGAAATAATCCTTGACCTCTGACATCTCCAATAATTGGATATTTTAGAGCCAATCTTTTAAGCTCTTCTTTAAGAAACTCTCCTACCTTAAGAGCATGCTGTTGTAGGTTTTTATCCTTTACTACCTTTAAAACAGCGGTTCCTATGGCAGAAGAAACCGGGTTGCCTCCAAATGTGTTAAAGTACTCCATTCCATTAGCAAATTTGTCTGCCACTTCTTGTGTACAGACCACAGCTGCCAATGGATGACCATTACCCAATGGTTTTCCAATCGTAACAATATCCGGGATAACATCATACAATTGAAATCCCCAAAAAGCTTTTCCTACTCTTCCACATCCTACCTGTACTTCATCAGATATGCATAATCCACCTTCAGCACGAGTGTATTTGTAGGCTTTATTCAAGAAACCTTCGGGTAATTCGATCTGACCACCACAGCTTATAATGGGCTCTACAATAAAGGCTCCTACTTTCCTGCCTTTTTTGCGTATTGTTTCAAGACATTTCTGAACCTCAAATGCGTATTTATCGCCTGTGTTTTTTCCTCGATATTTTCCTCGATAAGCATCAGGGAGCGGAAAAACATGAGTGTGCTCAGGAGCACCGTGCCCTCCTTTACCATCGAATTTATATGAACTGATATCAATACACATATTGGCGTTTCCGTGATAACCGATTTCTGAAGCTATAATATCGCGTTCTCCCGTGGCAGCTTTAACCATTCTGATCGCTAATTCATTTGCCTCGCTCCCTGAATTGACAAAATGAACTACATTTAATTCGGAAGGAAGAGTTTCCAGTAACTCTTTTGTTAATTGATTGATGTTATCGTGTAGATAACGAGAATTGGTATTAATTAGAGCCATTTGTTCCTGACCAGCCCTAACCACATTATAATTTTCGTGCCCCACATGAGCAACATTATTGACAGTGTCCAAATATTTTCTGCCGTATTGGTCGATTAGATATTGTCCTGCCCCTCGAACCATTTTGATGGGTACTTTATATTGTAAACTCAGACTCTTACCCAAATGCTTTTTTCTATATGAAATTAGTTCTTCATTGGTAATCGTTTCTTGAGAGTTTAATTTTTTTAATTTGAATAAGAGATTTGGATCAGGACATAATCCTTTCCATACCTCTATTTGGTTATAGTATGCTACTCCAGGAAAGTCTACAGTATAGCTTAGTGTAGAAAGCATGATCTGAAAATGTAAATGTGGAGCCCAGTTACCGTTTTGAGATGGGTCTCCCAAGAATCCGATGCACTCCCCTTTTTTTATAATTTCTCCAGGTTGTTTTTGTAAAATACTATCCTTTGTAAGATGCCCGTATAGGGTATAAAATTCTATAGATTCTTGTTTGTGCTTTACTATAATTAAACCTCCATAGTTTTTATCTCCTGTGTCATTAAAAGAAGTTACAACTTCTCCATCTAATAGGGCATGAACCGGTGTACTTGCCGGAAGCCAAAAATCAATTCCTAGATGAACCGTTCTGCTTTCTCGTCCATTATTTCCTATTTTGTCATATGAATCTGATGTGTATAAAGCTCTTGGTTCTAAGTATCCTCCTGCAATAATTTTATTAGGATTTTCTTTTTGAAGACGATCAATCTTAAACTGAAATATATCCAAATCATTAAATTCTTCCTGATGCCCTATCCATGTACTGGATATACTTAGATCTAATAACTGTATATCGTGTTTTTGTACTGTTGGAAATAGTTCTGACAACGAATAATTATTGTTTTTTGCCCAGATCCTGAAAGCTTCTTCATGGGGATGTGTCCTGTACCTACAGATATTTCTAAAACTATAATATGCATATTCTTCATCGATCTCTACCCATTTTTTAAGTACTTTCCAGGCAGGTTTTTCACTAATTAATAAGTATTCATTATCAGGTTCGTTAATTTTATTAATTGCAGATTTAGTTACAGAAGTAACCAGCCGCATGGCTATAGCGATGTACAGATGTTTTAATTCATCTTCTTTTAATGGAAAAGTAGAATGATACCCCTGTATGATTGGTAAAGATGCTTCTAACGGATCGTTGTGATTCATTATGGCGTAGGCACAAGTTACTGCTAGATCATTAATAATCTGAGTATATATTGCATCTCCATAATCGATTGCTGCTTGAACCTTAGGGTGAATAAGATCTTCTGAAACAATAACATTATTATCATTGGCATCATTATGCACAACAGCTTTTCTTAGCTTACTATATGAATCTTGAATAGATGTAAACTTGTCTTGGAAAAAAAGAATAATGTTTTTTTCTTCTCCTTTGAATAAATTAAGGTGTTTTGTGGTCCATAATGACTGAGCAATATCCCAAGCAAATATTCGATGAGCCTTTGGATGATCAAATCCCTGCAAAGCATTTGTTAACAACCCACATTGTTCTCCCAGGCTATGTCTTAGAGAATTAAGTTGAGGATTTACACTACTCCATATTCTTCCACTTACCCATGATAGCAAGCGGATTTTTCTTGGAGTATTAGTGTCATCAACAATTTCGGATATGATATTACCTTGTTTGTCTCGTATTATTTTTGGGGCTATAAGATTCTTGTCATTTAATGCAACATATTCTAATAATTGTTGCTGGTAATTGAGGTAATCGATATCTTCATCTGGTCTTGATATTTTAAGAATATACCCATCTCCATTTTCAGTTTTTATTCTGAAATTAAAATCAATTTCTCCGGGAAGAGATGAAGCTTTTCCATTAATACCATATAATCGCAGCAAAATTTCTTCTGCTTTATCCGGGGTAATTTGTAAAGTTAAATATTTGGTCATTTACTCTTTATAATTGCAGTGTTATATTATATGACGGTCGTAAGAAAATTGTGCACGACGTATATGTCGTATTTTGTTTTCTTCGTATTGAAAATCAACATCTAAGATATTGATGTTTTTGGAATAAATGTATTGATAAAATTTCAATATTAATAGATTTTAAGACCTGATAATTGAATTGAATTTGGTTTGTATTTTAAGTGGTTTAGGATATTGTTTTATTTAGTAAATAGTATTCATTAATAAGTGTTTTTGTTCCAGTTGTATGGTTTGCGTTTTATCCACAGACCTCTGGTAAAATCGGGAAAATCTTGAGGAGCACCATTGTTTTCTATTGAAGCTTCAGAAAGTGGTGTAATTGCACTCCATGCGGCAGCATCATAGGCATCTAATGGAGGTGCAATGTTTTGTTTTGCTGATTCTACGAATGCATTGAGAACAAAAAAATCCATGCCACCATGCCCAGATCCAGTAGCATATTGTCCATGTTTTTTCCATAAAGGATGATCGTATTTTTTGAGCCATTCATCAGCTGTATCCCATTTATGAGGCTTAGATTTTCCTTCAATATAAATTCTATTACCATCAACCTCCCAAAGACCATTAGCACCTTGTACTCTAAACCCTAATGAATATGGTCTGGGTAAATTACAATCGTGTGTTACAATAATAGTTTCACCTTTTGCGGTTTCTATGGTCGTGGTTATTACATCTCCTTGTTTAAATTTTATTTTTGAGTTTTGATGTTCCTTACCCCCATTTTTAACAATATAATTATGAAGCCCTATTGCTTTTGTGGCATTAGAAGTTAATGATATAAAACGATTACCTCTATTGATATCGCAGAGGGTAGCAATTGGTCCAACTCCATGTGTTGGATAGACATCTCCATTTCTAAGCACAGAGTGGTTAGTTCTCCATTTGGCTTCGGATAATGCTTTTTCTCCAAATTCGACACCCCCACCATAAGGTTGCAAACCATTATTAAACTTTACTTTTCTTAAATCATGTTGATAACCACATCTAAAATGTACTAGTTCTCCAAACACATTTTGTTTTACCATATTTAGCACGGCTAAAACGTCTCTTCGGTAATTTACATTTTCTAGAATCATGAGATGAGATCCTGTTGTTTCGTGGGTGTTAACCAGATCCCAGCATTCTTCTAAAGTATTGGCTGCCGAGACCTCTAGTCCGGTATATTTTCCTGCTTTCATTGAGTCTACAGCCATTTTTGTATGCCATAACCAAGGCGTTGCTATAATTACTGCATCTACCTCATCTAATTCTAATAGGTTTCTATAGTCATACTCTGAATCACCAAAAACTTTTGGTTTTTTTAAACCGGCATCTTCAATTTTTTGCAATGCTATTTTTATGCGTTTTGGGTCAATATCACATATGGCAGTCACCTCTATGTCTTTTCTGAGTAAACTATTTTGTAAATGATTTGTTCCTCGAAGTCCTACACCAATAAATGCGAGCCTAAGCTTTGGATCGTTGGCAGTGGTCATAGCACCAAGTGCACTACCAGAAATCATAGATATACCAGCACTGGCTATGGCTGTTTTTTTTATAAAGTTTCTTCTTGAGTTCATTTTTTGATAAATTAAATTGTTTATGTAATGGATAAAAGTGAGATGAAAATGATTGTAGTTCTAAAAGATTATTTTTGGGTCGCTTTCTTCTAGCGTATTATTAATAATTGTGGTTAGTATATGTACTATGACTGTAATTGTTCTCATTTAGATCTTTAGTGTGGTTTTTTAGAATTAATTTTTATCAATGATAATTTGTCATTGTTTCGAGCAACTAGCACCGCTTTGGTTTTGCCAATGGTGATGAGTTGAGCATCTTTTACATCACCTCCTGCCCATAAATTGATTTTGTTATTGGGGATAAACTCAAATTGTTTGTTTGAGTTACCCTGAAGGAAGAAGCCATAATTTGCATCATTTCTTGGTGTTTCGACTTCTGAACCATATAGATTGCCTAATAATAAGATATCGCTGTTCTGATCACCATTAAAATCATGGATTAAAATTTTATTGACAGAAGATAGCTGAGCCCTATTTTCAAAAGGTTTAAACTTAAATTTGCCATCTTCGTTTTTTAATATTGCTGAGGCAAAATAGGTTGCTTTGTATGTAATGCCTGCGTTTAACTTTTCACCGTATATTTCATTTATACTTGCCGATCCAAAATCATTATAGGTCTTAAATTTTTTCTTTACAAAAGGCATTTGGATAGAGGTGCATTCTCTTCCTCTCACAGGATATACTTGATTTTTTTGACTATACCCTAGTACGATATCATTTGTGCCATTATTGTCAAAATCATTAATGTACATAAAGAAAGGTTTGTTGAAATTAGCTTTGTATTTATAATTTAGACCTAGATTTCCAGCTATAATATCAAGATCCCCGTCGGCATCGATATCATCTACCTCTATTGAGCTCCACCAACCTATATGTTCAGACAGCCCATACTTTTTGGATTGGTTTTTGAAAATTCCAGAATCGTTTATAAACAATTCTATGGATCCCCATTCATTGGTAATAAATAAATCACTATCTCCATCTTTATCTATGTCAGCCCATGTTGAAGCGGTGATCATTGTATGTTCTACCAGTTCGGGAATTATTTTTTTTGTAACATCTACAAAGTTTATTTTCTCATTGGTAGAGTTGTTTTGTAATAGATAGCTATTTACCAGATGCCCGTAAGCTCCAGGTTTTATTCTACCCCCAATAAACAGGTCTATGTCCCCGTCATTGTCATAGTCAGAAGTAGAAATTCTTAATCCGCTTGATTTGATATTTGGTATGGCAGTAAGGTTTTTTACAAAATTTCCATGACCTTTGTTTTCGTATAATCTGTCTGCGTAGTATTTATCATTAGGCATGTTTTCTATACCACCACTAATCACATATAGATCTTGATCACCATCATTATCAGCATCAAAAAAAATAGCTCCTACATCTTCGTGTTTTTTATCCAAGGCAAATACTTTAGTGTTTTTGGAAAAAGTGCCTGAAGGATTTTGAAGATACAAAGTGCTCGAGTGATCTTTTGCTCCTCCAATAAAAAAATCATCTAATCCATCACTATTTACATCTGCTACTGCAAGTGCAGGACCAAGTTGAGACATTCTGTGAGGTAACAAAGTTTCTTTTTCAAAATCATCAAAATCGTTTTCTTTGTGTACGAAATTTATACCTGATTGGCTTGTAATATCAGTAAATAAGGCTGTCGAAATTGTATCAATGTTTTTCTTCTGGGAAGTCTTCTTGTCGTTGTAAGAAACCGTAATAGTTTGGTTAGGTTTTATATTTTTGACTAGATGGCTGGTATTGTCATTCCAGATGACTTTTATACTATCTATAACTAGATCTTTATTAATTCCAAAATGAATAACATCTGCCATAGCCGATTGAAAACCACGGGTAAAATGATTTTCTACAGTTTGTTTTGATGATTTAGTATAAAGTATGACTTTTGCTCCTAATGCATTAATGTTTTGATGGTTTCCTACTAGCTTTACTTTTAAATAATTGTTTTGGTTTGAATTGTTTTGATATATATATGAAATGCCGGCAGAGTTATTAACTACAATATCAATAGCTCCATCATTATCAAAATCAGCATAAGCTGCTCCATTAGAGTTTGTTGCGCTTTGCTTTAAGATTAACTTTTTAAAGGTTAAATCACCATTATTTAAATAGAAGTAATTCTTTTTCTTTCTTGTTGGCATTTTGGATAAGATGTCGCCTATGTAACTTTTGGGGTCTATTTTTTTATTTTTTATGACTTCGGCCTGTTTGGCTTTTCTGTAATTAACAAAGTCATTATTCCTAAAATCTCCTTTAATTCCGTTTGAGATAAATAAATCTTTATACCCATCATTATTCATGTCAAAAAATAGTGGTGCCCAACTCCAATCGGTACTCGATACTCCTGACAATTGTCCTATATCAGAAAACATAGGAGTATTTGTTTTTTTATCCACCCCATTGTTTAATTGTAAGGTGTTATACATATACTGATGATGTAGACCTAGTTTTGTGTTTTTGTAAAACTTTTTTGGACGCATTCCGCTCATACTAGTCTTTTGAGAAAAGTTGTCTTCTGCCATCATGTCAACAGCCATAATATCCAATAGACCATCATTGTTTATATCAGCAATATCATTACCCATAGAAAAGTTGGACATATGCCCGAATGCTTGTAAGGAAGCTTCTCTAAAAGTTCCATTTTTATTGTTGATATATAAGTAGTCTTTTTCTGAAAAATCATTTCCTACATATATATCAGGCCAGTTATCATTGTTTAGATCTGATACTGTAACCCCTAATCCATAACCGATCATGTTATGTATAATATTGGCTTGATCAGTAACATCAATGTATTTTCCGTGATCGTTTTTATAAAGGCGATTACCTCTGTGTCTTGATTTTTGAGAAATAAGATTTTCTAAGTTATTTTCATCATATACTTCTATGCCATGATTTAATAAAAACATATCCAGGTCACCATCTTTATCATAATCAAAGAAAGTGGCTTGAGTGGTAAAATCTGGGAAATCTAATCCATATTTTTGTGCTTGATTTTCGAAAATAGGTACACCACTTGCATTTGCACCTTTGTTAATAAGTAGCTCATTTCTTCTTTTATCAGGATCTTTTATTTTTCCTGATTTACAATAATAGATGTCCATTAAGCCATCATTGTTAATATCAACAACAGTAACACCTGTTCCAAAACCATATCCTCCTCCTGCATTTGCAGTTTTCGCTACATTCTTAAATTTCATATTGCCCATATTAAGATATAGAGCATTAGCTTTAGTGCTATGAACAAAATAAATATCTACTAATTCATCATTATTAAAATCTGCAACTGCCACACCGCCTCCATTGTAGTAATACTCATAAAAAAGTCCATTGTTGTTAAGATTTTCTTTAAGTTCATTTAAGAAAAAAATACCCGTTTTGCTTGAAGGTAAGACTGTAAATGATTCTTTTGGTTTTACAGCAGGAATGATATTGCTATTGTTTAGGCTTTCTTCCTGTTTTTTACAGGCATAAATAGAAAGAAAAATTAGGACATATAATTTTAATTTTCTCATAGTAGTATATCATTACTGTTTATGGTAGGAATCCATTTCGTTTTAACGTAAATGGATTCCTTTGGCTAACTCAAATAAATTATATCTTAATTCTCATTAATATCCGGGATTTTGTTCTAGATTCGGGTTTTTATCTAATTCTTCTTGTGGAATGGGCATTAGAAGATTAGAATCATCCCAGTTTCGGGTTTCCCATATCTCTTTTCCATCTCCAATAAGGTTTCCGTCAGAATCCATATCTACTCTATATATCGTTAATGTTTCTGAATTACCCGCAATGCCCCACCTTCTAATATCCCAAAAACGATGTTCTTCAAATGCGAGTTCAATTCTACGTTCGCGTCTTACTCTGGTTCTTAATTCACTTTGACTAGCGATAGTTATAGCTGGCATATTTACTCGAGCTCTTACCGTATTTATTGCATCAACTGCGAGAGGGAGGTCGTTACCCGACTCTATCAAAGCCTCGGCGTAGTTCAGATATATTTCAGCTAGTCTTACATGTATCCAATGTTGTGTACTTCCTTCATTATGGTTTCTATCTTCTTGAATCATTTTTCGCATACCATAACCGGTTCTTGTGAAATCACCACTTGTTGCTATACCTGCAGAACCTCCGGGTCTGAACTCCCATGTTAGCCCTTTCCACTCAGAGCCATCATATAAAATTGATGCTTCGAATCTGGGGTCCCTGCCTGCATATGGGTTACTGGCATCATATCCAGATCCTGCTTCAGATGGTAATAGTCCAGTGTCTTTCATCTCATATTGATCAACCAAATTTTGTGTAGGACCTGTGCCTCCCCATCCACTTACGGCAGCGGTAGATTTGGGAGTGTTAAATAAATTTGCCCAATGAGTCTTATCGGGATCACTAAATTGTGTGTCAAAAATTACTTCAGAAGCTTCATTATTAACAAAAACACTTTCGTAATCATTATCAAGTGTTTTTGAAGTATTATCTAATACTAGTTTAGACGCTGCTGCAGACTCAGGATATTTACCTTCATATAATAATACACGCCCTTTCATAGCAATAGCAGCATCCCAAGAACCTCTGGTAGAGCTTGTGGATGCCGCATTTTCAAAAAAACTAGCTGCTATGTCAAATTCAGAAACTATGAAATTTAAGGTCTCTTCTTTTGTGTTCCTTTCAACAGATAAGTCATCAGAAAGTTCTTGTGGGACAGAGATGATAGGAACGCCTCCAAAGGTTTTTAGTAGTAAAGAATAAAAATACCCTCTTAAAAAATGTGCTTCACCTTTTAACTGATTGTTGATCTCATCCTGTCCTTGTAAATCATCATAGTTATTAATAAAATTATTTAATCTTCTTATTTGAAAATAAGCATTATCCCAAAGACCATTAAATGGAGAGTTGTTTGCTGTAATTGATGCAGTATTAAATATCGTGTTAGAACTCGGCCAGGTATATGAATTTTCAGCATTATCTGTTGCCGCATCTAACATATACCATCCTCCTGGTGCACCAAATCCTTGGGGGACACCATTATAAACAGCATTAAGAAATGCTTTTGCAAATCCGGGATCTTCAAATACGATTTCTGAAGAAATGGTTCCTCGAGGATCGAGGTCTATCGAATCTTTATCACATGAAGTGTGCAAAAAGACAAGTGAAATGATAACAATTGTTATTTTTTTCATAATTGTAGTTTTTTAAAATTGTAAGTTAAACCCTAAGTTGTAGACACGTTGTTGAGGATAGAATCGACCTCTTTGTTGTGGGTTTTCTGGGTCCAAATGTTTGATTTTAGACCAGGTCGCTAAATTCCTTCCATTTAAATAAATTCTCAATTTGTCTAACCCTAATTTGCTTGTGATTTTTTTAGATAATGAATACCCTATTTCTACATTCTTAAAACGAACGTAATCACCGGGGACTATCCAATATGATGATAATCTTTCATTCACAGCATTACTGGTTAAGGTAAGTCTAGGGTAGCTAGCATTGGTATTAATTACATTACCATCTGTACCGATTTGTGCACGATCTAAATGATCATCAAATACTTTTCCACCATTAAAGAAAGCCCAGGCCGCTTCTTGAGATAGATACATATCAAAGTTTGTTGCTCCTTGAAATAATGCTGAAAAATCAAATTGTCTGTAGTTAAACCCTAGATTAAGACCAAAGGTTATTTCTGGAGTAATGCCTCTACCTATTACTGTTCTATCATCGTTATCTACAAGACCATCTCCGTTTAAATCTGCATAACGAATATCTCCCGGTTGAGGGTTTTGAGTTTGATAGACCCCTCCTGGAGCGCTGGCATTTAAGTCATCAATTTCTTGCTGAGTTAAAAATAGACCTTGGGCAATAAAACCAATACGAGGGTGATTTGGATCAATAATAGACCTCCCTGTTAGTCTTCTTAAAGGATCTACATCTTCAACTTCTGCAATGTCTATAACTTCATTTTTGGCATAACCAAAATTAAGATTTACGAAATAGTCTAGATTTTTAATATTGTTGCTGTGGTTTAAAATAATTTCGAAACCTTTATTATCAACTATTCCAATATTTTCTCTTGGTAAGCTTGCACCAAAAGTACTGGGAACCGTTAATGCCCTGGTAGTTAGTATATCTGATGTTCTTTTGTAAAAAACATCGGCTTCGAGGGTAAATAAATTGTTCCACAAGCCTGCTTCGAGACCTAAGTTTACTGTTTTTGCTTTTTCCCAGGTGGTAGAAGGATCGGCTAAACCATTACTGGCTATGGACTGAGATACATCACCGTTATCTACAAAAGGATTGTCAAAGCCGAAGAATTCTAAAAACCTAAAACCACCTACACCGGCATCGCTACCCAATTCTCCATAAGAAGCTCTGATCTTTAAATTGTTAATGGCTTTGGAATCTGCAAGGAAATTTTCTTCAGATAGTCTCCATGCCATAGAAAATGAAGGAAAAAAATCAAATCTCGATTCTTTACTAAATTTATAGGAACCGTCATATCTACCATTAAATTCAAATAAATATTTATTGTCATAAGCATATGTGAACCTACCTGCGTATCCTAGTATGGCTGTTTCAAACCTACCATTAGAAATTGATCGAGTATCTGCATCTCCTGCGATAAATAAATCTGCACTTGTACCAATTATATTATTGATACTACTTGTTACGATATCGTATTCAGTTTCTGTACGTGAGTAAATTAATTTGGCTCCAAAGTCATGTTTATTAATAGTTTTGGAGTAATTTAAAATGGCTTCAGTTGTTAATTGATATCCTTTGGATCGAGATTCAAATAAACTGGCTTTTTCATCTCTATCGGTAGGAGTACTTAATGAGAATTCTCCTGTATCCGGATCAAAAGTAGTGTAAGAGGTAGGTATAGTAAATGTCGAAATACTACCATTAAAATTATCTCTATTAGCATTATTTCCTCCTGCTGACCTGTCATAAGCTACTTGAGTTGTTAAACTTAGACCTTCAATAAAAGGAAGTTTAAAGTTGAGAGCAATTCTAGACTGAAATTCAAAATCCTCTATTTTACTATATCCACCATTATCAATAACGGGTTGCTGGCTAAATATAGAATATCCTCCATTAGAGAATTGATTCACCTCGGTTGGTGGAGTTCTCATTAAGTTTCCAAATATTGTTGTTGAACTTCTTGAAGTACGTTCTCTGTTTTCTAATGCTCCACCAAAATCTGCTTGTAAGTTTATATTGTTATTAATGTCAACATCAACGTTTGATCTAAAGTTAAAGCGATCATAGTTATTGTTATTGTATAGAGCATCTTGGTATAAATAACCTAGCGATGTGAAATATCTTATGGTGTTGTTTTCATCACTCCCATTAGCAGATATGTTAATGGATTGCATAAAAGAATTATTTGCCAATGTTTCGTCAAGCCAATCCGTATTAGGATGAGTGTCAGGACTAGATCCATCTCTGAATTTTTCCAAATCTTCATTGGTATATGCAGGATCTACCCCGTCATTAGAGTTTGCTTCATTTAATAATGTCGCATAGTTGTACGAGTCCAAAAATTTAGGTAATCTGGTTGGCTCTTGAAAGCCTGAATACATATCTACATTAAATTTGGTTTTACCTTTACCTCTTTTTGTAGTTATTAAAATTACACCATTAGCAGCTCTCATTCCATATATCGCAGCAGCAGCAGCGTCTTTTAGAACACTAATGCTTTCTACATCATTTGTGTTTATGTTGTTTAAAGATCTTGGTATACCATCGACTAGTACAAGAGGAGAGTTTGAATTTAGCGAACTGATCCCTCGGATATTAATAGAAGAGCTACCATTTCCAGGTTCTCCCGAACTCTGTATGGTGGTAACACCCGCTAACCTACCAGAAAGAGCATTACTTAAACTTTCGGTACTATTTTTAACAATACCGTCAGACTTGATCATAGTTACTGAGCCTGTAAGGTTCACTTTCTTTTGACTGCCATATCCAACTATGACAATTTCATCTAATACAGAAGTGTCAGTTTTGAGTAATACAGTTATTTTCTTTTCTTTACCAACAACTATCTCTTGGGTTTCATAACCCAGATAGGTGATTACCAAAATATCGCCTTCTTGAGTTTCGATACTAAAATTTCCGTCAAAATCAGTTGTTGTACCAATAGTGGTGTTTTTTACAACTATTTCTGCCCCAATAATCGGAATCTGATTTTCGGCTTCCGAAACAGTACCCGTCACTGTTTTTTGTTGAGCTTGGATTGAGCAGACGGCAAACAGTGTAAAGACGAGTAATGTTTTAATACATAATTTTTCCATACTTAAAGTAATTAGTTTGAATTCAACAGATAAACTTGTGTTATATCTTGTTTTTTGTCATTTAAATAATGATATCTGTAAAAAAACACCTCTCTTTTTATTAATATCATAATTTTTAACATGCCGCAATATATAGTAACTTAATATTTAAAACCAACTACTCCCTACCAGTTTTTTTGTTTTAATTATATTTTTATCTTTGCTATATGAAATTAATTAGTATAGAAGAAAATTTAGGTTTAGCTAAATACAAACAAATAGTTTTGTCTATTGAAAAAGGTTTGCTAGATGGAGTTTTAAAAAAAGGAGATAAATTACCATCTATCAATAGTATCAAAAATAAATTTTCGGTTTCTAGAGATACCGTTTTAATGGCTTATAGTGAATTAAAAACCAGAGGGATTGTACAATCAATACCTGGTAAGGGCTATTATTTGAAAAGTGAAAATATTGATACTATTCACAAGGTATTTTTGCTGTTTGACGAATTAAATGTTTTTAAAGAAGATTTATACAATTCTTTTTTAAACAAATTACCAGATAATGTGCAGGTAGATATTTATTTCCATCACTTTAATTATGATGTGTTTAGTAAGCTTATTTATGATAATATAGGTAACTACAATAGTTATGTAATTATGCCGGCTAATTTAAAAAATACTAAAACTGTTATTGAAAAACTACCTAGTGAAAAAGTATATATTTTGGATCAAACAAATGAAGAATTATTAGAGTATCAAACAATTTTTCAAAATTTCGAAAAAGATATTTTTAATAATCTAATCAAAAGCATAAATCGCATTAAACAGTACGAATGTTTGATTCTCTTATTTCAAGATGATAAGCAGCCTGAAGGGATGCTTGTAGGGTTCAATAAATTTTGTAAAGTGTCAAATGTTGATAATGAAGTAGTAGATTCATTAGAAAGTATAGCACCACAAAAAGGAGATGTTTATATAATACCAGATGATCGAAATCTAATTGAGATAATTCAAAAAGCTAAGAAAGAAAAATTGGTAATAGGAAAGGATATCGGTATCATAGCCTATAATGACACTTTATTAAAAGAAGTTGTAGAAGGTGGAATAACAACCATTACTACTGATTTTAAGTATATGGGAGCTCAATTGGCTCAAATGATTTTTAATAAAGAACACAGTAGAATAGAAAACCCAAACTCTTTAATTATTAGGAGTTCTTTATAATCATTTGACGGATTTTATATAATTGTTATACAAATTAATAAATAAGAAGTAAAATGGTTTTTGGTATTCCCAAAAACAAAAACCCAGAAACACCTTGTACATACTAAACCATATAGATAATAAGGATCAAAATTACTTAGAGTTGAGTAATTCGACAACGAGTTTTTTTGCTAAAATTTGCTTAAGATTTGGAGGAAGCCTACAAAAACTGACACTCCATGAAAATCAAATTATTAAAGAATTTGAACCTTTTAACAAAGAAAAACCTTATGCTTCGGCTATTCTATTTCCCTTTACCGGGAGGATAAGAAATGGGCAATATGATTTTGAGTTAGAATCCTACCAGCTCGAGATGGATAAAGAAAATAACACAGCTCTGCACGGATTTGTTTATAACAAAGAATTTGATTTAGTAGATTATGAATTATCAGAAGAATTAGTGACAGTAAATCTCGAACATATTGAAGATAAAAAAAACAAGGGATTCCCTTATAACTATTCATTATTAATGACATATAAGTTTACCCATGAATCTGTAATTACTTATGTCACTATTAGAAATAAGGATGAATATTCTTTTCCTTTTAGCTTAGGTTGGCACCCTTTTTTTTTCAGTAGTAGTTTGTATAATAGTTATTTGGAAATTGAAAGTGATCGAGAAATAGTTTTCGACAATGAGATGATACCCGTAAAGTTCCAAAACAATGCTCTAAAATCACAAATTCAAATAAAAGATCTAAAACTAGATGATTGTTATAGGCTTAAAAATAATAGTGTAAGGTTTATAACACCAGATTATACTTTAAATATTAGTTCTTCTTCTCAGGAAAATTATTTGCAAGTGTATACACCGGCAGATAGTAAAGATTGTATAGCCATTGAGCTTATGACAGCACCTGCAGATAGTTTTAATAATAAGGTTGGTTTTAAATCTCTAGTCCCAGGAGAAAAATATAATATAAGTTGGAAAATAGCCCTTTCCAAAAATAACTAATGTTTAGTCTAATCAAATATTTATGATGCAGTTTATAACGTTTTTAATATTTACCATTTTAGTAGCAGTAATTTCTTATTATAAATCTAGGAAAACAAGTGAATCTACTTCTGATGGGTATTTTTTAGGAGGAAGGAGCTTAACAGGTATTGTTATTGCAGGTTCATTACTTTTAACGAACCTTTCGACAGAGCAAATTGTAGGGCTTAATGGTGCTGCTTTTAAAGATGGTATCTTGGTGATGGCTTGGGAAACATTGGCCGCGATTGCAATGGTTGTAACGGCAATTTTCCTACTTCCTCGATATCTAAAAGGAGGGATAACAACAGTACCTCAATTTTTAGAAAAGCGTTATGACAAAACCACCAAAACAATAACATCAGGTTTGTTTTTAAGCGGCTATGCCGTCGTGTTATTACCTATAGTATTATACTCGGGTGCATTGGCAATTAGTAATATGTTCAATGTAGCAGAGTTATTGAATGTTTCCAAAAATGAAGCCTTATGGATTACGGTGTGGTCAATTGGTAGTATTGGTTCTGTTTATGCAATTTTTGGAGGGTTAAAAGCTGTAGCAGTTTCAGATACTATAAATGCAATTGGTTTACTAATTGGAGGTATGCTCATTCCTTTTTTTGGATTAATGGCTGTTGGCGATGGAAGTGTATTTGAAGGAATATCGACACTAATGACTGAAAATCCTGAGAAATTCAAAGCATTAGGAGGTCCTAAATCCTCTGTACCTATTGAAACTATTTTTACCGGGATGATGCTAGTACAATTGTTTTATTGGGGCACTAATCAAGCCATTATTCAACGAGCATTAGGTGCTAAAAACTTAAAAGAAGGTCAAAAAGGATTGCTTTTGGCATCGTTTATCAAAATATTGGGACCACTAATAGTAGTGTTACCAGGGATTATAGCGTATCATATGTTTGGTGGTCAGTTAGAGAATCCTGATGAAGCATACCCTATGTTGGTTTCAAAAGTACTGCCCAAAGCATGGGTTGGTTTTTTTGCCGCTGTGTTGTTTGGAGCGATTTTAAGTTCATTTAATTCTGCATTAAATAGTTCGGTAACCTTATTCGGTATAGATATTTATAAATCACATTTTAATAAGGACGCAAGTGAAAGACAAGTCGTAAAAATTGGAAAGCAATTTGGTATTATTCTAGCAATTGTTTCAATGTGCGTAGCACCATTATTGGCATATGCCTCAGAGGGATTATTTGGATATTTGCAAGAAGCTAATGGGATTTATAGTATTCCGATTTTAACTATTATTCTAGTCGGTTATTTGACAAAATATGTGCCAGCAATTGCAGCCAAGGCTGGAATAATATCAGGATCAGTATTATATGTTATAAGTCAGTTTATAATAAAACCATACGTTATTGGTTCAGATAACTATCCCCATTTCTTGCATGTAATGGCAATCTTATTTGTGTTTAATGTACTGATAATGCTAATTATTGGGAAAATTTGGCCCAGAAAAGAAGCTTACGTTCAATCGTATACTCAACAAGTCAATATCGTTCCCTGGAAACATCTGTATAAAGTGGGGATAGGTATTTGTGTCATTGTTTTAGGAATCTATATATACTTTACATAAAATGGAATCAATTTTATCTAACATTACAAAACCATACAGCTTTTTTACAATCATTGTTTTATTGATTTTAGGCAGTTGTACGGAAAGAGAAAGAACATTTAAGGCTTCAGAAGTTTCTATACTCCCAAAACCAAATATGATGGTTTTAGAAGAGAGTTCGTTCAAAATTTCTTCAAAAACTACAATTTCTATTGATGATGATGAACAAAAAAACAGTGCAAACTATCTAATAAAGATGTTAAGTGCCACTACTGGATTTACACTAGAAGTTAATAAGGTACACAAAAAATCAGTAATACAATTTTCAAAAATAGAAGGGTTGCAGCCTGGAGCATATGAATTATATATTAATCCAAAAAAAATTACAATTAAAGCTAGTGATGAGTCAGGATATTTTTATGGTATTCAGTCATTATTACAATTAATTATACTTCAAGAAAATACTGATGCAAAATGGGAGATCCCAAGTTTAATCATTAAGGATCAACCACGATTTAGATGGAGGGCTTATATGTTGGACGAATCACGTTATTTTCATGGTGAGGAGTTTGTAAAACGTATTCTGGATCAAATGGCACTTCTTAAAATGAATGTGTTTCATTGGCATTTAATCGATGATGCAGGGTGGCGTTTAGAAATAAAAAAATACCCTAAGCTTACAGAAATCGGGTCAAAAAGAAAAGATACAGAAATCGGCACATGGAAAAGTGGAAAAACATCTGGAGAACCGCATAGTGGGTTTTATACACAAGAGCAAATTAAAAACATAGTAGCTTATGCCAAAGAACGACATATAACGATTGTTCCTGAATTTGAAATGCCTGGGCATTCGAGTGCTGCCATTGCTGCTTATACCTGGTTAGGCACGGCTGGTAAAGAGATTGAGGTACCAGTCACATTTGGAAGACATTATGATAATTATGATGTCACCAAGCCAGAGGTCATCCAATTTATAAAGGACGTCCTTACAGAGATGTTCGAACTGTTCCCTTCAGAAGTTATTCATATTGGAGGAGATGAGGTTGGTTATAAAGTATGGGAAGAATCAGAACATGTACAACAGTATATGAAAGAAAAAGGAATGAATACCGCTGCAGATTTGCAAGTAAATTTTACCAATGAGATTTCAAAATTTATGCAGCAAAAAGGAAGAAGAATGATGGGGTGGAACGAAATTATGGGGATTAACGTACATAAAGATTTTGAAGAAAAAAAGAATGATAAAGAAGCAGAAACAGAATTGGCTAGAAACGTGGTTGTTCATTTTTGGAAAGGAAATATTGACTTAATGACACAGGCCGTTAAAAACGGTTATGGAGTTGTTAATTCAATTCATAGTAGCACTTACTTGGATTATAATTATAAAACTATTGGTTTAAAAAAGGCTTATGATTTTAATCCTATTCCCAAAGATTTGGAAGAAAAGTATTATAAAAATATATATGGGTTGGGCTGTCAAATGTGGAGTGAATGGACACCTACAAATGCTGATATAGAGTATCAAACATTTCCAAGAATTGCAGCTTATGCAGAAGTTGGATGGACGACTATGAAAAACAAAGATTTTGATAGTTTTAAGATCGGGCTAAATCGACTTCAGAAATATTGGGATTTGCTAGGCATTAATTATGCAAAAATGGTTGATTAACTATTTATTAGCTAGCCTATAATTTAATAAAATTGAATCAGAATTAATATAGAACAAGAAGATACAAGAATATTAGTATAAAAGGTAAAAAACACACTCAAATGCGATTTTATATGATTATAGATAAAAAAACACATTTCAAAGTTAAGACAGTTAGAAGAGGCTTTATGATATTCCTTTTTTCGGTAGTTGTTATGACTTTGTATAATTGTAAAGAAAAAGAAGTCGATACTGTTTTTAGGAGTGATTTTACTTCTTCTTACCAACGTACTTGGATAGGTCCGCAATATTGGTCTAATCCCATACAAGATTGGCAAATTTTTAATGGAAAATTAGAATGTTTAGTAAGTAAGAAAAATAGAAATGTTCATGTTTTAACACAAAAAATAGATTCTATACATGGAAATTTAGAAATGAGCGTAACCTTTAAGTTGTTTAACTTCAATACTGATGGAAACAAAAATTGGATAGGTTTTGGTTTAGGTTCTAAAGGAGAGTTTAATGATTATAGGGATGACGCTATTTTTGGAAAAGGATTAAACATAGGAATTACTACCGATGGAAAGTTGTTTATTGGAACCATTCCAGAAAATGGTGAGGAAAACAAAATGCTTAAAGAGCAATTGAAAAAGGAATTAACATTAAATGTAGAAGTTAAATACAAAGATGAATCATATACAATAATATTATCAGTATTAGATATTGAATCCACTACTCCAGTACATCAAATAATCAAAAAAAATATTGACCCTAAAAGCTTAATAGGTGATTTGGTATTAATAAGCAACTATGAAAATCAAACCAATCCAGAACATAAAAGTGTTGCCTTTAAAGACTGGCGAATTTCAGGATCCAAATTAAAAACATATAAAGAGAACACATTTGGTCCTATAATGTTTTCACAATATACATTAAGTCAAGGAACTTTAAAGTTAACTGCTCAAATGGCACCAGTTAGTCTAAGTAATAAAGAAAAAGTTCATTTGCAGATCAAGGAAGGTAGTAATTGGAAAACCATTAAAAGTTGCAAAATTGATCAAGATTCCCGAACCTCAGTATTCAAAATCAAGAAATGGGATAATAGTAAAGACATATCGTATAGATTGGCTTATAAAATAGATAATGGGAAAAATAAAAAAGAAGAATTTTATAGGGAAGGAGTTATACGAAAAGAGCCGCTTGATAAAGATGAATTTATAATAGCAGCATTTACAGGAAATGATCACTTAGGTTTTCCGCATACTGAAATAACTGATAATGTTAAAAAACAAGACCCAGATATATTGTTTTTTTCTGGAGATCAAATATATGAACCTAGTGGAGGTTATGGAATACAAAGATCCCCACTAGATAAAGCAAGTCTTGATTATCTAAGAAAATGGTATATGTATGGATGGAGCTATAGAGATTTGATGAAAGATAGACCGACCATAAGTATTACCGATGATCACGATGTTTATCATGGAAATATATGGGGAAACAATGGCAAACCTACTCCTAGAGAATATGGTTTTGGAGCTAAAGCTCAAGATGCAGGAGGGTATAAAATGCCTCCGAGATGGGTAAATATGGTTCAAAGAACACAAACGAGTCATTTGCCTGATCCTTATGATCCAACTCCTGTAGAACAGGGTATCAAGACATATTATACTGATATGTTTTATGGAGGAATTAGTTTTGCTATTCTAGAAGACAGAAAATTCAAATCAGCTCCAAAAGAGCTTCTGGGAAAAGCAGATATCTGGAATGGCTGGGTACAGAATAACAGTTTTGATGTAAAAACTGAAGCAGATGTTGCAGAAGCTAAACTTTTGGGAGATAGACAAATATTGTTCTTAAAAAATTGGACTTCTGATTGGAGATATAATACTCAAATGAAAGTACTACTATCGCAAACTATTTTTTCTAATGTAGCTACGTTACCCGAAGAAGCATTGTCTGATGTTGTTGTACCCAAATTAAGAATTATGAAAAAGGGAGATTACCCACCAAATGACAAACCCGTATCAGATTTTGATTCTAATGGGTGGCCGCAAACCGGGAGAAACAAGGCTATAGAAACTATTAGAAAAGGATTTGTTTTTCATTTGGCAGGCGATCAGCACCTTGGTTCTACTATTCAATATGGTACAAAACAATGGAACGATGGAGGATATGCTTTTTGTGTTCCATCTATTACAAATCACTGGCCAAGAAGATGGTACCCTTCAAAAGGAATGGAAAAAGAAAATTCTCAAAAACCGAAATACACTGGAGATTTTGAAGATGGTTTCGGAAACAAAATGACTGTTTATGCAGTGTCGAATCCTTTGTATACGGGAAAAACTCCTGCAAAAATATATGATAGAGCTTCTGGATATGGAATTGTACGATTACATAAAAAAGAGAGAGAAATAACCATGGAATGCTGGCCAAGAGGAGCAGATATTCTAAAAGGAGATAGCCAGCAATATGAAGGATGGCCAATTAAGATAAAGCAAGAAGATAACTATGGAAAAAAAACTAATACATATTTACCAGAAATACAAGTGAAAGGTATAACGAATCCGGTTATACAAATAACAAATGAGGTAACAAACGAGATAGTATATACCCTTCGTATTAATGGAAGTACATTTTTACCCAAAGTGTTTAATAAAAATCATACCTATACCCTTAAAATTGGTAAAAATATTGGTGATCCTTTGGAGACAAAAGTATTTGAAAAATTAAAACCAAATCAAAAAGAAACTTTAATTGTCGAATTTGATGAGTAAGATAAAAAACATAGAATGGTTATTAAGGCTTGGTGTATTTCTAACCTTTTTAGGACATGGTATTTTATCGATCGGTAAAAACCCTCATTGGATTCCTTATATTGAAGCTATTGGGATGTCTAGGAATGTCTCTTTAAAATTGTTAACGATTATTGGATGCTTGGATGTAATAGTTGCTCTGATAATCTTAATAAAACCCAATAAGTATGTAATACTTTGGGCTTTTGTTTGGGCGTTTTCTACTGCACTAATTCGCCCTATTTCTGGAGAATCAATTTGGACTTTTATCGAACGAGGCTCAAATTGGGTAACACCATTAGTGCTATATTTCTACATAATTGAAGTTAAACCATTATCTATTGAGAGTAAGAAAAAGATAGTTTAGAAAATAATAAATAGTGATAATAAAAGATGAAAACATATATGATGCAATTGTAATCGGTACTGGAATTTCTGGTGGTTGGGCTGCAAAAGAACTCTGCGAAAAAGGTTTAAAAACCTTAGTGCTTGAAAGAGGTAAGGAGGTTAAGCATAATGAAGATTATAATACTGCTAATAAGGAGCTGTGGGACTTTGAGTTTAGAAGGAGACCAAGTCTTTCTGATCAAAGAAAACAATATAAACAAGCTAGAACAGGTTTTGTAACAAGGGAAGATACCAAACACTGGTTTGTAAATGACCTGAAGCATCCCTATAATGAAACAAAACGCTTTGATTGGATAAGAGGGTATCATGTTGGTGGTAGATCCATTACTTGGGGAAGACAAACCTTAAGAATGAGTGACCTGGATTTTGAAGCCAATAAAAAAGAAGACATTGGTGTAGATTGGCCTATTCGATATAAAGATATCTCTCCCTGGTATACTAAGGTCGAAAAATTTATAGGTGTGAGTGGTGAGTCTTTGGGACTTCCGCAGTTGCCAGATGGTTATTTTTCTCCTCCTTTTCCCTTGAATGTGGTAGAACAAAAGTTCAAAGAACAAATAAAACTACATTATCCCGATAGGTGTTTAACTATGGGAAGGTTTGCTAATTTGACTGGTGATGAAACGCATTTGGGTAGAGCCAATTGTACGTATAGAAATAAATGTATGAGAGGATGCCCTCATGGCGGTTATTTTAGTAGTAATGCAGCTACGTTACCTGCTGCAGAAAGAACAGGAAATATGGTGTTACGGGCTAATTCAATTGTGTATCAAATTGTCTATGGCGATACTTTAAAAAAGGCGACTGGAGTTATAGTAATAGATGCGCTTACAAAAGAAAAGATAGAGTTTTCGGCAAAGATTATTTTTTGTTGTGCATCCACTATTCCAACTACCAGTATTTTATTGCAGTCTACTTCCAAAAGATTCCCTAATGGATTGGGAAATGATAGTGGTGAGCTAGGGCATAATTTAATGGATCATCATTTTAGAGTAGGGGCTTCTGGTACTTATAATGGATTCAAAGATGTACCATATGTAAATAATCGTCCAGCTAGTTTTCATATTCCCAGATTTAGAAACTTATCGGATAATCGGTCTCAACAAAAGTTTTTACGAGGATATTCCTTTCAAGGAGCAGCTCGAAGGAGTGATTGGAGAAGAGCAATCCAAGAATTAAGCTATGGAGAGCCTTTAAAAGAAAAACTAACAAAGCAAGGTTCCTGGCAAATAGGGATTACCGGTTTTGGAGAGTGTTTACCTTATCACGAAAATAAAATGGTATTGGATTATAGCAAAAAAGATTCCTGGGGATTACCAACGGTGACTTTTGATTGTGAATTTAAGGAAAATGAAAAATTAATGCGTAAAGATATGCAGGAACAGGCTATAAAAATGCTTACCAAATGTGGGTTTACCGATGTAAAAGGGTTTGATTCTTTTTTGGTTCCCGGGCATGCTATTCATGAAATGGGTACTGCACGTATGGGGCGAGATCCAAAAACTTCTGTGTTAAATAAATATAATCAAATACACTCGGTTCCTAATGTTTATGTTACAGATGGCTCATGTATGACCTCCTCAGGTAATCAAAATCCATCATTAACATATATGGCTTTAACCGCAAGGGCAGTTAACCATGCTGTAGAACAGTTAAAAAAAGGAAAATTGTAATTTATGGAAAGAAGACAGGCTATAAAAAACATCGCTTTAGGGCTGGGGCTTACAATCTCTACTCCTACTATATTAAATATTTTGTCTTCTTGTAATTCTGAAAACAAAAGTAGTAAAACCTTATTTCTTACCTCGCAACAAGAATATGTTATTACACATTTAAGCGATATTATCATTCCTGTTTTGGATGAACAGGATAGAAATGAACTTGATTTAGTACAGTTTATTGATAAAATGATTTACCATACCGTAGAAAAAAAGAAAAAAGAGCTTTTTAATTTAGGAGGTCAGCAATTTGAAAAAGCATTTCAATCTCGGTTTGATCAAAATTCGATGAATGGCTCCAGAAAGGAATACCAGGAACTGTTGGATAGCTATTTTTCAATTTCCCAAGAGGACCAAAAACTTTTATTTGAACAACTGGATTTGGATATAGCAGATATTCCGGAAAACAAAAAAACATCCTTATTGACATATCATTTCTTAACTACCATACGCCAATACAGTTTATTGGGTTACTATACATCTAAGATTTATTACGAAAAACAATAAAATTATTGGTCATGAAAAAAAAACTACACCTTAGTACTTTATTCATTTGTTTTAGCTGGGTTTTTTTTGCTCAAAACAAGCCGCTCAAGGATATTTATAATTATATCGAAAACCCAAATATAATTGCGGAGAATAAGGAAGATGCTCATGCTACTTTTTATACATTTTCGACTGTTGAAGAGGCTAGAAAAAATGAATATATTAACTCAGAGAACTATCTTTCGTTAAATGGCCTTTGGAAATTTAAATGGGTAAAAACCCCGGCAAATAGACCATCGTCTTTTTTTAATCCGACCTTCGATGTTAATAATTGGAGTACTATTAAGGTTCCGGCAAACTGGGAAATAGAAGGTTTTGGAATTCCTATCTATGTAAATCATCAATATGAATTTTCAGATTTTAAGGCACCAGTATCCAAAGAAATGGAATTTATAGATGGAAGATATCCTAAAAACCCAGGCAAGATACCTCATGATTACAATCCTGTAGGTTCTTATAAACGAAGTTTTAGCATCAATCCTTCCTGGAAGAATAAAGAAGTTTTTTTACATATCGGAGCTATGAAATCAGGTGGCTTTGTCTGGATTAACGGGCATTATGTGGGGTATTCGCAAGGAAGCAAATTACCAGCAGAATTTGACGTTACCAAGTATGTAAAAAATGGTAAAAATGATATTGCTATTCAAATTTTTAGGTGGACAGATGGTTCCTATCTAGAGTGTCAAGATTTTTGGAGAATCAGCGGGATTGAAAGAGGTGTATATCTGTATGCGCAACCCAAAATCCGTATTAAAGATATAGAAATTACATCTTTATTAGATGACACCTATAAAAATGGAGTGCTGGATGCTACCGTTCTCCTTCAAAATCATACTTCAAAAAGAAGAGAGATACAGTTGTTGTATCAATTACTGGATAAAGATCAAAAAATAGTTAGTTCTGGGAAAAAAGAGTTGAAAATTAATAAAAACCAAACAGCAACAATCAATTTTAGTGACCATATAAAAAGTGCTAATCTATGGTCTGCAGAACATCCAAACCTTTATACATTTATTGTTACTACCAAAGAAAAAAAGAAAACCCTTGAAGTGACATCAAATGTAATTGGTTTTAGGACTATAGAAATTAAAAATGGATTATTACTCTTGAATAATCAACATATTACTTTAAAAGGAGTAAATACACAAGAACATAACCCAAAAACTGGACATGTTGTTGATAAAGAACAGATTGTTAAAGACATAAAGCTTTGGAAAGAGAACAATATTAATGCAGTACGACTAAGTCATTACCCACAACCAGAGATGTTTTATGATTTATGTGATAGATATGGTATTTATGTTGTAGATGAGGCTAATATAGAGTCTCATGGAATGTATTATGGAGAACATTCTTTAGCCAAAAATAAAGCCTGGGAAAAGGCACATGTGGATAGAATGACCAGAATGGTAAAACGAGACAAAAATCACCCATCGGTGATTATCTGGTCTATGGGGAATGAAGCTGGTAACGGCACCAATTTTTATGCAGGGTATAAAGCAATAAAAGAGCTTGATAAATCCAAGCGTCCCGTACAATACGAGCGTACTTATAAAAGTAGAGATGGTTCATTATTCGATATGGATTGGAATACCGATATCATTGTACCGCAATATCCTTCTCCTGCTACCTTTCAAAAGATTGGAGAAAGTAAAACAGATAAACCTTTTATACCAAGTGAGTACGCGCACGCTATGGGGAACAGTACAGGTAATTTTCAGGATTATTGGGATATTATAGAAAAATATGATAATCTACAAGGAGGTTTTATCTGGGATTGGGTAGATCAGTCTATTTGGAAAACAAATGAAAAAAATGAAACCTATTATGCCTACGGTGGAGATTATGGAACAAATATGCCTTCTGATAATACTTTTTTGAATAATGGTATTGTATTTCCAGATCGAACACCACAGCCCGCATTGTACGAAGTAAAAAAGGCACATGAATTTATTAATTTTAAAAGTAAAGGAATTAATAAGTATAACGAACAAAGAATTCTGATCGAGAACCTATACGATTTTACAAATCTAAACCAATTTTACTTTACAGTATTTATTAAGGCAGAAGGGAAAGTAATTAAAGAACTAAAAATTGATGGCCTCGATGTAGTACCTCATACCAGTAAACTAATTAGAGTTCCTCTAGATGAAATCGCATCTAGACCAAACACAGAGTATTTTTTAGAAATAAAAGCGCTAACAAAAAAAGAATGGGGAATACTTAAAAAGGATTTTGAAGTAGCTCATGAACAAATACGCCTGGACTCAAAAATTAAATGGAAACCTAACGTACAAAAAGGCAAAGAAGGAGGTACGTTAAAATTAGAGAATGAGGATCAAAATATGATTACAATTTCTAATGATCATGTAACTGTAGTCTTTGATAAAAGAAAAGGGCAAATAGTATCTTATACATACCAAGAAAATGAGATTATAAAATATGGAAAAGGACCACAATTAAATTTTTGGAGAGCACTTACAGATAATGATTTTGGTAATAAGATGTTCCAGAATAATATTTTATGGAAAGAAGCTTCAACCAATTATAAAGTAAGTTCTTTTACAATAAAAGATGGTGATCCTCTTGAAATCACTATTGTATACACTTTGCCAGGAGTCAATACTACATTTACCTCTATATACAGTCTGTTTAAAAACGGTGTTCTCAAAATAAATAATAAGTTAAACAAAACAAGTTATAAGGGAGATATACCTAGAATAGGAATGAAACTTCAACTTCCGAAAGAAATGAACCTCTTAAGATATTATGGTCGGGGTCCCTGGGAAAATTATATTGATAGAAATGCTTCGACCTTTGTTGACCATTACAAATCGACCGTAAGCGAGCAATATGTGCCATATATCAGACCTCAAGAGAATGGTTATAAGACAGATGTGAGATGGCTTACTTTGGGCAATTCAGATAATATTGGTGTACAGGTTGTTGCCAGTATAAATAACCCTAAAAACCTAAGTTTTAGCGCACTACATATGTTGAATGAAGATTTTGATGCATCAAATCTATCCGGTTATAATAAAACTAAAACGGAGGAAAAGATTAATAAAAGAGATGGGATGCCAAAAATAGAAAGGCAAGGGCATACTATAGATATTGTAGAAAGAGATTTGGTACAATTAAATATTGATTTAGGTCAAAGAGGATTAGGTGGTGATGATAGCTGGTATTCCAAGCCTCAAGAACAATATCAATTAAAGAGTGGCAAGGTTCATTCTTATACTTTTTATATCATTCCTTTTGTAAATGGGGATGAGCAGTTATACATTAATAATTTTAAAAAGTACTTTCCTTTAAGATCTTTTGAAGGTAAAAAGTAATTTCTTAATTCATCTATTTATGAAAAATGTAAGTATTCTAATTTTTTGCTTGGGGATTATAGGTTGTAATACTCCAAAAGATAACGAGGTAGTATCACCTCCCAATGTTATTTATTTTTTGGCAGATGATCTTGGATATGGCGAGCTAGGTGTTTATGGGCAGAAAAAAATAAAAACACCACATATAGATGCATTGGCAAATAATGGGATGTTATTTACTCAGCATTATTCAGGAGCTCCAGTATGTGCCCCTTCACGCAATGTTTTTTTAACAGGAAAACATACTGGGCATGCTTTTATTAGAGGAAATGATGAATGGGCAGAACGAGGAGATGTTTGGGATTACCAGAAAGCATTTTTGGACCCAAGATTAGAAGGGCAATTTCCGATACCTCCAAATACATTAACATTAGGGAGGTTGCTAAAAAAATCAGGATATAAAACAAGTGTTTTTGGTAAATGGGGATTGGGTGCTCCAGAGAGTCAAGGTATTCCTAATCTACAGGGATTCGACTATTTTTATGGATACAATTGTCAGCGACAAGCTCATAATTTGTATCCCTCACATTTATGGGAAAACAGAAACAAAATACTGTTAAAGAATGAAATGATCCCCCCAAATACAAAATTGGATTCATTATCAGATCCCAATAAAGAATCAAGCTATCAAAAATACAACCAAAAGGAATATGCACCCGAAGTAATACATCAAAAAGCATTATCATTTATAAAGGAAAACAAAGAACAACCTTTTTTTATGTATTATGCCACGCCTTTACCGCATTTGCCTTTGCAAGCCCCTAAAAAGTACGTAGATGAATACAAGAATACTTTTGGAGAAGAAGAACCTTATATTGGTAATAAGGGCTACTTTCCTGCGCGGTATCCAAAAGCAACATATGCAGCCATGATTACTTATATGGATAAACAACTTGGTGAATTAGTAGCATTACTAAAGGAAGAAGGGATTTATGAGAATACCATTATTATTTTTTCTAGTGATAATGGTCCAACTTATACTGGAGGTGTTGATTTTGATTTTTTCGAAAGCTCTAAACCTTTTACAAATGGTTATGGGAGAACAAAGGGGTTTGTATATGAAGGAGGTATACGGGTGCCATTAATTGTAAGTTGGCCAAATCATATTAAAAAAGGAAGTAAGAATGACCATGTTTCAGCTTTTTACGATATGATGCCTACAATTTGTGATATAGCAGGGGTAAAACCTCCAGAAGGGATAGATGGTATAAGCTTTAAACCGACTTTGTTTAACCAAAAACAAAAAGATCATGAATTTTTGTATTGGGAGTTTCCGGGTTATAATGGTCAGCAAGCTGTGCGGATGGGTAAATGGAAAGGTGTTCGCAAAAATATTTTTGACGGCAATTTTGATGTTGAATTATATAATTTGGAAACAGATATTAAGGAAATGAATGATGTGTCTAAATCACATCCTGCAATCCTAAAAAAGATCAAACAAATAATGATTGATGAGCATGAACCTTCTTTAAATGAAAATTTTAAGTTTAAAGAATTAGGTGATTTGTAATACAAAATTTCGTAAATATGAATGTAAAAACACTTTCTTTATTAGGTCTTATGATGATTCTTCCTTTATTGGTGGTATCTCAATCTAGAGAAATTATTACTTTGACAGATGATTGGAAATTTCAAAAAGGGAAGAATGATGATGCCTTTCAAAAACAATTTGATGATTTACAGTGGGAAACTGTAACTGTACCTCACGACTGGGCAATTTATGGTCCTTTTGATAGAGAGATTGACCTACAAAAAGTAACTATTACTCAAGATGGAATGTCCAAACCAGCCGAATTAACCGGCAGGAGTGGTGCACTTCCTTATACCGGAGAAGCATGGTATCGAAATACTTTTTTAGCTTCAGACTTTGATGACACAAAAAAAGCCATTGTTCTTTTTGATGGGGCTATGAGTGAACCAAAGGTATATATCAATGGGTCAAAAGTTGGAGAATGGAATTACGGATATAATTATTTTTATTTCGATATATCTAAATACATTGTTTCAGGTTCAGAAAATACAATTGCCGTTCATCTTTCGAATGTTGGTTTATCTTCACGATGGTATCCAGGAGCAGGTTTATATAGAAATGTCAGGATTATTATAAAAAATAAGAACAGTATTGATCAATGGGGAACCTTTATCACTACTCCATACATATCTGATAAAATTGCCAAGGTAAATATTAAAACCAAGGTTTCAGGACAAGATATTGAACTCATTACTAAAATAATAGATGCCACAGGTCAGGAAATTAATTCTCTGAAAACTACTCAATTATTCGATAATGAATTTGAACAGAATTTAGTAGTTGAAACCCCTAAGCTTTGGAGCCCTGATTCTCCTTATTTGTATACAGCTATTTCAGAAGTTTATAAAGATAATGAGTTACAGGATAGAATTTCAACAAAATTTGGAATTCGAGAGATTAAATACCAACCCAAAAAAGGATTTGTTCTCAATGGTAAAGTAACAAAATTCAAAGGAGTCTGTTTACATCATGATCTGGGACCACTTGGGGTAGCTGTTAACAAAGCAGCCTTAAAAAGACAACTGCGTATTTTAAAAGATATGGGAGCTAATGCTATTCGTAGTTCACATAACATGCCATCTATCGAACAATTAGAGCTATGTGATGAAATGGGTTTTTTATTTTTAGCCGAATCTTTTGATGAATGGGCTGTACCAAAAGTCGAAAATGGTTATAATCGATTTTTTAAAACAGATGTTGAAAAGGATATTGTCAATCTTGTTCACGCTACTAGAAATCATCCTTGCATTGTGATGTGGAGTGCCGGAAACGAAGTGCCAGATCAATTCGGTGCAATTGGAGCAAAAAGAGCCAAAATGATTCAAGATATTTTCCATAGAGAAGATCCTACAAGACCAGTCACTGCGGGTATGGATCAGGTAAAGGCAACCATGGAGTCTGGATTTGGCGCGGTTTTAGATATTCCTGGATTAAATTACCGTGTTGGTCTTTATGATGAAGCTTATGACAAGTTTCCACAGGGTATGATATTGGGCTCAGAAACTGCATCTACAGTGAGTTCTAGGGGTATTTACAAGTTTCCGGTTAAAAAGGGAGCACATGTATTGTATGATGATTATCAATGTTCGTCCTATGATTTGGAATATTGTCGCTGGTCAAATACCCCAGATGATGATGCCGTTTTGCAGGATGATAGAGATTGGGTAATTGGTGAATTTGTTTGGACAGGGTTTGACTATCTAGGAGAACCAACACCGTATTACACAGAATGGCCATCAAGAAGCTCTTATTTTGGAATTGTTGACCTAGCTGGTTTGCCCAAAGATCGGTATTATCATTATCGCAGTAGATGGAATACAAAAGACGAGACGTTACATATACTCCCACATTGGAACTGGAAAGGAAAAGAGGGAGATACAATTCCGGTATTTGTGTATACCAATTATAGTGCAGCAGAACTATTTTTAAATGGTAAAAGTTTGGGTGTTCAAAGAAAGAATGACTCTACTTCTTTAAGTCGATATCGACTTATGTGGATGGACGTAATATACGAGCCTGGGGAACTTAAAGTTGCTGCCCTGGATGACAATGGAAATGTTGTAGCAGAAAAAAGTATACATACCTCAGGTGATCCATATCAATTAAAATTAGAAGCTGATAAAACCATATTGAGAGCCAATGGTAAAGATTTGTCATATGTTACAGTTTCGGTCTTAGATAAAAATGGAATTGAATGCCCTACAGCTATTAATCAGCTAAAATTTAATGTGACAGGAAAAGGTTCTTTTCGTGCCGCATGTAACGGAGATGCTACTTCATTAGAAATGTTTCATTACCCGACAATGAAATTGTTTAGTGGAAAGCTAGTAGTTACCGTACAATCAAGTAAGGAAGATGGGGAAATTAAATTCTTAGTAGAAGGTTCTGGGCTAAAAGATGCCGAAATAGTGCTACAATCCAAAAAGTAAAAGGTATCTTATACATCACTTACAATACTGAAAGTCAAAATGAAGTCATTGACACATTAAAAAAGGCTTTACGAGGTAAAATAAAACTCTGTAAAGCCTCTTTATTATTAGTGGAGAAGATGGGAGTCGAACCCACGACCTCTTGACTGCCAGTCAAACGCTCTAGCCAGCTGAGCTACATCCCCTACTGTTTTTAATCAGCTCCTCGCAAAACTAATAACGGGATTCTACTGTCAAAATCCTTTTTGAGGATTGTATTTTCTTCCCAGAGTTTTGCAAAAAAACCTCGTTTTCGTCTAAAAACACAAAGAAGCTCAGGATAGTTTTCATTAAGATGCTCCAAAACTCCCTGAAACAAGGTTGCATTTTCAGAAGATTTATAAGATGAAGTAATTTCACCAAAATCTTTGTCAAATTTAGAATCTTCAGGTAAAAAATTTGCTGTTTTTACTTGAAGTAACTTCATTTCGGCATTAAAAGTACTTAAAATTTCTTTTATAGGTGTTAATGCGTTTTTCTTTTTTAAGACACCCGACTTAACAGCCATAAGCACTTTGTTTATAGGTTTGAAAACATAGTTTTCAGGAATAATTAATATCGGAATCTCTGTGTTTTTTAATAAGCTACCAGAGATTTCCCCAAGAAAATATGGGTTTTTAATATCACTCCTTTCTGCTCCCAGAATAAGTAAATCGATAGAACGCTCTAAGTTAAATTTTGGAATAGCTTCTAAAAGCTCTCCTTCTAAAGGCAGAGCAATTACTTCTACTCCTTTTTTATCAATTTTGGCAACTTCCTCTTCAATCGAAGAAGCCGTAATACTCTTTAGTGTTTTGTTTACAGAAGGTAGACTACCAGATCTAGGGAGTTCTTTAAAAACTTCCACTACATATACTGTTGCTTTGAGTTCTTTTGCAAAATCAATGGCATATTGAAGCCTAGCTATACTAATAGAATGTTTAGACACCCCCAAAGGAACCAATATATTCTTCATTACTTATTGTGATTTGTGATTTAAACAGTAAAATTACAATTTTAGACCTTTTATAAAATAAATTTTTGATAAATATTGATTTTAACCCCTTAGAATTGGTTTTTTCTTAAAGTTTTTTTAAATATTTATCAGAATATTATTCCCTACTATAATCTGCGAGATAAAGTTAGTACTTTTGAACTTAACCAAAAAAAGTATGATTCGTAAAGGATTACTATCAGATTTAGATGCTATTTATACATTGACCCGAGCTTGTGCCAAGGCCATGATGGCTAATGGTATTTATCAATGGAATGAGCATTATCCGACTCAAGAGCGTTTCCAAAAAGATATAGAGTTACAGGAGCTATATGTTTTAGAAGATAAAGATAATTTAATAGGAATTATTGTACTTACAGATCTAATGGATGAAGAGTATATCCCTGTTAATTGGTTGACTGAGAATAAGAATAACCTATATGTACACCGCGTGGCAATTCATCCAGAATACTGGGGTAAAGGGTATGCCCAAAAACTAATGGATTTTGCAGAAAACTACGCCCGAGAAAACCAATATCAATCAGTAAGACTAGATACTTTTAGTGAAAATAAAAGGAATCAAAAATTTTATGAGATACGAGGATATCAGCGCTTGGATGATATTTTTTTTCCGAAACAAAGTGAACACCCATTTCATTGTTATGAACTCATTGTATGAGTAAAGCTATTAGTTTTAAAAATATTAATCGTTTAGCTATACCTGCTATTATTGCCGGTATTGCAGAACCACTACTTTCTATAACAGATACTGCTATTGTAGGAAACATCCCAGAATATGGTACAGAGTCTTTGGCAGCAGTAGGTATTGTAGGCTCGTTTTTGTCGGCATTGATATGGATTCTCGGTCAAACACGAAGTGCTATTTCGGCGATTATCTCTCAATATTTGGGTGCAGGTAAGATAGAAGAAGTAAAAACATTGCCGGCTCAAGCCATATTCTTTAATGTAACCCTTAGTATTATTGTGCTAATTTCGACAGTTTTCTTTGTCGAAGATATTTTTAAGCTCTATAATGCCTCAGGGTTAATCTTGGAATACTGTGTAGTTTATTACGATATTCGGGTTTGGGGATTTCCTTTAACCTTATTCACATTTGCTGTTTTTGGTATTTTTAGAGGTCTTCAAAATACATTTTGGCCAATGATAGTAGCTGTAATTGGTGCAGTATCTAATATTGTACTAGACTTTATTTTGGTATATGGAATAAAAGACCTTATTGAGCCGATGGGAATTAGTGGAGCAGCGTGGGCCAGTCTGATTTCACAGTTTTTAATGGCGATTATAGTTTTTGTATTGCTGATACTGAAAACAGATGTGAGTCTAAAGTTACGTTTCCCTTTAAATAAAGAAATAGGAAGATTGGTAACAATGAGTCTTAATCTTTTTGTACGTTCTATTGCCTTAAATACCGCCTTATATTTTGCAACATCTCATGCGACAGATTATGGAGATGAATATATAGCTGCATATACTATTGCAATGAATATTTGGATGTTTACGGCATTTTTTATTGATGGTTATGGTGGTGCAGGTAATATATTGGGAGGAAAATTATTAGGAGCAAAAGATTATAAGTCTTTGTGGAGACTAAGTAAACGTGTAAGTGCATATGGTATTGGCGTAAGTTTGATTTTAGCAATATTTGGATTTGCATTTTATTATAAGATTGGAGAAGTATTTACAACAGATACTATAGTTCTAGAGACGTTTTATAGTGTCTTTTTTATTGTCTTAATTGTACAGCCTATTAATGGACTTGCTTTTGTCTTTGATGGGATTTTTAAAGGTTTGGGTGAAATGGGGTATTTAAGAAATGTGCTGCTAGGTGCTACATTCTTAGGGTTTATTCCAACGTTGTATTTATGTGATTATTTTGACCTAAAATTATATGGTATATGGATTGGGTTTACTGTTTGGGCACTTTTTAGAGGATTAGCACTGGTTATAAAGTTTAGAAAGAAATTTTTACCTTTAATTTCCTAAAAATAAAGAAGGGCAAATAATAAAGGAGCGTAAATAAGAATCAAAAGAATTCCTATTCGTAATCTATTTTTTTCAAAAAAATCTTCTAACATCATTTGTGTGTATTTTAAGAACCATCTATAAAAAAGACTTGTTTTCATACAGACAGTTACGTTTATTTTTATTTAGAATTAAGTGATAGATTCAGTAATAAAATATGTTTAACCCATATTTTGATATAGAAACTAACTCTAATGATTGGATGGTGTCGATCGAAATAATTACATAGGTATTTTAATCTTCAATCGGTATTAGTTATTTTTACTTTAAAGTTATTACAATAATGATACCAAGATCCAACGGAAGTTTATATACGCATATAGAAAACGATATTGCTACAATAGAGTTTGGGCATGAAGCCAGTAATTCTTTTCCTTCAGAATTATTAGCAAGATTAGCAAAGGCATTTGATACGCTATCAAATGATGAATCTGCAAGAGTAATTATTCTAAAATCAGAAGGAGACCGAGCTTTTTGTGCAGGAGCTTCTTTTGATGAGTTGGTTGCAATCAGGAATCTAGATGAAGGGAAGCATTTTTTTTCTGGATTTGCTAATGTGATTAATGCAATGCGAAAATGCAAAAAACCAATAATTGGTAGAATACAAGGCAAAGCTGTTGGAGGAGGAGTAGGATTGACTTCTGCTTGTGATTATTGTTTGGCTACAGAAGTAGCTTCGATAAAATTAAGTGAACTTACTATTGGGATTGGACCATTTGTAATAGAGCCTGCAGTATCAAGAAAAATAGGATTAGCAGGTTTTGAAGCATTGGCATGGGATGCTTCACAGTGGAAAAATGCCTATTGGGCAAAAGAACAAGGACTGTATGCTCGAGTTTTTGAAACGATATCAGAGCTAGACAAAGAGGTGCAATTGTTTGCAGAAAAGCTAGCAAGTTACAATCCAGAAGCAACACAGCAAATGAAAAAAATAAGCTGGAGAGGAACAGATCACTGGCAAGAACTTCTTATAGAGAGAGCGGCTATTTCTGGAGAATTGGTCCTTTCTGAATTTACTAAACGAGCACTAGAGAAATTCAAAAAATAAAAAGAGCTACGGGAAACCTTATTCTTGGTGATGCTTTTTTCTTTACATTACACCTTTACAAATTAAAACCTATAACCATGTTAAAAAAACTTTTAAACCTTAGTAATGTTCAGCCATTAAAAAAAGTAGAGCAATCAAGTATTAACGGAGGATCTGGAAACTGTTTTCTTGATTGTAGACAAGAGTATATTAGTTGCCTGGGAAGTGGCGGTTCTAATTGTCTTGCAGATTATGTTTTATGCAAATCTACTTGTTAGTAGTTCATATAATCTTACAAAATAATAAAGCGAGTTTTTCTCGCTTTTTTTGTTTCTGAAACAAGATAAAAGAATATCTTATATTGTAGAATTCAAAAATTTATTTGGTAATATTACAGGAGAAAGAAGAAGTTGTTGTTAGCAATACTGTTTTATACAAATGAGATAGAAAAAACATTTAAAGTAAAGTGCTAATTATAAAGAATAAATAAACAATGGATATACTAAATTTTTTAGGAGGGAATGGACTATTCCTATTATTAGGAATCGTTCTCGTAGTGGTTTACTTTATAAATAAGAGAAAGAGACGGTAATCTTCCGTAACTTTGCCAAAAATTACAAAGTAAACGATGAGTAAAATTCGTATCACTAAACAATTCTCTTTTGAAACTGGTCATGCCTTGTATGGATATGATGGAAAATGCAGGAATGTTCATGGACATAGTTATAAATTAAGTGTAACCGTAATCGGAACTCCTATTACAGATACTTCTCATGTAAAACTAGGGATGGTGATTGATTTTGGCGATCTTAAAAAGATTGTAAAAGAGGATATTGAAGATGTTTTTGATCATGCTACAGTATTTAATAAGAATACTCCCCATGTAGAACTAGCAAAAGAATTGAAGGATAGAGGGCATAATGTTATCTTGGTAGATTATCAACCTACCAGTGAGAATATGGTAATTGATTTTGCTGAAAAGATTAAATCCCGATTACCAGAAAATATAACACTATTTGCATTGAAACTTCAAGAGACCGAGACATCATTTGCAGAGTGGTATGCCTCAGATAATGAGTAAATGTTTTGGACTTGTTATTACCATGAACAATTTAGGTTTTGTCCTTTTCTTATCTTTACTTTTTAAACTATAACTATGAACCTTCCTGAAGGGAAAAAAATATACTTTGCTAGTGATAATCACTTGGGAGCGCCTACATCAGAAAAAAGTTTTCCCAGAGAGCAAAAGTTTGTAAAATGGCTGGATGAGGTTAAACAAGATGCTGCTGCAATCTTTTTGCTAGGAGATCTTTTTGACTTTTGGTTCGAATATAAAACCGTAGTGCCTAAAGGATTTACCAGAACATTAGGGAAATTAGCCGAAATTACAGATTCTGGAATTCCAGTGTATTACTTTGTAGGAAATCATGACTTGTGGATGAACGGATATTTTGAAGAAGAACTGAATATCCCAGTGTATCATAAACCTCAAGAGTTTACATTTAATGACACTACTTTTTTTATTGGACATGGTGATGGATTAGGCCCTGGAGATAAAGGGTATAAACGAATGAAAAAAGTATTTACCAATCCGGTAGCCAAGTGGTTTTTCAGATGGTTGCACCCTGATTTGGGAGTACGATTGGCACAATACCTTTCTGTAAAAAACAAACTGATTTCTGGAGATGAAGATGTAACTTTTCTGGGAGAGGATAATGAGTGGTTGGTGCAATATTGTAAAAGAAAATTAGGAGAAAAACATAGAGACTATTTTGTGTTTGGGCACCGCCATCTTCCTATGGAAATACAATTAAATGAGAAGTCACAATACACTAACCTCGGTGATTGGATCGGTTTTTATACTTATGCCGTTTTTGATGGGAAAGAACTAAAATTGATCAACTATAGTGGTTAAATTCTATGTCTTTTTTCAATGATGTTATTCGAGATAGAAATTCCAACTATTTCGGGAGCTGATAATTCTTGATGATGATCAAAAAAGATCACAGTATTGTCCAGAATAGCTTCAATCAGATAATGGCTTCCATTAAAATATGAGTTTTTTACTCTAGCTTTTTTACTTGAGCCTGAAGTAACTTTTATTTCATGTGGATATACTAAAATAGTTCCTGGTTCATGTGATTCTAAAAAAGAAGAAAGTTGTATTTTATTAACTTCTCCAAAAAGCGATGCGATATAATAATCGTTGGGGTTTTGATACAAATTGATGGTTTTTTCTTTAATCAAAATCTCACCTTGGCGAATAACGATGGTCTGGTCTGCAAAAGAAAGAATATCTGTTTTATCATGTGTTGCGGTAATGCTGGTAATCTTATTTCGTTTCAGATACTTGAATAGATTTCGTCGTAATGAACTTCGCCTAAAATTGTCAATATTTCCAAAAGGTTCGTCTAATAATAATAATTCTGGTCTTTTGGCTAATGCTTTAGCCAAGGCAACTCTTTGTTTTTGTCCACCGCTTAATTTTTCAACCTTGGTATTAGCAAAATTTGTCATTTCTACAATATCAAGTAATTCATCTACTCGACCTTGTTTAAGTTCGGGTTCAAAATTAGAAAGAAATTGACCGATATTTTCTGCGACACTACGATAGGACTGTAGTTCAAACCCCTGCGAGAGATATTTCATGTTTTCTTCTCCCGGAACAAGATTAAAAAGAGGACCTAATATTTTCTTTTTATTCCAGGATAGCTCCCCCTTCTGCACATCCAAAAGACCATATATGATCTTTAGTAAAGTACTTTTTCCACAACCACTGGCACCAATTAATGCTATATGTTGCCCTTTTTCGATAGTAAAGCTAACATTCTTTAAGACGGGCTGTGTATCATAAGCAAAGGATATATTGTGGACTGTAAGCATATTGTGGTCTTTTTTATAGTTTTTAAGCGATCTAGATATAAAGTCGCTATTATACATTTAAAGGCGTGTCGACGTGATTAATATAGCGTATTCCAAATATATTGAACTTTAATAAAAAAAATCCGCTTCTTTTCAGAAAACGGATTTTTTTATTTCGAATAAAAAGTCCTAACCTTTTACATCGCTTGTAACTTTTTCGGGTAATACTTCATACCCCATATTGTAGAGTGTAAAACCAAATATATCTGCATATTGCTCAATAGTTTTACTTACAGGTGTTCCTGCACCATGACCTGCATTGGTTTCAATTCTAATTAGCGTAGGGTTATCTCCAGATTGTTTTGACTGAAGTTCTGCTGCAAACTTAAAAGAATGAGCAGGTACTACACGATCATCATGATCTCCTGTGGTCACTAAAGTGGCAGGATACTGTACCCCCTCTTTTACATTATGAACAGGAGAATATGCTTTTATGTATTCGAACATTTCTTTACTGTCTTCAGAAGTACCATAATCATATGCCCATCCTGCACCAGCAGTAAATGTGTGATAGCGTAGCATATCCAAAACACCCACAGCCGGCAGCGCTACTTTCATAAGGTCTGGACGTTGTGTCATAGTAGCACCAACAAGTAACCCTCCGTTAGATCCACCTCGTATTGCAAGATAATCACTGGATGTATATTTGTTTTCTATTAAATATTCTGCTGCAGCAATAAAATCATCAAAAACATTTTGCTTCTGCATTTTAGTCCCGGCAACATGCCATTTTTTACCATATTCACCACCACCTCTTAGGTTAGGAACTGCGTATACTCCTCCTTGCTCCATCCATACAGCATTGCCGATACTAAAAGAAGGTGTTAGACTAGCATTAAACCCTCCATAACCGTATAAGATAGTTGGGTTTTTACCATTGAGTTCTACACCTTTTTTGTGCGTAATAATCATAGGTACTTTTGTTCCATCTTTTGAAGTATAAAAAACCTGTTTACTTTCATAGTTTTCAGGGTTGAAATCTATTTTTGGTTTGCGATATAATTCTGAAGTTCCTTCTGCAATATTATATTTATAAATGCTATTAGGTGTTTTGTAATTAGTGAAGGAATAGTAAAGTTCTTTTTCTTCTTTTTTAGCACCAAATCCATTTGCACTTCCTACCCCGGGTAGTGCTACCTCACGAATCAGTTTTCCATCATAATCATATTGCATTACTTTGGATACAGCATCTACCATATACCCAGCAAAGAAATATCCTCCACCAGTATTAGGGCTCAATACATTTTCTGTTTCAGGAATAAAATCTTTCCAGTTTTCTGGAGTTGGATTAGAAGCATCAACAGTAACAACCTTTTGATTAGGAGCATTTAGATTAGTAACCAAATATAATTTGGAACCTACATTTTCTATGACATAGGTATCATTATCTGCAGTGCCCATGATAGTAACTAATTTGCCATTAGGACCACTTAGATCTTTAATAAATAATTTGTTTCCAGAAGTCGAAACACTGGCAGAAATAATAAGGTATTGATCATCTTCAGTAACACTAGCACCCACATATCTGTGTTTTTCTTCTGGTGTTCCTCCATAAATCAACACATCGTCTTTTTGTGGTGTTCCTAATTTGTGATAATATACTTTGTGCTGATCCGTTTTAGCAGAAAGCTCACTTCCTTTGGGTTTATCGTAGCTAGAATAATAAAAACCATCATTTCCTTTCCAAGATATTCCTGAAAATTTAACATCAATTATTGTGTCACCAACAATCTCTTTGGTTTCAGTATTTCTAACAATTACCTTACGCCAGTCACTTCCGCCTTCAGAGATAGAATAAGCAACAAGCTTTCCGTTTTTAGAAAAATTCATTCCCCCTAATGATGTTGTACCATCTTTGCTAAAGGTATTAGGATCTAAAAAAACCTCGGGAGTATCTCCTTCGTTCTTAAACCGATAAATAACATATTGATTTTGAAGACCATCATTTTTATAAAAATAACTATAATCACCTTCTTTAAATGGGGAACCTACTTTTTCGTAGTTCCAAAGATCTGATAAACGTTTTTTAAGATCTTTTCTAAAAGGGATCTTTTCTAAATAACCAAAAGTGGTTTTGTTTTGGGCAGAGACCCAATCTTTAGTTTCCTTACTGCGATCATCTTCTAGCCAGCGATAAGAATCTTTTACTGGTGTGCCAAAATAGGTATCTACTGTATCTACTGTTTTCGTTTCTGGATAGTTCAATGCTATAGTAGTTTTAGCGGGTTCTTCTTTAATTTGGTTCTTGCAAGCCATGGTTAAAGTAACAATGGATAATACAAAGAGTGCTTTTTTCATGATGTAATGAGTTAATATAATTCGCAAATCTATCAAAAGATGTTGCTATAAATGCTAAAGAAAAGATAAAAAAGACTGCTCCACAAATTATAACCTATAAAGAAAATATCATTTTTCTCATATTGCTTTGGGGTTTAGCACTATGTAGGATAAATATGTAAGAGCAGTCGGAAATTTCTGTAAGAAACGAAAAATTTTGGTTTTAGAAAAGAGTTTTATAGCTGTCCCAGTTTTTAAAAATCAAGAAAGCATTTACAAGAAAAACAAAGGCTCCAGGACCAATATTTGCAGGATCTAGAGTGGCATGGAAAAGAATAATATTTATAGAGATTGGTGCTAATAGTATTAATGAGAAAGGAATAGCACGGTTGGTGAGTAGTAATAATCCGACAACAACCTCGATAATTCCTACAGTTTTTAGAACATAACTATCGCTTAACGCGCCAAAAAAAATACTTGCGTTTGGATTTGCAAATTCTAATACAGGCATGAATCCGATAAATTTGTTACTTCCAAAAATTACTAACATCACTCCTAATACTATTTTTAAAGCTAAAATTAATTTATTCATTTTTCTGGTTTTTTAGATTAAATTTTAAATAGATTCAATTATTTAGAAGAAAAAATGTTAAAAACCTTACAAATGTTGAGGAAAACCAGAGTTAAAAAAATACCTTTCACGAATGTAAATGTGATACATTGATTTGTTTTTTATCCCATAAAATTTTAGTCGCTTTTTCATAATTAATCTTCTAACCAGGAACCAATGAAACTAATAAATTTGTTAAACCTCACTTTTGTTATCTGTGTATTTTCTGCTATTTCTATTAATGCACAAGAATATTTTTATAAAGATAAAACACCTTTTGATTCAGAAATCCCATCTCCAGAAGAATTTCTTGGATACCCTATTGGAAAGCAACATACGCGCCATGATCAAATTGTAGCTTATTTTGCTAAGCTCGCCAGTGTTTCGGATAAAGCAATACTAACGGATTATGGAAAAACACATGAAAATAGAAGGCTAGTGATGCTTACTGTTTCTACTCCAGAAAACATGAACAATCTATCTATGTTAAAACAGCAGCACTTGGCATTTACTGATCCTTCTAAGTCGACTGCTAATTATAATGAGGTACCCGTTTTTGTTCAGCTGGGGTATAATGTACATGGTAATGAACCCTCTGGCTCTGAAGCCGCGATGTTAATGGCATATACCCTGATCGCTTCTAATAGTGATGAGGTGAAGAATTATATAAAAAATGCAGTAATATTTATTGATCCAACCATCAATCCTGATGGTCGTGATAGACACACTCAATGGGCAAATCAATTTAAAGGTAGTCCTTTGGTTAGTGATAATTATGATATAGAACATAATGAAATGTGGCCATATGGTCGTACTAATCATTATTGGTTTGATCTTAATCGCGATTGGTTACTAGGGATTAATCCAGAAAGCCGAGGAAAATTAAAATGGTATCATCAATGGTATCCAAATGTAGTAACTGATTTTCATGAAATGGGAACGAATAGCACTTACTTTTTTGAACCTATGAAACCTATAGGCTCTCAAGATCCTATAATGCCCAAAAAGAATTATGAAGAACTGAATAATTTGTTTGCTCCATATTTTTCTGAAGCTTTGGATAATATTGGATCGTTTTATTTTACCAAAGAAGCGTTTGATGGTACGTACCCCGGGTATGGTTCTTCTTATCCAGATTTACAAGGGGCATTGGCTTTATTGTTTGAACAAGCAAGTTCTAGGGGGCATTTACAGGACACAGATTATGGCACTTTATCATTTCCCTTTACTATTAGAAATCAATATATATCCAGTATTGCAACAGTAAAAGCAGCAGTTGAAAATAAAGGAAAACTTCGCAGGTACCAACAGGATTTTTTTAAGTCAGCAGCGCATACTGTTTTAAACAAGAGCTATGGTGCTTATGAATTTGGAGACACATTTGATCAAAATCGAAATAAGGCTTTTATTGATAAATTGTTACTTCATAAGATTAAAGTATATAGGGATGGAGATAGATTTATTGTACCGGTTAAGCAGCCTCAACAACGTATGGTACAAACCGTTTTTGAGACCTATAATAAATATCGGGATAGCGTATTTTATGATGCTTCAGCATGGAGTTTGGCGAATTTTTATAATATGAAATACAAAGGTGTAAAATCTGTGAACTTGGGACAAGAGATTATTTCTACCGATGAATTAGTTAATATTACGAAAGTTTCAAAATCTGACTATGCTTACATTATGGATTGGGATGATTACAATGCTCCTGCGGCTTTATATTTTATGCAGTCTAAAGGGATAAAAGCTGCTTCAGCATTTAAACCATTTGGCAGTGTGACCTCTGAGGGAAAAAAAGATTTTAATTATGGCAGTGTAATGATTCCTGTGAGTAAACAGAAAAAAAATAGTGCAGAGGTGTATACAATTATAAAAGAAGCACAGAGAAAATTTAGTGTTCCGGTATATGCAGTTAATTCGGGTTTTAGTACATCAGGAATCGATCTGGGAAGCTCTAATTTTAGAAAACTTGATAAGCCTAAAGCAATGTTACTAGTGGGTGAAGGTGTTCGTTCTTATGAAGCTGGAGAGGTGTGGCATTTGCTAGACACTAGGGTACACATGCCTATTACCAAATTAAAACTAAATTATTTTAACCGTGCCTCCTTAAAGAAATACAATGTATTAGTGATGGTGTCTGGTAATTATTCTCAATTAGACTCCCTTCAACAGAAAAAAATAAAAGACTGGGTATCACAAGGAAATACTTTGGTTACTATTGCCAACGCTAGTAAATGGGCTATTGATAAAAAGATTGTTAAAGAAAAGTTTACTAAAAAAGAAAAAGATACTATCAAAAGTAAAGAGGCAAAACGATTGTCGTATGTAGATGCTGATGAGAATATAGGTCGAGAACGTTTGGGGGGTGCTATTTTTGAGGTCGATTTGGATATTACGCATCCATTAGGTTTTGGATATAGAGACAACTCTCTTCCTGTGTATAAAAATAATGAAGTGTTTATTGCACCAAGTGAGAATCCATACTCTACAGTAGCAAAATATACAGATAACGCACATATTGATGGTTATATTTCTGTAAGCAATTACAATAACTATTTAAAGCCTTCTGCTTCTCTAATTGTAAGCAAATTAGGTAATGGGCGTGTTGTTATGTTTGCTGACAACCCTAATTTTAGAGGATCCTGGTATGGGACTAATCGTTTATTTTTGAATGCATTATTTTTAGGAAACCATATTGATATCCCCAATGTAAAAGAGTGATGTACAGTGAAATAAATAACAAATCCCCTATTGTAAATATTAATAGGGGATTTGTTACATCTATTCTATTGTATAGTAATTATCCTATAAGATTATTTTCGACCAGATATTCACCGATTTGTACAGCATTGGTAGCAGCTCCTTTACGTAGATTATCTGCTACAATCCACATATTCAAAGCATTTTCTCTAGAGTGATCTCTTCTGATTCGACCAACAAAAACATCATTTTTACCTTCTGCATAAATAGGCATTGGGTATGTATTGGTATCAGGGTTGTCCTGCACTGTTACTCCTGATGTTTCGTTAAGAATTTGTCTTACGTCATTTTCTTTAAACTCCTGATCAAATTCAAGGTTTACACTTTCACTATGCCCTCCAACCACAGGAATACGAATTGCAGTTGCTGTTACAGCAATTGTACGGTCATCAAGGATTTTTTGAGTTTCGTTCACCAATTTCATTTCTTCTTTGGTATACCCATTTTCCTGAAACACATCACAATGCGGAATAGCATTACGGTGAATAGGATATGGATAAGCCATCTCTCCTTTTTCACCTGCATACTCATTCTCTAATTGTTGAACCGCTTTTACTCCAGTTCCGGTAATTGACTGATAGGTAGAAACAATTGCACGTTTTATTTTATACTTTTCATGTAATGGACCTAAAGCCATTACTAATTGTATAGTAGAACAATTAGGATTGGCAATGATTTTGTCATCTGCAGTTAAACTTTTGGCGTTGATTTCTGGGACTACTAATTTTTTTGTAGCGTCCATTCTCCAGGCAGATGAATTATCGATTACTGTAATTCCTGCTTCGGCAAATTTTGGAGCCCATTCTAGTGAGGTACTTCCTCCTGCAGAGAAAAGAGCAACATCTGGTTTCATCTCAATGGCAGTAGTAAGACCTACTACAGAAAAATCTTTACCTTTATACGAAATCTGTTTTCCAACAGACCGTTCAGAGGCTACAGGAATTAATTCTGTTACCGGAAAATTTCTTTCTTCTAATACTTTTAACATTACGGTTCCTACCAGACCGGTAGCACCTACTACAGCTACTTTCATCAGTTTATATTTATTTTCATTTTCGCATATGCGAACGTCAAACACTTTTTAAATTCATACAAATTTGAGGAATATTTCCTAGACAACAAGCATTTAAGTAAAAAAATATAGAAAATAGTATTAATTGTTATATATGTAACAATTTGTAAAAAAGAACCGCCCTGTTTCTGGGCGGTTTACTGTTAGAATATGTAGTATAGCGGTAGCTATAGATAATTCATTTATGATGTTGAGTTTTTATTTTTTAAGCAAATCTCTTATCTCTGCTAATAACTCTTCTTGAGTTGGTCCAGCTGGTGCTGCTGGAGCCTCTTCTTCTTCTTTTTTCTTGGATTTTTCATAAGCTTTGAGTACCATAAAAATAAACAAACCAACAATAATAAAATTAATTATTGCCTGGATTAAATTACCATAGGTCATTACTGCCGCTCCAGCTTCTTTAGCAGCGGCAAGAGTTGCGTATTCACCGCCGTCTAGAGCAATAAATTTTTGAGTAAAATCAGTTCCTCCAGTAATAACACCAATGACAGGCATTATAATATCTGCAACTGCAGAGCCAACAATTTTGTTAAATGCTCCTCCGATTACAACAGCTGTAGCCAGTGCAACAATATCTCCTTTTAACAGGAAGGATTTAAAATCTTTAAAAAATCCCATAATTAAGTATGTTTTAATAGTTAGTAGTGTACTAATTTAACAAAAAATTGAGAAATTAATCCAACAGCATATAATACTAATGACCTTTTCGTTAAAAATCAATTATCATCGATAACAACACGTTTTACTCTAGGGGAAATTGCGGTGAGTAACTCATAAGAAATGGTTCCAGAGATTTCTGCTACTTGAGCAGCACTCGAATTAGAATCAAAAATAACAACTTCATCTCCTTCTTTACAATCAATATCGGTAACATCCACCATGATCATATCCATACATACATTACCAATGATATAAGCTCTTTTATTTTGAATAGTCACAAAACCTTTTTTGTTTCCATATTGTCTGCTAATTCCGTCGGCATGTCCAATTGGTATTGTGGCAGTTTTGGTGAATTCTGAAGCAATGAATGCCCTGTTGTACCCTAATGACTCTCCTGGCTCTAATTCATGAATTTGTGAGATTACTGATTTTAAACCTGCTACTGGTTTTAATTCAGAGTCATATTTTGCATCATTGCCATATCCATATAGCCCTATCCCGGCACGTACCATATCAAAATGTGCCTCGGGATAATTAAGAATTCCAGAGGTGTTAGATTGATGAAGAATAGGAGTATACCCTAGTTTATCAATCATCTGCGTAGTCATTTCTTTAAAGGAGTTAATTTGTTTTATCGTAAATTCTTTTTCTGTAGCATCTTCACTAGCCGCCAGATGAGAAAGAAGAGCAGCCACCTTAATGGCTTTTGTTTTATGAAGAGTATCAAGGATATGCTCAACATCATTTTTGGAAAATCCAATTCTATTTAATCCACTATTAAATTTGATATGAACAGGATAGTCCTTTTGATTTTGTTCTGCGGCTGTTTCTATAAACGCACTAAGAACTCTGGAGCTGTATAGACTGGGTTGTAACTGGTATTCAATTAATTTTTTAAAATTTACAGGCTGTGGATGCAATACCAGAATAGGTGTTTTTACTCCAGATTTTCGAAGGGTAATTCCTTCAGAAACATAGGCAACAGCAAAGTAATCTGCTCCTGCTTTTTCAAGATGTTTTGCAATTATAGATGCGTCACTACCATAACCCGAAGCTTTAACGACTGCTAAAATTTTAACTCCTGGATTAACCTTACTTTTTAAATAATTAAAATTGTGAGTTAGATGAGCCAGATTGATTTGCAGAACAGTTTCTTTTATACTACTCATCTGATTTTTCCGGTTTTTTGGATATTTCTTTTGGGTCTTTAACCTGTATATGTTTTACTTTTTCTTTTAGCATGGCTTTAAAATATGCGGCACGACTTAAAGGCTCATACTCTTCGGTTTCTCCTAATAGGACTAAATCGTTTTTTGTGGATTTTCTATAACTAAATTGTGCAAGATTACCTGTTCTGGTGCAAACAGCATGTACTTTGGTAACATACTCTGCAGTAGCCATTAATGCAGGCATAGGGCCAAAGGGATTTCCTTTGAAATCCATATCTAATCCAGCGACTATAACACGTATTCCTTTATTCGCTAAATCGTTACAAACAGCCACTATCTCATCATCAAAAAATTGCGCTTCGTCAATTCCAACTACATCACAGGTGTCTGCCAGGATTCTTATATTGGCGGCTGCGGGAACAGGTGTCGAACGAATCTCATTAGAATCATGAGAGACAACCATTTCATCGTCATAACGAATATCAATAGCGGGTTTAAAAATTTCTACATTTTGTTTGGCAAATTGAGCACGCTTTAATCTACGAATCAATTCTTCAGTTTTACCTGAAAACATAGAACCACAGATTACTTCAATCCACCCAAATTGCTCTTTATGATTTACTGTATTTTCGAGAAACATTTTGTATTTTTCAGCATCTATTAAGAATTCCCTTCACCTTACTCTAAAGATGGGGTAAATTTATTAAAAAACAAAAAGCAGTATTATAAACGAATAAGAAAGTTATGAAGAAGAAATTGGAAGCAGAACTTATAAGTATTGCTCATAGAATCCTACAGCTTAAAGACAAGGCTACTATACCAAGATTACAAGAAGAAGCTAGGGAGTTATATGAGAAGTTAACTATTCTTAGCTTTTCCGAATCGCATTTTGCAGGACCACAGCCTACCATTGGTCAGATTAGAGCCGTTTTAGACACAAATGAGCCAGCAGAATTAAAGGAAGTAAAACAAGAAGTAGAAGAGATTATTGCTCCAGAACCTACCCATCCTGTAGAAGAAGAAAAGTTAGAGGAAAACTCTATAGAAGTACTTGAGAAGAAGGAAGAAGAAAAGGATAAGACTGTTGTAGAAAGTAAGCCCGAAATTATAATAGAAGAAATCAATGCAAGAGTTACAGAGGATCTTTTTGTTCCTGCAACTGCAGTTACAAAAGAAGGAGTAGATTTTTCTGAACCTGTAGTATCACAAGATTCATTTGAAAAAAATGACAAGGATGATGTTACTCCCACGGCTCAGGATATTTCTTTTTCTGATAAAATAGATAATGATGAACGACCCAAATCTCTTAACGATCAGCTTAGAAAAGAAATTCATATTGGATTAAATGATCGATTGGCTTTTATTAAATATCTTTTTGAAGGAAATGCTTCGGATTATAATCGGGTATTGTCTCAATTGAGTACCCTCAGAGGTAAAAAAGAAGCAGAAGAGTTTATCACTACAATGATAAAACCTGATTATAATAACTGGAAAGATAAGGAGGAATATGAAGAACGTTTTATGAATATAGTTCTTAGTAAATTTGATCATTAATACTAAGTTATGAAAATTATATACTGGATTGCTACAGGGGCTTTATGTGCAATACTATTGTATTCTGCACAGATGTATTTTTTTAAAACCGAAATGGTAGAAGGTTTTTTTAAAAACTTTAATTACCCAACTTATATTGTAATACCTCTGGCAATAGCCAAAGTATTAGGAGTAATAGCAATTCTTACCAATAAAATAAAATGGATTAAAGAGTGGGCATATGCCGGTATTTTCTTTGATTTGGTTCTAGCCAGTTTGGCTCATTATTATGCAGGACACCCTGTAGGGTTATCTGTATATGCAATTGTAATCCTTATAATATCCTATATTGTCGGAAAAAAAATAAGACCCTAATGTCAAAATTATACTTAGTCCCTACACCTATTGGTAATCTTGATGATATGACTTTTAGAGCGATTAAAGTTCTCGAAGCTGCAGATTTGATACTAGCCGAAGATACACGTACTAGTGGAAAATTATTGAAGCACTTCGAGATAACAACGCCGATGCAAAGTCATCATATGCATAATGAACATAAAACCGTAGATCGCATTATTCAAAAATTACAAGGAGGTGAAATTATTGCTTTGATTAGTGATGCTGGAACTCCAGCGATAAGTGATCCCGGTTTTTTGCTAACCAGAGCATGTGTAGAAAATAAAGTAGAAGTAGAGTGCCTGCCAGGAGCAACAGCCTTTGTCCCGGCTTTGGTTAATAGTGGTTTGCCTAATGATAAGTTTGTTTTTGAAGGATTTTTACCAGCAAAAAAAGGTAGACAAACAAGATTAAAGCTCTTATCAGAAGAAACCAGAACGATGATTTTTTATGAATCCCCTCATAAACTGGTTAAAACATTAAATAATTTTGTTGAGTATTTTGGGGCAGATCGACAAGCTTCTGTATCAAGAGAATTAAGTAAGCTACACGAAGAAACCATTCGGGGTAGTGTCGAAGAAGTGATGAAACACTTCGAAAAAAAACCTCCAAAAGGTGAAATAGTTATTGTTATAAGCGGAAAAAAATAACCTATGAAAATATCAGATTTTTTTAGAAAATTAAAAACAACTCCAGAAGAGGTTTCTTTTGAAGATACCATGAACACAATTGAAGAAAGTTATGACTTTGCTGCTACAGCTTTTGAGAATGGAACCCTAAGCAATGAAGAAGGGCAAAATTCGGGTTCTTGTAAGTTGTTTTATTTTGCTAAACTAAATGATTTGACAGAAGAAGAGACTTTATTCTGTTTTGGAAATTATTATAGAATAGATGTACTTGAACACCCAGAGGGAGAAGATCATCAAAATATTCGAAATTTTATGAAAACGGGATGGACTGGGGTTTCGTTTAAAAAACAAGCATTATTTGAGAAACAGATATAAGTATACCATTTTTATAGTGGCTATAGTTGTATTTGTATTATGGCAACTACCTTATTTTGGATGGATTCAATTTCCATTTATATTATTAGGAACCTGGTTTCATGAAATGGGGCATGGGCTTACTGCCATACTCGTGGGTGGAAGTTTTAAATATCTCGAGATTTATGAAAATGGTGGTGGTGTGGCGTATTATACAATTACCAATGGTTATATGCCTCTTTCTATAGCAAATGCATTGGTTGCGGCAGGAGGTTTATTAGGACCTGCAATTACAGGAGCCATGCTTATTATTAGTGGTAAATCCCATAAAAGTGCAAGAATAGCATTAAGGGTCCTGATTGGAGTGATAATACTTTCCTTGATTTTATGGATTCGATCATTTTGGGGAATTGCAGTACTTATCTCATTTGTGATTTTTTTGATAGCAATTACTTTATTCAAAAACCAAAAACTAGAGGTAGTTACTATCTTATTTTTAGGTTTGCAATCTGTACTAAGTACATATCTTCAGTTGGATTACTTGTTTACAAAAGAATTTGAAAGAGATGGTGCAATTCAGATTTCAGACACCCAGGCAATTGCCGAGAATACTATTGGAACCTATTGGATCTGGGCAATATTAATTGTTTTGATAAGTGTCTATTTACTTTGGAAGAGTTTTCAGTTTTATTTTAAAAAATAATATGATTTGCTATTGCTGGCAACAATCGAGTTAGTCTAAAAATTATTTATAAAAAAACCTTCTAGAGTTTTTAAGCGCTAGAAGGTTTGATAAAATGTATTTTTTAGACTTAATCAAAAGAGGTTAAACATGTTTTCCTTTTTCCCAACCATGTTTGCCAAGATATTGTTCTCCAGATTCTATAGCACCTTCTTCTACTGTTGTACCCATAGAGTCATTCCAACGATTTAAGTATCCAAATAAAGAAATTACGCCTAGCATTTCTACAATTTCACCTTCATCCCAGTGTTTGTATAATTCCTCTTTTATTTGATCATCTACAGCATTTGGGATAACAGAAGCGGCAAGAGAAAAATCAAGTGCAGCACGTTCTGCATCACTAAAAGCTGGATGGGTTTTATATTCCCAGATATTATCTAATTGTTCTTGTTCTGCTCCATATCGTTCTGCAGCTCTAATAGCATGTGCCTGGCAGTATCTACATCCTGTAGCATTACTACTTACCCAGGCAATCATACGTTTGAGAGCCGAGGTTACTCGACCTTCATTTGCCATAACAGCCTTGTTGAGATTTATAAATGCTTTTGAAATAGCAGGTCTTCTTTGCATTGTAAGTACCGAATTAGGGCAAAAGCCTAATGTTTCATTAAAAAATTCTGCTAACTCTTTGGTTGCAGGATCATGGTTAGCGGGTAAGGGAGTAACTAATGCCATATATTTTTTTTAGATATTAAATATTAAATTTTTGAGCAAACCAAAATACAAAACTAATGGCAAATTAGGAGGGGTCGTTATGTTTTTTGTACTTTGGATTTTTTAATTCCAGAATTTACCATATTAATGAGATGGATACTACAACCCAAACCTGATACATCAACAATACAGCGTTTAGCAGAGGCTCTTAATGTAGATACAATAATTGCTACGTTATTGGTGCAACGAGGAATTGAAACTTTTGATCAGGCAAAAAGTTTTTTTAGACCCTCTTTAGAAGAGCTCCACGATCCTTTTTTAATGAAAGATATGGATCTGGCAGTTATTAGGGTTCAAAAAGCAATTGATAACAATGAAAACATAATGGTTTATGGAGATTATGATGTAGATGGCACTACATCGGTGGCATTATTATCTTCATATCTAAAGACGCTGTCTTCGCAGATTACTACATATATTCCAGATCGATATGAAGAAGGATATGGTGTTTCATATAAAGGAATTGATTATGCAGATGATAATGATATTTCTTTGATCATAGCATTAGATTGTGGGATTAAGGCTATTGATAAAGTTGCGTATGCCAAATCTAAAGGGATAGACTTCGTTATTTGTGATCATCACAGACCAGGAGGCAAGATCCCAGAAGCGGTTGCAGTTCTGGATCCTAAGCGGCAGGATTGTGACTATCCTTATAAGGAGTTATGCGGATGTGGAGTGGGCTTTAAATTAATTCAGGCACTAGCAGTAGGTCAAAATCAGACTATAGATGATCTGGTATTGTATTTAGATCTTGTGGCTACGGCAATTGGAGCAGATATTGTGCCAATAACCGGGGAGAACCGGACTCTGGCGTATTATGGATTACAAGTTATTAATATGAATCCCAGAATAGGCTTTAAAGCAATGCTATCTGAAGTTAAAAAGAAAAGTTTAACGATAACAGATGTAGTATTTATGATTGCTCCTAGAATTAATGCCGCTGGAAGAATGAAACATGGACTGCATGCTGTTAATTTATTGACAGAAGAAAATCTTGAAACGGCATTGCAATATGCAGCAGAAATAGAGCTGTATAATAGTGAAAGGAAAGATGCAGATAAAAGAATTACCCAAGAAGCATTGGAGCAAATACGACAAAACAATGAAGAAGATAGATTAACCACTGTGGTATATGAAGAAAGCTGGCATAAGGGCGTGATAGGAATTGTAGCTTCACGATTAACAGAAACTTATTATCGTCCGACTTTAGTATTTACAAAAAGTGGTTCCACATTAGCCGCTTCGGCCAGATCTGTAAAAGGATTTGATGTATATAATGCATTAGAGGCATGCTCTGATTATATAGAGCAATTTGGAGGACACAAATATGCAGCCGGATTAACCTTGTTAGAAGAACAATATGAACCCTTTAAACAAAAGTTTGAAGAAGAAGTGTCCTCAACTATTGATAAAAAACTACTAGTCCCCGAGGTAACTGTAGATATGGAAATAGAATTGGATCAAATCACACCCAAATTTTATCGTATTTTAAAGCAATTTGCACCTCATGGTCCAGGAAATATGTCTCCAGTTTTTATGACAGAAGGGTTAACTGATACAGGATATGGAAAAGGCGTGGGAGCCGATGAAAAGCATCTTAAATGTAAAGTGCAGAAAAATAAGGTTGCTATTGGAGCAATTGGTTTTAATCTTGGTTCAAAATGTAACCTGATTGCTCAAGGACAAAGAATAAAAGCTGCATATACAATAGATGAAAACGAATGGAATGGAGAAGTATCTTTACAATTAAAGCTAAAAGATATTAATTGATTTTTTAGATCTCGTAGTATTTGTAAGGTAATGGTTAATCAATTAGTGTAGATTCTACTATCATCTGGACATTTAACAATATTTAATCTTGTTTTTATTTAGATTTATTATAAATAGTATTATTTTTGAAGTAAAGATAGATTCAAAATGAACGCTATAGATAAAATTTACAGTAATGAACTAGGTATTTCTTTTTTCTGGAAGCAAGAAAAGCAAAACCCTATTTCCAAAGTTCAATTGGTTTTTAGAGACATTGGATTTTTATTGACTTTAAATGAATTAAAGGATTTTTCAAATTCATGTACTGTTACAATTGAGTCACAGTGCTGTAATCAATGCAATAGTCCACAACAATGTAGGACGTTATTATTAAGAACTCCTTCAGATAAGATAGACCTTGCTGTAAATAGAGATGAGCTTCATCAAATTCAAGAGTTAATTAATGGTACAATCTATCGAGTAGAGTTGCAGGATTGGTTTAAAAATCTGCCTCTTAATTAAGGAAATCAATAATTTTATATGTGATTTCACTCGCCTTAGTTTCCTGCAAAAAATGTTTTTCGTCTATAAAATGAATATCTTCCTGATCTACTTTAAGTGCATTGGCAGCTTTAGATTGTTGTGGAGGCCATTGTAGCATGGTATCATGTATTCCCCATATAACGGTAACGGGGATATCTATATTTTCAAAAACATCAGAATAATCAGGTAATTCATTACATGTCTGACTATAAAAATAGTACATGCCATGTGTTTTTCCTTCTAACAAAGGAGTTTTATACCCTTCAACATCCAGAACATTTAGAACATTTTCTTTGAGACCTTGATTAAACAAACCTTTAAGCAAGGTATTTGTAGTAACTCCATTTCTATAGCCCCACATTGCTGTTTTTGCCAACCCTCCCGGTTTCATTCTTACAGGAGGATAGAATCCGGCTTCATAAATAATAGTATTTAGTACAATTAGGTTTTCAATTTTATCAGGAGCTTGTTTCATAAGTTCCCATGTCCATAATCCACCTGCGTCATGCATTACATGAGACCAGGTATCTATTCCTAATGCATCCATAAGTTGTAATAATCTTTTGGCATGATTTTCTGCATTATAAATCTCAAAGCCTTCGGGAGAATCACTAGAACCAAAGCCCAGCATATCGGGTACAATTACACGATATCCATTTGCAACCAACGGCTTAATCATTTTACGATATAACCACCCCGAGGTTGGTACTCCGTGAAGAAGTACAATTGCAGGACCATTTCCTTTATCTATATACTTAATAATACCATCATCAGAAGGGAAAGTACGTTGATCTACCCTAAAATCTTCATATGTAATCTGATTTTTTCTGATTTTAGTGTTTTGATACGGTTTGCACGAAAAAAGGAGTATACCAAGAAGGGCTAATATCGAAATCTTCTTCATTATTATAATGATTTATGTGATAGCAATTTACTTAAATTCATTTAAATGGATTAACGTACTAATTTTAAGAATATTTGCGGCACTGCCATTTTTGTAATTAATGGATTTTCTTTATGGTGATTTGATTGTTATTAAAGCTAAAATTACTTCCAACGGTTTTTCCTAGAAGTAATTTTCCTATTGGAGAATTGGCAGCAACAGCAAAAAATGAATCTTTCTCCACAATTAGTTTTCCGACAGAAATACTTATAAAATAATTAGCTTGCGAAGTAGAGATTAAACTTCCTAGTCGAATATGATTAGAATGAGTGATGGAGATCTTTGATAAAACCTCTTGTAGCTTTTGGATCTCAGCCAGTTGTTTTCCGGCTTTTTCACGTTCTAATTGTAACATAGCCCGACCTGTTTCATGCTTATCCCCAGCGCTGCTTTTAGTTTCTGAGGTTAAAGATTCCTGAATATCAGAAATAGTATGTTGAATCCTTTTTAGCCTTTGGTCTACATAGTTTTGGCATTGTATTAAAAGCTCTTTTTTTATCTTTTCAGGGTTCATATTTTTATTTCTTATCAAGTATTAACGGGCCATAATTACGCATTTGTACGATGATCCATTTTTTTCTTTTTTCGGTATACTTTGAAGCGGGATTAGCCAAAAATCGATTAGGATTTGGTAGAATAGCTGCGATTGCAGCCGCTTCATCTCTTTTTAATCCAGCAGCATTGGTATTAAACCAAAATTGAGCAGCGGCTTGTGCACCATAAATCCCATTGCCCATTTCTATACTGTTTAAGTAAATTTCTAAAATACGTTCTTTACTCCAAAACGTTTCGATCAAAAAGGTAAAATAAGTTTCTAACCCTTTTCTTACCCAGCTACGATGAGGCCATAGAAAAACATTTTTGGCAGTTTGTTGAGAAATGGTACTGGCTCCTCTTAATCGTTTTCCTGATTTATATTCAATCATTGCTTTTTGAATTGCTTTTTTGTCAAAACCATGATGCTCAATGAATCGCTGGTCTTCACTACAAATAACTGCAAGTTGTAATGTTTTAGAGATTTTGGATAGGGGTTTCCATTGGTGTCTAATCGTGTATTTGTTTTTTGATTGTAGCTTTCGAATTACCATTAATGGGGTACCAGGAACATTAATCCATTTGTATAGAAATACCCAAAGAACGCTTAGTATGATAAAGACAATACAGCTTTTGGTAATAAAGCGAAAGAGTTTTTTCATGATTTGATTAACTTATAAAAGATCTGCTAACTCTGCACCAACTAAACTTCCTATTGCTACGCCCATTCCACCTTGGCGCACACCGCAAAAAACATTTTGAGATAGTTGTTTGATAATAGATTGTTTTTGATCTCCAACTCCCATGATCCCACTCCATCGATGATCAATTTCAAATCTGGTATTAGGCAAAATTATTTGGGATAAAAGATCTTCTAACTTTTGTTGTATTAATTCTGTTTGAGCAAGATCAGTAGTTTCTTCAGCCTTAAAATCTAAGTTTCTACCGCCCCCAAAAAGAATTCGATTATCAATATTTCTAAAATAGTAGTACCCTTTTTCTAGATGAAACGTTCCTTTGATCTGTAAATTGTCTATAGGATGAGTAATAAGAACCTGGGCTCTGGCAGGTTTTACTCCTTTAATCCCCAATTGAGAAGCAAAACCATTTGTGGCGATTACTATTTTGTTTGTAGAAAACGTAAATCGGTTAGTTTTTATATGAACAGAAGAGTTGTCATCATTAAGAGCTTCAACCGTACAGTTGTTTAAAATCCTTATCCCAGAAGATTGTACTTTTTTTAATAAAGCATCCATCATTTTTCCTGTGTCGATTTGACCTTCGAATTGATTTATAACGTATTGAGGTTGGATAGTGTTAAAATGGAAATAATTAGCGCTTAGATCAAAGACATCGTCTTTAAAAATTGGCTTTAGCAGTTTGTTGATCTGTTCTCTCTTTGAAAGGCATTCTTCATACAAAGCTTTATCTTCTTTTGTAAAAAGTTCATAGCCTCCGTTTTGAATATAATCAATAGTTTGATCTCCTAAATGTTGTCTTAACAATTGAAGACCATCGTACCTTTTTTTTACTAGCTGCAAGACCTCTTCTTCACTATGAGAATTTAAATCGTCCAGAATTTCAGAAAGGCTTCCAAAACAGGCAAAACCGGCATTTTTGGTACTGGCGCCATTAGGCAATATCCCTCTCTCTAGGATAAGAATTTTTGCTTTCGGAAATTTATTTCTTAATTGAAACGCGCAGCTAAGCCCAACAATTCCGCTACCGACAATTGTAAAATCAATATTAGATAACCAAGTTTTATATTCCCAATAACTTAATGACATTTATCTCATTTAAATATCTGCGTAAAAGCGTTTATAGTCCGTTCTTTAAAAGTAATAATTCCTTCTAAATGTATTGTCTTTGTATCGTTGTTTTTTGCTTTTATATCTATAGAATTCATAGAAGAGATATACGAATTGATAATAGGGAAATGATTTTCTTTTATTAGTTGATCAATATGTACCTGTATTCTAAAAAAATCCGTCGACATTTCTGTCTTTTGGAAAGGTAATGAAAACTCTTTTGAAGTACTTACTATGAATTTGTTTTCTTTTTGCGCTGCATAGAACTGATAAAAAGGAATTTCTTTTACAAATTGATTTTTATCAATAACTCGGCTGTTTTTTAGATATCTCTCAATAGTATTTGTGCTATCTGCCGTAATACTAAGCGACATGTTTGGAACCGTTTTTTCTTTTAAAGACACTACAGGTACTTTTTCAAAGTCATCATTGTACTCATAAGTTATGATACTGTCTTTCTGAAAAGTAGTACCTCCTAATTGAAACGTTATAAGGTCATTGAAATGTTGGGTTATAGAATCTGTAGCTAGAGTGGTTGTTCCCCAGTTTATCTCTTTTCCAAATATTTTTGATAAAGACAACTTATTTTTGGGTTTTCCAGACATATACATCTGAATACACTTGTTATTTGAAAATGAAGGCACTTTTGAGGACTTGTTAAATATAATTTCACTTGAGTTATTAAAACTACCTGTAAGTTCTATCACCCCATCTTTACCATCCAGATGTAGCATCATTTCTTTTCTTCCCGCAATACTTATATGGTGCTCTTCATTTATTAGTTGTTGTAACAGATGGTGAGTCGGTACCATGTATTTTTTATGAATCAAAATCTCTTCAAATACTTTTGAAACATCTTCTTTTTTGTAGGAGAGCGCAATAACAACTGTTTTGTCTAATTGCGCAATTGAGATGGTTTTCTTTTTGTTTGTCTTTTGATAGAAACCTTCTCTTTTTACTTCGTGAGAGGCTCCCAGTGTTTTGCTTAAATAAGAGATTGCCTGTGTTGAGTCCGAAATTTTTAGGGTACAAAAGATTGTATTTGATGCTTTTGGAACGGTATATAAAAATACACTTGCCGGAATATTGATTCCTTTGCCGTCACTTTTTTCTCCTGATATTGAATCCTCTTCTTTTGAAGAGTAATACTCCATATTCCCGACAAAATCCCAAGCCAAAGTTTTCATCAATTCATTAACGTCTACTTTTATTATAGTTGTTGCATCTGCGTGCACTACTTCTTTATAGGCTTGTCTCTGCCAATTTTTATATAAAACAACAAACACTACCAATAGGATTAGTAGTGCTGTTGTGATGACAATTTTATATTTTTTCATATTACTTATCGATCTCTTCAAGAAGAGTGATTAGATATTTTAATCCATTAGCATGCCCTGTTGGTACTCCCATTTTTAGCTCTAAGGTCATGTTATTGTTTTTAATTTTGGAAGTGGTCAACTGGATGTCTTCTACATTGTTAAATACATAATCTAATTTTTTCTTACCTCTATTACTCCTTTCAAAATTTTTGGCTATTCCAACTACTTCTTTAGTATTTATATAAATACTACTAGAGCTTTTTTGCAAAATTTGTCTATGCTTTTTCGAGATCTTGACGGGCGTATTACCTGCTTTTTTGATTCTCTCTAATGAGGTTCCTATAGATATTATACCATTTTCAATCTTAGCGTAGATCTCTGTTGGAAACTCTCTGTGAGTAATCGTGTATATTCCGTTTTTGTATGATGCAAATCCTTTTTCCTGGCTAAACTTAAGTATTTTTTTGAGTAAACTTGTATCATCAGAAGACAATAGTAGTAGAAAATCCGGGATAGTTTCAGTTTTTGTTTTTTCTACCTCGGTATATTTATAGTCCTCGTCGTATTCGTAGGTTTTATATGTAACTTCTTTATCAGAGAGATCATACATTAAAAATAAGGCATCTCCCTTAATAACTTTTCCTATTGCTTTTTCGTCTAATATCACCGAAATTAGATTTGTAATAATATCTGCTTCAGTCTCAAAAAGTCCACCTAGGCTGTTTTTTACCATTTTAGGATATTCTACCAAGAATTTTTCGGTGTCTATTGCATAAGAAGCATAACCTAGAATTTCTTCTTCGCTAATATATTTAAGGAATTTCTTGTTTAAAGAACCGCTATATACTTTCTTCATTCTAGCCGCCATTTTATTATCCATATGATAAACAATGCTAGCTTTTAGCTCATCTTTTTCGGCATACAGGTGTCCAGAAAGCCCTTGGGTTCCGAATTTTGCAGGGTTCATACCATTATAGAACAACTCTGAATAGCGACCCATATCTGCTTCTTTTAAAATATCAGAATATATCTCCATAATATCTGAAATCCATATGGAGAATTCAGCATTTTTATCACGGGATTTTGTATAATCTGCATTGGAGAATATAGATTGTTGCTGTGAAAAAGGTTTGTTGAAAATCTGATCAATTTTGCTTTCGATAAATTGAAAAGCTATTTCTCTTTTTTGAGATCTGTTTTCAAAAATCTCATAACTTCTGTATTCAACCGGAGACTCCTTATCACCATTTTCTTTTATTGATAAGTTATATCTTTTTCTTACTTCATTATTAGAAAAATAGGATTTAGATATCTGCCCATGAACAAATAGCATCATTTGATCGTTCCATGCTATGACAGAATTTTTATCATGATTTTTATAAAAGGCTTTTACTCCTTTAATCTCTTTAATGTTTTCTGATTCATGAATAAGCGATTCGAATTGATTAACATCATTTATAGGGATCAATGAACAATGATACCTAATACTATCTGTTACCTGGTAAAAATAATAGCCTGTAGAAGCAATATCAACACCTAATTCTGCAATGCTATGAATTTTTCCTTTCCTCGATACTTCTTTGATTATTTCTTTTCCAGGAGTAGTTTTGTCAAACTCTTCAATAGGAAAAAGTTCTGTAAGGTTTTCTCCTTTTAAAGAGGCTACAGCGTATACTTCTTTAGGTATTTTGCTAGCTAGGTCTTGAGCACTTATGTGTATTGCACTAAGCAGTACAATGGTAAATAGATAGAATTTATTCATTATTAAGTAATTATTTTGCTAATTGGATTTTGGTGGTGAGTGTTGCTTTGCCGTTTATTAAATCTATTGCATTGACTCTATGCATGGTCGCTTTTTTTGATTTAGAGACCTTTGTTGCCGTGTTTGAAACAGATCGAATTTCTTTCTCAAATCTATAAATGCTAGTGTATGAAGCATTTTCAAAGATTTTTTTATTGTCGTTTGATAGTTTGTTGTATTGTCTTAGTAATTCTGGATCGTAGCTGTATTTTTTAATAAACTCACTGCTTATATTATCATATTTATATGAGTTATATGATCCAATCTTTACTTTCTGTTTATTGAGTACCTCTTTGGTCAGATTATTTATACTCTTAATGTTTTTAAAAGAGCAACTAACAGAAAACACATAGTTTTCATAATCTTCTTTTTTGGTAATATTATAGATCCCTTCAGAATTTTTTAGATAATTTACTACTTCTATCATCCCCTCTTTAAGGTCTTCTTTTGATGGTACTTTATGACCATTTATGCTGTCCAAAAGCATTATAGATTTGATCTTGGATTTGCTTTGGCTTAGGTTTATGGTAAGAGTAAAATCTCCTGAACCATCTTTATTAACATTTACTTCTTCAAGTACTTCAAAACAAGATGTAAGAGACAAGAGTGCTATTACTGTTAAAAGTTTTGCTATTTGTTTTTTTAGCATAATTAGTCTTTTAGTTTTTAATGAAGATTGAGATTCAAGGGGAGTACAAAAATGCAACTAAAAAAGGATAAAAAGAACACGTTTTTAAGTGAAAAATGCCCCCCTGTTTTCAGGGAGGCATTTTTTATTCGAAAAAACAAAAAAGACAGGTATTAAGCCTCTTCCATTTCAAAATCTTCCATAAATTTAGTGGTATAGTTACCAGCTACATAATCAGGATTATCCATAAGTTGCCTATGAAAAGGAACTGTAGTTTTTATTCCTTCAACAACAAATTCGTCTAATGCTCTTTTCATTTTGTTGATTGCCTCTTCACGCGTTTGCGCAGTGGTAATCAATTTTGCAATCATAGAATCATAATTAGGCGGAATGATATATCCACTATATACATGAGTATCTACTCTTACGCCATGTCCACCAGGGATGTGTAAATTGGTAATTTTACCTGGAGAAGGGCGAAAATCCTTATATGGATCTTCAGCATTAATTCTACATTCTATAGAATGCAACTGCGGGAAATAGTTTTTACCAGAAATAGGTACCCCAGCAGCAACTAATATTTGTTCTCTAATCAAGTCATAGTCAACAACTTGCTCTGTAATAGGGTGTTCTACCTGGATACGGGTGTTCATTTCCATGAAGTAGAAATTTCGGTGTTTATCAACCAAAAACTCTACCGTTCCTGCTCCTTCATACTTAATAAATTCTGCAGCTTTTACTGCTGCTTCTCCCATTTTGTTACGCAATTCATCTGTCATGAATGGCGAGGGAGTTTCCTCTGTAAGTTTTTGGTGTCTACGTTGTACAGAACAATCTCTTTCTGATAAATGGCAAGCTCGACCATTGCTGTCTCCAACGACTTGAATTTCGATATGGCGTGGCTCTTCTATGAGTTTTTCCATATACATCCCATCGTTACCAAATGCTGCAGCTGCTTCTTGACGAGCGCTATCCCATGATTTTTTCAGGTCTTCTTTTTTCCATACAGCACGCATACCCTTACCACCACCACCGGCAGTAGCTTTTAGCATCACAGGGTATCCCATTTCATCTGCTAGTTTTTCTGTTTCTTCAAAAGAATCGAGTATACCTTCACTACCTGGGATGGTTGGTACTCCAGCAGCTTTCATAGTTGCTTTAGCAGAGGCTTTGTCCCCCATTTTGTTAATCATCTCGGCACTAGCTCCAATAAATTTTATCTCATGTTCTTCACATATCTTAGAGAACTTAGCATTCTCAGACAGGAAGCCGTAGCCTGGGTGGATAGCATCTGCATTTGTAATTTCTGCAGCAGCTATAATATTTGACATCTTAAGATAAGATTCATTACTAGGGGCAGGTCCAATACAAACTGCTTCATCTGCAAAACGCACATGTAAACTTTCTGCATCGGCTGTAGAATACACAGCAACCGATTTTATCCCCATTTCTTTGCAGGTTCTGATCACTCGCATGGCAATCTCACCTCTATTTGCAATTAGAATTTTTTTAAACATAACTTTTTAAATTTAAAAATCTCAAATTCCAAGCTCCACATTCAAAATAATTGAATTTATGGAGTTGTGTATTGGAATTTTAAAATTTGGTTATGATGGGTCTACCAAGTATAGTGGTTGATCAAATTCTACGGGAGAAGAATCGTCGACTAATACTTTTACAATTTTACCAGAGACTTCACTTTCTATCTCATTGAAAAGCTTCATCGCTTCGATGATACAAAGTACATCACCTTCTTTTATCGAATCACCAACTTCTACAAATGTAGGCTTGTCTGGCGACGGTTTTCGATAAAAAGTTCCAATAATTGGAGATTTGATAGTTATGTATTTAGAATCATCTTCGGTAGCACTTTGTTCTTCTGTTCCGGTAGCAGCAGGTGTTGTTGCTACAGGAGTTGTTTGCGCAGGAGCAACAGGTTGCTGAGATGTTACTGTACCAGCAACGGGTATTTGCTGTACAATTGTTGTTTCTTTACTATCTTCTGATCCAGTTTTAATGGTGATTTTAATGTCATCCATTTCTAACTTTACTTCGCTAGCTCCTGATTTAGCTACGAATTTAATTAAATTCTGAATTTCTTTTAAATCCATAATGTGGGTATTGTGTGTTTTAGTTGTTTAGGAATTATAGGCCCATTTTAGATAAATGGAACCCCAGGTGAAACCTCCTCCAAAAGAGGCAAATACTACATTGTCTCCTTTTTTGAGTTGTTTTTCATAATCATGTAACAATAATGGTAATGTGGCTGAGGTAGTATTACCATATCGTTGAATATTCATGAGAACCTTGTCCTCATTTAGTTCCATTCTTTTGGCTGTAGCATCTATTATACGTTTATTTGCCTGATGTGCAATTAGCCAATCTACATCTTCACCAGTTAGATTATTACGTTCCATAATCTTTGAACTGGCATCAGCCATATTAGAAACTGCATATTTAAATACAGTTTTTCCGTCTTGCTGAACAAAGTGTTGTCTATTGGCTACTGTTTCTTCTGATGGAGGTAGTATAGATCCACCAGCTTCGATTTTCAGGAATTCTCTTCCTACACCATCTGTACGAAGGTACTCGTCCTGTAGCCCCAAGCCTTCTTGGTTGGGTTCAAAAAGTACAGCTCCGCCACCATCACCAAAAATGATGCAAGTAGTACGGTCTGTATAATCAATAATCGAGGACATTTTATCTGCTCCTATTACTAATACTTTTTTATACCTACCAGATTCAATATAACTTGCGGCAGTAGACATTCCATATAAAAAACTGGAACATGCAGCTTGTAAGTCATAAGAAAATGCATTGGTTGCTCCGATTTGGGAAGCGGCATACGCTGCTGTTGCAGCAACAGGAAGATCTGGAGTAGCGGTAGCAAAGATCACCATATCAATCTCTTTTGGGTCGAGATTTCTTTTGGCGATCAAATCTTCTGCCGCTTTTATACCTAAGAAAGATGTTCCTTTATCTTGATCTTTAAGTATTCTACGTTCTTTAATACCTGTACGACTGGTAATCCATTCGTCGTTGGTGTCAACCATGGTTGCTAATATATCATTGGTTAACACGTAGTCTGGCACATAAGCGCCTACAGCTGTAATAGCGGCTGTGATTTTACTCATATCTTAGTTTTAGTTTCACGAACTATAACACAAAATTGTGCTTAAAAATTCGTTGAAATTACTAAATTATACACAAATATGGCGCAAAATAACTGGATTTTGACACATATTCAACTAAAAACAAAAAAACTCTCACAAATGTGAGAGCTCTCTTTGAAATTTTAACAGTATCCTTACGCTACTTCTTCTTCAGTATTGTCGATAACTATTTGACCACGGTAATATAATTTACCTTCGTGCCAGTGTGCTCTGTGGTACAAATGTGCTTCTCCTGTTGTAGGATCAGTAGCAATTTGCGGAGCAGTAGCTTTATAATGCGTTCTTCTTTTATCTCTTCTGGTTTTCGATATTTTTCTCTTAGGATGTGCCATTGCTTAGCTATTATTTATCGTTTAATAAGTTTTTTAATTTATCCCAACGAGGATCTGTCTCCTCATTGTCATCTACTATTTTTTTCTCTTTTGGACTTAATTCTTCTAATTTTTCAAGTATATCGGACTCTAATGTGCCGTTTTCTACACCAGGATGAACTCTTTTCGGAGGGATGGCAAGAACAAGTAGTTCATAAACATATTGATGAATATTAACTTCATATTCTCCATGAGGAATAATAAGAAGTTCTTCATTCTCATCATTATATTCATCTCCAAATTTTACTACTAAAAAAAAATCATTTTTAATAGGTAAATCAAATGGTTCGTTAGTGAGATCACAATTTACATTAACAGTTCCCGTTGCTTTAAATTGAAGTTCCAACATTGTTGTTTTTTTATTGAACTCCAGATCAACTTTTACTGCAGATGCATTAAACTCATCATACTCAAAATGTTCAAAGAACGCATTGTCAATTTGATACTCAAACTGGTGTAATCCTTGCTTCAGCCCAACAAAAGGAATAGTATACTCTTTAAGTTGTTTCATTTCATCATCAGTTTCAAGTGCCTATCAATTTGATAAAGGCGGGTGCAAAGATAATAAAAAATCGTTATGAAAGTATTTTTGTAAACAAAATTATATCAGATTGTTAGTCTTTGTTTGTTTAAGGATGCAACTATACAAGCTTAAAAAACCTAATTATTCTTGTTTTGTGGTTTACGAGGTTGTCTTTTTAAAGGGTTTTTGGTTAATTCTTGATATTCCTTTCTGTTTTTAAAAATATTTAGGGCTGCAAAAACTGCCTCTTTAAAAGAACTGTTATCAGCTTGGTTTTTTCCTGCAATTTCAAATGCGGTTCCATGGTCGGGTGAGGTTCTCACTTTGTTTAATCCTGCAGTATAGTTTACTCCTTTACCAAACGAGAGTGTTTTGAAAGGAATCAGTCCTTGATCATGGTATGAAGCTACAATGGCATCAAAGGATTTATAATTGTTGGATCCAAAAAAACTATCTGCGGCATAAGGACCGTATACTAATTTGCCAGAATCATTAATTTTTTTGATAGTTGGCTTTAATACTTCTTCATCTTCTTGACCGATTACTCCATTATCCCCACTATGTGGGTTAATACCTAATACTGCAATTTTCGGTTTTGAGATACCAAAATCCTGTTTTAGGGCATGATGAATGGTTGCTATTTTCTGCTCGATTAGTTTTGGTGTTATGGTTTCGGCAATATCTTTTACCGCAACATGATCAGTTAAAAGCCCTACTTTTAGATCATCGGTTATCATAAACATTAGACTATTTCCTTCTAGCTCTTGATCGAGATAATCGGTATGTCCAGGAAATTTAAACTCTTCAGATTGAATGCTATGTTTGTTAATAGGGGCAGTTACTAGTACATCAATCTCATTGTTTTTGAGAGACTGGGTGGCAGCTCGTAAGGATTTGATCGCATAGCTTCCTACTTTTTCGTCCTCTTTTCCAAAATTGATATTTACAGCTTCTTTCCAAACATTAAGAACATTTATTTTGCCATCCAAAATCTGAGAGGCTTTATCAATGCCGTGAAGATTAGTGTTGTACTTGTAATGTTTTTTTAAGAAAGACAGAATTTTTACTGAGGCAAAAATCACGGGAGTACAGAAATCTAACATTCTAGAATCCTCAAATGTTTTAAGCACCACTTCGCTTCCAATACCGTTAAGATCACCAATAGAAATTCCTAATCTTATTTTTTCTTCTTTCTTCATTATATAAACTACTTTATCAGTATTTTTGAAACCTAAAATCAGGCTCCAACCTTCAAGCCACAAATTTAATTAAATAATTTGCATTTATGTTTACAGGAATCATCGAAGAATTAGGAACCGTAACTTCTTTACACGCAGACAAGGAGAATCTGGATATAACAGTACGTGCTGGTTTTACTTCAGAGCTAAAGATAGATCAAAGTGTAGCGCATAATGGAGTTTGTTTAACTGTTGTGTCAATAGATAATGATAGTTATACGGTTACGGCAATTAAAGAAACTCTAGATAAGACTACACTTGGCAATCTGGTATCTGGCGATGTTGTAAATCTAGAAAGAGGAATGAGATTGGGGGATCGTTTGGATGGGCATATTGTGCAGGGGCATGTGGACCAAACAGCAGTTTGTAAATCTATATCCGAAGCTGATGGGAGCTGGTACTTTACTTTTAGTTATGATGAGTCACTTAGCAATATTACAATCGAAAAAGGTTCAATAACTGTTAATGGGGTTAGTTTGACAGTAGTTGATTCTAAAAAAAATGAGTTTAGTGTAGCAATTATTCCTTTTACATATGAGCATACTAATTTCAATACATTCCGAGTAGGAACTATGGTGAATCTAGAGTTTGATGTAATAGGCAAATATGTACAGAGAATTACCGAATTGAGATAGAGAAGTAGAATGATAGCTATACCAATTCTACTTCGTTAAATTTAAAAAGTGAAACTCTGTTTCGTTCGATCTTTAAAAGTACTCCTCCAAGATCACTTAGAGTAGAGCAGGACTCGAAATCCAATACTTTACCAAAATACTGGCTTTTTGTATCAATTACTTTATACTGCATAATTTTTTAGATTTGATTAGTATTCCCATGTTTCGATATAGTAATTCTTTCCCCAAAAAATGTACCATACCGTATCAAATTCAAAAGTAAATGTACAGGAGAGTCTTCGTAATTAAAAATAAACTTATCAGGTTTTATTAACAAAGAGGTTGTGTGATAGTTGTTAAGGTGTTGATAATAAGTCTTTTATTTAGATTTTTGATGAGATGTGTTTCCGGAGTGTAGCTTTGTATAGGTCTTATCCTTCTCTAATTGTTTAATAAAAGATGATGGGTAGATTCCTGCTTTTTTATAAAAAGCTTTTGAAAAGGCTTCAGAATTATTGAAACCTACTTCTTGGGCTATTGCTTTAATCTTGTATTTTCTGAAGATAGCATCTTTTCTAAGCTTATCTATTACATAATCTATACGCAGGTCATTGATATAGTTACTAAAGCTTTTTTCTTTATACGTGTTTACTGCCTTAGAGAGGTAACTAGAATTCGATCCGAAACTTTTAGCCAGGTCTTTGGTGTTTAGATTAGGTTTTAGATATTCTTTTTTTTCTTCAAATTGTTGCAAACGTTTAAGAAGATTGCTTAGTGTTTTCTGGTTTATGGGACAGGATTCAGATATGGTTGGTGGTTCTTTTTTGAAATCTTGTTTTGGGATTTTGTTAAATATCTGAATGAGTTTCTGCTTTTTTCGGTAATAACGATAATAATAAATGACACCAAATAGGCTTATAGCTAATAGTATAGAGATGATAATATGAATATAGAAGAATAAAAAATAAGGTAATGCAAAAAGTAACCTACTGCTCATAGTTAAATTGGTATGTGAAACTTGGATCGAATTAAAAATTCTAATAGAGTAGGATGATCAAAATTAAGAAATTTCTGGATAATATAATAAATTCTTCCTCTTTATTTAAGATATTTTTTGGAATAATTCCAAATTTTGTATCTTTGTTGTGGAATTATTCCAACGCAGTGTGCTAAATATTAATTCAAATTTTTAAATACTTTTTACCTTTTGCCGATTTTATTTTTAAAGTCTTGGCATGTGTTTTGTAAAACAATAGAGGTAACCCAATTCGATGAACTACTTACTATAAACAACCTTTATGTTATGAGTGGTATAAACTATGAAATACAGAACAGAAAATTACAATCGTATAAACATACTTTTGATTACGATTTCTGTAAAAGAAAATACGACGAGTACGCAAGTATGACGCTTGACCAATTTAGAGAATGTTTAAAAGACTCTCAAAAATTGGGAGAGATCGGTCATTTGTGCTGTTTTATTTTATGGGTAAAAAATAAGGCAGGCTATGAGTATAGAGATAGTCTGGGAGATTATGGGTTGATTCATTTACTTTTTCATTGTATAGAAAACAAGCATAATGTAGAAGTGCATGCCGAATATATTCACATGTTATTTAAAACGGATATCAAGTTGGCATAAAAGTTTCGATAAAAAAATAGTTATCTCAACAGATAAAATATTTGATGTTTGTTTTTCAGTCTTATTAATACGGGTTTTCCTTAGTAAAACTTATGTAAACACCTACTTTTATGTAGAATAACACCCCCAATTTTTATGGGTTAAATACCCCTTTTTGTTTACTGATTCTTAATGTAAAAACGTTTTAAATTCCTGAAAACAAACTAGTTGTGAGTAATTCAAAATCAGATGTATTACATATGGGTTTTTTAATAAATATCTGTTTTTTATTTTAGATATCAGAATGAATAAGAGGCAAATATTCTTGTGTTTGTGGCTCCGCTCTTATAGTTAGAATCTCGCACAAATTGTAATAGACCTATACCATACGACTACCCTGTGACGAGTTTCACTACTAAAACTATTTAATTAATCTCAAAAGTTAAACAATATGAGAAAGCTCACTTCATTAATGTTGTATACTGTCATTACGGTAATAGTTTGGTCATGTCAAAAAGAGAAAGTTGCGGATCAAATACCAATACAAGAAATATCAGAACCCACAAAACCACAGCTAAACAAGCTTTGTAATATGGGGATAAACACAAGTAAAGTTACCATCCAAGATGTTACTTTTATAGATGGATCTTCTGGTAAACACCTAGTAGCTGGTGATATTATGGTACCTATAAATGGTTTAAACGAATATCCAGAATTAAAACCTGTAGAGAATAATAATAAGCAATTTCAAACTGCAAATTTGGTGTCAATACCTTATAGAAACATTAATATTCTTGGGTATACTGGCAATGGATTTGCATTAACCAGTAAAATGCAAACAGCTCTACGATGGGCGGTTGCTAATTATAATGAAGTTGGTACAACTATTAGATTTAATCTTACTTTTGGGACTAATTATACAGCGGCAGATATGGTGGTGTATGCGATAAACGAAGTGGGTATTGGTGGATCAGCAGGGATTCTTGACCCCTCTGGAAGACCTTACAAATGGATTCGAGTTAATTTGGGGACAAACGCTTACAGCATTAATGTAAATGAGCATGTGATAGGACATGAAATTGCACATTGTATTGGATTTCGTCATCAAGATTGGTATAACCATCAAAGTTGTGGGTATAGTGGTCCTCTTCCTGCCGAGCCACTTGCTATTTGGATTGAAGGGACTCCGTGGTCTCCTTACGAAGATTCTATTACATTAACATGCTTTGATACTGGTACAGACGGTGAATTATCACCTTCTGATATTTTGGCATTAAACATATTGTACTAAAAGAATAGAGACAGATGCTGTTTTTTGATGCCTTTTGTCGAATAATTCTTTTTTGTCTAAACCAGTTTAATAACAGCTTTATACTATCTTAACTCTTATATTTGGTAACTAAAAATTGGTTTAGACATGGATAAATTTGAAAAGAAAGATGTAAAAAATCTATTTGGTGACGTCAAAGAGTATTTCTCTCCCAAAGTAATCGGAGAAGTAAATAATGTGTATGTCAAACTAGCTAAGATCAAAGGGGAAAAAGTACCCTGGCATGCCCATGAAAATGAAGATGAGCTTTTTTACATTGTAAAAGGAGAATTGTTATTTGAGATCGAAGATCAACCTTCTTTTATAATGAAAGAAGGAGATTTGTTTATTGTACCAAAAGGAGTTACTCATAGAGTAAGTGCTACAGAAGAATGTTGGATAATGCTTATCGAAAATAAAGAAACATTGCACACAGGTAATGTAGTCTCTGATATTACCAAATCTATTAAACAGCAAGAGTCTTAAAATTTGGTACAATTAAAATAAGGTTAATTATAGTAAGAAAACGATAGATATATAGGAACTTTATCATTTGGATAAAAAACCTAAATATTGCTGCGATGGCTAGGATAATTGTGCTAACCCTTCTTATTTTAACAATGTTTTTTTGGGCGATTAATTTTCATGTGGTGAAAATTGCGTTGAATTTTTATACTCCTATAAGCGTAGCTACCTTGCGATTTTTCTTTGGAGTAGTTTCACTATTGATCATTTTATATTTGAAGTATGGAAAAGCCTTTTCAAAATTCAAGTTTTCTGGAAAAGAGTGGTGGTATATGTTTCTCACTGCTTTTTTTGGAATCTTTTTGACGATTTACTTCTTTAATTTAGGATTAAAAACTACTAGTGCAGTTAATGGATCTCTGATTATCGCAACCAGCCCGGCAATAACTGCTGTTTTTGCATTTCTTCTTCAAAAAAGGAAAGTTAGTGTATTGCAATGGATAGCAATCGGAATAAGCTTTTTTGGGGTCGTCATAATTTTGGTAAAAGGTGATTTTGGAAAATTAACCCAATTACAATTTGAAATAGGAGATATGCATATCCTATTAATGGCGATTGTATTTTCATTATCCCAGATAATCGTAAGTAAATATTTACCCCATATAGATGCAATTGTATTGACAACCATAAGTTCATTAATAGCATTTGTTTTATTTGCGATTTTTTCAATTCCAGAACTTGTAACTATTCAAGTCCCTTCTGATCTTTCTTTTTGGAGTAGTATTTTGTTTATGGGGATATTGGGAACAGGAGTGGCGTATACAGCATTTTACTTTTGCGTTGTAAAATTAGGAGCCACTACCTCGACATTATACATGAATCTTATTCCTTTCTTTGCAGTATTGCTTGCATTTCCTTTTGGAGAGAAAGTCTATACGGTGCAACTTTTGGGAGGAGGTATTGTGATTATTGGTCTACTACTATTTGGAGTTTCAAAAAAATAAACAAATTCAAAATTATGTAGCCCAATATTTCTTGTGACTGTAATTTTAGAGTCATTTTTATTGAACACATTTTAAAACTATTGTTGTTATATTAGTGACTTTATATTTATTACACGTAAAACAGAGACTTATAAATAGCTAAAAGCTAATCATTGAGAAAAACAAAAAGATGAGTAATCTTAAAGACAAGTATAATTTTGAATTACGAACAGCTACAAAAGAAGAAATACATTTTCTTGCAGAATATCTAGCCAAAAAGAAATGGGAAGATAGCAGGGAGTACGTAAAAGAGCCTAAACCCAAAGTGACTAAAGCCGAGGTGAAAGATTTTATTAATAGAGAAAAAATTCACATTCTCGAACTAATAGGCAGTAGCGTATGGGTTCAGGATTATAAAAAATATAAGGTGTCAATTTTTGTCTATAACTATATTCAGGAGTATGATGAGGGGAGTATTGCCTCAATAACCTGTAGGACAATTAGAACGAAAAAGGGAATGGAAATTTTGGATAATGAAGATGTTATTTTTAATATGAATGAACTCAAAAATGGCATCTATTATAAAAAGAAAGTAAAATCAGGTCGTGCCAATAGACCAAGTGAAAAATCTATCCAGAAAACCCTTGAGATTAAAAAATATATAGAAATTACAAAGCCTGATATGACAATGGATAAGATTTGCCATGAATTTGGCTTTTCTAAAACCACGTATTATAGAGCAATTAAGTGGTTATCGGTGAGAGATATGTAATCACCGATATTTAATTTTTTTAATCACGAAGTTGCACAAATGTTATTTGAGTATTGCTTACCTCAGGAAATTTTGAACAAGTTGAGTATTATAGTATACCTCTCAAATAATTGGTTTTAAGGAAACTATAATCAGATAAATTAGAGATCTATTAGTACTGTAAAAATCTAAACATAGGTAACATTTTACCAAGTCAAGACATATACATTTAGATAACGTAATGAATGTTTAATAGCTAAATAATGAATATATGGCATTTGGTTTTGGTCCAGGAGCAGAAATGATGAAATCGGTTCGGTCTAACCGAAGTCAACTTGGTAAAAAAAAGTCCTTAAAAGATACTCATGAGCAATATAAAGGTGTAGAGGATAAAGACAAGTCTGAGTTTAAAAAAGTTTCAGAAAGTGAGATAAATGCTTTTAAAGAAAAATTTAAAGAGAAACAGAAAAAAGAAAAACGCCAGGATATGATTCTGATTGGGTTTGTGGCAATTGTGGTGCTGTCTTTTTTTTATTATGTATTGTTTTAAGGTATATATGGTTGATTACTAAAGAAATAATCAAGTTTTGATATTATTTAGCTTGTATTAATCTCAAAAACCAACAAATTGACGTAGAATGGTCTAAAAACAAAAAGAGTTACGAAATTTTGTTATCGTAACTCTTTGATTAGTATAGGTGGTCCCACTTGGGCTCGAACCAAGGACCCCCTGATTATGAGTCAGGTGCTCTAACCAGCTGAGCTATGGGACCTAAAACGGAGGGCAAATTTAAGGATTTGATATAAACGTGCCAACATTTTTTTCTATTATTTTAAGATCTCTTTTTTTTAAGATATAAAATCGTCACTTTTTTTTCTGTAGTCACTTAATTTATAGGCTTTTCCTGGCATAATTCAATCAAAACCCCATTAGTGCTTTTGGGGTGCAAAAAAGCTACTAGTTTATTATCAGCACCAGATTTTGGTGTTTTGTTGATTAATTGAAAGCCTTCTTTTTCTAATCGATCCAACTCTAGTTCAATATCATCTACATCAAAAGCAATATGATGAATACCCTCTCCTTTTTTGGTAATAAACTTTCCGATAGGTCCGTCTTCGCTAGTGCTTGCTAATAATTCAATTTTACTATCGCCTACTTTAAAAAAAGAAGTGATTACGGATTCGCTTTCTACCGCCTCTTGCTTGTAAGGGGGTACACCCAAAAGCTTCTCATATAAAGAGTTTGCCTTTTCTATGTCTTTGACTGCAATCCCCAGATGTTCTATTTTATTGATATGGTTCATAATATACTTTTATCACTATATGGCAAAAATACATATAAATTGTACTTTTGCATCATGGAAACAAATAGACAGAAAAAAATTGCAGGAGTATTACAACGCGATGTAGCAGATGTAATACAAATTGCATTGCGTGAAGCAGGGATAAAGGGGATTTTGATTTCCGTTACCAAAGTAAGTGTGACTACCGATCTCTCTATAGCAAAAGTATATATGAGTGTTTTTCCGCATCAGGAAGGAGAAAAAGTACTAAAAGAAGTAAATGCTGTAAAATCTCAAATTAAACATCAGGTAGCGCAGCGTACCAAAAATCAGTTGCGACGTATGCCAGAGGTGTCTTATTATATAGATGATTCTCTAGAGTATATTTCTAATATTGAGAAAGCTGTAAAAGGTGAAGAGAACCCTATTCTTAATCCAGATCTTTTAGAAAAACGCAAAAAGAAATAGTTTTTATGGGTATCGATTAAAATCAATTACAAGCGTATTGGTTAGAAATAGTGATGATATAGAGATGTAAAATTCTTGGTATGTAACCAGAATAAGATTTTCATTTCTGTTATCTTTATTCCGAAATTAAAAATTACATCCATCAAACGATCATACTAAGAATTTGAATTTTTCACTATACATCGCCAAGCGGTATTTATTTTCTCCGGGGAGTAGCAATGCCATCAATATCATTACGATTATTGCGGCTACGGGGGTAGTGATAGGTGCCATGGCTTTATTTTTGGTGTTATCGGGGTTTGCGGGACTCAAGGATTTTAGCCTTCAGTTTTCTACATATTTTGATCCCGATCTTAAGATTTTCCCGTCAAGCGGAAAAACGTTTACATTTTCAGATAGTCAAAAAGAAAAACTTACTGCCCTTGATGGAGTTATTGATTTTTCTGAAATAGTTGAAGAGCGCGTATTTCTGGAGTATAAAGGCAAGCAAAAAACCAGTTTTATTAAAGGAGTAGATGCTAATTATCATAAAGTAATCCATACTGATAGTATTATGGTATATGGCGAATGGCTAACCAATAATGACTTTCAGATCGTTGCGGGTAATACTATAAGTAGAGAATTGAGTATGGTACCAGAACAGACCTATACAAACCTACTCAGTATTTATGTCCCTAAACCAGGAAAAGGAATTCCTAGCGACCCGTCAAAAGCCTTTAGATCAGAGAAGGCTGTTAATATTGGGATTTATAGTGTAAACGAAGAGCTGGATAAAAAATATATTTTTGCGACTACAGGATTGGTGCGCAAATTACTAAACCTGCCAGAAGATAAAGTAACGCATATAGAGCTAAGACTAGCGCCAGAGGCTAACGAAGAGACTGTTTTAGAAAAAATACAACAGATTTTTGACAATGATGTTATCATCAAGAATAGGGTACAGCTCAATGATACGTTATATAAGATGCTAAATACCGAAAACCTGGTATCTTATCTGGTGATTACCTTGATTGCTATAATCGCTTTATTTAATGTAGCAGGAGCTATTATTATGATGATTATCGATAAAAGGGGTAATATAAAAACACTTTATAATGTTGGTGCCTCTTTGGGTAATATCAGAAAAATATTCTTGTTTCAAGGCTCACTTATGACAGTTTTAGGAACTTTATTAGGGCTGCTTTTAGGATTTATATTGATTGTATCGCAACAGCAGTTTGGATTATTAATGATTACTCCTTCATTACCTTACCCAACACGTATTACGGCTATAAGTTTTATTGTGGTCTTTTTTACCATTACTATTATAGGGTTTATTGCATCACTACTGGCATCTAGCAGGATTAACCAGAAATTGGTGGATTAATCTGAGTTTGATATATTTTTTCTTCTATCTTTTTCGAAAAATTCAAAGGATAAATGGTATTGACGGTTTTTTTAGAAGCTAAATTCTTAGATTGAATTCTGGATATAACTAATGCCGAAGTACTACACTTACAGACCCTGTGTACTTCGGCAATGAAATAATCGCTATTATTTGGGGTAAATATTACGAAAACTAATATGTATATGTTTCTTTTTAGAGGTGAACTATAGTTCACTTACTTTATGTTTCATAAAAAAAACAATGTGTTACTTAAACCATGTAGTAAAAGTATAGTAAATAAACGTTGACTAAGACCAAGTTTGGATCAAAGGAAAATATCTATAGACGAATTGGGTATATTGTTTCGATGAATGTAAATACTGAATAAGGGAATGTTCTTCGGTAAATTCAACTTGACATTACTGTTCGGTTTAAAGCTTTAAACTTCCGACCTCTGACCTCGGATTTCTATCCTTTTTATTTCTGCTCTTGGGGTATCAAAAAAACTTCGATATTATTCATTTTAAACCTCTGACATCCGACCTCGGACTTTCTTTCGATACCAAAACAAGCCTGCTAATAACAACAGTGTTAGCCCTCCTATTCCCCAATACAGTAATGTATTACTCTCAAAAGGAATGGGTGCAGCATCTCCCACCAGATAAAATGCTCCCCAGTAAAAAGGATCTAATCGGTTGATATCTGCTGTGGTCAGGTATTGTAATTTTGCCTGTTGCAGGGCTTTGGGTTTACTCATCCCATCTTTGAGATTAGTATAAAAGTATTTCATTAGCTCTGGAGTTGTTTGATCTGATACTTCCCAACTGGTGAGTAGCAAGCTTTTGGTACCTGCATATTGAAAAGCTGTACCCAGACTCATAATCCCCTCTCCCTTGGCAATTTTACCTGTTCCGGTATTACAGGCACTAAGTACTGTAAGCTCTGCAGGGATATTCAGAGCAAATAGCTCGTGACTATAGAGTAAGTTATCCTCTATGGTGTCTTTGTTTTTGGTAAAATAGAGTTTAGAATTCTCTGGTCTTTCGTTATCCACCTTCCCATGCAGGGCGAGGTGTAGGATATTATATTGTCCGGCATTTTTCTTAAAATTAGCTTCTATTGCCTGTGATCCATAATAGTATTGCCCATCGATAATATTAGAGATGGCTTTGATCTCTTTGCGAGTTCCAGGCAGGTCACCTCCTGCATTTCTAAGGGCAGCCAGACTCATTGTTCGGGTTTCTCCTGTTTGTCTACTATCAGAAAAGGAAAAGGCAAGGCATTCTTGTAATTGTTCAGTCTGTTCTTGTTGCTTAGTACCTCCAAACAATAGATTTGCAGAATTAGCATAGGTCACTGCATAGTCTCTAAGCAGATAGGATAATAGTGCCGGGTTATTAGATTTATCATGTTGAGTCAGCAGTAACTCAGAATTAAGATGCCATAAGGAGCCATCGGGTATAATGATAAGATTATCCCCTACAAATGTATTGGCTACAGGAGCAATCAATTGATTGTATAAACCATGTGCTTGTTCTTTAAAATCAGCAGTATTTTTATCAGCTATGGTTTTACGAAATTCTTCTACTTGCTCCGTAAGTTTTGGAGTGGATAATTCTTGTACTGCGATATTGTTTTTAGAAATGGTAAAGGCATAGGTGATACTATCTCCTGTAAAGAATTCTAATACAGTCGTTTTATCATCCAATTGTTGTTGAATATCTTTTACTGATACGATCTTGTTTTGATACTTAAGCTGGTAGTATTTTGGATAGTTTTTTTCTAAGATCTGAGTTAATGAATCCTGGCGTCTATTGATGTCGAAGAGTTTATTCTCAAAAAAAGTGATTCTGGTAGTATCGGTATCCTTATCAGCATATTCTTCTGTGATTTTGGATTGATAAAAAGCTTTATTTATTCTTAATTCCTTTTCTAATGCTACTAGATTTTGTGGTAAACCTGTAAAGTTCTTAGCGTTGGATACATTAAGTAGTTCTTTTAAGGTGTTAGCTTTACTTTTTTCGGCATAGTAAAAAGCTTTTTCCAAGGATTGTTGATTTTTTAGTAGTAGTTGAGCTGTTATAGCACCTTGGTAGATTTCTTTAGCTTGTTTGGCAAATTCTACCTTGTCTTGATAATTCGTAAATGTTTGCCGAATAGTATTGATTATAGTATCTGCTTGTTGATAGTTTAAAATAGAGTTATGAAGGTCGTCAATAATATTATTATGTTGATATAACATGGCTTGAGCTAGAGCTTGACCAGTTAAGGAGTGAAGTGATAATTTTAAACTTTTATATGAGTTTTCTATTAAATCGTGATCAATAACTTCTTTTTTTAAATTAACATCTAATGCTTTTTGATACCATAATAGAGCTGTTTTAAATTCTTTTTTTTCTTTATAAACCTCTCCAAAATTATTATATTCTGTTGCAAGCAAAAAGTTTGTTTCTCCAAGTAATTTTTGTCTAATTCTTAATGCTTTATGATAATTTTCTAATGCTTTGTTATAATTTTTATTTTTTGCATAGATCATTCCAATATCACTATAAGAGCCCGCTACCTTGGAATGATTTTCTCCATAGATTTCATACCATATGGTAAGCGCTCTTTTCTTATAGTCAATTGCTTTTTGGTATTTTTTTAGAAAAAAATTAGCTGAACCAATATTATTAATTAATTGCGCATTAAGTGGTTTGGCGTTTTTTATAGAACTTGAGGTAGTTAAGGCTTTGTTGAAAAAAAAAATCGCCTTTTTATAATTTTGTTTTTTCTCATGGCTAATGCCAATATTATTATAACTAGCTGCTATTCCATAGGAGTAATCATTTAACGTAAAAATTCGTAAAGCTTTATTGGTATACTCAAGAGCTTTATCAAATTCAAAATATTCATTATACAGACTTCCTATATTTATATAACTTTCTCCAACAGAATTATTTGTTTTATCCGATGTATTAAGAAGTACTAATAAATCTTTCTTGTAATAAGATAAAGCTTCTTTATAATCACCTAATTTCTTGGATAATAGCCCTAAGTTATTATAAGTGTTCCCAATTTTTTTATGATTTTCTCCTAGGTTTTTTTTTCTGATTATTAATGCTTTTTCAAAATAATAGCGTCCCTTTATGAATTCATTAATCTGTGTATTAAAAACACCAAGATCATTATAACTGCTAGCAATATCACTATGGTTTTTAGGAAGTACTCTTAATTTGATATCTAGAGCTTTTTGACAATAATATATTGACATATTAAAATCTGAAATTATGTAATAGTATTCTACCATATTACTATAAGCATCAATTTTCTCTCTACTATTTTGAGATAAATAGGTATCACATGTTTTTAATGCATTGGTAGCACTCTCTAAAGATTTTTTAAAGCTAGAATTGAGACGTTGTGTTTTAGAAATCCCATTATAACAAGCTGCCACCCTTTCCCAAGTTTCAGCCTTTTCATAAAGCGGCAATGCTTTTTGAAAATAGACTAAAGAACTATCCAGTTTTCTATCAATTAACAAAGAATCTGCTGTTTTATAGTACTGCGAAGCCAGTAAAGTGTCATTTTCTACCTGCGCATAGCTGGTATATGATAGGACTATAAAAAAAGTGATCCAGAAAAAAGGGGCTAGAAAAAGCGATCGTAGAGGTTTCATAAGAGATAATGTGTTACTATATCAATAACAAAGAACGTAAAAAATTAATCAGATTTGTAATACTACCATCCTGTTTGATAAAAGTGGTTAATCTGCCTTTTAATAGTATAAAAGGGGTGTCCAAGATGACTCGAGCTGATAAAAAGGTCTTTTGAATTGATGCCGAGGTGGTTCCAGCTGATATTGTCAAGCTTCTAGCCACCTATAGAGGTAGTTCGGGCTGATAAAATCATGCTTTGATTTGATCCCGAGGTGATGCTAACCACCTACATAGGTGGTTCGAGTTGATAAAATGGTTCTTCGATTTGATAATTTATCAAATCGAAGCGTGAACGTATCAAATATATTCGATAAAGTATCAACTCGAAGCGTGACTTTATCAAAAATAATCGTCAAATTATCAACTCGAAACGATAAACTATCAGCTCGAAGCGGCAATCTATCAGCTGGAACTACCTTAGGATCAACTCGAATTCTCACCAGATGGGCTACCCCCTTATCGATAAGGGGTAAAAAGGTATAACTGACGTATTAATAGTCAACTTCAACATTCGACTTCTACTACCGGGCTTCGAGAGCCTCAGCCCTCGGCTACTAAGAAAATATACTGTAAGCAATCCGTACCCTGAGGTTCTCGAAGGGTAAGATTCTTTTGTGTGTGTACATTTATATGGTTGTCATAACCTATATCAGGGACGGAAAACACTTCGGGCTTCCGTCATCAAGCTTCGGACTTCCAACCATTCCAGTTTTTCAATTGACCATGGATGTAACAAAGCACTTCGACAGCACTTCGACCTCAGTGTGACAACTCAGTGTGATATCGTTTTATTTTAACTTCTGACACCCGACCTCGAACTTCTTATGCTCTTTTTTTCAGAACTTTATGGTATGTGGGATTTCATCCTTAAATTCGTGGCATGCTTTTTGGTTTTTATCAAATAAAATGAGTATTTTGACTCGATTATTAAGGTTGTTTTAACAATAAAACAAGTTTTATCACGTTTTGATAACCGGTATAATTAACCTATAAATTGTAATACATTAATTAACCCAAACATTATGAAAAAACTACTTCTACTTTTATTCGTGCTAGGCACGGGAATTGCAACTCAAGCTCAACAAAAAAATAGTAAGGAGCTTAGTGATCTATTTAGTGATGAACTATACCCTTTAGCAAAAGATGTTTCCGAATTTACAAATAATAAAGTTATTGCCCATGGTAATGTAATTTCTATTGTAAAAAGTACGGGAACAACTTCTTTAGCGAAAAAAAGAATAGAAGGTATATCTATTGAGGCATATAGCCTTTCGTTACTTACCTCTAAAGGTAAAGAAATAGCGTTAACTGATCAACTATTAGCGAATAAGGTTGTAAATAAATTTTTTGAAGTACTAAAACGTGTTAAGGAAAGTGCTAAAACTGACAACAGAGCGGAGGTTGAAGATATTCTAAATGGTCTATAACAAGATAATAATCCATTTTGCTAAAATATAAAAAGAGCGACCCAATAAGGTCGCTCTTTTTGTTTGGTGCAATTAAAAACTAAATATCATTCAACAACTTCGTGATCTCATCCAGTTTAGGGGTAAGAATCACTTCGATACGTCTGTTTTTGCTTTTTCCTGCACTGGTTGCGTTAGAGGCTACAGGTGCAAATTCTCCTCTCCCTGCTGCGGTAAGATTTTGTGGGTCAATCTTTTTGTTTTGCAATAGGATGGTTACAATGGCCGTAGCTCTCTTGGTAGATAGGTCCCAGTTGCCTGATAATTGAGCATTGCCGGTATAGGGTACATTATCGGTATGTCCTTCTATCAAAACGGCAATATCTTTATTCTCACCAAGCACGCTACCCAATTGCTTTACTGCTTTTTGTCCTTGTGATCCTACTGCCCAGCTACCGGATTCAAACAATAATTTGTTTTCCATAGAGATATATACTTTGCCATTGCGTTCTTCTACCGTAAGACCTTTACCTTCAAAATTACGTAGGGCTTTAGATATAGCAGATTTTAAGGCTTGCATTTTGGCATCTTTAGCAGCGATTAACCCTTCTAGCTCATCTACACGTTTGGCACGTGATGCCAGATCTCGTTGCAGGGCATCCAAACGATTACGCTCCTGGATCAGGGCGCGTTCTTTTTCTTCTAATTGTCGTAATAGTTCTCTGTTTTTCTTACTGTTGGCAGCAATTGCTGCAGAGCTGTTTTTTTCTAGTGCATCATAAGAGTCTTTTAGGTTTTCATAATTGGCTTGCGCTGCATTATATCTTCCCTCGAGATCATCTCGTTCTGCCTTGAGTTTTTGATAGGCTGCTTCTAATTTATCCATTGCCTTTTTATCGGCATCACAAGCTTTTTTTAAAGCTGCCAGTTTATCTCCCGTTTTGCGATGTTCTCGCTTAAGACGTGCGTATTTACCTTCTAATTCTTTGTATACTTTTGTAGTTACGCAAGAGGTCATAAGTGTACCAATAAGTACCGCAAATACAATTCTTCTAATCATTTTTTGTTATTTATGGGGTTGTTTTAATTATTTATAAATGAGTTTGATCGTAGTTTGGTTTTAATTTGCTTCGACAAGCTCAGCATGACAAATTTAATGTAATACTATTGGTCATTCCAAAACCTCGTCACACTGAGCCTTTCGAAGTGCTGTCGAAAAGTCGATGCATTTTTTTTTCATTATAAAAAGCCTATTATATAGTTGGGTTTTATACATCCAATTCTACAACAATAGGGCAATGGTCGCTGTGTTTGGCTTCTGATAAGATAAGGGCTCTTTTTAGATTATCTTGTAGTGGTTGTGATACCATACCATAATCCAGGCGCCAGCCTTTATTATTAGCTCTGGCGTTTGCCCTGTAGCTCCACCAGGAGTATTGATCTGGTTCTGTATTAAAATGCCTGAAAGAATCTATAAAACCACTATCGATAAAATTGCCTATCCATTCTCGCTCTACCGGTAAAAATCCAGACACCTTTTTATTTCGTACAGGGTCATGAATATCAATGGCTTTATGACAGATATTATAATCCCCTAGTATCACAAGATTGGGGTGATCTTTCTTTAGATCATTAATATAGGTCTGAAAATCTGCCATATATTTAAGTTTATGCTCCAAACGATCCATATTCGTTCCACTAGGCAGGTATAAACTCATTATGGATACTCCATTAAAATCAGCTCTTAGGTTACGACCTTCAAAATCCATATATTCTATCCCGGTACCGTATTCTACATGATCCGGTTCTGTCTTAGATAAAATTGCTACACCACTATAGCCTTTTTTCTGGGCGCTGTACCAATAATTATAGGAGTACCCCGCTTCAGAAAAAAGATCCAGATCTAGCTGTTCTTTGTTTGCTTTTATTTCCTGAAGACAGATAACATCAGGATCTGCTTGTTGCAACCACTCTATAAACCCCTTGTTTATTGCTGCTCTAATTCCGTTTACATTATAGGAGACGATTTTCATTGACATATTAGGTTTAAATTTTAGTAAAAATAAAACTTATGAGAGAAAATGAATACTATATGTGATAGATTTTAACCTCTGGTATCTATCTGTATTCTAATATATTTTTATGATCTTTATAGGAAACAATCACAAATCATGAAACATATGCTTAAAATAGCTTGCTTTCTTCTAATTCTTGGTGCTTACAATTGTGTTCCTGCAAAGGGAGCAAATGCAACAAATAGCACTGCATCCAATAATACATCTAAAAACGAAAATGCAAAAGAAATGAAAGAAAACGGATTTAGTAAGGGTACAATCGTTGCCAGTAAATCAGAAGGCTGCCCTTACATTCTTACTGTAGAAGAATATAATGACAGCCTTGATCCTATAAATATTAATGAGTTCTTTAAAACTGAAGTGCCACAACAGGTTTGGGTAAAATTTTCTAGTTTAAGAAGACCAAGCAGGTGTGCAGATGCCCGCCCGGTTTCTATTACAGAAATCAATATCCGTAACGAGTAGTCTACTGTACATAGAACTTAGCGGCATATTCTTTTTTCTTTTCGCCAAACCTTACAAAATAGATTCCTGATCTTGCGTATGACATATCTATGGTATATGCGAATCTGTCATTGGCATCTTTTTTAACCAGATTAGAAGCTATGATCTGCCCAAGGATATTATAAACATAAACTCTAAGCTCTGTTTCTAGTCCTGCATCTTCTTTAGTGATCAAAAATTGATCATCAGGATGAGCAACTACCAACACTTCATTTTCTATGCTTTTATTTTCGCCTATATCTACCGTATAGTCATGGGTAGTTCCAAAATCCATAGAACCACAAGGATCATTAAGATCTGCACCATTATTTGTACCGGTATCTCCGGCTCTAACTCTAAGTAAATGCTTTCCTAAAGCGGCATCACCAGGTAAAGAAAGTACGATATCCTGATCACGATTTTTTTGTTCAATAACTATATTGTTTAATAGCAGTTCAGATTCTTCAAAAACAGTATTGTCATTAAAATCAATCCATAACGATAGTCGCTCTGATTCTTCATTATCAGCAAATCCAGATTGTACTGTTAAAACAAAAGCTCCAATAGAACGATTTAAGTTAATAGTGAGGTTTTCGCTAAAATCATTATATCCCGTAGAACAGTTGATACTAGAGTTAGTAACATTAGATAATTCAAAGAATGTTATTCCATCGTTAAACTGAGCACAATCAGAAGTTGGTCTACAAAATTTTCTTTCTACTGTTCTCAGGATTGCATTATTTGCGACATCCTGATCATCTGGTAAGGCAGTTCCAACCTGGAATCCAAAATTTCCGATTCCTGTTATATCTACTTCTGCATCAAATGTGTAATTTACACTCTGCTGAGCTCCTAGGGTACCCGTAAAAACTTCATCAACTCTACCTTCATTATCCAAAATATAAAAAACCGGAATATTGGATTGTGGCGTATTACCATAGTTAAATATGGTGATAGTTACCCGTTCTGGGGCAATAGCGACACCGCTTTCTGATGTTGGCGATACTAGTTCTGTTACTCCTACGTCTTTTGGAGGTAGGTTCGTAACTTTTTTGATACTACAATCATTTTCGGGAGTTGCATCTCCTGCAAGATTAGTCTCTGCCATAATAGTATAGGTTTCATCTACACTAAGGTCAGCTTTTGTTGCAAACGAAAAAGATGTAGTCTGACCAGGATTAAGCGGTCCTGCAAATAATTCGGTAATTGGAGTGCCTCCATTAACAGAATAGTCAACAGAAATATTGCTTTGTGCTGTAGTACCAAAGTTTTTGATGGTTACTGTGATCGTTTCATCAGCTGCAAAAGAAGCTTCTTTGACAGGGGCATCAATACTCACAACCCCAACATCTGTAGTTACCACTTCTGCTACTTTAAAGACTCCTACAATATTTCTGGCATTAAAACCTCCGTTTTCATAATATTCTGCGATATGCCAAAATGTTTGGTCGTCTGTGGGATCTACAGTAAGTTGTGCATAATCACCATAACGGTTTCCTCCGTTTACCTGATCTCCTGTTCCTACTGCGATTGTTTGTTCTGCAATAGTCATGGTTCCTAATGGATCACTGGCAAGTCTACCTGTATATCTTATCGAAGCAAAGCTATTGACAGTGGCTCCATTTGCGGTGGTTCCCATTGTAGTATATCCCATACCGATATTACCAAAAATATCCATTGCCATACTTCCGCACCAGGCACTTTTCCCATCTGGAGACATATAAGTTCCTTCCTGATATACTGTCCAGGGTTGACCATCACCATTTTGTCGTAACTCATACCATCTGATTGCCGATATGTTATCTGCTACAGCATCTATATCTACTGCAAAGTTGATCAATACAGAGTTATAACTACAAAACCTTCTATAATTAGAAGCAAACATTACTGCTCCTTGTAGCACATCGATATCTGATGCTCCCCCTCCAGGTTGCGGGATATTGCTGAAAGATCCTCCATCGAATGTAGAATCAAAAGGTGTTACTGTTATTTCTTCCGCTTCTGCGATGGTAGATGAGCTTGGTGAAGCCCAGTTTACATCTATTTTCCAAAATTTTAGAGCATCTTGATCTACACCAGCCCATTCATCATCCTGGAAATATATTATTCTTGCATCTCCATCCGGGGGCAATGTGTTACCCAAAGCATTAAATGCTGCCGGGCTGTAAAAACCACCTGTTCTCGCTCCAGGAAGTGGGAAACCAACCATTTTGACATCTTCTTCTCCAAGCAACATTTTTTCACGCTCTATCACAAAGACTACTTCGCTGGTGTCTACAGAGTTTTGGTCTTTATTGGCAGTCACATAATATCCATCAGACCAGATCGAAAATTTTGTGTAATCAGGAAAACTGTCTGTATTAAAGCGATAGGTGAACCATCCATCATTTACAGGGTCTGGTCCCTGACATACTGCTACCAAAAACCCATCAGGAGTATCAGAAAACTGAGTGATTACAAATCGATCTGCAAATTGATCATAAAATACTATAGGATCTCCCAGGGTCTCTCCCGCAAATATATTTGATAACGATGATGATGCTACTAGCTCATTACCACTTCTGTCATGTATGGCAAAGGCAGAGTTTTTAGCACTAACATAATGATTAGGACCTATAGCTCCGGTAGGATCTGTAGGAGATCGACTACTTGAATTTGCTTCAAATGTAAGAGAAGGAGCTTTGCCCGCTCTCATACTTTGATTACTTTTTTGTTGTGCCAGTAGGGGATCGATCCCTCTGGGAAAACCTTTTCCGGGAACAATCTTATTAGCATCTGTTTTCCTGGGGTTAATTTCCCCTTCTCTAGGTTCTTCAGGGATTAGTTTTTTTCCTGCTAATGGTCCTACAGCTCTCATATAGGTGGCAGTACTAATCATACTTGCATTCATGGTTTTCTTTTCTTGAGAAAATCCAATGGCTACAAAAAATAGAAAAGAAACAACTATAATTTTTTTAGATAGCATAAACAATTTATTTATAGAATATATAATAAGATTGGGTTTTAACTTAGCGACTAAAATACAACTAAACTTCAAAATATGACACTGATTAGGTAGTTTATCCTAATTATTGACAAAGAAATCTGGTTTTTTTAAAGAATTATTGATATTTATTAACCAAAAAGCTGCTGTATTATCAGCAGCTTTTTTGAGGAAAAACCTTATTTGTAAAGTTATTTTAGCCAGTATTCGGCATCTGTTTTTTCTGAGATAATAGCTTTGAGTTCAGTTATAGGAACTCTTTTTTGTTCCATTGTATCTCGATCTCTTATGGTAACGGTATTGTCATTTACAGTATCGTGATCTATGGTAATACAAAATGGAGTTCCGTTGGCATCTTGTCTTCTATAACGACGCCCGATAGCATCTTTTTCGTCATAAACTACATTGAATTTCCATTTTAGATCATCAACAATTTTTTGAGCGATCTCTGGTAAGCCATCTTTTTTGACCAACGGAAGTATTGCTGCTTTTATAGGAGCAACTACTGCTGGTAGTTTTAAGACAACCCTACTGGAACCATCCTCTAATTCTTCATCTTGCAAAGCGGTAGAGAAGACTGCCAAAAACATTCTATCCAGTCCTACAGAGGTTTCTACTACATAAGGAACATAGCTTTCTTTTAATTCTGGATCAAAAAATTGTAATTTTTTCCCAGAATATTCTTCATGTGCTTTAAGGTCAAAATCTGTTCTGGAGTGGATTCCTTCTAACTCTTTAAACCCAAAAGGAAAATCAAACTCTATATCGGCAGCAGCATTAGCGTAATGTGCTAATTTATCATGATCATGAAAACGATAATTTTCTTTGCCCAATCCTAAGGATAAATGCCAGTTTAGTCTGGTTTCTTTCCAATATTCATACCATTTCATTTCTTCGCCAGGACGTACAAAGAATTGCATTTCCATTTGTTCGAATTCTCGCATTCTAAAAATAAATTGACGAGCGACGATTTCATTTCTAAATGCTTTTCCGGTTTGAGCGATACCAAAAGGTATTTTCATACGACCGGTTTTCTGAACATTCAAAAAGTTTACAAAAATCCCTTGTGCAGTTTCTGGTCTTAAGAATAAATCGGTAGCAGAGTCTGCAGATGCCCCTAATTTTGTTCCGAACATTAAGTTAAACTGTCGTACTTCGGTCCAGTTTTTAGAGCCTGTTTCAGGATCTGCAATTCCTAACTCTTCTATAAGTGCTTTTACATCAGCAAGATCATCATTATCCAGAGACTTTGCCATGCGTTTTATAACCTCTTCTTTTTGAGAAAGATATTTTACAACTCTTGGATTGGTTGATACGAATTGCGCTTCGTCAAAAGATTCACCAAAACGTTTTTTGGCTTTAGCGATTTCCTTTTGTGCTTTTTGATTTAGCTTTTCTGCATAATCCTCTATAAGCACATCGGCTCTGTATCTTTTCTTAGAATCTTTATTGTCAATAAGAGGATCACTAAATGCATCAACGTGGCCCGAGGCTTTCCAGGTGGTTGGATGCATAAAAATTGCAGCATCCAGACCCACAATATTCTGGTGCATGTTTACCATACTTTTCCACCAGTATTCTCTTATGTTTTTTTTAAGTTCTACTCCATTTTGACCATAATCATATACAGCGCTCAATCCGTCATAAATCTCACTAGAACCAAAAATATACCCATACTCCTTTGCATGGGCTATAACTTTTTTAAATTTATCTTCTTGCTTTGCCATGGCGCAAAAATAACTGAATTTAAATGAATTGAAAACGAATCTTATTTTGTTTTTAGTAAAATTTAGAAATTTTGATAAAGGCATAAAAAAAACCGCCATATTGATATCAATATGGCGGCTTACGTTTTGTCCTAGAAAATTATCTTAATTCAAACTGTGTGTTTGAGATCATTCTTGGTCCAGAGAAAAGGTTTACAATATAGTTCCCTTTTACAAGCTCTCCTTGCGCTGCATCAACTAAGATACATACATCTAATGCTTCATTTTCATAAAATACTTTGTTGGTTCCACTATATGTTAATGCAGCACCTTCAAAGTTTACAGATATTTTATCACCGATTAGAACATTTTCAGGATTTACTACCTGTACAAAAAGGTTTTTGTCTCCTTTTTCAGTCAATTTATTAGGTGAAAGAGTAAAACAAACTCTCACTTTTTCAGATCTACTAGCTTTAGACGAAGTAGTAATTTTACCACTATTACGTACACGTACTCCTTCTGCTTTGATATTGGCAGCAGTAAGTGCAGAACCTCTTTCTACTATTTCGGCAAGTTTACTGTTCTGTGTTTGTAGAGAATCAGATAAGATGATTCTTTGATTTAATGCTACAGAAGTACTGTCTAGATCTGTTGTTAATTGTGTATTGGCAACTGTAAGACTGTCGGCAAGCTTAAATAATCTTTCACGCTCTTTTTTCAGTTTTCCTACTTCTCTTCTATAGCGAGATATTAATGCAAGATTTGCGTCATTGTCTTTTACACTATCCAATAAGACTACAATACGTTCTTTGGCTTTAAGTAGATGATCATCCATCACTTCGTTAAGAGCAATAGCATTATCGTACTTTGTAATTAATTCTCCTAATTCACTTTCAATTAGATCCTTTTCCTGTTGCAAAATTGCTTTATTTTGCTTCTCTTCGTTATAAAACTTATACGTAAAAATCCCTAGAATAAGCAACAGTGCTCCTAGAACACCGATTAGAATTTTTAGGGTCAAGTTATTGTTTTGAGTTGTCATAATTAAATTTTATAATTTTTGATGGTTATTTTAATTGCTAAATATAATAATTAATGTTAATCTCCATTGTAAAATGCTTAGAGACTTAATTTATTTATTTTATCCTATATACTGTGCTGCTTGTGACAATCCTCTATATAAAAACGAACGAGTATTGTGCACTTCTTGCAGGCATGAACTCCCGTTGGGGAATTTTCATAACGTAAACGCTAAAAAAATTGAAAAAGTATTTTATGGGCGTTCCAAAATTGAAAATGCAACCTCATTATTGGTGTTTCAGAAGGATAGTCTGGTGCAAAATTTAATCCATAACTTAAAGTATAGAGGAAGAGAAGAGATAGGGGAAGAACTAGGAAAATGGTTAGGTTATGAAATATCTCAAATACCTGATTATCAAAATATTGATGCGGTTATTCCTGTTCCGTTACACAAAAGAAGAATGCGCGAAAGAGGGTATAATCAGGTAGAACGATTTGGTGTTGAAATTGCTAAAAAAATTGATGCAAAATACATTGATTCTGTATTGAAAAAAAATTCCTACAATAAAAAACAATCTAAACACGGAAAGTTCTATAGATGGATAAATACGGTTGAAACATTTGGGATAAAAAATGAGTCTTTACTTAGAAATAAACATATTTTATTGGTTGATGATATAGTTACGACAGGTGCTACTATTGAATCATGCGTAAATGTATTGAAATCAATTCCTGGAATTAAAATAAGTATTGCTACTATGGCAATAACTGAGTAATTTTTGAGATTTGACTAACTGATATATTGTAATGTTGAATTTTTTACATGTTAAACCTAACCATAGAAGTAAGATTAATATGACTTATGACACTGGAGATTTATTTTAAGTTTTTTGTTTTTTAAATATAGTTGTTTCTTTGTGCCTTAAAATTATTGCGGAGATTATGAGCAGAAGAATAAATATGGTATTGCTTACCTTGGTATTGCTAATTGTAGTGATTGGTTGTGCCAAAAGAGGTTCGATAACCGGGGGTCCTAAAGATGAAACACCTCCTGTTTTTATCAAGGCTTTTCCTCCTAATTTCTCGACCAATTTTGATAAAAATGAGATCCGAATATATTTTGATGAATATATAAAATTAAAGGATCCTCAAAAGCAGATTATTGTATCGCCACCTATGGATCCCAAACCGACGATCACCCCTTTGGGAGGAGCGAGTAAATTCATAAAAATCAAATTTCTGGATACTTTGTTAGCAAATACAACTTATAGTATCAATTTTGGAGAAAGCGTTGTCGATAATAATGAAGGTAACCCTAATTCATTTTTTAGGTATGTTTTTTCTACTGGTGATTTTCTTGATTCACTTAGTATAAAAGGAACCATTGCTGATGCTATCCAAAAAAAGCCAGATTCTTATGTAACCGTGGCGTTGTACGAAGTTGATGAGGATTATAGTGATTCATTAGTGTATCAGACTGTTCCTAGATATATTACTAATACTTTGGATAGTCTGGATTTTAGTTTGCATAATCTGAAAGAAGGAAAATTTAAACTCATAGCGCTAAAAGACGCGTCTAACAATTACCTTTATGAACCCAAATCTGATAAAATAGGGTTTTATGAGGAAATCATTACACTTCCTGAAGATACTGCCAAGGTTTTTGATCTTAAAATATTTAAAGAAATACTTGATTTTAAAGCATTAAAACCAAAACAGACCTCAAAAAATGAGTTTATCTTTCCATACGAAGGTGCAAGAGATAGTATGAAGATTAAATTGTATAGCGATACACCTGATGATTTTGACACACGGGTTTTTCCTGATAAAGAAAAAGATACATTGCACTATTGGTTTAGACCCTTTTTTGAGACTGATACACTGCGATTTGAAATAACAAATTCAAAAACTTATCGTGATACGCTAATTACACGATTTAAAGATCAATATAAGGACTCTCTTATCGTGTCGTCTTCTATACGATCAACTCTTCCTCTTAATAAAGATTTTGTTTTTTCGGCAAACACACCTTTGGATAGTATCAATGAAAAATTAATTTCGCTAACGGATAAAGATACTCTGGAGATTCCTTTTTCTATAGATTTGGATGTCTCTAAAAATGAAGCTCGACTTAATTTTGAAAAAACAGAAAGTAATGTGTATAGCTTACGCTTTTTGCCTGAAGCAATTAAAGATTATATCGGTAATGTTAATGATACCATAAATATTAGTTTTAGTACCAAAAAACTAGCAGATTATGGGACTATTTTCTTAACTCTTCAGAATGTAGAAACGTATCCTGTTTTGGTTCAGATTACCAATGAAAAAGAAGAGGTTGTCATAGAAAAAGTGGTTAATACTCCTGAAACCCTTGTTTTTGATCATCTTAATCCTAACAAGTATTATATTAGAGTGGTCTTTGATAGCAATGGTAATGGAAAATGGGATACTGGTAATTTTCTTAAAGGATTACAACCTGAAGAAATACGTTATTTTGCCGAACCAATTGATGTAAGAGCAAATTGGGAAATTAAACAAACCTTTATATTAAACTAACTTAAAATTATCTCGATCCTCTAAAAAAGACAACTTACTTCGTGTATTTTTTATGTGTGAAAAGGATAAGGTAGCATGCAAGATCGTTTCTTTCTCAATGGGATTTTCTTCTAAAACCGAATTTCCCAAAACATCATATACGGCAGAATGACCATTGTATTCATATCCTTTACCATCAAGCCCTATACGATTTACTCCAATGCAATAGCACATATTTTCTATCGCTCTAGCTTTGAGCAATACATCCCAGGCATTAATCCGAAGCTTTGGCCAACTGGCAACATATAATAAAACGTCATAACCAGAAGTGTTTCTAGCCCAGACCGGAAATCTAAGATCGTAACAAATGAGAGGTTTAATCTTCCATCCTTTATATTCGATAATAACATCTTTTTGTCCTGCTGTAAATACTTCTTGTTCTTTTGCCAATGTAAACAACTGATGCTTGTCATATGTTTTGTAAGTGCCATTAGGAAACATAAAAATCAAACGATTATAATACTTGTCATTTTCTTCAATAATTATACTTCCTACGATGGCGCAATTTGATTTTTTAGCCATTTTGGTAAGCCATTGTAAAGAATCTCCTTCCATTTTTTCAGCTACTTCGAGAGCATTCATTGTAAATCCGGTGGTAAACATTTCGGGTAAAACAATGAGGTCTACTTTTTGGGATATAGCATTTATCTTTTGAGTAAAAGCCGCACGGTTTTGAACTGGATTTTCCCATGCCAGGTGAGATTGAAGTAATACAATGTCTAAGGTCTCTTTCATTTATATGATTTAATTGCTTTTAAATACAGCGAATATTCTCTTTTCTTTGTTGTCATTATCCATTGATTAAAAATAATAAAACCTAACGTTTAATCTATTAGTTTGTAATCTTTGTTTGTTTTTTTGCATCTATTAAAATTTGCTTTGTCCTATGTGCTGTTTCTTCAGTAATGGGTTGCATCCTTTGTAATATTATAACAATTGTTGTCCGTTTCATGTTAAAAAATACGTATTAGCCCTTTGGTAACTTTCTAATTCACGCCATTTATAGCGTAATCAATATCAATTCGATTTATGAACATTTGTTATTATGGCAATAGAGAAAAACGAAGCTCTTAAAAAGGCTATTGGAGAACGTATCAGAGAATTAAGGATCAAAGCTAACTATACAAGCTATGAAACATTTGCCCTTGATAATGACTTGCCTAGAAAGAATTATTGGCGTTTAGAAAAAGGATACAATTTTACAATCGAAACCCTGCTCCGTATTGTTAGTATTCATGATATCACCCTCGAAGAATTTTTTAAGGGGATAAAATAAGCACAACCTAAATAGTATATTACTTATCGCTTACTTTGTATTGTATTTTCCTTTTTTAAAAGGAGCAATCCTAAAAAGAAGTATTACTGCTAAAAGGGGTGTAATTAATGATTTTTTAGTAAAAAGCCAAAAGCTTTGTTAAAAAATCATATTTACCTAACAATTATTTTATATAGTAACCCAAATTCACTCTTCTTTTTTCTAGAAAATCCTTATTTTCGCAGACTTAACAGAAAGAACGATCAAATGAGCACGAAGTTTCCTGAATATAAAGGACTTGACCTACCCAAGGTAGCTGACGAAATACTAGATTTCTGGCAACAGAATTCTATTTTTGAAAAAAGTATAAGTGAGCGTGATGGAGCAGAACCGTTTGTATTTTTTGAAGGTCCGCCTTCGGCAAATGGATTACCTGGAATCCATCATGTAATGGCTCGTGCGATTAAAGATATTTTTTGTCGATACAAGACACAAAAAGGATACCAGGTAAAACGTAAGGCCGGATGGGATACCCATGGTCTGCCGATAGAGCTTGGGGTAGAGAAAGAATTAGGAATTACCAAAGAGGATATTGGTAAAAAGATTTCTGTAGAAGAATATAACGAGGCATGTAAAAAAGCCGTAATGCGTTATACAGATATCTGGAATGACCTTACTCAAAAAATTGGATATTGGGTAGATATGGATGATCCATATATTACCTATAAATCCAAATACATGGAAAGTGTATGGTGGCTACTATCACAGATTTATAAAAAAGGATTATTATACAAAGGCTACACCATTCAACCTTATTCTCCTAAGGCAGGAACCGGATTAAGTTCTCATGAGCTTAATCAACCAGGAACCTATCAGGATGTTACGGATACCACAGTGGTGGCTCAGTTTAAAACTATAGAAAATACATTACCCTCATTTCTGAAAGATGTAGAAGGAGATATTTATTTTCTGGCTTGGACGACTACTCCCTGGACACTTCCTTCTAATACAGCATTAACTGTTGGACCAAAAATTGATTATGTTGTTGTAAAAACATATAATCAATATACTTTTGAGCCTATAAACGTAATTCTTGCTAAGAACTTAGTGGGAAAACAGTTTGCAGGAAAATATGTTTTGGCAGAATCAGAATCAGAAGTAAGTACCTTTAAAGAAGGAGATAAGAAGATACCTTATTTTGTTTCAAAAGAATTTAAAGGAGCAGATCTGGTAGATATTCGTTATGAGCAGCTTATTGATTATGTACAGCCCTATCATAATCCAGAGAATGCGTTTAGAGTTATTACTGGTGATTTTGTAACCACCGAAGACGGAACAGGAATCGTACATACATCACCTACTTTTGGTGCAGATGATGCATTGGTGGCTAAACAAGCTAAGCCAGAGGTACCGGCCTTATTGGTTATGGACGAAAACGATAATCTCGTGCCAACGGTAGATTTACAAGGTAGATTTATCAAGCAAATGGGAGATTTGGGTGGTAAATATGTTAAAAATGAATACTATAATGATGGTGATGCTCCCGAAAAATCAGTAGATGTAGAAATAGCTATTAAGCTAAAAATCGAGAATAGAGCGTTTAAGGTCGAAAAATATGTACACAGTTATCCAAATTGCTGGCGTACAGATAAACCTATATTGTATTATCCATTAGATTCCTGGTTTATAAAAGTTACCGATTTTAAAGATCGTATGCACGAGCTTAATCTAGGAATAAACTGGAAGCCTAAAGCTACTGGTGAAGGACGTTTTGGTAACTGGTTGGCAAACGCCAATGATTGGAATTTATCCCGATCTCGTTTTTGGGGTATACCATTACCTATATGGAGAACAGAAGATGGCAAGGAGGAAATGATTATAGGTTCTGTTGAAGAATTAAAAGCAGAAATGGAGAAATCTGTTAATGCTGGAGTTCTGGAGGCAGATATCTTTTCTGACTTTGTTGTTGGGGATATGAGTGAAGAAAACTATGATAAAATTGACCTTCATAAAAATATTGTAGATCAAATTACTTTGGTTTCACCTTCAGGGAAGACCATGAAGCGCGAGAGTGATCTTATTGATGTATGGTTTGACTCTGGGTCTATGCCATATGCACAATGGCATTATCCTTTTGAAAATAAAGACAAGGTAGATGCGGGAGAAAGAAAAGCTGACTTTATCGCAGAGGGAGTTGATCAAACTCGAGGATGGTTCTATACATTACATGCTATAGGAACCATGATCTTTGATGATGTAGCATATAAAAATGTAGTGTCTAATGGGTTGGTATTGGATAAAAATGGGCAGAAAATGTCAAAAAGACTTGGTAATGCTGCCGATCCATTCGAAACTCTAAAAACATATGGTCCCGATGCTACCAGATGGTATATGATTAGTAATGCTAATCCTTGGGATAATCTAAAATTTGATCTTGAAGGAATAGCAGAGGTGCGTCGTAAGTTTTTTGGAACATTATACAATACCTACTCTTTCTTTACTTTGTATTCTAATATCGATAATTTCTCATATGCAGAAGCTGATATTCCATTAGCAGAACGTCCTGAAATTGATCGTTGGATATTGAGTGAATTACATACCTTAATCAAAAAAGTAGATACTTTTTATAACGATTATGAACCTACAAAAGCCGCTAGAGCTATCTCTGATTTTGTACAAGAAAATCTAAGTAACTGGTTTGTGCGTTTAAGTAGAAGAAGATATTGGAAAGGAGATTATCAACAAGATAAAATATCTGCTTACCAAACATTATATACCTGCATGCTTACGGTTGCTAAATTAGGTTCACCAATCGCGCCATTTTTTATGGATCGATTGTATAAAGATTTGATAGCAGGTACAGGAAAAGAAACTTTTGAAAGTGTTCATTTGGCTCATTTCCCAGAGTATAATGAAGATTTTGTAGATGCAGCATTAGAACACAAAATGCAAAAGGCACAAACTATTTCTTCTATGGTGCTTTCTCTTCGTCAAAAAGAAAAGATCAAAGTAAGACAGCCTTTGCAGCGCATTATGATACCTGTATTGAATGAAGCAGAAAAAAACGAAATAAATGACATTGCAACTCTAATAAAAAATGAGGTAAATGTTAAAGAAATAGAACTTATTGATGATGCTTCGGGTATTCTTGTAAAGCAAATTAAGCCTAATTTTAAAACATTAGGACCTAGATTTGGTAAAGATATGAAGTTGATTTCCAACAAGATACAATCATTTGATCAAGAAGTAATCAAAATACTTGAACAAACAGGTCATTTTGATATAGAAATTAATGATAAAATTATTACATTAGGTACCGATGATGTAGAAATAAGCTCTCAAGATATTGAGGGTTGGTTAGTAGCTAATTCAGGAGCTTTAACCGTCGCATTGGATGTTTCGATAAGTCCCGAGCTAAAAAAAGAAGGAATTGCCAGAGAACTTGTTAATCGTATTCAAAACATCCGTAAAGATAGCGGATTGGAAGTGACTGATAAGATAGAAATTGTTTTCTTAGAGAATCAGGCTATACAAGATGCTATTGCTACTAATGAGAATTATATTAAAAACGAAACCTTAACCGAGACAATTGAATTTGCATCAGATGTAATAAATGGTACAGAAATTGCGTTTGACGACATTGCAACCCAATTGATAATTAAAAAACATTAGAATATGGCAGAAGATATCAAAGTAAGGCACAGTGACGCTAATTTAGCAATGTTCAAGGAAATTATTCTTGACAAAATGGAAAAAGCACAGAAAGATTTGGAATTACTTAGAAGTGCATATAAAAATGATGGGAATAACGGTACAGATGACACTTCACCAACCTTTAAAGCATTTGAAGAAGGTAGTGAGACCATGTCTAAAGAGGCAAATACACAGCTTGCAATAAGACAAGAGAAATTTGTACGCGACTTAAAGAATGCATTATTACGTATTGAAAATAAAACATATGGAGTTTGTCGTGTAACTGGTAAATTGATTAACCCAGAGCGATTAAAATTAGTTCCGCATGCTACACTAAGCATTGAAGCGAAAAATATGCAGAGTTAGTATAAGCAGAACCGTAAAATTATATAGTAGACCTCTTAGGATTTTAACCCTAAGAGGTCTTTTTTTTATCTTGTATGTAACCTTTTTAAAAAAATCAGGTATTAACTATAGAAACCAATCAAAAGAGTAATCTTGAAAAATCTAACCGACGAAGAATTAATGATTTTGGTATCCAATGGCAATTTGGATATGATGAGTGTTCTTTTTGATAGATATCATATTAAGATCTTTAATTTCATACAAAAGATGACTAGAGACAGAGAAATTAGCGAAGATATAACGCAAGAAGTTTTTTATAAAGCAATTAAATACCGAAGCTCATATAGGAAAGGGAAGTTTTCAGCATGGATTTACACTATCGCCAGAAACATATTTTCTGATCACTATCAAAATCAGAAAAACAAAGATGAACGTTTTGAGAATGTAGCATATAAAGTAGAGCAAAAAGAACAGGATTATATCGAAAGCAAAGAAGTTAATGAAGAGCTGTATAGAGCCTTGAATCAATTAAGTAAAACAGATAAACAATTGGTGATTATGAATCGATATCAAGGGATTAAATATCAAGAAATAGCCGAAATCACAGGTTCGACAGCAGGTGCCGTAAAAACCAAAGTGCATAGGGCTATTCATAAATTAAAAAATCATTATTTACAAAATGCCTAAGTCATGAATTGTAAACATATAAAAAATCAACTCATCGATTATATAGATGATAATCTGGACAAAGAAACCAGTAAAAAAATCCAAACACATCTAGCTAGTTGTAAAAGCTGTAGTGAAGACTTGCAAGAACTACACAATGTTTTTGAAGCAATAGATGATACTCCAGTAGAACTCCCCAGTAAAAAACTGAGGATGAATTTTGAAAAGATGTTGGTACAAGAAAAAGAACTGGATGATGACTCAAAAGTGGTGTCATTACATCGAGAATCTAAGAATTCATGGAAAGTGGCAATGCAGATTGCTGCAACTATTGCACTTGTAGTTTGTGGGTATTTCTATGGAAAACTAGAAAAGACCGAATCTTTTTCTCAAGAAATAGCAGTATTAGAGAAAGAAAAATATCAAATGAAACAAACTATGACTATTTCTTTAATAGAAAATGAATCCGCTAGCAAACGTTTGCAAGCAGTAAACTATGCAGAAGAGTTTGAAAAACCAGGAAATGATATCCTAAACGCATTAATAAGTAAAATGCATTATGATGATCATATAAATGTGCGACTAGCTGCAGCAGAAGCACTAAGTAAATTTTCAGATTCAGAGATAGTACGTAAAGCTTTAATACATGCTTTGGATATGGAACAAGATTCAGGTATGCAAATTGAATTAATTCAAATATTAGTTTCTATTCAGGAAAAACGCGCAGTTCCTGCTATGGAAAAATTACTTCAAAACAAAGAAACCCTTGATTACGTAAAAGATCAAGTAAAAATAGGGTTGCCTAGTTTAATTTAAAAGTTCAATCGAAAAACAAATAATTATGAAAAAAATAGCAATAGCATTAATAGTATTTATTGCATCAGGAAATCTAATTGCACAAGATTACACACATTCATTGCAAGGAATAAAAAAGGTAAAAATACATTCATCTCCAGGAGTAACTGTAAAAGCTTATGACAAAAATGAACTGCTCATTAAAGGAGAAGAGGGACTTGAAAAGCCTGATAAAGCAAAAGGCTTAAAAGCTGTGTATTCTGGTGGGACAGATAATACCGGAATAGGAATACATATTGAGAAAGAAGGTAGTGTATTAGTTGTTAAAAATCTTAGAAATATGCATGGTCCTGGTATTCAGATTTACCTACCTAAGAACACGAATGTTTCTGTAGAAAATCATGGGATAAGCAGTTTGCAAATTAGTGGCTTTTCTTCTGAAATTGAAGCCAAAACCAATGTAGGAGGGATAGAAATCAAAGATGTCACTGGTCCCATTGTTGCCAAAAGTGCTGCAGGAGGAATTACTGTAATATTTGACAAAGTAAACCAATCATCACCAATATCAATCGTTTCTTCTGCTGGAGATGTAGATGTAAGCTTGCCTTCTAGTACTCCAGCAAATCTAAACCTGAAAGCCGTTATGGGGGAGATCTATACAGATTTTGATTTAAAAATCCCTGCTGAAGATAATGATATGAAAATTGTGGGTGGTAGAAAATCAATAGAAACAAAAATTAATAATGGAGGAGTGGATATTACCCTACGATCTGCTGTAGGCAGTATTTACTTGAGAAAGAAATAAAAGAGGTCATCAATCAATCAAAAAACAACATATCATGAAAAATGTACTAAAACTTGTGCTTTTTTGCTTTATTTCAATGCAAATAAACGCTCAGAAAGTAATTGAAAAAAAACTTAGGACTTCTGCAGATTTAGTTAAAGTAGAATTCAAATTTGCCGACAATATTGTAATCAAAACTTGGGATAAAAAAGATATCTATCTAAAGGCAAGTGTCGATATTAATGATGGAGAATTTAATGAGTATTTTAGTTTAGAAATAAAAAACACATCATCTGTATTAGATATATCATCTAGCTATGGAGAGTTATTCGACAAATGGAAAAAAGAACGAAAGGATAAGAGTGAAAAGAATTGGAGTCCTTGTAATAATCTGGATATTAATGCTGAGTATACACTTTTTCTTCCAAAATCCTCTACCCTAAGAGTAAAGAGTATTTCAGGAAATGTCGAATCGCAAAGTTATCATGGAGAACTAGTAGTTGATATCATTAGTGGGAATATTGATATTAAAGACTATAATGGAGATATGAACCTAAAAACAATTAGTGGCGATATCGATATTAATGTTTCAAGATCTAGAATAAAAGCAGAAACAATGTCTGGTATGATTTACTCTGATAAAAACATGCAATTTGATCACAATAAAAACCGAATAGCAGGTAGTAAGGTAACGGGTACATTTGGCGATATAAGAAGCGAATTGCACCTACAAACAATAAGTGGTAGTATATTTTTAAGAAAGCAGTAAAGTTAAATTTTACATTTTCTTTTGAATCAAACAGGCTAGCTATTTCCTCAATTTGAGGAAATAGCTAGCCTGTTTGATTCATGATAGTTAACGGTAGAAGTATACCGAAAATTACTTTTTTATGAAGATTATTAAAGAAGAGATGAAAAATCTAGATCTATTCACTAGAACATAAATATTCATAAAACAAAATAAAACACTATTTTTGTCCGTCACTTTTAGCACCCAAGCAAACTATTACGTATATGTCTTTAAAGAAATCAATTTTAGTTATAATTTTAGTGTTACTCATTGATCAAATCACCAAAATTTATATTAAAACCCATTTTACTCTTCATGACAGTGTAGAAGTTTTTGATTGGTTTCGTATTATTTTTGTTGAAAATAAAGGTATGGCATGGGGATTTGAACTTCCTGGTAATTACGGGAAATTGATTCTTACCTTGTTTAGGCTAGTAGCTATTACTGGAATTGGTTACTGGCTGTATGATTCTGTCCGTAAAAATAGCCCTATGGTACTTACATTTTGTATTGCATTAATTTTTGCTGGTGCCTTTGGAAATATTCTGGACTCTATATTTTATGGTATTTTGTTTAGTGAAAGCACACCAGTGGAGATTGCCACTTTTTTACCAGAAGGCGGAGGTTATGAAGGTGTTTTTTATGGCAAAGTAGTAGATATGATTCAGTTTACATTCTATGATGACATTTTGCCAGAATGGATTCCTTTTTGGGGAGGTGAACATTTTTCGTTTTTTGATCCGGTATTTAATGTAGCTGATTCAGCGATTAGTATCGGTGTATTTTTATTAGTTGTTTTTAATAAAAGAGCATTCCCTAAAAAATAAAGAATACCTCAAGCAGATAAAGAGTCTTTTTGTGCCAATACTCTTTCAAAATCTTTTAATGTGATTGGCTTGGTGAGGTAGTCTGTAACTATATCGATTGATTTGGCACGTTCTATATCTCTAGAGTCTATTGAAGAACTAACAACATAAAGAGTAATTTTTTCAAAGATTCCGTTTTTAATCTTTGAAAACTCCTCGAGAAATTTCCATCCATCCATTACCGGCATGTTTATATCTAAAAAGATTATTTGAGGGATATCTATAGTATTTTGTTTGGGTATTGAGTCAATAAAAAAATCTAAAGCTTCCTTACCATTGTTAAAAACTAAAATAGAATCAGATAGTTTTTTTAGTTCAATAATCTTGCTTAATAGGCTGATGTAGATATTATCATCATCAATAATACAGACGTTGTTTAAATTTCGGGACATTTTTTGGGGGCATAAAAAATTCACATTCAATATAATACAAAGTATCTACGAATCCAAAAAAAACGTTAACTATTTGTTAAAATAGAATACTTCCAAGGGTGTTACGCATATGTCCAGAGGTATATCTTTGGCAGTGATATTTTTGATGTTTTCATTCTCGGCAGTAAAAAAAGAAAGACCAATTTTTAATGTACTAGGGCTGCACTTTTCTAAAAACCGATCATAAAACCCTTTTCCATAGCCTATTCTGTTGCCTTTTTGGTCAAAACCTAATAAAGGTATAAAAACAACTTCTATTTTTTCTTCTGGTATTGGTATTCCATCCACAGGTTCAGGGATTCCCCAAGAATTTACTTTTAATATCGTGGTGTCCAAAAGTAAAAAATGCTCTAGGGTACATTCTTTAAAATTACTTTTTGATACGATTACATTTTTATCTTTTCCAAAGAGAATATTTAAAATGAACTCAGTGTTGATTTCTTTCTGTTTGTCTATAGGTAAAAAAATATGATAGTATGATTTTTCCCAAATTGGTAATTGAAGCAATTGATTTGCAATTTCTATACTTAGATTTTCAATTTCTTCATTACTTAAATTAGATCTTAAGGTTTTGTACTTAGCTCGCAATTCTTTTTTATCCATTTACTAACTCTTTGGTTACACGAAAAATAGCATCTCCTTTGTATACTATAGGGGATTCGTTGACATTGATTACGTATCCTTCATTAGAAGCTTTGACTACATGTCTCATCTTACCGTAAGGATCTGTGATCGTGGCTAAAATTTCATCTTTTTCTACATGTTTGCCAATAGGTATTTTAATATGCAATAAGCCACTATATTTGGCACGTACCCAAAAACTTTTTTTAATGATCAAGCTTTTAGAGTTGGATAAGGGAAGTTGAAAGGAATCATTTAGCATTTCTAGGTGGTGTAATATGCGCATGGTTCCTTGTACTCCTTTTATTGCAATATCCTTGCTGCTATTTTGTGATTTGCCTCCTTCAAACAATAATATATCTTTTCCTTTTTTAGCGCATGTAGCCCTATAAGATCCATCTAGATTTTTAGACAAAAGAGTAAATGGAGCATTAAAAATTTTAGCTAATGTAATAAGTCTTTCATTTTTTGGATCAACCCTAATGTGCGGAGCATTAAATCTACTAGCTCCTCCTGTATGAAAATCCAAACAAAAATCTGCTACAGGTAAAATCTCATTAATAAATTGATACGCAAAACGACTTGCTAAGGATCCGTTTTTGGTACCAGGAAAAACTCTGTTAAGATCTCTTCCGTCAGGAAAAAAACGATTCATACTTAAAAAGCCAAATACATTAAGTACAGGAATGCAGATAATACTTCCTTTTGCTGGTTTGTTGATTTTTTTGGCAATGATTTGCCTTACAACTTCTACTCCATTAATTTCATCTCCATGAATACCGGCGGTAATAAGAATAATTGGTCCCGGTACTTTTGATCTTTCTATAATTACAGGTATTTCTACTTTGGTAGAAGTGTATAATTTTGCTATGTTAAAATTTATAGTTGTACTAGTTCCTGGTAGTACTTCTTTACCCAGGATATTAAGTATATTTTTTTCAGTTACTTTGGTCATTGTCTCACAAACTTCTTTCAATATAACGAATAATAGTTTTTGCAATATCTTTTCCTGTTGCGGTCTCTATCCCTTCTAACCCAGGAGAAGAGTTAACTTCTAGAATAAGAGGTCCTCTATCACTTTGCAACATATCTACACCAGCTACACCCATTTTTAGAGCTTTCGCTGCTTTTATGGCTGCCTGTTCTTCTTCCTGGTTTAAGGTGATAACAGATGCGGTACCGCCTCTGTGCAGGTTAGATCTGAATTCTCCTTCTTTTCCTTGTCTTTTCATTGCGCCCACTACCTGATCATCTACAACCAGAACTCTAATATCTGCTCCTTTGGCTTCTTTTATGAATTCTTGTACAATAACTCTGGCTTGTAGACCATTAAAAGCTTCTAATACAGATTCTGCAGCAGTTTTCGTTTCTGCAAGAACAACACCCAAGCCTTGTGTCCCCTCTAGGAGTTTAATGATTAGCGGTGCTCCTCCAACATGAGATATAACTTCAGAAACATCTTTAGAGTAATTTGTAAACACCGTTTTAGGTAGTCCTAATCCGGCTTTAGATAATATTTGTAAGCTTCTTAATTTATCCCGGGATTGTAATAAAGCCTGTGATTTAAGAGTGGTAAATACATTCATTAATTCAAATTGCCGCACTACTGCTGTGCCATAAAAAGTTATAGAAGATCCAATTCTGGGGATTACGGCATCTACATGGTCTAATTTTTTACCTCGGTAATAAATCTCTGGTTTTTGTTTTTCAATTACAATATCACAGTTAAGAGGATCGATAACCTGTACATTATGTTTGCGTTTTACTGCTGCTTGAACCAATGCATTGGTAGAATACAAATTCGCACTACGCGACAATATTTTTATATTCATTATAAGGTTTGATTATAAGACTGATTTTCTAGTTGTGGATCTATTAAAAATTTGCCACTTAAAAACTTCCGACCAATCAAAATCGGAAAACGCATATCATCACGAGGAGATAAAGTAAGTATTATCGGATAAGTTTCATTAAATACAGAAATCTGCGTACGTATGGCATATCGCATTTCTATTTTTCCTGTATTACTTTTTACCGCAGTAATGTCGTAATTTTTAAATGTAAACCTTCTGCCGTTATGCTCAGAGTGCGTAGCATCTAGAAGTGTGCATTGTAATGTTTGGTCGACCTCTCTAATATCTGTGCAATGAATAAAAGAGGTATAGGCTCCTGTATCGATTTTAGCATCGATACTCTTTAATTCTAATAGAGGGAAATCCACCCTATCAGTTCTGCCAATTATTTTCTTTTCTTTTTCCAAAAGATATGATTGATATTGGACTACTAATGTAATAAAAATCAAGAAGCATTGTATATCCTCCTCTCTTTTTAATAAAAAACGAGATTTTAATCCGTATTTAACAAAATTTAACCATCTAATAGTTGCTTTCTAATTGAGGTAAACCCTTAACTTTACGGTTAGAATATGCAAGAAGCTACTTTAGACATACAGATTAAAACATTACCTACGAGCCCTGGAGTTTATCAGTATTATGATAAAGATGATAAATTACTATATATAGGAAAAGCAAAAAACTTAAAAAAAAGAGTTTCCTCATATTTCACAAAAAACCATGATAGTTATAGGATAAGTGTTTTGGTGAAAAAAATCAAAACTGTACGGCATATTGTGGTTGAGACCGAAACAGATGCATTATTACTAGAGAACAATTTGATTAAAAAAAATCAACCCCGTTTTAATGTAATGCTGAAGGATGATAAAACATATCCTTGGATTTGTATTAAAAAAGAACGATTTTCTAGAATATTTCTTACCAGAAACCTTATTAAAGATGGCTCAGAATATTATGGTCCGTATACTTCTGTAAAAACGGTATACACCCTTTTGGATCTTATTAAAGGATTATACCAGTTGAGGACTTGTAATTATGATTTGTCTCAGGAAAAAATAAACAATGGTAAGTACAAAGTTTGCTTAGAGTATCATTTAGGAAACTGTAAAGGTCCTTGCGAAGGGTTTCAAGATGAAAAAGAATACAACGAGAACCTCGAAGCGATTCGTCAAATTGTAAAGGGTAATTTTAAAGAATCTCTTAACCGTTTTCGCGATCAAATGACAGTACATGCCGAGAAGATGGAGTTTGAAGAAGCACAGCAGATAAAGGAAAAAATACAAATCCTAGAGAAGTATCAAGTAAAATCAACAGTAGTTAACCCTAAAATAAGTAATGTTGATGTGTTTTCAATTATATCTGATGAATCTTACGGTTATGTGAATTTTCTTCAAATATCCTATGGAGCAATTATTAGATCTCATACCACAGAGATTAAAAAGAAATTGGATGAATCTGACAAGGAGCTTTTGGAATTAGCGATTGTCGAGCTTCGACAACGTTTTGGGTCTAAATCAAAGGAGATTTTTGCCCCTTTCAAAGTAGAAGTAGGGGAAGGTCTAAAAATTACTATTCCGCAATTGGGGGACAAAAAAAAGATTGTGGATCTATCCTTAAGAAATGCCAAATACTATAGACAAGAGCGTTTTAAGCAAATCAAAATTATGGACCCTGATCGACACATAAAAAGGTTGATGGCTCAGATGAAAAAGGATCTTAGGTTACCAGAAGAACCAAGACATATAGAATGTTTTGATAATTCAAATATACAGGGCACTAACCCTGTTGCAGCATGTGTTGTTTTTAGAAACGGAAAACCCAGTAAAAAAGAGTACAGGAAATTTAATATAAAGACAGTAGAAGGAGCTAATGATTTTGCTTCTATGGAAGAAGTGGTTTATAGAAGGTACAAACGACTTACAGAAGAAGGTCAGCCTTTGCCGCAACTGGTTATTGTAGATGGAGGTAAAGGGCAGTTGTCTTCAGGGCTAAAAGCTCTTGATACATTGGGTTTAAGAGGTAAAATAACAATTATTGGGATTGCTAAGCGGTTAGAAGAGATTTACTACCCCGGTGATTCAATACCCTTATATTTGGATAAAAAGACAGAGTCTCTAAAGGTTATTCAACATTTGCGTAATGAAGCACATCGATTTGGAATTACATTTCATAGGCAAAAAAGAAGTAAGGCAGCTTTGGATACAGAATTAGATTTAATTCCGGGCATTGGAGAGAAAACAGTGGTAGAGCTATTAAAGCATTTTAGGTCAGTAAAAAGGATTAGTGAAGCCTCTAAACAGGAATTAATAGAGGTAGTTGGTAATTCTCGCGCAACCAAAGTACATAATTATTATCTTTCTAAAAAAGGAAAAACGTGACCAAGCATCATACATTAGACATTTTATTATCATGTATTGTCTTTTTGGGTTTCTTTTTTCCAAATACAATTTGGTCACAAGAAAAAGAAATTTTAGAGATTCATGATTATCCTTCGGATGATGTAAAAGTAGGATTGGTTTTAAGCGGTGGGGGGGCAAAAGGTCTTGCTCATATTGGCGCTCTTAAAGTAATAGAAGAATCAGGTGTACGAATTGATTATATTGGAGGCACAAGTATGGGGGCTATTGTTGGAGCATTATATGCTTCTGGCTACCGCGCCTCAGAATTAGATTCTATATTTAGAACAGTCGATTTTAATGCGTTTATACAAGATGAACTTCCTAGAAATGCAAAGACATTTTATGAGCGAGAAGATTCAGAGAAGTATGCCATAAGCTTGCCTTTTGATAAGTTTAAGATTGATTTGCCGAAAGGGCTTTCTAAAGGGCAGAATTTTTACAATCAATTTTCAAGATATGCTGCACATGTAAGCGAAATACGTGATTTTAATGATCTTCCGATCCCTTTTTTCTGTATGTCTACTAATATAGAAACAGGAGAACAAGTACTTTTGGACAAAGGGTATTTGCCAGAAGCTGTTGCTGCTAGTGGTGCTCTTCCTTCTGTTTTTAGCCCAGTAGAATTAAATGGAATTTTGATGACCGATGGAGGGGTTGCCAACAATTATCCAGTAAAGGAGATTAGGGAAAAAGGAGCAGAGATAGTGATAGGTGTTGATGTACAGGATAGTTTGATGTCTAAAAGTCAATTAAATTCTGTAACAGATATCATGTTGCAAATCAGTAATTTCAGAACTTATAATGCGATGAAAGATAAAGTCTCTGAAACAGATGTGTATATTAAACCCTCAATAACAGATTTCTCAGTAATATCATTTGATCAGGCAGATCAAATTATAACTAATGGTGAAAAAGCTGCATTTGCCAACTATGAGAAGCTGAAAGAAATTGCAATGCGCCAGAAAAAACACCCAAAGAAAGCACCAATAGTTAAAGATTCTGAGCAAATATTTATAAATAGTATTGTTATTTCTGGAAATAAGAGATATACCAGAGCGTATATCAAAGGGAAATTAAAGCTAAAAACACCGAAATTAACAACCTATCAAAAATTAAATGAAGGAATTAATAATTTATCTGCTACAGGAAATTTTGATAGAGTAAATTATAAGCTAATTGACAAGAATAAAGGTAAGGAACTAGTCCTTAGTGTTAAAGAAAGTGAAAATAAAATGTTATTGCGTTTTGCTCTTCATTATGATGATTTATATCAAACAGCTGCTTTGGTTAATGTTACCAGAAAAAGTCTCTTTATTGAAAACGATGTTCTGTCTGCCGATGTAGCATTGGGAGATAATATACGTTATGATATAGATTATTATGTAGATAAAGGTTTTTATTGGAGTACAGGATTAAAGGTTCGGTATACCAATTTCAGGAAAGCAATTGACTATGATTTTATACAGCGATTTGGTGAGTTTCCTGACATAAATATCAATACTATTGATGTAGAATACAGCGATTTTAATGGGCAGGCTTATGCAGAAACATTAATACAACAAAACTTCTCTGTTGGATTAGGGGCAGAATATAAACGACTTACGATTATTTCAGAAACATTTGGTGAGGATGAGAATCAAATTCCAAGAACTGTATTTGATGATAGTGATTATTGGAGTGCTTTTGGGTATATCAAACTAGATACCTATGATAATAAGTATTTTCCGAAACAAGGGTTCTTATTCGAAGGTGATTTGCATACTTACCTCCTCTCTTCTGATTTTACAAACGATTTTAATGAATTTTCAATAGCAAAGGCAAAATTAGGATATGCTACCCCGCTAATTAAGGATTTATCGATGAATATAGGTTTTGAAGCAGGTACAAAAATAGGAGATGCCTCTTTGAGCTCCCTTGATTTCTTATTAGGAGGTTTTGGGGCAAGAACCATTAACAACTTTATTCCCTTTTATGGCTATGACTTTCTTGGGATAACAGGAGAGAGTTTTGCAAAAGGAGTTGTGTCATTGGACTATGAAGTATTTAAGAAGAATCATATTAACGCATCCGCAAACTTTGCTAATGTAGGTGATAAATTGTTTAGTACTGGGGATTGGTTTGAGGATCCAGAATTCTCTGGATATGCTCTGGGATATGGACTGGATACTTTTGCTGGTCCTGTGCAAGTTAAATACACATATTCTCCAGAATTAGATGAAAGTAGTTGGTTCTTTAGTATTGGATTTTGGTTTTAAATCAAAAATTTAAGAAAAACACAGAATTATTTCCGATATTTGTGGTATTATGAACTTGTTTTGGCAGGATTTACTATTATTACTACACTACCTTATTAAACGGAACCCCGAATAAGGTAACCGTGCTATTCGTATTATTTTAAAAGAAAAAAGTAGTTAATATTTTAAATTTGCAGCAACATGCCTTTTTATCATTCTTTAGGGAAAATACCTCCCAAACGTCACACTATATTTAAAAAACCTGATGGTAGCTTATACTATGAACAATTGTTTGGAACCATAGGTTTCGACGGGATGTCGACTAATTCTTATCATTGTCATAGACCAACACAGGTAAAAGAGATTAAAGGAAGCTATAATGTAGCTCCTAAGATTGCTATCAAAAACAATATCAAGTCATATAGACTTCATGGTTTTAATGTTAGTCCTGAAAAGGATTATTTGGAAAGCCGAAAAAATGTATTGACAAATAGTGATGTAAGTATTGTTTTATCTGCTCCTCAAGAATCCACAACCGAGTATTTTTATAAAAACACCGACGCGGATGAAGTCATTTTTATACATCGAGGAACAGGAAAATTTCGTAGTCACTTAGGTAATATAGATTTTAAATATGGGGATTATATCGTAATTCCGAGAGGGACTATTTATAAGCTTGATTTTGATACAACCGATAATCGCTTATTTATAGTAGAATCAAGGAGTCCGATATATACTCCCAAAAGGTACCGTAATTGGTTTGGTCAATTGTTGGAGCACTCTCCTTTTTGCGAACGAGACTTTAGAACACCTTATGAGCTAGAAACAAATGATGAAAAAGGGGATTTTTTAATAAAGGTGAAGAAGCAAGACGAAATTTTTGACATGGTGTACGCAACACATCCTTTTGACGTGGTTGGGTATGATGGTTATAGTTTCCCTTACGCTTTTTCGATACATGATTTTGAACCCATTACAGGTAGAATCCACCAACCACCACCAGTGCATCAAACTTTTGAGACAGATACATTTGTAATTTGTTCTTTTGTGCCTAGGTTATATGATTATCACCCAGATAGTATCCCTGCACCTTATAATCATAGCAATATTGATAGTGATGAGGTGCTATATTATGTAGATGGTGATTTTATGAGTAGAAACGATATTGCTGCAGGTCATATTTCTTTGCATCCAGCAGGAATCCCACATGGACCACACCCTGGAGCGGCAGAGCGAAGTATTGGTAAAACAAAAACAGATGAACTTGCCGTTATGGTAGATACTTTTAAACCACTTATGGTAACCGAAGAAGCTATGAAAATAGCGGATGAAGATTATCATAAATCTTGGTTGGAGTGATTAAATGTATTGTTAGACTCTGTTGCATCTTTTAAATATTATGTTATGCTAAACTATAGGAAAGATATTACTGCTCACCTTAGGGCTATGTGGTAGTGTTATAAGATTAGACCGTTAAGGGAAGATTAACTGCGAATTTTCTCATTGATTCATTTTTTAACTATATAAAATAAAACATTATGTCATCTAATATAACACCACAAAATTTAGAAAAAATAGTTCCTCAGGCAGAAGATTTTTTGCCACTATTGGGAACAGATTATGTAGAGCTTTACGTGGGTAATGCAAAACAAGCTGCTTATTATTACCAGGCTGCCTGGGGATTTCAACCAATAGCGTATGCCGGATTAGAAACTGGTCGTACAGATAGTGTTTCTTATGTATTAGAACAAGATAAAATACGATTGGTGCTTACCTCTCCTCTACAACCTGATGGAGATATTAATAAGCATATAAATGCACATGGAGATGGAGTGAAAGTTGTAGCACTTTGGGTTGATGATGCGACCAAAAGTTATGAAGAAACTGTAAAAAGAGGGGCTAAATCATATCTGGAACCTGTTGTAGAGGAAGATGAAAACGGATCTGTTGTGTTTTCGGGAATCCATACTTATGGAGAAACAGTACATGTTTTTGTAGAACGAAAAAACTATAAAGGAGCCTTCTTACCTGGTTATATGCCATGGAACAAACCTTATAAAACAGAGCCTACAGGACTAAAATTTATAGATCATATGGTAGGCAATGTAGGTTGGAACGAGATGAATAAATGGTGTGAATTCTATGCAAAAGTAATGGGGTTTGCTCAATTGGTATCCTTTGATGACAAAGATATTTCTACAGAGTATACAGCCTTGATGAGTAAGGTAATGAGTAATGGTAATGGGCGTATCAAGTTTCCTATTAATGAGCCTGCAGAAGGAAGAAAAAAATCTCAGATTGAAGAATATATAGATTTTTATAATGGCGCAGGTGTACAACATATGGCCTTGGCAACAGACAATATTATTGAAACCGTTTCTGAACTTCAAAAACGAGGTATAGAGTTTCTTACTGTTCCGGCGAGTTATTATGAAACCGTATTAGATCGGGTTGGAGAGATAGATGAAGATTTGGCTCCATTAAAAGAATTGGGAATCTTGATTGATAGAGATGATGAAGGCTATCTTCTGCAGATTTTTACCAAACCTGTTTTAGACCGCCCAACAATGTTTTTTGAAATTATACAACGAAAAGGAGCACAATCTTTTGGAAAAGGTAATTTTAAAGCATTATTTGAGGCAATAGAAAGAGAACAAGAACAAAGAGGTACTCTATAAAGATATTCTAAAATATACTTTTTTGAAGAAAATGTATCCAGTATTTTCTTCACTATTTTGTATACCAATTATTGAACTCAATCAATGATTGGTATGCAATTATAGGTAGTACATTATTCTAATAATGTTTACTAACAGAATCTCTTGTATAATAGTAATTGTTTGTATGGATAAGATACAGAAAACAAACTCTTATAAAATTGTAAAATAATGAAATTAGCAACCATAAAAAATAATACCCGAGACGGGCAATTAATCGTAGTAAAAAAAGATCTAACCAAAGCTGTAAGAGTTTCTGAGATTGCTCAAACAATGCAGGAAGCTTTAGACAGTTGGGATGTTATTTCTCCTGAACTAGAAAAAATATATAAAAAATTACAAAATGATGAATTGCCGGAAGCGTTTGATTTTAATCCTTCAGATGCAATGGCAGCGATCCCAAGAGCTTATCATTGGGCAGATGGAAGTGCTTACGTAACCCATGTAGAGTTGGTAAGAAAAGCTAGAAACGCAGAGTTGCCAAAAACTTTTTGGACAGACCCGTTGATGTATATGGGAGCTTCGGATGCTTTTATTGGAGCTAATGAAGATATTAAAATAGAAAATGAAGAGTGGGGAATTGATTTTGAATCAGAAGTAGCGGTTATAACAGATGATGTTCCTGCGGGGATAAGTGCAAAAAATGCTCGTAAGCATATTAAACTAATTGCTATTATTAACGATGTTTCTTTAAGGAATCTTATACCTAATGAATTATCCAAGCAATTTGGCTTTTATCAGTCAAAACCATGGACATCTTTTTCGCCTGTTGTCGTTACACCAGATGAACTTGATGACGCCTGGGATAATGCCAAAGTACATTTACCATTAATATCTACTTTAAACTCCAAAGTTATCGGATCTCCAAATGCTGGAGTGGATATGACATTTGATTTTGGAGAGTTAATTGCTCATGCAGCAAAATCCAGAACTTTAATGGCAGGGTCGGTTATTGGGTCTGGTACTGTAGCTAATCAAGGAAGTCCAGATGGATCTAGTTGTTTGGCAGAAGTAAGATGTCTGGAAATTATAAAAGATGGAAAACCGACAACTCCATTTATGAGTTTTGAAGATCGAATCGAAATCGAAATGAAAGATAAACAAGGTAAAACTATTTTTGGAAAAATTGATCAAGTTGTTAAAAAATATGAACCTGTAAATTAAACATTAAATCGTTTAATTTGTGATGTAGCCAGACTAAAAAAAGTAATTCAAACAACTAATTTTTTGGATAAATCAGTGTTTTCTTGTTTTGAGAAAAATGCAATTTTAAGGGGAAACCACATAAACTTATGTTAAATTCCATAATAAAAAAACGTTTTCGTTTGATAATTGTTCAAAAAAAGTTCATTTTTGCATATATACGTGGAGTGGTTACCACATATATCTAAAACAATAATTATTCTCATAATTTAAGTTTTTAGTTGGTTAATAAAAGTAAAAAGGAGAGCTGTGGTGGCTCTCTTTTTTGTTTATACTTTTTGTTTGATAGCAATATACATTTTTATCTCTTCGCATTAAATAGTACTTTTGGAATGGATATTGTAATTACCTAACTAAATTATATATGTGTTAAACAATAACAATGCCCTAAACTATGAAGAAGTATATTTTAGTTTTACTTTTAATGATAAGTACGATTCCTGCCTTTGCCCAGAAAAATCATAAAGCGTTTGATTCTGGTGAATGGTTTAGGTTTAGGATTCATTATGGTCTGTTTACTGCGAGCTATGCCACACTCGAGGTCAAAGAAGAAAAACTAAATGGTATGCCTGTACATCATATTGTTGGAATAGGTAAGTCTTCTGGTATTTTAAGTGTTTTCTTTAAAGTAGAAGACTATTACGAGACCTATATTGATAAAAATAAAGTGAAACCATACCGGTTTATAAGAAAAATAAATGAAGGAGGGCATACTAAGGATATAGAAATTAATTTTAACCATAAGAACAGCAAAGCGTTAGTTTTTAATAAAAAGTACAATACCAAAAAGACATTTTCTATTAAATCAGATGTTCAGGATATGATGTCTTCTTTTTATTATTTGCGTAATAGCATTAATACTTCCTCTCTTAAAAAAGGTGATGAGCAATTTGTGAATATGTTTTTTGATAATGAAAACTACCGTTTTAAATTAAAGTTTTTAGGGCGTGAAGTTATTAAAACCAAAGTAGGTAAAGTAGCATGTCTAAAATTCAGACCGTATGTTCAGGCAGATAGAATTTTTAAAGAAGAAGAAAGTATGACTGTTTGGGTAAGTGATGATGATAATCGTATGCCTGTAAGAATAAAAGCAGATATATTAGTAGGTTCAATAAAAGCAGATTTAGATGCTTTTAAAGGGCTTAAACATCCATTTAAAATTGTAGTAGATTAATGAATGAATCTATAAAACCTGAAATTGCCGAGAAAATAAAACAATTAGAGAAAAAATTCCAGAATTCTGGTCAGGATTTGGGATCATATCTAGACGGTTTGCTTCATGATCGATATTTAACCTATTGGGATTATATTCATTTGGATACTTTGTTAAGTTTGCAAATTCCAAGAACACATTTTCCAGACGAAGAGATATTTATTACCTATCATCAAATCACAGAACTTTATTTTAAATTGATCATCCATGAATTAAAACAAATTATTGATGATAAATTACAAACTGCAACATTTTTTACAGACAAAATAAATAGAGTAAATCGCTATTTTAGAGTGTTGATCAATTCTTTTGATGTTATGATTAAAGGAATGGATAAGGAACAATTTCTTAAGTATAGAATGTCTCTTCTGCCAGCAAGTGGGTTTCAATCCGTGCAATTCAGGTTGATTGAGATTTATTCTACACCATTGGTAAATCTGGTTAATACCAAAGAAAGAGATCAGTTTTCTGAAACAGATATGCTAGGAGAAGTGTTCGAGCATTTGTACTGGAAATCTGGTGCAACCGATAAAGAAACTGGCGAAAAAACACTTACGCTCAAACAATTCGAATATAGATACACTCCTAGAATGATGCGTATTGCTCACCAGGTACAACACAGTACAATTTTTCATAAATATCTTGAACTCCCAGAAAAAGAGCAAAATAATGTGCACCTTATCGAAGCATTACGTACTTTTGACACTAATGTGAATATTAATTGGTTATTAATGCACATGGGTGCTGCGTATAGGTATCTCAATAAAGAAAAAGGTGAGGTTTTGGCAACAGGAGGAACAAATTGGAAAAAGTTTTTACCTCCAAGTTTCCAGAGAATCATGTTTTTTCCAAATCTTTGGAGTACTGAAGAAAAAGAAAATTGGGGTCAACAATGGGTCGCTCATCGATTTAATACCGCAAAATAAAACAGTCGTCAGTTGAAACAAATAGGTTACATACTACTTATCGCGGTAGTGTTATTCTCATGTCAGAAAGAAAAAAAAGAATTAAAGAGTATTGCTCCTGAAGTTATTAAGGAAACAACACCTCCCGTCATTACCGAATTTGGTTATGTTCTCAATGATTTTAATGTTGTCAAAGACACCATAAGACCAGGAGATAGCTTTGGTGCTATTATGGATACACATGGTATTAGTAGAACTAAAGTATTTGAAATAACTAATACAATAAAAGACACGTTTAATGTTGCCAGAATTCAAGCAGGAAAACCTTATATGCTTCTCAAATCTAAAGATACTACAGAAAAAGCACAGGTATTTGTATATCAAAACAACAAAATTGATTACACAGTGATTGATTTTAGAGATAGTATTATTGCTAAAAAAAGTAAAAAACCGGTAACCCTCGTAGAAAAAAAAGCTTCAGGAATCATAACCAATAGTTTGATGCAGACATTTGATGATATGGATCTTAATTTTTTGGTAGCTTATAATATGGCAGATATTTATGCCTGGACTATCGATTTTACAAGATTACAAGCTGGAGATAGATTTAAGGTTGTATATACCGAAAGATTTATTGATGATACTATTCCTGCGGGAGTTGAACAAATTAAAGCAGCATATTTTGAACATAGAGATAAACCTATATATGCTTTTAGGTTTATGGATGATTCTATTAATAATTCTTCTGACTATTTCGATGAAAATGCAAATAATTTGCGTAGAGCATTTCTTACATCTCCTGTGAAATTTAGTAGAATTTCGTCTAGATATAATCTTAAGCGTAGAATCAAATATTATGGATATAAAATAAGACCACATAGAGGAACCGATTTTGCTGCCCCTATTGGTACTCCCATATTAGCCACTTCAGATGGGATTGTAACTAAATCAGAGCGTAAAGGAGGTAATGGTAAATATGTAAAAATCAGGCATAATGCTACCTATGACACTCAATATCTGCATATGAGCAAGCAAGCCGTAAAAGTGGGGCAGTTTGTAAAACAAGGAGATGTTATAGGGTATATTGGTATGACAGGTAATACCGGAGGTCCCCATGTTTGCTACAGATTCTGGAAAAACGGAAAAGAAGTAGATCCTTTTAAGCAAGATCTTCCTGCATCAAAACCATTAGCAGATAGTCTCAGAACAGGGTTTTATAACCACATCAAACCCTTAAAAGCAGATTTAGATAGTATTCATTTTAAACCACAAAAGCCACAAGAAATATTATAGACCATGACATTACCAACTATTAACCCAACCACCACAAAAGCCTGGGAAGCATTAAAATCTCATTATGAGAATATAAAAGACATACATCTCAAAGACCTTTTTAAGCAAGCTCCGGATAGGGCAAAAGCCTTTTCTGTAGCGTGGAATGATTTCTATGTGGATTATTCCAAAAATAGAATAGATGATTCTACTCAAAGATTATTATTGGACCTCGCAAGAGAAGTGAAGCTGGATGAAGCGATACAACACTATTTTGGTGGAGGCATTATTAATGAGACAGAAAGCAGAGCCGTTTTACATACTGCACTTAGAGCACCTTCAACTAAAGATGTTATAATAGAAGGGAAAAATGTAATTCCCGAAGTCACTGCAGTAAAAGAAAAAATAAAATCTTTTAGTAAACAGGTTATTTCTGGGGATCTTAAAGGGTATACAGGTAAGTCTTTTACAGACATTGTTAATATTGGTATTGGAGGTTCTGATCTTGGTCCAGCAATGATAACAGAATCATTAGCATATTACAAGAATCATCTTAAGATACATTTTGTCTCTAATGTAGATGGAGACCACGTGCATCAAAATCTAAAAGGATTGGATCCAGAAACAACTTTGTTTGTGGTAGTTTCTAAAACTTTTTCTACACAAGAGACTTTATCCAATGCTACTACTGCCAGGAATTGGTTTACGAAAAAAGCTCCAAAAGAGGCTGTAGGCAAGCATTTTGTGGCTGTATCCAGTAATATTCTTAATGTTACTAGTTTTGGAATTGCAGAAGAAAATATTTTTCCGTTATGGGATTGGGTCGGTGGTCGCTTTTCTTTATGGAGTGCTGTTGGTTTATCAATAAGCTTATCATTGGGATATGAAAACTTTGAAGCTTTATTGGAAGGAGCGTATGAAATGGATGAACATTTTAAGAATACCTCTTTTGAAGAGAATATCCCAGTAATTTTGGGAATGCTCAGTATATGGTATAACAATTTCTTTAATGCAGAAAGCGAGGCGATTATCCCTTATTCTCAATACCTGCACAGGTTGCCGGCCTATCTTCAGCAAGGTATTATGGAAAGTAATGGAAAAAGTGTTGATAGAAATGGAGAACCTGTTAATTATCAAACAGGGACAATTATTTGGGGAGAACCAGGGACTAATGCTCAGCATGCTTTTTTTCAATTAATTCATCAGGGAACCAAATTAATCCCTGCCGAATTTCTAGGTTTTAAACATTCTTTGTTTGGAGATCAGGATCATCAGGATAAGTTAATGGCAAACTTTTTTGCGCAGACCGAAGCTTTAATGAATGGCAAAACCAAAGACGAAGTCCTTGAGGAGTTATCTAATAAAAATATTTCTGAAGAAAAAATAAAACAATTATTGCCTTTTAAAGTTTTTGCGGGAAACAAGCCAACTACAACTATTTTGGTAGATAAACTCACTCCCAAAAGCTTAGGGGCGCTAGTTTCTATGTATGAACAACGCATTTTTGTTCAGGGAGTTGTATGGAATATTTTTAGCTATGATCAATGGGGAGTAGAGCTCGGGAAGCAACTGGCTACCAATATTTTGTCAGAGATTGATACAAATCAAAAGGGAGAACATGATTCCTCTACAACTGCACTAATGCATAAATATCTGGAAAAATCTAAATAAAAAAACAACTCCTAATATTTATTGAGAGTAAAGTTTGTATAAAAAAATGGTCCTAGATTTAATCTGGGATTATTTTTTTATCTTGTAGGCATTACTGGTTTTAATGCATTTAAAGCTAAGTTTTGAACTCAAACACCCCTTTTCTGCCGCTTTGTTGCAACTTTGTAATAATTTTTAATTAACAATTTTTTGGTTAATAACTTTTGGATATTTTCAATTGACTAAGCATCAGTAGAATACAAAAATAATTATACCTTGAATCCATAATTAAATTGTGAAAAAAAATTAACATTAACATAAACTATGCACGCATAAAGATTCGTTCTTTTGCCTAGAATATTAACACTATCAATTATTTATAAAACTGGATGCGATTTAAATAATTCTTAAGACACTCAAAAAAGAAGTATTATTTTCATTGTTAAAGGTTCTCAGACAATTAAAAACAATTAAAACACACTCATGAAAAAGATTACATTTTTATTTGTTGTAATCCTTATGGCGACCGTTGGGGAAACGTTTGCGCAAGGGATCGTTACAGGGACAGTATTTGATGCCGATTCAAATGCTCCGCTACCAGGAGCAAATGTTATTGAAGTAAGAACTTCTAACGGAACAACATCGGATTTTGACGGTAAATTTTCTATTAAAGTAGAGAATACTACAGGAACAATTAACATTTCTTATGTTGGTTTTGAAGCTAAAAACATTGCTTATGATGTAACTAATGGAAATCAAGACCTCGGAACGATTAGCCTAGGGTTAGATAATTCTTTAGAAGAAATTATCCTTGTAGGTACGGGGGTTGTCGATTTGGCAGAAGATAGAAAAACACCTATTGCGGTAGCTACTATTAAAGGAGAAGATATACAACTAAAAGCGGCTGGTAATGTTGAATTTACAGAAACGATGAAAAATACACCTTCTGTATATGTCTCTAATCAAGCAGGAGGCTTTGGAGATAGCCAGATTTTCTTAAGAGGTTTTGATAATACCAACACTGCGGTTTTATTAAATGGGCAGCCTATTAATAGTCCAGAGGATGGTAGGATTTTTTGGTCTAATTGGGCAGGAATGTCTGATGTGGCAAATGCAGTACAGGTACAACGTGGTTTAGGATCTTCTAAATTAGCTATTTCATCCGTTGGAGGTACGATAAACATTATTTCTAAAACTACTGATCAGAAAGAAGGTGGTTTTGTACGATTATTAGGAGGTAATGATAGTTATGCCAAAGGAACTGTTGGTTATAATACAGGTTTAAGCGATAGTGGATGGGCATTCTCTGTGTTGTTAGATCATTGGCAAGCACATAGAAAATATGCAGAAGGTACCGCTGGTCAGGGGCAAAACTATTTGTTCTCCATTGGATATAAACCAAATGAGCAAAATACTTTTAATTTTTTGATTACAGGAGCTCCACAATGGCATGAGCAAAATTTTTCTCAAGATTTAGAAGTTTTCGAAGAATTTAGTGAGAAGCAAAATAGAAACTCTGGTTTCTTAAATGGTGAACGATATACAGAAAGAAGAAATTATTATCATAAGCCAGTTGCTAACTTAAACTGGGATTTTGATATTAATGAACAACTAGATTTGTCTACAGTACTATACGCATCTTGGGGTCGTGGAGGAGGAACCGGAGGTCTAGGTAGAGGTAGAGTTCGTGTTGATAATAATAATAATCAAAACATAGACTTTGATCAGATTGTTGAAAACAACATAGCTAGTGCAGATAGTAATGGTTTTGGAAACTTTGGGGATTCTTATATAAGAAGATCTTCTGTAAACAACCATAATTGGTATGGGTTGCTTTCAAATTTAAATATTGAAATGAATGAAAACTGGGCGTTTAATGTTGGTGTCGACGGAAGATTATATCGAGGAGATCACTTTAGGCAAGTAAACGATTTATTAGGTCTAAGAGGATTCACGGATAACTTTAGAACGGATAGACCAGACGACTATGTATTTACAGAAGAATATGAAGCAGATCCATGGTCAGCCTTATTTGATTTTGCAGATGAGGCTAATCGTACACAGTTTGATTATTCTGAAAACATCAATTACCTAGGAGGGTTTGGTCAGGCAGAATATTCTACAGATAAATTTGCTGTATTTTTTCAAGGGGCATTATCTACTCAATCATACCAAAGAGAAGGGCGTTTTGTAGGAACAGGTAATGGATTGGGTAAATCAGAAAAACTAAACAAAGTAGGATTCAATGTAAAAGGAGGGGCATCATATAACTTATCTCCGCAAAATTCTATTTTTGCTAATGCTGGATTTTTCTCTCGCCAACCATTTTTAGATAATGTATTCGGTGATATAAGAAACTCTAATGATATAGTGGAACCAGAAGTTGATAATGAAGAAATCACTGGTTTTGAAGCAGGATACCGTTTTAAAGGATCTAACTTTGCTTTAAGTGTTGATGTATATAGAACAGAATGGGCAAATCGTTTCTTAAACACTTTTGGTCCAGAGCAGGCAAATGGTGATTTTACAACATATAGATTAACAGGTGTAGGTCAGATTCACCAAGGATTTGAGTTTGATTTAGAATATAGACCAGATGACGGTAGATGGAGATTAAAAGGATATGGGTCTATCGGAAATTGGAAATTTGATGGAAGATCTCCTTACACCTTAACAAATGATCAAACAGCAACGATAATAGATTCTGGAAATGTAGATTTAACTGGAACTAAGGTTGGTAACGCTCCTCAAACTTCATTTGGTGTTAGTGGATATCTAGATATTCTCGATAATTTATCAATTGATATTGATTACAATATTTATACAGATCTATATGGTTTTGTAGATCCGGCAGATGTTGCTCAAGCAGCATTTAATGGAGCAGTTTATCAAGCAGATAGACTGCCATCATATGATCTGGTAGATGCTGGTCTTACATACAAGTTTAATATAGGTGAAAATAGAGTAACGTTTAGAGGGAATGTAAAAAACCTTTTTAACTCTCCTTATATAAACCAATTAGACTCTTTTGGCTACTATTTAGGAGTAGGAAGAACCTGGAACGCAAGTTTAAGTTATAAGTTCTAATAATTCATTAGAAATATAATATTATAAGAAAACCTCTCATTCAACTATTATCGAATGAGAGGTTTATTTTTACATTATGTCGGTACACAAATATTGTTTGAAGATAAATCAATCTAGAACAAATCTAAATAAGCTCATGCGTTGCTAGCACGCAAGGCTTTTTTATGCATAATATGTACCTTTGAATAAACTAATCATATTACTATGTACGAAGCTATTCAAATCGTTCACTCTTATTGGGCTTATCTTGTTGTTCTTGTCGTTACTTTGGCAACTATAAATGCTCTTGCCGGTTTTTTTACCAAAAGAGAATATTCTCCCAAAGACTTTAGAGTTTCTCTATTTGCGCTTATCGTTACACATATCCAACTTCTGGTAGGTATTGTAATTTTATTTGTATCTCCTCTTGTTGTGTGGTTCTCTGGGACTCATAAAATGGGAGAAATCATGAAAGATGCTACCCTGAGATTATATAATGTAGAACATCCATTGGTAATGATTTTAACAATTGTTTTTATTACAATGGGATATTCTAAACATAAGAAAAAACTGACTTCAACACCCAAGTTTAAGGTATTAGCTATTTTTTATACTATTGCATGGATACTTATGTTATCTCGTATTCCTTGGGCGAATTGGTTCTAGATTAAATAGATAATTATTACGTTTTAAGGCTGTAGAATTTAAGGGCAGACCAGTTCTTAGTCAATCTAAGAACCATAAGCGGTTATTACTATTCTTCTTGATCCTCCATAGTCACGATGTTCACAAAGATAAATACCTTGCCAGGTACCTAGGTTTAACTTTCCTTGTGTAATGGGTATTTGTATAGAAGTGCCCATCAGTGAAGATTTTATATGCGCAGGCATATCATCTGGTCCTTCATAGGTATGGATATAATATGGTGCATTTTCGGGTACCATAACATTCATATGGCTTTCAAAGTCCTGACGTACTGTTGGGTCTGCGTTCTCATTTATAGTTAGACTGGCAGAAGTGTGTTTAATAAATACCTGTAACTGTCCTATTGTGATTTGTTTAATCTCCCGCATCTCTTCGATGACTTTGTCAGTAATTAAGTGAAACCCTCTTGGATATGATGGTAGTTGTATTTCTTTTTGGAAAAATTTCATAAATAATAAATCATCTCTGTTTATGTGGAGTCAACGTATTTAATGATGCCGCCAAGAGCAATTTAATATAAATTTCACAGTCTCGCTAGATTGTATTGGTAATAACTATTTACCTTTGTATCTTAAAACTTCAGATCACTATGGATTTATCTCAAATCAAAATGGTTGCCACAGATATGGATGGTACACTTCTTAATACAAATAGTAAAGTAAGCCACCATTTTTTTGAGCTTTTTGAAGAGTTAAATGATCTAGGGGTGATTTTTGTTGCAGCTAGTGGCAGGCAGTATTATAGCATTATAGATAAGCTAAAACCAATCAAAGATAATATTTATGTGATTGCAGAAAACGGAGCCTTAACTATGCGACAAGATCAGGAGCTTCAAACCACAACAATTGATCGACAGACCTACCTTGAACTAATAGATATAACCAAAAAACTAGAAGGTTCTCAGGTTATTCTTTGTGGACGAAAACAAGGGTATATCCAGGATTATGGACAAGATTTTATTAATATGTTTAATGAATATTATGATCGATATGAGATCGTTGAAGATCTTGCTGATGTAACTGATGACCAATATCTCAAAATCGCTATATGTAATCAAAAGGGGTCTGAAGAGTACTTATATCCTGCATTAAAACATCTGGAAAACAGATTAAAAGTAAAAGTGTCGGGAGAAATCTGGCTAGACCTGTCTCATAGCCTTGCAAATAAGGGGCATGCTCTAGAACAATTACAAAAAAGTAATAATGTTTTGCCTGAAGAGACTATGGTTTTTGGAGATTATAACAATGATTTGGAAATGATGACCAGAGCCAAATATAGTTTTGCCATGGAGAATGCGCATCCCAACGTAAAAGCTATTGCAAACTATACCACAAAGAGTAATAATGATAATGGAGTAGAATATATGCTACACAAAATGATTGAAGCTAAGAAAGCAATGCTCAATAAATAGAAAGAAGTTTTGCCTAATAGGCTGTCTTGTCCATTTTTTCTTCCCATTCTTTAAAAACTTTGACAGCTTCTTCTCTCATAAGACCAACAAAATCGATTTGTCTGGTATCAATCGTTTTATCGAGTTCATCATAAATAAACTGATCATCAAAATTAATTGCTGCGGCATCTTCTTTTGTACAGCCATAAAAGACTTTCTTAGGTCTAGCCCAATAAATAGCTCCTAAGCACATAGGGCAAGGCTCACAAGAAGTGTAAATTATACAATCCTCTAGTTGAAAAGTTTTTAATTTATCACAAGCCTTTCGTATGGCTACCACTTCTGCATGTGCAGTTGGGTCATTAGTAGAAGTAACACTATTACAGCCTTCAGCTATGATTTTATCATCTTTGACAACTACAGCGCCAAAAGGACCTCCGGTATTAGAATTCATACCTTGTTGGGCTACTGCGATAGCTCTACCCATAAAATATTTATCTCTTTCTGTCATATTTTATAATTCTTTTAGAATCTGGTTATAACTAATAAAGATTACTGGGCTTTTTGTTGGTGTCGAATTAAAGACGTTAAAAAATCAAAAGCCTAATCATTCAATTTTAGAACCGCCATAAAAGCCTCTTGTGGGATTTCTACATTACCCACCTGACGCATACGTTTCTTTCCTTTTTTCTGTTTTTCCAATAGTTTACGCTTACGAGAGATATCTCCACCATAACATTTGGCTGTTACATCTTTTCTAAGTGCTTTTACAGTTTCACGAGCAATAAATTTAGCTCCAATTGCTGCCTGAATCGGAATGTCAAATTGTTGACGAGGAATCAACTCCTTCAGTTTTTCACATATCTTTTTACCCACATCATAAGCATTGTCTTTGTGTAATAATGCAGATAGAGCATCTACAATATTTCCATTAAGCAAGATGTCCACTTTTACCAATTTGGAAGCACGCATCCCAATAGGTGCATAATCAAAAGATGCATATCCTTTTGATACCGTTTTCAAACGATCGTAGAAATCAAAAACAATCTCTGCCAATGGCATATCAAATGTTAACTCTACTCGCTCTGTAGTCAAATAAGTTTGGTTTGTAATCTCACCACGTTTTTCGATACATAATGACATTACTGATCCTACAAAATCAGACTTGGTAATAATTGATGCTTTGATATAAGGTTCTTCTACTCTGTTCATAGAAGAAGGATCCGGTAAATCTGATGGATTATTTACGATAATAATGTCATCAGGATTTTTGTTGGTATACGCATGATAGGATACGTTAGGCACCGTAGTGATTACGGTCATATTAAATTCACGTTCTAATCGCTCCTGTATGATTTCCATATGTAACATCCCCAGGAATCCACATCTAAAACCAAAACCTAAAGCTGCCGAGCTTTCTGGTACAAATACCAGAGAAGCGTCATTAAGCTGTAATTTTTCCATAGAGTTACGAAGCTCTTCATAGTCTTCTGTATCTACAGGATAAATCCCTGCAAATACCATCGGTTTTACATCTTCAAAACCTTCAATTGCATTTTGCGTAGGCGTTTTGGCATCTGTTATGGTATCTCCTACTTTTACTTCACGAGCATCTTTGATACCTGTGATAAGGTACCCTACATCTCCTGTTTTAATCACCTGTTTAGGAACCTGATTTAACTTCAATGTTCCTACTTCATCTGCATTATAATCTTTACCCGTAGCTACAAACTTAATCTGTTGTCCTTTTTTAATTTCGCCATTAACTACCCTAAAATAGGTTTCTACTCCTCTAAACGGATTGTATACCGAATCAAAAATTAAGGCCTGTAGTGGTTCTTCTGGATCACCTTCTGGAGCAGGGATACGTTCTATAATGGCTTCAAGGATCTCTTCGATCCCAATTCCGGTTTTGGCACTTGCAGGAATAACTTCTTCAGCATCACATCCTAACAAATCCACAATATCATCGGTTACTTCTTCAGGATTTGCACTAGGCAGGTCTACTTTATTAAGTACGGGGATAATTTCCAAATCATTTTCCAGAGCCAGATATAAATTAGAGATGGTTTGTGCCTGTATACTTTGTGCAGCGTCTACTATTAATAATGCACCCTCACAAGCTGCAATAGAACGAGATACCTCATAAGAAAAATCTACATGACCCGGGGTGTCAATAAGATTAAGAATATATTCTTCTCCTTTATAGGTATACTCCATCTGGATGGCATGACTCTTTATGGTTATTCCACGTTCACGCTCCAAATCCATACTATCCAGTAGTTGAGCCTGTGCTTCACGTGCCGTTACCGAACCCGTAAAATCTAATAATCGATCCGCCAGTGTACTCTTACCATGGTCAATATGTGCAATAATGCAAAAGTTTCTTATGTGTTTCATCTCTCGTATATTCATCTTTAGGGCGTGACCTCTCGCTTGTGGCGAGTGGTCGGGCTATCTGCGCTACATGGTAGCTTGCTCCTATCCCTCACGCAATTCTCACTATTGTAATAGCTTGCAAATATAATTGATTTTAGAAGGTTTATACTATCCCTCCCCGTATTTTTAAATCTCACAGGTGTCGTAAACCGCTGAGATCTTAAAGAATTTGTATTTTTGCCAAAAAAAATATTGCTGTGGTCAAAATAGGAGACATAGATGTAGGAGAATTTCCATTGTTATTAGCACCGATGGAAGATGTAAGCGATCCACCTTTTCGAGCGTTGTGCAAGGAGCAAGGTGCAGATGTGGTATACACAGAGTTTATCTCTAGTGAAGGACTTATTCGTGATGCTGCCAAAAGTGTAATGAAACTGGATATTTATGAAAAAGAACGTCCCGTAGGTATTCAGATTTTTGGAGCTAATCTGGATTCGATGTTAAAATCTGTAGAGATTGTAGAAGCATCAGGTCCTGATATTATCGATATTAATTTCGGTTGTCCTGTAAAGAAGGTAGTAAGTAAGGGTGCTGGAGCAGGTATTCTTAAGGATATCGATCTTATGGTGTCGCTTACAAAAGCGATGGTAGATCATACTAAGCTACCCGTGACCGTGAAAACTCGTTTGGGATGGGATCACGATTCGATCAGAATTGTAGAGGTAGCAGAGCGATTGCAGGATGTAGGAGCCAAAGCCATTTCTATTCATGGGCGTACCCGAGCACAGATGTATAAAGGTAATGCCGATTGGAAACCGATTGCCGAGGTAAAAAACAATCCGAGAATGCATATTCCTGTTTTTGGTAATGGTGATGTAGATTCACCAGAACGTGCCAAAGAGATGCGAGATGTTTATGGACTAGACGGAGCTATGATCGGTCGTGCCAGTATTGGTTATCCATGGTTTTTTAACGAAGTAAAGCACTATTTTAAAACCGGCAAGCATTTACCCCCGCCAACGATAGAAGAACGTGTAGTAGCAGCGCGTAGACATTTACAAATGGCTATCGATTGGAAAGGAGAAAAATTAGGTGTTTTTGAAACCCGAAGACATTATACTAATTATTTTAAAGGAATACCTCATTTTAAAGAATACCGAACCAAAATGGTAACCAGCGATCAGCCTGAAGATGTATTTGCTGCTTTTGATGAAGTACAGGCTACATTTTCTGGGTTTCAATTTGTGTAGTTTTTTTGGTATGATCAAAACAAATCTTGTCGAGGCTTAATGTATTTGTTACATTGGAGTAGATAGGAATCCGTAATCAAGTAGCAGAAAATGCATAGCGGTCACTAGCCTGTCGAAGTGCTTTGATGCATCCATAGTCAATTGAAAAACTGGAATGGCTGGAAGTCCGAAGTCGGGTGTTGGGTGCTGTCCGTTCCTGATATAGGTTATGACAACCACATAAATGTATGTACACAAAAGAACCTTACCCTTCGAGAACCTCAGGGTACGGATTGCTTACAATATATTTTCTTAGTAGCCGAGGGCTGAGGCTCTCGAAGCCCGGTAGTAGAAGTCGAGTGTTGAAGTTGACCATTAATACGTCAATTATACCTTTTTTATCCCTTACCGATAAGGGGGTAGCCCATCTGGTGAGAATTCGAGTTGATCGCAAGGTGGTTCCAGCTGATAGATTGCCGCTTCGAGCTGATAGTTTATCGTTTCGAGTTGATAATTTGACGATTGTTTTTGATAAAGTCCCGCTTCGAGCTGATAGTTTATCGAATATATTTGATAGGTTCACGCTTCGATTTGATAAATTATCAAATCGAAGAACCATTTTATCAACTCGAACCACCTATGCAGGTGGTTAGAATCACCTCGGGATCAAATCGAAGCGGCAATCTATCAGCCCGAACTACCTCTGTAGGTGGCTAGAAGCTTGACAATATCAGCTAGAACCACCTCGGCATCAATTCAAAAGACCTTTTTATCAGCTCGAGTCATCTATGATACCCCTTTTATACTATTAAAAGGCAGATTAACCACTTTTAGCAAACAGTGTGGTAATTATTATACATCTGATTGATTTTTACGTTCTTTGTTATTGATATAGTAACACATTATCTCTTATGAAACCTCTACGATCACTTTTGCCAACCCCTATTTTCTGGATTACTTTTTTTATTGCCTTATCATATACCAGCTATGCGCAGGTAGAAAAAGACACCTTACTGGCTTCGCAGTACTATAAAACAGCAGATTCTTTGTTAATTGATAGAAAACTGGATAGTTCTTTAGTCTATTTTCAAAAAGCATTGCCGCTTTATAAAAAAGCTGAAGTTTGGGAAAGAGTAGCGAAATGCCACAACAAAGTCTTTAATGTCCACTGGTATAATCATTCAACATCTAAAGAGTTGTTAGAAAGTGCAAACTTAGCACTAGAGATTTGCAATCGATATTTAAAGAAAAATCATCCAGAAGAGGCAACTGCTTATGATAACTTAGGGCGTTACTATCAAGATATATATGATTTTAAAACTTCAATTAGTTTTCTTAACAAAGCACTATTAATACGTCGTAAATCTCTCCCTAGAAACCATAAAGATTTAGCGATTTCATATCATAATATAGGCTATCTACAGCAGGAACATGGCATGTTTGAAAAATCCTATGAGAACTATCTAAAAGCATTATCTATAAGAATTAATGTTTATGGAGAAAATCATCCTGCAACTTCAGAATCTTATTTTAAAATAGGAGAAATATATGGGCGGCAAGGAAAATACAATGAAGCAATAAGACAATATATAAAAGTATTAAAAATCAGAATCCAAGTATATGGTCAAAATCATGTACAAACAGGAGCAGTATATCGTAGTCTAGGATATAGTTATATGTCTAATTCAGAATATGTGAAATCCGAAATTAACTTAAAAAAAGGATTAGTTATTAGTATTAAAAACTATGGAGAAAATGATATGTACGTCGCAGGTTTGTATTACGTTTTAGGGATGTTATATAAAAGAGTAGGAAAATATGACCTATCTGAAAAAAATTATCAAAAGGCTTTACAAATTTATATTAGTTTGCTTGGAAAACAAACTACTCATGTTGCTAATACTAGTTATAGTCTGGCGGTACTTTTTGAAAACAAAGGTTTACCAGATACCGCCATAAATTATTATCAAAAAGCTCTTGAAATATATCTAAGCAAAAAAAAAGACCATCCCTACATTGGTAATATCTATAGTGGTATAGGAGGTGTGTTTTTTAGCAAAGGAGCTTATAAAAAAGCTCGCCAATTTTATAAAAAAGGTTTAGATATAACCCTGAAAACTGTAAAAGAAAAACATTATCTAACAGCAACTGCATATTCCAATATTGCTTGGACTTATGCCTACCACGAAGACTACGAAATAGCTCTTGAATACAACAAAAAGGCTTTACATATTAGAGAAAATGTTTTTGGAAATAGTCATCCCAAAATAGCTGCATTATACAACCAAAGGGGAGATATCCTTGAAATGGAAGAGCGATATATTAAAGCGTTATCATTTTATGAAAAGGCATTAGATGTATACACAAATAAATTTAAAGAAGGGCACCCAAGCATAGCGGAGTCTTTAGATAAAATAGGTGATTTAAAACAAAAAAATCAACTCTTTGAAGAAGCACAGGATTATTATGGTAGGGCATTAAAAATAAGAAAGAATATTTATCCGGAGAACAACAAGTTTATTGCAGAATCGTACAATAATATTGCTCAAACCTATTTTGATTCTGGAGCATATCAAAATGCCTTAGAAAATTATTCAAAAGCACAAAAAATAAATATCAAAAAAGATAATAGTAGCACTGATAATTTGTCAATTAACAGCTATTTGAGTTTAGATGTTTTACTAACAACCTTAGATGGGAAAGCAAAATCTTATTCATCTTTGTATCAAAAAAGTAAAGATTTGGATGATCTTAAAAAAGCAATCCATGCCTATAGACAAACTGATACGCTAATTAATAGTATACGACAGACATATACTAATTATCAAGACAAAGTAGATTTTTCTAAACAAACTAAAGAAATCTATCAAGGAGCTGTAACTGCCCAGCTATTGCAAAAAGATCAACAATCCATAGAAAAAGCTTTTTACTACGCAGAAAAAAGTAAATCCAATACTCTTAAAGAACTACTTAATGAAGCTAATGCTAAAAACTTTACAGGTTTACCACAAAATCTGGTGACCTTAGAAAAAGAGCTAAGAATCAATAAAGCTTTCTACCAATCTAAAATCACAGAAGAATATTCAGAAAAAGAGATAGACACCTCCAGAGTCACTCATTTCGAAAATAAGCTATTCGGCATCAATAGACGTCAGGATTCTTTAACTCAGGTCTTAGAAAAAAACTATCCAAAATACTACCTGCTTAAATACAAGGATGATATTGCTACCGTACAGGATATCCAACAACAATTGGATGATAAAACGACTGTATTAGAATTCTTTACAGGAGATAGTATTACCTATGCTTTTACCATTTCTAAAAACAATATCGCAGTGCAAGAGCTAGCCACTCCAAAACTTACGGAGCAGGTAGAAGAATTTCGTAAAACCATAGCTGATAAAAATATTGCTGATTTTAAAGAACAAGCACATGGTTTATACAATCTATTGATAGCTCCTGTGGCCAAGACATTTGTAGGGGATAACCTTATCATCATACCCGATGGTTCCTTATGGCATCTTAATTTTGAGTTATTGCTGACTCAACATGATAAATCTAATAACCCGGCACTATTATCCTATCTGCTTAGAGAATATGCTGTGACCTATGCCAATTCTGCAAATCTGTTGTTTGGAGGCACTAAGCATCAAGAACAGACTGAACCATTACAAGAGTGCCTTGCCTTTTCCTTTTCTGATAGTACACAAACTGGAGAGACAAGGGCAATGAGTCTGGCTGCCCTTAGAGATGCAGGAGACGACCTACCCGGGACTCGCAAAGAAATCAGAGCCATCTCTAACATTATCGATGGGCAATACTTTTATGGATCACAGGCAATAGAAGCTAATTTTAAGAAAAATGCCGGACAATATAATATCCTACACCTTGCCCTACATGGAGAGGTAGATAACGAAAGACCAGAGAATTCCAAACTCTATTTTACCAAAAGTAAGGATACACTAGAAGACAATTTACTCTATAGTCACGAGCTATTTGCCCTGGATATCCCCGCAGAACTTACAGTACTTAGTGCTTGTAATACTGGAACAGGCAAAATTGCCAAAGGAGAGGGGATTATGAGTTTGGGTACTGCTTTTCAATATGCAGGTACCAAAAGCTTGCTACTCACCAGTTGGGAGGTATCAGATCAAACCACTCCAGAGCTAATGAAATACTTCTATACCAACCTTAAAGATGGGATGAGTAAACCCAAAGCCCTGCAACAAGCAAAATTACAATACCTAACCACCGCAGATATCAACAGATTAGACCCTTTTTACTGGGGAGCATTTTATCTTGTAGGAGATGCAGCGCCCATTCCTTTTGAGAGTAATACATTACTGTATTGGATTATAGGAATTGTGGTGTTATTATCATTAGGAGGCTTGTTTTGGTATCGTAGGAGAGCCCGAGGTCGGGTGTCGGAAGTTTAAAGTTTTAAAGCGAACAATAAGAACTCTTATAACATAAGTCAGTGAAAGAATATTGCTAATCTGATTGAATTTCTTACATTTGCACTGTACAAATAGTACACGTTCTTTGTAAAACCATACTCCATAGTTTATGAATTTATGTTTAATTTTTAAAACTATGTATGATGAATTGGAAAATTCAAAAACTATTGAATGGTGAGACGATTGTCTCCAAAGAACCTGGTAATTCTATGTTGCCCATTTTGAAATCAAAACAACCTGTCCTCCTTGAGCCTGTAAATTGGGAAGATTGCGAAGCAGGAGATATTGTTTTTTGTAAAGTAAGAGGGAACTGTTTTACGCATTTGGTCAAAGGAAAAAATGCAAAACGAGGATTGCTAATCGGTAATAACCGAGGTCGCCTTAATGGGTGGACCAAAAATGTATATGGCAAAGTAATAGAGATATTGCCAATGTCGTAGAAGTAGCGCCAAGAGCGCTTTTTTTGTTTTTAATAAGTACTGCTCTAATTTTTCCTATTCCTTCCTTATTATTTAGATTTTTAGTGGTATGCGTAAGTTTTTTAGCCTTAAAGGTTAAACATTCAATGTTTTATGTGAGCCGTTTAACTCCAGAGACGAAGTCACGCGTCTTTTTGACGAAGTGTTTAACTTAGAAAGTAAAAACTTTAGCTTTTAGTATTGAAATTTTAACTCCGAAGGTTAAAACTTTAAGCAAGTAGGTTGAATTTTTAACCTAACTGCTTAAAATTTTGACTACCATCATTAAACCGAGCGTCTTTTTGACCCAAAATAAGGTCTTTAAGATGAAATACGGCTACTTTTCATATACATGCTATAAGAGTACTTTGGAAAAAACTAAAGTAAGTCTATATAAAAACATAGATTCCCTCACTCAGAATTACCTTTCCCTCATTGTAGGTTTTGTGAAGAAACGATGTGTACTACTTTTGAGTAAACCAATGAATATATACACTTAGATCTAAAATCTAAAAAATTGGAATTAAGATGTGAAAAAATAAAGGTTAAAAGGGGATATTGGATTTAGATATAGGATAAAGTTAAGTATAGATTCATTCCTAAGAGATATTTGATGGATGTTGGAGGAATTAATTTTAGGTTGGTTAGTTGAGTAAAGCGGATGCGGCAATGGGGTAGTCGTATCCGTTTTAATTAAAAAAGAGCTTCTCATTATAAGAAGCTCTTTTTATGGTTAATTGCATGGTTAATGAGTTTTTCTTTAGTTAAAAGTAAACCCTTTTGCAATTAGAGTTTGTGTTTAGTTAAGTGGTGTTAAAGAAATTATTATTCCAAAAGTATGATATCAAAGATCTTCGCATTTAATCAATTGAAAAACAGGGCGTTATGTTTTGTTGAGTTTTGTAGTGCTATTTGAAAACTGTAGAATGCCACATGTGAACTGTGGATTTATTCCACAATTAGTACGTTAAAAATAAATTTGAGACCAATCCAAAGAATACTTTTTGGGTTTAAGTTTTTTACTTAAAATCGTTGGCAGAATTGAAACTAATAGCTCAATTGTGATCGGTGCCACAAAAGAATAAAAGAAGGCTATAGAATTATGTTTTGCTAATGTTTATTATGATAATTTTTACAATAACTTAAAGAAGAGTTTTTACTTTTGAGCGTATTATACCAAAAGGCAATCAAGAATGCTATTTGGTGTTTTCTACCTAAAAATACATGACCAAAGAGATGAAGTATACTACATTACCCAATACAGATATCAAAGTAAGTAAAATATGCCTGGGATCAATGACCTGGGGTGAACAGAATACAGAAGAAGAAGGGCACCAACAATTGAATTATGCCATTGATCAGGGGATTAATTTTATTGATACTGCAGAGTTGTATTCTGTACCTTCCAGACCAGAAACTCAAGGAAGCACAGAAAAAATTATAGGAACCTGGTTAAAGAAGAGGGGTAAGCGAAATGATCTTGTCATCGCTACAAAAATTGTGGGTCCCAGAGATTTTGTAAAGCATATACGTACAGATGGGTTTACCAAAGCAGAGTTTGCTGATGCAATTGATAAAAGTTTACAACGATTACAGACAGATTATATTGATCTGTATCAGCTACATTGGCCAGAGCGGAATACTAATTTTTTTGGAGTACGAGGGTATGAACATGATGAAAATGAACGATGGAGTGATAATTTTGAGCAGGTACTAAGTTATCTTCAGGAATTTATTGCTGCAGGAAAAATAAGACAGATAGGGCTTTCTAACGAATCCCCTTATGGAGTGATGCGCTATGCCGAAGAAGCTAGAAAAGGAGCTCCAAAAATGATTACAGTGCAGAATCCATATAGTTTATTAAATCGAAAGGATGAGGTAGGGCTTACAGAAGTATTGCATCGCGAAAATATAGGGCACTTGCCGTATTCACCTCTTGGTTTTGGTCAACTGACAGGAAAATACCTTGAAGAAATGCCTAAAAATGCCAGGGTAACCTTGTTTCCACAATTCTCGAGATATCATAACGAGAAATCATTTGAAGCTACCAGAGCGTATAATGAAATAGCCAAGAATCATGGGATTAGTCTTACTCAAATGGCTCTGGCATATGTAAATGAGCGCCCTTTTGTTACAAGTACGATAATAGGCGCAACAACAATGGATCAGCTAAAAGAAAATATTGGTAGTATCGATATTACGCTTTCTGATACGATTATAAAGGAGATCGAAGCGGTGCATGAGAATAACCCTAATCCAGCACCTTAGCCAAAGAGATACTCGACAACATCTTCAATTTTGGTAACCATTTGGATATTGATTTGAGTATTTTGTAATGATATTTTGTTGTATTTGGATACAAAAATAGTAGAGAAACCTAGTTTCTCTGCTTCTTGTATTCGTTGTTCTACTTTGGCTACTGGTCTAATTTCTCCTGCCAAGCCAACCTCGGCAGCAAAACAAAAATCTTTAGAAATAGGAATGTCTTCACTCGATGATAATATCGCTGCAACTACTGCAAGATCTATAGCTGGGTCATCTACAGATATTCCTCCTGTGATATTCAAAAATACATCTTTGGCTCCAAGTCTAAAACCTGCTCGTTTTTCTAAGACAGCCAGTATCATATTAAGGCGTTTAAGGTTGTACCCAGTGGCGCTACGTTGAGGGGTGCCATAGACTGCGGTACTAACCAATGCTTGTATTTCTATCATAAGTGGTCGCATACCTTCTACTGTAGAGGCTATTGCTGTACCACTTAATTCTTCTTCTTTTTTTGAAATTAAGATTTCGCTGGGGTTACTCACTTCTCGCAAACCACTTCCTTGCATTTCATAAATACCTAGCTCAGATGTTGAACCAAATCGATTTTTTAGAGCTCTTAAAATTCGATATACGTGGTTTCGGTCTCCTTCAAACTGAAGTACAGTATCTACCATATGTTCCAGGATTTTTGGTCCTGCGATAGTGCCGTCTTTTGTAATATGACCAATTAACAAAACCGGAGTGGCAGTTTCTTTGGCAAACTTGATTAACTCGGTGGTGCATTCTCTGATTTGAGAAATACTTCCTGCACTACTTTCTATATAATCACTGTGAAGGGTTTGTATAGAATCTATAATCACAATATCTGGTTGAATCTCTTCAATTTGTCTAAAGATATTCTGAGTTTTGGTTTCGGTAAGGATTAAGCAGTTATCAGTTTTAGAATGTATACGTTCTGCACGCATTTTGATTTGCTGCTGGCTTTCTTCTCCAGAAACATATAAGGTTTTATAAGGTAGTTTAAGGCTAATTTGTAGTAATAATGTACTCTTACCTATTCCTGGTTCACCTCCTAGTAGCGTTAAAGAACCAGGAACCAAACCTCCTCCCAGGACTCTGTTTAATTCTGCGTCATCAGTATTATAACGAGTTTCCTTACCCGTACTAATTTCAGAGATGCGTAAAGGCTTGGCAGTTTTATTGGTTTTTGGACTAGAAGTAGCATTTTTCCAGTCACTTTTAGAAGCTTTCTGAACTACTTCTTCGGCAATAGTATTCCACTCTTTACAAGATGTGCATTGTCCTTGCCATTTGGCATATTGTGCACCACAATTCTGGCAAAAAAAAACAGTTTTGGTCTTAGCCATAAAAGATTGATAAGATTGTAAAAATACTATTATTTTAATAACTCTATAAACAAAAAGAGATCCTCATTTCAGGATCTCTTTTTGTTTGTTGTGAAGGCATGTTTACCAACCAAAATCTTCTTTGATTTTGTTTACTTTATCCAACATATAATCTTTGGTTAAGAAAGCAACTTCTGCAAGTTGAAAACCACTTTCATAGGCTCTCATTGCTTTTTTGGGCTCCCCAGTTTGTTCATAAAACATACCAAGGTAATAATATCCTAGCATCAAGTCAGAATGCTCCTTGATAGCTAGCTTGCCTAGAGGTTCCATCTCAGACCAATTTTCGGTCTTTTCTATAGCTGTAGATATTGCTATAAAGTCATTGATTCTTATTTTACGCTTTATTCCATATAATTTTTCTGTAGTCTTGTATATGTCTACCAGATAATCATAAGGAGAAGTTTCTAAAGGAAGAATAACTTCTTTATATGTTTTTTTGCTTATTGGGCGATACATCTCAAAAATATTTTCGAGAGCTTTCGGGATCGCTTTTCCTACCAAAGTGTAGTGCGATGATTCTTCAAAATTGTCAAAGAAATAGTTGATTTCTGGGTTTTCTATAGCTGATAGTTTTTCATCTAGAGCGATTAGATCTTTTTTGATATTATCAGCATCATTGGTTGCAGTAGCCAAATAGTACCAAATCTCGGATCCAGTAGATAGCCTGGTAGTAATTCGTTCTCCCATTGGTGGTCCGAACTCAGGGCTAAGACTTATATAACCTTGAAAAATAGGATTGTCTTTAAACAAAAAATAATTAATAAAATTGGCTGTATAGTCATGACCAACAATAATTTTTAGTTGTGCGGTACGATATGTCTGATTAAGGTACGGTACCAACTCTTGTCCTATAAATTCGAAAAACTCTGCACCTTTTAATTCAGGTAAGAATTCTGCTGTGTCATATTTACAATCATCTTCTCTGGTTTTTCTTTGATTAACCCCTACGACAATTGATTCGGGCATATCTTCCCAGTAAGAGAAATAATCAACATTTCCGGCAACGGGCTCAAATAGATAATCCCCATCCAGTACTATGATTAAGGGGTATATTTTATCTTCGTTTTTTTTGTAATTACGTGGAAGCTGAATTTTTAACTCTCTGTTTTGATCTAATTTAACAGATCTGAAGGACTCGTAGATAGCCTGTCCATAGCTGGAAACAACAAAAACACAAGCGATAATAAGAGTTACACTTTTTTTCATGAGTATTTTGGATTAGGGTTAAGCAAAGGGACAATATATAAATTATTTCCTTATTTTTCTCTGTTTAAAATAGGTAGAAATAAAAAGGATAACGCTCCTATAATTATATTTATTGCAGTTTGAGACCCCCATAAAATCCAACCGAAAGCTTCTCCTGCAGGTTTTTCTACGTCAAAAAGTAATAAAGCAGCAGATATTGCTATAGGAAATACACCAATACCGCCATTGGTCGTAGACATTGCGATAGATCCAGCAACAAATGTAACCAATACAGGACCTATAGATAAATCAGCAGTTTCGGGAACAGTATATTTAATAACATAAAACATCCCAACATATAATCCCCAAATTAAAAATGTGTAAAAAACAAAAGCCCTTCTTCTTTTAATTTTATAAATACTTTTTATTCCTTCGAGAATCCCTTCGCCAAAAAGACGAATTTTAACAAGAATAGGATTGTTAGACGTTTTTATGAGTTTAAGGAATAAAATACCCATAACTATCAGCCCCAAAAGCATGGCTAGCGTAATAAACGGACTAGCTATTTTTTCTTGTAAATAGGATAGTAAGAGTTCTGACTGAAACAATAACGCAATTGCAATTATTAATAAAAGCATTAGTGAATCAATTACTCTTTCTGATATGATAGTTCCAAAAGCTTTTTTAAACGGGATATCTTCATAGGTTGATATGGTACCGCCACGAAGAATTTCTCCCGATCTGGGGATTCCTAAATTAGCAAGATAACCTGCCATAACAGCCATAAAGCTATTTGAAAGTTTTACAGAATATCCCAGAGGTTCTAATAAAAATTTCCATCGATACGCTCTGGAAAGATGAGAAATGATTCCCATGGTCACGGATAGAATAATCCACTTTGGATTTGCTTGAGCAATGTAATCTAGTGTTTTTTGTCTTTCTTCGGGAGTGGCAGAACTGATAGAATACCAAATTAAAAAAACTCCCAAAGCTAATGGGAGTATAATTTTAAGGTACTTTATAAGCTTAGGATTCACTATGCTATTTTAATAAATTGTTTTCTTCATTAGGAAAGAGAAGCTTTGGTTTGAAGCTTTTGGCATCTTCTATATCCATCATGGCATAGGTGATTAGTATTAATACATCTCCTTTTGCCACTTTCCTTGCGGCTGCACCATTAAGCGTTATCTCTCCACTGTTTCTCGGACCTGGTATTGCGTATGTTTCTAGTCGTTCTCCGTTGTTATTGTTTACAATCTGGACTTTTTCTCCCTCAATAATGTTGGCGGCATCCATTAAGTCTTGATCAATTGTAATACTACCAATATAATTTAAATCGGCACCGGTTACTTTAACTCGATGAATTTTTGATTTTACTACGTGTACAAACATGTTACAAAGTTAGTTATTTTTAATTTAGAGCAATATTATCAATGAGTCTTATCTCTCCTGCAAATACAGCTATAAAAGCTCTGTATTTAGTGTCTTTTTGTTTCCGTTTAATAGATTTCAGATCTGATGCTTTCGCAATTTCAAAGTATTCTAATGTTAACTCATCGTTAGCTTTGAATTGTTCTGATACCCATTTGTTTAGAGTAGTAACACTTTTTGTGCCAAAATCCTTTTTTACTTGTTTTAAAATTGAATAAATTAAAGGGGATTCATCAAGCTGTTTCTGGTTTAACCTTTTATTTCGAGAGCTTAGGGCTAAACCGCTCTCTTCTCTGTATATAGGGCAGCCAATAATTTGGACTGACATTTTTTCAATTTCAATTAATTTTTTGACAATTTGAAGTTGCTGAAAATCTTTTTCGCCAAAATAAGCTTTATTGGGAGTAATAATATTGAAAAAATGATACAGAACAGTTCCGACACCATCAAAATGACCAGGTCTAAATTTACCTTCCATTTCATTTTCTAATCCCTTAAAATCATAGCTTATTGAGGAAATCTGGTCTCCATAAACCTCTTTTGGGGTAGGAGCGAACACAATTATTTCTTCTGATAACTTTGATAAAAGTTTGATGTCAGAGTCTAAAGTTCTGGGATAATTAACCAAATCTTCAGAGGTGTTAAACTGTGTTGGGTTAACAAAAATGCTAACTATTACTTTTTGGTTTTCCTTGAGAGCCCTTTCTATCAGGGCTAAATGTCCCTGATGTAACGCTCCCATTGTGGGAACAAATCCAATGGTTTCACCCTTCTTGATAAAACTTGCAACATCTGCAATTATGTCTAGTCTTTTTTTGTGTACCCGCATTGACGTATAACTTATAAGGCGTGCAAAAATAAGATATTACTGGCAGACTGCATAAATTTTCGTAATTTTGCAAAATTAATTCCAAAAGGAGGACGATAAAAGTATCGATTATATGAAAGATAAGAGGATATTGTATGTATCATCAGAAGTAATACCTTACCTACCAGAGACAGAAATTTCATCTATGTCTTTTGAGGCGCCACGAATGGTAAATAGTAAAGGCGGGCAAATAAGAATTTTTATGCCTAGATATGGAAACATTAATGAAAGAAGACATCAATTACATGAGGTGATTCGGCTTTCGGGTATGAATTTAGTAATTAATGATTTAGATATGCCTCTTATCATTAAGGTAGCGTCTATTCCGAAAGAGCGAATGCAAGTGTATTTTATTGATAATGAAGATTACTTTAAAAGAAAAGCAACTTTGACGGATGAAGAAGGAAAGCTGTTTCCTGATAATGACGAACGAGCTATTTTTTTTGCTAAAGGGGTTATCGAAACTGTCAAAAAATTAAATTGGTCACCAGATGTAATCCATGTACATGGGTGGTTAGCTTCTCTTTTGCCATTATATCTAAAGCATTATTACGCTAATGAACCTCTTTTTGGTCATAGTAAAATTGTAACTTCTGTGTATAATAGTGGTTATGATGGGATATTGGATAAAAATATGATGGGGAAGGTAAAATTTGACGGAATAGCAGAAGAAAAAATAAGTGATCTAGAGGAGCCAACATATAGTAATCTTATGAAAGTAGCTGTGGATAATTCTGATGCCGTTATTGTCGGGTCTGAAGAAATTCCTGAAGAGCTTGTAGAGCACTTAAAGACTATAGACCAACCAGTTTTAGAATATAAAAAACCAGATGAATTTGCTGAAGCCTATGAAGCTTTCTATCAAACCGAAGTATTGGTATAGGCAAAATGACTTAAATTATTTATGAAATTGAAGAACGTTTTAATTAGAGTAACAGCTATAGTAGCTGTTATTGTTACCTTTTTGTCTTGCGACAATGATTTTAATTCTGTTGGTAGTGAAATTATTGGAGATGTAAATTTTGAAGACAAAAAATACAGTACAATACCCGTATCTTATAGTAGAAAATTTGAAAGGGTACGTACAAGTAGGTTAGTGCATAATAATCAAGCTCTTCATGCTAATGTGTTAGGTGTGTATAATGACCCTGTTTATGGTCAGTCTGTATATAGCGTGCTTTCTCAGGTACAGCCAAATACCTTTAATCCAGATTTTGGAGATAATGCTGTTCTGGATAGTGTAGTCCTTAATTTACCATATTTCTCTGAAGCTACAGCAACGGCTACCGATGATAATGGAGCTACCATTACTACATATGAATTAGATTCGATTTATGGAAGCCAACCGTTTAAATTATCAGTGTATCAATCAGATTATTTTTTAAGAGATTTTGACCCTGCATCTAGTGATAGGCAGGTATATTATTCAGATGATATTCAAAATAATTTTGGTCCCGAAGTTGAACCAGCAAGTAATTTGCTATACAGTACTACTTCTTTTGTTCCTTCTGCATCAGAATTAACATTACTACTCCCTGATGGAACCGATGAAGGAACAGAGCCAGATGTAAGCAGAGTATCCCCTAGGTTAAGAATTAAGTTTTCTGATGAGGTTAGGGATAGGTTCAAAGAACAATTCCTGGATAAAGAAGGCGGTGTAGAATTGAGTAATGCCAATAACTTCTTTAACTATTTCAGAGGGATTTATTTTAAAACAGAACCTGTTAATAATGATGGAAGCCTTGTTTTGTTTAATATGAGTGGCGGTGATATAACATTACATTATACATCTGACTCTGGAACTCCAGTCGAAAGAACACAAAAAACGCTAGAGTTATCATTTGTCAATAATATAGTAAACGCTATTACGACAACGTTAGATCCTACGATTGCTGAAGAGTTAAAGGATGAAAATCAGGATAAAATTAATGGAGAAGATAATCTTTATCTAAAAGGAGGAGATGGTTCATATGCAGTAATCGATCTATTTGGAGGAACAGTTATTAATGAAAATGGAGAAGAAGAAAACGAATTAAGTTTCTTAAGAAGACAAGATTGGTTGATTAATGATGCAAACCTTACGTTTTATGTTAATAGGGATAAAGTTACATCGGGAGGAGATACAGAGCCAGAAAGAATTTATGTTTTTAATCTGAAAACAGGGACAATCCTTGCAGATTATAGTTTAGATTCTAATTTTCAGTTGCTTAATGAAGAAGATCCGGTGAATTCTATTTTAAGTCATTTAGGAAGAATTAATAGAGACTCTGACAAAAAAGGAGAATCGTATAAAATAAGACTTACGCAGCATATTCTTAGTCTTCTGGACGACGAAGAAATCGAGAATGTAAAGATTGGAGTTGCAGTGTCTCAAAACGTAAATATAACAACAACCGCCATTGGTGATACCCCCACAACTAATGATGAGATAATTCCCTCCTCATCAATAATTTCCCATGAAGGAACAATACTCTACGGAAATGGAGAAAATGTTCCTGAAGCTAAACGTTTAAAACTTGATATTTTTTATACAGCGTCAAAAAAGAACTAACAATATTTAAAAAAACTTAAATCATGTGCGGAATTGTAGGGTACATTGGGCATAGGGATGCCTATCCAATTGTGTTAAAGGGGTTAAAAAGATTAGAGTACAGAGGATATGATTCTGCTGGTATTGCTCTTTATGATGGAGAAGATATTAAATTATCTAAGACCAAGGGTAAAGTAGCGGATCTCGAAAAACGATTAGAAAAAGAGATCTCAACAAAAGGGACTATTGGGATCGGGCATACTAGATGGGCTACCCATGGTGTGCCTAATGATGTGAATTCTCATCCGCATTATTCTAATTCAGGAAACCTTGTAATTATACACAACGGAATTATCGAGAATTACGAATCTCTTAGAAAAGAGCTGTCTAATAGAGGGTATACATTTACATCTGAGACTGATACAGAAGTGTTGGTAAATCTAATAGAAGACGTTAAAACCAAAGAGAATGTAAAACTCGGTAAAGCTGTACAAATAGCTTTAAATCAAACTGTAGGAGCTTATGCAATAGCGGTTTTTGACAAGCAAAAGCCAGACGAAATTGTTGTTGCAAGATTAGGTAGCCCCTTAGCGATAGGGGTGGGTGAAGATGAGTTTTTTATTGCTTCTGATGCTTCTCCCTTTATAGAATACACCAATAATGCAATCTATCTTGAAGATGGCGAAATGGCTATCGTAAGAAGAAATAAAGGTGTAAAAGTAAGAAACATTAAAGATGATAAATTAGTTGACCCGTATTTGCAAGAGCTACAAATTAATCTTGAGCAGATAGAAAAAGGAGGCTATGATCATTTTATGCTTAAAGAGATTTATGAGCAACCTAATGCTATAAGCGACACTTATAGAGGAAGAATGCGAGTAGCAGAAGGAATTATAAAGATGGCAGGAATAGATGATAATCTTGCCAAGCTCCTAAATGCAAAACGTATACTAATCGTTGCATGTGGTACCTCATGGCACGCCGGTTTGGTAGCAGAATATATTTTTGAAGAATTAGTTCGTGTTCCGGTTGAAGTAGAGTATGCTTCAGAATTTAGATATCGAAACCCCATAATCCACCAGGATGATGTTGTGATCGCAATATCCCAAAGTGGGGAAACTGCTGATACAATGGCAGCGATTAAATTAGCCAAAGAAAATGGAGCTTTTGTTTTTGGAGTGTGTAACGTAGTTGGTTCCTCTATATCAAGAGAAACTCATGCAGGAGCTTATACACATGCAGGACCAGAAATTGGCGTTGCCTCGACAAAAGCATTTACAACACAAATTACCGTTTTATCTTTAATTGCATTAAAACTTGCTGAGCGCAAAGGAGCAATTTCTAATAGTGATTTCCATTATTACTTACAAGAATTAGAAAGAATCCCTGAAAAAGTAAAACAGGCATTAGAATCTAATGAACATATCAAGTTTATAGCTGATACTTATAAATCAGCAAAAAATTTCTTGTATTTAGGAAGAGGATTTAATTTTCCTGTAGCCTTAGAAGGAGCATTGAAACTAAAAGAGATATCATATATACATGCAGAAGGGTATCCTGCTGCTGAGATGAAGCATGGGCCGATTGCATTAATCGATGAGCAAATGCCAGTTGTGGTAATAGCAACCAAAAAAGGTCATTATGAGAAAGTTGTAAGTAATATTCAAGAAATTAAATCTAGAAAAGGAAAGATTATCGCGATTGTTACAGAAGGAGATGAGACCGTAAAAAATCTTGCAGATCACGTGATTGAAGTTCCTGAAACCGAAGAGTTTTTAACTCCTCTTCTTACAACAATACCATTACAATTATTGTCTTATCACATAGCTGTAATGTTGGATAAAAACGTAGACCAACCAAGAAATTTGGCAAAATCAGTAACAGTAGAATAGTGATTTACGCTCTATTAGATTATTGATTTGTAAGTAAATATATTCAAAAGCCTGTTTGCAATTTTGTAAACAGGCTTTTTTAGTTTAAACTAAACCCACTAAATGATTGCTTCGCTCTTCAATATGTGCCAGTTTAAAAACGCATCTCTCTCTTTTTAATCGCAAGGAATTAGCTTTAGAAAGGTGATTTTACACTTACTTTTTGAATAAGTTTTAAAGTAAGGTAAAACCGTAAATTGATGATAATTTATGTTAATTGTTATTTATATGATAAAAACACAAAGGTTTGCTTGATATATTGAAAGATTGATAAAAAAACGTATATTGTTGTCATAACTAATAAAACTTAGGGTATGAGAAAAATTACATTAGTAATAATGCTGATGGTAAGCATTATTACTACTGCACAAACAACAATTAAAGGACAGGTTGTAGATGATAGTAATCAACCCATTCCTGGGGCTAACATTTCATTAAAAGATTCTTCTGTAGGAACTGTAACTGATTTTGATGGTTTTTTTTCATTAACAGTTCAGGAGTCACCTCCTTTTACCATAGCGGTAAGTAGTGTAGGATTTGAATCTTCTTTAGTTGGTATATCAGTTCAAACTACAGATATAACTATCGTTTTAAAAGAAGGTACAGAGCTTGATGAAGTGGTTATCTCGGCTTCCAGAACTCCAGAACGTATTTTTGAATCTCCAGTAAGTGTAGAACGTTTTGGGGTTAAAGAGATAAAAAACACACCTTCTGTAGATTTTTATGATGGACTAGAAAATCTTAAAGGGATCGATATCAACACCAATAGTTTAACATTTAAATCAATTAATGCTAGAGGCTTTGCCACATTTGCCAATACTCGTTTTGTTCAATTAGTTGATGGGATGGATAATACAGCGCCGGCTCTTAATTTTGTGCTAGGAAACTTATTGGGAATGACGGAGTTAGATGTAAATAGTGTTGAGCTTCTTCCAGGAGCTTCTTCAGCCTTGTATGGAGCAAATGCATTTAATGGTATTTTGTTTATGACCAGTAAAAGTCCATTTGATCATACTGGGATTAGTTCCTATTTTAAGGGAGGAATAACTTCTCAAGAGGCTGCCGGAGATAATGAATTCTATGACTATGGTATTAGAATTGCACATAAATTCTCTAATAAGTTTGCTGCAAAAGCTAATTTCTCCTATTTGAGAGGTACAGACTGGTTTGCAACAAGTACTGTTAATGTTTTGGATCCAACAACTGATAGATCGGATCCTAATTATGATGGACTTAATATTTATGGGGATGAAGTAAGTACAAATTTGAGAGGGGTTGGTGTGGCTTTAGTAAATTTAGGAGTTTTGCCTTCAGGAGCAGAGAATCTATTGCCTAGTGAAGATGTTAGTAGAACGGGGTATGCTGAACAAGATTTGAATGCGTATAAAGCAGAAAGTATCAAATTTGATGCAGCGCTTCATTATAGACCATTTGCCAATGATTTTGAAATTATTTATAATGGAAAAATAGGGAAAGGAACAACAATTTATCAGGGAGCGAATCGATACTCAATCCGTAATTTTTTCTTGCAACAACATAAGATAGAGTTAAAGAATGATAATTTTTTTATACGCGGATATTTAACAGATGAAGATGCGGGAGATTCTTATGACACTAGGTTTACAGGGATTAATATCAACAGAAAGTGGAAAGATGATCAAACATGGTTTGGAGAATATGCAGGAGCCTTTGTTCAGGCTACATTGGCAGGGCAATTACCAGAGCAAGCTCATACGATTGCAAGGCAAACAGCTGATACTGGTCGTTTAGTTCCGGGAACTGCGGGGTTTCAAAATGCTTTTAGAGAAGTAACTAATGATCCAAATCTGGCGACAGGATCAAAATTCCAAGATGGATCGCAACTCAGACATGTTGATGTGAACTACAATTTTACACATATCACTGGTGATTTTGCTGATATCCAGGTAGGAGGGTCATTTAGAGAGTATAAATTAAACTCCTCAGGAACGATTTTTACTGATTTTGACGGACCTATTCGATATTCTGAATTTGGTGCGTATACACAAGTTCAAAAGAAATTTGCTGATGAAAGAGCAAAAGTAACAGCCTCTGTTCGTTATGATAAATCTGAATTGTTTGATGGAAATCTGTCTCCTAGGTTATCTGTTGGATATACATTGGGTGAAGAGAGAAGTCATAATATTCGTGCTTCTGTACAAACAGGATTTAGAAACCCTACTACTCAGGATTTATACATTGGATTAGATGTTGGTAGAGCTGTACTAGTTGGATCAGCAGAAGATAATTTGGATAGAGATGTTAGAACATTTGATGTAAGTGGTGATGGGCAAAATCTTATTGGAGCTAGTTCGGTTACGGTTTTAGGTAGAGAAGCTTATGAAAATTCATTTTCGGTAAGCTCTGTACAAAATGGAACACCAGAAGCTTCTAATGCAAAACCGGTAGAACCAGAGAAAATTACAGCATTTGAGGTTGGATATCGTGGTAAGGTAAAGAAGTTTGTAATTGATTTAAGTGGATATTATAACCAGTATAAGGACTTTATATCTACAGAAAACGTGTTGATTCCTTTGTATGGGCAGGTGGGTGATGGAACATTATCTCTCTTGGCATTACAAAATGGAGACTCGCAGGTGTATCAGGCGTATACAAACTCAGATATAGATATAAAATCTTATGGAGCTACAATAGGGGTAAATACCAAGGTTTTTGGAGATTTTGATTTGGGAGCTAATTATACATTTTCTGAACAGGATTTTGATAAATCCGAAGATCCTGATTTTAGAACAGAGTTTAATACTGCAAAGCATAAAGTGAAAGCGTCCTTTGGGCATGCAAACTTGTTTAAGAACTTTGGGTTTAATACAAGTTACAGATGGAGTGATAGTTATTTTTGGGAAGCTTCTTTTGGAAATGGAGATGTGCCTTCTTTTTCGGTTATCGATGCACAGATAAATTATAGGATTCCAAAATTAAAAACGACTCTTAAGGTTGGAGCAACTAATATTGGTGGAGATGAGTACTTTACAGCATTTGGAACTGGGTTTGTAGGATCACAGTACTACGTTAGTTTGTCAATAAATAATTTGTAATCAACGATCATTAAGTAAAGTAAAAGTTGAATATGAAATGAATGTGGCCTAAATTATGAATCGTATTCAAAATAACGGCTACATGAGTTTGATTAAGCAATTAAAAACAAAATAAAAAAAGAACAGATGAATACTCAATATAAATGGTTAATACTTCTGCTTGTTTTTGGATGTATCTCCTGTGAATCAGACGATGATGTATCTGCTGCAGATGAAGAAATTGTAATTACTTCTGGAAATGCCGATTTTTCAAAATATGTTTCTTTAGGTAATTCTTTAACGGCAGGATTTACTGATGGCGCCTTGTTTATTGCGGGTCAAGAAAATTCGATGCCTAATATTTTGGCACAACAATTTGCCTTAGCTGGGGGTGGAGAATTTAAGCAACCTTTAATGAATGACAATATAGGAGGGGCTCTTTTGGGAGGGACTCAGATTTTGAACCCAAGATTTTTCTTTGATGGAGCCGGTCCAAGTGTTCTTGATGCCGTTCCTACCACGGAGATTACAAATGCAGTAACAGGTCCTTTTAATAATTTAGGGGTTCCGGGAGCAAAAAGTTTTCATTTACCAGCAGAAGGTTATGGTAATGTGGCAGGAGTAGCTGGTGGATTGGCAAATCCCTATTTTGTAAGAATGGCGTCTAGTCCAACAGCTTCTGTATTAGGAGATGCAATGGTGCAGAGTCCAACGTTTTTTTCCTTATGGATTGGTAATAATGATGTTTTGGGATATGCACTTTCTGGTGGAGACGGAACAGACCCTATAACCGACCAAACAATATTTTCTCAATCTTATAATGCTTTGGTAACAACTCTAACTTCTGGAGGAGCAAAAGGAGTTGGGTTTAATATTCCTGATGTAACATCGATACCACATTTTACAACGGTTCCTCATAATCCCGTTCCGTTGGATGAAGCAACGACAGCAGCAGTAAATGGAGCTTATGCAGCTTATAATGGTGGTATAGTGCAGGCTTTTGCTTTTTTGGTGAGTCAGAATGTAATATCACAAGAAGACGCAGATGAAGAAATAGCCCGAAGAACAATAAGTTTTACTGCAGGAGAAGGAAATGCAGTCGTTATTTTGGATGAAAACTTGACCGATTTAACAGGAATAAATTCTGATTTAGTCAACATGAGGCAAGCTACAGTAGGAGATCTTTTGGTTTTACCTGCTAGTAGTTTTATAGGAACCTTAGCCGATCCTCAAAACCCCTTATCTGTAAATGGAGTAGCTGTTCCTTTGGCTGATAAGTGGGTATTAACACCTGAAGAGCAAGAAGAGATAGCAGTTGCAACGACTGCATTTAATTCAATAATAGACACTGCTGTGCAACAAGCAGGTTTGGCATTTGTAGATGCAAATACCATTCTAAAGGAAGCTTCGGAGAACGGAGTGATGTTTGATGAGTTTTTATTGCAAGGCAATTTGGTGTTTGGAGGAGCTTTTTCGTTAGATGGGGTACATCCTACGGCTAGGGGATATGCCTTTTTGGCTAATAAAGCACTAGAGTCTATAAACGCTACATATGGTTCTAATCTTCCGATGGTAAAAGCAGTAGATTACTCTACTTTTTATTCGGCTACACTACAATAAAAGAATAATATATAATAATAAGCCTGTCTCATATATGAAATGGGCTTTTTTATGCAATTTGCTGAAAAGGTTGAAATCCTTTTTTTCTTTCAATCAATTGAAAGTATAAAGAGCATAAAAAAGAAACAATCATATATCCTAAAATGATGATTGTTGCTCCTTGAAAAACAGTATCAATACCAAACCAATCACCATTATTTAGTATAAAATACAATCCTAGTGAGAGTTTAATAAATTCGGCAAATAAAGAAATCAAATGTCTATCCATTAGCGAAGTGTAGGCAAATATTGAAATTGCTAAAAAAATGGAATAATTTACAATTTGGATAAATTCAAGATCTCCTATGTTAATCAATAAATAATACATTAACGCTATTGTAATTACTAGCTGCGTCCAAGACCATAGTTTTAGTGTTAATGAGCTTTCTGGTTTGTATTTTTTTCTAGTATATGGGTTGATGGTAATTTGGATAGGGTATCTTTCTTTTACATCTTCAGGCCTCCACCCAGTGGGCATAAACCATATTTTTATTTTATCAAGCCAGTTTTGAGTTCTCCAGGCATCTTTAATAATCCCCCATAAATGCATGAAATTAATAAAGAAAGGATTCCATGTGTTCACAGGCTTTTTTACACCATAAACAGGAGGTATGTCAGGAAGTTCTTCTTGAAAACTACCAAAGAGCTTATCCCAAAAAATGAATATTTCTGCATAATTTTTGTCTAGATACTCATCATTAATTGCGTGGTGAACTCTATGATGCGAGGGCGTTACGATAATGTGTTCTAAAAACCCCATTTTATTTATTAATCGAGTATGATACCAAAACTGCGCAAAAAAATGTATCGGAGCGACAAACGCGACTATTTCTGCAGGAATCCCAAGTAAAGCTAATGGAATATAAAGAAAGAAATAGATAGAAACGATTGCCGAAACATTCTGCCGTAACGCACATGCGAGATTATATTCCTCACTACTATGATGAATAATGTGTCTGTTCCAGAATACATTTACAGTATGATTAAAACGGTGAGACCAATATCCTGCAAAATCTAATCCGATAAAGGTTAGAGCATAAACTAATATGGTAGATTTGATTTGGAGTAAAGCAATATGCTCAACCATCCATTCATAACTTATAATGATTACCGTTAGGCCAATCAGACTTTTAAGAGTGTTTGTTATACCCGAACTGATACTGGAAATAGTATCCATACTCTCATTAACAGGTGTTTTTTTTAACCTGCTTATCAGATACTCAATAAGGATAAGTACAATAAAACCTGGGATAGCATAGCTCAATGCTGTTGCGTAAGTTTCCATTATATTTAGTTTTATCTAAAGTTAAGTAAAATATCAATTAGTGAAAATTAATTTGTAAACAATTCAAAAACACCATTAAACCTCAAAAAAACAGACGTATTTGTAGGTAAAAATATGAGCGAATGATTACTTCGAAAAAACAAAACAAAATGAGTTATTTTTTTCATTTTAAAAGACTATATTTGCAGCCTGAAAAAAGCTAGTATTCAGTGTAGTTGAGTACTCGATTTTTTAATAATAGATTAAATACTAAACATTAAATAGTTATATAATGTCTAAAGTTACAGGTAAAGTATCTCAAATTGTAGGTCCAGTTATCGATGTAGAATTCGCCGCTGGTACTGAATTACCAAAAATTTATGATTCGTTAGAAATTAACAAAACAGACGGTAGCAAGCTAGTATTAGAAGTTCAGTCTCACATTGGTGAAGATACTGTACGTACGATTGCAATGGATTCCAGTGATGGATTAAGCAGAGGAGTCGAAGTAGTTGGAACTGGAGCTCCTATTCAGATGCCAATTGGAGGTGATGTATACGGACGTCTATTTAATGTGATTGGAGATGCAATTGATGGTCTTGGAGATCTTCCAAAAGCTGGAGAAGATGGTCTTCCTATCCACCGTCAGGCTCCTAAGTTTGAAGATTTATCCACTTCTACAGAAGTATTGTTTACTGGGATAAAAGTAATTGATCTTATTGAGCCTTATGCAAAAGGAGGTAAGATTGGATTATTTGGAGGTGCCGGAGTAGGTAAAACAGTACTTATTCAAGAGTTGATTAACAATATTGCAAAAGGACATGGTGGTCTTTCTGTATTCGCTGGAGTAGGAGAAAGAACACGTGAAGGAAATGACCTTCTTCGTGAGATGCTAGAATCTGGAATTATCAAGTATGGTGATGATTTTATGCACTCTATGGAAAATGGAGGATGGGATCTTTCTAAGGTAGATAAAGAAGTAATGAAAGAATCGAAAGCAACTTTCGTATTCGGACAAATGAATGAGCCACCAGGAGCACGTGCACGTGTAGCGCTTTCTGGTCTTACTATAGCAGAATATTTCCGTGATGGAGCTGGAGATGGACAAGGGAAGGATGTACTTTTCTTTGTTGATAATATCTTCCGTTTTACACAAGCAGGTTCTGAGGTATCAGCACTTTTAGGGCGTATGCCATCAGCGGTAGGATACCAACCAACATTAGCAACAGAGATGGGGGTGATGCAAGAACGTATTACTTCTACCAAGAAAGGATCGATTACATCTGTACAAGCAGTTTATGTACCTGCAGATGACCTTACCGATCCAGCACCAGCAACAACTTTTGCTCACTTGGATGCAACAACCGTATTATCTCGTAAAATTGCTGAGCTTGGAATCTATCCAGCGGTAGATCCATTAGATTCTACTTCTCGAATTCTTACAGCAGATATTTTAGGAGATGAGCACTATAATTGTGCACAAAGAGTAAAAGAGTTACTACAACGCTATAAAGAGTTACAAGATATTATTGCAATTCTTGGTATGGAAGAATTATCTGAAGAAGATAAATTAGCGGTAGGACGCGCCCGTCGTGTGCAGCGTTTCTTATCCCAGCCATTCCACGTAGCAGAGCAATTTACTGGTATACCTGGTTGTTTGGTAGATATTAAAGATACAATTAAGGCATTTACAATGATTATGGATGGAGAGTTAGATCACCTTCCAGAGGCAGCGTTTAACCTTAAAGGAACTATCGAAGAGGCTATAGAAGCTGGAGAGAAAATGTTAGCAGAGGCATAAGTCAATGCTAATGCTGAATCAACTCAGCACAGCACTAAACAAATAAATAACTTAATCTCGAAATGAATTCGAGATGACAAACAAATTGTCTATGTATTTAGAAATAGTAACACCAGAAGCTGTATTATTTAGTGGAGAAGTAACTTCGGTTGCTGTACCAGGAGCAGATGGAGAATTTCAGATGTTAGATAATCATGCGCCGATTATTTCTTTATTAGGTAAAGGAAATGTTAAAGTGTATGGAGATATGGATTTAAATGAAGAGGTTGCAGATAAATTTACCAAAGGTGAAAATGGAGCAACATTACTTTCTATTACATCTGGTACTATCGAAATGAAAGATAACAAAGTGATTGTGCTAGCTGATTAGTTGCTAGGATATTACTTATTAATAATAAAAAGACTCCTGTATAATAACAGGAGTCTTTTTTTTGTAGGTAAACAGTTTGATTATAAATATTGGTCAGAACAACAAGAGGATCTAAATGATTGATTTTTAGATAAAATTATGTTAAACTGCCTGATTTAGTTAAAAGGTTTTATACATTTCAAGAGCATATTAAATCGCTCTAATATTAAAACCTCACCTATGATTCAAAGACTGATCACCTTTGTAGTTATGCTAAGCACTGTATTGCTGTCTGCTCAGAAAAAACCGCTGGCTCATACCGACTACGATTTGTGGAAAAATATAACTGATGTGAAAATATCAGAAAAAGGTAAACTAGTTGTTTCTACAATAGAAACTAATACCAAAAGAGGGAATGGCTATATAGAGATATACAATACCCAAAGTAAAACTAAATCTAAATACCCTAATGGTTACAAGGTTTCGATATCTAAAGATGAGAACTATGTAGTTTTTCAAAAAAAACCAGATTATCAATTAACTAGAAAAGAAAAAAAGGAAGGTGTTAAAAAAGAAAATCGAACCAAAGATGCCTTGTTTATCTATAGTGTGAAAAGCAATACTATTTATGATTCTATTCATGAAGTTAAAAAGTATAAAATATCAAAAGAACAAAACTGGCTTATTGTTGAAAAATTTGGAAAGACAAAAGAAAAAAAATGTACTGTTGTTAATCGCCAAATAGATACATTGGATGCTAGATCCTCACTATCTTTTAAACAAAATTATGCTCTGGTCTATGATTTAAGAACCCAAAAAAAAGATACTATTCATCAAATAAAAGATTTTGTTTTACCTGAAAATGCAAAGGTTTTCTACTATACGTTAAGAAACAAAAAAGATAAAGAAAAAGATGTGGGGATTTTTAAATATGACCTAACATCAGGTTCAAAATTTGTTATAGACAGTACTAAGTATACTTATGATAAACTGGCAGTACATAAAGATGGAAATAAGCTGATCTATCTATGTGCTACCGATTCTACCTCACTAGATTCTTTAAAATATGAGTTGTATTATTATAAGGATAACTCTTTACAAGTGTTAGTTGATTCTGCGGGTAAAAATCTAAAAGAAAAATGGAAGCTTAGTAAAGATCAATTACCTTTTTTCTCGGATAGTGGTAAGAGAGCGTACTTCTATTCGAAGCCAAAAATTATATACTCCAAAGATACTACTTTACTCAAAGAAGAAATACCTCAGGTTGATGTATGGAATTGGCAGGATAAGTTGATTCAACCCGAGCAAGAATCAAAATTTGAGAAGCTTAATAAAAAGGCATATGTGTCTTACTATAATACAGAAACAAAAAAATATATTCACCTACAGGATAAGACGATAGAGGATCTTATTTTTGATAAAACCAAAGAACAACAATTTATATTAGGGGCTGTGACATCTCCCTATGATGTCAGGCGATCGTGGGATTACCCTTGGACAAAAGACTATTATTTGGTTAATTCTAATACAGGAGATAAGCGAATGATCCTTAAGAATAAAGGACTTCAACCTATTCTTTCTCCCAATGGAAGGTATGTATTGCATTATGATATGAAAGAGAAACATTGGTTTTCGATTGATTTGTCTACAATTAAGAGAGTAAATCTTACCAAAGATCTGGTTATTGCATTTCATGATGAAGATGATGATCGTCCGGCTTTACCTGCTCCATATGGATTTGGAGGATTTGACTCGATGGGATATGCATTGATTTATGATAAATTTGATATATGGAAGATTTCACTTTCAGGAGAAGAAAAACCTGTAAACCTTACTAAAAATGGAAGGAAAAATAATATCAGATATAGGACAGAAATGTTGGATTCAGAGGAAAAAACATTAGTCTCATATATTGGGAAAGAATTATTAATAACTAGCTTTGACAATACGACCAAAGCTTCAGGGGTATATACGTTGCATAAAGGAAAACTTGTAGAAAAAATTAAACCGTCAGAATTCCGAATTACTTCATTTAAGAAGGCAAAACAAGCTGATGTTTTTACCTATAGAAAACAAAATTTCAAGACCTTCTCCGACCTTTACGTTGTTAAGAACACTTTCCATAAAGGAACTAAAATAACAAATGTAAATCCTCATCAAAAAGATTTTAAATGGGGAACGGCAGAGTTGTTTACCTGGAAAACAGGTGACGGAAGAAAGCTAGAGGGAATCGTTTATAAACCAGAAAACTTTAACCCCTCAATAAAATACCCTTTGATTACTTATTTCTATGAAAAAAGATCAGATAGTTATCATTCTTACCATATCCCCAAGCCTAGTGCGTCTATTGTAAATCCATCATATTTGGTGAGTAATGACTATGTGATGTTTGTTCCTGATATTGTATATGATGAAGGTAAACCAGGGGCTAGTGCATATAATTGTATAGTGTCTGGAGTAGAAGCTCTGGAAGAGTTAGGGTATATAGATAGTGATAACATAGGGATACAAGGGCAGAGCTGGGGTGGATATCAGGTGGCTTATTTAATTACAGTAACAAATAAGTTTAAAGCTGCTATGGCAGGTGCTCCAGTGAGTAATATGACCTCTGCCTATGGAGGAATAAGATGGAAGTCAGGATTGAGTAGAGCGTTTCAATATGAAAGAACACAAAGTAGACTAGGAAAAAATTTATGGGATGGTTTTGATTTGTATATAGAAAATTCACCTCTTTTTGGTATACCGAAGATAGAAACACCCTTACTGATGATGCATAATGATAATGATGGAGCAGTGCCTTATTATCAAGGAATAGAAATGTTTATGGGGATGCGTAGACTGCAAAAACCTGTTTGGTTGTTAGTGTATAATGAAGAATCTCATAATTTAAAGAAGGTTAAGAATAAACAAGATCTATCTATTCGGATGATGCAGTTTTTTGATTATTATCTAAAAGGTAAGCCTGCGCCCAAATGGATGACCAGGGGAGTGCCTAGAATTCAAAAAGGAAAAGATTTGGGATATGAGTTAGATAGTCTAAGAACATCACCCAGTATTACGCCCAGTTCCAATGAATAATATTCCATTCTAAGCCGTCAGATTCATGTGTGAGTAATGTCTCAAAACCGATAGCCCGATGAGCATGTAAAGAACGTGTATTGCTAGAAGCTACTTCGGTAATCAGAAAATCGTATTTCTTATGAAGCTCACGTTTCATAGTTTGGTATAGACCTCTGAAAACTCCTTGTTTTCTATAAGCCTTATCAATACATACCTGTCCCATTACGATGTATGATGTGTTAGAATCCAGATGATCGTTAATTTTAGAGAACATGGGTTTTAGTACTTCGATATCATCTTTAAAATCATTGAGCATACATAATGCATAAGCGATGACCTTATTGCCGTCCTTTGCTATAATATGAGGTTGTTTATTATTCATTTTCTTAAGAATAGTAAGGTCGTGTATTACAGAGACAAATCCTTCAGTTTCTTTTTCTTCCTGAGAAATAGAGACAGGTAAATTGTTATGTTGTAAAGTGATAATTTGTTCTAGTTCTGCGACAGAAGTAGCTACAGTGTAGATGATGCTCATTTCACTAAAGGTTTGAAGATGAAACCAAATATAATATTATAATAAATTGATAAGGAGGAAACACTTAATTTTATGATTGAATTAAGATAAGTTAAAAACAGGACAGTTTTTAAGAGGTATTTGTTTTATTTTTGAAGCATTATGCAATTGCCAAAAAAACTTCAGAAAAAACTTCAGAATCGAGAAGAGAACAACTCACTTAGAAGACTCTATAGTAAGGGTAACCATGTAGATTTTTCTTCTAATGACTATCTTGGATTTGCTGCTAAAAAGAAAATTTTTGAACAAGCTCATAAGATACTTGAAGAAAGAGAGATTTATCAGAATGGAGCTACAGGATCTCGTTTGCTTTCTGGAAATTATAAGTTGTATGAAGAGACCGAAACCCAGTTGAAAGAATTTCATAATGCCGAAGCTGCATTATTGTTTAATTCGGGATATGATGCTAACATCGGTTTTTTTTCTGCTATACCACAGCGAGGGGATCTTGTTTTTTATGACGAATTGATTCATGCCTCAATCAGGGACGGCATCCAAATGAGCAATGCCAAAGCGTATAAGTTTGGACATAATGACTTAGATGATCTACAAAATAAGGTTCTGAAGCTTGGGTCTTCCAAAAACAGTATGGCAGAAACTAAGATCTATGTGGTTACCGAATCAATTTTTTCAATGGATGGTGATGCTCCAAATCTAGAGAGATTTGTGTTGTTTTGTAAGAATCATAACTGTCACCTTATTGTTGATGAAGCTCATGCAACAGGGGTGTTTGGAGAATGTGGTGTAGGGCTATTACAGGCTCTGAACCTTCAGGATCAGGTTTTTGCCAGAATCAATACATTTGGTAAAGCTATGGGGTGCCACGGTGCGGTAATTTTGGGCTCTATAGATTTAAAAAAGTACTTAATAAATTTTGCAAGAAGTTTTATATATACTACAGGGCTCCCTCCCCACTCTCTGGCTACAATTCAGGCTGCATATCAAGAGCTTATAAATACATCTCAAGTTGAAAAACTTACTCAAAATATTACTTTTTTTAACTCTAAAGTAGAAATAACAAAGCTGAAATCTCAATTTGTCAAAAGTAATTCGGCAATACATTCCTGCATTATCTCGGGTAATGAGAACGTAAAAAACGTAGCAGCAAAATTACAAGAAAATGGGTTTGATGTAAAGCCGATTTTATCTCCTACCGTTCCAAGAGGTCAAGAACGATTACGCTTTTGTATACATTCTTATAATTCTAAAGAAGAAATTTCGGAAGTTTTAGAACTACTTGCTACTTTTGTCCAAGCATGAAAGAGGCTTTTAAAACTGTTGCGGTTTTTCAATATTCTGCAGAAGCATTGATTATAAAAGGAAAATTAGAATCAGAAGGGATTCAGGTTTTTACCATGGATATGCATACAATCGATACAGATCCACTAGTGAGTAATGCTATAGGGGGAGTAAAATTAAAAGTATGGGCAGAAGATGAACAACGAGCTTTTCAGGTTTTAGAAAGTATACATAAATATGCAATAGGAAATCAAGGACAACCAATTTACTGCCCACAATGTAATGGAGAAAAGATAATGCTGACATCAACAATAGATAGTCTCAAAAGTTTACTCTTTTTCTTATTTGGTTTTATTTTATTCCTCTTGCCAATGTATCAAAAGATGAAGTATAAATGCGAGGATTGTAAAAAAGAATTTAATATTGATGAATAAAAAGATTTTTATCACGGGAATAGGGACAGAAGTGGGTAAAACCATTGCCTCGGCAATTGTAGTCGAAGCACTGCAAGCTGATTATTTTAAGCCAATACAAGCAGGAGATTTAGAATACTCTGATACAGATAAGGTACAAGAGTTAATATCGAATACAAAATCTAAGTTTCATAAAAATAGCTATGCTCTACATACTCCTATGAGCCCTCATGCCGCTGCAGAAATTGATGGTATTACTATTGAAATTGATAAAATAAAGATTCCTCAGGGTGATAATCATTTGGTTGTAGAAGGAGCAGGTGGATTGTTGGTTCCGTTAAATAATGAAGACACTATTTTGGATTTAATAGATCATGATTATCATGTTATTGTCGTTTCAAGGCATTATTTAGGAAGTATCAACCATACATTGATGACTATTAGAATTCTGAAAGAAAAAGGATTAAATGTGTCTGTTATTTTTAATGGAGAAGATCATAAAACTACTCAAGACATCATAAAAAGAATGACCGACATTAATGTTATTGGAAGAATTGATGAAGAACCTTATTTTGATAAAGCTGTAGTTAAGGAATATGCCGAGCTGTTTAGAGATAAATTGCAAAGTATTTAATCCAGGATTTTAGAAGCTTCGTTTTTGAATAAAATGATAAAGACATGAGTTTAAAAGAAAGAGATAAAAAGCATATTTGGCATCCACTTACCCAGCATAAGATTCATCCTGATGCCTTACCAATTGTTAAGGCAAAAGGAGCTCTGTTATATGGAGAAGACGGTAAGACGTACATAGATGGGATTGCATCCTGGTATACCGCTATGTACGGGCATTGCAACGATTATATTTTGAAGCAGGTTCAAGATCAAATGAAGCAGTTAGATCAGATTGTATTTGCGGGTTTTACTCATGAACCTGCGATTAGATTATCAGAAGAGCTAATTAAAATTTTACCTGAGAATCAGGAAAAGATTTTTTTCTCAGATAACGGATCTACAGCCAATGAAGTAGGGATTAAAATGGCTTTGCAGTATCATTTTAATAGAGGAGAAAAAAGAAATACAATTATTGCCTTTGAAGACGGTTTTCATGGGGATACCTTTGGGGCTATGTCTGCCTCTGGATTGTCGGTATACAATGGTCCTTTTGAAGATTTTTTTATAGATGTAAAACGTATTCCTACTCCTAATTTTGAAAATATTGACGATATCATAAAGCTATTGGAAAGGTATATGGCTGCTAATACTGTGGCGGCATTTATCTATGAGCCATTAGTACAGGGAGCAAATGCAATGCATATGTATGAAACCAGGTATTTAGACCAAATTCTTAATGTCTGCAAAGAAAATAATGTTATTACTATTGCAGATGAGGTAATGACTGGTTTTGGAAAAACAGGAAAAACCTTTGCTTCTGATTATATAGAAACCAAACCAGATATTATTTCGATGTCCAAATCCTTAACCGCAGGATTTGTACCTATGGCAGTAACAAGTTGTACGCAACAAATTTATGATGCTTTTCTTGATGATTCTGTAGGTAAGGCTTTTTTTCATGCACATACCTATTCTGCTAATTCTATTGCATGTACAGTTGCATTAGCTGGGATAGAATTACTACAAACCGAAGAATTTCAGAGTCATATCGAAAGAATAGTCAAATCCCATTCAGATTTTAATGCCAAAATAGAAAATCACCCCAAGGTTAAGACAACCAGACAAAAAGGAGTAATCTATGCATTGGACCTGGATATAGAAATGGATCGATATGGTAAGAAACGTTATGAGATCTTTGATCATTTTATGAAAAATGGCGTAGCGTTAAGACCATTAGGAAGTACCGTATATATATTGCCTCCGTATGTGATTACTCAGGATCAATTGGAGAAAGTGTATGATACTATTGTCGAGTTGTTGGAAACGATTTGATTATATAATTATAGCTTGCAGAAAAAGATGCTACTTTTTTATTAGATGTTCTAGGGTGGTCTTAAAATTTTTAGGATCATCAATGAAAAAGGCTAAGGTTTTATAGTTTTTGTTCATTCCATAAAGACCAATAAGTCTATTTTCTTTTTTTAGAGAAATAACAATGTTATGACTTTCTAGGGCACCAAGAGGAGATAGTTTTCTGGTCTGGGTATCAAATTTAATTTCTTTACTTATTATCTCTACAGACTCAATGTCATTAACGTCTATCGTAGTTTCGCTCAGAATACCATAGCGTAAGTGTATTTTGTGACCTTCAATACTAAAAGGTCTTTTGATTATAGATTTTAAAAAACCAAAAATTTGAATACTGGAGTATATACTTATTATACTTGCTATCCAAGCTGCTGATGTATTCCATTTTAAAAGAAGAAAGTGTAATGCATATGTTTCTATACCAATGATAATGATAAGTGCAGAAAGTAAAGAAAGAGTTCCACTGTTTTTGTGATAGGTAAATTCATTATCTGCTATGGCTTTCTTTTTCCAATAAATAAATCCAAAATAGAAAATAGCAAGCTCCATTGTAAGAAGTATTGCGATCTTTTTAGGTAGAATTTGAAGACAAGTTGCCCTTAAAACGGAGAAAAAATCTACTTCATTTTTTGCGTTGATCTTAAATCGTTTTATAGTTTGGCGAACTTTGTAGTAAACAAAAATAACTACTCCTAATTCTATAAAAGGAAACACCCAGGTTTTTATCAGGTTTAATAAGGATTGATGTTCTTTTGGAATGATATAAGAACTGGTAATTATTCCCAGAACAAAAAAAGAGGCAGTGGTGATTTTAGGAATATTTTTCTTTTTGCTTAATAAAAAGAAAATAGTCGGTATTGTAAAAAGTAGATCCAGAGTGATACCAATCGATAATGTATTAGTATGCGTATCAAATATCTTTGATTGTGTAATTAGAACTACAAACAAGATAAGAAGCAGCGGTGTGCCAAATAGTATTACATTATCGTTGATTTTAGTTGTTATATTCTTGCTGTTCATATCCTAATAAATCTATTTGTTCATCAGTTTTGTCGATAATTATATACATTTCGGTGTATGACCATTGATCATTTCGTTTGGATCCTACTACAAATAGCCTAGCTTCTCCTTTAGGTCCTTTTACAGGGATTGACATATCTGCAGATCCGATTCCATTTGTATACGATATGCTACCGCTCATTATTCCGTCTGTTTCTATAGGTTGTCCTAGAATTGTAATCACATACTCATCCTCATTTACTTTTGCAAGAGCCTCTTGAGAAGGTGTAGATTCACTTATTAATTCATTTACACCAAAGATTAGAGAGCCTAAGAAAACAAAAAATAAAACAATTAGGGTAAGACATCCTCCTACTGGCACAGCCCATCCCCAATTTCTGGCAAACCAGCTTTTTTCTTGTGTATGATTATTCATAAATGATTAGTTTGTTTATGTTATAAAGATAAGTATCTAAAAACTGTTTTTTGTTACTAAATTTATTTTTAAAAGAATAGTAAAAAGCGATATAACTATTGAACAAGATCGAACAAACCAGTACATTTGCCAAAACTTGAAAATTGCAACAAAAAGTATCAATAACCGGAATTTCTTCTATATCCCCATTAGGAATTTCTTCTGGAGATATATGGAAAGCATATAAAGACCCTCTGCATCGTATTACGAATAGGGAGTTTGAAGGAGAACAAACTGTCGTAGGAGAATTAAAAGAAGATGTAAAGGGAGTTGTAGAACAACTAAGAGTAGAGGATAGTCATTATGAAGCATTAGATGATTCTGTACTTTTTGGGATATATGCTGCCAGGCAAGCTGTTAAAATTGCAGGTTGGGATAAAGATCGCAACTTTGGAATTAACATAGGTTCTTCGCGTGGAGCAACAGGGCTTTTTGAAAAATATCATAAAGAATTCCTTGAAACAGGTAAATCATCTACGTTAAGTTCTCCTACTACTACTCTCGGTAATATTTCATCGTGGATTGCTCATGATTTACAAACAAGTGGACCAGAAATAAGTCATTCGATTACCTGCTCTACAGCATTACATGCAATGCTTAATGGCGTAGTGTGGCTACAATCGGATTTTGCAAATCAATTTTTAGTGGGGGGAAGTGAAGCACCGTTAACTTCATTTACTATTGCTCAAATGAAAGCGCTTAAAATTTATGCATCAGATACAGAATTGCCATATCCTTGTCAGGCAATGAATTGGGGTAAAAAAAGAAATTCTATGTTTCTTGGTGAGGGTGCTGCCGTAGCGTGTTTAGAAAAAGGAACTAAAGAAAATGCGATAGCTTTAATTGGAGGTGTTGGGTATGCAACAGAACCCTTGAAACATAATATATCTATATCAACTGATGCAGATTGTTTTCAAAGATCAATGAAAATGGCTTTGGGTAAAACACCGACAAATGAAGTAGATGCCATTGTAATGCACGCTCCAGGAACAGTAAAAGGAGATTTAGCAGAATATAATGCTATTAAAGCCGTTTTTAAAGACGTAGTACCTGCTTTGACAACTAATAAATGGAAAATTGGACATACTTTTGGAGCTAGTGGGATTCTTAGTTTAGAATTAGCAGTATTAATGTTAAAACATCAAGAGTTTATACCTGTGCCATTCGTTACGTATGATTCATTTCCTAAGCAATTGAATAAGATTATAGTAAATGCAGTTGGTTTTGGAGGTAATGCAGTTAGTATTCTGCTTGAACGCCCTTAGTACTATTAAAGGTAGTGTCTTTTTATTTGTTTATCTAATATTATAGGCTGTACTATGAAAAACACTGGATAGATAACAAAAAAGCCTTGATCACTCAGTACTAAGGTGGATGCTACTTTGATAACAAGTGGATAAACTGACAAGACTACCTCAAACTTTCAGTATTGAAGTACCTAAACTGACAAAGTTGCGTGGATTTTTAACAGTTGAAGTACCCTAGGGTGCTTCTGAAGTAGGTAGGAGTACTTATATAAGTGAGGGTATGGATATGAAAAAGTACCTAAATCGGATTCAAAATAGGAATGAATCGTATGCCACAGGGAAAATTTGTAATATTTGAAAAAGCAGGCATAATCCGTATCTTGAAGAACCTAAAAAGTTTTTTAAACTATTTGAAAGGTTTTTAGGAATAAAGTAGTGATATTTGTCAACAAAATTTATAGCTTAAAGCTACGTATTTTTTGATACATTTAATTATTTATGATTTATGAGCATTATTAGACACGATTGGACAGAGCAAGAGGTTCTTGATATTTACAATATGCCTTTAATGGATTTGTTGTACAAGGCAGCTACAATTCATAGAGAATGTCATGATCCTAATACAGTACAGGTTTCAACTCTCTTATCTATTAAAACAGGAGGGTGTCCTGAAGATTGTGGATATTGTCCGCAAGCAGCAAGATATCATACCGATATTGGAGGTAATGATCTTATGAGTGTGAGACAGGTCAAAGCACAAGCACTTCGTGCAAAAGCTTCTGGAAGCTCCAGAGTGTGTATGGGAGCTGCTTGGCGTAATGTTAAGGATGGTCAAGAGTTCGAGGATGTGTTAGAAATGGTACGTACCATTAACAAATTGGATATGGAAGTGTGCTGTACCCTGGGAATGCTTACTGAAAACCAAGCGCAAAGGCTGGCAGAAGCAGGGTTATATGCTTATAACCATAACCTAGATACTTCTGAAGATTATTATAAAGAAGTAATTTCTACTCGTGGATTTGAAGATCGTTTAAAAACGATTGAAAATGTTAGAAAAACAAATGTTACCGTATGTAGTGGTGGTATTATTGGTATGGGAGAAAAAGTTGAAGACCGGGCAGGAATGCTAGTAGCACTATCTAGATTAAGTCCTCAGCCAGAATCTGTGCCTATAAATTCTTTGGTAGCTGTAGAAGGAACTCCAATGGAAGATCAGAAACCCGTATCTATGTGGGATATGATTAGAATGGTGGCTACAACACGAATTGTAATGCCAATAACACAGGTTAGACTTTCTGCTGGTAGAACAGAAATGAGTAGAGAAGGACAAGCAATGTGTTTCTTTGCCGGGGCAAATTCAATTTTTGCAGGAGATAAATTATTAACAACTCCTAATCCCGATGTACATGAAGATATGGAGATGTTTAAAATGTTAGGGCTAAATCCTCAAAAACCATTTGTGAAAAAAGCACAACCCGAAACCGTAGAGGCAGAAGATTCAGAATTTGAATCGATGGGAGAAAAACCTAAATGGACTAGACCTACACATACAATTGAAAGAAATGAAGCTGCCAAGCAAAAAGCTAAGGGAGTAACAGTAGATAAATAACATTGTCTGTTTGTGTTTTTTTAAAATGCTAATTTATTATTAATATAGATTAGCATAGGTTGTAGATGCCTATTTTTGTAGTAAGTGAAATTAAATTTAGAACAAATACCAAGGGTAAAAACAATTACCAAAGAGAAGTTTCTTAAGGAATATGTTGAATTACAGAAACCGGTGATCATTGAACGGTTAATTGGAGATTGGGCAGCTTATAAGAAATGGAACCTTTCTTATATCAATTCTTTAGCTGGCAATAAAATCGTTCCTCTGTATGATAGTAGACCTATCTCATCAGAACGAAAATTCAATGAGGCTCATACTAGTATGAAAATGAGTGATTATCTTAGCTTGCTTGAGAAAGGATCTACTGATTATCGTATTTTTTTGTATAATCTTCTAAAAGAAGTGCCAGAGCTTCAAGAAGATTTTAGATATCCTGAGATCGGGTTGAAATTCATGAAAAAATTACCATTTTTGTTTTTTGGAGGCGGTGGTTCTAAAGTGTTTATGCACTATGATATAGATTATGCTAATATTCTTCATTTTCATTTTCATGGAGAAAAACAGTGTATCCTGTTTCCGCCATCAGAAACCAAATATCTATACAAACTACCACATTCGTTAATCTCTCATCAGGACATAGACTTTACAAATCCTGATTTTAAAAAATGGCCTGCACTAGAAAAGGCAAAAGGATATATTGCCAATTTGAAACATGGAGAAACGCTATACATGCCAGAAGGTTATTGGCATCAAATGACATATTTAACTCCAGGGTTTTCTATGAGTATTCGCTCTATTGCTAAAAAGAAAACACGATTTATAAAAGCTACTTATAATGTTTTTATACTTCGCCATTTTGATAATTTTATGCGAAAGATCCGAGGTGAAAAGTGGATAGAGTATAAGAAACACCAAGCTATAAAAAGAACTAGTAGAAAAGTAAAGACTTGAGGTAGTTTTTTAATCTGTGATATGGCGAGGTAGCATTAAAAAGGAGGTTAAGTCAAATGAATATCGTTAGTTTTTTATTATTGATTAGTGCTTTTCAAGGGTTTATTTTTGGTTTTGTAATTCTATTTTCTCCGTTTTTTAAAAGCAAAACCAATAATTATTTAGGGTATTCTATACTTGTACTTTCTTTGTTAATGTTTAACATGTTTTTTAGTAATATTGGTTTTTTTGATAGCTACCCTTATCTTAGGATTATTGATGATATAGAGTGGGTTTTTCTTTTTCCTGTTACCATCTTCTTTTATTTTGTTCTGTTATTAAATTTTAATATACAAAGTAGTAAGTGGATAAAGTGCTTATATATCCCTATAGGTATATCTATTACTCTTAAGGTATTTTATGTGCTAGAGGAGGATTATGAATTCTTTTCAATTATTTCTAATAATGCAGATAACTTTTATTTTATAGCATTTGAAATTGAAAAATATGCATATTATATATTTAATATCTTGTTGTTAACCTTTTCATTTGTGTTTATAAAAAAGAGTACGCCATTTAATGATAAAGAACCTTTGAAATGGGCATTTTTATTATGGAGTATGTTGTTTATTTTGACCTTAATTTGGATAGTCTTAAGTATTGTTGAATCTATATGGGATGCTGTGGATTCTCAGGTTGTAATAAGTATATTGGCAGTAGAGGTGTCATTTTTTTTATGATCTTAAGAAAGTAACTCATTTACTTTTTCATAAACAAGATGTGTTTCCCAGCCTCTGTATAGTAGGTAGTTTATGAGTTTTCTTCGTTTTTTGTTCTTGTCTGATTCTGTAATGCTATGATATTTCTTTTCTGCCAGCTCATGAAAAGTTTCAAGATAGTCTTTGTCAGGGATCTCTTTAAAAGCAGTTTTTATATTATATGGCGAGATCTTGCGGTATTTAAGCTCACGGGTTATACGTTCTTTTCCCCATTTTTTGATGTTAAATTTGCCTCTAGCAAAGGCTTTGGCAAATCGTTCTTCATTAAGAAAATTATGCTCTAGAAGATGTAGTATAATTTTTTCTTTAGCCTCTGGGATTAGTTTCATGGTATTTAGCTTATCCTCGACATCTTTATGGCAGCGCTCCTGGTAGGCACAGTAGTGTTCCATTTTTCTTGTGGCTTCGGTTACGGTTGTAGATTTAATAGGATTTCCATACATATACAGCAAATGTACAGTACTTTTTATCTATCTCAGATAAGCTATGGAAAATAATATCCAGGTAGTTTTGTGTGGCGGGTAGAGATAAGCGTTTTATTCAGAATTAAAATAAAGCATAAAATGGTATATTTATCACTTATTAACAATAGATCAACACCTCTTGAAACAAACGAATCCATACACTTTTTTTGATCAATTTTGTCTGAGAACCCCTCTTTTGCCACTAAATTTTTACTACGAGCTTACAAAGGAAAAGAATATACCTTTAAAAAAATTTAAGGATATCTGGGAAGATGGTATTATCAAAGAAGCAATCTTTTTGGCCTCGCCAGAACTATATTCTGAAATAGAGAAATGGCTTTCGGGTCAGCTTAAAGACGTTCAAAAAAGTAAACGATTAGAATCATCACTGTTAAAATATATATCCAGAATGAGCTCTCGATGCACTCCTTTTGGGTTATTTGCCGGATGTTGTATAGGTACCTTTGGAGAGACTACAGGTATTGAGCTTGTCGATGATAGGAAGCATCAAAGACAAACTCGTTTTGATATGAATTTTTTAGTTGCTTTTTCTCAAAAATTGGCAAAAGAAACAATAGTTAAAAAGCAATTGCAGTGGTATCCAAATAATAGTTTGTATAGGATTGGAGATCAATATAGGTATGTAGAATATGGGTATAACAAATATAACCGAAGAGAGCACTCTATAGAAGCAGTGACCTATTCTGATTACTTAGAAGTAATAATTGAAAATGCTAAATTCGGAAAAAAAATAAAAGAATTAGCGTTGCTGTTGGTTGATGATGAAATATCTTATGAAGAAGCTGAAGCCTTTATTGATGAACTTATAGATAACCAAATTTTAATAAGCGAGATAGAACCGTCGGTAACCGGTGAAGATTTTCTTGAACAATTAGAAAAATGTTTAGGTAGATTAGATGGTGTCGAAGCTATATTAAACGAAATTTATCACTACAAGATGTTTTTGGAGCAGATAGATCAGAAGCTTGGTAACAAGGATAAAGAATACTTGCGATTAAGTGAGAGAGTAGCAAAATTAGATACGCCTTTTGAATTAAAATACCTTTTTCAAACAGATATGTATACCCAGGCAAAATCAAACCAATTAAGTGTTCGGTGGGGGTATAAATTGAAAAGAGCAATGACATTGCTGAATAGAATAAGTAGTTCATCTTCTGAAACGCATTTACAGCGATTCAAGGATGCATTTGTGAAAAGATATGAGACCCAGGAGATTCCCTTGGCGACAGCTTTGGATACAGAAATTGGAATTGGTTACCTTCAGCATCAGGATGCAAACGACTCTACATCATTTTTGGACGGGTTGGACATTCCTTATAAACCTTTGCTAGAACAAAAAGTGCATTGGTCTGATGTTCACGAAATATTAAATGCAAAATTGCAGAAAATAGGTAGAGAAAATCAGTATACCTTGTTGCTAGAAGATAAGGATTTTGAACATCTTGATTTGGATTGGAATGATTTACCAGATACGATGTCTGCTATGGTTCAGGTAGCAAAAATAGAAGGAGAAGAAAAGATGATATTATCTTCAATGGGTGGATCTTCGGCAGCAAACCTTTTAGGTAGGTTTTCTACAGGAAATGAATTAATTTTAAAACATGTTGATAATATAGTGTCTATAGAGCAAGAAATTGGTCAAGATCAAATTCTTGCAGAAATTGTTCATTTGCCTGAGTCTAGAACTGGTAATGTAATTAGAAGAGCCACAATAAGAGAATATGAGATTCCGTATTTGGGAAAATCTAATGTGCCTGCTCGGAAGCAAGTTTTTGTAGAAGACATAATGATATCGGTAAAATATGGACGTATAGTGTTACGATCCAAAATTCTTAATAAAGAAATTATTCCTCGTTTGACAAATGCACATAATTATAGTGCTAATGCTTTGCCGGTTTATCACTTTTTGTGCGATGTCCAAAATCAAAATAAAAGACCAGGCATTGGATTTTATTGGGGTGAGGCGATAGAGAAGAAGGTTTTTTTGCCAAGAGTAGTGTATAAAGATTTTATATTGGCAAAGGCTAGATGGAAAATCAAAACGTCGGACTTACTTTTTCTAAAAGAAAGAGATAAAGTTTCTGCCGTAAATGAATGGAGAGTTAAACATAGGATACCAAGCTTAATCCAATTAATTGATGGAGATAATACTCTGTTGATTAATCTAGAGAATAATACATCAATAGATATGTGGTTGAATGCAATAAAGAATAGGGAAACTTGTGTGCTTGAGGAATTTTTATTCGCAGAAGAAGGTAAATTCGATAAAAAATTGGGAATTGTACAACAGCAAAAAATGAGTTATACTAATCAATTTGTTATTTCATTCTATAATCATAAAAAATTGGAGCGGGCAAGAAATGTAAAGGAAGAGTTAAAAATACTCGAGAAATGAGTACGATAGCTTTCTTTTATAAAATAGAGGATTTGCGTCTGGATATATTTTGAAAGCGAATAATAAGAATGTATATAAAAATCAAAAGATTTTAGTGAATGAGGGTAAAAAGAACTTTTATTGTTGGAGACGAGTGGTTGTATTATAAGCTTTATTGTGGCGCCAGGACATCCGACATGCTTCTTGTTGAAACTATAAAACCCCTTGTAGAGCAATTATTGGAAGAAAAACTAATAGATTCTTGGTTTTTTATACGCTACGGGGATCCCGATTTTCATCTTAGAATACGGTTCCATTTACTTGATCTAAGAAAAATAGGAGATATTATACTCCGTATAAATAACGTATTGCAGCAGTATATAACACAGCGTGTTGTGTATAAAGTGCAGACTGATACATATATACGAGAACTAGAGCGTTATGGGGTTAGTACAATAGAAGCTTCTGAAAAGTTGTTTTTTTATGATAGTGCTATGTTGTTAGATGCTATAAGTGTGATAGAGGATGAAGAATTGTATTTTTTGTTTGTAGTAAAAGGGGTAGACAAGTTGCTAGAGAGTTTTAATTACACCTTGCAAGAGAAGCTAAATATAGTAAACAGGAACACTTTAGCCTTTAAAAATGAGTTTCATGCTGATAAGAGGTTGAATAAACAATTGGATAAAAAATACAGAGGTTTAAAAAGTAAACTTCATTCGTTTTTAGAATCATCATACTCTGCTGAAGACTATGCTATTTTGGATAATATATTAGCTCATAGAAAGAAAAAATCATTAAGTATTGTAAAAAGTATTATTGATGAGCAACAATTTAATCGTTTAGAAGTAGAGTTAGATGATCTATTGAGTAGTTATATACATATGACTGTAAATAGAGCATTTAGATCAAAACAGCGTTTTTATGAATTAGTTTGTTATGATTTTCTACTACGATATTATAAAACAAAAATCAGTTACTCTAAAGCTGATAAAGAAATAAATAAAGTATAGGCTTTGGGCTTATTAATTTTGGTTAACAAAAAAACCCGACTCTTTTTCAAGGTCGGGTTTTATTTTATTTTATCAGTTCACCATTTTTATCGTGAAAATGATATTCTAAATACGTGTAAGCGTCTCTAGGTACAATCTTTACCCATCGTTTATGGTTAAAATACCATTTGGATCGGGTGGATGGAAATCCTTTTGTTAAAAAAGCTGCAATAAAAGGATGCGCACTAAGTGTGATCTTTTTATGATCTTTTTTAATTAATTTTTCTAATTCGACCTTCATTTTTTCTACCAAAACTATGGGCGCCTCAACTTCGCCATTTATTCCATTCGGATCTTCCTCACGGGTTTTGATATTCATCTCAGGTCGCACGCGTTGTCGCGTAATTTGAATCAAGCCAAATTTACTTGGCGGTAAAATTTTATGCTTTGCTCTGTCGTCTTTCATCTCTTCTCTCAATTGATTGAAAAGCGTTCTACGGTTTTCGGCATTGTTCATGTCAATAAAATCAACGACAATAATACCTCCCATATCTCTAAGACGAAGTTGACGAGCCACTTCAGCTGCACTAATAAGGTTTACTTCAAGTGCAGTATCTTCCTGGTTTTTGGCTTTATTAGATCGGTTACCGCTATTTACATCGATTACATGCATCGCTTCTGTATGCTCAATAACCAAATAAGCACCCTTACTCATAGATACCGTCTTACCAAAACTTGTTTTGATTTGCCTTTCGATACCATATTTTTCAAAAATTGGTATTTTAGGATTATGAAGTTTTACAATTGATTCCTTTTTTGGAGCAATTTCTTGCAGATACTCTTTGATTCTATTACATAGATCTTCTTCATCTACAATAATAGAAGTAAAGGTGTCGTTAAATACATCTCTCAATATAGAGGATGCTCTATTCATTTCACCTAATACTTTTGATGGGTGATGGGCTTTGTGCATTTTTTTGCACATACTTTGCCATCTCCCGATTAGATTTTGTAAATCTTTGTCTAGTTCTGCTACTTTTTTGCCTTCTGCTACAGTACGAACGATAATGCCAAAACCTTTAGGCTTAATACTTTTTACAAGCCGTTTTAAACGTTCTTTTTCTTCTGAGGATTCTATTTTTTGAGAAATAGAAATTCTATTTGAAAAAGGAACCAAAACAATATATCTACCGGCAATCGAAAGCTCTGAGCTAATTCGAGGGCCTTTGGTAGATATAGGTTCTTTTACTATCTGTACTAATAGTGATTGATTCGACTTCAACACATTGGTAATAGTACCATGTTTGTCAATGTCGTTCTCTACAGGAAAATCCTTAAGAGAGTAATTTTTTAATTTACCTGTGCTTACACGTTTTATGAATTTAAGTAAAGAAGATACTTGAGGACCTAGATCATGATAATGCAAAAAAGCATCTTTCTCATAGCCAACATCTACAAATGCGGCATTAAGACCTGGGACAGATTTACGAATTTTGGCAATAAATATATCACCTACTGCAAAATCACTATCGTCTTCTTCCTTATGTAATTCAATTAGTTTTCCATCCTTTAGTAAGGCAAAATCTGTAGAGGAACCTGACCTAATGATCAATTCTTTGTTCACTCTGATTAGATTTTTATCCCGATAACAATCGGAATGGATTAAACAATTTTTCACAGGAATTTTAATAATTCCGTTGAAATAAAACTTGCATATTGGTAGTGAATATGATGTTTTACTTCGATTTCAAAGAACTTAACTTTTTAAATAAAAAAAGTAGTTAGAAACTACTTTTTCTTATGGCGGTTGGCTCTTCTTCTCTTTTTTCGCTTGTGCGTAGCTACCTTGTGTCTTTTGCGTTTTTTACCACTTGGCATAGTGTATATTTTTATTTATTATTATTTATTTTACTTCTACGTTAGTCTTTACACCTTCAACAAATACTTTTGCAGGTTTAAACGCAGGTATATTGTGTGCAGGAATTTTGATAGTTGTGTTCTTAGAAATATTACGGCCTGTTTTTTCTGCTCTGGTTTTGATAATAAAACTACCAAATCCTCTAAGGTATACATTATCTCCACTTTCTAGTGAGCTTTTAACCTCTTCCATAAATGTTTCAACCGTTGCTTGAACATCTCCTTTTTCTATTCCCAGTTTTTCTGAAATTTTTGCTACAATATCTGCTTTAGTCATTATAATACCTATTTAGGGGTTTTTAAATTTTCAAGGGGGCAAATATAAGAATTTAAAATCCAAAATATCAATACTTAAGATGATATTTTCATCTTTAAACGTTTAATTTTGCAAAACTTATAATTTTATTATGATTTTTTCTAAAAAACTCATTACGTGGTACTTACAAAACAAAAGAGCAATGCCGTGGCGAGAAACCAAAAATCCGTATCACATTTGGCTTAGTGAAATTATACTTCAACAGACAAGAGTGGCGCAAGGGTTACCTTATTATATGTCATTTGTAGAGGCCTTTCCTACTGTGTTCGATCTGTCCAAAGCAAGTGAAGAAAAAGTGCTTAAACTCTGGCAAGGATTGGGGTATTATTCTAGAGCAAGAAACTTGCACGCAACAGCAAGATATGTAGCAAATCATTTGAATGGAGTTTTTCCTTCAGATTATAAAGGACTTTTAAAGTTAAAGGGAGTTGGAGACTATACCGCCAGTGCTATTGCATCTATATGTTATAGAGAAGCAGTTCCTGTGGTAGATGGAAACGTGTATAGGGTGTTATCCAGATATTATGGAATCGAAACACCTATTAATAGTACAAATGGAGTAAAAGAGTTTAAAGAATTGGCAATAACATTAATGGATACAGAGGAACCCGATCACTATAATCAGGCGATTATGGAATTTGGAGCGCTGCAATGTAAGCCCAAAAATCCATATTGTATTGTTTGTCCTATACAACATGGTTGTGAAGCCCTAAAAAATGGAACTGTCGATGTGCTACCAGTTAAACTTAAAAAGTTAAAAATTAAAAAAAGATACTTTAATTATTTGGTATTCACTTTTGGGAATGAACAAACAATAATCCAGCAAAGAGTTGGTAAGGGGATATGGCAGGGGTTATATGAGTTTCCTTTAATAGAGAGTGCTCATGATGTTGATGTTGATAAAATAATATCTCATACTATTTTTAATAAGATGGTTTTAAACAATAAGTATGAAATTATACCATATAAGGATGAACCGGTTATTCATAAATTATCTCATCAGCATTTGTATACAAGATTTTATATCGTTAAAATGGATAGCACAATAAAAGTGGATGAATCTCAAAGAGAAGTGAGTTTTAAGGAGGTGCATTCATATCCTGTTCCTATTTTGTTAGGTAATTTTGTAGATGGTTTTTTTAACTAAGTGTTTGGTGTCTTAAAACATAAGTTAAGAAGATGTTTAGATCATTTTTTTATCATTTTTTTATTACATTTACTATTCAACAAAGTTATTTATGGATCTCTAAGAAATAAGAAGTATCCTTATAGCGTTATTTATTAAGGATTGTTATTACTTTGTAATTTATAACCTAACAAGAAATTATAGAATAAGAATGTCTGGAACACTAAATAAGGTAATGTTAATTGGTCATACTGGTGATGAGGTAAAGATGCATTATTTTGAAGGAGGTAATTGTGTTGGTAGATTTCCTCTTGCTACCAATGATTCTTATGTTAATAAGAGTACGGGAGAGAGAGTAAATACAACAGAGTGGCATAATATTGTCGTGAGAAATAAAGCTGCAGAAATTTGCGAAAAATACCTTAATAAAGGAGATAAAATTTATATCGAAGGTCGTCTTAAGACTAGAAAATGGCAAGATGAGCAAGGAAAAGACAGATATAGTACAGAAATACAATGTACAGATTTTACTTTTCTTACTCCAAAAAACGAGACTGTCTCTGAGCAAAGACCTCAGAATACCCCTGTAAAGAATCCGCAGGATATTTCAACTAACTCACCAGAGGTAGAAGATGATGACCTTCCCTTCTGATATGTTTAACTAAAGAAAGATAATTTGGACCCTGATCCTGAACCTTTATTTATTTTATTACTTGTTTTTGATATTGCACAAACCATTAATTTGATTGCACTTCTAGTGTTGCTAGTTTTTTCTGCATTGATATCCGGTAGTGAAGTGGCTTTGTTTTCGTTAACACCTACAGATCTTAAGGATGAAGAAAACAGCTCTAAAAACCTTAAAATTGTATCAAGATTATTAGATAATCCTAAGAAATTATTGGCTACAATATTAGTGGCAAATAATTTTATCAATATAGCAATAGTGTTGCTTTTTGATTCATTAGGGAAAGTGTATTTTAAAGATCTTGATTATGTTTGGTTAGGGGTAATAAATGTAAGGTTTGTTGTAGAAGTTGGTGTTGCTGCCTTTTTGATTTTACTATTTGGTGAGATTTTGCCAAAACTGTATGCAAGCAGAAATAGAGTAAAGTTTGCCAAGTTTATGGCTCGCCCACTTAGAGTACTGGATTGGATTATTTCTCCTTTTAGTTTGCCAATGAGAAGCATTACGGTTAGAATACATAATAGATTAGGAAAACAAAAATCTAATTTAAGTGTGGATCAACTATCTCAAGCATTAGAGTTAACCTCGGATAATGATACAACCGATGAAGAGAAGAAAATATTAGAAGGTATTGTTTCCTTTGGAAATACAGATACTAAACAAGTAATGCGCCCTCGGATGGAGATTTTTGCATTAAGTAGTGTGGCTTCTTATAAAGTGATACTCCCTGAGATTATTGAAAATGGGTATTCCCGTATTCCTGTTTATGAAGATAGTATTGATAAGGTTATAGGGATTCTATATGTAAAAGACCTTTTGCCTCATATTAATGAGATATCTTTTGATTGGACAGCTATATTGAGAGAGCCGTATTTTGTACCAGAGAATAAGAAATTAGATGACCTGCTTAATAGTTTTAAAGACAAAAAAAACCATCTGGCAATTGTAGTAGATGAATATGGAGGAACAAGCGGTTTGATTTCATTAGAAGATATTATAGAAGAAATTGTTGGGGATATTAGTGATGAGTTTGATGATGAAGATTTGATATTTTCCAAATTAGATGACCAAAACTATGTTTTTGAAGGTAGAACTCCTTTAAAGGATTTTTATAAAGTCTTAAAGATGGAAGACAGTAGTATTTTTGAAGAAAAGAAAGGTGATGCAGAAACTATTGCCGGATTGCTGCTTGAGATGTCGGGGAGTTTTCCAAAACGAGGCGAGATTATAACTCTAAATCAATATTCATTTAAGATAGAATCATTAGATAACAAACGAATAAAACAAGTGAAATTAACGATTAATGAGAAAGAGGGTAATTAGATTTTTTTTGATAGCGAGTATGTTGGTTGCCTTTTCATGCGGAGGAGAAGTGTTGCCTAAACCTGAAGGAATGCTACGATTAAGCTATCCCGCTCCCAAGTACAAAGAAGTGTCATTGTCATGCCCTTATCTTTTTGATAAAAACGAATTTTCAAAACTTCAAGAAGCTCGAATAAACAGAAAATGCTGGTATAACCTGGATTATAAGAGGTTAAATGCAACAATGTATATTTCTTATTTCGAAATAAATAACAATCTGGATTCTTTACTTAGAGATGCTCAGAATCTTACTCAAGAACACGTAATTAAGGCAGATGAAATTATTCAAACGCCTTATGCAAATGAGGAAAATAGGGTTTACGGAGTTTTTTACGAAGTATCTGGAGATGCGGCATCTCAATCCCAGTTTTATGCTACTGATAGTGTGAGTCATTTTGTGGTTGGGTCAATATATTTTAAAGTAAAACCCAATTATGATTCGATTCTTCCTGCTGCTAATTATTTGCGTAATGATATGAGGCATCTTATGGAGACCCTTCGTTGGAAAGAATAGGAGTGCTTAAATAGACCTGCTTAGTTAATTTTATTCCAAAGTTACTCTGGCTCAATTATAATTTTATCACTTTTGCAATTTATTTTTAATATAATGCAAAGTACTAAGCAAAAATGGATATATCTGGCGGTGCTATCTCTTGTATGGGGTAGTTCATTTATTCTTATTAAAAAGTCTTTAATAGGACTTACTCCAATGCAATTAGGAGCGATAAGGACACTTTTTGCTGCAGCATTTTTGTTTTTAATCGGTTTTAGAAGCATGAAGACTATTGCGGTTTCCGATTGGAAATGGATAACAATATCTGGCTTTATGGGAACTTTTATTCCTGCATTTCTATTTGCCTTTGCAGAAACAGAAATCGATAGCGGTATTGCATCTATACTTAATTCAACAACACCTTTGATTACTTTGATATTAGGAGTAGTGATTTTTTCTGTGAGGTTTAATAAAAATCAATTTGTAGGGGTGATTGTTGGTTTAATGGGTTGTCTTGCTTTGATATTAGAGGGGGCTTCTGTAAACCCTAATCAAAATTATTGGTATGCACTTTTAGTTCTTTGTGCTTCCTTGTGTTATGCAATAAACGTAAATATTATTAAAAGGTATATGCAGCATATACCCCCATTGGCAATCGCTAATGGAAATTTTATTGTGTTGGTTATTCCTGCAATAATAGTATTGTATTTTTCAGGCTTTTTTAAAGCCGAGATTATTTCTGAACCAAAGGTGCATACCAGTTTAATGTACATTTCTATACTTGCTGTAATAGGGACAGGGATTGCCAAGGTGTTGTTCAATAAGCTGGTGCAAATTAGTACTCCTGTGTTTGCAAGTTCAGTAACTTATACTATTCCTATTGTAGCACTATTGTGGGGAGTATTGGATAATGAGAAATTTACTTTTTATCAAGTACTTGCTTCTGGAGTTATTATTTTTGGAGTATACTTGTCAAATAGACGCAAGTAGGTGTGTAGTGTTCTGTAAAACAATAAATTAACAGGGATTTAAGGCTAAGAAACTCTTAATTTTCATACTTTTAAGAAAGAATCTTAAAGAAAAAAGAGATGAAAAAGTCAACTGTTCCCGTTAGATATGGTGTCCTGATTGCTATTGGGCTTATTGCTTATTTTTTAATTCTCTCTTTAATAGGGATGCAAACTAAGCCTGTCTTTAGTATTGGTAATGGTGTCATTGTGGCTTTTGGACTATATATGGCTTTGAAAAATTATAAAATAGAAAAAGGAAAGAACTTTGATTACCAGAAAGGCTTTACTGCAGGTCTTTTTACCGGATTTAATGCCACTATCCTTTTTACGATATTTTTTGCAATCTATGTTACAAATATCAATACTGATTTCTTGCCAGAGATGCTGGCTAATTGGAGTTCACATTACCATGTAGGGGTAGGTATTGTCGTATTTGTTGCTGCAATTATGGGCTTTGCTACTACTTTTGTACTGACCTTGTCTTTTATGCAATTATTTAAAGAAAGCTGGAATCCTAAAAAAAACCAAAAATCCCGCCCTATAGAGGTGTAAAATATTTGTCATTTAATTAATTAGCAGTATATTTGCACCCGCCTATGAAAAATAGGTAAGTTCTTTTTATTTAAAAAAATAATTAATTAAACGTTACGCTATGTACGCAATTGTAGAGATAGCAGGGCAGCAATTTAAGGTTGCAAAAGACCAAAAAGTATTTGTACACCGTTTAGCAGGAGAAGAAGGAGACACAGTTTCTTTTGATAAAGTTCTTCTTGCAGCAGATGGTGAAAACATTACTTTAGGCGCCCCAGCTATAGATGGAGCTCAAGTAGGGGCAAAAATCACAAGACACCTGAAAGGTGATAAAGTTATTGTTTTCAAGAAAAAGAGACGTAAAGGATACCGTGTTAAAAACGGTCATCGTCAATCTCTTACAGAAATCGTTATTGAAAGCATTGTAACTTCTGGAGCTAAGAAAGCAGCTCCTAAGAAAGAAACTAAAAAAGCTGAACCGAAAAAAGATTCTGCACCAAAAGCCGAAACTAAAGCAGTTCCAAAAAAAGAGCAAGCAGGAACTGAGGATTTAGGCACAAAAACAGTGGCTGAATTGAAGGATTTAGCTAAAGCTAAAGGGATTTCTGGAATTTCTTCTATGAAGAAAGCAGAATTAATCGAAGCTTTACAAGGAAAATAATTAGGATAGCAGGAATATCCCTGTTAGTATTAACAATATAAAACCGAAAGAAAATGGCTCATAAAAAAGGAGTTGGTAGTTCGAAAAACGGTAGAGAATCAGAATCGAAACGCTTAGGTGTAAAGATATTTGGTGGACAAGCTGCCGTGGCTGGTAACATCATTGTAAGACAAAGAGGTACAGCCCACAAGCCAGGAGAGAATGTGTATGCAGGTAAAGATCATACACTACATGCAAAAGTAGATGGTTTGGTAAAGTTTACTAAAAAGAAAGACAATAAATCCTATGTTTCTATAATTCCATTTGAAGCATAAAGGATCTTTCCTTTGTAATATAAATAAATGACCCTTTTCAGCAATGAAAAGGGTTTTTTTTGTGAAAATGAACTATATGCTTCAGGGTGCCTGATAAGTAACTCTGTAGAAGGCTTGATTTTAGAATATGAATACTATATGGAAATGACCTGCTAAGAGAAGGGATTGTCAGGTGATGAAATCAAAACAATCTTTTTCCAAGGGGTTTATCTATAGGAAAAATGGTTATAGTTATTTGTATTTGTTCAATACAATGGTTTCAAAATAAAAAGTCCTTATCGTTTAAATGATAAGGACTTTTGTTTGTGGTACTATTCGAAATGCTATATTTCTATAGCTCTAAATTTAGTATCTGTAATATTCTGGTTTAAATGGACCTTCAACAGTAACACCGATATATTCTGCTTGCTCGGGTCTTAGTGTTTCTAATTCTACTCCAAGACGGGCTAAGTGCAATTTAGCTACCTTTTCATCAAGATGTTTAGGTAACATATATACTTCATTCTTGTAGTTTTCTTTGTTGTTCCAAAGTTCTATTTGTGCTAAAGTTTGATTGGTAAATGAGTTACTCATTACAAAACTTGGGTGTCCAGTAGCACAACCAAGGTTTACCAAACGCCCTTCGGCAAGGATGATAATATCTTTTCCGTCGATTGTGTATTTGTCGACTTGCGGTTTGATTTCATCTCTGGTGTCTCCATAGTTGTCATTTAACCAAGCCATATCAATTTCATTGTCAAAATGTCCAATGTTACAAACAATTGCTTTGTCTTTTAAAGCTTTGAAATGCTCCCCTTGTACAATATCCTTATTACCTGTAGTTGTTATAATAACATCAGCATTACCGATTACTGTATTTAGTTTTTTTACTTCAAAACCATCCATAGCTGCTTGTAGTGCGCAGATAGGATCTATTTCGGTAACAGTAACGATAGATCCGGCTCCTTTAAAAGAAGCTGCAGTACCTTTTCCTACATCCCCGTATCCGCAAACAACAACACGTTTACCAGCGAGCATAGTATCGGTAGCACGACGAATCGCATCTACAGCACTCTCACGACATCCATATTTATTGTCAAATTTAGATTTTGTTACAGAATCGTTTACATTAATTGCCGGCATTGGCAATGTTCCGTTTTTCATTCTTTCGTACAAACGGTGAACCCCGGTGGTAGTTTCTTCAGATAAACCATTAATACCATCAACTAACTCAGGGTATTTGTCTAACACCATGTTTGTAAGATCCCCACCATCATCTAAAATCATGTTCAAAGGCTTTCTGTCTTCTCCAAAGAATAATGTTTGTTCTATACACCAGTCAAACTCTTCTTCATTCATTCCTTTCCAAGCATAAACAGGGATTCCTGCATCAGCAATGGCAGCAGCAGCTTGATCCTGAGTAGAAAATATATTACAAGAACTCCAAGTTACTTCAGCACCAAGAGCTTGAAGTGTTTCAATTAAAACGGCAGTCTGTATAGTCATATGAAGACAACCTGCAATACGGGCACCTTTTAGAGGTTGTTCGTCTTTATATTCTTCACGAAGAGACATAAGTCCTGGCATCTCTGCTTCAGCTAATTCTATTTCTTTTCTTCCCCAGGCAGCTAATGAAATATCTTTTACTTTGTAAGGAACATAAGGTACTGTTTTGGTACTCATAGTAGTTAATTTTATGTTTATGGGGTGCGTTCTGGTATTTCGCACTAAATTGTTCTAAATTCGTTTTTTGAAAAATTGGATTTTACCCCATTTTCCAGTTTGCAAAGGTACATAATAACTTTAAGAATATAAATGCCTCTTTACAAAACTATAACAGTAGATGAAAGTACTAATGTGTTGATTTGGAAGATTGAAGAATCTTATGAATCCCTATGTCAAGGAATAGAATTAACACAACATTGTCAAAATAGAGTAGATAACATGAAGTCAGATATGCACCGTAGAGGTTTTATGAGTGTACGACATCTGCTAGCTGTATATGGATATACAGACCATGATCTATATTATGATGAGTTCGGAAAGCCCCATCTAAATGATGGGAAACAAATATCGATATCACATTCTTATGAGTATGCCGGAATTATAATTAGCGATAAGCTCGTAGGGATTGATATTGAAAAACAACGAGAAAAGATTCAGCGAATAGCTCATAAATTTGTGAATAATTTCGAAGCCGGATATGTGGAGCAAAATGATAGCGAAAAGACACGGTTTTTGACAATTATCTGGGGAGCTAAAGAGTCTTTGTATAAATTATATGCAACTGCTGGTCTAAGTTTTGAAGAGCATATTTTTATTTCACCTTTCGAATTAGAATATCCTTTTGTTTTTGGTGCAATTGGACATAATGATACTATTAGTCATTATGATTTGTCATTTATAGAGTTTGAAGGGTTTACATGTGTATATGCTTTACCAGCTACAGAATAATAGATATACAAGTCTTATGTCGAAATGGGAATTAATTCTTATGAATAACGGATTGCATATTTTATGAATTGTAAGAAGTGCTTGTGTTTTTAGTATCGTGTTGAATTTTTTATTTTAAAGCTTAGAATGAAAGCATATGGTAATATGAATCTTGTTTTGATATGTAAAAATGAAAAATAGTAATAGAAGTGATTATGAATTCCTTTTTTGATTTTTTCTTTGGTCAGTATTCAGAATACTCTAATCTGTTTATAACTTTAGAAATAATAGCTGCATTCTTTGGGCTGTTAAGTGTGGTTTTTGCTTGGTTTAATAGAATTTGGGTATATCCAACAGGTATTGTAAGTACTGCAATTTATGTTTATTTATTACTACAATGGACATTGTTGGGAGATATGATGATCAATGCATATTATTTTATAATGAGTATTTATGGGTGGTATATTTGGACTCGAAAAATTGATGATACTCATGTTACTCCTATAAGTAGAACAACAAATGAAGAAAAGAACATTGCCAGTATAATTTTTGTAATGACGTTGCTTTTTGTCTATGGAGTCTATGTTGTTTTTGATAAGTGGAATGATTGGACTGCTTATATAGACACATTAACAACAGGGATATTTTTTGTTGGAATGTGGTTAATGGCAAAAAGAAAAATCGAGAATTGGGTATTTTGGATTATGGGAGATATTATTTCAGTACCATTGTATTTTTACAAAGGGTTTACCTTTACCAGTTTTCAATATCTTTTATTTACTATAATCGCAATTTTTGGATACCTCACATGGAAGAAAAGCTTAGACAAGGAGCTAGTAACTGTATAAAGGTAGTACTTTTTGGTCCTGAATGTACAGGTAAAACTACACTATCGAAACAATTAGCTGATTATTACAACACGTTGTGGGTGCCAGAATATATGAGAGAGTACTTGCAAAAAAAATGGGACGATACAAAAGAGGTGTGTGCTTTTGAAGATTTACTCCCAATTGCTAAAGGGCAAATGAGATTAGAAAACGATCTGGCTGCGAAAACACATGAAATTTTATTTTGTGATACAAATCTTTTAGAATTGAAAGTGTATTCTGAAGCATATTACAACGGATTGGTGCCAAAAAAATTAGATAAAATTTCGCTAGAAAATGTTTATGATTTGTATCTTTTAACTTATATTGACACCCCTTGGGTTCCAGATGATCTAAGGGATAAACCCCACCAACGTGAAGAGATGTTTTTAAGATTTAAAGACTGTCTAGAAAAACATAATCTTCCATATATCGTCATAAAAGGAGATGAAAAATCTCGTTTTGATAAAGCAGTGACAAGTATTAGCCAATTAATAGAACAAAAAAGGTGAATATAACAGATAAAGACATTAAGTTAATCAAAGCAAAAGGATTAACTATTGATAAGGTGCTCTCCCAAATAGAAACTTTTAAAAATGAAATCCCATTTATGGCATTGAGAAGTGCTGCCACATTGGATAATGGAATTCTTAAATTTTCAGAGCACTATCAATCTGAACTTACTAAATTGTATGATTCCAGATTAGATAATCTCGAAACTATAAAATTTGTTCCTGCATCTGGTGCAGCTACCAGAATGTTTAAAGATTTGTTTCGATTTCTTGAAAACTATGAGTATGAAAAAGAAAGCTTGAATTCATATACAAATCACGAGAAAGCAGATGCTATTCGACTTTTTTTAATAGGGTTAGAAAAATTTCCTTTTTATACATCCGTAATGGATAATGTTAAAAAGATGTATCCCAAGTTTGAATCCCTGTCAGAAGGGAGGCAACTCTATATATTCATAGAGATGATGTTGAAAGAAAAAGGGTTGAACTATGGGACTTTCCCCAAGGGGTTATTGCCTTTTCATAAATATACGGATAGCATATCTACCTCTTTTGAAGAGCACCTGTATGAGGCTGCGGGTTATAATACTAATAAGAAAGGTGATTCTAAATTACATTTTACGATTTCTAAAGAACATCTTGAAGGTTTTAAGGATGAATTTGAAAGAATCAAGAAAAGAGTAGAAGAGAAGACCAGCACTAATTTTAGCATCACATATTCATTTCAAAAACCAGAAACAGATACTATTGCTGTAACAGAAGATAATGAACCGTTTAGAAAAGAAGATGGTTCTTTATTGTTTAGACCAGGAGGGCATGGAGCATTGATTGAAAACCTTAATGATTTGGATGCAGACATTATTTATATCAAAAATATAGACAATGTGGTAGTGCGTAAGTATCAGGATGAAGTTTCTGGGTATAAAAAAGTACTGGGGGGTAAGTTAATCGAAATTCAGGATGAGGTATTTAGAATACTGAATGCAATTGATCAAAAAAAACCTTCGGAAGCAGAATTAAAAGACATAAAAAAGTTTTTAGTGCAACAACTCAACGTTAGGTTGCCTTTGGATTTTGATAAGTTTTCGGATAAGTATAAACTCCAATTTTTAAGAGAATCATTAAATAGACCCATTCGTGTTTGTGGTATGGTGATTAATGAAGGAGAACCAGGTGGAGGACCATTTTGGGTAAAAAGTGAAAGCGGAAGGTTAATACTGCAAATTATTGAAGCTCCGCAAATTGATAAAACAGATCGAAGGCAAGAAGAAATTCTTAATCATGCCACTCATTTTAATCCTGTGGATTTGGTTTGCGGAGTGAGAGATTATCATGGTAATAAATTTAATTTATTGGATTTTGTGGATCCCGAGGCTGGATTTATTACAGAAAAAACGATGAATGGTAAAGTGCTAAAAGCTCTAGAACTTCCTGGTTTGTGGAATGGTGCAATGTCCAACTGGATTAGTGTCTTTGTCGAAGTACCTCTTACAACTTTTAACCCCGTAAAGACGGTGAATGATTTGCTGAAATCTGCACATCAGGTAACGCTTTTTTCGTGAATACCTCGGTAATTATAAAAGAATTACAATGTAAAGCTGTGCGAAGTTCTGGTGCGGGAGGTCAACATGTAAATAAGGTGTCTTCAAAAATAGAACTAACTTTTAGTGTCAAAACATCAAAAGGATTAACGAATGAGGAAAAGTTAGTGTTAAGCCAAAAAATGTCTTCCCGATTAACAAAATCGGGAGTCTTGATTTTGAGATGCAGTGATAGCAGAAGTCAATATAGAAACAAAGAACTGGCAATCAAAAGGCTTTTGGATATCCTAAAGTCTAATCTTCATGTTCAGAAAAGAAGAAAACCTACTAAGCCGTCAAAAAGGGCTGTTAAAAAACGTTTGGATAATAAACAAAAGAATGCATTAAAAAAAGCCAATCGTAAAAAGCCTCTACTATAAATAAATCTCCTCTTTTTAAAAGTGTGTATAATTTCTACACTTTTGTGTGGAATCCCCACTTTCTTATAAGCTAAATGGAATAGTTTAATTTATGTAATAATCTGATTTACAGGAAATTAAATTGTTTTGATATTGAAGCTAATCTTTGGAACAATTATTACTATTAAATAGGTGTAAGTAATTCAGTAACCCAATGAAAAAGTTACCAATGATTATAGGGATTGTAGTAAGTATCTTTTCGGCTCAGGGTGTTGTTGCTCAAGATGAATTGGCTGTTCTTAGTGATGATTATGAGTTTCGAGACTATGAATATGAACAACAAGAATATACTGAAATAAATATTGTCGAATTACCTATATCAGTTCAAGAAACTGCTGCAAGGGATTTCGAGCAATTAAGAATTGTAAAAGCATATATGTCTAAAGATAATACGTATAAAATTATCTTACAGGATAAAGATAGTAATACAAAAGTTGTATTTGCAAGCGCTAATGGCAAATGGATAAAGCCAAACGACAATAAATCTTAAATCTAGGGGTAGAAAAAGGATATCGTTTTGCAACCAAGGACGATATAAAGTTGTTTAGTGCTAAAAAAGAGACTCAATCCCAAGGGTCTCTTTTTTTATGTTTTTATTCGTATGAAGTGTTTTAAATCGTAATTTTATAGAATAGCTTTTTTTTAGATAATAAAACACAAAATATGTCAAAAATACTTATCGTTGAAGATGACGTGGCTTTTTGCACAATGCTCAAAACCTTTTTACAAAAAAAAGAGTATGAGGTTTCTACGGCGTTTTCGGGTAATGAAGCTATTCCAAAAATTAAAAAGGAAACTTTTGATGTTGTACTAGCAGATGTGAGGCTGCCAGATAGTGATGGTATTACTCTCTTGGATGAAATTTTACAACAGAACTCCAATACTCAAGTGATTATTATGACAGGGTATGCAGAGATTAATATGGCGGTTAATGCTATTAAACAAGGAGCTTTTGATTATGTTTCTAAACCTTTTAATCCTGATACAATATTACATACTATAGAAAAAGCATTAGATACTAGTGCTACTATAGATAAACCAGAGAAGAATAGGGGAGCTAATTCAATCTTACCTGAAGAAGTAAAAATAGATACTTCTTTTGTGAGAGGTGTTAGTGATGCATCCAAGAAGTTAAATGAATACGTCGCATTAGTAGCTCCTACTCGTATGTCTGTTTTGGTTATTGGAGATAGCGGAACGGGGAAAGAGTATGTTGCAAGTAGTATTCATAAGGCAAGTAAACGTGCAGAAAAACCATTTGTTGCTGTGGATTGTGGAGCTATACCTAAGGAAATTGCTTCTAGTGAGTTTTTTGGACATATTAAAGGATCATTTACGGGTGCTGTAAATGATAAAGTAGGCCATTTTGAGGCGGCAAATGGAGGTACCTTATTTTTGGATGAAATAGGGAATCTTAGTTATGAATTGCAAGTTCAGCTACTAAGAGCCCTTCAGGAACGAAAAATTAAACCTGTAGGTAGTAATAAAGAGGTAGAGGTTGATATTAGGGTAATTGTAGCTACTAATGAAGATCTAAGTCATGCAGTTAAAGAAGGGGAATTTAGAGAAGATTTGTATCATAGGTTGAATGAGTTTTCAATTAAAGTGCCTCCGTTACGAGACAGGATTGAAGATCTTATGCTTTTTGCGAATCACTTTCTCGAAGAGTCAAATATCGAATTAGAGAAGCATGTTGTTGGTTTTGCTGATGAGGTGTTAGAAACGTTCAAAAAATATAACTGGCCTGGTAATTTAAGAGAATTAAAAAATATAGTAAAACGTTCTGTTCTTCTTGCGCAAAGCGATATGATATCCTTAGACATTTTGCCAAATGATATTGTCTATGCTCCTAATATCGCAAAACAAACATATGGACTGTTTAAAAATCAGAATGAGCAAGAGTTAATTCTAGATGCATTAGAAAAGGCAAATGGGAATAAAGCGAAAGCGGCCAGAATGCTTTCAATAGATCGTAAAACATTATATAATAAATTAAAACAATACGATATAAGCCTTTAGTTTTCTACTTTCAGTTTGTTTATAAGGGATTCGATTTTTTTTACACCATCTTTTGCCAAGTCAAGTATTGATTTTTTATCAAGATGATATTGTTCAGAATGCTCAAGTTTTTCGAGAATCGGGACAATTTCTTTTGCTTTGATTTGTTTGAACATAGGAAGCATTTTATGAGCAATCTTTTTAATTCGAGGTATGTCGTTCTCATTAATTACTGATTTTAATTCTCGAATATTGTCTATAGTACTTTCATAAAACGTATCCAAAATAGCATAAAGAGAATCAGAATCTCCATGCGCAAAAAGCATTAAATCATTAAGAGAGTATAGCTCATGTTTGTGATTATCATAGGCTGAAGCTCCGTTAGAACTTAAGTCAACACTAAGTACTTCTGCAATAAGATCTAATAACTGCTTAGGAGCATATGGCTTTCGTAAACTAGCAGCAAATCCAGCTTTTTGGTACTCTAAAAAAGAAGTATCCGTTCTTCCTGACAAGGCAATAACTGGTATAGTGGATAGCTTATTATTGTTTTTTATTGCTTGCAAAAGTTCAAAACCACTCATTTTTGGCATTTGAATATCTGTTAGTACAAGGTTATATTTATTAGCTTGTAGTAATGAGATAGCTTCAACTCCATTCTTGCAAATATCATATGTCAGTCCTGCCAAAGAAGCAACTTCACTGGTTAATGCTAATTGACTTGGGTCATCATCAACTATTAGGACTTTTTTGTTTATAAAATTGTGTATTTCAGCAACATCTGTTTCTTCTTCCGGAATTAGTATAGTAGATAGTTTTAGAGGGATGTAAAAGATAAACTCGCTACCTTTATTAAGTTTACTGTTTAATTCAATTTTGCCATTCAAAAGTTTGATTATCTTTTTGGTAATGGCAAGTCCTAAACCAAAGCCTCCGTATCTTTTTTCGGTATGATCATCACCTTGAGAAAATTCTTCAAAAATGTAGTGCTGCTGCTGTTTTGTAATTCCAATACCAGTATCTTTTACAGAGATAACTAATTGTTTTTCTGATAAGCCATTTTCAATAACCTTACTATTTATGATTATTGATCCCTCATCAGTAAACTTATATGCGTTATTCACCAAATTCGTTAAAACTTGTTTTATCCTAAAAGGATCTCCCAAATATTGCTTGTTTAATTGATCATCCGTTATAATTTTGATCTCAATATTTTTCTTGTCATTTATTGGAATAACACCAGTAATTGTATTTTCAATTAACTTTTTGGGGGAGAAAGGCAACTCTTCAATGACCATTCTTCCTGCCTCGAGTTTTGATAAATCAAGAAGATCATTTACAAGGTGAAGGATGTAATCTGAAGATTTTTTAAGATGATCAAGATAATGTTTTTGTTTGTTGTCTAAACTTGTTCTTTCTAACAAATCAGAATACCCAATCACAGTATTTAAAGGAGAGCGAAGATCATGAGTAACTGTGTTAATTATTGATTCTCTAGTTTTTAATAAAGTTTCGGTAAACGTTTTTTCAGTTTCAAGCTCATTACGATATTTTTGACTTTTAGAAACATCTTTAGTAATTAGAAAAAGAAAGATGATAGCGATCAAAAAGCTTATAGCAGCAATTATTAGAATGATATCCGAGGTATTATTTAAAACTTGATTTGTAGCTTCTAGACGGGCAAAATATTGTTTTCTTTCATTACGATCTATGGCGGCAAGTAAATCTCTCAATTGTTTTGTGATGACTTGATCGTTTTTAAGAAGGTTATTTTCTTTTTCGGTTATCGCACGTCTATATTTTTTATCCTTTTGTTCGAGTTCAGAAAGAACCTGCTTTACAGAAGTGGCCAGCGAATCAACAGTTTGATTAGTAAGTCTTTTGGCATTGTCTTTTTTTGTTAACTCTAAAATATTAATGAGTTTTCTTCTAGTACGAGGGTCGTATTTTTTAAATCGGATATCATAATTAGTATACCCTCCAAAGCTTTTGTTTACCTTTTCAAGTTCATCTATGGCGGTTTCATATAATCCTTTTTGTTTTCTTTGTTCATAGACTTTAATGAGTTCCTCAAGGTTTTTGTTTTTACTATCAATAAGATATTTGATACTATCTATCTTTTGGGTCTGAAGGGTATCATCAGAAATTGTAGAAACCTGGTTGATAGTTTTTAATATAGTGTCTATTTTGGTTTTGTAGGTGATAAATTTTCTAACATCAGAAGTTTGAATAATGTTTCTTGTTAAACTTTCAGCTTCATATAACCCGGTAATTGCCTCTCCAACCAGAAAAAGTTTTTCGTTGTTTTGATTTTTAATTTTTGTAATCTGAGTATAGTTATCTAATTGCTGAGAGATAACCCAAAAAGTGGTTACTGCAAGTAAACCAGCCAGAAAGTATCCAGCGATTATTTTAAAGGTAACAGATCTTTTAGTATTCTTCATAATTATCTTATAACTTCAAAAACCCTAAAGCATTGCTTTATACCAAATAAAGTTACAATAAATCGATAAAACATAGTATTTTTGCGCAGAAATCTCAAAGGGGTGCTTTTTATGGTTTATAACCTGAAATGGCTGAGATCATACCCAATGAACCTGGGCAGGTAATGCTGCCAAGGGACTGCTAGATAATAAGAAGTGCCTAACGGACATTTTTTAGTAAATAGTAAGGTAATTTGTAACGTATTTTTAAAAATAGAATAATTACCCCTTTTATTCGTAATGAATTTTCACGAATGAAAAATCTATTGTTTTATAGTACTCTTTTCTTGTTGAGTATTAATTCGATTGCTCAGGAAAAACAAATGGATTCTGTACCATCCAAAGTAGAAAAACTTGATGAAGTCTTAGTCAAATCTGTTCGTGTAGAAGCAGATTCTCCTATCACTCACTCTAATTTATCTAAAAAAGAACTGGCGACACGTAATCTAGGGCAAGATATTCCTGTTTTATTAAATTATTTACCAGGAGTAGTGACAACCACCGATGCGGGAACAGGTGTGGGGTATACTTACATAAGAGTAAGAGGTAGTGATGCATCTAGAGTAAATGTTACATTAAATGGAATACCCTTTAATGATACAGAGAGTCAAGGTACTTTCTGGGTCAATCTTCCCGATTTTACATCCTCAGTCGAGAATCTTCAACTACAGCGAGGTGTAGGGACCTCTACCAATGGATCAGGAGCATTTGGAGCTAGCTTAAACCTGTTAACAGATGCTGTTTCTGAAGTGGGTAACGCAGAAATTTCGAATACCGTAGGGTCTTATGGCACCAGAAAACATAATGTAAAATTTAGTACTGGACTACTCAATAAAAATATAGAGATAGCAGGGCGATTATCTGCTATCGCTTCTGATGGATATGTTGATCGTGCCTCTTCTGACTTAAAATCTTATTTCTTACAAGGATCATTTGTCGATGATAACACTCTAATAAAAGCGATTACCTTTGGAGGACATGAGATTACATACCAATCCTGGAATGGTATTGATGAAGCTACCTTAGCCTCTGATCGAAGGTTTAATTCGGCAGGACAATATACCGATGAAAATGGAGAAACTCGCTTCTATGATAATGAGGTCGATAATTATAAGCAAGATCATTATCAATTACATTGGAATCAGAAATACACGAATAATTGGTCTACAAACCTTGGGTTAAATTATACTTATGGACGTGGATTTTTTGAGCAGTATAAAGAAGATGAGGATTTTTCAGATTATGACTTTACACCAATCACAATTGGTGGCGAAATTATCAATACTACCGATTTAATACGTAGACGATGGCTAGATAATGATTTTTATGTAATCAATGCTTCTGCTAATTATAAAAACAATAAGATTGATATCGATTTTGGAGGCTTTTATAGCCTGTACGATGGTGACCATTTTGGAGAAGTAATATGGGCTCAAAATGCTGGAGGATCACAGATACGTGACCACTATTACTTCGGAAACGGAGAGAAAAAAGAAGTAACCATTTTTGGTAAAACTACCTATAGAATCAATGATAAATGGAGTGCTTTTTTGGATTTACAAGGACGTTTTGTAGGGTATGAAACCACAGGGTTAACATCAGATCGAGTAGCTATGGAAATTGATGAGAACTATGAGTTTTTTAATCCAAAAGCAGGAGCCACTTTTCAAGTAAACAATTCTAATCAGTTATATGCATCATATGCTAGAGCAAATAGAGAACCTAGAAGAAGTGATTTTGAAAATGGAATTAATACAGCAGAGCAACTTAATGATATCGAACTAGGTTGGAGATTTAATACAAATAAAACTGTTGTTAATACCAATATATATTATATGTGGTATAAGGATCAACTGGTCTTAACAGGAGCATTAGATGATGTGGGAGCTCCAATTAGAGCAACAAGTGGAGAAAGCTATCGTTTGGGGCTTGAAATTGATGCAGATATTACACTTACGGATAAGTTTGTAGTCAAACCTAATGTAGCAATAAGTACTAATAAGAATAAAAACTTTGTAAGCTCAAGAGATGGTAGTTTGGTAAACCTGGGAGATACAAATATTTCTTATTCGCCTAATATTGTTGCCGGAAATATGATTATCTACAGACCGTTAAAAAACCTTCAACTAGGGTTCTTATCTAAGTTTGTTGGCGAACAATATATGGGTAATATTGATAGTGAAACCTCTAAGTTGGATAGTTTCTTTGTAAATGACCTTAATATTGTATATGAAATCAATGATATTCCTGTTTTTAAATCTATAGTGTTGACCGGATTGGTAAATAATGTTTTTGATGAAGAATATGTGTCTAACGGATATTTTTTCACGTATGATGATGATTTTTCTAACCCCGGAACAATAACAACTATCGAAGGTGCAGGTTTTTATCCACAGGCTGGAATCAACTTTTTGCTTGGAGTAACGTTAAAATTTTAATTAAAACTCAAGTTTATAAGTAATTTTAAACTTGAGTTTTATTACTTTTATCGCCTAAACTTTAGGGGTGTCTCTGCGATAGCAGATTCTGAGAAAGACCCTTTGAACCTGATGCGGTTAGTACCGACGAAGGGAAAAGTTAATGTTACATATTTTATATGTGATTTTACCTCTTCAGATTCAAAATAGGTGAGTATTGCCTAAAGTTTATGGACTTAATTAAAAAACAATGACCATAAACGTTAATAACAAATCTCAATCGATTACAGAAAACAGTTCCGTTTCTAGCTTATTAGTACAGTTAGATATTGTTGCTAATGGGATAGCTGTTGCAATTAATAATGATATTATTTCTAAAGAAGAATGGAGTAAAAGATTTTTACAACAAGAAGATCAAGTAACTATTATCCAAGCAACGCAAGGAGGATGATAGTCTGGTTAGAATAAAAAACACCAATAATAAGCCTCTACCAGATACTAACCACTTATACCTAAAATACTACAACATGAAGAAAAAAGATACTGCACCACAAGGAAATGTAATTTCGACCAAGCCTTTTCCTAGTTCAAAAAAAATCTATGTATCAGGAAAGATCCATCCACAAATTAAAGTGGCTATGCGCGAGATTTCATTAGATGATACAACCGATAGTTTTACTGGAAAAAAAATACCAAATCAATCAGTAACCGTTTATGATACCAGTGGTCCTTATACAGATCCTGAAAAAGAGATTAATGTACATGACGGAATTGAACCAATAAGAGAGCAGTGGATTCTGGATCGTGGAGATGTTGAGGAGTTGGATAACTTTTCTTCAAAGTATTGTAATGAGAGACTAAATGATTCTAGCTTGGATCATTTACGATTTAACCATCTTCGCAAACCTAAAAGAGCTAAAAAAGGAGCTAATGTTTCTCAGATGTATTATGCCAAGCAAGGAATCATTACTCCCGAAATGGAATATATTGCTATTCGTGAGAACCAAAAACTAGAAGAGATAAGGCGCCTATCCAAACAACATCCAGGGCAAGATTTTGGAGCGAGTATTCCCGAAGTAATAACAGCAGAGTTTGTAAGAGAGGAAGTAGCACGTGGTCGGGCAGTAATCCCTTCGAATATAAATCATCCAGAAAGTGAACCTATGATTATAGGAAGAAACTTTTTGGTAAAAATCAATGCGAATATCGGAAACTCGGCAACTACTTCTAGTATCGAAGAAGAAGTAGAAAAAGCCGTTTGGGCATGTCGATGGGGAGCTGATAATATAATGGACCTTTCTACAGGAAAAAATATTCACGAAACCCGTGAGTGGATTATTCGTAACTCACCCGTACCTATAGGGACCGTGCCTATATATCAAGCATTAGAAAAAGTAAATGGTAAAGCCGAAGATCTGACTTGGGAGATTTTTAGAGATACATTGATTGAGCAAGCAGAGCAAGGAGTAGATTATTTTACTATCCATGCAGGAGTGCGTCTGGCTTATGTACCAATGACAGCAAAACGTATTACAGGAATCGTTTCTAGGGGAGGATCTATAATGGCAAAGTGGTGCCTTGCTCACCATAAAGAAAGTTTCCTATATACGCATTTTGAGGAAATTTGTGAGATTCTTAAATCCTACGATGTGGCTTTCTCATTAGGAGATGGGTTGCGCCCCGGCTGTATTGCAGATGCCAATGATGAAGCTCAGTTTGCAGAATTAGAAACGCTGGGAGAATTAACAAAAATAGCCTGGAAACACGATGTGCAAACTTTTATAGAAGGACCAGGTCACGTGCCAATGCATATGATTAAAGCCAATATGGATAAACAGCTAGAAGCTTGTGGAGAAGCACCTTTTTATACACTAGGTCCTTTGACAACCGATATAGCACCGGGATATGATCATATTACCTCAGGGATCGGAGCAGCAATGATTGGTTGGTATGGTACAGCAATGTTGTGCTATGTGACTCCAAAAGAACATTTGGGATTGCCAAACAAAGAAGATGTACGTACAGGAGTAATTACATATAAACTAGCAGCGCATGCAGCCGATTTGGCAAAAGGACACCCAGGAGCACAGCATAGAGATGATGCATTAAGTAAAGCACGTTTTGAATTTCGCTGGGAAGATCAATTCAACTTGTCATTGGATCCAGAACTGGCAAGAGAATATCATGATGAAACCTTACCTGCCGAGGGAGCAAAAATTGCCCATTTTTGTAGTATGTGTGGTCCTAAATTCTGCTCGATGAAGATATCACAGGAAGTACGAGAATATGCCGCACAAAAAGAAATTGATGATCAAAAAGTATTCGAAACAGGAATGCAGGAAAAATCAGAAGAGTTTAAAGAAAAAGGAAACGAGATATATCTATAATATTAGGTGTAGTGTTATAGGTTGAGGAATATGAAACCACAACCTATACTCTTATGCTTCAAGCTTGGGTTTTATGCTAATTGTATTAACTTCTGAAAGAGAATTAGAAAACGAAGCAGGTTATATCAATGCTTTATTTGAAAATGGATTAGAACGATTACATTTTCGGAAACCAACTATGGATATCGAAGGATATAGAACTTTGCTTACTCAAATAGATGTAAAGTTTTATAACCGCATTATGATACATCAATTTCATGAGTTGTGCGAAGAATACAAGCTTAGAGGAATTCATATTCAGGAACAGCCTAGATTGGATTTAAAAGAAAAACTAAATAAGTATGTAGATGACTACAGAAAAAAAGGCTATAAAGTAAGTAGTTCTTTTCATTCTAAAGAAGATATTACAAATTGCTCTGTTGATTTCGAATATGTTTTATTGAGTCCCGTTTTTGGTTCAATTTCTAAAGCAGGATATATAGGAAAAGGATTTGATGTTAATGATCTAGAAGAGTTTGTTGTAGGGATGGGGGGAATTAATGAAAACACGTTACAAGCTACATTTGATCTTGGATTTAAAGGAGTTGGAGTTTTAGGTGGAATATGGAATACCGAGAATTCTTTAAAAAGCTTTAAAACAATTCATAATCAACTTAAATCAATCAGCTAATATAAAATGAAAGCGCGCCCATATATTCTCACAATTGCCGGTTTTGACCCATCAAATGGAGCTGGGTTTACCGCTGATATCAAAACAATTGAGGCGTTAAAGGGATATGGATTGACCGTTTGTACTGCAAATACTATTCAAAATGATATTGATTTCAAAATATGTGATTGGGTAGATGTAAAGATGATGACAAAACAAATAGAAATATTGTTTGATCGTTTTGCTATTGATTTTGTGAAAATTGGAATTATAGAAAACTGGAAAGTGCTTCATGAAATTATAGATTTTTTGATAGAAAAAAACAAGGAGATTAAAATCGTTTTGGACCCCATATTAAGATCGAGTTCAGATTTTGATTTTCATAATCCGTCAATACAAAAAGTATCGAATACTAGTGTTTTGTTTGATCAGATTCTGGACAAAATCTATTTGATAACACCAAATTATCTGGAAATAGAAAGGCTATATGTAGACAAAACCATTGATGAAACAGTAAAACACATCAGTAGTAAAACCAACCTGTTTTTAAAAGGAGGGCATAGGGAAGAAGTAGGAAAGGATGAATTGTTCACTAAAGGCGGGAAATATTTTGCTCTCAAGCCAAAAGGGCAAAATTTATCCGAAAAACATGGGAGTGGTTGTATTCTTTCTTCTTCGATTATAACATATTTGGCATTGGGATTTCCATTACTTAAAGCTTGTTTAAAAGGAAAAAGATATACCGAAAAAGTGTTAGGTTCGAATAAAAGCTTACTGGGGTATCACAATGTTTAGAAGTTAAAAATTTGATGATAATAATGACAACAGAAGAAATTTGCTTACAGTATATATCCCAAGGAAAAACTCCCCAAGAGCACCTTCATAATATTGAAGAGGTTTGCAAAGCCGGTTGCAAGTGGGTGCAGCTAAGACTTAAGGATGAAGATGTGGTTACTTATCTGGATACAGCTATAAAATGTCGAGATATTTGTGATCAGTATGAAGCGGTGATGATTATTAATGATAATGTAAGTATAGCAAAAGCTGTTTTGGCAGATGGGATACATTTGGGATTAAATGATATGAATCCTCAGGAAGCAAGAAAAATTCTTGGAGATAATTTTATTATCGGAGGTACTGCAAATACATTAGAAGATTGTATACAACAGGTCGATAATGGAGTAGATTATCTAGGTCTTGGTCCGTTTAGATATACTACCACAAAAAAGAAACTAAGTCCAGTATTGGGATTAGAAGGATATAAGAATATTCTAACAGGAATGAAATCTCAAAATATAGAAATACCTGTGCTTGCTATAGGAGGGATAGTAGAAAATGATATAAAGGATATTTTTTATACAGGAGTTGATGGAATTGCAGTTTCGGGTATGTTGACAAATCAACAGGACCTGAAAAAAACAATTCAAAATATAAAAGTAACTATAAAAGGAGGCGTTAAAAACTCAGAATATAATGGATAAACTAATAATTGCAAATAAAGAGTTTTCATCTCGTTTATTTACAGGAACCGGAAAGTTTAGTTCTTCTCAATTAATGAAAGAAGCTTTACTCGCTTCAGAAAGTGAATTAATCACTGTGGCTCTAAAGCGTGTTGATATTAATAATGAAGAAGATGATATTTTAAATCATTTGAATCATCAGCAAATAAACTTATTGCCTAATACCTCGGGAGTTAGAGATGCTAAAGAAGCAATTTTTGCTGCTCAGTTAGCTCGTGAAGCATTAGAAACCAATTGGGTAAAGTTGGAGATTCATCCTGATCCAAAATATTTACTTCCTGATCCTATCGAAACCCTAAAAGCGGCTGAAGAATTGGTAAAACAAGGGTTTGTAGTGATGCCTTACATTCATGCAGATCCTGTGTTGTGTAAACGATTAGAAGAAGTAGGAGTGCAATGTGTGATGCCTTTGGGAGCACCAATAGGAAGTAATAAGGGATTAAAGACAATAGAGTTTCTAGAAATAATAATAGACCAAAGTAACGTTCCTGTTATTGTAGATGCAGGTATTGGGAGCCCTTCACATGCCGCTCAAGCCATGGAAATTGGAGCAGATGCGGTATTAGTAAACACAGCTATTGCAGTATCTCAGCAACCAATACTAATGGCAAAAGCTTTTAAAATGGCTGTAGAAGCAGGTCGGATCGCGTATAATGCAAAATTAGCCCCCATAAGACAACATGCAGAAGCAAGTAGTCCATTAACGAGTTTTTTAAATGAGTAGCTTCAAAAATACATTTGAGCAGTACGACTGGGACGAGACACTTTCTGATATTTTTTCCAAAACAGAAACCGATGTTACTCATGCATTAGGAAAATCCAAAAGAGATCTTGAAGATTTTAAAGCACTGATTTCCCCTGCTGCAAAACCATTTTTGGAACAAATGGCTCAAATGAGCAGTTATGTTACTAAAAATAGATTTGGAAATACGATCCAGATGTATGCTCCAATGTATTTGAGTAACGAATGCCAAAATATTTGTACATATTGTGGATTTAGTATGACCAATAAAATCCCAAGGAGAACACTTACCGATGATGAAATTCTTAAAGAAGTAGGCTTTCTAAAATCTAAAGGATATGACCATATCCTTTTGGTAACAGGAGAAGCAAATAGAACCGTAGGAGTGGATTATATTAATAATGCTATACGATTAATACAGTCAAGATTTGCCAATATTACTATAGAAATACAGCCATTGAATCAGGAAGAATATGAAGTATTGATAGAAAGTGGTCTATATGCAGTATTGGTTTATCAGGAAACTTACCATAAAGAAGAATACAAAAAACATCACCCCAAAGGGCGAAAATCTAATTTTGATTATCGATTAGAAACTCCTGATAGATTAGGTAGGGCAGGAATTCATAAAATTGGATTAGGAGCACTATTCGGATTAGAAGATTGGAGAGCGGATAGTTTTTTTACAGCCTTACACCTTAGTTATCTACAAAAAACCTATTGGAAGACAAAGTACTCCATATCCTTTCCTAGATTAAGACCCTATAGTGGTGGATTAGAACCAAAGGTTGAAATGACAGACTCAGACTTGGTGCAATTGATATGTGCATTTAGGTTGTTTGATGAAGATGTCGAGTTATCGATGTCTACCCGAGAGAGCGAAGTCTTTAGAGAGAATATTGTTAATTTAGGGATTACTTCTATAAGTGCCGAATCCAAGACAAACCCAGGAGGTTATGCCGTGGCTCCACAATCTTTAGAGCAATTCGAAATTTCTGATGAAAGATCTACAGAAGATGTAGTGCAAATGCTTAAAAATAGAGGGCTCGAAGTAGTGTGGAAAGATTGGGCATATAATTGGCAGTAAATTATTAATATCTTTACGAACTAAAAGTCATTTCTGTGAAAATTGGAAAAGTAGTTTTATACAAGTTTTTTGTTAATAAGATAAAAAGTATAATTTTTCTGATACTCTTTCTAAGTAATCCAATTTATGGACAACAAGGAGTAGATGAAATAAAAAAGAATCGTAAAAAAGCAATACTTGTTGAGGTAAAAATGAATGAACCGGTACTGCTTAAAGATTCTTTATCAATTTTATTAACGTCTTTCTCGTTTAAACGAAAACCACATCTATCAGACAAAGGTCCCATAAAAATAATGGTACGGTTGTCACTTTCTAAAGGAAATAGTTGTGGAGAAGTCGAAATCCGAAGACATGGCTTGGTTGGAAAATCTGAATATACTTATGTTACATCATCATGGAATGGATATACTTTTAAGCTAAGGGATTTTAACCTCGAAGGAGCCTTTGAGATTATAATTTCCAAAACGCCTTTCAAAGAATAAAGGTGGTTTTATCTATTAGAACTAAACCAAACTAATTAGTAATAGTTAGTGTGTTTCCATCTCTTTTGATAGCATAGTTTCTAAGTCCAAATTGTCCATCTCCAGAAGTTTGTTGTCCTGTTACAATATTATATGAGTTCCCATCTTCGCAGTCACAAGTTGAAGTGATTCCTTTAATAGACTGTGATGAACATGAGCTAGGTGGGTGATTGGGATCGCTAAGCTCAAAAGCAGTATATTGAGTATTGTCAATATTGTAAATAATGATTCCTTTGATACTTCCGTTTTCTGTTCTGTCAATAAAGTGATTCCCAGGAAACTTTAAATCATTAAATTGGGGTAAGTTGAGATTAATTTGATAATTAATGCTGGTAGGGGGAAGAAATTGGTTGCTATTGCGATTATCATCACTGCTACATGATAAAATCAAAAGTGTACTTATTAAAAAAATGATCTTTTTCATAACGCTTTCATAATGTATTGGCAAAATACGTAAATTTGTAGTCTTCAGTAAAATTTTTGTTATCTTTGAATAACAAATCCCATTCTTGTGGGATTTTTTGTATTTATATAAACGATGAAGTTATGAGCAAAGTATCTTATTACACTGCAGATGGGCTGAAAAAATTGAGAGACGAACTAAGTCAACTCAAGGATATAGAGCGCCCAAAAGCCTCTCAGGCAATAGCAGAAGCACGTGATAAAGGGGATTTAAGTGAAAATGCCGAATATGATGCTGCAAAAGAAGCGCAGGGATTGTTAGAAATGCGAATTTCTAAATTAGAAGAAACCCTCGCTAATGCGCGTCTAATAGACGAATCTCAGTTAGATACGTCTAAAGCACTTATACATTCTAATGTAAAGATCAAGAACCAAACCAATGGCGCTGAGATGACCTATAAGCTGGTAGCACAAAGTGAAGCCGATCTTAAAACAGGTAAAATATCTGTAGATTCTCCAATAGGAAAAGGCCTCCTGGGGAAAAGCGTGGGAGAGGTAGCAGAAATACAAGTTCCTAATGGGATAATGAAGTTTGATGTCATAGAGATTACAAGAGAATAAAAGACATATTTTTTATCAGTCAGAAAGCCTTTTTTTTATTTTAAAAAAAGGCTTTTTTATGGTTTTGACTTACAGATAAATAAACTATATTTCGAAACCGAAACCCAACAAAAAAAAATAGTAATGTCTACCCTATTTACTAAGATTGTAAATGGCGAAATTCCATCGTATAAAATTACTGAGGATGAGAATTTTTACGCCTTTTTGGATATTAATCCAAATGCAAAAGGACATACATTGTGTATTCCAAAAAAAGAAGAAGATAAAATTTTTGATCTAAGTGAAGATGAATATCTAGAGCTAATGCGTTTTTCTCGAAAAGTAGCAAAGGCTATCGAGAGAACAGTTGCTTGCAAACGTGTTGGTATTGCCGTAGTTGGTTTAGAAGTTCCTCATGTGCATGTTCACCTGATTCCCTTAAACGAAATGAAAGAAATGACGTTCCAGCACAAAATTTCTATGTCAGAATCTGATTTTAAAACGTTAGCATTAGAGATTCAATCGAATTTATAAAATATGCAAGAATCTGATTTTAAATTATCATTAAAGCTTCGTATAGATTGGAGTGAAATGGATACTTATCAGCATGTAAATAATGTGAATTTTATGAAATACATGCAGAGTGCGCGTGTTCAATTTTGGGAGGTAACAGGCTTAGCAAAATTATATGCCGAAACCAAAAAGGGACCTATGCTGGTTTCAACTAAATGTGATTTTAAAAATCCCTTATTTTTTCCTGGTAATGTAGAAATCAAAACCAAAGTTAAGTTTATTAAAAACTCGAGCTTTGGATTATATCATCAGTTGTATAACGATAATGGTGTTTTGTGTGCAGAAGGACATGATGTAGCGGTATGTTTTGATTTTAATATTGACAAAACCTTCTTAATTTCTGAGGACTTAAGAAGGGTTATGCAACAATATTAGATTTAGGAGAATTATAATCCTATAAGCTCAGGTTTGACAAGATATAAATATACTCCAGAGGCTATAATTAAAAATAGAAATACAAGGAAGTAAAATAATCCTGTAAAATGTAAAGATCCTGATTTGTGGGGTATTGTCTTTTTGTGATAGTTATATACCCTTTCTATATCTGTTGTCCATTGACCAGGGAAAATTTGATTTTCACATTTACTACAATTGATGCATTCAATAATGTTGCTTTTGGTTTTTACTAAAAGTTTTGAAGATAGCCGTTGTTGTTTAAAAGAAAGGATCATACCATCGGTAGAATAACATTCTGGACAGTTGTTGTTAAGGCTTGCTTCTTTTAGGGTGATGTACTCAGTTTTCACGTTATTTAGATTTGGTGGTTAGTTATTAAGTTTGAGCTAATCAATATTATACCACTAAATTTGTGTTATAATATTCTATTGCTTAGTAGGACTTTTGTATAACGTTGTGAAGAAAAGATTGTTATACCTCAAGATAAAAAATTAGACCGAGGTTCCAGATTTACGAAGTGTGATTTGAAAGGTAGTTCCTTTACCAATATCTGATCTAAGTACCTTAATTCTTCCAAGATGATATTCTTCAATAATTCTTTTTGACAGGGATAAACCTAGCCCCCATCCACGACTTTTGGATGTATAGCCAGGCTCAAAAATTTTAGTAAATTTACTTTTAGGAATACCTTTTCCAGAATCTTTAATCCTAATAAATACTCGTTTTGCATCATCTGCTAGGTCTACTTTAAGGTCTCCCTTTCCTCTCATTGCATCAATTGCATTTTTTACCAGATTCTCGATAGTCCAACTATATAACTGAGAATTTAGCGATACATAAATCGGTTCTTCGGGTAAATTAAGTGAGAAATTAATTAGTTTAGAACTTCTGGATTGAAGGTAGGTATATGCGTTTTTGGTTTCTTCAACAATATCGACTTCTTCCAGGTTAGGAATAGAGCCAATTTTAGAGAAACGTTCTGTAATGACTTTTAACCTCTCAATATCTTTGTCTATTTCTATAATATATTCTGGATTTACATTTTCAGTTTTAAGAATTTCATTCCAACCTACTAATGATGATAAAGGGGTTCCTATTTGATGAGCAGTTTCTTTGGCCATACCTGCCCATAGTTTATTTTGCTCACTAGCTTTTGAAGTTGTGAAGAAGAAATAAATTACCCCAATAAGCAAAAAGATAATGATTGCTATAGTCATAGGGTAATACTTTAGTTTATTTAAAATATCAGAATTCCCATAATAGATATATTGAACGGTGTCTTTGAGATCTAACTCTATGGGGTCATTTTCAGACTTTAATGTTTTTAAATATGCCTTAAGTTTAATTTCATTATTCATCAAGCTTTGCGATAAATTTTGAAAATAACTCTGATCGGGCTTACCTAAAGAATCTCTAACAAACTCACCTTTAGAATCGGTAATGATAATTGGAATAGATTTATTAGTTGCTCCAATTACGATAGAAAGCTCTAGATAGTCATCAGATTGCTCGCTGTTTAAAGCCTTTTGAGATTGTGCCCATATTTGAACCTTAGTTCGTTCATCATCCTTAAGGCGTCTCATAAATAAAGAGGTGTTCCATAAAACGAGACCAGTTATTACCAAAACAGCAATAATTATAAAATAGCTCGAAAAATTACGCTCATCAGAAAAATTCATACAGCTTATTATCTAATCCTAAATATAAACGTTTTTAAACAATTTTATTGTTTATAAAACAGATAACTAAAACCAGTTTACATAATCGCGGTCAAGAGCAAAGATTGGTTATCTTTGCTTTATATAAAACAAATTATGATTACAATCGATCCGTCACAGGTAACCACAGGAAAATTACATGGTCTAATACTTGGTGCAATTGGTCCAAGACCTATCGCTTTTGCTAGTACGATGGATGCAAATGGCGTGGCTAATTTATCACCATTTAGTTTTTTTAATGTATTTAGTGCAAACCCACCTATTCTTATTTTTTCTCCAGCCAGAAGAGTAAGAGACAATACGACCAAGCATACATTGGAAAATGCAAAATTAACAAAAGAGGTTGTTATAAATATTGTCAATTATGATATTGTTCAACAGATGTCTTTGTCAAGTACAGAATATCCCGAAGGAGTTAATGAATTTGAAAAATCAGGACTTTCTATGGTGCCTTCAGAAAAAGTTAAGGCATATCGTGTTGGAGAATCTCCAGTTCAATTTGAATGTAAAGTAAATCAAGTAGTCCCGATGGGTGATCAGGGAGGAGCAGGAAATCTTATTATTTGTGAAGTGCTTCTTATGCATGTTAATGAGAGTGTATTGGATGAAGATCATAAGATAGATCAACATAAAATAGATCAGGTTGCTCGTATGGGAGGTAATTGGTATACCCGAGCGAATATGGGTATGTTTGAAGTACCTAAGCCTTTGAGTGCTATAGGTATGGGGGTAGACTCTTTGCCAGAAGATATAAAGAAAAGTACTATTTTTACTGGAAATGATTTAGGCAAGTTGGGAAATGTAGTTAATATTCCAGAAAAACTAGATGCTTTAGAATTTGTTAATAAACATAGTGATATTAAGAATAAAATTCAACAGGCTAACCTAATAGAAATTCATAAATTTGCAAAACAGTATCTGGATCAAGACGAAATAGATACCGCATGGAACATATTAGCAGCAAAATAATAATACAGTAAGATGGAAGTACAAGGTAAAGTAAAGATGATCGGTGAGACACAAACCTTTGGAAGCAATGGTTTTAGAAAGAGAGAAATTGTAGTTACTACTGAGGAGCAATACCCACAGCATATTATGGTAGAGTTCGTTCAGGATAAATGTGACTTGTTAAACTCTTTTCAGGTTGGACATGATGTAAAAATAAGTATCAATTTGCGTGGTCGTGAGTGGGTAAACCCACAAGGAGAAACTAAATATTTTAATTCTATCCAAGGATGGAGGATTGAAAGTTTACAACCTGCAGCGCATAACGCTTCAGCTCCTCAAACACCACCTGCAGATGCTTTTGAGCCTGCAACAGATTTGTCTAGTGAAGAACATGACGATTTACCGTTTTAAGCAAGTTTTGAATAAAGAAACTACTTATTAAAAAAAAGAAAAAAGTCCGATATCAAAAAAATATCGGACTTTTCATTATTGTGGTTTTAGATTAACCTCTTAATTAAATTCAAAAAAGCAATGATGAACAAAATTTCTCTTAAAAGGTCTTAACAAAGATTGTGATTTTTTTAATAATTTCAAACAACTGATTGATATTTAACGTTGTATAAACATTAACAAACATATTTTGTATATTCTAACAGATACTATACAGTTTCCACCAGTTAATCATGCTGATCATAATGGATTGCTAGCTGTGGGTGGAGATCTTTCTGTAGATAGACTATTGATGGCATATAATAGTGGTATTTTTCCTTGGTATAGTGATGACCAACCTATTATGTGGTTTAGTCCTGACCCTAGGATGGTGATGTTTTCGTCAGAATTAAAAATAAGCAAAAGCATGCGACAGCTTATTAAGAAAAATCATTTTGAAGTAACGTTTAATCAAGATTTTGATAGTGTAATAAAAAACTGCGCAGAAATCCAACGACCAGAACAAGATGGTACGTGGATTACATCTGATATGCAAAAAGCATATAAGAATTTATATGAAAAGGGATATGTTGTTTCGGTAGAAGTGTCTCTAGAAGACAGACTTGTTGGTGGTGTGTATGGAATTTGGCTAAAGGAAAAAAAAATATTTTGTGGTGAAAGTATGTTCTCTAAAGTGAGTAATGCTTCAAAATATGGTTTTATTGCTTTGGTAGAGTGGTTAAAAGAAAAAGAAGTAAAATTGATTGATTGTCAGGTATACACCGATCATTTGGCAAGTCTGGGAGCCAGAGAAATTCCGAGAGAAGAATTCTTGAAGTATTTACAATAAATAATTGACACAGGATTTGGTGTCTTAATAACTATTTAGTGATGATTATTCATAACTTAGGATTAGAAAATTCAATTTTAAACCAGTTTATTCTTGAACTTAGAGATGTAGAGATACAAAAAGACTCGATGCGTTTTAGAAAGAATATTGAACGTATTGGTGAGATCTTAAGCTATGAGTTGAGTAAAACGATTGCTAGTCAGACTAAAAGTGTACAAACGCCTTTGGGAGTCAAAGAGATTTCGGTACCCGAAAAAACACTTGTGTTATGCTCAATACTGAGAGCAGGATTGCCATTGCATCAAGGATTATTAAATTATTTTGATACTGCAGAAAATGCATTTATATCTGCATATAGAGACCATAAAAACAATGATGATTTCGAAATTATTGTTAAGTATATGGCTTCGCCCTCATTAGAAGGTAAAACATTAATTCTTGCAGATCCAATGATGGCAACCGGTAGAACTTTGGAGAATACCTTTGAGGTTATCAAAAAATATGGGACCCCAAAACAGATACATATTGTTTCGGTAATTGGTTCTGAGCAAGGAGTAGCCTACATTAAAAAAGTATTCCCAGAAAATACTCATTTATGGATAGCAGCTGTTGATAAAGAGCTAAATGATAAAAGTTATATTGTTCCTGGTTTGGGAGATGCCGGAGATTTGGCTTTTGGTATTAAGTTGTAAACCTCCGGACTTTTTTTAATGTACTTTTATAGTACGTTCATATTAACTGTTATCTTTGGTAGTAAAACACCAAAGAAGACTTTTCGATTACATTAGAATTTAAATAATACCCTACCATTGCAGGTGGTGCATCTTTATCTAAATCTATTTTTTCTGTTTTAAGAGCATACACAGTAATAACATATTGATGAATCCCATGCCCTTCTGGTGGACATGGTCCTCCATATCCATAAGTGCCAAAATCGGTTTTACTTTGAATGGCAGTTTTAGAAATCAAATCTTTTGATGTATTCCCTGCATCAGATGATAATTCGTTTATTGTATTGGGGATGTTAAAAACTACCCAATGCCACCAACCACTACCCGTAGGAGCATCTGGATCATGAATGGTAATGGCAAAACTTTTTGTTTCCTTAGGAGCATTTTCCCAGCGTAACTGCGGAGATATGTTTTCTCCAGTACAGCCAAATCCCTTAAACAATTGCTTGTTTGTAGCTTGTCCTCCTAATTCCGAGCTTTTTAAAGTAAATGTCTGGGCGTAGCTTAATGATAAACAAAAGAAAAAAAGTATAATTGTGGTTTTTTTCATAATTGACTCTGTTTTATAAATTAATGATATAGGCAAAATTACAATTTGAAAAAGGTAAAGGTTGTAATTTGAAGTTCAAAAAATGTCGCTAAAAGTTCAATTTTGATGAAGTTGATATTGTTTTGGTGTTATTCCAAAACGCTTCTTAAATGCTTGAGTAAAACTTGATAGGTTACTAAAACCATATTCAGAATAAATATCTGAAGGTCTTACGTTTTCTCTTTGTAATTGCTTTTTGGCAATCTCTAAGCGATTGTTTTGTATCCAATTAAAAGGGGTGTCGTTATAGGTTTCTTATTTATTAAATCACTAGGAAGTAATATAGTGTTCATAAATGAGATTAATTTAGTTTACGAAAAAGAGATTGACTAGACTTCTTTGTATCTAAAACAGCCAATCTCATGGTCATTAACCATACCAGTAGCTTGCATAAAGGCATACATTACTGTAGAGCCAACGAACTTAAACCCTCTTTTTTTTAAATCCTTACTTATAAGATCTGAGATTTCTGTTGTAGCCGGAGAGTCTTTATAATTCGACCAGTTATTCTTAATTGGTTTGCCATCTACAAACCTCCAGATATAATTATTAAAACTACCAAACTCTTCTTGAATCTTTATAAAGTTTTGGGCATTGGATATTGCAGAGTTTACTTTTAGTTTATTCCGAATTATGCCGGCATCTTGTAGAAGTTCTTGTTTTTTGTCTTCGTTGTAGTTGGCAACGATTTTGTAATCAAAATTATCAAAGGCGGCTTTGAAATTTTCGCGTTTTCTTAAAATAGTAATCCAACTTAAGCCAGCTTGAAAAGTTTCTAGTATTAAAAACTCAAACAAAAGTTGTTCGTCATGTAAAGGAACACCCCACTCATTGTCATGATAGGCTTCATATAGAGGGTCGCCAACGCACCATCCGCATTTATGTTTTTGCATAATTAAAACTTGGTTTTGCTAATCAAATCCCTAAAATACTGCTTATTTTTAGAAAGATATCAAACAATCGGGTAGTAGTTTCTTGATTTTTTCTTTCTCAGCATCAGATAGGTTGTTGCCAGACAAATGTAATGCTTCTAAGTTTTTTATGTCTTTTATGGATTCTGGTAATGAAGATAGTTTATTGTTATCCAGATGGAATTGTTTTAGACTTTTGAGTTTATTTATTGACTCAGGTAATTCTGATATATTATTGAATGATAATGAAAGGGTTTCTAATTTTTTAAGTTTCTCAAGTGATTTAGGTAATTTTTTTAATTGGTTGCTAATTAAGTATAATTGTTGAAGATTTTTAAGTTCGCCAATAGATTCAGGTAGTTCCGTTAGTTCATTTTCTGATAGATACAAGATGTCTACATTTTTTTTGTTTAACAGTGCTTTTTGTAAAGAATAGTAACTGTTTTCAAAATTAATAGCACAGTTAGGTAAGAGTTGCTTGCTTTTTTCTTTTTCAGATTTTGATAGTTTGTTACCTGAGATGTTAAAATCTTTTAGCGAAGTAAGCTTTTGAAGAGTTTTTGGTAGTCCGCTGATTTTGTTAGAGTTGAGGTAAAGTAGTTTTAATTTAGAGAGATTCCCAAAACTTTCAGGGATATCATCTAACTTATTCTCTTTACAAATTAACCACTCCAGGTTTTTTAGGTCACCAAAAGAATCAGGTAATTCATCGATTTGGTTATTTGATAGGTTTATAGCTTCTATTTTTTTTAGATTTCCAAATGTATCAGGTAGTCTGGATAGCTGATTTCCTTGTAAAAGAAGTTCTTGTAGGTTCGATAGGTTGCTAAAAGTATTGGGTAGTTCGGTAAGTTGATTATGTTTTACATCTAGTTTTTTTAAACGTGTAAGCTTACCAAAAGAATCAGGTAATACTTTGATTTGATTATTTTTTAAAAAGAGCCACCCTAAATTTTCTAGATTGCCAAAAGAATCAGGTAATATTTTGATTTGATTTTCAGATAATAGTAGTACTTCTATATTTTTCAGGGCACAAAAAGATTCAGGTAAATCAACAAGTTTGTTTTGTTTTAGATTAAGTGTACGTAAGTTTTTTAGATTTCCTAAATCATCTGATAGTGTGTGTATTTCATTCCCTTCAAGATTGAGATATTGTAGTTGTTGAAACTGTGTGATCTCCTTAGGTAGTTTTGTGAGTTTAGAATGGCTGAGGTCTAATTTGTATACTAACTCTTGATTGTCAAGAGCTTCTTGTAATGAGGTGTAAATTTTATTCTTCTGAGCTATTGCTGTTATGCTTCCTATCAGTACTATTACTATAGTAATTATCTTTCTCATACATTAACATTTTTCTATAGAAAACACCATAAAAAGGTATTAAAAAACAGGTAGTATTGTAGAAAGCACATAAAAATCTTTCTGAATATTCCCTATTGTAAAGTTATTGTTTAATTTCTTACTCATTACCTAAAAACCTTATTTTTTTAATTGTAAAACATGAGTAGAATATAGTACAAAGATTCAAATCAAATTGAAGTAATAATACACTGCTATTGGTGAAAAACGCTCACTGTTTTCAGGGAGTTTTGTTTTTTTGATGATGCAAAAATAACCGAGAATTATTGTTTTTGAGGATGCGAAAATATGTTGCATTTTGGGAGATAGCGAATTAACAGTTCTCGTTGCTTAAGAGATAAATAATTACGGGTTACATATAAAGTGGTTAATTTGTTAAGTTGATGTAGAGATTCTGGTAGCGAGGTAAAATTGTTTTTGGATAGATATAGACTTTTTAATTTTTTTAAACTTCCAATGGTTTCAGGCAAGAGGCTAATTTGATTTTTATTTAAATTTAATAATGTAAGGTTGCGTAAATTAGAAAAATCAAAAGGCAGGTTTTTAAGTTTGTTTTGGTCAACATAAAAGGTCGTGAGGTTGAGCAAGTCACCTATAGATTTTGGGATGCTAGTGAGTTGATTTTTAGAAAGAATTAGCTTTTCCAGAGATTTTAAGTTTCCAATTGTCGAGGGTAAAGAAGTAAGGTTGTTTTCGCTTAGGTGCAAAGCTTTTAATACTGATAAGTTACCAATAGAATCTGGAAGAATACAGAGCCTATTTTTACTTAGGTTTAGGGTTTGTAGTGCAGGCAGATTACCTATTGATTTTGGTAAAGATGATAATTTGTTTTCTTGTAAGAAACACGTTGTTAACTGTTGAGCTTTTCCAATTGACAGGGGGAGTTCAGTTAATTCGTTGTTGTTTAGTTCTAATAATTTTAGTTGAGATAACTCACCTATAGAAGAGGGTAGTGATGCTAACTTATTTTTCTTAAGATTAAGGGTTTTAAGATTTTTTAGATTGCCAAAAGATTCAGGTAAATGTATAATTAGATTACCAAATAGGTTAAGATTTTCTAGGGCAATTAAGTTGCCAAAACTATGTGGTAATGTGGTTAATTGGTTATAACTTAGCGTTAATTCTTTCAGTCTATGCAACCCACCTATTGCATTTGGTAATTGTTTCAGTTGGTTTTGGTGTAGATGTAAAAACTCTAGAGAGCTTAAATCTTCTATTGTATTTGGTAAGGATGTTAATTCATTGTTGTATGCTTTTAAATAAACCAGATTGCTAAGATTTCCTATCTCGTTGGGCAAGCTTTTTAGTTTATTACGATCTAGAATTAGAGTTTTTAGGGTAGATAAATTTCCAATAGAACTAGGTAATGAAGTGAGTTTGTTTTGATAAAGGTTTAAGACCGATAGGTTTTTTAAGGTTCCAATACAATCAGGTAATTTTACTAGTTTATTCTCGAAAACTGTTAAGGAATCAAGGTTTTTAAGAGAACATACAGTCTCGGGTAGAGAAGTTAACTCATTCCATTCGAGACGTAATGTCTGAAGATTTACAAGGTGTCCTATTGATTTAGGAATATTTGAAATTTTATTCCCTTCAAGCTCTAGTACTTCTAATTTGGATAAATTACTTATAGAATTTGGTAAAGTGGTAAGTCGGTTTTTGTTTAAAAAGCACTTTTTTAGATTTGATAGATTGCCAAAAGACTTTGGTAATGTGGTGATAATATTGTCACTTAGATCCAGTACTTGTAGCTTGGTTAATTGTTTTATTGATGTAGGGAAAAATTCAATTTTATTTCCTTGAGCAAGAAGAGTGTGTAAATTAGGGAAATCTCCGATAGCTGTTGGTAATTCTGAAATGCTTTTATATGAAAGATCTAATATGTATACTTGATTTTTATCAGCAAGTGCTTCTTTTATAGTTGTAAAAACCTTCTCTTTTTGAGAGAATATTGTTAGATGAAATAGTGTTAAAGTGAAAAAAAGAAAGCCTGTTTTTTTTGATAAAAAAGAATCCAAAAGCAAAGTGTTTTATTTATACAAAGATCAAAAAAAACAAATAGCTTGAAAAGCGTTTTATAACAATTTAAAAAAGGAAATTACTTGTATGATTATTGTAAGGTTTATAGATTAGGATAGTCTAATAAGTAGTAAAGTACAAAAGGATAGAATTGATGAAAAATAAAACCGTTAAAATGGTATCAGAGTATATCGAAGAAGGAATAAATGACTCATATAGTTATCAGGAATATAAAGACTTGGTGAGTAGTTTATTAGCTGAGGGAAAATCTACAGGTCATGAGCAATCAGAGGCATTAACCAATTATAGTAAGCTTAATGATCGTAGGATGAAAAGATGGGATAAAACCTTGAAAATTAGTAAATCTATAGCAGATTCTTTTTCGAATGCTGATCTAAATATAACCTGGGTGGTGTTAACAGAAGGATGGTGTGGAGACGCAGCTCATATACTACCAGTTTTGAATATGCTTGCAGAACTAAATGATGGCATAGATTTAAAAATTGTGTTAAGAGACGATCATGATGAGCTGATGAGTAATTTTTTGACCAATGGAGGGAAATCGATACCCAAACTTATTGCCTATGATAAAGAAAATAAAGAGGTAATAAACTCTTGGGGGCCCAGACCATCAGTAGCCACTCAAATGGTAAATGAATATAAACACAAACATGGTAGCTTAGATTCAGATTTTAAACAGGATTTACAGGTTTGGTATAATAAGGATAAGGGCGCAAATATTGCCGAAGACCTGCTTAATTTATTGTAATATTAAGATCCATAATTAAAGTAATAGGTAATAGAACCTTTCTGTTCTTCAATGTCAGAGCGAGAAAATAGAGCTTGTCGGGCATAATCAAGCGCGTTGTCAAATAAGCATTCGTTTCGCGTAGTAGAGTTTTTCTTATCAATTTTGGTATTGATAACATATCCATTTTGATTCACTTCAATTTTTACAACTACTTTACCACTTCCGTTGCAAGTGTATACAGGGTTAGGAAGATCTACTGCCTTTCTGTTTTTTAAATTGTAAGTAAGAGAACTGTTTCTGTTGTTGCTCTCTTCTTCTTCAGATTTTGGCTTCTCTTTTTTCTCGTTTTCTTTTTCCTCTTCATCATCAAGGGCTACTTCACTATCATCAGTTTTAAGTTCCTGGCTTTCTTCTGCCGCGGTTTCAGTTTCAGTTAGAGATTTAATTCGTTGCTCGAATTCATCATGATCTTCAAAATCTTCGTTATATGCAGAATGTGTTCTTTTGCCCTCTACGAGTTGTCGGTCTTCTTGGGCTATTAGCTCTTCTTCAGGCTGTTCTTCATCCAAAAGGAATTCTTCAGGTATCTCCATCAAAATTTCAGATTGCTCCTTTTGCTTATTCATCATATTGATGTTATAAAGACTTAGAACAACAATTCCCATCAGCATCGAAGTGATAATCAGAGCTTTATGTTTTTCTATAAATTCCATAGGTATCTATAACTAATTTTATTCTACATTATTTTATGTAGCTTCAATTTTTGATTGTAACTGACTCTCGAAAGCATCAACACTAATAGCATCTTCAACAGAAAATGCACCTATTTTAGTTCTTCTTAAACCAGTTAAATGAGCCCCGCTATCTAATTTTTTTCCAAAATCATGTGCCAATGATCGTATATACGTTCCTTTACCACAGACCACTCTAAAATCTACTTCTGGCAAGTCAATTCTAGTAATTTCGAATTCGGTTATTGATATTTTTCGTGGTCTAATTTCTACTGCTTCACCTTCTCTGGCATATTCATACAATCGTTTTCCATCTTTTTTTAATGCAGAAAAAACCGGAGGATATTGTTCGATTTCTCCAATAAAATCGATAGTTGCATTTTTAATCATTTCTTCAGAAATATGACCAATAGAGAAAGTTTGGTCTATTTCGGTCTCGAGGTCGTATGATGGTGTAGTTGCTCCCAACTTAAGAGTGCCTGTATACTCTTTAATTTGACCCTGAAATTCTTGTATACGTTTAGTAAATTTTCCTGTACAGATAATTAATAACCCAGAAGCAAGGGGATCAAGTGTTCCTGCATGACCAACTTTTATCTTTTTTATATTAAAGTTTTTTCGAATAAGCCAACGAAGTTTGTTTACAACCTGGAAAGATGTCCATTGTAATGATTTGTCAATCAATAAGATTTGACCGTCTTTATAATCTTGTTCGGTTAGCATTATAGGTGGGGCTATTTAATAAAACCAAAACTGATGGCTAATAAGCCAACAACAGTACAATATACGGCAAAATAAGTTAATTTGCTTCTTTTTACCAATGAAATCATCCATGTACAGGCAAAAAGCCCTGAAACAAAAGCAGCGATAAAGCCAAGTGCTATTGGAATACTGTTTTGAGATGAAAACGACAGATCTCCACTAAGAACATCTTTTGCAATTTTTCCAAAAATTAAAGGAATTACCATTAAAAAAGAAAATCGAGCAGCTTTAGTTTTGTCATTACCTAGTAAAACAGAAGTAGAAATTGTTGCTCCACTTCTTGAAATCCCTGGTAACATTGCAATAGCTTGTGAAATACCAATTACAAGTGCATTAGAACTGCTAACTGGTTTTTCGGTGTTTTTTGCCTTATCAGCCAACCACAAAAGGACCGCCGTGATAAGAAGCATAAAACCTACAAACATAATATTACTACCAAAAAGTTGTTCTAATTGTTCTTCAAAAAATAATCCGACTATAACTGCTGGTATCATAGAAATAATGATCTTAAGAGAAAAGAAGGTTTCTTCATTTTTTTTGAAACTCAATAATCCTTTTATAATGTCCAAGATGTCTTTTCTAAAGATAACTATTGTACTAAGTGCTGTTGCAAAATGAAGAACTACAGTAAAAAGAAGAGATTCTTCAGGTACACTATTATCACCTAAAATAGCTTTGCCAATTTCAAGATGTCCGCTGGAAGAAACGGGTAGGAATTCGGTTAGACCTTGCACTATTCCTAAAATAATCGCATCAATAATTTCCATATAAGATATTGGATTTTCTTAAATTTGATACAAATATATAACTACCGTAAAATAAAATGTTGAATTACTGTTTTTTCTTCTTATCAGGGTTCAGTAAAATGGCATAAACTTCAATTCCAAAACCTATCAAAACAATTGTAGGTGCCAACCTAATCCTTCTGAAGTTATAAATCTCGGGATTAAAAACATTAGGGTCATCACTTCCGCCACCAGCCATAAGGATAAAGCCAAGAGCAATTACACCAATTCCAATCGCCATAAAGACATAGTTCTTTTTTCCGAAAACAAAATCGGGTTTTGGAGGAGTATTTTTATTGGATTGTTTTTTGGTGCTCATCGTTTTCAATTTCGTTAAATATCACTTGATCATCAATCATTAACTTGGATATATGTCCCATGTTTTTATCTCGGGTAAATATAGTCCATCTTTTTATAGCATACAAAGTAACGGATTTATTAAAAATATCTGAACGCAATTGCTCCAAATTTAAGTTGTATTTGAGTCCCCGGTTAATATAATAGTAATGCGTGTCACCCTTAAGAGTGATTACAATATCAAAACCAGAACTTTCTTTAACCTCAGTAACTACACCGCTAATTTTCATAACATCGTCTGGTTGAACATTTCGAACAGGTCTAAAGGTTTGAATGACTACGACCATAAACGCCACAAAGATCGTAAAGACAATTGAGAGATATATTTTTCCAGTTTTTCCCAAGGTAAAAAATTATTAGATGTATTTTTCTAAAAAGTGGTCTGCAGATTTTAGGTAAATACTTTATTGTTAACGAAATGATTAGTTATATAATTTTCTTCTCTTCAAAATGGTTTGATTTTTTTGATAAAAAAGAAATACTATGCTTTTAGGTTCGAATTCAAATTTAAAAATTATTTAATTTTTTGCTTCTTTCTGATTACCTTTTTTTGATAAAAGGTTATCTGTTCTCTTCTTTGGGATGTAAAAACATTTTATACTATAGATTATACATTTTATACTATTAAGACGTCTTTTTGTATGATATAATAAAAACCTAATGCCTTGTTGAGGTAAATTCGTAAAATCTTAACATAAACTCAAACAACCATGAAAAAAATCATTTTAATTTTATTTGCGTGGGTATCATTAGCCTATTCGTATTCTCCTAAAATAAACACCTTGGAAAGGTTTAGTAATACTGGAGGAGAAAATAATGTTTCAGAAATTATAAACAATTCTAACATTTTGAACCCCTTAAGTGTTAATTGTTCTGAAGTGATAGTGGACATTGTCTTTGATAGATATCGATCAGAAACCAGTTGGAAAATAGAAAATGGTAGTGGGCAAATTATGCTATCTGGAAGAGGTACTTCAAATTCACCGAGTAGTGTTTCACAAAACGTATGTCTTGAAAATGGGAATTATACTTTTGTGATAGATGACACGTATGGTGATGGGATTTGCTGTAGGTATGGAGAAGGATCATACACCGTTTCATTAAACGGAACAGTGCTTGCTTCTGGAGGTTCATTTAGATACTCAGAATCCAAAGTATTTACTATTGGTCAAGCCTTACCACCTCCAAATCCATTTAATTTGACTGCTTCGGATATTAAAGCTAATTCAATGCGCCTAAGTTGGGAAGCACAAGGAGAAATTACGAATCAAACTACTTTTGATATTTATAATAATAATGAAATCATCAAGAGTATAGAGGGAATTGAGACCACAACATCTCTAACCGGTTTAGTACCAGAAACATCATATAATCTTTCTGTAAGAGCTAAGAATATTCAAGGAGATTTGTCTGAATTTTCAAACAGTATTACCGTAAGTACTCTGGCGGATAACAATGGCGGTGGAGTTTCTCAGGAAATGCAGGAACTTTTAAGTTTAGTTAATCAAGCAAGAGAAGCAGAAGGGGTGCATCCTTTGACAATTAATACTAAATTAACAGCGGCTGCCGAGTTTCATGCCAATGACATGAATAATAATGGCTTTTTCTCACATACAGGATCTAATGGGTCTAGTGTATCTGATAGAGTTAATGATCAGGGATATTCTTGGAGAAGAGTGGCAGAAAATATCGCAAAAGGACAACGTAACCCTCAAGAAGTTCATGATGCATGGATGAACAGTAGTGGACATAGAAGAAATATCTTAAATAGTGGTTATACAGAAATAGGACTAGCGAGAGTTGCAAGTTATTGGGTTCAGGTATTTGCAGCGCCTTCAGGTGCAGCCTCTTCACGTAGTAATGCTATTGTAATGGAACAATTTGAACCAAAACAGTTTGATATGTACCCTAATCTATTACAAGGAGATCAGAATAAAATTACCGTAGTTGGTCATGATGGGAATACTGCATATCAAGTTTATAGCCTAACAGGAATGATAATGTCTCAAGGAAAAGTAGAAAATGGTACTGTAGAATTGAATGATCTGTCATCAGGAATATATCTGGTGAAATTTGTTATGAATCAGAAAGTTATTACTAAGCGATTAGTGAAAAAGTAGGTTATAGTGCCTCAATATAATATCGTATTAACTTAATCGGATCCTCAATAGAGGGTCTGATTTTGTTTTAGGTCACTGCAAAGCATTTTTCCCTTAGAAAAGGAAAACCCACTTGAGTTAATAATACAATTCATCTGTTCTTAAATTCAGGAATCGTTGTGTGGCAAAAAACGTACTTATCCAAGTGATAAGTACTCCAATTCCAAAAACGCTTGTAAATAAAATAGCAAGTAGAATTTTGTCACTCAATAAAGCTAATTCTGGAAAAGTTTTATCAAGATAATATAGTACAACACCAACACCAATGATAGCAACTATTGCTCCTATCATTCCGAGACGTACACTTTTCCAAACAAAAGGTCTGCGAATAAATTTCTTAGTTGCTCCTACCATTTGCATGGTTTTAATGATAAACCTTTTAGAGTATACGGACAGGCGGATCGAGCTATTAATAAGTAATACAGCAATAAAAGTGAAAATTCCACTAATTAGCAATACCCAAAAACTAATACGTTTGATATTATCATTTAATAATGAAATCAAAGGTTTGTCATAGATCACTTCATCAACAAAATCTTTTTTGATAATAGATGCATTTATTTCTTCAATTTTAGTTTGATCTACAAAATCAGCTTTTAGATATACATCGATAGAATTTTGAAGAGGATTGTATCCAAGAAAATCCATAAAATTCTCCCCTATATCTTTACTATGCTCCTCAGCAGCCTCTTCTTTAGAAATATAAGTAGTGGATTTAGTGTATTCTGCAAGGGCTAGTGTCTTTTCAAGTTGTTTGATTTCTATATCTTTAGCAGTGTCTTTTAAATAAATAGTAAGCGCAATTTTTTCTTTAAAATGATCAGCTACTTTTTTAGTGTTTAAAATCAATAAACCTAATAATCCCAATAAAAATAATACCAATGAGATGCTAATTACTACAGAAAAATAAGAAGAGATTAGTCGTCGTTTTTGGTACTTTTCAAAAGATGAGCTCATAAATTAATTGATTTGTGCGTAAAAATAATAAAGAATAGTTAATTAACTTTGATTTACATAGGAATAACGTCTACTTAAAAAGATTCTTATTCATAAAATAGATTTTAAACATGCATATAGTTATTATAGGAGTTGGTGGAGTTGGGGGATATTTTGGAGGAAAAATCTCCAATTCTAATCAAAAAGTAACTCTGATTGCCAGAGGAAAACATCTTGAGGCTATTCAAAAAAAAGGGCTACAGGTCAAAAGCATCAATGGGGATTTTATAACACATCCATTTTTGGCAACCGATCGTATTGATATAGTAGAAAAAGCGGATTTGGTATTAATCTGTACAAAGTCTTGGCAAGTTCCTGAAGCAGCAGAATTGGTTAAACCTATTTTAAAGGAAGATACTATTGTTATTCCATTACAGAATGGAGCTGATAATGCCGAAAAAGTTAGTACTGTATTAGGTGTAAAACATGTGCTTGGTGGATTGTGCAGGATTTATAGTAAAATAGAAGCTCCGGGTGTTATCTCACATTTTGGTCACCAACCTGATGTTGTTTTTGGAGAACTTGATAAAAGTAAAACCAACCGCTTGCAAAAAGTAAAAGAAGTATTTGATCAAGCTGGATTTAATAATTCCATTTCGGGAGATATCGAAGTGGATATCTGGAGCAAGTTTATGTTTATTACCACGGTTAGTGGGTTGGGAGCACTAACACGAGTTACAATTGGAGAAATGTACGAAAATAAAGGAACCCGTCACGTTTTAGAGCAAACAGCTACCGAGATATATAAAGTAGGTATAGCAAAAGGTGTTTCGTTGCCAGAAGATATTGTAGATCGAATTATGACTTTTATCGGTAAACAACCGTATGAGTCTACAGCTTCTATGCAACGTGATATTATGGAAGGTAGACCATCAGAACTTGATAATTTTAATGGTTTTATTGTAAAAGAAGGGATAAAGGCAGAAGTTTTAACTCCTGTAAATACATTTATACATAGCTGCTTACAGCCAATGGAAGCTAAAGCTAGAATATAATCTTTGTTGATCCTTATTTTGATTTGGAAAAATAATGCCAAATAAGAAGATATAAAGGTATGGATAAGATATAAAGAACTTCTGTAGCACTTTGTTAAGCAAAAAAACTAAATGTTTTACTTTTTATGATCATCGCAAACAATTAACTAAGGATGTTGCTTCACTATCCTGAAGGTTTTAGTAAATTTGCGATCTTAATTTTAGATTGATGAGTTACGATTTTAATACTATCGAAGAAAAGTGGCAAGCCTATTGGGCTAAAAACGAAACTTTTAAAGCTGATAATGATAGCGATAAAGAAAAGTATTATGTGTTGGATATGTTTCCATATCCTTCAGGTGCAGGATTACATGTAGGGCATCCACTAGGATATATCGCTAGTGATATCTATGCACGGTATAAACGTCATAAAGGGTTTAATGTATTGCATCCACAAGGGTATGATTCTTTTGGATTACCGGCAGAACAATATGCAATCCAAACTGGGCAACACCCAGCGATTACCACCAAAGAAAATATAGCTCGCTATCGAGAGCAATTAGATAAAATCGGATTCTCTTTTGATTGGAGCCGTGAAGTAAGAACCAGTGATCCTAATTTTTATAAATGGACACAATGGATCTTTATTGAGCTTTTCAACTCATGGTATGATAATGATGCTGACAAGGCTAGATCTATTAAGGACTTAGAAGCTATTTTTGCTTCAGAAGGAAATGAAAAAGTAAATGCGGTATGTGATGAAGATATAGCCTCATTCACTGCCAAAGAGTGGAATGATTTTTCTTCAAAAGAAAAACAATCGATTGTATTAAAATATCGATTAACCTATTTGGCAGAGACCGAAGTAAACTGGTGTCCACAATTAGGAACTGTACTGGCTAATGATGAGATTGTAAATGGAGTTTCTGAACGTGGCGGGTATCCTGTGATTCGCAAAAAAATGACACAATGGAGTATGCGAATCTCTGCATATGCAGAACGCCTGCTACAAGGATTAGAGACTATCGATTGGACAGATTCGTTAAAAGAATCACAGCGTAACTGGATAGGAAAATCTGTTGGTGCCAGTGTTACGTTTAATGTAAAAGAACACGATGAAACAATAGAGGTTTTTACAACTCGCCCTGATACTATTTTTGGGGCTACATTTATGACGTTGGCTCCAGAGCATGAATTGGTAGCCAAAATAACAACTTCTAACCAAAAAGAGGCTGTTGATGCATATATAGAAGCTACGGCTAAGAGAAGTGAGCGTGAACGTATGGCAGATGTAAAGACCATTAGTGGGGTATTTACGGGGGCATATGCAGAGCACCCATTTACCAAAGCACCTGTGCCTATCTGGATCGGAGATTATGTATTAGCAGGATATGGTACCGGAGCTGTAATGGCTGTGCCGTGTGGAGATCAGCGTGATTACGATTTTGCAAAACATTTTGATATCCAGATAACTAATATTTTTGAAGGCGTAGATATTTCTGAAGAAGCTTTTGCAGATAAAGAAAAAACGATTATCGCAAATTCTGATTTTCTTAATGGGTTAAACTATAAAAAGGCGACCAAAACTGCCATTTATGAGTTAGAAAAACTAGGTCAGGGAGAAGGCAAAATCAATTATAGATTGCGTGATGCAGTATTTAGTCGTCAACGATATTGGGGTGAACCATTTCCAGTATACTATATAGATGGAATGCCGCAGATGATTAATGTAGAACATCTACCAATAGTATTACCCGAAGTAGAAAAATATTTACCTACAGAGACCGGTGAACCACCATTAGGGCGTGCAGATGTTTGGGCATGGGATGCCAAAAATAATAAAGTCGTTTCTAATGATTTAATAGATCATACGAATGTCTTTCCTTTAGAATTAAATACGATGCCTGGCTGGGCGGGGAGCTCTTGGTATCCATTTAGATATATGGATGCAGGTAATGAAGCAGAATTCGCTTCTGCAAAAGTTATGCAATATTGGCAAAATGTAGATTTATATATAGGAGGGAATGAGCATGCAACAGGTCATCTATTATATTCTCGTTTCTGGACAAAATTCCTGAAAGACAGAGAGTATTTAACCGTTGATGAGCCTTTTAAAAAGTTGATCAATCAGGGAATGATTTTAGGAACAAGTGCAATTGTTTATAGAATAACCGGAACTAATAAATATGTTTCTAAAGGAATAAAAGATCAATTTGAAACAGAAGAACTGCGTGTAGATGTAAGCTTGATTAATAGTTCAGATGAGTTAGATGTAGATGGGTTAAGAAAGTGGCAACCTCAGTATAATGATGCAGAGTTTGAATTCGAGGATGGAAAATACATTGTGGGCAGAGAAGTAGAAAAAATGTCTAAACGATGGTTTAATGTCGTGAATCCAGATGATATTTGCATTAAATATGGGGCAGATACATTGCGTTTGTATGAAATGTTCCTTGGACCGTTAGAACAAGCTAAGCCTTGGAATACAGCAGGGATTACCGGAGTGCACTCTTTTCTTAAGAAATTATGGAAATTATATCATAATGGTGAAGTGTTTAATGTAACAGATACAGAACCTAGTAAAGAAGATTTGAAAACATTACATAAAACGATCAAAAAGGTAGAAGAAGATATAGAGAACTTTTCGTTTAATACATCGGTAAGTACTTTTATGATTGCGGTAAATGAGTTAACAGCTCAAAAATGTACTTCAAGAGCTATACTAGAGCCTTTGATAGTGTTAATTTCTCCATATGCGCCACATATTGCAGAAGAATTATGGCAAAGGTTGGGGTATAGTGAATCTGTTTCTAGAGCGGCTTTTCCTGTGTTTGAGGAGAAGCATTTGGTAGAAAGTACCAAACAATATCCAATTTCATTTAATGGTAAAATGCGTTTTACTATGGAGTTGGCTTTGGATCTAAGTAAAGATGAGATAGAAGTAGCAGTTATGGCTCATGAAAAAACACAGCAGCAACTTGCTGGTCGAGAACCTAAAAAAGTGATCATAGTACCTGGTAAAATTGTGAATATAGTAGGGTAAGTTGTTGTAAGTGAGTTTTTTGTATATTGAGGGTAGGTAACGTCTTTCTTATTAAGGTTTCAGAACCTTTAGTATAAAAAAATGTATTATTTGTTAAATTTACTCTATGATCTTAGAGGTATTTGACGTTATTTTACTACTGTTTTACTGTTTTGATAAAAAAACATTCAATTTCTGTAAAAAGAAGAGTGTTGATTTTTAGGGTTTACTATGATTATACTAATAAAAATTTAATAAAAAACTTAATATCGAGTTGATGTTTTATGGTTTTTGTTAAAAAACAAAAAATCTTCAAATTTGTTAATTCTGTACTTTTAGAGTTTTTTTAATTGTGTATTTTGCGGAAAACATATATTTTCGGCACAAAAATTATAGATATGGTAATTGGTGTTCCCAAAGAAATCAAAAATAACGAGAACAGAGTAGGTGTTACACCTGCTGGGACTATGGAACTTGTTAGACATGGTCATACTGTTTTTATACAACAAAATGCTGGTCTTCAAAGTGGCTTTGAAGATGAAGAGTATATCAAATCTGGTGCTAAAATTTTACCAACAATCGAAGAGGTGTATAGTACTGCCGAAATGATTATTAAAGTAAAAGAACCTATTGAGCCAGAGTATGCATTGATCAAAAAAGATCAATTGGTATTTACCTACTTTCATTTTGCTTCTGGTGAAGCGCTAACTAATGCGATGATTGCTAGTGGTTCTGTCTGTGTTTCTTATGAAACCGTAGAAGATCCAGATCGTAGCTTACCTCTGTTAACACCTATGAGTGAGGTTGCAGGAAGAATGTCGGTTCAGCAAGGAGCTAAGTATTTAGAAAAGCCATTAAAGGGAAGAGGAATTCTTCTGGGTGGTGTTCCTGGTGTTCCGCCGGCAAAAGTACTGGTGCTTGGAGGTGGTGTTGTAGGTACACAAGCAGCAAAAATGGCAGCAGGAATGGGAGCTAACGTAACTATCTTGGATATCAGTATGAAGAGATTGCGTTATTTGGATGATGTGATGGCAGCTAACGTGAATACAGAATTCTCTAACGAATATAATATTAGAAAACACATAAAAGATTCTGATTTAATTATTGGAGGAGTGTTGATTCCAGGTGCCAAAGCTCCAAAATTAATTACCCGAGACATGCTTTCAGAAATGCGTCCGGGTACGGTGCTAGTTGATGTAGCAGTAGATCAGGGAGGTTGTTTTGAGACAACTAAGCCGACAACACACCAGGACCCGGTATATATTATTGATGATATAGTGCATTATTCTGTAGCGAATATGCCTGGAGCGGTGCCATATACGTCAACTTTGGCATTAACTAATGTCACTTTGCCATATGCAGTACAATTAGCAAATAAAGGCTGGAAAAAGGCGTGTGCAGAAAATGAGCCGCTAAAAAAAGGACTGAATGTAATCAACGGAGACGTAGTGTATCCAGCGATATCAGAAGCTTTTGACCTTCCGTTAAAAGATGTAAATGAATATTTGAATTAAACTCGATTTATTGGCTAACTCAAGTTTATTTTATCAAAAACCTCGCTTTGTGGCGAGGTTTTTGTATTTTATATCCCAATAAATTAAGATAAAAAGTATATAGTTATGATGGGATATTATGTCATTGCAGGAATCATATTCTTGGTGAGCTCATTTGTAAGTAATAAGTTAAAAAGTAAATTTAAGAAATACTCTAATATACGCTTGCAAAATGGAATGAGTGGGGCAGAAATTGCAACCAAGATGTTGCAAGATAATGGAATACGTGATGTGCAAGTGGTTTCGACTCCAGGAATGCTTACAGATCACTATAACCCTGCAAATAAAACAGTAAATTTAAGTGAAGGAGTGTATAATCAACGTAATGCTGCTGCAGCTGCTGTTGCTGCGCATGAGTGTGGTCATGCAGTGCAACATGCCAGAGCGTATAGTTGGTTAACAATGCGATCTAAGATTGTGCCCGCAGTAGGGGTAGCAAGTAAGCTTTCTAATTTTGTAATCATGGGAGGTTTGGTGCTTTCTGCATCAGGGATGATCTTCGGAAATACGGTTTTTCTAATAGGGATTATACTGTTTGCAGTGACTACATTATTCGCTTTTATTACGTTGCCAGTAGAGTATGATGCAAGTAATAGAGCTTTAGCTTGGTTAGAAAACAATAATATGCTTACTGCTCAAGAACATGCAGGAGCCAAAGATGCTTTAAAATGGGCTGCTCGTACTTATGTGGTTGCTGCTTTAGGGTCTTTAGCAACATTACTTTACTTTATCTCCATTTTCATGGGAGGAAGAAGGGACTGATATATAGTATTGGTTTCCTTTAATCTTTAAAGGGTAAAAAACAAACTGCTTACAATAGACTGTAAGCAGTTTTTTTATTTATACAGTTTGTGTAGATGTTAAATGAGGAAAAGACTGTTGTAATTGTAAATTAAAAATATTTATGGGTAATAGATTTAGGGATATGACACTGTACTATAAGTAGTTAATTAATGGAGTTAGCCGAAAATCCTTTAAAAAGAGTAGGTTCTTAAAACTTATAGTATTATGAAAAATCTTAAAGCATTTAATCAACTAAAGTGTTTTGTTTTAATCCTGTGTATTGGCACGTTTTTAATGACTTCTTGTGAGCAGGATGAGGAGTTGAAACTAGAGAAGCTCGAAGAAATCACCACGAAGAAATCTGAAAAAGGAGAAGAAATTAGTGGAGAATGTTATGTCGGAAGGGCTTCTTGCCCAGATAATTTAACCAATAATGGTTGTGATTTTACATCTGGTAGCGGTAGAGATATGCCTAATCAATATTTGATGGTAGATATGTTAAATAATTGTCGTAGACAGTCTCTTCCTTCCAATTGTAGCTGGTGGTCGAACATAACAGAGACACGTGTCATAAAAGTAGATTTAAACAATTGTTGTTATCCTGCATATGCAATGACAGGTAGATTGAATTCATGGAAAAATGCTGCAGTAGCCGCTAGACCGAGTTCGGCATATCTAATTACAAATTATGAAAGAATTGGCGGATTTATGGTTACTACTTATGGACCTTATAGAATGTCAATACGAGTTACATATCGTAAAAAAATATGTTCTGCAGTAGCTAATCCGGATGTGGTAAGAGAGTAAGTTATGGTATAGTTTGTGAGAAGAAGTGGTTACCTAAATCTGTAATATGCAATGAAGCTTTGTTGTAAATATTTCATATGCAATAAAGTACAATAAAGAGATGTTGTTTTGTAGTAGTTTCGAGCTACAACAGGTTTGCTACTACATAATGCGGATTAAAGTGTTTAGCTTTAAAGTAACCACTTTTTACTTATATTTTGATCTGTCTGTCGATTTGTTGATTTAGGGATATAAATGTTTCCGTTCGGGATACACCTTCTATAGCTTGGATGTTTTTATTCAAAACATTCATTAGGTGTTCATTGTCTTTACATAGTATTTTAATAAAGATAGACCAATTTCCTGTAGTGTAATGGCATTCGATTACCTCAGGGATGTCTTTTAATTGTTTTACTGCTTTGGGATTGCTTACTGCTTTGTCTAGATGTACTCCTACAAAAGCCATTGTTTTGTAGCCTAATACTTTTGGATCAATAATAAACTTAGAGCCGGCAATAAGTCCTGAAGCTTCGAGCTTACGAAGTCTTTGGTGAATTGCAGCACCCGATATTCCAATTTTTCTGGCAATTTCAAGAATTGGTCTTCGTGCATCCTCCATTAGATTGCGAAGGATTTCTTTGTCAATACCATCAATTTTCAGGTTATTATTTGAGCCTTTCATAGAGTAAAAAATGTCAATTAATAACTAAAAGTACAATTAATGGTTTGAAAATGATAGATAAAATTAAAATTTCGTGATAAATTGAATTTTTAGATAGTAAAAGACTTATGTTCAACCTGTAATAAGGTGAGTTGAATATTCTTGCCTATCCTTTTACTCCGTCAGGATTGTACCCGAGATACTCGCTTTCTTTTTCATTGAATATAATACCATATTCTTCTAGTTCTTTAAGGATAGGGGTGTATATTTCTTCTTGGATTGGAATCAATACTCCTGTTCCTGTGATTTGCTTATTTAGAATTCGTAAGGTTGCCATTGCGACAGGTAAACCTACGGTTCTCGCCATAGCTGTATACTTTTGATCTTCTCCTATGCATACCATTGTAGCATCTATTTGTTTGTGCTTACCATTAAGTTCGTAGCCGAACTTATGATACATCACGATCATGTCTTTATCTCCTTCGTCAAGAGTCCAGTTATCCATTAATATTTTTTGGAGAATTTGTGCAGGAGTGGCGTTAGGGATGCCTACTTTTTTATCCGGATTAAAAAGATCCAGTTCCAGAAGTTTATCCCACATAATATCGTCTTGATCGATTTTAAGATAGTGGCGTAGCTTTAATTCCACTGAATCAGAAGGCGAATACGCTAAAAAAGAATTTGTAAAATCCCGATAACTCATATGTTCAGAATTCTCAAGAGTATAGTCGTCTGCCGTCATGCCTAACTGTACAAAGGTATTCCAGGCTCTTGAAAAGCCTACTCTTCTTATTGTTCCGCGATACAAAGTTAAAATGTTATCTAGTCCATATATGCTTTGGTACTTTAGAGAATTTCGATTGGCATAGGCTTCAAAACGACCGTAGCCTTCGACTTCTAAAAACTCTGTTCTTCTAAATAATTTATGATACGGGATATATTTGTATGTTCCTTCTTGTATAAATTCTGCTGCACCACCTTGCCCAGCAATAACTACATTGCGAGGATTCCAGGTAAATTTGTAATTCCATAAATTAGTGTCACTTTCGGGAGCTACTAATCCTCCTGTAAAAGATTCAAACAAGACTATTTTGCCTCCTTGGTTTCTAATCTTATCGATAACCTGCATTGCGCTCATGTGATCAATTCCTGGGTCTACTCCTATTTCATTCATAAAAACAAGACCTTTCTCACGAACCTTTTCGTCAAGCTCCTGCATTTCTGGGCTAACATATGATGCGGTAACCATGCATTTGCCATAGGTAAGGCAATCTTTGGCAACTTCTATATGAAATCGAGCAGGCAACATCGATACGACAATATCTGCGTTTTGAATAGCTGCTACCCTAGAGTCTTTGTCAAAAACATCTAATAGTATTGCTTCGGTATTCGAATGACCGTTAGCTAATATGTTAGCGTTTTCGATAGAGATATCACCAATGGTGATGTGTAAATTCTCTGAAATAGATTTATCCTGAAAATATTTAATTAAAACAGCAGTGGATTTACCTGCACCAATAACTAAGATCTTTCGCATACCTTGTGATATTTTGATAACTTTGATACGAATGTAATAAATACCTTAAAAAGTAGATCCTTAAATTTAGTGGATTAATTATATTTTTTTTAAAAATGTGTCTAAGTTTTAAAATTCAATACTTATTATAGTCAATTATGAATAAAATATCTATAAACAAAACAATATTGATTACAGGTGCAGTAATGGGATTGCTGGCAGTACTTTTAGGGGCTTTTGGAGCTCATGGGCTGGAAAAATTTGTGGATTCAGAAAGTATCGATTCCTTTACTACAGGAGTGCGTTATCAAATGTATCATGCAATAATATGTGTGGTTTTAGGGAATATGTCTGTTTTACAAGAAGTTACAAGAAAACGGATTTTTTACTTTTTTGTAGGGGGAATAACCCTTTTTTCAGGGTCAATATATCTTTTGGTGATTGATGAAATTTTGGGTGTTTCTTTGTCAAGTATTGGTTTTGTTACGCCTATAGGAGGTTTGTTGTTGATATTGGGGTGGGTTTTCTTTGTAATTTCGCTTGCGAAGATTAAGTGATTTTTTTGTCGGTTAGTGTAATTATTATTTATAGTTTTGCATGTACATAACAAACATATATATATTTTTATGGAACCACTGTATCCAACTACGAAAACGTTTTCGTTAAAGAATTACGGTATTGAGAATGCTACCATGCGTTACCAATTATCTCCGGATGAACTTCAAGACGAGGTAGTGCAAAAAAATCAGGGAAAAATCACAGCATCAGGTACTTTAGCAATTAATACTGGCGAATTTACCGGTCGATCTCCAAAGGATCGTTTTATTGTTAAAGATGATATCACCAAAGATAAAGTGTGGTGGGGGGATATAAATATCCCATTTGACCCAGATGCATTTGATGCATTGTATGATAAAGTAACAAAATATCTTTCAGGAAAAGAGATATTTGTTCGTGATAGTTATGCTTGTGCAGACCCTAAATATCGTTTAAACATAAGGGTGATCAATGAATATCCTTGGTCAAATATGTTTGCTTATAACATGTTTTTGAGACCAACAAACGAGGAGTTGAAAGATTTTGATCCTGAATGGACGATTGTTAATGCACCTGGCTTCATGGCTGATCCAGAGATGGATGGTACAAGGCAACATAATTTTGCGATATTAAATTTCACAAAAAAAATTGCCCTTATCGGTGGTACAGGATATACCGGAGAGATTAAAAAAGGTATTTTTTCGGCATTAAATTTTATTTTGCCTGTGTATAAAAACTCTCTTCCAATGCATTGTTCTGCTAATGTTGGAGAAGAAGGAGATACAGCTATCTTTTTTGGGCTTTCGGGTACAGGTAAAACTACATTATCTACAGATCCGCATCGTAAATTGATAGGTGATGATGAACACGGATGGACTGAAGAGAATACGATCTTTAATTTTGAAGGAGGATGCTATGCAAAGGTAATTGATCTGTCTTCAGAAAAAGAACCTGAAATATATGGAGCTATTAAAAAGGGAGCAATCCTAGAAAATGTAGTTTTTGGAGATGATGGAGAGGTTGATTATGCAGATACTTCGATAACTCAAAATACTAGGGTTAGTTACCCAATTTACCATATAGAAAATATTAAGGAGCCTTCAATTGGTGAGAATCCAAAGAATATTTTCTTTTTAACTGCAGATGCATTTGGAGTGATGCCTCCGATTTCTAAATTAACGCCAAGTCAGGCAGCATATCATTTTATATCTGGATATACAGCTAAGGTGGCAGGAACTGAAGCTGGGGTTGTAGAGCCTACTCCATCGTTTTCTGCGTGTTTTGGAGCGCCATTTATGCCATTACATCCTGCTAAATATGCAGAGATGTTAATTAAGAAAATGAACGAAACAGGAGTAAATGTTTGGTTGGTAAATACAGGTTGGACCGGTGGACCATATGGTGTTGGAACCCGAATCAAGTTGAAATATACTAGAGCAATGATTCAAGCAGTACTTAATGGTGAGTTAGGGCAGTACTCTTATGATGATTATCATATCCATTCTGTTTTTGGAGTTGCGCAACCTAGAGAGTGCCCTGGTGTTCCTACTAGTGTACTTAGTCCAAGAACAACTTGGAATGACGACAAGGCATACTACACTACGGCGTTTAAATTGACAAATGCATTTAGAGAAAATTTCAAGAAATTTGAATCTTATGCTAATGAAGAAATTCGAAGAGGAGGACCTCAGAGATATTCTTTTTAGATAGAAACTATATGATATATATACTAAAAAAGAGTGCTACACTAGCACTCTTTTTTTTATTACAATGTTTTAAAAAACAAATTACATAGATAAATCCTGTGTAGTTTTATTTTTTATTTGCTTCTTTTATATATTTCTGAAGAGCCATTGTCATTGATGGCGTTTCTGGAGTTGGTGCTTGGATATTAACCACTAGATTATGCTCTTTTGCAGCTTTAACGGTAGAGTTTCCAAAGACAGCAATCCTGGTATTATTTTGTTTAAAGTCAGGGAAATTCTCAAATAATGATTGTATCCCAGAAGGACTAAAGAAAACTAAAATATCATAAAACACGTCTCTCAAATCAGAAAGGTCACTTACTACTGTTTTGTAAAAAACAGCTTGTTTCCATTCTACCTTTAAACTGTCTAATGTTTCAGGAATTAAAGGTTTTAATTTATCTGAAGACGGTAATAAGAATTTTTCGTTTTTGTACTTTTTGATTAAAGGAGATAATTCCTGGAAAGTACGCTTTCCAACATATATTTTTCTTTTTCGATATACTACATATTTCTGTAAGTAGTATGCGACAGCTTCGCTTTGACAAAAATACTTAAGAGTATCAGGTACTTTAAAGCGCATTTCATCGGCTATCCTAAAGAAATGATCGACAGAGTTGCGACTCGTAAGAATAATAGCTGTGTACTGTGATAAATCCACTTTTTGTAGTCTTACTTCTTTTGCATCAACTCCCTCTACATGAATGAAGGGGATAAAGTCGATTTTTACTTTTTCCTTTTCTTCTAAATCAAAATAAGGTGAATTTTCCACTTTAGGCTCCGGCTGTGAGACCAAAATTGTTTTCACTTTCATATAGTTTCTTTCTTTTTTGTAAAGGTTCCTACTAATTAACTAATGAGCTTGTATAGTATAAAATAGGGTGCGATTTCAAGTGCGCAAAGATACAAAATAAAATAAAACAAGTAGTTTAAAATAATAGTTTCATTTTTTTTATAAAAAGAAATAAGCATAATTATATTCAGAATAATCAATAAAATCAATAAAATTATAAAAACAATTTTTGTAGGTTGTAATGTGTAAATAAACAGGATATTTACTGGTAATAGGGTGACTGCCATGAAATTGCGATAAGACACCTTGTAGAATAAGTAGGTGTCAATTACGGCGTCTATTGAAAAAATAGTGGCTATGATTTTTTCTACTAGTAATTTACAAATAATAATCACTGCATAAATGATTGCAATCTTAAAATATAGTGTAATCTCATTCGGAATGACCTGCCATTCAAAGACATTAATGCATAAATAGATGAATAGAGATACAGAAACAATCTGAAATAATAAAAGAATGGCATTGAATAAAGATGAGAGTTTATTTAGCTTCTGATGGGTAATAATGTACTTACTATTACTAAAAAGCATCATAAAATCAGCAAACCGAAGCGCATTCACTCTTTTGGCTATAACGAGCAAAAATACAGATACCATTATAAGAATGGTAAGCCAGTTGGTTGACGTTATTTCGCGTAAAATAAATTCCATATGCCGTTAAGGGGTTAAAATTACAATCAATTAAGTGATAAAAACAAAAAAATAGCTAGTAATTATTTAGTTATATTTGCGTGAAAAATAGCCTTGATGGTGGATGCCTTAGTCATAATCCCTACTTATAACGAAATTGAAAATGTGGAGCGTATCATTAAAAATGTGTTTTCGCTTCAACGCGATTTTCATATTCTTATTGTTGATGATAGTTCTCCTGATGGAACCAATGCCAAGGTAAAAGAGTTGCAGTCAAAATATCCTGAAACCCTTTTTTTAATGGTTAGAGAAGGTAAAATGGGGCTAGGAACAGCGTATATTGCAGGTTTTGAGTGGGCATTAGACCGGTCGTATGAATATATTTTTGAGATGGATGCAGATTTTTCTCATAACCCCAATGACTTGATACGACTGTATAATGCTTGTGCCAGAGGATCTGCAGATGTAGCCATAGGATCCAGATATGTTACTGGAGTAAATGTCGTAAACTGGCCTATGAGTAGAGTATTGTTGTCCTGGGGAGCGTCAAAATATGTGCGTTTTATTACAGGAATGGATATTCATGACACAACGGCCGGATTTATCTGTTATAAAAGAGAGGTATTAGAAAAGATAAATTTGAATAAAATTCGATTTGTAGGATATGCTTTTCAGATAGAAATGAAGTTTAAGGCATATTTATTGAAATATAAAATAAAAGAAATCCCTGTAATCTTTACAGATAGAACAAAGGGGACTTCAAAAATGAGCAAAGGAATTATTTCTGAAGCTGTATTTGGAGTTATAAAAATGAAATTTAACAGCTTATTTAATCGTTACGAGATATGATCATGAACAATGTGCTTATTAAAAATGCCAATATCGTTAATGAAGGGAAGATTTTTAATGGAGACGTATATATCGAAGATGGTATTTTTAAAGAAATTGCGCCTCAGATAAGTGCAAAATCACCAGATGTGCATATTTTTGATGCAGAAGGTAAATACTTATTGCCAGGAGTTATAGACGATCAGGTACACTTTAGAGAACCTGGATTGACGCATAAGGCTAATATAGGAACAGAGTCCAAAGCTGCAATAGCAGGAGGGATTACGTCGTTTATAGAAATGCCGAATACCGTTCCTCAGACAACCACAATAGAAAAACTGGACGAAAAGTTTGAAATCGCAGCACAAACCAGTTATGCGAACTATTCTTTTATGTTTGGAGGAACAAATGATAACTTAGAAGAAATACTAAAAGTAGACCCCAAAAAAGTAGCAGGGCTTAAGTTATTTCTAGGGTCTTCTACAGGTAATATGCTTGTAGATAATCCAGAGGTATTAGAAAAAATCTTTTCTTCTACTGACTTATTGATATCAGTACATTGTGAGGATGAGCAAACCATTAAGGATAATACAGCAAAATATGTGGCAGAATATGGAGATGATATTCCTGTAAAATATCATCCAATTATTAGAAGTGAAGAAGCTTGTTATTTATCTTCTTCTCAGGCAATTGCATTAGCTAAAAAAACAGGGGCTAGATTACATGTTTTTCACCTTTCTACTGCCAAGGAGCTAAAGTTGTTTACCAATAAAATTCCATTAAGAGAAAAGAAGATAACAGCAGAAGTTTGTATACATCATCTATGGTTTTCTGATAAGGATTATGAGGAGAAAGGAACCTTGATTAAATGGAACCCTGCGGTAAAGACAGAAAAAGACAGAGATGCCTTGTTTAAGGCGTTACTAAAAGATAAAATAGATGTAATTGCTACAGATCATGCGCCGCATACTATAGAAGAAAAAGATAATGTATACACCAAGGCACCCTCGGGAGGACCATTGGTACAGCATGCACTTCCTGCAATGTTAGAGTTTTATCATCAGGATAAAATCTCTCTGGAAAAGATAGTTGAAAAAATGTGTCATAATCCAGCCATATTATTTCAGATAGAAAAAAGAGGGTATATAAAAGAAGGATACCATGCAGATGCTGTATTAGTAGATCTTAATGCTCCTTGGACCGTAAATAAAGATAATATAGCATACAAATGTGGGTGGTCTCCGTTTGAAGGTACTACGTTTAAATCCAGAATCACGCACACATTTGTAAACGGAAGCTTGGTATACAAGAATTTTAAGTTCTATGATGTGAGACATGCACAGCGATTAACTTTTGACAGATGAATAGAAGTATAATGTATTTTGTGGTATTTCTGATTTTTGTTTCCTGCCAGAGTGTGGATCAGGCAAGTATGCCTAAAACACTGATAGAAGAAGATCAAATGGTAGAAATTCTAACGGATATTGCTTTTTTAAAGGCAGCAAAGACCTCGAATAAAGCTACTTTTGAAGCTGAAAAAATCAATCCAGAATCATTTATTTTAAAAAAATATAGCGTTGATAGTATCGTATTCGCAGAAAATAACGCCTGGTATTCTGGTCAGATAGATAAGTATCAGGCAATTTTTGTGCGTGTAAAAGCAAATCTGGATAAAGAAAAAACAAAATATGAAAAGCTAAAGAAAAAGAAAGACTCTGTTCTAAAGGCTAAAAGAGATTCTATTAAAAAACTAGGTGATACCTTAAAGGTTAAAAAAGATAAGATCACTCCTGTTCCAGAATTTGAAGAAGTAAAAGAAGATATCAAAAATGCAAAGGATAAGAGGATTAATGCTCTTTCTCCTTCAAAAAAAGGGTAGCAGTTTCTTTGATGCTTTTTTCGATAGGAACAAAACTATAAATAAGCTCTTTCTTTATTTTATCATTTTTGTAATACTTTATAGAAAAAGCACTTCGCAGCGATGATTTGAATATAGAACGTTTGGTTCTAAAGAAAAAATGGCTAATACGTTGCAGGTGGTAGACTACTTTCATTAAAAAAGGAGAGATTCTCTTTTTGGGAGCAGGCTTTCCTAATGCTTGGGCAATCATAGTAAAAGCACTTTTGTAGCTTAAGTTCTCTCCCACCAATATATATCGTTGATTTGTATACTTACCTTGCATGAGTAGATGCATAATATTAATAACATCTTGTATAGCTACATATCCAGATGTCCCACAGGTATAATATTTCATACCACTATGTATTTTTTTGAACAGGTATCCACTACCAGTATCAAAAAAACCAGAACCGATAATAATTCCAGGATTTACAATTACAGCATTAAGCCCTTCTTGTACTCCTCTCCAGACTTCCATCTCGGCACCATATTTTGTAATGGCATATACAGAATTAGGAACTTCAGGATTCCATTCTGCACTCTCATCTATATGATCATTTAAAAGACTTTCACTAAGAGTGGCAATTGAGCTCACATAGCAGAGTTTTTTTACATTTTTGATCAGGCAAAGGTTTACAATATTGGCAGTTCCTTCGATATTGGATTTTCGTAATTCTTTATAGTGAGAAGGGTCAAAACTAATCATAGCAGCACAATGATATACCTGAGTTATACCTTCAAAAGCTTCCGTTAAAGCAGGGATATCATTAATATCAGTATGAATCCATCTTATACTATCAAACAGCTGTTGTTGTTCTTTAGGGAAATAAGAACAAAATACTTTTTTGGCATGTTCTTTTTTGGCTTCGGTTCTATATAGTGCACAAATCTGATGTTTCTCTTGTATAAGTTTTACCAATAGATGTGTGCCTACTAAGCCTGTTGCTCCTGTAACTAATATCATAATGTATATTCTACGATAGCTAAAGTAAACAATTAATATACGTTTTGTAAATTAAACCTGGATTATGCAGTCAAAAATCTACTACAGTTTAATAAAAATATAGTGTAGTGATCACTGAACCCTTTGACTAGCTTAGAACAGGTAAGTCGAGGTGAAAGCGGCACGATATGGATAGGGCTTCGAGTGCCTCAGCCCACACAGAGCATTGATAAAATATAGGTTTTGCATTCTGAGGCTCTCGAAGGGTAAGGTTTCTTGGGGTGTAAGTATATTATGAGGTTTTCATAGCACCGGGCTTCGGCTACGCTCAGCCCTCAGGGGAGAATAGTTCAATTAAAACATAGTGTAGCAGTCACTGAATCCTTCGCCAAGACTTAGGGAACACGTAGCCGAAGTGAAGCGGTATAGATTCTTAGATCGTCAGAGTATAAACTAAAGCCGAAGTACAACATTTACAGACCCTGTGTACTTCGGCTTTGAGATTAATCGCTATTATTTAAGGTAAAAAAATATCGCGAAAACTAATATTTAAAACTAATATGCATATGTTTTATATGAAAAAACAATAATGCTACTTAAACCATATTGTAAAAGTATAGTAAATAAATGTTTACTACGGCAAGACTTAGGTCAAAAGGGGTTCTCTATAGATGAATTGAGTATTTTGTTTCGACGAATGGAAATACTTAATAGGAGAATGTGTTTCGATATTCCTCTCATTGGCTATTTGAAGGGTTCTGTATTATATTATTGTTTAACTTTAAATAGATGACTTCTGGTTTCTAGCCTTTCACTTTTTATTGCAGTACCAAGTACATCAAAGCACTTCGATAGCACTTCGACAGGCTCAGTGTGACATCATTATTCATTTTAAACTTCCGACACCCGACCTCGGAATCTCTTGCGATACCAAAACAAGCCTCCTAAAGATAATAACAGCACAACTACTATAATCCAATACAGTAATGTGTTATTCCCAAAAGGAATGGGCGCAGCATCCCCAATCAGATAAAATGCTCCCCAGTAAAAAGGATCTAATCGGTTGATATCTGCAGTGGTCAGGTATTGTAATTTCGCTTGTTGTAGTGCTTTTGCTTTACTCATCCCATCTTTGAGATTGGTATAAAAGTATTTCATTAGCTCTGGAGTGGTTTGATCAGATACCTCCCAGCTGGTGAGTAGCAAGCTTTTGGTACCCGCATATTGAAAAGCAGTACCCAAACTCATAATCCCTTCTCCCTTGGCAATTTTACCTGTTCCTGTGTTGCAGGCACTAAGCACGGTAAGCTCTGCGGGGATATCCAAAGCAAATAGCTCGTGGCTATAGAGTAAGTTATCCTCTATGGTGTCTTTGTTTTTGGTAAAATAGAGTTTAGAATTCTCAGGTCTTTCATTATCAACATCCCCATGTAGGGCAAGGTGCAGGATGTTATATTGTCCGGCATTTTTCTTAAAGTTGGTTTCTATCGCTTGTGATCCATAATAGTATTGCCCATCGATAATATTAGATATGGCTCTAATTTCTTTACGGGTTCCTGGCAAGTCGCCTTTTGCATCTCTGAGAGCAGCCAGGCTCATTGCCCTTGTTTCTCCAGTTTGTGTACTATCAGAAAATGAAAAAGCGAGGCATTCTTGTAATTGTTCAGTCTGTTCTTGTTGCTTAGTACCTCCAAACAATAGATTTGCCGAATTGGCATAGGTCACAGCATATTCTCTAAGCAGATAGGATAATAGTGCCGGGTTATTAGATTTATCATGTTGAGTCAGCAGTAACTCAAAATTAAGATGCCATAAGGAGCCATCAGGTATGATGATAAGGTTGTCTCCCACAAATGTATTGGCAGCAGGAGCAATCAATTGATTGTATAAATGATGGGATTGCTGTTTAAAATCAGCAGTATTTTTATCAGCTATGGTTTTACGAAATTCTTCTACTTGTTCAGTAAGTTTTGGAGTGGATAACTCTTGTACTGCGATATTGTTTTTAGAAATGGTAAAAGCGTAGGTAATACTATCTCCTGTAAAGAATTCTAATACTGTAGTGTTATCATCTAATTGTTGTTGGATTTTTTGTACTGTAGCAATATCATCTTTGTACTTAAGCAGGTAGTATTTTGGATAGTTTTTTTCTAATACGTGAGTTAAAGAATCCTGACGTCTATTGATATCAAATAGTTTATTTTCGAAAAGAGTGACTTTTGAGGTATCCATCTTTTTTTCTGAATATTCTTCTGTGATTTTGGATTGATAAAAAGCTTTATTAATTCTTAGCTCTTTTTCTACTGTTACCAGATTATTCGGTAAACCTGTAAAGTTTTTGGCATTAGCTTCGTTAAGCAGCTCTTTTAGGGTGTTGGATTTACTTTTTTCTGCATAGTAAAAAGCTTTTTCTAAGGATTGTTGACCTTTTTGCAATAGTTGAGCACCTATAGCACCTTGGTAGGTTTCTTTGGCTTGTTTAGAAAAATCTACTTTGTCTTGATAATTAGTAAAGGTTTGTCGAATAGCATTGATTAGTGTATCTGCCTGTTGGTAGGTTTTGATTGCATCGCTAAGATGGTTTGAGTTATTTTCTTGATCATATAGCTTTTGGAATGTTTTAGCTTTTCCGGTCAATGTAGTCAGTAGAATACTTTGATCTAGATATTGAGCTTTTGATTTAGTATTTGCTTTTATGGCTTTATCATAAAACAACAGGCTATTTGTATAGTCTTTTTGATAAAAATATACATTGGCAATATTGGTATAGGATAGGGCAACTTTTGGATGATGTTCTCCATATGCTTGCGATTGTATTGTAAGTGCTTTTTGGTAGTGTACTAATGAGTTAGTATAGGCTTTGTCGTTGAAATAAACACTTCCTAAACTAGTATGAGAATCTGCTACATCAGGATGATTTTTTTTGAATAGATGAAGTCGAATTTTTAGCGCTTTATTAATGTAGTGCACTGCCGTATCATATTCTTTTTTGAGCTTGTATAACTTGCCAATATCATTGTAAGAATAGGCTATATCAGAGTTGTTTGTGCTGTATATTTTTGTACGTATGTTTAATGCTTTTTGATAGTGCAATACCGCTTGATCATAATCTTTTTTTAATCGATATACATTGCCTATATTGTTGTAATTAAGTGCAACATGGGGATTTTGTTTCCCCCCAATTTTTTTATTACTATGAAGTGCTTTTTTTAGGTAATCTAAAGCTTTGGCATATTCTCCTTTATATTTATATATTATACCAATATTGTTATATACTTGTTTGTCAGATTTTTCTTTGTTCTTTTCTGAAAGATTCTTTTCATTAATAATTGCCTTTTTATAAAAATATAATGCTTTATCATATTGACCTTTGTTTTTATAACAAATGCCTATACGATTAAGAGCACTAGTTATAGTATAATGTTTTTCACCATGCATATTGATAAGAGTGGATAAATATTTTTTAAAATAAGTAAGAGCTATATCATACTCTCCTTTTTTTCTATATACATCGCCAATAACTTTTAATGTTTTTGAAGTAATTCTATTATTTGTATTTAGTTGTTTAGTTTTGCTTAATAAAGCTTTTTTTAGGTAGTTTAAAGCTTTATTGTAATGTTCTTTTCTATAGTGTGTAAGACCAATTTGAAAATAATTGTGACGTGTCTCTAAGTGATCTAATCCAAGTTCCCTTTCTCTGATTAATCTTGATTTCTCATAATAAAACAATGCTGCACCATATTTTCTTTGCATAAATAAAGTGTTTCCAATATTAATATTTAAATGGGCGATTGAAAGCTTATTGGAAGAAAAAAAACCTTGTCTAATAGCTAACGATTTCTGATAGTATTCTAATGCTATTTTGTAATCTTTTTTGTTTTTATGCCAGTAATAATGCCCAATATTATCATATGCAAATGCTTCTTCTATATTATTTTTTTGTAAATGTGTTTTGCTGGTGATTAAGGCTTTTTTTGCATTTAAGTGGGATTCTTCATATTGCTCTTTTTGTCTTAAACCTTCCGAGGTTTTATTATAACAACGAGCTACTCGTTCCCATGCTTTGGTCTTTTTATAAAGCGGCAATGCTTTTTCAAAATAGACAATAGAACTATCCAATTTTTTGTCAGTCAGCAACGAATCCGCTTTCTTATAATATTGAGAAGCTAATAAGGTATCTTTTTCTATCTGGGCAGACATGGTGTGAGATAGTGTTGTAAAAAACAGGACTGATAGTAAAGAAGCTAGAGAAGATGATAGCGCATTTTTCATAAGAGATACTGTATTGCTCTATATATTAATAGCAAATAACGTAAAAATGTTACCTTATTGTTGGAGAATAATACAGAAATTGATTTCTATTCTCTGTTTTTAGCATGGCTATGTTGCGTATATTAAAGGGTCTCGTGCCTTGAGGTTCTCGAAGGGTAAGGTTTCTTGAGGTGCAGATGTATTGTGAGTTTTTCATAGTGCCGGGCTTCGGCTGCGCTCAGCCCTCGGGGGAAGGATAGTTTAATCAAGAATATAGTATAGCGGTCACTGAGCGTAGTCGAAGTGAAAGCGGTATCCTATAAAAACCCAATGTATTTTTATCGCTGAGTAGTGAAAAACCATTCCAAGTGAAAACAAAGGATTTCTAACATATTCATAGCTGGATATTATCCATATTTTTATCTTTGCTGCTCTTAATTGAATTATAGCACGATGACCAAAAATTTTATAGAAGAACTACGCTGGAGAGGGATGTTGCATGATGCCATGCCTGGGACCGAAGAATACCTGATAGAACAAATGAGATCTGCCTATGTGGGGTTTGATCCTACTGCCGATTCATTGCATATCGGTAATCTGGTTCCTATTATGTTGTTGGCGCATTATCAAAGAGCAGGGCATAAGCCTTTTGCTTTGGTAGGTGGGGCAACAGGTATGATTGGTGATCCTTCAGGGAAATCGGCAGAGCGTAATCTACTCGATGAAAAAACATTGCGTCATAATCAAGAGGCTATAAAATCACAATTAAGTAGATTTCTGGATTTTGAAAGTGATGCTGCTAATGCTGCTGTACTGGTAAACAACTATGATTGGATGAAAGAGTTTTCGTTCCTGGAGTTTATCAGAGATGTCGGTAAACATATTACCGTAAACTATATGATGGCCAAGGATTCTGTTAAAAATAGAATTTCTTCTGAGTCATCAGAAGGAATGTCATTTACAGAATTTACATACCAACTGGTACAAGGATACGACTTCTTACATCTGTACAGAGCTCATACATGTACACTGCAGATGGGAGGAAGCGATCAGTGGGGTAATATCACCACAGGAACAGAATTAATCAGAAGAATAGCTGGAGGAAAAGGATATGCATTAACCTGTCCGTTGATCACGAAATCAGATGGATCTAAATTTGGTAAGTCTGAAGGAGGTAACGTATGGTTGGATGCTAAACGAACTTCACCATATAAATTCTACCAATATTGGTTAAATACTAGTGATGAAGATGCAGAAAAATACATTAAGATTTTCACATTTTTGACCGAAGAAGAGATAAAAGCTTTGGTTGCACAGCATAAAGAAGCACCACATCAGCGAATTTTACAGAAAAAACTGGCAGATGAAGTTACCGTAATAGTACATTCTCAAGAAGATCTGGATAATGCAATTAAAGCATCTGCAATTCTCTTTGGGAAATCTACTTCTGCCGATCTAAAAGATCTGGATGAGGCTACTTTTTTAGATGTGTTTGATGGAGTGCCGCAGGCAGAAATTACAAAAGACAAAATAGCTGAGGGATTGGATATCATAGGCGCTCTTGCAGAGCAAACAGGTTTCTTAAAATCTAATGGAGAAGCCAGACGAGCACTAAAAGAAAATTCTATATCAGTGAATAAAGAAAAAGTTACCGATGGGCATTCGGTAACAGAAAATGATTTGATCAACAATCAGTTTGTCTTATTACAACGAGGTAAGAAAAATTATTTTGTTATACGAGTAGTGTAAAAGCACAATCTTGATATCTAGACTGTGCCTTGCTAATATCGTGTTGCAAGGACTGTTTATTCAATAAAACAACAAAGCCTACAAGAAAGGACTCTTCGTAGGCTTTGTCAACTAACCAATCAATTATTGAAAAAACTTAGCATTACATGTAGCTCAATAACACTACATTACTTTTTTACTTTTATTTTTTGCCAATTTATATCTGCTTCTTTTTGCAGTTTTACGGCACCTTTTTTTGTCCATTTGTCTAGTGTGTTTATCCCCCAGGAGTTATAAAACAGGTAGAGCTTGTCATCTCTTATTTCAAAAGTTTTTGGGTCAATATCTACTTTTTCACTATTTACTGCTATCGCATAGGCGCAATAGCCTCCATATTGAGGAACAAATTTATCGGGACTTTTTTTAAACTTATCTAAGTTCTTCTGATTAACAAATTTGTATTTTACTCCGTCATGAGTGGTTACAAACTTACTATTCCCTTTAACCGCTGTATTATTAAAATACTCGGTAACGTCATATCCTTCTGCTATAAAACTTTTGTCAGTGTTATAATCAATTTTTTGAGCATTAGAATTCGTCGTGAAAACAAACCCTAAAAAAAGTAAAACAAAGATTTTTTTCATTTTATAAGCATGTTGTGATTATAGGTAGTGGGTCGATAAAAAATCGACTCCTTACAATTTTAACCTAAATTTCACATGCTTTTAGTAGTAATTTCTTCTACAGTAGGAAATTAGTGGTCTCCGGATAAGGAATTAGTGCACTTATCAAGAGACTGATACTATCTTTTGCAATCAAAGTGATTGATAGTAAGGTAGCAGTAACCACAACTGCCGAGGCTACATTATTTTGTTGGATATCTTTAAATTCATTTACCCCTTTGGTCAAGGCCGAAAAAAGTAAAAAGACAGAAGTGTTGATGATTAAGGCAAAGACAAATCCTATCAATAAGTATAGTCCTGAGTATTGAATAATTTTTGCAAAAGAGATGCTGTCTTCTCCAGACATTGATATTCTAATCATATTGGTGATAGAGGGAATAATCTCTCCAAGGATCATACCAATAGAGAGGATAATCCCTGCGGCAAAAATAGAAAAAGCCATATTGTCTTCTCTTAGAGAGATGTTCTTAAAAAATACTTTTTGCAGGATCTTAAAAGAGATGTATAAAATGAGTACAGAAACCACAATGGCTAATGCTATTTCGATAAAGGCGAGGGTTAATAGTTTGGTTTGCATAATGTTATGTGTTAGTGAGTACGATATGCCAATGATTTACATTGTCAAAATTTTTGGGTAATGTACCAATCGTAAAATGTTTATTTGTAGTCTCCCAGATGTAATATCGTTTTCCGTTTTGTACTTTATATAATCCTTTTGCCGGGATATGTAATCCAAGAACAGAGTGCTTGTAAAAATCACTATTCAATATGGCTACATCATATCCAAAATAGCTAAGAATGGCATAGATAATTACGGTTCGAGTGTCACAATCTCCTTTTAGATTACCCATAAAACCAACGGGGTTCTGGATTCCAAAAGGAATATTACCAATACAACAATCGGTACATTTTTCTAGTATCACCCGAATTGACTCTTCATATGCTTCAGGAGATTGGCATTGGTTTTCAAAAACGAAAGCATATGGGATATCCTGTATAAAGGTAACGACCATCTCTGCAAATTCGAATTGATTTAGCTGGTTTGTGCTTTTTATTGAAGCTAATTCTTTAAGGATTAGATCAAGCTTTGGGGTATCGGTAGTTGCCAGATACTGATATAGCTTTCCCCAGGATTGTGTTTTGTGTCTTGGGATACTACTGGCATATTTTCTTTTTGAAGAGATATAGTCTTTTTCACGAACAGAGAATTTTCCTTTAAACGTATTGCCGTAGTTATCTTTCCACTGTCTGTTTTGGCGTAATAAAACTATAGAATCTCCATTTTCTACTGTTGTCTCGCGATAAATATATTCTGAGATATCGGATTTTTGATTTTCTATAGATAGTGGGATATTGTCTAGTATATGTCGTAATCCTATTAAGGATAAAAGTAGAAGACCACTATAGGTCATATAACGCCAGTGAAACCTTTTTTGGCTATAGCCATCCAGTTTTCCTACTAGCCAGGAGAGAAATAAAAGGGCTAGTATAAAGGAAGTAAATAAAGAGACCGGAAAAAAGGATTGTATTACACTGCTCCCAATTAGAGAGAGCAATACTATTGCGGGAAACGTAAAACAGCCTAATTTACTTTTTGTAGCCATGGTTTATAATGCCATTAAATTACAGCCTCTGATATCGCTATGGTCAAATCTACCAATAATTTCAAAACTACCATCGGTATATACTTTTCCTAGATCCTGAGTAGCAATAAAAGAACAAGAATTGATATTAGCTAAATCCATAATATTTACTCCTCCGGTTTTGTTTTTTGGTAATAAGGTAAGAGCATCTTCGGGGTTTCTGATAGAAACCTTCATCCAGGGCGGGCAGTAAAAAATACCATCACCTTTAGAATACCCTTGTGATAACAGCTCTGTCATGCCATATTCACTATGGATTTTATTGATACCGAATCCTTTTTTAAGAATTTGATGTAATTCTTCGCGAATGATTTCTTTTCTTCGACCCTTCATACCGCCTGTTTCCATAACGATAGTAGTTTCATTTAATTGCAAATCATAGTTTTCTACCAGATCTAATAAGGCAAAAGAAACTCCTAGCAGTAATATCTTTTCTCCTTTGGCTATTAGTTGTTGGAGTGTATTGACCAGTTTTTTAATATCATGTAGATAAAATCCGCTTTTGGGATGTTTACTATCTTCAATTAATTTTTCTGCCATATATACAAGAGAAGATCCCTCTCTTTCTAGGTAAGAAGGTAATAGTGCCAATACGACGTATTCTGTAATGTCTCCATAAAAATGCTGAAATCCTTTTCTGAAGCTTTTTTCGTAGACACTAATATCACTTACATAATGTTTGCTGGTAATGCTACCTGTAGTGCCGCTACTGGTAAAAATTTTGTGTATTAAAGATTGGGTGCTTACTATTTTTTCTTGTTTAAAGAATTGTATGGGTAAGTAAGGTATGTTATCAATATGTTTTACAGAAGTTTTTGTAATGCCCAAAAGGTTACAGAATCTCTGATAAATTACATTGTTGTGATATTGATGGTTAAAAACACGCAACGCTAATCGCTCAAAATCGGTATCGTTTTGAATAGAAAAAATAGTGTCAGCCTGCATAAGATTTGTTCAACAAGATTTGCAGAACAAAGGTATAAAATTGAAGTTTACAGATGTTCAATTATACAGAATAAAGAGTATTTAATCAGTTTAAAATTATTTAGATAGAAAACACAGGGTATCACCTAAGTTAATTACGCAGTAATTTTAAAGTAGCTGTATTATCTCCTTCTTTAATACGAACAACATAAACCGCAGGTGGTAAAGATGATATGTTTAATTGTTTTCCAATCAGTACTTTAAACATAACCTTTTCTCCCAATACAGTAAAAACAGAGACTGTTTTGGTTAAATTTTTGGTAGAAGTAATGTTTAGGATATCACCATTAGCAGGATTAGGAAATATGCTTAATCCATCAATTTTTACATTTTTGGATTGTTGTCTTTCGGCAGTATTGGATTGTGCTTGAACTCCTAGGGTTGAGGAAAAGCATGCGAAGCCAATAAGTATAAGTAGCAAGTAGATTTTTTTCATACAAAAAATTTATTTTGGGATGATAAATATACAACATTAAAATTAAAAATGTAAGAAAATGTAGGTGTACTTGTCTGTAATACAATATATCTATGTTCTCACCATATTTCAATTACGGTTTAAGCGCATATTTGTTCATCCTTTATCATTTGATTTCTTACAAAAGTCAATTTCAGGAATTTCTTAAAACTCCAAAATGACTTCGGTTTAGGTTTTGATATTCAAAAATAATGCCGCATATTTGTGACATCATGAAGTTATAAAAGAATTATGTACATAATTGTGCGCATAGAGACCTCCTCGATTTAGAAGCTAAGAATTTCTTCTTAGTGCTTCCATTTTCCTTTAATTCATACTATAATTCTTTACAATCATGAGTCAAAATAAACTTACTCGCCTATTTTCATATTTTAAAATTGCAATAACCGGAAAAGAACAAGAATTTACTTCGGGCAGTATTCGTAGAGCTGTTTTTATGCTTTCGGTACCAATGGTACTCGAAATGATGATGGAATCTGTATTTTTTCTTGTAGATGCGTACTATGTGTCCAGTCTCGGGGCTAATGCGATAGCTACTGTTGGGTTAACAGAATCAGTGCTTACGCTTGTGTATGCGATCGCCATTGGTTTAAGTATGGGAGTTACTGCTATTGTTGCGCGTAGAGCGGGAGAAAAAGATATAGACGGAGCCTCACAGACAGCAGTACAATCTATACTCTTAGGAATCGCTATTGCAACCCTAATAAGTATTTTCGGAATTATTTTTCCTAAAGAAATTTTGGGTCTAATGGGGGCAGAACCAGATCTTATCGCTGATGGATATGGTTATACTCAAGTACTCTTGGGAGGAAATGTTACCATCATGCTTTTGTTTTTAATTAACGCCGTATTTCGGGGTGCTGGTGATGCATCTGTAGCCATGCGCGTGTTGATATTTTCTAATGTATTAAATATAATTCTTGATCCAATTTTTATATTTGGATTTGGTCCTGTTCCTGCTTTTGGTGTTGAGGGAGCGGCTATTGCTACTACAATTGGTAGAGGTAGTGCTGTGGTATTTCAATTGCTAATTCTTTTTTATGGTTGGAGTAAAATCAAGGTCGCTTTTAAGGATATTGTTTTTCGGGCTGAGATAATGCTTAATCTGATCAAAGTCTCTTTGGGAGGAATTGGGCAATTTATTATAGGAACATCAAGTTGGGTATTTCTGATGAGAATCATGGCAGAATTCGGAAGCGAAGTGCTAGCTGGATACACCATAGCCATTAGAGTTTTGATGTTTACATTAATGCCTTCCTGGGGGATGAGTAATGCTGCAGCTACGCTGGTTGGGCAGAATTTAGGAGCTTCAAAACCAGAAAGAGCAGAAGAATCAGTGTGGAAAACCGGGAAGTATAATGCTTATTTTATGCTTATAGTATCGGTGTTCTATCTGTTGTTTGCAGAGGCAATCATAAAGGTATTTAGTGATGAGGCACTGATCATAGAATATGGAGCGCTAAGCTTGCGCGTGATTGCTGCAGGATATGTGTTCTATGCTTATGGGATGGTTATTATACAATCTTTTAATGGTGCAGGAGATACCAAAACACCTACTGTTATTAATTTCTTTTGTTTCTGGGTGTTTCAATTACCATTTGCTTATTTGGCAGCTTTGGTTTTTGATTGGGGTGCGATGGGTGTGTTTTTGGCGATTACTTTTGCTGAGGTATTAATTGCTGTAATAGGAATTATCTGGTTTAGAAAAGGAAAATGGAAAGAAGTAAAGGTGTAAAAGGTGGATTTTCTTTATACGATACGGTAGCGGCTATTTAAAATATTAAGCACGAAACCTTCTACAACACTTGTAGAAGCTATCTAAGGTATGATAATGAGCTTTACAATGGTTGAAGAGTCAATCTACACTGTAACAATTGCCTTTACATTACTTGCGGAAGGTCTTGTCGTACCAACAATTAGCTTTGCAACGCTTGCGGATGCTTTTGTCACTGCAACAAGACCTTGCGCAACCATTGCAGAGCTAATCTAGCCGACTACAAACGACTATATACTATTACGTCTATATCAAATGCTAAACATAAAAGAGACTGCCTTTTCAGACAGTCTCTTTTCAACATATATATTTCTATAAAATCTTATAGTATCAATGTACTACTGGTTATAATCCAGAAGTCCAGCCATTTGCCCAATCAGGAGCAGCAGCTCCATTACCAGCACCTGTATTGTTTCCAACAGTAATAAATGCTTGATTAGCTCCAGCATAATCTGTTTGTACAAATCCAGCAGCAGGACTGTCAAATTGCATTGGATTGATAGAAAGGTCGTTGTTTTCGATTCGTACACCTGCCTCTGCATCAGTGCTTTTTACTTTTACACCAAGATCAACGCCGCTAGTGTAGAAATTTGTTATAGTGAAGTTTCCTCCTCCTTCTTTAAAATAAAGAGCTCCTTCGCCAACAGGTCCTACTACAGTAATGTTTGAAAGAGTAGTAGTGGTTACAGGAGTTGCATTACCATCATCGCCATTGTTAGATCCTTCGATACCTGCTTTCGCTCCACCTTTAATGTACCAGTTAGATCCGTTTCCTGCCCATCCATCAGCAAAATCAATAGAATCGTCTCCACTACCTATAGATACCAGGTATTTTCCTGTAACAGTTCCTCCAAAGAATTCGATACCATCATCACCACCGTTTAGAGACTGTACATACTCAAAAGTAGTACCAGAACCAACACCAAATAGAGATACCCCGTTAAATTCTTTACTGTTAGAGAAAGTTGCCCCAGTATATTCTACTCTTAAATAGCGTATAGAACCAGAGTTGTCAGTGGCATTAGAACCCCCATAAATAAGGTCTGCAACTTCAGAAGTTACATTATTTCCTTTATTGGTAGGTGCATCACCACAGATTACTAATCCACCCCAATCACCAGGAGCAGGAGTATTACTACCAGAAGTCATTACTACTGGGTTTGAAGAGGTACCGTTTATAAATATCTTACCACCCTTGGCTACCGCAATGTATGCAGCGGTACCACCAGTAGCTTTGATAGTCGTTCCGGCAGGAATGGTTAAAGAACCTCCGCTTTGAACAACAAATGCACTGGTTAGTAAATATTCGACATTAGCTTTTAAAGTAACATCTCCAGAAACTTCTCCAGCTAAGTTTTCTGTGCCTGCAGCACCACTATTATCAAGTCCTGTGGTCCACCCAGCAGCCCAATCAGGAGAAGCAGCACCATTTCCTGCACCAGAAGCAACACCTTCTGTATAGAAAGACTGATTAGTACCAGTGTAATCAGTAGCTTTAAGTCCAGCAGGAGCATTGGCAAACTGAATAGTAGTTATTTTTAAATCTCCGTTTTGGATACGTACAGCAGCTTCTGCATCAGTATCTTTTACCTTTATACCAAGATCAACATTACTGGTGTATAGGTTGGTAATAGTGAAGTTTCCTCCTCCTTCTTTAAAGAAAAGCGCTCCTTCGGTTACAGGTCCAACTACTGTTATGTTAGAAAGTGTTGTAGTAGTTACAGGAGTTGCATTTCCGTCATCTCCGTTATTAGATCCTTCGATACCTGCTTTGGCTCCACCAGCGATATACCAGTTAGATCCATTTCCTGCCCATCCATCTGCAAAATCAATAGAGTCATCTCCACTACCGATAGATACCAGGTTATCTCCATCAACGGTTCCACCAAAAAACTCGATACCATCATCACCACCGTTGAAAGATTGTACATATTCAAAAGTAGTTCCTGAACCAACTCCAAAAAGAGATACCCCATTAAATTCTTTGCTGTTGGAGAAAGTTGCCCCCGTATATTCAACTCTTAAGTAACGCACAGAACCAGAGTTATCAGTAGTATTAGATCCTCCATAGATAAGGTCTGCAACTTCAGAAGTTACGTTGTTTCCTTTGTTGGTAGGTGCATCACCACAGATTACTAATCCACCCCAATCCCCGGGAGCAGGAGAAGTACTACCAGATGTCATTACAACCGGTGCTGCTGATGTTCCATTCACAAAGATTTTTGCACCACGCTCTACAGCGATATATGCTGAAGTTCCTCCTGTTGCTTTGATAACAGTTCCTGCAGGAATAGTTAAAGAAGTTCCTGATTTGATAACATATGCTCCAGTAAGTTCGTATGCTATTGAAGCGTCTAGTGTAGTATCTTCAGTTATATCTCCTTTAAGAATTGCATTTGCCGCACATGGATCACAAGAACCACCGCAATCAACACCTGTCTCGTTTCCATTTTGGATTCCATCTGTACAGGATGATGCTCCTGATGGATTATCATCGTCACTACTACAGGATACAATGCCTGCAAGCGTAGTGGCAGTAAGAATGAATGTAAAAAGAATTTTTCTCATTTTATTTTTGCTTTTTAATAGTTGTGAATAAAAATTGTTTGTTTTTAAAATTTATATGATAATGATAGTTTTAAGTCATATCCCTTTTTGTAGGACAGGACTGTAATGTCTTTTTCCTGAAAATTTAAATTAAGATCTGGATCATTGTTAAGTTCTCCGTCTACAGATTCCTGAAATCTTTCTATACTTGGATTCAGTAAGTTTTTGGCAGATAATCCCAGAGTTATGTTTTGAGTTAATTGAGCTTTTGCAATAAAATCTAGTGTAGGGACTCCTTTTTCTACGATGTTTCCTTTTCCAAAATTACCCAAGGCAAAAATTCGATCAGAGAAATAGTTGGCGGCAAGAGTCAACTGCATGTTTCTGTCTTTAGAAAAATCTTTATAGTAGCTTACATCTGCATTTGCAATAAGATCAGATGCTCCAGATATGCCGGTTTCTTCATATGTAGGGATAAAGCTTAGACCTGCTTCTTCTAATATTTTTTCACTATCCAGATCTTGGTTAGTAGTCATGTATGCGGCATTTATACCAGCAGTTAATGTGTTTTTTAAGGTAGTGTCTTCTTTGTCAATTTCGTTTTCAAATATTTTTTTTCTTGCTTCTATTTCAATTCCAAAAGCAGTGGCTTTTTCACCGGTATTTGCCCAGGTAATATCATTTGAAGCTGATTGGATAGTAATGGAGTTAATTGGGTTTTCGATAAATTTCCCAAAGATCCCTGCAGAAAGAATTTCGCTTGATTTTGGAAAGAACTCCCATTTTATATCAACATTGTAATCTGTAGAAAGAGACAGATTTTCATTACCAAAATAATCCTGATTAACTTGCTGAAATAAGAAAGGGGCTCTTTCTTTATACTGAGGAAGAGTGTATGTTTTACTGGCTGCAAATTTCAGATTTTGTCTTTCACTTAACTCGTATTTTAATGATAGTGCCGGTAGAATTTCAAAAGAATCTAATTCGTTACTATCCCCTTCTGGGTCCAATGAAGTTGACCATTCGATTGATTGATTGATTTGTTCCCCTCTTATTCCTGCTAGTATTGTTAATTTAGGAGAAAATGCATATTCAAAGTTTAAGAACCCAGCATGTATGTTCTGATCTCCTTTGTAGAATTGAGGATCAAGGGCATTTGGTACATCTATGGTTCCTCTAAAAGTTCTTATTCTAAATAACCCATTGTTAAGATTTTCTTGATTAAAGTAGCCGTCTACATCATAGATATCTACTATAGGCTGAGGAATAGTATTGAAGATCTGAAAATTGAATTGTGTAGCTTCAAAATCTACATTTTTGACTCTTCCGCTATATCCAAGAGTTATCTTGCCATCAAACTTTCCTTCTTCGTTTTTCTTGAATTTGTAATCGAACTTTAGATTTCCAGCTACTTCTTCTTCTTTTAACTCAGAATAGAATCTGTGGTTATCTGAAGCTGCTGATACCAAACGAAATGATCTTGGACCATCAGGTTCATTAGTTACTTCGGGTACTAGAGTAACCTGTCTTCGATTAGGTTCTGAGTTTTTAAGAAAGTTGTATGATCCTCCCCAATTAATTTCAAAGTTCTCTGCAATTTCATGGTCCCCTAATAATTGATGAGTGATAAGTGAGGTTCTTTCGAATACTGCTCTTTGTATAAAACCACCTCCTTCAGAAGCATCATCCTCGATATCTATAATACCGTAAAATTCTTTTTGTTGCTCGCTAGAAGTATTAAGAAAAAGCACATTGTAGCTAATGGTATTGTTTTTATGCTTTAATCCAGCATTTCCCATCAAGGTAGTATTGGTATTATAGGCATAATTGAAATAATCAAAATCACTGTTTGCTATTGAGTTTACCGTAACTCCTCCTCTTGATTTTCCTTCTCTATAGACATAGTTGTTATTGAAAGATCCAACACCAAACAGGCTTAGTTTTGTGTTTTCTCCAAAGACGTAGAATGAATCACCTCCTTTAATAGAAATACCAGAATTGATCGGTAAAGAAGTTTTTCTTCTATCCCAGCTAGTTGTAAAATTATAGTTACTTAGTGGAAATGCTGGTGGATTTATATCGTAGAATCCGCTATAATTGGGACCATCTGTTAAAAAGAAATCATCGACGCCTGTAGTTACAGTATTTACTCCTGTCTCGAGACCAATTTCCATAAATCCACTTCCTTTATAATCTTTGGAAGTAATATCAATATTTGCACCTGCAAAATCGCCATAATTCCTAACGTCATAGGTTTTGTCAATGCCAATTGATTCGACAATATCAGTATTAAAAATTCCTAATTGTATATTTTTCTTAGAAGGATCATTAGATGGTAAAGGCAAACCATTAAGAGTAGTTACATTATAGCGATCACCCAAACCTCTTACAAATACATTACCCGAGCCTTCTTGTTTTGAAATCCCTGTTACTTTTGCGACTGCGGTAGCAACATCTCCAACACCTTTTTTTGATAGTTCTTCTGCTCCTATTGAAGTTTTTTGAGTTATTGCTTCTTTTTGCTCTAGTAAAAGAGCTTCTTCTCGCTCACGATTAGTTACCACTTTGATAACTACTTCTTCTAGGGCTGCTGCTGTTGCTCCCATAGTTGCATTTACTACAGCAACTTTGTCGGCTTCTATGGTTACATTAGGAATTTCTACTGTCTGGTATCCTGTAAAACTAAATTCTATGGTGTATGTACCCGCAGGAACATCTGTAATCTCAAATAAACCATCAAAATCTGTCGAAGACCCCTTGGTTGTACCTCGTACTATTACATTGGCAAAAGGCAAGGGTTGATTGTTTGATTCTTTATCTAATAATTTCCCGGCAATTGTTCCGGTTTCCTGCGCACAAATAGCACCTATAAAAAATAGTGCTATTACTGTAAATGTTTTTCTCATTATATATTTTCAAAATCTGATACAAATAAATACGGTTTTACAGTAATTGGGTTTACCCCACCATTATGGTTAGTTTAAGGGATTGTGATGTAGGAAATTTCTATAGGAAGAAAAAAAACGTTGTGTTTTATAACTAATTTTGAAGCCAGATCTATGGTGGAAAAACCGTGCTAATGATTTGGAAAATGTGGGTTTGTAAAAACAATTACTTGAAAATTAATACTGGCTTTTGTTAGAGAATAATAGTCAGTAACTACAAAAAATCTTCTTTTTATAAATTATTAGATAATTGTTACGCTAAGGTTAATGTGTGCTAATCTATATAAATGATCTTAACATAGGGGTAAAATACGATTGGCTAAAACGAGTATCCAGGAAGTATTTTTTTTAAGCTAAACGGGTTTAATTCTATCGTAGAAATACTAGGTTTGGGGGTACAATAAAAAAAGCCTGGTGGTTAACCAGGCTTAAGCGTTTACATATAGATTGATCTTGTTATTGACGTGTCCAGTCTGAAGTCCAGGTATCACTTTCTTGTAATGCTCCTGCATAGTTGGCAGCATCAAAGAATGCACCAAGAGTAGATGGATCAAAATTATCTACTCCATCAGCAGCAGTAGTGTATTCATAAGTTCCTCTAAATCCTGTAATCTCAAAACCAGTAGGTATAGCCGTTCCCGAAGGGTCCAAAGAATAGTTATTGAAAGAAGCAAAATCTGAAAGATCTACAGTTGCTGTTCCATCGCTAACATCAAAAGAGTTTGCATTATCTATGATCGAATTACGAATAGTAAGTTCATTGTTGTTAAGATTTGTAAATGTTTGATCGTCATTTAACTCAATACCTTTTGCAAAACCTTTGATAATCATGTTGTAAATACTCACTTTGGTACCTCTTCTAAAAAGGATTCCTTTGTTTTTTCCATCTCCATCTTCTGCGCCGATAAGTGTAATATTTGATAGAGTTGGGTTTGAAAAAGGAGCTGCTGCATTATTTGATTTTAGGTTATCGGCTTCAATTCCTCTATCTCCGGCAGTAGTCGTTTGTTGTGCAATCCAGAACTGTCCGTTTCCTATCCATCCATCTGTCCAGTCAAAAGAATCATCACCAGCACCTGATACTATGGCATATTTAAGATTTACGGTTCCTCCAAAAAATTCTATACCATCATCATTACCATTAAAAGCTTGGATGTACTCTAAAGTAGTTCCGTTTCCAACACCGTATAGAGATAATCCGTTGTACTCTGCATCGGCGTTAATTTTTCCACCTGTATATTCTAGTCGTACATAGCGTAGTACTCCAGAAGAGTCAGTAGCATCAGTACCACCATAAGTAAGGTTGGCAACTTCTGTAGTAGCTGTAACACCTCTATTTATTGGCGCTTTACCTGCTAATAGAAGTCCTCCCCAATCTCCTGGGTTGGGTGTAGATTTGTTAGAAGTAAATACGATAGGTTGTGCAGCCGTTCCTTCTGCTATAATTTTGGCTCCTTGCTCTATGGCTAAGTATGCAAATACACCACCAGTGTTTCCGGCTACGATTCTGGTCCCTGCTTCGATAGTTAATGTTACTCCATCTACTACAGAAACTCCTCCTTTTAATTCATATACTTCACTAGAGATCAATGTACGACTTTCGGTAATTTTACCCTCCAATGTTATAGTTCCAGACGTTTCTCCTGTATTTCCTTCATTGATAGTAATGTCACCAATGTTATCTTCTTGCACAGTACATGCACTAAGTAAAGCTGCTGCACCGATTAATATTCCCTTAAATAAATTTCTAGTTTTCATCTTTATATAATGATTAATTTTTAGTTGCGTTTTTTGTTTATTATTAAAGTTTAAATGTAACCCCAAGGCTAAAGTTGATACCGTTGTCAAAATTATAGGTGGTAAACTCCTGACCTATGCTTTCTTGGTCCTGATATCTTTTTATTGCTGGATTTAAGAGGTTTTTGGCTTTCAAGCTTATTTCTACATGTTTTCCTATTTCATCTTTGAAATTAAAGTTTAGTAAACCAAATCCTTTTTCGAAAATATCACCTACACCATTACCACCGGCAGAGTATACACGATCACCAAACATGTTGAAATCGATGGCAGAAGTTATTTTGTGATTTTCAAATGTTTTAGAATACGACACATCTGCATTAACTAAATAAGGAGAAGCTCCTTGTAACTGTCGCTCTAGATTGGTTGGAGCAATATTAGATCCATTAAATGTTGTGATGGTTGGGTCAATTTCTACCTGAGTATACATCAAGGTTGCATTGATACCAAAGTTTAGATTATTCCAAAGGGATTCTTCTACATTAAAAAGGTTACCAAGATTCTTTTTATACTCTAATTCGGCACCAAAAATGATAGCGTTATCAGAGTTAACAAATGTATTAACATTTGCAGCTGATGCTACGAATACCTGTTCAATAGGGTTTTTAATGTATTTACCAAAAATTGTAGCTGCAATCAATTCACCAGATTGTTCAGGAAAATGCTCCCACTTGATATCAATGTTGTAGTTGTCAGAATTAGTTAGGATTGGATTTCCTAACGTGGCTTCTGTAACATCTTCATCTAGGAATGGAGCTACTTCTGTAAATTTAGGCAAAGTAACTGTTTTACTAGCAGCAAAACGAAGGTTGGAAATTTCAGTTAATTTGTATTTTAAGCTAATGCTTGGAAGAATAAAGGTTTCTTCTATTTGCTGTTTTCTAAATGGAGAATTTTCTAAATCTTGCTGTTCTCTGTAGGATACGTTTTGCTCAAACAATTCTGCACGTAGCCCTCCGTTAAAAGTTAATTTAGAGGATAACTCGTATTGTAGATTTGCAAAACCACCCAAAGTCAATTGGTCTGCTTCATATATTCTTGTTGTATTTAAGTTTTCAAGAACGATATAAGTTCCGTTTAAGAAGTTAGTTTCATTTAATAAAGCATCGGGATTATTAAAATCAACATTGGTGTTTCTTAGATTGTTAAGGTTATAATTTACCTGGTTGGCTTCAAAATCACGATCTTTTGACCTGGCAGCTACTCCAAATGTTAACTTGTTTTTGAAATTATCATCTTCATCTTTAGTAAAGTTGATATCAAAATCCAGTTTTGCAGAGTAATCGTTTTCGTTTAACTCTTGATAAAAACGTTGGTTGTTTGCAAAATCCGGACTTGTTCTGTCTCCAAGAACCAAGACATTTTCATCTATTTCTGTAAACACCAATTGCCTTCTGTCCGGAATTAAGCCCTGAGCTTTGTTGTATGCTGCTCCCCAGGATAGTTTGTACTTATCTTCAGAGAATTTGTGTTCTCCGGTAAGCTGCTGGGTAAAGAGGTTGTTTTGTTCATAAGTACCTCTTCTAGCAAATATTCTTACGTCTGTAGCCTCGCTACCAAACCCAATAAACTCTCTAAGTTCATCCTGGGTGTCATTTACAAATAAAGAGGTAGCTAGAATTTTGTTATTGCTGTTCCATCGATATCCAATGCTCCCTAATAAGGTTGTATTGGTATTGTACTGGTATCTATCTGTGTTTTCAAAGTTTGAAATAACTCCACCCTGAGCATTAAATGAAGCTTCCTGACCATCTAATGCAGTCTTGTGATTTTGACTAAAAGATGCTGTTGCCAAGACATCTAATTTTTGATTATCTCCAATAGTAAATGTTTTTCCACCTGTGATACTGGCACCACCATCTGGAGCATTAGATCTTTTTACTGGATTAAAAGAAGTATCAAAGGGGTAGTAATCGATCTGTGTACTTACATAATTATAGTTTGGAATATCCAAAAAGATAGGTACTCTTCTAGATCCATCATCTAAGCCCCATTCATCATATTTTCCTCCGTTTAGTAAGAAAAAATCATTCCCCACAGCGTTGGTGTTAACTCCAGAGGTAAATCCAACTTCTAGAAACCCTTTCCCCGGGCGATCTTTTGTGTCGATATTAACACTTGCTCCCGCAAAATCACCATATATATCAGGCGAATAGGTTTTGTAAATTCCTAAGTTCTCTACGATATCTGTAGGGAAAATACCTAGGTCAATAAGTTTTAATTTTGGATTTAATGAAGGGATAGGCAATCCATTTAGATATGCATTGTTGTACCTGTCACCTAATCCACGAACATAAAGCTTGTCACTTTGTTTAGAAATACCGGTAGCTTTTGTTAATCCAGTTGCTACATCACTAACTCCTTTTTTAGAAAGCTCTTGTGCGCCTATCTTTTGTTGTATAGTGACTGCATTTTTTTGCTCTAATAGGATTGCAGCTTCCGATTCTTTTTTGGTGGTGGTTTTGATTATTACTTCGTCTAATGCTGCGGCACTAGCTCCAATAGAAGTATTAACAGTTGTGGCTTCATTTGGTTTAACGACTACATCTTTAATCTCTAGGGTTTCATATCCTACAAAACTAAATTCTACAGTGTATGTACCAGGTTCTAGATTTTCGATACTATATATCCCATCAAAATCAGTTATTGTTCCTTTTGTGGTTCCTTTGATTAATACATTAGCAAAAGGAAGGGGCTGGTTGTTAGATTCCTTGTCTAACAGTGTTCCGGTAACTGAACCGGTTTCTTGCGCGAAGAGTATTCCTACAAAAAGTAGCGCAAAAAGTGTAACAATTTTTCTCATTTATCTTGTTCTGAAATTCCGGGCAAAGAACGATAGAGAGTGTTAATTTGATGTTACTCAAAAATTAATTATGTATCATTTTAATGTTAGAAAATTGTTATCCACCCTTGTTTTTAAGATGTTTTCTTAATATTAATAAAGTGTTATTCGTGCCAGTAAGCCTTTGGTGATAAAGGGTGTGCGTGATTAATGTTTGTTCTTTTTGTAGATGAGTTTTTTTGTTAAGAAAACTTGGGTGAAGTGTATAATGTAAAAGTAATATTAAAAGTATATAAGTAACAAAAGTCAAATTAAGGATAAGAGATCGGTGTTTTTTGAAAAGACTCTAAACAAAAAAAGCTCCCCGACCGGAAGCTAATTTTTATCTATTTTTTTAATAGTATTTAGTTTTTATAATTGACGACCACATTGTCTTTTCCAGACCAGGTGGTAACATCAGCAATTTGATTTTTGTCATAATTTACTTCAGACAATTTATCAGCATTCCAGAAAAACCACTTTCCAGTTTTTATACCATTATTGTATCGTCCCATGGCAATTTTCTTTCCTGTCATATCATATGATTTCCATTCTCCATGAAGTACACCTTCGTTATTATAGAAACCTTGTTGTCTTACTGTTCCATCCTCAAAATAAAATGTACCTTTTATACGGTCACCTTGTTTTTCAAAAGTAGGTTTTACATCCTGAGCCATCATAGTCGCCGAAAACAAAATGGCTATAGCAATCATTACATTTTTCATATTTCTTTTCTTTTAATAATTATTTGGGATGTCGACTTATGTTATAAAAGTACTACTTATTTTACATTTAAACAACATTTACGTAACATTAAATTAACATTGAAACAATAATAGTATGATTTTAAGGCGTTTGTGATTTGGGTGATTATGCTGTTTAATGGTCGATCAGAATCATATGATTACCTATCCGTCACTATATGTTGTCATTATATTTATATTTTTGAGGATCTATTTTTCGTCCTAATTTCAACACAAAACTATTTGTATGAGCAAGAAAAAAAAACTTATTGAGGTGGCTATCGTTTTTTTTAGACTAGGTCTTTTTGCTTTTGGAGGACCAGCAGCACATATCGCTATGATGGAAGAGGAGGTAGTTGATAAAAGGAAATGGATTGATCGACAACATTTTTTGGATCTTATAGGGGCTACGAATTTGATTCCTGGTCCTAATTCTACCGAAATGACAATGCATTGTGGTCATGAGCGAGCAGGAATTGCTGGTTTATTTGTAGCAGGCGCCTGTTTTGTTTTTCCTGCAGTATTGATAACTGGTGTTTTAGCGTGGTTTTATACTGCCTATGGACAGTTACCCGAGGTTGCTCCTTTTATTTTGGGAATAAAGCCGGCTGTATTGGCAATTATTGCTTCGGCAATTTTAAAACTAGGAAAAAAAGCATTAAAGAGTGTTGAAATTGGTGTTATTGGAGTATTGGTATTAGTGGTTAGCCTCCTGGGAGTAAATGAGATTGTAGCATTACTATGTGCAGGTGTATTGGGAGCGCTGTATTTTTATTCTAAATCTAAAATTAATATAACTTCTCAGTCTATCGCACCTTTTTTTATGTTTAAGTTGTCCGTCGCTAGTTTTGTTAAAATTTCTTCTTTTAAGGTATTTTGGACATTTGCCAAAGTAGGTGCTATATTATATGGTAGCGGTTACGTTTTGTTTGCGTATTTGGATGCAGAGCTGGTAACAAATGGCTGGTTAACAAGATCAGAATTAATAGATGCTATCGCGGTTGGGCAATTTACTCCGGGACCTGTTTTGTCTACAGCTACCTTTATAGGTTATCAATTGGCTGGTTTCTGGGGAGCAGTAGCTGCTACTTTAGGGATTTTTATTCCTTCTTTTCTTTTTGTACTACTTCTTAATCCACTAGTTCCCAAAATGAGAAAGTCCAAGTTGTTAAGCTACTTTTTGGATTCGGTTAATATAGCAGCTGTGGCGATTATGTTGTCTGTATTATATGTAATGAGTATTGATGCACTAATCGATTGGAAATCGATATGCATAGCTGTGTTGAGTGTTATAGTTGTTTTTGCGATTAAAAAAGTAAATGCAATGTGGGTAGTGCTTGGAGGCTCTATTTTAGGATATTTATTAGCTATTGTTTAAAAATATTTTTAACGATAGCTTAAAGTTTTAGTAACATAAAGACTCGCCAAATAAAATATTTTTGACGAGTCAATATGACAAATTTGTAGTTCAAAAAATCATATTAGTTTTTGTCGACTTAGATTTTTGAAATACTGGGCTAACCGATTTTCGGTTAGCCTTTTTTGCTTTTACATAGATACGTAAAAATTGTTTTTTAATATAATTATTAAAAAACATTAAGTTAACACTAACTTAACATTAACACAAGTTCTTTGCAGCGACAAAAACTAGTATTGAACTTATGAATTTAAAAATTACCTTCACAACGTTAATTTTATTAACGTTTTGTTCTTTAAATGCGCAAGAAACTACCGAGACCAAGTTTGGGAAAGGAATTCTAAATGTAATTGCTAAGGATAGTTCTTGGAGCATGAAATTTGCAACAAGATTTCAACTACTTTCTACAACCGGTTGGGATATTAATGATGATAATTACAGTAAACCAGAAACTAATTTTTTAGTAAGAAGAGCACGTCTGAAATTTGGTGGTTTTGTTTATAGCCCAAAGCTTAAATATAAAATAGAGTTAGGGTTATCGAACAGAGATATCTCAGGGGCATCAGAATTTACAGGAAATTCACCGAGGTATATTCTTGATGCAGTTATTAAATGGAACTTTTATAAAAACTTTACACTGTGGGCAGGGCAAACAAAACTGCCTGGAAACAGAGAACGTGTAATTTCTTCTGCAAACTTACAGTTGGTAGATCGCTCAAGATTGAACAGTAGGTTTAATATTGATCGTGATCTAGGAGTACAATTATGGCATCACTTCAAATTATCAGATAAGTTTTTGGTAAAAGAGGCTCTTGCTGTTTCACAAGGTGAAGGAAGAAATGTTACTAGTGGAAACTTAGGAGGACACCAATATACAGGTAGAATAGAATTATTACCTTTTGGGAAGTTTTCTGGTAAGGGAGATTATAAAGGAGGTGATCTTAAAAGAGAACAAACACCTAAGTTAGGTATAGGAGCAACATATGATTTTAATGCAAATGCAGTTAAAAATAGAAGTAATATGGGATCTTATATGGAAACCAGTACAGGCTTTTATGAGACTAATATTTCAACGATATTTGTAGATGCTATGTTTAAATATAAAGGTTTCTCTATAATGGCAGAGTTTGCTGATAGAGAAGCTGAAGAAGCGATAGCAGTAGAAGAAGATGGAACACCGACAGGAGATATTGTTCAGGTAGGTAGCGCAATAAACTTTCAGGCAGGGTATTTATTTAAAAGTAATTGGGAAATTGCAGGGAGATATACCAACCTTAATTATGATGCAATAGTTGGTAGAGATCTAGAAGAACAATATACTTTGGGAGTTTCAAAGTATGTTGTGGGACATAGCTTAAAAGTTCAATCTGATATAAGTTATACCACAGAAAATGGAGCTGGTAGCGGGTTAATGTATAGATTACAATTCGATATACATTTCTAGATGTTGTACCAATACATAACAGTTTGGTAACATTAAGCTGAGAATTGATTATAATATTTGCACTTTAAACAAAAAAGTAATGGATAACATTTATTTATTAATGGTTGTAGCACTTGCTGTATTGGCGATTGCCGACCTTATTGTAGGAGTTAGTAATGATGCTGTTAACTTCTTAAACTCTGCAATTGGTTCTAAGGCAGTATCGTTTAGAACGATAATGATAGTGGCTAGTATAGGTATTGCGGCAGGAGCTGTTTTTTCTAGTGGATTAATGGAGGTCGCTCGAAAAGGAATATTTAATCCTGGTGAATTCTATTTTGATGAAATCATGATCATTTTTATGGCGGTTATGATTACAGATATACTACTGCTAGACTTTTTTAATACTCTAGGGATGCCAACTTCTACAACGGTGTCTATTGTATTTAACCTTTTGGGGGCAGCAGTGTCTATTGCGTTAATAAAAATTGGAGCAGATCAGGGATTGACTTTTTCTGATTTGGGAAATTATATTAATACTAAGACTGCAACAAAGATTATTAGTGGGATTCTGTTATCTGTGTTGATAGCATTCTCGGTAGGTGCTATTGTGCAATTTATAACCCGTTTACTACTATCCTATAATTTTCAAAAGAAAGCAAAATGGGTTGGGGCCCTATTTGGCGGGATTGCATTAACTGCATTATTGTATTTCATTTTTATGAAAGGAATTAAAGGAACGAATTATGCTAAAGCTATAGTTGATGTTGTATATAATGGAGGTCCAGAAGGATTATTAGAGTGGGCTAATAACTACTTTGGAACTACTTATGAGAGTGTGAAAGATCTAGCCAAGGCTCAAAAAAACCTGTTTAAAATAGATGGAGGAGCGGGTACAGTTAAATTAACATTAAGAGGACTCTTAGAAACTTATGTTTTAGAAATTGTAGCAGCTGGTTTTGTGCTTTGCTCTTTAGTATCATATGCTATCATTAGTTTTCTAAAAGTAAATATTTATAAACTTATTATTATAGTAGGTACATTTGGATTAGCCTTGGCATTTTCAGGAAATGACTTGGTAAATTTTATAGGAGTTCCTATTGCTGGATGGCAATCTTATGAGGCTTGGGTAGCTTCTGGAGTTCCTGCGGCAGAATTTTCTATGGATGTTTTGGCCAAAAAAGTAGATACACCAGTATTGTTATTGTTTCTTGCGGGAGCCGTTATGGTACTTACATTATGGTTTTCTAAAAAAGCAAGATATGTTGCTGAAACCGAAATCAATCTTTCTAGAGAAGGAGAAGCTAAAGAACGTTTTAAACCAAACTTTTTATCAAGAGGAGTGGTAAGAGGAACAGTATTACTTTCTCAAGGACTAAATGCTATTACACCAAAGCCAGCGAGAGAGTTTATTGAAAAGCAATTTACAAAAAATGTTATCGAATTGCCAAAGGATAAAACATATGAGATGCCTGCTTTTGATATGGTAAGAGCAGCAGTAAATCTTATGGTAGCGGGGGTTTTAATCTCGATAGCAACCTCAATGGGATTACCGCTTTCTACTACATATGTAACGTTTATGGTAGCAATGGGTACTTCATTAGCAGATAGAGCTTGGGGGACAGAAAGTGCTGTATACCGAGTAGCTGGAGTGTTAAATGTAATTGGTGGATGGTTTTTTACAGCAATAAGTGCTTTTATCGCAGCAGCAGCAGTTGCATTTTTGATTAATCTTGGTGGTCCAGTAATGATTGCAGTGTTATTATTGGTGGCAATATTACTATTGGCAAGAAATACTATAAACTATAGAAAAAGAGTAAAAGCTGAGAAGGCAGAGGATAGCCTTAAAAGTTCAGAAAGCAGTTCTGTTCAGGGGGTTATCGAAGAGAGTGCAGATAATATAAAATCCTTTGTAAACAGAGGGAATAAAATCTTCACAAGTACCATTGATAGTCTTGTAAAATATGACCTGATAGCTTTAAAGAAAAGTAAAAAAGGAATTGCTAAATTAGATGAGGAAGTTGAAGATTTAAGAGATAATATTTTCTACTTTATCAAAAATCTAGATGAATCTAGTGTGGGAGCCAGTAACTTTTATATTAATATATTAGGGTACCTGCAAGATATGTCTCAGTCTCTAGAATATATTGCTAAAGCGAGTCATAAGCATGTAAACAACAATCATAAAAAACTTAGATTTAATCAAATCAAAGATCTAAAAGAAATAGAAGAGCAATTAAATGGTTTTTTTGGTCAAATTAAAAAATCGTTTAGCGAAAGAGATTTTGATCATATTGATACAATTATTAGTGAAAAACAAGAGCTTTTTAACAAAGTAAGTCATAAAATAGACAAACAGGTTGCCAGAACAAGAACAGAAGAGAATAGTCCTAAAAATACCACTTTATATTTTGGATTATTGTTAGAAACTAAAGATCTGATAACCGCTACAATGAACTTGTTAGAGACGTATAGAGAACATAAATAATAATTCTATTTTTTAAAATCACAAAAAGGCTAAATAGTAAACATTTAGCTTTTTTTTTGTTTATTTATCTTCTGTTTAGAAGTGTAAATTTACTGTGTTAAGTAAATGTTACCTGCTCTTACTTTTAATGTTAGTTTATTGTTACCAAGTGCCTAGGAGTATGTATACTTGGTATTAAGTGGTATATTTACCTCTGATGTGATATAATGCTATAATACAATGAATAAAAAAGATATTACAATATTATTAGTAGATGATGAACCTGACATTTTAGAAATTGTTGGATATAATCTTACCGCAGAAGGGTATAGTGTTACTACTGCAGAAAACGGTGTTGAAGCTGTAAAGCTTGCAAAAAAGAAAAAACCACATTTAATTATTCTGGATGTGATGATGCCAGAGATGGATGGTATCGAAGCATGTGAACAAATACGGAAAATACCAGATTTACAACATACAATAATTACGTTTCTTACTGCTCGGGGTGAGGATTATTCTCAGGTAGCAGGGTTTGATGCTGGTGCAGATGATTATATTACAAAACCAATTCGACCAAAAGTTTTGGTAAGTAAAGTAAAAGCACTTTTACGAAGAATTAAGGAGGAAGAATCTGCAGACAACGTCGTCAAGATTGGTAATTTGGTAATTAACAGAGATGAATATAAGATCGTAAAAGATAAAAAAGAAATCGTATTACCAAGAAAAGAGTTTGAATTATTATCTTTATTAGCCTCAAAACCAGGTAAGGTTTTTAAACGAGAAGATATACTTGATAAGGTTTGGGGTAATGAAGTTATTGTAGGAGGTCGTACTATTGATGTTCATATAAGAAAATTGAGAGAAAAGATCGGTGATGACAGTTTCAAGACTATTAAAGGAGTAGGATATAAGTTTGTAGTTTAGATGGCAGAAAACTTTAGGAAGTCGTATAGATTTGCATATCTATCGTCTTTATATATAACCGCATTATTAACGCTCGTAATGAGCGTTTTTTTGTATTTCCAGTCATTGTTTAACCTATTATATATGATAGGTTTCATAGTTGTTTGTTATACAGCATGCTTTGTAATTATTCAATATCGGGTTGAAAAATTTATCTACAGGAGGGTACGAAAAATCTATGATGATATCGAAATGTTAGAAGTCGATACCATCGAGGACAGTCCTGTTACAACAGATATGAAAACCTTGATCAAAGAAGTAGAAAAGTTTGCAAAGCAAAGAAAGACAGAAATTGAAACCTTAAAAATCAGAGAAGCGTATCGTAAAGAGTTTATGGGTAATGTATCACATGAACTTAAAACTCCGTTGTTTACTGTTCAAGGATATGTTCTAACTCTTTTGGATGGGGCTATGAATGATCCAGCTATTTTGGATAAGTATTTAAATAGAGCAAACAAAGGTGTTGAGCGCTTGATCTATATTGTTAATGATCTGGATATGATCACCAAGCTAGAAACAGGAGATCTTAATCTAAATTATACCAATTTTGATATTGTCGAACTTGTACAAAGCGTATTTGATTTGTACGAAATGAAAGCCTCTAAAAAGAACATTGCACTAACTTTTGATATGAACTATGAAGAACCAATACTAGTTCATGCCGATAAGGAACGAATACAACAAGTACTTTCTAATTTGATTGTAAATTCAATAAAATACGGAAAAGAAGACGGTACAACCGAGGTTAGTGTAGAAGATTTGATCCGTAATAAAACGATTATTAGAATCACCGATAATGGAGAAGGGATAGCTCAGGCTCATATCCCACGATTATTTGAACGCTTTTATAGAGTGGATAAAAGTGGTTCGCGTAAAGAAGGAGGATCTGGGCTTGGATTAGCTATTGTAAAACATATTATCGAAGCGCACCATGAACGTATTTATGTAGAAAGTGACTATCGAGTGGGTAGCGAATTCTCATTTACTCTGGAAAAAGTGAAAAAGTTCCCCGTAATCAATGTCAGTACTAAAACTACTTAATCCTTTGTACGAATTTAAATCTCTTAATTTTGTTATAGTAAATTCATTTTGATTACAACTAGGGACTAATTTGTTGACAGTTAGGCGCTCAGCCAGATATTCTTGTTCAAACTGCCCTGGGGTAGGTATAAAAAATGCCTTTTTCTTTAGTTTAGCAAGATCCATGACTGTAGTATATCCAGATCTCGAAATAATTAGATTACTACTGTTTATGGTGTCTTGTAAGTCTTTTCCTGTTAAGTAGTTATGAATAGTAATATTGTTTTTGATGTATGTTTGCTGCCTATCTTCTATAAGTCCCCGAACAAATACAATCCTTCTATCGCTTTGTTCAAACTCCTGGAAAAGCTTTTGTTCTAGCAATGTTCGTTGAGGTTCAGGACCTGAGAGTAAAACCATAATATCATACTTTTTGGGCACAATTTGATGGTCGAATCTACTTAATGGACCAAGATAAGTAACTGGAATATTGTTTTTTTTTGGATGCCCTAATTCACCACTAAGATTAGGATCGTCTGCCATATCAGGAACCCAGCATACATCAAATTTTTTGATATACTTATTATGTAATTTTGTACTAATAGAAGTAGTTTTGCCGCTAAGTACCGTAAGCTGATGTGTAATAAATACAGAGGGGATACTTTTATGTCGTACTCCCATTCTATTGTCAGAGATAATACCGCAAAAATCCTCTTCCTCTATAATTTTTTTTATTGCCTTTTTTTCGGCACTAATGGCGTGAGCAATTTTAGGACTGTTTAATAGCATCTTTAATTTAAAATTACTTCCTTTTTTCGAATACTCTACATTGTAAGAAGGAAGCTCTTTGGTGTGTAAAAAAGGAAATTCTTTTTTTAATAATGATAAAGCAACACCGTCAGAAGCGATAACAGGCTCTAAACCTTCATTTATTAATGCATTAATAATAGGGATGCATCGTGTCGCATGACCTAATCCCCAGTTAAGAGGAGCTACAAGTACTTTTTTGTTCAAAATGTTCTAGTTTTTAGTTTGTTATACCGACCGACAATTTGATTTTTAATAATAAAAGTAATCCTATTTTCTTGTGCATATATTTCCTTAATTTTACCAAAAAATTATCTTTAGTGAAACTTGATCCTATTTTGGTATTGTATTTGTTAAATCATTAGAGAGAATTTTTTATGAATATGTGTTTGAGGTTTTCTTAGGTAAACCTTCTAGGATAGAAAGTGATATAGTATCGGAAGAACGCTATAAATGGTTTTATCCTACTGTCGATTTAGATTTAAAAGAGAAAAGTAAAAGAAATAGTAGAATTTGTGGGAAGTAAGAATAAATTAAAACGATTTAATGAAAATAAAACCTTTCATAATGTAGTAGAACCTACAAGAGAGGATGTTCTGAATAATACGTTAGGATATAAGGGAAAATGGAATGCCAATTTTTTTAAAAACCAAAATCCTATTGTTCTAGAATTGGGCTGTGGTAAAGGAGAATATACCGTTGGATTGGCAGAGCGATACCCCGACAAAAATTTTATAGGTATTGATATTAAAGGAGCACGTTTTTGGCGCGGAGCAAAAACGGCGATTGAGAATAATATAGGCAATGTTGGTTTTATTAGGACCCAAATAGAGTTAATTGACCATATTTTTGAAGAAGGAGAGATAGATGAGGTGTGGATTACTTTCCCTGATCCTCAGATCAAATATAAGCGTACCAAACATAGATTAACCAATCAAGAATTCTTACAACGTTATAAAAAGGTTTTAAAACCTGAGGGAGTGGTACATCTAAAAACTGATAGTGAATTTATGCATGGATATACATTAGGGTTATTGCATGGCGAAGGTCATACAGTACTCTATTCTAACCATAATGTTTATCATAATGAAGGCTCTCCAGAGATCGTTACAGCGATTCAAACTTTTTATGAAAAACAATATTTAGAAAAAAATAAACCTATAACTTACATCCAGTTTAGGATCATGTAATTGGCACCGTAATTTTGGAAACTACCAAACTATTTTTAGTCACATTTTTCGCATCACTTGTAGGAGTAATTCCTCCTGGGTTGGTGAATATGACTGTAGCAAGAACTTGCCTCGAAAGAGGTAAGAATAATGGTATTTTAGTAGCAATTGGAGCTTCAGTAATTGTTGTGTTTCAGGCTTTGATAGCTATTCTTTTGGCTAAATATATTTTCTTTAATCCATTTGTACGAAATATCTTGTTACGTACCGGAGCTGTGATCTTTTTTTTCATGGCAATCTATTTTTTTGCAAAAGCAAAACAAAAGAGTACAAAGATAAAAGTCTACAGAAATAGAGATACCAGAAGTTTTTTTAAAGGAGTAATGATCTCTGCAATTAATGTGTTGCCTATACCTTATTTTTGTGCAGTTGCAGCAGGGATGAGCGTTAGTGGTAAGATGGAGTATGATGCAGGGCGAATAATTGCTTTTATAATAGCCGCAGGAGCAGGAACGTTTGTAACACTCTATTTTTATGTGTTTTCTTTTCTTAAAATTGAAAAAAAGACCGAATCTATTACCAAATACTCCAACTATTTTATGGCAATCCTAATGTTAGTTCTGGTAGCCATAACTCTAGCAAGAATTATATATACATGGGATTAAAAGAACAAAACATGAATACTGGAGCAGAGCCTGAGATTAGTTTTTTTGATAAAGTATATGAAGTGGCTAAACTTATTCCTTATGGTAGGGTTACCTCATATGGAGCAATAGCAAAATATTTGGGTGCAGCACGTAGTGCCCGAATGGTAGGTTGGGCAATGAATGGCAGTGGAGCTAAAGAAGATGTCCCAGCTCATCGTGTAGTAAATAGAAAAGGAATTCTTACCGGTAAACATCATTTTCAAGGAACCAATCTCATGCAACAATTATTAGAAAACGAGGGGGTAGAAGTGGTTGATAATCAGATTATGGATTTTGATAAATTATTTTGGGATCCTATGAAAGAATTATGATTTATCCTAATTTTTGAGAAATTTACAAATATTACCATATCATAAATAACAATAACGTTATAAATCATTTCAATTTATAGGCTTCATAATCTTAACTTTTCGACCTATCTTTGTCGTTAACATCAATTTATTTGATGAATTAGTCAGAAAAAGGAAAAACACCCATGAAGTTAGAGAAATCAGAGATCTTAAAAGCATTAGAAAGCATTACCGTAGCTGGTGAAGGAAAGAATATGGTAGAGAGTGGTGCGGTAAAAAACGTAATTACTTTTGGAGATGAAGTCGTTGTTGATTTGGTATTGACGACTCCTGCACTGCATATTCGCAAACGTGCAGAGGTAGATGTGATGAAAGTAATTCATGAAAAGGTATATGAAAAGGCTAAAATAAAGGTAAATGTAAAAGTTGAAGCACCTGCCGCTCAGCCCGAAACAAATGAGATTAAAGGAAAGCCAATTCCTGGAATTACTAATATTATAGCAGTTGCTTCTGGTAAAGGTGGTGTTGGTAAATCAACAGTAACATCTAATCTTGCGGTAACACTTGCCAAAATGGGATTCAAAGTTGGATTATTAGATGCAGATATTTATGGTCCATCAACCCCTATTATGTTTGATGTAGAACGAGAACGCCCTCTTTCTGTAAAAGAAGATGGGAAATCAAAAATGAAACCCATAGAGAATTATGGGGTTAAGATTTTGTCTATAGGCTTTTTTACACAACCTAATCAGGCAGTAGTTTGGAGAGGACCAATGGCTGCAAAAGCATTAAATCAGATGATTTTTGATGGTGCCTGGGGAGAACTAGATTTTATGCTAATTGATTTACCTCCAGGAACAGGAGATATCCATCTTTCTATAATGCAATCACTACCTATAACAGGAGCAGTGGTAGTAAGTACACCACAAAATGTAGCATTGGCTGATGCAAGAAAAGGAGTTGCAATGTTTCAGCAAGAGAGTATTAATGTTCCTGTTTTGGGAATAATAGAAAATATGGCTTATTTTACACCTGAAGAACTTCCTAATAATAAATATTATATCTTTGGGAAAGAAGGGGCTAAATATCTTGCAGAAGATTTGGATGTTCCGTTCTTAGGAGAGATCCCGTTAGTGCAAAGCATACGTGAAGCTGGAGATGCAGGTAGACCTGCGGCACTACAAACGGCAACTCCTATAGAAAAAGCATTTGAAGAAATAACCAAGAATGTAGTTCAGGAAGTGGTAAATAGAAATGATAGCCTACCACCGACTGAAGCAATTAAAATAACAACAATGGCAGGCTGCTCTGTCGTAAAAAAATAGAAAATGACTTCTGAAGAATTAAAAATTAATGTAGAAAAGGCACTGGATGAAATAAGACCTTTTTTGGAAAGTGATGGAGGAAATATTTCTTTAATTTCTATAGAGGATGATAAAGTGGTCAAAGTGCAGTTAGAAGGAGCATGTGTAGGGTGTAGTGTAAATCAAATGACTCTTAAATCTGGCGTAGAGATGACTATTAAAAAGTACGCCCCTCAAATAGAAGAGGTGCTCAATGTAGAATAGTACAGATATTATCTGAAAGTTATATAAAAAGCCCTATAATTAAGAAGCTAACTTCTTAATTATAGGGCTTTTTTAGCCCAAAAAATGGATGTAAAAATGAGATTCTTAAGATAATGAAATGATAGATCATCCAACTTCCCATAAATGTACCTAAAACTAATACTATAAATTTAGGCATGAATCCCCAGTCCAAATTCATTATATAATACCCTATAGCGATAGTAATGGTTTGATGTAAAATATAAAAAGGATATACTGCTCGATTACAATAGGTTAATTGTGTACTTTTCTTGTTTAAAAACTTTGCTCCGTATCCAAATATTACCAAAATCCATGACCATAAATTGATTACTTTGATAAGTGCTTCAGAAAAATGAACATATACATTATCTTCAAGCTGTAGCCAGATGAACAATTGAATACAAAAGGAAACAATTCCAATAACCAGTGCTTTGGGTTTTATTCTATCCATACTTTTCCATAACTCTTCTCCTGAGGTAATTAGGAGAAATCCATAGAAGAACAAAATAAGAGAATTAATAAAATTGAACCAATCATCAATTAATGCATGGGTAATAGGAAAAAAGGGTTCGATGAATGCTTCTGTTAGATATAAAGGTACAATAAAGAGATATAGCCCATAGGTTTTCTGAATTTGTCTTTTAGTCCAATTAATAAATTTTGTAGGCTTTCTTTTTAAGTAAATGAATATAGGAGAAAGTATTATTGAGAATATCAAAAGGTAGGGTAAAAACCAAAGATGATGCCAGCTGATATTCCCTTCAGGATAAACTCCTGTATAGGCTATGGTAGTAAAATAGTTAATTAGCGAACCAGAAAATTCACCGTTTGATAAACGTTCAAAATAGACTTGTGGAGGGACTATAAACATCATCCCAAAGAATAACGGAATTGCCAACCTTTTGAAACGCTCTATATTGAATTGCCATAAATCCCGGGATGAAATAGCATAATAGCTTCCTATACCAGATATGACAAATAGAATAGGTAAGCGCCATTGATTTAAAAAAAGCATAGGCCAACGCAGCCAATCATAAATTATATTGTTCTTAATATGAAAACCCCAAGGAACAAAAAACATCCCTACATGATAAAAAATAAGTAATCCAAATACAATTACTCGCAACCAATCAAGATCGTAACGGCGAATATTTCTCTCCATAATACTAAAAAATTGTTTTGCCAAAAATGAAGTATTTTGCTTGTAATCAGGTGTAGAATAATTAGTATTACGTCTAGAATTATAATTCTAGACATTTTAAAAAGCTAATTGATCGATTTTTGATGTTTTACATATGCCCTTGGCGATAGTGCTACATATTTCTTAAATGCAGTATAGAATGTCGCTTTAGATCTGAAACCTACAGAGTTTCCGATTGCTTCTATAGTTAAGTGATTATATTTCTTATCCAAAAGCCTTTTTTTTGATTCCTCAATTCGATATTGATTTATAAAATCATTGAAATTTAGATTGGTATCTGTATTTATGATTTGAGAAATATGATTAGTGTTAGAATTTAAGGCTTTTGCCAAGTCTTTTAAAGAAGCAGATTTTGATAAGTAGTATTCTTCTTTTTTGAGGTATGTCTTGATTTCTTTTATAGAAATAGAGCTACTTTTAGTTTTTGAAGTTTCATACTTATCCGCCAACCAGGAATTCTCAAAAAATCGAGATTCTGACAATAAGACAAAACTGGTTATACAAACAATTATAGTATTAAAGATAAATATATAATGATCACCACCATCATCGTCAAAATTTAAAAACACTAAAAAGATAAGAACAAAAAAAGCTAATAGACTTAGAATTGTATTTCGAGAAAAGGCGTATTTATTTATTTTTATATTCCCTGCGTTTTTTGTTTTACTATTATATACGTTTTTTAATATAAGTCGTATAGATAGTATGATATAGATTGTAAAACTAAGAAGGATAAACCACCTTAGCTCATTCTTAATTATTTGGTAACTATAATCTGTATGTTCAGGAACCTTAGCTTGTTTCATATTTGGGAAATATGCGCCTAAATATGCATTGATCTTTACAGAGGTAGATTGAAAATAAAATTTTGTTTGAGAAAAAAAGTAGAGTACAGAAGGTAAAAGGTGTACACCATGTTTTCTAAAGCTAATTGGTTTTCGTTCTAAAAGGGCATATACAAATAGATATATAGAAGGAGCTAAAAGGAGTACTAATGGTTCTGTGCTATCATTTATATGAGGCACATATTTCATAAGACCAGTATAGCATAAAAAAATATCTGTAGCAATTATTGATTGCATGAGTAAAGACCAGCCAAATAGCCTAAAAGCAATATTTTTTTTAGACGCTCTAAAAAGAATCACAGCACTAAGTAATAGACCTAAAAAAAACCCAATAAACAAAAAGTAAGATACTAGATTGTGTCGTATCGGGATTTTATCAATAACATATTGAATACTTTCCATAAATAGGACAGTTCTATTCTGTGATAAATTCACATATTTTTTGAGGTCCTTCCAAAGGAACTCTGATAATCTTTAGTGTTCCATCTTCAGTAGTAGAAATTTGCCATTTAATAAGGGTTATCATACCATTTTCAATCTCTATTCCTGTAATAGATCTGGGATGCACACAACTCCCGTCATTAAATAAAGCCAATTCTCCTGCTTCAGGAAATCGTGGACGATGTGTATGACCGATGATAGTAAATAAATTTTTGTTACTCGCTATCCATTTTTTTATTCTACGCTCTATTCGAATTGTTTCTTTGTAGTTTTTTGCAGGACTGGTAGGGTCAGTAATACCAATCACTTGTAAAGGTTTCCATAAAACACGTACCAAAAACCGGTTAATTTTCCACCCAGTATAGTTCATGAAGTCAGCTTGATGCCCATGTAGCATAAAAATCTCCTGTTTTGTACTCTTGTGTTTTAATATAATAGCCTCATGATACTTTATGTCTGGAAAAAGTGAAATCTCTTGATCTGTTTTATGATCAAAATAAGTACTAAGATATTTTTTAACATATCTAGGATCTCGATAAACCATATCATGATTTCCCCAGATCATTTCTAATCTATTTTCACTATGAAACAAAGAAAGCAATTCATATACATTTTTGTGGGCTCTAAATATCATCTCAAAATTCAGATTTTCCCATAACTCGTCACCATCACCTAATTCGCAATATGTAAAACCTTGATTGTAATAATGTTTTAGTGCATGAAAATAGATGTTTCTATTATTTGCAAACTCATCTGCGAAGCTATTGTCCCCGCGATGGCAATCACTAAACAATATAAACTTAGAGCTATCATCAAAAGGAATGATTTTGGCATTTTTATAAGCACGATCCAAACGTGATTGAGAAGACATACACTAAGTTTTTAGTAAATATACAATTCTATAGTTTTATTCAAAATCCTCTTATTTTAAATCAGGGTGTGTTTTGTGCTTAATTATAGACCTGATACCTGATTTATGTCATTTTTATTTGGTAATTCTATTTCTATTTTTGGATTACAATATTGGAACAGGTTATTTATGATATAAATATAGCTGTGACCTTAATGATAAAACCTTAGCCAATGTAATAAGTAGAGCTGGGGGATAAACAATAAATATAAGACCTATGAAAGTAAATATTCAATTTGTACAGATGCCAACAAGTGATGCTATGGAGAATTATGTACACGAAAAACTAAATAAGTTATATAAAAAATATGACTGGGTTATTAAATCCGATGTGTTTTTTAAAAAAGAAAATGATCCAAAAGGGAAAGGAAAAATCTGCGATGTAGAATTGAGCTTACCAGGACCAAAAATATACGCTACCTCAAATGAAAAAAACTTTGAAGCAGCTTTTAAAGAGACTCTTAATGATTTAGAAATACAGCTTAAAAAACGAAAAAGTGAAATGAAACCCTATCTCTAAAAATAATTTATTACTACTTTAGGAATGATGAATTAGGTGCTAATGAGGCAAAGATCAAAAACTGATATTTGTCATGTTTTAGAAAGAGTATTTATGCTACCTTGTTAGCATAGTTAAAAAATGATTCTTTTTCTTAGTTAGGGAAAGAATAGGTTTTTATTACCGTAACGTATTGGAAACTGAAAATTAAGAAGTTAATTGTATTTATGAGACAATAGCCGATATCAATATTTAGCAGTAAATTGAACATTCAGGAGGTTATTTACGATAAATAAAATTAATTTCTTTAGAAGATACGGGTAAGCAGATGCTTATCCGTATTTGCTTTTATATAAATATATTCTCTTGTTGCGCGAAACATTTAAACTCTATGGCATTATTACTAAAATCTAAGACAAACATAGTTTTTTGCTCGCCATTCTGATCTTTGTATCGTGTCTGAGGTTGGATAATAAAATCTATCTGATTTGCTTTTAGTTTTTTACATACGAGATCAAATTCTTCTTCTTGTAAAATACATCCAAAATGCGGAATGGGTACTTTAACCTGATCTACAGAGCCGCAATAATCAAGGCTAGGAATGTTGTCAGAAATATGAGCCGAAATTTGATGTCCAAAAAAATTAAAATCAACCCAATGCTCTGTTTCTCTCCCAGATTGGCACCCTAGGATATTGGTGTAAAATTCTTTTGTGCTTTTGATATCTTTTACCTTAAATGCATAATGAAATATAGTGCTCATAAGTTAGTATCCTTTTTTTAGTGAAACAATGTGTAATAACTCTGATCCTGTTCTGAATCTTTTGTAGTTTTCAGCAATCTGGGACGTTGCGGATTCAATGTTAGTAAGACTGGCAACATGTGGTGTGATTTTAATCTTAGGATGCTCCCAAAAAGGATGTTTTTTTGGCAAGGGTTCTTTTCTAAAAACATCAAGTATAGCAGAGGATAGATGTCCTTCTTTTAAAACCTCTAATAGATTCTCCTCTACAAGATGTTCTCCTCGTCCCACATTGATTAGTGATGCACCAATATTTGTTTTTCTTAAGGTCTTTGCGTTTAGGATATTCTCGGTAGATTCTGTAAGAGGTAGTATATTAATGAGTATATCTGTATCCTGTAGAAAATCATCAAATTCTTGCATTCCATGGTAGCTTTTTACGCCATTAATGTTTTTTGTAGATAATGACCATCCTTTTACTTTAAAACCAAGTAAACCAAATTTTTCAGCAACATAAGCCCCTATTTTTCCTAGCCCTAGAATTGATATAGTGATGTCTTTAATAGTAAGGTATTTCTTTTGCCTCCATAACCTGGATTGTTTCTGTTGCACATATATCAAATCGTTTTTTAGTAGAGATAAAACAGAACCGAGCAAATATTCCCACAGATCGTTAGATAGGTTATTGTCCACTATTCTACTAATCACAATATCGTCCTTTATTTCTTGTGTACGAGTAATGTGCTCTATAGATGCGCCAACAGATTGAATTACTTTAAGGTTCGGAAATTGCAAAAGAATATCCGTATCCGGTTTCCAGCATAAAGCAAATTCTACGGTCGAGCAATCTTTTACTTCTGGGTAAATTTGAATATCATCGTTGGGTAATTTAGCTCTAAGAGCTTTTGCCCATGGAGCAGCCTCTTTATTGTTAAAAATAATTGCAATACTCATTGTTGTGTTTTTTTTATCAAAATTAAAAATAGGAATCCTTATATTGAAGTTGATTCTGTGGTTTTTGGCTGTATTTGAAGCTGAATCAGTTAAATTTTATATAAATGAGCAACGAATCGATGATTGATGACTTAGATCGAAATATTATCGTCAATTTGCAAAAGAACTCAAGAATTTCTTTTGCAGATTTAGGACGGAGGATTAATCTATCTCCTTCTGCAGTAAGAGAGCGGATTCAGAAGATGGAAGATGCTGGGGTAATTAAAAATTATGACATTAAGCTCGATTATAAAGCCCTCGGATATACAATAGAAGCTTTTGTGTTGGTTAAAGTATTTCATGGCAATCTAAAGGCTTTATTCTCTCTTATAAACAAACTCGTCGAGGTAAAAGAAGCTTATCGAATTACCGGAAATCAAAATGTGCATCTAAAAGTAGTTCTGAAGGATCAACTACATTTACAAAATCTAATCGATCAGTTGATGCAGTATGGGGATACTACAACTTTTTTGATATTGTCTGATATCACTCCTATTGAATAAAATCTAGGGTAGATTTGAGATTATTTGTAGTGATATCCAAATAGTTTAGAATGTTTTTTGGCGTTGGGTTATTTTAATTAAAACTAATTTAAAATGACTTATGTCATATTTCATGAATGACTTTGAGATTACTTTAGTTCTGCTAAACAACTGATTGCTTGTTGTTTTATGGATTTAGAATTGATATGTCGGTATGCTGTGAATTAAGATAAAAGAATAATCGTTTTGCGATGAATATAATAATTATCTGCTATCTAAGATTAACAGTAAATTGAAACTATCATAATTAGTATAAGTTGAGTTTGTGTATATACAGTTAAGTTTCAATAATTGTCCCCTGAGAGTAGTTACCTCAGGGGGATATTTTTTAATCGATAAGATTATAGAGAGTTTTTCAAAATTTATTTTACTATTTCAAAGCTTTTGAATTGTTGTAAATCGCCTTCCTCAAAAGAAACATTATTTACTAATGCGAATTCTGGACCTCTGGAGCACCATTTTAATAGTGAGTCTAACTGATCTATATGACCTTCTGCTTCTATATAGACGTTACCATTGGATAGATTTCTTACAGTTCCTTTAATTTCGAGTTCTTCTGCTTTTTCTTTAGTGGTTTTTCGGTACCAAACTCCTTGAACTTTTCCTGTTATTGTGATGTTGTAATGTTTTTGCATAACTTTTAGTAATAGAATGGGATATTAAATAAATTGCTTTTAAAGTGATAAAAATTTATGATAATTATCATATGAATTGTTAGTGGTATCTTCTAATTTTATAGTATAAAAATAAGTTAATCATGAAAAAAATTCTTGTTCCCATTGACTTTTCTGAATATTCAGAATATGCATTGCAAGCTGCTGCAATCTTAGCTAAACGACAAAATGCTGAAATTATAGTATTGCATATGCTAGGATTATCTGAAGCTGTATTAATTAAAAATGAAACACAGGAGGCAAATGAAGCCATGTATTACATGAAACTTGCCGAGAAGAGATTTAGTACTTTTCTAGACAAAAAATACCTAGAAGGAATTAAGGTTACTGAGACTGTGCAGAATTATAAAGTTTTTAGTGAAATTAATGAAGTAGCTCATGAAAATGATGCCGATCTTATCATTATGGGATCACATGGTGTGAGTGGTCTTCGCGAAGAAGTATTTATTGGATCAAACACCGAAAAAGTGGTTCGTACATCTGATATTCCTGTATTGGTAGTAAAAAATCCAGTGAATAATTTTGAAATAAAAGAGGTGGTTTTTGCATGTGATTTTAAGATCGAAAATGTTCGTGCATATCATAATGCAGTACAGCTATTCGATTCTCTAGGTACTAATTTACATTTATTGTATATAAATCTACCAGGAGAACAATTCAGAAGCTCTGACCAAATGGAAGAACGAGTTAGAGAGTTTCTCTTTAAAGCAGATTCTGGTAATCTGGATATGTATGATAAAGTAGTGTATTATAGTGATTATAGTGTAGAAACTGGAGTATTTAACTATAGTAACAAGATAAATGCAGACATAATTGCAATACCAACTCACGGTCGTCGAGGCTTGGCACATTTCTTTAATGGAAGCATTGGAGAGGATATCGCCAACCATGCACATAAACCAGTAGTTACATTCAAAATATAAATTTATCCATAGATGATCTTCTGGGCTTTTTGATGCCTAGAAGATCTTTATAAAGTTCCTAATGCAATCTCGATCATATTTCTAAAGGTTGATTCTCTCTGGTCAGGAGATGTTCTTTCTCCTGTAACTAATGAATCCGATATAGTAAGAATAGCCAAGGCTTTTGCTTTATACTTTGCTGCAATTGTATACAATCCGGCAGTTTCCATTTCTACGCAGAGTACGCCAAATTTTGCCCATTTTTTATAAGAATCCGGAGTGTCTTCATAAAATTCATCAGAGGATAGTACATTTCCGGCTTTAATAACAATACCATTATCTTTTGCAAACTGTACTGCCTTGAAGAATAGATCAAAATTTGCTGTGGGAGCATAATCGGCATTCATGAATCTTAGACTATTAATATTTGAAGTAGAAGAAGCTGCCATGGCAATAACAATATCCTTGAGTCGAATATCTTTTTGATACGACCCAGCAGAACCTACTCTAATCAAATTCTTAACACCATATTCAGTAATGAGTTCATGGCTATAGATAAGCGCAGAAGGGATTCCCATTCCTGTACCCTGTACAGAGACTTGTTTGCCTTTATACTTTCCTGTATAGCCTAGCATTCCTCTTATTTTATTATAACAGATAGGGTTTTCTAAAAAGGTTTTAGCTATCCATTTGGCTCGCATAGGATCTCCCGGCAATAATACTGTCTCTGCAATTTCTCCTGGTTTTGCGGCAATGTGTACACTCATTTTTTTATCCTATTTAGAGGTTACTATGGCAATACCCGATGAGGTTCCTATTCTCGAAACCCCTAAGTCAATATATTGCTTTGCTGTTTTTAAGTCCCGAATCCCTCCAGAAGCTTTTATTTGAATATTACCTTGAGCTTCTTTTTTCATTAGCCGTATATCATCTAGAGTAGCGCCACCAGTGCCAAACCCTGTAGAGGTTTTTATAAAATCTGCTCCGGCATTTATAGATAATTGACATGCAATTTTCTTTTCTTCATCGGTTAGATAGCAGTTTTCAAAAATAACTTTAAGAACACGCTCTCCAATAATATGCTTAATACTCGTTATCTCGTCTTCTACAATTTTATAATACCCCGATTTTAACAAGCCAATATTGAGTACCATATCAATTTCATGAGCACCATCTTCTATACATTTTGAGGCTTCATAAGTTTTTACTTTAGTAATAGTAGAACCAAGAGGAAAACCAATCACAGCTGCAATATTAACATCGGTATTAGTTAGCTCACTTTTTGCTAGACCAACATAATAACTGTTTACACAAACGGCATAAAAATGATGCTCTTTTGCCTCAGTACATAGCTTTTTTATATCAGAAACAGTAGCATTAGCTTTTAATAATGTATGATCAATATATGTATTAAACATTATAGCCATGTTAATGAGAATTAATGATTTTGATAATGTCATTTTTTTGCAGAACTCCAGATTGCCTCCATAGTTGTTCTCCTTCTTTAAATAAAATCATTGTTGGAACTCCGCGAACCTGATACTTTGATGCCAAAGGCTGATTTTTATCAACGTCAATTTTCACAATCTTGATTGCGTCCCCCAATTCGTCCTTAACTTCTTTAAGAATTGGAGCCAAGGTTTTGCAGGGACCACACCAATCTGCATAAAAATCTATCAATACCGGGGTTTTTGAATCTATGATATTACTAAAACTACTTTTCATCAGTTCTTTTTTTGTTTCATTTTTACTATCAGATGTTTCTGATTACTAAGTTAAAATAATGAATTGAAAAAGGTTAATAAAAAGACCCTAACTTATTTTTGGTAAATTATTGTATTTTTTGATAAGGTGCATAATGTCTTTGATTGGTATTTCTATAGAATATGTACCTGTATATGAAGGACAAATAATACAATCATCAAAATAAAACTCTACCATATCATCAGTAACTACAAAATTATCTTTATAGGTGTTAAAATCATCTTTTGATATCCCCCAACAGTCATAATATAGCTCTCCAGAATTAATGTCTTTTTCAATGATTGCATTAATGGTGGTAAATATTTCTTCTTCCGAACCTGTTTCAAAGTATTCCCCAAAACCGATAAATTTATGTTTGTTAAGGTCAAAATTGAGGCAGTCAAAAAGATAAGTTGAATGTAACATACCAGAATAATAATTCTCTTTATATAGTACAACACTAATAAGATCATTTTTTGCAGTATAGATTTTGTAATCAATGATTCTTTTATCTTTAAGTCTATTGACCTTTAATGTATCACAGAAAGGTTTTTGACCCTCGAGAATTTCGCTTTCAGTCTTTTTGATATCTAGATAATTTTCTTTGATAAAATTGTTAAACACAGCATAAGCTGGATCTATGTTTTCATTAAGATACGGATATTGGTAATCCAGAATATACCGGTCTTCTTCCTTTATGAAATTTTTGGAGACTACTAATTTTTGTAGCTGACTTTTATCATCCTGAGCAGTAATCAACCGCTTTCTTTTTATAGCTTTTGTTTTTTCTTTTTTCAGCTTGAGGTTTTCTTCAGAAAAAATAGGGATTGTGTCTTCTATTTTTTGATCAGTATGCTGAATGCTTTCTACCTCTACCTTTTCTTTTTCTATAGATGTAGGGAGAGGTTTTTCATTCTTACAAGCAATGAAGAGTAATAAAATAAAACAAGCAGTTAAGGTGGTTTTCATAATTTTGTTTTGATATAAAAGTAGATTAATATATAAGGATAAGAAGGTTGTTTTCTAATGTAAAGTTTAGATTGTAGCTTTCTCAAAAATTAGCTTTAATCGACCGAGCATTATTAATTCGGATTTGTTTTTTCCCGAAAAAGCACCTGCAATGGTATTGGTGGTTACCCATATCAATTGCTGTAAATTGCTAGTAAAAAGAGATTTGTTTTCTTTATAAAAAGCTTCAAATTCATTAAAACATACTTCAGCATTTAGTTCTTTGTAGTCAAGCCATTCAAAAATAACTTCAATCTGGGAAGCTACATCTATCCCAAAATCATTGTCTATATCATCTACCTTCGACCATTCTGATTTTATAATTTCCCTTAAAGAGTCATATTCAGATTTATGAATTACCTTGTCAGCAGCGGCTATAGCATAAAACAATTTACCAAGGTTTTGATACAATTCAGCGGTTGTGTGATGAGAAGTACTCATTGTGGTATGATTTATTATTTCTAGGATAAATTTAGGAAGTCAGAATCAGTATTTTTATGATATAAATCAGTTCGGGTAACTCATCAAATTCATTACTTTTGAAAAATGAAAGTTTTCGAAAAAGACAATAATGTTTTCAAATTACTCTCTGAAGCAATTTCTGAGGGTATCATTGTAGTGAATGAGAAACAAGTTATAGTGGCTACCAATGGATCAGCTGATCAGATTTTTGGTTATGAACAAGACGAATTAGTGGGAAAAGACCTTAATGTTTTAATCCCTCAAAAACATCATCATAACCATGGAGAACATTTTGAAAGCTTTATTGGTCATACTGAAAAAAGGCATATGGGAAAAGGGCGCGATCTTTTTGGTGTACGAAAAGACGGAACAGTATTTCCTGTAGAAGCTGGTTTAAATCCTTTTGCAATTTATGGCAATAGCTATGTGATGGCTTTAGTTATAGACATCACACTTCGCAAACAACAAGAACAACAAATACAAGATTTAAATGCTCAGTTAGAGCAAAAAATAGAGGAACGCACAGAAGAATTACACCATACTATACAAGAATTAAAAGAAGAGGTAACTCTTCGTATGGATGCAGAGGCTAAAATAAAAGAATCTCTGAGAAAAGAACGAGATCTCAATGAGTTAAAAACAAAGTTTCTATCCCTTGTTTCTCATGAATTTAAGACCCCTCTAAGTGGTATTCTTACTTCTGCTACTCTTGCAGGGAAATATACCAAAACAGAGCAACAGGAGAAAAGAGAAAAACATCTGGATATGATCAAGAATAAAGTGAAATATCTAGATAATATACTCAATGATTTTTTATCTATCGAACGTCTCGAAACAGGTAAAGTAACCTATAAATTTAGTCGATTTCCACTTAGTAAAGTTATTAATGAAGTGGTTTATAATGCCAATATGTTACTTAAAGATGGACAGAGAATAAGTTACCCAAAAGATATCGATGATCATGTAGTCGAATTTGATGAAAAAATTTTAGAACTCGTATTGTCAAACCTAATTAATAATGCAATTAAATATTCTGGAGAAAATACCACGATAGATTTACAAGTACAGTATCAAGATAAAATCCTAACAGTAAAGATTATCGATCAAGGGATTGGGATACCTGAAAAAGAACAAAATTTTATCTTTAAAAGATACTTTAGAGCAGAAAACGCTTTGTTGGATCAAGGAACAGGTATAGGATTAAACATTGTAAAGAGTCATTTGGAAAACCTAGGAGGGAATATTACTTTTACCAGCGAAGAGAACCAAGGTTCTACCTTTGTTATTACAATACCTACAATTACCAATACTAATTAATAAACCATGAAGACAATTCTATTAATTGAAGATGATACGGCTCTAAGAGAGAATACTGCAGAACTATTAGAACTTTCGGATTATAAGGTGATTACGTCACCTAATGGGAAATTAGGAATTGCCAAAGCAAAAGAAGAAAAACCAGATATTATTGTCTGTGATATTATGATGCCAGAGGTAGATGGATATGGGGTGCTCGAGACATTATCATTTGATCCTAATACCAATCATATTCCTTTTATATTTTTATCGGCAAAAACAGAACATAAAGAGATCCGAAAAGGAATGGATTTAGGCGCAGATGATTATCTTACCAAACCATTTGAGGAAGATGAGTTGTTGAGTGCTATAGAAAGTCGCCTTGCCAAAGCAGCGATACTCTCTAAGCTTATTAAGGAGCAAGAGTCTTCTGCATCACAAATTTCTGAGGATAGTAGTGGGTTAAGAAATTTGAATGAACTCAAGAATTTTTTTGATGATCATGGCGAAATTTCTGAATTTAAAAAAGGAAAAACAATTTATAAAGAGGGAGAACACTCTAATAATATATATTTAATACTAAAAGGAGTTGTCAAAAGCCATAAAATGGATGAAAGCGGTAAAGAACTAATTACCGCTTTGTATAAAGCAGATGATTTTTTAGGGTTTACTTCTTTTATAGACAATACACCATATATTGAGTCGGCGACAACAGTAGAAGACTCTGAATTGGCTGGAATATCAAAAAGCAATCTAAAAGAGATATTAGAAAAAAGTAAAAATATATCTTTGGAACTAATGGAGTTATTGTCTAATAACCTCTCTGAAATAAAAGAACAGTTATTACAGATGGCGTATAGTTCTGTACGTAAAAAAACGGCTCAAACAATACTACAATTTACAGAAGTACTCAATAAAAAGCCAGAAGACAGTATAAAAATATCCAGAAATGACCTAGCCAGTGTTGCAGGTATTGCAACAGAAAGCCTTATACGCACACTATCCAGTTTTAAAAAAGATGGGTTAATCGATATAGAAGGTCGAAATATTAAAATTTTGGATCTACCTGGCCTTCAGCTAGTCGAATAAAGGACAAAAATCCCCAAACTGATTTTTATCATACTTTTCATGGATACATCCTAATACATTTGTTGTATTAGAAAGTATTTAAAATGAAGAACATCCTGATCCCTACAGATTTTTCTGATAATTCGTGGAATGCCATCACGTATGCATTGTCATTTTTTAAGAGGGTGAAATGTAATTTCTATTTGTTGCATGTCTCTCCCTTTGAAGAAATGATAGGAGGAGATTCTTTCTATGGTTCAAAAGAAATGGTTTTAGAAAAAAGCACATATAGTGATAAAGAACAAATGCAAACGCTGCTTAAGAAAATAGAAAAGCTGCCGTTAAATACAAAACATCACTTTTTTACAATTAATGAATATATCTTTTTTGTAGACGCAATAAGAAAACAAGTCCAAAAAAAGAATATTGATTTTATTGTTATGGGAACCAAAGGAGCTTCGGGACTCAAAGAGAAAACCATAGGAAGTAATACAGGAGATGTGATTACCAAGGTAAAATGCCCCGTTTTGGTTATACCAGAAAAAGCCACTTATACCAAGCCTAAAGAGATTGCATTTCCTACCGATTATAATTTGTATTACAAAAGTAGGATATTAAGCACAATAATGGATACGCTTGTGTTAAATGAAGCTTCTTTGAGAGTGTTGCATGTCGCAAAAAAAGAAAAAGAACTAACAGATCTGCAAAAGAAAAATAAAGACTTTTTAGATGATTCTATGGATGGCATAGAACATAGTTTTCATTTTTTGTCTAACCCAAATATTGAAGAGGCGGTGCAATGTTTTGTAGAAAGCAGAGACATTGATATGATAACTATGATAGCCAAAAATCTTAACTTTTTTCAACGCATTTTGTTTCACCCTACTGTAGAAAAAATAAGTTATCATATTACAATCCCTTTTTTGGTATTACATGAATGATACGTTATCTGTGTTTAGATAATTTTTAAAAAGAAAAATTAACAAATAAAAAATATGGTTTGATAGCCAACTATAGTGCAAAAAAAATCTAGTAAAATGAGAACAAGTTTAATTCAAAAGTATAATATCCCCGGACCAAGATATACGAGCTATCCTACTGTCCCGTATTGGGATATCGATACGTTCTCGTTAAAAAAGTGGACGGCATCAATACAACGGTCATTTACTGAAAGTAATAAAGAAGAAGGGATAAGCTTATATATCCATCTACCTTTTTGCGAAAGTATGTGTACGTTTTGCGGATGTAATAAGAGAATTACAAGACGACACGAAGTAGAGACTCCATATATCAATACAATCTTAAAAGAATGGCAATTGTACCTTAATCTTTTTGATTCTAAACCTAGGATTAAAGAATTACATTTAGGAGGAGGTACTCCTACTTTTTTTTCTCCTGAAAATTTAAACTATTTGATTAATGGTATTTTTTCGGGTGTAGAAAAAGCAGAAGATTGTGAGTTTAGTTTTGAAGGGCACCCTAATAATACAACACGAGAACATTTACAAACATTATATGATGTAGGTTTTAGAAGAGTAAGTTTTGGAGTACAGGATTATGATAAAACCGTTCAAAAAGCAATTCATAGAGTGCAACCATTTGAGAAAGTAAAATATGTTACCGAAACCGCCAGAGAAATTGGATATACTTCTGTAGGTCATGATATTATTTTTGGATTACCATTTCAGACCGAAGAAGCGGTGGTTGATACTATCTTAAAGACCAAAGAGCTATTGCCAGATAGACTAGCATTTTATAGCTATGCTCATGTACCTTGGCAAAAAGGAAATGGACAGCGAGGATTTAAAGATTCTGATTTGCCGGCAGGAGAACAAAAAAGGAAACAGTATGAGATTGGAAAAAAGCTATTATCTGAAGTTGGTTATGTAGAGATTGGAATGGATCATTTTGCACTGAAACATGATTCGTTACATCGATCTATGGAAAATGTAACCTTACATCGTAATTTTATGGGATATACAGCTTCAAAAACACATGCCATGATTGGTTTGGGAGTGTCTTCTATTAGTGATAGCTGGTATGGTTTTGCCCAAAACGCAAAAAATATTGAAGAATATCAACATTTGGTAGGAGAAGGAATAATACCTGTGTATCGCGGCCATATGTTAAATAAAGAGGATGAAATTATTAGGAAACATATTCTGAATTTGATGTGCCATTTTGAAACTAAATGGGGTGATGATGAGCTTTATTTTAAAGAGCTTCCAGAAGTTTTGCAAAACCTAACAGAGCTAGAAGCAGATGGGTTATTAGAGATTGATGATTATCATATACAGGTTACAGAAAAAGGTCGCCCCTTTGTTCGTAATATCTGTATGGCTTTTGACCTGAGATTGCAACGTAGCAAACCAGAAACCATGTTGTTTTCTATGACGGTTTGATGGATTTCTCCGATTGTTAAAGTTTTTATCTTTATCCTAATCTATTGATAATACTAATTTATTATTATAATTAAACACCTTTTGTTCCTTATACTTAAAAGGGAAAATATACTGTATTTACCCTAAAAGACCTTCTGTTTGACAAAAAAGACGAAGTTTTTAAGCAGATGAGTTAAAATTTCAACCTTTTGAGTTAAAAATTTAACCAGTTGAGCTGAATTTTTAACTCAAAAGGCTCAAGTTTCAACATCAAGGCTTAAAGTTTTTACTTTAGAGGTTAAATACTTCGTCAAAAAGACGCATCATTTGGGGTCATGAGTTAAACAGTCGATATATAGCATTGAATGTTTAACGGTTGATGCTAAATCTCAAAAGCTTATCAAAAGCCTAAAAGGGCAAATTCAATAGAGAAGGATTAGTGGTACTCAATGCTCAATGACAGTCAAAATTGGCAGAAACTATTTCTACAACAGGTTTTGGAGAAAGATAGGGGATGCCAAGACCAAGACCACGAATAATAAATAATAGCCCGATCACTATCACAAATACAGGAATAGCTTTTTGGATATGTTGTCTTGCTTTTTGAGTCAAAAAATTTCCTGCATATACGGCAATTGTCATTAATGGTATGGTACCTATCCCAAAGAGAAGCATATATAGACTTCCTTCAAGAATATGACCAGAGCCAATGGCTCCAAAAACAGCCATATACACTAAACCGCAAGGTAAGAAGCCGTTTAAAAAACCAATAGAAAGGAAGGTGTCTGGTGTTTTCTTTTTTAATGCCAGACCCAAAGCATTTTTGACTTTAGAGATGATTTTGTAGATTGGTTTTGAGAAGTTATACTTAGAAAAAACCTGATATGGTGTTAATACAAGTATAATCATCATCACACCAACCGCTATAGATAATTTTTGTTGTATTCCAAAAAGGTTTAGGCTTTTACCTATTACTCCAAAAAACAATCCAATAATACTATAGGCTAATAATCGTCCAAAATGATACAAAAAGACCTGAAAGAATTTTTGAACGGTATTAGATTTGTTTACTGGCAACATAAAAGCGATAGGGCCGCACATTCCCACACAGTGAAAACTGCCTAACAAACCTAATATGAATGCGGATATAAGCATTTAGTACGTAAACGATTTTTTAAACAAATATGGAACACCCTCGTATTTCCAGTCAATAGTAATATTCCATCTTCCTTCTATCAAATTCTCTTCTTTAATTACTAATTTTGAATCAGAAAGTGAAATTGGTATTTCAAAATCTAACTTTTTGTTCGACGGTCTGTATAAGAATATAGTTCCAGAAATATCATTATGATTTTTCTCTTCAGGAAAAGTAATAACTAACCCTTTGTCTATCTTTTTTACCGTAATGTTTTTTACTAGATTTTTTGAATTTGCTTCAGAATCAATCTCTTTTTGAAAAGCAAGTTCTTGTTTGTAATAATCTTCTGTTACCAAATCATGTTCATAGCTTCTGTCTGTATTCATTTTTACAACAAAATACATAATGAAGGATATGAACCCAATAAATACTAATACAATAGCAGTTCCCCAGTTTATTTTCATAATATGTAGTTTTTAGATATGTGAGTACAAGAGTATTTAGAATTTATAAAATGCAGTCTCTTTGTTTTCGAGAGCTTTGTTCCATTACTCAAAAACTCATATATCAATTATTTTTTATTTATAACTTCTAGGGCCCAAAAACGCCGTAGTTGTTGTTTCTATCAATTTATCTTTGCTGTAGACTCCAATTTTTAGCCGATCGTTATCACCTTTTAGAGCGGCGCCATTAATTTCGATAAAAAGAGTTCCTTCAGATATACCTTGTTTTGGGACATTAAAATTCTGATGAGTGACCAATTCTACTTTTCCTTTGTGAGACAATAGCTCAAAACGTACATCTTTAATTTCTAATGTGGTTTTGTTAACTAGTTTATATGTGTATACGTTACTAATAATATTATTGTCTTTTTTTTCATATAGTTGTCCAGGTAACCTTAAAATATTTGCTTCAACATCATTCCGTAAGAAAGACATCCCAAGAAGAACTCCAGTAAGAATTATTAGAACAGCACTATATCCTTTTAATCGGGGTGAAAATTTGAACTTGGCTTTTTTGGCAATATTATCTTCACTGGCATATCGTATTAATCCTTTTGGCAGGTTAACCTTTTCCATCATATGGTCACAAGCATCGATACAGGCTGTACAGTTCACGCATTCTAATTGTGTGCCATTTCTAATATCAATTCCCGTAGGACAAACATGTACACATTGAAAACAATCAATACAATCTCCTTTTCCAGAAGAAGGGCGGTCTTCATTTTTTTTAAATTTAGCTCTTCCTGATTCTTTTTCTCCGCGTTTGTAATCATAGGCAACTACAATTGACTTAGAATCAAGTAGTACTCCTTGCAATCGACCATATGGGCAGGCAATAATACAAACCTGCTCTCTAAACCAAGCAAATACAAAGTAGAAAACGGCAGTGAATATCAGTAGAGAAATTAAGGTGCTTATATGTGTAGAAGGACCATCAATAATGTATTTAAGCAATTGATCACTCCCTATGAAGTATGCCAAAAATACATTAGCGATTAGAAATGAAATAATAAAAAATATAGACCACTTAAGCACTCGTTTTTTTATTTTTTCTGCATCCCATGGTTGTTTGTCAAGGCGTATTTGTTTTCCGCGATCACCTTCAATCCAATATTCGATTCTTCGAAATACCATTTCCATAAAAATGGTCTGAGGGCAGATCCAACCACAAAACAACCGACCAAAAGCAACTGTAAAGAGCGTTATAAAAATAACTCCTATAAGCATGGAAATTACAAATAGGTGAAAATCTTGTGGCCAAAATGGGGCACCAAAAATATTAAAACGCCTTTCTAAAACATTAAACAAAAGAAACTGATTCCCGTTAATTTTGATGAATGGAGCAGCCAATAGGAATATTAATAATCCATAACTTACCCATTTGCGATATTCATAGAACTTTCCACTGGGTTTTTTTGGATATACCCAAGAACGTTTACCTTCTTCGTTTATGGTACCGATAGAATCTCTAAATTTTTCGTTTTCGGGTGTTTCCAATGGATTCGATTTTGATTATAATTAGCAAGATTGTTTTAGAAATCTTATAATATTTAAAAAGTCAGAAAATCTATTTTCTTTGAACAAACTTGTTGAAGAACATTTTGATGATTAATCATCAAAAAGACTCAACAAGTTTGTTTTAGTTGGTATTCGATTATTTTTACTAATTCATTGCCACTGTTGTAGAATCTGAGACGGTTTTAGGAACTTCCTCTACAGGAGTTTCTGTTTCTGGAGCATCTGGGTCGATCCAAATCTCACCTTGAGCTTCTTTTGGTTCGGCAGGGGTTGTGCCTCCAAGTGTAATTACATAACTTGCTACCTGGGCAATTTCGGCAGGTTTAAGTGTTTGCTTCCAGGCTACCATTCCCTTTCCATCACGTCCTCCTTCAGAAATAGTTTGGAAAACATTTTTAATTCCACCTCCCAAAATCCAATGTTTGTCCGTTAGATTAGGTCCTATACCTCCGCCACCATCTGCTTTATGACAGGCGACACAATTAGTAGTATAAACAGCTTTTCCTGCTTCAATATCTGAAGCTTCTGTTAATAAAGTTACTGTATTAACATCTACTAGATCCTTGGCTGTTTTTTTATACTTTTCAATCGCAATTTTAGCCTCTGCTACTTCAGTTTCATATTCTTCTGCCTGTGTATATTCATTAAATACATGAAAGCGCACTAAGTATATTACACCAAATATTATAGTAGCATAAAAACCATATACCCACCATGGTGGGAGATTATTATCTAATTCTTTAATTCCATCATAATTATGATCTAGAACAATCTCACTTTCTTCTTCGACTGGCTTGCTGTCGAGAAGTTTTAGATAAGTGGTTTTAATCCATTTGAATTGTTTTTCTTTTTTGGCTTTTTCTGCCAAAAGATAACGTTCTTGGGCATCTGGTTTTAGTGAGCGAAACAGAATGCTTCTTAAAGCTTCTAAGCTAATTTCTATCGCTACAATAAACAATAAGACCATTCCTAAGATCAACCATGAAAGCGGTTGCGCTATAAATGCAGATTGTTCTCCAGACTCGACTGTTACTTCTATTAATAGATATGCTATGAATAGAAAAGTAATGACTCTTAAATAGGATGCTGTACTTCTCATAACACAGTTTCGTTTTCGGTTTCTAAAGGAATTTGACTTACTTCTTTTATATGCTCTTTTTTTGCGGTGAAAACCCACCAAAATAATGCGGCAAAGAATATGAAAAAGATGAGGAGAGAGATCATAGGATATATCTCAACACCGTCTATACTTTCCATATGGCCTTTTATAAATTTTAACATGGCGTTTATTCTTTTGTTTGAACTACAGTTTCTTCGTTTTTAACTTTTATATCTGTACCTAATCGTTGTATATAAGCAATCAAGGCAACAACTTCTCTATCTCTCATTTCTACAAAATCCATCCCATTTTCTTCTGCATATTTTTTGTCAGCTTCATAGGTATTAGCAAAATCAGGATCACTATACAAGTTCTTTTCAATAGTTGCTCCTTGTTCATCCATCCATTCTTGTGCTCTGGCAATTTCTTCAGGAGTATATGGTACTCCAAGTGCTACCATGGCATTCATCTTATCTTCAGTTTGAGAGCGATCGAGTTTATTTTTGATCAACCATTTGTAACTAGGCATGATAGATCCGGATGAGGTGCTTTGCGGGTCGTAAAAATGATTTAGATGCCAGTTGTCAGAATATTTACCTCCAATTCTCATTAAATCGGGACCAGTACGCTTACTTCCCCATAAAAATGGATGATCATAGACGTATTCTCCTGCTTTAGAGTACTCCCCGTATCGTTCTACTTCACTTCTGAAAGGACGTATCATTTGTGAGTGACAGGATACACATCCTTCTCTTATATAGAGATCTCTACCTTCTAATTCGAGTGGGGTATATGGTTTTACACTAGTTATTGTTGGGATATTAGATTTTACCATTATTGTAGGAACAATTTGAACAATACCTCCAATTAAAATGGCAATGGTAGCAAAAATTGTAAGTTTAACAGGTCTTCTTTCTAACCAGGTATGATATCCTTCTTTAGCAGTTCTGTGTTTTGTCACTTTAGTAAGTGGAGCCGCTTCAGCAAGTTCGTCTGTTACCGTGCTACCACTTTTTATGGTTTTGATAACATTGTATATCATGATAAACATTCCCAAGATGAACATACTACCACCAATCGCACGCATCCAATACATTGGTATGATTTCATTTACAGTTTCCAAAAAGTTACCGTAAGTAAGTGTTCCGTCTGGATTAAATTGTTTCCACATAGAAGCCTGTACAAATCCAGCTACATACATAGGTAAAGAATACATAATAATACCTAGAGTACCTATCCAGAAGTGAGCATTAGCTAATCCTGTAGACCATAATTTGGTCTTAAATAATTTGGGAATTAACCAATATGCCATCCCGAAGGTCAAAAATCCATTCCAAGCTAAAGCACCAACGTGTACATGGGCAATAATCCAATCACTAAAATGGGCAATCGCGTTTACATTCTTTAAAGAAAGCATGGGGCCTTCAAAAGTAGCCATACCGTATCCGGTAATTGCTACAACCATAAATTTCAAAACAGGGTCTGTTCTTACCTTATCCCAGGCTCCACGCAAGGTTAGTAGTCCATTGATCATACCTCCCCAAGATGGGGCAATTAACATTACAGAGAATGCCACACCTAGATTCTGAGCCCAGTCGGGTAATGAAGAGTATAATAAGTGGTGAGGTCCAGCCCAGATATAGATAAATATCAGAGACCAGAAGTGAACAATAGATAAGCGATAAGAATATACAGGTCTATTAGCTGCTTTCGGGATGAAGTAATACATTAATCCTAAAAAAGGAGTGGTAAGAAAGAATGCTACGGCATTATGACCATACCACCATTGTACTAATGCATCCTGAACGCCGGCATAAACCGAGTAACTTTTTAATGCACTTATTGGCAGTTCGAGACTATTGAAAATATGTAGAACCGCTACAGTAACAAAAGTAGCCAGGTAAAACCATATAGCAACATACATATGACGTTGTCTTCTTTTTAAAATGGTTCCAATAAGGTTCCACCCAAAAGCAACCCAAACAATGGCTATGGCAATATCAAATGGCCATTCTAGTTCGGCATATTCTTTTGATGTGGTGTATCCCAAAGGAAGTGATATCGCTGCACCTACAATAATTAATTGCCAAGCCCAAAAGTTCACATTACTAAGTGTGTCATTAAACATTCGGGTTTTTAACAAACGTTGGGTTGAGTAATATATACCTGCAAAAATTGCATTACCAACGAATGCAAAAATTACAGCATTGGTGTGTAAAGGTCTTAATCGCCCAAAACTTAACCATGAGATTCCATCTGTTAAATTAGGGAATAAAAATAGGAAGGCTAATAATAGCCCTACTGCCATGCCGACTACACCCCAGAGTAGAGTGGCATATAAGAATTTTTTTACGATTTTATTATCGTAATAGAATTGTTCCATTTCCATATTAAGATTGTTTAGTTTTAGTGGATTCTGAAGATTTTTCTTTACTTTCTTTTATAAGTTCATCATCAAATAACATCCTTACAGAAGGAGTGTAGATATCATCGTATTGACCATTTCTGACAGACACAATGAAACTAATAAAAAAGACAATGGCAACGATTATACTTATCGTTAAGAGGATATAAATTACACCCATACTTATTTTTGTTATAAGTCAAAAGTATGGGGGAATGCCCTCTTAAAAAATGACATTTATCAGCTTTTATTAATTAAGGTTTTCCTGTGCGTAAAGTGATGGGATTACAACACCTTTTTAACCGTGAAATGTTAATAATTGTTAAAATAGTACCTTTTTATGCATAGTACTGTAACAAAATTAAATAATCGACGTCTAGTAAGTATAAATCAATTTAAAAAAATAGAAATTATGAGAACATTAGATAGTAATCAAATCACTAAAAAATTAAACGGAACCAAAGGTTATGTGTGGAATTCTAAAAGACGATACAGATAATCTTAATTAATATAGAGTAAACGAATAACAATTTATTTAATCAATCAAAAAATACAGAAATTATGAGAACTACAGATAGTAACAGAATTACAAGAAAAGTAAATGCATCAAACGGGTATACCTGGAATTCTAAAAGACGATACAGATAATCTTAATTAATATAGAGTAAACGAATAACAATTTATTTAATCAATCAAAAAATACAGAAATTATGAGAACTACAGATAGTAACAGAATTACAAGAAAAGTAAATGCATCAAACGGGTATACCTGGAATACAAAGAGACGATACAGATAATCTTAGTTAATATAGAGTAATACGAATAACAATTTATTTAATCAATCAAAAAAGGCAGAAATTATGAGAACTACAGATAGTAATAGAATCACAAGAAAAGTAAATGCTTCAAACGGTTATACTTGGAATACAAAGAGACGATACAGATAGTCTTAATTAATATAGAGTAATACGAATAACAATTTATTTAATCAATCAAAAAGGACAGGAATTATGAGAACTACAGATAGTAACAGAATCACAAGAAAAGTAAATGCATCAACCGGGTACACCTGGAATTCAAAAAGACGTTATAGATAATAAATGTATAATAACAGACCCTTATATAGGGTTGAAAAACTAATCATCATGAGAACTTTAAGAAATATTAGAAAAAGACTAAAAACCGTGACACAAAAACAAAATATGTTTTTGGATAGCACAACAAATCTTTATAATTATGACGAGACTTTATTTACCGGAATTAAGCGTTATGCGCATTGATTTAGATAAGATAATAGAATGATAAGGCCGAATTTAATCAAAATTCGGCCTTATTTATTTTAGGAAATTGCCTTGCTTACCAGTATGGGTCTAAGGTTGGAAAACGAGAAATTTCTTTATATTCCTTTGGTGGCTACCTAGAGAAATTTGTTTGGGAAATATCTTCAATTTTATTTATAACAGTTAAAAAAACAGTAGTTAAAATTTATAAATCCATAGTAGCACCTCTTATTATAGCTACGTATTTGCATTACTTTTACCTAAGTTTAAAAAATATTAAGAACGGCATAATGGTAAGTGTCTATAACGGGTTACCACAAATTAATTTTATTTTTTTAATAATGAAAAAAGCAATTTTAAACTTAGGAAAAGCTTTAAACATCACAGAGCAAAAACAAATTACAGGAGGAAATTTAAGTAGTCCGGATGAATGTGATGAGAATCCTGGATCTTTAGAATGTATCTGTAAAGAAAAAAGAAAGCCACGATTAATGTTATGTGATTAATCTATAGAATTCCTCGAGGCAGAGCCTCGAGGTGATTTATTTTGTCTTAAACCGTAATTTTCCTGTTTCTATTTTGATTGCGGTTTTAGCTAATATAGTAAAAACAAAAGCTCCCAAAGCCCAAATACCTAGGGTTACTCCAATTTCAATTCCTGTCGGCATGTATTCTGAAATTTTCCCATAAGGTCCAGGGATAAATCCAGGTACAATTAGACCAAAACCTTTTTCGATCCAGATTGCGATAAAGAGAATAAAACAGCAAAAATATAATACCTTTAGGTTGTTTCTTAGCTTTCCGAAAGTTAGTAAAATGGTGGCTAATACGTTTAATGGAATTGCAGTCCATATCCATGGTAATAATGCAGTCTTACCATGTAGACCAAAAAATAGATAGTAAGCACTTTCACTATGATGAGTAGGTGCATAAAATTCTTTGAATAACTCAGAAACCAACATGATCAAGTTAATTTGAGCTGCAACGGTAACGATCATTCCAATTTTTTTAATCGTTTTGTCTTCTATTTTAAATTCGGTGAACGTTCTTATAATAGCCAATACTAAAATAATCAAAGCAGGACCGGCAGCAAATGCTGATGCTAAAAATCGAGGTCCTAGCAAAGCATTATTCCAGAAAGGACGAGCTTGTAAACCTTGGTATAAAAAAGCAGTTACCAAATGAATCCCTACCGCCCAAAAAACAGATAATATTGCCCCAGGAACGTAGACTTTAGGATTCGGTACTTTTCCTTGGTATCGTCTAAAAAGAATATAAAACGGAATAGTAATATTAATAAAGAGGTATCCATTAAGCACTATCACATCCCAGGTTAGCATAGAATTCGGAAAATTAAACACACCAATGCCTGGTATCATATGCCATAATACCGAAGGACCTCCCATATCGGCCACAACGAATGCTAAACACATAATTAATGCAGCTACAGCCAAGCCTTCTCCAATAAGGACAGCTTGCTTAAAATCGATATCTTTTAATACATATGTTGGCATCACCAGCATTACCGCAGCGGCAGCGACACCTACCAAAAATGTAAAATTAGAGATGTATAGCCCCCAGCTCACTCTATCAGTCATTCCAGTAACGCTAAGACCATGCTCTAGTTGTAGAGAATAACAGTACATTCCTATAAGCATCACAAAGGTCAGCAATGCCATCCATAGATGATATTTTTTTGAACCCTGAGTTGTGGTATCTATACTGTCTCTAACTAAACTTTTAAAAACTTTAAGTCGTTTCATGTGTTGTTTTTATTATTTTCTAACGGTTGCATATAGTATGCTTTCATTAATCCATAAAATACCAGAACTTAGGTTCTGTTCCGAGATCTTCTTTAAGCCTGAAAACTTTTTTATTGTTGAGTACCCATCGTATGGTACTATTAGGGTCTAGTAGATTTCCAAAAATTCTTGCTCCAGTTGGACACGCTTCTACGCAAGCAGGATTTTTACCTGCTCTAGAGCGTTGTACACAGAAAGTACATTTTTCCATGACTCCTTTTTTACGCATTCGGTTCCCTAGATAATGTTGGTTTTTATTGATTTCATTTTCTGGTACCTCAGGGGTACTCCAGTTGAATCGTCGTCCATCGTATGGGCAAGCAGCCATGCAATATCGACAACCTACACACCAGTCATAATCTACTACTACTAGTCCGTCTTCTTCACGCCAAGTAGCTTGTACAGGACAAACTTCTACACAAGGAGGATTATCACAATGAAAACATTGCGTCCCCATGTAGAAATGACCTTCTGCAGGAACTTCGTGATAATAATTATCATCAGCTTCGTCAAACTTGAGTCCTTTTCCATCCTTCATCTCATGAATACGTATGTATTGCATTTGCGAATTTCTATCCTGATTATTTTCTTCAACACATGCGCTTACGCAATCCATATATCCCTGACATTTAGAAATATTAAAGGCGTATCCAAAAAGAACATCTTTCTCGGCATTTTTTGAAGACATACTAATGTTTTGTCCTTTGCGTAATTGATATGAGCGTACTAGTCGATCCACCGTAGCCTTCTTTTCATCATCGGTCATTAACTTGTAATTGCCTTTAAATTGTTCTTCCCAATCTATTTGCGCTTTTTCTTTGCTTTCTTCTCCAGAGGTTAGGTTACACGATGTGCTTACGGCTCCTGCGCCTATAACTAAACTGGCTGTTAGTTTTCTGAAAGCGGTACGGCGATCCATTTTAACATCAAAAACCTGATCAAACCCATCTTTTTTACGCTCATCACCAATTGCAGCATCTACGGCGGCATCAAATTCTTGATCACTAATTTGATCTTTGCTATGGGATCCACATCCTCCAGATGTGTTACCACAACTACAAGAACCTGTACTTTGTTTCTTTTTGCTGTTTAGACGCAGAGAAAACCATTTTTTAGTATTGTCGCTCATTTTTAGTTGTATTAAATGAAAGTTCGATGTCTAATTATTCTCGTTCTTTTACTTTTTGAGTATTGTATCTTGCTGGCCATTTGGTCTCAAAACTGGGTTTATGTGGGTTATGACAATTGACACAGGTCATCGATGCTCTTGGAGGAGCCCATCCTGCTAGTTTTTTACCATGTGCCCCACCTTTCCAATCATCAAACTGCTTATTATGACATTGGCTACATAGTTTGTAGCTTCTGTTAAAATCGATGGTGGTACCGGTCAGGCTCTTTAGGTCGTTCATGTCATCTCCATTGTGGCAGGTGATACAGTTCATTGTATTTTGATCGGCATGTGCCAATTTGATGTCCCAATGTGCCTTTTTTGATTCATCTGTATGTTGCATCTCATGCAGTGGTTTGCTATGACATTCTGCACAGGCATAAGACTTAATTTGACTTTTACGTTCTGGGATGAGAAAAGTATGATCTCCTTCTGTAATTTCTATGGTTTTAACTCCTTCCAAATATTGTTCTGATGAAATAGAGGTGCCATGATAATCTTTACTTTTGGCTTCTATTTTATCGGTAATACTGTGGTATTCATCTTCACCGTGTTTACACGAAAAAAAGAGAGTAGAAACAAGGAGGATACAGATCAGAATATGTATGTTATTATATCTATTCATTATCATTAGTATTAGCTCTAGTAAAAACTTCGATATTGGCAACTTCTTTATCACTTGGGATATGGCATTGTCTGCAATTTATTCGTTCTGGATGTGTAACTCTAATTTCTTTAGGAGCTGCAGGTCCGGCGTGACATGAAAGGCAATTTTCCCTCATCTGAATTTGGTGAGGGATCACAGGTGGACTTCCAGGCAACGCATTGTTAACACCAACTTTGGGAGCTTGATTTTTTGCAAAACCAGTTTCGGCAAAGAATGTTTCTGAATTTTGGGCTACATGGCATTGTCGGCAATTGATCATTTCTGGATGTGGAGTAACTGGCGCATAGGCATTAAATTTTGTTACAAATCCCCCATTTTGATGACACTGCAAGCAAGTATTTCCTCCCATACTCATTTCTTGTTTTACAGGATGAGGTATACTGGGTGGTGCTCCATGATATGCTCTGTTATCATAATAGGTGTCTAGTGATCTTTGATGCTCTTCATCAATGGGCATATTTGCGTACTCCAAAGCAAATTCTGAACGTCTAAACACACCATCCTCTGATGGGATCAGGATGTTTTCGTTCTCATTTTCTATCGGAATATAGGCTTCTTTTAATCCTGTTTGATAGCTATAATTCCAGATGGTAATAAAGGCTAAAAACAAGATAGTAAATAATGATATAATACCTAGTCGTTTTTTCATAGCTTAGGCTTTTTCTACTTTTACAGAGCATTTTTTATAATCTGGTTCTTTGGATATTGGGCAAAAAGAATCCAGAGTGATATCATTAATAAGCATATTTTCATCAAAGAATGGCACAAAAACTTGCATTGGAGCAGGTACCCCTCTTTGGTTTACAGAAGCAGGCAATACAATCTCACCTCTTCTTGTGGTTAACTTTACGTTATCTCCTGTTTTAATCTGCATGCGTTTAGCATCTTCGGGATGTAACTCTACATAGGCGTGTGGCATTGCTTTATGTAATACAGGAATTCTACGAGTCATTGATCCGGTATGCCAATGTTCTACTACACGACCTGTGCACAACCAGTATGGATATTCATTATCTGGTTCTTCTGCGGCCGGTTCATAGGGGCGTTGCCATATTACAGCTTTTCCATCAGGCTTTCCATAAAAGTGAAAATCTTCACCATTACTACATGCCGGGTCATATTTAGAGTTAAATCTCCACTTGGTAGGTTTACCATCTACATACGGCCACATTGCTCCAGGTTGAGATTTTAAGACTTCTAACGGAGCCATATTATGTTTTTTATTATCATGATGTCTACGATATTCTGTGTATATTTCTTCTATATGAGTTTCCTCTTTATAGTAAAATTGCTTTTCAAACCCCATTCTTTTAGCGACTTCTATCAATTGCCAAGTATCGCTTATAGCTTCACCTGGTGGTTGCACCATTTGCTCAAAATATTGGGTTCTACGTTCAGAATTTCCATACATTCCTTCTCGTTCTATCCACATAGCAGAAGGTAAAATTACATCTGCGATATCTGTTGTTGGTGTTGGATATATATCAGAAACTACTATAAAACGACCTTCTTTTTTTGCCCCGTCTCTATAGCGTTTTAATTTTGGGATGGTTACCATTGGATTGGTAACTTGTATCCACATAAAACGAATATCTCCTCTATCCAGAGCACGAAACATTTCTACGGTATGATATGTTGGTTTTGGAGAAATATTTTCTACAGGGACATCCCATATTTTTGCAGCAAATTCGCGATGTTTTTTATTCATTACTACTCCGTGCGGTAGTTTATGAGTTAGGGTGCCGACCTCTCTAACCGTACCACATGCACTTGGTTGTCCTGTTAAAGAAAATGGACTATTCCCTGGAGTTGATATTTTACCTGTTAATAGGTGAATATTGTATATTATATTATTCATCCAGGTACCTCTACTATGCTGGTTAGGTCCCATACACCAAAAAGACATTACCTTTTTATTGGGATTACCATAATAAGCAGCCATGTACTTAATATCTTTAGCAGATACTCCAGATATTTTTTCAACTTTTTCTGGAGTATAATCTTTTAAAAACTCTTTATAAGCTTCAAAATCAATTTTTTCTGGTTTATCTTTAAATTTGAAATTATCTTCTAAACCATACCCCATATTAGTTAGACCTTTACTAAAGTTGCAATGCTTCTCAACAAAAGATGTATTTACCCAACCATTGTTTATAATTTCATAACAAATCGCATTTCCAACGGCTAAATCTGTTTGAGGCAGGAATAAAATTGATTTATCCGACGCCATACTTGTACGTGTCGTACGAGTAGCAAAATCAATAATTTTTACACCTCGTTTTAATCGCTGATCCAACAATCTAGAAAATAACACAGGGTGCATTTCTGCCATGTTATTTCCCCATAAAACAAATACATCTGCATGGTCGATATCTTCATAACATCCCATTGGTTCATCAAGTCCAAAAGAGGTTAGAAAACCAGTTACTGCGGTAGCCATACACAGACGAGCATTGGCCTCTACATTATTGGTTCCTATACATCCTTTAAAAAGCTTAGAAGCTACATATCCATCTGGAATAGTCCATTGCCCTGATCCATATATGGATACTGCATCTTTACCATGGTCTTTTATAGTTTCCTTCATTTTGGAAGCAATAAGATCCAGAGCTTCTTTCATTGAGGTTTCTACATATTGTCCATTTTTCTTAACCAGCGGTTTTGTTAATCTGTCTTTGCCATACATTGCCATTATAGAATGGTATCCTTTTACACAGCACAATCCCTTGTTTACGGGGGATTTTGGATCTCCTTTTACCGCTACAGCTTTTCCGTTCTCTGTTCCTACGAGAACTCCACATCCTACACCACAAAACCTGCAAGGAGCTTTTTTCCAGTCAATGTCTCCACTGGGTAGTCCCTTTTCTTGTTCATCGGCAAATAATATTCCGGGAAACATAGTTGCTGCTGCGGTCATAGCAGACAACATTGCCATCTTCTTTATGAATTTTCTTCTATTTGTGAGAGATGTATACATAATGCTAGTTGTTTTGTGGTGTATTAAATCCAGAAACCATAGCTAACAATTTTAAGCTGTCTATTGTTTCTATTTTTTCTTTAAGAATAGCTTCTTCGGCTTTGTTTTCTGTTTCTGTAATTAAGATGAGCAAATCCTTATTATCTGCAGGCATAACTTCGCATTGATCTATTGCTGATAAAGCATTGATGAGTTCATTTTTTTTTCCTTCGTGTGGATGTGCTAGATAGCTCTTAATAGGCATAATTTTGTTATTTATCTGTTGTAAATAGTGTTGGTTTAATTGTTACCATAATCCACCCCCAGTTATTGGTGTTACCATCAGAATTGTTTTTTAGGATTTCCATTCCGTCTGAAGCAAATAAGTGAGAGTAACCGGCTTTGATATTTATATTCTTTTGAAAGTTATAGGAATACACAAGGTCTATTTCTGATCCTAATTGTTTGGAGTCATCCCCAGGTAGATCAGAAGCCGTCATAAAATTATGAGCTGCAATGTTTAATGTAGATTTAGGATTAAACTTCACACTAGCTTTTAAGTACAGGTCAACTAGTCCTACATTACCAATATGATTACCAACATAGAAATAATCCATTAATCCATTAAATTTATGATTGGTGCCATAGAAAGGAGTAAAAGCTTCATTGTTTCCATTTGCTGGTGCACCGTTGTCATTACCACTTTGTAGTTCTCCTCCTAATACTAATTTCCATTGATCAGAAACTTTATAGTTTGCTTCTAATCCTAATAAGTAGGCACTTAGATCATTATTGTTAACATCGCTTCCAAATTGATAAAAGAGATTTGATACAAGACCAAATTTTTCTTTATTATATTTTAAATGAGAACCTACAGTTTGGCTATATCTGGTTTCATTATTATCAGAATTATCGGGATCTGTAAATTGTAATCCATTATTTAGAAGAAGAAGGCTTCCAGAAAAATCCTGCCAGTCTTTATGTAACCACGCATATTGAATACTTTTATAGGTGTTAGGAGTGGTTAAAGTAGTTTCTGTTAAAGACTCTTCTCCTTGGTTAAAAGCAAAACCTACATCAAACTTAAAAGAGGCTTTATTATATCTAAAAAGTGCAGCATCATGGCTTCTTGCTTGTTGCGCCCAACCAACATTACCAAATATACGTTGATCATCATATGAGATTTCCTGGCGACCTAATTTTAATGAGACATTGGGAGTAAAAAGAATTTCACCCCAAGCTTGATGAACGCTAAAACCATTTTTGTCTGCGGTATTAAGTTGTGGTACATCACCCCATACTCGTACATCTTGCATACTTAGATAAAAGTTTAATTTATCCATTTTGTAACCAGCATTGAGTCGGGTACGTTGGGATACAAAAGCCGCTGGATCTGTATTGTCTGGGAAAAGTGTTTTAAACCCATGTCGATATTCAAATCGCGGACGTACTTCTGCATCAATTTTTAATTGAGCATTAACGTTGATAAAGAATAATGTGAAAAAAAATAGGGTACTGATTTTAAAGAGTTTCATAGGAAGATTTGATTATAAATTAACTACAGTAAATGTTGATTCATTAATAATTACACTCAACTATATGTGTCAGATTTAGTGTTCGTAACGTAAAAAATGATTATATATAAAAGGTGTAAAATTTAACAAGCATTCTTGCTCTTCAATTAAATCCTAAGGAACCTATTAGCTTTTCTGGGATAAGAGAATAAACCAAATAGTTAGATGTCTTTTTTCACCTTATAATATAAGCATAAAACTATTCTCAAATGAAGTTTTAAAGCATGATAATTGTCATGAAACCAGTATATTAATTGAGTCTAAATAAGGATAAAATACTTTTTAGTCTTTTATTTTTTTTGGAAGTAACTCTAACATCCAGTGAACTAAATTAATATGAGAAAAAAGCAGGGAATTCTACAAAGTATAGTATTAAATATTAGCCTTTATAAATGTTAAAATTAACATTTAAAACAAGTCAAAATCTTTTTTGGTTTGTCGAAGTTTTTGGGGATTAAGAAAAATTATGTAAATTCATGTATTCCGTATTCATTTTTGATATTAGACAGATTACATCTCTTTATGGGTATAGCTGGTTTTTTTTGACCACCTATAATCCAACAATAACTGATATGTAATAATGCGTTGGATTCCTGTTAATGTATCTTGTTCTATAAATTCAATCTTATTGGGCTTAACAAGATAGCCTCCCCAATACTCTGGCTTTGGGATAGTTTGGTTTTTAAATTTAATTTCAAAGTATTTGAGACGGTCATCTAATTCTTTTCTGGAAGTAACTATTTGGCTTTGCTCAGATGCCCATGCGCTTAATTTGCTTCCTTCTGGTCTTGATTCGAAATACCCTTCGGATAGGTTTTTGGCAGTTTTTTGAGCTTTCCCAGAGATTAGAACTCTACGTTTTGCAGCTACCCAATTAAAGGCAAGAGAGACATTGTTGTTTTTTTTAATTGCTTTTCCTTTTTCGCTATTATAGTTTGTAAAAAAAACAAACCCTTCCCAGGTAAACCGTTTTAATAATACGATTCTGCTTTTAGGAAAACCATCTTCTCCATGGGTAGAAAGTAACATAATGTTGGTTTCATCCTCAGGGTGAGCTTTGTCTACTTCATAAAACCATTTTTGAAAATATTGTATTGGATTATGTTCTACAGAAGAATTCATTGATTTTTTTGAGTTAGTTTTCTTCCATGCCAGTTTGTGAGAACAGTAACATAGGCTACTATAGAAATAGAACTTAGAGGCATTAATATCGCTGCAATTACTGGGGAAAGTTGTCCAGTTACAGCAAAATATAACCCGACACAGTTATACAAAAATGATAAAACAAAACTTGACTTAATGATTCTGATAGTCCTTTTGGAGATGTCGAGATAGGTTGAGATTTTATCAAATTTTGAAGCATCCAGAATCGCGTCACATGCAGGGGAGAAAACATTTACGTTTTCTGATACCGAAATACCAACATCACTTTGAGCCAAGGCACCAGCATCATTTAATCCATCACCAACCATAATTACCTTTTGGTTGTTGTATTGTAATGATTTGATGTAGTTTAATTTGTCATCGGGTTTTTGATTAAATGATAAAGAAGTGTCTTTAGGAAGTATTTGTTTTAAATACTCTTTTTCACCATCATTATCTCCTGATAATATAGCAAGCTTATAATCCTTAAATAGTTGATTAAAGACTTTTTTTACGCCTTTCCTATATTGGTTGTGAAAAACATAACGACCCTTGTATTGTTGATTAGCACTTATGTGAACAGCTGTATTTGTTGTTTTAGAGTTTGGGTTATTTCCTACAAATTTTGCAGATCCTATTTTGATAGTATCTTCCTGTAATTTGCCTTCAATTCCTTTTCCTACATGTTCTTGATATTCGTCTAATGTTAAGATATCATGTTCTGCGAGTATATCATAGAGTGTTCTACTGAGGGGGTGATTTGACGCACGCAATGTGTTTTTTAGTAATGATTCTTCTTCTTGAGTAAGCTCCATCCCTTCATATGTAACCTTATTGGTAATTGTGGTTGTAATGGTGCCTGTTTTGTCAAAAATCATAGTGTCTGCCATTGCCAATCGCTCGATAGCGTCAGCATTTTTGAGGTAGAACTTTGTTTTTCCGAAGATACGGAGAATATTACCTAAAGCAAATGGTCTGGCTAGTGCTAATGCGCATGGGCATGCTATAATAAGCACAGCAGTAAAAACTTGCGCTGCTTTTGATGTATCTGCAAATAGCCAAAAAGACGTAGCGATAATTGCGATACACAAAATTGTAATAGTAAAATATTTACTAATTGTATCAGTAAGATTGGTAAAAGATTCGGATTTATCCTTATTAAATACATCATTACTCCACAATTGGGTAAGATAGCTTTGTTCTACTGATTTTAAGACTTCGACCTCTATTGCTCCATAGAGTTGTCTCCCCCCGGCAAAAAGAGTATCTCCGGATTGTTTGGATACGGATTCGCTTTCTCCTGTTACAAAGCTATAATCAATTTGAGCATTGCCCTCGATAAGGATTGCATCAACAGGAATTAATTCTCCATTTCGGATTAATAGTCTATCTCCTTTTTTAATATCATATACTTGAATATTTTCTTCTTTCCTTTCTTTTTGATGTAGTGCAGAAGAAATTCTTGTGACAGCAATGGGAAAATAGGATTTATAATCTCTTTCAAAAGATAAAAAGGAGTATGTTTTTTGTTGGAAAAATTTACCTAATAGTAAAAAAAACACTAACCCCGTAAGGCTATCAAAAAATCCAGTACCCCAGTCAAAAATGATTTCTGCGGTACTCCTTAGAAAAAGCACTAAAATACCCAATGCAATTGGAACATCTATATTTAATATTTTGGATCGTAATCCTTTATAAGCTGAAACAAAATAATCCTGAGCCGCATAAAACACTACAGGTAATGAAAAAGCAAACATCAACCAACGAAAGACATGTTTATATTGCTCTAGCCAGTACTCTGACACTTCAAAATACTCTGGAAAAGATAAGAACATTACGTTGCCAAAAGCAAAGCCAGCAATACCTAGTTTATAAATCAGGCTTCTGTTAATTTGTTGCTTTCCTGCAGAGTAATCATCTAGACTAATATATGGTTCGTAGCCTATAGAGTTTAATAAAACAACTACTTCTTTTAGAGAAATAGAGTTACTATTATATGTTATGCGTACGGTTTTTTTAGGAAAATTAACATGCGAAGCCGTAATTGTGGGTTGAAGTTTATGTAAATTTTCTAAGATCCATATACATGAACTACAATGTATATGCGGGATGTATAGTGTGATAATCTGAGTATTACCATCATTAAATTCGATTAGCTTTTCGGATATGGCAGCTGTATCTAGATAATCGTATTTCCCTTTTACTTCTTCGGGTATAGCACCTGGAGCAGATTGCAAGTCGTAATAACAATCTAAGTCGTGGGACGAAAAAATTTCAAACACCGTTTTACATCCATTACAGCAGAATGTTTTTTGATCAAATTTAATTACTGTTTTATTACAGTCATTTCCACAATGAAAGCATGTATGCTCAGACATAGAATTTATTTGTTACAAATTTCAAAAAGTTCTGTATGATATTATATGATAAATATCATGATCGTTTCACTGATAAAAATCATAGTTTTTAACTCTATTATTTTTTAGTTTTGATTGTAAGATATTGAAAACTAGAACAATGAGAAAAATATTAATTCCTACCGATTTTTCAGAAAATGCAATGAATGCTCTACGGTATGCCGTTGAGCTTTTTAAGTACGAACGCTCTGATTTTTTTATTTTGCATGCTTATAGCGATGAAGTTTATGATCATAACGATTTGGTTTCAAGAGATGTTTTTGAAGAATTAAAAGAAACCACGCATAAAAAATCTGATGCGGCTTTAGAAGATATTCTGATGTCTTTACATGAGATTTCTCCTAACCCAAGACATCAATATAAAATATTATCCAAGTTTGGAAGCTTAATTGATGAAGCAAATGATTTGGTAGATAAAGAAAATATTGATCTCGTTATTATGGGAACTAAAGGGGAAACGGATGATCGAAAACTAACTTTTGGAAGTAATACTTTACAAGTCTTAAAATATGTAAAATGTCCTCTATTGGCAATACCAAGTGAATGTGATTATAACCAACCAAAGAATGTTTTGTTTCCTACGAACTACATGTTGCCATTTAAAAGAAGAGAGCTAAAATTACTAAGTACATTAACCAAAAGCTTTAGATCTGTCGTTAACTTTCTTTATGTATCAGACTATGACACGCTATCGATTAGGCAAGAGGATAATAAAACTTTTTTGAAAGCATCGTTATCAGAGTCAGAATTAGTATTTTATCAAGAAAAAGGAGAAGATCTTACAAGTGCAATAAATCAGTTTATTGAAAAGAATCAAATAGATTTTTTAGTGATGATAAACTCTAGGCGTTCATATTTAGAGAGTATTATATATCAATCTACTATAGATAAAATAGGATTACATATTAAAATCCCTTTTTTGGCCATGCAGAATTTACAACGATATTAAAACCAATACGATGAAACATATATTATTGCCCACTGATTTCTCTGATAACGCATTTAATGCGATTACATATGCTATGAATTTCTTTAAAGATGAAGAGGTTACTTTTTATCTGCTCAATACCTTTACTCCTGTATCATATCATACGGGATATCTTGTTGAAAATCCCAACCCTTATGGTATGGAAGATATAGCTATGATGAACTCTAAGCGAGATGTTGAGCGAATAGAAGAAAGAATCAAGAAAGAATTTGCTAATCCAAAACACAGTTTCGTTAGATTATCAGCGTTTAATACATTGATTGGAGAAATTAAAGAAGTTGTCGAAAAACATGATATAGACCTTGTGGTAATGGGGACCAAGGGAGCTACTGGTGCCAAAGAAGTTTTTATAGGTACCCATACTATGTATACCATTAAAAAAGTAAATTGCCCGGTGATAGCAGTTCCTTCTGGTTATATATATGAAGAACCTAAGGAGATTCTGTTTCCTACAGATTTTAATCTAAATACCCATAATAGATATCTGTCTTTGATAAAAACCATTTGTGATAAACATGCGAGCAGGCTTAATATTTTGAATGCGTATTATGGAGAGCCTTTAAAAGAAAAACAGGAGGAGGTTAAAGGCTTTCTCGATACGTATTTTAGTGGGAATACTCACGCTTTTCATATTGCAGAAGGGGTGGATGTTATAGAGGCTGTTGAAGATTTTGAAAAGAAACAAAAAATCAATTTGTTGATTATGATCCATAACAAACATTCGTTTTTCGAAAATCTCTTGTTTAAACCAGTAATTAATCAGGTAGCGTATCATACCAATATTCCGTTTTTGGTAGTTCCTTCAGAAGAACGAATTCGCTAATTATCTTACGATATATTTTGATAATAAGTTAATTCATTATTAACTTGATAACAACATGCCCAAAGTGATTTGTAATCTTCTTTGGGTATGTTAATTTTTTTGAATTAAGTAAATTTTTTCAATGTACGTTTTTTCCTACACTGTATATTTGAAGTGTAATTCGCGCCATGTTAGTTGGTTGTTGATAGTTTTACTTGTATAAAAAAATGGAGAATCAGGATTTTAATGACCGTTTAGAAACAGATTAGAATTTATAATTCTTGTTATTTGTAGGTTTAATCGGTATAACTAAATTATAAAATTGATAAAATATCCTTGTAAAACAGCTATTTAAGGACTCTATATGTACTTAATCGAAAAAAATAATTATGCTCTGATTTATATTATTTTTTTATGAAATTTGTATTCTCAATTTAGCATTAGGTTTTTTAAAACGATTTTCACACAATAAAATTAAACCAATAAACCAATGATATACCCATTATATTTTCAAAAAATTAAGCAATAGCACTCGTTAAACAGACCATTTTTCTCTTAAAACGCATATGTAGTCGGTCGATATGAGTCGTTATATGTAAATAAATTTGTGTAACCAACAAATTATTTTTTTCTCATCAAACAGTTTCTGTTAGACAAGAAATTGTATGGGCAATGGCTTCTTATATCTTACGATATATCTTATACAAATAGGAAAATTACTTTAATGTTTATTTGAGTAAAAAAACTCAGGATCTATACTATATGATCTTGCTTGTTTGTAAATCTTAAAATCAAATCTTTCAATTAATTATTATGAAAAAACTATTTATTGCCCTTATTGGGTTTGCATGTACTATGTCTTATGCACAGTATAATATAGATGCCCCATGGGCTCAGGAAATCAACAGATTTGAAAGTTCAAATCAATTCCAATCAGAAGTAGAAGCATTTAATGAATATTGGAAAAACCATGACCCTAACCAAAAAGGAAGTGGATATAAACCTTTTAAGAGGTGGCAACAACACTGGCAATATGCGCTAACACCTGACGGAAGTATATCAACACCTCAAAATTTATGGGATCAGTGGGAGAAAAAACAAAAAATGCAACCAACTTCGGGAAGTCCGGTAACATGGACTTCAGTGGGGCCTTATGCTCATACGAATACGACTAGTTGGTCACCGGGTCAGGGTAGAGTAAATGTGGCGGTTACAGATCCTAGTAATCCTAATATATATTATGTAGGAACTCCGGCTGGCGGTATTTGGAAATCATCCGACAGAGGGCTTAATTGGACTCCACTGTCTGATTATTTACCACAAATAGGGGTTTCTGGTATTGCCATTGACCCAAAAGATTCTAACACAATATACATATCAACCGGTGATGATGATAATTCAGATTCTTATAGTGTGGGTGTGATGAAATCTATTGATGGAGGAGTTACTTGGAGTCATACAGGACTAAAATTTACCTCATTTTATGCTTCGAGCAATGATATTTTTATTCATCCAACTAATTCAAATATTTTGTGGGTAGCTACTGATCAGGGAGTTTACAAAACTACAAATGCGGGAACTACCTGGAGTAATACTTTGGTTGGTAATATTAAAGATATCAAAATTAAGCCAGGAGACCCTAATGTGGTTTATGCGGTTACCAATAATGAGTTTTACAAATCGATAAACGGAGGCGATAGCTTTACTAGAATACAAAGTAACCTTCCTTTACATTCAGGGAGGATGACTATTGATGTTACTCCAGCCAATCCTAATTACGTATATGTATTAAGCTCTAAAACTGATCAAAGTTTTCAAGGCTTATACAAATCTACTGATAGTGGTGTTTCTTTTACTAAAACTTTAGAAACGGCTAATATATTCGAAAACAAGCAAGCATGGTATGATATGGCTTTGGCAGTTTCGGATACAAACCCCGAAATAGTTTTTGTAGGTTGTCTAAACGTGTGGAAATCTACTAATGGAGGAGATGCCTTTACCAAAATTAACCATTGGAGCAATCATACACAAGTTACTTATACCCACGCAGACATCCATTTTTTAAGATACTATAATGGTAAGTTGTTCTGTGGAAGTGATGGTGGTTTTTATATTTCAGAAAATGATGGAGCTAGTTTTACAGATTTGACCAAAGGATTACAAATAGGTCAATTCTATAGAATATCAGTAGCAGAGAATGGAAGCTCTGATGCGCTCGTTGGTGGATTGCAGGATAATGGAGGATATGCTCGTAATGGTAATACATGGAATGTATATCACGGAGCAGATGGTATGGATTGTGCGGTAGATCCTGCAAATGAAAACAGGTATTTTGGGTTTATTCAAGAAGGAGGTTCTTTACATTTTACAAGTGATAAAGGATTAACGCATGAAAAAACTGTTTATGGTCCCGAAAAAGGAGAATGGATTACCCCATTGATAGCTTCTCCCGATGGAAATATATATGCAGGGTATTCTAAGTTTTATAAATTAAATCTTACAACCAATTCCTTTGTTAAGGTATCTGATTTTAATTTTGGAGGAAGGCTTAAGCATTTAGAGCAGGATCCAAATAATGTTAATGTTATATATGCTGCTACTTGGAGAACACTATATAAAACAACAAATCAAGGAGTGAATTGGTCTTTGGTACGCCATTTTGTTAACCCAATTTCTTCAATAGAAGTGCATAATGATAATAGTAATATATTGTATGTTACTACTGGAGGCTCCTATAATGGTGGTGGAGTTTATATGTCTGTTAATCGAGGAACAACTTTTGAAAACATTAATAATAACTTACCTGATGAAGGAAAGTTGGTTATAAAACATCAAAAAGGTACTCAGAATATTTATGTAGGAACTCATCTTGGTGTATATCTCAAAGAAGGTGATAAAAACTGGGTAAATTATTCTTCGAATTTACCAAATACCTCTGTAAAAGATCTTGAAGTAAACCTGAAAGATCAAGTACTGATTGCGGCAACTTATGGTCGTGGAATATGGAAAGTTCCTTTGGCAACCTCAGGAATCGGGGACACTATAGCGCCAACGTCACCTACAGGATTGGTTGCTTCAAATATTACAGAGGCTTCTGTTGTATTATCTTGGGAACCTTCTACAGATAATGTAGGTGTTATAGGCTATGACGTGTATCAGGATGGAGTAGTTGTGGCATCTGTAAATGGAACCACTGCAACAATTGGTAATTTATTAGAAAATACTACTTACAAATTCAATGTTAAAGCATGGGATGCAGCTGGTAACCTTTCTCCTTTTAGTGATATGATTGTAGTAACCACAGGGAGTAGGCTCTCCTATTGTAGGTCTTATGGAAACTCTACAGAGAATGAGTATATAAGTAGAGTGCAATTATCTGGGGTTAACAATGAAAGCAGAGGGAGTGTTCCTGGTTATGAGGATTATACATCGATAAGTACATCTTTACTTAAAGAAAAGACATATACTATTTCTATAAGCCAAACCTCTTTGGGTACTCAATACTTATTAGGGTATACAGTATGGATTGATTTTAATCAGGATGGCGATTTCGAGGATAATGGAGAAGAAGTAGTTCGAGTTTGGCCAACAAAAAATAAAACGGTAAGCGAAGTTTTTACTGTGCCATGGGGAGCTCTTTTAGGAAAAACTAGAATGAGAGTAAGTATGAAGCTTGCAGGGTTTCCAAAGAGTTGCCAACAATTTAGTTATGGAGAAGTAGAAGATTATTCTGTAGAAATTATTGACAATCCGAATATGAGATCTGGGAAAACAGAAGTAGGAAGGTATGGTGTCAACAAAGAATTAACCATTGTGCCAAATCCTGTAAAGAATGGGATATTAAAGTTAAAGTTTTCTGCTACTAAGGATGCTAGGTACGAAATTGTAGATCTGGGAGGTAGAGTACTTGTTTCTGGAGCATTGGTGTCTGATTCTATTTCAATTACTCAGTTGAAAAAGGGACTTTATGTATTAAAAGTCATTACAGAAGGGCAAGAATATTCTGAACGGTTTGTAAAAGATTAGTAATCTGCTTACCAATAAGAAAACGAGGCTGTCTGAAGAGTATGTTTAAAAACCACATTGTCAGTCAGAGCTTGTCGAGGACTAATTGATGATTAGTAGTGTAAAAACTTCAACAAGTTCACTTTGACAAAAAGGTTAGCTTTTCAGACGGCTTCGTTTTTTTAGCAAGTCAATACATTGATATACAATTAATTGGTAAAAAATAAGTTGTGTATCAATGTGTTGATCATTTAAAAAAATATAAATAAGTGCTTTGTTACTATCTCATCAGTTATGAAGTAATCTTAAAACAATTCATCAAAGAGCTGAGATTTGTCATAGAATTACTGGTGTTTTAGAAATATTTTAGTGATATGATAATATGATAAAAGAGATGAAACAAATTCTAATTCCAACAGATTTTTCTGACAATGCTTGGAACACGATATTATACGCTATAGAAATGTATAGACATTTTTCTTGCGAGTTTTGTTTGCTTAATACTTATGATCTCGATCCGGTTCAATTGTTAAATACGGTAAGCTCCCAACGAGTAGGGCATTTATACAAAGCCGTTAAGATAGAATCCGAGCAAGGACTAAAAATGACTCTCGATGATATCTATAATTCTGAACCTGGTTTTGATCATACTTTCAAAACTATTAGTGAAAAAGGAGATTTAGTAAAAGTTATTGATAAACTCCAAAAAGAGATTTCTTTTGATATGATTATTATTGGGACCAAAGGAGCAACAGGTGCCAAAAAAGTTTTTTTAGGGAGTAATACACAAAGAGTAGTTAAGAATATATCGAATTGCCCCGTTCTAATTATACCAGAAGAATCTTACTATAAGAAAATTTCGGAAATAGCTTTTGCAACAGATTTTGAAAGAATGTACTATAAATCTGAGGTAATTCCAATATTGGATTTTGCAAAAAGTAATGAGGCAACTATTAGAGTAATTCATATTTATGATAGACCAGGGTTAGATGCTATCCAGCAATATAATTCTACCTCTTTAGAACAGCATTTTAAACATGTAAAATATGACTTTCATGTTATTTCTAATTTTTCAAACATCAAAAATGCTATTCAAGCATTTATAGAGGAGTTAGAGATTGATATTTTGATAATGATTAATTATAAGCATAGTTTTATAGAAGGGGTGTTAAAGGAAATGGTTATCAAAAAGATGACATTTGATATTACTATTCCTTTTTTAGTAATTCCAGGAGATGTTGAGGTGAAAAGTGTTTAAGGATATGAGATTTGTCATAGTAATTATGATATTTTAAAAATAATTTTGAGGTATAACCTAAACCTTAAAGCAATGAAAAAAATACTTGTCCCAACTGATTTTTCTAATAACGCTTATAGTGCTCTTTTTTATGCAACTCGTCTATTTCAAGATCAAGCGTGTCAATTTTATATTTTAAATACATTCGAGGTAGATACGCCAACTCTAACTAGTAGAATAGATACTGAAAAGGGAGAAAAGTTATACAAAAGATTAAGTAATGAATCTCAAGAAAAGCTTACAGAGACATATCATTCTATTGTTAGGGATTCTGAAGATTTTAAACACACCTTTGAAACTATTTCTGTGTCCAAAAAACTTACTGATACTATTAATAAAACAATTAAAAGTAAGAAAATTGATCTTGTAGTTATGGGAACCAAAGGAGCCAGTGGTGCCAAAGAAATTCTTATAGGAAGTAACACAGTACAGGTTATAGAAAAAATTAAGGATTGTCCAATATTAGCTGTGCCAGATGAGTTTGATTTTAAAAAACCAACAGAGATAGGTTTTGCTACGGATTTTAAGTCACTTTATAATCCCGAAGAACTAAAACCTCTTTTGGAAATTGCTACTGCGTTTTCATCCAATATAAGAGTAATGCATATTCATGAAGAAGAAAAGTTAGATGAAATGCAAGAATATAACCTAGAGAGTCTTAAAGAAAATTTTAAACAGCTTAATTATTGTATACATTGGATTCCTCGGTTTGCTCAAAAAGCAAAACTTATTAATGAGTTTATAGACAAAATGAATATTGATATGCTATGCATGTCATACTATAAACATGGTCTTATGGAAAGTATCACGCGCGAACCTGTTATTAAAAAAATTGGTTTCCATCTTTCTGTACCGTTCTTAGTTATTCCTGAACTAAGCTGATAATTGTCATAGTTTTTAGTGGGTCAGATTCCTAAATTTATGGAACTAATCTTAAAGACCTATTATGATGAAAAAGAAGGTTTTATTACCCACAGATTTTTCAAGAAATGCTTGGAATGCTATAACATACGCTTTAGAATTGTACAAAAACGAAACTGTTGATTTTTATGTTCTTAATGCTTTTAATGTGTCAGGTTACGCATTAGATAGTATGATGGTTCCCGAGCCAGGAGAACGCCTATATGATGAGGCAAAAGAGAAATCAGAGCAAGGATTAAGCAAAATTCTGGAGAGATTGAGTTTTAGAGATGACTACCCCAATCATGCGTTTTTTATGGTTTCTCAATACAATGATTTATTAGGAGCTATAAAGAATATTGTAGAAAAGCAAGATATAGAGATGGTTGTCATGGGAACCAAGGGTACAACCAATGCCAGTGATTTGATTTATGGTAGCAATACGGTTTTGGTTATGGAAAAAGTAAGAACATGCCCCGTAATGGCAATTCCTTCAGAAGCAAATTATAAAGAGCCTAAGGAGATTGTATTTCCTACTGATTATAGAACTTCTTTTAAACGTAGAGAACTTCAATATCTTATAGAAATAGCAAAAATTACCAAAGCGGCTATACGAGTCCTTTATGTTACGAATGAAGATGAATTGGATGAAGAACAAGAAAATAACAAGAAACTTCTTGAAGAAAATTTCCAGGGTCTCGATCATAGTTTTCATACATTAAGTAATGTAGATGTAAAAGGAGGTTTAAGCGCATTTGTAGAAAGCAGAAGCAGTGATATGGTGACTTTTATTAATAGAAGACATAGCTTTTTTGGAAGTATTTTTTCTAAACCAATGGTTAAAAATTTAGGATATAATTCTAAGGTACCCGTCCTAGCATTACATGATTTTACAAATTAGACAACTTAAGAGATAAATTCGGCAAGCAGTTAGATTGTGATAACTGCTTGTTGATTATTGTATAACGATAAAATATAAACAGATGAAGTACATAGGAATCTGGATAGATAAAGAAAAAGCTCATGTGATCACACTAAAAGAAGGTGGCGAAGACATGATTACAATAATGTCAGAAATAGAAAACTTTCGTATTCATGGTGGCTCTGGAACAAAAGTTAAAGGAGGACCTCAGGATGTTGTACAGGATAGTAAATTTTTGGAACGTGAAAAACATCAATTTAAAGCATATTTTAAGAGAGTAATAGCTTATGTAAAAGAAGCAGACAAGATCATAATTTATGGACCAGCAGAAACTCCAGAAAAATTCAACAAAGAATTAATCGAAAACTATAAAGAAATTGGTAAGAAGGTACAAGATGTTCTTAAGGCAGATAGTATGACTGATAACCAAACGAAAGCTTTGGTGAGAACATATTTTAAAAAATACCAGCAGCATACTCTTTAAAAAACACTTACTGCAAAATGATATTGTAAACACATGAAATATACCATTAAAATTATATTATTGTCAGTTTCGGTATTGTTTGCAGGGTTTTGGGCGTGGTATGAGTATACATATTCTATGGATACAGTCATTCCTTTCGAGGTTCATAACCCCAACCTTGAAACTAAAGTCTTAATAGCTTCTCAAGGAAGTAAATTCAAGGACTCATTGGTCAAAAGCATCCTTAAGTATTATCAGAAAGATGACATATATTTTAAGGTAATAGATGCGTATACGTTATTTACAGTAGATATTGATAAGTGGGATGGTCTAATCATAATAAACTCATGGGAGTATGGTAGCCCTCCTCGCAATGTAAAAAAATTTATTAAAAACCATCCCGATCAGGTAGGTAAATTAATTATCCTTTCTACTGTAGGGAGTAGTAATATCCTTTTGAAAGATGTAGATGTAATATCTGGAGAATCAATTATCGAAAAAACACCAGAGTATACGAAGATAGTAGTAGAAAGGTTAAACAGAATACTGTATAAAGAAAACTATTAAAAGTTTAATAAACTAAAACTGGTATATATGAATAAGTTAGTTGTATTTCTTATAATTGCGATTGGATCATTTTATGGTTGCACATCTAGTGAGTTGGTTGAAAACTGGAAAAACCCTGATATTGAAACATTCGAAGCGCAAAAAGTTTTGATAATTGGGATGACTCAGGATGAAGGTGTAAGGAAAGTATTCGAAAAGAAACTGGCAGCAGAACTCAAAAAGAGCGGGGTAAATACTGTTAAAAGTATAGACTTTTTTGAAAACTCTTTTACCAGTTCTCCAAAAACAGAAGAAGAATTAATGAGTTTAGAATCTAAGCTAATAGCCCAAGGTTTTGATGCAATTTTACTTTCCAAAGTATTAGGAGTAGAGGATAAGGTTACCGTAGTAAAAGCATATAGAAATCTAGACCGAACTTTCAAGAGTTTTAGAGATGATTATTATCAAAACCAAGAAATATATCATGATGAAGATTATTATGAAGAGTATCAGGTTTTTCATGCAGAATCATCTCTCTATTGTATTTGCCCTGATAAAGAGAGAGAATTAATCTGGAAAGGATCTATAGATATTACGGAGCCCGAAAACATCAGAAAAGCTGTTGGTGATTATGTTAAAGTATTGGTTTGGGCATTAAAAGGGCAACAATTACTAATTGTAGAGGAACTTATCGGGGAAAATATCGATATATAATGCCAAATATTACAGAATTAGTGGGGTAGTTTGTTTTTAACAATTCCATACAAAAAAGTACCAAGAATTGAAGATATAAGAACAATAATTATAGGAAAATAACCCGCTCCTAATAATGCAAATATTGGACCAGGACATGCTCCCGCTAGCGCCCATCCCAATCCAAATAAAATCCCACCTAGGATATATCTACTAAATCCTTTTTCTTTTGGGGTAATAGTAATAGGAGCTCCATAAAAAGATTTTGGAGCATATTTTTTTATAAGTTGTGTTACGATAATGCCTATTCCTACTGTAGAACCAATAATTCCGTACATGTGAAAGGATTTAAACTGAAACATTTCATAAATTCTAAACCATGAAGCTGCTTCAGATTTAAATAAAATAATTCCGAAAAAAACACCAATACCTAAATATATAATTGAGCGCATATGTTTAAAAGATTAGAGGGAAAATAATATGTACCATAGTTAATCCACCAATAAAAAAGCCGATTACAGCTATAAGTGAAGGTATTTGTAGATTGCTTAGCCCAGAGATAGCATGACCAGAGGTGCAACCACCCGCATAACGTGCTCCAAAACCTACCAGAAACCCACCTATAATGAGTAAAAGAAGTTCTTTAGGTTGGGTGAACACTTCGTTAGAAAATAATAAATCAGGCATATACATCTCTCCAGCAGTTGTAAAGCCCTTAGATTGAAGGTCATAAATTACTTCGGGATTAATATGTACAGTATTGTCTGTAGATAAAAAGTTAGCAGCGATAAACCCGCCAATAACTACTCCAAGAACAACAATAAGATTCCACTGCTGAGATTTCCAGTCAAACCTAAAAAAACTCGATACTTTTCCGGCGCCACAGATGGTACAAATTGTTTTTAGATTTGAAGACATTCCAAATCGTTTTCCGATCATTAATAGTATTGTTAATACTAATGCCATTAGTGGGCCAGATAGATACCAAGGCCAGGGATTATAGATCCAATTCATTACATGATATTTGCAACAAAGAAAAAGAATTCTAAATTGCTCGTCAGTAACATATGTTACATAGCCCTTATTTTTAGGTTACTTTAAAGTAGACGGGCATACAAAATCTGTGGTTGTAATACCTACATTTTTAATATCCTTAAATCCACCAGCAATGTCGATGAGGTTATGAATACCACGACTTTTTAGGATTGATGCTGCAATAACAGAACGATATCCTCCTGCACAATGTATATAAAATGTTTTGTCTGTAGGAAACTCGGTTAGATAATCATTTATAAAATCCAGAGGAGAGTTATGAGCCTTGTCAATATGTTCTGCTACAAATTCACTTTCCTTACGTACATCAAAAATTGGGACTTCTTCGTTGTTTATAATGTTTTTCAGTTCTAAAGCAGGAATAGAAGTTACCGTATCATAATCTTTACTTGCTTTTTTCCAGGCTTCAAACCCACCTTCAAGATATCCAAGCGTATTGTCAAACCCTACTCTTGATAATCGTGTAATCGTTTCCTCGACTTTTCCTTCAGGTGTTACTAAAAGTATGGGTTGCTTTGTATCGGCAATTAAGGCACCAACCCATGGAGCAAACCCGCCAGCAATACCAATAAATATAGATCTGGGAATATGTCCTTTTACATATTCATTCTGATGTCTTACATCAAGAACTACAGCGCCACTTTCGTTAGCCAGAGCTTCAAAATCTTCTGGAGACAAGGGTTTTGTTCCTTTTTGGATGATTTGGTCAATATCTTCATATCCCTCCTTATTCATTTTTACATTAAGAGGAAAATATTGAGGTGGAGGTAACAATCCATCGGTCACTTCTTTTACAAACTCTTCTTTGGTCATATCAGCTCTAAGGGCGTAGTTCATTTTCTTTTGATTACCCAGTGTATCTACCGTTTCTTTCATCATATTTTTGCCACAAGCCGAACCAGCACCATGAGCAGGATATACGATGACATCATCTGCCAAAGGCATGATTTTGTTTCGTAAACTGTCGTAAAGCGTTTCTGCCAATTCTTCCTGAGTCATATTAGCAGCTTTTTGTGCAAGATCGGGGCGCCCTACATCACCCAAAAACAAAGTGTCTCCACTAAAAATCGCATGATCTTTACCATCTTTATCTCGAAGAAGATAAGTAGTACTCTCCATAGTATGCCCTGGAGTGTGTAATGCAATTATTGTGATTTCACCCAAACAAAATTCTTGACCATCATTAGCGATAGTAGCTTGAAACGAGGGGGCGGCACTTGGTCCAAATATAATATCTGCGCCGGTCTCTTTGGCTAGGGTTACATGACCACTTACAAAATCTGCATGAAAATGTGTCTCAAAAATATATTTGATTTTTGCATTATCATTATTAGCTTTCTCTATATATGTTTTTATTTCCCTAAGAGGGTCTATGATTGCTACTTCACCATTACTTTCAATATAATAAGCTCCTTGAGCTAGGCATCCTGTATATAGTTGTTCTATCTTCATTCGTTCTAGTTTTAAGATTTCCTCCATTTTGTAAAGAAAAACTTTCAATTATTGTTTATTGTTCAAAAGTAAGGCAATTATTAGTGCAATACAGTAACAATTGTTACAAAGCTTATTTTAGCTTAATTCTTTAATCAAAATATAAATACCCATAGCCAAAACAAACCAACCAAACCATTTTTCTAATTTTTTACCTTCGATAAAATTGGATAAATACATGCCTGTAAAAATACCAATTATTGAGATTGTGGTAAAAATGAATAAAAAACTCCATTCTATCTTCAGGTTTTCTACATCTCCGATAAAGCCTATTAGAGATTTAATAGCGATGATAAACAAAGAAGTAGCGACTGCTTTTTTCATCGGTAGTTTTGCCAATAAAACCAAAGCAGGAATAATCAAAAAGCCACCACCAGCTCCAACAATACCTGTTGTCACTCCGACAACAGTGCCTTCTAATATAATCAATAGGTAGTTATATGGTGTCTTAGCTTTTGGAATAGTACTCTTTTTATTGTTTTTTATCATTGATATTGAAGCCAAAAGCATGATAATGGCAAAGAAAATCATGATCCCAATGTTTTTGGTGACCATAAAATTGGTAACACGAAAAAGATGATCAGGTATTGCAGAGACCAGATATTTTCGAGTTAAGTAAACTGCGATAAACGCTGGTGTAGCAAATACTATTGCAGTACGGATATTCACTAACCCTTTTTTTAAATTATTGATAGTACCGACCAATGCAGAAACTCCTACTACAAAAAGCGAATAGGCAGTTGCCGTTACAGGATTTATATGCATCAGATATACAAGTATAGGTAAGGTTAGGATAGACCCTCCACCTCCTATCAATCCTAGAACTATTCCTATGATAAGTGCCCCTGTATATCCAAGAATTTCTGTAACCTCCATATTGTATTTTTTCTCAAAAATAGCTTGAGAGAAGAGGTCTTACAGTAACATTTGTTACATTGGAACTATAAATTATAGTACTTCAAGGTTGTTTCTGTTGAGCTTTACAATACCATCTTTTTCAAGCTTTTTTAGTAATCTCGAGATAACTACCCTAGAGGTATGAAGATCATATGCTATTTGTTGATGGGTAGTATTGATTGTTTTTGATTGATTGATTTTGGTTTTTTCTTTAAGGTATTTTAATAGTCTGGTATCCATTTTCAGAAAGGCAATACTGTCTATCGTTTCGATCGTCTCTATTAATCGCTTATGATAACTGTCAAAAACAAAATTCCTCCAAGATTTATATTTTGTGGTCCATTCTTCCATTTTTTCAACTGGTATCATGACTAATTTGGTATCTGTTTCTGCAATGGCTTTAATTTCACTCGTATGATGCCCCAGGCAGCAAGAAAGGGTCATTGCGCAGGTATCTCCGCGTTCCAAAAAGTATAATAATAATTCATCTCCCTCGGTATCACCTCTCAGAACTTTAATGGCTCCACTAATGATCAAAGGCATGAATTTGATATAACTCCCTGGTTTAATGAGTTCAAAACCTTCAGGTACTTCTTTAAAAGTACCTATTCTGTTTATTTCCTGTAGGAGCTCCTCTTCAAAAAGGTTACCGTAATTGCTTTTTATTTCTTCAATCATTCTTCTAGATTTTTTAGAAATAATTCTAATTGTAATTTTGCTTCGTCGTATCCCAGATCATACACTTTATCCTGATTGCTAGTATTGAAAATACCGTGATTAGCCAGGTTTTTTGGTTGGATTATAATATCACATTGATTAAATTTAACTTCAGCATTTGGCATGGCTCTTAAGTAGTATGCACGTTGCATTACATTGTATGAGTGCTTAAAATCTGTAATCTTAGGTTTCTTGATTGGAGATACATCGACACCAATGATAACATCACAATAGTTTTTTAGTGGTAAAACAGGGAAATTGTCCAAAATACCTCCGTCTGCATATAAACTTTCACCGACCATAACGGGAGTAAAAACACCAGGAAACGCTGCAGAAGCCAGCAAGGGTCTAGTCAATTCTCCGCTCTTAAATACTTTTGCTTTTCCTTCTATTAGGTCAGTAGCAGTAACAAATAGTTTTTTTTGTAATGTCTCAAAAGAGTTTTCAGGAAAGTATGTCAATAGATCGCTTTGAAATTTTTCAGAATCCAAAAAACCTGGTTTTTTACGAGAAAATCGATTAAAATTAAATAAAGGGGTTTTTTTGAAAAAATCTTTCATTTCATTAGGAGAATACCCCCCAGCATATAGTGCGCCAACAATAGCGCCTGCGCTAGTACCAGAAACAAAATTGGGGGTTACTCCTGCTTCTTCCAAAGCCTGTGTAACACCAATATGGGCAACACCTTTAAATCCTCCTCCTGAAAGAACCAATCCTATGTTTTTTGAAATTTTCATACTAGTAGTGAATTTATAAAACCGGGCTAAAGATTTTTGCAAAACCTTCTTTTAATTTTTCGCTCCAAGGGCGTTGTATAAAAGTATTAAAATCTAATGATTTACTGTTTTCAGAATCTCTTAAAAATTCATCTCTAAGTTCTAAAGCAAAACTATCATCATAAATAACTGCATTTACTTCATAGTTTTGTTCAAAACTTCTAACATCGAGATTTGTTGTTCCTACAGATGATATTGTATTGTCGGCTACTATAGTCTTACTATGTATAAAACCCTCAGGAAACAGATGTATTTTTACTCCTGCGTGTAGTAGTTCTTCAAAATACGAACGAATACACCATTTTACAATAACATTATCAGATTTTTCTGAAAGTAATATCCGTACATCGACCCCGCTCATTGATGTAATTTTTAGTGCGTCGAGAATTGATTCTCCAGGAATGATGTAAGGGTTGGTGATATAGACATATTCTTTGGCTTCAGTGATGATAGAAAAATACATCTGTTGAGTTGCTGAAAAATCAGAATCAGGACCACTATGCACAATCTGAACCGTAGATCCTTTTAACTTTGGATATGAATAGAAATATGATGTGTCTAATATATCATCATTAGCACTTACCATATACCAATCCATAGCAAAAATGCTTTGAAGACTATGTACTACAGGTCCTTTGAGTTGTAAATGAATATCATGCCATACTCCAAGGTTAACATCTCCTTTTACGTATTTATCAGATACGTTAATACCTCCAGTAAAAGCAATTTTGCCATCTACAACTATTATTTTGCGATGATTCCTATAGTTTATTGATGATAAAAACTTGCCAAATCTTATCGGGAGAAATTTATGGACTTCTACTCCGATGTATTCAAGTTTTCGAATATATTTTTTGCTTAGAGATATACTGCCAATACCATCATAAAGAACCCGTATTTTTACTCCGTTTTTTATTTTTTCCTGAAAGAGATTATAGAGATTAGCTGTTAATTCACCTTCTTCAAAAATGTAATATTCCAGATGAATAAAGTGCTCTGCGTTTTTTAAAGCTTCAAAAATTGCTTGAAAAGTAGCCTCGCCATTCTTAAGTAATTTTACTTCGTTTCCTGTACAAGGTGCAAAATAAGAGTTTCTGGTAATTAGAGAAACCATCTTATGATGTTCTGCGTATTCTTCTTTTGTTATAGGAGAATAGAGGTTTAACGCTTTTTTTATGTATGAGGTTACTTTTGGTGTGTGTTTGAGTTTAAAAAGTTTGTTTTTTCTTCGGTTTCTGCCTAACATCAGGTACAAAAAGATTCCACCAATAGGGATAGTAAAAATGGTAAATAACCAAGCTAATGTTTTGGTAGGGCGCATCCCATTTAAAAGTAACCTGATGACAATAAAGCCTCCAACTAGGATATAGAGTACTATAGCTATAGATAATAACATTAACGATTCAGATTTAATCGGTACGTCAGCTATGCATGATTAGTAAAGGAACTCTTGTTCCATAACTTATTTTTGAGGTTTCAGAACCTTTAAAAAAGCGTTCTAAAAAAGTTTCCCTTTGAATAAACATGGCTGTCATATCTACATCCATGATTTGAACAAAGCTGTTAATCGCTATTGCCGTCGGTACATTAATAATTGAATGAAATGTATGATTTATTTCTTTAAAAAAGCTCTTCATGTGTTTTTTATCATCAAATTCAGCCATAGTAATCGTCTCGTCTTCTTTGATTTTAAGGATTCGAAGGGAGGATTTGTATTTTAGAACGGTATCCATTAGTGGTTCGATACCTTTGGTATTAAAATGATCCCAATAATCAATCGTATATAGAATTGTTTTAGGAACAGAAAAAGTAGCTCCTTGTGGTATAGCAATCACCGGGCAATTAATTTTGCGAATAACATTAAGAGTATTACTGCCAAAGATAACTTCTGATGCTCCTGTAGCACCGTTTGTTCCCATAATGATGATATCAATATTTTTGGATTTTACAGTTTGCATAATTGCATCTGTAAAAATATCATAATCTGTGATGGTGTGAAATGTATAATTTTCTTCTGTGCATCTATCTTTTAGCTCTAGAGCAATTTGATTAAGTTTCTTTTTGGCATCGCTAATCACTGATTGATGAATAGAGGTATTGGCAGGAGCAGACATTAGCTCATCAGTTGTATATCTGGATGCTTTTTGTACATTTAGGATATAAAAAGTACAGGGCTCATTTTTAAAAAAATCCAGTGCATAATGCATCGCATTTCTGGAATTGTCAGAAAAATCAGTAGGGAGCAGTATATTTTTCATAGGTATATTATTTATACCTTTAAAAGTAAGTGAGATACGATCAAATAACTATGATATTGGTCATGGTATATAGTCTACTACAGAGGCAGTTTTAACCACCAATGGCAATCATACTTCTATTGTTAGAGTGCGCACTGGGTTGACCAAACTTATCTAGCGTATCCATTCCGTTACGAATTTTTAATTTGGATTGCACTGTTTTTTGAATAATGGGAGTTATTGATTTGCCTGCTCTTAACGGAGTTAGGAGATCAGATTCTTTTGAGGAAAATAAGCAATTTTTTATCTGTCCATTGGCAGTAAGGCGTATTCTGTTACAGCCATCACAAAAAGGATTGGTAACAGAGCTTATAACGGCAAAATTGCCTTGATATCCTTTTATTTGATAACTTTTGGTAGTATCATTGGGAGCATCTTCGAGCTTTACAATATCTTCTTTTTTATAGGATGAACGCACTTTTGATAAAATTTCTTCCAAAGAAACCAATTTATCCATATTCCATCGGTTTCCATCAAAGGGCATAAATTCTATAAATCTAACTTGTATGGGGAGTTTTTTGCTTAAGTTAATAAAATCGATAATTTCGTCATCATTAAAGCCTTTCATCAAAACACAATTTACCTTTACAAAAAAACCTTCATTAACTAATAAGATGATGTTTTGATACACTTTTTCAAAATAAGATCGTCGGGTAATCTCTTTATTTTTATGAGAGTGTAAAGAATCAAGACTAATATTAAGGGTTTTGATTCCGCACTTTTTAAAATGATCTATAAATCTATCTACGATAACACCATTTGTTGTTAGTGTTAATTGTACTGGCAGCGAGGCAAGTTTTTCGAGGATAAGAGCGGCATCTTTACGTACTAGAGGTTCTCCACCAGTGAGGCGAATTTTTGTAACTCCCATTTGCACAAATTTTTTGGCAATGGTGTAAATCTCTTCATAAGTCATAATGTGCTCCTTGGGGGAAAGTTGTATGCCTTCTGCTGGCATACAATAGGTGCATCGCAGGTTACATCGCTCAGTAAGTGAAATACGAAGATAGTTATGCTTTCTGCCAAAGGTGTCTGTAAGAGGAGAACCTTCTTCGAATTTCTTAGCGGCATGCGACCTGAAGCTTAATTTAGTCATGTCTTGCTCCTTTTAAAATTCTAAATACATGCAATACTTCAGGGAAAATAGACTCCATAGACTCTTTAGCCCCGTTAGTAGATCCAGGAAGCGCTAATACCAGTGTGTTTTTGATTGTGCCTGCTACACTTCTAGAAAGCATAGAATATGGCATGCGGTCTTGCCCATATTTTCGTATTGCTTCTTCAATTCCAGGGATATTCCTATCCAGTATCGGGCGTAATGCATCCGGGGTTACATCCCGTTTGGATAAGCCCGTGCCTCCGGTATAGATGATAAGATCAGCCCCTTGTTGTTGATATTCTTTGGCTTTTTTCTGTATGATTTCTGCCTCATCGGGGATAATGATATAATCCATAATGGCTACATCAGAGCTCTCTAGTTTGGATGCAATAGCTTTACCTGCTTTATCTTCTTTCTTTCCTTCAGAAATAGAATCAGAACATACAATGACCGCTGCTTTAAGATCTCTTCTGAATTTATCTTGATAATCTGATTTTCCTCCTTTTTTCTTAAGCAGTTTAATATGATGAATTTCGACTCCTTTATCGATAGGTTTAAGCATGTCATACATGTTTAGTGCAACCACGCTTGCTCCATGCATGGCTTCTACTTCGACACCTGTTTTGTAAATAGTTTTTATGGTTACCAAAACTGTAATTTCGAGACCATCGACAGTATATTCAATTCCTGTATATTCTATCGGTAGAGGATGACAATCAGGAAGCAGATCAGGGGTTTTTTTTACACCAAGTAGACCAGCTGCTTTGCTCATAGCAAAGACATCCCCCTTTGGTACCGTACCTTTTTCTATAGCTTTGATAGTTTCGGGTTTACTAACTTTTACTATTGCCTGAGCAGTAGCAATTCTTAATGTAGATGTTTTATGCGTGATGTCAACCATATTGTAAGTCTCTATTTTTTAGTACCAGTATCTCTTTATTATTCTATTGCTTTATTCAAGAATTCTTTAATGAAATCAACTATTTTGTTTCCATTGATGAGTTTGGTCTTCGAAAATCTCTTTTCCAAAAACGGGAACATCTGCTTTGATGGCTTCAACGACAAATTCGAGAGCTTCAAAAACTACTTTTCTTCTGGGAGATGATACAAAAACAAAAAGGCATATCTCTCCAGCTTGTACAGTACCTAAACTATGATAAATATGCATACAAGTAAGGTCATATTTTTCGAAAGTAGCTTCTCGTATTTCATAGAATTTTTGATTTGCCATTTCTTCATAAGCAGAATAATCTATAGCAGTAACCGTTTTGCCATCAATCTGATCGGCACGTACCTGTCCTAGAAAAATATTATGTGCTCCGATACTTGTTTTTGTTTGATGTTTGGCGATAGATGTGCCGATAAATTCTGATGAGATAGCACCTTGTACAAATACATTTTTGGGTTTCTTTTTTTCCATATTATTTTTTTTAACCAGTTAAATTGGATTCTGATATTGTATTGTAAAGAGCAATAGCTCCTCCTTTTATATGAGATACATCTTTAAAGCCGTTCTGAAACAGAATTTCGACAGCCTTTTTACTTCTTATACCAGATTGGCAAAAAACTATTGTTTTCTTTTCTTTAGAGATAGTAATTAGTTTTTGCTCCAAAGATCCTAATGGGATATAAATAGGATCTAAATAATCTATTTTTGGTTGTTCATGAGTTTCACGAACATCGATAAATTGTGCATTTTCTATCGTAGTGGCATCATTTGCGGTAATTTCCATGATTTGACTCACGCCGCAAAATAGATCATAGTCAATTGTCTCAAAACTATTGGCAGATGCCTGTACTTTTGATATTTCAGACTCTACACGGTTAATTGTAAAAGTCGATGATTGCGTGGATAGGCAATCATACATAAATAATTTTCCGGCAAGAACATCGCCTAGACCTAAAATGATTTTTAAAACCTCATTGGCTTGCATACTACCTATAATGCCTGGAAGTACTCCCAAAACACCTATTTCTGCACAAGAAGGAACACTACCTGCTTTTGGTGGTTCGGGGAAAAGGCATCTATAGGTAGGTCCGTTTTGATAGTTAAAAACTGATACTTGCCCTTCAAATTTAAAAATAGCTCCATAAACCAAAGGTTTATTTGCAATAATACAGGCGTCATTAATCAAGTATCGGGTAGAGAAATTATCAGTTCCGTCTACGATTATATCATACTCAGAGAAAAGAGAAACTGCGTTTTTTGGAGTTAGTTTTTCTGGATATGCGGTTATAGTTATCTCTGGATTAAGGTCTGTAAGGCGTTGTTTTGCTGCCAGAGCCTTATTTATTCCCAAAGATGTTGTGCCGTATAGAATTTGCCGATGCAGATTAGAGATATCTACGGTATCATAATCAACAATACCGATTGTGCCAATTCCTGCAGCGGCTAGATATTGCAATATAGGGCAACCTAATCCTCCGGCTCCAATAACCAATATTTTGGAAGCATCTAGTTTCTCCTGACCGGCAGAGCCTATTTCTGGCAGAATAACTTGTCTGTGATATCTAGAATTAAAAGAATTCATTATCTATATTTTGATGATTTAGATTACCCTCCTGCAAATGGTGGCAACAAAGCTACTTCTACTTCTGAGTTAATAATATGACTTTGATCAACTAATTGTTGATTAATAGCAACTTTAAAATCTGTACCCTTTAGTTTTGGGTATTGATTTTTTAATTTCTCTACTAATTGAGAAACAGAACAGGCATCTGTTTGCAGCTGTTCTTCGCTAATTGTGGTAGCTTCTGCCAGCATACCAAAATATTTAATGTTCAATTGCATTTGTAATTGCTTTTAGATCTTCGATAGTATTTATATTGGCTACCAAAGCATATTCTTTTTTTAAAAGTGAGATCGTTTTTGTTTGTAATGCCGAAACTAGTTTACGCAAGCGCCTTTCTTCAAGAAGAAGTAATTCGAGGCACTTGTGCGAGCATCGTTTTTTATATAAAGCAGTTAACGGAATAGTTTTTCCTTCTGCTTCAAACTGAACAATATCGTTGTCTTCTTTTTTATAATGTAATAGCTTTTCTAAGAGTGTAGTGGTTAGTAGAGGGGCATCGCAACTTACAACTAGATTGTTTTCTGTTTTAGAATGAGTTAATCCTGCATGCAACCCTGCTACTGGTCCAGAATCGGGTATAATATCCTCAACTCTTTTAATACCAAAAACATCATAGTCTGTGTTACTGCTAACGATAATGATTTGATTAACCAGAGGCTGTAGGGCTTCGATACTATATTGAATAAAAGGCTTGTTATTAAGTAATAGCAGACCTTTCTCCTTGCCCATTCTCGAACTTTTGCCCCCTGCAAGGATAATTCCTGTTATGTCTTTTTCTTTATTCATAGGGGTATTATTCGATATTTTATAACTATAAAGAGATTCGTTTCAGTTCTTTGTCCAGAAACTCCCAGCATTTTTGGTTGATAGTGTCAAAAGTTTGGATTACTTTTTCTCCATAGACGGTTAGGTTTGCACCGCCACCGCCTTTGCCGCCTGTAGTAGTAACAACCAATGGTTCTTTGGTAGCTTTATTCATACTATCCAATAGATTCCATGCTTTTTTATAAGACATTTCTAAAGAACTTGCAGCTTTACTTAATGAGCCGGTCTGTGCAATGGCTTTTAATAATTTTACTCTTCCCTCTCCCAAAAACATCCCATGCTCAGACTCTATCCAGATTCTACTTTTTATCTTATAATCCATGTTATATTGTATAAAAGCGTTATACCTTCAAAGATACAACGATTTTTGTAGATATATTTTTCTTTATCAGAATTTTAATAAAATAATACGGAATAGATAGTCTATTGATATTTTTTACGCATTTATGGCAAATTAATGATCTGTACGGTATCACCAATGGCAACTTCTGTAACTTCTTCAGGTAGGTAAACCATTGCATTAGCTAATGCAAAAGATCTAAGCATAGAAGAAGCCTGCCCATCAAGGATAGTTACTTTGCCGTCTTTTAGAGATGCTTTTAAGAACTCTGCTCTTTGTCCTTTTTTTACGTAATTAGCTGTAGAAGTAGCTGAACCTCGCTTTAAATAGTGATCTCGAAGTCCTGATATTTTGAGCAGTGTAGGAAGTACATAGATGTAAAAACAACTAAGGGCAGAAGCAGGATTACCTGGTAAAGCGAATATGGTTGTTCTTTGTTTTTTTGCAAAGTAGAGAGGTTTTCCCGGTTTTTGTTTCACTTTATAAAAAACTTCTTCAACATCCAATACATTTAGAGCTTTGCCTACAAAATCGTAATCTCCTACAGATATTCCACCAGAGATAAGTACTAGATCATAGTTGTTGATGGTATTTTCGATAAGAGAAAGTGTAACATCATATTCATCTTCTACTTTAAAAAATGATATGTCATCAAATCCCTTTTGTGCAAGTGCTGCCGAGAGCATTATAGAGTTGCTCTCATAGATTTGTCCGTGTTTTAGCACTTGTCCCGGGGGGACTAATTCATTTCCTGTAGCAATAATAGCGATAGATGGTTTTTGATATACATCGACATGTGTTATCCCCAGTGATGCCAGATACCCAATCCCTGCGGCAGTAATAGCGGTGCCTTCTGATAGGGCGATATCTTTTTCTTTTATTTGCTCTCCAAGAGGGCGAATATTAGCGCTTACAGCTACTGGCTCTTGCAGTATCACTTGGCTATTTTGTATGGCTACTTTTTCTTGCATCACTACCGCCTTTGCACCAGCTGGAGCAGGGGCACCTGTAAAAATCCTTATAGCTTCTCCTTGCCCGATTTTTGGATCGGTATCATCACCTGCCTTTACTTCGCCAATAAGATTATATGTTTTCTCATCTATGGACCCAAGCGCATACCCGTCCATTGCAGATTGCCTGAAAGGTGGCATATTGATAGGAGATAAAATATCTTTTGCAAGTACATATCCCAGTGCTTCTGAAATAAGTATCGTAATAATAACATCTGTTTTATTGATATTGCTATTCGTTAATTCGAGAGCTTTTTCTACAGTGACCATAAGATGATTTTGTTGTGTATGCAAAGATACTTCGAATTTTGATATGTGTTGCAACGTATTGTATAGTAGATCAAATAAAAAGACCTCGTAGGTATAAAACCTATGAGGTCTAATTTATACTTTACAGTGGGGTTGTCTGAAAAGGGAAAGAAGTATTGTCTGATTGAGCTATTATTTGCGTTTTCCAATTACATTTCGACAAGCTCGGTTTGACAATTTGGGGGATATCATAAAGATACAATTGTAGTAATCCTGAGAGTTGGGTTGATTTGAGAGATAATAGTAATACTCTTATCCGTTTTTTCGATCACCTTGGTCTCAGGGATAATGTCTACCACTTGGTTTTTATTTTTGAGGTAGTAAGCATTTTCTTTTTTTTGAACTGATTTGAGGGCTGCTTTTTCATGTTTAGGTTCTTTATCCGCTTTTAAATAAATAGATAATGGTCGTTGTTTGAAGTCAATTAACCATGCAATCAACTCTAAGTTTGCCGGAGTAGTTGATTTTGTTTCTCCTGTTAAGAAGTTGATAATGGGTTTAAACTTATCACCATTAATTCGATCGATCGCATACGATTTGTTTTCACCTTCTTCGAATTGAAAAAAACGATTTAGGATACTCTCATCATATTTTTCTTTTCTTCGGTTTAACAGCCATAGGCAAGCTTCTTTGATCTGTTTGCGGGTAGGTGCGAGAAGGTAGCTACTCATCTCTCCGCCTTTTTCACTGTTGTACTTTTCGAGAATCTCGTTCATGTAGGTCACACTTGTTTTTGTTTTCATAGGTATTCGGGTTATTAGGAATTTTTAGGATTTCTAAGGAATCTTTGGAATCCTTGGAATTGTTTATACGTGTAGACTTGGGGTCTCTATATATTCGCATCAACAACTAATCCCAGTTTCATTTTGCTAACATAGTAAATGTATGGATTTAGTTCTTACGGGAATCCGTAATTCGATGGTTAAAGCTCAAATGGAAAGCGGCTAAACATCATCGAACTGGATTCTGACTTTCCGAAAAAACAAAAGGAGTACTCCTTTATTAATTGATTGCCACTCCCAAATCCCTGGTCAAAATCAGGCGGCAATCCCCCATGTTAAACCTTATAAAAATTTAAAATTATGAAAGCGATATTTTATATACTAATAGCCCTACTTATGACCGCAAGCATTACTTCATGTACCGCCGAAAACATTAATGATGATACTAATATATCTGCAGAGCAATTTGCAACTGATGGAGACAACGGAAGTGTTGATCCTGCAGATCCTAGTGAAGGTTAAATTAAAAAGTTAGTTGATAGGGTGTATATAGTATGATGATTATACTATATGCACCCATTTTATTTAGTATTTTAGAAGAATGAAACTTTGGCGTGTCATTTCCTCTTTTTATCTCATAGTACTATCTTTTATTTTATGTAGTACTATAACCGGTTTTAGCCAATCGAGAATGAAAAATGTATTGTCTTCTAGTGAATTAGATGATCTTTTGGAATATTATGAATTAAGCAAAGCAGATTCTTTGAGTAGTCAAGAACGATTACAATATCTTAATTCTTTTATAGAAGGAGCATTATCTTCAAATCAAGATTCATTAATTTATAAAGGGTTGATGAGAAAGACATGGTTGCTAAGTAAAATTAAACAATATGATAACGCTATTAAATATTCTCATCAGTTGTATGATTTGGCTAAGAAAAATAAAGATACTCTCTATATTGGTTATGCTTTGACCAAATTAGGGAGATATCATAAAAATAATAATGAACTAATCGAAGCTTTTAAGTATTTTAATGAATCTTTTAAAATTAATAGAGCTGTTAAGGATAGTTTGAAAGCGGGACAAAACTTACTCTATTTGGCTAACATTCAAACCTTTTTAGGTGACTATTCTGGTAGTAAGACCACAGCGATCGATGGAGTTAAATATTTAGAAAATGGATCTGATTTAAGAACTCTTGCAGGACTATATCATCGTATTTCTGTCGCTAATTTGGAACAAAAAAGCTATCCCGAAGCTTTGAAATATAATACTCGAACTATTGGATTGGCTAAGGACAGCACATCTATTCGAGCTATTGGAGTTAACAATATTTTGATATTTAAAAACACCAAAGCTTTGATATTAGCAAGACAAGGGAATTATCAGCAAGCAATAAATTTATTGAAGACATTATCTTCAGATTCTATTTTACAACAAGATAAAAGAGAATATACCAGAGTACTTAATAATCTTGGATATATTCAATGGCTAGAGAATAACGAAAATAAAGAATCTGAAGAGTTATTACTCACCGCATTAAAAATCCGAGAAGACTTAAAGGATATTCAGGGCTTAATTTCGAGCAATTATTCTCTCGCGAAATATTACTTTGACAAAAATAAAGTAAAATCCCTATCCCATGCGGAAGCCGAATACTATAATGCGAAACAACGACGTAGTTTAAGGGCAATATTAGAAGCCTTGGGACTTATATTTGAGCTAAGAGAGGCGACTAGCGAAGAAGCTAAAGAGTTTAAACAAATCCACAATGAATTAAGAGAGATTAACCAAAGCAACCGGGAGATCTATGCCGTAACTCGCTATGAAAATGATAAACTCTCTAATGAAAATTTGATCCTTAAGGCAGAGACCGCCAGAAAGGAGCGACAAAGAGTAATCTATTTGTTTACAACACTATTTCTTATTCTGGGAGGGGGAGTGGTTTTTTATATGTTTAGACAACAATATAAACGAGAAAAAATACGCGAAGTCTATAATGCCGAGGCACGTATTTCTAAAAAACTACATGATGAACTGGCCAATGATGTATACCAGCTAATGACCCAGATGCAAAATGATCAAAGTGATCCCGAGGTATTAGATAAGTTAGAAGAGATTTATCATAGCACTCGAGATATATCCAGAGAGTATAATAGTTTTAGAACCGGTAAAGAGTATGTCACAGAGCTTAGTGGTATGTTAAGCAGCTATAGCTCTAATGGCACCAAAATTATTATAAAAGATATTGAAGAGATAAATTGGCATGCCATAACTCCTGAAAAAAAGATCATTGTTCACCGATCTTTACAGGAATTAATGGTAAATATGAAAAAACATAGCCAGGCCGCAATAGTCGCAATCACCTTTAAGAAAACGCCCAAAGGTATAGTAATTACGTATGCAGACACGGGTATTGGCGTATCAGCAGAAGAAATAATATATAGTAATGGACTTCGAAATACGGAAAACCGTATAAAAACAATTGGAGGATCATTTATCTTTGATTCAGAGAAAGGAAAGGGCTTTAAAGCCAAGATAAATTTTCCTACTTAATTATAATAGAGAGCTTATGTTTAAGAAAGTACTAGTTTCAGAAGACCTTGGTAGTATCAGCCATGGTATCGCTCATATTCTTCGTGAAAGAACTGGGATTGATGAGATACAACAAGCACAATATTGTGATGATGCCTTTTTAAAATTTAGAAGGGCAAATAGCGATCAAGCTCCTTTTGATCTATTGATTACAGATCTTTCGTTTAAAGAAAGTCACAGAGAACGAAAATTGGTCTCAGGCATTCAACTTGTTGAAGCTATAAGATCAATACAGCCTAACATTAAAGTTATTATATATTCTATGGAAGACAGACCCGCTAAAATCAAATCTTTTTTTGCCGAACAGGGTATAGATGGGTACGTATGTAAAGGACGCTATGGATTAAATGAATTGGTAAAATCTGTTACCGAGGTATTTAATAATCTTAGATACGTATCGCCCCAGTTAGAGAGTGCAATGAACAAAAACAACGTATTCGAACTACAAGACTATGATATTTTGTTGCTAAAACATTTATCAGATGGTCTCACCCAAGAACAAATTGGGGATTATTTTAAGAAGAATCATATTTCTCCTAATAGTACAAGCTCTATAGAAAAGAGACTGAACAAATTGAAATATAATTTTAAAGCCAAAAATGCAATTCACCTCGTTGCTATGACCAAAGATCTTGGATTGTTGTAATTGGGCACCGGTAGACAGGTATCTGGTGTTAGAAGTTAGAACCTTCTGGATCTGGAGTTGGTTTTGACACTTCTCGATTATAGTAAAAACGTTTTTTACAAATGAGTGTATAAAAAATTAAGAGTCAGGAGATTGAATTGTTGCACTATTAGATTCACATTTTTTTAACGCTATTATTGCCAAAACCCAGATGTAATTTTCGTTTATTAGCTTTAACTTTGATGAGTCTTATGAGCTACTAGGATTAGTTATAACCTGTAGCGAAAATCTTTTAAAAGCATAAGTTACTTAGTCTTCATAAAACTAAAATCAATCGTAAATTTATGATGTAGCTTCGTTATAAAACAGAAACAACCCCGCAATTGTAAAACTTTGGCGAGCCAACAAAAGCAGGGTCTGAATAACGATTGATTTAATAAACCAACCATTATAAGGATATGTACTATGATTTAGTTTGGTATTTTCCTACAAGCACAAGATAGTAAGAAGCTTTTAAATAATTACGGTTTCCCGTAAAATATTTACTGCTTTTTTTATCCTTTTCCTCTTTAATTACTTTTAGGCACAAAATAGAAAGCTGTAAAATCAAGCAGTTGAAGTTTGGATATAGGTTTTGATATTAGAAAATCAAGCCTTAAAGCTAGTGCTATTTGTTATAAAACGTGATGTTTAGTTAAAAAATACTGTACCTTTTTTACCTCTAAGTACAATTTTAGGTAGAGGGTAGATATCTCATCGTTTTATAAGAAAACAATTAAGTTACTTAAAAACTAAGTCTAAAAGTAAGATTAGGAGTGATCCCCAGAGATGATTTGTTAACTTCTCTTAATTCGTAGGAGATATTATTATCAGCATCGGTTAGCTGATAGAGGGGGTAACTTCGGTTTAGGATATTTTTTTGTGCGTATAGATTCAATAATGAGAAGCCCATACGGCTTTTAAATTTGTCATTTTTTGCAGACCAGTTAAAATCGTACACTACAGAAAAATCTAGTCTGTGGTAGTCAGGAAGATTCTTAGAGTTTACTATATCATATTGAATAAATGCCTGATTGTTTTCTACAGTAAAGCCTAATGCAGGAGTGTATGGAGTTCCTGTACGGTATTTCCATCCAAGAGAAAATTGAAATTTTTTCCATTGATAGGCATGTGACCAGGAAAGAGAATGAGCAATGTTATTATTCCCTTTAAAGGATTTACCTTGATTAAGTGTGTCAAATACAAATTCGGTATCAGAAAAAGAATACCCTAACCATGTAGAATATTTTCCTGATTTCTTTTTGATTAAAAGGTCGATTCCTTTGGATACACTTTCTCCTTCAGATAGCAGACCCAACGCAGACTCGAATCCTCTGGTTAATGAAGTCAATCCTTTTAAATGCTTATAATAAGTGTCTAGCTCAATATTCCAGTTATTTTTATGAAATAAACCTCCCAATGTATATTGATGACTTCTTAATAGGGGTACTTCTCCCTCTTGTGCTATGGTCCATATTTGATTTTCGAGACCAAAGTTAAAGGTGGCAAATTCTATAACCTGACTGATAGATTGATTTTTGACCTCTGCAGATCCTTTGACCCTAAAGCGTTTTCCTAGTTTTCGTTCTACATAAAATCGAGGCTCAATAAATGTAGATTGTAATCCAGAGTAACAACTACCTCTTGCTCCTATGCTGATAAGCCATGTTTTGGGGGCACTGTATTGCAATTGAGAATAAAAACTATGAGTAGCATTATCCTGATCATTTTGGACAACAAAATCATTTTCTCGTATAAAAAAGTCGACTTTATTATTATATAACTGGTATCCGTTAGAGAATGTAAAAAGAGAATTGATAGCCCAGTCAGAATGAAATAACAGACCATACTCTTCGATAGTGTTTTCCTTTACTATGGTTTGATCTTGATTGATAAAGAGATTTCTTCCGTTATAATCTAGAGTATATTCAGAGTATGATGCTTGGGTTTCTGTAGAGAATTGAGGATTCCACTTGCTTTTCCAGGAGATATTTGTTCCAAAATTTTTGATTGCCAACTCATCACTGGATGTATCATCAAATTCAATATCCTCGTAAGAGTAATCGAGCTTGTTTTGAGTAAAAAGATTAGAGATAGAAATATTATCCTTTTCAGAGATGTTGGCGATTAATTTTAAGGAGGCATCGGCAAAATAGAATAGTTCTTTGCTTTCAGAAAACTGGGGGTCAAAAGTAGATCTGTTATCCGTAATACTGGTGTTCTGGAAAGCACGATCAGAATAGGTATTGATTGTTGGGGTTTCGATAATATCTGTTATAGACCTTCTTGTAGATAACAAAACAGCAAGTTTTTTTGATAGAGGTAGTTTTAGGTATCCATCTGCATGAGTCATATTAATTCCTAAGCCACCATGAGTTTTGTCAGGAATTTTCTGATCTGTTTTGATGTCAATAACTCCCGAAACACGATCTCCATATATAGGTCGGGTGCCACTCTTGTAAATAGTAATATCTTGGGTAATGTAAGGATTGAAAGCAGAAATAAGCCCAAAGAAGTGATCCGAATTATACATTTTAATACCGTCCCATAAAATTAGATTTTGATCAGGAGTCCCTCCTCGTATATATATTCCAGAAGCAGTCTCAAGAGGACTTTCTATACCGGGCAATAGCTGTATGTTTTGCAAGATATCTGGCTCTGATAAACCCGAAATTATATTTAGGTTATTCGGTTGGATTTTTATAGAGCCATCTCGGGTTTTTACAATCCCAGAGGTTAGATATTCTTTGATGATCACTTCGTGTAGCATAAATCCTTCAGGGGATAATGCATAGGTGTTACATTCTTTAGGAGCTATGTCTTTTGCGCGAAACATGAGGGTTTTATAGCCCAGATAAGATATAGAGAGCGTGTCTGAAGGTTGGTTGTTTTTTAATGTAAAAAAACCTTTTTTATCAGATACAACTCCAGTGTTTTGTGCTTCGTTCAGTATAGTGGCACCTTCTATAGGGGTGTTTTTTTCATTGGTTAAATACCCGCAAAAGGTAATTAGTGGATTAAGTTTTACAACGTAATAGCGATGATCAATTTGATTAAAAAGTATAGGGTGTTGCTTAGATATTATTGCTATAATTTCTTTTAGAGAGACAGAGTTCTGTTCTATGGAGATCACTATATCAGAAAAGGAAGAGGTATTATACGAGAATTTTACATCAAAAAGAGCTTCTACCTCGGTTAGAAAGTCATCTAATGAGAGATCAGTATAGGATACGTCTTTCTTTTTTTCTTGTGCATGAATGTGTAGTGAAAAAAGAAAAACAAACAATAAGAATAGGTGTTTCATTTATTCTTCAGACAATTCTATAGTATCATTGTTTGTAAAAATAAACTTAATATTCATGGCGTCAAAAATAGTCTGTAAGGCATTTTGCAAATTATTGTGTGCAAACCCTCCTGTATATCGTTGGGCAAGGTCAATATTTCGAGATTTGATAGTGATTTTGTATTGTTTTTCCAAAGCAGAGATTACTTGTTGTAATGGAGTATTAGTAAAACTACTCTCTCCTATAGTCCATGAGGGAACGGAATCATTTAGTTTCCATTCTTCAAATGATGATTTGATACTTCTTACTGCTTGCCCTCGGGTAATAATTCGTGAAGAAGTACTGTTTTCTACCTTAACCTTACCTTCATAACAGATCACCTCAAAAAAACCAGCGCTAGCATTAACATTAAATTGAGTGCCTAATACAGAAACCGAATTTTTATCTGATTTCACAGTAAATGTATTTCCTTTTTTAACTTTAAAAAAAGCTTCCCCTTCTAAAAAGACAGTCCTTTCTGTTTGTTCCCAGTTTCCTTTTTTATAATAAAGCTTGGATTTGGCATTTAGAATAGCTTCAGAGCCATCGGGTAGCGTAACAGCTAACTGCTCTCCAAAACCTGATTGGTGAGTGATATTTTGATTAAAAAAGAAAGTATATCCCAGTATTAACGCTATACTTGCCACAGCAGCATATGCCCATCGGGGAATAAGCGGTATTACTTTCTTTTCTTTTGAAACATCTTCTTTTATACGGTCAAAAAGTTGTTCTCTATCTACTGTAGGTACATCCAATAATTTTGTTCCTTCCAGAATGGTTTCATACAAAGTATAATCCTTAGACTTCTTAAAAGCATTGATTTCTTTTTCGGATAATTCACCGCTAGCCCATTTGGCTAAAAAATCATCTGTGTTATCTGGTTTTTCCATCTTAATACTTGGTTAGACGACTTGACCTAATTTTTCTCTTAACTCTACTAATGCCAAATGCATTCTTCGTTCTACTGCTTTTTGCGTTAAGCCAATAATCTCTGCAATCTCTTTATATGTCTTTTTGTCTTTTCTGCTTAATAAAAATACTTCTCGTTGTTTTGGAGGAAGTTCAGAAATACTACGTTGCAATCGTATCATAAACTCTTTTTCTTCCATTAAAAACTCTGGACTATAGTCGTACTGTATAGAAGAAAAACTCTGTTGATTGTATTTTAAGATTACTTTTTTGTGTTTTGCTTCATTAAAAAAAGCATTTTGAGCTACTTTCATCAAAAAAGATTTAGCTTTTTCAAAAAGCACTTTTTTACAATTTTTCCAAAGCTTTACAAACGCATCTTGTGTTATATCTTCTGCTTGTGTCATGTCTCCGCATTTATAATAAATAAAATTTAGAATCACCTCAGAATGATTATCAAAAATCATCTTAAAAGTTTTTTCATCACATACAGACTTTTGTTTTTCAGGCATCTTAGAAATACTTAGCTTTTTCAAAACTAAGATATTTAAAGAAAAAGTATAGAAAGATGTTATTTTTTCTTTCTATGCCGTGGTTGAGTATTACTATCATTACTTATCAGGCATTCTTTTTTTCCTATGATCTGTAGTTGTGCTATTCCTATCTATTATAACAACACCACAAGTTGCATTTACCCTATTTTCTTAATTATAATACTTGAAGAATTTTGATGAGATTGAAAAAAGTGAATAAAAAAATAGGGTGCATTACCAGTTTGTTGTTGTGTAAGAAAGGACGTTTAATTTTTTTTAAAACTGATAAAATATGAAGAGCCTAAAAAGATGGAATTACATAATCATCATTTTCTTAAGTGTTATTACAATTTCTATACAATCCTGTAGTAAAGATGATGATGCTGTAGCGCCTCAGGAAAATACTGATGTAAATGCTGATAATGATGCCGATGGCAGCACAGGAGGAGATACCGGAGGGGATACTAGTGGTGATAATGATAGTGGGAATGAGGACGAAGAATTAAAAATGATAACCCTTTATAAAGTTGATGGCGAGAAAATAATAAAAGAAAAAGATTATGATGTAACAGGAAGAGCGTTGGAATTTCAAAAAGACACTAAAAAACACGAAGAGATATGGGAATTGGTAAAAAAGATTGTTCCGTTGGTGTATAGATTAAAAATGAATGAGTTTGTAATCTATTCTGCCCAGGAAAGTGGTGTTGCAGGATATGTTGTAGAACGAACAAAAGATCTTTCGCAATGGCAAATGGGGATAGCAATTGATTATGCCTATTATGGAGGGTTTAATGTAGATGGAGAACTGGCATATACTATTGTACATGAGTTTGGGCATATTATTACTCTGGATAAAGTACAGGTTGATTCTTCTGTAGAACCAGCTGATTGCAAAACCTATTTTACTGGAGAAGGGTGCTCTAGAGAGAGTTCTAATATCAATAACATATATCAAAATCATTGGGCAGATGTTTGGCCAGAATTTGAAGAAATAAAAGACGAAAAAGGAAGGCAAAAATTCTATAATAGTTATAAAGAGCGTTTTGTTACCCAATATGCATCTACTAATCCAGGAGAAGACATAGCAGAAGTCTTTGCTACGTTTGTTACACGGGCATCTGGTGTAAATGGAGATAGTGGCGCAGAAAAAAAGATCCAGATCATGTATAATGATAGTGAAATGGTAAAGCTGCGAGATTATATCAGAGGGAATATTGCAAAAAGTAGCAGAAGCTTCTTGCCGGCTCCAGGATCATGGAAAAATGCGAATACTTTTGGTAATAAAAAGAAATCACATTGTAGCCTCCGTAAGCACTAAAAAGAAAGCCAGACGAGTGGCTTGATAAATCAGACCACTCATGTTTATAAAATAATAAATATAAGTAGATGAAATATATGATAATACTATTGGTAATGATAAATTTTTCATGCCAATCCACCAAAGGTACTTCCGAGATTACTACAAAAACCGAACCTCTGGTGTTTTACTCCAAGGGACCTTGTCGAGGCAAATGTTCGGTTTATGATTTAAGAATATATAAGGATGGTTCAATTTCATATTTTGGAATTGATCATGTTATTGTCAAAGGAGATCTACAAAGTAAACTGGAAGATCAAGAGCTCAAAGAATTAAAAGCGATGCTAAAAAGAGGCGAACACAAGAACCCAAACTTTAAAAGGGTTTTGGATTGGTCGGTTACTACATTAAGGATTAATGGAGAAGAATATCGATATTATCCTTCCACGGTCAGTGGTTTTGTAAAAGAACTTGATGTTAAATTAAGAAAAATTGTTCATAGAATAATACACAATCCTAATGTTCAGAGTGAAGAAGGTTAGTTATGATATGGCTAACCTAGTATTATAAGAATAGAAAAACTAAGGGATAATACATAATGTGATTTGATTTTATAAAAGGTTTGCCCTTATTCTCTATTTTTCTTGAGTCTGGTAAGCTATTAGCTTATCAGACTTTTTTAGTTTACGAGCTATACAATATTATCTATTGTTATGTTCGGTAATTTAAAGATGTAGGCTCAAAAAAAACGTGTTAAATAATTATCAAGGATTAATGATCAGTAAATAGATAATTATCATTGATGACATCCGTATTTTAAAAAGATTTAGCCGTAAATGCCTCATTATCTGATGTTATATTTTTGATATTTTTGAAATAGAAAACAAAGAAATTCAGTTTTTCTAAAAAAAAATTGTTATACTTGTACTAATAAAATCATAATTATTTCGAAAAAGTCTACCCTCAAAGAAATAATTTATTCAAATTAGGGTTTTCCCCTCCCTTAAATATGTTTTGTAAAAGATATCTCATGTGACTGAGAGAAGCATAGCCATGCCTTAAACGAAAAAACAGTAAGAAAGTTAATACTTATATATTTTCTATAGCATAGTATTTAATGTTAAACAAAGTAACTTGAATACTATACAAAAGCAACTCCATACTAGAATGTAAGTATAATCATTTATTAGAATTTGTACAATCCTACCCCCTCCCCAGAAAATAATACCCGGCAAAATAGAATGTATCATATCCTAAAAGTAAAGCAAAACTAATATAGGATAAGTATTAGTACTCCTTAGAAGTAGATATGACTTTTAATTTTTTGTTATAAAATAAACTTTATGGAAGTGATTTGCTATAGTTGTGGAGGAGGAGAAAAACCAGAAAATACTATTGAAGCAATACAGCATTGCCAAAATGTAAATCCGGATTGGAGAATAGAAATGGATTTACAAATGAGTAGAGATGGAGAGGTAGTTTTGTTTCATGATACGGATACAAAAACAAAAACAGGAGTTAAGCATTGTATAGCTGACCTGAACTTAAGTGAGATAAAACAATTAAACTGTGGTTATAATTTTAAGTTAAAAAATGAATATCCATATAGAAAGAACGCTGTAAAAATCCCAACTCTGAAAGAAGTATGTGACTTTTTTCCAAATGCCAAATTACTACTTGATATACATACCAAAAAAAGGGAAGCGATAGATGAAATTGTAAGTATCATCGAACAGAGAAATATGCAAAGTAATATTGTGGTGGTTAGTCACTATGATAATGTTCTGTTAAGGTTTAAGAAAAAAAGACCTAACTGGAAATATGGTGCTGCTACCATGGAGACAGCAAAGATGGTATATAGTAGTTTTCTGTTCTTAGATAGGTTTTTTCCTGTTCGATCAGACATTTTGATAGTACCTGTTAAGTTCGGAATCATGAAACTTTTAACGTCTAGGGTAAGTAATCATGTAAGTAAAAGAAATAAAGAACTTTGGGTGTGGTTGGAGCTATGGATTTGGTTAAAAAAGGGAAAACAAATATCCACCATCAAATCAAGACAAGAATTAAATAAATTGAAGAAAAAAAAAGTTGATGGGATATTCACTGAATACCCTGAGAGGCTAAACAAAGAACTTACTTAACTTATATAAACAAAAAAACAAAGGGATAAACCTTTCATTTATAACCTAAAACACAAAATACTTTTTGAGAAACAGATGAGTTTTTTGAAACCGAAGATTTTGGTTTCATTGCCTTTAATGTTTTCGATCTTGTAAGGGGCTTTAAGTAAGAATTAGAGAAACAAATAATAAAGTAATAAGAATATGAAAACTCCTTTTTATGACTTAATAGGTGTAGGAATTGGTCCTGCTAATTTAAGTTTGTCTGCGCTTTTAACTCCTGTAAAGGAGATTAAATCATTATTTCTTGACATGAAAGCATCATTTATATGGCATGAAGGAATGTTATTGAATGGCACTACCCTTCAGGTGTCTTTTCTTAAAGACTTAGTCACTCTGGTAGATCCTACAAACCCTTTTTCATTTCTTAATTTTTTGTCAGAAAATAAAAGAATTTACAGGTTTTCAATTGCGGGAATCCAAGAAATTAAAAGAAAAGAATTTGATCAATATTACAAGTGGGCAATTCGTAAGATGAATAATCTAGTTTTTAATGATAAAGTTATTAGTGTAAAATTTGTTAATGGTCATTTTATCATTGGTACAACCAATAACTCATATTATTCTAAGAACTTGGTTATTGGAACTGGTCTTGTACCTTCTGTGCCCAAGTTCGAAGCGGTTTATTTTGGTGATAATGTATTTCATAGCTCAGAATTTTTAAAGAGAAATATATCATATGAAAATAAAAAAGTAGTAATAATAGGAGGAGGACAAAGCGGAGCCGAGATCGTAAACCACCTTATTAACTTGCCCGATAAGAATGTACCTCGACGAATTGATTGGGTGTCAAAAAGATATAACTTTCTTCCAATGGATGATTCTCCATTTACAAATGAGTTATATACACCATCGTATAGCGAATATTTTTTTAAACTACATAAAGAAAACAAAAGAAGATTGATCAAGGATCAAAAACTCACCTCAGATGGTATTAGCGAAAGCTTGTTGTTGGATATTTATCAAAAATTATACGAAATTGAAGTTGTTAGTGATAAAAACAAACTATGTTATTTCCATCCATCATGTGAGCTTAATGATATCTTTAAAGAAGGTAATCGCTATAAGATAGTACTCAATCAATTGTTAAATTTAGAAAAGAATGTTATTGATGCAGATATTGTAATTCTGGCAACAGGTTATAAAGAGAAGTTACCTGATTTTATGGAATCTATAAAAGGAAGATATAAGAATGATGAGCAACTTCTAGAAACAAATGATGATTTTTCGCTTCCTTGGTATGGTCCCGATAAAAACAAAATTTATGTTCAAAACGGAGCAAGAAAAATATGGGGAGTTCCAAATCCAAATTTAAGCCTTAATGCATGGAGAGCAGCCAAAATTATTAACTCGATATTAGAAAAAGAACAGTATCGCCTGGATGGTGAAAGCTCTGTTTTTGATTGGAAAAACAAAAAAGAATTACCTAAAATAATGACTCAAAGAAAAATTGAAACTCCGTGATTTTTCTTTGAAAACATTTATCCTCTTCTTTAATGAGATAATTATAGCGTTGTTTTACCCCAAATGGTAAGTATATCTTTTAGTTCTGCTCAAAACAAGTCATTAAGAAGTAAAGAAGCTCCAGTCTCAAAACACTTTCAATAGTATGTAATAAGCATAACTAAGTATTTCAATACTCACCGAAATGATTCTATGCGATTCCATCTGACTTCTAAAATATATAATACAAACAGATGAAAAAAACTAAGAAATATTTATTAATTCCGGCGATGCCTACTCCAAATGGAAGGCTTCACCTAGGGCATATTGGAGGACCTTTTTTAAAAATGGATATTCTTGCCCGATTATTACAATGTAGAGGAGCAATCGCAAAAGTGATGTCCGCCTCAGATATTTATGAGTCATACGTATTACTCAAATCCCACCAGCTTAATAGATCCCCATATGAGGTAAGTAATCATTTTCATAATCTTATGAAAGAAGATTTGAAAGCTTTAATGATCGACTGTGAGTATATAAACCCCTTTGACGAAGCTTATAAAACACAAGTAGACAATACATATAGAAATACGATAAAAGAGCTTTGTGAACAAGGAGCTACGCATAATCGTAAAGAAAAGGTTTTTTATAGTAAGAGGACAGATCGATACATTGCAGGTGCTTGGATTCAAGGAGATTGCCTTTATTGCAAAAATCCTACAGGGAGTTATTTATGTGAGGCTTGTGGTATGCAATATAATCCAGAAGATATACTAAATGTAAAATCAACTCTAGGAGAAAATGATATTGAAGACTGTGAAGTTAATACACTTTTTTTGAGAGTTAAACGTCGCAAAGAGCTATTAGATCACATGGCGCATATGGGATCCCGCAAAGAATTTGTCGAGATAGTGAATAAGTACCTCAAAACTTATAACGGAGAGATAAGATTGACAAACCCAGGTAATTGGGGAGTGCAATGGGGAGAAGAGAAACTTGAAGGAAGCAATTACCATGTAATTTTCCCATATACAGGATTGTTTTCACTTTCTAGAGTATGTGGTCATATATATGCCAAAAACCAAAAACTTGATAAAAATCCATTTGATAAAGATTCTGATGTGATTACAATGGCAAGCTTTGGTATTGATAGTACTGTACCTTGGTTTGTTGGAGTCTTGGGATCAATGATAGAATCAGACAAATTTAAACCTTTTGATTACTTGCTTACCAATCATTTCTATAGATTAGAAGGACGCAAGTTTTCTACAAGTAGACTGCATGTTATTTGGGCAGGAGATATAATAAAAAAGACCAAGGCAACAAGTGATGCGGTTAGATTTTACTTGATTAAAAACCATCCAGAACAGTGCGAAACAAATTTTGATGTTAGAGAGTTTATTAGGTTTAACAATAACTTTTTGTTAAAAGAAGTAGATGCATATATCCAGATTCTACGTCAACCTTTATTCTCTGAATACTCTATAAAAGATATTCCAAGAGAATTGATAGAAGCGTTAATGAATGCATTGGATAAACAAAAATCATTCTTGATGCCACCTAATCAGAAATTGACAGAAGCATCACAGTTTATGCAATCTTGGTTTGGAACCTTACAAGAAGAATGGAAGCAATATCCATATTGGTCATTAAAAGCAATCTCGATGTTCTATTATCCTGTAATGCCTGAGATGAGCATTGCGATATGGAAGGAATGCGGACATAAAGATAAACCTGTATTTGATCAGTTTTTAGAAAAAAGAACTATTAATAAAAAGTTTAGACAAGAGCATTTTTTCGAATTTTTGAAATACAGTGAGTTATCACCCTGTCTCCCAAAAACAATCACTGATTCTACCTTAAAACTAAGTAAAATATGAGTACAGCAAAATTAAGCTTTCTACCTCCTACAGAAAATAAAGATGTTATGGTTGTAGAAGAATTACTTATGAATCTCGAAGAACATAATAAAGCACCTTTTAAAGTTTCTAGATGGGAAGTTTATCCAGATAAATCCAGCCCTATTGATACTCACGAGGTTAGAGAGTGTTGGTTTATTGCCAGAGGAAAAGGAGAGCTAATTCGTAATGGAGTTAATGAAGGAATAGTCTCACAAGGAGATGTGCTGTTTTTTGATTCCTATCAATCTCATTCAATTCATAATATAGGAATAGAGAATCTGTTAGTTTTTTCAACATGGTGGAATGCTAAATGATCAATAATAATATGCAAAATCTTATAATTATTGGAGGGGGCTACATTGGAGCATGGTGTGCTTATTTTGCCGCTAAATCTTACCCTGATTGGGAAATTTCTATTCTAGACAAATCTATTTTAGGAAGCGGAGCTTCTAGGTATAGTGCCGATTTGGACTTTCCAAATAATCGTACAGAGGTAACAAAAGAAATTTCAGATGAATCGCGAAGATATTTTGAAGAAATTAAATCAGAAATATCCGATTTTCCATCAATAAAAGTACGAGCATATGCAATTGGAAATTCATCTGGTTTTGATCAAAATAATTTAAGGAAGAATGCAGCAGGGACACAAGCAAAAAATACCTCTTTACAGATATCTGGGAAAAACTTTGTTCTCAAAAAAGAACAACGACTAGTTAAGCTTACAGAATGTTATCGTGCCAATGCAAAAACATCTATCCCCAAACTCATTTATAAGGCAAAACAGATTGCCGCAAATACTAGAGTAATTGAACAAGCTAAAGTAATTGATGTTGTTTATGATTCTAACACCAATATAAATAAAGTAATAGTAGAGGATAAGCGGGTTTTTTACTCAAGATTTGTAATCACGGCCGTAGGACCCTGGGCGCTAGAAAAGACATGGATAAAATATTTTAGAACAGAATGGCGTATCAAAAAGATCGTCTGTTTTTATGTTCTTTTACCTCCGGATGATAAAGATAGTGTTCTGTATTTACTTGATGACGATGCTTTTTTAATGCCAATGAAAGAAGAAAAAAAATGGCTATTGAGTATAACCAGTTATCAATGGGATTGCATTCCCGAAGAAGAGCTGAAAATCAACCCTGATGAAACCAAAAATGCACGTAGTATTTTGTCCAAATATGCTCCTGACTTAGTTCCCTATTTGGCTCCAGGGCGTGTGTTTTGTGATACGTATTCGACATCAAGAAGTCCAGAATCTTTTCTTGCCATCAATAACAATACGCATATGCTGGTAGGTGGATCCAGTGGTTCTGGGTATCGGTTGGCACCAGCAGTGGCAAAAAGAACAATAGAATCTTTAATATGATCACACAATGAAATTCAATAATAAAAATTTCTCAAAAATTGATCCCGAAAAGATAGCTTTATATGGAGTTACAGAAAATGTAGAGATTTCTTTTCAGAAACTTCTTAATGGAGTTGCCAATCTAGAGAAGATATGTAATACCTATAATGTACCCGAGAATAGTGTAATTACCATAAGTTGTAAAGGAAGATTACATCAGGCATTGTATCTTTTGTGTGGTCTTAATCTACCCTATATTATTAGTCCGCTTAATCCAGAATACAAAAAAGAAGAGCTAGAAAGAATCTTGAATCATTCAGAAAGCAAACTTGTGATATCTGATCAGGATTCATTTGAAGGGATTACCGATTGCACGCTGCTAGTAAAGGCTGATATAAACTCTTTATGTGATAAAACAGCAACAGCAAAAACAGAATTAAACATCAAAGGAGAGTTACTCATTTATACTTCAGGAACTACAGGAAATCCAAAAGGAGTGCTTCTATCGGCTTCGCAAATACTCAAAAACACCGAAGTAGCAATTAACTCTTTTGGATATAATAAAGATTGGATTTCTGCTAGTCTTCTTCCAATGTTTCACACCTTTACTCTAATAAGTGATCTGATATCCATATTACGTGTAGGAGGAAGATGCATCATCTGTCCTACATTTAATGCACTTACCTCGTTAACAATTAAAACAATTTTAAAAGAAAAAAGTATAAAATCCTTTAGTGCCGTACCCATAATTTTTCAAGCGATAAATGCACTATTCCAATTAGAGGATATGTCAAATCTCATGTTTGCTATTTCGGGAGCGGCGCCTCTTACCGAAAAAGTCAGATTGGATTTTTATAGCAAATTCCATGCTCAGATTGTACCATGCTATGGTCTAAGTGAAACTACTTGTTTTGCAACAATAAGCCCTTTACAGGAAATAAAACCAAAGGCAGTAGGCAAACCTGCTGGAATTATGATAAAAGTTGTCAATATGCAGTGTTTGAAAGAAGAATTATTACCAGGACAAGTAGGAGAGATAGTTATGAAAGGTGCCAGTGTGATCGGTTCTGGATATTTTAAAGATCAGGTGCACAGAGACAGTTATACATTGGACGGGTATTTTAGGACAGGTGATCTCGGATACTTTGACAGTGATGGCTATTTGTATATCTCAGGAAGAAAAAAGAATATGATCATAAGAGGAGGTAAAAAAATATACCTCGAAGATGTAAATCATTGTATTGAAGAGTTATCATGGGTTAATGAATGCGTAAGTATTGCCATCGTTCAAGAAAACGAAGAGGATGAAAGTATAGCTTTTATTGTAATACAACAGCCAGAAAAAAGAAGCAAACAAGATATTTTACAGCATGTGAGTGCTAAGTTAACACTACTTCACTTACCTGATCATATTGAGTTTATTGATAAAATACCAAGAACTAAGACTGGTAAACCAAGAATTCAACAATTAAAAAACATAATGTTATCCAATGGTATTTGATTGTCATGCACATATCGCCTCTTCCAAAACGCTTCCGATTTCCTTTGTTAAAGGAATGGTCAATAATCTTGTCGCATCCATGCCGAAGCAATTAGAAAAGAAACAAGAAGAATATCTTCAAAAGGTTATATATCAATTAATGAATCATGATGATGAAGGAGAGATGATGATAGAGGAAATGAACAAAGCAGAAATTTCGAAATCTGTTTTATTAATTATTGATTACGGAATTGTTTTTCCTGATGATTTCCCTGTATTGGAAGAAGTCTTTCAGCTTCATAGAAGAGTTCTAGAAAAATATCCAGATCGTTTTATCGTTTTTTCGGGAATTGACCCCAGAAGAGGAAAAAAAGGGTTGGATCTTTTCGAAAAATCAATAAAAGAATGGAGATTTAAAGGGTTAAAATTGTATCCTCCCTGTGGATTTAATCCTAGTGATCCCATTGTTTTTCCTTTTTATGAAATAGCACAAAAATATCAGATTCCTGTATTGTTACATACAGGACCCACAAGTCCTTCTTTGCCTTTTAAATATAGTGCTCCCGAGTTAATTGATGAAGCCGCATATCGGTTTCCAAAAGTAAATTTCATACTTGCTCATGCTGCATTTATGATGCATGAGCAAGCTAGTATATTGGCTGAGTACAGACCAAATATATATTTGGATGTTTCTGGATTTACAAATGCTATAAGAATGGAACGATTTAAAAGCATACTCCTGGAGCATAAAAAAAGAGGAATCTTAAATAAAGTCTTATTCGGTACCGATTGGCCCATACATCGCTTGAATGGAAATCAAAAAGACCTAGTAGAAATGTTTAGAACAAAGGCAGAAGAAGTCTTGACAAGTGAAGAGATAGAAAATATAATGTACAATAATATACATAAAATCATAAAGCCGAATTAAATGAACGATATTTTAGAATTAATAGTCGCCAAAACAAAACCTTTACGGGATATTGAATCCATAAATAAAGAAGATGAATTAGGAGCATTAGGAATAGATTCATTGAATTTTTTATTACTCATCCTTGATTTAGAAGCACATACTCAACAAAACATCTTTAAACCTGAAAATATAGCAGAGTTAAAAACTGTGGGAGATATTTTGAGTAAAATAGAACATTGTAAATCCGAAGAATAGAATAAGACGAGCCATAACAAGATTTTTTTGATATATAAAAGAATGATCATTGGGTGAGTTCTATGTGATATCTAAAACAATATAATAAACACATGAAACAAATAATTAAACTACTGAAAGAAGATGAAGAAATAATGTCTTCTTTTTTGACAATGAAAGAATTAAGACCAAATATAGAAGAAGAGAAATACCTTTCATTAATAAAAGAATTAGAAGAGATTTCGAATTATCAGTTGCTGGGGGTTCAAAAAGGAGATAGAATTGAAGCTGTAGCTGGATTTAGAATAAGTAAATCAATAGCTTGGGGCAAGTATTTGTATATCGATGATTTAGTCACTCTTCCTGGTAACAGATCAGAAGGGGCAGGGAAACTAATGCTAGACTGGTTATGTAAATATGCAAAAGAACATGATTGTAATCGGTTGGATTTGGATTCTGGAGTGCAGCGTTTTGGAGCACATAGGTTTTATCTAAGAGAACGTATGGATATTCTCTGCTATCACTTTGTTAAGACTCTCTAAACTTCTTTTTAAGCTATGTTGACAAAATCTGCGTTAAAAAGTTCAGGGTTAAAAGGATCATTTAAATCAACAAATGATATTTTTAAAGCTTTTGAAATTGATGGTTACAAAGTAGTCAAAGAGATAGAGTATCATGGGATGCGAGGTTTTATGGCTACTAGCAGGTATGCTACCAATTATGAATCCAGGCAGCCTAAGAAAACCTTTTATGTAGAAGGAAATTCCTATCAAATGGGATATTTGCTGGGACAACTCGACCCCAAGGCAGTTAGTAAAATGGCAAATGAATATGTGTATAATTTTATTCCTGCCATGATTAATCCACAAGTCGACCCTAAAAAATTTCGTGTTTTATGGAAATTGCTCTGGAAATTTATAACAGAAAAAACAAAACAATTAAATAAAAAATATCCTGAAGATATACCAGAGATGTACACTCAAGAGATCAAAGGATTGGTAGATGGAGTATCAGATACGTCTGATGAATTAGTGACTTTTGAGAATTTATGGAATTTGAACACAGCTTTTGATCTTATTTTATCAAATCTATATACGGGATATGGGGCAACAGATTTGGAAATATACATTAGAAAAAAGATGCCGTCTTTTCATACAAATATGCTGATCCCTCCAATTTTTTGTAATGGATTCTCCGTATTTGGAAATGCAACCGCTTCAAAAAAAGACCATTATTTTGGCAGAGATTTTATGTTAAGCGCCGCCGAAGTATTACAATATACTGCGACAATGATCATATATAACTCAACAGATACATGTAAGGGTAAGACTCCTATTCCTTTTGTAAGTGTATCGGCTCCGGGATTTGTTGGTTCCCTTACAGCAATGAATGCTGCTGGGATTGGGATTGGAGTAAACACTGTACCGGCTGCTAATTGCAATCGTAAAAGACCAGGTCTAAATTCAATTATGCTTGTACGTCATTGTGCCCAATTTGCAAGCTCTGCAAGAGAAGGAGTAGAGATAATTAGAGATGCTCAAAGAGGAGTCTCATGGCTATACATACTGGCAGATGGCTTCAGTGATAAAGCAGTGGTTGTCGAGGCAGGAAGAAAAGAAGATCACATAGAATTCCTAAAATATATACCAAAAAAGTACAAAAAATTACTGCCGAATAAAGAGTTTATTAAAAAAAATCAGTCAGAACCAAAACAATGTAAAGGAATCATGGAACGTTGGAATGACTATGAATATCCAGAAGAATACTTAAGGTTTAATAAAAAGTTATTTACTTATTTTAAGAAAAACTATAAGTCATCAGAGTTTTCTATAAATGGATTTATTGATAATCATTTTAAAGAAACCAACTGCCCCAACACCTACTATTTTGCACCCATTAGAAGTCCACAAAAAGAAGTACTTGTAGTCACCAATATGTATATTATTCCTGAGATGAGGTGCTGCATGATGAATACATATACAGTAAAAAAAATCAAGACCCCAAAAGGCGTAAAAACAGCTAATAATACCTATGATGATATCCAGTGGAGATACGATATGCTTAATTACCTTATTCAAAAAGAGTATGGAAAAATCAATTCTAATGTAGCAATGGATATTTTATCTTTTTTGGATCCCGAAGAAGAATTTCCTGGGTACTATATGAAAAATCCAACGAGTACAGATGGTATGACCAGAACCATAGAAGGTACAAAATCTGTTTGTGACCTTAAGAACAAAATCATAAAGAGTCAATTCGGCTATTTTATGGATGAATGGATACAATTAACATTACCTAATTATATTTAAAAAGCTTTATATATGAAAAAGAATATATTCCTCACAGGAGGGACGGGTTTTCTGGGTGGGTATCTCATTGCAGAATTGTTAAAGACAACACCGCATACAATATATTGCTTGGTACGAGAAGCTAGAAGAACTTCTGGGGCTGATCGACTTTGGCAGCGTATTGAAAAAGAAGTAGAACTGGAAAAAATAGATAGGTCTCGAATTATTCCTATTGAAGGAGATATCACAGAACATAAGTTGGGATTAGAAAAAGAATTTACAAAACGTATTGATGAATTTTGGCATTGTGCGGCAGTATTATATTTTGAGCATCATAAGAAAGAGGAAACTTTAAGGGTTAACTGGGGAGGGATGAAAAATGCACTGCAATTTGTTGTTGATCATAAAATTCAACATATCAACTTTGTTAGCACAGCTTATGTTTCAGGAAAAGAAACAGGGTTAATCAAAGAAGAGATTTACGAACATACGTCAGAGATACACAATCCATATGAGCTTTCTAAAAGAATGTGCGAAAAAGAGCTATTAGATTGGCATAAAAAATATGGCTTTACTTTTCGAATTTTAAGACCATCAATAATTATTGGTGACTCTACCAATTACGGGGTAGATTCAAACTCTGGTCTCTATGGATATCTAGCTATTTTATTAAGGCTAAAAGACAAGCTAGAACTTAAAATGCCAGAATATTTTAAGTACAATTCTCTAAAAATGCTAATTACAGAAGGAGCTTCAGCCAACCTCATCTGTGTTGACCATGTTGTTAAATTGTTAATGGCGGTTTGTGAAAAAGAGGATACCAAAAATGATGTTTTTCATTTAACTAATCCACACCCTACTCCTTTAATACGCTATATGAGTACAATTGGCGATGCTTTTGGGATTAAGTCATATGCTGTGTATGATAAGAATGAATTAGGTCCAATTGATAGATTATTATTACATGAAGAAGATATTTTTGATTCATACCTTCAGACAGTTCATTATTTTCAATGTGATAAAGCCTTTGCTATTGCAAAAATGGACAAGGATCTCCCAAAATTGGGGTACGATGTAGAGTATAAAGTAACTGTCAATGCCAAAATCAAATTCGATGAAGATAAAAAGGTACAACGAAAAAGATTACAAAGTGTAGTACACAGGTTAACTGCAAAAAAACTTAAAAAGAAAGGGAGAGAAGACCTCGTATACTATGTTGGAGGAAATGGACCTACCTTGGTTATTCTAAATGCTTATGGACAAAGTTTGTCTTTTTGGGATTGGGTGGTCAATGACCTTTTTAAAAAATACAATGTAGTCATATGGTCCATGCGAGGAACTGCTTCGCAAAAAGGAGGAGTCGAGCAAATTTTTCCAATTCAAACACATGTTGAAGACATTAAATACATTTTGGATAATGAACATATAGAAAAGTGTCATATCATGGCTTGGTGTACTGGTCCCAAAATAGCATTGCAGTTTCAGGCAGATTATCCAGAACTTGTTCATAAAATGATCTTTTTGAGCAGTTGTTTTAAAGGAATCTCAGGTTTTGAAGAATATCATACAGCCTATGAAAATGATATGCAACAAATATGTGATAGAGTAGATCAAAACCCTCATATAGCTTCTATTATTATAGAAGCATTAAAGAATATCCTGATCAAAGAAGAAGAAGTCATAGCTTTTAAAGAATTGCAGGATGATGACCAAAAAAGAGATTTGGTTCAGGATATCTTATCCCTTATAGGAGAGGATATTAAACCAATGATTATAGAACCTTTTTTAACCCCCTCCAGTGTTTTAAATTACGCAAGACAACTTCTTTTATTATGGGAAAAAGATGTGACAGACTTGTTGACTCAACTTAACATCCCGGTACTAATGGTAACAGGAAAAGAAGATAATATTTCCTCTTGCGAAATATCACGAGCGGCGGCACGACTATCCAAAAATGTAGATTGCGCAATCATTGAAGGAGGTACTCATTACTTACATTTTGATAATACAAAATTACTATTAGAAATTGTAAACAGTTACTTATGTGCACCAATGAATTTCGAATTTAAACATGGTTTGGTAAAGCTGGAAAATGAAGTAGTTTCTAAAATTGAAAATGTCATCAATGAGTAGTTATACGGTAATACAGGTGACAACCTCAAAACTTTTGAATGCTTTTATTGATTTTCCTTATCAATTATATAAGGAAGACTCTAATTGGGTACCGCCCATAAAATCTGTTTATAAAGATCTTTTTGTGCCAACAAAGAACCCCTTTTTCAAAAAAGGTGATATGCAACTATTTATGGTCGTTGAAAAAGACAAAATCATAGGAAGGGTTGCCGCTATTGATAATACAGAGCACAATGAGCTTCATAAAGAAAATATAGGTTTTTTTGGGTTTTTCGAATGTATTGATAATCAAGAGGTAGCCGATTTGCTTTTTGAAAAAGCAGCTGAATGGGTAAAAGAAAAAGGAAGATGTGCTCTTAGAGGACCTGTAAGTCCTTCGACGAACCACGAATCTGGATTTCTGGTAGAGGGGTTTGATGATACACCTCGTCTTATGATGCCATACTCCAAAGTGTATTATCCCGATTTGGTCAGACAATCTGATTTTGTAAAAGTCAAACAACTTTGGGCATATAAAATTGCCAGCAAAGATGTAGCAAACACGCCTAAAATTGAAAGAGTAGCAAGGCTCATAAAATCAAAGAACAAAGTTCAGCTTAGAGAGATTAATATGAAAAAGTTTCAGGAAGAAATTCATACAATTGTCGATATATACAATAGATGCTGGTCAGATAACTGGGGATTTGTTCCTATCTCTAAAGAAGCAGCTGTTTTGATGGCAAAAAGCATGAAACCCATTGTAGAAAAATCATTGATTCTATTTGCTGAAATTAATGATAAACCGGTTGGAATGATCGTAACATTGTATGATTATAATGAAATACTTAAAAAGATGAAAGGGAGATTATTTCCCTTTGGTATTTTCCATCTATTCAATGCCAGAAAAAAAATTACATGGTTACGCATGATGCTAATCGGGGTGATTCCAGAATATAGAGGAAAAGGACTAGATGCTCTATTGTATTACCAATCTTCCGTAAATGCCCTGAAACTAAAAAAAGAGTATTGCGAAGGAAGTTGGACTCTGGAAGATAATGATGCCATAAATAAACTGGCATCTATGATGGGAGGACAAATTTATAAAAGATATAATCTCTATGAGAAAGCTATTTAATAAAATATTAGGGAGTAAAGAAAAACTCTTACTTAAGTTTTTGCTACCGTCAAAAGAAAAACTATGGCTCTTGCACAGCTCTCTTTTTGATTTTTTTCTTCCTTATGAAGGGAAGGACCCTAAAATAAAAGAGGCAATCATTATGTCCAAAAAACAACAGTATGAATCGCTTCAAACCAATGATCAGGCAAAATGGATCATGATTATCATGTTTGATACGAAACGGTTGTTAAGATTGGGGTGGATAAAAATGTATTACAAATATGTAGAAAAGATTGAGCCTCCTCTTAGTGAGATTTATTCTTCTCGAAAAAAAATCGAGGATTTCTTTAAAGAGATTAAACAACATTCATTACTCAAAATGAGTTATGAACAAAAATTACGATTTGTCAATCTACTTACAGGATCTGAGATAAATTTTTACCGTAGAATTGGATCAGGATTAAGAGTGTATTATATCGTAAACGCGTATAAGGGAGAAGTCGGGAGACGTATTTCTAAAATTGGAGATTATAAAAAAGATGCTTTTACTCCAGACCTTGATATAGAAATCCCTCAATTTAAAACACCTCTAAAGTATGACCCAAAACGCAAAGAAATTATTGGTGATCTAGATTATGTAATAATTGGAGCAGGACCTTCAGGATGTCTGGTAGCATCAGAATTACAAAAAAGCGGAAAAAAAGTAGCGATTTTAGAACTAGGGTCTTTTTTTATTCCTGGTACATTTGATGGTAGAGCAGGCTTGCATTTTTATGAAGATAAAGGATTTAGAACAACCATGGACGGAGGTGTGTTTGTTCTTAACGGAAGTGCCGTGGGTGGAGGAGCTACAGTAAATGTAGATATGGCGTTTCAACCTTCGTTGCCAACGATAAAATCCCGTTTTGCCTTATGGCGAGATAAAGAATATATTGATGATAATTTTTGGACTCAAGAAGATTTGACAAATGCCCACTCCAAAGTATTATCAAAATTAGATACTCGATTAGTAGCTTCTGATGAAGTGAATGCACATAATAATATCCTAAAAGAAGGAGGTGAATTGCATGGGCTTACTGCATCGTATTATAGATTAAATACCTATAAACCAGGAGCTTCTCCTTATAAGCGAACAGACAAGAAAGACCCTGTAGAGTATTACCTCTTAGAACCCATGCAGGATCGATCAAATCCCTTGACGCTTATTCCTAATGCAGAGGTATTACATATTGAAATGGAAGGAGAAAAAGCAACAGGCGTCCGATTTAGAATCCGACAGCCAGAGAAATTTCCGGGAACTATTCATGATCCTTTCAAATTAGACTTACCTGTTCAGGTTCCTATTTTCATAAAATCTAAACACATTATTACCGCTGCAGGAAATCTGGGAACATCAACACTTTTAAAACGGTCCGGGTTCAGAAACAAAATGATAGGAAAAGGATTTGTAATGCATCCTTTTATGTTGGTTTTAGGTCTCTTTGAAAAGAAAATTGACAATCACCTGGGAACACAATCTTCAATTTACATTGCTGATTATCTGACTTCAAATCATAAGTCTCCAAAAGCAGATTTTCTTTTGGAGTCAGCAAGTGCGCGTCCAGAAATTGGAGCTATGCTTTTTCCAGGAAGCCCAAAGCAAGTATTAAAAATAGTAGAAAATTATAGGCATATAGGAGGGTTTGGAGTATTGCTTATAGAAGAAATGCAAAAAAAGAACAGAGTAGAAAGAAGTATAGAAGGAAAACCAGAAATCTATTATGAGCTTAGTAAAAATGATCTTTCCAGATTTAGATTTGGAGTAGCAGAAGCTGTCAAAATAATGTTTAAAGGAGGTGCAAAAAAAGTCATTATTCCAAGTTTTGAAAAGCTTTCTGGGGACCCCAATTCTGATAATGGTTTTAACATCGTAAATAGTATTGAAGAAGTAGATGAAATTGTTCAGAAGCTACAATTTAGACCTAATCAAACGATGCTTTTTGCCGCCCATATGATGTCTGGAGTTAAGCTAAGCAAGAATGCAGAATTAGGATGTATAGATCAGGAATACAAGCTTTATAATACAGAAAATGTCTATGTGGTAGATAGTAGTGTTTACCCCTCTTCTGTTGGAGCAAACCCAATGGAAACTATCTATACAACAGCACAAGTATTTGTAGATACGCATCTAAATGTAACGTCTAAAAAAGAAGAATTTTTAAACACAATAGATCATGGATGAAAAAGAATTTGTAATCTATAACACAGAACTTTTTAAAAAGATAGCTCCTAGGTATAAATGGTTAGATTTTATAGCATCAAGATGCCGGATCACATTTTGTAAATTTACAGGATCGGTCAATTCATTAAAAATATTGGATGTTGCCACTGGAACCGGTAAACAGGCTTTTGCTTTTGCCAAGAGAGGTGCAGAGGTAATGGGTGTAGACCTTTCTGAAGATATGCTTCAATTTGCCAGACAAAACAATTCTTTTAAGAATGTTGATTTTAGATTAGCAAATGGTACAAAACTACCTTTTGAAGATAAAAAATTTGATTTGACAACCATGTCTTTTGCGTTGCATTGTATGACCGAAAAAGTAAGAGAAGATACTTTGGCAGAAATGAAGAGAGTTACCAAAGATAAAGGTCGGGTTTCTTTTATAGATTATCATAAGCCTAAAAAGGGATTAGGAGTTCTTATTTACAAAGGATTGGCAAAACTTGAAACTCCTTTGTACAAAAAGTTTCTTGATACAGATTTTGATGAGACGTTACAAAAAACGGGTTTAAGAAAAGTAAGGCATAAAAAAATTTTTTTTGGGACAATGCAAATGATTAGTTGCGAATTTGATTGACTTGACCAAAAAATAATTTTATGGGCTTAAATTGTAATTAGAATTTGTAGTAAATACTTGCTGATTATTATGTTAATATTGATAAATTAGTACTTTGATAATGCTGTAATACAGCTACTTGAAGAGTGATTTTTTTCATTGTTTTTTTGAGTAACGTATGATTTTAAAGAAAATAAAGGTTTTTAAAACATTACTTTTTACACAATAGATACTACCATATAACCTCTTAAATTAAACACGTAAATGAAAGATATTTTTCACAAAATAAGAAAGAATAAAGGACCGCTAGGGAATTGGGCAAAACAAGCAGAAGGATACTTTGTTTTTCCAAAATTAGAAGGAGAGCTCTCTAGTAAAATGAAATTCAATGGAAAAGATGTAATTACTTGGAGTATTAATGATTATTTGGGACTCGCTAATCACCCCGAAATTAGAAAAACAGATAATGAAGCTGTCGCAGAATATGGATTAGCCTATCCTATGGGAGCTAGGATGATGTCTGGGCATACCGTATTACATGAAGAACTTGAGGAGAAACTTGCCGCTTTTGAAGGCAAGGAAGCCGCATATCTTTTAAATTTTGGATACCAAGGAATGGTCTCGGGAATTGACACATTAGTCAACAGAAAAGATATTATCGTATATGATGCAGAATCTCACGCTTGTATCATTGATGGGGTTCGATTACATCATGGAAAAAGATTTACATTTAAACATAATGATATAGAAAGTCTGAGGCTAAACCTGAGTAGAGCTACTAGAATTGCTGAAGAAACAGGAGGAGGAATTTTGGTTATCTCTGAAGGCGTTTTTGGTATGAGTGGGGTTCAGGGAAAACTAAAAGAAATTGTAGCTCTGAAGAAAGAGTTTGAGTTTCGTCTTTTGGTAGATGATGCCCATGGGTTTGGGGTTTTGGGTAAAACCGGAGCAGGAGCCTCTGAAGAGCAAGGAGTAATGGATGGAGTCGATGTTTATTTTGCTGCTTTTGCCAAATCTATGGCAGGGATTGGAGGTTTTTTTGCAGGAGACAAGGATGTTATTGATTACATGAAATATAACATGAGATCACAAATGTTTGCCAAATCGTTACCAATGGCAATGGTAAAAGGTGCTTTGAAAAGATTAGATATGATCATGACAATGCCCGAATTAAAAAGTAGGCTTTGGCAACGTACGTTAGCCTTGCAAAATGGACTTAAAGTAAAAGGATTTGATATAGGAAAAACGAATTCGTGCGTTACCCCTGTGTTTTTGAAAGGTAGCATCCCAGAAGCGATGCGGTTAGTGTATGATTTAAGAGAAAATCATCATATTTTTTGTTCTATAGTAGTGTATCCTGTTATTCCTAAAGGACTTATTTTGCTTCGATTGATTCCAACAGCCGCTCATACGGAAAGCGATATAGAAAATACAATTAATGCGTTTTCAATCATTAGAGAAAATCTAAAACAAGGAGCTTATAAGGAAAAACAATTGGATGAAATGAAAAAAATTGCCTTGTAGCCATTTATAGCCGCTACCCAAATATCAATGTTTAATATCTAATACTTATTTCACTAGGAATTCTATTTCGGTAAATGCATAGTGCCAATAGTATAATTAAGCCTTTTCCAACTTAAACTTGTCAAGAATTAATGAATCAGATTTTATTAGTATTTAGAAATGAAGAAAATCAAAAACTTCTAAAAAAAATGTTTTTGAATTCTTTGCCTTTAGCTTTTGCAGGTTTGTTATCTGTATTAATAGGTTTTATCGATGCGTTTTATTTATCTAACTACTCTTTGGATGCTTTTAAAGCTTTGTCTCTTGTTATTCCAATACTGGGAATTGTAGGTAGTATAGGGATAGCAATAGGAGCAGCTCTGATAAATTCTATTGCAAACTATGAGCGCGCAGGGAAAAAGGATGTTGTCTATTTTTCGACACTTTTTCTTACAATTTTTTGTTATGTCGTGATTGCTTTGGGAGCATTTTTATTCCACGATAGTTTTTCTGGATTTAATGACCTTAACCTAGACTCTAATCAAACGATTCAAGAGTATTTTACCGAGTATTGGTTTGCTATTATTCCACTCTACTTGTTGGTTTTGATCATAAATATCATCACGCAATATCTTTCTTATAGAGATAATAATCGAGAGATTATTAATGTTTTACTAATAGTAGTATTTCTAAATGTCATTTTGAACCCTCTACTTATCTTTTATTTTGATTTAGGAGTACGTGGAGCTGCCTGGGCATCTATATTGTCATTGTTTTTTGGGATTGTCTTTTTTTCTATGAGAGACAATAGGCTAGTTAAGCTAGGAAGGTTGCTATCTAGTTCCTTCACTTATGCAAAGCAAATGGGGGTTGTTATAAAGGCACAATTTAAAGTTGCCTTTTCGGTATTTTTGGCAATAGCCATATTTGCAATCGGAAGTATTTTCTTTAATCAATTGGCAATAAAACAAGGGAGTGAATTTTTGGCTCTAATTGGACTAATAGAACAATTAAAATTAATGATGATTTTTCCTACTCGTGGAGTTACAGGATCTTTTTTAATTATGTTTGAAAAGTCTATTGCAGAAAAAGAAACTCAAAAGTATTGGAAGATATATTGGTCTGCGACTTTAATTATCGGTTTGATATGTCTTATTGAAGGCGTTTTGATATTTGTTTTTTCTGATTCATTGTTAAATCTTTTTAATATCGAATCAGATAGTTCCAGAGATATGATAGCAATTTTATTAACTTCACTATATCTCTATTTTCTTGTCAATATACTTCCGAGAGCCAGTCAGGTAGGGTTTATTACTTTAGGAAAAAGCTACTTACTTTTTTTGCAAAGTCTTTTTTCGATTCTTCTGGGATATCTATTTACCTATTTTCTGGTCGAATATTTTGGAAAAAAATGGTTTGTAGATGGTCAAACAATAGGAGTTCTGGTAGCTACAACGGTTTTTCTTATTCTATTCAGGAATATGCTTAATCAAAGAATACACCGCGACACATGAGTAGATTAACTTTTAGTATGAGGTAGGTATAAATAGGTGGTAAACTTTATCAGAGGATTTTATTTTTTAATGCAACAATAAGATTATATAAAAGCTCTAATTGATATCCTATTACTACTAGTTATATGGTAAGTAGGGGTACTAAACAAAACCCAAATCTACTGATTTGGGTTTGTTTTACTATCTAAACCTAGGTGCAGTTGTATTTTGTTCAATGAATTGAAATTGTTTTTAGAGCTTTTAGAAAGACGAATTATTACTCTGTTTAACAATCTCAAAAAACTCACTTCGGAAAGAAGATTCTAGAAATTTTCCGCCATATTCAATAGTCGTTGTAAAACTGCTTTTATCTTTAATTCCTCTAGAAGAAACGCATAGATGTTTAGCATTTACAACCACAATTACATCTTCTGTTTCCAAAGTTTGTTGCAAATCCTTTAAAATTTGTAAACAAAGTCTTTCCTGAACTTGAGGGCGGTGAGAATAATAATCTACCAATCGATTAATTTTTGACAACCCAACCACTTTATCTTTTGGGATATACCCTACATGGGCGGTGCCAACTATAGGTAAGAAATGATGTTCACAGGCAGAATCAATTATAATATCTTGCTCTACCAATATTTTCTGATATTTATATTTATTTTCAAAAGTCGATATTTTTGGACGATTTTTGGGATTTAAACCATAAAACAACTCTTTCACATACATTTTGGCAACTCTATAAGGAGTTCCAGAAAGACTATCATCCATCAAATCGAGACCCAGTTCTTTCATTATTTCTGAAAAATGATATTGAATTTTTTTGATTTTATCATCGTCAGATTTTTCAAAAGCATCTTTTCGTAAAGGAGTTTCTGTGTTTTTGGAAAAATGCATATCTCCTGTCCACTCTATTTCTGTTTTATTCATTTCGTTACTACTAATTAGTTTTACAATTTTTTTGTCAGAACCGACAATTCGTTGTTGATAATCAACATTTAGGGCAGGTTGTCTTTGTCGTCAAAGTAACCAGACTATCTTTAACAAAAGCCAACTTATCCCGGAGCATATTCATATTTCAGTTTTAATTGATCAGATCTCTGGATCGTATTAGGAGAATGTACTAACAAGTTCCACACAATAAAATGATCGTTTTGAAAAAATATTGACCTTCTGCAGAATAGGAAAAGAAAAGGAGTTATTAAGCAATGTATTACATATAAACTACTAGCCGTAATTTTTGGTAAATATGAGTTGTTATAAATGCGTGATACGTTCAAAATAATATATAATGATCTAAGTTAAAGCAAAGGTACTATTATTTATTTAACGCAACTTTGTTGCATTAATAAAGTTTGTTTATTTTTGTCAAAATAATTTGATGATACAAACTAGTTCTCTTGAGTTTACATATCAGGGTAGAGAAAAATGTACTTTAAGTTTTCCAGATATTGATTTGCCTCCACAAGAAGATTTATTGATTTTGGGACCTTCGGGTATTGGCAAAACTACATTATTGCATCTTTTGGCAGGTCTCTTACCTCCAAAAGGAGGAGATGTTTTCATTTCTAATACTTGTATAAATAAGCTTACAAGAAAGCAATTGGATTGTTTCCGTGGGCAACATATAGGATTAATTTTTCAACGACCGTATTTTGTAAGGTCTTTAACCTTGCTAGAAAATTTAAACATACGTGAGCAACTTTCGAAAAAGAAAAAAGATCTTTATAGACGAGAGGAACTGGTTGAACAATTGGGTCTCTCGAATCTTCAGAACAAAAGAATCCACCAATTAAGTGAGGGGCAACAACAACGACTGTCGATTGCTTTAGGTGTTATACATAAGCCCAAAGTTATATTAGCAGACGAGCCTACATCTAATCTAGATGATATTAATTGCGAAAAGGTTATTCGCCTACTAAAAAAAGAGGCTCAAATCTGTAAAAGTAATTTAGTGATCATAACTCACGATCATAGGGTTAAAACACATTTTGATAATCATTTAGTTTTATAGAATTGTTATATCTGGCTTACAAAAATCTGATTTCTAAACCTTTAAACACTACCTTAAGTGTTTTGCTATTGATGTTAAGTATTTCATTAGCAACTTTTGTTTTACAAGTAAGAAATCAATTGAACCAACATTTAGAAAAAAATATTAAACCCTTCGATATGGTTATTGGGGCAAAAGGGAGCCCTTTGCAGCTAGTGTTATCTTCTGTTCTACATATTGATAATCCTACGGGAAATATACCATTTAAAGAAGCTTTGAAGATTAGTAAAAACCCTATGGTTAAAGAAATAACTGCGGTTTCTTATGGAGATAATTATAAGGGAGTTAGGATTTTAGGAACACCAATTGAGTATTTGACTAAATACAATGCAAAATTGCGTGAAGGAAAGTTGTATGAAAAACCATTTGAGGTGGTTATTGGAAATTATGTAGCCAAAAAGAACAACTTGAGTGTAGGAGATACTTTTGTAAGTGCCCATGGTCTAGCCGAAAACGAATTAGAAAAACATAATGAGAAACCTTTTGTTGTTACAGGAATATTAAAACCAACAGGGTTGATTATTGATGATCTAATTATTACTAATCTAGAAAGTATTTGGGAAGTACACGAGCATGAAGATGAGCATATCCACCATGAAGAAGAACATGATGAACAGCGGGAAGTAACCTCTTTACTAGTTAAATTTAGAAACCCTATCGGAGCTTTACAAATGTCCGGGCATATCAATAAAAATACTACAATGCAAGCAGCACTTCCTAAATTTGAAATCGAACGATTAATGAAATTTTTAGGAATCGGATTTAAGACAATTAATGGTATTGCTATTGCAATACTACTGGTAGCTGGACTCAGTATATTTTTTAACTTAATAAAAACGGTAAGAGAAAGAAAACAAGAGCTAGCCTTATTGCGAACCTATGGAGCTAATACCTTGCAATTAGTGAAGTTGGTTTTCCTAGAAGCACTTTTTTTATCTTTATTAGGATCTGTTTTAGGGTGGTTGATAGGGAGAATAAGTCTTTGGTTTTTTTCAACGTTTGCACAAAATTTATATGGATATCATTTTGTATTTAGTCCTCCTAACAATAGAGAGCTTATAGTATTAATACTGGTTATCTTGACAACTTTGTTAGCAGCAATTTTAGCCTCATTGTCGTTGTTTAAATTAAATGTTTCTAAAACAATATCAAATGCATAAAACAATCTTCTTAATTCTATTTTTTGTACTAATCAAATTCAATTTGTTTTCTCAGGAGAAATTGACCTGGAAAGAATTTGCCAATGTAAAGTTTCATAATATTTATAGTGCGGCGTATGATGATTTCTTTTTAAAACCTAGCTTTGGTTCTACCATAAAGTCATATCGAGGTAAGAAAATCCGAATTAGAGGTTACTTTTTGGATTTTTCTTTTGACGGGGATGAGTTCTATATGATTTCTAAGAATCCAAAATCTTCTTGTTTTTTTTGTGGAGCTGCGGGACCAGAGAGTATTATTGAAGTTATTTTTAAACAAAAACAAAAATTTAAAACAGATCAAATTGTGGAGATTACAGGTGTTCTTGAGCTTAATGCAGATGATGTAGATCATTGTAATTATATATTAAAAGAGGCTGTTGGTAAATTAGTAAATTAAAGAGAACTAAGCTCTTGGGTAAATAGAACACTTTTTTTGATAAGGTTTTGTCTTTTGCAAAATCAATTCTTAGCCATTAATTGTTATGAAGATTTTATGGATGTATCTATAAATGGCTGCAGTATGTAAAAAGCGATGTCATAGTTTTACGGGTGATCTGACATATTTATTTTTAAGCTTTATGGCTATGTAAAGGGTTTTTATTCGATCTAAAATTGCTCTCCTGCCAATTTCTAATACGTATGCAATTCTTAAGTTTTTAGAATATTTGTGAGATTTTCCTTATCCCAAATTAGATAAATACCTGTATTGAGAAGCATTTACTGGGCATGGTTGCGATTATTTATAGTTAAAATAAAGTTAATTAAAGTTAAATTTAGTTAATGTTTGATGATAAATATTCAGTGTTTTCCTACAGTTATCTTGTGCAAGATTTTTCTTATCAAATACTTTTTAAACGCTATTTTTACTAAAGCAACAGAGTTGCAACAAATATTTTTTTTATGTAGTAATTTTCTCTTAATGTTTGTTGCTTAAGGGGTTGACTTACGGTTTTGCCATAATGTGTTTTCTTGAAGAATGTATAATTTTGCGGTCTAACACAAAACTCAAGTATTATGAAAAATTTCAGTAAACTTGCTTTGGGCACTATGCTTACGGCATTAGTTATTACTTCCTGTCAAAACGAAAACTTATCTGATGGGGCGGTAGAATCGGTTGTAGAACCAACAAGTACAGAGGGGAAAATCATTCCTGGTCAGTACATAGTTGTTTTTAAAAACGCTAAAATTGCACCTACTTCAAAAACTCTGGAGAAATCTTCATTTTCTAGCAGAACTGAAAAAGCCAAATCTGTTAGGGATCTTTCAGAAGTTTCTATTAAAAAAATGAATTCTATTTTGTCTGATAATGATTTGGATCAAAGACAAGTTCTTGATTATTATACTACAAAATTGTCTGGGATGGCAATTAAATTGGAAGATGATGAATTTCAAAGATTGTCAAAAGATCCTAATGTAGCTGCAATTGAATTTGATAGGATAGTAGAGTTACCAGAATTTGAAGTTGAAGAAGTGATTTCTCAAGGAAAATCACAAAAAATGGCTCAGCAAACACCATGTGGTATAACAAGAGCTGGAGGTGCTACAAATGGTGCTGGTAAGGATACATGGATTTGGGTAATTGATACTGGTATCGACCTAGATCATCCTGACCTTAATGTGATTACAGATAGTAGATATGCAAAATCTTTTGCAGGAGGTTCTGCTAACGATTGTAATGGACATGGAACTCATGTTGCTGGGACTGCCGCAGCTATTAACAATAATGTTGGTGTTGTAGGGGTTTCTGCCGGGGCTAGTGTTGTGCCTATCAAAGTTTTGGGATGTAATGGTAGTGGTAGTACATCTGGGATACTATCAGGAATCAACCATGTAGGGCGATATGATCTTGCTGGTGATGTTGCTAACCTTAGTTTAGGAGGTTACCACGGTTCAGGATGCTCTAGTAATTCTTCTTACCGTAGCGCGCTATTAGCGTTAAGTAATGCAGGGACTTATGTAGCACTTGCAGCTGGTAATAGTAGAGCAGATGCTTCACTTTATGCACCAGCTTGTATTAATGGTAGTAACATATATACCGTTGCATCTATGACTTGTAACCGTGGATTTTCTTCTTTTTCAAATTATAACATGAATCCGATAGATGTTATTGCTACAGGAAGTAGTGTAAGAAGTACTTATTTGAATGGAGGATATGCTACATTAAGTGGTACTTCAATGGCTTCTCCTCACGTAGCAGGAATTATGCATGCCAGAGGTAGCGGACCAAGATCTTCTGGATCTGTTTCACATCGTGGAGAAAGCTACCCTATCGCTGTAAGATAAAAAATCATTTTTTACGTTGAAAAACGTGTAGTTACAAAACCACTTGTTGGAGAACAGGTGGTTTTACTATGCTTTTTTGTTACAGATACAGCTAGCAAAAACTAGATTTCTTGAATCCTTAAGTGTTTAAGCCAGGTATGATTATGAATCGTATGCGAAGTACCATAATCACCGCAAAATACATAGTAAGTCTTGCCATATTTTACAAACCAATCTAAAATTCTATAAAGTCGATCTCTTGTTATAAATGTCTTTTACAAGATTTTGTTTTTTTAGTATTTCATGTTTTATGGGGGTATACTAATACTATTCAAAAAAATGATATTAGATAAATAGAATTTATACTTTATTCATAACTTTGAGATACAACTAAATACAATAAATATCATGAAAAACATCAGTAAATTAATCTTCCTTGTCTCGTTATTAGCTTATACTTCTTGTAAGCAAAACCCTGCTGAATCTCCAGAACACAAAGCTATGGTAGAAAAACATGGAGAAATGGAAACTTCTCACGAAACTATGACCAAAGAGCATAGCAACATGAAAGATGATCATCAAGAAATGGTAGATGCTCATAAAAGTATAGAAAACGACTCTATTCATTTAGTTATCGAACAAAAGCATTTATCCCTATTGGCTAAACATGGTGAGCTTATTAAGACCCATGAAGCTTTAATGCAAAAACATGCTGATTTGGAAACTAAACACGCTTCTGGTGAGATTACTTTAGAGCAAATGACTACAGAGCATGAATCTATGAAAGCAGAGCACGAAAGTATGGAGAAAGAACACCAAGAAATAACTAATGAACATAGACATATTACAGAAGAAGACGAAAAAATGATGAAAGAAGATCAGGAAAAAGCAGCAGAAACAGAGTCTGATCAAAACAAAGAATAGTTAATTCTATCCCAAAAGAAAATCTCTTCTGATTTCAAATAAAAAAACCAGATCAATTGATCTGGTTTTTGTTTTGCTGTGCGGGCGGAGAGACTCGAACTCTCACACCTCGCGGCACTAGATCCTAAGTCTAGCGTGTCTACCAATTCCACCACGCCCGCATTAAAAACTTTTACAATACTTAGGACTTTTTGCAAAAGTGAGTGCAAATATACATAATACTTATAAATCTCCAAGAACTTAAATTATTTTTTTTCAAGAATATTGAGAATAAAAGAACTATTTGATTTCTTATCTCTAAACTTTAATCTGATTGAAGTATTTTAAAACGAAATTGAAGGAGTTACAAGTGTTGTATTCCAGTAGTTTAAGTTTGTTGTGTTTCAAAGAGGTCTTCTCTTTTATCACTAATCACAATTCTGATTCTAATTGATTAATCAAAGCAATAGAAGTTTCAGAATTCATTTTTTTTAGCTCTTCGATCATTCTAAGCTTGGTTTCCTTAGAATATTGAGGAGGTTTGTTTTCTAATTCAAAATTATAACCAGATTGTAAGAATAGCTCATCAGACCATTCATTACGAATGCAATCTATAATCAAATGAATACGATCAGTTGTACCATTATTTTCTACCCAATGAGGTAAATTAAAGTTTCCGTACCAGGATTCTCCAACGGACATGGTTACTTTTTGATTATTTATATAAAAAAGAACATTGTTATTTGTAGTAATTGGAATATGTATTCTAAAGCTATTGTCTTCATACCCCAAATTATGATCCCGATGTTCCTTTATTTTACCGTTAGGAGAAAGATTAAGTAAACGGATAGACTCTTTCTCGCATTCAAAAAAAGCGATTACTTCTCTAAAATATGGGCAATTATCAAGTAAAGGAGTGTTCTTGTAATTCTCTGAACCAGAAGAATGCGCATAAATCTGATTGACCTCTCCATTTAATGACCTAAGGGCAATAGATTTCCAATCTCCCGAGTAATCATTAGTATTAAAATGAGAAGTGAATTGGTATGATTGACAATAATTCAAGTCTCTTAATAGGCGATCTTCAGAAAATAAAAAGGGGAGTTTTAAGAATGCATTTTCCATCAAATGATAACATGACTTTAAAACAGCCAAATTACTTCATTTTTATTACTTTTAGGCGAAAATAAATTCAGATTCATGCAAAACATACAATCTTACGTTCAAGAACATAAAGATCGATTTATAAATGAGCTAATCGAATTGCTTAAAATCCCTTCTGTTAGTGCAGATACGGCTTATAAGGATGATGTTATCAAAACAGCAGAAGAGATAAAAAAAAGCCTTGTTAATGCAGGGTGTAGTGCTGTAGAAATATGTGAAACTCCTGGGTATCCAATCGTATATGGAGAGAAAATTATAGATAAAAACCTTCCTACTGTATTAGTATACGGTCATTATGACGTGCAACCAGCAGATCCTATTGACTTATGGGACAGCCCTCCTTTTGAACCAATAATAAAAAATACTGATATTCATCCCGAAGGTGCCATTTTTGCAAGAGGAGCCTGTGATGATAAAGGGCAGATGTATATGCATGTTAAAGCATTAGAGATCATGACACAAACTGATCAATTACCATGCAATATAAAGTTTATGATAGAAGGAGAAGAAGAAGTAGGAAGTAAAAGTTTGGGATGGTTTGTAGAGCGTAATCAAGAGAAACTTGCTAATGATGTTATTCTAATTAGTGATACAGGGATGATAGCCAAAGATGTTCCTTCTATCACTACTGGTCTGCGAGGGCTTAGTTATGTTGAGGTTGAAATAACAGGTCCCAATAGAGATTTACATAGTGGCCTGTATGGAGGAGCTGTAGCGAATCCTATTAATATCTTAACAAAAATGATAGCATCCCTGCACGATGAGAATAATCATATAACTATTCCTGGTTTTTATGATAAGGTAGAAGACCTTTCTACAGAAGAACGGGCAGAAATGGCTAAAGCACCTTTTTCACTTGAAGATTATAAAAAAGCATTGGATATTAATGCAGTATATGGAGAAGAAGGATATACAACCAATGAGCGTAATGCTATTAGACCAACATTAGATGTAAATGGAATATGGGGAGGATATACAGGAGAAGGAGCTAAAACAGTTATTGCTAGTAAAGCTTATGCAAAAATATCTATGAGATTGGTTCCTAATCAGGATTGGCAAGAAATTACAGAGTTATTCAAAAAGCATTTTGAAAGTATTGCTCCTAAAGCTGTAACCGTAAAAGTAACACCACATCATGGTGGGCAAGGGTATGTAACTCCAATAGATAATATCGGATACAAAGCTGCTAGTAAAGCATATCAGGATACTTTTGGGAAAACCCCAATCCCGCAACGTAGTGGGGGGAGTATTCCTATTGTTTCTTTGTTTGAAAAAGAATTAAAAAGTAAAACAATCTTAATGGGATTCGGATTAGATAGTGATGCCATTCATTCCCCCAATGAACATTTTGGAGTATGGAATTACCTAAAAGGAATCGAAACGATTCCTTTATTCTATAAATATTTTACCGAGTTAAGTAAATAACTTCAATCTCAAAAAAAGCTATAGAAAAGCCACCTTAAACAAGGTGGCTTTTTTTGATGGGATTATTATTTTTTAAGACTTAATGAGTAGTTATTTGTGTTTAAATGTTAAAAAAATAAAATATAGGTAATATAGTATAGTGTTTGGTTATAATAGTATAATTCTAAAAGAGCTAATAGTTTTAATTTCACATCCTAACTATAACACACAAACCTGATTAATTATGAAAATTAAGACTTTTTTCTTAGCTGTTTTGCTATGCGGTTATGCCCCATCTATTACTGGGCAACAGGAACATGTTGATGCAAAACGATGTAAAACAAAAAATGCAAACGATTATATTTTTTCTGCTAGCCCAATGGCTAAAGCAGAGTACGACAACTTTAATAAGTATACCAAAAACTTTGTTCAAAGTAAAAAGCTATCTCATAAAGCTGGAGAGACCTATACGATACCGGTAGTTGTTCATGTGTATGGGACGCAGCAGCATGGAAAAACTGTTGATTACAATAAAGTAAAAGGAGCGCTAGATGCTCTTAATAAAGATTTTAATGGACTCAATGATGATTTTAATAGTATTGATCCTGTTTTTGATGGGCGTAAATCAACATTAAACATACGGTTTGCCTTAGCAAAAATTGATCCTAATGGGGGGAGTACCAATGGAGTGATTATCCATCCTGTAGCCTCAGGAATGGGAAACTATAATAGTCCAGTAGTAGCGGCAGATGGCTGGGATAATTATAAATACATGAATGTTTATATCACAGGTGATCTTTATGGAGATGGGGTATCTAATAATTCTGGAGTAGCATGGTATCCAAATACAACAATGTCTAACGAAAATATTGCACGAGTGGTTTATAATGGGCAATATTTACATGGCAATACCAATAAAGAATTTGCATCTGTGTTTACACACGAATTTGGACATTGGCTTAATTTGATACATACTTTTGAAGGTGGGTGTAATGATCCCAACGGGGATCAGGTGAGTGATACTCCAAAAGAAGATTCTAATTCTGGAGACAAAGGATGTACAGTAGGGGCCAGTGAGTGTGGTAACTTAATTAACTATGAAAATTATATGGGGTACGATTCTGCTTCTGGTTGTGCAAAAATGTATACCCAGGGTCAGGTAAATAGAATGCTGGCAGCTTTACAACACCCTACAAGAAAACCATTGTGGCAACCGGCAAACTTAATTGCTACAGGAGTAAATTTAACCGGAGCTTCATTGGTAGTTGCTAATAACACTGTTGAAGAATCCTTGTCTAATAATGGAGCATTGGTAGATGAGTTTTATGATATAGATATCCAGGGAGGAACTTTTTCATTAAACTCAGGAACATTATCAGAAGGAACTCATTTTAATTCAAACCTTCCTCAGGGAATTTCTGCGACAATAACCGTAGTAAATAACACAAAATTAAGAGTGACATATAATGGAAGTGCTAATAATCATGCTGTTGTAAATAATTTTTCAGGTTCCATTACTCTTAAAAATGCGATTATTTCAGGAGGAACAAGTGTACTAAACTCGGATAAGGTTTCATTTGATTTTTCATTTTATGACCCATACAAAGTAGTGTATGTAGATAATGATGACTATACAGCAAATGCAACTACTACATGGACATTTTTTAGAATAACCGGAGCAGATAGTAACAGTTTTGGAACTTTCTTTGAAAATAATGCTCTTAAGTTAGAAACATATACAAAAGCATTAGTTTGCCAATCAGGAACTAGAAACCCTATGCCAATTGCAGAAAATACGGTGATCTCTTCAACAAGTAGCTGGGTTAATGGAGGCGCATATCCGGATTTACATGTGATTAGAGATTCTGGGTATACAGCTTGGGATGGTAAAATAGCGTATATAGGGTTTCAGTTAGAATTATATTCTGGAAAAACCAATTACGGATGGTTTAGAGTTCAGGTTAATGCAGACGGATCATCATATACCCTTTTAGATTATGCATATAGTACAGAACCATTTGGAGCTATTAAAGCAGGGAGTAAAATATGGGGAGGAGGAAATAACCCTACTTGTAATGATGGTATACAGAATGGAGACGAAACAGGTATAGATTGTGGAGGGTCATGCGCGCCTTGTGTTGTAATTTCCTATTGTAATTCTAATGGTAGAAGTACAGTTGATGAATATATTAGCCGAGTGCAGTTAGGTACTATTGATAAAACATCTGTAGGAGAGAGCTCAGGATATGCAGATTTTACTGCAGAATCTACAATATTGTCCAAAGGAAATCCAAATACAATTACGATTACCCCTACCTGGAGAGCAACCGTATATTCTGAAGGATATAGCGTGTGGATAGATTATAATCAGGATGGAGATTTTATGGATGCAGGAGAACAAGTATGGAGTAAAGTAGCTTCAAAAGCTACATCGGTAAGTGGAGATTTTATAGTTCCATCTGAAGCTAAAAACGGAAACACACGAATGCGGGTTTCTATGAAGTATAATGGGATACCATCATCATGTGAATCCTTTAGCTATGGAGAGGTCGAAGACTATACCGTTTCTATAAAGACAGGGGGTACACCCACTTGCTCAGATGGTATTCAAAATGGAGATGAAACAGGCATAGATTGTGGAGGCTCATGTATACCTTGTAACACTAATGATGGAGTCGTATATGTGGATGTAAATGATATCTCTGTAAATTCATCCAGTACCTGGAATTTCTTTAGAATTGAAGTTGGTGATGATAAAGATTACGGAGCATGGTATACATCAAACTCTATTAGATTGGTAACTTATAACAAAGATATAGTGTGCGAGGGTAGTAGTAAAAACGTAACTTTAATCGGAGAAGGAACAGAAGTTGGACCGACAAGTAATTTTATATCAGAATCTAATAGCTACGTTATAAGTTCTTCTGGATATACCAATTGGAATGGAAAATCGGGATACGTAGGGTTTACTTTTAAGATTAATAATAACACCCATTATGGATGGTTCTATATTACCGTTGCCAACGATGGACTGTCGTATACTATTTTGGACTACGCATATAATACTAATCCAAACCAAGGACTTTTAACAAAAAGAACAGCTGTTGCAAGTTCTGTAAGAACAGAGAATTTGATTAAAGTATATCCTAATTCATTTACTCAAATTACTAATGTTGATGTAACAAAATTAGGAAAGGAAAGATTTACAATAAGTATATATGATATGTTAGGAAGACGTATTGATTATAAAGAATATGATAAAAATCCTGGAGTAATATCTCTTGGCGAAAAGATAGCGAACAAAGGGAGTTATTTTATGAAGATAAAATCAAAAACAATGTCAGAAATACACACTTTGGTAAAAAAATAGTCTGGTATATTGATTTTTTTTTGCAAAAACTACCTAGAAAATGTAAACGTAATTTTACTACATTTTTAGGTAGTTTTTTTGCATATTTAAAATATTGTTCTACATTTGTAGAGTAAACTCTAACTATGTAGAACAATGCAATTGTCAAAAGCAGAAGAACAGTTAATGCAATACCTCTGGAAACTAGAAAAAGCCTTTCTTAAGGATTTACTGGATTCTTTTCCGGAACCTAAACCAGCAACTACTACAGTAGCAACACTACTGAAGAGAATGACCGATAAGGGGTATATAGCGTATAAGCTTTATGGCAAGTCAAGAGAATATTACCCATTGGTAAAAAAGACAGATTATTTTTCTAAACATGTAAATGGGTTGATTAAGAATTTTTTTAATGATTCGGCGTCACAATTTGCCTCTTTTTTTACTTCAGAAACTAATTTGTCTACTTCAGAATTAGAAGAGCTAAAAAAAATAGTAGATAAACAAATTCAAAAACAAAAGCAATGATTGTATATTTAATAAAATCATCTCTTTGCTTAGCGCTGTTATGGGGGTTTTATGCCTTGTTTTTAGAGCAAGAGAAGATGCATCACCTCAAAAGGTTTTACCTTCTTTTTAGTTTGATTTTTGCATATACTATTCCGTTGATCACCATAACCTATACAAAAGATGCAGTAGTTAGTCTCGAAGAATCACAACAGCCGGTAACCTATATTACCCAGGTGCATAATTTACAACCTAAAGAATCTTCTATAGATTATATTTCTTGGGTCTTATGGATCATTTATGGGGTGGGAGCTCTTATTTTTGCGACTAGATTTGTAAGGAATATTTATAATTTGATCAAGAAAGTAAAGAAGAATGAGAACCTAAAAGAATCATCTCATATTAATGTGCTACTTAGTAATTCGATTGTGCCCTACACTTTTTTAAAATATATATTTGTTCCTAAGAAAGAATTTCAGAAAAAAGCTATTCCAAAAGAAGTGTTACTGCATGAGAAAACTCATGTACAACAAAAACATACCTTAGACATTCTATTTGTAGAAATTTTGCAGGTGGTTTTTTGGTTTAATCCACTATGGTTTTGGATAAAGAAATCCATTAGATTAAATCATGAATTCCTTGCAGATCAAAAAGTGTTGAAACAACAATTTTCTATACACCAATATATGAACTTACTTGTTAATTATCCAAACAGTACTCATCATGCTGAATTAACAAGCTCTATTAATTATTCATTAACTAAAAAACGAATCGTTATGATGTCACAACAATTTTCTAAAACAAGAGCAGCAGCTCGTGTGTTGCTGCTCTTACCAATGCTCTTAGGTTGTATGCTATTATTTAATAACAAAATTATAGCACAACAAAAAACAATTAAATACAAAAAAACAGTAGCGTCTACTCATCCTGATAAAAAGATTAAAATTCGTGTAAAAAACGAACAGATTACTGTAAATGGTACTGCAACAAGGTTGTCGGATTTTGCCAATACAATTGATAAAGTGACAAAGCAATGGAAAGACGATGAGCTATCAGAATTTCAATTTGATGTTCAGATTATGAATTCTGAAGATTCATTTGTTCAAAAACTTAATGATGCCTATAGAAATACCAGGTTATATAGTGCAAATCCTGATGGGCATGATTTGATTCCACCTCCACCACCTCTTCCAAAGCGTTTGGGGATAAAAAAAGAAAAACATAGTAGTATACCTTCTCCTGCACCAATAGTTAAAAAAGGAGAGGAAAGTGATATTCCGCCACCACCAGCACCTCCCAAAGCACCTGAACATACCCCAGATTCTCAAGAAGAACTTCATGAAATAGAAGTTGAATTAGAGGAACAGGCAATGAAAGCGATAGAAGAAGCAGAACAGGCGATGGAAGAAGCAGAACAGTCTAGAATAGAGGTCGAAATAGAAAGTATGACAGAAAGAGAGCAGGCTGAAATAGAAAAAGAAATAGCAATGACAATGGCAGAGAATGCCCGCTATGAAGCTGAAGAGATGAAGGCAATTGCTATGGTAGAGGTCAGGGAAGCCAGAGAGATAGCTATGGAAGCCGCCAGAGAGGCAAGAGTAAGGGCTATAGAAGAAGTGCATAGAGCTCAAGAGAGATCTCATAGAGTGAGAGAAGAAGGAATGAGGAGAGCCGAAAGATCGAGATTAGAGGCAGAAGAAAAAATGATGAGGCGCACAAGAATTGCCAGAGAAGAAGCACGAGAAGCTATGAGACATGCAGAGAAAGCTAGAGAAAAAGCAAGGTATGGAGCAGAGAAAGCTAGAAAACGAGCCGAAAAAGCACGCGATAAAGCAATGGATCAAGCCCGAAAAGCACATAGTGAAGCAAGAAAACAGGCTGAAAAAGCTAGAAAAGAAGCCCAAAAAGCTATGATGGAAGCTCGGAAAGAGCAAAGAAAAGCAATAGAAGAGGCAAAAAAAGAGATGAAGAAATAAATTACCTTTTTTTCTAACCTTACTATAGAAAACTCCCTTCGAGGGAGTTTTGTTATGCAACATTTAGCTATAAATCAGCGTTATACCTATTGTCAATCAAAACCCTTAGATCATGTTGAAACGTTTTTTTATTTTATGCTCAGGAGCTGATGCTGATGTATTAGCCGATTGTTCTGGAGGAGAACAAAACAAATATGTTGGTATTGGAGCAACCGTTTTTTTTACAGCAATAATGGCTTTTATTGCAGCTAGTTATGCATTGTATACAGTATTTGATAATTATATTACAGCTGCCTTTTTTGGATTAATCTGGGGATTTTTAATTTTTAACCTGGATAGGTTTATTGTGTCAACCATAAAGAAAAAAGATAGTTTTATGGATGAGCTTTTGCAAGCATCTCCTAGGATTATTTTAGCGATAATCATTGCCATTGTTATTTCTAAACCCTTGGAATTAAAAATTTTTGAAAAAGAAATTGATCGTGTATTACTCGAACAAAAAAATGAATTTACGCTAGCCAATAAAGAACAAATAGCAACACAATATACTCCAGCGATTACTACTTTAGATTCTAATATTAGTACATTGAAGGAAGAAGTGTCAACCAAAGAAACGGAAGTCAATAATCTTTACGAAACCTATATTGCCGAAGCAGAAGGAAAAAAAGGAACTGAGATTATAGGAAAAGGTCCCGTGTATAAAGAAAAGCGTGAAAAACACGATGCGGCTTTGGGAGAGTTAACTGAATTAAAGAAAACGAATGCAGAAAAGATCGCGTTGTTAGAACATAAAAAAAATGAATTAACAATAGCCTATAACAACCAAGTTTCTACTTCGCAGCCAATTATTGATAATTTTGATGGATTGATGGCTAGGGTAAACGCTTTAGGTAAATTACAATGGTTACCATCTCTTTTTATCTTTTTGCTATTTCTCGCGATTGAAACCTCTCCAATTTTCGCAAAATTACTTTCTTCAAAAGGAGAATATGATTTTAAGTCAGAAGATATAGAGAATGAAGTAAAAACATGGGTAGCGCAAAAAGAAAGCCAACGAAAAGTAGTATTAGAAGCAGATCATACTATTAATGATAAAGTGTATGGAGATCTTACCGAAGAAGAAGAATTATATGCGTACAAAAAGAAAATAGCTAGAGAAATGATGAAAAAACAACAGGATGCCTTTTATAAACGGCAAACGGGAATCCTATAATGTATTATTCTGGATAAGAAAAAATACCTCTCAAATTATGACTATGATTTGAGAGGTATTTTTATATCAACTCTAGCTTTATTTTATCAAGTCTGGTGTATAGAGATATTTCGGTTTTAAGAAAATTTTACGATTTTTTATAGAAATCATAATCCATCTCTTATATTGCAACGGATATATGAAAATACAGTATGTTGGACAAAAGAATAAAGAATATTTATGGTATTGTTTTGCTTTTTGCAAGCTTCATCTTTTTCTCTGGAAAAGATATTGATATTGTAGTGAAAAAAAAAGATGATAAAATAAAATATTCCGTTTCAGATTCTTTAGAGAATAAATCATACGACGAGTTATGGAAGCTTTTTGTTACACATTATAAAGATTCAGTTTTTGCCAAAAAAATATCGAACACCTACCTTAATAGAGCAAAGAACGATAATGATGTTATTAAAACAGCAAATGGATATCGAATGTTTTTTGAAATTAATGCAGATGATCCAAAAATAGCCTTGGTGTACGTAGACTCTATGATTGCTATTACCAAAGGAGTAAAACATGAATACTATCCGGCAAGAGGGCATCTTTTAAAAGGGTATCTTTTACAAAAAACAGAAAAATTTGATCAAGCGCTAGAAGCGTATATGCTTTCTAAAAAGTATGCCGAGATAAGTAATAATATGGAACATTTAATTGTAATAAGGCATAATATTGCAATACTCAAGACAGCCATAGGAAAAGATTCTGAAGCCTTAGAAACCTATAAAGAGAATTATAATCTTTTAGTGACCAAAGACATCATTAAAAAATTTAGAAGTGAATATATAGGAACGCTCTATCAGTTATCTGATAGTTATAATCGATTAAAGAAATACGATAGCGCACATTTTTATTTAAAAAAAGGTATTAAAGCTACTTTATCTGGTGATAAACCCTATTTCTACACTAATTTGTTATCATCTTATGGTATTAATAGCTATTATAGAAAAGAGTATACTACGGCATTAGATAGTTTAAAAAAATCATTAGCATTATCTGACAGAAAAAAACCTTTTATTACCTATTTATATTTGGGAAAAACACTATTAAAATTAAAGCAAGAAGAAAAGGCTATTGACTATTTGAAAAAAGTAGATTCTGCAGTACATGTATCTAACTATAGCCTAGAAACAAGAGAAGCATTTACACTATTAATTGATCATTTTAAAAAGAACGATGATAAAAGTAATCAGCTTAGAATAATGGAAAAACTGATTACCCTGGATAGTAGTTTTAGTATAAAAAATAAAAGATTACATATAGATCTTGTAAAAAAATATAACGTAAAGCTTATCCAGGATAAAGAAGAATTAATAAATAGTATTAAGAACCAAAGTGAAACAACTATAAACAGAATATGGCTTTTTGGTGGGATAGTAGTGCTGATAATAAGTCTGGGATATTTCTATTATTACAAAAGGAGAAAGATAGGCTATGAAAAAACATATAAAGAAATACTACTAAGCGTACAAAAGAAAAAGCAAAAGACAAAAGATATAGAACTGGCTCCAGAACTTAAACAGGAAATTTTAAAAAGATTAGATGAGCTAGAGAAAAACATGTTTTTTCTAAAAAATGATTTAACACAATCTAATGTGGCCAAAAAGTTAAAAACAAACTCTACCTATTTATCCAGGATTATTAATATGGATAAACAAAAAAACTTTGCAAATTATATTAATGATTTGCGTATAGAATATTGTTTACAACAAATTAAAAATGACAAAAAATTCAGGCATTATTCTATAACATCGATGGCAAAAGAAGTTGGTTTTAACAACATTCAGTCCTTTGTTAAGGCATTTTATAAGCAAAAGGGGTGTAATCCGACAGAATATTTAAAAAGCATTGAAAAGCATTGATTTATATGTGTTTTGGGTGAAAAAAAGCACTATATATTTATAAATCTTACCCAAAACGAAATCGAATGTTTACCAAAAATTAATGTTTCTTGTTTACATTTATCGTATAGTATCATTCAAAAATAATTATGAAAACAAACAAAAAAAAGAAGATCGGATTTAAAAAAATAGAGGTAACAAAACTTACTAATCCCAGTCAAAAAGAAATAAAAGGCGGAAATTTGGGAGGATGTAGTGATGGTCAAGTTCTTTTTACTAAATTCCCCGACGATCTTAATGGCTGTGTATAAAAATAATGTTTAGTTTATAACTAAGGTTGTTCGATATATGGGCTATTACAAAAAATAGCAAAAATCTAAGATGTGTATCTAGAAAAGTGATTTTTATTCTAAAAACCTGATCTCGATATACATCTTCTTCATATCTTTTAAGAACTACACGGTTCGACAATTTTCTTAAACATAAAAAAACATAAAATTACTTTCAATTCATAATAGATTATGAATGTAAGGATATAGTGAGAATCCTATGACAATAGTGAACTGATACTATATTATCTAAGTATGATATGATTTTGATGACATTAGGGTTAAAGCGTATATGGCAAATTTTGATTTGCTTACATTTAACCTATGGATAAAATCATTCAGATTAGTAGTACATTTATCGAAAACAACACTGATTTTAAAGAGCTAATATCTAGATTAGGTAAAGGTTTTGCTTCAAATTCTGTTTTGGTACCAATGAGGCATCATCATGATTTTCCAAACCCTTCGGTTAAGGAAGATTCTACTTTACTATTGATGCCAGCCTGGAATCCAGGTAAAGAAGCTGGAGTAAAGATTGTAACCGTTAGCCCTGAGAATGGACAGTTTAATTTGCCTTCTATCCAAGGGACTTATCTATATATGGACGCAGTTAAGGGCACGATTAAAGCTATTATTGAAGCAAAAGGCTTAACTGCAAAACGTACTGCTTCTGCTTCTGCATTAGCATCACTTTATCTTTCTAAAACAAATGCATCTTCAGTATTAATGATAGGAACAGGAGCACTTTCTATAAATCTTATTAAAGCACATGTAAGTGTAAGACCGATTAAAGAAGTATATGTTTGGGGAAGAGATTTTGAAAAAGCAAAAAAAATAGAAAGAGAGCTGGATACAGAAAAATTTGAAGTACGGGCAATAAAAACAATAGAAGAAAAAATTTCTACTGTTGATATTATATCCTGTGCAACCTTATCCAAAGATCCGTTGGTTTTAGGGAAATATTTACGTCCCGGACAGCATATCGATCTTGTTGGAGCCTACAAAAAAGATATGAGAGAAGCAGATAATGAAAGTATAAAAAAGGGTTCTGTATTTGTAGATACTTTTCAAGGAGGGCTTAAAGAGAGTGGAGATATTGTTATTCCTCTTCAAGAGGGAGTCCTTAACGAAAAAGAGATTAAAGCAGATTTGTTTGGGCTATGTTCAGGTAATGCTCTAGGTAGAGTAAACAATAATGAGATAACTATTTTTAAATCAGTAGGACATGCTCTTGAGGATTTAGTTGCAGCGAAATATTATTATAATAAATATACTAATGAGTAGTAGTACATATCAAAAAATTCTAAAAAAGATAGTCTTAAAACCAAAAGAAGAGTGGTTGCAGATTAAGACTATTGATATGCATACCGGTGGAGAGCCGTTACGGGTAATAATTTCGGGGTTTCCTGAACTAAAAGGAAACTCGGTATTAGAATACAGAAGGTATTGTATGAATAATTATGATCATTTACGAACCTCCTTATTATTTGAACCTCGAGGTCATGCGGATATGTATGGCTGTGTTTTAGTACCTCCAAATGACGATGATGGTGATTTTGGAGTTTTGTTTATACATAACGAAGGGTATAGCACCATGTGTGGCCATGCAATTATTGCACTATCAACGTTGGCTGTAGAAATGGAATGGATAAAAGTTAAAGAAGGTGACAATGTGATAAAAATCGATGCTCCTTGCGGTCGGATTACGTCTTATGTAAAAGTGAAAAACGAAAAAGTAACCGGGGTTCGTTTTCATTGTGTTCCCAGTTTTGTTGTAGGACTTGATAGAAAGGTTTTAGTCAAAGAGATAGGAGAAGTTATTTATGATTTAGCATATGGAGGAGCTTTTTATGCTTATGTTGATATGACTAAAAACAACCTTGATTTTGATTTAACTTCGGATTCTTATAAGATGCTTATTTCTGCAGGAATGGATATAAAACATGCGGTGATAGAACAGGATAAAAGTATTTTACATCCATTTGAAGAAGATCTTAGTTTTCTGTATGGAACTATTTTTATTGGGGATTCTTTACATAAAAATGTAGACAGTAGAAATGTATGTGTTTTTGCTGAAGGTGAGGTAGATAGGTGCCCTACAGGATCAGGAGTTTCTGGTAGGATGGCTATTCATAAAGCAAGAAATGAAATAGATTATGGAGAAACTATGGCAATAGAAAGTATAACAGACTCAATATTTATAGGGTCTGTTTTTTCTGAAGAAGACTACGGTTCTTATAAAGCTGTAATACCACAGGTAGAAGGAACGGCATATATTACAGGAATGCATACCTTTATAATAGATCCTGATGATCCAATGAAAAATGGATTTATACTGAGGTAATTAATAAAGGAAACTCGATCAAATAAACCTATTCGTATATCCTATAACAATTAACTCTTGACATGGAGTTATTTTTTGGTTAGAATGACCTCCTCTACAGTATAGAGGAAGTTATTCGTTTAGTATTGTAAGGAGTGGTATTATGATGCAACCCCAAAAGGATCATCTATAGAATACGCAGGTTGCGTAAACCATTTGGGACCATTATCTGTCATATAGATATGGTCTTCTAATCTAATACCAAATTGACCTGGCAGACATATCATTGGTTCGATACTAAAGCACATTCCTGGAGCGAGTATTGTGTCTTCATGCCTTGCGATATATGGCCATTCATGTATGTCTAATCCTATGCCATGCCCAGTTCTATGAGGCAATCCAGGAAGGTTATAATCTGGTCCCAGACCCTTTGCTACTAGAGTATCTCTAGAAGCGTTATCGATTACTGCACATGATTTTCCTAATTGTGCCGCTTTAAAAGCAGAAAGCTGAGTCTCTTTTTCGAGATTCCAGATTTTGCGTTGTAAATCATTTGTTTTGCCATATACATATGTACGTGTAACATCTGAAATGTAATCATGCAATACACACCCGGTATCTATCAATACCATTTCATTTTCTTCTAGATTTTTTGGAGACTTTACTCCATGAGGGAAAGAAGAATCTACACCAAATAATACAATGCAAAAATAAGAACCAGAAGCAATACCATATCGTTTATGAGCTTCATTAATAAAATAAGTAACTTCTTTAGCACTAATTCCTGGTCTTAATATCCTGGCTGCAGCTTTCTGAACCTCCAAAGTGATATCCATTGCTGTTTGTATAATAGCTATTTCTGAAGGAGATTTTATCATTCTACAACCCGCGGTAACAGGCTTGGCATTGATTAATTGATATGTGGATTGCACTTTTAGGATTCCATCAATAACAAAAAAAGGAGTAGCTTCGTCCATTGCAACTTTTCCTTGATTTATATTTTTTGTACCAAGTATTTCAATACACAATGAATAGGGGTTTTCGTGCTCTTCCCAGCAATGAACAGGACCTTTAACTACCATAAAATCCAAAATAGTTCCTTTTTCAAATTGTGGAGCTATATAATGGATCTCTCCATCAGAGAATAGTAATGCGCCTACCATTCTTTCACTTGGATTCCATTTTGTTCCTGTGAAATAGAATAAATTGGTTCCGGCATGAAGGTATACTACAGCAATCTCTTGCTGTTTCATAAGCTCACATGCTTTGTTTATTCTGGATTGAAACTCTTCTTTCTGTATAGGTGTAGCAAGATGAGCTTTTGGCTGTATGGCGTTTAATTCTGTCTCGATGGTAGAACCACCTATTCCCAATGCATTCATAATATTAAAAGAGTATTGTTATATATTTATCAAGTCTTCAATTTCTTCAATTTCAATTGGCATTTCCTGTGTAAGGTTTATATTTCCGATATCTGTAATTAGGTAATCATTTTCCAAACGACAGCCAATACCTTCTTCAGGAATATAGATTCCAGGTTCACAAGTAAGTACCATTCCTGGTTGTAAAGCTTCTGAGTATAAACCTACATCGTGTACATCTAAGCCAAGATGATGAGCCGTTCCATGCATAAAGTATTTTTTGTATAAAGGTTTTTCGGGGTCTTGTTTCGCCACCTCAGAGGCATGTAATAATCCTAATTTGATAAGCTGCTCTTCTACTAAATAAGCCATTTGTTTTTCGTAATCAGCAGGGATTACTCCTGGTTTTAATAATTTACTTCCTTCCTTAAGGCAATATAAAACTGCTGAATATATTTCTTTTTGCCGTTCCGAAAATTTACCATTTACAGGAATACAACGTGTCGTATCACTGTTGTAATTTCCATAACAAACACCAAAATCCAATAGTACCATATCTCCTGCTTTACAAATATTATCATTTGTATTATAATGTAGAGCACAAGCATTTTTTCCTGAAGCGACTATTGGTTTAAATGCATGCCTTGTACCTCCATTTTTTATTATTGAAAAAGTGAGTTCTGCTTCTAACTCATATTCTTTGCAATTGGGTTTAATTGCTTTGAGAACTCGATGAAAACCTTCAATACTTATATTAGCGGCTTTCTGAATTAGTGTAATTTCCTGGCTTGCCTTAATAGGGCGCAAAGCCCTTGTGATTTTTGCAGCTCTATGATACTGATGTAATGGGTATTTTTCTTTACACCACTGTATTGTTTTATCTTGTAGTGTTTGTTGATTATAGGTAGCTCGTTTTACATGCTCATTATGACCTAAATAAAAGCCGTCTGCTTCAAAAGCGATAAGTTGCAGGATTTTCTCAAAATCATTAGTCCATTCAATTCTTTTAATTCCTGAGATTTTAGAAGTATGTTCTTTGCTTAGTTTCTCGCCATCCCATATTTTTATATGTTCATTGGTTTCTTTTACAAAAAGAATTTCTCGATTTTCTGATTTGTATGCGTTGGGATATAACACTAATATTGTTTCTTCCTGATCTATTCCAGATAGATAAAACAAGTCGTTGTTTTGGGCAAACCCCATTACATCATCAGCATTAGTATGTTTGATATCATTAGAAGAAATAATGGCAATAGTATTTTTCTCCATCATAGAGGTGAATTTTCTCCTATTTGTAATAAACAATGTACTGGGTATAGTTTCGTAACGCATATCAGAAAGTTCTATCAGGGTGAAAAGGACTGAGGTCTAATGATGGTTTTTTATCAGAAACAATTTCTGAAACCAGTTTTCCTGTAGCAGGTCCCAAGCTCCATCCCATCATAGCATGCCCTGTGGCTATTGTTAAATTTTTATAAGATTTGGTTCTGCCAATATATGGTAGTCCATCTGGAGAACATGGTCGGAGTCCGCAGTCTGCACTTTTTATCTCAGAATCTTCTATCTGAAAATTATTATAGTAAGAGGTAGCTGCTTTGGCAATGGCTTTAACACGAACAGGGTTAATCTTATGATTGATACCTCCAATTTCCATTGTTCCTGCAAATCTTGTAAAACCATTCATTGGGGTTACTGCAACCTTAGCTTCTATTAAGATAGCAGGAGTCTCAATTCCCGTATTTCTATGTACATTAATTCGATATCCTTTTCCAGCTTGAACGGGTATTTTGATACCTAATTTTTTTGTTAGTAAGGGACTCCATGAACCTGCTGAAATAATTACTTCATCTGCATTTAGAATTCGTTCTGAGGTTTGTACCTGACTGATTGTTTGATTAGAATATTTAACATCCTGTACTTCTTCATTAGTATAGAAAATTACTCCTTTTGATTTGAGGTGGCTCATCATATCTCTCATAAACTCATGAGGAGTCATATGAGCATCAGAATCATAATATATAGCTCCTTTGATGTTCAGGTCAATATTTGGTTCATATTGCTTTACATCTTCTTTGGTCAAAAGTTTGACGTTTAGACCTTCAGAAATTCCTCTCTGTCCGGTTTTCCATTCTTCTTCACCCGATTTTTCGTTTTGATAGAGCATAAGAAGCCCTTTTCTTTCATAATGAAAATCAAATTCCTTTACAGTTTTTAGTTCTTCATAAAGAGTTCTACTTAAGAGATTGATGTCTTTTATAACAGGAATAGCTTTTTCTACATTGGTTTTGGTAGATGATTTTTTGAAGGCCCATGACCATTGTAAAAAATCTTTATTCAGTCTTGGTTTAACATAAAAAGGACTGGCAGGATTAAACATCCACTTTATTCCTTTGTTGATCATTCCTGGTGCGGCCAGTGGTATAATATGGCTGGGGGTTATGTATCCAGCGTTAACAAAAGATGCTCCTTTGGTAATGTCAGATTTATCAATTATTGTGATTTGATGCCCTTCTTTTTGAAGATAATAGGCAGAACATAAACCGATGATTCCACCGCCAATAATAATAATTTCTTTACTCATAATCGTATATATTTTAACAAGCTCAGTGTGGTCTTCTACTACGTTTAACTTTTTATACTATTTTCATTTGTTTTAGCAAAATCAATAACTAATTAAAAACCCGCCTGAGCTTGTAAAAATTTCTAAATAACCTGAAACCCATGCGCGTAGGGATCATCTTCATCATCAATGATTATAGTATTGTACCCATACACTTTTGCCCATCCTTGAATGCTGGGGATAATAGCTTTTATTTTACCCAGTTGGGTTTCTTCTTCGATTCTACCAATAAAGGTACTTCCTATAAAACTCTCATGAATGAATTCTTGCCCTTTTTTTAATGCTCCTTTAGCATGCAATTGTGCCATTCTTGCAGAAGTTCCTGTGCCACATGGAGATCTGTCAATAGCTTTATCCCCATAGAAAACGGCATTTCTGCCTGATGAATTGGGATTAATAGGATCACCTGTCCAGAGCATATGAGTCACATCTCGAATAGTGTTGTTTTCTGGATGAATAAATGTCTCAGGATATTTTTTATTGATACCCTCTCTTATCACCTGAGAGTATTGAATTAATTTGCTAGCTGTAAAATTCTGAATCCCATCAAAGTTTTTTTGAGGATCTACAATGGCATAAAAGTTTCCGCCATAAGCAACATCAAAAACGAGCTCTCCCAGTTCTGGGCATTCTATAGTTAATCCCTCGGCAGCCAAATAAGATTTGACATTTTTGAGTTTTACCCAATCTACTTTTTTGCCCGTTTGTTGATATTCTATTTCTACCAAACCTGCAGGAGCTTCCATTCTAATTTTTCCGGGAGTTTTGGGGTGTATTAACTCTTCTTCAATACCGATGGTAATGGTTCCTATGGTTCCATGACCACACATAGGGAGGCATCCTGAAGTTTCTATAAACAAAATTGCAAAGTCATTATCAGGGTGATGAGGCTCAAATATGAAACTTCCGCTCATCATGTCATGACCCCTGGGTTCAAACATCAATCCTTTTCTTATCCAATCATATTGTGCAAGGAAATGTTGACGTTTTTCGCTCATCGTTTTTCCGATAAGATTAGGTTTTCCTGTGGCAACAACTCGAACAGGGTTTCCGCAGGTGTGGGCATCTATACATTTGAAAGTAGTTCTACTCATTTTTCGTTTTTTGGAGATAAGTATCGACTCTATTTTCTAAAATAGAAAGTGTTACTGTTCCTTGTTCTAAGATAATTTCATGAAATTCTCGTATATCGAATTTACTTCCTAACGTTGTTTCGGCTTTTTTGCGAAGTTCTCTAATTTTTAACTCTCCGATTTTGTAGGATAAAGCTTGTCCAGGCCAGGAGATATATCGATCAGTTTCTGTATGTATTTCATGTAATGATAGTGCTGTGTTTGAAGACATAAAATCTATGACTTGTTCTCGCGTCCAACCTTTGGCATGAATACCTGTGTCTACAACAAGGCGACATGCTCGCCACATTTCATAAGTTAGTTTTCCAAAATGCTCATATGGAGTAGTGTACATTCCCATTTCTTCAGCAAGAAACTCTGAGTACAAGCCCCATCCCTCTCCATAAGCCGAGAGATATAGATCTTTTCTAAACTGTGGGATACTATCTCCTAACTCATTATTTAAACTTCCTTGTAAATGATGTCCTGGTACAGCTTCGTGTACCGTGAGTGATGGTAGTGTATAGAGGGTTCTGCTAGGCAAATCATAGGTGTTTACCCAGTAATACCCTGGCTCAGTGCTATTAGCTTCTGTTCCAATATATCTACCACCTGTATATTTTGGAGCTATTGCATCTGGTACAGGTGCTACACCATATGGCTTTCTGGGTAGCGTTTTAAAAAACCGGGGTAATTGCTCATCTGCTCTTTTTGCCATATCTCGTGCAATCATAAGTAATTCTTCAGGTGTTTTTGCGTAGAATTGCTCATCGGTGCGCAGAAATTTAAAAAAGTCATCAAAACTACCATTAAAATTGAGGTCTTTTATAATTTGCTCCATTTGAGCTTTTATTCTGGATACTTCTTTTAGACCAATAGCATGGATGTCATCTGCAGTGTATTTTGTACTTGTAGTATAAAAGTTTATTCTATTTTGATAATACGCTTTTCCGTTTGGAGTTTGAGAAACCCCTATGGTATTTCTTGTTTTTGGTAAATACTCCGTTTCAAAAAAGGTTTTTATTCTTTTGAACTGTGGAGTAACTTTGTTTTTGATTATTTTTTTTGCAGCATTACGGATAGAATCTTTTTGATCTTGGTGTATAGATTCTGGAAGGTTTTTAAAGGGAGAATAAAAATAGCTATTTTCTGTACTGTCGACTATATGCTTATTATAAGAAGATTCGTATCCCTCAAAAATCACTTTAGGTTGAGAAACTCCTTTTTCAAGCCCTTTTCGTAAGTTTACTAAGTGTTGATCTACAAATTCTGGTATTGCGTTAAGAATATTAAGGTAATTTTTAACTTGGTTATAATTCGTTAGCGATTTAACACTGTAATTAAGATTGTTATGAAATCCTGAATCTGATAATAAAGGGTTAAGGAAGCTTTCAAATTCATAAAAATCAACAGTTTGCTGTAATACAAATTTTAATAATTCATAGGATATTTGATCCGTTTCTTTGAATTTTGATGTATCAAGATTATTTAATTCGTCTATCTTTTTTTTTGCGAAATCAGCTTCTTTTTTAAAGTGCTCCTCAGTGAAAAGACCCAGAGGGTATTTTTCATGATCATATCCTTTTCGTTCTTCAACTTCAGAGATGATGACATGTAATAGATTTACAGTGTTTTTTTCTTGCTTTTCTGTTTTAGTACAACCAAAACAGAAAAGCAATGCTAGTATTAGGGGGATTTTAATAAACTTCATTTCAATAAATATATAATACCAGTTCTTATATTTTGATACAAGAACTGGTATAGGGGTTAGCGATTTATTTTTTTAAAGCAGGATCAAATTTTACTATCTGTATACTTGCCATTAATCAATCTCAAAATTCCTAATGGGTTTTCATTTTTAAGAGCATCTGGTAACAACTCGTTTGGCCAGTCTTGATAGCTAAATGGTCTTACCCAACGTCTAATAGCGTTTGTACCTACTGCCGAAAATCTAGAATCTGAAGAAGCAGGATATGGACCTCCATGAGTCATAGAGGGGCATACTTCTACTCCTGTAGGAACTCCATTAAGAATTACACGTCCTACTCTGTTTTGAAGAGCATCAGTAACATCTTCTAAATCTTGATATTCAGTTTTTTCTGCAAGAATGGTTCCTGTTAATTGTCCTTCTAAGCTATTAATGATTTCAATAAGTTGGGCTTCATCTTTACATCGCACTACTAAAGAAAAAGGTCCAAATACCTCTTGGTGCATTTCTGGATTGATTAAAAAATCAGTACCTGAGACTGCCGAAACTTGAGTAGGCGCATAATTTGGTTCTATCTCTTGTGTTAACGAGGCTATTACCTCTACGCCAGATTGAGAAGATACATTTTCTCTATTTTTCACAAAATCCCTTTTAATATTAGGATGTAACATGCATTGAGGTGCAATAGCAGTAGATTTTTTTGCTAAATCTTTAATGAAATTACTAGTATTTTCATTGTCTATAGTTAGGATTAGTCCTGGGTTGGTACAAAATTGTCCGGTACCCATAGTAATAGAGTTAGCATAGGCAGTTGTAATTTCATCAGCACGTTGTGCAATAGCTCCTGGCGTAATAATCACTGGGTTAATACTGCCCATTTCTGCAAAAACAGGAATTGGCTCTTCTCTGTTTGCCGCAAGGTCAAATAAGGCTCTTCCGCCAGAGATACTTCCTGTAAACCCAACAGCTTTAACTTTTGGGTGTTTAACCAGAGCAGTACCAACAACTCTACCACTACCAGTGATATTAGAGAATACTCCGTTCGGCATGCCTGTTTTTTCAGCGGCTTTTATAATAGCTGACGCTACCAGTTCTCCTGTTCCCGAATGCATAGAGTGTGATTTGACAATAACGGGAGATCCTGAAGCTAGAGCGCTTGCTGTATCCCCGCCAGCTGTAGAATATGCTAACGGAAAATTACTGGCTGCAAATACTACTACAGGACCTAATGGAATATTAGTTTTTCTAATATCTGGCTTTGGAACGGGAGATCGTTCTAAATCGGCAGTGTCAATATTATTTTCTCTCCATTCATCCGTACTGATCAGCTTTGCAAATGAGCGTAATTGCCCGATTGTCCTTCCTCTTTCTCCTATTGCTCTTCCTTCAGGAAGCCCTGTTTCTGAAGTGTATGATTGTATTAATTGATCGTCTAATGCCAGTATTTCATCAGCAATTGCATTTAAGAATTCAGCTCTTTTGGCTCCAGAAATATTTCTATATTCCTTAAAAGCTTGGTGCGCTAGTTTTACCGCTTGATCCACTTCTTCGGTAGTGGCTTCATAAAACTCGACCTCATTTTCAATATTCAGTTTTGGATTGAATGTTTTATGAGAAACAGACCCTAAGGCGGATAGTTTATTTCCTATATAATTTTTTCCTGTTATCATATTGATCAATGGTTTTAATGTAATTTGTTAATTGTATTTCTGCTTAATACTATTTTGGGGTAAAAAAGATTTAGTTAATCACAGGATTTAACTCTTTATAATCTGGAAGAACTGGTCTGTTTTTTATTCCATTTTCAATAATTTCCAAAACTTTTTTACGCTCATCTCCAATAAGAGGTAATCTGGGAGCACGTACATTTTCTGTACCAATTCCTGTAGCTACTTCTGCAAGTTTTATATTTTGTACTAATTTAGCATTTATATCTAATTCAAGTAAAGGTAAAAACCAACGATAGATTTCGATAGCTTCTTTAATTTTTCCTGCTTTTTGAAGTTCATAAATAGCGACAGTTTCTGCAGGAAAAGCATCAACCAATCCAGCTACCCAACCATCGGCACCCATTAGTAAACTTTCTAAAGCTAATGTGTCTACGCCACTAAGAATCTTTAATCGATCGCCAAAACGATTTTTAATTCTGGTTACATTCGAGATATCTCTTGTAGATTCTTTTACTGCCTGTATGTTATCAAAAGCCAATAACTCTTCAAACATATCTAAAGTGACTTCTATTTTGTAATCAACAGGATTGTTGTATATCATTATAGGTAGATCTGTGCTTTTGGCAACTTCTTTGAAGTATTCTACTGTTTCCCGATCGCCTGCATTGTATCGCATAGGAGGAAGCATCATTAAACCGCTTGCACCATCTTCTTTTGCTTTTTTAGCCGCCTCTATTGCTCCTTTGGTTGTTTGTTCTGCGATATTCATGATAACAGGAACTCTATTATTTACAATATCCACCGTGGTTCTCACTAAAACCCTCTTTTCATCATCGCTTAAAGTACTGGCCTCGCCCAAAGTTCCACCAAGTATAATTCCATTAACCCCTGCTTCTAGCTGTGCATTGATATTAACTTCAAACATTTCTAAGTCTAAAGTATCGTCTTTGGTGAATTTTGTAGTCACTGCAGGCATGACACCTTTCCAATCTATTATCATAATTATATTTTTTTATTCAAAGATATTGGGAAACTAATTAATGATATACTGAGAAATTATCTAAACCTGATACTATATTACCCTATATTGGCGTAATTTACTTAAATAATGAATAATATTAATTAACTTCGGTGAAGTAAACATGGTTAAAGAGTTTTAATATGGATTAGAATAATTACTATGTGCGTTCTATAGATCTTTATAAAATAGATATGAATAAATGAAAGTTTTACCCTTTAAAATACCGAAGACTTCTACAGATACGCTAATTGTTCAGGAGGATAAAGGGACTATGTTTTATGATACCCTACATCAACATGAAGAAATCCAGATGTCATTAATTGTGTCTGGAGAAGGTAGTTTGATCGTTGGGGATACAATTACAAATTATAAGCCCGGTGATATTCTTGTTTTTGGTAGCCAGGTACCACATGTGTTAAAAAGTATTTCTTCTACTCTGGATTCGTATATGATATCAATATTTTTTACTAAAAAATCATTTGGAGAAAGTTTTTTTGAGCTAGCGGAATTTAATGAAACGACGAACTTTTTCAATAGTTTATCTTATGGAGTTAAAGCACTTTCAAAAAGAGAAGAATTAAAAGATCAGTTTTTAGAAATTCAGAAAAAGAAATATCGATTAGATCGGTTTATAATTTTTCTACAGATTTTAAAATTGTTTGGTAATTCTGATATAGAGACAATATCTACATCAATTACAAGAAAAAATTATACTGATAACGAAGGAAAACGAATGGCTAATGTTTTTCAGTTTGTTATGAATAATTTTTATAGAGATATGAGTTTACAAGAAATTTCTGATGTTGCTAGTATGACTCCCAATGCTTTTTGTAGATATTTTAAGCAACGTACTAATAAGACTTTTTTTCAGTTTTTAACAGAAGTAAGAATAGAGAATTCTTGTAGAATCCTTTCTAAAGAACCAGATGTTTCTATTACCGAAGCCTCTTATTCGAGTGGATTTAAAAATTTATCAAATTTTAATCGAAAGTTTAAATCAATAAAGGGAATAACCCCGTCTAAATTTAGGAAAAACCTACATGATAGTCATCTTCTGTAAAATAATGTTTTTTCTTAGTTATAAGAATCATTAATTACTTCTCAAATTGGAGGGTACTCTGCAATTTTATTATTGGTTTTTGGGCTTTTAGGGTTGCCACAAACGGGAATAGAAGGTTCGTGGTTTATGTTATAAGGTATGCCTCCGCTTTTAGTGGGTAATATAGAAGTTGATTCGTGTTTAAAAACATGAACATCTGATCTGGTGTATCTCCCTGCCATAGCTAACCGTACACGATCATCAGATGTATTTGCATAAGAAGCATGAGTGTTTAAAGAGGTGAAAATGATGGCTTCTCCCGCTTTCATTTCTAGATTTCTGATCGTGATATCATTAAAAAGAGAAGGGATTGTTTTTTTTATTTTTTCGAATATGAGCTGTGCTTTTTTAAAATTACCGGTTGTGTACCAAATAGTTTTTAATGTTTTAATGATTTCAGAATAGGATAAGGACATGAGGTAACCAAATAAATCATCTTGGATATTGGTTACAATTCTCTCAAAACGACCATCACGAAAAGAGCCTTCTATCATACGGAGGCAGCCAGTTTCTTTATTAGTATCCCGAAGCGCAATCCAAACTGTTAGTTGTACAATTGCAGGATGTGTTGGGTTGGTTGGTTCTAATTTTGGTTTTTCGTCAGATTCACGAAAAGTACCGGTTTGATGCCAAAATGTTCCTTCCTGACCAGGTTTTTTTTCGAAGAACTGGGATCTCCAACATAGTAAATCATCTCCTAAAAGACTTTGAAGGGGCTGTGATAATTTTGGGTGTACCAAAACATCCCAAAGTCTTCGATATTTTGATCCCTGAAAAAATCCCAGATAATTAATAGAATAGTCATTAGATGCTTTTAGAGAATGTAAGATGTCTTCTCCAAAAGCAGTGGTTTTATGAAAATGATTCTTAAACAAATTATCACACTCGTTAGCAAGGTCTTCTGCTTCTTTGGTATTCATGACTTGAAATGGACCATGGATACCACTATTTATAAATTTGTCTATTTCTGATTGAGAAAGATAGTTTTCTTTATACTCTTCTTTTCTTTTACTTCCCAATACATCAAATTCACCTAAATCTTCATCAATATTTGCCAATAAATCAAAGCTTTTGCCTAATAAGAACCGAAGAGGTTTAATGATGAGTTTAAGTACTGTAGTCAAAACGGCAATAAAATGTAATTCTATGGTCTGAGATGAGTTTAATTTTGTTCGTGCCCAATAGCTATCGAGAGCTTCATAGCCATCTGTCATAAAGTGATCTTTTGTATTCACATATTATATTTTTGTTATTAATATTTAATCAGTTGTATAGATATAAAGATTAGGACAGTTTTGGGTTAAATCATTTTCCCTAGAATTTCTTTCATCATTTTCGCAGCCAAAAAGGCAGTCATATTTTGAAAATCCCTGTTAGGGTTATATTCTACAATATCCGCTCCAATCACTTCACTTTTGATGTTTTGAATTATGTCAATTACTTGTCTTGAGGATAACCCGCCAGGTTCATGATGCGAAACTCCAGGAGCATATGCCGGGTCGAATCCATCCATATCAAGAGAGATGTAAAGAGGGTTTTTAAATTCTGGAATTTTATGTATATCCAAATTCTTCATTTGATGAATTTCTACATTAAACCTTTCTGCCTGTTCAGCTTGGTGAGTATTTAGTGTTCTAATACCAACCTGAACTAATTTGGCTGCAAATTGATTTTCCATAATCCTGGCAAAAGGGCACGCATGGGAGTATTTATCACCATCAAAGACGTCATATAAATCAGAATGTGCATCAATATGCAAAATATCTAATTTTGGGTATTTAGTTTGGTAAGCCTTAATGATCGGAAATGTAATAGAGTGATCCCCTCCGAGGGTAAATATTTTGTGGTTGGATTTTAAATGATTTTCGGTTATTTTTTCAATTTCAAAATATTCTGAGATATTGAAGTCTCCTTTGTCTTTTATAGTGTCAGTTTTAATAGTTTTCCCGTTTTCTGTAAATAGATTTAACGATCCACAATGAAGTGCTTCTCTTATTAAGGGAGGAGCAAGCGCAGAACCTCTTTGGAAAGAAGATTTTTTGTCAAACTGTATTCCTTGTATAATTATTTGTTTCACTGTGTTTAGGTGTTACTTCTTTAATACAGATTTTTGCATGTCAAAAGCTAATCCGAGATAGGTGTTATTGTTAAAGTCAAATTCATCTATTATTTCCCATCCTAACTTTTTGGTATGTGCTTTTTCTGAGATTACATTAACTTTATTTATAAATGTAATACTTATAGGGTATTTCTTCGAAAATTCAATTCTCATTTCTTCAAAAATTAAATTTAATAAACCTTTACCGCGATAGGCTTTATCAATACATACTGGTCCATATTGAAAGCTGTTTTTTGTTGAAATTTTACGTTCGCCAAAAGATAATTTGGGAAAGCGAGATACCATAAAATTAAAAATATCCCATTGTTTAAAGTATTCCCAACTTCCTGCAAATGCATATGCTACTATTGTTTTTTCTTCATTTTTGGTAATAAAAATTCCATTCTGCCTTATGATTTCTTCAATTTGGGCAGGGGTGAATGGGGTGGTGACAAAACCAAATTCTCGCTCTTGCAAAGTTAAATTACTATACAAATTCTTTGCCTGAAGTGAAAGAACTCCTTTTATATCAGATGTATTGCCAATACACGTTTTTATCATTTTTTTTGATTTACTCTTGGTTTTTATTCGATAGTAAAACTTTGTTCAAGACGATCAAATCCAGCTTTGTTCATAGATTTATCTTCGATAGCTTCTTGCTTTAAAATAGCAATTGTTTTATTGTTTTTGTAAAAAACATGGATGACCCCTTCATGGGTAACTCCAAGTAGATTCAATTGAAATCCAGTGGCGATAGAATGTATATTGTTGAAGTTATCGTTGGTCGGGGTTTTAAAGTTTAAATTTGAGTTTTTATAAATACTATTGTTTCTAAGTTCCTCCTGAAAATCAGATAGCCAGGTGTTTAGATCCAGACTGTCATTGATCCAAGATATAGTAATAACACCACTAGAATCAAATCCATCTTTTTCGACAGATACATAGAATCCTTTATTATCGTAGTCTTGCTCATCTGTTATTTTCCAACCCGATGGGCAGATGAATTGTATCCTGTCTTTTTTAAACTTGGTCTCTGGAGATTCTTTACAAGAAATTAAAATACAGAAAAATAGTAAAATAGATAAGGGATGTTTCATTTTTATCTCTTTTGTTTACTTAAACCCAGATTCTCGAAAAGTTATATTTATTCTACCATTCTTATATTTGGGGTTTTTGAGTAGACTATGAGTATATCTGCTTTGACAGTATTCGCCCATAATTAGTAAACTTCCGTTTTCTAAGTCTAAGGTATAAATATTTTGATTAAGATTTTCTTTGAAGCTAAATTCGCGAACTTCACCTAGACTAATTGAGGGCAAAATAGTTTTGTGTCCAGATGTTTGTTGGTCATTATGATAGGGTGCATAATAGTTTCCGTTTGGGTAATATAGGCACATAGCAATATCAAATTCGAGGGTTGTTAATCTCTCGATTCTTTCCTTTAGTTTGGCCATTAGCCCTGACCAGACAAAAACTTTTCCATGAATATGCTCTGGATGACTATTTTGTTGAATTAAGCTTTCTGTAGAAAATAATATTTTAAAACTATCGGTTGTTATGGTTTTTCCACCTGCCCGAATGGTAAGTTGAGATTTATCTATACGACACTCATTAATTAACACATGATAAAGCTCTTCGGCTTCTTTTTTACTTAAGAAATCATGTATATAATCTACAGAGCAGTGTAATGGTAGTTTCATTGAGTGTCTTGGCTTAGAATCGTATCTCGCTATGATCAAAACGAGTGAGATTCTCTATTTATAATAGGAAAAGATACAGTTTTATACGCTCTTTTTACTTCATAACTACAACGAAACTATTCTTTCTTATGTCATTGAGATTGTAAAGAGCTTATGTATACCCATGCAATAAATAAAATTTGTAACGGAATTCTAAACCATAAATACATTAATCCATTACCATCATATGTTCCTTTTTGGTAGTTTATATGCTCTATACAAGCTTTGATATTTGTCGGTAATATCATCAAAAAGAATAAAATTAATAGCCAAGCTGTTAATGGTCGGATATAAGAGATATGCAGACCAATAGCAGCAAGAATTTCTATGATTGCAGTAAAATATATTATTTCTTTTTTGAAGGGGACAAAATTGGGGATCATCATTGCCATCCCATTAGTAAACATAAAGTGTCCTAAGGCTGTAAAAAGCAACATTGCAGACATTCCTATTCGGGCAGAAAAGGCAAAGTCGTATTTACCTAAAACCATTCTTATGGATAGTAAAGAAAGTATAGAAATGGCACAGAGTATAATAAGTGGCTTCATTTTTTTTTTACAAATGTCAGAGAAAGTCTTTGCTCAAACAATGAACCCAGGTTAAGAAATTCGTTTTCTTATGCGACTAAGCGCTTGCGGGGTTATCCCTATATAAGAAGCCAGATATTTTAAAGGTATTTTTCTAATCAAATAAGGCTGTTCGGTAAGTAGTTTTATATACCTTTCTTCTGCAGTGTCATTAAGTAGGGATTGTTCTCTTTTGGATTTTGTAAGGAAAATGTTTTCAGCTATTTTTCTTCCTATCTTATTACCGATTTCTGTTTGATTATAGATCTCCTGAAGATCTTTGTGTGTTATCTTCCAAAGAATTGTTTCGGTCAGGGTTTCTGTTTGATAAGTACTTGGAGTTTGGGTTATAAACGAGTTATACGCACTGATGAATTGATTTTCAAAATAGAACCCAAATGTTATATCATTTTCTTCTTTCGGAATAAAAAAACGTATCGAACCTTTTTCTATAAATGAAAGGTGTTTTTCAATTTGTCCTACTCTTAGGAGTGTTGCTTTTTTCGGGTAGTGACTTTTGGTAAGTTTAGAGGAAAATATTTTCCAATCATTATCACTTAAGGTAACAATTTTTTCAAAATATTCTCGAATTTGGTTCATTTTTAAAGTAAGGTTGTGATGTTTATTAATGAATTAATATCTTATATTTTTTTTGATTACAGTTTTATTTCTATAAACATATTCTTGGTGTTTTTTTCAGTTGGAGGAGGCTCTAAGTGGGCATGTTGGGCGTCATAGATTTTACCAGATATTTTTTCTATTTTGTATGATGATTCCTGAAATTCTGAAATGACAGTTATGTCATAATAATTTTTATTTTCTCTAATGATCATATCGTTTTCAGAATTTACAATGGTAATAGGATCAACCTCATGGCTTACATTCATGCTTTCTATTACAAAATCAATGTTCTTCTTTATTTCTTCTGTTTGTTTATAAAAAGGAATGTTTTTTTGATCACTACCATTTATAGGATTAGAAATAGAATTATAAGAGGCTGTTTTTTCTAATAAATTTATTACTACATCAAAATATAGAGTTGTTTTTTTGGGTAAGTATTTTATAGGGTTGATAAATGACACAAGAACTTGCTCTCCATTGGTCATCACTTTGGTTTTGGAGAAATTTTTTACATCCGCTCTATCGTCAATCAGCTTTAGAGCTAATCTCACGATTGAATCTTTTCCTAATTGTATTGTTTCTTCTACTTCTTTGGTCATTTTTACTTCCTGAGAAAAACAAAGTATTTGATTGAGTAAGAATAAAACTAAGGTAGATGTTTTTAAGGCTTTCATGAGCTATTCTCTTATTAAAATTATCATATGGAAAAAATAAATCTAGGATAATCAGGTATAATTTATAAACTTATAAAAAAAACCTTTTACAAATTAGAAAAACAGATGCTTGGTATGGTAATATTGTTTTCTTTTATATCAAAAACTAATTTTTTTACGATTACTTTTTTCTTTTTACGATTTTTAAATCACCTTTAACATTGGTTTTTATGATTTCCCATCCTTTATTTAACTCTATTTCGTAAAACTCTCCAAGTATTTTGTTTCCGTCAATTTGTATGGGTAATGGAAATGAAAATTTTAATAGATCTTCGATCCAGGTTCCTAAAACACCTGTAGTCCCTAGTTTGCCGACCTCATCTTTAATATGAAAATTTCCAAAATCCGATTTGGAGTTTGCTGTGCCTTTTATCGAAGCATAAACGGTTTCTTTAGGGTTTAGAGATAGTGTACCATACATGTCGTAAGAACGACCATAAAAGGGGTCAATAGAAGTGACAGATAAGGTTGGTTTATCCATAAACATCTCTGTGTAGAAACTAATTAGTTTTTCTTGCTTTACTTTTTTTTCTAATTCTTCTTTGTGTATTAGGTCGAAGTTATTCCTCTCATTTGCTTTTTTTACAGTGTTTTTATCAATGAAAATTGGTTCATTGAGATATTGAGTTTCGTATATATTTAAAAAATTGTATATGTGATCTAGACCATTTCTCCAATCGATTTGTAGATAGTCGAAAATCAATCCATATGCGGGTCCGGTGGCATATGGAAATGGTCGGGTATAGGTAGGAGCTGCTTCTCTTTCATTAATTTGGGAAATCGCATCGTCATATTTATTTTTGGTATTAGAGAGTCTTATGCCTGTGTACTCTGCTAATCCTTCTAATGTTTCTATTTCGAGCTCTTTGGTGAGAAATTCATTGTATTTAGTTTGCCTAAGTTTTCTAAAGATCATAGCATCAGTAACATGGAGTTGGATTTCTGATAAATCTTTATTATTGTTAATTGCATGTAGCGCAAGTTGCAGGGCATAGAATTCTAAGCGAAGCCATTGTCTGGCATCATAATTATCCAGATAAGATATTGGTTCGCCATTAAAGGTTTTGTGTTTTCTTTGGAGTGTATGAAATAATTCGTGTATAATTGTTGCTCCACCATCATTAAGATAATTGGTTAAAATTGTTGCGTATTCTTTTCCCTTATATTCTTGAACAGAATTGGTAAGACTTAGCGCATTTTTGGAGACTTTTGTATAAAAAAGAGTAGTATCTTTTGTTTTACTATTGGCTAATGGATTTAGAGAGTAAATTGTATAATCAAAGTCTAAAATAAGAAAATCGTTATGCCAAATATTTTCTCCCCATAATTTTCCATTATCATTTGTTAAGAGAGTTTTTGTCTCTAGAATTCTTTTTTTTATGAACTTAGAATTTCTTTCGGGTAAACTTGATAGGTTGTTTTTTACCTTTTTGAGCAGGGTTGACCATTGGTTAGAAATGTGTAAATTCTTTAAGTCATCATCTGTTGAGATTTGGTCGTATTTTGAGTACCATTTTTTATCCGCAAGATATTCTAACAACTCAAAAGCTTGGTTTGATTGATTATTCAATGCGTATATGCAAGCTCCACTATAATAAACTCCTTCATTTTTTATTTGAAAATCAACTTTATCAAGAAGTAGTGTGAATTGATTAGAAGCTTCTTGATAATTTTGTGAATCATATGCTTTTATTGCTGATTGGTATACTGCATTAATATCTATTTCTTGAGTGAAAGCAGAGAACTGGGTAAAGAAAAGTAAGATTGAAATTATTTTACTATTAGATCTATTGATAAAATTTGATATTTTCATTTGTATTTTTTATGAGATATATCTACAAATGAATGTTTTTGGTAGCGAAAAAAGTGATAAACTGGGGGTGAGATTAGTACTAGTCTGGGGGATGTTTTTTTAATTTTTTAACCAATTCTTGTCTATTAGAGATTTCTAATTTTGAATATAGGTTTCGAATATGTGTTTTTACGGTACTGAGAGAAATAAAAAGACTAGAAGCAATTTCTTTATTAGACATACCCTTACAGATGAGCTTGGCAACTTTCTCTTCTTGACTAGTTAAACTAGAAACCTCATATACAATTTCTTGCTTTCGTTTTGTTTTTACTCTCTGAAACATGAAAAAAATGATTACAGATAAGATTAATACAACTGTGCTTAAAAAATAGTTTATGTTCTTATGGTATATGTAGTTTTGTTTAATGGCAGAAAGTGATAGTACAGAAATTTTTTCATGATATTGTAAATGATATGATGTCCCAGTATAATATTGATTTAGCTGGTTCTGTATGTTGTAGTAAAAATTAGAGTCTTTCTTAAAATCTTCTTCTAAATCAATAATATTTTTTTTGATATGGGAAAAAGCCAACAGTTTAACCAAGGGATCAGATAAAGAATCAGTACAATACGATTTAAATTCTTTAGAGAAACTTTTTTTTGCTTGTAGTATTGCTTCAGTATTTCTGGTTTCGATATATTCCTTGAGTAGTTTGGATTCGTATTTTAAAGATTTTCGCCATAGCTTATCTGCTGAATTGGAATTTTTTGAATTACTAAACCAAACTTTATTGTTGTTGGGAAAATAAATAGTATCGGTATTTGAAAAAATAAAATTGTGGTAATTTTTGTTAATACCATTATCAAACAATTGAAAACCAGTATTACTTTCTTTGAGGTTAGAATGGATACGATATAGTTTATTTTTATCGGATAGCAATTTTCCGTTCATCTCAAAATAGCCTGTGCTATCTGTTTTTACAGAGAATAAGACTTGTTCTGTAGAAATTAGATTTTCTTCATCATATCTCAATAAACTAAGATATACCACCTTGTTTTTTTCTTTTGAATTGATATAGCCTGATATACTATACTGACTATAACAGGATATGTTAAAGAGAAAAAAAATAAAAATTGGTAAGTAAACCTTATGTTGCATCTTAAACCTTTTATCATTATTTAAATCCAGTAATTTTTAACTAAATAAAAATGGAAGTAAAACAAATATGTCTGTATAAATCTGTTTTTGCGCTTTAATTTTTCTTTATAAACTTAAAAAAAAATGGGCTATTACAAATAGGAAAAGATCATGATATTTAGAGAATTTGGATATTATATAGATTAGATTCTTATGCTATACAATACCCATCTTTTTTAATAAGAAGGAAGCATTCATATTTTGGCAAACCCCGTCTTTAAATTTGTAATCAAAATATAATTCATCATTTACGATTTGAGCATCAAAAAATCGATTTTCAACTTGGGGTAATTCTATTGCTATTTCGCAAAGACTTAAATCATGTGTTGCAATGATTCCTGTAGCCCCAGCTTTTACCAGTTTTTCTACAAATTTTCGCGAACCGGCAGCTTTATCCTTACTATTGGTTCCTTTAAGAATTTCGTCCAAAATGATAAAATATTCATCATTTTCGAGGGCATTTACGATTTTTTTGAGTTGTGTTAATTCTGAGAAGAAATATGAAGCATCATCACTTAGCGAATCTGAGGTTCTCATACTACTAATCAATTTGATGGGGCGATAATCACAAGATTTAGCACAAATAGGGAGTCCTATGTTAGACATTACAATTTGCAGAGCTACTGTACGTAAGAAAGTACTTTTTCCAGCCATATTAGCTCCAGTAATGATTAGAAATTGTTCATGATTAATCGTTATATCATTATCCACTCTTTTATTTGTGTTAAGCATAGGGTGCCCTAGTTCTTTTGCTTTAAGTATGTTATCGCCAGTAGTTATTTTTGGATAAATATAATCGGGATGATTAAAAGCAAAATTACCCAGAGAATTGTAAGCATCAAAAAAAGCAATAACTTCAAACCATTGATCAACTTTGTTGTGGTTTTTGTCAATCCATTGCTCAATACGATAACACTGCATAATATCCCAAAGCATTAATCCATTTGCCAGAACACCAAACATCATATTGTTGCGTTGATCTAAAGCATTTAGAATACTAGCAAACTTTTTAAGTGTATTCGAAGCTTTTTCTTTTTCATGAATCACCAACTGTTGTTTTTCTTGCAATAAAACAGACTCAAATTTGGTGTTTTCAATTTTATCAACAAGCTTATAATATTGCTCAAAGGTATCTTTTGCCTGATTCGAATCGGTGTATAATTTGTTCACTTTTTTTAGTTGTGTTCCTGTTATACCGAGACCTATAAAAAACCACATTAAAAAATGATTGAAGGTGATAATCTCAGTAAATAATAAAATTAGCATTACCAAAGAAATTCCTGATACAACGATAGGAAGCCAACGCATAACTTTAGGGACAAAGGAGGTGTAGTTTTGTAGCCATTTTTGAATCATAGAGACTGATACAGTTGTATTTACCAAAGAAGCAATAGCACTAAATTCCTGACGCCACACTCCTAGTTTTGAAGTATTTTTTATGGCTTCTTGATTTTTTTCAATATGATTAATCGAATTTGCACTAAGTACTTCGGCTAATTTATTTTTGCCGGCTAATGTAGCAGTTCGATTGGCATATTGAAAGAAAGATTGTTGCCCGAACAAATCAATATCATGACTATAAAAATGAGAGGGATCAATATACTCATTTCCTGGGCTAAGATCATCTATATGACCATTAAAAACGTCAAGCTCTAATTGGTTAATTTCTATAAGTTTCTCTAATTTATTTTTGACATATGATAGATTGCTATGTCTGGTTACCAGATAAATAAATGCTGCAATCCCAATAACGATACTACCTATTATAATTTGAGTATTCGGATATCCAAAATAGATCCCAGCTATTAATAATAAAAAAACCGTTAATCGTACTGTACTGGATATTGCCAGTTGGTTTTTTATTTTTTTTAAAGAGGTTGTATGTATAGAGATTTGTTCTCTGTAAAATTCTTTTGGGTTGTTCATTTTATATTTATGAAAAGCATAGAAAAAGAAGCTTCTTTAGTATTGAATCTGTTATTTTTCCTTTTTGCTGTTAAAGATTTTCTAATTCTTGTTTTACTTTTTTGGTTAGACTGCTTACGACTAGATCATAGGAGTGATCAATCAATTCTAGTATCATATTAGTCGGTAAACTTTCAGAAACGTTAACAGTATTCCAATGTTTTTTATTCATGTGATATCCAGGGGTAATTTCTGGATGATATTCTCGAAGTTCGACTGCTCGATCAGGATCACATTTTAGATTTATACTAAATGGGATTCGTTCTAATCCTGTAAGAGCAAACATTTTTCCCATTACTTTAAAGACAAGGGTGCTTTCATCGAATGGAAATTCTTCTGTAACACCTTTTTTAGAGAGGCAATAGTCTCTGAACACTTCGATATTCATTTTTTAATCATTTAAGGTTTTTCCCATAATCTTTGATGGATCCAGAATAGCTTTAAAACCAAATTGATTATACAATTTATGTGCATCATTGGTGGCTAACATCCATCTACCTACACCTTGTAGATCCGGGTGATCCATAATAGATTTTAGTAATAGTTTAGAATATCCATTTCCACGATATTCTTCAATAACAAATACATCCATCAAATACCCAAAAACAGCGTAATCAGTTAATACCCGTGCAAAACCAATTTGTTTACTGTTAAGGTACACTCCAAAAACCATCGAGTTTTCTATAGTGGTAATCACTTCTTTTTTTGTTCTGCCTTTAGCCCAGTATGAGCGGGTTAAAAACCGATGGATAAAATCGACATCTAATTTTTTTTTATTGGTAGAAATAATTACATCCATTGTTTTTTTATTCTAACTGTTTTGTGTCTTGATTATTGTCATTAAGTTTTAATGCCGAATAATCTAAAGTCCATCCAATAGACTCTGCTAGGGTTTCCATAAGAGAAATTGCTGTTAAAGCTTCTTTTTTTGCCGAATCCATAAGACCGCTTTGAGGTATTTTATCTTTAATAAATTGTTTGGCTTCTTTGTTAAGGTCAGTAAGATCTGCAGAAGTAAAAGGGTTTAACCAGCCTTCTTTTTTGTCATAGTATTTAAAATCTGTTTCTATGGTTAAAAGTTTTGGTTGTGGGAAATGAGTGAGTATAATCCGTTTGTTTTTGGTATCACTTTCTAGTGTTACCTGCGATAAATCAAATCCTACATAAGCTTTGGCTTCGATAATAATTAAAGCCTTTTTTGTACCCGAGAGTAATTTGAAAAATTTATCCTTTACACTTTCATAATGGTAAATTTCGGCAAAATCACCTTCGACGGTAACAAGCTTGCAAACACTTTTTATTTTTTCTTTAAGAACTGTTGATTGTGTTTGTATAGATGATTTGTTTTTTGCAGCGCTAAATCTGGCAAAAATAAAATATGCAAGAAATGCACCTCCCAAAAGTCCTATAAACAATAACTCCATGGGTGTAAATATAGGAAGAATATGATTTAAAGAAGTGAATGTTTTATGTTAATCCGAGGTATAAGAAAGGCTATGGATAAGGAGGGAATAGCAACTAAAACTTTTCGTTTTGAGTATAGAGAATATAATAAGTGGGTGAAATTTCCCCACATTTAGTGGAAATTTCCCCATGTTCTACGGATATTTCCCCGTTTTGATAAAGGAAACAAGATGAGGTTTTTTTACTAAGTGATATATGTGTGGCTAAAAAAAGATAGTGTAATTTTTTTATAATCAATATTTTAGAGTTTGTTGTTTAAGGGTTTTCTTACAAATTTGTATAAAAAACAATTTTTCATTTTTTGTTAAATAAAATACAGGCATGAATATTGTTTTTGTTTAAGAGAATTAAACTTAACGTTAAACATTAAGTCATAAGAAGACCGAATATGATTAGAGATTGATGTAATACTAACCACACTACAGATTTCTCTAATTGTATTCTTTACCCTTAAAACCTAAATATTTATGAAGTCTATTTTATCTTCACTGACATTTTTATTTGTCAAAAACATTCTACACGAGATTCAGAATAACAACCACAGAATCAATCTTCAGAGGAAACAAAGTTTATTGAAAAGAACATATAGGATATGAAAAGGAGAATTCAGTTTTTTAAACAAACTCCTTGGGTCATCTTATAGTATAATTTATTTGAGTAGCATATCAACGCTATTCCTACAAGGTGTTCTTATTTATTATGAGTTTTAGCCAGTACCACTCATACTATCTAATATGCAAATTTTCTAATACCAACACACAAAAACCTTTTAATTATGAAAAATACATTACTCTTATTTTCCGCTTTATTTGTTTTTAGCTTTATGTACTCAAATCCGTGGGATAAGCACCAACCTATTGTTAAGAAGAAATATCATAAATCGATGAAAAGTTGGGCTTCCTACTTCCTTCCATACAATCAGCGATATCAATTAGATGATTCTTCTTCATGCCCTTCGGGTTATTGTGTAGGATCTTCATTCTATTTTTTAAGTAATGCTATGGCAGGAAATCAAAGCCCTGTGGATGTAATCCATACAATGTCTGTTCAGGGGGCTACTAGTGGCTCTGTAGAAATGAGAGAAATTATCTCATTACAAAATCAAGTAAATCAGATATATCAGGGTGCAAGTCAAACAATGATTAATCAAAATTGGAATAGCTTTTTTACTGGTTTAGGATTGACATCATCGAACTACCCTGGAACTATTCCTAGCGAGATAAATGCTGTAGTTTCTAATTATCAATCAGGACAGGGAGTTAATTCACCGAATATTCAGAACCAGCTTGATGTTACTATAGAGCGTGTTCTAAATACAATGAGGCAACATTTTTCTACTAATCCGGTTGGCGGATTAACAATGACCAATCTGATCTTTGAATACAGTGGATCTTCTGTACTAAGTAGATTGGATATTGGGCATATGGTAACCATATTTAGAACCCCTAGTAACAATTACATATTTTTTGATTCGAATGTCGGATTTGGTCTTTTTGAAAACTTTACTTCATTGAGTGGATTTCTTAATGAATATTATAGAAGAGCTAATAGAGTAGATTCAACAAATAGATATAGAATTGAAATTCCATCTAATATAAGAGTTCATACCAATGCTTCTGGTAATTATGGTCCTAATTATCAATTATGTGTTCAGGCTTCTGCTTCGAGAGCTAAAAATAGTGATATCACCATTTCTGCAGAGTTAGAAGACAGGTTAGATTTTTGTAGTAAAAAACTTATTCTAAAAAACCTGAATTATGAAGATTTAAATGTAAATGTTTGGGGGTACAATTGGGCAGGGGCATATTCTATTATAGAACATGGTGTTTCGCTAAAAAGCGGAGAGGAAATAAAACTATCGTATAGAGATGATAACTATTACTATAAAGACAATAAGGTAACTTTTATTGATTTGGATAGTTATGGTACGCCGCCCAATCTTGATTTTACTGACAATCTAAATTTTGCAACTTCTAAAGTGACAGGAGCAATAACATATAAACCTGCTGTGTTATGGGATGAATCAGTAATTGTTGGAGATTATAACTCAGATCAGGTTGTGTATAATAAAACATTAGATCTTGATGGTATTGGGAATCATTCTAAGAATAATCGAATAAATGGCTATGTTATTGGAGAGACCCAGTATATAGAATTATCAAAATGGGATATGCAAAAGTTTGATGTCTCAAAATTGAAGAAGATAAAGTTCGAAAATGTAAATTATGATAATATGGCGACCAGGAGGGTAAGATTAGGGAATAGCGCATGGGATTTGTGGCCTGATATTAATCAAGGGACAGTATTGGAGTTTGATTATAAAGGTGATGGTAATGTCAGCCATGAAGGTAGTGTTGTGCAGCAGATTGATTTGTATCATACAGGACCTGCCAACTATTATTCTGGGGATGAATTTGATTTTAATTGGTACAATGCAAAGCAAATAAATTACCGCCCTTTTTGGTTGGGTAGCGGAGATATTCCAGTGTTTACACTTGTAGATTTTGAGAACGGATATTATTCTGGCTATGTGGATCCAGATGGAGTAAATAGTCATTCCAGGCAGATGTATATCAATATTGATATTAGTCTGGATGGAGAAACATTATCAATACAGCTTTATGGTCATGGAGATAGAGTAAAGCAAAACCAAAATGTTAACGAGGTAGAGGAGGATTTGAAGTTAATTTATCCTAATCCTGTGAAGGGCAGTTTTTCGATTAAATCGAAAGAGAAACTTTATAGTAATACAATTAAACTAATTGATTTAAAAGGAACTGTGCATGTTTTAAAGATTAGTCAAAATAATAAGGTTGATATCTCGGGATTAGCCAAAGGGATGTATGTTGTAAAGTTACAAACAGGAAAAAATACTAGTAAAACCTATAAGATTATTAAGGAGTAGAGGTATGGACGAATCTTGTTGCTGAGAAAATTTTTATAGCCTTAATTATTAAATAAAAAGAACAATTGAAACTTTATTATGTATGAGTTGAGTTTGTGTTAAATGCACGTTGTTTCAATTGAGGCTCTCCAGGTGTGAATAACTGGAGAGCCATTTTTTTTAGGTTTGCCGTTTAAAAAGAGTAATACAGGACTATTTATGAGTCGTTCTTTCCCCAATTACACCTAAGTGAGTGAATTTGAAACCTTTTTCGTATTTAAGACCGTATCTAAGAACTCTGTCAAATGCAGCATGAGAAAAAAGAATTACCCCGACTAGCTGTAGCGCTTCTGTCGACATGTAAAAACCAAAACCATAAATTAAGATAGCTACGCCTTTATGATGAAATAGGTTGTAACTTAATGTTCCGACTTTAGTATTTATGATGTACCCTAGTATTCCAATATCTGGCAACATAAACAAGACAAGAAATAACCACCATGGATATGATAATACGCTAAAAGTACAAACCCCCAGTCCTAACATTGCAATTTCTTCAAGTTGTAAAATTGTTTTCATTCTTCGAATATTTTATAGAGTACAGGCTTGCTTGGAGAGGCATCATTAACAAAGGGTGCTATCTGGAGGTTAAGAAGGTATTGCCCATCAAGGATTTTGTCATTTACATAAATCATTTCTGTGATAGTTGCAGCATGTCTTGGTTTTTCAGGGTAATTCCAAAAAGCTTTATGAGCCAATAATTTCCCTTCGTCTTTTTCTTTGTCGACCGATGGTAGATCAATAAGAAGATGTTCGATACCTAATTCTCTAAGATATATAACAGCTTCTTCTTCTAGGTAAGGCCAATTGGTATTAGAATACTGTCTGGTATTTTTGTCGTTTGTGTTGGGTAGTGTTCTTATAATTATAGCTTCAGGAGTTACAGAAGATAATGAGTTTACAATATGCTTCTTGGTGAATACCTTATCTCCTCCCTGTTCTTCTGGTTGAAGGGAAACAACTTCGGCAATAAAAAAAAACTGCTTTAGAGCATCATTGATACTGTGAAACTCTGGAGTAATATGACCAACACATTCTGTATGAGTTCCGTGACCATGTGGATTAAAAAAAATATTATTAAAGTTAGTCGAAGCACCTTTGGATACTTGCCCAACCCATTGCCCATCAGTAACAGGCTCTATCCTTGGTTTGGGAATATACCATGCATTTACATTTTCTTTATCAGCTCGTAAAGGAATGGATATATCCAGAGGTTTGGAAAGATCAACTTTATAAGATTGATTGTTGTGTTCTATTGTTGTAATCATATTAAACTTTTTCGACTACTATAAAAAGATAGTCACCTTTGGTATTTTTGTAAGTTGAAATTATATCTTTTATTTTTCCTGAGACAATATCTTTTTCGAGAGTAGCTAACCCTTGATTTACTTCTTTGATGTTTGCCAAAGATGAAAAAGAGGATATACCATGGCGTACTGTAGGTTTTAGATATAGCGAAGGGTTGTTTTTTCCTGAGTACAAAAAAAGATCTTGCAAATCAGGTAAGATATTGTATTTCTCGGTAGTTTTTATATATAAGTTATTTGCTTTCAAAGTGGATTCTATCTGGTGGTAGGGTGGCATTTGGGCAATAGAATCTGCCATCATTTTTGGAAAATAATGGTTTAGCCAATACCCTTTCATTTGATTTGGAGTGGCTGTGAAGATTACAATTTTTCCATTTGGTATTAATACCCTATTAAGTTCAGAAAACCCTTTAAATATATCAGACCAATGATGTATGGTTAGGCTTGCAATAATCCCATGAACACTTTCTTTGGGTAATTCTATATTTTCAGCTTTTCCTATTTTCCAGCTTATTGAATTATTTCTAGATGCAGCTTTTTCTAGCATTTCAGAAGAAGGATCAATTCCGATAAATTGATATCCTTTTTCCGAAAAAATAGTAGTATAATTTCCTGTTCCACACCCTATATCAAGGTATGTTTCTTCTAATGAAGGGCTTAAAAGTGATTGTAGTCTACTAAAAAGGTAAGGGTCAGCTTTTCGGGTCAGATTGTAGTTAACGCCGATTGTGTCATATTTTTCTTGCATAGCCCCAGATTTACAATATCACTCTAAATTTAATAAGAAAAGATCACTTGCAATACCATCGGTTAAAAACTTTCCTTTTTTGCTGACTAGTAAAGTGTCATTGTCTAAGGATATAAGGTGTTGATCTATAAATTTTTGAACTTGTTTTAGAAGATGTTCTTTATATTTTTTCCCAAAATCCTTTTCTACTTTTTGTATTGATACACCCCAGATAGTACGCAATCCTGTCATTATGTATTCATTGTAAACATCTGTAGTGGTTAAATTTTCGATTTCTTTTGGGAGTATATTTTGATGAATTTCTTTGAGGTATTTTGTATTGTTGTTAATGTTCCAGCTTCGTTGTTTTCCATTAAACGAATGGGCAGAAGGTCCTATTCCCAGATAATGTTTTCCTTGCCAATAGGCAGTATTGTTTTTGCTGAAATATTCTGGTTTGCCAAAATTAGATAATTCATAATGAATAAAACCTTCATGTTCTAGGGTGTCTACCAGAATTTTAAAATGTTCTTGTGCTAAATCATCATCAACAGAAGGGATTTTTCCTTTTTCAATCAATTTAGGTAATGCAGTGTTAGGTTCAACCGTTAAAGCATAACATGAAATGTGTGGAACTCCAAAGTCCAGAGCCAATCTAATGTTCTGTTTCCATCGTTGCATGGACATATTTGGGATGCCGTAGATTAAATCTATTGAAATATTATCAAAATAACTAGTAGCGATAGTGAGGCATTTTTTGGCTTCCTCTGCATTATGTGCCCGGTTCATCATTTTAAGATCTGTTTCAAAAAAAGATTGAATACCAATACTTAATCTATTTACTTTGCTTTTGGCTAGAGATGTTATTTTTTCTTCGGTTAGATCATCTGGGTTTGCTTCTATTGTAATTTCTGCGTCTTGATCAACTTTGTAATTCTTATAGATTGTGTCTAAAATAAGTTGCAATTCATCTACGGATAATACTGTTGGCGTACCTCCTCCAAAATAAATGGTTTTGATTGTTTCTTCAGAATCCACTTCTGATTGTCTTAATTTGATTTCATTGCATAATGCAGTAATCATCTCATCTTTTTTTTTCATAGAAGTAGAGAAATGAAAATCGCAATAGTGGCAAGCTTGCTTGCAAAAAGGAATATGTATATAGATACCGCTGATGATGTTTAATTTTATTTAGTTGAGAGAAATTAAAATCAGAAAATTTGTTTACACTTTACTTCTTTACTCGTTTCTCATTTTGTTTTACAAAAGCTGCCCAACCTGTGTAGCTTTTACCAATAATATCTGCCCTACCCATATTATAAAAATGGCATACTGCTGCAGCGAGACCATCTGTAGAATCCAGGTTTTTAGGTAAGGTTTTAAGTTTTAATAAGCTTTGTAGCATTTTGGCAACTTGTTCCTTGCTAGCATTACCATTACCGGTGATAGCCATTTTGATTTTTTTGGGAGAATATTCTGTGATAGGGACTTCTCGACTTAATCCAGCCGCCATTGCTACTCCCTGAGCTCTACCTAGCTTAAGCATAGATTGCACGTTTTTACCAAAGAAAGGTGCTTCAATGGCTATTTCGTCTGGATGATAAGTGTCTATTAGCTCTATTGTTCGTTCAAAGATGAGTTTTAATTTTAAGTAATGATCATCGTATTTACCAAGTTGAAGTTCATTTAATTGTAAAAAAGACATTTTTTTCTTGTGAACTTTAATAAGTCCAAATCCCATAATGATGGTTCCTGGGTCAATACCCAATATGATTTTTTCGTTTTCCAATTGAAAGCTGCATTTTTACAAAACTACGCAATTATGAATAAGTATTGTCTTATTCGATATGTAATACCAAAGGAAGTTTGTATAGTGTATTAACTGGCGTGCTACGTGTATGTGCTGGTTTAACTTCTGGTAGAGAAGCAATACTTTTTTTTAAACTATCTTTTAGATCAGGAATATGAACTTTTATAGAGGGAGGTAATTCGAAATCTTCGAGTATTATCTTGCCTTGATTAGTAATAAGTAATGGTACCCATATGGTGTCGTTAATAGGTTCTTTTACTGTTATGGTGTGTTTGGCAAGATAGTTATATATGTGTTTGGTGATTGTATTTTGGAAACATTGCTCGAGCTCTTCTACAGCTTTGTACTTACAAGCAGCAAATAAAGGAGGTTGTTCTACTTCGTTTCTATTAAGTTTTTTCAGCCCTTCTTCTATAATGTCGTCTTTGCTTTCTTTTTTTAGCACAAAATCTTTGCATGAAAATACCATAACAACCAATAGACTTATATACCAATATCTTAGATTCATTATCCGTAAACTATTTCGGATTGCCAAGCTACATAAAATTTTTAAGAGATAGAAAGGAATAGAGGGTTAAAAGATAAAGCAGAGTGTAATCTTAGATGTTAATCATTATCGATATTTTTTTTATGTGAAGATAGGTCTATTACGCTATTATTAATTTGAAAAATTATAGGTAAAGTGTATGTGTTTTCAAAGGTCTTTTCTTCTTCCAAACCAGTGTCAGTTTGCAACCAAGGAATCGTATATGGTAGGGCTTCAAGAGTTCTTATCGCTTCTAGTTCTAGTTCTGGGGATGATGATTTTGCTTGTATATCTATAATTCGCCCAATTTGATCAACTTTAAAGCGGGTGTAAATCCTATTGGTTCCGGATTTTGCATATGGTACAATTGCAGAAATATTGTAATTAGTATCCACAAAGGTTTGTATAGCACTAGTAATGCAGTTTCTTCTTATACGTTCGTTTGTTTCATTTTTACATTTTAAGAAAGGGTTGTTTTGTGAAAATGAGGATAAGAATACCATTAGTGAAATGGATAGTGTTAAAAATGATCTCATATTTTGGGGAAATTTTATGATCAATTAGTAATTTGTTTGCCGTTTACTAAGGCAAAAAAAATAAATAAAAAAGTAATGGAAAGCACAAAGAATTATTAATAACCTATAAGATGAGTATATTCATATTGGCGTAACAAATCTGAAACATTATGGACATATTTATTAAAATAAAAAGAAGGATTTTGTACTGAAACAAAATCCTTCTTTTGGTTTTTGTAATACCAGGTTATAGTTTATTTCTTAATAAATCGAATAGTTTTGTTAATTTCTTTTGATTGAATGTTCAAGATGTAAATTTTGGGATCTAAATGGGATAGATCCAGCATTAGATTATCTCCTAATGTTTTTTGAAGGAAGATATTTCCGTAAATATCCATCACTCTTATAAAAGGGTTTTCTAGATTACCTTTGATATATAGTACATCACTTACTGGGTTTGGGTAAATGACTAAATTTTTATATCCTATATTCAATATTGGAGGCGCCTGAGTCGATCCCAGTTGTATAGATTTCCAATTAGAATAGTCACTACTACCTGCACTATTTGTAGCTCTTATACGAAAATATTGCGTGCTTGCTGATGCTAATCCAGTAAAATTATAAGTATTAGTTGTCGAGGACTCTTTGGTTTTCCATGCCCCATTTTCCCATAATTGAACATCATATGATGTAGCTCCTGAAGAAGCTGTCCAGTTTGCCGTAAATGATGATGATAATATATTAGAGGCATTTAGCCCAGAGGGTGTAGAAGGAATTGTTGTTTGTCCCCCACCAGAAAGAAGTTTAACTGTAGAATAATCAGAATATTCACTACTACCTTTACTATTAGTAGCCCGCACCCGAAAATATTGCGTGCTTGCTGATACTAACCCAGTAAAACTGTAAGTATTTGCAGTAGAAGATCCTTTAGTTTTCCAAGCTCCGTTTTCCCATAATTGAGTATCATAAGAAGTAGCGCCTGTTGATTGATTCCAGTTTGCGGTAAACGAAGTGGCTGTTACATTAGATGAGTTCAATCCAGAAGGTGTAGCCGGAATAGTAGAATTAGATGTAAGATTCACTGCCAGGTAATTAGAATAATCACTACTGTTTGTGCTGTTAACAGATCTTACTCGAAAATGTTGCTCACTATTTGGTTGTAATCCAGTGAAATTATAAGTGTTTGTTGCTGGAGATCCCTTGGTTGTCCATGTTCCATTTTCATATAACTGAACATCATAAGAAGTAGCACCCGTTGATGTATTCCAGTTTGCTGAAAAAGAAGTTGAGGTGATATTGGATGCAGACAAGTTGGTTGGTACTCCAAGTGTACCGCCTCCAGAATTTCCTAAAAGATCGTTGGTTATTGTTTTTATTTCATTTTGACATACTTCGCAAAAGGTGCTATTAAGGTATCTCATTTTGCAATTTTGATGAGGGCGATACCATGAAGGGCTTTCTTCATGTTTATAGACACCCACACCGTTTTTTCCTATAAGTTTATTCCATTTAACAGTAATAGCATCTCCATTTTGAGTTAGGTTAGCTTTTTCGGCGGCATATTGACTTCCTGCCCAATATTCATCTGCTAGTTTTGCATATGAGTGCCCTGCTTCGTGCAATGCAAGACCTAAGGCATCTGTATGTGTCGAAAAAGTTGCTATTTCACCACCAGAACCTCCATATTTTGAGTCATTGACAATTAGAAATATTTGATCATAATAGGGTGTGTTGGCATTTGCTACTTGGGTGACGAGACTTGTTTTTGAAGCAACTAAAAGACGATCCATCCCGGCATAGCCATATGTACTACCAAAATAATTGTCAACAGGACTTTGTGGAGTACGACCTGCTCCACTTGCATTAGACGGTGCTTTAATCGCAAAAACATTGAAACTTGTTTTAATGGAGTTATACGGAGCTGTTTTAAAATAACTGTCTGTTACCTTTCGTACATCTGTAAGGTATTTATTCATCTCATGACTCTGATAACCATCTCCTAAAAAAACGATATTGACTTTTTTAGAGGTAGAACCGTTATTCATGATATTAATAACTTCAAAATTTTGAGCTTGTAAACATTGGCTTAATACTAATATGACCATTAGTAATAGTTTGGCTTTTTTCATTTGATTTGAGTTTGTGGTTAATTCTTAAGATTTGCTGGGATTTTTTAATAAGAAACTTCGATATGAACCAAGATGTTTAATGGTTATATAAATAATTCTTATGTGTTTTATAAAAGAAGTTAGAGGTTTTTTAAAACAACAAATGTTTTTGTATTCAACCTAGATTATATTTTTTTGTTTTGATTATTGAAAATCAATTTATGACTAAAGAAATACAAGTTTTTACTATAAAATATAGGAAGGATCGGTTAATATTTTCTAAGTTTTCCCTTTTAGAAAAATTAAGATAATGATGAGGTGTAATTCCAATAATTATTCTCACATAAGAAAATTGAAAGAAAAAGAGTTTGAGTGATCATGTGTTAGAGTTTGTGTTAATTTGTTGAACAATATACAAAATTAAATTAACATAAATTTAGAATATGTAAGAAATTACCTATTAAATTAATTGTTTTTTAAAATGTAAGATTTGTATTTTATTTTTTTATGATCAAATGACGTAGTTTTCATCATATTTGGAGGAAATGAAATAAGGGATACGATTTAAATAAAAAAGAAGGGTTTTAAAATATTTTAAAACCCTTCTTTTCGCTTCTATGAATAGAGCATTATAATTTATTCTTTGATAAAACGAATGTTTTCGTTAATATCTTTTGATCTAATGTTTAAGATATAAACCTTAGGGCTTAAATGAGATAGATCTAATTCTAAATGATCTCCCAAAGATTTTTCTACAAAAACATTTCCATAAACATCCATTACTTTTACAACAGGATTCTCTAAGTCACCTTTGATAGACAATATATTGCTTACAGGATTAGGGTGTATAAAAATATTATTTTCTACAGGTGGAGCAGCAGGAGCCGTGGGAAGTTGAATAGACTCATAGTTAGAATATTCACTACTGCCAAGGCTATTAGTAGCCAGTACACGGAAATATTGAATACTTCCAGAAACTAATCCTGTAAAATTATAAGTATTAGTCGCAGGAGATCCTTTTGTAACCCAGGCTCCGCCTTCCCATAATTGAATATCATATGAAGTAGCTTCTAAAGAAGCAGTCCAGTTTGCAGTAAAAGATGTTGGAGTAACATTAGCAGTACTTAAACCTGAAGGGACAGCAGGGATACTACTTGGTGCAGTAGATACAAGAGTTACTGTGATATAATCGGTATAGTCACTACTACCTGCAGTATTAGTAGCTCTAATACGTAAGTATTGAGTACTTTCTGATGCTAAATTTGAGAAATTATAAGTGTTGTTTGGAGTAGATCCTTTTATGGTCCACGCTCCATTTTCCCATAGTTGCATATCATAAGTAGTGACACCAGTAGAAGTAGTCCAGTTTGCTGTAAACGAGGTTGTTGTAATATTACTAGAACTTAGATTGGTTGGGATTCCTGGAATAACAGGACTAACAAGGTTTACTATAAAAGAAGCAGAGTAGTCACTATTTCCTGCGCTATTCTTGGAGCGAACACGGAATGTTTGCGAACTATCCAACGCAAGACCAGAGAAATCAAAAGTATTCGTTACAGGTGATCCTTTTGTGATCCAAGTTCCATTTTCCAGTAGCTGAATATCATATGATGTGGCTTCAGCTACTGCTGTCCAATTGGCTGTAAAAGATGTTCCAGTAATGTTAGAAGCATTCAAACCAGTTGGGATTCCTGGAGTAGCCGGGGCAACAAGGTTTGCTGTAAAAGAATCAGAATAATCGCTACTTCCAGTGCCATTATGAGCCTGTACTATAAAATGTTGAGTACTATTCAAAGCTAATCCAGAAAAATTATAGTTATTCGTTGTTGGAGATCCTTTTAAAACCCAGCTATTATTTTCCCATAAATAAACATCATAAGAAGTAGCACTAGGAGATTTATTTGCTGTCCAGTTAGCCGTAAAAGAGGTTCCAGTAATATTAGCGGTATTTAAGCCTATAGGTACTGTTGGTACAAGAACAACTTGAAAGAAATCAGAATAATTACTACTACCAAGACTATCAGTGGCACGTACACGAAAATACTGATCTTCATCTTCTGGAATTACAAGTTGAGAGAAATCAAAACTATTGGTAGTTGGAGATCCTTTGGTAACCCAAGCGTCGTTTTCATATAATTGAACATCATAAGTAGTGGCTCCTGGTGATGCTGTCCATGTACCTGTAAAAGAGTTCGTCGTTATGTTTATTGCTGCTAGATCGGCTGGTACTGGTAAGCCAATCCCTGTATTGGTCATAAGAGCGTTAGTTTTGACTTTTATTTGATGTTGACATACAGGGCAAAAGGAAGCCGCTAAAAATCTCATTTTACAATTCTGATGAGGACGATACCAGGTAGGAGCCTCTTCATGTGGGTAAATACCAACACCTGATTGCCCTAGAAATTGATTCCAGACTATAGTTGTTGAATCTAAATTTTGAGTTAAATTAACTTTTTCGGTCTGTGCTGTTCCTGCCCAATACTCATCTGCCAATTCGCCATAAGAATGACCACCTTCATGTAGTGCAAGATCAAGAGCATCTGCATGAGTAGAGAAAGTTGCATAATTACCTCCTGATCCACCATATTTGGTGTGATTGACAATTACAAATAACTTGTCATGAAAAGGTGTGTTTTGATTAACAACGTTATTAAGTAAATCTTGTTTTGAAGGAACCAAAAGGCGATCCATTCCATAGTTACCATATGTACTACCAAAATAGTTGTCAACAGGAGTTTCTGGTGTTAGACCTGCACCACTCTCATTTGAGGGTACTTTAATAGCATACACATTAAAACTTGTTTTAATTTCGTTATATGGTGCAATATTAAAATAAGCATCCACAACTGCTTGTACATCATTGATATACTTCGTCATCTCATTGCTCTGATAACCATCTCCAACAAAGACGATATTTACCTTTTCGGAATTAGATCCATTATTCAACATATTCACAACCTCAAAAGTTTGAGCTTGAGGATACTGCCATAAAATGAGCATAAGGGTAATAAGGGTGGGGTAGAGTTTTTTCATTAGTTTTGGGGTGTTTGGGGTTTGCGTTATTAAGTTATAGTTTAATTTTTTTTAAAAATTGGGAGTTAGGTTTATCATCAGCATACTCTATAATTACGTATTCTATAGCTTTCTCATATCTTGCTCTAAAAGAAACAATAGAAGACTCTTTGGTTATCGGTTTATATTGTAATTGATGTTGGTCATTTTCATATTCAACATGCTGGTGTAGAGGATTTTCAATAATTGTACTTTTGATAATATGAAAATCTGAATTAGCAAGAGATATTTTATACTTATCTTTAGGAATAGAAGGGATACGATCAAAATCTTTTTTTAGAAAACCTTCGGCTAGGTTTTTATCTCTTAGTGAGATGGATATACCTCCTGATTGGTTGTTGTCTTTTTTGAACTCTAAATTAAATATTAGAATGATATCCTCTTTTGGTGGAGATATACGATCAGTATCTTCCAGGTAACTGTTGTTTTCAGAAGTTGTGAAAACTCCTTTTGAACAGGAAATTAATAATAAAAACGATGTTATAAAGATTAATTTCATTTTGTAGGTATGAATTTTCTTACATAAATATATGTAAAAAAATGATAAAAACAAAAATAAGTTAAAATACAGTTAAAATTTTAACAAATTTGTAAAATTATACTAGTGTAAATATTTAAAAATAAGATCATTTTATGGTTTTACAGTATTATTATAAAGTGTTAAGTGTATTTTTAGGCGTTGAATATTAGTCGTTTGTAAAGTTTTATTCCAAGGAAAAAAGCCATGCTGTTTTAAGTGTTAATGTTTTTTTCTTCTTTTTGTAGGTAGTTTTTGAGAAGCGTAACAAACTTGAAACATTACCGTCATATAGTTAAAACAGAGCGCATGGATATAGCATTAATCATAATTGGTTTTTTATTTTGTCTTTTGGGGATAATAGGGAGTTTTCTTCCTGTACTGCCAGGACCATTTACTTCTTGGATTGGGTTGTTAATTCTTCATATTACCGATGCAGTTCCTCAAAACTGGACTTTTTTGGGAATTACACTTGGGATTTCGCTTGTAGTTTGGGTTTTGGATTATGTTGTTCCGGCTTTGGGAACTAAAAGATTTGGAGGAACCAAATACGGGATGATTGGTAGTTCTATTGGTCTTATTATAGGTATAATATTTATGGGACCTTTTGGGATCATTATAGGACCTTTTGTTGGGGCTTTTATAGGAGAGTTGATAAAAGATAGCAATGAATCTTCAAAAGCCTTAAAAGCTGCGTTTGGTTCTTTTATCGGCTTTTTGGCAGGGACCTTTCTTAAGTTTATAGTATCAGTTGGTTTTCTGATCTTCTTTTTTATTAAAGTATCAGAGAATTGGGGGAATCTATTCTAGTAGATGTGGTTTGAATTATTTTATGGTATACACTAGTTTTGTAGTGATTGAAGCGGTTTTTTCTTTGGAAGAAGTGTTTAGTGCTCCACCCCAGGAGTGATCTTCTCCAGAATGTCTTCCTGTAATTTGAAAAATTCCCATTTTGGCAACAGTAAGTTCGTCCAATGTTGATCCAGAATTTTTGGCTATTTTCTCAGCTCTTAATTGTGCATTCTCGGTAGCTTTAGAAATCATTTCTATTTTTAACTCGGCAAGTTTGGTATAGTAGTATCTTGGTTTTTTTGAATAAAACTGAACTCCTTGATTAAGGAGCTCCGTAATCTCCCTGGATATTACCTCGACTTTTTCTATTTCACAAGAGCTTATTTTAAGAGTTTGCGATAATTGATATCCAGTAGGACTTTCTCCAAGATAATTACCAGTGTCAGAGTAGTTCGATTTTGTAGTGCGATTCGTGATTACAGCATCAAAAACTACAGTTTTGGGATCGATGTTATTAGAAGTCAAGTATTCTGCAACTGTATTTTTGTCTGTTTTAAGGTCTATGTATGCTTGTTGTAAATCATTATTTGTTTTTGTGAATTCTCCTTCCCATACTATAAGGTCAGAAGAAAAGCTTGTTGTGCCATGTCCTGTAACGGCGATTGTTCTTTCTGGCTTATTTCTGTTCATATATGCATTTCCAAGAACAATAGAAGAGGTGATAATGGCTAATGAGAATACAACAGAGCTAATGTTAGTTTTCATTTTCTTTAAATTTTCTTAGGTCTAAAGTATAAATAAGGGTTGTTTTAAAACGCCCTGAATTCAGGGTTTTTGAAAATGCTAAACAGGGATAAAGAATACCCAAGGTTGTTTTTGTTGAATAAAACACGAAAAGAAATGAATTAAAAAAAGCCTCTCCAAATTTATATGGAAAAGCTTCTCATTGGTTTACTACTAAACCACTCACGCTAGGCGTGAGACAACACAACATCTTCTTGCTAAAAAAAAGCCTCAATATATATTGAGGCTTTTTGCAATTTTGCGGTCTGGACGGGACTCGAACCCGCGACCCCCTGCGTGACAGGCAGGTATTCTAACCAACTGAACTACCAGACCAAAGCCTTATTGCGGATGCAAATATACACCTCATTTCATTATCCGCAAGCATTTTTTGTGTTTTTTTTCAAAATAGTTTTATGTTTCTAGGCAAACTTCTGTCTTTCAATAAAATATGTAGTCAAAATTTTATCAAAATTTTTAGTGACATCCGCCTCTACATACTTTATCCCATATTGAGCACATTTCATTTTTAAATCATAAAAATATGAGGATACCGCTTCTTGATAGTTTTCTTTAATATTATCGGCATAGAGATTAATAAAATCTCCTGTTTCTACATCTACAAATCGAGTAGGTTGATTGCTAAAATCAAAATGGAGTTCTTTCTCACTATCAAATGTGTGAAAAAGAATAACTTCATGTTTATTGTATTTAAGATGCCGAAGAGCTTCAAACAATTTCTCAGGATTTGAAGTGGCTTGAAACATGTCTGTAAACAAAAAGATTAGCGACCTGCGGTGTATTTTCTCTGCAATCAGGTGTAGAAAAGTATAAGTGTCGGTGTTTTTGCCTTCAGAAACGTTGGTTATGGTAGAGTTTAGCCTATTAAGTAGCATCTGATGATGTCTCTCACTACCTTTCTCAGGAGCATAATAATCATACTCATTGCTATAAATGCTAAGCCCTATAGCATCACGTTGTTTCTTTAATATATTCATTAAACAAGCAGTTGCTAGTACCGAAAAACTTATTTTGTTTAATGACTCCAGATGGTGTTCTTTTATTTTGGGGTAATGCATTGAGGAAGAATTATCAATGATAATATGGCACCTTAGATTTGTCTCTTCCTCATATCTTTTGGTAAAAAGCTTATCCGTTTTGGCAAAGAGTTTCCAGTCAATATGTTTTGTGCTTTCTCCATTGTTATATACTTTATGCTCTGCAAATTCTGCAGAGAAACCATGAAAAGGACTTTTGTGCATGCCAGAGATAAAGCCCTCTACAACTTGTTTTGCAAGTAATTCAAGATTGGTGAATCCACCTGTTTTATTGATTTCTTTTTGAATATCCATCAGTTATTCTTTCATAAAAAGTGAAAACATGAATGATTAGTTTGGTAACAATATACGTATTGCAAAATAGTATTCATAAAAAAAGGTTTGACTTTTAGGTCAAACCTTTTTTTATTTTTAAATGCCAAATTTTTACAAAAGAGAATCTAATGCTTCAGCATATACATTTTTTGGAGAAACACCTACCTGGCGACCTACAACTTCTCCATTTTGGAAAACTAATACTGTAGGAATATTTCTTACACCATATTTAGCAGCAAACTCTTGATTAGCATCAACATCTACTTTACCTACAACGGCTTTCCCGTCATATTCTTCGCTAATTTGTTCTATGATAGGGCCAACCATTCTACATGGACCGCACCAAGCTGCCCAAAAATCTACTAATACAGGTTTGTCACTTTTAAGTACTACTTCGTCAAAAGTAGCGTCTGTTATTTCTAGTGCCATAGTAATTTATTGTTTAAAAATTCTTGTTATTTTAATATTCACAAAATTAGTCAATAATTCTGCCAAAGCTTACATTCATAATATTAGTTTTGACTATAGAGTTATTTGATTTTCTGATACCAAATATAATATGAAAGTATTACTTTATAACTAATTAGGTGTCAAAATGATGATTATAAGTCGAATTATTTTAGAATTTTAAGCTCTTTTAATAAGTAATGTATTGAGACCAAATGAGAAAATAATACAATTGGAACTATTACAGAGGGTAACCATACGTAAGGAAGATATAGTAAGGCAATATTAGGCTGATCAAAAGCAAATTGCTGAAAAGGAGAAGGGAAGGAGAGAATCGCATTAAGTATAATAAATAATAATAACAATAAACAAACAATATTCCAGGTTAGGAGAACTCTAGGTCTAATGATTTTATTTATATATCCAAAATAGAATATAAAAGGAGCTGTGATTCCTGCAAGAATGTCAAAATTTCTACCCGAAAATGTCATAAGCTCAGGTATAGCTTTGTGCAAAAACAACCAATATAAAACAAGCTCTACGGGTATCCTTACAGTATGAAGTAATGTTAATGTTTTAATACTAAGAGTATGGATAAATAGCTTCCCTTTTTTGGTAAAAAATAAAGAAATAATTAGAAGTAAAGGTGGTACAAGAGCTAAGCCAAAACGAGGTGGAAAAGATGTAGTATCTTGATAGAAAAATGAATATCCCAATATTCCTTGTATAGATGCCCACCCAATAAGTATGAACAAAACTTTTTTTGAATTGTTACATGCTTTGTAAAACAAAAAAACACTAATACCTGTGGTGAGTATAAAAACAATTGAGACATACGATGCTATATTTTCTAACATAACTATGGTTTTATGATTAAAAAAACTATTCCAGGTGTTTTGTTTATCACATTTTTTTTAAACAGATAAAAAATGAACTAGCCAAAAAAAGGCGTAAATGGTTTGTTTTGTACGATATAGCAAATGTAAAAGGTTTGCGAATTAATACACTTGTCCTATGGCAAGAAAAGAAATGGATGTTTTTGATGTAGTAAGACGTATTAAACTGTTTAGAGCTGAAGGTATATGATCGCTTCATTAAAACAAAGGATTCTTTGTGGCTAGAGAGTGTCTAAAAACTGATATAAATCTGTGTTTTTGTCTAAATTAAGTTTCTTTTTGAGGCGGTATTTTGATTTTAATACGCTATCAGGGAGTACATTAAGAATGGAAGCGATTTCTTTGGTTGTTAGTTTCATTCTTAAAAAAGCGGCTAATCTAATTTCTTTTTCGGTAATCTCACTGTAGATGTTTTTTAGCTTAAGATCAAAATTATTGTGTACGTTGATAAAATATGATTTGAAAACTTCCCAATCTTTATCTTCTGCACTTTCTTTCTTTAATAGCATCACTAAGCGTTTAAATTCTACTTTAAAAAGATCAGGAGAATTTTTGATTCGCTCTAAATTTTCTTTTAATTCCTGAATAAAGCTATTTTTTTGTACCAAATGCAGGGTCTGAGAAGTCAGCTCTTTCTTCTTATGCTCAATTTCTTGTTTGTAGATTGTCTCTTGTTTTTCTCTTTCGATTTTATTCTTTTTTAGCCGTTGTCTGAAACCAAAGAACAAAAGCCCTGATATTACTATAAAAGAAGCCATTCCTCCGGCATATAAGGCTTTGCGAAGATTACCAATTTCTACTTGTTGGGTTAATGTTTTGATTTCTTCTTTTTGTAGCGCAATTGCAGCTTCTTTTTTTTCTGTTTCATATATGGTGCGTAGTTCTTCTATTTGTTGCGCTTTTTTTATAGAAAAAAGACTGTCACTTATTTTTTGTGATTTGTGTAAATCCTGTAGGGCATTTTTATCTTTATTTAGTTTCTCGAGAATAGTAGATCGTTTTGTATACAGATCTTTTAAATGTGACATTGCCCCAATTTTTTCGGCAATGTCTACCGCTAAATTAATGTGAGTGAGTGATTTGTTATTGTTTTTTAGGTTTTTATGGACATCGCTTAACCCTTTTCGTGAATTTATTAAAGCAATTTTTATATCTTCTTTCTGGGCTATTTCTTTGGCTTCTGTAAAATTCATTTTGGCTTTTTTATATTCCTTTTGGTCAATTTGTAATTGCCCCAGATCATTAAGTGAACTAGCTAAAGAAGCCTGTGTTTTGTGCTTTCTTGATAACTCTATTGTTTGTTTTAGATAAGTTTCGGCATCACTAATTCGTCCTAATTTTTTTAAAGTTTTTGCTGCGGAATTCTTTGCGTATGCCAAATAAACCACATCGTTTTCTTTGGTATAAATAGCAATTGCTTCTTCAAAATATTTTAAAGAATTTTCATAATTCTCTGATGCGTACTCTAAATCCCCTAAAAGCTTTAAAATATCAGCCTTTCTGGTTATATCCTTTATCTCAGTAAATAATTCCAGGGCTTTTATTGCTTGTATCATTGCCAGTTTATAGCTCCCTTTTTCCACATATATATTGGTAAGACTATTGTATTGGGCTCCTGTAAATTTTGCCTTAGCTATATTGTTTTTCTCTTCCTTTTCTATAAGTTGAAGGTTTTCTTGTGTAAGTTTTATTGCACCCTCAAAATCTCCTTTACTTCTTAAGATATCTGCAATTGAGTGATTTGAAAATAATAAGCCTCGATAAGAACCGATATCATTAAAGGTAGCCTTGGCTTCATTGTAATAATACAAAGCAGAATCTGAGTTGTTTCTATTGGTATAAAAGTCAGCTAGATGTAATAAACCTTTTCCTATACCTTTTTTATAATTAATTTTTTTAGATATTTCTAGTTCCTCTTCGGCATATCGTTTAGCTTCTAATGGTTTGGAAAACATCAATTTTTCATGAAGTAGTGTAAGAATAGTTACTCTTGTACTATCTTGATGGGGATAGCTGTTTAAAACATTTTTTAAGCTATCTACTAATTTCTTGTCTTGGGCAGATAATTCGGGAATGAATAGAATAAAAGTAAGAACTAATAAAACTAAGAATCTCATAATATAGAAATGTTTATCTTCTGTCTAAGATAAACATTAATTACTCAGAAACCTTTCCTTGTCCGTGTTGTAATGAATCGAAGTTTATGATCGAAGTTTGCTTTTTTGCCTCATTTTATTTGTGATTTCATGTTAACTAGCTGAAAATAAAAAATTTAATAATGACAGATTGTAAGATGTCTCAATACGTTTTTGTTTTTTGAAGTAGTGATTTTGACATCTGTCCATGCTTTGTCTATACCTTAAATTGGGTGTGAGTCTTGTTTTCATCTAGTTTTGAATTGTTGAATCAGTAAAACAAAAAAACATGAAAACTTCAATTTTAAAAATGCCCCAAGCATTCATTTTGATTTTTTTAGTAATGGCTTTAGTGGCATGTAATTCTTGCAGTAAAGACGAGGATGGTGGTGGGCCGGAAGTTCCGGAAAATCCAGAAGCAAATACGATTAATGACTTTGTGAAAAACCTGGACTATAATCAGGATGAGCTACTGGGTGTAGAGGATACAGGGGGAGAAGCCCTGTTAAAAACTTCTGGTGATAGTTCTACCGATAGCTCTTATGGAGAGGGGATTAATACAACCTGTGTGCGTGTCGATTATAATTTAAAAGCTAATTTCGAGGATGTAGCTATCCTTAGACCTACTAATGGTATCGTGTGGCCAGGGGCGTTAGTAAAAGGAAATGGATCAATGCGAGATGGTTTGCCAGAGGCTTTTACGTTAGGGAGAGCGCCAATGACATTGCGTTTGGATCTTCCTGGTATTGGAAATCAAGGAAATATAATTGTAGAAGATCCTAGAAATTCAAATGTACAAGCTAAGATTGATGATGCTCTTGAGTGGTGGAATGCTAATGCGTATCAAGAGGGGTATGTTAATGCTGCTAATTCATCATATAGCGCTTCTACATCGTATTCTTCGAAACAAATGAGTTTGGAAGTTGGTCTAAATACAGAATGGGCAACTGGAGATGTTTCTGCACAGTTTAACTATGAAAGTACTACAACAAAGAGAATTGCTATGATGGTTTTTAAACAGGTTTTTTATACCATTACGATGGATACTCCAGATAATCCTGCGTCTGTTTTTGGTGCTACAGTGGGATTGTCAAATATAAAAGCTGCTTTTAGCTCAGCGGTGCCTCCAGCTTATGTACATTCGGTTAATTACGGAAGGATTATAATGTTTCGAATGGAAACTACGGCAGAAGCTACCGAAGCTCAGTTAACAGGTGCTTTTAATTATGCAAGTGGGTTAACAAGTGCCTCTGGAACTGTAGAAGCTAAGTATAAAGAAATATTGCAAGAATCTAATATTACCACAGTTACTATCGGAGGAAATGCAGCTGTGGCTTCAGAAGCTGTTTCTGCACAGAATTTCGGGGATTTACAAACCATTATTAAAGGAGAAAATGCGGTGTATAGCAGAGATAATCCTGGGGTGCCTATCGCGTATACGATTAGGTTTTTAAAAGATAATACTTTGGCGAAAATGGGGTATTCTACGGGTTATGTGGCGCTCAACTGTACTACTGCAGGAAGAGTGCATAATGAAATAAGATTTGTGAATGAGGTAGCGGATAATTTTAGGATAGGGATAGAATATAAAAATAAGCTAAGTAGTACTGTAACATATGATAATATAGTGTGGAAAAATAATAAGGTTGATGGAGAGACAACTTCTATTATACCTCCTGAAGGTTCTTATGATATTTTCTATCATGTAGAAAGAGCAAAGATTGGTGCTGGTTACGAAAGTAAATTAAGAGATAATATTGGAGGATATGTACATGATCATGAAGATTGTTGGGAGTCTTATAGAGAACCATGGTTAGAGGTAAAGGTAAGAACTTGCAGATAACTTGAGTTTAATTTGGAGCTGACATCTTAAGTTGTGATTCAACAACTTGATGTCGGCTCCTGTATTTTTACTTTTTAATTCAACTTATAATGTATAGATTCCTCTTCCAGTGCAACGAGTAGTTCTGGAGAAATGTTTACTTTTTGTTTTCGGCTAGGCATATGTAGCTTTAGTTTTTCTGCCATTTCATAAATCACAAAATTTAAAGTATGATTTCCCGAATGGGTGTCCAGTAGTTCTTTTAAGTGATCAATCCCAGTGTCCGAAAGTGTGTTTATATCTAGTTGTATCGTAAGTTTTCTGGCATAGGTCTCCATAACGTCATGTAGTAGTTGGAAACTATTAAACTGTATTCTAGGGTCTCCTTTTTTACCTGTATCACGATTTACCCACCCCTCTTTTATAAAGGCTTTGGCATATACAAATGTGCTTTTTACCAGAAAAGGGCGGTGTTTTAGATATTCTTCACCAAAAATCCTGAATTCATGAGCTGTGTTATAGTCTTCGATTATAAAAGTTGCCCACCCTTTACCATTTTTAGATGTACGGTGTTCTACATTTGTAATTACACCCCCAAAAGAAATTTCGCGATTAACATTATTTTCCATATCTGCAAAATTTAGCAAGGTGCCATTGCAGAAATATTTTATTTCATATTTAAAATCATCGAGTGGATGTCCTGAAAGATAGATTCCAACTACTTCTTTTTCGCGCGCTAATTTTTCCATAGTTCCCCACTCTTCACAAGGAGGGACTACAGGTTCTGGTATTTGAACATCACTGGCTTCTCCAAACAAGCTTACTTGAGAAGAGTTTTCGCTTTCCTGAAATTTAGAACCATAACGTACAGCTTTTTCTAAGAAAGTCACTCCATCTCCTTCTTCATGAAAGTACTGACCTCTATGGGTGTCAGAAAAAGAGTCAAAACCTCCAGCAAGGGCTAAACTCTCAAATGCTTTTTTGTTAGCCGCACGAAGATCAATACGTTTGGCTAAATCAAAAATAGATCTATATGGAGCTTCTTGTCTGTTTTCAACGATAGTAGCTACAGCACCCGTTCCTACTCCTTTAATCGCTCCCATTCCAAAACGAACAGCTCCATCTTTATTTACAGAAAACTTACGAAATGATTCATTAACATCGGGACCTAGTACATCTAATTTCATTCGTTTACATTCTTCCATAAAGAAAGTAACCTGCTTGATGTCATTCATGTTATTGGATAATACAGCCGCCATATATTCTGCAGGATAATGAGCTTTTAGGTATGCGGTTTGGTAAGCAATCCAAGCATAACAAGTAGAGTGAGACTTGTTAAAGGCATAGGCAGCAAAAGCCTCCCAGTCTTTCCATATTTTTTCGAGCCTATCTTCGGCATGTCCTTTTTCTGAAGCCTGTTTAATAAATTTAGGTTTCATTTTATCAAGAACGGCCTTTTGCTTTTTACCCATGGCTTTACGCAAGACATCAGCTTCACCTTTGGTAAAATTTGCCAGTTTTTGAGAAAGCAACATCACTTGCTCTTGATAAACGGTAATTCCGTAGGTTTCTTTTAAATACTCTTCACAAGCTTCGAGATCATATATTATCTCTTCGGTTCCATGTTTTCTATTGATAAAACTAGGGATGTATTCTAATGGTCCTGGTCGATAGAGCGCATTCATTGCAATAAGATCGGCAAAAACAGTAGGTTTAAGCTCCTTCATGTATTTTTGCATCCCTGGGGATTCGTATTGAAACACCCCTACGGTTTCTCCACGTTGGAAAAGAGCGTATGTTTCTTCATCGTCTAGCGGAAAATTTTCAGGATCTAATTCTACTCCGTGTTTTGCTTTTACGATTTTAACGGTGTCTTTGATTAGGGTAAGTGTTTTTAACCCTAAGAAATCCATTTTTAGTAGACCAGCATTTTCAACCACGGAGTTGTCAAACTGGGTACAATACATGTCGGAGTCCTTAGCTAATGCTACAGGAACGAATTTGGTGATATCATCAGGAGTAATGATTACTCCACAAGCATGGATTCCGGTATTTCTTACAGAGCCTTCTAATACTCTTGCCTGGTTTAGTGTTTCTGCTTCAAGGTCACTACCGTCGGCAATATTAAGTAGCTCATTAACTTTTTCTAATTCATCACTTCTAAATTTTTTCTTCAGGACAGCTTCTTCTACGCCAAAAATTTTCCCCAGTTTGGACATGTTGGGGATAAGTTTGGCAATACGATCAGCATCTCCTAAGGGGAGGTCTAATACTCGGGCAGTATCTCGTATAGAAGATTTTGCTGCCATTGTACCATATGTAATAATCTGTGCAACCTGATTAGCCCCGTATTTCTCAATTACATAGTCCATAACTCGTCCTCTTCCTTCGTCATCAAAATCAATATCAATATCGGGCATACTTACACGATCGGGATTTAAGAAACGCTCAAAAAGGAGATCGTACTTAATGGGATCAAGATTAGTAATCCATAAGCAATAGGCTACTGCTGATCCAGCTGCTGATCCACGACCGGGACCTACAGAGACTCCCATATCCCTTGCTGCCCTAATAAAATCTTCTACAATAAGGAAGTATCCCGGATACCCTGTTTTTTCAATTACCTGTAGCTCAAAATCAAGTCGCTCGTCAATTTTTGGAGTTATTTCTCCGTATCGTTTTTTTGCTCCTTCGTAGGTAATATGTCTGAGGTACTTGTTTTCACCACGCTTACCTCCATCAATTTCGTCTTCTTTAGATTGAAACTCTTCAGGGATATCAAAAGCAGGTAATAATACATCTCTGGCAAGCACAAAAGGCTCAATTTTATCGACAATTTCCTGAATATTTATAATGGCTTCAGGCAGGTCTTTGAAGAGATCTTTCATCTCTTCCTGTGATTTAAAATAATATTCCTGGTTAGGTAAACCATAACGATACCCTCTACCTCTACCAATAGGAGTGGCTTGTTTTTCCCCGTCTTTTACACATAATAGAATGTCATGGGCATTGGCATCTTTTTTTTCGCAGTAATATGTATTATTAGTTGCAACAGTTTTGATGTTATACTTTTTAGCAAATTGTATCAATACCTGATTTACCCTATTTTCATCTTCTTGATTATGGCGCATAATCTCGATATACAGATCATCACCAAATTCTTGATGCCACCAGAGTAGCGCTTGTTCGGCTTGCTTTTCTCCAATATTCAAAACCTTACTAGGGACTTCTCCATACAAGTTTCCTGTAAGAACAATGATATCTTCTTTGTATTTTTTGATAACTTCTTTGTCAATTCGAGGGACGTAATAAAACCCGTTAACAAATGCGGTAGAAGACATTTTTGCCAGATTGTGGTATCCGTTTTTGTTTTTGGCTAATAGTACAATTTGGTATCCATTATCTTTTCGGGATTTATCGGTATGATTTTCGCAAACAAAAAATTCACAACCTACAATGGGTTTTATCTCTACACCTTCGGGTTCTTGACCGTTTTCTATTGCTTCTTCATTTGCTGCTTTTACACTTTTATTGTGATTGGCAACTCCCTGAACAAAATGAAAAGCTCCCATCATGTTGGCATGATCAGTCATGGCAACCGCATTCATTTTATGCTGTGCCGCTACTTTTACTAAGTCAGGAATGCTTGTTGTTGATTGTAAAACAGAGAATTGGGTGTGGTTGTGTAAGTGGGCAAAACCAACCTCATCTAGTGCAGCAATATTCTCATCAATCTCTTGCTGGGAGAGGTCAGATCCTCCTTTTTTTGCAAGTGCTTCTTGTATTTTTTGAGAAGCCTTTTTGAGATTGATATGTTTTAGCCCGATTAATTGAATTGCTTCGGGATTAGCAGTTTTAAAATTTTGGAAATAATCAGGTTCTACATCAAGTTCCTCTTGTGTGTAGACTTGTTGACGGATTAACTCTAGAAAACATCGTGTAGTGGCTTCTACATCGGCAGTTGCGTTATGTGCTTCTCCGAATGCAGTATCAAAAAGATGTTGATGTAGTTCTGTAAGTGTAGGAAGTTTAAATTTACCTCCACGACCACCTGGGATTTGACATAATTCTGCGGTGGTCTCCGTACATGTATCTAAAACGGGGAGTTCCTGTAAATCGTTTTCTAAGCCAAGACGATAGAATTCTGCTCCCATAATATTAACATCAAATCCCACATTTTGTCCAACGACAAACTTGGTTTTTGATAATGCGATATTAAACTTGTCTAATACCTCTTGTAATGTAATTCCGTCTTGAGCTGCGAGCTCGGTCGAAATACCATGAATCTTTTCTGCATCATATGGGATATTAAATCCATCGGGTTTTACCATGTAATCCTGGTGTTCAATACAATTTCCCATAGCATCGTGTAGTTGCCAGGCAATTTGTATACATCTAGGCCAGTTGTCACTATCACTAATAGGAGCGTCCCATCGTTTTGGTAATCCGGTGGTTTCAGTATCAAAAATCAAGTACATAAAAAGAGGTATTTCAAGAAAATTATCCCTTACAAAGGACTTTCAAAAATAACTAAAATGATACTTCGATTTTCTAAAAGTTATTCAGAATTATTAACGATAACCATAATAACATATAAATTGCTATCAAAACATTAAAAAAGCGCTTATTTATTTAAATAAGCGCTTTTCATAAGCTTAGTTGAGTAGGGTAATATCTAGGGGTAGTTTTGGGGGTTATTTTATTTAATAGCCAAATTCAAAGTAGCCATTTGAGACATTAATACCACTTCTGGTATCAAATTCAAAACTTCCACTAATACATTTGGTTTCAATATTGTGTTCTGCTATAGTTAGTTTTCCTGATAAAGCAGAAGATTTATCATTCTTTAAGGTATAAGAAGCACTATAATTTCCAGATCCGCTTAATGAATATTCTCCTGGGGTAGTTGTAGCCATAAATACTATTGCTATCTCTTCGGTTTCATTCATCGCAGTAATAAGGATAGAGGCGTCATCGACTCCAAATAATTTGGCTTTATGATTATCTGTAATCATTTCTGTGCCATCAATCATAGCTGTTAGAGAAGCATTGAGTAAGCAGGTGTTTACTACAGGAGGAACTTCTTCCTCTTCTATAACACCATTTTCTATTGGTAATCTATAGAACCATCCGTTATTAAAATCTGTAGTATTGCCGTTACTGTCCTTAAGGTTTTTAAAATGAAAATTACCTGAGATTTCATTGTTATAAACCTCTGTAATGGTAACTTCACCTTCAGTTTCTTCTTCTTTGGATGTAAATTCGGTCTGGTTTTTCTGAAAACTTGCTTTACTAATTGTTTTTTGCGTGATCTTATAGGTTCCTACCTTGGTAGAGGTAGTTGTAAAGCTTATCGATCTATCTGCATCGCTTCCAGATATTACTAATGTTCCATCATCATAGATAACAGCCTTTTTGATAGACGATCTAAATAATTCGCCATCAATTTTTGCCTGTAGAGCAGGGTTATTGATTTCGATATCAGTAGAACAAGAGATAAAAAACGAACAGATTACTGCTAATAGTAGGGTAGTTTTTTTAATCATAGGCTTGGGGCTTTAATATGATTTATTTATGGGTAAACCATAAACTTACATTTGCGCTAACAAACATATAATGAATATTTTAAGAAAACAATTTTTTCATCGAAAAAAAGCATGTTTTATCGATGAAATACACAAATTGATTGTTTTTTGAATAAAAAAGTAGGTGAATTAGTCGGTTTTTGTCTTAGAAAGAATATTTCTGAGGTTGATTTTTTTCTGTATTTACGTAAATAGTTATCGTCCAGAGAATAAACTTTTGCGTTATTAATTTAGTTTCACTTAAAAGTGTTACCTTTGCGCCCTTAATTATGAATAGGGTCGTGTACCCAAAAATTAATTTTTATGCCTGTTAAAATTAGATTACAGAGACATGGTAAAAAAGGAAAACCTTTTTACTGGATCGTAGCAGCAGATGCTAGATCAAAAAGAGATGGTAGATTTCTTGAGAAGTTAGGTACTTACAATCCTAATGTAAACCCAGCAAGTATTGACTTAGATGTTGATGGGGCTGTAAAGTGGTTACAGAATGGTGCGCAACCTACTGATACTGCAAGAGCTATTTTATCTTATAAGGGAGCTTTACTTAAAAACCACCTAGCGGGTGGAGTAAAAAAAGGAGCTTTAACTGAAGAACAAGCGGCAGAGAAATACCAAGCTTGGTTATCAGAAAAAGAAGGAACTGTTGATGCAAAGAAAGAAGCATTAGCAAAAGCTGAAGCAGATGCAAAAGCAAAAGCTTTAGAAGCTGAGAAAGAAGTGAATGCTAAGCGTGAAGCGGCTGCAAAAGCAGAAGAAGCTGAAGCTGTAGCAGAAGCAGAAGAAGTAACCAAAGAAGCTGGCAACGAGGAAGAATAGTTGTATTATTGACGATGAAGAAAGAAGATTGCTTCTATCTAGGTAAAATCGTAAGTAAATTTAGTTTCAAGGGGGAGGTACTTATTAAATTAGATACTGATGAGCCCGAAAGTTATGTAAAAATGGAATCAGTATTTGTTGACTATAACAACAATATGGTTCCATTTTTCATTGAGAAATGTTCGTTACATAAAAGCGATTTACTACGTATAAAATTTGAGGATGTAGATTCTGAAGAAGATGCAGATGACCTCATGAAGGCAGAATTGTACCTTCCACTCACACTATTGCCAAAACTCGAAGGGAATCAGTTTTATTTCCATGAAATAATAGGTTTTACAATCGTAGATGCCTCATTTGGAGAAGTAGGGGTTATTAAAGCCATTAATGACTCAACAGCGCAAGCTTTGTTTGAGATAGATCGTGATGGAACGGAAATCCTTATTCCTATGAATGACGAATTCATTGATAAAATCGATAGAAAATCAAAAACAATAACTGTGCATACTCCAGAGGGATTAATTGATTTATACTTATAAAATTGTTTTATTACTATTTTAATATTAAGAGATGAAACCTTTTGCATTTAAACAGTTCATTGTTAATCAAGATAGATGTGCTATGAAGATTGGCACTGATGGCGTACTTCTTGGTGCATGGACTCCATTAGATGATACGCTAACTTCTATCTTGGATGTTGGTGCAGGAACTGGAGTAATAGCACTAATGGTGGCTCAGCGTTCTCATGCAGAGGTGATTGATGCGGTTGAAATAGATGATGATGCTTATGAGCAGGCAGTAGAAAATTTTGAAGCTTCTTCATGGGGAGATCGATTATTTTGTTACCATGCCTCTTTTCAGGAGTTTGTAGAAGAAATTGATGATCAATATGATTTGTTGATAAGTAACCCTCCTTTTTATACTGAAGATTATAAAACGTCAAGTGCCAAACGTGATATGGCAAGGTTTGAAGATGCACTTCCTTTTGAGCATTTGTTAGTTGGAGCCTCTGGATTATTGTCTGATCATGGTAAATTAGCATTGATTGTACCCTATCGAGAAGAAGAGCGAGTTTTACAAATAGCTATGAAGGTAGGTTTGTTTATGCAAAAAATTACTAGAGTAAAAGGGACTCCAACATCAGAGACAAAGAGAAGTTTACTTTTGTTAGGACGTGATGAGAAAAGTATAGAAATTGACGAGTTGATAATTGAAAATTCTAGGCATCAATACACAGATGAATATATCAATCTTACTCAGGATTTTTATTTGAAGATGTGAGCGGCTTTTTCTTGAAAAAATAAAAAAGGAAGGTGTATGAAAACCTTCCTTTTTACTAAATTCAATCACTCTACAAAGTCTAATTTATTATCACCATAAATTTAAACTCTTACTTGTTATCAAGGTTTACTTTTTGGTAATCCATTTTCCGTGTGCATCACAGAAAACTACCATTTCTTTTTCACCTTGTTTTATCATTAATTTAAATTCTGAAGCATCCTCTTTTGCAGCTGCTTTCTCGATTGTTGCGCCAGCATAATCTTTTGCAACAGCATCAAGAACTGGTTGAGGTAAGTTCTCAATTGCTAGATCTACATACTTTTCCTGAATGGGAACAATAACTTCATTGTCACTAGATGCTACTTCTTGAGCATTTGTGTTTTGAGATACTGTTAATAATCCAATAGCCAATACAGGTACTACAAATAAATTTTTCATCGTTATCATTTTAATTTTATATAGTTTGTTACATCATTTTGATTTTATCATATAGAATAATTGTGCCAATGGGGTTTAAAAATAAAATGCAAATATAAAATACTGTATATTAGGATATTGCGTGTTATTGCGCTAGTATTGTTCAATTTTAGAGTTTTTTGGTTTGTGTAGAAAAAAGAGATTAACTGCGGAATTTATACACGAATTTTTGTTTTAAACCATTACAATATTTATTAAGATTAATGATAGTTTCAGAATTAGTGTTTTTACTATAGTGTAGAATTTGATTTTAAATAGAAACTGATGTTAGAGAATCAATTTTGAATCACGAGTAGTTTGTCGTATTTGGTTTGCTTTGTATCTAATTAGAGGTTAGTTTTTTTGTGTGATATAGTGATATTTTGATTTTGTTATCGCTAATGAATACTCTAGATGAAGATATTTAGCTATTTTTTTGATCAAAATCAATTAATAGTATATGTAAAATGATCAATAATTTTAAAAATGTCAAAAAAATTGGCTGCTTTTTTTTCATTACCTACATTTGTTTAGTAGCATACTATTAGATAGATACAGTAATTTTGAAAATACCTTAAAAAGATGAAACCAGATTTATTTCAGGCACCGGATTATTACCAGATTGATGAATTATTAAGCGATGAACATAAGATGGTTCGTGATGCAGCTCGTAGTTGGGTAAAACGAGAAGTATCTCCTATTATTGAAGATTTTGCCCAGCGAGCAGAATTTCCGACACAAATCATCAAAGGTCTTGCAGAGATAGGTGCATTTGGACCGTATATACCCGAAGAGTATGGTGGAGCAGGATTAGATCAAATTAGTTATGGTTTAATAATGCAAGAAATAGAAAGAGGTGATTCTGGAGTTCGGTCTACATCATCTGTGCAATCTTCTTTAGTGATGTATCCAATTTGGAAATACGGTTCTGAGGAGCAACGAAAAAAATATTTACCTAAACTAGCTTCTGGAGAGTTTATAGGATGTTTTGGTCTTACCGAGCCTGATCATGGATCGAATCCTGGAGGTATGACTACTAATTTTAAAGATAAAGGAGATCATTATTTGCTCAATGGTGCCAAATTATGGATTTCTAACGCTCCTTTTGCTGATATTGCTGTAGTATGGGCAAAAAATGAAGAAGGAAGAATTCACGGTCTTGTTGTAGAACGTGGTATGGAAGGATTTACTACTCCAGAAACACATAATAAGTGGTCGCTTCGTGCATCTGCAACGGGAGAATTAATTTTTGATAATGTAAAAGTGCCAAAAGAGAATTTGTTACCTGGTAAAAGTGGACTTGGCGCGCCACTGGGGTGTTTAGATTCTGCGAGATTTGGTATTGCATGGGGAGCTATAGGAGCGGCTATGGATTGTTATGATACTGCTTTGCGATATGCTAAGGAACGTATTCAGTTTGATAAACCAATTGCGGGAACCCAATTACAACAAAAGAAATTGGCAGAAATGATTACAGAGATCACCAAGGCACAGTTATTGGCATGGCGATTAGGGGTGTTGCGTAATGAAGGTAAAGCTACTTCGGCACAGATTTCTATGGCAAAACGTAATAATGTAGAGATGGCGATTAAGATTGCCAGAGAAGCAAGACAGATTCTTGGTGGGATGGGGATTACTGGAGAATACAGTATTATGAGGCATATGATGAATCTAGAAAGTGTAATTACTTATGAAGGAACACATGATATACATTTATTAATTACCGGGATGGATATTACAGGTCTGCCTGCATTTAAATAAGAGAAGAGAAGAAAAAAATGCCTGTCATCCTGCATTATTTGTTGAAGGGGCAGGCATTTTTTTTGAATACATTTTTTAGATTATAAAAATACATGTCTGCTGATACTTTAGATTAAGTATTTATCCTACTATGGGGTGTAATTCCCTGACTTTTGTTTCTTTTGTAAAAAAGCCAAATCTAAACCCTACCGCTTCTTCATAAACATAACTTTGTAAAGCAATATTGTACTGTACTGGAGCATTTAGAGATTTCATCATTTTGATCAAACGATATAATTTGGTTCTTGAAACTCCTAATTTTGTCGCTAATTCTGCTGGCGTTCCTGTAGCTTGCATGCGAATCAATTGATCGATTCGCTCAATAAGCTCAATGTGTTTAATGATAACATTCATAATTGTTTCTTTTAGTTAAGATTGAATTATTAGATTAATCAATGTTTATTAATGGGGTTAGTTATAGGTTTATGTCATAAGAAACCATTATGTTACCCTGATGAATGTTAAATTTTATAAAAGAGGTATGTATTAAGTTTTACTATTAGCTTATTCCTAGGTTTTTAGTGATACTTTGTTGTGAAAGAGTAATGCTATTTATAGATTAGATGTAGTAAGAGAAAGAGTAAAGAAGTTTATTGCTTTGTTAGGTAAGAAATAGAGAGAAAAGGATATAGGTTTAGCCGGGTTACTTTGCTAATGCCTTGAGTAAATTTGATGCTTGTTTCTTGTAGACTCCATCATATCCTACTATTTCTTTAAGTATAGAAGTTGCTTTTTTGGGTTTATTTAATTTTAGATAAGTGAGAGATAAATACCATTGTGCAATTTCATAATATTTGCCTTTCTTTTTAATTTCTTTAAATTGAGAAGCGGCTTTTTGTTCTTCATTTAGATTAAGATAGCTATTTCCTAAATATAATTGTAATTGTTGCTGTTCTGCCAGTTTGGGGTGTTTTTCTAATGCAAGTACAACAGAATCATATGAACCATTAATATAGTGTTTGATAATGCTCTTTACCTCGGTAATAGTGTCAAAACTTCCTCGCACCATATCATTTACCGGAAGAGGTTTGTAGTAAGAACTATATAAATTCTGGGTTTGGTTTCTGGAAGTGGTGGTACGCCAGATTAACGAGCCTATTCCTAATAATACGATAATAGAGGCGGCAATTTTCCAAGAAGAAGAAGGTATAAAGGAAGAAGTGATCTTTTTTTCTTCTTTGATATCGATGCTGATTTCTCCTAATTGCTCTTTAAAGTTTAAAATATCTTTATCCCCCAGGGTTTCATGAATTGCTCTGTGTTTTTCAACTTCCTGTTGTAGCTCAATACTATTAGCCATCTCTTTCTCAAAAGCCACCAAATCTTCCTGGGATAATGTGTTTGCAAGATATCCTTCTATTTTCTCAAATATTTCTGGAGTTCTTTCCATGGGATCAGTCTTTTTCAGAATTTAGCTGTAGCTCATGATAGAAAGGATCATTTTCAATCATTTCTATAAGAGATTGTTTACATTCGAATTTTTTCTTTCGGGTATATCCTTCAGAATATCCCGTAATACGAGCAATTTCTTTCATGCTATTTCCTTGGAAAAGCAAGCTTAATACTTCGCGGCAAGTGCCACTTAGATTAAGAAAATGCTTTCGGTATATATGTTCACGTTCTTTATGTTCGATATCTTCTATGATTTTAGGAGGAATACTCTCTGCATCAGTTTGTAAATCCTCTGTGATCACTAGTTTTTTAATTTTTCTTAATCTGTTTCTCCATATGTTTTTACAAACTCCATAAAAATAGGTTCGTAATGACGACTGAAGCTCTAAAGAATCTGTCTTTAGTTTTTGATAAATAAAGACCATTGCATCCTGAAATACATCTTCAACATCTTCTTCGTTACCAGAATTTTGAAGAATATAGTGCCTTATATAAGGTAAATTTTTCTTATAAAATGCAGTTATAACAAGCTTATTTCCGGTGGCAATACCTTCTATAATTTTGTGATCTTCGGTGTTACTCATAAGTTAATGTTCTATAACAACAAATTGTTACCTTTTTGGATTATAGTTATTATATGATTACTTATCTATAAAGGGGATAATATTATAAAAAAGAACCAGAATACACTTAACAACAGAATTCGTTTTAAAGTATAAAATTAGATGTAAAAGTAACAATTTTACCTGCTATGCTATTAACATAACAAGAAACAATTTAAGAAATTAGTCTTGTTTTTGTGAAAAAAGCATAGTTTGTACTAGATTAGATAGAGGTGATTGTATGGATTGATGGTAATGATTATAAGTTAGAAAAAAAAGGAATCTGTATGGGTTCAGGTTGATTTTTTTTAGCATAGTTGTGTTGTTGACTTGCGGTGTTGATAGAGGTCAACGTTGTGTGCGTCAACGATAGTCATGGATTAAAGAGTTTATGTTTATTAAGGTATATCAATACTTGTCTTATGATATAACAAAAGTTATAGTACCTTAGCCTTTAGTAAAAAACATCTGTACCTATGAAAATATTCGGACATCGTGGTGCGACAGGTTTAGTAGCCGAAAATACTTTGGAGTCTATTTCAGAAGCCCTACAGTATCCTATAGATGGGATTGAGATTGATGTGCATTGTTGCAAAAGTGGTGAGCTGGTGGTGATTCATGATGAAACATTAGATAGAACCACTAATGGCACAGGAAAAATATCTGACTATACCTTGCAGGAGTTACAGGAGTATAGAACAGAAGAAGGGTTTGCGATTCCTACCCTTATTCAGGTTTTGAATCTAGTAGATGCTAAATGCGTACTTAATGTAGAGTTGAAAGGAATGCAAACTGCAGTTCCAGTAGTTCTTTTGCTAGAAGAATATATAGCGACTACCGATTGGAAATATGACGATTTTGTTATTTCTAGTTTTGATCACCAACAATTGTCTGAAATTAGCGCAATCACTACAGGTTTTAGGATAGGGGTATTAACCGAAGAAAATATAACCGAAGCTTTGTCGGTAGCAAAAGAGCTGAGTGCTTTTGCTATACACCCTCCGATCTCTTCTCTTACAAAAGAAGAAGTAACTCTGGCTATTGATCAAGGGTTTAAAGTGTATGTGTGGACTGTTAATGACGTAGAATTAATCCAAGAATCAAAATCGTGGAAAGTTGATGGTATCATTACAGATTTTCCGAATTTTGCAGTATGAATTATGATTTAATTATTGTTGGTGGTGGTGCGGCAGGGTTTTTTACGGCTATTAATGTGGCTGAGAGGGATTCTGGATTAAAAATTGCTATTCTCGAAAGAGGTAAAGAGGTATTGTCCAAAGTTCGTATATCTGGTGGAGGGCGTTGTAATGTAACCCACGCGGAGTTTATCCCTAATGAGTTAAGCAAAAACTATCCCAGAGGAGAAAAAGAGCTCAAAGGACCTTTTCATACATTTATGACAGGGGATACTATGGATTGGTTTGATCGTCGTGGGGTAGCACTCAAGATCGAAGATGATGGTAGGATATTTCCCGTTTCGGATTCTTCAGAGACTATAATCAATTGTTTTTTATCTGAAGCAAAACGACTGGGGATTGAGATTTTGAAAAACCATGTAGTTAAGAATTTTTATCCAAATGATGCCGGATGGGAGTTACAGACTAATCAAGGGGATTTTACCGGTACAAAATTAATGATAGCTACCGGTAGCAGTCCCAAGATCTGGAAACAACTTGGAGATTTAGGGCTTAGAACCGTTGATGCAGTTCCTTCGTTATTTACGTTTAATATTAAAGATTCAAGGATTGCAAATCTACCAGGAGTGGTTGCAAATGCTTCAGTAAAGGTTAAAGATTCAAGATTATCAAGTGAAGGTCCTTTGTTGATTACGCATTGGGGTATGAGTGGTCCGGCAATTCTTAAGCTTTCTGCATGGGGAGCTATAGAACTTAATACCAATCAATATAAATTTGAGATTATAGTCAATTGGCTTCATCAGTATTCGCAACAAGAAATTTTTGAAGAGTTGAAGGAGTTAAAAGCCCAAAGCCTAAAACAACAACTCTATACCTACTCGCAGTTTGAATTGCCAAAACGTCTTTGGCAGAGTTTGGTTTTAGCTTCAGGGATCAAAAATAATACGCGTTGGGCAGATGTAAATAAAGCACAACTTCACAGGTTGTCAGAACAGCTAACACAAGGAGTGTATAGTGTAAAAGGTAAAAGCACATTTAAAGAAGAATTTGTAACAGCAGGAGGTATTGACCTAAAAGAAGTAAACTTTAAAACTTTTGAAAGTAAAAAACACCAACATTTGTATTTTGCTGGAGAGGTATTAAATATCGATGCAGTTACGGGAGGGTTTAATTTTCAGAATGCCTGGACAGGTGCGTATATTGCAGCACAGGCAATAACGACTGGTTAGTTTTGTTTTTAAGAAGAATATGTTATGAGGAACTTGTTAAGCTTGTTAAAGAATGTATAACAAGTGATGTTTATAGTATATTTTGAAAAATTGTATGCAGATGAAAACATATATAGCTTTATTAAGAGGGATTAATGTAAGTGGTCAAAAAGTAATAAAAATGGCTGATCTTAAAGATAAGCTCCAAAATATTGGATTAACTTCAGTTACGACTTATATACAGAGTGGAAATATTATTTTTAAATATAATAACGATAGTACAAAGACTGTGAGCCAATTGATTAAAAAAGAGATTTTAAAACAATATGGATTTGAAGTCCCTGTTTTGGTTCTTACTCCAGAAATATTAGTATCTATTTATAAGAACAATCCATTTGCAAAACGACTCGAAACTGAAGAGTTAGAAGAAAAAAAAATGTTTTTTACGCTACTCTCTGATGCACCTGATATGGCCGCAATAAAAGAACTTTCTTCTGATTTATATAAGCCAGAAGAATTTATAATTACTAATCGGGTGGTTTATTTCTACGCAGCTAACGGGTATGCCAGAACGAAGTTAACTACCAATTTTTTTGAAAAAAAGTTACACTCTATAGCTACTACCAGAAATTTAAAAACAATGATTAAGCTATTGGAATTAAGTGATTTGAGTTAAATGATTACGGTATTTCTATTAGTTGTTCTCAGTAATTTTTCGTAACTTAATAGAGTTTAACCAATACCTCATTACTATGAAAAAAATTACTTTTATTATTTCCCTCATATTTTTGTTAAATAATGTTTTGCAGGCTAAAACATTTAATGAAAAAGACCCGGTGAAGAGGTTGCTAGTAGATTATATTAATAAAATGAATGCATTGACTCAAGGGACTCAAAAAGAAGATGTATTGAATTTATTTGATGATAAATATAGTGGAAATACGGTATTTGTGAATTTGTCAGGAACTTTGGTGAGAAAGAACTATAGTAAAAAAGATATTTCTTCTCAGTTAGATGATATTATCCATGATGATAATTATAAGTTTAGATTGACATTAGACAAAGTTGTTTTTCAGAGCCAAAAAGAAAGAGCAGGAACCATTTCGGCGGTGATAAATTTTGAATCATTTATAAATAAAAGATTGGCAGAAAAAGGAACTATGTTAATGGACATGGTAGTTGTACGTGTTAATGGAGGGTGGAAGATTGTGCAAAATAATATGGTTCGGGTCTCTGAAGCAAAAGATATAGGAGAGTGTGTATGTTATTTTTATGAAAAAGGAACAACAAAATTTGTTACCGAAGTATATTTTCCTTCAGGGCTAGAATATAGCCAGGAGCTTAACGCATTTCATGTAATTACCAAGGATAAGAAACGTATTGTGAAATCTGACAAAAAAGAATATTACTGGAATGAAGATACAGGAAAGCTGAGTTATAAAGGTGGCTTAATTGGTCAAACCAGTGATTCTAGAAAAGCAATTGAATATGTATTAAAAAATATGTATAAAGAATCTTGTGTAAATATTGTATTTAACTAAGGTCTTGTATAGTTGATTTAAAAAGGATCCAGCTAAGAAGCTGGATCCTTTTTTATACTTCTTTTAGATAATAGTTTGATCTTTCAGAAAACCTCGCCACGAAATTTCTATAGCTTGATTGATATGCTTTTCCTGAAGTTTTACCTGCTCATTTTCATGAATCTTTACCAGTGATACTACATTTCCAAAAAACAATTCTTCCATTACCAACGTGTTATACGACTTAAAAGTTTTTTGCTTAATACCTTTTTTAAAATAGTCTTCAATATCTCCATAGTATTGTCGTGCTTTATCTTTTAGAGATTGTGGGATTTCTGGAGAACGAGCAATCTGTTCAGAAAAAATAAATGCTAGAGGATTGTTTACAAAATAATAAAACAGATTAAGCCACATAACGGTAAACTGTTTTTTGATATCGTCCTCAGGGATATTACGCATAACTACTGTCCCAAAATCCTGAGTTAGCATTAAATAAAGTTCAGTAATAATTTCTTCCTTATTTTTAAAATGATGATAAACTGTTCCATTCGCTACACCAGATTCTTTAATAATCTGAGAAAGAGAAGTAGCATTGATACCTTGCTTAGTTATTAATTCTAGAGTAGTCTGTAAGACTATTGCTTTTTTACTCATACAAAATCATATTCCTTATTCCTAGTTTAATTTAGTTGCCATATACCAAAGTTTAATGCAGTCACAAAAGCGACCCAAATGACATAAGGGATAAGTAGGTAAGCAGCCGTAGAATTAACTACAGTAAACCATTTGATCGTAAACAGCAATAGGATAAAGAGGGCTATAATATCCAGTAATGCGATCAATGGGTTTTGTAATCCAAAAAAAATAATGGGCCAAGCTGCACTAAGCAATAACTGGAACCCAAAATGGTATAACGCTGTTTTTACCCATTTATGATAAAAACCTTTGCTCCAAACAATTCCAGCTGCAATTCCCATTAGAATATATAGTAAAACCCAAGTAGGCCCATAAATCCAATTAGGAGGAGTAAAAGAAGGTTTGTTTAAAGATGAATACCATGTGTTAAGTGATGTTTGAGTGGCAATACTACTCAAAAATCCAATTAAAACACACAATAATAACGCAATACTAATACGAAATAATTTTTTTTTCATTGAAATTAGTTAGTACAGTACTAAAATAGCAATTTATTTTTACTACCCTATGCTTATAATGTACTATAGCACTTATCTTTGCATAAAATTATTATATACTATGACAGATTATCCCGAGTTTGCCTCTTCTGTAATTTCAGAATTACCTGAGAAAGGAGTGATATCATGCTCTTCTCCTAGTAATATTGCCTTGATTAAATACTGGGGTAAACGACCAATTCAATTGCCAGAAAATGCGTCAATTAGTTTTACACTAGATAGTTGTAAAACAACCACGGATTTATCATACAGGAAAAGAGATGTTGAAGGAGATGATTTTGATTTTGAATTGTTTTTTGAAGGGAAGCCTAAGCCAGATTTTAAACCTAAAATTGAAAGCTTCTTTGAAAGAATATATCAGTACCTTCCTTTTTTAAAGAACTATGCTTTTACTATCCATACTACTAATACATTTCCGCATAGTAGCGGTATTGCGTCCTCAGCAAGTGGGATGAGTGCTTTGGCTTATTGTCTGATGCAATTAGAAAAAAGAATTAACCCAGATATTTCTGAAGCAGAATTTATACAGAAATCTTCATTCTTGGCTCGCCTAGGGTCTGGAAGCGCGTGTAGAAGTATTGAAGGGCCCGTTACTGTATGGGGGGAACATTCTGATATTGTCGGTAGCAGTGATGCTTTTGCGATACCTTTTCCGTCACCAATCCATCCAAATTTTGAAAACTATCAGGATACCATTTTATTGATCGATAAAGGAGAAAAACAGGTAAGTAGCACTGTAGGACATAATCTAATGCATGGTCATCCATTTGCGTCGAAGAGATTCGAGCAGGCTTCGGGTAATATATCTTTGTTAAAAGAAATATTGACATCAGGAGATTTAGATGCATTTATTGAGGTCGTAGAGAGTGAAGCACTGACTTTACATGCGATGATGATGACATCCTTGCCTTATTTTATTTTGATGAAACCTAATACGTTATCCGTTATTCAGGAAATTTGGGAATATCGTAATACTACAGGATCCAAAATTTGTTTTACCTTGGATGCAGGTGCTAATGTACATATATTGTATCCCGATTCAGAAAAAAAGCAAGTTTTAGAATTCATAACCAATAAGTTAGTTGCGTATTGTCAGAATGGACAGTATATTTGCGACAAAATAGGATTAGGGGCAAAATTATTGTAACTTTATCTTAAGTAAGGAGACATATTAGATATAACCAGGACAAAAAAATAATGAAGGGACCGTTATTTTATTCAAAAATACTTTTATTCGGAGAATATGGCATAATTAAAGACTCTAAGGGTCTTTCGATACCATATAATTTTTTTAAAGGAGCGCTAAAGGTTTCGGAAACACCTGACCAAAACGCTATACAATCAAATGATAATCTTAAAAATTTCGCAAAGTATCTTGAAGAGATTCAAGAAAAAGGAATAGTACAATTTGATTTAGAGAAACTCCACGCTGATATCAATTCAGGAATGTATTTCGATAGTAGTATCCCTCAAGGATATGGAGTAGGGAGTAGTGGTGCTTTGGTGGCTGCTATTTATGATAAATATGCATCTGATAAAATTACGGTATTAGAAAATCTTACTCGAGATAAATTGTTAAAGCTGAAAGAAGTTTTTGGTCTTATGGAATCTTTTTTCCATGGTAAAAGCTCAGGATTGGATCCACTAAACAGTTACCTTAGTTTGCCAATTCTAATTCATTCTAATGACAATATAGAACCAGCAGGGATACCTTCGCAAAGTGTAGAGAATAAGAAAGGAGCAGTTTTTTTATTAGATAGTGGGATTGTAGGAGAAACAGCACCAATGGTCAGCATTTTTATGGAAAACATGAAACAGGAGGGTTTTCGTAATATGCTCAAAAACCAATTTGTAAAATACACCGATGCATGTGTAGAAGATTTCTTGCAAGGAGATGTTAAATCCTTGTTTTCTAATATAAAAGAACTATCTCATGTGGTTTTGGATAATTTCAAACCAATGATACCTAAGCAGTTTCATAATTTATGGAAAAGAGGGATAGAAACTAATGATTACTATCTCAAACTATGTGGTTCTGGTGGTGGAGGCTATATATTAGGCTTTACACAAGATTTTGATAAAGCAAAAGCTTCACTTAAGGATTATAAACTAGAAGTGGTTTACAATTTTTAAAAAGCATCGTTTATGCTTACCAGAAAAAATAAACTCATTCTTCTCAAATTACTGAGTTTGTTTTCTGTGGTTAGAGGATATAATATTCTTATTATTGTATTTGCACAATATCTTACATCAATATTTATTCTGGCACCACGAATTAGGATACGAAATGTTATTCTTGATCCTAATCTGTTTGTTATCGTATTAGCATCTGCAGGAGTGATAGCTGCAGGATATATTATTAATAATTTCTATGACAAAGAAAAAGATTTAATCAACAGACCTCAGAAAACCATGTTGGATCGTTTGGTCAGTCAGCGAACCAAGTTGACAGGGTATTTTGTTCTTAATTTTCTTTCGGTTGTATGTGCCAGTTATGTTTCGTTCAGAGCTGTTGTTTTTTTCTCTTTATATATTTTCGGGATTTGGTTATACTCACATAAATTAAAAAAATTCCCAATAGTAGGTAATATAGTAGCTTCTTTACTTGCGATTACTCCATTTTTCGCAGTATTTATCTATTATAAAAATTTTGATGAAGTGATTTTTGTGCATGCTACATTTTTACTTCTAATGTTAGTAATGAGAGAGATGATAAAGGATTTAGGAAACCTTAGAGGGGATCTTGCTCAGAATTACAAAACAATACCTATAGTCTATGGAGAGTTAATTTCTAAAAGAATAGTAAGTGTTTTGATTCTAGCATCTGGCGTCCCTATTTATCTGCTGTTAACCCGATACGAGATTGGGTATATGTACCTTTATTTTTACTCCTGTATTGCGCTCCTTATTATGTTTTTATTAGGCTTATGGCAATCCAAAGGAAGAACGCATTATGTCTGGTTACATAATATATTAAAATTAATCATTGTAGTGGGAACATTTAGTATTATTCTTATTGATGTGAATATGGTTTTAGATAGAGTTCTTTGGTAAAAAAAAGCAGCTGAGTATATTACAGCTGCTTCGTTTGGTTTAATGAACGGGTGGCTAAACTTATGCTCCCAGAGGTTTTTTAATTCTTAAAGAGATATGGTATACTCTGTTAGGTGATTCTGATGTCTTAAGATCTGTTTTCTTGTAGTTTAGTCTTGATTTTATGTAAGATTTAATTATGTGTCTTTTAGAATCTACATTTAATACTACGATTTCTCCTTCTGTATTAATCGTGAATTCAATTTTTGCTTGAAGCTCTTCTTGCTCTAATAACTTAATTTCTGGTTTTTCTAATAGAGATGCAATTTGCTCTCTTAATTGTTGATTAGTGTCTTTTTCTGGATTGTTGTTGTTTGCAAATAACTGGCTTGTACTTAATACAACTGCGAATAATAAAACTGTTAACTTTTTCATTTTTTTGGTTTTTTTGATTTGAGTATTTAAGTATTGTTTGTTTTAATTTGATGAGACAAATGTAGTGTCGAATACCTCATTATTTTTAATTCTTATTTTATTAGAATGTGTTACTATGATTACGTTTAGGTTAAAAGGAGTATGGTTTAACGAAAATTAAACTTTGCAGAATAAATACTATTTAGAGGTGTACTTTTTAAGAATGGATAAGAAAATGAAGATTGAATATCAAATTCTTAATGTTCCTACAGTAATAGTATCATATTCTGACTTTTTGTAGATGTTCTAATGTTACCTTAGGATTAAAATATGGTTTTCCCATAATGCACAAGAGAATGGTTAAAGGTTTGTGAGTCAAAATTTTATTAGAGTTTTGCCACCATAATACTGGTTTTGTATTATGCAAAGAAAATACATTGCTAATAGTAAATAATTTAGACTAGACAACATTCCAAATCGCCTAGTATCTTATTAAAAGATTTTATAAAAGCCCTGATCTACATAAAATAGGGCAAGTTTTTTAAGTGATTTAACCTTTCGAGGTTAGGAAGAACTGAAAAACTATCAGGAATTGACTCCAAAAGTATACCTAAGTTAGTTTTTCAGGTTTAACAGCTATTAAAAATGGAGGCAATAACACTAAATTGTTTTTAGTATAAAAGTTATCTAATTCTACTGCTATACCTACTTACTATATAGAGGTCAAGTAATTAATAAAGGAGGAATTAGAAGGAGATTGTTATCTATTTCGCTCTCTACACCCATTAAGGTCGTAAGCTTAAATTCGAATTAAAAACAAACGTATTAAATCCATAACAGCTTACCTTGTTATATCTAAGTATTTCCTACAATGTTTTTGAAGTATAGTTGATATTATTTTGAAGTTAAATGACTGATTTGTAAGTTTTTGATGTTTGTATAAAAAATGTTAATAGAGATATAATGAAAACGTTTACTTATCTATGATTCCTTTTGTTTTTAATTACTAATCTTGTCAAGTTTTAAAAAAATAAGGATTTAGTATGAATAAGTATTTTGCAATATTTGTTATTAATACAATAATGTGTTTCACATCGTTTTCACAAGATCTTTTTGTAGATGTGGGTATCAATTATACCAAATTTGATTATAAAAACTCATTAGGAGACTCTAATATAGAATTATTGAAAGAATCTGGTTTGTTTTTTGCCACTGGAGTATCACATAGTATTTCTTCAAAAGACAGATTGTATCATTTGGTTAGTTTGAATTATAACCAATATAATTCTCGTGCATTTAACAACGAAAAGATTTATTCTTGGGAAACATCCTATATAGGTATTCAGAATATGTTAAAGTATAAGGTGTTTGAGGCTAGGAGTAGTTTTAGCTTAGATGTTGCAATTGGGTTGAATATCTCTCATATAGTTTATGGTAGGCAAACTCTTAATAATAAGATTATTAATATTTCAAGTCATGAAGAGTTTTCAGGGATTTTCCTACAACCTGTAATAGGATTAGAAACTTCTTATAAAGTAAGTCGATTTTTAGCGTTGAAATTAGGGTATAACTACTCAATAGCATTTAACACAAAAAAAAACATAGAAAAATTAAAGTTTTTAAATAATCAAGTATTCATAGGAGTAGTTTTTCCTGCTCAATAAAATTATTATTTATGAAAAAAAAAGTACTTTGCTTTTTGTTGTTCTGTGCAATATTTTTAATTTCTTCAATCACATTTTCTCAAAATGCTAATAAAATATTGTTTAGATCAACTTTGAGTCGACTGTCAGGACTTCAATCGAAGACTATTTCTGAAAACAATAAAAAATATACTGTTATACAAAGTGTTGGCCAATCTAGCATTATCGGAACTTTTTCTAAAAATAAAATCATTGTGAGACAAGGTTTTTTACAACCACTTACAGCCATTGAATATCATTTAAAAACAAACAAGTTAAAGTATTGTGTTTATCCCAATCCATTTATAAGGAATTTAAATATAGTATTTAAAGAAGAGATCAAAACAAATATTCTTGTAAAAATCTTTGATTTATCAGGTAAACTACATTTTGTGAAGACTTATAACGCAAGGGGTAGTATTGATTTGCTCCTGGATTTACCTAGTTCAGTATATGTTGTAATAGTTACTGCCAACAATAAAAGAAGCGATAATTTAATATTAAAAAAATAAACAGTATGGGATATAAATTATTAATTATGTTATTCCTGGTTAGTCTTAATTTAATAAGTCAAACTGATGGGATGAGTTACCAAGCAATTATTTTAAACCCTGAAGGCGTTGGAACAGAATTACCTGGAGAAAATGATTATAATGGAGTTTTTAAAAGTAAATCTATTTCTTTAAGGTTTACTGTAACAAATCATACAAATAGTATTGAGTATGCAGAAAAACATTTCACGAAAACTGATGAATTTGGTATGGTTAATGTCGTGATAGGTGCTGGAATACCAGAAATTGGTGAGTACACTGATATTTTTTGGGATGGTGAAAAAAAAACATTAAAGGTTGAAATTAGCTTTGGGGGTAATTATGAAGAATTAAGTATTCAAGAACTTTTATTTACGCCGTACGCATTTCATAGAGAGATCATTGCAACGGGGGATTTGAGTATAGAAGGAAATACTCTTTTTGCGGGGAACTTAGTTGTAGACGGAACCACAGATCTAAATAACTCTCTTTCTGTTAATGATGGTTTTTCAACGAATTTGACAGGTACTTTAACGGTAGGAGGCGAGACTACTTTAAATGAAAATTTAGTTGTAGATGGAACTACAGATCTAAATAATTCTCTTTCCGTTAACAATGATTCTCCCACGAGTTTGACAGGTACTCTAACAGTAGGAGGAGGTGTTACTTTAAATGACAATTTGGTTGTAAATGGAATTACAGATCTAAAGAACTCTCTTTCTGTTAATAATGGTTCTCCCACGAGTTTGACAGGTACTCTAACAGTAGGAGGAGATGTTACTTTAAATGAAAGCCTGGTTGTAGATGGAACCACAGGTCTAAACAACTCTCTTTCTGTTAATAATGGTTCTCCTACGAATTTGACGGGTACTCTAACAGTAGGAGAAGATGTTACTTTAAATGACAATTTGGTTGTAGATGGAACCACAGATCTAAATAACTCTCTTTCTGTTAATAATGGTTCTCCAACAAGTTTGACAGGTACTTTAGAAGTTACTGAGTCTACAACTTTAAAAGACAGATTAGATGTTAATGGACAAACTACGATTAAAGCAGTCCTTAGTGGAGGAGACGAAAATTATAACAACTACCCGTTTAGAGTAGAAGGAGGAAGCAATGGGGTTGCAATAAAAATTGATTCTGAAACCCCAGATAGTAATAATAATTTTATCACCTTTTTTGATAAATTAGATAATCCAATAGGGCGTATAGAAGGTCAGACTGCTACAGATGTACGTAATGAACCTGATTTTATTTATGACCAAAGTATACTAGTTGCAGAGCAAGCAAAAGCGATTGCTAATCAGGCGTTAGCAGCTATTCCTGTGACTAGTGGAGGGGTTGTAGTCACAGTTGGTGTTTGTGGAGGTTGTATAGCAGCGGCAGCGGCAGACCTTGTGTTGGCTACAGCTAACTTAGCCGCATTCAATGTGTTTGCTTTTGAGAATTTAGGTGTTTCCTACCAATCAGGGTCGGCAGATTATGCAGAATGGTTAAAGAGACAAAACCCTGAAGAAATAATAAAGCCATCTGATATTGTTGGGATAAGAGGAGGGATGATTTCTAAAAATACTACGAATGCTAATCAATTTTTGGTTATTTCAACAAAGCCGGTTGTGTCCGGAAATATGCCTTCAGTTGACCAAAAGAAACTATATAACCAAGTAGCTTTTTTAGGACAAGTTCCTACTAAAGTTAGAGGAAAAGTTAATGTAGGAGATTATATAATTCCTTCTGGAAAAAATGATGGAGTTGGGGTGGCTGTATCTCCAGAGGAAATTTCTCCAAAACAATATAAACTTATAGTTGGTATTGCTTGGTCTCCAATCTTATTTGATATAGATAGTTACTCTCTTATCAATATGGCTATCGGGTTAAAGTCTAATGATCTAGCTGTGTTGGTGGAGAAGCAAGAAGAAAGAATATCTAATTTAGAATATAATTATGAAGTATTAAATCAAAGAATGACAGCTTTTGAATCTGGTAAACTCATTGAACCAATATTGAGTAGTGATAAAGTTGTACATAAGGATATGACAATATCTAAAAATAAAGATACGGTTAAAATGCCAATGGAACTTACTGATAAAATTTTAAATGATGCGATTACCTATTTACAGGAAGAATACATGAGAATAGGTGTAGATATAAATAAACATATTGGGTTAAGTAAGTTACTTAATGATAAAGATTATCAGAAAGAAATATTTAATAAGACAAAAAAGCGATATAAAGAAATGTATAATAAGTACTATTGATAAGCAGTAAGTATTTATATTTTGTGATATGTCTGATTGAATAGTAAAAGTTTTCTATAATGTAAGTAAGTAGATATTTATTATGGGTTGAATGCAAGTCAGAATACGGATTCTCCAATTTCCAGGCAGGTATTTCTTAAGTCTTAATAAATCTTGATAAGATTTTTAAATAAAAAAGCAGCTGTACTATTTTACAGCTGCTTTATCTTATAATAGGTGGTTAACTATTATGCTCCGATTGGTTTTTCGATTTTTAAAGAGATTTGATATACTCTATTTTTGATATCGGATGCTTTAACTTTGATTTTTTTATAATTCAGTCTTGATTTTATGTAAGATTCTATAACTTGTCTTTTAGAATCTACATTCAATACTACGATTTCACCTTCAGTATTTATGGTGAATTCAATTTTAGCTCTTAATTGTTGTTCTTGTTCTAATAATTTGATTTGAGGTTTTTCTAAAAGAACTGCAATTTGATCTCTTAGTTGTGGGTTAGAATCTTTTTCTGGTTTGCTATTAATAGCAAATAATTGACTTGCACCTAGTACAAGGACAAATACTAAAACTGTTAACTCTTTCATTTTTTGTGGTTTTAAATTAAGTTTATAAATATTGGTTATCATACTGTTACATAACAAAAGTAGAATTGAATATTACCTTATTTTAATTTTTAATGTTACGATAATGTTTCATTAATGTTATGTAAACGTTAATTAAAGAGAAATTTAACTTTAATTAAACTTTGCAGAATAAATACTTTTTTATGTTTACTTGTAAAGAATATATATGAAATTGAGTCACAAGTGTTAAATTTGTATTTTTTAGATTCAAATACTATAGGATTTTCATTTTTCATCAACTTTTCAATGTTACCTTAATGTTAAGTTGTGGTTTTTCCGCAAGACAGATTTGAATTATAATGCACTGAAAATCAATTTTTTATATGTTAACTAATTGTTAACTATATGTTGGGAATTTCCTAAAAACCTGAATTATTAGGGCATAGAACCTCATTACTAACACATTTTTTATGAAAGATCAATTACTAACAGTTGCATTGGCTCAGATTTCACCAGTTTGGTTAGATAAAACTGCAACCATAAACAAAATAGAGAAGGCCATTAAGGAAGCGGCATCCAAAAAATCAGAGCTTGTTGTTTTTGGAGAAACACTTCTTCCTGGGTATCCATTTTGGATATCTCTTACAGATGGAGCTCAATTTAATAGTACAGTGCAAAAAGAAATACATGCGCATTATGCTCAAAATGCAATCGTAATAGAAAATGGAGATTTGGATTCTATATGCGATCTTGCAGAGAAGAATAATATAGCGATTTATCTGGGTATTATTGAACGACCACTTGATAGGGGAGGTCATAGTTTATACGCGTCATTGGTGTATATCGATCAAAAAGGAGAAATAAGGTCTGTACACCGTAAATTACAACCCACTTATGAAGAACGATTAACATGGTCTCCTGGGGACGGAAATGGACTTCTAGTACATTCTCTTAAGGCGTTTACTGTTGGGGGATTAAACTGTTGGGAAAACTGGATGCCTTTACCTAGAGCCGCGTTGTACGGTCAGGGAGAGAATTTACACATATCTGTGTGGCCAGGAAGTGATTACAATACTAAGGATATCACTCGTTTTATAGCCAGAGAATCACGATCATATGTGATTGCCGTCTCTGGTTTGATGAGAAAAGAAGATTTTCCGCCAAATACTCCATATCTAGATGAGATTTTAGAAAATACTCCTGAGGTTTTGGGTAATGGTGGATCATGTATTGCGGGGCCTGACGGTGAATGGGTGTTAGAACCTGTGTTGTATAAAGAAGGATTGCTTATAGAAACATTAGATTTTAATAGAGTATTACAAGAACGTCAAAATTTTGACCCTGTAGGTCATTATTCACGACCTGATGTAACGCAACTACATATAAATAGAGAGCGGCAAAGTACAGTTCGGTTTGCTAAAGAATAGTTGTTGTACCTATGCTTTAAACAATTATCTTTGCACAAAATTTAAGATATGAGTCGTGGAGATAATTCCCCAGGAGGGAAAAATAGAGGAAGACAAGATGGGAAATCAAAAGGGAAGTCGTATGGTCGAAATAATGCGTCAAGAAAAAAGACAAGTGCTCCCCTTAAGAAGATTTCTGATTCTGATGAGATAAGACTTAATAAGTTTGTAGCGAATTCTGGAGTTTGCTCCAGAAGAGAAGCAGATCTATATATAGAAACAGGAAGTGTGTGGGTAAACGGTAAACCGATTACCGAAATGGGCTATAAAGTAAAGCTAACCGATGAGGTTAAGTTTGATGGGCGACTAATCACCCCACATAAAAAAGAATATGTTCTTCTTAATAAACCAAAAGGTTTTGTGACCAGTACAAGTCCTGAGAAAACCAGAACAGTAATGGATCTAGTATCCAATGCCTCTAAATCAGTACTTAAACCAGTAGGTAGATTAGAGAGAAATACTACTGGATTGCTTTTGTTTACAAATGATGTAGACTTAGAAAAAAAATTAACACATCACAAGAGTGAGGTGCGCAAAATATTTCATGTAGAACTAGAACGTAATTTAAAATATGAAGACCTACAGAAGATAGAAAAGGGAATCAAATTAGAAGAAGGTTTTGTAAATGTAGATGAAATCTCTTACATAGAAGGAGCTTCTAAAAATGAAATAGGGATTCAATTACAATCTTCTAAAAATGGAATAATTCATAAACTTTTTGAACACCTTAATTATAGTGTTGTTAAGTTGGATCGAGTAATTTTTGCTGGATTAACTAAAAAAGACTTACCTCGTGGACATTGGAGGATACTTACAGAGCAAGAAGTAATTAATCTTAGGATGATGTAGTACTTTTGCAAAACAACAATAATTTGATAATACTCTAGTATCTGCTTAATAATTCCTTGAGTTCATCATAGTATTGCTTGGTAATATAAATGCCATTATGACCAGCACCTTTAATCGTACTATATTCGATTTTATTAGGGTATAACGATTTTAATCTTTTAGAGTTTTCTTGGGGGTTAATTAGTACATCATTGGTGCCATGAAAAATTTGAATTGGGCATGCTACATTCTCTAAAAATTTATAAGAAGGAATCTCGTAACGAATAAGCATTTTTGGCACAGGGGTGATGTTTGCTATAAAATCATCCCAGGCATAATAAGGTGCTTCCAATATTAAGAGTTTTGGATTGTTTTTTGAAGCGGTATATGAAGCAAACCCTGTACCTATAGAAAAACCTAAAACAATGATGTTTTTTTCAGGATATCGTGTTTTTGTATAGTCATATATTTTTTGGGCATCATTATATAACTCAGATTCTTTTTGATAAAAACCATCACTTTTTCCATAACCTCTGTAGTCAACAAACAAGATGTCATAGTTGTTTTTTGTATATAAAGAAGCACGTCTTCCCCATTCATGAATTGCTCCGGCATTACCATGATAATATAAAATAACACCTTTGCTGATGCCTTTAGTTTTAAAAAGTACTGCATTTAAGATCACATCTTTTTCTACAGGAATATTAATTTCTTCAAAAGGCTGGTTAAATGAATAGGTATAGTCTTTTTCAAGAATTTTAGGGCTGAAAAAAAAGTGCTCTTGCCTAAAATATAGATATAAATACCCAAAAAGAATAAGAATAGTTATAAATAGGGTGAACCTAATAAATCTACGCCCTATTTTTCTATAACTAATCTTCAAAATTATGGAGCTTCTTTTAAATTGCTTTCTTGGATTAAGAATTTTGGGGTAGAATAATCCTTTAAAATCTCTCTACCAAAAATAATAAAAACAATAATATACTCTAGCGATACCATCCAGAGGTTTTCTTTAAAATCAGGATGGATATATGCTGTATAGCTAAAAATGATCATAAAAGACCAGGCAATTGGGAATTTGTAATTAGTAAATATACAGAGAGATAGTGGTACAGCAATATACCAGGGGTGTACAGTTGTTGATAGGAAGTAATATCCAGAGATACCCAAAAGCATACCTGCAATGAGTTGTGGTGTTTTTTCGTTATTTCTAATAAAAGACAGACCTAAAAGAATTGCAATTACTATTAAAGGTAAAATCTTACCTGCGGTTTCAATAACATTCCAGCCCACGATTTGATAGCCTATCCAGCGAATAATAAAAAAGATACTTGCATTAAATTCAAAATTTTGAAACCACAGACTAATTGTTTTACTGAAATTATTTAAGAACTCTACTGATAGAAAAGGCGCAAATGTTAAAAAGACAGTACAAATGACTATACTATAAAACCCTGTGAGTTGCAGTAATCCTAACCTTACACTACGTTTGTCAAAGCCTTTTTCTTCTTGAAGAACAAACTTTTGAAAAAACAGGGGTAAGAATAACAAAGGAATAAGTTTTACAGAAACAGAAAGCCCTAAAATGATTGCAGCCCAATACCAATATCTTTTTTGTAAAAGATATAATGACCAGACGATAAAAAACACCATTATGGCTTCAAAATGAAGGTTCCCTGTTAACTCTATAATGATAAAAGGGTTTAAAATGTACCAAAAGATTCTTTTTTCAGGAAGATTGAAAGATTGTAATAATCTTCTTCCGAAGAAAAAAGTACCAATATCTGCCAAGATAATGAGTATTCTAAATACTATTGCAGAACCCAGAATACTTTTACTAGCAAATAAGGCAGCAATAAAATAACAAAATTGGCTTATTGGTGGGTAATTGGTATAGTGACTTCCATTAAGTTTACCCATGCCATTATACAATTCCTGAGCCTGTGCTATTGTAGCATTTCCTTGTGATATCCAGACCTCAGGAAGTGAGAGATAAGGATTAAAACCTTCAAGAAGCATACGTCCATCCCAAATAAATCTATAGAAATCTTGCGAAAGATTAGGGGTTGCGATTAAAAAAACTACACGAAACAATAGCGCGGCAATAGCCAGAAGCTTCCAGTTATTAGGATTGAGTTGAATGATTTTATAAGAGACTAAAAATAAAGCAGTCCAAAGACCGATCATTTTAATAAAATCAGTACGTTCTAATTGGTAAGCGAAACTCCAATAAAAAAGAATCGCAGTAAAAATAAGGAGTATAGAAAATTTATTATATTTCCATTGCTTAAGCATTATAACTTTGAAGTTATAGATTTAAAAAATACAAATCCAAAACCTAGAAACAACATAATGTGAAATATAAAGAGTCCAAAATCCTGGAGTTTAAAAGCGCTATATAAAGCAAAGCCAAAGTATCCCATGAGCATTGCCTCAATTACGGTATTTCCAGAAATATTTTTGTTTACATATTTGTTGCCTTTCCAGGAGTCCTTTAGTGTGTTTATATTAAACTTTGGGGTACGTACAAATTCACTTTTCTTCCCAAAGTGTCCTTCTAGAACTGCCATAGAGTTATGTACAGAGAAGCCCATCGCAATAGAGAAAAAGGTGAAGAACATTTTTACATATTCCATAAAATTCCAAAACCCTTTGCCATGAATCTTTTTAAAAGTATGCCAATAACAAAAGAAAAATATAACAGTACTCATTGCGAAGAATGCAATTACATTAAAGTACCAGCTAAACAATGGATTGTTATTTTTGATATACATTACAGGAACACTTAGTATTGCTACCAGTAATACCAATAAAAACATACTACTGTTTAATAAGTGGAAAAAGCTATGAAATTTAGTCTTAAAAGATACAGTTTTGTCTTTAAGCATATTCCAGTATAACTTCTGAAAGTTTTCTGCAGCACCTTTATTCCATCTAAATTGTTGAGATCTCGCAGCGCTAATTACTACTGGTAGTTCAGCAGGGGTTTCTACTTCTTCCAGATATTTAAATTTCCATTTCTTTAATTGCGCCCTGTAACTTAAATCCAAATCTTCGGTTAAGGTATCTCCTTGCCAATTACCAGCATCCTCAATACAGGTTTTTCTCCATACACCTGCAGTACCATTGAAATTAATAAAGTGATCTTTATAGTTACGTCCTACCTGTTCCATGGTGAAATGAAAATCCAAAGCAAAAGCTTGTATTTTGGTAAGCATCGAATAATCTCTATTGATGTGCCCCCATCGAGTTTGTACCACACCAATATTTTGTTCTTTGAAATACGGAATGGTTTGTAGAAGCCAGTTCTTTCCAGGAAGGAAATCGGCATCAAAAATAGCTATAAATTCACCTTTGGCAATTTTGAGACCTTCTTTTAAGGCGCCAGCTTTAAATCCAGTTCGATCCTCACGACAAATATGTTTTATATCTAAGCCTGTTTGTTGCAACTTTTTGATATGATCAGCAGTAGAGGTAACAGATTCATCAGTAGAATCATCTAACACCTGAATCTCTAATTTATCTTTCGGATAATCGAGTTCCGCAATATTATCCAATAAACGATCCATTACATATAGTTCATTATAAACAGGTAACTGAACCGTAACATAAGGAATTTCTTCTGTTTTTGAAAAATCAAAAGTAGGAGAATTGTCCGGTTGCTTTCGAGACTTCAGATAATTAAAAAGTAAATTCAGCTGAGCCAAACTATACATAAATATAATTAGCAAAGCTAGTGTGTAGGTTATGATGATAGCAATATCCATTACGTAAAGCTATATTTAAAAATCCAACTTAAAATCTTAACGCCTGCAAATATAGCACCTTTTATGGTTCCTGAAACTTTTGAGACACCAATTCTCTTTTTGTAATGCACGGGTACTTCTGTGTAGTTATAACGTTTCTTTAACACTTTTAGCTGCATCTCTACGGTCCAACCATAGGTTTTATCTACCATCCCGAGCGCTAGTAGTTTATCATAGCGTATAGCTCTAAAAGGACCTAGGTCTGTGAAATTTGCCCTAAAAAAAAGTTTCATCAGCCCCGTAGCTAGCCAATTTCCAAAAATTTGAGGTATAGTCATAGAGCCAGATTCTCTTAATTCCTTAACTCGGGATCCAATTACCATGTCTAGATTATCTTCTATAATAGGAGCAACTATCTTTGTGAGTTCTGCTGGATAATCACTATAATCTCCATCTAAAAACACAATTATATCTGGTTTTATTTCCTTTTTAGCTATGTGTTCCATTCCTTTCAGACAGGCATAGCCATACCCTTTTTGTTCTTCTTTTACAACTGTCGCACCAGCATTTTTAGCAACTTCTTCGGTACGATCTGTTGAATTATTGTTAACGACAATGATTTCGGATACTATATCCGGAATCTCTTTGATTACATGTACAATGGAATCTTCTTCGTTAAAAGCAGGTATGATAACGTTTATAATGGGAGGCATTTATAAGGAAGCATTAGGATTGTCTCTTTTAAAACTAAAGATATCGGTCCATTCACCGGTTTTTTTATTATTGATATATCGTTCGGCTTTAAAAAGTTTATTCTTTTTATATAATAAACAGTATCCTTCTTTTTTATTATTTCTGTATTGATACTTTCTGGTTATTTTGGCTGCAATATCGTAAATAATCCACCATTTCTCCGCTTTATCGTTCACAAAATGTCCTTCTTTCAGTAATTTACCATTTTCAGAGTGAAAATACCAGTATCCATTTTTCTGATTGTTTTTGAAATGTCCTTCTTTAGAAACCTTTCCGGTAGGGTGATAAAAATACCAAAAATCTACTTTGTTATCTCCCAGTTTCCATCCCTGTGCTTTGATAGTGCCGTTTGAATAGTATTCATAGTGGTATGCTTTTGTAGATATAATTTGCTTTCCAGAAAAGGAAAGGAAGAATAAAAGAACAAATAACTTTTGAATCATGATAATGATTTTATGTACTATCTCTTAGACGTAGGCAGGTAGCGTTACTAACATTTTTGAGAATAATTTTAATAAAAAACGCCATACCCAAAATGATATTGGATATGGCATTTAGACTAAATAGTTATGTCGACTATTATTTTGGTAAGATTACTTTTTGTTTACAAAATCCATTAGGTCAACATCATTTCCTAATAGAATTTCATTAGAGTTAATTCGCCCATCTAGAGTGTCATTTTCTAATTTTAACACACCTCTGGGGCAAACGGCAGAACAAACCCCGCATCCTACACAACTAGAGCGTACAATATTTTCTCCTTTTTGGGCATAGGAACGTACATCTATTCCCATTTCGCAATACGTAGAGCAGTTACCACAAGAGATACATTGCCCACCATTAGTAGTAATTCTAAATTTAGAAAATAAGCGCTGTTGAAACCCAAGAATTGCGGCCATAGGACAACCAAATCTACACCATGCGCGGTTACCCAAAATAGGGTAAAAACCTGTGCCAATTACACCAGAAAATATAGAGCCGATGTATAATCCATAAGCTGATCTAAGACTTCCTGATTTAACAAAAAAGACTTCAGTTGTAGTACCAGTGTAGTGCATCACTAATAATGAGATGATAACAACAAAGTATCCTATTGCACCATATCTGGCATCTTTACCTAATTCTTTTCTTTTAAAAATCATTACAATAGAAAAGACTAGGGTCAGTATAGTAGTAATGATGATAAGAAATGTGCTTCTGGTTAGCCAGTATTTATTAGGATCACTTCCTAGATACGTATATATCATTGCTGTGGTCATTACAACAGAGAATACCAATACGGTATGGATTAACCAACGTTCTATCCTCCAGGCACTAACTTTTTTACTTGATAGTTGTCTGAAAGAATCTCCGGCAGTTTCTGCCAATCCACCACAACCGCAAACCCAGGAGCAGTACCATCTTTTCCCAAATTTATAAGTTAATAGAGGCGATATAACGAATATGGATACTATACCAAAAATTAGCATTCCCAAACCTAGGTTTTGGGATGATAGCAATCCATCAATAGACCAGTTATCAAATAAATAATAGTTAAGAGGCCATACACTTTTTAAATCATAATAGGGTAGGTTATAATCAGGGCTTGTATTTAATCTAGCCATAAATTCTGGGATCAGAAATGCGAATCCAAGTTGAAAGAACATTACTGAAACCGTTCTTATCTGCTGATAACGATTGTGTCTATATTTAAGGATAAATTTATACCCAAATGCTATGATGGCAACAGTGTATAAGGTTCCATATACAAACCATTGACTGGCAGGGTTACCACTTAAAATTCTACTAAGAGGGTCAAACAAAGCAACCAGACCAGTATTAGGTTCTCCATTTGTACCTAATCCAAGTAATTCGGCTTTAAAATATAGTACAATGTAAAAGGCAGTTAGTCCTACACCGGTAAGCCACCCTAAAATACCTCGCGAAGAGATGGATTTAAACCAGACACCATCATTTTTAATACCTTCCAATTTTTTGAGGTAGATATCATTTGCAAATAGAATAGTTCCTACTGTAATGAATACCAAAGACAAGGTCAAAAATATTTCTTGATTCGGGAAATTAGTATTAAAAATGGCGAGTGCCAAAATAAAAAGCCCAATCAACCCAACTGCCAGAGCTATTTTTTGTTGTATTGAGACACCCTTGGTATTAGGATTTGCAAGAGACATGCTATGATCTAATTTATTACTCATTTTACATTTTTTAATCAGATCTTTAAAATATTGGAGATTTAAAAGATCATCAATTTATTATTTACGCGGTTTGAAACAGTGATTTTTTATAAGCTGAGAGAATGTCAGGCTCATGAATGGTATAGAACTCTGGGTCAAAATTGGCTTCTGGTAAGTGTTGCATTACATAGTCAACATCTCTTTTTTCGGTGAGCCATCGATCAAAAACTTCATGGCGCATTCGTATTCCAAACGTATTTATTCCTAAAAATTCTCTTGATTCTTTATGGTATGATACTGTAATACATTTGGTGTCATCTTGATGAATCCAATGAAATTGTTGTTCGTATTCTTTGGGTTTGCCAAATACCCATCCATAAGTTTGATATTCTATATCAAGAAATTTGGCACTATTAAACCAATGCCCGGGCTTGTACTCGGTTTTATTGCCACAAATAGTTTGTGCAAGAGTTTCACCCATCATACGACCAGTATACCATACAGCTTCTATTGGTCGACGATTTCCTATAGGTTCGTGTTGTTCTGCGCAATCACCGATGGCATAAATATTAGGTATATTGGTTTCGAGAAACCTATTTACTTTTACACCTCGACCTAATTCTATACCCGAGTCTTTTAAGAAATCTACATTAGGCGATACCCCAGGTGTTAACCCTACTACATTACAATCAATCACCTCTCCGGTTTCCTGAACCACAATAGATTTTACTTTACCATTATCGTCTGCGATTATTTCTTTTAGATTTACTCCTAATCTAAGATCTATATGGTGATTAAGAATATGCCTGTTGATCATTCCACTCTCACCAGCAGGTAGTACCGCATCCCAAAAACTATTTTCTCGCACTAAAAATGTAACGGGAATATTACGAGAATTGAGCATTTCTGCCAATTCTATTCCTATCAATCCCCCACCAACAATTACAGCTCGTTTACATACTTTATTGTCTGGGGCATGTTTTTCAAGATTTTCTAAATCCTGTTTGTGATACATACCCATTACTCCATCGAGATCCTGACCTGGCCAACCAAATTTGTTAGGTTTAGAGCCTACTGCAATTATGAGTTTATCATATGCGAGGGTTTCTCCATTAGCAAATACAAGAGTATTGGCTTGATGATCTACTTTAGAAACAAAACCATTTTTAAGTTCGATACGATTCTTTTTCCAAAACCAATTTTCATAAGGTTGCGTATGTTCAAATTTCATATGACCCATATAAATATACATTAGCGCCGTACGAGAAAAGAAATAATCAGTTTCTGCAGAAACGATAGTAATTCTTTTGTCAGACATCTTACGAATATGCCTGGCAGCAGTAACTCCTGAGATTCCATTTCCGATAATTACAATATGTTCCATATATTATATACTTGTTGGTTGTCATTATTTATAATGAAGTGAATACTTCGGTCAATAAGTCGTTTATAAATATAATAACTTAAGAAGCTGGTTTAATTTAGAATCAATCTAAAAATCAAAGTTCATGTAAGGATTTTAACCCTTTATCGAACATGATTTACTTTCCAGGAATTGTGTAAGGAGAGATCTAAATAAAATCAAAAATTGTTTGTAAGTTGATAGTTTTCCATTCGACTGAATGCCCATTACCCAGGTAAAATTAACATTTCTAGAATATTATAAAGTTTCAGTTTTAATAGAATACTTGATAAAAAAGGTAAAAGATGAAAAAGATAACAATCTTACTATTTATACTTTCTGTTCAATATGGATTTTCGCAAAGCACTGCAGATTTTTTTGCTCAGGCAGATAGCTTTTTTAAAACCTATATATCAAATGGGAGAGTAGATTATAAAAATATAAAAAAGGATACTTCTTCTTTAGATAAATTATTGGATATGGCAGCAGTAATAAAAGTTGACACAAACGACCCCAAAACGTATAAGGCTTTTTATATCAATGCATACAATTTGGCTGTAATCAAAGGGATAGTTAACAGATACCCTGTTAAATCACCTATTAATATTAAAGGATTCTTTGATAAAACAACATATACTGTAGGAGGAAAAAAAACGACACTTAATGATATAGAGAATAAGCTTCTTCGTAAGAATTTTCCTAAAGAAGCTCGTTTTCATTTTGTATTAGTATGTGCTGGTCTGGGATGCCCACCCATTATAGCTTCGGCATATAAGCCCGTAACCTTAGAAAAACAATTACAACGCCAAACAGTTAAGGCTCTTAATAATCCCAACTTTATAAGAGTAAAAGGGAAAAAAGTACAACTATCTCAAATATTCGAATGGTACAAAGGAGATTTTACACATGATGGATCCGAAATAGATTATGTAAATAAGTATAGAGAAGAGAAAATCCCTACAGGAGCCAAAGTATCCTATTATCCTTATGACTGGAGCTTGAACCATGTTAAATAATCCTAGCTTTTAAATAATAATTAATAGTAAATAATAAATTTTTATCAAAGTGTACTTATATAAGGCAGCTTTGACAGAAAACGTATGCAAGTAAAAACCGTAAAAATGAAAACAAAAAAAATAGTATTAGCAACATTAAGTTTTTTTATCCTGACTATTGGATTAGCTCAAGATGGAGATCAAGATCAGGGAGGCTCAGTAATTCAAACGTTAACGCCTTCTAAGTTGATCGGAAAAGGGCAGTTTGATATCAAATGGTTTAATAATCTATATACTCAAACCGAAAGTACTTTTAGTGATGGTAAAGAGCCCAGACAAACCTTTTTTACATCTACCTTAGAAGGGTATACAGGGGTCGGAAACAACAAAAGATGGAATGTTGGACTTATCCTGGAGTTAAGATCAAATGTTGTTGGAGATAGAGATGCACTCGATGTTTTTAAGTTTGATGGAGAAAGTAACTCTGCAAGATCCGGACTTACTTCTATAGCGCCTTCTGTAAAATTTGTTCCCTTTGAAAATGTAAATAACTTCTCGATTCAAAGTTCATTTTTTATCCCTTTAGTGGATAACGAATCTGAAAATGGAGTTTTTCTCGATCAAAATGGGTTTATCTGGCAAAATAGGTTTTTCTATGATTATACATTTCCAGGTAATAAATTTCAAATTTTTGGAGAGTTAAATTCTGAATTTAATTTTGGAAAAGAAGAAGATAGTTTTGCCAATAATAGCCTTAGGCTTACACCAGGAGTATTCTTTAGTTATTTCCCAAGTTCTAAATTTACTATCCTTGCTTTGGCACAACACTCTGAGCTTATTGATTTAGGTAATGACTTTGATCAGAATTTTACAGCATTAGGAGGAGGCGCCAAATATCAATTGACAAAACAATTAAATCTCGAAGCCTTATACACTAATTTTGTGGATGGTAGTAATACAGGTTTGGGAGAAACTTTTAATATAGGATTAAGAGCGGTATTCTAATAAAATCGTATTTTCAGCAGTAAAAAAATAAAATGAAAAAGGTTTTTTTACTGCTGTTACCCTTTGTTTTTTGTACTTGTTCTGGGCAAGATTCCAAGATCAACGGAGTTAGCTTTGTAGGCTCTCCACAAGAAATTACTTCCACAGAAATTACTCCTGTTGTAAAAGTAAATGCAAATTGGGCGGCAGTGATGCCTTTTGGTTTTGTAAAGAGTTTAGAAACACCAACAGTAGTTTTTAATATAGAAAGACAGTGGTGGGGAGAGCGTAGAGAAGGCGCGAAAAAAACTATAGAATTATTAAATGAAGAAGGAATTAAGGTAATGCTTAAGCCGCAGATTTGGGTTTGGAGAGGAGAGTTTACAGGAAATATAAATATGAAGTCTGAAGAAGATTGGGAAACGCTTGAAAAATCATATCAAAAATTTATTATGCTATATGCAGAACTGGCAGAAGAAATGAAAGTTCCGGTATTATGTATAGGTACCGAATTGCATACGTTTGTGCAAAAAAGAAGCAAGTTCTGGAATCAATTAATAACCAAAATAAGAACAGTTTACAGAGGAAAGCTTACTTATGCTGAGAACTGGGATCAATTTGATAAAGCACCGTTTTGGGATCAATTGGATTATATTGGGATTGATGCATATTTCCCCGTTTCACAAAGTAAAACACCTACGGTAGATGAACTCAGGAAAGGATGGCAAAAACATAAAAACAATATTATAGTATTGCAAACTAAAGTGAAGAAGCCAGTTTTATTTACAGAATATGGATATCGTAGTGTTCATTTTACAGGTAAGGAACCCTGGGATTCTAATCGTTTAGAAGGTAATGTGAACTTACAGGGACAGAATAATGCATTGACAGCTTTATATCTGGAGTTCTGGAATGAACCCTGGTTTGCAGGAGGATTCCTTTGGAAATGGTATCATAATCATAACGAAGTAGGAGGAGAAAAAAATAATAGGTTTACCATACAAAATAAACCAGCAGAGGATGTAATACGATCATTTTATAAAAATGATAAGAGTTAAATACATAGAATCTATTGTTTTGATCTTTTGTTTGCTTTCTTGCGATACAAAGGGTACAGAGATTATAACACCATCTGATTCTTTGGCATCTCTGATAGCTGCAAACTCTGTAGAAATTGATAATGTAATTGCTTGTGCTTCGGCTACAAAAGAGAGTGATGATAAGGTGACTACTTATGTGTATCCCAGAACCGGAGCCACCGATATACGATATTATGAGACATCAAGTATTGAGGACGATAAGGATGACTATCAAAATTATACTCGAGTACCTATAGAATCAACAGATTTTTTTAATGGATATTTGAAGAAATTTACACAAAAAACTACTCATGAAAAATGGGTGATTATTACCTTTTTTGAAGATGATAAATTACATTTATCAAATCCAATTCGATTAAAGCATCGTACTAAGCCTACAGAATTTGTGAATACAGTTATGATTGATTTATCTGAAGAACAAATGCCTGTTTTTATCTGGGATGATGGAGTTTTTAAAGAAAATAAAATTTACTTTGAAGTGATTTCGGATGAGAGAAATGAATTACTTTCTGGGACGTATACTTTCGAAAAACGATTTCAGTATTATAAACTGGATAATGTAGTTTTAAATATAACAGAACAAACACCTCCACAATTAAACCCAAAAGATTCTTACAATTTTACTTTGATGGGAGTAAGTGAGGACAATTGGGTGAATTTATTTATAGAAAAAAGCTTTGAGCCATAAGATTATGAAAAATCTAATAGTATATATAATATGTTTTTTTTCCGTTGTAGGAATTGCGCAACAAGCAAGGGTGGCAAATATTATGGTGCAGGGAAACAAAAAAACCAAAGCATCTTTTATAAAGAAAATTGCTCATGTAAGAATTGGGGAAACTCTGGATTCTTTAGTTTTGGATGGAGATATTAAGAAAATAAAAAGACTTCCATCTGTAGCCAATGCGTATTATCAGGTGTTTAAAGCTGAAGAGGCAAATGAATATAATGTTTTCTACAACATAGAAGAAAATTTTACAATTATTCCCAGTGCTAATGTTTATACTACTAATAATGATGAATTTGCCTTTAGATTAGGGCTTTATGAGTTTAATTTATTTGGTAGAAATATTACTCTGGGAGCAATCTATCAAGATGATATTTATAGTTCGTACGGAGCAAATTTTAGAGCTCCTTTTTTGTTTGGGAAAAAGCTTGGATTGGCACTTAATTACAGCAATCTTACCACCGAAGAGCCAGTGTTTCTAGAAAGTGGTATAGCAGATTACAAATATAACAACACCTCATATGAGGTGTTGGGGTTATACCAATTTGATTTCAAGAATAGAGTAGAGTTAGGTGTTAATTATTTTAATGAAGATTATACCTATAAGAGAGGAGCAACAGGAGAAGGAATACCTCAGGATTTTAATGTAAATAAGTTGCTGTATAAACTAATTTATGAGTATGATAACCTTGATTATGAGTATCAATATGTTTCTGGTTTTAGGAGTATTGCCAATTTTCAATATGTGATTAGTACCGAAAATGTATTACCGGACTTTTTAATCGGGTGGAATGACTTTTTGTACTATCATAGAATTGGTAAGAAGGGCAATTGGGCTTCGAGATTACGGTTGGGATTGGCAACAAATGATAATTCTCCATTTGCTCCATTTGCGGTAGACAATAACTTAAATATTAGAGGAGTTGGTAATACAATTGATAGAGGAACGGGAGTCATTGTTTTGAATACAGAATATAGGCATACATTATATGAAAAAGATTGGTTTGTACTACAAAGTAACCTTTTTGTAGATGGTGGAAGTTGGCGTAATCCAGGAGGAGATTTTGGAGATTTTGGAGATTCTCAAAACTTTAGATTATATCCCGGGGTAGGACTACGTTTTATGCACAAAAAAATATTTAATGCCATTTTTAGAATTGATTATGGATATGGTGTTACCGATGATGCTACTAATGGATTTGTATTTGGGATCGGTCAATATTTTTGAGAGCTTTGTTTTTATCTAAAATACTATTGGTTAAATATAAGTTAATTATTTACCGAACGTTTGGTAAAAAACTATTTGATTGTATATTTGTTCTATAATTAATGTTTAAGAAAAAAACGAAACAGATTTAATTACTAAAAACAATAGTTGCTAAAATTTGAATTATTATGGAAAAAAAGTTTCCTTTACCTCCGTTTTCTGAAGAAACGGCAAAACAGAAAGTACAAATGGCAGAAGATGCCTGGAACAGTAGAGATGCAAAAAAAGTCAGTAAAGCATACACTATAGATAGTGAATGGAGAAATAGAGATCAATTCTTGACAGGAAGAGATCAAATTGTTGAGTTTTTAACCGATAAGTGGAACAATGAACATGACTACAAATTGAAGAAGGAGTATTGGGCGCATTCTGATAATCGTATAGCAGTAAGATTTGAGTATGAATATAAAGATGAAAGGGGAGATTATCATAGAGCATATGGGAACGAGATGTGGGAGTTTAACGCAAACGGTTTAATGAAAAAGAGATATGCAAGCATTAACGATACACCAATAAAGGAAGAAACGAGAAAATATATTTAGAAATCATTATGAGACCAGTTAAAGTAGAAGAAAAGCAATTAATTGAGGGACTTAATAGAGTTTTTAGAGAAAAAGGATATGAAGGAGCAAGCCTTAATGAATTGGCAGAAAGTACTGGTCTCAAAAAAGCAAGTCTATATCATCGATTTCCTGAAGGTAAAAAAGAAATTGGATTAGCCGTTCTGTCCTTTTCTTCAGAATGGCTACAAGAAAACCTTTATAGAATATTAAATGATGAAAATATTCCCGTATCAGAACGATTAGAACAAAGCTTATCCAAGATAAGTGACTTGTATGATAAAGGCAGAGAAACTTGTATTCTAAGAGCTTTATCAATGGAAGCCGGTATGCAGATTTTTGGAAAAGAAATTAAAGAAGAAATGAACAACTGGATAAGCAATTTCACGAAACTAGGAATAGATTTTGGATTTGATAAACAGGAGGCTGAGGCAAAAGCAAAAGAGACTTTGATAAAAATACAAGGAAGTTTGGTAGTATCAAACGTTATGTCTGATACTACCATATTTATATCAACATTAGAAAGTATAAAGAACCTATATAATAATTAATCTATTTTTTTAAATATTAAATTTACCGAACGTTCGGTAATAAATAGTCGAATAATAAAAATTACAATCATGAGAATACAAAAAATGACGTTAATCATTGTTATACTAACGAGTATAACCACAACGACAAATACATTTGCAAACCTTGCAGAGACAGTAAATGACGAGAATATAATTTTGAGAACATCTACAAAATATAAAACAGTAGAAGTAAATGGATTAGAAATATTTTATAGAGAAGCGGGGTCTAAAAACAAACCTACCATCCTTTTACTCCATGGATACCCTACCTCATCACATATGTTTAGAAACTTGATAGTAGATCTGGCGGACGATTATTACATTTTAGCACCAGATTATCCCGGATATGGAAGATCCGAGCAACCTGCGATGTCTGAGTTTGAGTATACTTTTGATAATATGGCTACAATAGTGGAGGGTTTTTTGGATACATTAGAAATAAACAGATTTAGTATATATCTTATGGATTATGGTGCTCCTGTGGGATTTAGGATTGCTTCCAAATACCCAAATAAAATTGAGTCATTAATTATTCAAAATGGGAATGCTTATGACGAAGGAATTAGAGATTTTTGGAACCCTTTAAAAACGTATTGGAAGAACCCATCTATTAAAAACGGTAAGGCTTTAGAAGGTTTTCATAGCATAGATGGTTTAAAATGGCAATACACTCATGGGGTTAAGGATACAAATAGGATTAGTCCTGATAATTGGGAAATCGACTTACAACATTTAACTCGTAAGGAAAATAACGAGATTCAATTGGCTATGTTTTATGACTATAGAACCAATATTCCTTTGTATCCTAAATGGCAAAAATACTTGAGGGATCATCAGCCACCAACACTAATTGTATGGGGGAAAAACGATTCTATTTTTCCTGCTGAAGGTGCTTATCCTTATAAAAAAGATGTAAAAAATATAGAATTCCATTTATTGGATACAGGACATTTTGCACTAGAAGAAAAAGGTGATGAGATTGCAAAATATATTCTTGATTTTTTGAAGAAAAACAATATTAGATAAAGTATTATATTACTAAACTCATCCAGGCTTTTTAATCCAGTTTTGGATATAAATTATACCACTACCAGCAACATCAAAAAACCTGGATGAGTTCAACTAATCTTTTTTATATAGTTGCAATTGTTTGTAAAGCTTTTTCTTTCATTATTTCATAAGTATTAGGATCCATTGTGGTTCCTTCGAGAGAAAGAAAGGTGATGTCTGTAATGCCGATCAAACCCAAAATAGCCCGTAAATAAGGGTTTACAAAATCTAAAGCTTTCATCTCGTCTGAAGTATATACTGCTCCTGCGGTTATGATGATGTAGGCTTTTATGTTTTCTAACATCCCAATAAAACTACCTTCATCGCTAACTCTAAAAGTTTTATTAATCCGGCTAATGTGGTCTATCCAGGCTTTTAAAGCAGAAGGAACCCCAAAATTGTACATAGGCGTACTTAGTAGTAGTACATCAGTATTTTTTAGTTCAGAGATTAAAGTGTCTGATAATGCTGTAGCTTCAATTTGTTCAGAAGTTAAGTTTTTTTGAGCGCTGTAAAACCCTTCAATGGTTTTTTGGTGAAGATGAGGGATAGGAGTTTTGATGATATCCCGGGTAATAACAATACCATTTGGATGTGAATTTTTCCATTGTTGTTGAAACTGATCTGCAATCGCTCTACTATCAGAATTTTCTATTCTCGAACTGGCATCTATTCTTAATAACTGCATAATATTTTATTTTTTATGTTTTAAAAATTTGTAAATAGCTGAAAAATCCAAATCACCTAATCCATGTTGTTTTGCTTGAGCAAAGATTTCTTTGGTGACATTCAGGTTGGGTGTAGCTACACCATTTTCGTAGGCAGAAATACTGGATAGATGTAAATCTTTTTGTATCCATTTTAATGGAAAATGAGCTTCGTAAGTATCATTTTCCAGTTTTGGTCGTATGATAGACATCACAGGAGCTACTACCGGGGAGCTAAGTAAGATGTTAAATAGTTTTTCTTTTTGTATTCCCATTGCTTCTCCCATGGTCAATGCTTCGGCAAAAGCCACCATAGATTGCCCCAATAACTGATTAATCAACATTTTCATTGCTGCTCCTTTTCCTATTTCACCAAGGTGTATTGTTTTTTTACCCATGATATCAAAAAGAGGAGAAGCTTCTTCCAGATCCTTATGATTCCCTCCGGTAAGAAATAATAGCTCTCCGCTTTCTGCAGGACCTTTTGTGCCTGCCACAGGAGCATCAATATATCTAATTTGATACTCCATTGATTTTTGATGCATCTCTTTGGCAAAAGAAGGATTAACAGTACTAGAGTTAATCCAGAGTTGATCTTTTTTCATTCCATGTAATAATCCAGATTTTCCTGTTGCGATCTCTTTAACGACTTCTGGAGTAGAAAGCATGGTGATCACAATGTCACAGTTTTGTGCTACTTCTTTGGGAGAATTACCCAAGATTGCACCTTTCTCGAGTAGAAAACTCCCTTTGGCTTTGGTTCTGTTGTATATAATAAGTTTATATCCTGTTTTTTGTAGATTAGCAGCCATGCGGCTTCCCATGATACCGAGTCCAATAAATCCTATTTTTTTCATTTGTAAATGTTTTAGGTTTGGAGACAAATGTCTTTGAAGTAAGGAAGGGAAAACTTTCAAAAAGTAGAAAAATCGTGTTTTTCGGTCAAAAATTATATAAGAAGATCTTTTCTATGACGTATTTGAAATTGTTTAGGAGAGATTTTAAATTTTTTTTGAAATGCTTTGATAAAATGTGAAGTGTTTTCATAGCCAACTAATAGAGCTATATTGGTAATAGAATCGTCTTTTTCTTTAAGCAGTTGGGCAGCTCGTAGAAGTCGTTTTTCGATTAACCATTTCTTTGGCGAAATATTAAATTTAGACTTAAAATCTCTTCTAAAAGTAGAAATACTTCTACCGGTTAGATATGCATAATCTTCTATGTCCAAGGGCTTATCAAAGTTTTCAGACATAAAAACCTTAATGTTTTTTCGTTCTCTGTTTTTTATGGATTGCAGTTTATGAACAAATTCGGTTCCTTTTTTCGATATACTAATGAGGTGTAAAAGTTCTAATAACTTGGTTTTTGTAAACTGATTTTGATGTTTCCCCCGATATAGCGTAATAAGAGTATCGATATACAATTTGAGGTTTTGTTCATATTCTATTAGCAAAAAAGTTGAAGGATATGTATGCTGTGAGGTTTCAAAACTCATTAAAAACTCATCTGTGATTTCGGAGTCAAAAAAGAAAACTATTGCTTCAAATTCTTTGTTTTTAGGAATAATATCTGATATGACATACATCCCTTTAGGTAGTAAAACCATTTGATTTTTGTTTACCAAAGTAATCTCTCCTTCAGGAGTTTCTACACGTAGAGCACCATTTAATACCAAAGTTATAGCATGTGAAGCAAGGTAACGCTGGTTTTGAAAATCGGTATATTGTACAGTTTTTTGGATTACGCAAGAGAGCCCGTCTACAAGGATTTTTTCTATTTCCGGATGTTTGTAAAATAGTTGAGGTACAACTTTCATAATAAACAAAAATCACCTTAATCAGGATTTATAAATACAACTTTTTACTAAAAGTAGTGATTTTCGGTCATATTATGATACGACTTTCTCTTTATAATAGCGATATAAATCTTCTGAAGAGGCGCCCATCCATTTTCTCATATGAATATTTAAAAAATGATATTGTAAGCGCCATACGCCAATCTCTTCATACCTTCTGGCAGAGGTAATTACATATTCTGGGATGATTACAAACTGATTGATTGCAAAGAGACGATCTACCAAATCATTATCTTCATAAACAATATAGGATTCATCATACCCATTAATTTCTTTAAAAAGTGTGGTTGTTATAAATTGACTTTGATCTCCTCCACGACATTTTTTACTTTTAAATTGTGTTAACCATCCAAGAAAACGAAGCCACCAATGAGTAGAGTCAAATTTCATTCTAAAACATCCGGCATTATTTTCTTTTTCGACCTCTTTAATTATAAAGAGGTCATAATGTTCTGGAGGAAAAGAATCTGCATGCAGAAAGTATAAAATTTCACCTTTTGCGATCGCTGCACCCGTATTTAATTGTTTAGCTCTACCTTTTTCTGAAGGAATAAGTTTAATGGCAATTTCTTTGCCTTCTGCAATCGTGTTTACAAGATCTTGAGAACCATCTTTACTACCTCCATCAACAATAATAATCTCCTTTATATTATTTTTGGAGTACAAGTTATGTATCAAGCTCGAAATTAGCTTATCTATAATTTCGGCTTCATTAATGATGGGGATGATGATTGATATTTTCAATTTTGTAAGGAATTCGATTAGATAGTAAATTTACTCATTTAGACTCCAATCATATTCTTTGTACCCTTTTTTTGGTTGCTTTTCTATTTTTACAGCGGCGTAGCGATTAATAAAATCCTTAACATCTCCTCCATTTACTTTAAAATCTTTTTTGTACCAGGTAAATATTTTTGAGACATTAACCTCTTTATCTGTGATTGTATTTCGTGTTGGATCATTGATAAACTTTTTGGTTTGTTGATCTAACGCATTCTGAACGTTATCACCTGTATAGGCTCTATTCCAAACCACGGGACAAGAAAAAGAAGCGCAATTAATAGCAAAGTGAATTCTAGGGTCTCCAAATTTCCTTAGGATTTTATGTTCAAGATCCCCCAAGCTATACCACTCGCCACTGATTTTAAAGAATTTTTTACCCCAGGGATCTTCAAGATCTTTTATACTGTTAATAGGATAACTATCTATAACAAGCTTAATAGTATACGCGTTATAGGCATTTATCCAATAGGCTAGCTTTTCTTCTCGGGTCCAGTTTTCTTTGGGAGGATTCTCAGAGAGTTCTGTAAAATATTTATAAAGCAAGGAACTATCTCTCATAAATCCGTTGTAATCTACTTTTCCTTCTTCAGAGACGCTTAATAAAAGAGCTTGATCCCAGGTACTGTGATCAAAAGTGTTCTGCGATTGTACTTGACTAATAAATAATATAAATGCTGATATTAATATAAATTTTGGAGCTTTCATCTCTATAATTTTTTAAACTGATTACTATAATATTTGGATAGTTTTAGATATTTGTTTTTACAAATATTGATAATCCAAAATCTAGGTTTTTAGTAGAGAATTAAGAATTGAACTTACATTTAAAACTAAATTTTTATTGTTTTGTGAAAATGAATTTGGCGACAAAAAACATAAATATTTTTAACTTGGATAGGGTTTTGGATAATGTGTAAATTTTTGTTTTTCAGGTAAATAAGTGTTTTTTTTTGAAGAAAGGTGTTCCTTGCCAAATAGATAATCGAGAAAGGTGTTTTTTTAGTTAATTTTAACTTTTTTATTGGAAAAAAATATCCTTTGCAAGTAAAAGAAATATAGAAAAAACGTCAGAGAATTTCTGAATGGTTTTATTACTCATTTAAATCCCAATTATATTTTTTAAAACTTCTTTTTGCATTATCCTTTATAGTAACTTTTGAGTATTTGTTTAGGAAGTTAATTAAAGATCCATCCGTCCTAAAATCTTTTGCAAACCAGGTAAATATCTTAGAAAGTTGCACACTATTTTCTGTGATAACATTTCGTATAGGATCATTTATAAAATTAACTGTCAATTTCTCTAATTCTGAATCAACATTTTGTGAAGTAAATGCCTTGTTTAATAACAGAGGACAAGAAAAAGAAGCACAATTAATCCCAAAATGTATTCTAGGGTCCCCCATTTTTCTTAATATCCTATGTTCTATATCATTAAGTGTATACCACTTGGTCTCTAATTTGATAAAACGAAAATCCCATGGTGCTTTAATGTCTTTAATACTTTTTAAAGGGTAATTATTGATGATTAATTGAATAGTAAAAGCATTATAAAGATTTATCCAATAGGCTAGTTTATCAGATTTAGTCCAGTCCTTTTTGGGGATATTTTTACTTAATTTATCTAGATATGCCTTTAATTCTTGACGATCTTTTTTAAAACCTTTATAGTTTACAATACCTTTATCAGAAACATGTTTTTGTAGTAAACTATTCCACAATTGATGATCGAATATTTCTATGTTTGTTTTTTCGTTTTTATTACTGATTGATACTTTTTCTACTTTAGGTTCTATTTTTTCGATAGTAGTATCAGGAGTTTTTTCTTCTACAGGAACGATTACTTTAGGAGCTTTATTTCTTTCTTCAATTGTTTCTATACTTGTAGGAAGAGTAGAGTCTGAGGCTTCTTGAATTACCTTTTTGCTCCCTCCACAACCAAGTAATAAACTGATTGATATAATTAAAAATAAGCTTCTCATATTTTTTTCTTATTTAGAGGTCTTTTTTGTAAAAAATCAAAATTATGTAAGGTATACCTTCATTAGGTTGATTGTGTTGTAATACTATTTTTTTAATTTAATAGGGTATATCTCCTGTTGGATAAAATCCTTGGGGAAATATTCATCACCTTCAAAACCGAGCTCGATATCTTTTCCATCTTTTGGTATGTGATTGGTCTTAAAGATATAATCCCAGATACTTAAAGTAATACCAAAATTTACGCCATACTTTACATGTGGGGGTAAATTTCTAGCATGATGCCAAATATGCATTTTGGGATTGTTGAATATATATTTTAATAGTCCATAATCCCAGCCTAGATTAGCATGATTAAGATGTCCAATAGTCAACGCAAAGAAATGTACAATTGCTACATCTTGTGCATCAAACCCTCCAATAATGGCGATGGGGAGATAAAGCAATGATTTATATATCACGGGCTCCATCCAATGGTATCTTAAGTGAGCAGAAAACCCCATCTCTTTTACAGAATGATGTACCTTATGAAAGTTCCATAAAAAAGGAATACGATGGAGTAAACGATGCGTATTCCATTGTGTAAAATCACTTACAAGAAAGAAAATTAACAATCCTAGTGCCTTTGGGAGAAGATCGATATCAAAAAGTTGAATATCCGAAAGGTTTAGCCCAATAATCTTTAAAGTGTCATTTAGAAAAGCCTCAGTAGTATTAGAGAGGGCAATTAAAACAATTAGATTTAGTAAAAAGAAGTTAAAAAACATATAAAAAGCATCCAACCAGAAATCTCTACGAAATCGAGCTTGGTTTTTTCTCCATGGTATTAGAATTTCTAATATCCATACCACAAGAGAGACAATAATTAGTCCATAAAAATAGTTGTCCCAATTGCTTTGAAATAAAATCTCATTCTTAAGGTAGTTCCAATACCCCAAGTACGAGTTTTTTATAATTTCGATGTACTTTTCCACAAAAGTAAAAATAAGAATAACAATAAGATTATAGTTTATAACTACTATTTTTCTCTTTTTAAAGTCAAGAGTTTAACTTTATTTTTTGTTATCCAATTTACAAAAGTATAGAATTTAACTTTTTGTAAGAAAATGGCTTTATACGGTCTTCAATATGAAAGAAATGATTGTAATCATACAATATTTTCAAGAAGTTTAAATAATAACCCACTTGCAATAGCTGCTGTGGGTAGTGTAAGTACCCATGATAGTAGTATTTTGGAAATCATCTTAGGATCTGCCTTTTTGGTTACAGATCCTATACCAAAAATAGAACCTACAGACACATGAGTTGTAGAAACGGGTAATCCATGAATACTAGCTGTTGTAACTAATAATCCTGTTATCATATTTGCGGTGAACCCTTGTCCAGAATTCATAGGTGTAATTTTTTTACTCATAATAACACCTACCTTTTTTGCATTAATGAGTCCTCCCAAAGCCATTGTTATTGCAACGGCAATCATCCCCCATTTAATATCCAGGGTGTTAATAATTAATAATAGACCTACAATTTTTGGAGTATCATTAAGCCCTCGTGCAAAACTAACAATCCCAGCACTTAAGTAATGTAGACTATCTAATATTTTTTGTGCATTAATACCTAGTAATTTTCCATTATAGGTTTCTACGGCAGTATGACTTACAGAGGTAGTCGTTTTGGTAGCGGTTATTGAAGTCATATCGTGAGCCGAAACGGCTAATGTCTCGAGATCTTGTTTTTTGTCAATATAGATACCACTGTTTTTTGTGATATTTAATTTTTTCCTGACATACCTAAAAATAATGTATAAAAGCAAACTTAATACTGCAGCCATTAATGGGCTTACGATGAGAGGCATTAAAAATGTTTTGCCAAGCTTAGCATAGTTGAATTCATTTCCAATAGCCATTATTCCTGCTCCAAAAAGAGCACCTACAAGACTATGTGTTGTTGATATTGGCATTCCTATTTTTGTGGCAATGAATACTGTAAATGCTGCCCCTAATGCAATAGAAATAGCAAAAACGGGCATCTGTATTAACTCATCAGGAACCAATCCTTTTCCCGAAAAATTTTTAACCAATTCCTCTGCTAAAAAAATAGCGGCAATAGAACCTGAGAATGTAGTTATTGTAGCCCAATTTATTGCCTTTTTATAGCTAGTGGTTCCGCTTCCGAATAGGGTGGCAACACCTTTAAAATTATCATTTGCACCATTACTATATGCTAAAAAACAAGCGGCAATAAAAAGAATAATTAATATCATCTATATTAGGTTTTAGTATTATTTGTCGATAATCTGACGAGTTGTATAAAGCTACCTTACATAATTTGTGAAGTAATACCATTTACACTTTGATTTTTTTCACGGTAAATTCAAAGTGTAACCGGAATAAAGTAAAAAAAGAAATCAAAGGTATGTTTTTGCTTTTGATTTCTTAAATATATGGTAGTCTTAGTTTTAGCAGCATCCACCTCCATCATAATGGTAGGTAGATTCACTAATAAATATATCATTTCGTCCTAAACCGGCTAAAGCTCCGGCAGTTTTATCACATATCGCTATAGGTTGGTTTTTAAGTAAAACATGCCCTTTTTTATCATCAAAATAATCTTCATCTCCAAAATATATAGCTGCTTTTCCAGTAAATACACAAGGACCATCTTCTGGCATTGGATCTTTAATAGCCGCTACTTCTATAGATTCGATATAAATAAGTTCATCTGTGTTATAGTGCTTTGGATCCAGAATTCGGTAAGGTTTGCGTGCTCTAATCTCTATGGTGCCAAATCCTACATCGGTTAATGCTTTTACATATTCTGCAATAGGTAAACTTCCGCTCAAGCATAGTGCTCTTAATCGCTCATCGTTACGTAATGAATCATTCATAGGTTGTTCGCAAGTAGGATCACTCATTACTAATCTCCCATGTGGTTTTAGCACACGGTACATTTCTTCAATTGCTTTTTTAAGATCATCTGCTTTAAAAATATTAAATAAACAGTTTTGAGCAGCAACATCGATACTATTATCTTCTACCGGAAGGTTAAGCGCATCTCCATGTCTTAAATCAACAAACTCACTTTTAAACCAGTCGTTTTGAGCTTCGGCTTCGATAAAATTTTTGCGAGAAGCTTCTAGCATTTCATTTACTACATCAATTCCAATAACACCACCTTTTTGACGAGAAAAATAGGAGAATTGTAATAATTCCATTCCACCACCAACACCAACATATAGTGTTTTAGGAGAGTTTGTTAAATCACGTGCGTTTACAGTGCTACCACACCCATAATTCATTTCTTGCATGATTTTAGGGATCTTTAGTCCGGGTAGTTCCCAAATTGGGTTGGTAGTGCAGCATAATCCTATATCTGGTGTTAATGCTGCTTCTTTATAAACGTCGTGTGTAGTATTTAAATAACTCATATATCAATTTTTGTTTCTCCTAATTAGAAAAGGAATATAGCTTATTTTGGGTTGTAATTGCTTTTGTCGAAAAGGATGGGTAAAACTTTCATCTGGCTTATAATGATTTAATAAGTTCTTTGAATAGTAATATCATCTTGGGTTCTGCTTTTCCTGCCATTGCAATAATCTCATCAATGTTGATTGGTTTTAAATTATCAGGATCGCATTCATCGGTCAAAACAGATACTGCTCCTACAGGAAGGTCTAAATGATTAGCTACAATTACTTCGGGCACAGTGCTCATTCCTACTGCGTCCGCTCCAATAATTTTGAGGTAACGATATTCTGCTCTGGTTTCGAGTTGTGGTCCGACAACAGAGGCATACACTCCTTTATGAAGATCAATGTCATGATCTTTGGCAATAGATTGGAGCTTGGCATTAATATCAGGATTGTAAGGGGCACTCATATCTGTAAAACGACTTCCTAACTGCTCTACACCTTTAAAGGCCAGAGGAGATCCTCCTTGCAAGTTGATATGATCATCGATAAGCATTAATTCTCCTTTTTTGAAATTGAGATTAATAGCTCCAGAGGCATTAGAAACCAGTAAGGTTTTGATTCCTAGTTTATGCATTATACGAACAGGGTAGGTTACATCCTGAAGGGTGTACCCTTCATATAGATGAAAACGACCTTGCATAACCATAACATTTTTACCCTCTAATTTTCCATAAATTAATTTTCCTTTATGAAACTCTACAGTAGCCGTTGGGAAATTTGGAATATGATTGTAGCTTACCTCTTTAATAATTTCAATTTCATTAATTAATCTTCCTAGACCAGTTCCTAGAATAATTCCTATTTCAGGGTTTTCAAAACCTTTTTCCCGAAGGAATTCTGTTGTCTCTTCGATGTATTTGATCATAATAATTTTGTTAGCTTATAAATTTCTGGAAAACGGCAATGTCTTTAATATCTTCATAGTAATCAACATCATTGCGTTCTTCCAGTAATTTTAGGTTGTTGTCTTTAATATTTTTTAATGTGTCTTGAAGAACAGTATCTGTTCCCCAGGTTTTATTTTTAAAAACTTGTGAATTTAAGGATTTCATTCCAAATAAGTAATACCCTCCATCTTCGGCAGGACCAATTACATATTCATGGGATTCTAATGCTAGAAATGCATTTTCGATGTCTTTTTGACTCAAATCATACATATCACTGCCTATGATAATTATATTTTGATATCCATTCGCAAATCCTGTTGCAAAAGCATGCTCCATACGTTGCCCTAAATCATCACCGACTTGTTGTTTTTTATCATAAATTTCGGGATTCCAGAAATCATTTTCTCTCACTTTTACAGAATAATGTACTTCTTTATCTACGGTAAGATTTTTGGTGATTCCTACTGTGTGTTGTAATAGAAACTTATAAATATCTAAAGCTGCCGTATCCCCAATAGTTGCGGCTAATCGTGTTTTGCATTTTCCCAATTCCGGGTTTCGGGTAAAGATTAGAAGTAAATTTTTGTCTTTCAATTCGAGTAGATTTTTGTTCCTTTAAGCAACCATTTTCCCCATTCTTCAGAATAGGCATGTACTTCATTTGTTAGTTTACCATTAGAGTTTAATACAGGATAACCTTTGTTTTTCCATTCAAAAATACCTCCATACAAATTATAAACATTCTTATATCCGGCTTTCTGTAGCTTTTCTGAGATATCTTCTGATCTAATTCCCAAACTACAATAAACAACTATATGGGTGTTCTTTGATAAGTGTTGCTGTGTTATTGATGCTATTTTAAAATGATCATAACCTACATGGATAGCATTTTTTAAATGGCTAATGTTATACTCTTTTTCTTCTCTAGCATCCAATACCACAACTGTATCCTGAACGATTTTTAATGCCGAAACTGAAATATAAGGAATACTTTTGTTATTGTATTGATCCAGTAATTCATCCAGTGAATTCTGAGCCCTGGTAAATATTGATAAGAATAGTAGTGTTGAAATTGTAAAATAGTGCATAGGACTGAATGGTATTATGCTACAGTTCCTTGACAACTACTTCCTGCTCCTGCAGTACACCCATAGCAGTGTTGCGAGATAATAATATTTCTATTCTGAAGTAATTCTTCATTATACTCACTTATATGTTTCACTTTACTAGCTACTTTAAGACCGAGCATCTGGTTGAAATCACAGTCATATAACCACCCATCCCAACTTACAGAAATAGTATTAGTGCACATTACATTTGCTACTGCCGATGGATTATATGCATCGACCAAAGCATACATATAGTCTTCATAGTTTTCTGAGGCAATTAAGTAATCCAGAAACCTACTAATGGGTAAATTAGTAATCGCAAATAGGTTATGAAATTGAATTCCAAAATCTTCTAATAGTGCTTTTTTAAAATCTTTTTCCATCGATGCTTGATCTCCCGGTAAAAATGCCCCAGAAGGATTATAAACCAAATCCAATCGAAGGTTGTTTCCGGGCATACCATACCCTCTATCATTTAATTCCTGAAGCGCTTTTATAGATTTGTCAAAAACACCATTACCTCTTTGTTTATCGGTTTTTCCTCTGGTCCAATGTGGCATCGATGATACTACATGTACATTGTGTTGTTTAAAAAAATCTGGAAGATCGTAGTATTTTTTATTAGCTCTAATAATGGTTAGATTACTACGTACAATAAAATCTTTAATCCCTGCTTTACTGGCTTCTTCTACAAACCATCTAAAATTTGGGTTCATTTCGGGTGCTCCACCTGTTAAATCAAGAGTATGAGCTCCCGTTTTTTTGATAACCTCTAGGCATTGCTGCATGGTTTCTTTGGTCATAATCTCCTTACGATCAGGACCTGCATCAACATGGCAATGTTCACAGACCTGATTACACATATATCCAACATTGATTTGTAGGATTTCCAGTTTTTTAGGACGCAAAGGAGAATGACCGATTTCTGCAATTTTATCGGCAAACTTAGGAAGCTCACCATTAGCAAAAATTCCATTACTTAAAATCTCTAACTGCCTATTGGCATTTGCAAGCTGATCATTGCGTTTATGTAAAGATTGTTTTTTTTTGGCTTCTGTCATCTTCTATTCTTGGGTTATACTTCTTTGGGGCTGATGTAATTTGAGTGAGTAATTTCTGTTTTTATTGATTTTGTCTGTCCTGAGAGGGATGGTAGATAATCATTGATAGAAAGGAAACTCATGATTAACTTACATCGAGAGTTTTTCATATTTATTCATCATTTGTACACCATGTACTAATGTAGCTCCACTTTCTATAGCAGCACCAGCATGTACAGCCTCCATCATTTCTTCCTTTGTTATACCTCGCTGTAATCCATCTTTGGTGTATGCATCAATACAATAAGGGCATTTTACTACATGAGAAACGGCAAGAGCTATTAATGATTTTTCGCGTGCACTCAATGCCCCTTCTTCAAAAACTTTTCCGTAGTAGTCAAAGAATTTAGTGCCTAATTCTTCACTCCATTCTGTGATTTTTCCAAATTTTCTTAAGTCAGCTGGGTCATAATATGTTTTTGACATATAGTTTTTGTTTTGATTACAGACATGACATCTGTCGTGATTATTATATTAATACTTACAATAAAATTATTTTATTTCTAGATACAAAAGAATAGGTAAGATAAAAAATGCTAATTAATAAAGAAGTCGATTTTTTAACAAAAAAATCGGAATAATACTACAAACTGATCGACATATTAATACTACATTAAGAAAAAAGCTTAATTTAGGCGCCGAAGTTCTACAGTTCTTCCTATTAAATATGATGTATAAATTGAAACTATGAGGAAAAAAGTAACCCTTAAACAACTTGCCAGAGAATTAAATCTTTCTATTTCTACAGTTTCAAAATCATTAAAGAACGATCCAGAAATTAGTCAAAAGACCATTATTAGAGTGCATGAACTTGCTGATTTTTATAATTATAAACCAAATGCACTGGCAGTAAGTTTAAAAAGTAATAAAACAAAAACAATAGGAATCATACTACCAGAAATACTGAATCATTTTTTTGCAAAGGTTCTGTATGGTATCGAACAAGAAGCCTCAGAAAAAGGATATAAGATTGTGACTTGCATTACAAATGAATCTTATAAGAAAGAGGTAGAATATGTAGAGATGTTAAACTATAGTAGCGTTGATGGTTTTATTGTATCTCTAAGTCAGGAAACGCAGGTGCTTAACAAATTTGAACATTTTAAAGAACTAAAAAGAGACAATGTTCCTATTGTAATGTTTGATAGAGTAACAGAAGAGATAGAATGCGATAAGGTGATTGTAGATGATAAACAAGCATCAAAAACAGCGGTGCAATATCTAATCGATACAGGTTGTAAAAAGATAGCGGTGATTACAACAATTGGGGATCTAAGTGTGGCAAAACTACGTTTAGAAGGAGCAAGAGAAGCTATTGGTGCTAATGATCAGGCTTCCTTAATAGAATTGTTAGTCAAAGACTCTATAATAGACCTGGCAGTGAAGAACTCTAATAACAATGAACAAGAGATAGAGCAATTTCTTAAAGATAATGATATTGATGCGGTTCTGGGATTAGATGAAACAGCCGCGGCAATCACAATAAATATGTCAAATAAGTTAGGATATAAAATCCCTGAAGATATTTCGGTTATTGGATTTACAGATGGTTTATTGTCTAAACATTCATATCCAAAACTTACAACCGTATCCCAGCATGCCGAGAATTTGGGAGCAAGAGCTGCTCAAATTCTAGTTGATCAATTAGATAATTTTGTTGAGAACTATAAAACAAAAACAGAGGTTGTCAAAACATCTTTGATCCTTAGAGATTCTACTCATTAAAACAATTTCATTTTTGTAATAAATGACACTATTATAATACAGGATATCTTGTGTGATTATCTTTTTTGAACTATATTATTGGTTTAACCCTAATACATAATCTAGGGTTATCGTTTTTCTATAAACACCACTTCAAAAAGAAAAAGGATTACAGACAAATATTCAAATATGGTAAAAAAGTATATCATTTCATTTGATCAGGGAACAACGAGTACAAGGGCTATTATTTTTAATAATTTGGGAGAGATTTGCGGGATTTCTCAAAAAGAATTAACTCAGTATTACCCAAAATCAGGATGGGTAGAGCATGACCCTATTGAGATTTTTAACCATCAGGAAGAAGTATTTAGTGATGTTATTGAAAAATCCAATGTTTCTATCGAAGAAATAGCAGGGATTGGGATTACAAATCAGCGAGAGACTACTGTGGTTTGGGATAAAAATACCGGTAAACCTATTTACAATGCAATTGTTTGGTTGGATAAAAGAACGACCAAAATATGTGAAAACTTAAAAGCGCAGGGATTAAGCGAATATGTGTCTAAAAATACAGGATTAGTAATTGATTCTTATTTTTCTGGAACCAAGTTAAAATGGATATTAGATAATGTTGAAGGCGCCAGAGACAAAGCTCTAAAAGGAGATTTGTTATTCGGAACCATAGATACCTGGTTAATTTGGAAGTTTACAAAAGGCAAATATCACCTCACAGATCATACTAATGCTTCAAGAACAATGCTATATAACATCATTAACTTGGATTGGGATGAAACATTATTATCTGCCATGGATATTCCAAAATCCATTTTGCCAAAGGTTCAATACTCATCATCAGATTTTGGAAGCATAGAATATAAGGGACAAAGAGTCCCTATTTATGGAGTTGCCGGAGATCAGCAGGCATCATTGTTTGGACAAGGAGGATACAAAACCGGAATTGCCAAAAACACCTATGGGACAGGTTGTTTTATGCTACTTAATACAGGTAAAAAACCGTATGAATCCCAAAATGGATTAGTAACAACCTTATGCTGCAGTCTTCCCGATACACCTATAAAATATGCATTAGAAGGCAGTATTTTTGTAGGAGGAGCCTCTGTGCAATGGTTACGAGATAAACTCAACATAATTGATAATGTAGCAGAAACTGAAGCCATCTGTACATCTACAATTTCTACAAATGATCTGTATGTAGTTCCTGCCTTTGCGGGATTAGGAGCGCCACACTGGGATATGCAAGCCAAAGGAGCAATATATGGTCTTACGTTGGACTCTGGCAAAAATGAAATCATTAAAGCTACTATAGAAGCCATAGCCTACCAAACGCGCGATGTGCTCGAAGCTATGGTAGAAGATAGTAAAAAACAGATGAAAGAGCTCAAGGTCGATGGGGGAGCATCTGCCAATGATTACCTTATGCAGTTTCAATCTGATATTCTTAATGTAGATGTAGACCGCCCAAAGATGGTAGAAGTAACCGCAATGGGGGTTGCATTTTTGGCTGGGATCAAAGCAGGAATCTGGACCAAGAAAGATATTCCAAAAATAAGAACTGTAGATAAGGTATTTGTGCCCGAAATCACCGAACATGAGAGAAGTCGAAAGTATATGGGCTGGCAACAAGCTGTAGAACGTACCAAAACAGTACATACCAATATGCTTGCGGTAAAAGAAGAAGGACCTATTCGATTTTCGGTCTTAGATCGTAAAGCGCAGTTGCGCAATGCCAAAAATAAAAAATATGACCTTGTTGTAATCGGAGGAGGAGTTACGGGAGCAGGAATAGCCTTGGATGCAGCATCACGAGGGTTAAAAGTATGTTTGGTTGAGAAAAATGATTTTGCCTCGGGAACCAGCAATAAATCCACAAAACTTATCCATGGAGGACTCAGGTATCTAAAACAGATGGAAATCGGTTTGGTAAAAGAATCAGGCAGTGAACGAGCAATGGTTCATAAAATAGCTCCACATTTGGTAGTTCCCGAAAAAATGTTACTCCCCCTTATTGAGGGAGGTACCTATGGTAAAATAATGGCATCAATTGGGCTTAAAGTATATGATTTCCTGGCTAATGTTGAAGGAGACGACAAACGAAAAATACTAAGTACCCAGGAAACATTAGACAAAGAACCCCTGCTTAGTAAAGAAGGACTTACAGGAGGAGGGTATTATGCAGAATATAGAACTGATGATGCTCGACTTACTATAGAATTATTGAAGAAAGCAGCTTCTTTTGGTGCTAATAGCATTAACTATTGCGAGATGACCTCTTTTAATTATGATGAAAATGACAAAATTAGGAGCTTACAATGCATAGACCATAATACAAAAGAAAGTTTTACCATTAGATCCAGAAATTTTGTTTCGGCAGCAGGACCGTGGGTAGATCTGTTGAGAGAAAAAGATCACTCTATGAATAATAAGCACCTGCACCTTACAAAAGGAGTACATCTTGTATTTTCTAGAGAACGATTTCCACTTACTCAATCTATTTATTTTGATGTACCAGACGGAAGAATGATTTTTGCTATCCCCAGAGGAAGAGCAACCTATGTAGGAACAACAGATACAGATTACAGCGCTAATCTAAATAGAGTAGTTGCCACTCAGGAAGATGCAGCATATCTACTAAATGCAGTAAATCATATGTTTGCCGATTTAAAACTTACACAAGATGATATTGAGTCTAATTGGGCTGGACTAAGACCGTTGATTCATGAAGATGGTAAAGATCCTTCAGAATTGTCTAGAAAGGATGAGATATTTGTGTCAAAAACAGGATTGATCTCTATAGCCGGCGGAAAACTAACGGGGTATCGCAAAATGGCACAAAGGGTAATTGATACTGTGCTTAAAACCATGAGCGATAAACGAAGAAATAAATTTTCTAAATCGTATACCGAAAAAATAGCATTAACCAGCGAACCATTAAAAGATACAGAAGAAGTAAATGCATATTTGAATCAGGTTGCACAACAACTTAAAGAATTAAAAATAGAAGATCCTTATTATGGATGGTATCTGGTGTCGACTTATGGAAAACAAGCAGATATTATTATTGATAAAGTGAGTTATTTTGCAAATGATGAAGTGATCGATCGATTAATTAGAGCCGAACTTTGGTATAGTGTTCACTATGAGATGACCAATGGTCTGGCGGATTTTTTTGTAAGAAGAACAGGTAGGCTTTATTTTGATATCAATAGCATACATCAATATAGAAAACTAGTTCAGGAAGACCTTATTAAATATCTAAACTGGGATGAAACTCGACTCGAAGCAGAAAACAAATACCTAGATCTACTACTACAAGATGCAGCTACCTATTACCAAAAAGAATTTGATTAAAACAAGATGTATTAGAACTTCTACAGACTACTATTGATGTACCCCCCAACATCCGACTCCCGACCTCGGACCCCGGACTTCCCTCTTCGGACTTCAAACTCCCGACCTCTGTCTTCAAACACCCAAAAGACTAAAGCCGAAGTACTACAGTCATAAATCTTGTGTACTTCGGCTTTGAGATCAATAGTTATTGTTAGGGGTAATTTAAACGAAAACTAATATGTAATTGCTACTTTATAGAGATGAGTAAAAGCTCATATCTCTGTTTTGTATTGATGACAATGTATTTACTTAAACCATGTGATAAAAGTATAGCAAACACAGCACTATGATGAGAAGAATTAGATCAATGCAAAATTTTTATCGACCAATTGAATGTATTGTATAGACGAATGGGAAACTACTGCAAAATAAGGTAAAACTTTAACCACACACCCAACATCCGACTCCCGACCTCGGACTTCCGTCTTCAGACTTCAAACTTCATCATTCGATATTAATTACCTTAAACTAAGCAACATTGATAATCCGGGTTAAAATCGACCTACTACTCCTATTCGTCCGGCCCCCAAGGTAAGATTCCATTTTATTTTGTCCTTTTTATTATAGGCGTAGCGTTCATTTTTCTTCAAATAGTTATCTATTCCATCTACCATGATTATACTAATCGCAATACCAAGAGTTACATCGGTAAGCCAATGTGCCCCTTCCCACAAACGAGAAACAGGCGAAATTAGTCCAACGGCATAAATACCTCCTTTTATAAATGGGTTCTTGAATTGTTTTCCAATGGCATACGCTGTTGTAAATGAAAGAATGGTGTGTCCCGAAGGAAAAGAATGATAACCAGCCTCACTAGAATAAAACCGAAAACTTAAATTCCCCTCATCCATAGTAGGTCGCGCACGACCAACTAATGTTTTACTAACCGTCTGGAATAGCCCTCCGGCGGTAGCCGAAGCAATCAAGAGAACTCCTGTTTTTCTGATTTTTTCATTTTTTGTTATGAGCCCTAATGCATACACGCTGGTTGTTAATCCATAGTTGACCAGAGGTTTTCCAAAGCGAAAACCAACTTCTTTTATTCCATCGGGAATATCTTCTGCCTGATCTCTGAAATAATCATCAGCAGGCTCATCCAGCGCCAATAAAGCGGTAGTCCCTGCTATAATCCCCCCAAAAGTAGCCCAATCTTTTTCTTTCCACCTAAAAGGTTGTGTATATGTATGTTTTACTCCACCATATATCGACAATCCATCATATTTGATCATTTGCCATGTTGTAGGCTTTTTAGGAAGATCTTTTGTGTGTAAAGAATCTTGCTCGCTTTGAGGGTTTTGAGCATAGCTGGCAAAAGCCATAAAAACAAGTAAGGCGCAGGTAAGTAGGTTCTTAGGGTACATCTTTATAAAACTTTGGTAGGCAAAAATAACAACTTATTGATGATAAACCATCAACCAGGTAGATATAATATCACTTCACACAATATTACATTCAATCTAAACAAGATTGCTATAAACTATGGTTCTTACTATTTCATGCATCCTTCGACCTTTGTCTTCAAACACCCAAAACACTAAAGCCGAAGTACTACAGTCATAAATCTTGTGTACTTCGGCTTTGAGCTTGATAGTTATTGTTAGGGGTAATTTAAACGAAAACTAATATGTAATTGCTACTTTATAGAGATGAGTAAAAGCTCATATCTCTGTTTTGTATTGATGACAATGTATTTACTTAAACCATGTGATAAAAGTATAGCAAACACAGCACTATAATGAGAAGAATTAGGTCAATGTAAAATTTTTGTTGACCAGTTGAATATATTGTATAGACGAATGGAAAACCGCGGCAAAATAAGGTAAAGTTTTAGCCATATGCCTCCCACCAAGCCCTCAAGGACATATGTCCGACTTCAGACATCGGTCATCGGACTTCAAGCTTCCGTCTTCGATCCTCAACTTAAAACTCTCAAAACTCCCGACAACAGTAGTGCAATAAGCATCTACAGCGCTGCAAGACACACTTACATCATTACAATAAGCATCTACAGTACTGCAAGACACACTTACATCGCTGCAAGAGGCATCTACAGTACTGCAAGACACACTTACATCGCTGCAAGAGGCATCTACAGTGCTGCAAGACACATTTACATCGCTGCAAGAGGTATCTACAGTACTGCAAGGCATAGTTACATGACTGCAAGAATTATTTACACTAAAAAATGATTGATTATTCAAAAAAATCAACAATCACGGGTAACATAATCTCAACTCATTACATATACATATACCAATTTATATTCGAATAGGTGTTAACACACGAATTATTAATCACTTAAAAACCAATTTTTATGGATCAAAGACAGATCAATCGATTAGAGATGTACCAGGCTGTACAAACATTTATGGACACCAACACCAATATCTGGAACGGTGTGCCTGTATTAGTTACTTTTAAAAATGAGTTTGACGAATTATTGCTTCAAATTGGAGATAGTAAAGAAGGACAAGAAGCCTCCAGAGTTTTTCTAGGTGCTAATAAAACTACTCAAAAGCGTTTTGTTTCAGAAAAAGGGGATATTCTTAATGATGCCCTAGAAGCCTACGCAGCGATAGAAGGTAATGCGGTATTAGAGCAAAAGGCTGCAAAATCATTTTCTGACCTATATCGATTACGCAATCAGGATTTTGTAACGGTAATAACCGAGACTATTGCACTATTGGATCAAAATGTAGCTCCACTTGGGGATTATGGAGTGACAGAGGATCAGGTTACCGATCTCAAAACCAGTTTTGATAGCTTTTTGGTGCTTAACGGCGAGCCACGGCAATATCGTATTGCCCAAAAACAAGCAACCACTGACCTGTCAGACCTTTTTGATCAAACTACCACTTTGCTTACCAGTAAGTTAGACAAGGTTATGAAACGTTTTAAGCGAACCAACACTACTTTTTATAACGGTTATCTGGCAGCAAGAATTATTGTAGGAGATTGATGTCCATATTCACAAAACAATGCAAAAAGAGACTGTCTAAAAAGTATTTTTTTGTCAAACAGAGCTTGCTGAAGTTCTTAGATTATTGATAATCAATTAGTCTTGGACAAGCTCAGACTGACAATTGGGTACTATATACTTTTTAGATAGCCTCTTTTTAATAACAAAAGCTAAATGAAAAACGGTCAACATTGTTTAGGGATAGGCACATAGTTTTCAGACATCCAGTACCAGGCTTCGGTCTCCGGACTTCAGACTTCCGTCTTCAAGCTTCTGTCTTCGGACTTCCGACACCCGACTTCAAACCCTCAACATCAAACTCTCTTCAAAAAAAACAATAATCAAGGGTAACAAAATCACAACTCAGTACATATATAGATACCTATTTATATTCAAATTGGGAATAACACATAGGTTATTAATAACGAAAACTAAATGAAAAACGATCAGCATTATTTAGGGATAGACAACAACCAGGCTTCCGTCATCGGTCATCGGTCTTCAAGCTTCGGACACCGGACTTCGATCTTCGGGCATCAAAAAAAACAAAAAAAATCCCCAATTCCGAAAAATGAAACTGGCTACGCTTAATATTGCATCAGGAAAACTTTAAAACATAGTATAATGGAAACAAAAAAGGAATACAAAAACATGATACATACACTGATTTACAAAAGGATAGAGCCTATAAAGACATAATTACTTCGGGTTTTTTTGCTCGACACACATTTACGATTGCCAAAAGTCATACATCTGATCAAGGCATGCATTAAAAAACAATTAATACAACAACAAATATGAAATGAGCCATAACAATTCTTGATACCAGCCGAGATGATTACTGGCGAATTCCATTTGACCTCTAAAACAATAAAAACTAACATATGAAATATCCATTTTTACGTTATTTATGTGTATGTATTGGAGTATTACTATTTCAATACACCACTGCTCAGCAGGATTATTATGGGGGATATACCCCTGCCGCCACTGCTGCGCCTGCTGCTGCCAAAACCGCCAAAGCCAGTAGCGCCACTGTAGATCTTACTACAGGAGCCGCACAATATGCAGTACCTATCTATACCATTAGCCAAAATGGGGTTAGTTGGGGAGTAGGACTGCAGTATCGATATACGGGTCTTAAGGTATTAGAACAACCTTCTCATATCGGTCTGGGGTGGAGCCTTGCTGCTACCGGGATGGTCTCCAGAGAAGTACGAGGGCTACCCGATGATCACCCAAAAGGATACTACGGCTCAGAAAACATACGCCAGACCATTCTGGATCCGTATTATAATTTTGATCCTAATAACAGCCCACAGACCAATGGCAAAAAAGTGATGAAAGAGCATGATGCCTATCGCCTGGCCAACGGACTTATCGATGGAGAGCCAGACTTGTTTCATGTAAGTGTAGGTAGGCTTAATTTTTCGTTTAAACTGGGGTTAAACGGACAACCCGTTTTGATGTCTCATCATAATGTAAAAGTAAGCTTCAACTGGAATAGCATTGAGGTGATCGACTCTGAAGGAGTCACCTATGTCTTTGCAGCAAAAGAGGTGTTTTTACCTAAACATGAAACCGGTGGGCTTTTCATTCCTCATCCGGATGCTAAATTCTCATATGCTCGAAGCTGGTATCTTACAGCAATCCAGCCAAAGAATACTAACCAACAAATCACCTTTGAATATCAAAATCACTTGCAGAAGATAAAAACTTTTGTTCCAAAAATCTATTCACAAAAAGGAAGGCAATCGGAATTTTTGTACAACTTAAGTTCTGGAGTTCCTGTTGCAGATGGAGAAACAGACACACATGCAGATCCATATATCTATAGCCATATACGATTGGATGTAGATGTAACCGTACCGGTTTTAAAGAAGATCAACTTTGCAGAGGGGACATTGCATTTTAATACCCAGGCTGTAGCTGGAGGAGCGTTTTATCAATATGCCAATATCCAGCTCAAGGATTTTAATAACAAACTGATCCATACCTATGACTGGACAACCACAGGAAAAAGAAAACTCCTAACCCAGATCAGAAGGGATAGCGAGTTTACTTTTGGTTTTGCATATCACCATCAAAACGATGCGAATATGATGCCCGATTTTGAATATAATAAAGAAGAGGTGACCTCCAGAATGGATAAATGGGGATACTACAAAGGATCAAAAAGCCAGAGTAATCAGATAACTTCGGGAGCATCGGATGCTTCTAGTTTTGAGAGTACCGTTACTGGAGCGCTAAAAACCATAACCTATAAGACAGGAGGGGCAACATATATTAACTACGAATCCAATACCACCAATACCAATAGCAGTTATGGCGGGATACGAGTACATACGGTGCAAAACTGCCCCGAGGATACCCAGCAATGTACCGAAAAACGATACGACTATATCGATGACTCATTAGCATCAAGTGGTAGAGATATCTCCTGGGACGGAAACCCAAAAAACAAAAGTATATTCTATAGCCAGGTGAGTATGTATAACCGATATATGGATGGAGATACAGAAGTAAAAAACGGAAAAACCGTGTATACCTTTGAAGACCCTAATGTCTTTAGATACCCATCTCCTCCCGTTTCTGGTAATCATAACAAACCTCCTACAGGGCAGGTAGAAGGGGGTGTACCCATAAAATCGGTACATACTTATAAAACCAATACCGATGTATTTCCTTATGTAGATCAACTGATCTCTGAGCAAACTTATGAGTATGAAAAAGTACCAGCACAAGTAGACGGGTATGGTAAATCGCTAAACCCTAACTACCCATACGGAATCAGAGTACAGCCCACCACAGGGATAAAAAGAGAATGGCATATTGATCAACGGGCACGTTTATTTGCAGAAAGTAGCCATCCGCAGATTCCTGGCAGTGTTCTTAACTTATATATTGCTCCTTTTGCATCACACTACGTCAATGGTACACAAGCTGAATTTGAAACGTATTGCAACACTTTAATGAGCCAGGTAGGTATTAGTGTGAACTCTGGTCAATGGCTTAATCTACAGGAATATATTCATGGAGTAGGTACAGGAGCTAGTGGAGAAAATAAACACTATAAAATCACTGCCTATAAAGAAACCAATGTACTGCCCAGACAAAAAAGGGTACGAGGTAAAACCTATTCTGATACTAATCCCAGTGATTTTTCAGAAAGCATGCAAGAGTTTACCTATGACACCTACAATCAGGTAGTATCTCAAGAACAGCAAGACTCTAAAGGGGTAACCAAAAAAGCAACATACTATTACCCCTATCACCCGCAGGTAAATAATACCAGGCTTATAACCGATCATCGTATTGCCTCTCCTGTAAAAACAGAAACTTTTACCGGCACCAAAAAGCAGAGTACAGCGGTAGTAAACTTTGCCATCTGGAATGCGGGCTACTACCTACCTGCTAATCTACAGGCAGCCAAAGAGAATACCCCTCTAACAGAGCAAACCATTTATCATAAATATGATGATAAGGGTAATCCTCTGGAGGTATCACAAGGCAAAAGCCCACATGCGGTATACATCTGGGGATATCATGATGTATATCCTATCGCCAAGATCGGTAATGCTACCTATGATCAGGTCGTATCTTATGTTGCAGATTTAAAGGCAAAATCTAATGCAGACATCGATCACACTCTGGATTATACTGGTACCGAGGGAGCCCTACGACAAGCACTGGATGCCCTACGACAGGCGCTACCCAATGCCGTAGTAACTACCTATACCTATGATCCCCTGATCGGGATGACCAGTACTACAGATCCCAGAGGGTATACCATCTATTATGAATACGACAGCAAAGGGCGTTTGATACAAAATAGAGATGCTGATAAAAATATTCTCGAAAAGATATATTATGACTATGCCGATACAGAAAATTCTCTTGGTTATGCTCCTCTTGAAGCTTCAATCACGACGTTTCCAACACTTGGGATCACTACAGAACCTGTTAACTTTAACGCATCTGTACAAGGAGGGTCTCCTAATCATACCTATAAATGGGAGTTCGAAGCACCAAATGGTACCATTACAACGGTAAACCAGCTAGCGTTTCCTTTCACGTTTAATCAAAGCCATGTTGGAGAGGTAACCGTTCGTTTTAAAGCTACCGATAATGTAACGGGTATCACCAAAAGTGTAACCAGAAAGGTCACTGTATATGCTGCATATAATGTAGATATTCAGTTTGCATCACCGGTTAAAGTAAACACCAATGCCACCTTTACAGCAATTTCTGAAGGGGGATCAGGTAACTATAGCTATAGCTGGAGTATAAATAGAACCAATTCTCCTTTTCTGTCTACCCAAAAATCATTTAATGTGAAATTGGGATATGATTTTTATGGTACAAACAGATGGGTAACCTGTGATGTTACAGATAATGTAACCGGGCGTACGTTTCATCTTGTAAAACCGCTAACGGTTAATCAAGCTACAGTAAGTCAAAGCTGGAGCTCTGTATTCTCTGATATCAATAGTTCGTATCATAATCAGAGGTTTAAAGTACACCCTAGCTCGGGATCAGGACAATATACATACAAATGGAAAGGTAGTGATGGTCGTGAGTGGAGTGGAGATACCTTTAGTGTATATTTAGATAAATGTAGAGAATCCAAAAGTATAGAATGTACCGTAACCGATAAGATTACGGGAGCCAAACATACCAAAAGAATGGATTTCTATTTCTTCCCTTCGCGATGTAATAACGTTGACCCTATTGATCCGGGAGGTCCTGGAGATCACCCGCATTAAAAACAAAACATATTCAATAGTGTACAACATATTAAAAAACATAACATGCAAAAATTATATATATATATCTGCTGCTTATTTTTTATAGCACCCTGCTCCGGGATATTTGCGCAGCAAATACACCGTAGTAATGAGAATCACGTGCTCAAAGTATCAGCCCAGCAAGAGTTTAAAACAGTAACTCAATTTGAAAATGCTCCTTTGGATCAAAAGGTAGCTAGTATTACATATTATGATGGATTGGGGAGACCCAAACAAAGTATTGCCATAGGCGCTAGCCCGGTATTATCTTCGGCAACCAATCAACTACAGATGGATTGGACTGCAGGAACAGGAGGAACATCTTTTTTTAACCAGAATGGGCAAACCTCAGAAAATCAAAGAGAAATAGGGGGTGATCCTACAGGAGCACAGTCCTTATTATGGAAATGTGGTAATGATCCCCAAAACGATGGTGATGGCGGTTGGAATACCGATTATTTTGATATTGATAATACCGTAGGATATCGCTATAGCGTTTGGGTAAAACGAACTGGATCTCAAGATGGAGAAACCTATCATGGTACCCAAAATGTTACAGATCTTAATGGTGGAGTGCATGATAATCCATACTTCTGGTATGGGGATCTGCCACAACTAAATACATGGTATCTAATCGTTGGAGTGATCCATCCACACAACTATACTGGTGGTGATCAGGGTATCAGTGGGGTATATGACACCAATGGCAATCGAGTACTGGATGGTAGAGAGTTTAAATGGAACAGTACCAAAACCAACTCCAGATTTAGAAGTTATCTCTATTACAGTACCAATACCAGTGTACGACAATACTTCTGGAATCCTATGGTACAAAAGCTTGATGGTAGCCAAAGTAAAATAGCAGATCTTAATCAGCAAGAAACACCAAGACATGGGGATATCATCGCCCATACCGAGTATGACGGATTAGGAAGACAATCAAAACAATACCTCCCTTTTACCAAAAACGGAGAACTGGGGAGTTATAGAAAAGTAGATACCAATAAGGATATCAATACCTATTACCTTACTGCTTATGCCGATGATTTCGCTGGGATAACCAATCCTGAGCAGGTCAATGCATATGCCGAAACAATTCATGAGCAATCTCCTCTTGGTCGAACCAAAGAGGTCGCTGCACCAGGTGCCGCATGGAAATATATAGAAGGGGATCTACAATACGAAAACCCTGTGTATACCTATTTTCCTACAACGGTGAGTTATGATAAATTCTGGGAAGCGCAGGATATCTTTTATATCGAAGGAGAAAACAACCTGCCAAGTCAGTATCAAAATGGAGATCTTTTATTAAACAATTACGTTAATTTTAAAATTGAAAATGGAACCCTTACGGTAGGTGTTCACACCACAGCTCCCAACGGAGGTACGCATAAGTTGCCTTTGGGTAAACTAAGACATATCCCTATCTCACACGAGATCAAAAATATTGATTTGGGAGTGCTTAAAGATGCAGATGGTAATTTTACCGACTATAGATTGGGGATTCAGGATAATTACCTGACCATTACCCCTACAAGAAGCAATCCAAGACCGGTCTCCAAAGGGATACACCAGATGTTTAATAATAAGATCACTTATGATCTTACACAGATACAATATGTAACCTATCAAAATGTATATCGCAGCAAACCCGATAGCCATACTGTAAAATCTGAGCACGACCTTAATAATGCTACAGACGTACTGCGCTTTGATGTAGTGATGGTGGGTGGAGATAGCAAAAACCCTTCGTTGGTGGCTAATGGGCACTATGCCGCCGGGCAACTGACCAAAAGCATTGTAAAAAATGAAAACTGGAAAGCTGCCGATGGTACTAACAATACTGTCGTATCCTTTACCGATAAAAATGGTCGTGTAGTACTAAGCAAAGCATATAATGGGGCGCAAGAGCTGGATACCTATAACGTATATGACGATTTTGGTAATCTTACCTATGTCATCCCACCAAAAGTAACTCCTGGCGATGGGATCTCGACTATAGAAATGGAAGAGCTTATGTATCAGTACCGATACGATGAGCGTAACCGATTGATCGAAAAGAAAACCCCAGGTATGGGATGGGAGTATATTGTATACAACCAATTTGATCAGCCTGTAATGACACAGGATGCTGGCTTAAGAAAAGAAAACTCGGGTAAACCCTGGGATCAGTGGTTGTTTATCAAATATGATACCTATGGCAGGGTGGCCTATACCGGGGTAGCACTAAATGGTAGTACCCGAAAAGTATTACAAAACAGAGTAAACTCTGATACCTATCAGCTCTATGAATCCAAAAGTGCAACCCCGATTACTATTGGAGGAACTACGGTATATTATACCAAAGCAGCATACCCGACAAGCATGTATAAAATACATACCATCAATTACTATGATGACTATGTTTTTGATATCCCTGCAGGACTTGCTAATCCTGGTACAGTATATGGAGTGCCAATAACGAGCAATACCAAAACGCTACCCACGGGGAGCAAAGTGCGTATACTGGATACCAATGACTGGATTACCACGGTAACCTATTATGATAAAAAAGCAAGAGCGGTATATGCGGCGAGTAAAAATGACTATCTTAGCACAACCGATATTGTTGAAACCGAAATTGACTTTGTAGGAAAAGTGATCCAAAGCAAAACCACACATACCAAAGGCAGTAATACCCCTATAGTAACCATAGATAGTTTTACCTATGATCATCAGGGGAGAGTACTGACTCAAACCCAAAAGATCAACGGGCAAACCCCGGTAGTCATCGCTGCAAATCGCTATGATAAAATGGGGCAGGTAACAGCCGTAGAAGTAGGTGGTGGACTACAGACTGTAGATTACAAATACAATATCAGAGGGTGGTTAAAAACCATTAATAATGGTACTACCGATAATGGAGATTTATTTGGATATGCCATTAATTATATGACTCCGACCGAAAATCTTGGTGCTACAGGAGTATATAATGGTAATATCAGTGAGATCACCTGGCAAACTGCCAGTGATCATACCAAACGTGGGTATGGATATCAGTATGATGCCCTAAACAGGCTTACCACTGCTACCAGTACTGATGGCAGGTATACCCTCTCTGGCATTACCTATGATAAGATGGGTAATATCATGACACTAAACAGGCAGGGGCATACCAATGCGGCAGCAACCACATTTGGAGCCATGGATCATCTGACATATACCTATAATGAAGGGAACAAACTGCTAAAGGTTACCGATACCGCTCATAAAACCTATGGTTTTAAAGATGGTACCAATACTGGTAATGACTATGAGTATGACTATAATGGTAGTATGACGATAGATCGTAACAAAGGGATCACCAATATCACTTATAACCATATGGATCTACCGCTGGAAATCACCTTTGATAACAGTAGTAGCAAAAAGATCAATTATGTATATGATGCAACGGGTAGCAAGCTAAAAAAGACGGTTACCGATGGATTAAATACTACTGTAACAGAATATGCCGGTGGGGCACAATATAAAAACGGTACACTAGAGTTTATACCACATGCCGGGGGGTATATAGAGCCTTCTGCAACCGGATTTAAGTATACCTATCAGTACACAGACCATTTAGGTAACGTTCGACTCTCCTATACAGACCGCGACAATAGTGGGACGATCACCAATGACGAGATTGTAGAGGAGAATAACTACTATCCCTTCGGACTACAACAAAAAGGATACA
>NZ_POYJ01000020.1 GCF_002895435.1 Aquimarina sediminis
AAAGATAAAATGCTCCATCTTGCCCTGTAGTTGGTCCTGTACCATTAGAAGGTGTTCCTCCTGAATCACGAGTCCACTCGATATCATCTCCAGAGGCATTGATCCATGCTCCAAAACCAGATTCAAAGCTTTCAGAATACGGAAAAGTTGTGATTCCTGTACACCCTGGAGTAGAGGTAGTGGTTACATTAACAGCAGTACTACTGGTAGATACATTTCCTGCGGCATCTTTTGCTTTTACAGTAAAACTATAGGTGGTGTTAGCCGTAAGCCCGGTTACAGTATAATTGGCTGTAGTAGAGGCGCCAACGCTGGTTGCTCCCTGAAATATTTCGTATGCCGTTACTCCCACATTATCAGTAGAAGCTGTCCAAGAAAGATCCACTGAGGTAGCTCCAATATTTGAAGCTGTTACATTGGTCGGTACGCTTGGTGCCTGTGTATCTGCTACCGTAGAGATAATCTTAATATTATCGATAGCAATATCACTACTCCATCCTGATCCTGTGGTTCCTTTAAACTGCAATTTAATAACAGAACCACCATAAGTAGCTAGTGATACAGTAGCCTGATTCCATGTACTTCCCTGGCTTCCACTTTTGGACCAGATAGAGGTATAGGTTACCCCGTTATCAGTACTGGCAAGGACTTCGAGAGTTCCCATGTCTGTACCTTGCATATGATAACCAAACTCTAATGAAATCCCAGAGCTCGAAGAAAGATCTATACAAGGACTGTTTAATAGTGCCACTTTATTAGGGCTTCCCGGTGGAGATACATTGGTAGAGGCTTCGGTATAGAGATAGAACGCTCCGTCTTGCCCCGATGAAGGTCCTGTAGCATTAGATGGTGTTCCTCCTGAATCACGAGTCCACTCGATATCATCTCCAGAGGCATTGGTCCACGCCCCAAAACCAGATTCAAAGCTTTCAGAATACGGAAAAGTTGTGATTCCTGTACACCCTGGAGTAGAGGTGGTCGTTACACTAACGGCAGTACTGCTTGCAGACACATTGCCTGCGGCGTCTTTTGCTTTTACCGTAAAGCTATACGTAGTATTGGCTGTAAGCCCGGTTACAGTATAGTTGGTTGTGGTAGAGGTGCCGATACTGGTTGCTCCCTGAAATATTTCGTATGCCGTTACTCCCACATTGTCTGTAGAAGCTGTCCAAGTAAGGTCCGCTGAGGTAGCTCCAATATTAGAAGCTGTTACATTGGTAGGTACGCTTGGTGCCTGTGTATCTGCTACCGTAGAGATAATCTTGATATTATCGATAGCAATATCACTACTCCATCCTGATCCTGTGGTTCCTTTAAACTGCAATTTAATAACAGAACCACCATAAGTAGCTAGTGATACAGTAGCCTGATTCCATGTACTTCCCTGGCTTCCACTTTTGGACCAGATAGAGGTATAGGTTACCCCGTTATCAGTACTGGCAAGGACTTCGAGAGTTCCCATGGCCGTACCTTGCATATGATAACCAAACTCTAATGAAATCCCAGAGCTCGAAGAAAGATCTATACAAGGGCTGTTTAGTAGTGCCACTTTATTAGGACTTCCCGGTGGTGACACATTGGTAGAGGCTTCGGTATAGAGATAAAATGCTCCATCTTGCCCAGATGAAGGTCCTGTAGCATTAGATGGTGTTCCTCCCGAATCACGAGTCCACTCGATATCATCACCAGAGGCATTGGTCCACGCTCCAAAACCAGATTCAAAACTTTCTGAATACGGAAAAGTTGTAATTCCTGTACAAGCCGGGGTATCGGTGGTGGTTACATTAGCAGTATTACTACTGGCAGATACATTTCCTGCTGCATCTTTTGCTTTTACGGTAAAGCTATACGTAGTATTGGCCGTAAGCCCGGTTACAGTATAGTTGGTTGTGGTAGAGGTGCCAATACTGGTCGCTCCCTGAAATATTTCGTATGCTGTTACTCCTACATTATCTGTAGAGGCTGTCCAGGAGAGATCTGCTGTGGTAGCTCCTATATTAGAAGCTGTGAGGTTTGTAGGAGTACTTGGAGCTTGATTATCAGGAACACCTACAATACCATTTATGATTAATGAGAAATCCTGAGACCCATTGGTCAAAGTTCCTTTATGAGTGACCGTTACTGTATATGTTCCAGCTGCAAGAACAGCATCTATTTTCTCTACATTATCTCGGAAGTTATCTCCTTTTTGAGCGGCATCGGTATAATTGTTAAAGTTAGCATTAGGAATCATTATCCAAGGAGAGTAGGTATTGCCATTCCCTGTTATTCTGACATCTAGATCGTTAACCAGAACCGGATTGTTGCCGTTATTGGTTGGACCTGCAGGGTCGTTCCAGACTATGGTTAGGGCTAGTGGTGCAGAACCATTAGAAGTGAAGGTTCTGGTATAAGTGCCTCCATTGTTTAGGGTTAATTCATCTATAACAGAGGTGTTTCCGTTATTGGTAATTACCTCTGCGGCTTTTTCGGCATTAACTAATCCCCATCCACTTCTAAAATCCGGACCATCATTTGCTCCCACTTCGTCGGCAGTGTCTATAATCAAAGCCTTTGCTGTGGCGGCTTTCATATAGACCCCATTATTATTTTTATAGTGCTGTTGTAATAATGCTACCGTTCCTGCAGTGGCAGGAGTAGACATTGAGGTACCAGTTTTAGAACTATAACTCGTATCACTTATGGCATCTGAGGAATATACTCCTACGCCATTATTCGTAATATCCGGTTTGATCCTCCAATCATCGGGAGGGCCATAAGTACTCGAAGAAGCCATGGATACAGAAGATGGTCCTGTGTAATTTAATACATCATTTGAGTTGGCGACTACAAATAGGTTTTTGGCTAACTGATTACCGTAAATATTACCATACTGACCCCCATTGTTTCCGGCGGATTTACAATGCAAATAAAAAGGAGCGTTATAGGCAACTTCATCCATATCGCGTGCATTAGTATCGTATTGACCATATGGACCATTAGGAGAATTAGAATTGTTTGCCAAAATCCCTCCGGCTGCTGCAAAAGCAGCTGCTTCTGCGACCATTCCAGATGCGGTATAGCCTTTTATAGTAGCCTCAGAGGCCATCCCTCTTGCCGCTGGGTCGACACCTGTTGCAATTAGGGTACCTCCGGTGTGTGTGCCATGGTTTGTAGGTAAAGCAGCATCTCCTGAGGTAACACGACCAACAAGTTCCTGGTGGGTGGAGCTGGCTTTTCCGCTTTCCCAAACTCCAATTTGGATTCCGGCACCCGTTAAGTTTAGACCAGATGATCCCCCAGTCCATATTCTATCTGTACGTCCTGTTGCAGCAGCATCAACATTATCATCATATGCATACACAGGATCTCCGTTTTCATTAAAAGAATACAAAACTCCTAGTCGCCCATCTGCTGTGGTTTTGGTAAGAGGGATATTTTGATTAAAAGCTTTGGTTTGATATGTTTTATTTTGATCGTTAGATCTATTGATAATCTTTTGCAGAGCCTGTAAGTTGGTTTGGCTTTTTATATGTTCCCTGTCATTTCTGTTTTGTGCGTTGCCGAATATCGAAAACAACAAAATAGGAATAAGAAGGAATATATCTTTCCTTGATTTCATAAGTTGAGTTTTAAAAATTAAAATAGTGTGTTTAGAAAAAAGTTTACGCTTTTATAGAAGAAATTGTTTATGCCTATCGCGATATTTGCCCCTGTGGTAAACGGTTTTAGAGTTGGAATTTGTGTTTCTTTGAGTTTTCATAGTTTTAATATTGGTTATTGATTAAAACAATAGTGTCTATTAACTATGACGAACATAATGTACTTACCCCCTAGTTGATTTTTATATTTTTGTTTGTATAAAGCTGCTTATTAGGTAGTTGTGTTTTTTTTGTTCAGAGGAAAGAAGAGATGAGAGGAACTAAATGTATCCAACAACCTTTATTTAAAGCTTATTAAACAGATCCCAGGTAACAACACCAACGCTTACAGAGATATTTAAGGAATGTTTGCTGCCATGTTGCGGAATTTCAATAACAGTATCACTTTCAGAGACTACTTCTTGTTGCACACCTTTTACTTCATTGCCAAAAATAATTGCATATTTTTGATTAGGTTCGGGGGTAAAATCATGTAACATGGTAGCATTTTCGGCTTGCTCGATAGAAAGAATTTTTACCTGTTGAGCTTTAAGATTTTCTACCAATTCTAAAGTATCTTTTTTGTGTTCCCAATCCACTGTATCGGTAGCTCCCAATGCGGTTTTTTGAATATCTTTATGAGGAGGGGTAGCAGTAATACCACACAGATATATTTTTTCAACCAAAAATGCATCCGCAGTTCTAAACACCGATCCAATATTATTCAGGCTTCTGATATTGTCCAGAATAATAAGTAAAGGAGTCTTTTTTGAAGCTTTAAATTCCTCTACAGTTTTTCGATTGAGTTCGCTATTTTTGAGTTTTCTGCTTTTTTCCATTACCGCAAAAATAGTATTTATCAGAAATTTTTAGGTTTTATACCGGATGAAACTTTTAAAAAAAATGTGTTTTTCTGAAGGAAATATAGATATCAAAGAAGAGAGGTATAAAACAAGAAAGAAGTTTTGTGTAGATAAGGTTACTAAACTCTATAATTCCTGAAATAAAAATTGTGAATAAAATTGAATAACTCCTATGGGGGATATTTCAAAAAAGATAGAAGAATAGCTACTTTAGCGGGATACATAAATTATACTTCATTGGCAGCAAAAGACACTAAAAAAGTAACTCCATTAATGAAACAATACAATGCTATTAAGGCAAAGTATCCTGATGCATTATTATTGTTTAGAGTAGGAGATTTTTATGAAACTTTTGGAACAGATGCGATCAAGGCTGCATCTATTTTGAATATTGTTCAGACTAAACGTGGAAACGGAAGTGATCAGGAAACTGCATTGGCTGGGTTTCCTCATCATTCGTTAAATACTTATTTACCCAAGCTGGTTAAGGCTGGAGAGCGTGTTGCTATTTGTGATCAGTTAGAAGATCCTAAGCAAACCAAAACAATAGTAAAGCGGGGAGTAACAGAATTAGTGACGCCGGGAGTAGCACTTAATGACGAAGTCTTACAGAGTAAAACGAATAATTTCTTATGTGCTTTGCACTATGGTAAGAAAGAATTAGGAGTAGCATTTCTTGATGTTTCTACGGGCGAGTTCCTTACTGCGCAGGGTGATGTGGCGTATATAGATAAGTTAATGCAAAACTTTAGCCCTAGTGAGATATTGATTGCCAAGCCTAAGAAGAAAAATTTTCATGAAGATTTTGGCGATGATTTTCATACGTTCTTTTTAGAAGATTGGGTTTTTAAAACAGATTATGTTGATGAGACATTAAACGGTCATTTTGGAACCACATCTTTAAAAGGATTTGGAGTAGACCATCTAAAAGAAGGCGTTATAGGAGCTGGAGTAATACTTCATTATTTAGGAGAAACGCAGCATCATAAATTGCAGCATATTACGGCAATACAGCGTTTCGCCGAAGATCAATATATATGGATGGATCGTTTTACCATTCGTAATCTGGAGTTATACCATGCCAATGCGGCAAATGCAGTAACGCTGCTTGATGTTATAGATAAAACTATTTCACCAATGGGGGGGCGTACCCTAAAACGTTGGTTAGCGCTACCTCTTAAAAATGTTTCAGCTATCCAGAAGCGTCATGAGGTAGTACAGTATTTTTTGGATAATTCGACATTACTTCAAAAAATCCAACATCAAATTAAGCAAATAGGAGATGTTGAACGATTAATTTCTAAGATCGCTACCGGAAAGGTGAGTCCCCGAGAAGTTATTCAGCTCAAGAATTCATTGGAAGCTATTGTTCCTATAAAGGCACAAGCATCTAATAGCGATAATAGTGCATTAAAAGTTATAGGAGAGACCCTTAATGATTGTGAGTTATTACGCAATAAAATTAAAGAAACCCTAAACGAAGAAGCACCAGTAAATATATTAAAAGGAAATACGATTGCCGATGGGTATTTGGATGAGTTAGATGAATTGCGATCTATTGCGTTTTCCGGAAAAGATTATCTGGATAAAATGCTGGAGCGAGAAACTGAAGCTACGGGCATTACTTCTTTAAAAATAGCTTCTAATAATGTATTTGGGTATTATATAGAAGTTAGAAATACTCATAAAGATAAAGTCCCTGATACCTGGATTCGCAAACAAACTCTAGTAAGTGCAGAACGTTATATAACCGAAGAACTTAAGGAGTATGAAGCCAAAATTCTTGGAGCCGAGGAAAAGATCTTATTGTTAGAGCAACAGCTTTTTACAGATCTGGTGATTTGGATGAGTGAATATATAAAGCCTGTGCAGCTCAATGCTACGCTAATAGGGCAATTAGACTGTTTATGTTCTTTTGCTCAGCTCGCCACAGAAAATCAATATGTACGACCTCTAGTAGATGAATCTCATGATCTGGAAATCAAAAATGGTCGTCACCCAGTGATCGAAAAACAGTTGCCACCGGGGGAGCGGTATATTACTAATGATGTCATACTCGATAGAAACAGCCAGCAGATCATAATGATTACCGGTCCTAATATGAGTGGTAAATCTGCCATATTAAGACAGACAGCATTAATTGTACTATTGGCACAGATGGGATGTTTTGTTCCTGCCGAAGAGGCTAAGCTGGGAGTAGTCGATAAAATATTTACCAGAGTAGGAGCGAGTGATAATATCTCTATGGGAGAATCTACATTTATGGTAGAAATGAATGAAACTGCTAGTATCCTGAATAATATCTCTGATCGCAGTCTGGTATTACTAGATGAGATCGGTCGTGGAACAAGTACCTATGATGGGATATCGATTGCCTGGGCGATTAGCGAGTTTTTACATGAGCATCCATCAAAGCCAAAAACATTGTTTGCAACTCATTATCACGAATTGAACGAAATGTGTGAAACTTTTGGTAGAATTAAAAACTACAATGTATCTGTAAAAGAATTAAAAGACACGGTTCTCTTTTTACGTAAGTTGGTTCCTGGAGGTAGTGAGCATAGTTTTGGTATTCATGTAGCAAAAATGGCAGGGATGCCTCAGCAAGTATTGCATAGAGCGAATAAGATGCTTAAAAAGCTCGAGAAATCACATAGTAGTGAAGAATTGACCGATAAGATCAAAGGCATGCAAGAGGATGATGAGTTGCAGTTAAGCTTCTTTAATATGGATGATCCTTTATTAGAAGAAATTAGAGAAGAAATACTGGAAATAGATATTGATACCCTAACTCCGGTAGAAGCATTGATGAAACTTAATGAGATTAAACGTATGTTAACCAGGAAGAAAGCATCGCAAGTGTAAATTTTTTTATTCTTTTTTCAAAAAAGACTTTGGTATTACTAGAATTGTTTTAAATTTGCATCCGCAATAACGAATTGCGAAGTTCTTAAAAAGACTGCGAAAGTAGCTCAGGGGTAGAGCATCACCTTGCCAAGGTGAGGGTCGCGGGTTCAAATCCCGTCTTTCGCTCTGAGATAAAATATACCAAGCTGAAGTGGTGGAATTGGTAGACACGTTGGACTTAAAATCCAATGTCCATTAGGACGTACGGGTTCAAGTCCCGTCTTCAGTACTTAAGACAACCCTTTGATTTTCAAAGGGTTGTTTTTGTTTATAGAAGTTTTGAATTTAATACTTTTATCGCACTTAATATTTTGGGTAAAACATAGGTAAAACTTTCTGGCTTTTATTTGACGACTTTTGTAGTGTGTTTTAATACGTTTGTTTCCGTTACTTTTTAAGGAATATAGTTTTTGAAGCGTAGCCTTAGCATTAATGGTTTAGTAATTCTGGACTTTTAATTATAATAAACCAGATTAAGTCTTTTATATCTACAAATTAATTCTTTCTGTCTTCCAACCATTTTATAGTTCTATAATATGTTGTTTTAGACAAACCAAACTCATTACAAACACGTTCCCTGTTCTCTTCTGGATTAACTTTTAGGTAATTCCTGATTTCAATAGTTTTTTGTATAGATTCACTTTTTGGGCGATCATGTCGACCTGTCCTATTTTGGCTTTTATAAAAAGAACGTTTTCCAAGAGCGTCCAATTCAAAAATAGCATCACCAGATTCGAGCTTTATCATACCTTTTTCGGTTTGTAGAACTCTAAAGGTCATTGATAGTATAGTATTTTTATTATGTTCCTGTACGTAGTTAAAAACAAAAATGGAGACATTAAACTTTTTATAGTCTTGTACCAGTACTTTGCTGCCTATCAGTTGAAGAATAACAGCCTTTTCTTTTCTAATAAAATCAGTAGTCTCTTTTTGAGTTGTTTTTATTCCTATAGGACTTTTAGATTTCTTATAATCTTCCCATTTCCTTTCGGCAAGATATATGGCAAGCTTGTTAATTTCTTTCTTGGTTGCCAAACGTGTTTCAAAATCATATACTTCTTTCAGATTACTATTCATTATAAAATTTAATTTTTATCCGGACATTTCTCAATGTTAAACAATTACTTCAGGAAGTGTTTTCTCGAAGCGCGAATTAAACATGGTCTATTAAATTGCGTTTTACGTTAAAACCTTATGTTGAGTACGGTTTTAATCGACTGTTTTTCAGTCTATTATATCAAATAATTCTGAATTTTGGAAACGATCTGCGTTTTTAACCTTATTTTTAATTCTAAATACGGGGGAATATCCCCAATATCATTTAAAAATTGTTTATTTCAAGCTTAATATATCTCTTATTTTAGAAGTTTGATAACACTATTGTTCTCTGGTAACCAGTATTTTAAATGTGGTTAAAAACTATTTTTCATTTAACATTCCTTAAATTTTTTATTATGAAAGCAAAATCATTTTTATTAAACATTCTTTTTTTTATTTTGGTAATTACATTTGTGGGTTGTACTTCTGAAGTCACAGATGAAGAAATCGGCATAGAAGTAAATACCTCAGTTGATCTAGATAGATTTATGGAGGACAAAGATAAAATTGAAGAACCTGATGATAGAGACTAAAATTAAAGTTATAATTTTAATATTGGGTGCAGTATTCGCATGTACTGCACCTTTTATACATGTTCTTTATCCTAAAAAAAGTCCGCAATTTAAGGTGCTGAAGCAACAGTTAGATGATGGCAAAATCACTCAAGAAACATACGCGTCAAAATATAAAACTCTTCAGAAGAGTAAGAGATTTATTGGCTTTACCAATATCCGTAAATTTTGGTATGCTATTGGTAAGCCTATCTCTATGCTCTATTTTGCATTATTGTTGATCTATGTATACCCATTTATCATTATTGATAAAAAGGTCAAAAGAATAGTAGGTGGATCCATCATATTATTCCTGTTCATTTCCATGTATTTTATTGTCTGGACATTATGGCATCGCCAAGATTTCCCTAAAGAATTATATTATTGGGCTATTGGAATAGTTTCAATTATTGGAAGTATGATTTCCATTTTTATTATCAATTATAATAAAGACAAAACCATGTTAATGAATCTTCACTCATTAATGCGTTTCATAGTTAATGATGTAAAACATAAATATGTTGCAGAAGAAGATAAAGCAAGATTTGTAGAAGATTATATGGATGAAATCGAAAAATTAAAAGGGTAATGACTAAGGATAGAAAGAAAATAATCGAGAGTAAATACAAGAAAGGACTTATACCGGATGATCTGATAGGTAGGATTAATGATGATATAGAAACTTATTTGGAGAAGGAGTCGAAAAAAAATCAAGAAATCATTGAAAAAATGATTTCGGTTCGTTTAAGCCAGGGAATGGATGTGTCTTTTAGTGAGGATTATATTATAAACCAATTAGGTTTAATCTACAGCTAGTTCATTTCTGTATATTTACTTATCTTCTTTTTTAATCGAAAGTACTTCAATAACACCTTCTTGTACTTTGGTTTGTAGCCATAGTCTAAATTTATCGATTTCTAATAACTTGGTTTCATTTGCTACAACATAGTCAGCTACTTTATTCAAATCATAATCTTCAATTCCATCTATATTCATTAAATATTGATAGTCAGGATATACTTTATTAAGCTGCTTTTTTAACTTCAAGGATAATTCATTCTTATTAATACTATAGTATAATGTGGATTTAGCTACGTTTAGTTTCTTGGCTACATCATCTATTGAAATGCCTTCACTTTTTGAAATATGTTCAAAAATAGCTTTAATCTTCATGTAATATTTGTTTTTGTTAAAACTTTTTTCGTACTTTGTTTTAAATAAGTACGAAAATAGTATTAAAAATAAGTCATTTGTTCTAAAATCAGAACATCGCAAATGTATGCAAAATTTTACTAATGATGAACTGAGAATTCTAAGGGGTGTTCATACAGTTATTGGTCGGAAATATAGTAAATCTGGGAGGTATGTATCTCTGATCGCCCAAGGGAAAAGGAAAGCAAATACTTTGGTTGCTAAATCAATTTTAAAAGATTTAAAACTCATTTTAGAAATTTTAAAACCAAAGGAAATGAAATCAGAATAAATGACACTAACGTAAACTCGATTGTTGTTTTGTAATGAATCACTTTTAAAAATGTATTCGTATGAAACACATAAAAAGACAAGCAGTTGAACTGTGGCTAAAGAACAACCAAGATGTTATAAATGGTACAGGGTTGGATAAACGAATTGGGTTCCCTCTAGGAACCATACAAAAATTCTTAAAGTATGAACGAAAATTAAATGATAAACGAATAACAGCGATAGATAACTTTTTGAAAAGAGCGAATATTGAAAGCTATAAAAAAAAGATTAGAGAGAATATTAATGAAAGATAAACTGATTTAACCTAGTCAAATATGAATCAATCAGAATTAGATAATAGATATAATGAGTATCTCATATATATCATCCAGTCTTTACATATGAAAGTGGATGAATTTATGGAATCAATTGTACGACAAGAAACATGCTATGAGAAAATTATCTATCAATGGGCTATTAAGCTTTTTAAAAAAGGCATGTCCGAAGATAAAGCATTGCAGATTATTTATCGAGTCAGAAGGCAATTATACTGTTCTTTAAAACTTCCAGACTTACAGAATTGAAAAACAGTTGAGCTTGTAAGTTCCTACCCTAACCCCATATGAAGATGTCGGGTATTTAAAACAATCACATAAGCATAGCCTACCATCATAATGTATTAATAACTAGGTAGTCATTTCATTATGACAGGCTGTATTTATTTTTGTGAGTTGTAAAATATCCCGATGTCTTTGTAAAAATACAAAGCTCAAAACCACCAATCAATCTTAATTACCAATGATCACACACGAAGAAAAAATAATACAAAATGTTGTTAGGCAATTTGATGGGATGCTCAAAATAGAAGTTTATGATATCCTCTATAAGATAGAAAGTCTTTTATCTGGTTTTAGTAGTCCTATCCAATTTAAACAAATCAAAAAAAGTATTGATAACACGATTGACAAAGAGCATTTTATCGCAATAGATGCCTATGGGTATTGCTATCTTGAAGATGAGTGCCAGTATTTGAAAGTGTTTAGAATCAAATCCTTACTTCCTGTATGTTTAGGGGGAGAGCTTCTCTATTTTACAACTCCTGGGCAATATGAACTTACCTCTTATACTAACCAGAATCTGGAAGAAACCTTTAGCAATATGCATTTGCAAACTATTATTGCTCAGTTTTTAAAATACAACAATGCCAAAAAACGAAATCCAAAAACTAGACGGCTTCTCTTATTAGAATTGTTAGACCAGATAGACCCTGAATGAGTTGGAAATTCCTCCAAGCCTCAATAATGGGATTTAAAGCAACTCAAGGTTTTTAATTAACAAAATATTAACACAGGTATTGCTCCCAGTGTCGAAAAACGAAACTAGTGTTTTATATCATTGCAATCAAACGCTTAAACCTATAACCAATACACTATGAAACCAAAGCAATTATTTCTCTAAAAGCACCAACGGGTGTCATCCTGAGGTATAAGAAAAAACAAAAAATTAAATACAGCAAAGAGACTTTGTAAAATAATCTACCGGTAGTACATAGAGTCCTCTTTGTATTGTATTACAGCTGATCTAAAAAAGGGTTTTATTCCTTTTTAACCTATTGTGAACCACAAAAGAATCACTCTGGGTTTGACATAACAATATATACATAGTAACCATTAAATTTCACACAAATGAAAAAAACAATCATTCTTTTGGTGGCTTTCACCTGCTTTAGTTTTGCTCATGCACAAGTAACTACAGGCACCAAATTACAATTTACCTACGACGTTTCGGGCAACCAGCAACTCAGAGATGTCGCTGCTACTTCAGCCACAACCGCAACAGAAGCTATAGACAGTACACAAGTACTTGCTACAAATGAGTTAACCTTTGATAACAAAGAAGTTATAGCAAATAAATTTAGAGTATCTCCTAATCCTACAACGGGTGAGGTCATTTTACAGTGGGAACCGGAATTCTCTGATCAGATCACAGCTATTGAACTGGTAAGCCTTGTTACCAGTAAAAAAACAAAGATAGAACGTACCGGAAACAACTCGGTACAAGTTAATCTTTTTGATCAGCCTTCTGGTCTCTACCTTGTGATATTTTATCTCAACACCCCAGAGGTATCTTCAATACAAAAGAAGATCATCAAACTCTAATATTTTTCATACTGTTTTTTTAGACAGTATAGTACTAACTTTTAAAAGCATAAATAGATGAAAACGAATCTATTCATTATATATGCCTTTGTACTATTTTGTACAGGCATACAGGTATACTCACAAGATTATACTAACCTAAATCCTGTTGAAGACTTTACTTATGAGGAGCACAGCGCAAATGTTGAAGCCACCGAGACCTTGTCCTTGTCGGGTAGTAATCAGGGTACGGCTACCAGATCGACTGTAAGCACAACCCGTTCTGCCAGTTCAGGAATTGGGGAAACCCAGGGTGCACTTTCGGTATCGCTAACCGGGGGAGCTAATTATACCGTGCCAATAGCAGTACCTCCCGGGATCGCAGGAGTAGCTCCCGAAATTGCAATTTCGTATAACAGCCAGGGGAGCAATGGTATTGCTGGTTGGGGCTGGGGTATTTCTGGTTTATCTACCATTACCCGTATCCCTGCTACCAAATATCATGATGGAGTTCTTGATCCTGTGGATTTTGATAACAAGGATCGCTTTGCACTCGATGGGCAAAGATTGATGTTAAAAGGAGGAAGTTATGGAGCCAATGGCGCTATTTATCAGACAGAGAAATATTCAAACCTTAAAATTACCTCTCATGGAACCTCTCCTTATGGTGCAGCCTATGGACCTGCCTATTTTACCGTACTATACCCCGATGGATCCAGAGCACATTATGGGCTAACAAATGGAGGGCGATCACAATTGGAATATGCCATTACCAACTGGGATAATCCGCAAGGAATCAGGATTAATTATCACTACAAAATTATTGGAAATGACACGCGTACTTTGTCTATAGACAGAATTACCTATGGAGCCAAAAAAAGTGCAGCCCCTATCAACGAAATCAAATTTGAATACTATACCCGTGAACGAGGAGAACACTCAAATGCCGGAGGATTAGGTTTTGTTAGAAAAAGCTTGCTTAAGAAAATCAAAGTAACTGCCAATGGTACTGCATACCGTAATTATGAACTAACCCATGATCATACGCTTATGGGGT
>NZ_POYJ01000021.1 GCF_002895435.1 Aquimarina sediminis
TATTACTAATCTTGTAGCTAGTCTTATTGCTTATTCTTTTCAAGAAAAGAAACCAGAAATCAAATTTGAAACTATCAAATCAAACCAATTAGCACTATTCTGCTAAATACTTAGATCGAATTCAGGTCTATAATAAAAAAGGCAGCAATACAACAATATATAAAATACCTTATTGTTTTGGATTGATTTATGTACATCAAAATATTATGAGAAACTTCAAGCACTTTTTTTCCTGTAAATAAAGCACACAAAGCCCCCGCTCCCGCTAGTCTGTGACTAGTGGCGATCAAGAGTGTTTTGCTAAAATAAAAAAGCCGTACTTATAATAAAACAGTACGGCTTTTTGTATTTTGGTAATATGATGTAATAGAATGTCTTGTCCTGAAATAGGTTTACACTTTTGGGTAAACCTATTTCAGGACAAGACAGATTGAATGACTCCGTAACGGGTAATAGACCGTCGAGATACTACCTACAGGCAGCAAATAACGATCAAAAGGGCGTTATCCTACGGGTTACAGGGCGTTCCAGACGACCCATAGCCCGTTAATAACGACCCATAGGGGGTGTCTGAACACCCTATCGGGGGTCTTGCAACACCCTAAAACCCGTCCAGAACTACCTAAAGGGCGTCAACCTCCTAAACTAGATACCTTTAAATCCTCAATAGTAGTTACAGAATGCGCGGCTATTTTGCATAAACCCTGTTGTAGTCCTCGCTGTTCCTAGTATGGAGCTACCGCTATGTTTTCGACTAGTGGCATTCTGAGAGCGGTAAGAGTGAGAAATAAATGATAAGAACCAGTTGCAGAAATGTAGCTGGTTTTCTATAAATATGCTTGCTGCGTTTTTATAACCGATGGTAAAAAAACATCAATACCTTTGCAAAAAAGAGGCATTAATATTCTCCTTAATCGGGTATATCGTCCTAGTATTTAGCTAATAACCCCCCCTGTTTTCAGGGGGGAGATTTTCACTATAAAAGGTATTTTTTTATTGCTAATAGTCTACCATATTTGTATTGTGCATGTTTTGTGCGCATTCAGAAATAAGTTGAGACGCTTTTTTGTGCGTATATAAAATTGTTCAAAACGGATATATTTAGTTTTAATGAAAAAAACACCAAACAACATCCCTTCTGCAGACCAACCTCATTGGGGATCTTCTTATAATTGGGAGTGGTTTAGGTTTCATCATTTCAATACCCTAAAAGAGGAATACGAAGCAATAGAAAAGCAGCAGCAGAGTATTTCTACAGGAAAAGCCTATCCTCAAAATGAAATAAAAAGGTTCTTAAAGCATCTGAATACACTTATTGATATGATCAACTGGTTACCAGATACAAGAGGAGGACAGGAGATTATGAAAGAAGTTAGAACTAGAAGGATGTCATACGAAAAAACATATCTAAATGTAGAAGATAATGATATGAGTTATTGGGAAGCACAAGAAATAGTAATGAAAGTTTTTGAAGTGTATAATTATATGGATGCCATGTGCGAGGAGTGAGAAAGCAATGTTAAAAACATATCACTATACCTTAAAAAGGTAAAAGTAATTTTTTAAAAAAAAACAGTATAAAAAGTAAATATGGTTAAGAATCATTTAGAAAAATACCTTGTACTTAAAAACGATGCAACTACTCAATTTTGTTTGATAGTACCCAAAAATGATATGTGTGTTGTTGTTAATGGGGAACTCAAAGAAACAGCAGAGATCGAAGTAAAAGGTTATGGAAATGAAGGAGAATCACTAAAAGAAGCCAATAGACTTTTTTTGGCTAAACTAAAACAAGGATATCAGGAAGAATCCAAACCAGAAGGAATGTCAGTTTTTTCTGTCGCCATAGAACAGCTAAAAACAGAAGATGCAAAACAATTTGAGATAAAGCTTCTTGTTTTAGGAATGTTGGTCGAGGCGTATTATACCAGGGGAGGGCATCCCTTTACTCAATTTCTTGGAGTAAAAATGAAAGATGAACAATTGGTAGATACTCCTATTCTTGATGAATATCTGCAAAAACACCTGCATGCCCTTTCATCAGAGTCATTGGTTGGGGTGTTTCAAATGACATTACAGGATATTTATTTTAATTTCAAAGCTACTGGTCTGGTAGTAGAAGAAATCATAAAAAGAAAAGATAAAGATGCGCAGCTGGCTATCGTAAATCAATTTTATGAAGCATGTGAGTATTACGATGCAGGTCACCGATTTTGGAGTAGTACAAATCAGGATCACTTAATAGATACCTATTTCCCTCAATTCGAATCAGAAGCATTATTAAAATTATTAGAACGCGCTCCCGGAGACATGCTTACCGGCGATGGGGGTGATAGTATGGACGAACTTTTTGCTCCTGCCTTGCATCACACAGAGGATGTAAACCTACAGCAGAATATTTTAGAGGTTCTCAATAAGTATAAAAAAGAATACGAAGAAGAAGAGTATGTAGACGAAGAGTATTTTGAAACCTTATTAGAAGAAATACTAGAATCTGCATCACCGAGTGTAGTGCAAGGCATTGAACAAATAAAAGAAGGCAAAAAGAAGAAAGAAGCGCTATTAAAGGCAATAGAAGAAAACTCACTTATAACAATCGAAGAGTTAATAAATCAGGAAGTATTGCCTGACACCAATGTTATCACAAAAGTGATCGAAAAAACATTAGAAGGTGGAGACCTATCAATTCTTAAAATGTTTAAAAACAAGCAGATTGATATTGATGTAGAGGAGCTTTTTAAAAATGCAGAAGAACATATAGATACATTAATAGAATGTATAGAGTTGGATCTAATCGATATAGGATATACCAACAAAAAAACAAATAAAAATTTATTGTTTTATGTGTCAGAAAACATTGCCCTATTAGAGGTTTTATTGAAAAAGGGAGTAGATGTAAATCATACAGATACGGCTGGTAATACTATTTTGGCAAGAGTGTGTTCATATGCAAAAGGAGATAATGAGAAGGATATAAATGTTGTTCAATTACTTCTTCAACACAACGCAAACCCTAATAATCCTTTAACAGAAGAAGGGTGGCAAAAAGGGATGACACCGCTTCATTTTGCAGTAAAAAATGAAGCTATAGAAATAACAAAACTCCTTATAGCAGCATCGGCAGATGTAAATACTATTGCTGGCAATGATAAAAACCCATTAATGCTGGCACATCAGGTAGATAATAATATACTGATTGACATACTTACTCAGGCGAATGCAACAGCTCCCGAAAAGGAACTCCGTAAGATTAAATTCATGAACTGCGCCTCAAATCAGCAGTGGGATGAGCTTATTGAAATGGAAGAAAAAATAATCGCAGATTATCCCAAAGAGTTTGTTATTGTTTTAAATATTGCACAAGCGTATTATTTTTCTGAAGCTAATTATTCAAAATCGTCAGAATATGGTACAAATGCATTGAGTATAAAACCGTGTAATGAGTCGTTAAATATTCTTATAATGAGTAAGGTACGACTTGGAAAATTTCAGGAGGCGATAGATGTATTTATAAATCATAAAGAAAAATTTGATCCGCAAAGATCTTTGTCTCACAATATTGTAGCAAATCTTATTGTAGCGTATTGCGCCAGTAATCAAACAGAAGAAGGGATTGAGGCTTTAGAACCATATTTTGGTGAGATAACAGAATCACTAAAAGAAAGAGGGACTATGAATTTTAACATAGCCTGCATGTATGCTTTGACAAACAATCTGTACGAAATGTTACCATACGTAATAGCAGCTCTAGAACGACAATATACCAAAGAAGAATTCCTTAATGAAAGTGATTTTGCCGCTTATCATACCAATGAATTGTTTTTATTCATACTAAATCAGGATCATAAAAGTACTATCGAGTTAGAACATCATAAAGAAGACCCTGAGTCGAATACTTTTAAAAAAATAAAACTAAAGGCGTATTATAATACAGGAACATTTTCTTTTGAAAATAATGAACATGAGGTGTCTTATGAAAGAGGTACCATAGGGCAAGAAAAAAAGCGAATTCAGGAGCGTTTGTACGAGTCTAAGGCGCAGGCATTGGTGATGTATTTTAGGAAGTTAAAAGAAAAACCACCACATGGTAAAAGCAACTATTTTATTCTCAAAGAAGACACCACTCAGGAACCTGAAATACACGTGTATCCTCCTGAAAATTTACCTGAACAATTAGATTTTTTATGTGGTAAAAAAATCACTTTGTCTTTTGATAAACCTATAGAGTTTACTACCAATGCAAAAGCAGGAGATCGTATAGCTGATTTTAATACTGGTAAAATACCTGTCGTCTCAAAACAATTTTTGGATATACTTGTCGATGCAGGAGTCGATGCACTACAAACCTTTCCAGTTATTATAAAAAGTAAGAAAGACGCTACTGTTTGGAAGGATTATTTTGCTATTAATCTTTTGGAAGTAGTCCCATGTGGAGCCTTTCCCGGATCGCTACTCAAAGGAAAAAAACCAAAATGGGGCATACGCTGTGAACTCGCAATAGATACAGATAGAGTGAATAAAGAACCATTATTCCGTTTGCAAGAACATTTACCTACTATCATCGTATATCGTGATGTAGTAAAACAATTAATAGATCAGGATCCCGATGAAAATATGATATGGGAATTTGAAAATATAGTGCAATAAAGATGAACATAACCTACTATCGAATTGTTTCGCCCGATGAAGGCAAAAACATTATGATGACACGTGATTCTAATCACGAAATATTTGATGACTGTGGGATTTCTATTGATGAGAATAAGATAGAATTACCTTTTAAGATTAAGATGCTGGCAGGAAAAGAGTGTAAATATGATCGATATACTCCAGAATATATAACGCCTTCTATACAAGAAAGATTAAATGATTATTATAGCGAATCGTCATTAATGAGCCCCGAACTGGTCAATGCCCTAAGAAGTGCTGGTGTGGGAAATTTGCAAACATTTCCCGTAGATATTAAAGATACTTTTACAGGAGAAGTTTTAGGGGTCGAATATTTACTTGTGCATGTAGCAGGACTTGTTTCTTGTGCAGATATGGGATCTTCAGAACATTTATCTATTGGGAGCAAATATTACTTTCATAAATTAAAAATTGATCAGGAAAAAACAAAAGGACTAAAAATGTTTAGACTTGCCGAGTCGCATTCAGAGATTATTGTCGAAGAAAAAGTAGCTAATGTAATTAATAGCGGAAAATTTGCAGGTATCGCAGCTGAGCCCTGCAATTAGTTTTGATGTCTAGAGGGATTAGAATTTAATACAGGGTAAAAATAATTAGGATTAAACCAATAATAATGACGATAGAAGAATCAATATATAAGGTAGAGCGAGAGTTCGAGAAAATTACAGATCATCATGCAAAAATGCTAGTAGAGGTTAATGCAAAAGAAGCTACTAGTTTATACTCAATCGCGAACTTATATGATATAGAACCTTTTTTTGCTGAACTGCAAGGCGAGCGTCTGGAAAATCCTACATTTATATTATCCGATGATGATTTTGATCCCGAAGATGATGACCTATACCTGTATACACTGGATTTGGAAGACAAAAAAGTGTTTTTAAAACAATTGATATTAGGAAAAAGCTTAAGCTATGACACATTTTTTGATTATAAAAAAGATGTCATTAAAAGCACTTCGATTTATGTAAATAAAAAAGAAAGGAAAGCTATCAAATTATGCTATTTGTTTTTAGAGAACAGAATGCCAGACCTGTATATAGAATGTTCCCAATATGGTGTGCAAGCCAAAAAATATAGAAAAGATAAAAATGTACTTCTTGGATATGATCTGTTTTTAAAAGATAGTAAACAACCACATTGCACTGTAGATTTTATCTATAATCAAAAAGAAGAAACCCTAGAAAGAATAGAACAAAAACAATACGGAGATAGAAAAAATAAATTGGTATTATACCAGCGACAAGATCCTGAGAAAGATATTGATGCTACTTTACAACAGATAGAAGATTATCTGGTAAAAGAAACCTATAAGCAAATTAGTAATCTGCCAAATTTAAAAGAACAAGTGTATTGCATTTTGTTCGAATATAATATGCAAGGAGTTTTTCCTCCTACTATTGCTATTGGATTAGAGAAAGAAAGAGGAGCAGAAAAAACTCTGGGGAATTATGAAATATGGGATCACTATAATGCCCCGGATATGTATTATTTTTCTGAAGATGAAACACTTGATGTAAACTATTATGATGAAAAAATACAGAGAGAATATTTATTTGTAGATCAGATTAATTCTAGAGTTAAATCAAAAGATTTTTCAGATTGGAAAAATAAAGTTTTAGAAACCTATCTCAGGATTGCCAAACGATTGATGCATATGGACTTCTCAGGATGCTTTGAAAAAACCAATGATTTTTTGATAATGGTCAGAGATTTTGAAGAGTATAATAACGAAGAATGTTTTACTGTTTTAAAAAAATATAAAGAAGAGAACAAATTGTAATCAATAAAACATCCTAAAAGAGAATTGTTTTAAAAAACAATAGATTATGAAGACTCAAAAAACAAAGTTAGTTGAATTGCCTAAACAAGAACAGTTAGAAGAAGTATGGATAAATTTAGTTTCTAAAAGAGTGGCGTACTCAGAAAAATCGGATGACATAAATAAATCAAGGATGGTGATAGATGGAGAAGCACATTTGTACTATGATGATGTAAGAGATTTAAAATTTTCGAAAGATGGAAAAGAGTATGCCTATGTTGCTAAAAATGATGATGAGTATTTCATAATTAAAAATGGAAAAAAGATTGCGACTCATTCATTTATTGGTTTTAATTCTTTGAGATGGAGTCCAGATAATTATTTAGCCTATACTATTAGTAAGGATAATGGTTATTATGTTGTTTATAAACAGGATGCCTTTGGTCCATTTGAATCAAAACAACCTAAAGAAGGGTACAACGTACCTCTTTTCTCATTTCATCCACAGACTTTTGATATTGCGTATGCCGCAAAAATAAAAGATAAATGGGCGGTAGAGATATCAGGAAAAAGACTAAGAGAGTATGATATGATTATGGATCTGTCTTTTAATAAAAAGGGCGAAATATGTTATCGATTTAAAAAAGATGAATATTGGGGAGTGTATTATAAAAATGAAGAAATCTCTTCTGGATACGATTTGATAACCGATATAGCAATTAGTCCAGATGGAAAAAGAATAGGTTTTATAGCAAAAAAAGATAATAAATGGTATGCTGCTTTAGATAGGGATAAAGGAGAGATGTATGATAGTGCCAGCCAACCAATGTTTTCTGAAGATAATCAGGTGTTTGCCTTTCATGGTTATACAGACACTTCACCAGAAGACGATGATGAGTATGATGATGATGCTTCCTATGATAACTATTTTGTTGTTATCAATTGGCAACCTCAGAAACCTTATGATAACACTATGGGGTTAGCAATAAGCAAAGACTCAAAAAAAATAGCTTATGTAGCTTCTAAAGAGGGAGATAACGATTGTTTTGTAGTTGTTAATGAAGTAGAAATGAAGCCTTACTCCGGAGTTGATCATTTTTCATTAAAATTTTCGCCAGATGGTCATCATTTGGGGTATCTGGCTTTTGATAATAGTATGTTTGAAGATGGGAAAAAGTCAATTGTGGTAATTGATTCAAAAGAAAGCGAACCTTTTGATGGAGTATACTCTGAAATCAGTTTTGTAGACGATAGCAAAAAGGCAGTATATGTTGCATTACAGGAGAACAGCCTGTATTGGATTGAACATACACTAATTTGAATTGAAGAGTATTAAGGGATCCCTCGCTCTTTTTTGATCTGATCGTATGCACTTTGTACTTCGCGAAACTTAGCCTCTGCACCTTTAATATGAATTTCATCCATATGTTGTATTTTATCAGGATGATACTTTTTTGCCATGGTTCTAAACGCTTTTTTGACCTCGGCATCAGTAGCGGTTTTTTCAATTTCTAGGATTTTATATGCATGATCACCAGTCTTAAAAAACATAGCTTTAATACTTTCAAAATCCTTAAAGTTAATTCTTAAAAAACCTGCTATTTTTTTAATCTCCTCTGCTTCAGAAGCACTCACCATCCCATCAGCATTAGCAATACCAAACAAAAAATGTAAAATCTGTAATCGCGAAGGGTACCTCGTATGCTGATTAATATACATACAAATACGTTGTGCAGAAACCTGCCTGTTTTTTATAATTTCGTTAAAGGTCCTAAAGGTAGCATTGGCACGCTCTTTACCATAAGCACTTACAAAATATTGCCTTACATAATCAAGCTCTGTTTGATTAACACTACCATCGGCTTTGATAACAATCGATGATAGGGATAATAAATTTAGCTCAAAATCTGCAGGGGTTACCTTTGATTCTTGTGAAAACACCTTTTTAAATCCACCACTATTTTTACTTGTGGAAGTATCGAGCAAACTACCTAAAATAAAACCAAGAATAGCTCCTGGCAATCTAAAAAATATATACCCTACGATGGCTGTAAACCACTTAATCATTCAATTTTTTTTTGGGTTGTAAAGATAAACTAATTATTAAAAGATAATTCTTAGTTCATTTATATTAGTAGGCTTTATCATTAATTTGTTACGATACCAGAGTAATAATTAAATGATATCTTAGATTTTGCCTCAAGATGTAAGTAAATTATCAGACTACTTGTCAGTTAACCTTATATGGTACATAATTTGTAACTTTGCATAAAATTGTAATAAGAAAAAAATAAAAAGATATGTATCCAGCAGATTTAGTAAAACCAATGCGTGAAGATCTAACAAATATTGGTTTTGAAGAATTACATACAGAAGAGGCTGTAGAACAAGCAATGGCAAAAGAAGGAACCACTTTGGTTGTGGTTAATTCAGTCTGTGGTTGCGCTGCAGCAAATGCTCGCCCTGGGGCAAAAGCCTCATTAGAGAATGATAAAAAACCTGATAACTTGGTAACGGTTTTTGCAGGAGTAGATAAAGAAGCAACTGATAAAGCAAGAGGATTTATGATTCCATTTCCTCCATCATCACCTTCAATGGCGTTGTTTAGAAACGGAGAATTAGTTCATATGCTAGAAAGACATCATATTGAAGGTCGCCCAGCAGAAATGATAGCAGAAAATCTTAAAGATGCATATAACGAACACTGTTAATACAGCGTTTGATTTGTATGCAAAAAATAATTCTAAACCGTTTGTTATTGCAGGCGGTTTTTATTTTAATAAATCGATAGGTTTACTTGAAATAATATTAGACCTTGCAATACGTTTACACATTAATTAAAAAGAGATAATGGGAGCAATAAAAAAGATACTTAGTTATCCGCTTTCTATAGTTTTTTATTTGTTTTTTGGGCTTACACTTGTAGTTTTTCATGGATTACAATGGCTAGGAGTAAAATTAGGAGGGGCGAGAGCACATAGAGGAGTAGTAAATATTATGAACCTATGCTTATTGAGATGTTTACACGCTTTGGGAGTGACATTTAGCTTTAAAAATGAATACAAATTACCGGATGACAGGCCTTTGATTTTGGTTTCTAATCATCAAAGCATGTTTGACATACCAATGATATCATGGTATTTAAGAAAACATAAACCAAAATTTATCTCTAAAATAGAATTAGGAAAAGGAATACCAAGCATATCCTTTAATCTACGACATGGAGGGAATGTGCTGATTGATAGAAAAAACCCTAAACAATCTATTCCTGCATTATCCAAATTTGGGAAATTTGTTGCCGAGAATAATTTTTCTGCCGTTATTTTTCCAGAAGGAACTAGAAGTAAAAATGGGAAACCTAAGTCATTTGCCCCAACAGGGCTAAAAATTTTGTTCAAAAATGCACCAGATGCTTTGGTAGTACCCTTAACTATAAATAATAGTTGGAAACTTGTAAGATTTGGAAATTTCCCGATGGGAGTAGGAATACACATGACTTTAGAAGTGCAAGAACCGATATCAATTAATAAAGAACCTGAATTATTGCTGGAAAAAATAGAAGAAAGGATTACTTTAGCAATAAGAACGTAATACACCACTATAATGGCTTTGGATAATATACGATTAGAAGTAATGAAACTACTAGAGAAGAAAGTTGACTCTTTTGTAGATCAATTTTTGATTCCTGTAGATAAAATATGGCAACCAACAGATTTTTTACCCGATTCGCAAAATGAAGACACTTTTTTTGATGAAGTAAAAGAATTGAGAGAATTAGCCAAAGAACTTCCTTATGATTTTTGGGTAGTATTGGTTGGAGATACTATTACTGAAGAAGCACTACCAACCTACGAATCCTGGTTAATGGATGTAGAAGGAGTAGATCAACATGAAAATGGAAAAGACAATGGTTGGGCAAAATGGGTACGTTACTGGACAGGAGAAGAAAATCGACATGGAGATGTGCTTAATAAATACCTTTACTTATCAGGTCGTGTAGATATGATAGAAGTAGAAAGAACAACGCAGCATCTGATTAATGATGGTTTTGATATTGGTACAGATAGAGATCCTTATAAGAATTTTGTATACACTAGTTTTCAGGAATTGGCTACTTATATTTCACATAATAGAGTTGCAAAAATGGCTAGAAAATATGGAAACAAACCATTAAGCAAAATGTGTAAAATTATTGCAGGAGACGAGATGCGTCATCATAATGCGTATAGCGAATTTGTAAGAAATATTTTTGAAGTTGATCCAAGTCAGATGATGATTGCATTTAGCGATATGATGAAAAAGAAAATTATCATGCCAGCATATTTCCTTAGAGAATCAGGACAAGCGATGGGGTCTGCTTTTGAAGAGTTTTCATGGGCAGCACAGCGTATTGGGGTGTACACCTCTCAGGATTATGTAGATATCATGCAACGCCTTATCGATAGATGGGAAATAGATAAAATAATAGACCTAACCGATGAGGCAGAAAAAGCACGTGACTTCTTGATGAAATTACCAGCAAGAATGCAGCGTATTGGAGAGCGATTGGTTATTCCTGAAGATATATTTGAATTTAAGTGGGTACAACCTGCAATAGTAAAATAAAACGTAATGGATATGACTGAAGATCAGATTATATCTAAAACGATTGATTTTGTAAAAGAAAAACTCCGCGGAGCAGAGGGAGGACATGATTGGTTTCATATCGATAGGGTATTTAAAAATGCACAATTAATTTCTAAAAAAGAGGATGTAGACCCTTTTGTAGTATCATTAGGAGCATTGTTGCACGATATAGCCGACTCCAAATTTTATGAAGGAGATGAAACAGTAGGTCCACAAATAGCCAGGGATTTTTTGAATAGCCTTAGCGTAAAAAAAGAAGTTGTTGATCACGTAATAAAGATTATAGAAAATATTTCTTTTAAAGGAGGAAACGTTGATCAAAAATTCAAATCTCCAGAACTGGACGTTATCCAGGATGCAGATCGATTAGATGCCGTAGGTGCTATAGGAATTGCAAGGTGTTTTAACTATGGAGGATTTAAAAACAGAGAATTGTATAATCCTGACATTGCTCCAAACCTTGCTATGAGCAAGGAGGAGTATAAATCTTCAACATCACCAACAATTAATCATTTTTATGAAAAACTTCTTCTTCTGAAGGATAGAATGAATACCCAAACCGGTAGCGAGTTAGCAATAGTTCGCCACCAGTTTATGGAACAATTTTTAGAACAATTCTATAAAGAATGGGAAGGTAGATTATAATCCGTCCTTTTTGTGTTTTAAAAAAGGCTTAATTGTCCATCTTTGTGATTTTGATGTAGATCACAATTAAAGTGTATGCTTTGTTTTTCAGGGAAATATTTTTGTCTGGCGATAGTAAATAATTGATGAATTTGATCCGCCATAGTGCCAGACCCTTTCATCCTTCTGCCAAATTCACTATCGTTTAGATTTCCTTCATGACATTGCATGATTTGATGTAGGATTTTATCCTTGCGATCAGGTAAAGTATGTTCTAACCATTTTGTAAATATATGACCAATCGCCCCATTTAGTCTTACAATAGTATACCCAAGGTTTTTAGCACCGCACTTAGAGATTTCTTTAGCCAGGGGCAATATTTCATGACTGTTAATTGATGGGATAATTGGCGCCATCATCACATTAGTAGGAATGCCTGAAGCATTTAATTTTTCTAAAGTTTCTAACCTTTTTTTTATGCTGGCAGTTCTAGGCTCCAGAATTCTTCGGGTTTCTTCGTTTAATGTTGTAATAGAAATGTATACAGCTATAAGGTTGTGTTCGGATAACTTAGAAAGAATGTCTAAATCTCTTAGTATTAATGAGTTTTTGGTAATAATACCAACCGGATGTCTGTATTTGAGAAAAATTTCAAGAAGATCACGGGTTATTTTCAGTTTTTTCTCAATGGGTTGGTAGCAATCAGTATTTCCTGAAAACCTGAATTCGACGTAAGAAATTGAGTTTTAAATCATAGAAAAAGCAGAATATTTAGTAAATTAAGGCATTGATTTTCAACTCACTAAAATTATTCTGCTTATGATTTCTAAAGATAAAATTACT
>NZ_POYJ01000022.1 GCF_002895435.1 Aquimarina sediminis
GATTTGCCTATGATAGAGAAGTTACCCAGCTGGGACAAACCCAGTTTAATGATGGTAGTTATGAAGTGATGTTACGTTTTGAACTTTTTAAAAAATACAATAGAATGTTAACCCCACGGTTCTTTTAGGCTTTAAGGTAAAACCATATTTTTTTTGAGGTTTTACTGCTATGATAATTAAGGTTTTATGTATATATTTATAATGTTAAAAAAAACATAAAAGGTTCATGTTTTTAAAAATTACTGCTTATAGAAAGAATTACACTAAACTTTTTAGATTATAATTCCTTCTCTGTTAAATGTAATATTTCTTTTAGTGATTTTTATGTCAACCAATTAATTATTATTGATTTAAATATAGTATTACTTATGAATACCACTCGTTCTTATCTGTTTTTTTTAAATGAATAATAATACTCTAATTGAAATAGAGAAGTTGGTATTTGATTAAGAAACAATCCAATAATTGTAAAACTTTTGGCGAGCTAGCAATATTGGAGTCTGAATAATGAGAATTTAAACTAAATCGACCCATATGAAACTTCATCTTTATGGATTAAAAGGGATATTTTTTTATACAAAAAAATCTTACTGGAGTGCCTGTATAAATTATATTCAAAAACAAGTTAATACCATATCTAACTATCGTATTTTATTTTTGATTGGAATATCTACTCTTTTATTGGGAATATACTTCATCATAGCATATTCTTTCTTAGAAACTTCTTCAGAGATATTGTTTAATAAACAATATTATATAGAAAATGGAAAAGAAAGTGATATTAAAATTGGACAAAAGAACGATCATAAAAAAGGATTTTCTTTAGATAAATATGAGAAGCACAATCTATTTATTCTATCTAAATATAATGCAATTAAGAAAATATGATTTTATAAAATCTATGTAGATTTTTTTACATGTTTGATTCATAGTGTTTTAGGGATTATATGAAATCAAGAAAGATTCTAAATTGCGTTTTATCGATATTTTAACTCTTTTCATCGATATATTTGTGTAGTTCAACGGTTTTAACAAGTATTTTTACTAAATAAAATGTTAATTTTACATGAAGCTGTTTTTTGAACTTTTAACAGCTTACTCTTTATTGCAGATACAACTAAATAGAAATAAACTTATGAGAAAACCTACCCAAGTTTTACATTATATAGAGAGTGTGTTTTTGCTGTTTGTTTTTTGTGAAAAAACTAAAGCAAATACTTTATTTGCACCTACAGATATCTATTCGTCAAGTATACCAATTATTAAATTCGGGAATAGTTATTTAGACTTCAATGATGGGAGTCGTGTTTTCAACCATTTTTTCTCTAAAGAAAATAAAGCGTATTCACCGGAAACGTAAACAGAATATAACATAAAATGTTGCACATCTATAATAAGAATAAATACCAATTTCTTTTTCAAAAATCATAGCAACTTCCAAAGATAGAGAAGTTAAGTGTTGTGATTATAGATGTAGCTGTAACAATATGTTATTTACGATAAATAAGCCCTTTTGACCATGTTTTTGATAATTTTTTTAACCTTTTAGTAATGATGAAAAAATACCATTTTATTTGCAAATCAATTTTTTGTGCAATACTTTTTTTGAATATAAGCGTTATTACTGCTCAAGTTCCTGATGCACAGTTATCTGGCACTGATGCCTATTTTAGAGGTAATTATCTTGATGCTGGGTTAACTGATAGAGGAACATTTGGTGCTCCCAATGCAACAAGACCAGCTGGATATCACGATGCTAGAGTATCTTCTTTAGGTTTTTTAGGAAACCCAGCAAAGGATGGATGGACAAATTATGACGGGGACTATTTTATTCCTGGAACACCAGAAGAAGGGTTTGGTATTGAGATTAATGGGGTGAATTACAACAATAATAATAGTGGATCCATTGAAGAGATTCCGGGTAGTATTACTTCCGCAAGTAGTACAGAGGCCTTTTGTGGTGAAACGGCGGCAGAAGTTATATGGGAGGGAGCTATAGGTGGAATCAGTGTGCATCGTTCTAATGTAGTTACAGAGAATGGACTATTTATAAAAATGACCACAACACTAACCAATACTACTGCAGGAACTTTGAATAATATTTATTGGATGCATAATGTAGATCCAGATAATAATCAGACTCTGTCTGGTGATTATGTTACTACAAATACTGTTGTAGCCCAAGCTTCGGGACCAACTGATAAGTTAGCTGTGGTTAGAGCAACACAACCAGCTGTGGGTGGAGCAACAGATCCGGACGGGTCTTTTATCAATCTTTTGGCGTCTGATGAGCGTGCCCGTGTTACTTATGGAGGGTTTGCCAATAGAAGTGCTTCAGAAGTGTGGAATGCTACAGGAGCTGGTCTTGTGGGTACAGAAGGGGCTACAGTAACTTTGGATGAAGCTATTTCAATAGCATTTTCTTTTGGAAATTTGGCAGCAGGAGAAAGTGTAGAATTTACGTATTTCTTTATTTTGGAAAGTGATTATGCAAATGTTTTAAATTGTAAAGATTCTGATGGTGACGGAAACCCAGATACCAATGATATCGATGATGATGATGATGGAATACTAGATGTTGATGAAGCAGGAGGAAATAGCCCTGATGGTGATGAAGATGGTGATGGAGTGTTAAACTGGCAAGATACTTTTGATAATGGCTTTGCAGGAGATGGCTCTACTACAAATTACACAGATGCAAATGGAGATAATATCCCGGATGTTTATGACCTTGATTTGGATTTAGTACCTAATCACCAGGATTTGGATAGTGATAATGATGGTATTTATGATATTGTAGAAGTAGGAAGTATAAGTCTTGATGCAAACAATGATGGTAAAATAGATACTATGGACAATCCTGCAACAGGCGATACCGATAATGATGGTTTGGCTGATAGTATTGAAGCTATCAATGGGGCAGATACAGGAACTACACCTATCGACACTGGTAGTAATGGTTCGTTGGATTATCATACATTGGATAGTGACGGTGATGGATGTAATGATGCTAATGAAGCGTATAATACTGATCATAGTAATTACTTGGCTTCACCAGCTGATTCTAATGGTGATGGTACTTACGGGGGAGTAGTAGGAAGTTCTGATGTAGATGTAAATGGAGCTATTACTGGGCTAACATATAGTACAGACGCTACAAGATTAAGTAATGTAATTAATAGTGCTAAGATTGTTTGCCTGTTAGATACTGATAATGATGGAGTTTATGATATTACTGATCTGGATGATGATAATGATGGAATATTAGATGTTGTGGAAAGAGGTTGCCAAATTGCCGAGGTTGATTTTAATGATGGTACTGTTGGTTTTACTAGAAGTGTTTTTGCATTGTCTAACGTAACAGATTATACTCAGATGCAAACGATACAAGGGCAAGCATCTCCATTATCACCTGAAATTTTTGTTAGCGCATATGATTCTGAAGGAGGTGCAGGGATAATGACTTTTACGTATACTCAACCCAAAGAGGTTTATGTTGATAATAATGGATTGATAAACCTAACTTTTCATCTGTATAATAATATTTCTAGCGGGACAGGAACTTATATAACTACACCCTTGACTTTTGATTTACAGACGAATTTAGGAACTTTGTCAGGGAATTATACTCTTACACCTGCCCAAATTGCAATACTTGATTCAGGAGGGTGGGTAGAATACAATATATCCTATGCTGTTACACCTAATTCTTTAGTTGAAATTAATGGACTATCAGGACAAATAGAAGTGAACTCATCGGGAACAAGTGCTACATTTAATCCAGATAATTCTGAAGTATATGCAATAGTAATAGAACCTATTTCGAGTTGTAGTAATAGTGTGGATACTGATAATGATGGTATACCAAATCACTTAGATTTAGACAGTGATAATGATGGTATTTATGATATCGTTGAAGTAGGAACCATTAGTTTGGATACCAATAATGATGGAAAGATAGATGCCATGGATACACCGGCAACTGGAGATACTGATAATGATGGTTTAGCAGAAATTATTGAAGTTGTTAACGGAGCTGATACTGGTACCACACCTACCGATACGGGAAGTGATGGTAGTTTAGATTTTTTAACTCTAGATAGTGATGGTGATGGCTGTTATGATGCTAATGAAGCGTATAATACTGATTATAATAATTATTCTACTTCGCCAGCTGATTCTAATGGTGACGGTACTTATGGGGGAGTAGTAAATAGTTCTGGAGTAGATAGTAATGGAGCGATTTTAGGATTAACATATAGCACAAATGTATTAAGGTTAAATAATGTAACTAATAGTGCTGAGATTGTTTGTCAGTTAGATACTGATAATGATGGTGTTTATGATATTACTGATCTTGATGATGACAATGACGGGGTATTGGATTCGGTAGAATTATCATGTAGCCCAACTATTTATTTAGAAGATTTTGAAACCCTACCTTTTAGTTATGATTCTGCTCCTATATATCAACCTGGAGTCTCTGTAAATGGTCAACAAAGCAATGCGTTTGGAATTGATGGTGCGGGAGTTGTTGGAGCTAATTATTTATTACATAACACAGGTGCTGGAACTTATGTTGGAGGAGAAGAAGTATGGGGAACAATAACACCAATAAATGTTATTGTTGGTAAAAGCTATTTATTTCAATTTGCGATGGCAAATTTAAATACAACTCAAAACGCTCAAATTGAACCATACATAAATGGTATTCAAGTAGGGGCAGCAGTTACTCCAATTGGTAGTGGAGCTTCAAGTTGGACAATTTATTCTTTTACTTGGGTTGCAACAAGTACTACCGCGGATTTATCATTACGTAATAATACTGGACCCGGAGCAGGTAATGATTTTACTTTGGATGAAATAACATTAAGATCCTTTTGCGACACCGACAATGATGGAGTTGCAAATCATTTAGACCTGGACAGTGACAATGATGGGATCTACGATGTTGTAGAAAGTGGCGGAGTACCTAGTGCTGCAGTAGGACAAGAAGGACGACATAATGACGATAATAATAATACCGATAATATAGCGACCAATGGTGTACCTTCTCTTGCAAACGGAGGATCAGGAAACACTCCTACCGATACGGGTAGTGATGGTAGTTTAGATTTTTTAACCTTAGATAGTGATGGTGATGGTTGTAGTGATGCCAATGAAGCCTATGGCGATGCAAATGCCGATGGCGGAGATGGGGGAGTGTATAACCCTTCAAACACCGCAGCAGAACCTTTAACATTAGGTGCTGGTACGGTAGATGCGAATGGAGCAGTAGTAGCTGCTTTACCATACGCTACCCCTGCCAATGCAGATGGTATCGCACCTACTAATAATACACAGCCTGATTTTCAACAAGCAGGTAGTGTTCCAACTATAACCACACAACCAGCGAACCTGGTGACTAATGGAGTTGGTTCTGTAACCTTTGAGGTAGCTCCCAATACAAATTATTATACCTATCAATGGCAAGTTGATGATGGAGGTGGATTTGTCGATATTGATCCTGCCAATGCTGTAGATATTTATACCGGTAGTGATACTTCTATTTTAACGATAACAGGAGCCACAGCTACAGAAGATGGATATACCTATCAGGTTGTCATAGTAGACACGTCTTATATATGTTCGTCTACCACTTCCTCTTCAGCTACATTGACCTTTGATAATATCGCCCCAACAGCAGACACCTTTACCACTAATGATATAACCCCTGTACTCACAGGAACAGGCGAAGCCAATGAGACCTTGACTATTACTGTAGATGAAAATGGTGATGGTACCCCAGAGGCTACTTATACAGTAACTACGGATGCTTCTGGAGACTGGAGTATTGATACTGGAGCTGTCACTCCTGATAGTGGTACGTTCCCAACCCTTACTGATAATGATACCATTGATGTAGTAGCTACTGATGCTGGAGGGAATAGTGGTTCAGGAGTAGTGACTATTGATACTACCGCCCCAACAGCCGATACCTTTACTACCAATGATACAACCCCTGTACTGACAGGAACGGGAGAAGCCAATGAGACCTTAACCATTACTGTAGATGCTAATGGCGATGGTACCCCAGAGGCTACTTATACAGTAACTACCGATGCTTCTGGAGATTGGAGTATTGATACTGGAGCTGTCACCCCTGATAGTGGTACGTTCCCAACCCTTACAGACAATGATACTATTGATGTAGTGGCTACTGATGCAGGAGGAAATAGTGGCGCTGGAGTAGTAACTATTGATACTACTGCCCCAACAGCTGATACCTTTACTACTAATGATACAACCCCTGTACTGACAGGAACAGGAGAAGCCAATGAGACCTTAACCATTACTGTAGATACTAATGGTGATGGTACCCCTGAGGTAACCTATACAGTAACTACGGATGCCTCAGGAGACTGGAGTATTGATACTGGAGTTGTGGTTCCTGATAGTGGATTCTTACCTCCATTAAGTGATAATGACACTTTGGATGTAATCGCAACTGATGCCGGAGGGAATAGTGGTTCAGGAGTGGTGACTATAGATACTACCGCCCCAACAGCCGATACCTTTACTACCAATGATACAACCCCTGTACTTACAGGAACAGGAGAAGCCAATGAGACCTTGACTATTACTGTAGATGAAAATGGGGATGGTACTCCAGAAGCAACCTATACAGTAACTACCGATGCTGCAGGAGATTGGAGTATTGATACCGGAGCAGTGACTCCTGATAGTGGTAGTTTCCCAACCCTTACAGATAATGATACTATTGATGTAGTAGCAACTGATGCCGGAGGAAATAGTGGTGCTGGAGTAGTAACTATTGATCTTGTCGCCCCAACAGCCGATACCTTTACTACTAATGATACAACCCCTGTACTGACAGGAACAGGAGAAGCCAATGAGACCTTAACCATTACTGTAGATGCTAATGGTGATGGTACTCCTGAAGTAACCTATACAGTAACTACCGATGCTTCTGGCGATTGGAGTATTGATCCAGATACTGCTACCCCAGATAGTGGTACATTCCCAACCCTAACTGATAATGATACTATTGATGTAGTAGCTACTGATGCTGGAGGGAACAGCGGTGCTGGAGTGGTAACAATAGATACTACAGCTCCAACAGCCGATACCTTTACTACTAATGATACAACACCCGTACTGACAGGAACAGGCGAATCCAATGAAACCTTAACCATTACTGTAGATGCTAATGGTGATGGTACTCCAGAAGCAACTTATACAGTAACTACGGATGCTTCGGGAGATTGGAGTATTGATCCAGATACTGCAACCCCAGATAGTGGTACCTTCCCAACACTGACAGATGATGATACTATAGATGTAGTAGCAACTGATGTTGGAGGAAATAGTGGTTCAGGAGTAGTGACTATAGATACTACCGCCCCGACAGCCGATACCTTTACAACCAATGATACGACTCCTACCTTAACAGGAACAGGAGAAGCCAATGAGACCTTAACTATTACTGTTGATGCTAATGGCGATGGTACTCCAGAGGTAACTTATACAGTAACTACGGATGCTTCAGGTGATTGGAGTATTGATCCAGATACTGCTACTCCAGATAGTGGTACCTTCCCAACCCTTACTGATAATGATACTATTGATGTAGTGGCAACTGATGCAGGAGGAAACAGCGGAGCAGGAGTGGTGAGTATAGATACTACTGCCCCAACAGCGGATACTTTTACAACCAATGATACAACTCCTACCTTAACAGGAACAGGAGAGGCAAATGAGACTTTAACTATTACAGTAGATGCTAATGGAGATGGTACTCCAGAGGTGACTTATACAGTAACTACGGATGCTTCGGGAGATTGGAGTATTGATCCAGATACTGCAACCCCAGATAGTGGTACCTTCCCAACACTGACAGATGATGATACTATAGATGTAGTAGCAACTGATGTTGGAGGAAATAGTGGTTCAGGAGTAGTGACTATAGATACTACCGCCCCGACAGCCGATACCTTTACAACCAATGATACGACTCCTACCTTAACAGGAACAGGAGAAGCCAATGAGACCTTAACTATTACTGTTGATGCTAATGGCGATGGTACTCCAGAGGTAACTTATACAGTAACTACTGATGCTTCTGGCGATTGGAGTATTGATCCAGATACTGCTACACCAGATAGTGGTACCTTCCCAACTCTTACTGATAATGATACTATTGATGTAGTGGCAACTGATGCCGGAGGAAACAGTGGTGCAGGAGTGGTGAGTATAGATACTACTGCCCCAACAGCGGATACCTTTACAACCAATGATATAACTCCTACCTTAACAGGAACAGGAGAAGCCAATGAAACCTTAACTATTACTGTTGATGCTAATGGCGATGGTACTCCAGAGGTAACTTATACAGTAACTACTGATGCTTCAGGCGATTGGAGTATTGACCCAGATACTGCTACTCCAGATAGTGGTACCTTCCCAACATTGACTGATAACGATACTATTGATGTAGTAGCAACTGATGCCGGAGGAAACAGTGGTGCAGGAGTAGTTACTATAGATACTACCGCCCCAACAGCGGATACCTTTACAACCAATGATACGACTCCTACCTTAACCGGAACAGGAGAGGCGAATGAGACTTTGACTATTACTGTTGATGCTAATGGCGATGGTACCCCAGAGGTAACTTATACAGTAACTACTGATGCTTCTGGCGATTGGAGTATTGATCCAGATACTGCAACCCCAGATAGTGGTACCTTCCCAACATTGACTGATAATGATACTATTGATGTAGTAGCAACTGATGGTGGAGGTAACAGCGGAGCAGGAGTAGTGACTATTGATACTACTGCCCCCACAGCCGATTCCTTTACTACTAATGATACAACTCCTACCTTAACAGGAACAGGAGAAGCTAATGAGACTTTAACTATTACAGTAGATGCTAATGGCGATGGTACCCCAGAGGTAACTTATACAGTAACAACTGATGCTTCTGGCGATTGGAGTATTGATCCAGATACTGCTACTCCAGATAGTGGTACCTTCCCAACATTGACTGATAACGATACTATTGATGTAGTAGTAACTGATGCTGGCGGGAATAGTGGTTCAGGAGTAGTGAGTATAGATACTACCGCCCCAACAGCCGATACGTTTACTACTAATGATACGACTCCTACCTTAACAGGAACAGGAGAAGCCAATGAGACTTTAACTATTACAATAGATGCTAATGGCGATGGTACCCCAGAGGTAACTTATACCGTAACTACGGATGCTTCTGGCGATTGGAGTATTGATCCAGATACTGCAACCCCAGATAGTGGTACTTTCCCAACATTGACTGATAACGATACTATTGATATAGTGGCAACTGATGCTGGAGGAAACAGTGGTGCAGGAGTAGTTACTATAGATACTACCGCCCCAACAGCGGATACCTTTACTACCAATGATACAACTCCTACCTTAACAGGAACAGGAGAAGCCAATGAAACCTTAACTATTACTGTTGATGCTAATGGTGATGGTATCCCAGAGGTAACTTATACAGTAACTACCGATGCTTCGGGAGATTGGAGTATTGATCCAGATACTGCTACACCAGATAGTGGTACCTTCCCAACACTGACAGATGATGATACTATTGATGTAGTAGCAACTGATGCTGGAGGTAACAGCGGAGCAGGAGTGGTGAGTATAGATACTACTGCCCCGACAGCCGATACCTTTACTACCAATGATACAACTCCTACCTTAACAGGAACAGGAGAAGCCAATGAGACTTTAACTATTACAGTAGATGCTAATGGCGATGGTACCCCAGAGGTAACTTATACCGTAACTACGGATGCTTCTGGCGATTGGAGTATTGATCCAGATACTGCAACCCCAGATAGTGGTACTTTCCCAACATTGACTGATAACGATACTATTGATATAGTGGCAACTGATGCTGGAGGAAACAGTGGTGCAGGAGTAGTTACTATAGATACTACCGCCCCAACAGCGGATACCTTTACTACCAATGATACAACTCCTACCTTAACAGGAACAGGAGAGGCGAATGAGACTTTAACTATTACAGTAGAAGCTAATGGTGATGGTACTCCAGAGGTAACTTATACAGTAACTACCGATGCTACAGGAGATTGGAGTATTGATACTGGAGTTGTGGTTCCTGATAGTGGATTCTTACCTCCATTAAGTGATAATGACACTTTGGATATAGTAGCAACTGATGCTGGAGGTAACAGTGGTGCAGGAGTGGTGAGTATAGATACTACTGCCCCAACAGCGGATACCTTTACAACCAATGATACAACTCCTACCTTAACAGGAACAGGAGAAGTCAATGAAACCTTAACTATTACAGTAGATGCTAATGGTGATGGTACTCCAGAGGTAACTTATACAGTAACTACTGATGCTTCTGGCGATTGGAGTATTGATACTGGAGTTGTGGTTCCTGATAGTGGATTCTTAC
>NZ_POYJ01000023.1 GCF_002895435.1 Aquimarina sediminis
TGAGTATAAGGATAGATGATAGTAGGGACGTTCTTTTTTTTAGAGATATTGTAGATAAGGTAGCAAAAAAAGGGTACCGAAAACTTTTTTTTGGTGTATACACAGACCATTTAGGAAACGTTCGACTCTCCTACACAGACCGCGATAACAGTGGTACCATCACCCAAGATGAGATCGTAGAGGAGAACAACTACTATCCCTTCGGACTACAACAAAAAGGATACAATACTGCCATTACCGGCAGAAAACATAATTACAAATACAATAACACAGAACTTGAAGAAGGACTGGGGCTTAATTGGTATGAGATGCCATTACGTTCCTATGACCCAACTATAGCCAGATGGAATCGTGTTGATCCTGTGGTGCATCATTCTTTATCAACCTATAATGCGTTTGATAATAACCCTATAATCTTTGCTGATCCTAGTGGAGGGAATTCATCTAGGTTATTTCATGAATATGAAGCAGGAAGACCTGCACGATTAATATCTAATCATGAAGCAAGATTTCTAAAGCATGACTTTGCATTTATCGGAAACCTGCCTATGAGGCACGCTACAGGTGGAGCTGATAATAATGGTGGTGGTAATAGTAGTGATAATAGCGGTGGAGTTGCTAATCCAGATAGTCCTATTGAATTAGATACCGTTTATATTAATTCAACTAATCGTAGTGAAATGCCTGCTTCTTTACATGCTATGGATGGTCAAGGAGGATACACTACTTCTTATAAAGGAGGAATTGATGATTATAATGCAGAATATGGAACAAATTATGATGAAGGGGATCTTGGTTCATGGTATTATGATAATTTCTACAAAAAAGAATTAAGCGATCTGCGAGGTAGTATACAAGCAGCACAAGCAGAAGCTGCTGAGTATGTTAGTTATATTTTACCTACTCCTGCCATTGTAGGTGGTTTTGCAACAAGAGGTGCTATGGCTCTTGGTAAGATTGGTAAAGGTTTGAATATAGTAGGAAGAAAAGTTGTTCTTAAACTAGCTAAACCACATCCTTATTTATATAAATTTTCTACAAAAACTCTTAGGTATGGACATGGTCAATTTGATGCGGGACATAGAGCAACAACATTTTTACATAAGGAAATTATAATGAATGGGAAAGTTCTTTTTAGAAAAAGTGACTATAGTTTGATCTTTAATTATACCACAAAGCAAGGTCAGAAATTTTCTGAAATTATTAACCCTTTCACAAGAAGGATATTTCATCAAGCCCCTAATCATATAAAACTATAAATCAATTTGGAATGGTTATAAAATTTATAAAATTTGGATTTCTACATAATTATATTTCTAGAGAAGAGTTGTTGAGTTGGTCTGATATAAAATTAATGAATAATTCAGTAGAAGATATTTTTGTAGACTTAAGTTCTTTAACTTCATCTGATTCTAATTCGAAAATTGTAGAGATACTTAACAAGCATAAAAGTAAAGATTATGATACTTTTAGAATTTTGCATTTGAAATTTCTTAATTTATTACATAAATATATAAGAGGTAAGAATTGGGAGGAGATACAGTTTAAGATGTTAGAATATTATGACTTCTTTTATGACGATGAAATTTCTTTGTTTAGTGAAGAATATGAGTTTTGGAACAAACTTCATGATGATTTTCATTTAAGAGAAGAAGGTTTTAATGGGGGATGTATGCTTATGCCTACAGAGTTATTTGAGTATTTTCAGAATAAGAATATCGAACCTACCGAAAAGTCTTTTTTAGAGCTTTTAGCTGATACCTGATGCTAGATTTTTCTCCGCTCGGGCATAGTATGTGCTAGTGCTAGTTTGCAACTAGTACCGTGTATGAGTGGGCGATAAGAGTGAGATATATAGATAAGAAACAGTTACAGGCTTAGGCTTGTAGCTGTTTTTTATGTAATAGATTTAAGCTTTACATTTTTGATAAGAGCATCCAAAGTATAAAGAATATGTTCTTTGTCGTTATCATCCATCTGTTGTACTTCGATCACACGTTTAAGAAGTTGATTGTCTACTTCTACAGTAACTTTACCGATAAGGTAATCTAAAGAAACTTCTAATACATCAGCAATTCTAGAAGCTACTTCAATCGATGGCTTTACTTCATCTCTTTCATAACGACCAATGATATCCCCAGAAGTACCTACTTTTTTACCCAACTCATTTTGAGAAAGCTTTTTTTGCTTACGTAACTTGGTTATCTGCTGTCCTAAAGTCATACTTAAAAGTCGTTAAAATGCTATATATAATAAGGTTTTAGCAAATATAGGTGATATAAATATCACAACAAAGCTATATAAGACTTGGTTAAATCTGATAAATGTTTTAGTTTTGTGATATATATGTCAGATTATAAACTTTTCAACAATGTTAGATACCACCAACCCACATAACTACAGTTATATCACAAAACACATAGAAATACACATTCTAGGAGGTATCAAACTCAATAACCTAGAGCGTATGAGAGTAACCATGAGTGTACAAAAACTGTATACTAAAGGTGACCAAAGCAACAAACAACACAATGTGTTGCGACACAGTATCGATTTATACAACGATAATATGGTCGAGAAGTTTATCAGAAAAATAGCAGAGCGTATAGAAATCGGTACAAGTATAGCTCGAGAGTCTCTCCAAGAGCTCACCACAGCACTAGAGCAATACAGAATCAAAGAGCTTGACAAGGAAGAGGAAGTTCCTGCACCCAGAATAGTATCAGGCAAAGAACTACAAGCCGCAGAGAATTTTTTAAAAGACGAGAACCTACTAAAAAACACAAATGAACTCATTGGTACATCTGGTGTTATAGGAGAAGAAACCAACAGACTATTGATGTATTTAATATTTACCAGTCGCAAAACCAATAACCCATTACATTGTATTAGTCTGGGCAGTTCGGGAGTAGGAAAAACACATCTACAATCCAAAGTAGCAGAACTCATACCCGATGAAGACAAAGTAGAAATTACAGTACTCTCTGCCAATGCTTTCTATTACTTTAACCGTACAGAACTACGTAATAAATTGATACTAATAGAAGACCTAGACGGTGCAGAAGCGGTACTATATCCTCTTAGAGAATTACAATCAAAACGAAGGATTACCAAAACCGTAGTACACAAAGACAGAAAAGGAACTACCAAAACCATACACCTTACCGTAGAAGGTCCTGTAGCTGTAGCAGGATGTACCACACAAGAAAGTATCTATGAAGATAATAGTAATCGTAGCTTTTTATTATACATCGATGAATCCAGTGAGCAAGATAAAAAGATCATGCACTACCAGCGCGCCGAGTCGGCGGGACGAATAAATAAACAAGAAGAATTTACCGCAGCCAGATTCTTACGCGATGTACAACGAATCCTAAAACCTGTAAAAGTGATAAACCCATATGCAGAATACTTAGAGCTTCCTGAATCTGTATTTAAACCTAGAAGAACCAATAGCCACTATCTACAATTTATAGAAGCCATTACGTTTTACTGCCAGTATCAAAGACCTAGAAAATATGATCCACATACAGGAGAAGAATATATAGAAACCACTATCGAAGATATACAGGCAGCTAATGAGATTATTAAAGAAGTATTATTACGTAAAAGTGATACCATCACAGGAGCAACACGAAACCACCTCGAACGTCTCAAGACGTATTTAAAAGAACATAATCAAACTACGTTTACCAATACCGAGATACGTAGAAACTTACGAGTAAAAGAAACCACGCTACGAAGATACAATGCACATTTGTTAGCAGAAGGCTATATAAAACGAGTAAAAAAAGCTAAGACCAAAAGCTATTGTTTTGAAATTATAGATATAAACGAATACACAAACCTCAAAACACAAATAGACAACGCATTAAACACTTGCCTGTCAAGGTTCTCAACCGCCAGTTCGCCACCAAGTCGCCATACCCAAAATGGCGAAGACAACACAAAGAAAGCCAGCTAAGTAACTCCCACTCGCTACAATCCATAAAAAAACACATACCTATGAAAAAAATAAAGCTACAAAACCATAGCTACAGGATATTACTCGCCTCATTTAGTGAATGGCTCGATATACTAGGCTATAGTACTGCCATGCAAAACAACTACCCCGCCCAACTATGTGAGTTCTTTTACTGGTTAGAACAAAACGATATTAGCCATATAAACTACATACAAAACCACCATGTCAGAAACTACTACAACCAATTAAAACAAAGACCCAATACAACTAGAGGAGGCGCACTAAGCAATAATTACCTCAATAACCATCTGCAATCCCTCAACAAGTTCAGAGAATACCTAAAAAAGCACAACAAAAAACCATTTAACCTCCCTATCAAAAGAGAAAAAGATAAGACTGCAGAAAAGTTAAACATACTATCCCCAAAAGAAATCAAACAACTCTTTAACGCAACCGCCTACAGTCATGAGCTACCAAAGTTTAGAGCCAGAAACAAAGCAGCACTGGTATGCCTGTACAGTTGTGGAATGCGAAGAAACGAAGTCCTTAACTTAGAAATACCCGATATCCTTTTTGATAAAGAAAGAATCTATGTCAGAAAGGGAAAAAATTACAAAGAACGCTTTATCCCTATCAACCCGTATAACCTGCACATACTACAAGAATATATCTATGATGCCCGAATGGAATTTAGTACATCCAGTCAAAGTAATTATGTATTTATCACTACCAGAAGCCTTAAAATGAGTGGTACCGCCTTAGAGGACTCTCTAAAACAGATCATAGAAGCCACACAAAACAGAGAACTTATCGAAAGAAATATAACGCCACATGCACTACGTCATAGTATTGCCTCACACTTTTTGCAGGCAGGAATGAAAATCGAAGATATACAACAGTTCTTAGGACATAACAGCTTAGAATCAACTCAAATATACACACATATCTAAGATGAATACACCACAAGATTATATAGAATACTTACAGCAACAAAACTATAGCCATACCACTATAAAACATCAGCAGCAGCGTATAACAGCATTTATAAAATGGACTAAAAAGCAACAGATAAACCCAACGCTAATAGATTATAAAAACTGTATGAAATACATACAGTATCTACAGCAAAAAAGACTCAAACCACAAACCATCAATAATCATCTGGCGACCATCAGAAGTTACTTTAATTACCTGATCCAGCAATCACACAGAAGTCAAAACCCGCTAGAGGATGTGTCAGTAAAAGGAACTATAAAAAAGATGTTGCATAACCTGCTAGAGCCCGACGAACTCGAAGATTTATATTACAGCTATCAGACAGAAGAGTTTACCAAATACACCAATCCCATTACCAAAAATGCACTACAACGTAATAAAATAATCGTGGGACTCATCGTATATCAGGGGCTTAATACGACCAACCTCAAAAGTCTAACATTAGAAGACCTTCAACTCAAAAAAGGTAAAATATATATCCCTGCTACACCTAAAAACAATAGTAGAGAAATAGAGCTAAAACCATGGCAGATCATAGACTGTATAACATACATCAATCAAATACGTCCACTAATCGCCAAAAGTAACGACCTCTATACCCAACAACTGTTTATTCCTCAAAATACATTTAAAGACTTATTGCAAAGAGGCATCCTTAAAAGATTAAAAAAGATAAACCATAAAGTCATCAACCTAAATCAATTAAGAGCATCAGTAATCTGCAATTGGTTAAAACAATACAACATCAGAAAAGTACAATATATGGCAGGACATAAATACATCAGCTCTACAGAAAACTACAAACAAGACAATCTGGAAAGCCTGCACGAAGCTATCAACCAGTATCACCCTATTCACTAATATGTAACACCTTAAAAACAAATCATATGAAACCAAAACAAAACTATATCAAAATCCCAATAACACGACCCGATGAGTTCTTATATATGAAAAACTCCCTACTGGAAAACCTTTACTTATTAAGTCAGCTAGACGATAACTATGAGTATAACAGAGGATTTAAAGATGCGGTGTATTGGATATCCAAAATACTACTAGAAAGTTACTCATCAGAAGAACTTGAAATAACACGGCAAACTAAAGAAACTTCTAAACTTAAAACTTAAAAACCACTCATACCCTACAAGCTTTTAAAAAACTGAAATAACCTTTAATAGCTTTAAAACAATGGTAATGAATTACTAATAATATCAGGGTTACCAATACAAATACTAAAAATATTACTATATTAAACTATCTTTGTTATGAATGTAAAAATGAATATTATGGGAGCATTAGAGTTAAGGAATCTTATATCCGAATATGTAAATACAGCAGATGAGCGCCTATTAAAAATAGTAAAAGCAGTTATGGAGAGTTACAGGGAAGATGAACTTACCTTAACAGAAGAAGACTATAAAATCTTAGATCAGCGTAGAGAACGTCATATAAAAGGAGAAAGTAAATCGTTTACTTGGGAAGAAGTAAAGCAAAATGCTAGAGGAGCTGCTCAATGAAATATGAATTAGAGATTAAAGAGGAAGCAAATCTGGAAATGATTAAAGCTTATCTTTATTACGAAGAGCAACAAATTGGGTTAGGCGAACGATTTTTTAAGCATTTAGATACTTATATTGATAGGATACAAACCAATCCAGAGCATTATCCCAGTAAACGACCACCTTATCGAGAAGCTTGGATTAAGAAGTATCCATATTTAATCATTTATGAAATTATCGAAAAAAAAGTGATTATTTACTCAGTATTTAATACTTGGCAACATCCTAAAAAGAAGCTTTAAAAAGCCTTTACTAGCTTCTAATAAATTTAAAATGGCATCAAATATTTAATTAACCTGAACTGATACGTTCGGGTTTTTTGTTGTCTAGATAAATAGCCAGGTGTCTCCCTACGGTCGGCGAGTTATTATGAGCGCACCGCCGAAAAGGCGTTTTGCCCATAAGCTGCAATAAGGAGTTCCTTCGTCACGCCACAAGCTATTTTTTGTTATTCCACAAGTGCAGAAAAAAGCACTTGTTCCATACCGCTGCGACTCCCTCGCCTTCGGTCGGTAGTCTTCGCTACAAACAAATAGCCTTGTTCTGTTCCTCTATCACCCGTAGCTACTCTTGCACCCAAGCCCAATAAGGATAGCCTACGGCAGTTAATTAATTGGGTACAACCGCTACTACATGGGCTCCGCCGCTAAGTCGCAACCTAGCCAATTTTTT
>NZ_POYJ01000024.1 GCF_002895435.1 Aquimarina sediminis
ATACAACTCTTTACTACATACACAATATCTTTTTTACAGTTTTTTTACATTAAAATAACAATGCGCTGAAAATACACACTTTACAACCCTTATTTTTATAAATATCAGAATATGCAAAGGGGAAATTACCCGAAAAACAACCACACTTGTTAACAGCCCATTTAACTTTATCTAAATACTAATTATAATATCCTTAAAAACTAAGTAGTTCTACTATACTAATATGATAGTTTTTTATTTCGAAAATAAGCAGTACCTGCTATTAACAGCATTAAAAAGGCTAAAACATACACAAATTGAGGAATAGGGAGTGGATCTCCAGCAGCATAACTATGAAGTCCCGATAAATAATAATTTACACCAAACGATGTCATGATAATAGACCAAAATGCAAATACACTTGCTACATTAAGTACGTATCTATTTTGTAGCCCTGGAATAAATCTTAAATGCAAAACGACTGCATAAATAATGATGCTTATTAGAGCCCATGTTTCCTTAGGATCCCATGCCCAATAACGCCCCCAAGATTCATTAGCCCAAACTCCACCTAAAAAAGTTCCAACTGCCAATACAAACAACCCAATAGTCATGGAGATTTCATTAATATAAGTAAGCTCTTTTATACGAACGTCAATAGATTCTTTTGTTTTATAGGTTCTGATTATCATCAAAACAAGAGCCATTAATCCCAAAACTGCAGAAAGTGCTAAAGGAGCATAACTACTAATAATAGTTGCTACATGAACCTTTAACCAAAAAGATGATTTAAGTACCGGCATAAGATTTGTTATTTCTGGATTTAGCCAATCCAGATAGCTAACAAAAAGTAAGGCTCCAGAGAACAGTGTACTTAGCGGTAGCGAAAAATCAGATTTTCTATGAGTTAGTAATCCGCAAAATAGGAGCACCCAAGACACGAATACCATCATTTCATAACCATTACTCCAAGGAGCATGCCCTGCTATATACCATCTTAAAATGATATTCCCTGCAAAGACTATAAACCCCGTTAAAACCAATAGTACTAAAACATTCCAAAAATAATTAAGCCATTTTTTTTGAATAAAAATTCGTATTAATGCCAATAACAATAGTATACCCCCAAAAGTAAAAAAAGCTTGAAACAACCAGAAGTTAAGGTTTAATTCATTATACCATATCTCTGCTGCAATTCTTTTTTTACCAGGCATGATATCTTTACCTAAAGTGTCTTGGTATGTTTTTATATAAGAAAGTTTATCTGTTGCGTCTTTCCAGTTTTTTGAAACCACATCTTGAAAATAGGAAGGGATAATAGTTTGAACAAATTTACCATCTTCAACAGGGAAATCTCTAAAATGGTGAACGTAGCTAAACCATGTATTGTTTTTGTCATTACTATTAGGAAAAATTTTTAAATAATTCCCACTAAAGACATTGTATAAAATATTAAAACGTTCATCTACTTTGAGTATTTCCTTATCAAATTCATTGCGTTCTGCAGGTTTTTTAAGGTTAATCTTTTCTACCGCTTCGGACAACAAGTAAGCTCCATTTTTTTCTAAAAGGGAATTAAAAGGTATTAGGTCATCGTCGCCCGTGGGTAATGTTTCAAACAACACCCCTCCTTTTTCTTTATCAATCTTAATCAAAGGGATTTTTCTCCAGACGTTTGGATCTACATGCATAGCCAAAAATGTCTGATTAGCGTTCATTCGTATATCTTTCCCATTGTAAGAATACTTAAAATAAGGTTTTCTAGAAATCTTTCTTAAAAACTCAGATGCTAAAGTGTTTATCGGCTTAATCCGCCCATCCAAATCTTGTACCATTAATCGACCAAAGAGTTCTGCATGATACATATCGACATGTTGGCTTATAACAAGTTGCTCATGCGTGTTTTCGTTGGCAATACTTGCATTCGAAAAACTTATGGCAAAAATAAAGGATAATATTGATAAAGTTTTATGCTGTTTTAGAGCTTTTAACTTTTGGTTGATAACTCTATACCTAGAAGATTTTCCAAATAATGTAAATAACATACCAATCCCCATTAGAGAATACCCCAAATAACTTACCCAAGTACCTACAACATCTTGATTTACAGAAAGAACAGTACCTAATTCATCTGTATCGTAACTCGCTTGAAAAAAGCGATATCCTTTATAATCTAACACATTATTCATAAAAATTCTATAAGGAATCTTTTTAGAATCATCAAAAATTGTGACTTCACTTGCATACGCAGAAGGACTAGTAGAGCCCGGATATCGTTCTAATTGAAAATCATTAAGCTGCAAAGAAAAAGGGACTTTTTGAGCTTTTGCACCATAAGACAGTTGCACCTCGAAACCATTAAGCGAAAGTTCATGTGTAGTTGGCAAAAAACCTTCTCTATATAGTAATGTAGTTTTTCTTACTTCATTCCCAACCTGAACATTGACAACTAGCGCATCATCTTTAGCTCTATCATTATCTTTTAGTTTTTCCGATTCGCTTTTTAGCTTTATTACTCCATTAGGATGAAAAGATAGCGGCACAAAAGAAACATCTCCATCACGATATAATGTACGTAGTGTTATAGGCTGAAGACTATCTTTTTTCACCTTTCCGGCAATTTGAGAAGCCATAACAAAAAAATCTAATCCTCTAGGGGATACTATATTAAAATCACCGTTTTTTTCTATGATATTAATAACCCCTTTCTCTTGGGTATCGAAACCAACTTTATGCTGATGTTTACCTATACTTTCTACTTCTCCCTTTTCTAAAAACACAGTTTCTCTACCTTGCCCAGAAGACACAACCAATTGTAAGAATGCCTTCCCTTCATTAACAGTATCTACAATTTGCGGAACAGCATCTGCCACAAATTCGTGGTAAGAAACCTGTATAGGCACATCGTTAAAATCGGTTTTTATCAAGAAATCATTATTACTAATAGGAGAAAAGCTAAGTTCTTTTTGAACAACCTTGGTCTCTTTTCCATTTGATATACGTATTTGTAAGTAATTTTTGTCTGAGATGATAATATTAGAAGCGCTTCCTTCTCTAATTCTCATGATACCATTATACGAGGTATATCTGGTTATACCTGCTCCTAATAAAATAAGTATGAACGCGATATGAAATAAGAGGATTGCCCATTTTTCTTTTCTCAGCAACTTGTATTTGTATATATTAGTTGCAAAACTAATACCAAGACCGACCATGATTAATTCGAACCACCAAGCGTCATAAATAGTTTTCCATGCTGTAGCCGTACCAAAATCGTTTTCTATAAAGGTTGCCGTTGCCATTGTTATAGCAAACAATACTAATAATAAAACAGCTAATGTTGAGGAAGAAAAAAACCTAAATAATTTTTGCATTCTAATGAATTAAGAGAAAGATGACAACCTGGCAAACTATCCTATTGCGATTACCATTTTATAAAAAATATCAAACAATATAACAATACTACTATTTTTCCAAAGTAGAGGTTGTTTTATTATTATATGTAGCTTCTCTAGCTTTTGCTTCTTCTAACCATTTAGGTAACAATACTTTTTTGAATTCTTCTTTTTCGGATTCCATTTTTTCTATATCAAGCCCAACAAAAGCTTGTGCTTTCTCTTTAGAAGAAATATCGGGCATCTCTACGGGTTTATTATGCCCCAACTCTGCTAGTAAACGAGCTAATTTTACCCGAGCTTCTTGCGCTATATTTAACCCACCTCCAATAACTCTAGCTGTTTCTACAGGGGAATGGAATGAAGCTCCATGAGAAGCAGCTGCATAATCCCAACGCCACTGAGCATGACGAATATCTTTTAATATACTATCCATTTGTTTATCAGTAGCACCAAGATCCCAGGCTTTTTTGGCCTCAATATGGGCTTTCACCAACAAATCTTCTAATTTAAGACGGTTCTCATTAGATTTCTGTTGACGTTCAAACACATTAGCCATTAACTTACTTCCTTCTTCCCTGTGACACACCTGACAAGCATTTGCTATATTATTAAGTGGTGATTGGATGTGATGATCCGTAAATTTTTGACCTCCTTCACTCTTATATGGCATATGACAATCCGCACAAGACACTCCACGATCCGCATGCACTCCTGTTATGTATGTTTCATAACCAGGGTGTTGTGCCTTAAGCATTGGTGTTTTACTAATTTTATGTGTCCAGTCTTTAAATTCCAAATCATCATAATACTTTTCCATACCCTCTACTGTCATACCATTTTTCCATGGAAAAACAAGATAAGGCGTACCTTCTTTTCCTGGTAAATTCTTATTAAAATAATATTCTACGTGACATTGCGCACAAACTAAAGAGCGCATTTCTTGATGAGTAGCCTTGTTAATATCCTTCCCCATAGCTTCAAAAGCTTCTACCAATGCAGGGCGAGTAATACGAAGTTTCATACTCTTAGGATCGTGACAATCTGCGCAACCAATTGAATTCACAACTTCATGTCCTTTATCAGCCCATTTACCACTATAAAACTCTTCAATCCCTATTTCATTCATTAATCGTGGCACATCTGGACTTTTACAGGTCCAACATGTACTAGGCATAGGACCATCTCCTTCGCCTTTAGGACCTCCAGTTCTTAAGGTATTATGAATATCTTCTATTGCATATGAATGTCCTCTACCTTGATTATAATCTTTTGAAAAACCATAACCTGCAAATAGAACAACTAATCTAGGGTCTTCTTCAAGCATATCCCGCATCTCGGAACCTCCCTGATAACTAGAAAAACTAGTATCTGCCGTTTGAAGAAAAGATTGGTATTCTTTCTGAAAATTTTCTCCCCAAACTGCATTTCTGGGTTCATTTTCGCTAATATCTACTTTTGGAACGTATTTATACTTAGCTTCAGACTTTCTATTAATAATACTGGAAGCTAATAATCCTAATAAAAACACGACTATAACTGTAACGATGAATAATACCTTATTTTTCATAGCATAAAGGATTTATTTGTCTTTTTTTTCTTTCATTTCTTTTTGCAACCACACAGGGATAACCGTTTCAACCTGATCGGTTGGAATAGGAGCAATATTATATTTTATGGTAGAAATTCCATGGCTACGACCATGGGGTATTTCTCTATGACAACTCCAACATTGTCTATCTGTTCTATTTGAAGAATGACTATCAATCCAACCTTCGTATTTGGTTTGTGTCACTTGCTGTACATGACAACGAATACAATTATTCTGAACTACTTCTTGAGAGGCTTCTCTCATAAAAATCACATCAGGCTCTGCACGCAAAGTGAAAATAGATGCATGATACAAGCCATCTTTAGCTTTAAAATAGTATTTATTAAAAATATTATCGTGCGGAACATGACAATCGTTACAAGATGCCCATTCTCTATGAGAACTATGCATCCAGCTATTATAGACAGGAGTCATGACATGGCAATTAACACAAGTTTGCGGATTATCTCCCATATAGGACACTACTTCTGATTCTTTTGCCATAAAAAGCCCTAACCCGATTAGAGCAGCTATTAGAAAAACAGCAGTAGTACGCCATCGAGATTTTTTGTCAGGTAATATTTTATCCTTAATGGTCAATATTTGTGCGAATTTGAGATTAAAGTTAAAAAAAAAATAACAGAATTAAATGATCAATAGCATTGTCTATTAATCATATTTTACACGTAGATTATTAAAGGTTAAGAAATAATTTGAAAAATGTTTTTGGTATGCTTTAAAAACTAAGAATCTTTAAAGTATTAAAGGTATCATTTTAAAGACTGCATAGCCTAATATAAAACTGGTATAAATACAGGACATGTTTTTACAATATTCACATCTAATCCATTTAACCTTAAATTTATGGTATAAAAAAACCCTTCATATTGCTATGAAGGGTTTCAAGGAAGGCGGCGACCTACTCTCCCACGATTGTAGTACCATTGGCGCTATCAGGCTTAACTTCTCTGTTCGGAATGGTAAGAGGTGAGCCCTGA
>NZ_POYJ01000025.1 GCF_002895435.1 Aquimarina sediminis
GTTCATTATAAATAATTATACAGGAGTAGGGTGTTAGAGGTAACATTTATAAGGTTCGATTCCTTATTAATTGACAAAACGACTGGCGAAGAAGATCGCTTCAGGAGTTAAAAAAGTTCATAGACATATTGATTGACAGCGCGTATTAGACTAGAGATAGTTTATACGAATAATAAGAACTAGAAACATCAAAGAGATACGATTATAATTCCGTTGTATTGTTTTCAAATAATATTTAAAAGCAAACGATGAAGAGTTTGATCCTGGCTCAGGATGAACGCTAGCGGCAGGCTTAACACATGCAAGTCGAGGGGTAACAGGATAGCTTGCTATTGCTGACGACCGGCGCACGGGTGCGTAACGCGTATAGTACCTACCTTATAGTAAGGGATAGCCCAGAGAAATTTGGATTAATACCTTATAGTATCAAGATGTAGCATTGCATTATGATTAAAGATTTATCGCTATAAGATGGCTATGCGTTCTATTAGCTAGTTGGTATGGTAACGGCATACCAAGGCTACGATAGATAGGGGTCCTGAGAGGGAGATCCCCCACACTGGTACTGAGACACGGACCAGACTCCTACGGGAGGCAGCAGTGAGGAATATTGGACAATGGAGGCAACTCTGATCCAGCCATGCCGCGTGTAGGAAGACTGCCCTATGGGTTGTAAACTACTTTTATAGAGGAAGAAACGATTTCACGTGTGGAATTCTGACGGTACTCTACGAATAAGGATCGGCTAACTCCGTGCCAGCAGCCGCGGTAATACGGAGGATCCAAGCGTTATCCGGAATCATTGGGTTTAAAGGGTCCGTAGGCGGGTTTGTAAGTCAGTGGTGAAAGTTTTCGGCTCAACCGGAAAATTGCCATTGATACTGCAAGTCTTGAATCATTATGAAGTGGTTAGAATGTGTAGTGTAGCGGTGAAATGCATAGATATTACACAGAATACCGATTGCGAAGGCAGATCACTAATAATGTATTGACGCTAAGGGACGAAAGCGTGGGTAGCGAACAGGATTAGATACCCTGGTAGTCCACGCCGTAAACGATGGTTACTAGCTGTTCGGATTTCGATCTGAGTGGCTAAGCGAAAGTGATAAGTAACCCACCTGGGGAGTACGTTCGCAAGAATGAAACTCAAAGGAATTGACGGGGGCCCGCACAAGCGGTGGAGCATGTGGTTTAATTCGATGATACGCGAGGAACCTTACCAGGGCTTAAATGTAGATTGACAGGTTTAGAGATAGACTTTCCTTCGGGCAATTTACAAGGTGCTGCATGGTTGTCGTCAGCTCGTGCCGTGAGGTGTCAGGTTAAGTCCTATAACGAGCGCAACCCCTGTTGTTAGTTGCCAGCATGTAAAGATGGGAACTCTAGCAAGACTGCCGGTGCAAACCGCGAGGAAGGTGGGGATGACGTCAAATCATCACGGCCCTTACGTCCTGGGCCACACACGTGCTACAATGGTAGGTACAGAGAGCAGCCACTGGGCGACCAGGCGCGAATCTATAAAGCCTATCACAGTTCGGATCGGAGTCTGCAACTCGACTCCGTGAAGCTGGAATCGCTAGTAATCGGATATCAGCCATGATCCGGTGAATACGTTCCCGGGCCTTGTACACACCGCCCGTCAAGCCATGGAAGCTGGGAGTACCTGAAGTCCGTCACCGTAAGGAGCGGCCTAGGGTAAAACTGGTAACTGGGGCTAAGTCGTAACAAGGTAGCCGTACCGGAAGGTGCGGCTGGAACACCTCCTTTCTAGAGAAACGAGATACGATGGAATGTATTTTGGAAGTGTTTTTAGTTTTTATGCTGTTAATTAATAATTAGTTGTTAGTTTATGGTGATAGTTGAAGTTTATCAACGATCAGCAATTAACCATCAACCCACAACTATGAAGAAGTCTCATAGCTCAGCTGGTTAGAGCGCTACACTGATAATGTAGAGGTCGGCAGTTCGAGTCTGCCTGAGACTACTATTGAATAATTACGTTCATGTAGATATATTGAAAGGAAATTTTAGAAGTTGAGAATTCATTACTTCATCATTCGGGATTCTGAATTCGACATTTAGGATTTTGTAAATGGGGGATTAGCTCAGCTGGCTAGAGCGCCTGCCTTGCACGCAGGAGGTCATCGGTTCGACTCCGATATTCTCCACGATTCTTTAGATATAGAGGGTGATAGGTTATACAACACAGGATTCATATTATGAAAAGCGTTTTATAGTCATCGATTTTATATTGATTTACAAGAAAAACGTTCATTGACATATTGATTTAAAAATACGAGCATTGCTTGTTTGTTTACAGACAAGTAATGATAATAAAAGAGAGATAATACATTAATTTGTATTATCAAAAACTAAAAGAGCAAGTTAAAGCAAGACGCATAAGCTAATTAAGGGCGTATGGGGAATGCCTAGGCTCTCAGAGGCGAAGAAGGACGTGATAAGCTGCGAAAAGCTACGGGGACAGGCACATACTGATTGATCCGTAGATATCCGAATGGGGCAACCCGGCATATTGAAGATATGTCACCACGTAAGTGGGGCGAACCCGGAGAACTGAAACATCTAAGTACCCGGAGGAGAAGAAAACAAAAGTGATTCCGTTAGTAGTGGCGAGCGAACGCGGATTAGCCCAAACCTAATTTGTTACGGCAAATTAGGGGTTGTAGGACTACGATATAAGAAGTGTAATGAATTAGAATTGGTTGGAAAGCCAAGCCATAGACAGTGATAGCCTGGTATAAGTAAAGATCATTGATTTAGTAGTATCCTGAGTAGTGCGGGGCACGTGTAACCCTGTATGAATCTGGCGGGACCATCCGTTAAGGCTAAATACTCCTGAGAGACCGATAGTGAACCAGTACCGTGAGGGAAAGGTGAAAAGAACCCTGAATAAGGGAGTGAAATAGATCCTGAAACCATACGCTTACAAGCGGTCGGAGCGCATTTATGTGTGACGGCGTGCCTTTTGCATAATGAGCCTACGAGTTACTTTTACTAGCAAGGTTAAGCACTTCAGGTGCGGATCCGTAGCGAAAGCGAGTCTGAATAGGGCGACTATAGTTAGTAGTAGTAGACGCGAAACCGTGTGATCTACCCTTGGGCAGGTTGAAGCTTTGTTAACCCAAAGTGGAGGACCGAACCCGTTGACGTTGAAAAGTCTTGGGATGACCTGAGGGTAGGGGTGAAAGGCCAATCAAACTCGGAAATAGCTCGTACTCCCCGAAATGCATTTAGGTGCAGCGTTGGTTTAGTTTTATAGAGGTAGAGCTACTGATTGGATGCGGGGGCTTCACCGCCTACCAATTCCTGACAAACTCCGAATGCTATAAAATGTTTACCAGCAGTGAGGGCATGGGTGCTAAGGTCCATGTCCGAGAGGGAAAGAACCCAGACCATCAGCTAAGGTCCCAAAATATATGTTAAGTTGAAAAAACGCGGTTGAACTGCTTAGACAGCTAGGATGTTGGCTTGGAAGCAGCCATTCATTTAAAGAGTGCGTAACAGCTCACTAGTCGAGCGGTTCGGCATGGATAATAATCGGGCATAAACATATTACCGAAGCTATGGACAGATTAATTCTGTGGTAGGGGAGCATTGTAGTGGCGTTGAAGGTGATTCGCGAGGATTGCTGGAGCATCTACAAAAGAAAATGTAGGCATAAGTAACGATAATGCGGGCGAGAAACCCGCACACCGAAAGACTAAGGTTTCCTCAGCTATGCTAATCAGCTGAGGGTTAGTCGGGGCCTAACGCGAACCCGAAAGGGGTAGTGGATGGACAACAGGTTAATATTCCTGTACCTGCTCACATTAAAAGTGACGGAGGCGAGAAGTTAGTGCGCACTGACGGAAATGTGCGTTGAAGGGAACAGTAATGTCCCGATAGTACACTAAGACTACGGTCGAGGTGATAATCTAGCGAATCGACTTCCAAGAAAACCAAGTGCAGCAGCCCGTACCGTAAACCGACACAGGTAGTTGGGATGAGAATTCTAAGGTGCTCGAGAGATTCATGGCTAAGGAACTAGGCAAAATCGACCCGTAACTTCGGGAGAAGGGTCGCCTCGCTTCGGCGAGGCCGCAGTTAAAAGGTCCAGGCGACTGTTTATCAAAAACACAGGGCTATGCTAAATAGAAATATGATGTATATGGCCTGACACCTGCCCGGTGCCGGAAGGTTAAGAGGAGATGTTAGCTTCGGCGAGGCATTGAATTGAAGCCCCGGTAAACGGCGGCCGTAACTATAACGGTCCTAAGGTAGCGAAATTCCTTGTCGGGTAAGTTCCGACCTGCACGAATGGTGCAACGATCTGGACACTGTCTCAGCCATGAGCTCGGTGAAATTGTAGTATCGGTGAAGATGCCGGTTACCCGCTGTGGGACGAAAAGACCCCGTGAACCTTTACTATAGCTTAGTATTGACTTTGGATAAGTAATGTGTAGGATAGGTGGGAGACTTTGATCATGCGTCGCCAGGCGTGTGTGAGTCATTGTTGAAATACCACCCTTTGCTTATTCGAAGCCTAACATCGCGAGATGGACAGTGCTTGGTGGGTAGTTTGACTGGGGTGGTCGCCTCCAAAAGAGTAACGGAGGCTTCTAAAGGTTTGCTCAGTACGGTTGGTAATCGTGCGTAGAGTGCAATGGCATAAGCAAGCTTGACTGAGAGAGATACATCTCGATCAGGTACGAAAGTAGAGCATAGTGATCCGGTGGTTCCGCATGGAAGGGCCATCGCTCAAAGGATAAAAGGTACTCCGGGGATAACAGGCTGATCTCCCCCAAGAGCTCATATCGACGGGGGGGTTTGGCACCTCGATGTCGGCTCGTCACATCCTGGGGCTGGAGAAGGTCCCAAGGGTTGGGCTGTTCGCCCATTAAAGTGGCACGCGAGCTGGGTTCAGAACGTCGTGAGACAGTTCGGTCTCTATCTACAGTGGGCGTTAGAAATTTGAGTGGATCTGACTTTAGTACGAGAGGACCGAGTTGGACTAACCGCTGGTGTATCTGTTGTTCCGCCAGGAGCATTGCAGAGTAGCTACGTTGGGAAGGGATAAGCGCTGAAAGCATATAAGCGCGAAACCCACCACAAGATGAGATTTCTTTAAAGGGTCGTGAGAGACGATCACGTTGATAGGCTATAGGTGTAAAGGCAGTAATGTCATAGCCGAGTAGTACTAATAACCCATAGGCTTATGTGCGCCCTGGTGGTCATTATGATCATCAGGGTGGAGAATTGCTTAACTAGTTTTATTTTAGTTATCTTTTGTATCTCGTATATTAGATCAATATGTCAACATATTAAGTTAATAGTAAGTTTTGTGAATAAACAATGCTTAGGTATTAATAAAGATTTAAGGTGGTTATAGCATCAGGGCTCACCTCTTACCATTCCGAACAGAGAAGTTAAGCCTGATAGCGCCAATGGTACTACAATCGTGGGAGAGTAGGTCGCCGCCTTCCTTGAAACCCTTCATAGCAATATGA
>NZ_POYJ01000026.1 GCF_002895435.1 Aquimarina sediminis
ACATAGATTCTTTCTTTATCAAAAAGGATATCGGGTATTTCTAAGTTAAGGACTTCGTTTCTTCGCATTCCACAACTGTACAGGCATACCAGTGCTGCTTTGTTTCTGGCTCTAAACTTTGGTAGCTCATGACTGTAGGCTGTTGCATTAAAGAGTTGTTTGATTTCTTTTGGGGATAGTATATTTAATTTTTCTGCGGTCTTATCTTTTTCTCTTTTGATAGGTAGGTTAAATGGTTTTTTGTTGTGCTTTTTCAGATATTCTCTGAACTTGTTGAGAGATTGCAGATGGTTATTGAGATAGTTATTGCTTAGTGCTCCTCCTCGTGTGGTATTGGGTCTTTGTTTTAATTGGTTGTAGTAGTTTCTGACATGGTGGTTTTGTATGTAGTTTATATGGTTAATATCGTTTTGTTCTAACCAGTAGAAGAACTCACATAGTTGGGCGGGGTAGTTGTTTTGCATGGCAGTACTATAGCCTAATATATCGAGCCATTCGGTAAATGAGGCGAGTAGTATCCTGTAGCTATGGTTTTGTAGCTTTATTTTTTTCATGCGGTATGTGTTTTGAGAGTTTTTAAGGAACAGCGATTTAACTAGCTGTTTTTGTAGTAGTTGTTTGTTCCTTTTTGACAGTGGAACGATTTGGAACGATGGAACGGTCGGAGTTTGGCAAGCTATTTATTTTTAGCATACATTGTTGTAATGCTTTGGCTATCTGTTGTTCCAGTTCTTTATACTCATTAGGGTTAGTGATTTCGTATTTGATACTGGTTTCTCCTTTTTTCTTACGTTGTTTTTTGATATAGTAATTATCTTGTAACTGCTGGTGATACCTCCATTGTGTAGTCTTTTTTACTTTTAATTTTCTGCGGATTTCTAAGGCTGTAAAAGTGGTTTGTGTATTTTGATGCAAGTATTTTTTAAGTTCTTCTAAATAATTACGGCATGCTCCTGTGATTTCATCACTCTTGCGTAAGAGTACTTCTTTGATAATCTCATTGGCTGCCTGTATATCTTGGATGGTAGTTTCTATATATTCTTCTCCTGTTTGTGGATCGTATTTTCTGGGTCTTTGATACTGGCAGTAAAAGGTAATGGCTTCTATAAATTGTAGATAATGACTATTGGTTCTTCTGGGTTTAAATACCGATTCGGGAAGCTCCAGATATTCTGCATAAGGATTTATGACCTTTATAGGTTTTAGGATTCGTTGTACATCGCGTAAAAATCTGGCTGCGGTAAACTCTTGATCATTATTTACTTTACCTGCCGATAATAATCTTTGGTATTGCATGATCTTTTTATCCTGCTCACTGGATTCATCGATATAGAGTAAAAAGCTACGGTTACTATTATCTTCATAGATACTTTCTTGTGTGGTACATCCTGCTACAGCTACAGGACCTTCTACGGTAAGGTGTATGGTTTTGGTAGTTCCTTTTCTGTCTTTGTGGACTACAGTTTTGGTAATCCTTCGTTTTGATTGTAATTCTCTAAGGGGATAGAGTACTGCTTCTGCACCGTCTAGGTCTTCTATTAATATCAATTTGTTACGCAGCTCTGTACGGTTAAAGTAATAGAAGGCATTGGCAGATAGTACTGTAATCTCTACTTTATCTTCATCGGGGATGAGTTCTGCTACTTTGGATTGCAGATGTGTTTTACCAACACCACTACTACCAAGGCTGATACAATGTAATGGATTATTGGTTTTGCGACTGGTAAATATTAAATACATTAATAGCCTGTTGGTTTCTTCTCCTATAACACCAGATTTGCCAATGAGTTCATTTGTTTTGCCTAATAAGTCTTTAGACTTTAGAAAATTTTCTGCGGCTTGTAGTTCTTTGCCTGATAATGTTCTGGGGGCAGGAACTTCCTGCTCTTTGTCGAGTTCTTTGATTCGGTATTGCTCTAGTGCTGTGGTGAGTTGTTGGAGGGACTCACGTGCTATACTTGTCCCGATTTCTATACGTTCTGCTATTTTTCTGATAAACTTCTCGACCATATTATCATTATACAGATCGATACTGTGACGTAGTACATGGTGTTGTTTGTCGCTCTTAACACTTCGGCTACGCTCAGTGTAAACTTTTTGTATGCTTAGTGTTACTCGCATACGCTCCAGATTATTGAGTTTGATACCACCAAGGACGTGGATTTCTATGTGTTTTGTGAGGTAACTGTAGTTGTGTGGGTTGGTGGTGTCTAAAGACATAAAATTATTATTTGACTAATTAAGCAACAAAACAAAATTATCTATATTTGCTTAATAAAGCAAATTAATGACTCGCAAATCTTTAAGTATTGACTAATAAAGCCTTTAAACGTACATTTATTGCGGTATTAAGCAATAATATGGATATAAGTAAAAATATTAAACGTATCAGAGAGGCTAAAGAGCTATCTCAAAAAGAAGTGATTTCTGCTATTGGAATGGGAGCAGCGCAATACTCACGTATAGAAAATGGTAAAACAGACCCTTCTGTAAGTACATTAATTAAAATAGCTAAAGCCTTAGGAGTTTCTATGGCAGAGCTTTTTACCGATAAAGACAGCTTGCAGGACATAAACTCTGTAGATACTACACTTATGGAACGAGTGACATTGATTGATAGCTTAACCAAAGAAGAACAAAATACAATCTTTTCTATCCTTGATGCTTTTGTAAGTAAACGTAAGCTTAAAAGCACTCTTAAAAATGTACTACAGGATATGGATTAAAAAAATCCACAACATTACTGCTGTGGATTTTATCATTTATTTACTCCTACCACTCACTCATATACGGTACTAGTTGCAAACTAGCACTAGAACATACTATGACCGAGCGGAGTAGCTTTTTTATTTCATTGAGTTGACAAAAAGTGTAATACCTGATAAAAACCTTCATATGATTGACCTTTTTCCATCTTTAATAATTGGTTTTTATCTTCATGATCCGTCAGTAATAATCGAGTAAAATCTTTTTTATCTCGGATCCCATCTCTGAATTCTTCTTCCATAGCCAAATTTACTTTTTTGATATTACTATTTTTAATAACATTAAAAGACTTTTCATTGTTGATCAGAAGTCTCTGATTTGTTAAAATAAACCAATTAGAAGAGTTTAGATAATATATAATTAAACCTTTTTCATTCCTTTCTAAATATGAAAGTAACAATTCACTATATTGTTCGTAATTGTGATCTTTTAAAATTTTGGTGTATTTACCCTCTCCTCCTTTTCTCTTAAATATTGAAGTTATAATTGAGGATTTATCTTTATTCATCATAGTTTATTTTAAAGTCTTTTGCATAAGAACTCCATGCTTAGTTTGTTGTATTGAATATCCAAATCGTTTCATTATGTTAGGATTCAAAAAACCATCATTTATAACAGAAGAACCATAAATTGAAATTCTATTTGCCCCTGCTCTTAAGGCTTCAGATTCTAGACTATTTATTAAAGACCTGAAACCTGAAAGGCTTTTTGTAGGAGTGTCGATAAGGAATATATTTCTAGTAAAAGTAGTTTCAATTAAACCTTTTGTTCCATATATAGAATAATTTCCCACTTTTTCAGCTCCTTTAAGTAAAGCTTGCGAAAAAGTTTCTTCACTTAAACTAACGAGACCACCGACACCTTTATTTGACCTTAAAAATAAGGCACCTACCGTTCTTAAAGAAGCTATCAAAAATACAGGAGAATCAAAATCCATTGCAGTTACATTACCTCTAGCAAGTGGAGTTTCCCCTCCATAATAATTATAGGCTTGCACAGCCCAACCTACCATAGCTAAATGCATATCTTCTGTGAAACCAAAATCATTCAAAGACTCAATAGGTCTCCTCCCTTGACCTATAGCTCTAATAGTCGTTCTAAACAATTCATAGTAATCACTTTCAGAATACCACCCAGCTTCTTCTCCTACACCCCCTGCATGATAATATTCATTATACGAAATATGAGCACCCATAATAGATCTCTCAATTAATCTTGTTTGCCCTTCTCTACAATCATCGCAATTAGAACGAATTCCAAATGATGCTAATGCTGCAAGGACATTATTCCCATAGCTAGTAATCTCACTTTGATTAACATGTCTGTTATTATCATGTAGTCCGGAAGAAGCCATTGAGGCATAGTCACCTCTTAGATGTCCAGCTTCGCTTTCAGGTAGCACGAGTTTACCATTATGATATTGCCCACCGGAAACAGCATACCCACTGTTCCCTCCACTAGGATCAGCAAAGACTATCGGGTTATTATCAAAAGCATTATAGGTCGATAAAGAATGATGCACCACAGGATCAAGACGGTTCCATCTGGCTATGGTAGGATCATAGGATCTAAGAGGCATCTCATACCAGTTAAGTCCTAATCCTTCTTCGAGTTCTGTATTGTTGTATTTGTAGTTATGTTTTCTGCCAGTGATAGCAGTATTGTATCCTTTTTGTTGTAGTCCGAAGGGATAGTAGTTATTCTCCTCTACAATCTCGTCATTGGTGATCGTCCCACTATTGTCGCGGTCTGTATAGGAGAGTCGAACGTTACCTAAATGGTCTGTGTATACATCAAAAAAAAGTTTTCGGTACCCTTTTTTTAACACCTTATCCTAAATACCTATTAAAAAAAGAACGTCCCTTACTATCATCTATCTGTCTGCCTTGCTAAAATAATGATTTACATTGTACCCTAATTACAGAATACTGTATTTGTTAGTACTGCTGCTTCTAAATCCAGCCGCATAGTCAAAGCTATCTTTACATAATTGGTAGTTATACCCGCACTTCCTTACAGTCAGGAGCTATAACGCAATTATATAAAATAGCCGCGCACCCTGTAACTACCATTGAAGATTTTGAAGATATCTGGTTTAGGAGGTTTTAACGCCCTTTAGGTAGTTCCGAGCGGGTTTTAGGTCGTTACAAGACGCCCGATAGGGTGTTCAGACACCCCCTATGGGTCATTATTAACGGGCTATTGGTCGTCTGGAACACCCTGTAACCCGTAGGCTAACGCCCTTTTGATCGTTATTTACAGCCTGTAGGTAGTATATCGACGGTCTATTACCCGTTGTGTGGTCATTCAATCGCCATTAAGGCTAGTATTTTAGAAGCTAACGGAACTCCACCGCATTAGCCAACGGCTTCCATTATCTTCTAAAATAGTTTTCCGCAACAGTGAGAACGATTAATCTTGAAGCTGAAGAGCGCAACGGCAGTTGTGGCAGACCTTCAGCTTTAAGATTAATCATAGCCTAGTGGCGATTGAACGAAGCTGCGTTGCACGCAAAACAAAGGCGTAGCCATAGCGAAGGGGAGCAACCGACGCACAAAAGGAGTCCCGTAGGGCGATTGTGCGCCAGACGATTTTTTATGACATTACTTTAACAATAATAACTTCCATAAAA
>NZ_POYJ01000027.1 GCF_002895435.1 Aquimarina sediminis
TTGGTCGTCTTGCAGCAAACCCAATTTGTCTCGTAACTCCACAAATCTCGCAGCAGGCAACGGTTTTGTAAATATGTCAGCCAGTTGATTCTCTGTAGGAATATACTCAAGACAAATCACATTATTCTGAACTTGCTCTCTGGCAAAATGATATTTAATATCAATATGTTTAGCTCGTTTATGACATGAGGGATTGTTTGCTATGCTAATACAGCCTTGATTGTCTTCGTAAATTTTAATGGGGTTTTCTAGTTTAATGTTAATACTAGTTAATAAAAATTTAAGCCATAGAGCTTCTCTCACGGCTTCAAATAGGGCCATATACTCAGCTTCAGTTGATGAGGCTGCTACTGAGTTCTGTCTCTTTGTATTCCAACAAATGAGATTAAAATCAAACATTTTGAATAAATACCCTGTTGTACTTTTTCTATCAATTTCACTACCAGCCCAATCAGAATCCACATAACCAATAATTTTATTTTCAAATGCCAAGTTCTTTTTAAAAATCAATTTCATATCGATAGTGCCCTTCAAATATCTAAGAACTCTTTTTAAGTTCTGCCATAATTCGGAGTTATTTTTGCTACTATATCTGCTCAAGATATTTACTGCAGTAGTTAAATCTGGGCGTGTACAAAGCATTATGTACATTAAACATCCTATGAGGCTACGGCATGGGGTATTGCAGTCTTCATCTGAATTAAGTAATTCATAATTTATTTTACTAGGTAAAGGAGTACTAACTGCATTACAATTTTCCATGTTAAATTTACTTAAAATTTTTTTAACATATGCAGATTGGCTTAAATAGATTTTATCTTCCTGCATCTCTATCCTAATTCCAATAAAATGTTTTATTTCATTTAGGTCAGTCATCCTAAACTTTTCCATTAAATACCTTTTGAAGTTATTCATTCTTGTCATATCTCCTGTAGCTATAACCACATCATCTACATATAATAATACATATATGTTTTCATTGATGTTACCTTTGTCTAAAATATATATACAGCGATCAACTGAAGAGTTTACAAACTCACACTCTTTCAATGCTTGCTCAAATACTTCAAACCAGCATCTAGCCGCTTGCTTGAGTCCGTAAATTGCCTTATTCAATTTACACACATTGTCACTATTACACGATATACCTTGAGGAAGTCTCATATAAATTTCCTCTTTTAACGTGCCATTTAAGAAAGCTGTTTTTACATCCATTTGATGGACTTTCAAGTTATACTGTATTACTAATGACAATATAAATCGGAAACTTGAAATTCTAGCTACAGGAGCAAATGTCTCTTCATAGTCTATTTGGTATTTTTGAGTGAATCCTCGTGCAACCAATCTAGCTTTGTATCTAATTGGATTTCCAAGTTCATTATATTTAACAGAAAATACCCATCTGCTATCTACAATATTTTTGTTTTCAGGCCTTTTTGTAATTGTCCAAGTATTATTAATTTTATGAGCATTTAACTCTGTATTGATGGCTTCTTCCCAAGAAGATTTATCATCCCTATATTGAATTTCATCAAATGAATTTGGGACATCGTTAAATATAGTGTGAGCATTTAGAACAACTTTATTTAGACTATTATCCTCTTCATTATAGGATATCTGAGGCTTAGTCTTTAATCTCTCACTTCTTCTATTAATAATTTCTATGCCATCATTTTTAGTTGGATTATCAATTCCAATTTCTTTTAAGTGCTCTGCTGTTTCACTTTCCCTACTCTCATTCGGGTTGCCTGATCCCTTACTTTCATTCAGGTGATCATCTCGCTTTCTTTTCTTACTCTCATTCAGAAAATATTTATTACTTTCCTTACTATCTTTCAGGAATTGTATGTTGTCGCATTCCTTACTCTCATTCGGGAATTCTGTTTGTATTATTTTCCTACTGTCATTCGGAAAATTTTTATTTTCACTTTCCTTACTATCTTTCAGGAATTGTATGTTGTCGCATTCCTTACTCTCATTCGGGAACTCTGTTTGTATTATTTTCCTACTGTCATTCGGAAAATTTTTATTTTCACTTTCCTTACTATCTTTCAGGAACACTGTTTCAAATTTAACAGCTCTAGAATTAACCATATTGGTTTCATCGACAACAACATCTCTTGCGACAATAAATTTTTCATTTACAGCATCCCACAACTTAAAACCATTGGGTTCATAGCCCACAAAAATACTTTTAAATGATTTATCATCAAACTTTCCTTGTTTGTTTTTAATATGCACATAAACAGTTGCACCAAACACTCTCAAATGTTTTAAGTATGGCTTCTTATTGTGCCACATCTCATATGGGGTCTTTGAACTATCAACAAGTGCTCTGCTAGGAATTCTGTTGATTAAATAAGTAGCAGTTAATACTGCTTCGCCCCAAAAGCTTTTATCTAGCTTTGCACCACTAACCATGGTTCGAGCTTTTTCCGTAATGGTTCTTATCATTCTCTCAGAAACACCATTTAACTGAGGTGTATGTGGCACTGTTAAGTGATAAGAAATTCCTTTCTTAACACAAAATTGTCTCATCTCATTTGACAAGTATTCTCTACCATTGTCAATGTATAAGTACACAACCTTTAAATTAAAATGAGCTTCACTCTTGGCTACAAAATCTTGAAACATGCTAAACACATCAGATTTATATTTAATTAAATAAGTTACACAATAATGTGTAAACTGATCAACAAAGATCACAAAATAATTTTTATCATCTAAAGTAACTGGAGTAATAGGCCCACAGACATCTGAGTGTACTACAAAAAGTGGTCTTTTAATATGGGTCTTATCTTTCAATTGTTTAAAAGGAAGTCTTGCCTGTTTACCATTTAAACAGGGTTCACAAATTTCACATGATAACTCTAAGTTGTTTAGAAGACTTTGATCACTAAACATATTCTTTCGTTTTATTTCTAATAATTTGCCATCGCTTATATGGCCAAACCTCTCATGCCATAAACGAAAATTATTTTTATGCTTAGCATTTATAGAATATGCTTGAAAATTGATCACAGGTACATTGTTTAACATACCTGAATTTTTGACAACCATTAACCCATTTTTCGAAATGGTTACACCGCTTTTGTCAAATTCGATCGACATTCCTGCCTCTTGGAGACGCTTTACGGACATCAAATTACCAGCAGCTTCCTTACAAAAGAGTACATCCTCCAGTGTAATCTCATGGTCATTCCGTAGTCGGACAATACCACGCTTAGTGGCATAAATAAATTCGCCTTGCTTGGCCACTGCAATCTTAAGTGGAGGCACAACCTCCACACTGTCGGTATACAGCGACTCATCATTTATAAGATGGTCACTAGCACCAGAATCAAGGACAAACCCGCAGTTGTCCATCACTGAAGTATTATTCACTTCTTTTACCATAAACGCAATGCCGTGTGATGTTGCAGTTTGAACTTGTTTTTCATTTTCTTTATTTTTATTATTTAATATTCTTTTATAATGGAAACAATCTTTTTTAATGTGGCCTTCTCTGCCACAGTGGTGACACTTGACTTTATACTTTGAATTTCCCTTGAATATTTTCTTTGGTTTAGTTACCCGATTTTTAAACAAATTATTTTTATAAGTGTTATTATTGTTGTGCACGATCGCGTTCATAACTTTCTTGCTTGTATCGTTGTGGTCATTTTTAATTTTAATTTCTTGATCCAGCAATCTATTTTTCACAAACGCCAATGTCAAATTTTCTTCAGATAATGTCTCTATCGCTGTAATAATTCCATCGTAACACGAAGGCAATGTGATCAGTAGATGAGAAATTTTATCCATCTCTTCTATTTTTGCACCAGCTGCCAACAATTCACTTATAAGTTCGTCAAAAATATGAAAATGGCTTAATAGTGACATCTCACTCGATAGCTTCAGAGAAAGCAAACGTTTTCGCAGCGCCAGTTGCGACGCCAAACTTTTTCGTTCATAAACGGCGTCCAAATTCTCAAGAATCTGACGCGCCGTAATGTCGCTTGTTGCGAAATTTAAAAACGAGTCGCTTAGGTACTCTATTATTGTACTTTTTGCACAACGCTCTGCCTTTTTCCAGGAGTCATCTACCTCGTTAGGCATTAAACCATCAACTACTTTAAGCACATCTTGCTCGGCTAAAAGAGCCCTAATTCTAAATTTCCAAATCGCGTACTTCTCGCCATCAAACGGCTTAATATTACGTTTAGCCTTGTCCATTTTTCACTCAAATTCTGAGAAGGAAATAATTTCACAAGAATGTGAAAAAAAAAGCTATTTCACAAGAATGTGAAAAAATGCTATTTCACAATTTATTTTCACAATCTTTAATTCACAATTTAATTGTTTATTAGGCATGGACTGGGCCCATAACCTGTTGTAATTTATAATTTATATTTCCTTTCTTAATAAATAAATAAATAGTCAAGTTTATGTTTGAGTTTTATGATTTATATTTTAAGTTATTTCAACTGCAACACCAGCACCACGACCTACTCACAGCAAAAAACGTACAAGAAGGAAAGAAGGAATAAAAAGAGTGGTATTCTCTTACAATATGTTTTATGGCATAAAAGGTGTGGCCATTCATATCAAATATAAAGTAGTGTTGTTTAACGTTATTTTTGTAGGTTGAATAGTATATTCCAACACGCCCCCTCAAAAATAACGTCTATAATTAAAAACATAACAATAATATTCATTAGTAACTATCAAATGTGGGTGGTGTGCATTCTGGGAAGTGTTAACTGATCCAGCATTTGCTGCGAGGATACGGGGAAAACCCAGAAAAACCCGATCAGATCATTGTAACAAAATATGTTTACAGGAATTTAAATTTGAAAAATATATATAAAAATTTCATTCAGCATTCGATTGGTCGTCTTGCAGCAAACCCAATTTGTCTCGTAACTCCACAAATCTCGCAGCAGGCAACGGTTTTGTAAATATGTCAGCCAGTTGATTCTCTG
>NZ_POYJ01000028.1 GCF_002895435.1 Aquimarina sediminis
AAGTTCATTACTCTCTTCTGCCGTTAAAAGACCTTGATAATCGTAATCTCTAAGACCATCCCATCCAAAACCCATGTAATGATTAAGGGGGTATTTATTATTGTCAAGTTCTCTAATAGCTTTTGCTGTAGGAAAAATAAAACCCCGTAATCACTGTTAATTACGGGGTTACTATTATTTAATTATGATATTGAGAAAGTATCAGTTCCTTTTATTTGCCAGATGTTATCAATTTTTTCTAAAAAAACTAAAGAGGCATAACCGTTTAAAGGCCCCATATTAACTCCTACTATTATAACTGCTTTTGTATACCCTTGATTGAAAGATATACGAGAAAAATTTATTAACTTATCAAAATTCTTTTCTACATATCTTCTATCTCTTTTCATAGCAACTGTATCGATGATGGATAGTTGATAAGGTCTATTAATTTTTATTTTAGATAGATCAACCTCTCTACTATCTTCTAAATCTTTTAACTTATTTACCAATTCATTAAATTCTTTGTCAAACTTCTCTTTTTTAGAAAATTTTTGATGAGTTCTTTTTTGTATTGGAAATAGACATATTTTCTTATCTTGATTTAAAATTGAGTCAATTTGTACTTCTGTAAATGGCTTTAAACCATACATTTCTCTAGGAGGTATTGTTGGTTTGGCAAATTCTTCAATCAATAAGGATAAAATTCTATAGGTGTTTTCTTCTTTTTTATGTTCAGTTGATATCCTACAAGAAAAAAACAGAATAACACAAAAGCTAAGCAATAAATGTTTCATAATTAATTACAGTTATTAGGATTAAAATTAGTATTATCATTTACAATAGCTTGTAAATGATAAAGTTCATTACTCTCTTCTGCCGTTAAAAGACCTTGATAATCGTAATCTCTAAGACCATCCCATCCAAACCCCATGTAATGATTAAGGGGGTATTTATTATTGTCAAGTTCTCTAATAGCTTTTGCTATTGGTATAACATACTTTTCAGTCATATAATTATGTTGTGCTCTAGTACTCATCGAGTTTAATCCTTTATAGTTTTTATAGAGATCAAATAATTGTTTTCTATCATTGGGATTAACCTCACCATTATGAGCTTGATCAACAAACCTATATATTTCGGCATGGATTCCTTCATGTAACATATTAGTAGCCCATTCTATTGGATTTTGGTTGTTAACCCCATTCTTTTAGTGTTAAAAGTAAGAGGCTATCATCGAAGACAGCCTCTTTATTAATTTTATGATATACTTAGTAGTTTTCGCTTAAAGATTTTCCAGTTACCATTCTCTTTTTTTAATAAGTATAGTACTGAGCTACCACCTTTAGGGTGGGGATAAGCAGATGAAACAACTACTGCTTTGTTTTTTTTAGGATTTAAAACTATTTCTGAAAAACGTATTACATAATCTACTGAACCATCAAGTAATAATTGTCTTGTATTATCAGTTGAATTAAATATTCTAAGTTTTCTGTTTTTCTTAGCCTGAATTTTTTCTAACTCAATTTTATGATTAGAACTTCCTTTAATTGATTTCAGTTTTTTTATCAGAATTTGATACTCTTTTTCTAAATCCTCAAATTTTCTTTGTCCATTATAAGTGAAAAAATCATCTATAACGGCAATATCAACATCCAATTTATAAATAGAATCCACATATCTGTTAAATGCAATAGTATCTTTAGTATACACCCCTGGCGGAGGCGTTGGTGGTGGTGGTCCGGGAGGTATTTGTTCGATTAACAAAGTTATTATTTCATATCTGTCTTTTTCAAGAGAATCAGATTGCTGCTTATCATTACTCGTATCCCTTTGGTTACATGAAATCAATATGAAAAATAGTAATCCTGTTAGTGCCCTAATTATTGACATGGTATATTATTTTTAGTTAAAACTTTATTTCCTAGTGTTGCCCAATCAGACAATTGTTGAGGGTCGGGTTTAATGTTATCAGGGGCATGGTCTATTAAACCTTCCCAAGCAAACCATATATAATGATCTAACGGATATTGGTTTTCACCCTATTCTCTTGATGTTAAAAGTAAGAGGCTATCTTCGAAGATAGCCTCTTTATTAAAATATTAGGAAATACTCAATGTTTTACGTTTAAAGACTTTCCATTTTTCGTCTATTTTTTTCAAAAAATAAACATCAATACTTCCGCTTAAGCTACTTGTGTCTTCGCTCATATATACTACAGCGATATCTTTGACTTCATTTATAGCAACATCTGAAAAAGCTACATAATAAGAAACATCTAGTTTGCTAAAAAGATTTTTAAAAGGCTTATTTACTAATTTTAATTTACGATTATTAGGAATCTTTAATAAATCCAGATTAATCTTTTCACAATTAGAGTTAGTTGATTCCAATTTTTCTAAAAGTAATATGAAATCATTAGATATATTTTCTTTAACACTTTTTGGGAACTTATTAATAGGAGCGCAATGGGCTAATATTGCTATGTTCACATCCAATTTATAAATAGAATCTACATATTTGTTAAAAGCCAAAGTGTCTTTTTTATGAACACCATAGGGCGGTGGTGGTGGTGGACCTGGAGGTAGTTTTTGTATTAGAAGAGAAATTATCTCATACTTGTCTTTTTCGAAACTATTGTCTTTTTCTTTATTGCATGATAAAATCATGAATAGACTTAAAATGATAAATAAAGTTTTGTTTATTATTGACATGGTATATTGTTGTTTTGTATGACTATTTGTGATTTCTGAATCCAGTTACTTACTTCTTGAGGTGTAGGTTTTATATTGTCTGGGACATACTCAATTAAACCTTCCCATGCTAACCACATATAATGATCTAATGGGTATTGGTATTTATCCAGTTCACGTAATGCCCTGGCAATGGGTTTTACATAATTTTCGGTCATATGGATATGTTGTACAGAACTTGTAGATCCCCATTGAGAACTTTTGTAATGAAGAAGTAATTGTAATATTCTATTTCTTTCATTAGGTTTCACAGTTGGATCATTTTTATGTACAAACCTATATATTTCTGCATGGATTCCTTCGTGTAATAATATGGCATTGAAGAGAACAAGATCAATTAACTAATCATATTACGGGAGTTGTGAAACTAAAAGTGTTATCTGGATTAAAAAACTCTGCAGATTAATATCTACAGAGTTTTTTAAGGTTATTAAGAAATCTCAAATTCATTAGAATAGACGATTTTCCAAATTCCACCTTTTTTTTCTAAAAAAACTAAAGAAGCGCTTCCACTCAGGAATCCCCTACTAACACCAATTATTATAGTAGCTTTATTATATTTTTGATTAAAAGAGGGGGGGGAAAATCTCATAAGCATATCATGGTTTTTATTAATATACCTTATATCAGATTTCAGCTTATTTGTATCTAGAATTGAAAGATTAATAGATTTTGGGGAATCAATTTTATCTAGATATAAAATTTCTTTGTTATATGCAAGATTGATTTTTTGTACTAAATCATAAAATTCTGGTTCCCAATCTTTCTTCTGGTTAAATTTTCTATTAGTTTTAATAAATGTCGGATATAACACTATACTTTGATTTTGGTTCCTAATAGAATCTATTTGTTCTTTCGAAAAAACAGATTTTTCCTCATTGGGTAGAGATGGCGGGGGGATAGGTC
>NZ_POYJ01000029.1 GCF_002895435.1 Aquimarina sediminis
CCAATACCGTAAGTAGTGTAAGTCTGGATCAGACCGATAGCAATACGACAACGGATGATCCATCAGAAGCTATTACAGTAAACAATACTACAGATTTGGTAGTTAGTAAAACAGTAAACAATACAACACCAGATGAAGGCGATACTGTGATCTATACGATTACCTTAACCAACAGTGGTCCTGCTACAGCTACCAATGTTTCTATCACGGATCTATTACCAACAGGAGTAACCTATGTATCAGATACCCCTAGTCAGGGTAGTTATGTAAGTGGTACTGGAGTTTGGAGTGTTGGTAGTATCAACAATAGCAGTAATGCTACTTTAAGTATCAGTGCTACAGTAGATGCAGGTACCAGTGGAGATACCATCACCAATACAGTAAATAGTGTAAGTTTGGATCAGACCGATAGTAATACGACAACTGATGATCCATCAGAGGCTATTACAATAAACAATACTACGGATCTAGTCGTTAGTAAAACAGTAAACAATACAACACCAGATGAAGGAGATACGGTGATCTATACGATCACACTTACCAACAGTGGTCCTGCTACAGCTACCAATGTTTCTATCACAGATTTGTTACCAACAGGAGTAACCTATGTATCAGATACTCCAAGTCAGGGTAGTTATGTAAGTGGTACTGGAGTTTGGAGTGTTGGTAGTATCAATAATAGCAGCAATGCTACCTTAAGTATCAGTGCAACAGTAGATGCCGGTACCAGTGGAGATACCATCACCAATACAGTAAGTAGTGTTAGTCTGGATCAGACCGATAGCAATACGACAACGGATGATCCTAGTGAGAATATAGTAGTTGGTAACACCACCGATCTAGTAGTTAGTAAAACAGTCAATAATACAACTCCGGATGAAGGTGATACGGTGATCTATACGATTACCTTAATCAACAGTGGTCCAGCTACAGCGACCAATGTTTCTATTACGGATCTGTTACCAACAGGAGTAACCTATGTCTCAGATACTCCAAGTCAGGGTAGTTATGTAAGTGGTACTGGAGTTTGGAGTGTTGGTAGTATCAACAATAGCAGTAATGCTACCTTAAGTATCAGTGCTACAGTGGATGCTGGTACCAGTGGAGATACCATCACCAATACCGTAAGTAGTGTAAGTTTGGATCAGACCGATAGCAATACGACAACGGATGATCCTAGTGAGAATATAGTAGTTGGTAACACCACCGATCTAGTAGTTAGTAAAACAGTAAACAATACAACTCCAAATGAAGGAGATACTGTGATCTATACGATTACACTTACCAACAGTGGTCCAGCTGCAGCGACCAATGTATCTATTACGGATCTGTTACCAACAGGAGTAACCTATGTATCCGATACCCCAAGTCAGGGTAGTTATGTAAGTGGTACCGGAGTTTGGAGTGTTGGTAGTATCAATAATAGCAGTAATGCTACCTTAAGTATCAGTGCTACAGTAGATGCAGGTACTAGTGGAGATACCATCACCAATACAGTAAGTAGTGTAAATTTGGATCAGACTGATAGTAATACAACAACGGATGATCCTAGTGAAAACATCGTAGTTGGCAACACCACGGATCTAGTCGTTAGTAAAACAGTAAACAATACAACTCCAGATGAAGGCGATACGGTGATCTATACGATTACCTTAACCAACAGTGGTCCTGCTACAGCTACCAATGTTTCTATCACGGATCTGTTACCAACAGGAGTAACCTATGTATCAGATACCCCTAGTCAGGGTAGTTATGTAAGTGGTACCGGAGTTTGGAGTGTTGGTAGTATCAACAATAGCAGTAATGCTACTTTAAGTATCAGTGCTACAGTAGATGCAGGTACTAGTGGAGATACGATCACTAATACAGTGAGTAGCATAAGTTTGGATCAAACTGATAGCAATACGACAACGGATGATCCTAGTGAAGCTATTACCATAAACAACACTACGGATTTAGTCGTTAGTAAAACAGTAAACAATACAACACCAGATGAGGGTGATACGGTGATCTATACGATCACCCTTACCAACAGTGGTCCTGCTACAGCGACCAATGTTTCTATCACGGATCTGTTACCAACAGGAGTAACCTATGTATCCGATACCCCAAGTCAGGGTAGTTATGTAAGTGGTACCGGAGTTTGGAGTGTTGGTAGTATCAATGATAGCAGCAATGCTACCTTAAGTATCAGCGCTACAGTAGATGGAGGTACTAGTGGAGATACGATCACCAATACAGTAAGTAGTGTAAGTTTGGATCAGACCGATAGTAATACCACTACCGATGATCCATCAGAGAATATAGTAGTTGGCAACACCACGGATCTAGTCGTTAGTAAAACAGTAAACAATACGACACCAAATGAAGGAGATACGGTGATCTATACGATTACCTTAACCAACAGTGGTCCAGCTACTGCGACCAATGTTTCTATCACGGATCTGTTACCAACAGGAGTAACCTATGTATCCGATACCCCAAGTCAGGGTAGTTATGTGAGTGGTACCGGAGTTTGGAGTGTTGGTAGTATCAATAATAGCAGCAATGCTACCTTAAGTATCAGCGCTACAGTAGATGCAGGTACTAGTGGAGATACCATCACCAATACAGTGAGTAGCGTAAGTCTGGATCAGACCGATAGTAATACCACTACCGATGATCCATCAGAGAATATAGTAGTTGGCAACACCACGGATCTAGTCGTTAGTAAAACGGTGAACAATACAACCCCGGATGAAGGTGATACGGTGATCTATACGATTACCTTAACCAACAGTGGTCCTGCTACGGCAACCAATGTATCTATTACGGATCTGTTACCAACAGGAGTAACCTATGTATCCGATACCCCAAGTCAGGGTAGTTATGTAAGTGGTACCGGAGTTTGGAGTGTTGGTAGTATCAATGATAGCAGCAATGCTACCTTAAGTATCAGTGCAACAGTAGATGCAGGTACCAGTGGAGATACCATCACTAATACAGTAAGTAGTGTAAGTTTGGATCAGACCGATAGCAATACAACAACGGATGATCCTAGTGAAAACATCGTAGTTGGCAACACCACGGATTTAGTCGTTAGTAAAACGGTGAACAACACAACACCAGATGAAGGTGATACGGTGATCTATACGATTACCTTAACCAACAGTGGTCCTGCTACGGCAACCAATGTTTCTATTACGGATCTGTTACCAACAGGGGTAACCTATGTCTCAGATACCCCTAGTCAGGGTAGTTATGTAAGTGGTACCGGAGTTTGGAGTGTTGGTAGTATCAATGATAGCAGTAATGCTACCTTAAGTATCAGCGCTACAGTAGATGCAGGTACTAGTGGAGATACGATCACCAATACAGTAAGTAGTGTAAGTTTGGATCAGACTGATAGTAATACGACAACTGATGATCCATCAGAAAACATCGTAGTTGGCAATACTACAGATTTGGTAGTTAGTAAAACAGTAAACAATACAACACCAGATGAAGGCGATACGGTGATCTATACGATTACCTTAACCAACAGTGGTCCTGCTACAGCTACCAATGTTTCTATCACGGATCTGTTACCAACAGGAGTAACCTATGTCTCCGATACCCCAAGTCAGGGTAGTTATG
>NZ_POYJ01000003.1 GCF_002895435.1 Aquimarina sediminis
TATTACTAATCTTGTAGCTAGTCTTATTGCTTATTCTTTTCAAGAAAAGAAACCAGAAATCAAATTTGAAACTATCAAATCAAACCAATTAGCACTATTCTGCTAAATACTTAGATCGAATTCAGGTTGAAAGAGAGATAGGATAAGCCTTCCATCTTTTACTTCTCAGTTTTTTTTCTAATAACTCTGGAGCATTTTTTTTAACCAAAATCTTACTTTCAAAATCAAGACCAGCACCATAACCCCAATATTCATGAGAATTGCGAGCATAGCAATAAACACATCCATGCTCACACCCTTGATAAGGATTTAGAGAATATAACATGCCCACATCAGGACTAGTTACTTTATTTACAATTGTTTTAGGAAAAGTTTCAATGTAGGTTGTTTTGTAAGAATTGATAGCCTCTCCTTGTTTAAGGCAGTAATCAAGAAAATCGTCTCTTATCTCATGATGGTTTTCAAAAAACCTATTATGAGATTTTTCTTGAGCGCCTCTACCTTTTATATGTTTTTTGATTTTCATTTTTTAGGAAAATTTGTGCTATAAAAGTATGTACTATTTTTGGAATAATTCCATTTATAAATGGAATTATTCCAATAGTAATTCAGTCTACATTACTTCAAATTTGTAGATACAATGCTCGCTTAGAGATAAAATAGGGTGTGTTACAGTATTAAAGTATAAAAACGGGGTAAACCCCCCTTGTACTTGGTTAAATATTTTTTGAACTTTAGATAGTTCATTAAAACCACAATTTTTCACATTAAACTATCATACTCTTATGAATCTTAACCACGAATTTTACTCAGGGGAACCCATTTTTACATCCGAAATATCCAAAATATTAAACACTTGTGATGACCTAAAAAACCTAATGATTGGTATGTATCTTATCGAAGAGGATAAGTTTTTATACTGTAATCGAGTTTTTAAAACACTTTTGGGTTTTAGTTCAAATGAGCTTGTCAATAAAGGTTGGTCTTTTTGGTTTTCTTTAATAAGCCCTTGTGAAGTTTTAGAAGTAAAAAGGCAAATATTTAATTTTTTTACTATTCCCTTTGAACAGGATGTGATGACACTTCAATATCATATTGTTGATTGTATAGGAAATAGGATTTATATAAAGCATGAAATCTTAATTTATAAATTAAAGAAGAAGGTGTTTGCACTGAACTATTTTTTTGATATTTCTGAAAAGGAAGAGATAGAACGTTGTGTTAAGATTAATGGAGGGTATCGCGATCGAAGTTTCTTAAAAGAACAATGTACGCCAATATCATCAAGAGAGGAAGAAGTGCTTAAACTTATCGCCGATGGGTTTTCTTCAAAACAGATTGCAGATAAACTTTTTATTAGTAATCACACGGCCATATCTCATCGAAAACATTTGATTCAAAAATTTCAGGTTAAGAACACAGCTCAGCTTATAAAGGTAGCTTCCAAAGTATTAGAGTTGTAATTTAAGATTTGATTAACAATGTGTTAACGCTATGTTTAGAAGGCAAAATCCCCATTTTGAGGGATTGATTTGTTTCATTTTTTTTTCAAACTTTAACTTCCCTTAGAAACAAGTTTATCCATAGAGAAATAGTAAAGAGCAAAAACTTCAGATATGTTATGCTGAGGTTGCATGGTGTTGTACCCTACACATCAGTCAAGAATTTTTGAATTTAATTTGAATTTAATCGATGATCGGATTAGCGTTAAAGCTACTAAGAGATGAATTGAGTAGTTATGTTTTTCAAAACAGAACCCCTGGTGACCTAATCACTCAGGATGATATCATCTTACATAATATCGCATTAATGGAAAGTGACAACCAAGGCGATTTAAATAATAAAATTGTAATCACTTTAGTCAATACAGAAGAAGAAAGTACGCTGAAGAATAATAGTAATGTATTAAAAACCTCTAGAGGGATAAAGTATGTAGAGCCACCTGTTTTTTTAAACCTGTACATACTTGTATCATCAACATTGGGACAAGATCTTCAGGATGCTTATGAATTTGCTTTAAGTAGATTATCACTTGTAATCCAATTTTTTCAGGCAAAAAAAACGTTTACAATAAAGAATTCGCCATTTTCTACCATTTCTAGTGATAACAATATTGACCAGGAAACAAAAGATGAATTGAAACTGAATGTAGAACTGTATACATTAACCTTTGAACAAATAAATCATTTATGGGGCTCATTAGGAGGTAAACAAGTGCCATTTGCAATGTACAAAGTTAGATTAGTAAGTATCAAGGAGAATTCTGGCGAGGTAGCTCCTGTAATCGAAACTATTAAAACTGTAGAAACCATGATAAATGCAGAATGTGATGAGTAGAGAATTTAAAAGACTATTCGAGGTTAGAATTTTGCATGATTACTACTTAACCGAAGTAGATGGTACTTCTTTTTTTAAACATAATGAAGAAGAAAAAGAGGAAATACTTTTAAAAAAAACAGAACGTAGTATATATGATATAAGTGAACAGTTCATAATTCAGCCTCTAGAAAATACTAAAGTGAAGATGAACGAGTATAATATGGTTATTTCTAAAACATCACTTGGGTTTATCATTGGAGTTGAAGTAAAAACAGAAGATATCGTTGGAGCTAGGGCATATAGACCTAAGTTAAGTATCCCAGAAGATGTTAAACTCAGGTTTTCTATTCGACCTAAGATTCCTTTTTTTAAAACAATTACAGCATTAAGTTTTAAATCCAGTTTTCCTTCAATCTATTACTTTACAAATAAAGAAAAATTAGAGTTAAACGAAGCAACAGCACCAGTGTATCAATCTCTTCAGTTGACCAATGAATTGCAGGAACATCAAAATGGGATGCAGTATGAGATGGGAGCGCTTATTGATTTTGGAGGAACGCTAAGAGAAGCAATTTTGCAAACTGACGGGAGTGACCCCAGTCATTGGGAAGATATAGAAAATAGAAGATTTGTAAGTGATGCAGATCGAATTCTGTTACCTCATAATTTTTTGTATTCATTAAAACAGGAAGATGCCGTTACCGAAATTGTATTTGTATTAGAAGATGAAAGCAGTACAGAGATAAAAACGATTACCAAAAGCAGTAGCGGTAATCCTATAGAAACCATTTCGGTGAATTTTTCAAAAGAGGATGAAACGGATGTTAACTCTAGTGATATTTCTTCTGGGATGTATAATCTCAAGATTACAACGAATGGAGGTCCCGAAATAGTATACTCAATATATCTCAATGACGAATTGTATGATAAAAATCAATTGGGAATAATTGATATTCGATTTGATGAGCTTGATTCTCCTTATAGTCTTTTGGATGCAGACGGTTATATTAAAACAAGAATTGCTATTCCAGGAGATATCAAAATACCTCATCCAGTATATGAAATACGATTCAAAAACCGAAAAACATATTGGAGATACCATAGTGATACTGTTTTTACTGCTGGAGAGATTACAGATACCGATGAATATTTGGTTCCTGAAACTATTACAAATAAGAAATTGGTTTCTATTGTGCCCAAAGCCTTAACCGAGGCACCAGTACCTTTTATTACAACGGGCACAACTTTAATATTACCTCAACCCAAACCATCTTCTTTACGGGTAGATAAGAGGAAAATGTATTCAGAGGTTTTTATCAATCCATCAAATAGGCTGTTAAATAATTAAAAATTAAACTTTTATAAAAATGACATTATGAATTACAAAACACCAGGAGTTTATATAGAAGAAATTCCAAAACTTCCACCTTCAATTGCCCAGGTAGAAACTGCAATTCCAGCTTTTATAGGATATACAGAGAAAGCAGAAGATGAGAGAGGCAATTCATTAGAAAATGAACCTAAGAGAATAACCTCTTTGCTAGAATATGAACGTTTTTTTGGAGATCCTGATATCGAAACAGGACTCACAGTAAATGTGACCGGAGACATTAACAACCCAACCTCGGTGATAGCTTCTATACAAGACAGATCCAAATACGTAATGCATTATGCACTACAGATGTTTTTTGCCAATGGAGGAGGGCCTTGTTGGATAGTATCTGTAGGCAATTATGATACAGGTTTGGTTGATTTTGATAAACTCAATGGAGGGTTGGAGGCAACCGAAAAAGTAGACGAAATAACATTGTATGTATATCCTGATGCTCAGGGGATTGAACTCTCAACAAATTTTTACAATTTGTTTAAAGCGTCACTGGATATGTGTGAAGAATTAAAAGATCGCTTTACAGTTATGGATATTTGGCAAGACCCAGCACAGACAGATTTGTTGGCTAATATCGATACAATGAGATCTTCGGCTATAGGTGCAGAAGAAAACAAACTTAAATACGGTGCTACGTATTTTCCTAATCTAGAAACTATCATCAATTACTATTACGGAGGAGAAGGCAATGGAGATGGAAATGTAACTATAACAGGTTCTTTTAGTGGTACGCTGGCAGATCTCAAGACCGTAAATAATGCCACTTATTTTAGAGTACAAAGTACCATTAGAGATTTTCCATTAGAGATGCCACCATCACCCGGTGTGGTAGGTTTGTATGCCAGTGTAGATGCATCAAGAGGAGTATGGAAAGCTCCCGCTAATGTCAGTATGGATTTAGTGGTAAGACCTATGATGAAAGTTACGGATAAGCAGCAGCAAGGACTAAATGTTGATGTAAATGCAGGAAAATCTGTAAATGTAATTCGCTCTTTTGTAGGAAGAGGTCCTGCGATCATTTGGGGAGCAAGAACACTTGCAGGTAACAGTAATGAATGGCGTTATGTACCGGTAAGAAGATTTTTTAACATGGTTGAAGAATCTGTAAAAAAAGCAACAATTCAATTTGTATTTGAACCCAATGATATCAATACATGGTCTAGGGTGAAGTCAATGATTGATAACTTTCTGGTACAGCAATGGAGAGCAGGAGCACTGATGGGAACAACTCCTGAACAGGCTTTTTATGTAAAAGTAGGACTCAATGAAACTATGAATGAAGTTGATATCTGGGAAGGAAGAATGATAGTAGAAATAGGAATGGCCGTAGTAAGACCTGCTGAATTTATCATTTTAAGATTCAGCCATAAAATGCTATCAGAATAAATACAGTATAGATTAAAACCATTAAAAAAAAATAGAAATGGCAAGTAAGAACGGTAATGATAGTGGTAATTCTCAAACTCCTGATACAGTGGTTTGCGTAAGTCTTACCGATATCAAAAAAGAACAAAATACAGCCAAAAGTGATAAGATGGCCGATGAAACAACTCGCCTGTCAAAAGAAGCCGCTAGAGGATATAAAATATGTTGTCTCGATAGGGCAGAAGAAACATATAAAGTCTATCAGGATCTTATGAGTTGTGTCGCTTTAGGACAATATAAAAAAACTGAAATTATTCAGAAAAATATTGATGATTACATTAAAAAAGATGATGAAATCGAAAAACTTATTGCAGAATCTTCATCGCTTATAAGTGATCTATGTACCAAAATTGTAGAGGCTGATTCAGAGCTGTGTACAATGACCAGTTGCATAAATAATTTGGTGTTTTCTAAATCCAGTAAAGTAGATAAAGATAGTGATGAGGCAAAAAAAGTAAAACAATGCCTGCAAAAGATCAATAACAAAACGAATACACTCAAAGAAAAAGCAGAAAATGCTGTAGAATCAGTAGTCACAATAGGAGGGATTCAAACATTTACGAATACAGCTAGCCTCAAAGATTTTGCAGCAAATATGATGACTAAAATGACTGATTTTAAAGTGTGTATAGAATCAAATATTAAGTCAACAGAAGAAGAGATAAAGCTTTCCAGAGAAGAATTAAATGCTGTAGTAGAAAAACTTGCAGAAATAGAATGTAGTGAGGCTTCTAAAGCTACAACCATTGAAGGTTTACAATCCGTGATTGACTTTGTTTGTGACGAAGATTGTGATGGAGACTGCCTCGATCTTTGTGCAGATTTTGATAATTGTTGTGGAGATTCTGATCAGGAACCCGTTAAGAAAAAACAAGGGAAGACAAAGGACCATGACTAAGGTCAATGTTAATCATTAAAAAAAAATAAAATAAAACAGATGAAAAGTTTCATAAAAGATAAAAACAGTAACTGTTGCCAGGACGATGGGGGGAATGGAGGATCTGAACCAAAAGATTGTCTGGACAAATGGAAAATTGAACACGAAGAAGTTTGTAATAAATACAGCGTAGAAGCTGCCGAAACAGAGCGTCTAAAAGAAGCATACGAAAACTCTCTAGCATGGGAGACCAAACTTAAAAATTGGTGTAACCTTATTGAAGCTACCGACGGAAAAGTTAAAGCTGTTGTTACTGAACTTGATTTTTTGTTAGAACAAATAGGCACTGTATGTGTAAAATCTAAATGTACCTACGAGGTCTTACAAAAGTTAACCTGTTTGGTGAAAACAATATTTGACTATTTATATACCTATGAAAAAGGAGAAGAAGGGTTAAAAAAGAAAGTTGTTTTACTCAAAGAGTTGATAGACTGTCTTAAACATCTTGATGATAAAGACAAAGACGAGATTATCGCATGTATAGAAGCTTACGAAGAAAAAATCAAACTTGTTTGCGAATTGCAGGAAGGAGTACTTACCAAGTTATTAGAAACACTTAAATGTGCTACTCTTTTATGGGCTTATATCTGTGGAGAACTTGGACTTGAAAATAAACTTCAGGGAATACGTAATATTCTAAGTGGAACATCCCATGATGAAGGTGATTGTGATGATTCAGAAGAAAAAGAGGATCATGATACCCCTCAATACCCCTGTGATCATAAAAAAGCAAAACCAATGCCTGAATTTCCTATAAAGGATGAAACTACCGATACAGATACCGCAAGTGGAAATACATACTATGTAAAGATAAAAGGGGAATTTAAGGATGCCGAGAATATGACCAAATCTCTTAAAGACCAATGGGTTGATAGTAAAAAAATCAGTGATAAAACCTTATCAGAAAAAACAAGTCTTGCAGAAGCCATAAAAGTAGCAGAAGCTCTAAATACTGGGAAATAGGTAAAGCAATACGATTAAAAAACAAAATAATAATATATAATTCATAAAAATATGGCAGCAATGGGAGATTATCCGTTACCAAAGTTTCACTTTTTGGTAGAATGGGGAAGTGATTTTCGAATTGGATTCACTGAAGTTAGTGGATTGGACTTTGAAACAGAAGTCATTGAATATAGAGAAGGAAGTAGTAAAAAATACAACAAAACAAAACAACCCGGACTTACAAAGTATAGTAATATCACGATGAAAAGAGGAACCTTTGAAGGTGATTTTGACTTTTTTACAGAATGGCAAAAAACATATTATTTCCAGGAAGGTAATGATACAGGGTCATTATACAGGAGAGCAGTAACTATTAAGTTACTAAATGAAAAGCATGAGCCTATTATTACGTGGGTATTAGAAAATGCTTGGCCTAGCAAAGTGCAATCTACTGATTTAAAAGCAGATGCTAATGAAGTAGCTATAGAGACTATGGAGCTTGTTCACGAAGGTCTTACCATTTTGGAAGCAAAGTAAAAAAACATGATTTATGAAATTAGCTTCAAGTACGGCTCATCAAATAGTTGGTTTTCACTTTAGCGTATTTTTTTTCGATTTACCAGGAGAAAAAGAAGTAGATATAAAGTTTCAATCTATTTCAGGTTTAGATGTTCAAATAGAAAAAGAAACCCTTAAAGAAGGAGGGGAGAATAGGTTTGAGCATAATATTCCCGGACGAAGAAAATATAGTCCGCTTACGCTAAAAAGAGGAGTGTTAACTCCTAAAGATTCTGGATTAACAACCTGGTGCCAAAAAGCATTTCAAGAACTAAGTATTGAACCACTTAGCAGGGTGGATATAGAACTACTTAATGAAAATCATGATATCCTTATGCAATGGGAATTATCCCATGTATGGCCGGTAAGCTGGAAGATAGGAGAATTAAACGCCGAAAGGGGCGAAGTGCTTATTGAAACCATTGAGCTTAATTATAATTACTATAAGCTTGTAACCGTAACTTAATAAATAATGCAATTATGCCTTTAGAAATCAGAGAGTTGGTGATTAAAGCTACTGTTAGCAATAATTCATCAAATGTGAGTACGACAGGTCAAACCTCTGGAGAAACAAATATTAATGAAATAGTAGATAGAGTGCTTGAAATTATTAAGGAGAAATCAGAAAGATAATGGTAGATAATGGACAATTGATAAAGGTGTTGATACATGCATTTGAAGATGAAGATTTTCAAACGCTATCCAAATTAGATCCTAATCCGATATCGCTGCCAGTAAATCCAGAAAGTTTTACTCAAAATTTTAAAGTAGAATTAAATCAGCAACAAGGACAAGGAAATCAAGGTACAAATCCAGATTATAAAGGAACAAAACCAGAAGAGTTAAAGTTAGATTTCACCTTTGATGGTACACAAACAATTGAGGGATATGCATACAATAGTGATGATCATTCAGTAAAATCGCAATTAAAGATCTTTATGAATACTGTCTATAGTATGAATGGAGAAATTCATCGACCACATTTCCTAAAAGTACAATGGGGAGAGTTTTTGTTTCCTTGTATTTTGTCAAACTTAGATCTCAATTATACTCTTTTTAAGCCCAATGGAGATCCGTTGCGCATCAAAGCAAGTGCTACCTTTCTCAATTATGTAGCACAAAAAGAAAGAGTAGCACGTGAGAGAAAAGAATCTCCTGATTTAACACATGTAAGAAAGGTAAAGTCCGGTGAGCGATTGGATTTAATCACACATAAAATATATAAAGATCCTAAATATGTTACTCAAATTGCAAGAGCAAATGATTTGACATCATTTCGAAAAATAAAACCTGGATCAGAACTGGTCTTTCCACCATTAGATAAAACAGCGCAATGAAAGATAGAGAAATCCCAATAGAAACGACCCATAATGTTGCTACTTTTGATGTTTTGATCGATGATCAACTGATGGATCCTGGATATCAGGTAATTTCTATTTCTATAATCAAGGAAATTAACAAAATACCCTCTGCCAAAATTGTATTAAAAGATGGAGATTCGTCTGAAGAATCTTTCAAAATTAGTGAAGAAGAAGAATTTTTACCTGGTAAATCAATTAGGATTAAGGTAGGACGTGATCGGGAAAACAAACAATTATTTAAAGGGGTTATTGTAAAGCATGGTATTAAGGTAAAAGAAAGTGGAGAGACAGAGCTAATATTGGACTGCAGGGATGAAGCTGTAAAAATGACTTTGGGAAGGCATAATTGTTATTTCGAAAACAAAAAAGACAGTGAGATAATAGAAGAGATAATCAATAAATACAATGGATTATCTCATGATGTCGATCCAACCAGTACTTCTCATCGAGAAATGGTTCAACATCATTGTACAGATTGGGATTTTTTGCTAAGTCGAGCTGAAGCCAATGGTAAATTGGTCATAGTAGATGATGGTGAAATAGGGGTTCAGTCTCCGCAAACTAATGAAAGTGCAGCAGTTTCTGTGCTCTTTGGGTCAACACTAATCGATTTTGAAGCTCAAATGGATGGACGTAATCAATGGACCTCGGTTGAAGCAAAATCATGGGATTATGCCGGGCAAAATTTGTATGAACACCTTACAGATAGTGTTAATATTAGTGAGTTAGGCAATGTTAGTGGAGCACAATTGGCAGAAACATTAAGTCCTCAAAAATATGAACTTAGACATTCTGGACAAGCTATTGTAGAAGAGCTACAAGAATGGACAAAAGCAATGATGCAGATTAGTAGATTGTCAAAAATCCAGGGTAGAGCAAAATTTACTGGTTTTGGGGATTTAAAACCAGGCAAACTAATCGACCTGCAAGGTGTGGGTGCTAGATTTACAGGAAAAGCATTTGTATCGGCAGTACGACAAGATGTATATAATGGGTCTTGGTATACTCAGGCTCAATTCGGTTTAAAACCAGATTGTTTTTCTCAGGTTAATAAAGATATCATTGATACTCCGGCTGCAGGATTGGTACCGGCAATTAATGGTTTGCAGATAGGAAAAGTAGTACAGCTGCAGGAAGATCCCGAAGGTGAAAACAGAATATTAGTAAGACTACCTATTATAGATAACAAAGCTAGAGGAGTATGGGCCAGAGTATCAACACTAGACGCAGGACAAGGGGAAACCAATGGCGGTAGAGGATCTTTTTTTCTTCCCGAAATTGAAGATGAGGTAATTGTAGGGTTTATTAATGATGACCCTAGAGATGCAGTCGTACTAGGAATGGTGAATAGTAGCAAATACCCAGCTTCTATTAATGCACAAGATAGTAATCATGAAAAAGGATTTGTAACCCGCTCAAAAATGAGAGTTCACTTTAATGATGATACCAAAACTATAACTATAGATACCCCGGCAGGAAATAGTATTATACTAGATGAAAGTAGTACTTCGATTACAATTGAAGATCAAAACGGAAATTTTACAAAAATGAATTCTTCTGGGATAGAAGTTAAAAGTCCCAGTGATATAAAAATTGAAGCTTCAGGAAAAATTGATATAAAAGCAGGAATGGGGCTTACCATGAGTGCCGCTCAAATGGCTATTTCGGCACAAACCAGTATAGAAGTCAAAGGAGCAACTGCCAAGCTTTCATCAGATGGGATTACTGAGATAAAAGGTTCTCTAGTAAATATAAATTAAAAAAATAAAGATAATGCCACCAGCAGCAAGAATATCAGATATGCATACATGTCCATTGTTTAATGGACCTGTACCTCACGTAGGAGGACCTATTGTAGGACCTTCGGTACCCAATGTATTAATTGGAGGACAGCCGGCAGCAGTTATTGGAGATATGTGTGTTTGCGTAGGGCCTCCGGATACAATAGTAAAAGGCTCAAGTACCGTTTTTATTGGAGGAAAACCCGCAGCTCGTATGGGAGATACCACAGCCCATGGAGGAGTAATTGTACAAGGATTTCCAACTGTAATGATTGGAGGCTAAAAGATATGAAATAAGCCATAACAGTTATGTGGATACCCACCAGTATGATTATTGGCGAATTCCATCTGACCTCTAAAACAACAAAAAAACAGATGAAATGAATAATAACAAAGCTTATTTAGGAACAGGATGGTCTTTTCCTCCTGATTTTGATAAAACAAGTAAAACCATTACGCTGGTTAGCGCCGAAAAAGATATAGAACAGAGCTTAGAAATATTGCTCTCTACCAGTTTGGGCGAAAGAGTTATGCTTCCTGATTATGGATGTAATCTTAAAGATTATCAGTTCGAAAGTATGAATAATTCTCTTATTGGGTTTTTAAAAGATCTGGTCGAAAGAGCTATACTGTTTTATGAACCTAGAATTAAGGTAGAAAGAATTGATATTACAGAAGCAGACTCCTTAGAATTGTTAGAAGGAATTTTAAAAATTAATGTTCACTATGAGATCGGAGGAACAAACACCAGGTATAATTATGTGTATGATTTTTATTTGAGAGAAGCTGATCAGAGGATTTGATAAAAACCAATAGGTAAATGCAAAAAGTAACTAACATAGCACATCCATTAAAAAACCGTAAAGGGACAAGTCAACGTACTCGAATTATTGAAGCATTGGATCCAGAATCTGCTCCAATCGAAGGGAAAATATTAGCAGATCGATTACATATGATTGGGGAGTATGCGAGACATATGAATTTTTATGAATATCATAATGATAACGAACAAGGGGAGTCTCAAAAACTAGACACATGGTCAATCTTCTTTAACGAAAGCCTTCCGTTTCAATTAGCCAAACTAAGTAAAAGTTCTGTAGAAGAGCTAGAACATCAATTTTTATTGCGATATAAAGAATTTAGTGAAAATCCATCAAAACAGCTATTAGAATCTCTGTTTAGTTTCGTTTTGGATAAACTTATTATTCCTGTAGATACATTGTATAAGACCGTAGTGTTTGCAGAGAATAGTTTTTCGGCACCTCTTTTTGCGATTATAAGATCTGCTTTTGTAGAACCTTTAAAGTGCTATATCAGCACATATAATTCAAGCGCTACTTTTTTATGTATTGATAAAAGGAACTTTAAGGAGTATTTGGAGAGCCCCTGGAAATTAGGAGTGGAAGAAATTTATGCTTTAAATTCATGTATACAAAAGGTCAAAAAAGGAATAAAAGAAGGGTATTTCATTGCGGCAAAAGAAGTACATTCTATTTTCTATCAAATGCTAAGTGGGATGCAAGAAATTATAGATAAAGCACCTCAGTATATTGATGAAAGCATACGCCCATTAGAAGAATCTTTACAACAAAATCATCAACCACACCTTGGATTGATGTTTACCTTCTTAGAAATTTTCAAACACTTTCAGGGAGATATTAATACGTTGGGGAAAAAGCATCTTGACTTTTTTTATGAGGAAGTATTAAAAATGATACCCAAAGAAGCTGTGCCCGATAAAGCTCACATAGTTTTTGAAGTAGCAAAACATCTAGAAACATATCCATTGCCCAAAGATTTGTTGTTACTAGATGGTAAGGATGCAAATAAACAAGATGTTGCATTTGGTCTGGATCATGAAATCATATTAGATAAAGCACAGATACAAGATCTTCGAACATTTGCATTACAATCGATACAAAACCATAATGACAGATATATCGAAGGGGCATACATAGCTCCGATAGCGAATTCTATGGATGGTTTAGGAAAGAAATTTGAAAAAGACCAACTTGGTAATTGGTATACTCTGGGGTCAAAGGAGAGTAAGTTTATCCCAGGAGACCGTTTGATTGTAAATGAACATCCACATGCTAGGTTAGGATTCATATTATCGTCTCCGGTATTACTTCTACAAGAAGGTAAAAGAGATATTACCATTTTTTTGGATTGTGATATATCTAATACAAGTATTCTTTCTGCTAATCAGGCAGCCAGTTTACTCGATGATTTGACCACAAAATTGGCAATTCCTTCTGAAAAAATAACGTACTACTTAAATGACAAAATTCTTGAAACATGCGATTTGTCGTTACCTGTTAAAACGTATCTCTCTACTCTGTTGATCAAGCAAAATCCTTATGAAATAGGTGATGCTAATGATTTAGAGAACTTTTTTAAGGTACGAGATAATATAAGTTGCTTACCTATTTTTGATGATAAGGATAAGAAAAACTTAAGAACCTGTTTAGAAACGTTTGAATCCACAAAGAAGGAAAGTGAGAATACATTGTTTAACATATGGTTTAGTGGAGAAAAAGAATGGATTAAGGCAAAATCTACAATTACAATTGTCAAAAACCCTGTGGCAGGAACGGTCCCCGTAGATGCAGATGTACGTTTTAAAATTGACATTACACTATTACCCGAAGAGCCAGCTATAGTTTTTTATGATGAAGAAAACTTAAAAGAAAAAATAGATCTAAAAGATAACTTTCCAGTAGTCAAAATAGAATTGAATGATGAAATTAAAATTGAATGTGATAGTATATCAGATACATATGATCCATGCTTGTGCCCTTTAAAAAAACCTAATGGACAGGATCAATTGTCAATATCACCCTATCATTTTTTGAAACATCTTCAACTAGTAAATGCCCGGATCGATGTAGACGTATGTGGTGTAAAAAATCTTATTGTACAAAATGACGATGGTACGCTAGACATTAATAGCCAAATACATCCTTTTGGGGTGAGACCTGAAGTTCCGGGTTTTGATCCCATGAATCAAGTAGATTTGGGTACGCCAGCAGATCCTGTGTCTCATCCAGAACTTTTTTTAGGACCTAGTTTTTATATAGGTAGTAAAGAGATTTTATACAAAAAGTGGGAAGAAGTACGGGTTAATATGGAGTGGAAAGAAAAACCAAAAGATTTTCATGATTATTATAAAGCATATCTTAAGCATGGACCCGATACCAATGCGCCTCCAGCACTCGAAAACTTTGGATTGTCTGAGGGAGATTTTAAAGTAAAAATAGATCTGTTAGATAAAGGGAGTTGGTCAAATATTTCAAAAATTGAATTGTTTGATGAGACAGACCCAAATTTTGGAGGATTAGCCTGTAATATTACCAAATACGGATGGGAAGTAACTAATGCAATTACAGACAGATTTGTATCATTTGATGAACCCCTTGAATTTTTTAAAAACGCTCAAAATGGATTTTTGAAATTTACTTTAGCAGATCAGGATTTTTTGCATAAAGAATATCCTTTTGTTTTGGCAAGACAGATGTTGGCTTATGCCTTTAGTGGGGATAGTAGTGGTAAAAAACTTGCAGATGCAATCTATGTTGATGACTCAAGTAAAATTGTAATTTCTCCACTTGATGATATTCTAAGCCAGAAAGAGATAATAGAAAAAGTGAGTAACCTATCTACTGATCTCATAACTGCTATTGAAGATATTTTTGATTTCATTGAACTCAATGATAACCTATTGATTGCTGATGCAGAGTTTATAAAAACAACTGTCCTAAATGCCAGAACTACTTTTAATACGGATCTGACAGATTATTTTAACGATGTGGTTGGGGCAGTACTCGATTTTGCCGCTACATTTATCGGCAAACGAGATGATATCCTTGATACGATGAGTACCATAGCTTCAGGGAGTGTACAAACTACTATAGATAATTTAAACACCTTTTTTGATGAGCTCAAAGATAGATTTACAGATCCTAATGGAGTTGATGATTTGGTGATACAAGTACAACAGGCATTTACCAATTTTGATAATTTATTGAGTGCTACAGGAATTTTTGCATTTTTATATGGGAATGGTTTTCAGGCACTAATACCTAATGAACCTTGGACACCTATTATTAAAAATTTATACGTGGATTATACTGCCAAGGCGATTAAAGAAGACATAGAAATAGTACACCTTTATCCTTTCGAGAATACTTCCAAAGCAGAAGAAATAGAACTGAATCCAACACTATTCCCATATTTTGATCATGAAGGAACCTTGTTTATAGGTATAGAAAATCTAACTCCTGGAGCTAATCTATCATTATTATTTCAATTGGCAGAGGCAACAGCAGATTCAGAACAAAACAGAGCTACAATTGACTGGTATTACCTTAGCAATAATGAATGGATTGAATTGCGACCTGATTTTGATGTGATCTCTGATGAAACCGATAGTTTGACCGTTTCCGGGATTGTTACCATTGCTGTGCCAGATGGGATTAGTACCATTGGAAACACGATAATGCCTTCAAATTTGTATTGGATAAAAGTATCGGCTCCCAATAATGTAAGAGCAATTGCAGAAACAATAGGGATACACACTCAGGCAGCAAAGACATCAGCAAGATTAAGTACTACCAATGATACAAATAGATTAGAAACTCCATTGCAACCAGGAAGTATTAGCAAATTGGTTGAAGGAGATTTTAGTATAAAAAAAGTAGAACAATTGTATCCTTCTTTTGAGGGGAGAAAACCAGAAGCAGAAGGGCATTTTTATACCAGAGTTAGTGAACAGTTAAAACACAAAGGAAGAGCACTAATGGCAAATGATTATGAAAAAATTGTGCTCGAAGGTTTTACAGAGATTTACAAAGTAAAATGTATATCTCATACGATGGGACTCTCAGCAAATCAATACCATCGGGATCTGGAAATAGCTCCTGGTTTTGTAATCGTAGCGGTAATACCCGATTTGACAAAATTAATGGCAGGAAACTTACTAGAGCCCAAGGCACCGGTAAGTGTCTTGGAAAAAGTAACCACTTATCTGCGAAAAAAAACCTCACCTTTTGCAAAGTTAAAAGTTGTAAACCCCAGATATGAGTATGTAGACGTATGTATTGCGGTACGTTTATATCGAGGAAAATCTTCAAGTTTTTATGCTCAACAACTCAAAGAAGATATTACTCTTTTTCTGGCTCCCTGGTTTTTGGGTGACACAGAAAAACTATCCTTTGGGCAAGAGGTTCGTTTTTCGGATATAGTTGGATTTATAGAACAATTAGACTACGTAGATTTTATCGTAGATCTAAGACTTAATGGGACTTGTAAGCAGAGTGGAGTGGTCATACAACCAATGACCGCACGATCAATTTTGACAGTAGGAAATGTTTGTGTCGAAATAGATGAAGAAAAATGCGCAACCCCAAAAAAAATAGCACAACAAGCGAATTGATTTAAAATGGCAAAAGCATCAGAAAATAAAATAACGGTACTATCTCAAAAAGATCCTAATATACCCGATTTTTTGGATTTTAAAACGCTTCGGAAAGAAGGGTTAGAGCATATCGGTGCGCTTTCAGGAAAAATATGGACAGATCATAATGCTCATGATCCTGGAATCACCATTTTAGAAGTGTTGGTATATGCATTAATGGATCTTGGGTATAAAACAAATCTTCCTTTCAAAGACCTTATTGCTCTAAAGGATGAATCAGATACAGATGATAATTTTTTAACCCCCTTAGAAATATTAACGGTCAACCCTGTTACAATAACCGATTATAGAAAACTGCTATTAGAGATTAAAGGAGTACGTAATGCATGGTTAGAACCAACCCATCAGGAAGTGAAATTATATATTGATGAATATCAGAATCAACTTAACTGTAAAGGAGGGGGAAATACGAGATGCCCAGAAATTGAGTTAAATGGGTTGTACAAAGTATACATAGAAAAGGATATTGATATCATCCAGGATAATAGAAATGAAAAAGCCTTAATCAAAGAAGTAAAATCATTATTGGCAGCGCATCGCAATTTATGTGAAGATTTTGTAGAAGATGTGTGCGTGCTACAACCTCACAATATTGGAGTTTGTGCAGAAGTTGAAATCAAAACAGGATACGACCCAGAAAGAATATATGCGCAAATTATAAAAAGAACAAGAGATTTTATACAACCAAAGATTTCCTATTATACCTTAAAAGAATTACTTAACAAAGGAAAAACGATTGATGAAATCTTTGCAGGAAGACCCTATTTGCAAGAGAGTTTTGGGTTTGTAGATACTGAAGAATTAGAAAATATTGAAAACAGAGACGAAATTTATGTATCAGATTTGTATTCTGTCATTCTAAGTATCGAAGGTGTTTTACGAGTGAAAAAAGCCCATTTTAAGGGAGGTAGTGTCGTCAGTTCTGATGAATACTGTAAGGAAAAAGGGGATAGTAGTTATTGGTCAACAGGGATTAAAATCTCAAAGCAAGAAGTACCAGTATTCTCTCTTAAAGAAACATGTATTGATTTATATAGCGCAGAGGGGTTTATTCCTTTAAACACTTCCAAAATTCATCAAACTTTTTCATTTGCCAAAAAATTTCACTTGCCCGATGAAGAGTTGGATAATCAAATTCCTCTGGGGAGATATAGAGAAGATCTTAAAACATTTGAATCTATTCAAAATGATTTTCCTGTAGTATATGGAATCGGAGAAGACGGTCTCTCTGATAATGCTACTCTCTTACGTAAAACGCAAGCCCTGCAATTAAAAGGGTATCTTATGTTTTATGATCAGATGTTAGCAAATTATACAGCGCAGTTATCCCAAATAAGGTCGTTGTTTGCTTTAACTCCAGAGGCAGATAAAGAAGTATCAGCTAAACGAACCTATTTTACTGACCTTCCGCAAGAGGTACCGGGATTAGAAGAAGTGTTACAACTTTATGAAGAAAATGAACAGATACCCAAAGGTGCACGGTTGGCAATACCTGTAGCCCGTGATACAAAATGGCATCAAACAATAACCCGCTTACAATCAGATCCACGAAGCAGACTAACAATAGAAAATTATTGTGATGCTAACTCTAATGATGTCGGAATACTTACCTTTTCTTCGTCTGCTATTCGAACCATTTACATTCATCAACTGATTGATGCTTTTTTTAGTAATAACTATACAATAGAGGTTTTACATGACCGGGGAGGGTATTTCTTTACGCTCTGCCCTGATTTTCCTGGTGATGTCGTTTTAGTTGGTATACAAAGGTATGCTACTCATAATGATGCTGTAAATGGAGCAAAAAATGTTGCGTTTTTATGTGCATTAAAAGAAACATATTCGGTAGTATCGGATGTGTCTCAGAACAATGCCAATACAGATCAACATTACTTTAACCTTAGTTATAATCCCGTTTCGTATATAAATCTTATTCAGAGTCTTACAGAAACGCCTCAGGAGTATGTGGAAAGAAGAAAACAGTTTTTGGATCATTTATTAGCTAGATTTGGAGAAAAATTTACAGATTATGCGATACTTCAATATCAAAATAAAGTAGACCAGACAAACAACAAACAACAAACTATTGCTGATCAATCTTCTTATATCAATAAGTTTGCCGAAGTAAGTAGAAATAGAGCAAAAGCATTTGACTATACAAACACATCCTGGAATACTAATAATGTTTCTGGTTTCGAAAAACGGATATCCCTTCTTTCGGGAGTATCTAACTATAACAGACGTAATCTTTGCAATTTTGAAGTAGTACGGTGTTACAGATTACAATTAAAAGGACCAAAGGGGAATGTTTTTTTCAGAAGTAACAGAAGCTATCAAAGCAAGGATGAATTAAGCAGTGCTGCAGAGGTACTATTACAGGATTTGAGAGATTCTAAAAAGTATACACTTTTAGAGAAAAGATTGAATGGTTTTAAGAGTGAAGAGATTCAAAGACTATTTTCAAAAAAACCTGAAGAGGAGAACATAATACCAGCACAGTTTCAATATCACCAACAATTACTTAGTCATAATGGAGATGTCGTTATTTATGACCAAAAAGTAAAGTTGAAATCTAATAAAGAAGCTCTGGATAAGAAAGATCATTTTATAGATCAAATTAATGCAGGAACTCAGAAAGATAAAGACGAGTCAGAGTTTCGTTTACTTCCTTTAAGCCGGGAGAATAGGTATATAAATACAAAGAGATTAAATTACCATATTGATACTTTGATCAGTTGGAAATGGCATAAATACGAAGAAAAAGCAAAGAAAAAGGTAAAAAGCGATCTGGTATTTAAAAATCAGGATAAAGCTTGGCAACATCTAATAGATGAACCGGAATCTCAAAAATGTATTGTCCCTTACAAGCAGGCATTTCAATGGGAACTGATTATTAAAGGCAATATCTTACTAAAAGGGATACATTGTTATGCAGATAAAAATAGAGCAGTTGCTATATGGAGACAAGCCAAAATGCTAGGCTCTGACCCTAAGAATTATACCTATAAAGAAAAAGGGAATACCGTCCTGGTCTTCTTAAAAAATGAAAAGGGGAAAAATATTGCGGTTTCAAACCCAATATCAAAAGCACAATTAGAATTAGGTACACTAATAGAAGAATTTGCACAAGTTTGCGGCAATAGAAATACTAAACCTAAGTATGAAAAAGTAAAGGAAAAATATGGGTTTAGTATAAAAAAGAAAGATAACGCAAGTTTACTGATGAGCTATTGCTGTTATGATTCAGAGGAGGAGGCGTTGCAGTGTATTGGTGAAGCTTTTGAGCAAGGAAAACAAAAAAAGAATTTTCTTAAATCAGGAGATGAAGGTAATCCAGAATATAACTTTATTCTAAGAGATAAGTTTGACACATTTTTGGCACTACCTCCGGATCATCTAGAGACAGTAACAGATCGGGATAAAGCATTAGAAGCAACAACACAGTTCCTTAAAAAAAATGAAGTGCCAGTTTTAGTTAAAGAAGAACCTCGTCGATATGTTTGGACATTACTGGATGAAGATAAAAAAGTATTGAAATCTACTGCCGAATTCTCATCAAAACTCAAGGCTCAGAATGATTTTGATACCACTGTAATGGCTGAAGCTAATCAAGGAAACTTAAAAGTACTTATTCCCCATTGTTATGAATTCAGAATTACAGACAGTATTGCAAGGTACAATTATGTATTTGGAGCAAGTGATCATGAAGGAAGATTACACCCTGTTTTTAGAAGCAAGGCAACATATGTATCAAAAGAAGAAGCTTCAAATGCTTACGAGAGTTTTGTAGAAAAACTACCAGCGCTACAGTTTAAGGCTATAACAAAAAAGGGCAGTAATTTTGATTTTGCACTATATGAGAATAACAAAACAACACCTTTGGCCATACAATATAAAAAGGGCAATCATGTAGCTTCACTAGAAGAAGCCAAAGAAACAGTAGGGTATCTTCAAAAGGTATATACGAGAAAAGGTGAACCGAATAAAAAGTTTATTGCTGATGCATTAGCCGAACATCCGAGAGGAAAATATGAATGGCGTTTTTATAAAAAAAATAGCCCTTTAGCAAGAAACCCTAAACAGTATACAGATAAGGATATAATAGAAAAAATCAAATCTGAAATATGCGATGTAATTCCTCCTGTGACACTAAAAGAATGCCCTTCTAAGAAAAAGGCTGTTCAAATAAAACAAAACCAAAATTTATATCATTATCAGGTTTGTTTTAAAGATGATAAAGGAGATGAGTTTATTCTTAATAGTTACAAAGGGTACAATAGCTGTGAAGAAGCAGAAATAGCTTATGATAATCATTGGTTAGACATAATTGATATTGCAAGAGATATAACCAATTATGGTGAAGGAAGAAAAATAAGTGTAGAAGAGGTGTATAAAAAACAAGACTCTTCTGTTTGTGATGATATCTCTTTTATCGCAGTAATCCCTGAGGCAATCAGTAAAAGAGTAAAGGAAAAAAAAGGAAACGTAGAAGAGTTTTACGTAAAGTTAGCCCGTCTTTTTCCATTATTCAAAGTAGAAAATAATAATGATGAGGTCTGTAATACCAAATATAAGTACAGGGTAGTCAGGATGAAAAAGGTAGATAACCCAACTCATAATTATTCCAATACAAAAAGCTATAGAGAACAAGTACTATGGGAAAGTGTATCATGTTACAATACCATTGAAGAAGTCAAACATGCATACCAACATTTTTATACATTGGCAGGTACGCCAAATAATTGTAGAGTATTATGCGAAAATGGGAAGTATTATGTTGGGTTGATTGAAGTTTTAGTAGAGAGTTCTTGTGATTTTGAAAGCGAGGAACAAGCCTGGGATGATGCTTTCCCTGATCCCGAAAACTTACGATGTGGTACTTGTGTACCCAAAGGAGTTAGAGAGTTTGTCTATGCTGCAGAAGAAGATAAGAATTATATAGCATATTGTGATCGAGAGTATTGGAAATTTAAAGTAGTATCTCCTGATTATTTTGTAGCAGACCACAATTGTAATTATGATTCTGAAAAAGAGCGAAATGAGCAAAAAGATAAATGGAATACGATTCTAAAAACAATAGACTGGACAAAATATATTACCAAAGAAAATTCTAGAGCAAAAAAGAACAGTATAGAACATAGATTTCTAACTCAGAAACCTCATACTAGCGAAGTGTCGGATGGGTTTAGTATTGATTTTTGTGATTTTGTTCAAAACATAAGAGATTGTTTACAATGTATTCCGGATTGCCTCATTGGTGATGATTTGGATAGCGATGTTAAAAAACAAAAAAGTAGATTAGAAGAAGTAATCGATTGTCTTAAGAAGATATATAAGGATAACAAAGACATTATAAATATTCTCGAAAATGGGGGGATTAAGTTAGAAGACCTGCAGCGGGTTGCCAATTACTTTCCGGTATACAAAACAGATAAAGGTTACTGTTACCAATTGTATTGGCCAACAAATGATCAGGATAGTACCCCTGATGGATTACAACCTTGTGGATGTAGTGATGAGATACAAGAAAAGGAAAGCCTTTGTAACAACAAATATGTTTTTGTAAGTAGTAATTATTATTCATGTTGTGAAGAAGCATTAAAAGCATTTGTAGAATTTTGTAATATGTCCAAAAACGGATGGTTGACCATCGAGTGCACGCAAAAAACACCTTATGGACCATTTTCTTTCCAGCTTGTGGATCTTCGAAAAAAAATAGGAGATCATCCCCAGCAGTACAACTGTTTGCAAGAAGTAACAGATGCTATTGAAATAACCAAGCAATGTGTACAAAATACCGGAATGCATCTTTTGGAACATATTTTATTACGTCCTAAAAGTGATGGTGAGTGTAACCACGTTATCATTGATGCCAATGGAGAAAGACAGCCCGTAAGCTGTTTATTACCAATCTGCCCGGATTACGGATGTAAAATTGATTGGTATCCTGATATGGATAAAGATGATCCATGTGCAGAATCTAACCCCGATGAGCTTTGCTATATCCCGGGTAGTGATCCCTATTCGTTTTGGGCAACTATGGTATTGCCTGCATGGGATAAACGATTTAGAACTGCAGAAGCCAGAAAAGCATTTGAACAACTGATATATAAAGAAGTACCGGCATTAGTAGGAATTAATATAGTATGGTTAAGCCCAAGAGATTTATGCAAATTTGAAGATGCATATAGGGTATGGCTGGAGTGGGAAGTAAATAAAGATCCTAAAAAACGTAGTTGTGGTCCAGACGATCTTTCACCAACCTGTCGAATTGTAGAGTGTATAAAAAATCTAGTTTCAGAACCACCGTGCGCCACGATTCCCGGAGCAGAAGGTGATTGCAATTGTGAACCAGAAGATGATAAAGAATCAACAGATCCATGTTGTTTACCCATAGAAACAGAAGGCTCTTTGTTTTGGGGATATTGCCCTGGATCACAGATGCCACAAGATAATATTCCAGGTACTGTATCTTCAGGATTAGAGACTAAGACAGCAAGTGCTAAAACAAAACCAAAAGTAAAATCAACTAATAAAAAAGTAACCCCCAAAAAGAAGACCACTGTAAAAAAGACAGCCAAAAATAGTGAAAAAGAGGTGCTAGCTCTGGTAAGACAAAGAAAACCTAGGTATCTCGAGAATATCGAAGTAGCAGCAAACGACTCGATACGTAAGACAAAAAGCTATGAACGTGTTCAGTTTTTCATTAAAAACGCACCAACAATAAACGGCTATGTTCAATTGGCAAACTTTTTCAGTAGATATAGCCTTCAAAAAGATAATAACCTTTCCGCGTTCTTAGAATTAATTAAAAATGCAACCTGGCATATACTTGATGCTTTAGTACTTGATAAAAAGGCAGAAGTAAATAAAGAGGATTTAGACGCGCTAAAAAAGAGTTTCCAAAGATTGAAATCAAAAGGACTTTCGCTTAAAGAAGTTACCAAAAACTGGAAGCAAGAAGAAATAAAAACACTCACCAATTTAAAAACAGTAAAACAAATCAAGAGTATTATAAAATAATTATATGTCGAATAACCATCTCATAGGAAAACAAATTATAGCGTTAGAAATACCTTCTTCCAAAAAAACGTATGCTGTACAACAACGTATGAGTGAGTTAGTTTGGAATACGTTAGTCCCTGAGATGAATTCGTTATTTGACAGAATGGTAGGGGAAGATGAAGTAGTACAACTGGATCGGATAGAAATTGACATAGGAACAATTGTTTTAGATGAAGAAAATATCCTTGATATAGTAGATAAGATAATGCTATTACTAGCAGAAAAATGTATCCAGGCAGTGTATACAACCAGAGATGTAGAAGAAGGGATTTTGAAGGCTCCTCAAGACCAAAAACAACTCTCTACAAGAGAGCAGTATTTTAATCTATGGCTATATTGGCTAGAAAGAGGAACATTGCCTTCGTATACCATTGTACCCAAAGAAAATTGGATCGAGAAGGTATTAGAAACTTTAGGACTCGAAGATAAAGCCATATTGCAGTTACAAGCAGTCCTGGAAAAACATCCAACGGCATTTCAACGTTTAATTATACAACATAATGCTACAGACTTAAAATCCATCGTAGAATTATACACTGGTTTTTCCCAGAATGGATTACTAGTTTTTTTTAATGAGTTATCTCAATTGTATAGGGAAGAGGATATGTTCATAACAAGAAAGTTAACGATAAGAGAACTCGAAGTCGTTTTATGGAAAACAATCTACAAAAAAGTAATCCTGAAAAGAGAGAAGTTGAGTACTGAGAAGTTGATCGATCAATTAGTAGAACATCCGGAAATATTAGCCTTAAGAAAGAAGTTTAGCGATACGCCAGAAAAATTTAAAAATGGAACCCCTCTTTTATTAAAAGCTTTTGATAAAAAGACTAACGAGTTTTTAAAAAATAAGTATAAGAAAGAAAAAAAAGAGATAAAGAAAAAGAACGAAAGTAATGCACAAGAAAAAGAATTTCTGGAGGAGGTTGTAGATAAAGAAATAGAGAGAGATAAATCAGATAATAGAGCAGATAAAACCAAGGAAAAAAGAGCTATTCACCCTGAGTTTGATGAGACTCAAAATGTGGATTATACAAAAGAAATGCTTGATGATGTTAAGGTTGAAGAACCTATAAAAGAGGCTTCTGAAATGGCATTACCACAGTTTTTTAAAAATGCTGGGATAGTACTTTTACATCCTTTTCTCAATAACCTGTTCAAAAAAATGGATTTATTACAAGAATCCCGTTTCAAGAATTATCAATGCCAATCTAAAGCTGTTTTGCTCTTACATTTTTTGGTAAGTGGCAATGATCAGGTTATAGATTTTGATTTGGTTTTGCCCAAATTTCTTTGTGATATGCCGGTAAATATACCGTTGGATCATACAATGGTTTTATCTGAAACTGAAAAAGAAGAAGCCGATCATCTGTTACAAGCAGTGATAGAACATTGGGGAGTATTAGGGAGCACTTCTCCTAATGGTTTGAGAGAAGGGTTTTTAGTACGCGAAGGTAAACTGAAAAAGGAACAGTCTGGTTGGCAATTATGTGTAGAGCAAAAAGCTATTGATGTATTGCTGGACAAATTACCATGGAACCTGAGCATGATTAAACTCCCATGGATGAAAGAGCTGCTAAAAGTCGAATGGAGATAAAATGATATGAATGAAAGATTCAATGTCGTTTAGTTAAGGAGCTAATCGTCAGTCTGAGCTTGTCGAAGAAATTAGAAAATGTGAATCTGAAAGCACTTCGACAAGTTCAGTGTGACAAGGGATATTAGATTACCCTTAAATTAATGACATTGGTTAAAAAATGTAAAAACCTCTCCTAGAAAAGGGAGGATAATAAAATTTGTTGGTTAGCCTATGATTATTGTACGTCGATGGGCAAATGAAGTTAATCTATCAACAAATTTACAAGGCTCTTTAACAAAAGAACCACCTGAGTTAACAAAACTAGGGGATTCTTTAACAAATGAAGTACCTAAACTGACAGAACTACCGGGAGCTTTAACAATTAAAGTACCGGGGGGTACTTAAGAAGTGGGGTCAGATTTTAAAAAACTGACAGGATGACAATGAAACGATAAAAATTAATGAGATGAAAGCAATATTCGACAACCTATACATTTATGAAATTGTGCTACTTTTTTTGGGAGTATTTCTATTTATGCTTCTTTGCGCAGGCTTAGTATATTTTATTATCAGGAAAGATGATTTAAAAAAATTACTGCTCTTTTTCCCTATACCTATCATTATGATTGCATATCCTAGTATACAGGAGATACAAATTGAAAAAGACAAATTCGCACTAAAAAAGTATTCAGATGAAGTTATAGAAAACCCTAATGATACTGTTGCTCATAATGAGTTGGTAAGGGTAACAGAAAAACTCGAAAAAAGAGCTACAACTGTCGAAGATTTAAAAGCAGTGGCAGAGGCAAATTTGTTGCTTGGTAATCCTGAAAAAGCGATTGATTTAACAAACAAGGCTATCGAAAACAAGGAAGATGTTATATATGAACCAATTAAAGATAAGGAAGAGGATAGTCTTATTAATGGTCTGCCGAACATAGAAATTCTACAAGGAATAAAAACGGTAGCTACCATCCAAAAAGAAATTGAATCCGACCCTTCTGCATTAAAAGATACCATCATTTTGAAAGAACAGATTGATAAGATTTACAGGCAGAATCCTAAAACAAAAAAATACTTGAATCAAAAGATATTAATGCAACAGCAAAAAAAAGTAGTGAAGGCAAATCAATAGCATATAAAGAATAGTTGAAGGCAATAGAATCACATAAAAGTACTCATACCCAAAACCTAATTCAAAAAAAGAGGGAGCCGTTCTTTAATCAGAAGGGACAAGGAGTTTTTTTTTCAAGAACAAATAAAAATACACCTTCTTTTTTTGGAGAAAATACTATTCAAAAAAAGGAAAATGTAAATACCGATGTCATTCAGAAACAAGATGGACCAGATCAGGTTACAGAAGAAAATAATCCACCAGAAAGTAGTACGTCTACAACAACAAGTCAAGGTGGAGGTACTCCACGAACAAATAGGTGTTACACCAATCCTGAGTTCCCGGACTTTAGGTGTCTGGCGTATGCTTTAAAGCTAGATGTAGATGAGAATTTATGGAATAATGCTCATCATTTTTATCGGGTGGCATCATTATATCCGGGAAATAATGAGTTAATGTGGAACACTTTTTTAAGATATGGATTAGGGATTAACCTTTTACAGACAAGTTTTGGGTTTTTGGGAGCTAACGAAACATTAGGATCAGTACTCTCTTATGGAACCGGGATAGGACTAAAATCGTTTGAGTTTTTTCAAAATGGAGAACTTCAGTTAGATATCCCCATACCCTTGGGAAGAGGAGTTAATTTGGATTTTCAATTTGATCTGAATGCTAATCCAGATGATTTAACACAGATAAGAGGAGTTAGTGGGGGAGTTGGACTCTCAGGTCACTTTTAGGACGAATTAGTATAAATATTTTGGTAGAAAAAAGATGTATAATCAAATAAAATATAATTAGGGATTGAAGAAAAATAGATGAAAGTTGCCGAAGCACATAAAAGTTCTACTGCTAATAACACTATTCAGGCAAAGTACCAACCGTTCTTTAAAAAAGAAGGGCAAGGTAACTTTTTTTCAAAATCAAAGGAGGCAACAAACTCTTTTTTTAATCCTACAACGATACAGCCAAAACTTACTATAGGTCAACCTAATGATAAGTTTGAAGTAGAAGCAGATGCTATGGCAGATAAGGTAGTGCAGCGATTAAATGATCCTTCTGCCTCCGCAGGGTATTCTCGAACAAATGATGTAAGTGTAGTGCAACCCAAATGTGCTACCTGTGAGCAAGAAGAGAAATTGCAAAAAAAGGAAGAAGAAGAGATTCCAAAAAATAATTTAGAAATACAACGTAAACCGATTTTTGAAAGTAATGCAGACCAATCTGATATAGATGTACAAACCAAACCATTAATACCTTTTATACAAACCAAATGTGCTGCTTGTGAGCAAGAAGAAAAAATACAAAAAAAAGAAGATATTTCTGATCAGGAAGAAGAAATTCAAACCAAATCAGATACAACAGAAGGTAGTTCTGGCTCTGATTTACAAAGCCGTCTAAATTCTAGTAGAGGAGGAGGCAGTCAATTGCCATCAGGTATTCAGTCCTCTATGGGATCAGCCTTTGGAGCTGATTTTAGTAGTATTCGTATTCATACAGGTAGAGAATCGATACAAATGAATAAAGATCTAGGAGCTCAGGCATTTACCTACGGTAGTGATATTCATTTTAATGAAGGAAAGTATAATACCAATTCTAGTTCGGGGCAGCATTTGCTGGCGCATGAGTTGACACATACCATTCAACAGGGAAAAGTTGGACCTTCTCCCAAATTAATGAATAAAGTGATTCAAAAGAAACCTATAGGAGAAGAAGTTCAGGATAAGCTTCGAGGTACAAATACAACTCTCACTACAGAAGCTCCTATACCTGGTGCCGCCCCCAGAGGAAGATTATCCCCAGTAGCACCAATAGGATTTGATGTAATGGGATATGCCGATTTGTTTGAAAGTAATGGAAATATCCCAGGAATAAGAGGTATTCCTCACAATGATGTACTAACCGATGAGCATGCAGGCAAAACAAAGTATATTTATAATGACATTAGATCTACAGATCTGGATAAAGCAAAAGGACCCAAAAACCCAACTCCTACTTTAAATGGATATGCAAGATTTGCAGTTGATAGTCAAGGAAACAGCACAAGAATAGGAGGAAGTGGATCTATATCAGGGAATTTTTCTTCTCCAGTTAGAATTGGAGAAATTAAAGGAAAAGATACACTTTTGGATAATCCATTAATGGCACCTAGTCAACTAAATCATTATCGCAAAGGATTAAGAAGATTTTCTTCATCTGCACGAAGAGATTTTGGAAACCAGATACAAACTCCTTCCGTAACTGCATTAACTGGCCTTTCCATTCCAGAGGGTCTTAATTATGATGAGTTTAATCGTGAGTATGATAAAGAAAATGCAGGATTTATAAAAAGAGGAAGAAAACGAGTATGGTTAGCAGAAGTAGGAGACTCAGGCGTATACTTGTGGGCACGACTTCCACACCCATATAGAATATCTCCAGCAGTTTTAACACAGGAACGTCAGGCAATAACCCAACTTAGAGAACAGGTATTAGAGAGTTTTAATAGAATACGCCAAAATAGACCAAACGGAAATTTAAATAGAAAAGAAGAACCAGGTAAAAAAGAAAACCACCATACACCACAAGTAAATCAGCAAAGTAAAGAGCGTACAAATGAAAGTACTATTTCTAGGCATAACCCTTCAAACAAAGTATTACAGAAAAATACAGATTGGCCCGCCAAAAGGCGTAATTTTAATAGGTCTTTAGGGAATTGGAAGCGAACACATGGTAATGTTTTCTTAAGAAATGATGAAGTTGAAAAATACCTAGAAGAAAAAGTAGAATTTGACAGAAAACTCAATAAAAGAGAAGGAGCGACTGGACGTTTTAATGAAGCTACAAAAGATTATAAGAAAATTGAATTTTGGGCTGGACCCAAAGGACTTATTATTGGGAATCTTAGGATATTATTAGGAGAAAAATTTGATCTTTTAGCAGAAAAAATAGAAGGGTTAAAGGAAAGAACTAGAAATGTAAAAACGAAGGCCAAAGGACTTAAATCATCTGGTTTTAGTAAAGGTTGGATGGCTCGCATAGTAAAACTTCTGCTCAAAGGGTTTGGAGTTGCATTTGAACAATTTTTAGAATATAGTTTTAGTGTATTTGCGGGATGTATTTCTGCTGTGATCGAAAAATTTGAAGAAGAGATGCGTCAGCAAATTGTAGAAGGATTAGTTGATGAAGAGCTAGAAGCCAAATTAAACGAATTAAAAGCAGAATTAGAAGAGCTCATTACAAGTCTTGAAGAAAAATACGAAGAGCAATTGCAGGCATATGAGCAAATTCTAGAACAAATGAAAGATGCTGCATTTTATACCAGCATAATTGCTACTGCTGTTAATCTTATTCGTGTTGGAGTACAAGTAGTGTCATGTTTTACACCACCAGCTCTGGGTTGTTTATGGGGACTAGTAGCTAATTTGGGAATAGAGGTAGCTTTAAATTTGGTAGTTGGAACAGAGTGGTTTGAAGAAGAGTTTATGAAACCTCTTGTGGGTGATTTGATGGAGGATTTTATGAAGGATTCATTGCTAGAGTTTTTAAATGGCATATTTGAAATGGTAGGTTTAGAAGATTATGTAGAAGGAGTAGCAGCTTGCACCCCATCAGAAGGAGGAATACATTCTTCAAGGTTGTATAATCCTGGTCATGGGATTATTATCCCACCAGATATGTATCAGGCTAGAGCAACCGCCTGGGAAGCAAGAAACCGTTCGGTTTTAATAAGTGAAATTGTTACGGCATCTGGAGGTACGGCATCTCAGGAAGATATAGATAGGTTTATTGAACATGTGCAGGATCAGGAGATGAGCTCAGAGGATTTTGCCAGAATTGTTGGAGAAAGCAAAACCTCTGAAGATAGCTTTGATTTTGGAACCATAACCGAACAAATACCAGGCCTAGAAAACTCAGAAAGTGGTGAAGGAGAATCGGTTCGTGTAATAGATGGAGAAACCTCCCCAATGACAGGAGGAGTAGGATCTGGTAGAGCTGGAACCATAACTGTTAGAAGTGCTTCTCTACAACATGTAAAAGGATCTACAGCCGTATTAAACCTTACTTGTGTAAGTAATGATGGCGAAAATGTCATTATTACTAATGTTCGAACCAAAGTTTTAAATAGGTATTATTTTGATTCTAATTCAGGAAGTAGAGTGTCAAATAGAGGGGCTGCGGACCATATGCAGATTATTTACCAAATAACTAAACAAAGTGGGTATACAGTACCTTTTTCTGATAGTACAGGGGTTTTACCTTTTGAGAAAAATATAAGGGGTTATGTCGAATTTTAATAAATAATTAATTAATGAGTAGTAGTACGATACATACATTCTTTCAATATTCAACCGATAAATTTGTGGAGGTTCGGAATGCGTATACCCATATTTTAAATAGTGAAGATACTGTGTCTTTAGATGAAATCGGGTTGAATAATAAAAGGTTTGTCTATTATGGGCAGTCTGGTCAGAAAAACCATAATGAAAACTCTAGTTCAGATAAAAAGGATATAGTAGAAGTATTAGAATCCAATAGAGTTTATATAAAAACCCCTCCTTTAATACATCCGGCATTCGTGAAAGAAATAGCCGAAATTTTAAACCTCTCTATAAAAGATCTATTCGGGATAGCAAATTATGAAGTTGCTATAATAGAAGGCAAGAGAATTACAAGAAATGTGTATGATAAACCTGTAAATACAGGTCCTTATCATATAAAAAGTATGCTCGAATCCAAAAATAAAGATTCATCGTCATTGATGATTACCAGAATTCCGTTGTTGCCCATCCAGAAACGCCCATTTTTACCTTGTCTTTTTGACCATACCATACCAGGTGTTGATAATTTGAATTATCAGCTTTTATCAACCATTAGCAAAGAATTATTAGCAGTAACAGGGCATAAGGACTTATTTTTTGCCAATTCGCATAAAGCACTGCAACAGTATTTTGAAGAATTAATTGTTAGCATAAATGAGAAATTACAAGATGATAGGTGGTCTACAATAAAACAAGTTAGAGAAATAAAAGGAGAAGTAGTAAACTCACACCAAAATGATACTGAAATTGCTAAAATCATTAGTCCTCTGGATGAATTTATCTATGTTCCATTGTATAGAGAGGACATACAGGAAGAGATGCAGAATATCCCGATTGATGTTTTATACCTAGACAAGTCAATGATATGTATTCAGTATCCTCATAACATCATATTTTACAACTTTACAAATCAAAAAATTGAAACAGAAATAGAAGTGGAGTGCTTTCAATTGTGTGATATTAATATACAAAAAAAAATAATCCAGTTTTTTGGAAATTTGGATGAGGATAAGCACCAAATGTCCGATTTTATACATTATAATGTTGATTCTAAAGAATGGTTTACAGGAGAATTTGAAGAGTTTAGTTATGTGGAGTTTTCCCACCAGATAGAAAAACAAAGACTTATAGATTATAAAAATGATATTGAGTTTTATCTACATGAGTTAGCCACTTTCCCTTCAAAGAAAATAAGAAGTACATGTAGCAAATACATGTGGATAACTGATAAATACAATAATGGGGGGGTATTTTGCCTAAAATCTGGTCTATGTGTGTTCTTTGCTAATAACTTAGGTCTACATTTAAATAGGGCACTTCCTATTTTAAAACCAAAAGAATGTCTCTCTATTATAGAGAGCAACGCTGCATTAGAAGATCAACTTTATGGATATCAAAAAAGCAATCAATTTGAGCTTGGAGCATTAATTGTTTTTGAAAAAAAACACTTGTTGTTATGTGATACTATTTTATACCATAACGGTCAGCCAATTTTAGAAATAGCATTTCCATATTCCTGTGCAGGTTTTAACAGGGATGCTTCTCAACTTTTTTTAATCAGCACTATTGGTATAATCATAATGGATATTAGGTGCTTTCTAGAAGTTAATACCATAAAATACGATTTTATTGATATTCAAAAAATGCGTGATAAGGAGTGAAAACAGCAGAAAAAAATAGTACCACTACCGCAAAAAGCCATATCCAGGCTAAACAAGAACCTTTCTTTGCCAAAGAGGGGCAGGGTAACTTTTTTTCAAAATCAAATGAAACAGTAACACCTTTTTTTGAACATACTTCTATTCAACCAAAATTAACCATAGGACAGCCCAATGATAAGTATGAAGTCGAGGCCGATGCAATGGCGGATCAGGTGGTACAAAAACTGAGTAGCACAGAAACCAATGGTACTCCTGTAGAAAGTAATAAAGGAGGCAGTATACAAACAGAGCCAATCGTTGTTTCAAAAATTCAGACAAAATGTAGTACCTGTGAACAGGAAGAAAAATTACAAAAGAAAGAGGAAGAAGTATCAGGAGAAGATGTAGAGATACAGCGTAAACCAATTTTTGAAAGTAATTCAGAACAATCTGATATAGATGTACAAACAAAACCGTTAGTTCCTTGTGTACAAACCAAATGTGCTTCTTGTGAACAAGAAGAAAAATTGCAGAAAAAAGAAGAAGAGCAATTAGAGGAAGAAGAATCTATTCAACAAAAATCAATAGATAGTGGTGGAGAAGTAAAACCGGATTTACAAAATCGCTTACATTCAAGTAAGGGTGGAGGTAGCTCTTTACCATCAGAGACACAATCTTCTATGGGAGCTGCATTTGGAGCAGATTTTAGTAATGTACGAATCCATACAGGGAGTGAATCGGTACAAATGAACAGGGAGTTGGGGGCACAGGCATTTACCAATGGCAGTGATATCTATTTTAATGATGGAAAGTATAATACTAATTCCCGTTCTGGTAAGCATCTATTGGCTCATGAATTGACACATACTGTGCAGCAAGGAGCTATAGGAATACACCCCAAAATTAATTTATCACCAAGCTTATCTACAAGTCATTTTAAAGGGAATTATTCTATTATGTCAGGAAAATCCCTCAATTTACAGGCATCTTTTCTTGATGATGTTGGGAGTGCATTTTCTGCGGGTGCTGATTTTGTTAGTGATGCAGCGGGAGATGCTGTTGATTGGGCAGGTGAAACCATAGGTGATGCATTAGAATTGGGAGCAGATGCAATTATGGCTATAGTACGTAGAGTTTCTCCTGGTTTGGCTGAACTAATTGAAAATGGTCCTCTCCAAATGATAAGTGAGGCGTTGAATGGAGGAATACAGAGTTGGTTGGCAGGGGTTTTTTCCGAATTAGGAATAGGAGAATTTATCGAAGGATTAAAAGGGAATTTTGAAAGTGCTTTTTTAATACTTCAAGGTATTGTTAATGGAGACGAAGCTTCTTGTGAAGCTTTTAATCAAGCAATTCAGGGAATAAGAGAGTTTATTTCAGATTTTATGAACAACCCCTTCTTTGAAGCTATTAGAGAAGTATTTACGCAGGTGAAAAATTTCCTGTCTGAAATGTTCGATTTATTAATTGCTCCTATTCTCGATACTGTAATTGAACTTATGGGAGAGGCTTTTTCTGTTGTTCGTGATATTGCAACTACAGTTTGGGGTTGGCTCCAAACGGTAAAAAGTTATATGGAGAGTGCATGGGATTGGGTAATGGAGCAACTAGGTTTTACTGGTGAAGGAGAAGATGGTATATGGAATCATTTTAAGGAATTTGCAAGTGATATCTGGAATGAGATTAAAACTACTTTTGAACCTATTATAGGTCCCTTGCAAACAATATTGACAATCCTTCTGGTGATTTCGCCGGTAGGACCGATGTATATTACCATTATGTATGGTCCAAGAATAGTTGAAGCTATACAATGGTTGTGGAATAACAAGGATAACCCAAATATTATAAGAGATGCAAGAGAGCAAATGGGAGATAGTATTTTGCCTCAACTCTTGGAAGCAGGAGAAGCATTTGTTAATGAAATTAGTGGTGCTGTAGACATGATGATGTCACAGTTTGTAGAATTAAGCTCAGCACTTCTAGAATTTATAGGTTCGGTTACCGGTATTCCATTATTGGACATGGCAAAAAGTTTTGTAGAAACAATTTCTACAGGAGTTCAGGATTTTATTAGTTGGGGACAAGAAAAGTTACAGGGTGCAGTAAACTTTTTCAAGACAATTTTTAATAAGATAAAAACTGTAGTTCAACCGTATATGGAGATTATCACCTCCATAGGAATGGCTATTCTTAATCCTCCAATGATACCTATTATTTTAGCGGGATGGGCATGGAGGGCATTACCGAATTGTTATAAGCCTCCTATTATAGATTTCTTATTAGATGGAATTATAGCTTTTCTAGAAGCATTACCAATGCTTCCTATGATGGGGCCATTATGGCCATTACTAAAAACATTTGTGATTGGTTTCTTACAAGGATTTAGGGAGCGAAGTGACGATGAAAAAATTGCTGTAACTAATAAGTTGGCAAAAATCATAAGTGGAGCTAGTATTGACTTTATTATTGGGTTTGTAATAGGTTTCCTAAAAGGTGTATGGGAAGGTTTAACTGATCCTTTTGTACTGATTTATCAAATATTAAATGGATTAAACTCATTGATAAGCTGGTTCTATGGAGTAATGACTCAAGATACTTCGCCCGAAAATGCATCGCAAACAGATCAAACCGCTGGCACTCCTGCTGGTTCTCAACAAGCGATGTCATCTCGAATGAGAGAAATGGGTGAAGAGCTTGAAGAACCTATAGGTCAAGTCACAGGAAATTTTCAAGGTGCCATTACTGAACATTTTGAAGGAGGTGAAGGTATGACCTTTGAATCCTTGTCTCAAAAACTTGGTGATATGTGGAGCAGAGCAGAGACAGCCATAAGAGGGGCGGGTTCATCACTTGCAGAAAGTGTGGTGACTTTTATGATGGCTGATGATTCTGAACGTAAAATAGGAGAAGGAGTTGGTTGGTTGGCAGGAACTATTGTTTTTGAAGTAGTCCTAGGTATCCTTACTGCCGGAGCATATGGTGCAGCAAGTACTGTTGCTAAGTTACTAGACTGGACCGGAGAAGCACTCGGTGCTATATTTAAAATCATAGGAAAACTTGGAAAACATATAGTAAAACTCTTTGATAAGATCATGGAGATGGCATCTCATGCTACGGGTGCATTACGAATTGTAATGGATGCCCTCAAAGAAATTGGAGAAAAGTTAATGAGGTTTTCTGATGAGCTATTTGGGCGTTTTGGCAGAGGTGCAGCCTCAGAAGCTACCGAAAGAACAGCCAGAGAAGTAGCTGAGGCTTCTAGTGAACGGGCTGCCCGTGAAGGGGTTGAGGAAACTGCAGAAGAGACTGCCGAAGAAGTAGCAGAACGTACTGCCAGAGAAACAGGAGAAGAAACTGGAGAACGAGGTGCTCGCGAGGGGGTAGATGATGCTACAAAAGCAGCAGAATTACCAGCAGCTATAGCCGCGGCAAGAACATTAACCGAAACGCAGGATGCGATAGATACCCCGGCATTAGTTACGGTTGGAATGCTTAATGGTATAATCAAACCCCAATATCGCTGGATAGAGCATTTTGAAGCACGCCCAAAAGGAGGACTTGGCAGGTATTCTGTTCATATGATTGCTAGTGATCATGAAGTAGATTCTAGTTATACTGAAGACAGACCTGCTCCTGGAGCTCCAGGCTCTCCTGAACATAAATCACGGAGATGGCAAGAATATCAGGATAGAGGCGGAGAATGGACTTATGAAAGGTGGTCTAAGCAATATGAAGTTAATATGAGACAAGCGCCTAGGGCTAATGCAGCAATGGACGCGTACCATCAAAAACTTGGTTGGGGAGAGCGTGAAGTTACTGTTGATGCAGGAGGACAATCAAGAAGATTAGACATTGCGGATGCAGACCCTTCAGTTTTGAGAGGAATAGAGCATAAAACAGGATATCAAACAGCAAATCAACATAATTTATCTGAAGTAGCAAGAGATAAAATTTTGCAAGATAATCAAGGTTGGGAAATTACTTGGGTATTTGAAGGTACAGCCAGTCAACCACTACTTAAGGCACTTCGAGATGCTGGAATCCCCTATAGGTTTGAGTGAATTTAACTAAATTTGATTAATATAAATAAAGTATAAGTAAATGAAAGAAAATAGAGAAGATTTTGAACAATGGTTATTCTATATGGATGATATTCTGGAAAAATTTATATTAAATTTTAAAGACCAATCTAGAGAGACCTTGGATTATTCAGTCGATTCATTAGATATTTTAGAGAACTGGATGCTCAATAGTTTTGAAGATCATAAAGAGTTAATGGTGGAAGGAAATAAAATACTAAGGGATCAGATTTCTAGATATATAGGAGAAACTTTTAGAAAAAACCTTGAGTGTAAATGGGATATAAAATTTGAAGATCCAAAATTTGCATTTTACGGATTACCTATTCTTGTAGAAAAGGATTCAGGTAATACCATAATTTGTCCCCATGCCCTTTCAACTACAACTATTGCAAGAAAGAGAGGTGATTTTTTAAGTAAGTTATTGAATAATAATATGAAAAAGTAATGGATCTTAATTTGAAATGTTAATCAATGTTTATGGTCATTATATTTTTCTGTATTAAATAAGTAGGATAAATGCTCTACCATACAAAAAAACCAACAGTTCACTATTTGTTTCCTAAAGGATATATCTTTCCTATGGGTGATTTTGAAATTTATTCTACCCAAGGAGAAAAGAAATTAGTAGAGAAGAGTGCAATTACATCATTTAAGATATCTGATATAGAAGCTATGGCATTGTTGACAGGTGAACTTAAAGGAAAAGTAAATTTGCTGATGGATGGGATTAAAAATATAGCTTCAGACGTGAGTAGTACCGAGAATACTTCTGAGAAAAAGGAGAAATCTAAGAACGAAACTACTTTTGAAAAAATTACTCAAGGAATAGAGTTTTTTAAACTTACCACAAAAACAATGAGCTTATTTTGGAAAATCAATACAAGTAATAATGAGGCTGAGCTTTTAAAATATAAACAGGAGATGATTGACATGAAAAATGTTTTCGAAGAGAAAGGGTACGAATTACCCGAAGATTTTGAAGAAATACCATTTCAACTTAAAGAAAAATATAAAGAAGAAGGGAAACTTAATAACTTTCAGGAAGCAGCAGCAGAATTTAAGAAAGCATTTTCGAATATAAAACCGTAGTGTATGGATATTAGTAAACAATAAAAGTAAAAGGGGAAATACGAATAATTAAAACTTAAAACCAATGACAGCAAAAAAGAAATATACACCCAGCAAAGCCCATGTATGGAACAGATTAGTATGCGATGCCATACACTATGTAAATGCCACACCCACTATTGCATCCAGGGCATTGGCAATCGTACATACGGCGATGTATGACGCATGGACTAATTATAATGACGGAGGATGCGAAGTAAGTACGACTACTGGGAGCAGGTTAAAACAACCCGATAGTAGATGTACCAGTGAGAATCGAGAAAAAGCATATAGCTATGCCGCTTATACCACTGCACAAGCATTATTTTGGTGTGGTTTACCACCGGAAAAGAAAAGTATGTTTCGTGATTTTATGTGCGAATGTGATTACAATTCCGATGATAAGAATCTGGAGCCCGATAATGCTGTAGGGATAGGGAATTTATCCGGGCTTTTGGTATTGGAATGCCGTGCCGGTGATGCCGCCAATCAGTATGCAACCCTGCATGAAGGTAAGTACTCTGATTATACAGGATATTGCCCTATAAATCCTCCGGTACCGCAGCCATTAAAATATGAAGATCGATGGCAACCACAATTGAGAAACCATAAGCCACAAGAGTTTATGACAGCACATTGGGGGTTGGTAAAACCATTTGCCTTAAGTTGGGGAGGACAATTCAGACCACCTGCACCAATATCCTGCAATAAAAAAGAATATAAAAAGCAGGCAGATGAGGTTCTAAAGTATAGTGAAGGACTTACTGATGAACAAAAAATAATAGCAGAATTCTGGGCGGGGATGCACGAAGATAAATTTGTAGATTCAGTAAAAGATGATACTGGAAGATGGGCAACCCCTCCTGAGCAATGTTGCAGACAAGCCAGGTATTTATCAAAAAAACATGGGCATAAGAATGCCTATGATATCAAAATGTTCTTCTTGTTGTCTAACGCCTTAATGGATGCGGGTATAGCTGCCTGGGATTGTAAAGTGTTTTATGACTATGTAAGACCTGTTTCTGCCATTCAGGATATATATAGAGGAAAAAGTATTGACGCCTGGGGAGGTCCTTGCGAAGGGACTCAGCAAATAGAAGGAGAAAACTGGTTGCCCTATATTCCTTCTCCTCCTTTTGCAGAATATGTATCAGGACATAGCACTTTTAGTGCAGCAGCAGAAGAAGTACTATCCAGTTTTTGCGATAGCGGTAAATACGGAGAAAAAGTGATTATACCCAAAGGCGGATCTCGAATAGAACCTGGATGTACTCCAGCCGAAGATCTTACTCTGGATTGGAAACTCTTAAAGGATGCTGCAGACGAAGCCGGGATTTCAAGGCTGTACGGAGGGATTCACTTTAGAGATGGGGATCAGGAAGGTAGGACACTAGGCACCAAAGTAGGCTGTGAAGTATGGAATAAAGTATGTGAGTATTTTAACGCCGAACTTGGATAAAATCTTGTGTCCGATTTTTCTCATATGAGAAAAATTAGGAGAGAAAGTAAGGCTTGTTATTGATACCCCAATCTTGTAGAAGTTCAATTGAAAATAAAAGGTTCGACTTCCTTCGACAAACTCAGGATGACCTACGAACTAATAACAAAAGAATATAATTGTCACACTGAGCTTGCCGAAGTGTAATACGCTTGATGAATCTAAATCTATTAAGGATGGTTTGTAGTAAATTAAAATCATGACAAATGAAGGTAATATCGATTGCTAATTTTAAAGGTGGAGTAGGAAAAACAACAACAGCTATTAATCTGGCGGCGGGGTTAAAAAACCTAGGCAAAAAAGTACTCCTGATCGATGTGGATCCACAGGCTAATTTGACCCAATCGCTGGGGGTAACTGAAGATATTAAGAATTCAATATACGAAGTGCTACGTAAAGAGGCTTTTGGAGAAAAAACCAGTATTACAGATGTACTGATTACAGCCTCGGGATTAGATGTGATTCCTTCTTCTCTTGATTTGGCAGGAGCAGAGTTAGAACTAGCCAGCGTATATGGCAGAGAACAAATCTTATCCCAATTGATAGCGCCATTAACTGCTTATGATTATATACTTATTGATTGCCCACCTTCTATGAGTATGTTAACGATTAACGCTTTGGTAAGTAGTGATTTTGTTTTAATCCCTTTACAGGCAGAATTCTTACCTTTAAAAGGCGTGAGAAGTTTTTTAAACCATTTTAAACTGGTTAAAAAACTAAATAAGAGAATTAAATTATTAGGATTTGTACTGACCAAGTATGATGAAAGAAAAAAAATGAACCGACAGGTCAGAGAAGAACTTGAAAAAGAATTTTCAGAAAATATGATCTTTAAGACACATATTCGAAGCAATATTGCCCTGGCAAACGCGCAAGAAAAAGGGATGGATATTTTTACTTATGATAAAAATACCAATGGAGCCAAAGATTATAGTGAGCTTACCTCAGAATTTTTATCAAAATTTAATTAAAATAGATGTAGAGAGATGAAAAGTGTATTTTCCAGTAGAAGAAATAAAGTTCCCCACAATAATGAAGGAAAAGAAAATAAGGAAGCTCCCTTTTTTTCTAAAGAAGCTAAAAAACCATTTTTTAGCGTGTCCAATGGAGGTGCTGTACAGACTAAATTAAGCATTGGTCAACCAGGAGATAAATACGAAAAAGAAGCCGATTCAATGGCTGATACCGTAGTTAATAAAACGGCAAAACCCGATATACAAAATAAAGAGATTAGTAGTATTCAAAGAGAATCATTAGCAACACCACAGGAGGATGAAAAACTAGGTACAGCAGAGCAAAGAATGGAAGAAGATAAGCTCGTACAAGAAAAGCCTGAAATCCAGAGAATGGAAAATCCAGAAGAGGAGATGGTTAGTAAGATGGAAGGTGATGAAGAAAAGGAAATGATTAACAAAATGGACGAGGAACAGGAAGACCCTAAAGCATTACAAACAAAAAGTGACGGGACAGCGCAAACTGCAAGTCCAAAAATTACGCAACAGCTCAAAAGTAAATCTGGCAAAGGCAACCCTTTATCCAAAGCTATGCAAACCGAAATGGAAGCTTCTTTTGGGACAGATTTTAGTACTGTTAATATACATACGGATCAAGATGCAGTAGATATGAACAAAGAGTTAGGAGCCAAGGCCTTTACTCATGGGAATGATGTGTATTTTAATTCGGGAAAATATAGCCCAGATACTACTGAAGGGAAACGACTGTTGGCACATGAACTCACTCATGTGGTGCAACAAAACAATCAATTGAAACGCAAAAAGGAAATCATCCAACCTTACCGAAGTAAAAAGGCTTTTAATTTTAATACCGATCCAACAGATCCCAAAAAAAAGAATACAGGAGCGTTACAAGAAGAGAATTTTAATAAGAAGAAAGATAAAGAAAAAAAACCGTGGATTCAGAAGATCTATATACATTTTGATGGATATAGTGTGGATGATGATGGGGATTGGATGCCCACAGGAAACCTTTTTGCTTTTTATTACCCGAATTCTATAAAACCGATGGACTGGATACCTATCCCACCATTTGGAGTTCCTTTTCCAATACCAAAATTTATCTCATTTCCTATTTCCGGAGGAAAACACAATGAAGGCTATACTGATTCAGGTAAGTTCACAGTGACCCGAATTGAAGGAGTAGGGTATAATGATATGCCGTATACAAAATCTGATGGAGGAGACCTTGACAGATCCAAAGGAGAGGGACCTCGACAAAAATATGCTAAGGATTTAAATTCATCAATGTCATATGCTATCTTTTTTAATGGAGGTCAAGCCATTCATTCAGGAGGGTTAGATACAGGTTCTCATAGCTGTGTACATGTAGATTGGGGTAAAGGTAAAAGCATGGGAAATACAAGGGAATTACAGCAACTAAATTATCATTCTGTAAAAGGATTAACCAAAGTCGTTGTTAGTTACGATCCCAAAATTTTACCAAAATTATGCTGTGATCGTTTAAAACATCAAGGAAAGAAAAAAGGAAGAGGAGTTAACCCATGCAACAAAATAAAGGCGGAAACTTGTTAATCTAGTTTAAACAAAAATTTCATGATCTATTTTCCAGAATTCGATTATCTCAAAAAACTAGTAGAATATCAATTAGAAACATACTTTAACAAAGAAATTGAGGTTGTAGAGCCCAAGATACCACCAATAAAGGATTGGAAACTAGATATTCCCAGTATTGTTAAAGAAGCAAATTTGGGAGATGATGAAAAAAGTTTATTACTCATTGCATTATGTCCACATGTGTATAGTAATTTACTGGATAGTATCATACAAGAAAAACTATCCTTAACAGGTGATTTCCCTCAATTGGGTGGAGTAAGAGGTAAAAATTTCCGTGGTTTTTTACCTACAGGAGAGACCGCTCTTTTTTTGTTGGCGGGTGATGACGTGGAGAAAAGAAAAGAAATTTTGGAATTGTTTGGTTCTGATCACTTTTTTGCCAGACATCGTATATTATGGTTACAAGATGCGCCTGACGCTGAACCTAGAATGAGTGGTAAAATAGTTTTTTCACAAGAATATGTAGAGCTTTTGGTAACAGGAAAAGCCAGTAAACCGGCTTTTAGTATGAAGTTTCCTGCTCAGATTATAGAAACGGAGATGAAATGGGATGATCTTGTATTGAGTGAAAAAACGCATCAACAAATACAAGAACTTCAAACATGGATAACGCACGGAGATACCTTGCTTCACGAGTGGGGGATGCACAAAAAACTAAAACCAGGCTACAGAGCATTGTTTCATGGTCCTCCGGGAACAGGAAAAACATTAACTGCCAGTTTACTTGGTAAATACACCGGTAAAGATGTATACAAAATAGATCTTTCTATGGTGGTATCTAAGTTTATAGGAGAGACAGAGAAAAATCTGGCTAATCTATTGGTAAAAGCCGAAAAAACTGAAAACATCCTCTTCTTTGATGAAGCAGATGCATTGTTTGGTAAGCGAACCAATGTAAGAGATGCTCATGACAAATATGCTAATCAGGAAGTGTCTTACCTCTTGCAACGAATAGAAAACTATAAAGGTTTAGTTATTCTTGCTTCAAACCTTAAAAGTAATATAGATGATGCTTTTGTAAGACGTTTTCAATCTATTATTCATTTTTCGCTTCCAAAATCAGGGGAACGTTTACTATTGTGGAAAAAAGCTTTTCCTTCTAATGTAAAATTACATAAGGATGTAGATTTAGGAAATGTTGCGCAACGATTCGAATTATCGGGAGCAGAGATTATGAATATTGTTCAGTATGCATGTCTATGTGCATTACGAGATAATAAGAAAACCATATATGAATCCTATATTTTGAATGGTGTGAAGCGAGAATACCAAAAAGGAGGAAGGGTTATGAGGTAAATTTAAGTCAGAAATGGTATTATAGAATGCTTATTCTAAATTGATTAAATCCGACCATTAATTCATTCGTGTGTTTTATATCTTTTAAAAGTAAAGAATCGATTCTAACCAAGTATCTTTTCCCTGCTTCCAAATATTATCCAAACTAGTAATTCCATCATCATTTGTAGAAGAAGATACAATCGTGTTTCTTCTTCTTTTTGCATCATCTTCGGTATGATAGATAGCAACAGAAATACCCTGACGAGGGTTTCCTGATAAAGTTTCTGAAACAAATATTTCAAGTTCTACTTCAATGGGAACATAGGAATCCAAATCAGATGTACATGAAGTACTTATAGAAGGTGCTATAAGCAGGCACATTAAATAGCTTACAAGAGTAAAAAAAGATTGGAACTGTCTAAATACTTTATGTTCCATATACTTCGGTAGAATACGGGTTTCGAATTAGGTAATAAAGGTATGAGATACCAATTTTTAATAGCACACTGCTTTCAGTGAATTTTGATAAATAAGGTTTTAAATCAGCCAGTTATGCTCGACAGGGTAACGTAAAACCAATAGAAAAATTGTATAAAAAAGTACGGTTTACAAGTAAATATTTTGTTGGAATATTTCCAGTTTTTATAGGAAATATTCCAAATAAAGAAAGTAATTTTGTACTATAAGTTTTTAGTGAAGAAGTCAGTTTTTAGATTAAAAAGAAAAAGATGTCAGTGATGAGGAACAAGAATTATGAATATGATATTGCGCTATCTTTTGCAGGAGAGAATAGGGCATATGTAGAGAAAGTGGCAAATAGTTTGCAGATGAAAGGGATTAAAGTCTTTTATGATCTATTTGAAGAAACTAATTTGTGGGGTAAGAATTTATACGAATACCTGTCAGAAATTTACCAAAACAGGGCAAGGTATACAGTAATGTTTATCTCTGGATTTTATAATAAAAAATTATGGACTAATCATGAAAGGGTGTCCATGCAGGCAAGAGCATTTCAAGAAAGTAGAGAGTATATTTTGCCAGCAAGATTTGATGATACCGAGATACCCGGGATTCTAAAAACAATTGGTTATGTCGATTTAAAGAATAGAACCCCAGATGAATTTGCAGGATTGATTGAAAAGAAACTAAAAAAAGACCAGGCGTATTTAAAAAGTAGATGGTCAAAAATTTCTACAATGATCAACCCCAAACCTTTTATTTTTACAATCAATGTTATAAATGAGAATAAAGAACCGATAAAAAATGCCAAAGTAGTATTAGTAGCTAATAATTCAACTTATCTAGAAGGGTTTTCTGATGAAAAAGGTCTGGCACATTTCATTATTCGAACACGTAAACTATATACTGTTCTTATAGCACACCCAGAATATCCGGCGGTCTTGTTCAAAAATGTTAACCCAAAAGAAGATATCGAAGTAAGGATTGAAAATACACAGAACTATGGCTCTCTAATTCTAAACAAATCAGGAGAGATACCTGGGATTAATGGTAAGATAGAACCAGTTTTAAAACCAAATGGTAAAGTGTCGTTATACGCTGATAATATTGCCATAGAAGAAGGAAAACCCCAACCGTATGGCTTTGAGTTAAATAAATCTATATGTATAGAAGATAATGGAGGAAATATTATACATTTAACCTTTAGATTCTTTCAAGGAAGAATAGCTTTAATAGATTATTATAAACACAAATTACCTTAAGTCATGCGTAGAGTCGCCATCTTTTTGAGTTTTATTATGTTTTTAGCCTGTAAAGAACAGCCTAAAGAAACAGCCAAAACAACCGTTGTTGAAGACGTAAAAGAAGAAATTCAAAAACCTGAAGATAGTTTCGGAATCGTACTTCATGGAGGAGCAGGAACAATTTTGAAAAAAAATATGACTCCCGAAAAAGAAGCTGCTTACAAAGCAAAATTAGAAGAAGCTATCAAAGTGGGACATACCATTCTTAAGAATGGAGGGACAAGTCTGGAGGCTGTCGAAAAAACAATCAATGTCCTCGAAAACTCTCCATTGTTTAATGCGGGCAAAGGAGCAGTTTTTACTAATGAAGGAACAAATGAACTAGACGCCTCTGTTATGGATGGTAGTACTCTTAATGCTGGAGCAGTTGCCGGAGTAAAAACGGTTAAAAATCCAATTAATTTGGCTCGCGAGGTAATGCTAAATTCTCCACATGTACTATTATCAGGAAGTGGAGCAGAATTATTTGCCAAGGAAAGAAATCTGGAAATAGTTGATCCGGCATATTTCTTTACCGAAGAGCGAATGAAATCTTTAGAAAGAGTTAAAGAAAAATTAAAAAATAAAGAAGCCAATAAAACTACTGCTTTTTATGATCCGGTAATAAAAGATGCTAAATACGGAACTGTAGGATGCGCTGCATTAGATAAACATGGAAATCTGGCAGCAGGAACTTCGACAGGAGGGATGACAAATAAGAAATGGAATCGAATAGGAGATTCTCCAATTATTGGAGCAGGAACCTATGCGAATAACGCTACCTGTGCCGTATCTAGTACTGGATGGGGAGAGTATTTTATACGCGCAATGGTTGCGCATGATATTTCGGCATTAATGGAGTATAAAGAACTTTCTCTTAAAGATGCTGCTCAAGAAGTGATCCAGAAAAAGCTTACTGATCTGGGAGGTACTGGAGGAATTGTAGCAATTGACCATAAAGGGAACGTAACCATGGAGTTTAATACCGCAGGAATGTATCGTGCTACAATGAATGCCAATGGTGAACTTGAAGTAGGTATTTATAAAAAAGAATAAAATTATTATGGTTTTCTAAGCAGATAACCAAGTATACAATTAGTGTTAATTTATAGTGCAAGAAGAGGCTGTCCAGAAAATTTATTTTCTTGACAGCCTCTTCTTTCTGCTCAGCAATACTATAGAAACACTTGATGTAAGTAAATTACTTTTGTTTTAGCTGAAAACAAGGGGTGTTAGATTCACTATTTTCAGGGGGAGATGAGCAAAGAAATCACCATATTTTTATCAGATGATAAGAATATTAATTTTAGTGATGATGTGCATGTTTGGCAAAACTATGGCCCAAAACGATATGGATGTAGTTGGATTATATTCGTTAGGCTCTTCTTCTCCCGAAGGAGGGAATCATCTTTTTGTTTTAGAAAATGGAAAATTTGTGATTACTTATTTTGGAGGAGTGCAGGTTGGTGAATGGAGTTTGACTAGTAATACTACCATCTTATTTACTCCCGATATTAAAAAAAATGAATTTGAACTCTATGGAAGATATAATAAAAATATCGGTAATACAGTAAGAATCTCTTTTGAAGGTTTTGAAGAAGCTTCCAGTTTTATTAGTCTAAAAAAGACTAAAGACGACAAGCATATTATGAAAAAGGTATTTAATGAAAATGCAAATTGTTTTAACTACCCTTATGTAAAGAACTTTAGATCTACCACAGAAACGATTTCTTTTATGGTTCTAAAAGAAGAAATGGAAACTCTTATTTATGACTTCAACACCAAAGGGTTTAATGATTTTATTGCTTTTTTCTGTAAAAATGAAGATGAGGCATATCCTTTTTACGCAACATTCAAACATAATAGATTATATCTGGATGAAAATGGGTATTCGACAAAACAACAGTTACCAAAAGAAGGAGAAGATATAGATTTTATTAGGAGGGTAGCAAGTAAAAATGCTTCTAACAAAACGATTTTGTGTAATCCTTCTTATCATTTATTCGAAGGAAATATTAACGAAAATCACATTTTTGATAAAGAAAAAGGAGCATACATTAATCCTCAATGTTATATAGAAGGAGATGAGTTTATGGATAAAGAGGAGTTTTTTGAAAATATGGAAATCATTTATGAATATGAAGCACTTAAAATAAGCTTATCTAAGTATCACGAGTTTAGAGTAGATAATACGCCAATATTTATCACTAATTGCCAGTAAGCGAATTTAGTATCCTTATAGGAAAATACAAAAATGAAATTTACGATCTAAAGTATGCCATTACAATGTTGAATACAATCAAAAATATACTACCTTTAATCAGCTAAACATCTATTCTATGAAATTACCACGTATTCTCTACTTGTTACTATTGGTAGCGGTAGTATTTTCTTGTAAAAAAAAAGACGATCAATCTTTGGCTGAAGCGAATGCTTCAGAATTGAATAAATATCAAGATTATATTTCTGATGTATCTTCAGGAGTGATTTCTGTTTTAGATGATGTATATGTAGTGCTACAAACACCAGTTGGAGGTTGGGGTGATAACCAAGAACTTCCCAAGGGGATTCTAAAAGTATCTCCACAAGTAAAAGGTAAGGTTGTAGCAGTAAATAATAGAACTATTTCCTTTCAGCCAGAAGAAGCATTTGATGAAGATACTGTGTATACATTTACGCTAAATCTCGAAGACCTTGTCAAAGATCTTAAAGAAGATTTGGACGAAGAATTTGTTTTTAATGTCAAGACGTTAAAACAACAGTTTTCTGTAATTACAGATAATCTTCAATCCTATAGTAAAGACTGGCAATATATCGACGGAACAGTTACATCAAGTGATCAAATGAAATTTGATGTAGCAAAACAATTGGTTAGTGCTACACAAAAAGGAAAGAAGCTAACAGTAAAATTTGGTGAATCTCTTGATAAGAGTCGACAGTTTAGCTTTAGAATTGATAGTATTCAACGTTTTGATGAAGATTCGGAAATAGAAATCAAATGGTCTGGTAAATCTTTTGATATCGATACAGAAGGAACAGATGTTTTATCAATACCTGGAAAAAACAATTTCTCTGTAATCAGTATTTCTGTTGCAAATGCTGATAATCAATATGTAGAAATTAATTTTTCTGACCCGCTAAAGAAAAACCAAAATTTTGATGGACTAGTAACGATCTCAGGAGAAAGAAATTTAAAATACACAGTAAACGGAAATGTATTAAAGGTATATCCAAAACAAGAACTAAAAGGGACATTAGAAGTTTCAGTTTTTGAAGGAATTCAAAGTACAGATAACTATAAGCTTAAGAATACCTATACAGAGAATATATCCTTTCAGCAACCAAATCCAGAGATTCGTTTATTGCAAAGTGGTGTAATATTACCAACCTCAGATAATCTGAAGCTTAATTTTGAAGCAATTAATCTTCGTGCTGTAGAAGTACAGGTAGTTAAAGTTTATCAAGATAATGTGCTTCAGTTTTTACAAAACAATAATCTTAATGGTTCTAGTGACTTAAGAAGTGTTGCAAGACCAATTGCTAAAAAACTAATCAATCTTCAAGAGAATGCATCTTTAAATCTAAGTAAATGGAATGCTTTTGCAATTGATTTAAAAGAATTAATCACACCAGATCCAGGAGCAATTTATAGAATAGAACTTAATTATCGACAGGCATATTCACTCTACAAATGTGAAGGTCAGGTGGCTGACGATACTCCAATTAGCGAATTGACAGAGAATTATGATAGCGAAGAAGAACCAAGTTTCTGGGATAGTTCACAATATTATTATGATGATTACTATGGCTACAATTGGCAAGAAAGAGAAAACCCTTGTAGTAATTCTTACTATAGAGATAAAAAAATTAGTGCAAATATATTAGCCTCCAATTTGGGAGTAATCATAAAGAAAGGTCTTAATAATTCTTACAAAGTAACAGTAAATGATATTGTAACTACCAACCCGTTGTCTAGTGTAAAAGTAACATTCTACAACTACCAACAACAAGAAATGGGCGTTGTTACTACCGATGCAGAAGGGACAACAGGTTTTGATGCTGATCGCCCGGCGTATTTTGCCATTGCGCAATCAGGAAAACAACAAACTTATGTAAGACTTAATGATGGTAATGCACTTTCGGTTAGTAAATTTGATGTGTCTGGTATAAGATTGCAAAAAGGAATCAAAGGGTTTATTTATGGAGAACGAGGTGTATGGCGCCCGGGAGATACTTTGTTTTTGTCTTTTATGCTTAATGATAATGCAAACAAGTTGCCCAAAGGACACCCTGTAAAATTTGAGTTGAGAGATCCTTATGGAAAAGTAACTAATCAGGAAACAAAAACAAATGGAGTTAATAATTTTTACAAATTTGTTGTTAATACACCTGATGATGCACCTACCGGAAACTGGCAAGCTAAAATTAATGTAGGAGGGGCAAGTTTTAGCAAAACACTAAAGATAGAAACCATAAAGCCAAACCGTCTTAAGATCAAAACTACTTTTGATGATAAAATACTCGTTGCCAATAAAAATGTAAAAGGTAATCTAGAAGTATTGTGGCTGCATGGAGCAATAGCAAAAAAATTACAAACAGATATAAATGTTAGGTTTACCCCTGGCAAAACGAGTTTCAAAACATTTCCGGGATATGTCTTTGATGACCCTACCCGTAAGTTTGGAACAGAAGAACAGGAAGTGTTTAAAGGTAAAATCTCTGGAGAAGGAAAAGCGAACTTTAGTCTAAAACCAAGGCTCGAAAATAAAGCAGCTGGAATGCTAAAAGCGTCTTTTATTACCAAAGTATATGAAAATGGTGGAGATTTTAGTACTGATGTAATTTCAAAAGAGTTTTCGCCATATAACACTTATGTTGGAATAAATGTTCCAAAAGGAGATAAGGCTCGTGGAATGCTATTGACAGACACAAAACATAATTTTGAAGTCGTTTCTGTCGATGAGAAAGGTAGCCCTAAAGCCACAAAAGATCTTGAAGTTTATATATATAAAGTAGACTGGAGATGGTGGTGGGATACATCATCAGATAACTTATCATCTTATAACAGAAGCTCGTATCATGAAGAGGTTTTCAAAACTAAGGTAACAACAGCTAGTAATGGGAAAGCAAATTTTCATTTCGAACTAAAATACCCTGAGTGGGGAAGATATCTGGTTAGAGTCGTTGATCCAAATGGAGGACATGCAACCGGTAAAGTAATGTACATAGATTGGCCAGGTTGGGCAGGGAAATCAAGAAAAAGTGATCCTTCTGCAGCCACAATGTTATTGTTCTCTACAGATAAAAAGGTTTATAATGTTGGAGAAAAGGCAATTATAACATTTCCATCTAGTGAAGGAGGAAGAGCATTAGTAACAGTAGAAAATGGGACAGAAGTATTGTCTTCGCAATGGGTGATACCTCAAAAAGGAGAAACTAAGTTCGAATTGCCTATAGAAGATATATATACACCTAATGTATATATCAATATAACATTATTGCAACCTCATGCTACAACAGCAAATGACTTGCCAATACGTTTATACGGTGTGGTTCCGATATCTGTAGAAGATCCAAATACAAGAGTACAACCTAAGCTAACCATGCCAGATGTACTTCAACCAGAACAAACAATAACATTGAAAGTAGGTGAAACTAAAGGCAAAGCAATGACATACTCTATTGCTATTGTAGATGAAGGTTTATTAGATCTTACCCGATTTAAAACCCCAAATCCATGGAGTAGTTTCTATGCTCGTGAAGCATTAGGAGTAAAAACATGGGATATATATGATGAGGTAATAGGCGCCTATGGCGGAAGTATTAATCAAGTATTTAGTATTGGTGGAGATGCTGAAGCAGGAGGAAGCAAGTCTAAAAAAGCCAATCGCTTTAAACCAATGGTAGTTTTTGAAGGACCTTTTGAACTTAAAAAAGGAGAAACGAGAGCGCACAAAATTAAAATTCCTAAATATATAGGGTCTGTGCGTACCATGATTATTGCTTCAGATGCAAAAACGGCAGCCTATGGTAGTACAGATAAGACAACACCCGTGCGTAAACCATTAATGGTATTAACTTCGATTCCCAGAAAAATTACTCCGGGAGAAAAAGTAACAATACCAGTTACCGTTTTTGCGATGGAAAATAAAGTTAAAAATGTGACTGTTACTATAAAACCAAATAAAGGATTTACAGTAATCGGAGAAACACAACAAAAGCTATCGTTCCCAAAGCCTGATGAGAAAATGACATATTTTGATATTCAGGTATTAGAAGGGGCTTCGATAACAGATATAGAAGTAGTCGCCAGTGGAGGTGGAGAAAAGGCATCGTATAAGGTTCCTATCAATATTATGAACCCTAATCCAATGACTACAGAAGTAAGTTCTGTTATTTTGGAACCTAATAGTGAACAAGAAATAGATTTTGCTGCCTTTGGAATCGTAGGTAGCAATAGTGCGACGATAGAATTTTCGTCATTACCACCAATGAATTTTGAAAGTAGATTGAGCTATCTGATTCGCTATCCACATGGTTGTGTAGAACAAACAACATCGGCTGCATTTCCACAACTATATCTTGCGGATGTGTTTAGTTTATCATCAGAAAAGAAGCAAAAAATACAGAAAAATGTTGAAGCTGCTATCCATAGATTAAAACGCTTCATTCAACCAAATGGTGGGATGTCATATTGGCCACGATATAGTAGTCCTAATGATTGGGGTACAACCTATGCTGGTCATTTCTTATTAGAAGCAAATAAGCAAGGGTATGTATTGCCAATAGGATTTAAAAGTAATTGGATAAACTATCAGCAGCAGCAAGCCAAGAGATGGAGAAGTGGTAATAACGATCTGGCGCAAGCCTATCGTTTATATACATTAGCACTTGCTGGTAGTCCGGATTTGTCGTCAATGAATCGATTGAGAGAGGTGTCAAACCTGTCTAATAATGCTAAATTAAGATTAGCCGCAGGATATGCACTAGTTGGACAAACTACCGCAGCAAATCAATTGTTGAATGCCGCAAATATCGATTTTCAACCTGGAAGAAATGATTATTATACGTATGGCTCTACTAATCGTAATCGTGCCATGGCATTAGAAACTTTGGTAGCACTGGATCAAAAGGCAAAAGCGCAACAAGTAGCAGTGAATCTGGCAAAAGAATTATCTTCCAAAAGATGGATGAGTACACAAACTACATCATATGCATTAATGGCAATGGCAAAATTTGCAACCTATGTGGGAGGAAAAGGAGTGAATGTAAAATACACCTTGAATGGAAAATCGAACAGTGTTAATACAAATAAAACACTATCTACATCGGGTGATGTATCGATATTAAAAGATAATAAGCTGGTTCTTAAAAATAATAAAGATAATACCATTTTTGTGCAAATAGCGACTAGTGGAATTTTACCCGTAGGTGAAGAAAAAGTAATACAAAACAACTTTAAGACCGTTATAGATTATAAAACCAGAGACGGTCATATTATTAATCCAATTCTAATTACACAAGGAACAGATTTTGTAGCAGAAGTAACTATTACGAATACCACCGGATCAAAAGTAAAAGATATTGCACTTACAGAGATCTTTCCATCTGGATGGGAAATAATAAATACTCGATTTACTGATTTTGGATCGTTTAAAGCTAACGCAGTAACACATACTGATATACGTGATGATAGAGTAAACTTCTATTTTGATCTAAAACCAAGAGAAAGTAAAACAATGACTATTTTGCTTAATGCATCTTATCTAGGTAAATACTATCTGCCAGGCATCCAGTGTGAAGCCATGTATGATAATGACTATTTGGTGAGAAGTAAAGGGAAATGGGTTGAAGTGGTGAAGTAAAATATAAGCATCTCAGAAAAACCTTAGTATAGGATCTGTTTTTATAGAAATGTAAATAGTATTGTTTCAATATAGTTATTCATTTTTTTAAAGTAAGATCAATTGCATGAACGAATCTCTTAAAATTAGTATAGAAAAATAGGAAGCTGATTTTCTTACTTTTATATTTTACACAATCAAAAACTAAAAATGAAAAATTACTGTACCATATATTCACATGAATTATGTTTTGATAACATTATTCCGGAGATACAAAAAGTGTTTCCTAAAAGTAAAGTTTCTACCTCAAAACAGGATGAACAAAGAGTAATACAAGTAGCTATAAAAGATGGGCTTTTTAAGCCTAAGAAAGAATTTCAAATCTCGTATAGAGAAAGAAGCAAGCCTTCTTATCAAATTTCAGAAATTGATTCTCCGCTAACTCAAAATTTATCTGGAATGTCTGGCTTTGTATCTTCTTTGCCAGCTGCTAATGAAAAAATTAAAGGGTTATTATTTCAAAAAATACAAACACTTAACAGTGAATTTCCAATCCTATCTCATGGCAATCTGGATGATGAATTAAGAATATTAACTCAAAATATTTGCCAGTCCTGCGATGGGATCGTATTTACACAACCAGATACCAATATTAGCAAATCAGAAACTCAGCATTTTTTGGACAAAGATTTGAATCTGATTTTGGATACAAATGGAAATTCTGAAATAGACAATCTGGATGTTAAAATTAATGCGGTCTATTTTGATGGAGAGCAAAAAGAACCTTCAGAAGATCAAAAAAAGAGAAAGTCTAAAAGTGAAGTGTTCTTGAAAGAGCATCAAATCAAAATAAATAATAACCTTCCTTTTACTAAATCTGAAAAAGACATTAGTATTCGGACCCCTAAAGAAATTGCAGAAAGAGTTACCCTGCTGGCTACAACAAATATGGTTGCGTTTAATAATATTACTGGAGAGCAAGCTTTAGAATACCTCGAAAAATATAATCTCTTGGAGAAAGCAACTCCAAAAGAGATCGATTTTTTAAATAACCCAACTGATGAAACCAAAAGTTATGAAACCTGGAAATGCGAATGTATTTGGGTTTTAATGTGGGCATTAGAAATTGTTGAAAACCTTGGATTTCCTGATACGCTAGCAGCGTTAGATAAAATACCATCAGAAAAATATCCAATAGGCAAAGATATAGACCCTAATCTATTTATAAATAGTATAGATTCTTCGAGATTAAAATCAGAAATTTTGGATGCAAATGATTTATACTATAGACTAGATTGGGCGAGTGTAGATGCGCGAGTAAAGGGTGAAGAAGTACATAATATGCACCCTGGAGTTGTTTATGAAAGACATTATGCGTTGAATTGGTTGATACAATATATGGATCAGGATTGGGATGATATCTCTTGTGATACCTGAAAAAATGAAGTAACATCGATATAGTAAGTATTAAGTAAAACTAATTAAGAAGAATATAGAATGATTTTAGAACAAGCAAATTTACATATCAAGGCAGGAGAGTCAGAAATGTTTGAAAAAGCTTTTAAAGAGGCACAAAAAATCATTTCGTCTATGAATGGTTACATTAGGCATGACCTATTAAAATGTATTGAAGAAAAGGATAAATATGTACTTTTGGTAGAATGGCAGACTATAGAAGATCATGAAATTGGTTTTAGAAAATCTAGCGAATACCAAGTATGGAAAAAGTTACTACATCATTTTTATGACCCATTTCCTGTTGTAGAACATTATAAATCTGTTTTGTAAATGCACTTGAATAAACTGATAATCTGTGAAATGAAAGGTTCAGGCAAAATGATCTCGAGTAGGTATATTATAATAGATAAATGGAGTTTTGGGAAAGAGTTATTTTAACCTAACCTTAAACAGACATATCATTTTTTTTATTACCATTGTCTAAATAATACATGTATAATGAATATTAGATTCTATAAGCTATTTCTGATCTTTTTGGCGTTAGTAAGTGTAAGTTCCTGTAAACAACAACCTATGTTGGTAAATAAGGTTTCAGCAAAGCAACAAAAAATTGATTCTACCATAGTTGTAGATAAAAAGATAGATTCTTTTATAGCACCTTTTCGAGACCATTTGAATAAAACCTTGGATTCTACACTTTGTATAGCTCCAATCGATTTTACCAAACATGGAGAAGGATTAGAAAGTGCATTGGGTAATCTTACTGCAGATATTGCCTTGCAACAAGTAATACCTATTTTCAAAAAAAGAAACAATAAAGAAATTGATTTTGTACTATTTAACTATGGTGGTATGAGGTCTCCTATTCTAAAGGGGAATGTAACAGCAAGGACGGCATTTGAGGTAATGCCTTTTGAAAATGAACTAGTAGTAGTAGAATTGTCATATAAAAAAGTAAAAGAGCTTATTTCTTATCTGATTGATAGGCAACGGGCCCATCCTATTGCTAATCTAAAACTAAGCTTCGCTAAAGACACCAAAGAAATTAAAGAATTGAGTATTCATGGTTTGCCTTTAGATAAAGAAAAAACGTATTTAGTGCTTACAACGGATTATTTACAACAAGGAGGAGATAGCATGAGTTTTTTTGTAAATCCTATTCAATTATATAAAACAGATTATAAGTTAAGAAATGCAATGATTGATTATTTTAAATCAGTAGATACCTTAAAAGTGCAATTGGATAAAAGAATGAGTTATGCAAAATAGGAGAACATTTATACAGCAAGTAGCCTCGGCAACAGCCTTTACAACTTTAGGAGGATTAAGCTTGACCTCTTGTTCAAAACCTTTGTCAAAAAGTATTACTGTGCTACATACCAATGATGTACATAGCCAGATAGATCCGTTGCCAGATAATCATTACAAATACCCTGGACTAGGAGGGTTTGCAAGAAGAGCTTCAGTTATAGAACAAGTGCGAAAAGAAAACCCAAATACTATTTTGTTAGATGCTGGAGATATTTTTCAGGGAACCCCTTATTTTAACTATTATGGAGGAGAAATAGAATTTAAACTCATGTCAAAACTCAACTATGATCTGGCAACCATTGGCAATCATGATTTTGATAATGGAATCAATGGACTGTTAAGTCAATTACCTAATGCCACTTTTGATTTTGTTTCTGCTAATTATGACTTTAAAAACACAGTGCTGGATGGTTTGGTAAAACCTTATAAAGTTTTAATTAAAGACGGGATTAAAATTGGAGTTTTTGGTTTGGGAGTAGAATTAGATGGTTTAGTAAGTAAAAAATTATACAAAGAAACCCAGTACCTGAGTCCTATAGAAATAGCACAAGACATGTCTAGAGTGTTAAAAAAGGAAGAGCAATGTGATCTTGTGATATGTCTTTCGCATATAGGATACGAATACAAAAATGCCTCAGATAAAGTTTCGGATATCCATTTAGCCAAAAAAACGAAAGATATTGACTTGATTATTGGGGGGCATACACATACCTTATTACCAAAACCCATTATCGTTGATAATTCTGTAGGAGAAAAAGTGCTAATTAACCAATGTGGTAAAAGTGGGGTATATATGGGACAAATAGATTTCTATTTTGATGCCCTGGGAGATAAGACCGCCGAAGGGAGATCTATAGCCGTTTAAACTATTTTACAAAAAGATTGGAAATTACCAAAGTATTGCTTCAACACTTAAAAAATTATATCAAAAAGCACCCAAAACGATGTATAGGTGCAGGATTACTACTGATGGTATATTATTTCTCTATGCCGGGTCTATTATTTAATGATCCTACAGCTACAGTGATAGAAACCCGAAAGGGAGAGTTGTTAGGAGCCAAGATTGCAACCGATGGGCAGTGGCGTTTTCCAGAAACCGATAGTGTTCCCCAAAAATTTAAACACTGTATAATAGCTTTTGAAGATCAACAATTCTATCGTCATTTTGGGTTTAATCCGGTTGCAATGATAGAGGCAATAGGTGAGAATATAAGTGCAGGGAGAGTGGTAAGAGGAGGGAGCACAATTACTCAGCAGGTAATTCGTTTAGCCCGAAAAGGTAAAAAACGCACCTATTTTGAGAAAGCAAAAGAGTTATTATTAGCCACAAGGTTAGAATTTGGAATTTCTAAAGAAAACATCTTAAAATTATATGCTTCTCATGCTCCTTTTGGCGGAAATGTAGTAGGGGTTGATATGGCGGCCTGGAGATATTTTGGACTACCTGCATATCAACTGTCATGGTCAGAAAGTGCAACACTAGCGGTTTTGCCTAATGCACCTTCATTGATTTACCCAGGAAAAAATCAAGAGAAATTATTGAAAAAGAGGAATCGATTACTTCTTACACTTTTGAAAGAAGGAACTATCGATTCATTAACCTATGAATTGTCGATAAGTGAAGGACTACCACAAAAGCCTTATATGTTACCGCAAACTGCACCACATTTATTAGAACGGCTTGCAAAAGAAAACTCGGGACAAAGAATACAGACTACAATTGATCCCATACTACAAAAACAAGTTAATAGGGTTGTAAAAAAACATTACGAGATACTGAAGCAAAATGAGGTTCATAATATGGCCGTTTTGGTTCTGGATGTAGATACCAGAGAAGTTATGAGTTATGTTGGTAATACTCCTACAGATGGATCTCATCAAAAAGATGTCGATATTATTCAGGCAGGACGTAGTACCGGAAGTACCTTGAAGCCTTTATTGTATGCAGCAATGATGGATAAAGGAGAGTTATTACCAGAGCAGTTGGTATCTGATGTACCCACAGTAATTTCAGGATATAAACCTAAAAATTTTGATAAAGGGTATAGTGGAGCCACACCAGCTAATCGAGCACTTGCTCGCTCATTAAATATTCCAGCAGTTCGGTTATTGCAACAATATGGATTGCAGCGATTCAGAGATGAGATGAATGCGTTTAGAATCAAAGGTCTAAAATATGGGGCAGATCACTATGGATTATCATTAATTGTAGGAGGAGCAGAAGGAAACCTTTGGGATTTATGTAAGACTTATGCTGGTTTTGCAGGAACTTTAAATCATTACCAAAGCACATCTAGTGCATATTATGCCAAAGAATTTGTTGAACCCATTACTATAGTTGGTAAAAAAGTTGATTTTGGTAAAAAAATACAAGAAAAACCAGTATACGGGGCAGGAAGTATTTGGTTGACTTTTGAGGCAATGAAAAAGGTAAATAGACCCGAAGGTGATGAGGCTTGGGAATTCTATGATTCATCCAGAGAGATTGCCTGGAAAACGGGAACCAGTTTCGGAAATAGAGATGCATGGGCAATTGGTGCCAGTAAAAAATATGTAGTAGGTGTTTGGATTGGTAATGCAGATGGCGAAGGGCGTCCTGAACTCACAGGGCTAAATGCCGCCGCTCCTGTTTTATTTGACGTGTTCAATTTGGTTCCAAACTCTGAATGGTTTCCTGCTCCTTATGATGACCTACTTACCGTAACCGTATGTACTAAGAGTGGTCATTTGGCAGGTGGTAATTGCCCAACTAAGCAAATGTACGTTCCTGTGTCTGGCGTAAGAACAAAACCATGCCCATATCATCAATTAATACATCTGGATACTACCCGACAATATCAAGTAAATTCGTCCTGTGAGCCTATAGCAAATATTATACACGAACCCTGGTTTGTATTACCACCATTACAGGAGTATTTTTATAAATCTAATAATGCTGATTATCGTACGTTGCCTCCATATCGACCAGATTGTGTAAAAGATACTCAGGAGCAGATGGACTTCATTTTTCCAAAAGCCAGTAGTAGCGTCTATTTACCCAAAGGATTTGATGGAGAGACTAATGAGGTAATTTTGAAGATAGCACATACCAATCCAGAAATACGTGTATTCTGGTATATTGATAACCTTTATGTAGGTACTACAAAACAATTTCATGAAATGGCAGTCTCTCCCAAACCTGGAGTTCATATGATTACAGTTTTGGATGAAAAAGGGAATGAGTTAAAAAGAAAAATAGAAATAAAAGAATAATTTTTGGAATACAATAAGAAGTACACTCGACTTTTTTTTCTTGAAAAAACCACTTTAAGGCTATTAGTATCATAAGCTTAAAATCGAACAAATAATAGTAGAAATACTGAATTATTCTTATTTTCCTACTTATTCTATAGATTTATAATAGTAAAAACCGATTTTTGCCATAGAAAAAGATTATTGGGTTTCTTTTTTCTAGAGTTTTTATATATATAAAACTTTTTTTTTGACAATCATAAACCTTGTCTTAGTTATAAATATCTAAATATTTTGTTAAATATTATACACTTATTGCGAATATGAAAAAAAAGAGCATGTATTTTTGACGATTATATAAATTATATATATTTGACATAACAAACTCAACTAAGGTTTTATTGAAGGAATATTTTGATCAAATATTTCAGAATCAATAAAATCTTAAGTATTAACCTAACTAAGATGAAAAACATCCTTATGTTTAAGATTGCCCTTTATAGGGCAATTGGTTTTACCCCAAGTGAAATCACAAGACCAAGTAATTTTGTTGAATATTTGAAATCAATTGTAATTACTTTTGAACCTAATAGTTTAATGTTTTTAACTTCAAAAAAAACCAAACGCAACTTTATTCAAACCAATGAACGGCTGTTCAGTATTTAGAACTGAAGAAAAAAGAAGCCTTATTGCTAATGAGAATGTAGAAGAGTCTATTTGCTTAGTGAAGGAGCCAAAAATGGTAATCCAGAAATAAGTAATTTTGAAATAGATATCTAAATTGGATAGACCAGAATTAAAAAATTCATTAAGATTTTATAAACAGTAATATTTGGCAAATCTTTGATTTTTTAAAAATTAAAGATGAGCAATCAATTTTACGATATTATAAAAATCCGGTTTATTTTAGTTTGGTGCTAGAAAATATATCAGAGAATCTAAAGATTATCTTTAATCAATGATTCTAAAGACATTTTTTACTTATTCGTGTTAATGGATGTTTCTTAAATTTTCATGCCATAAGAGAACCTTTAATTCTTCAGATCAAATCCGTTAATCATTCATTTTTAATTTATTATGAATCAGTGATCACTTTGCCAACTGAGTTGCTTTGGACAAGATAAAGCATAGTCTTTTTCCAGAATAATTAAAAAAGTGAGTCAAGCCTGATAAAACAAATGTAACTGAATTTAAATCATATAACCCCTAATGAGGTGTGTTCAGAGGGGAATACAATTTCTATTTAGAACCTCATTACTTTAAATAAACACAATGAAAACAAAATGTTTAATGCTGGCATTGTTTATTACAGCAATCTCTTTTGCTCAAAATACAAAAAGACCAGGAGAATTGATTGAAAAAGCAAAAGCAAGTGGAACTACTTTTAAAGAAGTAGGTCTTTTTACCTCGACCAAGGATAAAAAGATAAAAGAAAAGATTCCTAAAGAACTAAGGAAATACACTGTGTTTGAGATGGAAAATCAAAAGTATAAAGCTTTTGAAACCGAGAAATTAAGCTCTATTAATTTGAAAATACCGTTTCAGAACTCTGAAATGACGCTGGAGTTAATAAAAGTAGAAATACTAAGTGACGATTTTGAAGTTATCCAAGCAAATTCTGGAAAAGTGCTAAAACAAAAAAGTAATATTCTGCATTATAGAGGAAGAATTAAAGGTGCAACAAGATCATTAGCAGCTATTAGTTTTTATGATGGTCAGCTGTCCGGTATCATTAGTGCCCCAGAAAAAGGAGCTAATATTGTTATAGGAAAATTGGGTAAATCAAATCAAATGATTGCCTATGAAGATAAAGAGATCAATCACCTAAGGGAGTTTGAGTGTCAGTCAAGAATCAGTGATACTTTTAGTGGATATACTGAAGAAGAATTATTTTCAACCAAGAATACCAAAGCTTCGTCTCAATGTGTAAAAGTGTTCTTTGATGTGAATTCTGATATTATTCAGGACAAAGGAGGAGAGCAGGGAGCTAGTAATTATTTGCAATCGCTATTTAATCAGGTAGCTACATTGTATGCTAATGACGGAATGACAATTAAACTTTCGGGTTTTAAAATGTGGACATCGGGAACCGATTTTAGTGATTCTTTGGATTCTTATACCAGCTACAGAAATCAAAATAATTTTAATGGAAATTTAGCACATTATGTTACTTATGCTAGAAATGGAGGAATAGCTTGGTTATCAGGATTGTGTAGCTCGTATAATACCGGGATATCAGGTATAAATGGAAGTTTTAGTAATGTCCCAACTTTTTCCTGGGATGTGGAGGTCCTTGCTCACGAACTTGGACATAATATGGGATCTAATCACACTCATGATTGTGTGTGGAATGGAAATAATACCGCTATTGATGGGTGTTATTCGGTCTCTGGAGGATGTGATGATCCTGGATTGCCTTCAGGAGGAGGTACCATTATGAGTTATTGCCATCTTACTAGTGCCGGAATTGATTTTTCTAAAGGTTTTGGAGCGCAACCGAGTAATGTAATGAGAAATCATATTGCTTCTTCAAGTAATTGTCTTACTTCTTGCTCTACAGGAGGTGGCTGCTCTACAGGAGATTCTATAACTGCAACTTTTACCAATAATTCGGATTGCCCGCTAAAATATAGTGTTAATAATTCATATCAATTTACAGCTGATGTAGGAGCGAGTGTCCAGTCTTCAACGATTGTTGGGGATAACTGGTCTGTAACTGATACTTCAGACCAAGCAGTAGATAGTTTTCAGATTTCTTGTAACCAAACGACTTATACAACAAGTGTTGTTTGTAACTCAACTGGAGGATGTTCTGTTGGCGATACTGTAACGGCAACTTTTGCTAATAATTCTGATTGCCCCTTGAAATATAGCCTAAACAGTTCTTATCAATTTACAGTTGATACAGGAGCTAGCCTTCAGTCAGAAGCAATAGTAGGGGATAAGTGGTCCGTAACAGATACTTCAGACCAAGAGGTAGATAATTTTCAGATTACATGTAATCAATCAACATATACTACCAAGGTAGTCTGTACTTCTTCTGGGGGCGATCCTTGCCATGGTATATCCGAATGGTCCTCTAACTCAAGTTATTCTGTTGGAGATAAGGCTACTTATCAAGGGAGTTTATATCAATTAACAGAAAATGGATGGGTGAAAATTGATGTTTGCGGAGGAAATTCTAATAACCCATGTCATAATGTAGCAGATTGGAATTCTGGAACCAATTATCAGAATGGAGATAGAATGGTGTACCAAGGAAACTTATATCAGTATAATTCTGGTAGATGGGAGTATGTAACTTCTTGTAATCAGGCAACTGCTAATTTAGTTTCTGAAAGTTTGAATTTTGATTTTAGAGTCTATCCTAATCCGGTAAAAGATAAACTTAATATTCGAATGAACAGATCTTTGGTGGAGCAGGGATTCATTATGGTCAAGGATATTCATGGAAACAAAAGAATATTGAAAAACGTCAATATAAACCCTCAAAATGGTAAAAATGAAATAGGGATTGATATGAGTAGTTTAGAAGCAGGGATATATTTTATTCAGTTTGTAAATTCTCATAGAAAAATCACTCGAAAAGTATTTAAACGATAAGAAAGCCTATGTAATTCATTCGGTTTTAATGATCATTACCGCTATAAAGTATTGAATTGTAATTATAATGGTTTTAAGTAATGTCTTTGCTTTTGTAAATAGCTTATAATGATTTGTTAAAGAGTGAAATACATAAGAGAGAAGTTGAAGTATTACATGAATATGCGCTGGAGATTTCTCATTTTAATACTGTGCCCTGCATTCTACATGCAGGGAGCAGTATTATCCAAAATATGTGCATTCTATGTTGTACACTCAAATAGAAAGATAATGGCATTCAAGATGAAAAGAATAACCACACAAGCTTTCCCAAAAATAAAATATTTGGGATTGGTTATAGTGTTCCAGATGATATCCTGTGCACCTCACAAAAGTGTTGTAAGCGAATCCATGGCAATAGGTGAAGAGAAAAACACAACTACTCATAAGATAGCTTTTCTAAATTATGAGGCTAAGAAAACAGATGATGAAATTGATATAAAACTTATCAATAAAATAATAGTGGAAGGGAAACTTAAAAAAAGAATGTTAGGAAAAGAACAACCAAGATCAGGAGATTTTTATTTAATACAAGTAGATGAAAAACTTGAGCCTATTGAAGAGATAAATATTCAGAATCCTTTGGTAAGAAGAATTGAGTACACTAACAAATTAAAAGAATTTGTGAAAAAAGAAGTAAAACTTGATAGTGCCAAATTTTCTGTAAGAATTCAATTAAACCCTAAGTCCAAATTTATAATGATCAAACAATTAGATAATATCAATAAATTAATTACAATAGATGAGCTATGAAAAATGTACTACTATTTTTGATACTGTGTTCACAAATGATTTTTTCACAGGTTTTTGATCAGGAAGTGATTTTTTCTTCGGGAGCTATAGAAGACAGAATAAACATAGTTATTTTGGGAGATGGGTATCAAAGCAGTGAACTTGCTAAGTTTATTACAGATGCTAGCAACATGACTAATTCGTTATTCTCTGAGTCGCCCTACAAAGAATACAAAGAGTATTTTAATGTATATGCTATAAAAGTTCCTTCAAATGAAAGTGGAGTTACTCACCCTGGTACGGCTACCGATGTTACAGAACCTGATCATCCCGTATCATCGGTAGATAATTATTTTGGGTCTACGTTCGATTATTATAATATTCATAGGTTGTTAGTAGCAACCAATCAAACAGCAATAACTACTGTTTTAGCAAATAATTTTCCAAATTATGACGCGGTTATGATTTTGGCCAATAGTCCTTATTATGGGGGTAGTGGTGGGGCATATGCCGTATCTTCATTAGAAGCATCTGCAGAACAAATAATGATTCATGAGCTAGGACATTCTTTTGGAGGATTGAGTGATGAGTATTACGCAGGCGATATCTATGCTGCAGAAAATATAAACATAACAAAAGAAACTAATCCCGCTTTAGTGAAATGGAAAAATTGGATAGGTCAAAAGGAAATCGGGATATATCAACATTGCTGTGGAGGAGAATCGGCTAGCTGGTATCGCCCACATGAGAATTGTAAAATGCGGTTTTTAAACGCTCCTTTTTGCGCCGTATGCGTTGAAGGGACTATCGAGAAGATACATTCTCTGACCTCGCCAATAGTTTCTTATTCCCCTGATAATACTAGTCCTATCGAAGACTTAGGAGCAATGGACTTTGAAGTATCTCTTATAAACCCAATACCAAATACATTGAATGTGAGCTGGCAATTGAATCAGGAGGTAGTTGGAAATCAAACTTCTATAAAAATTACTAAGGGAGAATTGATTGAAGGTAACAATGAATTACAGGTTATTGTTACCGATAATACATCTTTGTTAAGAGTAAACAATCACGAGACAATACATTTTAATGCCGTATTGTGGAATATTACGCTTCATGATGGAGATGTTGATACTATTGACGAGCGTGTAGAATTTAGTATTTTTCCTAATCCTGCCAAAGACTTTTTATCTATTCAATTAGGAACAGAGAACAAAGAAAGTTTTAGTGTTAAGATTGTAGATTTTCTGGGAAAAACCCTAATCTCAAAAGATGTCACTAATGTCAATGATATAATTAATATAGATACAAGTAGTATCTCTAAAGGAGCGTATTTGTTAAAATTTAAATTTGAAAATGGATTGTCATTTTCAAGAAAAATAATCAAAGAATAACTTAAAAAGTAAGATATAAAATAATTATAGATTTATGCCCCTGGTTTAAAGAGCTTTGAGTTTTTATAAAGAATATTCATATGAGAAATGTTGTAAACTTTATATTAAAGTGTTTCTGGGTTACAACCGCTTGTATTCTTTATCTGAAAAATAAATTCTATTATGCTCTTACCAGGGGTGTATTTATGTTGCCAAATAATGTGATAAACGTAATTAAGAATACAACCAGTCGTTTTTTTATGCAGATATAATGCTAAATAGTAAACAGACGCTATATCTGTATTTTAAAGATAGTTCCTTTTCCTAAGTGGCTTTCTACTTGAACTTTGGCGTTGTTCATGTCCAAAAAATCTTTGGTGATCATTAAACCGATTCCGGTACTACTTTCTCCGTTAGTACCCCTTTTTTTGTGTGTAATATTGTATTCAAAAAGTTTTTGTAATTCTATAGAGTCCATTCCCATACCCGTATCCTCAATTTCAATGTGATGCTTGGTTTTGTGTTGGAGCAATCTAATCTGGATTTCCCCTCCTTTTTGGGTGTATTTTATGGCATTAGAAATAATATTTCGTAAACTGGCTAAAATCATGTTTTTATCAGCATGAATATAGGTGTTCTTGGTACCATAATGGATAGAGAATTTTAAGTTTTTTAAAAGAATTAAGGGCTTAAAATATTCGTTAATATTATCAAACAACTCAGTAATATCGAATAAGGACTTTTTTGGTTTTAATGCCAGTAATTCATTTTTGGACCAACTGATTAAGTTTTCTAACGTAAGATGAATAGAGTTTGTGTTTTGCTCAATAGAAGTTATGACTTCTTTTAGTTGATTTTTATTATAACCTTCAAAATCTTCTAATACAAGTTTCAAAAGGACATCCATAGTTCCAATTCCTCCTCTTACATCATGAGATATTAGGGATAAGAACTTTGATTTCATGATGTTTAGCTGTGTGAGTTGTGTATTTCTTTTAGAGAAGGAATAGAAGAGCAATGCAATCAATGAGGTAAATATGATTCCAGCAATTAGAATGAGTTGAGGGTAAAAACTTCTTTCTCGTTTAACATACTTGTTGGTTGGATGTGCAATTAACTTCCATTCTTTTCCCCATAATAATGGCAAATCAAATTGATGCACAACATCTTTATACTTATTAATTTGTATAGGTTGATAGGTAAACAAAATATCATTTGAGGTTTCTTCTTTTTTGTTAAATAGTTGGATTTGTATCTCTTGAGAGAAGTTGGTATTGTGGGCGGCTTCGAATATTTTAGAAAACTTGAATACACCTAGGACATATCCCTTTAGGGATTCGGGATTATGCTTTTTTTTTTGCTTTTTTTTGTCAAAAATTGGTAAAAATGCCAGGCACCCTTCTGGGTTTGTTTTTTCCTGTACTAATTTTATATTGTCACTAATAAGAGGTTCTCCTAATAGTTGAGATGATTTCAGTGTGTTATATCGCTTTTTTTCTGATGCTAAGTCATACCCAAAAGCATTTTTATTTTTTATATAAGGATCAACATAATAAACAGGGAAGTATTCTTCTCTAAATCTTGCATTTACCAAATTATTGGTGCTGTTTTTTTCTATAAATTTAAAACCAGGAAACTCTTGTTGATGTTTTTTTTCATAAAATGACCTCATTTCATGTTTGACCCACGGAATCCACTCCAAGGCTAAGAAACCAGGGTTTCTTTTGCGTATGGATTTGGATTCTTCAATAAATCTTTGATAGCCAGGCTCTTCATTTGATTTGAAGAGGGTAGCTAGTGTGTAGAGAGATTCTAGATTGAGTTCAAATTCTCTATGCAAAGATGAGGCAAACTGATTTACTTCATTTTTGAACTTTATCTCAATTTTTTTTGACTCCAGTTGATAATAAAAGCCAGATGTAACTACTGAAAAAGCCAAACCAATTATCCAGATAATAGGAATACAATATTTAGAATCAATAAGGGATTTTAAATAATATTGTTTTCTTTTCATGTTTTTTTGGGGCTTAATGAATTTTTTTGTGATATTAAAAATGGAGTAATTTCTGTATCATTTAAAAAAAAACACATACCCCAAATTCTTGATAAAGTAATTTAAAGATAATAATAATTACCAGAAATGTTATTGGTTTTGCGTATAAATTTTATTTTTTTATTGTTGATTTTCAGTTGTTTATGTGGTTTAATTGTAGTAACTTTAATACAAACATCATGATGATCTGATTCTTATGTTTAATATGCCCTCCTTTTTAATGTTCAAGCATAATAATAAAAAGACTTAATGGATTAACCTGTCACTAGATTAGGTTTATTCATAACGCAAGTTGTGTGTCAATATTCTGTAATTCTAATAATATTATGAAAACAAGTTCTGTGTATATTAAAAAAAAAGTGTTGAATAATGATCTCATTACTATTGTTAATGAAAAAGGATACTTTGTTGAGTCAAACCCTCAATGGTCGGTTCTATTAGGGTATACTACAAAAGAACTATTAACTATTCCTTTTTTGACTTTGGTTCATTATGAAGATAGAAATAGAACTCGTGAAGAGATAGAAAATTGTATACAAAACCCCAGCTCTAGACCTATAAAAGGAAGGCTTATTAGTAAAGTTGGCGATGTCATTTGGTTTGAGTGGATCATGACTAAGATTAACTATGAAGGAGAATTCTTGTTAATTGCAAAAAATGTTACTGAGCATGAGCCAGAAGAGTCCTTGATAGAGGCAGAGTTGATAGCACTAAAACTAAAAAATAGACAATTAGAGGATTTGTTTAATTTGAGCCAGGATTTAATTACTATTTCTAAACCGGAAGGTTATTTTACTAAGTTAAACCCCCAATGGAGTAAAACTTTGGGGTATAGCGAAAAGGAATTAATGGATAATCCTTACTTAACATTTGTTCATCCTGATGATCGGAACGATACTATTGCCGAAGCTGCAAAACAATTTGATGGGACTACAATATTTAATTTTAGGAATAGGTACATCACTAAAGAAGGAGAAGTTGTTTGGTTGGATTGGAACGCTACTGCATTAGATCATACTGGAGAGGTGTTTGGAATCGCTCGAAATATTACAAATGCAATTAAACAGGAGCAAAAAATTGAAGCTACTTTACAAGAATTAATGGCAAAAAATAAGCAATTAGAAGATTATGCTTATATCACATCTCATAACTTAAGGTCTCCAGTTGCTAATATTTTTATGCTTGCCAAGTTTTTGGAAGAAAGTAATCTTAATGAAGAGCAGATGGGGTATATTGATATGATCAAAAATTCTGCCGAAATTTTGAATAATACCATGAAGGATTTGATAAATGTAGTACAGATTAATCAGTCCACAGATATGGTTATTCAGAGCATTTCGCTTCAAGAAATATGCACAAAAGTAGAAAGACAATTAAGTGCATTAATTATGGAGACTGGTGCAAAGATTATTACTAACTTTGAAGTAGATGAGATTTCTTATTCGATTGCATATATCACCAGTGTTTTTCTAAACCTTATTTCTAATTCTCTAAAATATAGATCACCTGCAAGAGTTCCTGAAATTCAAATTTCTTCAAAAAAAATTGATAATAGAATTCAGCTCTTATTTGAAGATAATGGTCTAGGTATTGATTTAAAAAAGTATAAAGACAAAGTATTTGGGTTTAGAAAAACTTTTCATAATAATGGTGATGCCAGAGGACTAGGTCTTTTTATTGTTAAATCCCAGATTGAAGCCTTAAAGGGAACAATAACTGTTGATAGTGAGCTGAACAAAGGAACAAAATTTACGATAAATATTGTGATATGATTAAAGGTAACCATATTTTATGTCTTATTGATGACGATAACATTCATCAATTTATTATAAGAAAAATAATAAAAAAACTCAGTCCTAATCAAAAGTTACTTACGTTTTCTAATGGAGAAGAAGGTATTAATTTTATAAAATCAACTATAGGAAAGATCGAGAAATTACCAGATTTAATTTTGCTGGATATTAATATGCCTATTATGGATGGTTGGGGCTTTTTGGAAGAATTCATTACGATTACTCCAGAAATAAAAAAAGATATTATTATTTATATCCTTTCATCGTCTGATAACCCAACGGATGCAGAAAAAGCCAAAGAATACGAGTTAGTTTCGGGTTACATAATTAAACCGATTAATGAAGATCAATTAGAATTTTTATTAGAAAATGTATGAGCTCAATTTTAGTCATACAATCACCATCGAATCTATAATAGTATTTGATGATGATTGTTTAATATGATATTATCGTACCGTATATACCAGTCCAAATGAGAACCCCGACTCTTTATTATAATTTCTACCATCCAGAGTAGTGCCATAACCCGCAGAAATACCAATAGTATCTTTGTAGACAGGCACATAAAAATCAAAAGCCAAATTTGTAAAATCTACCTCAGTTTCTGGCAAGATAGCAGCTCCTCCTGCATTTCCAAATTCGGCAGTTCCAATATCATATCCAGATGTAGAGTTTTGCATTTCGAGCTTTGCATGTAAATAAAGGAATTCATTATAATATCCGATTTTGGCACTGTACAACATAGCGTCAGGAATATCAAAATTATCACTGTTGCGAATGCTATATCCTAATTGAAGTTCACTAAAGATGTTAAATGGGGTATTGTATTGAAATATAGCAGCGCCATTTATAGTCGTTGCCTGATTTCCTAGAGATAATACACCTGCTCCATCATAATCTCCAATAGGAAAAGTGACACCTGTAGTTCCTCCAAGAGATATCTTAGAAGAATCATCAAATTTCTTATCGAATATTTTTGATTTTAGATAAATTCCTAAATCTTGTACGCCTTCAATTTGATCAACTTGTTGTATAGGATCTAGAACTCCATCCTCACTTTGAGTACTAATATAGGGCAGGGTTACTGTGGATGATAACCAGTTTGTAAAAGCATATTGACCATAAAAAGATATAATTGATGATGAAATTTCTCCTAAACCTGCAGGATTTCCTTCAGCAAGTTGCTCTCCCCTGTAAAACTGGTCAAAACTTTTATATACATAACTGGTAGCTAGCGTAAAGGTGTTTTTCTTGGGATAGAAACCATTTACCGGAGTCTGTGAGAAAACAAAAAAGAAAGGAGTGAATAACAATAAGATCCCAAGTAGGGAACTCTTAGATTTGTGTAACATGATTATAATTTTGGTTAATAATAAGATTGCTTAGACGCAATCAAAAAAGGAGTCTTACTAACCAAATCTGTTACTCTTTTGTTAAGGTTTTTTAAAAGTTTGTTAATTAAAGCTAAACACCTAATGGCATTACTTTTTTACCATAACATATATGGTTTTTTGCTAAGTTGAGAGTTGTAGTATTTTTGATCACCAGTAACTTCTTTTCCTAGCCAATCAGGTTTCAAGAATGTTTCATTTTCATTATCTAATTCGATCTCGGCCACAATGAGTCCCTTATTTTTTCCAAAAAACTCATCAACTTCATAAGTATGGTTTTCAGAAGAAATCTCGTACCGTACTTTTTCAATCATTCCTTTTTCACATAGTTTTAGAAGTTCCTTAGCTTCAGTAACTTCAATTTCTTTTTCCCATTCAAAACGAGAAGTTCCTGCTTGATTACTTTTTCCTTTGATGGTTAAAAAACCAATGTCACCTTTTATTCGAATACGTACCGCACGTTCTGGATCAGAATTAAGATAGCCTTGAATAATACGTGTACTTTTATGAGCTTCATGCTTATAAGTATCTGAAGTAACCAGGAATTTACGTTCTATTTCTACCATGATTGTTTTTTGTTCCTATTCTTTGATGGTTAACCTAGTTCAAAGGTATTATAATTATCTATTATTTTTGTAGTGTGGAAGGGCAGGAAACATATAGGAAAATTATACATGTAGATATGGATGCGTTTTATGCCTCTGTAGAACAGATGGACAATCCAGAACTCAAAGGCAAACCTCTTGCTGTAGGAGGAGGAGGGAAACGGGGTGTAGTTAGTGCAGCCAGTTATGAAGCTCGTGTTTTTGGTGTTCGATCGGCTATGCCTGGATTTACAGCAAGACAACTTTGTCCAGATCTGACGTTTGTTCGGCCTAGATTTGATCGATATCAGGAAATCTCCTCTCAAATAAGAAAAATATTTCATCAGTATACGGATTTGGTAGAGCCATTGTCTCTAGACGAAGCGTATCTTGATGTTACCGAGAATAAAAAAGGAAACCCTAGTGCAACCTTAATTGCACAAGAAATTAGACAACAAATTTTTAAGGAAGTTGGGCTCACAGCTTCAGCAGGAATATCGATTAATAAGTTTATCGCCAAAATTGCAAGCGATTATAATAAGCCTAATGGACAAAAAACTGTTAATCCTGAAGAGGTAATTGAGTTTTTGGAAGCTCTGGATGTCAAAAAATTCTATGGAGTAGGTAAGGTTACTAAGACTAAAATGTATCAGATGGGGATCTATACAGGTAAGGATTTAAAGTCGAAATCAGAGGAGTTTCTTACTCAAAACTTTGGCAAATCAGGAGGGCATTATTACCGTATTGTAAGAGGAATTCATTTAAGTGAGGTAAAACCAAATCGTGAACGTAAATCGTTGGCGGCAGAACGTACTTTTAGTGAGAATATCGCCTCAGAGATATATATGCTCGAGCGATTAGAAAGCATAGCCGAGGAGTTGCAAAAGCGCCTTAAAAAAAGTAAAGTAGCCGGAAGAACAGTTACACTAAAGATTAAGTACAGTGATTTTACGTTACAAACAAGAAGTAAAACCTTGCCTTATTTTATAAATGATGCTACTATTTTATTAGAAACAGCAAAGGAACTTCTGTATCAAGAGAAGATGAAAAATTCTGTGCGATTGCTTGGGATTTCACTCTCTAACCTTAATACAAGTACAGAAAAGAAAAAAGAAAGAGAAGAAGTAGAGATTATACAATTACGATTTGATTTCTGATTAGATCCTACACAATACTTCTGCTGCACGTTTCAAGGTATCTTCTGTTTTAGCAAAACAAAAACGAAGCACTTTATCATCCTGATTATTCAAGTTAAAGACAGAAACAGGAATTGAAGCTATTTTGTATTCTTTTGTTAGTCTTTGGGCAAAAGCAACATCACCTTCATTAGTAATATCAGAATAATTCAATACCTGAAAGTAAGTTCCGGAAGCTGGTGTGAATTTAAAACGAGAATCTTTAATCAAAGATAAAAACAGATCGCGTTTGGCTTGGTATAAATCTGGTAGCGAGAGATAATTTTCGGGAGTTTTGATATATTCAGACAATGCATATTGGGTAGGGTGATTACTGCAAAAAATGTTAAACTGATGCACTTTTCTAAATTCTTTCATAAGGTCTGAAGGTGCAAGACAATATCCTGTTTTCCATCCAGTAATATGAAAAGTTTTTCCAAACGAAGCAGTGATAAACGCACGTTCTGCCAAACCAGGAAATAATGCAGCACTTTGATGGGGTTGTCCATCAAAGACGATATGCTCATACACTTCATCACTTAATAAGATAATATCTGTATTCTTAAGTAATTTTTCTAATTGAAGCATATCATCATTAGATAAAATGCTTCCACTTGGGTTGTGAGGAGAATTGATAATCACCATTTTGGTTTTTGAAGTGATTTTTGATGCTACTTCCTGCCAATCCACTTTAAAACTTGGAGCAGACAATTGTATAGGAACGATCGTTCCTCCAAACAATTTGATAGAAGGCTCATAAGAATCATATGCTGGTTTAAAAATGATTACCTCATCTCCTGGATTTATAAATGTGGCAATAATAGTAAAGATAGCTTGGGTTGCACCAGAGGTAATCGTGATTTCGGATTCGGGATGGTATCCCCGATTGTAGAGGCTATACGTTTTTTGTGCGATTACTTCTCTTAATGACAAGAGTCCTGGCATAGGGGCATATTGATTATACCCTTTTTGCATGGCAGTTGAGACCAGATTAATAAGTTCTGGACTTACCTCAAAATTAGGAAAACCCTGAGAAAGATTAATCGCCTCGTATTGAGAAGCGAGCTGACTCATTACCGTAAATATGGTGGTAGAAACCTCTGGAAGTTTGGAATTGATATTTTGCATAATGTAAAATTAGCATATTTGTAAAAAAAGGCACTGTTTTTTGTTTAAAGTTGATTATTGATTTCAAACGTTTTAGTGGGTAATGTTCAACAAAGCTAATTCCTTTTTTATATTCATTATAAATAGTGGAACAAACCCAAGTTAAAGCTTGGCAAAAACAGTAGTGAGTCCTATTTTTGTTTTCCAATTAACTAAACGTTTTTATATAATGGGTGGATTGATAAAATCTTCAATAGCTAGAAAAGTAGCCATGGCACTATCCGGACTTTTCTTAGTTTTTTTCTTATTACAACACTTTACCATCAATTTAACTTCAATTTTCAGCGCAGATACATTTAACGAGTTGTCTCATTTTATGGGTACAAATCCGTTAGTGCAATTTGCACTACAGCCTGTATTGATTTTTGGAGTAGTTTTTCACTTTATAATGGGGTTTGTATTAGAGATCAAAAACAGAAATGCCAGAGCTGTTAAATATGCAAAATATAATGGAGGAGCTAATTCTTCTTGGATGTCTAGAAATATGATTTATTCTGGATTAGTAGTTCTTGCCTTTTTGGGACTTCACTTTTATGACTTTTGGGTTCCAGAAATAGTTCATAAATATATAGAGTTTGCACCAGAAGATCCTACACGATATTATACAGAATTACTTCATAAATTTGAGAGTCCTATTCGTACAGGACTATATGTAGTTTCGTTTGTGTTTTTAGCATTGCACTTGTGGCATGGGTTTGCATCTTCGTTTCAATCTGTAGGATTTAATAATAAGTACTCGGTAGCAGCAACCAAATTTGCTAAAGTTTTTGCAATAGGAGTTCCTCTAGGATTTGTTATTGTTGCTTTAGTGCTTCATTTTACTCATTAAAAACACCACTATTATGTCAATTTTAGATTCTAAAATACCTGAAGGTCCACTGGCAGATAAGTGGACAAAACATAAAAATACAATTAACCTGGTTAATCCAGCCAACAAGAGAAATATTGATATTATCGTTGTAGGTACAGGATTAGCAGGAGGAAGTGCAGCTGCTTCATTGGCTGAACTGGGATATAATGTAAAAACTTTTTGCTATTCTGATTCTCCTAGAAGGGCTCATTCAATCGCAGCGCAAGGAGGTATTAATGCCGCAAAGAACTATCAAGGAGATGGGGATTCTAATTACCGATTATTTTATGATACGGTAAAAGGAGGAGATTATAGATCTCGTGAGGCTAACGTATATAGATTAGCAGAAGTTTCAGGAAATATAATCGACCAATGTGTAGCACAAGGAGTACCTTTTGCACGTGAATATGGTGGATTATTAGATAATCGTTCTTTTGGTGGGGTATTAGTATCCCGTACATTTTATGCAAAAGGGCAAACAGGGCAACAATTACTTCTGGGAGCCTATTCTGCTATGAATAGACAGATTAATCGAGGGAAAATACAGCCATTTAACCGTCATGAAATGCTAGACTTGGTTAAAGTTGACGGAAAAGCGAGAGGGATCATCGCTCGAAATTTGGTTACAGGAGAAATCGAAAGACATTCTGCTCATGCCGTAGTATTAGCATCTGGAGGATATGGAAATGTATTCTTTTTGAGTACTAATGCAATGGGAAGTAATGTGATGGCAGCATGGAGAGCGCACAGAAGAGGAGCTTACTTTGCAAATCCTTGTTATACGCAGATTCATCCTACATGTATACCTGTTTCGGGAGATCATCAGTCTAAATTAACGTTGATGTCTGAATCACTTCGTAATGATGGTCGTATATGGGTACCAAAAAGAATTGAAGATGCCGTAGCAATACGAGAAGGTAAGTTAAAACCAACACAACTTTCTGAAGAAGAGAGAGATTATTACTTAGAGCGTCGTTATCCTGCATTTGGTAACCTGGTACCTCGAGATGTAGCCTCTAGAGCTGCAAAAGAACGTTGTGATGCTGGTTTTGGAGTTAATAAAACAGGAGAAGCTGTTTATCTTGATTTTGCATCTGCAATTCAACGATACGGAAAGGAAAAAGCATTGACTTCTGGAATCCATAACCCTTCTAAAGATGAAATTACTAAACTAGGTGAAGGCGTTATCGAAAGTAAATACGGTAACCTGTTTCAAATGTATGAGAAAATTGTAGATGAAAATCCATACATAACACCAATGATGATCTATCCGGCTGTACATTACACTATGGGTGGTCTTTGGGTAGATTATAATTTACAAACTACAGTACCGGGTTGTTATGCTGCAGGAGAAGCGAATTTCTCTGACCATGGAGCAAATCGTTTGGGAGCATCTGCTTTGATGCAAGGTTTGGCAGATGGATATTTTGTATTACCATATACAATTGGAGATTATTTGTCTCATGATATTCGTACAGGAAAAATACCAACAGATACCCCGGAGTTTGACCAAGCCGAAAAAGAAGTAAAAGAAAGAATAGAGAAGTTAATGAACGGATCTGGGCAGCATTCTGTGGATTATTACCATAAGAAGTTAGGTAAGATCATGTGGAATAAATGTGGAATGTCTCGTAACGAGAAAGATCTAAAAGAAGCAATAGGCGAAATAGCAGAATTGCGTGCAGATTTCTGGAAAAATGTTAAAGTACCAGGAACTACAGATAGTATGAATCCTGAATTAGAAAAAGCTGGAAGAGTAGCTGATTTCTTAGAATTAGGAGAGTTATTTGCAAAAGATGCATTACATCGTAATGAATCTTGTGGAGGACACTTTAGAGAAGAATCTGTAGAACAATCCGGAGAACAAAAAGGAGAAGCCCTTAGAGATGACAAAAACTATAAGTATGTAGCCGCCTGGGAGTATAAGGGAGAGCCTAAAGATGCCGAATTACATAAAGAAGATCTTGTCTTCGATAACATTGAATTAAAAACACGTTCTTATAAATAAAAAGCTATGAATCTTACACTAAAAATATGGCGTCAAAAAGATGCCAAGTCACAAGGAAAGATAGTAGACTATCAAGTAAAAGGAATTGAGGGAGACATGTCTTTCTTAGAAATGTTAGACGTGTTAAATGAGCAACTGATTAATAAAGGTGAAGACCCTGTAGTTTTTGATCATGACTGTAGAGAAGGTATTTGTGGTGCTTGTTCGCTACAAATTAATGGAGAACCTCATGGACCTGACCGATTAGTTACAACCTGTCAGTTACATATGCGTAAATTTAAGGATGGAGATACCATTTATATAGAACCATTTAGAGCTAAAGCATTTCCGGTAGTTAAAGATTTAATGGTTGATCGTTCTTCTTTTGAGCGTATCCAACAGTCAGGAGGGTATATATCTGTAAATACTTCTGGTAATACTCAGGATGCAAATGCAATCCCAATTCCCAAAAAAGATGCAGATGAGGCAATGGATGCAGCAACCTGTATTGGTTGTGGAGCATGTGTTGCAGCATGTAAAAATGCTTCTGCAATGTTGTTTACTTCAGCCAAAGTTTCACAGTTTGCATTATTACCACAAGGACAGGTAGAAGCAACAGAACGAGTGCTGGCAATGGTAAATCAAATGGATGAAGAAGGGTTCGGTAACTGTACAAATACAGGTGCTTGCGAAATAGAATGCCCTAAAGGAATTTCTTTGGAAAATATTGCTCGTATGAACCGTGAATACTTAAAAGCGAGTACAAAAGGATAATAAAAACCTTTCTCAATACATAAAAAAACCGAAGTATATGTTGCTTCGGTTTTTTGTTTTATATGTCTATAGTATTTCTGGATTTTGGATTTAAAAAAAATATGAGATTAGCTTCGTTTTTTATGATTTTAAAATGAGTACTGTGTGTTGATAATCAGTATATTAGTATGTGTTTTCAAATCATTGATGTTTTTGTAAGAAAACCACTCACTCACTAATCTTTTAAAACCTAAAAAATGGAAAATGTAACTGCTTCTATAGGATCATCAAAGGTTCATATAGAATTTTTAAACGAAAAATGTAGAATTGATAGTAACTTCTTTGATCTTTTGATAGAATCATTAGAAAAAGCGAGTAGTTCTGCAAAAAAGAATCTAGATGCTGATTTATATGCTGCATTGGATTGGCCGACAAATGTAGATGATTATATAGAATATTTGTATTCTTTTAGTAAATGGGCACCTCAACAGAGTGGAGAGAAGGCTTGGAAAAATCCTGAAGATGGGCAAAGCCAGGAAGTGTATGATAGGTTATGCCATTTTTATTGGCTAATTGATCAAAGAGTCGGAAATGATGGAAATACCATAGTAGAAAATATTCCATGGTTCAGTAAGTGGTTAGTCGAGTATGCCAAATATTGGGGAAGTTTTCTGAATACAACAGAATCTTTTAATGAAGAAATTCTGGAATCATTTATCAAATATTCTCCGAAGTATAGGGTAGAAGATTCTATGGTTGATGGAAAGCCTAACAATCCTAGTGGATGGTTGACGTTTAATCAGTTCTTTGCAAGAGAACTAAACCCTGGTTTACGTCCAATAGAAAATCCAACAGATAATACAATTATAACATGTCCTGCAGATTGTACTTATAAGCAAACCTATGCTATAGATGCTGATTCTAAAATCCCAAAAATAAAAATGAAAAAGACTCATGAGTATGCAAGTGTCGAAAAACTACTGGAAGGAAGTCAGTATAAGGATGCATTTGCTAACGGTACTTTTGTGCATTATTTTTTGGGTCCCTACTCTTATCATCGATTTCATACTCCAGTAGCTGGTTTTATACGAGAATGTTATCCTATACAGGGACTTGTGTACCTAGATGTTCATATAACAGAGAATCAATTTAATGCTCCGGATCAATCTCAGGGAGGGTATGAATTTACTCAGGCAAGAGGTGTAATCACAATTGATACTACAAATTCTGATTATGGTAATGTGGGGATTGTTGCAGTGATTCCGATTGGTATGTGTCAGGTTTCTTCAGTTAATATGATTGCTACACCAAATAGACAATGCCTCAAAGGCGATGAGTTTGGGTATTTTCTGTTTGGAGGATCTGATATCATTGTGTTGTTTCAGGAAGGTGTAAATCCTGAGATTAATACAAGTTTGGATTATAGACATTATGGAAGAGAAATGGCTAAAGGAAAGATATTATATTAAATCATTTACGACGATTTGTAATGTTTTGATTTCGCCATAAAGGTTTAAGAAATAAAAAAAACCAAATCATTACGGATGATTTGGTTTTTTTACTAAAGTTGGACGTAGACGATAAAATCTAAAACTTTACGATTTTAGTTTCGAAAGTATTATTGTGATTAGCGTAATCAATTTTTAAGATATAAGCTCCATCTGCAAGGTTTTCGAGATTTATCTCGAACTCTTTTTGATTAGGAGATAACTCTATTACTTGTTTGCCAGAAAAACAATATACTTTTAGTTTTTGAATATCCTCCTCTGTCTGAATATCCAGAACATTAGTTTCTGGGTCATAGGTAATCATAAACGGAGTTTCGGTAATTGGAGTAGGAGGAATAGCCTGATCTACTACATTTACCGTTCTGGTAACTTCTAAAGCAGGATTTCCAGAGTTGTCAGTGGCATTGTATGTAATGGCATAGGTTCCTATACTATCTTCAAAATTAGAACTGTCTATGATAATCTCACTACCATCATTTGTTGTAGCTCCGAGCTCTGTATATCCATCGCCTTGTTGTATAATCTGTGGATTATCTCCTTTTAGAGTAATTATTGGTGGTGTAACCTGATCTACAACATTGACGGTTCTTGTGACCTCTAACGCAGAATTTCCTGAGTTGTCGGTGGCGTTGTACGTAATGGTATAGGCTCCTATACGATCTTCAAAACTAGAGCTGTCTATGACTATCTCACTACCGTCATCGGTAGTTGCTCCAAGCTCTGTGTATCCATTGCCTTGTTGTATAACCTGCGGATTATCTCCTTTTAGAGTGATTATTGGTGGTGTAACATCATCTGGAACGGCTGTTCTAGGGCCATAATGAGGTAATGGTTGCCCGAATTCATAAGCACCAATATCTGGCGACCCGTCTGTAACAAAATTATCATTAATGTTGGGTATATTTTCTCCCTTGTCAATTAGAGGGCTAGAGGAAGAAAGGGAGAAGTCATAACTTCCTAGAACTACACCATTTTCGTACGAAGTAGGCAAACTTACATTCGCTATTGCAGTAGTATAGTCAAACTGTAATCCATGCATTTCTAGTCCGCTACCACTACGTAAATCTGAAATTTGTGCATATTTGATATTATTCCATTTGAACCATGGTTCTCCAGATGTTCCATTTCTAATTGTAGAATACGCATTATAATCCCAGTCTTCTATTAGTGAAGTAGCTGGTATGGTATATTCTTCAAAAACATAGTGACTAGAAATCAATACGTTGTTTCTTAGAATTGTATTATGCCATCCAGAATCCGAAGTCGTTCCTCTTCCTGCTTTGATTGCAGAGTTATGAATGATAATAAGCCCGGCAGGCTTACGATTCATTTTATAAGTAGAGGTTTCCATATTGTTAAATTCATTTCGGTATATATAACAGGGACCTCCAAAAACAGGTGCCAGACTAACTCCCATTCGACCATTAGAACCTTTATTTCTCCATATCCGGGTGTTTGCTACCATTCCGTCTACTTCTATGATATCGTCTCCTATGTATGAAATATCGTTGTTATGAATATCTAGTGCATACGATTTTTTGTATGGAAGACCATCAGTAGAGATGCCGTCACCAAAATTTCTAATCAAATTATATCGTATGACATTTCTATTCCCTCTTAGGTCAATACATCTTTCTGAAGGAATTGACCCTGTTGGTACTGGCCACGCCGTTCTCCCGTAAAAATAATTATCTGATATTGTTTGATCGTGTTCATGACCATTTTCACGTCGATTAATATACCCGTAATCAACATCTCTAAATGTACAGTGCCTAACAGTTACATATTGGGTGTTTTGGGCATCAATACCCCATTTACCATTTTTTATGGTTATGTTTTCTATTACAATATGTTGTATAATATCACTAAAAGATCCTAAGGTGATAATTCCAGAATTAGTGTTTTCTCCATCAATTATAGCCGATTCTGAGAGATTTGCTGTAAAAACAATAGGAGCATCAGCAGTTCCAGAAGCTGTAATTGTAAAATTGGTATAAGTTCCTGATGCCAGATGAAAAACAGATCCTGGTGCTGCATTGTTTGCAGCCTCTTGTAGTCCACGGTATGGATCTGAAAGCGTACCGGTTCCTCCACCAGTACCTGGAATCACATAATAGGTCGTTCCAGTATAATCACTGGGAATTTCGGATTTTGTTTTTACGGTAATAATTTCTGTTTTTCCGCCTCCATCTGGATCTGCAAGTGTTAGTCTAATATCATAACTTGTACCTGGAGAAAGCCCTACAATTGATCCTGCGTGATGATTTAAAGAAAGTAAGCTTCCGTCAACATTGCTGTTAGGGTTCGCCCGCATAGTACGGTAAGCTGGTAAGTATGTTGACGAATTGGATGCTTTATACTCAATGGTTAATTGGCTGTCAAAGTTGTTGTCGCCATCAATAGCCCATACTATTCCAATGTTTTCATAAGTGGTTTCAGATGTAATAGATTTTGGGGTTACACTATTTTGCGCATAGACATTTGATAAAGGAAGACTAAAAAGAATTCCTAATAAAAAAGAAAATCGATTCATAATTTGGGGTCGGTTTTTAGTAAAACTTAAAAAACAACGCGATTTTCATTTCTTAATTGTTAATATATATGTTAATGTTTTGTTACAATGTTTAATTAACTAAATGCATGAAGAATTTTTTAGATGATACTAATGTTAATTTATTGAATTCTAAAAATGATGCTGTTGTGTTGTTAAGATTATTTCAAAGTGTGGCATAAGCAGGTTTCTTGTTTTTAAAAGAAAAAACTTTGTGTAACCTATCTTTATCTTGTTAATTACTTTGAATTGCGGCAGAGGCATTGTCAAGAGATTTAATGGTGTCCGTACGAACCTCCTTTTCTTGATATTCTTCAATAGCAAAACTCTTTTTAATCACTATAGCATCATTTATAACAAAAGGTTTTGGCATCATGTATTTTTCTCTAACTGGGATAGAGAAATGTTCATTTTTTAGCAAGTCGTAAGAAGATTCGTATAAGATAAATTTTGGCAATGAATCTTTATGAAATTCCATTTGCAACTCTAAGGGTTCATTTTTGCTCACGTGATAGGTGAGCAGGTTGTGGTTCCACCTTTTTGTAAAAGCATTGTAAGTATCGTTAGAATAATCAAAATCAGTAGCTGTCTTTCCGTTTGCTTTTAGTGTATTAAAATTAAATAAGGTTTCTGTATACAAATCCACTCTTTGGATATCTCGTTGAGGAGCAATACATAGATCGAGGTATCGTAGATTACCTATAATTGTATCTTTACTAATATCTAATCTAGGTTGTTGAATGTTTTTAATAGGTGCTTGATTGGCATAAGCGAATGGTCTTCGGTATTTGCTGTATAGGGTATTAGTGTTGTAGGTTTCTGCAATGTTTTCTTCTGGATTGATGTAGTTTTTATTCCAGGAATCAAGAGTATGATCATAAGTAGCCCAAACGGCTTTATTTTGGTCTGTATCTAGTATGTAAACTAAACTGTTGGGTTTTTGTCGTTTCTCTGCAAAATCCGATTTTATATGTGCAGCAATTAGAAAAACTAGACTTAGCAAAAAACAAAAGTTACCATATAAACTTTTCCTTTTATAAAATCCAAATACGGGCACTAGCGCACCAAATAATAAAACTGTTAATACAGAGGATACAAAAAGAATCTTCAAGCCAAGTGCTACAGGGAAAGATGCAATAAAAGGAGACAGGATAAAGATAGCTGGCAAAGCCAATAGAACCATTAATAGTGAATTAGGTCTTTTTTGTCTTATCAATACAAATAAAGATATTAACCCAAATACTACAATTATTATAAAGTAACTAGCACCTTTGAGGTATAGGGCTGCCATGGTGCAAATAACTAACCATATAGATAAAGGGGCTATTAATAAGCTTGCTTGGTTTTTACTTTTATTAAATTTGGCATATACTTTAAAGCAAATTCCCGTAGATAATAGAACAAAAACCGCAATGTATTGATATCCATTATAAGTAAATCCATGTTGTATCTCACTATAATGAGGGTAGATAATATTAAGTAATTGCCAACTTCCGAAAGTTAGTCCTCCTGCAAGTACAAGACATAAAAGAAAAGCACCAAAGCCTGTAATGACTTCTTTAAAATTAATTTGATAAGCAAATTTTCCAAAAAGAATTAATACTATAAATAGGATAATTGTAATAATTAATAAGGAATATATCCAGCTAAACGGGTATTTAATAAGGTTAAAAATGGGAGCATTGAAGTATATGTAATCCTGATCAGATTTAAGATTATTTAGATCTATGTTAGAGAAATGTGTGAGTAGGGGCATAAGATAACTACCTTGGTGTTGTAGTGTATTTAGGTCCAGGTTTTGCCAAGTATCATTTGCTGTGTGATAATCAAAATGATCATCTATAAAAGCAAAATTAAACCCATCAATGTCTCCTTGTTCTCTTAGAACTGTAAGATCAGTGTCGTTAGGAAGCATTTTATATATGCTGTATGCTAAAGAATTAGTAACCGGGTATTTCACTCCCGATTTAGAGAATTCCTCAATCATTTTCCCATTTTTCCCATTGGTCTCAATAAGCATATAAGAATTACCTCCACTTCCTCTAGCTTCAAAATTAAGCGTAAGTCCGACATTTTTTGCCCAAGAATGGTTTTTTACAAATAAATCGGCACCATTAAGACCTAGTTCTTCTCCATCGGTTATGCAAATAATAATATCATTTTTAGGAACTTTATTGGTAGCTAAATATGCTCTTATTCCTTCAATAATAGTAGCGACACCACTTCCTGCATCACTGGCACCATAAGAGGAATGCGGTGAACTGTCGTAGTGAGACATAAGTACTAAGGATTTTGCATTAGTACTACCTTTGATTTTAGCAATAATATTTTGTGGTTTGCTAATGGCTCCACTTTTGGACACAGAAATACCTTCTTGTACCTCAGGTTGCAACCCTAATTTTTTAAACTCATTGAGAATGTATGTTCTGACATCCTCGTGTGCCAGACTACCTACATAATGAGATTCTTTAGAGATATTTTTTACATGTTCTAATGCTCGAAATGTGGAAAACTCTTGTTTTGGCGTTTCGAGATCAGTGATTCGTTGTGGTTTGCTGCTGTAAAATGTATATAATAATGAGGCTATAATAAGAAGAAACGTAAGCAGTGAGGGAAACTTTCGCATATGTGTGTATTGGTTTAGGTTAAAGGTAAGAAATAAGCTACAATTATTAAACAGATCCTTTCCAAAATGACAATTGCTGGTTGCAACCAACAATCAAAAATGATACTTATTAAAGTATAAAAATAGGACTTTAATTGAATAAAAGTAAGAGTCTTGCTTGAATAAGTTATTGTAAATCATTATATTTAAGAATCACTAAATTGCTAAATATTATGGGAATAATCAGTTTTCAGGGAGCTCGCTCCAAGACAAAGAAGCAGGATGAGACACCAATAAAGGTTTCGGATTATATGACAAAAGACTTGATAACATTTAGTCCCACTCAGTCGGTTATGGAGGTTATAGAGACTTTAGTAAAGCATAAAATATCAGGAGGACCTGTAGTTGATAATAATAACCAATTACTGGGTATTATATCTGAAGGAGATTGTATAAAGCAACTAAATGAAAGCCGTTATTATAATATGCCTATTGAAGATGCCAGAGTAGAAAAATTTATGGTTAAGGATGTAGAAACTATTGATGGTAATTTGAATATTTTTGATGCTGCAAATAAGTTTATTCAGACCAAAAGGAGGCGTTTTCCAATTTTGGAAGATGGTAAATTGGTTGGACAAATAAGTCAAAAGGATGTGATGAAAGCGGCATTAAAAATGAATAGCCAACACTGGAGAGATGTGTAAAAGTGTCCATCTTTAAATAAATAGGCTCTCTTAGTTATGGTTAGGAGAGTCCACTATTTTTGTTTCAAAACCATCAATACTAAGAGCATTTTTCTCCTTCCGGTAATTTTCTAAACGCTCTTCTCCCTGTTTTTCTGACCATGACTTTAGTTGTATTCTTTCTTCTTTAAAATCCATAAAAGGTACTGCGTATCCACAAGATGTTTGTACCATGTCTACTTGCATTTCTATAATTTGTCGAGAGCCAGTAATTTTTGGAAACAAATCAATATAGTTCTGGTATTCTTTATCTCGTTGATGAAATATGCTGGCTTTACCATAAAGTCGTAATATCATGGGTTTTCCTTCAAAAGCACAAAATAGAATGGTCATTCTATTGTTTTTTAGAAGATGAGCTGCTGTTTCATTTCCACTTCCTGTTAGGTTGAGCCAAACTACCTTATTAGCCTCCAGTACCCGAAATGTATCCATTCCTTTAGGGGATATATTGACTTGTCCTTCAGTAGCTGCTGTTCCTACGAAGAAAATCTTTTGATTTTCAATAAATGCTTTTAAGTCTGAGTTAATTTCTGATACTATTTTTCCCATTTTTAAGTAAGATTTAGTTTAATCTTTGTGCGTGTCTAAGAAGTTCTGCTAATCTCTTTTTACAACTGCATAGAAGTCATTCTCTAGTTTGAGATATCCCTGGTCATATATAAAATAATAGGTATTGCCTGTTTTGGTTACATATATACTGGTGAAATGTTGAAAGTCAAAACCCTTTGCCATTAATTTGGTTTTGGTAGTTTTTGTTTTTCCTTTTGGATTTAGTTCTTCAAGAATACGATAGTTTTTACGTAATAGGTTGTTGATATTGCGTATTAGGTTTTTACTATCCTTATTGAGTTGATTGTTGTATGCATTACGGCAGTAATCACTACAGAACCTTTTATCTGCTCTACCAACGATTTTATCACTACATACCGGGCATTCTTTTTGCATTAACTACTGCTTTATTGTTTAATTTGACGTTAGATGTATGAAAGATACAATATTATCCGTTTACAAATGATTAACATCAAATGTTAAAAGAAAATATCCTGGGCTAATCTAAAGGTATTGGCATGTGCATCTATAATAATTTTGATATCTGGAGAGTAGCCACCTCCCATAGAACACATTATGGGTATATTCTGATCTTTTGCTGTTTGTAGCACAAAACGATCTCTTTCTTCACAACCGGCTATTGTACATCCAAGTTTCCCTAATTTATCAGTACCTAATACGTCTACACCTGATAAGTAATATATAAAATCGGGTTTTTGATCTTTAACGAGCCGAGGAAGTGTCTCTTTTAGGATGTTCAGATATTCTTGATCTTCAGTATGATTAGCAAGTTCAATATCTAGGTTCGATTTTTCTTTTTTGAAAGGGTAATTATTTGCTCCATGCATAGAGAAGGTAAAGACTGTATTCTGGTCTTTAAAAATTTCTGCAGTTCCGTTGCCTTGATGCACATCAAGATCGATGATCAATATCTTTTTTGCTAAACCTTGCCGTAAAAGATGTCGTGCGCCGATAGCCTGATCATTTAGCAGACAAAAGGCCTCTCCACGGTTAGTGTATGCATGATGGGTACCACCTGCAATATTCATTGCAATACCGTATTTTAATGCATATTCTGAAGCTTTAATGGTGCCGTCTGCAATAATCACTTCGCGATCAACAAGTTCTTTTGATAAGGGAAAGCCTATTTTTCTTACTGATTTGGCGTCTAACGATAGTTCACGAAGACTTTTGTAATAACTTTGGGTATGAACTGCTAGAATGGGAGCTATATCTGGGATTTGAGGTGTAAAGAAGTTCTCTTCTATACAAGTGCCTTCATGAAGTAACTGTTTGGGTAACAATTCATATTTGATCATTGGGAATCTGTGCCTTTCGGGCAAAGGATGTGTATAGATTGGATGGTATGCTATTTTGAGCATTAATCAGTAGTTATTCTTCAAATTTAAATAATAAAAGCTTACCTTCTTTTGCGTTTAAGAAATTGTAATGGAGTTTATTATTGTGAGTAAAAATGTTTACTGCTCTGGGATTTTCTAAAGAATCTTCAAAATCATTAATTATATCAAATTTATTAAGCGGGATTTCGCCCTCGACATGTTCAAAATCTTGATCAAAAAGACAATTGATGTAGATGGATTTAGTGGCGCTATAGGAGTAATAATTATAGTACGTAGGATTAAAATGAGTAAATGTTGGTGTAGGGTTAACAGCTACCACTCCTGCTCCTAGTGGAACTCCTCCAATAACTCCAGCAGCAATTGCCATACCTGTAGTTGGATTGTATTCTTTTGTACCTCCTAGGACAACAGAGTATAAATCATTTGTTTTATACACTGAGATTCCAAGATTAGCAAATGAAATCTTCTTCAAAAACTGAGAAGTTTTTTTTAGTTCTCTAGTATTATCAATTTTAACACCAAAGGAGCCAATACCAATTTTTTCTTGGATTATTGAAGAGTTTTTAAAAAGGATTGAGTCTTCTTTTTCTATGGTATAATCTCTAATAGTTGTGTCAGTTTCAAGATCAATAATTTTAAAATTCATTATCTTACTAGAACTGGCTATTTGGAAGAGTTTACTATCGAATAAATAGGAGTTATTTTTTTTGTACACCTTTCTTTCCGTTGATACTTTATTATAGAATTTGTATAACATCTTAAAAGTGTCTAAGTTGATATAGACTAAATCCGTTTTACTGGGGTTATTGTCAAAGCTAAAAATAACCTTATTATCTATTTGATAAATTTTTATTTTCTCGGATGTTGTTTCTATTACGTTTGGATTTTTAGATTCTATTTTGGTAACTCCCTGAATGTAATCACTATATGAGTTGTTATTTCTGGTAAGAAGGGAGTAGACTGTAGATATGATTGAAGATCCAGGAATTCTTGGAAATTCTACCTCCTTTAAAGATAAGGTGTGTCTTTGTGGGTTAAAGCTCGTGTCAAATTTATAAATATTAAGAAGAGAAGACCTTTTGGTTATTGAAAACAAATAGATTTCGTTATTGTAAACAATGCCATCAATAAGCAATTCTTTTTTTAACTTAAAATCCAGTTTTTTCTCAGAGACCTTTTTGTTTTTAATATTAAATTGTAAAACCCCGAATTTAGACTCGTTGTAATTTGTGAAAAGTATAGAGTATGTGTTTTCCTTAATCTGATACCCCAAAAGATGCCTGTATTTTGCAGGTAATGGCTCTCCTTTTATTCTAGCTTTTTCTTGATACAAACTGTCCATTAAGATTCCTTGCACGGATTTTCTTTCAGCTAGAATTAACATCAAATCCTCATTCTTTTGATCCGGTAAAGCAAAAGTTTCATTTCTGTTACTATTTGGTTTTAAAAATGCGTTATCAATTTCGAAAACTTTTTCCTGCGAAAAAATTGAGGTAATAGAAAAAGAAAGTAGAAGTAGGACGATGATTTTTTTCATACAAGAATGAGTGTGTTAACAAGGCAATAATATTAATTGATCCATATCTCAATATTTTGCCAATTTGGATTAGGGTTTAGTAATATAGTTTTTGCTTTATTTACAAAATGTTATTCTTTATGATTAAAGGCGTTTCTTATAGACAGTTTGTTGAATACGTTGCTGTAGAAGGAATGCTCCAATCCACATTATTATTTGCATCTGTTACATTATCAACTTGAACGCATAACATGTTATTATCACTATCAATCTGTAGTTCTGTTAAATTAGAATTATTATTAATATTTACTATAACTAGTTGAGGGTTAGAGTAACAAACTAACTTTTCTAAATTTGTATTGTTTGAGAGATCTAATTTTTTAAGATTAAAATTTCTATAAGTTTCGAAATGTTTTAAATTAATAAATGATTCAATTCCAGTATATTCGCTAATTCCTGTTTGACTTATCCCATCTGCTCCAATTATAAGATTTGTTATTAATTTAGCATAATGCATTGGTATTTTCCCGTCTTCGGGAATATTGTCGTAATTGGCTAATTTTTTCTCAAAATTTAGGTCAGGTATAGAGGTATATGTTACAGGGGTACTGCAATCTTCTGAGAAGATAGTGTGGGATTCGATCACCCATGGAATTGTATTATTCATACTTTTGGATAATGCTTCTTCTACATTGTCAACTTGTATACAACTTAGGTTTGGATTAGGTTTTGTGTGAATAAGATGAAGATTAGATGAAATAGACCCAAGATTTAGATGCTCAAGTAAGTTGTTTCCGCATTGTAATTCTTGTAGGTTTATGTTCTTTGAAAGATTAAGTCTTTTGATTTTATTTTGACTGCATACAAGAAACTTGAGAGCTACGAAGTCCTCAATTCCTGTGAGGTCCTCAATTTTTTTATCGGCAATAAATAATGATGTTAATGTATTAATAAGTTGAGTTGGAACTTGATTATCATTTGGAATGTCATCATATTGGGATAGGGCAATCTCAAAGTTTGGATCTACGATTTTAGTATAATCAAATGGAGGAAGATTATTACAATCATCTGCAATGTAACGTGCGCTATTATCTTTACTCCAACTTGAAAGAATGGGAGCGTTAGTGTCATCAACAGCAATACACCTTAACAGGGTGTTAGAATTAACGTGCATTTCTGATAAAAAAGAGTTGGCGTTGTTTCTAAGATCGATAGAGGTAAGTTTGTTGTTATTGAGGGCTACCAAGCTTAATAACTGGTTGTTGTTTTTTAAATCTAAAACATTAATACTAGTTTTTGAACAAGTTATTTTTTTAAGACCTGTATTTTTTGAAACATCAATACTAATTATAGGATTGTTTGATAGATCTAGTTCCTTGATTTTTTGATTAGAGGAGATATCTATTTTTGTTAGTAAATTGTTAGCACAGATTAACACATTTAGTTCAGTAAAGTGTTTGATTCCAGTTAGTGATGTTATACCCTTTGAGGATAGGTCTAATGTTTTTAGTCTATTAATCTCATTCGTGGGAACTTTTCCGTCATTAGATATATCATCATATTGTGACAAAGCAAGCTCAAACTTTGGGTCTGGAATTATAGTATATTGGATGTTAGAATCATCATCACTTGAGCAATTAAATAATATACCTCCTAGGAAGCAAAATAGCAACAACTTTTTCATAAGTAAACATTTTTTTAATATTAGCTAAAACCTTCATACAATTTTATTCTTGTTATGGGGTCAATGGTATATGACTTTTCCTTTGTAAAGAATAATTATACTTATTTTAGTGATATTTCAGGTTTTTATTAGGATCATTATTAGTATATGTTAGAACTAACTAAAATGTTACCCAATCTTCGCAGATTTATTTTATTGTAAAAAAAATAATAAAATGTACTTTTCAAAAAAAGAGTTAAAATAGAATCTTAATTAACCACAGCCCCAGGATCCACCCCATCTTCATCAGGATTTAGGAATACTAGCTTTCCTTCAGGTGTTTCGGTCATTAAAATCATTCCTTCGCTTTCTACGCCACGTAATTTTCTTGGAGCAAGATTCACAAATACAGTTACCTTTTTTCCTACAATGTCTTCTGGGCTAAAATGCTCTGCAATCCCCGAAACGATCGTTCTTATATTGATCCCTGTATCTACCTTAAGTACAAGAAGTTTCTTGGCTTTAGGCATCTTTTCGGCTTCAATGATCGTTCCAATACGAATATCTAGTTTAGTGAAATCTTCAAATGCGGCAATATCTTTTTGTGGTTCTATTTCTTTATTTTCTGCCTCATTTGCTTTCTTTGTCGCTTCTAGTTTTTCTAGTTGTTTTTGGATTTCAGCATCTTCAATTTTAGAAAACAATAGCTCTCCTTTTTCAATTTGATGTCCCGTAGGAATTAAAATCTCTTTTGTAGAAATGTCATTCCAGGTAGATGCTACTTCTGATGAAGAAAGATTCAGAATAGTTTTTAATTTACCACTGGTAAAAGGCAAGAACGGCTCTGATAATGTAGCTAAGGCTCCCGCAATTTGCAGTGCTACATACATTATAGTTTGGGTACGTTCTTCGTCTGTTTTAATCAATTTCCATGGCTCCTCGTCTGCTAAATATTTATTTCCTAATCGAGCAACATTAAGAAGTTCCTGACTGGCTTCTCTAAATCTATATCGCTCAATAGAGCTTGAGATTACCGCGGGATAAGCTTTGAGTTCTGCTAGAGTTTGCTTGTCAACCTCAGAAAAGGCAGCAGGTGTAGGAACTATACCGTTATAATATTTATTAGTGAGTACGACTACTCGATTGATAAAGTTTCCAAAAACAGCTACTAATTCATTATTATTACGTGCCTGAAAATCTTTCCAGGTAAAATCATTATCCTTGGTCTCTGGGGCATTAGCGGTTAATGCATATCGCAATACATCCTGCTTGTCAGGGAATTCTTCAAGATATTCATGTAACCAGACCGCCCAGTTTTTTGAAGTAGATAACTTATTACCTTCTAGATTCAGAAATTCGTTAGCAGGAACATTTTCGGGTAGTATGTAACTTCCTTCGGCCTTTAGCATACTTGGAAAAATGATACAATGAAAAACAATGTTGTCTTTTCCTATAAAATGAACAAGTTTAGTGTTTTTGTCTTTCCAATAAGGTTCCCAGTCTTTTCCTTCTCGTGTAGCCCATTCTTTGGTAGAGGAAATGTATCCAATAGGGGCATCAAACCATACATATAATACTTTTCCTTCTGCACCCTCTACAGGCACCGGAATACCCCAGTCCAGATCACGAGTTACTGCTCTAGGACGAAGACCATCATCAAGCCAGGATTTAATCTGCCCATATACATTTGCTTTCCAATCCTTTTTATGACCTACGAGTACCCATTCTTTTAGGAATTCATCATACTGATCCAGAGGTAAGAACCAATGCTTGGTTTGCTTCAAGATTGGTTCTGCGCCAGAAATTGTTGATTTAGGGTTGATAAGATCCGTGGCATTAAGTGTGCTGCCACAATTTTCGCACTGATCTCCATAGGCTTCTTCATGACCACATTTTGGGCATGTTCCTGTGACAAATCGATCTGCAAGGAATTGCTCAGCTTCAGGGTCGAACAGTTGCTTTGATGTTTCTTCTATAAATTTATCATCGTCATATAATTTTTTAAAAAACTCTGAAGCCGTTTCATGATGAATAGGAGCAGAGGTTCTGGAGTAATTGTCAAATGAAATTCCGAAGTCATTAAAGGACTTCTTTATGATGGCATGGTATTTATCAATAATAACCTGAGGAGAAACGCCTTCTTTTTTGGCACGCATAGGGATAGCAGCACCATGCTCATCACTACCACAAATAAAGGCAACATCATTGCCAGTCATTCTAAGGTATCGCGAATAAATATCTGCGGGTACATAAACCCCTGCCAGATGACCTATATGAATAGGTCCATTGGTATATGGTAAAGCTGCTGTAATTGTATATCTTCCCTCTGTGCTCATAATGCTTAAAAATAAGGCACAAAGGTAATAAAAACACTTGCAAAATATGACCACTGCATCATCCAATTATTTTGAATGATTACAGTGGTGCTATAAGTATGTTTTATGAGATTAAAATTGATTTGCTATAGTTGCCACTATTGGTTTGAATCTGATATACATAGGGGCCTGTACTTAGTCTTGTATTGGCAGATTGTTTTACATCAATAACATGTTGTCCTTCCATAAGAATCTCATTTCTCAATGTGGCTACTTTTTGCCCTATTACATTATACAATGCAATATCTACATGAGTTGTCTCAGGATTTGCTATGTTAATATATGTTTGATTATCACTATAGGTTACAATATGAGCTATGCCTTCACCATCAGTTGGTATATTAGGATTAATACCAGAGCAGTTAAAACCTAAATCTAACGACTCAAAAGAACTTCCTAGTAGCACTCGTCCTACCGTGTTTTCATCAATACATAACCAATCTTTCATAACTGTAGCATAGACTTGTCTAAAATCAGTAGTGTTGAACACATTACCACCTCTGGTTAGATTGGATAAATCTGGGTGTTCTCCTGCAAAGCCACTTCCGTTTAGTGCAGAACCAAAAAACATAGTTGGAGCAGCAGTACCATGATCTGTTCCCAGAGATCCATTTTCTTTAAATCTTCGTCCAAATTCTGACATGGTCATAGTTAATACTTTGTCATCCCATCCTGCCGCAGTAAGGTCTTTGTAAAAAGTACTAATGGCTTCAGAAAATGAATTAAGTAACTCCTGATGTCTTTGTGTTTGGTTATTATGAGTGTCAAAACCACCTAGTGTTACCAGATACACTTTGGTTCCTAATCCTCCTTTTATTAATCTTGAAATAATACTTAGTTGCCTTCCTAAGCTATCATCGAGATAACCACTAAAATCTGTAGGTCCCGATCTTTCATAAGCAGCACTAATAACATCTGCATATGTAAATGTTGTATTGGTAACCTCTCTTAGGTGTCTTACTTTATCATCATAAGTACAGTCTCCTAAGCCATCGATATTGTAAGAAGTTCCATTTTCGGCGATTTGTAATAGCCTAGTAGGGTCAGAAACAGCAAAAGAAAAGTCATTTTCGGGACCTTTGAAAATTAAATTACCGATACTTCCGATTTGGATCGAAGGAGGGCTTGCCGGAGGGTTAAAAATATAATCTGGATAAATCTCCTGAAAATACCTACCCATAAATCCAGTTCTGTCTTCTTCGAGCAAATTGGTGTTGGCGTAGATGTCTGATCCTTTGAAATGAGATAAAGAAGAGTCTTCATATCCCACACCGTGTACAACTTTCATTTGACCATCACCCCAAACACTTTCGAGTTTGTTCATGGGTTTTGGCATCGCATAATCATCATTGAGTGTTATAAACTCACTTGGAGGAATTTTTATGAGAGGTCTGGCATTGGCATAAATATCATAGTCATAAACTGGGATAATGGTATTAAAACCATCGTTACCACCACTTAATCGACATAGAATTAAAATGTTTTCGTTTGTAGATTGACTAAGCGCTATAGATAATGGCGATGGTCGTGAAACCGATAAAGGTGTATTGGCTAGCATCATAGACCCTCCACCTACTAGACCTAAGGCCTGAAGAAAGGATCTTCTATTCCATTTTATATGATCCTCTGTATTACAAGAACCTTCTTTTTTTATGTTTTTGGTGTGATTATTTTCGCACATAGAGTTTTTATTTAAGTTGGAATTCTGGGATTTCTGCTATATAATTTAGCAGTGCAGCAAATTGTTGTGGTAACTCGGGATAACCGAGAGTCCAGGTTCCGTCTTCGAAATAATTGTCGGGAATACCGTCAATTTTGAAAACCCCCAGCGCCTCTGCAAAAGTAACCGTGTCGTTAATTCCTCTAGGGAAAAAATAATTAAGAATGGTTTGTACCACAAAATTTACATCATCTACGGTAACATCCAGATTTCCATCTCCAGGCTCACCAATGGGCATTCCTATAATAAAATCACCAAATTGACTTTGGTTATGACTCCAAGTTTGCCCTAAAATGTATCGAATACTTTCCCATCTACCAAGTAATAGGTCAGGGCTAATCCAATCCTCGTCACCTTGCCAGCCTTCAACATCTACGGGGTTTAATACGTCCTGCCCCAGTGTTCTGGTTGCGTTTACAAAGAAATTGATATGATCGATACCTCCCGGTAAGGCGAATCCCAGTTCATTAAAAAAACTTAAGGTTAAATCACATGGGCTTTTGATAATAGTCCCAATGGCTTCTATGTTGAAAAAATGTTCGCTTTTAAAAAGTTGTCTGAGCACGGCTTCGATACTATAACCACTTGTTATAAAAGTTTGAGCCATCTGTGCTACGATAGCATCACTACAAGTTGGGCTTACAAAATAGGTGTATAGTTTTCCGCATATAAACGTAGCAACCTCATTGCTTCTTTGTTGAAACAAAATGTTAATCACATCGTCATACCCCCAGTTACCCGTCTGCCCAAAAATATTCTTTGTTTCATTACTAAATTCTCCAGGATCAAAAAGGATATCTCCCCATGAAATACTATTGGTATTCACATAACCTGTTAGAGCTTTGGCAGTTTCCTGTATATCATCTTCTGTATATCCATTATCTACACCAAGTGTAAATAATTCATAAAGTTCTCTAGCATAATTTTCGTTAGGTCTATCACTTACATTTTCATCACCATTAAGATATACCAACATGGCGTTGGATATCCCAATATCATACACAAAATCTCTAAAATTACCCAACGCATGCATTTGTAGAAGGTTGTAGTATTGAGATTGATATGCAGGGCTACGATAAGTATCATCTTCGGTAACAAAATGATTACTCCAGAATAGTGTGAGACGTTCTCGTACTTTGTTTTTAAGCAAATCAGTGACCATTTGATTTTTTCCTTCTTGTCTATATTCAGAGACTTCTAAAGGTGCATTATCAAATTGATCTCCGTTCCAAAAACCCCATATCGGTGGAGGTGTAACGTTTAAAGCAATAGCATCGTTAATGAGCTGGTCAACCAACGCAGAAGGATCATTCTGAGCTAAAGCAGCTAGTACTTCGGCTTTTGAAGCTCCAAAAGCAACCCTGCGGTATAAGTGGTTTATTTTACTTACATTCCAGGGATTATCTGGAGTAGGCACGTATTCTGCTAAAGCAGCAAGATTACATGTAGTATCTGACAACATAGGCAATAAGGTTTATTAAGTAGAGTAGAAGGGACAAATTTCTATACACTATAATAGATTATAACGAAAGTATTTGTTAATTAGTATCTAAAAAATAAAAAAATCATAAAAAAAATGTTAAAACCTGACTTTGTGACCAAAGGGGATAAAATTGCAATAGTTTCTACTGCCAGAAAAATAAATGAAAAAGAAGTAAGAGAAGCTGTTTATTTACTAAAAAAATGGGGGCTTGAACCTGTAATTGGATCAACAATCGGAAAAGAAAACAACCAATTTGCAGGATCTGATCAGGAAAGAACATTAGATTTTCAGGAGATGCTGGATGATAAAGAAATAAAAGCAATATGGTGTGCTCGTGGAGGCTATGGTACTGTTAGGATTATTGATCAGATTGATTTCTCCGGTTTTATAAAAAAACCAAAATGGATAATAGGATATTCTGATATTACGGTACTGCATTCGCATATTCATAATATGGGAATCTGCTCAATACATGCGCCTATGCCAATAGATATTTATAAAGGGACTAAAGAATCCATAGATTCTCTTAAAGAAATCATTTTTGGAAAAGAACAGATGTATATAGTTCCTTCTTCAAAAAAGAATATTATGGGAAATTGCGAAGGACAGTTAATAGGAGGTAATTTATCTATTTTATACTCACTTTGCGGTTCAGCTTCTTCATTAGATACTACAGGTAAAATTTTGTGCATTGAAGATTTAGATGAATATCTTTATCATATCGATAGGATGTTACAAAACCTTAAACGCAATGGGTATTTTGATAAATTATCAGGTTTGATTGTTGGTGGAATGACTAAAATGCATGACAATAATATTCCTTTTGGTAAGAAAGTAAAGAGAATCATTTTGGATAGCGTGGCAGAGTATGATTTTCCTGTGGTGTTTAAATTTCCTTTGGGGCATATTGAAGATAATAGAGCGGTGATTCTTGGTGCAAAGGTAGCCATGAATGTTGCTCAAGATCAAGTTACATTAGAATATATATAACTATGGCAGAACATAATACTCTTGGTAAAAAAGGAGAGAAACTAGCAGTTGATTTTCTTGTCGAAAAAGGATATCATATTTTGGAAAGAAATTATAGATACCTAAAGTCTGAAGTTGATATCATTGCCCAAAAAGAAAACACTATTGTCGCAGTAGAAGTGAAGACTAGAAGTACCCCAGAGTTTGGAAACCCTCAGGATTTTGTAAAACCAAAACAGATACAGTCATTGGTAAAAGCAGTTCATCATTATGTTACTGAACATGACCTGGATGCAGAAGTGCGTTTTGATATTATAGCAATCGTTAAAAACAAAATTGGAACCAAGATAGAACACTTAGAGAATGCATTCTACCACTTTTGATGTGCGTATTTAGTCTGTTGCAAGTAAAGTACGACCTATGTGGGATAAAGAAGTTAAAAAAATAACGGAGCTTTTTAGGGCTCCGTTACTCAAAAAAAACTCTCTAAGCTCTATTCAAAGGAGTCGATATAAAGCTGCCTCAAGAACCAAGAATAGATGTGAGGGAGCACTACAAGAATTAATCTTGTCTCTTGATTCATTAAGTAAAGCAGTACTTTGTCATATGTCTCGTCAGCTTTACTTTGAGGCAGTTTATCTATTTAACTACAAACTTCTTTATTAGACTTGCTGATTTAAGGATGTATATGCCTTTTGACAAATCAGAAGTATTAATTTGAAATTCAGTTTTTGTTGGGATTTCTGTACTAATAACCTTTACCCCTTGTATGGTATATATATCTATCATTGCTTTTTTATCTATAGTATTACTTAGTTTAACATGCAAGATGTCAGATTTATGGTCTATGTATGTTGAAAAATACGGAGGTAAGGTGTTTTTAGTTTTTGCAGTCGAAACAGAAGTAAATTTCAATCTTTGGTTGTTACCTCCATGATATTCATAAATACCAACATTTGATCCGTTGTTTGATCCAAAGGCATCTATACATCTTTGACTTCTAGAATCCATAACTTTATAGATGTTTGTGCCAAGCGCACTTAACTTCCATTGTTGGTTTGAACCCCCGTGATAAACATATGATCCTATATTATCACCATTATTTTGCCCAAAAGCATCTATAGATTTTCCACTATTGGCGTTTGTAATTTTGTAAACACTATTGCCCAAATTGGTAACCTGCCATTTTTGTAAACTTGAACCATTATAGTCGTTGATTTGTATATTAGATCCATTAGTGTTTCCTTGGGCGGTTAATGCTTTTCCGCTATTTTCAAAAGTGATCTTATAAGTACCATTTGCTAGAGTGGTACTATTAATAGTAACCGATTTTTTACTTGTTCTTCCTAGGATATCTTCTAGTATAACTTCTACGGTGCTTCCCGAAGCGGCAGAAATAGAGGTAGATCTAGCTTCGGGAGCAATCTTTGATTTTACCGTAGTACCATTTACTTTGATAGTGTATTGAAATTGCGGTGTTGAAGATAGGGGTACACTCCAAGAAATAGTAGAAGAAGAAACAGATTGTATAGAAAATGAAATTGTGGGATTTGATGGTGTGGCACTTGTACTAGTGGTAAAAGTAAGAGGAGGATTGCCAGAAAAACTTGGAGATGTATTTCCTCCACTCTGCATAAAATATACCCCATTACTTACTCCAGCATCTACTGCATTGGTGTAATTTGATGACCTAGGTTCATCATTTCTATTATAAGTACCTTGGCTCATTGGTAACCAGGTTCCATTTGTTTTTCTTTTAAAACCATCTTTCATTTCGAATCGCCTTTTATTAGACCCGGTACTTAACCAATCTTCTAAAAAAGCATTTGTACTTCCGTTAAAGGTAACTCCGGCTACCGGGTAATTCATTGTTACCATATGATACCATTTGTTTTGAGAACCTCTGCGAATCCAAAAACCAAAAAAAGTGTGAGATCCTACATCCCAACGGCGTGTTACCACGGTATTCCACTCATTTAGACTCCAGCCAATAGTGTTATTCATGGATTTTAATCCCGTTCCTTCTCCACCAAAATTTTCGACAACCGTACCAGAACCAACATAGTCAGCAGTAATGGTCTGCCCGTTACTAGGATCCCAAATCGAATAAATAAAGGTATGCCCTTTATCAGGAGAATCCTGAAATCCGCAATAGGCACCTCCTTCGCTACCAGCATTCCATCCCATTGTAGAATAATAGGTGGCATCAGTTGTAATGGTAGATCGTACAGTTTTCATAAGGATATCACCAGAAGCATTGTCATTAGCTCTTAGATGAGATGATGGTGCAGAATTTTGTGCAAATAATGACCCTGATAGGATCATAAAAATAAAAATAAGTAGTGTGTTTCTCATAATTAGTAGTTGTTGTTTGTATAGTGTAAAGATGTATTAATTGTCTTTAAGAATAGGGGGGCGTTTTCGTCAAAAAACACCTATTTTTTCAGCTGTATCAGTCAAAATCTACTGTGTGATTATGTAGCATTTTACCTGTAAATATCAGAATGTGTGAGATTTCTGTCGTGTCAGATAAAGGAGTTAAAAATAAAGAGGAAGGGATAATTCTTTATATATTTAGAATCAAATATGATACAGCCTGAAGGGGCTATAATTATATGTCTAAGTGGAGTGAAATTCTTTTTTGTTATTTAGTCATAATACTATTGTAGATATGTTTACTCCTAATACCATGTTTGTCTAAAAACTAATTTACTTTTTGATGCAGTCTTTTGAGCTAATTGATCTTATTCTTTTTTTAGGTATTAGTCAGGGAATCTTTCTTGCTATTACTTTGCAAAGTATTAAAAACAAGAATAGATCTGCAAACAAGATGTTATCAATCATTTTGATGCTGTCTGTGCTGATGCTGTTGGGTAGAATGGTGTATTACAGGTATTTGACCCCTGTATTGTTTCAATGGACCATATTTGTGGATGGTATTATTTTTATTTTTGGACCATTATGTTATATATATTTTAGAAGATTGTCATTTTCTAAAAATGATAATTTTAGATTGCCATGGTATCATTACATTCCAATACTAATTCATCTTTTGTTTTTCTTGTATGTGGTATCCTTCAACTCAGAGGAGTTTATGACCAGAATTTCTTCAGGATACTTTAGTATTCCTTTTTTATGCATAGAGGGTGCGGGAATCATCTCTAATTTTTATTATATGATATGCAACGCCATGCTTTTAAAAGCATATATAAAAGAAGAAAAAAATACGATCTCCTATCAACAAAATCTGGTTTCGTTTTTAAAACTGTTTCAAATCGCTATCGGAGTCTTTATGATTTTATGGGCAGTGAGTTTTATATCCAAAAACGCTTTTGATCATTCGATGAACTATCTAGGTTATGATGCAGTTTGGGGAACCATTTCTATTTTCATATTTGTGGTTGGGTATTACAGTCTTAAAGAACCAGAATTGTTTAGAGTGCCTTTTCAAAAAGAAAAACCAAATTCGCAAAAACGCATGTCGCAAGATACGATAAGTACTCTTGAAAAGAAGCTTCAATGTATTATGGAAGAAGAAAAAATATTTCTGAATCCCAATCTTACTCTTCGCAAGTTGTCTGAACGTTTGGATACCTCAACACATAATATCTCCTGGTATCTTAATAATGTTATACAAAGTAGTTTTTATGATTATATTAATCATTATAGAATCAAAGAGTTTTTAAGACGTATAGAAAATAATGAGCATCTGCAGCATACTATACTGGCAATTTCTATTGAAGTAGGGTTTAATTCGAAGTCTACATTTAATAAAGCATTCAAATTAGAAATGAATGATACTCCCAGAAATTATATCAAACAACTAGAAGTAGCTTAAACCTGAAATAGATATAGGAAAATCTATTACAGCTTGAAACGGCTTCAAAACATATCACTTTGTCATAAATTATCAAATACTAGGTGTAAAATCAAAAAGGACAAAGTCCTGTATATTGTCATGATTCCACTTTATCATTTAAAATTTTTTACTCTACAGTTTTGTATTTCTTTTATTTCTCAAATTAATCCTAATACCTTTATACTGAATTTGATAAACATTATATAGCATTACATTTTTGAGTTTCATGATCAAGTTCTAATGCCTAATCCAGGTTAAAAATAGGTATGAGTATATCCAAACGGTCGATTTTTGACAATTGTCCCACTACTTTGGGGCAAAACTTAAAAATCACAAAAATGAAAACATCTATTAAGAACATTACTAAAAAACTGATTAAAATTTTTGCTGTATCAGGATTACTAATAGCACTATCTTCATGTGACGGGGATGTCTTTGATCCAGAACTAGAGGTAGAAACCCTAATCACAGAATTTGAAGGAAATGATGCAGTGACAGTAGATAGAAGAGGAAATATTTATGTGTCAGAATTTGGACAATTTGTAAATACCGGAGGAAACGGAACCAGAATCTTCAAAGTAACACCTGATGGAGATGTCTCTGAATTTATAACTGATCTATCAGGACCGTTAGGAAATGCGATTGACCCCCAGGGGAATTTTTATGTAGCACATGCCAATAATACTGTTACCGGAGAAGTGCTAAAAATTGCACCTGATGGAACCCGAACTGTATTGGCAACAATTGATGGGTGGCCGGCAGGTCTCGCTCTGGATCATGAGAATAATGTTTATGTGTCTAATTTTTTAACACCTACTGTACATAAGATCTCGGCAGATGGAGATATAACGGTTTATGCAACAGATTCTAGATTGGCAGGAGGAGTAGGGATTGATTTTGACCGTAGAGGAAATCTGATTGTAGGAAACTATTCTACTGCAGATATCTTATCAATCAATCCAGATGGTGATGTATCTTTGTTAGCCAATATCCCGAATATTGTAATCAATGGTTTTGGTATTGGATACATTACTGTAATAGGTAATACTGTTTTTGCAACAGGAATCGGAGTGAATAAAATATTCAAAGTTTCTTCAAATGGCGAAGTGAAAGAATTTGCGGGTACCGGAGAGTCTGCCGTAATTGATGGACCACTTGACGAAGCATCATTTAGCCATCCTAACGGGATTACATCAGATCCATATAATAAAGCGCTATATATATCAGAGTTTGGAGGTGTTGGTGCAGTACGAAAAATTAAGTTTTATTAAGACCAATGTGAAAAAGGTGAGTATACTACATATAACATAGTCATAGTAACTTTATTTTAAAGTCTTATAGAGACCTGCAAAGTATGTTCAAAACTAAATCGTCAATCTAAGCTGTTCGGCATAATCGGGGCAACAGCTTAGATTGACAAAAAGGTTACTTTTCAGGTCTTTTTTGTTTATACTTGAAAAACAAGAACGACTAATGGTCTACACCAGAGTTTTTTGCTCTGGATATTTTGTAGAGTAGCCGTTTTGTGGGTTGGTTTCTATAAATAGATAGTGCAGCCTGATCTATTTTTCTTAATAAGTCATACAAATTGTTGAGATGTAAAATTCTGAATTCGGTATCGATACGGCGATTTCCTTTTTGATACTCCTGTGCTATATTAGCTTCACGAAGTGTTTTAGCTAAAACTTCTGCTCGATCCAATAACTCCGATGGCGTGCCACTTGCATCAAGTTGTTGTCGATGTAGCGCGATGATTTCAGGTAGGTTTTCCATAAATTGAATGAGCTGTAATTGGGTGCCGAATATTTGTTTTACTTGATTAATCCCAAACTGCTTTTGTATGGCAGGAGAATCAGCAAATGATTTTTTTACCCAGTACTTAATATCTTCGAGATAAATTCTACAATTTTTGATTTCCTGGTTTACGATATCCGTTTTAATACTAATTTGGGTGATATTTGTTTTGTCTCCTCCTTCTACAAAAGCCTGGGTTACTTGCTCTTTTATAATATCAGGAAGTATGTCAGGAAACTCCTCTGAATCAAAGGTTGTAAATTGACCAATATCTTCTTTCAGATACCCTGTAATTACATCTGCTGTCTCTAGTAAAACAGCATCGCTCATTGCATACTTTCTGTGTGCCATAAGTAATGGTTTTATATGGTAAATTATCTATATGAAAAACCACAGAACCAAATAGGTAGGATAGTTGGTGTTCTAAATGGTATTATAACACCATTTATACTTTGGATTTACCGCAATAAAATTCTCTTTTACGCTAAATTCAAAATATAACTGGTATAACACTTCTGATATAATTTTGTCAATATCAGAAGTGATGTTAATACTATGTAACTATTAGTATTATAAAAATATTGTAGTGTCAGAGCAAAAATATTTGTTGATAATAAATCTTCTTTGTGGATTATTTGTACTAATTATTAGTTGATAGAAGTTTTTATGGATTACTAGAATTTGTTGATAAGAATTTGAGCTTTGTGTGGATGATCTGAGCTGATTGTGAATAATCTGAATATATTGTAGATGATTAGAATACAGTGGTATTGATCAGAATATATTGTTGTTGCTTAGAGTTTTAAATAAATAATTTTGAAAGCTCATACGAATACTCAAATAAATCGCTAGAAGAAGCACTTTTATTAACTAATAACGATATTGATGTATTATATTCTGGAAACAATATTAATACCGAAGTAGAACCATTTGCCGTACCACCATGATGAATGATTTGAACTTTGGCTCTGTTTTTTTCAAAAACCTCAGAAACATGGTTTCTCCAGCCAATAGCATAATACTGCTCGTTTATTTCACCATTTTGCAAGGTAACGGGTTGCGTTAGAGATTGCATGGTTTCTTTGTTAAGCAAAGTATGGTTTAAGAATGTATTGCCGAGAGTGGCAAGAGCCGTTGGAGTTGCGATAAGACCTCCTCCAGCCCACTTGTAACTGTTATCAACTTTATATACTTCTTTGTATGTATTATCCTCGATTTCATAAAATTTTGACAAATGTTTTATGTTTTCAGCCTGTTTTTCGATAGCAATATCGATGCTTAAAGGTTTAAATAGTGCAGTTTTCATAAATTCATTATAGCTCATTTGTGTAGCGCCTTCGATCATAGCACTAAGCATGGTATAGTTATAAGAGCTATAGCTAAAATCAGTGCCTGGAGAGAATAGCAGCTCATCATTATTGAAGATTTCAACACTTTCTTTGATGGAGGCATATTCGTCATTGTTATAATATTCCCATATGGGGAAACAAAAGCAAACTCTATAATTTCGTATTCCCGAAGTATGAGAAGCTAGTTGCTTCAAGGTTATTTCAGAAAGAGTTGCATTGGCATAGGGTACAAATTCCTTGACTTTAGAATCTAGTCGTAGTTTCTTATTTTCAAGTAAAAGCCCCAACCCTACAGAGGTTACTGCTTTTGAGGTGCTTCCGATTCTGAATTTTGTTTTCAGACTTACTTTTTTATTCTTTTTTAAATCTTCATACCCAATGGCATTTGCCCACACTATTTTGCCATTTTGACCAATTGCTACAGAGATTGCCGGTGTTTTGGCACGAGCAAATATATCTGTCAAAAGACTATCCGCTTTTTTGGAGATCGAATCTTGATGTGTGACTACAGTTTGTAGATTTTTGATTTGAGGGAAAGTAGACCTCCCGATATTATATGTAAAAATAGGTTCCAGTAAATAATAAAGTAATGGAAGGAGTATGAGTAAAATAGAAAGTATACATAATTTTTTCATGCTGTACAGTATTTTAAAATTTGATATAAGAATCTCTGTCATTGAATAGACTACTCAATGATATTGTATGTTTAGAAGTGTTAGTAAAGGTTAATTAGAGGTCATTTCTTGTTGTTTCTCTTTTAAGATTTCAGAAACTTTGTAGAGTAAAATAATTTCTAAGATAATTGTGGGGGTAAGCAATACCATCCCCACCAAAGATAGAACTACAGTAACCATAAAACCATAGGTGACAATCTCAAAAATACCGGTTATTTTGGCTAATGTTCCAAGTCCATTTTGGAGACGTAATACTGATATCCCAAATAGTATCCCGATTACACCATAGGTAATGGCTTCGGCACCAAGGATAAATTGGTAGTTAAAATCTATGATGTATAATGATAAAACATCAAAGGAATAAAATAGAACACTAATAAAAATAAAAATGAAGGCGGTTATTCGTAAGAGGTAGTTTTTAAAGATTTTTCCTGTAAGGATGAATCCTCGGGTATATAAGATAATGGAAGCTAGCATGACGAGCTTTAGCAATATGTAAACACTATCATTTGTGATCATAGTATCTTTTGTAAACCGAGAAAAATCTACTGCAAATTCTGCAAACCCAACAATAAAATAGACAATACCACTGATCCAGGCAATAGAGAGTTGTTTTGTTAGAAACCCAATCTCTTTACTGTCATCAATTTCGAGAAGAAATAGTTTTTTAAATTCTTTAGTAACTCTGGAGTCTTCTGTTTGAATTTGTTCCAGATCATAGTCCAAAGCAGACAGGATTGTTTTTATAGTATAACTTCTCGGAGTTACCTCTCCAGCTTCGATACGTTGAATGGTGCGCACACTAATATTACATTGTTCTACCAGTTCTTCTTGAGTGAGTCCTTTGGATTTTCTGAGTTCAGATATTTTCTGACCTAATTCTGGCTGTTTCATAATCTGATTGATTTTCATTTTGTTCAGCAATATTAGTTTTCAGAAATTAATTCTCAAATTTTTTGATTTGTATTTGACCCGACATTTACCCGACAGATGTATAAAAATAAGGATTTTTGGGGTTTGCGTACCCAAAAATCCTTAGCAAAATTGTTGTATAGAATTTAAAGTCTCAGAATGTGTAGTTTAGTACCTAAGTACTCCAAAAGGATTTAATCCCGAGTCATATTCTGATATTTTTTGTAAAGTACCATTTCTTTTTACTTTATAAAAAACAACCTGAGTAGCAGAACCTCCAGAATGCGATAAAAACAGAATGTTTCCCTTTCTGTTAGTTGCCAAATTATGAGGCACATTGTAATTGGTATTAATTTCTGAAACAATTGTATTGGTGTACCTGTCGATTACACCTACTTTGTTATCTGCGATTCCTGTAGTAAATACAAATCGACGACTGTGGGCTACACCATGTGTAGAGCTAAAAGGAATTTCTCCCAGCTTCTCTAAATTGAATCTACTAAAAACAGTTATTTTATTTTCTTCCTGAGCAGGTACGTATAATTTAGTTCCTACCGGTAATAAATGGGCATCTCCTCCTACAACTTCATGCTTTATATATTTTTGATTATGTGTAGCGTACATTACTACATAACTTTTTGGACCATCCAAGATAGTTACATAAGCTGCATAGCCACTGGGAGAAATGGTTACATCGTGTTGTACTGCATTTTCTGTTAGCTCAGGGATTTCATCCTTAGGGAGCGGAAGAGTTTTAATAACAGTGTTAGAATTTAAATCAATTACCGAAGTTGCCTTAGAGACAATATTGTTTACCCACAGTTGGTTTACCCGATTATTAATCCATAGATGAAAAGCACCTTCTTCGATTGCAATCTCTCCTTTTAATGCAAAGGAACGTGCATCATAGTAAACAATCTTTTTATTTGCAAAATCTCCAACATATATCGCATTGTTTCTCTTACTATGCGCTAGATAGGTGGGTTGCGCTCCTAGATCTGGTAGTGCAATATCTGTTATGTAATCAGTGGTTTTGGCATTAAAGACACTAATTGTAGATGCCCCTCGATTAGCAACCAGAAAATATTCCTGATTACCATAATGAGATTTCTGATCTGTGTTTTCGATACTCTGTTCGGTGGGAATGTCATTTTTAAAACGATTGGTTTCATTCTCGCAAGAGATAAAGAAAGCCATCATAATTCCTAATACTAAAAATAAGCTACCTTGTTTCATTTGTGTAAAAGTTTAGTTTGTGTAGCTTAAATATAGCGTAAATTATTGACAACTATTGTGGTAGACTCTTTATTATTGGAGTTATGGAGTATAAGTTTTAATATGCTTTTTCTGACTTGTTTATTTGTAGTTATACCATTAATTATTGGTTTCTGTTTGGGTGTTAAAAGGTTGTAGTGCTTGTAATGCTTTATCTACTGTTTTGATATTTTCAAAAGTTAGTAATAGTCGCAATCCGTTTCGGGTATTTTTTTCCTTCATTTTGCATAATGCAGTATTTTTCTGTACAAAATGAAGCACATAGGTAAATGCAGGACTCTGGTAAAAACCAGACTGTTGATCGCTAATAAAATATCCAATCAATTTACCTTGCTTCATAATAATTTTTTCGATTCCGATAGAAGTAGCGATCCATTTGATCCTAACAGAATTTAATAAATCGATAGCCTGATCTGGCAATTCTCCAAATCGATCAACCAGTCGTTTTTCATAGGCTTGTAATTCTGGTTCTGTTTTAATTGCATTAAGCTCGGTATACAAACTAAGTCTTTCAGTAATGTTATTGATATAGTCATCAGGGAACAGTAATTCAAAATCAGTATCTATTTGTGTGTCTTTTAGGTATACTTTTTCTGTAGCTTCTTCCTTATATAATTCTGCAAATTCATTTTCTTTAAGCTCGTCTATAGCTTCATTTAGAATTTTTTGATAAGTCTCAAAACCAATTTCATTAATAAAACCACTTTGTTCTCCTCCTAATAAATCACCCGCTCCTCGTATTTCGAGATCTTTCATGGCGATATTAAAACCACTTCCTAGCTCAGAGAACTGCTCTAGTGCGGTAATTCGTTTTCGGGCATCGTCGGTCATTGCAGAATAGGGAGGAGTTATAAAATAGCAAAATGCCTTTTTGTTGCTTCGACCTACACGTCCTCTCATTTGGTGTAGATCAGAAAGCCCAAAATTATTGGCATTATTAATAAAGATAGTATTTGCATTAGGGACATCCAGACCGCTTTCTACAATTGTGGTCGATATCAGAACATCAAATTCTCCGTTCATAAAAGAAAGCATAAGGCTTTCTAGTTTTTTCCCTTCCATCTGTCCGTGACCCACAGCTACTTTGGCATCAGGCACCAATCGTTGTACCATTCCTGCCACTTCTTTAATATTTTCGATTCGGTTATGAATAAAATATACCTGACCCCCACGTTGGATTTCATAGCTTACGGCATCTCTTATTGTTTCTTCGGTAAATCGTATGACATTAGTTTCAATAGGATACCTATTGGGTGGTGGAGTGGTAATTGTAGATAAATCCCGAGCTGCCATCAAACTAAATTGCAATGTTCTTGGTATAGGTGTAGCTGTTAGAGTGAGTGTATCTACATTTTCTTTTATGGTTTTGAGTTTATCTTTTACAGAGACTCCAAACTTTTGTTCTTCATCAATTACTAATAAACCAAGATCTTTAAATTTTACATTCTTATTCACTAATTGATGTGTGCCAATAATGATATCTACTTTGCCAGTAGCGAGATCTTCTAGCGTTTCTTTCTTTTGTTTTGCTGTACGGAAACGATTGATATATTCTACCGTAACCGGAAAATCTTTAAGACGTTCTCTAAAGGTTTTTGCATGCTGAAAGGCCAGAATAGTGGTTGGTACTAAGACTGCTACCTGTTTTCCGTTGTCAACAGCTTTAAAAGCAGCGCGGATGGCTACCTCAGTTTTACCAAAACCGACATCACCGCAAATCAGACGATCCATTGGGCGTTCGCTCTCCATGTCTGTTTTTACAGCTTCGGTGGCAGTACTCTGATCAGGCGTATCCTCATAGATAAAAGATGCTTCTAGCTCATGTTGCAAATAGCTGTCAGGATTATACTGAAATCCCTTTTGTAATTTTCGCTTGGCATATAACTGAATCAGATTAAAAGCAATGTGTTTTACTCTAGCCTTGGTCTTTTGTTTTAAAGTTTTCCAGGCTTTAGAACCTAGTTTATAAATATGCGGTGGCTTACCATCTTTACCATTGTATTTAGAAACCTTATGAAGCGAATGAATACTTAGATATAATACATCTCTTTCTCCGTAGATTAACTTAATGGCTTCTTGCTTTTTACCTTCGACGTCTATTTTTTGCAATCCACCAAATTTTCCAATCCCATGATCGATATGAGTTACATAATCACCAACTTCGAGATTGGTGAGTTCTTTTAGGGTTATTGCTTGTTTTTTTGCATATCCATTTTTAAGATTAAACTTATGATAACGCTCAAAAATCTGATGATCCGTATAACAAACGATCTGATGGTCGTGATCTATAAACCCTTGAAATGCCGAAAAAACAATTGTTTCATATTGTTTTACATCGAGGTCGGCATCATCAAAAATATCATGAAAACGTTTGGCTTGCTGTTCACTTACACAAAAGATATAATTCTTATAACCAGCCTCATGATTTTCATTCAGGTTTTGAATTAACAAATCAAATTGTTTATTGAATGATGGCTGAGGTTTGGTTTCAAACTTAATAGCATAGTCAGCTTTGGTCAATGGGCGGGCGCCGATTTCGACCAATGTAAAATCCAATAACTGCTTTTTTATAAGTGCCGAAGTGGCAAAAAGTTCTGTGGGAGTACTATGTTTAATATCCTTGGATAGTGTAGTGAAGGCTTCTTCTGCTTTTTGAAAATTTTTATCAATTCTAGCAGAAAGTAGGTCGATATCTTTTGCAAAAATGACTGTTTTTGAAGCGATGTATTTCAGGAAACTCTCACGGGTTTCTTGCAGGGCTTTATTCTCTACATTTGGGATGATTGAGATTTTTTTGATTTGATCGGTAGACAGTTGAGTTTCTACATCAAAAGTTCTGATACTATCTACTTCATCTCCAAAAAATTCAATTCTATAGGGTTCGTCATTACTAAAAGAGAATACATCGACAATCCCTCCACGAACCGAAAACTCACCTGGTTCGGTAACAAAATCAACTCGCTGAAATTGATATTCGAACAGTACTTCATTTACAAAGTCGAGCGAGAGCGTATCATTTACATTGATTTTTAAAGTGTTTTTTTCGAGTTCCTTTCGGGTCACCACTTTTTCAAATAATGCATCTGGATACGTGATAATTAGTGCTGGTTTTTTTCGCGAGTTAATACGATTAAGTACTTCTGCTCTAAGTAAGACATTAGCATTATCAGTTTCTTCGATTTGATAAGGACGGCGATAACTACCTGGATAGAACAATACATTTTTATCACCAAGTAATTGCTCTAGATCATTAAGATAATAGGCAGCCTCTTCTTTGTCATTAAAAATACATAGAAATGGCTTTTCACTTTGTCTAAAACTATTTTCTATCACAAAGGATAATGATGATCCAATAAGACCTTGAATATGTGTTTTTGTTTCGGTTTGGGCAATAGCTTTTCCTAGTTTCTGCAGTTGCAGAGACTGTAAAAAAGTTTGCGAGATTGAAGTTGCACTCACGTAGCAGATTTTGTAACAAATATAAGTGCTATATCAATTTCTGGCAAAAGGATCATAAAATTCTTAGCCGAATTGTTTAATTAATTTATCAAAATCAGCCGAAGAATTATATACATTAGAAGAAACACGCATAGCCGTCCCTCGAAAAGAGACAAAAACATTTTCTTGTTTTAAAGTAGACTTCAGCTTTTCTAAATTGATATGATCCGGCAGATAGATACCAAAAAGATGATGCGCCCTGTAAGGGTCATCTTCTATAAAACAACCTAATTCTTTTAATTGTTGTACAGCGGTTGTAGATATTGTTTTGCAATATTTCTGGATTGCCAAGGGAGACCATTCTATCAATTGTTCGATAGCACGAATTAACATGGGAGTTAATACAAAGTTGCTGGATTCGCCAACAGAATATCGGGCTGCTTTCTCCTGATAGCGATCTTCATATTGGGTTAGCCCTGCAAAATCTTCGCTATTATAACGATTCATCCAGTTATGCTCTATAGGGGTGCCGTTGTTAAAAGAATCACTGTAGTAGGCTACGCCAGTGGAATAAGGACCTAATAGCCATTTATAACCTGCACAGATTAGGGCGTCTGGGGCTATTTCTGAGATAGAAAAAGGAAGAGCCCCGATACTTTGGGTACCATCAATAATCAAAAAAGCATTTATTGCGTTGGTTTTTTCGCGTATAGCCTTTAGATCAAATAAAGTGCCATCAGCCCAATGTATATTCGGCATGGCGACTACTGCAGTTTTTTTGGTAATGGCATTCAGGATATTTTTATTCCAGAGTTTACCTCTGTCTTTAAAATTTTTGGGAGGTTTGACCACGGTAATCCTTGCCCCCTTCTTTTTTGCAACTTCCTGCCATACATATACATTACTTGGAAATTGCTCATCTACCAGTATGATTTCATCTCCTTGTTGTATTGGAGTGTTCTGAGCAGCATTGGCAATACCGTAGGAAGCAGAGGGGATGATCGCTATATTATTATGATCAGGTGCATCTATCAAAGTAGCAAATCGTTGTTTTAACACTTCTCTTTTAGAAAAAAAATCTTCAGCAACAATTTCGTTAGGTCTCGCTTTTTGGGTAACTGCAGCAAGACCAATTTGGGTTACTGATTTTAATTGAGGAGCCATATAAGCACCATTTAAATAGGTGATGTCATCAGAGAGATCAAAGAGGTGTTTTTGATGTTGCATGTATGTGCTATTTGAAAATATACTGTAAAAAAAGAGAAAGTAAATATTACGATCTCACCTTTGTAAAGGTATTTATTAAGGAAAGTAAAATAAAAGACATAGAGGTTAAAAGAATCTTAATTCTATAAGGTTTGGAGGAAAAATATCAGAAAACTTATTAAAAACAGCAAATAAATAGATAAGTATAGGCTTTAAAAACCAGTGTTTGGAGCTTTTTTTAGGGATTAGAAAAAAAATAAAAAAAAATTCGCCAGTTTCAATTTTTGAAACTGGCGTGCATTATTATTGCAAAGTAAATGATTACAGAATTGTCAAAAAACACAACATCGATATGCTAAAACATAATAACAGTATCAATAAAACATCCAATTTTTTAATCCTGACCAGGGTAGGACTATGTCGGGATAAAATTTTGGATTGTGTAGGGTACGGTTACCCCGTTTTTGTTTTCAGCTATTTGCTGATTTTTTGCAATTCCCAAGATTCTCCCATACTTCGGTATGGGAGGATTTTTAATCTTGAAATATAAGGAAAAAAATACAGTCATGATTTTGTAAAATAAGTTATGGCTGTTTTATTTTTAAGATAAAGTATATAGTTTTAAAAAATGAAACTTACTGTTTGTATTTTGGCAGTATGAGTAGAAATTATAAGTTTCATAACAAGCCTGGGTTGTATTTTGTCAATATCACAATTGCTTTATTATAACATATGATTAAACCCTTTTTTTATTTATTCATTTTTTTACTTTTAGTTTCTTGCCAGAAAGATAATGATAACTATGAAAAATCATTGAAGCTAAAGGAAGGAATGCCTATTGATAGTTTAATAAGAATTATGGGGAAACCTAATGGTACATACATAGATAGTATGTCTTCCGATAAAAAACTTGTGGTTTATTATTATTATCCTACTACAAGCTCTCATTCTGATAATATTAAAGTTTATGTAGACTCTACAAAAATTTCAAGAATAGATAACGATATGGAATAAATAAGAAAAGGATGAATGAAATTTGTTTTAGTTTAATTATTAGAGATGAAGTAGTAATAGATGAAGATTATATGATTGATGATTTCATTTCCTTTGCTGAAAGTTCTCACGTATCTATAGGGGGTAATGTAGATAATGGATTCTGTTTTTGTCTTGAAAAAGGAGAAATTTCATTATCTATTAAAAATGAATTTATAAAGTATCTATCAACGAATTACTCTAAAGTATTTAGGAGTATTATCTTTAAAAAGTTTAATGAAAGACTTGATGAATTCGAAGAATATGAAAATGTTAGATTATGAATTCTCCAACTCCCGTAAGAGTGATCGCTTGTGCTAGTTTGCAACTAGTACCATATCAGATTGGTAGTGCAAGAGTAAGAAAATAAAAAAGACAGTCATGATCTTGTGAAATAGGTTATGGCTGTTTTAGCTTAGACTTGTACCAAAACAATAATCACACTTATGAATTTCCATTGTGAGCAAATATATCCTTAAAACAGATCAATTCTGGGGTAAAACGCCCAAGAACCTGTATCATAACGGTCAGTAGGTAGTAAAAGACGCCTCGTAGGTCGTTGTCCTTGTGGTTATAGGGGCTTTGAGACGGGTGTTACCCCGTTCTTAACACCCTGTAGGGGGTGTCCAATGCCCTAAAACCCGTTCATGACACCCTGATGAGTGTAGGTAGACGGTCTGTAGGGCGTGTTAAACAGTATTTAGTTTTTATATCAAACTATTTAGACATTTGGGTCTACGCCAAAAAAATGAGTTAGCTATACTTTTTTGTGGCATAAACTTTGAGCGTCAATCTCGAAGTAAGAAATGTGATCCTATTCGTTTCATACTGGGGGTATAACTAAAATTTTAAAAAGAATGAAATACGTATATATGATGATTCTGATAGGAATCTTAATACAACTAACAGCATGTAAAGGTTTAAATGCAAAAATGTATCCCAATAAAGTACCAGATGAATATGACGCCATAAAAATGAAAGTTAAAGGGCTAGATGGGTGGATGCCTAATAGAAATGTTACCTATGGAGAATATGAAGCACTTAAAATAAAAAGAGGATGGACCAAAGGAAGTGAAGCTTTGTTATTTCCCGATATAAACGTAAATACCGAAAAAAGCCAAAAAACCAGATTTACTCAAAAAACGGCAGATGGAAAAATGGCAGATGTTCATCTTTTGGAGATATGTACCCGAAAAGGATTTGAATTACAACTTGGAGATATTTTTGAAATAGATAATACAAATGGAACTCACTTTTTTATGGGAACCATCACTCCGCAGGATAGTTTGGGTAATAAATGGAGTTTTATTCAGGATGTAGCAAACTATAATCATGAGTTGCAGATTACAGATCAAAAAGGAAATAAAATGACGCTAGAGGGCAATACTTTTAGGTTGGAAGATAAAATCATTGCCGGATATCAAAGCGGAGTATTCGAAAAGAACTGGACCGCATTCTCAACTTATATCTGGATAAAAGAAGACGTATTACCTGAACATAAATTGGTAGTGGCGAGTATGCTAACTGCACTTTTGAGTCGAGAAAGGATTAGTTGTAGCCAATCAGAAGAATAGTAAACTAAATCATAGTCTTGATAGCTATTAAGATGGTACTATTATAATAAGTTAAAAAGATAAGGGTAACAAAAAAGCGAGTCAACTATTGATCTCGCTTTTTAGGTTTTATATACCCACCTTCGTGAGGTGAGTGTAGCTTTATGTCTTCTCATGGCCTATCGGTGTATTGCATAACTCGAAGAAGCCGGAAGTTCTTTTAAAAAGTTAATAAAAGGTTTAAAATTTAAGGTTACTCTAATCGTGTATTCGGTTTTCATATCGTATTATTTTTAGATTATTAATTTCTTTGGTTATCATATAAACAATTGCCGTGCCAAAAATGAATAACCTTTGCGAATGCAATTATATCAAGGAATGACAAGGATTGAGTTTTATGGATAGTAATGTTTTGAAAATTTATATTCTCACTATTATGTGCATAATTTGGGTTTAACTCTAATTTTTTTTCAATTTTTTCGCTCAGTCCTGAAAAATGAAACTCATATGTTTTATCATTGCCACATAAATCAATAGCAATAGTGTTCATATTAGAGTGTAAAAACACATGCAGAACAAATTTTAACAACATTTATGGTAACATATATAGAGGTTGTAACATTAAGAGATAGTACTATTATTAATGATATAGAGTATGCGAGAGTAGCAATATTAAAATAAGTATAGTTGCTAACCTGTTATTAAAGCCAAAGAATGAATCATTAACATGGGAAGAAGACAGAGATTGAATAATAATTAAAGCTTATAAATAGAGGATGTCATAAAGATTTATGGAACTATATTTTTTTTTAAACCTTATTTTTACAACCATTTTTTAGAATGGAAGATGTTTTAGAATACATCCTAAAAATGCGCTCATAAAGCAAATGATTAGATTTAGTAAACCAATAAAAATGTAAAGGCCCTATCGGGCTCTAAAAACAATAAAAATAAATGAAAAAAGTCCTACCCGCCAAAATAAAGGCCTTTAACCTGCAAGAGATGTTATTGGTACTGGCAATTATAGGAATATTGCTATTAATAGCATTGCCTAATTTTTTGCCTTTGATCGCGCAAACCAAAGCGCAAGAAGCAAAAATTCAGCTTAAGACGATCAGTAATATGCAAACCCAATATCGTTACCTTAATTCTAAATATTCTATGGATTTTACAGAGCTTAATTACGAGGCTCCAAAAACAGTAAAATCTGGCGGAACTGCCAATTATAGTTATGAGGTATTAGAAGCTACCATATCTAATTTTAAGGCTAGAGCAACTGCTGTAGTGGATTTTGATGGTGATGGTGTATTTAATGTGTGGGAAATCAGTGAAGACGGTAGTCCAAAACAAATTATAAAGGACTAATGCTTCTAGTCAAAATAATAATCATAGGTATTCTGGGGATAATTGCCTATCAAGATTTTAAAGATAGAAAAGTCTATGGCTTTGTCTTTCCTGTTTTGATCGGCTTACTAGGTCTTTTACATTATCAAAATGTAAATCATATTAATTTTCTGTATGCCGTGTTGATCAATCTGGGAGTTCTTATTGTTATTATGGGAATATTATACTTATATACTTTGATAAAAATAAAACGACCTTTTTTTGAAGAAGTATTTGGAGTGGGGGATCTTTTGTTTTTTCTGGCTCTGGGAGTGGGGTTTCCAACAGTTACCTTTATAATCCTATTGGTGTTTTCGTTGCTTTTTTCACTTGTTGCATGGTTAGTGGTAAAAAAAAGTGCAAAACACAATACAATTCCACTCGCTGGGTATATGTCGGTGTTCTTAGGCGTAATATGTATAGCATATTGGAGTACTAACATTTTAACTTTATATCTGATATGAGTAATGTAAAAACATATGAAATACCTGTAGATTTAAAGCAATTGATTACATCCAATCAAGCATTTCATTATAGGATAGTACCTGTTGCTAAAGAAGAAGGAGTACTTAAGTTAAAAACAGATAATCAGGATATAAAAGGTTTACAAAATGAGTTGACTATTATTTTAGGTTGTCCTGTAGATATTGCGCTAGAAACCAAAGAAGAGATACAATCCTATTTAACCTTTAATTATAGAAAAACTACTGTTTCTTCTAGCGAAAAATTGCAATACGAAGATCAGTTTTTACAAAAACTGATTGCTACAGCCAAGGATTTTGGCAGTAGTGATATCCATATGGAGCCCTACGAGAAGTTATGTAGAGTGCGCTTTCGATTAGATGGAAAACTAAAAGAGCAGTATACCATCTCTAATACCGAATATCCACAGCTGGTTAACCAGATTAAAATACAATCAGGTCTTGATATTTCACAAAAACGATTAGCACAAGATGGGCGAATCACATTTAAAGAAGGAACAGACGAGTTTGATATCAGGGTATCTACCATGCCTACCTTGTATGGAGAAAAAATTGTACTTAGATTGCTTAATCGCAATACTCAGGAGGTATCACTAAACGATTTAGGTTTTACAGAAGAAGAAATAGAAGAATATCGTGAAGCCATAAAAAAACCACAAGGGATTATATTGATTTCTGGACCTACAGGATCGGGTAAAACGACCACTCTTTATGCTACCTTAAAAGAACTAAATAAAGAAACTACTAATATTCTTACGATCGAAGATCCTATAGAATATACACTGCAAGGGATCAATCAGGTACAGCTTAGAGAAGATATCGAGTTTGATTTTCCGGCAGCATTACGAGCATTTTTACGCCAGGATCCTGATATTATTATGGTAGGAGAGATCAGAGATGACCGTACAGCAGGGATGGCCATAAAAGCGGCATTAACAGGACATTTGGTGCTTTCTACTATACATACCAATTCTGCATGGGCAACGATTTCCAGATTGATTGATATGAAAGTACCTGCTTTTTTACTGGCTAATACGATAGCCATGAGTATCGCCCAACGATTAGTAAGACAACTTTGTCCACATTGTAAAACAAAGAAACATGCAGAAACAAGAGATTTTCCTCAGGGTTTCGAAATCCCCAAAAAAATGGAACAACACTATGTCGCAGTAGGATGTAATCATTGTTATCATACGGGGTATATGGGGCGTAAAGCGATATATGAAATACTGCCTATTACCAAAGAATTAGAAACAGCAATTCGACATAATGAATTGCAGATAGATGCCTATATAGAAAAACGAAAAATAAACACATTACAAGATAACGCCATACGCATGGTCGCCGATGGAGAAACTTCGGTAGAAGAGGTGTATGCTTTGCTGGCAGATAATTAAATAGTATGAAATCGACTATGTCATCAAAATGGATAGCAAATCATATCAGAGAATTAAAAAGGACTAAGAAAATAAAGATGAAAATAAAACAACTGATACTAATTTTTGCTCTTGCGGTAGGGATGCAAATTTCTGCACAAGAAAATTTTCAGAATCAAGGGCAAAATAATACCAGGGTTTCTACCATAGAGAACAAGTTGCAGCTTCTTAATGTAGATATCCCCGGGTTAACAGAAAAAGTAAATGTAAATATATCAAATACCTCATTACTTAATTTTTTGCGAGCAGTATCTCAGGTACATAAGATTAATATTAATCTGTCGAATGAACTTAATAATATTACTGTTGTAAACGGGTTTAACGATGTTACTGTTCAGGACTTATTAGTGTTTTTGGTAAAAGAATATCAATTGGATATTGCATTTACGGGTAATATATTATCTATTAAACCTTATGTGCCACCTGCGGTTGTTCCTACAGAAAAAGAAATATTGGTAGCGTATGATGTTCTTAGCACTACACTATCAACAGATTTAAATAATGATCCTTTACCAAAGGTTTTTCGAAAAATAACAGAAGCTTCAGGTAAGAATTTATTGTTCACTCCAGAGCTCAATAACAAAACATTAAATTTGTTTATCAGCAATGTCCCATTTGATATTGCAATGAAAAAACTGGCAGAAGCTAATAACCTGGATTATAATAAGACAAAAGATGGGTTTTATGAATTTGCCGCTTTTCCTCAAGCCGGAAACTCAGGAAACGGATCAACAGGATATCGACTACGCCGATCTAATTTCTCGTATAAAGTAATAGATACACTAGCAAAAGTAGTCTCCGTAGATTTAAGAGATACACCAGTGTCTAATGTAATTTATACCTTGTCAGAAGATCTAAACCTAGATGTGTTTACTGCCTCTCCGCTAGAAAATGCTGGTAAAGTTACTGTAAAAGCAGAATCCATTTCTTTTGATGCATTATTGGTGAAAATTTTTGAAAGCAATATGACTTCGGGTCAAAGCAATACATCTAATCAAGGGAATACCAATAATTTTAACGGACAGCAAAATGTACAAAACAATGCAGTAACCACATCAAAAGCATTTACTTTTAAAAGAGAAGGGAATGTCTATTATTTTGGTACAGAAGATCAATTGTCTCTCAAAAAAATTGAAATGGTACAGATGATGCATCGTTCTATAGTGATGTTAGGAGATGCAAATTACTCTGGCTCCGGGGGAGGGTCTTCTAATTTTGCAACAGGAGGGATTAACTATTTCTCTGGAGGATCAAGTGCCGGGATTAATCAAAATGGGATTAATAGAAATCAACGTAGTTCTTCTTTTAGAAATACAAGTTCATCCTCTTCTAATGGAACACAGACAAGTTCTATTTCAGATATTTTTCCTATAACTGTTACTGCTGGATTAGATATAAAAGTAGATACCGAACTCAATAGTTTTATTGTCAGTGGTTCTGGTACTAGGGTAGAAAAATTTAAAAAGTTTATAAAATATATTGATAAACCAGTTCCGTTAATATTAATTGAAGTAATGATCCTAGAGGTCAACCGTTCGGCTACTGTAGAAACAGGAGTGGAGTTTGGTATCGGTAAAGAGCCTGTTACTACAGAGGGGACAACCTTTCCTAATGCTAATATTACATTGGGAGCAACAACAATAAATAGAGTGATCGGCGGTTTTGATGGCTTTGGATCCTTAAATTTAGGAAACGTAGTGCCAAATTTTTATATGGATATCAAAGCGATGGAAACCAATGGTAATGTAAAAATATTATCTACTCCCAAGCTAAGTACTCTAAATGGGCATAAGGCATATTTGTCTAGTGGGCAAACTACCTATTATGCAGTAACAAATCAGAACTTTTTTGGGTCGCAGATTCCGCAAACTTCAGAAGTAGTGAATTATCTTCCTATTGATGCAGAACTGGCATTAGAATTTAAACCTTTTGTATCGGGTGACGGGCAGATCACTTTGGATATACAAGTGATTCAATCTAGTTTTAGTGGAGATCGTATTGCCGAGAATGCTCCCCCCGATATTAATAGTCGTAGGTTTTCGTCGATTATGAGAATGCGAGCCAATGATGTAGCAATTCTAGGTGGAATAGAGCAAAAAGTAAAGAACGACTCGGGGTCGGGAGTTCCGTTACTGTCTCGTATCCCTGTTTTAAAATGGCTATTTAGTAAACGAAAGAGAGAAGATTCTAAGAAAAAACTGAACGTAATTATTAAACCTACAGTGTTTTATTAATGAGGGATTTTTTATCAACATATAATCCCTTTGGGAAAACACTAGTGACATTAGAGCATTCACATCATAATGGAGAACCTATATTTCTGGGGCTTGAACTCATGCAAAAAAAGGGAGAGCTTGATATAACTCAAACTTTTGCAGTAAAGCATTATAATGAATTATCTAAGTTTTTGAAAACTTCCGAATTAAGTTTGGTGATTACCGATGACAAAATATTGTCTAAAGAAGTTGCCCATATAGGAACCGATGCAGAGATAGTAGCAGAAGCTTTTCCTAACCTTAATCTTAATGATTTTTATTATCAGATACTACGTACCACAGAAAAATCTTTTATTGCGGTCTGTAGAAAAAAACATATCGATACCCTTATCGAAGAATTTCAAAAAGAAGGATTCAAAGTTACTTCTATTTCTTTGGGGGCATTAAAAATGACAGCATTATCAGAGTATGGTAATGGTGAGAGTTTAAAAAGTCAAGGGGCAGAAGTACATTATAGTAATAGTGAAGTAGTTTCTATAACAACTAGCACAATAAATACCGAAGAACAATACAGTATTGAAGGGCTTGTTTTTACATCAAGACATACCTTGCCATTGGCGATAGCTTTGGATACAGTGATGGGTGATAATACAATTTCGGGGAATCTGGAAACTAAAAACCAGGAGTTATATAAGCAATATGCAGAATCTAGGTTTTTTAAAAACACGTTACAGATAGGAATAGGCTTTCTTTTGATTGCATTACTGATTAACTTTTTTGTATTCAATTCGAATTATAAAAAATGGCAAGGGCTACAAGAAGAACTTCAGGTATATACAACTCAAAAAGATCAAATTACGAAGAAACAATCTGAAGTAAAGACTAAGGAAGCGCTGGTACAAAGTATATTAACTACAGGTTTTTCTAAAAGCTCTAATTACATTAATAAAATTGTACAAATACAGCCTTCTACAATAGTGTTAACATCATTTGTGTATCAACCTTTAACAAAGCCTATCAGAAAAGATAAAGCAATACTGCTTAAGGATAAGATAGTATCTGTAACAGGTAAATCAACCGATAAATCAGATTTTACGATCTGGTTAAGGGGAATAGAAGGATTGTCATTTGTAGATACAGTTACTATAATACAATATGGTTTGGATAAAAGAAACATATCCGATTTTGAATTAACATTAAGAATTAAATCAGATGGAACAAAAAACTAAAAATATAGTGTTGATTGTCGGTCTGTTATGTGTGCTATTTGTTGCGTACCGTTTTGGTTTTGCTAAAACATTTGCGATACATTCTGAAGTGTCCAAATTAGAGTATGAAAAAGAAAAGTACCTGGCCGCACCTATGCAGTTAGCGGCATTGACAAAAAAGGAACAGCAGTTAGAAGCTATTTTGGCAAAAAACAATGTCGAGGGAAGCTCTTTGCAACATAACCTCTTGAAAACGTTAAACACTTTGTCTAATACATCAAAAATTAAGGTTATTGCATTTGAAGAGCCACATATTTATGATGATGAAGCAACAAAAGAAGAGACTACCACCTATGATTTTGTTTTGCAAGGCGATTATAAAGCGTTGATAGAGGTGATATATGCATTAGAACAACAATATAGTTTTGGAAACATTGTTCAGGTACATTTTGAAAAAAAGAAAAATTTTAGGACAGGAGCGACATACTTACAATGCAGGGTGTTACTACAACGTCTCAATTAATACTATAAATAGAAGAAGAACGATATCATGAAATATAAAATATACTGTTTTACAATAATTTTGGCGTTTTGTTGTATAGGATGTCATAGTGTAAAAATAAATAAAGAGGTAATGCATACCGCTGCTAAAAATCCCGTCGCTCTAGGAGTCATAGGATTGCATGAAGAGGATGTGTATAGTTCAGAATTTCAGGTTTTAGCCATACCAGAATATAAAAAACTAGTTAGAGTAAACAGTACTTCTGTAGATTTTAATAAAATGACTTTTAATACCTATTTAAAGGCTGATAAGGATAATTCACAAGGGATAAAATATGTAGATTCTCTAGAGAGTAAGCCCAGATTTTTAACCTTAGAGATATTAGACCGGGTTGGTACTATTGAAGAGTTGCAAAAGGATTATAATGTGCAAACTTTGACTTATCTGAAAAGCCAAAAAGAAGCAGCTATTGTTACTTTAGTGTCTTTAGCGTTACCCAAAGTGCTTATACAAGAAATCAATAATGCAGAGGCAATTTTTTTGAGCGATAGCTCTTATAAGCAATATCAGATATCTCTTGTTAAAGAAGGGAAGCTTTACAAAACGATTAGTTTTGCCGAAACTACAATTTTTGCTTACGAATTATCTTTTTTCTGCTGGGGAGAAAATGATAGAAAACAAATAAAGATGGTAGATATTATTGATGAAAAAACCTCTTGCTCAAAAAATGCTTATCGAGATGCAGAAAAAGCAAAAGGGAAAATGAATTATTTTAAACTTTAGAGATGAAAACAATCAAAATATATTTAGGAGTTCTTTTTATAGTTTTTATGGGCTGCGAAGAGGTTCTTTTTGAAGAGGACCTAACAGAAGCAAAAACGATTCTGATTGCCCCTTCTGAAGGAGCAACAGTAGAAAATACCTCGGTGACTTTTAGCTGGGAAGCTGTAGATCAGGCTACAGAGTATCGTTTGCAATTAGCGCAACCTAATTTTGAGAATGCCTCTCAGGTTGTGGTTGATACCACTGTAACCACTACAAGTTTTAATACTACTTTGGTTAAAAATGGATATCAATGGAGAGTGAGAGCACAGAATTCTGGGTCTAATACCTCATACACTACAGCAAGTTTTACTGTGATCGAAAGTGAAGATTTTTCTGCTAGAGAGGTGCTACTAATAGCTCCACAAAATAATGGAATTATAAATGCCACAGCTGCAAATCTACAATGGCAAGCAGTTACTGATGCTACACTTTATAGAGTACAATTATTAAACGAAAGCGATGAGGTTATTAGTGATAAAACCACTACGAACTCTTCACTCTCTATTACTTTTCCTGAAGGAGTAACCAAATGGCAGGTACGTGCAGAAAATAATACCCAAAGTACCCTCTATACCACAAGAACATTGACTGTAGATAGTAAAAATCCTAAGAAGCCTGTGGCTACAGCTCCTGTTAATGATGCATCACAATCAGCAACTACAGTAACTTTTAGTTGGACAAGAGAGGTTGTAGAAGGAACCGCAGAATTTGATAGTATTTATATTTATAAAGATCAACAGTTAACACAGCTTGCTACCAAAGACAAGGTGACATCACCTTCTGACATTGATCTTGAAGCTGGTACTACCTATTATTGGTTTTTAAAAGCATTTGATCAAGCTGGTAATCAGAGTGAATCTAGTGATGTATTACGTTTTACGATAAATTAAAAAACCATGCTAAAAGGTAAAAAAGGTTTATATGTTTTATTACCATTGGTGGCGGTTATCTGGGGAGCTATTATCTTTCAGGTAGTGGGAGCATTTTCTGATGAGGACCCCGTTGTTGTAGATACAAGAGATATATCAGTAGCTCCAATCGAAGCCAAAGAGCGCGAAAAATTTATTTTAGACGCTGTAGAGAGAGATCCCTTTTTAGGAACTCTGTATAGACCTAAAAAGAAAGTAAGCAAATCAAAAAAGATAGTGAAAAAGAACCCTTTGGTTTGGCCCACGATTAGGTACAAAGGGGTTGTGTCTGGTCATGGTAATGCTAATGCGATTTATTTGATAGAGATCAATGGTAATGATCAGCTTATAAAATTAAAACAAACCATTTCTGAGGTAACATTGCAGAAAGCCTTTTCGAGTTCAATAAGAATGCGTTACAAAGGAAAAATTAAAGAATTTAAAATAGTGAATTGAGGTTTTTTTCAAAAATAAAAGCACAGGCTATGCAATTTGCCATACTCATTTCGGTATTAGTGGCATTATTGTTAGGTGCTTTTTTATTGCTCACGCATGTTCACTCTTTTTTCAGGATCAAATCTAAAGAGTTAGTACAAGCTTTTGAACAATCCAATACAAGGATATTTGAATCTTTGAATAATGGTGTTGTAACAGGAGATACAATTGTTACTGTACAGAATCTCGGAACAATAAAAGAAATGTCAGGATATCATGGAGCTTGGTTAAAACAGTATACAGAAATTGGTGTGCATGATAGAAAAGTAGCTAGAGTGGTCTTTACAGGAGTAAAGATATCGGAGACAACGCCGAATTTATACTTAGAAGAGACTAATTCTCCCTTGGTCGTTGTAGGTAATACCCGATTAGAAGGTAACAGTTACCTCCCTAAACAGGGGATTAAGGCAGGAAATATTTCGGGGAATTATTATCAGGGTAGTGCTTTGCATTATGGTCGTGTACTCAAAAGCAAAACAATACTTCCGGAGTTAGAACCAGATTGGATAACATATTTAGAAGGACTGGCGCAAGGGGTGCTAATCGATAAAGGTGAGTCCATGGCACTGAAAAAAGAGCTTAAAAATTCATTTCATGATCCTGTTCACGTTATTTATAATGCCGACCCAATTTTTCTGGAAGATGAAAAAATAACAGGGAATATAGTCATCCAATCGAGAACAAAAATTGTTGTTGGATCTCAAACTCAATTAATGGATGTAGTTTTAATCGCTCCCGAAATCATTATAAAAAATGGAGTAAACGGCAGTTTTCAAGGGATTGCTACTAAGAAGATTAAAGTTGGTAAGAGGTGTCACCTGTCTTACCCTTCTGCGATGATACTTTTGGATCAAAAGGTTGTTTATAGTAACTCACAGAATAATCAGTTGCAAAATGATAAACCAGATTTTATGATTGAAGAAGGAACGATGATAGAAGGAGTGATAGTGTATTTGAATAAAAACAAAGATAAAAAGGCTAAAAGACGTCTTAAAACAAACTTGGAGATAGCACCTAATGTAGAGATTGTAGGAGAGACCTATTGTCAAGGAAATATAGATTTTCAGGGAAAAGTACTAGGTTCTTTATATGCACGTCAATATATAGCTCGGCAGTCTGGTTCTGTATATCTCAATCATATTTATAATGGTAAAATCTTAATAAATCCTGTGGTAGATTATGCTGGATTACCTTTTGTAAATTCTAAAAATACTATTGCAAAATGGTTGTACTAAAAAAAATAAGAGCCGCTACCTTAATAGAAGTACTTACTGCTTCTGTATTGATTATTATTGTATTTATGATTGCTAGTTTAAGCTTTAATAATATTTTTAATAATCAGATAAAACAAGATCATAGTGCTATAGAAAACCGGGTAAAAGAGTTGGAATATCTTTTTATTCATCAAAAAGTAAAGTTACCATATGCAGAAGATTTTGATGGGTGGGAGATTGTAATTACATCAACTGAAGATGTTGCTATTTTATCTTATACTAAAAACAATATCGAAAACAGAAAAAAACTGTTTATAAAATGATAAAACCGAACTATAAAATAAGAGCCTTTACCCTTACCGAGGTTATGGTAGTTATTGTTATCTCGGCTATAGTGGCGGGCTTGGCATTTTCGGTATTAACAGTAGTTCAAAATAATATGAGAAGTATTAGTGAAAATTATGAATATAAAGAACAAATACAATCATTTGAAACAGCATTAACGATAGATTTTAATAAATTCACTTCTGCAACATGGGACCCGATAGAAAATACATTAGAAGTTTTTTCTCCTATAGATGAGCGAAGCTACCAATTCTTTAAGGATAGTATTACCACAGTAATTCATACCTATCCAATAACGATAAAAGAAAAAGAGTTTTATTTTGAAGGAAAAGCTGTAAATGCAGGAAACGTTGACGCTATAAAATTAACTTTTGATAATACCAGAGAATTACATCGCATTTTTGTATTTAAACATAATGATCCTACAATACATTTCTGAAGCATGGGGATAAAAATTTCAAATACCAAAAAGAAAGATACAAGGGAAAGCTCTTTTGATATTTCATCGATATTAACCAAGGAGATTACCTTATTCGGAAATGCATTTAATACCAAAAAGAAGGAGCAATGGTATGCAGAACTTAGTGTGCTTTTAAAATCAGGGATTGATCTTAGAAGCGGTTTGGAATTATTATCAGATACTCAAAAAAAAGAAAAAGATCAGAAATTAATGAAATCCATGCTTTCTCAATTGGTTACTGGAACTCCTTTTTCTGAAATCCTTAAGAATGACAAAAATTTTACTGATTATGAGTATTATGCTATAAGAATTGGAGAGCAAACAGGGGAGTTAGCACAAATCACTCTAGAACTTAGTGACTTTTTTAAACGTAAAAATGAGTTGAAAAGAGAGATAGTTGCAGCACTTACCTATCCAATTATTGTGATGTGTACCGCTATGATAGTTATTGCTTTTATGCTTCGTTATGTTGTACCAATGTTTGTAGATATATTTAAACAAAACAATGTAGATCTACCAGGGGTTACAAAAGGGATTATTAATTTCTCTAATTTTATAAGTGACCATGGGGCTTTGTTGTTTGGAGCAATTGTCATTTGTATTGGAGTGTTTTTCTTTGTTTCCAAAAAGCAATGGTACCGCAAAATATTAGGGAGTGTGCAATTGAAAATTCCCATCCTGGGAAATTATTTCCGAAAAATCTATATGGCACAATTCACTCAGGCAATTTCTTTGTTAACATCGGCAAAGGTTCCTATGGTAGAAAGTATTGACTTGGTAAAAAACATGATTAGTTTTTACCCTCTTCAGCAAGGGTTACATAAGACGAAGCAAATGGTTTTGGCAGGAGATGCATTAAGTGCTTCTTTTGCCAAAAGCCCGATTTTTGATAAAAAAATGATTGCTATGGTTCGTGTGGCTGAGGAAACGAATCAAACAGAGTTTATTTTTCAGAAATTGAATGAACAATATAATCAGCAGGTAAAATATCAATCACAAGTAATCTCTAATGTACTTAATCCAATATTGACCTTATTTGTAGGGGTTATCGTTGGCGTGATTCTTATTGCCATGTATTTACCAATGTTTAGACTTAGTAGCGTGATTGGATAAATTATTGGTGTTATGACTGAGTTGGTGAGATAGTTTCTTTTGTAATTCTGCAAGAATCATTGTGTTAAAATAAGAGAGTGTTTTTAGAATTGTTCAAATTAATCATAGTTTAGAATTAATTATGAAGGACAAACAAGTATGGTTAGATAATACAAGAGCAATAGCGACTATTGCAGTGGTTATAGTTCATGTGTCTGCTCCTATTTTATATAAATTTGGAGAGGTTTCTAATGAAATATGGTGGGTTGGTAATGTTTATGACAGTATCGTTAGATTTTGTGTCCCCGTTTTTTTTATGCTTACAGGAGCTTTGTTGTTAAGTAAAGACTATATCCTTAAAGATTTTTTGATAAAAAGATTTTTAAGGATAATTCCTCCTCTGGTATTTTGGAGTTTGATATACATCTGTTATCATACTTTTTTTGTTGGAGATAATTCTTTTACACTATATGAGTTTTTTCGAAAAGTGATAAAAGGTCTTTTTCAAGGAAGCGAATATCATTTATGGTTTGTATATACATTACTTGGGCTGTATTTGTTTATTCCCGTTTTAAGGAAATGGATAAAATATTCGTCTAGGAAAGAAGTGTTGTACTTTCTTCTAATATGGGGGGTCACAATTACCTATGGAGTTCCTGTTTTTCGAAATTATTTACCCCAAATTACATTGATTAATTTTACAGGATTTATTGGATATATAGTTTTAGGGTATTATTTGAGTAATACTACTATGACAAGATTGTATGTGCCAATTATGTTAATTGTTGTAGGTGTAGCAATTACAATATACGGCACGTACTATATATCAGATCAAGAAAACCTGTTCCACGAATATTTTTATGGATACCTAACTCCTAATATACTAATGGTTTCGATTGGTGTCTTTTTGTTTTTTAAAACATATATTGTTGGAAATAAGGTTGTTGTAAGAATAATTTCATTTATAAGTGATCATAGTTTTGGGATTTATTTGGTTCATGTTTTGATACTATCACTTTTAGATAAGATAGGTGTTAATTGGGAGTTAACCACTCCTGTAATAAGTATTCCTTTGGTGACAGGAATTTGTGTAGTTTTATCCGGAACAATTGTCTATTTGGTTAGAAAAATCAAGTACGGAAGATATGTCTCTGGATAATAAAATGGTGTAATAGTATACTTAGAAATAAATTTTGAAGCCTTTATAAGTACTTATGATAATGCAAAGCGTGTTTTACTCTAAAAAAGGGCGGTTTTAAATTTTAAAAGGCGTGTAGATTAGTTATATTTGCGGCAAAATAAATAAAAATACATGATGTCAATATCTGATTTATTTGATAGTGGATTTCAGAAGAGAAATCAAGATCATTTTGCAGCAATTGTAAAAGTAGCGATGAGTGATGAGGTGATTACTGACGAGGAGAGAGCCTTTTTGGATAGATTAGCCAGAAGACTGGATATTTCTGAAAATGATTATAAAGAGATTTTAAAAGATTATAATAGTCACCCTGTAAATCCTCCAACGAGTTACGATAGTAGATTGGAGCGATTACATGATTTAGCAAAAATGGTATATGCAGATCATGTTAAAGGAGAAGGTCAGGTAGTCTTATTAGAAAGATTAAGTGTTGGTTTAGGATTTAGATCAGAAAATGTGAAATACGTTGTAGATAAAGCATTAAATCTAGTAGATGAAGGAGTGGACGGAGACACTTTTGCCGATGAAATTAAAAACATGAATAAATAATAGTAAATAACTATTATTGTTTTCGATATAAAAAAAAGGTTGCCTAATCGGCAGCCTTTTTTGCTATCTGTTTTGTGATTTTGTAGATTAACTCTTCTTGCTCAAAAGGCTTGGCAATAAAATCATCCATTCCAGCTCTTATACATTTGTCTTTTGCTGTTTCGTTAGCTTTTCCAGAAAAACCTATAATAGGTACTTCGGATATAAATTTGTCACCATAATTATTCCTAATCATGTGCGTGGCCTGATAGCCGTCTATTTTCGAAACGGTAAGATCCATTAAGATCAAATCGTATTTGCGGCGTTCGATATAATTGATAGCTTCTTGACCATTAATAGCAATATCAACAAAAAAGTTACCGGTAGAAATTAGTATTTTCATAATGAGATATTGTGTTATCTCTTCATCTTCTACGACTAAGATTCTAAATTTGTTTTTACTTTTAGGTAGTGTGTATTTCTTCTTTTTTCGTTTTGGAGCAGTTTTTATAACCTCGAACTTAAAAGGAAGTTTAATGTTAAAAGTTGTTCCTTTTTCTGGTTCACTATTTACTTTTATTTCACCATTTAAAAGATCCACTAGGTTTTTAACTATAGCAAGCCCAAGCCCCGTTCCTGAAACTCGCTTATCGGTATCAAATCGAGTAAATCGTTCGAATAGGTGAGGTATATTCTCTTGCATAATACCAATACCGGTATCTTCAATTTTAAAATTAAGACTAGTTTTGTTGGTTCGTTGATAGTTTTTGGTTATCGAAAAAGTAATCTTTCCCTCTTCTGTAAACTTAAAAGCATTGGTAAGAATATTATTTATGATTTGATAGACTCGAGTTCTGTCTCCAATTAGATATTCTTGTATGCTAGGGTCTATAGTTGTCTCAAAAGTGATTTGTTTTTCTTCGGCAACTTTAGAATAAGACTCTCTAAATCCATCAATCAAATTCTGAAAAGAAAAGCGTTCTTCAACAACCTTAAGTTTTCCTGATTCAATCTTTGATAGATCAATCATGTCATCTATAAGGGAATTAAGGTGTAGACTTTCTCTCTTTATAATTCGTGCAAGTTCTTCTTGTTCAAAAGTTAATTTCGTTTTTTCAAGAACTTCTACAAAGCCCAATATACTTGTGAGAGGAGTTCTTATTTCGTGGTTAATATTTGCAATAAAACTATTTTTAAATTCTTCTTTTTCCAGTAAATACTTGTTTTTGAGTTCAAGTTGTTTGGATAGTAGAATGGATTCGTTTTTTTGTTGCGCTATCTGATTTAAGTCTTTGTACTTTGTGGTATAGTCAAAAAGAATAATGGTGATTTCTTTTTTTTCTATAGTAAATGTTACATCACAAATTTTTGCTACTTCACTATCTTCTAAATGTATACAAGGAAAATTTAGTGCTTTTTTATCGGTATCGTTGTTCCTTTCAAGCTCTCTTAAGATCTCAAAAAAGGGATGGGCGTCAAAAACAGAAGTATTTTTTTTCCAGTTAAAGAAATTATTGTCTGTTTCTTTTATGGTGCCATCATAAGAAATCTTGATAATTTGTACTTGTGGATTAAAATGCAAATGGTCGTCCTGATGCTTTGTCATACTCACTTTGTTATTTCTTTCGCCAGTTCGGAAAAGAAATTTTGAACATTTTTATTTGTTTTAGCACTTGTCAAACAATCAAAATGGATCTCTTGTGATGTAAGATGCTGGGCAATTTCTTTTTCGTTGACCAAATCCAGTTTATTTCCAAGTATTTTGGCAGGGACTTTGGCGTGATTTTTTTTAAGGTATTCAAGGTCTTTATGCAGGGTTGCGTATGTTTCTTCTCTAGTTACATCAAAGACATATATAAATGCATGAGATCCTAGAAGGTATGATTTTCGGGTATCTTCAATACTGTTAGAATGACCTTCGGTATCCCAAATAATCATGGATAGTTCTCTTCCGTCAGGTAGCTCAATTACTTTCTTTTTTATTTGAACTCCTAATGTAACTTTGTATTCTTCTGAAAATTCGTTGTCCATAAAACGCCTGAAAAGGGACGTTTTTCCGACACCAAAGTGTCCTATAAGCACTACTTTCTTAGACAATTTCATCTGCGAAATATTTTTTTAGTTTTTTAGTAAAAAGGGTACTGTTTTTTAATTCTTTGTTGGAAATATGGTTTTTGGCAAAATCTATAATCTGATCTTCCAAAACTTCTTTGAACATCATATTATAAGCTCCAGAAATCACTGCAGCTACATAATACGAATAAAAATTTTGAATATGGATTGTATATAACTCATATTCTATAAGCTCTAGATTTTGATCTCCACCTTGAAAAGCATCTTCTACAAAACTTTTTATAGCAGTAAGCATACCAGCAACCATCTCTTTGTCTATGGTGTCATCTGATAGTGGGCTAAAATCTGCGAGTAATATGCCTGAGTTTTTTTCGATAACAAACAATTGAATTAATCTGGGTTTGGCATAATCGCTTAAGACCAGATCTCCTTGGCTAATTCCTTGAACCTTTGCTTTGGTTCTACGAAACCAATTTTTAAAAGAAAACGCTTGTTTTGTTTTTTTACTTATATTTTCGCTCAACAATTTCATTTCGTGAGCGATATATTTTTTGATCATCTTTCCAATAATTGGAAACAATGCTTCTACTACTGCATCTTGAGAGTTTTTAATTTCTTCTTTAAGAGCTTCGGTAATAGTAGGGCCCAAGGTTGTGGGGATTTCTTGTATAAACTCATCTAGTTTATCATCTATGATAGGATCAACTTTGTGGGAGAGTTCTTCCTTTTGATGAACAATTTTGGTAAGATCTTCGACTTTTTGAGCAATGGAATCGGCAAACTCTTTTTCTTCGGAAAGAAGAAGTTTTTTAAGAATTTTAAGTTTATCCTGCTCTTCCATAATTTTGGATAGATTGGATTATTTTTGGTTGATTTTTTCACCAAGATTGATAAGGAGATCTCCTAGTACCTTTTTATCTACTTTTTTAGCTTCTAGTACTTCGGTTTTATCAGTTAAATTATCTTCTAATTCGGTAATTCTGATATTTATATCGGTACTTAAATTGTCAATAGATTGATTCAGTTCTTTGCGAGTATCATCTATAAAATCTTCAAGTTCTTTCTTTTTTAAAGCAATATCATTTTTTACTTTTTCAAACTCCGAATTATAAGCAGCAATATTTTCTCCAAAGATCAGGTTTTTTATTGCTTCTATTTTTGAAGAAGGATCATCAGAAACTTTTTCTTCAACAGCTTTATTTTCTTTAGCCATTTTGTTTGTGTGTTAGATTCTTAATTGTGAACTTACGTAAAATTAACATAAAAACGTTAAAAATAAAGGATAATAACGGATTATGTTAAATCTAGCATGGTAACTGTCTTTATTTTGACAAAGGATTACGTTACATGTTTAGCCTCAATCTATTTTGGGGTATACATTATTATAAAAATACAATTAAAATAATTGTATCAAGAATAACTACATGAATGACTCCGCTTTTTCTACCATATTTTTACTGCCACAGATAAAAGGTGTTCGTTCGTGTAATTCGGATGGCTTTATATCCATGATTCGTCTATGTCCATCGCTTGCTTTTCCTCCAGCTTGTTCTGTGATAAAAGCCATAGGATTGCACTCATATAGTAGGCGAAGCTTTCCGTTGGGAGATTTAGAAGTGCTAGGGTACAAATATATTCCTCCTTTAATCATATTGCGATGAATATCACTAACCAATGAACCTATATATCTAGAGGTGTACGGGCGATCTTCTTTTTCTTCCTGACAGTATTTGATGTAGTCTTTAACTCCTTGCGGGAAATGAACATAATTACCTTCGTTTACAGAGTATATATTCCCATTTTCTGGAAAGGTCATATTGGGATGCGATAAGTAGTATGTTCCTAGTGCAGGGTTTAATGTAAAACCATTTACACCATGACCTGTAGTGTAAACAAGCATTGTAGAGGTTCCGTAAATAATATACCCTGCTGCTACTTGTAAGTTACCTGGCTGTAAAAAATCATCTAAGGTTACAGGAGTTCCTGTTGGAGTTACTCTACGATAGACAGAGAAAATTGTTCCAACCGAAACATTGACATCGATATTAGAACTACCATCCAAAGGATCCATTAGAACTACATAATTATTGCGATGGTCATTTTTTTGACCTTTTATAGTAATAAAATCATCATTTTCTTCAGAAGCAATACCACATACAATTTCTCTATTGGTTAGAGTGTTGATAAAGGTTTCGTTAGCCAAAACGTCAAGTTTTTGCTGATCTTCTCCTTGCACATTGGTTTCGCCAATAGCACCTGTAATATCAACTAAGCCAGCTTTGTTAACCTCGTGATTTACCATTTTTGCAGCTAATCGAATCGAGTTGATCAAACGAGAAAGCTCTCCACTAGCATATGGAAAATGTTTTTGATTTTCAATAATAAATTCCCCTAGAGTTTGATTTTTTCTTGCCATTTATAGTGAGTTTTATTTGGTGCAAAAGTATTATTTTTTAAGTAACTATAACGTTTTCGGGAATTTAAATTCTTAAACTTCCTGAAGAATAATAAAAATACATAACCTAAAAGTATAACATGGAAAAAAATGATTAATTTCTGATACAGATTCTTTAATTTTGACAAACTTTTCTTTAGATGAAATATATAATTCGAGATGCCAAAGAGCAGGATATGGATCAGGTACTGAAATTGATTCGAGAACTTGCTATTTATGAAAAAGAACCAGATGCAGTTGAGATAACTGTTGAAGATCTGGTTAAAGAGGGATTTGGGGATCAGCCGCTGTTTCATTGTTTTGTCGCTGAAGTACAGAATGAAATAGTTGGTATAGCGCTGGTGTACTATCGATTTTCTACCTGGCAAGGAAGATCCATTCACCTCGAGGATCTTATTGTAAAAGAGTCTATGAGAGGAACCGGTTTAGGCAGTGCATTATATGCAGAGGTGTTAAAATATGCACAATCAAAAGGAGTGCGTAGGGTAGAATGGGTTGTTTTGGACTGGAATACTCCTGCAATTAATTTTTATGAAAAAAGTGGTGCAAAACTTTTGAAAGATTGGTATCTGGTTCAGATGGATAAAGAAGGAGTAAATAAGTTTGTTGCAGAGTTATAAAAAATCTGAATATCTTGTAGTATAGTGTTTAAAAAAACCTGGTTAATGAGAGTTTTTAAATTTGGAGGAGCTTCTGTAAAGGATGCTGATGGAGTAAAAAATGTTCTTGCAGTACTTGAGAAAACAGGAGCCTCTAGCCTTGTAGTTGTTATCTCTGCTATGGGAAAAACAACCAATGCAATAGAAAAGATTGTTGAAGCATATCTTTCTGAAGCTGATGATCTCAATGCATTGATTAGTGATCTGAAAAAGTATCATAGCCAAATCCTAGAAGCGCTTTTTGAAAATAAGCAACATCCGATTTTTAAAAAAATAGAAGTGCTGTTTTTAGATATGAAAACAACACTCGATAGAAATAAATCTACTCGATATAATTATATCTATGACCAGATTGTTGGCTATGGGGAGTTGATCTCTACGACAATTGTGAGTGAATATTTGAATCATAGTGGATATGAAAATGATTGGTTAGATGCTCGGGATTTTATAAAAACAGATAATGTGTACAGGGATGCCGAAGTAAATTGGGACGAGACTCAACGTATTATATTAGAAAAAGTAAACAAGAGTAAACTTAGCATTACCCAAGGATTTATTGGGTCTGATGAAGATAATTTTACCACGACTCTAGGAAGGGAAGGTAGTGATTATACAGCTGGGATTTTTGCATATTGCTTGAATGCAAATAGTGTAAGTATATGGAAAGACGTACCAGGAATACTCAATGCTGATCCAAGGGTTTTTGATAAAACTCAATTGTTATCACATATTTCTTATGAAGAAGCTATTGAACTTGCCTTCTACGGTGCATCAGTAATTCACCCAAAAACGATCCAGCCATTACAACGCAAAGAAATACCTTTGTATGTTAAATCGTTTCTAAATCCTGAAAACGAAGGAACTTCTGTTAAAAAAGGACAGCCGCTGGATCCACATCTTCCCTGCTATATTGTAAAGAGAAATCAAATTTTATTATCACTTTCATCTTTGGATTTTTCATTCATTGTAGAAGATAGTATAAGTCATGTGTTTAGTCTTCTTCATCAATACCATATTAAAGTTGACCTTATTCAAAACTCTGCGATAAGTTTTTCTGTATGTTTAGACGATAAATTTGGTCATTTTGAAGAACTTCTAAAGAAACTTAAGGCAAAATTTAGGGTTACTTATAATACAAATGTTTCCTTGTTTACTGTTAGGCACTTTACAGATGATGCAATTATGTCTTTAGAAAAAGGAAAAGAAATTTTGTTAAAGCAAATTACCAGAGAAACTTATCAAATGGTTTCGAGATAAAAAGAAAGCCAATTCAATGATTTTGCTATATTTGTATGCTAGCACAAATTATAATTAATGCCCATAGTCACAGCAAGAGAAGTAGCCACCGGGCTCAAACTGGATAAATTTGGTTTTATCGGCACCTTTATGGGTTGGTTGATCTTAAAAGTTACCAGAATTTCAAAAATAAATAGACAGTATGATAAACTTAGCCATTTAGAAGGAGTAGAGTATATCAGTACTACTCTGGATCTATATGGTGTTAAGTTTGAAATCCCCGAAGAGGATTTAAAACGCTTGCCAAAAGATGGTGCTTTTATTACTTTGTCAAATCATCCTCTCGGTGGTATTGATGGGGGATTGTTGCTGAAATTAATGCTAAATCATCGATCAGATTATAAAATTATAGCAAACTTTTTGCTACATAGTTTTAAGCCTATAGAGCCGTATGTGATGCCGGTAAACCCTTTTGAAGAAAGAAAAGATGTGAAATCTAGCCTCAAAGGGCTTAAAAACGCGATATTACATCTTAAGGACGGGAAACCTCTGGGTATTTTTCCGGCAGGAGAAGTATCCACTATTAAGGAAGGGCAGAATTATGTTGATAGACCATGGTCACCCAGCGCAATGCGGTTAGTTCAAAAAGCAAAGGTGCCTGTAATACCGATATATTTTCATGCTCGTAACAGTAGATTGTTTTATCGTCTTGCGTCTATAAGCGATACTTTGAGAACTGCTAAATTACCAAGTGAACTTTTTTCTCAGGAAAACAGAGTAATTAAAGTGCGAATTGGTAATCCGGTTTCTGTAAAAGATCAGGAAGAATATACAAACCTTGAGGATTTTACCAATTTTTTGAGAAAGAAAACGTATATGTTAGCTAATCCTTTCGAGAAAAAAACCTTGAGAGAATCAATTCCACAAAATTTAAAATTACCAAAGTCTCCAAAAGAAATAGCTCTAGAAGGAAATATCAATGCAATAGAGACCGAATTGCAGTATTGTAGAGAAAATGACAAGCGATTATTAATCAGTAAAAATTACGAGGTTTTTCTTGCCAAGAAAAAGCATATTCCCAATGTAGTTCATGAAATAGGAAGATTACGGGAGATTACCTTCAGAGAAATAGGAGAAGGAACTAATAATTCATTAGACTTGGATCCTTTTGATGAGTATTATCATCATATGTTTTTGTGGGATAATGGAGCAAAAAAAATGGTAGGAGCATATCGTATGGGTATGGGCTCAGAGATATATGCAAGTAGGGGTGTAGATGGGTTTTACCTTCAGGATTTATTTAGATTTGAACCAGAATTACATAAAATGATGAGCGAATCCATAGAGATGGGTAGAGCTTTTATTATTAAAGAATATCAGCAACGTCCTATGCCATTGTTTTTACTTTGGAAAGGAATAGTTCATTGTACTCTTAGATTTCCTGATCATAAATACTTAATTGGTGGAGTTAGTATCAGTAATAAGTTTAGCAATTTTACTAAATCATTAATGATAGAGTTTATGAAATCTCATTATTATGATCCTTATGTTGCTCAATATGTTAGACCGAAGAAAGAATTTAAGGTAAAACTAAAAGATGCGGATAAAGATTTTGTGTTTGATGAAAGTAAAAGTGATCTCAACAAATTTGATAAAATTATTGATGAAGTAGAGCCAGGAAGTCTACGTATACCCGTTTTGATTAAAAAATATATTAAGCAAAATGCTAAAGTAGTGGCGTTTAATGTAGATCCGTTATTTAATAATGCTGTTGATGGCTTGATGTATATTCGCATAGCTGATCTTCCTGAAAGTACCGTAAAACCTGTAATGGAAGAATTTCAGGCAGAGTTAGAACAGAAGTACTTTAAAAATGGGGATAAGTAAATCTACATTCTCATGTAATATCAAGTTATAGGTTTTAAATTTTTTTTTGTTTTTATTCTTAAAAAACAAAAATTAAAGTAACTTAAGAAGTGTTTTTAAAAAGACTTTAATTAATTAAGTTATGGTTGTTGAATACATATATTTTGCGATTGCTCTTGTCGGAATTATTCTCTTTTTTTACTTAATACGAAGAGTTTTTAGATGGCTTCAAAAAAAAGCTAGTACTCTGGAGACGAATATTTTTTTTAGCAGTAATAAAGCAATTCAGTTTTTTAGATTTATCACTCCTAGAAGAGAACGTCATATTCTAAAAGTAATAATTCGATTATTTAGAATAACGATCAGTATTACTTTTTTGATTTTGTATCTCCCCTTTATGTTTAGTCTGGTTCCTCAGACCAAAGTATATGCAGATACTGTTTTGGGGTATATAAAAAAACCTTTATTGTTTCTCTATGATGGGCTTATTGGTTTTATTCCTAATTTGTTCTTTATTATTGTAATTTTCTTTATCACTAAATATTTGTTACGATTTTTAAAATATGTTACTAGTGAATTAGAACAAGAAGCGGTTAGGTTAGATGGATTTCATGCAGATTGGGCAAGACCAACTTTTAATCTTCTAAGGGTTATTATAATTGCTTTTGCAGTGATTATAATTTTCCCCTATATCCCAGGTTCCGATTCTCCTGCTTTTAAAGGTGTTTCTATTTTCTTTGGGGTACTATTTTCATTAGGCTCTACATCAGCAATTTCTAATATCGTAGCTGGTATTGTAATAACTTATATGAGACCGTTTAAAGTAGGAGATCGTGTTCAGATTGGAGAGACGATAGGTGATATTACAGATCGAAGCCTATTGGTAACAAGGGTAAAAACAATTAAGAATTTGGATATTACAATTCCTAATTCTTCTATTCTGGGAAATCATATTGTTAATTTTAGTAAAAACGCTATTGATGATGTTGGGATTATTTTGCATACTTCGGTTACTATTGGGTATGATGTTTCTAGCAATAGTGTATTGAAAGCATTGATAGAAGGTGCAAAAAAAACAGATTTGATTTTGAAAGACCCCCTGCCATTTGTCCTGATTAAAAGCCTGGATGATTTTTATGTAAACTATGAAATCAACGCATATACCAAAAATCCCGAAAAATCTGCCATAATTTATTCAATGTTGCATGAGAATTTAAAGAATGAACTTCATAATGCAGGAATCGAAATATTATCCCCCCATTATCAGGCTATTCGAGATGGCAGTGTGTTAACGGTACCACCAGAGAATATCCCAGAGAATTATGTAAAACCTGGTTTTAAAGTAGAAAAGTAAGGTATTATAGATAACTTTAAGAAATGATTTAAAGACTGTAAATAAATAAAAAGATTCCAGAGTATTAGAGTTTACTCTGGAATCTATAAAATCATTAAATCTGTGTTTGATGAGATATATTTTTCTCTACAAAGTCTTTGCAATATTCTTTAATTTGATTTCTTGTTTTTGCGAATGCGGCATGAATCTCTTCATTTGTACCTTCTACTTTTGAAGGGTCAAAGAAGTTGTAGTGTAGGCGCTTTGCTTTGCCGGGGAAAAAAGGGCACCTTTCTTTGGCATTGTCACATACAGTGATGATATATTCAAATTTAATATCTATGTATTCATCCAAGTTATTAGAAGTATGGCTTGAGATATCAATGCCGTCTTCTTGCATGATTGCAATTGCTTTTGGGTTTACCCCATGTGTTTCAACTCCTGCACTGTAGACAATAGCATTGTCTTTTACAAAATACTTCAAATATCCTTCTGCCATTTGACTTCGGCAAGAATTACCTGTGCATAGTACTAAAATGTTCATAATGTGGTGTGTGGTTATATTATTTTTTTACTTCTACGTTCTAATATGGTATTGTCATACCAGTTGTTGTTTAATCGTGCAATTTTTTCTCTATATCCTATTTCTCTAAAACCTAAATGTTTATGTAGCTCTATGCTAGCTTTGTTACTACTAAATATACCTGCTTGTAATGTCCAGAATCCATTGTTTTCACTTTCTTTAATCAATTGGGATAAAAGTAGTTTTCCTATACCAAAACCTCTATATTTTGATGTTATATAAATGCTAATTTCGGCAACACCCTTATATACTTCTCTTTTTGAGGCAGGTGATAGAGCTGCCCAACCTACTATAGCCTCATTAATAATAGCTTTAATTCTGCATAATTTTATATGCGAATTGTTAAATGTATCCCAGGTTGGAACTTTTGTTTCAAAAGTGGCTTTTTCTGTATCGATCCCTTCCTGGTAAATAGCAGATATGTATGGCCAGTCTTTTTCTGTAAAATGTGTTATTTGTATTGTTTTATCCATTCATTAACAGCAGCCGCTACCCGGAGCACAGGTGTTTGTTTCATTTGTTTCTGGAATACCACAAACCTCTTTTGCTTTACAATCGGTAGGGTTTACAGTTAATTTCATGATCAATTGCTTTTCTTTAATTTCAAAATCAGCGATATGTAATTGAGCAGTATGAAACATTGAATTGCCATATTCTATTTTTACTACGGCATCCATTTCATATGCTTTCATCGTCCCCACTTTTCTTAGTATCCCCAGGGCTTTATAGGTGCTCATATAATCTGTTTTTCCTAGCTCCTTTGGACTTTCCCAAAGCTGAATTATAGTTTCTTTCCAAAAGTCGGTACCAGCACCACAATCTACTGCATCTACCGTGATATGTTTTACTTCGGTAATATGGTAGTTGGTTCCTGCTAACATCCCGGGAGCGTATTCAAATAATAAGGATTTATCCTGATGTTCTGCTAATAGTGATATAAAGTCTGATGTATTCATAGATTTTAAAATTGTATTAATTAACAACAGTTCATTTTGGTGTTGTTGAAAAATGAGTTAAGGTTTTTTTGTAAAACATTCCATCGATCAATATCGATACAGTAACATATGCTTTTACCTTCTATTTCCCCTTTTAGCAATCCAATGCTTTTGAGTTCTTTAAGGTGCTGGGATATTGTTGCCTGAGCTAATCCTATCTCTTCTACAAGGTCATTGCAGATGCAAGTATCTTGTTTGCTGATATATTGAAGAATAGCAATACGTGCCGGATGCCCTAGTATTTTAAAAAACTGAGCCAACTCATTTTGTTGCTGATCAAATATTTGTGTTTTGGTTATTCCCATACCTGTTATTATAATATTGCAATATTACGATAATAAGATTAATAAAAAAATCAGAATTTTGAATTCTGATTTTTTTATTAATCTAGAACCAAGGCTTTTTACCGACTTGATAAGTTTGATAGAATTCATCATCTGATTTAGTAAGGTAGATAATACCTTCAATTAAACCAATAAATGAACCAATACCACAAGTAACAAAAGTTATAACAATTTGTATTATACCTTCTTTAGTGTATCCTAACATAAACTTATGTATCCCAAAACCTCCTAATAAGATCCCTAGGATACCCGCTAGCATTTTTTTGTTTTCGGTAGAGCTAACAATTTCTTTAGCTTCTTCAGCAAAATCACTTGCAGCTTCCTTAGCTTCTTCGGCAAAATCTTTTGCAGCGTCGGCTGCATTTTCTACTCCTTTTTTTATATCGTCTCCTAAGTTATTTTCTTCTTGACTCATAGTTGTTGAAAAATGATTATTAGTTTGGAGAAAATTACGAAAAAATATCAATTAAAGATTGAAAGATGAGTAAGAATATTAATCATATTGTTTTCGGTACGCAAAATCTCTATGCAATAACTCGCTTTTAATCAATCATATTTATCGTTATATTTGAGAATACTAACTAATAAATAAACCTATATGAATTGGTACTTAAAAGCTTTAAAGAACTACGTAGGATTTTCGGGAAGAGCCAGGCGTAAGGAGTATTGGATGTTTGTTTTGTTTAATACTGTTATTATGTATGGACTGGTTATTCTTGGGACAGTTTTAGAGATTGGTCTTTTGGCAACACTTGGTGGTATTTATTTCTTGGCAACACTCATACCTAGTATTGCAGTTGCTGTGCGCAGAATGCATGATGTAGATAAGGATTGGTGGTACATGCTAATACCGATCTACAATTTAATTCTTGCATTTACTGAAGGAACAAAAGGTGATAACCAATATGGTCCTGATCCAAAAGCTGGTGCTTCAGAATAGAGAAGAACTTTATTACAATACAAAAAAGGTTGGCATATGCCAACCTTTTTTATTGATCTTAATTCATGTGTTTTACAAGAAAGCTTTATCAATTGGTTCCCAAAGTTCTATTTTATTACCTTCGGGATCTATAATCCATCCAAATTTACCATATTCATATTCTTCTATTTTGTCTATAACAGTCACCCCTTCCTTTTTAAGAACTTCCAAAAGTTTGGTGAGGTTTTCTACCCTAAAATTCATCATAAAATCCTTTTTGCTGGGAGTAAAATACTTTGTGTCATCTTTAAAAGGACTCCACTGAGTTGAACAATCATTACCTTCTTTGTCTTTCCACCAGAATGTGCATCCGTACTCATCCGTGTTAAACCCGAGGTGGTCTCTGTACCAATCTTTTGTTTTTTGTGGATCTGTAGTTTTAAAAAACACACCTCCAATTCCAGTTACTCGTTTCATAAATTATATTGTTATATATACTATTAATGGTTGTGTAAAACCTCTATTTCTTTTTTACATTAGATTCATAAATTTCTATCCATTTTTTTGGAGTCATTTTTGTTGCTAACTGCCCAATAAGCTCCATAGGTATTTGCTCTATTTTTTTGAATCGTATACAACTTTTGCCCATGTCAAGTTTTGTTTTAACATGCTTAGGGTATTCAGTAACAAACCAATCCATTAATGTTTTGTCTGCATAAATACCACTATGATAAACGGCGATGAAATTCTTTTGCGAAGCAATATTCATAAAAGGTAGCGGTAGTTTAGAGTCACAGTGATAGCCATCGGGATAGATACTATGAGGTACAACATATCCGATCATGCCATAGCTAATTTCTTCAGAAAACCCTTTTGGAAGGTTGTCTTTTATTACTTTTCTAAGAATGCCCATTACTTCTTGTCTTTCCTTAGGAATTGCATTTATGTATTCATCGGGTGTTTTGGCGTCATATTGCATTGTTAAAGAATATGTTTTGTTATTATATTCACTCAGGTTTACGTTGTAATATGAATGCCGAAATTAGAGAAATTATAAATCCAATGATAAATACGGTTACAGCCATAAGTAGAAAACTCATATATGCATTAGAAAACAATTCTTTTTGAGCCTCTAGCTCTTTTAGTTTAATCTGAAACTCTGAAGGAGGAAGAGAAGACTTCATTTTTTCGGCATAATGGGCATAGTATTCTGATACAAAATCTGGATTAATAAGTTTGTTATAAACAATATCCAGTAGTCCAAAGGCTAGTGAGGCAAATAGGGTAATTAGTATTCCAATCAAAAAAGCTTTTCCAAAAGAAACCAGCCCATTATTTTCTTTATCTCTATAGTGTTTTATCCCAAAGAAAACAAAAAGAAGAGATACTATAATGCCTGCATATCCTATTATCTCTTGAATAGAGTAATCTAGTTTTTTTCCAAGAAACCAGCTCAGAAGTGCAAGTAAGCATATGCTAATAGCACTATAAATTCCGTAACGCAAAATTGTGTTTTTCATATGATATAATTATTTAAAGATATAATCCAAAACTAGATCCGAATCATAAAAAATCACTCATACTAAAGTATGAAATTTGAAGGATTTAGCTAAAAATCATACTAATGTGGTATGATTTGTAGTTCTTTTGCGATTTGTATGGCTTGGGTACGTCGTTTGGCATCTAGTTTAACCAATACACTAGAAACATGAGTTTTTATAGTACTTTCTGAAACAAAAAGCTTTTCTGCTATCTCTTTATTTGATAGGCCTATAGCAACCTGACATAAAACCTCATATTCGCGTTTGCTTAGCCCTAATACTTTGATTTTTTGATGATCTATTTCAGGAAGTGAGGCTTTCTTCGAATGTAGGACTCTCTTGTTTATGATTACTCCAATTATAAAAAACACTATAGCGATGATAGCGATTACAGTTTCTATAGATGAATCTCCAGCTATGATACTGTATTTGCTTAGCTGAAAAAGAGCTAATATTGCAATTACTAGAGCAGCAAAAATAAAAATGGTTTTCCTCACTCTATAAATGTAATAAAACTGAAATTTATTTAGAAAGTAAATCGATTTCTTGTTGAAGGTTTCTTTTGGCTTTAACTTCTAAGTTTTGATTGAAATAATTGGTTTTAAATATAGCTGGCATATCGATAAAGTGATTTAATACCTTAATACGACCATTATTATATATAAAATCTGGATAGTATTTATATTCTTTTCTTACATTTTTGAAATATGCTTCATAGTATTTCCAATCACTTCCTAATATAGAAAGATCGGCATCAGTAAAATAATTTACATCCTGATTCTCAGAAATATGATGCCCCTTAGTAGCCAGTATTATATCAGAACAAAGGGCAACACGATTTTTATCAATGGATAAGGAGTTTAATACCTCTACTGCTTTTTGAGCACTTTTTTCCTCGTTATTTTGTTTGCGTGCATTATAGACATAATCGTGATAAAAAAGAGCAAATAGTACTATATCCCAATCTTTAATTTTATCCTGAACCATAATTAAATTTTGGAATAGATTTTCTAAATGAGATAGATTATGGTAGTGCCTGTTTTTCTGGCTATGAGTTTTGGAAATATCTACCCATAGTAACTCCAATACCTCTTGATCATTTGTGTATTTGGTTATTAAAGAAGTGAAAATATTTTTTAACAAAACTCTGATTTAATTTTATCTACAATGGTTTGCGCTAATTTTTCTTTGGATTCGATGGTCCATCCTGCTACATGAGGACTTACTATTACTGTATCCATTTTAAGTAATGCTGCTAATGCTTCAGGGATACCTTTTTCTGATGTAAATAAATTTTCGAAAGAGGATTTTTCATATTCTAAGACGTCTAAACCTGCACCTAGAATCTTTTTGTCATTAATTGCTTTGACCAGGTCAGATGTAACCACACTTTTTCCGCGGGCAGTATTGATTAACCAAAATGGTTTTTTAAACTTATTGATAAATTTTGAATTAATCATACCTATAGTTTGTGGAGTTTCGGGTGTATGAAGACTTAATATGTCAGTTTTTTCAAAAAGCTCATCGAGTTCTACTTGTGTGGCATCAATGTTTTCTACATCTTTTTTTATATCATAGCAAATAACTTCTACAGCAAAACCTCTAAGTTTTTTGGCAAAGGCTCTTCCCATATTTCCGTATCCGATTATCCCTACAGTTTTACCATCGAGTTCAATCCCACGATGTTCTTCTCGAAGCCACTGCCCATTTCGAACACTCTGATCACCAATATTCAATTTGTTGAAGAGTGATAAAATCATTCCTAATGCATGCTCTCCTACAGCATTGCGGTTACCTTCTGGAGCATTAAATAGTTTAATCCCAGAAGTTTCTGCATATTGGATGTCAATATTTTCTAATCCGGCACCGACTCTGCCAATGAATTTTAGGTTTTTGGCTTTGGCAAGAAATGCTTTGTCAATTGCAAAACGACTACGTATGATGATGCCATCATAATTATGTATCTTGGATTCAACCTCTTTTTTATTAGTAGTGTAATCCTCATCATTCTGAAAGCCTAATTGTTGTAATTGATTAAGGAGTAAAGGATGATTAGTATCTAGGTGAAGTATTTTCATATTTATTATATTGAATTTCAAAATTAACTAATAAAAGATTAGGTACCTGTGTCTTTGGGAGATATCGAGATGTTTTTAAGAGTATTTAACTTGAAAATAGAAAAATCTTGTTATAATCTATGTTTTAAGAAATAGAGGTAGGATTATAAAAAACCTTAAAGGGGTGAAACAAATATTTATTCTGAAATTGCGCTATTTTGAATTTACTAGCAAAATTTTAAAAAAATAATGCGCTTATTTCATCTGTAATTCTAGTTGGTTTGAATGTCTCTTTATTTAGAAGACACCAATTAGTTTTTGCAGAAACAAGTACTTTTTGTATAGTTGTGTTTATGATTTTGGTATGGCGCTCACTGCGTACTCCTTTGTGCCCATCGATCCATGTTTGAATAGTGATCTCGTCATTTTCATAAGAAGGGTAGTGGTACTCTATGTAATGATTAAGTACTACCCATACATATTTATTTCTTATGTCCTCATTTGTTTTTGATTGCCAATGCTTTTTTGCAATATCTTGCACCCATTGTAGGTATACTACATTATTCACGTGGTTCATATCATCTATAGCCGATTTTGGAACTGAAAAATGATATTCGAAAATTTCAGGCTTCATAGGTTTTGTTATTTGCTAGGTGAAAAAATCAACTAAATTACTGATAAATTAGTTGTAGTCAATAAGTTGTAGTTTTAGAGCTAGATTGTCTAAAAAAAATCTTAAAAAGGTTAAAGTTGTTCTTTACAAGTAAAAATAATTATAATTTTAAAACTATTAACCTTTAAATTATAATTACATGAAAATGAATCTTTCAAAAATCAAAGGGGCAAATGTGCTTTCTAGAGAAAATCAAAGTAAAATTAAAGGACAAGCGGGAGTAGATCTTTCCCTATGTGGTTGCTCTTGTAGTGGAGCAGTGACAGGACCAAAGTATTGTGAAGATTACTTTGCGTGTCCTCAAGTACATGATTGCTAAATTGTTTTGAAGATGTTTAGCTATCAAACAATTTTTTAGTGTATTCTGTCATATTGAGCGTAGTCAAAACTCATAAGTATTTATGCCAATGTCTTTGGATTGCGCTCAAGACGGCAGTATAATTATTTACTCTAAAAACTTAAAATAAGTTTAGCAATAGAGAAAAACAAAAAGATTCCAAAAATATCATTACTCGTGGTAATAAAAGGACCTGTAGCAATTGCAGGGTCAATTCCTCTTTTATCAAGTATTATAGGTACAAAAGTGCCGATTAGTGCAGCTACTATAATAACAAAAAGCATAGAGATAGCTATAGTAAAGCTAAATAGAAATTCCATACCATTAAAAAAACCAAAGATTATTACTAGAATCCCTAATGTTACTCCACTAATTAGGCTAAGGCTTATTTCTTTAAGTAATCGGTTAAAAAGGCTTCCTTTTACAACATCGTTTGCTAGACCTTGTACAATAATAGCAGAGGATTGAACGCCAACATTTCCTGCCATGGCTGCAATAAGAGGCGTAAAGAAAAAGAGTTCTTTATATTTTGCTAGAGCTTCTTCATAGCCTTCCATTATAAATACACTTCCCAGTCCTCCAAAAAGTCCTAAAATTAACCAGGGTAAACGAGCTCGGGTAAGCTCCCATATATTGTCATCTGCCTCTACATCTTGTGAGATACCTGCTGCTAATTGATAGTCTTTTTCGGCTTCATCTTTTATAAAGTCAACGATATCATCAATGGTAACACGACCTACTAATATGCCTTCGTGATCAACAACGGGAATAGCTTCCAGATCATATTTTTGCATTACACGTGCTACTTCTTCACCTTCTGTATCTACGTCTACATAATCTACATTAGGGATGTATACGTCACTAATATGGGTTTTTGCCGGAGCTGTTAGCAAATCTTTTAATGATAAGCGTCCTTTTAATTTTCCTTGTTTATCAACAACATAAATTGAGTGGACACGAGTTACATTTTCTGCCTGGCGTCTCATTTCTCTAACACAGCCTGCTACTGTCCAGGTCTCTTTTACCTTTACCAATTCTTTTGCCATAAGACCACCTGCAGTATCTTCATCATAAGAAAGTAACTCTTTGATCTCCTCGGCACGTTTTTCATCTTCAATTTCGGCAATTACTTTTTCTGCACGATCATTAGGAAGCTCAGCTACAACATCCGCTGCATCATCACTGTCCATCTCCTCTAGCTCTTCAGCAATTTCTTTGACCGAAAGATTTTCCAAAATACGTTCACGAAAATCTTCTTCCAACTCCATTAGAGCCTCAGAGGTTTTTTCGCTATCCAGTAATTTGATAAGGTATGTCGCCTCAGATAGGTTGAGTTCACTAATGATTTCGGCAACATCGGCAAAATGTATTTCGCTAAGCATATCCTGAAGACTAGTGTCACCTTCTGATTTAATAAGGTGTTTTATCTGTTGGATAAACTCATTTGATACCTGAAATTGCATATGCCTATTGATTTAGTGATCCCTTGCGCAAACGCCCACAAAGATAACCAAAGAATTTAATTGAGCTTTACGACTGTGTTAAATCCCTTTTTCTGTTGATTTTTCTATTAATTCAGTAAGTTCTATAAATTGATCTACAGATAATTGTTCGGGGCGTTTTGATAGAATTTCTAACGCTCTGATTTCTTCATTTAAATCAAAAGTTTTAAGACTATTTCTTAATGTTTTTCGCCGTTGTCCAAAGGAGGTTTTTACAACCCTAAAAAACAATTTTTCATCACAAGGAAGTGTGGTTTCCTTTTTTCGAATTAATCTTAGAACACCACTATCAACCTTGGGTGGTGGATTAAAAACCTCGGGAGGTACCGTGAATAGGTATTCAGCGTCATAAAATGCTTGTGTAAGTACCGAGAGAATACCATAGGTTTTGCTTCCGGATTTTTCACAGATACGCTGAGCCACTTCTTTTTGAAACATCCCTGTGAATTCTGGTATTCGATCTTTGTGCTCTAATGTTTTAAAAACAATTTGAGTAGATATATTGTATGGGAAATTACCTGTTATGGCAAATTCTTGTTGGGGGAAGAGAGTGTTTAAATCAAATTTAAGAAAATCTGCTTCCAGGACTCGAAATGTAGTATTTCCTCTTAAAACCTCATTATGTTCAAGTTGAAAGTTAGTGTTTAGGTAATCAATAGATTCACTATCGAGATCCATGGCTATCAAATCAACATTTTTTTGAAGGATATACTTCGTGAGAACTCCCATTCCTGGACCAATTTCAATTACGTTTTTGTAACCATTTACAGTAAGAGTATCTCCAATTTTTTTAGCAATGTTTTCATCTTTAAGAAAATGTTGCCCTAGATGTTTCTTTGCTTTTACAGCAGTTTTTTCTGAATGATGAGAATGGTTAGCGTTTTTTTTATGTTTTTGAGATTTAGCCATTCTGTTCACTTACAATTTCAAGTTCGGTTCTGAATGCCACAAATTTACCTGCAAAGCGATTGGATTTTGCTCTAAGTTGATCAGCATCTTGATCATAATATTTTTGTAAAGTCTCTTTACTATTAGTAGTGTACTGCACAGAATAGGTTATACCGCCCATTTCTTCTTCTATCAATACCTTGGTCATTAATGCTTTGCTAAACTTTCCTGTGGCTAGCATATCAGGGATATGTTCTTCATTCATCCAATTTAGCCATTCATCATGAATAGTTTCTTCAATATTTATAGTTACATTATATATGTACATTGCGATCTACGGTTTTTGTGATAGTAAGAAGCAGAATTTATATCTAAAATTATTTAGTCGGCAAAGGTAATAAACTAAGTAGTATTAGTAACTGTTTAATTTATAGCATCTCCACGAAGAGCCCTGAATTTTTTTCGGGCTTCAACAAAGAAAATACTATCTGCATGATTAAAAATTATCTTTTCATATAATTCTTTAGCCTTTTTGGGTTCCCCTAGTTCGTTTACATATAATTCTGCTAACCAATAGTAAGCATCGTCTACAAGGATATCATCGTTATAAAATTCAATGATTTTTAGATAGTTGACTTTGGCTCTTTCATACTGTTTTTCTTTTTCAAGTAGTTTTGCTTGTCTTAAAAAAGCTTCATCTTCTATTTTTTCACCTTTGTGCTGTGTTAGAATTCTTTCGTACATCGTAATAGCTTCTTGATTTTTGTTCTGAAATCCTAGTAAATCGGCTTTAGCAAAAATCTTTAAGGCTGTTTGTGTAGAATCCTCTTGAGAATTGTCACTTATAATCAGGCTTAACTCCATTGCATCATTGGCGATTAATTGTGATGTAGAGGATTTAAGTACATCTAGTTGTGTTTGAGCCCAGGCAAAGTCACCTTTGTAATAGCTTGTTTTGGCAACTTTAAACCTTGCATCCTGAGCCAGAAAATTGTTTTTTAGCGCATTCTGTACTTGTGTATAGTATATCAAAGCCTGGTTAAATTTTTGATCCAAAACTAAAATATCAGCAATTTTCATCTTTATTCGAGAGGATTGAAAACGAGATAAGCGTTCTCTATCGAGTATATCTTTTAAGAAGCTAATTGCTTCTTGTTTTTTATCTTGATTAAATGCAAGAAAGTGAGAATAATCAATTTGTAAACTAATGGTTTCTCTTGATTTTCCGTATTCATTAAACACAGTATTATATTGCTCTACGATAGTTTTGTATTCTTTTTTGTTAGCATTATCTACCCTTGCTTTCAAGATAATTTTGTGGGCAGTAAGCTTCATATCTTTTGATGCTGTCGTTTCGAGAATATAGTTGAGAATCTCTGTTGCTGATTTGATGTCTTTTTCAGAAATAGCTATTCGAGCCAAATCAATTATGCCTTCAGGACCTTCTTGTTTTCGTTTGTAAATGGCTTTTTCTTGGATAAATGCCTTTTTGAATTCTTTTTGTTGTACAAAGAGCCAGCTAAGCATTTCATTGTACAAGATATTAGGATTTTGCTGAAGTTTTTTTATCAATAATTTTCTGAAAATAATATTAGCTTCGTTTGTGGGGTCATCGGTTATGTAATCACCAAAATTACGTTGTACTACGCTAATATAATTTGGTTGTAATTGTAATAATGCCAAGTAGCTATCGTACATTTTTTCTAGCTTTCCCTGTTCTCCATAGATTTTGGCTAACTGTACATTAAAGTTAGCACCAGGGTTATCTTTCATTCCTTTTTCGTAGATTATCGCAGCTTCATCTAATAAGCTATATTTTTCAAAGGTCTGAGCTAATGTATAAGCATGATTTACACTATTAGAGTTATATGTTTCAATTGCTTTGTCGTAATATAAACGTGCTTGTTCTGTTTTTCCCTGAAGATCGTAGTGATGTCCTAATTCTACAAGAATCTGTGCGTTATTTGGAGCTCTTTCTGCTCTCTCTTTTAAAATATTTTCTGCTTTGCCAAATTGTTCCAGTTGTTGGTGTGATTCTACCAAACCTAGTAAATAGTTAATTCGATTTGGATTTTTGGTATATAGCTTTTTGTAGACAGAAAGTGCTTTTTCATATTGTCCTTGTTGTATATAATTTTTGGCTAGCTGCTCCGACTGCGCAATAGTCGAAAAAGTAAATAACAAAGCAATATATAAAAAGATAAAGCGCATTTTTGCAAGTTTTTTGTAAATATAGCAAAATGCGCCTTAGTAGTGTGTTATGGATTCCTTAATCTATGTATTCAAAGCCACAGTAAGGAACTAGTACATCAGGAATTTTAATTCCTTTTGGGGTTTGATAATTTTCTAAAATACCAGCAAGAACTCTTGGCAGTGCTAATGAGCTACCATTTAGCGTATGCGCTAGTTGGTTTTTTCCATTAGTATCTTTAAAACGTAGCTTAAGGCGATTCGCTTGGTAAGATTCGAAGTTTGATACAGAGCTTATCTCCAGCCAGCGGTCTTGCGCTGTAGAGAAAACCTCAAAATCAAATGTTAATGCAGAGGTAAATCCTATGTCGCCACCACAAAGACGTAAAATACGGTAGGGTAATTTAAGATCTCTAAGAATATCTTTTACATGTTCTACCATGCCATCAAGAGCTTGATATGAGTTTTCAGGTTTTTCGACACGCACAATCTCTACTTTATCAAACTGATGTAGGCGATTTAATCCACGCACATGAGCACCATAAGAACCAGCCTCTCTTCTAAAACAGGGAGTGTATCCTGTACAACAAATTGGGAGTTCATTTTCTGTAACCAATTCATCTCTAAACATATTAGTTACAGGAACCTCGGCTGTTGGTATTAGATAAAGATCATCACCAGTTACATGATACATCTGTCCTTCTTTATCTGGTAGCTGTCCAGTACCATAACCAGAAGTTTCGTTTACTAAATGTGGAACCTGAAATTCTTTATACCCTGCTTCTGTATTTTTATCCAAAAAGTAGTTGATCAAGGCACGTTGTAATCGTGCTCCTTTTCCTTTATATACAGGGAATCCTGCGCCAGTTATTTTTACACCCAACTCAAAATCGATAATGTCATATTTTTTGGCAAGTTCCCAGTGTGGTAAAGCATCTGTATCCAAAGTAGGAATATCACCTTCACGAAAGATTTCTTCGTTATCCTCGTCACTCTGCCCATTAGGAACAGAATCATGAGGGATATTGGGGATGGTATATAATACTTCTATCAGCTTTTCCTGGATGTCACCAAGTTCTGTTGATAGCTGTTTAGAATTTTCTTTAAGCTGTGCAGTTTTCTCCTTTAGCAAGTTTGCTTTTTGTTGTTCACCATTTTTAAACAACATCCCTATTTCTTTAGAGAATTTATTAGAATCAGCCAGAGTGTTATCTAGTTTAGCTTGGGTGGCACGACGATCTTCATCGAGGGCAATTACTTTTTCTAAAACAGGAGCACCGTCAAAATTACGTTTTGCCAAAGCCTTTATATATGCTTCTTTGTTTGCTATGATGTTTTGTACTACTAACATGATATCTTTTTTGTGTGGTTTCAGGGGTATTTGTTATATTTTTTTGATCTCGAATCCCTTTCTAAAAGTTCTGGAAGATCAAGAAAAATGATGTCATTGTTATCCCTAATTGTATTGAGGAAACAAATGTAAAGAAAAGTGAGGTTTGTATGTATAGTTCTATAGCGAATTTTAAGAAAATTACTTATGATTTTTGAAGAATATGAAAAAGTCATTGTCTACGCTATAAAGCCTTAGCAGTAGTTTGTGTTCTTAGAATCTGTTTTTTTAATTTTATAGTAATACGATAACGAGTATTTTTGCTTTTTCAAAAAACATAAAAGTGGCAGCAACGGCTCAAAATATCTTTCTTACCAAAAAAGAAAAGCTTAAATGTATAACCTGTGGGAAGCGAATTCCTAAAGGGAAGTCTTATGTCGCTGAAAGCGAGGGTCATAAGGGTACATGTTTTAGCTGTTCTCCTTTTGTGGGATACGTAATGTTACCTCCTGGAAATGCAGCAATGACCCGGCGATCAAAAAAACACTCAACTCTTTGTGCAATTGTGTTAGCATGGAATCAACGTAGAAAACGGTTTGAACGACAGGGACAGCTAGTCGAAGAAAGCGCGATTGAAAAAGCTCGGTTGGAGTGTGAAAAAGATCAGGCTGCACGAGATGTAAAAAATAAGAAAGCGGCTATTGTTCGGGAGATAAAAGATAGAGAGTATAAGATTGAATTTGCCAAAGCAATAAGAAGGAGGTACCCTAATTGCCCTAGAGATAGAGAGTTTGATATTGCAAAACATGCCTGCGAAAAATACAGCGGTAGAGTGGGGCGTACTGCCAATGCCAAACAGTTTGATGCAAAAATGATTGATTTGGCTGTAGAGGCACATATAAGACATGCAGAAACAGATTATGATACTCGTTTTGGACAAGGAAAAGGTAAAAGAGAGATTAGATCAGAGGTGAAATATGATATAAACCACATATTAAAAAAGTGGAGTGGACGGATTGGTTAACTTTGTGTTAGTAGATCCAAAATTATACGATGATTCCTATATGATCTAAGAATCTATTTATAATATAGCAATGGCAAAAAAAGGAAAGGAAAAAAATACGCAGAATAAGGCAAAACATGCCAAATTAATGAAACGTAAGAAAGATAAGTTACGAAAAGAAAAATTACAACGTGCCGAGCGATTAAAAGCTATTATGAAAAAGGCTTCAGATGCAAATAATTCAAAAGAGTGCACCTCTTCTTAAGCGATTATTCCTTAATGGTTGTTTCTTGCATAGGTATATCTATGCTTATAACCGTGCCTCGATTAAGAGCAGAGTCGACAAACATTTCTCCGGATAAAGATTTTAAGCGGGCTTTTATATTTTTAAAACCGATTCCTTCGACGGCTTTGCTTGTCTCAAAACCTACTCCGTCATCTTCAAAAAGCAATTGTAGAGAGTCATTATGATGATTGAGGTAGATGTCGATATTTTGCGCTTTTGCATGTTTTAGGCAATTGGTCAATAACTCCTGTATGATTTTAAACAGTTCTTCAGTAAGGGCTGGGCTAATTTGATCAACCTCATTTTCGGGATAAGGGTGAAATGATATCTGTTGATCGCTACCATTGGTTACATTATTAATATACTCTTTTACTAAAGGAGTTATTGGGTTTTTCTGAAATTTTTTTGGGATGAGGTTATGTGAAAAATCCCTTACCTGATTGTAGGTTTCATCTACCTGTTTAATGATATTAATCTGTTGTTGATCGGTTTTGTCTGTATTAGAAAGTTGTAATTTTATACTAGCTAGATTACCTCCAACACTATCGTGTAGTTCGCGAGCAAGACGCTGTCTTTCTTTGTCCTGACCATCCATAGTTGCTTTGATCAAGTTTAACTCCTGGTCTTTCATTAGACCGTATACTTTTTGTGTATTTACTTCTTCCTGAGATTTGTTTAAAGCCACTTGAGTTTTTAGTTTTTGAAAATACAAAACCAGAAGACCAATTATTGGCAGGAGTACAACGAGAAAACCTATCAAAAAAGCTTTCTTTATCGTGCGTTGCCTTTGAAGCTCACTTTCTTTTATAATTTGCTCTTCTTTAAGGGATAGTATTTCTTTTTCTTTTTCAAGTGTTTGGTATTTTACTTCTAGCTCCTTTACAATTTTTTTGTTTTGTTTTGTGTTAATCTGTTGAGTAATGTCTACATATTGGGTCATTAATGCATAGGCATTTTTATATTTTTTTCTAGAGGCATATAGATTTTTGAGCATTTGGATTACTTTTCTTTGTAGCTCTAATCTATTCCATTGTACTGCATTGATATATGCAGTGTTTAGTATTATTTCTGCGGCATCATATTGTTCTAATTTAAAATACACTCTTCCAATTTGGTATACAGCATCAATGTATAAGTCATAAAAATGGTTTTCTTGAGCTTTTTCTTTTACGGGTACAAAATACTCCATTGCTTTTATAGTTCGATCATGAAAAAGCTCTATTATGCCAAGGTTGATCTGTACCTCCATATTAATTTTGTTGGGGACATCGGTGGGTATGTTTTTAAGAACGTCCAAATAATACGATGTGGCTTTTTCTGTATCTTGTTGGTCTAGATAGATATCTCCTAAAAATTTTTTGGCAAGAATAACCGTTTCGATATCCAAAGATTCTGTAACACAAGATTCAAAAATCGGTAATGCAGTATCATATTCTTTTTGTTCCAAATATACTACTCCCAGTCCTAGTTGATGCTTATAGTGCATCATATGCATTTCTGTAATAGAAGAATTAGAGATCCCTTCAAGAAAGTGCTTCATAGCGCCATCAAAGAGCCCATTTTTAAGTTTTCCCCAACCAATAATATTATTGGCTTTAGAAAGATACAATTGTTTGTCTGCTACATTTTCTTTAAGGGTTTCTGATTTTAAAAGTTCTCCGTAGTAGGTTATTGAATCAGTATTGCCGGCAAGTGTATGAATTTGGGCGATTTTTTCAATAAGCTGTAAAGTGGTATTAGCATCAGGGCTATTCTTAAGTTTTCTATATAAACTCAGTGGTACAGTGTTGGGTGTAATACCAAAAGCAGAATATGAAATAGTTTCTCTATTATCCTGACTATACAACATGATTGTGGACAATATGAGTATGCTAAAAATTCCTTTCGTTAAATATCGATGCATTTTGATAATTTTGATGAGACCAAAGTCATGTATAGGTGTGAATTACAATGTGTAATTCATGTTGAAATCGTATTCCCTTGATTTTAAACCATACAAAACTACATAAGGTTTTACAATGAAATACTATAGATTAGTAAAAATTCCTGTATTTTATTCTTGTTTATACAAAAACAATACATGATAATTCTCATTTGATAATTTTTTGAGCATAGCAAATACGAACTGGTATCAGTTAAAATAACTTTTTGAAACTTTTAAAAGAGTTGTATTACTCTGTTTTTTCATATTTGATCACCCAGGGATTGGTAGTAAAGTAATTCCAGGGTACACTTGCGAGATCAACTTCGGGGTCGATAAGTGTTTTGTATTTTTCCCCATTAACAGATACTCTGCTTTTTACATACACAGCAATATCTTTTCCGTTAGTTGAGTATTGTTGTTTAAGATGTTGCGCAAATTGCCATATTCCATCTGGTCTTGAGGAAACTAGTCGAATTTGCTTTTTGGAGAGGTAGTCTTTTTTGTTTATTATTTTTCGTTGAGCTTTAGGATCATTATTGTCAACAATATAGAAATTAGTGTTGCCAGATCTGCCTCTAAGCATCATGCGCCAACTCAGTCTATGTCCTTCTTCTGTCCATAGAACATCTCCAGGAATGATCCAATGACGAATAGGTAGTACTATCTGTATAGAAAGCCATACTACTAGTGCAGGGAATAGTAATTTGTGATATGAAGGTAGGATGAGTTCATTTTTGGTATAGAATTCTTTCTTTTTCATAAATAGATGATGAATTCTTTCTTTAGAAAAGAAAAACACACTAAAGGCGAGCGATAGGTAAGGGAATATTCCTATTTGAAAAACTATAGAGTTAAAAAGATGGAAAAATATACTAATACAAAATGCTGCGAACCGTGTTCTTTTCCATAGTAAAAGAGGTACGATAAGGAGGTCAAATAAAATCCCAAAATAGGTAACAGTTACATGCGCCCAATGCCCTTGAAGAATATCTCCTACAAAAGGATAATGTGCTCTACCAGCCATGAGATTTTTTGCTACTGTATAATCTAACCAATCTGGATAAAATTTTGCTACAGATGCATAGGTGTAGACTATCCAGAGTTGAGCAATAATAAGTAGTATGCACCATCTGGGCATAGAAATTTCTTTAAGCAATGGATTTCTTTTTACATCTATCGAAAAATAATTTCCTGCTGGTAGCGCGCTCATTATTATACATAATAATAAGAGGAGGTAATAGTGGTTATTATAAGATGATTTTTGCATAAAATATACTCCTGCCCACATCACAGTATATCCAATCATGCTCCAGCGGTATTTAAACCCTACCATTATTAGTAATCCTAGGGTTCCCATAATGGCAAAGTAGAAATACATTCCATTACCCGGTAGGGGTTGCAAAAAATCAAGACCGATAAAATTAAAAGTAAATTTTGGTTCTACAAGAACTCTGGTAACCCATCCTGTAAAAATGGCGCCTATAGCTTCTGCGGCAATTAAAAATCCAAAAAAAACTCTAAAAACAATAAGAGGGCTATTGTCTATATGGGTAAATAACCAACGATTAATCATACTAGAGAATTTATGTATTCACGAGAGAAATCTTCGTCTTGTTGCATGGCATCTTGTAATTGCTCAAGAGAGTCAAATTTTTTCTCATCTCTGATGCGTTTTAGCATTTTGATTTGGATCTTTTTGTCGTATAAATTAAAAGATGCGTCAAAAAAATGAGCTTCTATAGACTGGTTTGTGCCATTAACCGTAGGGTTTGTGCCGATATTCATCATTCCAAAATAGGTTCGGTCATCAATTTTAGACTGTATCACATACACCCCATTTTTTGGAATAAGTTTATACTCTTCTTTGATGTGTAAGTTGGCAGTTGGGTAATTTAATTTTCTGCCTAACTCTTTCCCTTTTATTACTTTTCCGGTTAACATAAATTCATATCCAAGATATGCATTGGCTTTGATAATATTCCCCTCGGATAAAGCTTTTCTTATTTTTGTAGAGCTTACTGCAACATCATCAATATCTTGTTTAGAAATTTCTTCTACGGTAAAATCATTTTGTATGCCATAAGAAGCTAGGTCGGTGATATTAGAGTTGCGATTACGACCAAAACGGTGATCGTATCCTATTATAACATGTCGTACATTAAGGTGATCAACCAACATTTGTTCTACATATTCCTCTGCCGTAAGTCGGGAAAATTCTTTAGTAAAAGGATGGATTATCAGGGAAGAAAGCCCTGTTTTTTCTAAAATTTGTATCCGTTCATCAATGGTATTGATGAGTTTAATTTCAGAATCTTGTTGCAACACCATTCTAGGGTGCGGAAAAAATGTAAGAATCACTGATTCTAACCCGTTTCTTTCAGCACTTTCAATAAGGCGTTCAATAATTTTTTTATGACCAATATGTACGCCATCAAAAGTACCTATAGTAACTACAGATGGTGTTTTGTTATCGTATGTTTTGGCGTCTGTATAGCGTTTCATCTGCTTTTTATTTATTTTTAATTGTCAGATGAAGTTTGCCAATAAATGTTGTAATTAGCATTGATTCGGTTATTATAACTCGTTTCTAGAAGCAAAATTTAAAGCAATTGTAAAAATAAAAAATTGTTTGGATACATTTCTTTATTTTCCGTTAAAGGTATTCATTGTATTGGCGATTCCTGCTGTTGCAAAAGATTTGATAAGAGCTACTCCTTTTTCTATGCGTTCTGGCATCGTTCTTTCTTCATCATCATTCCATTCTCCTAATACATAGTCTACCTGCCTTCCTTTATTGAATTTATCACCAACTCCAAATCTAAATCTACTATATTTTGATGTGTTTAATTGAGCTTCGATATCTTTAAGACCATTATGACCACCAGCACTTCCTTTGGTTTTAAGCCTGATAGTTCCGAAAGGAAGATTAATGTCATCTGTAATAACCAAAAGATTTTCTAATGGTACTTTTTCCTTTTCTAACCAATACCTAATGGCTTTTCCACTAAGGTTCATATAGGTGTTTGGTTTGAGTAGTAGAATTGTTCTTCCTTTGTGCTTGTATGTAGTGAGGTCGCCTAATTTTTTAGTTTCAAAAGAAAGAGATTCTTCTTTGGCAAGAGAATCCAAAACCCTAAAACCGATATTATGACGGGTATTGTGGTATTTGGGACCGATATTACCTAGACCGGCAACAAGAAATTTTTTCATGAGCTCTTCTTGAGTTTCTTCTACTTTTTGTTTTGAAAATAATTTTCTGAAGACAGAAAGCATATAGGTTATTTTTATAAAATACTATAATAGGTAGTCCAACCTCTGCTATAATCAAGGTGTTTTTTAAATTTATGTAAAAATAAAAAAAAAGCATTCTGATTACTATTTCAGAATGCTTTTATATTATACTAAAACCGCAAAATTAAGCTTCAGCAGCTGGTGTTTCAGCAGCTGGTGCTTCTGCTCCTTCAGCTTCTTCATCTTCATCATCACTATCAGCAACAGCTGTTCGAGAAGTTTTAACCATACAGATTACTGTGTTGTCTGGATGTAGGATAGTGTAATCCTCACTCGCGACACTAGTAACTAATAGTTTGTTTCCGATTCTTAATTTGGAGATATCTCCTTCGATTACATCAGGAAGCTTAGCGGCAAGACCTTTTACTTTAATACGTCTTAGGTTGTATCTAAGAACCCCTCCATTAAGAACTCCTCTAGAAGTTCCTACAGTTTTAAAAGGGATTTCCATTGTGATTGGTTTGTCGTCAAAAATTTCAACAAAATCAATATGTAAAATTCTATCTGTTACAGGGTGAAATTGAATATCCTGTAAAATAGCATTTATTTTTGTACCATTATCCAACGCTATTACCACGGTATGAACGTCTGGAGTATACACTAATTTGTTGAAAGCAATTTCTGGTGCTGCAAAGTGTACAATAGTGTCTCCACCATAAATAACACAAGGTACCTGTCCAGCATTACGTAAGGCTTTTGTTGCTTTCTTGCCTACGCTTTCTCTATGAGATGCATTGATCGTTAATGATTTCATTTTAAAAATTTAATTAATTATTATTTACATTATAAAGTTAGAGCTAATCGACTTATTGTTGTGAACTCTGTTCATAACATCTGCAAATAAATCTGCACAGCTAACTACTCTGATTTTATTACTTTTTTGTTTTAGAGGAATAGAATCGGTTATGATCAATTCTTCTAATTTCGAATTTTCTAGTCGCTCATAAGCGTTACCAGAAAGAAGGGGGTGTGTACAGATTGCTCTAACACTTTTTGCTCCTCTTTCGATCATTAAATCTGCTGCTTTTGTGAGTGTTCCGGCGGTATCTACCATGTCATCTACCAAAACAACGTTTTTTCCTGTAACATCACCGATCAATTCCATGTGTGAAATCACATTGGCTTTTGCTCTTTGTTTGTAACATATTACTACATCACTTTCTAAGGCTTTAGAATATGCGTAAGCTCTTTTGGAACCACCCATGTCTGGTGATGCAATAGTTAGATTATCAAGTTTTAATGATTGTAAATATGGTAAGAAAATAGTAGAGGCAAATAAATGATCTACTGGTTTTTCAAAAAATCCTTGAATTTGATCTGCATGCAAATCCATTGTTATAATTCTAGTTGCTCCAGCAGTTTCGAGCATTTTTGCGACTAGTTTTGCAGCAATAGGAACTCTCGGCTTGTCTTTTCTGTCCTGACGTGCCCAACCATAATATGGTAATACTGCTGTGATATGTCTTGCTGAGGCTCTTTTTGCCGCGTCTAGCATCAATAACATTTCCATAAGGTGATCCGAGCTGGGATGTGTAGATCCAATAATAAAAACTCTAGATCCTCTTACAGATTCTTCGAATGAAGGCTGAAATTCTCCATCACTATATGTAGACGTTATGACATTACCCAATTTAGCGCCATAGGCAGCTACTATTTTTTCTGCAAGTTCTGTGCTTTGTCCGCACGCAAAAAATTTGGCTTCTGTAACTCCGGTTTGCATAGGGTAAAATGTTGTATTGTAATGAGTTAAAACTTATTTTTTAAAAACAAGGTGCAAATTTAAAAATTTATTTCAACTCTATCACTTATTTTATTACTTATTTTGGTGGTATGAAACAAATATTTTGCTAATTTTGCCATCCAAATATGCTCGAGTGGCGGAACTGGTAGACGCGCTGGATTCAAAATCCAGTTCTTTCGGGAGTGTGGGTTCGATTCCCACCTCGAGTACTAGAAAAAGGCTAAGATGTACATCTTAGCCTTTTTTTGTCTAAACTATAAAAAATATGCATCTACATGATAAAAAAATGATTGTACTGCATCAAATGTGGAAGTTGGGATCTTTTGTCCATCAATAGTAACAAAATTACTAACACTATCTGCAGCAGCGATACCTACTATTTTTCTAAGGTCGTCATACAGATGTTTGGAATGTGATTTTGATAAGTGAAGATAAGATGCTCCGTTTTCTCCATTTGGATCCCAAAACCTAAAAGAATGTTTTAAAACAGACAGGAAGTTCTTGTATTTTTGATCATCCTTTGATGATAGGTGATGAGTTAATTCTAATCTGGAAATTATAAAATCATCTATAGAGCCATAATTCTCAAAATTATCTAGATCTCTAAAATCTCGTAGACCAACTTCGTACAAGTCATAACTCATCAGCCCCTTATCATATAATTCCTGGAACATTTTTGAAGCATTATTGTAATCGGTATACCAATCTAGTTTTTGTAAATTCTCTACAGGATATTTTTTAGAAAGTACTTTGATGGTTTTTTCCAAAACATTGTCTTTAGAGATGTCCTTAGGTAGGTTTTGTAGTATGTACCTAAGTTCTTCATTGTGTTTAAGCCCTATTTCATTAAACGAATCGGAGGCTATGATCTCTTGTGTAGATTTTGTCGAATTTGGATTGCCTTGTAATACTTCTTCGTTGTCTTTGGAACAAGAGAAGAAACTAATAGTGATTAGTATAATTGCTGATATTGATGTTGTATTTTTCATTTTGTAATCGTATTATTTAGTTATTCCATCATAAATTACCTGACGTGCTAATTCTCCCCAGGAAGCCCCAATAGCCCCTAAAGTACACTACGACAACCCCGTGGAAGCCTCCCACGACACCTCCCCAGAAACCAGCGACAGCACCACCGCCATCTGCAGCTGCAATCGCTGCTGGATCTCCGCCTTTTTTACTGAAAATACCTTGGAAACCAGAATTAGGGGTATTGTGTACTTGATGCCAAAAATGAGCAGAATGACGAACTACTGACAAGGAAATGTAACTTAGGTTTTTACCATATTCAGTATTGAATTCTGTACCTTCTATTTGGGTTTCAATTTTTTTAATTCGTTCAATAAAATCAAGTAATGTTTTACTGTCGTCAAAATTTAAGTCAGATGCCAGTAAGGCTTCGTTCATTTGGGATATAAAAGAATTGTATTTATGGTCTTCAACAGTAAGTGTGTAGTTTTGTTTGAAAGTGTCTTCCAGAACTTTTCTGTTTATCATTTCGTAATTATAAAATCCATTTTCTTTCATATAGCGATTCATAATTTCCATACTTAGGTCCCAGTCAAGTTCTTCCGCTTTGTTTAGGTCGTAATGACTCATTAAATAGGATAAAGCTTTGTTGTGAGTAACTCCTATATCATCATAGGGATTTTCTGGGTTCGCAGGATTGATATTGTTGTTTTTTTGTAGAAATGTTGTTTGCTTATTTGAGTCGTTCTCTAATTCCTCTTTATCACAGGAGCTTACAAAAAATACTATGCATATAAATAGTAGTTTTATTAGTGTGCTTTTCATTTTTTAGTAATTTTAATTGTGTACCTACTCTTTCGCTTTTCGGTTTTCGCGATCACAATACATGTGAATTTTTAATAGAATAGGGTGATCAACCCAGTTGCAATTGCTTCTGTATGAATAGGGAGTAAAAAAGAAAGGAAAAGTTACCCAGAATTAAAAATAAAAAATGTAAATAGCGGACTTTTGTTATACGATGGTTAGTTCTATTTATTTAAGATGCCCGTTTTGATGAAAAAAGTATATTTCTTTTTCTTCTTCTAAGATATATAACACCAGTACTTAGCCCTAAAATTGTAATTACCCCTATCCAATACCAATAATATAGGTTTGAGGGTATACTAATAGGGTTATTATCCCCTATAAGTATCAAGGATCCCCAGTAAAAAGGGGATAACTCGCTACCGGTATGTGAGTTTATGTAGTTTAGTTTGGCATTGCGCAAGGCAGATGCTTTAGTTTCTCCATGTTCAATTCCTTTATAGAAATCAATCATTAATTCTTGATTAGATTTATCATTTGTAGACCATAGCGAAGAAACAACACTTTTAGTGCCAGAGTAAAAAAAGCCTCTTGCAAGACTCATAATACCTTCACCTTGTTTAAGTTCTCCTACAGAGGTTTTGCAAGCACTTAGAACAATCATATCTGATTGATTTTTGGTGGCATAAATTTCATTTAGGGATATGTTTTCGTTTTTAAAAGCTATCCAGGGACCAGTAATGTCGCCTGCACCGGCATGAGTAGAAAGGTGAATTATTTTGTAGTGTTGGATAGTGTCTATAAAATTAGATTTAGTGGCTTCTTCTTTTAATAATTTTTCTCCTGAAAATATAGTTGATATAGTAGATGTCTCCTGTTCACTATAGGGTAGGTCGCTTAGTTCGGAGGAATCAAATGTTATTGGGGCAAAACCAAGAAATCCATATTTTGGATTTCTCTGAATTTGATTATTTTGATCCAGATAAGACATCGAATAAGCATACCTGATCTCTGTATCTTTTATCAAATAACTATGAGATTGATTAGAGGTGATTAATGCATCAAAAGAAATTTGTTGTAAGGTGTAATCAGGTAGTATAATCAGTTTTTTTTCTTTAATGAGACTATAAACTTCTGATGGTATTATTTTTTGAAAAACCCGATTAGAAACCTCATGATATGCATTTAACTGTGTCCGGTTAGAAAACCATTGAGAGGTTTGTTTTTGCATATCAGATATATCCTTGTGAAGTTGGTTTGTTTTGTTAATTTCAAAAAACATGGATTGATTCATTGTGGTTAGTATTCCATACCCTTGATTTTTGTTAAGAATATATTGTAATACCACTTCTTTGTCCGAAATGTATTGGGTGGTAAATTTAGAATACGGGAGTATTACTATTTTCTTTTTACTAGCAGTGTATTCTGGATATATCGGGGATATCGAATCTACGAACTTCTCATGATTACGTTTGTTTTGGTATATTTCTTCTTTTATCGATTGTATATTTTTTTGAGATAAGATTTTTGCAGTATTAAGGGTGTTTTCTGATAAGTGAATTGCTTGTTTTAATTCAAATTCTCGCTGAGCAATTTTTACAGGAAGTTTAGCATTTTCTTTAGCTTGTTCATTAGTGATATCTTCTAGTAATAGAAGTGCTTTATTTTTTTCCATAAAATAATAAGCTTCTTCTGGTTTATTAAGCAGGTAGCATGTTTCTACTGCTTTCATATATAAAGAGGCTCCTTGTTCGCGCCAAAAGAGTTTGGATTTATATGCTGTACTTTCAAAACGAATAATATCTACCAATTGATCGGCAACTTTAAATGTTTTTAAAGCCTGTAATAGGTGATCTTTATTGTTGTCATAATGGTAATATTGTATCCAACAATTCGCTTTTTGAGTAAGGTGACCTAAGAGATAATATTTGTTAACCGCAACTTTTAATTCGGCTGTGGTTATTAAATCGTCAAATTGTACTTGCTTTTTATGTGAAATAGATAGGCTAATCGCTTTTTGATACTCTTTTAGACTTTTGATGAATTTTTGATTATGGATGTGTAGGTCTCCTAGATTTTCATAGGCGTTAGTGAATTTATGGTTTAGAGAAATAGATTTTTGGATGTAAAGCTGAGCACTATCGAGTTTTTTTAAATGAAGGAAAGAAACCCCAATACTATTATGAACTCTAGCCAGATTAATAGAGTCATGAGGATGTAGACCATTTAAGACTTTATGAAAGTAAATGTTGGCTTTTTGATATTGTTTGGTTTTTAAAAGCCGGTTGCCTTCAATTTGATATAATCTATTCTTGTACTTATGTTTGGTATATTTGCTGAGGTTTGAAACATTAAGGGTAGAGTCGATTTTTGTTAAATCATCTTTTATGTTATCAGAGTACTTTTTATAACCCATTAAGGAGTATATATCAATACGACCAAGGTACCCTTCAATTAGCCTGTTTCTATATAAAGTATCTTTTTTTGCTAGGTAGATAACTTGATTAAAACTGTGTAGTCCTTTGTGGATATCTCCTGTTTTGATGTATACTTTACCCAACCCAATATACGATTGTAAAGTTTTTTTTAAGCTTTTATTGATTTTTACAATTTCTGAGTAGCTGTTAATCGCATCAAAAAATCTGTTATTCAGGGTATGAAAATAGCCCAAATTGAACAAGGTTTTAAGCAATGAATAAGAGTCTAAGTCAGGTATTTCTTTTTTTATACTAGCAGCATGATTAGTATGAAGGATAGCTTTTTTTATGAGATGACCTTGGTTACTTTTTTGGCTATTTAAAAAGTACCATTTTCCATATTCATGATAGCAATCGGCTAATTCTTTTTTAGATATATTTGAGATGTTTTTTTTTAAAAAAGTATTTGATTGATCTTCTTTTAATTCAAATTCTATATCTGAATTCAGAATTTCTTTAAACCTTTTATAAGATTCGTTTTGCCCAAATAAAGGAAAAACTGCTAAGATACAACACCAAATAAGTACTCGATAATTCATACCCAAAAATAGGAATTATCGAGTACTTGATAATGTTTTGTGAAAAAAGTCTTTTCTGATCTTTTTAGAAAGGTTATTGCGGATTAGAAGGGTTGTTGTAGTGCACTGGTATTGGGTTGCTAGAATTAATAATGTTTCTTACAATAACTTTTCCCTCGTCAATGAAGCCATTGAGTCCTAATTGTTTATATCCTGAGTCTAATGTTCTCTTTTTTACAGCTAGAGGAGTTCCGTTGGTCTCATTAAATAGTTGTGCTGCTCTTGCTGTAACTTCTGCATTAGCAAATGAAGTGCCTTCGGCAAATACTACTATAGGGTCATTTAAGTTTCTTGGATATGTTGTTAATTTTACTTCATGATCGTCAAAAGGAGCCAGAGCATCAATGTTTAATTTTCCGTAGTTGGAACCTTCTGCGCGAGACAACCCGCTAACATAAGGACTTCCATGTATAGGTGCACCAAAAAAATCTTTTATGGTGTATCCTCCAACAGTTAACACATTTGCAGAGTTATATCCCGATGGGTAATGTTCATTTCCAGGAATATCGGTATCGATTCCCAGATTCCCAGCTGATGCTAATATGAGCAAGCGATCACTCGCATCATCAATAATGTTTTTGAAAATATTCTGCTCGGTTAACTTATAAAAGCCAAAACTGGTATTTACAATAAAATTATCTTGTTTTTTGGCAATATGGTTGATCCCACAAACGCTAGCCCAATATGATCCACGACCATTGTGATCAAAAGCTTTGACAGGCATGATCTCATAGGGAATATTGTATCTGTCTAATTGGTTTGTAATGATTTTGGTAACAATAGTACCGTGACCATTATCATCTCTAGGGTCATTATCATGGTTCACAAAGTCCCAACCTGAGATTTCATTGGAGCATCCACTTGTATTACTGCTATTGTATAAAAAAGGTTCTGGAAAGAAATCATAATCTATTCCCGTATCCAGAATTGCAATGTTTACAGCATCATCATTATTCATAGCTACCGTTTTTTCAATTAGCGTAGAAGTTTGATTTCCTGAGATGGGATCATTTTTGATCTGAAAATAAAAGTTTAGATTCGCTTCTACACCTCCTTTAGGTTCATCACCTTTTAGGTTCATGATCGTTTCTTCGATTTTGACAAACTTAGAGTTTGTTAAATTCACAGTCCATAGTTCTAAATTGTCATTGTCGCAGTCACAAGTTTTTCTATCTGTGATTTTGAATTTGTAATCAGTTTCAAATTGATTTACAATGAACAGTTTGTCTTCTTCGCTTAAGTTTTTCCTATTATATTGAATTACAATTTCATTTTTAATGATTTCGTGAGTAGGAACAGAACTTGTGTTTTTTTCAATACTTTGATTAGTATCCTTTTCTGTAAAATCCCCTTCGTCTGTAGAGCACCCCCATAATGTTAACAAACATATTCCTATTAATACCTTACTTGTTTTCATAGTTTTAAAATTTTTAAAACATCAAAGCGTATTATTTCTTCCCCAAGAGCTATGATGTTTATGGTTTATAAATATCTACCAACAGGAGCACAAAATAAATAAAATGTTACCCCATATAACATCGTTATTTTTGTTTTTTTTTTGATTTGAAGAGGTCGTCTAAGGTGTTTTTTTAGATGACCTCTTGATGGATAATTTTAAAACAGGGTTCTCATACCTTGTTTTTCTCTATATGTTTTATTTTTTTATAAATCTCTTAAAATACGTTTTGGTAGCTGTGTTGATCTTAAGAATGTAGTTTCCTGAGGTTAGATCAGATACATCTATGACATTTTCTCTATACTTTTTTTCTAAAATACGTTTTCCTGAAAGATCTAAGACAGAATATGAGGTAATTTCTATGTTTTCCACCTTTAAATTTAATACCCTATTTGTAGGATTAGGAAAAATTTTTATTTCATTTTGATTGGATAAGGTGGGTTCTGTGTTTTTTTGCTTTGAAACTTCAGAGATAAAGTTTTCTGGGCAAGGTAAGTTGTTTGGTTTTATACCATATTTTCTAGCTTCTTTCCATGGTGAACAATCATTCAGATACATGCCATGTTTTACGTAATAGAATTTTCCCCATTGCAATTGATAATTAAAAGTAATAGGATTAGTGTTGTACACATAAGGAGCAGGTTGCTGCCACCAGTATATGGTATCTCTAATAATTTCGGTACTCGTTCCCGGGAAATACTCTATTAGGTACCAGTCAGAATTTGGATTTGCCCCTGTGGGTTGATTAACTCCCCTAACCATTAATGTACTACTGCATACTTCATAAGTAAACGAAGGATCTAGTACAGGAGGTGTTGCTGATCCCCAGGCTAGGTTAAACGCGTTTGTATGACCTACAACAGATAAAGGGACTGTAGTGTTTGAATCTGGATCAAAATCATTGCCGATATTACTATACAGTCCTCCAGTTGCGTAAATTTGATTACAAGTGCCAACAACTATTCCACCTACATCTCCTTCTCCTCCTTTGTGAATCCAGTCTAGATTTCCGTTTGCTGTAGCATGTCGACTAATAAACAATCCACCGGTAGAAGTTATTCCTCCAGTAAGAACACCATTCTGATTGTCTATTGCTATAGTTTCTGCGCGATCATATGCAGTTGTAGTACTACCAACTATACGTTGAAACCATCTGAAATTCCCCAAAGTTGTTAGAGAAACAATGTAAGTGTCTTTGTGACCTTGATTTGAAGCTGTAAAATTTGTCGTACCAGGGTCAAAATCTATAGTAGTGTTAAAATTTCCTGTTACATAGACATTTCGATTACCGTCTATGGCGATAGCTATGCCAGTGGCACCACGATATTTTTCTTCAGTATGTCTATTGATCCCTTTAGCCCAAATCACGTTTCCGGCATTATTGATTTTTAATATAAATGCATTCGAACCTTCACCAGATGGCGCTGTTAGTAAATTATTGATTGTACTCGCAGAGGAAGATCGATAATCTAATTTTTTAAAGTAAGTTCCGGTTATGTATACATTACCCAGGTCATCTCCAGCAACACCATTACCACTTTCATTGCGGTAGCTGCCATATGTTCTTACCCAAATATCATTTCCTGTAACTGGATCCAGTTTGTATAAAAAGGAGTCTTTTGTTATTGAAGAAGATAGTTGAGTAGTTTCATAGGTACCTGTGATGTACAACTCATTAGTTTTTTTGTTGTAGAATATGTCGTTTCCTTCATCATATCCGGAAAGTCCAAAATTTCTAGCCCATAATACATTTCCATTAGGGTCCAATTTTAGGACATAAGCATCTGATGAACCATTTGAAGTAATAGTAACATTTGAACTAAATGGTAATTTTGCAGAAAATGTTCCTACAACATATATATTGTCGTTATTATCTGTCGCTACTGCATTACCAAAATTAGTACTATTATTACTGTAATACCTGTGCCAAATATAATTTCCTCCAGCATCTAACTTTTGTATATAAATATTAGCCGAATTATCTCCGTTAGAAGGGATTTGATTTGTTGGACTAGGATCGAAATCAAAATTTCCTAATGAAAACCCTGTAGAAATTATATTTCCTTGAGTATCCATATTGATTCCTTCACCATAACTTACTCCTTGACCACCAAATGTTATTTCGTTTATAGAATGTGCCCAACGATAATCAGGCTGTGCGATAGACTCGATTACAAAGCACAATGAAATAATCGCGCATAACAACCATTGTTTTTGTAAAGAATATTTTTTTTTCATGGGTTTAAATTTTTTGATACATCAAAGCGTATTTTTTTAGGCTTTGATACACCTTGGTTTATAAATATTTACCAACAGGAGCAAAAAACAAATAAAATGTTACCCTACTTTTCGATATAAATATTTGACCTGTAAAGTTTAGGTAAACTGAAAATCAGATACCAGCTACTAGTGTTCATGTTTATAATGCCTCATTAATTGTTAGGGATGTATGTAGATTGTTGAAGCGAAGAAAACAAATATTAGAGGGAGGTTATAGAAATAATAATTTTGAGAAATGAAAGAGTAGTGTCACTTTCGTTTTTAAAAAGTGAGGGTTTTTCCCCCTGTGCAAGTCTGAAAAATTAGCTAGTTTTGTATCATCGATCATCTTTGTAATCTAAAATTCCAACTTTAATACTACATGACTGACCAAAAGTACGACGATTACTTATTACAGAGCCTTGTAACTGGTGATGAATCTGGAATTAGAGAGATTTATAAAAAGATATACCCAAAGGTTTTTAAATATGTTTGTAAACATGATGGGACAGAGGATGATGCAAAGGATGTAATGCAAAAAGCATTATTACAATTATCAGTTAGAGCGCAAGTAAAAGAGTTTTCTATAACATCTAGTTTTGAAGGTTATTTTTTTACTACATGCAAAAATGTGTGGAGACGTGAAGTAAAAATGTCAAAATCAAGGGTAACAAATGATGCTGTTATTGATCTTATTCATGAAGAAAAAGAAATAGCACTTGCGGCATTTGAGCAAGAAAAATGGGAACTTTTTCAGGAAAAACTTCAGGAGATATCTGAAAACTGTAGAAAAGTATTGAAGTTTTTTTTCAATAAAATACCATATGCCAAAATAGCTGATGAAATGGATTATGCCACTGAAAATACGGTGCGTCAACGTATTTTTAAATGCAAAAAGAAGCTTAAAGAAGCTATACAGTCGGATTCTCGTTATAATGAATTAAAGGAGTTATGAATAATCAAGAGAAAGAAATTGAAGCCTACCTAAGAGGAGAAATGAGAGGTGAGGAGTTACGGGCTTTTGAGAAAGAAATAGCAACAGATTCGGTATTGGCAAGAGAAATAGCACTATATCGAGAGATGAATGTCTTATATGATGATGCAGATTGGGAAATTACTGATTCTAATATTGAAAATAGAAAGGTGAATGAATACGAAACTTTTCTAAAAAGTGAAAAGGGGAGGTCTATTGCAAATAGTATTCAGAATGTAGAAGATGAATATTTTGATAGTAAACCTTCTAACCAAATGAGGAGGTTTATTGTATATGTCGGATCTATTGCAGCTATTTTAGTAATAGGATTGTTTGTAGTATTTCAATTAAATAAAAATTTTGAAAGCGAAAATTTGTATGCTGAGTACAAAAATTGGAGTGATTTGCCTTCATTGACCTTAAGGAATTCTAATACTGATCTAGCAGAGGCAGAAAAATTATTTAAGCAAGAAAAATATAAGGAAGCATTAGACTTGTTTTTGAAATATCAATCAGAAGATAAGGTCAGTAGTGTAAACTCGCAGGTTGTACTATATATAGGTATCTCTCAGTTAGAACTTGATAAAAATGAAGATGCTTTGCAAAGTTTTAGAGCGTTGCTGCATAGCGATTCTCTGGACGCTACTAAGGCGTATTGGTACATTTCATTAGCCTACCTAAAAATGAATCAAGTAGATGATGCAAAAGAGCAATTGCAGGAACTTATAAAAGACCCTGGAAACTATAAATACGAAACAGCAAAAAAAATACTCAAAAAATTAAAATGATACCTGAGTTTTAATCCTCTATTATGGTATCGTTTTCCATATCGATAAGGTGTGCAACAGTTTTAATTAGTCTATTATGTTTGGTAACAAAAGGATTGGTTTTATCCCAAACATAACCCGCTAAAACAGCGCATATTTGCTTCTTTATTTGAGGATTCTCTGGTCGATGAAAAAACAACTTTTGAAGATTTCCTGTATACCACTCTCTTACATATGAAGCAAAAACATTGACACCGTTTTTGATGTGTTCTGTATATTCTTGTTCCCAATTTACAGTCTCTTTTTGTAATTCTTTAGTGATTAGTTTTGCCGCGAGTAAAGCAGACTCAGTTGCAAATGTTACTCCAGAAGAAAATACAGGGTCTAAAAATTCAGCACTATTTCCTGTTAATACATATCCTTTTCCGTATAACTGTTTTACAGATTTTGAATAATTCTTAATATGTATAGGGTCAAATAAAAATTCAACATTTTCAAATCGTTTATAAAAATAATCAGAATGTCTGAGCATCTGTGTCAACTTTTCTGTGGTATCTCCAACAAAAGAATCTAGAAACTCTGTTGGTCCAACATAGCCTATGCTAGTAACACCATTAGAAAAGGGGATTACCCACAACCAGGTTTGCGTATCTATTACATCAAAGGTAATAAGTGTTCCCTCATTCCCTTTTGGTCTGTAAATATCTTTAACATGAGTAAAAATCGAAGAATGTTTAGGAAGCTCAGAAGGTTTTTCTAGATCTAATAACCGTGGGAGCACTCTTCCGTATCCGCTAGAATCTATAATATACTTTGCTGTAATCACTTTGTGCTTCCCTTCTTTATCTCTAATTGTTGTTTTAGAAATCTCATCTTCAAAATCGACCGCAATCACTTCTTCTTCAAAAGCAATATTTACACCTCTTGTTTTGAGTTCTTTTACTAACGTATGGTCAAAATCTGCACGTGGCACCTGCCAGGTCCAATCCCAGCCTTTGGTATGTTTTTTACTGAAATCGAAATTACAAACTTGGGACCCTTTTATAAAACGAGCTCCTGATTTTACTTCAAAGCCAATATTTTTCAAGCAATCAAGTAATCCAACCTCCTCAAAATGATCCATGCACCTTGGTAAAAGGCTTTCGCCAATAACAAATCTGGGGAAAAGACTCTTTTCTACGATTTTTATGCGATAACCATTATTGTGTAAATAAGAGGCAGCAACACAGCCGGAAGGTCCTGCGCCGACTATTAAAACATCAATAGATTCATCATTCATAGCACTACTATAGTATAGACTCCTTAATTATTATAAATTTGCAAACCAAAATAACTATTTTACTTTTAGTTATTAAAATATTATTTATTAAAAATTTGAGGAAAATATAAATGCCAGTACTTAAAGGAAAATTAGAAATACAAGATTTTTATAAAATCATATTTCAAGATGAATCGATTGAGATAGACGATAGTGTGTTAGCAACTGTAGAAGAGAGTTTCGATTTTTTAAAAAAATTTTCTGAGAACAAAATTATATACGGGGTAAATACTGGCTTTGGACCAATGGCTCAATATAGAATCAATGATGAAGAAAGAAATCAATTGCAGTATAATTTGATTCGAAGTCATGCATCTGGAACAGGAAATCCCATCCCTTCTATGTATGTAAAAGCAGCAATGTTAGCTCGTTTGAATACACTTTGTTTAGGGAATTCTGGAGTTCATAAGTCCGTAGTAAGTGTGATGATTTCTATGATTAATAAAAAAATCACTCCTCTTATTTATGAACACGGAGGCGTAGGAGCAAGTGGAGATTTGGTGCAATTAGCGCACTTGGCTTTAACGCTTATTGGTGAAGGAGAAGTGTTTCATAAGGGAGAACGAAAATCTACCAAAGAAGTTTTTGAACAAGAAAGTATAGAACCAATAACAGTTGCATTAAGAGAAGGACTCGCGATAATGAATGGTACTTCAGTAATGACAGGAGTTGGACTAGTTAATACAATTTATACGCGAAGATTATTGAATTGGATGGTTTCTGCATCTTGCGCCATTAATGAAATTGTAAAAGCGTATGATGATCATTTGTCATATGAATTAAATCATGCCAAAAAGCACATAGGGCAACAGCAGATAGCCAAACAAATGCGAACGCATTTAGAAAACAGCTCTTTGATCAGAAAAAGAGAAGAATATTTGTATAATGATCAGACCGAAGTTGATGTTTTTAAAGAAAAAGTACAAGAATATTATTCTCTACGCTGTGTTCCGCAGGTATTAGGTCCTGTGCTGGATACATTAAATAATGTAGAGAAAATCTTAATAGAAGAAGTTAACTCTGCAAATGATAATCCAATTATAGACGTAAAAGAGAAACATGTATATCACGGAGGGAATTTTCATGGAGATTACGTGTCTTTAGAAATGGATAAGCTAAAAATTGTAGTGACCAAAATGACAATGCTGGCAGAACGTCAATTAAACTATTTGCTTAACTCAAAATTGAATAATATACTCCCACCATTTGTGAACCTTGCCAAATTAGGATTAAATTTTGGAATGCAAGGAGTACAGTTTACTGCAACATCCACAACTGCCGAGAATCAAATGTTGTCAAATCCAATGTATGTACATAGTATTCCTAATAATAATGATAATCAAGATATTGTTAGTATGGGAACAAATGCCGCAATGATCACAAAAAAAGTTATTGAAAATGGGTTTGAAGTTGTGGCAATTGAGTTGATAACTATTATTCAGGCAATTGAATATTTAGATCTAAAAGATGAGGTTTCTGTTAACACCAAAAAGATGTATGATTCTATACGAAATATAGTTCCTATATTTACAGATGATGTAGTAATGTATCCCTATGTAAATAAGGTAAAAGATTTTATTATAAATAACGAAAATATAAGCTCTTAAGAGGTGTTGCAGTATATTGGATTTTAAACATATTTTCTATACTCAACCCCATCGAGCAATTAAAGAATAAGTAATAGTATTGTAGGATTATCATTTACATGAAAAAAGATAAAAAAGAACTTAAAAAATACGCATTAATAACTGGAGGATCCAGAGGAATAGGAAGTGCTATATGTATCCAGTTGGCTAAAGATACAGATTATCAGATTTTAATTAATTATAAAGGCAATATAGATGCCGCTAACAGAACATTAGAACAGGTAATAGCAGCAGGAGGAAAAGGAGAGTTGCTGCAATTTGATGTAGCCGATGAAAATGATGTAAAAACAACACTTGATACATGGCATGATAGTCACAAAGATGCTATTGTGGAAGTTGTAGTTAACAATGCGGGAATTACAAAAGATGGATTATTCATGTGGATGAAGAATGAAGATTGGACTAATGTTATCAATACAAGCCTACACGGCTTTTTTAATGTAACTAATCATTTGATACAAAAATTACTCGTTCATCGATATGGTCGTATCATAAATATGGTTTCTGTCTCTGGATTAAAAGGAACACCAGGGCAAACTAATTATTCTGCGGCCAAGGGAGCAGTTATAGGGGCTACAAAAGCACTGGCTCAAGAAGTGGCTAAGAGAAATATTACGGTAAATGCCGTAGCTCCGGGGTTTATCAAAACTGATATGACTAGTGAGTTGGATGAAAAAGAACTAAAAAAACTAATTCCTGCTAATAGATTTGGAGAAGCAGAAGAAGTTGCTCATGTAGTGTCGTTTTTAGCCTCTAAAAAAGCATCGTATATTACAGGTGAAGTTATAAATATTAATGGCGGAATTTACTCGTAAACTAATTCTGAATACATGAGAAGAGTTGTAATCACGGGAATGGGCATATATTCTTGTATAGGTAAAAACCTTGAGGAAGTAAAAGAATCACTATATAATGGGAGATCAGGAATAATCTTTGATGAAGGCAGGAAAAAAATTGGATATCGTTCTTGTTTAACTGGGATGGTGGAAGAACCTAATTTGAAGAAATTATTATCTAGAAGACAACGTATTAGTTTGGGGCAAGAAGGAACATATGCTTATGTTGCTACACTCGAAGCACTCAAGAATGCTAATATAGATCAATCTTTTTTGGATCAGAATGAAGTTGGCATACTTTATGGTAATGATAGCACAGCAAAATCTGTTATTGAGTCAGTGGATAAGATTAGAGAAAAGAAAGATACAACCTTGGTTGGTTCTGGAGCCATTTTTAAAGGGATGAACTCTTCGGTAACCATGAATCTATCTACCATCTTTAAACTTAAAGGGATAAATTTTACTATTAGCGCTGCTTGTGCTAGTGGATCTCATGCTATAGGTATGGCCTACCAGCTTATAAAAAGCGGACTGCAAGACTGTATCATTTGTGGTGGGGCTCAAGAAATAAATGAGCTTGCTATGGGAAGTTTTGACGGTTTAGGCGTCTTTTCTGTAAATGAAAAAGACCCTCAAAAAGCATCTCGCCCTTTTGATACCAATAGAGATGGGCTGGTGCCTAGTGGAGGAGGAGCTACACTCGTTGTAGAAAGCTATGAATCAGCAATTAAAAGAGGAGCAAATATTCTCGGAGAGATTATTGGATATGGATTTTCTTCTAATGGAGAGCATATATCTACTCCAAATGTTGATGGACCATCCAGAGCCATGAAAAAAGCTATCCAACAGGCAGAAATTAAAACGTCTGACATAGATTATGTAAATGCGCATGCTACCTCTACTCCGGTAGGAGATGCTAATGAAGCCAAAGCTATATTTGATGTTTTTGGAGAAGATGGTCCCTATGTTAGTTCTACAAAATCAATGACCGGTCATGAATGCTGGATGGCTGGAGCAAGTGAAGTAATTTATTCTATGTTGATGATGCAACATTCCTTTGTAGCTCCAAACATTAATTTGGAAACCCCTGATGATCAGGCTTCTCAATTAAATTTGGTGAGCAAAACTCTAGATAAAAAAATTGATGTATTTTTGTCAAATTCTTTTGGATTTGGGGGAACAAATTCAGCAGTAATAATAAAAAAATATTAAAAGTTAGAAGATGGATAAAGAAGTTATTATTGAAAAAATAAACAACTTTCTTATAGATGAATTCGAAGTTGAGGTTGATGACATTGCACCAGAAGCGAATTTAACAGAAACACTAGAGTTAGATAGCTTGGATTTTGTTGATTTGGTGGTGGCTATTGAAGCTAATTTTGGAGTGAAATTAGTAGGAGAAGATTTTATAGATGTAGTAACTCTTCAAAATTTTTACGATCTGATCGAAAAAAAAATAAGTTAAAAAATAAGAATTAATAATGGCTGCCGAATGGAGTGGAAAATCCGGAGGTTCTGTTTTGGGATACAGGATATTTGTCTTTTGTATTAAGAAACTAGGATTACTTTCAGCGTATTTCTTATTATATTTTGTTGCAGCTTATTTTTGTCTATTCTCTAGAAAAAGTACAAAATCCAGCTACTATTATTTTCATAAAAGGCGAGGGTATTCAGTGGTAAAAAGTATTCTGGGAATATACAGGAGTTATTATAGATTTGGTCAGACTATTATTGATAAAGTTGCAATCTCATCAGGACTAAGAAATAAATTTACATATCATTTTGATGGTATAGAAGAGTTAAAGAAACTACTAGGTCAGAAAAAAGGAGGTATACTCATTAGTGCTCATGTTGGAAATTTTGAAATCGCTGAGTATTTTCTGAATGAGCTTGATGAAAATCCAGAAATAAGTTTGTTGACAACAGATTCTGAGCATCGTGCAATTAAAGAATACCTGGAAAGTGTGATGGTAAAATCCAATATAAAATTTATTATCATCAAAGATGACCTTTCACATATCTTTGAGATTAATACAACACTATCTAGAAATGAACTGATTTGTATTACCGGAGATCGATATGTACAAGGAGCAAAGTTCTTAACAGGGGAGCTTTTGGGTAAGGAAGCAAGATTTCCTGCAGGACCTTTTTTGATAGGGTCAAGATTAAAAGTTCCTGTAGTCTTTGTGTATGTAATGAAAGAAACCAGTAAACATTATCATTTGTATGCAAGAACGGCAGAGGTAAAACATAGAGATTCTCAAGACCTACTTAAAAAATACACAAACAATGTAGAATGGATTCTTGAAAAATATCCATTACAATGGTTTAACTATTTTGACTTTTGGAATGATATAAATTAATGGAAAGCAAATGAATTTACTTAAAGAGAAAATAACAGATAGTGATATTATTCTAAAGCTTATTCCACAAAGAGCGCCAATGATAATGGTAGACTCATTACTATATTATGATGCGGCAAAAGTGATTTCGGGACTTACAGTTACTGGTAAGAATATTTTTGTTGACAATGATAAACTTACCGAACCCGGTCTCATTGAACACATGGCGCAAACCGTAGCCCTATATACAGGATATCATTTTTATATTAATAATTTACAAGCTCCAGAAGGATATATCGGTGCGATTAAAGGAGTTGAGATAAGTAAGCTTCCATCAGTAGGAAACCAATTGGAAACAGAAGTAGTAATTTTACAGGAAATAATGGATGTAACTCTGGTTAAAGGAACCACTCGATTAGATGGTGAGATTATTATGACTGCTCAAATGAAAACTGTTTTGAAAAAGTAAGTGCAATGAAGAAGAAAGAGCATGCCGATGCAACAAAATATAAGGCAACCTATGATATAAGAATACGGTTTAATGAAACCGATCCACTGGGGATTGTATGGCATGGTTATTATATTCATTATTTTGAAGATGGGAGAGAAGCTTTTGGAAGAAAATACGGAATCTCGTATCTGGATGTTCAAAAAAATGGATACGCAACGCCAATTGTAAAGTCACTATGCGAACATAAATTACCCTTGCGATATGGTGAAATTGCTACAATAGAGACTACGTTTGTTAACACCTCTGCGGCCAAAATGATTTTTTTATATAAAATTTTAAATGCAGAAGGAAATATTGTATGTACAGGAGAGACTGTTCAGGTATTTGTAGATGATAAAGGAGAACTATCACTAACAAATCCACCCTTTTTTGAAATATGGAAACAACAAATGGAGATAGTATAAAACAATAATGAGATCAGTTTTTATTACAGCAGATAATATAGTGTCACCACTCGGGTTTACTAGTGTAAAGAATATTGCTCAGATTGCGCAAGAACAGACTGGGATTGCATTGCACTCTGATATAGCTATGTCTGCGTCCCCTTTTTATGCTTCAATAATTAAAAACGATACATTAGAACAAGCATTTCGGCAAATTGATGATGAAGCAAGGTTTACAAAACTTGAAAAAATGATGCTTCTTTCTTTGCAGGATACAATTTCTAAAGCTTCATTCTCTATCACCAATAAAACAGCATTGGTCATTTCTACCACAAAAGGGAATATTGATGTATTGCATTCAGAAAAGAGTGTTTTTTCGCCAGATAGAGCGTATTTGCCAGTACTAGGAAATAAAATCAAAACTTTTTTTGGATTTAAAAATGACCCCATTATTGTATCTAATGCTTGTGTGTCAGGGATTCTTGCAGTCGCAGTTGCAAAAAGATTAATTCAGAGTAATTTCTATGATAATGCTTTTGTTGTAAGTGGAGATATTGTTTCAGAATTCACATTATCTGGATTTAATGCCTTTCAAGCTATTAGCAATGCACCTTGCCAACCTTTTTCAAAAAACAGAAAAGGAATAACTATTGGCGAGGCTGCCGCATCAGTAGCTATTACAACTGAAAAAGAAACAAATGAGGTTGTCGAAATTATTGGCGATGGATCATGTAATGATGCTAACCATATTTCTGGTCCTTCAAGAAATGGAGAAGGATTGTATAAAAGTATACAATCGGCGATAAAAGAAGCCGATATCCAGACCGAAAATATAGATTACATATCTGCTCATGGGACAGCAACGCTATACAATGATGAAATGGAAGCTATTGCGGTAAACAGGGCGAATTTGGGAAATACTCCTATAAATAGTCTAAAAGGATATTATGGGCATACATTGGGAGCATCAGGATTACTAGAAACCATTGTTGGTTTGCATACTATGAAAAACAATACCCTATATACATCTATAGGAATTGATGAACTGGGAGTGTCTGAGCCTATAAATATTATCAAAAGTAAACAATCAAAAGACGTAAACACTTTTTTAAAAACAGCTTCGGGTTTTGGAGGTTGTAATACAGCAGTCCTTTTTAAAAAACATAACATTTGAAAAATAACTTTGGTATAGCAAGCTATTGTAGCATTAAAGACAATATGATTTTTCATAATGGAAAGGAAATTGTAATAAAAGACAGTAGTCTTTCTTGTAATGAATTTTTAAAACAAGTTTACAAAGAACATGTAAATGACTATGCCAAATTTTTTAAAATGGATACTATCAGTAAACTCGCTTTTTTGGCTGCAGAATTTATATGTAACCAAGCTTCTGTTTTGCCAAAAGATAAAGGAGACATGGCTATTGTACTGTCGAATAACAGTGCTAGTTTGGATACTGATAGAAAACATCAGGATACCATAAATGATAAGAATAATTATTTCCCTAGCCCCGCCGTATTTGTATACACATTACCAAATATTGGAGTTGGAGAAATTAGTATCAGACATGAGATACAAGGAGAAAATGCCTTTTTTGTCTTTGAAAAATTTAATGCCAAAGCATTAATGCAGTATTCAACAGCCTTGATTAATGCCCAAAAATGTACTCATGTATTATGTGGATGGGTAGATGTCGACAAGGATCAGTATGATGCATTTATGTATCTTGTAAGTAAAGATGGTCAATTTAAACACACAGAAGAAAATATTAATACATTATATCAAAAAAACTAATGGAAGCATTAAAACTAGAACTTAAAGAGAATATTATTGAACAACTCAATTTAGAAGATTTTACCTCTTCTGATATAGCTGATGATGATGCCTTATTTGGTGATGGATTGGGTTTGGATTCTATTGATGCTTTAGAGCTTATTGTAATTCTTGATAAAGATTATGGGATTAAAATAACTGACCCTCAGGAAGGAAAAGAAATTTTTAAATCGATTACATCCTTAGCCTCATATATTACTACACATAGAACAAAATAAAATGTCTGAACAAGGGGTAGCAATAACAGGTATGGGTATTATTTCTTCTATAGGTAACACTGTAGAAGAAAACTTAAATGCACTGATTTCTTCAAAAAAAGGAATTGCTCCCATTGTTAACATTCAAACAAAACATAAGGATGTAATTAAAGTTGGTGAAGTTTTATTGACAAATGAAGAACTAGCAGAACGACTTGGCTTAATTAAAGAGAATAATTACTCTAGAACAGCTTTGCTGGGCTGTATTGCCGGTAAAGAAGCACTGGCAAATGCCAAGATTAGAAACATAAAAGAGTATAGAACAGGGTTGATTTCTGCAACAAGTGTTGGAGGGATGGACATGACAGAAAAGTATTGTAATACTTTTGGATCGGATATAGAAAGCCAGAAATACATAACAAGTCACCATGCAGGCGATAGTACTCAGAAGATAGCTAAGCAGCTGGGGATTTCTGAATTTGTAACCACAATAAGCACAGCTTGTTCATCTGCGACTAATGCGATTATGCTAGGTGCTCGTTTAATAAAAACAGGACAATTGGATCGGGTAGTTGTAGGAGGAACAGACTGTTTGTCAAAATTTACTATTAATGGATTCAAGACATTAATGATTTTGTCAGATACCGATTGTAAACCTTTTGATGCAGACAGAAAAGGATTAAACCTTGGAGAAGCTGCTGCATTTATAGTGTTAGAATCCAACACTGTAATACAAGAACAAAAGAAAGAGGTGTTGGCATTTATAGCTGGATATGGCAATGCAAATGATGCCTATCACCAAACGGCCTCTTCTGCAAATGGAGAAGGAGCATATTTGGCAATGCAAAAAGCGTTGCAAGTTGCCGGGATAAAACCAGAGCAGGTAGATTATATTAATGTGCACGGTACAGCTACGCCTAATAATGATGCCTCAGAAGGTGCTGCAATACAACGTGTTTTTGGAGAGAGTATACCTGATTTTAGCTCTACAAAAGCCTTTACAGGACATACATTGGCAGCCGCAGGAGCAATCGAAGCGGTTTATTCGATTTTAGCATTAAAGCATAATGTAATATTTCCTAATTTAAATTTTGACAACCCAATTCCAGAATTTGGTATGTGCCCAGTAACCGAAGTGAAAGAAAAAGCATTACATTATGTTTTGTCTAATTCATTTGGATTTGGAGGTAATTGTTCAACACTTATATTCTCAAAGAATTAATGAAACCGTGTTACATACATAGTATTGCTTCTATTTCTGCCCAAGAAACATTAAATAGTGATCTCTTTTTAAGAAATGTAATTGAGCATGAATCTAATATGATTAGCGCTATTAGACCTAATTATAAAGATTTTATCTCCCCTGTTGCAAGTCGAAGAATGGCTACTGGTGTAAAAATGGGAGTAGTCACTGCAAAAACGGCATTGAAAGAAGGAGGAATAACACAGCCAGATGCAATCATTACAGGTACAGGAATGGGGTGTATTGAAGATTCTGAAAAATTCTTAAATACAATCATTAATAATGATGAAGAATACCTGACTCCGACTTCATTTATTCAATCGACACACAATACGGTAGGGGCGCAAATAGCACTTGGATTAGAATGCAAATCATACAATGTAACCTATGTGCATGGAGCTAATTCATTTGAGTTTGCATTATTAGATGCCCAGTTAATGCTTCATGAAGCAACCGCAAATACTATTTTGGTAGGAGGAGTCGATGAACTGGGAAAGAAATTTATAACAGATTATGCATTACTCCATGATACACAAAAAGTTCCTTTTAGTGAGGGGGCGCATTTTTTTACGGTTACTTCGGAAAAACAAGAAAATAGCTATGCTACTCTACAGGCTGTAAGCTGTATACAATCAATAGCAGTAGAAGAGATATCTTCTAGAGTAAGAGACTTTCTAAAAAATAATAATCTTTCAGCTTCTGATATAGATGTAGTCGTTTTAGGTAATAATGGAGACGAATATGATATGTATTATTCTCGCTTACAGGATTCTCTGTTTAAAAATGCGTTGCAACTAGAATACAAGCACTTATGTGGTGAATACTATACCGCTTCGGCATTTGGATTGTGGGGAGCTTCTAAAGTGATGAGAAATCAAATCGTTCCTGATGCTTTGAGAATTAATACCATCAAAAAATCACAATACAAAACCATTTTGTTGTACAATCAGTACAAGGGAGAACATCATAGTTTTATCCTATTAACAGCATGCTGACATTTAAAAACATAAATACTTTAACTGTTCTATTGTTAATAGGTGTTTTGATCTGTGATTTTTTTATTCTATTACTTCCTGCATTATTTTATGTGATGTTGGCAGTTGTTTGGTTGTTTTTTACGGTAGTAGGGTCTTTTAATATCAGGTGGAGTTATCACTTGAAAGTATATAATAAAAGGAATGTAATTACAGAAAAAAAAGTTGTTATCACTTTTGACGATGGTCCTAGTAATAAGTATACATTAGAGGTATTAAGTCTTCTGAAAAAATATAATGCAACGGCTACTTTTTTTTGCATTGGTAAGAATATAGAACAATATCCAGAAATAGTTAAGAGAATCGATGCAGAAGGGCATATTATAGGGAATCACTCGTATTCTCACAGTGATTTTTTTGGCTTTTATGGAGCAAGAAAAGTTATTGGAGAAATAAAAAAGACAGATGAGTTGATAAAAAACAATATTGATAAAAAAGTGAAGTTCTTCAGACCTCCTTTTGGAGTTACTAATCCCTCAATTGCTAAAGCCGTTAAAAAAACAGAACATCTAACTATTGGTTGGAATATTAGGTCATTAGATACGGTGATAAAAGATGATAAAGCAATACTAAACAGAATTACAAAAAGAATTGCTCCTGGGGCTATTATTTTGCTTCATGATTCTCACGAAAGGATACTTCCTGTTTTGGAACAATTATTGATATTTTTGCAAAACAACAATTATCAAACAATATCATTAGAAACATTACTTAACCATAAAGAATATGCGTAATACTACTTTTCTATTTATTTGTTTTATGTCATTTCTAGGAGTATTTGCACAAAGTCCTTTAGACAAACAAGAAGCACTTGCATTTAAACAAGCAGTTGTAAAAACAGCAAATACTACCAAAACAATTGTAAGTGATTTTGTGCAATATAAACATCTTAACTTTTTGAATAACGATATTAAAACGGTTGGTAAACTAGCCTTTAAATCTCCTAACCTGATTAAATGGGAATATACAGAGCCTTACAAGTATACTGCGATATTTAACGAGAATAAATTGTTTGTCAATGATGGAGGAGATAAGAGTAATATTGATGTTGGTTCTAGTAAAATGTTTAAAAATTTCAATAATCTTATCATTAATAGTGTAAAAGGGAATATGTTTAATGATGAAGAATTTGTAATAAACTATTATAGGGTTGATGATTTTTATATGGTGAGATTTATTCCTAAAAAGGAGAATATGCTTAGTTTTATAGCAAGTTTTGAGCTTACTTTTGATAAAAAAACGGCTGATGTAGTAAAAGTGAAAATGATAGAACCTTCAGACGATTATACGTTAATAGTATTCAAAAATAAAAAAAGAAACACTACGGTTCTCAATGAGGTATTTCATCATTAGTATTTTTGTTTTTAGTGGTTTATCTTCTTGTGCTTTGTCAACCACCAAAGCAGCAGTAGAGGTTGCTCCCTCTGTAGCTATTTATCATAATTTTTACTTTTCTGATAAGACTCAAGATTATGTATATAAGGCTAAGATAAATGCCTTTGACACTAATTTTGGAGGAATTCTAATCGTTAAAAAACTTGGAGATCAAAACCATCGAATAGTTTTTACAACAGATTTTGGGAATAAGATTTTTGATTTTGAGATAGGGAAAGAAGGTTTTAAAACACACTATGCCATTGAACAGTTAAATAAAGGTGCAGTTTTAAAAATTTTTCAAAGAGATTTTGAAACTCTTATCAAGGAAAATGTTGTGCCAGTTAAAATGTTTCGGGATAAAGAAAATATGATTTATCGCTCGATATTGGATAAGAGATATAATCATTATTTTGTTGACTTGGAGACTAAAGAATTGCAAAGAATTGTACATACCACAAAAACAAAAGAGAAAATTGTTTTTAGCTTCAGTAGTGTGAAAGGAGATATTGCAAAAAAAATAAAGATTCTACATAAAAAATTACCACTTACCATTGACCTGTTTTATCTGAATTAGTAAAGCTTAGAAATATCCAATAATGAACGAAAAATGTTAATAAAAGATTTTTATACCGTAGTAAAGGTTACCTTGGTTGAAAAGGAGCTCCTACATGCACATATATCATTGAATAAGAGGCATAAAATATTCGAAGGGCATTTTCCCGGTAACCCTGTGACTCCTGGGGTGTGTATGATTCAAATTATAAAAGAAATTGTAGAAAAACATCTAGAAAAAAAACTTTTTTTAGAGCGTATTTCTAATGTGAAGTTTACAGCATTGATAAATCCACATGTAAACCCAGAACTTTTGATGGAGGTTTCTATCGCAGAAATAGATGGAGTAGTCAAAGTAAAGAATATTAGTAAATTTGCAGATGGCGTTATTGCATTAAAGTGTAATGGTACTTTTATACTAGGATAATCCGAATTAAGGAAGATATATATGGAGGAAATTACTATTGAACACAAAATAAAGGGTTTAAATTGCTGTGTAATAATTCCTACCTATAATAATAGCAAAACACTACAACGAGTTATTGATGGAGTACTAGTGTACACCAACGATATTGTTATTGTAAATGATGGATCTACAGACACTACATCACAAATATTAAATGAATACTCCCAAATTGAACAGATTCATATACCCAAGAATAAAGGGAAAGGTAATGCCTTGCGGCTTGGGTTTAAGCATGCAAGAAAATTAGGATACCAATTTGCGATTACGATTGACTCAGATGGGCAACATTTTCCCGAAGATATCCCTGTTTTTATTAATACATTAGACTTGTCAGATCCCAAAAATATCCTTTTGATTGGTGCCAGAAATATGAACCAGGAAAGTGTGCCAAAAAAGAGTAGTTTTGGAAATAAATTCTCTAACTTTTGGTTTTGGGTAGAGACAGGGCTAAAGCTCAAGGATACTCAATCAGGATATAGGTTATACCCTATACAAGCAATGGAGAAGTTAAGTTTTTGTACCACAAAATTTGAATTTGAAATAGAGGCTATTGTAAAAGCGGCATGGAGTGGTATATTGGTAAAAAATATTCCTATACAAGTACTGTATGACGAGTCTGAAAGAGTTTCACATTTTAGACCTTTTAAAGACTTTACGAGGATAAGTATTCTTAATACCTGGTTAGTTATAGTTACTTTCTTTTATGTCAAGCCAAGAGATTTATTTCGAAAAATTAAAAAAAAAGGATTTAAACGTTTTTTCTTCGAGGATCTTTTAAAAAGCCAGGACTCTCCTCAAAAAAAAGCATTGTCTCTAGCATTAGGGGTTTTTATTGGGTTATCTCCTCTTTGGGGGTTTCACACTATGTTAGTGATTTTTTTAGCAATTTTTTTTAAACTAAATAAAGTAATAGCTTTTGCTTTTTCTAACGTAAGTTTTCCGCCATTTATCCCTTTTATTGTTTTTGCAAGCTTAAAATTTGGAGCTTTTATTTTGGGAGATAATCATAAGATTTCGATAGAGGATATAAATGAAAACTATAACTTCTTTAAAGATTTGAAAATTTATATTATAGGTAGTTTTTCTTTAGCAATTGCTACAGCAGTTACTCTAGGAGGATTTAGTTATATTCTTTTGTCATTGTATAATAAAAGAAATAGAGTTGAATGATGAGTGCGTTTTTTATTAAGATACATGAATATTTCTCATCCAAAAAACCTTGGAGTATTATTGTTGTGGCACTTTTGTTTTTAGGATTGATTTTTATGGCTTCAAAAATTGAATTTGAAGAAGATATAACAAAGTTAATTCCTGATAATAATAAGACCAGTGATGCTCAAAAGGTGCTTAAAACAGTAAATTTTGCAGATAAGATTATAGTAAATATCATGATTGACTCTCTTGGGTCTGTCGATGATTTAACAGATTATGCTTCTCGTTTTCTAGAAGATGTTAACAAGAAATCTGGCTCGTATATTAAGAGTATCCAAGGAAAAGTAGATGATGACAATATTCTTAAAACCTTAGATTTTGTTTATCAAAACTTACCATTATTTCTTGAGGAACAAGATTATCAGGTTATAAAAAATAAAATTCAGAAAGATAGTATTGATGTAATCACAAACAAGAATTACAAAACGCTAATCTCACCAACAGGGATTGTTGCCAAAAAAACAATACTAAAAGATCCTTTGGGGTTGTCATTTATAGCACTTCAAAAACTACAGCAACTTAATATAGGAGATCAATTTACGTTGCATAATGGGTTTTTGTTAAGCAAAGATCAGAGGAATATTCTATTATTTATAAACCCCGCGCTAAAATCTAGTGAGACCTCTGAAAATGCAAAATTTGTAGCTGATTTATATGAGATCAATAAGATCCTTAATGCAGAATTTGAAGATAAAGTAAAGAGTGAGTATTTTGGAGCGACACTAATCGCCGTTGCCAATGCCAAACAAATCAAAAAAGATATTCAGTTTACGGTAGGTGTAGCACTTACCATACTATTGTTAATTCTTATGCTCTTTTATAAAAGAATAACTATTCCAGTAATTTTGTTTATTCCTACAGTTTTTGGGGGATTGCTAGCTATAACGGTATTGTTTTTAGTTCGAGAAAAAATTTCTGCTATTTCTTTAGGTATTGGATCTGTATTATTGGGAGTGACCTTAGATTATTCATTACATATTCTTACACATATTAGGGGTAATGCAGATATCAAAAGTTTATATAAAGATATAAGTAAGCCAGTTTTGATGAGTAGTCTTACCACTGCATGCGCATTTTTATGTCTTTTGTTTTTAAGCTCTCAGGCGTTACAAGATTTGGGGATTTTTGCTGCTATAAGTGTTTTAGGAGCTTCCTTTTTTGCACTACTTTTTATCCCCCAAGTATATACAGATCCTGTTAAAGGAAAAACAAAGAAAACGAGTATAGATCGTCTTGCAGCTTATAAGCTGCATAAAAACAGATGGAGTATTAGTGTCCTTGTAATCGTTTTGGTAATTAGCGCATTTACTTACGGGAAAGTCTTTTTTGATAAAGATTTAGAAAAGCTAAATTATAAATCCGAGGTTTTAAAAGAAGCAGAAAAACGATTGGATCGCTTGATGAATATTACTAAGAAATCTATGTATTTGGTTGCATACGGTAATACTGAAGAAAAAGCACTGATCGTTAATGATAGTATTTATAGAGAATTGGCAGCACTCAAAAAACAAAAAGAAATCATCAATTTTAGTTCGGTAGGAGCATTTGTGCATTCTAAAGAAAATCAGAATAGAAAAATTGCTTTATGGCAAAGGTTTTGGAGTGATCAAAATATACAAAATACCAAAAATAACCTTATAGAAAGTGGTGAGCAATTAGGGTTTAAAGCGAATACTTTTCAAACATTTTATACTCTTTTGGATAGAGAATTCGAGCCATTAGAAACAAATGATTATGCTTCTTTGTCGATATTTGATTTAGAAGATTATATCACTTCTAGGCAGGGTTTTACCACTGTTGCCTCATTAATTAAAGTAGATAAGCAAAAAACTGAACAAGTACGAGCTACCTTTAAAAACGGAAGGCATCTAATGCTTATTGATCGGCAACATATGAATGAAACTTTTTTGGGAAACCTAAAAAATGATTTTAATACACTAATAAAGTACTCGCTCATTGTAGTTCTTATCATTCTTATACTATTTTATAGAAGCTTTTCTCTTACTCTGGTTACCAGTATACCAATATTTTTGACATGGCTATTGACCATCGGTATTATGGGGCTGTTAGGCGTAGAGTTCAATATCTTTAATATAATTATATCTACTTTTATTTTTGGACTTGGTATAGATTATTGCATATTTATTACCAATGGATTGCTTACCGAATATAAAACTGGAGAAAAAGCACTGCCAACACACAAAACATCAATAATCCTTTCTGTAATCACGACCATTTTGGGAGTAGGGGTATTGATTTTTGCTAAACACCCAGCGTTATATTCAATCTCATTGGTTTCTATTATTGGAATTCTATCTGCTGTTTTTGTTTCTTTTACAGTTCAACCTATATTATTTACTCTTTTTATTGGAAGCAAAACCAAGAGACCAATTACATTGCGGGTATTTATACATGGGATGCTATCCTTTGGTTATTTTGGATTAGGTGGATTTTTGCTATCTATCTTTAGTGTATCGATAATAAAAGTTATTCCTGTAAACAAGCGAGTAAAGATGAAATGGTTTCATAGGGTTGTTTCAAAATTTATGAAATCGGTATTGTATTCGAATCCTTTTGTAAAAAAGAAAATTAGCAACCTAAATAGCGAGACATTTGATAAACAAGCTGTAATTATCGCAAATCACACATCTTTTCTGGACATTCTAACGATTGGGATGCTACACCCTAAAATTATATTTCTGGTAAATGATTGGGTGTATAATTCTCCGGTTTTTGGAAAAGCAGTGCAATTAGCTGGGTTTTATCCTGTCTCTAGTGGTATTGAAAATGGCTTGGATCATTTAAAAGAAAAAGTAGAGCAGGGATATTCTTTAATGGCATTTCCCGAAGGAACAAGGTCTAATACTAACAAAATTAAACGATTTCATAAAGGAGCGTTTTATCTTGCAGAAAAGTTCGATCTGGATATAATCCCAGTACTGATTCATGGTAACTCTGAAGTGTTGCCAAAAGGAACTTTTGTGATCAAAGATGGAAGTGTTACTGTAAAAATATTGGATAGGATATCGAGTTCAGATACTAGTTTTGGAGAGAGTTATTCAAAAAAAGCAAAACAAATAGGAGTTTATTTTAGAAAAGAATTTAGTTTACTTCGAAAAGAAATCGAACAAGATGATTATTTCAACTCTATTGTGCTAGAGGAGTATAGGTACAAAGGAGATGTACTGTACAAAGAGGTTCGTAAGGATTTACAATTGTATAAAGAAATATATCACATAATTACAAATTCTATTGGTGAAAAGGACACGATAACCCATCTGTCTAAAGATTCGGGACAACTAGATTTTCTATTGTCTTTACGTGCTGTAGACCGCAAGCTTTTTAGCTATCTAGAAAATAAAACAAGACGCGCAATAGTAAGGAATAGTTATATCACAAATAACAATAGTAAGATTACAATTGCCGATACATGCAAAGAGGCACTGGCACTACAAGCAAATGTGCTGATTCTAAATTTGTCTGTTAATAAAAGTCCTCTATTAACACAAGAAAAACAACAAGATTTTGATATTATTATTTTATTAAAAGATAGTATATCTTATGCAAAAGATATAAATATCGATGTATTTAAAAAAGAATATCAAAATAGTAACCTTATAATCTTTAGAAAACAAATAACAATTAGAAAATGAAGGATCGATACGATGTAGTAATTATCGGAAGTGGTTTAGGCGGATTGATCTCGGCAAACATTTTGGCAAGAGAAGGTTACACGGTATGTGTGTTAGAAAAAAATAATCAATATGGCGGAAATTTACAAACATTTGTAAGAGATAAGACTATTTTTGATACTGGGGTACATTATATTGGAGGGCTTTCTGAAGGTCAAAATCTTTATCAATATTTCAAATATCTTGATATTCTCGATGACCTCAATTTAAAAAAAATGGATGAAGATGGTTTTGATATCATTACTTTTGGTAATGATCAAACAGAATATAAGCATGCTCAAGGATATCAAAACTTTGCAGAAACCCTTATAGATCAATTTCCAGAGGAAGAAAAAGCTATCAAAAGCTATTGTGCAAAATTAAAAGAGACCTGTAATCAGTTTCCGTTATATCACTTAAAACATGGTAAGCCCTATATTGAAAATTTAGAGCTTTTTGAAGAAAGTGCAAAAGAATATATAGAAAGCCTTACCACAAATAAAAAACTTATTTCTGTTCTGTCGGGTTCAAATTTGTTGTATGCGGGTGATGGTAAAACTACTCCTTTTTATGTTCACGCACTATCCGTAAACTCATATATAGAGAGCGCTTATCGTTGTGTAAATGGAGGGAGTCAGATTTCTAAAGCACTAATTCGGAAACTTAAAAAATTTGGAGGAGAAGCATATAAGTATAAAGAAGTTGTAGCTTTTAATTTTGATGATAAAGAAATAGTATCAGTAACTACAAAAGACGGGAAAGAAATTAAAGGAACCACTTTTATTTCTAATGTTGATCCAAAATTAACATTAAAGTTAATAGGAGGGCAAAAACTCCGAAAATCGTATATAAATAGGGTGCAAAATATAGAAAGTGTTATCTCTACCTTTAGCCTATATATTGTTTTAAAGCCAAACACTTTTAAATATCGTAATAAAAACTACTACCATTTTAAAGGAGAAAATAGTATATGGACTGCTCAGGATTATACTCAAGAAAGTTGGCCAGAAGCATATATGGTTTCTATGGGGGTAAAAAAAGATACAGATCAGTGGGGGGAAAGTATTACCGCAATGACCTATATGAATTATGATGAGGTAATACCATGGGAAAATACTTTTAATACTGTTGCCCATAAAAATGATCGAGGACAAACATATGAAGAGTTTAAAGCTCAAAAAGCTGAAGCGTTTATTAAAGAAATAGAGAAAAAGTTTCCCGAAATTAGAAGCTGTATTCAAGAAGTGTATACCTCTACACCTTTGTCATATAGAGATTATATCGGTAACAATAGAGGAGCTGCTTATGGGTATGTAAAAGATGTTAATAATCCTTTAAAGTCTTTTGTGTCGCCAAGGACTAAAATCAAAAACTTATTGTTTACAGGGCAAAGTCTGAATATGCATGGAATTTTGGGAGTGACTATCAGTGCAGTGATTACATCATCAGAACTTGTGGGTAGAGAATATTTGTTAAACAAAATATTAGAGAGCAATAAAGAGAAAGACCCACAGTAAAACCAATTGATATGGGACAATTTAAAACAACGCCAATAACACGTGTTAAGAATATTTCTAAAGAAGAGTTTATCGAGCACTATTATAAGCCGCAACGTCCCGTATTAATTGAAGGTCTAACCAAGGAATGGGGGGCATATAAAAAATGGAACTTAGATTATATACAAAAAAGAGCAGGTGATCAAATAGTTCCATTATATGACAACAAACCGGCCAAAGATAAAGAAAGTGTCTACGCACCAGTAAAAAAAATGAAGCTTTACCAGTATATTGAACTTTTAAAAACAGAGCCTACGGATTTGCGTATTTTTTTCTATAACATTTTGGATAGTATGCCAGAACTAATAAAAGATTTTGAGTACCCAGACATAGGATTGAAGTTTTTTAAGCGATTACCGGCTTTATTTTTTGGAGGAGGAAATTCAAAAGTGTTTATGCATTACGATATTGATTTACCAGATAGTATGCATTTTCATTTTCATGGAAACAAAAGTGTTACATTATTCTCTCCAGAGCAGACAAAATACTTATATAAAGTTCCGTTTTCTATTCATAATATTGATAAAATTGATATGGATAATCCCGACTTCGAGCGTTATCCTGCCTTGCAATTCGCAGAAGGGATACAAGCGCATATGAATCATGGAGATGCATTGTTTATGCCCAGTGGTTATTGGCACTATATAAAATACTTGGATGGTGGGTTTTCTATGACCTTAAGAGCATTGCCAAGAAAACCAAAACGAGTACTGTTTATGCTTTATAATGTGTTTGTAATGCGTCATTTCGATAATTTGATGCGAAGGTTTAGAGGACAAAATTGGTTGGACTATAAAGAACAAGTAGCCGAAAAAAAGACAAATAAAAATTTGAGTAAATAATCAATAACATGAGGTTTGTAAATTCTATAACACATAGGTTTTTGTGTTTCGCAGTAGTACTTTTTTTACTGCAATCTTGTGGTATCTCTAGATCATTAAAAGATGTTCCTAATGTTAATGGTTATAATGCAAATATCCCTGAGCGAATTAAAACATCTGATACAACTTTTGTCTCTGGAGAGAGTTTTTTATCCAAAAACAAACAAGGTTTATGGGAATTGTATGTTTCGGGAGATCCTTTAGAAAGAGGTTTGCTTACTGGTAGTTTAACCAAAGAACTTTTCCAAAATCAAGAACATGTATTTTTATCTAAAGTAGAAGAATTAGTTCCTTCAAAAATGAAACAAGCATTGTTAAGAAGATTTCTGGCATGGTTTAACAGAAAAATGTACTTACATATTCCCGAAGAATATAAAACCGAAATTTATGGTCTTTCTAGATATGCCTCGCCCGATTATAATCACATTGCAAATCAATATTTAAGAATTCTTTATCTACATGGTGCCCATGATATTGGTCATGCCTTGCAAGACCTTGCATTGGTGGGTTGTTCTTCTTTTGCTGCCTGGGGAGATAAAACAGAAGATGGCAGTCTCATTATTGGAAGAAACTTTGATTTTTATGCAGGAGATGATTTTGCAAAAGAAAAAATCGTGGCTTTTGTCAGTCCGACAAATGGTCATAAATTTATGTCTGTTACATGGGGAGGAATGATTGGAGTAGTTTCTGGAATGAATGAACATGGACTTACAGTAACTATTAATTCAGGAAAATCAAAAATTCCTTTGATTGCAAAAACACCAATTTCAATTGTTACCAGAGAGATACTACAATATGCCTCTACTATTGAAGAAGCAATCAAAATTGCAAAAAAACGCCAAGTGTTTGTTTCAGAATCTATATTTGTCGGAAGCGCAAATGATAAAAAAGCAATTCTAATAGAAGTATCCCCAAAGAATTTTGGTGTGTACGAGGTTTCAAATTCTAATCAGTTGATTTGCTCAAATCATTTTCAGAGTAAAGCCTATGCAAAGGATAAGAATAACAGTGCTCATATCAAAGAAAGTCATTCGCAATATAGATATGAACGAATGCAAGAATTATTACAGCAACAACCAAAGATAACGCCGCAGATTGCAGTGGATATTTTAAGAAATAAAGAAGGCTTGTTGGATAAAAAAATAGGCTATGGCAATGAGAAGGCTCTAAATCAATTGTTAGCTCATCATGCTATTGTGTTTAAGCCAGAACAACGTTTGGTGTGGGTTTCTTCCAATCCGTATCAATTAGGAGAGTTTGTAGGATATGATTTAAAAGAAATTTTTAAAGACCTAAACAAAGACTCAGAGCTATTAACTCTTTCCAGCCAAAACTTAAGTATAGAAGAAGATCCTTTTCAATATTCAAAAGCATATCAAAATTATGAATATTACAGATCGTTAAGAAATGATATTATAACCGCAATTAATACTAAAAAGCACCTGGATGCTAGTATTCCAAAAAACATACTGAGTAGTAATTCAGAGTACTGGGAAGGATATTATTTGGTAGGGAAGTATTATTATCAGGAAAAATATTATGCAGCTGCATTACAATCATTTAAAGAGGCTAAGAAAAAAGAAATTACCACTTTTGATGATGAACAAAAAGTTGATTTATATATTAAGAAATTAAAAAGGAAATTGAACAAATGATTCCTGAAATAGAAAAAGCATCTCTGGCTGAGATAAAAACACTACAAGAACAAAAGCTTGTAGAATTAATGCACTACTTGTATAATAATTCTACTTATTATCAAGGTGTTTTTAGATCACATAATATTCTCCCTTCTTCTATTTGTTCACTAGAGGATTTGGTTAAAGCGCCTGTAACCACTAAAGAGCAATTACAACAATTTAATGACGACTTTATCTGTGTGCCCAAAAATGAGATTATTGATTATGTAACTACTTCGGGGACTTTGGGAGAACCAGTTACTTTTGCGTTAACAGATAATGATCTAAAAAGGCTAGCGTATAATGAGGCTATTTCTTTTGCTTGTGCCGGAGTAAAGCAAGACGATGTATTGCAACTAATGACTACCATAGATAGACGCTTTATGGCAGGTTTAGCCTATTTTTTGGGAGCTAGAGAGTTAGGAGCGGGGATTATACGTGTTGGTGCAGGAATCCCTGAATTGCAGTGGGATTCTATCTTAAAATTTAAACCAACGTATTTAATCGTTGTCCCTTCTTTTTTGTTAAAACTTATTAAATATGCAGAAGAACATGATATCGATCTTAATTCTTCTGGTATAAAAGGAGCCGTTTGTATAGGAGAATCTCTAAGAAACCAAGATTTCTCTTTGAATACGCTAGCTCAAAAAATTAAAAGTGCCTGGGACATAGAGCTATATTCTACCTATGCTTCTACAGAAATGAGTACCGCATTTACCGAGTGTAGTGAGCAACAGGGAGGGCATCATCACCCCGAACTTATTGTTGCAGAGATTTTGGATGATAATAACAGTCCTGTTGGAGATGGAGAAGTAGGAGAGCTTACTATTACTACTTTAGGTGTAGAGGCTATGCCATTATTACGATTTAAAACTGGAGATATGGTAAAAGCCCATACTTCGAATTGTAAATGTGGAAGAAACACTATGCGATTGGGACCTGTTATAGGTAGAAAAAGACAAATGATTAAGTATAAAGGAACCACCCTGTACCCTCCTGCAATGTATAATATCTTAAATGATTTTAGTGAGGTAGAAAATTATATTATAGAAATTTCTCATAATAGTATTGGTACCGATGAGATTTTGATTAAAATTGCTGCTCAAAATCCATCAGAAGAATTTCTTCACGATATAAAAGACCACTTTAGGGCTAAGCTAAGGGTCTCTCCAAAAATTGAAGTTCATGATAAAAAAGAAATTCAAAAGCTTCAATTTCCTAAATTAAGTAGAAAACCATTAATTGTTATTGATAAGAGGTAGCGTGCATAGAAAACGCTTTGGATTTTATCTGTAAAAGAATCAAATTTTTAGCGGCTCTTATATAGTTTATCCCACTGCCAGTGCCAGAGGTGTTTTCTTTATCCGGGATTAGAGATAACTTCCTTTTTGTTAATAATTTCTCCGGTAACTGCATTAACTCTATATACCCAACTTTTTTCTTCTTCTTTCTTTTTATCTATTTCTCGCACAAAAACCTCCCATGTTCTTAGCGTATCCTTTGTTTTGGTTACCCATTTATCCCTCCCAAGACTAAATATGGTATCTCTCTTAGCCATTCTTCTTTTTACAATTGCTATGGCTTCTTTGTAACAGATAGGGTATTTGTCTGCCTGCCTGTGATCTATCACTTTGGTTATTGTGCCATTTATATCGTAGTGCGTTTCTTTATTTAATCGTGCATACCCATATTCATGTTTAAACACTATACTTTTTAATTTACCATTGGAATAATAACGTCCCCATTTACCTATGTTTGTTTGCTTATTTGTTTGTTTTAACGAATAATCCCCATTACTTAGTTTCCATATGCTTGATTCATACAATTTATCATTAGCTATAGTGACTATTCGATCTCTTGCTATCAAACTATCATATTTTTTAGGATTTTTTTCTAGTTTGTCTATTAATGTCAAATCCAACTCACATAAGTTATCATTTTTGATAAACCTTTTTTGTGAGTTGCAATTGTATATGGCAACACTACATAGTAGTATTGCCATGATTTTTACTTTATTCTGCATAGCGGCTCTTATATAGTTTATCCCACTGCCAGTGCAAGAGGTGCTTTCTTTTTGCTTCATTATTATAATCCATATAGTTATCAGTACTACCCAGTTTAAAGATATGGGTTTTTGCCTTGTCTTTTTCTGTAGTTTCTTTAAAAGGGTGCGGTAATCCTGCTCCATGCATGACCTCATGAGGTATTTCCTGATGGGGTCTTATATCATTGTTTGCCATAAACATCATAGATATTCCGGATTTAGTGATTCCATTACTATACTGATTTTTACCTTCTTGGGTTGTTTTCATACACTTCATATTAGTAAAGATAAGCAAGAGTTGACTGCGATCATATGGCTGTCCTGCATTGGTACGTTTTGCTATATAGAGTTGCCCCAAATTATTAAAAAAATCATCTTTGTCCTGTTCAGTAAATTTAACACTATGGGTGCTACCTTCTGTCATAGTATCCTGTATCTTTTTTAGATAATGTTGCCCCATCTGGTCATCTGCTGCTATGGTAGTAAGATCAAAAACTTCGGGGGTATTATCTACCAGTTGTACATCGATCATGGCAGGTCCCAGTACGGCTTTAAAATACTCCTCCAACTTTTCTTGGGCGGTTTTGTTTGTTAATTCATTTTCGTCTTCACTAATTCCCTTAGCTTCTAGTATTACTGTTTTTACGGTTATGGTTTTGGGTTCCGAGTGCCGTATATCGATGGCTCCTGCAACAGTACCGTCTGCCAGTACTTGTATGGTGGTAGGGGTGTCGGGATCACCATGGGTGGTGCAGGTGATCTGTACTTTTTTGGCTTCGACCAGATCTACAGGATTACCACGGTTGTCTACGGGGGTGATGGTAAATCCTGCGGGAGTGGTAAAAGAGATATCGTTATATTCTTCTTCCCGATGCAGGTCTTTATCCAGATCCAGAGTGATGGTACGATTGATACGCAAAGTCATCTTTGGTACACGATAATCCTCGCCCTCTACCTGTATGCTGCGGTAAGAGTCTTTGTAGGTGACTGTTCTGCCGGCGATACCGTTAGAAAGACAGTTTCTGTCGAGAGATGTACTATAGGCATCAAACCCGAAGAGACCGTCTCGCAGATCGCTGTTGCTTGCTTTGAATTCGATTCTGCATTTTTTGGGTCGTAGCTCTTCTTCTGTTGTTACTGTTGGGGGTGATGATGTAGGAAAGCCCGTTTCCTGCCAATGGTTAGAGAATGTTGTACCTGATACCGAATCTTTGATCCCACCCGCAGAGATCAATACGGTTTCTGTCATAGGGTTGCTATCATTGGCAGTAAATCCTGTTTTGTGACCGATGACTACAAAATCTGCAAAATAGAGGGTTCTGGATCGTCCTCCTGTTACGGCATCCGTAAATACGAGTTTACCCTGATCCTTTTTGGTAGGGTGAGTAGCCATATCAAAAAAGTAATTATCATGGGTAGACTCGATCATCATAGTTAATCCTTTGAAGGCAGATCGGTAATTGATGGGTCTGCCAGTCTCATCACTATGTTGACCGAACTCATAATTTGCTAGGAGAACATTGTATGCCTTGTCTCCAACATAAAATTTGGCGATTATAGCCATGAAGTTTTTGGTTCTAAAAGTTAGTGGTTAAGGCACTCATATTTTATGATAGGATAAAAATGAGTCATTTATGACACAAATATCAATGATGTTTCAGAAATAACAAAATAAAATGGTTGTAAATAGCTGGTTTGTAGGGGTAATAATACAAAATGGGTGATGCTGCAATTCCAAAAGTTTCTCCTGATGCAGAGCAAGGATTCGGGAAACTCCGAAAACGTCTCCTGTTCCAGGGCAAGGATTCGGGAAACTCCGAAAGTTTCTCCTGTTCCAGGGCAAGGTTTCGGGAAACTCCGAAAACGTCTCCTGTTCCAGGGCATGGTTTCGGGAAACTCCGAAAACCCTTTTTGTTCAAGGTGATTTTTTGCTTAACGAAGTTTTATAGGGGATCGTAGAGATCTTACTTATAATGATACTCCTACAAGGACACCTATACCTATGCCGCCAAGACCGATCAGCACTTTTTCGAACACACTTTTTTTTCGTTGCCTTTTTACGTTTTTTTCTACAAGATCAAGACTGTTTGTTGCTTTTTCAAGACTATTAATAGTATAATCCAATGCTTTTTGGGTATTGGTTAGTGTCGCTTGTGTTCTTTCATAAATAGCTTTGTCCAATGCATCAGTCTCATCAAAGTTAATCTTTAGTCTACTTTCTAACTCTATATTGCGTCTAAGTGTTTTGGTGTAATTTTCTAATAGAGCATTAGTCATGTCGTTTTGGTTGCTTACATTTTTATAAAAACTCTCTAAAGCTAGAAATGATTTTTTATTGACAAGGTAGATGTCTGGTGTTTTAAATAGATATAGACTGTCTTTTTTTACCATAAAGGGCTTACCTTGGCGATCTGCATAGGATTCAGGGATTTCAATGATTTTTAAAGAATCAGTTACCTGACCATAAGAAAAAGAGATAAACATTAAAAGAAAAGAAAAGAGTAAATTTTTCATGATGTTAAGAGTTGAATCTGTTGGTTTATTGTGGAGACAAGGTATTGTTTGTGGCATAATTTATTCTATCCCAAAAAGCCTGTCTAATAGAGCTTTTTCTTCGGTTAATTTTTCATTGTTCTTAAGAATAGTATCTTTTATAGCTTCTAATTCGTTCCAATCTTTTGCGTTTTTTCTTTTAAAATCGAATAATAGAGAATCCCTTTGTCTTACAACAATATCCTTTTGAAGATTCATTTTTTCAAGCTCTTTAATAGAGTTTTTTAAATTAGATTTGGTTACAGCCAGAGTGTCTTTGGATATTCGGAGTTCTTCTCTCGCTTTATCCAATTCTGATTTTATAATTTTCCAATTGGATCCCGAATTAAAAGTCATGTAGCCAATGATGACTAAAAAAAGAAGTGCTACTATCTGTAAAATAGTGTTGGTGTTAATACTTTTCATGAGTTGTTTTTGTGTTTGGCGGGGAGATACTAAGCTCTTAATTTTTTAGATGCTTATAAAGTGGTTAATGTTAACTGACTAGTAAATGTAAGTATTTTATTCCTTTTATAGAAGGGGCATGTACCCCTAAATGAAGATAACTTTTGTTTTTCAAAACGTTCATTAATGATTATATCAAAATGAGATTCGATTGATTCTTAAGGTGTGTGCTGTAAAAGATTGTTTTGCGGATTATTATCCTAAGATTCTAGAGGAGTACTGTATTCTCAGAAAAGTATTTGCACTAAAAAAAAACATTTCTTAAAATTTTGATAAGAATTTTTTATGAATTTCTTCATTCTTGTATTTAATTGTACATTAGTCCCAACACCTCAAAACCTAAAATTATGTCAGAATTTTGGCTTTATGTAAAGCTGGGTTTTGGTCACGTGCTGGATTGGCATGCCTATGACCATATCTTGTTTTTAATTGTCCTTACGGTAGGGTACACATTTGATAATTGGAAGCGAATTTTGTTACTAGTCACCCTGTTTACACTTGGGCATACAATGTCTTTGTTTTTGGCAGTTTATGGTGTCGTTTCTGTAAATTCTAAACTAGTAGAATTCTTAATTCCCTTAACTATTTTGATAGCTGGTTTGTTTAATGTGTTTACAGCCAAAAATACTTCAAGGAACACTAAAGTCGGAATACTGTATGGAGTTACTATTTTTTTTGGATTGATTCACGGCTTAGGTTTTTCAGGTTATTTTAAAGCGATTAGTAGTAATGTAAGTTCAAAAATTTTACCTTTAATTGAGTTTGCATTAGGAGTAGAGGCTGCACAAATTGTTATTGTCTTATTTGTTCTAGTAGCTAGTTTTATATTTCAAACCTTTTTTAGGTTTTCAAAACAAGATTGGATACTTGTCATTTCTTCTGTTGTGATCGGAATGGTAATCCCTATGCTTATTGCAAATAAAATTTGGTGAATAAGTAGTCTTTAAGGTTGTATTTGCCACATCGTAATAATATATTCGTATTTTGATTGTTATCAATACACTAGAATTCTACCCTATGCCAAAAAAGAAACAACTTAAATACGACAAAGCTTATCTTAGAATAGCAAATGAATGGGGGAAATTATCTCATTGTGAACGAAAAAAAGTTGGTGCGGTTATTGTAAAGGATAGAATGATTATTTCTGATGGATTTAACGGTACCCCTACAGGTTTTGAGAATCCGTGTGAAGATGAAGAAGGGTATACAAAGTGGTATGTATTACATGCAGAAGCAAATGCAATTTCTAAAGTGGCATCGTCTACACAATCATGTAAGGGAGCAACACTTTATATTACATTATCACCATGTAAGGAGTGTAGTAAATTGATTCATCAAGCTGGTATTAAGAGGATTGTGTATCAAATAGGCTATAAAGACGATTCGGGCTTGCAATTTCTTGCTAAAGCTGGAGTAGAAATAGAACAGATTACGGATTTAGAAGAATAAATGGGATATTCAAAAAAATATTTGCCTTTGTTTTTGGGTCTGGCAGTTGGTGCCGGGGTGTTTTTGGGTAGTAAACTCGATTTTAGTAACCCTTCGGCAAAACTCTTTTCTTATAACCCCAAAAAGGAAAAACTCAATAGACTTATTGATTATATAGATTATGAATATGTTGATGAGATTAATACCGATAGTATTGTAGAAGTTACTGTAAATAGAATATTAGAAAATTTAGATCCACATTCAATATATATCCCGTCAGAAGAATTAGAAGGAATTACAGAAAGTATGCAGGGAGATTTTATAGGTATTGGTGTGAGTTATTATCCGTATAGAGATACAATATCTGTAATTAATACTATTAAAGGCGGTCCTAGTGAAAAATCTGGAATTAAAGCTGGAGATAGAATATTAATGGCTGATAACGATACTTTGTATGGGGAGCGTTTGATAAGGGATGGATTGGCAAACAGACTCAAAGGAGAACTCAATAGTCAGGTACAGCTTAAGGTGTTTAGAAGAGGTAAAGGGGTGTTTGATGTACTTGTGAAAAGAGGGCGTGTGCCTTTGCAAAGCGTAGATGCGGCCTATATGTTGGATGATAAATTAGGGTATATTAAAGTAAATCGTTTTGCAGAAACGACTTATAAAGAGTTTAAAACTGCAATGGATGATTTGTTAGATAAGGGTTTAGAGAGTGTGGTTATTGATCTTCGTGATAATGGTGGAGGGTTTATTGCCCCAGCTTTAAAAATGGCAGATGAGTTTCTTAAGGATGATGTTCTGATTATGTTTACCAAAAACAAAAAAGGAGCAATAGAAAATAATTTTGCTACCAATAAAGGAAGCTTCGAAAAAGGGAAGGTTTATGTGTTAATCAATGAAAACTCTGCTTCGGCAAGTGAGATTTTTGCTGGAGCAATCCAGGATAATGACAGAGGGATGATTGTAGGGAGACGTTCTTATGGAAAAGGGCTTGTGCAAAGAGAAATGGCACTTGGTGATGGTAGCGCCATACGATTAACAATATCACGATATTATACGCCTACAGGACGCTCAATACAAAAGCCGTATACCAATGGAAATAAAGAGTATTTTAATGAATATTTGGAGCGATATAAAAACGGCGAATTACAAAATGCAGATAGTATTCAGGTAGCAGATTCTTTAAAATTTAAAACTCCTGGAGGCAAGATAGTTTATGGTGGAGGAGGTATTATTCCAGATATATTTATAAGTAAAGACACAACCCGAGTAGGTGAAACTTTGGATTATATGCTTCGCTCGGGGCGTATGGGAGGATATGTATTTGAAGAATTGGATAAAAACAGAGTATATTACAATAATTTGTCTGAAGAAGAGTTTAAAGAAAAAATTGATATCGATGATGCTTTTGCAGAAGATTTTTTAAAATATGCAAGAAGGAGAGGTATAGAAATTGAGCTAAAAAATTATAAAAACCAATTAAAAAAGTACTTAAAAGCTACGATGGCGCAGCAGCTTTTCGGGACAGATGCATTTGAAAAAATTATAAATAAAGACGATACAATGATAAATAAAGTATTGTCATTCTCTAAAGAAGAATAACTTAGATCTCTAATATGTCTGAATTTCAAGAATATCTGTTAGCCATTGCGATTTGTTCACCCCTCTTTTTCTTTATTATTGCTGTTGCATTTAGATTGTTGGATAATAGCGCGTCTATTTTTCTAAAACATGATATCTTGGTGGATACCTCTTATGTTTCTGGTGATATAATTAGAGAACATATAGATAGCTCTAAAGATAGTAAGCTCAAAAAATCTTTAATGCGAGCACTTTTGTTTAGAAGATTACATAATTTCTTTATGATTTTAATGGTGATTTCGATTCCACCAGTAATCATAGCCTGTTTTTTTGTTTTTTAAACAGGTCTAATTTAAAAGTAAAGAATTTTAAGAATTACTTCCCTCTATTCTTTTTTTGGATGCTCTTGGATATTAATAAAATCCACATTAATAAAATAACACAAGCAGAGCAAAAAACGCCTATAAGAGCCGTTTTGCTATCACCAACTAATAAATTGTTAAAGTCTAAATGTGTACCGTTATAGATAACTAAAGCGGCTGCAATAACGATTAATACGTATATAAAATATTTCATCTGTTTTATAGTTTTTGTTTTAATAGACTAATAAAATAATAGTTACTTAACTTTTATTTAGATAAGTTGTTCTTAAAGAGATTATAGTATTTGACTATTCTTGTTTAAATATATATTCTTTAGAAGAGACCTGTGATATTTGTCGCAAATAACTTGACAGCAATAGCAAGTAAAATTACCCCAAAAATCTTTCGAATTACATTAATTCCCTGTCCACCCAGTATTTTCTCTATTCTTTTAGACGATTTTAAAACTATGTAAACAAAAATAATATTGATTAATATCGCGATTACTATATTGATTGTATGGTATTCTGCTCGCAATGATAAGATAGAGGTCATTGTACCTGCTCCAGCAATTAAAGGAAAAGCCAATGGAACTACTGCAGCGGTCTCTGGTTCATCATCTTTGTATAATTGGATGCCTAATATCATTTCTATAGCCAGAAAAAAGATAATAAAGGATCCAGCTACAGCAAAAGAATTAACATCAATACCAATAAGATTTAGTATTTTTTTTCCTACAAAAAGGAAAACTACCATTAATATAGCTGCAACTATCGAAGCTTTTTCGCTTTGAATATGCCCTACTTTTTGTCGTAAATCAATAATTATAGGAATACTTCCTATGATATCTATTACCGCAAACAAAATCATACTTGCAGTAAATATTTCTTTAAGGTCAAAGTTCATGTATAAACGATTTCAAAAATTTGTACAAATGTAAATAGACTTTATTAAATAAAGGTATTATAAAAAGGTGAATAAATTGTAAAAAATATCTGGCATAAGAATTACCTTTGCGCCATGTTTCAATTAGGAAAAACCATAATTTCGGAAGATATTATTGAAAAAGACTTTGTATGTAATCTCTCTGCATGCAAAGGCGCTTGTTGTATAGATGGTGAAGCTGGTGCTCCTCTGGAAGAGTCAGAGGTTCAGGTTCTTAAAGATATATATCCAATAGTAAAGCCTTATTTGAGAAAAGAAGGTATAGAGGCGATAGAACACCATGGAACTCATATTAAAACGGCGAATGGAGAACTAGAAACACCCCTGATTGATGGAGCAGATTGTGCTTATGTTATTTTTGATGAAAAAGGCACAGCTATGTGTGCAATAGAAGAAGCATACAATCAAGGAGAAGTAGATTGGAAAAAGCCTGTGTCCTGTCATTTATACCCTATACGAGTACAAGAATATACCGAGTTTTCGGCTGTCAATTATCATAGATGGGAAATTTGTGATGATGCCTGCGAATTAGGTAAAGAATTTCAAGTACCGATCTATAAATTTGTTAAAGAAGCTCTTATTCGAAAATTTGGAGATGATTGGTATTTGGAACTTGAAAATATAGCTTCTAATATGCAAAAATAATCCTCTTTTTTGCTTTTTTAAATGTAAAAACTCGTTTTTTCTTTACTTTTTTTAACGAAAGAAAGACATTCTTTTGGTTACGGCTTTACCGTAAAATCGTGTATTTTTGATTTTGGTGATTTTTGTTAAAAAAACACGGTTAACAAGTGGAAAATAGCAGGTTTTCAAGGATGTAGTTCAGAATATTTCTATTTTTTTTAAAATACATAACGCGTTTATTTTCAATTACTTAAAGTTTGTTTTGTGAAAGAACAGTTTTGTACCTTATTCACTTTGTGTTGAAAACTTTGTTGAAAACGTTTGTTAACTTTTCGTAGAACTTTTGACGTATTTCGTGATCTTTGTTATTCCTAAGAAGAAAGAAAAAAAAACTCAAAAAAAGCTAAAAAAAATAAAATGAGTGTCGTAGAACCTATTTTGCAAGAAAACAAAGATCGATTCGTGATTTTCCCCATTCAACATCATGATATTTGGGAATGGTATAAAAAATCCGAGGCTAGCTTTTGGACCGCAGAAGAGATCGACTTGCATCAGGATATTACTGATTGGGCGACCAAGTTAACTAATGATGAACAGTATTTTATTAAACATATTTTAGCATTTTTTGCTGCTTCTGATGGTATCGTAAATGAAAATCTGGCTGAAAACTTCATAAATGAAGTACAGTATAGTGAAGCAAAATTTTTCTACGGTTTTCAGATCATGATGGAAAATATCCACTCTGAAACATATTCATTGCTTATAGATACTTATGTAAAGGATGAAAAGGAAAAAGATATCTTATTTAATGCTCTTGAGAACTTCCCTGCAATTAAGAAAAAAGCAGATTGGGCATTAAAATGGATCGAATCTGATTCTTTTGCAGAACGATTAATTGCTTTTGCAGCAGTAGAAGGGATTTTCTTTTCGGGAGCGTTCTGTTCTATTTTTTGGTTAAAGAAAAGGGGGTTAATGCCAGGGCTAACTTTTTCTAATGAATTGATCTCTAGAGATGAAGGTGTGCATTGTGATTTCGCAGTTCATCTTCATAATAAGCATTTAATTAATAAAGTGCCAAAAGAAAAAATTCGTGAAATTCTTGTAGATGCCTTGGATATCGAAAGAGAGTTTATTACAGAATCGCTGCCAGTAAGTTTGATTGGTATGAACTCAAAATTGATGACACAATATCTTGAATTTGTTACCGATAGATTATTGGTTGAGTTAGGATGTGAAAAAGAATATGGAACAGCAAATCCATTTGACTTTATGGATATGATCTCTTTACAGGGGAAAACTAATTTCTTCGAAAAACGAGTTTCAGAATATCAAAAAGCCGGAGTGCTTAATAAAGATAACGAAGAGAATAAAATAAGTTTTGATGCTGATTTTTAGATAAAAAAACCAGAGCATAATTATTTTACAAGCTTTAAGTAAAATCTAGTAAATTATAAAACAACACAATATATTCATTCTGAGCTAGTCAAAAACAATTCTTCTGTTTAATCTAGATTGGCTCAGTTTGATACAGCTCTGCAAGAAAGAGCTTTACAAACAAAAGGGGCGAGTCATTACATTATATTACTACAAGGATTACTCTGGTTTTAGAACCTTGAGATTTCTTTTTAGTATCTAATTTTAGGGGAATAGAGTGTGATTTTTGACCTTCAGAATTATAGAAATAATAACACGAATTAACATCAACATTCTTCGGAAGAAGAAAAATTAAAAACCAAAAAAGCGTATGTATGTAGTAAAAAGAGATGGGCGTAAAGAACCAATAATGTTCGACAAGATTACCGCGAGAGTAAGAAAATTATGTTATGGGCTGAATCCACTAGTAGATCCTGTAAAAGTGGCGATGAGAGTGATAGAGGGATTGTATGACGGAGTAACAACAAGTGAGTTGGATAATCTTGCAGCAGAAATAGCAGCAACCATGACCATAACACATCCGGATTATGCAAAACTAGCGGCACGCATCTCTGTTTCTAATTTACACAAGAATACTAAGAAATCTTTTTCTGAAGTAGTTACTGATCTTTATGAGTATGTAAACCCAAGAACCGGTAAAAAAGCTCCTTTAATAGCAGATGATGTATATGAAGTTATTATTGCTAATAAAGAAAAATTAGACTCTACAATTATTTACAATCGCGATTTTGGTTATGATTATTTTGGTTTTAAAACATTAGAGCGTTCATATTTGTTAAAAATTAACGGTAAGATCGCAGAGCGACCACAGCATATGTTGATGAGGGTTTCTATAGGGATTCATCCTAATGATTTGGATGCAGCTATTGAAACTTATGAGTTGATGTCTAAAAAGTACTTTACACACGCTACCCCTACATTGTTTAATGCAGGTACACCAAAACCTCAAATGTCATCTTGTTTTCTTTTAGCAATGCAAGATGATAGTATTGATGGAATATATGATACGTTGAAGCAAACGGCTAAAATCTCGCAGTCTGCGGGAGGTATAGGGTTATCAATTCACAATGTTAGAGCAACAGGGTCATACATTGCAGGAACCAATGGAACATCTAATGGTATCGTTCCGATGTTACAAGTGTTTAATGATACAGCTCGTTATGTAGATCAAGGAGGGGGGAAGCGTAAAGGTTCATTTGCAATATATGTAGAACCATGGCATGCGGATATTTTTGATTTTCTGGATTTAAAGAAAAACCACGGGAAAGAAGAAATGCGTGCACGTGATTTATTCTATGCAATGTGGATTCCAGATCTATTTATGAAACGTGTACAAGAGGATGCAGAATGGACATTAATGTGTCCTAATGAATGTCCAGGCTTATTTGATATACACAGTGAAGAATTTGAAAAGGAATACTTAAAATTTGAAGCTGCAGGAAAAGGTAGAAGAACTATTAAGGCAAGAGAGCTTTGGGAAAAAATACTAGAATCTCAAATCGAAACAGGTACACCATATATGTTGTATAAGGATGCGGCAAATCGCAAATCTAATCAGCAGAATTTGGGAACTATACGATCATCCAATCTTTGTACAGAGATATTAGAGTATACTAGCCCCGATGAGATAGCGGTATGTAATCTAGCATCTATTGCATTGCCAATGTTTGTGAAAAATGGAGAGTTTGATCATCAGGAACTTTTTAGAATTACCAAACGTGTAACTAAAAACCTAAATAAGGTAATAGATCGTAACTATTATCCGGTAAAAGAAGCAGAAAATTCTAATGTGCGCCACAGACCAATTGGACTTGGAGTGCAAGGCTTAGCGGACGCATTTATTATGATGCGATTACCATTTACCAGTGATGAGGCTAAGAAATTGAATCAGGAAATTTTTGAAACACTATATTTTGCTGCGGTAACCGCATCTATGGAAGAAGCTCAGCAAGATGGTCCTTACCAAAGTTATGAAGGATCTCCAATTTCTAAAGGAGAGTTTCAGTATAACTTATGGGGAATAAAAGATGAAGAGTTGAGTGGTCGATGGAATTGGAGTGAATTACGCGAGCAAGTTGTTAAAAATGGCGTGCGTAATTCATTACTTGTAGCGCCGATGCCTACAGCTTCTACATCTCAGATATTAGGGAATAATGAAGCATTTGAGCCATATACAAGTAATATCTATACCAGACGTGTATTATCAGGAGAATTTATTGTGGTAAACAAACATTTACTAGAGGATTTAGTAAAATTAGGATTATGGAATGATAATCTTAAAGATGCTATCATGCGTGCAAACGGATCTATTCAAAATATAGATATTATCCCTCAAGATCTAAAAGAGTTATACAAAACTGTCTGGGAATTGAGTATGAAAGACATTATTGATATGTCTCGTCATAGAGGATATTTTATTGATCAATCTCAGTCATTAAATTTGTTTATGGAAGGTGCTACAATGGCTAAGTTAACGTCCATGCACTTTTATGCTTGGAAAAGCGGATTGAAAACCGGGATGTATTATCTGAGAACTAAATCTGCTGTAGATGCGATTAAGTTTACACTAAAAAGTAATGCAAAAGAAGAGTCACAACCAGAAAAAGTAGCAGTGGCTGCAGCGCAAGTGATGGAAGCACAATCTGCGGTAACAGAATCAAAAGTTGAGCCTGTTTCTCCAGAAGGATCTGCGCTTACTCCAGATGAGCTTCGTGCAATTATAGCACAATCAAAAGCTGCAGAAGGAGATGATTGTTTAATGTGTGGGTCTTAGACCTAGATTTATATAGGGCAAAAGGGAAGTTTTCTGTACAGATGCTTCCCTTTTTTGTTATTTTTGAGCGAATTCTCGATTTAGATCGAGACAGGGCTATGCACAACCCTTTTGTTTACTTTCTTGATTAAATAAAAGAATGTTGTTGTTTATCCTTTTTGCAAACGCAAGTAAATATGATGAACTGGGAACAACTCCTGTCTTTAAGGCGACAAGGAGATAGAAATAAAAGATTACGAAAAGAACAAGACGAAACAAGATTAGGTTTTGAAGTGGATTATGACCGTATTATTTTCTCTTCAGCTTTTAGAAGCTTACAAGATAAAACACAGGTTATCCCTCTTTCCAAAACCAGTTTTGTGCATACCCGATTAACACATAGTTTGGAGGTGTCTGTAGTAGGGCGTTCTCTAGGTAGAGTAGTAGGTAAGAAGGTTTTAGAAAAACACCCACACCTTACTGCTGTGCATGGGTACAAATTTAATGATTTTGGGGCAATAGTAGCTGCAGCGGCGTTGGCTCATGATATTGGTAATCCACCTTTTGGGCATTCTGGAGAGAAAGCGATAGGAGAATATTTTAAAACAGGAAGTGGTAGCAGGTATAAAGACTTACTTACACCAAAGCAATATCAGGATCTCATTGATTTTGAAGGAAATGCTAATGGTTTTAAAATTCTTACCGAAACCCGTAAAGGAATAGAAGGAGGGGTGAGGTTATCATATGCTACTTTGGGGGCGTTTATGAAGTACCCAAAAGAATCGCTGCCAAAAAAACCGACAAACCATATAGCTCATAAAAAATTTGGATATTTTCAGAATGAAGCTTCTTTTTTTAAAGAAGTAGCAGAAGAAGTTGGGTTGTTAAAGCATAATGTTGGTGAAGAGACTACTTATAGTCGTCATCCATTAACTTTTTTGGTAGAAGCCGCAGATGATATATGTTATACCATTATTGATTTTGAAGATGGTATTAATTTGGGACTGATAGAAGAAGAATATGCCTTAGAATATTTGATTAAACTGGTAAAAGACGCTATCAATACATCAAAGTATAACAATCTTGTAACAACAGCCGATCGATTAAGTTATTTAAGGTCTTTGGCTATAAATACATTAATACAAGAGGCTGCAAGTGTTTTTATTGCGCATGAAGAAGAGATATTATCAGGAACCTTTGATGTTGCTTTGGTTGACAAAAGTAAGTACGAAGCTCAGATTAATGATATCTTAAAGATTAGTGTAAATAAAATCTACCAAAGTCAGGAAGTAACTGAAAAAGAAATTGCAGGTTATGAAATTTTGGCAACACTTTTAGACCGATACTGCATAGCAACAGATAACTTTAATAACGGTAAGAGCTCTAATTATGATAAGCTGATTTTAAGAGCAGAAGGAGATAATTTTGATTATAAAAATGAAGATCTTTATGCTCGCCTTATCGGAATAAGTAATTATGTAGCAAGTTTGACCGATGGTAATGCATTACTGAAATTTCAAAAGATCAAAGGGCTTCATATATAAGAAATGACCTGAATTTTATGTTCAGGTCATTTTTATTCTTTCTGTATGTTGATTTTATATTTTTTTGTAGGTGTCAGTATAAGTGTCTTTTACTGTATTTCCTGCCTGATCTTTATACTCTTCTGTTTCTTCAAATTTTACTGAAGTACTTGTTAATTCAAGTATTTTGACAGAGCTAGATTCGTTTCCGAATTTGGTAATGATATTATTCTCGGATAAAGACCATTCACCTGACTCTAAAGACTCTTGTTCACATGTTGTAGTTGTTTGTCCATTATTTACAACAGTAATGGTTGAAAAAGTTGTACTTGTAATTACATCATTTGCCTTAAAATCTAAGGTGTTCATTATGTCGCATTTATCAAGGGAAATATCTTCTCCGTTTATTGTAGAAGCTGTCCATTGCCATTTTCCGATAAGATTAGATTTTGTATTTTCAGAAATACTTGAGTCATCATCACTACTACAAGAGGTAAATATTGCGGCAATAAGTAGGATAAATAAGATTGGTTTTTTCATAAGATTAATTATAATTTGTTTTTATATGTAGGTGTATGTCCTAAGGAGGTAAAATGTTACCTTTTTCTAGGTAAAAAAATATTAATAGTTATGTGTGTTACCTTTGTAAAAATGAATATTGAAGTTATATGTTGTTTGTAATCAGGGATCAAAATTAAAAAAGAGTTGCTTTTTTGAAAGTTTAAAAAAAAATCCAAGACTTCATGAAGCCTTGGATTTTGATAGGTATTAATTTTTGAAACCGTAATGGTATTTACAAGCCTTAGACCTCTTTAGTTATTGTTTAATGAGTTTAAATGCTAACTTATCCAGAGTTGCTTTGTTTTTTTGCTGATTATTAGAAACGTTTATACCACCTAATAGATAAAATTCGTTATTATATTCTATCGGTAGTGCTAAATACCTGCCTTCATAAAAATCATTGGCAATTGTGTTGAATTCATTAGTTTGAGTATCATAATAATAGAATTTGTTATTCAGTTGATATCCAGATATGTTATTATTTTGATCCACAGAAATTTCTCCCCCAAGACCAAATATAATTTTATCATTAAATATAAAACCAGATCCCTGTGCAACATAATCTGTTTTATATTCATTTAGATATTCAAATGTTTTAAAATCACTACTGAATTTATACACAGAGATTTTGTTATAATCTGATAATTTTGTGAAATAATATTCACCTTTAATTTTAAAAATAGACTTAGTTAATTGACCGTAATTAGGTCTTTGTTCAAAAGTGCTATGGTCAACAAGTAGATTGTTTTCAAAATCGTAGGTATAGATGGTGTTGAAAATATCGGAAAAGACATATAGGGTGTTGTTTTCATAAAATCCTATAGGGGCAGTTAGCTTATTGTGAAAAAATTGTTTTTCCAATGTCCAAACCAAAGTAGTAAAATTAAAGGTCCATAAGGCTCTTCTGTGCATAATGTACCACTTATCATCTTTTATGAAGCTCACATTATAATCAAAATAAGGGGAGTCAGCAACTTCAAAATCTAAATCTGTGTTGTTTTCATTGATGGTTTCCCATATATTAAGCTCGAAATTATATTTGTAAGTTTTAAAATCATCAATAGCATACAAATTGTCTTCAAATACAATAGTTTCTTTAGGAAGTGTAAAAGGGGTGGTAGAGATACTTTTGGAATCAACCAAAGTTAAAATGTTGGTTGGAGTTGGATCTGGGGTAGGAATAGAATTTTCATCTATAGTATTTTCGTCATCAGAACAACTAAAAAGTGCCAGGAAGATGAGGGGTAATATAATTTTGATCTTCATTTTTTAAATTATTAGAAGGTTATTGTTTAAAGATTCTCAAGGATTACTTTTTTGATTTTTTCGGCAGAAATACCGCACATGCCATAAAGTTCATTGACAGTGCCATGATGGATAAATTGATCAGGAATGCCCAGGTTGATGATGTTATTTTTAAAATGATGTTGATTTGCAAAATCGATAATAGAACTCCCAAAACCACCTTTGATAATACCATCTTCAATAGTGATAATTGTTTTGTATTGTTGTAATATTTGTTTTAATAAATTTATGTCTAGTGGTTTTATAAAGCAAAAATGGTAATGACCAATAAGTTCTTCTGTGGCTTCTATTGCATTGGTAGCGTGATGTGCAATGGTACCTGTAGAAATTACAGCTATTTCTATACCTTTTTTTAAAGTTGCTCCTTTTCCGATTTCAAGTTTTCGCATAGGTATTTTCCAATCGATAATATGCCCTCTTCCTCTGGGGTATCGTATTGCGATTGGGTGCTCTAGACCTAATGAAGCAGTATATAGCAAATGTCTTAACTCAATTTCATTAATTGGTGCTGCCAAGATCATGTTAGGGATGCAGTTTAAGTGTGCAATATCAAAAACACCGTGATGTGTGGCTCCATCTTCGCCAACAATACCAGCACGATCAATACAAAAGATTACTGGCAAATCTTGTAATGCGACGTCATGTATTACCTGATCATATGCGCGCTGTAAAAATGTAGAATAGATAGTACAAAAAGGGACAAAACCTTGCGTTGCCATTCCTGCTGCTAGAGTAACGGCATGTTGTTCTGCAATACCAACATCAAAAGCGCGATCGGGCATTTCATCCATCATATATTTTAAAGAGCTTCCTGTTGGCATAGCCGGAGTAATACCTACAATCTTTTTGTTGGTTCTAGCAAGTTCCAAAATAGTATACCCAAAAACGTCCTGAAACTTAGGAGGTAGTCCCGAATTGTCTTTTGGTATCAGATCTCCTGTAGAAGCATTAAATTTACCAGGTGCATGGTATTTTACTTGGTTTTCTTCTGCTTGCTTTAATCCTTTTCCTTTAGTAGTAATGATGTGCAAAAGTTTTGGACCTTTGGTAGTTTTTAGTTTTTCAAAGGTTTTGAGTAGTGCCTGTAAGTCATGACCGTCAATAGGACCAAAATAATTAAAATTTAAAGCCTCTATAATGTTGTTTTTTCTGGGCTTAACCCCGACAGTTGCTTTTGTAAGATATTCTTTTAAGGCACCAACACTGGGGTCGATTCCAATAGCATTATCATTAAGGATGACTAGCATATTTGTATCTGTTACTCCTGCATGATTGAGTCCTTCAAATGCCATGCCACTGGCTATAGATGCATCGCCAATTACTGCAATATGTTGTTTTTGTATATCTCCTTTTAATTTGGATGCGATCGCCATGCCTAATGTAGCAGAAATAGAAGTAGAAGAATGACCAACACCAAAGGTGTCGTACTCACTTTCACTTCGTTTTGGGAAACCACTAATCCCTCCTAATTGCCTATTAGTGTGGAATACATCTTTTCTTCCGGTAAGGATTTTATGAGGATAAGCCTGGTGTCCAACATCCCAAACCAGAAGATCATTTGGAGTGTCAAAAATGTAGTGAAGTGCAATAGTAAGCTCGATTACTCCCAAACTAGCGCCTAGATGTCCTTCTTTGGTAGCTACGATATTGATTACAAAATCCCGTAATTCCTGAGCCAATTTAGGTAGTTGATCAGGAGATAGTTTTTTGAGATCTGACGGATATCGAATATTTGAAAGCAATGATTTTTGCATAGAGCAAAAATACTATTTTGTAATGGTTCTTTGGATACTTTTTAGTAGTGAAGATTTATTTTTAAAAGAAAGCGTAATTAAAGTAATGGTAGGAATTAGTCTTTGGTTTTTGATGAACCAATAGTTCTAATACTATATTGTTTTGAGAGCTAATACAATTTTTTTTATTTAGTTTTACTTAAAATTGATTGTTATATGTTAGATCCGTTTGATGATTCTTATTTTATGAAAAAAGCCCTGCAAGAGGCAGAATTGGCTTTTGAGAAAGATGAAGTACCTGTTGGGGCGGTCATTGTTGTAGAAGATAAGATTATTGCAAGAGCACATAACCTTACTGAATTATTAAATGATGTTACAGCACATGCCGAAATGCAAGCAATTACAGCGGCGGCAAACTTTCTTGGAGGTAAATATCTCAAAGAATGCACACTATATGTAACATTAGAACCTTGTCAGATGTGTGCAGGAGCTTTGTATTGGAGTCAGATAAAAAGAATTGTTTATGGTACAGTCGATGAGCGTAGAGGGTTTACTGCTATGGGAACAAAGCTTCACCCCAAAACAACAATAACAGGGGGTGTTTTAGAAAAAGAATGTGCCGAAATAATTACTCGATTTTTTATCGAAAAACGCAATCTCAATTAGAAGATAGTTTCCAGAAATATGAAGAATACAATTGCAGAACGAATACAGGATTTTTTAAAACAATTTCCTCCTTTTGATAGTTTAAAAAAAGAGGAGCTGCTATTGATTTCTAGTCAGATTAGAGTTTTATATGTTGAGAAAGGAGAATATCTCTTTAGGCAAGATAGTCCTTGCCATGATGAGTTTTATATTGTAAGAGAAGGAGCTATTGGGCTTTATCGAGGCTTTGATGACGATCAAAATTTGGTAGATATATGTGATGCCGGTGATTTGTTTGGTCTTCGAATCTTGATTATCAAGAAAGATTACCGAATGTCTGCAAAAGCAGATGAGGAGTCTATCGTATATGCTATCCCTGCGAGAGTTTTTGAACCATTTATTGAAGAAAATAGAGAAGTAAATAAATTTTTGTTAGGAACTTTTGCAGCACATGCTAGGAACTATTTTACTGAAACAGAGAAAGGACAACGAATAGATAATACAATTTCTATCGAGACAGTCAAGGATCTTTCTGCACTACGTAGTATCTCTTATCGAAAAAAGCCTGTAACCTGCACTTTTGATGATACCATTAAAGATATCGCCAAAAAGATGACCGATAAAAAGGTAAGTTGTATTATTATTGTTGATGGTAATAAGCAACCTATTGGGATAATTACAGATAGAGATTTAAGGGCTAAGATAGCAACTGGAATGTATGAGATTACCTCTTTGGTAAATCAAATTATGGTTTCTCCTGTAGTTACATATTCAAAAAAAATCACAGTTGCCGAGGCTCAGATTGCTTTAATAAAACATGATATAAGCCATTTGTGTATTACAAAAGACGGCACGCAGGATTCAAAACTTATTGGGATTCTTTCAGATCACGATCTATTGGTCTCTTTTGGTAATAATCCTTCTGTATTGATTAAAGAAGTCAAAAGAATAAAAAAGCCTCAAAAACTTAGGTATATTAGACAACAGGTAGAGAAGTTGCTGAAATCATATCTAGAGCAGAATATTCCTACCAAGCATATCATCAATATAATTTCTGAGATCAATGATGCACTTATTATAAGAGTTATAGAGTTGTCTTTAAAAGAAATGTCTACTCCTCCTCCGGTTAAGTTTTGTTTTATGGTTTTAGGGAGTCAGGGAAGAAGAGAACAGTTACTTTTAACAGATCAGGATAATGCTATTGTTTTTGAAAATGTTGATGAGCAAGCTTATGAAGCTACACAGCTTTATTTTATGGAGTTGGCAAATAAAATTACAAAAGGATTACATACCATCGGTTTTGAATATTGTCCTGCCGAGATGATGGCAAGTAATCCAAGATGGTGTATGTCTCTATCAAAATGGAAAGATCAGTTTAGAAACTGGATGATTACTCCAACAGAAGAAGGGACGTTGTTGTCATCTATATTTTTTGATTTTCAATATGTGTATGGAGATAGAACTATGACCGATGTGTTGTCTGAAGCAGTCTTTGAAGGGGTTAATAAAAGTAATCGGTTTTTGGGGTTATTGGGGGTAAGTGCTTTGCAAAAGCCATCTCCCTTAGGGTTCTTTAAACAATTTTTGGTCGAGCAAAATGGCGAACATAAAGATACATTTGATATTAAAATCAGGGCAATGATGGTGTTGATTGATGCAGCAAGAATATTAACGCTTTATCATAATGTAAAAGGAGTAAATAATACCTTATTACGATATGCCAAACTTGCGGAGATAGAACCTAAAAATGCAGCTCTTTTTGAGAGTTGTTCCAAAGCTTTTAGAGTATTAATAAAGTTTAGAACCAGACAAGGGCTACTTCATCACGATTCAGGAAGATTTATAAAATTAAATACCTTGAGCAAAAAAGATAAATTAAAACTCAAACGATGCTTTAGACCCATTAGAGATATACAGGAATTGCTGAGAGTACGTTTTCAACTTAAGAATTTGATGTAATGCAATTTTGGTTTAAAAAAAAGAACAAAGACTACCCGCCGTTTTGGAAAGAGTATGTGGAACTCTTTGACAAAAAAAAACGAAAAGAACCTATAAATAATGTTCGCTTTGTAGCATTTGACACCGAGACTACAGGGTTTGATTATGCCAAAGATAGAGTGTTGTCTATTGGGGCAATTGCAATCCGGGGTAATAGCCTGATAGTATCTGATCAATTAGAAATTTATCTCGAACAGGATGTTTTTAATGAAGAGACAGTACAAATTCATGGAATTAGAAAAAACAATGGTTTTGGTAAAATATCAGAGAAGAAAGCTCTTGAGTTGTTTGTAAAATATATTGGTAATTCTGTTTTGGTGGCGCATTTTGCTGAGTTTGATAGAAAAATGATAGATAAAGCATTAAAAAGACAGGGATTGGGTGTGTTGAAAAACAGGTTTTTAGATACCAGTATTCTTTTTAAAAAGACTAAGCATGCGGTGTATCAAAACGATAAACAGAATTCTCATTATAGCCTGGATGAATTGTGTAATGATCTGAAAATTTCGAAAAGCGATAGGCATACTGCATCTGGAGATGCATTTATTACCGCATTGGCTTTTCTGAAGATTTTGACAAAATTAAAGAAAGATAAACAGATTGAAGTGTCTGATTTGTTTAAATAATAGATGCTGTTTCTTATATAGTTTATTAGAGTAATGAATGTTTTTTAATAGAACTATGTCCAGAAGACTGCAACTGCACCTATATTGTTTCGTCTTTTAACTAACCAAAGGCGAAATGCAAAAAATCTTATTTGTTGTTATATTTTTAATGGGTTATTTCGGGATTTCTCAAGAAGGTGATTTCCTGAGAGGAAAGGTAAAGATTGATGCTTCTAAATCTGAAGTAATAAACATATTAAATATAACCAGAAGGGAGGGAACAATTAATGATAAGGCAGGTTTTTTTGAGATAAAATCTAAAGTTGGAGATACTATCGTTTTTTCTTCTATAGGATATCAGAAAAAAGCACATGTTGTTAGAAAGAAAGATATTAAACAGGCTGATTTAGAAATTGTATTAGAGGTTAAAGTAAATGAATTAGAAGAGGTAAGGGTTTCTCGATATAATCTTTCTGGAGAGGTAAAAGAAGATATAGATAGGATAAAAACATATGAAGATAATTTGCCTTTGTTTGATGCTAAAGAATTGGATGAAACACCATTTATCCATGAAAAAGGAGCAGGAACTGTTAAAAATATAGTGTTAAGGGATGAAATGGCAATAACTCCAGTTAATTTTATTGCTGTCGGTAGAATGGTGGCTAGTCTTTTTAAGAAAAAAGGTGGCAAGAGGCAAAAAAAGACTTATTCGTCTAAACTTTCGGATTTTTATAGAGGAGATTTTTTTATTACAGAATTAAAAATTCCTAAAACTGAGGTATATGATTTTATAGACTTTTTAAATGATGATACGATGACAAAGGAAGTTCTAGAGTCTGGAAATGAACTTAGAATTCTTGAATTTTTAATTGATCAAAGCAAAGTTTTTAAATCAAAAGATGGATTGGATTGAAAAATAAAAAAACACTACAAGAGTAGTGCTTTTGAAACTTGAGAAATGTTTGCACTACCCGTGAATTATGCGAACATTTGCTGCGGTAGGTCCTTTTCTACCTTCTTCTTCATTGTACTCTACTTTGTCGCCTTCATTTAATGCCTCGCCAGCAATTCCTGAAGCGTGAACAAAGATGTCTTTTCCTGTTTCGTTGTTGGTAATAAATCCGTAACCTTTTGATTCGTTAAAAAATTTTACTGTTCCTTCCATTGTAATAAAATAATAAGTATTTGAATACTAAAGGTAGTTTTTAATTTTTTATGAATCGTTATCAAAATGTGAATATTTTAGAAACTCATGGGTTCGAATTTTCTTTATTCGTCTCATAATCCCTCATTTTCCTAAGATTTTCTTCGGTAAGCATGTAGTCTTTTACTTTTTTGTTTTTCCATCTATGATAGATAAAAATAGGCATAAGTATAAAAGAAGAAACTAATATTCCTATACCGACTAATTTATCTCCGGTAATATGATCACCAGAATTTTTGAAGTAATATCCAATGCAAATCAGGATAATAATAGTTATAAAAAGTATGCGGATGATGTATTTCATATGTTTATTTTAGATCGTTGGTCATAAGATGTCAATTGATTTAAAAAGATTACTTCTTAACATATAAACCTAATTTATTGCGTAAAATTAATCAACTTTCTTCTATAAGCCGTAAGGAGTTTTGATTTTGAGACAAAACCAAAGTATTTTCCATCTTTGATTACAGGAAGATTCCAGGCACCTGTATCCTGAAATTTTCTCATTACTGTTTTGGCATTGTCCTGTTCGTATATAATAGCCGCAGACATTTTTGTCATTAAAGTATCTACTGTTGTTTTATGATATAATGTAATATCGAACATGATGTCTCTGATGTCGTCTAATAATACAATTCCGATAAGATGGTCAGAATCATCAACTACTGGAAACAAATTTCTGTTTGATTTGGCTACCGCTTCACTTAATAGTTGTTTTAAGGTGTAATCTGGTCTTATCGTTATAAAATTGGTTTCTATACAATTTTCAAGGTTCATTAAGGTTAGTACGGTCTGATCCTTATCATGCGTTAATAGATGACCTTGTTTTGCCAATTCACGTGTGTAAATATTATGCTCGAGCTTATTTTTTGAAATTATAAATGAAATCGAAGTGGTGATCATGAGTGGAACAAATAGTTCATAACTAGAAGTGATCTCTGCAATTAGGAATATAGAGGTGAGTGGAGCATGTAACACCCCGGCAATAAGCCCAGCCATTCCTAATAGTGTAAAATTAGCTTCAGAAACATGAAAACCTATACCTAGATTGTTGATCACTTTAGATACTACATTGCCCAATGCACTACCCATTACCATGGTTGGGATAAAAATTCCTCCAGAGCCGCCTGCCGCAAAAGTGGCGGTCATCGCAATAGCCTTAAAAATTGTAATACCTGTTAAAAGCGCAATTACTACCCAAATACTACTCGTTATATTGTCAAAAGGTGTTTTGCCAATTGCTGTTAAGTGGTCACCGCGAAGTAAATCGTTTATAAAACCAAGACCTTCTCCATAAAGCGGAGGAATAAAATATAGCATTATCCCAATAGCTAGCCCACCAACTAAAAGGCGGTGAATTTTTTTAGGAAAACGATTAAAAAAACGGAGTATCCCAAAATACATTTTGGTAAAGTATATAGAAGCAATTGCGGTACCGATACCCAAAATAATGTAGAAAGGAGTATCATAGATATCAAATTTTTCTAAAACATCAAATCTAAACAATACTTCATCTCCCAAAAAGAAATATGAAGTTATTATAGAGGATACCGAAGCAAAAAGTAAGGGTAATAACGAGGTTAGGGTAAGATCTAAACTAAAAACTTCAACAGCAAAAACCAAACCAGCCAAAGGAGATTTAAATACTGCAGAAATTGCACCTGCAGAAGCGCAACCGATAAGTAAGACTCTGGTTTTTCGATTAACGTGAAACAAAGTGCTAAAACTAGAGCTTAATGCAGATCCCGAACTAATAGCCGGACCTAGGAGCCCCACCGAACCACCAAAACCAACTGTAATTGGAGCTAAAATAAGAGGTAAGTAACTGTGAATTGGTTTTATAACTCCATTTTTTTTCGAAAGAGAATATAAAATCAAAGGAATGGCAGATTTTGAATCTTTTTTGATGATATACTTTGTAAATATGTATACGATAAGTAGTCCTATTATCGGAATAATAAAGTAAAACGAAGCTTGCCAAGAGATGATATCACTTTCTAAAACTATCTGAATTAGATGGGTGATGTTTTTTAGTAAAAGAGATACCAGACCAGCAGTAAATCCAACCAGAATACTAAGAATAAGAACAAAAGTCTTGTCAGAAATATGACGATATCTCCATTTAAGTAGCTTATAAAGTAAAGTCTTTTTTGCAGTTGACATATCAATTTATTTGAACTAATAAAAGGAATGGTTTTCTACTAAGTTTTTTTGCTCTTCTAGATCTTGGATGTATACTTGATATAATACTTCAACATAATTTCGAGTATGGTAATATCCAGAATTAAAATCTTCAATAGCACTCTTAATATGTTCTAAAGCCTTAGGTATTTCTTTTTCTTCATAATAGCATTTCGATAAATAATAGTGAGCATCAGAATAATGATTCTCAGAATACTTTAATACTTTTTGAAAATCTTTTTTAGCGCTTTTGTAATCTTTTTGAAGATAAGCAATAATCCCACGATATAAAAAGGCTGTTATATCGGCGTAGTCTTCTCCAGATGTTTTAATTTGATTATCAATATAAGTGTTAAAGTAATTTTTTGATTTAGTATATTCTTTTAATCCGAGATAGGCGATCCCTCTCATGTAATTTACACTTTGTCCTTGAGGAGCATCATCAAAATTAGGAGTTAATATATCAGTAGCATCAAAATCTTTTATAGCTTTTTTGTAATTTCTATAAAAGTATAGATACAGATACCCTCTATGACCTTGCCATTCTTTGGGATCTAGCATTACCGCTTTATCAAAAAGAGGTTTCCAGTCTAGTGGCATTCCTCTTTTTAAGTAGGCTACCGATAATTCTCTCCATGCTTCTGCGTTTTCAGGATTTAATTCGATCGCCTTTTCTATGACCATCATAGTATCCGGGGATCCTTGATTTAAATGAGCAGCACCGTTCATAATTTTTTTGGATTCAGCTTTTTTTTCTTCTTCATTCATTATGGAACAAGCAAAAAGAAGAAAAAAGAAGGGGAAACTAAGGAAGTATTTCGGTAATTTCACCATCTATTATTTTATATGAAACATACATGTAATAGTCTATTGGTTTCTGGTCTTTTGTTGTGTATCCATTCCAATTTTCTGACTCTGATGTTAATTGATATAACTGATCTATCATTTCAGAATTAAGCTCAGTTTCTTCTAAATCTATATTCATTTGGATGATTTCTACTCTTCCGATTTCTCCTTTACAGTTTATTACGAACCTGAAATTTAAATATCCAGAATCGGTATATTCATTATTTTGGTATTTCGATCGGATAGTTTTGTCAAAGATACCCTTATTTGGTTTATAAGCTAACTTGGGTAAACCATGATGAGTTCCTTCAATTTTTCCAGTACCACAAAGAGCAAAACTAGTTGAGGAAATTGTAGTGTTAGGATCTAAATAACCTATATAATTAATATATTTTTTAGCCGAATAATTCTTCTCTCTACATGAGTATGAAATGATGAATATAAACAGTGTTAAAAAAAGTATTTTAATATTTTTATATATAAAGTAAGCTATTCCCCTCATAAACTAAAGGTAATAAAAATCCCGCCTTAAGCGGGATTTTATGCTATTTGAATTTAATGACATATAAATATTCAATACTATATTATACATCAAGTTGTATGTTCAATTCTTTGAGTTGCTCGTTATCCAGATGCGCAGGTGCATCAATCATTACATCCCGACCACTATTGTTTTTAGGGAAAGCAATAAAATCACGAATGGTTTCTTGTCCACCAAGAATGGATACTAATCTATCAAATCCAAAAGCAAGTCCACCATGAGGAGGGGCTCCATATTGGAAAGCATCCATTAAAAATCCGAATTGTGCTTTTGCCTCTTCAGGAGTAAATCCTAGGTGATCAAACATTAATGCTTGAGTTTCTTTGTCATGAATACGAATAGATCCTCCGCCAATTTCATTTCCATTTAATACCAAATCATACGCATTAGCGCGTACATCACCTGGTTTAGTATCTAATAAATCAATGTCTTCTGGTTTTGGAGAAGTAAAAGGGTGGTGCATAGCATGGTAACGCTCAGTATCTTCATCCCACTCTAATAAAGGGAAATCTAATATCCATAGAGGAGCAAATTCTTCTGGATTTCTTAAATCAAGTCGTTCTGCAAGTTCCATACGAAGGGCGCTTAATTGCGCTCTCACTTTGTTGGTTTGACCAGAAAGCACACAGATTAGGTCTCCTGCTTTTGCTCCAGTGGTTTCTGCCCACTTCGCAAGATCATCCTGGTCATAAAATTTATCTACAGAAGATTTATATGTCCCATCTTCGTTGCATTTTACATACACCATTCCTAATGCACCCACTTGTGGTCGTTTTACCCAATCAACAAGCTTGTCAATTTCTTTTCTTGTGTATGAAGCTCCACCAGGAACTGCAATACCCACTACCAACTCCGCAGTATTAAATACCTTAAAATCTTTATGCTGGGCAACATTATTAAGTTCACCAAACTTCATTCCGAATCTAATATCCGGTTTGTCGTTACCATATGTTTGCATTGCTTCGGCATATGTCATTCTTGGGAAATCTTTAATTTCGATCCCTTTTATTTCTTTTATTAAATGACGTGTGAGTCCTTCAAATATGTTTAGGATATCCTCTTGCTCTACAAATGCCATTTCACAATCTATTTGTGTAAATTCTGGTTGTCTGTCTGCTCTTAGATCTTCATCTCTAAAGCATTTTACAATCTGAAAATACTTATCCATACCGCCAACCATAAGCAATTGCTTAAAGGTTTGAGGGGATTGAGGAAGGGCATAAAACTGCCCTTCGTTCATTCTAGATGGTACTACAAAATCACGAGCTCCTTCGGGAGTGGATTTAATTAAATATGGTGTTTCGACTTCGATAAACCCTTCTTGAGATAGGTAATTTCTAACTTTCATCCCTACCTGATGGCGAAACATCAAATTGTTTTTTACAGGATTACGACGAATATCCAAATAGCGGTATTTCATTCTAATATCTTCACCCCCGTCTGTTTGATCTTCTATGGTAAAAGGAGGAACGATTGCTTCATTAAGTATAACTAACTCTTTTGCTAGAATTTCGATTTCTCCTGTAGGGATATTTTTGTTTTTAGATTCACGCTCTATTACAATCCCTTTAACCTGGATTACAAACTCTCTTCCTAATGTCTTTGCTTTTTCTACAACTGCTGCAGGAGTGCGTTCATCGTCAAAAATCAATTGGGTGATTCCATAGCGATCTCTAAGATCGACCCATATCATAAATCCTTTGTCTCTGGTCTTTTGAACCCAACCAGATAAGGTTACTTCTTTTTTGATATCTGAGGAGCGTAGCTCACCACACGAATGACTTCTGTACATAATTACGTATTAAGGCTGCAAAAATAAGAAGATTTATGGATTAGTTGATAGTTTTTAGGAATGATAAAATGGCGAAATTTATAAATAATCAAAAAAGAATTTGAATTTTTGAATTTTTAGTAAAAAACAAGGGTTTAACTGGATGGTAAGTATGTTTTTTACGTAATTCATAATATGCTTTTACTTCGGAAAAACGTATATGTTTTTACTAGGATTTATGTTATCTGATTGATTAATATGTTGTTGAAACACCAAATGAGATAAAGTGTTTTGAGGTTTGTTTTGTTTCGATTTGTTTTGTGAAATATTGTGTTTTTTTAAGGTTTTTGGCTTTTTTTTGATGGTTAATTAGCACTTTTAGTGCTAACAATTGTTAGTTTGTCTTTTTTTTATGAATATCTTTTAATAGATTTAGGCAAACATTTAAACAAACCATTATGAAAAAACACATTCGTTTTAACAAAATGAAGATTTTGTTATTCTTAATTTTTACTCCAGTTATAGTACTTGCTCAAGAGAGTCTTACGGGTACTGTATTAAACCGAGCGACAAATCAGGCGATACCGCTTGTTAATATTGTAGAAAAAGGCACCTCTAATGGAGCTACTTCTGATTTTGATGGAAATTTCTCAATAGAGGTACAATCTCTACCTACGACTCTTGTGTTTTCGGTAGTTGGGTTTGGAACAGAAGAATTAGAAGTATCTTCAAATACGAGCATAACTGCATATATGAATGAAGGGGCATTTCTTGATGAAATTGTAGTAGTAGGTAACCGTGCAAAACCTAGAACGGTTATAGAGTCACCAGTGGCTATTGATAATATCACATCTGAAGAATTAAAAGTAAGTGCACAGCCAGAATTGGATAAAATGATTGCGTTTAGAGTACCATCTTATAACTCTACTCAGCAAACTATATCTGATGCAACAGCGCATTTTGATCCATCAGAACTTAGAAATTTAGGACCTAGTAGAACATTGGTTTTAGTAAATGGAAAAAGAAAAAACCAAAGTGCATTAGTATATGTTAATGAGACTCCGGGACGAGGAGAGGTTGGTGTAGATATGAAAAGTATCCCAGCAGCTGCTATCGAAAGAGTAGAGGTACTTAGAGATGGAGCGTCTGCTCAATATGGATCTGATGCCATTGCGGGGGTGATTAATATTATTTTAAAAGAGGATGAAGATAAAACTTCTCTTAGCTTAGGGACAGGAGTAACTACAGAAGGAGATGGATTTACATATAGCGGGAGTTTAAATACTTCTTTTACACCAGATTTTGGTGGGTTTGTAAATTTGACTGCAGATTTTTACCACCAGGATTATACAAACAGATCTGGGGAACCAGGAAATGATTTGCTTTTTGGAAACGTATTTCAGCCAAATCCTGATGATGTTACTAATGGAAATATAACTCAGGCACAATTTGATGCGCAACAAGCTTTAGCCAATAGCCTTTTGGATGGTTCTCATCCTTGGATTCAACAAAACCCTGATTTGGGTATGACTGTTGGGCAGCCAGAGTACGACCGATTTGGTTTAGCACTTAATGCAGGTTTTCCGTATGCAGATGATACTGCAGAGGTATATTTATTTGGAAGCTTACAAGGCAGAAATGGTAAAAGTTTTGCGCTTTACAGAACACCATATTGGGTGCCGGATCCCTTTAATTTATTACATCCTGCCGGGACTGAGTATCAGGGGTTTCAACCTACTTTTGAGACGGCTATTGTAGATAATACGATTACTTTAGGAAATAGGTGGCAAATGTTTAATGAGTGGAATTTTGACCTTAGTTATACCTACGGGAGAAATGGTGTGTCTTATGAAGTGAACAATTCTTTAAATCCATCTTTAGGCGCAAATAGCCCTACAAGTTTTAAAACAGGCGGATATAGTTTTGGGAATCATATAGGAAATTTAGATATATCAAAAAGTTTTGGAGATGTAAGCCTTACATTAGGATCTGAGATACGACAAGAACGTTTTGTTACCAAAGCAGGAGAAAGAGCATCTTATGTTGACGGAGGAGTACAATCATTTCCAGGATTAACACCAGCAAATGCGTTGAGTGAGACGAGATCAAATATTGGTGCTTATGCTGGATTGGACTGGGATGTTAGTGAGGCATTTTTAATTAGTGGAGCAGGACGTTACGAGGATTATAGTGATTTTGGTGAAAATGTTTCCTGGAAAGTAGCAGCTAGATATTTATTGCCTGGTGAAAAAGGAGCAATTAGAGCTTCTGTAAACACAGCATTTAGAGCACCGTCATTACACCAGATTTATTTGAGTAATATTCAAACGCTACAATTGGCAGATGGAAGTATTGGACAACAAGGTACTTTTAATAACGCTGATCCAATAATTCTTGATCCGATTGATGGTTTAGGAGTACCTCAATTAGATGCAGAAGAGTCTTTCAACATAGCGGGAGGGGTAACTTATAGATTTACTCCGCAGTTTTCTGTTGCTGTAGACTATTATAATATAACTGTAGATGATAGAGTGTTGTTAACAAATCCATTAGGTTTTGACGGAGATGATTCTACTGTGAATGATGTAGAGCAAGTATTAATAGATAATTCTATTGGTAATATTACATTTTTTGTAAACGCTGTAGATACAAAAACCCAAGGGGTTGATGTAGTTGCTAACTATAGAGGTATACAATTAGGAGAAGGAAGTTTAGGGATTAATGCAGCTTTTAACTGGAATGAAACTGATATTGATGGTACTATTACTGTTCCTGAAAAAATATTAAATGCTGGATATACCGATATCTTTAATAGAGAAGAGCAGTCTAGAATTACTACGGCTAGACCTAATCTAAAAGGAGTATTAGGACTTAATTATGACATTGCAAAATTTAGTTTTGTGTTAAACAATACATATTTTGGTGAAGTAACATGGCAGCATCCTACAACTCCTGGATTTGATCAAACTTTTGCCGGAAAAATAGTTACAGACTTATCTGTGTCATATAAGTTTTCTGATTGGTTGACTGCAAAGGCAACTGCTAATAACCTATTAGATGTTTATCCTGATGAGATTAACACTTTTGGAGATTTTGGAACTGACTTAGGAGGAAGATTTAGATATCCATGGGAGGTAAATCAGTTTGGATTTACAGGTACTTTTTTACAGGCAGGTCTTGATTTTACTTTTTAAAAAACAGACTGTTTAATAGAATAAAAAAAGAGAGGTGTTAGTTATAGCATCTCTCTTTTACTATGTAATACTTTTTGAAGGTGTATGAATAAAGTTCTTTTTTGGGGTTAATAAACCTTATGTTTAGCTATATTTACTACTAATATTAATCGAGAAATGAAGGAAAGTAAATAAAAACTAACCTAATGAATACCTATTTTTTTACTGCAGGGATTTTATGCATTCTTCTTGGGATTGTTCATTCGATTCTTGGGGAATATTTAATTTTTAAGAATAAAAGAAATAAAGGAAAATTAGTCCCTTCAAAAAAAAGTGAAGGATTGAGAGAAAGACATTTGCGAATATTATGGGCAACCTGGCATTTGTCTTCAGTTTTTGGTTGGAGTATAGGAGCGATACTGATAAAAATTTCATTTGCCCCGGAGCAGATGAATTCATTTATAGTTCAGGCGATTATTTATGCCATGATTTTATCGTCTTTATTGGTTTTGGTTGGAACCAAAGGAAAACATCCAGGATGGATAGTTCTTTTGATAATTGCAGTATTATCAATTATCGGTATCTGAAAAGGAAACCCCAGAGGTAATAAGGCTTATGTATAATTGAGATTAAAGGTCGTAGAGTTTTATAAAGTCTGTAGAATTTGCAATCTTGCATATCTAAAAAGATATACGCGTTAATTCGATCTTTTATCAAAAAATAGTCACCCTCTAAACAATAGCGAATGCCGTTAAATACGGTACAATATTTTTAAAAAATGAAATTCAAATCTGCTTTTATAATACTAACCATTATTAGTTTTACCAATGTTTTTGGACAAATAAACGAAGAGTATAAAGCACTCATAAAGGAGGCAAGTAGTCTTTATAAATCAAAGAACTATAAGCTCTCTGTTGTAAATTATGAAAAGGCTTTTAAAATATTTGAAGGCAATAACTCTGACCTATATAATGCTGCTTGTTCTGCTGCGCTAGATAGAGATCCAGAAAAAGCAAAAACTTTTTTAATTAGCTCTATTAATAGTGGATGGAGTAATCTTGATCACTTACAGAAAGACCCTGATTTATACAGTTTGCACTGTTTGGATGAATGGAAAGAAATTATTAAAAAAGCGGAAGAGGTAGAAAAAAATACTGTTACCCATACTCAGCTTATTGATAAAATAAAACCCTTTATTGAATCTAATAAGCCTGAATCGGTGTATGATCTGGCAAACAATGATTTAAAATCAAGACCAGAATTAAAAACGACTATTGATTCTATTTACCAACTATTAAAAAGACACAAGGTAAAAAACCTGCAATCGATACGATCTGCTTCAAGCTCATCAGTTAACTATATAAACGGATTGAAAACTGAATCATTCTATTATACGTATAAGTTAAATCCTAAATATTTAAACGGTAAAGTAAAATCATTTTTTTTTAAGCCTCTAGGATATAAAATCAAAATAGAGGTTTCCAAGCCAAGTAATGAATGGTTGCTGTCCAATATAAGTCTAGAAAATAAATATGCTAATCCTGACTATGAGATGGTTACTGAAAACACCTCTTTCTTTAAGAATTCGGATTCTTTGATATATAGATACTCTTTAGCTAAAAATACAAAGGTATTGTATAATCAAGGTAAAGTGAAAAGCGAGAATATTCGCGATGTAATTATTAGAGAACTTAAGCAATTAGACTATGTAAAATTTTCTGATGTAAAAACTCTAAATGTTTTTAAAGAATCCTCTAAAATTTATAGCTTGTCTTTTTACTCCAATAAAAAAGACTCTTTTTTTCAAACCAAAAATATAGGGAAATCCTCGAAAACACTTAAAACAGTGGAGCTTATGTTTTATGATAATAACTCTAATTTGGTTTTGGTATCCAATGGTAATAAATATGCTTTTTATAGAGTTAAATCTGTTGAAAGATTAAAAGAAATTGTTTTAAAAGAAGTAGCGGAAATAACAAAATAACATCTACCAGTAAGGATGCTTTTATACAACCCTTACTGGCAAAATGTTATAATCTTTTGTATCTATTAATTATTTACGATTTGGATTACTTTATAATCACTTTTCTAATAGCATTTCCATAAGGCGTTTCTAATACCACCGCATATACTCCTGATGGTACTTGAAGGTTAAAAGGAATTTCATATGTTTTTTGTCCTGTTTCTTTTTTTTGAGCCAATACAGTGTTATTAGATAAATTGAATATTTTAATACTGATATCGTTTACTTCTTTTAAAGTTACTTTGGCAAAGAATTTTCCATCAGAAGGGTTAGGATATAGATTAAACTCTCTAATGTTTCCTAATTGTTCCTGCGGCTCTTCTTCAGATTCGTTTCCAAGATTTTCCTGTTCTAATACAAGTACTTTTTGGGTAAAAATATCCTGACAATCACCTAATTTGGATACTAATGTGATTTCGTATTCCCCGGTTTTGTCAAAGGATAATTCTATAAGATCTTGATCTTTTGCCAATATTGTAGCTTGTTCGGGTACAATCCATTCGATATGATCTGGTATTGGATAGGTTACATCAATTACTACAAATTTTTCATTAGTAAATACCTGACTGGCATATAGGAACTCTGCTTTAATTTCTGCATCTATCTGGTTTACGATCACACTACTGCTGCCGACGCACCCTTTACTATTTGTTACTGTTGCGGTATATGTTCCTGTCTTGCTTACTGTTATTTCTGGAGATTTGCTGGAAAACCCATTTTGAGATGTCCATTGGTATGTTGCATTAGGGTCATCAATAAGAGCAGAGAATGATGCTGTTTGCCCTAGACAAAGAGTCTTATCATCCCCCAATTCGATAATCAATTCTTGAGGATCAAAGAGTTCGAATTCTCTGAATATACTACATCCTTTACTATCCGTGATTACCAGACTATAAGGGCTAGCTTGTAATGCGTGGTTATCTTCAGTAGTTACTCCATTATCCCAGTTAAAGGTATAGGGAGGTGTTCCTCCAAAGGTAGTTAAGTCAATACCTCCATCATTTCCTTCAAAACAAGTAGGGTTTGTTGTTGTAAAAGTAATTTGCAACTGATCTGGCGGGGATAGGGTTATCGACTGCTGCGAAGTACATCCACGACTATCCTGTACAGTTAGGGTATACATTCCTGGGTTTATGTCTTCTAGTGACGCTGTTGTTTCATTTTCATTATCCCACAAATAGGTATAGGGTAAAGTCCCTCCAGAAACATTGCTAAGGATGCTCCAGTTGTTAGCACCCCCACATAGGATGTAATCTGCGGTCAGGTCAACCGCTAACATTTCTGGTTCACCAATAGTGATATTGCTACTTTGGGATGTGTTATTATTAGCATCGGTTACAATAACAAAGTAATCGCCTGCAGCAATATTCGAAAGTACATTCGTAGCTGCAATAGGAGTTGTGTCTCCAGATAAATACCATTGATAAGAGTATGGTTGAACTCCTCCTGTAGCAGAAGCTCTTAGACTACCATTACTGTCTCCATTACAAAGGATAAGGCTGGTTATTTCTGTACTTACTATAAGTTGATCAGGCTGTGTTAAGGTAAAAGGTAATGAAGTTGTGCAGTCATTGGCATCCGTTACCAGTAGGGTGTATGTTCCGGCTCCAACTCCGGATAATACAGCGGTTGTTTCTGATAAAACTCCATTGACGTCAGCCCACTCATATGTATAAGGTGTCGTTCCTCCTGCAATAGTAGTGGTAATACTTCCATTAGTAAGTCCAAACCCGGTCGGATTACTAAGTAGTGCCGTATCTATAACTAGAAGGTCAGGTTGATTAAGAGTTACGGATAATGTCCCTATTGATCCTAGTTCCTGATATGTACACCCATTGGTATCTCTAAGCTGTATTTGATATTGACGATCGGTAAGGTTATTGATCACGGTAGCACTGGTATTAAGGAAAGGGCTCCAGTTGTTATAACTTCCGTTTATTGCTCGATATCTGTATTCAAAAACCCCATTGCCACCAAAGGCATTAATGGTTATGCTTCCGTCATTGCTCATAAAACAACTTGGATGGGCTGCAATGAGATTTGCGGTTACAGGAAGAGGTTGGATTACTGTAAACACAGCACTTTGCTCGGATATTCCATCGGCGTTGCTAACGACAACATAATATTCTCCCGCCGTAATTCCATTAAGGATACGTGTATTTCCTACTAACGTGTTATTGTTCACCTTATACCACTGATAGTTATTTCCGCCAGCACCTCCAGTGGTAATAACCTCTAGTATTCCATCATTCCCTTCAAAACAACTAATCTGTTGAGGTTGCTCTATATTAACCAGGAGCTCTCCCGGGCTTGCAAGGTTGTAGGTATTGCTAAGTGTACAGCCTATAGCATCAGTGATTAGTATATTATATATTCCTTCAGGCTGATTTGTTATTGAACTTGAAATACTGTTGGTGTTAGATTGCGATAAGATAATTGTTCCAGTATTATCAGTCCACTGATAGGAGTAAGGAGATGCTCCTCCTGTTATTTGTATAGAGATGCTTCCGTCGCTAACACCTGTATTAGATGGTCTTATCAAGGAGACACTATCAATGTCATATCGTACGGGTTGATCTACAGTAATAATAGCACTGGTTACTTGGCAGTTATTTTGATCGGTTACTGTAACGGTATAGTCTCCGGCAATTAAATTGGTATGAGTGTTAATAGAAGATATAGATGTACCCCATTGATATAGGTAATTTCCTGTTCCGCCTGTTACAGAAATTTCTATAGAACCATCATTACCATTATAACAGCTGACATCAGTAACGTCAATGTTGGTTATGTCAAGTTGATCTGGTTGGGTAAGTATGATATTGTTTTGTTCTGTTTGGTTGTTGTTTTTATCAACAATAACTACTCGGTATGTTCCAGAAACGATATTACCGGTAGCGCTAGTTGTACTTATTGGTGAATTACCGGCGTCAAACCATTGATACGAATAAGGTTCTACTCCACCAGTAACATTAGCAAAAAGTTCTCCCTGTTCTCCAAAACAAGAGATGGGGGTGTTAGATATAGAGACCAGTAACGGATCTGGTTCTGTTACCTGATACTCTACTGGTCCTAGACTACAGTTTTTGGCATCGATGATAGTTAGAAAATAACTACCGGCTATAAGATTACTCAATATGTTACTGTTTGTTCCGACAGGGGCATTGTTGGCATTGGTCCAATTATAGCTATATGGAGATGTCCCTCCGCTTACTGAAACTTCTATGTTTCCATTGGATAATCCATTTCCTGATGCTGGAGTTATATCTGCATTGGTTATTGTTAGTGCTGCTGGCGGTTGCTTGATTTGAATTGTAAGATCCGTTTGGCAAAGGTTAGCATCACTTACGGTTACCGAATAAGTACCCTCAGAAAGTCCAGAGATATCTTCAGTATTAGCTCCTGTACTCCAAAAGAAAGAATAGCTTCCTGTTCCACCGGTTACAGAGATATTAATACTTCCATCAGCACCACCATTACACGATACATCAGTATTGGTATATATTGCTTGTAATAATGGAGGCTCTGTGATTGCATAGGTACGATTCGCCTGATTGCCGTTGGCATCAGTAATTTCTATAGTATAGGTCCCTACTCCAAGTCCAGCAATATTAGGTTGTGTAGCCAAGGTTATTGAACTATTTATGACATTGTACCATCTATAGGTGTATGGGAGTACTCCTCCAGTAACTGAAGCTGTTAAGGTAGCTGTTTGATCTCCAAAACATAATATAGCATTGTCCTGTTGTATATTGGTTACCTCTAGTAAATCGGGTTGTGTTACCACATAATCAGTAATGAGGCTACAATTATTAGCATCTGTAATAGTCACCTGATAGGATCCCGCCTGAAGGTTATTGATTATAGGGTTAGTTCCAATTACGGGAGTGGTGCCTTGAACTCTCCATTGGTAGGTATATCCTGGTGTTCCCCCTGCGGTGGTTACGGCAATACTACCATTACCCGTTTGAAAACCTGTAAGGTTGGTTACCGCTGCTTGAGTTATAGAAATGGGGGCATTGGGTTGTGAGGGTGTTATAACAGTAGAGGTCAGATTACAATTATTAGCATCTGTTACAGTTACAGTATACCCTATTGCACTTGCTCCTGTAATATCCTGCGTGGTTTCTCCATTAGACCATAGATAGGAATATGGAGGTGTTCCTCCCGATGGAGTAATATCGATCGCTCCCGAAGCTTCTCCATAGCAAAGAATATCTGTAGTGGTAAAACTTATTGCCAAAGGATCGGGTTGTGTTATGTTTATTGATCCAGAGGATATTTCTACATTACTGTCATCGGTTACAGTTACAGTATATGCTCCCGGTTCTAGACTATCGATAGTAGGGTCATCGGGTCTGATGAATGAAGGATCCCCTTGTTTACTCCATAAATAGGTGTACGGAGAAATACCTCCGGTTACTGTGACTGTTATTTTTCCGTCAGCAAAATCTTTACAGGTCACCTGAGTAGTAGCAATATTCCCTATTTCTAAAAGTTGAGGTTCTGTAATTAAAATGGGTTGTGCCAATATTGCTATACAACTATTAGTATCGATAACATCTACGGTATAACTTCCCGCTTCTAAATTTATTAACCTGGTATTGGTAGATCCAGCGGGAGGAGTAAAAGGAGCACCATTTTTATACCAATCAAAAGATGTTGTTCCTTGGTTGTTAGTAACATTAATCTCGAGAACTCCTATTGCGCCACCAAATACAATATTGTCTATGTGTGATGCAGTTACTTCGGATACTTCTATTCCTATAGTAGGTTGAGTAATTTCTATTGGGGTTCCGAAGTTATTGATACTACAATTGTTTTGATCGGTGATAACATATTCATACGACCCGGCGGTAAGGTTAGCTATATTCACTCCAGATTGACTAAAAGAAGGGTCAAAGAGCTTTGTCCAATTTACAGTATATACTCCTGTCCCTCCAGAAATATTTAATTGTATGTTTCCGTCTTTTCCATTTTTACAGCTTACATTATTTATTATAGGTGTTGCCGTAATGGGATCAGGTCCTTGCACTTCAAAGGATTTAGAAAGGTTATTACCTCCCTGATCCGTAACGGTAACCTGATAGGTTCCTATCCCTACATTGGTTAGGGTTGCTCCTGTAGCTCCAGTATTCCAGGTATAGCTATAATCTCCACCAGAATTTAAAAACCCGCCAGTTGCAGAGGCAGTAAGATTAACTTGAGTATATGAGCAATTAAGGGTATTAGGAGTCATGTTAATAGTGACTACGATGGGATCCGGATCTGTAAGCGTAAATGTTTCGACCTCGGAGCTACATCCATTACTATCAGTTACAATTATAGTATATACCCCTGCATAGAGACTTACCAGTGATGTATTGGTTGATCCTGTAGGAGGTGTAAATGGATTACCATCTTTGGTCCAGGCATAGTTGGTATAGTTTCCTGACCCACCGGATACAGTGATTACAATACGACCATTATTACCATTAACCAGGGTAGGGTTGTTAATAAGTCCGGATAACCCAACCACATCTGGAATCGAGACAAAACGTTCGATAACGGTTATTGTACTACTAGAATTTTGGCAACCGCTATTATCTTTAATATGTATAGTGTAATCCCCTTTAATGAGATTGTCAAATAGAGTACTTGTTTGCCAGGTGCTACCATCAATTGAGTATTGATAGGGTGGTGTTCCTCCAGATGCAGAAACCGTTATTCTACCATCATCCCCTCCAAAACATTGTACAGGTGTGGGAGTCCCATTAACTGATAATGCAGGAGGAGGAGTTAGTGTAAACGGGTCACTTTGATCATATGCATCTGGTGTAGTATCAATATTATCAAAAACACCATTATTACTTTTGGTTTGCCAGAATAATTTATAAGTCCCCCCGGGTAAGTTTCTAGGGGTCCAGGTATAAGAACGACCAGTAAAATCACTTTTGCTAAGTACTTTGGATTCATAACCATCAAAAACAGAACCAACCTGTCGATATACCTGTAGGTTCATTTTTTCATTTTGAGTATCATCAAGTTCGCGATCAAAAGTTACTGTAAAACTACCATTGTTATTATCATTAGTATTGATACTATTACTACAGGTGGGTTGAATGTCTACAACAGGACCATCTAATTTGGGAGAGCAATTAATGATATTGATGTTTCTAACATTTGTGAATTCTGTACCATATCCGGTTTGGAATTTGATGTTTGATTCATTTTGCCACTGACTATTTGGGATTCCGCTTAAACTAAATAATTCTGTTAGTGTAAAGCTTGTTACTCTTTTTGTATTCAAGGATGTGGGAAAATTTACCCAATTTAACCCATCAAAACTGAATTGCCAATGATATCCATATTTTAGAACAATTTCTTGATCAGGGCAAAATTCATTTGCCGAGGGCTCTACAATGTGAATTGGGTATACAAATGTTCGAAAATTACAATCTGTAGTATTATACCCTACCAGATTGTTTTCAAACTCATTTCTTGTATATGTGTAGGTGTCATCAGAAGTACAGTCAATAGGGTCGCTAAGGGAGATCCAATGGCTGTAAAGGTGCACAGTAGCAGTATTGAAATTGTTGTTTAATTCAACAAAATCATAGTAAATATTACCTTCATTTTGGAAGGTAGCGTTATACCCTATGCCCGGGTAAACCTCTGGCGAATCAGTTGCTACATGGATATTAAGAAGGTTAGCATGTGCAGATCCTTGGATATGTGTTCTTATTAAAAACCCATAATCTTGAGAAAGTCCAACATGCGTTGTTAAAACCAGTAGTATAAGTACTATTTTTTTCATATTTTACTTTTATGATAACTTTGATTCGATAGTATCTATCTTATCGTTGTCATTAATATTTTACTTCAATCTCTTTCCATTCACTTACGCTACCATCATTAAATACTGCTTTAAAGGCGTATCTATAGGTAGTATTAGGGATTAGATTTTGATCTATCCATCTATTGTTTTCGGGAGCTAGTCTTTTGTATAGTGTAAAAGACTCTTCTATACTTTTTCTATATACTTGTATCTCAACTGCAGCCTCACTATTAAATCTCCAGGTGAGGTCTATAAATTTTTGTTCTCTATCTACTGTAGCGTATAGCCCTTTTATGCCAGGCTTGATTAATTGCCCTGGTATATTTATGATGATGGGGGGAGTGGGTTCACTTTCCAAACCACTCTGGTCTACTGTAATTAGTGTATATCTATATTTTCTGCCCGGATTAGTTTTGGTATCTGTAAAACTGGTGATAGAATCTAAAGTAGTTTCATATACTTTTTCCCAGGATTGAGTGAGGGTGTCTGTAACATTTTTTCGATATACCATAGTTGCAGCCCAATCATCAGACGAGCTATTAATCCATGAAAAATTTACCGCACCTTCTTCTATTTTATACGTTTTAAAAACAGGAGAGGTAGGGGGGATACGATCTGGTTTTTTTAAGGTTAATGTATCAGAAGGTACAGATTCATTATATCGATTATCTAATGCGACTAATCTATAATATACAGCTTTATCAAAAGAGGTCATGTCAATACTATCTATAAAGCTTTCATTGACAAGATTTTCTTTATTCAGTTTTGTGAATTCCTGATCTTTGCGATAGGCTCTTAAAATATCATATCCTTTTAAGTCCAGTTCGGCATTTTTTGCCCATTTTATAGTCACTATACCTAATGTATCTACAAGTCCTTGCAGCCCTTGTGGTTTTTTTGGAGGAATACTATCTATGGGTTGTACCATGGCAGGAGGGGACTCTTTATAATCCTGATCTTTGCCATATGCTTTTAGTTTAAAATAATTAATATCAGATAATGGTCCATAGGTGATTTTTTTCTGATCTGGAGGTATGCTATCGATTACAGTTTTGTAAGGACCTACTGCTTTTTCAGCACGTAAAAGCTCAAATTTTCTGAGTTTCCATTGTTCTTCCTTAGCAAAAGTCCATTCTAATGCTACTTCATTTTCAGAAATAATAGTTGTTGCCGAAAACAGAGGCTCTGTTTTTATTTCTTTAAAACCTATTAGTTCTGCCGCTTCAGACGGAGGGCTGGTTTCATTAAAATAATTGATTCCTACAATGCGATACCAATATTTTTTACCGTATTGAGGTATAGAATCTGTGTAAGAAACTCCAGAATATGGGGTGTCAGCTAGTTTGGTAATAGGTACATTGTTAATTTTTTTGAATACCTGACCATCTTCAGATCTTTCCAGATTATATGCGGTATAATAGGGTAGTAGTTGATCATATTCCCATACCAATACAAATGCATTTTTATAGAAATACCCGAAAAAGTCTGTAGGTTTTGGTAACTCTTCAACATCTTTGGTACTGATAAATACACCCGATGGTTCTACTACCATTTGTTCTTTTGGGATTGCACTTTTGATGTTGTAGAGATACTTTTCATTTTCTTTAATATCGGTATCTACATATCCCAATCCTGCGTACTGTGCTACTTCAAAATCCTGATCAATAGCAAATAAAGAGAATCCAAATCGACGATCTAGCTCTTCACTTTCATAAAAAACTCTGAGTAACTGATTTTCTTCTTGATTATCTACTTGAAAGGTTTCTCCATAAATGGCTTGCGCTGCAATAGCTGCCATATCATTACTCTGAATAAAACTTTCCCAGTCCTGAGGAGGTTTGGGGGTAATAGGGGCTCCGGTAAGTATTGTTTTTTCAGGAGTAGTTAACGGTTTTCCATCTCTTAAAACAGTGGTGCGCTCTACGATAAAACCATATTGGTTACTATATTTCCAGGCATATTTATCGGTAACTGCCCATCGCAATAGTATAGCATCTTTTTTGGCAAAGGCTTTTACCACTATTTTTTTAGGAACATTTGCTTCTTTTTCTTGTGCAGAGGTACTAAGAGGAATACTTCCTAAAAGGAGGGCTATATATATAATACAATGTTTTAATTTCATTTAGAAGTAATTTTTATAGTCTACCTTGATTTTGTTACCAGAATCTTTGTTTGGGAGTGTATACTGAAACTCTACCTGGTATTTTTCTACATTTATATACGGAAATACACCATCTATGATATATTTATATTTTTCATAAGCATTGATGTCTATACTGCTGGTATTTAAATATCTGTTTACGATCACATATTGCAGGTGTACGTAATCCTCTTTGTAAGCTGCAGCAAGATTCCATCGAAATGGAAAGCGTTCTCTTAAATAATCATTTTCAGGATTGTTTTGTACATACTCACTATAGGTTAAAGAAGGCTTGATATTTTTCAAAGGAGGTGTGCCCAATATGGATTCATCTCTATTCACTCTGATATCAGTATCCAGGGGATAGTTTTGATATAGTAATGGATAAATTTCTTTTTCATAATAATCATCATTGGTCATACCAACACCCGACATTAAAGGCTTGTTTGAAGTATATCTGGTACCTAATACTTCATTGACATCAAAGGGTTCAAAATTTGCAATTCGCAGTTCTAGTTGTGCAGCATTTGACGAACCATCAATGAAGGTATAGTAATCAGTTATATCCATTGCTCTTATTTTCTCTTTAAAAGTATTATACCTACTGGTGTTAAAATTGAATTCCAATCGAGTTAGGGAAGCATCAGAAGAAGCACTTCCTGAAAGGGTGTTTTGAGAAATGGAAACATCTTCACTTACATCGGTATATGTTTTTGTAGCGGTATTATTATCACTTTCCGAGCCTAACTTTGAAGTTATTAATTTATATACTACCCCTGTTTCGTTTGGTAGTCGTGGTAGGGAAAAGGTTATTATATTATCTGCCGGATCATAAGAAAATTGTGTTTTTACTGATTCTCCATTTTCAGTTATAAAGAACAGTTCATCTTTATATCCATCTGTTCCAAACAAATAGTCCTGTCCACGTTCTAGTTGTACATATCCTGTGTTGCTTTCTTTGGGAAGCACATATCGCTGATCTACTATCGGATACATATATTCGATATTCTTATGTGGTATTTTTGTTGGGGCTTTACCTGTAGTAAAAGCTATTGTTTTTTCTTCTACGATAGGTTGACCGTTTTCCATAACTGCAACCCATTGTCCTCCGTTATATTCATTAAATTGCACTTTTACGGTAGCGGTTATCTTTTTCTCTGGAGGTAAGATGTCGTTAGGCTCAAAGACCAAGATATCTTTACTGGTATTCCAAACAGGTTCACCTTGTAGTGTTGTAGCCCCATCTTTTATGGTGATTTCTTTGAGCTCGACCTGATATTTTTTAGTGCCATGATCATCATTGATTTCTACCACTTCTCCTATTGGAACATTAAAAGCCACTTGTACAGCATCAAACACATCTACTTTGTCACTATTGTTTTCTGGAGAAATATCTGAAATAATGACTACTTCCTGTAGACCAGTTTTACCTACAATTTCACACTCTTCACCTAAAGTAACTTTAAGTCGTGCCTGTACCGTTACGATACCTAAGATTCTTACTTTTACTCCTGCATATCCTTTTACAAACCAAGGGTTGGGGAGTTGACCTTGAGCCAAAACGGCTACTCCTGCTTTTAGAATAGGGATTCTTTTTCTAAATCCAAAGATCTTAATCTGGGCACCGATCTCTCCTTGTAAGAATGCATAGAGTTGCCCTGTTGCATACCAGCCATCCATACCTAATGGTCCTGCTTTTCCTTTACAATGGGCATCGCCAAAATCTTTGAGCATAAGGTCAAACCCTACACCGGCTCTTACCGATGCGTAGATGATACCCCAGTCGAAGCTTTTTCCTATTTCTACATAGGCTCCAAAAGCATATCCTGTACCTCGTGCGAGTTGGCTGTTAAAGTTTCTCCCAAAAAGTAATTCGTCTCCTTTTAGGTTAAGGATATCTATAACTTCAGGTTTTGGTAATGCAGGATCAGGAAGGATGGTTCCTGTCATATAATAGAGGTCAAAAGAAGCATCAAAAGGTCCAATCGGGATACCGGCTACACCAAAACGTTTGGTTGGAGTACCGATGTAGATATACCAATCCTCTGGAGCATCATAGAACTCTATATACCCTAATCTGTTTTTCTCTCCGGCACCTTTGATCATACCAAGGTTAAGAAATACATCAAACATCCCCCAGTAGGTATCATTTCTAAAATCAAAATCAATTGCCAATTGTGCGGCAAATTGCTCCTTGCCGGTCAAGATATTAGGAAACACTTCACTAGCAAAGTATTTAATGCCTTCTTTGTCGATAGACATTTCATGAAAATTGCTAATAGACTGTTCTTTTTCTGCCAATTTTTTCTGCATCCCCTCGACCGTTCCAAATGGGGTAGTACTACCTCCGCTATCAGAATTCATTAGTGCAGCTCCACCATAAAACCCTAGTCTGCTAATTCCTCCACCGGCAGATTCGCTGTTAAAGCTCATTTCAATAGCGCAGAGTCCTGTAAAGGTTGCTGATTTTTTTACTTTAAAAGCTGCCATGGCTTTAAAACCGAATTCGGTATCTCTATCAGGGCGATAATAGATTCCCGACATACTCCCTGCACGTTCATCCATTCCCGCTTTTCGCATGTGGTGATATACACCACCACCGATATCATAAATTTTTAAAGCTTTATTATTGTTGTCGGATACAGGTTTACCAAAGGCATCAACATACCAATATCTAAAATCATCTTGTCGACCGAAAATTCCTTTGGCATCCATCTCTATTTTTAGACTTTCAGAGTATAATCGAAGTTTTCCAGAAAGTCCTTTGCCATAAATGGGGTTGTCTCTAAAGAAGGCAAGCTTACCATTAAACTCAAAGCTTTTTCGTTTTACATCGACTTCGACTTCATCGATTTCTATTTTATCAAACTGCCATTTTAGGTAGTCGCCCTCATGTAATTTTCCTATAATGCGAAGTTTAACATCTCCTTTTATCCCTGATTTATCAAGGTTGAGGTAGCTGTTAAGTCCTATTTCTGCGCGATCATCTTCATATACTTTTGCCTTAATATCATAAAAACCTAATTCGAATCCAGCAAGTTTAGGAAGTGCTATGGTATCTTTAAATCCCATATATTTGATAGAGAGGTAAGGGCGTACTTTGGTTTGGATCTTAAAATTCTGAAAGGCGAGACCATCAAAATTAAGGGATTCGATTTCATTATCCTCCATATTTTGTGAAGAGGTATTGTCTAAAGTCTCCCTTTGTTCCTTGTTAAAAGCCATAAGCCCTGTTAGATTGGCTTCGGGATGAAATTTTCCGTTTTCTACTTCCATCTTTATATAGGATTCGGGAAATAGTTTTGCTTTGCTTTTAAAAATATTAAAATCGACATCATCCGTTACCTCGACCCGAATACTATAATGCTGGTCTGCTGTAATCAATCCTTTGTATGCCAGAGCTCCATTACCTTTGGAGTCTGATTTGCTAATTGGCAGTACCAGATCTCCACTAAAATCGGCTTTGATAAAATGATTGACTTGTATATCTACATTTATAGAATCTAGTGAGTATTGCCATTTGTTGGCATTCCCTTCATTAATACTAAAGAGGTTGGAGGCAAAAAAGTTACCAGAAACTCCAAAGTTATCGATTAACAGACCTTTGGCACCAAAAGAAATACGCTCTTTTGATTTTGTAATCTGAAACTCCGGGGGCAGGGTAATGCTTACTTCTTCACCATAGAAACCGCGCCACAACTCTTTTTGACTAGAGGGGATCAATTGTTGTTCGTCATAGATCTTAGGAAAATCTACTAATGGTGAATTTTTGGTATCACTAAGATCCAACACTACATTGTGCATTTTGAATGCCCAGCCCGGTAGGGGTTTAAGTTCGAATTTTGGTAAATCCAGCTCAATTAAAAGATCCTGTAGTGAGGAGGTTACAAAACTAAAGCTGGCACCAACATAGCTTTCATTACCAGCAGGATTTTTACCGTCTTGCGGTGTTGTTTCTCCTGGGAATTTTTTGGTGCCATCTTCATTTAGTGGGATAGCTACTGTTTTGGCGATTCGCACATCGGCTTCGAGGGCTACCTCTTTTACCTTACCGGTACAGTCTATAGTGATATAGGTTTGTTTTGTTGCGCTACCATCATTTTCTAATCCTCCTTTGAAAGTGATGATCCATTGCCCGCCACTTTGCCCTATCGGGAAATCCCCCAGCAGGTTGAGTTGTGCTTCGCCATAGATTCCTCCTTCGTGTGATAGTTTTACATTGTTGGCTCCAAAAAATAACTCGGTACTTAATTCACCCAGAGTAAGTTTGGCAAACAAATCTACTTCTGAGTAGTTGGCATGCAGTTTGGCTTTTACAATACCAATAGTAATAGATGAATTGGGAGATACCTGTTTTTTGATTCCTACAGGAAATTGAAGTAACTCTTTACCACTGATGATATTTATAAAATTTTCCTGTTTTTCTATTTCTTTAAAGAGCTCTTTGGCTTTACTCACCAAGGAGTCGGTTTTTGGGGTAGGTTTATAGATTTTTTTGATGTAATCTTTGGTAAACTCTGCTAGTCCCTGAAAGAAATTTTCGGTAGGAGCGCCCGTTGATGAGGTTTCTAATTTTGGAAAAGATCGAAACTGCCTGGTATCATAGGTGCGCAAAGCATAGGCACTACCCGCCTGGTCTTTGATACGCTTTGCTTTGAAGGCTGCTAACCGTTTACTAGCTTCTTCATCCAATCCTTTTGCCATAGGATTCTCGAATATGGGTGGTACCGTATTGTTTTTGGATACTAATAACGAATCTTTACCGGTATTGGCAAGGCAGGTCACCGATAGGAGTAGGGTAAGTATGAGTAGGTGGTAATTTTTCATCCTTTGGAGGTTATTTTATTTTTAAATGTTTTCTTGCTCAAACGAGTATTCGATTTTACAGTTATTGTTGAGTATGTTACTTCTTAATTTATACTGTTAGCATAGTTTTTTTGCACTCTTCCAGTTATGAGGGATTAATCCACTTTTATAAATTCTTTGAAGAATTCTTCAACCCCTTCTTTATATAAATCTTTAGTAATATTATCCACAGTACCGACAGCAACATCAAGTATTCCAGAATCAACTACTATAAGAATTGTATTTTTCTCATGAATTTTTGCAAAATAGTGCCTGTTTCCTTTAACCGTGTGATAATATTTATATACGTCACTTATGTCATTAAAAACATCTTTGTAACTCATCGTTTTTCCTTTGATTGTGACAGTATTTTTGAATTGCTTATTTCCTTTTTCTAAAATTTTGTTTATCAATTTTTTATATTCTTCGGGTGAACAGATCTTTTTTTCTAGAAAAATCAAAAGCCTGTTCACATCATTAACGCCTTTGAACAGGTTAACAAGTTTATCTTCGTAACCATGCTTTTCAATAATAGTTGTTAATCTTTTTAAATTGGATGCAGAAAGTCGGGTTATATTAAAATCAGCTTTTATAAGGAGATCTATAGCTTTTACCCCTGATTTTGAAGCCAACATTTGTTCAATAGCTTCTTTATAATATTTGTTTTTATTTTTGAAGAGGTTTTCAAAATCTATCATTTTTTTTAGTAGTCGAACAGTTTCGGGAGTTCCCATCTTTAATTTGTCTTTGAAAAAGAGGAAGCCATTTTTGACAAGCGGAGTATTTTTTAGGATTAAAGTTTTAATTTTATCAGAGTGCTGTCCAATTGCCCCAGAAATAAGACATTCACCAGATAAATTAATTATACTAACTATTATTTCTTCTGTAGGTTTTTGCTTGAATTTATAAATCAAATCTAACAACGCACCGGAGTCTATTCCTATAGCGCATCCCCAAAAAAAATCATAATACTTATATGTAGGGCCAGAATATATTTCCTTAAATCCAGCCATAGTTATGTCTAATAAAAAATCTACAGAAAAGATTTTAGATATTTCTTCTTGAGTTAGTTTATCTCCCTTTAACATAACCATTAGAACTCCCGCACTTATATTTCCTAAGGCTTCTATTGTTGCTCCCTTTATAAACTCTTTCTTTGCTTGGCTTCCAAGCCTACTTAATATTTGAACCCCATGTTGTGCAATTAATCTATGAATCATAGCAGCCATTGCTACATCTTTACCCGAATCAACGGCAAATTTACCCCAAGCATAAAAACCAGAATCAGTTCCAAATTGAGCGGTATATTGGATATAGCCGTCTTTCATTGATATGGCTTCAGCATTTCCATTTTCTTCTAGGTTTAGTATTGCAGTTTTAAATACGGTGTCGCCGTTTATGATTCCTAACCGGGATTTCAAATCATTAAAGGAATACTCATACGGGACTTTAACAGGATCCTTTCTGAATTTTTTCCAATCTTTAGAGTTTTTGTTATAATTTTCTGGAATTCCTTCACGTAGATTAATACTAGAGAATATTATTTCTGCATCTCTGGCAAAGGTTTCAATAGGGAAGTGCTCTTTAGAGGTAAATTTATCCTTAGAATAAATCTTATGCTTTTTGAGATACTTTAGCACTCCATGTAAAGAATTACTATATTCTTTCTGTAATTCATGATTGTAAAAAGCAAAGGTTTTATCTTTTAATTTAGTAGTGATATAATTGGAAAATTCAATAAGATCTTGTTTTTGGTTATCAGGAGTGTCATTATCGAGAGCGTAATATATTTTCACTCCTGGACCGTCTATTACTCCATTTGCTTCTGCGTCTCCACATTGTTTTCCTCCTCTACTAATGACCAAAATACCTTCACCTTCAGGGAAAAACGGAGGGGAGGCAATACCGGTATGGGTGTTGGCAAGTGTTTTATTGGACCATCGTGCTTCAACAATACAATCCAAGTAAGCATTTTTATATTTCTTTTTAAATATTGAAAATATTTGTTTGCCAACTGGAGCATATTTTATGTCTTTATATCTTAGAGATTCAAACAGAGTTAAGGCTTCTTCACTAGAAGTTGCAATTTTTCCTTTGATAAATCTATTCCAGTAATCTTTCTTTATATATCCAAGGAATTTTTGACTTTCTTTATAGAAAGTACCTATATATTCTTCGTTGTTTTTAATGAATGATAGTACAGCACCGTCTTCATTGAATAAAACATGAGAAGCATCATCTAATAAAATAGCAGTTCCCACAGGAGATAGGTAGCAGTATTCTCTCCAATAATTATTATCTATGCTTAAATACTCTGTTATGGTATTTTGAATAAGTTCCCCATCACTATCATCCTGAAACAACATCAGCTTAAGACTAGGATCACTCATAGTAGCCCAATTAGGATACCCTAGTTCGGTACCATTGCCATAATCCATTAGCCAAGTGCTGGCTTGACCTGCATTATCTGCATTTTCACCAAAAGGATGATCTAGAGTGTACACTCCATGTCCTAATTCATGAGCGGCAACCTTGAGAGCAGAATCTTTTTTCTCTAAGCCGTCACCCATATGTTTTTCAAAAAGGAATCCCCATTGTCGGGTTTTGGGCATAAAACCACTTAGCGGCTTAGAAACTGTAAACTCATCTCCAAGAATAAAAATGAAATACTGTCTGGAGTCATAATTGGGGTATTGGTTTTTAAACTCTTTGTAGATATTTTTTAGTTCTGTAGGATAATCTGATAAAATACCACTACCATCATAATCTATGATACCATTTTTGTCACCAGTATCCCATGAATCTTGAGCAATGGTAAGGTTAATCACATCGGGTTTAACCTTAAATTTGCCACCAGCACGACCAAAAATAATATTGAGTTCGGTTTCAAAATTGGCAATCGCATTCCCACCATTTACGGTCACCACCTGTACAGGTACTTCTGTATGTTTTTTGATATGATGAACAAAGAAACTGGCTGCTATTTTATAAGTATTGTCAGCAGGATCCAGGTAGGTAACTACACATTCTTCGGTGCGATATGGGTTAGCACCAGATATTGTTACTTTATAGGTGTTTGTACCTGCAATTCTTTCGTGTTTTATAGCTTTGTTTTCTACCGTTTTGATAATAAGGCTATCGATACTTATTTTGGCATCACTAATCTCTATATCTGCATAAAACACATCATTTTCTCCTTGTACGGCTGCTTTGTGTACAGGGTAGTAGGATTGATCTCCAGATGCATTTATTTTAGGATAATTAGAAGTTTCATATACATTATTAACCAAATCAAGAGCAAATCGAGTCTTATCTTCATCTTCTTTGTGTACTCTAAAAGTAACTTTGACAATATCATTGGTAATTGCATCTACATAAGGATCTTCTATGGTACCACTATGCTGACCAGGTTTTATTCCACTAGCATTATCCGAAGTTAATGGTGGAGATGGATCTCCAGTACCAGTTTGAGTAACATTACCTTTGTCATCTACTGTCCATTCATCTCCACTGGCATCGGTTATGGTGTAGGTATCTCCTTCATCATAATCAAAAGTGTCCTGAGCACCATTTGGATTTGTGACAATTATTTGCCCATCTGTGATACTAATATCACTGGTATTTATATCGTAGTCCAGTTGAGGGATTTCAATATTATCGCCACCGGTCACGACATCGGCAATATCTTCTGCTACATCGATAACTTCGTCAACATCAAGGATATTACCCCAGGAGGGATCGTAAACGGTTACTACTGTACCTTCTGCAAGTTGATTTTCATTATTGACGAAAACATTGGTGAAGTTTACGGCTACTTTGATATTTTTAAGATATGGAAAGGAAACGTATCCTTTTCCTGTAAATCGCCCGTTGCCACCACTTACTTCGGTTACTTTAACAGGAAAATCTCCTGCTGTAAACGTACTACCGGGAAGGAGCCGTTCTAGGGGTTCCATATTCTCGATATTCATATCGGGAGAAATACCACAGTCTATAAGGCTGGTTTCATCACTTTCTTCTAATGTGGTAAAGGTTTGTAAAATAGAATACTCACTTTCAGAAATAAGACACTTTTTATTTACCTGATACTCATAGGTTGTTCCCGGGCGCAAATCCCATAGAGTAATCCAATTACCATTGGTTCTCGAAAAAAACCACTCATTATTATTCCCTTTTTCACGATAACGTACTATAAACTCTGGGACATCGGTAGTAAAATCATCCCATAAAATATTGACCTGTTGTGCTCCTTTTACTTCATGTCGTGCGTTATCGGGGGTATCGCATGGAGCAATATAATTAAACCAATAGACCTCACTAAAGCCATTGTTTTTGAATAGTCCTATCTCTTCTGCACCGCTTATTGCTTTTGCCTGCACTCTCCATGCATATCGTTTGTTGGGTAAAAATAATGGATCTGCAGGACCATATAAATACGAAGTGCTTGTCGTGGTTGTTTGAAAAAATGGGGGAGACGCCAGAAAAGCAGCTTGCGGATTGATGGTCTGATCCCATATTTCTACAATACTTAATTCATATTGTACATTACTTACATTTATATGTCTTGGTGTCCATTGAAATAGTTGATTTAACGGATTTTGCTCTGTGATATCATTTCTGTTGTTTGGAGCAATCAATAGAGGAGGTTCATTTTGAAAAATATAGGTTGTAGCGCAAGTTTTTTGTGAAATACGAGCACCAGTAAGAACATCAAATACCTCAAAACAGAATTGGTAGGAACCTTCTGGGATTACCTGACCATAGACTGATGGTGAGACTCCGATAATGTTTTCGAAAGTAAAATAAGGAGCAAGCTCTACATTGGTTAATGTTAAGGGGATACCACCTTCTACAAATAATGAAGGTGCACCTATAACAATATCCTTACTCTGAAAAGCAATCCCATTGCCTTCAAAATAGCTTTTTAATCTGATTTCCCGATTTGCTACCGAAAGGTCATTTAGTATAATCTGAAGTTGTAACGGATTATTAATGCTGGATGCATCTGCGTATGAAGAAAAGTAAATTGGAGAGGGTGGAGTAACCTGTGGCACCAATGTAACAGGAAAGGTTTGAGATAATGACCCCTGTATGGTAAACAATGCGATTAAGAACAGAAAATATAACCTTTTCTTCATAAGTTAAGTTCGTTTTAGATTTTATCAATATACCTAAGTTCAAAAGAATCGGGATTAACCTCGTTTAATGACTTTTGGTAGTAGAAATCAATAATTTGGGATTCTAAGTATGATTTTATTTTTTTAACCTCTGTTTCTTCTTCATAGAGGCGATATGCATTTTTGGCTTCATTTTTTTTGAACTCTAAGACTAGCATATCTGGTTTTATAACTGCTTCAATGCTGGTATACCTGTCAAATTTTTTCTTCATCCATCGATGACCAACTAATTTCTTTTGTCTATTGTCAAGTTCTTTTTTTAGATCTTCTATTTCGTTTACATTATTTGGAGACTCCTTTTTTAGCTCATCAAGTTCTATCTTGGTCTTTACAAAACTCCTTTCAAGCTTAAAATCAATATATTGCATATCATCTTTTAAACTTTTGATAACATCGTGTAAAATGGCGTCATAAGCTTTTAAGAAATCTTCATAGCTATACAATGCTGTTAAAAACGCTATAGCTTTTTCTTTATATAGCCCTGTTTTAGACTGTTTCTCAACCACAGCAAATAAAAAATGAAGCTCTTTTTGTTTTTCTGAGGGGATGTTTGAAAATCTTGAACTGTTTTTTACGTTAGCCAGTTGCTCTGTTACTTGAGGAATAGTACCGCTATAGGTTACAGACCTATATCTAAACTGTAAAGTGCCCAGCTTATTGATAGCCTCTTCATTCAAAAGGGTTCTATTCCGTTTTTTGAACTTTATCTTAAAGGTGTCAAAAGTATAGGTGTACCCAAATGTTGCAGTGAAATCGGTATTACTATTCGTGTCTGTATTTCTAAATAATGAAAGGATATTGAGGTTAAGATTATGACTCTCATAAATAGTATAATTACCCCCTAATCTAAGGTTGTAAATATCATTTTGTTTGTCTCCATTATTAAATGCAGAATTGTATGAACTAGAGAAATTGGCTCTAAGTTTTTTATCAAAAAAAGATTTGGTAACCATAAAAGTAGGTCCCAAAGTAAGATTGTCGGTTTCTCCAACAGTGTTATAAGAAACATTGGCAGCCAGCGAAAAATTAAGCGAATTTTTTGGATAACCTAATGTATATGCAGAAGCTATGTTATAAAAATTTGATAACCCATTTTCAACGGTTCTTCCGTCTTGTTTATTGTCAGAACTTTGGTAGGTGAGATTTAGGTTAATTGCCTGCTGTTTACTTTCTGTTTTTTTTAAGGTGTAATTGATCCCAAGATTTGCATTTTGGGATATTTGTCGGTAATTAAGAGTATCTATATTATCAAATTGATTTACTTCGTTAATAAAATCAAATTGATCTTGAATATTGGTATAGGATTGAAAATTCGAATATCCGGCATTGACAGACAATTTTTCTGAGCTGGTATAGGTAATATTAACGGCACTTACAATACGTTTTAATTCTGAGCTTTTGGTGTCTTCCAAATTATCTCGTTGCAGACCCGCATTAACATTAAGGTTAATTTTATTGCTAAAAATACTTTGTGAAGCATTTACCGTTATATTTTCAAGGTCATTATTGAAGTAGTAAGCACCAAAAGTTCGATAAGAGGGGTCTATACGTTCGTAGCCTACACCAACAGAGCCATTACCTGCGGGATAATCAAATTGTGCCCTTAAAGCATTGTGATAGTTTGTTGTTAGGTTTTCATTTAGTAAAAAAGAAAGAGCTCCTGTTGTAGATCGTGATTCTGATGTCCGAGTATCTTCGGTAATTCCTGAAATAGCATATTCTAGATTTATTTTGGCTTTTTCAAATACCATAAAATTGGTTTCTACACTTACCACTGCATTTTCTTTTGGAGTAAGTTCTAATGCAACCGGAACTGCATTTTGGATCGATGTTTCATCATCTTTTGCTGTAAAGAAAATAAGCCCAACTGAAGCTTTCTTAAAATCATATGAAGTTTTAAATCCAAACCCCATTCTTTTATACGAAGGTATGGCTTCAGGAACTTCGGGATTGTATTCAGATTCTTTAAGAAATCTACCATATAAGGCACTTATCTTAAATGGTCCATTAGGAGTAAGGTCAATTCCGCCTCCTGTAAATTGATGCCCGCTTACTGTATATGGAGAAAAAGTCATAGAAACATCACCTATATGAGTCGACACCCATTTGTAAGATGGATGAATACTTAAACGATTTATTTTAAAAGGTGTACTATACTCTAAATCCTGATTGGTATATGAAAAAGACAAAGGAATATTGTAAACACCACTAACATTAAAATTTAGATTACCATTTATGAAATAAGTAAATGGATCCCGATTTGCAGTACCATTATAAAACACACTATTTCCAGAAATTCCTCCGTTAAACCGTAATAATGGAACTTTACCAATCTGCTCAAGGTTTTGACTTGAAGTAATAAAAGAGCAACCTAGGAAGAAGATGAGTAATTTTAATCTCAATATGTTAATGGTTTTGGGGAATTTTTATGATAAAATTAACATGGCAAATATAGATTAATGAGCAACTTTAAAGCAAGAAGTTTTGTTCAAATTTTATAAAATTGTAGTAAGAATTTATAAATATTTAGTACGTAAAAAATATATATACTATTGATTGTTAGTGCATTATATTGATGTTGTCTGAAGGGCTCAAAATATGGAGAGTTATAAGAAAGGTTTTGTGAAAAAAGCGAATATTATGCCTTTTTACTATTTGGTTTTTACCAAAAAGAAAATTCTATAGATAGTTTTCTGATCATTCAAGTTGTTTGAAGTCTATAAAATTATTCTACCCTCCTTTTGGTGCCATTCACCAATAAATCGACACCCTTGACCAAGTTATTTTTGTAAAAGTTTCTTTCTGGTCTAGTTTCGCACCATTAAACGAATTGAAAAAACAAAATATAGGACAGGCAATTTTATCGATTTTTAGAAAACAGTAATACTTTTTTTGTGTTTATCGAGTTTGTATTTGGATAGCTTGAGTAACAAACGTTAAGAGAGTCTTTTTATGGTAAAAAACAGAAAGGTATTAATAGTAGAAGATGAGTTTTCAATTGCATTAGATATAAAAATCAGCTTAGAAAAGTTAGAGTATTTTGTGGTTGGAATTGCGAGTAGTTATACAGAAGCTATGAAATATGCATCAGAAACTATCATGGATGTCGTAGTGATGGATGTTAATATTTCTGGTGATAAAAATGGTATTGAGACTGCAGAAGAAATCTACCAGAAATATAAAATTCCAGTTGTTTTTCTTACCGCTTATGGTGATGATACTACTTTTAAAGACGCTTTGCAGACGAAGCCTTTTGGCTTTTTACTTAAACCTTTTAAAATAAAAGAACTGTCTTTTGCCCTACAAATAGCTTTACAAAAACAAGTAGAGAATAAAAGAGAAGAAACCTCAATAACCAATAACAAGTTGGGTGATACTTTATTTATTAAAGATAAATCACAACTTATAAAAGTAAAAATGAGTGATATCTTATGGGTAGAAGCCATGGACAATTATACTCAAATCATCACTAAGAATAAAAAAGTGGTCGTGAATATGTTTTTAAAAGAGTTTTACGAAAAAATGCCGCAAGACAAATTCCTGAGAATTCATAGATCCTATATGGTTGCTCTAGAAAAGATAGATAAAATAGAAAATAGATTTGTTTATGTAGGTAATAAAAGTATCCCCGTCAGTAAAGCTTATAAAAGTCAACTTTTAGAACGATTAGATATTTTGTAGTATGCAAAGAGTTGCGCGCTTTTTGAAGAGGTATACAAGTCTGTTTTTTTTCTTCTCTTGTATTTCATTAATAAGTCAAACAGATACTTTAATAAAAAGATTAAAAACCGCCTCAAAACAAGAAAAGGTGGGGATACTTCAACAGTTAGCACTAGAGCTTAGTGATTCTGACCCCGCTAGAGCCCTTGGGTATGCACACCAAGGATTAGAGTTGTTAGAAGACGAGAATTCTAAAAACATAGGGTATTTCTACTTTATTCTAGGAAGACTGTGTAATGGAAGGTCTGAATTTGAGCAAGCATTGTTTTATTATAATAAAACAATGGAAATAGCCAAAGGGTTACGTTATGAACAGGGGGTTGCTAAAAGTCACCAAAGTATAGGATTGGTTTATGTAAAAATGGGAAATTATCATCAAGCCCTAGATGAATATTTAAAAGCTGCAAATATATATGAAGCAAGTAATGAAAGAGGATTGCAAATTGGTGCCTTGGAAAATGTAGGTTCACTATACTCCTTAAAATTAAAAGATGATGAGAATGCTTTATTGTATTATAATAAAGCATTAAAACTATCAGAAAAGATTGGCGATATTGAGTACAGAACCGGAATTATGATAGCTGTTGCCGAAGTATATATGCGCCAAAAGAATTTTGAAAAGGCAAAAAAGGTAATAAAGGAATCCATTGAGATTGCAGAAAAAACTAATATTCCTCCAACCATTATGACGGGGTTGAGTAATTTATCTGCAATAGCTGTAGAAGAAAATAAATTACAAGAGGCGTTAGTATATGCAAAAAAATCTCTTAAACTAAGACTAGAAACAGGAGAGGTTTACGAAAATGCTATCGAATACCTTAGGTTGGCCGATATTTATGAAAAATTAGGAGATACCATTGCAGCCATATCCCATTATGATGAAGCGCTATCTACTGCCATAGAGACAAAAGCATTACCGCAATTATCCAAAGTATACGAATCCCTTCAAGGGTATTATAGAAGGCAAAAGGATTATCAAAAAGGATATGAGTATCTATTAAAATATAACATCGTAAAAGACTCTTTGTTCAATGAAGAAAAGAAGAAAGAGCTTAAAGAGGTACAAGCAAAATTTGATATCGAAAGTAAGGAAAGAGAAGTGCAACTATTGATCAATGAGAATAAAATAAAAGCTCTTGAAAACAAGAGCCATAGAATTACTCGGATTTTATTAATAATAGGATTATTTGCATTATCAATAATACTATTAACATTGTTGTATGGCTATAGGAATAAGCAGAGAACCAATGGAGTACTTGCCGAAAAAAACAAGGAAATATCGCAAACTCTTAAAGACCGCGAAATATTGTTAAAAGAAGTACATCATAGAGTGAAAAATAATTTACAGATAGTCTCGAGCTTACTACGCCTACAATATAAGTTTGGAGACCATAAATCATCTGTAGAAATCTTACAGGAAATTCAAAATAAAATACAAGCAATGGCCATAATTCACGAGAGATTGTATAAGTCAAATGATTTATCATTAATTAATCTGGGAACATATTTGGATAACTTATTGAATTATTTTAAAACAAGCTATGACCTATCACAGCAAAATATTACAATTAGCACAGATGTAGATAATATTAATCTGGATATGGACTATCTGGTTCCTTGTGGGTTGATTGTTAACGAGATTATTGCGAATAGTATTAAATACGCCTTTGAAGAAGATGCAAGTGGTCATATTAGTATAGAAGCTTCTAAAAATGAAGACACCTGTGTACTTATGGTAAAAGACTCTGGAGTTGGTTTTCCCGAAAATTTTGAAATGGAAAATAGCCAGTCTTTGGGGATGCAACTTATACAAGGACTTACCAGACAAATTAAAGGTACTGTAGAGATTGATTCTAATCCTGGAGCCTGCTATACCATCAAATTTGATATGATAATGTAACTAAGAGATTGAATACAATCTCCTTACCCTTTTTTTGGGTCAATTCACCAAAAAAATCATAAAATATACCCAATTAATTTAGATGCAGAATCTCATTATATTAATTTTGTCTAAATAAGAAAACAGAGAAAAATAAGGAATGAGAAACGTAATTAAATTATTAAAAACAGGAAGTGCTATCATAGCTATTAGCCTTATCACAGCCTGTAGTTCTGATGATGATACACCTATTGTGAATCCAGGAAATACAACTGTAGAAGAAATAAAAATAGACGAAGGAAAACTTTCTGCCTTCCCATTATTCGGGATAAACCCTACAGCAATAGATATTGTAGATCCTGAGATCACAGACAATAAAGAAGTAAAATATGGCGAGATAAAAATTACTGTACCTGCCACGATAACCTTAGACGCAATACGAGCGGCAATTACATCTTCAGAGCTTAATTTAAGTAAGTTCGAGATTTCTCCTAGTAACGATGTACAGTTATCATACGTCGACGGAAAAGTAAATGTGTATACCATTATGAATGCACTAGGCAAAAAAGAAGAGCTATTACACTATAACGTAAGTATTATTAGAGAGGTAGTGCCCGAGCCGGAAACTTTGAAAATAACAGGATTTAAATTCGAAAAAAGTAAAAATCCAAGCTTGCCAAGTGATATAGAAATGTCTAGAATTATTGAAGACACCGGGTTAGATAAACTATATATATTTGTGCCTGTAGGAACAGATTTTACAGATTTAATCCCAACAATTACTTATGATGGCACAAAACTGTATTATTATCAGGATTCTTCGCAAACACCTGGTGCCGGTACAGAATATCCAGTAGAAGGCCAAAGTATAGACTTTAAATACCCTAAATCTTTTATTTTAGAGGTTAAAGATCGTGATAATGATCAGTTTAGAACAACTACGGTTATTGTAGATGTAAAAAACCCTCTTAAAGTAGAAACAGTATCTGTAACAACACCAGACGTAACAGAAGGAGCTTCTCAAACTTTTGAGGTTACAAAATGGACAAATCAAGGAAATCATATGCTCGTTTATGGCAAAGCAGATGCCGAGGAAAATCAAGATCCAGCACCTCCTGTAAGAGCGATTAGAATAAGAAGAGAATTGCCTAGTGTAGGAATGATACCAGGAAATAGTGCCAATGTAAATGTAACTGTAAAAGGAGACACTTACCCAGCCACAACTTACAAAACAACCGCAGTTTTTTATCCTAGAATAAGATATCATGAAGAAATAGATGACTTATTAGAACCAGCAAAACTTGATATCACTGCTAAGATTGTTAAGTAATATTATTTCTGCATACTAATTAGTATTTAAAACCATAACCATATTTGATTTTTCAACAGAAATAAGTGTATGTTGATTGTGTATACAATGATTCTGGGTTTAGACTTAGTAAAACAAATTAATTAAACATGGTTCAATTAGAAGAGGAGTATAATAGCTCCTCTTTTTTTTGTAGCAAATTCTCTCAAACCGTACTTTTTGTTTATCATATGAAAAAAACACTTTTACTAGTTTTTATAATTTCCCATATCACTTCTTGTAGTAATGACGATTCAAAATTGATAGAAAATAATGAAACCGAGACTGGTTCAGAAGAAGTTTTTCAAAAAGGAAGCCTTAATTTTCTTTTTTCCAATGCTTTAATTTCTGATAAATTCAATAACATAGAGAGAGAAAACCCCATAAGTATAATAGAATATGATGAGAATAACAACCGAATCAAAACCAACTATTCTAATTTAGAAAACCTATTGATTCAGACCGAGAGTGGTCAAAGTTGGTTTGTAATTCAAGGTAGTGAAGCTTCAACTGTGATTGAAGTTGAAAATGTAGATTTGAACAATGGCTGGATTACTTTAGGAGAAACTTTTTTAGGGACCTTAAATAAAAATGTAGGTGCTAAAATAGAGTTTTTTAACCCTTTTATTAATTATAGTATTATAAAGGATCGTCCACTGTTTAATCCTTATCCAACTAATGTTACTGAAGGAATTTTTAATTACATTCAACCAGGAGGTATTATTGAAAAATCTGATGGAACCTATATCCTCTTAACGCCTGTGGTTTTTGGATTTCACAGAAAAAGGAGTATTTATTATGCAACTAGTGATAATTTAGAAGATTGGACTTTTCACGATGAGAAAATTTTAAGCACCAATATGATACCATTTGCAAAAACAAATGGAAATGTATTCTCTACTGATAACCCATACAAACTAGAAAATGGAAATTTTCTAGTTTTACTCGGGGTACAATTACCAAATAATAATTATACTTCTGCATATATGATTATAGATGAAAATCTTAATATTATACAACAACCAAAAGAAATTATGATTCCTGAATGGCATGGAGAAAATCAAAATAGTTTCCCCTTAGCTTTAACAAAATTCGAAAATAAATTCAGAATACTTTTTCATAGAAGAAATTCAAATTTTGTAGATAGAGAAATTCATGAAGTAATTACTACTGATCTATTTGATGCCTTAGAATTTAATAACAGTATTATATCTTCTAGATTAATACATAAAGGGACTAATAGTACTGGTTACTTAAGAGGTAAAGCTGACGATGCATCATATATTAAGTACAATTCAGAATTATATATATTACTAGGTAGTGAAGAAATGGCTTCAAATTATTTAACCTCAAATAATAGAGAATATGGCTTAATGAACTGGAATGGAAACAAGTGGAACCATGATAGCAGAAGTCCATTATTGATAAATCCTGTACAGTTACATAACAAATACCCTATTTATGATTGGGCTTGGGATCATTTGGGTGCTTTTGCATCACCAATTATAAAAAACGAAACGCTATATATCTATATGGCATTTGGCACAGATAATCCGGATTATTTTCTTTCTGGAATCAAAATACCGTTAAATTAATACTATTTTCGAATGAAATAGAATTCATCAATTTACAAATTATGATTGTTAATGCTTCGCTTTTCTTTATTAGCCAAAGATATACCGCTACAAACTGATATAAGCATTATTCTAATAAAGTAAAGAGATAAAAAATGACAAGAGTTATTGTCTCTTTAAAAGATAAGTTATATCAGAATTGGCGTAAATATAATAAGATAACTTAGCTCAAAATCCTGATTATTTATGCTCACCATCAATAATCAATAGCTCACCAAATAAATGATAAGGTACACCATATTAATTTAGAAAAGGAGCCCCATACTATTAGTTTTGCCTCGATAAATTTATAGAAAAGGATAATGACCCGATTCAGTGAATTGGCATAAATTACCCCAAAACAAGATCTTACAAAGAAAGGATTTTTTTAATGTTTGTAAGATTAAGTAGTACAACCAAAACCATTAATTAATATCATTTTTTATGAAGTTACCGTTTCGACCATATTAATATTTTGCCGATAGCAAAAAACGGCTTGAGTTAATTTATTTTTTATTCCAAATCAAAATCTTCTTAGGAAGGCTAAGTAGTTTTAGTATGGTTGATGAGTAGAGGGGCATTTACGCCCCTCTTTTTTGTTGATGTGGTAAAGTATCTCTTCTTGTTACACTCATTACTTGATGATCTTAGGTCGGTTTCTTGTTTTATAGGGTACATGATATTACTGCATATAGTAACCGCTACTCGTATTCCCCCCTTTTTTCAGGGGTAGCAAAATTCACTATAAAGGGGGTTCTGCTACACAGCATATCGCTCTACATTTGAAGTATAATTATAAACAAGGTTTTGACAGCGTGAATGAACCTTTTATCAAAAACAAAAAAGAAGTAAAGTATGGGACTTAAAGAAAAAAGATTCACTAAAGCATTTCAAGAAGAAAAATTTCCTGTATTAAAAGGAGAAATTGATCAAGTACTGGGGTTTGAAATTCCTATGGAGATAGAATGGAATGCTCTTTTTGAAGATAGATTTATGCACCTATATAATGAGACGTATCCAAAGATTTATTTTCTACCTCTTATCAATTCGTTCAAAGCCATTACACAAGATGAGTTAGGTAAAGAAGCACTTACTGAAGGTCTTAAAAAAATTGTGATTTGTAACACCAGTGATCATCATAATCCAGAAAGAGCATACAGTTTTATAGATGGAATTCTTACTGTCGATTTTAGCCCAGTACTTAATGCAGATCAGGTAGATCAGCGTGTAGAAGTATTGCAGCAAATTCTAGAAAATGCTTTGTAATTAATAGTAAATATATCTATAACCTCAATTGTAGAAACGTAATATCATAAACAGTATTTCTGCAATTGCCTTAATACTAAACAAAATGGAAAATGAATACCTAAAAGAATTCAGAACACAATCGATAGCAGAGATAACACATCTTGCATACACCAGTAAGTTTCGTGTAGTAGTTGGAGTTTCTTTAGCAAGTGGTTTGTATCTCGAAGGAAGTATTATAGATATCGCTCTAAATGAAAAACAAGGATACAATATTTGTTTTGATCAACCTCAAAACGGGATTACCTATTTCTCAACCAATAGTATTATTGCAATAACAATAAGGCAACCTTTGTCTACAGCAACCATAGCCAATGAGACGAGAAATACAATGCTATCGTGTTAGAGTAACCTAGTATGATTTTGGTGATAAATACAATGTATAAACATATTGATTAAAAAAGTACTGTAACAAGTCATAATAAAAAATACAAATACAAAAAAGCATATAAAAGATACTGCACAAAAGTATGGGGGGAAAAGAAAAAAGTGCTATTCAAGAATTTAAGAATGAGCAATTCCAAGAGTTAAAAAATAGAATTAACAAAGCTGCAGGTTTTGATGTGGTATTAGAGGTCGCGTGGGATACCCTAATAGAGGATCGTTTTTCCCATTTATATCATGATAGCTTCCCAAAAATTTATTTTTTACCGATACTTGAAGCATTTAATACTATTTGTATTGATAAGTTAGGACAAGAGTTGTTAAAAGATGGACTAAAAAAAGTAACTATCATAAATAATGATAACTACCATAATCCAGAAAAAGCAATCACTTTTAGCAATGGAGTACTGACTATAGATCATAGTCCAATTCTAAATGCAGATAAAATCGAAGATCGAACGAAACAAATAGTTACTCTTTTAGAAAATAACCTAGAAGAAGTTAGTCCAGCAATACGCGAAACGTTAGCTTCTCAAGAAGAAAAAACAGTTAGTATAGATGAGCTACATAACCAATATTTGGCTTTATCATATGAGAAACAATGCCTTTTTGCAGATATGGTAGGAGAGTCCTCTTGGGAATTTAATATGGCAACAGGAACGGTGACTTTTGGAGAGCAGGAATTTCCTGTACAAATGTTGGCTACTTATTCAGAAAAAGAAAAATCATGGTTATGGGCATGGGGAAATAAACAAAGTGGAATTCCTGAACGTTTATTAAAAACGGCTATAGAGCTTAAAGATATAGGAAACGAAAAAGATATTGAAGATTTTTACACTTCAAAAATAGATTGTAATGAAGATCCGGGGCATTTTTATGGAGCATTAGCTAGCGCACTAACCAACTCTAGCTGCTATTGTCAATTAAGCTTTAAAGGATTGAAAGTATATGTGTTGATAAAAACGGAAGTGTTGGATACAAAAGCGTTACAAGACACCTCTCTAATCATTTCTAATTTTACAAAAATGATAGCTACTATAGAATGTTCTCATAAACATGCGCTTTACCATTATTTACAACAAAAAGGGTTTGATGTAAGATTAACAGATAATAATGTTTTTGCTGTAAAAGGGGAGGATCAAATACTAGGCATATTTGATCTTAAGGGACGTCTTGTAAAAATATCTAATTCATTGATGACGGTGTAATGCCGCAAAGAAATATATGAAATATCGATCAGTATATTACATCAGATCTGGTAAAATAACCCCAGGAAATTATCATTGTAGCCTGGGGATATAAATACAGGATGTATTGATCATATTATTAAAAGACTCGACAAGTAGAGTAACCCAAGTTTTTTTTATTGTTGTTTAGTAAGGCATTAAGATACTTCTGTATTTTGATGCCTTTTTTTGGTAGCTCATTAATGTTCTTTATAATGATCAGGCTTGGATAGTAAGGGTGCCTAAAATAAAAATTACACTAATTACTTGTACCTGTAAACATCATGTGGACCAAAATCTAATAGATGAATAGTTTTGTCATATGTGGCTCCAAGGCGTTTTGCTAGTGACACTGATGCTGTATTGCTAGGATCTATATAACTGACTAATGACGGCAATTTCAAAGTGTTTAAAGCATATTTTTTTACAGCAAGTCCTGCCTCTACGCCAAATCCTTTTCCCTGTGCTTTAGGAAGTAACCAATATCCAAGTTCGGGTTCGGGCCAAGGATCTGATTTCCATAATCCGACCGTTCCAATTAATTGATGTGATTCTTTTTCTTCTATTGCCAAGTAAGAAAAACCATTTAACTCATAATGTCCTATATAGGTAGCCATTAATCTCCAGGCTTCTTCAGCGGTTTTTACATTTCCTACATATTTTGCATTTTTTTCATCACTATAAAAGGCTGCGACAGCATCAAAATCATTTTTGATCCACTGTCTGAAAATCAATCTATCTGTTTCTAAACCTATCATTTATTCATTTTTATTATTATAACACACAAACTCTACAATATTTCCCTCTGGGTCTTTTATAAAAATAGATTTCCATTGTACCCATTCAAAATATTCTTCTACACAGTCTATATCCAAAGATTGTAGTCGTTCGAGAACATCTGAATAATCCTTTTTGTCAATCTCTAAAGCAAAATGATGTAAGCTGGTATGTTGTTGTTTTATATCATCTCGTACCTTATCAAAAGCATCTGCATTAGTTTTGGCAAATAATGCTAGTACTTGGGTATGCCCATTATAGCCTTCTGCAATCTTGAAAAAAGTAAAATCTTTTGTTTCATTAAAAAGTTCTAAGCCCACGATATTTTGATAAAACTGTTTCATTTTATCCATGTCATTAACTCGTAAAACAATTTCACCTAATCCTTTTACTTTATTTTCAATCATAATTATTGTTTTATTACTTACAAGCTTCTATATCTCTTATATCTATCAATGGTCGAGATTTAGTATAGTGATTTCCTCTATTGTAAATATAATGCATTGGGATATTAAAAAAAATGACCTATGATTTTTTGCAGATAGTTCTTGCAGCGATGTAGGTGCGTATTGTAGTACTGTAGATGGTTCTTGCAGTGATGTAGATGCGTATTGTAGCACCGTAGATGGTTCTTGCAGCGATGTAGATGCGTATTGTAGTACTGTAGATGGTTCTTGCAGCGATGTAGGTGCGTATTGTAGTGCTGTAGATCGTTCTTGCAGCTATGTAGGTGTGTATTGTACTGTAGATACTTGTTGTCGATATCGATCACCTATCATCTGAGAAAAAGGGTAAGGAGCAAGAGACCGGAAATAATATAAAACAAAAACGCCACACCTTGGTGTGACGTTTTTCTAATCAATTTTACAATTCATTATATTGTCGCAGGAGCTACGGATACTTCCGCAACTTTCTTTTTACTAAATCTTACTTTAATACGATGTACAATAAAGAATAGACATGGTACAATTATTAAAGTTAAGAAGGTAGCTATAATTAATCCATATATAACAGTCCATGCTAGTGGTCCCCAGAAAATCACATTATCTCCTCCCAGGTATATTTTTGGATCCCCAGAACTAAATAACGAGAAGAAATCCAGATTAAATCCTATCGCTAGTGGAATTAATCCCAGTACTGTAGTAATTGCAGTAAGTAATACAGGTCTCAAACGAGCTTTACCTCCTTTGATGATTAATTTTTTTACTTCTTCATTTGGTAGTAATTCATTTTCTAGTACACCAAGCTCTACCTTTTTACGATCAATCAGTAATTGTGTATAATCGAGAAGAACTACTCCATTATTAACTACAATCCCAGCCAAGGAGATAATACCCATCATGGTCATCATAATTACAAAAGAAGCTCCTGTTACCAAGATTCCTCCAAAGACACCTATAAAACTTAAGAAAATAGCAATCATAATAATGGTAGGCTTAGAGATAGAACTAAACTGAAAAATAAGAATCAGCATAATAAGTCCTAGACCAGAGAAAAATGCCCCCATTAAGAAAGACATTTGTTTGCCTTGCTCTTCTATCTGACCGGTATAATCAATTTTCACTCCTCTAGGTAGAGTTATAAAACTAGCCATCTCAGTTTGTATCTGCGATACAATTGCTCCTGCATCTGTATATCCTGGTTGTAGACCAGAGTATACGGTTACTACTCTCTTAGTATCTTTATGTTTTATGGCACTAAACGAAGAGGTGTTTTTTTGCCTAGCTACAGTAGAAACGGGTATTTCGATAATTTTTCCTGTGTTCTGATCTTTAAAAGTGATGTTTTGATTAAATAAGGCACTGGTATTATATCTGTTTTCTTTATTAAAGCGAACATAGATATCATAATCTTCTCCATCCTTTTTATACACCCCTGCTTTTTCTCCAAAGATCGAACGGCGCAATTGATTTCCTACCTGTCCTGCCGCGACACCTAATTCTCCTGCTTTTTCGCGATCTACAACCACTTGCATAGCAGGTTTACCTTTATTAACATCGATTTTTAGCTCCTCGATACCAGGAATATTTTTTTCATTAATAAAGTTACGCATTTGTTCTGCGATATTAATCAACTCGTCATAATCAGGACCTTCGATTTCAATATTAATAGGATATCCTGCAGGAGGACCAACGGGATCTTTCTCAACCGAGATTGCTACCCCGGGATAGATCCCTTTTAGAGATTCCTGAACCTTTTGGCGTAGTAATTCAGAATCTTTTCCTTTTCGGTATTTAAACTCCCTCATGGTAGCCGTAATCTTAGCTTTGTGAGGCATCTCGGCATTACTCCCTCCATCTGTCTGTGGGTTTCCTGCTCCTTCTCCTACCTGAGAGACTGCTGATTCTACAAGGAAATTGTGATTCTGACCTTCGATATATTCTGAGTCATTAACCACAGCATATACACGTTGTTCAATTTCTTTGGTGATCGCATTGGTTTTTTCTATATCGGTACCTTGTGAGTATTCTACATAGACTACAATTTGATTTGGCTTATTGTCCGGGAAAAATTCTACTTTAGTACGTTGACTCATCATCGAACCAAAAAACATGACAAATACAACAATTAGTAAAACAAAAGTTCCAATGGTAAAAGCATAGATTCTCCAGCCTTTTAATGCCATAGATAAAAAGCGCTTATATTGGTTTTCTAACCATGCCAGAATTTTGTTCTGAAAGAAAGTTGCCGCTTTTTTCAATACATATTTATAAACCCAGAACATAGCTGCGGTAAAAATCATAAGACTTCCTAGTCCGCTAACAGCTCCTCCAAAAATTAATATAAAAACTCCAATCCCAACAAGAATAAGACTTAATCGTATCAACTGTTTTACGGTTAGTACTTTTTCACCAACTTCCATAAATTGTGAAACTAGCATAGAGTTGATAAAGATGGCTACAAATAAAGAAGACCCTAATACAACCGATAGTGTAATCGGGAAATAAATCATAAACTGTCCCATTACTCCCGGCCACATTCCTAATGGTATAAATGCGGCAACCGTGGTCGCTGTCGAAATGATTATAGGATAGGCAATCTCGCCAATACCTTTTTTGGCAGCCTGAATTCTAGACATGCCTTCTTCTTCCATCAATCGATATACGTTTTCTACTACTACAATACCATTATCTACCAGCATGCCTAACCCCATAATTAAGGCAAAAAGAATCATTGTATTCATCGTATAACCAAGTGCCGATAAGATCATAAATGACATAAACATAGACATCGGGATAGCAAAACCAACGAATAAGGCATTTCTAAATCCTAAAAAGAACATTAATACCCCCACAACCAGTATGATACCAAAGATGATATTATTAACAAGATCACTTACCTGATTGTTTGTTTTTTCTGATTGATCATTGGCAACAGTAACTTGCAGATCTTGCGGGAACACATTTTCTTTGGCATCATCGAGAATTACATTTATTTTCTCTACAGCTTCGATCATGTTTTTTCCTGATCGTTTCTTTACATCTAGCATCACTACATTATGACCAAACTCTCTGGCATAGGTAGTTTTGTCCTCTTCCTTAAAGCTTACTTCTGCAATATCTCGCAGATATACAGCTCCATTGTCAGATTTTACTACAAAACCATCAAGTTGAGAAGGTTTTTCGATTTCTCCTAGTATTCTTATGGTACGTCGTTGTCCACTTGCAATCATATTTCCTGCAGACATAGTAACATTTCCGTTACGTATAGTGTTGATGACATTATCAAAGCTCACTTGGGCAGCCATCATTTTGTATACATCTACCGCAACTTCTATTTCTTTTTCCTGAGCCCCACGAATATCTGCTTTTTTGATCTCTGGTAAATCCTCAATTTCATCTTCTAAGTACTCAGCGAATTCTTTTAGTTTATCAACAGGGTAATCACCAGCAATATTAATGTTCATAATAGGAGTCTCTTCAGAAATACTCAAATCAAAAACATTAGGTTCTACCTTGGCTCCATTAAAAGTAGGCCAATCTTCATTTGCTTTTTCAGAATCTACTTCGTCTTTTACCTTTTGCTTGGCAGCAGGTACAGAGAGTTCTTCATCAAACTCTACTGTTATAATACCATAATCTTCTTGCGAGGTAGAAAGAATCTCTACTACATTACTTACATTCTTTAATTTGTCCTCTAGAGGGTCTATGATCAGACGCTCTATATCTTCTGCAGTATTCCCGGGATAGGGAACACTTATATATATTTTGGTTTCATTAATCTCAGGGAAATTTTCTCTGGGCATAGAAAAATATGCAGAAAGCCCCAGGACCAGAAAAATCCCGATCATTACATAGATAGTAGTGGGATTGTTTATCGCCCAGGACGATAATCCAAATTCCTTATCTACCTTTTTCTTATTAACTTCCATAGATTGTTAGTTTAAAATTTTAACTTTCTGACCATCTTTTACACTTCTGGCACCTTCACTAATAATCGCATCGCCATTATTGATACCTTCAACAACCTCTATCAAGTCTCCTTGCGTTTTTCCGGTTTTTACGATTACTCTTCGGGCTTGAGCTATATTCTGGGAATCCTTGTCAGAAGTTACGTAGGTATATTGGTCTCCTTCTGCATTTTCTGAGATGATACTTTGAGGGATCAATATGGCTTTTGTGTTAGTGTAATCATTGATTTTTACTTTTGCAGTAAGGTTAGGTTTTATAGTACCTCCCTTAGAAGGGATACTAACTTCTACTGTAAAAGATCTGTTGTTTGGATTGATATAGTTTCCTACCTGACGAATTTTGGTACTGATTGTTTGCCCTAGAACAGGAAAATACACTTCTACGTCTTTACCCTTTGTGATATTTGTGATATATCGTTCTGGTACTTCTGTTTCTATATACATGTCATCTAGGTTAACGATACGTATTACCGGTGTTTGCCCTGGAGAAACAACGCTTCCCTGCTCAGTTATGATATCATCAATAACTCCAGAAAAAGGAGCAGTTATTGTAGTTTTTGCCAGTTGACGCTTTATCTGATTTACTACATTTTGTTGTGCTTCAAAATTTGTTTTTGCTTCCAGAAACTGGATTTCAGAACCTATTTTCTGATCCCAAAGTCTTTTTTGACGATCAAAAGTAGTTTTGGCAAGTTGCGCTTGTACTTCTACCTGGGATAATTGTTGGCTTAACCCACCATCATCAATTCTAGCCAGTAACTGACCTCTGGATACTTTTTGTCCTTTTTTGACATATACTCGGGTAAGAATTCCACTCATTTCTGGATATAGAACTATATTCTTCTTGGTTTCAACATTTCCTTGTAATTCGAGGTAATGATTAAACAAAGTGTCTTTTGCCATAATTGTAGTGACCAAAGGCAGTTTTTTTACAGAATCCAACTTAGCAATAGCATCATCTAATTGTTTCAATTGATTGGCAACCGCTTGTTGCTCTGCCACGATTTCTGTTCGTTTGGTACGTAGGTCTTGTAAATTACCTTCTTCTATAATTTTATCAATAGACTTGTTGTTGTTTTGTCCACATGAAATGATAAGAAGTGATATAGATAATATGGTAAGTATCTTTTTCATAATATGGTTACTTATTGTTTGGTGTGTTTAAAATCGTTTCTAGTTCTGCTTTTTTATTGATAATAGTAAGCATGGCATTTAACACTTCGTTTTGCGAAGAGTATAATTGCAATTGTGCTTGCCTTAATTCAAAACTAGAGGCAAGACCTTCGGTATATTTAATTTGATTTTTTTTCTCGATTCGCTCTGCAAGCGCAAGGTTTTGTTTTGAGGTGTCATAACTTTCTATAGAAAACTTATAATCACTTATAGCGGTATCGTATTGAAGCTGGATTTCTCGTTGTGTTCTAAGAAGATCTGTTCTTGATTGTTCATCAGCTATTCGAGCCTGTTGCGTTCTGGCACTTCTTTTTAATGAACTAAAAATAGGAATATTAAGACTAGCTCCTAAAATAGAAGACTGAAACCATCGCTGATCGCTATCCAGAAAAGTAAAAGAATTGCTATTGGCCTGAGTACCATAGTTAACAAAAGCAGATAAAGAAGGTAGCGCCCGGCTTTTTTCTAATTTTAGTTCTAATCTTCTTTGCTCGGTAACGAGATAAGCCAACCTGTAGTCTATATTGTTCTCCATAATAAAGGGTTTGCCAATAACAGACTGCTCCATGTTTTTTAATGCCAGACCATCCAGGTTATCAGAAAGCACAATGTTGGAGTCTACAGGCACACCCAGTGTTAGATTAAACATTTGCATAGAGATTTTTTCTAAACGTTCTGCATTACTAAGCTGATTAGTAATTTGTAGCAGAGTGATTTGTAGCTGTTCTACATCTTCTTCTTCCGCCAGACCATTTTCAAAAATCTTTTTTGTTTCCAAGTAATTTTTCTCCAAAGTGGATACATTATTTTGAAGAATCTTCACACTTTCTTGCGCTACCAATACACTACCATAAGCATTGATTACTCCTTTTCGAACTTCGAGTTGTGTTTTTTCTTCAACATCATTATTATACTGAAGAAAACTTTTTGCTGCTTCTAATCCAACTAGATATGATCCATCAAAAATAAGTTGACTTAACGTTGCTGTTGCTGATGCTTGTTGTCGGGTTCCGAAAACAACAGGGACAAAGGTTCCCGGTTCTCCACCAGCTACTTCTCCCGGTATTAATGATACAGGTTGTTTTAATCGATTTTGATAATCTACAGCTGCACTAAGTTGTGGAAGACCATCTGCGGTAGTTTCCCATTTTCTTTTCAGTGCTTTTGCTACATCTCTTCTTGCGTTAATTGATTGATAACTGTTTTCTAATGCAAATTCTATAGCCTCATCCAGTGTAAAGGAATAAGAAGAACTTGTTGGTGGTTGTTGTGCTGATATTGTGGTTGTTAATAGCCAACCCAGACAGATTAACCAAAGGTTGTTTCTCATGTTTATATTACTCTTTTATTAGTAGATTGTTTAAAATTTCTAACCCTTTTTCTGTTGCAATTCCCCTTACGTGATATTCTAGATAATCTGCCATAAGTTGAGTCATGGGAAATATATGTATAGGAAACATCTCCTGATCCTTTATCCCAATTATTCCATTAAAATATATTCTCGAAATAAACTGAATGTCTATATTTTTTCTAAAAACCCCTTTTTTTATTCCTCGGTCTAAGTTTTCGATGACACAATCTTGCATCAGTTCGAATTGTTTAACTTTTAAGGTTTTGTATATTTTGGGGTAGTATTTTTGAAGTTGATATTGCGGAGAAGTTTTTTCGTCTTTTAGATGCTTCATCACAAAAGCTTTAATCTCATATAGTTCTTCTATAGGTCCGGTTTTTTGCTCCACGATAGCATCGATTCCACATGATATATTGCAAAACAAATAGTCGGTAGTGGCCATTATTAGTTCTGTTTTGTTTTGAAAATGGGTATAAATAGTTTTCTTTGAAATCCCCATCTCTGTAGCAAGATCATCCATAGTGACACTCTTGAAACCAAAATTTAGAAACATGTCATTAGCCTTTTCTATTATCTTGTCTTTCATTAAAAGGGTAGCTTGTTTTGGGTCAAATGTACATATGGAAACTTTAAAAACACTAAAAGTTTCCAAGGTTTTACAATTTTTTAACACAATAGATAATTTGAGATAGTAAAAGTTTAGACCTAGGGATGATAATTAGTCCTAATTTTTAAAAAGTTTCAATTACTTTAGCATAAAAATTTACAGTGCAAGCAATTTCTGATTACCAAGGATATTTTTTAGAATATCTATCTCAAAAAACTATAGATAAAGAACCTAAAAATCTTTATGAACCTATAAATTATATTCTTAATCTTGGAGGTAAGCGATTACGACCAATTTTGGTTTTAATGACATCTGAGATTTTTGACGGATCTTATAAAGAGGCTATGGATGCAGCTTTGGCTATAGAGATTTTTCATAACTTCTCTTTGATTCATGATGATATTATGGACGATGCTCCTCTTAGAAGAGGTAAAGAGACTGTGCATGAAAAATGGGATATCAATACAGGGATTCTCTCAGGAGATGCTATGTTGATCAATGCATATCAATTGTTTGAAAATTATAAGAGTGATGTTTTTAAAGAATTGGCTACTTTATTTACTAAGACAGCGATAGAAGTATGTGAGGGGCAACAATATGATATTGATTTTGAGACCAGAGATGATGTGACGATTTCAGAATACATCAAAATGATTGAGTATAAAACAGCAGTTTTAGTAGGTGCCGCCATGAAAATGGGAGCTATTGTAGCTAATGCCTCAGAAAACTGTAGGGCTTCGATTTATGATTTTGGTAGATTGTTGGGATTAGCATTTCAACTACAAGACGACTATCTTGATGCTTTTGGTGACCCAAAAACTTTTGGGAAACAAGTAGGTGGGGATATTATCGAGAATAAGAAAACCATTTTGTATTTAAAAGCGCTCGAATTCGGTAATAAAGATGAACAAAAACAACTAAAAGGGTTGTTCTCCTTAAATCCGGATAATCCTACGGATAAAATAAATACCGTAAAGCATATTTTTGAAACCACAGGAGCAAAAGATCAAACTCGATTAGAAATCGAAAAATATACAGCAAAAGCATTTGCGGTTTTGGAAAACCTTTCTATCACAGAAGATAAGAAAACTGCGTTAAAATTGTTTGGAGAGAAATTAATGAACAGAAGTGTCTAAATACAGTATTACAACAGCAAAACAATTAATTGATGAGGTTGGTAACTCAGATCTTTATCCTCAGTTTATGGCTCAGGTTCAAAAGGATTTGAATAGGGCAGGTATTGACTATACTATTAAAAGTAAAAAACCTCAAGAACTATTTCCTGAAATAGGAAGCTTGCTTATTGAAAAATTGCAAAATGCATTTAACGAATATATTAACTTGCTGTATGCGGTTGATGTATCTGAGGTTGAAATAAAGAATCTAAGGTCAGAAGATAGTGTAGATATTGCAGAATATGCGACCTACCTCATTTTAAAGAGAGAGTGGCAAAAAGTATGGTATAGAAATAAGCTATAAAGACATAAAGCAAATGAAGTTATATAATAGTATTTTTTTCTTGTTGTTTTTGACTTTTACATATGGTCAGGAGTTATCTCAAAATGAAGTAAATACTTCTTATGAAGTATTCTTAGAGGCTGTAGCCAAAAAAGATACCTTAATAAAACAAGTGTTTAAACGATATAAATGTTCTGAATATTTTTCAGGGAGTGTTAATTTTTATTATAAAGATGAAAAATTAAAACTTATAAAACATCTATACAAACAGCATTCGGATGTTAGCTTAGAGTACTATTTTATAGAAAATGATACACTAAGATTGCAAACAGTGGTTTCTGAAATTACTAGGTTTAATACTTTTTCTTTTAAAAGCGCCCATGAAAACTCTTCATCGATTGAAAAAGTCTTAGAGGTAACAGAATTCCGAACATTTTTCGATAATTATCTTACTGCAGGATGTTATGAGAAAAAACATATGGAGAAATTGTCAGAATGGGACAACGATCTTTTTAAGTCTTTAGATTTTAATAAGAGTAGTTGTTTAAAGGATAATGTAGATGATGTACATTATAAATACAGATTACTTCGAAAAGCCGAAACAAAACTTATTAGCTATAGGAATAAACCCAGCTGTATTTTTTATATGTGGTAGGAGTAATTGATCTAAAGGAATATGATGATTTTCAGAAGAATACTCCGATAAATGGCACATATGCGCTGCCATAAATACTTTTATCTTCGTCATACAGAACATCGTAACGCACACCAACATTTACATTTCCAATACGATAACCCGCTCCAAAAAATAGCGCAGGGTACCAATAATTTTCTTTTAAATCTTCTGCGGATGCAATTTCAAAAGTTCTAGAAACCCCCATTTCCTGAAACTCCATAGAAAGTTGAATTTCGCGAAGAGGATTGTAAAAAGCAAGAATTCTTCCTCCATAATTAGTGGCTGTATAATCGTTAGATTCTAGGTATCCAAAACTTATGCCTGCTCCTAAAGAAAATTGCTCATTGAAATTATAAATTGCAGCCGGTTCAATTACTCCACTAAACGTATCATTACCTATTCCTATGCCTAGATTACCTCCAAAACTTACATTAGACCAAAAATCATCTTGTTGAGCATTGCTTTTTTGTAAGGAAAAAATAATTGAGAGAACTAATACCAAGATTTTGGTATTTTGACGAACATTTACTTTCATTGTTAATTTTATAAAAAATTATAATATAAATATAGATAATTCGATACTTAATATACCCTAATTGTTGTATTTTTGTGACGTTTTATTATTTAAAAGACAGTTGAATACTTACTTATGGATAAATATTCATTTTTAAATGCGGCTAATACCGCATTTTTTGCAGATTTGTATGATCAATATTTGCAAAGCCCCGATAGTGTAGAACCCAGCTGGAGAGCATTTTTTCAGGGATTTGATTTTGGATTAGAAAGTGGTAGCGAATCAGGAGAAACCATGTATGTTGATACTTCCTCTGAAGAAACCATAGCCGTTCCTCAAAACGTTCAAAAAGAATTTCAGGTAGTGAAGCTAATAGATGCTTACAGAACCAGAGGTCATTTATTCACTAAAACTAACCCCGTAAGAGATAGAAGGAAGTATACTCCTACCTTGGCATTAGAAAATTTTGGATTAAGTCAAAGCGATCTTAATACAGTGTTTAATGCAGGAGAAATTGTGGGTATTGGTCCAAATACGCTAAGCAATATTGTTGTTCACTTAGAGCAAGTGTATTGTGATTCTGTTGGTATCGAGTATATGTATATTCGTAATCCCGAAGAACGAGAGTGGATACAGGCTAGGGTTAATTTCAATACTGACAGAACCAGATTTTCTGCAGAACAGAAAAAACACATCCTTAAAAAATTAAATCAAGCAGTTTCGTTTGAAAGCTTCTTGCATACCAAATATGTTGGGCAAAAACGATTTTCCCTCGAAGGAGGAGAGTCTCTTATTCCAGCACTCGATGCATTGGTAGAAAAAGCAGCCGGCTTTGGTGTAAAAGAGTTTGTGATGGGGATGGCACATCGTGGTCGTTTAAGTACTCTGACTAATATTTTTGGAAAAAGCCCTAAAGATATCTTTAGCGAATTTGATGGTAAAGATTATGAAGAGGCTGTATTTGATGGAGATGTAAAATATCATTTGGGTTGGACCTCTAAAAGAGAATCTGATTCTGGAAAAGCTATTAATATGAACATCGCTCCAAATCCATCACATTTGGAAACGGTAGGAGCAGTTGTTGAAGGGATTACAAGAGCTAAACAGGATAAGCATTATAAAAACGATATTTCTCAGGTATTGCCTATTGTAGTTCATGGAGATGCAGCTGTAGCTGGGCAAGGATTAGTGTACGAAATTGTGCAAATGGCACAATTGGATGGGTATAAAACAGGAGGAACAATTCATATAGTAGTAAACAATCAGATTGGATTTACTACTAATTACCTGGATGCACGTTCATCTACATATTGTACTGATATAGGAAAGGTAACTTTGTCTCCGGTTTTGCATGTTAATGCCGATGATGCCGAGGCAGTGGTTCATGCAACTAATTTTGCATTAGAGTTTAGAATGAACTTTGGGCGAGATGTATTTATAGATTTATTAGGATATCGTAAATACGGGCATAACGAAGGTGATGAACCACGTTTTACTCAGCCTAAATTATATAAAGCGATTTCTAAGCATAAAAATCCACGAGATATTTATGCAGAAAAATTAATTTCTGAAGGTGTTATCGAAGCAGATTATGTTGCTCAACTAGAGAAAGAATATAAAGCTTCTCTCGAAGAAGAATTGGAAGATTCTCGTAAGCAAGAAAAAACAGTGATTACTCCGTTTATGCAAGATGAGTGGGCTGGCTTTGAGAGAGTGCAGGAAGATAAAATGATGGAAGTGGTGGATACCACATATCCAAAAGATGAATTGACCGAGATTGCAGAGGTAATTACTAAGCTTCCTTCTGATAAGAAGTTCCTTCGTAAAATTGAGAAAATAATTAATGATAGACATAAAAGATTCTTTGAAACTGATCAATTAGATTGGGCTATGGGAGAATTACTGGCTTATGGCTCTTTATTAAAAGAAGGATACGATGTGAGAATGAGTGGACAGGATGTAGAGCGAGGAACATTTTCTCATAGACATGCTGTAGTAAAGGTAGAAGATAGCGAAGAAGAAATATTATTATTGAATAACCTAAAAGGAAATCAGGGAGATTTTTATATCTACAATTCATTATTGTCAGAATATGGTGTCTTAGGTTTTGATTATGGGTATGCTATGGCTAGCCCTAAGACATTGGCTATTTGGGAAGCTCAATTTGGAGATTTTGGTAATGGAGCGCAGATTATGCTAGATCAATATATATCCTCAGCAGAAGATAAGTGGAAATTACAAAATGGTCTGGTGATGTTGTTGCCACATGGTTATGAAGGTCAGGGAGCAGAACATTCTTCTGCACGTATGGAACGATATTTACAGCTTTGTGCAAAGGATAATATGTTTGTTGCAGATGTATCAACACCTGCTAATATGTTTCATTTGCTACGTAGACAGATGAAAGCTAAGTATCGTAAGCCCTTAATCGTTTTTACACCCAAAAGCCTATTACGACACCCTAAAGTATATTCTTCTGTAGAAGAATTTGCTAACGGAAGCTTTCAAGCGGTATTGGATGACCCTGATGCAAAAGCAAAAGATGTAAAATCATTAGTTTTTTGTACAGGTAAATTCTACTATGATTTATTAGCAGAAAAAGAGGAGTTAGATAGAAAAGATGTTGCTTTGGTAAGAATTGAACAATTATTCCCATTGCCAGTTTCTGAAATGGATAAGATAATTGCTAAGTATAAAGCAGATGAGGTAATATGGGCACAAGAAGAGCCTCGTAATATGGGAGCTTTGAGTCATATGTTAATGAACTATGATCAGGCAAAAAACTTTAGATTTGCAAGTAGAAGACCTTATGGTGCTCCTGCAGCGGGTAGTGCAACCAGATCTAAAAGAAGACATCAAGAAGTAATTGATTATGTATTTGATAAAACAAAGAATAATCAAAGAAGATAAATATAGTAAATACATATAGTTAGAAGTTTCCAAAGGAAATTATATAAAGGATAAATTCAGAATTATGGCTTTAGAAATGAAAGTCCCATCACCGGGAGAATCTATAACAGAAGTAGAAATAGCTCAGTGGCTTGTAGAAACTGGTGATTATGTTGAAAAAGATCAAGCAATTGCAGAGGTTGATAGTGATAAGGCAACCCTAGAATTACCTGCTGAAGCAAGTGGAGTTATTACTCTTAAGGCTGAAGAAGGAGATGCTGTAGCAGTAGGTCAGGTAGTATGTCTTATTGATACAGATGCTGCTAAACCAGAAGGAGCAGCTGCACCAGCAGAGGAAGCACCAAAAGTAGAAAGCAAAAAAGAAGAAGCTCCGGCTGCTGTGTCAGCCAAAACAGAAACATATGCTACAGGATCAGCTTCTCCTGCTGCTAAGAAAGTACTTGCAGAAAAAGGTATTGATGCTTCTCAGGTATCTGGAACTGGTAGAGATGGACGTATTACTAAAGCTGACGCATTGGATGCTAAACCATCAATGGGAACTCCAGGTCTTGCTGGTAGAGGAGAAACTAGAAAGAAATTATCAATGCTTCGCCGTAAAGTGGCAGAGCGCTTGGTTTCGGTAAAAAATGAAACGGCAATGTTGACTACTTTTAATGAGGTAGATATGCAGCCTATTTTTGATTTGAGAAGCCAGTATAAGGAAACATTCAAGGCTAAACATGGAGTAAGTTTAGGATTTATGTCCTTCTTTACCCTTGCATGTGTTAGGGCTTTAAAATTGTTTCCTGCAGTTAATTCTATGATAGATGGTAAAGAAATGATTTCTTACGATTTTCAGGATATTAGTATTGCTGTGTCTGGACCTAAAGGATTAATGGTGCCTGTAATTCGTAATGCAGAGAATTTAAGTTTTAGAGGAGTTGAGTCTGAAGTAAAACGATTGGCAATAAGAGCTCGTGATGGTCAGATTACTGTTGATGAAATGACAGGAGGGACTTTTACTATTACTAATGGAGGTGTTTTCGGAAGTATGCTTTCTACACCAATTATTAATCCACCACAGAGTGCTATCTTAGGAATGCATAATATTGTAGAACGACCAATAGTTAGAGATGGACAAATAGTAGTCGCACCAATTATGTATGTGGCACTATCTTATGACCATAGAATTATTGATGGTAAAGAGTCTGTAGGATTTCTTGTAGCGGTAAAAGAGGCTTTAGAAAACCCAGAAGAATTACTAATGGATAATAATGTAACGAGAGCATTAGAATTGTAATTCAATTTTAGAAAGAAACAAGTTATAAAAGAAAAGCTCCCTGTTTACTAATAAACAGGGAGCTTTTCTTTTACGGTAAATTCAAAGTATAAATGGTGTTAAATAAATAAATCCAAAATATCAAATGAAAATTGTACGGAATTACTCTGAAAAGCGTTTTCAAGTGATGTTGCATTTAAGGGGTTGCTCCATGGTTCTTCTCTGTTCATATATATTGGTTTAATAGGTTTATTCTGGATTTTTGATAAGGATTTAGCATTTTGATACATAATGCTGTTATTGATTGATTGGTCATAAAAGTAAAGAGGTATATTATGATGAAATAGGAAACTGTTGGAATATGTAATTTTAGGACTTTTGAAATTTGGTGTTGTGGGAGTGTAAAGGGAGAAATAATTTGGTTGATATATTATAGTGCGATTCGAATTGAGGGTGCTTGTTAAAGATTGGGAGGAAGCTAAATTACTAAATGTGTAAAATGATATGAAAAATAAAATTTTTAGATTCATGATATATGGATTTGGTGTGTTAAATATGAAAAATGATTTATAAAATTATCTTCTATATGTATTACAACATCTAAATAATGGAATACCCTATTTTTTTTGAGTATTTATAATAACTACGATGTTTGTGTAGGTTAGGGTAGTTGCAAAAGTGTAAATTTTGCTTTGGCGTTTTTTTGTATTTGACGGCTATCATGACCGTAGAGAGTAAAAAGGCTTCTGTGTTGAATGTTTTACTCCTGCGTGTTATAATTTTCGATACAGCTTTTGGTTGGGATAGATATAGTAGTTGGGGTATGTTAGTCTAAAATCATTTTACTATAAGGAATGATTGTGAGATATCCTTTTTCTTTGAAATAAGACATTTCTGAAGTGCTCCCAGTAACCAGGATAAAATCTCCGCCCCAGCCACCAAGACTTTTGATACTTCCTTTGTAGTCTTGGAACAATCTGGATTTTACAGTAGGGGTTTTAATAATTTTAGAAATAACCTCTTCGTGCAAATCAATTAATGCTGTAAACTCAGCTAATGTAGAGCAGTTTACTATTTTAGAGGTGATTTCATTTACTGCTGCTTCTGCCTGATCAAAATGTTTTAGAGGTAGTGATTGGTAATGTTTAATAGAGGCTTTGCTGTCTTGCTTTTGGTTTAAATAGATAAAAAACAAGGATTCTTTAAAAGAGGGATTGAAATTTGCAATGGTTACTACAGGCTTTCCTTCATTTCGTTTGTATAATATAGGAGAGTCATGTTGGGCGCAAGCAATATCATACCCACTGCCTCCAAAGCTTTTTTCGAGTAAGGTAAAAGCATCAACTTTTGCCCATTGAGCAATATTGTTAATAAGAGTAGAAGAAGATCCCAGTCCCCATTGGCGATTAAATTCTAATCTGCTTTCAATTTTGTAGCCATTTTGTTTAGTAAGAAAATCAGGATTTAACTCTTTTGCGCAAGTAAGAATGTTGATTAACGTGTTTTCGATATCATTTTTGTCAGTGGAGCCCTCAGCTTGTTGAAAAGTTATGCCATCTGGTGTTAAATTAGTTTTGAACCAGCAGTTACCCTCGTTATCCAGGCTTTGCCATGTAATTTGGTTGCCTTCACACTCTTCAATAATAAGCCATTGTCCTTTTTTGGTGGGTATTGCTAATGCATTTACTCCATCTAGAACTAAGTATTCTGCCGTAAGTAATAATTTGCCATGACTGTAAAAAGATGTTTTCATTTTTAACCTCTTAGTTTTTCGATCTGTGATACTACTTCGCTATGAGTAACCGCGTTTGTTTTAAAATATTTTACAAGTTGTTCTTTTTCCCTTTCAGTAGCTTTAAATTGGTTTAGGATGTTCATAAGGTGCATTTTCATATGTCCTTGTTGAATTCCTGTTGTGATCAACGAATTTATTGCTGCAAAGTTTTGAGCAAGCCCTGCGACGGCAGTAATTTCCATTAGTTTACTGGCATTAGGTCTTTCAAGCAGTTGTAATGCTAGTTTTACAAGAGGATGAAGAGATGTTAAACCTCCAACAGTTCCTAGAGCTAATGGAAGCTCGATAGAAAACGTAAAGGTATCATCTTTGATTTCTGCATGAGTGAGACTGGCATATTTACCATTTCGGGAGGCGTATGCATGAGCTCCAGCTTCTATAGCTCTAAAGTCGTTTCCTGTTGCCAATACAACTGCATCTATCCCATTCATAATACCTTTATTGTGCGTAACAGCTCGGTAAGGTTCTATTTCTGCTATACGAACTGCTCTTACAAATTTTTCAGCATATTGTCTTGAAGAAAGTGTCTTTGTGTGCGGTAAGTCTTTTATAGAGCAAGATACATGGGCTTTTACCAAACATTGGGGCACATAATTAGAAAGAATGCTCATAATGATCTCAATGTCTTTTTCTGTATTAGAAAAATCATTGTGTTTTTTTGCTTCTGATTGTATTGTTTTGGCAAATTGTTCCAGACAAGAATTGATGAAATTTGCTCCCATTGCGTCTACAGTCTCAAAAGTGCAATGCAGTTGATAGTAGTTGTCAATTTCTGTAGTTTTATCCCGAAGTTCAATGTCTATAACTCCTCCTCCTCGCTTTTTCATATTTTCAGTTATATGAGATACAGAAGAAAATAGTTCGGGCTTAATTAGAGAAAAGAATTGTTGTGCTTTTTTAGGACTTCCTGTAAAGGTAAAATGAACCTGACCAACTTTTATCGTTGATAGAACCTCTGCTTTAAACCCACCACGAGTTTGCCAGAATTTAGCAGCTTTGCTGGCTGCAGCTACCACAGAGCTTTCTTCGATAGTCATGGGTAGTGTATATCGCTTATCGTTGATAAGAAAATTTGGAGCTACCGAAAAAGGAAGGTAGTAGTTGGAAATAGTATTTTCGGTAAATTCATCATGAAGCTGTTGAAGTCCATGATCAGAGTTCCAGTAGGTTACCAAAGTGTCTATTGCATTTTGATCATTATTAAAATGATGCTCTGCTAGCCATTTGATTTTGTCGGTTTTAGAGAGTTTAGAGAAGCCAGAAACTACAGGTGCCATTATATTTTTTATTTGTAATGCGTCAAAGATACTATTCTGTTTTGTCATATGAATAGCTAAACGGTTTTTGATGTGCCTAAACTGTTTTTGTGTTATTGATTTCTTTTAATAAGGAGTATTGCTTAAGATCTGTTTTATCAAAAATGACTATTCTTTAATGTTCTTAATAGGTATTGGTATATTGATTAAGAAGTGATACCTCAAATAGGCAAATTTTGATTTTTTTGATAATATGTTAAAAAAAAACAGGGATGCACCTGTGTTTTTATGGTATTTAACAGCAATTGTTGTATTTTTCACCGATTTTTTAAATATTATTTGCGTCAGCAGTCTCTAAAATTATGATATGAAAATTACAAAATTGTATTTTATAATTACACTTTTTATTGGACTTGTGGCTTCTGCACAAGTAAAAGAACTTTCGTTAAAAGAAATTTGGGGAGGAGCTTTTAGAACGGAAGGGCTACAATCTTTACATTCTATGAAAAATGGAAATGAGTATTCTGTGATAGAGCAAGATGCTATTTCTGGTGCTATTAATATAGAGATTTATACTTATGAAACTGGCAAAAAAGCAAGAACATTAATTAGTTCTTCTCTTAATGATTTATCTACATTTCAAGGATATTCATTTAGTGAAAATGAAAACAGGATTTTACTTTCTAGTCAGTTAGAACAAATATATCGCCGATCTTCAAAAGGAATTTATCATATTTATGATGTTCCTTCTAAAAGTATCTTTAAGGTAAGCGATAAAAAAATTCAATCCCCTTTACTTTCTCCTGATGGTAATAAAATAGCCTATGTTTTAGACAATAATATTTATATGCTCAACCTGACAACAGGACAAGAAGTGCAATTAACTGATGATGGTAAGAAAAATGAAATCATCAACGGTATTACGGATTGGGTGTATGAAGAAGAGTTTTCTATTGTTAGAGCTTTTGATTGGAGTGCCGATAGTAACAAAATTGCTTTTTTGAGGTTTGATGAAACAGAAGTACCAGAGTTTTCTATGGATGTGTATGGTACTGATTTATATCAAAAACAAGATGTTTTTAAATATCCCAAGGCAGGAGAGAAGAATGCAAAAGTCTCCTTATTTGTAGCAGACATTGCTAAAATGGCTTTGGATGAGGTCAAATTGGGAGATTATAAAGATTTTTATGTCCCTAGAATTAAATGGACTGCTAATCCAGATGTTTTGAGTGTACAAGTACTAAACAGACACCAAAATAATCTGGATTTAATTTTTGTAGACGCCAAGACAAAAACGCCTAAAGTGGTACTTAATGAAAAAGATGAAGCTTATGTGGATATAACAGATAACCTTACATTCTTAGATGATAATAGCTTTATCTGGACTAGTGAAAAGGATGGGTATAATCATATCTATCATTATAAAGAAACTGGTGAATTGATTAACCAGGTTACAAAAGGTTCTTGGGAAGTAACAAATTACTATGGCTTCGATAAAAAGAATAAAAAAATATGTTACCAAAGTGTAGAGAATGGAAGTATCAATCGGGATATCTATACCATTACTTTGGATGGAAAAAACAAAAAGCGATTAAGCCAAAAAGAAGGGACTAATGATGCAGAGTTTAGTGCAGACTTTAGTTTTTATATTAACTATTTTTCTAATGCTACAACTCCATATGAGTATACGCTTAATGATGGAAAGACAGGAAAAGTTGTTCGCGAAATTAAAAACAACAAAGGATTATTAGAAAAGTTAAAGAACTATAATGTATTGTCGAAAGAATTTTCTGAAATTCAGATTAATGGAGATACGTTGAATACGTGGATGATTAAGCCAAAAGATTTTGACCCAGGTAAAAAGTATCCTTTATTAATGTATCAGTATTCTGGACCAGGATCTCAATCGGTAAAAAACTCTTGGCATAGCGCCAATGATTATTGGTATATGATGTTGGCACAGCAAGGATATATCGTTGTGTGTGTAGATGGAAAAGGAACAGGTTTAAAAGGAGCTAAGTTTAAAAAAGCTACACAAAATGATCTAGGAAACCTCGAAGTAAAGGATCAGATAGCTGCGGCAAAACATTTTGGAGCATTAGACTATATTGATGCTTCTCGTATCGGTATTTGGGGATGGAGTTATGGAGGTTTTATGTCTAGTAATTGTTTGTTTAAAGCCCCAGACACATTTAAAATGGCTATAGCCGTTGCTCCTGTTACCAGTTGGAGGTTTTATGATACAATATATACAGAGAGATATTTGACCACCCCACAAGAGAATCCAAAAGGATATGATGATAATTCGCCTATTAACTTTGTAGATGGATTAAAAGGAAAATTCTTATTAGTACATGGTAGTGCAGACGATAATGTACATGTACAAAATACAATGCAGCTGGTTGAAGCGTTGGTACAGGCTAATAAAGATTTTGATTGGGCCATATACCCAGATAAGAATCATGGAATCTATGGTGGTAATACAAGATTACATTTATACAACAAAATGACGAACTTCATTAAAAACAACTTATAATAAATTAAACATAATGGCAAATACAGTTAAAGCAGCTCATCAAAAAGAGCTTTTTGGGCATCCCGTGGGATTATACATTTTATTTTTTACAGAAATGTGGGAACGTTTTTCATACTATGGTATGAGAGCACTTTTTGTGTTATACCTTACTACTAAGACTGTAGATGAAAATCCTGGTTTAGGGTGGTCTTCAGGAGAAGCTTTGGCACTGTATGGTTGGTATACGATGCTTGTATATGTGGCGTCAATTCCTGGTGGATGGATTGCAGATAAATTCTTAGGACAAAAGAAATCAGTACTCTTAGGAGGGCTTTTGCTAGTAGCAGGGCATAGTATTTTAGCTATTGAAGAAATGTGGGCATGGTATACTGGTCTTGGTTTAATTATTGCGGGAGTAGGAATGCTAAAACCAAATATATCGACAATGGTTGGAGGCTTGTATAAGCAAGGAGATATACGAAGAGATAAAGGATTTACTATTTTTTATATAGGGATTAATCTTGGAGCATTTTTATCTAGTTTGATCGTTGGATATGTAGGAGAAGTACATGGATGGCACTATGGTTTTGGTCTTGCTGGTATTGGAATGGCTTTGGGGTTATTACAGTATCTTTTAGGTCAAAAATATCTTGCCCATGTGGGTAATTTTTTAGGAACTTCTGACAAAGCAGAAGATAAAGAAGCAATGAAAAAACCATTAACTAAAATAGAAAAAGATAGGATAGTAGTACTTCTTATTTCTTTTTTATTGGTTATTGTTTTTTGGGGAGCCTTTGAGCAAGCAGGGGGATTGATGAATATTTATGCAAAAGAAAAAACAAATAGGATGTTAATGGGATGGGAAGTTCCTGCTTCTTGGTTTCAATCTTTAAATGCAATGTTTATAATTTTCTTGGGAACAACAGTTGCATTATATTGGGCTAATAGAAAATTAAAAGGAAAAATTTCAAGTTCTTTGTTTAAAATGATTGTTGGCCTCGTTATTATGGGTACAGGATTCTTTTTTATGACGGCGGCTTCTATGGAGTTTAATGCTAATGGATCTTCAGCAATGTATTGGTTGGTATTAGCTTACTTGTTTCATACTATTGGAGAACTTTGTATATCTCCAGTAGCCTTATCTTTTATCACCAAATTAGCCCCTGTTAAATATGGAGCTTTAATGATGGGAGTATATTTTGCAATGACAGGTCTTGGAAACAAGTTAGCGGGCTTACTAGGTGAATCAGCAGAGGATCTTGGTGAGTTTACTATTTTTACAGGAATAGCAGTTTTTTGTGTAGTCTTTGGATTATTGGTAATGGTGTTTAGAAAAAAACTAGAAATCCTTACACATGGTGTAGAGGATAAAGAAGGAAATATACATGAAGAGGCAGAAGGTTTTGAATTAGCAGATAACGCATAAAATTACACTATGACAGCTCAAGATGATTCAAAAGTATTCAGTTTACTAGGGCATAAACCAGCTCTATTTATGGTTTTCTTCACAGAAATGTGGGAACGTTTTTCTTACTATGGGATGAGAGCACTCTTTGTGCTGTTTTTAACAAGTGAGATTGTAAATGGGGGTTGGGCATGGAGTAATGAAGATGCTCTAAAGCTTTATGGTTGGTATACAGGACTAGTTTATCTTACCCCAATCTTAGGAGGATTTATTGCAGATAAATTTTTAGGATATAGAAAAGCGGTAGCATTTGGAGCATTATTAATGACTTTAGGGCACGCTTCGATGGCTCTAGAAACTCCTACCTTTCTATATATTGGACTAGCTTGCTTGATATTAGGGAATGGGTTGTTTAAGCCAAACTTAACATCAATAGTTAGTGGATTGTATGCTAAAAATGAAGAAAAGAAAGATGGAGCATATACAATCTACTATATGGGAGTTAATGCTGGTGCCTTTTTGGGAATAATGCTCTGTGGGTATATTGGAGAAAAGGTTAGCTGGAGTTTTGGTTTCGGTTTGGCAGGAATATTCATGTTTTTAGGAATGCTTCAATTCTGGTTTGGAAGAAGCATTCTTGATAAAGTAGGGTTACCTCCAAAAAAGAAGTATGAACTTGATGATATAGACGATATAGTAGAAGATACCGTAGAAGAAGTTGTAGAAGAGGTGAAAGTAAGTTCAAAGGTGCAAAAGGATAGATACATTGTTGTTGGAGTTTTGGCGTTCTTTACCGTGTTTTTTTGGGCAGCTTTTGAACAGGCAGGAGGTTCTATGACCATTTTTGCAAATAAATATACCAATAGGGTTCTGGTCGGAAATGCTGCGAATATTTTTAAAATAATTGACACACTGATTACCATAGTCCCATTACTTATTATTAGCTGGGTGTTGTATAAACTTTTTGCGCAGACGTTCAAAAAAATATCTTTATCCAATACTATTTTAGGATTTAGCTTTGCAATTATTTGGGCAATAGTGATATGGAAATTATATCGCGAATTTAGTGCTGAGACTACAGAGGTTCCTGCATCATGGTTTGGTATTCTAAATTCATTGTTCATTATCTCATTTGCACCAATGTTTTCTAAATTATGGGAGAGTAAATATAATCCATCTGCTGCAGTTAAATTTGGACTGGGATTAATACTCCTAGGTTTTGGTTTTGCTTTGTTAGCATTTGGTGCTATCTCGATCCCACAAGGTGCAGAAACTGCAAAAGTAAGTATGATGTGGTTGATTTTTGCTTATTTATTTCATACGCTTGGAGAATTATTTCTGTCTCCGGTAGGATTGTCTTATGTTAGTAAACTAGTTCCTGCCAAATTAATTGGATTAATGTTTGGGGTATGGTATCTAGCTATTTTTATTGGTAATTGGTCTGCAGGTCAGTTAGGTGGAATGATCGATGGTATTACGGCAAAATATTCATTAACTACGTTTTTCTTAATATTTACAGTTGTGCCAGCTGCGGCAGGAGGAATAATGATATTGCTTAATCCTGTATTAAAAAAGCTAATGCATGGAGTACGATAAATATTATGTAACTTTACTTGTCTCCCAAAGGCAAATAAATTTTTAATAAGGAATGATTTTTGTTTCCGACTAGTTAAAAAAATATAGTTATGAAAAACCTACTTTTAATTTTCTTATGTGTGTTGTGTAGTTATACTCAAGCACAAGAGATACAATGGATGTCAATGAATGAAGCTTTAGAGGCACAAAAAAAAGAGCCCAAAAAGATATTTATGGATGTATATACAAACTGGTGTGGTCCTTGTAAACTTTTGGATAAAAGAACTTTTCATAACAAAGATGTAGTGTCTTATGTGAATAAGCACTATTATGCTGTAAAGTTTAATGCAGAAGGTACAGAAGAGGTGAAATACAATGATTTTACCTATACAAACCCGAATTATAAGCCTGATAGGAAAGGAAGAAATAGTCAACACTTTTTTGCAAACGCATTAAAAATAACAGGATATCCAAGTATGGTGTTTTTTGATGAAAAAGCAAACTTGATTGCTCCTGTAGTTGGTTATAAAACACCACAGCAATTAGAGATATATCTTAAAATGATCTATAATAACGATTATAAAAAATTAACTACTAGCGAGGCTTGGCAGAAATATGAGAAATCGTTTGTAAGTACCTTTACAAATTAGAAATAAATACTATTTTGTATAAATTCCCTTTTGTTTTTTAAGGCAAAAGGGAATTTTTTTGATATATATTGCATTGGTTAACAACCTTAGATTAATTATAATTATTTAGTATCTTGAGAGCACACAACTTCTTGTAATTATGATACGATCTAGTTTACCTTTTATTTTTGTGATGATGTGCTTTTATCTTTCCGCACAGAACAAAACAGAAATCAGTACAAATAAAAAATTAGTTTTAGAGGCTGTAGCGAAGCAGAAAGAAAAAATGATTGCTATGAGCGATCAGATATGGGCGCTTGCAGAAACCGCTTTCGAAGAAAAAGAATCGTCTAAGATATTAGCAGATTATGCAGAATCCCAAGGGTTTACCGTAGAGAGGGGAGTGGCAGAAATGCCTACTGGTTTTGTTGCTAGCTATGGTAGTGGAAAACCAGTTATTGGTATTTTGGGAGAGTTTGATGCTTTACCAGGAATTTCACAAAAAGCACAATCAGTCAAACAACCTCTTGAAGAAGGGGCAGGAGGTCACGGTTGTGGTCATAACTTGTTTGGGGTAGCAAGCTTATCTGCCGCGGTTGCCATAAAAGACCTTATTGCCAAAGGAGATTTAAAAGGAACAATCAAGTTTTACGGAACCCCGGCAGAAGAGAAGTTTTTTGGTAAGCTGTTTATGGCTAGAAAAGGGCTGTTTAATGATCTGGACGTATGCTTGGATTGGCATCCTAGTGCCGAAACAAAAGCTGATGTACAAAGTTCTCTTGCGCTTGTAGATTTTATTGTAGAATTTAATGGACAAGCAGCACATGCTTCTGCCGATCCCTGGAACGGACGTAGTGCGGTAGATGCTCTTGAGTTGTATACAACGGGGATTAATTATTTAAGAGAGCATATAAAACCAACAGTGCGTATTCATTATCATATTCAACATGGAGGCGATGTAGTCAATGTAGTGCCTGATTATTCTAAAATATGGGTTCGTGTACGGGATACTAAACGAGAAGGAATGGAAGAAGTATGGAAACGAGTAGAAAAAATGGCAGAAGGAGCAGCAATTATGGCTGATGTAGATTATAAAATTAGTTTGGTGTCTGGGCTTCACGAAATTCTGGTAAACAGAACAGGAGGCGAAGCAATGCAAAAGAATCTCGAATATCTTGGCGATATAACGTATACCGAAAAAGAACTTGAATTTGCACATGGCATCCAAGAAGCCACGGGGAAGCCAAAAAAAGGAATGGATGCTACGATAAATCCGTTGGAAGAAACAAAAGAACATCCTGGTGGAGGATCTACAGATGTAGGAGATGTGAGTTGGCTAGTCCCTGTGATTCGACTTGGGGTTACTACAGCCCCAATTGATACGCCATGGCATTCATGGGCAGTTGTGGCATGTGGAGGGATGTCTATTGGTCATAAAGGAATGATTCAAGCTTCAAAAGCATTGTCAATGACGATGGTGGATTTGTATGAAAATGAAAAACTGGTACAAGCTGTAAAAACTGAATTTCTGGAGAGAAAAGGAGACTATCAATACAAAGCTATTTTACCCGATGGGCCACCACCCATTCCTGTCGGATCAAATTAAAAAGATTTTAGTACATTAAACCTTTTTTAAATTGATTACAAAATAAATTTTTGCGAATAAATTGTGAATGAGATACAATTAATTGGAATTGTATACGTTACATATCAATATGAACCTAATTTAATACCCAAATCGGATTCATAAAATGAAAATAAACCTATAAACGAATAGTACAGTTTTAAGACCTACTATAATTGTACTTGTTTCTTTAGGCTACGTTTTCCTTTTTTGAATTGTAAACCTACTTATGAAAAAAATACTTATCATAGCCACCCCGACTATGTTGTTTATTGCGTTACTATTTTCTTTTGTACCTACAAAACAACCAAAATTATCACAACAATCGCAAATCGCTGAATTATCTCAGATTCCAGAAATTGATTTTCCTGATAAATATAAACAACGACTAGCTGACTCTATTCAAGCTTATTTTAATAAAGCAATTCTTCAAAACCAAATTATAGGAGCTGCAGTAGCTATTGTAAAATGTGATTCTGTAATTTACTTAGGAGGATATGGTAATCGAAATGTAGCATTAAAAGATACTATTAATGAAGAAACAATATTTAGAATAGGTTCTGTCTCCAAGGGTTTTGCTGGCATATTAGCAGGTATTCATGTAGAAGAAGGCTTAATAAACTGGGAAGATAAAGTTGTTGATTATGTACCTAATTTTCGTTTGTCTAGTAAGGAACAAACAAAGAACGTAACCCTGTCTCATATTTTATCACATACAACCGGTTTGCCTTATCATAGTTTTACAAACCTCGTTGAAGCAGGACTGCCAATAACTACAATTGCAGAGCGTTTTAAAAATGTTAGGTCAATTGAGAAACCGGGTAATATATATAGTTATCAAAATGCCGTTTTTGCCCTAAGTGGAAAAATAATAGAGCAGGTTACCGGTCAATCTTTAACAGAGGTTATCCATGATAGAATATTTGAACCATTACAAATGACTTCGGCTTCTGCTAGTTATGAAGCTATAGAAAAATCAGATAATGTTGCACAACCTCATAAACGAATGCGTCATGGATGGAAACCTATGCGTATTAATAAAAAATATTACAATAATGCTATTGCCGCAGGAGGAATCAATGCAAGTATCGCCGATATGGGTAAATGGATGAAATTCTTATTGGGTAATAATCCAGAGGTAATGATGCCTAATACAATGAGTGATGTTTTTGAGCCAATAATTCAGGTTGGAGGAAGAAGAAAGTATTATCAAAAATGGCCAGGGTATTCAAAATCTTTTTATGGGTTAGGATGGCGTGTTCATTCTTTTACCGATACCAAAACCGGAGAACCAAGCAGGGTTGTACATCACGGCGGTAGTGTTAATAATTATAGAAGTGAAATCGCAATTTACCCAGAAGAAGATCTAGGGATTTGTGTACTTTTCAATAGTCAAAATAAAATAGCTAAAGACTGTATTCCAACAATTCATAACATGATTCAGAGAATAGTAAGTACGCCTAATCGAGAATACTCTAAAGAATCTTTAGTTTTATTATAAACTTGAAAATACTATTTAAGAAAAAATGCACCCATTTTATCAGTACGATAAAATCTAATATTGTATTTTTTACAACTAATCTCCCATTGATCAAGAAAGGTCTTGTAGTTACTGGCGTCAGCCACAATTTGCGTCGGTTGTAGACTGTCAATAACTCTTTCTAAATGAATTTTTGGGGAATTAGATAAGAGAACAATATCGGGTTGTAGTTTCGGAATGTTGTAAATACTAGAACTGTCAATGATGAAGATGACTTGTTCTTTATATTTATATACATTTTTTAATAAAAAAGTAGAGTCTATAGTGGCTTGGTTGCTTATGAGGTAATTACCAAATAGATATCCTTTTGTGTTTGCTGTAATTGTACTTTTGCTATAAACCTTAAGAATCCGCTTTTCTAAAACACCAATAGTTGTATTGCGCTGATTATGAAATATAACTAATTCTTCTTTGTTAGAAATTGCCTGCTTATTGTATACAAGTGTTATGGTAATAATTAATATGTTGGATATCATCAGGTAAAACTTCTTTCGTTCATATTTTTGAATTAGAAGAACAGAAACAATAATAGTAAAATAAGAAATGATAAGCATGCCCCAGGAGAAAGGAATGTCTCTGATGATAAATGTTTCTTGTTGTGCGATCCATTGAATAAAATTATTCATTGTCTCGATACAATTAGCAAATAAAGTTGCCATACAATCAGGAAGTATATTTAGAGACGCTAGCATAATTACCAAAATGCCAAGTCCAAGAAGTATTCCTAAAAAAGGAAGAAGTATCAGGTTAGACACAAAAAACAGAATAGGAAATTGATGAAAGTAGAATAGGCTAAGAGGCAATAGACCTAGTTGAGCAGTCAAAGTAACGGTAAATATATCCCAGAGTTTTTTTGAAATGTAGAACCTTGGATGATATAGGTTGGCTATAATTGGTTGAATCCACACTATCGAAAAAACTGCTAGATAGCTCAATTGAAAACCAGGTGAAAATAGTAACAATGGATTAAAACAGACCAAAATAAAAATAGAAACGAATAATGAGTTATAAATACTCGTTTTGGATCGGATTTGTATTCCTATGGCAAGAAATGAAAACATCGTGGCGGCTCTTAGTACCGATGGTGATAGTCCTGCTATGATTGCAAATGACCAAATGAATATGATGGAGAGAACTAGTTTGATAGGTTTTCCAAATTTTTTGAACCTGTTTAATGGCTTTAGAAGAAAATTTAAAATAAGTAACAATATGCCAATATGAAGCCCTGAAACTGCCAAAATATGAATAGCACCTGCATCTCTATATTCATGTAATGTTTCTTGATCTATATCTTGCCTTTGCCCCAAAAGCAGCGCATTTATTACCGATAATTCCCTTGGATGAATACTGTGTTTTGCTAACTTTTGATTGATATTTTTCCTAATCTGATCTGCAATGCTAAGTAAAGAATGTTCGATTTTATGGTTATAAACAAGTTGATTTGGTAGGAGAGTAATCTTATGGTATATGTTTTTGGTACGCATATATTTTGCATAATCAAATTGATTTGGATTTAAGGGTTTAGAAATGGGTTGTATAGTAGTAAAGGAGGTGTATGTGTTACCTATGTCCAAAAGGTTCGATGAGTTCTTTTTTGGAATCTGAAGTAGTATACTTCCTTGCGTAACTTTATTTTCAATATAGTTAATGGAAATAATGTATTTATTGTAATATGAAGTAGATTTTAATCGTTTTTTAATGTAAAACTGGATACCTACCTTATGGTTTGTGAGGTTATTTGTGTCAATGTAATTACTATAGTGGTTTGAATAACTCTTAGGGTTGTGAATTGTAACTAAAGTAGCTCCAAAAGAGATAAAAACAATGATCATTACTATTGAAAAAAAGTGTCCTTTTGAGAATGCTTTTTTTGATTGTTTCCAGAAAAAACTGAGTAGGCATACAGTAATAGAAAACAATGAGAATATTGTTTTTGGTGGTATATCAATGTAATATCCTAAAAGGATGCCAGTTAATGTTGAAATGGAAATGGCAACAAATGGGATATTAATCAGTTTCAAGTTGGGCACTTTTTATCATTTTGATCTGTAAAATATAGGTGGAGCTATATTTTTATATCACAATAATAAGAGATGCCGGTTTCATTTTTCGGGATTTTAAAAATTTTGGATTGAAGGATCAGAATTTAAAATAAAAAAACTCAAAGAAAAGAGTGTTTCGTGTGAATGCTATAAGATTCTTCTGGCATGGGCAAAACACTTATTCCAATACTTTTCGTTAAGACTTGATACCACAACTCCTTTTGATGTCGAAGCGTGTATAAATTTGACAACTCCTTTATTTTCAACAACTAATCCAACATGGGAGATGACATTTTTTCTTTTGTTAGTTTTGAAGAAAAGAAGATCCCCTACAGCTACTTTTTTTAATGAGATAGCATGACCTTGCGTGGCCATAGTTCTAGATGTTCTGGGGAGAATAATGTTTTCTTTCTTAAATGAGGTGTATACTAAACCAGAGCAGTCCATTCCTCTTTTGGTAGTGCCTCCAAATTTATAGCGGGTACCACTAAAAGTCTTGGCATAGTTTATTATACTTTTGATTTTCTTACTGTTTTTATTTCTAGTGGGTTTGGCTTTATATGCAGTTTTGGTTTTTGAAGATATGACTGCTTTATTTTTTGACGAACTTCCACAAGATGTTAGTGCAATAGTAATTAAAAGGAATGCAACTACTTTTTTCATTAGATTTGGGTTTATAACAAAGTACGAATTTTTATGTAACATTTTCAAAAGATTTATTCTTTATAGGGAATAGGGTTACAAGAAGGTGTGAGAAATTTCTTAGTTTTTAGTTAAAAAAAAATAATAAACACAATAAAGTGGTGTTTTTGATTTATTTTATTAATGTTTTGTGTTAAAAATCAATACACTTTAATATCTTATTGAAGAATGTTTAATGTTCTTCAAATGAAATTAAAATTGTCCCTACATATTGCTTGTTTTTCCTTGTACTTTTTGATGACTCATTTATACGCACAAGTTTCAGATAATAGAGTGAACCGTGATAGTATAGAGAAGATTTTAGAAGAATCAATTGCCTCTTTTTCAAAATTAACAGAAGAAGGAACAGAAAAAGGAATTTACCTTTTGGAGCTTGCCGAAAATTTAGCAGAGAGGCTAAATGATCCTTACACTACAGTTTTGGTTAATAGAGAAAGGATATCTTTTTTGTTTAATAATGATGATACAATAACTATTAAAAAATATCTATCGAGAAATCTAGATATTATTAAAAAGATAGGAGATAAAAGGCAATTAGGGTTGTATTATGAAGATGTTGGAGTCTATAATTCGGCATTGGGGAAGAGGAAAGAAGCACATTTGGCAGCACTCATCGCAGAACAGTTATTGAGTAAATATGGAGAAGTAGAGGATGTAATCGATGTAAATTATAATCTATGCCTAGGTTATCTCAAGAAGAAAAAATGGGAAGCTTCGTTAAAACATGGTATCAAATCTTTGAATGCAATAGAAAAAACAGGGATTAAACAGAATAGAAGTAATAACTTATACTTGTACTTAGCTGAAGATTATATTAATCTGAATCAATTTGAGAAGGCAGAGGAATGTTTTGCGAACATTAAAAATGGAGATTCTCTATACGCTAATGATCCTCACTTTAAAGGGAGATTATTATTTGCAGAAGGTAATTTTTATGAAAAAACAAGTAATTATAAAAAAGCAGCGTTCTTTTACAGTCAATCTTCAAATAGTTTCTATGAGTACCATAATAAAAGAACTAAAGAAGTAAGTACCTCTCTTGTTTTGTCCAATGAATTGAGCCTTCAGAAAGAAGAGAATGAAAGAATCAAAATTGAAAATGAATTAAAAGCGGAGCAGTTAAGAAATAGCCGTTTTATTATTTTATTTGGAACGTTGGTTATTTTGGGATTAGTTTTGATGAGTATTCTTCAATACAGAGTATCTTTTTATAAAACAAAGATGAATAAGCTGTTAAAGAAGAATTATAAAAAGCTTATTAAAGCAAACAAGAAAGTAGATAAAGCATTAAAAGCCAAATCAGAATTTTTGGACTCTGTAACTCATGAGCTTCTTACTCCATTAAACACTATAAAAGGAACGACCTTTTTAATGAAAAAAGAAGAGTTGTCGGTGCATCAAATGGATCAAATGCAATTGATTAATTTGTCAACAGATACTTTGTTGAACTTGATTAAAGATACAATTCATTTGAACGATTTGGAGAAGGGAGCTATAGAGTTAAAAAAAGAACAATTTAACTTAAAATCACTACTAAACAATTTAATTGATTCATCATTAATGGTGAAAGATAATAACAACAAAATTTATAGAAAAATCGATAACACAATCCCCGATTTGTTGATAAGTGACATGCTTAAGGTCTCAAAAATCTTTCTTAAAATATTGGAAAATGCTCTCAAATTTACCAAAAATGGAAGCATATACATTGAAGTGTCATTAGTTACTTTAACGGATAACAATGCAAGTGTGGAATTTTCTGTTAAAGATACTGGTGTTGGTATGACAAAGGATCAGGTTAATAAAGCTTTTGAAGCTTTTTATCAAGGATCAGTAAAGATTAATAGAGAATATGGGGGTACGGGATTAGGGTTATCTATAGTAAAAAGGATGTTAGATTTGTTAGATAGTGATATCGTTTTAAAATCTAAACCAAATGAAGGAACCTCGGTTTCGTTCGTAATAAATTTTGGTGTTCCAGAGCCCGTAACTGAGAAAAACGCATATCAATCAAATGATTCTAATTCATTAAAGAAAAATGTAAATATCTTATTGGTAGAAGACAATAAAGTAAATCAATTAATAACAAAAAAAATAATTTCTAATTATGGATTCTGTTGCGATTCTGCATATGATGGTACAGAGGCAGTGGCAATGGTGAAAAAACAAAATTATTCTATAATTTTAATGGATATTATGATGCCAAAAATGGATGGTTTTGAAGCAACAGAAAACATAAGAGGGTTTAATACCGAAGTACCAATAGTTGCATTAACCGCATTATCAGAAAAATTAAACAAAGAACGATTTAATGAGGTCGGGATTTTTAAAATTCTCCAGAAACCAGTAATTCCCGAACAGCTATATGAAGTTTTGGCAGATTGCTGTAAAGAATAATACTATATGGGTGTTTTTACTTACGTCTTCAAAAAATGGCTAATCTTGTTCTAGTTGTATTGGTTTTTTCTTCTAGAAATAAGACTAAAAACTCTTATCAAGCTTTTTTTTGGAAGTCAATATCTCAGGATTTGAAAAATGATATAACTCTTACTTTTGGGCAAAAAAAAGTATTGTAGAATAGATTTTTATCTACATCTTTCAAAAAAGATTAAGAGACTACTAAATGTTTTTTTGGTGATTGTAATGACAAAATAAGATGTTTTATCCTAGTACAAAGTATTCGTACAGCATGTAATTACGGTTTTTCATCGATTAATTTGTGGTAATAGAGTAAAAGATAATTTTATTTAATACCTTAATAGTAAGATACTTATTAAATCTTTATAGATGAAATTGAAGATGCTTCCATATATTATGTGTTTGCTAATGCACTGTAATATTGCCTTTTTGGAAGCACAGAATTCTGATAGTAAAATAAGTTCTGATAGTATAAGAAAAGTCCTAAAGGAATCTTCAGATTCTTTTTCAAAATTAACAAGTGATGGAAATAAGGAAGGTGTTTATTTTTTAGAACTTGCAGAAAGTTTAGCAGAAAACTCTCCTGATCTTTATATTAAAATGTTAGTCAAAAGAAAAAAAATCGATTTTTTTCTGAACAGTAGAGATACAATAAAAATAGAAGGATATTTGGCTGATTACCTTAAGATTATTGAACAGGTAGGAGATAAAAGGGAATTAGGGTTGTATTATGAGGCTCTAGGAGTACATAAATCTGTACAAGGAAAAAAAGAAGAAGGATACCAAGCATATATCATAGGTGAGCAGTTATTACGTGAATATGGAAAGGATAGAGATGTTATTGATATAAACTATAACCTAAGTTTGGAGTACATTAGGCTACAGAGGTGGGATGAGGCTATTGAGCATGCTTTGAGATCATTAGAAGCAGTAGAGAAAACCAAACAAAAAGAAGACAGAAGAAGGAATCTTTACCTGTTCTTAATTGAATGTTATATCAATTTAGAAGAGTTTGATAAAGTAGAGTATTATTTCTCGGAAATTGAAAAAGAGGTATCCGTATATTTTAATGAATTATACTTTGAGGGAAAATTATTTTCTCAAAAAGGATCGTATTACGAAAAAATAGGAGATTATAAGAAGTCGTCATACTATTATAATCAATCCTCTAAGAAATTTCTGGAGTATTATTTTCAACGAACAAAAGAAGTAAGCACCGATCTTGCCTTGTCAAATCAGTTGAATCTAAAAGAAGAAGAGAATAAAAGAATAAAAATAGAGAATGAATTAAAAGCCGAACAACTAAGAAATAGTAGATATATTATTTTACTTAGTATACTTGTTATTGTTGGACTGGTATTAATGAGTATTCTTCAATACCGGGCATCTTTTTATAAAACAAAGATCAATAAGTTATTAAAAAGGAATTATAAAAAACTGATAAAGGCTAATAAAAAAGTTGATAAAGCTTTAAAAGCCAAATCAGAATTTTTGGATTCAGTGACTCATGAACTCCTAACCCCTTTAAATACAATAAAAGGAATAACTTTTTTACTTCAAAAAGAAAAATTAACATCACATCAAGAAAACCAAATTAAGCTAATAAACCTGTCAAGTGATTATTTGTTGAGTTTAATCACAGATGTAATACAGTTAAATGATCTTGAGAAGGGAGAGTCAAAATTAAGAAAAGAAGAATTTGACCTAAGAGTGTTATTAAACAATTTAATAGACTCTTCATTAATAATGAATATTAATAATAATAAGGTTCACAGAGAAATAGATAGTCAGATTCCTAGTAAGATTAAGGGAGATGTGCTTAAAACTTCTCAAATCTTCTTAAATATACTTGATAACGCATTAAAATTTACAAAAGATGGAGATGTTTATATTGATGTTTTATTGGTCTCGGTAATTGATCATAAAGTGAAAATAAAGTTTTCTATTCGAGATACGGGTATTGGTATGTCAAAAAGGCAAATACGTAAAGCATTTGAAGCATTTCATCAGGGATCGGTTAAGATTAATCGAAAATATGGAGGTACAGGATTGGGGCTGTCGATCGTAAAAAGAATTCTTAGACTACAAGAGAATGATATTGTTTTAGAATCGAAACCTGGTAAAGGAACTTCTGTTTCGTTTATGATAGATTTTGATATCCCGAAATTAGCACAAGGAAAAAATGCTATTCCTAAAAACAATTTTGAGGAATTTTCGCAAGAAATAAATGTTTTGCTTGTAGAAGATAACAAAGTGAATCAATTGATTACAGAAAAAATAATTTCTAATTATGGTTTTTATTGTGATTCTGCTAATGATGGGAAAGAAGCCGTGGATATGGTTAAAAAAAACAGATATTCAATGGTTTTGATGGATATTATGATGCCTAAAATGGATGGATTTGAAGCAACAAAATATATAAAACGATTTGATAAAGGAATACCCGTGGTAGCGTTGACCGCAATATCTGAAAAAATGAATAAAGATAAATTTAATGAAGTTGGGATATTTACAGTGCTTCCTAAACCCGTGGATCCAGAATTATTGTATAAGACAATAATGAGTTGTTGTGATAGTGATGATTAAGTGCTTGATGCTTTGTGTGTTTTGTGGTGAAAAGAATAGTTGCTTAACTTAGGATTAAGGTTTTATCTCCTATGTATTCGTTTTCTATAAGATTTGCGCAAAGAATATTCTGTCAGAGTAATTTTGAATAGAAATCTAATGATTGTAAATAAATAATAAAAACTTCCGTCTTTGATGATTTAAAAAGATGTTATAGCCAAACCTAAAAGTATTTATACAGCATGAAAATATGGTTTTTCATCGATTAAAATATGGTATTACCATATTTTAAAATATTATTTACTACCTTTTTAAATAGATACTCATTAATCTTTTATAGATGAAGCTCAAATTGCCCCTCTACATTGTTTGCTTTTTCCAGTGTTTTATCGTGACTTCTTTGTCTGCACAAGTATCTTATTATGAGGTAAGTAAAGATAGTGTTGTTAGAATTCTGGAAAAATCATTAGAATATTCAGATTTTTCTTTAAACCCTAATCCTCAAAAAAGATTGTATTATTTGAATTTGGCAGAAGATTATCTAAAAGGTGCTAGAGATCCTCATTTAAAATTACTAGCTAATCGTTATAAAATTGATTTTTTGATTAATACGTTAAGAGATACTTTGGCAGGTGACCTGTATTTGAAGGAATATATCTCGTTGATTAATCAAACTGATGATAAAAAAGAGTTAGGTTATTATTATGAACTTTTGGGATGTAGTAAGTATATTAAGAAGATTGGGGAAGGTAAGGAAGAGTTTCTTAAATCGTTTGAATTATTAAAAAGATTTGGAGATAAAAAAGATCTTATTGATGCTTATTACAATCTTAGTTTTGTTGGTAGAATGGAGCAAAGGCGGGAAGATGTAATTGAACATAGTTTAGCCTCTTTAGAATCAATTAAAGAAACCCAAACTAAAGAAGGAAGAAGGGTTTATTTGAATTTATTCTTAGCAGAAAGTTATTATCATTTAGAAGCGTATAAAAAAGCCGAAGAATGTTTTGTAAAGGTAGAACAAGATGAGTTTTTTAATAAAGAAAATTTTGCTTTTATGGCTTTTTATTATGGGGTGAAAGCAAAGTATTATGAGATAATTAGAGATAATAGAAAATCTGCTTATTACTATGAAATAGCTGCTTATAATTATTATAAGGATAATTTTAAACAAGCTAAAGTTATTAGTGCATCTTTTAATCTGGCGAATAAGCTAAAGATAAAAGAAGAGGAAAATAAAAGAATAAAAATAGAGAATGAGTTAAAAGCAGAGCAATTAAAAAATAGCCGTTATGTTATTTTATTAGGAATATTTGTTGTTGCTGGATTGATTTTAGGAAGTGTAATTCAGTACAGAAATTCTTTCTACAAAACAAAAATAAATAAAATACTAAAGAGAAATTATAGGAAACTTTTAAAGGCTAATAGGAAAGTAGATAAAGCCTTAAAAGCAAAAACTGAATTTTTGGATTCGGTAACTCATGAACTTCTTACTCCTCTAAATACGATAAAAGGAACAACGTTTTTATTGCAAAAAGAAAAATTAACATCACATCAAGAGAATCAGATTAAATTGATTAATCTTTCGAGTGATTATTTGTTGGGTTTGATTACTAATGTGATCCAATTAAATGATCTTGAGAAAGGAGAATTAGAATTAAAAAGCGAAGAGTTTAATTTGAGAGTACTATTAAACAATTTAATTAACTCTTCAGCAATGATGAATAAAAACAATAATAAGATTCATCAAGAAATTGATCATAAGATTCCCGATAAGTTAAAAGGAGATGTGCTTAAAACTTCTCAAATCTTCCTTAATATCTTAGATAATGCTCTAAAATTCACAACAGAAGGAGAAGTGTTTATAAATGTTTTATTAATGTCACTTACCGACCAACATGCAAGTATTAAATTCTCTATCAAGGACACTGGTATTGGTATGTCTGAAGATCAGATAAACAAGGCTTTTGATACTTTTCGTCAAGGGTCTGTTAAGATTAATAGAAAATATGGTGGTACGGGATTGGGGTTGTCGATTGTAAAGAGGATTCTTACACTACAAGAAAGGGATATTATACTAGAATCAAATCTGGGAGAAGGAACTTCGGTTTCGTTCGTATTAGATTTTGAGATTCCTAAATCAATAAATGGTGGGAATGTTGGTTTTAAAAATGGCTTCAATACTTTTGAGAAAAAGATAGATATTTTACTTGTAGAAGATAATAAAGTGAATCAGTTAATAACAAAAAAGATAATCTCTAATTATGGCTTTCGATGTGATTGTGCAAACGATGGAGAAGAGGCTGTTGATATGGTCAAAAAGAAAAAGTATTCAATGGTTCTAATGGATATTATGATGCCAAAAATGGATGGATTTGAAGCAACAAAATGGATAAGACAATTTGATAAAGAAATAACAGTAGTTGCATTAACCGCAATATCAGAGAAATTAAACAAAGATAAATTTAATCAAGTAGGAATGTTTACTGTACTCCCTAAACCTGTAGATCCAGAATTATTGTATAAGACAATACTAAGTTGTTATGATAGTAATAATTAAGAAACTACTCTTTTATAGACTCTACAATTAGTTTAGCAGTTTTATCATTTGCTCCACTGCCTCCAAGCTTTTTTTCGAGATCATAATAATCCAAAAACATAACTGCTCTTTTGTAATCATCAATTATTATGGTGAGTTCTTCTTTAAGTCTTTTTTTATTGAATTCTCCTTGTATTAATTCAGTAACTACCTGTTTATCCATAATCAAATTTACCAAAGAAATGTAATCCAAATTAATGATTCGTTTTGCAATTTGATAAGAGATGTAGTTTCCTTTGTAGCATACTACTTCAGGAACTTTAAATAATGCAGTCTCTAAAGTAGCAGTACCCGAAGTAACTATAGCTGCATTACTAAGACTTAATAAATCATAAGTTTTATTCATGATTAGATGTACTCCTTGCTTTTTAATAAAAGGCGCATAGAATGAAGCATCTTGGCTAGGGGCACCCGCAATAACAAATTGGTGGTCAGGAAAATCGTCCACTATAGAAAGCATAACCTCCAACATTTTACGGATCTCTTGTTTTCTACTTCCAGGAAGTACAGCAACAATAGGGCGATCATCTAAGTTATGCATGGCTTTAAAAGTTTCGGGCATAATCTGCTTGTGGTCAGCAATAGCGTCAATTAATGGATGACCTACAAAATGAACGGGAAACTGATGTTTGTCTTCGTAAAAAGATTTTTCAAAAGGAAGTATAACATACATTGCATCAACACTTTGTTTGATGTTTTTTATTCGCCCTTCTTTCCATGCCCATATCTGAGGAGAAATATAGTAATGGGTTTTAAACCCTTTATCCTTTGCCCATTCTGCAATTCGTAGATTAAACCCTGGATAATCAATAAAAATAACTACATCTGGGTTGAAATTATTGATATCTTGTTTACAAAATTTTAGATTCTTTAAAATAGTAAATAGATTTAGTATAACCTCTACAAACCCCATAAAAGCTAAATCCCTATAGTGTTTTACCATCGACCCACCAACAGCTTGCATCAGATCACCACCCCAGAACCTAAATTCTGCCTGAGGATCTTCTTTAAGAATGGATTTCATGAGATTAGCACCGTGTAAGTCACCAGATGCTTCTCCTGCAATAAGGTAGTATTTCATGAATTATTTTATTGTTTTATAGATCTTTGAGATACCAAAATTTAAAAATAAAACGATTGATTTGTTAGATTTTTAAAATTTTATCCAAATTTACTAATTGCAATACAAATAGCAGCAATAAGTGTGGCAAGAAGTACACCTCGTGCCTTGTAGATATCATTTTTTCTTAAAAAAAGGAAGAAAATAATCAAATTAGGAATTGCTCCTAACACAATCATACTTCCAATCGAATCATTAGTGATAGATGATTCAAAAGTTTCAGTAAATGTTAATTGCTGAGGGCTTAAAACAGAAAAAATAAATATACAAACAATAAAGCCTAAGCCATTTGTAAGCAAACCTGTTAAAAAACCAATAAAAATATCTTTCTTAATCATGTAATGACCAATTATTAAGTTCTTGAATAAAATGATGAGCAGTAAGATCAAATTGAGTAGGAACCACAGAAATATAGCCATTATGTAGAGCCCATTCATCTGTGTCTTCTCCCTTGTCTTCATTAACAAATTTTCCAGAGAGCCAATAATACTCCCTTCCCATGGGGTTGGTTCTTTTGTCAAACTCCTCTACCCAATGCGCATTAGCTTGGCGACATATTCTTATACCTTTTATCTCCTCTTCTGATATTTTAGGAATATTAACATTAAGTACAACACCTTTGGGTAAGCCATTCTTAAGAACATTTTCAACAATAGTTTTTATGTGTTTTTTAGAAGGTTCAAAATTAGCATCCATAGCATAATCGAGTAATGAAAATCCTATAGCCGGAATTCCTTCAATACCAGCTTCAACGGCAGCACTCATTGTTCCAGAATAAATTACATTAATAGCAGAATTGGATCCATGATTAATGCCACTAACGCATAGATCAGGTTTTCTTTCTAGAATTTGACGAGATGCCATTTTTACACAATCTACAGGGGTTCCAGAACAACTGTATTCTTTTTGAGGAGAATCTTTTCTAATGATAACTGGATCACAATACAAAGTGCTGTTTATAGTAATAGCATGTCCCATTCCACTTTGTGGACTATCAGGAGCAACCACTACCACATCACCAATTTTATTCATAACATCAATTAATGCTCGTATTCCCGGTGCAGTAATCCCATCATCATTTGTGACCAAAATTAGTGGTTTTGTATGTGCCATAGCTTTTAATTTTTCGATTGTAAAAATACACTTTTTTTGCGCCAAATGGACATCGTAAAAAAAAAGCATCGTTAACCAAAATAACTACTATTATAGTTTTATTTTACTATTACAAAACAATAAATACTGTTAAATGAATTTTTTAACCACCCATGAGTCATAAATATTATTAGTTCATTTAAGAAAAATTTAGTAATATTACCTGTTATTGGCACGATTTTTAATGTAATTTGCCCTGAATCCCCTAAATTAAATGAGCGTATGAAAAAGAGTTTTTTGGTTTTGATGCTTACCGTGATCGTTTCGGCAGCTTCTTGCAGTTTTACTACTAAAGTTGAAAATGATCCGGATAAAGATAAATTATTAATAGATTTAATAAGTTATGTCTTAGGAAAAGGACATTATGATGCGAAGGATATAGATGATGATTTTTCTAAGGAAGTCTTCTCCGATTATATTGATGCTTTGGATCCTCTAAAACGTTACTTTTATAAAAGTGATATAGAAGAATTCAAGAACTATGAAAAACTGATTGATGACGAAATCAGAAATAAAGAAATCACTTTTTTTAATTTAACGTATAACCGCTTGCAACAAAGAATGGCACAAGCAAGAGTGTTGCATAAGGAAATTTTGGAAAAACCTTTCAATTTTGAAAAAGATGAAAGTATTGATACTGATTATGAAGAATTACCTTACGTAGAGAATAAAAAGGAAATGAAGGATAGATGGAGGCTACAATTAAAATTTAATGCATTGTCCAGCTACTATGATAAGGTAGAAGAACAAATAGATTCTATTACTAAAAACAGTGAGTATAAGCGTAAAACCTCAATCATTCTTGAAGGAGAAGCACGAGAAATTACCAAAACTTCTTTAAAAGAGTATTTTGAATTTGCCGATGATTTAGAACGTAAAGACTGGTTTTCTATTTACATCAACTCTATTGTAGAAGAGTTTGATCCTCATACTTATTATTTTGCTCCTCAGGATAAAGATAGGTTTGATATCGCAATGTCAGGAAAATTAGAAGGAATAGGTGCAAGGCTACAGAAGAAAAATGATAATGTAAAAATTGTAGAGATTATTTCTGGTGGTCCAGCCTGGAGAGGAAACAAAGTTGAGGTTGGGGATTTTATAATGAAGGTAAAACAAGAAGATGAAGATGAACCGGTAAGTGTTGTTGGGATGCGCCTTGATGATGCTGTAAGCTTAATAAAAGGTCCAAAAGGAACTAAAGTGTCGCTAACCGTAAAAAAAGTAGATGGTACTACCGAAGTAATTGATATTGTTAGAGATGTAGTTGAGCTTGAAGAAACCTATGCAAAATCATCCGTTGTTAAAAAGAATGATAAAACTTTTGGAATAGTTAATCTTCCAAAATTTTATTTCAATATGCAAGATTACAATCAGCGTAATGCTGCAAAAGATGTAAAGCAAGAGATTATCCGCTTGAAAGAAGAAGATATGGATGGTTTGGTAATAGATTTACGTGATAATGGAGGAGGGTCTTTGCAAACTGTAGTAGATATTGCAGGATTATTTATTGAAAAAGGACCAATTGTTCAGGTAAGAACAAAGGGAGAATCTCCAGAGGTTTTAAGTGATAAAGATAGAAATATCCTTTGGGATGGTCCTTTAGTCATTTTGGTTAATGAATTATCAGCCTCGGCTTCAGAAATTCTGGCAGCTGCAATGCAGGATTATAAAAGAGCAATTATTATAGGAAGTAAGCAGACTTATGGTAAAGGGACTGTGCAAAATGTAATGGATCTAAACAGATGGATGAGAAGTAATGATTTTGGAGATCTTGGAGCATTAAAACTTACGACCCAAAAATTTTATAGAGTTAATGGAGGATCAACTCAGTTAGAAGGAGTAAAGAGTGATGTAGTGGTTCCAGATAGATATAGTTATATTGATATTGGTGAAAAAGATCAGGAAAATCCATTGCCTTGGGATAAGATTGCTCCCGCGGATTACTCGCTTTGGGATGGTTATATTGATTTTGACCAAACTATTAATAACAGTAAAGATCGAATGTCTAAAAATGATCAATTAAAATTGATTGATGAAAATGCAAAATGGGTTAGGGAAAAGAGAGATATAAATAGGTACTCTTTACAATATAGTAAGTATAAGTTGAATATTGCTCTTAATGAGAAACAAGCAGAACGTTTTGAAGCTATTAACGATTATAAAACAAACTTAACTTTTGAATCTTTGCCTTATGAAAAAGAATTGATGAAAGCAGATTCTATTTTGGAAGAAAAGAGAGAAAGATGGCATGCAAGCCTTAGCAAAGATGTGTATGTAGAAGAGGCTATTAGTGTTCTTGAAGATTTAAAGATTAATAATATTCGACGATCTAAAAATCCACTTACACTAAAGAATTAATATGTATTAATGCCAGAAACAAAATCAAATTCTTTAAGTAAACTAGCGCTCCAAAAATTTAAAAAGAATTTTTGGGGCGTTTTGAGTTTTTATTTTATCGTTTTTTGTGCAATTGTAGCAATATTTGCTTACGTTTTTGCTCCTGATAATTCTCAGAATGCAAACCAGATGCATTTGTCTATTCACTCAAAGCCTCCAGGTTTCAAAGTACAAATGCTAACCATTCCTTCTCATGATTCTTCTGAACAATCCTTTTTTAATAAGATATTTTTTGGAGAAAAAAATACGGATACAGAAATACCTATAGAGCAATATGTATTTAAAAATAATGTTTTAAAAGTATTCCCATATAGTGAAGGAGAAGTTGTGGAACTATCTAAAGAAATAAAACTCGAACGTTTTCCTGAAGGTTCCACTCCTGATGATATATCCAATACGTATATCAAAACTCAGACTTTTGTATTAGGAACCGACAAGTATGGTAGGGATTTGCTAAGCAGGATGTTGGTTGGTATTCGCATTTCGTTTTCAATTGGTTTTGTTGCAGTGTTAATCTCTCTAATTCTGGGAATATCATTAGGAGCTATAGCGGGTTATTTTGGAGGGAAAATTGATACTCTAATTATGTGGTTAATTAATGTTACTTGGTCAATACCTACTTTATTATTGGTGATTGCAATAACTTTGGCATTAGGAAAAGGTTTTTGGCAGGTTTTTATCGCCGTAGGGCTAACAATGTGGGTTGAGGTAGCAAGAGTGGTTAGAGGGCAGGTATTAGGTGTAAAACACATGCAATATGTTACCGCTGCAAAAGCAATGGGATTTACCAATTTAAGAATCATTACAAAACATATATTACCCAATAGTCTGGCGCCAGTAATTGTAATTTCCGCTGCTAATTTTGCCGGTGCAATTCTTATTGAAAGCGGGCTAAGTTTTCTTGGTATAGGAGCGCAACCACCAATGCCCAGTTGGGGAGCAATGATAAAAGATCATTACTCTTATATTATTTTGGGTAAAGCTTATCTCGCAATTATTCCAGGGTTAGGTATTATGAGTTTAGTAATGGCATTTATGTTGATAGGTAATGCCCTACGAGATGCATTAGATGTAAAGGAGTAATTCGAAGGGAGTAGATTGATTCTCATTAAAACAAGAGAGTTATAGACATGGTCTAAACCCTCTTGTTGTTAGTTTTAACTTTATAAAGGTGAACAATAAGCACCATTTGGATATTCGCATCTGTCACCTAAACAAATACAATATGTCGGGCAAAAAACACGACAAATAACGAGACCATTACCACTAATATGGCTTTGATCTTTTTTTGAAAGTGTTTTAATATTTTTTAAGTTTTCAATCTCTTTCATGACTTTTAGTTTTGAATCAGAAAGAATATTTTTAGAAACAAGGAGGTCCTTGTACCCAAGTAGTTCCATTATGATAACAGCAGCTTAACGCAGGATTACAACCACGCCTTTTAGCTGACATAAAAACAAGAGGTGTTTTTCCTCCGTTTACATCTTTTTGTTGCTCTTTAGAAAGTGGCTTAGCACCATTTAATTTTAAATTTTTCATGTGAAATTGATTTTAAGATTAATAATTAATTCTACGATAGAGCTTTTGCATATATTAACTTAAATTTCTACTTGTTCCTGTGACTCAGAAACACTATCACCATGATTTTCAATCATGATATTCATAAAATGAAAAAACTCTTCGTAACTATACTTTTTAGGGTATAAGGTGTCGTTTATGAGTGATGCCGGAGTGTAATACAGGTTATTCCTTTCGGCCCAGGCATATTGTTTATTAAAAATTTCTATAGTATTCATATTATTTTGAGGCAAACCATACTCCTTTACCCATTTACTATAGGTTCTGTCCGTAAACCATTTATTATAGGCGGTGATAAATTCATTAGCTCCTTGATTACGATAGATCTCAAAAAGGATTAGTGCAATCTGCGTTGCTTCGTTATCAATATCATCAGTTTTTACATTAAGTCTAATAATTATTTGAAGCTTATCTCCCATAGTTTTTAAAACACGAGTATAGGCTTCAAAAGCATCTTTACAATAGCCGCACATAGGGTTTGTAAGGCTGATAATTTTAAAACTGGCATTGGGATTACCTAGTACAATTTCATTTTCAATAGTTGCGTTTTCTTCAATTCTATCAGAGATATTTAATAAATGGCTATAAATCTGAGCATCTCGCTTGAAATGGTTTAGCTTTAAATTTTCACTTTTGTATTTTTTGTTTTCTTTTATTTTTTCTTTGGTGTACAAATAAGTCAAAGTAAATAACGAAGATATCATAACGAAACTCACAATTGACTGGGTGTCAAGGTTGAATGATGTGCTATATATAGCTACAATAGCTAATCCTATGGATATTGAGCTTATCGCCAAGCATAAAGCACACCATTTTTTTATAATAAATGCTTGAGAGTATAAAGAATACAGAATAAACGGAATACCCATTAATGAAAGAATTAACAGAATATTACTGAACCCAAAGAATAATTGGTAGGATAGTATTGAGCCAAAGAAAGCCATTCCAGCATCTGCTAAAGTGAAGTTTTTTAGTATTTTTCCGCTATTATTGTTTATAACATCACTACAACTTGTGTTTCCGACTGATGTACAAAATTGATGTAAGGCCTGAGATTGTATTCCTAAACTTTCTCGTAAAGCAAAAAAACTAAAAACTACACCTGAAAACGACAGAATCATGAAAATGACTTGGTTGATACTCCAGTGCCTATTGAAAAGAAGAAAAACAATGCTTATTGCTAATCCCGCAAATAGCACATTTTGAAGGATAGATTGGTTAGAAATAAACTTTTGTTTTGCATTGTACTCTACAGCTATTACTTTAGGAATCCAAATTTCTTTAAATTCTTCGAGTGTGAATTTCTTCTTTTTTAAACTTGTGTGTTTAAGTTCTACGCTGTCATTTTTTTTGACTATAGCAACAATTTCTTCTCCAGTCTCCGTGGATATTAGCGAGATAAAACTTTTTGGTAGCTGATCTAATGCATCAATAGGAATCTCTACAGCAATATTGTCAATATTAAAATAATCTAAAGTGTCAGTTATAGATTGAAAACTTGGATAATTAGGATGTATTTGTAGTTGTAGCTCTAGATCCTTTTTATCATAATTACCTATTCTGTTTTGAATAAGAACACTTTCAACAATTTTTTCTATAGTATTGGTCATTTGTATCTGATTAGGTCATAATAAATAGTAATTTTCTGAGGGATTTAGATTATGGGGGAATATAACTACGTTAGAAATAAGTTGTGCTGGTCAATTCACTTCAGAAAATTACCTTCACTCTAAAGTAAAGATTTTATTAGGTAACAGCAGGGGTTTTTAGCTCAAAAAATATAAGGTAAAACCTTATGTTTGAAGTAAAAACGATTTAAATTGTTGATATTGAGGTATTTGTTGTGGTTTGTTGTTGCGAAGAATTAACATTGATGAATACTGTTAATTTTTTGTAAAGCATGTTAAATTACTAGTGATAATATTGGTTCTTAGCTCCTTACCGATTAATATTTAGAAATGCCGAATGAATATGGAATGTTAAAAGTAAAAAAAAAATCTTATCAAAGATAATGATAAGATTTACTTTGTGTTTTAATACCTTTATAAAGGTATTAAGATGATTTGTGTGAATTATAATCCTAAACAACTTAATCAGTTTAATTACAAAGCCCTTGTAACTGAGTAAACGTTTTAAGACGATGTAAATATAGAAGATAATTCTTTATGTCGTATGTGAGTTTACATCGTTTTTTTTACGGTTTTACCATATGTTTTATGTAAGTTAATGATTTTGAGCTGGTTAATTTTGGTGCTTTGTGCATAATATTATTAGTTAATACTGATTCAAGATGTCCTTTTATTTTAATAATTTCGCATTTGCTTTAATACAAGTTACCATACAGGATGAACAAAAGAAAATATGTATACCCGTTATTGATAATTATAGTAACGATTGGATTTTATTATTTTGAAGGGTATGTAGATAATCAAAAGAGTTATTCTACTAAGGAAAATGGAGACTCTTCAGAACTTGGGTTTTTCTATTTGCCTACTTCTACAACAGGAGCTGTTGTAGTTCATAATAACTATACGTTATCTTATTCAGAAAAGCATGAACAAGCAGAGTGGGTTGCGTATGAATTAAAAAGAGAACATGTCTCCTCTAATGATTTTAAGAGACCTTATTTTGAGGAGGATAAAAAAGTAAAGTCAATGTCTGCAGATTGGCGTAACTACAAAAAGTCGGGATATGATAAGGGGCATTTATGCCCTGCTGCTGATAGGAGGTATACATATGATGCTTTTGAAGAAACTTTTCTTACCTCAAATATATCACCTCAAAATCATGAGTTTAATAGTGGTGTTTGGAATCATTTGGAACAAAAGATAAGATATTGGGCAAAAGTATATGATGGAGTATATGTGGTAACGGGTGGTGTTTTAACGGATGATCTTCCTACAATAGGATATGAGCATGTATCTGTGCCAAAATATTTTTATAAAGTTGTTTTAGATAAATCTTCGAGTAATCCCAAGATGGTAGCTTTTTTAGTGCCTCATCAGGATACAAAGAAACCTTTAGAAAAATTTGTAGTAGCTGTTGATAAATTAGAAAAGCTAACCGGAATCGATTTTTTTACCGCTTTGGATGATAAAATTGAAGATCGATTAGAGGCTTCTTCAATGGCAAAAGAGTGGAAGTTTTGATGCTGTTTTTACCACTCATTTACACGGTTAGAATCTAGTTTGATAAAGATAAAAAGCAAAATAGTAAACCCCCATAATCCAGACCCCCCATAACTAAAAAAGGGTAGAGGAATTCCAATAGTAGGCATAAGACCAATAACCATACCTATATTGATTGCAAAGTGAATAAAGAGGATACCAATAACACTGTATCCATAGACTCTACTAAATTGAGATTTTTGCCTTTCGGCTAAATGAATCAGCCTGATAAGTAATAAAACAAAGAGTATTACCACCATAGAGGCTCCCAGAAAGCCCCATTCCTCTCCAACAGTACTAAAAATATAATCAGTATGTTGTTCTGGTACAAAACCTCCTTTAGTTTGCGTTCCCTCTTTCCATCCTTTACCGGTCCAGCTACCGCTACCGATAGCAATTTCACTTTGGTTTGTGTTATACCCAATACCTTTTGAGTCTACTTCTTTGCCTAAAACAATATTAAAACGATCTCTATGTCTTTGCTCAAATACATTGTTAAAGATGTAATTTACAGAAAAACAGAATCCAGCTACTACTGCAATAGTGAGTAGGTACCTAGAGTATTTTGGTTTTCGTTTTCTGTTTTTGATTAATATAAACAGCATAATTGAGGCAATCGCAAGAACAACCCATACTGGATTAAAAAGTAAAGTAAGTATAAATAACCCGGCAGCAGAAGCTCCTACAATAAGATATATAGCGGCTAAACCTTCTCTGTAAAGAGGAAAGAAAAATGCAGCATACACTAAGGCACTTCCAGGATCGGGTTGTGGTATAATGAGAACTGCAGGTATCGCAATAATTAAAAAAGCTCTTACCTGGTAACCAAGTAGTTTTATGTTAGTCTGCATATCGCTTAAGAATTTGGCTAAAGCCAATGCAGTACAGGATTTGGCAAACTCTGAGGGTTGTAAGCCAGCAGGACCAATTTGATACCACGAAGTGGCACCATTTATATTTTTTCCAAAAACAAAGAGTCCAAGAAGAGAAAGTAATGATACCACATAAATCAATCCGGCGAAACGTTCATAAAATTTAGCTTCTATGGCTTGAGTGATAATTATCAGAGCGATACTTAATAAGATCCAATAGATTTGCCTGATATAAGGTTGAGAGAAATCTGTTAAAGAGAAACTTCCATCTTGGTATGATGCGGAGTATATATTAATCCACCCAAAACCCACTAATAATAGAAATAATAGGACTGTTATCCAATCTATTGCAGCTATACTAGATCTTGCCATTATTGGTTGATATTAAAGGGTTCACCACTATATGGTTTGGCATATTCTTCTTCGAGACTGTGAGTAAGTAGCCAATTTTCTAAATCTGTTCTAGAAATTGTACCGTTTATATGTTGTTCAATCATTAAAGATGCAATTTTACCCGCATAGCGAGAACCCCAGTATCCATTTTCTACAAATACTGCAATCGCAATTTTGGGGTTATCTTTTGGGGCGAAAGCGACAAAGACAGAGTGATCTGTAAGTTGAACTCTCTTTCCATCTATTCTAGTAAAGTTTTCTGCAGTACCTGTTTTCCCACAAATTTCAATCCCATTAACTTGTAGAGAGCTAGCGGTACCTTGGGTGTATACTTGGTGCATTCCTTCTATTACAGGTTCGAAATGCTCTTTGTCTATAGTGGTAACCTTAGGGATAGTGTAGTTTTCGTTTTCAATAGGGTTGCCATTGATTGCTTTTATGATATGAGGGGTGTAGTAATAACCTCTATTTGCAATTGCTGCTGTCATGTTGGCTAATTGAATGGGGGTTGCAAGAACCTCTCCTTGTCCAATCGAGTTAGATAGAGTAGCCGAAGCATACCATTTATAAGTTGGGTACTGATATACCCTATTGTAATATTCTGCGGTGGGTACTTTTCCTTTTTTTCCTGTAGGCAAATCGTATCCCAGATAATTTCCTAGACCAAAACTTTCAACGTGTTTTTTCCAATTTTCCATTCCTTCTTGAGGAGTATTGTATTTTTCGATTATTCTTCTGTATACTGTTGCGAAATAAGCATTACAGGAATTGGCTATACCGGGAATCATACTTAATGGGCTTCTATGGGAGTGACATCCTAATTTACGTCCATTTTTACCATAATAATATCCCATTCTACAAGAGACGCCTTCTTTGATATCGATAACATTTTCTTGTAACCCTATTAAGGCGTTTATTGTTTTAAAAGGAGACCCTGGAGGGTATTCGCCTTGAAGACCTCTATCATAAAGTGGCTTGGCTATAGTGTCATAATATAATTTGGTAAAGTTAGGGGATCTTTTTCTTCCAACTAATAGTTCAGGTTTGTAAGTAGGCGCTGTTACAAGTGCTAATATTTCTCCGGTAGAAGGTTCGAGCGCTACAATTCCTCCTCTTTTGTTTTGCATAAGTCTTTGACCGTAAGCTTGCAATTTTGCATTGAGGGTTAGTGTAAGATCTTTCCCGTTTACAGGAAGTGTGTCGTACTTACCTTCTTTATATGGTCCTATATCCCTGTTAAATCTATCTTTTTGAATACGTTTTACTCCTTTGATCCCCCTAAGCTCATTTTCATATTGTTTCTCTACACCATCAATTCCAATAAGATCTCCAGAAAGATAATATGGGTTTTTTTGTATCAAAGCTTCATTTACTTCACCTATATATCCTAATACATTTGCCGCATTCGTAGTTTGATAATCTCTCAGGGATCGTTTTTGGATATAAAAACCTTCAAATTTTCGCATTTTTTCTTGAAGGTAGGCATACTCATCTTTGGTTAATTGAGGTATCACAATTGAAGGTACTCGAGGTGAGTAAACTCTGGCTTTCTTTAGCCTTTTGATAAGTCTGTCTTTCTTAATATTAAGAATAGAGCAAAATTCTAAGGTGTCAAAAGGTTTTAACTCTCGAGGAATAACCATAACATCATATGATGGTTGATTTGTGACAAGTAGTTTGCCGTTTCTGTCGTAAATAGAACCTCTTTGAGGGTAGTCATAAATTACTTTGATGGCATTGTCTTCTGATAAAGAAGCAAAAGAGGTGTTGTAAATTTGCAAATAAAATAATCTTGCAACAAATACAATACCAGTGGTAATAATTATTAGGTAGAGTAGTAACTTTCTCATGAATTATTTCTTCTAAACAATACCAAAACCAGCATGGTTGTCACTATTGTGAATAGACTGGAGAATAACGCTTTTTTGGTGATTAATAGTATGTGAGAGAAGTTAAAAATTTCTAACGAAAAAAGCACAATATGGTGTGTTAAAACCATTATGATTACATAGACAAATAGTTCTCCAAATCTTACATTACTTAATTTTACGGTCTGAAACTCATAACTAAGTCCAAACACTGATCTTAGAGCTATTGGACGGAAGAATGCAATAATTGTACAAGCTGCTGCATGTACGCCACCAGAATCTCCAAACATATCAATGGTTAGCCCAAGTAAAAAACTAATTACAAGAAATAGACTCCTATTAATATTAATGGGAGCAAGAAGGATAAAAATAATATAGATGTAAGGGTTTAGAAAACCTAAAAAATTGACGTGATTCAGGACAATCACCTGAACCAAAATCAAACCAATGAACCGTATAATATGTAATAGTGTGTCTCTATTCATAATTTAGTTTTCCAAACTTTTAATTTCATCAGCATTATTGTTTTTTATGGCGTAGACAAAGCCAATATTACTCATGTCATTAAATAGTTTAACATCGATAAGATAATAACTTTTATTTTGATTTAATCTGTAGGATGCAATTGTGCCAATCCCAATTCCTTTCGGGAAAATAGTTGATCGCCCGTGTGTTATTATGGTGTCTCCTTCTTTGATAAGTGCTTGTCGAGGTATCGTTTCCAGTTGTACTATATTGGGGTCTTTTCCGTTCCAGACCAAAGAACCATATTGATTGGATTTTTTTAATCCAGCATTAATACGAGAGTTACTGTTAAGTATAGAAATTACTCTGCTATAATTTTTTGAAGTGTTTTCTATTATCCCGATAATACCTTTGTCAGTTATCACTCCCATATCCGCAAAAATACTGTCTTTTTCTCCTTTGTTTATTAGAATGTAATTGTCAATTTTGCTATAATCATTTTTGATTATTCTTGCTTTTGTATATGTATAAGGGGTGTTAAATGATGTTGTGTCCAAAAACTGGGTAGCAACAGAGTCGACCCCCAAAGCGCTTAATTGATTATGAAGACGTTCATTTTCTTCTAATAACCTCTTATTCTCATTTTTTAACCCAAAATAATCACTAATAGAATGCTGCCAGCCATATATCCCGCCACTTAAAAAATTGGTTGAGCTTACAAATTTTGATTTGTGATATGAATGCGATTGTATAGTGAATACTAGCGAAAGAAATAATAATAAAAGAAATAGCAGAAAATGTTTATTCTTAATTAAAAAATTAATAATCTGCTGCATAATTTTAAAATATGATAACTTCTTTGGTTAAACGTTATTTTATATAGCCAAGAGTTACTACTTGACAAGTATTAAAGCAGGATAACGTAAAATCAGAAATTTAGGTATGTTACAAGGAATGTTTTTTTATGACATTATTTAATAAGTACACTTTTATATCTGTTTAAGTTTTTAAGTGTAATTCCTGTACCTCTTACTACTGCTCTTAACGGGTCTTCTGCAATATACACTGGCAAATCAGTTTTTTGTGATAAACGCTTATCTAATCCCCGAAGCATAGAGCCTCCTCCAGCAAGATAAATACCAGTATTGTAGATATCTGCAGCTAGTTCTGGAGGTGTTTGTGATAGTGTTTCCATCACGGCATCTTCTATACGTAGGATAGATTTGTCAAGTGCTTTAGCCATTTCTCTAAAAGAGATCTGAACCTGTTTTGGTTTTCCAGTTAGTAAGTCACGTCCTTGAACATTCATCTCTTCTGGTGGTAACTCTAGGTCTTCTGTTGCGGCTCCAATTTGTATTTTTATTTTCTCCGCGGTACGCTCTCCAACATATAGGTTGTGTTGTGTTCGCATATAGTAGATAATATCGTTGGTAAACACATCACCCGCAATTTTAACCGATTTGTCACAAACAATTCCTCCTAGGGCGATAACGGCAATTTCTGTAGTACCCCCACCTATATCAACAATCATGTTCCCTTTTGGTTGCATGATGTCTACACCAATACCTATGGCAGCTGCCATAGGTTCGTGTATAAGATAAACCTCTTTTCCGTTTACTCGTTCTGCACTTTCTTTTACCGCACGCATCTCTACTTCTGTAATTCCCGAAGGAATACATATTACCATACGAAGAGCAGGAGCAAAAAGCTTTTTCTTCAATGCCGGGATATCTTTGATAAACATGCTTATCATTTTTTCACTGGCGTCAAAATCGGCTATTACTCCATCTTTAAGAGGGCGAATAGTTTTTATGTTTTCATGGGTTTTACCCTGCATCATGGCAGCCTCTTTTCCAGCTGCAATAATTTTACCAGTCATAATATCTCTGGCTACAATCGAGGGGCTATCCACCACTACTTTGTCATTATGAATTACTAATGTATTGGCGGTACCTAAATCTATTGCGATCTCTTCGGTAAAGAAGTCAAAAAATCCCATAAAAGTCAAAAAAGGGGTTAAAATTCAGTAAATGTAATAAAATTAATGTTTAAAATGACGTGTTCCTGTCATAACCATTGCAATTCCGTTTTGATCACAGTAATCTATACTCAATTGATCCTTGATAGAACCACCAGGCTGAATTACTGCTTTAATGCCTGCATTGTCTGCTATTTCTACACAATCAGGGAATGGAAAAAAGGCGTCACTAGCCATTACTGCTCCGCTTAGATCAAAATTAAATGATTGCGCTTTTTCTATAGCCTGCTTTAATGCATCTACTCTAGAAGTCTGGCCTGTTCCACTAGCAAACAGTTGTTTCCCTTTAGTAAAAACAATGGTATTTGATTTAGTGTGTTTGCATATTTTGGAAGCAAACAAAAGATCCTCTATTTGCTCTGTTGTAGGAGTTATTTTTGTAACGGTTTTTAAATCTTCTGATGTGTCAGTTTTAAGATCTTTATCTTGTACCAAGGCTCCATTAAGACATGATCTCATTTGAGTTTTTGGTAGTGCGATATCTTTTTGAACTAAAATAATTCGGTTTTTCTTTCCTTTTAAAACTTCTAAAGCTTGATCGCTAAAAGAAGGAGCGATAACTACTTCACAAAACAATTTATGAATTTCATCTGCAGTTGCTACATCAATTTCGGAGTTGCTGATTAAGATCCCTCCAAAAGCAGAAACAGGATCACCTGCCAATGCATCGGTATAAGACTGAAGTACAGTTTCTCTTTGAGCCAAACCACAGGCATTATTGTGTTTTAAAATAGCAAAGGTTGGAGATTCTCCTTTAAACTCACTCATTAAGTTAACCGCTGCATCTACATCAAGTAGATTGTTGTAAGATAACTCTTTACCATGTAGTTTATCGAACATAGCATCGAAGTCTCCAAAGAAAAATCCTTTTTGATGTGGGTTTTCACCATATCGTAATACTTTACCTTTGGTTTCACTTACTTTAAGAGAAGCTATCTCATGATCACTATTGAAGTAATTAAAAATAGCAGAGTCATAGTGAGAGGATACGTTAAATGCTTTGGCAGCAAAACGTTTACGGTCTTCCTGAGAAATACTACCGTTTCCTTCAGAAATAACAGTCAAAAACTCTGCATAGTCATCTACAGAAGCAACACAGGTTACATCAGCAAAATTTTTGGCAGCAGCTCTAATCAACGAAATTCCACCAATATCAATTTTCTCAATAATATCTTGCTCTTCTGCACCAGAAGCTACAGTTTTTTCAAAAGGATACAAGTCTACAATAACAATATCTATTTGCGGGATTTCGTACTGCTCTAGCTCAGCAACATCACCATCGTTGTTTTGACGATTTAGAATTCCTCCAAAAACCTTAGGATGAAGGGTTTTTACTCTTCCTCCCAAAATTGAAGGATAAGAAGTTACATCTTCTACAGGTATAACATTAATACCCAAATCTCTAATAAATTTTTCGGTTCCACCAGTAGAGAAGATAGTAATGTCAAGTTCGTCTAATTTTTTTACAATAGGTGCTAATCCGTCTTTACTGAATACAGAAATTAATGCTGATTTAGCAGTTTTAGTGTTGCTCATGAGAAAATTTAGTTATAAAACGCAAAAATAGCAATTTAGTATCCAATTAGACAACCAATTATGTGTAATTGTTTTTAATATATTGTAACAAAAACATAAGGAAAACGTCCTATCTTTAAATAATACAAAATCCGATTCAAAAAATAGAGCATGCTGATCTATCTTAGAGTACTTAAGGAAAGTTTTAATTTCGCAATTAATGCGCTTAGAAATAACAAATTGCGTACATTTCTTTCTTTATTAGGTGTTACTATTGGAATTTTTTCGATTATCGGGGTTCTGGCTGCAGTAGATTCTTTAAAAGAAGAGATAAAAGGCAGTATTAGCTCATTGGATAATAGTACTATTTATTTGATGCGTTTCTCGTTTGGCCCTACAAATATACCCCAATGGAAAAGAGAACAGTTTCCTGATGTTACTTTTGAAGAATATCAGCATATAAATAGGTCGATGCCAGATCTTAAAGCGGCTAGCTTTATTTTAAATGTCTCTCCCGAAACAATAAAGTACAAGGATGAAAGTATCAGCAATGTAGAGGTTGCTCCTGTAACAAATGATTATTACGATATTGAAGAGTTGCAAGTTGTAAAAGGAAGGTTTTATAATGAGCAAGAATCTGTTGCTGGTGCACCTGTAATAGTAATAGGTGATGAAATAGCCAATAGCTTGTTTGGGTCTAGTGATCCAATTGGGAAAAAAGTACGCCTATATGGAAGAAAGCTCACAGTGATAGGAGTGCTACAAAAAGAAGGGTCTGGGCTTTTTGGAAATAGTAAAGATACGTTGGTGATTCTTCCTGTTAATTTGGTTAGAAGAATATTTGGTGATAATAATAAATCTACTTTTCCTGCTATAATCATTAAACCAGAATCTGGTATTGATGTGCCTGAGTTTATAGCTGCCTTAAAACAAAAAGTGAGAGCGTATCGAGGATTAAAACCAGATGAGTCTGATAATTTTTTTGTAAATCAACTACAAGGGTTTACTGATTTTATAGATAACATAACAAGTACAATGTCTACAATAGGAGGGTTTATAGGAATGTTTTCATTATTAGTAGGAGGTTTTGGAATAGCCAATATAATGTTTGTGAGTGTAAAAGAACGTACTAATTTGATAGGGATTCAAAAAGCCCTTGGTGCTAAAAAGCGATTTATATTATTTCAATTCTTATTTGAAGCTATTATTCTTGCAATTTTTGGAGGGTTAATTGGATTATTGTTGGTTTGGTTGATTTCTATTTTTGCGTCTCAATTTACAGGAGATTTTGAATTTGTGCTTTCTGGAGCAAATATGTTTTGGGGGATGTTTTCTTCTACACTTATTGGTTTGATTGCTGGTATTTTGCCTGCGGTGTCAGCATCAAGACTTGATCCTGTTGAGGCTATTAGGACAGGAATGTAAATGTCTTTCTGATTTGAACTTACCCCGATTAGACCTCTTTGTGTTACTTGATTTTTTGAGGTAAAAATTACTTGTAGTTGTTCGGGGCTGTGCTAAGCTTTTCTCATTTTCAGATTTATATCTGTAGGGAATAGCCTTTGTTGTTATTTGAGTTTATCGCAACAAAAAAAGTAAAGCCAGGATAATTATCCTAGCTTTACTTCTTAAATGGTAATTTATAGTTACTACTGTCTGATAAATTCTTTGGTTATAGATGTATTTGCAGTGTTTACTTTAACAAGGTATAACCCTGCAGGAAGACTTGTGATGTCAAAAGAATTAATAGTGTTGTATCTAGTTACTCTTTGAGTAAAGATTCGTCTATTGAACATGTCGAATATCTCGATATTTCTGATCAGACTATTCGTTTTTCCTGAAATATTAAGAATTCCATTATTTGGATTGGGGTATACTTTTAACTCATTAAGTTTAGTATCGGAAGTGCCATCGTATACAATGCTAAACTGTGTTGCTGCAATATTTCCATTCCCGGCCTCGTCATTAGCTACTGCAATAGCGATATCTATACTTATACTTCCTGAAGCTATTGGGGTTATTACAGCAGTATAATTTGTGCCTGAGCCAGAGAAGTTAGAGATTAATCCATTTACGATACTAAGATCTCCTTCTTGAAAACCAATTACACTTTCTGTAAATTCAATATCTATAGTTATCGAGCTATTGCGTGTTGGCGAGGTTTCTGTAGAGGAGATGGTTACTTCTGGAGCGGTTTCATCAAAATTACTCACAACTTGTGTAGCTGCAAGATTAGTATTGCCAACAGCATCAGTAGCTATATTTTCATTAATATCAATGGTCACCTCTCCTTCTGTAGTAGGTGTAATGACAGCAGTATAGGTATTCGGATCGATAATTGTAAAATTACTAGCTGTTCCATTGTTTACAATTATATCTTCCAGAGTAAAACCATTCATGTTTTCACTAAACTCAAAAGTAGTTGTATAAACCATATTGGTGAGTGTAGGTGCGTTTTGAATTACTACAGATGGTCGTATATTATCAAAAGTAATTGCGAATTGTTGCGCTGCAGAATTTCCATTTCCAGAAAAATCTATTACAACATCTGCAGGAATATCTATGGTAACTATTCCTGAAGAAATAGGAGTTACATCTATCATATAGGTCGTCCCCGAGCCTGTAAGATTTCCTGCGGTTCCGTTTTCTATTATTATATCATTTATAGAAAAACCTCCAACCGTTTCATCAAAAGTAACTGTTATAGGAATTGTACTAGCTCCTGTAGGAGAACTTTCTGATGATGTAATGGTGGTTGTTGGATTTTTGGCATCTTTTGTAGTGCTATTAGTGGCTGTGGCTCCGGTGTTACCACTGCTGTCAGTAAGAGTAATGTTTATAGTTACTGTACCGTCACCTAATGTACTCAAATCAATTCCAGAAATAGTCTCTCCGCTACTAGCTACTGTGCCGGATCCGGTTATATTTGTTCCGCCACCATCACTGCTAAATGTATAATTGTAAGTTGCACCAACTTCAGCGGCTGTAAAGGTGAAGCTTACGGCAGTATCATTTGTAGCCGTAATAGGTGTTTGATTGATTGTTACCGAATACCCTGTTGGTGCTTCAGTATCTTTTGTTTCCGTGTCAGTTGCAACACTACCTGTGTTTCCGTTTACATCAGTAAGTGTAATATTTAGTGCTATGGTTCCGTCTGCTATACCGCTTAGATCAATTCCTGAAATAGTTTGCCCAGAGCTTATTATGGTTCCTGATCCGCTCACAGTTCCTGCTCCACCAGATGTGCTAAAGGTATAGTTGTAAGTTGCGCCTATTTCGGCTGCAGTAAATGTATAGCTCACCGCATTGTCATTACTACTGTTAATTGGATTTTGGTTAATACTTACAGTATATCCGGCAGGAGCATTGGCATCTTTGGTTTCTGTGTCGGTTGCGGCACTACCTGTGTTCCCATTTATATCAGTAAGTGTAACACTTAGTGTAATGGTTCCATCCTCTATACTACTAAGGTCAATTCCTGAAATAGTTTGCCCGGTGCTTGTTATAGTTCCAGATCCCGTTACGGTTCCTGCTCCACCAGATGTGCTAAAGGTATAGTTATAAGTTGCACCTACTTCTGCTGTAGCAAATGTATAGCTCACGGTATTATCATTACTGCTATTAATTGGACTTTGATTAATGACTACAGTATATCCTGTTGGTGCTTCAGTATCTTTGGTTTCGGTATCTGTAGCAGCACTACCTGTGTTTCCCGCAATGTCAGTTAGTGTAACACTGAGTGTTATTGTACCATCTGCTAAACTACTTAGGTCAATTGATGAAATAGTTGCTCCAACTGATGCTACTGTTCCAGATCCTGTTATAGTTCCGGCACCTCCAGAAGTACTAAAAGTGTAGTTGTATGTGGTACCTACTTCTGCACTACTGAATGTATAGCTTACCGCATCATCATTACTTGCATTGATGGGGTTTTGATTAATCACTACAGAGTATCCTGTAGGCGCTACAGTTTCTTTGGTTTTTGTGTCTGCGACTGCACTACCTGTGTTTCCTGCAATGTCAGTTAGTGTTACACTAAGTGTTATTGTACCATCTGCAATACCGCTTAAGTCAATTCCTGAAATGGTTTGTCCTGCACTAGTTATGGTTCCAGACCCAGTGACAGTACCTGCACCTCCGGAAGTGCTAAAGGTGTAGTTGTAGGTAGTGCCTACTTCTGCGCCGGTAAACGTATAACTTACTGCGTCATCATTGCCAGCATTGATTGGGTTTTGATTAATAGCAATTGCGTAACCTGTTGGTGCCGCATTGTCGATTTCAAAGTTTTCAGGAGTGTCTATAGAGGTTGTGTTAGCCAGTGCGTTTCCTGCAGAATCTACAATGTTTTGAGACCCTGACAGACTTAAAGATACAGTTCCGTTAAGTGCAGCTAGATTACCACCTGAAATAGTAACGGAGTAAGTGTTGCTTCCTTCATCAACGACTGACGTTGGAGTAGCTGTAGTTCCCGAGACAGAAAAATCAGCTGTATCCACATTTGTAACAGCTTCATTAAATAAAACTGAGAAGACAAGAGTGTCGGCATTCGTTGGTGATGTTGATGGAGTTTGGCGAGTAATCGACTGCACTCTAGGTGCTGTGGTATCTGAGCAAATCTCAAAATTATCTACTGCCAGATAAACAAAACTTGATAGGATCTCTATTTCTATTTCATCTACATTTACGATACTAAAGTCAGAAGCTCCAGCTGTAGCAAAATCTAATTGAAAAAATCCATTATTACCATTTGCAATTATTGTAGGAAAACCTGTTGTTTTGGTAATGGTGTAAACAGTCGCTCCCGCAACTTTACCTTTTATAGTTAAAGTACCATCTGCGGTCGGTGCAGTGCCTGTAGCCGATGAGGAAAGGTATAAGAACATTGTGCTAGCGGTAAAAATAGAACTATCCGTTGTTTTGATAGAATATGAACCAGCTCCAGCTCCATTGTTCTCCAAAAAGTAGTCAGAATCACCTATTCCAGCATTAACATGATTTTTTACTACCAATCCATTGGTTGACGAAAGAGGAATTCCATTACTAGTAAAAGTAGAAACGCCATCTGCAAAAGATTCAAAATCTTCAACAAAACAAGCAGAGACAGTATGGTTTTCTCCACTGGTAAAAGCCAGAGAACCACTATTTCCTAATGCATCTTCGATATCCGTACCTGCTTTTAGGTCAATGCTAATAGTTCCTTCTCCAGAAATATTATCTACGGTTACTGTGTATATGTTGTTAGACCCTGTAATTCCAGTGATATTTCCAGTAGTTCCTGTTGTGTCTACAGAAAAATCATCAGCCGTTACATTAACTGCATTTTCATTAAAGGTTACAACAAAGTTTACAGTAGTGTCTAATGTTGTTGGGTTGCCAGATACGGCTATGCTTTGTACTTCTGGAGCTAATGTGTCTACAATACCATCTTCACAGAACTCAAAATGATCAACGGCGAGATAGACAAATGCAGAACCTATTACTATCTCTATTTCATCTACATTGGTGGTGGTATAATCAGCAGCGCCATCTGTAGCAAAGTTAAGGTTAAAAAAACCATTGTCACCTACTGTTGTGGTAGGGAAACCTGAAGTTTTGGTAATTGTGTATACGGTAGTATTAGCAACTTTACCATTAATGGTTAATGTGCCATCGTTGGTTGGAGTAGTGCCGGCTACTATAGATGAGAGGTATAAATCAATAGTTTTCATGGTGAATAATTCTCCTCCAGTAGTTTTTATTGAATATGCTCCCGAGCCACTACCATTATTGTCCAAATATTGGTGAGATCCACTAGCTCCAGCATTACTTAAGAAAAATACATCTAACCCATTGGTAGAGGAGAATGGAAATCCGTTACTGCCAAAAGTATTATCTGCAACATTAAAATTTTCAAAACTTTCTTCAAAACAAGAAGATATAGTGTGTGTTTCTCCGGCAGTAAAAGCGCTAGTGTTACCGTTGGTGCCATTACCATTGCCCAGATCATCAATAATGTCTGTTCCGCTATTAAGATCTATACTCATTGTTCCTTCTCCTGATAGGCTATTTACAGTTACGGTATAGGTAGTTCCAGAGCCACTTATAGCAGATATTGTTCCTGTAGCACTACCAGTAGGATCTGTAGTAAAATCATCCATGGTTACATTACTCGCATTTTCATTAAAAGTAACGATGTAATCAACCTGATTGGATGTAGTAGGTGGGGTGCCACTTAATGCAATGGTTTGAATGAACGGTGGGTTTGTATCCACGGGAATATCTTCAGGACCAAATGTAAATTCATCTACAGCGATATAAACAAAGCTTCCGGTTAGTTCAAATTCTAAAGTGTTTATGTTTTTTGAGGTGTTATCGACTCCGCCTTCTGTTGAGAAATCGATATTGAAAAAACCATTATCTGAAGTGAAATCTGTAGGAATTCCAGAGTTTTTTACCACCGTAAAAATTGTGGTTGCACCTTGCTTTCCTCTAATGATTACTCCTCCACTACCTCCAACAGTGGCTCCACTATCCACAGAAAGAAAAATATCAACATCTCTTGCTGTAAAATTGGCACTGTTTGTTGTTTTTATTGTATATATCGTTCCAACTCCAGGATTAGAATCGTTATCTAAATAGACATGAGAACCACTTGCACCTGTTCCAGGAAAACTAGTTTGAGATCTAAAACCTCCTGTAGTTTCAAAGGGTTGGGTGTTACTGGTAAAAGTAGTTTGATTATTCGATAGGGATTCAAAAGTTTCTGTAAACTGGGCTTGTGTTTCATATGTTCCCCAAAATAGGGCGGAGAATATGAAAAGGGTTTTAAGGTATGAATGTTTCATAATATCGATTTTAAAGGCTTATTGTTTTTTTAACTCACAGTTATTTCCCAATTGGGAATATTTTGTGTATTGTATTTTATTTTGAATTTATTCTGGTCTTGTAGATTATATAAAGAGGTCAGACAATATGGATTTGTAATTAATGAATCTGCATCTTGTAATTGAAAGGTGTCAAAAATTTTAATATGTGTATAGATGCATATGTCTGGTGTTTCTTCATAATTTTCTGGGATTAAGTGCCATTTGCTTTCAAAAAAATGCAGTAGGTCTTTCTGGTTTGTTCTTTCATTTTTATTTAGTGAAAACAATTTGTTGATTGTTTCTCTTTTTACATTTTTATTTGCTGAGTTGGCAATTTGGTATGTGTCATCATATTGATTGAGATAAGGCTCTTTTGAAAAAAAAGAATATCCCAGAGAAATGGTAATTTCTTCTGGAATGAGAAGTCCTCCTTCTGTTAACTGTGGAGCTAAATTTTGAGTGATGGCTACTTGAGGTTCTTTGGTTAATGCGTGAAACATAGTCTCGGTGACAACAACATGTAATGGGGTGTTTTTTGGGTATTGAAATTGTGTTGCATCTGCTACAATGATATCCGAAATATAGTCTTCGTAACCTAGTTTTGAAATTAAGTTTTTTACAGAAGCAATTGAACTTTGATTAATATCTATCAAAGTGATATTTATATTTTTAGGTTCAAAAAAAGATAATAAAGGTACTAATAGAGTGGCATAAGGACCACAGCCAGCATAAAGAATGTTTAACCGGATGTTTGGGAATCTTTTCGTTGATTCCATAATACTTTTATAGGTGCCTCTTAAAAAAGTGGCGGTTCTTTTGTAGTCTTTAATACAATCTGATGCGTTTTTATTAGATAGTGCGATTCCATTTTTTAAGGAGATATCACCTTGATGATCCTCTTCAATAGGCAAGGAGGTAAAAAAGTCAAAGAGTTCTAAAATATACTCCGAATCCTTTTTTAAAGGAGAAAACAACAATTTTTCTGTTATATCATGTATTTTTCTTGCACTTTTCGTCATCGTTCTTTGAATGAATTTAAGGGATGCAAAAGAGCATCCCTTTTTGTATCTGTTTTAATTTCTAGAAGGAAAAATTCCTTGAAGACATATGATATAGTGTATGGATAAAAAGGGTTGCATGTTATTTACAGATTGATTTCCTCCTGTGTTTCCTGTTTGGATTGAGTTAGCATTTAAAGTGATGTCCGGAGAAGCAGTATTAAAGCCTTCTGTTGCTTTAAAAGAACGTCCGGATCCTATTCCTGGTGTTGCGATAGAAGCTCCGTTTGTTGCAGCATCTTGAGTTGCATTTCCAGAACTTACTTTTACAGCCCCTGTATGGCTGTGAGCTGGTATTTGAGTAATATTTAAAATATTTGTCGCTGCACCTCCTCTTTGTCCTTCTCTATAAGAAGGTAGTCCGGGACCTGTTCCAGGACCTACAGGTACTCGCCCTCTTAGATCGGGTAATCCAAAAGTGGTTCTGCCGTCACCACCATAAATGGTTCCTAAAATCGAAAATAAAGCAGAGTTTTGAGAAATCGGTAGTAATTGTCCTTGGCATAGTGCCCATGTTCTTGGGGCAAAATTACCTGCAAACATTCTTATTTCTCCTATTGTTCCTTCCATAAATTATTGATTTAAAATTGATGTTCTTTTTGTGTTTAAGCGATGAGTACAGATTTTTTAGTTCCTAGAAGGAAAAACTCCTTGAAGGCAAATAATGTAGTATACAGATAAAAAGGGTTGTAGGTTATTAATAGATTGATTTCCTCCTGTGTTTCCCGTTACTACAGAGTTTGAATTTAATGTTACATCAGGAGATGCTTCATTAAATCCTGCGGTCGGAACGAATGATCTGCCAGATCCAGTTCCGGGAGTCGCTATTGATGATCCATTGGTCGCTACATTCTGTGTTGCATTTCCAGAACTCACTTTTACTGCTCCAACGTGATTATGAGAAGGTAGTTGAGTGATATTTAATGTATTGGTTGGTGTTCCTCCTCTTTGCCCTTCTCGATAAGAAGGTAAACCGGGACCATTTCCAGGACCAATAGGAACACGACCTCTTAAATCGGGTAATGCAAAAGTGGTTCTACCATCTCCTCCGTAAATGGTTCCTAGAATTGAAAACAAAGCAGTGTTTTGAGAGATGGCTAGTAATTGCCCTTCGCAAAAAGCCCAGGATCTTGGAGCAAAATTGCCGGCAAACATGCGAACTTCTCCGATCATTCCTTCCATAGTGTGTTGATTTTAAGATTAATATTTAATGAATAAATTGGTTTTATATTTGAATGTGTTTTTTAGGTGTTGCTTTTGCAGTAGTGGTAAATAAATGACCTTGCCGTATCCCAAGATGAACATATTTTGTTCCTGTAAGGATTCCTGCATCAGAACTAATGATGTTTAGTTTAATTAATTTTCCATATTTGCAACATACATACAGACCTTCTTGAGGATGTGCATGAATAATTTCTCCAGGTGTTTTGCCTAACAATGGTACTTGAGCATCAACAGGGGATACCTCTACTATTTTTATGACTGAACCCTGATAATATGTGGTGGCTCCACCGTACTTTGGGTTACAGGCATTTACTAGGTTTTCAACTTCATCTGCAGTCTGCTCTTCCCAGATTATGGTAGTTTCTACTATATCAGGACGTTTGTTGTATGTGTTAGAATTGCTGGAAGATTGAATGTAGTAGTTCTTAGGGGCTTCAACTAATTTTAAAACTTTTTCAGTCAATTGACCTAGCATAAAACTCATTTTAGAGTTTATCATACCTAATGTTTCACCGGGTATTATAGGAACCTCTTGTTGTGTAAGTATTTTTCCAGAGTCCCAGTTTTCGTCCATTTTATGAATGGTAATGGCAGTGTTTTTATCTCCTTTTTTAATAGACCAGAAAAGAGGATCAGGACCTCGATTTTCAGGAAGTTTTCCAAAGTGAATGTTTAAGAAACCATAATTGGGAATGTTTAATATATCTACTGGGATTTTTAATGAGAATCCGCATACCATAACCAAATCTGGAGATTTTTCTTTGAGCCAATCCTTAAAGTCATTTGAAATATTCTGACTAGTAACAACAAATGTTTCTATTTTTTCTTTCTGAATTAGATCGAGATAATCCTGATTAGATTGTTCGGTTCCCGTTTTTTGTGTGCAAACAGCCTGTAAATATTTATTCTGTTGCAAGTATTGGTATAGAGATATGCTAACCGGAAAATTACCGATAAGTACTATTTTCATATTCATTGCATTCAACTCATTAGGTTTATTAATATCATACAAACGACACATCTCTAGTTTTTTTACTAAAAACTAAAGCAGATTGAAGTTGTACAACTGTTTTAAGTTTGACGAATATGTTAACTTATAATAGCTAGTTGTCTTTTTGATGAACTTTTAAGGGTAATTTTATTTTTTTGTTCATTTTCATATATAAAGACACTTTCTACCCCATGTGATTCCTTAACTATTTTTACGGGGGAGATAAAAGAAAGGATATCAATATTTAATTTGTTTGAGTCTATGTTTTTACTAAAATTTTCGATCAAAGAGTTAAAACCAGCACTAATTCTTTCATTAAGAATGTAGTGTTTAAAACTATCTTGTTCTTTTACTAGTAAAGCAAGTTCTTTTGTTTTAAAGCCAACCAGGGGTTTTTTACTTAGTGGGATGGCGTAACAATTATTTGTTAATTTAGTAATTTTTAGGTTATTATAATAATATTCTTTCGTGTTAAGTATATTAATTAATTTTTTATGAGCATTCAGAGCATCTGAGGACAGAAATTCGACAGGAATATCTATTGTCTGATCTGATAGTTTGCGAAATCCATTTCCCATATCAAAAATAGAGATAGAACTACTATTAGTAATGATAGTGGATGGAAACATTGATAAAGTGCCTATTCCGAGTAGTGTACTGGAGGTTAGGAAATTTCGTCTATTCATTAAGGGTATAAAGTAAGGTTAAACAATAGGCTTATTGGGTTTTAAAAGTTGTTTTTTGAATGTTAAAAAAATCTAAAATAGTCAAAAAATACAATAAAACTAGTATCTGATGCTTTTTTATGAGAAAAAGTGATGTCTCGGCTTTTAAATTAAAACAATATTGTCTTTTTGTATGATTTTGAGAGATTTATAATGTCTATTTTAGGTACAAACATTTTTTTTCATAATCAATAACTGCCTTTCCTTTTTTGAGAATATCGGCACCAATTATACCATCCACAGGTTCTGCTTGATGTGCAATTAATGCCGTGTTTACATGGTTGAGGTCAAATAAAACAAGAGATATCCTTTTTTTGAACCAATTTCCTATTTGTATCGAATTTTTTTTAGAAAGTTTTGTAAGCATATCGGTAGCTCCCGCTCCTGCAGCTTTAATATCACTATCTTGAGTAAAAAGATTAAATTTTTGCACCGCCTCAAATCCTACACATGAGTTAGAAGCTCCCGTATCTACAATAAAATTTCCTTCAACATTATTAATAGATGCTTTAACTTCAAAATGATTAGTCTTGGTATAAACCAGTTTGATTCTAAAGAACTCTTTTTCGATTAAAAATTTTCGGAGCGTACTCATGTTTTATTTTTAGAAAAACTTGGGTAAAAATAGTACAATTAATATGAATAATATAACGCTAATGTGCGATCACAAAAATACTCGTATTCCAGAATTGATAGAAACTATATGGGACTAAAATATAATTAGGACAAAAGCTATAATTGTACATATACATATAAATTGAATTTTAATACTTTTGCGGCATGATAATAACAGATACTCACACACATATTTATAGCGAAGCTTTTGAAACAGATCAGGATGAAATGATGCAACGCGCTATCGAAAATGGGGTGACACGCTTTTTTGTGCCAGCGATTGATTCTACATATACCGATGCAATGTATGCAATAGAAGCAAGTTATCCGGAACATGTGTTCTTAATGATGGGACTGCACCCTACACATGTCAAAGAGAATTATCAACAAGAATTATTACATGTAGAAAACGAATTAAAAAAACGTTTTGTAGAAAGTAGTGATAGAAAGTTTTATGCGATAGGAGAAATTGGTATAGATTTATATTGGGATAAAACTTTTCTAAAAGAACAACAAGAAGCTTTTAGATACCAGATTCAATTGGCAAAAAAATATAAATTACCTATAGTGATACATTGCCGCGATGCTTTTGAAGAGGTTTTTGAGGTGTTGGAATTAGAAAAAGGTGATGATCTATTTGGTATTTTTCATTGCTTTACAGGAACAATACAAGATGCGAATCGGGCCATAGGTTATAATATGAAATTGGGTATCGGGGGTGTTGTCACTTTTAAAAATGGTAAAATAGATACGTTTTTGAATCAGATATCCCTGGATCATATTGTTTTGGAAACTGATGCGCCGTATTTGGCTCCGGTTCCTTATAGAGGTAAGCGCAATGAAAGCTCTTATTTAGTAAATGTCCTAGAAAAGCTTTCAGGTATATATGGAGAGTCTGAGAAAGAAATAGCAGCGATTACTACCCAAAACTCTACTGATATATTCGGGGTTTGAATATATTAGATATAATATAAATTTAGTTCATTTGTTGTATGAGTACTTCACCAAACATATTCCTGATTTATACAGGAGGAACAATCGGAATGATCAAAGATTTTGAAACAGGGGCACTGGTTTCATTTGATTTTGATGAGCTATTGTTGAATATTCCTGAACTTAAGCAATTGGATTGTAATATTGATACTATTAGTTTTTCATCCCCTATTGATTCTTCTGATATGAATGTAGATAGATGGAAAGAATTAGGCGATATTATTAATGAGAACTATAAAAAATATGACGGGTTTGTAGTGTTGCATGGTAGTGATACTATGTCATATACAGCTTCGGCTATTAGCTTTATGTTTGAAAACCTGGCTAAGCCTATTATTTTTACGGGTTCTCAATTGCCTATTGGTGATTTGAGAACAGATGCAAAAGAAAACTTAATTACTGCTGTTCAGATTGCTGCATTACAAAAAAAAGGGAAGCCGGTAATTTCGGAAGTTGGACTTTATTTTGAGTATAAATTACTTCGAGCTAATAGAACCACAAAGATTAATGCAGAACATTTTGAAGCGTTTAAATCTCTTAATTACCCTTCATTAGCTGAATCAGGAGTGCATCTTAAAGTTAATACTTCTTTTTTACATACTGTGAATAGGCGAAAAAAGATGGTATATCATACTCATTTTAATAACAATATTGTAATTATTAAAATGTTTCCTGGGGTTAATGAAGATATTTTGAAGAGTATTTTTTCGCTCAAAACAGTAAAAGGTATCATTTTAGAAACGTATGGAGCGGGTAATACGACGACCAAAGCATGGTTTATATCATTGATTTCTGAGGCTATAAAGAAGGGAATTCCAATAGTCAATGTTACTCAATGTATAGGAGGAAGTGTAGAAATGGGGAAATATGATACCAGTGTTGCCCTTAAAAAAGCGGGTGTAATCTCGGGAAAAGACATCACTACAGAGGCTGCAATAGCAAAATTGATGTATTTATTAGGGGAAAATTTGCCGCTTAAAGTCCTCAAAACCATTTATGAAACTTCTATTCGAGGGGAAATGTCAGAAAATTAACGCCTCAAATTTTACACTTTAACATTTTTTTTGTTATTTGCCCATCCTTATTTTTATAGGAAAAACCTAGAGAGGTGGCCGAGTGGTCGAAGGCGCACGCCTGGAAAGTGTGTATACGTCAAAAGCGTATCGAGGGTTCGAATCCCTTCCTCTCTGCATTATTATCAATTTTTTAATAAATTTTATAATATTTTTATATCTTTAACCCTTTAACTAATTAAAATTAAGAATCAGCGCAATGAAAAGATTATTTTCTATTCTGGCAATCGCAGCAGTAATGACTTTTGGAAACGTACAAGCGTCTACTGCACCTGCCCAGTTATTAACAGCTAATGTGCAATTATTGATTGCTCCTATAACTACGACGACAACTCAAGAAGATGCGGCACCTGCTGCAGAAGAACTAACCTTCCATCAAAACCTTAAAAAGCGTTTTATTGAAGGAGGTCCTGGATTTATGGGTATCGTACTTTTATGTTTAATCTTAGGTCTTGCGATAGCAATTGAAAGAATTATCTTTTTAAGTCTTTCTACAACAAACACTAAGAAATTACAACAAAATGTAGAAGACGCTCTAAATAGTGGTGGTGTTGAAGCAGCAAAAGAAGTGTGTAGAAATACAAAAGGTCCAGTTGCATCAATCTATTACCAAGGTCTTGATCGTGCAGATGAGAGTATCGATGCTGCTGAAAAAGCAGTTGTTGCTTACGGAGGTGTTCAGATGGGACAACTAGAGAAAAATGTATCATGGGTATCTTTATTTATCGCTCTTGCACCAATGTTAGGTTTCATGGGTACGGTAATTGGTATGATCCAAGCATTTGATAAAATTGAAGCAGCAGGAGATATGCAGCCTTCACTTGTTGCAGGAGGTATTAAAGTAGCACTTCTTACAACTGTATTTGGACTTATTGTTGCAATTATTCTTCAAATATTTTATAACTATATCGTTGCTAAAATTGATAGAATTGTAAATGATATGGAAGATGCTTCGATTACTTTAATCGATATGTTAGTAGCTTACAAGAACAAAAAATAAGAATAATGAAGGTTTGTTAAACCTCATATTTGCCAGAATGAGTGTATTCGGTAAATTTATATTCTTATTGTTTAATCGGAATACAAAATGTGTATTCCAAAGTAAAAAAACAGACACATGAAAATTTCAAAAATATTATCATATGTTGTACTAGGTGTGGGAATCTTAGGAGGACTTCTTTGGTATGTTATGAGTAGTTCAATCAGTACTTTGATGGATGAAAATGGTGTTTCAGAGGCTAGAGAGCTTCCTTTAGATATCGCAGAGTCTACTGTGACTCCATTGTACAGTCTTACATTAGTGATTTTTGTTATCACTATTATAGCTACTTTAATTGCCATATTTTCAACTTTAGCAAAGAATCCGGCTGGTCTTAAAAATACAGCAATTGGAATTGTAGCCTTTTTGGTTATCCTTGCAATCGGTTATGTTTTTGCAACTGGAGTAGAAACTCCGTTAAAAGATGGTGAAGTACTTTCCGCTAGCGGATCAAAATGGGTAGGAACTGGATTGTATGCATTTTATTTCTTGGCTGCAATAGCAGTAGGATTGATGTTTCTTTCTGGTATTAGAAAACTAATAGGTAAATAATTATGGCAAGAAGATCAGCACCAGAAGTAAATGCAGGGTCTATGGCTGATATAGCATTCTTACTTCTTATATTCTTCCTGGTTACTACTACTATCGAAACCGATAGTGGGATTAGCCGTAAGCTTCCTCCACCGCAGGAAGAGAATGTAGAACCACCAGTTCTTAAGCAAAAGAATATTTTTGTTGTAGAGCTGAATAAGAATAATGACTTATTAGTCGAAGAAGTTCCTATGGAATTAAAAGATCTTCGAGAAGCTGCTATCGCATTCTTAGATAACGGAGGTGGACGTGGAGAAGAGGCTTGTGACTTTTGTCAAGGAAAAAGAGATCCTTCTTCATCAGATAACCCAACGAAGGCGGTAATATCTTTGCAAAATAACAGAGAAACAAATTATGCTACATATATAGCAGTTCAGAATGAGCTTGTTGCAGCATATACTACCTTGCGTAATAGAGAGTCTTTACGTCTTTTTGGAAAGTCTTTCGTTCAAATGAAAAAAGACCTTAAGGATGTAAATTATTCTGGAAATAAGGAAACTTTAAAAGAAAATATCAAAAAGGTACAACTTTTGTTCCCTGAAAAGCTTTCAGAAGCAGAACCAAAAAAATAATAATAACATAAAACAGAATTCTTATGTCTAAATTTAAAAAGAAAAAAGGTGGTGAATTACCTGCTATTTCTACGGCATCGTTACCGGATATTGTATTTATGTTATTATTCTTCTTTATGGTGGCAACGGTAATGCGTCAAAATACTTTGATGATTGAAAATAAATTACCAGTAGCTGATCAAATAGAGAAGCTTGATAAAAAAGATTTGGTAATGTATATTTATGCAGGGAAGCCTAGCTCGAGATACCGCTCTAGTGCAGGTAATCAGGCTAGAGTACAGCTCAATGATAAATTTGCTGATGTAAGTGATATCAAAGCTTTTATTTTAGCAGAAAGAACTGCTAAAAGAGAAGAAGTGATTCCTTTCCTAACAACAGCATTAAAAGTTGACGGGCAAACCAATATGGGGCTCGTAGGAGATATCAAAAAAGAATTAAGAGATGTTCAGGCGTTAAAGATTAATTATACTACCAGAACAGGTAATGCTTTAGATAATTTCAAATAATAGCTGTTACATAGAGAATAGTCAAAATGATATAAAAAATCCCGCTTCATAGCGGGATTTTTTAGTTATATACTTTTTACAATCTCCTCAAATTGGCACAACAATTGAGGTTTATTGCCATTATTGCGATCTCACATTTATCATGTCAATATCTAACCATCCAAAGTGATATTGAATTTTTGGATAAAAAAAAGGGTGTTTTGCTTACATATTTTTCTTCTACTTAGTTCTTGTCACACATGATCGCGATCTGCTGATTTTGTATGTAATTATTAATTAAATATATTTTTTTATGACAAGAAGACTTGTACCCAGGGTAAATGCGGGATCTATGGCTGATATTGCATTTTTGTTACTTATCTTTTTTCTGGTTTCGACAACAATAGAAACTGATTATGGAATAGGTAAACAATTGCCACCAATAGAGGATGTTCAAACAGATATTGTTATTAAAGAAAAGAACCTGCTCGAAGTAAGGTTGAACCAAAACAACGAAATCTCTGTTGACGGTGTTAAAATGAATATTTCTAAGTTAAAGGAGGTTGTTGTGGCTTTTCTGGATAACGGTGGTGGATCAGGAAATGAGAGCTGCGAATATTGTAGGGGAAAACATGATGCTATTTCTTCGGATAACCCCGGTCGGGCGGTAATATCTCTTGCCAATAGTCGCGAAACAAATTATGCTACTTATATAGCTGTGCAAAATGAATTAACCGCTGCATACACAAAATTAAGAAATAGAGAAGCGAAACGGATGTACGGAGTTTCATATTCAGAAATGAAATCAAATTTACAAAAGACACGAAATAGAGATCAGATTTTAGAATTGAATGAAAAGATAAAAGCTATTCGCTCTTTGTATCCAGAAAGAATTTCTGAGATAATGCCTGTTGATTCATATTAATTTAATTTTTTATCATGTCTATACTTAAAAATAAAAGAAACAAAGCGTTGCCAGAAATTTCAACTGCTTCGTTACCGGATATTGTATTTATGTTGTTATTTTTCTTTATGGTAGCAACAGTAATAAGAGAGAATGTTTTAATGGTTGAAAATGAAATGCCCATGGCTAATCAAATAGAAAAGCTAGATAAAAGTGATTTAGTGATGTATATTTATGCAGGAAAACCGAGTTCTAGATATAGGTCTAGGGTAGGTGACCAAGCAAGAATTCAGCTTAATGATAAGTTTGCTGATGTAGGTGATATAAAAGCGTTTGTTATGGCGGAAAGAGCTTCTAGGACAGAGACAATGATTCCGTTTTTAACAACTGCCCTAAGGATAGATAAGTTTGCTAATATGGGGCTTGTAGGAGATATTAAAAATGAATTAAGAGAAGTTAATGCTCTAAAAATTAATTATAATACTAGAATAGATAATAATCCTGATTAGATATTAAGTATAATTGTTAGTGCAAGGCATACTAATAAATTTGATTCTTAAAGCTCTATTGTCTTATAGGGCTTTTTGATGTTGAATTTCTCTTTCTTAAGAAAGCTCAGAAACTCATAGAAAATTATACGAATACCTTATAGGTTACCTTGAAGAAAAACTCTAGTAAGTCAAAGTGTTTATTATACCATGGTATAGGAGAAGAGGGGAGTGATAGTCTTTTTTTGTAAGTAGCTTCTGACGAGTGGTTAAATAAAAAGAAGTGTGAATTAAGGTAAAAGAGTAGTTTTTTTATGAATATTTTAACTTATTGGTTTGGGAAGTAATGAAAATCATTCTTTTTTCTTATTTTACATTACTAACAATTCAGGAGAAATATCAGAAGAATGAGATTACATTACCTTAGTATTCTCTTTTTATTTTTTGTTTTAAAAGGACAGGGGTTTCAGAAAATAGAATCTGATACCAAAATTGATCAGATAAAGACTACATTGGATTCAATAGAGTATTGGATAGAAAATGATTATTTGAATAAAGCTCTTAAGATAATAGATAAAACAGAGGAAACCGTTTTGCAGAGTGGAAGTGATAAGCATAGAGCCCGGATCTACCGATTACGTAGTGCTTTATTGTTATATCTTAATGATCCAGAGGGGTTTAAAATGTATTTAGATCTGGCATCAGATTGGCAGGATAAAGTTAAGGATGAATATGGGGGGATTTTTGTAAATAATTTAAAAGGATTATATCATAAAAGATTTACTAAGGACTACGATCTGTCTATTTTATATTTAAATAAGGCAATCGAAGAAGCAGGCAAACCCAAGTATGAAGAACAGATTATAGATGTTTACTTTAATGTCACTTCTGTGTATTACCAAAAAAGAGATTGGGAAAAATGCAATTTGTATGCTCAAAAAACCATTGAATTAGCAAAAAAGTATAATAAAAAAATTAGACTAAGTTATCTTTATTATTATTCTGGAGTTTCCTTAACCAATATGGGGGATTATGATGGGGCTATTTCTCAATTAGAAATAGGGGAAGCGATAACAAATCAAATTACGGATACATCTAAAGTTAGTAATAATTATCCTTTGTATATTGTAGGTTTTGCAAAAGTGTATGATAAAAAGCAAGATTATAAAAAAGCAAATAAATACTATAATGAATATATGGGGCAGTTGTCCGAAAGGAATAATGCCTTTTTAGAAAAATATAGCCGAAGTATAAAATCTTACAAAGATTTGCAATTAGCAGAAAAGGAAAATGAAAAGATTGTTTTGGTGAATGAATATCAAAAGAAGCAATTAAGGCTTAGCAAGTATCTAATTTTTGCTGCTGTGGGTGTTATTTTGACTTTGATAATAATCGTATTCTTACAGTATAACAATTCCAAACTTAAAAATGAGAATAACTCTTTGCTTGCTCAAAAAAATATCGAATTACAAGAAGCAAAAGAAAAAGTAGAAAGCGCGTACAAACAAAAAACATTATTTTTAAATAGTATTACTCACGAACTTAGAACACCGTTGCATGCGATTACGGGGATTTCACATTTGTTGAATACTGAGGGAGCATCAAAGAAAGAACGCAAAAAACAATTGGAGATTTTACAGTTTTCTGGTAAATACTTGTTGAGATTTGTTAATGATATTATAGAAATGAATACTTCTGATGATTATGATACACTCTCAGTAAAAAAAACTTCTTTTGATCTTACTTCTTTTTTGAACAAGGTAAAAGATTCTATCAATTTTTTTATTACTGAAGATAATGATAATGCTTTTGAGTTTTTCATAGATTCTAACCCTTCTCATCAGCTTATTGGTGATTCTGAGTGTTTATCTAGAATACTTATAAGTACCATTTCAGGAGTTTCACGTTGTTCTAATTCTAATACTATTGAGTTTTTTGTGCAAGATGTAGACGTTAATGATGTTGAGAATAAGATATTGTTTTCTGTTAGAAATAAGGACTTGAAATTTTCAGAAGAAAGGTTAAATGAATTAAAAAGAGTTCTAAAGGATAAAGAATCTGCAGTCTTTTTAGCAATTTCTGATGAAAACAACAAAGCAGTCTTAGAGTTTGCAGTAGCAAATAAACTATTGGACAAATACAATACAACCTTGAGAATTGATTCTACTTTAGAAGAAGGAACAAGTTTTGATTTTGAAATTACCTTCCAGATAGATCAGAATTCTGATATAGAGGAATTGTTTGATGAAGAGGAACGTAAGCGGGAAACTAAAATACTTGTTGTAGAAGATGATAAAATTAATCAATTGATTACCAAAAAGATTATTTCTGGTTTTGGCTACTATTGTGATGTGGCTTCAGATGGTTATGAGGCGGTTCAAAAAAATGAAAATAATCAATATGACCTTATTTTTATGGATATAATGATGGATGGGATTGATGGATTCGAAACAACTAAAAGAATACGTAATATGGGTATTGAAATACCGATTATCGCATTAACAGCAATTTCTGAAAAAGAGAATAAAGATCGTTTTAGAGAAGTAGGTATTTCTGTTGTTGTTAATAAACCATTTGAGCCAATCGTATTAAAGAGAGAAATTGAGGCTTCTTTGTCAAAGCGCCTATAAGTTTATAATGCTAATATTGTTTTTATAAAGTTTCTCTTATTTCTAAATAAATAGATTTATTTTAGTGATCTATATGAAGAGATTATTTGTATTTGTTATTTGCTACCTGTTCGTGTTTATTTCCTTTGGACAGGATATCGAATTGAGTTCTGAGAAAGAGGTTGTGTTAGATTCTCTCTACAGAGAGGATCAATTTTATGTTGGAGTTACATACAACTTACTTTTTAACCGACCAAAGAACCTTAGCCAATCAGGTTTTTCTGGGGGACTGCACTTAGGGTTTATAAGAGATATGCCTATTAATAAGAGGCGAAATGTTGCTTTTGGTTTAGGGTTAGGGTATTCTTTCAATGTGTATAATATGGATGTTGTAGGGTATGATATTAGTAGATTTACTACCCATCTGGTAGAGGCTCCTTTCGAATTCAGGTGGCGAACATCTGTTCCCGAAACACATAAGTTTTATAGGATTTACACCGGTATTAGAATGGGCTATATGCATTCTCTTAATCCTGAATTTAAAAAAATGGACTCTAGCACTCTGGAACAAGTAAAAATTGAAGACTTAAACCGTTGGAGAGTAGGGGCTACTTTTACTTTTGGCTGGAACACATTTAATTTTTCCTTTTACTATAGTTTGAATACTTTATTTGGGGATAATGCTATGGTAGAAGGAGAGGCTATAGAATTAAATACTGCTAAAGTGGGGCTAACATTCTATATATTATAACCAAAAATTGGCCAAGGTAAGTTGAGGGATAATTCCGATTAGAAAACCTAGAACGAGTTCTAAATTAGTATGTGCTTTGCAATGTAACCTTGAAGTTGCAACTAATCCATTTGAAATCATTAATAAAGCAATGAGTAAAGTTAAATTCAGCCCAAAGTGGATGCTAAGGGTTATGGTGAACATTGTAATCCCACTAATTCCAATCATATGAAGGCTTGCCTTAATGTTGAAAAACACCATAAAAATGGCACTCAATGATGAGAATAATACGCCCAGAAAGAAAAAGTATAGTTCGGGGTAGTGGTATACATCAATTACCATTTTAATTACAACAATTAGTAAAATAGACTGAAGCAGCAACGGGATTTTACGTTGTTTTACATTTTCGAGATGAATAGATGTAATGGCACCCATGTTTTTAAGTAAAAAAAATAAAACAACAGGTATTAAGATTGTCAGAACAACGAGACCAAATACTTTGGCTCTAATAATTTCATCAGGGATAAATCTTGGCGCTGTCTTAAAATAGATTACCGCACCAATAAGAGGCATCAATAATGGATGTAGGATATAAGAAACGCTTCTTAGAAAATAGTTCATTAAATTTTCTTTCGTAACCTTGCAACAGGAATGTCTAATTGTTCTCTGTATTTGGCAACAGTTCTTCTGGCTATAGGATATCCTTTTTCTTTTAGGATTTTAGCAAGTTTTTCATCTGTTAGAGGTTTTTTCTTGTCTTCTTCTCCTATAGTTATTTCCAGTATTTTCTTTATTTCTCTTGTAGAGACTTCTTCACCCTGATCATTTGTCATTGATTCAGAAAAGAATTCTTTGATAAGTTTTGTTCCGTAAGGAGTGTCTACATATTTGCTATTTGCTACTCTAGAGACAGTACTTACATCCATTGCAATCTCATCGGCAATATCTTTTAAGATCATTGGCTTCAGATTTCTTTCATCTCCACTAAGGAAATAACTTTTTTGGTAGTGCATTATTGCACTCATAGTAATAAAAAGTGTCTGTTGTCTCTGTTTTACAGCTTCGATAAACCATTTGGCAGCATCCAATTTTTGTTTGATAAACAAAACCGCATCTTTTTGAGATTTGGATTTTTCCTTACTGGCTTTGTACCCTTGAAGCATGTTATTGTATTCTCTTGATACATGAAGCTCTGGAGCATTTCGACCATTTAGTGATAATTCAAGCTCACCATCTGTTATTCTAATGGTAAAATCAGGGACAACATGTTCTATTAAGCGATTGTTTCCAGCATATGCTCCACCTGGTTTTGGATTAAGGTGTTCAATCTCGTCAATTGCTTCTTTTAATTGCTCTTCGGTAACCTCAAATTTTAATAAGAGTTTGTTGTAGTGTTTTTTGCTAAAATGGTCAAACGATTTTTTAAGTATTTCAGAAGCTAGTTTTATCGGGATAGTAGTTTCTTTTCTATCCAGTTGAATCCATAGGCATTCTTGCAAACTACGGGCACCAATACCGGCAGGGTCGAGTTGCTGGACTATTTTTAAAACGCTTTCTATTTTTTCTTCAGTTGTATATACATTTTGAGTAAATGCTAAATCATCTAAAATATCAGACAACGATCTTCTTATATAGCCACTTTCATCTACACTCCCTACAAGAAACTCAGCTATCTCACGTTCTTCATCATCAAGTCGATATGTATTTAACTGGTTAACTAAGTGTTGGTGAAATGACGTGCCAGAAGCATAGGGTACGCTTTTTTCTTCATCGTCTGCGCTATAATTATTAGAACTTAGTCTGTAACTTGGGATTTCATCATCACTTAGATATTCATCTACATTGATCTCAGCTTCTATTTTTTCAGTCCCATAATCGTCTTCGGCTGTATTTTCATTACTAAAGGTATCTTCAAACTCATCAGCTTTTTCTTTGCCACTATCAAGTGCCGGGTTTTCTTCCATTTCCTGTTTTAGACGTTGTTCAAATGCCTGAGTAGGTAATTGGATCAACTTCATCAGTTGAATCTGTTGTGGAGAAAGTTTTTGAGAAAGCTTAAAATTTAGTTGTTGTTTTAGCATAAAAATTATCAATGTTCTTCTACTCACAAAAATAAACAAAAAACACTGTTTTTAAAGAAGTATAAGATGGTTAGTTTATTTAAAAAATGCTATAAAATCACGAATTGTAACGATTTTATTTTTCGCTTTGATCAATAAACGAGCCAAAAGTAATTATAATATGTGTCAAAGATGATTTTTTAACTTTAAAAACGGGTGTCACCTCTTATTGTAAGATGATTTGGTTTTTTTGAAGTTTAGTAAAAAGATTTTTGTGATGTTAGAGGTTTTTAAGGAACGAATAATTTACTTTTTATAGCATAAATTACCAGTCCGGTTCTATTTTTTAAACCTAATTTTTCGAAGATAGAGTCCCGATATCCTTCAATAGTTTTTGGGCTTAGACACATATCATTTGCAATTTCTTTGTATGTTTTCTCAGTACAAGCATGTTTGATAAATTCGATTTCCCGATCTTTAAGTGCAATGCTTTTTTCTTCTTTTTTATTAAGAGAACCTAATAATAGTTTTGTTACATCTTTTGTGTGATAAAATCCAGTTTCCTGAACTTGCAGAAGGGCATTTTCGAGAATACTTTTTTCTGTATCTTTTAAAAGATATCCTTTTGCTCCCGCTCTTAACATTTTTAGGATAGTGTTTTCATCTTCTTCTACAGAGAGCGCTAGTACTTTAACATGTGGGTATTGATCTTTTAGAGCTGCTGTAGTTTCAATTCCATTCATAATGGGCATATTAATATCCATTAGTACAACATCTGGAATATTCTTGGGGTCTTTAAAACGAGTTAAGAGCTCTTTCCCGTTTTTACAAATGTATAGGATTTTAAATTTAGCAAACCCGTTAACCAGTCCTGACAAAGCCTGGGATAGCAAGATGTGGTCTTCTACGATTACTACTGAATATTTCATCTATTTAGATTTATTAGTTTGTATAACCAGAAAGAATTAGCATAAGTACTCTGTTAAGAGTATATAAGAATGTTGGTGAGTATCTAAATCCTTATTTATGTTCTTTTTATAATGGTCATAGGTAATTAGTGTGAAATAATTTAATATATACAAAGTTAATCAAGTTCATTGTCTAATGCACCCGAACTTTCTTTTTTATATTCATAAACCAATGTTATGGCTGTTCCTTTTCCTTTTTCTGAGGTTAATTGTATATCTGCACCGATTAGTTTACCTCTGTTTTGCATATTGCTTAGTCCTATTCCTCGTTTGGATGGGCAATCCAGGTGATCAAAGCCAACACCATCATCTTTTGCTTGTATAATTAGTTTATCTCTACTATAATCTACATTAACATTTAGATTCGAAGCTTTAGAGTGTTTGATGGTATTGGTAAAGAATTCTTGTAATATCCTAAAAATAATTACTTCTGCTTTGTCATCTAGATGTTCTATTTCATCATTACTGGTGATTGTAGCTTTAATAAACTGCATACGATTAAATCGTTCTATCTCTAATGTGATTGCCTCTGTGAGATTTAGATTTTTTATAGTGTCAGGGTTAATCAGTTTTGACAAGGATCGCAGTTCTGTAAGACTTTTGGTTATTGTCTCTGTTACCTCTTTTAATTTACTAGGGTCGTCTTGGGCAATGTTTACTTGTATTTTGGCCAGCGTAAGGAGTTGACCAATATTATCATGCAACTCCCAACTGATGTTGCGCAAGGTTTCTTCTCTAATCTCGATCTGAGTCTCTGCTATTGCTTTTTCAAACTTTTTTTCTGTTTCTTTTTGTTGCAGTAGTAAACTGTTCTTCCTTTTTTGAAAGATGGTAAATAATACGATTAATAGTATAATGATTATAACAAGAACAATGCTTGCGACTAATATTGCTGTTTGTTGTTGCTCCATATAAAGCCAATAATAAAACAAAGATTCATTATAATGGTTAAAATGCAAAGCACCAAAAATTGAATTGATGCATCTGCAAGTTCACCTCCATAATTACGAACAATTCTAAAAGGTACATTGCCACTATAATAGATTAATACTCCAGTGCTAATCCAAAAAAGCAAGTTCCTATTAACATTAAGTACTTTTTCGGAATTCAAAATGTCAATGTAGTAAAAAATAATACTAATAATAACAAAGCTAGCACCGATAATATAAGGCGTAATCGCGAATTCCACTAGATAATTTTCAACGAAACTATTTATTAAGAATGATAAGGAATAAATAATAATGAAAGTAAAAATTATTTTTTTATGCTTTGTGTTGGTAACATAATTTCTGAATAAAAACATAAAATAATTAAATACTACGAGATAGTATATATTGTAAATTATAGTAACACTGTTAATACCAAATTGATTTTTTAAAATATAACCTGTAAGGTCATTAATTCCGATATACCAGAGTATTATTAAAAAATATTTTAAAAAAGTGTTTTTGTATTTGTATAAATATATAGAACCTATAATTGCAGTTACTAATTGAAAAATAATTACAAATATTCCGAGTTCAGATAAATAATTCATTATACTTCTTCTTAGTTTTGAGGTGGATGCCCTCCGATTTCGTTAGCTATGGTGCTATTTCCTCCATTTCCTTGTGTAAAGGAGAAGAAACTAGCAGTGTTTATTTTAGCTTTTGATGGTTTTTGATTTGGTGATTGTGAATCTTCTAATTCGTCTTCTAAAAACAATATCTCAGGTATACCATCGCCATTTTTATCCATAAACGTAAAGCCACGATGTAGATCTGAACCATCGCTTAGGGTGGTAGGTGCCATAAAAAACGTGTTTCTTCTTGGGTCTGGTATTGGTTTGCCACTTACAAATTTTTGCTTATCAGGATAGTTTCCTATGTATAATCGATACCCTGTGACATTAACTGTATCTGGGGTTACTTGGTTAATGTACGCTAAGTATTGATTTAAGAATTCTTTGGTTAAGAAAAAAGACCGTGATGGAATAAATTCTGGATCAGGTTTTCTGTCTGATCGACATAGTGTTGTTAATATGCTATCAGTTTTCTTTTCAAAAACTTCAATTACGCACGATCTATTTTCTGTATAAGTATCATAGAGTTCAATGGCATCATCTAGTGAAATAATCTCTTTAGGTTGGTCAACTATCGGAGGGTCAGGTTTGTCACAATTTCCGACAATTAAATAGGTGATAATTGCAGTTAGAATAATAACGATTAGGTAGCTGATTAAGTTAGTTTTTTTGTCCATTTTTTAAGCTTTTTAAGATGTTTGTTAAGATTTCGGTCGTTACCGAAATAAAATTAGTTAGTTTTTCAACTTGCGTTGAGGGGGTGTATCAGATTCCAGCTTTTATTTGGAATGACAAATTTTTGGTATCACCCAGTAATAAAGGGAGTTTACCTGCAATTAAAAATACTATTATTATGCAGTTTTAAAAAGATATTGATAAGATTTGTTAAAAGAAAACGGAGGTAAAGCTTTGAAAACAACTATGTTTAGGAGATTTTTGAGATGTTTTTTTGTTAGTAGGTGTTAGAAAAAAAAGGGGTTTTACCCCTTTTTATTTGAGGTATTTAACTCTTTTGTTATACCGCCTTCTATTTTAATAAAGAATGTTTTGATAGGAATTTGTTTCAATTTGGAATGAACAAAAAGCCTATCAAACTTTATTTATAGATTAAGTTCCATTTTGATATTGCTTCGTTGATATGGTGGTTTTTCTTCCATTACAATTTCTTTAAAACCATATTTCTTATAAATATAGATGGCATTTTCTAAAACTCTATTAGAGTACAAAAGTAGCTTCGTCCAATTTTGATTTGTGGCAAAATCAATACAGAACTCCATCAATTGCTGCCCTATCTTTTGACCTTGAAATTTTGGTGATACAGCCATTTTTCCGAGCTCATACGTTCCTTCTTCAATTTTGATCAATGAGAACGTTCCAGCTATTTGATTGTCTGTTTTTGCAAAAAAGATATGACCACCTTGATTGATAATGGTCTCTTCACAACGTTCTAGTAAATCAATATCGTGAGGTTCTAAAACAAAATATTTTTCTAACCATTCTATATTAAGGTTGGCAAAGTCTTTTGCATAGGTCGTCTCGAAGGGGATTATTGTTGTTTCCATTTCTGAATATGTTTATATGTTATACTTTTCAAGTATTCTTTGGCTTAAAGATTTCTCTCTTAACTGATTTTCTATAAATGTAAGGTGTCGTGTTAAGCCAGATGCACTACCTTCAGTAAGCCATTTTACCTGCTCATCAATAACCCGCCATAGAGGAATCATTTTTTGGTGAATTGTTTTTCCTTTTGCCGAAAGTCTAAAGAGTTTTTTTCTTTTATCAGTTTTGTCCATTTTATATGTAACCAATTTTTTATTGATTAATTTATTTAGCGCTTGGGTGATTGCGGGCTGAGTGTATTGAAGAGCTTCTTGTATATCTGTTGTAGTAGTTGATTCAAGATCAATTATCACTTTGAAAACAGGAAATAGATATGGGTCAAAATCGATATCCAAAGAGGTATATACGATTTGAATTTCCTTCATCATCACATCACTAAGTCTTTTTAATCTCGACCCTAGACCTAATTCTCCGTATTGTTGCAATTTATCTTTCATAAGTGATTATATAAGTACTTATGTAAATGTAGTAAAAAATTGCATTACAATTTTTGAAATGATAAGAAATAATGTAATTGCGAGTAGACGGTTTTATTGTTTAAACATTTCTTCGAGAGAGATAGGGGATTTTTTAGTTTCTAATTTTTCTATAGAGTTATAGCCATTTTCTACGACTTTTAACAACCAGTAATCATCAAAAACAGATTTATAACAAATCTCAATCATGATTTTGTTTCTGTTGTCATATACCCATTTAGCTAAGTTAGGATCGTTAATGAGTTGTACCCAGTAAAAATTTTCATTTGCAGATAGTACTGAGTTGTAAACATTTTTATTAGAAATAGAATTACTAATAGAGTCAGGTAGTTTCATCTCTTCGAATAAATCTACCCAGTTGCTTGTGTGCTTACCATTATAAGTAATTCTTACACCTTCTATAAGGGCAGGACCTGTTCCTTTATTATGAATTTTGAGTTTTAAAAATTCAAGGCTTTTATCATTCCATTGCAGGTCAGATTCGACTGATATTCTTGGCCAAGCATTTGCTTTGGTTTGTTCTAGTAAAATTTCTGTTTGTTGGCTCATAATACTAGCCTGCTTCATATATACAAAAAGTGCAGAAAAACTAGCAATGAGTACTCCAATAGCTATTAATAAATTTGGATCTATTTTCTTTTTCATTCAACTATGGTTTATAGGGGTGTTATAGCGAATATAAGGAATTAATTTACTTCTCTAATCCCTTTTTTAGTACTTCCTGGATCCCAGCTAGATGCTCGCTAAACTGCATCATTTGTGCTAATACTTGTGCCATTTCGTTCTTGTTTCCAAGGCCTTTAAGCTTGTTGTTTTTTACAAAGGTTTCTTTGATTTGCTCCCATCGTGTCATTTCTTCATTTGAGATGGTAGTTGTCATTTCTTTGTATTTTAATAAATTGGCTTCGGCAGCGCTGGTTAGGGTTTGTGATTCGCTTTCATAATGTGATAGTAGTACCGTTTGTAATTCTTTTTTATTCATAATAGGAACTACTTTGGCTACTAGTTTACTCATATCACGATAGGAACCTTGTAGCTTGAAAGAAGGTTCGGTACGGTATGCATCCTCCATGGCTGCAGATTTAATATAGGTTTCATTAACCTTTAATACGGTATCTCGTATTGTTACTACTTTTTTTAAGACAGCAAGATAATCTTGTATTTCTTGTTTTGTATGGTTTCCTTTTAGTTCGATACCATCTTGAGAGCCAGTCTCTACAATTTCGATCAAATGGTAAATATCTTCAAAATATTTACTGCTTAATTGGTGTAGTATTGGATTAGAAGTCATAGAGTTTTCTATTAAGCTTAATTTAAATAGATTAGCCGTATCTCCAATAATATCCCCCAGATTATAAATGTCAGCACGATTGGCAAGCATATCCGGAACCTGAAACTTATCTCCGCTTTCGGTATATGGGTTTCCTGCCATAATTACACAAAACTTTTTACTACGTAAATCATAAGTTTTAGGGTTGCCATTGTATACCCCTTCTATTTTACGGGTACCATCTGATAAAGAGATGAATTTTTGTAAAAACTCGGGATTGCAGTGTTGTATATCATCAAGATATAGCATTACATTGTTTCCCATTTCAAAAGCAAGATTGAGCTTTTTTAGCTCCTCTCTCGCTGCAGAGTTATTGGCAGCCATTGGATCTACAGAGGTTACCTCATGACCAATAGCAGGACCGTTGATTTTCATAAATACCAACCCTAGTCGATTGGCCATATACTCCATCAATGTTGTTTTACCATAACCAGGGGGAGAGATTAGTAATAACATTCCCATTCGGTCTGTTCGTTTATTATCTCCTACACTTCCTAGTTGTTTGGATAGATTGTCTCCAAATAGAGGAAGGTATACCTGATCAATCAGTTTATTTCTTACAAAAGAGGATAATACTTTGGGCTTAAATTCACTGAGTTTTAGTTCTTCTTTTAAGGTTTCTGTTACCGAATGCTTTGCTTCACGATATGCTTCAAAATCTGGAACTTCTATGGTTGAAAACAGCTCCATTTTTAAAGTAAATTCGTGATAATTAAATTTAAAAACACCTTCTGAAATCGAGTTATGGCTACCATTTAAATTTTCAATATCCTGAGAAGGATTTACATGAACAATATCAGAAACTGATTCATCTTTGAACAACAGGATACAAACAATCTCATGAGCATATGCTATTTGCGCAGAGTGATCTATTTTTAGAAATGAAGTAACCCATTGTAAAGCAAGCTGGATTTTATCTACCCAATTAACAAAGTTATTAGAACGAGGTTTACTGTCTAGTTGAAGTGATTTGCTAAGTTTAGCAAATACTTTTTTCTTTTTTATTTCGGTTATGAAAGCATCACATAATTCATTAGCTGTTTGGCTTATACAGAAAGTGTGATCACTTTGTAATTCATTAAACAAATAGCTGGCAACAGATTTTGATAAGTTTGATGCAGAATCAGTATTGTCATTTTCAGATAAAGCTTGCCGAGTTTCTTTTTTTTGAACTAGTTCAGTTAGAAAAATAGAATTTTTAATCTCTTCTTCTAAATCCGAAATTACATTGTAGTATTCTGTACTATTGGGAAATGTTTGTAGAACTTCTCCAGAAGCTTTTATGGTAGTATTCCATTTAGTTTGTTTTTCGGCATCCAAACTATACCAGAAATATTGAGCAAAAGCACGAGTATTTGGTGTAAAACGCAGTAATCCTAGATCGTGATCTTTGGTGATAAGTACTTTTAAAATTTTAGAAGCGTCAACATCATGAACTCCTTTTACATAGCCCTCAGAATAGTTTTTACTGCTTTCAGATTTTACAAGATCCAATAGTTCTTCATTATTCAAACTTATGAGGTCAGTTTTGTCCAAAGCTTCTTTAGAGCTATCAAGGCTGGTTTTGGTAGCTTTTACAGAGTATTGTTTGAAAATCTTGTAAGCCAGATATGCTGCTCGATAAATTTCTTGATTTTCTGATATTAGTTCCTGGTCCCAATATTTTTTTGATTGCAGTAGTATTTCATTGGTGATTTCTTGATAAAAATCTGTTCCGGTCAGGTGGTAGTTTAAAGTACCATCTTTATACACAATTGTTAGGTCAAGAGGTTGTTTGTTTACTCCAAATTTATGTTTTCCTAGTTTAATAATATTCTCGCCATCTTCATATAGATCCTGTTTGTCTTTAAGTTTTCGAGTAGCGTCTTCTTTTGCTACTTTTAAGGCTGTTTCGATGGCTTCAGCTTTACCAGCATCATCAAGCTTTTGCAATTGATCAATAATGTCTCTCAGTTTATTGATCATGAGATCTGAGGCAAAATAGCCATTAATGTCTAAAACGGTAGAAAAACCCAGTGCCTTTTTTGCAACTCCTTTTAGAATTCGATTTGCTGCATTTTCTAAGGCAACAGCTTTTTTGTTTCTGGATTCTATTAGGTTACTTTTTCGAGCTTCAAAGGCGTTGTATACTTCTTCTCGCTTTTCAATAATCAATGTGATGAACTCTTCGTAATCTGCAAATCTTCCTTCGAGATCTTCTAATTGAACAGAGACTTTGTTTAGTAATTCTTCGGTTTTTTCTGGTGTGTTTGCAATATCAAGATAGTTGATAATGCTTTGGTCTACCAATTTAATCTGTGCTGCAAACTCTGCAGTAGCCTCTTGACTTCCTAGAGATTTTGTTTTGTTTTTGATTCCTGCCTTAAGTTGATTAATTGTGGCAAAAATTAAAGAAATGTTGTCTATGATCTTGGTAGAGTGCGAAGTGTCTTCTATCTGTAGATTTGATACGATATCGATTAACATTTCCAGATCGGTAGCAATTTGATTTACATCTTCCTCAAGCTTTTTTGCATCAATTACTTTTTTAACTTCTTCGAGTAATTGCTGTTTGTTTTTTACAAGAGTGTGGTAGGGGAGTAGTGCTTTATCGTCTAATAAAAATTGAACACATCGTTGAGATATTGTTTCAGTATACTCAGCTATTTCGGCTTCTAGTTCCGCGGTAAAGCTCTTGTCTACATATCTAATATCATTAAGACCTATGACTTCACCTCGCAAGGTGCGTAGTTGTGATAATACCAAAACAAAATCATCTATAGACCTAAAAGAGCTGCTTTTGATTTTGCTAAAAACAGTTTCGGATTTGTCTTTGGTTTCTTTGGTTACCTGTACTGCTGTTTTTCTTAACTGAACTACTTTTTCGAATTCATCGATTGCAGCATTAGCCGCTCCGTTAATTTCTTTGAGAGGAATGTCTAATCTATAAGTGTCTTCTTCCTGAATCCAATAATAGCTATCAATGATATCATTAGAGAATTTGGAAATGTCATCGTATAGTCCGTCGTAATTATCTTCTTTATTAAGTAGGGTAATGAGAGCATTGCTCTCTGCCATGGCTTTTACAATGTCTTTGTTTCCGATTTTGTAAAGTAAAGTATCAGTATGTTCAGATGGTAGTGTATTTCCTTTTACAAAGGGTGTTTGCCATATTTGGATGACATGATGCTTTGTTTGTTCATCTTCAGTTTTAAAGTAACATAATTCACCATGTTCGAGTATGGTAAAACCATTACATATAATTGGTGTCTTTACTTCTTGTTCGATTACATTATACGACATAAGGGTGTATAACCCTTTTTCGTTTTCATAAAAGACATATAAGAAATCTTCTCCATTTGGAGAGCTGATTTTTTCTTGAAATTTTACATTAGAAACCTTATTGGTAAACAATTTAAAATCTCCTGTTTGGAGGTAATATCCGTTAGGATAAATGATTCCCTGATCATCCGGAAGCAAAACACATGCATCTTTGATACTGCTGATTTTTTTTACTTCTTGAATTTTGTGATTATATACAAAATAGCGTGGTGGTTCTTGAAAAGGTTTAATCTCTAAGGCGATCAAATTACCAATATCGGCAAATCTGTATTGTCCATCATCTAATGTCTGATCTATATGTTCTACAACTTCATCCAGAATTCCCTTTCCTTCGTCTGTGTTGTCTTCGATTTTAATTGTTAAATCACCTCCTATGGTTTCAACAAATACTTTGTCTAGAATTGAAATATGTGGATGTGTTCCATATCGGTGCATGTCGCGAGTGACTTGGGTCCAATTAAACTCATGTTGTTTGGGAAACTTATACTCATGTTCACTACGATTATCTACATAGGTTAATTTTCCATCATTAATTAACCACTTAAAAGTTTTGATATCAGAAACACTATCACTTAACTGAAATACCATGTGCAAATAGTTCCCTACAACAGCAAATTTTGAAAAAATGGTATTACGGTAATATTTATAAAGATTAGTGAACTCACTAATAAAAATAGGATCATTAATGAGATCTAATGGTTTTGACACAAAATGATCATTTGAATAGCTATAAACACTAAATACATCTGATAGCGTAACCTCAGTACGGAGTCCAAAATGCACATTGTATCCAAAAAGGCAAAGCTCATCAATAGTAACAACATCTCTTGCAATACAATTGTGTTCTGTATTTATGCGATTATTGGCAATTAGTTTGGTTTCTACATTTCCAAAAACTTTTTTACGTGCTTCATTAAGTAGAGTTAAGCGATTTTGTAGCTCTCCTTTTTGTTTTTGTAATCGGTTTTGGATGATCTCATAGGTTCCTCCATCTAATTGAGTATGTTGGGTATTGTTTTCTTCTTGCATGTTTTGCATTGAGTTTTTGTCAATTGGATTGTCTGTATAAAAAATCGTCGGATATTCCGGGATCATTTTCGAAGTAAGCAAAAGAGTAATAAATAAAGAGGATAGCGATTATAATTCCTAATAAGACAGCGAGTGACATTTTAATCCTTTCTTTTTTTCTTTGCTTCTTTAACTTATCTCTTATTTCCTGTAGTTGTTCTTCAGAAACAGGTTCTACTTTGATTCCTTGACTTTCTTGATCTCTTTCTGTCCATCCATCAAAAGCTTCTCTTTTTGATCTTCTGCTATTGTTTTTGAGCGATGTTATCATCGCAGCTACTGATCCTCCAAATCCCATAATTAAACCGTATTAAAAGTTAAACAAATCCCATCCTAAGTCTCCCTAGGATAGGAGACTTTTATGGGTTTAAAAATGTGTTTATGATTTGATTCATAAATATAATTACAAGGTTGTGTTACCTCATTTTTTGGTTTTAAGATAATTTCTTGTCAGATAACCCTAATCCTTTGGCAAGGTTAAACAGATTGGTAAAGAGGTCATTTTCTGATGGATTTGTTGTTTTTTGTTTTAAATCCATTAATAGATTGGCAATCGTTAGATTTTTAATGTCCTCTGATGAAATGCCGTATTGAGTGGCAAATTCTTTTATCTTTTGTAAAAGATTTCCTTTTACATCTTCGCTGCCTAAAATTGCATCTTTTACATCCTGAATATTGTCAGAATGTTGTACTAGCCTATCAACTCCTTTTGCTTTGGTAATTTGACCGATAATCTGATCAAAGAACATTGTCTCACCACCTACAATATCAATATTGGCAGCTTTTAATGCTTCTCCTATTACATCTGCTTGCGCATCGGCAATTTCTTTTTGAATATTGATATGAGCTAAATCAACTTGTAGTTCTTTATCTAATCTTAGTTTAAACTCTTCGTGCTCTTTACCGACACCATCAAGCTTTTTCATTGCTTCTGCTTTTTCTTCGATTCCGGCAGCATCTGCAAGTGCTTTTTCTTTGATTACTTCGGCTTCTGCCATACCTTCTTTACGTATTGCTTCGGCTTTAGCTTCAATTCCCGCTGCTTCTGCTTTGGCTTTTTTCTCTATAATAGATGCTTCTACAAGACCTTCACGCTCATGAGCATCAGCTTTTGCGTGCATTACTTGTGCTTCAGATATACCCATTGTGGCTTCTTCTTTAGCTTGTGCTTCTGCCAGCGTTTTACGGGCTTCAGCTTCTTTTTCACTAGCTTCTTTTTGGGCTTGCGCTTCTATGTTGATTTCTTCAGCTTTTTGCTTGGCAGCTTCTTTTTGTGCTTCTGCGGCTTTGATCGTTGCAATCAACGCTTCTTGTGCATTGGCTTCTGCAATGGTAATTTTTACTTGCTTTTCTCTATCTGCAGTTTTGAAAGCTTCAATATCTTTCATGTTTTCTTGCTCTTCTACTACTCCTTTTTCCAAAGTAACTCGATCACGAATCACATCTTGAATATTCTTTTTCTCTACTTCTACAACTTTTTCTTTTTCAATCTGGGCAAGTGTTACTATACGTTCACGTTCTGTGGCTTCGAGCATTCTGTCTTTTTCTACTCTTTCAGTTTCTACGGCATCTGTGCGTTGTTTGTTTTTGGCAGCTACAATAATCTGTCGCTCCATATTCTCTTCTGCAACTTTTACTTTTTCTTCGGTAGCTATACGGGCGGTCTCAGATTTTAACCGTTCTTCTTCTGCTACTTTCAAAGTTTCTGCTTCTTCGCGAGATTTAATATTAGAAATCTCTCGTTTTTGTTGTTCTTCTTTTTCTGCTAGTTGCTTATCTAATTCTAAAATTGCTTCGCGGGCTTCTACATCTTGTTTACGAATAACTTTTTCTTCATCACGTTTGATAAGATTAGATTTTATGTTTTGCGCAGCAGTTAATTCTGTAATTTTTTTAATCCCTTCAGAATCAAGAATATTGTCTGGTTTTAGTACGCTAAGGGAAGTTTGTTCCAGATCATCTATGGCACAATCATCCAGGATGTACCCATTTAGATCGGTTCCTATAATGTTTATTATTTCATCTCTAAACTCTCGTCTAGCCTCGTACAATTCTACAAATTCGAATTTTTTACCTACTGTTTTAAGAGCTTCAGAGAATTTGGCATCAAAAAGGCTACGTAAGGTATCGATTTCTGAAGCACGATTACAACCAATGGTTTGAGCAACATTGATGATATCTTCTACAGATTTATTGACTCTCACAAAGAAAGCTACTTTGATATCTGCACGGATATTGTCTTTGCAGATTAATCCGTTTACTCCGGTACGTTCTATCTCAATTTTTTTGATAGAGATGTCCATTATTTCTACTTTGTGAAGTACGGGGATCACATACAGACCTTTGTCGAAGGCAACTGCGGTTCCTCCAAAACCGGTACGTACCAAAGATTCTCCCTGAGGAATCTTTCGGTAGAAGATGGCTATGATTATAAAATATAGTACAATTAGAAGTACTAAGGCAACCACCACGATGATGGCTATATTGGCAATATTGCTCATAAAAAATTAATTTAAAGGTTGAATGATATAAAGTTGTTTGTTTTTTACTTGATTTACGATCTCTACTGGTGTGTTGGCAGGAATTTTCATTCCTTCTTTGGATTTAACCATTACTTTTATAGGATCAGATTTAATTTTTACTTCTAGAGTAGACACTTTTTCTCCAGAGAGCGGACTTTGTAAGACCCCTTGTCTTCCTAACAATTCTAATGCGCTTTCTCCCTTATTATTAAAATTGGTAAAAAACTTTTTAAAAGGGAGTGTAAATATTTTGGTTAAAAACAAGGCTGGAATAATACCTCCAAAGAAGAATATAAAGCCAAAATCATTATCATAACTATGTGTTATTGATGTTCCGGTCATTGTGATCGCCCACCAAAACAGTACATAGAATGAAAAAGTGAACATAAAAGGAAGTCCTACAAAGTTGAAATAGATCAGGAAAATTTGAAAAAAATTAAGTTTACCCCGACGCCTAATTACATCTTCTTTTTTCACCTCCGTATTTGATATATCTTGTATATCCAGATTTGCTCTTGCATCAAATTCTGTGTCCAAATCGGCGTCAGCATCAGCATCTATATCGATATCAATGTCGGCATCAAAGAAATCTAAATCTAACCCAGTTAATGTGGTCAAAATCCAATAAAGGATCAGTAGTCCAAAAAGAATAGTTAATGGCAGGTTAACTATAGAAATCGCTATGTCATATAATTCTTTCAATGGTATGTTTTTATTAGTTAAATATTAGTCTCCTCCACATGAAGCACAACTCGAGCATGACGAACAAGATGAGCAGCCAAACGAGCTTGAGTCAAAATCGGTATCCCAGTCACTAAAGTCAAACCAACTAGATGAGTCATCTGCAGATTCATTAATTGTCATTGGATCTTCGGATAAGGTATCCTGAATAACGTTATCATCACAATCACTATCAAAAATAGAATTGTCTGTATTGATTTCGTCTACATACCCTAGAGGTTCACCATATTCGTTTTCAAAATGAGATTCTGATAGCGTATGATGGTGGTGATGCATTACATCAGACCAAATCAACGTGTAAAAGATGTAATCATCAAATCCATAATACCCACTGTAAACTCCTCTTCCTGTATTTTTTGGAGTGTATTCACCTTTTTTGGTTATTTTTTTAGAAGGCAAAACATGTTTTGTTTTTACAAATACTTCGACATCATCCACTTTTATTTGTTTTTTGACTTCAAATTTGATTTGATCTAAAAAGCTTTCGAATAACTTTCTTTTATTCTGTTTGTAATTATCGAAACTTTCTTTGTTTTTTAGAACAGATTCTATTTTTTCTTTTGCATTTGAGTCTGAAAACTCTTTTAGAAGCCCTGAAACATGAATTTCTATAGGGTAAATTCCTATTTTGTGTTCTCTGTTTATTACTATTTCAAAAAGATATTTAAAATTATCATCTTGGTGTTCCAGTATTAGATTGAGTTGCGAAAAATGTATCGACATTGCCTCGTTTACTTCAATCTCATATTTGTCTAGAGCTAACTTTAAATCATTTTCCTTTCCTTCTTTGTCGTGATAAAAGTCGATGTCATCATGAGAAATCTTTATGATATTGTTAATGCCTAGATTTCTTAAACTTGCATTAATTTGCTGTAAGATTCCGACTGCTGTAAAGGTTTCTCTTTCTTGTTTATCGCTTACGGCTCCAAAGGTCAAGCTATGCAAAAGCTTTCTAAAAGCTTTAGTAGGTTTGACGGGTGTTATTTTAGTTATTTCTGAGGGGTCAATAGTTATTATTCCTTCAAAATACATAGGTCAATTAGTTTATACATGAACCACAATTGGATAATTCCCATTCTTCTTGTGCTACCTTTCCCCATATTACTGGATGAGGTTGTCCATAGTGTTGTACATAAAGTCGGATTGTTTTCAAAAAAACATCAGGTTTTCCTGTTTTATCAGGGGTATGATGAATGAAACGGTTATAATGTTTTTTACAAAACTGCTGATAAAATCTAGTAAAAAGAATTAGTTCATGCCAAGCATGATCAACAATGATTGATGGGCTTAAGGTTTTGGTTGTCGTGCTTACCAAATCCAGAAAACGAACAAGTTCTTGTGTTAGATCATGATGGGCAACACCGTATTTGTTGCATATGGGATCAATCTTGTCTTTGAAAACAGGGATTGATGTCAGTATCTCTTCAGTTTTATTTGTTTTGTACAAGCTACTCAAGGGTTTTATAAATCATTAATTTTAAGAGTTTAGATTTTTTTAAAAACTAGTTTAATTTTGTAATATCTTTTTTGATCAATTTTGGAAATACCAACTCATTTCTTGGATTTTTCTTATTTCTATTTGTTAATGTGTTAACTGCCAAAATTGTTACCCTGATGTAATAAAAAGTTTAACTTTTATCCTCGTTTTTGAGACCTAATTGTTCTTTTAATTTTGCCAAATCGTCTTCGGCATTGGTCTCTGTAATATCTATTGCTTTGTCTATTTCTTCATCAATACTTTTAGATGTATTAGCAATGTCTCCATAGGCTTCTGCAAGAGCTTCTTCTTGATTTACTTTGTCTTTCATGCGTTCTAACATAGAAACTGTACTAGAACTATCAATTTCTGCCATTTGCTTATTTACATTTTTTGTAGCAGTAGAAACTTTTACCCTAGCTTTTAAGGTTTTTAGTTCATTTTCCCATTTACTAATGTTTTGTTTTATTTCATAGACGTTTTTTTCTAACTGACTTACCGAATTATCGAATTTTTCAGATTCTTCTTTGCCACGTGTTGCATGTTGCATTGATTCTTCTTTTTTTACCAATGCTTCTTTTGCCAATCGATCAGCTTCAGAGGTATCCAGATCACCATTTTGGGCTTTCTTAAGAAGCAGCATTGCTTTTTGTTGATAATCTTCGGCTTTTGCAATAAACTCTTCGGTTTCGTTTTTAGATCTGATAGCCATAGCCTTAACTTGTGCAAGAGCTTCAAGGCTTTTTTCTAAATCCGTTTTCATATCGCGTATTCCTTGCTCAGTCATTTTGATGGGGTCTTCCATTTTATCTATTGCAGAGTTTGCTTCGGCTTCACCTATTTTAAATAATCGTTTAAAAAAGTTCATAGTATTTTAGTATTTTGAAAAATTTATAATTTGGTCAGAATATTCACTCAGTAATAAACCTAAAGAATTTAGTGATCCTTCTAGTTCATTAAGATCTAGATTTTCTACCTGTAGTGTATCTCTGAAGATTACCTTTTTACCAGATTCATCGAGGACAAAAGCTCCATGAACAATGTCTCGATTTTTCTGAAGTAAGTTTTTATAGACAACCTCACTTTTGTTTTTAATATTAAAGATGTGTTGCTCCATAATAAGAATAGGTGATGCTACTCCTATGATCATGTTTTTAATCCCTTCATTTTCTTTGCTAATCATGATTATTCCTTCCGCTTTGTTATCATGAATGATATTATAATTGAGTTGAAGTAAGTAGTCTTTCACCTGTTGAAAATGATCTTGCATGTGATGGTTTTTTTGATTGATAATTAGTATTTATTTCGTATTGCCTGAATGTGTACCAATATTACAAAAAGCAGCATAACTTTTCGATAATATCAGTAGCTAAATTTGCTAGATAATATGCGATGACTATCATGGGTATGATGAATTTAGAATTAATAATTTAGTTTGGTTGCTAAAAACGTTAGTAACGGTCTTTTTTTTGCCTAGTTGGGGAGTGGTGTCAAAAAGTATTTCTACTAAAATTAGCATTTATGAAAACAATTAGCTAATATTGTTAGTGTAAATGTACAATAAATTTTTATAATTGCAAATAAAATTAGCAAAAATGTCTTTATTTGGAAAAAATATTAAAAAAATTAGAAGTGTCAAAGGTTTGAGCCAACAAGCATTTGCTGAGCTATTTGACCTGAAACGTGGTACTTTAGGCGCGTATGAAGAAGGTAGAAGTGAACCAAAAATAGAGACACTTATCAAAGTAGCTAATTATTTTAGCATAGCCATTGGTGATTTATTGACGAATGAACTTACGGTAAATCAGCTTCTAAAATTTAAAGGTGATCTTACTACATATGCAGAAGATGTAAAAAGAGAAAAATTTGCTGTAATTCCTTGTATAACAGACAGTGTTGCGAACGAGTATATTACATTATATAACAAGGAAGAGTTTGTTAAAGAATTACCTACACTTCAACTACCAGTTAATCCTACTAAAGAGTTTAGAGGGTATACTGTAAGTAATTTGGAGATGTCATCACATGATAAAGGATTCTATCCAAAAGATGTTGTAGTAGGGGAAAAGGTACCAGCAAGCGTAATAAAGAAATTAAATACCGGAACGCTGGTTTTTGCAATTGTAGATGATAAGCTAATTTTTAGAAGACTTTATGTTACAAAGGGGAATGCTGTCCTGAGAGCTGATCATAAGAATATTGAAGATTCAATTTATCCTTTATCAGAAATCAAAGAATTATGGAGAGTTCGGTATGTTTTTTTTAGAAGAATACCCGAGTTCGGAGATCTTGTTGAAGATAAGTTGTTGTCAATAGAAAAAGAATTGTTGCGGATGAAAGAAAAATTGGGCTAAGCTAAATTCATTTAAATTCTTTTCTGTCGTGTTTTTTGTTTCTTCGATTTTATAGCTAAGACCATAAGAGAAAGATCGTTGTTTCCTTAGTGAAAAAGGAATGTCTTCATAGAGAGCTGGGCTTTTTTTGTTTTCAATTGTTTTTTTTGGATTATTCAATACTATTTCCTCTTTCGCTTAATTTGCTTTAATAACAAAATAGTATTTCCAGTATTCAAATAACCAAAAAATAATGCCCTCCACTAATTCTTCCATACTAGGTTGTTTTGATAGAATATATATTAGACTTCATAAGAGTGAATATACTTTGTTTTTTTTAGAACGTTATCTTGATATTTAGTAAATTACATAGGTGATGACTTTTTTTGTGAAATAGGATTGTTTCTGTTGATCAAAAAGAGTGGGATAAGGCTTATTTGGTGTTTTAATAAAAGCGCTAAATAGTTTAATAGATTTTATATATAACAAACATAAAAACAATAGTATTTTTTTATTTTAAATTTGAAGAAAGTACAAGAGTAAATAATCATCTAATTATAAATCTACAGCAAATGGAAAATAAAAGTCTTACAGATCCCCATGACACAAGTCATAGTGTAAATGGAGAGAGCCAGTGCCCTTTTATGAACGGTGCACTAAAGCAAAGTGCCGGGACAGGTACCTCTAATCGTGATTGGTGGCCAAATCAATTGAGGTTAAATATTCTTCGTCAGCATTCTTTATTATCGAATCCGATGGAAGAAGAGTTTAATTATGCCGAAGAATTCAAAACTTTGGATTTTAAGGCAATAAAGAAAGATCTTTTTGAACTTATGACTGATTCTCAGGAGTGGTGGCCGGCGGATTATGGCCATTACGGTCCATTTTTTATTCGTATGGCATGGCATAGTGCCGGAACATATCGAATTGCTGATGGTCGTGGCGGAGCTGGCTCAGGAACCCAACGTTTTGCACCACTAAATAGTTGGCCAGATAACGCAAACCTTGATAAAGCACGTTTGCTATTATGGCCGATTAAGCAAAAATATGGTAAGAAGATTTCTTGGGCAGATTTAATGATTCTGGCTGGTAATTGTGCATTAGAATCTATGGGATTCAAAACTTTTGGTTTTGGAGGAGGACGTGAAGATGTTTGGGAACCTGAAGAAGATATTTATTGGGGCTCTGAAAGTGAGTGGCTAGGGGATAAGCGATATACTGGAGATAGAGAATTGGAGAATCCTCTGGGGGCCGTACAAATGGGATTGATTTATGTAAACCCGGAGGGACCAAATGGGAATCCGGATCCAATTGTTGCGGCTCATGATATTCGCGAAACATTTGGACGTATGGCGATGAATGATGAAGAAACAGTTGCGCTAATAGCTGGGGGGCATACTTTTGGAAAAACTCATGGTGCCGCTGATCCTGATAAATATGTAGAAAGAGAACCTGCAGCTGCTGGTATTGAAGAGCAAGGCTTGGGCTGGAAAAACAACTATGGAAGTGGTAATGCTGGAGATACCATAACTAGTGGGTTAGAAGGGGCATGGACAAGTACCCCTACCAAATGGAGTAATAACTTTTTTTGGAATTTGTTTGGGTATGATTGGGAATTGACCAAAAGCCCAGCTGGAGCACATCAATGGATACCAACTCATGGAGCTGGAGGAAACAGTGTGCCAGATGCACATGATTCTTCTAAGCGTCATGCGCCAATCATGCTAACAACAGATCTTGCTTTACGTATGGATCCTGCCTATGAGAAAATTTCGAGACGTTTTTATGAAAACCCAGATGAGTTTGCTGATGTATTTGCTCGTGCATGGTACAAGTTAACGCATCGAGATATGGGACCTATAGCAAGATATCTTGGACCAGAAGTTCCAAAAGAAGAGCTAATCTGGCAAGATCCAATCCCAAAAGTTACACATACATTAGTAGATGATAAAGATATTACTGCTTTAAAAAGCAAAATACTGTCTTCTGGACTATCCGTTTCTCAATTGGTATCTACAGCCTGGGCTTCGGCATCTACATTTCGAGGTTCTGATAAGCGAGGAGGTGCAAATGGAGCACGTATTCGTCTTTCTCCGCAAAAAAACTGGGAAGTAAATAATCCCGCGCAATTAGACAAGGTTCTTCAGGTTTTAGGAGATATCCAGCAAGAGTTTAATGATTCGCAGGCTGAAGGTAAAATGATTTCGTTGGCTGATTTGATCGTTTTGGCAGGAGCAACTGGTGTAGAGCAAGCAATAAAGAATGCGGGGCATAAAGCGATAGTACCTTTTTCTCCAGGACGAGCGGATGCATTACAAGAGCAAACAGATGAAGAGTCCTTTTCTATTCTGGAGCCGATTGCTGATGGGTTTCGTAACTATAAGAGAACAAAGTCTTCAATATCAACAGAAGAGATGTTGATTGATAAGGCTCAGTTATTAACCTTAACAGCGCCAGAAATGACTGTGCTATTAGGAGGTTTAAGGGTGTTGAATGTCAATTTTGATCAGTCCCAGCATGGAGTGTTTACAGAGCACCCAGAAACACTAACAAATGACTTTTTTGTCAACTTACTTGATATAGGAACTACATGGAGAGCAACTTCGGATGATCAAGAGGTATTTGAAGGACGTGATCGTATTACGGGAGATGTAAAATGGACAGGCACTCGAGTGGATCTTATATTTGGTTCTAATTCTGAATTACGAGCACTTGCTGAAGTTTATGCCAGTAAAGATTCTCAAAAGAAATTTGTAGATCATTTTGTAGCAGTTTGGTCCAAAGTCATGAACTTGGATCGGTTTGATTAGGTGTAGTTAATAAGGTATAAAAAGATCGAAATAATCTAACAGGTGGTTATTTATTATCATACCACCTGTTTTATTTAATGGTTAAGGAGCAAAAAAAATTAAAGTTTTTAATAGCCTTTGATATATTTGAGTTTTTTTTGATACTTTAAATGAGAAATTTTAGATCATAACTAACAGAGATATATTATTCTATGAAAGATATTTTTAATGCTATTCGTTCTGAAGAAGTAGATGCAGTGCAATCTATTTTACAGCAAAACCCAGAACTTGTTAACTCTATGGATTCCAGAGGCTCTACGCCTTTGTTATTAGCATCTTATTATGGCTATGAAGATATTACAAAAGTAATTCTTAATTATTTGCCTAATATAGATGACAAAGATAGTTCCGGGAACACTGCCTTAATGGGTGTGTGTTTTAAAGGATATTATAACATAGCAAAATTGCTTATAGAGTCTGGGGCAGATGTAAATCAAAGAAATTTTAATGAAGCTACTGCATTAATTTACGCAGCAACTTTTGGTCAAAAAGAAATTATTAAATTATTGATAGAAAAAGGGGCTGATGTCTTGGCAAAAGATAACAAAGGTTATACAGCAGAGATGCATGCAAGAAATCAAGGTCTGGATGTATCAGAATTGTTTAAACTCACTAAGTGAATAAGAATAAAGGTATAGAAAGTATAAAGTCTGTAAATATCAGATCTGTTGATATAGAAAGGAAGTTACTAATGTCTTCTTCTATGATTGATATTTTTGAATCCTTTTTAAAAGAAACAATTGGAAAAGAAGTGTTAATTGTAAACACTAATTTGGGAATGGAAGTATATTACTATTCTAAAAATGATTATAGTAAGTTTATTAGAGAAAGTATTTTGTTGTATACCCTAACCCAAGTGGATCATAAAAAATTAAAGTTTAGATATAACTCAAACCGGGACGAAGTATATCAAAGCTTTTGTGATGCGTTAACTACTTTTTCTAGGTATCCACAGATTTTTTTAGCATATGCCAAAAAATTTATCCACATTAAAGAAAAGAATACGTCAAGTAGGTTTTTGATCCCTATTTTAAATGAGTTTTTTGAAGAGGTTTTAAAAGAGATTGATAAAACGGGTAAAATACCACATTATGATAAGATCAAAAAAGTAAAAATTAAATCTCAGAAATTGTACGTTAATAATACTGTTATTAGAAATTTAATTTCTGAGATTTTATTAAAAAAACGCTATAATTAGTTTTTTTATTCATTAGAGTTTAAACCGCTTTACAGGGTCCGCAATTTTCAATATGGCAAGTTGATTTAAAAGAGATTCTTTTACATTAACTGTTTACAAACGGACAAGCCCAAATGTTTCTGTAAATAATCAATATAATTCACTACTTAATAAGTGGTCTAGTTCGTCAAAAAAGGAGATAGACCTAATTTAGATCAAATATTACACTTAAATGCTTAAAATATCATCTTCAATAAGGGACATAATTTTCACTTTTGAATCGCATAATTAGATGTAGAATGAATTCTTTGCAAAGCCCTAGTTTTTTCAAAAAACCTATTGCTTTTTCTGGTATTCGTTTTTCTTAAAACCATAACTTTATTTTAATGTACCCCATCAATCCTATTAAAACCGCCAAAGATTTTTTTATTTATACCCGGATCAATATAGAAGTCTTATCATGTACCTCAAACAGTGTAAAAGAAAGTAAAATTACACGATCATTAATAAAACAACTTAATAAAGAGAATTTATCAAGTGTTTAGAAGATAATGATACTCTTCCGAATTAAATAAGTAGAATTTGAGATGTTTTAAAAAAGAGAGATGTTGTTTTACTTAATTGGTAAACAGGGAGTTAATCTTTTTTAGGGGGAAATTCCCCTGTTTTTATGTTAAAAATTCTCTATTCTATTATCATTTTGTTAACATATGTAATCTAATTCATTCATTTAAAAGTTAAAAAATGTTAAAATTTCATTAAAAATGAAGTTTTTTCGACGAAAAACACTGTTTTTGAGAATTACGTAAAAATATTACGTTTTTACCGTATCCAAATATCGATATTCTGTATTACCTTTATAATGAGTTATTTAAGTAATTGTGAATCAGCTCATATTCAAAGTAAATTCGTCGAAATGTAAATAATCTTCTAATGCCCCAGAAGAAAGTTTAACAAGTTTAAAAAGTTAGAATTCTGATTAAGTTTTCTCTTTTAAACAACCCAATATTTCTTTACCCCAGAAGTATACCCAAATCTTAAAACCATGACGAAAACTACTAAACCTATTACAGACGCTGTTGCAACCAGTATTAACGAGATCCAAATTTTAATAACCTATTTGTCTTTCTTTAACAGAAATAGATATAAAGGTTCATTAAGGCTACAATGCACTTTGGTGCTATTATTATTTTCGATGTTTATTTTTTCATCTTGCGAAAAGGATACGGATCATAGTCCTAACTATATGGAAAAAATATTTGTCGAAAACCCAGAAAGAATTATTAAGGTTAATATTATATATGTTGAGGCAGAAGAATCTTCAAACCGATCTTCGTATAGCCTTGATGAAAAAGAATATCTAGATTATTTGAATGGATATTATTTTCATAGAATGGGAATTGGACTTGAGCTAGATAATTCTAAAACTTTGGTTAATGAAGAATTGTATGATCTGAGAGATAATGTAGGCTCAGAGCCAAGTACATTTTTTATGCAATCTCAAGAGTCTTTTGATAAAGACAGACTAAATATTTACATTATTAAAAGATCTAATATAAGAGCAATAGCCGGAATGGGAAGGAATCAAAGGGTGTTGCTAACTGATGAGCATTTGTACACATCAACAAGTCCACATGAAATAGGGCATGCGCTAGGATTATTTCATACTCATGAGTCAGGAAATATTATGAGTACAACAGAAAGAGACTTGAGACAAAGTTTTAATAAAGAGCAAGAAGAAAAAATAAAGAAGAGAATTGATCAAATTAATTTGACTAATACTACTACAAGACTTGCAGGGTATTAAAAATACTATGTAGAGTCAGGGTGTTAGGTTTTAACGAAACGATTTTAGGGATGTTAAAAACCTGAAAAGTGAAAATATAAAATAGTAATTATGTATTTAGAGATCCTAAGGATCTCTAAATACATAATTATTAAGAATTAAAACTCTGCATTAAGCGGTGTTCTTGGGTAAGGAATTACATCCCTTATATTGCTCATTCCAGTTATAAAGAGTACCAGACGCTCAAATCCTAATCCAAAACCACTATGAGTACAAGTGCCAAAGCGGCGAGTGTCTAAATACCACCATAACTCCTCTTCCGGAATATTGAGAGCAGCCATTTTTTCTTTTAAAACATCCAATCGTTCTTCTCGCTGAGAACCTCCAACAATCTCTCCAATTCCAGGAAACAAAATATCCATTGCGCGTACTGTTTTTCCGTCTTCATTGAGGCGCATGTAGAAGGATTTTATGTCTGCAGGATAATCAAATAAGATTACAGGACACTTAAAATGTTTTTCTACCAGGAATCTTTCGTGTTCACTTTGTAGATCTGTTCCCCAACCATTAATTGGAAATTTGAACTTTTTCTTTTTATTTGGTTTAGAGTTCTGTAGAATCTCGATAGCTTCAGTATAGCTTACACGCTTAAAATTATTTTCGAGTATAAATTTTAATTTATCACGCAGTAGCATTTCAGCTCTTTCAGCTTGAGGTTTTTGTTTGTCTTCTTGTACTAACCGGTTTTCTAAAAATTCGAGATCATCCTGGCAGTTTTCTAAAACAAATTGTATTACATATTTTATGAAATCTTCAGCTAAATCCATATTTCCATCAAGGTCGCAAAAAGCAATCTCTGGTTCTACCATCCAGAATTCTGCAAGGTGACGAGATGTATTTGAGTTTTCTGCTCTAAATGTAGGTCCAAATGTGTATACTTGTCCTAACCCCATAGCATACGTTTCACCTTCTAATTGCCCAGAAACGGTTAAATTTGTTTCACCACCAAAAAAATCTTTTGAGTAATCTACCTCGCCATTTTCGTCTTTTGGAACATCATTTAGATCCATATTGGTTACTTTAAAGGCTTCTCCTGCACCTTCTGCATCACTTTTTGTAATTATGGGAGTGTGCACGTAGTAAAAATCATTCTTTTGAAAATATTCGTGTATTGCAAAAGATAGTTTAGATCGTACCCTCATGATAGCCCCAAAAGTATTTGTGCGAACTCTAAGATGTGCTTGTTCACGCAATTTTTCTAATGTATGACGTTTTGGAGATAAAATAGTTAGTTTTAGCTCTTCGGGATTGGCATCTCCTTCAATTTCAACATCGGTGACTTGTATTTCTACACGTTGCCCTTTTCCTTGGCTCTCTACAAGAGTACCGGATATAACCACTGCAGCTCCAACATTTATTCTATCTTGAATGGTAGAATCAATTGTATTATCTTCTAAAACACACTGGATATTATTAATCGTAGATCCATCATTAATCGCAATAAAACGATCATTTCTAAAAGAACGAACCCAACCTTTAACAATTATAGGTTGTAATAGTTTATCACTTTGTAGTACCTCTATTACTTTAGTATGCTTCATCTGTTTGTATTTGTTTTTTTATTGATCAGATGGAATTCACATAGTAATCATTTCAATTGATATCGAAACTTTAATACCATGCTTATCTCATTATTACTTATTCTTATTAGTTATCAACTTCATATCTTTAGATTGAATGAAATCTATAAAATCAAAATATATATGAATTTTAAGGTAGCAAAGATAAATTTTTAATCGGATTGAAGCATTATCTTATGAATTCAAAAAAGAATTATAGTCATGAAAATATTATGATGTCTTTTTTTGATCCTTAAGTTGATACTAGATAATACTAGAATCTGACGCTTTTTGAAGTAGCGACTCTACAGGAAAACTATAATTATGCACGTTTATCACTAAAAAAGTATAGTTTTTTGATTTTTTTTTGATCAAACAGGATAAAATTAAACCAGGAGGTAAGTAGAGTAATCTGTTTGTTTTCAGGTGGTTGAAGTAAATATACGCTCTTGTTACTAGTGTAAATAATGTTAAAATACAGGTCTTTTTTTAAAAAAGGGGATTTTTCCCCCCTAAAGGGTATTTCAAAATATAAAAAGGGTCTGTATCTTGCATATGCAATTATGACGATTGTGTTTACGTTAAGTTTAGTTCGATAGGTTTTGGGGTAATCTATCTTACAGAAGTCCCGTTAGTTTCTAGCGGGGCTTTTTTTGAATAATTTTATTACTTGTCTTCTTTGTTCTCTTCTAGTTCATCATCATTAGGGATGATTTTTAGTGTAGGTTCTTTAAGGGTTTTCTTGTTTGCAATACTTCGTTCTAATGAAAGTAATAAAGAAGGTAGTAGCAGTAGGTTAGCTAACATTGCGAATAATAAAGTTGTAGAAACTAATCCTCCAAGAGCTTTGGTACCTCCAAAACTGGATATCATAAACACAGAAAAGCCAAAAAACAGAACAGTCGAGGTGTAGAACATACTCACTCCTGTTTCTCTTAATGATGCTAATACCGACTTTCTAATCCTCCAATGATTAGTTTTGAGTTCTTGTCTGTATTTTGCCAAAAAGTGTATTGTGTCATCTACAGAGATTCCAAAAGCAATACTGAAAACTAAAATAGTAGATGGTTTTATGGGCACGCCAAGAAATCCCATAAGACCGGCAGTCATTAGCAATGGGAGTAAATTAGGAATGAGTGAGATAACAATCATTTTCCACGACCTAAACATCCATGCCATAAAAAGAGCAATTAGGATTACGGCTAACCCCAAAGAAAAGGTTAGATTCCATACTAGATATTTGGTTCCTTTCTGAAATATAAGAGCTTTACCTGTAAAAGAAACATCGTACCTGTCTTTTGGAAATATTTTCTCTAGCTGAGGTGCAAGAGCTGCTTCAATACGTTCCATCTCTTCTGTTCCTACATCTTTCATAAAAGTGGTGATCCTTGCGTATTGCCCTGTAGAATCTACATAACTTTCTAATACCCCGGTTTTAGAATCAAAACTCTTTGCATAGGGGAGAATAAAATTTCGCTCCTGACTAGTCGGTATTTGATAGTATTTAGGGTTTCCGTTATAAAAAGCTTGTTTTGAATATTTGACCAAGTTTACAATAGATATCGGCTTAGAAAGTTCGGGGGTTTCTTCTAGAAGCTCCTGAAGTTTCTCCATACGCTTAATTGTAGGAAGTTTTAATACTCCTTGTTTACGTTTGGTATCAATCAATATTTCTAACGGCATAATCCCGTCGAATTCATTTTCAAAAAACTCTATGTCCTTATAAAACCCAGCGGATTTAGGCATGTCTTCTAACAGGCTTCCAGAAACTTTTATGGTGTATATTCCAATGATGCTAACAATTAAAATGATAACAGAAGAAAAATAGATGGTTACACGTCTGGTTTTAACCATGTTTTCCATCCAATCCATTAGTTTTTCAATCCAGCCTTTTCCAAGATGTTTTAAATGCCTTTCTTTTGGTTGTGGCATATAACTATAAATAATAGTAATTACCAATAAACAAAGTATAAATAGTGCAACAATATTGATTGAGGCTACAATACCAAATTCTTTAAGTAGCTTGCTTTCTGTTAAGGCAAAGGTTGCAAACCCTGAGGCTGTGGTTACATTGGTCATCAAGGTGGCATTTCCGACCTTGGTTATAACACGTTGTAGAGATTTTGCCTTATTGCCATGTTTTTTTATTTCCTGTTGATATTTGTTGATCAGAAAGATGCAATTAGGGATACCAATTACAATAACTAATGGAGGTATAATGGCAGTTAGTACAGTAATTTCATATTGTAAAAGCCCTAGAATTCCAAAAGCCCACATTACACCAATAATCACAGCGGTCATTGAGATAAACGTTGCTCTAAATGATCTGAAAAAGAAAAAGAATATTAATGAAGTAACTAGTAAGGCGGCAAGAATGAATACCTGGATTTCATCCATGATATTTTGAGAATTCAAGGTTCTGATGTATGGCATACCAGAAACTTTAATATCAAGATCATGTTTTTTTTCAAATTCTTCAACAGCAGATTGTAGGACTTTCTCTATAAATTTCTTTCTAACCGGAGTGTTTACAATGTCTTTTTTAAGATAAAGAGCACTTTGTATGGTTTGAGATTTTTTGCTGTATATTAACCCTTCATAAAAAGGTAGTTTGTTAAATAACTCGTACTTGTATTTGGAAACTTCTTTTTGTGTAAAGCTTGAATCTTTGATAAAAGGAACTAACTCAAATCTATCAGGATTTTTTTCTTTTTTTAAAGTTTTTAAATCTGCAATAGAGACTACTAAGTCTATTTCGTCATACTTTTTAAAAGAATTGTTAAAATCATTCCAAGCTTTTAATTTCTCGGGAGTAAAAAGAGTACTGTCTTTAACAGCCATCACTATTAAATTGCCTTCTTCTCCAAATTTTTCAAGAAACTCTTGATACTTGATGTTTACTTCATGATCATCAGGAAGTAAATTGGCCTCTGAATGTGAGAACCTCATGTTTTTCCACTGAAAACCTAAAAAAACTGTAATCCCAATGATTGCTAGAAATATTACTGCTCTATTACGGAGTATGATTCCAGCGAGTGCATTCCAAAACCCGAAACTGAATAATTTTGCCATTCTTTATTTTCCTGCTGCAAATGTAAGAATTGGGAAGATATTATTTGTCAATTTTAGAAAAGAAAATGTTTTGGTTTCAAATGATTATAGTTTTAAATAAAAAGTAAACTTAAAAGAGATGTTGTCTTCAAACTGCGGAAGATGATAAGCACCATAACGATAAGCAAAACTAAGGCCAAAACCAGCAAACAATTTGTTGATTTCAAGACCCGATTCTTGGTACCCTTGTTGTAAGGATGAGAAGTTTACCCCTTGGTGATTTTCGGGATTGCTAACATCTCCAATAGCATAGCGACTTATAAAAACAAGTTCCGGTTTAAACCAATTAGTCACTCGGACAGGTTTTATTCTATGTTTTATTTGTAAAGTTGCTAATCTGTCACTGAAAAATTCGCCAAAGAACATGGTTTCAAAGGTTCTTCGACCCGCTACAGAAAACCTTCTTAGTATTGTTTCTTTTGATGGGGCATTGGGATATGTGTGATACAAATGAGTAAGAGGAACGTCTCCAGTTGCTAGATCTGCTTCAAATAAAATACTTGTTTGGGATTGTTTAATACGATTGATAATGTATTCTGCTTTTAGGCCTATCTTGCTATAAGAGAAATTGCTGTCAAATACTCCTTTAAATCCTTGTGTGTATTGTGCTGTAATTTTGGGATATCCGTCATGGATTTCTTTGTATTGGTTAGGAGTTTTTAAAAATTTACTAAAAGGACTCCATCTCAATGCAATTGTAGCCTCTGCTGTTTTATATGCAGAAAAAGAGCTATTGTCATTTATATATTGATACCCTCCAGTCTGAGCTATGTTGCTCATTGCAAATTGAGTTTCAGACATTAATTTAGGAAATATCTGTTGCTGTAAGCTTGTGCTCCAGGTTCTGTGTTTATAGTAAAAATCAATGTTCACCAAACGGGGTTCGAATAAAGAATACACTCTTCGGTCTGTAAGATATAAGAAGCTACCAACCTCTTTTATATCATCTGTATAGTTAACAGTTAGCCAGGAGTCAGAGTTTTTGTTTAATAATAAACCTCCTCCAATACCATATTTAGACTTTGAGTCTCTAAAACCGTAAACTATATATCCTCCAAGTCTAAACCGATTAGAGAATTTTGAATTTGTTTTACCACCAATACCTAATCTTAATCCCTCATAGTTATTAAATTTTATAGGATAGGTGAGGTCAAAATTAAAGAAGCCAACTGGGTAATAGCCAGTATTAAAACTTTGTATAACATCAATTCTACGTTCTATATTCTGAGCATCTACGATACTGTCAACTACTTGAAATGAGTTTAAGTCTTTTTCAGTAATAGCACTTGTGCGGTATTGATTCCAATATGCTTCTGATCTATCGTTTGCCTGAGGGTCTATTTTTATTGACGCTTGGCTTTGTTTTATGCCTTGTATAGTGTTTAGCTCAATATCGAATAGATCAGTTGTAGAGATTAAAAAATCATTGTTTCCAGAAAAAGTCTTTTTGTCATTTGCCAGCCTCCCAACGGATATTTGTCCTCCAAAGAGACTTACTTTTTGTCTACCTTTTCCGGGTCGAATAACAATTTCCTGTTGAATGGGAAACCAATTTTCTTTTTCAGAAAAGTATTTAAAATTATGAGTGGCTATTACATTGAGTTCCCCTCTTAATTCAATAATTGCTTTTTGTATCGCGAATGTTTTTATGTCTAAGTATAGTACCCCTTCTAAATTGGCAAAACTTTTGGATTTTCTGGGTTGAAAAAGAACAACAAATGCAGGTTGTTTACTTTGAGTTGTATCCAGAACTTTGTAGTGATAATTTCTAAGAGCTCTTTTGGATAAAGGTCCTATGTATTTATTGTTAAAAATAGTATAATCTTCACCATAAAGAGAGTTAGATTGTATTTTAATACCTAATACATTATATATTGGTTTTTTAAAGCCAGTCATACGAGTAGCTAAAACAGTTTCTTTTTCTCCTGCGGTTTTTTTAAACTGGTGTAAGCTGATTTTTTCTGATAAAAAAGAATGCGCTTTGTTAAACAAGTGTTCCATATCAACATTCGATGTGTCGGGGGAGTTTAAGTGCGCTTGATTATCCTCTGTTATTTTTAGTTTATTGTAGCTTTTGTAGCTAAAATTTGCCAGTGATTTTTTTGGGTTGTTTTTTCCTTTTTTACGTATAGCTTCTTTAATGATATTTGCAGCCACGTTTTCAGATACATCTAACTTTACGGGATCAAGGTTCTCTTCTTTAGGATTGAGTTTGATTTCAATCTTTGTAGGATTTTTGGATGAAATTGATATCGTTTTTGTTTGATACCCGAGATAGCTTACCGTAAGATTAACAGGATATGCATTGCATCGTATTATAAATTCGCCTTTAACAGAAGTCAGTGCATATGAAGAGCTATTGGTTTTTACAGTCGCAAAAGGTAAGGGCTGATCAGAACTTTCATCAATCACAATGCCATTAATGTTAACTTGAGAAATTAAAACAGAGTGTATGAAAAGTAATAAACAAAAAAATTTGTTCTGCATTATGCCATATAAGTTCAAAAAAACGAAGATACAAAAAAAGCGTTTCCAATCAGAAAACGCTTTGCTTTATTAACAAGTATTAAGAATATAATACTAAACTGTCATAATTTCTTTTTCTTTTACAGCAAGCATTTCATCAATCTTTTTGATAAAAGTGTCTGTTAATTCCTGAACGTCTACTTCCGCATTTTTTGCCATATCTTCCGATAGACCTTCCTTTTCTAGCTTTTTAATCTCATTATTGGCGCTTTTACGATCATTGCGTATACCAACCTTGGAGTCTTCTGCCTCAGATTTTGCTTGCTTAGCTAAATCTCTACGACGCTCTTCTGTAAGAGGAGGGACGCTTATGATTACACTTTCGCCATTATTCATAGGATTAAAACCTAGATTAGCCACTTGGATGCCTTTTTCAATTTCAGAAATTACAGATTTATCAAATGGTTGAATTGTAATTGTTCTTGCATCTGGAGTGCTTACATTGCCTACTTGATTTAACGGCGTTGGAGAGCCGTAATATTCTACCATTACGCTACCTAGCATCGCGGGAGAAGCTTTACCAGCTCTTATGTTTAACAGCTTTTTTTCTAAATGAGTAATTGCTGCTTGCATAGATTCTTTAGTTGAATCTATAATAAAATTTATTTCTTCGTTCATTTTTTTGTTCTTTTCTTTTGACTAATCAAAAAATAAGCCAATATGATTAAAGGTTTACTTGTGTTCCTATGGGTTCTCCAGAAACTACTTTTAGTAAATTTCCGGTTTTGTTCATATCAAAAACTATAATAGGTAACTCGTTTTCTTGACTTAAAGTAAATGCCGTGGTGTCCATTACCTTTAATCCCTTACGTAAAACATCATCAAATGATATGAAATCAAACTTTGTTGCATCGGCATTTTTTTCAGGGTCAGAAGTGTATATTCCATCTACTCTTGTTCCTTTAAGAATAACATCGGCATTAATTTCAATGGCCCTAAGTACTGCAGCAGAATCAGTAGTGAAGTAAGGATTTCCAGTTCCTCCTCCAAATATTACAACTCTTCCTTTTTCTAAGTGTCGAATTGCTCTACGTCGAATAAAAGGTTCTGCAACTTCATTGATTTTTACTGCAGACTGCAAACGTGTAGGTATCTCGGCATCCTCAAGAGCGCTTTGAAGAGCAAGACCATTAATGACAGTGGCTAACATGCCCATGTGATCCGCTTGTACTCTATCCATTCCTTTACTAGCACCCGCAACGCCTCTAAAAATATTACCCCCACCAATAACAATAGCGACTTGAACTCCTTTGTTGGTGATTTGCTTGATTTCATTGGCATATTCTGCCAGTCTTTTGGGGTCAATTCCATATTGACGATCACCCATTAGAGCTTCGCCAGATAATTTAAGTAATATTCTTTTATATTCCATTCTAAGATTTAACTGAGGTACAAATATAATGATATTCTTAATTTAGAAAATAGTTTCGAATATAAAGGTAAAAAAATGACTTAGGAGGTAAAATGTCTAGGGTAAAATGTTGTAAGAAAAAAAGGGTGGTTTTCCCCTGCTCGTGGTGTTGGTTGGTTTTAAAATATGTTATAGGTTTGCTTCAGGGAAAACAAAAAAATGTTTGGGGGATGAGAAATATTTTTGGAATGATGTTTAGGCATTTTTAAGTATAAGCATCTTTGGTGTTTATGCAAGATAGACCGATTGGGGAGTTGGTCTTTATTTTGGGGGTAAGCTTATGAAGAAATTCAGGGCTTATAAATGTTATAAAGTCAGGAAGATGATATTTTGAAAATGAAGATGAAAAAAACCGCTTCTGTTATAGAAGCGGTTTTTGCTTTTCAGATAAGTTTCTGAAAAACATTTTATTGTTTAGATTATCCTAATGACACTCTTTCGAATGAAACTACAGATACGTCTCCAAGTGTTTTTACGTAATCAGCAACACTTTTCTTTTCGTCTTTAATAAAGTTTTGGTCAAGAAGGCATTGTTCTTGATCCAAAGTTGTATTGTCAGAAATAAATCTTTCTAGTTTTCCAGGAAGAATTCTGTCCCAGATTTGCTCTGGTTTTCCTTCTGCCTTAAGTTCTGCTTTAAGATCTTCTTCTGCCTTTGCAATTACTTCATCCGTTAATTGAGATCTTGAGATAAATTGAGGTACATTTTTTAATGTTTTTCCTAATCTTTCAAGTTCGATATTTTCTTTTTCAATTGCTGCTATTCTTGCTTGAGTTTCAGAAGCAACGTATTCTGGATCAAAATCTTTATATGATAAAGTGGTTGCGCCCATAGAAGCTACCTGCATTGAGATATCTTTAGCAAGAGTTTCTGCACTCTCGATAGGTGTAGATAATCCAGTTAGAGCTCCAATCTTGTTTCCATGAATATAAGATCCAACAAAAGGAGCTTCAAGAACTTTGTAATCTCCGATTTCGATTTTCTCACCAATAACACCTGTTTGTTCAGTAAGTTTTTCCTGAACAGTCATACCATTAAAATCTGAAGCCAAAAGTTCTTCTTTAGAAGAAGTGTTTAGAGCCACTTCAGCTAATTCATTTGCAAGAGAAACAAAAGAATCATTTTTTCCTACGAAATCAGTCTCGCAGTTAAGAGAAACGATTACTCCTTTGTTTTTGGAGTCATTAACTTTTGCAATAACCGCACCTTCAGAAGACTCTCTGTCTGCTCTTTTGTCAGCAATCTTTTGCCCTTTTTCTCTAAGGATTTTTATCGCTTTGTCAAAATCTCCTTCAGCTTCAACAAGAGCTTTTTTGCAGTCCATCATTCCGGCACCTGTAGCCTTACGTAATTTGCTTACTTCGGCTGCTGTAATCTTTGCCATATCTTTAAATATTTAATGTGTAAATGTATTGTTTGTATAAAAAACAAGTCGTTTAGTTGTACTGCAAAAGTAAAGAACCAAACGACTTATCAATTTTATGCTAAAGTTAAATTTTGTCTTAATAGATAAAGCTTAACTTCGAATTTTAATAGATAGTTTATCTATTTGTTTATTCTTCTTCTTGCTTTGCAGCTTCAGTTACTGGAGCTTCTACAGTAGCTTCAACTTTTGCAGGTGCTGCCGGGGCATCAGCTTTTGCCTTTGCCGGAGCATCCTTTTTAGGAGCTTCTTTTGTAGCCTTTCTTTCGCTTAAACCTTCAATAACAGCATCACTAACATAAGTCATTACTTTGTCGATAGATTTTGAAGCATCATCATTTGCTGGGATTACATACTGTACCTGACGTGGGTCAGAGTTAGTATCAACCATTGCAAAAATAGGAATGTTTAATTTTTGAGCTTCTTTTACCGCGATATGCTCACGAGTAATATCTACAACAAATAACGCTCCTGGTAGACGAGTCATATCAGAAATAGAACCTAAGTTTTTTTCTAATTTAGCTCTCAAACGGTCTACTTGTAAACGTTCTTTTTTAGATAATGTGTTAAAAGTACCATCTTTCTTCATTCTATCTATTGCTGCCATTTTTTTAACGGCTTTACGAATAGTTACAAAGTTGGTAAGCATACCACCAGGCCATCTTTCTGTAATGTATGGTTGGTTTGCTTTGGCTGCTTTTTCAGCAACGATTTCTTTGGCTTGCTTTTTTGTAGCAACAAAAAGGATTTTTCTTCCAGACGCTGCAATCTTTTTTAAAGCTTCACTAGCTTCATCGATTTTTGCAGCAGTTTTATATAGGTTAATGATATGAATACCATTACGCTCCATATAGATATAAGGAGCCATATTTGGATCCCATCTTCTTGTGAGGTGACCAAAGTGTACACCTGCATCAAGTAATTCTTTTACTTCGATATTGTTTGCCATTTTTGTAATAGTTTACGTTCTGTTGAATTAGCAATGCCCAAGTGGCTACTTTTTTTGTACGACCTTGTGCATTTAGATGCTAAACTAACCCCTCAAAAATCCGAGGTAACAACAAATACTGTTTTAATAAATTAACGTTTAGAGAACTGGAATTTCTTACGCGCTTTCTTCTGTCCGAATTTTTTACGCTCTACCATTCTTGGGTCTCTAGTCAATAAACCTTCTGGTTTAAGGATTGATCTGTTTTCTTCATCCAGTTCACATACAGCTCTGGATATTGCTAAGCGAACAGCTTCTGCTTGCCCAGTGATTCCTCCTCCGTATACATTTACATTTACGTCGTATTTATCTTCATTACTAGTTAAAGTAAGAGGTTGGTTTACTTTGTATTGTAAAGTTGCAGTGGTGAAGTAATCAGCAAGTTCCTTTTTGTTAACAGTAATTTTTCCTGAACCATCTTTAAGATAGATTCTGGCTACAGCCGTTTTTCTACGACCAATTTTGTGAATAACTTCCATTACTTAAATTCTTTTAAGTTAACAGTTTTAGGCTGCTGAGCATCTTGATTGTGTTCTGCTCCGGCATATACCTTTAAATTACGGAATAAAGCTGCTCCTAATTTGTTTTTAGGTAACATTCCTTTTACCGCTTTTTCGATTAAACGCTCTGGATTTTTGTCATACAATTCCTGAGCAGTAAGACTTCTTTGCCCTCCAGGGTATCCAGTGTGACGGATATATGATTTCTCAGTCCACTTTTTTCCTGTTAAGTTGATTTTTTCGGCATTGGTAATGATAACATTATCACCGCAATCAACGTGTGGGGTAAAATCAGGTTTGCGTTTACCTCTTAGTAGTATTGCAACTACAGAAGCAAGGCGACCTAAAGTCTGTCCCTCAGCATCTACATGCAACCATTCTTTTGTAACGGTAGCTTTGTTGGCAGATACTGTTTTGTAACTTAATGTGTCCACACTAATTATTTTTACTTAATTAAACATTCCTTTTCCTATATAAAATAGGGGTGCAAATGTACAACTATATATTTATATAGCAAATAGGTAATTGATATTATTTTTAAAGTATGACTCGTTGGTTTTCAGTCAGGTTAAAGTTATGGTTGACCTTTTGTTTAATTCATGCTATAAAATATGTAGTCCTTGTTAATTTTTTACTAAAAAACTATATGTAGTGTGACAAACTAAGATAATTTCTGTCATCTTAGATAAATCAATCATCAAATAGTATAGTCACCATGAAATATTATACCTGTATTTGGGTACTTTTTCTATTCCCTATTGTTACAAAAGCGCAAGATTCTACAAGTGTTCTTAAAAAGAAAATATATACAACAAAACCGATTAATGAGACTGATATACCATCTATCGATGGTGTGATTGAAGAACAGGGTTGGGATCTTGTAGACTGGGGTGATAATTTTATTGAAAGTGATCCTGATGAGAATACCCCTCCAAGTCAGCAAACTAAATATAAAATACTGTATGATCAGAAATACCTTTATGTCGCTTTTAGATGTTATGATGATGAACCCGATAAGATCGAAAAAAGATTATCTAGGAGAGATGGTTTTACTGGTGATCGTATTACACTAATATTAGATACGTATCATGATAAGAGGACAGCTTTTTCCTTTACAATAACAGCCGCAGGAGTAAAAGGGGATGAATTTGTTTCTCAAAATGGTGATAATTGGGATCCTAGCTGGAACCCTATCTGGTATGCGGCAAGCAAGATTGATAGTGAAGGATGGACTGCGGAGATCAAAATTCCTTTAAGTCAATTAAAGTTCGGTAAGGCTAAAGAGCAAATTTGGGGACTTCAGGTAAACCGGTTGATTTTTAGAAAGGCAGAAAGATCTGTTTGGCAGCGTATTCCTAGAGATGCTTCCGGGTTTGTTAGCGAATTTGGAGAACTACATGGTTTAATCAATATTGAAGCGCAAAAGCAATTGGAAATTCAACCGTTTGCAGTAACTCAGTTAGATACCTATCCCGAAGAAGAAGGTAACCCTTTTAGAGATGGGGAAGATTTTGGGCTTAATGCTGGGTTGGATGCAAAAATTGGAATTACAAATGATCTTACATTAGATTTAACAGTTAATCCTGATTTTGGTCAAGTCGAAGCCGATCCCGCTGCTATTGCACTGGATGGATTTCAAGTCTTTTTTAGAGAACAACGACCGTTTTTTGTTGAAAACAAGAATATATTTGATTATCGTTTTGCCAATGGGTTTGATAATATATTCTATTCGCGTAGGATAGGAAGAAGCCCGCAGGGAGTAGTTGGAAAAAACCCAATAAATGATTCTAGTCCTGTAAATGATGAGTTTGTTGACTCACCTAGTAATACTACTATTCTTGGTGCAGCAAAGTTCAGTGGTAAAACAAAAGATGGTTGGTCTATAGGTGTCTTAGAAAGTGTTACTGCTCGTGAGATAGCAAAAATTGAAGATGAGAATGGAAATAAGAGAGAGACGGTTGTAGAGCCTTTAACAAATTATGCCGTGGGTAGAGTGCAAAAAGATTTTAATAAACGTAACTCTTTTATTGGTGGAATTTTTACAGCCACTAATAGACATTTGGGAGATGTACTTAATATAGATTATGAAAACCCAGAAACAGATGAGACTTCGGAGTTGACTGATTCAAGAGAAAATAATCTTAATTTATTAAGAGAATCTGCGTATACAGGAGGATTAGATTTTAGGCACAACTGGAAGGATAGAGAATATTTTATTGAAGGAAATATTGTGGCTAGCCATGTAAAAGGGTCAAAAGAAGCTATTAAAGATACGCAAGAAAGACTAACCCATTTATTTCAAAGGGTAGATGCAAGTCATGTAAGTGTTGATCCTAATCGTACCTCGCTTACAGGTACAGGAGGGAAGTTGGCTGGAGGAAAGTCTGGCGGAGGAAACTGGAGATATGAAGCAGGGGTTTTCTGGCGTTCACCAGAATTGGAGTTGAATGACATTGGGTTTTTGAGACAAGCAGACGATATTAGACAGTTTGCAAACCTTCGTTATTTGTTTTTGAAACCGACAAAATTTTATAGAAGAGCTGATATCGGATTTAATCAATCTTCAGCTTTTGATTTTGAGGGAAATTATAATCGAATCCAGTACTCTTTGGGTGGAAATATCAATTATCAGAATAATTGGTGGACAGAAGTAGAAATGATACATAAGCCACGTATTTTTACGAATACAATTCTACGAGGTGGTCCTCGTTGGAGGTTTTCTGAAGAGAATATTGCTGTTCTGTTTTTTGGGTCCGATCAAAGGAAAAAATTTAATTTTACTATGGGGCATGTGAATTCATTCACCAAGCAAAATAACTTTTCTTTTAGGAGGTATGTGCTAAGACTAAGATATCAGCCTTTTAATGCTTTTAGTATGTCTTTGAATCCAGAGTTTGAGCAAAACCCAAACAAAACGCAGTATGTTACAGAGGTTGATTTTAATGGGACTCCTAGATATATAACTGCCAAAATTGATCAACAGACTCTAAGTGCTAGTATCCGATTAAATTATAGTATTAATCCTAATCTTACCATACAGTATTATGGGCAGCCTTTTATCTCGAGAGGAAGATATCAGGATTTTAATCATGTTGCTAATGCAGTTGCAAGTGATCTGAATGATAGGATAGCTTTGTATGATGATGATCAAATTTCTTTTGCAGATGATCAGTATTCTGTTGATGAAGATAGAGACGGGACAGTGGATTATACATTTGATAATCCAGATTTTGCATTTGTTCAATTTAGGTCAAATCTGGTATTGCGTTGGGAGTATATACCTGGATCCGAAATATTTTTGGTATGGTCTCAGGGTATTACCGGAGATGGAAATCCTTCAGATCATCTTTTTAGAAGCTTAGATAATCAAATACTGGACACGCAACCTGATAATACTTTTTTGATTAAAGCAACATATAGGTTTGTGTTATAAAATTTCTTTATTTTTTTATATCGTAACTAATTTTAAACGTATTTTGCGGCAATATATAATGTCCTAAATATGAAGTGTTTTTATGTAGTGCTTATTGCAGTTTTTTTAAGTTCATGTAATACATCAGAACCCGAAAAAGAAAAAAATGCAATAGAAGAAGAGTTTAATGTGTCAAAAAAGGATTCTTTGTCTTTCTTTTTAGAGCATTATGAAAAATTTTTCGCTACTAATTTTAATGTTTCAGAATGTCCAGGGGCAGCTGTAGTTATTGTAAAAGATTCTACGGTTGTATATAAAAGAGGATTTGGGGTAAAAAAAATCCACACGCAAGATTCTATTGATGAAAACACAGTGTTTAGAATTGCTAGTTTGTCTAAGGGAATGACAGCAGTGCTGGCAGGAAATCTGGTTGACCGAAATGAGCTCAATTGGGATCAGAAAATAAAAGAATCTGTAAGGATGTTTAGTCTCAAAGATAAGAAACAGGCAGATCGTCTTGAGGTTGGTCATTTGCTGTCTCATACCACTGGGTTGTATAAGTATACATTTACGAAACTTATTCAAAAAGGTTGGTCTATCGATCGTATTGTAAATAGTTTTAAGAATAAAGGGGTTGTTGCTAGAGAAGGTGTTGAATATGAATACCAAAATGCAATGTTTTCGGTTATAGAAAAAATAATGGAAAATCAGACAGGAAAACCCTTTGAAGTACTTTTAAAAGAAAGGGTTTTTGACCCAGCAAATATGAGTACCGCATCAAGTACCTTTTCTGAAATTAAAGCAAGTAAAAATGTAGCGTTACCACATTCTTATAATCATTACTCCAAAAAATACTCGGTTACCAAAATTCATAAAAACTATTATAATGTAGCTGCTGCAGGAGGGATAAATGCATCAATCTCTGATATGGGTGAGTATCTAAAAGTGTTGTTGGGACATAGACCTGATGTTATTTCTAATTCTAGCCTTGCTGATATTTTTAATCCAGTTATTTGTACTAGTGATAAAGATACATATGTTAATTTATGGGATGGAGTAACAGATTCTTATTATGCGATGGGATGGCGAATTTTGGATTATAGAGGTAGAAGAGTTGTGTATCACGGAGGAAATGTAAATAAGTATAAGACGCAGCTATTGATCGATCCTGATAATGGGATAGGTATTTGTGTACTATTTAATGCTCCTAACTCGTTTAATGGTCCAGTGATTCCTACTTTTTTGAATTACTATGACTTCTACCTAAATGTGCTTGAAAAATAGATAAGAAAATCCCGATACTTATGTGTCGAGATTTTCTTACTTGTTATTAGTTGATCTTTTGTATAGAAGTAGGTGTGGCTTTTTAACTTCTAATTAATGCGCTTCGAGCCAGTCTTTCCCTAATCCTAAATCTACATCGAGAGGCACCTCTAAGCGATATGCGTTTTCCATTTCAGTTTTGATAAGGGTTTTAATCTCTTCCAGTTCGGGATTAAAAACATCAAATACCAATTCATCATGTACCTGTAGTAACATCTTGGTCTTATAGTTTCCTTCTTTTAGTTTCTTATGGATATTAATCATTGCAATTTTGATAATATCTGCAGCACTTCCTTGGATAGGAGCGTTTACTGCGTTTCGTTCGGCTGCTCCTCGTACAATAGCGTTACCTGAGTTGATATCCTTCAGGTATCGTCGCCTTCCTAGAACGGTTTGAACGTATCCGTTATCTCTTGCAAAGTCAACTTGTTCACTCATATAGTTGCGAAGCTTAGGGTATGTTTTGTAGTAAGTGTCTATTAATTCTTTAGCTTCACCTCGAGAAAGATTCGTTTGATTGCTTAATCCAAAAGCAGAAACCCCATAAATAATACCAAAATTTACGGTCTTTGCATTGCTACGTTGTTCTCTGGTTACTTCGTTAAGAGGTACGTCAAATACTTTTGCAGCAGTCGAAGCATGAATGTCTTCTCCGTTTTTAAAAGCTTCAATCATGGTCTCTTCTTTACTTAGTGCGGCGATAATCCTTAATTCTATCTGAGAGTAATCGGCAGCAAGTAAAGTGTATTCTTTACTTCTTGGAACAAAAGCTTTTCGTACTTGTCTTCCTCTTTCTGTACGGATAGGGATATTTTGTAAATTAGGATTATTAGAGCTCAATCGTCCTGTCGCAGCAACAGTTTGCATATAATCTGTGTGCACACGCCCAGTATCTTGATTGACCTGTAAAGGCAAGGCATCTATATAAGTGCTTTTTAGTTTAGATAAACCACGAAAATCTAATATATTTTGAATGATTTCATGGTCCTTGGCTAAATAGGATAGTACGTCTTCAGCAGTAGAGTATTGACCGGTTTTTGTCTTTTTAGGCTTGTCTACCAGTTTCATTTTTTCAAATAGAATAACACCTAGTTGTTTTGGAGAAGCAATATTAAACTCTTCACCCGCTTCTGTGTAAATCTTATTTTCTAATGTTTTAATATCATTTTCTAACTCTTCAGAAAGGGATTGTAAAAAATCTTTGTCCAAATTAATACCTTCAATTTCCATATCAGCCAATACTCTAAGTAATGGAATTTCGATATCTTCAAATAAAGATACAGTTTTTGCTTCCTTAAGCTCAGGGGCAAAGTGTTCTTTTAGTTGAAAAGTAATATCGGCATCTTCTACACCGTATTCTTTTTGTTTGTCGAGAGGAACCTGTCTGAATGATAATTGATTTTTACCTTTTTTTCCAATTAGCTCTGTGATCGAGACTGGGGTATAATTAAGATAGGTTTCAGAGAGTACATCCATATTGTGGCGCATGTCAGGATTGATTAGATAATGTGCTAACATGGTGTCGAATAAGGTTCCTTTTACTTCAATATTGTATTTTGCTAATACTTTGATGTCGTATTTTAAATTTTGACCAATTTTTGTAATGCCTTCAGCTTCAAAGAAAGGTCGTAGCTGTTCTATTAACTCTTGAACATCTGCAGGATCTTCTGGAAAAGGGATGTAAAATCCTTTTGTAGCTTCCCAAGAAAAAGCAATCCCTACTAGTTCTGCTGTAAGAGGATCCAAACCGGTGGTTTCGGTATCAAAACAAACCTCTTTTTGTTTCAATAGGTTTTGAATAAATAATTTCATTGCCATTCCTGGGGCAATGCTTTGGTAAAAATGTTCGGTATTGGTAATTGTTTTTCTGCTAGAAAAAGTAGCAGTTTCGGTTGCATCTTCGTTTCCTCCAAATAATGAAAACTGACCAGCCCCTGCTTGTGTCGTTTTCTTTTTTGTATCCGATCTATTTTTTTGAGTAGATGCTGATGCTTCTTCTCCAGAAAAAATTTTAACAAATTGGTCTGCGAGTCTTCTAAATTCTAGTTCTTCAAAAATTTCATGTACTTTTTTTGCATCGGGTTCTGTAAGTTCGTAATTATCTGCATTAAAAGTTACGTCACAATCAAGAATAATAGTAGCGAGCTTTTTTGATAGGAGACCGAGCTCTGCATTTGCTTCTACTTTTTCTTTCATTTTTCCCTTCAGCTTATCGGTATTCGCTAATAACCCTTCCATAGAACCATAGGCTGCAATAAACTTTTTGGCAGTTTTATCGCCAACACCAGGTAATCCTGGGATGTTATCTACAGCATCTCCCATCATGCCAAGATAATCAATAACTTGCTCAGGTCTTTCTACTTCAAATCTCTTTTGAACCTCAGGAATTCCCCAAATTTCAATACCATTACCCATTCTGGCTGGGCGATACATGAAAATATTTTCAGAGACTAATTGAGCATAATCTTTATCAGGGGTTACCATGTATGTTTGGTAGCCTTCTTTTTCGGCTTGCTTTGCAATGGTACCAATTAAATCATCAGCTTCAACACCTGCCTGTTCTATAATAGGTATATGCATGGCCTTTAATATCTCTTGGATGATAGGTACTGCTATTTTGATTGCTTCTGGTGTTTCATCACGATTGGCTTTGTATTCTGGAAAAATCTCCAGCCGGTCTTTGCTTCCTTGTTTGTCAAAAGCAACAGCAAGATGATCCGGTTTTTCCCTTTTTATAACATCAAACAAAGAGTTTGTAAACCCTAATATAGCAGAAGTATCCTGACCTTTTGAGTTAATTCTTGGGTTCTTGATAAGGGCGTAATACCCTCGAAAAATCAAAGCGAAAGCATCTAAAAGAAAGAGACGTTTTTGTGACATGATATGAATTAAATATTTTTAGAAATGCAATATAAAAAGAAGATTGATCAAAACACCTTTTAAGAGTCATAATAAATACAAAAAGAAATGCCGTCAAAAACTGACGGCATTTCGCCCCAAAATAAAATTGATAACAATGTATCAACTGCTATAAATACGATAGTAATTTTATATATATAGTGTATGTTTTCTTTGACTCTAAATTTGATCCTTAAAAGGAAATATGAAACGAATGTACAAATAAAAATCTTACTTCTGAAACAAATTATTAAGATTTATAGCCAATTGATTGATGATTTTGGTGGTTTTGAGCGTTAAAATTTATTTATCGTTAATTTTTACTTAAAAAATATGTGGAAATTAAAAAGGAGAGATAGTTTTGCTTAATAATTGAATTAGAAGACAAATTATGCGCTGGTTAATCCCTATTATTATTTATGTTCTTATTGAAACTTACGCTTTTCAGGCAATAAGAACTATGACAAAAAACCAATGGGTACAAATTGGATATTTGACAGTATCGGTTTTTGTGTTGGGATATGCAATCTATGTTTTTGCCAATTATGATCGTAGTGTTGGTCCTACTAAATATACATTAAGGGCTAGTGGGATATTGCTTCTTACTCTCGTTCCAAAATTGATTTTGGTTTTATTTATGTTTGGTGAAGATATTGTTAGGCTTTGTGTTGCAGGATATAATTATTTGACCAATACTTTTTTTGAAGGTACAACAGCGCAATATTTACCAGAACGAAGAAAATTTATAAGCCGTTTAGCTTTGGGGGTTGCTGCTGTGCCTTTTGCAGGATTACTACATGGGATTATTAAAGGAAAGTATAACTTTAAAGTAATCCGACATGTGTTGTACTTTGAAGATCTTCCTTCTGCTTTTGACGGGTTTCGTGTTACTCAAATTTCTGATATTCACTCAGGAAGTTTTGATGATGTTGCAAAGATCGAGTATGCTGTGGATTTGATTAATGAACAAGAAACAGATCTTCTTTTGTTTACTGGTGATATTGTAAATACTGTAGCAGAAGAAATGGATGATTGGATTGATGTTTTTAAGCGTATTAAAACTCCAGAGTATGGGAAATATTCTGTTCTGGGGAATCATGATTATGGGGAATATGTAACATGGAATAGTGAGGAAGAAAAAGAGGCAAATTTTGAAGCTATAAAAGAGATACATACTAAAATTGATTTTAATCTGTTACTTAATGAAAGTGCTTTTATTGAAAAAGAAGGAGAAAGGATAGCTGTAATAGGGGTGGAGAACTGGGGGCATAATTTTAAAAAAGCTGGAGATTTAACTTTAGCTTCAGAGAAAGTGACTAATGAAGATTTTAAAATTTTGTTAAGTCATGATCCCTCGCATTGGGAGTATGAAGTCAAAAAGCATAATGCCCATTACCACCTTACTTTAAGTGGTCATACCCACGGATTCCAATTTGGAATTGAAATCCCGGGGTTTGTAAGATGGAGTCCAGTACAATATGTGTATAAACAATGGGCGGGGATGTATGATGAAATGGGGAGGTATCTCAATGTTAATCGAGGATTTGGTTTTCATGCTTTTCCTGGAAGAGTAGGTATATGGCCAGAGATTACGGTAATCGAATTGAGAAAAGGTGCTAAACCTGCTTAATTCGTAGAAAGTGTTATATTTACAACTGTTTAATGGTCGAATTGATAAGATCATAATGTAAAAGTTTTTAGACATGTCAAAGTTTGGTGATATAATAGGTATTGAAGTCCCTGTTTTATTGGACTTTTTTACAGAGTGGAATGAGCCATCGCTTGCTATGCATCCTGTGTTAAAGGATGTCGCTGCTGCGCTTGGTGATAAAGGGAAGGTTATAAAGATTGATGTAGATAAGAATGAAGAGTTGGCTACAGCTCTGCGTATTAAAGGGCTTCCGACATTAATGATTTATAAAGAAGGTGAGATGGTGTGGAGACAAAGTGGAGAGCAAGATGCTAATACACTCATTGGTCTTATGAAAGAGTATGTTTAAAGCTTGATAGCGTCAAAAACAAAACCTTGTTTGGTAAAATAGTCCAAAACTTCTGGCAATGCTAATGTAAGGTTTTTTGAAGCTTTTTGACTGTCGTGAAAAACGATAATACTTCCTTGTTCTGTATTTTGAATTACATTTTGAGTACATTTTTTTGGTAATATATCTTGTACCCAATCCTTAGAGAGTACATCCCAGAGAATAATTTTATAACCCAGTTTCTCCAGTTCATTAAATTTAGTGCGACTTATTTGTCCATAAGGAGGTCTAAATAGTTGTTGCGTATTACGGTCTGAAGAATGTTCTTGGATTACACTTTGGCAATCTAAAGTATTTTTTATATAAGTGTCTAGATTGTTTTTCCATGCTTTTAAATGATTCATGGTATGGTTGCCTATAGCGTGTTTTTCTGATAAGATTTGATTAAAAATTTTAGGGTGTTTTTGGATATTGTCCCCTATGCAAAAAAAGGTGGCTTTGGCATTGTATTGATTGAGTTGCTCTAGAACAAATTCAGTAATACTTGGTATAGGACCATCATCAAAAGTGAGGTAGAGTTTTTTTTTGCCATTAGCAGATAAATCCCAAATGTAATTTGGAAAAAGTTGCTTGATAACTTTTGGTGTTTTACTAGGGATTAACTGCACGACTCATGAAAATAAAAAAGTGAGCTTCACAAAGCTCACTTTTAACGATATTAGTTTGGTATGCTATCTAGAGAATCCAAAGGTTTTTCTTGATTTTGGAATTCTTTAATCAAATCTTCTTCTTGTTTGCGAAGTGCTTCATCATCATACTCTTCATCTTCAGAATATAGCCTTGCGAATAACTTTAGGTATTTATTAAATTCTTCTGCTTTTTCTTCGATCATTTCTCGATCTTGATTAATAAGCAATAGGTCTACAACACCTCGGTAGCGTTCTACATTGGTTACTATGTCTTCAGCATAACTGTATTGATCTTTTAATTCTAGGCTACCAAAGTAAGTAAGTTGTTCCTGATACTTTTTGGCAAGTTTTATCCATAGATCTCTTGCTTTTTGTTTTTCTCCTACTTCGTAATATCCGGATATGTATGGTTCTACTAGAGTATAGTATTCGTAATATTCAATTGGCATTTTATCCATTGCTAGATCAAGAATTTCTTTTGCTTTTTCTTTTTTACCTTCTTCAATTAAGGCTTCTACAAGTCTTGCTAGGTTACTTCTATAAGTAATGGCGTTTTTTCTCGTCTCAGGATCATGATATATATTAGGGTCGTTACTATTTCCCCAATCCCAACTAGTCACATTTTTGTACATAAGATCGGTGTCTATTCTTCCCATTTCAAAAGGGTTGCGACGATCAATTTTTGTACGTATAGGAACTAGTTTAAATGTAACTCCATCTAACTGCAAGTAATCTTTCATCCATAAGAAATCATCATCTCCATAACTTCCGCCAGTAAAATAAATAGGTCTTTCCCAGTTATTGTTGGCAATAATATCTAGCATTAGGAGGCGGTTTTTAAATAGTAGATCTCCTTTTAGATGAATGTCAATATATGGTACGATTAGATCAGCGTCTTTGGGAGCCACAATACCATTTTTTAGTACGGCTTCTTTATTAACTGGGATTCTAATGTGTTTGGTAGGGAATGTATTTACTTTTTTACCACTTTGCAAATCTCCTTTAGTTCTTGGGTCATCAGATTCTATCCATTTCATCCAGTTTTTAATAAGCATGGTGTCGCTAGTAACTGGTTTGTGATAGATTGCATCATTGTTTCCAAACCTATAAAAATTGTGAGTTAACTGAGAAGGGATAGGTTTTCCTTCATAAGCTGCTTTTTTCATCTGGTCAATATACCAATCTGTAGCAAAAAGGCTTGTGTTAACAGTTCTTACGTCTGTGCGGTAACCTTCGATTTCTTGTGCATACCATAATGCAAAAGTATCATTGTCGCCTATAGTGAATAGTATGGCATCTTCCTGACAAGATTGTAGATACATCTTTGCCATAGACTGGGCAGTATATCTATTAGATCGATCATGATCGTCCCAGTTTTGAGCGGCCAAAAGCACGGGTACAGCCAATAGGCACACAGTGGTGATAACTGGTGCTAGTATTTTTGGTTTTAGAACTCCTTTAAGTAGATCAAATAAAGCATATACTCCAAAGCCTATCCATATTGAAAATACGTAGAAAGAACCTACTAGTGCATAGTCACGTTCTCTGGGTTCAAATGGTCTTTCGTTAAGATATATTTTTAAAGCTAAACCTGTAAACAGGAAAAAAATAAGTAGCACCCAGAATTTTTTCTTGTCCCTCTGTAGCATAAATACAAAACCTATTAATCCTAATAATAAAGGTAGAAAGTAATAGGTGTTACGTGCTTTGTTTTTGAGTACATCGCTAGGTAGATTATTTTGAGAGCCTAAACGTATTTCGTCAATAAATTTAATTCCACTTAGCCAGTTTCCTTCCAGATTTGTGAGTTTACCTTGGTTGTCATCCTGTCGTCCTACAAAATTCCACATAAAATAACGCCAATACATATATCCCATTTGGTAATCAAAAAGATAGGCTACATTATCTATAAAAGATGGTTTTTCAACATTAATATAGTTGCCAAACGACTGTAAGAACTTATTATAGTCGTCATTGTCTAATTTTCCAGAAGCATATTCTCTTCTAAATTGGGTAACTGCATTAAGTAATTCTTCTTCGCTTTGATACTCTGGTTTTATAGTGAATTTGATGGGACCTGTATATTCCATATAGTTGGCAATATGTTCTGTGCTCCACATTCTTGGTAAAAATGCTTTATGGGCATCGTCAAGATTTTGTCTGGCATTTTTCCAATCATTAACAATAATATACTTACCTGTTTCAGTATCTTTTTCATACTTTGGTTTGCCATCTTCATATGGGTTGTTTTCATCAAGACCAGCATAGATTTCTGTGAATTGTGGACCGTAAAAAAGGTGAGTCTCTGGATATTGTTCCAGATTGTAATAAGCTAAAAGTTCTCTGGCGTTGTTAGGATTGTTCTCATTGATAACAGTTCCTGCGTTAGCTCTGATAGGTAGCATTACCCAGCTCGAAAACCCTACAAGGATAAATAAAATACATAAAAGTAATGTGTTTAATTGTGTATATCTTTTTATGCGAGTATAATTTATGCCAAAATAAAAAGCAGTAGCAATTATTAGACCAGCGATAATAGTTCCTGAGTTAAAAGGAAGACCGATAGAGTTAACAAAAAATACTTCGGCAGCACCAAAGAATTTAAGAGTAGAAGGTAGTAAAAGTTTAAAGATGAATAATAGAATCATAACAACAACGGCGTTGGCAATTATGAAATTCTTTACTGTTATTTCTTTATAGTTTTTAAAATAATAGAGTAAACTTATGGCAGGGATAGATAATAATCCCATAAAGTGAACTCCAAAGGATAACCCTACGATAAAAGAAATTAAAATAAGCCACTTGTTACCTCTGGGAGTATGCATATCCCTTTCCCATAATAGTCCCAAATAAAAAAGTACTGATAAAATGCAAGTTGCCATTGCGTATACTTCGGCTTCGACGGCATTAAACCAAAAGCTATCTGTAAAAGAAAAAGCTAAGGATCCTACCAAAGCGCTGCCTAAAATGGCTATTGCTTTACCTTGTGTTAGCTCTTCGTCTTTGGTAATTACTTTTTTAACAAGAATTGTGATAGACCAAAACATGAAAAGAATAGTAAAAGCACTGGCAAAAGCAGAGGTCATGTTTACCATTAATGCAACTTGAGTAGGGTCTGGTGCAAAAGAAGAAGCAAAAGCTCCTATCATTTGAAATAGAGGTGCTCCGGGAGGGTGACCAACTTGTAGTTTTGAAGAAGTAGCAATGTATTCTCCTGCATCCCAAAAACTAGCAGTCGGTTCTACTGTTAGTGAATAGACACACAAAGCGATAGTAAAAACTATCCATCCCAGTATTTTATTCCACTTGGTAAAGTTGAATGTACTCATAAAATTTATTAGGTTATATAACTTGTGGCGAATTTAGTAATAAAAATACTTTAACTTTAGTTTTTTTAGAAAACGCTTAACAGAAGTTTATATTTTGAAGAGGAAAAAATTGAATTATAGCGGGTGAAGAAAAATTATTGAAATAATTTTTAAAAAATATTTGCAGAGCTAAAAGAAAGTTGTAAATTTGCACCCGCAAACAAGTATTGGTCTATGGTGTAACTGGCAACACGTCTGGTTTTGGTCCAGAAGAGTCTAGGTTCGAGCCCTAGTAGACCAACAAAAGGAGTAACATGATATGTTGCTCCTTTTTTGTTGTTCCTAAGTTTTTTTTTTTTTTGAGTTATGTTGAAAATGTTGTTTTAGGGTATTTTGTGAAGAATTTATATTTTAAAAGTCAACACGGGTCTTTTTGCATGATTTACAACATCTTCTCCTAAACTTCCATTGATAAAATGCGATATCCCTTTTCTGCCATGAGTACTAATTCCGATCATACCAGCATGAATAGATCCAGCAAAATTTAATATCCCCTTTTCCACAGTAATGTCATTGTATATGTTTAGGGTGTGATTTTCTATGTTAAGATTAGAGATCATTTTATTCATTTTTTCTTCGGTTTCATAAGTGGTTTTGAATCCATTAGCAGTGTTTATCCAGACTAGATGAAGTTTTGCATCGATAGATTTAGAAAATTCGTTTGCCGCCAATAAGCAAGGTTTGTCTTCATCATCAAAGTTTGTTGCGTATACAAAATCTTTGATGTCAAAAATATCGCAGTCTTCTTTAATGACTAGTACTGGTTTTTTTGATGTTCGTACTATTTTTTCTGCATTAGAGCCTATGAATAGTTCTTCAAAGCCTGTAGATCCATGAGATCCCATAATAATAATATCTACGTCGTTTTTTGTGCTGGCATCAATAACCCCATGCATTACGTCTTCAAAATTAACCGTCTCAATGATCTCAATACCATCTAAATAATCTTTCTTTAGGACTTCCTCAAATTTTTTATGTGTTTGCTTCATGAAAAAAACAGCTTCTGGTCCAGGGCCTGGAGTTCCTGTAGACATTAAGTCAGAAAGGTGCATGGGGAGTTCTAGAATGTGTAATAAATAAATTTTTGCATTATTTTTTTTTGCGATTTGAGCAGCAACCTTCAATGCGCTTTCAGCCTGTTTGGAAAAATCTGTGGGTACGAGTATACTTTTGATCATAATCCTAATTTTTGTGAGATATGTTATTTTCTTGTTGATCCTAGATATAGATTTTGTAATTGTTGATTAGGTGATGTTAATTTTTGTGTAAAAAGCTATTCCGGATACGGTATCTTAAATTTACGAATAAATTCATTCTCAGTGATATTTTGTATATAAGATATTATTACTATCTTTGCACCGTTGAAATTAAAAAACCAGGATGAGGGGACGAAAAGTCCCCTCTTTTTATCTATTTATGTCATTAAAAGACAAAGTTCAAAGTTTATTAGAAGGGGCGCTTCAAGAAAATCCGTCCTTATTCTTGATTGAAAGTAAAATTCATCCCGATAATAGTATTGAAATTATTATAGATGGTGATGATGGTGTGAAAGTAGAAGATTGTATTGCTGTAAGTAGAGCAATTGAGCATAACTTGGATAGGGATGAAGAAGATTTCTCTTTGCAAGTGATGTCTTCTGGGGTTTCTGAGGGCTTAAAACATATTCGCCAATATAAAAAGAATGTGGGGAGAAAGCTAAAGGTAAAAACCGCCGAGGATGTATTCGAAGGAGAGTTGGTTTCTGTGATAGATGATGTTATCACACTAACATGGAAATCTAGAGAGCCTAAACCTGTAGGAAAAGGTAAGGTAACTGTAACAAAAGAAACTAGTGTTGCTTACAGAGATATTGTAGAAGCAAAAGTTATAATAACATTTTAATTATAATATTGATATGGAAAATATCGCATTAATAGAGTCATTTTCAGAGTTTAAGGATGATAAGTTTATAGATCGTGTTACATTGATGTCGATCTTAGAAGATGTGTTTAGAAATGCTCTAAAAAAGAAGTTTGGAAGTGATGATAATTTCGATATTATTATAAATCCTGATAAGGGAGATTTAGAAATTTGGAGAAATCGTGTTGTAGTGGCAGATGGCGAAGTTGAAGATGGTAATCAGGAAATATCTATATCAGAAGCGCAAAAGATAGAGCCTGATTTTGAGGTAGGTGAAGATGTGTCAGAAGAAGTAAAACTTATAGATTTAGGAAGGCGTTCTATATTAGCACTACGTCAGAATTTGATTTCTAAAATCCATGAACATGATAATACCAATATATACAAGCAATTTAAAGAGCTAGAAGGAGAGATATATACGGCAGAGGTTCATCATATTCGTCATAGAGCGATCATAATGTTGGATGATGAAGGAAATGAAATTATTTTGCCTAAAGATAGACAGATACCATCAGATTTTTTCAGAAAGGGAGAAAATGTAAGAGGGGTGATAGAGTCGGTAGAACTTAAAGGAAACAAGCCATCTATTGTTATGTCTAGAACTTCGCCCTTGTTTTTAGAGAAATTATTTGAATCGGAGATACCAGAGGTGTTTGATGGTTTGATTTCTGTTAAAAAAGTGGTTAGAATTCCAGGAGAGAAAGCTAAAGTAGCAGTAGATTCGTATGATGATAGAATTGATCCGGTTGGAGCATGTGTTGGTATGAAAGGGTCTCGAATCCATGGTATCGTTAGGGAGCTTGGTAACGAAAATATTGACGTTATTAATTATACTAACAACTTGCAATTGTTTATAACAAGAGCATTAAGCCCGGCAAAAGTTACTTCTATTAAGATTAATGAAGAGACTAATCGTGCAGAAGTGATGCTGAGGCCAGAAGAGGTTTCAAAAGCTATTGGTAGAGGAGGGCATAATATTAGATTGGCAGGTCAGTTGACCGGTTTTGAGATAGATGTGTTTAGAGAAGGAGTAGAGGAAGATGTAGAGCTTACAGAGTTTTCTGATGAAATTGACGCATGGATTATTGAAGAATTTTCTAAAATCGGTTTGGATACCGCAAAGAGTATTTTAGAACAAGATATTAGTGATTTAGTGAAGCGAACTGATCTTGAAGAAGAGACAGTTGGCGAAGTGATGAGAATATTAAAATCTGAATTTGAAGATTAATAGTCACAATTAATTATATTTGAGCATTAAATAAAAGGCATTTATGGCTGAAGCAGGAACAATGAGACTAAATAGAGTATTACGCGAATTCAATATCTCGCTAGATCGGGCTGTTGACTTTTTGAATTCAAAAGGTCATGAGATAGATGCGCGTCCTACTACAAAAATTTCTTCAGAGATCTATCAGCTCTTGTTTGATGAATTTCAAACGGATAAGAGTAAAAAGGTAGCCTCAAAAGAAGTTGGGGAAGAAAAGAAGAAAGAGAAAGAGGCATTGCGAGTGCAAATCGAACATGAGCAGGAAGAAAGACGCAAGATTGCTGAAGCTCGTGAAGTCGTTAAAGCCAAAGCTCAGTTAAGCGGACCTAAACAGGTTGGTAAAATTGAACTAGATGGTAAAAAACAGGAAGAAACTGCGGCGCCCGAGAAAAAGGCAGTTGAATCTCCTAAAAAAGAAGTGAAAGAAGAGGTGAAAAAATCCACTCCTGAAGTTGTTTCTAATAGACCTCCTAAGAAAAGTATAAAAATTACAAGGCAGGCTCCTAAGACTGTAAAGGAAGAGAAATCTGTAGAACCTGTTAAGCCTGTTGTGAAGGAAGTTAAGGCAGAAACTCCACCGCCAGTGGAGACGCCAGTTTCTACAGAGCCAGAAAAGGTTAAAACTCAATATAAAAAATTGGATGGTCCTAATTTTACTGGGCAAAAAATTGATTTAACTCAATTTAAGAAACCAGCTAAAAAGAAAGAGGATAAGTCTGATAAAAAGACATCAAATGCAGGTGATGCGGCTAAGAAGCGTCGACGAAGAATTAGTAAAGATGGAGCGCAAGGTTCTGGTGGTGGTAGACCAGGTGGTCAATCAGGTGGCGGTAACCGAGGAGGTGGAAATAGAGGAAGAGGACCTGCAAAAGGGAAAAGACCTGCTATTGTTAAAGAAGAGCCAAGCGAAGAAGAAGTACAAAAACAAGTACGTGAGACTCTGGAGAAGTTGCAAGGAAAATCTAATAAGTCCAAAGCAGCAAAGTATCGTAGAGATAAAAGAGATCAACACCGTCAGAAAACTGAAGATGATGCTGCAGCTTTAGAGCAAGAAAACAAAGTTCTTAAAGTTACAGAATTTGTGACTGTTTCTGAGGTAGCGACAATGATGGATGTGCCTACAACTAATGTTATTTCTGCATGTATGTCTCTAGGGATTATGGTGACAATGAATCAACGTCTTGATGCAGAAACGCTTTCTATTGTAGCAGATGAATTTGGTTATGAAGTTGATTTTGTTACTGCTGATATAGAAGATGCTATTGAAGAAATAGTTGATGCTCCAGAAGATTTAGTGATGAGAGCTCCTATAGTAACTGTTATGGGACATGTTGATCATGGTAAAACATCGCTACTGGATTATATTAGAAAAGAAAATGTAATAGCAGGAGAAAGTGGTGGGATCACGCAGCATATCGGTGCTTATGGAGTGAAATTAGAAAATGGACAAAAAATAGCTTTCTTAGATACTCCAGGTCACGAGGCATTTACAGCGATGCGTGCCCGTGGTGCCCAGGTTACTGATATGGCAATAATAGTTATTGCAGCAGATGATGATGTGATGCCACAGACAAAAGAAGCGATAAGTCATGCTCAGGCTGCTGGAGTGCCTATTATTTTTGCTATAAACAAAATTGATAGACCAACAGCTAATCCTGAGAAAATAAAGGAGAAACTAGCTTCTATGAATCTGTTAGTTGAAGATTGGGGTGGAAAAATTCAATCTCACGATATTTCTGCTAAAACAGGGTTAGGTGTTAAGGAGTTGTTAGAGAAAGTACTTCTTGAAGCTGAGATTTTAGAGCTTAAAGCAAACCCGGATAGGTTAGCTTCTGGAACAGTTGTAGAAGCATTTTTGGATAAAGGACGTGGATATGTATCTACTATTTTAGTGCAAACAGGAACTCTTAAAATAGGAGATTATGTTCTTGCTGGTAAGAATAGTGGAAAGATAAAAGCGATGCATGATGAAAGAGGGAATAATGTAAAAGAGGCAGGACCATCTACTCCGGTATCTATTCTTGGGTTAGACGGTGCTCCGCAGGCTGGAGATAAATTTAGCGTGTTAGAAGATGAAAGAGAAGCTAAAGATATTGCATCAAAGCGTGCGCAGCTACATAGGGAACAGTCTGTTCGTACACAAAGACACATTACACTAGATGAGATTGGACGTCGAATTGCGTTAGGGGATTTTAAAGAACTTAATATTATCCTTAAAGGAGATGTGGATGGTTCTGTAGAAGCATTAACGGATTCCTTCCAGAAATTATCTACAGAAGAAATTCATGTGAATATTATTCATAAAGCAGTTGGAGCAATTACAGAAAGTGATGTCTTGTTGGCTTCGGCATCAGACGCTATTATTATTGGGTTTAATGTGAGACCTGCAGGAAATGCTAGACAGGTAGCTGATAAGGAAGAAATCGATATCAGAACATATTCAATTATTTATGATGCTATCAACGATCTTAGGGATGCGATGGAAGGAATGCTTTCTCCAGTGATGAAAGAAGAAATATCTGGTACGGCAGAAATAAGAGAAACATTTAAAATTTCTAAGGTTGGTACTATTGCAGGATGTATGGTTCTTACTGGTAAGATTTTCAGAAACTCAGGAATTCGTTTGATAAGAGACGGTGTAGTAATATATACTGGAGAACTAGCTTCTTTAAAGCGATTTAAAGATGATGTGAAAGAAGTGGCTAAAGGGTATGATTGTGGTCTGCAAATTAAGAACTATAATGATATCAAAGAAGGTGATGTAGTAGAAGCTTATCAAGAAGTAGCTGTGAAGAAGAAGTTGTAAAAGATTTACTTTATAAAACAAAAAAATCCCGATGTGAAGACATCGGGATTTTTTTTGTTTTATGATTGGTTTTCTCATGAAGTAGGTTTGGTTGAAAAGTTGTGTTTTAATTTAGATAATGACGGAGGTGTATGTTGTTATAAATTTTGAAATTGTCTAACGAAGCAATACTTGAGGTAAAGTTTTTAATGTTGTATTTAAAATTTAAATATTTGCTAAGTCACGTCTTCTGATAAGAATATAGGATTTCGGAATACTTACAGGTTGATGGGGAGAATTTCTTGAGTTAAGGTAATAGAGGTTTAGTAAGGGTAGTTGTGATTTTTTTTTATGGTATTGTTAGTTAGAAAAAAAAAGACGAGGTGAGGTGTTCTTGATGTTAAAGGAAAAGGAATAGAGAGAGAGGTTATTCTTGTTCTGTTAGCTAAGTTTTCTAAGTTCTTTTAAGAAGGAGCAGGGCGAAACCTCTAGTTGGGTTTTAAAGTGATCGTAATAATAAGATAATCGGTTTGGTTGAAATTTGCCTTGAAGCAGGTTTTGTTAATTAAAAAGGAGTGTTTTGCTGTTGTTTTTGGGTTGAGTGTATTAGGCTAGGTAATGATGAAGTGCAATATTTTGGGTTGGGTTAAGTTTTGAGGAAAAAGATTAAGTAGTTGGAAAAGTGTCTTGATGATGTTAAAAAGTCGATATAAATGCTTCTCGGTGGTATATGTTCATAATTAAGGCGGAAGCAAGAGTGTTAAAAAAAACAAACCCCAATAAATATAATTTATTGGGGTTTGTGATTAATCCCGTCGAGCACGTATTGGCTGTTTTGGGGATTGATATGTGTGTTATTTTTTTTCTGGCTTAAATATAAAAGCATTAGGAAACTTAGTTCGTATCTCTTTTAGAGCTCTGTCAGCTTCCAGTCTAGTGCGAAAATTCCCCATCCATACTTTGTAATTTGGAGTTTCCCATTGAATAGATGATTCCCATTCTTGGAAGGCTTCTTTTGATGATCTTACAATCTCATTAGCCTTGTTTAGACTTCCATAATATAATTGAATTTTATAGCGATCACTAAATTCACCATCTTTTTCCATCTTGGATTTTATGTCAAGAAGAGTTTTTATTCTTGGATCTTGATTGATAGTAACAGATGCATCTGGTTGAGAAGTTATGTTTGCTGGTACAAAATTGGCTTGATCAAGGGTTCCTGGAGTAGTATTTGAGCTATCTTGAGCGGTTAAGTGATTGGTAGTTACTAAGTAAACGCCTAATAAAAAAATATAGTTTTTGATGTTTAACATTCTCATTACAAATTGATTTGATGCAAAGGTAAAGTTTAATAACTCAATAATGTCAAAAATTATTATTTAGAATTGTTATAAATTAATAGTTAACGGTTCTCTAACATTTCTAAAATCGACTTATTATAGTACTTTTGTCGTCGAATTAAAAGTGACGGTTTTTTATGTCTTTTTATGAGATTAATGAAAAAACCATACCAAAATTAAGACGATAATTCTACTTGATAATATGAAACAGGTGAAACACCGAAATTCAGCCTCTAAAATCCTAATCCTAGGAACTGTTTTTTTATTTACTTTTTTTAATCCCGCTTTTGCGCAGGATGATACGGCCGTGGATGCTGCTGTTGTAACTGAAGCTTCATCTGGAGGAGATGTAGCAAAGGGAGAAGAGTTGTTTAAATCTTTATGCGCAGCTTGTCATAAGCGATATAAGAAAATGACAGGTCCAGCACTATTTGGAGTGACTGATAAGTACGAAAAAGAATGGTTGTATTCTTGGATAAAGAATAGTGCTGCTATGGTTGCTGCAGGTGATCCACAAGCAGTTGCTGTGTTTGAAGAGTACAACAAGACTGCAATGAATGCATTTCCGCAATTATCTAATGCCGATATTGATAATATATTGGCGTATGTAATGGTGCCTAAAGCAGATCCTGTTGTGACACCAGGTAAAGACCCAGTAGTTGGTGGTGAAGGTGGTTCAGGAGTTTCTTCTAACGTGATCCTTGCGATACTGGCATTAGTGTTTTTGATGCTGATGGTAGTGTTATTCTTGGTTAACAAAACGCTAAGAAGTTTTGCAGAAGCTAATAATGTAGAGTTGCCGGTGGCAGAAGGAAGAACGCCTATCTGGAAAGCATTTATTCAAAACCAATTTTTAATACTAGTTACCGCTATTCTGTTATTGTTAACAAGTGGTTACTTTGTGTACGGGTATTTTATGCAAGTAGGAGTTGATCAAGGATATCAGCCGATACAACCAATACATTACTCGCATAAGATACATGCAGGGGATAACCAGATAGAATGTAAATACTGTCACTCTTCAGCAAGAGTTAGTAAAACATCAGGGATACCATCTCTTAATGTATGTATGAACTGTCATAAGTCTATAAGTGAAGTAGCAGATGCTACCGCAACAGAAGAGCATTCAAAAGAGTTCTATGATGGTGAAATCCAAAAACTGTATGACGCTGTAGGATGGGATGAAGAAACTCAATCTTACACTGGGAAAACGAAGCCGGTAAAATGGGTACGTATCCATAACCTTCCAGATTTTGCATACTTTAACCACTCGCAGCACGTAAGCGTTGCAGGAGTAGAATGCCAAACCTGTCATGGACCGGTAGAAGAAATGGAAATTATGTATCAGCATGCTCCACTTACAATGGGATGGTGTGTGAACTGTCACAGAGAAACTAATGTGAAGGTTGCTGATAATAAATATTACGAGAAGATTCATAAAGAACTCTCTAAGAAATATGGTGTTGAACAATTGACAGCAGCTCAAATGGGTGGTCTGGAATGTGGTAAATGTCATTATTAATAATAAAACAATTGTATTCCGTAACCGGAAGAATAGTAAGAAGCTAATATCAATTATATATGTCATCAAACAAGAAATACTGGAAAAGTGTTGAAGAGCTAAACGAAAATAGCTCTATTGTTGAGACGCTACAACAAAATGAATTCGTTAAGGAAATTCCTACGGATGAGTTTTTAGGTGATGAATCATCATTAGAAAATTCTTCGACATCAAGACGTGATTTTCTTAAATATGTAGGTTTTAGTACAGCAGCTGCTTCTTTAGCAGCATGTGAAGGCCCCGTTAAAAAAGCAATACCTTATGTGGTTCAGCCAGAAAGAATTGTTCCTGGTGTAGCCAACTATTACGCTACGACAATTGCAGATGGATTTGATTTTGCTAGTGTTTTGATTAAAACCAGAGAAGGTCGACCTATTAAGGTAGAAAACAATAACCTGGCAAAAACTAATTGTGATGCTAATGCAAGAGTACATGCTTCTGTATTATCACTATATGATAGTTCTCGACTTCAAGGACCTAAAAAAGGAAATGAAGATATAAGTTGGGAAGCTTTAGATAAAGAGGTGGGGGCAAAATTAAATGGTCTTGGTGGTAAGCAAATTGTCTTGCTAACCCAGACCTATGCTAGTCCATCTACTGCAAAGTTAATTTCAGAATTCAAAGCAAAATACCAAAATGTTAGACATGTAGTGTATGATGCAGTTTCAAATAGTGAAGCTTTGGATGCGTATGAAATGATGTATGGAGAAAGAGCTTTGGCTGATTATGACTTTCATAAAGCCACTACAATAGTAAGTATAGCTGCGGATTTCTTAGGAGATTGGCAAGGTGGTGGATATGATGGAGGTTATGCAAAAGGACGTATTCCTGAAAATGGGAAAATGTCTAGGCATATTCAGTTTGAAGCAAATATGTCTCTTTCTGGAGCTAATGCAGATAAAAGAGTGCAGGCAACACCTTCGCAACAAAAACAAGTACTAGCTGCTTTATATAAATATGTTACTGGATCTGGTTCTAAAGGAACTTTAGATTCAAAATTAGATGCAGAAGTAATTAAAGCTGCTGAGCAAATTAAGAAGGCTGGAAGCAATGCTGTTGTAGTTTCAGGACTTCAGGATGTAGATGCTCAGTTGGTAGTTTTAGAAATTAATAAAGCAATACATAGTAAAGCTTTTAATGAAAAGACACCACGTACTATTCGCCAAGGTAATGCTAAGGCAGTAGCACAGCTTGTAAAAGATATGAATGCTGGTCGTGTTGGTGGATTATTGATAGCTGGTGTAAACCCAGCGTATTCTTTGCCAAATGCGGACGAGTTTAAGACCGGTTTAGAAAAAGTAGATCTCTCAGTGGCATTTAGTATGCATAATGATGCAACCGCAGAATTATGTAACTATACAGCGACAACTCAACATTATCTAGAGTCTTGGGGAGATATCGAGCTGAAAAAAGGAAGCTATAGTTTAATGCAACCTACAATCAGACCATTATTTGATACTAGACAATTTCAAGAAACTTTATTAAAGTGGACAGGGAACACATCTGCGTATCTTGATTATATGAAGGATGCATGGACAGGTATTTTGGGAAGTACTTCCTGGAATCAGGCATTGCATGATGGGGTATTGGTAAAACCAATACTTGCAAAACAAGAACTGGTAGATGCTATAGCAGCGCCAGAAGGTGATGTGGTTGACCCAGAAGCGGTTCCTGTATCTACTTCTTCAAAACCAAATGTTAATGATGCGGCTAGAAGACTTTCTAATGCAAAATCAAATGGTTTAGAACTTACATTATATACAAAAATTTCACTAGGTGATGGGCAGCAAGCTAATAACCCTTGGTTACAAGAAATGCCTGATCCTATAACCCGTGCATCGTGGGATAACTACTTAACGGTTTCTAGAGCAGATGCAGAAGAATTAGGTTTGACTAATGAAAATGTTGCTAATGGAGCATTAAATGGTAATTATGCTAAAGTTACTGTAGGAGGGAAAGAAATTGTTGCTCCTGTGATTATTCAACCAGGACAAGCTAAAGGTTCTGTTGGATTAGCTTTGGGTTATGGTAAGTCTAAAGGACTTAAAGAAGATATGGTAGTAGGGGTAAATGCTTATCCTTTGTACCAAAACCAAAATACAGTTCAAGATGTTTCTATAACAGCTGTAGATGGAGTACATGAGTTTGCTTGTGTGCAGTTACATAATACATTAATGGGTCGTGGAGATATTGTAAAAGAAACGACTCTTGAAATATTTAATACTAAGGATAAGCACGAATGGAATGCTATTCCTGAAGTAAGTAAAAATCATATTGAGTATGAAGTTACTTCTCCAGAAGTTGATCTTTGGGATGAATTCGATCGCTCGGTAGGACATCATTTTAATCTTTCGATTGATTTAAATGCTTGTACAGGATGTGGGGCATGTGTGATCGCTTGTCATGCAGAAAACAATGTTCCTGTAGTAGGTAAATCAGAAGTACGTAGATCTCGCGATATGCACTGGTTGCGTATTGATAGATATTACTCTTCAGAAGAAAGTTTTGAAAACGACAATGAAAAGAAAGATAATATTGCAGGTCTAGGAAGCTCTTTATCTGAGTTTGGTGAGATGGAAAGCCCATCTGATAACCCTCAGGTGGTATTCCAACCAGTAATGTGTCAGCACTGTAATCATGCTCCTTGTGAAACTGTTTGTCCAGTAGCGGCAACATCACATGGTAGACAAGGTCAAAACCATATGGCGTATAATCGTTGTGTAGGTACAAGATATTGTGCAAATAACTGCCCATATAAAGTACGTAGGTTTAACTGGTTTTTGTATAGCAATAATGATGAGTTTGACTATCACATGAATAACGACCTTGGAAGAATGGTACTTAACCCTGATGTTACTGTACGATCTAGAGGAGTTATGGAAAAATGTTCTTTCTGTATTCAATCAACACAAGCCGTTATACTTAAAGCAAAACGAGAAGGGAGACCAGTTGCTGCTGGTGAATTTAACGATACTTGTGCTTGTTCTGCTGCTTGTTCATCAGGAGCTATGCGTTTTGGTGATGTAAATGAAGAAGGAAGTAAAATAGCTGAGCTAATAAAAGATGATAGAGCGTATCATTTATTAGAACATGTAGGAGTAAAACCTAATGTTGTATATCAAACGAAAGTTAGAAATACTACAGAAGCCTAATTAACTAATTAAAGAATCAATTCAATTATAAAGGATTATGTCTCATTACGAAGCACCTATAAGAAAACCTTTAGTAACCGGTGATAAAACATATCATGATGTAACTCTGGATGTAGTAGCAGCGGTAGAAGGAAAAGCAAATAAATCTTGGTGGATTGTCTTTTCTATTTCACTTATTGCTTTCCTTTGGGGGATAGGGTGTATTATTTACACAATATCTACCGGGATAGGAACCTGGGGATTAAACAAAACAGTAGGATGGGCCTGGGATATCACCAACTTTGTTTGGTGGGTAGGTATAGGTCACGCAGGAACTCTAATTTCTGCTGTATTACTATTATTTCGCCAGAAATGGAGAATGGCAATTAACCGTTCGGCAGAAGCAATGACAATTTTTGCTGTTGTACAAGCGGGATTGTTCCCAATCATACACATGGGGCGTCCTTGGTTAGCATACTGGGTATTACCTATACCAAATCAATTTGGATCATTATGGGTTAACTTTAACTCACCATTACTTTGGGATGTATTTGCAATCTCTACCTACTTATCTGTATCATTAGTATTCTGGTGGACTGGTTTATTACCTGATTTTGCAATGATTCGTGATCGTGCAATAACACCATTTAATAAAAAAATATATAGTTTACTTTCTTTCGGATGGAGTGGGAGAGCTAAGGATTGGCAGCGTTTTGAAGAAGTGTCTTTGGTACTTGCAGGTTTAGCGACACCACTTGTACTTTCTGTACATACGATTGTATCATTTGACTTTGCAACCTCTGTGATTCCTGGATGGCATACTACTATATTTCCACCTTATTTTGTTGCAGGTGCAGTTTTCTCTGGATTTGCAATGGTGAATACTCTTCTTATTATTATGAGAAAAGTGTCTAAGCTTGAAAATTACATTACCATCTTACATATTGAACTAATGAACATTGTGATTATGATCACAGGTTCTATAGTTGGAGTAGCTTATATAACTGAGCTATTTGTTGCATGGTATTCTGGAGTTGAATACGAACAGTATGCATTCCTTAACAGGGCAACAGGTCCTTATTGGTGGGCATATTGGGCAATGATGACATGTAATGTGTTCTCACCACAGTTTATGTGGTTCCCAAAACTAAGAAGAAGTATTATGTTTTCTTTCTTTATCTCTATTGTAGTAAATATAGGAATGTGGTTTGAGCGTTTTGTAATTATTGTAACTTCACTTCATAGAGATTACTTACCATCTTCTTGGACAATGTTCTCACCAACTTTTGTTGATATTGGAACATTTATAGGGACTATTGGATTCTTCTTCGTGTTGTTCTTATTGTATGCAAGAAGTTTCCCGGTTATTGCGCAGGCTGAAGTAAAATCAATTTTGAAGTCTTCTGGAGAGAAGTATAAAAAGTTGAGAGAAGCTGGCATTGATCATCGAGATGAACTACCTAAAGCAAACGTTAAAATAACAAAACAAGAAATATCTGAAGAAGAGGTTAATGTTGAAGCTAGCAAAGAAGATATTAGTAGTTTATTAGGAAACTTAGGAACATTTGATGCATCTACTCAAGAAGCAGATGACCTTAAAAAAGTAAATGGAATCGGACCAGTAATGGAAAAGAAACTTAACGAAATCGGAATATATACTTTCGATCAGGTAAGTAGAATGACCAAGACTGAATATGATTTGTTAGATAATATCACTGGATCTTTTCCTGGTAGAGCACAACGAGATGATTGGGCTGGTCAGGCAGAAAAACTTAAAAATAACTAGAAGTATGGCATCAAAAGTTATACATGCATTATATATAGATGACGATATCCTGATGGATGCTGTCAAGAAAGTGCGAGCAGAACATTACCATATTGAAGAGGTATACACACCTTTTCCGGTTCATGGGCTAGATAAAGCAATGGGACTACCACATACCCGTTTGGCAATTACATCTTTTATGTATGGATGTGTTGGGTTAACTGTAGCGATTTTAATGATGAACTATATCATGATCGAAGATTGGCCCCAAGATATTGGAGGAAAACCAAGTTTTAGCTACCTAGAAAATATGCCATCTTTTGTGCCTATTATGTTCGAGCTTACTGTGTTTTTTGCAGCACATTTAATGGTGATTACTTTCTATATGAGAAGTAAATTATGGCCTTTTAAAGAGGCTGAAAACCCTGATGTGCGAACTACTGATGATCATTTTTTGATGGAAGTAGATGCAGGTAATCATGATATTGATCAACTAACCGGTTTTTTAGGTGATACGGGAGCAGTTGAAATTAAAGTAATAGATAAGGAAGAAGATAACCATTAGTAATAATGAAGAGTACTATAAAAATATTAGCAGCGGCAGTAGTGATGATTTGTGTTGTTTCTTGTCAAAAGAAATCAAAACCTAATTATCAATATATGCCTAATATGTATGAGTCAGTAGGCTATGAAACATATGGTGAATACGGCATTTTTCCTGGTGGACAGGAGGCAATGCTACCTGTTGACGGTTCAATACCCAGAGGTTGGATGCCTTATGAATATGAAAATTCACAAAAAGGATATTTACTAGCTAAGGATACTTTAAAAAATCCAATTCTTTATACCAAAGAAAATGAAGAAGAAGGTAAAGAATTGTATGATATCTACTGTGCCATTTGTCACGGAGGAAAAGGAGATGGTAAAGGTCCTTTAGTAAAAAGAGAAAAAATCCTTGGTGTTCCTAGCTATGATGATATAGGTAGAGCAATTACAGAAGGAAGTATCTACCATGTAATGTATTACGGGATTAACTCTATGGGATCATATGCTGCTCAGACTAATGAGCACGAACGCTGGCAGATTGTTCAGTATGTGCAAAAATTAAAAGCTGATCTAGAAGGGAAGACTCCTCGAATTGATGCTGCAATTACTACTACTAATACAGAAGAAGTAAAAGCAGAGGTTGTTGAAGAGCACCCTGAAAAAAAGGAAGATCATAGTAACGCACACTAATTAGTGCATTAGTAAAAAAGTTAAGAATAACGATATTATAAAGATATGTATACGCTATCAAATAGATTAAGATTATTTTCTATCATCCTTATGGTTGTAGGTCTTGTAGGTCTTGTTGTTGGATTTGCAAATAGACCTGGATCTATAGAGGAAGTAAAAGAAAAGATGGCAGAACACAATGCTCACGGTGGTGGTCATGGTGAATCGCAGGTAGAAGCAAGTGGTCATGGTGAGGAAGACGCACACGGAGGTGATGCACACTATGAGCATGTATTGCACCAATTACAAAATAAACCTTGGGCATCTCTATATGTTGCAGCGTTTTTCTTTTTTATGATTGCGTTGGGGGTGTTAGCATTTTATGCGATTCAATTTGCGTCGCAAGCAGGTTGGTCACCTGTACTATTTAGAGTTATGGAGGCAATAACAGCATATTTAGTTCCTGGAGGAATTATCTTTTTTGTAATCTTAGGGTTATCTGGATTTCATATAAATCATCTATTTGTATGGGCCGATCCTGAGGTGGTTGCACATGATGCGTTAATTCAAGGAAAAGCAGGATGGTTAAATAGCTGGGGCTTTATCATTAGAGCAGCAATCTTTTTAGGAGGATGGATGGCGTATCGTCATTTTGCTGTAAAATATTCTAGATTACAGGATGAAGATTCAACAGGAAATAAATGGTATAAGAAGAGTTTTAAAATATCAGCAGCATTCTTAGTGTTCTTTATTTATACAGAATCAATGGCATCTTGGGATTGGATCATGAGTTTTGATCCGCATTGGTTTAGTACACTATTCGGATGGTATGTATTTGCAAGTTTATTTGTTTCTGGAATTACTACAATAGCATTGGTAACTATATATCTTAAATCTAAAGGATATTTAGAACATGTTAATAATAGCCATATACATGATTTGGCTAAGTTTATGTTTGGTATAAGTATCTTTTGGACATATCTTTGGTTCTCTCAGTTTATGTTGATTTGGTATTCTAACATACCAGAGGAGGTTACTTACTTTATAACACGTATAGAAGATTATAAGCTTCCATTTTTTGGGATGTTAGTTATGAATTTCATTTTCCCAATATTAGTGTTGATTAATAGTGACTTTAAACGAGTAAATTGGTTTGTTGTGATGGCAGGAATTGTTATTCTTTGTGGTCATTATATAGATGTGTATAATATGATTATGCCTGCAACTGTTGGTGGATCTTGGTTTATTGGCATTAGTGAGATTAGTGCAGTGTTATTGTTCTTAGGACTGTTTTTGTTTGTTGTCTTTAGAGCACTTACCAAAGCTCCATTAGTACCTAAGGGGAATCCATATTTAGAGGAAAGTAAACATTTCCATTATTAAAATTAGAATTGTAAAAAAAGAAGATAGATAAAAATGACTGTATTCTTAACCATAGTAGTTATAGCCCTTTTTGGAATCACATTGTGGCAAATGTCAAAAATATTGAAATTGTCACAATTGAAAGATGCTGATAATTCTCAAGTAGCAAACGATAAGGATAATAACTTGCAAGGTAAGCTAATGCTTGGCTTTGTAATATTTTTGTACTTATTAACTATATATTGTTTTGTACAATATAACTCGTATTTCCTTCCAGAATCAGCTTCAGAACATGGTGTTGATTATGACAGATTGATGTTAATATCAATGGTGTTGATTATGATTGTGCAAATACTAACACAAGGATTACTACACTTTTTTGCTTATAAGTACAGAGGGAAAAAAGAAAATAGAGCATTGTATTTTGCAGATAATGATAAATTAGAGTTTATCTGGACAATTATTCCTGTTATTGTACTTGCCGGACTTATCATATATGGTTTGTTCACTTGGACAGATATCATGAATATTGATGAAAAAGAGGGAGATCCATTAATCATAGAATTGTATGCATACCAGTTTGATTGGCGAGCAAGATACTCTGGTGAAGATAATGTTTTGGGTAAGGCTAATGTAAGATATATTGAAGGTATCAATACGTTGGGAGTGGATGTTTCTGATAGTTATGGAAAAGATGATAAGATTACTACAGAACTACATTTACCGGTAAATAGAAAAGTTATATTCAAAATGCGTTCTCAAGATGTTCTACATTCGGCATATATGCCATTCTTTAGAGCTCAAATGAATGTTGTACCTGGAATGATCACAGAATTTGCTTACACACCTACTTTAACTTCTGAAGAAATGAGAAGTAGTGATTTTATGGTAGAGAAAGTAGCTACTATTAATAAGATTAGAAAAGAGAAAAGTAAAAAACTAGTTGCTGCTGGCGATGAAGCTCTTGAAGAATATTCATTTGATTATTATTTGTTGTGTAATAAAATTTGTGGAACATCTCACTATAACATGCAAATGAAGATCATAGTTGAATCAGAAGAAGATTATGAAGCATGGATAAAAGAGCAACAGACTTTTGGTGATCAATTATCAGCACAAGCAAGCAACTAAAAAAAAGATAAATTAATATATCATATTAAACAGAAATAAGGATATGTCAGCAATAGCAAACGTACACGATCACGAAGAAGACCACGCTCACGACGATCACGGACATCATCATAAAGAAACATTTATTACCAAATATATTTTCAGTCAGGATCATAAAATGATCTCTAAGCAGTACTTGGTTACTGGTTTGATAATGGGTATTATTGGTATTGCAATGTCGCTATTATTTAGAATGCAAATAGCTTGGCCTGATCACCAATTTACCATATACGAAGTGTTATTGGGTAAATTTGGTAAAGAAGGTGTAATGGATCCAGGAATTTACTTGGCTTTGGTTACGATTCATGGTACTATAATGGTATTTTTTGTTCTTACCGCTGGACTTAGTGGTACGTTTAGTAACCTATTAATTCCATTACAAATTGGTGCTCGTGATATGGCATCAGGATTTTTGAATATGATATCATACTGGTTATTCTTTTTAAGTAGTATTATCATGGTATTGTCTTTGTTTGCAGAAGCAGGACCAGCATCTGCAGGATGGACTATTTATCCTCCTTTAAGTGCATTGCCGCAAGCAATTGGTGGTTCTGGTACAGGTATGACATTGTGGTTGGTTTCTATGGCAATTTTTATTGCTTCATCTTTATTAGGTTCTTTGAACTATGTAGTAACGGTGATTAACTTAAGAACCAAAGGAATGTCCATGACCCGTTTACCTTTAACAATCTGGGCATTTTTTGTGACTGCAATTATTGGTATTGTTTCGTTCCCTGTATTACTATCAGCAGCATTGTTGTTAATTATGGATAGAAGTTTTGGTACTTCTTTCTACTTAAGTGATATTTATATACAAGGTGAAGTATTACATAATCAAGGGGGATCTCCGGTTCTTTTTGAGCATTTATTTTGGTTCTTAGGGCATCCTGAGGTGTATATCGTATTATTACCGGCATTAGGAATTACATCAGAGATTATAGCTACTAATGCACGTAAACCGATATTTGGTTATCGAGCAATGGTTGCTTCAATTTTGGCAATAGCATTTTTATCTACAATTGTATGGGGGCACCATATGTTTGTATCGGGAATGAATCCTTTCTTAGGGTCTGTATTTACATTTACAACCTTATTGATTGCAATACCTTCTGCGGTAAAATCATTTAATTATATAACAACCTTATGGAAAGGTAACTTGCAGTTTAACCCGGCAATGCTATTCTCTATAGGATTAGTATCAACTTTTATTACAGGAGGACTTACCGGTATTATTCTTGGAGATAGTACACTAGATATAAATGTTCATGATACATATTTTGTAGTTGCGCATTTTCACTTAGTAATGGGTATTTCTGCTTTGTACGGATTGTTTGCTGGAGTTTATCATTGGTTCCCTAAAATGTATGGTAAAATGATGAATAAAAACCTTGGTTATATTCACTTCTGGGTAACTGCAATAGGAGCATATGGAGTATTCTTTCCTATGCACTTTGTAGGGATGGCTGGATTACCAAGACGTTATTATACTAACTCTAATTTCCCATATTTTGATGATCTAACAGATACTAACGTACTAATAACCATATTTGCATTTATTGCAGCAGCAGGACAATTAGTATTTTTATACAACTTTATTTCTTCTATGTTTTATGGAAAGAAGGCAGTTCAAAATCCATGGAAATCTAATACGTTAGAGTGGACTACACCGGTAGAACATCTGCATGGTAACTGGCCAGGAGAAATTCCTCATGTATACAGATGGCCTTATGACTATAGTAAAACTAATGAGAATGGTGAGTATGTAATAGCAGGACAGGATTTTGCGCCTCAAACAGTGCCATTTCAAGATGGAGAAGAACAAATGCATCACTAGTACTAGTAAACATTTGGTTTAAAAATATCAAAGAGCCTTTTCAGTTGTGAAAAGGCTCTTTTCTTTATATATCGTAAAATACTAATTATCTGTATATAGAATTAATGATGATAGAAAGTGATCAGAGTCTCTTTTTATTATATTTGTTTTTATATCTTTTATTGGTTTAAAGCCTATAATAAGACAGAAGCACTTTCTTGTCTAAACATCTATATGAATGAACGAAAACCTTAACCCAACAAATGAAAACTTCTCTAATGAAGAGCTGGATATAGAGAAGGCATTAAGACCTCTTGCCTTTGAAGATTTTGCAGGGCAAGATCAGGTGTTAGAAAACTTAAAGATTTTTGTTCAGGCAGCTAATCTGAGAGAAGAAGCTTTAGATCATACACTATTTCATGGACCTCCAGGATTAGGTAAAACTACATTGGCGCATATTTTGTCTAATGAGTTAGGGGTAGGTATAAAGGTTACTTCTGGTCCTGTATTAGATAAACCGGGTGACTTGGCTGGTTTACTAACAAATTTGGATGACAGAGATGTACTGTTTATTGATGAAATTCATAGATTAAGCCCAATTGTAGAAGAGTATCTGTATTCTGCCATGGAAGATTATAAGATTGATATTATGATTGAGAGTGGTCCTAATGCACGTACTGTTCAAATTAATCTTAATCCATTTACCCTGATTGGCGCAACAACACGTTCCGGGTTATTAACAGCGCCTATGAGAGCTCGTTTTGGTATACAATCCAGACTACAGTATTATACAACAGAATTATTGTCTACTATAGTGCAACGTAGTGCGCATATTCTTAATGTACCTATTTCTATGGAGGCAGCTATAGAAATTGCAGGAAGAAGTAGAGGGACACCTAGAATAGCAAACGCACTGCTACGTAGGGTACGTGATTTTGCACAAATTAAAGGAAATGGTAAGATTGATATAGAAATTTCTAAATATGCGTTAAAAGCGCTTAATGTAGATGCTCATGGTCTGGATGAGATGGATAATAAGATCTTGTTGACGATGATAGACAAATTCAAAGGAGGTCCAGTAGGATTAACTACCATAGCTACCGCAGTTAGTGAAAGCCCAGAAACTATAGAAGAAGTATACGAACCTTTTTTGATTCAACAAGGATTTATTATGCGTACACCTAGAGGAAGAGAAGTAACAGAAGCGGCATATAAGCATTTAGGAAGAATAAAAGGAGGAATTCAAGGAGGATTATTCTAAAATTGATAATTCGCATACTACATGGGGACTAGCGGTAATAAAAGATAGTTAAGGAATGATCTAAGGAAAATGATTAGTGAAAAGATATGTAATGAATCAATTTTTATAGGGCTATCCTTTAAGCGGTAAATACAAATTCACAGTTGTTCCTTCGTTAAGAATACTGTCGATTTCTAATCTACCGTTCTGTTTTTCTAATAATCTTCTGCAAATACTTAACCCAAATCCGGTGCCAGACTCCATCAAGGTACCTGGGGTAGGAGTAATTTTATCATCATTCATTATAGCTTTGAGGGTTTGGTCCTTTATCCCTTTACCTTGGTCAATAATAGAAATTTTAACTTCGTTATTTTTTACTGTTGAGTTAATCGTAATAGGAGACTCTTTTTCAGAGAACTTGATTGCATTAGAAATGACATTTCTTAAGACTGTTTCCGTCATTTGATAATCTGCCTCTATCCAAAGATTGGTAGGAACATTGTTTGTTATATTTATTTTTTTTGACCTACTATTTGTTGATAAAAAAGACAGTGCCTTGTTTACTATTTGATTTAACTCAATTTCTTCTTTTTCGATAGCGGTATTTAGGGATTGCGCTTTTGCCCAATTTAGTAAGCTTTCTAATAATTCTTGCCCCATTTTTGCCGATTCTTTCATGTTCATTTTTATTTCTTCTTTTTCTTCAGGATCTGCTGTGGTTTCCATCAAATCAATAAGCATAGTTAATTGGGCAAAAGGAGTTTTAAGATCATGACCAATAATTTTAAAGAGATGATCTTTTGCATTATTGATTTTGTATAGCTCAATGTTTTTACGTTTTACTTCGGTATTTACCTTTTTAATTGTTTTGGTTAATTTTATAAACTTTAATTGAATTAGATAGCCAATTAATCCTCCTCCTGTAGCAATTATGAAATAAAAGATAATTTTTTCTATAGGATATACTCCTTTGGTATAGAAAAAACAGGCTAAGATGAAAATAGTATTGTATACAATAGTTATAATAATATGAATTGGCGTTATCAGGATCCCAGTAGCAAAAGAAAGTAGGATTAAAATCAATTCTGCTTTTAGAAAGAAAGCTTCAAATACAAACCCTTCAGTTCCTATTTTTAAAGGCAATGAAATTCCAAAACTTAATAAAATTGAATATACTATAACAGTAAAAGTAAGAACTCCGCTAATCTGTTTTTTTAAAAACAGTGTTACAAGAATAATGCTTATAATGATGATTACTAGGTCTTTGATTACAAAAATACTTGTTCCTCCTATCTTATATTCTGAATATGTGTCGATAAGGAGACCAGAAAAAATTATAGTAATGATATAAAGAAACCACTCTTTATTAATAGGTGTATTGTGCAATTTCATGAATTTTGGGGTTTAAATTTTTTGCATTTACGGTATTCAAAATACTATAAAGTTTTTAAAAATACTATATAATGCTAAAAATCATTAGGTTATAAGGTGTTTATTATTCTTTTATTTTTGTTTTTTTTCGAAAAACTTATACATATTTTTACCTTACGACCAAGTGTCTTTTAAGATGTTCCTGCCTAGAGGAATTATAAAACTTTTTTATGCCAGATACTACAATTGCTACAGTTACTTTTTTTAAAGTGCTTAAAAATGCAAATCGAATTCTTAAGAACCCTCTTCCTTTTCATCATGAGAATTTTGAAAAATTTGGAGATGTTTTTAAGGTAAAACTAGGATTAGGGAAGGCAACGGTTATTTTTACTCGAGATGCCTTTTTTGCCAAGCATATGTTGCAAAAACAACATAGAAAATATACTAAGTCAGAATTACAAACCAAAGAACTGGCTAAATATATCGGAGAAGGTTTATTAACCTCTAGTGGTGAGAAATGGCTAAAACAAAGACGTTTAATTCAACCAGCGTTTCATAAAAAAAAGCTAGAATTACTCATAGAGACCATTAAAGAGGTGATTAGAGAAGAGTTGCTTAAAATAAAGCCAGATACTACAATTGATATTTATCCTCTAATGAGTGATTTGGCATTTAAAGTAGTCGCAAAATCGTTATTTAGCTATACAGATACTCAAAATACTATTTCCCGTTTACAATATATTACAGAAGCCGCTCAGAAGTCTTTGATTAAAGAAATTCGACAGCCGTATAAACGATGGTGGTTTCATCTTAGTGGGAAAATTAAAAACACTTTAAAACTAACAGAAGAGGCACGGGATATTCTTAATGACATTATAGAACAGAGAAAGACATCGGATAAGGTTTACAATGATCTTTTGGATATGCTATTAGAGGCAAGGTATGAAGATGGCAGTGCAATGGATAATGAACAATTAATTGATGAGATTTTGATTCTTTTTGTCGCAGGTCATGAGACAACTTCAAATGCGTTGGCTTTTACAATTTTATTATTAGCACGTCATCCCCAGATTCAGGAAAAATTGTTTCAAGAGGTTTCAGAAACATCAAATGATATAAAACCATTAGAACAGATAGCAAAATATCAATATACTAAGCAGTGTATTGAAGAGACTATGCGATTGTATCCACCAGCATATTTTTCTGATCGGGTAGCTATTGAAGAAGATGATTATAACGGACTTAATTTGCAAAAAGGAGCAACGATACTAATCTCTTTTTTTGAAATCCACAGACATAAGGATTTTTGGAGTGACCCAACAGTATTTAATCCTGATCGATTTGACCCTGGTATTGATAAAAAGAAATATTCTGATTGGTATTTTCCTTTTGGTGCCGGACCAAGAATGTGTATAGGTAATAATTTTGCTATGTACGAAATGATTTTGGCAGTAAGTGCATTGGTAAACAAGTATAAAATCAGTACCAAAATAGATAACATCGAAATAAAACCTTTGATTACCCTTAAGCCTGAAAATGCTGTGGTTAAATTTACTCCAAGATAAAACTCATATTTCAGGTTCCTAAACTCTTTAAAAAGGTGTTATATATTTTATAATCTACAAGAAATATTATTTCCTATCTAATCTTTCCTACAATATTTATCTACTATATATTCTAATCCTTGCGTATTTGGTATTTTTACAGAAGCAAAAGGAGTTATATTTAATGAACTAAATCATGGTTGTCTACAAAGATGAAATTTTACTAACGGTTATAGTATTAGTGTTATTAATTTTTATTTTACTAATTACGAAGCAGGTAATCAAAAAATTTGCAATACTTAGATCTATAAACCCAAATCGAAGGAAGCTAATACGAAACTTGTCATATCTGTTTCATTATCTTATCGCAGGAACATCTTTGGTTATTATTTGGGGAGTGAAATTTGAAGAGTTTAGTGTCTTTATTTCTTCGGTCTTGGCAGTCATTGGGATCGCCTTTTTTGCACAGTGGTCGATTTTATCTAATCTCACGGCCAGCATCATTTTGTTTTTTAGTCACCCAGTAAGAATAGGAGACCGAATACGAGTGCTAGATAAAGATTTTGACTGGACTGGAGAAGTCAAAGATATTACTGGTTTTTATCTTTTTATGGTAACCGATATGGGTGAGAATATAACATTGCCAACCTCATTAGTAATACAAAAAGGGATTCAGATAATGAATAAATTTCCAGAGGAGGAAGTTGGTGCTAAAGAAGAAATATAATTGAATTCTAAAACCCAATATACCGAACGTATTAAATCTGAAGCAAAACGCTTGGGTTTTTTATCCTGTGGTGTTTCTAAAGCAGAATTTCTTGAACAAGAAGCACCCCGTTTAGAAAAATGGCTTAATCAGAATATGAATGGGCAGATGGGATATATGGAGAATCATTTTGATAAACGACTCGATCCTACCAAACTGGTTGATGATTCAAAAAGCGTAGTATCATTACTTCTCAATTATTTTCCTTCAGATGCACAAAAAGATCCAGAAGCTCCAAAAATCTCTAAATATGCTTATGGTACAGATTATCATTTTGTAATAAAAGATAAATTAAAACAGCTATTACAATTTATTCAAGAAGAGATTGGCGAAGTTCAGGGGCGTGCCTTTGTAGATTCGGCACCTGTGTTAGATAAAGCGTGGGCCGCAAAAAGTGGATTGGGATGGATTGGTAAGAATAGTAATTTACTAACCCAAAAAGTAGGCTCTTTTTATTTTATAGCCGAGCTAATAATAGACCTTGAGCTTGATTATGATACTCCTGTTACAGATCATTGCGGTACGTGTACAGCTTGTATTGATGCTTGCCCTACCCAGGCTATTGTAGAGCCTTATGTGGTTGATGGTAGTAAGTGCATTTCTTATTTTACTATAGAATTAAAAGAGGAAATTCCCAATAGCTATAAAGACCAGTTCGATAATTGGATGTTCGGTTGCGATGTATGCCAAGATGTATGCCCTTGGAATCGATTTTCTAAACCACATCGTGAGCCTCTTTTTAATCCAAAACCAGAGTTGTTAGAAATGTCAAAAAAAGATTGGGAAGAAATTACTCAAGAAGTATTTTCAAAAGTGTTTCAGAAATCAGCAGTAAAGAGAACGAAGTTTTCAGGTTTAAAACGAAATATAGATTTTCTATTCGAAAAATAGAGTTCCCTATGAAGATTCTCTAAAAATAAGTTCGGTAGGTAAAATTACTTCTTTATGAATACTAGGTTTGTTGTCTTTATTATGCTCGATTTCCTCAAGTAAAATTTCGGTAGCTACCACTCCCATTTGATGTGCTGGCTGATGCACTGTTGTTAAACTTGGAGAAACAACCGAAGACATAAACCAATTACTAAAACCAAAAACAGCAACATCCTCAGGGATTTTAATTTTATTTTCGTTAAAATACTTAATCACACCAATAGCTACCAAATCTGTTATAGTAAAGATAGCATCTACCTCTGGGTTTTCTTGTATTAGTTTTTTAGCATTGTTATATCCATCTTCAAAATCTGTATTATTGTTACATATATATACCAATGATGGGTCATAGTCAATTCTATGATCTTCTAGAGCTTTTTTGTATCCCTTAAAACGATCGTTGGATATTTTGGGATTAAGATCCCCTCTAAAATGAGAAATCTTCTTGTATCCCTTTGATATAAGGTAAGAAACAGCGTCATAAGCAGCTTTCTCATCATCAATACGTACTTTTGAACATTGTATCGATGGTTCGATTTTGTCAAAAAGAACCAAAGGAATATTTCTGCTCAATACTTTTTTTAAATGAACAAACTCATTTGTCTTATTAGATAACGACATGAGTATACCATCTACCCGTTTGTCAATTAACAGATTTACCTGTAGCTTTTCAAGCATTAACTTTTCACTGGATTGTAGAATGATAACCAGATACCCCTTTTTTTCAGCTTCTTCAATGATTCCATCAATCACCTTAGAGAAAAAATGATGTACGGTAGTAGGAATTATTACTCCAATCGTTTTTGTTTGCTTGGTTCTTAGGTTAACGGCCAATTGGTTAGGGGAGTAATTTAGTTTTCGGGCAGTCTGAATAATTTTTTCTTTTGTAGCCTTATTAACATCGGGATAATCTTTTAAAGCTTTAGATACCGTAGCAACAGAGATTCCTAATTCAATAGCGATATCTTTCAGAGTAGTAACTTTCATGAGTATGTTATATATATTAAATATACGATTTAAGTCAAAAGATTAATAATTTGATAGTTGGCATTTTTTTTATGTTTTTGTAGTCATATTTGTATTTTAAGGTTAGAAAAATAATGAAAATCGCAAATAAAAGTGGTTTTGAGCCAAAATGGATAATCCTTTCGAAATCGTTTTCGATATTGTCGAAAACGATTTCGAGACCCTTGAGACACAAAGAAAAATTAAATTATCAATAAGGTTTTGTGAAATTGCGAAGAACTAAATTAATATAATTATGAGAACAAAACTATGTATAATTCTTCTCTTGATATTTGGAATAGGGGATTCTATTGCTCAGGGAAGTAAAAGTGTATCAGGGACAATAAAAGATAGTAGAGGAGTACCAGTAATTGGAGTTAATATTTTACTTGAAGGAACCAATAAAGGAGCAACTTCAGATTTTGATGGGAAGTATGTAATTAATAATCTGGAAACTAATGCGACTTATATTTTGATAATTTCTACAGTTGGGTTTAAAACAGTAAGAGAAGAAGTTACTATGTCTGAAAACATAGTAAAAGATGTAGTCTTACAAGAGGATTTACTTTCATTAGATGAAATTGTAGTCACAGGAGCTTCTAATCCCAGAAGTAAATTAGAGTCTAGTGTAGCCATAACCACAATGGGTGTAAAAGAAATGGAGCAAAAAGCACCACAAAGCACAGCAGATTTATTACAGTCTGTACCGGGATTTGTTGTTGAGGCTTCAGGAGGTGAAGTAGGTAATAACCTTTTTGCCAGAGGAATCCCTTCTGCAGGAGCATATGAATTTGTTCAGATTCAAGAAGATGGTTTACCTGTTTTTGAAGATGGAGCCTTACAATTTGGAAATGCAGATAACTGGTATCGATTAGATGAAACAGTAAAAAGAATGGAAGCTATCAGAGGAGGATCTGCATCTGTTTTTGCCACTAATGCCCCAGGAGGAATCATAAATTTTATATCCAAAACAGGTCAGAATGAACTAAGAGGAAGAGCCAAAATGGCTGTAGGAGATTATGGCCTTTTTAGAACAGACCTCAATATAGGAGGCGCAATGGTTGAAGATAAATTGTTTTTCAATATAGGTGGATTCTATAGAGTAGATCAAGGAATTCGAGATCCAGGATTCGAAGCTAATAAAGGAGGGCAAATGAAATTTAATCTTACTTATAAATTCGATAAAGGGTATGCCAGAATCAATTACAAAAAACTAAATGATAGAAACCTCTTTCTACTTCCAATACCACTACGAGGAGATAGTGGTGGAAACCCAGAAGAATTTGAGGGATTCGACGCTAATTATGGAACATTAACGTCAAGGAATTTTAGTAGACTGCGAGTGCCCCAAATAGGAGGAGGTTTTTTTGAAAGAGATCTTGAAGATGGTGTGAATCCCAATGTAGATGCAGTAGGGGGAGAATTTAAGTATAATGTTTCTGATGTAGTTTCAGTAAAAAATACATTTAGAAATACAGTTATAGATTTAAATTATAATGCCATTTTTAGTACTGGAGGTCCTAATACCCAAGCTGATTTTGCTACAGGAACAACACAGTTTCCTTTGACAGATGCCGCAAATGCAGAATATACCTATGTAGATAATGGAGAAATATTAAATCCAAATACGTTAGTCATGAGGGCAGATCACTGGTCTATCGATAAAGACATGTCTAATTTTGCAAACAATCTTGCTTTTTCATTTGATTTTAAAAATATAGATGTTACTCTGGGACACTATTATTCTAACTGGAAATCAAACCAATATTGGAACTGGAGTAATTATCTTGTCGATGTATCAGATAATCCTAGATTAGTAAATCTTGTAGATACCAGTACAGGTGTATCAAGAACATATAATGGAGTAGAGAGAATTACATGGTTAGAGAGAGATGCACAAACCAAAGGAAGGTTAAATGCGCTCTATGTAGATACAGAAGTTAGTTTTTCTGAAAACCTGACAGCTAATTTTGGATTAAGATATGATGATAATGCGTATTCTGGGTATCGTGATAATGCCAGATTCTTTTCGACAGATTTAGGCTTATTAGATAATAATACAGCAGATGATGCTCTGACCGTTGTAGATGGTAACCCTTATACATATTGGACTTATGATGTAGAAGAACTATCCTATACCGCAGCGTTAAATTATAAGTTTAATGATAAAACCGCAATGTATGGGAGATATAGCCATGGGTTTAGGTCTCCGATAGAAGAAGCCTATTATGACAATGCATCAAACCTAAGTACTTTAGAAATTACAGAAGTGGATCAATCAGAATTAGGATTTAAATACTCTACATCAAATATCGGTATTTTTGCTAACCTCTTTTATATGAGTATGGATAACATTGCTTTTGCTGATATTTTGGCAGATGGTACTTCAGAAAATAAATTTGCCGATGTAAATAACGTAGGTATAGAGCTTGAAGCGAATGCAAAATATGGAGCTTTTTCGATTGAAACTAATATTACAGTTCAAAAACCCGAATATGATGGGTTTACAGGAACAAATGCCGATGGGAGTACCTTTGATTTTGATGGTAATAGTGCAAGAAGAATTCCGAAGATATTTTTTACCATAAGACCACAGATAGAAATTATTAAGGACTTAGGACTATATACGCAGTTATCTCATTTTGGGAAGAAGTATCAGGACGAAGCCAATACCACAGAACTTCCAGCCTTTAATGTTTTTAATGCAGGAGCATACTACAAAGTAAATAATCTGCGATTTGGATTAGATGGTTCTAACCTATTTAACGAAATAGGATTGACCGAAGGAAATCCAAGAGGAACAACTAATGCAAATGATGATGTCTTTTTGGCCAGACCAATTTTAGGAAGAGCCTTTAGACTATCGGTAGCATTAGATTTTTAATTGTTTGTTTAAATAGAGCTCAAAAACTGCTCGTAGTGTTCGGGCAGTTTTTGAATTAATTTGTAATTAACTATGACCGTTTTTAATGAAAAATGCATCTATAAAAATATCCCTGTTTCTTAACTATTTCATTTTTGCAATCTTACTTAATAGTGTAGGTATAGTAATCTTAAAATCTCTTGAGAATTATAATGTTGATGAAGTACAGGCAAGTGCATTAGAGTGGTTTAAAGATTTGCCAATTGCATTTGTGTCATTTCTGATAGCATCTTTTCTTCCAAGAATAGGATACAAAAAAGCAATACTAACCGGGTTGCTAATTTCTATGACAGCATGTTTAGTAATGTACTACGGAAACTCTTTTTGGACGGCTAAATTTTTATTTGCTGCAATCGGAGCTTCTTTTGCTCTAATCAAAGTATCTGTGTATTCGGTTATTGGATTAGTCACAAATACATCAGAAGAACATAATAGTTTGATGAGCACCATAGAAGGAGTATTTATGATCGGAATAGCACTAGCGTACTTTATATTTCCTGCCTTTAATAGAGATGGTGATCCCAATGCATGGTTACATGTCTATTGGTTGCTTTCTGGATTAGCCCTTATTTCTTTTCTGTTTCTTTACTTCACAGATTTTGATGAAGGTAAAGAAGTGCCGGGGGCAGATTTAAAAGATGATGTTAGGCAAATGATCATGCTTTGCGCAAAAATGTCTGTTATTGTATTTATATGTAGTACATTTTTGTTTGTTATGATAGAGCAAGGAATAATGACATGGTTACCTACTTTTTATAAGAGGGTATTGGAGCTTCCTCCTAATGTGAGTATTATGATGTCGAGTATTTTTGCATTATCTCTGGCAGTAGGAAGAATTGGAGCAGGGATATTATCTAAATATTTTTCATGGTTTTATATTTTAATCACTTGTATAGCTATTGCTATGTTAATGGTGATTTTTATTCTGCCAAAAACGATAGATGTAGAGACTGATGTTATAGAAACGATATCAGATATCCCTTTATTAGGGTATGGGTTTCCTATTATAGGTCTTTTTATCGCTCCAATATATCCTTTGCTCAACTCTACAGTTCTAAGTGCATTGCCCAAAAAAATGCATAGCCCTATGACAGGTTTGATTGTTATTTTTTCAGCACTAGGAGGCACGATTGGCTCTACAATAATAGGATGGTTGTTTAAAAATATGGGAGCACAGAAAGCTTTTTACTACACATTAATACCAATGATATTGTTATCAATATCACTATGGATATTAAAGAGAATCACAAAAGAATATGCAAGTTAAGGTACATAAAGAATCTGTTTTAAAAGAGCTCCTTACACAAGAAGACACAGACCAGGATAAGAAAATTACCATAGAAGACCGAGGACCAAAAAAATTTAAAATACTTACAGTTAATAGCGAAATTTATACTATCGAAGGTACTTACTACCTATCCAATTTGCTTCAGGAATTAAAACTGGCAAAAGAGGACTCTAATGGGGTTGTAGAAATATCAATAGCTGATGTTACAGAACAACCTGGTACTAGGATTTCTAAGATGATTAAAGAGTTTTATTGGGATAGATTAACCAGAAGATTAGATCAAAAAGGCATTGATAAAATTCTATCTGATGAAAAATTTAATACAGAAGAAAAACGATTGTATATTCCTTATGGAGACAGTGAAGCTTTTAGGTATTACAAAGAAATAACCGAAGGGATGGAGGGGATAACACTAGAGATTCTTCCAAAGGAAATAACACCAGAATATGTAAGGTCAATTAATGATAAACCTGGGATTCTGGGATTGGGATTAACTCATGAAAACAACAAAAAAAGAGCCATCCCTTTTTTGGTTCCTGGAGGAAGGTTTAATGAAATGTATGGGTGGGATAGTTATTTTATCAATATAGGTCTTTTGCTAGATGATAAGAAAGAATTAGCCAGAGGAATGATAGACAATTTTACATATCAAATCCAAAATTATGGCAAAATTCTAAATGCAAACAGAAGTTACTACTTAACCAGAACGCAACCTCCCTTTTATACTTCTATGGTTATAGAGTATTATAAGAAATATAAAGATCAAACATCAGTATACTGGCTAGAAGAATGTACAAAATCAGCTATTTATGAGTATGAAACCGTTTGGATGCAACCTCAAAAAAGATTAGCATCAAATGGATTAAACAGGTTTTATGCAGAAGGTATTGGGATAACACCCGAGGCAGAAGAAGGACATTATGATTATGTTTTAAAAAAACATAAAAAAGACGACTCTCAATCTGTAAGAGAGTTTGAGCAAAAATACCTTCAGCGAGAAATAGAAAATAAAGCATTAGATGAGTACTTTCTACATGATCGTAGTGTAAGAGAAAGCGGTCATGATACCACCTACCGGTTAGAAGGAATATGTGCAGACCTTACCACAGTAGACCTTAATACATTATTGTATAAGTACGAAAAAGACTTGTCATATATAATTAAAGAATATTTTGGAGATGATTTTACCTATGAAGGAAGGAAACTAACTTCTAAATATTGGAATAATAAAGCATTTGATAGATTGCAATCCATAAATCAATATTTATGGGACACAGAAAAAGGAAGCTACTTTGATTACGACCTTAAGGCTAGAAATAGGACTAATTTTGAATCCGCGACAGGGTTTTATCCTTTGTGGGCTAATTTGTGTACCACAGATCAGGCAAAAAAACTTATAAATTACTTATTGCCTAAACTAAAATGTAAGTTTGGTATAGCAGCAAGCTCTGAATCTTCTCTTAATCATGTGCCCAAGGATGCACCAAAACGACAATGGGATTATCCTTTTGGGTGGGCGCCACATCAAATGATGATCTGGAGAGGATTACTCAATTATGGGTATAAAGATTTGGCAGACGAACTTGTATATCGATGGCTATGGATGATAACTATAAATGCAATAGATTATAATGGCGTAATCCCCGAAAAATTTGATGTTGTCCGAGGCACCTATAAAATAGACGTAGAATATGGTAATGTTGGGTCTGATTTTAAATATGTTCCCGATGGAGGTTTTGGCTGGATGAATGCGTCTTATAAGTTAGGAATGAGTTATTTGTCGCAAAAGCTAAAAGATAAGTTAAATGAGTTAATTCACCCAGATGAAGTGTTTTTGAATAAGTAATAAATGATTCATAAACAAAGTAGTATTACTAGTAAAAATATGGATCTAGTTTGTTCAATTCCACTTTTTCAAAAGATTCCTTAACATTAATTTTTGCATGTCAACCAGACTTGTACCTTTGTACGTGTTAAATATATATTTTGCATTCACAAATTTATCTTTATAGAGTATGAGTATCGAAAGTAAAAGAAGAGAAGCTTTGGTATACCACGCAAAGCCTACTCCTGGAAAAATCAAAGTCGTTCCTACAAAAAAATACGCGACCCAAAGAGACTTATCGTTAGCATATTCTCCTGGCGTTGCCGAACCTTGCCTAGAAATAGAGAAGGAAAAAGCAGATGTTTATAAATATACAGCAAAAGGAAATCTGGTTGCTGTAATATCAAACGGTACTGCCGTTTTGGGATTAGGGGATATTGGACCCGAAGCCTCAAAACCAGTAATGGAAGGTAAAGGACTCCTGTTTAAGATTTTTGCTGATATTGATGTATTTGATATCGAGGTTGATACCAAAGATATCGATGCTTTTATCGAAACCGTTAAGAATATCGCTCCAACTTTTGGAGGGATAAACCTCGAAGATATCAAAGCTCCCGAAGCCTTTGAAATCGAAAGGCGCTTAAAAGAAGAGCTGGATATCCCGGTAATGCACGATGATCAGCATGGTACGGCAATAATCTCTGCTGCGGCTTTATTAAATGCAGTAGAAATTGCGGGAAAAAAACTGGAAGAAGTTAAAATTGTAGTTAGTGGAGCAGGAGCGGCTGCTGTATCCTGTACCAGATTGTATAAAGCTTTTGGAGCACGATCAGAAAATATTGTAATGACCGATAGTAAAGGCGTGATTCGTAAGGATCGCGATAATCTTACTCCCGAAAAAGCAGAATTTGCAACAGACCGAGATCTAAATAATTTAGAAGATGCTATGATAGATGCCGATGTATTTATTGGTTTATCAATGGCTAATCTGGTTACTCCGGATATGTTGATTTCTATGGCAGACAACCCGATTGTTTTTGCAATGGCTAATCCCGATCCTGAAATAAAATACGACCTCGCTATAAAAGCTCGTAAAGATGTAATTATGGCTACAGGAAGAAGTGATCATCCTAACCAGGTAAACAATGTGTTAGGTTTTCCTTTTATTTTTAGAGGAGCACTTGACGTGCGAGCTACGGCAATTAATGAAGAAATGAAAATGGCTGCCGTAATTGCCCTAGCAGAATTAGCAAAAGAACCAGTTCCTGAGCAAGTAAATATTGCCTATGGAGAAACTCGTCTTAATTTTGGTAGAGAATATATAATCCCTAAGCCTTTTGATCCTAGACTAATAGCCAAAGTACCTCCTGCAGTGGCAAAAGCTGCAATAGAAAGCGGAGTGGCAACGGCACCAATTACCGATTGGCAAAAATATGAGGATGAGCTCTTGGATCGAATGGGTAATGATAATAAGCTGGTAAGACTGCTATTGGACAGAGCAAAAACCAATCCAAAACGAGTTGTTTTTGCTGAAGCTGATCATCTGGATGTATTAAAAGCCGCTCAGACAGTAAAAGAAGAAGGAATTGCCTTTCCTGTTTTATTAGGACGTAAAGATATTATCCTAGAATTGATGAAAGAGATTGATTTTGATTCTGAAGGAATTGATATTATAGATCCCAAAGCAGATGAAGAATGCGATCGTAAAAATAGATATGCCAAACAATATTGGCAAACTCATAAGCGTAAGGGAATTACACTTTATGATGCAGAAAAACTAATGCGTGAGCGTAACTATTTTGCAGCTATGATGGTTAATGAAGGTGATGCAGATGCATTACTTTCAGGATACTCCAGAAGTTATCCTACCGTTGTTAAACCAATGATGGATCTTATAGGGTTGGCAAAAGGATCTGCTCGTATTGCTACTATGAATGTGATGATGACCGATAAAGGACCATTGTTTATAAGTGATACTTCTATTAATATTGATCCTACTTCAAAAGAGTTGGCAAAAATAGCACAAATGACTGCCAAAACAGTAGAGATGTTTGGTGTTAAACCAGTAATGGCAATGGTATCATATGCTAATTTTGGATCCTCAAAACATCCATGTGCTTCAAAAGTGCAAGATGCTGTCGAATATTTACATAGGTATTATCCTAATCTAGTTGTAGATGGTGGCTTACAAATGAATTTTGCATTAAATAGAAAGAAGAGAAAAGATAAATTCCCTTTTTCTAAACTCAATGGACAAAAAGTAAATACATTGGTATTCCCGAACTTGGATGCTGCTAATAGTAATTATAAGTTGCTAAGCGAAATTAATAATGCAGAATCTATAGGGCCTATTATGATGGGGATGAATAAGCCCGTTCATATCCTACAATTGGGAGCAAGTGTAGAAGAGATAATAAATATGGCAGCAGTGGCAGTAATAGATGCCCAGGAAAAAGAAAAAAGAGAACTGCATTTATCTCTGGTTTCTGATAATGTTTAAAAAAGGTCACTGATAGTATTTAAAATACTATTCTTATTGGCTTAGTATAAAAATAGACGAGGCTGTCTAAAAAGTAAGTTCAGAATTAAACTGTCAACCTGAGCTTACTTTTTAGGCAGTCTCTTTTTCTATGAAGATAAATGAATGACTTGTAGCAAAGGATTATGTTGTTCGGATATATTCGATAAACTACCTCTAAGGTCTTTAGCTTTAAATTTGAATCCCAGGAAAGTATTTTTGGAATACCCTTTTTTTTATGTAATAAAAGGATGCTTTTATGTAAAATTAGCTCTCAATTTGGAGTTGTATTTTTAGTGCATATGTTTTTATCCGTTTATATAGTAGAATTTTACTACATTTGATTACTTAACATCAACTTACATAAATGATCACACATATCAAGGGGAGGCTTGTCGAAAAAAATCCAACTGATGTCGTAATAGATTGTGGTGGAGTAGGGTATCTCTTACATATTTCACTACATACTTTTTCTTTAATCCCTGAGGGAGAAGCACTAGAGCTATATACACATCTTCAGGTTAAAGAGGATTCTCATACCCTATTTGGTTTTGCAGAAAAATCAGAAAGAGAAATATTTAGGCTTTTGATCTCGGTCTCGGGAATAGGAGCTAGTACTGCCAGAACTATGCTGTCATCATTGCACCCTGATCAGGTAAAAGATGCTATTGCTTCTAATGATGTAGCTACAATTCAATCCATTAAAGGAATAGGTGCCAAAACAGCCCAACGTGTTATCATAGATTTAAAAGATAAAATTCTAAAAGTCTATAATATCGATGAAGTTTCAGTATCCCAAAGCAATACTAATAAAGATGAAGCGTTATCAGCATTAGAAACTTTAGGATTTAATCGAAAAATTGCAGAAAAGGCTATTGATCGAGTTCTAAAACAAGACCCCAAAGAAACAGTAGAAAATATTATTAAACAGGCACTAAAAAACATATAAAAACATTGGGTTCGTCAAATTATTTACGCTTTAGTTTTTTTAGGATATTGGTATGTTTGATAACACTTTATAATGGGGTGTTATATGGTCAGGATAACGAAACTGTTCGGGATTCTACCAGTACTACATTTAGTTTGGGAGAGCTCTCTTTGCCAGATCCCAATAGTATCATAACCAAATATGAATATGATCCAGTAACCAATCGATATATCTATCGAGAGATGCTTGGTGATTTTAATGTAAGATATCCGCTTTTCTTAACTCCTTCAGAATTTGAAGCGCTTGTAGAAGAAGAACAGCGAAGGAATTATTTTAAAGAAAAAATAGAAGCTTTTAGTGGGAAGAAGGATGGAAGTGAAGAAAAAAGGAAAAATTTACTTCCTATTTTTTATGTGAATTCTAACTTCTTTGAATCTGTTTTTGGAGGAAATGAAATAGAAATTATTCCTCAGGGATCCGTAGAAATGGATTTGGGATTACTATATACAAAACAAGATAATCCTGCCTTTTCACCACGTAACCGAAGTAATTTTACCTTTGATTTTGATCAAAGAATTAGTTTGAGTTTATTGGGTAAAATAGGAAAAAGACTACAGATAACGGCAAACTATGATACAGAGTCTACGTTTGATTTTCAGAATCAGCTAAAACTGGAATATACTCCTACAGAAGACGATATCATACAGAGTATCGAGGTAGGTAATGTAAGTATGCCGCTTAACAGTTCGTTAATCCAGGGGGCTCAAAGCCTTTTTGGAGTTAAAATGGGATTGCAGTTTGGGCGAACTACTATAACAGGAGTATACTCAGAACAACGTTCTGAAACAAGATCGGTAAATGTTGAAGGCGGGGGTACAGTCGAGGATTTTGAGCTATTTGCACTAGATTATGATGAAAACCGGCACTTCTTTTTATCTCATTATTTTAGAGATACCTACAATAGTTCTTTAAGAAGTTATCCTTTTATTAATAATAATGTACAGATCACAAGAATCGAGGTGTGGATAACCAATAGAGCTACAAGTGCACAGACACTTACCAATGCTCGTAATATTGTTGCGCTTCAGGATATAGGAGAAGCACCCGATGCAGGTAATGGTAATACAGATATTCCTTCTTCTTTATTTAATACGGGAGCAGGAGCTTTTCCTGATAATAGTAATAATGATTTGGATCCATCTGCCATTGGTCCGGCAGGTCCGATTACCGATGCAGTACGACAGATTGCTACTGTACAACAAGGGTTTATAGGTCCTATATCCGGATTTAATGAGGGATTTGATTATGCCATTTTAGAAAACGCAAAAAAATTAAATACGAGCGAATATACCTTAAACACTCAGCTAGGGTACATCTCATTAAATCAAAGATTAAATAATGATGAGGTTCTGGCAGTAGCATATCAGTATACTGTAGGAGGGCAGGTATTTCAGGTTGGTGAATTTGCAAATGATGGTGTCGATGCAACGGTTGGTGATAATACAGGAAATACAGATACAAATGTAGGGGCTAGTCAGAGTTTGGTAGTTAAAATGCTTAAAAGTCCAATTGTTAATGTAACAAGACCTATTTGGGACTTGATGATGAAAAACATCTACAACACAGGGGCATTTAGATTAGAACAAAATGATTTTAGATTAAATATCCTATACTCAAATCCTTCTCCTGTTAATTATATTACAGCTGCACCAGGTTCATCTCTGGCATTACCAGATGATGTAGAACAGACGACTTTACTGAAAGTTTTTAATCTAGATCGACTTAATCCTAATGGAGACCCTGTTCAGGGAGGAGATGGTTTTTTTGATTATGTACCAGGTGTTACTATAGACTCACAAAACGGGCGTATTATATTTACGACCATAGAACCATTTGGAGAACATCTTTTTGATAAACTAGACAATGGTCCTGCCGGAGCAACATACACCGATCCTAATTCTTATAATGCAAACCAATCGCAGTATGTTTTTAGAGATCTGTATACGCAAACAAAAGTTGTGGCAGAACAGCGATCAGCTAATAAAAACTATTTTCAGTTAAAAGGACGATATAAATCGTCTGGTCAGGATGGGATTCCTTTAGGGGCATTTAATGTGCCACAAGGATCAGTTACCGTCACTGCTGGAGGAAGAGTGCTACAAGAAGGTGTAGATTATACTGTGAATTATCAACTGGGAAGAGTAAATATCCTGGATGAAGCTTTGCTTTCTTCTAATACACCGATCCAGGTGTCTACAGAGAATAATGCTGTTTTTGGTCAGCAAACAAAGCGTTTTACAGGTTTAAATATTGAACATAAATTTAATGACGATTTTATAATAGGAGGAACCTATTTGAATCTAAATGAAAGACCAATTACTCAAAAATCTAATTATGATTTTGAGCCGATTAATAATACAATATTAGGATTTAATCTGGCATATTCTACAGAAGTTCCTTTCTTAACCAGAATGGTTAATAAACTACCTAATATAGATACCGATGTTCCATCAAATGTTTCGGTGAGAGCAGAAGCTGCATATCTTATCGCAGGAGCCCCTAAAGGAGCAGATTTTGATGGTAAAGTAACAACATATATAGATGATTTTGAAGGAGCACAAACCAGGATTGATGTAGGTTCACCGCTTTCTTGGGAGCTTTCTAGTGTGCCTGTTGGATTTGGTGATCCCGGTAATCCTGCCAGTGATGCTATCTTAGATGGAATAGCTTCTGGATTTCAAAGAGCAAAGTTATCATGGTATTCTATTGATCCTATTTTTTATAGTAATGGAAGACCTAGCGGAATAACTGATCAGGATTTGGCATCTAATGCGACAAGAAGAGTGTTTATAGATGAAATTTTTCCTGAGACAGATATCGTGCAAGGTCAAACATTGGCTCTGTTTACATTTGATTTGAATTATGATCCAACCGTAAGGGGACCATATAATTATAACCCAGCTTATGCGCCGGGAAATACATTGCCGCAACCAGACCCTAGAAATAACTTTGCGGGAGTAACCAGACAGCTAACCTCTACTAATTTTGAACAATCCAATGTAGAATTTATAGAGTTTTGGTTAATGGATCCCTTTGCATATGATGATGTAGACAACCCTGGGGGTACTATTGTATTTAATCTAGGTAATATTAGTGAAGATGTACTCAAGGATGGTAGAAAGCAATATGAAAATGGATTGCCTGCAAATGGGCAAAATCAGAATGTCGTAGATACCGAGTACGGAAGAGTTCCTGTGAATCAGTCACTAATATATGCGTTTGATTCTGAAGGTCAGGCAAGGGTCGAGCAAGATGCAGGATTTGATGGATTGACAGATGCAGACGAAAAGCAAAAAGCAGAATATGGAGCTTTTCAGTCTTTAGATGATCCATCTGGAGATAATTATACTTATTTCCTTCAGGCAAGTGGTAGCCTGTTAGAACGTTATGATAAATATAATGGTACAGAAGGAAACTCACCAACTACTGTGTCTAATGATGATAGAGGGAATACTACTTTTCCTACTGCAGAAGATGTGAATAGGGATAATACCATGAATACTATTAATAGTTATTTTGAGTATGAAATTCCCATTTTTAGAGGAATGGATGTAGGTAACGATGGAGGAACGGGATATATATCAGATATTCGTGATTTTCCTATCCAGGTATCAGGACAGGAGCTAAATACCCGTTGGGTACGATTTAAAATACCTGTTTATGAGCCGGACAGAGCTATAAATATTAGTGATTTTAGATCTATACGATTTATGAGAATGTATCTTACTGATTTTGCAGAGCCTGTCTTATTGAGATTTGGTAATATGGATTTGGTACGTGGAGATTATAGAAGGTATATTGTTGAAGGTAATCAAACAAATGATCCAACTAGTGGTCTAAATGTTTTTGGAGATAGTGAAGCAATAGTAACTTCGGTTAGTGAAGAAGAAACACCTAACTATACTACACCACCAGGAGTTGTTAGAGAACAATTAAATAATAACAATAATATTATAAGAGAAGATGAGCGTTCTCTTGCAATAACCGTAAATGATCTTAAATCCGGAGACTCACGTGGGGTGTACAAGAATTTTAATGTCGACATGCGTCAATATGAAAATCTTGAGATGTTTTTGCATGCCGAGTCAGTTCCTAATCAACCCGCAATTTCTGATGGCAATTTGATAGCCTTTATTAGAATGGGGAATGATTTTACTAATAATTTCTATCAGATAGAGTTGCCGCTAGAGGTATCAGATCTTGGTGATAGAAGTCAAAATGGAGTATGGCCCGTAAATAATCGCTTGAGTCTTCCTTTAGAGTTTCTTCAGGAAGTAAAATCTAATGTTCTAGGAGATGACGGACTTAGTATAAATGATCTTAATTTTTTTGCAGGACCTAATAATCTTAATGTCGGAATTAAAGGTAATCCTAATTTTGGTGATATTAGAGTAATGATGGTAGGTGTCAAAAATGAAAGTGGAAGTGATCAGTCGGGAACAGTTTGGTATAATGAAATGCGCCTTAGTGATCTTAAAAACAGAGGAGGATGGGCTACTGTAGGTAATTTGGATGCTAACATTGCAGATTTTGCTAATATAAGTGCTTCGGGAAGAATGAGTACAATAGGGTTTGGAGGCATAGAACAAGGACCAAATGAACGAAGTAGAGAAGACGTACAGCAATATGATCTAACAACCAATCTTAATTTGGGACAGCTTTTGCCAAAAAAATGGGGAGTACAGATTCCGTTTAATTATAGTAGAGGAGAAGAGCTGATTACACCACAATTTGATCCAGAGTTTCAGGATATAGAGCTTCAGGATCGATTAGATAAGATTACAGATCCACAAGAAAAAGAACGTGTAGAGAGACAATCAACAGATTATACAAAAAGACAAAGTTTTAATGTTATTGGACTACGTAAAGAAAGAACAGGTGAGAGTAAACCTATGCCCTATGATGTAGAGAATTTTGCGTTTTCTGCAACTTATAATCAAACAGATCATCGTGATTTTGAAATTGAAAAATCTTTAGATCAAAATGTGAGATTAGGAGGAACGTATGACTTCAGTTTTCAGCCTAAAGAAATTGAGCCCTTTAAAAAGATTAAGTTTTTAGGAAGAAGTAAGTACTTTGACTTGATAAAGGATTTTAATGTAAATCTACTTCCTACAAGTATTTCTGTAAATTCTAATATTAACAGACAATACAATGAGCAAATATTTAGAGATATTACCTTAGGACCAGATGATATTAAATTACCTACTTTGTATCAACGTAATTTTCTTTATGACTGGCAATATGGTATAAACCATAATTTAACCAAGTCTTTAAATTTTAGTTTCACATCGGCGAACAATCGTATTGTTAAGAATTTTATTGATGAAAATAATGAAGTTGATAATTCGATAGATGTATGGAGTGGGTTTTTTGATATAGGAGACCCAAATACGCATAGTCAACAACTTCAGGTTAACTATGAAGTTCCCTTTAAGAAAATACCTGCGCTTAAATTTATACGAGCTACATATTCTTATAATGCAGATTTTCAATGGGTAAAGGGGAGTGAGGCCCTTAAGACTTTAGACGATATTCCTGATTTAGGTAATACAGTGCAAAATGCCAATGTGCATACCTTAAATGGGTCGTTAGATATGAATACACTGTATAAGTATGTGGGATTAACCAAAATAAAAGCTGGTCGAAAAAAAGCAAATAAGAAAGATGCAAGAGGATCAAAAGATGGTAAGGAGTTGTCAGCAGCACCTAATAAGGACACTAAGAAAAAGGTAAAAAGAGGTAGGAGTAAGTTGAGCGCGGGTGATAAAGCATATAACACTCTAATAGGTTTGGTTACTGCAGTAAAAAAAGTAAATGTAAATTATCAACAGGATAATGGTATTTTCCTTCCTGGGTATGTTAGAGAACCTGGTTTTGTTGGTACGCTAAAACCAACTGTAGGTTTTACTTTTGGTAGCCAATCTGAAATAAGAGATATTGCAGCGCGTAACGGATGGCTTACGTTGTATCAAGACTTTAATCAACAATATCAAGAGGTCGAAGGCAGGCAGATTAATGTACAGGCATCTCTTGGGTTGTTAAAAGGTTTGAAAATTGACCTTAGTGCCAATAGAAATTATTCAGAAACATTTACAGAGAACTATAGGGTAGATAGTGACTTAGAGTATAGATCACTTACTCCTAATGTTTTTGGTAATTTTACGGTTTCTACACTATTGATCAAAACGGCATTTCAAAAGAGTGATGAATTTAATTCTACAGCCTTTGATGACTTTAGAGAAAACAGACAGATTGTAGCAGATCGTTTGGCGACTGAGTTTTATGGTAGTCCTAATTTTCCGAGAAGCGCAGAACAAGAGCCTAATGGATATAGTTATCCGATCGGATTCGGAAAAACAAATCAAGCAGTATTATTACCAGCATTTTTATCTGCGTATCAGGGGAAAAGTGCAGAAAATGTTCAGAAAGGAGCTTTTAGAGATATTCCATTACCTAATTGGGATGTGAAATATACTGGGTTAATGAATTTAAAATGGTTTAAAAAACGATTTAAAAGATTTTCTGTAGCTCATGGATATCGAGCCAATTATACGATTAATCAGTTTCAAACAAATCTAGAATATCAAAACCGTAATGATGTCGATCAGGCAGGTAATTTTAGAAACCCAACATTGTATTCTAATATTAATCTAACAGAGCAATTTAGTCCCTTGGCGAGATTCGATATGGAGATGAAGAACTCTGTTAAAATCTTGTTAGAATGGAAAAAAGATAGAGCGCTATCATTAAGCTTTGATAATAATTTACTTACCGAAATACAAGGTAACGAATATATCATAGGTATAGGGTACAGGCTTAAGGATATTACTTTTGCAACTAAGATTTCGGGAAGGAAAAAGGTGTTAAAAAGTGATCTTAATCTACGTGCCGATGTATCTCTGCGTCAAAACGAAACTCTGATTAGATATCTTGATCTGGATAATACGCAGGTAACTGCCGGGCAAGATATATACGGAATAAAATTTACAGCAGATTATTCGTTAAGTAAGAACCTGACAGCCTTATTCTTTTATGACCACACTTTTTCAGAATATTCTATTTCTACTGCCTTTCCTCAAACCACGATTAGAGGCGGATTTACATTGAGATATAATTTTGGAAATTAAGTTTTTTGTAATTATTTCTTTGGTGAGATTTCTGATAATTGTTTTTTGATAAATTTTTATCTGGTTTTCCAAAAATTTAATAAAATAGATTTATTTTCGTCGTCATATATAATAAAGAAACTTATAAATATTTTTTCGAATGAATATTCCTGCAGAATTAAAATATACAAAAGATCACGAATGGATCAAGATTGAAGGTGATGTTGCAACTATTGGGATTACCGATTTTGCACAAAGTGAATTAGGTGATATTGTCTATGTAGAAGTAGAAACAGTTGGAGAAGAACTTGATCAAGAAGAGGTTTTTGGAACTGTAGAAGCAGTAAAAACCGTATCTGATTTGTTCTTGCCGTTAACTGGCGAGATCATTGAGTTTAATGAAGCGTTAGAGAGTGAGCCTGAAGTAGTGAATAGTGATCCTTATGGAGAAGGGTGGATGGTAAAAGTAAAAATATCAGATGCTTCTCAAGTAGATGATCTATTGTCTGCAGATGGGTATAAAGAGCTTGTTGGGGCATAAACCCTTGTTGATTCTATCAGTTTTGCTAACGATCCTGCTAACATGGGGGTCATTGGCGAGATTTGTATACCCTGTAAAGATTCAAGTAGAAGGAAGTGATAAATATGCTCATTTTATAGCGTATTTTACAGTAACTGTAGCCTGGACATTGTATTTATTTTTTTCTGAAAAACTAAATAAAGGCTTAAGGCAGAGTTTGATCATTTCTTCGGTAGCATCTGTTTTGTATGGTATTTTGATGGAAGTATTGCAGTCATTGCTAACTACTTATCGTAGTTCTGACTGGTATGATGTAGTTGCAAACACATGTGGTACAATTTTTGCAGTTTTTATTTTTGTTGTGCTTAAAAGGCAAGTAATAAGAATTAAGCAAAACAATCAGAAAATCAGGTAGATAAAAGGTTTTATTTGCCGAATGATGTGCAAGATAAAAGTTAAAAAACTAATTTTTTGTTTTACATTTTTATCTTTAGTTGGAAATTACAAAAGAAATTAGCTATTTTAGCAATCCTATTAACTATTTAGAAATATGGAACCAAAGAAAAATCCAAAAGCAGATTTAACTAAAAGAAGTACCTTATTCCTTCAACTAGGACTTATTTTAGTTCTTTTTATAACATGGCAAGGAATTGAGTGGAAGACTTATGATAGAAGTAATATTGATATTGGTCAGGTTAACCTTGATGAATTAGAAGAAGAAGATGTGCCGATTACTCAAAACCTGAATACTCCACCACCTCCGCCACCTCCGCCACCTGCTCCAGAAATTATTGATGTAGTAGAAGATGAAGAAGAGGTAGAAGAAACTATTATAGAATCTACAGAAACCAATCAGGAAGAAGAGATTGTTGAAGTAGAAGAGGTAATAGATGTTGATGAAGAAGAAGAAATTGCTGATGTACCTTTTGCGGTTATTGAAAATGTTCCAGTTTTTCCAGGTTGTGAAAATGCAGGAAATAATGCTGCAAAAAAGAAATGTATGAGTGATAAGGTTAAGAAATTTGTTAACCGTAAGTTTAATACAGAATTGGGTAGCGAGCTAGGACTTTCTGGTGTTAATAGAATCTACGTGAGATTTAAAATTGACAGAAATGGTAATATTGTTGGTGTTCAAGCAAGAGGACCACACCCAAGATTAGAGAAAGAAGCGGGTAGAGTAATTAAGTTATTGCCTAAAATGACTCCAGGAAAACAAAGAGGAAAAGCAGTAGGTGTACTGTATTCTTTACCAATAGTTTTCCAGGTACAGGATTAAAGAAAAAACACAAAAATATTTTAAAAACTCCCATTGTTGTTAATGGGAGTTTTTTTATTAGAAAAATGTAATTCAGGTTAGTGTAAATAGATTAGGATATCTTATTAATGAGAAAAAGTACTTTTAGAAGATTGTTGGTTTTGGTTTTTCTGGGTCTAATATATAACTCAGATGTTTTTGGAAATACTAAAATAGACACTGCGATATTTCAAAATTTAGAGGCTGAAGTAGAGAAAACACAAGATGCAATTCCGTTTAATGATGTTGAATTCCCTCCTTTTTTTGCCAAATGTAGGAGGATAACCGAGGATTGTGAAAAAAGAAATTGTGTTGATTCTTTTGTGTTGAATGCGTTAAGAAATGGTCTTACACAAGTTTTTGATGGTGATATGAGCTATTTTTCTAAAGCAAAAAAATCTGAGATAAGCTTTGAAATTGGTAAAGATGGTGTGGTTGATACTGTAAAGGTTAAAGGTGAAGATGAGCTTCTAAAGAGGCATATAAAAGATGTTATTCTTGGGTTTCCTAGGCTAAACCCAGGTATGGATAATGGTAATCTAGTTAGGGTTTTGTACGAACTTAAGGTTGTGATCGAAAATAGAAAAATAGAAGGAGAGATTGAGAAGTATAGCTTTGAAGTTAACCTGGATTTTGAAACAAAAGATAGTAAAGGAAAACCAATTAAAATTGTAGAGAATTTTCCTGTTTTTCCTGGTTGCAATGAAAATAGCAAGCCGGCAAAGCAAAAAAAATGCTTAAGTGAAAAGGTTAAAAAGTTTATCAATAAAAATTTTAATGTAAAGGTGGTTGAAGAAGTGGGGATGTCTGGTTTTAATAGGATATTTGTTCGGTTTAAAATAAGTAAGTGTGGTAACGTAATTGATGTTCAAGCTAGAGGTCCACACCCGGATTTAGAGAAAGAGGCGGTTAGAGTAGTCAAGGCATTGCCAAAAACAAAGCCCGCAGAAAGAAATGGAGAAACTGTTGGGGTTTTGTATTCGTTGCCTATTAATTTTGTAGCTCGTAAATAACAGGGTAAGAAAAAAAATATCAGAATCCCGCTACAGTTATGTAGACGGGATTCTTTTTTGGTATGCTTGTTGATTCAGATTTAATTGTAACGTTAAAACTAAATTTTATGAGTAACAAGCACGATGCGAATGTACGAAAAAGTACATTGGTAAACTTTCAGATTGGACTTATTGTAAGTCTATTATTTACCTATTTAATGTTTGAAGTGTATACTGCAATACCAGTAGTGCAACTTCCTACTGCTGTAACTGTAGAAGAACCTCCGGTCGAATGGGATGAGAATTACAAGATTTATAAAGAATCCAAGCCTAAGCAAGCGGTAGTAAAACGATCTAAACCTGTAGTCGATCCTCAAAAATTTGAAGTGATAAAGGATGATGAAGTAGTTGAATCGATGAAAGAGGAGTTTAAGAATGATTTAAACGAATCTGATCCTATTACATCTGATGATATACTTGATGTGCCTATTGATGAGCCAGAAGAAAAGTTTCCTTTTGTCAAAGTAGAGTTTGTTCCTATTTTTCCTGGATGTGAGATGCTGGAAACTAATGATGAGCGGGCTTCTTGTTTTTCTGATAAAATAAAAAGGATTGTTTCTAGAAAATTTAATACTGGTCTTGGTGATCAGTTAGGATTAAAAGGTTTACAGCGTATTTATGTGCAATTTGATGTGTACAAAGATGGAACAATTCAGAATGTAAAGGCTAGGGCGCCACATCCATCACTAGAACGTGAGGCGAAAAGGGTAGTAGCAAAATTTCCTAAAATGACTCCAGGTAAACAAAGAGATAGAGCGGTAACGGTAAAGTATCAGTTGCCTATCGTTTTTAAAATACAAGAGTAAATAGGATAAAAACGCTTTTTTTGTTTTAAAAAAACACAAAGTATTCCCTGTGTATTATTTGCACAGGGATAACTGTTTTTATAAATGTTAGGATTGCTCTTATTGGGTAAGGCTGCTGTATATTGTTTTTCGTATGCGTTCAGAGTTGATAAAGCCGTCACCATACCCTTTGGTGTCATATGTAGCAGTTAGAGTGGTGTTTTTTATGATATTACCTTCAGATTTGCCGGCATCAATTTCTTTTTGGATAGCAGCTGTGATTTCTTTTAACATTCTTGAAAATGTTTCGAGATCCTTTTTAGTTGCTAATTTTCCGTGTCCTGGAATAATTTTGGTGTCATCATTTGCAATTAGTAGAGCTTTTTCAGAAGCTTTTATGTATCCTTTAATGCTTCCTCCTGATTTTAGATCTATATAAGGGTATCGTCCATTAAAAAAAGTGTCTCCCATGTGTAATACATTTCCATTTACAAAATAAATAATTGCATCTCCGTCTGTGTGCGCATTATGAACATGAAATGCTTTTACGTTTTCGTTATTAAAATATAATTGCAATCCCTCATTAAATGTAATTACAGGTAAAGAAACAGGGTTTATTGCTCCTTTTTCTTTTTGATTTTTTTTCATTCTTGATCTTACATTTTTTTGTGCAAAAATGGTTGCCCCTTTGTTAGCCATATTCTCATTGCCACCAGTATGATCTCCATGATAATGTGTGTTGATGACCATGCTAACTGGTTGATCGCTTATGGTTTTTAGTTTTGAGAGAATTTGATTAGACAATCTAGCAAATTGATCATCAATAATAAATAGACCTTTTTCATTTTTAAAAACACCAATATTACCACCTTGTCCGGTTAGCATATAGATATTTTCTGATAATGGGTCTATTGAGATTTTGACTTCCTTGTTTTGGGCACTTACGATAAATGAGAAGAGTAATGCTCCGAGGATTAATAGTTTTTTCATAATATAGAGTGTTGTGTTCTTTTTTACTATGTTTTGTCGGTAGTAATGGTCAAAAATTACTTAGGCTATTGAGGTGATTATCAAAATGTTCTGCAAGAAGGCTTTTTGCTAATATCCTCTAAATTATTTTGAATGACAATAAACTAGTTGTTAAAAGGTGAATTATAAGTAGTTATAAGTTGCCTAAAATGCATTTAAGGTATATCTTTGCACGACTTTTAAAAAAAGCGATTTAGAAAAGGTGCAAGATTTGAGCGTAACCCAGGTTAATACAGTAAAAGTTTCTGTTATTCAGGATTTTAAAGAAATTACAAAAATGCGTTTGGCATTAAGTGTTGTTTTTTCTTCTGTTGCAGGCTATTTGTTAGGTGTTGAAACGGTTTCTTTGAGTACTCTATTGCTTCTAGCGATTGGAGGCTATTTTATGGTAGGGGCTTCAAATGCTTTTAACCAGATTATAGAAAGAGATTTGGATAAACTGATGGATCGTACAAAGAACAGACCAGTTCCTGCCGGAAGAATGTCTGTGAATACTGCCTTTGCAATAGCGACTCTTTTTACGATTGCTGGGATATCTGTGCTCTATAGTATTAATCCTAAAACAGCAATGTTTGGAGCAATTTCAATATTTATTTATGTAAGTGTTTATACACCTCTAAAAACCAAGACACCATTGTCTGTTTTTGTTGGTGCAATTCCCGGAGCAATTCCTTTTATGTTGGGATGGGTAGCGGCAACAAATGATTTTGGAATAGAACCAGGAACATTGTTTATGGTTCAGTTTTTTTGGCAATTCCCACATTTTTGGGCGATAGGATGGTTCTTGTTCGAGGATTATAAGAAAGGAGGCTTCTTTATGTTACCTACTGGGAAAAGAGACCAAGGAACCGCTGTTCAGGTTATTATTTATACGACTTGGACAATAGTGACCTCTTTAATACCAGTCTTTGGAGTTACAGGAAAACTTTATCTTACTCCTGTATCGGGAGTAATAATTTTAATACTAGGGATCTTTTTGTTAAGATCTGCAATTCGCTTATACAAAATTAGAGATGCCAAAACGGCAAAGCAATTAATGCTGGTGAGCGTTTTGTATATTACACTGTTACAGATTGTTTATGTAGCAGATAAATTTATAAGAACATGGATTTAACGCAAGGGACAACACAAGAAAAAGTAAATAGATCCAAAAAAACCATGATGTGGTTTGCAATGATCAGTATGGCAATGGTATTTGCAGGGCTTACTAGTGCATATGTTGTTAGTAAAAGTAGAAAGGATTGGGTTACCGATCTTGTTTTTCCGAATGCATTTGTATATAGCATATTGGTTATTATAGCCAGTAGTATTACGTTTCACTTTGTGAAAAAAGCAATTGAGGATAATAATAGAAAGGTGGCAACATTATTACTATTGTCTACGCTTGCTTTGGGTAGTATATTTATATATCTGCAATTTGAAGGCTTTAGTGATATGATTACACAAGGATATCATTTTACAGGGCCAACATCAAATATTGTTACTACATTTATGTTTATTATTGTAGTAACACATCTGGCACATATCGCTGGAGGTGTGATTGTGCTTTTAGTCGTAATTTATAATCATTTTAAACAAAAATATAAAACAGGTCAAACTCTTGGTTTAGAATTAGGTGCTATGTACTGGCATTTTGTTGATTTTCTGTGGGTTTATCTCTTTTTGTTTTTGTATTTCGTAAAATGATCAGTGATCATTGATTTAGTGCCGCAAAAAAGATTGTTTTGTAGAATAGCATCTGTGACAATTAAAAAATAGATTTGAGCAGATGAAATGATAAAATTGATTATTTTTGTGGGAAATTTAACAATACCAAATTCTTTATATGGAAACAACTGTTACTAAAACAGGTACTGAAGATAAAATCTGGGGAGGGGGCAACCAACCTCTCAAGGTAAGTTATGGTAAGATGATGATGTGGTTTTTTATCCTTTCGGATGCACTTACATTCTCAGGTTTTCTTGCCGCATACGGTTTTTCGAGATTTAAATTTATTGATTCATGGCCGATTGCCGATGAAGTGTTTAATCACTTCCCGTTTTTGCATGGAGTAGATGCTCCAATGTATTATGTGGCCTTGATGACATTTATATTGATATTCTCTTCTGTGACGATGGTACTAGCGGTTGATGCTGGACATCATATGAAGCAGAAAAAAGTGATCTTTTATATGTTCCTGACGATTATTGGAGGGGCAATATTCGTAGGGTCTCAAGCATGGGAGTGGAAAAACTTTATTAAAGGAGAATATGGTGCAGTAGAGACCAAAGGAGGTCAAATATTGCAATTTGTAGATGCAGAAGGGCACCGAGTAGCCCTAAAGGATGTAGCTCTAGCAGATTCTCATAAAGATAGAACGCGCCATGAGCGAAAAAATGGAATATGGTTTCAAAAAGAAGGCACGCTTCCTACTTATACAATAGAAGAGATACGAGCTGGGTTTGCTAAAAAGACAGATCTTTTGATAAGAACTCAGACCCTTACTGATAAAGGAGAAAAAACCATCCTGTCTAGAACAGAATCCTTAAGAAGGATACAGGCAGATGCAATTGGTACAGTAGAAGGAGCAAACCTAACTCATAATGAGTATGGTACTCCCTTATTTGCTAACTTTTTCTTTTTTATTACTGGTTTTCACGGATTTCATGTATTTTCTGGAGTAATAATTAATATTATCATCTTTATCAATGTAATTCTTGGTACATATGAAAGAAGAAAAAATTATGAGATGGTAGAAAAGGTTGGTTTATACTGGCACTTTGTAGATTTGGTATGGGTATTTGTATTTACATTCTTTTACCTGGTTTAATAAAAATAAAGTAGTATTATATTAGTATGGCACACGATACAGCACATCACGAATCGAATACAGCAAGAATATGGAAAGTATTTATTCTATTATCTGTTGTTACAATAGTAGAAGTAATATTAGGAATTATAAAACCTGCGTTTTTAGTTGAAACTACATTAATTAGTATGAAGTTGCTAAACTGGATATTTATTATTCTTACTATCTATAAAGCATATTATATTACATGGGCATTTATGCACATGGAAGGCGAAACCAAAGGCTTGAGAAGGTCAGTTGTTTGGACAGCTATTTTCTTAATCTGTTACTTGATATTCATCCTTCTTACAGAGGGAGATTATGTATATGAGGTTTTTAAAGCAGGTTATAAAGCTTGGGACTTTTAAGCCTTTAATTTTATAAGTTAAAAGCATTGTAAAAAGACGGTTTATTAAACCGTCTTTTTTATTTTTGCACAATTGTTATAAACTTGTTTTAGAATAATATAGTACTAGCTTAATCATACTTTATGTCTAGAGAAAATACCGGATGTTGGACGTTTTTTTGTGATTAGAGAAGTGTTGTTTTTAAGTCCTAATTAGTGTTAGAATGGAAATAAAGTTATTTACTAAATGAAAAAGTTTCTTGTCTTAGGTATTTTATTTGTTTTACCCCTTGTTGCGTATTTGTTTTTTGCTTCAGGAGTACACAATTTTGCAAAACTTCCAGTTCTTAATGAGACGATTGGAAATCTTAAAAACTTCGAATCACTTGCAAAAAATGAAGTTAGTTTTTCTAATAAAATTACGGTATTAGGTTTTTTAGGACGTAATATTCATAACAAACAAGGAAATGCTTTTAACTTAAATCAAAAGATCTATAAAAAAAATCATGGCTTTCAGGATTTTCAATTTGTAATGGTATTACCTTACGGTAGTGAAGACGCAGCAAAAGATCTCTTGGACGAACTTGATAATATAACAGATGTTTCAGAATGGAATTTTGTTTTTGGTACACCCGAGAGTATAAAGAGTTTGTTTGATAGTCTTGAAACCCCTCACCAATTAGATGATAATTTGGCAACCTCTTATGTTTATATTATTGATAAAAATAGTGGTTTGAGAGGTAGAGATGGTAGCCTAGAAGAAGGTGAGCCAGAAGTGTATGGGTATGACGCAAGTTCTGTGGCAGATTTATCAAATGTTATGGATGATGATGTAAAGGTTGTTCTTGCAGAATATCGTCTGGCATTAAAAAAATATAAGGCGAATCGTAAAGAAAAATAAAATGAAAAAATATTCGTACGTTGGGATATCGTTTGTTGTTTTAATCTTTGGGATACTGTTTATTCCAAAAATTGTGAATAGAATCAAAAGCACTTCAGTGGTAAAGAATGATAGAATGAGTGCTAATAATCCAATAGCTAATGAAAAACTTAGTTATATAAAGATCAATGGAGCACCAAAAAAAGTCCCAGAATTCGCTTTTTTGAATCAAGACAGCATACTAATCACTAATCATGATTATAAGGGGAAAGTTTATGTGGTAGACTTCTTTTTTACTAGCTGCCCAACTATATGTCCTAAGATGAGCAGAAATTTGGTCTACCTGCAAAATAAACTTGCCGATTACGAGAATTTTGGAATTGCTTCTTTTACTATAAATCCAAGAAATGATACACCTAGGAAGCTTAAAAAATACGCCGAGAATTATAATGTTACAGATCCCGATTGGCATTTTTTGACTGGTGATAGAGAAGATATCTACGAACTTGCTAATACAGGATTTAATATTTATGCGGCAGAGAATCCAGATGTGCTTGGTGGTTTTGAGCATAATGGTTATTTTGCTTTAATTGATCAAGAAGGATATATTAGGTCTAGATATGATGCTTCTGGTAATCCAATCATATACTATAGAGGAACGATTGGAGTGGAAGAAAAAATGGATGAAAACGGTGAAGAAGAACAAATAACCGTATTGTTAAAAGATATAAAGAAATTATTAGATAAAGATGAGTAGTAGTCCTTCGGTAGTAGAGAAAAAATACAATAAGTGGATCGTAATATTGTCTATTTTTATACCACTTGCAGTAGCGGCACTATTCGGGATTAATTTGCGACGACTGGGGTTCGATGTGCAACCACTCACTTTTTTACCGCCAATATATGCAAGTATTAATGGTGTAACTGCGGTGATTTTATTAGCTGCTTTATGGGCTGTAAAGAATAAAAAAATAGCATTGCATGAAAAATTTATGAAAGCAGCTATCGTATGTTCTGTGCTGTTTTTACTTATGTATATTGCATATCATATGACAAGTGATTCTACCAAGTTTGGAGGAGAAGGAGTGATACAATATGTGTATTATTTTATTTTGATTACTCATATAGTGCTTTCTATTGTAGTGATTCCTTTTGTGCTTATTACCTATGTAAAGGCGTTGGCGAAGCGATTTGATAAACATAAAAAAATTGCAAGAATTACATTTCCAATATGGCTTTATGTTGCTATTACTGGTGTGGTTGTATATCTTATGATTGCTCCTTATTATGCTTAAAAAAAATATCTAACAGGTTACAATGGTTATGAAAACTAAAATAGTCTGCATATTTATATTGTTGTTAATATTTACAGTTTCGGCAGAAGCTCAATGTGCAATGTGTCGAGCTGTATTAGAAAGCGAAGAAGGACAAGAAGCTGCAAAAGGTATTAATAATGGAATTGTTTATTTAATGATAATACCTTATGTGTTAATAGGAGTGGTTGGGTATTTTATTTATCGAAACAAAAGAAAATCAGGAGCTTCTAAGGAACTTTAATGTAAGACTCTTATTTTTTTTAACATTTTCCTAACAAGAAAAGATGTAACAAAAACCTTGTGTATTTAGTCTTATGTTACAAGACTGCACTAACCAATCAATTAAGTCTTCAAAAAAAAGGGTAATTGGATTTGACCCGGAAAGATGAGTTTTATTAGTCAGTCTAGGTTTTTTTAAGGCATAATGTTGTGTCTTAGGTATCTTAATCTAGAGTAGTATGATTGAAATAAAAGACTTGCATAAATCTTACCAAATGGGAAGCAATTCGCTTCATGTACTTAAAGGAATAGATTTTAGTGTAAAAGAAGGAGAGTTAGTAGCTATTATGGGGTCTTCGGGTTCTGGAAAATCTACATTGCTCAATATTTTGGGGATGTTGGATGAAGCTGATGGTGGAAGTTACTTCCTGGATAATGTTCCTATTAAAGGGTTGAATGAAACAAAAGCGGCGCAGTATCGTAACAAGTTTTTAGGATTTGTTTTTCAGTCTTTTAATTTGATTAATTATAAAACTGCTTTAGAAAATGTAGCACTACCATTGTACTACCAACGCAAAAAACGCAAGGAAAGAATTAGTACAGCTATGGATTACCTGGGTAAAGTTGGTTTAGCAGAGTGGGCAACACACCTGCCGAGTGAGCTTTCTGGAGGGCAAAAACAACGTGTAGCTATTGCTCGAGCGTTGGCTGCCGATCCCAAAGTCTTACTAGCAGATGAGCCTACAGGAGCTTTAGATAGTAAAACTTCTTATGAAGTTATGGATATTATTCAAAGTATTAATGATGAGGGTAAAACAATATTGGTGGTAACTCATGAGCCAGATATTGCCGATATGTGTAAGCGTATAGTGCACCTTAAAGATGGTGTTATCGTAGAAGATAAACAAGTAGAACAAGTAAGAGCATCTCAATATGTTTGATAGAGATAGATGGAGCGAAATATTTGAAGCTATAGGAAAAAATAAGCTTCGTACATTTCTTTCGGGGTTTACAGTAGCTCTGGGAATTCTGATTTTTACGATTTTATTGGGGATGGGTAATGGTCTTCTTAATAGTTTTCTAAGCAGTTTTGTAGATGATGCTCAAAATATCATTTTTATTCATAGCGGAACCACTTCTAAAGCTTACAAAGGTTTTCAGGAAAATAGAGAAATACAGTTTAAAAATGAAGATTTTGAGTTTATCAAAGAGCATTATCGAGGAAAAGTAGAATACGCTTCGCCTAGAGTGTATGGTGGTGGGATTGCAAAATATAAAAAAGAATCAGGAAGTTACAACATTAGAGCAATTCATCCAGATCATCAATATCTAGAGAAAACCATAATGATGAACGGGAGGTTTATTAATGAAATGGATATAGAAAACCGAAGTAAAAATATCGTTATCGGAAGATTGGTAGAAAAGGATCTGTTTAAAAAAGAAAAAGCACTAGGTAAAATACTCGAGATAGATGGAATAGCTTATAAGATTGTAGGGGTTTTTCAGGATAGTGGCGGAGATAATGAAGAAAGGCTGATAAATATGGCATATACCACTCGTCAATTGCTGTATGGTAATAATGATTACTTAGATCAGATTAACATATCTTATAATATGGCGATGAGTACAGAACAAGCGATTGCATTTGCCAGTCAGATCGAAAAGGATTTTAAAGAAAAATTTAAAGTAGCGCCAGATGATCAAAGCGCAATTAGGGTACGAAGCTTTGCAGAAGATATTAAAGAAACAATGGTTATCCTTGGCGGCATTTATGTAATCATATTTGTTATTGGGATAGGAACCCTTATTTCGGGAGTAATTGGGATAGGTAATATTATGACCTTTAGCATTAAAGAGCGAACCAAAGAATTGGGAATACGAAAAGCATTAGGAGCTTCTCCAAAATCAATTATTGCCATGGTACTTCAGGAGTCAGTGCTTATTACATCTGTGGCAGGGTATCTCGGGTTAATAACAGGGATTTTTGTACTTAAGTTGATCGGTAATAGTCTAAAAGAATTTTTTATCCTTAATCCAAGGGTGGATACCGGTATTATAATGGGAGCAACATTGATTCTTATTTTTTTCGGGCTTCTGGCTGGGTATATTCCGGCAAGAAGAGCAGCAAGAATAAAGCCTATAATTGCATTGCGTGATGAATAAATATTAAATAAACTGAAGTGCTTTTGGTAAAGATTGAAGGATTGAGTTAGGCGATTATAAAACTAAATCTAAACAAGATGAAATTTATATTTGAAAGAGATACTTGGCAAGAAATTTATGGAGCTATTCGTAAGAATAAGATAAGAACCGTGATTACTGTTATAGGTGTCACATGGGGTGTGTTTTTGTTTGTATTTCTTTTAGGTATGGCTAAAGGTTTAGATAATAGCTTTAGGAGTCAATTTAATGATTTTGCGACCAATACAATGTTTTTGTGGGGGCAACAAACCAGTATACCAAATGAAGGTTTTAAAAGAGGAAGAAGAATGCAACTTACCTTGGATGATGTTGAAGCGCTTGAATCCCAGATCGGGGATATTGAATATATCGCTCCGCGAAATGTGACAGGGCAATGGGGAACTCCTCCGGGTCAGTTTGTAAGAGGTTCTAAATCTGGAGCCTTCAAAGTTTTTGGAGATTATCCTACAATAGATAAAGTATCAAAGAAAAAGATTTTTGATGGAGGCAGATTTATTAACGAGGAAGACATAAAATATGAACGCAAAGTCTGTGTGATAGGGGAAGATATTTATAAACAATTCTATGATAAAGATGAAGAAGCAGTTGGAGGATATGTTAGAATAAACGGGATATATTTTAAGGTGATAGGGGTATATAAGCCTACACAATCTGGATTTGAAGGAGATGATTCAATTTTTTTACCGTTCACAACATTTCAGACTATATTCAATCAAGGAAAAAATATTTCTTGGATGGTTATTACTGCCAAAGCAGATAAGAATATAATAAATACCGAAGCCACCATAAAAACAACTCTTAAAAGAATGCATAATGTACATCCAGATGACACACAGGCTTTTGGTAGTTTTAACCTAGGTGAAGAAATTGCAAAAGTAAATGGGTTTTTATCAGGAATGAGGTTGATCACTTATATCGTTGGGATAGCAACACTTATAGCTGGCGTGATTGCAATAGGTAATGTGCTTTTGATTACAGTCAAAGAACGAACTAGAGAAATTGGAGTGCGTAGAGCTTTGGGGGCTACACCTGCCGAAGTAAGAGGGCAAATAATGTTAGAGTCTATTTTGCTAACTTTTGTAGCAGGATTACTAGGATTTGTATTTGGCACCTTATTGCTTTGGGGGATTAATACCGCTATTGGCAATAATGATAATATACCAATATTAAACCCTACAGTAGATTTCTTTGCGGTAGTAGGTGCGTTATTTGCTATTGTATTACTAGGAACCTTGATAGGGCTTATCCCAGCACAAAAAGCAGTAAGTATAAGACCAATAGAAGCATTGAGGGAAGAATAAAATAATAATTAGAATAATCAAATCAATCAGAATTCAGATGAAAAAGTTTTTTAAAATCCTACTGGTAGTAGTGTTTGTAATTGCACTCGGTTTTTCAGGAAAATATTTAATAGATTCTAATAGTAAATCACCTATTGTGTATACTACAGAAAAGGCGTTTAGAACCTCTATTGAAGAAAAAACTGTAGCAACAGGAAAAGTAGTTCCAGAAGATGAAGTGGCGATTAAACCACAGATTTCAGGAATTATAGAAAAAATATATGTCGAGGAAGGAGCGGCAATCAAAACTGGCGATCTAATAGCTAAAGTAAAGGTTGTGCCAAATGAACAGTCTTTGAATAGTGCCAGAGGACTTGTTAAAAATGCAAGAATCGTTCTTGATAATTCTAAAGTAGAATATGATAGAAATAAAGCCCTTTTTGATAAAGGAGTAATCTCAAGTCAGGATTTTAATAATATAAGTTTGCAGTACAATCAAGCAAAACAAAGTCTTACAAATGCTCAAAGCGACCTTCAGATCATACGTGTAGGTTCTGCCGGAGGATCTTCCTTGGCTAATACTAATATACGAGCAACAGTGTCAGGTACTATACTCGAGATTCCCGTTAAAGAAGGAGATCAGGTTATTGAAAGTAATAACTTTAATGATGGAACCACTATTGCTACAATCGCAGATTTAAATAAAATGATTTTTGAAGGAAAAGTAGATGAAGCAGAAGTGAATAAATTAAAGATTGAGATGCCTCTAAAAATAAGTCTTGGAGCAATACGTGACAAAGAGTTTGATGCAAAATTAAAATTTATTGCGCCAAAAGGAGATGAAGAGCAAGGAGCTGTTCAGTTTAAAATAGAAGGAGAAGTTTTTCTTGACAAGTCATTTTTTATAAGAGCAGGATATAGTGCAAATGCATCTATTGTATTGGATACTAAAAATGATATTTTGGCTATAAAAGAAGCTCTTTTGCAATTTGATAAAGAAACAGAAAAACCCTATGTAGAAGTGAAGACAGGAGAGCAAGAATTCGAAAGAAAAGATGTCGAAATTGGTATTTCAGATGGTATCAACGTTGAGATACTATCAGGGATTACAAAAGAAGATGATATTAAAGTTTGGAGTAAAACCGAGCCAATCAAGAAAGAAGGAGAAGAAAGTCAGAATTAAAATAGAGGAGCAAAAGATATTTTTATAGTAGTTAGATAATAAAGTTTTTTAAATCTGTAACAACATCAGTCAAAAACGTACAAATACATAGTATAGAATATATAGTAATATTTTATAAGGTATCAGAATAAAAATGATTGTAAGTGTTTCCATCTGAATGCTGAAAAATAATAAATTTAAACAGATGAAATTATTAATACATAATGTAAGCAAGTTCTCTTCGCAATGGAGTACTTCTAATTTTAAACTTATGAGAATTAAAACTTTAATTTTATGGATTGCATTTTTTGGAGTTTTAGGAACTCAGGCGCAAGAAAAAAAATGGACATTACGAGAATGTGTAGAATATGCCTTAGAAAATAATATTTCAATAAAACAATCTGCATTAGATATTGAGGCTACAGAAATTGATAGACTCGATGCGATAGGGAATTTTCTTCCTAGTCTAAATGCTTCTGCTTCAAATTTTTGGAATTCAGGTTTGGTAACCGATCCTATTACAAATACCAATAGTACCAAAACGTTTAGAAGTTCGAATTATGGGGTTACTGTGGGAGTTACGTTATTTAGCGGTTTGAGAAATGTAAAAACATTTCAAAAAGCAAGGCTTACTAGGCTGCTAAGCCAATATAATTTGGGGAAATCCAAAGATGATATTGCATTATTTGTTTCCAATAGTTACTTACAGGTGTTATTGAATAAAGAATCATTAAAAGTTATTGAAAAACAGCATGAGATTACTCTAGAGCAGTATCAACGCACAAAAGACTTGGTAGATGCAGGTGTTCTTCCTCAAGGGGATCTTTTGGAGATAGAGGCTACTTCTGCAGACGAGTTAACCAGAATCGTTCAGGCTGAGAATGCAGTGCAAATAGCATTAATCGGGTTGGCTCAGACATTATTGATTAAAAATTATGAAGAATTTGATATCGCCGAACAAGAATATTTGGTTCCAGGGTCAGATATGTTAAATAAGCCTATCGATCAAGTAATAGCTAAGGCTAGAGAGGCGAGATATGAAGTGCAAATAGCTGAGCAAAATATGCTTATTGCCGAAAAAGACCTTGAGATTGCCAGAGGAGCATACTACCCAACCTTAAATGGTTCTTTTAGTTATAGTACTAGAGAATCAGGAGCCAAACCTTTTGCGCAGGTGCTCGATCAAAATAATCCAGTATTAACGCAAACTATTGGTACCGTAGAAGGGACAGGGCAAAATGTAATTAATCAATCTCCTAATTTTCTTCTTATAGAACAGAATCCCGATTCTTTTTTCAATCAATTATCTACCAACGATGGTATAAGTTATGGAGTGCAGTTGAATGTTCCTATATTCAATGGGTTTTCTTCAAGAAATAATGTAAAGCGAAATAAGGTGAATGTAAAACGTACTGCCTTTCGATTAGAACAAGCGCAATTGGATCTGGATAGTAATGTCTATCAGGCTTATCTGGATGCTAAAGGTGCTGCAGAAGCATATGAAGCAGCACAAGTTTCAGTAAAAGCCCAAGAAAGAGCATATGAGTATGCAAAGGACAGGTATGATGTGGGACTAACCAACGCATTCGATTTTAGTCAATCAAAATTTAGACTAGAAAATGCACAGAGTCAGGAAGTACAAAATAAATTTGATTATATATTTAAATTAAAAGTATTAGAACTTTATTTTGGAGTAAAGATTGCAGATATAAAGTTGTAAGGTAATAACCCCTTGCTTATAATTTCAATCTGGAAAAGCTATGTTTTTCAAATAATAGAATTAACGTTAATTAACGTCATGAATAAAAAAAAATTACTTCTCGTTTTAGGTATTGTTGTTGCTTTGGTTGTAGTACTTATCTATGGTAAAAAAGCTGGCTGGTTTGGTAAAAGTGGAAATTATAAAGAGGTGTCAGTCACAAAAATTGAAAAGATTGATATCATAGAAACTGTTTCAGCAACAGGTAAGATTCAGCCAGAAGTAGAAGTTAAGCTTTCGTCAGAAGTTTCAGGAGAAATTATTGATTTGCCTATTAAAGAAGGTCAACAAGTTCAAAAAGGAGACCTCTTGGTTCGTATTAATCCTGATATCATTCAATCAGGGCTAAACAGGTCTCAAGCCAGTTTAGAAAACGTAAGAGCGGGATTAAGACAAGCAGAAGCAAGTTTGAAGGAATCTAAGCTAAACTATGATCGAAATAAGGGCTTATTCGACAAAGGTGTGATTTCTAAATCAGAATGGGATAGAGTTGTTTCTGCGTACGAAGGCGCTGAAGCAGCAAAACAATCGGCTTATTACAATGTAAGAAGTGCTCAGGCTACGGTTAATGAAGCTAAGGATAACCTGAATAGGACTACTATTTATGCACCTATGAGTGGAACCATTTCTAAATTATCTGTAGAATTAGGAGAACGAGTAGTAGGTACCCAGCAAATGGCAGGGACAGAAATAGTGAGAGTAGCTAATCTTAGCAATATGGAAGTAGAGGTTGATGTAAATGAAAATGATATTGTCAAAGTTAATATTGAAGATTCTACAATAGTGGAAGTCGATGCTTATTTAAAAAAACAATTTAAAGGGATAGTTACTGAAATAGCCAACTCTGCCGAGAGTACAGTAAGTGCAGATCAGGTAACTAATTTTAAAGTAAAGGTTCGAATCCTAGAAGAATCATATGCTGATTTGATTAAAGATAAACCTAGTAATTACTCACCTTTTCGCCCAGGAATGACTGCTACAGTTGATGTGATAACTGATGCCAGGAAGAGAATTGTTGGGGTGCCAATAAGTTCTATCGTTATCAAAAATGATACTTCTAGTGTTAAAAAAACTTCTTTAAAGGGTAAAATGTCAACGGATACAGATAAAAAATTTGAATGCGTGTTTATTAAAAAAGGAGAAACGGCAAAACTAAGGGTGATTACAACCGGAATACAAGATGATAGTAATATCGAAGTTTTGAGTGGATTAAAAGAAGGAGAAGAGGTGATAACGGGTCCTTATAATATAGTTACCAAAATATTAGAGACCGGCGATAAAGTGACAGTAGAGAAAGAAGATAAGTCTCAAGAATAGATACATATTCGAAATTTTTTATTACAATAGAAAGAAGTAGGTGTGACACTCTTTAATGAAAATGAAAAACAATAAGAGTGCAAAACAGTTTAATCAATTAGATTATCTTTGCTTAAATTTTTTTAGAAATGACCTATATTCTTTGTATCGAAACATCAACAACAAATTGTTCTGTTGCTTTAATAAAAGACAAGGAGGTAATCTCATTAGAAGAAGATTACGATACAGGATATTCTCATGCCGAACGATTGCATAATTATATAAATAATGTTGTGAAAAAAGCTGAGGTGTCTCTAAAAGATTTATCAGCAGTTGCAGTAAGTAAGGGGCCAGGTTCGTATACCGGACTTAGAATTGGCGTATCCACTGCAAAAGGTTTGTGCTATGCCTTAGATATTCCTTTAATATCTATACCTACTCTACACTCGTTAGCATTGCAGGTGTCTCAAAAAGAAGATTGTTATGTTGTGCCTATGATTGATGCTAGAAGGATGGAAGTGTACTCTGCGGTTTTTTCTAGCACTTATGAGGAGATAAGAGAAACCAAAGCAGAAATTCTTACCGAAACTTCATTTGAGCAATTTTTAAACAAAAAGAAGGTATACTTTATAGGTAATGGTGTTGAGAAATTTTCTACGATATGTAGTAGTGAGAATGCTATTTTTATAAAGGATAAATTGCCTTCGGCAAATGAAATGGCATTATTAAGTTATTCTAAATTTATTGAAGAAGATTTTGAGGATGTAAGTTATTTTGAACCTTATTACTTAAAGGATTTTGTCGCAGGATAAGAGAATTACGATATGAATTAAAACAAATTGCCACCTAAAAAAAGTAGGTGGCAATTTGTTTTATCTTAATAGAAGAAAGAATGTTCCTAAATCTTAATTCCTATCTCTATTACTTAAAAGACTTCGAGAAGTGTTAACTCCATCGCTTTTTAGCGCATTGTATCGGGCTACAAACCTAATTAAGTCCTCTTCTTTTCGCAGTCTTATTTTTTCCTTTTTTAAGTATTCTTTTAATTCACTTTCTTTATCATTAAACGCCGCAAGCATATCTTTTTTGCTCATAGGTAATTCCATAATTACACCCGATTCTTCTAGGTAATATGTAGTTTTCATTCTAACAGCTCCAGGTTCAGAAGGAGCGCCTACAGCAATACTTTCTCTTGGTTCTTTAATTTTTAAAGTGAATCTTTTGTAAATGCGGTATTTGTCGGTTAACTCTACCAAAACATAATATCCACGTCTATCGACACCTCGCTGGCTTTGAAACTCACAGTAATAGAAGTAATCACCGTCTATTCGTGCATGAATAGTGGGGCTTTTTACAACTTCATATAATTTTGAACCAGAACTATACTCTAATGCATCAGAATGAATGTTATACTTCAGCTTTGCATCAAAAGTTCCGGATTTTTCATGAATCACACTAGATTCTTTGTAGCTTCCCTTCATATAAATACTACCATCATAGTCCTCAAAGGTGTAATCTTTGGTAGTAGTTTTAAGTAAATCTCTTGGTAATTGTGCAAAAATTGCAGACGATAATGCTAAGCATGTAAAAAGTAGTATTTTTCTCATAGTCTTCTGATTTAGGTCTAATAAACATAGATAAATAAGATGTTAAATGCAATTATTATCGAAATATGATTAAATTTTTATTGAATTATCAGTTTAAACGGAAAGACATTAAATATTAAATGTTAAAAACTTAATTTTATTAAATAATTCACATAAGAAATTTACGTGTAAACCGTAATATTTGTAGGAATAGGACTACTTGTTGTTTTGTTTTTCAAATGTAAATATTTGATAATCCATATTCTAGAATTAAATTTCCTAACATTGGTTTTGTTAGGTTTTTTTTAACATTAATGATTTTTGTCGATTAATTTTGAATATTAACGATAAATGGTAAATCACATGTTGGCTTGATTTATAGCCAAGATAAAAAATGTCATTAGAGTAAAATGAGAACATGATTTCTGAATTCTCAATGGATAAATATTCCTTTTTATGAGTATTAGAGGAAAAAATAGGAAAGTGTAAGATTAGAGATCTTGTAACAAATTAGTAATGGTACTTATAGTAATCATTGTTAATATAGAACAATTGTTACTAGATCATTAATAAAATAATCAAAAGAGGTATCAAATTCTCTATTTATAATAAAAATGAATATTCTTTAAAATAAGCTTTTTGATGTTAAAAGGTATGATTTAGTCAGCTTAAAGCACAATTGGGGTGTGATTTATGTTAATTTAATATTAAACCAAAACCATGAAAGCAGATAACCTCGTGTCTTAATATAAATGTTATTAGAAGTGGGGTCACGATTTATTCTAAAGGTAGAATGTTTTCAAGTTCTTCAGCAGGGTATTTGCAAGAGTTGTTTACACACAAATAGATCAAAGTTTTGTCTTTAGCAAATCTGTTTTGAGCAATACTCTGTTAGAGTCAAATATATCACGTGCAACCAGTACTGTTGCATAGAAGCATCATCTTGGCATGAACACTTCGCGAATAGTAATGATAGTATAATGGTATATGAATATTTTACCAGAGTAATCTTTAAAAATATAAAAAGCATCCTGAATTTTTCAGGATGCTTTTTATAAATACGAAGTAAAACAATTATTTTACTTCAAAAGAGATTTTTAGGTTTACTCTAAATTCTGATACTTCATCATCCTTAACTACCACACTCTGATCAACGATATATGCTGATTTAATGTTTTTTACTGATTTGCTTGCTTGCTTTACAGCATTTTTAGTAGCATCTTCCCAGCTTTTTTCAGAGTTAGCTAATACTTCAATAACTTTAATAATTGCCATTTTGTGAGTTTTTAGATTAATTTTTTTAAAGAGTCTCTAAGATACAATAAACAGCTGCTTTTTTGAAGAAATTGAGAGTGTTATTTTTGAAGATTTATCGATATAATTATCAATTTATCGTTAAAAGGACTATTGGGTAAAACTATGGTATTCTAACAAAAAAACATTATTCTGCTCCAATTAATTCTTTATATCCATTTGCATTTAATAGGACATTAATTTCGTCAGGATTAGAGATTTCTATTTTGGCTAACCAACCTTCATTATATGGGTCAGTGTTTACAGTTTCTGGATTAGACTCCAGAGTCTCATTAATTTCAATAACTGTTCCTGATAGTGGCATAAAAATATCAGAAACAGTTTTTACTGCTTCAATAGATCCCATTACTTCACCTTCACTAAGTTCTTCGTCTAGAGACTCTAATTCTACATAGACGATATCTCCTAATTCACCTTGTGCAAAATCGGTAATCCCAACATAGGCAATATTATCTTCTATTCTGATCCATTCATGATCTTTACTATATTTTAATTCTTGTGGTACGTTCATGATATTACTTTTTTATAAATGGAGTTTTTTTAACAATTGCTTTTATTTTCTTATTACGAATTTCGATAAAAATAGAGCTGTCAACCTTGGCATGAGGGATGGTTACATACCCAAGACCTATTCCTTTCTCGAGTATAGGAGATTGACTTCCAGAAGTTACTTTTCCGATAGCTTCGTTACTTTTGTTGTATATTGTGTATCCAGCCCTTGGAATACCTCTTTCTAGCATTTCGAAGCCAATTAGTTTCCGAGTAATTCCTTCTACTTTTTGTTGTTGTAGCGCTTTAGAATTAATAAATGGTTTAGAGAATTTTGTAATCCAACCTAGTCCTGCTTCTAGTGGAGAGGTAGTGTCGTCAATGTCATTTCCATAAAGGCAAAATCCCATTTCTAATCTCAGTGTATCTCTGGCGCCAAGTCCTATGGGTTGGATGTTTTCTTCTTGTCCGGCTTCAATAATGGCATCCCAAAGTTTTTCTGCCCCGGTATTTGGTACATAAAGTTCAAAGCCTCCTGCTCCTGTATATCCTGTAGCAGAGATGATTACATCTTGTATCCCGCCAATTTCACCAATTTCAAAAGTGTAATATGGGATGTCGTCTAATGTTACTTTGGTAAGTTTTTGTAGCACTTTACTGGCTAAAGGACCTTGTACTGCAAAAAGTGATATCTCATTAGAATGGTCAATCATTTCTACATTTTCTGTATTGTGACTTTTTATCCAGTTCCAATCTTTTTCAATATTAGAAGCGTTAACAACCAGAAGATATTCTTCTTCTCCTAATTGATAGATAATAAGATCGTCAACGACTCCTCCTTTATCATTTGGCATACAGGAGTATTGAGCTTTTCCGATGGTTAGTTTTGAGGCATCATTACTACTTATTTTTTGAATTAAGTCTAATGCTTTTGGACCTCTCAGGATAAATTCACCCATATGAGATACATCAAATATACCTACAGCATCTCTAACGGCTTTGTGTTCTTTTACAACAGAGGTGTATTGAAGAGGCATTAGGTATCCGGCAAAAGAAACCATTTTTGCACCTAATTCCTGATGTTTAGCTTCGAGAGCTACACTAATTAAATCTGTTTCCATATTTAGTTTATAGTTATTTCAGTGTTTTTTATAAGTTCTTCTTCATATGCTGAAACAGGTAGACAGGTACACATTAAATTTCTGTCTCCATGTGCATCATTTACACGACCTACACTTGGCCAGAATTTATTGTTTTTTATATGAGGCAAAGGGAATGCTGCTTTGGTTCTGGAATAGGGCATATCCCAGTTGTCCTGAGCAATGTACTCCATAGTATGAGGTGCATTTTTTAAAACATTATCCACTCTCGAAGCAATTCCGTCTTCTATTTCTCTAATCTCATTTCTGATACTAATCATAGCATCTATGAACCGATCTAATTCTTCTATGCTTTCGCTTTCTGTAGGTTCTATCATAATCGTTCCTGCCACTGGAAATGATACCGTTGGAGCATGAAAACCGTAGTCCATAAGTCTTTTGGCAATATCAGTTACTGTGATATCTTCTTCTTTAAAGGCTCTACAGTCAATTATAAGTTCGTGTGCATTTCGACCATTTTCTCCTGTAAATAGAATAGGGTAGTGGTCTACTATTCGTTCTTTGATATAATTAGCATTTAGAATTGCTGTTTCTGTAGCAGAGGTTAATCCTTCACTTCCCATTAAAGCAATATATGCATAGGAAATAGAAAGAATACTAGCGCTACCCCAAGGTGCCGCAGAGATAGCGGCTATTGGCTTTTCTCCTCCTGCATTTTTTACTACAGCATTACCGGGTATAAATGGAGCAAGTTCTTTACTTACTGCAATTGGTCCCATACCAGGACCACCACCTCCATGTGGTATGCAAAAGGTTTTATGAAGGTTGAGATGGCATACATCTGCCCCAATAATCTCAGGGCTTGTTAGACCTACTTGTGCATTTAGGTTTGCTCCATCCAGATACACTTTACCTCCATTGGTATGGATAATTTCACAAGCTTCCTTTATATTTTCTTCAAAAACACCATGAGTAGAAGGGTAGGTGACCATCAATGCCATAAGGTTGTCCTTATATTCTTCTGCTTTATTACGTAGGTCATCAATATCAATATCTCCATTTTCTTTACAGGCAACAATAATGACTTTTTGCCCAGCCATAATAGCACTTGCCGGATTAGTACCATGTGCAGATGAAGGAATAAGCGTTACATTTCTATGAGATTGGTTATTATCTTCAAAATATGCTTTTATAACCATTAAACCCGCAAGTTCTCCCTGAGCGCCACTATTTGGTTGTAGAGAGGTGGTATATAAACCTGTGATTTCTGCAAGCCATTCGGCTAGTTGTTCAAACATTTGATGATATCCCTTTGCTTGGTCTGTGGGTACAAAAGGATGTATGTTTGCTAATTCATCCCATGATAATGGGATCATTTCTGTTGTGGCATTAAGCTTCATAGTGCATGAACCTAATGCGATCATAGAATGAACCAATGAAAGGTCTTTGTTTTCTAATCTTTTTAGGTACCTGAGTATTTCATGTTCTGTCTGATAAGAATTAAATACCGGATGCTCTAAATAAGAAGCTGTTCTTTGTAAAGAAGGCGGAATGACAGAGTCATCAATTTTCCAATCAGTTATTTTTATTACTTGGTTTTTTGCAATGGCAAAAATCTCGATAATGTCTTCGAGATCTGTTATAGTAGTTTTTTCATGTAGTGATATACCAATATGATTATCGTCAAAATACCTGAAATTAATTTCTTTATCCAGGGCTAATTTTTTGATACTTTCTTTATTTTCTACTTCGATTTTTAAAGTGTCAAAAAAGTACTTATTGGTTTGCGTGTATCCTAGTTTTTTTAACTCTTTATTAAGTTTGGAAGTGGATAGGTGAATTCGATTTGCAATTTTGTACAAACCATCTTTTCCATGATAAACAGCATACATTCCCGCCATTACGGCTAGTAATACTTGTGCAGTACAAATGTTTGAGGTTGCTTTTTCTCGTTTGATATGTTGCTCTCGGGTCTGAAGTGCCATTCGATAGGCTGGTTGACCGTTGCTATCTTCTGTTACTCCTATAATTCTTCCTGGAATATGACGTTTATATGCTTCTTTGGTAGCAAAATAGGCGGCATGTGGTCCTCCGTAGCCTAGGGGGACTCCAAATCTTTGTGATGTACCTACTACTACGTCAGCTCCCATTTCACCAGGAGAAGTAATATGTGTTAACGCCATTAGGTCAGATGCCACAGCAATTTTGACATCATGTTTTTGTGCTTCTGTAATAAATGGTGAAGGGTCCGTAATCGCTCCTTCGCTATCTGGATATTGGAGCAGTATTCCAAAAAGTTTTGGGTCTGAAATGTCAAGCGTAGCGATGTCCCCAACTATTATATTAATACCAATGGGTTTTGCACGACCTATGATTAGCTCTATAGTGTGAGGAAATGTCTTTTTGTCTATAAAAAACGTATCTGCTTTCTTTTTTGTTCTGCTTTTTACCCGATATAAAAGAGACATTGCTTCTGCCGCAGCTGTAGCTTCATCCAGAAGAGAAGCATTGGCAAGTTCCATCCCGGTAAGATCGGTAATCATTGTCTGGAAATTAATCAAAGCTTCTAATCTACCTTGTGCAATCTCTGCCTGATATGGGGTGTACGCTGTGTACCATGCTGGATTTTCAAGGATATTTCTTTGAATTACAGGAGGTACAATACAATCGTGATATCCCATCCCAATAAAAGAACGAAATGTTTTATTGCTTCCCATCATAGCTTTGAAGTTGGTTAAAAACTCCAATTCTGTTTGTGATGCAGGTAAATCCAGAGATTTTTTAGAACGAATATTTTTTGGAATGGTCTCATCGATTAATTGAGATAGCGATGAAGCTCCAATTACATTTAGTATTTGATTAATTTCCCTTTTGCCGGGTCCTATATGTCTCGGTAGAAATTCTTGTTTAAGAGTGCTTAGATCTTTCATAATAGTACTATCCGTTAGCTTTTATTTATACAATGGGAAATTTTTCATCCAATTATTTACTTCATTTTTGATAGATGCAATTTTTGTGTCATTATCATGATTAGATAATACCTCGTCTATAAAGCCAACCATAGTATGCATGTCGCTTTCTTTCATTCCTCTGGTTGTGATTGCAGATGTTCCCAGTCGCATTCCTGATGTTACGAACGGAGATTTGTCATCAAAAGGAACCATGTTTTTGTTGATCGTAATGTCTGCTTTAATCAAAGTGTTTTCAGCTAGTTTTCCAGTAAGGTTTTTGGATCTAAGATCAATAAGCGCCATATGATTATCGGTTCCGTTAGAAATGATATTATATCCTCTATCCATTAGTGCAGTACACATGGCTTTGGCATTTTTGGCTACTTGTTCTACATATACTCCGTAGTTATCGGTTAGTGCTTCGCCAAAAGCAACGGCTTTTGCTGCTATTACATGTTCTAATGGACCTCCTTGTGTTCCAGGAAAAACACCCATATCCAATATGTTGGACATCATTTTGAGATCACCTTTTTTGGTAGTATGCCCCCATGGATTTTCAAAATTTTCACCCATCATGATCATTCCTCCCCTAGGACCTCTTAATGTTTTATGTGTAGTGGTGGTTACTATATGACAATGTTGTAAAGGGTCATTTAGTAAGCCTTTAGCGATTAACCCGGCAGGGTGGGAGATATCTGCCAAAAGCAATGCTCCTACCTGATCTGCGATAGCTCTTAACCGCTCGTAATCCCAATCACGACTATATGCAGAAGCTCCACATACAATTAGTTTTGGTTTTTCTCTTTCGGCTGTTTCGGCGACAGTATCCCAGTTGATAAGACCAGTCTCTTGCTCTACTCCATAAAAACTGGGCTGATAAAGTTTGCCAGAAAAATTGACTGGAGATCCGTGAGTGAGGTGACCGCCATGAGATAAGTCGAAACCTAATATTTTATCACCGGCATTAAGGCATGCTAACATTACAGCGGCATTTGCTTGCGCACCTGAATGCGGCTGCACATTTACCCATTCTGCTCCAAAAAGCTTAGCTGCTCTTTCGATGGCTAAAGACTCTACTTTATCTACTACTTCGCAACCACCATAGTATCTTTTTCCAGGGAGCCCTTCGGCATACTTATTGGTTAGAGAAGAACCCATAGCCGCCATAACCTGTTTGGAGGTGAAATTTTCAGAGGCAATAAGTTCTATGCCATGTTCTTGACGTTCTGTTTCTTGTGCGATTAGATTTTTTACCTCAATATCCTGAATGTCTTGTACCATATTTTCTGTTTTTAGAATAGTATGCTTACTACGTGTTGATGTACCCTTTTAAGGTTGATTTAGTTTTTTGAGACATATAACTTTTCTGAATCAAAAATTACCGAATGCAAATTGTGAAGAATAAAATTGAAAAAATAGTACAAAATTGCTGTTGAATATTGACGTAGTATTTTAGGATATAGAAGAATAACTATGGATAAATAAGATACTGCAACAGGGTAATGCGAGAGTTACGTTATAATTTTATTAGCAAATTGCTTGGGTGTAATGCCTATTATTTTTTTGAAGTGACGAGTAAAATGACTCTGGTCAAAAAAACCTGATTGATATGCTACTTCTGTAGCAGATAGTTTTTTTGTTAATAATTTTTTTGCTTTTTCGATTCTAAGATTTACCAGATATTGATGTGGAGGAAGCTGATAATGTTGCTTAAAAGATTTAATCAACCCGTATTTTGAGATTCCGGTTAAATTAGAAAGATCATTTGTAGAAACTTCTTCTAGGTAATGATTGTGTAAATACTCTTTGATTTGTTTTGCTGCAATAAATTTTTCCGAAACAGGCTCACTGTGTTTTTCGGTGTAAGCATACTTTCGGATAAGCTCTTTAAGAAAATCCATAAGCAGGTGTTCTGACTTTGGATTATGCTGATTATGGATAAGGTTTGGGAATACATTCTTCCCTTTTTTGAATAGTACTTTGTTGTTGATGATATTTTCTTTGAAAACAGGTAATTCTATAGGGAGGTTTAAACTATCCATTGCTTTTTTCATAATCTCTATTGGAATATACATAGTAAGAAAATTCCAAGGAGAATTATTTACTGGTTTTCCAGTGTGTACTTCATACGGATTAAAAATAAGGATAGATCCAGTAGATAGAATGAAATTTGACGAATCATTAGAGTAATCCCCGACACCATAATCCATAAAAATAATTGTATAGCTTTCATGAAAATGAGGCTTAAACTGATGTGAAGTAAAAGACCCTTTAAACAACTCTAGATTATCGAGAGTATTATTTATAAAATGCTGGACATGATTATGTTTGTTTTTGTCATGCATTATCTCCAAATTTATTTTGAACGAAGTGTTTTAGTCGTTCAAATCCCAAAAGAATATCTTTTGGGACTATTTTATAAAAGGCTAATATATATTTGTTTTATCAATTATTTATAATGGTTGTATGAAATGTGTTAATTACGGTATAAAATATGATAAAATCTATCCATTAACAGCTTCTACAGATTCTACTTTATCTTTTAGCATTTCTTTTAACATATTTTCGATTCCATTTTTTAAGGTAAATGTAGAAGAAGGGCATCCACTACAGGCTCCTTGTAGAACTACTTTTACAGCCTTGCTTTGAGGATCATAGGAATCAAACAATATATTTCCTCCATCACTAGCCACTGCGGGTTTTATATATTCTTCTATGATATTGATAATATCTTTAGAAACATCATCAAGTTTTTCAAATGCCTCATCCGCTTGCTTTTCTACTTCTTTTTTGGCTATGGTCGCATTGGCAGATAAAACTTCTTTACCTTGCTCGAGGTAACTACGCAAAAATTCTCTTACTTCAGAAGTGATTTCGTTCCAATCTGCCATATCGTATTTACTGATTGAAATGTAATTTTCATCGAAATAAACCTCTTTTACAAAAGGGAAATGAAATAACTCTTGTGCCAAAGGTGACTCACCAGCATCATCAATATTTTTAAATTCATGCCCAGAGGTTACCAGTTTTTTATTAGCTACAAATTTTAAAACTGCCGGATTGGGTGTGCTCTCTGCATAAATTGTAATTGCAACCTTTTTTGTGGCTTCGGTAGCAGTTTCATTGATAATAGGTTGACCACTATTAAGATAGTTTTTAATTTGTTCTGCAACCTCTTCTTGTACATCAGCCCATTCAACTATGTCGTACTTGTCAATAGCAACAAAATTCTGAGCAATAAATACCCTTTTTACAAAAGGTAGATAAAATAGTTGTTGTGCTAAAGGCGCATTTTTGGCTTGATCTATATTTTCAAATTCATAACTGGTATGTTGTGTAAGAAAGTAATTTGCTTCAAACTTAACAATACCGGGATTTGAAGTAGCTTCTATTTTTATTTCAAAATTCTTTTCCATGAACTAATTTTTGGCAAATTTACTAAAAAGCAGTACGATATCTGTATAGTGTATGTAATACAAATGTTTTTTAACTAATCATAGAAGAAACCTAAATCTGGTATTCTGACAAAAATTTATATCTTTGGAGCTATTGATAGACAATGATTTATTTTAAGAATAGTAGTGGAATCCAACAATATAAACTGTTTTTAGCAGTTTAATTAGTTTCACAAATTCTATTTAGCCCCGTAAATGATAGAACCCAAATGAACTTAAAAACATTCTATGTAGTATTTTTATTGCTAACTTCTCAACTTGTTGTTTCGCAAGAAGGAATCCCTATATATGCTGATTATCTTTCTGATAATTTATACCTGGTACATCCCGCAATGGCTGGAGCTTCAAACGCTAACAAAGTTAGGCTTACTGCCAGAAAGCAGTGGTTTGATGTAAATAATGCACCGAATTTACAGACGCTAAATATCAATTTTAGAACTGGTGAAAAATCTGGATTAGGAGGTATTCTGTATAAAGACGAAAATGGGAGGTTTTCGCAAACAGGGATTTATTTAACCTATGCTTATCATCTTTTGTTTTCTAGAGATAGAACTGATCTGAATATGCTGTCTTTTGGTATTAGCGGTGGTTTTATACAATCTAATGTTGATCTGAGAGGTTTGGATGATGTTTTCGACCCAGACCCGGTTATATTAGATAGGGTTCAAAAAGATGCATATTATAATGTAGATGTAGGTTTGTCTTATAATTATTTAGAATGGTATGCCCATTTTACTGTAAAAAACATCTTGCCTACCACTCGAGATATCTTTGATAATAATACACCAATACGAGAGTCTAATAATCAACGTAGGTATGTTTTTTCTCTTGGTTATTTATTTGGTATAGGGAATACACCATGGAGTTTAGAACCGTCTATGCTATATCAGGTTACCGACCAAACTCAAGAAAGCTCTATTGATGCTAATTTAAAAGTGTATCATGATTTTGATTTTGCAACTTTATGGGGAGGGATGTCTTATAGACGTAGTCTTGATGGGGCAGAATTCTCACAAGACGGGACTTCGGTAGAGAGTCAGCAGTTACAATATATTACTCCTTTTATAGGTATAAATTATAAGAAATGGTTAGTGGGATATACATATAGCCACCAATCTAATTCGGTAGTGCTTAGTGATGGAGGTTTTCATCAGATTACCTTAGGGTATGACTTTGGAAAGCGAAAAGAGCGATGGGATTGTAATTGTCCTGCCGTTAATTCAAAAAATTGACAAAAAGAATATTGTTAAAATTACACAAGTGCCTGCAACTATGCAGGCACTTGTGTTTTTAAGGTTTATTTCTTATCATTTATTCGGCAAAAGTACCAGAAAATTGTAATCTTTGGTCTTTAATAGGAACCAATGATGATAGCTCATAAATGTTTTTATAACCATACCCATAAAGATTTATAAATGTAGGGATGTTTAAAGCTAGTGGAGCCATTTTGGATGCAAAATGAATTGTATCTCCATCAATATTATTGTTACAATAAATTAATATACGAGTTTCTTTTGAAGCAATCTTTTTTGCTAATTTCCCTTTTGTAAAATCAGAAAAATTGATGTGAGTAGCTCCTTTAAGATGTTTTTGATTGAATGCAGACTCAGAGCGAGTATCTAACAAAATTGTATTTTCATCTGCCATATATTCTAAGAATAGTTCTAAAGAAATTAATCTGTTTTCTCTGTATTCCATAATCTCCTCTGACATTTCTACAAATGAATTATAATCAACTTTTGATTTTGATAATTTCTTTGTTGCCTGTGCTTGCATGGATATAGGAATAAGAATTAGTACAATTATTTTAGTAATACTTTTCATTTTATTATCGTTTTTTAAAGTATGCTTTAATCTAATCTTCCCAGGTAAAAGATTTTTTACTTCCTTGTTTTTTGATAGCATTTAATAATGCAGTTTCAAGGCTGGTTTCATCTTTTTTTCTATTATTTTTAATATATGACACACGCTTTTTGTTTAATTCTTTGATTTTTTGTTGTATTTCTTTTCTTTCCGAGCTTTTCTTTGCGATGTATTGTTTTATCTCTGTTTTAGACTTTCCTTTGAGTTCTTGTGGTAGTTCTTCTTTGGTTACTTCTTCTATTTCAAAACTTTCGTCTGCTGCTGCATCGATCAAATCCCAACTTTTGTTTTTGTAAAACCCTGAACTTTTACTTACAGTTCTACTTACGGCATTTGCCGAACTATAGGATTTGGCATTTTTATCTTGTATTCTTTGTTCTGCTATTTTTTGAGCACCGAGTCTTCCATAGTGTATGTATGTACCATTTAGTTTGTGATTAAGTTCAAGGATAATGTCATCATATGGAGTGGCGATATGTATTGTTTCTCGGTTATGGTCAATAGCACTATATTCTCCGTTTGTAATATCCGCTCCATCTTTCCACATGGTTTGAATGCCCTGTCTGTAGTTACCACAAAAAATAGTATTGATAGTAATGTCTTTTTCTGAGGCATCCGTAGCTGCATCTTTATAGTCAACAGGACCCTGAGTAAAAGGTTCATTACCTGCAATAAAGATTAGTTTTAAATGATCGTTGTTTTTTTTCCATCCCAATTGATTAATTGATGTATTGATAACTTTACCACAGTATTCGTTGCCTCCGTTGGTAGAAAGTGCAAAAAGCTCTTTTGAGATTTCATCTAAGTCATTAGAGAAAGGTAGTACCTGTCTAATAAAACCTTCTTGAGATGGTAAGCCATCGTTACCATATTCATATAAGGCAATCTCTAATTGAATTGTGTTATGACCGCATTTGGCATATGATAGTTCATTTACAATTTCCCAAAGTTGTGCTTTGGCTTGCTCTATAAGACCATCCATGCTATTACTGGTGTCTAGTAGTAAGGCTACCTGTATATTTCGTGTGTTAGGATCCGTTTTGGTGGTCTCAATTAAGTGATTTTTTTCTGTTTGAAATGCGATTTCGGAGCTAGATTTGTTATTAGCGTTACAAGAAATAGTAACAAGTAAGCTTAGTGTACTCCATATAAAAAATGTCTTCATAATTTCCCTTTTTTAAATTCTGGATAAAACTATTGCTAACTTTATTGAATAAAAATCAGAAATGAGGGAATGGTTTCTATGAATGAGTGAACGTGAATTATTAATTAGGAAGCCTTCTTTTTTGTTCTAAAAAGCTACAGAATAACAGTGTAATGGATAAGTGTAGATTTTATTATCCGAGTTAAATGGATTAAGTTTACCTTGTTTTAATAGTGTAAAATGAAGAAGATAGGTTTAATAATTGTATTTCTCTGGTTTCTCCCCTTTTTGGTTTTGGGGCAAGAAAATGCGAGGGCAAAAAGACCAGAATCAATGAGTATAAAGGGTTCTGTGAAAGAGAAAAGCACAAGAAAGGCAATTAAAAATGTTGAGGTTACGATTTTTGGAAAAGGAACGGTAACTACAGATGTTTTTGGAGATTTTAAGATTGAAGCACGTATTGGAGACGAGTTGGTTATTACTCATGATAGTTTTAACACTGTGCGATATGTTGTTAAGGATGGTCAGAGAATAGATATTGAAGTGCAAGATAACCCACTCGAATCTCGTTCGAAGAAGGTTTCAAAACAAAAACGCGAATCTAAGTATCAAAAAAATCTACAGGCAGCAAGAGGAACTATAAAAAAGGATGCTGCGACTAGCATAGAATATATTACCAATGCGTTAGAGACTATCCGGGATGATGATCCCTCTGCAGATGATAAAAAAGCTGAGTTGTTTGAAACATTAGCCGATATCTATCGGCATTGGAAGCAACCAGACCTTGCCGAGAGTAATTATTTGATGAGTCTTAAAAATAGAAACCGTACTGGGGTGAAAGTCAAATTAGGGAGCGCTCAATTAGAAAGTAAGAATTTTCAAGGAGCATTAAATACTTTTGAACAATTGCAACGATCTAGGTTGAATACGAATCAAAAAATTAAAGTTTATGAGGGATTAGGAGATAGTTATAAAGGTTTGCAGAATTATAGTAATGCAATAAAAAACTATAATAAAGCACTTTCTATAAGCCAAAGAAAAGGGCTGGACGATAAAGTTATTTTGTTAAATTCTAAACTAGCAGATGTATTACAGCAAGAAGGAAACATTGAAGTAGCAGAGGAGTATTTAGGAAATTCGGTACAATTAGCACAACAACAGGATAAAAAGACATCGGCACGGCAAAGAAGTGTAGCTGCTGATTTTTATAATAAAAGTAATAGTTATGATAAAGAGATACAGTTAAGAAAAGAAGCAATTCTGGATATAGAAGAAATCGAAGAAACAGATGATGCAGCTCCTGCGGTAGAGGATAATTCATTAACCACACAAGTGCAAAATTATAAAATTGCTAGTGCTTTTGCTGCACAACAAGAATATGATGAGGCGATACCTTATTTAGAGGAAAGTATCAAGGAAGCGGAGTCTAAAAATGATCTTATCGTACAAAAAGATGCAACCAGAAAACTAGGTGAAGTATATAGAGAAAAAGGAGAATTAAAAAAAGCATCAGATGCTTTTGAGGAATATGAAGTGATCATTGATAAACTGTATATTCAAAAAGATCAGGAGATATCGCAAGCCGCTCGTTTTAGTCGAGAACTAGCACAGAGAGCGAATCGAATTACCACTCTTGAAAAAGACAGAGAATTAAATGAAACCAGATATGAATTGGCATTTGCTTCTCAAGAGTTGGTGCATCAACAGAGTTTACGACAACAGATTGTTATTTATTTTTTAGTGGGCTTGACAGTGTTGTTACTTTTTGCTGCTTATTTGATGTATCGAAACATAAAACAACAGCGATATGCTAATAATCTCTTGGCGCTAAAATCATTGCGCTCTCAAATGAACCCCCATTTTATCTTTAACGCTTTAAATTCGGTAAATACGTTTATCGCTACAAGTGATGAGAGAACTGCAAATCGATATTTGACTGATTTTTCATTGTTAATGAGAGCTGTTTTAGAAAATAGCGAAGAGGATTTTATCCCTCTAGAAAAAGAGATAGAACTTTTAAAACTATATACACAGTTAGAACATTTTAGATTTCAGGATAAATTTGAATATACTATTGAGGTTGATCCAGAAATTGATGTTAACGAATTTGTGATTCCGCCAATGTTATTACAACCTTATGTAGAAAATGCAGTATGGCATGGACTACGTTATAAAACAGAAAAAGGAATATTGTCAATATGCTTTCAAAAAGTAACTTTGGATAGTATAGAAATCACAATCACTGATAATGGGATAGGTCGTAAAAAATCTAAAGAACTAAAAACCTTAAATCAAAAAAAGCAAAAGTCCAGAGGGATGGGTAATATCAAAAAAAGAATTGCTATCCTTAATGAAATGTATAAAGATAAGGTTGATGTGCTAATATCTGACCTAAAAGATAGTAAAGAAGGAACACAAGTAAAACTAATACTTAAGAAAGATAAATAAATGAACTTAACAGCTATTATTGTTGATGATGAAGCAAACAGTAGATTGATCCTAAGAAATTATTTGGAAAAGTATTGTCCATCGGTTACCATTCTAGGTGAAGCGGCGAGCGTACAGGAAACATTGACGTTATTAGAATCTAAAACCCCGGATATGTTGTTTCTGGATGTAGAAATGCCATATGGTAATGCTTTCGATTTACTGGAGCAAGTACCCAATCGCACTTTTGAAATAGTATTCGTAACGGCCTATGATCATTATGCTGTTGATGCTCTTAATGCGCAAGCGACTTATTATTTGTTAAAACCTATTGCAATAGATAATCTGATTAAAGCTGTTAATCATGTAAGTCATATCAGACAACGTGAAGCGGCGCTTTTGGATACTGTATTGGTGCCTAAAGTAACCAGTGCCGAAGGCAAAATTACTATCCCACAGCAAGATGGTTTTGAAGTACTGCAGATTACTGATATTTTGTATTGTGAAGCGGATGATAATTATACTAAGATCTATTTAGACAAAGGGCAAAAACTGGTAAGTAAGACGCTTAAGTATTTTGAGGAATCTTTACACCCGCATGGGTTTGTAAGGACACATAAAAGCTTTTTGGTTAATGTGAGTAAAATAACGCGATATAGAAAAGGAAAAGGAGGAAGTATTGTGCTTTCTTCTGGTAAAGAATTGGCAGTGTCCTCTTCTAAGAAAGGGACATTGTTGGATTATTTTAAGTAGCGTGTTGTTTTGTATAATGAGTTGAACCTTTTTGCTTATCTTTTTGGGTATTACCAAGTGGTTTTTTGTAAGACTAAATAATATTACCCTTATTTTATTCATTTGTTAAAGTGAAGCACTGCAGAGCGAATTTATCTTTATCGTTTTCTGAAATTTGAATTCTTTGTGATCGTAATTGTAACGTAGTGTCATTTTTTTTTAAAATGTAATATGTTTTGCCGGGTAAAAGAGAAATTACCAGTTCATTCCTTTTTTGGGTATATCTTCCTCTTGTTTCTTGTTTTGGAGTTTCTCCTGCTAAAGCTTTTTTGCCCTCGTCGAGTATAAGATCAAGTTGATGTTGTTGTCTTGAAACTATAATTGCATTTTTATTTGTAAATATCCATTCGGTAGGTACAAATGGGTATTGGGTATTTTCTTTAATACCTTTATTAGTGTTTATGATAGAATCAAGTCTCCATTTTCCTACTATAGAAAACTGCGAGTCGTTTTGCGTTTTGGTACGTCTTGAAATTTTTTTGGGATCATCAAAGATCATTACTTCTGATTGTTCAGATTGTTTTTTTTCATGTGAACAACTGTTTAAAACTATTAGTAAAGAGGTAAAATAGAGTGTCCGTTTCATTATTAATATGTGGTTTCTTATTCAAGAATGAAGAAATAGAGTTGTTGATGTATTCAGAAGTAAAGTTATTACATTTTCTTAAGGTTTTTAGAATTAGTTTGGTATAATGTGATGTTTAGTAGGTGAATAAACCACCTTAAAAAAGCTAGGGATGTTTTGCTTTGTTATAAACGAAACTCATTAAAAGGATAAGGTGTTTACAGTATGTTTAACTGCGTGATTGTGTAAAATGTCTTTAAGAACACTTGCATTGCCATTGGTGTATAGTTTATGAACTCCTAAGGTTATCGTGTCGGATTGTAACAGATCATTTGTAGTTAATATATTTTTGGTTTGTTTCGCGACAGCTTCTCCAGAATCAATGATGGTTATTTTATCCGGGAGCATTTTTTTCAATATAGGAATTAGATAAGGGTAGTGGGTACAGCCTAAAACAAGATAGTCAATATTTTTTTGAATCATTGGTGTGACGTATGAGTGAAGCAATTGGTACATCTCTTTAGAGTTTATTTTGCCGTCTTCAATTAGTTCTACCAGTCCAGAACCAATGACTTCTATGACTTCGATATTTTGTGCATAGAGATCAGATGTTTCTGTAAATAATTGACTAGAGAGTGTTCCTTTTGTAGCAAGAACACCAACTTTTTTTGTTTTGGTATGAATAGCTGCGGGTTTTATAGCTGGCTCTATACCGATGATTGGAATATCATAAGTAGATCTTAGTGTTTTTATAGCATTCGTCGTGGCAGTATTACAGGCAACAACAATGATTTTACAGTTAAGTTCTAGTAATTTTTCTGTGTTCTTAATGCTTAAAGAGATTATCTCATCTTTGCTTCTTTTTCCATAAGGAGCATATTTACTATCAGCCAGAAAGACTGTGTTTTCATAGGGTAAGAGGGTGGTGATTTCTTTCCAGATAGAGGTGCCGCCAACACCAGAGTCAAATATGCCAATTGGGTGATTCATAAATAGAAAATAGTATATCCCAAAAATAAAAAAACAGCGAGATAGCTCACTGTTTTTTTGTTTTTTATTGATTAAAAGGTAGAAATATTAGATACCTAAATCTTTTTTTACGTCTGCCATAAGGTTTTTTCCGTCAGCCATGATCACTCCAGTTCCAGTAGTAGAATCTAAAACATATTGATACCCTTGAGCTCTTGCAACTTTTTGAATTGCTTGACGAGCTTTTTCATATATAGGCTTCATTAGTTCAATTTCTTTTTTCTGAAGATCTTGTATTGCGTTATTTCTGTAATCGCTGATACTCTTTTCAGTACCTTGTAATTCTTGCTGTCTTTTCAGATTTTCTTCATCAGTCTTGTTCTGAACTTCAGCTTGGTATTTTTTCATTGTATTCTGCAGCTCTAGCATCATATTTCTGATCTCTGCGTCATAGGTTTTGTTTAATTTTTCAATTTCACTTTTTGCTGCTTTGAATGCGGGCATTGATTCAACCAACTCTTGTGAAGCGATATGCGCAACTTTAGATTGGGCATTCATAAAACTTGTGGTTCCTATGATAAGAGTAATAGCTATCAGTAATGTTCTAAATTGTTTCATTTGTAAGTAATATTAAATATGTGTTATAAATTTATAGTATTATTTTTTAGTTATCTGAACTGGACGACGAATCGTCATTTTTCAAGTTTTCTCTTTGTTTTTTTAGGTCATTAATAGAATCTCTTTTTCTTTTTTGTAATTCTAATAATTTAGCTCTTCTTTCTTCGAATTCTTTCTTTTTTGCGGCTCTAATAGAGTCTCTTTGAGCTTTACGCTCTTCAAGAAGTTTCTCCCGATCTGATAATCTTTTTTGAGTTTCTCTTTCTCTATCAGTAACTTCTCTTTCTTGTTCAACGTTTCTTTTTTCGTTTCTCTCGAGAGCTTTTTTCTCTTTCTTACTATTTAGTTGCTTTCTTTTAGAAGCTCTATTTATTCTAAGTAATACTTGGTCACTTATGTCAAAACGATCGGCAGAATATAGCATTACTAAGTCTGCTGATTTGTCAAATACAAAATCGTATTTTTTGTTTTTAGCAATTTCTTGAACTGCAACAAAAACCTGATCCTGTACTGGCTGTACTAGCCTTTTTTTCTGAATAAACAGATCTCCATTAGGACCGAATCGTTTTTGTTGATATTCTAATATTTCTTTTTCTTTAAAAAAAATGTCTTCTTCTCTTTCTTCAATCAACTCTTTAGTTAGTAAAACTCTCTCATTGTTGAGGTCTTTTCGCATTTCTTCGACATCTTTGAGTTCAGCTTCTATTTCTACTTTCCATTTTTGTACTTTGGTTTCGAGCTCAGAAGAAGCTTCATTATATTCTGGAACATTTTCCAGAATATATCCCATATCTATATAGCCAATTCTGATACCTTTCTGTGCGTGTACTGCATTTGAGAAAAATAGCCAACTGACTGCTGCAACTAGTAAAAGACCCTTTGTTTTCATAATTTGTGTATATAGTTGAAATAATCGTGCCAAAAACTAAAACTGTTGTCCTATGATAAAGTGGGTTTCCCATCCATTTGCCTGATTTGTTCCCGGAATAGGATCAAAACCATACCCAAAATCTATACCAAGTAATCCAAAAGCTGGCATAAAGATACGTAAACCTGCGCCAGCAGAACGACTTAATTGAAATGGGTTAAATCTCTTAAAGCTATTATAAGAAGCTCCACCCTCTAAAAACCCTAACATATAAATTGATGCTGCTGGTTTTAATGTTATAGGATAACGAAGTTCTAACGAATATTTGTTATAAATTGTTGCCCCATCTGCACCAGAATTATCATTTGGATCAATGCTTTGAGGTCTTATAGATCTATCTGGGTATCCTCTTAGGGCTATAATTTCTCTTCCGTCAAGGCTACCTCCTCCTAGTTGAGTACCTCCTAAGAAAAAACGCTCGAAAGGAATATCCCCTCTGTCGCTATTATAGGCTCCTAAAAATCCGTATTCTGCTTTTGTTTTTAGAACTAAAGGCTTTTTTCCTATGTTCACTAAGCTTGTGTACCAAGAACCATCAAATTTAATTTTATAATATTCTAACCATTTAAAACGCTCCTGATCAATTTCTCCAATTCTTACTTGGTTTTGTCCTCTAGTTCTAACATCTTGGGTGTCAGTACTATTTCTTAATGAAAGGTTTTCTGCTTCAAGAGCATCTCTTTCATCTGCTAAAGCACCATAGTCTACCCCATCAAAAAGAGAGTAGGGTACAGAGAGTTTAGCAACGATGTTAAACTCTGATCCTCCTGTAGGGAAAATAGGGTTTATTGTGGTGTTGTTTCTATTTAGACCAATGGTATAGGATAAATCATTAGAAGATCCATTTCCAAAAGTAAACAATCGAGTGTTGTAATTTTTAAGGTTGTAATGCCTTATGCTTATGGCTTGTGATAATGTAAAATAGTTATCTGGCCAGTTTAATCGCTTGGCAATACCGATTGATCCTCCTGTAATAAGGAATTTACTGTCTTTGTTTACATCTCTTGTTCTTCCATTAAATAGATATTGAATTTGATGAGAGAAAGAAGTAGAGAGTTGATAAGGTCTTTTTCCTCCAAGCCAAGGTTCAACAAAAGAAAGGCTGTATGTTTGGAAAGATCTACTTGCTTGCGCTCTAATTCTTAATGTTTGACCATCTCCCATTGGTAGAGGGCTGTACGATTCTTTGTTAAAGATGTTGCGAATAGAAAAATTGCTGAATGCTAATCCTAGGGTTCCTACAAAACCACCACCACCAAAACCACCTTGGAGTTCTATTTGGCTAGATCCTTTTTCTACCAAAGGATAATTAATGTCAATAGTACCTGCTTGAGGGTTTGCGTTTTGAAATTGAGGTTCTAGCTGCTCTGGATCAAAAAATCCTAATTGTCCCAGTTCTCTAACCGTTCTTACAACAAGTTCTTTACTGTATCGCTGACCGGGTTTTGTTCTAAGTATTCTGTAGACTACATGGTCATTTGTTTTGTCGTTACCAGAAATGGTAATGTGATCAAAATGAGTTAATTTTCCTTCTCTAATTCTGATTTCAAAATCTATAGTGTCATTGTATACTTTAGTTTCTACAGGGTCGATAGATGAAAATAAATATCCATTATTTTGGTATAAATTGGTAAGGTCATCTGCATCTGGTTTGCTATTGTCAGAAACTTGCTTTTCCAGAAGAACGCCATTATATACATCTCCCTTTTTTATTACTAATTGTCGCGCTAATTGTCGGTCGGTATATACACTATTTCCTAAGAATTCTATATTACCAAAATAATATCTTTTCCCTTCTTCTATAGTAAGGTTTAGTGATACGCTATTGTTATCTTCTACTATAAGGCTATCAGAGATAATACGGGCATCTCTGTACCCTTTTTCTTTGTATTTGGTAATGATATTATCTTTATCCTCTTCATAATCTGCTCTAATGTATTTTGATCTTTTCCAGAATCTTAAAGGTTTTTTGCGTTTTGTGTTTTTCATTGCACTACGCACCTTGGCATCAGTAAGCTGCTCGTTTCCTTCTACATTAATCTGATCTACTTTTACTCGATCTCCTCTGTCGATACGAACCACCATGTTTACTTTGTTGCTTGCCACTGTGTCCTTTACGGGAGTAGTGTTAACAACAACTTTGGTGTTTAAGAAGCCATCTTTTTTGTATTTATTGGTTATAAAGTTACGCGTTGTTGTGATAAGGTTTTCGGTAACTTTTGCTCCTTTAGTCAAGCCGTTATCTTTAATTAGCTCTTCAGCTTTACGCTTTTTTATCCCTTGAACACGAGCTTCGTTTAGCTCTGGTACTTCCTTGATATTAATTTCTAGATCAGCGACATCCCCTTCTACATTACTGATGTATATGTTGATATCACTAAATAGTTCAAGATCCCATAATTTTTTGATCACTTTGCTTATTCTATCTCCAGGAAGAAAAATACGTTCTCCTTTTTTAAGACCAGTAAAAGTAATTACGGTATTCTCATTATAACTTGTCGTCCCGGTAACTTTAATATCCCCAATACTATATTGTTTCCCGTTAGCACCAGGTATATTTTGTGCGGTAAGTGAAGTTGTTGATATTAATAAGGCGAGTAATGCAAAATACGCAATAGGTAATTTTTTTGTCATTTCTTTAACTGAGCTGCTCACTAGTTTTTCCAAATCTTCTTTCTCTTTTTTGATAATTGAATACGGCCTCAAATAAATCGGCTTTTTTGAAATCCGGCCATAAAATTTCTGTAAAATATAATTCTGCATACGCAATCTGCCATAATAGAAAATTACTGATACGTTGTTCCCCACTGGTACGTATCAATAAATCCACATCTGGCAAGTCTTTTGTGTACAAATGCTCATTAATGACTGATTCATTTATAAGATGTGGCGAAATTACACCATTTTTAACTTTAATACTTATTTCTGTAATAGTTTTTACAAGCTCTTCACGACTTCCATAGCTTAGGGCTAATGTAAGGGTCATACGACTATTAGATTTAGTCTTTTCTATGACTTCCGAAAGTTCTTTCCTTGCTTTTTCGGGGAGAGATTGTAGATTTCCAATAGCATTTAACCGAATATTATTTTCCTGAAGTGTTTTGATTTCTTTTTTTAACGAGTTTACCAAAAGCTTCATTAAAGTATCTACTTCAAGTTTAGGTCGATTCCAGTTTTCTGTAGAAAAAGCATACAGCGTAAGATGTTTGACACCTATTTCTGCACAGCTTTCCACAACTTCGCGGACAGCTTTACTTCCGTTTTCGTGACCAACTGCTCTGAATAGCCCTTTCTTTTTAGCCCATCTGCCATTGCCATCCATAATAATGGCAACATGTTGAGGGATATTAGAATTTAATTGTTTTTTATCAATCATTTTTAGAAAGCACAATAACAGGGTATTCTACCCCAGGTATAAGATATAGTTATACCAGTAAATACATACCAGTCATTGTTGTTTAAATTACCAAATCCTGTACCGAATCTTTCGTCAGGATCACTACCGTCTATGTTGTCTGTGAATGTATATCGAGCGCCTATTTCTGCTCCAATCACAAAATTTCTACCTAATGTTTGCTTGATTCCTAAAACCATAGGGATCGCAAAACTCCATTTGTCACTATATGCATCAATTTGATTATTAGCATCAATTGCTTGAGCGCCATAATTAAATGTGGTGATTCCTGAATATAGATATGGGGTAAATTGGGATTCTCCGTCGTAAAGATACCAATCCCAAAAGTTAAATTCCATTCCTAAGGATATTTCTTTTACAGAATTATTGAAACTTAACCCTCTTTGTTTTCTTCTATCGTCTCCTTTGCTGTCATTGCTATTGAGTTCTGCATACAAAAAAGAGGCTCTAAATGCATGTCGTTTACTTCGGTTCCATTTTCCTATAGCACCAATAGCAATATCATTGGGTGAAATGTAGTATGTAGACCCTACATCCCCTATGTAGTTAGCTCCTCCGATCATCAAACCTACTTCGTATGTTTGTGACGTGACTGGTTGTATAAAAAACACAACAATTATTAGTGATGCTAAGTATCTCATAGATTTTCAAAAGTTTGCAAATATAACAATTAACTTTAGTACACAAGAATTTGTGCAAAATAGTATGAATAAAAAACACTTTTTAGGTCATTTTATTGTTCAGTTGCGTTTATCTTCTCCCCAAAGCATCTTTTTACGTAAGGTTTTTTGAAAGCTTTCATCTTGTAGAACAACCATGTTGATTTTGAAAGGAGCTTTTTTTATAACGACCGTAGTTTCGTTAGGTAAAGTGTGTATTCTAGAATCTAAAGATACTAAATAAGTGTCCTCCCTTCCAGAAACCTGTAATTCTATTTCTTGATTATCCGGAATAACAAGAGGTCTTGCGTTAAGGTTGTGTGGAGCGATAGGGGTGAGAACCATGTTTTCTGCATCTGGCATCATAACAGGACCGCCACAGCTCAACGAATATCCTGTAGAACCGGTAGGGGTCGAAACAATTAAACCGTCTGCCCAGTATGTAGTAAGAAACTCATTGTTTAGTTTGGTATCCACTGTAATCATAGAAGTGGTATTTCTACGGCTTACAGCAATTTCATTCATGGCAAAGTTTAATACTCCAAATTCATTAGTTTCAGGTAGAGTTTCTACAGTAACAAGACTTCTTGAAGAAATGTAAAACTTCTTATTCAGAATAAGCGCTATACTATCTTTGATTTCTTCTTTCTGAATTGTAGCCAAAAAACCAAGTCTCCCGGTATTGATTCCTGCAATTGGAATTCCTAAATCTCTCACATATGTAATTGTTTTTAGGATTGTACCATCACCTCCAATACTAAAAAAAAGGTCATAAGATGTATCTAGCTCTTCAAACGTGCTAAAATGAGAATATGTTTTATCTATCTCATCATGGAGGTTAATTAATTCTAGAAAGTTCTTTTCAATCACAACTTCTACACCGTTTTCATCAAGAGTTTCCAGTAACTGCTGAATATAGATTCCAGAATTTTTATGATAGAACTGACCGTAGATACCGATCTTCATTATAATTTGATTTGTGTTAGTAACTGATTTTGTATATTATCTTAGATATTTAGATATTTTGCTAAATATTGCGACCTTTCTTTAAGATTTGTCAAAAATGTATCTTCGTGATGTTTAGATACAATATTATAGCTATATCTTCTAAATGTCTGAACGATATTGTTAATATCACTATCGCTAATTTTTAGAGTTATTTGGGCTACATCGTTTTCCATATTTGAAATAAATAGTCCTAGTAACTTCGCATTGTTAGATTCTACGATTTGAGCAATTTCACTAAAAGAGTAGTCTAATATGCCTTTTTCTACTATTAAAATATTACCTGGTTCGCTAAGGAATGGGGTTTCATTAAAAAGAGAAATGATATCACCAAGCTCAAAAAAACCTATGTACCTGTTTTCATCATCAAGCACAGGCATGATGTTAGAATTATTTTTGGCATAAGATTCAAGAATATCTAGCCAATTGTCATGTTTTCTGGCATAGAAGCCTTCGAGAGCGTATTGATAAGCGTCTAAAGTTTTGTCGGTTTCAAAACATCTGATATCAGCTTCAGCTATGCATCCTAAATAGATGTTCTCTTTTATAACAGGAAAATGAGTGTAGGTAAGCTCATTAAATAATAATTGGGCATCAGTAACTTTTACTGATATATCAAGAGGTTCTATTTCGTTAACTATATATAAACTCGTTTTCATAATCTATGGGGAACTATATTATGCAAAATAATCAAAAAATATGCAATCAAGGCGTTCTCAACTTTGTATTTTTGCTTTTTTAGTTAAAGACATCAAAAACCATGACAAAGTTAAGTGTTAACGTTAATAAAATTGCGACTTTGCGTAACTCCAGAGGAGGGGATACTCCTAATTTGGTACAAGTAGCTAGTGATATTCAGGATTTTGGAGGGCAAGGGATAACAATACATCCTAGGCCAGATCAAAGACATATACGATATCAGGATGCATATGACCTAAAATCAGTTGTAACTACAGAGTATAATATAGAAGGAAATCCAATACCTAAGTTTTTAGAACTAGTAGCTGCAGTTAAACCTACACAGGTAACACTGGTTCCCGATGCAGAAGATGCTATTACAAGTAATGCAGGATGGGATACCAGAAAACATAAAGCTTTTTTAAAAGAAGTAATATCAGAATGTAAAAGAAACAACATTAGGACTTCAATATTTGTAGATCCTGTTGTAGATATGATTGAAGGTGCTGCAGAAACAGGTACGGATAGAATTGAATTGTATACCGAGCAGTTTGCTTCAGAATATGCTAAAGGAAATCTTAATGCAATTCAGCCGTATTCATCCTGTGCCCAGCTAGCAAATGATTTGGGACTAGGAGTTAATGCAGGGCATGATCTTTCTTTGGATAATATAAAATTTTTTAAAGAAAATATTCCTGGACTTATGGAAGTGTCCATTGGTCATGCTTTGATTAGTGAGTCTATATATCTTGGATTAGAGAATGTAGTTGATATGTATTTACATCGACTTAAATAGATAGATTGATATGAAACTATATGCAAATGTATTTGGAGAAGGAAAACCTTTTCTGATTCTTCATGGCTTTTTGGGAATGGGAGATAACTGGAAGACTTTGGGCAAAAAAATCTCAGAAAAGGGATTTCAAGTTCATTTGATCGATCAACGTAATCATGGAAGGAGTCCTCATAGTAGTGAGTTTAGTTATAATGTGATGACTGATGATTTAAAAATGTATTGTGAAGAGCATGAATTAGAGAATGTTCATCTCCTAGGGCATTCTATGGGGGGTAAAACAGTAATGCTTTTTGCTGTAAAATACCCTCAATTAGTGGATCGTATGATTGTGGCTGATATCGGGCCTAAGTACTATCCTTTACATCATCAGGATATCTTGGATGGATTAGAGGCTCTAGATTTTGAGGTGTTAAAATCCAGAGGCGAGGTCGATAAAGAATTAAGCGTATATGTGCCGGATCAAGGAGTAAGAATGTTTCTTCTTAAGAACCTTTATTGGAAAGAAAAAGGGGTGTTAGGATTGCGAATGAATTTAGAAGCTTTGATCAGAAATTCAGGCGAAATTGGAGTAGAACTTTCCGAAGAAAATACATATGAAGGAAATACACTTTTTCTTAAAGGTGAACGATCAAATTATATAATGCAGGATGATGAAGTAAGGATTAAAAGACAGTTTTATAATTCCAAAATCAAAGAGATTTCTGGTGCTGGACACTGGTTACATGCCGAGAATCCGAAGGAATTTTTAATAGAAGTGTTAGGATTTGTCAAAAAATAAATAAAAAATGCTATGTATGCATAATATTTTGATGATTTCGTTGTATAATTGGTATTTTCCATTAAATTTGGAAAATCAATTTTTCAAAATCCTAAAATAACAAACAATTCTAAATTAATTATGAGAAAACTTTTATTATTAGTTCTATTCGTCTTGGTGGCTACGGTCACCTATGCAGGTGGATATAGAGTTAGTGTGCAAGGGCAGAGGGCGATAGCTATGGGACATACAGGAGTGGCTGTAGTTAATAGTGCAGAACTTGTGTTCTTTAATCCTGCAGGTCTTGTATATCTGGAAAATAAATTAAACGTGAGTGTTGGTGTTACTGGTATTTTTTCGGATGTAATTTACCAGAACGAAGAATTTGGTGTAGCTGCAGAGACAGATAGCTCGATGGGAACTCCTCTTAATTTGTATGGTTCTTATAAGGTGAATGATTGGATGTCCGTTGGTCTTGGAGTATATACTCCATATGGTAGTGAAGTGAGATGGCCTACCGATTGGGCAGGATCACATTTGGTGAATGAAATTGAGCTTGCTGCTATCTATGTGCAACCTGTAGTTTCTTTTAAACTTTCAGAACATTTTAGTGTAGGTGGAGGTCCGATATATGTTAGAGGTTCGGTGAATTTTAATCGTAATCTAAATAGGACACTTTCTGATATTGAAGGGAATCGCTCTAACGTAACAATAGACGATTCTGGTGTTAGTAACTGGGGATGGAGTGTAGGAGCTATGTTTAATCCTACCAAAAACTTCCGTTTAGGGTTTAATTACCGTAGTAAGATTATTATGGAAGTTGAAGGAGGAGATGCTACATTTGCTAATGTTCCTAATTCTCCAGCAGTCGGGCTTACAAATGGTTCTACTTCTTTTGATGCAAAATTGCCTTTACCAGCAGAACTTACCGTTGGGCTTTCTTATGAGTATCAAAAGTGGTTATTTGCATTTGATTATAATAGACAATTTTGGGGAGTGTACAAATCGTTGGATATCGATTTTGCAAGCACACCAACTGGTCCTGATTCTGTAAATCCTCGTAATTATCAGGATTCTTCGGTGTATCGTTTTGGGTTACAATATCAGGCAACCGAAAAAATTACACTTAGAGCTGGGTATTATAGAGATGAGTCGCCAGTACAAGAAGGCTTTTTTGCTCCCGAAACACCACGTAATGATTCTGATGGGTATACTGGAGGGGTAAGTTTTGCGATCTCGCCAAAGTTAGCTATTGATGCTTCTTTCTTTTATCTAAGATTTGAAGAGGTTGATGCGTCTTATGATTTCTATCAGGAGAATGGTCAGAATGTTCCTTTTGGAGGAACATATAAGTCGAGCATTATTGCACCTGGACTTGGTTTAACCTATAAATTGTAATAAAAGATGATTAAGAAAAATATAAAATATATAGCCATTCTCGCCTTGGGATTAGTGGCTTGTGAGTCTGAATTTGATAATCCTATTGAAGAGTCTGGAGTTTACACGAGTGGGGATCTAGATTTAAGTAACTATGTGGCTTTAGGGAATTCTCTTACTGCTGGTTTTGCAGATGGGGCTTTGTATATAACAGGGCAGGAAAATTCTTATCCGAATATTTTGTCTGAACAATTTGCTTTAGCCGGAGGAGGAGAGTTTACACAACCGTTAATGGCGGATAATGTAGGTGGCTTTAGTGATGATCCGGTTACTTTTCCTTCAAGATTTGTTTTGGTTTTTGAAGATGATGGTACCCCGGTAGGACCTGCTAGGTACACAGGAGGCTCGCCTTCAACTAGTTTTGCAACAAATCTTGCAAGTTCTTTTAATAATATGGGAGTGCCTGGGGCTAAGAGTTATCATTTGGTTGCTCCGGGATATGGTAATGCTGCAGGAGTAGCACTAGGAGCAGCAAATCCTTATTTTGCTAGATTTGCATCTTCCTCAGAAACTACTGTGATTAAAGATGCTCTGGATCAAAAACCTTCTTTCTTTAGCTTGTGGATAGGTAATAACGATATTCTTAGTTATGCCACTTCTGGAGGTGTTGGAGAGGATCATAATGAAACAGGTAATTTAGATCCTTCTACATATGGATCAAATGACATTACTAATAATAATGTGTTTGCATCTATTTATAATGATTTGGTGACAGCGCTTGTTGCAGGTGAAACAGAAGGAATTCTGCTTGATATTCCGGATATAACTTCTGCACCTTTCTTTACTACGGTACCACATGCACCATTAAGTCCGTTAGATCCTAATTTTGGACCTCAGATACCAACTCTAAATGCTACTTATGGTCAATTAAATTTGGCATTTGCAGCTCTGGGAGTTCCTGAGCGATCTATAGAGTTTTCTACTACTACAGCTAGTCCAGTAGTTGTTAAAGATGAGTCATTAATAGATATAACGGCAGATTTAACTGTTGCAATTACTCCAGTTTTTGGTCCTTTGGCTCCTGTTGTAGCTGCTCAATATGGGCAAGCTAGACAGGCAACTTCTTCTGATTTATTAGTGCTTACAAGTTCAAGTGTTATTGGACAGTTGGATACGGATAGAGTGGCAGAATTAGTTGGTTTAGGGGTGTCTCAAGAAATGGCAGGACAATTATCTGTAAAAGGAGTTACTCTGCCATTAGAAGATCAATATGTGTTGGTCCCATCTGAGCAAACAGCAATTTCTAATGCTCAGAGTTCTTATAATGCCACAATCAGAGCTATTGCAAGTGCTAATGGATTGGCGTTTGTGAGTGCAAAAGCCTTATTGTCTCGTGTAGCAGGAGGAGGTATTCCTTTTGATGGAGGGGTGGTAACTTCAACATTTGCATCTGGAGGTGGATTTTCTTTAGATGGGATTCATCCAACCCCTAGAGGGCATGCTTTGGCTGCCAATGCGATATTAGAAGCCTTAGAGGAAACTTATGGAGCAAAATTTCCAAAAGTTAATCCAGGAGATTATGGTACGGTTACTGCTAGTAATGAAGTGAACTAAAAAGAGTAAAATATATGTAATAAAAAGACCTGCTGTTTTTCAGTAGGTTTTTTTTATTGATTAAGATAAAGATTATATTTGAGTTATGAACTTTTTACTTAAACTTGTCTTAAGTGCTGTAGCAGTACTTATTTTGGCTAAAATTCTTCCGGGAGTAGGAGTGGATAATTATATGAGTGCTTTAATTGTTGCTGTTGTTTTGGCAATTTTAAATGCAATTGTAAAACCTCTTCTTATTGTTTTGACCTTACCCGCTACAATAGTTACTTTGGGGTTATTTCTTTTAGTTATCAACTCGGCAATAATTTTACTTGCTGATTATTTTATAGCTGGATTTAGCGTAGATGGCTGGTTGTGGGCACTGATCTTTAGTATATTGTTGTCTATATTTCAATCGATACTGCATTCTATTTTGAAGAAAGATAAAAATTAATGTAACGCTTGCTGTTTTTCAAGGAGTTAAAAATTTGTTGTGATATAAAAAAGTATTACTTTTGCAACCCAATTTTTAGTAGTAAACGCAGAGATAATGAATATTTCAAAAGAGCAATTAGACGAATTAAATGCAGTAGTAACCGTTGATATCACTAAAGAAGATTATAGTGATAAGGTTGATAAAATCCTTAGCGATTATCGCAAAAATGCTAACATTCCAGGTTTTAGAAAAGGTCATGTTCCTATGGGGCTGGTAAAAAAGCAATATGGAAAAGCTGTTTTGGTGGATGAGGTTAACAAACTGTTACAAGATGCATTAAATAAGTATCTTACAGAAGAAAAATTAGATGTTCTTGGTAATCCTTTGCCAAAAGAACAAGAAAATTTTGACTGGGATACAGATGATTACTCTTTCGAATTTGAGCTTGGATTGGCACCAAAATTTGAAGTTAAACTTAACGGTAAAAAAGCAATCACTCATTATAAGATTGTAGCCAATGATGAGATGATTGATAATCAAATCAAAACTATCCAAAAACAATATGGTAAGCTTATTCCTAAGGATGTTGCCGAAAAGGATGATTTGATAGCAGGATCTTTTGTTAACGAAGAAAAAGAAATCGATAATCCATTTACTGTTTCTTTAGATAAAATTAAAGGGAAGAAGAATCTTGATAAATTTATAGGAGCTAAGGTTGGAGATGTTATCACTCTAAAGACAAAAGGATTGTTTAATGATGATCATGATTTAGTTAGTGCTTTAAAGATTAGCAATGATGATGCGCAAGATCTTAATATAGAAGTGACTTTTACTGTAACAGAAGTAAATACTCAAGAACTAGCAGATTTAGATCAAGAGTTGTTTGATAAATTATATGGACCTGGAGTTATAAAAACAGTTTCTGATCTTAAAGAGAAGATTAAAGAAGATGCTGAGCGCCAGTTCGAGCAACAATCAGAGCAGCAATTGCTGAACGATATCACCGAGAACGTACTAGAAAACACTAATTTTGATCTTCCTATCGAATTTCTAAAAAAATGGATTCGTGCTACTGGAGAACAACCTTTGACAGAAGATGAGGCAAAGGACGAGTATGAAAAAAGTGAAAAAGGATTACGCTATCAATTGATAGAAGGTAAAATAATTAATGATAATAACCTTCAGGTAACTTTTGATGAATTAAAAGATTTTGCTAAAGATTTGATCAAGGGTCAAATGGCTCAATTTGGGCAAAACTCTCCAGAAGATAAAGAGCTGGAAGATATTGCTGCGAGGATATTATCAAATCAGGATGAGGTAAAAAGGATTTCTGAACAATTAATGAGCAAAAAATTGCTTAATTATTATAAAGAAAATGCAAAGCTAAAGGTAAAAGAGGTTAGCTTTGATGAATTCATAAAAGAAGTTTACAAATAATTAATGTTGTAATTTTCTAAGGAATTTATACTTATATTTAGGGCGTTAAACTATCTTTAGGTTAACGCTTTTTTTATCAATAAAAATTCAGAAAATAAAGATATGGATTACGCAAAAGAATTCGAAAAATACGCTACAAAGCATCAGGGTATTAATAGTAATTATTATAATCAGATTATTAGTAGTATGTATCCGGTTGGGCTTACTCCGAATATTATAGAAGAACGTCAATTGAATGTTGCCATTTTTGATGTTTTCTCACGATTAATGATGGATCGCATTATATTTTTAGGAACTGGGATCAATGATCAGGTTGCTAATATTGTTCAGGCTCAGTTGTTGTTTCTTGAAAGTGTAGATTCTTCAAAAGATATTCAGATTTATCTTAACTCTCCTGGAGGGAGTGTTTATGCAGGATTGGGTATCTACGACACTATGCAATTTATAAAACCAAATGTAGCAACTATATGTACTGGTATGGCTGCTTCTATGGGAGCTGTGTTGTTATGTGCTGGAGAAAAAGGGAAACGTTCTGCATTGCCTCATAGTAGAGTGATGATTCATCAACCATTAGGAGGAGCGCAAGGGCAGGCAAGTGATATCGAAATTACGGCTCGCGAGATTTTGATACTAAAAGAAGAATTATATAAAATTATAGCCAAACATTCTGGGCAAACCTACGATAAAGTATACGAGGATAGTGATAGAGATTATTGGATGAAAGCTGATAAAGCACTTGAATACGGGATGATTGATGAAATTTTGACTAGAGAATGATATGATTTTTCTTGTTGTAGATAAAGAACAAGGAAGATTTTTATGAAATTGAAATTAAATAACTATGGCCAAGGAAGATTTAGAATGCTCTTTTTGTGGGAGAAAAAAGCCTGAGACAAACCTACTTATTGCGGGATTAGATGCTCATATTTGTGACCGTTGTATTGTACAGGCGCATGGGATTGTTGTTGAAGAAGCTAAAGATGAAGAAACAGGAGAGCTTAGTAGTGAGTTAATGCTGCGTAAACCAATGGCTATCAAGAAATTTTTGGATGATTATGTTATTGGGCAAGAGTTTACAAAAAAAATAATGTCTGTAGCAGTATATAATCATTATAAACGTTTACTACAACCAAAAACGGAAGATGATATTGAGATTCAGAAAAGTAATATCGTTATGGTTGGGCAAACAGGGACAGGTAAAACATTGATGGCAAAAACTATTGCTAAGATGCTTAATGTTCCTCTAGCTATTGTTGATGCAACTGTGCTTACCGAAGCGGGTTATGTAGGAGAAGATGTAGAGAGTATTCTTACTCGATTGTTACAAGCAGCAGACTATAATCTAGAAAAGGCGCAAAGAGGTATTGTGTTTATCGATGAGATAGATAAAATAGCTCGTAAAAGCGATAATCCAAGTATAACCAGAGATGTTTCTGGAGAAGGTGTCCAACAGGCACTGCTTAAGCTATTAGAAGGTACGGTAGTAAATGTTCCGCCAAAAGGAGGTCGTAAGCACCCTGATCAGAAGTTTATTGAAGTAGACACAGAGAATATTCTTTTTATTGCAGGAGGAGCGTTTGATGGTATCGAAAAAATTATTCAAAAGCGACTCAATATGCAAGCTGTTGGATATAGTGCTTCTAAAAGTGAAGATGTTATAGAAAAAGATAATTTGCTTCAATATATTATCCCGAGAGATTTAAAGGATTTTGGATTGATCCCTGAGATAATAGGTCGACTTCCAGTACTTTCGTATATGAACCCTTTGGATGCAGATACCTTGAGGTCAATACTTACATCTCCTAAGAATGCTATCATAAAACAGTATAAAAAACTGTTTGAAATGGATAATATTGCTTTCTCTATTACTGATGGTGCATTAGAGTATATTGTAGAAAGAGCAATGGAGTATAAATTAGGTGCCAGAGGACTTAGATCGCTTTGTGAAGCAATTCTTACGGATGCGATGTATGAAATGCCAGAAAGTTCTGAGACAGAGTTTAGAGTAACAAAAGACTACGCCGAAAAGAAGCTAAATAAGTTCACAATTAAAAAACTTAAGGCTGTTTCGTAATCCTTAAAATATCAGATCTTTGTTTTTTAACTAGAGATCTTATTAACCCAAAAAAACACCTTAATACTATTAAGGTGTTTTTTTGGGTTAATAAGCTAATATGTTTATTCCGTATTCGTATTCCTAGAATTATTTTCGGTCCCATTTGATATTTCTTTTGCTTTCCTTTTTTTAGTCCTAATACAACTTTTTGCTGCTATTCAATTTGGCGTAAGTGCAAAACAAGAAATCACTAGATGGGGCAAAATGTTTTTATTGATGTTATTAATCCCTCTTTTGTTGTATTGTATTGATATAGCTATGAGAAACACGAGTTCTGGATTGATATCTACTTTTGGTCAAATTATATACCAGTATTTTAATATTACCTTAAACTCAAATGAATCTGTATCAACAATTTTCTGTTCGGTTTGTAATTGGAATGTTGCGTGTAATGAAGGGATATAGAATATTAATGTTATAAATAAACCAATCCATTTCATATATAAGTAGATTAAAAAAGGATATGTATATTTAATGAACAAACTTACAAAGAATAAAAAACTTCAAAAAAGCAGTTATCCGGGCAATTACAAAAAAGAACCTAATTATAAAAACGAAGGTTAAAATTTATAAATCGATAAGGTAAAATTTATAAATGCTAACCAGAGCACCTTAAAAAACTTACCCTTTATAAATAAATTAGCTCTCAAAATTACTCAATACAGGTATACATTCACACCATCTTCTACAAGGTGGATACATATAAGTTTTAGTCGTAAAACAACAGACGACACTAAATATATTGTAGTATCAAATTATTAATATATATGATGGAAAAATCGATTTTAGATTTCGGAAAAACGTTAAGTAAAGATCAACAAAAAAATAGTTGGTGGGGCACGGATATGTGATCATAGATCAGAAACCTGTTATAAAGGTTCTGCACCCAGTTCTAATCTCAATCAATTAGTAGTTGTTGATTATAAAAAGGTTTATCATATATATTAATTTATCAAGGCGTAGGTGTTAACATTGCTTAACTTTAAATAAGCAAAATAATTATATTAACTTATAAATTCCGGAAACAAACAGTTAATATAAATTATTGGGGAAAAAGTTCGATGTTAACTACTTATAATTAAATAATTATTCAATAACATTTTAAAATTACATTTTATGTATTTAAAAAACTTTTCTAAGTATAAAATTGACAAGGAATTATTATCAAAAATCAATGCAGGTGGGCATGGTTTAGTAATTTGTGGTAATGGAGAATCATTTAGTGCACCTGCAGAATCAGAAGACTCAGTAGACCGTGGTGGTGAACGCTGGTGTCGAGATAGAGGTGGTGTGATTGGTAGTGTATATCTTGACTAACAATAGACTTTTTCTAAACGCTACTAAAAGATAAAATAGAGCTTGGTGTTAACCCAAGTTCCTAATGAATCGTGTTTCTAAACATTCTTCTTTCTAATTGTAGCGTTTAGCGACCAATAATAGTATATAGCTTTTGAATATACTCCAATAGGTAACTGGCACTGAATGCATCCCCATTCAGTGCTTTTTTATAATATCTTTTGGCATGTGCCATACAAACGAATGGCGTAATGTTGCCTTTTGTACTTAGGTTTACATACCCAGAATATCCATCATCGGTTTGAATTGTGCCATTATACTCTTGTACTAATTCTGTTGGTACACTTTTTTTGCCTACTAGGAGTAACTTAAAGAAATACTTCCTCTTTGCTGATCATAATAGGGAATCTCAAAAATACAAGACTCTAATCGCTTGTAATACATAATAAAACTATTACCACTCTAATGAATTAACTTTACTTTATCACGGGTTTTATTGGAAAAAATATACATAACCATCTGTAGAAGAGGAGGATAGATCGTTTTGTGTCAAACTACAAAGAGCACTGAACCTTTTTCTCATATCAGCTGACTTACTGTACAAATAAAACCTGTGAGTCGTAGTATGCCCAAACATCAGAAAAGGGTGATTAGGATTTTTGGTTCTTTTTTGCAGATATCAGAAGGGTATTGTAGAAAAGACCATTAGGATAATGGATCTTAATGGGTTCCTTTTTGAAAACAATTTCTTCTTTTATAGGTTCTGAAACTTCTACTGGAATTAAAAACAAGTTCCTTTTTTTGAAACTGTTTTCTTAGGTTCTGGAAAATCAAGGCTATATTGCCTGTTCCAGTATTTTATAATATCATAATTGATACCATGTTTTTCTCTGTGTGATTTTAAACTCAAAGATTTTTTTTTCGCCAGTTCCTGAGAATAGAGTTTATCTCTTTCTTTCTTTAGGTCTTTTCTTTTTGCATATCGCAAAACTAGAAACTGGAAGAATGTTATATAAGATGCGATTTACCGAACGCTTACTTTACTTCTTCTATTCAGAATATGATATTCTGTTTTTTTTGCTGGTAATCAAATTTTCTGTAGTTTTTACTACAAGTTTATTGTTTTTAGGATGTACTTGTTGTAAGTCATTTTGACGAATCAAAGCTTCATAAAATGTTACTTTTGATATCTCACTATAGCACATATCATCCTCTATTGTATTTTCAGTTGTTAAAGCCTTGGTTGTAGAAGTAGTAGCGATAGTCTTTTCTGTTACGACTGCTATTTCATCTATTTGATTTGTGGTTTTGATTTCTTGTGCACTAATTCCTGTAGCTAGAAATAATAAGATTATGCAAGATATCGTAGTTTTCATATTATGGGGCTTTGTCATGTTTGTAACTAACTGGTAACAAATTTAATATGAAAAGTAGAGGCTAAAAAATGATTTTATATTTTTTAGATCAAACGCTTTTTTTGAACGATGAAATACTAGATATCTTACGAAAAAAGGTATTTCTTACATAATTTTTTTACGGTTTAACCGTAAAAAAATCAGTTTATTACTTCGTTTTTTGCCTTAAAAAGTCAAATTATGCAAAAGTGTTTATCGTTCTAATTAGAAGAATAAGTGCCAATTTTATTTAATTGGAGCAGTTCTTCGATATATGTTCTGGTATTAGATAACCTTGGAACCTTATGTTGTCCCCCAAGTTTGTCATTTTTTTTCAGCCAATCATAAAACAAATTGGGTCTGGCTTCTTGTATTTGAAGAATGTTAAGTGTTGTGTCATTATACCGTTTTGCTTCATAATCACTATTGACTTGTTGTAGGTTTTGATCCAGAATATGTGTGAATTCTTTAATACTTTCTGGGGCTTTTTTGAATTCAATAATCCATTCATGTGCTCCTTTTTCTCTTCCTTTCATAAAAATTGGAGCCACAGTGTAATCAATTATCTCGCTATTTGTGGCATTGGTGGTTTTTCTTAAAGCTTCTTCGGCATTTTCGATGATAAGCTCTTCACCAAAAACATTAATATGGTGTTTAGTTCTGCCAGATACCTTAATCCTATATGGGTTTATGGATGTAAAACGTACAGTATCCCCAATTTTGTAACGCCATAAACCAGCATTGGTGGTTATAATAACAGCATAGTTTTTATTGACTTCTACTTCGCTTAATGGGATTACCTTTTCATCATTGCTGCCATAAGAATCCATAGGGATAAACTCATAGAATATGCCATAATCGAGCATTAATAATAATTCTGAAGAATTATTAAGGTCTTGTATAGCAAAAAAACCTTCAGAAGCGTTATATATTTCGTAATATTTAAAGGAATCTCGAGGTAAAATCTTGTTGTATTGATCTCTATACGGATTAAAATTTACTCCCCCATGAAAATATACTTCAAGGTTATTCCAGATTTCAAAAAGATTTTCATTTCCTGTGGTTTCGAGTACTTGATTAAGCAATACCAACATCCAGGAAGGAACACCTGCTAGGCTTGTTACATTTTCCTGAATAGTTTCGTTAACAATAGCTTTCATTTTATACTCCCAATCACTCATTAAAGAGATTTCGTTATTTGGTGTAGAGCTAAACTCCGCCCAAAATGGCATATTATCTATTATTATAGCGGATAGATCTCCAAAAGAGGTTCCGTTTTCTTTATACAATTCTTTACTTCCGCCCAATCGAAGACTTTTTCCTGTAAAAAGTTTTGAGTCTTCATTGTTATTGAGGTACATACATAAAAGATCTTTGCCTGCCGCAAAATGGCAATTTTCCAGTGATTCTTCGCTTACGGGTATAAACTTGCTCTTTGCGCTTGTAGTGCCACTGGATTTGGCGAACCATTTGATAGGAGTAGGCCAAAAAATATTATGTTCTCCCAAACGACTTCTTTCAATCATAGATTCATATTCTTCATAAGATCTGATTGGGATTCGTTCTTTAAAGGTTTCATAATTGCTGATAGTTGCAAAATCATAATTTTTTCCAACCTCAGTGTTTCTAGCTGTGTCTAATAGCACATGTAGTAATTCTAGCTGAACCTCATTTGGGTATTTAAGAAAAAGTTCCATTTGATGAAAGCGTTTTTTTAAGAACCAGCTGGCTATTGAATTTACTAAGGGGATTGGCATTTTTTTGATGTATATTTAGGCACAAATAATGGGTTGCCATAATTTGTCATAAGGTAAGGTAAGTCTGCTTGTTTATTTTTTCAATTCTCTTTCTTTAATAATAAAGATACTGGTAAGAAATAATAGTATGCTAAAAATGAAAAAAATAACTTTATTTTGACCCCTATTTTATAACAGAACCGGTGTACATTATTTTGGCTGTTGACAATTAAAAACTAAAATACTAAAAATAATCACATTCTACTGATTAGATTATTATATAAAAAAATAATATGCAATATCAAGGAGTACTTACAAAGATGCAGACAGAAATAGGAGATCCTATTCAGTACTATTTAATTTTTGAGTCTGATTTTATACAAATGAATCAGCTATTAAACAAAAGAATAAGGATAGAATTTGTAGAGTATCAATGTCTTGCTTGTGGTGAGAATAAAAAAATATTCAGACAGGGATATTGCTATGATGATTTTTACAATCAACCTCAAGTAGGGGATTGGGTAATGCGACCAGAACTAAGTACCGCACATTTGGATATTGAAGACAGGGATTTAGAATTTGAAAAGAAAGCACAGCTCCAACCTCATATAGTATATTTGGCAAATTCAAGTAATGTTAAGGTGGGCGTAACTCGAAAATCTCAAGTGCCTACACGATGGATAGATCAGGGAGCACATGAGGCTATAGAGGTTGTTGAGGTTCCTAATCGTTATTTGGCAGGTATTACAGAGGTAGCGTTAAAAGAAAAGGTTGCAGATAAGACTAACTGGCGTACTATGCTTAAAAATGAAATAGTTGACGAAAACCTAATCGAATATAAAAACAAGCTTAAGGATTTTATTCCTGAAGAGGTAAAAGAGTATTTTATTGAAAACGGAAAAGAGACTCAGCTTCGTTTTCCGGTAATTCAATATCCTAATAAATTAAAAAGCCTTAATCTAGAAAAAACACCTGAGTACTCAGGTGTTCTTAAAGGAATCAAAGGACAGTATCTTATTTTTGAAGATAATACAGTTTTTAATGTTAGAAATAATGAAGGATATGTCGTTAGTATATCAATACTTTAATTCGTATTTATTTTTGTAATATTTCTAATTCTTCTTTGCCGTACAGTTCGCATTGTTGCAAGGTGTCTTTAATATCTTCAATTGTTGTTCGTGGGTTTATAAGGCACATTCTTAATACAACCTGTCCTTGTAAAACAGTAGTTACTAATAGAGCTTCTCTGGATGCAACAATTTTTTTAGAGATGTTCTGATTAATATGGTCTAGTTCTTTTTCAGAAAGATCTTTCCCGATGGGGTGATATCTAAAATTTATAATAGCAAGCGTTGCAGGAGATGTAATTTCCCAATACGTACTTTTTCTTAAGATTTTTTCAGTTTGCTCAGCAAGGTCTATGTTATATTGTATAGCTTTCTTAAAAGATGAAAGACCAAATGTTTTTAGAGACATATAGAACTTTAAAGCTCTAAAACGACGAGTTAACTGGATACCGTGATCATAAAAATTTATTTCAGATTCATTACCCTCTATGTCTCTGAGGTATTCTGGTTTTTCACTAAAAGTACTACTTAGCCAATTATGATCCTTAACTAATAAACATCCAATTTCGTATGGCTGAAAAAACCACTTATGGGGGTCTACCGTTAAGGAATCTGCTCGTTCGATTCCTTTTAAAAGCTTTTTCCCTTTGTTGGTTAGAATTGATGCTCCGCCATAAGCTCCATCTACATGCATCCATAGGTTTTCTTCTTGGCATATGTCTGCAATTTCATCCATTGGATCTACAGTTCCGGTATTTGTAGTTCCTGCAGATGCAATTATACAAAAAGGCTGTAGACCTTCGAGGCGATCTTTGGCAATTACATTTTTTAGCTTATTTAGTCCTACTTTAAACTCAAGATCTGTAGGGATAAGACGAATTTGCTCTTTTTTAAAGCCAATTACCTTGATTGCTTTTATGTTTGAAGAGTGTGCCTGATCGGATAGATAAATTACAGCTTTAGAAAAATCTTGCCCACATTTTATTCTTCTGGCAGTTACTAATGCAGTAAGGTTAGCCATAGAGCCACCACTAGTAAATATACCACCTCCCTTTTTCGTCGGAAACCCAAAAATCTTGAGCAACCAATGCATTACTACAATTTCTAGCTCTGCAGCTGCAGGAGAAGCAGCCCATCCTCCAGAAAATATATTAAATCCTGTTGCAATTGTGTCTGCCATAGCACTTATATAGTTGCTTGGACCAGGTACAAAAGAATAAGATTTTGGGTGAGAAACAATATTGCTATTAGGAATGATTTGATCCATTACAAAATCCAAAACTTCATTAGCCGGAGCCGGATCGTTAGGGATCTGTTCTGTTAGTAACGAGTCCATTTCTTCTCTAGAGGCAATTGTGACTGGTTTCTTTGAGCTTTGAGTTTCAAAATGATCTACAATATGGTCTATGATCTTATAGCCATATTGCTGCATTTCTTCTTTTGATAGTCTTAGTTTTGAATTGAGGTCTTCTTTAGTCACTGCAAAATAATTTTTATAGGTATGAGGCAAAGATAGGCTGATTAGGATAATATTACTTGTATAAATGTTTAAAAAAATGGTATTTTGGTAGGTAATCGTATGTTATTCTGTGAGGATTTTAATGCCCTGAAAGATTGAAAGTATCACCAAAGCAATTCCGATAATTTTAGAAAGTCTGGCTTGCGAATTACCTTGTTTTTGGGCTATTTTGTTACCCCATTGACTATAAAGGTATAAAGTGACGACTTTTCCTAAATAGATTCCTAGAAAGAAAAAAATAAGTGAGGTAACCGAGTTTTTGGTGGTAAGCTCAAAGATATATTTGTTAATTAAGGAAATTGCGAGGATCCAATAGATAATTACTGGAGGGTTCAAAAGTGCCAAAGAGAAACCAGTGAGAAATTTGGAGCTTGTTAATTTGATCCTTTTGGACTTGGGTTTACCACTTAATTTACTTTTAAAGAGTAAAAAATATATGCCAATACTAAAGAAGAGTAGTATAAATATGATTTGGATCCATTGATTTTCTTGGAAGAAATTAGATAATTCTAGACTGCAGTGGAGTGCAAAAAAAGCTAGAAACACTTCCCCAATGCCAGCTGCAATAACTATATAAGAGGCTTTTTTAATATTTTCTTTAATCGTTGTGTTTATAACGGCTAAGTTAACAGCGCCTAGAGGCATAGCACCAATTATAGCCACGAGAATTCCTAATATAAGATATAGGGCTAATGAAGTCATAAAGATTTAGTAGTTGTAAGCTAAATAATCTTACAAATTTAAGATTATAAAAGCATAGAAGCGGCATTTGCCGCTTCTAACCCTAAGTAAATATGATAATTAAAACACGTTATCAAATTAATTTTTAGAAATTACTATTAACACCTATCCTCATTTTTTTTATGATTTCTTCATAATAAAGAATAGTCCAGATAATTTTTTCGGTATCAGCGTAGGGTACTAACTCTTCAATAGTAGTTTTTGTAGTTTCCAAACTTTTACGAGTGGATTCTGTATTGTGTCTTAAGATTTTAAGATGTCTAGAATCTTCTTTGATGCCAATATCGCTTAATCGAACATTGGCTTCATGTGTAAGGGATAAAAAAGGAAGTGTTGTTATGATTTCTTCAACCCTATCCTGGTATAGTTTTACTAGTTCTCCTTTTTTGAGAGCTTGTAAATCATTAATGGTGTGAAATTTATTTATTTGATCTCGTTGTGTAAAAAAGATAGCTTCATTTGTTTGTTGAGCGAAAATTATACTTGTTGTTAGAAAAAAAATTAAATAGGATGATATTTTTGACATAAGACTGACTATTAATCGATATTAAAGTTTGAGAGGTTTATACTTAATTTTAGTTATTGCATAACCATATAATTATTTAAGGATTGTTTTAAGTGGAATTTTGGAGCAATTGCACTTTTTGGATCATTAAATAAATCATTTACTCCTACAAAGTTTTCAGTAAATCTATTATATTTCAAAATATCCAAAGTCCCATCAATTCCTTTGAGACTAGAGCTGATGCCTTTGCCATGAATGTTAAAAAAACTATTGTCCATCATAAACGCTTTTTGCATTACGGCAAGTGATGTATACGAATTGTCAAATTTTACTACATCAGAGAATCCCGAAATTTTAGAATTGTGGATATAAGTCATAGCTGAGTTTGATGCAGAAATTGCAGCTGTGGTGTGTTGGTAATTGGTTTTGTCAGATAAGTTTACCAGCGTCGCATTGGTAATGGTAACATCTGTAACTGCACTAGGTTTAATATATCCAAGTTCTTTATTAAAACCATTTACATCTATAGCATATGATCCTTTTGAGCTATTGATAAAAGGGTGTCTAATGGCCAGAACATTGTTTAAAATGCCTTTAAAACCTTCAGAAATTTGATAATCATCTCCCTGTGCTTTAAGAGAAACTAGATTTCTCATGTTGTTTTTTCCTCCTTTAATGGCATACGAATTCTGACCAGAATAACTTACCATGATATCTTCTACTATAGAAGAGGTTCCTATTCCGTATAAAGATAATCCATTAGAACCAACCGCTCTTTTTGTAGAATTACCAGAAAATTCGATTCTTACGTATCTTAATATTGTTGTTTCTTCATCTATTTGATTCCCTCCGTATACAGAATATTGAGGGTTATAGTTTCCTTCGATGATACCATTTCCTGAAACGGTATTTACTTTTCCCGATCCGGCAATAATTATACCACCCCAATCACCGCTGTTTCTTGATTTGGGAGCTTTACTTGATGTAAAAACAATAGGATACGCCTTGGATCCAGCAGCAATTAATTTAGACCCTCTAGTAATTATAAGATTAGCTGGGTTTTCATAATCACATCGTACTACTGTTCCTTCCTGGATTGTTAATGATGCTCCATTGGTTACATACACATCACCAGATATAGAATAGGTAACATCATTTCTTAAATAGGTGTGTTCAGAAATAATGTTAGGTAACTTCTCTTCAGCTTTAGGGTAATCTGTTTTGTTTGGCACAAAATCTGTCCACCCTTTAATCCATCTGTCATTATTTTCATTAAAATCTTGAGCAAAAGCTATAGAGGTAAATAATAAAATAAAAGCTGTTAATAGAGAACATCTTTTCATAAGTAGTTTATTTTCGGGGTTAAACTTTTGGAAGAAATTTCTTTCTCTCCAATTTTTGGGATTACTAAGATAAAAGAGTTTAGGTAAAGTTGGTTACGTGTTTACCGTAAACTTTGTAGGTTTGTCGACATTTTAACTTAAATTAATAAAATTTTATAAGTAAAATTCCTACATATTCAATTTTTTACTTGCTTGGTAATCAAAAAATTAACTAATGTTTGTCCGTAAAAGTAAATTGTTAGGCAAAATTTGGTGTTTATTTTTGGTTTTTGCCGAAAATGGGGCGTTTCCCCCTATATTTTGGTGTAGATTTATGAATAAAATTGTTCGTTTTTACTGATTTATAACTAAAAAAAACGATGTAATGCGTATAAGTGACCTTTTTTATGTAGTTATTAGGTATTTTTCTTACATCAAATAGAATAAAAAATCAGCTTACTTTGTAGTGAGCTGATTTTGTGTGTAGTAGTGTTAGGTAGACGAAATGTTTTAGAAATTTCCGTTGGCTCCGATCCTGATTTTTTTAATTATTTCTTCAAAGTATAAAATTGCCCATATAATTTTTTCGGTATCAGCATAAGGGATAAAGTCTGAAATTATAGTACCTGTACTTTCAACGCTTTCTAATGTCGTAGTATGATACTTGTTAAGTGATTTTAAATGATCAGAGCTTTCTTTTATTCCTATATCAGATAATTTCACACCAGCTTCATTGGTTAGCGCTAGATACGGTAAAACTGTCATTATTTCATTAACACGATCTGCATATAACTTAATAAGTTCTCCTTTTTTTAAGTTTTCTAATTCGTCTATGGTATGAAACTTATTGATTAAAGCTTGTTGATCAAAAAAAACATTCTTTTTTGTTTGCGAATAGCTAAGGTTCGTAATAAAGAGAGAAAAAAAAATGATACTAAGTAATTTCATTATGATGATGATTTTGAGTGGAAATATCCAAATTTACTGCATTACAGTATAATTTTCTGACTCTTTTAATGTGAATTTTGGATTTTTTTCATCATTAGGGTCAGTAAACAAATCATTAGCACTTCTAAAATAGTTTGTATACATGTTGTATTTTAGTAATTGATCTGTATTTATTTCAGACTCATATTGTGTTAATACTGTTTTACTATGTACATTAAAAACACTATTTTCTAATGAAAAGTAATTTTTAAGGTCAGAATACGATTGATATGTCTTGTCAAATTTTACAACATTTGCAAAACCGGATATACGAGAATCTGTAAGATTAAGCCTAGTTCTGTTTTTGGCAGAAATCGCCGCAGTTGTATGTTGGTAATTGCTATTGTTAGAAAGGTTTATGATTGTTGCATTTTTGATATGTATATCGGACAATGATTTTAAATCAAGAAAACCTTCTTTTTTATCATAGCCATCTGCTTCTATAGCATAAGAACCACTTATGTCACTTATGTAAGGGTGTCTTATTGCCAGAATATTATCTAATTCTCCCTGATATCCTAAAGTGAAATCATAATCATCATCTTTTGCTTTATAAGAGATTAAGTTATGTAGGTTACTTTTACCTCCATAACACTCAAAAGAATCGTCTGCCGAGTAACTAATCATAATGTTATTGATTATAGAATTGCTTCCCAAGGCATATAGTGATAATCCATTTAACTCTTTGGATTGATTAATTTTATTTCCTGCAAATTCAATTCTTACGTATGATAGTATTGTAGTCAGTTCATTTTCTTGGGTACCACCATAGGATGAATATTGAGGTAAGAAATTGCCTTCTATGGTTTTAGAGGTTGAGGGCGAATTGATTTTTCCAGACCCTGCAATTACAATACCTCCCCAATCTCCTGATTTTCTAGATTTTCTTGGTTCATTTGAGGTGAATACAATCGGAAGTCCTTTTGTGCCTCTTGCAATTAATTTGGAACCTTTTGTTATTAATAAGCTAGCGGTCTTTTCTGTGTCGCATCTTATAATAGTACCTTCTTGTATTGTTAGGGTAGCATTATTGGTGACATAAACATTTCCAGACATTAGATAGGTAACGTCATTTTTTAAGTAAGAATCTCGATCAATGATATTAGGAAGTACTTCTTCGGGCTCTGGATATTCTTTTTGGTTAGGGTTAAAGCATGTCCATCCTTTGATCCATTTCATTTGATTGTCAGTTGTTTCTATTTGCGAGAATGAAAATAAAGGAAATAAACAAAAAAGAATCAGGGTGGGGGTATTCAATTTCATAACAACGGGGTTTAGTTTTGATGATAAAATTATGACTATATGCATGTTTTATTACGGTCATAAGATTACTAAATTGTTAACCCAGCTTTACTAAATTTATTGTACAGTAAATGGCTTTTGTTACAAGATGGCTATATACCTTGTTCGAGTATAATTTTGATGTCTTTTACTTAATTTTTTGTTTTTGTAGAGTCTTTTTTCTTTTTTCTTCCCAGAAAACCACCTAAGATATCTTTTGCAGTATTTTTTAGCGTTTCTTCAGTATTGCTAGAAGAGTTTGTTGTAGAATCTGTTTTCTTTTTAGATCCTCCTAATAGATCGGTTAGTACCTCTTGACCTTTGCCAACAAGTTCTCCTTTAACCTTTTCTTTTTGTTGATTGACTATTTGTTGTGTTAGTTGTTTTACAGCCTGACCTGTGTTTAGGTTAATTTTTGGATTTTTAAAATTCCCTGAGATTCCAATGGGTAAGCCTACAGTCATCGTGTTGGCCTGTTTTTCATCAAGCTGCGACATCAAACTTCCCACTTCACTACCTAAATACTTTGCAGGAACATCTAGTTTGATATTGTAATTCATATTTTGTTCAAAGCTATGATTTCCTCCAGCGGTGATTTTAATTCCTTCTACGTCAAATTCAAATGGTTTTACGTTAATTTTTCCATCATCAAAACTTAGGTTGGTTTTGATATCTTTTAGATTTAATTGATCAATTTCAATAAAATTGAGTTGATTGTCTAAACTGGATAAAAATGGAGTTTTGGTTGTAGAAACCTGAGCATTAAGGATCTCAGCAAGTGCTTTTCCTTTCAGCGAGGTCAAAATAGGAATAAGACTCTCATTAAGACTACCGTTTAGGTTTATTTGAGTACTTAAGTTACCAGTAAGTGCGCTTGCAATAGGAGCTAGTCCTTTTATTAACTCTAGGTTGTTAAAGGATTTTACTATGTCAATTTTACTTAAATCCAGTGCCATATCAAATGTAGGGATTTTGGATTTTGTAGAAACATTACCGTTAAGAGCCATGCCTCCATCAAAAATATTAGAAGTAACATTTTCTAGGTAAGCAGTTTCATCTTTGATTTTTACAGTTCCTTTAGTGTTCTTTAGTTCCAGATTATCATAAAAAACTTGTTGAGTAGTAAAGTTTAAGGTAGCATCAAGAAACGAAGGAATTCTCATCGTTTCATCCTCAGTTGTTTTTTGGGTTTCGCCATTAGCAATTTCTTTTTCAGATTCCTGCTCACTAACCATAAAATCATCTACAGCAAAAACTGTAGAGTTTACATCAAAATTTCCTTTTAAATCCTGTTTAGCAAATAAAAACCCCATAAGATTATTAATCGTTCCGGTTGCAGCGATGTCTGATCTTCCTGTAGAGGCTTGCATCTTATCTAATGAAATCGTTTCTGGGTTAAAACTTACATTAGCATTTTCTATTTTTATTTCATTAGGAGTATCCGGAGACGCATAAGTGAATTGAGAAATACTGGCTGTTCCTGAGCTTTTTACGTTTTGATATTGTTCTTTTTCAAGAGATTGCATATCAAAATGAGTTTTGATATCAGCTTTAACAATTCCATTTAGTTTTTCTTCTAGTTGTAATGGGTATGCTTGATTTAGATTGGCAAGATTTAAGGTTCCTTTTAGCATCATATCTACAATCATGTTTTTAGTCAGATTGCGTAAACTACCTTTTGCAGCAAAAGAATCTTGATCTATTTTAAAAGTTAGATTGCCAATCTTAACAAAGGTATCATCGATTAGCCCCGTCTCGTTCATGATTTGGGTATCGATATTTATGTTTTTAACACCTTTAGGGAGGTCGGGATATTTAAAAGAAGCATTAGTAGAGGCGATTTTAATATTCATTTTTGGAATATAGGTGTCGTCTGACCTTCCTTTTATAGTGCCATCAATCAAAAAGTTACCATTGGTTTCTATACCATCTAGATTTTTGACATAAGCTTCAGGGATGACCGCTAGAAAATTTTTGAAATCCGAAGAAGGAGTTTTGAAGCTAAGGTCTACATCAGTATATTTTTCAAATAATTGAACAAATCCCGTAAATTCTAAAGGTAATCTGTTAATCAGTGCTTTGTTTTCTTTAAAAGAATAACGTTGATTCTCTAGGTCTAACTCAATTTCGGCATCGAGTTGCAGTTTGTTTTTGTTTAAGTACTTGGTGTTATCCAGACTTAAAGACGCTTCTGTACTAGTTTTGGTATCCAAAATAATTTTCTCTCCTGATACAGATCCGTCACCGCTATGATTAAGGTCAGTTATTTCCATCAAAGTTTTGCTGGTATCGTCTTTGAATAAGATTTTACTATCATTTATTTCATAATGATCCAGTGCAAAAGTAAAAGAGCTACTTTCTTCTTCGGGTTGATCTTTAGAGGTTTCTTCTTGTTTTTTGGCGATATCAACATTAGAGTTACCAATAGAGTCTGTTTTAACAGCAATGTTGGCTTCGTCAATTATTATTTTTTGAACACTAATAGGTTCTGAAGAGCTTTTGAATAATTCGTTAATAGACATGTCTAAAGCAATTCTTTTTGAATATGCCAGAGTATCACCTTCGAACGGAGCATAATTGATAATCGATAACTCATCGATTACTACAGAGGCTTGCGGAAAACTTCTGATCAAACTAATATCTACATTTGCAAAATCTACCTTCGCATTTACATGTTCATTAACCAGATACCGTACTTTATCCTGAATAGTATCTTTAAATAAAAAAGGAATAGAAATAAGAGCTATAACCAATAGTAGTACGATAATTCCTAGAATTTTCAGGGCTTTTTTCATCTGTTTTAGATTTATTGTTTTTTCAATATTCAGATAGAATTTTGCATAGTCAAGATTCTATTTAGAGTTGCTCTTTTTTAACTATGTGCACTTCATGATAAAATAACTTTGAGATAAAGTAACGATTTACAAAGATACAATCTTACTTTTTTTAAGTTAACTATTTGTTAGATTTTAAATTTCTAAAGCTAACTCTTCTCCTTGTTGTAATCCAAAACGCTTTCTTATAAGATATACGCATAGATACAAAATTGGTGTGTCTAGAGCGGCGACCAATATTTTAAACAAGAAACCATTAAGTAATAATACCCCGAAGCGATCCCAATCAATTATACCTGCAGAACATAACAGTAGCAGAACAGTTAGCGTGTCTATTAGCTGAGAAGAAAAGGTAGAGAAATTATTTCGTAACCAAAGGTGTTTTCCTTTGGTGATACGTTTCCAAAAATGAAAAACCTGAATATCTATATACTGAGCAAAGAGATATGCCATCATTGAAGCGAGCACAGCAATTACCGTTGCTCCAAAAACCTGATTAAATATGTCATCATTTATGGGAGACCATGATGTGGCGGGCACTGATGAAGATACATATACAATAAGTAGTGAAAAGAAGGAGGCAAAAATACCTGCAGTAACAATTTGATTTGCTTTTTTCTTTCCGAATATCTCACTGATAATATCTGTAATAAGAAAAGTAATTGGGTAGGGAAGGATACCTACAGAAATTTCAAAAGTATAAATCCCCATAAAATCCCAGTAAAAGAATTTTTGAAAAATAAGATTAGAAACTACTAATGATGAGATAAAAAGAGCTCCAAGAATTAGGTATATACGATAAGCAGTACGTTTGTCTTTTAAAGTCAGAATAGCATCGTTCAAAATAAGGTAGTGTTTTTGTGGTATTAATGACAAAAATAAGAAGGAACATCGTCTTAACTAGAATTACACATATAAAATATTTATAGCATAATAGTCTTTACTTTTATCAATCATCAAAATCTCCTCCTGAAGGTAGTTTGCTGAAAAAAGTATCAATATCCTCAATTTCTTTAAATTTTCCAGAGGGCATAGCGAACTCTGGTAGCTCGATGATACGTTCAGAAAAACTTTCTGTTTTTAGCGTGGCGTGTAATGCTATGTCTACTCCTTTTTTAAACATTTTGATCCCTAGGTCAAGCCATTTGTTTTTGATTAATTTATCAGTATTAGTAGTGTCAGTGTTTTTTAAGAGATCTTTTGATATCTTATCTTTTAGCTGCGCACTTTTGGTTATGATACTATCGTTTTTGACACTTGATATGGTAGACTTAAACTCTGAAGATAAAGGAAAATTAATTTCTTTCGGAAGCCTGTAGAATAACATTTCTAAAAGATTCCGTTTTATTTTTATGTCTTTAGAATCAAAAATTTCTTGCTGAAAAACATCGCCAATATATAAATTGTAATCCACATCAAACCCTTGGATAGAAGATGAGTCTTTTACTGTTTTATTAGCCTTATATATATTGTCGAGAAGAGTAAACGTACCATCTATTGGAGAAAAACCTTGAGGATAATGTGTTTTTGCTTTTAGTTAGGTGTCATATTCTTTTACCGTAAGGGTATGTTTGTTTTTTTGAAATACATCAGAATAATACAAGATTATACTATCAGTGGTTAAATCAATAATAATCCCGTTTTTCATATTAAAAACAGCATTTAAACCTTTGGCTTTTTGTTCTCGTTTTATTCTGTTTTCAGAAATATGGTATGTGGTGTATATTTTAAATAGACTACCCTGATACCCCCGAGATTCAGATAGTTTTATTTCTCCTTCAAAATAAGTCTCCAAAGGTATTTCTTCTTCTTTTTGATTTTTGTCTTTAGAAAAAAAGTTACAAGACATCAATGAAGATAGTATAAAGAAGGTTATGATTGATTTTGTGAATTGCATTGTATCGCTTTTAAAATATAAATTTAGAACAAAATGGAAGGCAAAAATATAAATGAAGTGTTTTATTTTTATGATTGGTTATTCTTTGGTTACTTTTGCGCAATATTGTTCCGGTAGAATACACCACATCATAAATTTTTATAATTCCAGTCTTGAAAACACCTAACCTTATTCATATTTCATTAGGCAGTAATATTGAAAATCGTTTGCTTTTTCTACAAAATGCCGTTAATGAAATATATAGAACCATAGGAGATATAGTTTCCGTTTCTGGAGTGTATCAGACACCTGCTTGGGGATTTAGTAGTAATGATTTCTATAATGCTTGTATTGCGGTTCATACTTTTCTTTCTGGAGTAGAAGTTTTGGATATTCTTTTAGAAATAGAGAACTCTTTAGGAAGAATAAGAACAGATGGAGCAGGGTATGAAGCAAGAACAATTGATCTGGATATTATTCTTTCTTCAGAAGGAGATATGTCTACAAAAAAATTGACAGTGCCTCACCCGGCTATGCAAGATCGAAGATTTGTTCTGATACCACTTGCAGAAATAGCAAGAGATTTGTTGCATCCAAAATTACAACAAACAGTAGGGCAGTTGTTAGAAAAAACTACAGATGACTCCAAAGTAATCTTGCTCACAGATAAGATTGTTAATCCAAAAGATAAATATGATTTATCCAGATTTCAGTATCTAACTATAGAAGGCAATATTGGAGCTGGTAAAACAAGTTTGGCACAGATAATAGCCAAAGAGTTTAATGCAAAACTTATTCTAGAACGTTTTGCTGATAATCCTTTTTTGCCAAAATTTTATGAGGATATGGAGCGCTATGCTTTTCCCTTAGAAATGTCTTTTTTGGCAGATCGATATCAGCGTTTGCAAGATGATATCGCGCAGTATGATCTGTTTAAAGATTTTGTAGTAAGCGATTATGATGTTTTTAAATCCTTGATTTTTGCAAAAGTCACTTTGCAATCAGAAGAATTTACCCTTTACAAAAAGGTATTTGATTTGATGTATAAAAATTTGACCAAGCCAGGATTGTATGTATATCTGTATCAAAATACAGAACGACTTTTGGAAAATATCAAGAAAAGAGGTCGTGACTATGAACAAAAAATCCCAGGGGATTATTTGGATAAAATCAATAAAGGATATCTACAGTTTATAAAATCTCAACCAGAATTTAATGTCAAGGTGGTAGATGTTTCAGAATTGGATTTTATTGCAAATAGATCGGATTATATATCTATTTTAGAAGAGATAGTGCTTTGATTTTTTATAAAAAACACCATTTTGATCTATAGAACAAAATGGTGCTAAATTATTTTAAGGGAGTTGTTTGTTTTGAATGAAAAGAACTGTAATGTCAATTCTTATGTAAAAATACCCTCTTTTAGTTTTTTATAGATTTTGAAGCTCTCTAGCAACTTTTTGTACCTCGTCTAGAACGCGTAATAAATTTCCACTCCATAGTTTTTCAATTTGTGCTTCGGTATATCCTCTTTTTACTAACTCCAGAGTAACATTAAAAGTTTCAGAGGCATCACTCCAACCTTCGATTCCGCCACCTCCATCAAAATCAGAACTAATACCAACATGATCGATACCTATTTTTTCAACCATATAATCAATATGATTAACAAAATCGATCACATCTACTGCGGGAGGAAGGTTATCCATTTGTTTTACTTTTTCTTTTCGAATAGTAAGCATTTTTGTATAGAAGTCGTAATACTTTTCTTTTTTCTCAAGACTTAGCTTGGTTACTTCTTTTCGCTCTAACCAGTCAACTCCCATAGAATCGGCAATCTCTTTGGCAATTTCTACTTCTATTTTATCTCTTTTTTCGAATTTTTCAGTGTTTAGATATGAAGTAAAAGCTACAGTTTGTACCACGCCGCCATTTTCTTTTAACCACTGTAGTTGTTCATCATCTAGGTTTCTGCTATGATCACATAGCGCTCTTGCAGAAGAGTGAGAAGCAATAATAGGAGCCTTGCTTAGTGCTATCATTTGGCGCATTGATTCTTTAGAAGGATGTGATACATCAATCATTATCCCTGTTTTATTCATTTCAGAAATGACTTCTTTCCCTAACTCGCTTAATCCATTATGTAACCAAACCCCATCGGCTTCGCCTGTATTAGAGTCGCATAATTGACTATGCCCATTATGTGAGAGCGACATATATCTGGCACCTAGATCATAAAATTTCTTTACATTGTTAATATCTTTCCCGATAGGATATCCATTTTCGATACCAATCATAGCCACTTTTTTTCCTGTTTTATGAATTCTACGAACATCACTGGAGGTTAATGCTAATTCGATTTGATCAGGAGCAATTTTTTCTGCTAATCTATGTATTGCATCAAACTTTGATATTGCATTTTTATATGCCTTTTCATAGCCTGAAGGAGTTAATGAGTCCTGACCCGTATATACAATAAACCAGGCAACATCTAATCCTCCTTTTTTCATTTTGGGCAAAGTGATTTGAGAAGTAAGATCCTGAGTATAATTAATTGAATCTGTAAAGTTTTTTACATTAATATCACAATGAGTGTCTAGTGTGATTACCTTATTGTGAATTTCTTTTGCTTTGGCAATAAGTTGGTCTTCTGTAGAAGCAATTTTTTTGGTATTTTCTTCAGTGTTCTCTTTTGGGTTTTCTTGTTTACAGGAGAGTGTGAGTAGTATCATAGATGCAAGAAGTAAAAAGTTTTTCATGGTTAAGATATGATTATGTGTTACAGAAGCTTAAACTTACAAAACAAATTTTAAACAAGATATGATATCGGGATAATTGCTTTGAGCTAATTATTAGTTAATTACATGGAGAGGAAGCAAATAAAAATTAAACTTTAGCGTTGTTTTTATAGCTGTCTGACAGCTGTTAAAAGTGTTTTTTTTCTTATTTTTAATACATTAATATTTACACAAACTCTCCATGACACATTCATCAGATTCACGATCTAAATTGATTACGGTTTTAAAGCTTTCTGCTTTTGTTATTTTTATAGGTAGAGCCTACCAGCATATTGTTTGGGATGCTCCATACAGAACTTTTTTATGGGATGAAGGTATCCTAAAAGGGGTTATTGAAACTCTTTTTGATACCACCTGGAACGAATATGTAACCAGTCCTTCTGCTGCTAGTATCACTTCTTTTTGTATAAAATTGATAGGAGTATTTTATCTCCTCTGTGCGGTTGTTACCTTACGTCTAAAACCTGATATGAAAAAACTAGGCAAATTCATTTTGCTCGGAGGAAGTTTTGGTCTTTTTATCTTGGCTCTTTTATATTGTAAAGAGAAGTTTTTGCATGTAGGACAGTTTTTTGAATATACAATTCAGTTTATCTGCCCGGTGCTATTATATATGCTATTATTTACTTCTGTAGAGTTGAAAAAGATTCGTTTGATTGCGCTTATTGCAATAGCACTTACGTTTAGTTGTCATGGCCTTTATGCTATTGGATACTACCCAAGACCAGGGACCTTTATTGATATGACCCTAAACACCTTACCTATTAGTGAGCCTAGTGCTCATGCCATGCTAAAAATAGCAGGAATACTGGATTTTGTAGTCGCTATAGCCATTTTTATTCCCAGAATCTCTTATGCTACTTTGGTATATGCATTTATCTGGGGAGGGCTAACTGCTATGGCAAGACTGGTGGGTCATTTTCATATGGCTTTTTTATGGAATTCTTTTAGCCAATGGACCTGGGAGATGTTGATTAGACTGCCTCATGCTCTTATTCCTTTGTTTGTTATGGTTATTGACCGCCCTGATATCTCCTTTTGGAAAAAGTTGTCCTTTAGAAAAAAACCTCAAGTAGTCTAATGTAATTCAGTTCAAAAAGTAAAAGTGGTGACACACTGTATGCCGCTCGAGTCGATATAATGATCTGTCTATTTGATCCCGAGGGGATTCGAGTTGATATAATCACAGTTCTAACCACCTGTATAGATAGTTCGAGCTGATACCATCACACTTCGAGTTGATCCCGAGGTACTTCGAACCACCTACATAGGTAGTTCGAGCTGATAAAATGGTGCTTCGATTTGATAAATTATCAATTCAAAGGGTCGACTTATCGAATATATTCGATAAAGGATCAGCTCGAAGCGATATTTTATCAAAAACAATCGTCAAATGATCAGTTCGAAACGATAAACTATCAGCGCGAAGTGGCAATCTATCAGCTCGCACCACCTCTGGATCAACTCGAACCCTGACCATATGGAGAGCACCCCTTGTCATGAAGGGGTGTAGGCATACTTTTAAGGGGTAAAACTAATCGAAGTTATAGTTATGATTTCTTTGAGAAAAAAATGTAAAATCATCAAATGAAAAATTTTAAATGATACATTCTGAAGTATCGGTGAGAAAGAAAATTTTACTGCGGTAAATTCAAAGTAAACATGGTATTGTACTATTGATAACGGTTCATAAAAAAACTACCTGAAGATTATTCAGGCAGTTTCATATTCATTAAAAAATGTATTCCTATTTCTTAATAAATTTCTGACTAATCTCTCCTTTTCTTGTTTTGATAACAATAAAGTAAACACCAGCATTTAGTTTGTTGATAGCATAGGTTGCTTTTTCAGATGTAAAAATAACGCTGTCAACAATTCTTCCGAACATATCTCTGATGATAGCCTCTGATCTATGAGCATTAGCATAGTTTGGATACTTGATATGTAACACACCAGATTCTATTGGATTAGGATGAATACTTAGTTTTTCAGAAATCGTTTTGGGTTGATCAGCTAGTACTGTATTGTTTCTTTGAGCAAGAGCCACTACGGTATGTGGATTGTCTATAGTCACAAGACTACCTCCCGCAGGATTCCATACATCGATATTGGTAGGTAGAACAAATAAATTAGTATCACTTAGTTGCCCTACACTGTTGGCATTATCTACTTTGACAGTTCTAAGTTCTATTTTGTTTTTATCAATCCATAGCCACTTAAACTGATTAAATGAACCAGCTGCTCTGGTCCAGGTTTTGGTATCAG
>NZ_POYJ01000030.1 GCF_002895435.1 Aquimarina sediminis
GTCATTAAACCATTCTTGCCATTCTGAACTACTATCCCGATTGGTCATATCTCCTCCAAACAATACAGCATGAGGCTTGAGTTTTGCTACCAAACGATTGGCATTTTTTCGGGGTGTACGATTATTACGAGAATCTCCTCCTGCTATAAACGACAATCTACTATTATCAGAAGGAGCTGTTTTGAACCAAAACCGCTGGCTTGTACCTTGACTATCCCTAATTACAAAATAATATGCTGTATTAGGTTGCAAGCCCGTGAGCCTAGCAAAGTTATTGTTCATCCCCTTATAAGAGACCGTTCTGTTAGGGGCTTTAGAGTTTGGGTACCTACTATAATCTGTTCCATAATCAGTAGTTCCATAATATACTTTAGGATTACTCCCAGAAGTTTGATCCCAACCTACTACAATTGAGGTAGCAGGATTGCCGCGCAATGTAAGTCGATACTTACCATTTGATGAATACAAGTTAATTGCTAATAAAGATATTAGCAATAAAAAGACTTTTTTCATGACGTTTGAGTTTGTGAAGTTAATATTAAATTTAGTTATGTGTTTACATTTGTCAGTCAGGAATATTATTTATTAATGTTATACAAAAATATGGGGTTAGTAACAATTTGGTTTAATCAATAAATAGTCTTTACAAAAAATTAAAATTGGTTCCTTAAATAAGCAAAACGATAACGAATAAAACAGGTTTAGTTAACGTAAGATATTTGCTCTTTAATATAAAGACGTAAAAAAAACTTCTACCCCCTATTAATGATTTATGAATAAGCCTAGCAAAAATCAGATACCCGATAACAATTGTTACCATAAAAAAACCACCAACTCAACTAAGAGTTAGTGGTTAAAAAATGAATTATTCTTTAATTTATCTATTTTTTAATTATTTGTTGTGTTTTTATAATACGCCCTTTCCCATCTTTAATGGTGAGTAAATAAATTCCTGAGCGAGTTACTTTTGGCTTTATTGTTACTATTTTGCCTTGCGATCCAGATGAAACACTTTCTTTATGTACTATTTTACCATTTAGATTATAAATCATGATAGTAAAGCTTTTATTGTTTTGCAATAAAGAAGTAGCTATGTTAATTTCACTTGCAAAAGGATTAGGATGTATTCGAAACAACTCTTTATTACTGTTTCCAATAGTGTTTCCACTCTTATTTCCACAATTACCTGCTCCTGTCCAAGCTGATTCCCAATGTGAACCTGTACCTGGTGCATATGCCCAGGCTGCAGAAGAAGAACACCATCCCGGTACTTTACATATAAACTTTTTATTTTGATTCTTAACTTCTTCATCTAATTGATAAGAAGTTCCTGCTACATATTGAGGAATGCCACTACAACTTCCTCCCCCTGTAGTTTCGCTAAATGTAGCTGTAACATTTTTATTAGAATTCATTGTTATGCTTCCTGGATTTATGGTTCCCGAAAGTGCACCACTCCATCCATCAAATTTCCACCCTGATGCTGGTGTTGCGGTAACACTTGCTGTACTGCCTTCATTATAGGTTCCTCCTCCACTAACTACCCCTTGACCTACAATATTTGTAGTTAATGTGTATGTTGTAGAAGTGTTACTACGTAGATAGTTGGCATACACTGAGTACTTATAATTGCTCTGAGATCCACTACCATAACTAGATGGCATATTATTACCACTTGTAGACCAACTAGATCCTGTTGCCTGATATCTACCAGGGCTTCCTGAAACATATGCAATACCAGGGTTATTAGAAAATATCCAAGCCAACCAGATAGTCTCTCCATTGTTTACCGTTACTGGGTTTTGTAGAGAAATAGTTTGCCATCCCCGGGTTGATCGTACTCCTGTGGTAGAGGTTTGCCCGATTCTACTTCCTGGTACACCGTTATTATCTTTATACACTCCTAATTGAACACTACCAGAACCACCTTCTATATGGAAGGCTATACTTTGTAATATCCCATTCTCGCTCATCGTATATGGCATAGCCCTACGCGTACCGTGTGTAGAACTACTTCCTCCAACAGTAGTCACTCCTAACGTATATAGAGTTGAAGAACCATCTAAAGTGGTAACGTTTTTGGTTGTACTAAAACCAGAAACGTTTCCTGCTGCATCTTTTGCTTTAACCTTAAAGGAATATGTTGTATTTGGTGATAATCCACTGGCAGTATATCCTGTAGAAGATACTGTAGCTACCACTGAATTATTTTGATATACGTCATAACCAGTTACTCCAACATTATCAGTAGATGGATTCCAGTTTAATGAAACTGAATTAGCCGTAACATTGGATGAAGCTAGATTTGTTGGTATCGATGGAGCTTCATTATCCACAACAGTAGAATTATTTATGGTAACAACACTTCCATTTGAAGGGTTCCATATATCTAGCCCAGAAGGTATTTGAAATACATTATTATTAGAAACCTGTCCTACCTGAGATGCATTATCAACTCTAATGGTACGCAACTCTATTTTATTGGCATCGACAAAAATCCATTTGAATTGATTAAATCTAGCTGAATTACGTGTCCATGTTTTATTATCATCATTAGATCTTAATGGAGCTCCCCAACAGCCTTCACCAGCATAGACGGTTCCATTTTGATTATCTCTTACAAAACCTTCATCATTTCCTGATCCAGTTGTTGGTCGAACAGGCCAGGTTGTTTTTACTGTATGGGCATCACATTCTACGACAAGTTTTACTCCTTTGTCGTAAAAAAGTTGTGCCCAATTATTGTATTGATTATTTCCTTCTCTTTTTCCAGAGACATGAGGACGCATTGGTTTATGGTATTGCGCCATTTTCCATATCGTATTCGGATTTGCATTTAAATCATTACGCAACCATGAAGTTTGGCTCCCAGAAATAGAGATTTCTGTGTTTAAAGTATATGCTCTTACCAAATTATTACCAAAAGTAATGG
>NZ_POYJ01000031.1 GCF_002895435.1 Aquimarina sediminis
CACCATCAGCACCGTCTGTTCCGTTAGTTCCTGCTGCTCCGGTTGCACCTGTAGCACCCGTTGCTCCAGTCGCACCATCTGTTCCGTTAGTTCCTGCTGCTCCGGTTGCACCTGTAGCACCCGTTGCACCATCTGTTCCGTTAGTTCCTGCTGCTCCGGTTGCACCTGTAGCACCCGTTGCTCCAGTCGCACCATCTGTTCCATTAGTTCCTGCCGCTCCGGTTGCACCTGTTGCTCCAGTCGCACCATCTGTTCCGTTGGTTCCTGCTGCACCTGTAGCACCTGTTGCTCCAGTCGCACCATCAGCACCGTCTGTTCCGTTAGTTCCTGCTGCTCCGGTTGCACCTGTAGCACCTGTAGCACCCGTTGCACCATCTGTTCCGTTGGTTCCTGTTGCACCTGTAGCACCTGTAGCACCTGTTGCTCCAGTCGCACCATCAGCACCATCTGTTCCATTAGTTCCTGCTGCTCCGGTTGCACCTGTAGCACCCGTTGCTCCGGTCGCACCATCAGCACCATCTGTTCCTGCTGCTCCGGTTGCACCTGTAGCACCCGTTGCTCCGGTCGCACCATCAGCACCATCTGTTCCTGCTGCTCCGGTTGCACCTGTTGCTCCAGTCGCACCATCAGCACCATCTGTTCCGTTAGTTCCTGCTGCTCCGGTTGCACCTGTTGCTCCAGTCGCACCATCAGCACCATTTGTTCCGTTAGTTCCTGCTGCTCCGGTTGCACCTGTTGCTCCAGTCGCACCATCTGTTCCGTTAGTTCCTGCTGCTCCGGTTGCACCTGTAGCACCCGTTGCTCCAGTCGCACCATCTGTTCCATTAGTTCCTGCCGCTCCAGTTGCACCTGTAGCACCCGTTGCTCCAGTCGCACCGTCTGTTCCGTTAGTTCCTGCTGCTCCGGTTGCACCTGTTGCCCCAGTCGTACCATCAGCACCATCTGTTCCGTTAGTTCCTGCTGCTCCGGTTGCACCTGTAGCACCATCTGTTCCGTTAGTTCCTGCCGCTCCAGTTGCACCTGTTGCCCCAGTCGTACCATCAGCACCATCTGTTCCGTTAGTTCCTGCTGCTCCGGTTGCACCTGTAGCACCCGTTGCTCCGGTCGTACCATCTGTTCCGTTAGTTCCTGCTGCTCCGGTTGCACCTGTTGCTCCAGTCGCACCATCAGCACCATCTGTTCCGTTGGTTCCTGCTGCTCCGGTTGCACCCGTTGCTCCGGTCGCACCATCAGCACCATCTGTTCCGTTGGTTCCTGCTGCACCTGTTGCTCCAGTCGCACCATCAGCACCATCTGTTCCGTTGGTTCCTGCTGCTCCGGTTGCACCTGTAGCACCCGTTGCTCCAGTCGCACCATCTGTTCCATTAGTTCCTGCCGCTCCGGTTGCACCTGTTGCTCCAGTCGCACCATCAGCACCATCTGTTCCGTTGGTTCCTGCTGCTCCGGTTGCACCTGTAGCACCCGTTGCTCCTGTCGCACCATCTGTTCCATTAGTTCCTGCCGCTCCGGTTGCACCTGTTGCTCCAGTCGCACCATCAGCACCATCTGTTCCGTTGGTTCCTGCTGCTCCGGTTGCACCTGTTGCTCCAGTCGCACCATCTGTTCCGTTAGTTCCTGCTGCTCCAGTTGCTCCGGTAGGACCTGTAGCACCGTCTGTTCCGTTAGTTCCTGCTGCTCCAGTTGCACCTGTTGCTCCAGTCGCACCGTCTGTTCCGTTAGTTCCTGCTGCTCCGGTTGCACCTGTCGCACCATCAGCACCATCTGTTCCGTTGGTTCCTGCTGCTCCGGTAGGACCTGTAGCACCATCAGCACCGTCTGTTCCTGCTGCTCCGGTTGCACCCGTTGCTCCGGTCGCACCATCAGCACCATCTGTTCCATTAGTTCCTGCCGCTCCGGTTGCACCCGTCGCACCATCTGTTCCTGCTGCTCCGGTTGCACCTGTAGCTCCAGTCACACCATCAGCACCGTCTGTTCCGTTAGTTCCTGCCGCTCCGGTTGCACCTGTAGCACCCGTTGCTCCGGTCGCACCATCAGCACCATCTGTTCCGTTAGTTCCTGCTGCTCCGGTTGCACCCGTTGCTCCAGTCGCACCATCTGTTCCATTAGTTCCTGCCGTTCCGGTTGCACCTGTTGCTCCAGTCGCACCATCTGTTCCGTTAGTTCCTGCTGCTCCGGTTGCACCTGTAGCACCCGTTGCTCCGGTCGCACCATCAGCACCATCTGTTCCATTAGTTCCTGCCGCTCCGGTTGCACCTGTTGCTCCAGTCGCACCATCTGTTCCATTAGTTCCTGCCGCTCCGGTTGCACCTGTTGCACCTGTAGCACCCGTTGCTCCAGTCGCACCATCTGTTCCGTTAGTTCCTGCTGCTCCGGTTGCACCTGTAGCACCCGTTGCTCCGGTCGCACCATCAGCACCATCTGTTCCATTAGTTCCTGCCGCTCCGGTTGCACCTG
>NZ_POYJ01000032.1 GCF_002895435.1 Aquimarina sediminis
TTTGAATCTGGTTTTGGAGCATGGATCAATGCCTCTGGAGATGATATCGAGTGGACTCGTGATTCAGGAGGAACACCTTCTAATGGTACAGGACCAACTACAGGGCAAGATGGAGCATTTTATCTTTATACCGAAGCCTCTACCAATGTTTCTCCTCCGGGAAATCCTAATAAAGTGGCACTATTAGATAGCCCTTGTATAGATTTAACAACAGTACCCAATGGGTCATTAGAGTTTGGATATCATATGCAAGGTACAGCCATGGGAACTCTCGAAGTTCTTGCTAGTACTGATAACGGGGTAACCTATACCTCTATCTGGTCCAAAAGTGGAAGCCAGGGAAGTACCTGGAACCAGGCTGCTGTATCACTAGCTACTTATGGTGGTTCTGTTATTAAGTTACAGTTTAAAGGAACCACAGGATCTGGATGGAGTAGTGATATAGCTATTGATCATATCAAAATTATTTCTATAACACCTGATACACAAGCACCAACAGTACCGACCAACCTAACCGCTTCTAATATCGCCAATACATCAGTAGATCTTAGTTGGGAAGCGTCAACAGATAATACAGGGGTTACTGGGTATGATATATATCAAGGTGGAGCTAATATTGGCACTTCTACTACAACCAATTATAGTGTCACTGGACTTACTGCTAATACTACGTATAGTTTTACTGTAAAAGCAAAAGATGCAGCAGGAAACATATCTGGTAGTAGTAATACTGCCAATGTAACAACTACCAATGTTGTAGAATACACCTTAACTACCAATACTACAGGACAAGGAACCGTAAGTGGCGGTGGAGTCTATAACTCAGGAACATCAGTTTCTGTTACGGCTACTCCGGCATCAGGCTGGGAGTTTGGCGGATGGACCGGTGATATTACAGGAAACACCAACCCAACATCGGTTACAATGACAGCCGATAAAACCATCACAGCCACCTTTACTCAGATACCGGTAATTAGCACTTCTACAGAAAAGTACCGCTTAACCTGGAGAGGCAATACCTCTACCACTATGGTGATTGGATGGAATCAGGTGACAGGTACTAATCCTGTGGTACATTATGGAACTACCGATTTTGGAAGCAACTATGCATCATACCCATTAAGCAAGACTGTTGACAGAAGCATATCTAGTAAAGGGATGAGTAATAAATATGCTCGATTAACTGGGCTTCTGGCGGATACTGCCTATTATTTTGTCATCAAAGATAGTGAGGGAGTCTCTAAGCGATTCTGGTTTAAGACTGCACCAAGTGATCCTAATACCCGATTATCTATTGTAGCTGGTGGGGATTCTAGAAATAACCGTACCCCTAGACAAAATGCCAACAGGCTAGTGGCTAAGCTACGACCTCATGCCGTACTATTTGGAGGAGATATGACAAGTTCATCATCTAGTTCGCAATGGCAAAATTGGTTTGATGACTGGCAGCTTACCATTGGATCCGACGGAAGAATTATTCCTGTAGTAGCTGCACGAGGTAATCATGAAAGTGCTAATGATATCAGAGATCTTTTTGATATCCCTACTGCTGCCGGAGGAGAGTATTATGCCCTTAGTTTTGGAGGTAACCTAATGAGAACATACACCCTAAATACAGAAGTAACCCCGGCAGGTACACAAGGGAGTTGGCTTGCTAATGATCTGGCTACGAATTCTGCCAATCACACATGGGCAGTAGCACAATATCATAGAGCTACCAGACCTCATGAGCCTGGTAAATCAGAGCAAAACGACCAATATGAAGCCTGGTCAAAACCATTCTATACCCATGCAGTACAGTTGGTTATGGAGAGTGATTCTCATGTTGTAAAACGTACCTGGCCTATCAAGCCTTCTACTGGTACAGGAAGCGATGAAGGTTTTGTAAGAGTAGATACCGATCCCAAAAGAGCCATTTATGTAGGTGAAGGATGCTGGGGAGCTCCGTTAAGAAATGCTTCTGATACCAAAACCTGGACCAGAGCAGCTGGTTCATTTAATCAGTTTAAGTGGCTATGGATTGATAAAAACAAAATAGAACTTAGAACTGTCAAAGTAGATAATGCCAACAGTGTAGGGCAACTAAGTGATACTAATTTATTTGTTCTACCTACCAATATCGATGTATGGAATCCTGCGGGAGGTAGTCTTGTGACTATAGACAATCCACATACCGTAGTGGCTCTTGCTCAAAGAAACAA
>NZ_POYJ01000033.1 GCF_002895435.1 Aquimarina sediminis
GCAGGTACTACAGATATTACATACACTGTTACTGATGGTAATGGATGTACCTCTGCTTCTTCAGCAGTACATACGGTTACTGTAAACAGTCTACCCACAGCTGCAGCTATTACAGGAGCAACAGCTGTTTGTATGGGATCAACCATTGATTTAACCGAAGGTACCGCTGGTACTATTGTTTGGAGTTCTTCTAACCTTGCTGTAGCTACTATAGATGGTTCAGGAGTAGTAACACCAGTAAGTGCAGGTACTACAGATATTACATACACTGTTACCGATGGAAATGGATGTACCTCTGCTTCTTCAACGGTGCATACTGTTACGGTAATTGAGGGACCAACTATTAGTATAGCTAATGGTCCAACTTGTTCTGCAAATTCTGAAACATATTCTTTAGAAGTAATAGTAAGTTCAGGAACTGTTACTAGTACTTCAGGAACAGTAAGTAATATTTCAGGTAATATGTGGAGTATAGAGGGGATAGTATCGGGTGTTGATATTGATATTACTGTAACGTCTCTCAATGGTTGCCAAGAAACAATATCAGTAAATACAGGTATATGTATTGATGCAAATCATGATATTATAGATATTGATGGGGATATTGGTGGTAACTCTATTAATATTGTAGAAGACAATGATATGATAAATGGTAATGTAGCCATTTTAAATACTAATGTAACAATAACCGTTATTGATGCTAATCTTGGAGATGGAGTTAGTTTAGATCCAGATACGGGAATAGTAACTGTCTTGCCTAACACTCCTCCAGGAGAATATACAATTAACTACACTTTATGTAGTATAGGAACACCATCAGTTTGTGACGATGCAATAGTAGTAATTACTGTAACTGGGACAAATGAAATATCAAATTTGGTATTAACCAAAACGGGTGTATATGTTGATACCAATGGGAATAATATTTCTGATCAAGGAGATCAAATACAGTACACATTTACGGTAGAGAATAATGGTAATGTAGAAATAATAAATATAGTTCTTAATGATCCCTTACCAGGAGTTGAAGTAATGGGAGGACCGATTGATTTGGCGGCAGGAGAAATGGATACTGAAAGTTTTACTGCGATTTATACTTTAACAGAAGTAGATTTAAATTCAGGGAGTGTGTCTAATCAGGCAACTGTAATTGGTCAAAATCCAAATGGTGAAGATGTAAGTGATATATCAGATGACCCATTAAATGATACAAATATTGATTTAGATAATGATGGTGATTTTGAAGATGAGACGATAACTATCATTGAATTGGAAAATGAAGTAGTTATATATACAGGATTAACCCCTAATGGAGATGGTGTCAATGATCAATTTAGAATAATTGGATTAAGTAATTTCCCTAATAATACATTAGAAATATATAATCGTTGGGGAGTTAAAGTATTTGAACAAGATGGATATGAACAATCTGGTTCGAAGCTCTTTGAGGGATCTTCGAATGGACGACAAACTGTAAAAGAGAAAGAAGAATTACCAGTGGGAACATACTATTACATATTAAAATATGAGAATGCTAATGGAATTACTAAATCAAAAGCAGGCTATTTATACATTAATAGGTAACTAAATAAAATTGAAATCCCGTGAAGAAACAATGTACTTAGGCTAAATTAAAATATTAAATTAGAGCGTATGAGAAAAAGGCACCTCCCAATTGCGATTATATTATTGAGTTTTATGTGTTATACTGGTTATGGCCAACAAGATGCTCAGTACACTCAGTATATGTATAATACCGTTAGTGTTAACCCCGCCTATGCAGGCAGTAGAGGTGTTCTAAGCATTATGGGGCTTCACCGCAGCCAATGGGTTGGTTTAGATGGAGCTCCTCGTACTCAAACCTTAACGCTCAATACTCCTCTGGGAGGGAGTGAACGTTTAGGACTAGGACTATCTATTGTTAATGATGAGATAGGTCCAACCGATGAGACTTATTTTGATATTG
>NZ_POYJ01000034.1 GCF_002895435.1 Aquimarina sediminis
GTTCAGGAGTAGTAACACCAGTAAGTGCAGGTACTACAGATATTACATACACTGTTACCGATGGAAATGGATGTACCTCTGCTTCTTCAGCTATACATACGGTTACTGTAAACAGTCTACCGACTGCTGCTGCCATTACAGGAGCAACAGCTGTTTGTATGGGATCGACCATTGATTTAACTGAAGGTACTGCGGGTACTATTGTTTGGAGTTCCTCTAATCTTGCTGTAGCTACCATTGATGGATCAGGAATAGTAACACCTGTAAGTGCAGGTACTACTGATATCACCTATACTGTTACCGATGGAAATGGATGTACCTCTGCTTCTTCAGCAGCACATACCGTTACCGTAAACAGCTTGCCGACTGCCGCAGCCATTACTGGAGCAACAACTGTTTGTATGGGATCAACTATTGATTTAACTGAAGGTACCGCTGGTACTATTGTTTGGAGTTCCTCTAACCTTGCTGTCGCGACTATAGATGGTTCAGGAGTAGTAACACCAGTAAGTGCCGGAACCACTGATATTACCTATACCGTTACTGATGGAAATGGATGTACCTCTGCTTCTTCAGCTGTGCATACGGTTACTGTAAACAGTCTACCGACTGCAGCAGCCATTACAGGAGCAACAGCTGTTTGTATGGGATCGACCATTGATTTAACCGAAGGTACCGCTGGTACTATTGTTTGGAGCTCTTCTAACCTTGCTGTAGCGACTATAGATGGAGCAGGAGTAGTGACTCCAGTCTCAGCAGGTACTACAGATATTACATACACTGTTACTGATGGTAATGGATGTACCTCTGCTTCTTCAGCAGTACATACGGTTACTGTAAACAGTCTACCGACTGCCGCTGCCATTACAGGAGCGACTGCGGTTTGTATGGGGGATACGATTGATTTAACTGAAGGTACTGCGGGTACTATTGTTTGGAGTTCCTCTAACCTTGCTGTAGCTACTATAGATGGATCAGGAGTAGTAACTCCAGTAAGTGCCGGAACCACTGATATTACATACACTGTTACTGATGGTAATGGGTGTACTTCTGCTTCTTCAGCCATACATACCGTTACCGTAAACAGTCTACCCACAGCTGCAGCTATTACTGGAGCAACAGCTGTTTGTATGGGATCAACCATTGATTTAACCGAAGGTACTGCGGGTACTATTGTTTGGAGTTCCTCCAACCTTGCTGTAGCTACCATTGATGGAGCAGGAGTAGTAACACCTGTAAGTGCAGGTACTACAGATATTACATACACTGTTACTGATGGTAATGGATGTACCTCTGCTTCTTCAGCAGTACATACGGTTACTGTAAACAGTCTACCGACTGCTGCAGCCATTACTGGAGCAACAGCTGTTTGTATGGGATCAACCATTGATTTAACCGAAGGTACTGCGGGTACTATTGTTTGGAGTTCCTCCAACCTTGCTGTAGCTACCATTGATGGAGCAGGAGTGGTGACTCCAGTCTCAGCAGGTACTACTGATATTACATACACTGTTACCGATGGTAATGGATGTACCTCTGCTTCTTCAGCAGCACATACCGTTACCGTAAACAGTCTACCGACTGCCGCTGCCATTACTGGAGCAACAACTGTTTGTATGGGATCGACCATTGATTTAACCGAAGGTACTGCGGGTACTATTGTTTGGAGTTCCTCTAACCTTGCTGTCGCGACTATAGATGGTTCAGGAGTAGTGACTCCAGTCTCAGCAGGTACTACTGATATTACCTATACCGTTACTGATGGAA
>NZ_POYJ01000035.1 GCF_002895435.1 Aquimarina sediminis
GGGGTCACAAAGTGTTAAAAGCCAGGCATTACTGTCTGGCTTTTTTGTTGGGTATTATTATTTTTTTATATTCTCAAGAATAGAGTCATTTAGGTCACTATATTTCTTAATGTTTCGATATATAAGTTACCTTAGTGATTATATAGCATTGTTAGCCTTAATTTCAATCGACACAAAAACAAACTCTCTATAAAATAAAAAATGCAGGATAAATTAGAGTTTTCAAAAGAAGCAATAAATATAATTGAATGCATTAATAACACAAATGAAAACCTATTCATCACAGGTAAAGCTGGAACTGGAAAATCTACACTATTAAAATATATACAAAAGAATGACTCTAGTATTATTGTATTAGCTCCAACAGGAATTGCTGCAATTAATGTAAATGGAGAAACGATACATTCTTTTTTTAAATTAAAACCAGGTTATGAGTTTGATGAGGCTATGCACGTTCGTATAAATAATAATATGATTAGTCAATATGCAACTATACATACCATAATAATTGATGAAATATCTATGGTTAGGGCAGATATTTTAGATGCTGTTGATATTTTTCTTCAAAGAATCAGAAATACATCAGAACCATTTGGAGGTATTCGTATGATATTCTTTGGAGATTTATTTCAACTTCCTCCTGTAATATTAAACAACGAACGTGAAAAATTCTTACAAAAATACAAGACTCCTTATTTTTTCTCTGCTCATTCATTTATTCAAAAGGATTTATTCACTTCACCATTCATTCAAAAAACATTAGAACTTAAAACCATTTATCGTCAAAAAGACCCTTTATTTATAGACATTCTCAATGCTGTTCGAGAAAACAAAACCAACGATTCCCATTTAAGCCTTTTAAACCAACAAGTTAAAAATCCCATTGAAGATGAAAATAGTAATTTTCAAATCAATCTAGTATCGACAAACGCAATAGCAAATAGTATAAATTTTCAAAAATTACAAACTCTTAACACATCTGAAATTAGTTTTTTTGCTCATCATACTGGCAATATTGAAAACCTTAAACCTAATGACCTTGAAGTGAAATTAAAGATTGGAGCTCAAGTAATGTTTCTAAATAACGACCCGAAAAAAAGATGGATGAACGGAACAATAGGTAATGTAATAAATATTGCTTCTAAAATAGATGAAGAAATTAATGAAAATTATCAATTTATTGAAGTAGAACTGGAAAATGGGAACACAACTGAAGTTTCACCCTTTACTTGGGAAGTATCAAAGTATAGATTTAAACGAGGTCGATTTGTTCGTGAAGAAATTGGAACATTTACTCAGATTCCTATAAAATTAGCTTGGGCTATTACAATACACAAAAGCCAAGGAAAAACGTTTAACAAAGTAAAAATTAATCTTGGTACAGGAAGTTTTGCTCACGGGCAAACCTATGTAGCTTTAAGTAGGTGCAAAACTCTTTCTAATATTACACTAACAAAACCTATTTTGAAATCAGATATTATAATTGATGAATCTGTTATTGAATTTATAAAAAACTAAATCCAACAACGTGTATAAAACGATTATTTTTAACTCGTTTCAAAGTTATAAAAAGTTAAATATTTTTATTGGAGAATGATGTTAGCAAGCTATCAATAAAGCTTGATACTCTTTTGCGTATTCTGAAATCTCCTCCAAAGATTTTACTAAAAAGTTCGAACTTCGAATGCTCGGGGTCAC
>NZ_POYJ01000036.1 GCF_002895435.1 Aquimarina sediminis
CAACTGATGCCGGAGGAAACAGTGGTGCAGGAGTGGTGAGTATAGATACTACTGCCCCGACAGCCGATACCTTTACTACCAATGATACAACTCCTACCTTAACCGGAACAGGAGAAGCCAATGAGACTTTAACTATTACAGTAGATGCTAATGGCGATGGTACTCCAGAGGTGACTTATACCGTAACTACGGATGCTTCAGGTGATTGGAGTATTGATCCAGATACCGCTACTCCAGATAGTGGTACCTTCCCAACCCTTACTGATAATGATACTATTGATATAGTAGCAACTGATGGTGGAGGAAACAGTGGTGCTGGAGTGGTGACTATAGATACGGTAACAGTATCAGTAGATAGTTTTGAGACAGATGATATCACTCCGGTTTTAACCGGAACAGGGGAAGCTAATGAGACCTTAACTGTTACTGTAGATCAGGATGGCGATGGTATTCCGGAGGTAACCTATACAGTTACTACCGACGCATCAGGAAACTGGAGTATAGATCCGGATACGGATACTCCAGACAGTGGTAATTTCCCAATACTTGATGATATGGATACTATTGATGTGGTAGCAACCGATCCCGGAGGAAATATAGCCATTGGTTTAGTAGAGATTAATATTAGTGATACTGATGGAGATGGTATTGGAGATCTGGAGGAACAAAATAATGGAACAGATCCTTTAAATCCCTGTGATCCAAATCCTGGAGCAGTACCTTCGGGAGATTGTGATGGAGATGGAGTCGCTAATGAATTTGAAATTGGTGATGACCCTAATAATCCACAAGATACTGATGGAGACGGAATTCCGGATGTTTTGGATACTGATGATGATAATGATGGTATTTTGACAACTGACGAAAATCCAGATCCAAATGGTGATGGAAATCCCGATGATGCTTTTGATACTGATGGTAATGGTATTCCAGATTATTTAGAACCTAATGATCCTACAGGAGATGGTGAGGATGGAATTACAGTCTTTACAGGGTTAACCCCAAATGGAGATGGTGTAAACGACGCATTTATAATTGGCGGAATAGAGAGATTAGAGAACAACTTAGAGATCTATAATCGATGGGGAGTTAAAGTGTATGGTGCTAAAAATTATGGAAGAGATGATAATTTCTTTAGAGGGATTTCAGTAGGAAGAAGTACAATAGAAAAGAAGGATCAATTGCCAGCAGGAACCTACTATTATGTACTTGAATATGTTCTGGAATCCGGAGAACAAAAAAGCAGAGCAGGATATTTATATATCAACAAATAATTAAATCAATTTTAAATCCCATCAGTATATTAGAGTATTGATGGAGCTAATTAAAATATTAAATTAGAGCGTATGAGAAAAAGACACCTCCCAATTGCGATTATATTATTGAGTTTTATGTGTTATACTGGTTATGGCCAACAAGATGCTCAGTACACTCAGTATATGTATAATACCGTTAGTGTTAACCCTGCCTATGCAGGCAGTAGAGGTGTTCTAAGCATTATGGGGCTTCACCGCAGCCAATGGGTTGGTTTGGATGGAGCTCCTCGTACTCAAACCTTAACGCTCAATACTCCTCTGGGAGGGAGTGAACGTTTAGGACTAGGACTATCTATTGTTAATGATGAGATAGGTCCAACCGATGAGACTTATTTTGATATTG
>NZ_POYJ01000037.1 GCF_002895435.1 Aquimarina sediminis
CCATTACTATTACTTTGATTATAGCTTATCGAACCTGTAGTTCTCAACTTTTTATCAAAATACTTTTTACCTACAGTTATCATAGGACCATAGGTTAAGCTATTATCTACACCTATGGTACTGTAACTCACATTTACAGCAGCCGAAATATTAAGATCTGATTCTGGGTATCCTATTGTATATGATGTGTTACCATTGTAAAAATTAGAATCTCCATTTTCTACTGTACGACCATCTTGCCTGTTTTCGGCATTTTGAAAAGACAATGCGATATTGAGATTTTGTTTCTTGGCTTCTGTATCTTTTAAAATGTAATTGACATTAAGATTTGCATTTTGAGAAATTTGTTGGAAGTTTAAGGTATCCAGGTTGTCTCCCTGAGAAACTTCATTGATGTAATCAAACTGATTCTTGATATTGGTAAACGACTGAAAATTAGAATATCCCCCTGTAATATTTAATTTCTCTGAAGCATTATAACCTATCGTAACTGCACTTACTACTCGTTGTAATTGTGTGCTTTTGGTATTATCAAGATCATCCCTCTGCAAACCAGCATTAAAAGCAATATTAATTTTGTTTTGAAACAAATTCTGGGTCGCATTAAGGGTAATATTCTCCAGATCATTATTAAAAAAATAAGCTCCTAATGTTCTATATTCTGGATCTATATACTCATATCCTACTCCGACTGTTCCTTGACCAACAGGATAGAAAAAATTGATATTATAAGCCTTGTAGTGTTGGGTGGTTGCGTTATTATCTAACAAGGCAGACAAAACAAATGGAGATTCTTCTTCTCCTTGTGCATTGATATCTTCTGTTATTGCAGATGATGCAATCTCTGCACGAATCTCTCCTCTCTCAAAAAGTTTTACTTTTCCTTCAAGGCTTGCTACTACATTTTCTTTGGGATGTAATTCTTGTTCGACAGGCACCGGATTAGTAATAGAGTTTTCATCATCCACTGCCCTAAAAAAGATGGCTCCTAAAGAAAATTTACCAAAATCATAAGATGCTTTGGCTCCGTATCCCATTCTTTTATACGCGGCTTGCGATTGCGGATCATCTTCATTGTACTCAGACTCTTTAAGTAACCTACCATACATCGCACTAAGTTTAAAAGGTCCCTCTGGGGTAAGGTCTACTCCTGCTCCTGTAAATTGGTGTCCACTTAATGTATAGGGAGAAAATGTCATACTCACATCGCCAATATGAGTGGTTACCCATTTATAGGAAGGGTGTATACTAAGCCTGTTAAAAGAAAAAGGATTACTGCTTTGAAACTTTTGATTGGAGTATGAAAATGATATGGGAATACTATACACCCCACTCACATTTAGATTCAGGTTTCCTGAAAGAAAATAGGTAAACGGCTCTCTGGTTGATTGCCCATCATAATAGATTGCATTTGCTG
>NZ_POYJ01000038.1 GCF_002895435.1 Aquimarina sediminis
AGCTGTTTACTGTAACGGTATGCACAGCTGAAGAAGCAGAGGTACATCCATTTCCATCGGTAACAGTATAAGTAATATCAGTAGTACCTGCACTTACTGGTGTTACTACTCCTGAACCATCTATAGTAGCTACAGCAAGGTTAGAAGAACTCCAAACAATAGTACCCGCAGTACCTTCGGTTAAATCAATGGTCGATCCCATACAAACAGCAGTTGCTCCAGTAATAGCTGCAGCTGTGGGTAGACTGTTTACAGTAACCGTATGTATAGCTGAAGAAGCAGAGGTACATCCATTACCATCAGTAACAGTGTATGTAATATCTGTAGTACCTGCACTTACTGGTGTTACTACTCCTGAACCATCAATGGTAGCTACAGCAAGATTAGAGGAACTCCAAACAATAGTACCCGCAGTACCTTCAGTTAAATCAATAGTTGATCCCATACAAACAGTTGTTGCTCCAGTAATGGCTGCTGCAGTCGGTAGACTGTTTACAGTGACGGTATGCACAGCTGAAGAAGCAGAGGTACATCCATTACCATCAGTAACAGTGTATGTTATATCTGTAGTACCTGCACTTACAGGTGTTACTACTCCTGATCCATCAATGGTAGCTACAGCAAGATTAGAGGAACTCCAAACAATAGTACCGGCAGTACCTTCGGTTAAATCAATGGTCGATCCCATACAAACAGCTGTTGCTCCTGTAATGGCAGCAGCAGTCGGTAGACTGTTTACAGTAACCGTATGTACTGCTGAAGAAGCAGAGGTACATCCATTACCATCAGTAACAGTGTATGTAATATCTGTAGTACCTGCACTTACAGGTGTTACTACTCCTGATCCATCAATGGTAGCTACAGCAAGATTAGAGGAACTCCAAACAATAGTACCAGCGGTACCTTCGGTTAAATCAATGGTTGATCCCATACAAACAGTTGTTGCTCCAGTAATGGCTGCAGCTGTGGGTAGACTGTTTACGGTAACGGTATGTGCTGCTGAAGAAGCAGAGGTACATCCATTACCATCGGTAACAGTGTATGTAATAT
>NZ_POYJ01000039.1 GCF_002895435.1 Aquimarina sediminis
ACCTGAATTCGATCTAAGTATTTAGCAGAATAGTGCTAATTGGTTTGATTTGATAGTTTCAAATTTGATTTCTGGTTTCTTTTCTTGAAAAGAATAAGCAATAAGACTAGCTACAAGATTAGTAATAAAATTACCAAAGCTTCTATGCCTTGAATGCTCAGCTTGGGCAATGTTTTTTAGTTGATCATTTATGGTTTCTATTACAGATCTTTTTCTTAACAGTATCTTATCTCTCATAGTCATTAATACATTTTTCATGTTGTTTTTAATACTAGTAACTAAATGCAATCCTTGATCAAATAATATCGAAGCTAATTCCTTAGAGATATACCCTTTATCGGCATATAAACTTCCAAATATTTTCTTTAGAAAGTTCTCTTGTTTCAGGGGTGTTCTATCATCTACATTAGCCTGAGTAATAATAAAATCAAGAAGTTCACCTTTATCGTTAATAATGATGTGGAGTTTGAAACCATAGAACCATCCCATTGTTGATTTGCCTATGGTAGCGATATCTTTAAAGACTTTATTATTGCTAATTCTCTTGTTTTTGCAAGCTCTAATTGGGGTAGAATCCACAAAGGAAATACCTGTACACTCTCCCAAACAACAAGTCTTTAAGTACAAGGTTAAAGGCACTAGATTAAACTGCATTAACTCTACAAAACGGTTATAAGAAACTGTCTTTGGAAATTCATTTTGTAATTGCTGTTGTACATATAAAATATAGAAATGCTTAAAGGTTCTTATCCCACTTAGATGAAACAATACAGTAATAGTTACTACCTCGCTTGTAGACATGGTAAACTTTCGATTTCTGGTCTTTTTACCTGTTGTCACTTGTCTTTTTCGCATAGCAGGCTCATAAACAGTACAAAAATCATCAATAGAACAAAATATTTCAGTAATTTTATCTTTAGAAATCATAAGCAGAATAATTTTAGTGAGTTGAAAATCAATGCCTTAATTTACTAAATATTCTGCTTTTTCTATGATTTAAAACTCAATTTCTTACGTCGAATTCAGGTT
>NZ_POYJ01000004.1 GCF_002895435.1 Aquimarina sediminis
TCATTAAACCATTCTTGCCATTCTGAACTACTATCTCGATTGGTCATATCTCCTCCAAACAATACAGCATGAGGCTTTAGCTTAGCTACCAAACGATTAGCATTTTTTCGGGGTGTACGATTATTACGAGAATCTCCTCCTGCTATAAACGACAATCTACTATTATCAGAAGGAGCTGTTTTGAACCAAAACCGCTGGCTTGTACCTTGACTATCCCTAATTACAAAATAATATGCTGTATTAGGTTGCAAGCCCGTGAGCCTAGCAAAGTTATTGTTCATCCCCTTATAAGAGACCGTTCTGTTAGGGGCTTTAGAGTTTGGATATCTGCTATAATCTGTTCCATAATCGGTTGTTCCATAATATACTTTAGGACTACTCCCTGAAGTTTGATCCCAGCCTACTACAATTGAGGTAGCGGGGTTGCCACGAAGTGTAAGTCGATACTTACCATTTGACGAATACAAATTGATTGCTAATAGAGATATTAGCAACAAGAAAACTCTTTTCATGTTGTGTGAATTTAAGTGGTTAAATATTTATATTAAGTTTAATTAATTCTACAAAAATGTATTAAATAGACAATACATATTAAAATGCGTCTATCTCTATTAATCTAACTAGCAGCAGTTACAACTGCCATAAAAAGATAACCTAGAATCAAATAAGCACTTAACTATTAACCAGTACAAATTTGACTTGACCCAACCTAGTCTTCTCTTCTACCTATTAAGACGTAAAAAAATCAATTACCCCCTAATGATTATTTAAAATATATCTGATAATTATTATCTGTACATACTCTGGATGATAATTATAAAAAAAGGTCACTCAAAAGAATGACCTTTCTTAGTTTTAAAATTGCTTTACAAATAAATCAATTATTCAATAATAAAACGTTCTGTTGATTCTGTTTCTGAAGTTTTAATTTTAAGCATATACATTCCTGCTCCTAAACGATCTAGATTTATAAGACCACTAGTTTTTAGATTTCCTTGCCCAACTACTTGTCCCATAATATTTATGATCGAATACGAAGTATTTGATATTGTTTTACCAGGAATAGACACTTGAAGCAGATGTCCTTTTTTCAATGGGTTTGGAGAAATTCGTATTGCTGACAGAGTTCCTTCATCTTCATCTCCTAGGATAGGTACTGTATTTTCTCCAAATCCAGCTAGCGCCTCTGCAACTAAAGCAGATCCACTGCATGATCCTTCATAAATCTTTACATTAGAAAATATGGAGTTGTTATTACTACCAGCATCAAAATCATTAATAAATACCAGACGGTCCATATTTCCTGTATAAAAATTACCTACAGGGATTACATATTTTTTGGTTCCGCTAGTATAATTATCATAGTTTGTTACCCCATAATTTTGTGTCCCATGAACTTTAAAGTATCTGGTAGAGGTTAATGTATTATCATTTTCAAAACCAACACCATGGATTTCACCTTGAGAAGTACTGCTAAAATCAAATTCGATAACAGTATTTGACGTCACGGTATAATTAAGATTAATATACTTCCATGTATTATTTTGAAGCGATAATGCTGCTCCACCATTTTGAATTGAGAAATTACCCGCACCATCCTGATTAGAGAACGGAGTTATTTGAAAATCATTAAAATTCAACGCATTACATGTAGGTGTTGTAGTTCCATTTTGAATACTTACCGCATCAATAGCGATATCACTTTGCCATCCACTATTACCACTACCAGTAACTACATTAAATCGTAATTGTACACTTGCTTTACCTGCATAAGAAGATAAATCTATATCTGCAGCATTCCAGTTAGTACCTTGAGCACCTGTCTTAGAAAATACGCTTACCCAATTTCCAGTATTATCTGTTCTGGCTTCAACGGTTAAAGAATTAATCGCACTACCATTCATATGATATTGGAATGTAAGATTAGGTGCCGTTAGACTACTAAAGTTTAAGCAAGGAGAATTTAAGATTGCCCTTTTGTTAGGGTATCCTGTTCCATTACCGGAAGCTTCGACATAAAGATAAAAAGTACCATCGGCACCGCTACTTGGTCCTGTTCCGGTAGATGGCGTTCCTCCAGAATCTCTGGTCCAATCCAAGTCATCTCCTGTTGTTGCCTGTGCCCATTGCCCAAGATTAGTTTCAAAGCTTTCAGAGAAAGGGAATGACGCAACATCTCCAGAGCAATTACCTGTTCCAGATCCCGGATCATCACAAGGGTTTACAAAAGAAACAGCTTGATCTGTGTTACTATTAGAACCTCCATTGGTGTTTTCGTTTGCATCTCTTCCTACTCCACGTTCTGCAAATGCTTTCCATATCAAACACTTGTATTTTTCATTATACAAATCTCTATCTGCCTGAAGAATTCCGTCTCTACCAGAAACAAATCCTGGATTATTAGCCGTATTCTTTAAACCTTCAATAACGAGAGCCATAGCAATATTGTTCCCACCTGTACCATTATAAAAATCTGCATCAAAACCTTCTTGTTGAATTAACAACCAGCTCATATCCCATAGAATTGTAGCAAAAGCATATCCAACTCCATGAGGTACCCGAAGGTTGTTTATATCTGCATAATCTGTACCATTAATAGATTTATCTGTAGAGTATCTGGTTGGTCTAATACCATCACCTGTTGTAGGTTGTCCTAGGGCATATGTACCAACACCTCTTCCTGTTGTTCCTACATCACCCGCTTTCATGGTAAGCATTAAACCAAACCAATCAGACCATCCTTCGCCCATTTGCTCAGATCCTCCTAAAGCGTTGGTAGATGGTCCTCCTACTAATCTAGTAGAAATCCCATGCCCATATTCATGAGCTATAATACCATTATCAAAATCTCCATCTCTATTTGGGTTAGTTCGGTTCCAAAGAAACATTTGCATTCTTGGGTTACTACCATCTGGTGGTGTTCCAAAATTAGCATTATTAGTACCACTACCATCCTGCGCATCCGCATTTACAGAATCACTTCCTGCTCCTCCTTTGCCATAATTATTTTCCTGAAAGTTTCCACTAGCTTCATTAAAACCATATTGATACCAAACATCATGCATTATATTATTCCAATAGAACAAATTTGTAATTGCAGCATCCTGATATGCACTCGGTTGTTGATTTAGATTTAAAGGAAAATTAAAATCCAAACTAGCCCCTCCATTAGGAGAAGAACCAGTTCCGTTATTACCGTTAGTATCTTCCTGAGCCCATACATTGTTACCTCTGGTATTTGTATGTTCGGCACCAGCGATACCATTAGTATCATGCCATCCATAAGGTGATGCAGTAGTATTTGCAGGGTTGGTTACAATAGAACGATTACCATGAATCGGACTCTCTACAGGCATTGCCAATACATTATAAGAATCAGGAGCCAAAGCAGTAGTTGGTGCTTCTGCAACTGTCACCATTTTTTTGGTTTCAAAAGCTTCGGTACCATGATTATGTTTTCCATGACCAGCTTCAAAATTACATCTAACTACCCAGTTATCCTCATAGATGATTTTTCCTGTAGTAGCATCGACATAACTGTTCCACCAATTATGACCATTCTTTTCATAAAGATTTACATTCCAACATAAACGTAATTCGCCATTATGTAATTTATAAACTTGTTTTACATTAATAGGTTCATTGTCTCCCGTAATACCAGAATCTAAGAATTGTGAAATTTCACTTCCCTTAGATTTATGCATGGTTTTAGACAATTTTTTTGGAGTCGGCAAGTTATGAGCACGTATCACTGCATTGATTGCTGAAATTTCTGTAGACGATGCTTTTGTAGAAGTAACTTTTTGTTTTACTTCTCTGATAAACTGGTCAATTTCATAAGTAACCTGATTATTCTTTACTGTCAATTTAAACGATCCATCTACAATAGGAATCCCATTATGAAGCTGATTAACATAGACATGTTTTATGCCAGGTTTTAATGAAGGAACCTCATCGGTTATTCTCCATTCTGAAAAATCATTGACCGATGATTTTGAGGTAGTACTTTTAGCAATATCGCTAAAATAATTTCGAACAAGTCCGTTCGAGTTCTGTGCGACAATTGTTTGTCCTATTAAAAATAATAGAAGGACAAACGTGTAGACTTTTTTCATAAAAATAAGTTTTGAGTTTGTGTTTCATAAAATTAACTAAATTTAAGAGTTTATGAACCCATACAGAAAAACCATATTTTACCACTTATAATTAACAATTTTATTAATAAATAATTAACATTTACACGAATTAGGTTATAAATCACTAAAATCTCGACTTAACTATTATAGATACTAATGTTATGCAAAAAACATTTTTTATCTAAAATTATAATTGACTACAAATCAAACACAAATCCCTTTTTTATGTTACGGAAAAAGTGTCGAAATTAACATTTTATTTATGTAAACTAACGTTAGTTCTATTTACCAAAAATTCTGTTATGATTAACAATGTTCAAAAAACTTTAAACAAAATATTCTCGTATTGGGCACTACTCTCTTTGGTTTTTACTTTCTTAAAAATTAATTTTAATCCGTCTTATCTATCCAAAAGCACAAGAAAAACATTAATTGTTCACCACAATTGATCATTACATTTTGGGGTAAGATGTTTTATTATTGTTAAAAAACACTGTCATTTAACACCCCTCTGGGATTTCTCTTTTATTTTTTTTGTCATCAACTAAAACTGCATTATATTACCATAGCAAATGATATACAAATCAAAAACTATGAAAATGTTAAAATTGGTGGTACTTTCTTTCTTCACAATCACAATATTTGGTTGTAAAGGAGAAAAAAAGGAAGCAACAGATCAGGAAAATAATACAGAAACTGTAGAGACGACAACGAAAAAAGAAGAGGTAGACGATACTAAAACGATAGCGTTTGCCCTTGAACCAAAAAGTGATAGTAAGGTTTCGGGAAAAGTTACATTTATAGAATCTGAAGGTATGGTAAATATGGTTGCAGAACTTAATGGTTTAAGTGAAGGAGAACATGCAATTCATATTCATGAGAAAGCTGATTGTAGTTCTGCAGATGGTAAATCTACAGGAGGGCATTGGAACCCAACAATGGAAGCGCATGGTAAATGGGGAGCCAAAGAAGGATATCACAAAGGTGATATTGGGAATTTTAAAGCAGATGCCGATGGTAATGGAAATATTACTTTCGCTACTAATGAATGGTGCATTGGTTGTGATGATGATAAGAAGAATATTCTAGGCAAAGCAATTATCGTACATCAGGGAACAGATGATTTTACTTCGCAACCATCTGGTGCTGCAGGAAGCAGAGTAAGTTGTGGTGGTATTATACAATAATTACCTTATTGACTAGCCAAATTACCGTTACTGGTTTTTACAATAATAATTTTCAATTCCTGAGTGTTTATGCGCTCAGGAATTTTTAGTTTTATTGGATTCAATTTCACCTTTCATTTCATCAATACTTTTTATTTGATGTAACAAATTCTATAGCAAATCGTCATCAAAATAACTAGTGTATAGTTGTATTAACAAATAATACAATTAGAGCTTATAGATCAAGTTATACCCATAGACGGTTATCACTTTAGGGTACTTACTCATACATGATTATCATAATGCATGATAGTTACTAATTTTATACAACCATAAAAGTTTATGAAAACTATTGTTTATTATAAATATGGTTCTCCAGATGTTCTTAAACTCGAAGAACTTCAAAAACCTGTTCCTAAGGATAATGAATTATTAATAAAAGTTAAAGCTGCTTCTATAAATCCTCTTGATAGACACAATATGAGAGGATATCCTTTTTTAACCAGATTAGTATCTGGTTTTTTTAAACCTAAAAACAGAAGGCTGGGTGCAGATATGGCTGGGCAAGTAGAAATGGTTGGTAAAGATGTAAAAGAATTTCAACCTGGAGATTATGTGTTTGGATGCATTTCTAGAGGTAGCTTTTCTGAATACGTATGTGTTCCTAAAAAAGGTCTTGTACCAATACCAAGCAATACATCTTTTGAAACTGCCGCTGTGGTTCCTGTAGCGGCTATTACAGCTTTACAAGGACTTAGAAACCTAAAACAAATTGAATCCGGTCATAAAGTCTTGATTAATGGGGCTTCTGGTGGAGTAGGCACTATTGCAGTACAAATAGCCAAATCATTTGGCGCAGAAGTTACCGGTGTGTGTAGTACTAAAAACTTGAAGATGGTAAAATCTCTTGGTGCTGATAAAGTTATCGATTACACAAAAGAAGATTGCACTCAAGATAAGCAGCTCTATGACCTTATTCTTGATACTGCAGCTTATCGATCTATTTCTGATTATAAAAAAATACTAAATACTAATGGAATTTATGTTTTGATTGGAGGCTCATTGAGCCAGTTATTCCGAGTCTTACTATTTTCAATGTGGGGTTCAATCACAGGAAACCAAAGAATGAGATTTATGATAGCCAACATAAATAAGAAGGATATGTTTTTTATAAAAAAACTTCTGGAAGAAGGCAAAATAACACCGGTAATAAATAGCTACTATTCTTTAAACGAAGTACCTCAAGCTATTCAACATTTTGAAAAAGGGCATATGCAGGGTAAAATTATAATCCAGGTCTGAACAAATATGCCTTTGCTTTACTAATACTAGTTAAACAAAAGTCCATCAGAGAAACTACAATCATACAATTCAAAAATACCGGGAATTGTAAGAATTACTATCCTATTCTTTATCACAAGAATTATGTAACATGTTTTTCTTAAAAAAATCTACAGCAAGATCAAGTGTTTTTTTATGTATTTCCTTTCTACTTACATCAGGGTGATCAATGGTTATTGCAGGGATGGTTTCTTTACCAAACTTGGTAGCCTCGTTTAAGAACACATAATGATCAACATTTTCATTAAAAAGATAAATATTACTAGTTTCTATTAAGCTATGATAGTGTAATGCATTATCCTTAATTGGGGTATTAGAATCTCCTTTTCCTGCAACAATAAAAATTGGAGCAGTAATTTCTTTTGTTTGTTCCTTTGAATAAAACCCAAAACCAATTGCCGGTGACATCACAAAAAAAGCTTTTATTCTTTGATCTTTAACAACATCTTTATACTTATGATATGAAGAAATTATCAAACTATCATTATCAAAATCAATAACCTCATCAGTACTAGGGAATTCAGGAGGCATTTCTCTATTATCATTAATCTTACTGTCTCCTCTATATGTTCTATCTACATATCCACCTGCCAATGCAATATTGGTATAACCTCCTAATGAGAAACCAACTCCTCCTATTCTTGAAGCATCTATTTTTGATCCCAGTTCTTTATCTTCAAGAACCTTGGTTAATACATATTGTATATCGATAGCTCTTTCCCACCATTTTACAAATTCTCGTGGTAACTTATTGAAAGTCGAATTACCATAATGATCTAGAGAAACTACTATGTATCCCTCTTTAACCATTCTTTCAATAAACCAGGTTAAAGAAAATCTATTACCTCCTGTACCATGAGAAACTAACAATAAAGGCATTTTTTTATCCAAAAAACGTGCATTTGGTATTGTATTAATCGTTTTAAAGAGTTGTTTCCTTTTAGATTTCAACTCTTTGTGAGATAATGATTGGGTCGTTGGATACCATATTTCAGTAACCAAAGGACGATCGCGAGATTTATCAAAATAAGTAACAGACTTTTGACCTATTTTATATTCATTCTCTTTCTCCGCTATAAAAGAAAAACATAAAATCGATAATATGATTGTGATTACTCTTATGTGCATAGTTAGAATCTATTTTAATCTAAAGAGATTAAAATTAGTAATTTGTTACACTCCGATTCTAATAAAATAGTTTTATAGATGATTTATAATAGAAAGATCTCTTTAATATCCGTATTTAGTCTCGATTCAAAAGTTCAATGTATGAAAACATAAAAAAACAGTTTAATAACTTTTGGAAATAGCATTTGATCAAAATAAAATTAACTTTGCCATAAAATAAAGCCTATGAATCCATCAACTTCGGGTTGGATAGATAAGTTTTTAAGGGATCTGGATAATGATTCGCGTTTATCGCAATGGTCATTAGATGAGCTATATGCAAGCTTAAGACAAGTTGGTTTTATCTATGGAACTTCTATTAAAACTATCATTGATACTAACTCTAGTATTGTTTATTCTGAAGAAGAAAGAACAAAACTTAATTTATTTACGGCGTTAGTAGTCACTTATTATGACACTATTGAGAATGCAAATAAGAGTGATTGTATAGAAGCTTTACTGCAGTTTTATGATTTTATGGATACCAAAAAATCTCTTTTTTCTTTTGGTAATATATTGGGTTTAAATAAAAATGAGAAACTCGAAAAAATTATACACACCCGTATACAAACTAATGAATCTATTTTTAAGAAAAATTTTAGTCACCTATTAACAAATGCGTTGTTATTTATTGATGTTTTGGCTTTTGATTACTTCTTAATACATGAGAAAAACCCAATTGAATATGCTGCAAAATTAGAAGAGACTCTTACCAATACTGTTTTTTTGGCTTTAAATTCTAAAAAAGAACAAGATGAATATGATGAACTTGTAGTAAAACTATTTTCTTCCTCGGTAAGATACACCAACATCTCTACAGAAGAAGAAGCTAGTTTTGATTATATCGAATTAGATCCTTATACCGACGAAATTGAAAAAAAATATATCATTGACCTTACAAGTCTAGCTGTATGGAATGATCGTGAAATAGATCAAGGTGAGCAAAGTTTTATGTCTGCTTTGGGGGCAGAGCTTCAATTGCCCGAAACGGTTATAAAAGAATCTATCTATCTGGTCCAAACATTTATTGACACCTACAAAGATCAGATTTCATTCTTTAATTATTCTCACCCTGCTTTGCATTTCTATCAACAAACCTCTAGAACGGTAAGTGTATTAATTTTAAGAAATAAGAAACGACTGATAAAAGAAATCTCCGAGAGTAAAGATTTAATGATTTTATTAGGACAATCTACCACGCGAGATCTGTCTAAAGAAGAAAAACAACAAGTAAAAAAACAATTGCTGGATATCTGTAAAACTATCCCTTCATTAGCTATTTTTATTCTTCCAGGTGGTAGTCTTTTGCTACCCCTATTAGTTAAGTTTATTCCTCAATTGTTACCTTCTGCTTTTAATGAAAATAAATAGTCATTTATACTTCAAGTTTTTCTAGTTCTTTATAGTTTTTCTTTAATCTACGAGTTAAAATTCCGTAAATAAGTCTATAGAATAATGCTATTAGTCCAACAAAAAATAAGGTTACCAATAGTGTACTAACTACAATCAGCCATACTGGTGGTTGATTATCGACAGTTCCATTCTCAAATTCTCCTGTAAAGAGGACATAACTCATTGTGGCTATCATTGCCAAAGCAAAAAGGCTAATATTTATCCAAATATATTGTTTTACTGTTCTTCTGGTTTTGAGAATATTCTCCATCAAAACCTTGGTAGAATCTGTTGCTTCTATTTTTTTATAATTCAAATAAAATCTAATAATAAAATATCCTAAAATACTATAGGATACTATAGAAGTAATTAACGTAAACACTCCCATATCTATTTTTTCTATATCAGCATGCATTCCGTTTAGTCTAAATATAATATCCAGAGATGCCCATAATAAAAACTCTATAATACTAATAATAAAGATCCATCTAACAATCGAAGAAGATTTCTTCAATATCATCTGGTATATTTCTTTATAAGACAGTTTTGGGAGCGCATCATCCTGTTTCTGCCAGTCTTTTTTTAACAATTCTAATTCATCCATACGGTTACGGATTTAATATTTTTTTCAACTTCGTTTTTACTCGATTCATCTTCACTCGGGCATTGACTTCACTTATACCCATTGTATTTGCAATTTCTTTATACGATCTGTCTTCCAGATACAAAAACACTAATGCCTTTTCTATATCATTAAGTTGTTTTACAGCAGCATACATTAGTTTTAATTGTTGTTCTACTTCATCATCATATTCTTCTGACTTTATCTTAAAATTCATAGTATCAAGATCGGCGGTCTTAATACTTCTCTTAGACCTTCTATATAAAGTAATTGCAGTATTTAATGCTACTCTATACATCCATGTACTAAATTTTGCATCACCCCTAAACTTTGGGTATGCCTTCCACAATTGAATGGTTATTTCCTGAAACAAATCATTATGCGAGTCTGGATCACTGGTATAAATCCTACAGACCTTGTGCACAATATTCTGATTTTGCTCAAGATTCGTTACAAAACTATGTTCTAATTCTTTATCCACTTTGGTTAGTTACATCTTATATGTAGTCAAGAAAACATTTATGTTACAAATAAAAATAAATATTATTTATTAGAACATAAAAACAGTGATTCTGTAGGGTATATAATCTTATCATTTTATCTTTGCATAACAACACATACATTATGAATATTCCTTACACTAATTTACCCAGATTAGTTATTATTGGTGGTGGTTTTGCCGGGGTTGCTCTGGCAAGAAAAATGGTCAAAGAAGATGTACAACTAGTACTGATTGACAGACACAACTACCACACCTTTCAACCTCTTCTTTATCAAGTATCTACCTCATCATTAGAACCTGATTCTATTGCATATCCGCTTCGTAAAATTGTAAAAAGAGGAAAAAACACCTTCTTTAGAATGGCAGAAGTAGATGCTATAGATCCTGATAAACAAACGGTAAGTACCAATATTGGTAGTATCTCTTATGATTATCTTGCAATTGCTACAGGAGCACGAACCAATTTTTTTGGTAATACTACTATAGAAAATAATGCAATGCGAATGAAAAATCTGCCGCAAGCATTAAATCTACGTAGTTTAATGCTAGAAAACCTGGAGCAAGCGGTTATCACTACAGATCCGGAAGAGCGAAAAGAATTGCTACGTTTTGTACTAGCTGGAGCTGGTCCAACCGGAGTTGAATTGGCAGGTGGTATCGCAGAACTAAAATTAAATGTTCTCCCTCGAGATTATCCTGATATGGATTTTGATGATATGGAAATTCATTTGATAGAGGGCGCTCCACGTGTTCTCCCTCCAATGAGTGAATTTGCTTCAGAAAAAGCAAGTAAGTTTCTAAAAAAACTAGGAGTACATATTCATACCAATACTCAGGTACAAGGGTATGATAATAATATCGTAACCACCAATACAGATTTATCTCTAAGAACAGCAACTTTTATATGGTCTGCCGGGGTAACAGGTGCTCCCGTATCAGGGATAAATGCAGAATCTTTGATCCCCAGAGCAAATCGCTATAAAGTAAATGAGTTCAACCAAATTGAAGGCTATGATACCATTTTTGCTATTGGTGACATTTCTGTAATGGAAACCAAAGGGTACCCAAAAGGGCATCCTATGGTAGCCCAACCTGCTATACAACAAGGAAGTCACCTGGCAAAAAACTTAAAACGCCACTTAAAAGGAAAAACCATGATTCCTTTTAAGTATTTTGACAAAGGGTCTATGGCTACCATTGGTCGTAATAAAGCTGTCGTAGATATAGGAAAATTCAAATTTGGAGGCTTCTTCGCTTGGTTTATCTGGATGTTTATTCATCTCTGGTTTCTGGTAGGCTTTAGAAATCGATTTGTTACCTTTTTTAACTGGTCCTACAACTATATCAATTATGACAAAGCTGCAAGACTAATTGTAAGACCGTTTAAAAATAAACAAAATACTATCGATCGAGTATAACATTAATAAGTCATATTTATAATATAAATAGTTATCAACTTAGAGTCAAATACTCTAATTGAGTAAAATTCCCTTTTTCATACAAATGCGACGTTCTCAAGATTTTGAGCCCACTGATTTAACGTCGGGTTATGATTAAACCGGATTAAAAATGCACACTCCTCTCCTTTTTACACCATTTACAGTTAGTCCATAAAATTCTACAGTTCGGTATTATTCTGTTTCATTTTCTACAAGCATATTAGATTTTTGACCTGTCAATCAAAAAAATAATATACATGAAACTAACACTAACCATAGCATTTATATCTCTTTTACTATCTGTTAATGCCCAAACTACAATTAATGGAAACGTAACTGATCCATCTGGTATCCCTATCCCGGGAGCTAATGTTTACCTCGAAGGCACCTATGACGGAGGGTCGACAGCAGAAAACGGATCTTTTTCTTTTAATTCTTCAGAAACGGGAGAGCAAACATTACTTATTTCATTTTTATCCTTTGAGACCTATACACTGGTAGCTGATGTCGCTACAATGAAGGATCTAAAAATTATGCTACGAGAAGATGTCAATTCTTTGGGTAGTGTGGTTCTTAATGCAGGTACATTTTCTGCTGGTGACAACAGTAAAGCCGCTGTGCTATCACCCATGGACATTGTAACAACAGCAGGAGCAGCAGGAGACTACATTGGCGCCTTTCAAACCTTACCTGGGACATCTAATGTAGCCGAAGATGGTAGACTCTTTGTTCGTGGTGGTGAAGCCAACGAAGCCAATATATATATTGATGGTCTTAGAGTATTCCAACCCTTTACTGCCACTACCAATAATATACCTACTCGTGGTAGGTTTTCTCCTTTCCTGTTCAAAGGTACCAATTTTTCTACCGGAGGCTACTCTGCCGAGTATGGTGATGCCTTATCCAGTGTTTTATCACTAAATACTATTGATGAACCAGATCAAGAAAAGACAGATTTGTCAATTATAAATGTAGGATTAGGAGTTGGAAACACTCAAAAATGGAAGAAAAACTCTATTAGTGTTAATGCTTTTTACCTTAATCTAAAACCATATCAGGAAATCATCTCGCAAAGAGTAGACTGGATAAAGCCATACGAATCTCTATCAGGAGAAACCGTTTATCGCCATGCATTCAAAAAAGGACTATTAAAAGTTTATGGAGGATTAAATTATACAGATTTTAATCTTATCCAGGAAGATATCAATGTAGCCGAAGGAGTTAATTTTGCTCTAAAAAATAGAAACACCTACCTTAATACTTCTTACAAAGGGAGTTTGGGTAATGATTGGGATATTGCTACAGGTACCAGTTTTGCTAATGATTACAATGATATCAAAATAGAAGATACCGATGTCAACGGCGAAGAAAACAGCTTTCATTTTAAACTAAAACTCAGAAAAAGATTCAGCAACCGATTCAAACTTAATTTTGGGGCAGAACAATTTGTAAACACATTTTCGGAAAAAGCTGAAGTTCCTGATTTTGGGACTTTCAGAAGTACTTTTGATAATAATAGTACCGCTGCTTTTACCGAAGCCAATGTGTTTTTTAACAAAAAATTTGCCATGCAAATAGGTGTTAGAGGAGTTCACAATACATTACTGGATTACACCAAAATTTCGCCAAGAGCATCTTTGGCCTACAAGACCTCACCCAAATCACAGATATCTCTGGCATATGGTGACTTTTATCAGGCACCACAACAGGAAATATTAAAATATGACGAAACTCTAGAACCCGAAAAATCTTCGCACTATATTCTTAACTACCTCTATCAAAACGATAAAAGAACCTTTAGAGCAGAAGGATATTACAAATCTTATGATGATCTTATTAAATATAATACCAATACTCCCGAATTTAACAGTTTGTATACTAACGAAGGTGAGGGATATGCTGCTGGTTTAGATATATTCTGGAGAGATAACAAATCTATCAAAAACCTAGAATACTGGGTAAGTTATTCTTATCTCGACACCAAACGTAATTACAAAAACTTCCCAACCAAAGCCACTCCAAATTTTGCAGCAAAACATAACCTATCACTGGTTACCAAATATTGGATTGAAGATTGGAAATCACTAGTGAGCGGAACATATAATTTTGCATCTGGCAGACCTTATAACGATCCTAATCAATCTGTATTTCAGAATCAAAAAGCTAAAGCATTTAACTCCCTCAATTTTAGCTGGGCATATCTACTTAGTCAACAAAAAATCCTGTATTTCTCAGTATCCAATGTACTAGGGTTTGATAATGTATTTAATTACCAATATGCAAGTACTCCAAATATAGACGGAAATTTTGCCAGACGTACTATAAGACCTAATGCTGATAGATTCTTTATCGTTGGATTCTTTTGGACCATCAGTGACAACAAAACCGACAATCAATTAGATAATTTATAAATCAAAACAAACTATTATGAAAACATTCAAAACCTTTTTACTATTATTCAGTATACTCCTATTAGGGATCAAAACAAGTACGGCTCAAGAGTCGCAAAACAACATTAGGGTTACCGTTGTAAATATCCCTTCTGATAAAGGAACCATACAAGTAGGTCTATATGACAATAAAGCTAATTTTTTAAACAAAACCTATCGAGCTACCAATGTAAAAGCTAAGAAAGGAAGTGTACAAGTAGTCTTCAAAAATGTTCCAGTAGGAGTATATGCTATTTCGTTATACCATGATGCTGATAACAACAAAGAACTCAACACTCTTTTTGGAATTCCGACAGAATCCTATGGAACCAGTAATAATGCCAAAGGGATGTTTGGTCCTCCAAAATGGGAAGATGCAAAATTTAGAATTAACAATAAAGAAATTGTGCAATCCATATCACTTTAAAAAAGATCAACATTTCATCCTCAAAAAATTACACTTGGGTAGTTTTTAATTTCTAAAAAGTAGAAAACAGAAGATCTTTACAGTAATACTAACAAACAATCATAACTATGAGAGCGATTATTATTTTATTAACTTTTTTAACCATAGGTTCAATCAATGCACAATCTTCCTACGAAAAAGGAATGGGTAAAGCTTTTGAATTATGGGGAAACAAAAAATCTGACGAGGCTATTAATCTTTTCGAACGTATTGCCAAAGCAGAAAAAGACAACTGGCTACCTTATTATTACGCCGCTCAGATTCATATCACAACCACTTTTGGTAGTAAGGATGCAGAAGCAATAGAATCTAGATTAAAAAAAGCCCAAGATTATCTTAATGAAGCCAAGACATTATCCAAAGAAAATGCAGAAATATTGATTATGGAAGCGTTACTCAATACTGCTTATGTAGCTTACAAGCCTTCTGAATATGCTATGACATTATCTCCAAAAGTTGAGCAATTATATAGAAAAGTAAAGGTACTGGAGCCCAAAAACCCAAGAGGTATTTTATATCATGCAGAATGGAAAATGGGAAGTGCAAGATTCTTTGGTAATGACCCAAAAGCCTTTTGCCCTGAAGTAGAAAAAGCTATATTGTACTTTGAAAATGAGTCTCACGATACTCCTTTTTATCCTCAATGGGGAAAAAACGAAGTAAAACGTGTTCAGAAAAACTGTAAAGGGTAATTCTTTCTGCTAAGAAACCAAACCCCAAAACAATAAAGAATCTAAAAGAAATGAATATGACCGAATTAAAAAAAATAGCAATAATCTCCTTTATAATTTCAATTGGGGTTGCATTAATTACTTTGCTATCGAATGAGTTTAGTTTTGAGGAGATTCTTACCATAAAGTGGTGGACTATTTCTTTTTTTTACTGCTTCTTCTTAACCTATCTTAATTCGTGGTATTTTAATCTTCTGAACACTCGGTTTGAATGGAAAAACAAAGGATTACAAAGAGTACTAGTTGGTGCAGGAGGATCTATCATCCTTACTATGATAGGATATGCGATATGTCAATTTGTTTTGGCTGTGATTGTATTCAAGGCACAAACTGTTTCTGAGTTTATAGCCAATCAATCTTTTAAGGATTATCTATTTCCATTATTGCTTACCATTATCATTTCATTGTTTTTTCATACTGTATATTTTTATAAAGCACTACAGGAAAAAAAAGTTACCGAACAAAAAATCATTGTAGGAACGGTGTCTGCCAAATTTGCTGCGCTAAAAAATCAATTAGACCCTCATTTTTTGTTCAACAGTCTTAATGTGTTAACCTCATTAATAGAGGAAAACCCAAGAATGGCTCAGAAGTTTACCACTTCGTTATCAAAGGTATATCGATATGTTTTAGAACAAAAAGACAAAGAACTTGTAACCGTAGATGAAGAGTTAAAATTTGCAAGAACTTACATGACCTTAATACAATTACGTTTTGAAGATAGTATTGTATTTGACATTCCGGATCGAGCCTCTAATCCAGAGGCTAAGGTGGTGCCATTATCATTACAAATTCTACTCGAAAACACTGTAAAACACAATATAGTAATGCCAGAAAACCCATTACATATTAAGATCTATGAAAAAGAAGGTTTTCTAGTAGTAGAAAACAACCTTCAGCCCAAAGAAATTATTAAACAAAGTAGTGGTGTCGGTTTAGGAAATGTGCAACAGCGATATGCATTATTAACAAAAAGAAAATTCACTGTATATAAAACAGAAGAGGCCTTTATTGCAGAGTTACCAATATTAACAAAACAAATTAAAGCAATAGACATGACAGTATCACAAAATATCGAAGATGCAAAAAGCCTTAAGTATAAAAGAGCTCAAGATCGAGTAAAAAAGATAAAAGATTTTTATAGCAGTCTGACTGCATATTGTATTGTAATACCATTTTTGGTATTTGTAAATTATAAAACCACAGGTTTTAACCTTCCATGGTTTTTGTTTCCTATGGCAGGATGGGGAATCGGGCTTTTGTTTCATGCTTCAGATGCATTTGGTTTTCACATCTTAGGCAAAGACTGGGAGAAAAAGAAAATTCAAAAATATATGGAAGAATCTAAACGTAAATAGATATGAATAATCAAAACCAACAAGAGCGTTATGACAAAGCAAAAAAACGGGTAGAAGATGAAAAAGGATTTTATAGTCACCTTACCACATATATTATTATAAATATTGTCATATTAATAGTCAATCGATATATATACACCAATGCAGATTCGATCAATACAGATGTAGGATTTACCAAGTGGCTAAACTGGCATATATTTATTACACCCGCTCTATGGGGAATTGGTTTAGTATGTCATGGCATATGGGTATTTAAGAAAAACTCTTTGCTGAATAAAGGCTATAAAAAATCAATTTTTAGCAAAGAATGGGAAGAGCGCAAGATTAAAGAATTAATGGATAAAGACGATTTTTAAAAAACGATAAACAAATGAAAGATTATAACGAACAAAAAAGATATGAACGCGCTAAGAATCGCGTCGAAGAATTAAAGAAATTTTATAATAACCTAATATCGTATATAGTGATCATAGGTTTTCTGGCAGGATTAAACTATTATCAAAATGAATGGAGATATGCCTGGTTTTTGTGGGCTGCATTTGGATGGGGAATTGGTTTAGCATTTCATGCTGTAAAAGCCTACCGATTAAACCCTATGTTTGATAAAGATTGGGAAGAACGTAAGATCAGAGAATACATGGATGAAGATCAAAATCGCCAGGAACAACAACGTTGGGAATAATACCAAATTAATATAATAAATCGTTAATCAATGAATACTCGAATTACTTTTATTTTATTCTTTTTATCTACTTACCTGTTTGCTCAGGAATCTTCTAATATGCAAACGATCACAACCATATGGAAAGCCGAAAAAAAAGTACAACAAAAAAAATAAACGCTACAAAAAAATGAATGTTATCATTATTGAAGACGAAAAACCTGCTGCAAGACGTCTTGGCAGAATGCTTAATGACCTAAACATAGAAGTTTCTACCATGCTACACTCGGTACAAGAATCAATCGCCTGGTTTAGTACTAATCAGCACCCTGATTTAATTTTTCTGGATATTCAATTAAGTGATGGATTATCATTTGAGATATTTGATACAATTACGATTAAAAGCTCTATCATATTCACTACTGCTTATGATGAATATGCCTTAAAAGCTTTTAAGCTAAATAGTATTGACTACCTACTTAAACCTATTGACGATGAAGAGCTTGAAACAGCTGTAGAAAAATACAAAGAGAGACTTCCTCAAAAACAGCAGCTACAGGTAGATTTTGAAGACATTAAAAAACTGTTAATAAATCCTATGGATCGTGTCTACAAAAAGCGTTTTACTGCCAAAGTGGGGCAACACCTAAAAATATTTATGGTAGAGGATATAGAGTGTTTTTATTCTGAAAACAAAGGTACTTATTTACATACTACTGATAATAGAAATTATCTTATTGATACCACTCTAGAATCACTCGAAGAAGAGCTAAACCCTCAGCAGTTTTTTAGAACCAGTAGAAAGTTTTATGTTAATATAAATGCGATCAAAGATATTATCTCGTACACCAACTCCAGGTTACAAATCAAACTAAATCACTTTAATGAACAAGAGATTATTGTAGCCAGAGAACGAGTAAAGGACTTTAAAATGTGGTTAGAATAGTTTTTCTATCAATATCTACATAGACTTGCATCTAACAGTTTTTATCTCCATAGCATAATTTCTATTGTCATATTGAGTCCTTTGACAGGCTCTGGCTGGTAACTAAAAGTTTATACCCCCAACACCAGACCTCGATCTTCAAACCCCAAAAATACAACAACACTAAAGCCGAAGTACTACAGTCATAAATCCTGTGTACTTCGGCTTTGAGATCAATAGTTATTGTTAGGGGTAACTAAAATGGAAAACTAATATGTAATTGTTACTTTATAGAGATAAGCAAAGCTCAGCTACTTTCTCTTTTGTTTTAACAACAATGTATTTACTTAAACCATGTGATAAAAGTATAGTAAACACAGTACTATTATGATAAGAATTAGATCAATGAAAAATTTCTATCGACCAATAAAATAAAGTATATAGATGAGTGGAAAACAAAGATCAAACTACGCCCGTCCTCTATCTTCAAACCTCAAAAGCATAACAACACTAAAGCCGAAGTACTACAGTCATAAATCCTGTGTACTTCGGCTTTGAGATCAATAGTTATTGTTAGGGGTAATTTAAACGAAAACTAATATGTAATTGCTACTTTATAGAGATGAGTAAAAACTCATGTGTACTCTGTTTTTGTATTGATAACAATGTATTTACTTAAACCATGTGATAAAAGTATAGTAAACATAGTACTATTATGATAAGAATTAGATCAATGAAAAATTTCTATCGACCAATGGGATAAAGTATATGGACGAATGGAAAACAGCAAAACTAAGACAAAGACCTAACTTTGATTTTAATGTATATACGATAAAGAAACACTCACTTACAGTAAAGAAATATACTCTTACGTTGAAGAAATAGGGGTTTACAGCAAAGAAATGTACACTTACACTCAAGAAATATGCATCTACAATAAAGAAATGAGGATTTACTATACTACAAGACACGTTTACATTACTGCAATAGTCCTTCAGTGATAAAGTAAATATATATTACTCAAAAAAGAGAGTAAATACAGAATTCTGTAATATGTGTAAGATACTAATCATTATTTTAGCCGTTGGGAACAGATAAATAATAGTAAGGGGAATTCTTTTTTAAAGGGTTTTACTTCGTTTGGGCATTGTATAAACTAGTGCCGGTTTGCAACTAGTATTGTATATAAATAAACGGTAAGAGTACAAAAAAAGAAACTCAGTAGCCTCATGATAGGTTACAGGTTTTATCTACAAAAAATAAAAACAACATAATTTACAAGAAACAAATGAAAACAATTCTACGGCTTTTATTAATTACATTAAATATTATTACACTAAATTCTTGCAGCAGTGATGATGACAAAGAATACCCAAATACAATTACCGTAGATGGACAGTCTATAGAATTAAAAGGGGCATCTATACTACCCATTAAAGAGCGACAGGAAGATTTTACTTATAAGTATTATCACTATTTAGAGGTGTTTGGTGGTGATATCAAGTATGTAAACTTAGAAGAACTGTATAATGGCACTGGATTTTTATTCTCTGTATTACTAAACGCCAAATCAGAAGATATAGAGGGAGCGACTTATACCTTTAATGAAAAAAATGGTCCCAATACTTTTTCACAAGCAGGATATTGGACTTCTTTTGATCCAGATGACAAGAACCTACCTGCACCTAGTGTTATAACCTCGGGTACGGTTAAAATTGTACGTACCGGAGAAGATGCTATTTATATAGATGTAATCGACAGCAATGGTAAACATATAAAAGGGAGTTATAACTTATTTATTCGAGGATTGTATGTTCGTAGAGATTAATTAGATAATACTTCAACTCAGACATAGTATAAGCCAGAGCTATTTTTGTAATAAGTACCGTGTTTAACTAAGCGCGATACAAAGAATAAAAAAATCCAGTAACCTGATGAATAGGTTGCTGGTTGGAACTATAAAACTACTAGTTTTTAGTATCTACAATAAGAAATTTACATTTACATCGTGTACAATTTCCTAGATTCACACCTAAAAATTTGAAAAAAGAAAATAGCTAAAACTCTCAAAACTAAAAAATCAAAAAATCGAGTACATTTATATATAAATTGAAACTTTATGAAGTTACATTTTTCCTGCAAACACTGTAATTTTTTACTATTACTCAGTTTTTCTTTACTCCAAATTAGCTGTGATAGCAATGATGAGGAAGTGATTCCTTCGCCTGAAAATGATTTCCTTGGAAAGGATTATTTCTATTATACGTTTGATGGAAGTAAAGAATATGAATATTCGGACAAGATTTATGTCGACGTCAGACAACATTCAGAACCTTCAACAATATACAATATAACAAGCGGTCCGAATACAAGATCAGGTTTCGGAGAACTTGGGACAGGTGAATCAGAAGGTTTTTCAACATCCTACTATTTTTGGCTGCCTGTAACAGAGGATCAAATTCAAAGTCTTGTATTACCATATAAGAGTGAAACAACTAGTTTTATTGGATTTCCGAGCTCTTCAACGGATAGTAATCGTGTCTTTCAATTAAGCATGACTGTTTATAAAGAAAACACTATATGGCGAAGTTTAAACAGTGAAGAGTGGTTGAATTTTAGCTCGGAAGGTTTCCTACAAAAAAATTATCACATTTTAAAAAATATTACTTTACTAGATTCATCAGATTCAGAAGTAAATATTTATAAAATTGAAGGCGAGTTTGAAATAAACCTAAACTATGAAGGAACTTCTATGTTAAAACCTGTGTATGGAAAATATAGGATTGAGCTTTTAGTATATAAATAACATATAACAAAACTACATACAACTATTCAATACCATGACAAAAAAAAGGTAACAAAACCATAGCTTATAACATATACTAAAAACAGTTTCTGTATTTAACACTACAACAAGGATTTGTAATCTGTATAATATAACACTTAGAAAAAGTCAAATTAATGAAAAGCAATTGTATAATCTTACTCCTTTTATTATCGACCATCGTTTATAGTCAAGAAGATATACAAGAGGTACTTAAACAAGATGTATGTGAATGTTTTGGAGAAAAAACAAAGCACTCCTTAAGTTCTGGAGATGCTTATGTCATAAAAATATGTTTGTTAGCAAAAATTAGAAACTACTCTCCTGAGTTCCAAGATATCCTCAAAGAAGAGCATTTTATAGAAGTTAGTAAGCGTAAAAGCCAGAAATATGAGATTAACTTTAAAAACTTAGGTCTATTTATTGCAGGACACTTAGAATATTTTATTCAAGAATGTGATGTGTATTATCTGTATTCTTCTGCATCACGCATTCAGAACCTTGCTATAAGGGCAGGAACCTACAGATATAAAAAAACTATGCTGGTAAAAAAAAAGAAAAAATCAGAAAGTGATCCAGCATTTTTTTATGAAAGTGGTATGACGCATCTTGCCACGGGTAAGTATGAAATGGCAAAACAAGATTTTTATAAATATCTGGATAAGTATCCTAATGATGAAAAAGCTCTCTATGGTCTGGCTTGGGCTTGTGAATTAAATGAGGAGTTTGGTGTAGCTATTGGATGGTATAAGCAATTAACAAAAAAAGGAAATCGCTATGAAGCTGCCAAAGGATTAGAAATTACTAAACGAAAAGTAAAAGACAAAGAAGCTTTTGAATCACTTGAAACATTAAACCGACTAATAGCAATAAAAAGTGCTGCGATTCCTAAAGGTGAAAAATCGATCCCAAAAGGAAGTTCTGTTCCAGTAATGCAAGGATGTGAAGGTTTAACCGATCAAAACCAAATCAAGCGTTGTATGAATGATTTGGTAAAAAAACACGTAAATGAGAATTTTAATGGCGATATGGTCATTACCAATTCTAACTTAAAGCCAGGAAAACACACTATACATGCTGCTTTCAAGATATCTAAACACGGAAAAATCGAAGATATCAAAGTGCTTTTTAATGATCCATTCGCTATTTATGCCACAAAAAGAGTATTAAGTTCACTTCCTCCAATTATAAAACCTGCAACATCAGCCAACGGAGAGCCTGTAGAAGTTTACTACTCAGTACCAATTTATTTTTTAATATCGGATTAGATACTTTCTCACTGCTCAGACAAGTAACTTAACAAAAGAAAAACCGGCTATATTTATATGCCAATCTTATAAAAACAAAATTATGATTAGATTACTATGTATTACTTTTTTATACACATCTTTGATCTTTGGTCAAAAAGATATACAAGTTAGTCCTAACATCATTCAATGGGAAAAAGGGGTGTTTTTGAAACCTAGTGATTTTAAAATTAATAAAGATGTTGATCCATTTAAAGTTAAGAATGCATTGACCACTTATAAAATAGAAATTCTACCCAAAGAAGTTATTGTTGATGAAAAAAATAATATTGTAAATTATTTAAAAATGAATCTTGCCACTTATTTTTATAAAAAAAAGTCGTGGTTAGGCAATAAGAAAGACCCTAAGCATTTGGCACACGAACAGCTACATTTTGATATCGCAGAGTTATTTGCCAGAAAAATGCGTAAAGCCTTTAAGGAACTTAAAAATAAAAGGATTAAGAATTTTGATGATTATCAAAAAGTATACAATAAGTACTGGAAGGCTTGCAAAACATACCAAAACACATATGATCGCGAAACTTTTAATGGATCTATGCCCATACCGAGCAATGATTGGTTATTAAAAGTAGATAAAGAGCTATATGAACTAGAGGAATATACGTATAAGAAAGTAAAAAGTCGTTGGAGGGAGAGAATGAAGAAATCTTAATTTCACTTAATTATAGTATGACTTAATACTGCTTTGAATTAATATCCATGAGGTTTTTAATAGTTTAAAAACTCATAATATAAAAAAAAACAAAAGTTCAAGATATATGTAAATATGCATAAAATTATAAATAATTATATAGAGAACCTTTCAACTTACATTAAAAAAGAATTTTCGTCTGAGTGTATCATTGATTTAAAAAATCATGAGGTAATAATACACCGTGAAACCTTAGTTAGTCAAAAAAGAGCTTTGAATTTTTATTCTGAAAAATATGAAATGCAATTATTTTTAAATGAAGAAAATCGACTAAAAGGTTTTAAAGATCTTTTGACAAATATAGAAAAAGTAAATTTTGAAAAACAAATTAGAATATCGAGTATAGTTTCTTCTAATGCTGAATATATAATATTTGAAATAGAAAAAGAAGGAATGATTTTAGGAATCTTAAAAAATCAATTTGGGACATTGAAAAAAACAGAAAAACACATTAAAACATTGAAACATTGAAAAGTAGACAAAATACAATTTCTCTATCTATTAATTACTATAGGTTTATTAAAGGGCAATTAATCGAATATATAAAATAAGCTACGAGCTCCGCTCCCGCAATATGAAATCTAAGTTAAAAATATCGTTCACCACTTAAAGAATAGAAGAGGAATGTATTTACTCAATAGAGATTCATATGTATCCTTGATCTCTTTTTTGATAGGTTTTGATCTTGGGGCTGAAGAACAAAACAAAAATGTTTTCGGTGAATTTCATGATTGGCTTCAAGAAAAAAGAAAGAAACATTTTAGTTTACATTGGTCGAGCTATATTCTTAATGAAATGTGTGAAGGAAATGAACAAAGAGCGATTGAATTAGTTCTTGATTTGATGAAAGATTTTACAGATGATGTTGAATGGAGTAAGAAATATTCAACTCCTAGTTCCCCTACTCCCGCTAGCTTCAAAATAAGCAATGATCATAAATAAACAGTACCAGTAAAAAAATTTGATTCTAAATAAATTATCTCCTTTTGAAAATTAAGAAAAAAATATTCATATTTCTGAGTGTCTCGCTTATGGTACCTACATCGGTTATTTTACATATTTATTTAAAAAGGGTAACATATAGTAAAGAAAGGGCAATGAAAGTATGGGAAGAAAGAATTGAAGAATTTAATAAAAATTACGACATTATACATCAAAAGAAGGTAATAAGATCTACATCGGATAGTTTGAAGTAATTAGATTACCCTAGTATTCGTTTTGATAGTAATAGCATTAATTGTAAATCTACTAATCTGGAATCGTATTAAAGAATTAGATATATTGCTAAAAGTAATTGAGAAAAAATAATATCGTGGACAATTTAAAAGACTTTTTTGCCTACTTAAACCAATCTTTGTCAAGTGATGTAAGTTATAACGACTTAGCAAATCTATGCTTAACACTATTTTGTACCATCAGCATTCTACCTGAGAAATTTCATAATGTTATTCTTAATAAGGAAAACCTGGCAATTATCTTTTCTAAAATAGCTAAAGAGAAAAATATCCCTTCCTACTCGCCTACTTCTTCGTTTTATGGAGCTTCATTTCATAACAGTCATGATAAAGGGCATTGGTTAGAAGTAATGGCTAGTGTTCTAAAATTATCCAATGAACCTAATACAAAAGAAGCTAAAAAATTGCTGATATCCTCTGATCAGATATAGTATGAATTTTTCTAGTTTAAATAGAGTAGTAATATTCTAAAAAATTGGGTAATATTTCTCCGTTTCCAACACTTAATATATAAAATACTTAATTTTTAAAACTTTTTTTATGTTAGAATCAATTTCAAAAGTAGGATCAGTAATTAGTAAAAAGGAACAAAAATCTATTCATGGAGGGGAGATTTTGATTAGATGTCGTAGGGGAGAATGCCCTGTTTTTTTAAACGGACGCGTTGTAGCCTGTTATCAATGTTCTGCTTCTTAACTATTAATAGATCGGTAGCCATACAACTCTAACTCTGCAAAGAATGATTAAGCAAAAGAAAATGCTTCTGATCTCGTAGTAGTAATGGCAACAATCAAAATGATCCGGTAACCTTTATCTGGTTACTGGACTTTTTTTGAATTAAAGATATTGGATCAACATCATCCTGATCTCTTGGGTAAGGTTTCTTCCCTAACTAGAATGATATAACTAATTCGTATCCAAACTTAATAACTCATTACTGTACTATAACTTAAACCCATAACCAAAGCTAAAGCATAACAATTATATCTATTGTATACTTCAGCTTTATGATGTATTCTTTTTATTTAGGGGTAAAAATATGTGACAAAAACTACTATTTATATGTTTCTTTTTAGAGGCAAATCGTTGCTTACTTTATGTTTCATATAAAAACAATGTATTATTTAAAACTTATAGTATAAAAGTATAATTAATACCCGTATATAACGATCTAGCTTAGATCACAGTTAAATATCTATAGACGAGCAGAAATATCCAATACATTACTCCAAAATAGGATGATAATAGATTAGTAGCCAGAATGAGAATGAAGACAGAGTGCGTCTATTCTTTACATTTTACAAAAAAACACTAGTACTCCCACTGTCTTTTCTTATTTAATTCTTCCTCAGCTTCTATTTCTGATTGCGGAATCACTTTAAGAAAAGATGGGTGTTGCTCTATAGCATACTCTAGTTTACTTACGATATCATCTATTGAATCATTATCGTAGTCAATATCTAATGCTTCTTTGATAACCATAGATTGTAAAATCCCTCGTTTTTTGATACGAATACCCTTTTTATCAAAAGATCTTCTAAACCCATCAATCACTATCGGAATTACAATAGGTCTATACTTTCTAATGATATGGGCAGTTCCTTTTCTAATTGGTTTAAAAGGTTTGGTTGTTCCTTGCGGAAAAGTAATTACCCAACCGTCTTCAAGAGCTCTAGATATATTGGTAATATCGCTCATTTTTACCTGGCGATTCACATCTTTTCCTTTTTCTCTCCATGTGCGCTCTACTGTTATAGCTCCTGCATAAGCAAGTATTCTTGCCAACAATCCTGCTCTCATGGTCTCCTTTGCCGCTACATAATACAAGTTCATCTTTGGTTGCCATAGATATCCTACATTTTTTATAGAGTCTGTACGCCCACTCAAACTAGCATTAAACACATGAAACATGGCTACTACATCGGCAAAATAAGTTTGATGATTCGAAACAAATAAGACATTATTATCAGGAAGATTCTTAAAAACTTCACTTCCTTCTATCTGCAATTCATTAAATCCTCTATAGCGTCTATGTGTTAGCCCACCCATAATTCGGATAAGCCATTTTTTTAAAAATAATATATGACCAAATGGATTTCTTTTAAATAATCCCATATGCTTTAAAAAACTGGTTGTATTTAGAACGCCAAATATACAAAATCATAACTCCATTGACGTCTTTAAAAGCATTTTAAGCTCACTAAGCATCATTGCCGTCGCTCCCCAAACCACATAACCATTTAATTCAAAGGAAGGTACCTCTATGTTTTTGGCATAAGAAGTGGTTAATTTTTGAGGAACTACATTATTCTCATTAAGTAATTCTTCTAATGGTACTTCAATAACTTTTGCTACTTCTTCTTTTTGAAGAACAAAATCAGGTCTGCTTTCTGCAAACCCCATAAACGGATGTACCCAAAAATTAGAAGGTGGTATGTATACTTTGGTCAACGGTTTTAGTACATTAACCATACTAATCTTAACTCCTACCTCTTCCTCGGTTTCACGCAAGGCCGTATCGGTATAGTTCAAATCATAAGTCTCTACCTTTCCTCCTGGTAATGCAACCTGTCCAGAATGTACTCCCTCATATTCTGGTCGTAGAATCAAAACAAAGTGAGTTACAGATTCTTTTGGGTAAAAAAGCATCATTACTGCAGCATTTCGCGGGTTTTTCTCTTCTATCTTAAGGCTATTCAGTTCTCTCATTCTAATCTCTGGAGCCATAATAAAATGAGAAGATTCTCCCGGTACTGACATTTTTTTTACTTTTGGAATTAAATTTTTAAATGTTTCAAATGTCATTTACCAAATCAATTTTATGCTTTTGCATATTTATTATCATATTCTCTAGTTGTGAAGATACACATTCTAAAAAAAATAAACAGAATGTGACAACAAATACAGATTCGATTTCTGTAAATGATCACAAATCAAAAAAGAACGATGCCAAAATACAATCCTCTAAGAAATCTGGCTCCGTAGATAATGTTATCGACGAAGAGCCTTTTAAACTTACCAATGAAAACCTTAGAGAGTTTATGGCTCGCTACGGAAAAGAAAACCCCGAGACTTTGGTAAATATAAAAACGCTCTATGGAGATATTCATATCAAACTACATAAGGAAACACCATTGCACAGAGCTAATTTTATTTATTTAGTAAAACAAAAATATTTTGATGAAACATTTTTTTATCGCGTAGCCCGTGGTTTTGTAATTCAGGCTGGAAATAGTGATCGCCAACAGATGGCTAATAAACGTTTTGAAATTGGAGAGTATACTATTCCTCAAGAGCCCGTAAAAGGGTTAAAACATAAAAGAGGTGCTGTTGCTTTATCCAAACAATGGGTAGACAATCCTTCTAATCGCTCTACTCCGTTTGAATTCTTTATTGTAATTGCCAAAAATGGAGCATTTCATTTGGATGGTGAACATACTATCTTTGGAAAAGTTGTAAAAGGAATGGACGTTGCCGATAAAATCTCTAATGTACCTGTAGATAGTAGCGAATGGCCAATTGAGAATATTTTTATAAAAGCCGAAGTTATAAAATAATCCCCATGTACAGTAAAGCTTTAATCAAACAAAATATGATATTAGATTATAACTTCTGCGTATAATAATTATAATCTGCTATGACTCTATCAACAAACTGTAAAGGTTTTTCCTGAGGTACTACATCCATCAAGGAACTTACTTTTTTAGAGAGTTCTAATATAATGTTATGATCAGCATGTCGTCTTGCTTCGGTATATATAGTTTTGATTTTACGCATCTCTTCATCACTAAAAACTGTAACCTGTGGATAGACTGCTACATAGTCATCAGGGATATCAACCAAAATAGTTTGATTAAATCGTACTCGTTGTCGTTCACTTATTACCGTAGTACCTGCTGCCATATCTCCAAGACGTTGACCTCTCCCATTTAATAAAATAGCCACTACGGCAATACCACCAAATGCCAAAGAAATATCTAACAAACGAAGTAACCACCTTATCAAATAATTAGAAAAAGCTGGTCTTGAACCGTCTAATCTTACAACTTTTAACTTCATTGTAGCTTTACCAGGCGTTTTACCATCCCAAAAGGTTTCCCACATCAAAAAATATAGGAAAGAAGGCAAACTTAAGATTAGCCAAAAAGCCCATTGATCTCCCATATCTATATCCAATACACCAATAATAAATAGTATTACGATAAAATATGCTATGATAATCAATAGATCAATTAGATACGCCAAAATACGTTCTCCTATTCCAGAAGCATTTTGTTGTATACTAACATTTTGAGCGGTTTCTATTTGAAAATTATCCATTAATTATGTTTCTTTGATCCTCTTAATCTATGATTCATGCGTGAGGCGGCTTTTGTAAAGCAAAATAAAGATAAATGGTTAAAATTTGAAAGTGTTCTGGTTAATAATACTCAAATAACTCCAGATGAGCTTTCTAGTTTATATATAGAAATAACCGATCACCTTAGCTATGCACAAACATTTTACCCTAATAGCCAAACACTTAATTATCTAAATGGTTTAGCCTCCAACGCACATCAAAAAATATATAAAACAAAAAAAGAAAAAAAAAACCGATTATATTCGTTTTGGGTTAAAGAATTCCCATTAGCATTCTATGCGTATCAAAAAGAACTTCTAATTGCTTTTTTAATATCCGCTTTGTTTACTGCTATTGGTGTATATTCTTCGGCTACAGACGGTGCTTTTGTAAGATCTATATTAGGAGATGGCTATGTAAATATGACTTTAGAAAATATTGCTAATGAAGATCCTATGGCGGTATACAAGAAAATGGGAGAAACCAATATGTTTTTGGGGATTACTATAAACAATATTAAAGTGGCTCTAAATTGCTTTATTTTGGGAGTAATTTTTGGTATAGGAACCGTGTATATGCTTATGAGTAATTTTATTATGCTAGGGTCTTTTCAATATTTTTTCTATGATAAAGGGTTATTATGGGAAAGTGCCCGAACAATATGGATTCATGGAACAATTGAAATTTCTGTTATTATCATTGCAGGGTGTGCAGGGTTAGTCGTAGGCAATTCAATTTTATTTCCTAAAACGTATACCCGTCTCACCTCATTTGTTAATGGAGTTAAAGCTGGATTAAAAATTGTAATCAGTACGATTCCCTTCTTTATACTTGCTGGTTTTCTGGAAGGTTTTGTAACCAGACATACCGAAATGCCAGATTGGCTAGCAATTCTAATCATCTCTGGATCATTAGCCTTAATACTTTTTTATTACGTAATTTACCCTAGACAATTATATAACAAATTAAAAGATGAACAATAACCACATAGAGTTTAAGAAAAAGAGAGAACTAGGAGATATCCTTACCGATACTTTTGCTTTTTTAAGACAAAATGGTAAATCTTTGTTATCCATTTTAGTAAAAACTTCAGGCATTCCTTTTTTATTACTTTTACTTGCCTCAGCATATTATACCCATGCTTCTGCCAATGTATTTGATCCTATAAGTATTAGAAATGGAAATATGCTTAATTCTGGAGCTATAATCATTGCTCTTTTTTCTATGTTAGCAACACTACTGGTGTTTTATGGTATTCTCTTTGGTACCGTTTTACACTACATTAAGGTATATATTGATACAAGAGGTAATGTAGATAGTGAAATAGTAGTACAAAGTGTAAAAAAAGATTTTGGAAAATTAATAGGGTTGGGACTTCTCTCGGGGCTAATTGTCTTTATTGGAATGTTGTTTTGTGTCATCCCTGGTATATATCTCTATGTGCCTATGAGTTTGGTTTTTTCGATTTTGGTTTTTCGTAACACCTCAGTTTCAGATGCAATAAGTGATAGTTTTGAGTTAGTAAAGAATGAATGGTGGATTACCTTTGCTACATTTTTTATCGTAGGACTTATTATTTGGGTAATAAGTATGGTATTTTCTATTCCTGCTGTAATCTACACCCTTACCAAAACATTCACGGCTGCCTCTGAAGGATCTATGGTTGATTCTTCAGAAATGTTTGATTGGGTGTTTATAGTCTTAAATACATTAGCATCGGCCGCTCAGTATGTATTATATATTATTACTGCTATTTCGACAGCATTTATCTTCTACAATTTAAATGAAAGAAAACATGCTACCGGAGCATTAGAACAAATAGATTCATTAGGAAAATCTGAGTAAATTGAAAATTCTATATTGCCTATTATTTTTGATCCCCTTTTCTGTATCTTCAAAGATACAGGATAGTACGGCTACTGTTTCTCGAGAATTAATATATGATTCAGACTCTAGTCAAAAAATACAGCAATTTGACCATCAAAAAATAGTTGAATTTCTAAAACAAGATGATTTTGACTATACAGAATATCAAGAACCAGATAACTGGTGGATACGGTTAAAGAAATGGTTAAATCAACTCTGGAATAAATTTATCTCATGGGTATTTGGTGCAGATGAAGTTACAGGATTCTGGGCTATAGTATTAAAAATCTTACCCTATGTATTGGTTGTTGGCGTATTATTTTTACTTGGTTGGTTATTTATGAAAGTAAATCCCGCGGATATGCTTCTTGAAAAGCAACAACCTCCGCAAATTGAACTTACAGAAGACGAGGATATTATTCAAAATCAGGATATCCAACAGCTAATCAATAAAGCGCTCCAACAGAAAAATTATAGATTAGCCATTAGATATTATTATCTATCTATATTAAAAAAACTATCAGACCAAGAATTAATTCAATGGGAAGCCCAAAAAACAAATACTGACTATATCAAAGAGTTAACAGATAATCATATGCAAGATCAGTTCAAATCTATCACCAAATTATACGATTTTATCTGGTATGGTAACTTTGAGGTTAATGAAAAGGCGTACCAAAAAGCCGAAAAAGAATTTACAACCTTAACCCATTTTATTCAACAATAATTCGATGGCTAAAAGCTCTAAAATATTTATCATTATTATTATAGCTGCCATCAGCATACTTACTTACTTAGAAGCTAGTGAGCCAGAACCTATAAATTGGTATCCCAGTTATGCAAAAACGGATAAAATCCCTCTGGGTACCTTTGCTTCATATCATTTGATCAAAGAAGCATTTGATAGTAAGGGACTCAAGGATATCAATCAACCACCATATGAGTTTCTTGCAGATAATGATACCTTAACTGGTGTATATTTTTTTGTTAATGGAGCTATCAATTTTGATAAAGATGAACTAAACAAAGTGCTAAACTGGGTAGAAAGGGGCAATACCTTGTTTGTCTCTGCAAAAACGATAGAAAGCAAGTTACTAGATACTCTTAATATTGAAATTGACAATCTTATATCTCTCGACGAAATCTCTACTAAACCACTTGTAGAACTAACAAATAACAACCTAAAAAGCACATCGCCTTTTTTATACGATAGAGATGTATACAATCCGTTTTTCAGTAAATTAGATACAATAAACACTACTATTTTAGGAGTATCGCAATTGTATAACGATACTTTGAGGATAAAAGATCTTAATGCTAATTATATACAACAACCCTTTGGTGACGGTAAAATCCTCCTTCATACGTTCCCAGAAGCTTTTGGGAATTATTTTATGTTAAAAGATAAAAATTATCAATACACACAAAATCTCTTAGCTTACCTCGATCCTAATCAAAAAATCCTTTGGGACAATTATTATAAGTCGGGAAAAACATTTTATACCTCTCCCCTTTTCTTACTTTTGAATAATCGATATCTGAAATGGGCCTATTATTTTATTCTTATAGGAGTTGTATTGTTTGTGTTTTTTGAAGGAAAACGAAAACAACGTAGTATTCCTATTATTGCGCCTTTAAAAAATCAAACCTTATCTTTTACAAGAACAATTAGTGGAATGTATTTTGAAAAAGAGAAACACAAAGAAATTGCGACTAAACAAAACTTATTATTCCTGGATTATGTTCGTAATACTCTTAGAATCCCAACGGATACACTAGACGAAAAAACAATCATCGATATTGCCGCAAGAAGTAATAATAGTGTTGAGGATACAAAGACAATATTCAGGTACTTTGATGAATTGGATAAAAAATTGAAAATTGAAAAAGAAGAGTTAATACGCCTTTATGAATTAATAAGCACATTTAAAGGTCAATCTTAAAACGGTATAAGTATTTTAAACGAATTATAGATGGAAAACGAAGAAATCACTAATAACCAAAATCAGGAACAAACTTCGCAAGAAGCTTCAGTAGAGCAAAACATTAGTTTTCAAAATAGAATTGATCTTAGTGAATTGCAACAAGCAGTAGAAAAACTTAAGACAGAACTGTCTAAAGTGATTGTTGGGCAACAAGATTTTATCGAGTTATTAATAGTATCTCTTTTATCCAATGGTCATGTATTGATAGAAGGAGTACCAGGGATTGCAAAAACGGTTACAGCCAAACTGTTTGCCAAAACATTAAAAACTGATTTTAATCGAATTCAATTCACTCCGGATTTAATGCCTAGTGATGTATTAGGAACTTCTATACTTAATATGAAGACTAGTGATTTTGAGTTTAAAAAAGGACCTATATTTTCTAATATGGTTCTTATTGATGAAATCAACAGAGCCCCTGCCAAGACACAAGCCGCCTTATTTGAAGTTATGGAAGAAAGACAGGTAACTATTGATGGTATTCGATATCCTATGGAACCTCCTTTTATGGTTTTGGCAACTCAAAACCCAGTAGAACAAGAAGGTACTTATGCCTTGCCTGAAGCACAACTAGATCGGTTTTTGTTTAAAATCAAAGTAGATTACCCAACGTTTGAAGATGAAGTAAATATTCTAAAAACTCATCATGAAAGAAAAACAACCAAGCCATTAGAGATTATTGATTCTGTGTTAACACCACAACAATTATTAGAATTTAAGGCTAAAACGCAAGAGGTTATTATTGAAGAAAAAATATTAGGATATATAGCTCAAATCGTAACAAAAACCAGAACGCATCCCCACTTATATTTAGGAGGTTCTCCTCGTGCATCTATAGCCGTTATGAACGCGTCAAAAGCATTTGCTGCAATTAACGGAAGGGATTTTGTAACTCCAGAGGATATAAAAAAATCCCTTTTCCCAGTGCTGCGCCATCGCTTAATTTTATCTCCAGAACGAGAAATGGAAGGAATGACGACAGAAAATGTTATTGAAATGATACTGCAATCTGTAGAAATACCTCGCTAGTTTTGATCAAATTTATAAAATCACTATATCTAAGTTCTAGAGTATTTTATATACTCACACTAATATCAGTGTGCTTTTTGCTATCCTATTGGTTTAATGCATTATATCCTATAGCCTGGTTATTGGTCTGGGGATTGATAATTATATTTTTGTTTGACATCATAGCATTATACAATACAAAAAAAGGAATTGATGCCAGTAGGATTTTACCTGAAAAATTTTCGAATAGTGATTTTAATGCAGTTCCAGTACGCATAAAAAACAATTATCGCTTTACTACTAATGTAGAAATTATCGATGAGATCCCGATACAATTTCAAAAACGTGATTTTCTTAAAACTGGTAATATTTCCACAAAATCCGTCCTAGATTTTGAATACTCTTTACGTCCTGTAAAACGAGGAGAATATATTTTTGGCAACCTACATGTCTATGCCATGACCAGAATAGGTCTCACCAAGCGTCGTTATAGTTTTGATAAATCTGCAATGGTAAAAGTATACCCTTCTTTTATCCAGATGAAGAAATATGATTTTTTGGCTATTGATAACAAATTAACGCAAATAGGTCTTAAAAAAATAAGACGTATAGGTCATACCATGGAGTTTGAACAAATAAAGGATTATGTAATCGGAGATGATATTCGCACTATAAACTGGAAAGCTACGGCAAAACATGGTAATCTAATGATTAATCAGTTTCAGGATGAAAAATCTCAACCTATCTATTCTATAATAGATAGTAGCCGCGTTATGAAGATGCCTTTTAACGGATTAAGCCTTCTTGATTATGCCGTAAATAGCACTCTTGCTTTTTCTAATATTGCTTTGAAGAAACATGATAAAGTGGGTATGTTGTCTTTCTCTAATGTAGTAAGTGATTTCTTGCCTTCTAGCGGAAAAAAAACCTACATAAACAATGTATCTGAAACATTATATAATATCAAAACCCAATTTCTTGATTCTGATTTTGGATTGCTGTACGGACAAGTTAAACGGCAAATAAATCACAGGAGTTTACTACTTTTATACACTAATTTTGAACATATTTCGTCTCTAAAAAGGCAACTTCCCTTTTTACAGGCATTAGCAAAAAAACACTTACTGGTCGTTATATTTTTTCAGAATACAGAATTAGATCATCTTATCCGACAAAAAGCAGAAGATGTACTAACTATCTATGATCAAACTATTGCTCAGCAGTTTGCTTACGATAAAAAAGTGATGGTAAAAGAACTTCAAAAGCATGGAATTCAAACAGTATTGACCGCTCCAGAAAATCTTACGGTAAATACTATAAACAAATACCTAGAGATTAAAGCTCGTGGGCTTTTATAACTGGATAGATCATTTACATTTTACCCAATTCATAAAAGAGAGTAATCCCCCCTAGAAGACATCTCTAACTCTATATACAATTCATCCAAAAAAAACAACAGCTCAGTAACTTCTATTCGTTTACATACAAAGGTTTATTGATATTTGAATCAGCAAACAACAAATAACAATAAAAACTCTTACTATATGAAAACTCTTATCTTATTAGCATCACTTTTAGTTTCTCATTTTCTTACGTATGCTCAAGAACCCAACCAAGGAATAACAATTACTGTAACCGTTCCCAATGTAACCAGTTCTGAAGGAGAAGTTCTTTTTGGTCTCTATGATGAAAACACTTTTATGAAATCTGCCCCTATCAAAACAGGTAAAAGTACTATTGTAGAAGGTACTGCAAAGGTTACATTTACTAATATACCAGAGGGAGTATTTGCAATTTCTTGTTTTCATGATGTAAATGGTAATTATACTATGGATTTTGAACCCAACAGGATGCCAAAAGAAAACTATGGGGTGTCCAATAATAATATGAGCTATGGACCGCCTATATGGAATGATGCCAAATTTGAGGTAAAAACAGAAAACTTGGATCTCGAAATCAGAATGTAACCCCACTACTCTATCATCAATCAAAAAAAGAGTTACACCCTGCTAGGTGTAACTTTTTTACATCTAAAACAATAGATAAAATAAATTTTTTGTGTTTTTTTAATAAATAATATCAATAGCTTTTATATTTTTGTTACCCAAAATATGTACTATGACCATAACACAATTAAAATATGTTTTAGCAGTAGCTGAACATAAGAATTTCACCAAAGCTGCAGAAAAAACTTTTGTTACTCAACCTACGTTAAGTATGCAAATTCAAAAACTCGAAGAAGAATTAGATATTCTTATTTTTGATCGTAGCAAAAAACCTATTGAACTTACAGAGGTAGGTAATAAGCTGGTTCGACAGGCAAGGAATATTGTAAATGAAAGTGAACGTATACAGGATATTGTAGATCAACAAAAAGGATTTATAGGTGGAGAGTTTAAGCTTGGTGTTATTCCTACGGTGATGCCCACTTTGCTTCCTATGTTTTTAAATAATTTTATAAAAAAATACCCAAAGGTTAAATTAAAAATCGAGGAATTAAATACCGAAACTATAATAGAATACTTGCAGGACGGTCATCTTGATGCAGCCATTGCTGCTACTCCTTTAGAAAACGATTCTATAAAAGAACGTGTGTTATACTATGAGCCTTTTGTAGGATATATTCCCTCTACCCACAGATTAAATCAAAAGAAAAAAATAGACACTACAGACCTCGACATTGATGATATGCTTCTACTAGAGGATGGACATTGTTTTAGAGATGGAATTGTTAATTTATGTAAAACCAAAAAGAGTTATGAAGAAGATCACTTTCAGTTAGAAAGCGGAAGTTTTGAAACACTTGTAAAACTAGCTAATGAAGGTTTAGGGATGACTCTTCTTCCTTACTTACATACTTTGGATATAAAAGATACTGAAAAAAATAACTTACATTATTTTAACGAACCTTCTCCTGCCAGAGAAGTTAGTTTGATTTTTAACAAAAGTGAGTTAAAAATGCAAATCATCGAAGCTTTGTACGCTACGATTGCTGGAGTTGTAAAAGGCGCTATTGCCTTCCAGAATGTGCAAATTATTAGTCCTTTAGCAAAAATAAAAAGCGACTAGAAAGTCGCTTTTTTGTTATGGTTTTAAATAGATTAGACAAGATTGTAATTCTGGTTGTTTTTCTGTTAGAGATTGAATCCAAATTTTTAATTCTTCAATCTCATGCGGAAGTAGTCTGTTTAGTGCTTTTAGAACTTCCTTTGTAAAAAGATTAACATCAAAACTTACTTTTCTAAGCACAGTTTTTGTGTAATCAAACATTGCTCTAGCCATAAATTAATAGGGGTTTAAAAACATTATGTTTAAACTAGTAATTGTAGGAATAATCTTATAAATTTTAAAGTTGCTATAGCTAATATATGCAAATAAAACCAAAAAAACAGTCTTTTGGCGCTTATTTAACATTGTTAAAAACTATTGTCGCCATCCAAAAGATCCCCCAAACCGCCAAGAATACTGCCTTCACCTTTACTTTTACCTCCTCCTCTTGGTGCCAAAGCCAATACTCTATTTGCAAGTCTGCTAAAAGGTAATGATTGAATATATACTACCCCGGGACCGGTTAAAGTTGCAAAAAACAACCCTTCTCCGCCAAAAATTGTATTTTTAATTCCACCTACAAGCTCTATATCATAATGTACCCCTTTAGAAAAACCTATAATACATCCTGTATCTACTTTCAATTTTTCGCCAGCTTGTAATTCCTTTCTACATGTTGTTCCCCCAGCATGAACAAAAGCCATTCCATCTCCTTCCAGTTTTTGCATAATGAAGCCTTCTCCTCCAAATAATCCTCTACCTAGCTTTCTTGAAAACTCTATTCCTACAGAAACTCCTTTGGCTGCACATAAAAATGCATCTTTTTGACAGATAAACTTCCCTCCATAATTTGTTAAATCTACTGGAATAATTTTTCCTGGATAAGGTGAAGCAAAACTTACTTTCTTTTTTCCTCCCACTTGATTATAAAATGCAGTCATAAACAAGCTCTCACCTGTTAATAATCTCTTTCCTGCACCAAATATTTTGCCCATCACTCCTTTATCCTTATTAGAACCATCTCCAAAGATAGTATCCATTTTTATCCCATCGTCCATCATCATAAAACTCCCTGCTTCTGCAATCACCCCTTCTTGTGGGTCAAGTTCTATCTCTACATATTGCATTTCTTCACCAATAATTTCGTAGTCGATCTCGTGTGCTGTCATAATTAATTAAGTTTTTACATCATTTATACATAATGATGCTTTTTTGGTATTTTGATTAATGAATTGTTTCTTTATCAGTAAACAATTGTGGTAAAGTGTTACAGGATACTTGTTATTTAATGATAAATTTTATTTCCTATTTTGATTTTTTGCTTTTTACCTTAATTGTCCATTCAAAATTAAACTCAGAAACTTCTACTCCATCTTTATTTGTCCCAACAGATTTCATCCAAACCGTCTGTCCTTCCCCTGTTTCTACAGCTTTTTTAATTGCATCTTCAACCAAATGCCCATCTGTACAGAGAAACGTAATTCTGCCCGTAGCTTTTTTGGTAAAGGTTGCATTATTGTTTGCTACCAGCATGGATATTTTTTTTCCACTATTTCTAATATACCCAGTTACCAAAGCGCCTGTAGTCAATTCTGCCGCCATCCCCTGTACTGCCCAAAACATAGAATTAAAAGGATTTTGATTGATCCATCGATGCTTTACATTAACAGTACAGCTTGTTTTATCAATATTTTTTACTCGAACTCCACATATCCATGCAGAAGGTAATTTGAATAGTAAAAAGGTATTAAGTTTTCTGGGAGTAATATTCATGAGTTTCTTTTTTAGATATCACAATATAGGTAAAAGAAACAGTGCAAAAAATAGTTAAATTTCTTAAAATTATGTTAAATTATGGTACTATGTTTTGCATAATACCTTTTTTTAACCATATATTTGCATAAGAAACTATTATATACTTTTTAAAATGTCAATCAAAAATCACAAAAATATCGCAACATTTATGCACTTAGGTGCATTCTCCAAATACTTCATCCCATTTGGAAATTATATCATCCCTATTCTTTTATGGTCTACTAATAAAGACAAATCAGAGTTTATAGATGATCATGGTAAAGAGGCTATAAATTTTCAATTAAGTATTCTCTTATATACAGTCATACTCGGGATATTTTCATTTCCATTTTTTATCTTTAATGTTTTTGGAGATGCGACCATTACAGATTTATTTCACTTTAACGATATATCTATTAATTTTTCTGATGCAGGAGGATTTAGAACACTTATTGGAGCGTCATTTATTGGAATTATAGCGCTAATTGGTTTTTTTCTGGAGATAATTTTTATAATTACCGCAGCTCTTAAAGCAAACAAAGGAGAGTCGTACAAATACCCTTTATCAATACGATTTATAAAGTAATAAGAACCGTAAAGAACAGAGATCTAGCTTAAAACATAACTTAATCAATTAGTTTTAATCAAAGTTTCATGTAAACCATAATAACAGACTCTGATCTATTTTTAAATAACCATCAAACATCAATCAAAAAATGAACAGTTTAACAATTAAAAATTAGTTTTATGAAGATCGAAAACACAAAAGCGCAAATGCGCAAAGGTGTTCTGGAATATTGCATACTTTCTATCCTAAAGGACGATGATGCCTATGTAGCTGAAATTTTAGAGGCCCTTAAAGACGCAAAAATGCTTGTGGTAGAAGGTACAATATATCCCTTACTGACTAGACTTAAGAATGCCGGATTACTAAGTTACCGTTGGGAAGAATCTACATCAGGACCACCACGTAAATATTATGGCCTCACAGAAACAGGAAAACTGTTCCTAAAAGAATTAAATACCACTTGGAGTGAATTACAGAATGCTGTAAATCTGGTAACCAAACAAAAAAAGAAGTAAAATGAACAAGACAGTTAATATAAATTTAGCAGGCATATTTTTTCATATAGACGAAGAAGCTTATCTAAAACTGCAACGTTATCTAAGTGCTATAAAACGCTCTTTTACTGACTCACAGGGAAGAGACGAGATTATAGCAGATATCGAAGCCCGTATTGCAGAGTTGTTTAGTGAAAGAATAAAGGATGAAAGACAGGTTATCGGAACTAAAGAAGTAGATGAAGTAATCACCGTAATGGGGCAACCAGAAGACTACAGACTAGATGAAGAAATCTTTGAAGACGAACCGAGCACCACATATCAAAAGGCAAAAACATCAAGATCTCTGTTTAGAGATATGACAAACTCTTATGTGGGAGGTGTTAGTTCTGGTTTAGGTCACTATCTAGGTATAGATGTAATGTGGGTTAGATTAGCATGGATATTATTTACCATTTTCTCTAGTGGTGCTTTTGTACTAATATATATTGCATTTTGGATTTTTGTACCAGAAGCAAAAACAACAGCCGATTTTTTGGCAATGAAAGGTGAAGCTGTTAACATTAGTAATATCGAAAAGAAAATAAAAGAAGGATTTGATGGAGTAGCAGATTCTGTAAAAAATGTAGATTATCAAAAGTACAGTAGTAAAGTAAAAAGTAGCTCAACTACCTTTTTTGAAGCTTTAGGAGATGTATTATTATTCTTGCTAAAAATCTTTGTTAAATTTATAGGAGCGCTTCTTATCATCATTGCCGGTGTTACTTTGATCAGCCTATTTATTGGTTTATTTACAGTAGGAACATTTGGATTTATGGATGCTCCTTGGGTAGAATATCTAGAAGTAGGAAGTCACCCAGAAGTTCCGTTATGGTTAGTTTCTCTATTAGCATTTTTTGCAGTCGGAATACCTTTTTTCTTCCTGTTTATTGTAGGGTTAAAAATTCTGATTAAAAACCTAAAATCTATAGGAACACCTGCAAAATTAGGTTTATTAGGAGTATGGATACTATCGCTGATCGGATTAGGAATTATCGGTATAAAACAAGCTACTCTTGAAGCTTTTGATGCAGAAATAATTACCGAACAAAAAATGCTTCCTATCACTAGTAATGATACACTAACGATAAAAATGCAAGGAAATAATCGATATGCTAAACACCTTCGTCACGGAAATGATTATAAAATCAAAAGAGATGATCAAGGCAACAGAATGATTGTTACTAAGGATATTGAACTATACTTAAAGACAACTAAAAAAGATTCTACCGTTGGGATCATAATAGAGAAAAAAGCAGAAGGAAAATCGTATGATGAAGCTTCTAAAAGAGCTGAAGACCTTAAATATGGATATGAAGTCGAAGGAAACACCTTACTCCTAGATGGATATGCCATTACCGATTATGCTAATAAATATAGAGATCAAGAAGTAAATATAATTCTATCATTACCAGAAGGGATTACAGTATTTGCAGATGATAATACATCTAGATTTAATAACACATGGACATACGATGATTATATCACTATAGATGATAAAGAAGGAAAGTTTTTAAAGTTAATTAATGGAAAATTAGAATGTGATAAATGTCCAGAAGAGGAAGAAAATGATTGGGAATATGATGAATGGGATGAAGACACTGATGATGACGGAGTAAAGATTAATATAAATTCTGACGATCAAGACTTTAATTTAAAAATCGATGAGGATGGAGTTGAATTAAACAATGAGCCAGTAAAAGTAAAAATAGACGAGAACGGAATAGAAATTAAAACCGAGAATTAAATCAATCAAAAAACTCTTTGCTCCTTCTTTAATATAGAAGAGGGAGCAAAGAACAGAACAGCAAAATCAATAAAACAAAAAATCATGACTACACTAGCCAAAATTTTAGTAACCTTTTTCTTATCACTTGCGTGTTTTTCCTGCAACACAGTTTTTAATGGAGTAAAAGGTCAGGGAGAAGTACTTAAAAAAGAAAGAACAATTAGTAAAGACTTTAACGCAGTAAAAGCAAGTAGAGGTCTGGATGTAATTCTGGTAAACAATGATGATAAAAAAGTTATTGTAGAAGCCAACAAAAATTTACATGAGCATATAGAAGTATATGTAGAAGGAAATACCCTGCATGTAACCTCTGATCAAAACATATACTACGCAGATGAAAAAAATGTATATGTTTCGTATAACAAACTAAACAAAGTACATGTTAATAGTGGTGCCAGCATATCTTCTGAAGCTACTGTGGTTCAAAAAGATCTCGATCTAAGTGCAACCAGTGGTGCAGACATCAAATTAGATGTAAAAGCTGAAACGATCACAACCTCTGTTACCAGTGGAGCTATGATGGATCTTGCCGGAAAAGTAAATAATCATACAGCAAGTGCTACAAGTGGTGCAAATATTAGAGCAGAAGATTTACTAAGTCTTAGGTCTGAAGCAAAAGCAACCAGTGGGGCATCAATAAGAATCTACGCAAAAGATGAATTTACAGGAAAAGCTACAAGCGGTGCTGATGTTGTATATTACGGAAAACCAGAGAAAGTATCCGAAGTAGATAATTCTGGAGGAAACGTTAGAAGACATTAAAATATCTAACAACCTAGTCAATCAACCAAATAAAGCTGTCTGATAAGCATATACTAACCAACCTTTGCTATTCAGGCAGTTTTTATATCTGCTCAATAGATTAAATTTGATAAGGACTGGTTATTCATTTAAATCATTTATCTTATCTAGGACAGTACCGCGCTCTCCCAACCTTATTATTATAAGTATTATCCTAGCAATAAGCCCTGGATCGGTTATAATATTAGCCTTTTCTCCAACTTTATTATCTCTATTCTTAATAAGAATTTCAGTTTCGCTTTTCGGTGTACCAGCAATTTCTTTAGCAAATTTCCATGCACCGTCTCTAGCCAATTCCATGCTAAAATCTATCAAGAAATTATCCACTTTGCGAGTTAGCTTTAATATCTTCTTTAAAGTAGGCCAAATCTCAGCCAAATCATTTTCTACATCTTTTACCAACGATGACAAAATATCATTGATTTTATCAAAATCACCTTTAAGATCTTCAATATTATTGCCTTTAGAAACTTCGGCAGCAGCAATACCCAAATCTAAATTAATATGAGCATTCATACCGATTAACAAATGTTGTAATACTATTGGCCAATATCTTTTGGAGAGATCAAATGCTTTTTTCCAGGATATTGTCACAGCTTTATTTTCCTGATAAGCAAAATAGGCATCAATATATCTACTCGCAAAAATCACATCAAGCCTCTCCATTCTTGGTCCATCAGCAAAAAAATTATCTTCTATACCCTCTTTTACTTTAATAGTCACTTTCTTATATAATGCAGCAAAATACCCTAAAGGGTCATTATTTGTCTTTGATTCTGCTATAATATCATCTAAAACTGCAATGACATCATCTATAGTATGGATTGGTTTCAAGATCTTGGTTTGGTTTTAAGTTTTAAAAATAGGTTTTAAAAGCTTTTTTATCTCTATAAAATAGAACATTTTTTGATCCGCCCTGTAACTCCTTTTCAAATCATGAGTCTGTTTATATTTGTAACAAGTTTTATTGGACTATACTTAAAAACAAAAAAAACTGTTTATTATCATATAAATTTCACGCAAACATGAGAACACTATTGTCATTAATAGCACTTCTAGTAATAGGAAGTACATACGGCCAAAAAGAAAAAATTAAAGGTAACAAAATTGTAAGCACAGAACAATTTGATGTTGAAAGCTTTCATACAATAGAAATTTATGAAGGTTTTGAGGTAATGCTAGACGAGAATAGTGATAATCAAGTAAAGGTTGAAGCAGATAGTAACCTACAAGAAGTTATACAGATAGAAGTGTTAGATAGTGTTTTAACCATAAAATCAGACAAAGACATCCGACGTGCAAAAGCTTTAAACATAGATATTTCATATGCATCAGAACTAAAAGAAATTATTGTCTATGATAAAGTAAATCTAAAATCATTAACACCTATAAAGACCGATGAATTATCGGTTAGTATAAATGATTATGCCGAAGTTTTTTTAACAACCGATGTAACTAAAATCAATTGTACAGTAAATGGAAAATCAACAGCAGATCTACATACTACTGCGCAAGAAGCAATATACCAAATCAACGAGAACTCAGAATTAAAAGGAATAATAACTGCAGATAGCCTAAAAATAGACTTATATCAAAAAGGAACAATAAAAATTGAAGGAGAGGTTAAATCAATGTTAGTAAGGGCAGATAATGATTCTGATTTTTATGGAGAAAAACTTAACAGTATCAAAGCATCTTTAATTGCAGAAGGTAATAGCGATTGCTATATCCTTACGAATGAAGAAATTAGTATTGAAGCGAAAGATAAAACTGAAATATACCTCCTTGGTGAACCTAAGGTAACTATGAGAAGTTTTACTAATGAAGCGATTCTGTATAAGAAAAATATAGACTACGTTCCTAGTAAGTTTAAGCTAAACTAAAAAGACATCTCGCTAAATGCGAGATGTCTTTTAATGCTGTATTCTTTTGGTTTACGCAGAAACCTCACTACTTGATTCTACAGTTGCCAGATATCTTTCTGCATCTAGTGCAGCCATACACCCTGTTCCTGCAGCAGTAACTGCTTGTCTGTATTCTTTGTCCTGAACATCTCCTGATGCAAATACTCCAGGAATATTAGTTCTTGTAGATTTTCCTTCAGTAATTAGATACCCTGTATCATCCATATCCAATTGCCCTTTAAAAATATCAGTATTAGGTTTATGACCAATTGCTATAAACAAACCAGTAATTTCTATTTCTTCCTTCTCTCCTGTTTGATTATTTACCATTCGTAATCCTTCTACAACCTGATCCCCTAACACCTCATCAACTTCTGTATTATACTTTACTGTAAGGTTTGGAGTATTATTTACTCTATGCTGCATTGCTTTAGAAGCTCTCATATAGTCTTTACGTACTAACATAGTAACACTAGAACATATATTAGCAAGATAAGTAGCTTCCTCTGCAGCAGTATCCCCTGCTCCTACTATAGCAACATCTTGATTTTTATAAAAGAATCCATCACAAACTGCACATGCCGAAACACCACCACCTCTAAGTTTTTGCTCGCTAGGTAATCCAAGATATTTTGCTGTAGCTCCTGTAGAAATAATAACAGTTTCGGCTTCTATTTGTGTTGTATTATCGACAGTTATTTTATGTATCCCTCCAACTTCTTTATTAAAATCAACAGCAGTAACCATCCCGATACGGACTTCTGTTCCAAACCGTTCTGCTTGCTGTTGCAACTGCACCATCATTGTTGGTCCATCAATCCCTTCTGGGTATCCAGGAAAATTATCAACCTCTGTTGTTGTTGTTAATTGCCCCCCTGGTTCCATACCTGTATACATAATCGGTTTAAGATCTGCTCTAGCTGCATATATCGCTGCAGTATATCCTGCAGGTCCTGAGCCTATGATAAGGCATTTTATTCTTTCTATTGTATCAGACATATTCTTATCGTTTTATATGATGTAAAAGTAGCAATTTGATCATAAACCTTACAGTAAAGTTATTAAGAATTATTATACAGATATAAAGTCTTGTTATTTATATTTTTTTTTAAAGAAGTTATTACGATTAACCCAATACTATTACATTTACATAGTGTAACTGCTAAATAGGCTAAAATGACAATTTTTGACATCTTGGATATTCTAGGAACCATTGCGTTTGTAATATCAGGTTCATTAAGTGCTATGAATAGAAGATTAGATCTCTTTGGCATTTTTATTATCGCTTTTGTTACTTCTATTGGTGGAGGCACTATCAGAGATATTCTTATTGGTAATACCCCCGTTTCCTGGATGCAAAATACAACTACGATTTATTTGATAGGTGGTGTAACCGTCTTTTCTATAATTTTTAGAAATAAACTGGACTATCTCAAAGGATCAATTTTTCTATTTGATACTATTGGTTTAGGCGTTTTTACCATAATAGGAGTAGAAACAGGAATTAATGCAGGACTAGAGCCTATTGTTTCTGTTGCCCTAGGAGCCACAACAGGTTGTTTTGGAGGAGTTGTCAGAGATATTTTATGTAATGAGATTCCTGTTATTTTTAGAAAAGAAATATATGCTACTGCTTCTATTGCTGGTGGAATATGTTTTATGATTCTATATTCATTTAATATAGATCAAAATATTACACATATTTCTACAGCTATGCTTATTATTATCATTCGCTTAATCGTAGTCAAATTTAAAGTTTCTCTACCTCTGTTTACCGTAAGAAGTCATAATAATATCAAATAATTATTAGTATCTTATCATTCTATAGTGTAACTATTTTTCTCGCGAATGAATTTTAAACCAAAATCCGATCATTATAAGAAAAAAGTATCAGAAAGTTTTGATCGACAGAAATTCATGAACCTTATCAATGCCGAATTAATAGATGTTCGACCAGGCTATTGCGAAATTCATGTACCGTACCATTCAAGTTTAACACAGCAACATGGTTTTTTTCATGCAGGTATAATTAGTACTATTGCCGATAATACTGCAGGATATGCTGCTTTTTCATTAATGGAAGAAAATTCTTCTGTTTTAACAGTAGAGTTTAAGATCAATTTAATTGCTCCAGGAGATGGAGAATTATTAATTGGAAAATCAAATGTCATAAAAAATGGAAAAACACTAACAATATGTTCGTCAGAAGTGTTTATCATTAAGGACGGAAATGAAAAATTATGCGCTGTCTCTCAATTAACACTTATAGAGCTTAAAAACAGTACGGACAGGAATAAGAATAAAACTATTGAAAATTGAAATCAGCTAATCTTAATATATCTAATGACAGAAGAACAACTTAAAAACATAGCTCAGCAACTACGAAAACCAGAAGGAGAATGGGGAGTAACAATTGGCGAAAAAATGAATATTGGGAATAAATTTATTAATCTATATACTATCGATGCATTAGATATAAAAACCAATGATCATATATTAGAAATAGGTATGGGAAATGGTTTTTTTGTAAAAGACATTTTTGATGTAAATCATAATATTAAGTATAAAGGTTGTGATTATTCTGATGAAATGGTGACAAGGTCTAAGAAATTGAATGAAAGATGGGTAAAAAATGGTAAAGCTGATTTTCTTTTATCTAATGCAGATAAACTACCGTTTAAAGACTCTGAGTTTGATACCGTCTTTACGATAAATACAATATACTTTTGGGATAACCCAGAACGTATTCTAAATGAAATTCGGAGAGTGTTAAAACCTGATGGGAAAATAGTGATCTCTTTAAGACCTAAATCAAGCATGGAAGCCTATCCATTTGTGAAATATGGGTTTGATATGTTTAATCGATCTGATGTCTCCAAATTACTTCTAGAACATGGTTTTACAACTGTAAAACATATAGAAAAAGAGGAGCCAGAACAAGAGGTGAATGGTGTGTTTATGAAGGTCGAAACTTTAATCGTATCTGCTCAAAAAAAGAATCAGAACTTATAGATCAAGCCTGATTCGAAAACATAGTGATCTAGGCCACAATTTTAATAGGAGCTACACTAATTAAAGTTAGTGTAATATTTTAGTGTTTTAGGTTTTACATCTATGACTATCTTCACATTGTACGCTATTAATATTTTATAAAAACCTTAATATTTAGATTAGATAATAATATTTATATTTCGTTGATCATCAATCTAAATCCACTATGAAAAAAAAACTCATTACCCTCCTTCTTTTTGTTATAGCTTCTCAGCTATCTAGTCAAGAAAATAACGAACCTAAACCAGTATTTCCAGAAATTATCAAGCAGTTTCCTACTGCAAGAGATTTTACAATATCTCCAATGCAGGATGAACTATATTTTACTGCACAGGGATATTCTGGGGAACTCTCCACTATTATCAAAGTGGTAAAAAAGGGAGATTCCTGGTCTTCTCCAGAAATTGCGCCTTTTTCTGGCAGATTTAAGGATATGGAAGCCATGTTTTCTCCAGATGGTTTAAAATTGTTTTTTGTATCTAATCGCCCAATAAAAAAATCAACAACAGCAACAAAAGACTTTGATATCTGGTTTATTCACAGATCAAATACTTCTTCCGAATGGTCTGCTCCTAAAAATATAGGAAGCCCAATAAATACAAAAGGAGATGAGTTCTATCCATCTCAATCAATAAACGGTAATTTATATTTTACCGGTACTGCTTCTACGTCAAAAGGAAAAGATGATATTTTTGTTAGTAAGTGGGAAAATAACCAATATTTATCTCCTGTATCCCTAAGTGAATCTATTAATTCTGAAGGATATGAGTACAATTCTTATATAGCACCCGACGAATCTTTTTTAATTTTTGGTGGCTACAAAAGAAAAGATGGTCTAGGTAGTGGTGATCTTTATATTTCGTACCAAAATAAAGATGGAATCTGGTCAAAAGCTAAAAATCTAAGTAAACGTGTAAACTCTGACAAAATGGATTATTGCCCATTTTATCTTGAAAAAACACATACACTTTACTTTACTAGTAAAAGAAATACTATTAACGATAATAATCGAACCTCAGAAAGTATAAAACAACTTTTGGAAGTTATGAATTCGTATCAAAACGGGTTAAGTAGAATTTATAGTGTTTCTCTAAAACTATAATGCAATCTGTAATATTATTTTAATCGCTCTTATTTCTCTTTTTTAAGGTAAAAGAACAATTCAAATTTGTAATTTTGCACAAATTCTAACGCATATTAATGAGAATTTTATTCTCTATATTATTATTTGCATCCTTTGCCATACGTCCTGCTATGCAAATTAGCACGGTATTGTATTATCAATTAAATATTGATACTATAATTGAGAAATATTGTGTAAACAAAGAACGTCCTCGTCTTAATTGTAATGGTAAGTGTTATTTGATGAGCCAGATGAAAGCGAAAACCCAATCATCTACAGAAGATACCAACTTTATAGTAATGGCAGAAGCTTTTATCCCTCTTTTTTTTCAGGATAATGCAATACAAATAAAAAACACAAACCCTTTAGACTCTGAAAAAACTGAGAATTGGAAACTAAAATACTTTCACTTGAAAGGAATTTCTAAAGATATTGATCACCCTCCTGAAAATACATTCTCATAAATATTCCAACATATTTCTATTTTTTGAATAGAGAGTTCTCTTGTATTCAATAGTTAACACAATAAATAGAGTAATTCTTCTTTATATACTTTTTATGTTATAATGACAATGGCATCGGTATTTTAGCTATTTGTGTATCACAGTTATGATACCCAAAAACATATAAAGCAAGAAAAAATCTCAAAAGACTTTAATGAGACTTTCTTAATGAAGAAACTACCTATTTAGCACTATTAATAGAATATATTCTGTAAACACATTAACATTAAAATTAAGTATGCTTTGCTAATCTAAACGAAGCATTTCTAAAGAAAACATAAAATGAAAAACGTAGTAGTTTTTGTCATTGCCCTATGTCTGGGAGTATATGGCAATGCACAACAATTATATAAAGGAAAAATAGTAGATAATTCTAATGTTCCATTATCTGGTGCAACAATAGTTTCATCTAATAATAGTAACAATGGAGTAATGAGTGATAATGCCGGTGAGTTTAAAATTACCCTAGAAAACACCACTGAGGTAACAATTAGCTTTTTAGGATACACCACAAAAAAGCTAAACCTATCCAATAGTTTTAATACCATAACGTTGACTTCTGAAAATGTAATTTTAGAAGAGGTTCTTGTTACATCTGCGAGCCGAGAGGTACAAAGACGTTCTGAGGTACCTGGTTCAATTTCTACAATAAATGGACAAACAATTCAGGAAACCAAAGCTTTTGGTATCGATCAGTTAGTCAATCAAGTCCCAGGTGTATTTATGTCTACCTCTCGAGTAGTTAGCAATGAACAACACTTTATGGCGGTACGCTCTCCTATTTCTACTAAAGCACTATTCTTATACCTGGAAGACGGAATACAAATTAGACCAACATCTGTATTTAACCACAATGCATTACTAGAGATGAATACAACATCTATTGGTAGAGTTGAAGTTTTAAAAGGGCCAGCGTCTAGTATATATGGTAGTGAGGCTATTGGAGGTAGTTTTAATTTTATTACCAAAAATCCATCAGAAAAACTTGGTGGTAGTCTAAGTTTTCAAACTAATGATTTAGGGTTTACCAGATATGAAGCTGAAATTTCTGATCAAACCAGTAAAAATTTCGGTTTTTATCTTGGTAGTCATTATGCCCAACGTAATGACGGACCTATAGAGCATAGTGATTATGAAAAGCTTGCAATTACCCTTAAAACGGTTTATGACATAAATCAAAGTACAAAGTGGACAACAGTTTTGGATCTGATAGATTATCGTTCAGACATGACCGGTTCACTAAGTGAATCCGATTATAATGAAGGGAATTATCAAAGTGACCAGACATTTACAAAAAGACAAGCAAATACTTTCAGAATCAGAACAACCTTGGATAAGTTTTGGAATGATCATAATAAAACTTCTTTCAACTTTATCTTCAGAAACAATAGAATGGATCAAAATCCTTCTTATAGAATACGACAATTTAGAAATCAGGGACAACTAACTGGTTTTGGTTCTGGAGAACTGAACTCTAATAGGTTCAAAAGTTTTGTAGGATTAATCCAGCACAAAATAGATTTTAATTTTGCCAAATCATCTCTAATATTGGGTACCACAGCGGATTATTCACCTCAGGATTATGCAGCAGAAACTATAGATGTAATTGTAAATCCTGAAACAGGGAGAAACGTAAACTTTAACGTTAACCCAGGAGATTTTATCCTTAATTATAAAGCTAACATATTTAACTATGCAGGCTTTTTCCAATATGAAATATCTCCTATTGACCCTCTTAAAATTACCGCTGCTTTGCGTTATGACGGTTTTGAGTATGATTATAACAATCGAATAGATGAGACAACAGAAACAACCAATTCTATTGATAATTTTAACAACCTTACTCCAAAACTAGGGGTTAATTATAACTTTAATACCAGAACAGGGATTTATGCTAATTACTCGCAAGGTTTTACACCTCCACAAGTCTCTACCCTGTATCGCAATAGAAATGAACTAAGAGGTATAAGACCAAGTCGATATCACAACTATGAGATTGGTGGATATTCCAGACTTTCTTCTAAGGTAAAACTTGATGCAGCTGTTTATACGTTAGAAGGTCAAAATACCTTGATTACGTTAAGAGATGAGAATGATAATTTTTTTAATACCAACGCTGGTAAAACCAGATCATATGGTATAGAATACGGGATCACCTGGATGCCTATAAAAGAGTTGTCTATAACTCATAATGGGAGTTATGCAAAACATCGATACATTGAATTTTTTGACAGAGGTACCGATTACTCTGACACCGATAGAAATACAGCACCAAGCCTTTTAGGAACTTCATTAATCACTTATCGCAAAGAGTTAAAAAACAACTTTGGGTTTAGTGTAACCGCAGAACATGAATTAGTGGGAAAATACAACACAAGTTTCGAGGGGCAGATAGATAACGAAGATGGCACTTTTAGTACGGCAACATATGATGGGCATAGTGTTTTCAATCTTAGAGCTACCGCCCACTTTAAAGGTTTTGAAGTATGGGGGCATGCTCTCAATATTTTTGATGAATTATACGCTGCCAGAGCCTCTTATAATAGATTTAGAGGAGAGAATAGTTTTACTATAGGTAACCCCAGGGCTTTTCATATGGGAGTAAAATATAATTTTTAAGTAACAAGATCTCACAGGTTACTACAACTGTAGCTAGCCTGTGAGATTAAACTTCATACGAAATGAAAAAAAATGAAAAACTAAACAAATGGTTTTGGAAATGGCACTTTATTGCTGGGCTGATCTCCCTCCCTTTTATTCTACTTCTTTCAATAACCGGAGCTATATACTTATTCAAAGCTGATTATGAGGCACCCAGACAACAACACATTAAAGAGGTGACTATTCAAGGATCTCCAATTTCCTTGCAAGAACAATGGGAAATAGCCAATAAAAATGCTGTCAAAAAACCAAATGCAGTTATTTTATCCTCCTCTAGAAGTCAGGCAACAGAATTTATCTCTGGTCGGTTTGCTGGGCAAAGTAGCCTATACATAAACCCATACTCTGGAGAAGTTTCAGGAGAGATCATTTCTAGAAAAACCGATATGTTTAAAGTAAGGAAATTGCATGGTGAACTTTTAATGGGAAAATTTGGAACCAAAATCGTAGAACTTATTGCCAGTTGGATGGTCGTTTTGATTCTTACAGGTTTATTTATTTGGTGGCCGGTCCGCGGATGGAAAATAAAAGGTTTATTTATCCCTAGAACAAATGAAGGGCGAAGAACATTTTTTAGAGATGTACATGCGATTATGGGTTTTTGGTTTTCTGGCCTATTGCTTCTTATTTTGGCAGGAGGTTTTCCTTGGACTGATGTCTTTGGTCAAAATTTTAAACAACTTCAAAAAATTACAAATACAGGTTATCCATCTACTTGGAACGCGCATCATATACAATCTCAACCTAAAGGAAAGGCTTTAACATTAGATCAAATGGTTGTAAAAGCAAAAGCTCTTCATCTACCAGGTAAAATAAAAATTCATTTACCCAAAGATCCCAAAAGTGTTTTTAGTGTTTCTAATCAAAACCCTTTAGATCTATATACTCAAAAAAAGATCCACTTTGACCAATACTCCGGGAAACAAATCATAACAAACAATTGGGAAGATGTTGGAGTACTTATGCGAGGAAGAATGTGGGTTATGGCATTTCATCAAGGAGAATTTGGTGCCTGGAGCTGGTGGCTAATGTTATTTACGGCAGTTGCCTTAGCGATAATGAGTATATCAGCATTGATCTCTTATATAATGCGAAAACGAAAAGGAGACTGGGGAACTCCAAAAGTACCTGCTCGTTTTAAAGTTGGATATGGTATTATTATTATGATAACAATTTTGGCTATTCTATTTCCATTATTTGGTATCAATATCATACTACTACTAATTATAGAATATCTAAGAAAAAAGAAACAAAAAAACAATCTTGTCGGCATAAAGCCAATATCCTAAAACATACATACCTATGAATAAGTTTTTAATTACGTTTATTCTTATCATTACAACTATATTTGGGTACGCACAAACCAAAATTAGCGGAACAGTAAAAAATGAACTGGGAGAAAATATTCAATATGCCACAGTAAGAATATTAAACTCATCAGTTGGAACGGTTACTGATACTCAGGGAAAGTTTGAATTAATTACTCCTTCAAAAAAATCTATAATCGAAATTTCCTCTATTGGTTATGCTAACAAAATTATAAATATCAACAATGCGAACATTGATATAGTATTATCAAAAAATATTGAAACACTGGATGAAATTATAGTTTCTGCTCAGAAACGAGAAACCTCACTCATTCAGACTCCAATTGCGGTCACATCACTCAATGCTCAAAAAATAGAAGACACCAGAACCTGGGACTTATCAAGTCTTACGGCCATGGTACCAAACTATTTATATCAAGAACTTGGCGTAGGTTTTCAACAAGTACAATCCATACGAGGTATACAAGTCTTTAGTGAAAATCCAGCTGTTGCTACCTATATTGATGAAGTAAATAACTTGGATATACTAGCAAATGGTTTTGTACTAACAGATATTGAACGTATTGAAGTACTTAGAGGACCACAAGGAACACTTTTTGGTAGAAACACTATAGGTGGTGTAGTAAATATTACCACAAAAAAACCAAAGAACAAAACCGCTGGCTTTGTAAACATGGGAATGGGAAACCTTAATCTTAATCGACATAGCATTGGTCTAAAGACTCCAATTATTAAAAATAAATTATTTATTGGGTTTAACGGATTATTTCAAAATCGTGATGGGTACTGGAAAAATGATACTTCATTATCTATCAATCCAGACATAGAGTCCAACAACCAAACCGTAGGGGATAGTAAGAATTTATATGGCAACCTTTTTGTTAAATGGTTAGCTTCAGACAGGTTCAACCTTTTATTCAATATAAAAGCACAAAAAGATTGGTCAAATGCATCTAGCTTCTTTGTTTCTCAACCCAATGAAGAAATTGCTTTTAAAAATCCAAACAAAATCTATTTAGGAAAACTGGCAAGTCATGAGCGTGATATTATAAATACTTCTATGGTATTAAAATACAATGCAAGTTCGTTTGCTATTAGTTCTATTACAACGTATCAAAACATAGCACTAGCTTTTAAAAATATAGATTTTAATGATGGTGCGTATTATCACTCTTTTGTAGATTCGGATTTTGGAGAAAAGCTCCCAAAACAAGAAGTTTGGAATCAAGAATTCAGGATTAATTCTACCAATTCTTCTTCAAAACTACAATACACTGCCGGAATATATGGTTTTAGCCAATTGGCCTACGAACCATCTTCAAATCTTGCCTTACAACCCGTATCAAATGAATCTTCTATTCTTTTAGGCTTACCCGTCGATACAAGTATCATTACTATTAATAAAGGTGATAATTATGGTTTGGCCGCTTTTGGCGAAATAAGTTATAACATAACAAATAAACTAAAAGTCACTGGAGGGCTTCGCTATGACTATGAAAAACGTAAAAATGAATTTAATGGGTTTGGTGATCTTTTATTACAAAATAACACAAGTACACTTATTGAAAATCAACCTTTAACATCCAAAAGTAATTCTTATGAAGCACTATCTCCAAAACTTGCTTTATCATACGCAATTACAGATCATTCTAATATATACTCTAGTTACACCCGTGGTTTTAGGGCTGGAGGAATTAATATACAACGCTTACAAGACGAAGCCAATCAAACCTTTGATCCAGAATACTCTAATAACTTTGAATTAGGATATAAGCTAAATGTTTTAGACAATAAATTGAATCTAGGTATTACAGCTTTCTATATAGACTGGACAGATCTTCAATTCTTTAATCAAGTGTCCATTGGCACTTTTACTCGAGAAAATGTTGGAGATGCCATGTCAATGGGAGTCGAGATAGAAGCCGTTGCTATTCCTGTTAAGGGATTACAACTAGATGCTAGTTTTGGTTTTAACGATACAGAATACAAAAACTTCATCCTTAATAGAGATAGAATCACTTCACTTATTCCACTTACTATCGAGGAAAACAAAATTGATGTTAGTGGTAACAAGTTAGCTAACACTCCTAATCATACATTCTTTTTCGGAGCTCAATACACAAGTGTTTTTTCAAAAAAAATGAAGATGACCTTGAGAGGTGAAGTCAAAAATATAGGTGAATACTTTACAGATATTCAAAATGATTTAAAACAGCCTTCATACACCATTCTAAACACCAAATTAGGAGTTGAATTAGGGAAATACAATATATCAATTTGGGCACAAAACCTAACAGATGAAACATATTTATCTTTTGGTAGCTCTGATACTAGTTTTGGAAGAAATGTAAGAACAGCCCCCCATTAACTTATGGAACCACTTTTAGTATCAAATTTTGAATCCACAGATGAAAGCAACAATTATAACCTTGTCTATTAGCCTGATAACCCTAAGTAGTTGTCAAAAACAAAATCATACTATAGGAAACTCGATTGAAAATACACTTGAAACCAAAAGTAATAAAGATCAAGTTTCTAACTTGAAAAAAGAATACAATCTAAAACCAGACGGAACATCTTACACAGATGCTGAATTAGATGCAATATCTCATACCGAATTAATGATGATGATTCATGAACCTCCTAGAGACACAATTCAAACTGTTGGGATACTTCTATACGATGGATATTTCTCTTTAGATGCCATGGGACCACTTTCTGTACTAAGCCATATGAGTCCTACCAAAACCATCTTAGTTGGTAGAAAAAAAGGAATCATTGCCAGTAGTAGTAATGTAAAAACACAGGTTGATTATAGTATAGAAGACATTGATCAATTAGATATTTTGATTATTCCTGGCGGCTTTGTAGAAACCTATAAAGCTACACAAGATAAAGAGCTATTAGCATGGGTGCAAAAAATAGATAAAAAAAGTAAATACACTGTAAGCGTATGTACCGGTGCTTGGATCTTGGGAGCTGCGGGATTATTGAATGGTAAAGAAGCGACCACTCACTGGTATAAAGCCAAAGAAAAACTAGCAAACTACGGAGCCAAATATGTCAATAAACGATACACTAATGATGGTAAATATTGGACTAGTGCTGGAGTATCAGCAGGAATCGATATGAGTCTGGCTCTAATAGATCATATCCTAGGTAGGAATTATGCGGCATTTACTGCTTTGGATATAGAATACGACCCAGAACCACCTTTTCAAGGAGGAAACCCCAACAAAACAGATAGAGTAGTTACTTATATGCTTGAGAAAATGTATGACCTAGGTTTAGAACCCTACCTAAATAAAAATTAAAACGAAACTCCATAAATTATTACATATGTTAACGTATATCTTGATTATTGCAATCTCACTTTGCCTTTTTTGTATTCTTATAGAAATGCATAAAATGAATAAAATAGGAAAACACTACAAAGAAGCTAAACTCCAACAAAAAGAAGAAAAACAATATCTTTGAAACGAAAATTTAAAAAAATAAAAAACTCACTGTTTACAGTAGTTATCAAAAACAAAAAAGTAAAAATTACAATTATGAAATTACCTCTTATATATTCAATATTATCAATAACACTATTATTTACATCCTGTAATCAGCTCTCTAAAGAAGAACAAGAATTCGATCTACTTATGCAAAAAGTAATTGATGTACATGATGAAGTTATGCCCAAAATGGGAGAAATGAGTAGCTTAATCAAAGATTTAGAGACCAAGATAGATACGACTAGCCAAGGGAAATCATATGCAAAAGCGCAACAAGACGTCAAAGATTCTTATGATTTTATGATGACCTGGATGAGTGACTTTAGTGATAAGTTTCCTTATGAATCGAAAGAAAACAAAGTAGATGCTGAAAAATTATCTTCGCAAATGGAGTTACTTAAAAAAGAAGAAGTGAAAGTAAACAAACTAAGAGATCAAATTAACTCTAGCATTAAAAATGCAAAGCAATTACTCAAAAAGTCATAACATGCCGTTGCTTTGTTATTTATAAAAATGTTTTACTTTAGCAATTGCAACAAATCATATTAAAAATCGATGAAAAAAAATATCTTTATTGCTTGTGTACTGCTTATCTCAACTATATCTATACAGGCGCAGAAAAAAAAGGATCTTCTTGAAGAAATAGATAAACTGAGAAAAGAGGTAAAAACTACAAAAGCTGAGTTAAATGATTCTCGTAAAAAAGAGAAAGCAACTTTAATACAGGTTCAAACCATGGAAGCCCAGGTAAAGGACTTAAAAGAAACTAATGCTTCTCTTCTAACCAATATGAGTAGTTTTACTCAATTATCTAATCAGAAAGCTAAAAACCTAGAGACATCTCTTACAAGCCTTCAGGAAAAGGATAAACAGATTAAAACTATAAATGATGCGATTAGCAAAAGTGATTCTATCAAATTGACAACGCTAACAGTTTTTAAAAACACTCTTGGAGGTGAAGCAAATATTGCTGTCAAAAATGGTGCTGTATTAATAACTTTGGCAAATACAGCTCTATTTGGTGAAAGCGATAAAAGTTTTGTTATTCAAGACAAAGCAAAAGGTGTTTTAGAAAAAATCGCAAATGCTTTAAATAGTAAGCCTGATCTTAAAATTATTGTTGAAGGTAATAGTAATGCCCTAAATATTAAAGATAAAAGCATTTTAGACAATTGGGATTTAAGCTCTAAACAAGCATCTGCTGTAGTAAGAATGCTACAAAATGATTTTAAAGTAGACCCAAAAAGAATGGAAGTTCTGGGTAAAAGTGAATATGGTTCGCAGAGTATAGAAACTGCTACTCGAATTATAATTGACCCAAAATTTGATGAATTTTACGGATTGGTAAAAGAAAAAATGAAAAACTAATTCTTAATAGACTAGAATATACTTATTATATATAAAATCCGATCGAGAGGTCGGATTTTTTTATTGCCTTCCCTTACTTTTAAAACATTAAAAAAAATTCAGTTTTGATAGAATAAAATATATTATTATATTTACGTAACCAATTACGTAATTAATTATATATATGAGTTTTTTTGATAATGTTGGCATTATTGCAATAGGTACCAGGATGAGAATGCTAAGTGAACGAATGGCTGAAGATGCAGCAAAAATATATGAGATGTACGAGGTTGACTTAAAACCAAAATGGTTTCCTGTCTTTTATGTACTATCTCAAAATGAATCAAAATCTATTACAGAAATAGCCAATTTAATAGGGCATTCGCACCCATCCGTGTGCAAAATCGTTCGAGAGATGGTTCAAGAACAAATCCTCTGTGAAAAAAAAGATAAAAATGACGGCAGAAAAAACAATATTCTATTAGCTCCCAAAGGCAAACAAATGGCCAAGCAAATTGAAGAGCAATATACTGATGTCAAAAAGGCCGTAGAAATTACATTAAACCAAAGTAAACATAATATGTGGCGTGCTATTGAAGAATTTGAATTTCTTTTAGAGCAAAAATCAATGTACCAACGGGTTAAAGAAGAAAAGAAAACCAGAGAAATAGAAGAAGTAGAAATCATCCCATATAATCATAAATATAAAGCCCTTTTCAGGGCACTTAATGAAGAATGGATAACTACTTTCTTTAAAATGGAAGAAACCGATCTCAAGGCGTTAGATCATCCAAAAGAATACATACTGGATAATGGTGGAGAGATCTTAATAGCATTGTATAAAAAAGAACCCGTAGGCGTATGTGCATTACTAAAAATGAATGATTCGCACTATGATTATGAAGTAGCAAAAATGGCCGTTTCTCCAATTGTAAAAGGTAAAGGTATTGGTTGGGCATTAGGTAAAGCCATAATTGACAAAGCACAATCATTAGGTGCCCAAAAAATATATTTAGAAAGCAACACAGTACTAAAGCCCGCAATTAATCTATATCAAAAACTAGGATTCAAAAAAGTGGTAGGTCACCCAACCCCATATGAGCGATGCAATATCCAAATGGAATTGATCCTAGACTAAAAAAATATAGCTATAATCTCGGCGTTACATAAGAATTGAGTTCAGAATCCTTTATAGTGATTTGTTTAGATGTTTTACCTCAGTTCTTCTACGCCGAATTATAGCTTATTGTTTTTAATCTAAAAACAAGTGTTCCCAAAATAGCATTTAATTTTTTAGAATTTTACCAAAACACTACATATTATACTTAATCCGTTTAAAAATAAACAAACCTCGTTTTAATCCATTATATCAAGGTTTAAAACTATCACAAAAGAGGTTCTTTATCATTATGATTTCCATAAAATTTCGTAAATTAATGAGATACAGACTTTAAAGCTCTCGATTATGAAAACTTTTGTACTAATTTTATTCGGCATGTGCTCTCTCCTTGCCCTTACGCAGGAGAAAAAGGATACTGCTACTGAGCCAAATAACCTTGAAGGTGTATGGGAACTAAAACATCAATACTTATATGAAGATAATCAAATATCAGATACTGTTTTAAATCAAAATGGATATCGCCAAGTTAAGATATATAGTAAAGGAAAAGTGATGTGGACCAGGTTTGACCCAAAAGACGATAATGAATGGTTTGGATATGGAACCTATAGTATTAAAGATGGTATTCTTGAAGAACATTTAGAATATGCATCTGGTCCCATGATGAAAATAATAGACACTATGCAGGTCTTTAAATTTGAACTCATTATGAGTAAAAATTCATACCAACAAATCAATATAGACGAAGAAGGGCATTATTCTTTAGCAGAAAATTATCAACGAGTCAATTGATCTTTCTTACCCACTATAAATAGAACACAAAAAATAATGGAGTCCAGTTACCTGGACTCCATTTTTATAATATTACACTTTTAAAATTAACTATTCTTTAATTATTTTACCAGTTGTTTTGTTTTTGGAAACTGATATAGTGTAAAAATACATTCCTGATTCTAAATCTCCGATATCAAAACTTTTAACATCTTCTCCTCTTTGAAGATTATTGTTTTGGAAATCATAAACTTTAATCCCATTAGTATTAAATATCTGAAATCTGAAGTAATCTGAACCTGTAGATTTTGAGAGATTGCCATCTAGTGCTACGTTTATCATATTTCCAGAAAGAGGATTTGGAAATACTTTTCCTACCTCACTTGATCTATTAGCCACGGCAGGGGCTCCTAATCCATCAAGATATGCTCTATGACTTGAAGAGAATCTAGAAGTATTAACTAAATCCCAATTTATTGACCATGTCATTAAACCTCTAAAACTTGGGTAGGTCGCACTTGTAGTATAAGATCTACCTGGATAAGACACTCCTTTAATTAAATAATCCAATGCTTGTTGTACAACTGCCTCAGAAGTATATCCACTTCCTGCTGCCTGTGTTGAAGAAGGCAAACCAATTGCCACCTGATCTGCTCTAAGCCCTGGAAAAGTAAGTCCTGTCTGCGCTACTGGAAATCCTGTTATTAACATTTCTGCCATAGCTACATGAAAATCTGCAGTAGCTGGTTGATACACCTGACCATCTCTACCAAACATAGATCCTGTATTATAATGTTGAACATGAATGTAATTCATCTCATCACGTAATGCATGAATAACCGGCAGGTATGCTCCAAAAATTCCAGAGTAATTACCATAAGCACCTTGTACATAAGCCGTTTCAGGAGCCATACTTAATATAAAGCGATTTGCTCCGATTTTTGTTCTAACAGCTTTTGTCGCTGCAATAAGATTTACAATTTTTGGCGTAGTAGGGCTTCTAAAGTCTGTATCTCCACTAGCCAAAGAAAGAGAACTTCCTTCAAGATCAATATCCAGACCATCAAAACCATAAGTATTGATAATATTAGTCATTGAACTAATAAATTCATTTTTTTCAGTTTCATTTCCTAATTCCACTCTGGCATTAGCTCCTCCAATAGAGATTAAAACTTTTTGTCCTCTACTTCTTACTGTAGCCACATCATCTATAAAGGCTTGTGTATTTCCTGCATAAATTTCATAAGGGCTAAATTGCATATCTGATGTGCTTCCTGCTCTAGGTTCTGCAAAAGCGACACAAATTACATCCCAATCTCTTGAAACTTCGCTAAGCCTCGGAGTTGTAGATCCATTATTGAAATTATGCCAATATCCAACTAATATCTTACTTGGTAAGTTATTGTTTCCTCCATCTACTTTCTTTCTTACAGTTACTGCTTCTGATGTAGTTTGATTAGCCTCATTATCAGTCGCTATAGCTGTTAACGAATAACTAGCAGCCTGAGCATTAGTAATTGTATAAGAATATGGACTAGTGGTGTCCTCTCCTAACTTTGTAGTTCCATTAAAGAATTCTACTTTAGAAACTGTACCGTCATCTGTAGCATTAGCTGTGATTGTAACAGAGTTTCCTGCTGTATATGTAGCTCCATTAGCAGGAGATGTAATATTAACTACAGGAGCATTTCCTCCTGGTCCTCCGCCACAATCTCCGATTTTAGACCATGCATCTTGCCAATGAGCTCCAGTACCCGGTGCATAAGCCCATGCTGCTGCTGAAGAGCACCACCCAGGAATATTACATTTAAATTTTTGATCTACATTTTGCACTTCTTCATTTTGACTATATGAAGTACCTGCAACATATTGTGGTAACCCATTACAGTTCCCTCCGCCGATAGCGGTTACAGAAACCGACACAGCAGAAGAGGTTGAAGTCGCACTACCATTATCTGTCGCCTTAGCTGTTAATACATAATTTCCTACCGCTGCATTAGTAATTGTATAACTATAAGGACTCGAAGCACTCTGTCCTATTTTAGCACCATTATTAAAAAATTCTACCATTGTAATTGTACCATCTGTATCAGAAGCACTTGCTGTAATAGAGATCGAGGCTCCTTCATCAAAAGAAGAATTATTTGCAGGTGAGGTTATACTAACCGAAGGAGGATCATTATTAACCCCATTAACTGAGATATTTACAGCAGAGGATGTGGTTGAAGCTCCTAGATTATCAGTTGCTTTAGCCGTTAATACATAATTTCCTACAGCAGCATTTTGCCATACATATTCATATGGGCTTGTCGTGTCTTCTCCTAGCTTTGTAGGACCATTGTAAAACTCTACTTTAGCAACTGTACCATCTGAGTCTGCAGCATTAGCCGCGATTGAGATTGCAGTTCCTTCTTGAAAAGTACTATTGTTAGCAGGCGAAGTTATGTTTACAGTAGGACTAACATTAGGGTTAGTTCCTCCACAGTCTCCAATTTTTGACCATGCTTGCTCCCAATGTGCTCCAGTACCAGGCGCATATGCCCACGCTGCATTAGAAGAACACCATCCAGGAACATTACATTTGAATTTTTGATCTACATTTTGAACTTCGTCATCTTGACCATAAGATGTTCCCGCAACATATTGAGGAATATTAGCACATCCTCCACCTGTATCACTATTTACAGTAATAGAAACAACTGATGAAGTAGTACTTGCATTTTCATTATCAGTAGCCTTGGCAGTAAGAGCATATTCTCCTACAGCTGCATTAGTAATTGTAAAACTAAATGGGCTAGTGGTATCTTCACCCAACTTTGTGGGACCATTATAAAACTCAACCTTTGAGACAGCTCCATCAATATCCTGAGCATCAGCGGTAATTGCTATTGAAGCTCCTGCAATAAAAGTATCATTATTATTTGGTGAAGTAATACTTACTGTAGGAGGTACATTAGGAGGTCCATTTCCTACTGTTATCGAAACAGCAGCAGAATTTCCTGTAGCATTTTCATTATCTGTAACCTTAGCTGTAAGTGTATAGCTACCCTCGGCTACATTTTGCCAAGAAAACTCATAAGGAGATGTTGTATCCTCTCCTAATTTTACTGGTCCATTATAAAACTCAACTTTTGTAACAGTTCCATCACTATCAGAAGCATTTGCCGTAATTGCAATAGTTGCTCCAACCGCAAAATTAGCATTGTTAGCAGGTGATGTTATATTAACTACAGGTGCTACATTTCCTCCTGGTCCTCCAGTTGCAAAAACTTCATTTATTTTGTTTACTAAAGGTGACTTCACATTAGACCATCTTTTTAGTTTTGGTCCGAATGAAGTTACAGAACCTCCAATTTCGAGATCACCATACACTGTCCAAACTATTGTACCAGCTAATCCATTATCATTAATAAATTTGGCTTTAACTGCAATAGACTCTTCATCATCATAACTCAAAAAATACTTCCCATTAACTAAATAAGGTACTTTAGCCTCATTATCCCATTTTCTGGTCCATCCACTATTAGGAGATAGTGCTTTTTGTTTGATAAAGAAATGGTTTGGTGTACCATCATACACATTTTTAGGCCAATTCGTATAATCCGCACACGTTTCTATTGGTCCATCCGGCTGTATATTCTCAGATCTTTTTACTGTTTTTACATTAAGATCAGCATTACCTTCAGTAATCACACCTCTACCATAGAATGGTGCTCCAAAACAAATTTTATTTTTAGGAACACCTAATTCTACAAGTTTTTGTAAAGTCGATTGCCAGTTAAAAAAAGGTACTTCTGCTCCCGTATATGGATATACTGGTGCATTATGACCAGCAATGTTAGACCACCCACCATTAAAATCGTAGGTCATCATATTAAAATAATCCATGTTTGATGCTACATTAGTCCAATTAAACCCATCCAATTTTCTTGGATCAGCAGACATTGCCGACGTAATCAATTTTGTAGGACCAATGGCAGTACGTAATTCTTGTAATAACGTTTCAAAATTAGCAAAATCTGCCTGGGTTCCTGTAAAATTCATTCCTGCAAAAGGTCCAGGATATTCCCAGTCAAGATCTATTCCATCAAATCCTGTTGCAATTAGTTTTTTACAATCCTCAATAAATTTTGCTCTTTTTACTGGATCAGCTGCCATTTCTGGAAAGTGCTTACACATACTCCATCCTCCTATTGAAGCCATAACTTTAACTCCTTTTTGGTGTGCCAATTCAAGAAGACCAGGAGCACCTGTTTCTTTATGCAATGGTAATGGTAGTGATCCGCTTAGACCCCAAGTTGGATGTGTCCAAGTACTTCCTTGGAGCGCAACCTGAAACCCTTGAGCTTCTGCTCTTCTTTTTGCATCTTCATTAATATATTGAATTGGGTCTATCTCTCCGAATAGAATATGCATATCCCAACTACTATATATATCTGTAAAGAATATATCTTTAGGTGCCTGGGTAACTCCTGCTTGATGAATTTTCTTATCTCTATGATCACCGCTATGTAATGATCCATCTCTTGCTACACCAAAAAACGAATAATTCAAAATAGTATACTTAGAATAATCAATATTAAGGTGAGTCAAAGCTCCTGCCGAAGGAACACCTGCAGTATTAGTTTTCCAGGCGTCCCAGTTAGTTATATAACCTATTACTTGTTTTTGGTGGTTGGAGGTCGTAGCGCTTCCACCGGTATTTACTTGTGCAAAAGCAATGCTCGATATGCACATTAACATTAAAAGCAATGATGCCTTTAAATACATTTTTTGAAACCGCCAGACCATAACAGTTTGGTTTAATTTTTTCATAATTTTCTTCCTTAAGTTAAAATAGTTTGTGTTATTACATACGAAAACGTTGTAGTTTTCCGAATGAAAAATTAGAAATAAACACGAGTTAAAAAAAACTAATTAGCTGAATGGTTACAATTTGTAGATTTTCAGAAGGAAAACAGGAATAAGGTGCATTTTTCATTATTCTACAATTTCTATAGGAAAAAAGGAGTGTTTATATCGTCTTCAAAAAAATGGGGGCAATAAAAAAGAATAAATTTGGTTAAATATCCAGGTAGGAAATAAGTTTTATTCATTATAAAAGATGTAAATTAAGGAATATTTACTCGTAGTATAACTGCTAAAAAAACCTAATGAAATGAAAGTAAAATGTTTACTTATTGATGATGATCCACTGGCTATCAATATTATAAAAAACCATTTAGAGTATTTTGAGCGCTTTGAGGTAGTTTTTACCTGCAATAATGCAATAGATGCTTTCGACTTTATTAATAATAATCCTATTGATTTAGTTTTTGTTGACATTTGTTTACCAATAGTTAATGGCATAGAGTTTATCAAAAGCTTAAATAATCCTCCTCTTATTATCATAACCACTTCAAGTCAGGATTATGCTGTGCAAGGTTTTGAACTAGATGTTGTAGATTATCTTATAAAACCTATTTCGATTAAACGATTGGTTAAATCTTTACATAAAACTTCTAAAATTCTTAATCACGCGAACAAATCTTCACAAATATCCACTCCTGAATTTGAAGATCATATTTTCATCAAAGTAGATAAAAAGATGATAAAGGTATATTTTGAAGATATTCTATACATAAAGAGTTTAAAAGACTATGTTATTATAAAAACAAATTATAAAGACTACGTTACTCACTATAATTTATCTGCCATTACCCGGTTACTCCCCATGCATTTTTTTATTAGGATTCATAGATCTTACACTATAGCCCTTAACAAAATCAAAGCAATTGATAAAAACTGTATTGAGATTGATGACATATTGCTCCCTATAGGAAGAAACTATTTAAAAGAAGTCAAGAATAAAATTATAAACGGAGTTACCAGCTAGCTCATACAACTCCTGAAGGTTCTAAAAAGCTAAAGCTGTATAACCTTTTAACTATTAATATCATAACAACAAAGATCCGGGCATAACCCGGATCTTTCTATGTGTAAACGATTTACATCAATTCACAACATGATTCAAAACATAACAAACAAAATTTTAATCACATCATATATATTCTCAATGCCATGTTTTTCTAACTCAATTTTTATAATCCTTCACTGATCTTCCTATTATACAATCAATTATATCTATCTCTAGAATGGTTCAGAATCATTACTTTGTCAAATACGAGTCTCAATTTGTACTGGAAAATCAGTACGCAAAGACCCTTTTTTGACATTTCTATAACTCCATCACTTTCCTTGTAACTTTTTAAAGACTTTACTCTTATTTTTTTATTATTTTCTTAGTTAATACATTTCCATCGATATTAACTTTATAGATATAAATTCCGCTTTTTAACGTTGATAGGTCTTGTTCAAAGCTTTTACTTCCATTGTATCTTCTATAAGATTTGGTTTTTATCAATTTTCCATATATATCATATAAATCTATTCTTACCTCTGAAGCTTTAGTAGTAGTAATTTGATAGTTTATCGTATTATCAACTAATGTTTGAAAAGAGACAGAGTTATACATATCAACACCATTTTTTGCACAATCAGAAACAAATTCCCATACAGAACTACCTCCAGGAGTTTCTCCTTCTGTCCACCACTTGGCTTTATAAATTTTTGTACTGTGATAAACTTGATCTCCTCCATTGTAAGCTATAGACGACACCCATTGATCAAATCCACAAAAAGTACCTCCTGCTCCACTACAATCTGAGACAAATTCCCAAACAGAACTGCTTCCTGGTGTTTCTCCTTTTGTCCACCATTTATTAGTATACAATTTACCTTGGTAAGTCACTTTTTGCCCTGCAGTAGCATATGTCTTATCAGCTTTCCATGCTTCTACACCATCACAAACTCCACCTCCAACTTTTTTCTTTACAGTAAACGCAGTATTACTCTCTGAAGATAAACCTTCATTATCTGTTGCGGTTATTTTATATGATACATCTCCAAAAGCACTTGGAGTCCAACTAGCTGTATACTGGTTACCATTTTGGGTTGTAGTAACCGCAGTATTATTTACTAAAAATGATACAGAACTAACCTGAGTATCGTCACTTATTGTAGCTTTCAATTGAATTACAGACAATTCTGTTTGCTCGATAACACTTAAGTCTTGTGGTTCGATCATCGAGATTGAAGGTGGTGTATTCCCTCCTATTATCTTTTCTTTTATAGTAAAAACTATTGTCTTTTCTGAAGTTGCATTTTTATTATCTGTAGCAGAAGCCACTAGAGTCACTTCTCCAAAAGCTGTAGGAGTGAAACTGGCAGTATAGCTACTACCATTTGCAGTTGCACTTATAGGTGTATTATTATGTTTAAACACAAAAGATTGAATGGTTCCATCAGAATCTGTAGCATTGGCTTTTAATGCTATTGGTGCTAATGCCGTCAATTCAATTATTTGATTATTAGTTGGCGTTTCCCATGTTACTACAGGTGCGTCATTTATAGGCGTATTATTTCCGGCAGCTTCATTAATTGCTCTTAAAAGACTCGATGAAGAGTTATAGCTAGCATCTTGAGTTAGCTCCCAAATGATCAACCCCTGGTGTCCATAGTTTTTAGAATATTTCATTTTTTCACCAGCTAGCTTTGGTGTATTATAGTATAGCTTCTTATTCTTTTCTCCTATAAACCCACCCAATTTTCTAGCATCCTTAGGATCATAACTTGTAGCAGCATTTGGAAATTCTTCTATAATATCTTTATAAGGGACAAACTTAGCTCCGTTACCTCCATTCGGTTTTTTCTCAGAAAAATCGTATCCATAGATCGGCGCTCCAAATGCAATTTTGGCTTTAGGTACATTAAAACCACCTGCGTGATTCCACGCTGGAGGAGCAAATCCCATCCAATATTCTAAGGCATCCTGAGCAGAATAAATAGGGTTGTCTGCAGTTTGACCAGTATACAATCCTTGAGGAACTTTATGTAATGCAGAATGAGGTCCTTCTGGAGATGCATCCCATGATCCTGTAAAATCATATGTCATTAGCCCTATCCAATCCATATAATCGGCTATTCCATCGTCATAATTGTTTCCGTACCATGAAGTTCCGAACACTGCCGCAGTAATAAGTTTATTAGGCATTTTTGCTCTAAGTTTCTGGCTTAATTTTGTTAGCCCGATTCCCGCAGGGTGAGGTCCTTGATCTCTGTCTCCCCATTTACTTCCTCTTACACGACCTCCTTGATCAGATGTCCCACTTATTGCTGGATCTGCCCACCAGCATTCCATATCCAAATCAATACCATCCAAATTATTAGTGGTTACGTAATTTGCGATTAAAGTGGCAATTTCATCTAATTTGGCATCATTATTATGATATTTATTCATAAGCCATAAGAAAGCAAAATCAGTTGCTCCCCCAAGAGCTACAGAAACTTTTACATTTTTTGCCCTTGCTTTTTGTAAAACTCCAAGATCATTAAGTACTGAATCTACTTTTCTTTCTTGAAATGCATCAAAAGAAACTGAAGCAAAGTTACTACTGTTATAGTCATTGTTATTTTGCTTAAACATCAAAAAAGAAATATTCAAATGTGTAACCACCTCGGGTTTGAAGTTATTCTTAATATCGTAATCAGCTACCCAGGTAGGCAAGTATCCTATAATACGCTGTTTTCCAGAATAATCTGGTCCTAATCCGCCATCCCCACATGGCCCTATTAATTCCCAGGAGCCTGCACCTGGAGCATCACTGGTGTAATATTTACACTTGTAATTAACGCTGTTGTAAGATACTTCCTGCCCTTGAGTATAAGGAACATTACTAGCATTCCATTCTGGATTACAGGTTGGAAAATTGTATTGAGCCTGTATGTATAAGGCACAAAAAAACACTAGTAAAAATGTATAAAAATTTTTCATGATTAATATAGTTAATGGTTTGTGTGTTTGCGATATATAATCGGGTAGCTATGTCACTAAGTAAATAACTACCCGAAATGTTTTTCTTAAAAACTTAGTTTTTAAGGACTTTCTCAAAATAAACATCATTATCTATGTATATTTTAAATACATAAAGACCTTTTTTGAGATTTGACAGATCTTGAGTAAATGAATTAACTTTTTTGGTTTGTCTTCCACTAAAAGTTTCTGTACTAATAAGTTTTCCTGAAATATGGTATAAATTAATTTTTACCCAAGAAGCCTTTTCATTTTTTATTCTAAAGTTTACAATATCCTGAGTTACTGTTGGAAACACAGAATAATCATTCGAAGCTATTTCCAGATTTGTTGTTCTTGCAGCACATGTTCCTGTTTTTGTCCATGCTAATTGCCAGTGAGCACCTGTTCCTGGAGCATATGCCCATGCAGCCGTCGACGAGCACCAGCCTGGTATGTCACATTCAAACTTTTCACCTGCATTTTTAACTTCTTCATGTAATCCGTAAGAAGTACCCGCAACATATTGCTGAACGTTTGCACAGTTTCCGTTTCCTACATCTTTAATTACAATAGTAATGGCAGTAGATGTAGAAGTACCACCCTGGTTATCCGTAGCTTTAGCTGTTAAAATATAATTTCCTACAGTTGTGTTGGTGATTGTATAATCATAAGGACTGGTTAAGCTTTCTCCAACTTTTGTTCCACTATTAAAAAATTCTACTTTAGTTACTGTCCCATCACTATCAGATGCGTTTACAGTTACAGGAATAGAAACTCCTGCATCAAAAGAAGCGTTATTACTTGGTGAAGTAATGGTTATTGATGGTGGAGTATTACCTCCTGTTGTTTTTTCTTTTATAGTAAAAGTGATATTTTTTTCAGCAGTACTATTTTGATTATCTGTAGCTGATGCCGTAATTGTTACATTACCAAACGCTGTCGGAGTAAAACTAGCCGTATAACTATTTCCTGAAGGAGTTGTATTAAGGGTAGTATTATTATGCTTAAATGTAAATGATTGTATTGTACCATCACTATCTGTTGCACTAGCCTTTAAAGTCACGGCTGTAAGTTGGGTTTGCTCTATCACCTGTCCATTACTCGGTGACTCCCAAGTTATTACAGGTGCAACTCCTGTAGAGGTACCACAATCCTTAATTAGTTCCCATACAGAATTGCTTCCTGGAACACTACCAGCACCGGCATACCATTTATTTCTATAAACCTTGTTATTGTGTTTAACGTAATTATCTTTATCTCTATATATTCTAGAATCATCCCATTCTGGAATCTCTTGACAATCAAGATTTACGCCATCCCATATGATAACTTTGATAGAGGATGTTATATTTAGTCCATTTTCAAATACAGCGTTTGCTGTCAAAATATGACTTGAATAATTAGAAGGTGTCCAATTAAATGTAGTACCACTATAAGTTTGACTTCCTATAGATGTGGAAACGCTAACTAATCTAGTATTTTTTTCATCAATTTCTAAATTCACAGGAATAGCTGAAAAACTAGATTGTTCAAACATCTGGTTATTTTTAGGGCTAGAAAATGTTACCACAGGTTTTTGGGCACAAGGCTCTGCTGTAAGATCTGCAGAATCACCACCATACTTAGACATATCTTTGCAACCACAATCGGATAGATCATGTACTCCATCCATATCGGTTCCTATATTGTAAATACCTGTAAATCTTTGATAGTATCCTATTCTATCTAACACCTGAGGTTTTTCAGTGCCTTGACCACACTCGACTCCTCCATTAATAATATTTACTGTCATTCCAAGACCTGGAACTCTGTTTTTTGTTTTATCAAGCTCATTTGGAACCCATTTATTTACCATTACGTTATGAGCCGATGGCTTAGGGTACTGAGGTGTCATCCAAAACCAAATGGCAGTCTGGAATGCTAAAGCTGCATCCTGAATAACCTTTTCTGGATTATCTAATAACACTTGCTTATCTCCAAATATAAATTCACTAGCAGGACCATAATTATAGTTATACGATAGTTGTATTGGTCCACGCCCTTTGTATGATTTTCCAGGAGTTGGGGGATAATTTGTATCTGGGTAGGCATAAGAAGCATTTGTTGGTTCTTCTCTAAAATGTAATCCCCAAGAGAACTGACCACCAGGAGCTGTTGCCCATCCCCCTGTGGTTTCATGAGAGATATTTGCAAAAAAAGCAGTGATTTCTCTTTTTCTGGTTTCTAGATTTCCCTCTGCCAAAAATGACCCATAATCCACCTCTTCGGTCATAATTTCTTTATCAGCATTTCTTGGAGCATCAAAATCAACATCTGTTCGAATAATTGTTGTTGCTCCTGTTACCTTATCAACACGAGTAATTCTATATGCGTTTGTACCACATCTTCTATCAAAAATCACTTTGATCTTGCTCATTCTATTAATAGCCTCAATAAAGGACTCGAATGTATAGAAATCATCTTTGGGGTCAAGTACCCATACACCACCTCCTGTATCTTTAGCTCCAAAGCGATAGGGAAATAATGTATTCCATAAATCTTTATTTATCAAGTCACTTGCTTGAACTGGATTAAAAGAGCTTGAGGTTTCTTCTAGTATAAAAGTATCATTTGCCTTTGATACCTCGGTGTAATTATTAAAACTGTTAGAAAAGGTTAAATTAACGGTTAAGAATAATACCGTAAAAATCATCATCCATGATTTCTCCAATAAAACCCAATGGGTTTTTGGAGTAGTGAGTTTGTGTGCCATTATTAAGATAATTTTGTGTTAAAGAAATAGTTAGTTTCTTTCGTTTGTTTTAGTTACATCCTAAAGTAGTGTATTTACCCCTTTTTAATGAAATAAAATATACGAGTAGCATTATTTGGCATATAAAGACCATCAGATTGGGAATGAGTGAAAGTTTAAATTGATATGTTTATCAATTTTACCATTTCTTTTAAAAAAGGAGAAATAGTTACGAATATGATCAGAAGTTTTTATTAGATATACTGTTTTGATATTGCAATTTTAATTTGCTCTAAAAGTACAACGGGCTCAAAAGGTTTATTTATAATTTTAGTAATTCCTGCGTTTATAAAATGTTCTTTATTTTCAGATTCAGAAATTGCAGTCAAAGCAATAATTGGAGTTTCTTTATCTGATTTACGAATCCTCTTGGTTGTTTCAAATCCATCAATCCCGTCCATCATGATATCCATAAAAATAAGATCGTAACTGTTTTTATCTGTCATTTCTAATGCTTCATAACCGTCTGAAGCAATTTCGCACTGATACCCATAATTGGTTATAATTTTTTGTGTTACCAATTGATTAATCCTATTATCCTCTACAACAAGTATTTTTATTTCTTCATTGCTTTTACTATAGAATTCCTTTTGATTTGTTTTTTCAAGTTCTTTATCAAAAGGTATTTGAAAACTAAAAGTAGCTCCTTCTTTATTACTTGATGTAAACACTAATCTGCTATCACATTGTTGCAGTAGCTTATTTGCTATCACCAATTCTAATGTAGATTGATTACTCTGATCTGACAGAGCAGTAAAGAGTGCAGATCTATTCTCTTGTAATATAGTATTTAATTCTTCTTGCTTTTCTTTTGAAAAATGCAGATCTTTACTTTTTAAAGAAAAAAGAACATTACAGACACTATCTGTCGAAAAAACATTTTTAATAGAAAATCGCAATACACCTCCATTTATATATCTCGAAGCATTAGAAAGAATACTAACAATAATTCTAGATAAATGATCAGAATCTCCCATAATCTTATCTGATAACTTATCATCTAAATCAAATTCAAAAACATTATTATTTTCACGAATAATAAAGAATTTAAGCGATTCTTTAATTGTACCTATCAATTTAACTATACTTAAAGGTTGGTTTTTTAATCGGGTTTTTGTTGATTGATCTGATGTATTCAATTCTATAATATCATTCACAAACCTTAATAGATATCTTCCAGAAAATTGTAGTATCTCTAGCTGTTTTTTTCGTTGGTTTTCATTAGGCTCTTTGTGTTCTAATAAATGGGCTATCCCATTAATTGCATGTAATGGAGTCCTGAGCTCATGAGTGATATTATTAACAAATGCAGTTTTTTGCTTAAATGCTTGTTCTACTTTAATTTTAGCTTCTAATAATTCTTTGTTTTTCTGTCGTAAAAATGTATTGTTTTCTGTTTTGAGTCTTGAATTTTTATATTGTAGTAAACTTAACAAAATCAAGATAACTATAATTACGCCTCCCGAAATCATCAAGTATTTATTGAGTTTTAATTGTGTCTGCTGGTATTGATTTTCAATAAGAATTCTTTCATTGTCTTTATCCTTTAATTGAAGTTCTCTGTAATCCTTTAAATTCTCACTATACTTCTTAAGAAAATAATCATTTTGCTTCACCTGTTCTTCTACATACTTTTTGTAAAATTTATTAGCTACTAAATGCTCTCCTTTTTGGTTGTATACATCTGCAATTCCTGCAAAATAAAGTGCCTGATTAAACCTATTGGTTTTTGTGGAATCTACGTTTTGTTTTATAATCTTCTCCCCTTCTTCAAAAAAAGCAAGGGCTTCTTCATATCTTTGGGTATTCGAGCAGACTTTTCCCATTTGATGATAAAGATATATCAGCCTTAAATTCTTTTTATATTTATGGGCTAAAGCAATTGTTTTTTTCGATATTTCGTAGCAGTTTTCCCAATCTTGCTTTATATAATAGATGGTAGCTAGATTCAATAGTATATCTATCCGTTCCTCTTCATAATTATATTCTTGGGATAAGTCAATAGCTCTTTCTAAGAATGATATTGATCTATCATAGTTTTTTGAAATTACTTTATGATACAACCCCCAAAGGTTATTTAGTTGAATATCTCCATACTCATCTTTTACATATTTTTGCAAAATAGTAGCTTTATCAAGATAATCCTTAACAGCATCAACATCATGAGTAGCCATGGATAACCCACTACGCAACCTAAACACTCTAGCAATATATTTTTTATTATTGCTCTCTAATGCTAGCTTCTCAGCACGATCCACTATCCGGAGTGCCTTATTAACATAATCATTTTCTATCCAGTATTCTAGTGAGTCTAAAGTAGTTTCTATAAGTATATCGTCTTTACTAGAGTAAAAACTATAAACTTTTTGAGTATTAATCAAGGAAAGTACTATCGAAGTAATAATTACTAAAGTGAGTATACTTCTTTTCATAAAACACTTTATTTATCTTTTGCTTAATATTAATGATACTTTAGGTACTTTGGTTACTAGTATAGTTTCAATTTATTACAAAAAAAACTTGCCATTCTAAATGATCTATATCATTTTGAACAGCTAGTGACTAGCATTTTATTAAGCAGGCAGAAAATAAAGCGGGGGCTATTAAATTCTTAATGATTTGGATTATACGTCCATTTTCACCATATTATTTTAACAAAGTTAAACATTTTTTTCTCGGAGCATTTCAAAAACAAATCCTCCGAGAATTTCTAATTTTATATCTATCTACTCTATAACTTATTCCATCTTTATATATTGTAATAACTATAGATTGATTTATACTTTTACAAAAATCTTCTTCTTGTATAATACAAAACCTAGGAGTGTATATATACATACAACGATCAAGGCATAACAAAGAGATGAAAATGATTTGTCAATTGTCGGATACACAAAAAAGGTCTCAAAAAGATATTGATGTATTGATGTTTGAGAGTTGATTTTTATTAAATAGAAAGATTTAGCAATTATACTTGACAAAAAATAAATAATAATTGCATTGGCTCCTACATATTTAACTATGTTACCAAAAGTATATTCTTTATAATCCATCAAATAATGAAACAACACTAAAAACAGAGTTGCATAACCAGAAGTAACCAGTACAAAACTACTACTCCATAACGCCTTATTAATAGGAAAAAACATACTCCATATATATCCGACAGCCACGAGACCAACTCCTACTACTGTTAAGTAAATATGCTTTCTTTTTGTAGTACTCACTAAAATCTCACCTACAAAAATCCCTGTGATCGCAGTTACTATAGCTGGTAGTGTACTTAGAATTCCTTCAGGGTCATAATCGGGTTTCCAGGTATGTCCTTTAAGAATCAGATAATCCAAGTAATTAGCCCAGTTATTTATTCCTCGTTCTAGGGTTGGAATGCTACCATCTGGCAATGGAATATATGCCAACCACACCCAATATCCTATCAGTAGTAACACTGCAAAAAAAAGTAATTGTTTTTTGGTACATTTCAAATATAGAATAGACACGACACAAAATACAATACCAATACGCTGCAATACACCTGGAATACGAATAGATTCAATTTCTATAAATGGAAAATAGGGTAAAAACACATTAAGAAACAATCCTAATAAGATCAATTTTAAACTTCGTATTACAATTTTCTTATATACCTGAAAGTTTCCTTTCTTATTTTTATATACAAAAGAGATCGATATCCCTACAATAAACAAAAAGAAAGGAAATACAAAATCTGCCAAAGTTAATCCATTCCAATCTGCATGCAACAAGGGGGTATACACATGAGACCAATCTCCTGGTGTATTTACCAAGATCATTAGCATTATGGTTAGCCCTCTTAAAAAATCAACAGATTGTATTCGTTTACTTACACTCACGACATTAAATCCTTTCCAATTGATTTCCACACTCTCACTAGTAAGAAACCAGAAACTGCTGCTAATACCCCAACAATTCCGGCTGTTGCATACTCTCCATAAAGTAAATTCCCTACTGTAAACAAACAACTATAGACTAATACACAACCTAGTAACATTGCCAAAATTCCTGAAGGCACAGACCATTTCTCATTAGATTCGACTATCTCTACCCCATCAGCGTTAGCTTCATCGACAACTTTTTTCCAACCTGGTCCTCCAGGCTGAATACTTTTATAAAAAGATCGTAAAGTCTCTTTTGATTCTGGTTTGGTAAGATAAGTTGAAACTATCCAAACAATTGAGGTTATAATCACCATAGCAATAAATCTAAACCAAGAAGGAAAAACTCCTGCAATGATTTCTCCGGCATCACTGGTGTATCCAAATAATGAGTCGCCAAGAGGTGTAAAAGTTAGAATTAACGGAATAAGCATAGCAGAAAACATTACAGATATTTCACTCCATGCATTTATCCTCCACCAAAACCAACGTAAGATATACACTAACCCTGTTCCTGCACCAAACATTAAAATAATATCGAAAAGCTGCTTGGCATTAGTGAGGTAAAGTGCAAATATTGCACTTGTAACCATAAGGACTATAGTTGTAATTCTACCAACATTCACCAGTTCTTTTTCGGTTGCATCTTTTTTAACTTGTTGCTTATAAAAATCATTAACAATATATGATGATCCCCAATTAAGGTGAGTTGATAAAGTTGACATAAATGCTGCTCCTAATGAAGCTAACACCAGCCCTAACAATCCAGCCGGAAGCTTTGTTAACATTGCAGAATATGCCAAATCATGACCTAATTTACTAGACTCTACATTCGGAAAAGCCTCTTGAATACTAGCTATATCTGGATACATTACTAAAGATGCCAAGGCTACCAAGATCCATGGCCACGGACGCAATGCATAATGCATAATATTAAAAAAGAATGTAGCACCTATTGCGTGATTTTCATTTTTAGCTGCAAGCATACGTTGCGCTATATACCCTCCACCTCCTGGCTCAGCTCCAGGATACCAAGAACTCCACCACTGTACAGCTAACGGAATAATCAAAATCCCAATTAATGCCTCGGTATTAGAAAACTCAGGAAAAAACGAAAGTTTATCAGATACATTTGGATGAGAAACCAAATTGCCTAATCCTCCTACTTCAGGAAGGTTAACCAAATAATAAGAAGCACCTACTGCTCCAACTATAGCAACAAAGAAAAGTACAAAATCGGTATAAATAACTCCTCTAAACCCTCCTAACGAACTAAATGCTGCTGTTACCACACCACCTATCAAAACTGTTTGTATTGGTGTGAGTCCAAGCATGATTTGCCCAATTTTAATAGCCGCCAGATTTACTGCAGCCATAGCAATTATATTAAACACCACTCCAAGGTATATTGATCTAAACCCTCTTAAAAACCGAGCAGGTTTGCCACTATATCTCAATGTATAAAATTCTAAATCTGTTGTAACATTTGATTTACGCCATAATTTGGCATAAACAAATACTGTAAGAAGACCTGTCAATAAAAAAGCCCACCATACCCAGTTTCCAGCAACACCATCTTGCCTTACAATATCAGTAACCAAATTTGGGGTATCAGTCGAGAATGTAGTTGCCACCATTGAAAAACCAAGCAACCACCAGGGCATATTACGTCCTGACAAAAAATACTCTGCTGTATTTTTTCCAGACCTTTTAGATACCACAACACCAATAATAAGTGTGGTTAAGAAAAATGAGGCTATGATTATGTAATCCAATGTAGTTAAAACCATTACTTTTATTTTAATAAATTTGATTTGTTTTTTAATATTCGTTGCTTAGCATGCGCAGCATAATTTCTTCCTATAGGAATTCTTTTTTCACCAACTTCTACTAGATTTCCCTCAATAGATTTAACTTTATCTATTGCTATAGTATATGATTTATGAATTCTTATAAAATTTTCTGAAGGTAGTTCTTCACTAATACTAGTTAAAGACTTATGGGACAAAAAGGTATCTTCTATGGTACTTACTCTTATGTAATCCTTTAGACTCTCTATAAAAAGGATATCACTTAAAAGAATTTTAACCAATTTCTTATCAACTTTTAAAAAGATATGAGCTGGTTGAACCAAGTCTATAGCTGGTTCATGTCTTTTAACAGCAATAAGTCGTGAGGTTAATTTATTAATAGATTTTAAGAATCTATTAAAAGAAATAGGCTTGACCAGATAGTCAAGTACTTCTAATTCATAACTTTCCAATGCATATTCTTTGTATGCCGTAGTAATTATAGCCTGCGGATATTCTTTAAGACTTTTTAAAAACTCAAGACCATTCATTCTTGGCAGGTTTATATCAAGAAACAAAGCATCTACATTTCCTTGTTCTAATATTGACAGAGCCTCAATTGGATCTTTAAAAGTACCAATAATTTCTACATTTTTAAATTCCTTCAAAAAGGATTCAATCACTTCAATCGCCAGAGGCTCATCATCAATTATGATACATTTAATAATCATTATACAGGGATTTTAAGTAAAATCGAATATTCATTATTTTCTTTTGCTATGTTTAGAGTATACTTTTTTGGATAAAGAATTTCTAATCTTCTTTTTACATTTTTTATCCCTATTCCATTATGTTTTTCCGAATTAGATTGGTTTTCATAATTATTTTTAGATACAAATATCAGTTCATTTTGTGATCTTTCAAAAGAGATTGACAATTCCATTCTATCATTATTTTTAAGCCCATGTTTAAAAGCATTCTCTATAAATGGTAAAAAAAGCATCGGAACTACCTTAACCCCATCAATATTACCGTTTATACTTACATTAGATGTAACACGATCACCATATCTCATTTTTTCGATCTCAATGTAATTATCTATATGATCAATTTCTTGTAAAAGTGAAATTTTTTTTTGACTTGTGTCATAAATCACATATCGCATAAAATTAGATAATTTCAGAACTAGATTAGGAGCTTGGCTAGATTTTTTTATTGTAAGTGCATATAAACTGTTTAATGTATTAAAAAAGAAATGTGGTTGTATTTGTGCTTTTAAGTATTTTAACTCTGTTTTATACTGTAATTCACTTAAGTGTCTGTTCTTACTTTCTACAATAAGAAAATCTACAGTAAACTTTATTGCAGAAGTCAATCCAATCACATATAGCTCTCCAATTGCTACAGCAACAATATGATTAAAGCCAAACGGGTCTAGCCTTCCTTCAACCTCTGGCCATATATCCTCAGTAACCAATAATAAATTAAGTCCTGACCTTAATATATAATGAACTCCCAAAGACAAGCATAAGAACAATACATAATATACATATTTCTTTTTAAATATAAATTTTGGAGCCAAATAATATATATTAAAATACACTAAAATTATATGCAAGGGAAATTCTACCAGATTCGATTTTATCGAATACCAATAATCATTAAAATAACTTCCCCACCTAATTACGTTAAATAAAAAATAAATAATCCAAAAATACAGGTGATATTTTCGTTTAATAGTCCTTTGCACCTAACCTTTTCTTTTTTTCAAAATCGATAAATATTTACAGTTAAAAACAGTTTTTTAACAAAAAATTTTGAAAAATGTAAGGCTATTTGTAGAGAAAACCAAAAAAATTAAGAATATCAAATTTCAAAAAAACCGTCATCTATTATTGTATGTCGATTGTTCTTAAAACCATGTCGTTTGTCTAAAAAAAATTTTCATAGGCAATTAAAATATTACTTTGAGATCATTCAAAAAAACACTTTTTAATATGAAACAAAAAATTTTAACTCTAACCGCTTTATTATTTTTTTCTTTTCTGAGTTTTGGGCAGGGAACCCAAATCACAGGTACGGTAACAGGAGCTTCTGACGGCGTTCCTTTACCTGGAGTAAACATAATAGTAAAGGGAACAACAAATGGAGTACAAACAGATTTTGATGGAAATTACTCTATTACGGCTGCTGCCGGAGATGTAATTCAATTTTCTTACTTAGGTATGCTAAGTCAGGAAGTAACTGTTGGGGCAGATTCAGTAATTAATGTTCAATTACAAGAAGATGCCGAACAATTAGAAGATGTAGTAGTTACTGCGTTAGGTATTAAGAAAAGTAGAAAATCCTTAACCTATGCTGCGCAAGACATTAATGCAGCTGAATTAACAAAAGTAAAAGATGCTAACCCTATTAACAGCCTTTCTGGTAAAGTAGCAGGAGTTGTTGTTAACAGAAGTGCTTCTGGTGTGGGAGGATCTGTAAAAGTAACTCTAAGAGGTAATACCTCTACAAGAAACAACCAACCTCTTTATGTTGTTGATGGTATTCCACTATTAAACAACTCTGCGATCCAACCAAATAGTACGTTTGGAGATATTGACAATGCAGGAAATAGAGATGGTGGAGATGCATTATCTCTTATAAACCCAGATGACATAGAAAGTCTTACAGTATTAAAAGGAGCTTCTGCATCTGCTTTATATGGTAGTCAAGGTTCTAATGGTGTTATACTTATAACTACCAAAAAAGGAAGATCTGGAAGTTTCAAAGCAAATGTTTCTTCAAGTTTCACGGTTGACTCACCAGCTTATCTACTTGATTTCAACGATCGTACCGAAACTAATCTAGATGATTTCTTAGAAACAGGAACAACTGCAATTAATTCATTATCAGTATCTGGAGGAACAGAAAACGCCCAAACGTATTTCTCATATGCAAATACACAAGCAACAGGGATCATTCCTACGCACAATGTAAAAAAACATACTCTAAATGTAAGAGAAACTGCTAAATTGTTTGACAATAAGTTGACTGTTGATGCTAACATATTGCTTTCAACTCAAAAAATACGTAATAAGCCTGTTTCTGGTTTATACTATAACCCACTGGTTGGAGCAACAGCTTTCAACTCAGACACAGAGAGTTTAAGTGATTATGAAGTGTTTGAAGAGTTCAATGAAGATAGAAATTTAATGGCTCAAAGATGGTTTAGAGGAACATCGGATATTGAGCAAAATCCTTACTGGATTTTGAATAGAAACGCTAGTGAAGATCAAAACCAAAAGGTTTTAGCTTCTGTTTCTTTAAAATATAAATTTAATGATTGGTTTTCTATTCAAACAAGAGGAAGTTACGACAAAAACTTCTATAAGTTTGAAAGAAAAATTCATGCTACCACAGATGGAACGCTTTCAGCTGTAAATGGTCGTTATTTACTAAATGATGTTGAAGATACTCAAATCTATGGAGATATCATTGCTACTATCAACACCCCTATTTCTGAAAATTTCAATTTAACAGCTAACATAGGTACTAGTATAAGACAGTCAGATTTAGGTGATGCAACCTTGTTAGATTCTGGTGTAGGAGGTAATCTAAAAATACCTAATATTTTTACACTATCGAATTTTGAAGTTGGTACTGTAGGATTTAATCCAATATTACAACAATCTCAGGCTGAAAGAAAAGAAGTTCAATCTATTTTCGCAAGTACTACATTAGGTTTTAAAGACATGCTTTACCTAGATGTTACTGCAAGAAATGATTGGTCATCAACAGTTTCAGAATCTTTCTTCTACCCATCTTTTGGTCTTACCGGAGTATTAACAGAGATGTTTGAAATGCCCGAAGCTATATCTTTTGCAAAAGTAAGGACTTCATACGCTGAAGTAGGTAATGATATACAAAGCTTTGCTAATAATCCTATCAACTCTATTGGAACAGGTCAAGGTGGATTAAACCCTCCAAACATTATTCCATTAACTGAATTAAAGCCTGAAAAACAAACTTCTATAGAATTTGGTACAGAATGGAGATTATTTGATAACCGCTTAGGTTTTGATATAGGATATTACAAAACAAATACTATCGATCAATTTATGACAATTGACGGAGGAACTTTCACGGAATTCTTTTCTATTAATGCGGGAGATTTTGAAAACAAAGGTTTTGAAGCCTCTATAACTGCCACTCCTATCCAAAATGATAATTTTTCATGGGATGCAGCAGTAAATTTCGCTAGTAATAAAAATACAATTAAAAAATTAGACGCTAGACTAGGTAGAGATTATTTAGAATTAACCCCAATAAGTGTAAATGCTTATGCTCTATTAATAACTGAGGGAGGTTCTTTTGGTGATATTTATGGGCGACAACTTCGTAAAAATGCTGATGGTTTACCAATTAGAAATGCAGAAGGTAATTTTTCTCAAGCAGAAGCTAATGAAAATACTAGAGGCGGTTTTGATTTATTGGGTAATGCAAATCCCGATTTCTCTTTAGGATTTAGTAATTCTTTCACTTATAAAAATATAACATTAAACTTCTTGGTTGATGGAAAATTTGGTGGAGAAGTAATGAGTCTTACTGAGGCTATTGTTGATGGTTTTGGTACATCTAACAGAACGGGTACGGTAAGAATTTTTGATGAAGTATCTGGTTCGGAAACAACAATGCCTGCTAATGAATATTATCAAGCTATTGGAGGGAGAAATGGACTTACTAGTGAATATGTATATGATGCTACTAACATTCGTTTAGCAGAATTATCCCTAGGGTACAAATTTAATCTTGGAGAAGATAGCTTCTTTAATTCGGTCAACGCTTCTTTAGTTGGAAGAAATTTATTTTTCTTTTATAAAGATGCTCCTTATGACCCAAATATATCTTTAAGTACAGGAAATGGACTTCAAGGTGTTGATGTATTTGGATCGCCATCTACCAGAAGTATCGGTTTAAATGTTGGCTTATCATTTTAATTAATAAGGAATAGAATATCATGAAAAATATATTTAAAAAAACAATTATTACTGCTTTTATTTCGCTCTTCGTGCTCTCTTGCACAGACGATTTTGAAGCATTAAACACAGACCCTAATGGTCTTACTGATGCGCAAAGTGAAGCAGATTTCACTAATGTAGGAGGTCCTTTCAAACCTATGTTTCTAAATCTATACAGATATGATCCTGCATGGCATACACAATTACAGCATAATCTTAACGCAGATACATTTTGTGGATATATGGCTCCTCCTAGACCTTTTGTAGGAGGAACTAATACCACCAATTATGCTTTCGTTGACTTTTGGGATCAATTCCCTTGGGATATCCCCTATTCTTCAACAGGTGTTATGAAAAATGCAGGCTTGGTTAAAGAACGTGGAGAAGAGAAATTTCCATTGATATATGCTGTTGCAAAAATTTTAAGAGTTGAAGGTATGCATCGAGTTACGGATGTCTACGGACCTATCGTGTATTCAAAATTTGGATTAAACCCTACTTTTTCAGAATACGATTCTCAACAAGAAGTATATAATCAGTTCTTTATAGAGTTAGACGAAGCTATCACTACCCTGTCTACTGACCCTACAAATGCGCAGTTTTCAAATTTTGATTTAGTGTATGGCGGGAATTTAGAACAGTGGATAAAATTTGCAAATACATTGAGACTACGTCTTGCCATTAGAATTGCAAAGATTGATGCTGCAAAGGCAAAAACAGAAGGAGAAAAATCATTAGCAAACAGTGGAGGACTTCTTGAGGCTAATACTGATAATTTTCTTATCCAAGGGGGAGCTACTCACCCACTAACAGTTTTCAATTCAAGCTGGAATGATGTACGAATGAATGCTTCTATGGAATCAATACTTGTTGGATATGACGATTCAAGAGGACCAGTATTATTTGAAGAATCAGGAGTAACTCCAGGAGAACTAAAAGGTTTAAGAGGTGGAATGCCTTTATTGCCGGGGTATGCAACTGAATTAGACCAAAAAGAAGATTATGTAGGGTTTTCTAGGTTAGGAGATTCATATATCTCTGATAAAACTCCAACTACTGATATCCAATTAATGACCGCTGCAGAAGCATATTTCTTAAAAGCTGAAGCTGCATTAAGAGGTTGGACTGGTGCTGGAGATGCACAAACTAATTACGAAATGGGGATTTCTACTTCATTTGCTCAACATGGAGTATCTGGAGAAGCTTCAGCTTATATAGCAGATAACACTTCTACTCCTAATGACTATGTAGACCCTGTTAATGCTTCTAACAATTTAAATGCATTAACCAACGTTACGATCGCTTGGGATGCAGGAGCTGATAATGAAACGAAATTAGAGAAAATTATCACTCAAAAGTGGATTGCAATATTCCCTGATGGGCAAGAGGCTTGGAGTGAATTCAGAAGAACAGGGTACCCAAAAATATTCCCAGTAGTTACCAATAATAGTGGTGGTACTGTTGATACTAATCTTCAAGTAAGAAGATTACCTTTCCCTGCTAGTGAAAGAAGTGCTAATCCTCAAGGAGTTGAACAAGCAAGAACACTTCTTGGTGGTCCAGATAATGGAGGAACAAGACTATGGTGGGATGTACCTGGTGGAAATTTTTAATTTGAGTTAGCCACAAATAATTAAATAAAAGAGATGGATAGATTTTCACCTTTCGACTCCATCTCTTTTAATCAAATGCCTTGAAATAATAATAACAATAAAATAATATCAAACTCTTGAGAGCATGATTCAGGAAATTGAATATAAACAAGTAGGACAGTTTGAAAAATCGAAGTTTGAAAAAATTCATAACGAAATCTTTCCAGATTCGTCGATCGCTTCAAAATTAGTTGCACACGAAATTGCAACACTAATCAAACAAAAACAAGAAGAAGGTAAACCTTGCGTACTTGGTTTAGCTACAGGTTCTTCACCAATAAAAGTTTATGAAGAACTAGTAAGTCTACACCGATCTGGAGAGTTAAGCTTTAGTAATGTAGTGACTTTTAATCTAGATGAGTACTATCCAATGGATAGAACACATCAGCAAAGTTATTATCACTTTATGCATCAACACTTATTTGATCATGTAGATATTAACCCAGAGAATATTAATATTCCTGATGGTACCACTCCTCTAACAGAAATGGACCAATACTGTATTGATTATGAAATGAAAATAAAAAAGTATGGTGGACTAGATTTTCAGCTATTAGGAATTGGCAGAACAGGGCATATCGGTTTTAACGAACCTGGATCTCACCCTAATTCTGGTACCCGAATCATTACATTAAATCATGTTACTAGAACAGATGCCTCATCAGATTTTAATGGTTTAGAAAACGTGCCTAAAAAGGCTGTTACCATGGGTATCAATACTATCATGAAATCAAGAAGGGTATTGTTATTGGCTTGGGGTCATAAAAAAGCTACAGTAGTAAAACAAACTATAGAAGGTGAAATTTCATCAAATATCCCTGCAACTTTCTTACAACAACATAAAAATACTACCATAATCTTAGATTCTGAAGCAGCTTCAGAACTAACGCGTATCAAAACGCCATGGCTTGTGGATCAATGTATTTGGAAAGAGCAACTAAAATTTAAGGCAGTTACCTGGTTAAGTCAAGAAGTTAAAAAGCCCATTTTAAAGCTTACTGACAAAGATTATAATGACAATGGAATGTCTGGTCTTTTGGCGGTTGAAGGAACTTCTTACGATTTAAACATTAAGATTTTTAATAAACTTCAGCATACTATTACTGGATGGCCAGGAGGAAAACCAAATGCTGACGATACGAATAGACCAGAAAGAGCAGAACCTGCTAAAAAGAGGGTTCTAATTTTTAGTCCTCATCCTGATGATGATGTAATATCTATGGGAGGAACTTTCCTTAGACTTATTGACCAGGGGCATGATGTTCATGTTGTGTATCAAACATCTGGAAATATTGCAGTTACCGACGATGAAGCATTAAAATTTGCAGAAGTTGCAAATTCTTTTCAATCTAACAGTGAAGCTGATGATACCTATAAAAAAGTTATTGAATTTCTAAAATCCAAAAACCAAGGAGATATTGATATCCCCGAAGTTAGATTAATAAAAGGATTAATCAGAAGAATGGAATCTCTGGGAGCTACCAGATATTTTGGACTAGATGATTCAAAAGTTCACTTTTTAGACCTTCCTTTTTACGAAACAGGAAGAATAAAGAAAAATCCTTTGGGAGAAAAAGATGTAAAAATAACTGAGGATATTATTACACTTTTAAAACCTCATCAGATATATGCAGCCGGAGATTTAGCAGATCCTCATGGAACTCATAAGGTTTGTTTAGATGCCGTTTTTAATGCACTCTCAAACCTAAAAAGTCAAACGTTTATGAATGACTGTTGGGTATGGCTCTATAGAGGAGCATGGCAAGAATGGGATGTATCTGAAATTGAAATGGCCGTACCATTAAGCCCTCTTGAAGTAAATAAGAAAACTAACGCTATTTTATATCACCAATCTCAAAAAGATAGAGTTATGTTTCAAGGTGAAGATTCTAGAGAATTCTGGTTGAGAGCACGAGAAAGAAATAGAAATACTGCGCAACTCTATGATCAGCTTGGATTAGCAGATTATGAAGCAATAGAAGCCTTTAAAAGGTATATATTTTAAAACATTGTGTTTTTGTTTATTAGATGAGTCATTTGCTCAAATAACCCTTCCCTCTATCGCAGAGGGAGGGATTATTTAAAACATTTTAATTCTTCACAAACTTTCCGATAACACTACAATACATAAAATGACACATAAAACAATAGCTAATGATATTATTTGCAGATAGTGGTTCTACCAAATGTGACTGGGTTCTTGTTGATGATGATGGACAACTTATTCATAAGGCTAAAACCGATGGAATAAACCCTCTTTTACTCTCTGGAGATACTATTCTCAACATTATAAAAAAAACAGATCTGATAGTACAAAAAAGTCAGCTCATTAATGAAGTTTACTTTTATGGAGCTGGATGCGGTGAAATTGATGCAAAAAAGAAAATAGACCTTGTGTTGCAATCTATTTTTGAAAATGCAAAACTAATCACCATTGAAGAAGACATCATCGGAGCTGTAAAAGCTACTACTGAAAAGCCTAGTATTGTTTGTATCCTAGGAACAGGAACAAACTGTTGTTTTTATGATGGTTCAAAAGTCATTCAAAAATACCCTGCTTTAGGTTACCTTCTTGCAGATGAAGGAAGCGGTAATTATATCGGAAAAAAGCTAATTAAAGATTATTTCTTAGGCAAAATGCCACAGAATATAGCAACACTTTTTAAAAATGATTATGCTACAGAACTTGATCAACTTCTTGATAAACTATACTGTACTAATCACCCTAATAAATATTTGGCATCATACGCTCAGTTTATTTTTAAAAACAGAGGAGATGCCTATATCGAAAAATTATTAAATATAAGCTTATCCAGATTTATAAGCACTTATCTTTTTCAATACAAAGAAGAACTTTCCAAATACCCAATACATTTTGTTGGATCAATAGCCTACTATTCTCAAGATACTCTAAAAAGTTTATTGGATGACTATGGATATCAAGTAAAAAGTTTTGTCAAAAAACCAATAGACCATTTAGTCAACCGTGTAGTCACACAAAGAACTTCTCTAAAATAAGTTAATAATGAATTTACGAATCATACCTTTCTTTTTTTTAATTTTTATAACCTGTAAAAGTCCCGATAACACCTCTCCTGTGATCGACAAATCATTAAGTATCACTCCAAAACCTCTTAATGTAAAAAAAACTCAAGGGCATTTTGAACTTAATAAAACTACTACTTTCCTATGCCATGAGGAGTCTTCTAAAGTTATTGCAAATTTCTTTATCGAAAAATTAAAAATTTCTACAGGACATTCTTTTTCTATAAGTAATAATGGTGATAACAACAAAAACACCATTCAATTAATAAAAGAAACAAGCTCAGACTTTGATGATGAAGAATATGCTGTTTCTATAACCAAAGATCAGGTAAGTATAAAGGCAAAAACAGACCAGGGATTATTTTACGGTATGCAAACTCTAATGCAACTTCTCCCTCAGTACAACACCACTAATAAGACACAACTTCCTTTTAAGATTCAGGCAGTTGACATAAATGATAAACCACGTTTTGCTTGGAGAGGAATGCACCTGGATGTCTCTAGACATTTTTTCTCTACTGATTTTATAAAAAAACAACTTGATGTATTATCTCTTTTCAAAATCAATAAATTTCATTGGCATCTAACCGATGATCAAGGATGGAGAATAGAAATAAAAAAGTATCCAAAACTTACCTCTATAGGTTCTAAAAGAAAAAATGCAGACGGTACTTTTCATCAAGGATATTATACTCAAGAAGAAATAAAAGAAGTTGTAGCATATGCTAAAGAAAGATTCATCGATGTTATTCCAGAATTTGATACTCCTGGTCATGCAATTGCCATCTTAGCAGCATATCCAGAACTCTCCTGTGAAGACGAAAAATATGAAGTAAGAAATTTATGGGGTGTAGAATCCAGCATACTTTGTGCAGGAAAGGAAGAAACTTATACATTTATTGAAGATGTAATCAAGGAGTTATCATCTCTTTTTCCTTACGAATACTACCATATGGGAGGAGATGAAGTACCCAAAGATCAATGGAAAAATTCTCTAGTGTGCCAAGAGTTAAAAAAACGCGAAGGTCTCAAAGATGAAAAAGAAATTCAAAGCTATTTTATGGCTCGTGTAGAGAAGATCTTGGTAAAATATAAGAAGAAAATGATTGGCTGGGACGAAATTTTAGAAGGAGGTATTACTCCAACTACCAATATTATGTCCTGGCAAGGTGAAGAAGGTGGTATTAAGGCTGCCAATGAGGGGCATGATGTGATTATGACTCCTTCCCAGTTTTGCTATTTTAATTTTTACCAAGGCGATCCAAAAGCAGAGCCTCTGGCATTTGGAGGATACATACCTCTAGAAAAAGTATACAATTACGACCCCATACCGAAAGAAATAGCAGAAGACAAGAAAAAACATATTCTCGGAGCTCAAGGAAACGTATGGACAGAGTATACCTATGAAGACGAAACAATAGAATATCTACTATATCCACGAATACTTGCATTAGCCGAAACTACTTGGACACAAAAGGAAAACAAAGCATATGATAATTTCTTAGATAGACTTGATCCTATATATGAGATATTGGACTACTACAAAATTAATCATCATATCCCTTTACCCGAAGGTCCTACTGCTAATAATATTGTATTTATCGACAGTGTAAATGTTTCATTTTCGACCACACACCCGGTTAAGATGGTATACACTACAGATGGAACAGATCCAAATGCCAATAGTAAAGCATATACAGATCCACTACATTTCACAGAAGATACAGAACTACGAATTGCTTCAATCCTGAAAAATGGGAAAATGAGCAACATTAGAAAAATAACTATAGTAAAAAAGTCCCCTATTGCCCCTATTGGTAAGACTGATTTATCTCAAGGATTAATAATGAAAGAAGTGAAAGGCTATTTTAATAATATCAGTGATATTAGTAATACTACCGAACCACAAACTTCTATCATCAAAAAAATTGAAGATGCTAATACAACTTATCATTGGGGGCATCAAGTAAATAAGGATAATTTTAAAGCTATTTTTCTAGATGGTTTTATTGATATTCCGGAAGATGGAGTGTATTATTTTTCAAGCGCTCAAGATCAAATATGGATAGCGGATCAATTAGTTATTGATTATAAAGAATCATTAAAAAAGCATCCTAAAGAAAATTCGATAGCGTTACAAAAAGGCAAACATAAACTCAAAATAGTATACTTAAATAACGTAGCCAAAGGCTGGGCCACAGATTGGAATACTGTAGAGTTAAAATATAGAAAAGCTTCTGAGGTAGATTATTTGGAAGTTGATGAAAACATGATTTTTCATTAACGAAAAAATAGCCTCGTAATATTCACAAACTCTTTAAATTATTACAGTATGGGCTTACTAAAAAAGTTAAAAATCATATTATTAATGCAGGTGTTTCTATTTTCCTGTACAACTGAAAATCTAATAGAAAACGAAAATTTAGAAACGCAAAATTCAGAGTCTAATCTGAGTTATAAATCCGCGCTTACCCAACCTATTGTACTGGGATATTTTCCTTCCTGGTCAGAAAGTTGGGCTGGTCCCGGACAGGGTTCAAAATTAAGAGATATCCCAAAACATGTTACTCATGTATTTTTAGCATTTGCCAAACCTAATCTTCGTTATCAAAAAGGATCACTGGACATAACGGGTACAGGAATCCAAACTCCATATGATGGAGCCACTTTAAAAGAATCTGTAGCTGCCTTAAAATCAAAAGGTACAAAAGTTATTCTTTCTGTAGGAGGAGAAACATATTGGGGAAGTAATGCTGCATATGATATAGACTATCAACAAATAAAAGACCTAGTTGATGATATGGGGTTTGAAGGTATTGATTGGGATTTTGAACCCAATGGTAGTTTTGCCACAATAGGCGATCCAATAAACGTGCAACGTTTTATCGATTTCTTTACAAATTCGAGAGCTATAATGCCAAAAGGACAATATATATTAGCCTGTGCACCTGCTGGTGTAGGAGCTCTTGGTGGAGTAAACAATAACGATCCCTCTTCTCCATATGCCTATAGTAAAAGGAATGCAGTAACAGGAGAATCTGATGCTAATTTATTTAATGCTACTTCTCCTAATCAAGCCATTAGTTTATTCGGTTTTGCTACAACTGGTCATATGATCCCCGTTATGGAAGCTGTTGGAGATAAAATTGATTTGATAGCATATCAAGGATACAATACAGGTGCGGCAAGTAATCGAAAAATCATGTATGATGCATATAAACATTATTCAAATCAATATGGATTTTCTATAGCCGCTGGTATTCATTATCCTAATGAACCCTGGGGACCCTATTATGAATACACATATCAAAATGTAGCAGAACTCTCTAGTCACATTGCTACCAATAACACTTCTAATGATGGTGTTATGATATGGCAATTATTATTGGGTGATAACACTTCATCTGCTTATGGCTATCTTCATATTGCAAGTCAAATTCTTAATGGTATCCCAGAATCTGAGGCTATTGCAAATGCAGAAAACTATCCAGAATCTCCATATTCTGGAGGCGGTGATGGCGGAGGAAATGGTTCTGGATGTAGTACAGCACAATGGAATGCTTCAACAATTTACAATACCGATCAGGAAGCTGTTTATAACAACAAATTATACAAAGCAAAATGGTGGACTCAAAACGATGTTCCATCATCAAATACAGGAAATGGTAAACCATGGGAACTTGTTCAGGATTGTAATGGAAATGGTGGAGGAAGCAATCAATCTCCATCTGCATCAATTACATCTCCCTCAAATAACCAAAATATAACCGAAGGGCAACCCATAAGCATTACGGCAAATGCTTCTGATACAGATGGTACTATTACAAAAGTTGAATTTTTTGAAGGTACTACTAAATTAGGAGAAGATACAACTAGTCCATACAGTTTTGAATGGACAAATGCGCCTATAGGAAATTATGATTTAAGTGTTATTGCTACCGATAATGACAATTCTACATCTACACCGAGTATCATATCTATTACTATCACTTCTTCTGGAGGAGGTAATGGAGGGGCTTGTAATGGTATAGCTAATTGGGAAGCATATCCTACGGTATACAATACAGGGGACAAAGTAGTGTATCAAGGTGTATTATACGAAGCACAATCAGGACCAATATGGGTAACCCCCGGCAGTGGAGAACACTGGTGGAAAACCATAGGCGCCTGTAATTAAAGATAGTTTTTGATTGTTTTAAAACCCTTTGAGACTGTTTGACCCACAGTTGAGGAGGGTTTTTTACGTATTCACATTATCATCATCTAAGTACAAGTGGTATAAACCTCCTGGTTACTTAGGTTGTTTCCTGTTTTTGATTTTTCTTTATGTATAAAACATTAGCAAAAAGTGTGAGTTTTTTATCTTAATAAGATTTATCAAATATTAGATGCAACTATTATTTCAATTCTATTTCTTCAATTACCTTTTCGATCGCATCATCTCCATCTTTCAAGTCTTCAAGAAGATATTCGTAAAAATCTTTTGACTTTACCGGATAATCTAATTTAAACTCTGGTGTTATACCAATATTCTCATAACTTACTCCATCCAAAGATTCATAAATCATATTGGATAATCCATAAGTCCATCCATTTGGTAGCTTTTTGTGTAAAATATCCGAGAAAACACCTTCTGTTGTAGATCCAATAGTTTTTGAATTTGACACTTCTTTGCTTCCTAAAACTAGTAATTCTGCAGCACTAGCTGTTTGGTGACTTATTAATACATATAAAGTACCAGAAAAAACAGTATCAGATGGAACCAATGTCATCATTTGTTTTTCTGTATACCCCTTGCCTAATCTTACTTTTTTTGTACAAATCGGTGTTTCTTTTTTAACAAAATGGTTTAACATTTCTACTGAAACGTCATCAAACCCTCCTCCATTAAACCTTAAATCAATAATGCAAGCTTTTGCTTTTCCAAGAGTTTTGACTATTGAGTCCATTATAAAACGTGTACCTTCTCTTACATCATCATGATGATTATCACTCCTATTTAGGTTCTGCCACCATTCTTTCCAAAACTCTTTTTTGGATAAACTATCTGCAATATTATAATGAGCAAACCCAATCATATTCGAAGTCTGTAAATATCCAATATCTTTGTTTATCATTCCCCATTTAAAATCACCCCGATTATACAGGTTTACATTTTTCACATACTTTTCAATTATTTTGTTTTTTACTTTTTTTTCTAACCCTTCCGGAATTTCTTCATTAGTATCATTTTCATCATTTGTCAATTGTTCTTCATAACTTTCTTCTAGTTCATCGGGTAAATCAATCGATATATGCCCATCTTTTATTTCACCAAGCATTTTCTCAAAGACTAAGTACAATTCAATAGGTTTAGTATCAGTATTAATCTGGGACTCATACTTCTTATACATGTTATTCCAATCGATATTTCTCTCTTCGAAATAACAATATTGTTCATTAAAGGTATTCCATAAAACCTCAAAATTGTATTTTGGATCATTTGCCAATTTCTCTTTTACATTTACTTCATAATCTTTACTAGTTCGATAAAGTTTAAATGTTTTAACACCATCCTTAAGAAGTATAGTGTCGTTTGATAATGTATCGACAGTATAATACTTAAAAAAATCAGTTGCCTTATTATCTGATCTAGGTACATTTCCTACCGAAGAGATATGATAACTTTTAATGATACTATCTGTAATGGTTATTGCTTTACCAAATCCAAGATATTGCCAATTTCCATTTAAACCAATTTCTTCCTTTACATTATTTTTATTCTCATGTGTTTGACAAGAAATTATCAGAAAGAGAGAGAAGGCTATTATAACTAATTTATTCATTATGGTTTTTATTTTTAGTAAAGAGTACAAAATCAATCATTTGTTACAGTCTATAAGTCTCTAACGACATAACCCTTACTGTTTTATCAACATTTATTTGGGCTAACAAATCAAAAAAACTCTTTTTTTGCAAATTAAAAATACATTAAATAAAGTCTTCTTGCACTTATTTCGCATTATCAAATTATTGAAAAAGCAATATTTCTTGTACTTAAATGTTATTTTATCATTATAAGTTCCTCTCGTACATTTTTATTTTTTGTACGAGAGGACTTACATACTTTCACTTGGGTTTCCCCCCTCTACATCTCTAAATTGTTTTATTTCATGATTTTTACATCCCTTCCATGTAAGGGCTGTTCGCTTCGATAATTATCTATTGGCATAAGATCTCGTAATGTAAGTACTTGTTGTAATGATACTGTGATGGGATTTTTAAGAATAAACCAGTTTACTCCTTCAGTACAAGGTGGCGTTGTTAATGAACCTTTATAAGTATAGTAACTTTTGTTTTCTGGTAAGTTTTCAGTCAAATCAAACGATTCATTAACTTGTTTTACTTCTCCCTTCTTTATAGGTAGAAAGCTTTCAAGAAACTCAAAAGGTGTACTATTCTCTCCTTCTTTTGCCATTACGGCTACTACTAAAAACTCTCCTTTAGTACTAACGTGAACCATATGTATTACAATAGGATAACGAATACCATCAATAGTATGTTCTGCACTTTCATGAAAATGAATTTGTTTTAATACATATTTATTCTTGTTATAATTAATATAATCTCCTTTTTCAAAATTATATTGAATAGAATGACCATTATTAATCACCTCATGTATTTTGGTTTCTTTGGCATAGCGTATATCCAGAGGTTTTAATTTTTTATCTACCACTGCATCTATAGTTATTATATTAATTGGTGATTGAAACGTACCTCCACAATCTGAATCCTTTACTATTTCTGCCCAGTGTTCTGGTCCAGTTTCTCCTTTGTAACTCCAATGTTTTTCGTTCTCAAGAGCTTTGGGTAATTTTTGTTTATGATCTACAACTTCTTTTGATATTACATCAAGAGGTTCTTTTTTACTATTGCTACAGGATGTAATAACTACGACTAACAAAAGTATTTGAATGATGTATTTTGTTTTCATGATATCTTAATTAATATGATATTTTAATGTTGTTTGCATGATGCTGTTAGTTATAGAAGTATTATTCTCTAATGGAGTATAATCACTCATAACACCTATACCTAATGATCCATTTTTAATAATCGGGTATGCTATACCAGTGTAAAACCAATTTTGATTGACTGCTCTTGGAACTATACCTTTTTCGGTATTTAACCAAATCTCATCAAAAGCGATAAAACTTATTTTTTTTATTTCCGTGACTTTCAGTAAAACGATTTTCCAAGTAAAACGATAACGGAACCATGTTGCAAATTTTGTCGCACTATCAGAAGATAATGGGAAAGGTTGTTCAATAAATCGTTCTTCAAACCTAAATCGATGGTCAAATTTTGATTTTCCTAAATGATTCAAAAATGATACTTGTTGCCAAACATTGTTTTCATTAATTTTTTTTATAGTCCTAAAATTTTTGGCGAATGAATATCCCACAGAAAAATCAACTGCCTCAAACGGTCTATAATGAATAGAAGGACGAATAAGTATTTGCTGCCAATTACTTACAAAATCTGTTCGTCTTATATGTGCTTCGTTTTTTACATAAAGCTCATCATTAAGATGGTAATCTACAATGAGTGAGTTCCAGACACTATAATGCTGATTATCAGAATCCTGAGAAAAGGAAAATAATGGAACATATAACAATAGATATGCTATTTTTTTCATAATACGGTATTTATAAAATTAATTGTTCTAGTGTTAGGTATCTGATTCTATATCAAACACCAGCTTAAGAATAACCGCTATTATGATCCTATTTTAAGTTGATGATAGAGAATATAAATTTTCTCTTTGATGTAATTTGAAGTGTAATTTTGTACCCCATTAGAAGTATCAAGAGGTATATTTGCTTTTTTTGAAGTAAAAGTAATGCTACCAAAATAGTCTCTGGTATCTTCTTCTCTATCTACTTCTTCATAGGTGTTATTACCTTGAATATTTTCTTGAAAACTATCCTCAAAATCACCTTGATCAACGTATACCCTATCTATAGAATATGGTAGCGTACTATTGCTTGTATGATATGAATATATTCTATTACTATTCGAGAAGATTAATAGTAATAACAGTAGTTGAGCTATATAATATTTTTTATATAAAAAAAACATTATTGGTTTTGAGAATTAGATTACAAAGTTATGGAGCTTTATGAACATTTGGAACCTTATCTGTCATTTTATTCTTTTTTTAGGGCATTTATAATACCCTCACTTAATGCTTTATAAGTAAAAAAGCTACCGAATTCGGTAGCTTTTTAGTATCCTTTGAGAGTAATCAAAGTTAACGTTTTTTGAATATTAAATTAAGTACAAACAGAATAAGAATTGCTCCTATAGCTCCAGTAAGTATCGCTCCTACCCAACCAGTACCCAAGTTAATACCCAGTTTTCCTAAAAGCCAGTAACCAACAAAACTACCGACAATTCCAACTATAATGTTTCCTATGATTCCTAAATCGCCACCTTTATATATGGTACTACCTAACCAACCCGCAACTGCGCCAATGATAATCGTAACAATTAATTCCATATCCTAAGTTTTAAATTACTAATAAAGTGTTAATATATTCAAAAATAAGAACTTATCCGATACGTTTAACATTTTGGATCTATCCCATTTGATTAACTACTACCTCAATACCCTTTATGACTTCAATCAATGTATTTACCTATTATAGCTATAGTGGTTTTTGGTTTGAAGAGTTAATCAAATCAATAATAAATGTTGAGCCATAGACATATACCTCATACAAATTAGAGGTTATACTTCTACTCAGAGCTAGTTTCTATCCTCCTTTGCGAGTACTTAGTGTCACAATTGTTTTTTTTTTGTTTAGAACAAAAATCATCCATTTTCTTTTGAGTACTTTTTCATCAAAACAGATATTACATTGTAACGATGTAACCTTATACATTATAATAATATAACTTATACTGTCTTCAAATTACTTGACAGTTGATTATTTTATTTCACCATAAATATAGAAACATATTAATCAAAGACTGGTAATAATTTTAAGCTTTCATTTTTACAAAGAAGAAGAAGGTATTTTTTGTCTCCTATAATAATAGTTTCTACTCCTTTAAATTGTAGTCCTTGTAAAGCAGGTAACTTTGCAGAGAAGTTAAGGGCATCTTCTTTATTCCTCATAAGGAAATATCCTTTATTAGCATCATATCGTACGGTTTCTACTTCTGCCTCATATAAAGATCCTACACCAAAAACATCATTGATCCCATCATTGTTAAAATCAGAAACTACAAAATCTGTGGTAGGTCCAAATTGAGCCTGCGCTGGTAATGGTTTTATATTGAAGTTACCTTTTCCATTATTAATCAACATCATAGTATTAAAATTAGTAACCGTATAATGTGTGGCTTCTCTCAAATCCTGCTCTCCGTAAATATCTGATAAGGAAGCGTCAGCAAACTCTCCATATGTCTTAAATTTATTTTTTAACATTGGTAACTGTTCAGAAGAACACTCTTTACCTCTTACTGGTAATAGAACTCCTGTTTTGGACTCCTTACTTAATATCACATCCATATTCTTATTCTGATCAAAATCTTTAGCATAAATATGTAATGGCTTATCTGTTTTGGGTTGAAACTTAGTATTCTGTCCCATATTACCTATCAAGTAATCCTGATCTCCATCATGATCTATATCCACAGGTTGTATCTTAAAGCACCAACCAGATGTATTCTCTAACCCATTATCTTCTTTTTTTATAAAAACACCTTTTTTGTTCTCAAAAACAGTAATAGGCATCCACTCTCCTACTACAAAGAGATCATCATCCCCATCTTGATCATAATCAGAAAAGACTGCATTATTAACCATTTTTAGGGTGTCAAATCCTTTTGAGACTTGATCTGTTACATTTATAAATTTTCCTGATTCATTTTTTAGCATGTAGGAAGGATAGGATAATGGATATTGTCCTGGTATCACTCCCCCACCTACAAAGAGATCAAGATCACCATCTTTATCAAAATCTGTTGCCGTAATCGAGGTAGATACTGTCTTTATTTGTGGTAGGATATCTACTCTTGCAAAATTGCCTTTGCCATCATTGGCATATATTCTATCCATAAGCCATTTACTATTCTCATTATCTTCATAACTACCACTGGTAACATATAAGTCCTGATCTCCGTCATTATCCATATCAAAAAACAGTGCCTGATTGTCTTCAAAATCGATATCTTTTTCAAATACTGTCGTACTTGATGCTCTAAATGTTCCATCTTCTTGCTGGATATAAACGGCTGCAGCTGCACCTTTAGCGTTTCCGACAAAAAAATCATCCTTTTTATCATTATTTACGTCACCAACAATAAGTGCCATTCCTTTTTCACTCTGTTTTTGGGGTAATAATAACTGTAGTTGATAATCATCAAATTCACGTTCACTGTTTTTATAATTCACGCCAAACTCTGTTGCATCCACCAAGGTAGTTCTCGCTTCATCCTTCTTTCTGATATCCTTATTTATTGCATCTTTCTGGCTAATGGTTAGTATCTGGTTACTTTCTACATTCCGTAGTATCGTGCTTTCGCTTAGCGACCATTGTACATGTATACTATCAATTGTGGTCCTATCTCCAACTCCAAAATGTAAGCGCTGACTCACAGAAGACTGAAAACCTCTTACGGAATAAAACTCCTTAGACTGTTGTTGATCTTTGGTATATATATTAACGATAGCACCTATACTATTAGGGTTTTTCTCGGTACCTGATAATTTTATTGAAATAAAATTATTGTTTTGATTATTTTTATACACCCCAGCAGTATCCATTTGATTATTAATAACAAGATCTAAGTCTCCATCATTATCCAAATCTGCATATGCTACCCCATTAGAGTTAACTCTCTTTTGCAGTCCCCATTCTTCGGTAACAGGCAAAAAATCTAACCCTCCATTATTCATAAACATCTTATTAGATAACTGGGTAGAAGGCATCATCTGTATTGCTTGATCCAGAGTTACCTTTTTTCTATTACGAATATTGGTCTTCATTTTATTTCTAAAATCTTGATTGGAAAGATCATGGAGAATCCCATTAGTAACAAAAAGATCGTTATAACCATCATTATTAAAATCCGCTAATACCGGTCCCCAACTCCAATCCGTTTTTGATATTCCTGCCTGTTGTCCAATTTCGCTATACACCCCATCACCCAGGTTGAGCTGTAACATATTAGACATATACTGATAATGATATCCTGCATCTACCAAAGTATTAAAGTTTTCGGTACTCATAGTTGCCATATTTTCCTTGCTTCTCTTATGATCTGCTGATACCATATCTAACACTACAAGATCAGGTTTAAGGTCATTATTTACATCTGCAAAATCAGACCCCATACTATTGGCAGTGATATGATCAAAAGTGGTAAGAATTGTGTTACTAAATGTACCATCCTGATTATTGATGTATAGAAAATCTGATTCCAAAAAATCATTTGCTACATAAATATCTGGCCAATTATCTTCATTAAAATCACCAATAGAAGCACTAAGTCCCCATGCTTTATTAAGTATCCCTGATTTTTGGGTAATATCCTGATATTTTCCATCAATATTTTCAAAGAGTTGATCGGTACTCTCTGGTTGATAATCCATTTGTACTCTGGGATCAATAGTGACATTATTATTAAAGTCAGGTCTATGGTTGACCAAGTAAATATCTATATCACCGTCTTTATCAAAATCAAAATAATATGCCTGAGTTGAAAACGCACTCGAAGCTAACCCGTATTCGCTTGCTTGTTCCAAGAAAGTTCCATCCTTTTGATTGATATACAACTGGTTTTTTCTTTTTTTACTACTTTTTAGGGATCCTGATTTACAGACATAGATATCTAACCATCCATCTGTATTAATATCTACCATAGAAACACCAGTAGACCATCCATCTTGATCTACTACTCCTGCCTTTTTTGTGATATCTTCAAACACAAAATCTCCTTTATTAAGATACAGCTTATTTGTCCCCTGATTAGAACTGAAATACACATCTTCAAGCCCATCATTATCAATATCTCCAATTGCTACTCCCCCTCCGTTATAGATATATGAGTAATTCAGAAAATTAAAATATAATGTCTCTTCAACTTTATTCTTAAAGTTAATATTGCTATGAACTCCAGAAACTAGCTCAAACATCTTGGGTTTCTGTTTTTCATGTACACCCTTCTTTTCTTTTTTTTGAGAATCTGAACACCCAAAAAAAACAAGAACTAATAGTAGCAGGCAAAATATAGTACGCATGATTTTTTTTAAAATAATTTTGTATTCCTTATTGAGAATTCTGAAAGTAAGGAACATTTTTTTTGATTATAAACTTATCTCCTAAACAACATATTTTGATAGACAAACAACACTTATTAATACATGAAGATAGACAAAATAAAAATACATATTTTCTTGCAAAAAGGAATAAGAATACAAGAGTTGTAGATATTTTACAAATATTGTATTTTGGTCAGATACGAAACTTTCTTTTTTTAATAAAACATTTAATAGTTTGCGAATTCTAAAACTTGCTTTTTTTACAGTATTATTTCTTGCCTTTGGTTGTAAAAACCAACAATTACAAACCAAACATAAATTCACCAATGGACTAATTAATGAAACGAGTCCATATTTGTTACAGCATGCCCATAATCCGGTAGACTGGAGACCGTGGAGTGATAATGCTCTAAAAGAAGCTGCCGAAAAAAACAAATTGCTTATCGTAAGTATTGGATATTCTTCTTGCCATTGGTGTCATGTGATGGAGAAAGAAACTTTTGCCGATGAAGATGTTGCCAAAACTATGAACGAAAACTTCATAAATATCAAAGTGGATAGAGAAGAGCGTCCTGATTTGGATCACCTATATATGACCGCAGTACAACTCATGCAAGGTAATGGAGGCTGGCCTCTTAATGTAATTATCCTTCCAAATGGTAAACCTGTATATGGTGGTACATATCATACTAATGAAGAATGGAAAGATATCTTAGGTAAAGTTGCGGATTTATATCAACAAAACCCCGAAAAACTCAATGAATATGCAAATAAAATTTCATCTGGCATACAAGATACGAACCTGATTAAACCTGAAAAAGATAGTACTAACTTATCCAGGGACAACCTTGATCTTAGTGTAAAAAACTGGCAAAAAAAATGGGATCATGAATGGGGCGGAAATCTAGAAAATCAAAAATTCATAAAAGCCCATAACCTTGATTTCTTAATAGATTATGCTACACTAACGACTAATGACACTATAAATAATCATGTGACAAACACTTTAAATAAGATTGCCTCTGGTGGTATTTATGATCATATAGGAGGGGGCTTTTTTAGGTACAGTACTGATCCCCATTGGAAAATTCCTCATTTCGAAAAAATGCTTTATACCAATGCACAATTAATCAGCTTGTATTCTAAAGCTTTTCAAACCTATAAAAAAGTAGCATATAAAAATGTGGTAGTAGAAACTATTGATTTTTTAGAACGCGAAATGAAAGGCAAAGATGGAGGATATTATTCTGCTATAGATGCGGATAGTGAGGGTGAAGAAGGTATTTATTATCAATGGAAAGAAGAAGAGTTAAAATCTATCCTAAAAGAAGAATCTGATCTCTTCTTGGTATATTATAAACTAGAACCATCTGATGACGACAAAAATAAAACCAATTTCATTTTAACACAATCGTCTAATGATAGTGTTTTTATAGCTCAAAACGATCTTTCTATTGATCACCTTACTTCGCTAAAAAAGAAATGGCGTAAATCACTTCTTAATAAAAGACAAAAAAGAACGCATCCTGCTTTTGATGATAAAATCATTACTTCCTGGAATGCATTGTTGATTAATGGTTTTATTGATGCCTATAAAGCTATTGGAGAAAAAGAATATTTGGATAAAGCCATCGCACTTTATGATTTTATTGAAAAAAATAATACAGCAGGTGATTTCTTAGTCCATAGTTTTAAAAAAGGAGATAAACAACAAGAAGGATTTTTAGAAGATTACGCCTTCTTAATCGATGTCAATATCAACCTATTTAGTGTCACTACGGAAACAAAATATCTAGATCGAGCAAATGAACTCAATACTGTTGTCTCCAAATATTTTGCCGATTCGGTAACCGAAATGTATAAATACACCAAGGAAAGTAAACTTATCTCTACACTCATTAAAGTAGATGATGGAGTGATCCCATCACCCAATGCTGTTATGGGGCATAATTTAAAAAGACTTGGTGTTCTAAATTACAATACTGATTTTACAAAAACATCCAAACAAATGCTATCTTCAATGGCAGAATATCTAACAGATAATGCAAAAGATTTTTCAAAATGGAATGCTTTGCAGCTTCATACTGTTTACCCGTTTTATGAAATTGTTATTGTTGGAGAAAAAGCGGATTCTATAGCCAAAGTTTTTAACGTCCGTCATATTCCTAATACTATTGTGGCTGCTAGTACTCATAAAAGCTCACTACCGGTATTTAAGAATAAATATGTCGAAGATGCCACTTTTATCTATGTCTGTCAGGAAGGCTCTTGTAAACTCCCAGTTCAGACCGTAGAACAAGCACTAAAACAATTATAAAATAAAATTAAAAGCCACGGACGATTATAATCATCCGTGGTGCAAGAAGGACAAAAATAGGTTTCGCAACTATTGATGAAACCTATTTTTGCATCTCTTAATACATTCCTCCAGAACTACCATTAGCAACATATATTGTTTTATGTTTCCAAGGTGTCCAGACTCCATCTTTTCGTGCCCTAACTTTCAGGCTTACATATCCGCTCTCGTGCGGACTAAGAAGTATACTACTATGGGTAGATCCATGAATCTCTGACGTAGTATATGAAGGTGTAAGAATGCTCCACTCCCATTCATCAGCTTCAATATTACTATGTACAAAAAATTTAGAATATAGTTTTCCTCCTATCCAGGCATAATGTAATTCTACTCCTATCGACATAAGGAAAAAAGGTTGTGGTACAGGTGCACATTGTAAATCATAATCTACTGTAAATGTTGAAACATTTGGTAGCGTGTCATTTTTCACTACATTTTCGACTCTGTATAACTCTATAGTTTCTGATGTCAATAAATCAATAAATTCTGTATCAGACATCATATTGGATACAGCGCCTGCAGATAACCAACTGTCTTTTACAATCCATTTGGTAGTATCACCTGGTCCGTCTTCCCAACCTATAAGTGTAAATGCGTGGTAGGATAATGTTTCTATACTTGGAGTGGTATAATTCTTGAATTTTTGTAAAGTATATTCTGAACCTATCTTTTCGTTATTGACTTTAATGACAACCGGACCTTTCTCAATAATGATCTCTTTTAGATCTTTTACAGTAGGAATTATATCCATCGGTATTGCAATTACATCATCGACCGATAAATAATCATCTTCTGTAACAAAATCCCCACAGGTATCCAGAACTTCATATGTTGTTGGCGGTTCATCTATAGCAGATACCACAAAATTCCTTCCATCATTAATACAGTTCATAGCTTTTAACCTAAAACTGTTGTATGCAGTATCAAACCAAGAATCTACTCCTGGCAAAAAAGTACTTGGCATATACTCAAAACTACCAGGGATATGTTTAGGAATCTCAAATCCAGATTCGAGTACTGTTTTATATGCGTTCATATCTTCACTAAACACCTTCATATCCAAATATGCATCAGAAAGTTTTAATGGAGACATCTGATCATATTCTATCATATAAGTAGTTTCTATCGCTGCATTAAATGCAAAAGATAAACATGGTCCTTGAAAAGGTTGTTCTCTATGCGCACTGGTAAAGTTTCTCATCCCAGTAGCTGTACGGACAGCTGCCCATGAAAACTCACAGGGCAATTCTTTCTTTAGTGGTCTTTCTTTTATCGTCTGATAATCCCCATTATATTGAGAATACAAAGATTGGGTTAATACTATCCCAATCAACAAAAATAGTTTTGTAGTTTTTTTCATTTAAATAAAATTTTAGTTATCCCTCTATCCTATTTGATATTTCTATACAAATGGAATTATATATAGGTTCGAGAAATAGTATTTTATTACCCACTTTATAGGACTAAAACTTGTTTATAATCTGATTTTCACCTCTTCTTAGTACTTTAAAAAAGTTGAAATCACAATTTTTATTTTTAATAGAAGAGGAATTGATTTATTCTATATTTGGACCAGAAGAGATTAAAACTGAGTTGGTCAATAATTTGATGCTCGTCAAGAACAATGAATACACTGGATTTAAATACTCTAGGTCTATTACATCCACTTTTACTATAAAGGTTTATTCCAAATCCATAGGTTTTTATTCCCTATATAACCACTTATATAGTCTAAAAATTCATCGGCTATATCACTTTTAGCCTCTAAGTCTAATGTTTGATATATCTGCTCTATAAAATGTACCGTATCATAGGTGTTTTGTTGAGACAAACCGTTTTCTTTATATCCTGTTATGCAGGAATATCCTTTTGTTGTCAGTTTATCAAAATTCGAACCATCAAAACGACTTATGAGTTGTTGTATCTCATTAATTAATTCGGATTCTAATGATGTTAGATTTTCTTTTTTGGTAACTGGTAGTATTTTGCCATTAACAATAGGAATCATTATTGTTGTAAACATATTAGTAATACCACCTTTAGAAAGTAATAAATTTGCCAAATCATCAGGGGATTCGACTTTTTGTAAATGATAAGATGGTTGATGATCTATATATGTAAAACAATAATAATCTCCTACAATGGTTATGTTTTCATTTAGTTTAGAATCCCTGCCTTTAATTGGTACTCCTGAGGGTTGATGGATTTGCAATTCTTCGTTTAAAAAACTGTTTTCTCGATCAAAAAGTATCCATTCCCACAATTCTTCGGTTGCAAAATTACCTTCTATTTCTTCAAAATAAATAGCGGATAATTGTTGTAATATGGATGTTAAATTATAGTTCATTGTTTAAATTTCTGGTAGTACTTTACCATCTCGACTTACCTTTTTTAAAATCCATAGAAGACCTTCTAATAATACCTTATGACTTGTTACATATTCATCCTTTTTCTCTTTATTTACAAGAGTTAGTTTAGGATAAGAAACCATATAATTATCTAATTCTTTTTGAATAATTACAGGCTCTATAGCTTTGCTGAAATACACTTCAATCATTTTAGAATTTACCAGATTGATTTCTGCTTGTCAGTATCTACTTTTCAAATCTAGTAATAAATCCTCCATATCCAATAGTTACTGGTTTACTGATTAGCTCAATCGTTTTGTTGTGTTACTTTTATCTTGGTAATATTGCTTAGGTCTATATCAATAATTGTCCCGGTATCTCCATAGCAGATTAAATGCCCATCTACCACTTCTGCTTTATTGATAGGGTTTGAAAATGTAAAAAATATAGCCCAGTTGAGTTCTCCTGTTAATGCTGTAGAAGCCACATATCCTTCATTACCCATACCACCATCACCAAATACAAATTTTTGGTTTTGATATTCAAAGGCTCCGTGAAAAATATCAACCTCTGTCCAGATATCATCATCATACTTTTCTATACTCTCGAGTGTCGTGTCACAGAGAGGCGACCAGTATTGCTTGGTTTCTCCATTATTCGGATCGTAGATACTGTATACACTCCCTATAATGAAATCCCCTTCTCCCATAACGATACAATCAAAACCGGGCAAATAACCTTGTTTCCATTTTTCTTGTATTTTATGATGTAGCATATATTCTAGTTCGTTAAAATTTATTTTTTCTATTTCTTGAATAAAGTATTGTGGTAAATCTTCTAAGAACTGCTCTACTTCTTTTATTTTTTTTGATACAAAATCAGCATCATTAAGTAATTTAATGTCTATCTTTTCTATCTCACTTGGTTGTAGCATAGTATTAAACGAACTACATAATTGATATTTAAAACCGATTGATTCTTTACCAACACTTAGGTACACCAATGCATTTAAGAAATGAGGTTTTACAGTTTCGTTAGACCATTGGTACTCATCAAAATCCAATTCTAATCGCCATTGCTTGTTTCCTCCCCAACTAGCGTATTCAAACTGGCAAATAATAGGTAAAGGGTGCTGAAACTCTTTTTCTTTTAAAATTTGTTCATATTCAGGGGTTATACATTGCTTTATTTCAGAAAACTGTTCTCGTAACAAACTATTGAGTTCGGTATAAAACTGGCTTTTTTTTACATTCTCTAAATCATCCATATCTTATATCAATTTTGTCCAACTTTTATAATACCAATCGTCTTCAGTAGGTAGTTTATGCTCTGAGCAATCAAAGGTTTCTTGTACAGAAAAGATGTCTCCTTTATCCATAGCTTCCTTTGTCCAAATATCTAATAGGTCATGTTTACCATTTAATTCGACTAATTGTTCTTTTATTTTATTAAAGCAGTATATCCCTCCAAACATACCATTTCCAAAAGGACTATAATTAGAATACTTGCAACTCAAACAGGTTTTTAGATAGATATTTTCGGGCAATTGATTTTGCAAAGCTATTAAGGCATCTTCCATCCATTCTAATTTCTTTTTAACTATAAACTCTCCAAAAGAAGTGGTCAATATCAGGCAATCTATTTCGCTTTCTAAACCATCAATTGTTGTCGTTTCTCCTACTTCTATATATGCGGTAAGGTTTTCTGTAAACGTTTTATTGGTTTGCGCATTAAACAGTTGTATGGGTATGTTAACTGTTATTTTGAAATTAGTCAAGTCACCTGAACCATCTTCATATTTTTCATAATCAAATTTGGTTTCATCAATCTCTCCTGATAGCATTTCAAAATCATGTCCTTCAAATTCTATATCTCTTAGCGTAAAGTACATATCACTACCGTCTGATTCTATATCGATCGTTTCTGTTCCTCTTTTATCTTGGTATGTTGCTATGTATTTTCGCATCGTACTTTTTCTTCAGTAATATTATATTTATTGTCTACTTATATCCATATATAATTACAGAGCCATTGTTTTGCTCAAAAGGGATATTTAGGTTGTTTAGTAATTGAATCAATTCTTCTGTTTCATCTACTATTTTTGGTGACACCAAACGCCCTTGATATTTTTGGTGTTTAGGTCTTATTTCGAGCCATTCTATAGTAAAAAATATAGGAAGTCCCTCTTCCCAATAGCTTGACCAGTTTCCAAAAAATGCAGGTTCATTTTCATAATCATTAAACCTAAATTTAGCTTTATCCCACTGAATTAATTTTTCGTTATATGCTGGCGGGAAGGGCAAACCTTCTATCCCTTGTTGTAATTCAATCCACTTAGTATCGTTCATTATGGATGACAAGTTTTTACGTACTGCAATTTCTTTAATTTGTTTTTTCAGTTTTACAATATCCTTATCATTTTCTGTAAGATATTTGTATTTTTCATACAAGGTTAACCCTAATGAATTAACTGACCTGTATATGTTTTCTTTGTTGTCGCTTTCCATAATCAACTGTTTTTCCTTTCTCCAATTCCTATACTTCCATTAACACCTATAATCAATACGTTTCTGCTTTTGGGGTTTACAACAGTATTCATTTCATCTTCGTACATAAATGGAATCCAGTATTTGTATAAGGTTTTCCAGTTTGTTTCTGTTGCTGTATATCTACCCCAGAAGAAGTATATGATGTCATCATCTTTCCAGTCAAGTCTATGTTTTACGTTTTTTTCAAATGCAGGATAATCACCTTCATTCCAACTTGCACCCCAACTCCACTCCTTTGCAAAAGATATAACATTATTAACCTTCCAATCATTATCTGATTTTACTAGTATTAAATGCCGGTGTTTTTCAGAAACATATTCATTCCAAAGTTGTTTAGAATAGTTTTCGGTTAGCGGTTTTACTCTATTTGGAATCGAATCATTGTCATTAAAAAAACGTTGTGAACACTCAACAAAAAATTCCTTAATATAAAACCAGTCTTTAAAATCTATGTACTTCTTATTTTTTTGAAGCACTCCTAGTTCAGTTTGTTTATCCTTCCACTTTTTTATGGCAGATGCGACTGAACCATTCTCCATCAGCAATTGCTTAGCCTCAGTTAAGCCAATACTTAATTCGTCTCTAATATGTTTTATTTTTTCAATACTCATTTAAAACATCAAATTAATGAAGGTGATCTTTATTCTTGATAATCCAGCACTGTGTATTTAATATTTTCGTACGCTATAAATTCTTTTAAGTCCTGTAAGTTTTCCCATAAATTACTAGTATCGTACCTACAAATGTATACTCCGGCATTTTCAAAAGAGATACTAATATTTGGTATTTTACCTTTATTGTTAGAGAGTCTAAAATCCCAAAACATAATAGTATCAAACACGTGCTTTTTGTCGAATTCTTTTTTAGCTTCAAGTAAACTTTGAATCTCACAAATATGTTTTTCAGAAAATTCTGCAATTATTTTATATTCAAACCCCATTAATCTCCTAGTATTTTTATTTCAGTTCCTTTGCCAGAAAAGTATTGCAGCAATGTGCTAAACTCTAAAATATCGATTGTCTGTTGTTTGTTTGCATTCAGGTCTGTCTTATTTATATAAGCATCAATAATTTTTATTAGTACTTTTTGATTATCAACGGTTAGCTTAGTATCTCCATAGGGATCAATATAAACTCCAGACCATTGTTTGTATTCATTAAATATTACTTCAAGATGAGTGCATTTGGAGTCGTCGAGTCCAAACAAATACTCATTACTATCATGTCTATGAAAATCTAATGCCATATGCTTAACTTGAAAATATACTTTTAATCCCATCAAAAATTTTCCAACAGGTTTTTCTATCTAATCCTTCAGGGTGGCTTACTTTCCAATGTCCCATACTGGCTTTTAGTGTTTGATGCATCGAAAACAGTTGATATACCAGTTTTTTTTCTATTACAGATTCATTAGTGTAATGTTCTTCTAAACGCTTTAATGCTTTTAAAAATTCGGTTATTCTTTCTTCTTCTACATCAAAACTCATTCTAAACAATACATCTAAACCGTCATCTGAAACAAATTCTTGATGTATATGTTTTTTGGCTTCTTCTATGGTCATGTTTTTATTATTCTATAGTGAATTCTACAATTTGAATACGCCATTCATTTCCTTTTTTCCATTGGTACCAGCCCTCATAATCTATTCCCTTTTCAAAGTTAAATTCTCTAAGCTCATCTTTTTTAAGCTTTATCCATTCCCCTTCCATAGCAACTACATTGAAAGAGAAAAAGTCATTTGATTTTGAACTGAAAATAATATTCCCATTGGGTTTGTCGTAAACTTCAAGTGTATTTAATTCAATATACTCTACACGTTTAAGGTAGCGTTCCCAGGTTTCATATATAAACCATTCTTCATTAAAAGGTTTTGCGTCCAAACTAGCTTCGAAATCCTTTCGTGTATTGTGATATATGGCTTTGGTATTTTTTTTAATATAGTATTTAGTTCCTTTTGCTTCATTGACAATTACCTTAAAATATGTAGCGGTTTCTTCGGTAACAATAAATTTTAATATAGGACCTATAGTAACCAGTCCACTATTAAATAATTCTTCTGCCTCTTCAACAGATTCACCTTCGGACATTACATATGGATCTAGAACAATAGGGGATTCATAACGAACCTGCCCGTTTTTCATCTGTTTTAAGCGCAATATTGCCTCAGGAATGGTGTCGGTATGATTTTTAAATAATGAAATATCAAAATTAGTATTGGTCTCTAGAATTCCGATACCAATTTCTTTTATTGGTTGTGCTTTGCAATTCAAAAAAATCAAGAGTATAGATACGAATTTTAGTGTTTTAATCATCTTTTACTTGGGTTGGTTTGTTGTTGTGTCAACATGTTTTTTTATCAATCTATAAACAATGATCCCTGTCAGAATCAGTCCAATAAGCGCAAGGATTCCATATACTTCTTTTGCCTGTTTGGTATAAACTACTCCTTCTTCAAGGGATAGAAACTTACCCTCAGTGTTATACTCAAAATTTGCTCTTTGGATGTAGTTCCAAATACAAAAAGAGGTTATCAATCCCATTATTAAAATTACTATGTAGTATATATATTTCATCTCACTAGTATTTAAGAAAAATCTTCAGGATCGTTTCTGTATTCAACTAATTTTTGTTCGTAGCGATTTAGCAATCGTTCTTTTTCGTTTATATCTAATTGTCCAGAGTTTTCTACACCTTCATAGGTTTTAGACCATTCTAGTGCTTTTAATAATGACCAAATGATATGTGTCCCCGCTTGGTAGGCTTCTGGTGTAATTTCGGGATACATCTCTTTTATATTTTCTGGAATTCCTTCGCTTTCGGTTATTAACCCAAACAGATCCGATAGTAGCAAATTAGCATCTTTTAGACCCAGACCTTGTTCTTTTACTTCATTATCTCCCAATTCTATATTTGGTGCTTGTTGTACCCAAGCTAATTGCTCAACTGTTTTCCACATAAAATTTGCTGTAGAACCGTGTAACAATAAGCCCGATTTTATGCGTTCTGTAACTTTTTTTATCTGATTACTCGCTGTCATCTTTTGCGAATATTCACTTAATAAAGATAGTAGTATTTGTTTTCCGCTAGCCATATTTTACTTTTTATGTAATTCTGATTCGTGTCGAATTCCTTTTTCGTCAATACGTATATTCCATTTACAGGTGGTAAATGCACCGCTGTTGTTGGGCTCTACAGTTCCATAGGCAATTAAATTGTCTTGTTTCCCAAATTCGTCTTCATCTTCCATATATACACAGATTTTCATGCCTTCTTTTAGTTTAATAGTATTCTGGTTTGAATCTATTTTGAAATCGGTTTTTGATAACAGAACCAAATTACATTCTATCATCTCATTAAAATCAATTTGTATTGTCGGTTTTTTATACATTTATGTTTCTAAATACAGGTTGATTAATATTTAACAAATCCTTTGTCTTCTCCCCATCTTCTATTATTCTCTATATAAATTAAAGTCCCTTTGTCGTTATATTTGAAACTCGCTATTATTTCTCCATCCCTCGTCTTTTGAATTAAATTTCCATTCTTATCATATATGAAACCTAAGTCTGCATCTGGATAACTAGATTGATGATCCACCTGGACTCGTTTAATCCTATTTTCTGCATCATAATAATAGGTTAAATAGGTGTGTTTATACTCTTTATCCCTCCATGTTTTTACTTGGCTTACCTTTGTAACTTTATCGTGATCATTGTATTCTATTACAATTTTGCTCCTGTCATTTTTTATAATTTCTGATAATAGGCCTTTCTTATTATGAATATATTTTCGTTTACTTGTCTGATTATAAGCTGGATCTGAGTTTATTTTAAGTATAGTACATTCTGCTAACCTCCCATTTTTATAGGTATACACAGTGTTACGATACACTTTTTTGGTTCCCCTATTCCTATTATTTTTTTCAATCAACTGTCCATTATCATTATACTTATATACAGCCGCTTCTCTTTCTATTAACAGCCCATACTTATTGTATTTAAACATGTTTTCGTCTCCAAAATGATTATCTGCCCCCCCTGTATCGTCTGGGCAGATTTCTTTGTAGCCTGTTATTAAGCCCATTTTATTATAAAATATTTGTGTAGAACAAAGTACAACTCCTGCATCAGCATATCTTTCTTTATACAAATAGATGGGGAACGTTTCTGCTGAAACTCCAACTCTCTCAGGGATTTCACCTCTATATATAATGTCTTCTACTTCCTTAGGTAATCCAAAAGGAGTTACTTTTTTGTTTTTTAAATCAATAATCTTTCGTAATTCACCTACACTATTATAAAAGTAAATAGAGTCATTTTGCTTTTTTATAGCAATACTATTGTTTGCAAAACGAACACTACTGTTTTGTTGAGCGTTCGCGTTTATTACTAATAATAACACCACCACTACAGAGCTTATTCTATGTATTAAACATCTTTTCATAATACTATGTTGAGCATGTTTTTTATTAAGGTTTATACATATGTATGGTTTTAAACGCTTTTTGTTCGTCAAGAGTTAATTCAAGCCCCCTAAAATCCCATATTTCTCTAGAATTCACTTCATATTTCTTTGGATATAGGACATAATAATATTCTTTACTATGGTCACTATAGCCAATTCTTTCGTTAAGATCAAACTCCTTTTTTAGTTCTGTTTTTAGCTTATTGACATGCACACCACCACTTCTTCCAATTGCATTAACTACTTTTTTGTAATTCGTAATTGTTAATTCTCTATCTTTAATTACTTTGGCACTAAAATTTGCTTCCAAATAGTACCAGTATGCTAATCCTCCAAGCAGTATTGTTGAAATTGCAAGTAAGATGGTTAGTAGTTTTAGTTTCATTTTGATTTTAAAGGTTTATACCGTTTTTAGTATGTAACTAATTTAAGCTTATTTATGTTACAGTACTATAGCTAACCTATATTCGTAGAGGGAGAATTAATATTTGTAAAAAATCGACTCTTAAAAAGTTTTCTTGTTATTAAATACGAGAAGATTGTTCTAAATCTGAAGTTATCCTTTGATCGAAATCAATATACTCATGATCATTTCAATACTTATTCGATTTTAAAATTATGTATCCAACAGTTTAGTGCTTCTTGCAATTGCATATAGTCCTTGTTGTATTTAACTGCTGTAGGTAATAAACCTATTTCTTTTGCATCATTACTTTTATAATACATTTCTAGTTCACTCAATCTAAACTCAAGGAATTTTATAATGCATTTTAATTGCTTGCCAGAAAATAATGAAAACGGTTCGGTATATAATTGTTGGTACTCTAATGAATCTTGAGCGTATTCGGTAATAGTTTGTAACCTATTTTCAATATCAGGGTCAGAACAGCCATTCAAAAGTCCTTTCTTTTGCAATTCTTCTTGTTCTTTTTGAAAAACTCCTATGGCATATAGTAAAAACATGGGCGTATGAAAACGCATTCCTTTGGCATCAAAAAATGTTAATGAACTACTACATTGATATAGATGAATTAATGGGATATTGTTCCAATCTTCTTTTTCATCTTTAGCTCTTAGCTTTTTACATTCTACATCACTTACTCTATCATCATGTCCTTGTGCTTCCCATAAACCTATACCATTATCTAGCTTTACTCCTTTAAAAGCTTCATTTATCTCCTGGATTAATTCTTCTTTTTTATTCATTTTCAAGAATTCTACTATTATTCTTTTTATTATCCAACCAATCCTCTATACTCTTAAAGTTACTTTTGGATAACTCACTCCCATATACTACTCTAATCGTTTCTCCTCCTTGTCCTTTTTGATATTGTATAGCAAAATTGTTTTCTACCACATTATAACTAACATACACCATTGGCAAGTAATACCTCTCTTCATAGTTTTTTCCCAATGAAAGTCCTAACGCATAATGTGATTGGCTTGGATAATAGCGTTCCCAGAAACCAATTTCTTTACACTCTTTTATGAACTCAAAAAGCGGTTTTAATTTTTTGTTTTCTTCCTCAATCCATAGAATACACCACTTGACCATAGTATGCCATTGCACCTGCTTATCATCAGATTTCATTCCATTAATTATTTCGGTATATCGATCTCTAATGCTCATAATAAAACTATTACTCTTTCCAACGGTATGGATTCTCTGCTATCAAGGCAAAAGAGGTTAATTGATAATCGTTTGAATTTAATCCTTCAACATCATCTACATTTTCAAAAGTTAATTCAATACCACTGTTTAATCGTAACAAAATCCCAAGATTATCGGTTTTCTTCTTATAATCAATATTATGTTCGTTTAGTTTTGTTAAAACAAACAACAGATTGAGTTGGCTGACATCTTCGAAGATCCATTTGTTTAATTCTAGTTGGCTACTGCCATCTAATTTTCCTTCATACCAATAATCAGAAAATATTGCATAGAGTTTTTTGTTTTCAAAAAGCAGCTCAATACCTCCATAAGTCCAAACATTAACTTCTTCAGCTAAAAAATCAGGATCGTAACAATCTGGATCAGGAAAGTTGTTTACAATCCATTCTTTAGTTTGTCCGAGTTTTAGATAGTCAAACTTTCCTGTCTTAAAAAACTCTAGCAAATCAATTTTTATGGGTGTTGTTAGTTTCATTTATAAAATCATTGTTTTTAAGATTTTAGTACTTCGGGAGTTTTATTAATTCTTTCTGAGGAAACAATTTTTGCACAAGCATATCCTCCAAAAATTAAGCGTTTTGTTTCGTATTTGAACCGTATGGTATAATTGTTCTCCTTCATTTTCAATGGGCTTTCGGGATGAAGGTTCTCGAAATCCATTTTAGCAATATATATCCATTTGATATCTTTATTTTGTGTTCTTAAGAACACTCTTTTTCTTCCCAGTAAAGATTCTAATCCTTTTCTAAAAAAATCTTTCTGCCCCAGGTCAATCATTTTATATTTCACTTCTGATTCTCCTCTAATTGTTTTAGCATAAACCAGTCGATATCTTAGCAAAATAAGAATCGGTAAAACCAAAAGCGTTATGATAATAAATAGTATGATTTTCATTTTTAATTATTGCGAAGACTCACTCATAAATGTTCATTAGAGTTTTAGCTCGTATCATAAAAACAACTAAATTTAGTTATAAATAAATTACTGAATCTTACATTCTTATTTTTCTACAATTCGAAATATCGATTGTTCCATATCCAAAAAGGCACATACGGCAATCCATAAAAAACTACTATTTCTGGTTTCTGTAGCTGGGATTTAAATTCTCTTTTATCTAATTTATTACCAGCTACATTGACTTCTTTTAAATTAGGTAAGCTGTTTAATACACTTATATCTGAAATTTTATTACTATATAAATTCAACCGTTCTAAACTCTTTAGCTTCTTTAGACCGTCAATATTTTCTATAGTTCCATTTTCTGAAAGGTCCAACATTTTTAAATTGGTGAGTTTTTCTAAATTTTCTACATGAGATATATTACAGCAACTTAGATCTAACTTTTCAAGATTAGGGAAATTATCAAAACAGTTTGCATCTGCTAAATTCAAATCCCATTCTACTTTCAAAACCTTGAGTTTGTTTAGTTTTCCTAAATTAATTATTGAAGTCCCACTAGTATTTAAGTTTTCGAGATTAGGAAATTGTGCTAAAGAACCTACTTTATACGTTTCTGAAATATCTAGCTCTAATGTCTTAAGCGACTTAATTTCAGGTATTATATTTATATCAGTATCATCATCTATTTGTAGATATTCTAATTTATCTAGTTTATCTAGAGCTGCATTTTTTAAATTGCCATAAAATGTTAGATTTCTAAGCTCTTTTAAGTGCTCTAAGCCTTTAAAATCTACAGAAAAATAGGTCATAAGCTCTAAGGATTCTAAGCTTTTTAAAGCTGTCACATCAAGCGCTACAGGGATTTTCGGTTCTGGCTCAATATCTATGTATAATCGTAATCTTTTAAGTGTTTTAAACTTTAAAATGCTTTTTGCTATTTCGATAGATGTTACGGTCATATCTAACGATTCTAAGGCTGTAAACTCTTTAATAAGTTGGATATTTACCACTTCATCTTCATCAATCTTTAATTTTTTAAGTTGATATTTTAATGGCAATAGTTTTTTAAAATCGATCAATCCTTTTTCGTGTGGATTGGTATAAAATGTGATCTTTTCTAATTGTTTAAAATGTATCAGGTATTCTGATTCGGTCAATTGAGACTGATCAAAAATTATTTCTTTTACTTGATGTGCAATTGGTTTAAAATTACTCGTGGTAACCACACTATCATGAAATTCTAATGTTTCGAGTTGGGTAAAATGTGTTAAAAAGTTCATATCATCAGTTACGTATTGATGAAAGTCCAAACTTTTTATATAATGTGCTATAGGTGCCAAATTTTGTAAATCGACTTTGGCTTTAGTATTCGATCTAGCTTCCCCTACACTACAGTGTTTTATTTGGAATGTCGTTTTTTTGTCTTTGGCTAGTTCTTGATCTTTGATGCACGTACCAGAATCGATCTCCAAAAATTCAAGTTTAGAAAATTTATGAAGGTTTTTAATGGTATTGATGGTGCAACCATTTATATCAATATCTTTTATGTTTTCTGATATGGGTAAAAACATGTCTATCGTGTCAAATACCATATCTCTTAAACAAATTCGGATAAAATTTCTATCTGGTTTTGCTTTATGGATTATATCATTTTCAGATTGTTTGATGGTTACCCCATTGAGTCGTAGATCGTATAGTTTAGGAAATAAGTTGACTTCATAAAAATTATGAATTGTACAGTCTGTAATAAAAATATGATCTATTCTTTTAGCCATGGGTTGTAACACAGCTAGATGGTCAATGGTCATATTTTTTATGTTTAGATGTTTTAAATTACCATCATAAACAGTAGTACAAATCTTGGTATTGTACAACTCATCTATATTACCAATGACCACCTTATCCAAAGTAAATTCGTACAAAATCTCGAACTTAATTAAATCACTAATGTCTTTTATTGTACAATTAACAAAGGTTAATCTGGATACTTCTTTAACCAAGTGTATAAAGAGATCTAGATTATCTATACTTATATCATGAATTTTTAAAGTAACTACTCTATTATCCTCCCCAAAAGTTTCATATACATTTGTTTGTTCTTTTCCATACTCATGCTTTTCAAACTGTATACCGAGTGCCTCTTCTATATTTTTAAGTTTGTCCATACCTCTATTCTTCTTCTTCTTTAAATTCGCTAAGCATTACAGCATGCATCTCTTCTATTCTTCTCTTTTCTTCTTCAGTATATGCTTCTAGTTTTACTATTAATTCTCTTGCTTCTTTTAAAGAAATTTCCTGATTGACCTGGACAAATGCTACACAACCTAAAAATGAAACACCTTTATCTTTTAGTTCCGTAATTTTTAATGATAATGATTGTAAATCCTCAAATTTACATTGGGCAGCTTCTTTTTTTATTTCATCTAAATTCATCGTATTGGTTATTTTGTTAACATATTACAGTGCAAAATCCTGATCTTTCCATATCCAAAAAGGTACTTTGGGCAAACCATAAAAGACAGCTATTTCGGGCATATTTAATTGATCATAAACCTCTGGTTTTTCTATGATGTTTCCTGCTACATTTACTTGTTTTAAGCTTGGTAATGTATTCAAAATACGTATTTCAGAAATTTCATTTTCGTATAAGTTCAATAGTTCTAAGCTTTTTAAATTTGCTAGCCCATCTATATTTTGAATCATGTTTTCTGAAATATTTAGCATTTTTAAATTAGTAAGTTTATCGAGTCCTTTTACTTCTGTCAAGCAATTATTTTCTAAAGACAGCTTTTCCAGATTGGGTAACTTGTTTAAAAAATCAATCTCTTTGGGAAATGTACTGGAAACATCCAACACTTTTAAGTTGGGTAAATGTCCTAGTACTATTTTATTAGTTCCTTCTATAGAAAGCTCTGTTAGATTAGGAAACTGTTCTAAACCAAAAATTTCGTAATCCTCATTCACCTCTATTTTTAACTTTGTTAGTGTTGGAATCGTGGGCAACTCATTAATATTGACAGAAGGTGTAATCTTTAAATATTGTAAGTTTTTGATTTGATCTAATCTTTTTGCATTACAATAGGAGTCTAGGCTTAGTACTTTTAAATGCTCAAGATATTTAACTCCTTTTAATCTTATCAGTTCTTCACTTTCTATATAAAGTTCTTCTATATTTTTAAGAGCTTTTACATCAAATACGTTCTCTTTTTTGGCATGAATATGTATGGATAGTTTTTTTAAACTGGATAAGGTAAAAATGCGTTTAGCCACCTTTTTTGAAGCACATAAAACAAACAACGATTCTAATGCGGTACACTGTTCTATTAGCTCCAAATTATTCATATGATGATCAGAGAACTCCCAAAGATCAATTTTTTTTATTTGATCTTTTAAAGGCAGTAACATTTTAAAATCTTCAAAACTTTGCTCACGAGTATCAGCATCAATTTTTAAAATGGCTAAGTTTTTAAAGTGTCGTATCTGTGATCTGTTTTGAATAATTGACTCTCTAAATGAAATAGATATGATCTGCTCTGATATGGGTAAAAAGTCTTTTAGGTTGGCAGTAACGTTGTCAAATTGTAATGCCTTTAATGATGTGAAGTTTTGAATACTAGCCACATTACTAATGTCATCATTTTTAAAGGTAAGTGTTTGTATACAACTAGCTATTGCTCTCAGTTTTTCTAAATCAAAAGTTTCTACCGTCGCTTCTTCTTCTATGGCAGGAATAACACATTCTTTAAGTTTGAAAGGTAAATTTGGTGTAACTGGTTTTACATCATCAACAGTAGTTAAGGCATCAATAGTTAAACACTTTAGCGCAGGAAATTGATAAAGCTCTCTAATACTACCTATTTTACAGTTTATAATATCTATATCAATGATCGTTTCTGAGATGGATGAAAAATCGGAAATGTTTTCCATATCCATATTTTTAAGATATAAAAACCAAAATTTTCTATCAGGTATAATTGAATGATAGTGATCCCGCTCACTTCTGTTAATTGTGACCTTATCCAATGTTAAATGGTATAACTTAGGAAACAGGTTGACTTCATAAAAATTACTAATTACACAATTGGTTAGATATATGTACATAAGATTTTTTGCCATAGGCAATAACACACTTAAATGATCTACTGCCATGTTTTTTAAATCCACTACTTGTAAGAACCCTTTATAAGGTGTATTACATGTATCCCCGTGTTTTAGTTCCTCAACATTGGTTATAGTCACATTATCCAGCGTGATATTTACTAAGTTTTCAAAATTGAATAGTTCGCTAATCCTATGAACTGTACAATTGGTTAGTTTCAAGGTATGTAAGTGCTTTGAAAAAGGCAGTAATACATTGATGTTTTCAATACTGATATCTTCAAATACAAATTCTCTTATGTTTGTACTTTTTGTCCATGTACTATAGGTATTTACTTGATGCTCGTTTTTGTAATCATACTTTTCAAGTGTAATACCTAAGAGTTCTTCTATTTGTTGAATTTGGTTTTTCATTTATTAGCTAGCCGCTTTTAAATCCATATTAACTATTTCAATAATCTTTCCATATCCCATTGTATGCGGTCCTTCACAAAATTTAAATATCATATCCTTATACAACCGATTGGCAAAATAGTCTTTACTCAGAATAGAAATTTCGGCTTTTACGGTTTCTCCTGGTGCAACCGTTTCCTGATTGATATAGGTTTGCTGTCCTGAAGTTAGGTGATTTGGATATCCATCAAATTCTATATGAGGTCTGTAGCCTGATGTAACAAAAGTTTTTCTCCCCCCTTGTTCGGTAGTTAAAAACTGGAGTTCTGCTATAAAGTCTGTTGAACTAAACTTGTTCTTTTTCTTAACCCTAAACGAGATGTCTTTAGTATTGAATACCTGAAAATCAAAAATCTTCCAATCTTTACCATCTATCTGCCAATTATATGTATCTAATTGAGCGGTTGCTTCATCTAACAGACTAAATTGTTGTGTTTGTACAATGTGCTCAAATTCTGTTATTTTTTTTTGTAATACTGCATCAAACGAATAAGACATGATCGTTCCTATTACCAGATTATCTGTAAAACTGTGTACCAAAACCTCTGTTATTTGTTCCTTATTTTTATCTCTAAGGGTTATTTTACTATCGATATCCATAAATTTTTAATCCTAGATCTGAATTTTCATATTCAAATTGTTTTCCACTTTGAAGTTCTTTTTCTATGACTTCAATATTTTGATGCGTTACTTTTGGAACTAACAATTCTTCTCTATTTTTTCTCTCTAATGTAATTTTAGAAGGAATTAAAATCCATTCTATTTCTTTTAATTCAAATACACCCCAATATTCTTCAAGATATTTTTCACTGATAAAATCTTCTGAATTTGGTATAGTTACTTCTCGTATTTCATCTTCCAAAAGCAATTTTATTTTTAAGAGATACGACGGGTTTACATTTTTTAGCACTGAAAACAAGGCTTTCCATTTTGTGGCATTCATAAAACTAGCTCTGTTGTCTATTTCTTGTCTTAATTGCCTTTGATGCTTCTCTACTTTAGACATCAGAACGTATTTATCTTAGTTTATCCTTATTTTTTGATTTCAATGCTGTCCCCACTCCTATTAATTGATCACTATGATTTTCACAGATCAGCCACTGTTTGTTTTGATCAATTACATAATACTCGAACGCGCCGCATTCTCCTATTAATTTACCAATAACAGAAGGTTTACAGTTATAAATAGGGTAATAGTCTTCTTCATCGTCTTCTACCATTAGCCAAACTGTATTGGTCTTTTCTGGAATAATATGGATTAAATGTTCAAACGGTCGCTTATATTCTATAAAATAAAATGGTTCCTGTCTAAAATCTTCCCACCACCATTTTCTATCACCAGATGTAACAAAATGGTTCAACAGTTCTAAATACAAGCCTTTACCATCTGAAACCAAACAGATATCTGCAGGTTGCAAATTCAATGTTTTTATGGCTTGTTCTATTTCTGTTTTTACTGCTCCCACTATTCTATTTTTTCTTCAAAAATGTATTCGACTAACTTCCCATTCAAATGCGTTATAAGTGCAACAAGTTTTTTATCTCGTAGCTCTAACGATAGATGCTCTGCATACGTACCTTTAGTTTGTGCTGGAATAAAATCAATTCTGATTTCTTTATTGCGTAACAATTGCCAGTCATATTGTCCTATTTCGTATATGGACTCCTGACCACAGGTAGATATTTCTATTTCTGATACTTCTACCTGTTTTTTATCAAAAAATAGCGATAAATAGACTTCGCTACCTGCACAAGGATTATCATCTGGTGTTTCTTCGCAGATAGCCCCCACTTTTGCTATGAGTTTTTTGTTTAAGTGATTTTTTACTTTCTGTGCATGAGATGATAAACAGTATATACAACACAGTATCATCATTACAATTGTCCTTTTACTACGGGTAGTACGTTTTATGTCTTTTTTCTTATACATCATTAATATAATTCTATTTCCCAATCTTCATAAGGAGGTGCTACTTCAAATTTTGGATCACAATACGAGCGAAGGTAGTCAACAGCTCTTTTTTCGGCATATTTGGCATTGAGAACTTCTCCATTTTCATCTAACTCAATCACATTGGCAAATATGGCAAAGACTTGCTCTATTGCACTGGGTTCTTCTCCATACAGTCGTAGATAATCTATTCCTTTTAACTGATAGTGTGTGCCACTTGCCATAAAATAGGCAAAGGTTCGTAGTGCCCCGCTAAATGATTCGCTTAGTCTCATTGTTTATCTTTATTGTTTTTAACATTCTTCATCTTCACAGGAAGTATAAGACCAATCAATAGTCAAATTCTCCAACAGGTTATCAAATCGTTCTTTATAAGTTGTTCCTATAAAAATAGCCGTACAATTGCTCTTCTCATCAAAGCTTAGGCTAAGAATTTCTTCAAAATTATGGGAATATATTCGTTGCCTATCCCAACTAATTTCTTTGACCTCTTTCCAATTTTCCTGAATCTTTTTCACTGTTTCAGAGGCAATCTCACCAAAACAATTGGCATGGTACTTAAGACCTCCTAATGTTCCATTATAAACTCCCATAAGTAATAAAAAATCTTCGGTTGTTTTTGCTTCTAGATGCCAATCCGGAGATTCATTTGTTCCATAATTTCCCCAAACAGGCGGATTTTCAAGTTCTAAATCCTCTTTTTTAATTCCCCAATATGCAACTGTTTGATTTTCTTCATAAAAAATCAAGTAGCCATCATCAGATAATCGAATTTCTTTATTAGGTTCTAATAACCTGTTATGACTTTTATTAATACATTCGTTTTTCCCTAAAGTGAGATAATACTCTTTTAGTATTTTTGGAATATTAACTTTTAATTGCGTTTCAACTTCAATAAGTTCATCCATCTGATAGCCGAATTCATGTTCTATTTCGGTTACATTATAAAGCCTTCTTATGTTATTCCAATTAGCCATTTGGTTCAATTAGTTCATATGTTTTTTATTGTAAAGCTTCATCTATCTCCATCTTTTCAGAAAACACTTCGATCACTCCTTTTTCAAATGGAAATTTAGCTCTAAATACGATTTTATCGTTCTTAAACGTGTCTTGCTCAACTCCTACCTCATAGGTAATTAAATCTTTGTACAGGTCACCAAAGTTTACTTGGTTAATATGAAATTGACTAATGTTCATACATTTAACTGTAAAAATTCTATTCTCTCCAGCTAATATTAAAGATAGTTGATAATTGCCTTTTGAAACACATTCATATTCAATTTTCTCAACACGACAATCGTGTAAACTTTTCTCTCCTAAATCATGTCTCTGCGGATCGGAGATAAAATCAAACAATGCTTTAGGAATCTTGTGTTTTATGGTTTGAAGGTATTCAATATACGCTTCAAATGTTCTGCCTTCGTATGATTTGTTATATTTCATCGTTATGATCATCACTTATTTTCCAATCTAATTTTTTGGCAATTCTGGTACCAATTTCCAGATAGTGACTAAGTGATTCTTCCGTATCAGAAAACAGTAACTCTATCAGGTTTACTTGGGCAACGTGCTTCTTTTTATCAAAACTAAAACATCCGTGATCATCGCATTTTATTAGCGAAACCACCCCCCAGGGGCAATCATCTGTATTTTCAAACTGGACTTTATCTGTTTGTTTTAATTCAGGGATCGTTTTTATAAATTCTACTAATTCAATTGTGTTTGTATACATTGTGTATTTTGAATCAAATCGAATGTTTACATATTTATAAGTCACCGTAGTTTATTTAATTATTTTAACCTGTTTAAAAAATCATTCTATAACTTTATAATCTTCGTCTTTATAGCCAATTTTAAACTTGCTATTCGACCGTTCTATATCCCAACCATTAATCAACGCAAATTTTATAGCATTACTCACAAATTGTGGAGTGACTATCTTAGGTTCAAACTCGGGCGGTTCATTTTCTTTGTCATTTACAAATTCCCATACGTCATACCATCCAAAATCTATTGTCAAAATATTGTTTTTACAACAATTAGGTCTCACATCAATAGTTCCTTGAAAGCGCCAGTTAAACTCAATATTTTCCACCTTTATAGGTCTAAAGCCTCTCTTTTTTCTTGGTTTGGTCATATGCTATACAATTGTGCTATTGTTTCAATTAATCTTTCACCCAACCAATGATACTTTGATCCTTTTCTTTTAAAATTACCAACAACCACTCTTTTTGTGTTTTAATAACGACAACCTCTTTATTTTTTATTGTTCTTATCTGGTTTCCTGTTTTGGGATCTCCCGTACAAGGGTCTATTTTCTTATTATCATTTATAACAGGTCGCGTTCTTAGGATTCCTGAAATTATCTCCTGTTGGAGTACCTTATTAATTGTACTCATTTTTGTATCCGAATAGTGCGCTATCGTATTTTCAGAAAGGGTATTATCACTATTAATAACAAGCGTTGACAACATCATCATATCAAAACAACCGATAGGTCGACTTAAAACATGGATGGTTGTTTGTTCTTCCTGCTTTATATCAACTAATGCTCCTGGTGCGTTCCATATTTCAACAAAATCATTATCTTTCTTTGTCAGTAATACGGTTGTAGTATAATGGCGAGTATCCTGATAAATAATATCTTTTTGACCATCATTATTAAAGTCTATTAAATGTACGTTTTCATTATTGATATCAAACACATCTGTATCCCCATTTTTGGTAAAAAATGTAGCATTTTTCATTTTTAAAAAACCCTCACTATCCAAAGGAAATATGTTTACTGGTGGGGTTTTCAACAGTTTCAATTGTGTTTCTAAATGATCATTTTGAGCATACCCAAATAGGGTTAAAAACAAACAGCCTATAAAAAAAAAGAGTGCATTGTTTTTCATGTATTACTTTTTTAAATATTTTTTTCCATTAAACTGCAATACTGCTGTTTTAGAGGTGATTTTATCTTTTTCTTCTTCACATTCTCCATTTTCATCTACGTACGTCTTACTTTCCGTGATTTTACTTTTTACAATAATATCAAAGTATCCATTGGTTTTTTCTTCAGACATAATGAATGTATTTTTAACACTCGTAGATTCTCCAGCACATTGGGTATCCCATTCGGCACCATAATCCTCTACATCATAATGTAACACTTCTTTTAAAGCGTCTCCTGACTTTACAAACAAAGAAATAGTCCTGTTACTGTATGGGTTTGGTTTAGACATTCCATAGTAAAACACTCGTACCCCCAACGCCCTAGTATCTTTGGCAAGGATGTAAGGGGCAGTATCAATTGAAATCTCGGATAGTATTACTGCATCAGAAACCCAGCCATTTGTCTTAGAACTTTCAAAATATTTATGTGTTATTTTTCCTGTGGTATTATCAACCAATACAATATGGCTATTGAGCTCAAAAAGGTGTTCATCTTCTTCACCTGCAATTTCTGGAATCACTACAATGGTTTCATTAGGATTATGTGGTTGCACTTTAGAAACTATAAACTCTTCTTTGATTTTTTGTTTGTCCAGGTTTAATTGCTGTATCACGCTATCAATAAGAGTTTCTTCTTTTAAAACAGGCTTAATTTTACCATTAGCCATTATCTGAAAGGATGTTGTTTCTACTTTTTTTTCATCAATCCATAGAATATTATTAATGGTTAATTTGTTTTCTTCAATTTTAGACTCAATTCTGGATTGACCTTCGGCTATTTCATCGTAAGCAATGACTTTAGAATCGATGATACTTCCTTGTAAATCGTAATTAATTAATACTGATTCCATTTCGTGATCGCCTTTAAGAGTAGTTACTACCACAGAATAGAACGCTTTAGATAATTCTATCGTATAGCAGTATATTGCTCTATACTTATACCCCTCTTTATTAAAATTAGGATATATTTTTTCTAGTTTTAAAGCTTTGACATCAACTTTTCTATAATCTTCTTCTTCAATAAAGCTATCAAAATTTGTAGCGTCTATTCGTGGAATTGATTTAGTTTCAATTTTACTGATGACCTCTCTGAAACTAACAGTATCAACCTCTTTAGCCACATTAATTGATTCTGCAACGGCATCTTGCTCTTTTACAACGACTTCTTCTTTTTGTTTAGCCTTTTGAGAACAAGAAACTAATATCAATAAAATTAGAATGTACAGGTTTTTCATTTTTTTACTTTTTTCAATTAGTTTGAAGGGTTCTTTTTTCTAAATAACATCAATAACCTTCTCTAACACATAATGTATGATGGCAACAACCATAGTAATACCAATGAGGAACATAAATCTAATAATTGTTGCTTGTATATTGTTTTTTAATTTCTTTTTCAGGTAAAAAACATCCAATAGAATAAACAAAAGGGCGGTTACGCCACCGATTATAGCTCCTATATAAAGTAGTCCAAAATTGTAAAAAACATGAAGCAAAAACCACAGCCCTTCAGAAGATGCGTTGTTGGATCCTAAAACAATTCGCATATATACTATACCCAATATAAGTGATACTGCTGTCCATACTAAATAGGTTAAAATTTGCTTTAGGGTTTTCATAGGTTAACATTAAATTTACTTTTTATTCAACAATTCCATAAGATTATACTTTTTGTTTAAACTAGGAAGTGCCGTTTTACCCAAATTTGTTTGTATTTCGGTAATACATACATCATCATATTTTGTTCCTTTATAAAAGCTTATAGGTTTTAATGTAATGATATCGTTTGTTTTAAAAATTGCATCCACTTCAAGTTCTTGCACTAACGGTGTATCCATTAAAACTACTGTTTCTATGAATTGATCATCGATATATACTTCTACTTCTCTAACCCTAGTATTCTCATAAAAAAGCACCTCTGATTTCACATACCCATTGATTAGGCTCAGCTTTATCGGATTCATTATAACCTCATTTGGATTGAGCAATTTTTTATTTGAATATTTTCCACTTAAAAAAGATTTATCCAGATTCAATTGTATGGTAATTTTCACTTCGGCATTAGGTTTAAATACATAAGCCGTTGAATAATCCATATCCGAAATGTTTGTAACCGGATATTTTTTATTCTCAACGTTAGAAGTAACTTTAAAAAACAAATTTTCGTTAAAAGTAAGGTCAGCATTTGAACAACACCTCCCAAATAGTTTTTCAGACCAGGCACTATAATCTTCTACCAATTCTTGTTTATAGTAATCGAAAATAGTGGGCAACTCATCATTTATATATCTTTTTATTTCGTTTATACTTACAGTATCAATTGTGGCTAACCTAACTTTTCGTTTTTTATCTAATCTTGAAGCGGTTATAGTGGTACTTGTATCTGTTTTGATAACATCAACAGGTATATTGGCTTCTTGTTTTCTATTTGAATCGCAAGCACTAAGTACCAATATAATTGCTATTATGTGTATGAGTTTATTCATCATTTTTAGCATACCCTCTATTTGTTTCAAAATTTACACGTATTACCTTAATTAAATTAGTTTGTCCATGAACATAGGTGCCTTTTGGACCATAAGCTGTCGATTGAATAACTTCTCCCAGTTCCACTAATTCTTGTTTGTTATACCCAGAGTATCTAATTCTATCAAGACAAGACACTAATGAAGTTGTAAAACTTGTTGGATTCGTGATTTTATCTTCATTACACCCGATCAATGTAAACTCTATCGTATTTGCTTTAAAATAAATAGTGTCGGAAAACTTTGAACTTGTAATCATACCTGTTGCCTCTCCATCAGTAAGATCATCACCATCTAAAACATGTCCTACTGCAGTGACATCAACGTTAAGATTTGAAGCACTTGCTTGATACGTTGCTTTTGTCTCAAAAAAATAGCCATTTCCGCATCCCGTCAGGGTTATTACAATTACTATTATTAAAAGTTTCTTCATTCGTAATTTTCATCAAGTGTTTTTTATTGTAGGTATAGCCCAACTATTTTATAGTATAGGTCAATTCACAATAATAGTTACACAGCTGCTTTGCTAACTACTGCTTCTAGTTCTTGAAAAGCTTTTTTCTGAGAAGGCAGCAATAAAGCTCCCTTTATTTTTCCAGCAACTATTTCAATAATATCTCTTCGCGCCTTTACACTCTTACCAAAATAAGCATTCATAATCAAACTTGGTATGATATGATTTATTTTTACTGTATTATCTTCTATAAAATATAGCTTAATGGCTTGCATTGCGCTTTTTTTCAGAATAACACATTGTGCCATTTGTCCGTTAGTATCTGTTCTGACTTCCCATTTGTCATATTCTTTAGAACATTCAAATGAAGATGCTGTTTTTAGGTAATTGTATAGTGTATCTAACGAATTGTATTGATCTTTAACTGTAATTATTTTTTCCATCTGTTTAGTATTATTAGTATTGTTTATAATAAGGGCAACATAGATTATGTTGCCCTTCATTTTTTTAATTAAAATGCTCTTACTACTCTGATTGCATAGTTGAAACTCTTATTAAAATTACCCCAAAGCCCAGTTGTAAGGTTTACAAGTGCAGCATTGTCCGTATTATTTAATAATTCTGTAGAGCTCCAATGGAATTGATAGGGTATTGTTCCTCCACTTGCTATCATAGCGGCATCTACTACGCTTTTATTTGCATAATATTCAAGTAATTCATCTCTACTAGGTAAAAACCAATCATCATAACCATTAAAGTCTAAGTTAGCTGCAAAATCAGCTGCTGTTCCTGATGTTGTACAAGCCGCTTCAATTACTACCGTATTTGCTGCTCCACTCCCTATTGCTGAATTAGTTCCAGGTATGCTTACCCCATGACACCCCCAAGGTCCTCCAGAAGGTTGATTATTTATAGCAGAAATCACCAGACCGCTATCATTTGTTGCGTTAACCCAGAACACAACACCACCAAATTTAAAGTCTCCAACTTCGTGTATATCATTTAAATCAATGGTCACTACAGCTGTTTCTGTACTTATAGAATTACCTACAGTTATATTTGCTGTAATACTAGTGTTGGTTTCAAAATCAAACAAGGTAGCATCTGCAACAGTTAAGTCGCCTGTACTTGCATTTATATCTAAAGCTCCTACTGGTATTTGTGAGGTGATACTAAAAACCAAAGTTCCATCTCCTGTAGCTGTAACTGCTCCTAAAACTGTACCGTTTGGAGAATTTTCGTCTATACCGGTAGTAAAATCTTGAATGCTTAATTCATTTACATTAGTAAGATTAACAGTTGCATTCGCAGGAGCTATTCCATCACCTACGGTTATCGTTGCCGTAATAGTTGGATTTGTTTCAAAATCAAACAAGGTAGCATCTGCAACCGTTAACTCACCTGTATTAACATCTATATTTAATGCTCCCGCCGGTGTTTGTGATGTTATACTGAAGTTTAAAGCTCCGCTTCCATTGGTTTGTACAGTGCCTACAACATCACCATTGGTTGGATTTTCATCAATAGCTACCGTTAAATCCTGAACAGTTATCTCATTTACATTAGCAAGGTTAATCGTTACAGTAGCAGTATTTATTGCCTCTCCATCAGAAACCGATGCTGTAATTACAGGGTTTGTTTCAAAATCAAACAGTGTAGCGTCAGCAACAGTTAACTCACCAGAATTCGCATCTATACTCAGAGCTCCTGCTGGTGTTTGTGATGTTATATTTAAATTTCCACCTCCATTGGGTTGTACCGTACCTACAACATCACCATTGGTAGGGTTTTCATCAATGGCTACTGTTAAATCTTCAATAGCTACTTCTACATCCGTAAGATTAATGGTCACTGTTGCTGTATTTGCAGCTTCATCTGCCGAAATCGTAGCTGTAATCACAGGATTTGTTTCAAAATCGAATAAAGTAGCATCTGCAACCGTTAATTCTCCGGTACTTGTATCTATACTTATGGCTCCGTTTGGTGTTTGCGTTGTTATGCTATACGCTAAAGGATCGCTACTATCACTTTGTACTGTTCCTACAACTTGCCCCACGGTTGGATTTTCGGCAAGAGTTACTTCTAAATCCTGAAGGTTAATTATTTGGGGTTCCTCTATTTGATGATCATCATCGCTTTTACAACTATAGCCTATTAATAGTAAAGTTACGATCACCCCCTTAGTAAATGTAAATGCTTTTTTCATATTCCTTAATTTATTTTAATCAATTGTGTTTTTTTAATAATCCATTTCAATAAAATCTCCGTTTAGCTTATATTTGAAGGTGAAATTAGTCCCCCCATTTTCTGGTGTTAGCACCACGACATATTCGGTTTTAGCTATATCCCCATTTTTTGGAAATTTTAAATATGCCATTTTGAATGCTGGATTTTTTATATCTTTTTCCTCTTCCAATTTTTTGCTAGACTTTTCGGCTAACTCACCTAATTTTGAGAGATTAATGTTTTCGTTTAATTGAAACATAAAGTCTACGGCTTTTGTTCCTTCTGGGACTTCTAAAGATATTTCTGAGTTTTGCTTCCAGCTACCTCTCATTAAATTCCATTGTCCCATTTTTAAAGATTCTGGAGCTTCTGTTACGGTTACTCCAATGATGTTACCAACTGATTTATCTCGGGTAATCATTAGATCAGTGAAATAAGCTTCATCTCCAAATTTGCTTTTTATCTCTTCTTCGATTGCTTCAAATCCTTTTGCATTGGCTTCTTGTTTACTAGCTCCTCCGCAAGACATTAGTATGATTAGTACACCTAGTAGCGCTGTAAATTTTAGTTCTTTCATTTTATCGTATTTTTGGTTTATTAATCATCATAGTTTTTATAATGATTTTAGTTATATGACGATAAAAGTATTGCGTAAGAGTGTGTTAGAAAATAGAGAATCTATTTCCGAGGTGTTAGAATTAATAAGTGAGATACTTGATTAAATATCTGTGAAAAGAAGGGACTTAGTGATTATTCCAATGTAAAAATGCGTTCAAAAACTGTTCTTTTTTGCGAGAAGACACAGGTATTTTTTTTCCATTTTTTAAATGAATGACTCCAGATTTGTCGTACTTATCAATAAACTTTAGATTGACCATAAAGGATTGATGCGGACGGGTAAAATTAGCTTTAGAAAGGCGTTCTTCAAATTCTTTTAAGGTTTTTGAAACCATATACTTTTTATTATCATTACAATAAAAAGTAGTATATCCTTTGTCTGATTCGCAAAACAATAGTTCGTTTAGATCTATAACTTGAAAACTGTCATGGAGTGATAATATTAATTTAGAGTCTTCATTATTCCAGACTTCCTTTACAATTTTTACTTGCTGTTTTTGCTTTGTTATTGATAATTCAGAAACCTTTTGTAACGCCAATTCTAGTTCTTCTATATCCACAGGTTTTAAAAGATAATCTATCGCACCAATTTTTAATGCCTGTAAAGCATGCTCTTCATATGCAGTAATAAAAATAACTTTAAAGTTTAAACTTTCTGTTTGTTCTAAAAAATCAAACCCCGTTCCGTCGGTTAGATTTATATCCAAAAAAATCAAATCAGGCTTACAAGCATTTGCTACAACAACAGCCTCTTTTACAGATTCGCACTCACCTATTACCTCTACCTCTGTATCTACTAATTGTAATAGGTTAAGTAAACCTTTTCTAATATATTCCTTATCTTCTATTACTAATGCTTTCATGTGTTTACAACTTCTTTATAAGGAATTACTAACCTAACTATGGTTCCTTGCTCATTATATTTTTGTCTATCTTCAATAATTACCGAACCTTTCATTTTAAAATCTTTAGATAGCATTTTTAATCGTTCAGAGGTTATCGTAGTAGACAGTGATGTTTTATATTGGTTTTTATTTTCTTTTTGAGAATCAATACCGATACCATTGTCGGTAATCGTACAGATTAGCTCTTTATTTACATACTTAAGTCGAACATCGATGATTCTATTTTCTTTTTGATCTACAAATGCATGTTCTATCGCATTTTCTGCAAATGGTTGAATTAGCATGGGTGGGATTTTAAATAGTGAGGAATCTATAGATTCCTCTACCACAACTGTATATGTATACGACTCCTTTTCTAAATTCTGAAGCGCTAGATAGTTCTCTATAGCTGTTAATTCTTGAGAAAGTAAAACCGTTTTGTCTCTTGAGTTTTCTAAAATAATTCTAAGTAATTTCGAAAATTTTGACAAATATAAAACAGACTTTTTCTCTTCTTTATTTAAAATCATGCCTTGTAATACCGACAGTGAATTGAAAATAAAATGAGGGGTCATTTGTGAACGTAATAATTTTTGCTCTATTAATACATTTTGAGTTTTAGACTTTTCGTTTCTTAGTTTTAAAAAGAAAATTATCCCTCCCAGAATCAAACTTGTTACCAAAAAAGCAATCACACCCAGTAATAGGTTTCGTTGTGATTTTTCTAAATTCTGAGAGGTTGTTTTTACGGTCTTAGTCAGTCTTAATTCTCTTTTCTCTGCAGATTCCAACTCATTTTTGTACTTATATTCATACTCTATTTCTGTAATTTTTTGAATGCTTGCTCTATTAAAGAGGCTGTCATCTAATATCTTAAATTGCTGACTACTTATTAGAGCTTTTTGGTGTTCTCCTAATTCATAGTTTATTTTGGAGAGTAATTCATAAGCATCTCTATGGTGCTTCAAAAGTTTGTACTTACTTGCGAGTTGAGCTACTTTTTCTGCATTAATCAATGCCAGATTATATTTTTTCATATTGTAATACGTAGTTGCCATACCTATATAGGACTCTAACAAATCGTATTGTCTTTGATTAGTATAGGTGATTTTATTAGCTTCTTGAAAACTAACTAAAGCTTTTTCATATTTTTTAATTCCTAAATACGCAAAACCCAAACCATTAAGACCAACTGCCAAATGCTCATTATCCTTAATTTCTCTACTCAGTTTAATAGATTCTTTAAAAGAAAGAATAGCTTTATCGAACTCCTTATTATCGATATAGATACCCCCAATATTGTTTCTTATGCCAGTAATTTTTTTAGTGCTATAATGAGCCTGTTTAATATCTAGTGCTTTAGTATAATAGTCCAATGCCTTTTCATTAAGCTCCTGCTGTCTATACACATTACCGATATTATTTAACGATTGAAAAATGCCTATAGAATCTTTGGACTTCTGGGCGACATCTAATGATTTATTATGATACTCTATAGATAGTGGAAAATTACCTTGTTCTGTATACACTATAGCTATTGCATTAAAACAGCTAAGTATTCCGTATTCATTATTATTATTTGTAAAGGCGTTTAATGCTTTTTTAAAATTAGTTAAAGCTTCTTCGTATTTTCCCGTGTCCGAGTATATATCCCCAATATTATAAAGATAATTAGGAATATTCTTTTTCACTCCCAATTTTTCATCGATTGCCAATGCTTCTTCATAATATTTTAATGCAAGTTGTTGATTACCCTGATAATTATACAGAACCCCCAAAGCATTTTTACAACCTGCTATACTTTTTAAATCATCTATAGACGTATAAAGCTCAATTGCCTTTTTATAATTATTGATGGAAACTTCAAACTTAGCCTGCTCCATATAAGTAATCCCTTTCATATAAAAACTACGGGCTTTTCCTTTTATGGATTTTATTTCGTCAGCTAGTTTCCCAGCTTGTTCGGCGTATACCAATGATCGAGAAGGGTTATTTCTAGCATTATAAAAAGCTAAATGATTAAGGATTTTTACACGAACAGTGTCTTTCTTGGTATAGTTTTTTAGTTCTTTTTTTAAACTGTCAATCTTTTTATGTTGAGCCTGCATGTTTCCTACCACAAACAAAAAACTAAATAAGGAAAGAATATATACCTTGATGGGATTCATAAATTATTAAGCTAATTTTTAAGTATTGATAAAAATAGTGTGTGCTAAATCTACTGATTTTTAGATTAGGGCGAATAATTTCTTATTTCTTTTTATAATATTCAACTCTCTCTTACTCCTTAGCTTATCGAATGAGTCTTACAATTAACCCTCTATAAATAACAATTGCTGTTTTGGAATACTCTAACCAAGTTACTTTGAAACCCCAATCAAACTACAGCAGTCTTGCTAAGAAAGTACACTTGTTAGATCCTGCCTAAAGACGACATTAGCTATCATAAAAAAACACTGAAAATCATACAATTAACAGTGTTTCTAAATTGATTTATTATCAGATGTCGGGTAGAGAGGATTCGAACCTCCGATCTCTGGTCCCCCAGACCAGCACTTTAACCGGACTAAGCTACTACCCGTTCAGAACTATTTCTATTTTTTCATTTGATAGAATAGCCTATTCAAAAAGGCTACCTGATAAGTATCAGAATACATCTGGGGCGCAAATATAAATATATTTGGGTTTAAATAAATGAACTCGTTTAAACTTTTTCCATTTCTCAAAAGATTGCTCGTTTCAATAGTATTTGCCTTTTTCAAATTTGTCTGATAAATTAGAAAATTAGCTTTTATTATATGCCGTGATGATGCTAACGCCCCGTAGGTAGTTAATCAACGCCCTTTAGGGTGTTTACCAACAGGTTATAGGTCGTTCAGACATCCCCTATGGGGATGTTACAGCACCATATTGACCGTCTCGAACACCTTATAGATAGTACAACAACGCCTTATTGACCGTTTATAACGGTCTATTGGCAGTGTACATACAGGCTATTGGGCGTTATAAAGCCTTTTCGGTCCGTCTTAAAACTAGCATTTAGCTCTAAATAACCAAATACTCTTCATTCAAAAACAGAATATTATCGTAATTTTAACCTCCCTCCTAAAACATGGATGTAATTATCACTTATGATACGATTATAAATGATTATAAGTGTTCGACAATAGTAAGGTCTTCATCTAATGTTTGCTTAATTAAAAAACTTATACGGATTGGAAATAATAAAGAAAATAATACTATTTGGGCTACTATTACTATTGGTCAGCTGCTTCCCTGTTGAAACAAAAAATGCAGAAAAAGCATATAAATATTGGTCTAAAGGTGAACCACCAAAAGAAATTAAATTGATTAATGGGGAATACTATCAGTCACCACATTTCTCTTTGGAATACGAATTGTTCCTAAAATTTAAGTCGGACAAAAAATGGTTTAATGAATTTATTGAATATAATAAACTTGAAATAGATACTATGAGAAACGATTGGGCAAGATGGACTGAATTACCAAAATGGTTTAAAACAGACAGTAATTATTTGATTTATGCCAAAAATCAAACTGATGAATTTGAACGTTCAAGATATTTTATAAATCCGAAAACAGGAATTTGCTATATCTATGAATCTACTGGAATGTAAAATAAAACTACAATATTATATATAACAAATAGAGCGGTTGATATGCAATCTTTTTTTTGATTTAGTGCTAAAACAAAAAAAAGATTGAGTCTACGACTTGACTCAAAACAATTGTTTGTTTTCTGTTCTGCTTGCCATATATTAAACATTGTGTATAACTCAAAATATTATATGAAAGTAAAAATCATAATTCTAGTATTAACGTTCGGTTTTATCTCATGTAAATCTGAACGAAAACCTGAAAGTATAAAATCCAATTCAAAAGATTCAAACACTAAAACCAATGCGGTTCTGAATAAAAAACCTGTTGAACAAAAACAAACGATAAATGACACTATTGAACGATTCTTTCCACTAGAAAAAGAAACTATCAAAACCGATACTTTGATTAGGAATTTGGATATACAAATATCTATCATTCAAAATTCTTTAGATTCATATGTTGTTAACGAATTTGACAGTGATGGAGTAAAAAATATTCATAAGTATCGTGATTTTGAACATCAATTGATTATAAAAAAAGGTACAAAGGTTCTGATCGACACAATTTTTAAGAAAGAAAAATTTGTACAGAATGCTGGTCAACAGCTAATAGATATTTCTAGGTTTCACGGATATTCGTTTAATAAAGTTAAAGACGAACAAATTGAATTGTTTGGTGTGATATCAAAACCTGAAGGCGATGACTGGACATTCGCATTTCAACATTTCTTTGATGTAAATACAGGTAAATTTGAAATAAAAAAGTCAGTCGATGATGAAATTTAAAAAAGCTGCAAAAAGCATAATGTATTGTGGTCATACTAGCTAGGAGATTATTTCATTGTTCTAGTATTTTTATGAAGGCTCAATACTTTCACAAGCCAAAAACTATTAATCCATTAGAAAAACTGAAAAGAAAGGTGAGATTTGGTGTTGGTACGACTCATATACTAAACGTTATCATTAACTCTGAAGAAACTTCATGACTAAAAACAAGTACTTATATAGGATTCTATTTCTTGTTTCAATATTCTTACTATTGATAAACGACTTATACCTAAAATATGAATATCATAATTATATAACAGGAAAATTATCTGATTTTGCTGGTCTATTCGCTTTCCCATATTTCTTTAGTTGTTTCTTTCCAAAAAAAATTAAGGCTATTTATATCTTATCTGGAGTTTTATTCGTGTTTTGGAAATCGGAACTTTCACAACCTTTTATTCATCTTGCCCATTCTTATGGGATTGGAATGAATAGAACAATAGATTCTTCTGATTTTATTGCCTTACTCATTTTGCCAATTTCATATATTTATTGGAATTGGGATTCTAAACTTTTTGAGCCAACGAAAATTCTAAAGCCTATGGTTATTGGAATAAGCTGTTTTGCTTTTATTGCAACTTCTTTACCAGAGCATTACGAACAGCTATCTATGAAATCTGAATTTTCGATAAATGTTAACTCCAATTTTGAATCTGTAAGAACCCAATTACATTTATACAAAAACAGGGTACTTGAGGAGGGCAATTATAGCATTAACCTTCCTAAAAAAAATGCTCGCATTTTAACTTCAATAAAAGTAGATTCTATAGATGAAAAAACCACAAGAATTATTTTAGACAGCATCTTGAGTTTTGCAATCGAGGAAAATGGATTCATTTTTAGTAGTGGAATTGATGATGATATTGAATATATTAAAAGCCTAAGTATAGCTAATATTGAACAACTTTTTTCAAAACAGATACAAAGTGAGTTCAAAGAAAAATGACCATTACTAACACTAAATAGTTAGCAAAAAATTAATATTTAATCAAACGGTTATTCTCTTTTGTAAAACGCCAAATAGTAAACCACATACCCAAACAAACATTAAAAAAATGAATAGTGAGAAAATCTTAACTAAAGTTGGAGAAATATACGCTCCCTTATCTACTGCATGTCAACAAGATCTCATTGCCAATTCAAAAACTAGCACATTCAAAAGAGGTGAGATTGTTGTTCGCGAAGGGCAGTTTTCCAAAAAAGCATATCTAATGGTGCAAGGCTGTGCAAGGGCATTTTATATAAAAGGTGGTAAAGATATCTCAGACTGGTTTGCCTTTGAAAATCAATTTATGGCTCCAATAGTTAGTTTTTTTAGTACAGAACCAAGCCCTCATTATATCGAATTTGTTGAAGATTCGACGGTTTTGGAATTTTCAAAAGATACAATTGACACGCTTTCTAACAAATACCATGATTTTGAACGTTTTATTAGTAAAATAGTGACAGAAACCATGTTAGGGCTATGCGAAAGATTATATACAATTCAATTCACTAAAGCAGAAGAAAGATATACACACCTATTAAGTATTCATCCAGATATAACAAACAGAATCCCTCTTACCCATATTGCATCCTATCTAGGGATAACACTTGAAACTTTAAGTAGAATCAGAAACCCCAAAAACCGAATTTGATCTATATCAAATGATAATTCTTCTATTAAAGTGACTTTTGTAAAAAGAAACAAAATGGAAGAAAACAACAAACAATTAAAATCAATTTGGGGAAAATGGTGGGAGCCATTTAGAAAATGGTTTTATCCATCCTGGTTACTATATGAAACTACAATTCGTTTTAGTGATTATGCTCACTCTATTCATACCTATTTTATACAACAACAGGATAATATCTCATCATATATTGGAGAAATTGGAGCTCAGACTTTAGATGTTTTTTGTAGTATTCTCACTTTCGCTATTTGCGCAGCCTTTTTAACCCTGCCAGCTTGTTTTGTATTACATAAGTTCTTTAAAACAGATAATTTAACAGGCACTCAGTTTGAAAATAAAATGAAACCTTTTTTCTAAGAATATGAAAAAAATACTAATCATAAACGGCCACCCTGACAAAGAAAGTTTCAATTTTGGGCTTTCAGAATCATATAAGAAAGGGGCACAAAAATCGAATGCTGAGATAAAGGAAATTAATATTCGAGAATTGGATTTCAACCCAAATCTGCAATTTGGATACCGGAAGCGAACCGAACTGGAACCTGATTTGATAAAAGCTCAGGAAACCTTAAAATGGGCAGAACATATCGTTTGGGTTTATCCAGTTTGGTGGGGTTCTGTTCCTGCAATTATGAAAGGTTTTTTGGATAGAGTTTTGCTTCCTGGATTTGCCTTCAAAAAAAGAGAAGGTTCATTATGGTGGGATACATGTTTCAAAGGAAAAACATCCAGAGTAATTTGTACTTTAGATCAACCACCTTGGTTCTATACTCTGATCAATAGATGTCCTAGTCATAATGCAATGAAGAAGCTAACAATGAATTTTATTGGTGTTAAATCTGTTAAAATCACTTCGATTGGTCCCATTAGATTATCAAAGGATACGTTTAGGCAAAAATGGTTAAAGAAAATTGAAAAACTTGGAGAGAAGAATAAATAAAAAACAATCCGTTCTTTTTATTCATAAAACAACAAGTTAATTTTCAAAGACTTAATTCCAATTAATGATACTTATTGGTAAAATAAAAATAAAAACATGTTACGGTAACACTTATAATTAATACCGTTTTTAGTTCCTTACTCGTAATCGATAACTTCACACTTAGTCGGTCAAATCTTTTGATCCAATATCAATTGGCACAAAAGATTTGGCTACTACTAAACCTCAATAATCGCTTGTTTTCTACCCTACTTATTCTATATTTACTGCTATCAACAAGTATAAATTGGAAATGAATAAACTAAACCCATCCATTAAATACCACTTATTGGTGGGATTATTTATTAGCATTTGGGGTTTTGCTTTTGCGTTTTTTGTAAGACCTTTTGATGATGGTTCATTAGGCTTAAAAGGGTGGATCAGAATAAGTCTTGGATTTAACCTCATCTCATTCTTAGCATATGGATGCCTCGTTGTTATTCAAAAATATATTTATGACAAAACCAAAAAATGGTCTTTTGGTCTTGAAATAGGAAGTATTCTTTTTTATCAAGTCCTTTATACTATAGGGACATTTATTTTTTATAAAGGACCTTTATTAAATGGAGATTACACCTTTTTTCAGTTTAATACAATTATTACTTTAAGAGTAGCATTAGTATCACTTCCGATTGTTGTAATCGCCAGAAGGTACTTAATCAAATTAATCCCCATAAAAGAAGATGTGTTAACCATCAAAGGAGAGAATAAGTTAGACATACTAAAAATTAGAAAATCAGAATTAATATGTATTTCTAATGCGCAGAATTATGTTGAAATTTTTTATTTGCATGATAATGTACTCCATTCTAAACTAATTCGAACCTCTTTAAAATCACTGCAAAAAGATCTTGATTTTTTGATTCAGATACATCGTTCGCATCTCATTAACCTATCACATTTTAAATCCTGGAAGGATCAGAGTACCATATATCTGACTCAAATGGAACTACCCGTTTCTAAAAGCTATAAGAAACAATTATTATCCTTGTAATTTTCTGTACCTAAAATCAGCCCTTTCGTAATAGTCCAGATTCTTGTTAAAAATTTTGTACCTAAAAATGCTGGTTTTATACCTAAACCCTAAAAACACTGAGGTTGAGGAGTGATCCTGTTTACTTTTGTTTCATAATCAATACAATAAAAACAAATGAAAACAGTAAACAATAAGCTCGGTAAATTAGCATTTTTAGTAACACTACTACTATTACTTTTAGTCTCAAATGGTAGTTATTCCCTATTTTTTGCTCCCTGGATTTCAATCACTATGTTACTTTATGCAGTTCGTCAGTTCTCTGTTATTAAAGGTTTTTTATTAGCCTGTGTGCTTCTAATTATTGCAACTCTATTTCAGAATTATGAGATCCTTCCGTTTCCCTTTCTCATGTATGCTCTTATAATGGTTCCTTATGGATTGATAGCCGCGATACCCTATCTTATAGATGTACTTTTTTCAAAAAAACGAAACGTATTTTTACATACACTAATCTTCCCTGCCACATTAGTTTTTATTGAATATCTAAGTAATCAATTTCTACCATATGGCAGTTGGGGGCACATAGCCTATACACAACAATCACAAGATCTTTTATTACAATCAGTTTCTGTTTTGGGAATGGGATATATCACTTTTTTGATAGGTTGGTTTGCTTCCATAGTCAATTGGATTCTCATTCAAGAATTTCAATGGGTAAAAGTTAAAAAAGGGATTTTGATATATGCCATAATTATCGGATTAACGCTAGGATATGGTGGTTATCGTGCGCTATTCCAGAAATCTACTTCTGAAACTATCAGAATAGCTTCTATTTCTGCCATGGATCACTTACGAATCTACGATAATGATTTTTATGGTCTTAATCTCAAAGGTGGTAAAGAGAAATTCAGAAAGCAAGCTTCTGATTTAAATCAAAATTTATTGGATCGTAGTGTAAAAGAAGCCAAGGCGGGAGCAAAAATAGTTTTCTGGGCAGAGGGTAATGGTTTTATTTTAAAAGAAGATGAAAACAAATTATATGAATCAGCCAGCTTAATGGCTAAAGAAAATGGAATATATCTTGGAGCTGGAGTCAGTGTTATTGACCCTACAAACGATAAACCATTAGAAAACAAATTTGTATTATTTGACCCTAATGGGAAAAAGACGATAGAGTATTGGAAAGTTATTCCTGTTCCTGGTGGAGAAAAAGCTATGAGTAATATAAAAGGAGATGCCATTCAAAAATCAAAAACACCTTATGGTATAATTGGATCTGCCATTTGTTTTGATATGGATTTCCCCGAATATTTAAAACAAGCTAAAGGCACAGATATTATGTTGGTACCAAGCAATGATTGGAAAGGCATCGATCCTATTCATACCAATATGGCAAAATTTAGAGCCATAGAACAAGGTTTTAATTTGATACGTCAAACAAGCTTTGGGCTATCAGCTGGCTTCGATTATACAGGTAAAAAACTTAGTGAGATGGATCATTTTACAGATAACGATAAGATTCTGATAACCCAACTCCCTACAAAGGGGATTACAACTGTATATTCTCTAATAGGTGATATCTTTATCTATTATTGCTTATTAATGCTCATTGTAGTCCTATTTAGACTCAAAAAATTACCAACAAAAAAAAGGCAACCATTAGACTACTAAAAAAACCAATTACCACTATAATAAAACACACAGACGTTTTAGCACCACTAAAACGTCTGTGTGTTTTTAGTAGGTTACCAATACAAAATTTGGAATTAGAAAAAAGAATAGAAGTAAAATTTTATATTTGGCTTAGGACAATCGAAACAAAATATGCACAAACCTGCTTTACCTTTCTTTTATGGAACAAAAAATAAATGTAACCGATTTTATATCCAATATTTCCGAACATTTTAAAACATCTCAAGATCTACCACCTTGGGAGTTTACCTCTAATTTGAAAGCAATCATTGAAAGAATACTACCCAACCTCAATTCTGATTTCGAAATCATGGACGGAATTGCCATTCATAAATCTACAGTGGTAGAAAAAGGAGTTACGATTAAAAGACCATTTATTGCAATGGAAAATTGTACTATCGCAGCAAATACATATTTTCGAGAAGGTGTATTTCTGGACAAATCAGTAAAAATAGGACCTAGTACTGAAGTGAAAAGTAGTATAATCTGTGCTGGTACAGCTATCGCACATCTAAACTATATTGGAAATAGTATAATCGGTCAAAATGTTAATTTTGAAGCTGGATCAATAGCAGCGAACCACTACAACGAAAGAGATGATAAAAGAATATGGATCGCCTACAACAATGAATTAATAGATACCGGTGTCGAAAAATTTGGAGCATTAGTCGGTGATAATTCGAGAATCGGTGCGAATGGAGTTTTATCACCTGGAACGATATTAAACAAAAACGCTATCGTAAAAAGGTTAGAATTAATCGATCAACAGCAGTGTTTTTTGTAATAAGAATAGCTCTTTTTTTTTTACAAAAAAACATTTACAAATACTATACAACAAATCATAGGAACCTATCGGTCAGTTATACTTGCTATAGGAGATAGTCAAAACTATTTATAAAAACCGAATTACTAGTTGAAAAATAAAATTCTCAAAATATCCAAAAGAACTTTAATTTCAATAGGAGTACTATTCGTTTTCATTTACGTTACAAACGAAATTCTATATAGAATTAGCATTCCTCAGGAATTTAACAAAGCTAATTGGAACGGAAAATGGAACAGCACAGAATATAAACTTGTAAATGGAAAAATACTGACTTTTATACCAAATCCTATTATAGAGAATTCAGATTTCAAAAGTAAAACCGCCCTGTACTACAATATTTGGAGCTTATATAAACCAGGTCAAATAAAAATTGTGGATATGAATGGAACATTTAGGCAAAAAAACTTTAACGGGAATAGTATGCTAAATCAAAAAAATGCTATCAACCGAAAACCTTTAACATCATTCTTTTTCAAAGCAAAAATTTCTTTCGCAAATGGACAGTCAATAGAATACACAGGGGAGAAAAGCAATAAAAATCCTGAAATTTCTGGTAATTATATATCAAAATTCCCATTTGACTCTGGAAGTTTTATAATTAATTTGGAATAGAAATTATACAAAACAGGATATCTGTAATCATAGAGCTTAGAAGTATTATACAAATTCGTTACTTTTAAATCTCATTCTAACCAGTACAAATCCTTTAAAAAAAGCACAAAATTATTGGAAAATAAAATAGAACTAATTCAAAGCATAGGAAAGATTGTTGTTTTTATAATGATACTACTTTCTATTTTTCTTTTTACGGTCAAAACAAAACACAAACTACCCAATATACTATTTGGTCTATATCTACTGGTTATCGCTTTTGATTTAATTGGTTTATTTACCAATAAAACTTTAGAATATCCTAACATCAATATTCTAAAAACATCTTCTAGTTTGTTACAATTACCTCTATTCTATCTCTATGTATTATCTGCTTGCTATACTAATTTTAAGATCAAAAAAACACATGTGATTCATGCTTTTTTATTCTTATTGTTTCTTTTTATTTTCAAAATAACGTCATTTTCTAATCAAAGTTTTATGTTTTTTGAAGTAATTGCCGAGCTACAGTTCTTTACTTACATCATTGCTATATTCTTTATTTTAAGAAAATACAAAACAGTATATCTTGAGAATTATTCAAACGCAAATTATGCCATCTATAAGTGGCTATTCCAAATTACAGTATTTTCTTGTATAGCACATACATTTGTAATTACAAGATGGTATTTATCTAATTCTACACTACAAGAGTATGTCCTAAACATTAATATCTTAATAAGCTTTTCTGTTCTATCTATAACAGTATTCTTTGTTCTTAAAGCTTTGTATAAGCCAGAACTTTTTACGGGTATAAATATAAATCTAAGACCTCTAAAATCAACAATTGATAAGAACACAACCCAAACTAATGTTAACGAAAATAAACATCTAGAGAAACTTTCTTTATTTATGGAAAAGGAAAAGCCATTTTTAGATTTCGAATTAACGTTACAGAAGCTGGCTTTTCAGACGGATATTCCAGAAAGAGAATTGTCTATAGTAATCAATCATCATTTAGGGAAGCATTTTTTTGACTTTATAAATGAATATCGAATACAGGAAGCTAAAGCTATTTTAGAAAATCCAAATGAAAAAGAAGTGACTGTCTTAGAGATTTTATATAAAGTAGGTTTTAATTCAAAGTCGTCTTTTTATACCGCATTCAAAAAAATAACAAATCAAACTCCTACACAGTATAGAAAACAAGCCTTATCGAATAAAGCATAAATAAATTAGTCCGACTTTATTTACTCGGACGTTTCTCCCAATAAAATAGCTCAGATTTGTATCAAACAAAAAAAAACATCATGAGTTATTCTTTAAAAATGACAAGAGTCTTACTCCTCTTCCTTCTATCCCAATCTCTTTTTTCACAAAATGAAATTTTAAAAAAAGAAACATACCGAAAGATAGATTCATTATTCATGGTATACAACCATCATGACAAACCTGGAGCAACCTTATCCATTATTAAAAATGAAGAAACCATTTACAAAAATCATATTGGTTTAGCCAATATTGAGAATAGTCAACCTATAACAGATACTACTGTTTTCAATATCGCTTCTGTTTCTAAACAGTTTACTACTTTTCTTGCATTATTATTAGAGCAAGAAGGGAAACTTTCTTTTGACGATGATATAAGGCAATATTTACCAGAACTAAAAGAGTTACCTGCCACAATAACAATTAAACAACTTACCAACCACACCCATGGCTTACCTAACCCGGATGAATTAGCACAACTAAAAGGCGTAAAAACAATGACACATAAGGAGGTTCTGGCAATGTTGCTACAAGTTAAACAAACCAATTACCTCCCTGGAGAAAAATTTGAATACAATAACACAGGATATATACTATTATCAGAAATTATAGAACGAGTGGGACAAAAGCCTTTTAAAAAACAATTAAAAGAAAAGATTTTCACCCCTTTGAAGATGAAACATACTCAGGCTATTGATAATAACAATATTGTAATCTCTAAAAAGGCATATTCATATCGGCTTAGGGATACTATGTATGTAAATTACCCAGTAAAACTTTCGACAATTGGTTCTTCTGGTATATACACTACTATAAATGATTTGAGTCTATGGGCAAAGAATTATCATAGCCAAAAAGTGGGTAAACTAGAATTTTATAAAAAAATGGAAACGGCTACTTTTCTTACGTCAAGAAAAAAAGTAAAATATGGTTTAGGGCTCTACTTTGATAACTATAAGGGAATAGATATCGTATTTCATGGAGGTGGTACCGAGAGTTACCGTTCATATATTCTTCATGTCCCTAAGCATCATTTATCCTTAGTCTATTTGTCAAATACAGGTGGTTTTTCTGGATTAGACATTATTTATAAATCACTAGAGATTTTATTAAAAGAATCCATTCAACAACAAAAAACACATCCTGCTTCATTAAGTGGTAATACAGACTTCAAAAATCTTGAAGGAACTTATGAAATGTTTCCAGGAATGTATTATAACATCATTGCAGAAAAAAACAAGCTGTATTTTCAAACATTCGGTTCAAACGAAAAAATCCTTCTGCCTATTCTTGAAAAAAATGTTTTTAAAGTACCATTTATCCCACACTCAAAATTTACTTTTTATAAAAACAGATTTGACTTTCGTATTGCTGATTTTGACTACCCCTGCAAAAAAACGGTTATACAATTGCCAAAATCTAAAGATTTAGAATTAGAAAAATTTATCGGAACCTATAAAAACATAGAACATAATATCACTTATGATTTAGTCGTAAAAGAGAACAAACTAATGGCTATACATAATAGTATCGATTATAATATTACATTACAGCCTCTTGCAAAAAACAGTTTCTACTCAAACGAACCATTCTTTGGAAAAATAGATTTCATATTCAATGCAAATAAGAAGATTATCGGATATAAGCTGTCTGGACAAAACCTAAACAATATAGTTTTTAAAAAAATTATCTGATGTTAGCTAAAAATAATATAACATTGGATTGAATAGTCCCTAAACCCTATTTTTGTATTATTACTATAAAAGATAAATCATCATTTATCTAGTGTGCTATAGCTTTTGAACTACAACCATACTATGCATAAACTATTAACCAACATCAAAAATAAAGCAACATGAGTAAAGAATTAATTTCGATATCATCAATAGACATTAATGCTTCACTATCTCAGATATGGAATATATTGATCGAACCAGAATTGGCGAAAGAGTATTTCTTTGGAGCAGAAATTATAACTGATTGGAAAATAGGAAATCCAATTATCTTCAAAGGTGAATTTAACGGAAATGCATATGAAGAAAAAGGAGTCCTTTTAAATGTAGATCCTAATAGTCAACTTCAATATTCGCATTGGAGTAATTTTGATGGACTACCGGATGAGCCCGAAAATTATAGAACCTGGACTTTTGACCTCTATAAGAAGAGCGAGCAAATACAATTATCTATTACCGAAGACAATATTCCAACCGAAAAACAAAAGAACCGCTCTGATGAATTTTGGAGTGAAGCCCTTTTGAAAATCAAACGACTTGCAGAAAACTATGAAAACGATTAAGATCAGTTTTCACAAAAACCAGATCATAAAAACATACATCTAAATAGTTTTATACTAATCAAACCCCAAGTATACACCATCAAATGGATACTAATCTAACTCAAATCAAAACCGAAGTTTATGACCAATGCTTACTTAAAATGTCAAACTTCAAAACCGAACTGGAAAGCACAGAATACAAAGCCTGTCAGTTTAAATTAAATGAACTGAGTATTATAAGTAGAAATGCTAAAATCACTCCAAAAAAAGTAGGGCAATTCGTAACTTTTTGGCAACGAAACGAAAATGGGTCTATTGAGCCTTTTGATGAGACAGATGCCTTTGATTTTTACATCGTAAACGTAAAGACAGATGCTAAGTTGGGGCAATTTGTTTTCCCAAAAGCTGTATTGATTAAGAAAGGGATACTCTCTACTAGTAAAAAAGAAGGAAAAAGAGCTTTCCGGGTTTATCCAAATTGGGACATCACTAAAAACAAACAAGCAGAACGAACTCAAAAATGGCAACTGGATTATTTTTACGAAATTAGTAATCTGACAAACATGAGTAAAGTGACGGAGTTGTATAACGTGAAATAATCTAAAAAAAACAGAAGGATATACAAAATCATCCTACTCACATCAAAAGATGAAAAAAAACCACGACAATGCTACAGTAACAAATAAGAGCTGGGAAATAGAAAACATTTCTATTTCTCATAATATTGTTGATTATACCTCATTCGGAAAAAATGTATCTAAAAATGATAAGAAATTAGTGAGGTTACATTTTGGACTAAGTGGTAGTTATGATTTTAAATGTAAACAACTTAATTCTGAATTTACTTTTACAGGACATCATAATAATATACTCTATTCTGATGGTCTTGAAATAGAGGTATTCAATAAAAGTAAACGTATTGAAACTTTTGGTGTTAACTTCTCCTCAGATTTTTTTGTAGATATTGCTCAGAATGGAACAGATGCTTTAAAACGTTTTTCTGAAAAAGTATTAAACAATCAAAACGCCATTTTTTCTGATCAATGGAAACCAAATAATTTTAAAATTCAATCTGTAATAAACGAAATACTCAATTGTTCATATACTCATGAATTAAAAGATTTATTTCTACTTTCTAAAAGCATTGAATTACTCGTGCTACAAGCAGAGGTTTTTAATAAAAAGAATGAACTTAATTTTATAAGATCTAACACAGATAAAAAAAAATTATTTGAAGCAAAAGAGATTCTTAATTCAAAAATTGACACCCCTCCTACCATTGTTCAATTATCCAAATTGGTTAATCTAAATGAATACAAACTTAAAAAAGGCTTTAAAGAACTCTTTGGAACGACTATTTTTGGACATATTCATAAAACCAGAATGACACTGGCTAAAAGACTTCTTTGGGGAACCCAAAAATCTGCCAAAGAAATTGCTTATCAAATAGGTTATAGTTCTCCTCAACATTTTTCTAATGCTTTTAAAAAAGAATTCGGTGCTACTCCCGATAGTATTAGAAAAAATCCGGATACTACAATTTAAACACGACTAAACTCATCAAATTTGTTCTATTAACTAAAAGAAGAAAATGAGTACATCAATGATCATTACAAAAGAAATCACCTTTAATGCTCCCAAACAAAAAATTTGGGATTTAATAACAAATCCCAAAATGACCAAACAATATATGTTTGGATGTGAAGTCATATCAAACTGGGAAATTGGAAACAAAATTACTTGGAAAGGGCGAACAGAAGATCAAAAAGAGGTAGTATATGTAAAAGGGGAAATTACAGATATTATCCAAGGGACTAAAGTTTCATTTACTATGTTTGATCCTAATATGGGCATAAAAGATATTCCTTCTAATTATGTAAATTTAACTTATGAACTGGTTGAATCGAAAGGTAAAACTAAACTCATCATTATTCAGGGAGATTTTAAAGGATCTGAAAATTCAGAAAAGCGATTTGAAGAGTCAAAAAAAGGTTGGGATATGGTAATCCCACTTATGAAAGAATTAGTACAGAAATAATACACCTTCTGCTTAATTAACCAACTGGTTTATAAGGAACGAACACATCAATCAGTAAATTAAGCAGAAGGTGTATTATTTTGTTCTAAAATCTTAATCATTTTAAATGACTTTAATAAATGGAACATTCCTGGTAGGATTATTGCCCCACCAATGATAAGTGATATTCCTAAAACCTTGATAACACTATCAGGGGCTATATTTTCTAGTAGACTAACACTTCCTGTTTTAGTAATAATAATATCTGGGAAATGAGAAATCAAAGCTGCCAGTAAAATTAAAAACACTTGTAATCCTGCAAAAAACCTACTCCAAACTGTATTCCCTTTCTTAATTGCTCGCCATAATGGGTATAATAATCCCGCAGAAAACACTACTGATATCATTGCATAAGGATTTTTTATAAAATCCAGAACAAATACATTTCCAGAAATATAACCGTAACCAAAGGTTACTAATCCCACAACAAAAACAGTTATAGTCGCAATTGCAGATTTTCTAATATAAATATTTTCATTTCCTTCTTCAGATTCTCCAATTAGTAAAACAGAAGATAAAAATGCGCAAAGTGCTGCAAAGAAAAAACCAACAAATATACTAAATACATTACACCAAGGTTTTACAAAAGCCTCATAAAAGCTCATAGTACTAACATCCTCTACAATACTAATTTCACCACCAATCAATGCACCGAATGTCATTCCTAAAAAGACAGGAGTTATCAAACTCGATACTTTAAACATCCCATCATATAGTTTTTGAGAGTTATCAATCACAGCATCATAATGTCTAAAAACAAAGGCAACGCCTCTTAGTGTCACTCCTAATAGTACAATAGTAAGAGGGATATGTAAGTTAACAACCATTATATTATAGTATACCGGAAAAGCTATCCACAAAATTACAATTAGAATAATAATCCAAATGTGGTTGGCTTCCCAAACTGGTCCCATAACACGGTATATGGTTTTTTTGGTAATTTTCTGATTTTCTTCTGATGAGAACAACTCTACTATACCCGCTCCATAATCCGCTCCACCTAATACTACATAGAGATACAAGGAAAAAATCAAAAAAAACAGTACAACAAACAGCATATTTAATGATTTGAATTATTTAAAACTTTTATTTGTCTTATCATAAGCCAGGTAACTGCAACGGATAACATAAGATATACCACGATATACATATAAAAACTAAACACAATACCTGGCATAGGTGTTACCGCGTCTTTGGTTCTCATAACTTTATGAATAATCCAGGGCTGTCTTCCTACTTCAGTAACAATCCACCCCGCTTCTAAGGCTATAAACCCCATAGGAGCAAGTAATACAAACAGTAACCAATACTTATTGTTATTAAGCCATTTTTTCTTTTTTAAGGAAACAAAATATAATAACCCTGCTAGTAGCAACAAACCTCCTATTCCCACCATAATTTGAAAAGCATAGTGAACCATAGGTACATTTGGTCGTTCATCTTCAGGAAAATCATTTAGTCCTTTTACTTCTGCATCAAAATCTGCAAAAGCCAAAAATGATAACATTCCGGGGAGAGCAATTTTGTAGCTGACTTCTTGTGTTTTGGGGTTTACGATTCCTCCGATATATAAGGGAGCTCCTTTTTCTGTATGATAATGAGCCTCCATCGCCGCAAGTTTTACGGGTTGCCGCTCTGCAATGTCCTTGGCAGAAATATCACCACTAACAGGTTGTAATATTGCCGCTATTGCTCCAAAGGTTATAGCTATTTGAAATGCTTTTTTGTGTAACTCTACTTTTCTTTTTTTATAAATTTGATAAGCATGAATTCCTGCTACCGCAAAACCTGTTGCTGTAAAAGCAGCTAGCGTCATATGTAGTGCCTGTGTAAACCATGCTGGATTTAGCATTGCCTGTACAGGGTCTATATTCAAGAATTTTCCATCAATATAATCAAATCCACTGGGTGCATTCATCCATCCATTTGCAGCGACTACCAAAATCCCTGAGGCTACACCTGACAAACCAATGATAACACCTGTAATCCAATGAAACCGTTCGGGTAATTTGTTCCATCCGTATAAATAAAATCCTAATGCCAATGCTTCTACAAAAAATGCTGCTCCTTCTAATGAAAAAGGCATCCCAATGATTGGTCCCGCATGTTTCATAAATTCTGGCCACAGCAGCCCTAATTCAAAAGACAATGCTGTACCCGAAACAGCGCCAGTTACAAAAAAAATAGCAACGCCCTTTTGCCAGGATTTGGTGAGGGTTAAATATACCTGATCACGTGTCTTTAACCATTTATAGTGAGACACTACCATAAAAAAAGGCATAACCATACCAATACAAGCAAAAACAATATGAAATATCAGGGTAAATGCCATTTGGAGTCTTGCTGCGTCAAGGTTTTCCATAGATAAAGTTTAGAGGATAAACTGGCTTTAAAATTTACGCTATAAAGATACGATACAAGGCTGACTTTTTACAGGTATTTTCTTGTTCATTTGTGTTAAACCCGTTTTTTTAATCTTACTTAAAAAGTAAAATCTCATCACTCCTCGTTTATTATGAGCTACAAAGAAAATCATAAACAAATAGCAAAGCCTGTTTGTATATCTAATAAACAGATTTTATAGTATTAACATCAAAGATTTGATTTAATAAACTGGTGTAAATAACCATATCTATTTTGCAAAATGTGCTCTACAAGCAATTGCAGCTTTATATTTTAAAGTCATCATACGTTACAATTGGCTTCTTGTATATGTTTCATCTCTTCCTTTAGATTCTTCATCTTTTTTTAACAATTTCCAAAATCTATATCAAAACAAATTACTTTGGCATTCTTATTTTTACTATTACAACATGGTATCTCCTCTTCTTTTCACAAAATAAACAGCTAATAATCAAAAAATTACCTTCAAAAATCAGCTTTTAAACAACTATCCATCAGAATACAAAATATTATATATTTACTTTTTAATTTAGTATTTTTATCACTGAAAAACTGTAAATAGCATGGAAACAGATGTTCTTACAAAAGAATTATTGATGCTTGGAATACCCAAAGATTTTGTTTCAACTTTTATTGAATTAGGTAATCTTCAAAAAGTTGCTTTTAATCAAACAGTGGTAACTTATAATGATGTTAGTCAAAATGTTTTTATTGTTTTAAAAGGAGGATTTGTGAGTCAACGAATGGTTAACGACGGATCTTTTAGAACCATTAATTTTTTTTTAAGAGGACATGAACCTTACATGTCTAGTTTTCATAGTTTTTTTAATGGAGAAAAATCCCCTGTACAATTAAAATCAATTAAAAAGTCTACAGTGCTAGTTTTAAAAAAAAGTGAAATAGACAATCTTAATCATTCCTATTCTGAGTTTAAAGATTTTTATATTGAACGTTTAATACATGCTTTACTGTTAGAAAATGAATTTAAATCTTATTTAATAGCAAAGACACCTCTGGAAATTTATAATATTATTTGCGAGAAATACCCTATACTAATTAAAGAACTTCCTTCAAAATACATTGCTGAATTTATTGGTATAACAAGAGTATGGCTCAGTAATTTAAAGCATCAAAATTTAAAAAAAAGGTAAATTAATTTACTCTTGACTAACTCCTAGATTCTTTATTTTTATAAACTTATAAACCTACAATTATTAAGTAATTCTTTTTTAAAGTTTTCAGAAAATGAAAGAGGATTAGAGATTTCTTTTGATTAATACAATTGAGACTCTACTTAACTAAACTAATAGTCAAACAATTTTGAATCATTAAATTACTCGAGTGAATAAAAATTCTATTTTTGAAATATTAAAAAGAAACAACATCCCAGATAAATATGTATCCATTTTTATTGAATGCGGAACTATTCAGGAAATAGAACGTCATGAAACATTGGTTAAAATTGGTGATATTAGCCAACAAATATATATCGTTTTAAAAGGAGGTTTCGTAAGCCAACAAATGAATGGAAGTAATGTTCCAAAAACTATCAACTTTTTTCTAGATAACCATGAACCCTATATGTCCAGTTTTCATAGTTTTTTTAAAGAAGACTTATCTCCTGTACAATTAATGGCCATCAAAAAGTCAACTGTTTTAGCTCTTAATAAAAATGATATAGAAAAACTCAATAGAACACACACAACATTCAAAGATTTTTTTATCAAAAGGTTAATCCATGCTTTATTAATAGAAAATGAATTTAAATCTTATCTAATTACTAAAACGTCATTTGAATTGTATAACCACATAATAGAAAACTACCCAGAGCTAATTAAAAGTGTTCCTGCTAAATACATTGCTGAATTTATGGGCATATCTAGAGTCTGGTTAAGCAATTTAAAAAGACAAAAATTCAAGTAACAATTCGCATAGCCCAAAACGGACTAAATAGTAGCAAATAGATTAGAAAGTAATTTATATTCGCAAAAAAAATCTTCTAAATATTTAAGAATCAACAATCAATTCTCAAGAACACCAAGATATTAACTCGTTAAATCCAAAAGAATACTCTATCTATAGGGATAAAAGGTGTTTTTTGATGTTTTTAGTAAATTAGTTTACGTTTTGAGGCACAATAAGCAAGGAAATATGTTGTAATTTTAATCAAGTTTCAATCAATATTAAAATGTTGACTTACTAATGAAATACATAGTAGTATGTTTATTAGTAGTAGATTCTCCCAGAAAGGAAGTCATCATTTTTGAAGTTTGTATTAATTGATTTAAGTGTTTAATCAAATAACTTATTATGAGAAATTTATTAAAAACTACCTTACCTACACTTCTATCATTTTTTCCTACAGCTTATGTTTCAATTGCTAGTCTATTTAAGAGGAAACTATATTATTTGGATTTTAAACTAATTTTTCTTAATTTACTTTGGTTCAAACACATTACGCCTGAATTAACATCCGTTTTTTGTAAGAGACATATAACGACTATAATAAGTTGTTGCTTTGAGAAACTATTATTATCGGCAAAAAAAAGAAAATCTAATAACAATAAACTACTTACCCCTATCTAACAGCTTACTTACCTTTATACGATAGGCTTCTTGCTTCATTTCAATGTAATATCTAACCTACTCTGTTCAGGTATAGCGAACTATTACCCCAACTTTACGACTACTTACCCAAATCTAAAAAGCTATTTACCCGATCCTAATTTACGTTTTTGAATAATCACGTAAACAACAGATATCTTAATTAACAATAAGCATAACAATCAATATTAAGACTTACTGGATAGTTTAAGTAACCATCATGGATGGAAAAAAAAGTAACGATGAATACAGAAACCACACTATTAAAGAATACCTAGATCTAATGCAGGTGGAAAATAATATAAAATATCCGTTTACTAATCAGTTCGTATTTCAGAAAATAGAACACACTGTAAATTCTATGGCACTTTCTATTTTATCAAATGGATATATTTAGGACATCAGTCAGTTTCTAGTACTATTTATCATTCTTTACAGGGTTACTTCTTGATAACTTTCGTTTAAAAAACATTTTTAAAACCTAAGACTTTATACAATTTAAAACTAATTAAAAATACAATATGATAAATACAAATCTATACATAAGAGTGCTACACTTAACTAAGAAAATTTACTTTAAAGATTTTAGAGAGTTTATATCAATGTAATTTGGCAAGTCTTGATTCGTCACTTGATCTCCCCACAAATATAGATTTAAGTATTGCTTTAGCTACCTAACTATCCTACTAACAGAAAAGTAAACAAACATGAAAAATTTAGAAAAAACCTTTATCTATATCTCATTTTTCTTAACTCTAAATGCTTGTCATAACGATGATGATACAAGTATAGAAGATTTTGATATTGTTAAAACACAACACTCTCAAGGTTTTTGGGATAATAATTCTCCAACTACTTACCATTTATTAGACGAAGTAAGGTGGATAGAACAAGATTCGGGACAAGGAAACATTAACCCAACAATAACAAGAGACTACGACCAAGCCATATTATCAAGTATAAATAAAAACATGACGTCTTTGGGATATACAAAAGTAGATTCTTTAGATGTAAACAATCTACCTGATATTATTATTAGAAGTAATGCCTTAGCCACAACATATTCTCAAATCGATCTTATCTACAATAGTTGGTATAACTGGTGGGGCTTTTATGATCCCTATTACCCAGATAGTTTTTACCCTATTTATTATGAATGGAATGAAGGTACAATTATCATTGAAATGGGTGATGCCAATTCATTAGATATCCAAAAAAAAGAAATTGATATTGTTTGGATAGCTGGTATTAATGGTCTTGTAAGAGGAACACAATCTGGAAACATTGATTTTATAGAATCTCGTATAAATGATGCTTTTAAGCAATCTTTTTATTTATCAAATTAAGTAATATCAATTTGGAAAAACAACAATAATACTCAAGATAGCCTGGACTTTTAACAAAATGAATACTCTAACAATAAAACTTTTTAAACTATGAAAACCTTTTTTAAAACAGTAAATGATTCAGTAAAGTATTGGTACCTACCTCTTATAATCGGACTTATTTTTATTGCACTAGGAATCTATGTTCTCATTTCTCCCTTAGAATCGTACGTGACATTATCCTATTTATTTAGTATTTCGTTTGTTATATCAGGAATAGTAGAAATCTATTTTTCTGTTTCGAATAGAAACGAAATAGACAATTGGGGATGGAACCTAGTTTTTGGGATATCAACCCTGATAATAGGAATTTTACTGTTTATGCACCCCGAAATCTCAATAACTATTCTTCCTTTTTATGTAGGTTTTCTATTAATGTTTAGATCAGCAATGGCGATGGGATATGCCTTGGACTTAAAACACTATGGTGTATTAGATTGGGGGAATCTTATGATTTTAGGAATTTTAGGGTTTATATTTTCCTTCATCCTAATTTGGAATCCATTATTTGCAGGAATCACAATACTAGTTTGGACAGCACTTGCCCTTATTGCTGTTGGAGTATTCAATATTTATGTTTCTATAAAATTGAAAAAATTGAAAAATATCCCCAGTAAAATTTCAAAAGAACTAAAAGATAAACTCGCAGCAATTAAACAGGAAATTCAAGAAGAACTTAAACCAGAAACAAAATGAAAAAGAAATCTGTTCTAATGGTCTTCTTTTTCTATTCTTTTTTTGTAATGGGGCAAGAGTCACAAGAGAATAACTCGACCCAAGCTAACAACCCATTAGCCAATATGACAGCTCTTAGCTTTCATAATTACTATATACCAAAATTGACGGATACTTCAAGTGATGCCTACCTTAATACATCCTGGGTGCGTTTTGCAAAACCTCTAGCTAACGGAAAACTACTGTTCAGATTTTCTGTCCCACTTAGTACAATTGCTTTTGCAACAAACACTGGAAGTATTAATTCTGAAAATGGTCTGGGAGATATCAATGCTTTTTTATCATATAGCTTCGTTTCTACCTCTACCACTACACTGGGAATTGGACCATCAATCACCGCACCCACAGCATCAGATGATATTTTAGGTACCGGAAAATGGCAAGGAGGGTTAACTTTTGTTGCTTTTTTAGCAAATTCATCTCAGTTTCAATGGGGAGGTCTTGTTACTTGGCAGACATCTTTTGCAGGTGATCATGATAGATCTAGTACAAATAACGCAGCAATACAACCATTTTATTTTTGGCAACTTGGTAAAGGTACTTATTTAAGAGGTGCTCCTATATGGTTTTTCGATTTCAAAAATGATAACTATCATGTACCATTTGCTTTGGGTATAGGTAAAGTAGTTCAAATTGGAAAAACAACATGCAATTTATTTATAGAACCACAATACTCCATGCTTCATAACGGCATACAACCTCAATTTCAACTATTTACAGGTATTAATTTGCAATTCTCTAAGTAATCGTTGCTATAACCTATTACATAATAAACACTACTGATTATGAAACAAGTAAATTCTACACTAAACAAATTCTTTTAAAAGAGATTGATTAGTAAAATAACGTATAAGCGCTTTATGAATACGAATATTAATTAAACTTTTTTTTATGAAAAAACAAATTCTAACTGTTTGCTTCTTGCTATCATTAATGATGACAGCAAGCGCACAACAACAACCAAACATTTTAGTTATCTGGGGGGATGACATTGGACAATCTAACATTAGTTCTTACACCAAAGGAATGATTGGATACCGCACTCCCAACATTGACCGAATCGCGAAAGAAGGAATTATTTTCACCGATTATTACGGTGAACAATCCTGTACAGCCGGTAGATCTTCTTTTATTATGGGACAAAGTGTATTTAGAACAGGACTATCAAAAGTAGGTTTACCCGGAGCAAAAGAAGGTATGAATGAAGCCGATCCGACCATTGCTGGCTTGTTGAAAGACCAGGGGTACATGACAGGACAATTTGGTAAAAATCATTTAGGTGATAGAGATGAGCATTTACCAACAAATCATGGTTTTGATGAATTCTTCGGTAATCTTTATCACCTAAATGCTGAAGAAGAACCAGAAAATGAAGATTACCCAGGAGATGTTATCATGCCTAATGGCAAAACATTTAAAGAGACATTCGGACCTCGTGGTGTAATACATTCATATGCAAAAGGATCTATTAAGGATACTGGACCATTAAACAAAAAGAGGATGGAGACTGTGGATGACGAAACATCAGATGCAGCCATCCAGTTTATTAGGAAAGCCGTTAAAGCCAAAAGACCATTTTTTTTATGGTGGAGTGGTACACGTATGCATTTTCGAACACATGTAAAAAAAGAACTTAGAGGTATTTCAGGGCAAGATGAGTATTCTGATGGTATGGTAGAACATGATATGCATATTGGCAAATTTCTCAAAGTACTGGATGAACTAGGAATCGCTGATAATACAATAATACATTATTCTACCGATAACGGACCACATTACAATACGTGGCCCGATGCTGCTGCTACCCCTTTTAGAGGTGAAAAAAATACTAATTGGGAAGGAGGTTGGAGAGTTCCCGCTATGATTAAATGGCCTGGAAAAGTTAAACCAGGCTCCGTAAGCAATGGTCTTGTCCACCATATGGATATGTTACCTACTTTTTTGGCGGCAGCCGGAAAAAAAGATATCAAGGAAGATTTATTAGACGGATATCACTCCAAATCTTTGGGAAGAAACTATCGAATCCATCTAGATGGATATGATGTTAGCAAACATTTAACCGACCCCCAAAACATAAAAAGTCCTCGAAATGAAATATTTTACTTCTCTGATGACGGGGATCTCACTGCACTGAGATATGGAGATTGGAAACTAGTTTTTATGGAGCAGCGCATTGCTCAGACTTTAGAGGCATGGGCTAACCCTTTTACTCATCTGAGAGTACCGCTAATCTTCAATTTGAGAAGAGACCCTTATGAAAGAGCTCAAATAACTTCGAACACATACTACGATTGGCTTCTTGATCGAGTCTACCTACTCGTACCTGCTCAGCAATACGTAGGTCATTTTTTGGGAACTTTTAAAAAATATCCTCCCAGACAAAAGGCAGCTAGTTTTAGTTTAGATAAAGTAATGGCAAAACTATCCGAAACTACCAATAAATAACATTAACAAAATGTCGAGGCATTTAAATTGCCTCGGCATTATATAAAAACATAAAGATCATGAAAAAAATGAATGCAAATCTATTTTTTTTCTTTCTTGTTTTGCTTACATCATCCTGTAATTATAATGGTAATAGAGATCAATTACCATCATGGAACGAAGGTATCGTAAAGTTAAACATTACTGACTTTGTTAATAGAGTAACCGATAGTAATAGTAAAGACTTTATTCCTATAAAGGATAGAATAGTCGTTTTTGACAATGATGGTACATTATGGTCAGAACAACCAATGCCATTTCAGCTTTTTTTTGCCATAAACCGTATCAAAAAACTAGCTAATAGCAAGAAGGAATTAAAGGAAAAACAGCCTTTTAAAGCTGTTATTGAAAATGATCAAAAAACTATTACCAATTTTCACTCAAATGATGTACTAAAATTAGTGATGTATGCTCATGCCGTAGATGATGTCGAAAAATTTGATTCAATTGTAACTAATTGGTTAAAAACATCTAAACATCCAAAACTCAACAAACCATATACAGAATTAGTTTATCAGCCCATGCTTGAGTTATTAGAATATCTACGAAAACATCAATTTAAACTTTATATAGTATCAGGAGGAAGCGTAGAGTTTATGAGAATATGGGCTCCAGAAGTCTATGGAATACCAAAAGAACAAATTATCGGCACTACATTAAGAACTCAAATGAAGTCCGTAAATGGAAAACCGATTATACAAAGATTACCAGAATTGCTACACAATAATGATCACGAAGGAAAAGTAATATCTATCGATAAAATTATTGGTAAAAAACCAATAATAGCTGTGGGTAATTCTGATGGGGATCTTGAAATGATGCAATACACGAATTCAGTAGAAGGATCAAAACTTATACTTTATGTAAAACACACCGACGAAAAAAGGGAGTTTTTTTATGATGAAGATACCAGGTTCGGCGTATTAAAAAAAGGTATAACAGAAGCAAAAAAAAACAACTGGACAATTATTGACATGAAAAAAGATTGGAAAATAGTTTACCCTACAAAATAGTTTTTAAACATGAATAATATTTTACAGATCGTCCTAACTTTCTATATGATCATTGCTACACAAACAGCTTTTTCTCAAGCTGCAATTCTGGCGGCTATATTTGGAGATAAAGTGGCCTCAGAAAAATTCAATCTCAGTCTCGAACTAGGAGTACCTCTTAACAGTTTTAGTAATATAGAGAACCTTTCTTCAAGTTCAGGAATTAACTTTGGTATTGCTGGAAATATAAAACTATCAAAAAACTGGTATGCCAGCCCCACGGTTTACTTCCTTTCTAAACGAAGTGCGGAAATTGAAGATATCTCACTCAATACAACTAATCCAAATTTAAATTCTCTTTATCAAAATGTCAATGCAGATTTGCTTGTAAAATATATAGATGTAAACACTTTTATCTACTACCAGTTTAATAATTCAGGAATTAGAATAGGACTCTCCCCGCAAGTTTCTTTTAGACAAGAGGCCACAATAACTTATAAAAATGAATTAGGAAGATTTGAACAAAACATTAATTCCAAGGTAAATAAAATAGATTATGGTGCTTTATTTAATCTTGGATATTACTTTAAAAGTGGAAACAAAGGAAAGGGAATCATGGTACATTTCAGATATTATCAAGGGTTTTCTAATGTATTCAATAATGATCTTTTTAAAGGTAACAATAAAAGCAACTATTTTTCAATACACATCAGTTTACCATTTATAACAGAAGAACTTGCAATGAAAAATTTAGAGCATAATCAATAGACATTTAACATATAAAAAAGATGAATGTATCTCGTATTTCGAAGTTATTACTCCTGTTTGGATTCCTAGCTTTTTCAGGATGTAAAACTGATTCTAAAAAACAATTAGTAAAAAAACCTAAGGTCGGTTTTACAACGCAGTGTATTCGTACTGATGACCTAATGGGGAAAGAGTATTTGGATGCCAAATTCCTTAGTATTATAGATAGTATCTCAACATCAAAAGAAAAATCTAAAGACTATTCAGGTATGGTATTTATAAAAGGAGGAACGTTTGAAATGGGTGGAGATTTTCCGGAAGGATCCAGAAATATGCAAAGAACGGCGCTCCCTCAAGGTGATGAAATGCCTAAACACAGCGTTACAATTTCTGATTTCTATATGGATGAACACGAAGTTACGATTAGTCAATTTCTAGAATTTGTAAAAGCCACCAATTATAAAACTGTAGCAGAGTACAATATCGATTGGGAAGAACTTAAAAAGCAAGTACCTATAGGCACTCCTAGACCAGAGGAAAATGCTTTAAAAGCAGGGGCTTTGGTTTTTCATTTTGCAGAAAAATCTGCATCAAAAGATAATCTCTCCAATTGGTGGAGCTTTGTTAATGGAAGCTCATGGAAAAACCCAGATGGAAAAAGTAAAAACTTAAATACATTACTAGATCATCCTGTAACCCAGATTTCATGGTACGATGCAATGGCTTATGCCAAATGGGTAAATAAACGGCTGCCAACCGAAGCAGAATTTGAGTATGCTATGCGAGGCGGAAAAGCAAACAAAATGTATCCCTGGGGAAATCAAAAATTAACTTCAAAATCAAAAAAAGGGAACTTTTTACAAGGAGAATTTCCATATAATAATACCGCAGAAGATGGTTTTATGTTTGTAGCTCCTGTAAAATCTTTTCCTCCAAATTCTTATGGACTATATGATATCGCCGGCAATGTATGGGAGTGGACCAATGACTGGTATGGAGCAAACTATTATAAAATTTTAAAAGATAAAAACATCGTAGTTATAAACCCAACTGGTCCAAATAAAACAATCGAAGTATACAATCCGAATGCGATTAATAAAGTCGTACGGGGTGGATCTTTTCTTTGCCATGATTCATGGTGCTCTGGTTATCGGAATTCAAGACGAATGCGACTAAGTCCTGATAGTGGTATGCAGCATGTTGGTTTTAGGTTAGTAAGAAATGAAAAATAATCACTACGAATAGGCAAAAAAAATCGTCCACAAGAGATATGAATAAACAATTAAAGCATATGATCCGCCATCCATATCCACTAAGAACATTTAGTTATACTAAAACCTCACCTAAATACCTCAATAAAAATGATATATCCATAATTAACCAATAAACGAAGCAAAAGCACTCTTATAATTATTCTAATCTCTAATACAAATGCTATTACTATCTAGTTATGAAACATACATATATACTTCTTCTAATTATAGGATTTAGTTTTAATCTAAAAGCTCAAACTGAATTCTTTCATGAGTTCGAGGTGACTAAAGAATTAAAAGATACTGAAAGCTGGAACATACAAATAACAGGAAATTGGAAACATTTGTATGAAGAGCCATCGTGGCGCCGCCTTGGAATAAGTGGACTCGCCATAAAAAAACTACAAAATTGGCAACTATTAGGAGGAATGAATACCTACTACACTTTTGATAAGGAAATTGATAATTTTATAGAGCTAAAACCATATCTAGGGTTAGCATTAAAAACGAAAATTATAGAACGATTAGACTTAAAGCAACAATTTAAAGGAGAATGGAGGAATTTTCTATTTTCTGAAGAAATAGAAGATGAAAATTACGGTCGTTTAAGGTATAAAATAGGGATAGAATACTTATTTAAAGAAAATGAAGAAATCCCAAAAGAATGGAAGCTCGTAGGAACTATAGAATGGTACTTCTTAAGAGAACACTTAACAAAAGAACGTTTTTCAAATTCTAGAGAATATTCATTCAAGATATTACATAAACTTACTAATGGACAGGAAATAGGTTTAGGATTTCTATACGAAGAGTTCAATCAACTATTTGGGCAAGAAAACAAAAGTGGTACTACTATACTATTAGAATATCGCTTTTAAAAGAACTGAAAAGATACAACAAGTAATTAAAAAAAAATTCTTGTATACAAAAAAGACAACAAACCTTCTATGTACTAATATATGCTTCGTTTAAATCTATACATAATAGTAAGTTGTTTCAATTTATTTATTCTTTACGGACAGCAAAATTATAAATATGAAAATTTTGGTGACAAATCTATTCTTTTAAATGGCAATGTTACAGGTAGTGTTAGTGATTTAGGTGCTACTTATTATAATCCCGCTAGGTTAACTACTATAAAAGATCCTCTTTTTAGTATTAATGGTAAAATTTATCAACTTAGTGAGGTTAAAACAAATGAAGGAACACATGATAATCATACTCTAAAAAGTTCTGAGTTTTCAGGATTACCTCATATGGTAGCTGGTACATTTAAACTCAACAACACTAATAATCATCATTTTGCTTACTCTCTTCTTTCCAGAAACAGATCAAATACATCTATATCATATAGTACTGGTATTCAAACCTCTGACATTATTGCAGAACAAGTAGGCTTAGAGACTTATGTAGGTAATATAGAAATCACGAATAAAATTAATGAAGAATGGTATGGAGTTTCATGGGCAACAAAATGCACCGAAAATCTGAGCATAGGAATATCTGGTTATTTTTCAAGCTATGAGTTTAAAGGTTCCAATTCATTGGAATATTCAAGTATCGCTCAGGATTCGGCAATTGCTTTATATAGAAGCAAAGTTGGTTTTGTTCAAAAATCTTATGGTTTTTTTGGAAAAGTCGGGATAGCATATAGTACTAACAAATTAGAACTAGGGATCAATATTGATATACCTTACATTGAATTCTTAGGTAAAGGAAGATTTAATCAAGAAGAATTTTTAACGGGGCTTTCTAGTATCGATAATCGCTTTTCCTACAATAGTTTTGAAAACCTTGATTCAAAAAGAAAATACCCTTTAGGAATTCAATTTGGAACGGGATTAAAACTTGGAAAAAACAAGCTGCATTTTAATATAAATTGGAATAATAAAAAAAAGCTGTACGATAGAATCTCCATACCAAGGTTTAATAGTGAATTAGAAACCTCTACTCAATTGCTTTTTCAAGAAAGATTAAAAGATATTGTCAATTTTGGTTTGGGGATTGATTTTTTTCTAAATACCAAATTAAGTGGCTATGCTAGTTATTCAACAGATTTTTCTCCATACATAACCAACGCTACTCTCTTTGACTTAACCAATAAACAAAATGAGGATATTAATTTGATTGCAGACTTTAATCACTATGGTTTAGGAGTAAACTTTTCAGTAAACAAATTAGATATTGTTTTGGGGGGTGTTCTATCTTCTGGTGGTTCAAATTTTAACCGCCCATTACACTTTCCGAGCGAAGCTCTCAATTCTCAAAGCTCAGTAACCAAAATAAAGCTTAGAAGGTATCGAATCTTAGTCGGTCTCAATTTAACCATAGATCAAATTTTAAAAAAGTAATTATTAATCTATATTTTTTACAGTTTTAGATTCAAATTCTTTGTTTCCATACTTTATGCCTCTATAAAATCGTATTCATTATTTGTCTCAACAAAAAACATTGTAATCTGTATACATGTGAATTTGTTAAATGATTACTTCCTTTTACCTATATGTTTTCCTTAATTTAATAATTGTTATGGATTATTTTCTTAAGTAACTTTTTAGATAAGCCTCAATTAAAAAGCACTTTCTTCTGGTTCTCTCACATAATAGAAATTCATACAGTGAAATCTTAGTCAAAATTAAGGCTTTGGATACAGCCATGTTAAAAAAACAAAAATAATTTTCAATTTATGATTTAATTTAGCCTTAATATAAATGTTTTATATATATTTGCACTCGCAAAATGATAACCATACTCGGGGTGTAGCGTAGCCCGGTTATCGCGCCGCGTTTGGGACGCGGAGGTCGCAGGTTCGAATCCTGCCACCCCGACTAAGAAACCGCTCATTTTATATAGAAAATGAGTGGTTTTTTTAGTTCTATACTTCGGAGATTAGTAATCATGCCTAAAAAAGGTCATTTCTTAAAAAGTTATAGTTTGACTGTATGAACATAAAATCGTCAGATAAAAGATTTTTCTCCGAAAAAATACAAATTCTTTATTACAAGTTAACTTTTTATCGCCTAACCCACGTCGTTCATAGAATTTTTTGATTCTATACTATAAAGTTTAGTAATTTCTAGCGCTTAAACACTTACTCATCATATCATTAAGTACTTTTCTATCAATAGAAAAAATACTTTAACCAAGAGGGTTTTTATCGGTATAAAAAATATACGAACTAAAACAAACAAACTGTGTATCCAAGATTTATTCATTTTCTCACTCTAGTTGTAGTGTCAACACTTCTATCATGTGGAGGAAACAAACAAGAACCAAAAAAACGTCCCAATATTCTTTTTATCATGTCGGACGATCATGCATATCAGGCCATTAGTGCCTATTCAGGTCATCTCATAAACACACCTAATATTGACCGTATCGCAGCAGAAGGTGTACTATTTACCGAGGCAAGTGTAACTAATTCTATTTGTGCTCCTTCGCGTGCAACATTACTAACAGGCAAACATACCCACCTAAATGGCAAAATAAATAATATCCAAAAATTCGATACTACTGAAACAACTTTTCCTCAATTATTTCAAAAAGCAGGTTACCAAACCGCTATGTTTGGTAAGTTGCATTTTGGAAATAACCCAAAAGGAGTTGATGATTTTATGATTTTACCAGGACAGGGAAGTTATATCAATCCAGAATTCGTTACTCCAAAAGGAGATACTACAATAACGGGCTATGTAACTGATATTATTACCGATGTTACTTTGGACTGGTTGGACAAAAAGCGAGACACTGCAAAACCATTTATGCTGATGTATTTGCACAAAGCACCCCACAGAGCTTGGTGGCCAAGCGCCGAAAAAATGAAGGAATTTTCTAAAAAAACTTTCCCTGAACCAGAAACTCTTTTTGATGATTATTCAAACAGAGGCACAGCTGCAAAAACCGCAGAAATGAACCTGCTATATCACATGGACTATACGCAAGATTCTAAAATTATGCCTGAAACTATTGAAGAAATGGGAAGTGTAGAACCCGTTATTCCGCCTATTATATATGGTGGTAAATATGCTTTAAAACAGTCTCTAAATAGAATGACAAAAGAACAAAAAGCCCTATACAATCCTATTTTAGATGCTATTAATACAGATTTCAAAGACAATTGGAATGGAATGACCGATAAGGAGAAAATGAGTTGGAAATACCAACGGTACATGCAGGATTATTTGGCGTGTATTTCGTCTGTGGATGATAACGTAGGAAGGGTATTAAATTATCTCGACATAAACAATCTTACCGATAACACCATGGTAGTTTACACCTCCGATCAAGGTTTTTACCTTGGTGAACATGGGTGGTTCGACAAGCGTTTTATTTACAATGAGTCTTTTAAAACACCCCTGTTGGTTAGATGGCCTAACCAAATCAAAGCTGGTATTACCAATAAAGAAATGGTACAAAACCTAGATTTTGCTCAAACGTTTTTGGAAGCTGCACAAATAAAAGCACCATCAGACATGCAGGGCAAATCATTAATGCCGCTTTTAAAAGGAGAAATACAAGGATGGGATCGTGACGCTGTATATTACCATTTTTATGAATATCCTGGCTGGCATTCTGTAAAAAGACATTATGGTATTGTTACCAAGGATTATAAGTTGGTACATTTTTACTACGACATAGATGAATGGGAGCTCTACGATCGTAAAAAAGACACACATGAATTGAAGAACGTTTATCACGATCCTAAGTACAAAAATGTAGTATTAGAAATGAAAAAAAGACTATCTGAGCTAAGAATTAAATATGGTGATTCTGATGAGTTGCAGCAAAAATATTTAGAGATGACCCAAAATACCTCTTCTAATATCAACGAATCAGAATCAAAAAAATCAAAACCATAATATATAAAAACTCTAGAAGTTATAAATCATTATTAGGGAATTAAATATAACAAAAGCTAGTAATTTGTATAGGTAATAATAGAGAAAACATTAAACATCAAAGTTTTTCACATTTCAAATCAGAGTATTATGCTAAAAAACTAACACACGATTTATAATTCTTAGTGAGCTTTCACTCAACTTTGCGATTTCCCTCTTTTCATATTTTCGTTCTCTAACTCAGAACTAAGTTTATTAGGCAGTTAGAGTCGACACAAATAAAAACTTAATGACAAAAAGCTATGTTTTCGGAAAAAAATAAAAAAATACGCTTTAGTATAGTATTTTTTGCAAGTGTAATTTTAATTTCATGCACTCAAGAACAGAAAAAAGACTATAATGTACTTTTCATTATTTCGGATGATTTGACAGCGACAGCTTTATCTTCGTACGAGAATAAAGCGTGTAGCACACCAAACATTAATAAACTTGCTTCTGAAGGAGTTATGTTTACAAAAGCATATTGTCAATACCCTGTATGTGGACCATCACGGGCGTCTTTAATGAGTGGATATTATCCGCATGCCACTACTACATTTGGATATGTAAGTGGTCGTAAAAATATTGGAAAGGAACGTAAAACATGGTCACAATCTTTTAAAGAAAATGGATATTACACCGCCAGAGTGAGTAAGATTTACCATATGGGTGTCCCTATAGATATTGAAACTGGTAGCGATGGGCAAGATGATCCTGCTTCCTGGAATGAAAAATACAATAGTCAGGCTCTAGAATGGCAAACAAAAGGAGAAGCTGAACTTGTACAAGGTAATCCAGATGGAACTATTGAAAGAAAAGGGGGCAATGTAATGACAATAGTTAAGGCTGATGGAGATGATTTAGTTCTTGCAGATGGAATAACAGCTAAAAAAGCCAGTGAATTAATTAGAAAACATAAGAATGAAAAATTCTTTCTAGCTATAGGTATGGTAAGGCCGCATGTCCCATTTGTGGCACCAAAAGCCCACTTCGCTCCTTATCCATACACAGACATAATTTTGTCAGAAAAAGTTGAAAATGATTGGGATGATATACCAAAAAGAGGAATTAACTACGTTACAAGCGTAAATGGGGAAATGAGTATTGAGCAACAACAAAAAGCCGTCGCTGCATATTATGCTTCAGTTTCTTTTATGGATGAGCAAGTTGGTAAAGTCTTGAGAACATTAGAGAAAGAAGGTTTAGAAGACAACACCATTGTCATATTTACATCAGACCACGGGTTTCATCTTGGAGAACATGATTTTTGGATGAAAGTTAGCTTACATGAAGAGTCAGTTAGAGTTCCACTTATTATAAAGGTACCAGGTAAAAAACCTGCTGTTTGTAATTCATTTGTTGAACTTATAGATATGTATCCAACTGTAACAGAATTAGCAGAGATAAAACATCCCAAGCATATTCAAGGAAAAAGTCTTGTAAAGATACTTGATGACCCTAATCACAAAGTTAGAGATATGGCATTTAGTGTTTCCCAAGGAGGAAAATCATTTTTATTGAGAACAGATGGCTGGGCTTATATTCAATACGATGAAGATGCGAAATCAGGTATGGAACTTTTTGACATGAAAAATGACCCGAAACAATATACCAATTTAGCGTATGATCCGAAATATGTCAAAATTATAGATGAATTTCAGCAAAAACTCCAAGACAAATTGAAAGAAGTTAGAACCAATGATTTAGGAATTGATTATAATAAAAGATAAATCTTGAAATGACAGTGTATATGACTGTAACAATTTGTATGAGTAATGGTAGGTAAGCTTACACAAGTATTCTGGTTAATCCAAATACGAGAAACTCTATGTTTTTGGCTCCTCTAAACACCTTGAATCCTGTTCCTTACATTTTTATACCGATGACCTAATTTTGCGTAGACTACTTGTATGGTGGTAGCAATAGATAGTTAATTATTTTACTATATACCCTCAACACTTATAAATAATTACTAGATTTAGTGTAAGAACAGGTCGAATTAAGCTTAGAGTGTTATTCATTTATCATAAACACTTAATTAAATAACATGCATTATAAACATACTGGGAAAAACAATGGTCTTTTCGAACTTATAGATACTGCAACTATTAAGTATAGCTCTAATAAATTATTGTCAGATTGCTATAAAGTAGTATGGGCAAGAAATGATAGTATTACTTTAGGAGTAGATGGTTATCGAATTTTTCTTGATAAAAATCATCTTCTTTTCCTTTCTCAACTTAATACTGTTGAATTCGAAATAGCGCATAAAGATATTATAATTTATTCTTTTAACAGAGAATTTTATTGTATTAGAGATCATGATGCAGAGGTATCATGTAATGGTTTTTTGTTTTTAGGATCTTCATCACCACTAATAGTAGAACTCTCAGAAAAGGAACAAAAAAGTTTTCATCTATTATACGATTTTTTTGTAGAAGAATTTGAAACCATGGATCATATTCAGGGTGAGATGCTGTTAGTGCTTTTAAAGCGATTATTAATAAAATCTGTAAGAATTGCCCGTAAGCTCTTACCAAAAGAAGATATGCCTAAGTCCAAATTAAATGCTATCAGAAAGTTTAATTTATTAGTAGAGATGCATTTTAGAGAAAAACACAAAGTAAGTGATTATGCTACACTAATGCATGTTACTCCAAAATCTCTCTCTAATTTGTTTTCACGCTACTTTCATAAATCTCCTTTAAAAATCATTAATGAAAGACTTATTTTAGAGAGTAAAAGACTTTTAGAATTTTCTGACAAGAACATCAATGAAATTGGATACATCCTTGGGTTTAATGAGATTTCTCATTTTTCAAAATTTTTCAAAACCCATGTTGGCTTATCTCCAACTGAATATCAGAATATCTATGTAGACAAGAAAAATTTATAAATCAACGTAATCTATTATAAAAGGACTAACTCCTCTTTTAGAAGATATCACAAAAATTACATTCAATCAAATACATCTAACAACCCTCACATTGGAAAGTGAAGGAATACCTCCTCCCCTACCGCAAGCATTTGAATACAAGTAAATGTAAATTATAAAAAGAACGAATAGCCGAAGCTTTAGACAGGCTTAAAAATTAGAATCAGAACTCGAAGTCTGAAAAGAGCACCCCCAAGATAATAATCGTTCTTATACCAAAACAATCAAATAAACAAATTCGCTTTCATGTTTTCAAGTTAAAAACAAGAGGTATAAACTATGGAAAATAGTGCAATGATTTTTTATTGAATAAGTTGTTACTTTGCTATTAAATTTTTAATCAGATAGCACTAAAAAAGCTTTTAAATTGAATATCCGACATATTATTTGTTCAACAACAGATTATTTAACAAATGCATAAAGTGTAAAAACATGAAGTGACGAAAACAACTTTATTACCCTTTCATTCTTGGACATGAAATATTGATAAAATTCTGTATTAAACAAAACGGTCAGATTCTAATAGGTTTTAAAAGAAGAAATTGAAGTTATAAATGATAGAACTAGTTTGCTTCAAAATAGATTAATGAAACTGAATGTATTATGTAAACCCAAGTTTGTTATAGTCGACTTCGTATATCGGATCAACCTAATACAATCTCAGCTTTATAAATGCAACATATTTATTACACGTTATGAATCAAGATTACCATATTAAGTAGTATTAATGTATAATTTAAAATAATAAGCAAAATGACAGAACAACAAATCAATGAAAGCATTCATGGGTTACTAAATTTGGCACACGATGGCAAAATTTTGGAAGCAATAGATAAGTACTATCACGACGATGTTGTCACTCAGGAAGGATTAAATGGAGAGCCTAGAAAAGGTGGTAAAAAAAGCTACCTCGAATTTTATAAAGACTTTTTGGATAATATGACTGAGGTAAATACATTTAAAGGCAAAGCACACCTTGTTGGAGAAAATGTTTCGGCAATTGCTTGGGATTTAGACTTTAACAATAATCTTTGGGGAAAGATTAATTTCACAGAATTGGCTATACAAGAATGGAAAGATGGTAAGATCTTTAAAGAAACCTATTTCTATAACCCACAAGTATAAGTAAGATTCAATATAATAAAAAAGTATCATTACTTACTTTTCTAGAATTGGTGTTCTAATATATTTAATACATTATGAAAACTAAAGGGTTAATTATTTGTTCTTTAATATTTGGTGTTGCAATACAGTTTATTAGACCCTATAAACAAGAGTATAGCCAACCAACCTCTAATGATCTCTTAATTGCCAATAACCCAAGTGTAGAGGTGGAGTACTTAATAAGGGTTACTTGCTATGACTGTCATTCAAATGAAACAAAAAACTATTGGTATAGTGATATTGCACCCATCGCTTGGTTTTTAGATAAAAACGTAAGTAATGGTAAGACAAAGCTTAATTTTTCTAATTGGGAGAAATATACATTTGAGCAACGAGTAGATGTCGCTGCAGAAACTATGTTTCAAGTGTACGAAGGAAGAATGCCTGTTAAAGAATATTTATGGATGCATAAGGATGCAAATCTCACTAAAAAGCAACAGAATAAAATAACTAAATGGATAAATTCTTTAGTAAAGTAGTTTTAAAAAAAACACTTCTTTTTCTTTTTATAGCCTTTATATTAATTCAATTTTACAGACCTGGAAAGAACAATTCGGTATATACTGCAAATAATGATTTTTTAGAGTTAAGTGATGCCCCAACAGATATTGGAGCCTTACTAAAAAAATCATGTTACGATTGCCACTCTAACAATACGAATTATAAGTGGTTTGATAATATTGCTCCTGTATCTTGGTGGGTAGATAATACTATTTCCCGAGGGAAATTAGCTCTAAATTTTTCAGAATGGAAAGATCATGACCCATGGCGTAAACTATCTTTCTTATCTGCAAGCGTTTATGATATACAAACAGACAGAATGCCAAAAGAATTATATATAAAGTTGCGTCCTGAAACCAAGCTTTCTAAAAAAGAAAAAGAAAGAATAATAAATTGGATTAATAATATCGATAGGTTTGAAACCTACTACAAAAACGGAAATCATTAAGATGAAACTGTTAAATGCAACTATACATTTTTTATTATCAACAAGATTAACAGCATTCTTATTTTTAATCTTTGCATTTGCATTGGGCATGGCAACTTTTATTGAAAACGATTACAATACCGAAACTGCCAAGACCCTAATATACAACGCATGGTGGTTTAATGTAATATTATTTCTTTTTATCCTAAATTTTATTGGAAACGTCAAGCGTTATCGTTTATACAAAAAAGATAAGGTATATATTTTAGTACTTCACTTTGCTTTTATAATTATCCTTGTTGGAGCAGCAATAACAAGATATATAAGCTTTGAAGGTATCATATCTATTAAAGAAAATGAAACTTCTTCTACAATGCTTTCAGAAAAAAAATATTTATCTGTAGCTATAGATAACGGCTTAAAAACAAAAACAATAGAAAAGAAACTGCTGTTATCTCAAACAGGAGTTGAAGGATATAAGCCTCTTGAGCTTTCGATGTTAAATTTTTTAAGCGGAGGAAACCATTTTCAAATACATACTGATTTTGACAATGAACCTTTTGAGATTTCCTATTTAGGCTATGTTCCTAATGCCAAAATAGAATTTAAAGAAAATGAATCCAGTAGAAACAGATTTCTTCATTTGGTAGAGTCTTCAAGAGGTGTACGAAGTGATAAATACCTAAAAAAAAATGACTACTTAACTTTTTTTGATGCAGATATTAGTTTTCAAAATATAAAAGAAGGGGTAATTAATATATATTCAAAAGAAAATCAACTCTATATAAAAGCACACCGTACATTAAAGTATGTGGTTATGGCTAATCAAGAAACTGGAGTTATTATGCCAAACACAGCTCAAGTTTTAAAGTATAGAACACTATACACATTAGGAAGTTTGCAATTTGTAATCCCAGAACCTTTAGTACATGGGTATTTGACATATAAAACATCGGACGCAGAGGAGTTTCCCTTAGACATGTTAAGCTTAAGAATAAAAACCAAAGATATAAGTAAAGACATCAATGTTTTTGGTGCGCAGTTTTTTGAAAAAGAACCAAAAAGAGTAAAAATTGGATCTCTAAATTTTGCAATTAGTTATGGTTCTAAACAGGTTAAATTGCCTTTTGAAGTTAGGCTGAATGATTTTGTTTTAGAGAGGTACCCTGGGTCAGAAAGCCCTAAATCATTTACAAGTAAATTATCTATTAAAGACAAATCAGAGTCTTTTGACACAGATGTTTATATGAACAATGTCCTAGATTTTAAAGGATATCGCTTATTTCAATCAAGTTATGATGAACAAAATGGAATAGAAAGTACAATTTTATCTGTAAATCATGATATGCTTGGTACATGGGTTACATATGTTGGCTACAGCTTGTTGTTTACAGGTTTAATTTTAATGCTAATTACCCACAATTCATACTTTGGCAAACAAAGAAAACGATTAAAAAAAATAAAAAACCTAACCTTCTTTCTCCTTCTAATATCTCCTTCGCTATTACTATCCCAAACGAATGATGACCATACAACTGATAAGGAAGTTCCTGATATTTTTTCATTTACAGAGAAGATTCCCTTATCACATGCCGAACAATTTGGTCGATTGATTGTTCAAGATCCTGGCGGGCGAATGAAACCTGTAAATACTTTTGGTTCAGAATTCCTTAGAAAGGTCGCAAAGAAAAATCATTTTCGAGGGCTGAACTCAGATCAGATCATTCTTTCTATTTTCCTAAAACCCGAAAGCTGGAAAAATATTCCAATAATTTATATAAAGAAAAACAACACTAAGGTTCGTGATTTTTTAGGTATTCCCCATTCACATAAATATGTTAAGCTATCATCTTTTTTCAATAAAAAAGGAGAATATCTCTTAAAAGAAGAAGTCTTTAAAGCAAGTAAAAAGAAAATAAAAAGAAAATATGACCAAAGCGTTTTGGATATAGATGGTAGAGTTGTATTGCTGTATTTAGCAACACAGGGTGATCTATTTAGAATTATCCCTATACCAAAAGATTCTCATAACACATGGGTAAATCAAAATGAAGCGATAAAAAGAGATTTGACAGATGTGCGATTATCTAAAATTAGTTCAATTATTAGCAACTATAAAAAAACTTTTTCTAAGGGTGTAGGAACGGCTAACCTAAAACGGTCATTTACAATATTAGAAAAGATCGAAGATTTTCAAAAATCATATGGCAAATCAGTAATTCCTTCAAAAGAGAAAATTAACCTAGAACTTTTTTATAACAAATACGACATATTTAAAAACCTTTTTTGGCAATACATGCTGGCTAGCCTATTTTTGTTTGTAATCGTAATAATCTCGGTTTTTAAGAATAAAAGTAAACTACTTCACCTTTTGACAAAAATAGGTATTAGTTTGATTATTTTGCTATTCGTTTACCATGCTATCGGGCTAGGCATTAGATGGTATATATCTGGACATGCCCCCTGGAGTAATGGATATGAATCTATGATATATGTTGCTTGGTCTACATTGCTCTTCGGACTACTTTTTGGTAGAAAATCTGGCATAACGATTGCTGCAACTTCCTTTGTAGCATCCATGATACTAATGGTAGCACACTGGAATTGGATGGATCCGTCAATTGGCAATTTGGTTCCTGTCTTAGACTCATATTGGTTAATGATACATGTAGCGATTATCGTTGCAAGCTATGGTCCTTTTGCCATTGGGATGATATTAGGAATGATCAATTTATTGCTATTTGCTCTTTTCACTAAAAAGAATAAAAAAAAATTAAACAAAATAATATCTGAGCTAACAATTATTAATGAATTATCTTTAACTATCGGGCTCGTAATGCTAACCATCGGTAATTTTCTGGGAGGCATATGGGCAAACGAAAGCTGGGGGCGCTACTGGGGTTGGGATCCTAAAGAAACATGGGCATTAATTAGTATTATGATATATTCATTTATAATACATGCCAGATTAGTTCCTGGACTAAGAGGTAAATTAACGTTTAACGCTTTTTCTATCTTTGCTTTTACAAGTATACTTATGACGTATTTAGGAGTTAATCATTTATTATCAGGACTTCATTCGTATGCAAAAGGGGATTCAGCACCAATTCCTTTAGAAATATGGAGTTGGTTAATTATATCAATGATTTTAGTAATTTTAGCTAAGTATAAACAACAGAAACTTATTTCTAATTAAAAAATGAACTATCAATTCACTAATAAAAAGGAACAGAGTATTTTTACTATAACTGATTTTAGTGATTCAAGTGAGCGGAAATCTATTCAAAAGAATTCTAACTTTATAATTTTATGGGCATATAAAAATTCAGCAAGCATTTATATAGATGGATATAGTGTGCCAATAAAAAAGAATTGTATTATTTTCTGTACCCCCCATAACAAAATTAATTTAGACAAAAGTACTTTTGGAAGTGTCATGGCTTTTATTTTTAATCGAGAGTTTTATTGTATAAGAGACCATGACAATGAAGTTTCTTGTAACGGGCTGCTGTTTTACGGGTCGCATCAACCTTCAGAGATAAAACTTAAGGATTTAAACTTGGAGACTTTTAAAATGGCTCATCTCATGTTTGAAGAAGAGTTTCGTGCTTATAATGATTCGCTTCATGGCGAAATGCTAAGGGTTATTCTTAAGCAAATTCTAATAACTTGTACAAGGTTGTTCAAAGATAATTTAGAGGCTACAGATGTATCAGACGAAAAAATAGACATAACTAGGAAATATAATATTCTAGTAGAAAAATTTTTTAGAGAAAAACATAAAGTAAAAGATTATGCCGAGATAATGAATGTTTCTCCCAAAACTATTTCGAACATTTTTTATTCTTTTTACAAAAGGAAACCAAGTGAAATTATTACAGAGAGGATAATGCTTGAAGCCCGAAGATTAATCCTGTTTTCTGACAAAAACCTTTCAGAAATATCAATTCTATTAGGGTTTAAAGAGTTATCACATTTTTCAAAATTTTTCAAAAAACACATGGGGGTTTCTCCAAGACAATTTAAGAAGTCTTATGAAAAGATTTAAACTCTGAAATATATATTTAATTTTTTTCCAAAAAAAACAACTAGTTCATTTGCTGTAATCAAATTAAGGAAAGTTCTACAACTTTTATAATTTACATCAGAAATAGTTTACTACACATTACGTACTTATTACAGTCGATTGAACACCTAATCAACTATTAACAAAGCTATTAACTTAATCGCAAAAGAGTTTCTTTAATCCATCTGTACAAAAACATAAACGTGCTCTCAATATCTAACTATCAATTCCTTTTTTGATAATTGTATAAATATTCGGGAAAATAATCCATTTACTTTAAAAGGGAGATATTATACATTTGATTCAACTAACTAAGACATAGCTTTTTCACATTTATGAATGAATTGAATCGATCCCAATTTGAAATTATAAGAAGACAATTGAAATACGAGGATAAAAGAATTAATGGTAATGATGATTATTATAAAATAATTTATCTAGAAAAACCTTCAAGTATTATTACTTTAAATTTTAATGAATTTAGACTCGATAAAAAGGCTATTGTATTGTTAAGTCCTGAAGACTTTTTTTATGGTAAAAACTTATCCGGAAGCTTAGTCGCTTTTGAAATAAAGAATAATGATAATTTCGCAAAATTTATTTCACTTACATTCTCAAACCTTCTTAGCCTAAAGGAGAAGATTCTTTTTTCTGATGATTTACATGACAAAGGGGAGATGATTCTCAAACTATTTGATAGCATTAATATCGAATTACAAGATTCTTATCATATAGAGTCTTTGCTATACAGATTAATAATAGAAAGTTCGACAACAATTCATAATATAAGATATAGATCAGTATTACAATTCCTTAACCAAGTACGTTTAAAATCCATTCTTTCAAATTATATAAAAGATCATGCGGAAGCTTTGAATGTTAAACCTAAAGAATTACTAGGGGAACTAAAACGTAAAGGATACAAAAAGCCAAGTAAAGTTATTTCTGAATACCTAATGCTTGAAGCGAAAAAGAAACTAGTAAATTCTCAGCTTACTGTTAAAGAAATTGGACTGGAACTAGGTTTTGAAGATCCAGCCTATTTTTCTAGATTTTTCAAAAAAAACTCTGGTGTTCCAGCAAATTTGTTTAGAGAAAAATTTCTTGAAAACAATGTAAACGACGCATAATTTACTGATTTCAAAGAAAATAGTCCTATAATTAAACTAAATAAATACAGTAGTTTTACACATTACTCACTAACACACTAAATAAAATGAATTCAAAAATTAATTTACTACTATTGCTAATTGTAACCTTGTTAGTTGCATCATGCAAAGATAATAAGGCTTCGAATGAAATTGCATCTACAACCAATAATGATGACTACAAAAACAAAGTATTCTTCACTATGGAGAATGGTGAATTATTAAGACCAAAGGGTTACAGGACTTGGGTTTTTGTAGGTACACCGGTAACCCCAAACGACTTGAATGGTGGTCTTGCTCCTTTTCCAGAAATGCATAATGTATATATAGATCCTGTAAGTTTTGAGCACTACAAACAAACAGGTAAATTTAGAGAAAATACTATTTTAATAAAAGAATTAGTAAGCGTAGGGGCTACGGTTGCTGCCAGTGGTAATGGATATTTTGAAGGAGAGTATATAGGCTTAGAAGCTTCAATTAAAAGTAAAGAGCATTTCCCTGATGAACCTGGAAACTGGTCTATTTTTAGCTTTACGCAACCTAAGCTAGGAACGCTTAAAGAAAGATCGAAACCTTTTCCTTATGAAAAGTGTGCTCAATGCCACGATGTAAGCGCTCAAGATGATTTTGTTTTTACACAGTTCTATCCCGTCCTAAGGGCTGCAAAGAATGCAGGAGACGCTATTCCAGAAAACTCTGCAAAAAGAACTGCTTCAGAAGGTTCTTTTACAGAAGATGCTGAACAAGAAAGAGAGAAAGAAGAAGAAAATGTTATGGCAGGAATGATGGCTGCACCAGGAGTTTGGGATCCCCAAGTTCCGACACCCACAGACAAAAAATTTGATATCCCATTAGAAAAGGAAAAGCTTTTTGCTTACTTAAACACCGAAAAGTACAAATCGCTCAAATATAGAGAAGATGAAACTCCACACAGATCTGCCGGTCCACATGAGTTTGTAAGATCATTTTTTAGTGATAATCTCGCAGAATCTGTAAAAGCAGGAAATAGTGAGCACCCAATAGGTTCTTATGCTATAAAAGAAATGTATAAAGACGGAAAACAATATGGATGGGCTGTAATGCTGAAGACACAAGAAAGTTCGGATAAAGGAAATGGATGGTTTTGGTATGAAGTAACAGATAGAAACGACATTTCTAAAGAACAGACCTACGGTAACGGAGTAAAAGGCTGTGTTTCCTGCCATGCCATAGGCAAAGATATGGTAAGAGCCTCCTTTTTATAATAATAGTAGGGTTTTTATAATTATAAGATATCACGGTTAATAAAGCAACTAGATTAAAAGTTCAATTTTTTTGGTTTTATAGATAGGTTACTTTACTTCTTTTATTTCTATGAAATAAATGATCGCTTTATTTTAATTTAGTTAATTTGGAACATAGAGGTTTACTACTTGTGGTTACCGGGTTACCTATTGTAAAATGTAAACCTCCATGTTTTTCTACAATATCGTACTTTATAATTTATTCTTGATTTATCATCCTTTTCAATTATTTTTTTTATGAAAAAGCTTAAAAAACGTTGGGGAATAACATCCAACTTTCAGCTCGTAACTATTTTTTTGGTTTTTGCTTTAAATGGGTCTATAGCAGTTGGCTTTGCCAAGCCTCTACTAAACTTTTTAGGAATTACATTAGATACTTTACCTCCATTCTTGTTTTGGACACTTCGAATTCTAGTAATGTTTGTTACCTATCAAGTGTTTCTTATAATACTAGGAACGCTATTTGGGCAAAAGGATTTTTTTTGGAGTATGGAGAAAAAAATGCTTTCCAGAATCGGGTTTAAACGCTTCTTTAAATAATTAAAACGATTATCCCATGGGAAAAATAAAAAACACTCTTTTTGTATTGATATGTCTTATAGCTCCAATGTTAGCTTTTGGGCAAGAAAAAGATCATTCCAAAAAGCACGAACACGAAAACCCTGAAATGAAAGAACCCGGGTTGGAAATAATTGTTTCAGGTCTCATTGTTTATTCTCCCAAACACAAAATTGCAGACCCTGCTAACGAAGTACACCTAACTTATTGGACCTCCCATGAATGGGCATTTGGAATAGGATATTCTATGATTTTTGAAGAAGAAGGGAGAATAGGTCATGAACTAACAGGAATTATAAGCCATAGACCTTGGGAGTTCTTAACGGTTAATGTAGGACCAAGTTTTTCATTGCCAAATTCACATAAAGACACAGAAATATCGGCATACTTAGAAACCGAATTTGCTTTCGATGTTGGCAAAATCCATATGGGACCAACCATAGGCTCTTTAATTGGTGAAGAATATAGATTATTTGGAGGGTGGCATATTAGCTATGAGTTTTAACTAAAATACGATGTAGTACTTCATAAGTAAAGTCTATAAAAAAACTGTACTGCTAATATTATTATCAGAAAGTGAACTATCGAAAAACATAAATATGCAAAAACAGAAACTCTCCCTCTTTCCTTTAAAGCGTAAAAAAGATGAATATAATATCAAAACAATAAGAATATGGAAATTATCGAATCAATTTATGTTGCCACTAATAAAGTTGAATCTAATTCAGTCGTTGGCTTTGCACGACAAGCAGATAACAGCTTAATTCCTTTAGGGGAATTCAAATCTGGAGGAAAAGGAACTGGAAAAATAGAAATTTTTGATTGGGGCTATGATGAAACTCATCCTTTAAAAGACGGGATCGACCCACTAATTTCGGCATATGGTGTTTTTAAAACACCCGATAATAAGTTTATTCTTGTAGTAAATGCAGGTGATGGCACTATAAGCTCATTTAAGCTAATGCCAGACCGTACCTTATTATTATCAGACACCAAGCCAGCAGGTGATATTCACCCTCTAAGTATAGCAACTCATAATAATTTAGTATATGTTGCAAGCGCTGGGAGTCAAGAAATGCCCACGCCTCCATTTACCGGAAATCTAATGGGTTATACAATAAATGATGAGGGTCAGTTATCTCCAATAGAAAATTCCAAAAGAGAACTCATGGCAAGACCTTCTTGTTTAGCTTTTACGCCTAATGGTAAGTTTTTAGTGGTGAATGAGCTCGTAACTGGTCTAGTAAAGGTATATAGCGTAAATAGTAGTGATGGTACAATAAGTAAAAGCCCAACTTCTTCAATCCCTTGTCCACATGATACTGAAAACGACAGATGGTTGGCTATACCAGTAGGATTTGATATTGTAGAGAAAAACAACAAGTCTATAGTATTAGTTTCTGAGGCAAGATTTTTAAACAATAATGGAACGTTTAGAGAAGAGGCAAATAAAGTTCCTCAGTCTCCTCTATATTCTTGGCAAACAGGCTCTACTTCTTCGTTTGCTATAGATGAGAAAGGTAATATTAACCTGATTTCGGGTGACATATATACTGGCAAAGAGAAAGAAGGTGGACAAATTGCTAACTGTTGGGTAGAAGCATCTTATGGTGGTGAGGTACTTTGGGCTGCAAATGCTTTGTCGAGCTCAATAAGTACTTACAAAATAAAAGATAATGGAGAGATTACTTTAATCAATGAGACAGCCTTCAAAGACAATTCAGAATTACTTTTTTTTGGCGACCTGATGTTAAGTAAAAATGGTAGCTATATCTACCAATTAATTGGGAATAAAGGTGGACTCATAATGTTTGAAGTTGAAGATAATGCCAACTTAGTAAAAAAAGAAGAAATTTATGTAGATGAACTGCCGGAAATTGGTTCATACGGTGTAATTGTTGTTTAGCAATAAAAGTAGTTTTAAATAACTATATCTAAAACCAAATGAAAAAATAAATAGATGAATTTTGTAGACTAATAAATATAAAATAGCTCTATTTAACGAATAGCTAACTTATCTTTTAAGTTTAATAATGCATCCACGATTTATTTTTTAGGTTGGTTACAAAAATTAATTATTAATGAGCTTAAATATAGATAACTTGGTAGATAATAGAAGTTTATTGTCTCGTTTTAAGTTTGGATTTGGATATAAATTATTGTTTTGACTAATTGGCAAAAAGAAATAATTAGTATATTAAGAAATATGCCCGAAAAGAAGTTCATTCTTTTGAGTTATAAGTTTCTGAATAAAACGGGTTTTTCTAATGTTGAATTAATGTATGACAAGCTATCACATAACATTTTTGGAAGTGCCACAATAGAACTTGGAGTTTTGTCATATCAGTTTGAAATTTTGATTAATCGCTCTGATAAGGTTAGCGTTTCTACCATAACAGATTTTAGAAAGAGAATGAATGATTATACTAATAAGGGATTGTTGATTAGTACGGGTGATTTTTCGAGAGATATTAAACGAGAATCTAGACGTAAAAAAGAGATTCCTATTGATCTCATCAATGGTATAGATTTAGTCAATAGAATAAAAAACTTAAAACTTGGAGTTGGTATTAATGAAAGAAACGATCCTGTGGTAGACAGAGACTGGTTTAATGCTTTAATTAATCAAGAGTAAAATAATGGAGCTAAACATAAAAAATAAATTTAACAAAGGTTTGCCGACAGACTCTAATCAAAGTAACAACAGCAGACTGCTCAGTACCCTCTTCCTATTCTCAAATCGCACGCCTTTAAACACCATATAAACACCATATAAACAGTATATAAACAGTATATAATATATAAATGGATAAAATAAAAATTAAACAAGCACTTATCAATTTAGAAAAATATCATATAAATGAAACCGAAATGAACTATTCAGATTTTCTTTCTGGAAATTTATTAGATAAAACCGAAGTGGTTGATAACGATGACCAATCTCATCATAGGCAAAGCATTGAAATTTCGGATCAATTAGAGGAACAGGCACACATACATACCGAACATTTAGAAACCATAAATAAAATCTCGTTCGAGCCCACAGATATCGTAGGTCCTGGTGCTATTGTAAGCGTTAATGGGCGTTGCCTGATTGTAGCAGTTTCCAAGCCTCCTTTTAAAGTTGGAGATAGAGAATTTCTAGGAATTTCTGTTCAAGCACCAATATACAAAGAGTTAAAAGGAAGAAAAAAAGGAGACTCTTTTACCTTTAATAACCAGCAATTTATAATAGAAGCTGTAAATTAATAAAAAGATTGATTACTTCATACCAATTGATAAAAGACATTAAAAATTGTCAGACTTGCGCAAATTTTTTGCCAAACCCACCTAATCCAATAGTTTCATTTTCTGTAGAATCTAAAATCCTAATTATTGGTCAGGCTCCAGGAGCAAAGGTTCAAAAAAGCGGTATCCCATTTGATGATAAAAGCGGGCAAACATTACGAGATTGGTTGGGAGTAACTGTAGACGAATTTTATAACACCAAAAATTTTGGAATAATACCAATGGGATTTTGCTTTCCTGGAAACAATCCTAAAGGAGGCGATCTACCTCCTAGACCAGAATGTGCACCCCAATGGCATGAGCCAATATTTAATCTAACTAAAGAGGTAAAACTAGTATTACTAATAGGCAGTTATGCTCAGAAATATTATTTAAAAAAACAAATGAAAAAAAATCTCACAGAAACCGTTAAGGCATATTATGAGTATTTGCCCAATTACTTTCCTTTGGTACATCCATCTCCCTTAAATTTTAGATGGCATGCAAGAAATAAGTGGTTTCAAGAAGATATTGTTCCCGAATTAAAACAAAAAATTATAAATACATTAAATTAAATTGCCATGAGGGTTACATACGATACACTGACAGAGGCTTTAAGCGATTTAGATAATAGAGGTTTTACAATAGATTTTAATATGCGTAGCGACAGCGTGTATTGTAAAGCTTTAGACAGAACATTTAGACCAGAAGAGTTTACCGTTGCGGAGTACCATAGGTTCGAAGGCGCTTCGGACCCAGGAGACCAATCCATTGTTTATGCCATCGAAACCACAGATGGGCATAAAGGCGTTTTAGTAGACGCTTATGGTATCTACTCCGATCCATTATCTCACGATATGATTCAAAAATTAAAAACCAATTATTAACTAATGAGCAAAACAAAAATATTATACTGGGCAGCAACACTTTTGGTAGCAATCCCTATGCTTGGCAATGGGATATTAGAAATTTTGCAGTTTGAAGAGTTTTTAGCCGAGGCTACCAAACTAGGATATCCGTTGTATTTTTTCACATGGTTAGGAATTGCAAAAATCATTGGTATTACACTCCTAGTTGCACCATTAATACCAAATAAACTAAAAGAGTTAGCTTATGCAGGCTTTTTTTTCGATTTCTTATTTGCTTTTATCTCTTTAGCACATCTTGACGACTTTCTAAAGGCATTCGTGCCATTAGTTTTTATGAGTCTTTTAGCAGTTTCGTATATATACTACACAAAATTAAACAAACAATGATAGTAGCAGCATTTAAACACAAAGTAAATCCAAAATTTCAAGAAGAATTTGATAGGCTTTATAGTCATGCCAACAAGTACATTTCTGCCATAGATGGTTATGAAAATCATGAGGTTTATAATGGAGAGGATGGACACAATATGTTGGTTGTATACTTTAGAGATCGTGAATCCTTTGAAATATGGGATACTCACCCTGAACATAAAAAATATAAAGAACGTGGTAAAACAGAAATCTTTGAATCTTATGATGTTTCTGTTGGGGAAGTTTTTGAAAGACACACTAAATAATTAGAAATCTGATAAATGAAAAAAGAGATAACTGTATACAAAGGGATGGAAATCCAGATGCAATTAGATGAAAATAGGCTTTCCCCCTATTGGATGGTAAAAAACAATAGTATTGTTAGAAACTTAGAATTCAAAAACTTTGTTGAAGCATTTGGGTTTATGTCTAAAGTAGCTATCATGGCAGAAAAGAAAAATCACCACCCAGAATGGTTTAATGTATATCACAAATTAAACATAACACTTACCTCCCATGATTTTGGAGGTGTAAGCAATATGGATCTCGATTTTGCCAAAACTATAGAATCTCTTTTATAAAATTATTGTATATGAAGATATTAGCAAAAGCGAAAATTGAAGGCCCAGAAGCAATTGGGGATGCCAAAATAGTAACTCACGACAATGGCACTCACGAGTTACAACTTAGTAACTTTTGGGTGGCTCCTGGTGCACCAGATGTTCGTATTGTATTTAGTAAAGACCCTAAAGGTAATCTACAAGAGAAATCTATTCGTTTTATAGCTATGATGCCTGATGGTAATTTCAACAAAAGTTTCCTAATAGACCATTTAGATGACTTTGATGAAATGAAAACACTTATCGTGTATTGCAAACAATTCTTTGCTCATTTTGGGCATGGAACACTCCAAAGATTATAAACAACAAAATCTAATAACGACAAAAAATGGGAGTAAAAAATAATATGATCGAAACAGTAATAGACCTTAACAAATTAGGTTATACCGAAGATTTTCGATTGACAGGAGAAAAACTACATGGGGTAACCCAAAATGTAAACTACAACGCAGACCAATTTGAAGTAGATTATGCCTATAGGTTTGAGAGTTCAGATACTCCAGAAGATACATCTTTAGTGTATGCTATAAGTATTCCGAAAAAAGGCATTAAAGGTATTTTGCTTGATGTACTAAACAACTCGGCTTCTTTGCCAGATAATTTTGTGAACAATAAAATACGTAATGCAGAGCTCACAGTATTAACGCATGACGATTCTACTACCGAACTAAAGTTTGGACATATCCCAAAGGTACATAAAAGTAAATTTAACGAAAATCCACATAGATACGAACTACGCAAAAACTATCCCGATTTTCCAGCATGTCCATTTGGACAAAGCTTTTCTATGCTAGGTTATGATAAAGAAATAAAACAATATGTATGGTTAGTAACCAGTATTATTAAAGATAAACGATTACAAGAAAACGATTACAAAAAACCTCAATAGTACGAATGTGTATTAACCATTATTTCATGGGTCTATTTGTAATAATCAATAAGGGATCAACCTGCTATATCTTATAAAGCAGAAGATTAATAGAGGTTAACGAGAAAAAATAGCATTAACCCATATAAAAAACCAAAGGCAAGTATATAAAACGATAAAGATTACAGAATAACCAAAAGTCGCAATGAATAGCAGAAAACCTTTTAAAGTATACTTCAGGATTTTAAATCTAGATTATCGTAAAGAGAAAAATAGTTAAACCCAGAGGTTTAATATATAAAAATTTAACAAGGCATCGACACTATCTTTGCTAAGTGTTTAACAAAAAATAAACAGTATGGAAAATAATAAAAAAGCATATATCGCAGGAGGGTGCTTCTGGGGAATGGAAGATCTTTTTAGAAAAAGACCTGGCGTAATAGATACAGAAGTTGGTTATCAAGGAGGACAAAACAATAACCCAACTTATAGAAACCACCCAGGACATGCTGAAGGTATTGAAATAACATACGACCCTACAATAACCTCTTTTAAAGAATTATTAGACTTTTTCTTTAGAATGCACGACCCAACAACTTTAGATAGGCAAGGTAATGACAGAGGTTCTAGCTACCGTTCTACTATTTTTTATCAAAACGACGAAGAAAAACAAATTGCCGAAGAGGTTATTAATATTGTTAATGATTCTGGTTTTTGGTCAAGTAAAGTGGCAACTACATTAGAGCCATGGTCAACATTTTGGCTAGCAGAAGAGTATCACCAAGATTACTTGGTAAAAAACCCAAATGGTTATACCTGTCATTTTATAAGATCCAATGATAGTTTTTTAAAAAAAGAGGTATAAATGTTCGAGGGGTATCTTTTACAGACAACCCCTAGCGTATATAAGTAATAATGAAGAATAAGAAGAAAATTAATATCTTAAAAGTACAATCAGTTCAGGGGGCAAAGTGGGGTAAATTACCTCTATTCTATAAGATTCTAATAATCTTGTTAGCAGTAGTATTGTTGTTTATCCCTATTTTGGTTATTCCTAGTTTATAACAACAATAGAATGAGTGATAAAATTGCTCTTAGATATGGTATAGACAGTTTTCAAGGTCTAACCGTTTTAAACAGTGCAGGCAATTCTAATCATTTAGCTACCTCCTCAAAAATAAATACCTTTTCACTAATAAGGAATAGGATTAAAATTATTACAAAGTTTTACTATGGATAGTAAACGTATTGGAAAGATAGAACACAACTAAATTGGAATGAAATGAATTCAGTTATCAAAATTAACGATCCATTACCAAATTGGGAACTAGAAACCATATTTGGAGAAGAAATACCTGCTATTGAAGATTTTAAAGGAAAACCGCTTTTAATTTTATTTTTTAATCTTGGATGTCCTGGCTGTAAAGGGCGTGCATTACCTTTTGCTAATAAAATGGTATATGAAAACGGAGAAAAATTAAACGTAATTGGTATCCACACCCGTTTTGAAGGTCCAGAATTTACCTTAGATGATTTTCGGCAGGCACAGGAAGAATATTACATACGATTTTCATTTTATAAAGACGCCAACTTATCAGCTACATTTCGAAAATATCTTGCTGGGGGTACGCCACATTGGCTATTAGTTAATGCAGAAGGTAATTTAGAGTACTCTATTTTTGGGTCAGACCCCAATAATGCATTACTAAGATTGGACTTTAAAATAAACGAACTCTTAAATTAATAAGGATATATAGACAAAATATTTAATAAATCCGATTACTAGTATGCTACCATCATCTGCAATAATATTTGGAATACCGGGCTTATTCTGTTTTTCTGATGTTAAATGGTTAAAGTTTCCTAATACAATTGGTTTAATACTTTTAATCATTGCTACAATTGGATTTGTATATATACTAAAGCCTTATTTACTACTAAAGCATAAAGACGATATGTCTACCTTTTTTCTATTTTAGGACAAGGTCTGGCTAAAGGTAAACTAATAAAGATTTTTTATAAATGTAAAAACAATAATTATGAAAGCTATTTGGAACAATCAGGTAATTGCAGAAAGTGACAATACCATTATAATAGAAGGCAATCATTACTTCCCCCCAGAGAGTATCAACAAGGAGTTTTTAAAATCGAGCGACTTACGTTCTACCTGCCCCTGGAAAGGGCAAGCATCTTATTATTCTATAGAAGTAGATGGACAAACAAATATAGATGCTGCATGGTATTATGAAAACCCTTCAGAATTAGCTAAAGGGATTAAAAACCATGTTGCCTTTTGGAACGGTGTAGAAATAATAGACTAAACTTAACAACAATAATAATGCAAGAATGGTATTTACCAATCACTATTCTGCCTGCATTGGGAATGCTAATTCTTTCTACAACAAGCCAAATGATGACCTTAAGTGGAGAGATTAACACCTTGCTACAGAATAAGTGTACTGAGTTTCAACACTTAATTTCAGATAAAAAAATAAAGCAGTTGGGATTGTTAACTAGAGCTAGTGCCTTACTATACCTCGCTTCAGGAATTTATGTACTATCTGGGATTTTTGGTGCTATTTTAGAAAATCAATCCTTTTATGACGTACCTAGTCTATTGCTTTATGCAGGTACTGTTTTAGTATTTGTTGCATTTGTTCTATTAATTATTTATGCCTTTAAGGCAGTTAAAATACGTAAGTTACAGTTTGACAATAATCACAATTTATAGTTGAAAAGTTTAGATAAAATAGGACTCGGAGGCGGATGTCACTGGTGTACTGAAGCAGTATTTCAGTATTTAAAAGGGGTAAAAAAAGTAGAACAAGGCTGGATTGCTTCAGAAAAAGAAAATTTTGCTTTTGCTGAAGCTGTTATCGTTCACTTTAATCCAAAAGAGATTCCTTTAGCCGTACTGGTTGAAGTTCATTTACATACTCATAAAAGTACTTCAAACCACAGCTTACGCAAAAAATACCGTTCAGGAATCTATGTGTTTTCTGAAACTCAATCCAATGACATTATGGAGATATTGAAGGTCTTACAGCCAATATTCAAGAATAAACTCATCACCAAAATTTATTCTTTTAAAGAGTTTAAGGCATCTCGCGAACAAATTCAGAATTACTACAAAAAAAATCCTGAAAAACCGTTTTGCAAAACCTTCATCAATCCTAAATTAAGAGTATTGCTAAAAGAATACAATCAATATGTATACACAGAAAAACTACCACATTTAATAGACCGAAATAATGAACACGAAACTTAAAATAAAAAACAGAAAAGGGTATGAATTACATGCTCTTTTAGAACTCCCTGTAAATCAAAAACCCAATAGATACGCTATTTTTTCACACTGCTTTACTTGTAGTAGTAATATGACAGCTGTACGCAATATAACCCGTACACTAACTAATTATGGTTTTGGAGTAGTACGTTTTGATTTTACTGGATTAGGAAGAAGCCAAGGTGAATTTACAGAAAGTTATTTTTCTGCCAATGTTAACGACATTATTGATGTACATCAGTATATAAAAAACAATTATGACGCTCCAGAGTTGTTAATAGGTCACTCTTTAGGAGGGTCTGCTTCGATTATGGCAGCCTCCCGAATAGACGATATAAAAGCTGTGGTTTCTATAGGAGCCCCTTCTGATGTAGAGCACACAAAAAAGCAATTTTTAAGTGCTATAGATGATGTAAATTTTCATGGAGAAACCGAGGTAAATATCGGTGGAAGACCTTTTGCTATAAATTCAGAATTTGTAGAAGACTTTACTAACACAGACTTATTAAGTGTTACCAAAAACCTTAAAAAGCCAATTCTTATCTTACATTCGCCACAAGATAAAATTGTAAATGCAGATCATGCACATCGCCTTTTTATAGCTGCTTTTCACCCCAAAAGTTTTGTAAGTCTGGATGGAGCAGACCATTTGCTTAATAATTCTGATGATAGTATATACGTTGGTAATGTTATAGGTGCTTGGGTAGAACGATATTTTGAAAAAAGAAAAAACATCATGCTAGAACCTGAGGGCGAACAGTTGGTGGCGCATCTCGATCTAACAGAGAACAACTTTACTACCCAAATGCAGACAAGGGAGCACAGTATGATTGCAGACGAACCAGGTTCTATCGGAGGCGACAATTTTGGTCCTGGCCCTTACAATTATCTTGTTGCAGCTATAGCGTCCTGTACTGCAATGACCGTTAAGCTTTATGCAGAAAGAAAACAATGGAATCTAAAAGAAATATATGTATATATATCGCACTCAAGAAAGCATACAGATGAATTGCAAGGAGATTTTGAGAAAATGGGAAGAATAGATCATATTCATAAAAAGCTTAAGTTTATTGGTGACCTTACCCAAGAACAAAAAGAAAAGCTAAAACACATTGCTTCTCGTTGTCCAGTCCATAAAACCGTAGAAAGTGAGGTGCTTTTTGACAGCCAACTAATAGCCTAAATATTAAAACATTACAGCTCACAAATTAGAAAGCAAAAAAACTTTATATTGAATTATAATTTTATTATCGGAATTTTTCAAAACGAAAACCCTAATAAGCTAGATAACTATATTTACAAAGACATTTCTATACAATATATACTGAATGAGTAAGAAGTTATTTGGTAAGTTCAAGAAAACAAGTGGTACTAACCAAACAATACATCATTACGCTATTATTAAAAAAACATGGGACTAATAGAAAACCTAAAGGATTATTTTAAAAAGAAACAAAGCCACGAAACAGAAGGGCAAGCACCTAAGGATGTTTGCCCAAATTGTTGGGGAAGATACGAGTATGATGGAGAATTCTACGCTTTTATGAAAGGACAAAAAGGAAACCCAAGCGAAGAAACCTATAATAGTTTTATTGCTGATGTTGCCCGAAAGCTGGACAAGATTAGAATAAAAGAAAACACGTTTACTTGCGAGACATGTAAAGTAAATTATAAGCAGTAAGGTAGGAAGTTGTACCATGTTCATTGAGTAACTTAACCTAAAAAGAAGATTTTATTACCAGATAGCCTTGAAAAATGAATTAATAATGATCGCAACATAATGTATTAACCATTGATAAAAACAAAACATCTTATCAAATAAGTTACCATTTAAGTTTCCAAATACATCTAATAAAAACTACTTCTCGATCTTTAAAAATATCGCGCCTTTGGTATTTCATCACCTCTTAAATCTTCACAATTTTAATTAACACTGATTATGTTTTTCTAATGCCAATTATGAAGTTTTAAGGTATTCCACACTTTTTGGATGTTACTCATTAGTTTTTGGTCTTCATCTACACTGCAATTAGTCATGATAAAAGCTCCAACGTTCCTTTCAGGATTAATAGCCATAATACTTAAAACTCCAGGATCACTACCAGAATGGGTAAGTACTCCATTTTCATTTACCTCCCAAAAAACTCCGACAGACTCGCTTCCTATTTTTGTTCGCGTAAACATTTCTTGATAGGATTCTTGAGAAAGAATACTTCCTTTTCCTTTGGCACCATTTAACATTTCGCCCAAATAATTTCCCATATCGTTTGTAGAAGTTATCAATCCCCCATCAGCCAATGTAATTAAATGATAATCGGGTATAGATACATTTCTTGAAAAATAACGTCTTACAAAATCTTCATCTTTGTCATCGGTCAATTCCCAAGAGGTTGTTTTCATTTGCAAAGGAATAAAAATATATTGCGTTGTAAATTTGTAGAAAGATTGCCCTGTCGCTTTTTCGATCACCAGAGCGGCCAGAGCGGCTCCAATATTACTGTAATGGTACTTTTTTCCTGGTGCCTTTTTGGTAAAGTTTTTTTTAGTATACCATTTCCCGTCTTTGGACAACACATTTTCAAGAAACTCAGCATAAGAAACCTTCTCATTCTTTTTCATTATGGAGATATATTCCTGAACATCATCAGGAAGATATGAATAATCAGTATCAGGTTGCTTTAGTAGATAGGCTCGTGAATAAGATATTTCATCTGTAAGACCAGAGGTATGCTGGGATAAATGTCTTAATGTGATAGGTATATCTGGATATTTGGGGTGTACTATATTAAATGGTAAATATGTATTTATGGAATCATCCAACTCCAGTTTTCCCAATTCCTGAGCTTTCATAATGGCAGCAGCTATAAAGGTCTTGGAGACAGAACCTATGTTCTGAATACTATTATTGGTATACGGTTTTTGTGCCGCTACATCTGCATATCCAAATGACTTGTTATATAATTTCTTTGTATTATCCATCGCCACAATAGAAAGTCCTGGTAAACCAGAACCTTCAAAAATATCAGATAGTTTAGTATCAAGTTCTTCAATAGTATTGGTGGATTTTATATCTTGAGATTGGCAACTTGATAAATTCAATATTATGATTAATCCCAATGTGAATTTTGTTAATGTCGTTTTGTTCATGTTAATTTTTTTATATAAATAGATTTTTTTTATAGGGTAAGTAATCGACCTACTAGAAACAGTAGGGTTCAATTATTAAAATACTTGAAATAGTAAAAAATTGAAAGAGTCAATAATACTACCCAGAGGTGTAAAATAGTCTTTGTTTGTTTTTATGTATAGAAAAACAGAATTCTGGCAATTAGAACTATGATTTTTGTTTTGATTACTATATCTGCTACTCGTCAACCCTTAATCTTAAAGTTCTAGGATACAGATTTCCTTCATCATCAGTAAGAGTAACGTAGATTTCTCTCGGTTCGTCAGGATAGATTTCATCAATGTCAAAAGTTTGGTTGATTTCCCAATGTTCATTACTAGAGTAGTTAACAAACTCTTGGTCAATACCAATAGCAAGAATTCTTAAATCTATAGATGAGATCCCATCATAATCCTCTCCAATAATTTCGATAGTTAAATACCCTCCTTCAGAAATGGTTCCATTACTATTGTTCCCTTGAACATTTACCAAAAGTTTACTTCGGTGACTATGTGGCTCAATAGATGTTTCAATACTACATGCGCTAAAAACTGCCAAACACATTAACTGAGTTACTAAAATAAGTTTCTTCATTATTTTGATTTTCAGCAAATGAAGAGAACTACATAATACCAAACGCCCTATTGCTTCCGATGGGGCTAATTTTTAATACTATTTGAATTGTTTTCGGTATTCTGAAGGAGAAAGCCCAGTCTCTTTTTTAAAGATACGATTAAAACTACTTTTTGATTTAAATCCACTTTCATAGGCTATTCCCAATAATGTTAGCTTTTCAAAATCGCTCGATTGTAGTTTTTCTTTTACAACATCAACACGTTCCTTATTAATTATGTCATAAAATGTGGTGCCTAGGTGTTGATTTAAAAAAGTAGAGAGTTTTTTATCGGTTACATCTACCATACCAGCCAATTTACTTAAGGTCAAATCTTCATCCAAAAAAGGTTTTTCATTAGCAAAAACATTTCTGAGGTTATTCTCAAGGAACTCAATTTCTACTGGTGAAAAATTGGTTACTACTGACCGTTTTTTTTCTTCTTTTACAGCTTCTAATTCCTCAACTTCTATTAACAAAAAGTTAGGCAACAATATTTTGGATTGATTCACACCATAGTATCCCAAATATCCTATCAGGACAATCATAGCAATGATAACAAAATAACCTCCAGATGGATCAATGCCCAAAAACTCAACACCAAAAAAATAATATAATATTTCAGTCAAAAAATCGATGGCTACTACCCCTCCTACTCCCAAAATCATACGTTTTATCCACAAAAAATCATAGTCAGAAATTGTTGAAAAATTTTGTTTCATCACAAGTCTATACTTTTTGAACAATCGTAATGATACAAAAAGATAAAACAACATATAAAGATTTGAAGCCATAATCATATGACTTTCATAGTTCACTAATCTTGATAAGTAAGGAAAAAGATAATCCCTTTGTATTAGTGATATCCATAACGGAAACACAATAAATGTAGTGTAGCATATTGCCGGTAAAAATGAAGAAAGAATCTTTTTACCCAATCAAAAGAAGTAGGTTTGATAAGAGATTGTATATAAAACAAAAGTAATGGTGCAACTAGCCAAATCACTGCCTCAGAAGGAACAAAAGGTACAATAAGAAGCCATCTAAGCTTATGTAAAAAAGCATAGTTCTCCAGGCATACCAATAGAAGTAACACAAATAAAACAATTAGTAGCTTACGGGGTAATTGCTTATGCTTTTCCTTGAATAAAAGCATAAGTATCAACAGGGTGATTACAACTCCCCCCACCAAAATAAAATCTAACAGTAATTCCATTTAAATGTAAACCTAAATTAAGTCTATTGAATAAACATTACAAAAGACGTTCTTTGTTATAGTTTGTTACTTAACCTATAAAATGAACCAATAGGAACACTTTCAATAGTTTAAAAAAACACCCCGCTTTGAGACAATTCCCTTGCAATTTATGATTATATATTAATCCTGAAATAACTTTCGCGATTCATTTTACTTTCTTCACAAAACACAAGTACAAGCACTTCCTATTAAGGTAAAATATAATTATTTAGAATTGTTCCAAATAAAAATATTTATATATATTTGACCACTATTTTATCTTTTTATCCCATTAAATAGTAGTGTTACTACCAAAGAAAACATATAATTTATCAAACGATGCCGTAATAGACCAACTATATACGGATTACTGGAAACTACTCTACGCAATTTGCTATCATAAAACCAATGATGCCGAAGCCTCTGAAGAAATAGTTCAGGATATTTTTATTGGGTTATGGAAACGTGGTGGCAAGTTAGAGGTTACCACTTCAATTAAAAGCTATCTAATAAAATCTGCCAAAACAGGAGTCATAAAGTATTACCGTAGCAAAATTAAAAGTAAAGAAGACCTGTCTACAGAATGTAATCTTTGTGAGAAATCCGAATTTGGTGCAGATGTTCTTCAACATAATGAAGCAATATCTAAGTTTCTAGATCAAGATTTACAACTAATTATAAATCAGCTCCCTTGCCAATGCCAAAAGATATATAGGTTAAGTCGCGAAAATCATTTAACGACAAATGAGATAGCCAAGGAGTTGAAAATCTCACAAAAAACAGTAAAAAACCATTTGACTAAGGCGCTATCTTTCATTCGGACAAAAATAGATTATGTTTTTGAACATTAACATTTACCAAGCTGTCATTCAAACCCTTATAGTGCATCACTTTTTAGTTTCATTTGCTTTTACATTACCAACCTAATTACTCCTTCCCAAAATCAGTTTTTTTTTGACATTCGACTAGGACTCCCCCATGCTATTTTGGCTCTATATCTATGAACTGCTTATTCAACGATTATGGAGGTAACACCAGAGCTTATAGAAAAATATGTAAAAGGGACTTGTACTAAAGAGGAAGAAAACCTGGTAAAACAATGGTTAAACACCTCTGATGAAGACGAAGAGATCTTAGAAGGTGTGTCTTTCTCTCCATTTTTAGAAAAAAGACTTCGAGAGAATATTAGACAAACAACTCAAAAAGATGTCAAGAAAGTTAAAAGTAGACGTTCACACATTTTCTCATGGAGTATCGCAGCATCACTAGCCGTGCTTATCGGTTTAGGAAGTTATTTTTCATTTTTCGAATTTCATACTACATACAGCACTAATGCAGGGCAGCTACAAACCGTAATGCTTAGCGATGGTACAAAAGTTACGCTAAATGCAATGAGCCACTTAAAGGTTTCCAGAAATTTTGATGATACTAATACCAGAACCGTTTGGCTAGACGGAGAAGGGTATTTTGAAGTTGCCAAAGACAGTTCTCGTCCCTTTATCGTAGAAACCAAAACATCAAGAACAGAAGTTTTGGGAACTCAGTTTAACCTTTCCTCCTATGCCAATGATTTAACTACCCTCACCTTAAACGAAGGAAAAGTAATATTCTCCAAACAGGACGAAAGTATAGATCAGGGAATCGTATTATTACCCAATCAGCAAGTAATTTTAAAAAATAACGCTCTGGAAAAAAAAGAAGTTAATAGTTCTTTTTCTAAGGCATGGATGCAAAAGAAACTAATATACAGAGGAGCCTCCTTTAAAGAAGTGGTACACGACATAGAACGTTTTTACGGAATAACAATAAAGGTCAAGAAAGAAGGATTAATGGATAGATTATACCGCGGTAGCCACGACAACCCTTCATTGCAAGACCTTATACAAAAATTAAGCTTTGTATTACAGTTTGAATACAAAAGTAAAGGAAAAACATTACTAATTTATTAAACAGATCTATTCAAAAATGAGGAAATAACAAAAAAAACAACACCATAAGAAAAGTAACCAGTATGCGGCCGTCAAACTACATACTGGTAGCATGTCATTCAAATTGAAATAAAGTAAACAACATTAAACAAAAATATGAAAAATTGTATAGCAAAAACATGTCTATCACATTCCTTAAAACTAACAGTACTCATCCTAATACTACTAAACTTTAAAATATCCTTTTCTCAAACCTCTATACTGGATAAAGAAATTTCTATTACGTTTAAACAAGAGAGTTTGGAAACTGCATTAAGCAAAATAGAAACAATAGCAGGCTATTCTATTTCATATGCACCAGATGCCATAAAAGGAAACATTAGTATTAGCAAAGTATATTCTAATACATCTCTACGAGAAATTTTAAATGAAATTTTGGTAGAATATAAAATTTACTACCGAGCTGTGGGCAATACCATTTTAATACAAACTAATGCCAAAAAAGGTGAGGTTTCAGGACAAATCATGACTAGTGATGGTAACCCAGCTCCTTTTGTTTCGGTAATGCTTCAAAATACTAGCTTTGGAGAATCCACAGACAAAAACGGTTTTTTTAGTTTTTATGCCCCCGAAGGTGAGTACTTTATTGTTACAAGTGCCATAGGATTAAAAAGACAAATACAACCCGCAACCATTGTTTCTGATACCAATACTCAAATCAACTTTGTCTTAGGTGAATCTACAGAAGCGCTACAGGAAGTAATTGTAAATGGCAAAAACAGCCCTTATGTTGCTCCCAGAAAACCTTCCAAAACCTTACGCTTACAAACAGAAAGAACAAAACTTCCGCAAAATATTCAGATTATTAGTAAAGGACTCCTAAATAGTCAGAACCTTATTAATATGAGAGATGATGTAATACGTAATGTTAGTGGTGTCGTTGTGGGTAGTGCCTGGCTTCATGATGTATCATTATATATGAGAGGTTTTCAATTACCTGCATTCAGAAACGGAATGTATACAGAAATGACTTATGGTCCTTTGCCTGCGGATATGGCAGAAATTGAAACCATAGAATTTGTAAAAGGTCCTTCGAGTTTTATGCTTTCTAGTGGAGAACCAGGTGGGTTTTATAATATAGTAACCAAAAAACCGACCCCGTACAAACGCAATGAAATAGCAGTTACCATAGGCAGTTTTAATAGTTATAGAGCCGCATTAAGCTCTGGTGGTGCTCTTACAAAGGATAAAAAACTGCAATATCATCTTACAGGCTTTTATAATTATAATGAGTCTCATAAAAAGTATGACGAACGTGAAGTTTTAGGGATTATACCTTCACTTAAATACGAGTTTAGCAATAAGACGTCTATTTTGACCGAGCTTACCTATAAACGAGCCAAAATGAGAACGGGTATAGAAAATGTAATACTCCCCAGAAATATCAATGGAAATCTGGAAATACTTCCGAGAGATTTTACAATTATGGAAGAAAATTGGCCAAAATCCGAAATAAAGGAAGTGAGCTTGTTTACCAAGTTTACTCATAAGTTCAGTAAAAACTGGTCTGTAGATACGCAATATATGTATATGAAATACGGCTTGGATGGGTATTATACTTATGTAAAAGACGGAGTACAGGACAATGGAGATATGTTCAGAACCTTAAGTACATGGGATGGACTAACGACAAATCAATTAGGGCAGGTTTATTTTAACGGTAAATTTAAAACCGGATTTATTACCCATAAAATTATGGGAGGAATGGATTATAGACATACAAAATCTTACAATGATTTTGGAAGGCGCTTTAGACCTAATATAGATAAAAATGCACCTTTTAATATTTATAATCCGGTATATGGAAATGCTATTATACCCGAATTTGAACATTGGTCTGATAACGAATTAAAACTTTATGCACCCGTGGTAGGAGCCAAAAATATCTCCTTCTACTTGCAAGATGAAATGTGGATGCTAAATGACAAATTGCGACTAACCATTGCAGGAAGACATACCAATATAGATGTTGAAGCCTATGGAAGTATTGCAACAGAAAGAAAATATACCCCACGAATAGGAGTTAGTTATGATATCTTACCTAATCTAACGCTATATGGATTGTTTGATCAGTCATTTACACCAAATTTTGGAAGAAATGTTGAGAATACCCCTTTTGATCCTGTAAATGCAAAAGATATAGAAGCAGGAATAAAAAGTTCCTGGATCGATGGAAGGTTAAGAATGAGTGTAACAGCCTATCAAATAACAAAAGAAAATGTGCTGGTTCCACATCCGGATGGTGCACTTGCTAGTCAGGGAATAAATGTACAAGTAGGTGAAGTTCAATCCAAAGGTGTTGAGTTTGATGCAAAAGGACAAATAACTCCTGAGCTTAATGTTATTTTAAATTATGCGTTTACAGAACCAAAAGTAACAGAGGATACTAATATTAACAGATTAGGGCAACCTTTAGAGGGGCACGCCAAACACTTAACAAACGCTTGGCTTAACTATAATTTTAAAGAATCATCTGCTTTAAAAGGTTTTGGAGCTTCTATTGGGTATCGATATGCTCAGGATAACATTCAATGGGATGCAAAAGACAATGTTCCTTTTCTCCTACCCGATTACTTTAGACTCGATGGAGCGCTAAACTGGCAAAATGACAAGTTTAATGTTTCGCTAAACGTATATAATATATTAGACGAGTATTTATTATACACCGGAGGAGGATATTATAACACTTATTTTTCGAGTTCAGAACCAGGAATAAATGGTCGCTTAACAGTAAGATATAAGTTTTAAAATATACTTATATAGTATTCCTAAAGAGACTGTCTGCAAAAGCGGTCTCTTTTTTTTAAAGTTATTTATTTACTTTGATCCTTATCTACAATTGAAAGATTGTTTTCAATATCGGTTCGAATTGATAAAAAGGAGCTTTGAAGTGATCTCAAGGTAGTTGGAGCTGATCGGATCAAGGTTCGAATCACCTACTTAGATAGTTGGAGCTGATAAAATCACGCTTCGAGTTGATCCCGAGGTGATTCGAACCACCTACATAGGTGGTTCGAGTTGATAAATTATCAAAACGAAGCGTGAACCTATCAAAAATATTCGATAAACTATCAACTTGAAGCGTTACTTTTTCAAAAACAATCGTCAAATTATCAGCGCGAAACGATAAACTATCAGCTCGAAGCGGCAATCTATCAGCTCGAACCACCTCGAGATCAAAAAGAATCCTCATAATATGAGGGTCACCCCCTATCAGGAGGGGTATAGGTATACTTTTAAGGGGTAAAAAGATATCTGGAATATTAGTAAAATCTACTCTAAAACAACATTATTTCATTAAGCGTGTAACTTAAAATATTGAGGAGGTTTCGACTTTTTTAGCTCTAAAACTTATCTTCAAATAACCTTTCTACTATCGATTGGATTTGAGTAAAGAAAAATCAGCTTCTAATACTGTACTAGAACTCCCTCCTATAAATACTTTAAAATCTCCGGGTTCAGCTTCCCATATCTCATTTGCTGAATAAAACTGTACTGTATTAACATCTATAATAAATGATACTTCTTTAGTCTCACCGGGTTTTAATGAGATTATATCAAATCCTTTCAATTCTTTAACAGGTCTTGTAATACTACCTACCAAATCTCTTATATACATTTGTGCAACTTCTTTCCCTTCATATTTTCCTGTATTTGAAATTGTAAAGGAAATGTTTATAGCACCATCAGAAGTGAAAGAATCGCTACTTAGTTTTAAATCTCCATACTCAAAAGTAGTATAACTTAATCCAAAACCAAACTCATACAATGGCTCATTACTTACATCCTGATAGTGCGAATAGAAAACACTTTTGGGTTGCTCTAATGGAGGTCTTCCTGTATTTTTAGAATTGTAATAGATTGGGACTTGCCCAACATTTTTTGGAAATGTCATCGGTAATTTACCACTAGGATTATAATCACCATACAATACTTGTGCTATTGCATTTCCACTTTGAGTCCCCAATTGCCATGCTTCTACGATAGAAGGAATATGATCATTTGCCCAATTAATTGCCAAAGGACGACCGTTCATCAAGACCAAAACTATGTTTTTATTTACTTTATAAACAGCCTCTAAAAGCTCTTGTTGTAGCCCCGGAAGTTTGAGATTACTTCTACTTCTGGCTTCACCTGACTGAAACCCATGTTCTCCCAGAACCATAATAACGACATCTTTATTTTTTGCTGCATCTACCGCCTGCTCAATTCCCGATCGATTTGTTGTATTCAACTGTACTTCAGTTGTAAAACTTGGGGTACCTGTTACTAATTCTGGACCGGATACATAGGTAATTTTATTATCTGGATATGCTTTGAGCCCTTCTATTACAGAAATAGCCGTACTATCTTCAGCGGCAATTCTCCAACTCCCTAATGGGCTTGTTTTATCATCTGCCAAATCTCCTATAACAGCAATATCTAACCCTTGTTTTTTTAGAGGTAATAATTGGCTTTCATTTTTTAGCAATACAATCGATTTTTTTGCAATATCCAAAGAGGCTTCGTGTAGCTTCTTGTTTCCTATAACTTCCTTTTCTCTTGCCAAATCACAGTACTTATATGGGTCTTCAAACAAACCTAATTCAAATTTCACTTTCAAAATTCTTCTTACTGCATCGTCTATATCAGATTCTTTTACTTTACCTTCTTCTACTAAACTTTTCAAAGAATTGATAAAAATATAAGCTTCCATATCCATATCTGAACCTGCATTAACAGCAATTTCTGCCGCATGTTTATCATCTTTGGCATAGCCATGAGTAACCATTTCTCCAACAGAATCCCAATCAGAAACGATAAAACCATCAAAACCCCAATCTCCTTTTAGTATTTGGCGTTGCAAAAAGACGTTGCCGGTTGCAGGTATACCATTTAATTCATTAAATGAATTCATAAACGTTCTTACGCCCGCTTCTGTAGCTGCCATAAATGGAGGAAAAACAGTATTATGTAAAGTAGTAATACTAACATCTACGGTATTATAATCTCTTCCTGCTTCGGCAAAGCCATATCCTGCAAAATGCTTTGCACAAGCAGCAATGGTATGGTGCGCTGATAAATCTTCTCCTTGAAATCCTTCTACCCTAGCTTTGGCAATCAAACTTGCTAGATAAGGATCTTCTCCGGCACCTTCCATAACTCTTCCCCAACGAGCATCTCTCGAAATATCTACCATGGGTGCAAATGTCCAGTTAATTCCTGCTGCAGAAGCTTCAATTGCTGCATTTTGTGCAGATTTTTTAATCGCTTCTAGATCCCAACTTGCAGATTCTGCCAAAGGGATAGGCGTTAACGTTTTATAACCATGTATCACATCAAAACCTATTATTAAAGGAATCCCCAGCCTTGTTTTTTCTACTGCTATTTTTTGTACGGCTTTAACATTTTCTACTCCTCTTACATTTAACATAGAGCCTACCAATCCCTGTTCTAATTGCTTGTATTTAATTTTTGCGGTTCCTTCCTCTGGACTTGGACCTGTTACATTCCAAAAACCATTATATTGATTCATCTGCCCAATTTTTTCTTCTAAGGTCATTATCTTTAACAAAGAATCCACCTTGGTATCAATAGAAGATTTTGCAGATAGCGTAGATTTTACCTCTGGAGAATCGCAACCGACAGTACTTAGTATTACTGCTGCTACCAATGCTATGAATGTTTTCTTATACCTCATTTTTCTTATTATTAAAGTTCTGATACGACCTGCCTCTATTGGAGGTTATATAAAATCAATTTTTAAACTAACATTAACGTATTGTTATTGATGCATCTAAAAGAATAATTACGCCCATGACCTCTAATTCTTAATCTATTTACGTACTCACTTCCAATCAATTAGCTTAGAAGCGTAATAATCTATCCCTAACTCTTTAAATATCAAGCTATGATATCCTAATCGTGTTTTATAGTCTTCCCAGTTTCTTATATCTGATTTGGACCAACCAATTTCTGAATATCCCAGTAATCTTGGAAAAACCAAAAACTCCATTTCATCCATATTGCTAACCGTTTCTGTCCAAAGTGGGCATTCTATCCCCAAAATATTATCCTTTCCTATTTCAGGAACATAGGTTTCTGGTTGCCAATTATAAGCTTTATCCACTTCGATATATCCTGCCCAATTTAATCCTAACTGAGGATTAGTTATAGAGTCATATTTCATGTCCAAATATGCTCTTTTGGCTGGCGACATAATTAGTTTGGCTCCATGCTCCAGAGCTTCTTTTGCCTCTTCTTTTCGGGTCCAAAACTGAACAATAGTAGTAGGTTTTATCTCGGCTGAGACTACTTCATTCCAACCTATCATTATTTTCTTATGATCACTAACTATATCCTGAACCTTATTGATAAACAATATATAGTCTTCTTTTTTGGTGGCATTAGGTTCATCACCTCCAATATGAATATAAGGACCAGGTGTAATACTGGCTATTTCAGAAATTACATCATTCATGAATTGGTAAGTAATCTCTTTTTCAATACAAAAAGAACTAAACCCTACCTTTGTCCCTGTGTATAACTCGGGCGCTTTATCATCACAGTTTAACTCGGGATAAGAAGCCAAAGCTGCATTGGTATGTCCGGGTACATCAATCTCTGGTATTATGGTTATATATCTTTCACTGGCATACCTTACCAAATCTTTATATTGCTCCTGGGTATAATACCCTCCTTTTTCACCACCAACTTCGGTACTTCCTCCAATCTCAGTAAGTTTGGGCCATTTTTTGATTTCTATTCTCCATCCTTGATCATCTGTTAAATGAAGATGCATAACATTCATTTTATAGCGTGCCAACCAATCAATATATTGCTTCACCTCTTCTACCGTAAAAAAATGACGAGATACATCCAACATACTTCCTCTATAACTATAATTAGGTTGGTCATTAATTATACCTGACGCTAATTCCCATATGATGTTTTGCGGTTCTGTTCTTTCTATTTCTGGAGGGAATAATTGTCTAATTGTTTGGATACCTCTAAAGATACCTTCGGATTTGTGGGCTAGTAAAACAACTTTGTCATCTGTTATCGTTAATGTATACCCTTCATTACCCAATTCGCTCAATTTTTCAGAAACAATAAAATTGATATCTCCTTTTGATTCTTCTTCTTTTTGTACAACATTAAAATCAAAACCTGTTGCTGGTCTTAAAATTTGGGCAAAATACTCTGCTACCCTTTTTAACTCATTGGAGTTAGAGTTAATGGCAATTTGTGTTTCATTATATATTCTAAAAGAGCTTCCGAATGCTTCAACTTTGGCAGGTTTTGGAATAAAGCTTTCTTTTAATAAGTCTTTTGGCGTTGGTGCTGGTGTTGGTTTTTGGCATGATGCTAAAACAAAACACATGGAAAAAAAAGTTAATACAAGATGATGAATATTCTTCATAAGGCTTTGTATTTTGTTGTTATTACTATGTTGCATTCCCTAGTTTTTTGATGTTATTTTAGACATATGAGGCTTATGTCTTTACGTATTTATATATAAGATAGATTATAGTTTTTTAGGAAAACAGTATTTTAAAATACTGTTTTCTCAAAAAAACTAATTAAAATAGGTACTATGAAACTTAAAAACCTGGATTTTGAGTAAGTGTACCTCCACTTAAATCTATAGCCGTGATTGGAATTGGTAATAAATCATGTTTAGAATCATACGGGCTAGGATCGTCTGAAAAAGAAGTGATTACTCTAGCTTCATTTTCAAAATATGCATTCATCACTTGTACTCCATTTCCCCACCTTCTCAAGTCAAATAATCTGTGCCCTTCCATGCTCAATTCAAGACGACGTTCATGACGAACCGCTTTTCTGGCAAAATCTTGACTAGGAAAGGAAACATAGGGTTCTATTTCATAATTTGCAGCATTGCCTGTACCATCTCCATTTTGCACAAATGTCATATTCTTTGCTCTATTTCTTACCTGGTTTACATACTCTAAGGCCAAACTTAGGTTATTCAATTCTACTGCCGCTTCTGCTGCCATTAATAGAACATCAGCATACCTTATTATGTGGTAGTTAATTCCTGATTGCTGCTGTCCCCATCCACCGGTACCAACATTTGCGTCCTCTCCATGATAATAAACATTCTTCTTGGGTAAATATGGTCCTGAGATGTCTGAGAAGTTGGCTCTAATCCAGTCTTTACCTACCATTTCTCCATAATTATTATAATCAATACCTCTTCTTCCAACAGTATAATCCAATCTAGGATCTAATGGATCTGTATGTGGTGTAAAAGCTTCGTCACTTGAAATACCATAATCATTTGTAACATCAGTTTGATTAAATGTGTCTAATAGTGGTAAACCACTACCATCGGTTTGAAACGAATTTACCAAGTCTTGAGAAGGTTGATAGAATCCACAGCAAAATCCAAAGGCGTTGGGAAAATTTAACATCCCTCCCTGATTTCCATTTGGAGAAGATGCCGCATCTGCAGTAAATTGAATTGCGAAAAGCGACTCCTCGCTATTATCTCCCGCAAAACGAAAATTATCTGCAAATTCTGAGAGTAATGCAAACTTCCCACTACTTATTACATCATTAAATAAAGTAGAAGCTTCACTCCATTCTGATTGATACAGATGTACTTTGGCTTTGTAGGCTTTAGCTGTTAATTGTATAGGTCTTCCTACTTCTTCCTGATTAGCAGGTAAGTTATCTATGGCAAACTGAAAATCCAACTCGATCTGATCCCATATAGGTCCCGTGTTAGGCTGATTAAATTCTCCATTATTAAAATTCTCTACAGAGATAAATGGTACATTTCCAAATGCTCTTTGAAGCTCAAAATTAAAATGTGCTCTTAAAAATCTGGCTTCAGCTTCTTGTTGTGTAAAATCTCCTTCTGTAACCTTACCTATAACAGACAAAACATTATTGGCTCTGTTAACTCCAGAAAAAAGCCCTGTCCATTTGCCCAAAAGGTATGGATTACCAGTAGACCAATTAAAGGTCTCGAGAGCATACAAATCGGCTTGATCCCCATCTGTACTTCCTTTATGCGCATCATCAGAAATTGTGTCCATCCACCAATTATCTCCACTTGAAGTCCATTCATCAGAAAAAGCATTCTCTCGAATACCATCAAGAGCTGAATAAGCCCCAACTAGTAACAGATTTATTCCTGCCTCATTTTGTAAAGCCTCATCACTTAGTGCACCTACTTCAACTGTTTCTGTAAAAGCGTCATTACATGACAATACTACGATCAACAGCGCTATAACTATATATATTGTTTTTTTCATTGTTCTAAAATTTAATGTTTAACCCCATAGAAAATAATCTCGAGAGAGGAAACGTCTGAAAGTCCACACCCAAAGTTAAATTCCCTCCATTAGTATCTTCTTGTGTATCATCAAAGCCTCTTAATTCTGGATCTAATCCATTATAATCTGTAATGGTAAATAGATTTGTCCCTTGTAGATAAATTCTTAACGATCCGATACCGACTTTATCCAAAATACTTTCTGGCAAAGTATATCCTAGTTGCAAGTTTTTCAACCTCAAATAAGAACCATCTTCTATAAAATAAGAGTTAGGTGCTGTTTCATTATTTACAATGTTAGATCTTAGTGCGGGAATATTAGAATTAGGGTTTGTTACAGGGTCAAAGGCATTTAGAACTCTAGTACTTTGGTTGGCGTTAAAAAATGTTGGGAAATCTGTAAATATTCTTTCGTAGTTATAGATATCATTTCCTTGAGAACCCTGAAAGAAAACTGATACGTCAAATGATTTATAAGAAGCATTTAAATTTATTCCATATGTAAAATCCGGATGAGGCGAACCGATAAAAGTACGATCCTCATCATCGATTACATTATCTCCATTAAGATCTCTATACCTTAATCTTCCTACCCCCTCTGCGTTATTAGAAAACCCTTGATCAGCTGCTGAAGCTACTTCGCTCTCAGAAGCAAAGACCCCATCTACAACACGTCCATAAAACTCAGATATCGAGCGACCAATCTGCGATCGTGTTATCGCTCCTCCTCTAAATGAGCCAAGACCTACCTGAAATGGAGCAATTAAATCAACTATCTCATTTTTATAGGTAGATAAATTAGCGCTAATACCGTACGCAAAACCAGATTCTGTCTGATTGTTATAAGCTATAGTAAAATCTACACCTTTATTTGTTACTGATCCCACATTTACAAATGGTGGACTTGCATCTGGTCCCGTAGTAGGTATAGCAGTCTCATCCAAAGTAATTAAATCTTCTGTTTCAATATTAAAATACTCGACTCCAATAGATAATGCATTCTCAAATAACCCTAAATCCAGCCCTACATTTGTTGATTTACTAGTTTCCCATTTTAAGTCAGGATTCCCCACAGAGCTCAATAAAGCTCCTATTAATACTGAACTACCGTTAATGGCGTAGTTAGCAAAATTAGAATCAAAAACAGAAATGTTTGAAGTAGGGTTCGCAACGGATAATGTTTGATTTCCGATCTCACCATAAGAAGCGCTAAGTTTCAAATAATTTACCCAATTATTTTCTGGAAAAAAATCCTCGTTACTAACTACCCAACCTGCACTCAAAGAAGGAAAAATATCACTTTGATTATCATCTTTAAAACGAGATGATTTATCATTACGTACTGTTAGTGTTGCTAAATACTTACTTTTATATGAATAATTAGCTGTACCAAATACAGAAAACAAAGAAGAAGTGTTACCCAAAGCCGAATCGACCTGAGGAGAACCAGCTCCATTGAATAACGTGTAGAAATCTGGTGTTTCAAATAAATAATCAGTATTCGATACTACTTTTAATCTAATACTTTCTTCAACCGCTTCAACTCCCACAAGTGCATTAATTGAATGATCACCTATAATTTTGTTATAGCTTAATGTATTTGTCCATGTCCAAGAATATCCATTTTCATCTCTTTCTCTCAACAGATTTACACTTCTTGGTTCTGCCGACTCTGGATCTAGAGCAAAAAATTGTCTGGTATCTACTTGTTCAATGCTTCCGCTTAATATTGATTTAAATTTTAGTCCTTCTGCTACATCCACAATACCATAGATATCTCCAAAAACCCTAAGTCTCTTTACATAATTGTCCTTGGCTCGTTCTAGGGTTGCGACAGGATTGGGAGTATTACTCAACCCAGTAGAGTTACTGTTTGGTCCGACATATAATCCATTATTATCAAATACCGGAAGTAACGGACTTACCTGCATAGCTCTATTTACTGTTTCTCCAGCGGCAGATAATCCTGCTTGCCTTGAGAATGATGTACTTAAATGTTTACCAAATGTCAATTTTCTATTACGTCCCGCTTTAAATTCAGAATTAAGTCGTACAACCCCTCGTTTGAATCCAGTACCTAATAACACTCCTTCTCTATTTAAATAGGCTGCCGACATAAAGTATTTACCTGATTCTCCTCCGTTTTCTACAGAGATTGATAAGTTCTGAGTCTGGGCATTTCGGGTGATTTCTTCAAGCCACTTTGTTCCTCCATTAGGAACTGTAGTGGTTCCATTTCTAATCAATCCAAACAATGTAGAAGGTGTTGTAAATGTTCCTGTTCCATTTGGATCATATTGTGGATGTGTAATACTTGCCCCACTATTTTGTAAACTTCGAAAGATAACATTTTTGTGTTGCTCTATATTCAGTAAATCCGGAAGGTTAGCGACTTCTGAAATACCTGTGTAATAATCAACAGAAACCTTGGCTTTATCCTGATTATACCCTCCACTTTTAGTAGTAACTATCACTACTCCATTGGCCGCTCTAGCACCATAAATTGCAGCAGCTGCATCTTTTAATACATTTAGCTGTTTAATATCAGAAGGGTTTATACTATTAAAAACTCCTGCATCATCAGTTTGTACACCATCAATAATAAATAATGGATCTGTATTATTAACTGTTCCAAAACCTCGAATATTAATCTTTGGTACCTCTCCGGGTCTTCCATTGCTCACTACAGAAACTCCAGAAGCTCTACCTTGCAATAACTCAGCGGCATTTACAACCGGATTTTTTGTAGCTTCTTCAACATCTACAGTAGCTACCGAACCAGTCAAATCACCTCTTGTTTGAGAAATATATCCCACAACGACTACTTCGGCTAACTGGCTTGAATCTTCAACGAGTACAACATCAATTTTTGTTTGCCCAGAAACATTTATTTCTTGTGTAACGAAACCTACATAACTAAATACTAATACTGCATCTTCAGGAACATCAGTTAATACATAATTCCCATCAAAATCTGTTTGAGCGCCCTTGGATGTCCCTTTAACCACTATACTTGCACCTGGCAAAGGACCTTTGGCATCTGAAACTTTACCCTCTATAGAAACTGTCTGGATTTTATTATCCATAGGAAGGATATCCTTTTTTTCTGATTTAACAATAATAGTGTTGTTTGAAAATTCGTATGTAGAATTAATGGGTTTTAAACCCATCTTAAGGAGTTTCTTGGCTTTAATTACTCCTTTTTTTACAGTAACAGTAGGAGCATCAAGAATCGTATTTACGTCATAAATAAATTCATACTTCGTCTGTTTTTTAATCAACTCAAAAATTTCTTCGATACATATAATCCTGTCAGAATTGATTTTAATCCGAGCATTTTGAGAAAACCCTTTGCTAGGACTAAAAGCGAAAGTCGCTGAACAAAATAAAAATAAAAATGCCCTCATAATTACTTTGTATAGCCTCTTGTTATAACAACAAGAAGCGATAGTAAATTTAAATTTCATAAATTCGCATTTGGTTTAGTTAAACATTGTTTTAATTAATTCAAGTTAGAGTGGATTGAGTTACTACTTTCCAGGCATTAGCTCTTTCCACTTTTTTTATTTAACGATGATTTGTTTGTCTTTTATTTCAAATTCTACTTTTTCTGTTTTTTGAATATTTACCAGTAATTCTCTAATGCTACTTTTTCTTTTTAGTACTCCAGAAAAAACTAAATCTTTCTTTTGTTTATCTTGATATATTATCTCAAAATCATACCACCTGGAGAGCACTTTTAGCATCTCATCCAAAGATTGTTTTTCAAAACTAAAAAAGCCATTCTTCCATGCTATCACACTATTAACGTCTACTTTATCGAGATGAATTTTATTATCATTGGTTTTAACATTAGATTGAAAACCTGGTTTTAGTATTTCGTTTGAATTTCCATTCTCAATATTCACTTTACCTTCTATTAAAGTGGTAAGAACACTAATATCTTCCTCATACGACTTCACATTAAACTCTGTACCCAAGACTTGTAGTGTTTGAGACTTGGTAATTACTTTAAAAACAGATCCATCATGGTTAGAACTTGGAGAGACATCGAAATAAGCTTCGCCGTACAAAAGTTCAACTTCTCGGGATTTACTCGAATTAAAGCTTACTGGATATTTTAATTTAGATTCTGAGTTTAGCCATACTTTAGTACCATCAGATAATTGAACATAGAATTGCCCCCCTCTTGGGATAGTTAAATAATTATATATTACTTTTTTTGAGTTGCCCTTGTTCTCATTATTATAAACGAGGTTTTCTCCGTTACTTTTCACCAATGAATTAGTAAAAGGCTTACCTTTTTCAATCTCGACCTGATCTCCATTTTCTAAAGTCAGAATTGCTTTATCAGAACCAGAAACTATCGTTTCCTGAACAACTTCTGGTGTATTCTGAAAATTAGAAAGTGTATCTTTAAACACAAAAGGAAGGGAAATTAAAACTATTATTGCAGCGGCAGCGGCATATTTCCAATACGCAAATTTCTTGATTCTTACCTGATCTCTATCCTGAAGTTTTGAGTTTAAATCAATCCACCCTTTCTCTATATCCACAAAATCAATAGCTTTTGAATAACTTTTTTGAACTTTGTTAAAATAATTGGAATGCTCTATCGATTCATTATACCATTTATCAAATAGTATTCTTTCCTCGTTAGTGAGTGAATTATTAAGTTTTTTTATGATTAGTCTAAACTCCATCTAATATCTAATTGCCTTTTTTCTTAATAGACAATCTTAAATTAAAAATGGGTGACAAAACGTTAAACAATTTTAAATAAAAAACTATTAACTCAATATAATTCGAAAAAAAAGAATGTTTTAATTATATAATTCTAAAAGAATAAGTAACAATATAATAGCTTCTTTAATTTTAGTTTTTGCTCTTTTTAATTGAGTTTTAACTGTATTTATCGAAACCCCTAGTTCTTCTGCAATTTCTTTGTATTTGTAGTTATGTAGAAATTTTAACCTAACCACTTTTTTCATTTTATCTGGTAAAGAATCTACAATTTTTAATATTTGATGGTACACTATTTTTTTATCACCATCTGATGCCGATTCAAATTTGTGCTCTGTGATTAGGTTAATATTGAAATCAAGAATTTCAATATTATCTGTTATTTTAATAGACTTTAAATAATTTAGACATCTATTCTTTACCATTGAATGCACATACCCCATTAGTGAAGATTTAATATTTATACCATTTGCGTTCTCCCATATATAGATAAAAACATCTTGCACTAAATCTTCACTAACCTGTTGATCAAACAGGTAGCCATTGGCATAAATCACCAAATCTGCATAATTTTTATTAAAAAAATTCTTAAAAACTTCTCTATTTCCTTTTTTAATTTCTTCAATTATGAGATTCATTAAATTATTAAGTTATATTCTGTATGTGTAAAATTATGTTAAAGAAACAAATTTTTGTGGAATCTATTTTTTAGATATAAGAAATAACTAACGTATAACCTTTGTCTAAAATTGTAATTACTCCAATACTCTTTATAAAATGGGAGGTTTCAGAAGATTCTACAATCTTAACTTAAATAGTAATTAATCCAAGAACTTATTAATTTGTAGACGTATTATTATTTTATCTTCTAGATAGAATTTATTTTTTGTTAAATTATTAAGAAAAAATAATCCTTATTTTTATGATAAAGCTATAATTGATGAGTAAAATGTATAAGTTTAAAGGAAGAATGAACAGCCGATAAAGTCTTGTTAGGACGTAAATTTGTAATGTAATTGTAAAAGAAAGGATATTGATATGCTAACCTGGAAAAATGTTATTAATTTTAGTGTAAATGGCAACCCAACACCAGATCGTCGTGTTGAAAAAACTGAAGCGGAATGGAGAGAATTATTAACTCCAGAACAATTTAGAATTACCAGAAAAAAAGGAACCGAACGTCCACATTCCGGAGCACTTTGTAGTATCTATGATGCTGGAAAATACAATTGTATATGTTGTGATACACCTTTGTTTGATTCTACAATTAAGTTCAACTCGGGTACTGGATGGCCAAGCTTTACAGAGCCAATTAAAGAGAATGCTATCAAATATGAAAAAGATTCATCTCTTGGCATGGTTCGGGTTGAAGTAATGTGTAATACATGTGACGCCCATTTGGGGCACGTATTTCCCGATGGTCCAGAGCCAAGCGGATTAAGGTATTGTATTAATTCTGAGTCAATGACTCTACAAACAGAAAAGGAGAATACAGATGAAAACTAAAAACTCAGAAACAATAACCGTAGGTGGTGGGTGTTTTTGGTGTATCGAAGCTATATTTAATGAAATAAATGGAGTAGAAAAAGTTACTTCTGGATATACCGGAGGCACCGTACCCGGGATCCCAACCTATAGAGAAGTATGCTCAGGAAAAACAGGTCATGCAGAAGTAATAATGGCTACTTTTAATCCAGATATAATTAGCTACGAAGATTTATTAGTTATATTTATGACGGGCCATAATCCAACAACACTTGACCGTCAGGGAGCAGATGTAGGAAACCAGTATCGTTCTGTAATCTATTATCATAATGAGAAACAAAAGGAAATCGCAACAGAAGTTGTAAAACAATTAGCACCTTATTATGAAGACAAAATTGTAACAGAAATTAGCCCTGCAGAAACTTTTTTTGCTGCCGAAGATTATCATCAGAACTATTACAAAAACAACCAGTCTCAAGGCTATTGTAGTGTTATGATTACGCCAAAATTAGACAAAATCCGTAAAATGCATGCAGACAAACTAAAACCTGTTAGTATGTAGAAACTTTTAAGGTTCCAGACTCAAATACAAAAGAGAGGAGCCAATGGTTCCTCTCTTTTGTATTATTGAAAACCAATTAGGGTTAAGGAAATAGATGACAACAGAATAAAAAGCAATAAAATCATGGAAAAAAAAGTATTTGAAGCCCCAGAATTTCATGTAAAAGATTGGGTTAATGAAGATGGAAACAAAATAGACCCTATAAAGCTATCTGATTTTGAAGGTAAATTTAAGGTTGTGTACTGCTTTCAGAGTTGGTGCCCTGGCTGTCACAGTAAAGGATTGCCTGACCTAAAAAAAATGGTCAATGCATTAGAAGGTAATGACAAAGTTGTTTTTCTCGCTATACAAACTGTTTTTGAAGGACACCATGCCAATACCTATGACAAAATGATAGAAACTCAAAAAAAATATGATTTAAAAATTCCTTTTGCTCACGATGCCGGAGACGATGGAAAATCAAGATCTAATATCATGACCAATTATCAAACTGGTGGTACACCATGGTTCATATTAATAGATCAAAAAAACAATGTAGTTTTTGCAGATTTTCATCTCAACGCAGATGCTGCCATACAAGTTTTAAAAAGTGTAAAATAATGATACGAAATATTCCTGAAATAAAATTATATGGGGAAAAAGGATGTCTGAAAACACACTATTATCAGGTTTTATTAGATGACATCGGGTTGCCATATAAATTTATGGATGTTATAGAAAATGATGATTATGCAGAAGAACTACGTAATCTTTATTCTAATCATAAGCTTAATTTTCCGACTATCACTATAGGGCAAAAAAAACTGCGTAACCCCTACAAAGATGAATTATTAAAATGGATGCATAAACTAATACCGAGTATGTTAGAGATACAACATAATAAAGATCTTAAAAAGTTCACTTTAGATATTAATGGAGAAGAAGCCAAAATAGAATATGTTATAAAAAACGACAAAATGTATTTGGTACACTCCGAAGTACCTCATAATTTAAGAGGAAGAGGTATCGGCAAAGAACTTGTACTAAAGACATTCGAAAAACTCACTGCAGAAGGCTACAAAGCTGTGGCCGTCTGTTCTTACATAAAAGCTGTTAAAAACAGAAGTAATCACTGGAAAAATATAATCGAATAAAAAGAAAGGACATTCGTATGAAAACGTTAGATCATTCTAGTATTAAAGCACTTATTAGTTTGTTAGAAGATCCAAGCGAGATCATTTTTAAGGAAATTAACCAAACCATTATCGCACTTGGAGAAGACGGAATAACTCATTTGCAAACCGCTTTTGATGAAAGCAATAACAACCTTCAAAAAGAACGTATTGCAAAAATATTAGATATTCTAAAATTACAAAATCTAGAAAAAGACCTTGTAGATTGGAAAGATTTTAATAGGACCAATTTGCTAAATGGATTATTACATATTGCAAAATATGGCTATCCTAACCTTCGGGTTGCAGACGTAGATAGGATTATCAATGATATAGCTACTGTTCTAAAAGAACAAATAGAAGGAAAAACAAATCTTGAAATAGCGCATGCACTAAACCAAGTGGTTTTATATGATTTTGGTTTTAATGGGAACATACGGGACTATTCAGGAATCAATAATTCGTTTATTAATAAGGTTGTAGAAAATAAAATTGGTAATCCAATAGGCTTATCTATTATCTACCTTTTGGTTGCAGAGAAATTAAACATTCCTTTAATAGGGATTAATTCTCCAGGTCATTTTATTTTAGGGTTTGTTAGTTCAGACTACAACACTAAAAAAGATACAGACCTTTCTATAATGGATCATATAGATTTTTATATAGATCCTTTTAATAACGGTCGGATTTTAAATGATATTGATTTTAACTCTATGCTAAAAATGGCTAATTATAATCCTAGTGATAAATCAAATCTAGCCGCAACTAAGCTAGATATAATAAAACGTGTGATGAATAACTTAATTTATGCTTTGTTTACCACTGGTGAAAAGAGAACAGCACAAGAACTGTTAGAAATTAATGATATTTTGTAAACCAAAATATTAGTAAAAAATGTAAATGAGATTGTATTACCGTAGTAAGATGTATATCTTACTGATACATAAACTACATATAACATAAAAAAGATATTTTGAAATTAAACATACAAGACATATTTAATAAGGAATTACCTGCGGATCCTATTATAGAAAATACTCGAAGGCAAGTAACAAAGGCCTGTTTTTCTTATGTTAACCCAAAACAAACCCTTAATCCAAGTATTGTGCATACCTCATCAGAAATGATGGACGCATTGGGATTAACAGAAGAAGATACTGAGTCTTCTTCTTTTTTAAAGGTTTTTACCGGAAATAAAGTAATGCAAGACACAAAACCATATGCAATGTGCTACGGAGGGCATCAATTTGGGAACTGGGCAGGGCAATTAGGTGATGGTCGGGCTATAAATCTTTTTGAAGTAACTCATAATAATAAGAACTGGGCTTTACAGCTTAAAGGTGCTGGAGAAACACCTTACTCTCGTACAGCAGACGGTCTTGCAGTATTGCGATCCTCGATAAGAGAATATTTATGTAGTGAAGCGATGTATCATCTGGGTGTTCCTACAACTAGAGCACTATCATTGGGGCTTTCTGGAGATCAGGTTTTAAGAGATGTACTCTATGATGGAAATCCTGGTTACGAAAAAGGAGCCATTGTTTGTAGGGTAGCTGAGTCATTTTTGCGCTTTGGCAACTATCAGATATTTGCTGCAAGACAAGATACAGAGACCTTAAAAACTTTGGTTGATTACACTATTAAACACCATTTCAGCCATCTAGGAGAAGCTTCTAAAGAGATTTATTTGCAGTTTTTCAAAGAAGTTTTTGACAAAACTCTCGAAATGCTCATCCAATGGCAGCGTGTTGGTTTTGTCCATGGGGTAATGAACACTGATAATATGTCAATTTTGGGATTAACGATAGACTATGGCCCTTATGGCTGGCTAGAAGGTTATGATCATAATTGGACGCCCAATACAACCGATAACCAGTTTAAACGCTATCGGTATGGACAACAATTAGATATCGGACTGTGGAATTTGTATCAATTGGCAAATGCGTTATACCCTTTGATTGGAGAAGCAGAAGGACTAGAAGCTATCTTAACAACTTATACTACAAAAGCGCAAGAAGCATACATAAACATGATGCGTGATAAATTAGGGTTGTTTATACAACGAGATGAAGATGTAGCATTAATTTTTGATTTAGAAGAAATATTACAGCTTACAGAAACAGACATGACTATTTTCTTCAGAAACTTAAGCAATTTCTATCCAGAAAACTCTTCTGATGGAATACATGTTATCGAAGATGCTTTTTATGTCTATGATGAAGTTTCAAACGCTATTAAGAGTCGTTGGGAGAATTGGTTCAAAAACTATGAAGAACGATTGAAAAAAGAGCAAGTAGCCTTTGAAGAACGAAAAGAAAAAATGAATCTCACAAATCCCAAATACGTATTGCGTAATTATATGGCACAATTAGCCATAGATAATGCAAACAAAGGAGATTATGAATTAATAGATCAGTTATTTAAACTACTTAAAAACCCATATGATGAACAACCCGAAAATCAAAAATGGTTTGTAAAACGACCAGAATGGGCCCGTCATAAAGTAGGTTGTTCAATGCTTTCTTGTAGCTCGTAAAAACATTAACTAATAAAAAAACAAGATGGATAAAAACAAATTAAAACAAGCATTAATTGAATTAGAAAAGCATCATATTACTGAAGCAGAAGTCAAATATGAAGAGTTTTTAACGGGTAATTTACTTCAAAAAAATGATGTTGTAGATGATGATGATCAATCTCATCATAGACAAAGTATTGAAATTTCTGACCAATTAGAAGAACAAGCACATGTGCATGCAGAACACTTGGAGACGATTAACAAGATATCATTTGAGTCAACAGATGTCGTGAAACCAGGAGCCGTGGTAAATGTAAATGGTCGTTGTATGATTGTTGCTGTGTCTAAATCACATTTTAATATAGATGGTAGAGATTTTATCGGTATTTCTGTCCAAGCACCTATTTATCAATCTTTAAAAGGCAAAAAAGCAGGAGATACGTTTACATTTAACGGGAATACGTTTACAATCGAAGCTGTGAATTAAACTCATGAAAATTATAGCCACCGCCACAATACAAGGTCCTGAAGCCAAAGGTAATGCACAAATTGTCGAGCTAGAGGACAAATCTTACCAATTACAACTCATCGATTTTTGGGTAGCAACTGGAGCTCCCGATGTCAGAATTGTATTTGGTAAAGACCCAGATGGAAAAATAGCTGAAGATAATATTCGATTTATATCTTCTCTACCAGATGGGGTCTTTACAGAAAACTTTACAATAGATCATATCAATGATCTTGTAGAGATGAAAACACTTATTGTCTACTGCAAGAAATTTTTTGCTCACTTTGGGCATGGCAAAATTATACTGTCTAGCAATAAAATAGTAAAAGACGATAGTGATGAAAATCCAGTTTTAAAAATCATTAAAAATATACCAGAAGGGTATTCTGAAGGAAAATATAATAACAAAAAATATAGTATCACAAAAGAGACTTTTAATGATGGGAAATCCTTTAAAATTTTTGGAGAGGAATTACAAGGCAATGACTTTATAAGTCTAAATTATTACATCACCAGTAGTAAAAACCTACTAAAACCATGTGAAATGCCTGAAGATAAAGTTATACATTTTCTAAAAAATGTAACCTTACTAAAAGATAAAGGTAGCTAACCTATTTAAATTGTATTGCAAAAAGAATTAAGAACTAAAAAAAGCAAAATAAAATGAACAATTACAAAAAAGCATATATAGCTGGCGGTTGTTTCTGGGGAATGGAAGATCTTTTTAGAGTACGACCGGGTGTAGTAGATACAGAAGTCGGTTATATGGGGGGAGAAAATGATAATCCCACCTATAGAAATCACCTTGGACATGCAGAAGGGATCGAAATCACCTATAACCCAGAAGAAACTTCGTTTAAGCTACTCTTGGATTATTTCTTTAGAATTCATAATCCAACCACTATAGACAGACAAGGAAACGATAGAGGTTCTAGCTATCGATCGGCTATATTTTTTCAAAATGATGAAGAAAAAGAAATTGCAGAAGAGGTTATTAAAATCGTTGATGCTTCAAACAAATGGGAAGCAAAAGCTGTAACAACCTTAGAGCCTTATTCAACATTCTGGCCTGCTGAACCAGAACACCAGGATTACCTGGCAAAAAAACCAAATGGATATACCTGTCATTTTGAGCGGTTTGGAACTTTTATTTAATTTATATCATTTATTCTAAAATTATAACCAACTATGAGTATCGTAAAATTTAAAAACATCAGGTTTAATCCAGATAGCACCCCTTTTTTGGGTATTGCAAAACAAATGGCAAAAGCGTTTGGGTATACCGCAGATTTAAAAACAGATAAAATCTTGGCACAATTATTACGTTTGCGCGTAGCTCAAAAAAACGAATGTGCTTACTGCATTGTATTACATGCCAAAACATCAAGAGAAATCGGAATCCCTGAAGCAAAAGTAGATAATATTTCTTCCTGGTGGAATAGTAATTTGTTTACCGAAAAAGAAAAAACCGCGCTGGCTTATTGCGATGTTTTAACAAAGGGTACTCATAAAAACTTTCAAGAGTACCACGATGCTATGACTCAGTATTTTTCTGAAATTCAAATTGCCGAAATTGCTGCAATCGTGATTAATATGAATCTATGGACTCGATTAAAACTAGCACAAGGAGAAGTTCCTTATATCGAATAAACCCATTCATAAGCATTTATTTAGTATCTATTTATGGTTTTAAAACAAACTCTCTGTTATCATATAAAACAGAGAGTTTGTTTTTTTATAACATTATACTATCTTAAGTTTTTTTTAAAGCTAAAATAAGACTGATATCATTTAAACAATCAAATCTCCACAAAGCTTCACTTTCAATTTTACAGTACCTGGAAGATATGCCAAGGGAATTGATTCTTTTGTCAAAATATGAATACTATTTTCTGAAGCTCCATTATCTAACAATTGTTTTTTTGTGTTGGATAGTAATTCCTGGAGCGCTTGTTTTTCATCTTTTTGTAGTGTATTTATCAATAGTTCTTCTTCACTACTAATTTGAGCAATACATGCTCCATAAGCATTTGCTACTTCCATATGCTCAGTAAAAATAACCTCTGAAGCTCCTGTTATCTCTCTGGGTAGCAAAAAAGCACCGCCACCACAAGCTACAACAGGAATATCTTTGGCATCTGTTTTTAATTTATCTACTAATTTTTCGATTTTCAATTGAATTGTATTTCTTACCTTTTCTAATATAACTGAGTAAGGAATACCTACCATTTGGAAAATCTTATTTTTAATCTCCTCACAACCTCTTGTTCCCTCTATTATCAATTGGTTTTCAGCTATAAAAAAATCAGAAAGTGTTATTATATTTCCATTAAAGGAAATAGCCTTTTCTTTCAACATATATCCTACTGAATCAGGACCTAATACACATTCTCCTTTTTCAAATCTAACAATCGTTCCTCCTCCAATACCAACAGCTACAACATCTGGCATTCTAAAATTAGTAAGTACACCTCCGATTTGAGCCGCTTGTGTGCTTTCTCTTGGAAAATAATTTATCAATACACCGCCATCAGAAGTTGTTCCTCCTACATCAATCACAATCCCATTATCAACCTTTGATAATGCTCCTGCTCCTCTTATACTATTGGTTGGTCCAGAAGAAATAGTAAGTACAGGAAAGTCTTGCACATGCTTTAGAGACATAAGTGTGCCATCATTTTGCCCTATAAATAATTGGGATGACAGACCTAAATCGTTCACGGTTTTTTTGAACGCATTCACCATTTTTGTTGCAACTCCTTGTAAAGCTGCATTTAGGATAGTAGCATTTTCACGTTCTAATAGCCCTAACCCTCCTACCTGGTGAGAACAACTTATTCTTATTCTATCGCCAAGTATTTCTCTAGCCCAACTGGCTACTTGCAGCTCTTGATCTGGTAGCGTTTTAGAAAAAACACCGGTAATTGCCAAAGATTCAACTTCTCCCTTCATTTTAAGAAGACACTCTTTAACCTCATCTTCTTTTAAAGGGCTAATTAATCTTCCATCAAATTCATAACCTCCATGCACCATGTATATCTGTTTCCCCAAAAGCTCTTTTAGGTCGTCAGGAAAATCTGCCATTGTTGGTATTGCACTACTGGCAGGTAACCCTATCCGAATAGCTCCAACTTTATTTAATTCTTTGCGTTCTACAAGTGCGTTAGTACAATGGGTAGTCCCCAACATTATATATCTAATTTTTTCTTTCTCAATATTGTCTTCTGCAATAACCTTCTCGATAGCATGTGCAATACCACTACCAATATCTAGTGTAGTGGTTTGTTTTGTTTTTGATAGTATTTTATTATCATGGGATACCAATACTGCATCTGTATTTGTCCCCCCAACATCTACTCCTATTTTATAGTACATTTTGTGCCTTTTTATTTAATTCTTCAACTGGAATATATTTTTCTTGATATCCAAACTTTTGAGGTCCTCCTAATTCGATCCCTTGTGGTGTTCGCCATTGCCTATCTGCTTTCATCCCCAGGACTACTACTCTAGTCCCATACTGAATAGTTTCTGCAGTAATAGGTTGTGCGTTTTCTGCATCAATAAGTACGATGAGATCTGGAGTAATTGCTACAGGCTTCCCATCTTTTTTAGCCATTAAAAACTCGTTTTGAAAATCCAATTCCATTTGAGAACCTTGATCATCCTCTAATCCCATAATCTCACAGAGCCCCTTATTCCACCTTCCTTCTGTTTTAATCTTTATATTGCTTACTTTTCCTGTAAACAATTTGATAGCTGATGCTTTTTTGATTAAAGAGTCCAACGGGTTTTGATTTACTGCTTTTGCATTCAGAATTGCTTCTCCAAGAGTCTGGGCATATGATACAATCCCGTGAACTGCGGCTTTTTTCACCTGTTTACCGCTCATAGGATAACAACCAATAGCACAACTCCCTCCCATTTGAATAGCAGTGGCTCCAACAAGTGTTTCTCCCCAAGTATTATCAATAGTATGGTATACATTTTTGTTTCCTTTTTCATCTGCTTGAGTAATTGGAGATACAGGGATATTATGTAGTGTAAATGTTACCATTTCTAATCTTGGAAATGCCCTACCCATACCATCAGCATCAACTAGTGGGATTTGTTTTTGAGCAGCTATTGAAAAAGGAATTACTCCATTAAGCCCCCCTGCTTCTGCTGGCATCACAGCATCAATTTTTCTTCCGAGGTAATTTTCCATCATTTCAAACGCTTTCAGAAACTCATCTCCAGAGAACAATTTCTCTACCAAAATCATTGGTGCTCCAAATGCGGCAATAGGTACGATCAGTGCACCATCATTTAGCTCATCAGCATGTATCAGATCTACCTCTCCATATTTATTAATTGCTTCTTTTGCCAGTAATTTTCCTATGTATGGATCGCCACCTCCTCCCGTTCCTAAAACGGTAGATCCCATGGCAATATATTCAATATCTTTATTGTTTATTTTTCTCATTATCCGTTAGTTTTTGAAGTATATAATAAGTAATCGCCGAAATGACGATTCCCAATATGTTTTTAATTTGAGAAGTCATTGTTAACATTAGTATCACACCAATCATCCAAGAAATTACTCCTTTCCAATTTACCTTTTTCACATCTTCTGTATAGGTTTTGGATAGGTAATAATCTGAAATCATTACTCCTGCGATCGGTGTAATAGTTATGGTTAATATTGTAATAAAATTCATAAAATGAGACAGTACTCCTATAGCAGCTAATAGAATACCTATGAGTCCTACGACCAATGTTGTTTTGGATCGAAAATCATCTTCAAGTTTTAATAGACCGTTAAATGCCAAACCCGAAGAATATACATTCATCACATTAGAGGTCCATGTAGCCAGAATAAGGATAGACATGGCGAAAAAAGGAAATCCTAAAGTCGAAAATATCTCAACAATATCATAAGTTCCCTGCGTGATAGCAAATATTGCCCCTATTGCCAACAAGCTTAAAGCTGAAGGAATAATTCCCAAAATAGATCCCAAAATGGCATCTTTTTTTGTTTCTGCAAAGCGATTGTAATCTGGTGCTATTACTCCACCTACAGATATAAAACCAATGGTAAAACCTATGGCTTGTAATAAGGGCATTTCCTCCTTAGGAGAAAAATTTAAAACATCAGACAAACTATGAGTTTTAAAAGTAACGACCAATCCATATGTCAGCAATAAAATGATAGCTGGAACTGCCAAGTAATTAAGCCATTTTAAATACTTAAACCCAAATACTGCAGTAAGAACCATAATCACTCCCCAAAAAACCGAAGATATCCATACAGGAATCTCGGGACCATTCATTTCGATCACTATTTTGGAAAAAGAAGCCCCGGCAATATTACTTTGAATCCCAAACCATCCTAAAGTAGATAATCCAATGACCAATCCTACTATTATTTTGGCACCATTATCCCCAAAACTACTTGATGCTAATGATACTGTAGTTTTTCTTTTGTCTACTGCGGCAATACTTAACAAAGACATAAAAAACACTACAAAGCTAAACCCTATCAAACCTGCCCAAAGAGATTTGTTTAAAGAAAGAGACGCTATCAATGTGCTTCCAACGAGTAAAGCAGGTACACTTACTATGCCACCAAACCAAACTCCTGCAAGACTAAACCATTTTGTTGTATTTTGATTTTTATCCATAATTAATGATCAATTCTTACTACTATTTTTCCCATTTGTTTGTTAGAGAGCATATATTTATATGCTTCTACAGTATCTTTAAAATCAAAAACGTTATCAACTAATGGTTTTAATTTTCCTTTTTGTATTCTTTCTAATACATAACTCACCCCTTCTTGTAATTGATTTTTATTCATTACATGATTGAACATAGAATATGCATAGAGGTTTGTATTTTTTCGCACCAAGTCTAGCAATGGAAAAGTTGGGAACTCTCCACTTAATAAACCGTAAATAGCAGCGGATCCTCCAAAAGAAAGAGCATCCATATACTGCTGATTGAACTCTGTACTTCCTATAGGGTCAAAAACAAACTTTATTCCCTTATGACCAGTTATTTCCTTTAATTTTTCTAACGTATTTTCTTCTTTTGTAACAATAACAACATCTGCTCCTAGGTTTTGTATACATTCTTTTTTCCTCTGAGTCCTTGTTGATCCTATAACAATAGCTCCTGCATCTTTTGCTATTTTTAACGCTCCTTGCCCAGCAGTTCCTGATGTTGCAGGAATAAAAACATAATCTCCTTTTTTTACTTTCCCTAATTTAAATAGTGCGTAGTATGCTGTTAGATATTGCATCCAAAAAGACGTAGCTTCCTCAACAGTATAACTATTTGGCACGTTGGTTAAATACTGTTCAGGTACAGTAGCATACTCACCTTGAACTCCATATTCTCGAGTATAAAATGGTATGGATGTTACTTTATCACCTTTTTTAAACTTTGTGACTTTATCACCAACTTCAATAACTTTTCCTGTTGCTTCAGAACCAATACGTGAAGGGAAATTGGGCTGTGTATAATGCATCCCATTAATGAACAGAATATCTGCCTGATTAAGTGCAAAGGCATTAACTTTAAACAGCACTTCACTTTCCTTAGGTTTTTGAATATCTATATCATCGAACTGTAACACTTCTAGACCTCCTGTTTTATGAAATCGTATAGCTTTCATTCTTCACTTTTTTGATTTAAAACATATATTAACTTGGTGTCTTCAAGTACATTTCCGGCTTGAGGTTCTAACGCATTTATATAGATAGCTGTTCCCGTTTTTAAATATGCCAAAACGCTTCCGTCTTTATTTAGCATTTCAATGCAACCTTTGGTAATAATAGATACCTCATTAAATGGATGACAGGAAAATCCTTCTTCTGGTATTCGAGTGCCCTTTTTTAGAAAAACTGTGCCCAGCGTGGTGGTTATTCCTTTATTTGTATGGGATAACAATTCATTATTATAATGTTCTTTTATTTTAGGATAGGTAATCTTTTTTAATTTCATAATTCGTTATTTTTTTTACCAAATAGCACAAAAACTAATTTGGCGTCCTCGATTACGATCCCTCCATGACCTTCAAAGTAGTCTACTATAAACAATTGCCCTGCATGTAAATATCTATCCATACTGAGGTTCTCTTCGAGTAAAATTTTTATTTTACCATCTACCAGCAATACAATTTTCTTTTGATCATGATGTGTAAATCCTTCTTCTGGTATTCGGGTGCCTTTTTTTAGGAAAACAGTTCCAAACTGAAGATCAAAACTTTCTTCTCTATGAATAAATAGTTCTTTTAAATAATCTTTCTTCTTTCCAGACGGGTATGTTACATCCAAAATATTCATAGTCACTCGCTAATAATTAACCTGTTTCCAAACTCAAACTCTTTGTCAAATAATTGAAACCGTTTTATGTCTTGTTCTGAAGGTGCCTGACAGCTCCATTTTCTTGATGGTTTCCAACTATATTTGTTTTTCAAAATTGCCGCTTGTTCGGCTTGTTTTAATGCTGCGATTGAAGGATCTATCACTGGGATACGCAACATATTCTGAATTTTTTCATAGAACCCAAACTCTAAAGTACACCCTAGTATTATAGATTCTGCCCCATCCTTTTCTATAGCTAATTGAGTAGCTTCAATCAGTTTTTGCTCTGTTAATTTATGATCTTCCTGAAATTGAGAGACTGTCATGCCAACACTCCTAAAAGATGCTAAATGTTCACTATAACCATACTCATTTATAGCAGTATGCATTTCATGTTCCCATTTTTTTTGTCCTATTATGACAGAGAATTTATTAGATAATCTTAATGCAATCTCTATAGAAGAGTGGCAGGGACCTACTACGACCATATCTCCAGAAATTTCTCGAGCTTCTAATAAAAAAGGGTCATAGAAACAGCCTATAATCAAAGCATCAAACTCTTCTAAGGATGCTTGCCTAGTTGCCTTTATTAGTTCTGTAGCTATTAATGAATTATATGTTCTATATTCTAAATTATCCATTAAACCAACAGCTGCATTTAGTGATACTACATGAACCTCTGTATTGGAGAATTTGTTTTCACGTATCATATTTGCAAAAAAAGAATCGTAGCTATCGAATCCTATTGGATTTAGATACATTATTTTTTGTGTGTTCTTCATTTTTTTATGTGATAAAATTCCTGTGCTTCTTTTTTAGTGATATATCCATTTTTTACATCTGATAATACCTGTTCTTTAGGTCTATCATTTGGATTACCATAGCCTCCTCCAGTAGCAGTAACACATCTTACAATATCTCCTTTCTCTAAATAAATATTTGTTCCAAGACTATGTCGTTCTTTGGTACCATTTTTCCTGATAATCATAAAATAGTTATAGGAACCATCATGTCCCTTATTCATACCCCATGTTTTTGTTTTTTCTCCAAGAAATGCTGCGGTCACATGAGCTCCATCTGATATGATCTTATAATCTAAATACTGTCCATTACCTCCTTGAAATTCTCCATAGCCGCCCCCTTCATTATGAAATGCATATTGTTCTACCTGTATACCATATCGCATTTCTCTGATTTCTATTGGAATGTTATAGGATTCGCCACTACCGCAAGACAGCTGACCTCGATTGCCATCGTGAGTCGCAGAGGCTCCCCACCCCCCTGCAAGTGGCTCTGCCTGAATATAGAATTGATTGGTATCAGGATGAGTTCCCGAAATAAACGTAGCACATACTGATCGTAAATGACCTGCCGGTAGTTTATCAGGGATAATTGGTGCCAATATTTTCCATAGCAGATCAATGGAGGTAATGAGTACCTCATAATAAACAGAAACTGCCGAAGGGGCTTCTGCACTTACAATAGTTCCTGGTTCACAAAGTACTTTCATCGGTCTAAATGCTCCTCCATTTGCATCCATACGGGGCGTAGTAATTGCTTTAAACAAGCTTCTGCAACCAGTAACCAACCCGCTAAAAGCTAAATTGGTAGCTCCTTTTACCTGTGGGTGTGAGCCATTAAAATCGGCTATAAATTCTGTGTCGGTAACAGTTACTTTTGCTTTTATAGGAAAAGGACCTTCTCCAAAACCATTATCTTCGATAGAGGTTTCACCTTCATACACTCCATTCGGAATTTCTTTTAAGGCTTCAATACACATGCGCTCTCCATACGCCAAAAAATCATTTTTTGCTTTCTTGTATGTTTCTAATCCATATTTCTCAATAATTGAAATTACACGTTTGGATCCCACCTCTGCAGCTGCAATTCCGGCATACAAATCACCCAGAGTACTATCTGGTAACCGTACATTAGCCTTTATCATATCGATAACAGCTTCATTAAACACTCCTTCAGATTTTATTTTGATAAATGGGAAATGCAAACCTTCTTGATAAATTTCTGTGGCAACTGTCGAAACCGAGCCAGGAAATGTCCCTCCAAGCTCTGTCCAATGGGCTTTATTCACAGTAAAAGCAACTAGCTTTTTATCGTAAAAAACAGGATATACAATAGAAACATCTGATAAGTGAGTACCTCCACCAGCATAGGGTGTATTGGCAATGATCACATCTCCTTCTTTTAGCGAGGTGGTTTCATTATATTTTTCTAATGTTGCTCTAACCACAGAATCCAAAGCAGCCAAAAATGCTGTTACCCCATTACCTTGAGCTAGCAATTCTCCTTTAGTATCTGTTATCCCTACTGCATAATCCAGTGATTCATAAATAATAGGACTCATACTGGTGCGTTCTAAGGTTTTAAACATCTCATCTCCTGCTGCCACTAGCGCATCCTGAATTATTTCTAATGTGAATTTTTCCATAACTATGCTTTTTGTAATGTTAAAATTAGATTTCCATATTCGTCTATATGTACTACATGCATGGGTGTAACTACAGTGGTAGTTGCTTTTTCTGAAATAATGGCGGGTCCTTGAATGGTCATCTTAGGTTCTAACAAATCTCTATGGTAGAAAGGAGTATTATGAATACCTAAATCATCAAAATCCACTTCTTTATTGTCAAATATTGCATCTTCAATTGCTTTACCAGTATTTTTCATCTTTGGAAAATCGGGTTTATCGACCTCAACTTCTGCGACCAAATGAAAATTGACTAATTCTACTGTAGTATCCAATTCAAAGGAATATTGCTTTTTATGTTCTTTATGGAAATACTCGATAATGGCTTCTAAGGGTGTATCGTTATCGAAATCTGACAGAAGGACTTTTACATAATGTTCTTGCCCTGCATAACGTAAATCGGTATAATAAGTAAATGTTATATTTTCTCGGGTATAGCCATCTATTTTGAAATTATTTAGTGCCTCGTTTTCCATTTCAGCAAATACCGATTGAATATTATGTCTTTGCTTTTGTACTAGAGTCAACACGTTAGTTCTAATATAATCTCTTCGTATGTCTGACATTAACATACCGAATGCTGAAAACACACCGGCATGAGGAGGAATGATAAGCTCAGATATTTGAAGTTCTCTTGCCAAATCTGCTCCATGCATGGCTCCTCCTCCTCCAATAACTACCATTGCAAAATCTCTTGGATCATATCCTTTATTTACAGAGATGAGTTTTAGAGCATTTATCATATTAGCATTAGCTATACGAAGAATGCCTTTGGCAATATCTTCTTTTGTTCCTTTTAATGACTTGCATAAAGGTTTTGAAGCTTCTTCAATACTTGAATAATCAGGTTGTAATTCTCCTCCTAAAAAATAATCTGGATGAATTCTTCCTGTCAAAATATTGGCATCTGTTGTCGTCAAATTTTTACCGCCTCGTCCATAAGCAGCAGGACCAGGCATTGCTCCGGCACTTTTGGGACCTACATGTAGTTTACCTCCTTCATCAATCCAGGCTATGCTTCCTCCTCCATTTCCTATTTCAACAATATCAATTACTGGTGTTTGAATGGGATATCCCGCTTCTATCCTTGAATGTTCTATTTTGTAGTTTGTAGTAATTTTTACCTGACCATTTTCTACCAGTGCGCATTTGGCTGTGGTTCCTCCTATATCTAAAACAATTAAATCCTTTCTATTAATTACTTTTCCTAATGCAATAGCTCCAAATACTCCACTTGCAGGTCCAGATTCTACCATGGTTATAGGATTATCCTTTACATCATTTATTGAAGTAATCCCTCCATTAGATTGCATAATATAGGGGGCGTTTTTCAATCCTTTTTCCTTTAATTTTTCTTCTAGATTATTAAGATACTTCTTTGCAATTGGAAGTACATACCCCGATAATGCTGTAGAACTTGTTCTTTCATATTCTCTCCATTCGCGCGTTACTTGAAATGAAGCTATTATTTCTACTTCTGGAAATAATCTTGATAACTCATCAACTAGCAATATTTCGTGCCTTGGATTTTTATATGCATGTAACAAGCATATGGCTATAGACCGAACATTCTCTTGTTTACATGCTGCGATGATCGAGTTTAATGTACTTGTATTTAGCTCTTTTATCACCTGACCTTTGTAATTCATTCTTTCCTCCACTTCGAATCTTAAATATCGAGGAACAAAAGGTGGCTGTTTAACAAAATTGAAATTGAATAAATCTGGACGATTGCATCTGGCGATTTCTAAAACATCTCTAAATCCTTTGGTCGTGATTAATGCTGTTTTTGCTCCTTTACGCTCTGTAAGCGCATTAATTACTACTGTTGTTCCATGTGCAAAAAAATTGATTTGATTTAAATCTATTTTTGCCTTTTCTATGGTATCCAAAATACCTTGTTCAAAATTAGATGGCGTTGTATCAGATTTAGCGACATTTACTCCTATGGGTTTGCCTGATTCTTTATCAATTTCTAGGCATACCAGATCTGTAAAAGTGCCACCTATATCAGTTGCTACTCTCATATCTTATTATTTTTTTATGTTACTTGGTTAAAAAAGCTACTAACTAGGTATGATTAGTAGCTTTAGTGCTGACTTAAAAACTAATTCAAATATATTTAATGAAAAATATGCTTTTTTAAAACAGATTAGAATTTATAGGATAAATCCAATCCATAAGTTGCTGGGTTTCCTTTCCAGGCTAAATCTGTTCCTCCGTTTGAGAAAGTTTGTCCAAAAAATTCTGTTATATAATCTTCATCCAATATGTTATTACCCCATACATTTAATGATATATTGTTGTATAGTGTAAACCCTATTCTAGCATTCAATAAATTATATGAGGATGATACTGCTTTATTATCTTCATGCCAATAAATCTTACCAGTACCTTTCATAGTTATATTGCCGTTGAAAGATATTTTCTTTGAAATATCAAAATTAGACTCTAGACCAAGAGTATAACTATCTTGTGGAATAAGTGGTGTATTATTTCCGGCTACATCAAAGGCTTCATTAGCCCCTGTACTTACTGTTGATGTTCCTCTATTTATTTTGGATTTACTTACACCATAGCTAGCAAGGACATCCAAATATTTAGACGGTCTTAATTTCAAATCTGCTTCGAATCCATAAGATTCACTTTCTGGAAAATTAAAATTTCCAATTCTTATATTTCCATCTCCCCCTATAATTAATGCATATTGTTGTTGATTTGAAAAATCTATATAATAGCTAGAAAGGTTTAAGACAAAGCGGTCATTCCAATAGCTATTTTTTATTCCAATCTCATAGTTATCCGTAATTTCTGCTTCATAATCTTCACTAAATCGTACTGTATTATCCTGATTAAACCCTCCACTCCTATATCCTCTCCCATAATTAGCGTACATGAGCATATTTTGGGTAGCTTTTAATGATAGTGAAACTTTTGGTTGTAACTGAGAATCTGTTTTACTTGGATTAGTATTTAATGTTCTATTATCCTGTGAAATATCATCATTATCATATCTTAATCCCAAAGAAACTGTAAATCTATTTGATACTTTATAATCTAAAAACCCAAAAGCTGCAAACGTACTATAACTATTGGTAAAGTCTGAAGTTGCAAAATCAGATTGAATACCAGTTGGTGCAAATGGAGGTGCAAAAAAACCAAAATCTGCTGTAGCTTTTGTAAACAAAAGCTTATCTGATTTTTGATAAAAAGCTCCAAGATCCCATGTCAATTTACTAATATCATTGGTAGAACTCAATTTTAACTCCTGGTTAAAAGTTTTTGAATTACTATCCTGAATTTGACGAAGTACATCGGCAGGGCTAAAGTCTAAATCTCCTACATGATTTCTATCTCCTTTGTTATACGTAGTAGAGGATACTAGTTTGATCTTATCAAAGTTAAAATCCATTTTTAAGTTACCATAGGCTCCTTTTAAAGAAGATACTCCAAATTGATCACCCACCACCGCATAGTTATTAAAACTATCCGGAGCCGCATTCCCAATATTATCTCCTGGTGTTTCATCTGTAATTGGCGATGCATAATATACTGCACCGGCTTCTGCATCGATTAATTGCCCTGTTAAGGTTCCTGAGACGGTATTAGAAAATTTTGCTTTTAGCTGCCCTCGAACCGTTAAATCTTCAATAAAATCAACGGGTTTGTTTAAGGTTTGGTTATCTATGATACCATCGCCTTTTTTATACGATCCTGAAACTCTATAAAATAGCTTATCTTTTATAATGGGTCCTGTAGAGGATAGTTGGGTTTTAAACAAATTACCGCTACTATATCCTGCTGCCACTTTGTTTTTAAATCGATTAGTTGGTTTATTGGTTACTATATTAATAGCTCCTGCTATTGCATTTTTTCCATATAAAGCTCCTTGTGGTCCTTTTACAATCTCTATGAGTGCTAAATCAAATAATTCTTGATTAATTAAATTTGCATCGGGTAAAGTAACCCCATCGATCACAAAAGCAATTGGTGATTCTCCATTTCGGATATGAGAGATCCCTCGTACCGTAATAAAATTATTACCAATATTTTGAGAAGTGGTAAAATTCACATTCGGAATTTGGTCTGAAAAAGATTGAACATTGGTGATTCCTTTGGTTTCAATAGCTTCAGAAACAAAAGTTACTACCGTTTCTGGTATAGATTGTATTGATTCTGCTCGACGTCTAGCCTGACCAACAACTCCTCCAAAACCTTTTACCACTATCTCCCCTAATTGAGCAGCGTCTTCCTCTAGTATGACATTGATAGTTTGCCTACCGTTCACTTCGATTTCTTGAGTTTTATACCCTAAAAAAGAGAAAACCAATTTTCCGTCTTGCTTTAATTTAATAGAGTAATTACCATCAAAATCTGTTGTTGTTCCGTTTGTAGTTCCTTTCTCAATTACGTTTACCCCTGTTAATATATCAGAAGAGGATCTAATAGTACCATTGACTGTTATTTCTTGTGACAATAAGATAAATGGACTAAAAAGAATAAATAATAATAATTTTTTCATCATTTTAAGATTTTCTTTACTGATTCAATTACTCAAAAGTATAGATCCTTATTTTCCTAATTTTTTATTCCATGTCTTTATTAATATATTAGTAATTCCTAATTAATATTTTGGAAAGACATGGAAAATACTTGGGAAAATGATCGTAAAGAAACTTTACCATTAACAAAGTATGTTTTTAACACTCTGTTAGGCAAGGTTATAAAGCATTTTAAAACATCTCATAAAATTAACAAGAGCTATAAAGATTCTCAATTGTATGGGTTTGGAAATTATGATCAGGATAAACCAAGTCTAAAAAATGATTTAGAGCTTATCCTAAAAGGATATGTAAATGGAAAATATCTTTATAACAAACATAGAGAAGCTTCGTCCGGAAAACCTGTTATTAAGATCAGTAGAGAATACAAATCATTATTTTTTAATTACTTAGGGTATAAAGATGTTTTCGACTTTATATCATTAGAAATTAAAAAAAATGATGAAAAAGAAAAACAATTGCAACTTCTGCAAGGTCACTCTGTTAATGAAGATTTTTATTATGTATGCTATTACTATGGAGAAGATAAAAAAATGACTAAAGGTCAAATTATAATTTATAATAATTGGAAAACTTTTGAATTAATATTTGTATATCAAGACCGTAAGGGTATTCCTATTTATTACAATTTATTCGGAAATATTAAACAAGAAAACAATTTTGTACATTTTGATGCCAAATTTTTTACTAAAAGAGGAAAAATAGAAGGGGCAAATTTTATATTCTATGTGGGAAAATCTTCTTTTAATGAGCGCCCAATACTCATTGGCACCTATTCATCTTTTGATAAATACGACCATAGTGTTGCGGGTAAGATGATTATCGAAAGAAAAGACAGTAAAAAAAACATGGAGTCAGAGGCCAATTCTTTTGATTTTGATCCCATACTCTCCCAAGAACTCATAAAACAGCGTTTTATATCTCAAAGTCACATTCCTAAACAACTGTCAAAATTATCATCCAAAAGCCCATATGCCAGTATTTTTGGAAAACTACCAAACAGTTATGAAGCGATATTTAATATTTTGGATGAAAAACACAAGTTTAATTTTCTCATTCAGAAAAATCACTACAATATCATAAGTGAAACCGAAAATATCGTTGTAGAAAATGATAGGTTATCTCTCGAAAACAAAGGACAAATTCTAGAGTTTCATTGTGATTTGGTTGGTATATTTTTAATACAAAAGGTGTCTGTCTATCTTAAAGTGTATGACCTATTTAGAGATAACAATACTAACACAGACATCATTGGACATTTTACTGGAATTGATATTAATAATACAATTGTTTCTGGAGGTGTATCTGTTATGCCTGTTACTATATAATCAAAACCTTAATATACTACCTAAATACTTTATTTAAATCTATCTATTAAGATTTAAATTTTGTTCTATCCTGTCTATAGTAATCCTGATTATTCTTCAAGATGTGTTTTATAGATAAACATTGTCATATTAACTGATTTTCAAATTCAATTTTCTAGCAAAACCAATCCAAATCAGGTCAAAAATATAGTTTAAAAGAGTTTACTTCCTTAGTTAAACAGTTAAAAAACAAAATTTTAAGTTAAAAAAATTGCAACTTTATTCAATTATTCAATATATTTGTTGAATAATTGAATATAAAATGGATAAGCACGAATTTAAAAACAGTATCTATCAAGAAATCGCTAATGTGGGAAAAGCCTTAGCAAACCCATATAGGTTGAGAATTATTAATCTGATCTCACAAGACAACTATTCTGTAGAGCAAATTGCAGAAGAAATAGGAGTGTCGATTGCAAATGCCTCACAGCATTTGCAGGTACTAAAAAAGGTAAAATTACTTAAGACAACCAAAAATGGACATTATGTAATTTATTCATTAGCCAATAATAATGTGTATACACTATGGAATGCTTTACAAAACTTTAGTATTCGTAATAATGTAGAAGTACAAGCAACATTGCAAAATTTCAAAAAAGAAAAATTTACAAATGTTACTTCTATCAAAACAGATGAAATTATAGCCAACAACAATCTTGAAGATCTTTACTTTTTGGATGTTAGACCAAAAAAAGAATTCAAACGTCAAGCTATAGCAGATGCTCAATCTATACCTATTGAAGATCTTAAAGACAATTTGGATCAATTACCAAAAAACAAGCAGATAATTGTGTATTGTAGAGGTCCATTGTGTGTTTTTGCAGATGAAGCTGTCCAACTGCTTCAAGAAAAGGGATTTAATGCTATTCGTCTTCAGGAAGATGTTTTAGAATGGAAGCTTAAAGGATTACCTGTTAATTAAAAAAAACAATAAAATGAGTTTAAAAAACACCCAAACGATTAAAGTCGATGAGCTTAGAACTTTATTAGAAAACAAAACACCTATTCGTGTTTTGGATATAAGACCACAAGAAGAACGTGAAGAATGGAAGATAGTAGAAAGTGAATTTGTCGATGTCTATCACCAACTAAAATCTGGAACAAAAAATCTATTTTCTGATCATAAATTCTCACCAGACATCCCGGTAGTAACTGTCTGTGGTGCAGGAAAAACAAGTATGATAGCGATGAAGCAACTTCGCGAAAAAGGGGTAGAAGCATATTCCTTAGAAGGAGGTATGAGAGAGTGGACCAAAGCATGGAATACAGCCCAGACAAAAGATAATAATGGAACTACCATTATTCAGATACGTAGAACAGGCAAAGGTTGTTTATCATATATTTTAGAAAATAACGGTGAAGTTATTATTATTGACCCATCTCTGACTTCCGAAGTATATAGTACTATCGCTACAAAAAACAATTGGGATATAAAGTATATTATTGACACTCATATTCATGCCGATCACTTTTCAAGAGGAAGACAATTAGCTGACAAAGAAAATGCAATGCTATTCTTACCTAATCAAAATATTGTTAATTATGCGTTCAATGCTATTAACCAAAATACAACTTTTGAGTTCGGTAAAGCAACATTAAAAGCAATTCATACACCTGGTCACACTCACGAGAGCTACTGTTACCTTTTAGACAACCAGGCACTGTTTTCTGGAGATACTTTGTTTACAAGTGGTGTTGGAAGACCCGATCTAAAAGCGACAACAGAAGTGGCACGAAAAAAATCTAGTCTCTTATATCAATCACTTCAAAAGCTCCTTGCCTTAGACAATACATTGGCTATTTACCCTGGACACATTAGTAATCCGGTTGCTTTTGATGATCAGTTAATCTCTGGCACTCTGGGAGACATCAAAAACAAGGTTCAAATTCTACAACTTAGTGAAAAAGAGTTTATAGACAATCTATTACAAAATATCCCTGAAACACCTCCTAATTATGAGGAGATCGTAAAATTAAATATAAAAGGGACAGCAAAAGAAGCTGATTTGATTGAATTAGAAGCGGGCGCTAACCGATGTGCAATTTCTTAAAATCCCAAAAATGAAGGAAAAAAATATACAATTAGGACTAAAAGAAAACTGGAAACAATTTTCTCTACTATTATTAGTAAATGCCTTTGTAGGAGGAATGGTAGGATTAGAACGAACTATACTTCCAGAATTAGCAGAAAAAGAGTTTTTAATCGTCGCCACATCAGTTATACTTTCATTTATTATAGTATTTGGAGTAGTTAAAGCAATAACCAATTATTTTACCGGAGTACTAGCGAATAGAATTGGGCGTAAAAACTTACTAATTATAGGCTGGATAATTGCCATTCCGATTCCTTTTATACTGATCTATGCGAAGCATTGGAACTGGATTATTTTTGCTAATGTATTACTGGGAATCAATCAAGGATTAACTTGGTCCAGTACTGTAGTTATGAAAATTGATCTTGTGGGTCAAAAACATCGAGGTTTGGCAATGGGACTAAATGAATCTTTTGGATATTTCTCTATAGCATTGGTTGCTTTTACTACTGGATGGATCGCTTCTGAGTACGGATTACGCCCTTACCCTTTCTATCAAGGTATTGTTTTTGTGACACTTGGACTCCTAATTAGTGTGTTTTTTATCAAGGATACGGCAAAGCATGTTGCTACAGAAAATGAAGTAAACAACAATAAACTTCTCAAAAATATATTTTGGGAAACAACATGGAAAGACAATAATTTGGGCTCAATATCTCAGGCAGGATTTGTCAATAACCTAAATGATGGTATGATTTGGGGGATTCTACCTATTATTCTTGCAAATAGAGGTTTTAGCTTAAAAAATATTGCAATCGTTGTTGCTATATACCCAGCTGTATGGGGAATTGGTCAGCTAATTACTGGTAAACTATCTGACCTCTATAATAAAAAAACGATGTTATACTTAGGAATGGTATTACAAGGTATCTCCTTGGTATTAATGTTCTGGGCTTTTACTGCTACACAATTTATACTTCTTTCGATAGTATTAGGAGTGGGTACTGCCATTGTTTACCCTACCTTTTTATCTGCAATCGCTGGTTTTACCTCTCCAAATCAAAGAGCACAAAGTATTGGCGTGTTTAGACTCTGGAGGGACTTAGGATACGCCTTTGGAGCATTATTGACCATAATCATTACTCAATTTTTTGATGTTGATATAACAATAATCGCTATAGGAATATTAACAATAGTATCATCAATTATCATTAAAATAAGAATGACATAAAATGAGTACACCATTTATTTATCTAGATTATAACGCTTCTACTCCAAACGATCCAAGAGTTGTTGATGCAATGCTTCCTTTTTTAACTGATCACTACGGAAACCCATCTAGCGTACATGCACAAGGAGTAAAAGCAAAAGAAGCAATTGAAACTGCTCGTAAACAGCTTGCTACTCTACTTGGAGCAAATTCTGAAGAAATTATATTTACCAGTGGAGGAACAGAATCTAACAACTACGCAATTATAGGAACAGCATTACAACATAAAACAAAAGGAAATCACATTATAACCTCATCTATAGAGCATCCAGCTGTATCAGAAGTCTGTAAACATCTAGAAAAACAAGGATTTAAAGTAACTTATCTGAGCGTTGACAAAAATGGTATTATTGACTTAAAAGAACTAAAAGAAGCTATCTTACCAGAAACAATTTTGATTACCATTATGCATGCTAATAATGAGATCGGTAGTATTCAACCTATACATGAAATAGGAAAAATTGCAAAAAAGCACGATATAGTTTTTCATACCGATGCTGCACAATCTGTAGGTAAAATACCAACTAAAGTAAAAGACCTTGGTGTCGATTTATTAAGTATTGCAGGGCACAAAATTTATGCCCCAAAAGGTATCGGAGCCCTATATACAAAAAAGGGGATCTCACTAAGTAAACTAATACATGGAGCTGGTCATGAAAATAATAAACGCCCAGGAACCGAAAATGTAATGCAAATAGTAGGTCTGGGTAAAGCCGCAGAAATTGCATTTGAAGAATTTGACCATAATACCTCTACAATGATAATAATGAGAGACTATTTATTAGAAAAATTAAATACTCTAAATATCGATATCCTCATAAATGGAAATCCCTCAAAATCGCTACCGAACACTCTTAACGTAAGCATAAAGAATATCAATGCTAACGAAATTATCTATAGTATTAGAAACAAGATAGCATTATCATCTGGTTCTGCCTGTCACTCTGGTACTGCAAATTTATCCAATGTACTAAAAGCAACATTATCTGATCTCGATTATGCTAATGGGACATTTAGATTCTCGGTAGGTAAAAACACAACAAAACAAGAGATTGATGATGCTATTACAATTCTCAACGAAGTCTTTAATAGAAGTTATACTAATTAAAAAAACAAACACACAGCACCAAAAATTCGTTTATTTACCTACGAACTACATTTATACTCCAATCTGTAATAACACCTTACTAGTTTTCATTTTCAAAAATTATCGTAGTATGTAAAATCCTTAGTTATTTTCCCATTTTTAATGGTAAATACAGTACATATCGGTAACTCAAATTTGGAACCATCAGGAGCAGTACCTGTGGATACAAACTCAATAATCATATGCTCATTTCCAGAAGGGTATATCTTTATTATCCTATCATGTATATCAGGGAATACCTGATTTAACTCATCATACTTTTTAATAATCTGTTTACGTGACTGTTTAACAACCCCTTGCCCGAGGGAGGGGTCTCTAAATTCAGCATTTTCAACATACATTCCTGCGATTTCCTCCCAATTATGACTATTAAAATGCAAAAAATATTGTCTTACTAGTTCAATATTCTTATTAGTTCCCTTTGTTTTTAGCCCTTTATTTTCTTTACAAGAAACAGCTACCAGAATAAAAATTAAAAAATATAGATTTTTCATTTCGTCTTATTTTTTTGGATTACACTCCATTATTTAAAATTAAGACGAATACCATTTTAATTTTTGGACATTTTTTAAAGATTTATTTTTTACAACACCCCCCCATCTTCCTTACACACAAAACACCTTATTTGTACGGTAATCACATAAAAACCAAGCTTTTAGTTCTTTATTTTTGTAACAAAAAAAAGCCAACTAAAACTCAATACAAATACAAAACTCATTGATATACTTGACTTAACAAGAATATTTAGGGGAAATTTCACCTAAAATTTATTTTTTTTTAGCTAACTTATAGTACTTTTTAAAAAAACAATCTTGATAAAACTTCATACCCACATATCAAAATACTTGTTTTTATCCCAAGTAACGTTTTTTTAAAACATCACAATTTTGCTTTAAAAATCAAACCAAAACTACTCTCGTAAAGAGCTTGTTGTTAATATCATATGTGGAATAAAAAAAAAGTGACTTTTTAAAGCATACTGTGTCTAAATATTTAAGGGGATTATTTGTAACACAAATGCATGTTGAGGAAAACAGAACCGGAGGGAAATTTAGAGGATAAAGAACTTGTTTTTAAGATAGCACAAAGTAACGATACTAAGCTATATGCTATTCTTTATGACAGATATGCCAAAATAGTATATAACAAGTGTTTAAGTTTTGTAAAATCAAATGAAGAAGCACAAGATTTAACACATGATATTTTTGTTTTGCTATTCGCCAAACTAAAAACCTTTAAAGGGAATTCTAAATTTTCTACTTGGCTATATTCATTTACATATAATTTTTGTGTCAACTATGTGCAAAGGATCCAAAGTAAGAAAAAAGAAAAAATCGTAGTAACAAATGATGTTGTTGATTATATCTCAGAAGAAATAGATGATGAGGATTTTATGGAATTAAAATCCAAAAAATTAGCTATTGCTTTAAAAAAAATAGAACCAAAGGATAAAATCATTTTGATGATGAAATATCAGGATGATTTATCCATAAAAGAAATTAAAGAAGCTCTAAACATAGGTGATAGCGCTGTCAAAATGAGATTAAATCGTGCTAAGTCTCGATTAGTCAGTACTTATAAAACATTGTAATAAATACCCCTATAAAAATGAATAATCCATTTAAAAAAATCACTCAAAGCAAAGAATTACCTACTTCTATTAAGAAAAAAGTGTTTGAGGATATCGAAATGATAAAATTATCCTTAGACCTAGCTGATCTATTTACTGTAAAATACCCCGACTCCATCGAAGAGTTTTTAAAACTAATAAAATCACCTAATAAAAATTAAACTTTAATCTTTAAAATCTTATGGGAAAAACTTTAAATTTTAAATTGATTGAAAATGTCTTTAATGAACTTTCTGAAATTGTACCTAATATCATTGGTGCAATTTTGTTTATTTTAGTTGGATGGTTAATTATTAAACTGATTCTTTTCCTTATAAAAAAGTCTCTCAAATTAACCAAAATTGATAGCTTGATTTTAAAGATTAGTAACAACGGTATGTTGTTTAATTCTAATACTCCGATTGAGCCCACCAAAATAATTCTTTCATTTATAAAGTGGTTTTTAATACTTGTATTGGTTATTATTGGATCTGATATGTTTGGGCTGACCATAGTTTCTAATGAAGCAGGAAGATTGATCGATTATTTACCCAGAATTTTTAGTTCTATTATGATTTTGGGGTTAGGGTTATACTTAGCCTCTTTGATAAGAAAGTCAGTTTATACAATGCTAAAATCTTTTGACCTTAGTGGATCCAAACTCATAAGTACCATTTTATTTTTTGTCATAGTAGCTATTGTTTCGATTACTGCTTTAAATCAAGCAGGTATAAATACAAATATTATTACCAACAACCTTTCTCTTATTCTAGGGGCTTTTCTTGCCACCTTTACCATTGCACTGGGATTAGGGTCAAGAGATATCGTCTATCGAATTTTACTAGGTTTTTATTCAAAAAAGAATTTTAGAATAGGGCAAAAAATCAGAATTGAAGAGTTCGAGGGGGTTATCCTTTCTATTGATAGCATTAGCATGATAATAGAAAACAATGAAGGTAATAGAGTTGTCTACCCTATTAAGTTAATAACAAATAGAAAAATAGAAATCATTGATTAAAAAAGTGAATATTAATACCATATAACTTAATTGGTAAAAAAAAAGATGAACTATACTATATAAAACACAAAAAACTATTTACACTCAACATTCTCATATCGTTTTGTTTACACACAAGAGTAGGGCCAAACTTCGAAGAAACATGAAATTTAAAGTGACTTTTCACGTTTTTATGTGTCAAAACTATACAAAGAGGTGTGAATAAAAACTTCATGCTTTTATAAAAAGACAAGAATGGTGATATTCATTATAGTTCAGGTTGTAATATTAATAATCTTAGTTATTCTAATGATTAACAACTGGTTTGACTATATGAAAGATAAGAGGCAGATACACAAGATCAATAAAGGATCAAAAAGAAATAATTAGGGGCTCCAAAAATCAAAATACTTGTCGTTTTTTGGATAATTGCGTTTTTTATAGCAGACCGGTTGGCTTGGGGAGTTATATCAACCGGTCTCTATAAAAAATGAATACATTTATACTATGACTTGATGTTTCTATTTACCATATAGATTTCTTTAAAAAATGTATTCTAATCTATTTTATCCCAACTCTTCACTTTTCTCAAATAGAAAAAACACCTATCTTCAACCTACATAATTAATAAACTTTGTAAATCGATCAAAAAAGTTGCACAGTACTTGGTAAGCATTTATAACCAAACCCTTAATAGATAAAATTCTACAATCTATTGTATAACATATACCAATCTGGTCGTATATTACGTTAATTTTAGTTTACTATAGTATTAAAGTAAATAAAAGGGCATTACTAATCACACATGGTATGAAACTTTCAACATTCATTATTATACTTCTAATTATGTACCAAGGTAATGCTCAACGAAAAAGAGGTTCTAACCCAAATACATATAAATTCAGTTATAAATCAGAAACATATAAAGGAACAAGACTTGAAATAACGGCAAAACTGAGAGCTTTAAAGAATAATTCCTGGTTTATAAACATTCCTGAAGAAAAGCAAATTGTACTTACGTCTCTTTTCAAAGAAGTAAAAAGTCAACCCATACCAAAAATTTATAAAAAACGGGCAATTGTATTTCTTGATGCTTTATACGCATATGAAGATTTTTTAACCATATATGACAATGCTCTCTATGAAGTGATTCTAAACCTAAAACATGATATGCGTCGTCTTGATTTTAAATTTGAAAGGCAACTTACACGCGCCAAAATTGTATTAGATCGAGCAAAAAAAGAAGATCAATATAACAATGAAAAGATTACTCTCTTGAGTAAAGATTTAAAAGATAGCCAAATAAAATTAGCTAGTCATAGGTGGATGAAGAAAAAAATTGAGAAGTACAAAGGCATGAATGCCATCAAAAAACCAGATGAACTCATTAAAGAATTTAAGAAAGTCGAAGCAATGAATGTTTTTACAATGATTGAAGAAAAAAAAATACAAAAAATTAATTCATACCTTGAAAATCAGATCATTGATTTCTTTTATAAAAAATCATTACCAGAGATACGCCTCGGCATCTTGGAGTTTGACTATATTGATAAGATTTAAAAATAGGTATTACTGATAATTTGTGAGTATCTTACCTTCCATAAAAACACTTCATGGCAGTATCTAATAAAGACAAAAACGCTTGGGCCTGGGTTCCCTCCTTATATTTCACTGAAGGTTTACCGTATATCATCATTATTACCGTTTCTGTGATTATGTATAAAAAACTAGGAATTAGCAATGCTGATATTGGGTTATATACTAGCTGGTTATACCTTCCATGGGTAGTAAAACCATTATGGAGTCCTTTTGTTGATATAAAGAGTACCAAACGTAATTGGTTTTTAGGAATGCAACTCCTTATCTCAATTGCATTTTTGGTTGTTGGTCTAGTAATTCCTACTAATAATTTTTTTGTTCTCAGTCTTTCTTTTTTTTGGATCGCTGCCTTCGCATCAGCTACAAATGACATTGCCTCTGACGGATTTTATTTAATTGGTCTTACTCAAAAAAAGCAATCCCTTTTTTTGGGAGTGCGAAGTACCTTTTATCGACTTGCAATGGTGACTGGTCAAGGATTAATTGTGGTACTTGCAGGGTTCCTAGAAGAGCATTATGGTAATAACCAAAAAGCCTGGTCATATACCATGATTATTACTGCAATATTCATGATTATATTAACAATAATCAACCTCTTTACTACTCCAAAAGTAGAAAACCAAACAACTACTTATGATAAAAACACAGTACGTTTTTTTGATATTTTTAAAACCTTCTTTCAAAAGAAACAAATTGGTATTGTACTCGCTTTTATTCTTCTTTATCGCTTAGGAGAATCCCAATTGGTAAAAATGGCTTCTCCTTTTTTATTAGATCAAACTAAAGCAGGAGGGTTAGCCTTATCAACCGCCGAAGTAGGAACTATTTATGGTACATTTGGTATTATCGCTTTAACCATTGGAGGTGTCTTAGGAGGTATCGTAATTTCTATGCACGGATTAAAAAAATGGATGCTTCCAATGATTCTAGCCCTAAATCTTCCTAATATATTGTATGTTCTATTAGCTTTCTGGCAACCCTCATCTGTTATATTTGCTACATTAGTGGTTATAATAGAACAATTTGGATACGGGTTTGGTTTTGCGGCCTACCTCATGTTTTTAATTTATGTAGCAGAGGGAGTTTCTAAAACATCGCACTATGCCATCGCAACAGGATTTATGGCGCTAGGTATGATGCTACCAGGAATGATAAGCGGGTTTATCCAAGAAGCCATTGGGTATACTGGATTTTTTATCTGGGTAGCCATTGCTGCAATTCCTGGGATTATCCTTACCCAATATATACAATATCCTGTTACTTATGGAAAGAAGGATAAAGATAAAGATCAATAACAATGGAGAAAATTGCTCAAAAAATGAATACCCCTACCCTTTCTAAAATCGAAAAAATCGGTCAGTTTTTCTTTCCAGCAGCGTTTATAAATGACACAGATCAAGAAATTAAAGAAATCGAAAAGCTAATCCTAGACCATAAAATTGGAGGGCTTACTTTTTTTCATAGTAGAGCTAGTGCGGCAACAAATTTTGAAGGAAAGAAAAAAGTAATTAGAAATGAAGACAGCGCCAAGCGACTTTCCGAGCTTATTACACATTATCAAAGTATTACCTCCTCCCCTCTCTTAATCAGTATTGATGCCGAATGGGGTTTAGCCATGCGAGTTGAAAACGCGCCCCAATATCCTTATGCAATCACATTGGGAGCATTACCCAAAGACCAAACAAAACTAATTTTTGAAGTAGGTAAATATATAGGAAACGATCTTGCGTCTATTGGTATTCATCTTAATTTGGCTCCAGTAGCAGATATCAATGTTAATCCTAATAATCCCGTTATTGGTTATCGTTCTTTTGGTGAAAAAAAAGAACAGGTAACCCATAAGGCTCTTGCTCTTTATAATGGGCTCCAAGACTCAGGGGTTTTAGGCTGCTTTAAGCATTTCCCTGGACATGGGGATACCGAAGTAGACTCGCATCTCGGACTTCCTGTAATTACTAAGTCAAAACAAGAATTATATGCTCAAGAATTATATCCATTTATTAAAGCAATAGCATCAGGAATTGATAGTATTCTCATCGGGCATTTAGCAGTTCCGTCATTAACAAAAGGTAAAAACATATCAGCTACTTTATCAAAAGAGATTATAAAAGATGTACTCAGAAAAGAAATGGGATTTAAAGGAGTTGTTATTTCGGATGCTCTTAATATGCATAGTGTATCTAAACTATATCCAGAAAAAGGAATGTTAGAATGGAAGGCATTTGATGCTGGGAATGACATTTTATGCTTTGCCGAAAATGTAGAAGCAGGTATTCGTACTATAGAAAAACATGCTACAGATTTACAAATTGAAGAAAGCTTTATAAGAATCCAAAAACTGAAAGAAAAAGCGTTTAAACAAAAAACAATGAGCCGTGATTTTGGTCCTAAAAAAGCAAAAACACTTAATTTTAATATAGCCAAAGCTTCCATAACTCTCTACAAATCAAACAAAGAAAGCTTTAAAAAATTTAATCATGAGAATTTTGAAGCCATTTCTATCGGAAAAAAAGAAGATTGTCAGTTTTTTAAAGAAATTAAACAGTCAAGATCATTTAATGTTTTATGTTATACTCGGGAAATTTTAGATACGGTTTCCTGCACTAATATTATTATTGCTTTGTTCCCGTCTTCTATAAAACCAAAGAATCAATTTGGTATTGATCCAGAAATAATAAATGTGATAACCGAGTTAAGTAAAACAAAAAACATAGTACTATACCTATTCGGAAATCCATATGCTTTACGAGTATTTAAAACCGAAAATATAAATAATATAGTGCTCGCATATCAAGATTTTGATTCTTATCAACAAGTAGCCGCACAGCATTTTCTTGGACAACGCCAAGCTATCGGAAAACCGCCAGTCCAACTCTCAAAATAAAATCAATGAAAAATCAATATACAGTTATAGGTTTAATGTCTGGTACTTCTCTAGATGGTTTGGATATTGTTAATTGCTATTTTGAGAAACAAAATGATACTTGGTCATTCTCTATACTAAACAAGGCTAACGTTGATTATGACATTGCTTTTAAAGAAAAATTAAAAAACACTATTCACCTAAACGCTACAGAATTATTAGCTTTTCATAACAAGTACGGGATTTGGTTAGGTGAGCAGATCAAAGGTTTTATGCTTCAAAATAATATTGAAGTAGATTTTATTGCTAGTCATGGTCATACTGTTTTTCATCAACCAGAGATTGGACTAACATATCAGATAGGATCAGGACAGCATATCGCTAATACCTGTAAGCAAAAAGTGATCTGCGATTTTAGGACAAATGATGTTGCTTTGGGAGGGCAAGGCGCCCCGCTTGTTCCTATTGGGGATCAATTGTTATTTGAGAAGTATGATTTTTGTCTTAATCTAGGTGGGATAAGCAATATTTCTTTTAATAGTACTAACAAAAAAAGAGTTGCATATGATATTTCTCCAGCTAATATGTTACTCAATTACATCTGTACAACTATTGACAAAGCTTATGATAAAGGCGGAGAAATTGCCAAAACAGGAGAATTAAATACTAGATTACTAAACTCTCTCAATGATTTAGAGTATTACAATCTTCCGTTTCCTAAGTCTTTGGGATATGAATGGTTTGCACAAAAAGTAATTCCTATTATTGATAATACGCCGGACTCACCAAAAAATCTTTTACACACTGCTGTTCATCATATTGCAGAGCAAATTACCCGTACAATTTCACTGATAGAAAATAGAGGTGGCTCATTATTGATTACAGGCGGCGGTGCAAAGAATCATTTTCTTATTAAAGTATTACAACAAAAGCTAGATACTATGGCTACTATTGTCATTCCTTCAGAAGATATTATTGACTTTAAAGAAGCACTTATCTTTGCTTTTATGGGAGTATTAAGAGAGCGAAATGAAATAAATTGCCTACAATCGGTTACGGGAGCTAAGAAAGATTCTTCTTCTGGTGTATTGTATTTACCTCGGTAATGTTTTTTAATGATACGAAAAACTGAAAATCCCATCAATACGTAAACTTGAAACATTGATTATCAACAACTCAAAAAACTCATATCCTCAACTTGATAAATACTCGAAAACAATCTTTAAATTTGCCAAAAATAATCAGGAATGCTAATTATCGGTATCGCAGGAGGAACAGGTTGCGGTAAAACTACTGTTGTCAATCATATTATAAACGAATTACCAGAAAATGAAGTGTGTGTCATTTCGCAAGATTCATACTACAAAGACACAAGCCATCTTAGCTATGATGAAAGAGTTAAGATAAATTTTGACCACCCTCAATCCATAGATTTTGACTTATTAGGAGAACATTTACGTGATCTTAGAAAAGGAAAAACAATTGAGCAACCCGTATATTCTTTTGTAGAACATAACCGTACGAATCGAACCATTACTACGGCACCAAGTAAAGTAATCATAGTAGAAGGAATTTTAATTCTTACTAATTCCAAAATCAGAGATATGTTTGATATTAAAATATATGTACAAACCGATAGTGATGAACGATTGATCCGCAGATTAAAAAGAGATATTGCCGAACGAGGACGTGATATGGACGAGGTTTTGGATAGATACCAAAGTACTCTAAAACCTATGCACCAACAGTTCATTGATCCTACTAAAGAATTTGCCGATCTTATTATACCAAACAACAACTACAATAATGTAGCTGTTGATATTGTACGTACAATTATCAAAGAACGCTTGAATTAACTTTTGTACCTTTACAGCCAATATTATTCTCTATTAGATTGAAGCTAAAGCAATATTTTCAAAAACTTAAAAACAAACCGGCGCTGGTTCCGATATTTGCTATATTTTTAAATAAATATGTACTTATTGTATTGTTATTTATAATTTGGATGTTGTTTTTGGATACAAATTCTTGGCTTATTCATAGAGAACTAGATCAGGAAATTCAAGAACTTGAAAATAATAAGGAGTACTACATAAAGGAAATAATCAAAGATCAAAAAGACATTAAAATCCTTAAAGATAGTAGTGAACTTGAAAAATTTGCACGAGAAGAGTATTTTATGAAGAAAGATAATGAAGAAATATACATTATCGAATATGAAGATAGCGTGCCTAAAAACGAAAAAGATGACTAAATCCCTATTTGATAGTTTTGAGGAAGTATCTTCAAAACAATGGAAGCAAAAAATCCAATTTGATCTCAAAGGTGCAGATTATAATGAAGCTTTGATTTATAAAACTCTTGAAGGAATCGATATAAAACCTTTCTATAATCAGGAAGATTTAGTTGATATAAACAATACTACTTCTCACCCAACTACATGGAGAAACTCGCTAAAAATAGAAGTTAGTGATACTTTAACTAGTAATCAAAAAGCTATTAACGCTATAAAAAAGGGAGCAGAAAGTATCCATTTTGTTATTCTTCATGAGCACATAGATCCAAAAGGTTTATTCCTAAATATTACAAATAGCACCTCTCTTTATATTGAAACTAAATTTCTATCGGCAGATTATATCCAAATAATAGATAATCTAGCTAAAGAACATAATTTAGATATTTTTGTATTAACTGACATCATTGGTAATCTTGCTAGTACGGGTAATTGGTATGATAATTTAAAGAATGATCATTCATTATTAGATCAAATTGTAAAAAATTCTCACCTTCAAAGTAGTGTAAGTATAGATTTAGGGTTATATCAGAATGCAGGAGCAACTATGGTTCAACAATTGGCCCATGGTTTAGCCCATGCTAATGAATATTTAAATTATTTTGAAACTACAACAACCCCTCTTAAAAAAATACCTTTAATATTTAGAGTTGCTATTGGAGGTAATTATTTTTTCGAAATTGCTAAGTTAAGAGCTCTTAGAATACTATGGAGTGCTCTCTCATCAGAATACAAAGCCCTAACAGAATGTCATATCATAGCTTATCCTTCTCATAGAAACAAAACTGTTCTGGATTATAACGTAAATATGCTACGTACTACTACAGAATGTATGAGTGCAATACTAGGTGGAGCAAATACCATTCAAAACCTTCCTTATGATGACATCTATCATCTGGAAAATGATTTTGGAACTAGAATTTCTTTAAATCAACTCTTAATCCTTAAAAATGAAAGCTACTTTGACCTTGTTAGCAATCCGGCTTCTGGATCTTATTATATCGAAAGTTTAACCAATCAAATATCTGAGAAAGCATTAGCCTTATTCAAAAATATTGAAGAAGGTGGTGGCTTCTTAAAGCAATTAAAATCAGGAATAATTCAAAAGAAAATAAAAGAAAGCTCTGATAAAGAACAAGAACTGTTTGATAGAGAAGAAATAATACTAACAGGCTCTAATAAATATCAAAATCCTGATGAACATATTCCTGAATTTCAAAAACCTATATTTCCAGAAAAGAAAGTAAGAAAAACACTATTATCGCCTATAGCAACAACGAGATTACCGCACAAAATAGAAAGAAAAACCATAAACAAATAGCATAACTCGTTAATTTTTTGTAACTTAACAAAAAGTAATACACATTTTTTAACTAATTTTTAATCTATGCCCCTTAAGATTAAACATAAGGTTTTGCTGTATTTTTTAGTTCTATTTATTAGCTCTATTGGTCATACTCAAACCTTCGAACAAAATTTTGACTGTCTTCAAATTGACAATCTAGGACTATTAAAAAAGTCATTTGATTCTTTCGAAACAGATTTATTCAATCATTATAAGTTCGATAATGACACAATCAAAACATATCGAACATTTTTATCCGAAGTATATAGTTTATCTATAAACTTAAGAAAACTACCTTCAAGTAACTCCATAGAATTAGCACGTGTATTCAAAAAGAATGCTACAGACAGAAATTCACTTTGGGTTTTATTAAGTCAATATGATGATGAGATGGAAGCTTCAAGAGATGCCTCTGGACCCAAAGAAAACAAACAAGGTGGAGAAGCAGTTATGACATTTAATTATCGTGGTGGATTTATTCAGTGTCTTAAAAATAATAGTACCAGTGAAGGGTTTAAGGACATTATAGAAACTTTAGAATATGACGGTAATGTAAGTCCATCACTAATTGCTCAAAGATTACACGATTTACCAACAGAAGAATTTAATACACATGAGGTAAAAAGCTTTATAGCCTATGATATATATTTCTCTATACTATTAGTTATAGAAAAAGCATTCGGGTAAATTTAATACCAATATCGAAAATATCATTAAACCTGATTCCTCAATTCTACAAAAAACCTAAAGTATCTATACCTTCTTAGAGTAGTAAATTCAAGTCACTCTGCGGATATATACTTAAAAAAACACAATAAAACGTTAATATCTGCTAACTTATTGTTAACTTCCCTGCTAAATTTTATAAATTTAGCCTATACATTAACATTACTAAATCTAAATCAATGCCCCTTAAGATTAGATCTAGAGTCATAGCTGTGTATTTATTATTCTGTTTGCAGGTTGTACATTCACAATTTGGTAGTCATTGTTTTAACATTGATGAAACAGGTATTATCAAGAAAGCGTACGATTCTTTTGAAAATGACCTATTTAGCTATTATAAATTTGGTAACGATTCTATAAAAACTTACCGAACTTTCTTAGCCGAAGTGGCTAGTTTATCAATTGACCTAAAAAAACTTCCTTCTAGTAATTCTATTCAATTAGCTCGTGAGTTTAAAAAAATAGCGGATAACAAAAATTCTCTATGGATCAAATTAAGCGAATATGAAAATCAAGAAGCTATAAAAAAATCATCTCCTTCTGCTACTCACAAAAAAAATGAAGAAGAAATTTTGATATTTAATTACAGAGGTGGGTTTATTCAATGTCTTAAAAACACAAGTGACAGTGATGACTTTAAAGAAATTATCTCAACCTTAGAAAAAGATGGAAATGTTAGCACTTCTCTAATTTCTCAAAGAATATACTATATTCCTGATAAAGAATTCTGTGCTATAGAAGTAAAAAATTTTATAGCCTTTGACATCTATTTTTCTATCTTGATGGTTATTGAAAAAGCTTTTAAGTGATTTTTTTTACACTTTTCTCTAAAAAACTTGAACTCTAACTAGTTTTTTTCAATAAAAATCATTTTTAAAACCTTAATTTTATAGCCTTGTTAATTTATCATTTCCAAAAACAAGGCTTGGAGTAATGAATAGAAAAGATATACATCATATACAGTTACCAAAAAAAGCTACATCTTCGGGACAGCAAAATATTTCAACATTTACCACTTCAGAAGGAATAGACATCAAATCTTCTTACGACAAAAATGATATAGAAGATGTAGATCATCTAGACTTTTCTGCTGGATTACCACCATATTTACGAGGTCCGTACTCTACAATGTACGTTCGCAGACCTTGGACAATAAGACAATATGCTGGGTTTTCTACTGCAGAAGAAAGTAATGCTTTTTATCGCAGAAACCTGGCTGCGGGACAAAAAGGATTATCCGTTGCATTTGACCTTGCGACACATAGAGGGTATGACAGTGATCATGAACGCGTATTTGGTGATGTTGGTATGGCTGGAGTGGCAATTGATACGGTAGAAGACATGAAGGTTCTATTCGATCAAATCCCATTGGATAAGATGTCTGTTTCTATGACTATGAACGGCGCCGTGTTACCTATAATGGCATTTTACATTGTAGCCGCAGAAGAGCAAGGTGTCGACAAAAAATTACTTTCTGGAACCATTCAAAATGATATCCTGAAAGAGTTTATGGTGCGTAATACTTATGTTTACCCCCCTGCTCCTTCGATGCGTATCATCGGGGATATTTTTAAGTATTGCTCTAAGAATATGCCAAAATTTAACCCTATAAGTATATCCGGATACCATATGCAGGAAGCAGGAGCTACTTGCGACATAGAATTAGCATACACCCTAGCTGATGGTCTAGAATACATTAGAAAAGGAATAGAAGCTGGTATGGATATTGACTCGTTTGCTCCACGCCTCTCTTTCTTTTGGGCAATCGGAATGAATCATTTTATGGAAATTGCCAAAATGCGAGCTGCACGTATGTTATGGGCAAAATTAATTAAACAATTTAATCCTAAAAACCCAAAGTCTTTAATGCTTCGTACCCACTGCCAAACCAGTGGATGGAGTCTTACTGCACAGGATCCCTTTAATAATGTTGCACGTACTTGTATAGAGGCAAGCGCTGCTGCCTTTGGAGGCACACAAAGTTTACATACTAATGCTCTTGACGAAGCAATTGCATTACCAACAGATTTTTCTGCAAGAATCGCTAGAAATACACAAATATACCTGCAAGAAGAAACCCAAATCACTCGAACGGTTGATCCTTGGGCAGGAAGTTACTATGTAGAGTCTTTAACCAATGATATTGCTGAAAAAGCATGGAAATTGATGAAAGAGGTAGAAGAACTTGGAGGAATGACGAAAGCAATTGAAGCAGGTATCCCGAAAATGAGAATTGAAGAAGCGGCTGCTCGAAAGCAGGCCAGAATTGATAGTGAACAGGATGTAATTATTGGTGTCAACAAATACAAATTAGAAGAAGAAGAGGCTATAAATACTCTCAAAGTAGATAATCAAGCCGTAAGAATCCAACAAATAGAAGGACTTAAGAAGGTAAAAGCTTCAAGAAATGAGGAAGCTGTGCAAGAAGCTTTACAAAATTTAACCATTGCGGCTACCAATGGTGATCAAAATTTATTAGCTTTAGCAGTAGAAGCAGCAAAACTTAGAGCTACTCTAGGAGAAATTAGTAATGCGTTAGAAAAAGAATTTGGAAGATTTAAAGCTGAAATAAAATCGTTTACTGGAGTGTATGCTAAAGAAATAAAAAATGATGAGTCCTTTAATAAAGCAAGAGAACTAGCAGATCAATATGCAGAATTAGAAGGTCGAAGACCAAGAATTATGATTGCCAAAATGGGACAAGATGGTCATGATCGCGGGGCAAAAGTTGTTGCAACTAGTTATGCCGATATTGGTTTTGATGTAGATATTGGTCCTTTGTTTCAAACCCCTATTGAAGCAGCAAAACAAGCTGTAGAAAATGATGTACATATTATAGGAGTATCTTCTCTTGCCGGTGGGCATAAAACACTAGTTCCTCAAATCATTGAAGAACTCACAAAATATGGACGTGAAGATATTATGGTTATAGTAGGAGGTGTTATCCCCCCAGATGATTATGATTTTCTTTTTAAAGCAGGAGCTGTAGCAATATTTGGTCCTGGGACAAAAATTAGCGATGCAGCTATTACAATATTAGAGATATTAATCTCAACATTCGAATAGGTAATAAAAAAACTATGCACGCATAGTTTTTTTATTACCTTAGCAAACTATCGATATATAATACATATGAATTATACAGCCAAAATGCTTCGAGATGGAGCGCTAAAAGGAAAAAATATCGTCGTTACAGGCGGAGGTAGCGGACTAGGTAAATCTATGACCAGATATTTCTTAGAACTTGGAGCCAATGTTGCTATCACTTCTCGCAACCTAGAAAAACTACAAAACACAGCCAAAGAGCTGGAAGCAGAAACAGGAGGCACTTGCCTACCCGTTCAATGCGATGTTAGAGAATATGATCAGGTCGAAGCAATGAGAGATACAGTTCTCGATTCTTTTGGATCAGTAGATGTGCTACTTAACAACGCAGCAGGAAACTTTATTTCTCCAACAGAACGTTTATCTCATCGTGCTTTTGATATAATTATTGATATTGTGCTGAAAGGAACCAAAAACTGTACACTTGCTTTTGGTAAGTATTGGATTGAAAAAGAATATAAAAACACCACCGTTTTAAATATTGTAACAACATATGCCTGGACAGGTTCTGCATATGTCGTACCAAGTGCAACAGCAAAAGCAGGTGTTTTAGCTATGACAAGATCCTTGGCCGTAGAATGGGCAAAATATGGAATGCGATTTAATGCTATCGCACCGGGTCCTTTTCCTACCAAAGGAGCATGGGATCGTCTGCTACCAGGTGATTTAAAAGATAAAATCGACATGGCCAAACAAGTACCTTTAGCTCGTGTAGGAGATCACCAAGAGCTTGCTAATCTCGCCGCTTATCTGGTTTCTGATTTTTCTGCCTATGTAAATGGAGAAGTCGTTACACTAGATGGAGGAGAATGGCTAAAAGGTGCAGGGCAATTTAACCTTTTAGAACAAATCCCAGAAGCAATGTGGGATCAACTTGAAGCAATGATAAGGGCTAAAAAAGGTAAATAAACTTCTATTATTATAAAATTATAACAAATGTCATTCTGATATCAGAATGACATTTATCATTCATACAAACACTTGTTGTTAAGACATTTGAATAACAAAACTAAAGTCAAATAAAACTTCTTACGCAACCAACCTCATGTTCAATCCTAAAAATAAACACAGATTTATTGATAATTGAGGTAACATTCTCCTATGTGATGACATTTACATTAAACATTTAAAAATATATACCTAATGAATAACAAGATTGCACTCATCCTACTTTTTCTAGTGAACTCATTTCTTTTTGCACAAGACAAATATGAACCCGGAACAGTACATTACAAAAACGGTAATACCAAAAAAGGGTTTATCGAATATTATAACAAAAGTAAAACAGTTGTTTTATTTAAAAGAAACCTAAACGACACCCCAATAAAACTAACTCCAAACACAGTAACGAGCTATACTTTTGAAAATTTGAACAAAAAAATTATTTCAGAAAATATAGAAACCTACCAATATAAAGAGACCTATTCTACTAATAACACTGAAAAAAAGATCACTACTGAGATCGCAAACAGCACCTCCTATTTTCTTGAAGTTCTTGTCGAAGGAAAAGCAAATTTACTTTTTCTTGACACTAACACTAATAAAAAACGTTACTTCCTTAAATCAGATAAATCTGGATTAAAAGAGCTAGATATTATAACAAGAAGAGAGAAAAACTCTCAAACTAAAAACTACTATATAAAAAGATACATTGGTATATTAAGCCTTGAGTTTAACGATTGTGAGACCTTAAAATCAAAAATTGAAAAATTAAGACTTACACAATCTGATTTATCAAAAGCATTTATTCAATATAACAACTGTACTGGCGAAATAACTTTTGAGTCCGAAAGATTGAACAGAAAAAACCTTCACAAAATAATTATCGAAGCTGGTTTATATTCTTCTAAAATAAAAACAAGAGGAACTTCTTTAAGAGGTTCGGATTTTGATAACTCAATAAATCCTGGTTTCGGAATTCATTACCTTTATACTCCAACAGCATTATCCTCTGCAGTTTCTCTATCCATTGGAGCCTCTTATAATTAAATAAAAACTGAAGCACCATACTATAGAAACTTTGAGGTTTTAATAGGAAATTTTAGAACCACAAAAATTGACCTCAAAACTATAAACTTAAGATTTGGAGGCATTTATAATTTTAATAAATCCAAGAAAAAAATCAGCTCTAATTTAGGAGTATATTATATAAATAGTATAATAATAAACTCAGATCCATTTGATGCTTATTCTAGAATTAATTCTGATGGTACTCAAAGTGCTTTGTATGCCGATTTTGGTGTAGAAATGCAAAGATCCACCTCTGGATTCGCCCTAGAATTAGGTTTTAACTATAAAATTACTAACAAAAATGACCTAACTGCTAGGTTTGGCTATGAAAGAGTTGGGGATTTTCTTAATTTTTTCGGAGCATCCTATCCCAGCAATACTTTTGCCCTTAAGTTAGGATACAGTTTTGACCTCTAGTAAAACATCAAAAACCTTGAGTTAATAACTTTTTATTAACAATTAGACAAGGACAGTAGACCATCCTCAAAGGGGGATGGTCTTTTTTATATGCACTGTTAACATTTTTCATTTTTATAATATATAATAAATCGTATTTTTATCGCTACAAATCCAAATCTCCCCATATGGGTAAAATAATAGCAATTGCCAATCAAAAAGGAGGAGTAGGTAAAACTACAACCTCTGTAAATTTAGCAGCTTCTCTAGGTGTATTAGAGAAAAAAGTATTACTTATCGATGCAGATCCACAGGCTAACGCCACCTCAGGGTTAGGGTTAGACGTAGAAAGCATTGAAAAAGGAACATATCAGATCCTAGAGCATACGGTAAAGCCAGAAGAGGCTGTTCTGGAAACTAGTTCTCCTAATGTGCATATAATACCTGCACATATTGATCTGGTTGCAATTGAGATCGAGCTTGTTGATAAAGATCAACGAGAATATATGCTCAAGAATGTAATTCAAGATTTAAAATCTCAATATGATTATATTCTTATAGACTGTGCTCCTTCTCTAGGATTGTTGACACTAAATGCGTTGACAGCTGCAGACTCAGTTATGATTCCTATTCAATGTGAATATTTTGCTCTCGAAGGATTAGGTAAACTTCTAAATACAGTAAAAAGTGTTCAAAAAATCCATAATCAAAATTTGGATATAGAAGGATTACTACTTACTATGTATGACTCTAGATTAAGGTTATCAAATCAAGTAGTCGAAGAAGTACAAAAACACTTTAATGAAATGGTGTTTAAAACAATTATTCAGAGAAATATAAGATTAAGTGAAGCTCCTAGTTATGGTGAAAGTATAATTAATTATGATGCTTCTAGTAAAGGTGCAAGCAATTACTTAAGTTTGGCACACGAAATTATTAAGAAAAACAGTTAGGGATTCATGGCGAAAGCAACCAAAAAACAGGCATTAGGAAGAGGATTATCGGCACTATTAAAAGATCCAGAAAATGATATAAAATCAGTTGAAGATAAAAATGCTGATAAAGTAGTTGGTAATATCATAGAATTAGAACTGGAGAGTATTGATGTTAATCCATTTCAACCTCGTACCAGTTTTAATGATGAAACGTTGCGAGAACTTGCTACATCTATAAAAGAAATTGGAGTAATACAGCCAATTACAGTTCGTAAATTAGACTTTGATAATTATCAATTAGTAAGTGGAGAGCGCCGTTTCCGAGCTTCAAAATTAGCTGGGTTAAAATCTATCCCTGCGTATATACGTATTGCTAATGATCAGGAATCATTAACAATGGCGTTGGTAGAGAATATTCAACGACAAGATTTAGACCCAATAGAGATCGCTCTTTCATATCAACGTCTTATAGATGAAATAAGCCTTACTCAAGAGCAATTAAGTGACCGAGTAGGTAAAAAAAGATCTACTATAGCCAATTACCTTAGACTATTAAAACTTGATCCTATTGTACAAACCGGAATGAGAGATGGTTTTATATCTATGGGACATGGTCGAGCTCTCATCAATATTGAAGATCAACAAAAGCAACTAGATATTTATGAATCCATAATCGGGAAGTCATTATCAGTTCGAGAAACAGAACAAATCGTAAGATCACTTAATGGTAAAACAGAAAAACCCACTACTGCGATTTCTTCAACATCAAATGTATTACCAAAACACATTTCTAAGGGAGTTAAAGAGTTTTCAGACTATTTTGGCGCAAAAATTGATGTAAAGGTTTCTAGTAAAGGAAATGGAAAACTCATCATACCTTTTTCTTCTAAAGAAGATTTTGAACGTTTAAAGAAACTTATAGGTGAAGATTAAATTCTTTTATATTATTTTTTTTGTATTACTTTCTATTCAAAATGTCCTTGCTCAGGAAAATGAAGAGTTAAAAGTCACTACAGAAGAAGTATCTGTAAAAAAGAAGAAGCAGAAAAAAAATAAAATACGCCCGTATGAGCCTTTAGCTCCTGCCAAAGCGGCATTTTATTCTGCCGTTCTTCCTGGATTAGGACAAGCTTATACTAAAAAATACTGGAAAGTTCCCATTGTATACGCGGCACTAGGAACTGGAGTTTATTTCTATATACAGAATAACGATAATTACAATCGTGTTCGCGATATTTATAAACGTAGACTAGCTGGTTTTACGGATGATGAATTTCCTAACATTACAAATGATCAATTAATATCATTACAAGAACGCTATCGTAGAGAAAAAGAATTGTCGTTATTAGTAACTGTAGGAATTTATCTCTTAAATATTGTAGATGCCAATGTAACTGCACATTTAATGCAATATAATGTTACAGAAGATCTTTCATTCAAACCAAAAATAAATTTTAACGAGTTCAATACTAATACCTCGCTAAATTATGGGGTATCACTCAATTATAGTTTTTAAGAAATGTTCTTATTTTTATAAAAAACTATAAATCAAACACTAACCAAAATATGAAAATTGCGTTACTCGGATATGGTAAAATGGGAAAAACCATAGAAAAGATTGCGACAGAAAGAGGACACACCATTATACTAAAGGTGGACAAAGATGATACAACTTACGATCTTTCGGGGGCTGATGTTGCTATTGACTTTAGTATACCATCTGCAGCAGTAAATAATATTACGAATTGTTTTAAAGCTAATGTTCCTGTTGTATCAGGAACAACAGGTTGGTTAGATCATTACGATGCAGTTGCCGCACTATGTGAAGAAAAAAACGGAGGTTTCATCTATGCGTCTAACTATAGCTTGGGGGTAAACTTATTCTTTGAACTAAATAAAAAATTAGCAAAGATGATCAACCCTGTAGAAGGCTACGACATTGCTATGGAAGAGATTCATCATACCGAAAAACTTGATGCTCCAAGTGGTACTGCAATAACTCTTGCAGAGGGTATTATTGAAAATTCTACCAAAAACAAATGGCAACTGGATCAAGGTGATAGCGATACCATCCCAATTATTGCAAAAAGAATTGATAAAGTTCCAGGAACACATACTGTTACTTATTCTTCTGAGGTGGATGATATCGAAATTAAACACACCGCTCATAATCGTAATGGATTTGCCCTAGGTGCTGTAGTAGCCGCTGAATGGCTAAAAGGTAAAACAGGAGTTTTTAGCATGAAAGATGTTTTAGGGTTATAAAAATGTAACACTTTATAAATAAAGGGGACTTATACTAAAAAAATATATTTAAAGATGATACTCACAGAATGGTTTATTTTTTTCTTAGTACTACAAGTAATTCACTTTCTAGGAACTTGGAAATTATATGTTAAGGCAGGCAGAAAAGCTTGGGAAGCAATTATCCCTGTATACAATGCAGTAGTTTTAATGAAAATCATAAACCGACCATGGTGGTGGGTGATTCTACTGTTCATTCCTGTAATTAACGTAATCATGCTTCCGGTTATTTGGGTAGAAACAATTAGAAGTTTTGGTAAGAACTCAACAACAGACACTATAGTAGTAGTAGTTACTCTAGGGTTTTATATTTATTACGTAAACTATATGCTTGATGTAAGTTATATAGAGGATAGAGATCTAAAGCCAAAAACTGCTACAGGTGAATGGGTTAGTTCTATTATATTTGCAGTAGTTGCTGCAACTATTGTGCATACTTATTTTATGCAACCTTACACTATTCCTACTGGCTCTTTAGAGCGAACGTTACTTGTGGGAGATTTTTTGTTTGTTAGTAAATTTCACTATGGTGCCCGTACTCCAATGACGGCAGTATCTTTTCCTATGGTACATGATACAATTCCTGTAGTACGAACCAAATCATATACCAGCAAACCACAGTATCCATATTTTAGACTTCCTGGTTTTCAAAAAATAAAGCGTAATGACATTGTAGTATTTAGTTGGCCAATAGACACTGTACGGTTTTTTAGAGATCAATCAAAGAAAAGCTATTATAAGCCTATTGATAAAAAATCAAATTATGTAAAACGTTGCGTTGGTATTCCTGGAGATTCTTTATCTGTAGTAGATGGTTTTGTGTATATTAATGGAAAACAGAATGAATTACCAGATAGAGCCCAATTACAGTTTTCATACTCTGGAACCACCAAAGGAAGTAGTTTTAACCTTCAAAACCTTTACGACCGATATAGAATAAAACCTGAAGAATTTGGATACAACAATTCTCAATTTAGTTCTGCCGGAATGACCGAAGATGCAGCTACTCGATTCAAAAACCATCCAAATGTATCAAGTATACAACGAAACATTACACCAAAAGGTCAAAAAAGCCCTGGTATTTTTCCTAATAATGGAAAAGTAAATTGGAACTCAGATAATTTTGGGGCAATTTATATCCCTGAAGCTGGAAAAACTGTGAAAATGGACCTCAAAAGCTTCTCATTATACAGAAGAATTATCGAAGTGTATGAGGGATCAGAAATGGGAATAGACAATAAACTCACTGCCAATGGCACACAAATATCTCTTAACGGAAAGCCTATCGATAGCTACACCTTTAAACAAGATTATTATTGGATGATGGGAGATAACCGCCATAACAGTGAAGATAGCCGGGTATGGGGATATGTCCCTGCCAATCATATTGTAGGTAAGCCTGTATTCGTATGGTTTAGCTGGGATACGAACGCAAAAGGTCTTTTTAACAAAATACGTTGGGAACGCATGTTCACCACAGTTGGCGGAAATGGAGAGCCAACTTCTTATTTTAGATATTTCTTAATCCTATTAGCAGGTTGGATTATTTACAATCAATATAGAAAAAGAAAAAAAGCAGCTTAACATTATAATCTAAAACTAAGTTTATGAAAATAGTTTTTTCATAAACTTAGTTTAGCTATACAAATAATATAAATCAACTGGTAAAATTGAAAACCACCCTACTCCATCCTACATATTTTGGACCTATAGCACACTATGCAGCAATAGCCCAATCTGATAAGGTTATTTTTGAAAATGAAGACAATTATCAAAAACAAACCTATAGAAATCGTACGTATATCTATGGAGCCAACGGGAAACTTCTACTAAGTATTCCGATCAAACACAATGGGAAAGAAAGAAGACAATTATACCGAGATGTTCGAATAGAAAATGATTTCAAATGGCAATTACTACATTGGAAATCACTAGAATCAGCCTACCGTACTTCTCCTTTTTTTGAATATTATGAAGACGAGCTGGTACATTTATTTAAAAAACCAAAAGAGTTTCTTCTAGATTTCAACTATGAATGCAGGCAAGTCATCATGGATTGTTTACAACTAGAAACTCCTTTTTCTAAAACAAATTCATACTCCAAAAACCCAACAGAAGCTATAGACCTTAGAGATTTGGTTAATGCAAAAAAAGGAAAATCATATAATTTTCAACATTATATTCAGGTTTTTGAAGATAAGCAAGGTTTTATTTCTAATCTTTCTATTTTAGACCTTCTCTTTAATGAAGGCACCAATGCGCTTTCCTATCTGGAAAATCAGCCTGTATTTTCATGATTCGACCTCTTATACATTACGGTTTTCATTTTATAATTCCTTTATTAATAGCTTTGTGTTTTTTTCCAAAACAGTGGAAAAAGGTTTATATTATTTTTATAGGAGCAATGTTAATCGATCTCGATCACCTGTTGGCAAATCCTGTTTTTGATCCTCATCGCTGTAGTATTGGTTTTCATCCTTTACATAATTACTATGCCATTACTGGGTATTTTATTATGTTATTTTTCACTAAAACAAGAATTATTGGATTAGCCTTACTATGGCATATTGTTACCGATCAAATAGATTGCTGGATGATGTAAATACACTCAAAATCATTCGTTTGTAAAATATTGATTACATTTAGTACTAAACTTGTACTAACTAAACCTCATTTAATCCTACTTTACACCTATGAATAGATTTCCATTTTTTATTATGCTTCTAGTAATGTTTTCCTGTGGAAAACAAACACAAGAACCCAAAAACAATTCTGACCAACAAGCAACAAAGCAAGATTTAACTCCTAAAATAGAGTTAAATAAATATGACCCTATACCTGTAGATTCTCTATTAATCCACGAACTTTCAGAAAAAGAAATCACCTCAACCTTTACTAAAAAAGTAAAAAGAGAACTTGGTATAGAATATCTTGTTCCTCAAGCATATTCTTATAAAGATGATTCTGGAGAATATTATCTCATATTATCACAACACACGCTAAATGACACCATATATGACAAAATTCACGCGTTGAGTCTTTCCTATAAAAACAATCAATTTAAAAAAAAGTCTACCGTCAAAGATTTAATTGATAAAGAATGGGAAACGTCTATCTGGTTTTGGAATAAGTACTCAGAAATATCGGATTTGGATCATGATGGCTTGATAGATGTCATATTGGTTTACGGAACTACAGGTCAAGATATGCATACCGATGGTAGAGTAAAGATCATGATATACCATAATAAAAAAAGAATAACCATTAGACATCAGAATAGTAGTTATGGAGGAAGATTAACCAAAATCAACAGTAGATTCTACGAATTACCAGTTCAAATACAAGATCTTGTAAAAGAAAAGATGAAATTAATGACAAAAAACCAACATGCTGCTTTTAGTGAGGATTGGGAAAAGAAAATGGCTAATAAAGCTACCAGAATAGAAGATTAAATCATAAGAGGTTAATAATATAGCATGCAAAACAAGCTTACTTAATTCTACAAATTATGGCTATGGGCTTGTTCTATAGTTTTACTCTTGAAAATATCGGGTAATGATCCGAAAGCTCTAGATTATGGCTTTCAAAACTTAAAACTTCAGATTCTTCGGGAACTAGAATAAAATCAATCCGAGCAGGAAATAATTCAAATTTAAAAGTTTTACCAAATCCTTTTCCTGCTTTTTTAAAACTATCCTGAAGATTTTCTGATTTAATCTTATCATATATATATGAATAAGCGGTATTATTAAAATCTCCCATCACAATGTTCCTATATGGAGAAGACTTCATATGTGCTATCAGTTGCTCTGCCTGACTTTGTTGTTTTTTGAATGAAACACTAATGCGTTTCAATAATTTTTGGGAATCCGCTTTAGCCAATTCATCTGTTTCGCTCTTAATACCATGGGATTGTAAATGCACATTATACACTCGAACCGTATCAGAATGTATAACGATATCTGCAAAAATGGTATTGTTGTTTGTTTTCTCAAAATCTAAAGATCCTTTATTTGCAAAAGGGTATTTAGAAAAAATAACTAATGCCAATTCTCGATTACCATTATTAAAATGTTCATACCTATACTTATACTGATCAAAATCAATGTCTGGGTTGTTATAAAACTCCTGGACACAAAATATGTCTGGGCTTTCTTCTTTTACCAGTTTTGAAATATCCTGAGGGATTGTCTTTGAGTCAATCCAATCAAAACGGTTAAAAACATGTACATTATAACTCATCAATAAAATACTATCCTGTATTTCATCAACAGATTTACTACTTAATTTATACAAAGAAGAAACATGAGAAATCCCTAGACCAAGGACTACGAGAGACAATATCACCCTTTTACTTAATAAAATAGCCCAGTACAACAAAAACAACACATTGATCACGATCAAAATAGGCACTGCCAGACTTAACACAGCCAGCAAAGGAAACATCTTTGGAGAAACATAAGGCAATAAGTAGGATGATAATAACGCAAAAGCTGCGAAAGAATTCATCACAAAGACAAGCTTATTAATCAATCTCCTCATAATTATTCCTTACCCGCTTTAAATAAAAAGTCCTTTTCTTCTTTGGTTAGGCTATCATATCCACTCTTACTAATCTTATCCAAAATAGCATCAATCTGTTTTTGGGTAGGATTTTTTGCTGAAGAAGTTGTTCTTGCTTTTGGAGTTTTCTTGTTTGTTTTTGACTTATGAACGGTTCTTAAAGGGCTTTTTTTATTCGGTTTAAATACGTTAGTCAAACTATCCATAATTTTCTCAAACCAAGTACCGATATCACTTCCCTTTTTAAGCTGAACAGCATACACGTATCCAAATATAGCCCCACCCAAATGCGCAATTAAGCCACCTGCATTACCTGAAGTAGGTATTTGGATTAAATCAGAAAGTACCACAAATACTCCTATTTGCCATAACTTAATATTAAAAACAAAGATTCTAACTTCGGAGTTTGGGGTATATGCCGCAATAAATATCATAATTGCACGAACAGCGGCAGATGCCCCTATTAAATATGCCAAAGTGTTATTTAAAACTGGAAAAAGATTATAAGCTAATACAAACAATAATCCACCACAGATTGCTCCTAATAAATAAATAGTAAGAAATCGTTTTTCGGTAAATAAATTTAAAACATACTGTCCAAACCAATATAACACCAACATATTCCAGAAGATATGCCAAAAATCAAAATGCAAAAAGCTATAAGTAAGTAAACTCCAAAACTGAAGCAATAATGATCCCGAATCAACAGGCAAGACAAACCACTCCATCAAAACACCCGGACTTATCTTAAAGATCCATGAGCCCAATGTCGCAAACAAATATAAAGCCGTATTGATTACAATCAGTCTAATAATAATATTAGCCGTTTTAAACTGATATGCTAGATTATTAGTTGTCATATTAATACCATCGTCTATTATTAAATGAATTCTTTTTCCAGTACCACATAGTTATAAAACCAATTACCGCACCACCAATATGCGCCCAATGGGCAACATTTGCAGGTCCTAAAAGAGCTTGACCGGTTATTCCTGAATATAAATCTAACAGAAAATATCCTCCTATTAAATACTTTGCTTTTATTGGAACAGGAATAAACATAATATATAAAGGCAAATTAGGATACAATACAGCAAACGCAGCTAAAACTCCAAAAATAGCTCCTGAAGCCCCAACCATTGGAGTATGATATGCATTTTTAAAATTTTCTATTGTCTTTTCTGATGCATTGATATCATAATTAGATAAATTTAGATTAGAAGTTCCTCTAAACAAATCAAGTATTTGTTCATTTGAAATTCCAGCATCTATAAAAGCTTGATATCCAGGCTGAAATTGAAAGTAGGTAAATAACAGCTGGAATCCAACCGCTCCCAAACCAGCAGAAAAATAAATAAAAAGAAATTTCTTTTGACCGATTGAGTTTTCAAGGTGACTACCAAACATATAAAGGGCAAACATATTGAAAAAAATATGTCCTGCATCTCCATGCATAAACATGTGAGTTACAATCTGCCATATTTGAAAATTATCATTTTTAGGAAACCAAAGTGCAAATAAATTCAATGCAGTATTTCCAAGAGTAAGTGATCCTACAAAAAAAATGATATTAACAATCAATAACCCTTTTACTGTATCTGTAATTCTTCCCATTTATTTTTAAAATTTCTTATCAATCTCATCTACAGTTAACGTGATGAAAGTCGGCTTATTATCTGGAGTTATGGTAGGTTCTGTACAAGCAAAAAGACTATTTACCATATACTGCTGTTGCTCTGGCTCGAGCTCTACTCCTGTCCTCACTGCAATACTTTTGGCTATTGATTTTGCTAATAAATCTGTCTGCGAAAAACCACTATCCGGCACTTCATTTTCAAGATCACTAATCAGTTGTTCTAATAATAAAGAAACTTCTTTGTCTGACGTAATGGATGGAATTGCAGTAACCTCTACCTCTCCTGGAGACAATTTCCCAAAAACAAACCCGGTATTCTCGAGCTGTTCTTTTACAATTTCTAAAAATTCTATCTCCTTTTTAGTAAAAGAAAGTGTAAGAGGAAATAGCAATTGTTGACTGACAGCACTTGCCATTGTAATATTTCGCAACAGTTCCTCATACAAAACTCGTTGATGCGCACGATGTTGATTAACGATAACCATTCCACTTTTTATTGTGGTCACGATATATTTTTTTCTAAGTTGATAGGTAGTATGATGACCTACTTTTTTTTCATCTCCCTCAAACAGCGATCCTGTTACTTCAGTACTTTCAAACTCAACAGAAGAAAAATCATTTTCTATAGCTTTAGGTGTTGTTGTTTCTGACTCAAGTCCCACATATAGGTTTTCCCAGCTACCGGGAGATTCTTTTTTAAAAGATGTATAATTTTTATTTGAAGTCGAACTTTCTCCAAAGTTTTTTTCTTCTTTAAACGGGTTAAAACTTCTATCTACCTCTATAACAGGTGTCTGAGCTTCTTTTCCTTTATATTCATAAGGCGTATCCATAGAAGCATCCCTGTTAAAATCAAGTACTGGTGCCACATTAAATTGCCCTAAACTATGTTTTATCGAAGCTCGTAACATAGCATATAACGCATGCTCATCTTCAAATTTAATTTCGGTTTTGGTTGGGTGGATGTTAATATCAATAGATTTAGGATCTACCTCTAGATAGATAAAGTAGCTTGGGTGTGTTTTTTCTTTCAGCAATCCTTCGAATGCAGCTGTTACAGCATGATTTAAATAAGCGCTCTTTATGAATCTATTATTTACAAAGAAAAACTGTTCTCCCCGAGTTCTTTTAGCATATTCTGGTTTCCCTACAAATCCATTAATCGTTACCAGATCAGTTTCTTCTTTTATAGGTACTAATTTTTCATTAGTTTTCCCTCCAAAAACATTAACAATACGCTGTCGATCATTAGAGACAGGTAAATTAAAAACCTCGCTACCATTATGATAGAGATCAAACTTTATAGAAGAGTGAGCCATAGCTACTCGATGAAACTCATCTATAATATGACGTAATTCTACAGCATTTGATTTAAGGAAATTACGTCTTGCAGGGATATTATAAAACAAGTTTTTAACACTAATAGAAGTCCCTTTTGGTGTAACGCATGCTTCTTGATAAGTTACTTCACTACCTTCAATTTTTATTTCGGTACCAACTTCGTCATTTTCTTGTTTGGTTTTTAGCTCTACATGAGCAATCGCTGCTATTGAAGCGAGTGCTTCTCCTCTAAATCCTTTTGTATTAAGTTCAAAAAGGTCTTCTGCAGTTTTTATTTTGGAGGTGGCGTGACGCTCAAAACTAAGTCTGGCATCTGTAACACTCATTCCTGAACCATTATCAATAACCTGAATAAGTGTCTTACCAGCTTCTTTTATTATCAATTTAATATATGTAGCATGTGCATCAATTGCATTTTCTAATAGCTCCTTCACTACTGAAGCTGGTCTTTGAACCACTTCTCCAGCAGCTATTTGATTAGCTACATGATCTGGTAATAGTTGAATGATATCAGACATTTATTGTCGCGCAGTAAATATGGATAAATCAAAATCTATGAGGGCTAAAAAAACAAATAATAAAATAAGAAATATCAACAAAACTCTCTTATTAATCTTTCGATCAGAATCATGTCTTAATTCTTCCCAAGCTGTTTTAAACTTATCTTTAAAATTATTGGTTTTCCCTACCGTACTTCGAAATTTATCAAACCTGTTTTCAATCTGATACGGACTACCCTCTCCATTATCGTCCCAATAGCGTGGTGAATAACTAAATTTTTTATTTTTTCTTGTTTTAAATATTCCCATAATTAATCCAAATATACTTAAAATGCTTTGTAATATAAAGCTTTTAGCATTACAATAACATCAAGATATTAACTACAATAACCATACCTTATAAGGCTGGATATCAAGAAAATTTCTATTTACATAACAACATCAGCAATGTACTCTCTTTACTACACAAGAAATCCATTGGTATGGATCACACCATTTTAGAAAAGAAACAATACCTTAATTCATTATTTGATTGAGATGATGTTCTAAATGAACTACATAATCTTTGATCAAAAATTTAAAATCAGATATCTCCCCATTACCCAGCTCTATTTGATAGCTCAACGTACTTTCATTCTGTACTTTTACCACCTGAATAATCCTTTCATTAATGGACAACCAAAGACCAAGTAACTCTAGCGGATCCGCTTCATTGTACGAGTTTGATTTTACTAATTCGTTTTGGTTATACCCTCTTATCTTATATGGTCTATTTTCAAATTGAATCTCGGTAAATCGTTGCAGGTTAGCAATCCCGGAATCAATTAAATGACCAATAATTTCTTTTTTGGACCACACCTCTGAAGATGGTTTAAATTTTAGATCTTCCTCGGTACTACTAGCTACAAAACGAGCTCCTTTCTTTAATAGATCTGTAAAATTTGCTATCAAATCTTCCATTACACTCCTTAATTATAATTAAGTTAGAAATTAAAATTTAGCTTCTTTACGCAATTGCGCCATCTTGATAGCAGCAATAGCTGCTTCTGTCCCTTTGTTTCCATGTTTTCCTCCAGAACGGTCTATAGATTGCTGTATGTTATTATCAGTAAGTACACAAAAAATCACCGGAATATCGCTATTAATATTCAAATCTTTGATCCCTTGAGTTACTCCATCACAAACGAAATCAAAATGTTTGGTTTCTCCTTGTATAACAGACCCTATAGCAATTACTGCATCGAGCATCTCATAAGATTCTTGCATCTTCTTGCAACCGTATATTAACTCGAAACTACCGGGCACATTCCAACGCACTATATTTTCTTTGATTGCTCCACAATCGATAAAAGCATCAAATGCACCTTGAAATAATCCTTGTGTAATTTGTTCGTTCCATTCTGAAACAACAATCCCAAACCGAAAATTTTTCGCGTTTGGGATTGTTTCTTTATCGTATTGTGATAAATTTTTATTTTCTGTAGCCATATAAATTTTAAGTTCTTTTGTTTCGGTTTTAAAGCTTCTTCTTAAAAACCTGAAACTTCAAAACCTAAAATTATTTTTTCATTGCCTGAGCCTGACCTAGATGTACATCTGCCTGATTAACTTCTACGCTTTTAGGAAATTCCTTTTTTATTCGTTCTAAATATGGAATTGCAACTTCTGGTTTATTAAGTGATATAGCCGTAACTGCAGCTTTCAATAAAAACTTAGGAGTTGTAAAATCGTTAGTTTTCATCTTTAATGCCTTTTCGTAGTATCCTAACGCTTGCTCTGTTTGATCAAGTTGCGAGAAAGCATCCCCAATCCCTCCTAAAGCAAGAGGTCCTAACATCTCATCATCACTTTTAAAACTATCAAGATAATCAATAGCTTCTCGATATTTTTTCATGTTTAGATAAGAGAATCCAGCATAATAATTTGCTAGATTAGCAGCATTAGTACTACCATAGTTTTCTATAATCTCTAAAAAACCATATTTACCTTCTCCTCCATTAAGTGCTAATGTATATAAAGAATCGCTAACCGTAGAATTACCATTAACGGCATTATCAAAATATTGCTGTGCTTTAAACATTTCATTTGCAGCTTCTTGTTCTTTTGGTTCCTGAATAAATTTCTGAAACCCTAAATAACCCAATATAACAACGGCTATTAGCCCAACTATACCTAGTATATATTTTTGATTAGCTGCAACCCATTCTTCTGTTTTGGAAGCTCCTTCATCCAAAGTATTAAACACTTCTGCAGTTGTTGAATTCTCTTCAACCTGCTCAACTTCTTCAGCTTTATTTTTTGGTTTGTATCCTCGTTTCTTGTAAGTTGCCATAAGTTTTGTTTAATGAACGGCAAAAATAAAATATTTATTCATAATTAAAAGGGAAAATATTTGTTATTTTTCAATAATTTGCGCGAATTAATTAAGAATTTCATTAAAGTCAAGACTCCTTGACGATCAGTATTTTATGATTTTAAAATCTCTTTCATTACTTAATTATAAAAATTTTGAATCTATCAATTTTAAATTTGACGACAAGATAAACTGCCTTGTTGGAAACAATGGAGTCGGAAAAACAAATATTCTAGATGCCATTTACCATTTATCTTTTGGCAAGAGTTATTTCAATCCTATCACAAGTCAAAATATCAAGCATGGTACCGATTTTTTTGTTGTTGATGGACACTATATTAAGGAGGAGCGTGATGAAAAAGTTATTGTTAGCGCAAAAAAATCTCAAAAAAAGGTAATTAAGCGTAATGGGAAAATATATGACACCATTAGTGAGCATATTGGCTTTTTGCCTTTAGTAATTATTTCTCCTGCCGACAGAGATCTAATTACAGAAGGAAGTGATACCAGGCGTAAATTTATTGATGGTGTTATCTCTCAAAGTGATCAAATGTATTTAATAACACTATTGAAATATTCTAAAACGGTATCACAGCGTAATTCTTTATTAAAATATTTTGTGGTCAATAACACTTTTGACCCCGCCACATTAGATGTTTACAATCAACAACTACATGAATACGGGAGTATTATCCACGAAAAAAGAACAAGTTTTCTAGAAACTTTTATCCCTATATTTACTAATAGATACCAAGCCATTAGCTCTGGAAAGGAAAATGTCTCACTTTCCTATCAAAGTAAATTAACAGAAACGAATTTATTAACTCTTTTAGAACAAAATCTAGCCAAAGATAAAATGCTTCAATATACTAGTGTTGGAGTTCACAAAGATGACCTATCTTTTGAAATCGAAGGTTACCCTATAAAAAAATTCGGAAGCCAGGGACAACAAAAATCATTCTTAATAGCTTTAAAACTTGCTCAATTTGATTTTATTAAAAAACAAAGTAAGGTAAATCCTATATTATTACTTGATGATATTTTTGACAAGCTTGATGAAAAACGAGTAGAGCGAATTATCAAATTGGTAGATGATCAAAATTTTGGTCAATTATTTATTAGTGATACTCATGCAGACAGAACTGAAAGTGTCGTAAAAAAAATATCTCAATCTTATAAAATCATTAAGCTTGAAAGCAATGAAAATTAAATTAAACATGCATAAAACTTTATTTTTCCTAATACTTATATCTATAATTTCCTGTACAAAAACTGATCCCAAAAATTACATTGAATATCTAGATGGATACTGGGAAATCAAAAGAGTAGTAATGCTTGATGGTAGTGAAAAAGAATACAAATTCAATATGATCATTGATTTTCTTGAAATCAATGACTCCACAGGAATACGTAAAAAGGTAAAACCTAAATTTGATGGAAACTATACAATAACTAACAATAGTGAAGCATTTACGTTAAAAATTGAAAATGATAGCTTAAGGTTATACTACAAGACACCTTTAACTGCCTGGAAAGAAACAATTATTTCTGCAAAAGAAAACCAGCTTGTAATCAAAAATGAAACTGGAAATGTTTACTTTTATCAACGATATCAAAAGATAAAATTATAATGGCTAAACGTCACAGAGAACATCAAAGTTTAGAAGAAGTTTTAAAAAACTTTGTATCAGACAACCGCCTTCAAAAAGGTTTGGACAAAGTAGCTGTACGTGATGTTTGGGAAGCAGTAATGGGACCCGCAATCATGAAATACACAAATAACATTAAGCTCGAAAGAGAAACGTTATATATCGAACTTACATCTTCTGTATTACGAGAAGAATTAAGTTATGGGAAAGAAAAAATAATTAACAACCTTAATGAAGAATTAGGCAAAATATTAATTAAAAAGTTAGTTCTTAGATAATCTACACCTACCACTCTAATCATTTTATTTACTCTAGCACAATCTCTTTACAATGCTGCGCCCCATTAGGACACTGCTGTGTTTCTATTCTTGCACAAACAACATTACGGCCAAGTGACAGTTCTATTTCTACTAGTTGCGCCGAAAGCAATTCATCTTTAATAAACACATCATTAACATACCACCCTATAGTAACATTTCCGTCTAGTCCTACCACTGAAGGAGTAAATCTATATATATTGGAAGTTAACACCTGTTCATAAGCATAAGTGATTTCGGGGCATATTGGTTCGACAACGAGTTCTTTACAAAACTCTATCCCATCAGGGCAATCTGGAGTTATAGCTTTTATACAAACCTCATAAGCGCCAGGGTAAAATTGTCTTGTAAATGAATTACCATTAATTACCTGATCAGGAATTACTTCGTTATTGATCTTAAAAAATAGTTGATACCCATCTTTAATCTCAATATCAGGAATAAATTGATATATATTATCAGATAATGCCTTAATTTCAAATCGAATATCTGGGCACCCCACACAATCATTTATAATTTCATAGAACTCATAATAGGATGACAGCTCAGTAGTTTTAAAATCTGGAGCGACAGAAATCTTTATAGGAAATTTAAAATCTGGTTGATAACCAACTCCTTGATCCAATAAAAAACTATCAACCCCTTGATCATTATCAATCGTGATTTCGTTTTTTTCCTTGTCATTAAGAGTTATTGGGTACTCAAACTTAAAACACTGCCTATAAAGCGTATTAAAATCTTCTCTAAATGTTTTAACCTGGCATTCTCTAAGAACATTAACCAAAGCTTCATCATTCTCCACACGGAACACACTATTAGATTCTCTAAATACGATTTCTACAGGAAACTGTAATCCAATTATATTAAAGTTTTCACTTTGTGATAAAGTAGCACCTATCAATCCCCTAAAATCATTGATTTTTATAGTAGAGTCATTATTATATCCCAGTATAATTGGATATTTAAAGGTAAAACATAAATCACTTTCAACTATATCCGTAACCTCATTTCTAGTTTTAAGATCGTTAAGAACTGTAATTAATGCAGTTGTAGATGTAATTTTCTCACTGCCAGTGTTATCAGGGAAAAAAGTATCATCATTCACACACGAAGATGCTAGTACCATAAGTACTAACAAACAACCTCTATAATATGTTTTAATTTTTTTCAATATATAAATGTATCCTATTATATGTATAACGCATATAAATCAACTTACCCTACCTTCTCATGTGTTATAATTTATTTTGTCGATGAAAGTATAAAAAAAATAATCAGAATCAAAAATACCGATTAGATCAATACTTCCTTGAGCAAATAACATAAAAACGCTTTCCGTGAATTAGAGGTAAAAAAATTGGTTCACCAATTAATTGAAAACATTAAATCTTAATTTTTTTAACAATTGTAATTTATAACCATACTATTTAATCGCCTTATAAGTGTTTTTTGCGCCACAATTAAATGGACAAACCACATAAACAATACTTATAAACATCATAAAAAAAAGGTAAAACCTTAAAAATAAGCAATTTAAAATCAAATAACTAATTGCGGTCGTCAGTCATTATATTCCTTACAAAAAATTAGTTAATTTATTGTTAAATAACAATAATCTGCATTCTTAAGCCAATTTCTTAATACTTTCTCACCAACTAACACAAATTATTATACTAAAATGAAAGTATTAACAAAAAAAATTCTAATACTACTCACAGTATTAGTCACGCAACTTTCTGTTGCGCAAGAAAGTTCTATTACCGGTACGGTTACAGACAATAATGGCACCCCTTTGCCCGGTGTAAACATTATAGTAAAAGGTAGCAATAGCGGAACTCAATCAGATTTTGATGGAAAGTATTCTTTGCAAGCTTCACAAGGAAGTATTCTTATTTTTAGCTATCTGGGTTTTGCAGAAAAAGAAGCAACCATAGGACTCGAAAAAACTATTAACATTCAGTTAGAAGAAGCCGCTTCTCAATTAGATGAAATAGTTGTTACTGCACTTGGTATTTCCCGAGATAAAAAATCTTTAGGATATTCTACTCAAGAAGTTGCAGGAGAAGACTTAAATACAGTAAAGACTGCAAACTTTGTAAACTCTCTTTCGGGTAAAGCCTCTGGGGTTCAAATCAAAAGAAACAACAATCTAGGAGGATCTACTAATGTTGTCATTAGAGGAAACGCTTCATTAAGTGGTAGTAATCAAGCTCTATTTGTAATCGACGGTGTTCCTATTAATAACACTAACACAAACTCAAAAATCCAAGGACAAGCAAGAGGAGGACAATATGACTACGGAAACGCTGCTTCAGATATTAACCCTGAAGATATAGAGTCGATAAATGTCTTAAAGGGAGCTGCTGCTTCTGCCCTTTATGGTTCTAGAGCAGCAAATGGGGTTATTATGATCACTACAAAAAAAGGTAAAAACTCTAAAGGTATGGGAATCACCGTTAATTCTGGGATGACCTTTGGATCTATTGACAAAAGTACTTTTGCCAAGTATCAAAAACAATACGGAGCAGGTTACGGTCCTTATTATGGACCTGGAGAAGATAGCTATTTGGATTTAATAGATATTGATAATGATGGTAACTTAGATTTTGTAACTCCATTAACAGAAGATGCTTCTTATGGAGCTGCTTTTGATCCAAATTTACTAGTTTACCAATGGGATGCATTTGATATTGACTCTCCTAATTACAGAACTCCAACTCCTTGGGTGAATGCAAAAAATGGTCCTATAACCTTTTTTGAAACCCCAATAACTATAACAAACTCTGTATCATTTGATAAAGGGTTAGAGAATGGTTCTTTTAGGTTAAATTACACCCAGTTTGACCAAACCGGTTTAATGCCTAATAGCTCTATAAAGAGGCATAACTTTTCGATGAGCGGAAACTTTAAATTAACTGATCAATTAACCGCTACGGGATATGCCAACTATATCAAAACCGATGGTTTAGGGCGTAATTCTACAGGGTACAACGATAATATCATATCTAATTTCAAACAATGGTGGCAAACTAATGTTGATATAGAACAACAAAGAGACATCTATTTTGCTACTCGAAGAAATGTAACCTGGAACCCTGCAAGTACCGCACCTGGTTCGGTTCCTATTTATTGGGATAACCCTTATTGGACTAGATATGAAAACTATCAGACTGATATGAGAAATCGTTTTCTGGGTAATGTATCCCTCAATTACAAGGTATTTGACTGGTTTGATATAACAGGTAGAGTTGCAACTGATACTTATTCTGAATTGCAAGAAGAGAGAAGAGCAAATGGCAGTGTTGCTACCTCATTTGGTGTAAATCCAGGAGGAGGCAATGTAGATAACAGATCAAATGTTGACTCTGGGTACGGAAGAAAAAACATTCAAAACACAGAGACTAATTATGATTTGATGTTTAATTTTTACAAGGACTTATCTGACGAATTCAACATCAAAGGAGTGATAGGAACAAATATTAGGAGAAATCACCTTCAATCTATTCATGCCTCTACCAGTGGAGGACTAAGTGTTCCTAGGCTATATTCACTACAAAATAGTGTAGGTCCCCTTCCTTTACCAGAAGAAATTGATCAAAAGATTGGAGTAGATGGTATTTATGCCAGTACATCTCTTGGATATAAAGAAACGTATTTTCTAGATGCTACCATCCGTAGAGATCACTCCTCTACCTTGCCAAAAGGAAATAGTACCTTCTACTACCCTTCGGTTGCAGGTAGTTTTGTTTTTTCGAACCTTATTGATGCAGAGTTTATTTCATTTGGTAAATTAAGAGCTAATTATGCAGAAGTGGGTAACAGTGCTCCTTTTGATTTTTTGTATGACAGCTTTAATGTAAACACTCCAATAGGAAGTGCTAGCACATCTGTAGGAGACACAAAAAAGAATCCAAACTTAAAACCAGAAAGAACAACCAGTACAGAAATCGGTTTAGAAATGAAGCTTTTAAGTAACAGACTTGGCTTTGATGTTGCATATTACAAAAACAACTCGATTGATCAGATTCTGGGAGTTCCTGTAACTACCGCAACAGGATATCTCTTTAAAACATTAAATGCAGGAGAAATAGAAAACAAAGGTATAGAGTTATCTTTGTACGGAACACCTATTGAAACACAAAACTTTTCATGGGGTATAAATGTAAACTGGTCTAAAAACGAAAATGAAGTAATTTCATTAGAAGATGGTATAGATAATTTACAATTAGGTTCTTTTCAGGGGGGAGTGACTATTAATGCAAGAGTCGGACAGCCTTATGGAATAATTCAAGGTACCGATTACACCTATATAAATGGTCAAAGAGTTGTTGACCCTTCTAATGGCCAATACATAAAAACTACTACATCAAATAATAACATAGGTGACACCAATCCAGATTGGTTAATGGGTATCGCTAATAAACTTAATTACAAAAATCTATCTTTTAGTTTCTTGATAGATATCCAACAAGGGGGAAGTATTTTTTCTTTAGACCAATACTATGGTCAAGCTACTGGTCTATATGAAGAGACGGCTTTTATCAATGACCTAGGGAACCCCGTAAGAAATACAATTGCAGATGGTGGAGGTTTTATCAACCCTGGTGTTAACCCAGATGGGTCAGCAAATACATCTCGAATCAGAGCCGACCGTTTCGGTGCTTTTGGATACCGTAGAGGTTTACCAAATGCTGCTTTTGTCTATGATGCAAGCTTTGTGAAGTTAAGAGAGGTATCTCTAGGTTATAGTTTTCCAAAAAAAATAATAGAAAAAACGTTCTTAAACGAAGTTTCAATTAGTGTGATAGGATCAAATCTCTGGATTATTGACAAAAACCTTCCACATGCTGATCCAGAAAGTGGATTGAGTGCAGGTAACTTACAAGGATATTCTGTAGGATCGTTACCTACTACTAGAGATATCGGTTTCAACTTAAAACTTCAATTCTAAAAAATAACAAAGATGAAAAAAATACTAATTCTAATTACCTTGGTAATTATAGCGTCTTGTTCTGATAATCTGGAAAATTTAAACGAGAACATTAAAGATCCTTTATCAGTTCCTGGAGAAACTCTGTTTACAGGTGCACAAAAAAGTCTAGTAGATCAGATGGTCACTCCTAATGTAAATGATAATAACACCAAACTTTGGGCACAATACCTTCAAGAAACTACTTATACAGATGAGAGTAACTATGACCAGACAAATAGAAGTATTCCTCGTAGACATTGGAGTGCTCTCTATAAAGATGTTATAAAAGATTTGGATGAATCTGCTAAAATCATAACAGAAACCGAATATTTATTACCAGAAGATATTGACGCTAAAACCAATAAACTACAAATAATCGAAATTCTACAAGTTTACACATATAGTATATTGGTAGAAACTTTTGGCAACATCCCTTACACAGAAGCGTTAGATATCAGCAATTTACTACCTGTGTATGATGATGGAGAAACCGTATACAAAGATTTGATAAGTAGGTTATCTGTAGCTATTAATAATTTAGATACAACCAAAGGAAGTTTTGGAGTCGCGGATAATATTTATAACGGTGATGTAACTTTATGGAAAAAATTTGCAGCTTCATTAAAACTGAGAATGGGAATTTTATTATCCGATGTAGACAATACATTTGCAAAAACTACAGTCGAAGAAGCTGTGGCAACAGGGGTATTCACAAGTTCTACGGATAATGCTAATTTTAAATACTTATCCGCTGCTCCTAATACGAATCCAGTTCATACAAATTTGGTTTTGAGTGGTAGACAGGATTTTGTTGCCGCAACCACCATCATCGATATGATGAACACTTTAAATGATCCAAGAAGACCTCTTTATTTTAAAGTAGTTCCTGATACTGGTACGTACATTGGAGGTGATATTGGTAGTACATCAAGTTTTTCTTCACATTCTCACGTCTCTGATTTTGTAGAAGCTGCAGCAACTCCTGGTGTAATTTTGGATTATGCAGAAGTTGAATTTTTATTAGCTGAAGCTGCAGCAAGAAATTTTGCGGTCGGAGGAACAGCAAAAAGTCATTACGATACTGCAATTATCGAATCTATCGAAAATTGGGGAGGAACAAATGCTGATGCTACCACATATCTCGCTCAACCAACAGTAGATTACGACACAGCCTTGGGTGCAAGTACAGCAACTACTCCTTGGAAAGAAGTAATTGGCAATCAAAAGTGGATAGCTCTATTTAATAGAGGATTTGAAGCGTATACATCTATTCGACTTTTGGATTTTCCTATATTAGCAACACCTGCAGAAGCCGTTTCTGGTTTCCCCAACAGATATATATACCCTATTGTAGAGCAAACCCTAAATGGAGCAAATTGGGAAAGCGCATCTACTGCCATAGGAGGAGATCTTCCAGAAACTAAACTTTTCTGGGATTTGAACTAACCAACATCTAATTAATTGATTTATCTAATCAATAGGGTGAGAATTTATCTCACCCTATTTTTTATCTATTTTGTTTTTTTGTATCCAAAATCACAAAACACATAACAGGTAATTTCAGTTAACATTCAATATACTTACCTAGTAAACAAAAAAATTCCCCAAAAGCATGGCCGCGCTTCCAGGGAATCAACCTAATTAATCTAACCTAACTAACTTATTATATCACTTACACGTTTTTCATAATAGAAAACCTGTATCTATTTTTAATCAAATTCTATCACAACACAATATGTAATACCGTTCGGACAATTTGGAGTCTCAATCGTCAAACAAATTTCATATTTCCCCGCTCCGTCAAATTGGTAATAAAATGGATTATTACTTGGAGAATCTTCAGATTTACCTACATGTTTTCCATTCACAGACCATTCTAAAGTAACATCATCAATTCCCTCAAATGCTCTCGGGTAAAAATAATATGCAGCATTATTACCATCTCGTTCTGCTTCAAAAAACAAATCTGGGCACTGGCCTACTCTTATTTCTTTACAATACCTTACTCCTTCCGGACAATTTGGAGTGATCACTTTTAGACAAACCTCATGAATCCCTGGTTCAAATTGATATTCTAGTATCCTATTACCATCAACCTGGTCGTTTGGAAATTCTACAATTTCTCCATTTACATACCATAATATTTCACGAACCTCATCTGTTTCTTTTAGGTTTGCTTCAAAAAGATAAGTGCCATCTGTTCCTGGTTTTATTTCTTTAGAAAAAGAAATTTCAGGACAAAGTAAATCTGATTCTCTAATCTCAATTACTTTACAATATGATGTTCCTTCAGGGCAATCAGGTGTTTCTGTTTTAATACATACTTCATATCTTCCTGGTTCTTTAAAATTCCAAATTAAATAGTTTCTCTCATCCGGAGCAGAATCCTCTACCAATCTATCATTAATAAACCACCCATAAGACACTCTTTCTATTCCTTCAAAATCAGCAATAAACTTATATGTAGCTCTTCTTTCATGATGTCTTGCTTTAAAAAACAAGTCTGGACAAGGGTCATTTGCATCTCTTTCGACCTCGATTTCTTTACATACTTCTATAGGACAACTATCATCAGCTACTTTAACACAAACCGTATGCTTTCCCGGCTCAAATTTATAATCCAAAATCTGATCAATTAGATTATCCAGATTTCCTGTGTCAATTTCTTCTCCATCTATTGTCCAAGTAAGTCTTACATCATCTAATCCATCGAATTGCGCGGCAAAACGGTACACTGCACTTCCTGGTTCATTTTCAATTGTAATATCTATTTCTGGGCAACCATCAAATTCTTCATTCAATTCACAAGAGGTAAATCCCAATAAAAACATAAATATCAACGTATACCAAACACTAATTTTTTTCATCACAAAATAGTTTTAGGGTTACTAATTTTTTTCTCTATTTATTTTTTGGCGCCTCTTATTAGTGAAACGACTCAAAAAAAAAATACCCTACCCCTCACTTTCATTTTATTTTTTTTGATAGATTGAAAAAAAAATCTAGCTTTGATAACATATTCTCACACCCCTAATGTCTGATAATAATAACTCTACATGCAACGAAAGAGCTTTCGACCAGTTTTTCAAAAGTCACTCCCAACTTTTGAGAAACTATATTTATTATAAATTTGGAGACCTTGAACAAGCAGAAGATATTGTTCAGGATTCCTTTATTAAATTATGGAACAATTGCTCTAAGGTTCCGTTAGACAAAGCCAAAAGTTACATTTACACTATTGCTACTAATCTCGGTATTAGCAACACCCGACATCAAAAGGTAAAATTCAAGTACAGAGATTATATTACACAACGCAAAACAGATGTCAATAATGAATCTCCAGAATTTATTGCACTTGAAAAAGAATATATGGAGAAGCTAAAAAGTGCAATTGCAGATTTACCCGATCGACAAAGAGAAGTATTTCTTCTGAGTAGAATTGACAAAAAAACCTATAAAGAAATTGCTGAACTATCAAATGTTTCTGTTAAAGCAATCGAAAAATTAATGCATAAAGCACTGGTTACTTTACGAAAAAAAATAGGTAATATATAGATAAGTTGATTTACATATACCTCTATAGAAAAGTATTATAATAAATATGAAATTATAAAGTTTAAAAATAAGAACTTAACTTTTTTTACTCTAAAAAGGTAGGGTAACTAGAAAGTAAAACGTTCACATTATATATACCACAGTTATGTTAGACGATAAAAAAGACGATATATTCTTATCCAGATGGGTTAGCGGAGAGCTTTCTGAGAGAGAACTTCGTGAATTTAAGTCACATCCAGAGTATGAGTATTATGTAAAAATAATGGCTGGAGCAGATGCCTTAGATCTAAAAACCTATCCTGTTGAAGAAGAACTGTCTACAATAAAATCAAAACGTACCACTACAGTAAACAAAAAACCTGGTTTAACTATCAAACTATGGCCTTATCTTGCCACCGCTGCATCAATTGCCATTATTATTGGGATATTCTTATTTAATAAAAATGAATCTTTCACTGCTAATTATGGAGAGCAACTTACTATAATGTTACCAGATGGTTCTGAAATGATGCTAAATGCAAAATCTATTGCTAGTTTTGATAAAGATAACTGGAGTGATAACAGAACAATAACTCTAGAAGGAGAAGCATATTTTAAGGTTAAAAAAGGCAATAAATTTACGGTGATTACCAAAAATGGAGAAGTATCTGTTCTCGGTACTCAGTTTAATGTACAATCACAAAACACCTATTTTGAAGTTACCTGTTATGAAGGTAAAGTTCGTGTCACTGATAAAAAAAGAAAAGAACTTCTTACTGCTGGTAAAGGATATAGAAATTTGGGAAGTACCTCAACAGAGACTTGGAGCTTTGAAGCTATAGAGCCAAGTTGGCTTACTCATACAAGTTCGTTTAGAAGCGCCCCGATAAAATATGTATTTAATGAGCTTGAAGAGCAGTACAATATACAAATCAAAACTATAGACATAGACCTCGAAACTATATACACAGGAACTTTTCCTAATAAAAATAAAGAAGTTGCCCTTAGAACAGTTTTTAGTACCTTAGGCATGGAGTATAGCGTATCGCAAGATGGCAAGACCGTGGTATTAGAATAGTAGTAGAATGACAAGATTTTTATGGGTGTGTATTTTATTATATAGCATATCTGCTTTTTCTCAAGAAAAAGCAAAAATTGTTCGTATAGATAACCAACCATTACCTGAAGCCATTTTAATTATAGAAGAATATTATAATCTTAAATTTTCTTATATAGATGCTTTAATTCAGGACAAAACCGTATCTCTATCTTTAGACACCCATCTTTCTTTAAAAAACCTTACAAAAAAACTACAGGAACAAACCCAACTAAGGTTTAAAATTACCGGAAAAAATTATGTAACTATTAGTTCATTTAACAAAAGAGATAATGTATCTATCTGTGGATACATATTAGACAAAGATCAAAAGCCACTCAAAGATATTGGAGTATTTTTTAAAACTAATCGTATCAATATTACAACAGATAAAAACGGATATTTTGAGAACCAAGAAGTGCCTTATAATTCTGTTATTTTAATTAGTGCTCCTGGATTTCGCCAAAGAGTTTTAAATTCTAAATCGTTTTTAACACAAGAATGTCTCAAAATATACCTCATTCATGATACCAATGAGGAAGTTCTGGATGAAGTTCTCATTCAGGAATATTTAGCAAAAGGAATTACACAAAATAAAAAAGTAATACATATCGATTTAGATGATGTCGAAGTTCTTCCTGGTAGAACAGAACCTGATATTTTGCAAGCTATACAACTTACGCCTGGTGTTAACAACCCTTTTGAAACTGCATCTGGTCTATTTGTAAGAGGAAGTGTTCCTAATCAAAATCTGGTTTTATGGAATGGTATAAAAACCTATCACCAAGGACATTTATTTGGTATGTTATCTGCTTTTAATCCATATGTAGCCAAAAAAGTTAATTTTTCTAAGAGCGGTGTTAGTGCTAAATATGGAGATAGAATTGCAGGCATTGTAGATATAAAATCAGAAAACCAAATTACCAGACGTTTTACAGGAGGAGCAGGTTTTAATATGATCAACGCTGATATAGTAGCACATATTCCGATCATAAATGATAAAGTATCACTTCAGGTATCTGGAAGAAGGTCATATACAGACCTTTTGGAAACATTTACTTACAAACAATTCTCTAATCGTGTTTTTCAAAATACCAAAATAGCAGAAACAGTAGATCTAAACGATGAAGAAAATGATTTTTTCTATGCCGATTATAACGCCAATCTAATTATACAGCCATCTAACAATGATAAAATAGAGATTAACACTATTTATAGTAAAAATGATTTAGATTTTAAAAGAAGTGATGCTATAGAATCTTTTAATGATGACCTTACAACAGAAAATGAAGGATATAATATTAACTGGAGTCATCAATACGGCGACAATTTTACTACCAAAATAAGTGGATATTACACCAAATATCTTTTAAATTATCAGTTTATCACTAGTAATATGGGAGTAATGACCGAGACCGAAAGTAAAAAAAATAGTGTAGGAGATTCTGGAGCTGAGTTTGGATTAACCTATAAACATGACTATCACAACCTATCTGGAGGGTATCAATTCTCTAATAATAATATTAAATACGCTTTTATAACTACAACTCCTAGTTATGAATTGATTTTGGATGAAGATGACCGTTTTTTAAATACACATGCTGCATATACCGAATATAAATTTGAAATTCCAAAAAACTTTTATATTTCTGCGGGGTTACGGTTTAACTACTACGCTGAACTTGACAAAACTCTAATTGAACCCAGAGTTTTTATACAAAAGTATCTTACCAAAGATTGGAAGATTAATACCAGTATAGAATATCGAAGTCAGGCAACCAGTCAAATTCGTGAATCTGTAATAAGTGATTTATCTTTAGAAAATCAAGTATGGACATTAGCCAACAATGATCAGTTTCCTCTAATTACAAGTTATCAATATACATTTGGAAGTAGTTTTAGAAAAAATAAATGGTATCTCGATATAGATAGCTATTATAAACAGATTGATGGCATTACTACACTTACTTCTGGATTTATCAATCCTATTGACAATACATACCATATCGGAGAAAGTAGGGTATTCGGAATTGATTTATTCCTGAAAAAGAGATTCAAAAAATATAAAACATGGGTAAGCTATTCTTACATCAATACCAGTAACACATTTGAAGATATAAATAATAATGAATCCTTCCCTGGTAACTGGAATATTGAGCATACTGTAAAATGGTCTCAATTTTATAAAATTAACAACTTTCAATTTTCTCTAGGCTGGATATGGCATACTGGTAAAGCATTTACTAATATATCTGGAGTCGATGAAAGTGGTGACATTGTAATTTTAGAATTTGATGAAATAAACAGTAATAACCTTCCAGAATACCATAGATTAGATTTCTCTGCAATTTATGATTTTAAGATCGGGAATAGCTCTGACATCAAATACCGTCTCGGATTCTCTGTACAAAACCTCTACAATAAAAAGAACTTATTAAATAGAGAGTTTAGAACTACCAACTCTCTTAATAACCAATTTATTAATTCGGATATATATTCGTTAGGGATCACTCCAAATATTAGTTTTAGAGTCTTTTGGTAAGGAAAATATCTTTTTTGTAATGCTATTTTCAAATTTCATCAATTTACTCGTACCTTCATCGCCTACAAATTATATATAACTAATGAAAAAAATTGTTTTTATTGCCTCTCTATTTTTGTCTGTAAGCTATGCGCAAGAAATACATCCTGATTACACTATTACCGACACAGTATCTCATCAATGTACCCCTGTAATTAGTCAAGAAAATACAGGTACTTGTTGGAGTTTTTCTACGACTTCTTATATCGAGTCTGAGATCGCTCGTTTAGGAAAAGGAACCTATGATTTATCTGAACTATACCAAGTAAGAAATACTTATACTGATAAAGCCCGAAATTACATCTTAAGACAAGGAAAAGCTCAATTTAGTGAAGGGGCGCTTTCTCATGATGTCATAAACTCTATTCGCAATCATGGTATTGTTCCTGATACAGTATATACTGGTCTATCTGATAATCCTACCAATCGTCATGATCACAGTGAATTAATCAAATTATTAACGAGTATGGTTGATAATGCAGTGAAACACAAAATTCTTTCAAAAAACTGGTGGAAAAGCTACGAAGCAATGTTAGATATTTACCTCGGCGAAAGACCTTCAACATTTAATTATGAAAATAAAGAGTATACTCCTGTTGAGTTTGCAAAAAAACTTGGAATAGAGGCAGACAATTATATTACATTCACCTCTTTTACTCATCATCCTATGTATAGTAGTTTTATTCTTGAAATTCCTGATAATTTCTCTAATGGAATCTATCATAATGTAAAATTAGATGAGCTACAACAAATAGTTGATTATGCGCTAAAAGAAGGATTTACTATTGCTTGGGATGGAGATGTTAGCGAGATTGGTTTTTCTCAAAAAAATGGCTTAGCAATTCTTACAAACAAAGAGGAGAGTAAAAATATCTTCAATCAATACAGTGAAGAAGAAAAAGTAACTCAAGAATCCAGACAAAAAGAATTCGAAAACTACAATACTACAGATGATCACTTAATGCATTTGGTAGGTAAAGGTGTTGACAAAAAAGGAAAAACCTACTATAAGATTAAAAATTCCTGGGGTACCGATGGGGCTCAACAAGGATACCTTTATATGTCTGATGCTTATTTTAGAATGAAAACCGTAGGGATACTACTTCATAAAGATGGTGTTCCTAAAAACATAAAAGAAAAGGTTTAATCTGGATTAAACCCTACAAAAAAACCGTCTGTAACTTGATACTACAGACGGCTTTTTTATACTAAAAATCTTATTAGAATTGCTCTCTTCCAGAAAAGTGGAAAGCTCCTTCTATAGCTGCATTTTCATCACTGTCACTACCATGTACAGCGTTTTCACTAATTGAAGTAGCATATTTTTTACGAATAGTACCTTCAGCCGCTTCTTCTGGATTAGTCGCTCCTATCAAAGTTCTAAAATCTTCAACAGCATTTTCTTTCTCCAAAATAGCTGCTACAATAGGACCACTAGTCATATACTCTACCAATTCTCCATAAAAAGGACGCTCTTTATGTACTTCATAAAATGCTGATGCATCATCTGTAGTAAGTTGAGTTAATTTCATTGCTACAATTCTAAATCCTGAAGCTGTGATCTGCTCTATAATTCCACCAATATATCCTTTTCTTACCGCATCCGGTTTAAGCATTGTAAAAGTTCTGTTTGTTGCCATCGTATATTTTTATTGTCATACTTCTATAAACAGAAGTATTTCAGATTATTATTTGGGTAATAACACCCTATTTTTTTAAAATTTTGTGCAAAAATATAGATAAAAGCATCAAAAACAAGAATTATTTATAGAAACTATCTAGCTGACTTCACTTATAAATAATATCATAAAACTAGAATCAAACATTTTATACTTGTTTAGTCTTTAGAATATGATAATTTATCTACACCCTTTACAATCTATAAATCAACCATCTTACAAAAAAAATCATTCTAATCCCACCCAAATATTATTTATTGTATCTTCGCCAACCTATGAATATTGACGAAATAAACAAGATAAAAGGGTTACTATCCACATCCAAAAACATTGTAATAGTAACACACAAAAACCCTGATGGTGATGCTGTGGGATCAAGTCTAGCACTATACCATTATCTTAATGCTTACAAACATAATGTAACCGTTATTACACCTAATGATTATCCTGACTTTTTAAAATGGATTCCGGGACAGGAAACTATTATTAAGTTTGATAACAATGCTCATATTGCTAAGTCCAAAATAGAGGAAGCAGACCTTATATTTACCTTAGATTTTAACCATTTTTCCAGAAGCGGAGATATGGAAAAAACTTTATCTGTAGCAGAGGCAACTTTTGTCATGATTGACCATCATCAACAACCTGATAGTTATGCCAAATATATGTATAGTGACACGGGTATGAGTTCTACATGCCAAATGATATATCATTTTATCGAAAAACTTGATGATATAGAAAAAATCACACCAAAGATAGCGACCTGTATTTATGTAGGAATGATGACAGATACTGGGTCGTTTAGATTTAGATCTACTACCAGTACTACTCATAGGGTGGTTGCTGATTTGATTGATAAAGGAGCAGATAATACCTCTATCCATGAAAAAATTTATGATACCAACACACTCTCTAGAATTCAATTAAAAGGTATTGCATTAAATAATCTAAAAGTATTACCAGAATATAATACAGCATATATCACTTTATCTCAAAAAGAGTTGGATCAAAGTGATTTCAAAAAAGGAGACACAGAAGGTTTTGTAAATTTGGGGTTATCTATTACCGGGATCAAATTTGCTTTGATTTTTATTGAAAATAAAGGGGATGAAATTATTAAAATATCCTTACGTTCGAAAGGTGATTTTTCGGTAAACGAATTTTCAAGAAATCATTTTGAAGGTGGGGGGCATCATAATGCCGCAGGAGGAAGAAGTAATCTTTCTTTATCCGATACTGTTGAGAAATTTATTAGTATCTTACCATCTTATAAAAATGTCCTGAATCAATGAGATTAGTCTTTCACACACTCTGTCTTATCTTCTTATTTTCTTCTTGTAAAACGCCAGAAGCTCGTAAACCGGTTAACATTAAATCAGGTTCTTTTATTGATGAATCTATTAACCGAAATAAAGAACTTGCAGCCAAAGAAGAAAGTAGAATTCAAAAAATTATTAGCACAGATACCATCAACAATTATATAACCTCTCAAACTGGGTTTTGGTATTTTTACTCCAAAAAAGATACATTATCCAGTATCACTCCCAAATATGGGGATATGGTAACTTTTAATTATAATCTAAAAGATCTAAATGGTAATGTGATTTATTCAAAACAAGAATTAGACACTATCACGTATCGGATAGATAAAGAGGAACTTTTTTTAGGTCTTCGAGAAGGATTAAAACTTATGAAACAAGGCGAAATCGTAACATTTCTTTTTCCTTCTTATCAAGCATATGGATATTATGGTGATGATCACAAGATAGGAACAAATATTCCGTTAATAGCAGAAGTAACACTCAACACAATTACTAAAGAATCAACAACAGAAAATTAATTACCAACAAAAATGAAAAAATTAAACTTATTATTCCTAGCTATTATTGCATTAGCTTTTAACAGTTGTAACGAAAAATATCCTGAGTTGCAAGATGGTGTTTATGCAGAAATTGTAACTAACGAAGGTACCGCAGTAGCAAAATTATACTATGATCTTACTCCAATGACTGTTGCCAACTTCATATCTTTGGCAGAAGGTACCAACACCATGGTTGACAGTACATATAGAGGAAAGAAATATTATAATGGAATTATATTTCACAGAGTAATCAAAGATTTTATGATTCAAACAGGAGATCCGTTAGGAACGGGTACTGGTGATCCGGGATACAAATTCCCAGATGAAATTGTAGACTCTCTTTCTCATAAATCAAAGGGAATTCTGTCTATGGCAAACTCTGGACCAAACACTAATGGGAGTCAGTTTTTTATCACTCTAAAAGAAACTCCATGGTTAAATGGAAAACATACAGTCTTTGGAGAGGTCGTTATTGGTCAGGATATTATTGATAGCTTAGGTGTTGTAAAAACAGGACCTAGAGATAAGCCTGAAAAAGAAATAAAAATGCTTGAGGTTAATATCATTAGAAAAGGTAGTGATGCAAAATCTTTTGATAGTGAAGTCGCTTTTACTGATAAATTAAAAGTTATTGAAGAAGAAAAAGCCAAAAAAGAGCAATTAGAAAAAGAAAGAAATGAAGCAATTGCTGCTAAATTCAAGGAACTAAAAGCTACTGCTACAAAACTGGAAAGTGGCTTAGAAATCGTATTTGTTAATCAAGGAGAAGGAGAACAGCCAAAACAAGGGGATATCGTTAATGTAAATTATGCTGGGTATTTTGGTGATGGAAAAAACTTCGATACTAATATTGCAGAAAAAGCTAAAGAACTAGGCACTTTTGATGAGCGTAGAGCAGCTGATCCTAGAGGTTATGCTCCAATGCCTGTACCGTATTCTCCGGATGCAAAAATGATTCCTGGTTTCAAAGAAGGTGTGCAAAAAATGAAAGTTGGAGATAAAGCTATACTTTTTATCCCTTCGCATCTTGCATATGGAGAAAAAGGTGTTGGTCCAATACCACCAAACGCTGATCTTATTTTTGAATTAGAGTTAGTAAACATTCAAGGCAAAGAATAGTCTAGCAACCTGATTTGTTAGACATAAAAAAGACGACTCGATAATATCGAGTCGTCTTTTTTGTATATGAATTGTTTTTATTATCGTACGCTCTTAATATTACTTACTTAGCGAATAGTTCATATTCTCCTTTTAATCTAATAGTTACGGTAACATCATTTTGGTTATTGTTTCTAAAATACCAACCATGTTTTCCTTCAAAAGGAATAGTTATTGTTCCTGCCATATTATTAGAATATGCCAGTGTATAACTTTCATAAAACACCTCTTTTGGCGGGTCATCTTGTTTTACTTCGCCATGAAAATCAATATATACAATCTCATCACCTATAGTAGTCCATTCATATTTTACACTACCATATTTTAATGCTTTAAATTTATATTCTATACCTTTTCCTGCTGGTACAATAACTTTTATAGTATCAGTACGCTCTAAGAACTGTTCTGCCGGGGGAGGGTTATTTGCTTCGATAGGTTTTGGCACGCTAGCAGGGGATCCCAGTTTTTCTAATTTTAATTTCTTAAAACTTAATTGCGGTTCTATTTCAGGAGCTTCTTTTACATATAATTTACTAAATCCAAAGATTTTCCCTGTTCCCAGCAAATCGATATTGTATTCTGCCGGTAAAACGGCTGTAACCAAAACAACACCTCCAATCAAAAGAGCAATAAAAGTAGATTTTATTAATTGTTTTTTACCCATTACAGGTGTATTCTCGTTGATCATAATTATGTATTTACAAAATATCCAGCCAATTGATAGCCTAGCAATAGAAAACCTGAAGCCATAAGAGCTATATTGGTAAGGTTAGAAAATTTAATGTAACTATCATACTTTCTCCAAACGGCTAAAATCAAAAGCACAAAGCCCAAAGCTAAAAATTGCCCTATTTCGACACCCAAATTAAAGCCAAGCAGATTAACCAAAAGACCTTCTTTATCAAATTTAAATTCTTGTAGTTTGGTTGCCAGTCCAAACCCATGAAACAGTCCAAAAATCAATACGGCAATTTTGGTATTAGGTTGTTTTCCAAAAAACTGCTTAAATCCACCCAAATTATCAAATCCTTTGTATACGATAGACAATGCTATAATTGCATCAATTAGGTATGCATTTACATTAATATCTGCCATTACTCCCAGCAATAGTGTAAGACTATGACCAATAGTAAAAAAGCTTACATACATTACTATTTCTCTGGTTCTATACAAAAAGAAAATAACCCCTACCAGAAAAAGCAGGTGATCATATCCTGTAACCATATGCTTTGCTCCTATGTATAAAAATGGTCCAAAAGCAACACCTTTATTTCCTAACAAAAAAGATTGTGTTTCATCATCAACACCATGTGCAAATGAAGTAAAAGAAACCAAACATATTATTAAAAATACAGTGCGTGTAATTATGTTTTTATACATCAATTATTTGTATTAATGTGCATGTCCATGTTCTTTTACCTGCCTAATACTATCTAACCTTCTTTTTTCGGCTTCAGAGACAACTTCTTCTTTGGTGGTTTCTTCTTTAGCTTCTATTTTGGTTTCTGCATTTTCTTCTTTTTCTTTTTTCTTATCTGTACAAGCAACTAAGAATCCTAACGCTGCCGCCACAATAATTATCGATTTTTTGAACATCATAATATGTAATTAAAATTTATAATTTTGTTAAACTTCTATACAATAAAACATTAGAAAATGTTCGGTTTGTATGTCGGCTAAGGTACTGTAAAAATCTTTTTTTGACATAGAATTTCCCGACTTTGACAAAGATTATAGTACAAACCAACAAAGCCAGGAAATCCAAAGGGGGTAAACATATTTCTATACTAAAAATCACCAAATTTTATGGAAAAAACCCCACCAATAGAAGAGAGGTCATCATTACTATAGACCCCTGAGCCAATACCAGATGCTATCCTATAATTTACCCCCAATCCAACACGAAGTATTTTGAAAACATTAAGTTCTAATTCTAAACTAGGTTGTATCACTAATACATGATCAGAAATTCTAAAATATTCACTCCAATATTCATCCCAATTATTATCATAATCTTCAAAAGAATCATAATCATAGTCACGTCGTTTTCCAATTCCTCCCCATCCTACCATAAGAGAAGGGGTAAGATGTACTCTAGACTGCCAATCAATGATATATCCGGCAAAAATCCCCCCGTAGTTAAAATTAAGATCTCTATCCCTCTCTGCTTTATGAGAAATATCTGTGATTAACTGATTCCCTTCTAGACCAAAAATCACTTTATTATTAATAATGACCCCTCCTTTTCCTCCAAAAAAAATGGCAAAATCACCGTCTACTGACGAAAAATTTATACTGGGACCCCCGAATCCACTTATTTTTGGGTTTCCAGAGCCAAACATGGTTTTCATACCATCTCCTTCGCTATATTGTTCTTGTGCCGATGTAATGTGAGCAAAAACCACAATACAAAGAGCCAAAATTATCCTTCTTCTTATCATATTAATTAGTAAATAGTTTATAAATCTTGGTGCAAGGTTAAGAACAGAATCCCCTAGTTATCAATAGAAAAAGCAGTAATGGGATGAATAGACGTCTATTTGTGACAATTAGACGATAGGTTTTTAAAAACAGTATTAAATTTTTCAAATCGATTTCTTGAAACCGGAACAACATGGTCTACTCCTTCAAAGAATAGTTGATAATTACGAGCATTCCCTTTAGAGTTTTTTATACGTCTTATATTTACCAGATAGGATCTATGGGTTCTAATTACTTGCGGGAATTCTGCCAGGGTTTCTTCTATCTTATGGATTGAAAACCTATAAAATAATTTTACAAGCTTGTTATTTTCTATTGTATATATTTCGATATAATTACCATCTGATTTTATAAATAATAAATTGTTTAAATCAAATTGTATATCTTCTTTTAGTGTATTAGAAGGTAAATGGATGATCTTCTTTTCTATTGTTTCTTTTTTATTTTCTAACAGGCTTTTTAATTTTTGATTATGCTGAAGCGTCTGTTTTAAATTTGATTTTAACTTAATTGTATAATCAACCCATACGATAATGGATGAAGGAATAAAACCAATAACAAAAGTCGATACTGTTATATGTGAAAAGAAAACCAATGACAAAGTAAAAGAGATGTCTTTGGAGATAAGGATTAGAAAAAAGTAATTACAAATAACGATTCCAAAGTGTAAAATAGAGATAACACTTAATTCTTTGGATATTGTCCAGTTTTCTTTTTTTTGAGTCGACAAAAATGTCCTTGGTAAATAATCAAGTATCACAATTATACACGTAAATGTAATTACGGCTAAAACAATCGAGATTTCTGTTTTATATAACCTAAAGTATCTTTGGTCTGGATCATCAAACCATAATTGATTTATTAAAAAGATATAGACTGCAACTGATATTGCAACTATTATGTTTCTTTCAAAAGAATAATTAAACGGATAGGGGTTTTTTAATATTTTTAAAATCATTTCAACACAAAGTTCCTCGTTTTTATCAACCTATCTTAAAATGTAATAATTCCTATTTCGGTCCCAAGGTAACAGAAAACCAAATATAATTATACTATAAAAACAAACATATTATTTTTGGAGTAACATTAATATATTTACAAGCTTTTTTAACACTACAGACATAAGTAATATTCCGATAGTTTTAGTTTTTAATCATCCATAAACGACGTACTAAAATATTCCTTTATATCTATATCAGTCATTGGTTGTAGCGCACCAAACACTATTTCTTTATAAACTTTATCTGTTATAGAGTTAGGACTCAAAAAATGTGATCCCATCAAGTGACGAACTCTTGTAATAATTTCTTCAGAAAAATGAGTAGAAAAATACTTTGACAATACCGAGGCTTCAAACATCTTTTCTAATGATGTCTTATTTCCTTTTTGAAAATTTGAGATTGAAGTTTCGGCTACCTTGCACAACTGGCATGCTGCTTTATATTTAAGCATTAACTCTCCCAAACTATCTAAGAAATTTTCTGATTCAGATAACCTTTTCCCATTTTTAATCTTTTCTTTACTAAACTCTTTTAAACACTTAATAACCCGAAAAGTTGCTCCCAAATAAGGTGCGGATACCAAAGCCTGAAACCAAGATCTTTGGTAAACTAATATCTCACACCTCTCTTCTATCGCATTATCTAATTTGATAACATTTGCACTATCTACTTGAAGGTCTCTAAACTTCACTGATTTTGTAAGCGACCCCAACATTGTATCCCCAAATGCGGTATCATAAAACTCAATTCTGCTATCTTTTGCTGGAACAAAAAATACTGCTTTTGCATCTTCTTGCAATTCTGCCGTGAATACCAAATAATCTGCCACACCAGACAAAGACATATATGGTGCTTCTCCATTTATCACATAATCTCCTTTTTCTTTTTGTGCCACAATATTTTTTTTATTTGAAATGCCTTCAAATGTTCTTACAGATCCAGTATTTGCTATTAAAAGCTTTTCATTTCTGATCTTTTTCAACAAAAACTCTCTCTTCCAATATTGTGTACTCTTTTTTGAAAATGGATAACAAGATAGTGATGCCAACACATAATAATGCATGGATAATGCCACTGATACAGGGATCGACATCCCTCCTATTTCATGTAAAATTCTAAAACACTCTTGATATACAATTCCTGTATTTTTTTCATAGCATGGTATAAAAGGTAAATCGGTAGTTTTTATAAAAGTATAGAACTTCTCATATTCCTTACCTTTTTCGACTTCTATTAATTTTTTAACTATTCTTTCTAATTCACTTTCTTTATTCTCTTTTCGATTACCTTTTATACTATTACTCATTTTTTACTTTTTAAACATTAAAAATTCTTTATACCCATAAAAGCCATTAGTTATAAATTGGGTATCCAAAAAATCTGAGCCGCCATAAAAATTCCAGCCCCGGTTAAAAGAGTCAAAATAAAAAGCAAGACAGACATCATATATTTACCCAACATACTTCCCTTTTCTTTCGCAAATAAATAGAGTTCGAGAAAGAGTAAGGGTAATAGATAATCTCCCCAATACAAGAACATATCAAAAGGTCCTGTAAGATCTTGGGTTGATCCGGGAGCACTCCCATTATTTAGAAAAATCCACAATCCAAATCCTATTCTAAAAAACCATACTCCACTCACAACCAAAAATGTACGAAATGCCCATCGCCGATGTGCCACAAAATTTTTACGAATTGCAGTGCGTATTGTAATTACCGAAAAGACTATAATTAGTATAGCGTTTCCAGAGATGGCAACCTGACCAGAGAACCCTCCTACAAGAGCTTCTCTACTCCATACCATATAAAGTCCACCAAGACTAATTACAATTGCTGTAAAAATATAGGCTCTACCGTTTATTCTATGGAGCAAAGGGAAGCGTTTTTGTATCATCGGAATGAATTGTATTGGTCCGCCAAACGTAATTATAAAAGCTAGTAATATATGCAGGAGTACAAAAGCATTACCCATATAATCTCCATCTATAAAACCATGAATCATTCTCTTAGTCCATTTTACAAAATCTCCTTCGATGGCACTGCCTCCATAAAAAATTGCTATATAGTACGCAAATAACCATTGCCCTATAACAGCCACCAAAAACCAAAAGGTCGCCGATGTATTTATCATTTTATTAGCTTTTAATGCTCTAATATTCGTGGCATTAGTGTTTTGATTTATTAAATCCATTGTGTTCGTTTTTTTTGATTGATGATTGATGATGAAACAGGCTCATGCTATTTCGATTGATGTAGTCTTAGATATGATTAAAATGTTATCATAACATTGGATATCTATTTTTAAATTATTTCCCGAGTTTAAATTTAAAAAGGTGCTTTAGATAGTTTACATATACAAATCCCCAGGGAATTGCGATAAGATCAATAGGAATTGCAATAAGAAACGGTCTTAGGAGTCCTTGTGAGGTAGCATCCATTTGTCCGGTTGACCACAAAGGATAGGCTATTGCAATTAACCATACTGATTTGTAAAACAACTGTAATATTAATAAGGGTAGCATTTTTAAAGGATAGCGTATTCCTAACCCCATTAGTGTCGCATAGGCTGCCCAAAAACTATAGGTAACCCCATCATACGCTCCCCATACTTCACTTGGGCTAAAAATTTCTGACCATGTAGAATATCCCAAAGTTGTAAAAGTAAGAAGATAGATACTCCTCATGATATAAGATCTTAATTTTGATACCTCTTTATATTTGGCATTCTCAACTGTTGATACACTTGTAACTTCTTTTTTTGAATTCATAATGTTCGTTTTTTGATTGATGATATTAAAGCAGACCAGAGTCTTTTATAGGCATATTGATAAATAGCCATACCTATAAACTAAATGTCTGCATGCAATACGATAATAAGGTTAATTATTTACTCATTTTTTGCTCCCATGATCAAGAGCCATAAACAAGTACCTATTTCTCCGATACTGGCAGGTAGCATTATAAAAGAAGGAATGTCATAATCAGGGAATAGTATTTTACCAGAAACCATAGCTAAATAACTAAAGCATCCAACCATAAGGAATACTCCTAAGATTTTGGGAAGAAAACCTGATTTAAAAACCAAATACCCAAATGGAAATAACCAAAGCCCCCAAAATACCTCAACGATAAGAATTCCATTATGGTAAGACTCAAGAAGTAACATTACTTGTGTTTGAAGCTGATCAACACTAAATATCTTTAAATAATCATTTCCACTGATCAATGTAAGAACATCTACCTTGTTTTGTATATTTAGATAAGATATAGGAACACTAACGATAGCCAATATCACCATAAGCATAGCATAATTCTTATTTACTTTTTTAAGTAATTTATACAAAACCAGAGGTAAAGCTATAAAACACACATAACAAATTAACCCACTAAAAATCCCAATTCTATATAGTGATTCTGAAGCGACAATATTATTAAATGTTACTGATGGATTATCCCAAACTATAAGTTTTGACGGGACATACATCAGACTTAATATCCCTGTTAATACTATAATAAGATATAGTACTCCGGCGATTCTGGCGGTCTTTTTATTTGATTTCATAATGTTCGTTTTTTGATTGATGATGGTTTGATTGATGATGATGATGTTTTCTTTTCTATTGTCTTTCTCTAGTCATATTTTTTTAGTTTGAAAAATCAATTTTTTTACTATCTCCAGTTAGTTTCACTTTAGCTCCAGAAACAGCAACACAAGTAACCGATTCATAGGACAACTCCAATCTCCCCTTGCTATTATTGCTAAACTCTAATTCCAAATCTTTTCCCGATACTATTGTTACGGTTTCAAAATATCCTCGGGAACTTACTTTTAAAGAATCGAGTTTATCATTAGAAATAAATACTCGCACAGTATCTTTTTCTTTCTTTTTTTCGGTTTTTGATATAATTAATTTTTTATTTTTAACTTCTGTTTTAATATATGGCAATAAATTTTTTGGTGCTTCTACTTTTATCTGGCTTATAGTATCTTGACGAAAGAAAACTTGAATCCCATCATTGACAGATATTTTCCTAAAACTCAAATTACTTCTTACTTCGGATACAATCTCATTACTTATTTCATTTATGTTATTCTCACTTGCTATTTTTTTTACATAACCATGTATAGAGAATTGAAATGCTGAGAAAAAAAAGATTATCGCACAAAGAATACCTAATAAGATCTTATTACTTGTTTTCATGATCTATATCATTTACATATTGATTATAAGAATTACTCATTTCTTCTAATTTGACATCCAGAAGTATCATTTTTTTAAATACATCAGGAAGCGTTAGCTCTATAAACTCTTTTCTTTTAATATCCAGAACTTTCTTATAGCCATTTTCTGAAACGAAATAGCCTATCCCCCTTTTATTATAAATCACACCTTCATCTTGTAAATAATTAAAAGCCCGTATTGCAGTATTAGGGTTAACCTCTACCATCATTGCAACTTCTCTTACAGATGGTATTCTTTCTCCTTCTGGCCATCTTCTTGCAAGAATGCTTTCATAAAAAAAGTCCACGATCTGTAAATAAATAGGCTTACTATTATCAAAATCCATTGGCTATGCCTCCTTTTCTGTTATTTTATAATATGTAGCCAAAAGTATCCCTATACCCAAAACAATAATCCAAAACCAGCTCCCTATCCCAGAAAAATCATTACTGGTTAGATCAAAAGCATCTGAAGCTAGTTTTTCTCCTGAGAAAACCTCATATCCAATATTGAGCACCCCAAACAGAATAAAATTATAAACCACCAATCCAAAGACAATCAACAAAATTGACAACAAAGTTTTACCAATTCTATTTTTACTAAATGTAACAGCGCCCAATAAAAATGTTGGCTGGATTAGAAAGTAAAATGCTACCACCTTCCAGTAATTTTCTGAAAATATTGGTACTACATGAAAATTTGCTTGAGACACTACGATACCGGTTACAATAGCAAATTGCCCTACCAAAAAACCGAATGTTGTAAAAACAACAGTATAGATAATACTTGTTGTAAACCAGGCTGCGGCTATTCTTTCATAAGATGAAACGGGTAATGAAAAATAAAACTGATTCGTTTTTTGACTATGAGCTTCTTTAAAAATTGTAAAACATAATAATAATCCTACAGGAATGTAAAACTTAAAAAAAACACTTACAAATTCATTCGGTGTTAGGTGGTAATCTTCTCTTAAGTTAAATAAAAATCCAATAAATAGTAGACCTCCAGTAACAGATAGTCCTGTGATTATTGTGCTCTTTAGTAATACAATATCTCTATAAATAAAACCGCCTATTCTTTTAATACTAAATTCTTGCGCCATGATATGCAGTATTAAGTGCATTATTAATTTGTTCTGGTTCACTTAGAACCGCATTAAACAGTAATTCTAAATCTATATCTGTTTCATCTTTATCCTGCTTATAAAGAACTGCCTTTCCCCCAAAAGTCATTTCAGAATAAATAACAGCATCTTGATCATGATGTTTTGGTTTTCCGAACCATAAATGCTCCGAAATAAAAGAAAGAGGTTTATCTATTACTACTTTAGATTGGTCAAGAATAATCACATGGTTTATTAGGCTATGTAAATCTCTTACCTGATGCGTCGAAATTATAATACATTTCCCTTGATCTACAGCTGAAGCCATAATTTTTCTAAACTGACTTTTTGATGGAATATCTAACCCATTTGTAGGTTCATCCATAAGTAGTAATTTTGTATTGGTAGCAATTCCAAAAGCAATGAATACCTTCTTTTTCTGACCAAAAGATAATGTGGATATTTTTTGATCGGGAGACAGTTTAAACTCTTTTATTAAGTCATAAAATTGATTCTTTGAAAATTTAGGATAAAAAGGAGCATTTATTTTTTCATATGTAGAAATTTTAATACTGGGTAATTCAAAATCCTCGGAAACAATAAAAATATCTTTAAGGCTTTTTACTTTTCTCTTAGAAGTAATTTCATTCAAAACATAACAATTACCAGCTGTCGGGAACAATAATCCAGCTATTATTTTCATTAAGGTACTTTTACCTTCACCATTTTTACCAAACAATCCATAAATATTCCCAGGAGTAAAATCCAACGAAACATTATCAAGGATTGTCCTACTTTTTGGATAGTGGAATTGTAAGTTATTAATCTCTACCATTATCAGTGTATTAGTTATCTAGTACACTACAAAATTAAATAAGAAAATGAATTAAACAAATATTTCCTTGTTTTTTTATTTAAAGTCCTTAATATTTCATGATATTGATTGTCAAATTTTTAGGCTTTATTCCTTATTGACAATCTTAGTAAGCTTGCTATCTTCGCAGTTATGATATCAATTTACATAATCTATAATTCCTTAAAGAGATTTAAGTTTTAAAAACTACAGAGCAATAGATTTTTAACAAAACTATTTACATTTGAATATCTACACTATAAGCTCTGTGTTTTAGCTATAATCCAATTACATATTTTTTCTATACCTTCAATAACATTAGGACAATCAGTACTTAAATCAAAGACTGCGCTGTTTACAGGTTCTTGAAAATCAACATATGCTAATCTCGCCGCCAAATATTCTTCCTCAAATCCAAAAGCTGAAGCAGGTAAAATTGCAACACCTGTATCGTTTAACAACTGTTCGCATAATTCAGTTGAGGTTCTAATACCGTAATACTCCAATTTTTCTTTATACAATGAAAAATCAGGAAAAATATAAAACCCTCCCTCTGGTGGGTGCACTTGTATTCCAGATAAGCTTAAGCGTTCTACACAAAAGTTTCCAATTTGCTTTAATATCTGTGTTTGCTGATCAATAAAGACTTTCATCTCATTATAATTCTTATATGCTGCTTTAGCCGCTACTTGTACAGGTGTAGGTGCACAAGAATAAGTTTCAGAACCAATTCCTATTAAAGTTTGTTTGAATTCTGGTTCAATGCTATCATAAAGTAAAGCTACACCAAAACGCCACCCTCCTGCTCCACACCATTTGGATAAACCTGTGGTAGTTATCGTTTTTTCCAGGTAATAATTAGCAAAAGAAAGGTGCGAACCGGTGTGATTAAGTAAACCATAGATTTCGTCAGAAATAACCAACATATTTAATATTTTTGCTACTTGAGCAATATTCTTAAGTTCATCCTCAGTATACGTCAAACCATCAGGGTTTCCTGGATAATTCAATATCATGATAGATACCTCATGCTGCTTATCTTTTACTGCATTATTAATAGTAGTGGGATGTACCCTCCATCTTTCTTCATAAGAAGTTTCTAGTTTTATAATATTGTGACCAGCAAGTTTTGCTTGAGGCGCATAAGAAACCCAGGCAGGAGTAGGAATAAATACATCCGCATTTTCAAACGTCATTAAAATATTATAAATTAATATTTTTGAGCCTGGTGCAATTAATATATTTTCTGGAGTTACGTGTAATCCGTTATGTACCTTATGGAATCTTGCTATACATTGCCTAAGCTTTATATCACCTTGCACCGACGAATATTCTTTATGATCTACAGCATTCTTTAAGGCTTCTAGAACAGGTTTGGGAGGCATGAAAGGAGATTGCCCAAATCCAAACTTGATTACTCTCTTGTTTTGATCAACCAAATTTTTAGACTGAGTATTGATAAGTAAGGTTTGTGATTCTTCTACTTGTCTGTACATAATAATTGTTTTTTCGGTTTTTACTTCTTCATTCCAATTCTTCCATATATAATTATTCCTCTAAACTTCTTTTTTTTGCACTTACCTCTTACTCTTTATGAATTATATTTTATACCTCTAAGGTAGTAGAAAAACGGCAATATATTTAGGTTGTCAAATTTTACTTTACTTTTTTCTACAAACCTACTTTGATGAAAATTTCTCTAATATCTTTTTCAATGGGTAAGGGTTTTAGCGGAGGTACATTTGCTCCTCCGGTATTTCCTATCGGGATTTTTCCCACAAAAGATTTGACTCCTCCTATTAACAACCTAGGGATTTGTCCTATAATTTCTTTGAAGCTTTTAATTTTAAAACCATAAAACAACATTTTCCAATGCACAAAACTATGTTCAAAAGGATATTTTTGCCCAAGCACATGTGCTCTTTCTAAATGATTCCATGCGCTATCCAAATTTCCGATCAGATATTCATAGTGATATGATTTCAATTCGAGCTTATAATACTGCTTTAGAGATTTTGGCATTCTGACGTATAATTTCATATCATTTTCGGTTTGCAATCTTTTCAAAAGTACAAGAAAAACGAGTATATCCTACCTAATACAAAACTTTGCAATAGATGTGCATTTTTTTACAATATTGTTATCTTTTATCTTCTTATTGACTTATCATAATAATGATTATCGTAATTGACTTGAGTAAAATACTGAGTAGGTTTCATTCCTACAAAAACTTGAAATTCATTAATAAAATGGCTCTGATCATAGTAGCCATTTTCTAAAGCTGTAGACAAATATTCGTCTTCTTTATTTAATAATATTTTTTTTATCGTAGCCTGGAACCTGGTAATTCGCTGGAATTTTTTTGGAGTTATACCGAATTGAGTTTTAAAATTTCTTTCAAATTGACGGTAGCTTAAATTCGTGATATCAGCAAATTCTTTTAAAGAAATCGTATTGTATTCTTGATATAAAGAATTAATAATACTATCCCATTTTTCATTTCTTTTATCATGATAACGGCACAAACATTTGAACAAAAACTTTTCTATTATTCTAATTTTTCCCTCTGTGCTTTGACAGTCACTTAAGATATCTAATAAACTTCTTCCTTCATCCCCCCAAATATCTTCTACAGAGGCGAATTGGTTATTCAAATCTGTATAAGGAACCGGAGAAAAATGACGAAAAGCCCCACTTCTGAATCTTACAGAAACAAATAAAACCTCATCAGATTTATCGACATTAATTATTGTATTTCTTGGGCAGATAACATGCGCATTATCACATTTTTGTTTGTTTACAGAAAATGGCGTGTTTATATGAAACAACAATTCTAGTCCCGTACCTGGCAACATAATAGGCAATCTATACTTTTCGGAGTGTTTTAAAACATAAATCCGATCAACGTATTTTGCCAGACGGGCACTAGATATGTATGAAGTTTTATTCATTAAAATTAGAAGTTTTCGATAACTGGCTCTTTGGTCAAAATAGATGACGCAAACGTAAGAAACTCTTTAAAATGATCAGAAGAATTATGTTTATCTACAGCTTCTTTATTGATATATTCTTCATAAAAAATAAAATCTGCCGAAGAATCTACCTCCTGAAACAAACGGTATGTTAAACACCCTTCTTCTTTATTACTATTCTGAACCATTATTTTTGCCTTTGCCAAAAATTGTTCTATACTTTCCTTTTGTACACTTAATCGTGCGATAACTGTTTTTTTCATAAGACAAATATATGCCCTTACTATGTACTGGTATTGTAGAAAAACGACATCATCGAAATAATCAAAACATAGTATTGGCATGCGCCATTTTTTCAGGAATTTGTTGGATTGCATCCCAATGTTCTACAATTTTTCCATTCCTATCAAATCTAAAAAAATCCATAGTTACATATTGATCATTACCTGGCCAAATCTGATGTGTATGCAAAGCAACTAATTCTCCTTGAGCAATACATCTAACAAATTCAATAGATTTATCAGGATATTCCTTATTCATTTTTTCAAAGTATTCAACAAATCCTTCTACTCCATCTTTAACATCCGGATTATGTTGTATATATTCTGATCCTACAAATAATTCTGTCGCCTTTTTAGGGTTTCCTTCATATGCCATTTTATAAAACTCAATGGCATTTATTTTATTCTGTTCCAGAATTTCATTCATAACAATTATGTTTTCAATTTTACTTTGTACCAAGGAGGATTCTTATATTTTTCTTTGATTAAAATAATAGAAATATGTCCTACTTAGAAGCTCATCCTCTTTTACTCTAATAAGCACTTTAGGTCATCACTAGTCATTGTGGGTATAAATTCGATAATCTCGTAATCTGCAATATCTTTTATGTAAAACGGGTCTTTTTCCAAAATTTCATCCAACTGTTTTCTTTCTTTTACCTTCGATAATATTATCCCTCCAGTTCTTGGCTTTTTTCTTCCTGATGCATGAAAATTTCCTAAATCGTATTGCTTCTTCAAATAACTAATATGATTATCTAATTCTTCTTCTACTTTATCCAAAGTCACCTTATATTTCAATGATATAACAAACATCCAATTACTTTTTTTACTATTTCAAAATTGAGATATCTATTTCTATTTTTTCAAAGTTTTGTCAATTTTATCAAAGTATTAACATTCATTTTTTATCTCAGATCCAATATGTTATTCTTACTTACAGCGGCAAACTAAAAAACCCAACTCTGTGTTCTGAGTTGGGTTTTTCATATAGTATGTAGTATTAAAAGTTATATTTATTTTTTAGGTATTTCCTTTAAAATTTCTTTTACAAATTTCCAATATTTTTGTACTGATGAGATACTAGCTCTTTCATCCGGTGAGTGTGCTCCGAGGATAGTTGGTCCAAAAGATATCATATCCATATTTGGATAATTTTGTCCCAATATACCACATTCTAACCCTGCATGACAAGCTGCTACATGAGCTTTTTCGCCATTTAGCTTTTGATACAACTCATCTAATACCTTTAATACAGGTGAATCCATATTAGGAGCCCAACCTGGATAATCGCCACTAGTTGTAACCTCACAGCCTGTTAATTCAAAAGTAGCTCTTAATTTGTTTGTTAGATCTTGTTTAGAAGATTCTACACTACTTCTGGTTAAGCATTCGATAGTAATATCACCACCTCCAATTGTCACCTTAGCAATATTATTAGATGTTTCTACCAGATCAGAAATAGATGCACTCATTGTATATACTCCATTATGTGCAGCATATAATGCTTTTAGAATACCTTCCTGAACACCTAATTCCATTACATCTGATGGTAAATCTGCGGCAGTCACTTCAATATTTAAATCTGGTTCTGTAACAGAAAATTCAGCCTTTATCGTTTTTGAAAGTTCTTCGATTTCAAATTCAAAAGCTTTTGCCTGCACTGTATCCACAACTATACTAGTAAAACTCTCTCTTGGGATAGCATTACGTAAACTACCTCCTCTTATCTCACTGATTTGTAATCCGAAATTTTCAAAACCATCAAATAATAGGCGGTTCATTATTTTATTTGCATTGCCCAACCCTTTATGAATATCCATCCCTGAGTGTCCTCCATTAAGTCCTGTAATAGATATAGTATACCCAGATTTACCTTCGGGAACAGATTCTTTGTTATATTTTCTTGTCGCAGTAACATCTACGCCACCTGCACAACCTACACCAATCTCATCATCTTCTTCGGTATCCAGATTTAATAATATCTCACCATCTAACCATCCGCCTTCTAATCCCATGGCTCCAGTCATTCCGGTTTCTTCATCAATTGTAAATAATGCTTCTATTGCAGGGTGAGTTATATCATTAGCTTCAAGAATTGCCATAATTGTGGCTACTCCTAGTCCGTTATCTGCTCCCAGCGTAGTTCCTTTGGCTCTTACCCAATCTCCATCTATGTACATTTCTATACCTTGATTATCAAAATCAAAATCGGTGTCAGAGTTTTTTTGATGCACCATATCCAAATGGGATTGCATTACTACCGTTTTACGATCTTCCATTCCTGGCGTAGCCGGTTTTTTGATCAAAACATTACCTACTTTATCGATTTTGGTTACCAATCCCAAAGATTCTCCAAAATCTTTCATAAATGCAATTACCCTTTCTTCTTTTTTTGAAGGTCTGGGCACAGCATTAAGATCTGCAAATTTATTCCAAAGGTTCTTAGGCTCTATAGCTCTTATTTCTGAATTCATAGCTGTACTGTATTTAGAAATGCGAAATTCTATATTTTAAATTAAGTATCAAAGTTTAAGGAGATCAAAGTACCATAGGATACTAAAAAACTCTTAATTCGTTATCCTTAATTAAGAAATGTAAATATCTTTACCCCTATGCAATCTAAGACAAAGCTTTATCTTACCATATTACTACCTGTTCAAATCATTTTGATTAAGATTGTTTCTTTTTTTCCTGAAATTATTGAACAACTATATAGCAATGGTCTGTTTGTTTATATATCCAAAGCCCTCCGTTATGTCTTTGGATGGCTCCCATTTTCTTTTGGAGACATTTTATATTGTGTTTTAATCATTCTGCTAATTCGTTTTTTGATTAAAAAAGTATTTACAAAAAATATTAAATGGAAAGAAGTATTGTTGGATTTTGGTGCTACCCTATCTATAGTATACGCTAGTTTTCATATACTATGGGGAATGAATTACTATAGACTTCCTTTACATGAAATCTTGAAAATAGATGATCAATATACCGAAGGTGAATTAGTTCAAGTTTCAGAAAATCTGATCTCTCAGGCCAATTTTTTACATTCAAGACTTGAACAAAATGATTCTTTATCTATACAAATTCCTTATGATAAAGAAGAAATCTTTCAAAAAACCATACCTGCTTATGATCAGTTACATAAAATATTTCCTGAGTTAAAGTATCACCCAAAGAGTATTAAAACTTCTATATTAAGCCTTCCTCTCACCTACATGGGGTTTAGTGGATACCTAAATCCTATTACAAACGAGGCACAAGTAAATGGATTAATTCTTAATTACAAAGCTCCAACAACCAGTTGTCATGAAGAAGCACATCAATTGGGGTTTGCAAAAGAAAATGAAGCCAATTTTATAGCCGCATTAACAACAATTAATTATGATGACCAATATTTTAATTACAGTGGGGTTACTTTTGCCTTAAAATTTTGCCTAAATGATTTATATCTGCGTAATGAAGAAAAAGCAATATGCCTTATCGAAAAATTAAGACCAGGTATACGAAGAAATTACCTCGAAGTAAACGAGTTTTGGGAATCATATGAAAATCCACTAGAGCCCATTTTTAAAAGTACTTATGATAGTTACCTAAAAGCCAATAATCAACCTGATGGTATAGAAACCTACAGTTATGTAGTAGCATTATTGGTTAACTACTATAAAACAAATCCTGTTGCTTATTTAGAATGATCATATTGCCTTGCTGTTAAATAAACCTTAATTAACAGTATGTTTTTAGATCAACTACTATCTTTAAATCCGATTCAATACACTATACATCAATCTTATGAAAAAACTTCTATTATCACTTACAGTGGTATGCGGAATTTTAAATTCTTATTCTCAAGATTATTTCCCAAAAAATGATGGGGTTAATACTACGGATTCTAATTACACAGTTTTTAAAAACGCAACTATCCACACCACGCCTGATTCTCAAATCAAAAATGGAACACTAATAATACAAAAAGGAAAAATCATCCAGGTAGGAAACAATATTCCTACTCCTTCCAATAGTGTAATCATTGACCTTAAAGGAAAACACATCTATGCTTCTTTTATTGATCCATTTACCAATTTTGGTATCGAAAAACCTAAACGCAAAGGAGGAGGTTTTTTTAGTGGTAATCCTCAATATGGAGCTTCTAGAGAAGGGTACTACTGGAATGACCATATTCGCCCAGAGACAAATGCACTTTCTCATTTTAAGTATGATGCAAAAAAAGCAACAGAATACATAAAAGAAGGTTTTGGCGTCCTTAATACACATATGCCAGATGGAATTGTAAGAGGAACGGGATTACTGGTGGCATTAAATAATAAAGGTACCGAAGGAGATAGATTATTGAGCGATCGCTCTGCTCAGTTTTTATCTTTTTCAAAAAGTAACAAGAGTAAACAACTCTACCCTACTTCATTAATGGGAGCGATCGCCTTATTAAAACAAACTTATTATGATGCCAGTTGGTATGCCAGTGGTAATGCAAATAACAAAGATTTATCCTTAGAAGCTTTAAACAGAAATAAAGACTTACCTCAAATTTTTGAAGCAGGGAGTCGAATAAATGGATTTAGAGCAGATAAAATTGGCGATCAATTTAACACCCAATATATATTACTAGGAGGTGGAGATGAATACGCAAGAATTGATAACGTAAAAGCCACAAATGCAAAGTATATTATTCCTTTAGATTTTCCTGATGCATATGACGTATCAGATCCTTTTGCTGCCAACCTAGTAAGTCTGGGAGATATGCGCCATTGGAACCAAGCTCCGACAAATCCTTCTGTTTTATCCAAAAATGGAATCACCTTCTCCCTAACTACTTATAAATTAAAGAAAATAGCAGATCTAAAAGCAAGAATTGCAAAAGCTATAGAGCATGGTTTGGATAAAAATACAGCACTAGCGGCACTAACTACAATCCCAGCACAAATTTTAGGAAAAAGCGACTTACTAGGAAGTATCAAAAAAGGAAGTCATGCTAATTTTTTGATCACTAAAGAAGAAATGTTTTCTAAAGACAATATCATTTATGAAAACTGGGTTCAAGGTTATAAAAATGTTGTAAATGACATGAATATCAATGATATTAATGGAAAATACGACCTTACCGTTGACGGAAAAACCTATAATTTGTCAATTTCAGGAAAATCGTCAAAACCAAAAGCAGAAATAAAACTTGGTGAGACCAAGTTAGGTTCTAAAATAAGTTATAAGGATAATTGGGTAACGATTACATTTACGGATGCAGACACAACAAAAACCCAATACACAAGAATTGTATCTAATATTGGTGATGCTCCAAATTCATGGAGCGGCAAGGCAATTCTCCCTAATGGTACACAAACTTCCTTTTCTGCCAAGAAAAAGACTGAGGAAATTTCTGGTAAAAAAGATGAAAAGAAATCCGAAGACAAAAAAGAGAAGCCGGAAATCCTTCCTATAACATATCCTAACATAGCATATGGTAGTACTTCTTTACCAAAAGCAGAAACTATCTTGTTTAAAAATGCAACTGTATGGACCAATGAATCAGATGGTATATTAGCCCAAACAGATGTGTTAGTTAAAAATGGTAAAATATCAGCTGTCGGAAAAAATCTTAATGTCGGTAGCGCCAAAGTAATTGATGCTACAGGGAAACATCTTACTTCGGGTATAATTGATGAGCACTCTCATATTGCCGCAGCTGCAATCAATGAAGCCGGACATAATTCATCTGCCGAAGTAACTATCGAAGATGTGATCTCTCCTGATGATATAAACATTTATAGAAATCTAGCCGGAGGTGTAACAACCATCCAAATCCTTCATGGATCCGCAAACCCTATCGGGGGACGCTCTGCTATCCTAAAATTAAAATGGGGAGAAAATGCAAAAGATCTTATATTCCCAAACTCACCCAAGTTTATCAAATTTGCCTTAGGAGAAAATGTAAAACAAAGTAACTGGCAAAGCTTTAGCCGTTTTCCGCAATCAAGAATGGGAGTTGAGCAACTATATATGGACTACTTCTCTCGTGCCAAAGCTTATGAAAAACTTAAAAATAGCGGAAAGCCCTATCGCAAAGATACCGAAATGGAAACATTGGTAGAGATCATAAACGGTCAACGTTTTATCAGTTGTCACTCTTATGTACAAAGCGAAATCAATATGCTGATGAAAGTGGCTGAAAAATTCAATTTTAAAATTAACACTTTCACACATATTCTAGAAGGATATAAAGTAGCGGATAAAATGGCAGCACATGGTGTAGGAGGTTCTACCTTTTCTGATTGGTGGGCCTACAAATATGAAGTAAATGATGCTATACCTTATAACGCTTCCATTATGCACAACCAAGGAGTCGTAACCGCTATAAATAGTGATGATGCAGAGATGTCTCGTCGTCTTAATCAAGAAGCTGCAAAATCAGTAAAATATGGTAATGTAAGTGAAGAAGATGCTTTAAAATTTGTGACCCTAAACCCTGCAAAATTACTTCATATTGATCATAGAGTAGGAAGTATCAAAGTAGGTAAAGATGCTGATCTGGTTTTATGGACAGATCACCCCTTGTCTGTATATGCCAAAGCAGAAAAAACATTAATTGAAGGAGCTATTTACTTTGATCTTGAAAAAGATAAGGCTACCCGAAAATCTATTGCTAAAGAGAGAAACAAACTTTCGACAATGATGTTAAAAGCCAAAAACAGCGGTCTCAAAACCCAGCCCGCAAAGAAAAAAGAAAAGCAACACTTCGAATGTGAAACCTTAGAGACTATTAACTAAACAGAATATACCTAAGACTACACTTGTCGAAGTAAAAAATATAAAAACATGAAAAAAATAATATTTATTATAACGCTCTGTATGTTTTCATATGGAAGTATAAAAGCTCAGCAAACCCCTGCTAAGGCGCAGAGTGAACCTATAACCATCATCGGTGCTACCGCACATATTGGTAATGGAGAAGTTATTGATAACAGTATTATCATTTTTGAAAATGGAAAAATAACAGCAGTAGGTGTTAATGGTGGCATTACTTCAAAAGGCAAAATAATTGATGCTTCTGGCAAACATGTATACCCAGGCTTTATTGCACCAAACTCTACCTTGGGACTTGTAGAAATAGGTGCTGTGCGTGCTACAGATGATGATAGTGAAATAGGAAATTACAACCCTCATATACGCAGTATCATTGCTTATAATGCAGAAAGTAAGATTGTAGAAAGTATGCGCCCAAATGGAGTATTAATGGCACAAATAACTCCTCGTGGAGGAAAAATTTCGGGGACATCATCAATTGTACAGTTAGATGCATGGAACTGGGAAGATGCAGTAATAAAACTCGATGATGGGATTCATATGAATTGGCCAAGTACTTTTACTAGGGGTCGTTGGTGGATGGGTGAAGACCCTGGTTTCAAGCCAAATAAAGAATATACAAAACAGGTTACTGAATTAGTAGATTTTTTCAACCAGTCCAAAGCAGCTATAAAATCTAACAACACGACAGAAAATCTACCTTATCACGCGATGAATGGTGTTTTTGATGGATCAAAAACGCTATATGTTCATTCTAATACAGAAAAAGAAATTTTGGATGTGCTCGCTTTTTCTAAAGAAAACAATATAGAAAAAGTCGTAATAGTAGGAGGATATGAAGCATACAAAGTAGCTTCCTTATTGAAACAAAATAATATTCCTGTTTTAGTTACCAGAACACATAGCACTCCTGAACAAGAAGACGAAGACTATGACCTACCGTACAAAAGTGCTAAACTATTAATGGATGCAGGAGTACTTGTTGGATTACAAAACAGTGGTCAAATGGAACGGGCAAATACTCGTAATCTACCTTTTCAGGCAGGAACTGTCGCAGCTCATGGGCTAGATAAAGAAAAAGCATTACAACTTATCACTGGCAATAGTGCAAAAATTCTTGGAATTGATAAAATAGTGGGAACACTTGAAGTAGGAAAAGATGCAACCCTATTTATAAGTATTGGTGATGCTCTGGATATGCGTACCAATCAATTAGAAAAAGCATTTATTCAAGGGCGTGATATTAGTTTAGAAAGCCACCAGACTAAATTGTGGAAACGATATAGTAATAAGTATAATACCAAATAGACTCATCCTGTATTTATCTTTGTAAAAATTGAGATACTCCTGCTTGACATCGAATTTATGGCAGGAGTTTTTTTATCTCTACCAAGCTCAACTAAAGAAATTTTGCATCCTAAATAAGTATAATTACTATTAAGTATTAACATTAAAATTTGCAATTATATTCTTATATTTATCCTGTGAATACAAAAGCCCGTAAAAATATAATCTTACTTTTTTTACTGTCTACTTTTCTATTTCTTAGAATAGTTAATGTACACGCTTTTTCTCATTCTTCTGATGAGGATGATCAAATACATTGTGAGTTATGTGAAATTATTACCACATCAAATGAACTTACTCCATGTGTTGATAGTATTTTTACTGAAGTCGAACAAAAATCTAGACTAAATTCCTATAGATATCCTGCCAATTTTTGTTACGAGACATCTCAGTATTGTATTACCTTACCAACAAGTATTTATAATAAACCTCCTCCAACAATATAGAGATATTGCAATATGCTTTTGAAACATAAACTTATAATTTCTTTATGTATTCTATAACTATGTAAATTTCAATAGACGCTATAAGTATCTACCTGCATTGTTATATACTCTACTAATAAGAATAATAGTCGTTTTGAGTTGTTATATTTCCTCTTTTTAAATAGAACATGTAGTTAAAAAGCTATACCTATAGAGTTTTAATGACACTTTGCAATATTCTTCAGCAATCTTGACTTAACGTACAAGCATATTTTTTTATGTCTGTCAGATATTTACTATTCACAAAATCCATGTCGAAATGATTACAACACATAATCTTACAAAAACGTACAATGAACAAACAGCTCTAGACCGATTAAACCTTCAGGTAAACGAAGGTGAGATTTACTGTTTATTAGGTGCAAATGGTGCTGGTAAAACTACCACCATAAACCTCCTATTGGGATTTATCTCCCCTTCCTCAGGAAACGCATTTATAAATAACATAGAGGTGTCAAAAAACACCAAGGAAACCAAAAAATTTCTTGCCTACATTCCCGAGAATCTTATGTTGTATCCTAATCTTACTGCCTTAGAAAATTTGGATTACTTTTCTGGAATCGCCCAAAAAAAACTTTCTAAAAAAGATTTGGTCTCCTTTTTAACAGAAGCTGGATTACAAGAAAAAGCTTTTAACAAACGTATTTCTAGTTTTTCTAAAGGAATGCGGCAAAAAGTTGGTATTGCAATTGCTCTTGCCAAAGATGCCAAAGTATTATTGTTAGACGAACCCACATCAGGTCTTGACCCAAAAGCTAGTAATGAATTTGGAAGATTATTAGGTAAACTTTCTAAAAAAGGAGTAGCTACTTTGATGGCAACACACGACTTGTTTCGTGCAAAAGAAATAGCCACCAACATAGGTATTATGAAAGATGGTCAACTGAAGGAAGAGTTTATAGCTAATCACATTTCTTTACCTGACTTAGAAAATACATATTTAGATACAATGAATTTTAAAGAAGCGGTACTATGACCAGAAAGACTTTTATTAAAGAGTTTAAAGAACTTTTCAGAGAAGGGCGTTTGCGTATTGCATTTTTTTTAGTGGTTTTATTATTAGGGGTATCAGTATGGATCAGTGCGCAACAATATCAAAAGATAAATAAGCAACATGAAATAGCCAAAACTGCAGAACGAACCATATGGGACAATCAAGGTAAAAAAAACCCTCATTCTGCTGCGCATTATGGCACCTATGCATTTAAACCAAAATATCCATTATCTCTAGTGGATCAAGGAGTTGATAAATATACAGGAACTTCTATCTTTCTAGAGGCTCATAAACGAAATGAAGCCCAATACAGTGCAGCTGCTGATCAGACTGGCTTATCTCGTTTTGGAGATTTGACCCCTGACTTTATACTGCTTTTTATTATCCCACTACTCATTATTCTTTTAGGGTATAACAGCTTTACTAAAGAACGTGAAATGGGAACCATTACCTTATTAAGAAGTCAGGAAATCACTTTTTGGAAATGGGCTATGGGTAAATGGGCTGCTCTTTTTTTACCAATTCTCATTTTGATAGCAAGCCTCTTCCTTATTGCCGGGATTATTTTGTCCTATCTTAAAGATTTTGGAGTTTTCCAATGGGATTCCCTTTTTTGGATATTTCTGGTGTATGTAGGATACTATATCGTTTTTATGAACTTAGTACTATTTGTTTCCTCAAAAGTAAAAAAATCAGGTGTATCTCTTGTATTATCCATATCTATATGGATTTTGACCTGTTTGGCTATTCCTAAAGTTGCTAGTAACGTTGCTGAGAATAAGTATCCCTACCCTACACGACAAGAATTTGCCGTAAATGTACTTAAAGACAAAAAACAAGGACTAGATGGACACAACCCCTGGAGTAAAGAGGCTCAATTATTACAAAAAAACGTTTTAAAAAAACATGGTGTAGATAGTTTACATCAGCTCCCTTTTAATTTTGATGCATATCGAATGCAAAAAGGTGAAGAGCATGAAGCAGAAATCTATTTTAAACACTACAATTACCTTAAAGAACAATTCTCTAAACAATCTGGTGTCTATAAAGGCTTAGCCTCGTTTTCTCCTTATTTACCTACAAGATTTATGAGCATGGCTATCTCTCATACCGACTATGCTACACATTGGGATTTTGCAGATGCAGCAGAAAAATATCGTATAGCTACTCAAAAATTTCTAAATGATAATTTTGCCGAAAATTCAAAATACGGTAATTGGAAGTATCAAGCAGATGCTGATTTCTGGAAACAGCTTCCAGCTTTCGAATATACTCCTCCAGAGTTACGAACTGTACTGTCTAAAAATGCTTCTAACTTGTTCATCCTGGGAGGGTGGGTTATAGGTTCTTTTATTCTATTTCTATTCTCAACAAAAAAAATTAAATAATGTTTTTATACAATTTTAAATACGAATTAAAACTACTACTTCGAAGTCAGTGGATACAACTATTAAGTATTGTCTTATTGCTATTATTTGGATTTTCGGCATATAGTGGAAAAGGAAAAGTAGCAAAGCGAGAAGCTGATATTGCTGCTGCTCATAATGAAGTGAAAGAAAGTGACCAAGTAATGCTTCAATTATTAGATTCTATAGAGAAAGGAATAAAAGTCAATGCTCGACCTTGGACTACTCCTAATAAGCCAATGGCAGTAGGTAACTACTATCCACGTGTTGCAGCTATGACACCACAACCGCTAGCTTTTGTAGCAACTGGTCAAGCAGATCTCTTTACACATTATATCAAACCAACTGTTTCAGGAGATGATTTTGCTCTAAATTTTACAGAAATGACGAGTCCAGTACAACTTCTATTCGGAAATTTTGATTTAGCGTTTGTCGTCGTTTACCTACTCCCTCTACTTATCATTGCCTTTTCATACAATGTACTATCCTCTGAAAAAGAGAGTGGCTCATTACGACTATTGGCATCGCAACCCATAGACATTAGAAAATGGGTACTACAAAAATTAGTGCTTCGCTTTTTCTGGTTATCTATATTGGTTCTAATATCCTTATTACTAGTTTTTGCTTTTTTGAATATTAACTGGTCATCTATTATAACAATATTACCAGGACTATTTACTTTGATTTTATCATATATGCTCTTTTGGTTTGCTCTATCCTTTTTGGTAAATCTATTCGTAGATAGTTCTGCCAAAAATGCTATTTCCTTATTAGGGTTATGGGTACTTTTTGTTCTTTTGGTGCCTTCTATACTAAATCAGCTAGGTACTACACTATACCCAATGCCCTCCCGAACTTTAATGATTAATCAAATGCGTAGTTTAAAAGCCGATGCTACCAAGAAACAAGATAAGATTCTGGATAACTTTTTGAGAGATCACCCTGAGTATGCTATTAATGATAGCACACAGACTCGAGGTTTTTATCATAACTATATGGCTTCTCAAAAATTAGTAAAAGAAGAATTACAACCCGTCATAAAATCTTATGAAACTCAATTACGCAAACAACAGTATTGGTTAGCAAGGTTAAAATGGATATCTCCAGCTGTAACGGTGCAGGAGTCACTAAATAAGATGGCAGGAACATCAACAGAGGACTATCAACAATTTAGAAAACAAGTTATTGCTTTTGCCGAAACATGGAGAGGTTTTTTAACTCCTTTCCTTTACAATAATCAAAAATTTTCTTCGAAGGATTATCCCAAAATACCTGCATTTAATTACGCCCCTAAGGAGCACAATAATACTTGGGTTACAATTAGCATGGGAGTGTGCTCAGTCCTACTATTTGTATTAGGACTTTTAATTACTAGAAAACAAATGATAACATCAATTACTTAAAATTAAATTAAATAAATATGATCACAAAGCAAGAAATAGAAAATGCTCAAAAAGTATGGGGGCAAGGTGTTGTACAAATAGGTACTTTATTAGAAGATAGAGAGCAGTGCGAATCTTATACCGAACATTTTGTAAATGAACTTTATGACTTTGATAATAAAGAAGTATTGTTTAAACCTACCAAGACAGCAGTGCAACAATTCAGAATTACTAAAAAAGGAGCTATTTCTTATTTTATAGGAGGTAATTCGGATTATCAGGAGGATAAAGGATTTGCTCTTCAACCTTGGACTCAGGTTAGGTTTGAGAATGCAGCCGTAATTTTAGAGGAAAATCGTGCCCTAGCAATGGGCAACTACTTTTTTACTGATGTAAATGGCCTAGAAACAAAAGTTGAGTACACTTTTGGATATTGTAAGGCAAGTAATGGTAATCTAAAAATAGATCTACACCATTCATCCTTACCCTTTAATACAGGAGAAAACGTATGAGTTTTGAAAGTATAAAATCAAGAAACTGTTTGTTTCTGATCTGCCCAACGGACCATATAGAGAGTGTTTTAACCCAAAAATTTAATTGGAAAACATATTTCTATATGGCTCTTGGAGCCAGTTTTAGTTGGGATGTAAGAACTCAAAAAAACCTAATTTCTTTTATTGAGAATCAACAAATCGATCAGATTGTCTTTGTAGCAAAGTTTACCAATCGTTTTTATCAAGAGACATTAAACCCTAATAATTCGGCTTCATTTCGTGTGAATAAAACTTTATTAGATCTAGAGCAAAGTGTACCTCTTGATTTTATGGAACAAAGTTATCCTATTTCAAGATTAATGCTCCTGGCGTCTCGCCATTTGCAAAAACAACAAAAAAGTATGCTTGATACTTTTTTTCTTGGTAAAATACTGAATCAGAAACGTATCCCTGTAACAAGTTTAGTATATCATCCAAGGGGTAACGTTTTTTATACTCCCAGAAAAATAGAACAAAAGGCTTTATTATATGGCAAGCTGTCCCTTAACTAATTTTTTTACCACATAGAGTGTGTTATAAAGAGGTAGTTTTACCCTTTGTTTTCTGCTCTAATGTTTAGACTATGTAAGAATCCTTTTTTGAAAAGTTGCTAGAAATAGGTAATTGAAATTTAAATTTTTAAAACAATGCGGTTCGTACTTTTTATATATTATGCAGTTTCTATAATCCTTATATTTTCGTGCCAAGAAAAAGAACAAAAAACTTCAAATTCCCTTATCAACAAAAAGAAGATTGACTCATTATTCGGTAAAGATGTGTCTCAAGTAGTATTTAATCACCTGTACATAGTCCTAGATAGTATTTCTTATTCTCAAATCACCAAGGATTCACGTTGGCTTACATCCTATGCTTCAACAGATAGAGGGTTACCTTACTTCGAACCTATAGATAAAAAAGGGAGTATATTTTATTTAAGAGGATTTCACAATTACATAGAAATACTAAGCCCTGATAATATCTACGGAGAATCTGTAGGAAAAAGTGGTATTGGTTTTTCTTTAAAAAATGATGAAGAGCATTTTCATTTAGGGATACAACCTAAACTAAAAAGAAAGGACACATCTTTCTTTAACACTCACGAAATTATACATTTCCCATTACACAACCATAACGAGACTTGGTTTAAAGCATTTTACACAAATGGTCCACAAACTAGTTTACATACTTGGTACGCCTTTTATAATCCTGATTTTCTAAATAGCTTGTATGGAGTAAAACATAAGGATTATTCTGAAGAGGCTTTCTTAAAAGGCATCTATACAGAAGAAAAATTGTTTTATGGTATCTACGGAATAGAAATGGTATGCACTCCTATGGACTACTATAGAATAGCTCAAGAAATGCTCCACCTAGGCTGTAAACTTCTATATAATGAGAAAAGCTCGATGACTATCAAAAGTGGAGGTATTTCAATAAAGATAACAGAATCCAGCACTATATCAAATAGCCATATCTCTAAACTGCATTGTCAATTAAACAAGCCCGATAATAGTATTACCTATATAGGAAATCTAATTATTTCTAACCATGGTCACAAATCGACATGGTCTTTTGATAACCTTTTTAAAAACAAATAATAAACAAATTGATAACTATGAAAAATCACATTCTAAAAACATCCCTAATCTTTGTATCCTTATTAGCAGTAGGGACAGGTTGCAAACAACAGAAAAAACCAAAAGATGAAGTCATTAAAGATTTTCCTCAAGAGATCCCCGAGGAAGTAAAAACTTCAGAAATTAGCCTCGAAAAGCTTAGTAACTCTCCAACTTATACAGATGCTTCTCTCGTTTTAGATGCACCTGAAGATATAAAAACAGATCATGCAGGGGAAATAGACTTTTCTTTTAAGGTTAAAAATTATGAATTAGGATCTCAAACCGCTAGCCCTAATGCACAAAAACTTGCAAATTCTGGTAAAGGGCAGCATATCCATTTTATTTTGAATAACAAACCCTATTCTGCTCATTACGAAACTACCTTTAAAAAAGAAATCCCAGAAGGAGAGCATCACCTAGTAGCTTTTTTAAGTAGATCTTATCATGAATCCGTTAAAAATGAGAATTCAGTGATTACCCGAAGATTGGTTATAGGAAACATCCCCAGTGATTCTCTTAGATTAGACATGAAAGCTCCAACATTAATTTACAGCAGACCCAAAGGAGAATATACAGGAAAGGATACCGAACAGATCTTACTGGATTTCTTTGTACTAAACACTACTCTTTCTGAAGACGATCATAAAGTTCGAGCAGTTATTAACGATAAGGAATTTATCATTACAGAATGGGTTCCTTATGTTATCAAAGGACTTCCTATAGGAGAGGTTATCATTCAACTAGAGTTGCAGGATTCAGAAGGGAAACTAATCCCAGGACCTTTCAATAAGGTAGAAAGAAAAATAATGCTAAAAGAATAAATTCTATCCTTAGTAAAAAGATTGATTTACAAAAGGTTTTATAAAATAGAATTCTTCTTGTTTTCAATAGCCCAATTATTCCTGATTGGGCTTTTTTTAAAATTTCACTATTTGATTACCGATCACACTCAGTTTTTAAACTCTTTTATATCTTCTAAAGCACTGATAAGCATATTTACATGATTAAGGGTACAACTTTCTCCCATAATTCCTATTCGCCAGATTTTACCGGCAAATGCACCTAAACCTCCTCCTACTTCAATATTATAATCATGTAAAAGTTTAGAACGTACTAATGCTTCATCATTACCTTCTGGCAAAAAAACCGAATTCAGGTTAGGCAACCTATACTTTTCATCTACCAGATAGTTAAACCCTAGCATTTCTAGCTTTGTTTTTAAAACTTGATGTACCTCCTTATGCCTTCTCCATCTATCCTCTAATCCTTCTTCGAGAACAATTCTTAAAGATTCTCTTAAAGCATACATAGAAGACACCGGCGCGGTATGATGATAAGCGCGTTTTGCTCCTCCCCAATAGTTTTTTACCAAACTAAGATCTAGAAACCAACTTTGTACTTTGGTTTTACGATTTTCCAGTACTTTTACGGCTCTATCAGAGAAACTAACTGGCGATAAACCGGGAGGCGCGCTTAAGCATTTTTGAGTACCTGTATATATTGCATCAATATCCCAATCATCAACTTTAAGTTCTAGACCACAATATGATGTTACTGCGTCTACCATTAGCAGACTACCTGCATTATGTACTATATCGCTAATCTCTTTGATTGGCTGTAACGCTCCTGTAGAGGTTTCTGCGTGTACTAAGGCAACTAGTTTAGGTTTAGGGCAGTGGTCTAGAGCCTTTTTGATATCTTTTGGTGAAATCACTGTACCCCAATCCACTTCAACCTTATGTACAATTGCGCCACAACGCTCAGCGATATCTACCATTCTACCTCCAAAAACGCCATTAATACATATGATAACTTCATCTCCTGGTTCTAGAAGATTTACTAAACAAGTCTCCATACCTGCACTACCAGGAGCAGATACTACAAAGGTTAAGTGATTTTTAGTAAGAAATGTTTTTTGCACCATTGATTTTACCCCATCCATTATAGTGACAAATTCTGGATCCAAATGACCAATCAAAGGAGTTGACATTGCTTTTAGTACTCTAGGGTGCGCATCAGAGGGACCTGGTCCCATTAAGACCCTGTTCCTGATATTAAGTTCATTATACATCGTTTCTGATTTTGCTATTTACTATAACGTTTTCGTAAATACAATTATATAAAAACATATAAAGTTAGATAATTCTATAGATTCCTATTTAATGCGTATGTGAGATTTTGATAATTACTTATTATCAAGATATAATATCGAATAGAAATTATCATATTCTAAAAAAGACAATGTGATTTTTATCAAAAAAATATGGAAATACTAAACCCCATCAATACCTAATTGATGGGGTTTATATCAAATATAAATCTATTATAAAGTTGTACTTTTTTCTATCTTAGGTTTATTAAATAAAGAGGAAGAAGGTTTTTGTTTATTTGCTATAGCGTTTACAAAATTAACTTCACTTTTAACTTCTCCTACTATTCCATCTTTATACACTCTCCATTTAAGCGTTTTAGGAAGTAACAACCCTTCTACATCATTCCAGTCAGTATATTCTACTAAACTTATCTTTTGGCTTTCTTCTTTACTAAAAAAGGTTACTGTATATCCCAAAAATTTCATCTTTTGAGATTCTTTATCATAATAAATAAAATAATTATCCTTTGGTGAGTCTCCTATATCCTCTCCATAGGATATTTTATAACCAGGATAGCTTATATCATCTACTATAAGATCATCTACTTTTTTATACGAAATCCCATCATCTCCTAACACAAACGGCATTGCATAAAAATAAAACATCAGGTTATGGTAGAAACGAGGATTACCATTAAAATATGTAGAATCTTGTTCTAACCAAGCTTCTTTGCCATCAAAACCTAATACAAATTTATCTGTTTCGACACGGGCAAATCGGGTTTTAAGGTCTGTAGTATGTTTTTCATTTCCATTGGGCTTAGCAATTTCAAAGATCAAAGTATTCATCTGATCAAAAGCTTTTATCCCTCCATGGGCGGTAAAGATCGCTGCTATATCTTCAGGAAAGTCCTTAGATCTATCAGGAACAGTTTCTTCTTTAACTTCTTCCTTTACAGTAATTTCTTTCTCTGATTTTACTTCCTGCTTACAGGAAATTATAGTCACAACTGTCAATAGTGCTAATAGTAATCCTTTCATAATTAGATGGTGTTTTTAAATTTCAAAACACATTAGTCGAATTTAAACTACGAACTAACAAGAAATCATCGCTATCCTTTCATTTTTTTACCGCAACTCCTGCTTCGTAGGTATGATTCTTATCGGTGAAAGTATAGTTTTTGTCATTATATTTAAAAGTGTGTGGATCTGCACCTTCAACAATTTGTCCTTGAAAAAAAACAAAATTGTCATCTTTTACATATCCGTATCCTATTTCTTCAAAAGTTGACACATTAGCTTCTTCTAGGATTTCGCCTTTAAAATAAATTTTATCATCAATTCTAACAATAGAATTATCATTATAAAAATATATTTGATCTGCATCTTGGAAAGGAATACGAACTATTGCATCTTTAATATCAAGATCAATTTTATTGACATGAATATATACAAACTCATCATCTCTAACACAATAAGAAGTCAAATCAACAACATGAGAAACCTTTGCCTCTATTTTATGTAATGGTTGTTGGTATTCATAATAATACACACCATTTTTATCCTTACAAAACTGGTTATTTACAATTTCAAAAGACTCATGATCTACTTCATTAAACTTTTTATTATTTCTAAAAATGAATTTTTTGTCCTTTGCAAAATCATAATTTAACTGCTCATAGGTGTTAGGATCTGCATCTTCTAATATTTCGAACCCCTTACCAGAATCACTTATATAATAATAATTATCTATAAGAATATATACATGGTTTTTATCCATAGGAACATATCCTGCTTTCACGTTAAAAGAAGGTACATCTACTCCAAAGTCAATTATTTTTGATTTAAAGTATGCATGCTCCTGATCTTTTGCATAGTCTCTCCCTAAAACTTGAAAAGTTTCTAGGTCTACATTCATTTCGTGTTTTCCTAATGAAAACCAGTTCCCCATAGGGCTAAAAATAATTCCTTCACCATCCCTTGAGTAGAAATAAGAATCTGATTTTTCTTTACTTACTAATTCTCCGAATGGATTAAAAAAACGATATACCCCATAAACACCCAATGAAGCTAGTACTATAAAAATTGCAACCAATATCATCAATACTTTTTTTACCATATTGTCATAATTTGCTTTATTTCAACCATAAAGCATATACAAAGCTATAAAAAGAGATGAGTATGTTTATCCCTGTAAACAGTGATTAGTACTTATGCTATAGAATTAATCGATTGATCAAGTTTTCTGCTTTTTCTTTTTGGCAGCAGGAAAGAGCACATTATTTAATATCAAGCGATATCCTGGTGAGTTAGGATGCAACTCTAATTCTGTTTTTGGATCTCCTACTCTATGGGTATAATCTTCGGGATCATGACCTCCATAAAAAGTAAAAAATCCTTTTCCTTTGATTCCATGAATATAACGGGCTTCAGAATTAGTCTTATTTTCTCCTAGAATCAACACATTAGATTTTATTTCATTAGGGTTATATGCCGTAGTTTGCCCCATAAACCCTTTGACTAGTGCAGTATGATTCTGGCAAAGCATCGTCGGAATTGGGTCCCACTTTGCAGAAAAATCCATAAGGGTAAAATAATCAGTTGTTTTAGAAATACGCCGTTTTCTAGTCATATCAATAGACGAAAACTCATAAACGTTAGGGCTACGCTCTAGCGTAAAGTTTTTGAACGCAAAAGTTTTATTATAATCGATTTTAGATTGGTATCCTGGCTCACTAGGATCACCATCAAACATGGGTTCACAGATATCCACTCCTTCTGAAGCAAGTGCAATCTCAAAGCTATCTGTTGCACTACACATCGCAAACATAAACCCTCCTCCCACAACAAAATCACGGATTTTTAATGCTACTGCCAGTTTTTCTTGAGAAACTTTTTGATACCCTAAGGTATTTGCTAATTTTTCTGCAGCTGCTTTTTCTCGAATATACCAAGGTGCTGCTCTATAAGAGGCATAAAACTTACCATATTGCCCTGTAAAATCCTCGTGATGCAAGTGCAACCAATCATATAAGATCAGATTATCTTCTAGCACCTCTGTATCATAAATCGTTTCATAAGGAATCTCGGCAAAGGTTAACACCATAGTAACGGCATCGTCCCAGGGTTGATTTCCTTTTGGGGAGTATACCGCAATTTTTGGTGCCTTTTCTAAAATTACGGCTTCCATATTCTGCGATGGGCTGCTAATTTCTTCAAGAACCTCATTAGTTTTAGCATCACTAAGTACTTCGTAGGATACTCCTCTAATGGTACATTCCTTTCTAATCTCTTCTGTATCTGGCAAAAGAAAAGATCCTCCTCTATAATTGAGTAACCATTTTACTTTAAGATCCTTACTTAATATCCAGTATGTAACCCCATAGGCTTTTAGATGATTCTGTTGGCTTTCTGCATCCATTGGTAATAATACATAAGATGCATAGGATTGGAATGTAAACAAAAAAACCAGTATAGTGAGTAAAGGGTTACACTTCCTTTTTCGTATTCTTAGGCTATTCCTTACTATTTTTTCTATTTTAAAAAGGTACTTCGTCATCATCATTACTAGAGTCATTAATGCTACTCCCAAAAGCTTCATCTGCACTAGGAAGATGACTTGTACTAAACGATTCGTCTTCTTCTTTACCATCATTCATTTTAGAATGAAACTCAAAAGGGGTGCTAAAATCATCTAAGTTATCAAATTTACCTAAGTGACCAATGAATTTTAACCTAATATTTTCTAAACCACCATTACGGTGTTTTGCAACAATAAATTCTCCTTGTCCTTGAGTAGATGATCTTTCTTCATCATCCCATTCATCTATTTTATAATATTCGGGTCTAAAGATAAACGCTACAATATCGGCATCTTGCTCAATCGCTCCAGATTCACGAAGATCACTAAGTAGTGGTCTTTTGCTTCCCCCACGAGTCTCTACAGCACGTGATAACTGAGATAAGGCAATTACCGGAATATTTAATTCTTTTGCCAAGGCTTTGAGGTTACGAGAAATTGTAGAAATCTCTTGTTCACGGTTTCCATTCTTACCACTTCCTCCTGCCGTCATTAATTGAAGGTAATCAATTACAATCATCCTAATACCATGCTGCGATGCAAGACGGCGTGCTTTTGCTCTAAGGTCAAAAATTGATAATGATGGTGTATCATCAATAAACAGTGGGGCTTTTTCGAGATCTTTTACTTTTACATTAAGTTGTTCCCATTCGTGCTTTTCTAGTTTACCTGTACGCAGTTTTTCTGATGACAACCCCGTTTCAGAAGAAATCAAACGTGTAATTAATTGAACTGATGACATCTCCAGAGAGAAAAATGCAACCGGAATATTACTTCCTACCGCCATGTTTCTAGCCATAGATAAAGTTAAAGCAGTTTTACCCATACCTGGACGTGCAGCTACAATGATCAAATCACTCGGTTGCCATCCTGAGGTTAATTTATCCAGTTTATCAAATCCAGAAGGCACTCCACTCATTCCTTCTTTATTAGATATTTCCTGGATTTTTTTCTTAGCCTGTATAACCAAGTTTTGGGCTGACTCTGTGGATCGTTTAATATTTCCTTGAGTTACCTCATAGAGTCTTGATTCTGCCATATCCAGAAGATCAAATACATCTGTGGTCTCATCATAAGATTCTTCGATAATTTCGTTTGAAATTTTAATCAAACTTCGCTGAATATATTTCTGAAGAATAATCCTTGCATGAAACTCTATATGTGCTGAGGATGCTATTTTTTGGGTTAATTGCACCAAATAGTAATCGCCTCCAGCCAACTCTAATTTTGAATCTTTTTTTAGTTGAGTAGAAACCGTTAATAAGTCTATTGGCTCAGAGTTTTCGAAGAGTTTGAATATAGCTTCAAAGATGTATTGATGTGCTTCACGATAAAAAACATCGGGATTAAGTATATCGATAATTTCATCGACTCCCTTTTTATCAATCATCATCGCTCCAAGCACAACTTCCTCTAAATCAACTGCTTGAGGAGGTATTTTTCCTTTTTCCAGCGCAATTACGTTCCCCCGACCGTAATTTTTTTGCTGAGTTTGCTGTACTTTTTCCATGACTACGAATGTAAAAAAATTGTAAAGAGATGCACCTACGTATAAAGATACGAATGTTCACCGGTCTTCAACAAAAGAACTGTTAATAAGTTTATTTAATTGTTAATAAGCATAAAAAAAATCTGAAGCCTAAACTTCAGATTAAGGTAGTATGTGATTCTTTAGGGTCTATCCTTTAAAGACTCCCATATTTGCATATTTTTCCATTCGCTTTTCGACCAATTCTTCTGGTGATAAGTTTTTTAATTCTTCAAAAGATGTTAAAATTTTGTCTCTTACTGCTTTAAAGGTAGATTCTCTATCACTATGTGCTCCCCCTAGAGGTTCTTTAACGATTTCATCTACTACTTTATGGCTTACACTATCTTTTGCTGTAAGTTTTAATGCTTCAGCTGCTTGTTCTTTTTGATCCCAGCTTCTCCATAGAATTGATGAGCAGTTTTCTGGAGAAATTACAGAGTACCATGCATTTTCCAGCATTAATACTTTATCTCCTACTCCAATTCCCAGTGCTCCACCACTAGCACCTTCACCAATAATTACAACAATTATTGGAACCTTGAGTCTAGTCATTTCCAAGATATTACGAGCAATAGCTTCTCCCTGACCTCTTTCTTCTGCTTCTAAACCAGGGTAAGCTCCTGGTGTATCAATAAAAGTTACAACGGGTAGTCCAAATTTCTCTGCACTTTTCATTAAACGAAGCGCCTTACGGTATCCTTCGGGATTCGCCATTCCAAAATTACGATATTGTCTGGTTTTAGTATTATATCCTTTTTGTTGACCGACAAACATAAAACTTTGGTCTCCAATTTTACCCAGACCACCAATCATAGCTTTATCATCGCGAACATTTCTATCTCCATGCAATTCTAGGAAAGATTCTCCGCAAATTGCATCAATATAATCCAAAGTATAAGGTCTAGAAGGATGTCTTGACAGCTGTACTCGTTGCCAAGGTGTAAGGTTTTTGTATATTTCTTTTTTGGTTTCTTTTAGTTTCTTTTCGATTTGTTTACAGGTATCTGTAACGTCAACCTCGCTTTCTTCGCCAATGGCGCAAGCTTTTTCAAATTGCTCTTCAAGCTCTTTAATGGGCAGTTCAAAATCTAAATATTCCATATCAAGAATATATTTTAATATTACTAGGGTTAGCCGACAAATATAAAAACTTTACTTCGTAATGTTATGCAAAGTTGCTTGTCTTTTTCTTTTTTTAGCATTTTTAAATATTCCATTCAAAACTACGGTACTGAGAATAATGACTGCACCATAGTAAAATTGCGGGTTCATTTTTTCTGATTCTCCAAAAATAAAGAAAGCCAATAGTATCCCATATACTGGTTCTAGATTGGTTGTAAGCATGACTGTATAAGGGCTTAAGTATTTCATCACCTTTACAGAACCTATAAAAGCATATGCTGTGCATACCGATGCCAGCAACAGCATAAACATCCAATCGGACATTGATAATTGGAAAAATGATACTGAAAACCCTTCATTACTTTCTCCAAAAATCGTTATTGCTAATAAATAAATTGTCACAATCCCAACTCCACTTAACAATTCATAGAAAGAAATCATTGACGGATTGTACTTTTGCGCTACTTTCCCATTCACTAAAGAAAAAACAGAAGACAAAAAAGCTGAACATAAAGCATATAGAATCCCCATACTATAATCGCCTTCTACATTAAAAATAATATATAATCCCACAATTACCAAAATTCCAAATAAAATTTCGTACCAAATTATTTTTCTTTTATAAAAAATAGGTTCAAAAATTGACGTAAAGAAAGCTCCTGTAGATAATACTGCCAGGGTTATTGATATATTAGAAACCTTTATTGCTGCAAAAAAAGTGATCCAATGCAATGCGATTACTATTCCTGCAAAAAGAAGAGTAAAGAATAATCTTCTGGAAATTGTTAAGGATATTTTTTTTAAATAAATATAAATGTAAACAAATCCAGAAGCCATAAGCATTCTATACCATACTAAGGGTAATGCTTCGATTGTTATCAATTCACCAAGAATAGCGGTGAACCCCCATACAAATACAATAAAATGTAAATGCAGGTAATTTAAAAGTTTAGCGTTTGGCATTATATAAAAGATAAATAGCTAAAATCCCAAAAGAAATATTAGGAAACCAAACTGCAACTATTGGTGGAAAATCTGATTGATTTGCCAATGTTCCTAATACTTTATCAAAAAAGATAAAAACAAATGCTAAAGATATACCAACAGCAAGATTGACTCCCATCCCTCCGCGTCTTTTCATAGAGGAAACTGCCACCCCAATTACTGTAAGAATAAAAGCCGACACGGGTATACTCCATCGTTTATACGCTACTACTTTATATCTATTGATATCAGATGACCCCCTTTTACTTTCTTTTTCAATAAACTTACTCAACTCAGCATAATTAAGGGTTTCAGCCACATAGGTAACCGGAGTAAATTCATCTATATTAAATGGTAATATGGTATCTTTTGTCCTTGCTTTTTCAATAATATCTCTATCCTTAAGCACAATACGTTTTACATAACCCTTAAGCTCATAAACGCTATCTTTAAACACTATACTACTGGCAGAGATTTTAGTTTTTAATCGATTCCCATCAAAGCATTCTAAAGTAAAATTGGTAGCGGATTTATCAACTGGCTTAAAATTACTGGCGTATAAATACATACTATCATTAAGCTGCCTGTATACATTTTTGGTTTCCTGTACTTTCCTTCCCTTCTTAAGGTAAGAATACTTAAACTCATTAAACCCCTGACTAGCTTTGGGAGCTAGAAACAACCCCATTGCTAATGCTCCAAGACAAATAATAATTGCTCCAATCATATAGGGTCTAAGAAATCTCCAAAAAGAAACTCCAGAGCTAAGAAATGCAATAATTTCGGTCTTATTAGCCAGTTTGGATGTAAACCAAATTACTGAGAGAAATACAAAAAGAGGAAACAATAAGTTTGCAAAATACACCGTAAAATCCAAATAATACCCAATAACAGCATTAACAGGGACTTTATGTTCCAACATGTTATCGATTTTTTCAGAAAGATCGACTATTATTCCTATAGGAATAAATAGAAGAATCATTGTAAAAAATGTCCCCAGATATCTCTTTAATATGTACCAATCTAGTATTTTCAACTTACAATCTTTTATTCATTTGTTTAACCATCATATTTTTCCAGGAGTTAAAATCACCGGCTAAAATATGTTTTCTTGCTTCTCGAACCAACCATAAATAGAAGCCTAAATTATGTATTGTTGCTATTTGTTTCCCTAATAATTCATTTACAGAGAACAGATGCTTTAAATATGCTTTAGAATATTCTGTATCGACAAAAGTAATTCCCATTTCATCAATCGGAGAAAAATCATCTTTCCATTTCTTATTTTTCATATTTATTGTTCCATGTGCGGTAAACAACATACCATTACGGGCATTACGAGTTGGCATCACACAATCAAACATATCAATCCCTAAAGCAATATTTTCCAAAATATTAATAGGTGTTCCTACTCCCATTAGATATCTTGGTTTATCCTCTGGTAATATTTCTGTAACCACCTCTGTCATTGCATACATCTCTTCTGCTGGCTCCCCTACTGACAGCCCTCCTATGGCATTTCCTACTGCTCCGGCATTTGCTATATATTCTGCAGATTGCTTTCTCAGATCTTTATAGGTACTTCCTTGTACAATTGGAAAAAAAGCCTGATCATACCCATATTTAACTGGAATTTTTTCTAAATGTTGCATACATCTATCCAACCACCTATGTGTCATATGCATACTTCTTTTGGCATAATTATAATCACAAGGGTACGGTGTGCACTCATCAAAAGCCATTATAATATCAGCTCCAATAGAACGTTGAATTTCCATTACATTTTCTGGAGTAAACACATGGTAAGAGCCATCTATATGGGATTTAAACTTTACTCCTTCTTCTTTAATTTTTCGATTTGCAGACAAAGAATAAACCTGATACCCTCCACTATCTGTAAGAATATTTCGATCCCAATTCATAAATTTATGTAACCCTCCTGCTTTTTCTAAAATTGGAGTTTGAGGTCTTAGATACAGGTGATATGTATTTCCTAAAATGATATCAGGGTTGATATCATTTTTTAATTCTCTCTGATGTACTCCTTTTACAGTTGCCACTGTTCCCACCGGCATAAAAATAGGAGTTTCTATAACCCCATGGTCTGTGGTTATTTTTCCTGCCCTAGCTCTACTTTCAGGGTCTTTGGATAAAAGGTCAAATTGCATAGTCATTGTTTGATCGAGCGCAAAGATAACTAACTAAAGTTACATTGATCAACTAAGGTTTTCTAAAACTTTTTGTTATTAACAACAGTTTCTTAATTAAAAGCGGTCTTTACATTTTGTCACCCTATACAAAACCTGTACTTTTGGGGCTTTATTATCATGAAATCAGCATCATAATGCCAAAAACAAAACAATTAGAGGATTTTGCAACGCAGGTTCGTAGAGATATACTACGACAAGTACATAAAGTTAATTCTGGTCACCCGGGAGGTTCTCTGGGCTGTACAGAATTTTTTGTTGCCTTGTATCAAGAAGTTTTAGATAGAAAAGATGATTTTAACATGGATGGTATCGGCGAAGATATTTTTTTCCTGTCTAATGGTCATATCTCTCCTGTCTATTATAGTGTATTAGCTCGAAGTGGCTATTTCCCTGTAGAAGAACTAAATACTTTTAGACTTATAAACAGTAGATTACAAGGGCACCCTACGACTCATGAAGGGCTTCCTGGAATACGTATCGCTTCAGGGTCTTTAGGACAAGGAATGTCTGTTGCCTTAGGAGCAGCACAAGCCAAAAAATTAAATAACGATTCTCATCTAGTGTACAGTTTGCATGGTGATGGAGAGCTTCAGGAAGGTCAAAACTGGGAAGCAATAATGTATGCTTCTGGAAAAAAAGTAGATAACCTCATTGCTACTATTGATTTAAATGGTCAACAAATTGATGGTTCTACTGATGATGTTCTTGCTATGGGAAGCTTGAAAGCCAAATTCGAAGCTTTTGGATGGGATGTTATGGAAATCAAAGAAGGAAACAACATTTCTGCTGTTGTCGAAGGATTAAAAGAGGCAAAAAATAGAACTGGAAAAGGAAAACCCGTTTGTGTTCTACTACATACTGTAATGGGAAATGGAGTAGATTTTATGATGCATACACATGCTTGGCATGGGAAGGCTCCTAATGATGAGCAGTTAGAAATAGGATTAGCACAAAACCCTGAAACTTTAGGAGATTATTAAATTACCCAAAATTAGAATACAAATGAAAAAATATATAGATACTGGAAAGAAAGATACACGTTCTGGTTTTGGAGCTGGTTTAGAAGAACTTGGTAAAACAAACGAAAACGTAGTAGCATTATGTGCCGATCTAATTGGTTCATTAAAAATGGATGCTTTTATAGAAAATAACCCTGAGCGTTTTTTTCAAATAGGAATTGCAGAAGCTAATATGATTGGTATTGCTGCAGGATTAACAATTGGTGGTAAAATTCCTTTTACAGGGACATTTGCTAACTTTTCTACTGGACGAGTATATGATCAAATACGTCAATCTGTAGCATATAGCGGTAAGAATGTAAAAATCTGCGCTTCTCATGCTGGTTTAACCTTAGGTGAAGATGGTGCTACCCATCAAATCTTAGAAGATATCGGTCTAATGAAGATGCTACCAGGTATGACAGTGATCAACACTTGTGATTACAACCAAACTAAAGCTGCCACTATTGCTATTGCAGATCATGACGGTCCTGTTTATTTGCGTTTTGGAAGACCTAAAGTTGCTAATTTTACTCCTGAAGATCAGAAATTCGAAGTAGGAAAAGCAATTTTATTGCAAGAAGGAACAGATGTAACTATTGTAGCTACTGGGCATCTGGTATGGGAAGCTCTAAAAGCTGCAGAATCTTTAAATGAACAAGGAATTAGTGCCGAAGTAATAAACATTCACACTATAAAACCTCTGGATGACGAAGCTATTTTAGCCTCGGTAAAGAAAACAGGATGTGTAGTTACTGCCGAAGAACATAACATCCTAGGTGGTCTTGGAGAAAGTGTTTCTAGAGTATTAACACAGCATTCTCCAACTCCGCAAGAGTTTATTGCAACTAATGATACTTTTGGAGAGAGTGGAACACCGGATCAACTTATGGAAAAGTATGGTTTAAATGCAGATTCTATCACAAAAGCCGCACTTAAAGTTATAAAAAGGAAATAATATTATTTTATGCATGTACAGAAAGCCTTCTAATTTATTTTAGAAGGCTCTTTTGTTGCTTAGAGAAATAAAAAAGAAAGAAAATCGTTTTACACACACTAGCCTTAAACCAAAATCATTTTTTTTATTAATCTTTTAAAGTAAATCATTTTACAATGAAAAATACATTTGTTTTTTTGATGCTATTCACTTTTTGCACCATACTTGCACAAGAGAAAAGAGTAGCCTTTGGAGTTAAAGCTGGTTTAAATTATGGTGACAACGGCAAAATTGAAGCTACCGATATTGTTAATACATCTGTAGATGACCGCGTAGGCTACCATTTGGGCGTATTTTTAAGAGGGAATCTTACTGATCAGATTTATCTAAAACCAGAGTTGCAATATGCCGTCAACAATAGTATGTATAATACAGATACAAAAAGTCTGGAGTATAATATCAAAAAATTAGATTTACCCATACTTGTTGGAGTTTCTGTTCTAGGACCTATTCACATTTTTGGGGGACCTGCACTACAATATATTGTAGAAAATGACCTTGAAGATGTACGACTAGGAGATGTAAAAAACGATTTTACAGTTGGACTTCAATTTGGAGCGGGTCTACAACTAGAACGCTTCAATATTGACATACGCTATGAACGTGGTCTTAGCAAAAATCGTGCAGAATCTATAGATGAAGATATAAGAGTAGACACTAGACCCAATCAGATTATTATCGGAATTGCTTTAGATTTATAGATCTTGGTTTATAAAAAAAAACTCCGGTAAAGATTTACCGGAGTTTTTTTTTACTCATTTTTCGAATCAATATCGTCAGGATCCAGATGATTCTTTATACCATCCCCATCATCATCATAAAAAGTAATTTCATCTAGGGTTATAAATCCATCACCATTAAGATCATTTACTGTGATTTCGTCTTTGGTCTGTGTACCATCTCCATCATCATCTGTATCAACATAATTTGGCACTGTATCGCTATCTGTATCATCACCTGTATCTAAAACAAGTTCATCTCCATCCAGATCCTCCAGATATGATGGGATCCCATCTCTATCATGATCACATTCATTTACATCATATAACTGGATGTTAAAAATAAGAGACGAATACGAAGGTACTCCTTCTCGGGCATCAGCAAAATATGCCAAGCCAGATGGTATAAAAACTACCAATTCACCAAAACCACTATAGGTAACCGAACCATCAGGGTTGATAATTGGATTAGGAGCTGCTCCTTTAAAATCAAGCATAGATTGTCTAAAACCATCTATAACTCCACCTCCTAAATCAAACCAAGAAGGATTAACCGCACTATCAAATAATTTATCATCACCATAAAACAATTCTCCTCTAAAAGTAATCAATGTAGAATCTGCAAACGTTGGTTTATGTTCACCCACTCCGTCTTTTAGTCCTAATATAAACAACGTATATTCAACATCTTCACGTGTAATCTTTTTAGAAGTCAGTAGTTCTGAATCCATAATAGGTTGTTGCCCAATATTATCGCCTGCAATAGTATCAAATTTTGTTATTTGATATTCTATAGTACCATCTCCATTAACATCTACATCTTCGAGAGTATAGAAATGTGTTTTCAAATACTCTTCAATTAATGCATGATCAGTCACTTGTTGCTCTGCTCTATCTCTAGGAGGAACAATAGTTGCCTCAACATCATCATCTTTTTTACATGCAGATATAGCTATTACGATTAGCGCAATGGCAAAAATATATTTCTTTATATTCATTCTGATTACTTTTTTGAGGGCGCAAGATACGATTTTCTTGTACTTTTGTTTCACAATTGTTTAATATAAAAACGCATTTTATTCATTTTTTATGCGAGTTGATAAATATTTATGGTGTATCCGATACTTCAAAACAAGAAGTATTGCCACAAAAGCATGTAAAGAAAGTAAGGTTCGTGTAAACGGAGACCTTATCAAACCTTCTAGAGAAGTTTATCCTATGGATAAAATTACTGTTCGCAAAAACCAAGTTAACTACGAACTTATTGTACTTGACACACCTGATAGTCGAATCGGAGCCAAACTCGTCGATATCTATCGTAAAGACACCACTCCAAAAGAAGCGTTGCAAAAATTAGATCTTTTAAAGTATTCTAAGGATTACTATCGCAAAAAAGGTACTGGAAGACCTACCAAAAAAGATCGAAGAGACATAGAGGATTGGCATACAGAAGGAGCAATAGGTAGCAGTGAAGAAGAAGAATAAATTAATATAGAATATAAAAAAATAATCGCCTATTGCATTGTGTCTCTTATTTGATGTAATAGTATCACTGGAAAAAAAATATAGCCAGAAATTATGGTTGGCACAAAGTCAATATTTTAATTTCTCAAACAAAGAGCAATCAAATATTGACACAAGCTTCTTTTTCTACTGGTTTAGAGAGAAAAACCACTTAAAGTTGTTATAATTCTATAGATCTACGCACAGATACCGAACTCTTTTTTATATTTGAAAATTCATAATAGAATAGATGAAATTTCGTCTACTTTTAGCAATATGGTGATTAATTTTAGTCTATCCATTCTATTATACTAGTAATTCATAATCCAAAAGCATGCAAACCGATCAGAATATAATCCTTACCCACGAACAAATACAACGCAAAATAAAACGTATTGCTTATCAGATATACGAAACCAACGTTAATGAAAAAGAAATTATAATTGCTGGGATTGCTGAAAACGGATTTGTATTTGCCCAAAGGTTGAAAGACATTGTAGAAAATATTTCTGATCTCAAAGTTACCTTATGCGAGGTTACTATGAATAAGAAATCCCCTCATAACACTATAAACACTTCTCTAAAACCAGAAGAATATACAGATAAGTCGATTGTCTTAGCTGATGATGTGCTTAATTCGGGTACAGCCCTCATTTATGGCGTAAAACATTTTCTTGATGTCCCTCTTACCAGGTTTAAAACGGCAGTTTTAGTTAATCGAAATCACAAAAAATATCCAATTAAAGCAGATTTTAAAGGAATATCATTATCTACCTCTTTGCACGAGCACATTATTGTAAAATTTGGAGACAAAGATTTTGCCATTTTAAAATAACGCAGCGATACTCTCTTCACTTATCTGGTTTGCATCTTTCTGGTCTGTACTTATTTTATAATCTGCCTGGTTATAATAAAAAGAACGTTCGAACAAATGCTTGCGAACAAAATCTTTGAGCTCTTCTTGTGTATTAAGATGTGATATTAATGGTCTTTTACTTCGTTCTGCAAACAATCTCCTTGTTAATTCATCTAAAGAAGTGTGCAAATACAGACTCTTTGCATTCTCTTTTTCTTTTATAGCTTCTAAATTACCCACAAAACAAGGTGTACCTCCGCCGAGTGAAATAATAGTATTTTCAAAAGTATCTAATACCGTTTTTAGGTAAAATGTTTCCTTTTTTCTAAAATATATCTCTCCATGCTCTTCAAAAATTTTAAAAATCGATTTTTTTTCTTGATTTTCTATATAATCATCCAAATCGAGGTACTCCAATTTCAGCTTACTTGCCAAATCCCTGCCAATCAATGATTTTCCACTTCCCATATACCCCATTAAAACAATATTCATACTCTCAAAATTTACTAGATACCATCCAAAATAAGTATCATTTTAAACAAAATGCAAATTTATATCAATTTCTTCTTGATTAATAAATTAATGATAGTATATTTGCACCCGCATTCAAGGAAAAAAATGCATGACCTGGTAGCTCAGTTGGTAGAGCATCTCCCTTTTAAGGAGAGGGTCCTGGGTTCGAGCCCCAGCCCGGTCACTAAGAAATAAATAACGATTACACTATAAAAGTTATTTAGTTAGTTCTTAAAATTATTATGTTAGTAAAATTATTATGACCTGGTAGCTCAGTTGGTAGAGCATCTCCCTTTTAAGGAGAGGGTCCTGGGTTCGAGCCCCAGCCCGGTCACTAAAAAGTATCGTATAATCTGCGATACTTTTTTAGTTTTATGTTATCTTGTAAAAGATATTTATACTGCCCAGGTGCTGGAACTGGTAGACAGGCATGGTTGAGGGCCATGTGTCCATTAGGGCGTGCGGGTTCGACTCCCGCTCTGGGCACAGTATAAAACCCACTTATCAAGCACCTAAAGAACAACTCATTAAGGATTTCTATCTTGTTTTCAGACCATGAAACTAAAGACCAATCAAAATCAACTGTCACATTTAGGAAAATAAATATTCTGATTGATCTAAAAAAAGAATCCTTCATTTAACTTAAACACTATAAAAAAGCCCTTCCTTTTACAATTAAAACCTCTATAAACAGCATCTAGCACTCAAACAATAGTCTATTCTTCATCTTATCCAAAACAGCTTAATAGTGACTTCTATTTAAGAAAAAAGTCAAAAAAAACACTATCGAATTTTAGGACATCAGCAGAAGCAAAATTATTTTGTTTTTAATAAAATAGAATTAACTTTATCCGCATTATCACACTATTTTATGAGAAAACAAATCACCTTATTCGCCTGCATTTTTATTTTTATAGCCTGCAACAACAGCAAACCTGCTCCTATTCAAACCGTTATTAAAGATTCTAAGCTTGAGGGAGCCTGGAAAATGGTGTATGGAGAAATTAAAGAGGGAGATTCTTTACAGATTAAAGACATGTCGACATCTGATTTTGTTAAGATAATAGGTAAAGATCATTTTGCTTTTTTTAATCAGGATCATATAAACGCAGATGGTTTTTATGGCGGTGGCGGAAGTTATACGCTACAAGGGGACACCTATACCGAAACGTTACAATATACAGGAGTCGAAGCCGTAAGAGGTCATAAATTCCCCTTTACTATAGAAATAAAAGGAGACACTCTAATTCAACACGGGTTAGAAGAAGTAAAAAAAGCCAATATAAAGAGGTATATCGTAGAAAAGTATGTTAGATTAAAAAAAGGGTCTAACACTAATTAAAACATACCACATCCTTCAATTTCAATGTTAGCTGAAGTATCTTATCAATAAAAGATAATAATTAGTCACTCATACATTGAGATAAAATAATACATGAATTAATAATTTACTTATTTGCGCATTTTTTTATAGATTCATAAAAAATACGATAATCTGCTACCGACACAATTTTCCCTTTTTTAGTAAGAATAATTGGCTTGTCTTCTGTAAAATTTCTTAATGACAACATATTTATAGCATACCCTTTAAAGACTACTTCAAAATGGCTTTGATCTTTAACTCTTAATTGATCTACTGTTAGTTCAAAAAAACCATCAACATCGGTATACGCACTCATACAATCATCTTCATCCAGATATAATTTTACTGCTGCATACGCAATTTTTTGTTTTTTACTATCAATTACTTTTCCTCTAATAACACTCAATTCTGGTACTCCTGTATGACTTTCTCCATTTTGATTTTTTTTGTTTGAATCTCCCTTGGATTTACAGGAAATTAAAAACACTAAGCTTATGCAAAAAATAATTATTCTTTTTAAATTCATATTTTAACAATTGTGGGGTTACAACTTTTTTTTTAGCGCTAATACTACTTCGAGATATAAAGCCTTAGTTAAATATACGAAAATAAAAATTTGTCGTTTATAGATATTTTAAAAACCTATACATGCAAATAGTTTAATACAAGCATCAAAAAAAGGGAAGACAAACCATCTCCCCTTTCTTAACATTGTATTGAACTAACTACAACACAAACTCAACTATAGGCTAAAATTAACTCTGGCAAATAAGAATCTTCCTGAGTATCCAAATTGTGATGTTCGTCTAGAATATACAAACTGATCTCCAGCTGTTCCTCCATCCCTATTTTCATCTGGATAAACATCTAGTAGGTTATTGGCTCCTATGGTGATATTTAGGTTTTCAAAAATCTTTGCAGAAAATGAAAGATCTGTTACTATTTTTCCACCATAAACTGCATCATCACTTACCACAGTTCCTTCTACCCTAGGATCTCCATTAAAATCATCAGGATCTGTTACTTCGCCAAAATACACGTTTCTCAATAACACATTATATTTCCCGATAGAAAGTGCATTTGTAAGACTTATCTTTGTTCTTGGTTGTGCTAAAGTTAAAAATGCTTCTTCCTGAGCATCAAAGAAATTCTCTCCTTGACCTGCATTATCAATTTTTTCTGGGACTCTGATCTCTTCTACTTCTGTTTCTGCAAAAGTTCCTGATAAATCACTTTTTAAACTTGCATTTTCTCCAAAATTGGCTTTATGAGAGATCACAACATCTATCCCCTGAGATTTTGTATCAATTGCATTTACAAAGAAACGAGCACTGGTAGCTCCTGCATCCTGGAATATTTGAGTCAATTCTGCATCTCCTCCATTTCCGAAACTACCACTATATACAATCCTATCATCGATATTTATCATATAAGCATCTGCTGTAATCGTAAAATTCTGGATTTTAGCTGTTAAACCAAGACTATAACTATCAGAGGTTTCTTCTTTTAATTTTGCAATCCCAATTAGAGATGCTGCTCTACTATCATTAGTAAAGGTTCCTTGCTCAAAAGGTTGATTATCTACAAAAACCGTACTTGTTCTACTAAAAAATTGCTGGTGTAATGAAGGTGCTCTAAATCCAGTACTATTCGCCCCACGAACAGAAAAGTTCTCTGATATCTTATACCGTGTAGCTATCTTATAATTAAAAGTATCTCCAAAATCAGAAAAGCTCTCATATCTACCTGCCAAGCTCACTAACCATTGTTCTGTAAAATCAGCCTCAAGATCAATATATCCCGCAATACTGTTTCTGTATTTATCTGTTTCGTTATTAGGATCATATCCTCTAAACACTTGCGACCCACCCCCAAGTACTGCACCTGTAAAGTTATTACGGACTAACTCATCATCTGGAGTAGTACTAGTAACAATATTGCCGTTAACATCATAGCTTGTATATGAAGCTTCTTCTCCTGCGGTAATCGAATAATTTTCGACTTTATACTCTGCTCCCATTGCAACATTAAATCCACTAAAAATATCCTCATGAAACTTATTGATATCCAGATTGGTAGTATTCTGCATAAAACTCAATGCTCCCGCATCAAAAGTTCTTGGAGTCGCAACTCCTAGTGTTCCATTGCTAGAGTTACCCACCGTTATATCAAAAGTATTGATCCCATATGTATTTGAAAAATCTACATTCCAATCTTTAACTTTACCTTTGATACCTACCGCGATAGATTTATCCACAATATCAGTTCCTATATTTGGTAAAAATCCATTAGGAAAAGCTGGGGTATTAGCTCTACCATCGCCTTGTGCAGGTCTACGATAGAATCCAGATGCCAATCCTTGTCTGTAACTAATTCCTCCAAAACTGTATATCTCTGTGTCTTCACTTAAGGGAATTGCCATGTTAGCAAAGAATTTTCCTTCTCTTAATTTGGCTGTTCCTACTTTAAATCTGAAATCTTCGCGTGTTAATCCACGTGCAGTCAATTCATTTTCATCCACATCAACATCTAGTAGTTCTCTAAACGTATCTACATCATCTGGGTTATTAACATCCAAAGCAGCTATCTGATCTCTAGTAGCCTGATCTAAATACGTAACTCCTTGTGCAGCCGTTTGGTAATCTGCCAATGTCATTTCTGCAACATTTCCTCCTCCAGCAGCAAAAACTCGTTCTGCCCCATGAAATCCTCTAAAAATGTCACCTTGATAATCCTTATTACGCAATGCTGGTTCTCTGGTAGAGAGTGATCCTGTAAAATTAATATACCCTCCATTTTCTCCTATAGCCAACCCATAATTAGCATCTATTTTTACTTTTTCACCGTCGCTTTCTCCTTCAAACTGGTTAGAATTTTCACTAAAATTTGCTCCTGTGGTTAGTGTCACATCTAATTTTCCTGTCGCTTTTTTAAGCACGATATTGATAACTCCTGCAATAGCATCAGACCCATATTGTGCAGCAGCACCATCTCTAAGCACTTCGATACGTTGAATCGCCGCTGTAGGAATCGCATTCATATCTGTACCTACACTACCAGCTCCAACGGTACCATTTACATTAATCAAAGAAGTATTATGCCTTCTCTTCCCGTTAATCAATACCAAAACCTGATCTGGTCCTAATCCACGTAATGACGCTGGATCAATATGATCAGTTCCATCAGAAACAGTTTGAGTTTGAGAGGTAAACGAGGGAGCTACATAATTTAATATTTCATTTACAGAAGTTTGCGGTCCTTGTGTGGCTATTTCTGTAATATCTATAACATCAATTGGAACTGTTGTTTCTGTTGCTGTACGACTGGGGTTTCTAGATCCCACAAGAACAATATCATCTAATTGTGCTGCACCATCTTTTAACACAACAGAGATAAAATCCTTACCAGATATATCAACTTCAGTGGTTTCAAAACCTAAATACGAGATAATCAAAATAGTATTCTCATCAGGTAAATTAAGCACAAAGTTACCATCAAAATCTGTCTGAGACCCAATTGTTGTCCCTTTCACTAATACATTTGCCCCTGGTAATGGACTTCCATTAGAATCTTTAACATTCCCTTTTATTTCTCTTTGAAATTCTACCTTCTTATCTAGTAAAGTAACTTTTTTCAAAACCACTTGTTTCCCTACAATAGAATAAGAAATATCAGTATCATCAAACAAGAGCTCTAAAACTTTATCTAATGTTTCTTTACCTACGTGAATTGTAGTTTTTTGACTAAGGTTCACCTCGTCATTAATATAGAAAAACTTATATGATGTCTGACTTTTAATTTCATCAAGAACCTCTGATATTGGAGTTTCTTTGAAGTTAAGTTCTATTTTGCCTTGCGAAAAGCCAGAAGTAGCCATCATCTGTAAGATTGAAAAACTAAATAAGACCAGCGTGAGCTTCATTTTTAATGCAATTGATTGATACGCCTCGTGTGAAAATGGCGTACGATTACCCTTTTTTTTCATATTTTTGAAAAGTTTGATTGTTATGTACTCAGTTAATTAATAATCGAATCAGTAAGGGAAGTGTGGCAGCACTTCCTTTTTTTACGGATTGATTACAATGTTTTTATCTTTTATATCATATGTAAAGTTTAAAGTTTCTGAAAATGTTCTAAGTATCTCTTCAATATTTTCTACATCAAATTCTCCTGTAAATCGAGTACTATTTAGCTTATCATTATTGCTTGTAATTGTCACATCATAAGTTCGCTCAATCCTTTTGTACGCCTCGGCAAAAGATTCATTTTGTAATATCATCTTTTTATTCATCCAGGATGTGTACAACATTGTATTCACTTTCTTTTTCAACATAGCTTTTTTATCCTTACTAAAAATAGCTTGATAACTGGGGGTTAGTTTTAGGGATGTATTACTGCTTTCAGGATCATTAATTGCAACTGCCCCTTCTACTAGGGTTGTTTTTATGGTTACATCTTCGGCATAAGAAGATACATTAAACTGCGTTCCTAATACCTCTACATCCACAGCTCCTGTCTTTACAATAAAAGGTTGATCTTTATTTGTAGTAACATCGAAGAATGCCTCTCCTTCAAGATAAACAATACGGTTCTTTTCTGTCGATACAAAATGTTGAGGGAATTTTAGACTACTAGCTGCATTTAGCCAAACTTTGGTTCCATCAGATAATGTAAGCTGAAACAATTTTCCCTTGGGAATAGAAATTTCTAAATACTTAGCTTCAACTGTTGTCACACCGGATTCAACAACAAACTGTCCTTGGTTTTTTTTACCTATTAAATTCCCTTTGGCATTTACTACTTCTGAGCTATCCTCAAAACCCATATAAGTAACCTTACCATCCGCTTGAACTATTCTAATTTTATCTACAGGAGAAGCCTCCTTATTAACTAGTGTAGGATTTGTTTTGATCTGGGTCACATTCGTGGTAGTATAATAATAGTACCCTCCAATTAAAATCCCTCCTAAAACAGCAGCATATTTAATAATTCTTGACCATGATTTTAACCTAATGGTTTTTGTTTTGTTTTTATCAATAGTTTCTATAAAACGTTTATAAGCAAGCTCAGAGTCTACTGGCAATTCTTTATTTGAAGCATACCATTCCTTTACTTTTTGTTTGAAAAGTATTTTATGGTCTAGATCTTCAGACAACCAGTCTTGCAACATTTCTTTCTCTGACGGCGAGATTACTCCTTCAAGATATCTCGTAATTATTGTTAAATAATCTTTCATTATTTACATTTTCTACTTAAAAGATGCAGAAAAACCACAATTCCCTTACTTTATTTTATTTTTTTTAATTTAGTCAATGATTTTTATGATGAAAAAAAGTAAGAAAAACATAGAAAAACTATTAATTAGGGGGCTTAAAGAGGGAAATCAAAACAGTTATAAAATATTGTTTGATAGATATTATTCCTGGCTCCATAATTATGTTTATAAGCTTTCTAATGATTCTTCTTTATCAGATGACCTGGTACAAAACGTTATGCTTAGGTTATGGGAAAAAAAATCATCATTACAGATAACTTCATCTTTAAAAAACTATCTATTTAGAGCCTGTCATAACGAATTTTTAATGTATTTACGTCAGCAAAAGAAAAAATACAGTACTATTGATGCATTAAAGTGGGAAGCGATACTAGAAATCCATACTGAAAAAGAAGAAGATCAATTTGATGCTGATTGGTTAAAGTTAGAAAAAGCAATTGAGCAACTTCCAAAAAAATGCAAGGAAGTTTTTAAATTGAGCCGTTTAGAACAAAAGAAGCATAAAGAAATAGCAGATATTTTAGGGATCTCAACCAAAACGGTAGAGGTACATATTAGCAAAGCTATTCGTTTTTTAAAAGCTAATGTCTCTATCTTTTTTCTTTAATACTAAGCGCCATTTTCTATAGACAATTTCAACTATTTTAAATTTTAGCTAGCTTAAACACTAATTAAAACAACACAAAACACCGCTAAAACAAAGAGATTTCTATCGTATATCATATTTTTAACAATCAACCTTAGCATTTTAACGTTAAAAGAAAAAGAAAACTATTTCTTTTTCTTTAGTTTCGTTTTTTTAATCTTATAAGAAAAGTGAATAATATTAAGCAAGTCTTTAGTATTAAAGATTTAGAAAACCTATGTGGTGTAAAAGCTCACACCATAAGAATATGGGAAAAAAGATACAATCTACTTTCTCCAGAGCGTACTGAGACTAACATACGAACTTACAACCTAAAAAGTCTTCAAAAACTACTTAATGTCACTTATTTAATAAATCGAGGTTATAAAATATCGAGAATCTCTAAACTCGATGAGCAAGAAATAAATGAATATGTAAGAAACATTGTATCAGATAACAGCTCTAAAAGCCAATCCATTAATTCTTTTAAAATAGCAATGCTTAACTATGATCTCGAATTATTTTTAGTAACCTATCAACAACTTGAAAATCATAGAAGTTTCAAGCAAATATTTGTAGATGTTTTTATCCCTCTTCTAAATGAAATTGGTTTATTGTGGCAAACTAACACTATAGGGCCATCCCACGAACATTTTATTACCAATTTGATAAAACAAAAACTACTTCTTAACATCGAAAAGCTCCAATACTCCAGACCCACCAAAAAGGATAAGGTTTTTGTATTATTTCTACCTGAGAATGAAATACATGAATTAGGTTTGTTGTATATTAATTATGAGATCCTTCTACATGGATATAAAGCGATCTATCTTGGCTCTAGTGTTCCTTTGGACAGTTTACCAAATATGCTATTTCTTCATGAAAACACTGTCTTTGTATCCTATTTTACGATCCAGCCTGAAAAAGGCAACATTACTAAATACCTACATGATTTCAATAAAATTGTATGTACCGATAAGCTTAATGAATTTTGGGTATTAGGAAAACAAATTATGGACATGCCAAAAAGTAGTTCTTCAAATCATCGTTATTTTGACTCAATCGACTCTTTGATTTTTGAACTTTAACATTAAGCTTTACTCCTCTAGCAGTTTATCAATCATTTCTCTTACCTTAGAAGTATTCCAATCTGCTGCCCCCACCTTATCGATAATTATATTCCCTTTTTTATCTATCAAATACGTCGCAGGAATAGTTTTGCTTATAAAAGGTTTTGGATGCTCTGACAACGATCTATATATGGGATAATAATAGTGTTTATCTTTCATAAACTTGTTTATTTCTGGGTCATCATCTGTTGTTACAAAGAAAAATTCTACCTTATCTTTATAGTCATTATATAACTTTTGTAACGAAGGCATTTCGGCTATACAGGGTGGACACCAAGTTGCCCAATAATTAACCAAAACAACTTTATTTTTAGACACACTAAAATTTGTAGATTCTACATTCACACCGTGTAATTTCCAATCATACGACAACACCTGCGCTCTCTCTTCTACTTTTACTATTCCTGGGCTAAAGGAAAAAATTCTAGTTAGAAAAATCTGCATCATCCCTCTGGTATTGGGGATAAAAAACAATACTAATAGAATTACAAAAATCAAATTGGAGATGTTCTTTTTATTAAATTTCATATCTTTCTATAGATTAGATTATTAGCAGTAATTGTGTCTTTGAATTCTCAATAACTTACAAAGTTATACAAATAAACTATACCGCTCTATGATATTTACAGACTTAGTATCTATTATAATAATAAAGCGCAATCATAGATTGCGCTTTAAAAACTAACAAAAAAATAACAATGAACTATCTTGACACATTTCCTGAAGGAAATGATGCATCATTAAGCTCAAATGCATAAGTTGTAGGTGCCGTTTCTGTACCTGCTGTACCGACCAATGGCTTTAACAAAAATGGTGCTACCGAATTATCCGGAAATGGTTCTATTGAAATCACAACTGCCTTTTCTCTAACATCTAATGGAAAAGTTACTCCATCTGGTGCATTTCTGAAAAAATCTTCTCCAGGTAACTGGGGTCCGTTTGAAGCTGTTTCACTAAATCCATTTGCATCTCCAGCATTGTCATCTGCAGTGTTGTTCATTGTAAAGGTTCCCGTAGAAATAGGCACTCCGTTGGAGACTACCCATCCTTCATACTTCCATCCTTCTTTAAGAGTTGGTAGCATTAAACTAGCTAGAGGTGGCATTCCCGGAGTACCAAACCAAACTCCAAACTCATCATTCCCATTATTTGCAGTGCCAGGAGCTTCATCTGTTGGTGTTCTCAAGAAAAATTCTCCTGCTGAGCTCAAAAAGTCTCCTTCTCCTACAGGTCCTAACCCAAGAGTAGCGCTATTACCTGTTCCAAAATCTCCACTTAACAACTTAGTATCTGCTGGTGCTGGATCCGAATCAGGATTTGGCTCAATCGTTAACACAAAAGATGTGGCTGCATTAAGAGACTCTGTATTTACCTGAAAAGATGTACTTGATAATTCTCCTGCGCTATTCACAGAGAATGTTCCGGTAGAAACCGGAGCGCCATTAACGATTACCCAACCTTCATAAAGGTAATCACTTCCTAAATCTTCTAATCCGTTAAGATTTAATGTTAAATTTGATTCTGGAATTACGATCTCAGAATCATCATCATTGTTACAGGAGGTAGTAATTAGTCCAATTACCAAAGCCCCTATAATTGCTTTTTTAAACATTGTTTTTTCTTTTATAGTTATTACACTATAAAAGTACCTACCGTTGTTTTAATAAAATGTTAGCCATCTAACATTACGCAACATTTTTTAATCTAATTTCTTTTCTATTGAAATCAATAACATTAGATTCTTTTAATTCGTTAAGAATAATATTCAAGGTTGGTCTTGATGTTCCTATAAGGTTTGCAATATCTTTTTGAGTATAAGGGTGCTCTATAACCATATCTCCCGTATCTGGGCAACAATGTCCATAATCTTCTTTAAGCTCGTTTAAAAACTCCAACAATCTCGTTTTGGTGTCCTTAAAAAGTAGTAACTGTAACCGCCTTTCGAGGCGTTTAAAGCGCATACCAATAAACTTATAGATCCTGAGACTAAAGGATTGGTTATCTCGCATAAGACCGTGCATTGTTTCTACACCAATAGGGCATATAGACGTTGTATTATCAACAGACTGAGCAAACTCTGTTCTTTTGTTTTCTCCCAGTATTGCTTTTTCACCAAAAATTTCTCCTCTTGTTAGAATAGCTTTTACTACCTCGCAACCATCTTCTGCATAATAACCTATTTTTACTTTTCCTTTTTCAATAAGATATACTTTATTAGCAGAATCTTCTTCAAAATAAATGTAATCGTTTTTTTTATAGGCATCAAAATCATGGTCTTCTTTAAATCTTTTGAATTTATGAGGACATAATATCCTAAAGAGATTGGCATCTTCAAAAAACCATATAGCATTCATGACAATTGTATTTTAGGATGTTAAATATGTATCTACGTCGTGAAACAGTGAAAATTCTTACATTTTTACCATAAAATTTTAGTAGTTTTATCGTAAAAAGTTACATAATTACTCTCTAATCTAATAAAAGTTTATTTATATAACCTAAGCTTTCTTAAAATATTATTCCTGCTTTAACCAAACTATGCTAATTAGTTAGTTAAGCCAGCTTTAATTACCATATCTACACATTCATTTTTACCACCCAAAAAAATACAATTCCATAAAAAAACAAACTCCTAAAGCTTTATCCTTAGGAGTTCATATTCATTGTCTATGTTTTAGAAGCGGTTATGCGTTCTGTTTTTTAATCAGATTAAGTGCAGAACCTTCTTTAAACCATTCGATCTGAGACTCATTATAAGTATGATTTAACATGATCGTATCTTTTGATCCATCTGCATGAACAATCTCCAAAGTCAATTGTTTATTTGGTGCAAATTGATCGAGATCTGTAAAGTTAAAAGTATCATCCTCTTGTATTAAATCATATTCTTTTTCGTTTGCAAATGTTAACCCGAGCATTCCTTGTTTTTTAAGGTTTGTTTCATGGATACGGGCAAATGATTTTACAATTACTGCACACACCCCCAGATGACGTGGTTCCATTGCTGCATGCTCTCGCGATGATCCTTCACCATAATTATGATCTCCTACAACAATAGTAGGTATTCCTGCAGCTTTATAAGCTCTTGCTGTGTCTGGCACTCCACCAAATTCTCCTGTTAATTGATTTTTAACAAAGTTGGTTTTCTTACCAAATGCATTTACAGCTCCGATTAGGCAGTTATTAGAAATATTATCCAAATGACCACGGTAACGCAACCAAGGTCCTGCCATAGAAATATGATCTGTAGTACATTTACCAAATGCTTTGATAAGTAATTTAGCTCCTTTAACCTCACTTCCTATTGGTTCAAATGGTGTTAATAATTGTAATCTTTCTGAGGTCGGACTTACTTTTACTTCTACACCGCTACCATCTTCTACTGGAGCCAAATAACCATTATCCTTTACTTCAAATCCTTTTGGTGGTAGTTCCCACCCTGTTGGCTCATCAAACATCACCTCTTCTCCATTTTCATTAATTAGCTTATCTGTTAATGGATTAAAGTCTAATCGTCCTGCAACAGCAATTGCAGCAGTTAATTCTGGTGACGCAACAAAAGCATGTGTATTAGGGTTGCCATCGGCACGTTTAGCAAAGTTTCTATTAAACGAGTGTACAATACTATTCTTTGGTGCATTTTTTGGATCATTATATCTTGCCCACTGCCCAATACAGGGTCCACAAGCATTAGTAAATATTTTTGCATCCAGTTGTTCAAATATCCCAAGAATACCATCTCTATCTGCCGTATATCTCACTTGTTCAGAGCCAGGGTTGATCCCTAGTTCTGCTTTCATCTTTAAACCTTTATCTAAAGCTTGTTGTGCTATAGAAGACGCACGAGATAAATCTTCATAAGAAGAATTTGTACAAGAACCTATTAATCCCCACTCTACCTGAATTGGCCAATCGTTAGCTTTTGCTTTTTCTGTCATCGTACCGCCAACTGCTGTTGACAAATCTGGAGTAAAAGGTCCGTTTAATAATGGTCCTAATTCTGATAAGTTAATTTCGATTACCTGATCAAAATATTGCTCCGGATTTTCATACACCTCTGGATCTGCAGTTAAATGCTCTTTCACTTTGTTTGCTGCATCCGCTACATCTGCCCTTTCTGTTGCTCGCAAGTAACGCTCCATAGACTCATCATAACCAAAAGTCGATGTTGTAGCACCAATTTCTGCTCCCATATTACAGATAGTTCCTTTTCCTGTACATGACATTGATGTTGCTCCTGGTCCAAAATATTCTACGATAGCACCAGTTCCACCTTTTACAGTAAGAATTTCTGCCACTTTTAAGATCACATCCTTAGGTGCGGTCCAGCCTGATAATTTACCAGTTAATTTTACACCTATCAATTTAGGAAATTTCAACTCCCAAGCCATACCTGCCATTACATCTACTGCATCAGCTCCACCTACACCTATTGCGATCATTCCTAATCCTCCAGCATTTACAGTATGTGAGTCGGTACCTATCATCATCCCTCCAGGAAAAGCATAGTTCTCTAAAACTACTTGATGAATAATACCGGCTCCAGGTTTCCAAAACCCAATTCCGTATTTATCAGATACCGATTCTAAAAAATTAAACACCTCGCTACTAATGTCATTAGCATTTTTTAAATCTTTTGCTGCACCTTCTTTTGCTTGTATTAAATGATCACAATGTACTGTTGTTGGTACTGCCACTTTCTTTTTTCCAGCTTGCATAAATTGTAGCAAAGCCATTTGCGCAGTTGCATCCTGACATGCGATACGATCCGGTGCAAAATCAACATAATCCTTACCACGTATGAACGCTTCTTTTGCTTTTGCGTCCCACAAATGCGAATACAAAATTTTCTCTGCCAAAGTTAAAGGCTTACCAGTAACTTCTCGTGCAGAATTTACACGATCAGCCAACTGACTGTACACCTTTTTTATCATATCGATATCAAATGCCATATCTAATTGTTTTTAAGTATTGAAAAGTCTTGCGAAAATACGAATTTTAAAGGATTTTCTTAAATGAATACTTTCAATCCTTTCTTTTTACATTTTTAAAAAAATAAGGGTCTTCATTTATCTAAATTCATAAATTTGATTTGTGAATTTTATGTAATTACTAAAAATTAAGATAAGAAAATACTTAGGTAATTATTTAATTTACGAAAACGTTATAGTTCTAATATAAAAAATAGCTCAAAAAGAGTCATATTATGTAAAAAACAGAAAAGTGAAGTTGTAAAACCCCACTTTCTTATAAAAAAAACTTAACTAATAGTTTAATCTTCTATTTTACGACCTTTTTCTTTTCTCCCTTTTCTTCTTTTCATCTTTTTGAAATGAGCTAATTGTATTTCTGACAACGAAGTTTCAAACTTTTCTTTTTCACCCTTCATGACCGTTCTATGATCTTTGAACATTACTAATTGCTCATCACTATACGTATCTTTTAATGCTTTTTTCCTCTCCATTCTAGATAGATTTTGATCCTCTAAAACAGCTAGTTGTTCTTCAGTAAAGGTAGACCTCATTTCTTGCTTGTGCTCTTCCCTAAGTTTTCTGTTATTTTCTAATTGATTTTTCTGATCTTGCGAAAGGCTTTCATAGAATCCTTTTCTCAACCCTCTGCGCTCCTTATCATGCTCTTCAGTCTGTCCTGACAATGACAAAATCCCTATAACTATCAGTATAGAGGTTACTATTCTTCTTCTCATTTATTTCTTTTCTATATTAAACAATACATTTGTTGAACGTTCAATAGTAAGACCATAAATTTTGAAAAAGGTTTAATTTTTCTAGAGAGAGGCTTTGGAATACAGAATTAATGAACATGTTACTAGACTAAATCATAGGCTCCAATATCTGATAAATGAACAGTCAAAAATGGGTGTTATCTATAGATTAGATATATATTCTACATTTCTTACAAAAGAGAAGAAGTCATTTGTTAATCTCTATTCCTAAAATAAGCTATTAATCACATCTTCTACACTAACTCCTTCGGCTTCTGCTTTATAGTTTTTAATAATACGATGGCGAAGAATACCCATAGCAACAGCCTGAACATCCTCTATATCAGGAGAATATTTTCCTTTTATTGCAGCATTTGCTTTTGCTGCAAGTATTAGATTTTGAGAAGCTCTTGGTCCGGCACCCCAATCAATATAGTTTTTTACTAACTCTGTTGCGGTATCACCATTAGGTCTAGTTTTACCCACCATTCCTACTGCGTATTCTATAACATTATCGACTACAGGGATTCGTCGGATTAAGTGTTGAAAATCGATAATCTCTTGAGCTGTAAATAACGAGTTAACTTTTTTACTTGTATCTCCTGTAGTGCTTTTTACAACCTCCACTTCTTCCTCGAAGCTTGGATATTTTAACTCTATAGCAAACATAAATCGATCTAATTGTGCCTCTGGCAAAGGGTATGTTCCTTCTTGTTCTATTGGGTTTTGGGTCGCTAGAACAAAGTAAGGTAAATCTAAAGAGTAATGGTGACCTGCTACTGTTACTGACCTCTCTTGCATAGCTTCTAAAAGTGCTGCTTGAGTCTTTGGAGGAGTACGATTAATTTCATCCGCAAGGATAATATTAGAAAATATAGGTCCTTTTATAAACTTAAAATGTCTGGTTTCATCTAGTATCTCACTTCCTAAGATATCACTAGGCATCAAATCTGGCGTAAATTGAATTCTTTTAAAATCCAGCCCCAAAGCTTGAGATATCGTATTAACCATTAAGGTTTTAGCTAAACCTGGAACACCGATTAATAACGCATGACCACCTGAAAAAACAGAAATAAGTATCTGGTCGATTACTTTTTCTTGTCCAATAATGACTTTGGAAATTTCCTTTTTAAGTTCAGAGTGTTTTTTTACCAGTTTCTCTATAGCCGCTACGTCGTCTGACATATTATTTTTATTTTTTTAACCAGTTACCACTATACTCACAGTTTCTGTATTCTCCATTTACCTTTATATAGGTATCCATTATTTTTTCGTTTTGCCACTCTCGTATAGCGTCTATTTGTTTCTTTCTAAGCGCTAACTCTTGTATTTTGAGATAATCTTTTGAGTAATCTGCAATATGCTCATCATATCGATTAAGTACTGTAATCAATTTGAATTTTTTACGTCCTTGTCGATCTTGATCAGGAATTACCAAAGAGACTTCATTTGTTTTTAATTTGGATACTTGATCGTACAATATAGGATCAATTTTGGTAAGTTCAAAATGAGTATCTCCTGTAGTTGGATTAAGTAGTTGTCCTCCGTCTTCACGAGTTTCTTTTTCATCACTAAATTTTCTAGCTGCTTCTTTAAAATCTATTGAGCCCGAAACAATACTTGCGCGTAGAGAGTCTATCTTTTTTTTTGCCTTATCTATACTTGCTCTGGTAACATCTGGAATAAGTAAAATATGCCTTACATCGATTTCTTCTCCTCTAATTTTATCAACTTTAATAATATGCCATCCAAAATCGGTCTTAAAAGGCTCACTTACTTCACCTTCTTGAGAACTAAAAGCTACATCTTTAAATTCTTTAGCAAAATTAGTCTGACGATCAAGAGTATACTTCCCTCCTGTTGATTTAGATCCAGGATCTTGAGAATACAATACCGCTTTTGTAGCAAAGCTACTACCATTCTCTACAATATCTTCTCTAAACTGGTTTAGTCTATCGATAACTTTTTGTTCTTCTTCTTCTGTGATTTCAGGTTCAATTACGATTTGAGCAAGTTCTATTTCGGTACCAAAAAGAGGTCTTTCTTCTTCTGGAATATCATCAAAAAATTCTCTTATTTCTTCTGGAGTAATTTCGATGTCTTGGATGATCTTACCACGCATTTGTTCTGACAATCTATTAGATTTATTGATTTCAAAAAGTTCTTTCTTAAAATCTGATAAATTATCTTTTTTATAAAACTTCAACACTTTATCAATGGTTCCCAACTCATTGGTCATATAGTTTAGTTGTTGATCGACCATCGAATTAACCTCGGCATCTTTGACAATAATACTATCTTGAATGGCGTGATGTGCATATAATTTAGTTTCAAATAAGCTTCCAGCAAGTTCGCAACGACTTACATCGGCTATTGATACACCTTCACTCACTAATTGTTGATAAGCAATATCAACATCACTATCCAAAATAACATTTTCTCCAATAACCGCTGCTACACCATCAATCTTTATTTTTTGAAACGGTTGTTTTACAGAATCTATTGCTACTGCTACTGTATCATTTACTGCAATTGCCTCTTCTTTTGTAGTGGTATCTATATCCTCTATAATCTCTTGGGAATAAACTTGTGTACTTATACTAAAGGTAAGTATCGCACATAGTGCGGTAATTTTAATCATAAACTTCAAATTGTTTGTTCTCAACTGCATCTCTTGTAATATCTTTTTCTATTTTTTTTATCAGTTCCAGCTTTCTCTTATTCAAAATAATCTGCCTAATTGTAGGTTTCACGTATTCTAAAGGAGCTACTTCATTATGACTTAACACTTCTTTTATTTTTACAATATACACTCCTGTAGAGTCTCTAAGTTGTATATATTTTCCATTTTTTAAGAGTTTGGTTTTATCTTGTTTTTTCAGAACTGGAATTTTACTTAACACCTGATTAAACTTAATCCAAATAGAATCATTAAAGGAATATGCTAGATATTCTAACTTTTTATCTTCTAACTCTTGAGTATCTTCTTCATTAAAACGATTCAATTGTTGCTGCGTTGCAATAATATTCTCATAATTAGGAGGCAAATGTAAGTAACGTAATTTTACTAACTCCTCATTAAGATTAAAATTTTTTAAATTTTGATCATAATAGGATTGAAAATCTTGTTCTGTAATCTCCATATTAATGGATTTATTGATTACAGCATTCTTATATGCATTAATATATAGTGTGCTCTGATAGCTTTCTACAAGGTCATCAAAAGCTGCTAACTCTTCTTCTGTAAGATTTAACTTAGCCTTATCAATAAACAATTGTCGGGTAGCCCAAGTTTTGATATAATTATTAACAATATTTATGCTATCCTCTTTAGAAGTATTCTTTGGTACTAATTCTTCAATATCTTTTTTATATAGATAGCTATCATTTACTCTGGCAACAACTTCCTTTTTAATCTGACTTTTAAATTTTTGACAAGAAACAACTACAAATAGTAGCAACAATAATTTATAATATTTCACCTGTTTTGATCTTTTTAACTATTCTAATTAAGAGCATGCAAGATCCTCTACCTCGTACTTTCCTCTAATCATTGATACCTTTCTATTTATATTGATAACTCTTCTTTAGCTTTTTTAAGTATCTCTTCATTAACCTTTACCTGATATCTTGTTTTTAAATCTTTCAACCATTTATTTTCTGTACTTTCCTGAAAATCATTAATAACTTCTCCTTTCGTTTCTTCAAAAGTCTTAATTCGGGAAGGTAACACTTCTCTCACCATAATCAAAGTCATAAGATTTTCTTCTTCTGCAATCACAATATTTCCTTTCTTACCAGAAAAATCTTTTGGTAGAGCGTGCTCTCCTTTGATTAACTCCTCTTCAGAAAAAAGCACCAAAGAAGTATCTCCTTTGTTAATCTTCTTTTTAATCTCATCAACCGAGATTTGTTTTTCCAAAAGCTTCTGAACTTTATCAATCACTTTATACTTAGATGATGAAGCTTTAAGAACCTTATACGTTTCATTTTGTGTATATCTATTTTTCTGAGCCTCATAGTACTTTTTAAGACCAATAGAATCGGTTTTAGACACATTCCATATTTTAGATTCCATAAGGTCAAAAAGCAAAAGACCATCTCGGTATTCTCCTATTACATTTGCATAATCTACATTATCATCTTCTAAATGTTCTTCATAATACCTAAGTAATGTTGAAGATTCAAATTTTGTATACATTTCATCTACAAATGCATTTGTATCTGCATAGTCACTAACTCTAGATTGATTTCTCTTTAAATACTGAGCAAAATCCTTATTTTTATATACCTTTTGTTTTAGCTTAAAAATTTCTTTTTTAAACATTTCATTTTCTTCTATATCTCCTTTTTCTGTTGAGAGTATATCTGTAACTCTTTCTTTGAAATACGTAATGCTTTCCTCATTTTTAACAACGGAATACTTCTTTCTTAAAGAATTAATAAATGATGCTGTAACCAACTTAGATCTACTATCTCTTTTTATTTTTTTAGTAAGATCATCTTTTTGTTCTTCGAAAGTTTTTGGAGCATGTTTTTCTATCAATTGAATAAGATGCCAACCGTACTTTGTTTTTATGGGTTTAGATATTTCTCCTTTTTTTTGCAAACCAAATGCTGTTTGCTCAAACTTCTCAGAGTTTAATGCTCCCTGTTCAAAACGCCTGATTTTACCTCCATCGATAGCTGTACTAGGGTCATCACTATATTGTTTTGCTAAAGAAGCAAAAGACACTCCTTGTCTTAATTGTTGATCAAGTTCTTTTATTCGTTTTTCTGCCGCTTCAGAAGTTAGATTATCATTTATTGCAACCATAATATGCGCTACAGTAACTTCTCCTAATTTTTTCTCTCTTTTATTAACTTTTACGATATGATATCCAAACTGCGTTCTAAATGGTTTTGAAATTTCTCCTATCGGGGTTTTATACGCAGCTTCTTCAAACGGATATACCATTCTAAAAACAGAAAACCATCCCAAATCTCCACTGTTTCTGACTACCGAAGGATCTTGGCTATACGCTTTTGCAACCACATCAAAAGCTTCTCCCTTATTAATTTTGTTCCTTGCTTCTATAATTTTTTGGTAGGCTACTAGAGTATCTTTTGCAGATGCATTTGCCTTTACAGAAATTAATATATGACTAGCATTAACCCTTTTTAAAGAACGCTCATATGCTTGTTTTAATAATGCATCAGAAGTCCTTGTATCTGTTAAGTACCCCTTTGCAAGTTGTTTTTTATAACCTTCTAATTCTCTTAAATATGTCTCTTTTTTATCTAAGCCCAGGTGTTTAGCCTCTTTTAACTTTAACTTATAGTTAATAAACAAACTAAGGTACTTATCTATATTCTTTTGTGAATCGTCCTTGACTAAATCTATATTTTTGAGATACACCCTTTTAAACTCAGAAAAATAAACAGGATTCTGATCTATAGTAAACAGCACGTCCTTTGTTTGTTGAGCATTAATCTGTGCAAAAAAAATACTTCCTAAAAAAAACAATAATACCTTTTTATTCATAATTTCTATATGATAAAGTCCTAACTGGACAAAAATAATAATATTAAAATATTTTACAAGTCCCTTTTCTAACGAAGCAAGTACCTCCTATAGTATGAGCTTTCAAAATTTTTATGATCTCCGTATATTGTACCTTCATAATAAACCTAACAAACTACAACTTTATCATGGAGTATTCACTTGATATTATAATAAAAAAACCCCGTAATCACGTAATCGAAAAATTTGACAATGACGAAAACATAAGGCATTGGCAAAAAGGCTTTGTAAACATAGAACATTTAAGTGGTGAAAAAGGAAAAGCCGGATCTGTATCAAAATTGACTTATAGAATGGGAAAACGTAAAATAGAGATGATCGAAACGATAACGCTACTAGATCTTCCTGAATCTATCCATCTTACTTTTGATGCAAAAAATGTGTATAATATTCAAGAAAATTATTTTGAAGAACTTCCTGACGGGAATACTAAGTGGATTTCTAAAAATGAATTTAAATTTGGTGGTTTTATGAAACTAATGGGATTTTTGATGCCGGGAGCCTTCAAAAAACAATCATTATCATATATGGAAGATTTTAAAATGTTTGTAGAAGAAGGCAAAAGTGTATTAGATGATTAACACTAAGACTTAAAACCCTTTTAATGCATTAATTACTAAAACACATATCATCTTATTCAATTCAATCAAATACAAAAATACTTTGGAAAGAAAACTAAAATTAATATGGGATTTTAGAGGTCCTGCAGCTAGTAAAACAGCTCAACACCATGAAATTCATCTCAAAGAATATATTGCTTCAGAAAAATTATCAATTGATATAACGGGCTATCAAAATCTTACCGACATGCACAGTATAGCTTATCTCATTGTTACCGATTCTGAAATGAAAAAAGTGCGTAATGCCCTAAAACCACACCGAGGACAACTATATGAAGGATAGATTTTTAAAAAAAATAATTCGTGGCACGTATATTGTCTAAGACCTTATATATTTGCAAAAACTTAAAAATAAAAAAAATCAGATGAAAAAAGTAATACTATCAATCTTAGTATTGATCGCAAGTTTTCAAGTAAATGCTCAGTCTAAAACCGGAACGATAGATACAGAGTTTATTCTTTCTAAAATGCCAGAGCTTTCTAAGGTTCAGGAGGATTTAAAAGCCTACAACACCAAACTTGAAGCCGAACTAAAAGTTAAAGTAGACGGCTACCAAGCTAAAGTTAAGGAGTATCAGGAAAAAGTCGCTTCTTTTACAGAGCCCGTAAAAAAGACAAAGCAAGAAGAGATTATTGCATTAGAAAATGACATTGCAAAATTTCGCCAAAACGGATCTCAATTAGTCCAAATAGAGCAAAACAAATTATTACAACCTCTATACCAAAAGATTGGTAAAGCTCTTGAAGAAACAGCAAAAGCAGAAGGATATACTCAGGTATTTACAATCACCACTAGTGGTCTAGCATACATCGATCCTAAGTTTGATCTTACAAAAACAATTATGACAAAATTAGGAATCAAAATAGAAGAGCCTAAAAAATAAGTTCTAGTCAATATCATAAAAAAACCACATCAATTGATGTGGTTTTTTTATGATATATTATCCTTATCTATCTCCTGCTATAATTCGGAGATTCTTTGGTTATAGTTACATCATGCGGATGACTTTCATTAATACCACTAGCGGTAATTTTCACAAAACGTCCTTTGTCTTGTAACGTAGAGACATCTTTTGCTCCACAATATCCCATTCCTGCTCTTAATCCACCGATAAACTGATGAATACTTTCTACTAGGTCTCCTTTATAGGCTACTCTACCAACAATACCCTCTGGAACAAGTTTTTTGATATCATCCTCTACATCTTGAAAGTACCTATCCTTTGAACCTTTTTTCATTGCTTCAACAGATCCCATTCCTCTATAGGTTTTATACTTTCTTCCTTCATAAATTACTGTTTCTCCAGGAGATTCTTTGGTACCAGCCAAAAGTGATCCTAACATCACGGTATCTGCCCCAGCTGCAATTGCTTTAGGAATATCACCTGTATACCTTATACCACCATCTGCAATAACAGGTACTCCAGAGCCTTTGATTGCATTGGCGACCTCTAATACGGCAGAGAATTGAGGAAATCCAACACCTGCTACCACTCTTGTTGTACAGATAGATCCTGGACCAATTCCAACTTTTACAGCATCGGCACCCGCTTCTACCAAATATTTGGCAGCATCGGCAGTTGCAATATTACCTACAATTACCTCTAGTTCAGGAAACTTTGCCTTTACTTCTTTTAATACAGCTACCACACCTTTGGTATGACCATGCGCTGTATCAATAACCACAGCATCTACACCAGATTTAACCAAGGCTTCTGCTCGATCTACAGCATCTCCCGTAACTCCGATAGCAGCAGCAACCCTTAGACGTCCAAGTTTATCCTTATTAGCCATTGGTTTTAGAGTTAACTTAGTAATATCTCTAAAAGTGATAAGACCAACTAATGTGTTCTCATTATCAACAACAGGTAACTTTTCTATCTTATTATTTTGTAAAATAACTTCTGCTTGCTGCAATGATGTTCCTTCTCCTACAGTTACCAAGTTTTCACTGGTCATTACTTCAGATATTGGACGTTGCTCATTTTTCTCAAAACGAAGGTCTCTATTCGTAACAATACCAATCAATTTATAGTTATCATCAACAATAGGGATTCCTCCAATACTATGCTCTCGCATATTATTTTTGGCATCTAGCACTTTTGCATCTCTAGGTAAGGTCACCGGGTCTATGATCATACCACTCTCAGCCCTTTTTACTTTACGCACCTTGATTGCTTGTTCTTCTATAGTCATGTTTTTATGCAACACGCCTATTCCTCCTTCTTGAGCCATTGCAATTGCCATACGACTTTCTGTAACCGTATCCATTGCTGCCGAAACAATAGGAACATTAAGTGTAATATTTCTTGTGAACTTAGTCCTAATACTTACCTCTCTAGGTAGCACTTCAGAAAATGCAGGGACTAAAAGAACATCGTCGTAGGTTAAACCTTCTCCAACGATTTTGGAATCATGTGCTGTCATCGCAATTAAAATTTAATTGCGGGCAAATATACGTCTTTTTTAAAGAATTCTTTGGTATATTCTTTTATTTTGACACCCAAAGACTATATTAAAAATATTAGTATCACCCAATTACATAACATTTACCTAGTATTTACCCAATTAGTAGTTTAAAAACATGACTAGATATCCCCTAACCTATACATTGTTAAGTATTTAATTCATCTTATTTATAAATATAGCTTCCTAGATATTTCACACTCTTTTTGTTAACTATTTATTAACAAAACACTAATTATTAACATTTTTTTAATAATTATATAGTATATTTCACAATAGATAACTTTTGATCTGTGCATCAATATTGTCTATGTCCCCAAAAAATAAAATTATGAAAACTATGCTATCTCTGGTGTTGATAGCCCTATGTATCAATACCGTAAGTGCTCAATTTACTGAAGCCCCCATTACAAACTCAGATTTTGCTAATACAAATCAAACGGAGTTTACTACAAAAAAAAGTGTGTCAACTAAAAGGATCCTACCTGTAGCTCTAATAACTACCGGAATTCTCCTTTCTGCAAGTAGTTTTGAAAAATCATTACAAAAAGATCTAAGAAGATTAGTAGGTAATGATTTTTATCTTAATATGGATGACTACACTCGTTATGCTCCTGTGGTAGAAATGTACTCTGCAGATATTTTGGGTGTAAAATCCAGGAATCACTGGTTCGATCAAACCAAAAACCTTGTTCTAGCTTCTGCTATTAGCAATGGAGTTTCTACATTATTAAAAAAAGAAATATACAAACCTAGACCAGGAGGTTCTACCAATGTTAATTCTTTTCCCTCGGGTCATACTACAACGGCATTTACTACTGCTACTGTGCTATTTGAAGAGTTTAAAGATACCAATCCTCTTTTGGCATATAGTGGATACATTTTTGCAGCTACCACAGGCAGTTTAAGAATGCTAAATAACATGCACTATCTATCTGACGTTTTGGTAGGAGCTGGTATCGGAATATTATCAGTAAAGCTGGTGTATCATTTTGAACATCTTATTGCCTGGAATCCTTTTAAAAAAATAGACGGATTAGCATTTGCGCCTCAGGTTAATATGGATTCTGTTGGGTTCTACCTTTCAAGAAGATTCTAAAGCTATATACATTTTTTTGTTATTAAAAAACAGTAAATAATCCTTAAGGGGGAATATCCCCTATCAATTTGCGTGTTTTCCCTCTACCATAGTATCATAATACACACTACTTTTGAATCAACATAACAATTAAAATTCACATCAAAAATTAATACATAATGATCGTTTCTTATAAAATAGAAAGTTTTAGTATTCAAATTGTTAGCAATTATGCTGGTGGCGGGGGATATCAAATGGGACATGTATACCTGTATGGTCAAAACCAAGAGTATTTGGGGTATCTGGGAATCATCAAAAACGAAAAAGAACTACCACAAAACAGACAGCATCAGGACGGAGCGATAACTATCTATTTTCATGAAACCGAATTACAATCTATCCTAGACACCCTTAGGAATGAAAGTCCTGTATCAATAAAATTTAACACAAATTCGAAATGGGGATCAATTGAAACAGGCAAAGAAACAGTAGGTAATGGGGGACTTGCTGCTTAGTAATTAAAAGATCTGAAAAAACATTAAGTACCATGGCTCTCAATTTACACATGGGCCAGCCAGAACAGAGAGTTAAAAAAATATAAATTGTGAAAAATGTAATTGGTTCGCAATCTGGTGACAGTGGAAGTGTGTAAACTTATGGCACCAAAAGTTTTTTCAGGTCTTTTGAATACTATTATAAATATTACTGTAACTGTTCTAAAACTAATCGCACTCGCTCTTTTATCATGGTATCTCCTTCAATTTGAATTACTGGACATTTCAATTTTTTAATCCAGTTTTTATGTACGGTAATACTTCGTCCATCAAAATCGGGATCATCATACTGTTTTGCCCAATCCAAAAAAGCCTCGGAATTAGACTTTACATTTTGATCCGTATACAATAACGTCCCATACCTTTCTGCTTCTCTATCCATAAGACACTGTATTCTTATTGCAGGCGGAACATACAAAAACACAGCACAATCAAATATACTCTCCCAGTGTTTTCCCCAGCTTACCATTGAGCCACTTATAATAACTGATTTATGTAATTCTATATCCTTGATTATAGTTGTATTTCTTTTTAACAATGTAATTTTTTCCTGATATGGAGGATTAGTTTTTTTCCAATAATAATCATCCGCATCCAAATGTTTCCATCCTAATTCTTGTTCAAGATGGCTGGCTAATGTTGTTGTTCCCGATCCAGAAGCACCGAATATGTGTATTTTCAAGTAGCAAAGATTTATTATGAATATAAAAAAAACTAAAATACCAATTTACTCATTTTCTTACCTCTACATACCAAAAATTCATATCCGGTAACAAAAAAACGGAGTAGGTGTTTAAACTTACTCCGTTTTTAAAAATGGTTTACGTTTAGTTATATCAAAATGCAATTATAACTAAGCTACAAATATAGCTCTTTATCAGATAACCGAATAAAAAATATCATTAAGCAAGGATCAATCTATAGTATGTGCTTAGGTATACAGAGATGATTTTATTTTTATACAATAAATTGAATAAGGCACTGGGCATAGGATCACCCTAAAACAATATTACCCCAAAAATTATCTATATTTCATCGAGTAAGAAGTGTAGTTGAGAGAAAATACTAGTCAAGAATCTATATTTTAACGATATTACACCTCTTTTTTTGTATCATAACATACTTAAACACACCTATATTAATAATGATTACTACTATATTCCTTAAAAACAGAATCCTAAAACATATCTCCTTTTGGTTTTTGTATTTATTAATGTGGGTATTACTGGATGTTTTATATGGTGTTTCGCTAGCAAATGCATCTTACAAATATTTAGGTTGTTTACTAGAAATCCCTCTGTATTATTTACATATGTACTATTTATGGCCTAAATATATAGGTAGTAAACGCTATTTATATTATTTTCTAACCTTTACTCCTCTTTTGGTCCTAAATTCACTCCTTGTTCTGGTTTTTCAGTACTATTTTGTATATCCTATTCTAATAGAGGTACCTAACCTTCCTCCTGACTATTTTTCTATTCCTAGGATTTTGAGTTTTGCAAGATCAATACTACTATGGTTTGGTCCTCCTACAGCTATAAAAATCTTACATGACCATTATGAGAATAAAGTAAATCTTGAAAAAATACAAAAAGAAAAAAAGATCAGTGAATTAAATTTTCTAAGGTCTCAGATCAATCCGCATTTTCTTTTTAATACATTAAACAACTTATATTCGCTATCCCTAAAAGGATCAAAAAAAACACCAGATGCATTGTTGCAATTATCTAATTTACTATCCTATACCTTGTACGAAGGAAGTGAGGATAACATTCCTTTAGAAAAAGAGATTAAACATTTACATGATTATATTGAACTAGAAAGATTACGCTTTGGGAATCGTTTGAATCTACTAATGGAAATGACAGGAAACTTTAATGAAGTAATGATCACTCCATTAATACTAATCCCCATAGTCGAGAATGCTTTTAAACATTGTTCTCTAAACGAAAGAGGAAATGTCAAAATCCAAATAAAAATAGCTTTTCAAGACGGAGAACTACATATAAGTACTGTAAACCCTGTTGGAAATTCAAAAGATGAAAGTGACCGAAACGGAATTGGAGTTCAAAATTTATCCAAAAGATTGCAGATCATTTATCCCCAAAAGCATATCTTTAGGTTAGAGGAACGATCAAATAAGTTCTATGTTGACCTAAAAATTCAATTACGTGATTAATGAATAGCATAAAATGTATTATTGTAGATGATGAGCCCTTAGCTCTAGATGTTATCTCTGATTATATCGGACGACTTGACTTTTTATCAGAAGTTGGAAAATTTGATGATGCTTTATCAGCTATTGAGTTTTTGAATTCTGAAACTGTTGATCTTATTTTTCTGGATATCCAGATGCCTTTACTGAACGGTATTAATTTTGTAAAAGCAATTTCTCCTTCTCCTAAAGTTATTTTTACTACTGCACATCGTAATTATGCCGTAGATGGTTTTGAACTTAATGCAGTTGATTACCTTATTAAACCCATTCCATTTTTTCGCTTTGTACGAGCTGTGGAGAAAATAAGAACCTCTACAGATTATTATACAGAAATAGCTGATACTTCTTCTTCTAATGCCGCTTTCTTTAAAGTAGATAATAAAAAGATTAAAGTATACTATAATGACATTTTACTTATAGAAAGTCTAAAAGATTATATTAAAGTAGTTCTTAAGGATAGGTTCTTTGTAACTTATCAAACTCTATCCGGAATGCTAGAGATGCTACCTTCTTCTTCATTTGTACAGGTTCATAAATCCTTTATTGTTAATTACCATCATATCAAAGTAATACAAGGAAATATCCTTAAAATAGAAGACTACACAATCCCTATGGGTCGGATATATAGAGATGAAGCATTAGAAAAAATCTATCAAACCGGAAAAAAAGCGTGGAAATAAGTCTTACTTGGGATATTGGTTTACATTTTTATACTGCCAAAGTAAATTAATAATATGCCATTGGTTATTTGTTTTTATTAGATGTAAATACTCTACCCAGTTATCAGAGATTAACTTAACGGTAGCAATTCGATTATAAATATCTAGTATTTCTACCATATTAGTTGGTTTGGGAGGAAATTTAGTTCCTGACCGATTCCATGACTCGGCAAAGCCTACCATCTGTCCATAAGTAGTTTCTCTTATAACTTCCTTTTTACTTTCTTGATCATACCCTAACGTTCTTTTGGCTAAATCCTGATGAAAAACATCTCTCATAAGATCCGGTTTTAACTCTTGTAAAGCTATTAAATACCCTAATGACTTTTCTCTTATCTCAAGTGTATCTTTTTTACTTGCTATGTCTGCTTTTCTGATTCTTGCAGAAGAAGGCAGGTTACGTTTTGTCAAAACTTTATGGTGCTCATCATACCTTGTTTCTGTTATTGGATAACCCTTATCATCAAATTCTTTTCTGGCAAAAGTATATCCCCATTGGTTTTTTGTCAATTGACCATTTGCATCATGATAAGAATATTCGATATGGTTTCCTTGCTTATCATAAATATCACAATAAGATGCCACACCAAGAGAGTTTTCCTGAACTTCAAGTTTTTCGTTAAGATTATAATTCATTTTGGGATCTCCGTTTTTAGCATATAAAATCCCTGTTATTCTAAATTCAAAATACGGAGAAATATCAACATGTCTATTTTCTAAATTGTACCGCTTTTCTATAATCAAGTTTTTGTTTTTGGTCCATTTATAATTAGCAATTTTCCAATTAGACTCCATGGGCTTATCATCCAGGTTGTAAAAATTTAATGCATATTTAAATCCTTTTTTGTCATATTTATATTCTTCCTTATACACTTTTCGTACATTCATCATTCGTTTTCCCTTTATATCAAAAAATATACGGGTTTCAAGTTCGGGTGTGTACTCAAAAACTATTCTATGAGCGGCTATTGAAGCTAAGGGGTGTCGTCTTCCTTGATGATAATCATTATTTATAATCTCAACTAATTGGTTTGCTTTATTGTACCTAAAGATATAATGAGAATCGTTATTCGCCTCTTCATTATTTATCTCATGAATTCCTTTAATAGGAACATGAGGAGAAACATGATTATACCTTAAATGTCGAAAATATTTATCGGTTGTACTATCTTGAGCATTAGAATCAGTAACATATAATAATCCCAAAACAAAAAATGGGATTAGTAGAATAGGGGTATTACGTTTCTTTTTCATATTTACTTATTTGTGTGTTTCAGCTTTTCTATACTTCGTAAAAGGATCCTATTATCAATACAAGTTATCCAACCAATGTATCAGGTTAAGTAAAAGCTGATAATTTTCGCTTGCCTCCTTGGTGTTCATGCCTACTTTAATTCTATCTCTACCTGCAATTTGTGCTGTAAACATTGCAGCTTCTCCAAATACGGCGACTTTGCCTTTACCATATTCTCTAACCGCTCCTTGAGATAAATTCTCGGCAGAAAACATGGGTGTATTTTCATTAAACACCCACATAGTATCTGTTACAAACACATTAAATTCTTTTTTAAAACTTAAAATTGAGGAAGCTTCTTTAGGTATTTTAAACCCTTGACCGGTAAACGTTCTTACACTATTTACAGATTCACTTTTATTTCGCCCATTAATTATCTTACTATTGGGGAGCATTTTATTTTCTCTAGTGAAATCAAAAATACCTTTGTCATTTGCATCAAACACGAATCCATCGTAAAATTCGAAACCAAAAACTCGTGCCAGATTAGCAGCAGCTCCGGCAAAAGGCATATGATCTGCTATTAAAAAAAGAGAGCCTCCTTTTTTTACCCATTGTCTTAAATTCTCTATTTCCTGAGTAGAAAAGGCTGTTTCTGTAGGAGCGACAAATGGAGGTCTACTATTTTGTGATAGCGCATTAGATATCACTAATATCTTAAGATCTTTTAATTTGGATTCCTCAAATTTACCTTCGTATCCGGCGATCCGATATCCATCCTGAGATAACAATCTCGCAAAAGGCAAAAACCTATTGTCTTTGGTATGAAAGTTATTATGCCCTTGATCTATGTGAACTAATGTCCCCGAACTCTTTGGATATGCTTTTGAAGTAATCTTAGGGTTGTATAAGGTGTCTGCTAACTGTTGCGAAAACAATGTATTTGCAAACAAAAGACTAACGATAAACAGTTGATATATTTTCATGCTTGTGTTCTGAGCTTCTTTTTATTTACCTCTTTCATTTATAATATATTCTAATATAGGGTCATTTTGTTTCATCAAATGTTCTACTTTCAATTCTATTGGTCTATTAGGTACTATACCAAGATTAAGAGGTAGTCTAGGAACACTAACAGATTCTCTTTTTGTTCCAATTTGTAATCCTAATCCAGTGTTTTTTAAGACAGGAGCTCTTCTTCCCGGATGCGTACTATATGTACCTCCCGTTTCTTCTCCCAGAAGAGTTGCCAATTTATTATGCTTAACAACTGCCAACATTTGAGTAGTAGCCGAGGCACATCTACCATCTATCATGAAGTATATTTTTTTCTTACTAATATTATTAGTTTTTGGTTCTACAACGGTAGGTCTATTTCTTCTCTTATTAAGCTCATTATTTTCATAAAAGTTAATCTTTTTACTGGTGATATATGATAAAATATACTGTGTGCATTCTGGATTCCCTCCCCTATTTCCTCTTAAATCAAATGCTATCTTCTTTATGCTATCTTGTTCCATTTTTAAAATATAGTCATCTAACTTCTTTTTAAAAAAATCAATATTCTGCTTTCCTCGTGGATAATAATTAAAATTCTTAATCCTAATTACAGCTATTTCTTTTTCTTTGATTACCTCTAAATTTAGTCTAGGCTTATTATTAATTTCGACTTTATAATCTGGAGCAGGCTTATTAACGAAAAAAGTAGTGGTAATTTTCTTTTCAGAATTATACGGCTTAAATTTTATCCTATACTCTGAATCAAATCCATAATAACTATGATAATAGTATAAAAAATTAACATTCAAATCACCTCTGTAAAACTTTGAATTTAAAGCATCGGCAGAAATACTTGACGTCAAGCTTTTGTATATTTCTCTAGATGAAATTCCATTAATCTCTAATATTTCAGAACCAATATTCATTTCTGTACTTTCAACACAATTATTTATGGCATACATTTTTTGGTCTTTGAACCAAACAATTAGTGGTAACCAATATTTAGGAGGTGTTCTAAAAAAACGACCATCAACTATTCGAGTGTGTAAACACCCTAAGCTTGCTACTATTGGAGATACAACTCGATAAAACTCTGTTACTGTCATAGAATCCTTTAATTTATCGCGTTGAGTATTAATTAAATTCTCAAACGATAACTTATCAATAAATTCAAATTGAGAGGGGTGCTCTTTTAATGTTTCCAGTAACTGATTAAAATCTTGAATTAGTTTTTTATTTTCAATTTTGCTTCTAAATTTTATTAAGGTCGAGTCCTTTATGAGTTTATATGGATTAGTATCGTATATTTTTTTTTGAAAATACGGTGTTTTATAAAAATTCAAATGCTTAACACATTCTGCCTCCCATGCGTAACTAATATGGGTAGTTAATAAGAAAAAGAATAGAGTTACTCTAATAATGTAGATTTTATCCATATTGACATTTTTTTGGTCACACTTAGAGCAATTTAGGGCAATTATCTCTTAACAATAAAATGTTTTTGCTGAACAGCAATCCCTTACCTCTAAAACCAAGCATCCATTAGGCTATCAGGTAAAAAACGAAAGATTAGTGTTTCATCGAGAAAAAAAAGCTGTTGAGAGAAGATTTGTAGTTCTTTCGTCGTATAAATAAGTCCTCCTGGAAAATTTTCATAAAATAAGTTAGTATCTATTACTCCTCTAATTTCTTACCATAAACACAATTTTTAGACAGCCCTCTTGAATAACTTACTTTAGTATTCAGGTCCATTATAAGATAGACCTTTTTCTTTATAAATACAGTTACACGTTCATTTTCCCAATGAATTTTGATATCCTTTTTCTTTAAATTTTTAATATAACTGTATCTATTGGCAAACATAGCTGGTAGCGGAGCATCTTTTTTTCCTTTCGTTATTTCCTTTGGGTCTATTTCTGATGACAAAGGATCAACTACAGCACATATAAAACCATCAAAATCAATACCTTCTTTATCAGGTCTTAGAAGGTACGCCCATACACTATGTGATTCTTCCTCAATCATAAGGGTTCTACCAGAATTTGTATGGGTCGATGTCAAAAAAATCTGAGTCACATGATTTTCTGATTTTTTTTCTTTCTCGTTTACACTAAACAATCCTTCAAATATGGTCAGTAATTGTATCATCTTTTATCTATTTTCTTTTAGGGGCTTCTTATTTGGTTTTTAGAATAATATATATTCCTAATACAGATCACACAGGTTTTTAGAACAAACACCCTATGTCATACCTCATTGATAAATCAACTTATCTTTTTAGTATATTATAAAACAATATGTATACACCCAAACAACAAGGTGAAATACAATATTTTACTATAATAGGTGGGCTGAAATGTTATAAAATCTGTGTGAGACCACTAACATACTTAATTCTTTCAAAAGTGAGTTACGGTTTTCCTCAACTCTCGCCAAGGTGTTTTCCCTATTACTGTATCTAAACCCTCGCCAAACCTAAAAAAAGTCAACAAAATACGAAGAGAACATAATAGAAGAAAATATATAAAAAAGGGGTAATTACCCCTTTTTTATAGTTGTTTTTTCATGTTAATATTACAATATACTATTCTCTTTTCTTCATCATTGATAGTGTAAACCCTCCTAGTAATACTACTACAATCCCCATAATTGCCCACAACCATATTTTATTGGTAAATAGTGGCTCTTTTACTATAGTTTTCTCCTTATTGATTGATTGTTGCATTCCTGGTGAAATTGAAGTCATCACTTCTGGAATTTTGCTTGAAACATAATTAAGATCATATGAAGGTTTTCTTATTTTATTATTTCCATAAACAAGATAATATGTAGCCGGGTTCGTAAAACGGGTTGCAAGTTGGTGCTGATACCCTTTTACTACTACCTTATTTATTTTTAGAGGCTGGTTATCTTGATTATCAATTACAATTCTAAACTTTTGGGCAATTGTACTTGAACATAAAAACGTATTTTCTTCTATAGAATTAAGTATTCCTGAGCTTAGTTGGCGATAATTTAGTCTCCAATTTCCTTGTTGCATCTGGATACTATCAGTGGCATACCTAATAGATATTGGGCGGTAATAATCAAATTTGTCTTCGACATTAACCTGTAAATAACTTACAGGAACTGGCATCGTTAGCGTTACATCTATAATTGTATTTTTAGAGTCTTTTGAGTTTTTGACATCCAAACTCGCAACATCATACTCGCGATAATCAGCCCTTTCTACCTCTTGCTTACTAACTTTAGCTGTTTTTAAAACTGGTTTTTTAGTGTCTTTTATCAGTATTCTAAAATAGCGATATTGAGCTTCAGGAAACCTAAGGGTAGTAAACTTATAATTTGTATGCTCATTTTTAATAGAAAGTATACGATAATCCTTGGTTATCGTATACCATTCTTTATTATCCTGACTTCCTTCTAAAGTTATCATCCAATCAAAATTAGGTTGCTCAAAATCTAATTGAATTTGGTTGATAGGCTCTTCTTCAGGTATTTCTAAAGTGGTATATGTACCTTTTTCATTAAATGTAGTATTTAAGGCAGTAAAGGGAATCGTTTTTTGAGTAACTTTTTCGGTTTTTAACTGTAGAAGGAAAGGAGCCTCTACAGTATCATTTTTGGCTGTAATCCCAAACACTCTAATATCAGATAGATCTGGCGACACCTTACTAAACATCTCATCAGGTAAACGTACTGTATGCCAAGTATCTGTCACTTCGGGTAACAGGTTTTTATATGCATAATTATTCATTTGGGCAAAAGTTGTAGTGCGCGCAAACAATATCATGAATATGGTTATCCTAATTTTCTTTTTCATCTGCAATAATATGTTTGTATTTATTATATAGAAAGGAAATAATAAGAAGAAGTACTCCCAAGGACAAAAACACAACTGTCTTGGCAATGGTTCCTAAATGTGAAATATCATAGAAGAATAACTTTATCAAAGTAATACCAAATAATATGATAGCCAGAACACGTAAATATTTTTTTCTTTTCCAGATCCCTAAAACGATAAGTAATAATGAATACACACCCCATAGAATACTTAATCCAAGTTTGTAGGTTTCTGTATAACCAGCAAGATCCAGCCAATGGATTAATTCACTACTTACCACCCATATCAATGAGCAGTGCATTATAATTTCGAAGGCAGTTTTAAAGGTTCTATCCAGAAATTTTTGCCTTACATAATGATACATCGTAAACATTAGCCCTGCAAACAGCAATAAAGAGATATAACGCATACCGAGATAAGAAAATGTTCCTGGATTAAATTCTGTGTCTTTTAATTCTAAATAATTTTCTCTTAGTTCACTAAGTAGATATAGTCCTCCATTTAAAAAAGTAAAAAGAACAATTACAAAAACCCCGAAAGTGATGTATCCAAAAATATTGTTTTTGATTTTTTTAATATTCACAAAAGATAAAACGATAAGAAATAAAGAAGTATAATTAATCAACCAAGCTCCTCGATGGTGTCTAATATTTTGTGTAACAGAGTATTGTTCAGTTCCAACATTCTGAGACTGTAATAATTGATTGGTATCCTCATACACTCGATCCCAATAGCTATCAATTTCTACCCAAAATGTAAAATAACTCGTACAAATCAATAATAACGCTATTACCACAGTAAGTAATGTATACAGCAAAGGTTCTTTAGGCCATGGGAAAGAAAGTTTTTCTTTACGATGAATAAAATAAATAAAAATGTAGGATACAATACACAATATAGATGTCACCAAATAAATATTGAATATCGGTGTTAACCCTGTCTCTGGTATCGAAGGATTATATCTATAATACACTACAATCCAATCGTGTATTAGACTAAAAAAGGTTAGTCCCCATAATGGGTATGAGAGTATTTCATAGATAGGTACCTTTTTGGTTCTCCCTATCCAAAATAACAATGCCGCTTCACTAGCCCATAACAAAGTAACCCAATTTCCATCCAACTGAACAGGGAATGTAATCGTAACAAAAATTAACACCATCCCCGAAATAAAATAAAACAGGTTTCTATCTGCTAATTTTAACTTATAAATGATAACACTTACAACAAAATGAATTACTGCATTGATCAAGGTAAAAACTCCTAATAGCTCTTTCCCGACCTCGTGGTTATTCAACATAGAAACCCCAACACCATAAAAAACAAATGAATTAGCAAGTTGTAAAATGACATCAGTAGTTCTAAAGCTTTCTTTTTTTCTTAGTTTATATACCAAAAACATAGAATAGAAAGTGGCAAAAAACAGAGAAAGAAATGCAAATCCTAAAACAAAATGTTCATCTGTAGAATAACTATCAACATACCATGAAATAAAAATAATCCATGTTAGAAAAAAGGAGGAAAAATAGAGTGATTTCCAATATTTTTTTGCAGCAATAATAAGAATCCCGGCATTAATGATAGCCATATAGCTAAAAAGAATTAATACTCTACCAGACCCATCACTTAATAAAAAAGGAACCGCATAAGCCCCTACCAATCCTATATGAGCAATAACCTGTTTATTATATTGTATCGCAGCAAAAACCGTAAATGCTGTAAATAGCAGCATTAATACAAAGGTCATCGTTTGCGGAATCAGATCATATAAATCATACGCCAAAAAGGTAATAAAATACATGATTGCCATAGCACCACTTACTAATACGGCACTAAAGTTTTCATATTTTTTCTTTAGCTTCATTCCAATCCCCAAAAGCCCTAAACCTGTTAGGTACCCCAGAATAATTCTAGTTAAAGGACCTATAAGATCATGCTCTATAGTATATTTGGCTCCTATAGCTACTCCTATTACGATAATTACAATTCCGATTTTATTAATCAAGTTCTCTCCAATAAATTTTTCGAGATTCGATTTCTTTTTTGGTGTTTTTGGTTTAGGAATAGCCGCTTTTATTTGTTTTACTGGCTCAGGTTTACTTTCTCCAAGACTATCAGAAGATATAGGTTTTTTTGCGTTTTCTAGACTAGTCTCGGCTTTCGGTAAAGGTGTTGGATTTTCTGTTTTTAAATCAGAAGAAATAGTTGATGAAGCTTTTAGCTTATATATCTCATCTTTAAGACTTTGTATTTGAGTTGAGAAATCTTGTTGTCTTTTCAGCAGGATATTAAGTTTTTCTAACAGCTGCTGTATCTGATCTTGGTTGTCTCCCATATTCTTATATTTTCATCTTTATCCGGTTTTAAATATCTCATTATCCTGTGAACTTAACTATATAAGTTTTTAGACTTCTGTGAATTCAAAACATGATACTAAAATAGTATATATTCCTGTAGTGTGATAATTATTATACTCATATGTAATTTATAACCTTTTACTTATCATGTATATTTCATTCTTAACACTAATTCTATTTCAAAGATAATTTTTAAAAGCAGCAAGTGCACCCCTGAATTCAGTGATATCTGGTTTAATCTAAAGACTGTAAACTCTATAAACTTATGCTATTTATGATCCTTATCATAGGATGTAATTTATCAGAAAATTACCTGTATTACTATTTTATAAATTCAAATCCTATACCCTCCTTAGGGGTAACAAGGCTATATTGTATACTTTCATTCCTACCTTGAGTTTACAATAGTATCTATTTTATCGTTAAGAAGTCGTTTTTCCTGTTTGGATTGAGTGAGTTGGATTGCTTTTTTATAACATGCTATAGCTTTATCGGTCTTTCCTAATCGTTGCTGAATTTCACCTAAAGTTGCGTGATATATATAATACTTATCCATAAGTTTATTATCCTTCACTTTTTCCAGGGCTTTTGAAGCTTCTTCTGGACCTTTAAGTTCTAAGATAACTAAACATCGGTTTAAAAACACAACCGGATCGTTGGCAATTTTTAATAAAAGTTCATAACACTCTAATATTTCTTCCCAGTTAGTATCTTCATATTTTTTTGCACTACAATGTTGATAAGCTATGGCTGCTTCAAGGTGATAGGTAGTCAATACATTACCAAAAGCTGCTTGATTAAGGTAATGTTCTCCAGATTGTATTAATTCTTTATTCCATCGGGCACGATCTTGTTTGGCTAACAAAATAAGCTCCCCTTCTTCTGTAAGACGGCTTTCGATTCTAGCGGTGTGAAAGCACATTAATGCCATTAAAGCATATACCTCTGGGAGCTGTGTTCGCTCTACAGACAACAAAGACCTGCATAATAACATTGCTTGAGTTATAAGATCCTTGCGAATCAGTTGATCGGCATGTGTAGAATTATAACCTTCATTAAACATGAGGTATATGGCACTTAACACTGTTAAGGTTCGAGATGATATTTTACCTAAAGCTGGTATTTCGGGACGAATTTTATGTTTTCTAAAATACTCCTTAGTTCTGTACAAGCGCTTGGAGATTGTATCTTCACTACAGAGAAAAGATCGAGCAACCTCTTTGGTACTAAATCCACATAATGATTTGAGGATAAATGTGATCTGGTTTTCTTGTGAAATATCCGGGTGGCAACATGCGTACATCATTCCCAAAAAATCATCTTTGATGTGTTGCTCTTGCCAATAGTTATCCATTGTACTGGCTAGTGTATATCCAGAAGTCAAAAGTTGTTTTTCGGGGTCAGAAAAATCGATTACCTGGCTATATTTATTGCGTCTGATAACATCAATAGCCCTGTTTTTTGCGGTGCGATATAACCATGCTCTAGGATTATCAGGTATCCCTCTATATTTCCAGGTCTCCAAAGCTTTGATTAAAGCATCTTGCACCACATCTTCTGCCAATTCGATGTTTTCGGTTCCAAATATTTTAATCAATACAGAAACCATCTTTCCAGATTCTTGTCTAAAAAGATGGTTTAGGGTATGGTCTATACGTTCTTCTCTATTTTCCAAAAATTATTCCATCAGATTGATTTCACGAACCTCTACACTACAATCATACTCAAAACTAGGACACCCTTTTGCTACCTGAGCCGCTTGATCCAAAGAGTCTGCTTTAATAATCAAATACCCTCCTACCAATTCTTTTCCTTCTGCCAAGGGGCGATCTGTTATTTTTTCTCCTCTTTCGGTTAGTGTTCTGGCTTCGGTCATTAGTGGTTGACCTCCCACAAGTTGCTCTGCTTGGGCAAGACCTCCCATCCATTCCTGCCAATGTTGCATGTGTTTTTGCATTTCTTCTGGTGAAGTATTGCTGTATTTATCTTCTCCTCCTCTTATTATAAACATAAATTCTTTCATCTGTATCTTATTTTAGTTATTTCTATTATTTCTCCTCAGGCCATACTTCACGTACTTCTACATGAGTATCCCAATGTAGTCCAGGGCAGCCTTTTGCCATTTCGGTAGCTTCTTCAAGATCATTGGCTTTTACAACTAGGTACCCTCCTACCAATTCTTTGCCTTCTGTTAGTGGTCTATCGGTTACTTTCATTGTCCCCGGAGAGATTGTATTACCATGAGTAAATAATCGCTCTCCTCCTACAAACTTTTCTTGTTGTGCCATTTCTCCAATCCATTCTTTCCAATTTTGCATTTGTCTTTGCTGTTCTTCAGGAGACTTGCTATCCCATACCTCATCTCCTCCTCTAAACAGAAACATAAATTCTTTCATTTCTTTGTTTTTATTGGTTAATTTATCTTTTACAATACTATAACGAATGTGTTTTTGACATTTGGACAAACATTTTTATTTTTTTTATTCTAGCCGTAAATTGAGGGATATTCAAAAAAAACAGATACAAGAATATACACTCACTTTTAATACTTTTTTTACATCCAACACATCGACATAACAAAAGTGCCTATATCTACATTATATGACTATTGAAAATTAATAAATTTAAAAAGATGAAAAGTTTTTTTACAAAAGATTTAAAATTAAAGCTAGTTGTTATCTTTGAAAGATCCTGAAAAGAAAACTATTTAATAAAAATCTAATTTCAAATCGCTTTGATCTTTAATACAACAAACACATATCAAGCTCTAAGCTATAAAAGTTTTGATATTAAAGCATCACGATATTTATCTCTAAAAACAGAAGCCTAATTGAACTATACATCCAAAATATTACTTTTTCTTTTTATACTCTTTAGCAATGCTTTTATCTATTCTCAGAAAACATATCGGGACTCGATCACTACATATTTTAAAGAAATTGAAAATCTAATCGAGCATAAAGACGATTATAAAGAAGATTTTTTGAATCTCGAATTTTTAATTAGCAAGGAGCAAAAGGTACAAGGAAAAGATAAAGTTCTTATTTTACTAAAGTTATACGCTGCCTATATTTATAAATCACATACAAGGGCAAATAAGTACAACGATACAGCTATGCAGCTAGCCAGGGATATTGGTTTTAAAAAAGGAGAGCTACATACCAAATACAATAAGGCATATCTGCTTTTTATTGGAGGCAAATTTGATACATCTTTGGATTTGGTAAAGGAAATTGAAGAATCTGTTACGTATCAAACCTATCCAGAAATTTGTGCAGATGTCAACACTTTAAAATCTTATATATATACTGAAAGAGGAGAATATGACATGGCTCTTGAAACAGGTCTACAACTATTAGATATTGCCGAAAAATTAAAAACAGAATATCTTTTGATGCGGGCCTATTCTTCTTTATCTCATTACTATCTGAGAGTTAAGAATTATCGTAGTGCCTTAAACTATTGCCTCAAGGGGCTTCATTATATTATTAGGTTAAAAAAAATTCAATATATCTTTCCTAAAATTGATGAGATTGCCCGAATGACTTCAAAATTAAATGATACCAAAAAGGCATTAGAAGTATATGAGTTTTATTTAAAAGTTGAAAAAAAAATACCTCCTCCCGGAGATTATATCCAAAGTATCGTATATATGAATATGGCAGATATTTATATATCTAATCAAGAGCATGAGAAGGCGCAAAAGTATCTATCACAAGCTTTGGAGATGAATTATAAAAACAGGTATTTGTTTAGGATTCCTAGAGCATTAATATTACAGGCTGAGCTTTTTTTACAAAAAAAGGATACTACCAATGCCATTGTAAATTATGAAAAAAGCATTGAATACGCCGAGACTATCAATGCTTTTGATGTGATCAAATCTAATAGTCTCGTTTTAGAAAATCTTTATAAAAAAAAGAATCAACTGTCTAAATCTCTAGAATACAAAACACTACACAAAGCGATAAGCGATTCTATTTTCACCAATGAAAAGGAGCAGAAAATAATCATTCTAGAAACTAAAAGAAAGATTAAAGAGGTAACTCATAAAAAAGAAATCCTGGAGTTAGAAAACAGAGCTCAAAAAACAAGATTCAATTTTATCATTATTATTCTTATTCTTATTCTCGTTATAGGTGCTTTTGGAGTTTATGGATATCTAAAAGTAAAAAACAAAAATAAGATTCTATATCGTCGAACTATTGAATTGGCAGAAATACAATTAGAGATGAGTAAAAAACTTAATAAGTTTGAAAAGATCAATACTGTTTCTGATGTGGCTACACCAAAAAGCAATAGCTCTAAAGTACATAAAACTATAGATGATGATGTAAAAAATATTATTCTAAACAAGCTAGAAAATCTTGAAAAAGAAATCTTTTTTATTGACCCTAATTGCAGTTTAAGACAGGTTGCTCAACTACTAAAAACTAACCCAAAGTATTTATCTCAAGTAGTTAATCAAGAAAAGAAATCCAATTTCAACAACTACATTAATGAACTAAGGATAAACTACTTATTATCCAAATTACTTACAGACGAAGATTTTAGAAATAGCAAGTTAAGTTACATTGCTGCCTCTGTAGGCTATAATAATCTCAATACCTTTAATGCAGCTTTCAAAAAAAGGCAAGGTATTCTGCCGTCGTACTTTATTAGCGAGTTAATTCATGAATCAAAAGAGAAGTAATACCATTTACACTTTGAATTTACCGTAAAAGAAAATATTGAAAAAATCCCAGTTTTGGGGATGGTGTTAAAAAAGCCCCTGCTCGGGGCTTCTTTTATGTGGTAGTAGTATTACTATTATGTGAGGTATCGGTTTGCTGACCATTGATCATATTACTACTTGCTCTGTTTTCTATCACCTGGTTATATTGCCCTGCCAGTACACTTATCTGTTGTAATAAGATAGCGTGCTGTGGTGCAGTATTGAGCGTAGCGTGTGCTTGTAAATGCGCAATTAAGCTTCTATAACTTGCAGTGGCAGCTTCGCGAAGCTTTGGAATATTCTCGCCTGGGTTGGCAGCTTGCCGCTCCACCCTTGCCAGATAACGGGTGGCAAAGCTAGCATTTGTAGTTTGCAAATGAGTTAGCCATTTACCCAAATTTAAGTCTGCTACCGCCTGGCTTAGTTCTGCTAGATCTTGCCAATCGTCTGTAATACTATCAATAACGGCGGTTTCTTCCTGATAACTTAATCGTTGTACGTTTGGACCATGTTGGTCGATGTTTGCCATTAATGCGGCAGCCGCATCTTTGATTCTCTGCTCATAATGATAACTATAGCCATTAATTACCGAGCGTAGCCCCGTCAGGGCATCATCCCTTTGGTTATCCAAAGCAGTCAACTCTGTGGTAATCTCGCTTGCCTGATTTTGCTTAAAAGCCGTATCTATGGCAGCAACCTGTGGCTGCAAGGCATCATATTGGGCAGTAAGCTGCAAAGCTGTCATATCTTGTTCGCTCAATAACTGTGATACATCTTTTACATATTGTAAAAACTCTCCGTGTCGATAACGGTTTAAAAAAGGTACATTCATAGTGTATTATTTTATAAATTAACTCCTTAGACTCCTGCCTTTTAACAATAAGACATTATATATAAATGTCATAAAAGCTAAAAATGTTACCCAAAAATATCCCTGCACAGTGCAGCAACGTTTTGTAAGAGCAACAAAAGTCTCCTGCATCGATGTAATCGCTATTAAGACAAAACAAAACCTTCCTGCACAGTGCAGGAAGGTTTTGTAGGCACAACGGAAGCTCCCTGCATCAATGTAATCACTATTATGGCAGAATGGTAGTTTGCTGCACTGTGCAGCATTGCTTTGTAGTTAACCCGAGTGATGGAACCCTAATAAAGATGTACCTGTCTGAAGAAAGGGAACACAATTTATAAATCCTCTACAGGGTACACCGTGATTTATCGCAGAGCGTATCCTATATGGGGATGATATTAAAAAAATGGCTAGACTACAGATTTCTGTAAGGATTTCATTTTGAGGTGTTTTAGTTTTGTTATCGATCTATAACTTAAACAGAATGATAAACTTGATAAAGCGTATAAAACTTTAACATTTTACAACCACCCGATTCCGAAAAACGAAACTGGGTTCATTTATTATTGCATCTAGAAACCATAATTATTTTAAAACCTAATAAAATCCAACTTATGAACACAAAACAATATCACCACGTATAACATATCAAAATCAAAAACATACAGGAGTATATGATATGGCTACTATTCTAGACACTGTATCCATGTTTTGTATTTCTTAAAGGAAAATTTAAAAGAACTTTTCTACGGGCTTACCTATGGCATTCACCAAAGAATCGCCTTGGGGACACCCTACACAAATCAGCAATATAACTCATTAATTAACAATTTAAATTTATACAAAATGAATAGATCAAACTTGTTGGGGCTACTCTTGTTTGCCCTCTGTTTTGTGCATATCAGTCATGCACAACTAACCTGCGAGCAGAAAGCAGAAGAAATCTTACAATTTAAAAATGATTTCAAAGATTATCCCCCTCAGCTTATCGACCAACTGATTGAATATATTACTCCCTGTGCCGAAGAAGCATATGGTAAAACCAATCCGTCATCTGCCTATGCCAAGGGCTTGCTACATCTTCAGAAAGGAGATTACGCTTTTCTTTTTGGACAAAGGCGGGAACTGGCATATTTACATATATTCAGAGCAGCATATTATAAGTATCCTGATGCTATGCTCACCCATAGTATTAACCTGCTCACAGATGGATATCAAGAAAACTATCATATTAACTATACACAAATTGCCGGTAATATGGAAAGTTTGGTAACGCTCAACCACAAAACCGATATCGCACATTATATATTAGGATATCTTAATCTAAAAAATCTGGTGACCAATGAAGATTTTACCAATACTACCTTAATCAATAAAGCCAAGACTCATTTTGAGAGTAGTACCCATCCTATGGCAAAACACTGGCTGGCTATTATGCATTATTTTGGGTATGGCATGCCTGTAAATAAAGCAAAGGCATTACAGATGCTATCAGAGAATACTATCCTTAATAGCAAAACATTAAAACAGCAGCTACAAGGGCAAAATAATGACTGGATACCGATCTCGGCAGAGGAACGCCTGGCGAGTCTTGAAGGATATAATACCAACTATACACAAATGACCCTTATAGGGAGTGGCAAGACCACTTTTCATGGACATTATATAGAGTATGACTGGGCTGCCAAAGGAGTAAAACGCTATATCCCCGTTACCTTATCTATAGCCATACGGCAGGATCATGGGGATTATAAAGATGTACGGCTGGAATTTACCATGAATGGAGAGACAAGGATTAAAGACAATAGACTTTATACCCCTCTCAGAGAATATTACATAAATTTTGGTCAGTTCCTTCCGCTTAGGATACCATTATTGCAAAACTTATTACAAGATCATCCAACTAAAAACACCCTTACTTATAGTATTCAAAGGCTTAATTTTAAAGAAGCTACTATAGATGGCAAGCAAGCACTGATTGTAAAACCTACTAGAAGTACTGAAATTGTAGAATTTAATGAAAAGGTACATACTCCGATCAGAATGGTTTTATACCCCGAGACAGCAGCAAGAACAGCTACTATTGCAGCTACCGCTCCAGAAACCACAACATCAAAACCATTGGGTAAAGATTTTGCGGTGATCTCACCCAACCCCATAGGCAATCAGTTTAACATTACCTATACCCTGGATCAGCCGGCAGAAGTGCAGGTGGTGGTATATGATTTTTTTGGTCAGCAAAAAATAAGTGTGCCCACTCAAAAATATACTGTCGGAGGTTCGCAAACCATCACTGTAGATAGTGCAGAGTTACCAAGTGGCACCTATGTGATACAAATGACCATCAATGGCATGTCATACTCCAAAACAGTTGTTAAACAATAAAACCAATCCATAAAACAGATACAAATGAAGATATTATATAAATTACTGATAATGGGTATGGTGTACCTGTTATCCAACAACACATATGCACAGATCCAGCAATACTCAGACGATGGCACAGAAAGTTGTATTGATTGTGAGGAGAAAAATAGTGGCACAGAAAGAAATTGTCTTTGCTTTGGTCCTATTCAGTTCGGTATTTTTGAAAATCAAATATCCAATGTAGATTATGCAAGAGAAAGATGGTTGTATGAGCAAGAACTTTTGTTAGCTGGTGCAATCACTGGTATAAACTACTTTGCTATGTATCATGGTCCTGTGGGAGTGCCTGCCAATTATAATTTTGAGCAAATACAGAGGGCATACTTTAAAGAGAAGCAAACCAATGCACTTGCTCAGCAATATTTTGACAAAGCAGACGCTATTATTAAATCCTCACAAGGATATAACAATCAGACCTTGCAAAGCGCTACGATCAATGCCAAAATACTAGATATTAGAAAGAGAGAAGGTACTGCAAACACCAACTACGGGGACTTAAAATACAATGGAAAACTCTTAAAACAAATGACCGATGCAGAGGTAAACAATCTACTAAATGAGCAATTAGGGATTAGAAATAATCAACGATCTGCCGCTAGAGAATATGGTATACGAAATAGTCGTTTGCAAAGAATGCTTAACGAAGGCTATATCTCTAATACCTTGGCAGGTCACTTGGTAGTACATTATAAGTCATTAGATTATGAGAATGCCATCCGTTTTATGACCAGATATATGGCTTGGATTAATAGTGGAGATCCTCAGGTACCCTATGAAATTTTTGGAAACCCTCATAATATTTTTACCCTGGAAGATAATGAAACCCAATACCTAACTAATCTTGTTGCCAGAACAGGAGGTACTAGCCCTCCTATGGATGGGTATACTCATCCTTTATTTATAGAAATGGCAGATGATGTGGCGTTGTTTGATTATGCCATAAATTCATTTGGTGATAGTGCAACTTCTTTTTTAAAAAGATCAGCAAATCAAGCAATCAAAAATGAAGCTAAAAAGTATTTAGGATATCATAAATATAACACTGATGTTTTAAAACTGTCTAAAGACGTATTTACATCCTATGCGACCAATAGTCCATTTCCTCATAACCAGTATACATACAGTCAGGACACAGGGATAATATCCTCTGTCGGTTATCAGGATGCACAACATCCAAATCGTCTCTTTGGGGTAGGCAACATTAGTGCGGATCAGTTACATCGGTTATATGGATTAGGTAATATGTTATCTTCTCTATCAGAACTTTCTGATGTCAACAAAGGGTTTATTGGTCAGTTTTTTATCGAAATCCTAAAAGCTCATGGTCATAATATATCAAGCGTATTTAATGCAGAACAGGCATTTGATCTTTTTCATTTTACAGACTTTGGATACAGCCACCTTGTACGACAAGAAATACGAGCAGATTTTAACCATAACATAGGACAAACTCTATGGAATAGTGGACTAAATTTTCTTGGGACATTAAATGACCCATTTAAGGTAGAAGCTGTGTTAGCTATAGCCAATAGTGGAGAAGTAGATTTTTATGATGAAGTGATATTGGACTCTTCTTTTTTAAACACCAATGCATATTGTGTGTATAGTGAGTTAAAAAAACGAAACGGAAATCTTTTTAGAACAACTATTGGCTCGTTTATTGATGATCCTAAATATAAGTTGTATTTTAGAGTAGGTCAATGTACTAATACTGATCAAGCGTGTACAGATGGAAATAATATTTCCACAACAAACATTGTAACTATAAAGTTAGAAAACACATTAATCAAATCATTAGATGCAGCATCACTACTATTGCATGAGGGAGTTCATGCTGAATTATATAGGTTTGTTGATCAAGCTCATAATGGTGAGGTTAATCCCAATGATAGAAAACAATTATTTGATCTCTATAAAAACTATAAAGGATTAAACTCGATGAGTACTAGAGCACAACATAATTATATGACTGAAAAGTATGTTATACCAATAGCAAAAGCTATTAGAGAACTTGACAATAATAAATACCCCCTTAATCATTACATGGGTTTTGGATGGGATGGTCTTAGAGATTACGATTATCAAG
>NZ_POYJ01000040.1 GCF_002895435.1 Aquimarina sediminis
CCAAACTCTAAAGCCCCTAACAGAACGGTCTCTTATAAGGGGATGAACAATAACTTTGCTAGGCTCACGGGCTTGCAACCTAATACAGCATATTATTTTGTAATTAGGGATAGTCAAGGTACAAGCCAGCGGTTTTGGTTCAAAACAGCTCCTTCTGATAATAGTAGATTGTCGTTTATAGCAGGAGGAGATTCTCGTAATAATCGTACACCCCGAAAAAATGCCAATCGTTTGGTAGCAAAACTCAAGCCTCATGCTGTATTGTTTGGAGGAGATATGACCAATCGGGATAGTAGTTCAGAATGGCAAGAATGGTTTAATGACTGGCAATTAACTATTGCAAGTGATAATAGAATGTTTCCTATTGTTGCAGCCAGAGGAAATCATGAAGATAGCAATAATAGTGTTTATAATCTTTTTGATGTTCCATCATCGAGTGTATACTATGCCATTACTTTTGGTAATAATTTGGTAAGAGCATATACTTTAAACACAGAAATCTCTATTTCTGGGAGCCAAACTTCATGGTTGCGTAATGATTTAAATGCAAATCCGAATACGATATGGAAAATGGC
>NZ_POYJ01000005.1 GCF_002895435.1 Aquimarina sediminis
CCATTACTTTTGGTAATAATTTGGTAAGAGCATATACTTTAAACACAGAAATCTCTATTTCTGGGAGCCAAACTTCATGGTTGCGTAATGATTTAAATGCAAATCCGAATACGATATGGAAAATGGCACAGTACCATAAACCTATGCGTCCTCATGTTTCTTCTAAAAGAGAGGGGAATAATCAGTATAACAATTGGGCACGACTTTTTTATGACAAAGGAGTAAAGCTAGTCGTAGAATGTGATGCTCATACAGTAAAGACTACCTGGCCTGTTCGACCAACAACTGGATCAGGAAATGATGAAGGTTTTGTAAGAGATAATCAAAATGGAACCGTCTATGCTGGCGAAGGCTGTTGGGGAGCTCCATTAAGATCAAATGATGATAATAAAACATGGACACGTAATTCAGCTAGATTTAATCAATTCAAATGGATTTTTGTTGATGCTAATAAAATAGAGATGCGTACCATTAGAGTTGATAATGCATCTCAGGTAGGGCAGGTTTCCAATAATAATGTATTTCAAATACCTTCTGGGCTAGATGTATGGAACCCTTCAAATGGAAGTGTTGTTACGATAAATAATACTTCTGTTGTGGATAATGAAGCTCCTTCAATGCCAACAAATCTAGCTTCATCCAATGTTACGGCTAATTCAGTTTCATTAAACTGGAATCCATCTACTGATAATGTTGGAGTAACTGGTTATGACGTATATCAAAATAATTCAGTGGTAGCTACAGTATCTTCTACAGGATATACCGCCAGTGGATTATCACCAAATACAACATATTCCTTTAAGGTTAAAGCAAAAGATGCAGCAGGAAACGTTTCTGGTTTTAGTTCTATATTAAATGTAACTACATTAGATGGTTCATCTCCGTTATATACTATTGGTGTTACAACTGTTGGAGGAAGTATTTCTACACATTCTACCAGAAGAGCAATGCCATATACAATGAGTGAGGATGGAATACTACAAAGTATAGCTTTTCATACCGAAGGAGGAACAGGTAGTGTACAGTTAGGGGTATACAATGATAATAATGGAGTACCTGGTAATAGAATCGGTCAAACGTCAATTACTACGCTTCAACCGAACAGAGGTTGGCAAACGGTTTCATTACAAAACCCGGTGACAGTAAATAGTGGAAATACAATATGGTTAACTTGGATATTTTCTAATAATCCTGGTATTCCTTATACAGCAGGGACTCCAGGTAGATATGAGGCTACAGGATCCAGTTGGTCTACTAGTGGTAATAACATACCATTTAGTTATGGTAGTGGTGCTCAAACTAATTATAAGTACTCTATATATGCCAATTATAAACGTAGTCAAACTTCTATAACCTATACTCTTGCAACTAATACCATAGGTCAGGGTACGGTAAGTGGAGGAGGAACTTATAATGAAGGAAGTATAGCAAGTGTTGCGGCAACTCCAGCTTCAGGATGGAAATTTGATGGATGGAGTGGTGCTCTTTCCGGAACTTCGAATCCAGGTACTATTACAATGAACGCTAACAAAACGGTTACTGCTAATTTTAGTGAGGATTCTGGTGGTGGTCAACCACAAACTATAGAAGTTGCTATTAGCAGAGGTAGTGATGATGTAGAAGAAGGAGAGAATGGTAATGTATATTCTGATAGTAGCGATCTCGAATTAGTATACGATAGTTATAATAGTCAAGGCTATCAGATTATTGGATTACGATTTAGATCTGTCAATATCCCTAAAAATGCTACTATAACTAATGCATACCTCCAGTTTAATCCCGATGAAAGTAATAGTGCAAGTGCTTCATTAGAAATATCATTACATAATAGTAGCAATTCTCCTGCATTTTCTTCATCTAATAATGTTTCTGGGAGAAGTGTTTTCTCAAGTAAAGTAACCTGGAACCCCGGATCTTGGACAAGAAACGGAAATAAGCAACGTTCTCCTGATCTAAAGAGTATGGTGCAAAGTTTGGTAAACAAAAGCAATTGGTCTTCAGGTAATAATGCTAGTTTTATTATTAGAGGTAAAGGAAATAGTTTGACCAGTACATCTGCAAAAAGAGTAGCCGATTCTTATGAAGGAGGAGCAAGTAAAGCACCAAAACTTGTGGTAGAATACAAAACAACTAGCGCGAGATCTTCAGAAATAATAGTAAATAATAATAGAGAGAAGGGCTTTAAAATTCATCCCAACCCTTTTACAAGTAATATTAATATAAGTACATCTCTATCACAAAGCAACAAAACCTTTACTATTGTTGTTTATAACCTTAGTGGTATAGTGATTCATAAAGAAAAAATCTCATCTCGATCACAAAATGAAACTATGGTTATAAGTCCAAAAGTAATTCATTCGGGAATTTATTTACTCTCGATTAATGATGAGAAAGGACGAGTTTTGAAAACAGAACAAATAATAAAAAAGTAAAGTAAGCTAGAAGAAGCCTTACGATTTACATTTAGAACCACTAACTCTATATATAGTTAGTGGTTTTTTTATGAGGGTAAAGATATTTTAAGATTCTAAGAGTAATCTTGTAGGGAGACTAATTCTATTATGCTATTGGCTTAACATTCCTTCTTCTTTTAACTTGTTTAGTGTTCTGTTTAAGCTACGTATTGTTATACCTAGATAATTTGCAATATCTTGTTTAGATATCACTTTGATCAAATCTGGAAACTGATTCTGAAGCCGTAAAACATTATCTTCTATGGCATAAGAATGCTGATACGAATGTCTTGGAGCTTTATAGCTTATTTTGGCGGCAAGAGATTTTATAACGAGTCGATTAAACTGTTTGTCTTCCTCAAGGAGTTTGTTAAAATAAGAATGGGATATTTGATAAACTTCTAGAGATGTTATTGACTTGATTGAGCAAAAGCTGCTCTTATCACTAAACACTTCAATTTCTCCAAAGAGCATTCCTTTTCCCAAAAATTCTTGAATAAAGTTTTTACCTTTCTCGTCTGATCAAAAACACTTGGTAATCCCTTGTCTAATAATGAAAAGAGAAAAATATCTTTTGTTTTGTCCTATCACTTCTTGACCAGGATCAAAGTTTTTTATAGAAATATCGTCTTTATTTAATTGATAAAGAGTATCAAAATAATTTAATACTTCAGAGTTAATTCTTATCATTTTTCTTGCGGGACATTTGTCCTTTTTATTTAGCTCATTACACCATTTCTTTGAAAACAATAAAAATACATTATATAATGCAACCAGAAAGACTATTCAAGCAGATAGCGTTTATTAAAGAAATTGATAAAATCAAGTACATAAAGCGTAAAACCAAATTATTTGATAGTGATATACACGAAAATGATGCAGAGCATAGTTGGCACTTAGCTATGATGACAATTGTATTAGCCGAACATACTAATGAAGATATCGATATTTTGAAAGTTTTAAAAATGGTTCTTATACACGATATTGTAGAAATAGATGCTGGAGATACTTTTATTTTTGATACCCAAAAAAATCATTCTAATACAGAGGAAGAACTTATAGCTGCCAAACGAATCTTTGGATTACTACCAAAGGATCAAACCATAGAATTAGTTTCTATTTGGCTGGAGTTTGAGGAAAAAAGAACTAAGGAAGCTAAATTTGCTCATGCTATGGATCGATTAGAGCCGATACTACAAAATATTTCAAATAATGGAGGCTCATGAGCAGAATTTAATGTAGCGTATAGTAAAGTATTTGAAAAAACTAAATCTATAAAAAATGGCTCAAATACTTTATGGGATTATGCTAAACAATTGATTGATACATATTACAAATAATAAGAGTGGTGAGCCATAAATCTATCTAAAATATAGACTCATATCAATTCTATTATTTTTTGTTTTTTAACTTAATTTTAAAAAGAAAATTCTTACAGATTTTATTTATATTTGCGCTCTTTAGAATGATACAATTTGTTGAAGCATTGCTTGTTTGGATAATGTTGTTTTATTCGAATTAGTTTGCTCGGCAGGTTTGTTTTTTAATTAGTATAAAGAACCAGAATTCGATAAAATGATAAAGCAAATAATAAAACTATTTGATAAGCAGGTTTTATTTTGGGAAAGCCCAAAAATAATCCAGAGAATAAGTTCTTTTTTGGTATTCTCATTTATAATATGTGGGATTTGCAGCTCATTGGTGTATTATAAACTAATTTCTATTGGAGACTTTAATAATGTTTTTAAACATCCCTTTTTTGCGATTGAGGTCGCTTTTACAATTCTTTTAATTTTAGAGTTGCTTAGTTTGATTTTTGTATTACCAAAATCAGTTTCCAGATCCTTGAGTAAACAGCTTGAATTATTATCATTGATATTCCTAAGGGATGCCTTCAAAGAGTTTAGTCATCTTGATAATTTTTTGATGTGGAGTGAATCCAAAGATACTATACAAAGTATGCTTGTATATTCGTTTGGAGCATTGGCTATTTTTACAATTATGGGGTTTACTCAAAGACTAAATAGTCAAATTAGGTTATCAGAAACGTTTGTTAACCAAACCCAATTCGTTCGAATAAAAAAACTATTAGCACTATTTTTATTAATTTCCTTTTTCTTAATAGGTTGTCGGGATTTTGTTGTTTTAATCCAAACCGGGAAATATTTACACTCTTTTGATACTTTTTATACGGTATTGATTTTTACAGATATCATTATTGTTCTGGTAGCTTTGAGGTATACTATAAATTATTACCGAGTTTTTAGGTATACGGCATTTGTATTAGCTACAATCTTAATACGAATTTCACTAACTTTAGAAACCTACTATAATGTATTTCTTGGGGTTACAACAGCAATATTTGTTTTGCTTTTGGCTATTATTTATAATTATATGCAAAAATATCTCACGAAGAGAGAATTGACCACTTAATAATGATTTATTGTTGAGTTAGATTTTGATTATTTTTATAATAATGTAGTAATTACTTGTGTATCGTTGTGTAGTGTTATGTGAACCGGACATTTATCGGCAATTTGAAGAATTCTTTTAATTTGTTTTTCATCTAGATCACCTTCTATTTTTATTTCTCTTTTGAAAGTATCAATTTTTGCTGTTGGGTCTTCGCAATTTTCACAATCGACCATGTGAGACTTACTATAACTGGTGTGAACCTCGACATTTTGCAGATCCCAATCTTTTCTGGCAACATACATTTTTATGGTCATTGCGGTACAGGCTGATAGACCGGCAGATACTAATTCATATGGAGAAGGACCAAAATCAAACCCACCAACACTTTCGGGTTCATCAGCCAGCATATAATGATTCCCTACTTTCATTTGAGTGGTAAACCCTTTCTCATTTCCTAGACTGGCAACAACGTGATGGTTGCTTTTTAGACGTTGTTCTTCGGGGATATCCATATATCGCAAAGACCATTGTGCGATAACATTGCCTGCGTATAGAGAATCCTTTTTTTGCATTAACAAATGATCAGCACCATCAAGGGTAATAAAACTTTTTGGATGTTTGGCAGCATGATAAATTTCTTCTGCGTTTTTTATACCTACTGTACTATCTTGAGGAGAATGCATTACCAAGAGTGCTTTGTTCAAATTTTTGGAAACTTCAGAAAGTGACTGGGTTTCTAAATCATCTAGGAATTGCTTTTTTATAGTAAAATCTCTTCCACTTAAATTGATTGTAGCTTTCCCGTTACTTTTAATTTCTTCTAAACTACTTTTTAGTAAATGAGTTACGTGCTGAGGATTGGATGGGGCACCAATTGTAGCAACAGCTTTGACCGAATCAATTTTCTTTGCAGCAAAAATTGAAGCAGCACCTCCCAAAGAATGACCTATTAGTAGCGACGGAGCTTTGAAATGTTTTACTAAAAAATTTGATGCAGCTATTAGGTCTTCTACATTTCCAGAGAAATTAGTATCTTCAAAATCACCATCACTTTCTCCTAGTCCGGTAAAATCAAACCTTAGAACTCCATATCCTTGAGAAGTAAGACCACGACTTATATTTCTTACTGCTCCCAAGTTTTTATTGCAGGTAAAACAATGTGCAAATAATGCAAAATTATGTGGATGTTGATCAGCGGGTAGTTCCAAACGACCAGAGAGTGTTTGACCTTCAGAATTCGTAAAAGTAACTTTTGATAGGCTCATAGAACGGAATGTTTATAATAAATGTCGAATTTTTTGAAATAAGATAACTTTTTGGAAGGGTTAAAAATATGTTAAAGAGAAACAGGTGATTCTTTTTCTATGTTATCAAAAATGATTAATAAAGAGAAACATGTTATTCGTTTGAGTTCTTACTATTTGTTATATTGTATTGAAAATAATGTGATTAATGGTGTATAACGAGTTTAACTGGCAACAAGAAGGTAATAGGATATATGCACAGTCATGGCAAATTAATAATCCAGCTGCAGTAGTTTGCCTTGTACATGGAATGGGAGAACATAGTTCACGATACGCTCATGTTGTTAATTTTTTTAATATTCATTCTGTTAGTGTGTATTCCTATGATCATATCGGTCATGGTCTGTCAGAAGGTAAGCGTGGCTATACACCAGATTATGAGTTTTTGCTGGATAGTGTTGAAGAAATAGTTACTATAGCTACCCGAGAAAATAAGGAAGTACCACTATTTGTTTATGGGCATAGTATGGGAGGAAATGTTGTAGTTAATTATTTACTCAAAAGAAACCCTAAAATTAATGCAGCAGTTTTATCTTCTCCATGGTTAACCTTACCTTTTGATCCTCCTAGATTTAAAGTTAGTCTGGCTAAACTAATGAACAAGATTTACCCAGCATATAGCGATACGACTAACCTTGATGTAACTGCAATTAGTAGAGATAAAAATGTAGTTGATGCATATAATATGGATAAGTTAGTTCATAGTAAAATCACACCATCATTCTTTTTATCTTGCTTTAATGCAGGGAAATGGGCAAAAAGTAATGGCAGTAAGTTAACAATACCAACAATGGTTATACATGGTACAAAAGATCGGCTAACCAGTTACAAAGGGTCAAAAGAATTCGCATCTACAAATACCCTAATTGAATTTAAGGAGTATGAAGGGTTATACCATGAATTACACAATGAGCCAGAGCAACAAGTGGTTTTGCAAGATGTTTTAACTTTTATTACTTCTAAGCTGTAGAAGTGTAGTATTATCACTTATTTTTATTTCTCAGCTAATCGTTGCCAGTTATCTAATAAGAACTCTGTATCCTTTTCTGCTTGTTTCATACCTATTGATAAGAAGTATCCACTTAAAAATGGATTTTTAAATTCGTAAGTGAAATCCATATACAATCGAGTTTGCATTGGACTAACTGTCTCTACTTTCCAAAAACCTGATAAAGATTTTAGGGGATAGGGGTAATCTTCTTTTTGGGTATTTACTACAAATTCAAATTCGTTATCGGGATTCCATATAGTACATGTTTCTTCCCAGCTACTACCATCTGGAGCTTTGCATATACGTTTCATGCCCAGTCCTTTTCCTTCTATAATTTCTACATGATCAATATTTGGAGCCGTTACTTCATGGTAGTTGCCAACATCAGATATTACCTTCCAGACTTGATCCTTAGGAGCATGAATTATTCGTTCTGCTATAAAATGTTGTTCACCTTTGGCTTTTGGATATTGGATAAACCCATATACTAGTATTAGTATAATATCCAAGATAAAAAAAATAGCGATTCCTTTAAAGATTTTACGTTTCATAATTATTTGTTTTTGATGGTATAAAAGTAGGGTGAAAATCCCTTGAATATATTGCAAATAGGGAGCGCTCAATTAATTGGTACTCTTTTGCCAAGTTTTGATTGATGGCATATTTTTTCATTTAATTAAGGAGTACTATTTTTATCATATGAATAGTATAGAGTCATTTTCATTTATAGTAACCTTTTTATTGGGAGGTGTTATTTTGGTGGGTAGTTTTATCATATTGGTTGTTCTAAAGAGTACTTCTCTTAAACAATCACGATATTATTTAGCAATCGCTCTTTTGGGGTTAATACAACATTTATTTACTTATTTGTTATTTACCACCAAGCTTATTTGGTTATGGCCACATATGCTTGGAGTTGGTTATCCTCTTTTGTATTTGATTGGTCCTAGCTTTTATTTGTTTGTAAAAAGTTATGGAGATTCTTCTTTTAGGTTAAAAGCGATTGATAGTTTTCACATACTTCCTTTTTTGACAATACTTGTACTTTTATTTCCCAAATATTTGGGTAGTATAGAAGAAAAACGGGAGATTATACAATATTACTATGATATTTTACCAGGAGAGGGGGTACAATTTTCAGAATGGTTACAAGCTAGTTTGCATCTTATGTTGTTATTTATATATTCTGTAGCGTCATTAGTTTTTATATATAAAAAAGATAAAAACAATGGTGTCTTGTTAAAACGATTTGGTTTACTATTAGTCATTTTAGCTTTTATAGAAATTTTATTACAAACAGGGTTTTTACTTACTGGAGTTTCAGCAATAACTACTGAAATTATCCTATCTGGATTTATGTCTATTACTGTTTTGTTGCTAGGATTTTGGATAGTAGATATTAAGCAAGTGCTACCCATGCTAGAAGGGAAAAAGTATAAGACATCTCCATTGTCAGAATCACAATTGCAAGAAATCGAGCGACAGGTTCATGGTTTTTTTAGTGATGATGAGAAATATCTGATTCCTAATCTCAAGATTGCAGATATGGCAAAGATGATTGATATACCGTCGCATCATATTTCTCAGGTGTTAGGAGAAAAAATGAACTCTAATTTTTATGATATAGTAAATCAATATAGAATAGGCAAAGCTAAAGAAATGTTAGAATCAGGAGCACTGCAAAAAATATCTGTACAAGCAATAGGAGAGGAGTGTGGGTTTAGCAGTAAAACTAGCTTTTATAGAGCTTTTAAAAAAATAACGACAATGACACCAACTCAATATGTGCAAAAGGTTACTTAAGTTGTTTTGTGCTTAATAACTGTATTAACCTTATACTTTTTCTCCCTTAATTGTCAATGTCGATTTAATAGATTCTTCTTTGAGATGTATAAATTCTATTCGTTTTGGGTCTTTCATATATTCCTTTAGACCTTGTTCTGATGTAAAGGTTACAAAATGAATTTCATATGGTAATTCTTCATCTCCCGATACAAAATTATTTTTATCCGGTCTGATACGATAGAGTATTCGACCGCTATATTTTTCCATTAAAGGGATGACATATTCTTCAAATTCTAAAAAAGCATTTTCTTTCCCTTCTTTTACAAAAATTAATTGCGTTATATATATCATCTTACTTGATCTGTTGTAAGTATAATGTGTTACTACTCTGTTCTTAACTCAATTTCCATGGCTCGATTATAGAACTCAGCAAATTCTTCTTTGTTGTATTTTACACGCATTGCGCCTAGCACATCAGGTAAGCCTAGACCACGCCATTCCCAAAGCATGGTATCAAAATTATACTTTAGCATTTGTTGTTCTACTTCTTTACGGATCTTTTTAATTTCATATTTGGTAATTCCATTTTCAACTAAGATCTCAGTAATGTTTTTATCGATCTTTTCGGTGTATTCTGTATCTATAAATGGTTCTAGTAACCAGTCCCAATTCTTTGTCGCTTCAAAGGTTCTTATAGCATTTCTTTTGGTAAACTCTTTTAAGGGTTCGTAATGCTCTCGCGAAACAAAGATTACTTCGTTTTTGATTTGTAAGAGAAGAGGGTAAGAGTCATAGCAAATTGCAGTAATTTCCTGAGCTTTTATGATTCTTTCTGGAAAGGCATAGGAGGGTTCAAAAGGATATTTTGAAATTTTTATTTCTGAGGGTAAGATTTCGGATTCACCTATTCCACAAAAAAAATTATTCATTTCATAAGCGGATGCCCCATAGTACGCTCCTATTTGGATGTTAAACATTTTTTTAACTAATACTTTTAAAAACTTCATAACCTTTTAGATAGTACCAATGCAATATAAATTTTGATAATTACTTAGATAAATGTACTCTTTTTTTGGTTAAGCATTCATTGTAAACAATTGATCTTAGCTCTTGGTAATAGTATTGTATTCTGGTTGTTGTATAGTATAGATTAAACTCTTTTCTGCTCCGGGAACATCATCAAGCTTACCGATAAGTTTCATTCCACTTTTTTCCAATATTTTTATTGATGCAATATGATTGGGGCGTACCAAAGCAAATACTTCTTTTTTACCTAAGGTTATGAGACCATGGTGTACGGCATATGTAGCTAATTCTGTAGCATATCCATTTCCCCAATATTCTTTATTAAATCGATAACCTAAATTAAGTTTTAGAGTATCTTCATATTTTCGATAGGATAGACCTCCAAAGCCAATAATTTTATCGGGATTTTCTTTTGTTCTAATAGTCCACATTCCGAATTTGTGTTTTTCCCAGTGTTCAATTGATTTTTGAATGATTTGAGAAGCAATATGCTTATCAGTTAATGGACCATTTGGGTTAAATTTATTTGTTTTTGGATCGGCGTATATTTTATAAAACTCATCAACATCTTCACTTTTTGTTCTACCCAAAATAAGTCTTTTACTTGTATCCATTTATTTTGTTTTAATTCTTACAATCGCAAGATCATCTGTTACTACATGATCCAATTCATCTTTGAGGAATTTTATCCTTCTATCCAGAAAATTATCAAATTCTGAATTTTTATTATCAACCAAAAGGTGCTTGATAATTTCATAATCGGTCTTTTGTTTTTCCTTGTTTTTGAAATTTTTAAAAGTAAATATACCATCGGTACAGATGGACAAATCTTTGAATTCTGATACTGATAGTCTTTGATTTTGTAGGTTATACCATGTTTCAAAATCTTCAGATAAATGATATCCCAGATAATCTGGTTTATCGTTTTGTTCATATTCAATTAATTCTCCATCCTTACAAATTAATCCGTCTCCAATAGCCAGAAATTCGGCTTCAGATTTTTCGGTATTAATGATACCAATAATTAACGTAGAAAGTAATTCATTCGTTTCAAGTCCAAGTTGGTTTTTTATCAGTTTTGTTTCATGAATTAATTGCTCGATGATTTGTTTTAATTTGGTCTTTAAGTCAATTGGGATAGCAGATATAAATTCTTCGTAATATTTTTTCTTACAGATGTTTCGTAATATTTTTCCGTACAAGATAGAAGCAAAAACAGACTCTGTTCCCATGGTGCAACCATCCAAAACAGCAATTAACCTTTCATTAGAGGCAATTTTTTCGTTAACATAAAAATCTTCGCAGTAATTGGTGTGAAATTCTCCAATATGTAGTGTGGTGTATATCTTCAATTTAATATTGATTTGTAATTAGTTTCTTCATTTTTTGAGGATTACAATTTTGGAATAACGCTATGTATAAAACCTTACGCTCCAAGTAACGGAAGGTGCTTTACTTTATGATATCTTAATGCCAAAGAAATACAGTGTTTAAGTTCATTTTCTGGAATTTTGGAGGTTAATTTGAAAATGATTGCTCTGTTACCTTCAAACTCAAAAATATCTTTATAGATTGTTCTGAATGTTGGAACTAGCTTAGAAGTACATTTAAAGTATATGGCAAATTGCTCAGGACTTTTTTCTTTCCAATCGATTCTCACAGTACTTCCATATTTTGTAAGATAGCTTGGTTCGCCCCATTTTAAGGTTTCCTCAAGCTTGTTAAGTCCTTCGATTTCTGTTGCTACACCCAGAATTAGTTCTCGAAGATGGAGTAGTTGAGGTTGTACATCTTGAGGGTAGTTATTAAAGACATCTGTGACTTTTGGGTTTGTGACTAATTCCATACAATTGTTTGTTTATCATGTAATATCATCCTAAACCGATATCTAAGAAATAGTATTCATACTTCAATATTAATTGATTAGTTTCTGATTTTTTATAAACATAAACTTATAATAAATATAGTTAATACCACTCAGAAAAGTCTTCTTTTATGAGGATAAGAGAGGTAGTAGTAGTGTATGCCCCTATCGTTGTTGTTCCATATAGTATAAATCAAGCCCTGGACCCCAGTAATCTTTTTCTGTTTTGATAAGTTGAAATCCAAATTTTTCGAAAAAGCCATAAGCTAATTGTGAGGTCGTTACTACTAGTTTTTCTACAACTGGGTTTGACTTGAGAATAGCCAGGCAATGTTCTACGGCTTTTTTTCCTAAACCAAGTCCCGAATATCCGGGATGAAAAAAGATCCATGTTATTTGCCCGGACTTGTTACTTTCTTGAATATAACAGCCTGTTCCTCCTACAATTTGGTTTTTGTATTCTACGATGAAGTATGTGTCACCGTGATCTTGTAGATACTCCTTAAAATCAGCTAGCTCTTTTGGATCAAAATATTTTGGAGTATTGAGCTTAAAGAGCTCGATTAATTGATTTTTGTCTGATATGTCATATGGTCTTATCATCTACACTATTCTTTCTATCCATCAAGAACATTTGTAATGTCTTTAACGAATTTCATCGTCATGATTTCTATTTGTTGGGTTAATGTATCTGGGTCGTCAAAATCGGGATACTGAATAAGTATATGGTCGATAATGGATAAACCATCACCGGTTTCATGAATATGGTATACATCCCAATCGCTATGTTTAAAGATACGCCAATACTTTTTTCTGATCTGTTTGTTTTGTCCAGACAAGCAAATTTCAAATTGCATTTTTACATGATTAAAGATAATGACAAATTTTAGTTTTAGTTTTTTTAGTGAAGCAGGAGTTATAGAAAAATATGTAAAATCCATATTACCCTGATTCAAATTACCTACTTTAAAAGTAACTGCGTATTCTTTGATAAAGTAAGTTCTTATAGTTTTTATATATGTAATGAGCTGATTATAGTCTTTTTGTATTTTTCCTTTTTTAATTTGCTCTTTATAGTATCCCAAATTACTATCAGAGTTCTCTACTATATTATTTTGAGGAGAGGCACCTTTCTTATGGCTATTTTTAACAGGGATACAGATGTCTATTACAAACTTTTGTTCGGGGTGGGTTTTGTGATCGTTAAGATAGATTTCGAAGTAATCACTGTCTCTAAAGTTATACCCATTTTCTAATACCCAAACACACATACTATCCCAGGCTTTTTGAAATAGATCTGCCGTAATCTCAAAATGTCCTACCGCATAGTGACCACTTTGAATCAAAATTGGTTTTACTTCTCCTTCAGCACTAATATCTTTGTCTATCGTTATGCAAGTACTAAGTCTTACCTTTGACATTTGGGTAACTTTGGGGTTATCATGATATATGGTTATGGCTTTTAGGTTTTTAGAATTTAGTAACCTTTTTTGTGAAGCCCATTTAAATAGCCTTTCATATGTATTTCCGATTTCATCGAACTTTCCTATATGTGTGATTCCTGCTAGTTTTATTTCCTGTAGTTTTTTAACTTCTATATGTGCATTCATATCAATCCATTTTTTGATGTTATCAATGCTACAAACATATGTATCAAGTGTTACAGGGAGTATACCGATCTTGCTAACAATGTCTTTACCTTTTGTTTTAAATGCTGTAGGACTAACTCCATAGAATTTTTTGAATACTCGGGCAAATGAGCTACTACTGTTAAAACCATATTTGTAGATGAGCTCATTGAGAGGTTTCTGGTTGCCTACCAGTAAGATAGAAGCAATTCGCTCTATTCTTTTTCTGTTGATGAATTCATTTATAGATTCTCCTACAATTGCCGAAAAAATTCTATGAAAATGATAAGGGGAGTAAAAGGCTTTTTTTGATAATTGCTCCAGAGATAAATCTGAGTCTAAGTTTTTTTCAACAAAATCCATTACATAATTGATTCGCTTAATGTATTCTTGCCTTGATTTTGTTATTTCATTTTGCATGGATTCTATATACTTGCAGGATTTATTTTAGTATAAAACTAAAGACTTTGAAAATGTTCTGTTTAGGTAGCTTCTAATAATTGTATTCCATTTTTAATTTTTTTAATCCAATTTTTATCTACAGGATTAACAATAATAGTTTTAAAATTATATTGTTTGCCTTCAATTTCGACACCTTTAGAATCATCAATGTGCAATTCAAAACCAAATGACAAGGGGTGTTTTGAAGCATTTATATTTCGGGATTTTAATACTCTTTGATTTTCGGTTTGGTTAACAATTCTGTCTACTTTGATTCCGTAAAATCTTAATGTTAGGCGTATTTTAAGTTTTGTTCGAAACGAAGTAGTGTAAATATGTATTTTATGACCTAGATGCTGTAAATCATAAATTAAGGCAGGTGTTCCTGCTCGTATTTCTTCAATTCCAACGAGTTTTGCAATACGACTTCTTTTTTCAGTTTCAAATTCATTTCCATTAGGAATAATTGTGCTGTCGAGATCAAAACTGATATTCATTTGTTACAATAGGTACTATTGATGTTATTCCATTAGTATTTTGTATAAATCTATAGGATTTTGAGTAAATAGTATAATGTTTACATTAATTTCTATTTTTACTATTATTGATGATAATAAAGTTCTTGTACCCTAGGCAGAGATTCATCAGGAACTATATGACTTCTTTTTACTAATACTAAATTGTCTAAATAGATTATGAAATTTGATTTTGTATAGATGAAGTAAGATGTTCTTTTTTTGAAGACCTGTTTTACCATAGAATTATATCATCTAATGATCAAAGTGTATTTATTGTTCGTTCAGTTTGTCTTATCGATGTACTATACAGTACATCATGATATAAAAAATCAATAATATCACTAAAACACTTGGTTAAGGGTAGTTCTGCCCAGGCGTGTGAGCCCCCGGTAATAGAATATAGGTAATAAGGGCTACCAAGTCCTTTTAACCGTTTGGCAATAGGCGCAGAACCATATAGCATTAAAAGACCTTTGTCATTAGATTTACAATAATGATGAGGAGCAACTCCGTAAGGAACCAATATATCGCCGGTACCATGAAAAAGTTGTGTGGGTATTGCTGTTTCATGTTTTATTTTGTCTACTGTAGTTATGGCTCCGGCCAGGCTGATTACACCTGCATATTTAAAATCGGCAGGTAGGGTATTATCTTCATACACATACGCCATATTTAATACAGCCTCTGCACCGGCGCTTCCTCCGGCAAGAATTACCTTGCTTTTGTCAATATTAAACTCCTGATTGTGATCAAGGATATATTTTATAGCGATACCTACATCGTGCGAAGCTGCATCAATTGCTTCTATTTTTTTATTAGTTTTGGTATTACATCCAAAACCAATTCCTTTCATTGTTAATCTATACGATACAGAGGCAACGGCGAATCCATGTTGCGCAAGTTTTGTTGCAAATGCAACAATGCCATCACTGTCTCTTTGTCCTCCAGAAAAACCACCACCATGTACATACACCAAAAGAGGTACTTGTTCTTTGATCTCTGAAGCGATATAGTAATCTAATTGTAAAGAATCATTTTTATGAGTATTAAAGACATGAGTAGTTTTATTGACTTCAGAAAAAATACTATCTAAATATTGTGTCTGAGCGATCGAAACTTCTATAGCCATTATAAGTATAAAAGTCAATATGTTTTTCATGGTAATCATTTGTTTAATTCTAAGAATTTGTTTGCTACTTATTTGACAAATATCACATTCTAAATCCATAGTTAGAGGCAATACATGGATATTTAACCTAGTTTTTTATAAACTTTACTCCATACGTATTTGCAATAGAATCTACTTCGTGTTTTGCCAGTTTACTATTCTCTGAAGCTTTTGCTATATCATTAAAAAAGTTCTCAAGTCCACCTGGTGTCATTGTATTCATGGTAATACCAGTAATAGTATCTATATTGATAAAACTATGGGGAATCCCTCTAGGTAATCGAATAAAATCTCCTTGTTTGGCTTCGATTTTTTTATCTCCACACTTAAATATGTAGCTGCCTTTTAAAACATAAAAAAGCTCGTCCTCGTTTTTGTGTACATGTACCGGAGGTCCTCCATTTGGTGGTGTTTCTGTAATAATGGTCGAATAATCACCATTGGTTTGGTTACTTAAAATTTTCCCTGTAATTTTTACCCCAAAGACATTCCATTCTTTACCTTGGTCAGAGGATATGTGTACAGGAATATCGGTTTTGCCTTTTTCAGAAGTATGTGGTTCTTTATGATGCTTACAGCTATTATTTACTATTAGTATTACAGCAAATAATAAGGTTTTTTGTAGAGTAATATTCATAAGTATTTCTAATGATAAGTGTGTGAAATATTTTTAAATGGTCTTGATCGTTTTATGCAATGCCACCCACTCGGGTTTTGTAATCTTATACCAGTTATGTGGCTCTTCTTCAAAGTCAAAAGTCTCAATAAAATTTAACCCAACTTTTTTAAGAACCTTATTAGATGCCAAGTGTTTTATATCTGCTGCCGCACAAATCTCCTTTAGGTTTAAAGTATTAAATCCGTAGGTTAGGGATTCTATAGCAGTCTCTGTGGCAATTCCTTTTCCCCAATACTTTTTCCTTAATCGATATCCCAGATCGTAGTAGCTAAAATCTTTTCTCACCCTTTGCTCATATTTTAATCCAGTCCACCCGATAAAATCTTCTGTTTTTTTATCTATAACTGCCCACCGACCAATTCCGTATTCGGTATATTGTTTTCTAATCAAATCGATTACATTATGGGCTTCATCAATTGTTTTAATAGGGTTATTTCCTAAAAACTCATGAACTTCAGGGTCAGAATCAAGATCAAAGATTCCTTGTGCATCGTATTTTTCAAGATCTCTGATGATTAGCCGTTCTGTTTCTATATGAATTTTCATCTCTTGTAATTTGATTTTAGCAATGGATATTAGTGGTATAACGGTAGAGATTGTTAAGTCAACTAGATTTTTTATAAAACTAGTAGATTTTGGAAGAATACCATAGTATTTTCTATGATTTATGAATTTATCAAGAGTCTGGTTATTTTGCTAGATATCTATGAATGTATGTTAGTAGATTACTGATGTTGAATATCACTCCTGCAAAGCAAAAGCGGGTAAGAAAACGTCTTTTATAATAGCAAAGGGTAACTTATCTTCTTGAGAATTGTAAGCTCCACCAGTAAATACAGCAATAATACTTAGTTTAGGAAAAACTATGATATACTGCCCTCCATTTCCAGTGGCTGTTTTGGACGTATATACGTTATTATCTAATCGGAAAGGGATGTTCCACCATAAAAAACCGTAATCAATTCCTGTGATTTTGGTTTTGGGAGTGGTAGCCTCTTCAATCCATTTTTTGGATACGATTTGCTGATCATTCCATAGCCCTTCTTGTAGTATAAGCTTGCCAATTTTTGCCATATCCCGAGGCGTCATATTAATTCTTTTGGCTGAAGGGATCACTTTTTTATTAGCTGTGTGTCCCCAACTAACATTGTTGATGTCCAGAGGTCTAAATAAATGCTCTTGGGCGAATTTATCAATAGTCATTCCTGAAGCTTGACTGATGATTTCAGACATTAAAAGAACACCCATTGAACAATAATCAGAAACAGTTCCCGGATCATTGATCATGGGTAAATCAAGAGTGTATTGTAACCAATCTTTCTTTTTATACACCTTATCTTCTTGACCTTTTGAGTTTTTATCCCAGTCATTGCAATCCAAGCCGGTAGACATGGTGATTAGGTGTCTTATGGTGATTTTATCTTTTCGCGTATCCAGGTTCTTCTTGGCAACAGGGTTTTTGAGATATTTGGTTATTGGATCATCTATATTGTCAATAATTCCTTTATCGATTGCAATTCCCAACAAAATTGATCTGATACTTTTACTCACTGAGCGAAGATCATGTTGCATACCAGCATTATTGTTACCAAAATATTCTTCGATAATAACCTGATTATTTTTTATTAATAAGGCACTATGAATTTTATGTTTACCATTTTGTAGCTGATTGAACAGTTGATAAATTCTTGTAGAATCAATATCCAGTGATTTTAGGCTATTGGTTTCCCAACCATCATTAAGTAGTGTAGGTTGAGTGTATTTATAAGAGTTTTGCCCATAGGAAAACGAACTTATAAATACGATAAAGAGTATTAGAACTATTTTGTTTTTCATAATGTATAACTTCATAAAGTGCTTACTGTGCGATCTGTTAAGCCACAATGTTTATGCCATGAATAGTGTTTCGAAATTATAATGTATTCTGAATATCCATATTGTAAGATTAACAGAGAAGTATAGTGTTCCCCAGAAAACAATATGTATCACCTATGTGTTTTATAGTACTCACTATAGTAAATGTACTATTCCTCAGATTAAATCATATAATTCCCGTAATGGGGAGCATAAAATATAGTATGGTGAGCATGATATTATGAATGGTGAGTATATGAATAATTATGGTGAGCAATATATTTATTGTGATGAGTATGACAAATGCCATGGTGAGCATAATAGCAAGTATGGTGAGTTACTAAAATAGTCCCGGGATTAGTTATAATAGGAGCTAAGCTTTTCTGTGTCTACTGATATATCCTTTAAATCGATTGGGATTATTTCTAAAAATATACTTGCCGGCATTACGAATTTCGTCTACCGACTCTTTTAGATGAGTATATGCCTGGTTTCTTATTTTTACAATATTACTATTCTGAGCGGTAGCATTATTAGCCAGCGCCAGCAGTTTTGCTATTTCTGAGGATAATTGACCGGCAAGATCGAGTTTTTGAACATCAAAATTGATATGCTCTAGTTCTGTAGGATACGACTTTCCTAAAATATCAAGATTACTAAGATCCTGGATCAAATCTGCAAAACTATTTCCTTTGGCTATAGCTCTAATGGCACTCAAGGCATTTTTTTGATTACGATAAGCATACCTAAAATCAGCAAGTAACTCTGCTCGTAATTCTTTTGCTACGAGAAGTTTTTCTTTCCATAGTTTTTGGGGTTTTTCTTGCCCATTTTTTCTGTTTACCCATATTGCCTGGGCATGTCTTAGTGCTCCTGCACGGGCAGTTAGATCTTCTACATGGTGTTTCCAATCCAGGTTAATTTTTAGTAATGCCTCTTTATCATCCAAAACCCATAGATATAAATCTTCGGCTTCCTGAAGATAAATATCTATGGGAATATTTGGGGTGCGTATGTCTTTTGTATCGATTTCCTTAAGTATGATAAGTTTATTCTGGTAATCAATTTTTGACATAGCCTCTCTATATTAAGAAATTAGTTGCAAAAGCTGCTCTGTTGATAGGACAGTGGCAAACTCATCTTTTAAACTTGCGATAGCGGTGTCATGTATTAGTTGCGCACTATAGTTCTGTCCATTAGCTCCTGTTTTATTAAAAGTTGCCACCGCATCTTCAATAAGATAGGTGTCAAACCCATAATTACCTGCCATTCTGGTGGTGGTGGATACACAATGATCTGTAGTTAGTCCTATGATAACCAGAGTGTCTGTTTTTTTGGTTTCTAATTGCTCTTTGAGGTTTGTATCTATAAAAGCACTATTAACTTCTTTTTCGATTATAGGTTCGTTGTCTTGCGGATCGATAAAATCCATAAAATCATTACCACTATTATTTTTTGATAGTGGAGAAGTAGGAGAGGTAGAGCAATGTTTGATATGAAATACTGGGAGATTGTTTTTTCTCCAGGATACTAATAGCTTTTCCATGTTGGTTTCTGCATCTGGATTATTACGCTCTCCCCCCCAGTGGGTGATATCTTCAAAACCTTTTTGGATATCTATTAATACTAAAGCTGGATTTTTTTCTTTTGAAATCTTCATTATTGCTTTTCTTTTTTTCTAAAATCAGTATTGTAAATAACACCTAGCTGTAATCGGTCATAATTGATTCCTGTAAAGTGATTTTTGAGATACCCTAGCTGTATACTAAAATTAGATTTTACATTATACCCCACAGCACCATACAATCTGTTTTGACCAAAAATAGGTTCTTGCAGATTTATAAAAACTTCGTCATAGGCATTCAAGAACCATTTTTCATTGATAGGATAAGTTAGTTGTAATCGATATCTTGCTCTATGTTCTGTAAAATCATCATTCTGAGTATTAATAAACCTTTGCTCCAGACGATATCTGTGCTCAAATTTAAACTTCCCTACAGTGTTTTTTAGAATAAATTGCTCAAAGATTCGGTGTTCCTTAGTGTTTTCTTCTCCCGGTAAATCCTCAAAGGTACCATCGGTGCTTATAAAACCATATCCCAAAGTGGCAATTGCTTTATCACTAATATGATAGTTTAACCCTGTACGCAATAATAATTGATTAAAACTAGAAGCGGTTTCATAAAACCGAAATTGAGCTTCAGAATGAATACTCAGTTTATCAGTTACCTGATTTGTGCCAAAATACATATACCAGGCTCCTAGTTCATCCTGACCGTTATCCTGAGCGTTAGAAAATGTTATTGTCGAAAATAATACTAAAAAAAGAAATAAGCTTTTTGTGTTCATCTTATAAAATGCTTTGAGTTGTATTCAAAATTAAAATGTAATTCTGTAGAAAATCTAAATTTATTTGTTGAAAAAAAGTAGTAAAGATAAAATAAACAAATCCTTCTATACCTCACTTTAAGATTTATATAAGAAATGATTTATAAAGATCATAATTACAATTTCTTTTTGGTAATGATTTCAAAAAAATCCTTGCGATAGGTATCTCCTATAGGAAGTATCTGATCATTAATATAGACATGTAACGAATCTGTTTTGAGAATATGATTCATAGCAACGATATATGATTTATGGATTTTGATGAATGTGCTTTCGGGTAATGTGTTTTCTATATATTTTAATGTATTATAGGTAATGATTTGTTTGTGTGGCAGATGTATGGCAATATAATTTTTTAAGCCTTCTATGTACAAAATATCATCAAGGTAGACCTTTTCGTAATTGTTTTTACCATCAGTCTTTACAAATAAATATTCTTTTGCAGATACATTTTGATCAGTAGTGATATTTTTTTGTTTAACCTTGAGTACTGCTTGATAAAATCGTTCAAATTCAAAAGGTTTAAGTAAGTAATCCATAGCGTTCAGGTTATATCCCTCTAAAGCAAACTGAGGATACGCTGTGGTGAAAATAATCTGTACCCGATCTTTGACAATTTTGGATAATTGAATTCCTGACAAATCTGGCATTTGGATATCCAAAAATACCAAATCTATAGTATCATTTTCGATTTGTTTAAGTGCTTCTATAGCTTTTGTAGTGGTAGCGATAAGGTCTAGAAAAGGTACTTTGGATACATAATTTTCTAGCAAACGTATTGCTGGTGGTTCATCGTCTACGATAAGGCAACGTAATGATTTACTCATATAGGTATTTTTAGATAAGCTTCAAAGTAAGATTTTTGTTCACTCTGATATAATGTAAAATCGTTTTTAAAAAGAATAGATAACCTTTGATGGATACTCATATATCCAATTCCTTCTTCTAGGTACTTCTCTGAAAGAGCCTTTTTATTTTTGGTATGGATCTCCAAGTTCTTGGAGTGAATTGTAATCGTGATAGTGGCAGGAGCCGAAGAATCGTTAACAATACCATGTTTAAAAACATTTTCTATAAAATGAATTAATAGCATTGCAGGGATTTTTTGATTAGCTACAGTACCATGTACTTGATAGTCAACAGCCAGATTATCTTCATATCGTTTTTTATAAAAGAATATATAATCCGAAATAAATTTTAGATCCTTTTGTAATGAGATAGTCTCTTGCTGCGTTTCATAAGTCACAAATCGTAATAGACCCGAAAGCCGATGAATATCTGTTGCTATTTTGGGCTCACTCTGTATAAGATCTGAATAAAAGCTATTTAGTGTATTAAAAAGGAAATGAGGATCCAGTTGTGATTTTAGCAAGTTTAACTCTGCCTTTTTGTTTTCAATTTTTAATCGATGTATAGCATCTTGATGATCTACAAATCTAAAGAAAAGATATATTGCGGTACTGAACAGTAAGCTTTTTGAAGCATAATAGGAATTATCAAAGACATAGTATCTAAAATGGCGATAATTATCTCCATAGTTATGTAATCCGGTAATAGAATATAGTAAAACCTCTTCTAGTAGATAACGAATACCAGCATATAGAAATACTAATAGAATAACCCCAGAGATATATTGTAATATACGTTTGCGCGAAAGTATAAAAGGACATAATATCTTATAATTTAATATGTAGATACAAAAGAAAGTAGTATACATTGCCAGAGTATATAAAAACAGAGGGTATTCAAAATAGTCCGCCCAGCTGTTTTTTTGTTTGTATATGTAATCACCATACATGTCCATTATAATAATTAATACACCTAGCAGTACATGATATTTCCAACGGTATTTTGATACGACCATAGGTCAAAAATACTATTTTGAGTATTCAATCTATTCGGTTCTGGTAACAATCCTTATTTTCTTTATACAAACCCGGCAAACCATACAACCAAATTTTAGGTAGTGAATTTGTACCCATTTATAAGATAAACATAAGAGTAGATGTAAATCCACCATATTTAATAGGGATACCCTTTTATTTTGGTCTCAAATATATAATGTAATGAGACAATTTATAATACTTATTGGTTTAATTTTATTTTTTTCTTGCAAAGGCGAAAAAGCATCGGATACCATTGAAGCAAAAACAAAAATTGAGGTTGGAGGATCTAGTATAGATTCAACATATATCGCTACAAAAACACGACACTTTACACTTGCAGATACTATAATAACAGGAGAAGGATATGCACTATTAAAAAATATTATTTCTAACTCACAATTTATAATGTTTGGCGAGAGACATGGCTCCAAGGTTACTTCAGAGTTAATCGCGGCACTCATCCCAATATTGCATAAAGAAGGATTTAATCACACTGCTTTTGAGGTAGGTCCGTATGCTGCAAAAAAACTGATGACGCTTAGTTCACCTCCATCTGCTACGGTAGAGAACTTAAAAATATTTACCTCAAAATATGCCTTAGAAGAAGATCATCAGGTTCCCATTCCTTTTTTTGATGGTTTGGAGGATGCCTATTTTCTTCGTGCTATTCGAGAGCGAAACATGAATATTTGGGGACTCGATCAAGAGTATTATTCATCTACATTGTTTTTTATAGACGAATTTCTCTCATTGGCTAAAAATGATACCGAATATCTAACCATCAAATCAGAAAAAGAAAAGGTGTCTAAAATAATTACCTCTTGGTATACAAAGGATAATTTACCAAATTCTAATATTAAGCTTTTTGAAGAAATACAAAAAGATTCCATTGTAACGCAATATCTAAATCGCTTTCGAGAGAAAGAAAATACAAAGAAGATGGTTCAAGATTTAGAAATGAGTTGGGACATATATACTAGATGGAGAGATGACTCACATGCTGATAGGATAAGCTATATGCGTACCAATTTTTTATCGCATTACAATAAAGCGTTAGAAACAGAAGCAAACCCTAAAGTATTTTTAAAATTTGGTAATCTACATGCTTCAAAAATAATGACTAATAGATGTTATGATCTAGGAAATCTTATAACCGAAATCGCTACAAAAAATGATAGTAAGGCAACCATCATTAATTCTTGGCATCGCTATTTTAATACTAATGGGATAGAAGAAGATTACTTAAAGAAGTATCCTTTATACTTCAACCGGCTACGGGATTTTATGATTCAAGCAAAACGAGATCAATGGACAATAATTGATCTCGAGTCTATACGCAAAGATATCGAATTAGGACATGTTACCTTACCAACAAATGGAGACTATCACCGTATAAAAAACCTTATAGAAGGGTATGACTATCAATTGATTTTACCTGTCGATAGTAAGATAACACCAAATCGAACTGAGGTTTTAAACAAATGAAATGTAACTACTTAATTTTTAAATAATGAAAAAAGTAATTTTGACAATAACTATTTGTTGTTTATGTTTACCCTGTATTGCCCAGAGTCAAAAACCGGTGATAACAGTTTTAGGGATGGTTCATTTGCATAATCCCGGTGCAGACGAAGTAAATATGGATATGGGAGATATCCTATCAAATAAAAAACAAGCAGAACTAAAACAACTTATTGATTTGGTAGCACGATTTAAACCTACCAAGATTGCAATAGAAAAACCAAGGGAGGACACTTTGTGGAGCCAGATACATTATAATAATTATCGTAATGGTATATTAGAAAAAGAAGTAAGTGAAAATGATAAGTGGCGTATACCAGGCGAAGTTGTACAACTTTCTTATCCTCTGGCAAAAAGAATGAATCTAGATAAGTTATACCCTATCGATGCTACAGCAGAGTTTGATATAGAACCCGTTATAATCTATGCAAAGCAGAATAATCAATATGCCCAATTAGAAGAGTTTAAGAAGTTTATTGAAAACATTGAAAAAGATATAAAATCAATGTCCAAAGGTACCGTCTTGGATATTATTAGATTTGTAAATAGTACCGAATTTGATAAAAACTACAATCAGAATTTTTATTTAAAGCACTTAGTTTCTTTTGGAACTGATAATAGCTATATAGGTACCGATGTAGTTGCTGGTTGGTATACTAGAAATTTAAGAATTTTTACAAACCTAAATAGGATCATTACACCAGAAGATAGGGTTCTAGTTATTTATGGTGCAGGCCATAAAGATATTTTGGTAGACCTTATCAAAGATAGAACAGATTGGGAATATTATGATATCAATCAGGTATTGAATTACAATGAATAATTAACAAAGAGTATATTGATACGTTATTATAATTCCCTACAGAAAGAAACACTAGTAATTTCAGTACGTAACGGCGATATTATTAGAGTGTATTACTGTAAAAAATGTATCGTTAGTAAAAATTAAAATAACAAATATGATAATAAGAGAAATTAAAAGCACTGATTTAGAGCAATTAAGTGAATTGTTTGATGGATATAGAGTCTTTTATAGAAAAGAAGCAGACATTGATTCTGCAAAAAAATTTCTTGCTGATCGATTAAACAATAAAGATTCTGAGATTTTTGTTTGTGAGACATATGAAAATAAATTAGTAGGTTTTGTACAATTATACCCTTTATTCTCATCAACAAGAATGAAAAAACTATGGTTATTAAATGACTTATTTGTCAATCCGGAGTTTAGAGGAAAAGGAATCTCTATAAAACTCATTGAAAGAGCAAAAAAGTTGGTAACAGATTCGTCTGCTTGTGGAATGTTTTTAGAAACAGAGAAAGTGAATGAAATTGGTAATAATTTGTATCCAAAAACAGGATTTGAGCTTAATAAAGGTTCTAATTTTTATGAATGGAATAATAAGTAAAAATATCTAATCAGTTTGTGTAAAATGTATCAAAATACATTTTACACAAACCGTTCTGAGTAGTTCTTTATATATCCGAAGCATGGTCGAAGTAGAAAATGTTTAAAATTAGATAAGCCACCAGTGCAAATTGGAGTGATGGTAAGCTTCAAAACAAATTGAAAGAAAGTAAAGAATATTACTATTTGTAAATAAGTGAAAATATTTTTTTTAGGTTGCCATTAAGTTTGTAATTTTATGATACACAAACTCTTTTGAATTTTTATAGGGATGATTTGTAGGGCCAAATAGCTATCCATTAAATATTCAAAAATTAAACCTAACATAATGAAACGTATTCTAGCGATTGCTATTACCTTTTTTACGGTAATGAGCTTTGCACAAACTCAACTACACAAACCCAGTGAACTAGTAGCCCAACAGAAATCTTTGGGATCGAATTTTGAAAGTACACAATTATTTACTTCGATTAATCAACAAAAAAACCAAATTCAAGTCCCCAAGGGATTAAAGGATTATGTTTTGTTTGCAATAGATCAGAGTAAAATGAAATCCTTACAGGGGAATTTCCCTAGTACCATGAATTTAGATATTCCTGGTCAGAAATCAGCAATGTCACTTGATCTTGTAAAAGTAAATATAAGAACAGATGATTATGTTGCTATAGAAATGCCATCAGGAAAATCCCTGAAGCGTGATAATATTGCACATTATCGAGGAGTGGTAAGAGAACAGCCTAATTCTCTGGTTGCAATTAGTTTTTATGACAATAAAATCTCTGGTTTTATTAGTATCGAAGGTCAGGATGGTAATATGGTAGTAGGTCCTGTAGAGAATTCTAAGAGTCATATCTTGTATAAAGATAAGGAGATTAGTTTTTTATATGAGCTTGCTTGCCAGGTAGAGGATGATCCTCAGGGATATACCATCGAAGAATTAGCAGATACTCCTAAAAGTCGTGCAGCTGCAAAATGCCCAAGAGTATTTTTTGATATCGGAACCGATGTTGTTAACGATAAAGGTGGAAGTCAAGGAGCTTCTAATTATATAGAAGGTCTGTTTAATCAGGTAGCTGCTCTATATGCTAATGATCAAATATCGATCAAGTTATCAGGAACTAAGGCATGGACTTCTAATCAACCATTTAGCAATAACCTAGATAGCTATATCAGTTATAAAAACCGTAATGGTCTTAATGGAGATTTAGGACATTTTGTAACATATAACTATAGTGGAGGTGTTGCCGGAGGAATAGGAACACTATGTAACTCATCAAGAAATTATGCCGTTTCTGGAATTAGAGGTAGTTATAGTAACATCCCTACATACTCTTTTGATGTATTCCTTGTCTCGCATGAGCTAGGTCATAATGTAGGATCAAGACATACACATGCCTGTGTGTGGAACGGTAATAATACTGCCATAGATGGTTGTGCCGGTTTTACAGAAGGAAATTGTAGTATACCAGGAAACCCTTCTGGTGGAGGAACCATAATGAGCTATTGCCCTAATACTAGTGTTGGAGTAAATTTCAACAAAGGATTTGGTTCGCAACCACGTAATGTGATCCAGAATTATATTGGTAATTCTAGTTGTCTACAAACTTGTAATGGTGGTGGTTGCTCATCTGGTGATCCAATATCTGTAACTTTTACAAATAACACAGATTGTACATTACAGTACTACCGAAACAACTCTTTACAAGGGTCTGCTAATGCAGGAGGTTCTTATGCAGCAAATACTACGGTAGGAAGTGCATGGCAAGCCAAAAAATCATCTGGAGAAACAGTTGATAATTTTACTATCGCTTGTAATCAGACTACCTATAACTCTTCAGGAAACTGTAGTAGTGGTGGTGGTAATTGCGATGGTGTAGCGCCATGGTCACCTAATGTTAATTATAGTATTGGTGATAGGGTAACATATAATGGTAACCTATACGAGCGTACAGCTAGTGGATGGCAAAACCTTGGTCCATGTACTACTACAGGTGATCCTTGTGCTGGTGTAGCGCCTTGGTCTTCTACTGTTAATTATAGTGTTGGAGATCGAGTAACTTATAATGGATCGTTATATGAAAGAACAGCAACAGGTTGGAAAAATTTAGGACCTTGTGGAGCGGCCTTTACTTCTTTTGATGGAGAGGGACCAGCTTTGGGAGGAGATCTAAGTTTTATAACTTATCCTAATCCAGCAAAAAATCTACTTAATCTAGAAATTAGTAACCTAAAATCATCTTCTGCTCATATTACTATTAAAGATATGAACGGAAGAGCATTAGAGATAGTAGAATTAAAATCACCTCCAGGAGGAATTGTAGTAAGAAAAGTAATAGATATTAGTAAATTATCTACGGGTATCTATTTTGTACAAATAAACACAGGTACAAAAACACTTACTCAAAAGATTTTTATAAAATAAATTTTAATAAATAATAAGTTTTGGTCCTACAAAGAAAGGCTGCTTGTAAAAGCAGCCTTTCTTATGTCATGTCTTTTTATAGAAAACTATTCTATGGTTTTGATTCATACATTTGTTTGCAAACGTATTAGGATATTACTTCTTTGTTGTATTAGAATCATAGTATGCGTTCATAGTTTCTAGAGATATATTTGCATTTCTATGGTTCCCAACTATTCTTTTAATCTTTAATTTTTCCTTTCTTACAAATTCTACAAATTCTTTTTCTACTTTAGACATATAGGTGGGGATCGTGTTATCAAATGGAACCTCTAAAAAATCACCTTCATATATAATTTGAGAATCTGTGAAGTATGCAAAACTTTGCCCTAGACTGTGTGAGTTTTTGGGTATAAAAAATTGTACATCATTTAGAATCTGATTATGTCTAATAGGAGAGAATTTAAATTTATTGATATCCTTTTCAAATCTTGGATATGCTTTAATTGCCTCAATAGTATAACTGTCTGCCAGAATCGTTACATTTTGTTGAGCATACGCATTAAGCCCCCCAATATGATCATGATGAGAATGGGTAACATATACATAATCAATGTTTTTGTTAGGAAATTTATCTTCAATCAATGAAATAACATTTTTAGAAACTTTATCCGAGATAGGAGCACCAAAAACTGTGATGCTTTTATCAGTAACCTTAAAAAGCATATTTCTACCACCATCTGGAGTAGTAATTAGATATAAGTTTTTTGCTATTTCTATAACTTTACTCTGTTCTTGCACCTTTTCTTTATTAGGTACGATATAGCCCTCAGGAATAACTAGTTTATTAGGGTCGACTTTGGTGATCTTGTTTAACTCTTCAATTACATACTGCCTTTGCAAGTTATCCGATCTGTATACATCTACACTATGAGCAAACGAAATACCATTTACGTCCTTATAATTACTAAATACAGTTTTAGTGTTTTTTGCTTTACTTTCTATAGAAAGTAACTGAGTAGGATTCATTTTAAATGTGTAAATATTTATAGAAGAATCCTTGTCCATATGTTTTATAACAGCCTCGTTTTTTTCTTTGCTAAGAATTGTTTCTATAGAATCCCCTTGCTTTTGGTAGGTAAGTAAGTCTGAAACATTTGTAAAATCAAGAAAACTTGTAGCCCTTTTTTTAACATTACTAAAAGTATCTTCTCCGACTTCAACTTGTTTCCCTATAAGAACACCATTTACATCATAGGATATGACAAGAGAGTCTTTTTGAAAATGAAAGAATTCGAATAAAAACTCACCGGGATAAAAACCTTTATTATGACTGTAAAATTGCTCATTTTCTAGGTCTATTTCGGTAGTGGATGTGTTATAACCATTAATGGGATCTTCAGGGTGCTTGTAATCATAACTTTGATGTGAAAACGGGCTTATAGATTTATACTTTACTCTAAACTTTTTTAAAGTCTCGCTAAAACCATATTCTTTCTGCAAATTTTCAAAAACAATCTGAGAGGTAGTTTTTGGATTATTACAAGACGAATAAATGATTAGGGCAAAAATTAATAATGTGATTTTTTGTAGCGCGTTAATTTTTCTCATTGATTTTTTTGTGATAATTGATACTTATTGATTAAGGATATAAGTTTTGGGAATATCTTAACTCATGCCTCAAATATATTAGAATATCATTTACTTATTTTCGTACAGTGCCCATTAAACCACCAAATAGGGGTTTTTTGTACCCAAATATGATGTAAAAAATGCAAAGAAAAATACATTTTCAATTTCTTAGAAATCCAATATATATATTAGGATGTTACGTACTCTTATTATTACCAGAATTTGTAAACCTATGTAGTCATAATAATGTTATTTCACCTTTTTGGGGTAATATTCCAGTTTGTAGTAAGGAATTTGTATTTACTACCTTTTTAGAAAATTCGATCTGGTCTATGATGCTTTTGATATTTGTTTTTGAAATTTATCGCGGTAGTAGTGCGATTTTGAGAATTGATAAATTACCAGTTGGGAGAAAAGAATACATTCGTTTTCAAGCAAATTTATTACTCGTTGCAGGGGTTTCCTGTGTTGCATATATACTTTTGACTTATTTTTTTGCGTGGCATAAAAATAGTTTGGATGAAGTAAATGTATGGACGATTATATATAGAACTATCTTTGTTACTTACCTAGGAATTAATGGTGTTTTATTACTGAGTTTCATGAGCTATCGAAGAGATCCATTATCTAAGGAGCTGGAAGTAAAAGGTCCTTTGGGCAAAATACCCTTGACTTTAAAAGAAATAACCTTTTTTGAGAAAATTGGAAGGAATTATGTTGTAAACTCTAATGAAAAAGAATTCAAAATTGAATTAAACCTTACTACTCTAGAGAATTTACTGTGTAAAAAACATTTTGCAAGAATCAATAGATCCGTAATTGTGAATATTTCTGCAATAAAAAGCTATTCGTATTGGGAGAATGAAAAGTATATCCTTTCATTAAACACAGGTAAAGAGTTTGTAGTAACTCGCAAGCGAATAGTAGAGCTTAAAAGGGTATTGTCCTAAAAAAACTTTGTATCGAATTAGAGTTAAAGATACTTTTCTTCTTCTGTTTCAAAAATTATCCATGCATAATATTACATAGCAGTGTTTATACCTAAAAACAGCTGTGCAATTCCCCTGAAAATAGGGTAGTAGTAGATATGAATAATCGATAGTTTTGTTGTTATAAATACATCTTTTTATATAATTGATGGTAACAATTAGAAATTGTAGGACATTAACATTAGAAGCATGTTTGGTTGGTTAAAAAAAAGTAAAAGCTCTACATCTGCAAATCGAGGGAAATTAGATTTCAGTACAATAGATAGTAATGAAAAAGCTATTGAATTATATGAAAAAGGAGAGCTTGTCAAAATGTATTTAATGCCTATAGTATTTGGAGGGCAAGATAACTCATTAAACACTCTGTATGCCCCAAAATTTGCTCTAGGACTGAAAGAACGATTTGATAAAAAGATTGAAAAGGAATTAATGAATGGCAAAAGGTTAAGCTATTCTGGAACACCTAAATATAAAGGGAAAAGTTTTATCCCTTCAAAACTAGTTATCACAGTAAGTGGAGATTCTGATTTTAGAAAAACGATAGCTATTTGGTAATTGCAAAACAACTTATTGGCGTACATCATACTTAATTAAAAACAGATAAATGAAATTTAGTTTTTTTAATAAAAAGAAAATTCAGAATACTACAAAAGAAGAATGGAATACTCTAGGCAATACATATGCAACTGGGATAAATGAAATGGTAGCATTTGGAGAAAAACATGGCTGGGATAAGTGGAAAGGAGAAGAACCCAAAGATGAAAGGGGGTACCTGGCTGATGAGGTATATAGATTATTAAAAGAAGCCAATGAAAATGGTACCGTAGAAGAGTTTAGAACAAACTACCCACCCGCACATTCACCACTAATCAAACTCTTGCAGAAAAAAAGTCAGAATATAGAACAACTACATTTTATCAATAATGAAAAAATTATCTTTTTAGTTGGAACTGCATATCAAAATAGACAAGCTTATATTCTTAATGAGAACAAAACAATTGAACTGGATTCGTCTATTAGAGCCATAGGAAAATCAAAGAAAAATAATGTCTTTGCAATACTAGCCAATAATCGAATTGCCACAACACAAGGGTGGGAAGGGGAAATTATAGAAACTTTTATTCTAGATCAAACCAAAGATATTGGAGTTACAGAACTTATTCCTTTTAATGATGGGTTAAAACTACTTTTGACAACTTCAGAGGGGATCTATATAATTTCAAAATCACATGAAGAAATGATTCACCCGATACCTGATCCCGAAGATGAAGAATGGGATCCATATATAGATATGGAAAATGCAACACTATCAAATGATAACCAATTTATTGTAGTAGGAGATCAAGGTGCTGACCATAGAATACTAAATGTAAAAGGGGAGCAAATAGGAGAGATCGGACCCCAATCATCATACCCTCATTACTGCTTGTTTTCAAAAGATGACTCACAATTGATAACAAATTCATGTCATTTTTATAACGGAATTACAATTGGAGTAGATACAGATACTATAACTGGACTAAAAATAGAAGCCTATGAAGAAAGTGAAACCTATAAGGTAATAGATGATGGAATGAGAGTATATACAGGTCTAACCACAAAAGAATACTATATTCTTGGAGATGCGTATGGATATATTAAAGCTTTTGATAAAGAAGGAAAATGTGTATGGAGACATTTTTTAGGATCAACCATAAGTAGCCTCACAATTTCTGATGATGAGAAAACCTTGTGGGTTGGTTCTTGTTCAGGAATGATTCATAAGCTTAGACTAGGAAAAGGACATAGAGATAATCATACTATAGGAGATGGTAATCATTTTGAAGAGTTTAGATTAATCCTATGGAAAGAAGAACCCATACTGATGTGGTAATGTTGCCTGTCGAAAAACGTAGGTGTTATACAAAAGTTTAATACCCAAAACTATTCTAAAGTATACCTTGAGTGATCAATAAGAAAAAATCATAGTTTTGTTTATAGCGTGGTATTGTATGTGACGAAAGTCTAAAACATAAACAAATGAATTATATTATAAAAAAAGGATCTACCAGAACGATGTATTTGTTTGTCATAACAGGAGTTTTCCTAATCCTCACTTTTAGCTATAATCTATATAGTTACCTCCAAACAAATCAATTTATAATAGAATTTCCTGGAGATTGGGATAAGCCATTAGGGATTGCAATCGGTGTGTACTTAATTATTCGATCGAGAAAGTTTGTTAATCAAGCCAGGAAACTTTTTATCAAAGTTTCTCAAGGTCAATTAGTGTATCGAACAAAAGCATCAGATTCGGTTAATACAATACACATATCAGATATTGATAAAGTACAAGGTAAAGAGGATAAAGTGGTGCTTATAACAAAAGGATCAACTAAATTAGAAATTGATCTTAGTGCTATAAAATCTGATAAAGACAAAAAAACAATTAGAAAGACTTTAATCGACTTAGTCTAAAAAATAGATATCTTCGACACCCAAACTTAAAGCAATACAATAGTATAACACTATGAGAAAATATTTATACTTTTTTTCCTTCTTACTTTCACTATCCGTTTTTGGGCAAACAGAGTATGTTATCGATGGATTTTCAGATAGGTACAAGGGTAAACTTGTAATAGCATCAGGTTCTGAAGATGAAGTGTTTAAAACGGGCACTATTACTATCATAGAAAAAGCAAGAGCTAAAGAAATCATAAAAATTGAATCCGACGAATTGACTTTTGATATAGATAAAGATGGAAATGTAGCTACAAATGTTTTAGAATTACCTTATGGAGAACAAAGTATAATTATTAGTCAAGACTTTGATTTTGATGGAGATAAAGATTTGGCCATACTAGATGGACAATTTAGTTGTTATCATGGTCCCTCATTTCAGGTATACCTCGAAAAAAATAACCAGCTAATACATAGCCCAGAATTTACAAGGTTAGCACAAGAATATTGTGGTATGTTTCGGGTAGATAAAGAGACCAAAACGATTGATACAATGACCAAAAGCGGTTGTTGTTGGCATCAGTTTTCAAAATTCGAAGTAATAGATGGAGTTCCAAAACCAGTATTAATTATAGAAGAAGATGCTACAGATCTTCCTTACCTGACAACAAAAACAATTGAACGGCACGGTAGCAAAATGATAGAAAGTAACGAAACTACTATTGATTTTAATGAAGTCGTAGAGATCATGTCGTTTGAATTAACCAAAAATCAAAAAAGAGTAGTACTATTTACTATAAACGATAGAGAATTAAATTATGTGCTCCTTAAACCTAATAAAGTCGTTGAGTTTTCGTATCCGATTGAAGCTATTTACAAAAATCCTGATTTTAGAATTAATAAGACAGAAAGTGCTCTGACGTTTAATAATAAGAATGTGGTTTATCAAATATATGAACATAGAGAGGGCAATAAAGTAAAAGAGATCGGGGTTTATGTTAAAATGAATGGGAAAAAATATGACTTAAAAGGAAATTTGAATTCCTTAAAAGGCTCATTACAAAATGTTCGCAAGGTCAAATTAGACAATGTAGTAGATCAGTAAACTTATATTAAAGAATAAACTATATCCATAACTAGAAAAATGAAGTTCATCACAATCATACTCGCTTTTATTACGGCAAATGTAATTTATGGACAATCTGAAACCCATATTAGAAAATTTAGAGAACTTGAACCTGATTTATGGTTAGATATTTGGGACAAGCAAAATTCAGATACCACTATTAAGATAGATTCATTACGATATGATGATATTCCTAAATATCTTGATTTTAGAGGAACGGTGGTGTCCTCGCTAAAATGGAAAGATGTATCTGGTGAGAAAATTTTGATCCAGACTGTAACGGGACACTTTATCTGGAGAGATTATGACAAAGACTCAACTAGCTATATGCTTCAGGATAAATCAGAACTAAGAGCATATTTATTCGAAAAAAAGAATAAAGAATCAGCTTTTAGTCAAAGTTGGAGAATTTATGACTATACCGAATGTTTTGGTGTAGATTGGTTTACAGGATTTATTCCAAAAGCTACAACGATAACTGATATCGATAATGATGGTATTTCTGAAATTAGTATGCCTTATGTCTCGATTTGTAGAGGAGGAATGGATCCGGGAACAATGAAAATAATAATGTATGAAGGAGGTATTAAATATGCCTTAAGAGGAGAAACTATGCTAGGGTGCAGTAATCAACAAGCTTATGGAGGAGAATTCAAGGCTAGCAAAAATTTAGCTTCTAAAAGTAAGTTGATGGACTTTCTTGAAAAACGCTGGGATGCGCATAAATGCGAAAACCAAAGGTTTTATTAATGAAATAGAAGCTTAGTACTTCAAAAATTTGTTAAGATACTTCCTTATAGTAAATGTTTTTTCGACTTTTAGCTATCTTAGTTATAAAGAAAACAAAATCATTACTAAAATATGTCGACTGTTATAAAAAATAAGGGTTTTTTGTTAATCTTAGTACTACCATTGATTATGTGTGGTCAAGATTCTAAACTTTCATTATTCGATAATCTTGTGGGGAAAATATGGAAGGCAGAAGGGAATTGGGGAGATGGAAGCAAATTTAAACAAGAAATAAGATTGAGGTATTCTTTAGATAGTACTGTCGTAGTGGTCAATTCTATAGGTTTTATTAATAAAGAACAAACTGAATTGGGAGAAAGAAACCATGGAATCAGACAATTTGATGCCAAATCTGATAGCATAAAATTTTGGGAGTTCGATGTTTTTGGAGGTCGAACAGAGGGAGTTGTACTTTCTGAAGGAAACAATATCTTATATCAATATCAATATGGAGAGAGCTATGTTACCGATATGTGGCAGTATGTAGATGATTCTACATATAATTTTAAAGTAGGTAATTATGAAAACGGTACTTGGAAACAAGTGTATTTAAGTACCCAATTTAAAGCGACTAAAGAAGAGTAAGATAAAATTTTGCTATCTAAAATAAACCCTCTACGGCATCCTGAGTTTGAAAAATAATCTTAGGTTTACAAGTAAATTTCAATAGTATCAAGTCTTATTCTAAGATAGTAATAAGAATATCTCATGGGGCGAATAATATAAAAACTTCGAAAAAAATATAAGCCCGATACATCATCTTCAAAAAGAAAACTCCTGCTATGGTCGCTTTTGAGCAACTCAATTGTATCTATCCAATAGTAATTGTTCTATTTAACTAATTCCATATAACTCTGATAAGTAGAGTATAGTAGATTATTTGTTTTAAAGGAAAAAACAATTCATTCATTTTTGTGGGTAATGAAAATCAGGTTTCTACACTTAGTAGTAGATCGATCTAATTAGAACCAGAGTACGTGTTTAGTTTTTATAAAAACTAGTGCATATTTCTTGTCAAACCAACATCAATTGAATTCTGATATTTAATTGAAACAAAAGGTGTATCCCGAAAAACCTATAAAAGAGTAGGGTACTGTTAAAATCGCAAAATCATGAAAATTAGAATAAATTATATCGCAATTACAATCCTTATGCTTTCTGTAATGCTTGCATGTGAAAAAGAGGATGAAGTTACTATTCCTCAAAATGAATCAGTAACTAATGAAAGGAGCGATAATTTTGAAATTGGAAAAAACTACAGTTATAGTAGAAGTTTAACTATAAAAGATAAAAGAGGAAATGAAGTAGATCTTGTTATTTTCACAAATACACAAGATAATGCCAAAAGTTTTAATACCGAAAGTTTCGAAATTGTAATAAATAACGCTGAAGAAGTTGAAAAAAATACAATTTCAAATTCAATTCAAACAGAGATTTTAGAAGAAGGGGACGAAGAATATGGTTCTAGAGAAAACCTTTTTAAGAACTCTGTTTTGGTATATATTAAAGGCACAAAATTCATCGATGATGTTAATTCATTTGCTGTCTATCCTTCAGTTTTTGGAAATGAGGAAAAAGCAAGTTCTGGAAATTACAGACATTATGCATATGCCGCTGCTAACGTGATTGGAGCAACCGTTACCTACACATCAGAGACGCAGTCAAAAGAATATTTAGAACTTGATATTAAAAAGAAAAATGGAAAGTACGGAATCTGGTCACGGTTGTTGGGGACCAAACTATATAATGTAGGTAATTCTGCGACGTATTGCGGGTCAACTGTTTATCATACAATGATGATAAAAGTCAATTTTCATAAAATTAAAACTGGTAAATGTTGCTATGGATATCATTATTCATTCAAAACATCATGCTAGTTAATTAGAATCTGTAAAATGAAAAATAAAGTTTCTATTGTAAATAGCATTAGGAGCTTTCTTCGCGTGAGTTTTTATGTTAAAGGAATAGTTCTGATAAAAAGAGGACAACAGATTATTTTCCCGAAAAAGAAAAACAATTCACTCTTTTTTGGGTAATGAAAATCAGGTTTCTACACTTAGTAGTAGATCGATCTAATTAAACTTTTGAAGTATGTGTCTAGTTTTTATAAATAAACTAATACATCCTTCTTGTCAAACCAACATCAATTGAATTCTGATATTTAATTGAGACAAAAGGTGTAACCCGAAAAACCTATAAAAGAGTAGGGTACTATTAAAATCACAAAATCATGAAAAAAAAACTTAGAAGATTACTAGTCGTCACCTTAGTATCGTTTTTTATTTCTGGATGTGAAACAGATGATTCTGTAGTAACAGCAAAAGTAGAAGCTAATGATGAAATTGAAAATATAAAACAGGAGGAAGGGATAGTAGATATCTCCCATACTTATTATTATCAGGGGAAAGAATTTAATGTGACTTATACTCTAAATGAAAAAGAAAGAAATGTTATTAAAACATCAGGAGATGTGGATATGGCAAGAACTATTTTTGGTAGAGAAGATAGTCCAAAAGCATTACTTTTTGAAAAACCAGTGATGGACAGTAAAGAGATCTCAATAAAAGTATTCGATACAGATCAGGAAATGAATCAGTACTTGGAAAACAAAGGGCAATTACCTAAAGAAAATTTTAAAAACAAAAACATCAAGGGAGCTTGTTCTAGTTTTAATTATTTAGGCTATGGTAGCTTCTATTTTTATAAACACGCATATTACAATACGGAGATGTTGGGTATGAGAAGAACTTCTACCCGCGCTACTGGTAACCATTGGGTAGGGTCAACTTATAATGATAATTTATCTTCCATTAAGATGGGAATACCGATTAATACCAAAGGATTTCTTACACTTAGAGAACATATATGTTATGGAGGTAAATCTCTTAACTTCTATATGGAGGACTATACAACATCTCTTTTCTGGATACCAAACCTGCAATGGTATACACTTTCTGGATGGTGGTGGTGGAGAACATCGTGGAATGATCAGGTTTCTTCATATGGAGCTTGGTGTTGGTACTAATCCCTATCTATTTCCCATAAACAAATAATAATCATTTCTGAAAGTGAACCATTATAGTGTTTGATGAATTTCTCTTTCGTAAGTCAGCATATATGCTGGTTTTATACTAACAATAAAAATAAACAGATGAAAAATAAAATAAAATATATAGCGATTACAATCTTGATGCTTTCCATAGTATTTAGTTGTGTAAAAGAAGACGAAGCTACGATTCCTCAAAATGAATCAATAACCCATAAACATTCAGGAATTCATACAGCTCCCTGGGCTTTAGCTATGGATTGGAGGTTTAGTTTTGGGTCTTGTGCAACAGGACCTGGAGTATGTTTTACAGATGGCGATGGAGATATAGTAATTGGTTGGGGCTCCATAAATAACTCTGGATCGGGAGGAACAGGTTATGTAAATGAATTGCATAAAGCTTTTGATACTTTGTTAGAAGGGAATAACGATCTTGATAGTGGAGTTATCGCATTTCGCATAGAAGGAGACCAGTTACATATGGTGTTCTCAAGAAGTTTAGAAGAACGTAGTTTTAATGTTCCCGAAGATGTAGTGCTACGAAGTAATTTAAGTAGAGAACTAGGGATGCAGGAAATAATTATTCCAGCAGGAGTTTATGAAGTTGATAGAAGTAATTTTGAACATGGAGAAGCAAGAGTACCTTTTAAAGGGAATGAAATTGTTTTAGATTATCATGAAGATTATGGCACTATTAATATAAAAGATTATGCTGTTGGCAGAGGAACTTCTTTAGGCTCTTTCCTAAAAGATCTAAATATCACCAAAAATGATCTGAAAAAATATCAAATTGTCGAGGCTAAATTTACCGGGACAGCATATGCAGAACATTTGATTAATGGGAAAATAATTCATGTTTGGCATAAGTATGAAAATGAACCAGTATTTATGTTTGAAGGAGTTTTAAATAATGGTAGACCCGTAACATCTCAGAGAATAAGTTGGTGCGGAAATGAATTTGGTGGATGGAACACTTTTGATTTCTTTTGGGCATTTATAGACAATGGATGCTGGTGGTGTGATTAAAGCAATTGCTTTATTATTAACCTGAGTTCTATTGAAAACCTTTTTGAGCGATAAGTGTTTGTATGTTGTTGATAGGGAAGATAAAGAACGTATTCAGGAATAAAATTAACTTATAGATACTATAACGAAGAAAGTTTATTAAAAAAATAACTCCCAAGACTTTTACGGTCTTGGGAGTTATTGTGTTTTTAGTGATTATAAAATGAAAGGATGCTTGCGAATCTTACATATTAAAATCAATCTTTGATAAGTACATAGCCTGTATATATGGTTCTATGTAAACTTTATAGACAGGCTAATTCTATTTAAGATTCAGAATCAATTTTGGTTGACTCCGTTTTACCATCATTAATTGTTTGAGGGTCTCCACCTTTTAGATATTTATCCAAAAACTTAAGAACTCTACCATACGCTTCTATCTGGTTTTCTTTTTTAACAAAACCATGACCTTCGTCTTCAAATAATACATACTCTACAGGAACACCATTTTTTTTAACCCCTGCGACAATTTCATCAGACTCTACTTTAAGTACTCTAGGGTCTTTTGCTCCCTGAAGTACAATTAATGGTTTTGTAACTTTTTCAGTATGAAAAAGAGGAGATATTTTTCGTAATCGAACAGAGTCTGCAGTATTAGGATTACCCATTTCTGTGTATAATGCTTCTTTAAAAGATTCCCACCATGGCGGAATACTTTTTAAAGTTCGTAACCAGTTGGTAACTCCAAAAATATTTACTCCAACTTTAAACTCTTCTGGAGTATAAGTAAGGGCAGCCATTGTCATATATCCACCATACGAACCTCCAATAATACCAATTTTATTAGAGTCAATGATTTCCTGTTTGGCTAACCAGTCTTTACCAGCAACACAATCTTTTAAGTCTTTATCACCGTGGTTTTGGTCATCCATTTTAAAGAATGTTTTTCCATAACCACTACTTCCTCTGTTATTAACTGCTAATACTGCGTAACCATGATTTACAAGGTATTGGATGATAGAGCTAAATCTTTGTCTGGATTGCCCACCAGGACCACCATGCACCCACACTAATGCAGGTACCTTTGTATCTACAGAGGCTTGCTTTGGTTTATAATATATTGCAGGGATTTCTAATCCATCAAAAGATTTATACCGTACTACTTCTGCTGTTACAAGATGATCAGGGTTGATATCTTTGTTTAAAACATCTGTCAGTTTATGATACTCTTTAGTAGCAAGATTATATGAGTATGAATTTGAAGGAGTGTTTGACCCACCGATACTAAGTATAGCCATCGACTCATCTCTAGAAAAACGGGCGCTGTTAATTTGTTGGTTTTCTATTGCCGGAAAATCAATAGTAGTACCAGTAGCAACTTCTTTTACTTCAATGACAGTTTTTGCATCTTCATTGGTAAACATGATTTGATATTTTCCGTTTCGAGTAAAATAGAACCCAGAAATATCCCATTTTTTTTCTATCACCTTCTCTTTAGTGCCATCTGCAAGATTGTATTTCATAAGGTAATTGAACTCTGCATTATCATCTGTTGTATAATAAAAAGACTTTCCATCTGGTGAAAAATCTTCAGGAGAGTTACTACTTATCTTTTCATTGATTTTAGTTTTTTCTTTGGTTTCGGTATTAAGGATAAAAAGATCATTGTCGTTAGTAGTTACTGCTTTTCTTAAAACAATATACTTTCTATCTTCAGACATTCCTCCAAAATCCATTCCATCAGTATTTTGATATATTAATTTAGAAGAGAAATCAGTAATGTCCATTTCATAGTGATCCATAAACTTAGGATCTCTTTCATTACTACCGTAAAAGAAGCTTTTACCATCCTTTGCCCATCCTCTAAACAAAGCTCTCACGTTTTTCTCTGGAGTCAGACGTTTTATACCAGAGCTGTCCTTAACAAAGATTTTGAAAACTTCATCACCATTGCCATCCATTCTAAATAAAATTCTATCATCTTCAGGAAAATATGAGATTCCGTAAACAGAAGAGCTATCAGAAGCGGTAATTGGAGTTAGTTCTCCTCCTTGGGCAGATACGGTATACATATTATAAATCCCAGACCTGTTACTGGTCATTAATACTTCGGATTTATCCGGAGAAAATCCATTTGCAAAGGCATTTTCATTATCCATAAATTGCTCAATAGAATACTGATCAATTGTAACGGGAACGGGTTGTGCTACTTCTTCTTTCTTTTCTTGTTTACAAGAATAGAGAAGGAGTACACCTAAACTAAGTGTGATTAGTTTTTTCATAAGTATACTGATTTGTTTAGTTGTCTATATTGAATTGTTTTATTTCCTTAAAAGGAGAAGTCTCTAATTTCTCAATTTTTTCTTTGTAGGGTTTCCATTGTTTGTCAAAAAATACATTTGTTTTTTGTAGGGCATCACTAAGTGCATCTTTTGCCTGTTTTATCAAAGTATTTTCTGTTGAGGTTAATCCTGTTTGGCGACTATTTACATACCAGTTTGCTGTGCCCATGCGTTGCATAACAGTAACTTCAGGATTTCGGGTAATTCCCTGGCGTTTATCTTCTTTTCCAATATAAAAAGCCATTACACTATCGATTTTTTTAGAAATGTCCTTTGATAATTTGATCTGGTCTTTAAATTTCTTTTTATCAAGCTTCTGAAGTTCTTTCTGATATTTTGATGCTGTTTCTTTGCTTTCTGCAAGTTGTTTTACAGCATCTGCTGCTATTTGCGTCATTTTTTCCAGATCTTTAGAAGCGGTATAAACTTCGTTAATATTTTTCTGAGATATTTGTAATCTTGGATCAGATTGAACGGTTATCATCGTTTCAGATTTCTGATCTCCATATTCTAATACAAGCTTATATTTTCCTGGTTTGACAGCTACTCCACCGGGCTCTGTATCATGTTTTTGAACTTTTCTAGAAGGTTGATGAACTCCTTTTTCATTCATAGCCCAATTTATTTTATGAATACCTGTAGAATCCGGAGTTTTTCTTTTTAAAGTTCTAACCAAACGATCCTTATCATAAATTTTTAATCGAATAGAATCCCATTTTACTTTGGCTTCGTCTTTTTCATCCACTTCATCATCATTTTTCTCTTCATCTTTATCAGATTCTTTTTTAGTTTTCTTTTCTACTTGAAGGTAATACGAAATTAGTGCTCCATAATCACGATTTTCACCATTATAAAGAGCATCCCCTCCAAAACGGCTACCAGTAGGTTGTTGGTATGATGCCTGGTAGGCTATTGGAGGATCAAAAAGATGTAGTTTTTGAGTTAAAATAGTACTGTTTTTAGCCAGGGCTCTCAAAGGTCTGATATCATCCAAGACCCATGCTGCTCTACCAAATGTACCAATTACCAAATCATGTTCTCTTGGTTGTATTACTAAATCTTTTACGGGGACTGTAGGGAATCCTTTGGTCCATTTAATCCAATTATTACCAGCGTTAAGAGAAACATATAGTCCATCATCTGTACCTAAAAAAAGCAGATTCTTTTCTAGTGGGTCTTCAACAATACTTAGGGCATAACTTTTTACATCGTTTTGATCTACAATACGATTCCAGGTTTTTCCATAATCTGTAGTTCTATAAGCATAAGGAGTGTAGTTAAACCTCCTATAGTCGTTGGCAACCAATAATGCTTCTCCTTTCTTTTTATAAGAAGCTTTGATTTGTACAATCCAGCTACCTTTAGGAAGCCCTTTTATATTAGAAGAAACGTCTGTCCAGTCAGTTCCCCCGTTTTTGGTGATATGCACGCGTCCGTCATCTGTAGCTGCCCAAAGCATATTTTGTTCTAAAGAAGAAGGCTCTACAACCAAAATAGTGCAATGATTTTCTGCTCCAGTGGCATCCATAGTTAATCCACCGCTTTCACTTTGTTTTTGTTTTTCAGGATCATTGGTGGTTAGGTCAGGAGAGATTACCTCCCAAGTTAACCCTTTGTCGGTACTTTTATGTACAAATTGACTTCCAAAATAAATAATATTGTTATCAAATGGATCTATATTAATGGCGGCATTCCAATTAAATCTTAATTCTATTTTCGGATCTGTATGCGTAGGTCTAACAGTATAATTATTTCCCGTTATCCAATCGTATCTACTTACATATCCCTGTTGACTCATAGACCATCCATATCTCGAATCGTCTTTGTCAGGTACTACATCAAATCCATCACCAAAAGATATTTCCTGCCAATATGAGTTTCGTATTCCCTGAGCTCTCCATACATATGCAGGACCTCTCCAGCTACCATTATCCTGCATCCCTCCATATACATTATAAGGAAATTCATTATCGACATTAATGTGGTAAAATTGTGCTACTGGCAGATTACCAATAAAACGCCAGGTTTTACCACCATCGCGAGTTATGTTTAATCCTCCGTCATTACCATCAATCATATAATTGCCATTGGATGGGTGAATCCACCAGGCATGGTGATCAGGGTGCACACCATTATCTACTCCATAAGCAGGCATTAACTGTGTGAAGTTTTTTCCTCCATCTTCCGAAACATTTACATAAGTAAAAACAGAGTAAATTCTGTTTTCATTTTGAGGGTCAACAAATATATCTGAGTAATAAAAAGGGCGATTTCCGATATCATTTTTATCATTAACTTTTTCCCATTTAAAACCTCCATCTTTAGATTTGTAAAGAGCATTCTTTTTTGCTTCTACCAAGGCATAAACAATATCGGGTTTATTAGCTGCAATAGCTAGCCCTATTCTTCCTAAGTCACCTTTAGGAAGACCATCTATATCAGTACGCTTTTCCCAATTTTTTCCTCCATCGTGGGTAATATAAAGACCAGAACCTTTTCCTCCTGACTTAAAAAACCACGGATCACGTTTGTGTTCCCATAAAGCAGCAATTAGTTTATTTGGGTTTGTAGGATCCATAACAAGATCTGCAGCTCCAGTTTTATTGTTACTAAATAAAATTTTGGTCCATGTAGTACCACCATCAGTGGTTTTAAAAATACCTCTTTCTGGGTGTTCTCCCCAAGGAGATCCAATTGCCGCTACATACACTATATTAGGATTGGTAGGATCAACAATAATTTTATGAATATGACGGGTTTTCTCTAAGCCCATGCTTTTCCAGTTTTTACCACCATCCAAAGATTTGTAAATACCATACCCCCCATTAAGACTATTTCTTGGATTTCCTTCTCCTGTTCCTACCCATAGTACAGAAGGGTTAGATTGCTGGATAGCAACGGCTCCAATTGAAGCCGTAATTTCGTTGTCAAAAATAGGTTCCCATTTAATACCACCAGAAGTAGATTTCCAAAGACCACCAGAAGCAGTTCCGGCATATATAATATCAGGATTAGAGGTTACTACATCTATAGAAGTAACTCGACCACTCATTCCTCCGGGGCCTATGTTACGTGGGTTACCATCTTTAATAAGATCCATAGTGAATTTCTGGGCTGATAGTGTAGAGATTATACCGAGTAGTAATAAAAAGAATATTTGTTTTTTCATTTTTGTTGAATGTGCGTTAATTATAGTTGAATTGGTTGTGTTAATTTGGTAAGAAAATAAATGTTGGTATAAACAGTTTTTAAATTCAAAGGCTCTTTCCTTTTTATTCTTGTATAAATATGAGTAATGATTAGATGTTTACTTCGGGCTATTAAAATAGTACAAGAAAAAAATGGACGATCTACAAAAAGAGAAGGTTTACTATTAGGTACTGATAATTTCATGTTATAGAAATATGTAAGAATTGTGTTTTTTTTAGAAACATCAAACAAATTATTACTACAAAGAATATTAATAAAAAAAAGGAGTGATTTTAACACGTTTTGATTGATTGACTTTTAAGACTCTAAAGTAAATAAAATGAAAATGATAAAGTCTTAAAGGCGTGTTAAGGTAAATTGGGTAAATTTGAAAACTAAATAAATAATGATAGCAATGAAATTTATAGAACTTACTTTAAAAAATCATATAATTCTTCATGGTTTTGATGCCAGAGATAAAGAAATTACAGAAGAAGTGGAAGTCGAAAAAGCTTCAAAAAAACTGATTGCCGTGGATAGAATCTTATCAATAAGCGAAAAGTTTATTTTGATCAAATATGCCTATAATAGAATCATATACTGGGAGTATATAGAAGATTATGATAGGGTAAAGACCATGCTAGAATCGTAGACAAAAATTATCTCTTATACTTTTTTAAATTCATTGGGAAAGTGTGAAGGATCAAAATCCCAAAAATAGGGTAATAGATAATAGGTGATCCCTATAATCAGAACGATGGATATAATGTTTAGCCAAAATCCTTTTTTCATCATATCCGGAATAGTTAGGTACCCAGAACCAAATACAATAGCATTAGGAGGAGTGGCAACAGGAAGCATAAAAGCACAAGATGCTGCGATAGTAGCTCCTACCATTAGTATAAAGGGATGTACATCTAGGGATAGTGCCATTGAAGCTAATACGGGTAACAGCATTGAAGTTGTGGCAGTATTTGATGTGATTTCTGTTAAGAAATTTACTGCGGTAATGATAAAGACTAAAAGAGTAATCAGATAAACTCCTTGTAACAATGTCATTTGAGTACCAATCCATAAGGCTAACCCAGAAGCCTTAAAACCTGCAGCTAGCGCTAAACCACCACCAAAAAGCAATAGAATACCCCAAGGTAGTTTTACAGCAGATTCCCAATTCATTAATGGTTTTCCTTTTTCTCTACTAGGTAGAAGAAAAAGAAGTATTGCGGCAGTAATAGCGATGATTGTATCATTAATAGCCGGGAATAAATATTGCAATAAAAAGGATCTGGTAATCCAGGCAAGAGCAGTACAAATAAAAACAGAAAGCACTAGTTTTTCTTCAAAAGAAATCTCGCCTAGCTCTTTTAATTGTCTGTTAACTTCGTGTTTTCCTCCCGGAAATTCTTTTTGAGTAAAAGTGAATGCTACCTGAACCAAATAACGCCAACAAATAATTAGAAGTAATATTGAAATGGGTAAACCTATTACAATCCAATTGGTAAATGTGATTTCGTAACCATACATTTCTTTAACTACCCCTGCAAAAATGAGATTGGTAGGAGAGCCTATTAGAGAAGCTACCCCACCAATTGATGCGCTATATGCTATACTGAGCATTAATGCTTTTCCAAATATTTTATTTTCATCTTCGATGGTATCAGGATTGTCTATAAGCTGGGTTATTATTGCAATACCAATAGGTAACATCATTACTGATGTTGCCGTATTGGATATCCACATAGACAAAAACGCGGTAGCAACCATAAACCCCAGAATCATGGTTTTAACATTGGTTCCAATGATCTTTATAATGTTTAAAGCTATACGTTTATGTAAGTTCCATCTTTCTATTCCTATAGCTAATATAAATCCACCAGCATATAGAAAAACATTATGATTACCAAAGGCAGCTGTCGTAGTTTTTATATCTAAACCACCAGATAAAGGAAATAATATGATAGGTAATAATGAAGTAGCAGCGATTGGAATAGCTTCTGTAATCCACCATATTGCTATCCATAGCGTACTAGCTAATATAGCATTGGCTTCTTTACTCAAACCATCCGGGTGAAAAAACAATAAAACGAGAATAAAAACTATGGGACCAGAAATAGCCCCTACTTTTTTGATACTTATATTCATAATTATAATGAAATGGTGTTCATTTAAAAATTATTTGTCTTACAATCGATGAATAAAAGTATAGATAAAAGAACTAAATCTTTATCTCAGGAAATAAAAAAATTATTTTATAAGGGTAAGAGAGCTTTAAAATATAATACGGTTTAAAAGATATAGCAGAAAATAACCAAGTTAATACAGAACGTTATAGTTCTTTTTTGTTTATCATGATCCAAGAATAGGGATTATAAAACTAGCGCATTATGGTTTTTAAATTTTCTTTATTACGGAGTCATGATTTTTGATTTACTACCACTTCTAGTAGAAATAAGATTAAAATCTTTATCTACCTTAACAATAATTATTTTACTGGTACTTAGATTAACCATTTTCCACCTAAACCCATATGATGTCTCAAAGATTGCTGACCTTGCCATTTTTCGCAAATCAATTTCATCAAGGTTTTCAACAATTTCATTTGCCAAAAGATCAAGTCCTCTTCGTTTAACTTCTTCTGTCGATAGCTTACGATCACGTGGATTTTGAACAGAATTAGTAGTAGAATATAAATAACTTTCAATTGAACTATTGGGAAATATTAAAAAGGAAGAAAATAGTAGAAGAAATAGTACATAATTTTTCATAATCTGACGATTTTTCTGAATTACATACTATGTTATTTACACATTATGCAATCACATTGGGTTTACGTTTATTGTCATATGTATTTGTAATAGTGCTTTAACAATTATCTTTAAAAAGAGGGGTACATGTAAAATTAGCATATAAAAGCCCTTTTTGTTTTATTATTATGTTAAAAAAAAGGTAATTTTTCTTAAAATCGTAATTTTTGCTATGCCTTATTGTTCATTTCTTATAGAATGATTAATGTACCGTGATTTCAATAGAAGTGCTTTTTTATGATTAGAGAATTGTATTTGGATTAAAATTTTCCAAAACAAATGTTAATTCTCTTTTCTTAGAATAGATATAAGCATTTATCTCTTATAAAATGTACTAACTTTAGCTAATGAAGATCATGTAGCATTTTGAAGATATATAAGTCTCCAGCATGATTTGTAATAAATAGTGATTTGTTGTTATTGGATATTTATGAAAATGAGAAAAAAGAAAGAGTTGTTTAAAAAAGGTTTTGCCTTTACAATATATGAAGCTCCTGAGCAATCCCCATTTGATAAGCTCTTTGATATTTTTCGGGAAATTATTATTCATACTTCTGGGGATCTTGATGAAGCTTTGGACTGGATGAAAGAATTGGATAAAGAATATAAATTAACAAATGAGGAGTATACTTTAGATGATTTTGTGGAGGACCTGAAGAAAAAAGGATACATTCGTGAAGAAATAAAACCAGGAAGTAAAGGGGGAATGTCTATTACGCCCAAAACCGAACAAGCCATACGAAAAAGAGCATTGGATCAAATCTTTGGTAAGCTAAAACGAAGTGGAGCAGGCAATCATAGAACGAGTTTTTTAGGAAAAGGAGATGAGCATTCTGGAGAATTTCGTAATTACCAATATGGTGATTCCTTAGAAAGAATCTCTATAACCGAAAGCCTAAAAAACGCACAGATTAATCATGGTATAGGCGATCTAAATCTAACAGAAGATGATTTAATCGTAGAAGAAACACGGTTTAAAGCACAGATGAGTACAGTGTTGATGATTGATATCAGTCATAGTATGATTTTGTATGGAGAAGATCGCATTACTCCTGCAAAGAAAGTTGCTATGGCATTGGCAGAACTTATCACAACAAAATATCCAAAAGATACATTAGATATATTAGTTTTTGGAAATGATGCCTGGTCAATTTCTATCAAAGATTTACCGTATCTTCAGGTTGGACCCTACCACACCAATACTGTAGCGGGGTTACAACTCGCTATGGATATGCTTCGTAGAAAACGTAATACAAATAAACAAATTTTTATGATCACAGACGGCAAACCTAGCTGCCTAAGAATGACCGACGGGCAATATTATAAGAATAGTAATGGGTTAGATCGCCAGATAATAAACAAATGCTATATGATGGCTCAACAAGCTAGAAAATTGCATATACCAATAACTACCTTTATGATTGCTCAAGACCCGTATTTAATGCAATTTGTAAGAGAATTTACACATGCTAATCAAGGAAAAGCATTTTATACCGGTCTTAAAGGATTAGGAGAAATGATTTTTGAAGATTATGAAACAAATAGAAAAAAAAGAATACGAAGATAAATTAATTCTGAACTCTATAATTAAGAGTTTTTAATTAGAATAATGTATATGAAAATTGAAAACATACAAACATTAGGGCAACTAAAAGAGTCTGGATATAGAAGTGTATCCATTAAAGAAGAACTTAGAAATAACCTAAGGGCTAAAATTAGCAGGAATGAAGAAACTTTTACAGGAATTCATGGGTATGAAAACACGGTTATTCCCGAACTAGAACGAGCAATTCTTTCTCGTCATAATATTAATTTACTTGGTTTGCGTGGTCAGGCTAAAACCAGATTAGCGCGACAAATGATTAACCTTTTAGACGAGTGGATTCCTGTTGTAGAGGGATCCGAAATCAATGATGATCCTTTTCGTCCAATATCTAGATACGCTATCAATATAATTAAGGAAAAAGGCGATAAAACATCAATAAGCTGGTTACATAGATCTGAACGTTTTGCAGAGAAACTTGCTACTCCAGATGTAACTGTAGCCGATATTATTGGAGATGTAGATCCAATCAAAGCTGCTAATCTAAAATTAAGCTATGCAGATGATAGGGTGATTCATTTTGGAATGATACCAAGAGCAAATAGAAGCATTTTTGTAATTAATGAATTACCAGATTTGCAAGCTCGTATACAGGTAGCATTATTTAATATTTTACAAGAAGGAGATATTCAAATTAGGGGGTTTAAGCTTAGATTACCACTAGATATACAATTTGTTTTTACTGCTAACCCTGAAGATTATACTAATCGAGGTAGTATTGTAACCCCATTAAAAGATAGAATAGGCTCCCAGATTTTAACCCATTATCCAGAGACTATTGAAATAGCAAAAACAATTACGCAGCAAGAAGCCAAATTAGACTCAAGACAAACAGATTTGGTTTATGTACCCGAAATAGCTAAAGATTTATTAGAACAGATTAGTTTTCAAGCACGAGAAAGCGAATTTATTGATAATAAGAGTGGTATAAGTGCAAGAATGAGTATTACGGCTTATGAAAATTTGTTAAGTACTGCTGAGTATAGAGTCTTACGATCAGAGGATGAACATACAGTATTGAGATTAAGTGATTTTATTGGAGTTATACCAGCAATAACGGGTAAAGTAGAATTGGTATATGAAGGAGAACAGGAAGGAGCCGACACTGTTGCCCATTCCTTAATTACAGAAGCTATTAAAACTTTGTTTTTAGAGTATTTTCCCAAGATCGAAAAATTAGAAAAAGAAGATTATCAAAGCCCTTATCAAGACTTGATGAATTGGTTCTTTGAAGAAAATGGATTTGAACTACTAGACGATATTCCGGATAAAGAATATAAACAAAAACTGGATGAAATAGTTCCTCTTCAGAATTTAATTAACAAATACCAACCAGAAATTAGTAAAGAAGATAGCTATTTTATGAAAGAATTCTTATTGTGGGGGTTAGTAGAGTACAAAAAGCTAAGTAAGCACGGACTATCCGAAGGTTTTCATTTTAAAGATATGTACGGAAGTTATATTAGTGGACTATAGCAAATAGTTCTTGTATAAAAATATTAGGTATTTTTCGTAAACTCCATTTCCTTATAAAAAGGAAATGGAGTTTTTTTATATATCAATGAGCATTGATATTAGTTGTTAGTTTGATTTCGTACTATAGTGTTTTTTATTAAACGATATCGTTTATTTAAAATTTTATTATAAATTTGCTTTATAAACGTAATCGTCTAATAATGCCAAAAATTGTTGCTCAAAAAACTGATTGGATAAAGCTTGGATACACACTTTTCGCTGAACAGGGAATCTCTGGAATTGTTGTTGAAAAAATGGCCAAGAAATTAAATTGTAACAAGTCGAGTTTTTATTGGCATTTCAAAACAAAAAAAGTTTTCATAAATGAGATAATAGATTTTTGGGTTTTATCAGATACAGAACAGATAATTACATTGATTAATACTGAGAAAACAGCAAAACAAAAATTTGAAACCTTAGTAGCTCTATCTTTTGTAAAAGACCCTTATCTCGATTTTATTTTCTACTTAAAAAGGTATGCACAGAAAGAGAAAACCATCCAAAATATAATAGATAAAATTGACCATCAAAGAATTGAGTTTGTAGCTGATCTGTTACAAGAAATGGAATTTTCTAAAGAAGAAGCAAAAGTAAAATCTACTCTTTTTTATAAATATTTGATAGGATATCATGAGATGATACGTTACAAACAACAGAGTAAAAGCTACGTTAAAGAGGTGCTAGCAGAAATAAATCATTTTATAAAATATTGAGAATGAATCAAAATAAACGTAGTGATTATAAGCAAAGGTTACATAGTATACTATTGATAAGTTTTTTTCCATTACTCTAAATGCACAAAAAATGAAAGAATATATAATTGAAACAAAGATTAATGCACCAAAAGAAGTTGTTTGGAAAACAATTACCAATTTTGAAGATTATCCTAGTTGGAATAGTATTTTGACAATGAAAAATAATGATAGCTTACAGGTCGGAAAGAAGTTTGACGTTACAATTCATAAGCCAAAAGGTAAAAAATCAAAATTTAAGGTGATTGCATTAAGCAAAAATGATAATAAATCGTTTTCTGCCAGACAAAAAGTTATGGGCAATTGGTTTTTATCGGCAACTCATCATTTTATTATTGAAGAAATCAATAAAAACCAGGTAATGTTTATTCAAAAATGGGAATTAAAAGGAATAGTTATCTCTTTGTTTAAAAAACAAATATTCAAAGAATTAGAAAGTTTTAATCAAATGAATGAGGAGCTTAAAAATCTATTAGAAAAAGAATAATTTTATGTTGCTAAAAATAGGAGGGATTGCTAATATTATTATTGCCGTAGCCCATATTATTGGATTGTTTTGGCCAGAAAAAATGTTTGAGATTACTGGAGTTGGAGAAAAAATGAAAGAACTCTCAGAGATTCATAACACTTTGCCATACTTAGTAACCATTTTTATCGCCATATTTTTTTGGATTTTCGGAATGTACGGACTTAATTCTGGTAATACATCTAAAAAATTACCGTATCCAAAATTAGGAGTTTTTATAATTGCAGGAATTTATCTTTTTCGTGCTATTGGCGAACAATCTTATAATATATATCACCAAACTACAACATCTTCAGAAACAAATCAATCAATAGTAGCTTTAGCAATTGGGCTTCTATTTTTATTTGGCGGATGTAAAACATGGAATAAGAACAAACTTGATTATACTGTATAAATAGGGTTGAAAAATACTTCTTTATGAATTTATAGCTCTACGTGCTATAAAATTGTAAAGAATAGATGGAGTGTTTTTGTTTTCCTCCCAACAGGTGTAAACAAGTTTGATTACATGATCATCAAGAGAATCACATGCCTGCTTTAAAACAAATGACCAATCGTTATCTGTATTGGTTGAAGGAATTTCAGTATTTCTATATGGTAATCCTGTGCTTATTTGAGCCATTACTATGGCTTCCCAAAAGTATCTTAATGAGATATCATTATTTAAAAAGTATTTAGAAATTATTCTATAAGCATGGCAAGCAGTTACTGTATGTAATAATGTAAAATCATTTTTTTTTGCAAAAACTCCAAGGCAAAAATCTCTAATATCATTTAATGTTATCTTATGGGGCTGTATAATAACATTATCTTTTTGAATATTAGTATTGATTAGGGTTATTCTATCCGTTATAAGACCTATAGAAGAAGTGAAGTTTATAGCATAAGAATTTAATTTTGTTCTAATTTCTGCTAGATTTTCAGCACTTTGCTCAAAGCTATTTCCTAATTCCAGATATTCAGAAGCCCAATACGCTAGTGACATTGCAATTTCTGGTTTATAATTTGTTTGTAAAGCATATGACAGCCTGATTATTGGATGAAAAGCAGAACCAGCTACCCCTTTAATTAAAATAGGAATAACTTCTCCCAGTAATTTTTCAGTTGATGTCTTTTCTAAAGCTTTAGAAAAGTAATAGAAATAATTCTCGAATTGATCCTTTTGTCCTAAGGTATCTTCCGAAAAATAGAAATCATTTTCTTGACTCCTATCTTTTCGATAGTCTAATTTGGATGTAGATCTTTCATAATAATTCTTTAACTGTAATTCAGAAGCACCCATGCAATCCAACGCAACTAAAGACATAGGTGTATGAGAGGAAATCCCATTGTTGTATGAAGGATGATACATTATCCCTTTTTTTAAAAAAAAATTACAAGAATTACTTATCATTATGAAGATGTATAGGGAAACTAATTTGTTTAAATATACAAACTTTTGCAGCATTGGATAATGCTACATTATTTTCTAGAAGTTTTATTAGTTGTCGTTTTATTTTCAGAAACTGCTTTTTCGGTTTGATTTATTAGGAAATTGTGAATGTTAAAACTGCTACAATTAATTGGGTCGATTGCTTTAATGATATTAGTTCTTAATTTATATAAGTTAAGATTTTTTTTATTTTTAGCAATTGAAACTAAAGTTAGTTGTGTATTTGTGTTTTTGTTTTTATTGTTTAATTCAGAGCATTGATAACAAGTTCCTTTCTTATTAACCAAGGAGCATCTATTTTCAAAAATTGTATCCAAAGTTTTTCTGCCATTATGAAGATAATGCTTTACCTGACCATAACTTTTTTCTAGAATAGTACTTATTTCTTTTACTTTAAATGAATAAACATCTGCAAGGATAATTGCTATTTGTTGTTCAATAGTTAAAGTTTTTGCTAAACAGGTAAAGCAAAAATCTATATGTTCTTTTGCTTCATATTTCCCTAATTCGGGATTATTATAAATCTCTACAAAGTTATTTTTTGTTGTAGTATCCTGATGAATTGAAGTTTTGCATAAATCCTGAGCATTTATGGGCCATCTTTTTAGACTCTTTACATTGTTTCTGGCTACATTTACGCCAATCCCAAAAAGCCATGTTTTAAAGGATGATTCTCCCTTAAATTTAGAAACATTTTTATAGGCAATAATAAAGGTTTCTTGAGCAAGATCCTCTGTTGTTTCTTTATTAGTTGTGAATCGGTAAAAGAATGATTTAAGATTAGGTAAATATTCTTTATACAAAACTTCAAATTCTTTATTTGTCATTCTTATTTTTTTAGATATTCCTTAATAGGATTCCAGTACAGGAAATCCCAGGCATCTTTATTTACGAATTGCCGAGCATTTTCGGGGATGTAAAGATGGTTCAGTTCGATTTCTGCATTATCATTAATTTGATTAAACTTTAGGATTACTAATGAATCCATATCTTCAGGTTTCCATGGTCCGTCGGATCTCCATAGTTGAATAATGATATTGTCTTTTACAGAGTGAATTATTTTCCCATGTCTTTCTTTAAAAGTACAATTTTTTAAAGAACACTCGCGAGCTTTTGGATGTACAGCCTCTTTATGTTTATGATCATCCATGTAGATATCGTATAATTCAGAAGCATTTCGGTTTTCAAATACCGTTTTTTGATAGATAGAATCGTTCATTTTTTATTTTTTTAATAGTATATACTCTTTAGTGGAGTTTCAACTAAAAAATGATCGGATTCTAAAAATGTTAAGGTAATTTTTTCTTGTAGAGATATTGCACTGAAAATTACAGACTACTTTCAGTTTTTTGATTAATTCGATAATAGTAGTTAGGTAACCTTAGATTTTGAAAAAACTGAAAAATACTTATTAATAATTGGTCTCAAGATTTTTTTGTCTACAGGTTTAGATACAAAATCATCACAACCGGCATCTAATGCTTTTTGGATATCTTCTTCTGTAGAATAAGCAGTTTGTGCAACAATTGGTAAATATGGTCTTACTTTTTTTATTTTTTTGGTAGCTGTGTATCCATCCATTATAGGCATTCTAATATCCATGAGAACCAAATCAATTCCTTTGTTTTTTTTACAAATTTTTACTGCCTCCTTGCCGTTTTCGGCTCTATGAATTACAAATTTATATCCTTTCATTTTTAGCAATAAAGTTTTGAGAAACAAAAAGTTTATATCTCCATCTTCTACAATTAAAATAACTTGCTTTATTGGTATATTAGGGGTTTTAAGAACATTTGACATATTATGAATGTTTGGATCGTATATTGGATGATAAGGTAATAATATTTCAAAAACAGACCCTTTGTTGAGCATCGATGAAAAAGAAATATCGCCTCCTAAGAGTTTAGCATTTTTCTTGGCAATTGATAGTCCTAAACCTAGTCCGTCATAACTTTTTGTAACTTCTTTTTCAGATTGAGAAAAATTCCTAAATATTAATTCCTGATCTTCAGGTTTGATTCCTATTCCAGTATCTTTTACAGTAATCATCAATTTATTTTGAACAATCTTACAGGAGATTTCGATCATACCTTTGGTTGTAAATTTGATTGCGTTATCAATAAGGCTATGCAAAATCTTATTGATCTTTAATTTATCCATTAGTATGATGCCTTGACTAGTAGTTAATTTGTTATTAAGATGAATTGCAATATTCTTACTAATAGCTTTACTCTGAAAATCTAAAAATATCATTTGTAGTAGTTCACTTAGATTTATTTCTTCGAAACGAACATCAACTTGGTTGGTCTCTAGTTTCGAAATTTCTATAATATCATCTATTATACGAATTAACTGGTTACTACTATCAATGATAATTTTAGAATATTCTTTTTGTTGACTAGATGTAACTCCGGGGTCATTTAGCAGTTCAGAAAAACCAATAATTCCATTCATAGGAGTACGAACTTCGTGCGAGATGTTATGAATGAATGCCGTTTTCAATTTGTTACTCTCTTCTGCACGTTCTTTGGCAATATTTAATTCTTTTGTTTTTTGGTTAATTAAGAATTTTAAATATCTGTTAAGTAGTAATATAGTAAGGAATAATAATAAGATAACTCCTGTAAGAGTTACCCAAAAACTTGCTTTTTTATAGAATGGAATAACGGTATGATATAACCAGTTATCAAAAATAACTTCTTTTTCATTATCGGTAATACTATTGGCGGTTTTAGAGATAATCTGATTAAGGATGCTATTGTTCTTTTGTACAGCCAAACTTGGCGTATAACTATATTGTATTTTTGAAACAATCTTAAGGTTATCAAGATTTTCTGTTTTTATAAGATAATTTGCTACAGCTTTGGGTCCTACATAGGCGTCGTATTTGCCAAGACTTACTTGTTTTAAGCATGCTAAATCGTCTATTTCTGTGGCTATTGTTAGGTTTTTAATATCTTTTTTTAAATTTTCATGAATAGCATAGTCTTTGGGGACTACAATAGTTTTATGACGATAATTGCCTAACTTGGTTCCATAAGAGTGTCCTTTTCTAGTAATTATAACATGCTTGGATTCAAAAAGTCTGGAGTAGAAATTGAGATAAGAATCTCGTTCAGAAGTCTGTTGAATTTCAAGGATAATTTCTATTTCGTTATTCTTTGCATCATTTAATAATTCTGCCCAATTGGTATACAGCTTTCGTTGAAATTTGTGACCAATTTTTCTTTCAATTAGAGAAAAGTAATCAACTAAAATACCATCTATTTGCTCATTTTCATTGATAAATTGATATGGGGCATAATAAGGAAAGAAACCAACAGAAATACTATCATTATCTTGTAGCCATTTCTTTTCTTCTTCTGTAAGAACTGTAGAATTTGAACAAGAAAATAAAACTATCAAGACCAAAATCGAAAAGGAACTATATAGTATTTTTTTTGCCATAACTTTTTGTTAGTTACCTCTTACTTTTCTTGTCCCTTATTAATAAAGATACTATTTAATAGTAACACATTCAAGAAAGACTCGCTTTAATTTGTTGAATCAGAATGACATGTTTGTCATTTGAAAGTGTTTTTTTATTTTTTTGAGGTCTCTTTTTTGACGTTGGTCGAAGAAGTTGGAAGATATTTACGAATTACTTTTTTTACTATTTTAGGGTCAATAGGTTTTGATATAAAATCATTACATCCAACTTTGAAAGCAGTTAGGATATCATCTTTGTTTGCATGAGCAGTTTGTGCAACAATAGGAAGTTCTGGGTGTATTTTTTTGATTAGTTTTGTCGCAGCATATCCGTCCATTTTTGGCATTCTAATATCCATAAAAACCAAATCTATTTTATTGTTCTCTTCACAAAATGAAACAGCTTCTTTTCCATTTTTAGCACGATAGATACCAAAATGATAGTTTTTCATTTTGAGAAGTATGGTTTTTAGAACCAAAAAATTTATTTCACCATCTTCAGCAACAAGAATTATATGTTGTTTGGTCTTTGTAACACCAGAAATAGTATTTAATACATTAGTATCATAATTTGGATTACTATTCTTATATGTATTATAGGGTAGCTCAAGTCGAAAAGTAGATCCTCTGTTAGGGATTGAGGAAAAAGATAACTGACCTCCCATCAAATTAATGTTTTCTTTAGCAATGGTGAGTCCTAATCCTAAACCTCCATATTTTTTAGATATTAGATTTTCTGACTGAGAAAAGCTTTTAAATATAATTTCTTGATTCTTTGGGGTAATGCCTATTCCCGAATCCCGAACTGTGATAACTAAAGAATCACTATGTATTCCAAAAGAAATTAGGATAGCCCCTCTTTTGGTATATTTGATTGCATTTTCAATTAGACCATTAATAATTTTATGAAGTTTTGATTTATCAATTATGGCATGACATTGATTATTTGCAATATTATTATTGAGTATTAGCGATATTCCTTTACTTTTTGCCTTTTCATCATATAGCGAAAAAGTGGTGTCAATAACTTCATATAAATTAGTTTTTTCTGGGTTAAGCGTTATTTGCTTGGTTTGTAGTTTTGATATTTCTAGTACGTTATCTAGTGTGTTAATTAATTGTTTACTACTATTAACAATTAATTGAGAGTATGTTACTTTTTCTTGATGGGTCGTATCAGATTCTTTTAAAAGTCTCGAGAAACCGATAATACTATTTGTTGGCGTTCTAATTTCATGAGATATATTATTGAGAAATGCTGTTTTTAATTGATTGTCCTTTTCTGCAATATCCTTAGCCGTTTTTAAGGCTTTGGTTTTTTGGTGTACCATACAGGTCAAGTAGAAGTTTATGTCTACTATTATTATAATACCCAGTAGAATTATAAAAGTAAGAATAACTAAAAAATTAGCTTTTTTGTAAAAAGGTTTTGTTTGTGTATATAACCAGTTTTCTACTATATTTTGTTTTTCATTATCAGAAATACTATAGACTGCTTTTTGGATTATTTGGTTTAAAAATTTGTTTGATTTATCAACTGCAATGCTGGGAACATAAGAGTACTTTGTTTCTGATACAATTTTAATATTATCTAAGTTTCTGGATTTTATTAAAAAATTAGCTACTGTTTTTGGACCAAAATAGGCACCTATTTTTCCTGTTTGAACTTGTTGAATACACTGGACTTCATTTGGATAGGTTTGAAGTATAATTCTAGGAGCTTTTTTACGCAGATATTCTTCTGATGAATACCCTAGTGGAACAGCAATTTTTTTTTCATAAAAATCATCCAAAGTAAGTCCTGTAGGGGTATCTTTTGAAGCAACAATAACAAATGGAGTGGTAAAAAATTTGGTGTAAAAATTTAAGTATTGATCGCGATCCCAGGTTTGCTGAGCCTCAAGAATCATATCTACCTCTTTGTTTTTTGCATCCTTTACTAGGTCAGACCAATTAGAATAGTACTTTCTCTTGAATTTATGATCTATTTTACTCTCAATGAGGTTAAAATACTCCATAAAAATACCTTCGATTGTATTGTTTTCGTTTATAAACTGGTACGGCGGATAATATGGAAATAATGCAATTGTAATAGAATCATTTTGTTTTAACCAGCTCGTTTCTGTATCTGATAATATTTTTTCTTCTGAGCAAGAAAAAAATATAATTGAATACAGAAATAAAAAAAGAAGTAAACGAAGTGTTTTTCTATTGTACATTTAGATAAAATCTTCTAAGGCAATGATAATGACTTGGTTAAAGATAGTGTAATATTAATATTCTTAAACTAAAATTAGAAATAATTTAAGTGTCTGCTAAATGATACTGATTACTTTTTTATTTCTGTTCCATCAGGAAATAAAGCAAAACGTCCTTTGGTAGGGGAGTGCACATGATCATGACTAGCCCATGGCCAGCCACCAAATTCTGTTTGTTGATATTCTGATATTGCCTCTCGTATTTCAATCTGACTATTCATAACAAAAGGACCATGTTTTACAACAGGCTCATTAATGGGCTTACCTTGTAACAATAATAAATGACCTTCTGTATCTCCATTTTTGAGTATAAAATCTTGATCAGCATTTAGAATAATTTCATGATTGACAGGGATAGTATACCCTTCGGAAGTAACATCATTTCCTTTAAAGAAGTATAAGGATCTATTGATACCCGTTGTTGCTTTAGGAAAAGAAAAAGAAGCATTGGGCTCCATTTTCATAGTCCATATTGCTACTTCATTTTTAGAATCGGCTGCCCACGAATCGGGAGCAGGTGATGTTGCTATCTTACCTTTTAATTCTCCCGCAATTATTGTAATCTCTGTAGTATTATTATTGTTATCTCTTACACTAATTACAGGGATTTCTTCGTTCCAAAGCATTTTGAAGTGCGGATCTACCATTTTTTTATTTCGGGGCAGGTTAAGCCATATTTGAAACAATAAAAATGGATTGTCTTTTTCTGTATTTAGCAAAGGAAACATTTCTGAATGCTGAACACCTTTACCAGCAGTCATCCATTGTACATCCCCATTGCCAAACCGTCCAGCAGCTCCTAAGGAATCAGAATGGTCAACCAGCCCTTTCTGAACTATAGTAACGGTTTCAAAACCACGATGCGGATGAGCAGGAAACCCTGGGATTTTGGTGCCATGGTACATTCTCCATCCGTCTTTAGGGGTAAAATCTTGACCAATGTTACGACCTTCTAATGAGACGCCTGGACCAAGTTTTCCGTTTCCTTTTGGGTAATTATCCTCATGATACGCACAAAACAAAAATGGATCAGTAGTTTCCCAAGGGAAACCTAAAGGTTTTATTTTAATGATAGCAGACATAGTTTAGTATTTTGATCCTTTATTAATATGAGTAGATGAGTTAGTAATAAATGCTCGTATATCATCATTTGCCTTGATCAAATCCTCATTACGAAGATACATCATATGACCACTACGATATCCTTTAAAACTAAGACGGTCTGTGAGTTTTCCATTAGCATTTAATTGCCACATTATATATTTGGCATTAAAATAAGTAGTAGCGCCATCATAATAACCTGACTGTATCATTGTATGTAAATTAGCATTCATCGCCATAGCATTTCTTAGGTTTTCTCCTGTACGATTATCAGACCTGTCCCAAGGTCTCACAGGACCAAACATGTTATATTTTAAGTCGGTTTTAAATTTAAGTTCTTGACTATAATAATAGTTTATTGCTGGAGTAAAAGCATGGAGCCATGATGTTAACTCACTATTATAATCAGGATTATCTCCTGCTTCTTTTATGTCCATTCCTTTATACCGAGAATCCAATCGACCTATAGTAAATCCTTGTTTATCTCGTAACAAGTCTTTCCAGAAATAAGCTTTTGGGATTTCAAGATTATGCTGTTGTATTGTTTTTTGAGAAAGACCGGAGTAATAAGCCATTTTATTGATGACTTCTTCTTTTTTGGAAGCATCCAAATATCCACTTTTTACAATTGCAGGCAGTAACTCATTTATAGTATACTTTTCAACTTCAGGAAGTACATCTAGTAAATCTTTGTTCTGAAGCTCGGGAGGTAACATTTTGTGATACCATGCTGCGGCTGCAAAATATGGTAATCTGTTCGCAACTTCTACAGGTCCTTTAAATTTGAAGCCAATTTCTGTGGGAGAGACTAATATTACCCCATTAAGATACATCCACTGCCGGTTTTGCAATTCTAGCGCTAGACCAGAGACTCTGGTGGTTCCATAGCTTTCACCAATAAGATACTTTGGTGATCGCCAACGATTATTTCGGGTTACAAAAGTATTGATCCAACTGGCAAGATATTTTACATCTGCATTTACTCCAAAAAACAATTTTTTTTCAGGCATCTTACCATCTTTTCTAGGCACCATTCTCGAATATCCTGTATTAACAGGATTTACAAAAACGATATCAGCTACATCCAATACAGAATTTGGGTTGGATTTAATACCATATGGTTGTACAGGAAACCCTTCGTCATCAATTTTAAGAATTCGCGGACCTGTATAAGCTATATGCATCCAAACTGATGCAGACCCCGGACCACCATTAAACGAAATCAATAATGGTCGATTTTCATCATTTTTAATATCTGTCCTCTTATAATACGTATAGGACAAAGAAGCAATAGGCTCTCCTGATGTATTCCATACAGGTTGAAACCCTACAGTAGCTTTGTACGGTATTGTTTTTCCTTTAATAACGGTTGTGTGATTGGTTACAACGGTAGTATCGATAGGAGTTTTTACGTCTTGTGCTTTCACAGAAAGTGAAAAAACAAGTACTATGATGTATATGAAGAATGTGTTTTTCATTTTTTAGTTATTGTAGTTTTTAATTTTAGTTGTTAAGGGCGTTTTGAGCAATTTTCTTTAATTTTTGATCTATAGTCTTTTTAGAAATCCATATCCCTCTTACCATAACTCCAGAAACTTGTTTTAAAGCTTGAATGTTTTCTAATGGGTTAGTATCTAGTACTACTAAATCGGCATCTAGCCCTTCTTTAATTTGCCCAAATGTATCTTCTTTATTTAAAAAGACCGCAGGTCTTATTGTTGCAGATTGCAATATATCTAAAGGTGTTAATCCAGTTTTTATCATTCCATCGATTTCATGGTGAATCGAAAAACCTGGAACGTTGAACAATTGAGGAGCATCTGACCCTAATAATACTTTATGTCCGCTATCATGCAATTTTTTAAGAAGTATTCTTCTTATACTAATAAACTGTTGCCATTGTTTTGTGTTGAAATTAGGATTTTCTTCAGTGTATCTATTTTTTCTTTGTTTCCAGTTTTCTAGAGTTGAAGCTGGCATATATACCATCTCAGGATCTTTTAACAACTCATCTGCAGAGATAGGAGCAAACCACCTTTCGAATAAGCTTTGAGTAGGAACTATCCAAACGTTATTGTCAAAGGCTAATTGGACTAACCCATCTATTTTGGTAGTATCGGCAAGTTGAGTAAAATTATAGCCAAAGAAACCATTGTCTTTGGGATTTACATTTTCAGATTCAGGAACTAATCCTTCCAAAAAACCATCGATATGGTCAATAGAGGCATATTTACTTTCCATTGCATGCTTAATACCTACATCAACAGGAACATGTCCTGAAAAAGGAATACCTATTTCATGAGCAGTTTTTACTATTTGATCAAATACATCTTTGGTTATACCAGGATGGATTTTTAAAAAATCATACCCTTCTTTTTGATAGGCAGTTATTTTGGCAATAGCTTCTTCTTTGGTTTTTACAGAATTTCCATTAAGTGAAGGGCTTGAAGTAAAAATTCTTGGACTAATTATTTTTTTTGATACAGCATGTTGCTTAAGCTCCAGATGAGAAGTATGACCCAGCATGCCACGTATTGTTGTAATCCCATTTGAAAGATACAGGAATAAAACTTCCTTAATACGTTCTTTGGATACAGGAGGTCGCGGTATATGGGCATGCATTTCCGCTAAACCTGGAATGATGTATTTTCCTTCTGCATTAATACTTGTTGTATACTCTTCTGGATTTTTTATAGTATTCGTAATTTTTTTAATTTTTCCAGAGTCTACTACTATTTGTTGTTTTTCAATAACAGTACCTTTATTTACATCAATAACAGTAGCATTGGTAATTAAGATTGCTGTTTTACTAGTTTGTTTTTGGGGTTGCGCACAGGAGTTAAGTAATACAAAAAGGAATACAAATAAAGACGTTCTCATCGTTTGAGTATTAAAATTTATAAACACCCCAACCAATATGGAAGTAATAATATGTTTGCGCATGACGAGTTATTTATAAAAACCGAAAATAAGGATTTATCTCACAAAATATCTTAAAGTGGTGTTAAGGGGAAAAATGTGTTAATAACCTGTGATACTGGTGATAGCGTATTTAATTTTTACCTGTTATTTCTAGACTTTATATTGGCAGAACAAAGTCTAATAACCTCTTTAATACGTTTATCCCGTGTTTCTTGGCGTTTAGCTTGATTAACCCAATATAAGTAGTTTTTACGATATCCTTTTGCAAAGTTTTGAAAGTTGTCAAAGGCTTTTGTGTTATGATCAAAAGCTTGTTGAAGGTCTTTAGGGATGATACCGTTTTCTACATCATCCAGAGCGACCCACGAGCCATTCTTTTTTGCATTTTCAATGCTAATTAGCCCACTTGGCTGCATGAGGTTATTCTTAATAAGATCTATGATATGATTTTTATTGACTTTACTCCAACCACTTTTGGGTTTACGTGGGCAGAAATACTGCCTGCGACGTTGATTATCTAATCTTTTAACCGTAGAGTCTATCCATCCATAACATAGCGCTACTTTTACAGCTTCTTCCCACCTCATACTTGGTTGTTTGCTTTCTACTTTATAAAATATTAGATATACTCCTTGGGATTGATCATGATTATCATGAAGCCATATACGCCACTCCTGGTCATTTTTAAAATACAATTCGGGTTTATCTATCATAAGAAGTATCTGAGTAAATTTAGTTTTTGAAGGTAATAATTTTTTTAAATAGAACATATCTTCAAAATATAGCTAGTTTTCTTTTTGATGATCTGCTTTTTTTTAGTTTTGCATTCTTAAAATTTGAAGATATGATTTCTGTAGATGGTATTGCAGTAGAGTTTAGTGGAGAAACATTGTTTAGTAATGTTTCATTTGTTATTAATGAAAATGACAAAATTGCTCTAATGGGCAAAAATGGTGCGGGGAAATCTACAATGATGAAGATTATTGCAGGAGTACAAAAAGCAAATCGAGGTCATATTAGACGTCCAAAAGAAGCCGTAATAGCATATTTACCCCAACATCTGTTAACAGATGATAATTGTACTGTATTTGAAGAAACTTTAAAAGCTTTTGGAGCAGTCTTGGGGATGAAAGAGGAAATGGATCAATTAAACAAAGAACTAGAAACTCGCACAGATTATGAATCCAGTGAGTATATGGCAATAATCGAAAAAGTAACAGATCTGGGAGAGAAGTTTTATGCTATAGAAGAAGTGAATTATGATGCCGAAGTAGAGAAAGCATTAAAAGGGCTTGGGTTTAAGAGAGAAGATTTCACACGACCGACTAGTGAATTTAGTGGTGGGTGGAGAATGCGTATAGAATTGGCAAAAATATTGCTGCAAAAACCCGATTTGATTTTATTAGATGAGCCCACAAACCATGTAGATATAGAATCTGTTATATGGTTAGAGGATTTTTTAGTTAATAAAGCTAAGGCAGTTATCGTTATATCCCATGATAAAACCTTTATAGATACAATTACAAACAGAACCATAGAGGTGACTATGGGAAGGATTTATGATTATAAAGCACATTATTCTCATTACCTGCAATTGAGAGAGGAAAGAAGAGCTAATCAAATAAAAGCATATCAGGAACAACAAAAATTTATAGCAGATACCAAAACATTTATAGAACGATTTAAAGGTACGTACTCCAAAACCAACCAGGTTAACTCGCGAGAGCGTATGTTAGAAAAATTAGAGATTATAGAGATTGATGAGATAGATACTTCCTCTTTGAAACTTAGGTTTCCTGCATCGGTAAGATCTGGAGATTATCCTGTGATAGCCAAAGATTTGTCAAAGAGCTATGACGATCATGTGGTGTTTAGAAATGCTAATTTATCCATAGCTCGGGGAGAGAAAGTATCTTTTGTAGGTCGTAATGGTGAGGGAAAATCAACCATGATTAAAGCAATTATGGGAGAGATTGATTATGAAGGGGCTTGTGATCTGGGACATAATGTAAAAGTTGGATATTTTGCACAAAACCAAGCAGCATTACTAGACCAAAACCTTACTGTATTTCAGACGGTAGATGAGGTGGCAGAAGGAGAGGTGAGAACCCAGATCAAAAATATTCTAGGGCAGTTTATGTTTGGTGGTGATGATATTGATAAAAAAGTGAGTGTCCTCTCAGGAGGAGAACGAACACGATTAGCAATGGTAAAGCTACTGTTAGAACCTGTTAACCTTTTGATCCTGGATGAGCCTACGAATCATTTAGATTTAAGATCAAAGGATGTATTAAAAGAAGCATTATTAAATTTTGATGGAACCCTAATTCTGGTTTCTCACGATCGTGATTTTTTACAGGGATTATCTCAAAAAGTATTTGAATTTAAAGATAAAAGAGTGATCGAACATTTTGAAACCATTGATGATTTTCTTTCCAGAAATAAAATTGAAAACCTTAAAGAGATAGATCTTAAGTCTTAAAATGTGTTAATTGGAATAAGTTAGGCAATAGAGACACTTTTTTGAGATAGAATACAGAGCTCAAGTCATGTTATGAATCTGGTTTCACTGGAAACAGGGTGAGATAACAAGTATATTATTCTTTTTTTTGTTATGTACCTAATTTTGCATTTTATCAAATTATAAAATGGAATGTAGGTGGTAATAAATCGGGTATAAAGAATACACGATGTTTTTAGAATATAAAGCTAACATAAAGGATATGAGGATTTTTGCGAATCACCTAAGTAGGTTTACTATGCTGTTTTTTATTCTTGTACTTTTTTTTAGTGGGAAAAAATATCAATACATTACTGATATGAATATTATAAGAGGGCTAGCGCCTGCTATTTCCGAATTTTCTGATCTAGAACAAAAACTTATTACAAGAGTAGCTAACAAAATAGAGAATAATGGATTTCCGATTGATCTAATAACACGAGTTCATCTCAAAAATAAAATTCAGAATGATAAAAATTATTATTCTGAGAACGAGATTACATTTTTTATAAACCCTGGAGTTTATAAACAAGATCAATTTAATTGGGGAATTGAAACAATTAGTATAAGATGGGAAGACCCTAAAGTTGTTAGGACACCAGAAGGAGGTATAGAATTTGAAGTGGGGCGTAGAATAAAGGTAGAAAACCTAGAAATGAACCTTTACGGGATGCAGGATTCTTATGTTAATGGTAAGTTTTTAAAAAACCATGATACTATTATAAAGAGAATAAATGATGTCCTGGTTGTTAGTGAATTAGAAGATCTCAAATATTTTGCTTCCAGAGGGATACCAGAACTACTTAAAAATTATTTGATTGTAATCAATTCGAGTAATGAAGGTGAAAATACATTTGAAATGACTATTAGAAGAATGGATAGTGATTTCATCGACCCTAGTTGTTCAGAAGTTGTGAAGCAATATCACTTAAAAATAAACCTAAAAACATATACTATAAAAGTATTGGATAGTTTTTACCCGGGATTTTATCCTAGTCCGGTTTCAGCACCTTCTATACCTTCTATTAAAAAGAAAGGTTAGAGATATACTTCTTTTCAAAAGGATAAGAAAGAACTCCTTTATCGATTTTATTCCCGAACTTTTGTTTTCAATACTAATAAGGGGTATACCAAAATTACTGTTGACATAGGGTTGTCAACCCACCATTTTATCTTTATTCTTAAATCAATAAAATTAAAAATGGAAAATAATAAAATCAACTTTATAGAGCTTCAGGCTTTAGATTTAAAAGAAATCAAAAAGTTTTATGGAAACACTTTTGGTTGGACCTTTACAGATTATGGTGATCAATATGTTGATTTTCATGATGCAGGGATTTCAGGAGGGTTTGCTAAAGTTAAAGAAATCAGCACTGGAGGAACTTTGGTGGTTCTATATCATGAAGACTTATCATTAGCTTTAGGAAATGTAATAAAAAATGGAGGGAAAATATCTAAAGATATATTTTCTTTTCCGGGAGGGAGAAGGTTTGAGTTTCTAGACCCAAGTGGAAACCAAATGTCAATATGGTCTGATAAATAGATATGATTCATATATCAATGATGACTTGATAATAATATGGTTTTTAAAAATTATATAAATGCACCTAATTAGTATGGATAAATAATAAAATACAATAATGACAAAAACATTAGTCGTAAGCTACGCACCAAGAAAAGGTTCTTATACAAAACAGTTAGTAGATGAGTTTATAACACTTTCTCAAAATAAAACAGAGATTTCATTTTTAGATTTGGTGACCTCTCCACCTGATTTACTATTAAGCGATAACCTAAACCTAATATTGTATGGAGAAGAACCTAAGTATACCGAAGAGGAAAAAGAAAGGCTTTCAAATCATTTTATGTTAGTACAGCAGGTTCTGGATACAGATCATATTGTGTTGGCATCTCCAATGTACAATTTTTCTCTACCCGCTACTGTTAAAGCATGGGTTGATAATATTGTGGTTATAAATAAGACATTCTCAATAAGTGAAGATGGAATCTCGCAAGGGTTATGTAAAGGAAAAAAAGCTCTGATTTTGGCTGTAGCAGGAGGAGATTATTCAGAAGAAGAGGCTAAAGAATACTTTTCTCCAGCTATTAAAAGAAACTTTGAATACATAGGAATCCCTTCTGAGCAAATCTCTGCTTTTGGAATAGACCAATACCCGAATAAAGTGGATTCAATTATTTCAAAGGCAAAACATGAAATTCATGAAGTAATCAAACGATGGTATTAATACTTCATGGTTTAACATAATCGTTTGTTGATTTAGGGCGCATAAAAGCAAAATTTTATTATTAATGATTTAAATTTGTATAAGGATATACATGGCATATTTGGCATGTATATCCTTTGTTTTATAGTAAACGTTAATCATGTAAAAAAAATGATAATACATATCAAGATTCCTCAAGTCAAGTTACTTTTAGTAATTAGTTCTATATTTTATTTGTGTTCCTATTTAGGATATTGCCAAGAGAAAAACAATTATCAAATTGTAGTGCAAAACAGTTGTAGTGCAATCAAGAATCAAGGTAATTCGGGAACTTGTTGGAGTTTTGCATCTATATCTTTTATTGAATCAGAAATCAAAAGAACTCGCAATCTTGATGTTGATTTATCCGAATGGTATATTGTAAGAAACATTTATCCAGAAAAAATAAGAAACTATATTAGAACTCAAGGGAATACATTTATTTCTCCGGGAGGGCAAACACAGGATGTATTATGGGTAATAAGGCATAAAGGCATAGTGCCAGAAAAAGTATTCTCCGGCCCTCAAGAGGATGGCGTATTTAATTCTTCTGTTATAGACACTTCAATTACCGATTTCTATAAGGTTCTAAAATGGGACGATAATGGTTTAATATCTACCAATTGGGAAACTAAATTGGATTCTATTTTGAATGCTGATTTGGGAAAAAAACCTTTTGATTTTAAGTATGACCAACAGTTATACAATCCTATAAGTTTTAGAGATTTTTTAGAGATTAATGTAGATGACTATATCCAAATCACTTCGTTTAACCATCATGACTACTATAAGCCTTTTAGTCTAGAGACAAGGTTTAATTGGTCTTATAGTAATTACATGAATTTACCTATTAAAGAATATATTGATGCATTAGATGCGGCACTGCTGAACGGGTATACTGTGGCTTTAAATATCGACGTTTCTGAGAATAGTTTTAAACGAGCAGTCCTAGGTACGGGAGTGGTAGAATCGAATCATCAATTTGTCGACCAAAATATTAGGCAGAATTTATTCGAAAATGGAAAAACTCGTGTTGACCACATTATGCATATTGTTGGTATTGTAGAAAAGGATAAAAGAAGGTATTATCTTACTAAAAACTCATGGGGTGAGATAGGTCCACTAGATGGTTTTTTGTTAATTTCTCAGGATTATGTAAAATCGAAGGCAATGAGTTTAACTATGCATATTGAGGCTCTACCAATAGGAATTCGCAATAAAATTTAGGCACCAACCTCTTCTTTAAAATTTCTATGAACAAACAACAATAAGTACACCTAGTCTTATTGTATTAAAGCATGACCAAATTTAATTATAGTAGCATGCCAAATCAAGTGTGTTGTCTATCTAGTTATAAGAACCATCTCGTTCTTATAACTAGATAGACAACGTCTAAAATAACAATGGTTAAAAAAAACACTTTTCTTTTTGAAACAACAAAAAAACAACCATTCTTAAAACTTGATCTGGCATTGATTCATGTTTTATTAGTACCCTAGATAAATTCGCATACTTCGGGTATTACTAAACTCATGAATTAGTAGGTTTAAAAAGGTTTTAGATAATCTTTTTGAACCTATTTGTAATAGTGTAAAGTGCCCTTTACTCAATATCCCACCACAGAGCAGTAGACATAACATCTGGACCTTGCTCATTTATTGCATTATCCACATTAACTTTATTAGATGTTAACTCTGTACTAGAATATTGTAACCTTTTAGGCACATTACCATTATTTGGTTGGCTAACCCAATAATTAACATTATCCGTTATAGGTGGTATTAGATCTGTTCTTCGTACCAATGCCCAGCTTTCGTATCCATTTGTTAATGATGCCAGCCATCTTTGATTCCAGATTTGATTAAGTTGATCATTAATGGTTCCACTTAGTGTAGCAATTGGCTCATCAGTAATAAAGGTACCAGAGTCGGCTCCCCAGTAATTGATGCTCGAAAGTATTCCGTTTTGATATAGACCATTTGCATCTCCTCCATATCCTAATAGTGCAGCTTCTGCCTGTAAAAAGTAAGACTCGGCAGCGGTTAATATCATAACGGGTATCTGATTTGCTATTTCATCAGTAGCCGTACCTACTATTTTTTCAGAAGGTTTGGACATATCATCCCAATCAGGAGAAACTCTTACATTTGGTGCCCCACCTGTATATCCGCCATTTTCTGCTTCTGTGGCAATTTCGGATAACCTGGGATCATTATTATCTTTCATTAGGTTAACTAGCCTATCAGTCAAAATCCATTTGGATCCAGTAGCACCATTCCCACCATCACCGGTTCCAAAACCCCAATACACATCTTCAAAACCACCATCTAAATTTGCATTAAGTAATGAGGTACGAGATCGCAATAACCCAGCACTATTAGTATCATCGATTAATGGGTTTGATAAGCATTCTTCTATTACACCATCTATAAAGGAGTTTTCGCCATCTGCATTAAACGCATCTCTACTTCTTAATGCCATACGCAATCTTAACGTATTTGCTAAGACTTTCCATTTTTGGGGATCTCCATCATAAATAAAATCTCCTGCATTACCACTAATTGTTGTTGTCGAATTTCCAATTATGGCAATTTGATCTTTTAAATCTTCTAAAATACTTCTATAGATTTCTTTTTGACTATCATATTTAGGAGGAGCAACCTCTATTTGAGGTAGTATAATTTCAGAATATGGAACGTTTCCAAAAACATCGGTCATTTTTTGATAAAAAAGAGACATCATTATTTTGGTCATTGCTTGCCCATTGGTATCATCTAATTCTTGATATGTGATTAACAAATTGCGCAAATTCAAGCTGCTTTTTGTATAAGATTTGTCAAATACAGCATCCGTCCAACCTTGATCATTATCGTATATGTCTGAGCCAGCCCACCAGCTTCCAACTACACTTGTCGAAAATTGGTTAGAGAACTGAGAAGCATAAAGTAAGTTACCTCTCCAGGTTACAAACCTGGGTTCTGCAAATGTAAAATATTGCACTCCGCCCAGTAAGTTATCTGCTCCACTTACTTCGGGTAAATTAGGGTTCTTGTTAATCTCTTCAAAATCATCAGTACAGGATGAGAGTAAGCAACCAAACATTAACAGAATGCTTAACAACTGTATCTTAATGTTCATATAGCTTTTATTATTATTTTTTTTCATAATACTTGATATTATATTTAGTAGGTTTCCCATGTAAGTAGCGAATACATCTATGTATCTTAGTAAGTATTACCGCTACAAAGAATTCTTTCGAATCCTAAATTTATCTTAGCCTTAAAAATTAGCAATTCAAGGGGTACTAGGGTAAACCAGTTATTTTATATTAAAATGATAAGTTTAATTTTATACCATGACTAGATGTCGAAGGAAAATCATAAATTTCAATTCCTTGTATCGCAGTGTTAAACCCAACTTCTGGGTCAAAATTATCTGTATTCTTATGCAGGATAGCCAAATTTCTACCTATATAGCTGATGGATGCATTAGAGATTGATAGTTTACTCAATAGGTTTTGGGGGAAGTTATAGGTTAAAGATACTTGTCTTAACTTAACATAACTTCCATCTACTACCCAATTTTCGGATATATTACCTAACCTTTGATACAAGGTCGCAGGATCTACACCTCTAGAAGCTACATCTGGGTCTAATGTACCCTGTACTACAGCATCATTTGGTACAAAAACACCATTGCCTCCAGTATAAAAATCTCTTCCTTCTAAGGTTCTAATATCATTACCATTCGTACTTGCTACTCTATCTGTAAAAGAAAAAACATCTCCACCAGATTTAATATCGATCAAAAAGCTTAAGTCTAGATTTTTGTATGAGAATGAATTATTAATTCCTAATAAGAAATCAGGAGTCACATTACCAATCACCTTGTTTTCTCCAACTACAGGAAGACCATCGATATCATAAACTAAACGACCTTGCTCATCACGCATAAATGATGGTCCCACCAGGTCACCATATATATTACCTTCTGTAGCTACCAACCGTATAACATCATTAAATTGCCTCGCTATAATAGTGGTAGGTAATTCTTCTACTAATTTTTCTATTCTATTCTCGTTTTTACTAAAATTGAAAGCAGTGTTCCATTCAAAGTTTTTTGTTTTTATGGGAGTTCCAGTTAATGCAATTTCTACCCCCTTGTTAGAGACTAATCCTGCATTAATTATTTTGCTTTGGGCCCCTGTTGTTGAGGGTAATGAGATAGCCAAAATCTGATTTTTTGTCTCTTTATCATAATAAGTAAGATCTAATCCTAATCTATTATTAAAAAATTTGGCGTCTAAACCGAATTCATATTCAGATGATAATTCAGCTTTTAGGTCGGCATTAGGAATTATTGTTCCTGGGGCTGCTCCTTCTTCGGCAGCACCTTGACCCAAAGTAGGATCACCAAAATAGAATATAGAAAGACCATTATAGGCAGCAGAAGATACATTATAGACAGGTCTTAATCTATATGGTTGCGTTGCATTTCCTGTTTTTGCCCAACTCGCCCTTAATTTTAACAAGTTTATATTCTTATTGTCGATTTTGAAAATTTCATTTAACAAAAAACTTGATCCTACCGAAGGATAGAAAAAAGAAAAGTTATCGACAGGTAATGTGGAGCTCCAATCATTTCTTCCAGTCACCTCAATAAAAGCGTAATCATTAAACCCAAACTGAACTGAACCAAATAGAGATTGTGATTTAAAATTACTAAATAGTGTACTAGCTCCTTTGGTTCCAAAATTGTTTACAGAAATAAGTGAAGGATCTAGTAAATTGTCGGCCTGTACAGTAGTTGATTTTAATTTATTCTCAAAACCACTATAACCGAGAGTAGAATTTACCGATATTCTCTCAGTCAAATAATTAGTATAAGATAATAACAAATCATAGTTAGAAGTAGTAGTTTGTTGTGTGATTTCTCTTAATTGACCTGTAGGTGCATTATCAAAGGCTCCTCTGGGTTTAAAAATTGAGGCATCATAATTACTCTGATCTTGGGAGTATCTCGCAGTAGCTGATAAGTCTTCTGTAAGTTTATAAGTTGCACTTATTAATCCAGTATATCTGTTTTTGGTATCTTCATTTAGCTTTGTATTAACAGCATAATATGGATTCATAGTAAATGAGGACCCTCCAAAGTTGTTAGGACTACCATCTTCATTAACATAATTGGCAGCGAGGTCTGCATTAGAAATACTTCGGGATTTTAATATCAAGGCTCTTACGGTATTTGCTTGTCCATCTGTTATATCAGATCTGTTAACTGCTGTGTTTTTTATATAACTAATTTTGGCTTGTACTTTTAATTTATCGGTAACATTCGTGTTGGTATTTAATGATAAAGACTGGCGTTTGAAGTCACTACCGGGTAGAATTGGTTGATTAAATAAATTAGAATAGGATAATCTATAATTTATAATATCAGATCCTCCGGATAAACCTACAGAGTTTATTACTGTAGCCCCTGTGCGATAAAAATCTTTAAAATCATCTGGGTTAGCACTATATGGAGCGGTTCCTACACCATCAAATCGTAGCTGTTGGCTATTATCTAGTGCTGGTCCCCAACTACCGGCTCTCGTAATATCATAAATCAACTCACCCGTAGCTACATCATAACGCCCTTGACCATAGCTATTTTGTAATTTTGGTGTTACCAGTACATTGTCAAAAGTAACCGAAGAAGATATATCTACTTTAACTTTTCCAGATTTACCACTTTTGGTAGTGATTACGATGACCCCTGCAGAGCCTCTATATCCATATAGAGCAGTGGCATTTCCTCCTTTTAATACATTAATACTTTGAATATCATCTGGATTAATATCAGATAGTGCGTTACCATAATCCAGACCTTCACTAAAATTCCCTTGACCTAAGCTACCTCCATCTAGGATAACACCATCGACTACAATTAGTGCAGAGTTTTGCCCGGGAACCAATGAAGTTATCCCTCTTACTGTAACGGCAGAAGATCCTCCAACACCAGTACCATTTTGATTAATTTGAACACCTGTTACTCGACCAGAAAGAGTACTTGCCACATTAACACTTCTTACTTTTGTTAAATCATCTCCCTGAACAGTTTGTATAGAATACCCTAGTTTTTTTGCTTCTTTTTTAATTCCTAGTGCCGTTACGACTACTTCTTCTAAACTAGCAGTATCTTCTTCCATTATTATATCAATAGTTAAAGTATTACCTACAGTTACCGTAGTTGTTTTCATTCCTAAAAATGAAAAACTTAACACATCCCCTGTAGAAGCCGTTATGGAGTATTTTCCATCGAAATCTGTCTGTACACCTCTGGTTGTGCCTGATATAATCACATTCACACCAGTCAAAGGCAATCCGCTTTTATCCTTTACAGTACCATTAATCTCTTGTTCTTGTTCGGGTTTGAGAGGTCCAATTTGATTAGGAGATAAATTATTAGGAGCTTTTTGCTGTATTTTGCTTTTTATTAAAATTATTTGTCTATCTACAACTTTATAAGTTATACCTCGTTCAACAAACAATTCATCTAGTATTTTATATATCCTTTTGTTTTTAACTTTAATAGAAACCAAACGGTTTTGATCTATAATACTTTCATTAACCAAAAACTTATACTCGGTTAATGATTCAATAGTTTCTAATACTTCTAAAACTTTTACGGATTCTAGATTGATGGTGATTTTAGTATTTTGAGAATATGATTCAGCTTGAATTTTAAAAAGAGAAATAAAGGTTAGAATTAGTGTTAATTTCATTTTTAAATTCAATTTGGGAAGGGTGCATAAACGTAGCCCTTGAATAAAGATTTTTTTCATATTTTTGTATGATTTTGGTTAATAAAAAATGATTCACGTCGAAATGATTCATATTGATTAAATCGTATTGTCGAATCGGGAAATACTCCAATATTTCTCGATTTTTTTTACAATACCATTTTATTATTCTTGAAATAGTTTTTGTCTCATGTTTATATCATAGGCGTAGTATTGATTAATAAATTGGTTTATGTATTGTGATCTTATTTTCTTTAATTGTATAAGAAAAATCTTCGCTATTTTGAAAAGATATCAGTATTTGCTCTATAGTTTCTATATCAAATTTTGCAAAAAACCGTTGCTCATTTAATGCTGCATAGTTGTTAACAATAACCACATCATAGTTTCTTTCTAGTATTTTGATAATTTCAGAAAACGATTTTGATTTAAATAGTAACTTTCCTTCGGTCCAGGCTGTATATTCATTAATATCAACTTCATTTACATCAAAACTATTCCCGGATTTATCCCATGTAAATTTGTAACCAGGTTTCAATATGGTAGAAGTATTCGAGTTAAATTGTTCATCTTTTTGATAAACTCCAACAGATCCTTCTACTAATACAGTATTTATCTCATTATCTTCTGTATAAGAATTAACATTAAACTTTGTTCCTAAAGCCCGAACATTGATATTTTGAGTATTTACAATAAAAGGATGTTCTATATCTTTGGCGATATCAAAATAAGCTTCACCACTCAAAAAAACTTTTCGCTCTTTACCTTTTAAGAACTTAACAGGGTATTTTAGCGTACTTCCGGCGTTTAAATGAACGGTAGTGCCATCAGATAGGATAAGCTGTAATTTTTTTCCATAAGGGATTGCCAGTTCGTTGTATTCTAATTGTTTTACCTGAGTGTTAGTTGAGGTATTTTTATAGTCTAATTTGTTGCCCTGTTGTACACTTACTACGGTTCCTTCTTTATTGATTATTTTTTCACTTCCATCTTCCTGAATAACTTTAATATCTCCATTTTCTAATTTTAAAGTAATCATATTATTCTCAACTACTGGTGCATTAGAATTGTTCAAAACATACAGACAACTAAGTCCAATTATACCAATAAAAATAGCAGCCCATTTAAGCCAATTTCGAGTATTACGCTTCTGATTATTAATCGTTTTCATTAATTCAGAGTATTCATTTTCAATATTTACTTCTTGAGTTGCATAATTGAGATCATAATATTGCTTTATATACTGTTTAAAGAGTTCTTGATTTTCATATTTCTTTAGCCATACAGATAAATCATTCATCTCTGATGCACTAATAGTACTGGTGAAATATTTTTCAATTAAGTTTTTCAAGGGGGTAAGTTTTTTAAAATTAATGCAATAATTTATTGATTAAGCATATAACGGTTATTGATTAAACGTAGAATCTTGTAAAAACCCTTAAAAGAATTTATTTTATTTTTTTTGCATATTTGTAATTCATATCTCATAAAAACGTTAAAATTTTGTATTTCTTGGCATGAATGATAATAATTTGGTTATAAGAATTATGAAGAATGATGAAAATGCATTTAGATTAATTTTCAATAAACTATATAAACCATTATTGGCTTATGTAACTACTTTGACTTATGATACAGATAAAGCCAAGGATATCGTTCAGAATTCATTTATCGTTTTATGGAATAAACGAGAAGATCTATTAGAAGAGTCTTCTATAAAGAATTTTCTTTTTACTGTTTGTTACAGACTTTATGTAGATCAATACCGTAAGGATCAAATTAGGAATAAAGCACTGGATGAATTAAAAATAAGTGTTTTAAAGGATCATATGGATGAAAGTGATAGTAATGAAAGAGGTTTAAAAACGAAAAAGATACTGGCCGTTATAGAAGAGCTTCCTCCAAGATGTAAAGAGATTTTATTGCTAAACAAAAGAGATGGAGTAAAATATAAGGAGATAGCAAAAAAGTTGGGAGTGTCAGTAAAAACTGTCGAATCTCAAATGAGAATAGCTTTTCAAAAAATTAGAAATAGTTTTAAAAACGAGAAGTTTTTTATATTTATCTAGAGTCATTTTCAAGAAATTACTTTACAAACCATTGGATTCGTATTAAGTATACTTCAATACAACTGACATGGGATTGTCACACTTGCAATTTATACTTGTTTTGTATTATAAAAGATTAAATAAATTTTTGAGATGAAACATGAGTAGAGAAAAGGGAAAGGGCATTTATCTTCCTAAAAACGGATCTGAAGTAATTACTGTTCTAGTTTTAGAAATGAAAAGAAGTATTAATACGTTAAAAAAAGCTTCCCTTTTTGGAAGCTTTTTTTAACGTATTAAATTCTAATTCTGCCTATTTTTATCTTGCAGTAGCTATTTGAGCGTTTACTAGTACCATAGATTGAGATTGTTCATCTTCTTGATTTTTTTGTACAGGTTGAACTACAAAATTTTTGATTGCATTAGGCTGAAATAATAAACAAAGGGTCGACCCACCATAGCTAAACCGCCCTAATTCATCTCCTTTTTTAACTTTGGCTCCTTCTGTAATATGCTCACCGAATCTTACCGATGATATTTCAGTTATACCAATAGGGATAACACAGACTTTGCCAATTACTTCATCATCACTTTGTATGTATACTAAACCACGAGTATTTACCGAGGCTTCATATCCCAGAGATTCTGTACCTGCACCTGGTTCTTTTTCGCTGTTACGTTGACTAAAAGTTAATCCCTGAACAATTTCTGTTTTAAGAATAGTGCCATCAATCGGAGCGTGAAATCGATGATAATCATTACCACTTAGAAATGTTTGTACCATATCTCCACCAATAAAATCATTTACATAAGGACTATTGTTTAGAATATTAATAAGAGAATAGGTTTGTCCTTTAGCCCAAAAATCTGTAGATTTTTGTATGTTGCTGGCGATTTGAAATACACTACCATCATTAGGAGATACAATTACTTTTTTATCATCTGGAGCAGAAATCGGTCGTAATTCGGGTTTTATTTCTCTATGAAAGAAAGAATTGTACGAAGTAAAACCAAAATGAGGAGCATTACGATTAGGAACAACAAAATTGTCGAGATCTGTATACTTTTGCCCCAGGGGTGATAACCATCCATTTTCTCCTTCATTAAGTACGTATGTTGATTTTTCTGAGTCCAGATAATCACACCATTCTTGCAATACTCCGGTAATTGTATCGTTAAAAGCTTCATTTCTAAAAGCACTTTCGCCAGCTTCGGTTGCCATCATTTCTGTAAACAATGAAGATAAGGGAAAAGTATCTGCACCCGTAAGCCTAGGGTTAGGATTAAATTTTGGGGCTCTATTTATGATATGGTTAATGACTGTTAGTAATTTTTTTATTGATGTAATTCTACCAAATGTACCACTTCTGGTTTTTCCTTTTGATTGTTCGAGCATTTGTGTAACGTACATACGTGCGACACCATTTGTTTCTAGAACTTCTTGCATTTTTAGGACAGAAGGTGAAAATGATATTGTTGTACTATCATCAATTTCTTTTAATATAGTCTCGAGCCAAATGTTTACATGGATACGATGTTTTTCGGTATACGCTGTTCTAAACCAAAGATCATTGACTTGTTTTTTTGCTGTTGATTCAGCAATTTCTGGTTCACTTGTTGTTGCTTCCATTTTATTTTATTTATTATAGTTTAGTTATGAGTATTGATGTTACTGCTTATCTTGTTTGCATTACTATTTGCATCATAGAATTAAAGCAGAATGTGAATATTTTAAAGATATGGCTAAGTTGATCAAAACACTATTTCAGTATATTTCATTTAATTTTTTATCGTTTGGATGGTTATTTTACTGGATTTTGGCAAGAGTTTATGTATAACCAATTCATAGATTGTTCTGCTCTATTATGTAGTAAATACTAACAGATTTTACTAAACTTTTTTAGCCTTGAAATAGTGGAGAGGTATTGCAATCAATTGTAACAAAATAGAATATAGCTCGTCGAGAATTTATAAACATAAAAACATTCAATCATGAATTCAGATAAAAAAACAGCAAGAATTGCAGGGCTTATTTTTCTTATACTTATTGGAGCTGGTATCTTCGCAGAATTTTTTGTTCGACAGAAGATTTTTGTGACTGGAGATCCTGCAGCAACAGCAAATAATATTGTTAATAATCAATCATTATATAGGATAGGTATTGTTAGTGATTTAGTCATGATCGTTGCTTTTTTCTTTTATCCCTTGATTTTGTCAAAAATCTTCAGAAAAGTTAGTGAAAACCTAACACGGTTAATGACAATCTCTATTATGATTTCGGTAGGAATACTTTGTATAATGACACTTATTATGATTGCACCTCTTTTATTAACCAGTGGAGCGGATTATTTAGGAGGGTTTACCTCTGAACAAACCAACGGGCTAACTACTTTTTTTCTTAAACTACACAATAATGGATATTACATATCACAGATATTTTACGGCTTATATATGTTTCCACTAGGGTATATGATATTGAAATCTGGTCTTGTTCCTAAGTTTATTGGGGTTTTACTTATACTGGGGTGTATAGTTGATCAAATTGATGTGATCATATACTTTCTTCTCCCGAATACAGAATCTGAACTTTTGCAAAACATTACTATACCTGCAGATCTTGCCGAATTCTCTATGTGTTTATGGCTGATTATTATGGGCGTAAGAAAGGTTAAACAAAATACTGCTGTTGCTGTTTGATTAAAGGATTGAATGTTTAGAAAACATTAGAATAGCTTCATTTCATTGAAGCTATTTTTTTTTGATATTTTTTACCCTCTCACATCGATGTATAGTATCAGGATGTAATAGGATGCAATATTTTTGAATAAAAACCTTAATTATATTTACTCCACAACAATATTAAGGAATGTCAAAGACTTGTTTTTAATCTCAGATTTGTTGGATCCCCAGGAATCTCATTTAGTTTAAAAAAATGTTTCTGTATGAATATCTCCTTTTCAATTAGCTATCAAAGGCTGATGAATACAAAATTGGAATGTAGTAAGGACTTCAATTTCTTATGAAGAATCAGAAAAACAATTCTTTCAATCATTAAAAAAATTAAAACATAATTATAAAATGAGTACGAAAACAAATGAAATAAGTTATGTAGCTATATATCCACCAATTGGAATATCGCGTATTGGAAATTCTCCAGAACATTTTTTAGCATCAGATTTACCTGGAGTATCCGAAGTGCCAAAAGGAGGTTACAAGGATAGTAAAGGACGTATTAAAAAAGAAGTAGCTCGATTTAGAGTATATGGCTTCAATAGTGCAGGAGAAGTGATCAAAGAGTTGACTCACAATGAAACAAATTCAATTGAGTGGCGAGTAGAAGTTGCTAATCTAAAAGCCGCTTGGTACGAGTTTAACAATGCGTTGGATTTGGGTCAGAAATATGCCATTCCGTCGATTCGAAGAAATAGTAATGTAGTAAATGGGTATAGAGAGCAATTGGCGATTAAACCAAGTTTAAAAACTATTTCAGGTATAAATACCAATACACCTACTATAGTCCCTGCAAACAAAAATGATGAACACAATCAATTATTAGAAGAGTACCAATACGATGATAATTATAGTTTTGATGATGGTAAATTTTATGGGAAAAATGTGGATTTAGGGCATTTACAGACAGATCCTGAAGGAAGGCTATTATTTTTTGCAGGAGATGGAGGAGCCGAATCTACAGATAATATGCCTATAACAACCTTTGCTAACAACAATGGTTGGCATGATGATACCTGTGATGGTGTTATCAGAGCAACAGTTAAAATTGATGGAAAAGAATTTGAAGCCAAACCAGCCATGGTTGCAGTTACGCCTCCAAATTTTGGACAAGGATTATATGGCGTAGTAACCATGAATGATGTTGTACAGAATTTGTTTATTGAAGAAATGAACTATCCTAATCCTTCTGAAAAAGGTGTAGAGTTTTGGCGTGATATTTATCCTGTTTTAGAACGTATGACTAATACTCAGTGGGTTAATGAAGGCTTTTACATGTTGTTTGGAAAAAACTCCCCTTCAGATTTTACAAACCCAAAGATTATTGAAATACTTAAAAATCCAGACACTAGCTCAGAATCTGCAAGAAAACGTGTTTTTGAATGGTTTAGAAATCCAGAATCAGATGAATATACCCCAGAAAAAGTCCCTCCATTTTACGGGGATGGTTTTGGTGATTATAAAAAAATAGCATTAGATGATTTACCAGTTACAGTAACACAATACCAACGACTAAAACTATGGATGGAGGGAAAGTTCACCACTGGAGAACAGAAAGTATTTGTGCCATTTGATAAACTTTCTCCAGCCGAGCAGATCAATGCATTAAACCAGGCACCGCTTGAAGATTGCTTAGGAGGTCCATTTCATCCGGGAATAGAATTAACATGGACCATGCGTGTTAAAAATATGTGGGAAGAACCATACCGTCTTAATATTCTTCCGGAAGGAGAACCTATACAACTTGATTTTGGAGATTTACTAACTCCCGAAATAGCATTGGCACCTGATGGTCCTTGCGCTGTGAATGGACCAGGATCCTTAACTAGATGGATGGGAGTTCCTTGGCAGACAGACGAGGCTAGTTGTTTATCAGGTTATACAGTTTCTACTTATTTGCCTTTACCCTCTTTTTGGGCAGCAAGAGTACCGAATCAAGTATTTAGTGAAGATGGATACTTAAGAATGCAAGCGGGTAATGTAAATATTGCTCAGCGGTTAAAACATCTGGATTACAGACAAGATTGGTTGCGTGATATAGAAGATGATCATTTAAAAAGGCTTGAAAATATGGTGGAAGAGTGGAATCATTTGGGAATCATTACAAAACAAGAAAAACCAATTTCGAATAACATAGAAGGATATCTTCCAGAAGTTTCTTGGGTAGAAAAAGGTAGAAATTTTGCAGAAGAAGAAGTCGATCAGACATTTGCCCAAGTATTGTATGCCGAAGGAGATAAAGATAGTGTGGTAAAAGTTGAAGAAAAGGATGAGGTTAGTACAGTAGGGAGTAAATATCTGGTTACTAGTTTAAAACATGCCGCTGAAAAAGCAGCAGAAATTAGTGCTGAAGCTCCAAAAAGTAATAGAAAACGAAAGACAATGCGACGTGACCAACGATAAAAAAGAGTATCAAGTTATCATAATTGGTGGTGGTCCTTCTGGGATTGCCACCTCTTTGATTTTAACAGCCAAAGGAATTTCAAATTGCGTGATTGAAGCACAGGAACAACCTACAAGAAAGTTTGGTGAAGCGATACCTCCAAATGCAAAACCGTTATTGAAAAAAATGGGTATTATGCATTTAATTGAAAACCCTAAGCATATAGCCTATTATGGTAATAAAAGTTGTTGGGGGAGTGATTTGTTAGAACAAAAAGAGTTTCTTAATGGAATTTATGGGCATGGTTATTTATTAGATCGATTATATTTTGAAAAGCAACTTCGTAAACATTTAAAAAGTAACTCAGGTATTTTATTAGAAGGGTATAGGCTAAAAAAGATATTGAATACAAAAAAAGGAATAGAAGCAAGTATCCAAAAAGGAAATAATAATACTATACTAAGAAGCTCATATATAGTTGATGCTACTGGCAGGAAAGCTTCTGTATGTCATAAATTAGGAGTGGTTAAAAAAAATATGGACACACAATTTGCCATCAGTTTTAAAGCAAATTTAATTGAACCAATTGAGCATCAAATAAATGTTGAAGCTACTAAAAATGGATGGTGGTATATGGCGCCACAGCATAACAATGAACTAACAATAATGTTCTTTACACTGCAGGAACTACTTCCTGAAAAGAAATTGTTAATACCTTTTATAAGAAAAGAAATGGAGGCAAGCTTACATATTTCAAAACTCACCAAAATAGCAAAAATTGATTTTGAAAACATAAATGTAATCCCCAGCGGAACTAGTCGTTTGGATATTCCATACGGAGATAATTGGATAGCGGTTGGAGACGCTGCATTTTCATACGACCCTATTTCTTCATATGGCATTACATCGGCATTAGCTTCAGGGTTTTATGCAGGGCATGCATTAGCGAGTCAACTCTCTAACAAAAAAGATGCTATGCTAACCTATCGTTTTATAATAGAAAAGGCATTTCAAGCTTATATGGAAAAATTAAGCAGTCATTATACTGAAGAAAATAGATGGAAAGACGAACCGTATTGGAAAAATAGATTTTTGAAAAAAAAGGATAGAGATTCAGTGTTAATCAATTTTGCTTTAGAATGAATTGTTCACAAAGCGAACTCCTATAGTGAGGAGTAGAAATATTAAGAAAAAGAAGGTTTAGATTACTTCGTAAAGCTGTTGTGAAAGCACTAAAAAAATACTGTTTTCCCATCAAAACAAAAGATGAGATTTTACTGCGATACTAACTGAAATTTGTAATTTTGCTTTAAGAGAGCCGCGCCATTTTTAATACAAACAAAATCACTATGGATTTAACGTCATTGGTCGGTAGGCTTGAAATGTCCTATATGCCGGTTCTTTTTATTATTATTATTTTGGACTTCCTTTTTTTACTTTCTAAAGGCTTAGCAAAAAGAAAAAAAGAAAGTGTTATGAACGTAGCAAACTATTTGTTGGGAGTGATTCCATACTTTGCCATTTTTTTTGTGCTACAATTCAAAGTTATTTTTTGGGTATATGAAAACCTCAGTATTTGGGAATTACCTAATACCTGGTACGTATTTGTTTTAGGGTTTGTCGTTTATGATTTATCATGGTGGTTTATTCATTTTCTGGGGCACAATGTAAGGTTCTTTTGGTGCATTCATGGAGTTCATCATACCCCAGAGGATATGAATATGAGTGTTTCAATCAGAGGGTCTTTTTTTGATTTTATTTCCTCTCCACACATTATTATCTGGTTACCTATTTTTGGGTTTCATCCTATGTTAATCTACGTTGTTGACATGGTTGCCAGGATATATGGAGTGTTTACACATGCTAATGACAAATATTTTAAACGTACTCCTTTGATGGATAAAGTATTTATTACTCCACATTTGCATAGAGTACACCATTCCAGAAACCATTTATATCTAGACACTAATTATTCAAATATGTTTTCTTTTTGGGATAAATTGTTTGGAACCTATCAAGAGCAAATCCCACAAGAAAAACCTGAATATGGAATTATGGATAGAGATGTTGATAGCCAGAATCTAGCATCAACACAGTTAAAAATGTGGGTTGATTTGTATCGTGATATGAAATCTGCTCCTAACTGGATAGATAAGATTAAATACCTATACAAGCCGCCAGGATGGAACCATCTTGATACAGGAAAATTGGCAATAGATTTGAGAAAAGAAGCCATAAAAGAACATAATCTTTAATGTTTCTCATATTTTCAAGCAAGTCATCTTCTATGATTGGTTTATTTTTTCTTAGTACTACTCAAAATATGGGCTATGACCAATATTGCTTATCCTCTGAGTAGAAATTGTATCTGTAGAACTTTTTTTAACTTCCTGAGAGAATATTTTGCTTTCCCGGGTATGTTTACCCTTTCCCGGGGGGTAGTAGAGGTTTCCCGGGGGAATTTTTACGACTTCAGGGAAGGGTAGTGGTTATCCCGGGATCATTATATCTTATCCCGGCTCCCGGGAAAGGGTAAATAACTGCCGGGATGAGATATAATGGGACCTGAGATATTAGAACTGTTAATTATCTCTTATGATATTGACTGGTATATCCTTTAAACCGCTCAGGATTTTTTTTGAACACATATTTGCCAGCATCACGTACCTCATCTACTGCTTCTTTAAGATGAGTAAAGGCTTTGTCTCGTAGCAGTTTGGCTAGCGAGTTCTCTTGGGTCGCCCCATTGGATTTGGCTAGTAACTCAGCCATTTGATCAGATTGTTGCGCAGCAATGTCAAGTTTGGCAAGATCGAATTTTACTGCGCTTAACTCATTGGTATTGTTTTTACCTAGAACACTTAGGTCACTTAGATCCTGAATCATATCTGCATCGCTACTACCGTCTGCGATCTCCCGCACACGACCTAATAAATCATTACGTTTTCTAAAGGCATACCTAAAATCATTTAATAAATCATCTCGTAATTCGAATGCTAAAGTAGATTTTTCTTTCCAGGCTTTGTTAGCTTCTTCAAGACTGAAGCGCTCGCTTACCCATAATGATTGAGTATGGCGTAATGCCCCTGCACGTACGGGCAAATCTTCACCAAATTGTTGCCAATCTAAACCAGAATTAAGCCCTAGCGTATCTTTATCTTTATTAGCCCAGATATACAGGTTTTCTGCTTCTTGTAATGCAGAATCTACTGGCATGTTTGGAGTTTTTACTTCGTCAGCAGGTATATTTTCTAATACAGCCAACTTACTTTCATAATTTTCTTTTGACATGGGTAGTTTTAATGTATTTTGGTTAAACTTTATAATATACATTAATGACAATGGTAAGAGCGGGGTAGTACTACAATCAAAATGCTAGCTTATATTTTGATATCACAAACTTAAGGTAAATACAGTTTTGTAAATCAGGGGATTATGTCCCTTTTTGATGGAGAATATTCTCACGGGAGATGTCAGGGGTTTCGGGCTTTTATTAATCAGCTTTAACTTTTATAAGTTCCATTGGAGAATCTATTCCTTTTAATTGAATTACTTCTCCTTTTTCATTTAGGACAAATTCAATACGTTCTTTGATATCACCTACTTTAAAAATATGTTCGTCAAGTCTAGTTAGCTCCATTTTACCTCTTTTGGATAGCATTTGGCCATATAAAATATCATCTTCTAAGGTGATAGAGATTTGTATATTTCTTCCTTTGTAGTTGCCTATGTACTTTAAATAATCTTCTGTATTTATGAAGGTATTTTTTTTTGAAGTAGTAATAAAAGAAATCAGATGCTCATAATTAGATGGATCTACACCTCGCTTATTGTTTTCTTTGACATATTGCAAAGCGAGTTTATAACCTTCATTAAAGGCTTGAACACTTGTTGTCTTGATATGTGGTATGACACCCACTTTCTCAAAACTTGTTTTGGTAACGGCATTGATAGTTTCTTCACTAGATACCATGACACTAAAACGATCATTGATTTTATGTTGGGATGCACCATTACCTGCACCAGCAGTTATTTCGCCAATAACAGTAGCTCTACCTAAGTGTTTGAGCATATAGGCAAAAGATTCTGCTGCAGATCCTGTATTTGCATTAACCAGTACATATAATTTGGTATCAGGAAGTTTTGTTCCTAATACATTTGGATCTGTAGAAATCCCATAAGTGTGGTTGTGTAGTGTACATCGATAATCAGAAAGGTGAATTGGTGCTTTGCTATCAAAAAAGTAACTTAAATAATACGCAACCATATCTTCGAACCCACCACCATTATTTCTTACGTCTATTAAAAGAGCATCAGTATTTTTTAAAGACTCTATAGCGCTGGTTATGATAGGTTTAATCTCTTCTAGGTATTGGTGTTGCGTAAAGTGTTTGATTTTTAAATATCCTATATTACCTTCCAGAACTTTGATTTCGCTCAAACCGTAATTGGTCCATAAACCTGCTTGATTTACTTGAATAGCAGCTGTGGTATCAGTAGAAACTTCTCTTGGGGAACGGTAGATCATATTCATGTGTAAATCACCATTAATAGCTCTTAGGTCTTCTCTTAGAGAATCTTTAAGTACTTGCGGGTCGGTTATGGTAAGGTAATGACCATTTTTATCTTTAGTACGTATATGATTTACAATCTGCTTACTTATTTTGGGGGTAATGTGATAGCGTTCTACAATTACAGAAATAGAATCGATAATAGTTTTTAACTCTATAGGTGTTACGGGCTTGATCGTATTTTGCTGTGCAGATACTTCTGGAGATATTAAGAAAATAGTAAATAAAATAATTAGTATGGGGTGAAAAACAGTTGTTTTAATAATAAGGGACATATTCATAAAATTCTTTTTTATAGCTGTAAAATTAGTAGAAGTTATATGTCAAAAAATAGAATGAATTTAGCCAGTTTCTTAAAATTTTCTATAATCTCTTGGTAAAAAACCAGTATGTTTCTTGAAGTTTCTAGTAAAATGACTTTGATCTGTAAACCCACAAAGGAATGCAATTTCAGAAAGAGATAATGAAGTATTCTTAATCAGATCAATGGTTTTTTCTACTTTTAATTTACGACGATATTCGCCTAAGGTACAATGAAAATATTTTCTGAAATTTTTTGAGACTGTAACAGGGTGAGCTCCTACATATTTTGAGATTTCTTCTAATGAAACAACTTCATTCCATTTTTCATGTAGCAGTTCATGAAGTAAAACAACCCATCTTGGGGTGCTTAAATATTTTTTTTGTTTTTGACACGAAACAAGCTCTAGCAGTAAACATTGAAGATGTACATGGTTTATATGCGTAGAACAAAGTAACTCCTTTTGGATCCTAAGGATTATGGCTTTAGTATTTACATTGGTGTCAATGGCTTTTTTTATGTCTTGCTCTGTAAAATTATATTTTTTGAGAAAAGAACGTCCTATTTCAATATTGGCGCTTCTAGAAGTTGGGGTAGGAGATATCCAACGATGTAACTCTTCTGCATGATAAAAAAATACACTGCCATCTTTCTTACTATACGTAGTTTGATGTTTTGTTTGTGCTTTTCCTCCTTCATATACAAAACAGATATGAAGGTTCTCATGATAATGCCAATTAGGATTACTTTTACGTTTTGTATATATGGTATTGGTAATAATACTATCGTCTATATGATGGCTTTGTATAATCTCTCCGGTGTATTCTCCTTGGTTTAAAAAAGTCATAATATTACTTAATATTCAATTCAGTCTTTACACTAATTTATTGTGATGAATTCTTGTCTTTTAATTTGGCTAAGAGTTCATTTGTTTTTTTATCGACCAACTCTTTTCTCCTAAAAGGATTATATAAAGAAGGATTTCTCATCATAATCACTAAACAAGCTAATTCTCTTTCTGTTAATTTATGCAAATTCTTTTTAAAATATAAGTTTGAAGCAGATTCTATACCTATTGCCTCATTCATAAAGTCATATTTTGCGGCAATCCAATTTAAGCATTCTTTTTGCGAGACTTTACTTTCAATTTCCCAACTCAAAGATATTTCACGTAGTTTGTATCTATAAATCACCCCTTTAAATTCCTTTGAATTCTCATAGAATATTGCAACTGAAGAACTTGGAGGTTTTATAAAATCTGACGTAAAAATAGCGGTTACCATTAGTCGATTTAAACTATGAGTTAAGGTGTTTGGGTTTTCAATTTTATATAATTCATAAAACTTTTCAGGAAGCTTTTTTGCATTTCGAATTTCTGTTGTAAGCGCTAAGATTTGAGCTTCAGACGAAAAGTTTTTCCAATAATTTTTAGCATAAAAATAGCACCCAACAAAGAATAGAATTCCTAGTATGAGTACTACTTTTATTGTCTTTAGGTACTTTTTCAAAATAAATTTTTATAAATGCTAATAGTAATACATACGGTAATCATAAACTCTATATTTTTTTCGGATTAAAAACAAGTATCAAATTTACTATATGTTGCAAATATTTCAAATACGTTACCGATACAAAGGATATTATTAAAATGTGATAAGGGGTATATCCTTCTTGATAAGGCTTAAACAATTATTTATTTTTTGTTTTCTAGAAAGGGTTCGTACATCATAATCGCATGATTTTCTACAATCATTTTTTCGGACTCATGACTTTCTTTTTTAGTTATTTTAAAAATTTGATTATGTCTAGAATAACCTCCCCAGAATTGTTGTCTTATTTGATGATTACGTTCTTCTATGCTATAAGATTCTGTAATTTTATTTTTTGATACTAATTCTCCGTTTAAATGTGTTTTATCTAACCACAATTTGATTACAAAACTATTATTAGTTTCATTTTTTATTTGCAGATCAATATAATTATATGATAATGTTGCTCCTGCTCCAAAAGGTACTTTTCTATTTACATCGGGAAAAACATCAAAACCATGTCGATACCTTTCTGTGATAGTTAAAGGGCTATGAGCAAAAATCCAGAAAAGGAGGTTTCCTAGTTGGCAAAGCCCCCCTCCAATATCTTTATCAATTTTACCACTTTTTAGTACTAAACCTTCTAGATATCCTTTTCTTTTTGTGGGTCGCCCTACTAGTTTCCATAGTGAGAAATACTCATTTGGTTTAATTTCTATTTCATTGAGGTGTTTTATTGCAATTTTTAGATTTGTTCTTTTGTTTTCCTGAAGATACATTTCGACATCTTTAAGAGGTCTTAATATTAATGATTTATGGGTAAATACTGAGTTTTCAAATTCTGCTTTGGCGATTTTATTGGCATACTTTTTTTTAGTAAAAATCCAATGCCACTTTCGTTTAAGAATAAAGTACTCTTTCCCTAGTAACTGTCTTAATTTACCTCGTTGTATTGGTTTTTTAATCTCGTTCAAACTATTTCTTTAAAGTATTGATTCTTTATGTATCCTACAATAATAACTAATCACTTTTAATACTCTTTACTTTTTATCTGAAATCTAAAGCCGATGTCCTCGATGTTAGCTTCTATTTTATCAATTTCTTTTTGTAAACAAAACTCTATAGTTGGTTCCCATCCATTATTTTGATTTGTCTCTCCACCTAAGATTTCAACTCTATAATACCCATTTTCCAGGTTTACTTTTGGTCGAATTTTATTAGATTTTAAATTGTGTATTCCGGTTTCTTTTGTCCATTGTTTTAAGTATGGGACAGTCATGAGGTATATCTCATTATTTATGACTTCAAGAGAATAACCAGTTTTTTTGAATTGTAAATCATTCTTATTGGTATCAAATACAGAGTTATTTGTATTAATTTGAAATATAATGTGATATGGGTAATTCTCTATACCTGATAATGGTATCAAAACTCCTTTTTCGACAACTAAATCCCCGCTCTCATTTTCTGTGAATTCATGCATTAAATCATCAGACAATTTATGGTTTGATTTAAACCGGGAAAGATTATCAGGGTCTCCCAGAAAAAAATAATCCCATAGATCATTTAAGCATTCGGTGAATATTTTGGTTTCTTTAGTCATTTTTTGCCAACAAGTTAACTGAGATTTTTTAACGTAACAGTGATATGCTATTTATTCTGTTTAAATAACAGAAGGACGATCTTCTAGTAATACGTTACCATTCTCTAGTGTCGTAAGCTTTTCAGCAATTTCGATTCTACCTTTAGCTCCATTTTCAATAATATACTCAAGCTCTTTAGGTTTAAGTAAGACAACATTTATCAATGCTATTTTTTCAATGCTTAATTCTAGTTTCTTTGGAATGCTCTTACTTTCTAAACCTAATAAGACTCCACTAGATCCATTATCATCAACAAAACCTTCGGGAAGCTTACTGCCATTTACTGTAGTCGAGATATAACTATACTCATTTAGCATATTGATTAAATTAGGATTTGATGCAGATGTATTACTTACTTGTTTCAATAAGTTGAACTCCCATGAATTTATTATTGAGGGTATATCTTCAAATTTGTTTTGACTCACTACATATAGTTCTAGACCTAATCCATTATACGATTTGTTTTCTTCATTTGAGTCATAATCATCATAAGGGTCGCTTAATCCATCACTGGCAACAATTGTAGCATTGTCAGTTTTTACTCCAATATGGGCTTGCCTTAATGAAGGCCATTTAGGACCTCCCATAAAAGAAGGATTGATCATGTTGGATATTACATCTGGATATGGCTCGCCAATGGATCTCCAAAACTCATCTCTTCGATCACAGGAGAGTTTAAAATGTTCTTCGTAATTCATATATTATTCTTTTTTGTTGTATTTATAAAGTGTAAAAAGATGGCAAGTGATAGTAAAGAAATCCATGTATTAACTTACCCTTAAGGTAAAAACTATCTTTCGAAACAGTATTTATAATAAAATTTGTTTGCTTATCTCTTTTCCATAAACTCATAAAATATGTCTTTTTCAATACTTGATGAAAATTTTTGACTACTAGGAAAAGACATCCATTGATCCGTTGTTTCTTTTGCTGATTTTGCGTCCATCCAGTCGATTAGCCAAGTAAATATTGTCGGATCCTTAGGAGATTGATATACATCGAAGCTTTGCAAAGCACCATTGCTAGTATTTTGCATTTCGCTTATCAGTTTTTTGTTTAACTCAATAGCGTTTTCCATACAATTATCCTTAAACTTAAATATTGCAATTTCTTTACATGTCATAATGTTTCATTTTGTTAATTGCTCTTAGATGTTTTTTGATTTTTTATTCTTTGTCGATTAAATAAGTAACCACAGATTGCCAATCTGGAAATTTTTCTGTTCCAAAATGTATGTGCTCCCCTGTAAATTCGCCTGCTCCATTCTTAGTTCTGTCATCGATTAGATAGTGCCCAACATTTAGATGTTTATGATGAGATAGTATTAGCCTTTTGTGAGCTACTTTTCCCAGATGTTTTTTTACCCATTTTAATTTATCTATCGATGCAGTTTCATTTTCCCAAGGAGATGTTGATAGGATATAGGTGTCAAACAACTCACTGAGTTTAATATAGGATTCTATTGCTCCTGGCATTGGTTTCATTTTTCCAAAAATACAGGGAACCTCATCTAATCGTCCTATATATTGAGCTTTAATATGCTCTTCACATAGTTTTATACCTGATTCAAAATCAACAAGTACATTGTCCATATCTACATATACTATTTTCTTTTTCATCTCATTTAATCTTTTTTATAAGAGTCAAAAAAATTATTAAAAAACACGAATTGATACTGTATAGCATTAGACCAGTAATCCCAGTTATGTTTTCCCGGTCTTTCTATATAATCATGCTCAATCTTTCTTTTTACTAGCTTGTTATGAAATTGTTTGTTTACATCAAAAAAGAAATCGTCATAACCACAATCAATTATAAGTTTTAGATCACCTTTTAGCAAAGGAATTAAATTGGTTACAGTGTGTTGTTCCCAGACTTTTTTATTATCAGAATATTCTCCTAATCTTTTGGCGATATCCCAATTATTGGGAAATTGACAGATATCAACACCGCCGCTCATACTTCCTGCTGCTCCCCATACATCTTGATGCTTAAAAGCTAGATATAATGCACCATGACCACCCATACTCAGACCTGTAATTGCCCTACTATTCTTTTCAGGAGAGGTGTTGTATGTTGTATCAATAAAATTTACAAGCTCTTTTGAAATATAAGTCTCATAATTCATTTGATCATCAATTGGGCTATCAAAATACCAGCTGGTTACTCCTGCATCAGGACAGACAATAATAATGTTATTTTTATCAGAGTACTCTTTTATCTTTGGGGCTTTGATTACCCAATCACTATAGTCTCCACCAACACCATGAAGTAGATATAAAACGGGAAATTTTTCTTTTTGAGTAGAATATCCATTTGGTAGAATGACAACATTACGAATGTTCTTATTCATCGATGAACTCATAATAGTTAATGTATCCACCTTAGAAGCAATAAGGTGATAACAATTACTTATAAGAAGAATAAAGAGTAAATTTAGTTTTATCATATAATAAGTATCGTTGGTTTTAGATAATAGGTATTTGAAATGCCAAATACCAGAATGGTTCCAACAAAAATATGAATAAATATAATCTGTTCCGCTTTGTCTTTTTTATTATTATGAAGGGGGGAGATTTTACAAATTATTGTTTGAAAATAAGAAGTAAAGTGTTGATTATTATTAAAATAAATGTTCCTGTTTTTATATGCCAAAGTGTTCCTGTAGAAATAAGAAGACCTACATTGTAAAAATGAGCTTATCGAAGATTAATCGATTACAAAAAACTTCGATAAGCCCAGTTTGACATAAAAAACCTCTTGTGTTTAAGATGTTTTTTAATATGTTGAAATGTATATTTCTGTCTCTCCGTTGGTTGGGTCTATAGCTTTTTCTCCATATGTTTCAAAATCAGAAGTATATGTTCTTTTCATATCCATATCCCATATTTTTTTCCACTGATCGATCACGGCATTATCGGTTAGATCTCCTTTTGCAATAAATTTATGGTAAGAAGCTGATTCAATCTTTTTACCTACCATTCCTTCTGGGATTTCTTCTAAGTTATGCACCCGGTATCCTAAAATTGTAGTATATGGTTTTGTATGATCACCTTCATAGTCGGTATATACGGCATAGATGGTCTGATCAGTTACATTTGGTATTTTTTCATACATATTCTCTGACATGAATTTACCCCATAGTTCTCCTATGTCTTTTTTAGCTTTCCCGTCTTGATTTGAAGTTCTTACCGAAATCCCAACAACCTCAAAAGAATTCATTTTTAGTTTTTCCATTTTTTTGATTTTAGTTTAATAATTGCTTCAAAAGTAAAATCAGGTTGTGACAAAGGTATGTCAGGGGGGAAGGTGTTTTTTTGAAATTGTTGTAATAGTATATTTTACTTAGTTGTAATACAGTATTATTTGAATGATTTCCTAATAAGATATGCTAATAACTATAATATATTTGGAATAAGGTGCTATAGGTTTATAGGTTTTATAACCAAGGCTTTAAAGTTATAAAGCGTGCTAAACCTGTAGAGCCTTGGTTCTAAAACATTAAGTCTTACAAAGCTAACCTGTTATAATATTCAATTTTGGGTTGACCTACCAAAAACTCAGTAAGTTTTGCCATAACTCCGTTATTAGAAATGAATGCTATATAATTTGTATGATGATCTTTACTGATCCATTCTTCATCAAATATCATTTCATCCTTCTCTTTGTTAAGTAAAACTTTTACAGATAAACAACCTTCGAATTCTCTTACATTGGGTAGGTTTTCTTTTAGAAAAACCATAAGCTTATCTAGAACCGCTCTTTTTAACTGTGATTTTAAAATCACTTTACAATTTGTCTCCATGTTTTTTTGATTAAGTAGTAATTACAACAAAGCTATTGGTTAGCGATTTTGATTCTCTTAATCTAAATTAAGAAATGGAGGAATTTTTGAAGTCCCGATTTTAATACTGTTATTCATTTTTAGAACTTAAATATTTTTTTACATAGATAAATTAAATCGTTCTCCTAGGGCTTGTTTGATACGATCTAAACCAGCTAGGATGTACTCTTTTCGTTCTCCTATCCCAATTCTAAAATGATAGTCCATACCATAGCAATCTCCAGCTAAAATAAATACGCTTTTTTCGGTTCGTAACCATTCTGCCAATTCGGTAGAGTTTATGTCTAGATTGTATTTAATAAATAACATCCCTCCACTTTTGGGAGGTACATATTCAAAAACACCTTTATATTGATCAAGCCATTGTTTTACAACAATTAGATTTTCATTCAGCATGGTTCTGTTCCTGGTTAAGATTTCTTTTCGTTTTTCTGGTCTTAAAGCAATCTCTCCAATATAATGACTCATTATACCTGCAGTAATCGATGTATAGTCATGATATGCCCATGTGTCTTCAATTACTCCTTTTGGACCAATTAACCACCCAAGTCGCAGACCGGGTAGGGCATAAGCTTTTGATAAGCCGCCATTAACCATAACTTTATGATACATCCCAACAAAACTATCTATGATTTTACCGTTTAGTTCGGCTCCACGATATACTTCATCGCAATATATCCAGGCATTAACACTTTTTGCAATGTCTACAATTTCCTGCATCTCCAGAGAGGTAAGTGTATATCCTGTAGGATTATTAGGATTACAGAGTGCTATCATTTTTGTATTTGGAGTAACAAGAGATTTTAATTCCTCGAGGTCAGGTTTCCATTTATTTTCTTCTCGCAAATGAAATGCTTTAGGGGTACATCCCATTTCTTTGGCAATTCCCCATATTTGCATATAGTTAGGTACCATCATAACTACTTCATCCCCTTTTTCTAAAAGTGTATGGCAGGCAATAAAATTGGCTTCAGAAGAGCCATTGGTAACCAATACATTTTCTTGATTAGTATCTTTATACAAGGCACTAATTCTTTTACGTAAAGCAATAGAACCATTAGTTTGACCATAGCCCAAGACTGTGTTAGTTAATTCGTCTATTTGATCTTTGTCTAATAATTCATTGAGTGTATATGGATGAAAACCACTTTCTGTTAAATTATAATCTACGGTGTTTTCAAATAGAGATTGTACTCTTTCAAGTTCAAAAATTGGAATATTCATATAGTTATATTTTAATATTTGTATAATTTTGATAAACGGCTTTTGCGATCATGATATCTTGTACCGCTACTCCTGTAAGGTCTACTACTGTAATTTGGTTATTATCGGTACGTTGTAGAGTTGGGTTTTGAATGGCATTACCAAATTCTATTACTTTTTTTTCAGAGATAGTACCATTTGTTATTGCTTTATATATTTCACCTCTATTTTTGCTTTGAGGAATGCTATCGGCAATCACCAAATCTGCCTTTTGAAGCACTAGACTGTGGAGTTCTTGCTTATCTGAAGTATCAGAGCCTACAGCAGTAATATGGGTTCCTGGTTTAATATCTTTGGCATGTAGTAATGCATTTCTTGATGGTGTTGTAGTGATAATTAAATTACAATGTTTGGCTACATCTGATGGACTATTAGCGATATTAACGTCAAAATCAGTACCTAATTCTACTTTGAACCTTTCTACTTTTTCTGGCGTTCTTCCCCATACCCATACGGTTTTACACGGAGAATACTTTTGAAGGTATTGTAACTGTAATTTGGCCTGAATACCGGTGCCAATGATTCCAATTGCATCTATTTTTTTAGGAGCAAAATATTTGGCAGCTAATGCTCCTGCTGCCGCTGTACGGATATCGGTTAGATATCCATCATCTAACAATATAGCTATTGGTTGTCCTGTTTTTTGACTAAACAAAAGCATCATTCCTTGGCTGGAGGCAACACCAAGCTTTGGATTCTCATAAAATCCAGATGCGATTTTTATTACATAGTAGTCATCGTTTTTTATATAGCCATATTTAATATGAACATCGCCAGGAGGGTATTCAAAAAGTAACTCACCTACAGGAGGAACCACGGTTTGGTTATTACTATATTTTATAAAACCATCTTCAATAGCCATGGCTATATCTATATTTTTAATAATGTTTTTAATGTCTTGGATTTCAATATTTACTACCATTTTTGAAACATTTTTATTGAGTTAATATAGTATAAAGAGTTTTCGAAAAAGCATTAATACAATCACCATTACAGTTTCGATCATTTCATTTTTAGATATGTTTCTAATAAAAAATGAAATAAAAAAAACCTCCGTACACCCAATCAATTTTTATTGATTAAGGTATACGGAGGTTTTCCGTAAGAAAATCACTTATTTTTCCAATGTTCTTCCTTAAGCTAAAAAACAAGTGCGTAACACGATAGTTACTAGATTTCTATATGAAACAAATATAGAAAAATATTTTTGAATGCCTACTTTTTACAATTGTTGTAATTTTTTGAGGTTCTTGATTTACCCAAAATCCTCTAACGCAAGACTGTTGTTTATGTGTACTCCCGAGATACTTCCATTAGATACTGCAAGAGAGACAGCACGTTTATTAGAATTGTCACCGCAAGCGTACACGCCATTGATAGTGGTTTGTTGAAAATCATCTACTTTTATCAAACCTTCTTCTGTAAATTGGCATCCTAATTTTTCTGGTATATCAGAATGCTGAATGGCATCTGGACTCGAATAAAGAGCATCGATCTGGATTGTGGATTCGTCTTCAAAAACTACTTGCTGCATTTTTCCATTTTCATGTTTGATACGATTAATCTTTTTTTCAATAATTTTTATATTGTTCTTTCTGATTTTGTTTGTTTGTTCTTCAGTGAGAGTTGATTTGCCATTAGTAATTAGAATAAGGTCTTTCGTGAGGTTAGCAATTAATGGTGCATAATGATTAGCAATATCACCATTAGCCATAATCCCAGTTTTCTTGTTTTTTACTTCATATCCATGACAATAAGGGCAATGTATAATTGATATGCCCCAACATTCTGAATATCCTTCAATATTTGGTGGTATATCTTTCAATCCAGTAGCAAAAATTATTTTTTTTGAAATATACACATCACCTGATTGGGTTTGGATTTCAAAACCATTTTGTATTTTTCTTCCGGTAGTGGCACGTCCTTGTTTAAAAATAACAGTATTATACTGGAGAACTTGCTCCTTTGCAATGTTGGATATTTCTAATGGTGTCTTACCATCCTGGGTAAGAAAGTTATGTGAATGTGGAGTTTGTCGATTGCATGGTTTACCACTATCTATAATTAAGACACTTCTTAATGATCTACCAAGTGCCATTGCTGCTGATAAACCAGCATAACTACCGCCTACAATGATTACGTCAAAAGTATTGTTATTTGCCATGAAATTAAGTTTTGGTAAAGGTAACGTTCTATGTTTAATTGCAACTATGTCGCGTTAATAAAACAATGTTAATTTTGCTACTAGAAGTGTTTTAATTTTTCAATATAGAATAATGTATAAAATGAAAACGGATAGTATTGATAGTACTATCCGTTTTAGGGTATTTAGAATGTTCGATTGATTGATGTTACAATACTTTTACAATTATCATCTTCTGCGTCTAGAAATTTGAATAATAAAATAAAGCGGATAACTATTATTTGATTTACATTTTTGCTTCAAGACGCTCAAGATGAATTGGTATAAACCGCCATGTTTTTATGACCATTTATATCTATAGATGTTACATCTGATAAATTGTTACAGTATTTGGGAAATAATATTATCCAAGTATTAAGAAAACGATCATGGTGCAGAATTAAGATGTGCAAGTCGTTATCATACAGTATTATATATTATGATTTCTCTTCTATAATTTTATTTTTGAGATTAACGATTTCAAGAAGGGTTTGTATTTCTTTTTTGATAATTTTTCTCACAAATAGGAGTGGAACTAATGCTCCGATAATGTATGAGGTATTAATAAGTATCATTTGCCATTTGGTAAAATATAAACTAAATTCTGGAGTAATCATATAAAAACCAATGGTATATAGTACAATAATTGTAATAGTAATTGGTCCGTGTATTCTTTTTCTAAATTTATAGAAGTCAATAGCATCATTGGTTGATTTTAAAACATCATCAACAACGTTCATTTTTTTGGATTTTAGAACACTTATCAGTTCAATAATTATTCTTATCAATAAACCTCCTAGCATTAATCCTACTCCAATTCTACTTAGTAACTCTTTTACGGGAGCGATGTAATAGAAAAAAGCTGCTATTCCTACGAGTACGATGGAGAGAATGATAATATTGTTATAATGAAACCGTATGCTCGAATTTTTCTTTACAATAATAGAAGATAATGTTTCATCTATAACTTGGGTGTCGCTATTAATACTTTCTTTATTTTTTTGCCATTTACGTTGTAATTCGTCAAATTCATTGTTCATGATCTAGTATTTTTTTAAGTCGTTTTTTTATTCTGTGAATTTTTACTCTAACATTAGTTGGTTTAATTCCTAATACGTTAGATATGGTGTCGTAATCCTGTCCTTCTAGAACCATCATAATTATCAATCTGTCTAACTCTTCTAATTGTCCTATAGCTTTATATAATCCTTTTTCTGGACTTGAATCCGAGTGTTGAGGTTCATGGATCATTGTATGCTCTATCTTTTCGAGCGATAGCCTTTTCTTCTTTTTTTCCTTTCTGATATATTGTAGACATGTATTTACTGTGATTCGATATACCCATGTTTTATGGGTTGACTGTCCTTTGAAGTTTTCAAGAGCATTCCAAATGTTAATAAACACTTCTTGGGATAAATCATTGGCGATATCGATATCTCCTTTCATAAAACCAAGGCACATTTGTTTGACCATTGGATAGCATTCATGATAAACAGTTTCAAAAAGTTTTTGGTTCTTTTTACTCATGTGTCAGAAAAGAATTTACTTGTGCATAAAACCATTCTGGTTGATCAAACATAATAAAGTGTTTACTATCTACAGCCATTTTGATAGTTTTGTTTTTTAATGTAGCATATTGCTTTTCAAAATTTGGTTTAGCTATTTCTACAGAAGGAAATGAAGCTCCTAAAATTAGGGTTTTTGCGGTTATTTTATCAGTTACTTTTCGTAAATCTAGTTTTAATAAATCTGTATATCCATATACATATGTTTTGCGATCTGCTTCTAACATCCAGTTGATTAAAGTATTAACTTTGTCTTTATTGTTGGTCATGTTTTGGGCCATCATGGTAGTAGTTTGCTTAAATTGATCTTCTTTCATTTCTAGCATTTGCTTATTATAAGGGCTGTCATATTGTATTTGACTTTCTGGTACGCCGGGCATCATTAATTCACGCATGCAAGGAAGAGCATCAACAATTACTAATTTGGTTATAGTACTAGGTAATTCTGCAGCTAGATCCGTAGCCAAATTTCCTCCCATACTATGACCTATGATTACTACGTCAGTTAAGTTTTTGTTTTTAATATATTCAATCAACTCTTTTTTGATCGTATTATACCACGGCATTGCTATTGGGCTATTACCATTAAAACCAGCATACGAAACAAGATGGGTTTCTTTTTCAGAAGTTAAATGATCCACTGTTTCTTGCCAAATTGATCCAGGAGTAGTAAAACCGGGTAGAAATAATACAGGTTTCCCTTTTCCCATTACTTCGGTTTTTATGGCTGGTGCTTGACCGAATCCTAAGTTAATAATTGCTAATAGTAGAAGTGTAATTTTAAATGTTTTCATATCTCTGTTTTTAGTATTTCTTTTAATTATTTTCCTCTTTGATGCAGGCAACTTTAAATTGTTACACCTTGGATGAAAAAAAAGATATCCATCAAGTTTTTTAATTGTAATGGAGAGAGATATTACTCAAAAGTAAAGGACTATTTTATAGCAAAAGTTTTGAATATATTAATAGGATTAATGTAGAGATGAATTATTATACTGCCACAAAACATTTACAATTTTCCAGGTCCCATTTATTTTTGCAATATGCATATAATCTATCCAATCATCTGCAATGAGTTTAATTGAAGCTGTCCTGTCTGAAACATCTAGTAGAATAACTTCTTTTTTTGGATTTTCAGGAAATTTATCTCCTTTACTATTATAGAATTCTGAGAGAATAACCATAAAATCTGTAAAAGTTTCGCGCAGATACTCTTTACCCGTAGCTTTATTTTTGGCAAAGGTTCTTTTTACCATTCTTGGATGGGCAGCCCGTTCAAATTGTTTTGGGTTTGTATTATGTTGTGCTTCTATGTAATCAAGAGCAACCTGTTTGATATCAAGAGAATCTTGTATGGATTGTGCATTTGTGTTACCTACAGAAATAACAACTATAAAGGTTAGGCTTAGTCTGGATAAAATTTTCATCGAAAAAGAATTTTGTTTCAACCTTAAAAGTATGTGATATATAGTAATAAGGTTTGAAAGTTATCTTAAATATTCTAGAGAATTTTAAGAGCAGGGTTTGACTTAGGTAATCTTCAATGGCGAAAAAGGGGGTGAGGTACTTTTTTAATTGTTTTTTATCTTCAAATCAGAAAAATATTCTTTAGGCGAAATTCCCATTAACTTTTTAAATGACTTATTGAAGGTAGTTTTAGAATTAAAACCAGCTTCTTGCGCTAATCCAAAAAAAGTAAAATTTTTAGCTTCATCTTTTTTTGCTAATTCTACAAATTCTTTAATTCGATAATAGTTAATGTATTCAAAGAAATTCATGCCAATATTTTCATTCAATAATCGAGCAATTTCGGGACTGCTTACTCCTAGCATATCTGCAAGTTCGGCTTTTAATAATTTTCTATTAAGATAAGGCTTCTTTTCCTCCATTAGCTGATCTAATTTATCTTGTAGATTGTCTAAATCTGTTTTAGATAGTTTTGAATGAACATATTTTTTATGCTCTACTTTGGTGACTGTTTTGAATAAATCGGGAGTAATCATATTGTAATAGGCAATAAAAAGTATAATGAGAGCAATACTAAGCCAAATAGTTTCTCTTGCTGACCTTTCTATAGTTTTATATCCCAAAATGCTTATAAAGTAAACAATAACCCAGCATAGTAAACAAATGCCAATTGCAACTAAAAAATTTAAAAAAAATTGTGTTTTTATTGTGTAGCTCAATTCATTACGAAGTTTTTTTCTGAAGGTGTAAAATAGTTGTAGGCTCATTGCCCAATAGGTGATATTGAATAATAATCCTATACCAATAAAAATGGTTATAGTGCGAAATAACTCTCCACTTTTAACTCTTTCACCAATTACTTCATCAGAAGGTAACATAAAGCTGAATATGACAAAAAGTATATAAAACACTCCAGGGATATAATGCAATAAATCTTGGTAAGAAAAGCGTTTGTTAAACAAAGAAGATCTAGTAAATAGGTATATAGTAGATCCAAAAAGAAGAGTTGAAAACTCAGAAAAGGCAATTAACCGAAAGTTTTTACCGAAAATATCCGAAATATAAAGGATTCTACCGGATAGACCAATTACAAGCACAAATACTAAAAAAGCGATATAGCCATTTATATTTTTTCTGTTTTTGGGAGATACTGCGTAGATAAAAAGTAAAAACAGACTCTGAAAGTAGCCAAAATAAACGAGTTGATTTAGTATTGCTTGCATAAAATTGTATTAAGCAGACTATATGTAATAGTCTGCTCATTTATTGGTCTAAAAATAACTACTTAATCTGAAACTGATTTACATGTTTAATTGAACTGTGGTTCATTTCTAAATTTTTTGTGTAAAATTTGTTAAAAGCAGCTTTATCTTTCCATTCGGTAATAACTAAATAATCCGGGTTATGGTAATATCCAAATGGAGAGTTACCATCCATTAATTCTAATCGTATTTGCCCACCAGTATTTTTAACATTCTGTACCCATTCTTGTTTGAATTTTTTAATAGAAGAATTGTCTTTTTTCCAATATGCTGTGACTATATTAAATTTTTCTGGATTAATATCAAATGAAAGATCTTCTTTTAACTCATAATAGGTTAAGTTAAAAGAAGACCAGATGTTTCTTCTTTCCTGATGAAAATCGGGCATAACTTCTTCTATTTTCTTTAAGAATTCTTTTCTGCCTTGTAAATTATCCCAATATCCTAAAATCATTGCCTGTGGGTGATAATTACCTTGAGTTGGAGTTTCTTCTATTTTGTATCCGGGTAAACTATGATATCCAACTTTCTCGGCGACAGGAAATACTGTTTTGAAATAATTTTGAAGTTTTTCTTTGGTTTCGGGTTTAGTACCTAGAAATAAGATATCAAATGCTTGCCCTTTTTTTAATGTATAAGACTTTGTTTTTGATTGAGCATTTATAGACATAAAAGAGGCGGTCAAAAATAGGATAAGCAAAGAAGTTTTTGAAAATTTCATGTGGTTTTTATATTTTAATTAATAATTCTAGTACAAGACAAATGTATACGCTATCATTTGTTAATTGTTGAAAAACCCATGTATAAAGGCACATATACCGTATGCGTACATTTTAAATAGAAGAAAAATACATACTACTTTTTTAAGTACTTGTTTAAAACCAAAATTATGGCATTAAGTAGATATATTTAAAGTCTATGATTACTCATTCCTTTACTAATTTATCTCAAAGAGTATATATTATTAAAAGAAATACCATACAAGCATTATAAAAATATTCTGTCTTCAGGTATGAATAGTTTAGGAGAATAGATTGTAAACAACTTTATTGTTAATAGATTTAAGATGTCATATGGTCTTTCGAAACAGAAAAAATCACATTATCAGGGTTGTCATTATCTTTTCTATGTGCTATATGCTCAAATTTATTTTTAATTAGAAGCTTTTTTGAGCCTTCATTATTTTTATGGGTATATGCTTCTATACTTTCCAGAGATAAAGTATTAAAACCATAATCCAAGATGCATTCTAATGCTTCATTCATAATTCCTTTTTGATGAAACTTGGGATGTAGGTCATACCCAACTTCTGCTATTTTTTTATCTTCAGAGAAATTCCATAGACAAATGGTACCTATAAGTTCGGTGTTTTGATTCGTACTAATTCCCCAAAAAATCCAATCCTCTTCTTCAATTCCTTTATTTATTTTATTAATAAAAGCTATAGCTTCTTCTGTTGAGTTAGTTTTTGGTCTTTTGACAAATTGATTAACAATTTCATTAGATCTTAAAAAGAGAATAACTTTGGCATCACGTTCTTCTAATCGTCTTAGAGATAATCTATTGGTTTGTAATTTTGGAAAAGGAATAAATGTCATTATTTTGATATTCTTGTTTTGATTTACTTTATAGAGAAGAGTATGGTAGAGTATTTATTAGGTATTGTTCTGTTTTTATATTTGGTTGATTAACGTTTTCTAATATAAAAATGTTTCATAGACTCGTATTTGACATTAAAAGATTTAGTATATTTTTTATTGGATACAATTCCGAAGGAATATTGGTAATTGATTCTAATGCACTACTCCCTACAATTGTAAAATTAGCTCTAAGAGATAAAATATATGCTTCGGCATCTTTAACGGTTATGCCATTTGCTACCTTATAGTAAGTTTTATCATAATCAGTTGGGTCCAGACAATCAAAATCGAAATGTAAGTATAGATGAGAGATGTTTTTTGATTTTAATGTTTCTATCAATTCATTTGTATTCATTTGTTTAGGTGCATAAATAGATCCTTCGTTAATTCGCTTTTTTTCAGCGTTGTCGATATCTCGTAAACCTATATAATGAATTTGAGAAGCTTGGATAGTAGAGAATAAAAGGTTATTCATATTCTTTTCTCCTTCCCCTAGCAATGTTCTAAGTGGCATCCCATGAAAATTGCAGCTCGGAGAGTCGCAGGGACGATTGATATCTGCATGTGCATCAAACCAGATAACGCCTAGATTTGGATACTTTTTATTTAAATACGATACAGGGACAATTTCGAGACCACAATCCCCACCGATAGTTCGAATTGTAGCAGGGTTTGAGGTCTCGATTTCTTTTTTTAGTCTGGAAAGTTGCTCTGTTATAGCATCATAATTATTAATACAATATTGTTGGATACCATCTTTTCCTGCTTTTAAATCAGAAAGAGGAATACTAATAAATTCTGAATCGTTTACATATTCAAGTACTGTCTTAGCTCCAGATTCGATATTTGTACCTGTACCAGATCCTTGCCATTGCGGAAAATATATTTTCATTTTTATACTTTTTTTAGATATCTAATAATTAGAGGAATAAAGATAAAAACGAATTCAATAGAATATTACAATGCTTTTATATTTATATAAAAATTAGGATCAATAGTAATTTTATCTCCACTAAATTCTTTAGTTTGCCATTGAGCATTTGGTTGTATCCATTGTGAGGAGCCATCATCAATAAAAAGTCTTACTGGCATATCAAATTTGTCTACAATGTTGGAATAGCGGTATTTTAATTTTCCTTTTTCAAATGCATACTCCAACGTTGGAATTCTTGTATCTCTAAGATACTGGTCAAAAAACTGAGTGAGATCAATATTGGTTTCTCTACTAATAAACTCCTCTATCTGCTGCGTAGTTACGGTTTGATGGTAAAAGGTTTTATTAAGACCTCTAAGGATTTGCCTCCATTTCTCATCATCTTCGATTAATTGGCGCAGTGTGTGTAACATATTAGAACCCTTATAATACATATCACCCGAGCCTTCTTTATTTACATCATAAACTCCTATAATCGGAATATCATTTTGAATACTTTTTCTTGTTCCTATCACATATTCCGAAGCTGCTTTTTTACCATAGTGATAATCTAAAAATATACTTTCTGAATATGCTGTAAAACTCTCATGTACCCACATGTCTGCTATATCTTTATTGGTAATGTTATTGGCAAACCACTCATGACCAGACTCATGTATTATTAAAAAATCGAATTTCATCCCCCATCCGGAGCCAGAGAGATCTCTACCTAGGTACCCTTTGAGATACTTATTGCCATATGTAACAGAGCTTTGATGTTCCATACCTAGATATGGTGCTTCTACAATTTTAAAACTATCTTCATAAAAAGGATAAGGACCAAACCAGTGTTCAAAAGCCTTCATCATTTTTGGAGCATCTTTAAAATGTTCTTTAGCTTTTTCGAGATTATCTCTAAGTACATAGTAGTCCATATCCAAAACTCCTTTTTCTCCGTTGTATTTTTCTCCAAAGTGCACATAATCTCCAATATTAATATTCACGCCATAGTTATTAATTGGATTACATACAAACCAATGAAATGTTTTGGTATTATCCTTATGCTCTTCTACTTTGCGAAGTCTACCATTAGAAACATTTATAAGATCTTTTGGAACATTAACACTAATGAGAAGACTATCTACTTCATCATACATATGGTCTTTATTAGGCCACCATATACTAGCTCCCAACCCCTGACATGAAGAAGCTACGAAATGTTTGCCATTTTGATCTTTTTTCCAAGAAATACCACCATCCCATGGAGCATTAACTGCTTCACGAGGTTTCCCACTATAATAAACATCTATTGCATTTATACTTCCTTCTTTTTGTTGGGTTGGCAGGGTTATAAAATGAGCATTACCATCAGAGGTAACCTTTAACCGTTTATCATTTTGAAGTACTTTTTTTATTTGTAGAGGTGGTTGCAAATCTATTTGCATCACATTATGTTTTTTCAAGACTTTATATTGGATAGTGTTTTTTCCAGAGATTGTTCTTTTATCTGGATCAACTGCTATATCCAAATGATAATAAGTTAGATCCCACCACTCTCGTTCTGGAGTAATTGATCCTCTTAAGGTATCTTGTTTTGTAAATTGTAATTCTTTTGCAGAGAAAAGAGTAGTGTCGGATTCTTGGGCAGACAATAGGCTAAAACTTAAAATACTAAGGGCTATGGTATAAAAGGTATTCATCTGTTTTAATTTATAATTTTTTTATAAGTTGAATTTGAGTCTGCATAATAGTCATTTTGTGCGAGTTTGTGAAATTTATGATTCGCAACTTGAAGGTATTATCCTACCTAAAAATCTCTGAAGGAAACACAACGAGGCTTTCGTGGCCATTTTTTCCTACTGACGCTATCCCAAAAAAGAAATTATCAATAACGATACCATCTAGAACAAAATTGTCAACATCCCCTACAAAACGGCTATGATCCCAGGTTGGAGATGTAGTGTCTCTCCAATAAATTTTATATCCTAGAATATTTGAGTCATTGACTTTTTTCCACTTAAATTTTACAGATGGTTCTACAATTCCTCCTATTTTTACTTCAGATGGAGCAGGAGGTGCCCAAGCTATACTGGCAAGGTTTATAGCATTTACTGCGGTTAGTTTTGCTGCATAATCAAAATTAACATGTTCTATAACATCACCATATTTAATTCCATTTTCTTCTCTTATATCTTGATGTTGTTGTGTGTAATTTTCATGAGCTTCCATGATTCTGATTCCAGCAAACCCTACATCATTAAAGGGCCTGTGATGCCCTCCTCGCCCAAATCGGTCTAATCGATAAACCATCATTGGATTCATTTCTGGCATATATGTTTTTACTGTTTTATGAATATATCTTGCGAGTTGTCTTGATATACCATCTACTTCTCCACCATAGAATCGTCTGGATTTTCTTTGTTTCTCGGTTTCGGTAGGAGGGATAGGCTCTGAAAATATTCTGAAAGTTCTATTATCAATCACACCATCTACTCCTTTGATATTGCCAATCATATCGTTATTCATAACTCCTACGATATCCCATTTTTTTTCTTTAGCATATTGAGCTAAGCCTTTGCCTCCAAATAGTCCTTGTTCTTCGCCTGATAAACCTACATAAATGATACTTTGATCAAATTGATATTTGGATAGAACTCTGGCGGCTTCAATAGTTCCGGCCATACCGCTGGCATTGTCATTAGCCCCAGGAGAATCTGAAGTATAATTGTTTGGGTTAGTTACTCGAGAATCAATGTCACCGCTCATCATAATGAAACGATTAGGATATTTCGTTCCTCTTTGTATGGCAACCACATTTACAACGACAACATCTTTTACAATACGTTGATTTGCTCCTTTTTTTACCAGATCTTTTTGATAAAATACCTCTAAGCAATTATTACAATCTTTAGAAATGTTATCAAATTCTGATTTAATCCATCTTCTTGCTGCTCCAATACCTCTTGTTGTTGAAACGGTATCACTTAGTGTATGACGAGTTCCAAAATCAGAAAGGGTCTTTATATCATTTTTAATTCGTTTTGAAGAGACCGTATTAATGATGTCATAAATTTTTTTATCTGTTTGCCCTATTAATATAGTTGATATTAAAAGTAAAGTTGAGGTAAGAAATGTTTTCATTTGTGTTAATTTGATCGCCTAATTTAAATAAAAGCGGTAAAGAACAGGATACCCTTAACAAATTTATAAGAAGGGGTAAGGACTTATTTTAAAAACGTTACCTTAGAAATTTTACCGTTTTTTACTTCATAAATGGCAACTGCATTTAGGTTTTTTCCGTTAATAGTTAAAAACTCTTCGTCAATAACTTTGTTTCCCATTACTATTCGGTTGTTAATTTTACAATTTAAATCTGGAGTGGTATTAAAAAAATCCGAATAATTTTCTTTTAGTTTTTCTCTACCTTCATATAGAAACTCATTAGGAAAGTTATATATTTTGATATCATTTGCAAAGGTATTTGTAAATGCATTGATATCTCTGGCGTTGTACGCATCTAATTGTTGTTGTACAATTTTTTTGATGTTCTTTTCTTCTATATCTTGCTGAGGTCGAATAAAAGTGACTTTATCAATTTTTTCATTTTTCACTTCATAAATTGATGCAACTCTTACATTTTTATCATTATAGGTAACATATTCTTCATCGATTACTTTATTCCCAAATACGATACGATGTCTAATCTCGCAATGCAAGTTTGTTTGCTCTTTAAATTTTTTGGCATAATAGGGGCGCATCTCTTCTCGTCCTTTGTACCTTAGGGAGTCGGGATAATTGTAAATAGATGTATTGGTAGCATAAGTAGATAAAAACGAATCTATTTTTCTAGAATTGTATGCTTCTAACTGTTTTTGAACAATATGCTCTGGAGAGACATCAGATACTACGGCAAGCATATTTCCTTCTGGATTCGTAGCAATCCTAGAAATAGTACCGATTTCTTTGTCAATAAAAGAGTAAAACATACTCCAGTCAGAATCTGTTTTTGGATTATATTTGAAAATTCTAGTTCCTTTTCCCATCAGAATAGTTCCATCCGGCAACCAACACATATCTTCTGATTCTGAAATTGTATTAATAATTTTTTTGGTAGTTCTCGTTATTGGATTGACCGATTTAATTTCCCAGGTGGTTCCTTCTTTGCTTATATAGCTAATCAGATTCGAATTTGGTATTTTATGTAGTGACCTTCCTATATTTTTTTGAATAGTATTAGTGGTTTTATCCTTGGTATTAGATAGAACAAGAGAGAGAGCATTTTCTTTTAGGACAGAAGAAACTATGATATCTTTATTATACCAAGTGTGATATCCAACTTTGAGATCTTCTAACAAAACCTTGGATTTTCCAGTTTTATAATCATATCGATAGAGTAGCTGTTTACCATCTTTATCCAATCGAATAGAAGAAATTTCGTTCAATCCGGGGATTTTGGTAGGGGAGTACTCACTACCATTTGGTGTAGCTGAGATCCATTGTGTTTTCTTATCATTGATAAGATAGGCAGCGATATCTGTTTGATTATTGCGAGTAGAAGAAAAAAGGACAATAGAGTCATTAATAAAGGAAGGTTGATTATCATACCCTATATTATTAGATATATTTCTTTTGTTGTCAAGAGTGGTTTTTTGTTCTTTTTCAACGAGGTCGAAAAGGTAAACTTCTGTATTGGTCTGAGAAACTACAGAAAGAGTTACTAATAGAAACAAAAGTGCAACTATATTCTTCATTGTTTTTGTTTCTAAAATACATTTAAATCTTGAACATAATCTTAAGTAAATGTTAATGTGATTTGTGTTGGCAATTCAGAATAAGGATTAACGAAAAAACCCAGAACATAAATGCTCCGGGTTTTCGAAAGTTGAGTTAGAAAGGCTATTGAGGGAACAATAGTTTGCCTTTATTTTTTTAATATGTTAGAACCATACTGCATAAACACTTAGAGATGGATCTTGTACACTTAAAAGTGTTCCTGCTAAGTTTGAAAAACTAGCAATATCAGATTGGAAAGAACCTCTATCTGTATAAATAAGTCCGTCTGGATTACCAAAGAAACTTAATAGACCTATTACCCTACTTTCAAAGAATCCACTGTTACCTGGATTACCCTCTGTTGGGTTTGGTCCTTGATAGCTTAAAACTAACTTTTTATCTACTATAGTTGCTTCAAAATCATAAACACCAGTAAAAAAGGCTCCATCAGATGGTCTGGTAAAACCAATAGTAAGTCTTGTATTTATACCATCAGCGTTAGGATCTGTAGTGAATATAAATTGCTCGTAAACCAAACCAAAAGGAGCAACATCTGCATTGATTTGTGCAATTATACCCTTAAACCCATCAGAAGTAAGAGGGCTATCACCTAATGCTCCAGGACGATAAAGAAATCTATTTCCAGAAGCACTTTGACCGATACCAAAAATGTCATTATTGATATAAAGAGGTAAACTAGAAGGTGCAATAACCGCAGTATTTCCATCTACCGTTGAAGTAAAGGTATTTGTCACTTCATCATAAGTAAATACTTGAAAATCAGCGCCACCGTAAGTAACAGGATTCACCAAGGTAAAACCATTTTCTGTTAGTTCAATAGCGAGCTCATCTATTTTTTGATTATTATCAGCATCATCATAGATGACATTACCAATTCTAGTAAGCCCATCATAAGAAAATGATCCCGAAAATACAATATCTGAGGCAGAATTGGTAACCGTAATTCCTCTAAAAAGAAGTGGTGTGTTATGACCATCTTTAACACGTTCATCCAGACCCTGAAGTTTCTCTACATTTTCTTTATCAGTAGCGGTAGCTTTAATCAAAGTAAGAGTTGATTTATCCTCTCCTTGATCAGTTTTACTTCTTAGTTCAATCTTATCACTACTAACACTTTCGATTGTGAACTCGAATTCTGCACCTAATCTAAATTGTTCGGCTTCAAACAAGCTATGTAATGCAGAGTAGTTTTCAAAAACCAACTCTGGTAATTGACTTTTTCCAACTCTGTAGGTAGTTGGTATGTCATCTTCACCACTATTATGATCAGATACTATGGTAACGTTATTATCTGTATTAAACTTAAGGTATATATTATATACCCCTGTAACGTCATTTCCTGGGCGATAATCGGCTTTCCATCCAAACTCAGCATCTGTTAGTGTTTTTTTGTAACTACTTAATTGCTCATCAACACGACTATCAATGTCTTGATCAAATAATGGCTCTACTTCATTATCAGTACTACAAGCCGTAAAGACTATAGCGATAATAAGTAATATATATATATTTATATTTTTTAACATGTTGTTCTAAATTTAATTAGTTAATACTGTTTAGAAATTCATCTCTTAAAGTAAAAAGATCGATTCCAACATCTTCTTTCATATATTTTACTACAGCATCGTATTTCTGTTGGATACGGGCTTTACCTGTGTTAATATCTGCACAATTAGCAGGAGCTGTAGGAGAAGAACAGTCTATTGGAGTAAGGTAAGTTGCTTCAAAAACAGCAGGGTCTGTGGTTACAATATAAGCTATGATTTCAGCAAAATCCTCACCAACTGCCGAAGTACCGTATGGAGTAACCATACCTCTTATAATAGCACTTTCTTGAGTTTCTTGTGTCCATGTTCCTTGAGAAGTGTAGTCATCACTAGAGATTTTGAAAAATGCCTCTACATCAAAATTAAAATTTTGATCTACGATATGAGCAAATTCATGGTGCAAAGTTCTAAACGTCTGTATAATCCATGCGGTATTGTCTGGAGCATATTCATTAGCTTGTGTTAGCGTTACTCTAACCCCAGCATCTGCAACTCCTAGTGTGATTGTTCCGTCACCATTAAAAAGGGGAGAGCCTATTAAAACAATTTCTGCTGGAAAATATGCCCTTAAGAAATCTTCTCCCCGATCAGAAGCTTTATTATACGGTTCGATCCATGCTTGCTTAATTAGTTCAGCAATTGGTTGAACTACATCTCTACGTGGTGGTGTAGCCGATTTTGTAGGGTCAATATATCTATCTACAAACTTATAAATTACATCACATCCATACGGATCTCTAAATTCGTTTTTTAGAAATACATCAAGGGGATCTGTTGATTCTGCTTCAGTTTCAAATATAGTAGTTGGTTGTAATGTTTCTTCTCTATCACACCCAGAAATTATTACTAAACCTAGGATGATAAACAATATCCTTTGTATTACTGTTTTTTGTGTTTTCATAATCAATATTTTTATCTAGGGTTAGGTGTTAATCCGAATGAAAGAGCATCATCAGGAATTTGTATAGCTTTTCTCAAATCGTTGGCAGTAAGTTCAAAAGTTCCTCCACCTTCACTCACAGGTAATATGTGAGTAACGGGGATATTAAATCTTTTGATATCAAACCAGCGTAACCCATGATCTACGAATTCCTTCTTTCTTTCGTCTAATAGTAACTGAGTAATAGCATCTGTTTCATTACTTGCAGTATAAAATGTAACAAGTGCGGCTAGATCTGTATATTGATTGCCTGCATACCTATTATTGGCAATAATATTAATATCTGCAAGGGCAGAAGCCTGATCTCCAAGAAATAAATTGGCTTCAGCTCTGTTTAGTATAACTTCTTCACCTTTAAGTTCTTGAGAAATGTGATAAGCTAATCCTGAATTAGAAGAAAGATTCTCTCTAAAGAAATATTCTCGTAGTCTTGAAAGGTGTCTAGAGTCTGTTCCTACGTTCCATATTCCGGTAGATGTTCTAGCATCTGCTACCCCAAAAATATTCGAAAAAATATTGTTTATATCTGTAATATTTGCTCTGTAACCTATATTACGTCGTTGGAAAGTACTAAATTTTTGTACCACCATGACATTACTATCATCTTCAGGGTTACCATACTTATCTGCAATATTATTATAACCCGATCCTGTAAGTAAAGAGTAGTCTTTTACGTAAACTTCTGGAGTTCCTCCTAGGAATAAGTCACTGTATTTTTTGCAATTAGCATAATCCTTTTTCCATAGGTAAAACCTTGATGCAAAGGCCTGAGCAGCTTTTTTAGTAAAATGATATTTTTTAGTCCCTGTGAAAAAGTTATCATCTATAAGGGCTAATCCAGCTAATAAATCTTTTTCAACCAGATCATAAACTTCAGCTACCGTGTTTCGCTTATAGCTAGGTAGGAATTCTGTCTCAGGCTCTAATACATAAGGTACTCCTAAATTGGTAGAAGCATTTTGATCGTAATGCATACCGAACATATTAACCAACATAAAGTGATTATATGCTCTAGATACAAGGGCTTCACCTTTTACAGCACTTTTTAAATCTTGATCTCCTTCGAGATTATCGATAACCGCTAATACTTCATTGGTTTGGGCAATTGCTTCATATGTTTGATCCCAAAAGTAAGTTGGTGTATCTTGAAAAATAGCAGTTACTTTATCCCAAGTGTATATTTGGGTATCTTGAAGACGTATTGTGTTTCCTCCTGTAGTTTGTATCACACCGTCGCCATCTGGGTTTCCTGTAGGACCTACTAAATCAGTATATGCATCCGTAAAAGCATAGCTACCCTGTGAGTATGCGTCTGCAACAATTTTGGCTGCTTTTTCAACGCTATCCAACTCTAGTCTATCATCAGGAGCTTCATCCAAATATTTCTCGCAACTTGCACTAATAGTAACAAGAAGAAGTAATAGTATATATGGTATTATTTTATAGTTCTTCATAGTTTTAGTTTTTTAGAATCCAACATTTAGTGAAAGAGAAACGGTTTTAGGTACAGGTAATGCAGCTCCTCCTGCATTAAAGAATTCTGGATCCTGACCATTTAAACCTTTATCAGAGTACAGTAAGAATAGATTTTCTCCCTGTAAACGAATTCTTGCCGAACTAAGACCTAATTTTTTAGCATAGTCAGAAGGAACTGTGTATCCTAATGCTATAGATCTCATACGTGCATAGGTACCATCTACTACTCGTAAGTCACTATTGTTGTATAATTGGTATGCATTATCACCTGTAAATACAATACCATTGTTTACAAAACCGTTAAGCTGATTTATTATAATACGGTTATCTAGTATTGCAGGAATGTTGGTTATATTTTCATCACCAGGAAGAGCCCATCTGTTAATAAGTTCTCCAGGAAGAGAATTAAAATCAGTATATGCAGCATCAAAATTACTATTTAAACGAATTTTGTAATCAAACTTAAATGAAATGTTTGTTGATAAAGAAAAACCAGCATATTTGAAAGTATTACTTAATCCACCAGCTCCTCTTGGCTGAGTAGGACCCTCATACTTTAGTATTTTTTCAATATCCTCTCTACTTTGAAGATCGATATTGGTTACTCTGTTATTATCAGCATCAAAGAATGTAGGAATACCATACTCATTTAAGCCTGCAAAACGTACAGAATATAGAGCAGAGATTTCACGACCAGTAAATGGAGCTCCTGATGGAGAGATTAAATCTACCAGACGAGGATCAAATTTTAGTTCTTTTACTTCTTCAGTATTGTAACCTACATTAATATTTGTTGACCATTCAAAGTTTCTAGTTTTTACATTTATAGTAGATAATGCAAATTCATATCCCTCTACGGCTAAATCAGCATAGTTCCCTCTTTTAAAAGCTTGACCACCAATACCACTGGTTTTAATATCACCAATAAGATCAAATGAATTACGGTTATAGTAACCTAATTCACCGGCCACTCTGTTGTTAAACATAGAGAATTCTAATCCAGCACTAAACTCTTTAAGTTTTTCAAAAGTTAAATTTGAGTTTTCTAAGGAATTAATTCTAATTACACTTTCTACATCTTGAGGGCGTAATGGTAAGGTACCTCTTAAATCAAGAGAAGCACTTGTGTTAGATGGACCTCTACCTCCTGATAAACCATAAGTTGCCTTTAATTTTAAAAGATCAACCCATTCTGCTTTGAAGAAATCTTCTTTATCGATATTCCATGCACCACTAATATTATAATTGGTCAAATATCTTGAATCTGGACTAGATCCTTGTAGGTTTGATCCATCATATCGTAATGTACCGTTAAGTGTGTATTTATTGTTTAGTGTATATCCTGCATTAAAGAAAAAACCAGTAAAACGATCTCTAAAATTTTCAATATCAAAATACTGTCTGTTGTTATCTGTTAGTTGATCAATTGCATCAGGATTTGTATTAATCAAATATCCATTTTCATAAGAAATACCAATACCATTATATTCTCTACGTTGCCTTGTAGAGGATTTTATTTCCTGACCTAAAAGGAATGTAAATTGATGATTGTCTCCTATATATGGATTCCACGAAACAGAATTTCTCCAATATACATAATCTAATATATCTTCATTAAAGATATTAACACCTCCTTCTGGTAATATAGAATAAGGTGGTCTGGTTAAATTATCTCTATCTTGATATAAGAACGGGTTTACGTTTGCCAAAACACCTTCGTCCGCTCTAAACGCTTCAGCTTGATTAGATTTGTCACCAATAATATGTTCTCTTTGAGTTATTGCTTTACGGTAGTTAAAAACAGAATTAACAGTTAAATTATTGGCAATTTTATAATCCAAATCTGTTTGAAAAGTAATATCGGTTACATCGATATCTATATAGTTATTCTCTAACTCATGAATAATATTGAAAGGGGCATAGTTCTTTCTAAAAAATTCTAAATTTCCATTTTCATCATATGGAGTAACACTTCTACTGTTTGTTAAAGAAAAAGTGTAAGGATTAATCTCGAATTCACGATCAAATTCACCCGTTAAAGGGTTTAATGATCTGTCATTAGTTCCTGGAGCTCTTTGATCTCTGAAACTACCTGTTAATGATGTGCTTACTGTAAATTTGTCTGTTAGGTTAAACTTAGTGTTTAACTTTGTAGTGTATCGCTGAGCTTGATCTCCAATAGTCTGCCCTTGGTCATTAAGGTAACTTGCCGAAAAATAGTAAACAGCATCATCACTACCTCCAGATATACTTAGAGAATGATTTTGTTGTAATGATAAGTCATTAAAAAGTGTTTTAAACCAGTCTGTATTTGCTACTTGGTAACGTCTAAAAAAATTATCTGCCAACTGCCCATTAGCTCCTATTTCTACATCATTTGTTCTTCTTAGGTTGTAATATTGTCCTAAAACACCGTAAGATTCAGCAAGTTGTGCAGTTGTAAGGTCAATCAGTCCTTTGTCAACTAATTCTGCATATACAGATAATTCTTGTTGAGAATTTAATACATTAAAATTTGTATATCGTGGTCTTAATCTGTAAGCAAAGTTGTTATTGTAGTTTACTCTTAAACTACCTCTTTTACCTTTTTTGGTAGTAATTACAATAACTCCGTTTTTTGCTCGAGCACCATACAAAGCCGTTGCCGAAGCATCCTTAAGAATAGAGAAACTTTGTATGTCATCAGGGTTTAATCCTGCAATAGAAGAACCTATTAACGAGTTAATATCTCCAGATGCTAAATCTTGTTGATCCAACTCTACATTATCTTCCAGGATTACTCCATCAACTACCCAAATAGGGTTGTTATTACCATTAAGAGATGTATTACCTCTAATTCTAATTCTTGGAGAGGCTCCAAATGATCCAGATACGTTATCTACTACAACACCAGCATCTCTTCCTTCCAAAAGTCGGGAAGCATCAGAAACACCATCAATTTTAATATCTTCAAGGTTAAGTTTTGTGGCAACACCGGCAAACAATCTACGATCTACCTTTTTAAAACCATCGGTAATCACTACTTCATCAAGGGATTCTACAGATTCTATAAGTGTAAATGTGTAATTCTTTTTATTCTTGTCTGTAACGGTGACAGTTTGAGTTTGGAAACCTAGGTTTTCAATTTTTAGGACGTCTGAGACAGAAACGCGCATACTAAAGTTTCCATCAAAATCAGTAACTACACCTGTTGTAGTACCTTGAATAGAAACGGTTGCTCCAGGAATCGGAAGACCATTTTTATCAACTACCTGTCCGCTTATTTCAAAGCCTTTTTGTGGCATTATTAGCGCTTGCGGTTTGATTTTTACCGGTCCCTTAGAATCAATAGACCTTTTAATCAATACAATTTGCTTATCAACTATTTTATAAGAAATATTTGTATTCTTAAAAATTCTATCTAATATATATTCTACCCTCTTGTTAGAAACTTTAAGAGAAACTTTTCTTTTAGTGTTAACCTCAGATCCCTTAAAAAATACTTTAAATTCTGTTTTTTGTTGTATTAAATCAAATACCCTCTCGATTGAATTATTTTTTACATCCAAAGAAATTTTGGTGTTTTGAGAATAGGTATTTGCATTTATTCTAAATAGAGACAATATAATAAGTAGTATTGTTAGCCTCATTTTCAAATTAAATATTAATTTTGCCACACCATTTGTGTGGTTCTGTTTAATTTTTTTCATACTTTTAATATGATTTAATGATTGAACCATTGTTAAATTACGCTTAATCTAAATCGGGAGATGTTGCAGCATTTCTCGATTTTTGTTTTTTATAGTTATTATGTAACCATATTTGATGACTATTTAGGGGTTAATAATTATTTCATTTTCTTTGATATTGAAATTAAAGAATGTGTTACTCTTAAAGGTTTTTAACACATCTTCGATATCTTCAATATCAAATCGACCAGTAAATTTTTCTTTTTTGATTTTTTGATAGTTAACAGTTATCTTTTTATCATAAGCTCTTTCAAGTTTTTTTATGATGTTTTCAAAACTCTCATTCTTAAATAATAAGACTCCATCAACCCATGCGATATAATTTTCTGTTTTAACATCAGAGATACTTAAGCTTCGATCAGATCTAGATAGACTGGCTTTTTGATTCGGAACAAGTATTTGATCGGTATCCTTATTAAAACGTTCCTTTGCTTTAGAAACACCTACACTACCTTCTACAAGAACAACTTCAGAAAAACTATCATTGCCATAAGAAGAAACGTTAAATTTTGTTCCTAAAACTTCGGTTCTAATGCCATTTGTAGATACTATAAAAGGATCTTTTTCGTTTCGAGCTACTTCAAAATATGCCTCACCAGATAATTCTACCTCACGAAGACGACCAGGAATAAATTGAGCAGGAAACTTTAGAGTAGAACCTGCATTGACATGAACAGTTGTTCCATCAGATAGAACTAGTTGAAATTTTTTGCCATAAGGAACTTTTAAAGTATTAATACTTAACTTAGCTTGAGAAGCATTGCTTTCATCATTTTTGTAAACTATTTTACTTTTTTCCTGAAAACCTAATACAATTCCGTCTTCATTTTTAATCTCTTTGAATAACTCATTATCTTTTATAGTTTCAAAACTTCCATTATCCTGCTGTAGAGTTATTTCATTAATGGGTTGATCAGTTTCAAAAATATCCCTGTTGTAATATAGTGTAGCACTAATTAATAGACCAACAAAGATAGCTGCATATTTTAGATAATTATTGATTCTATTTTTGCGGGTTTTACTAAGAGATTTTGTATTTTGTATTTTCTTATGAAGTAATGATAATGCTTTTTGAGAATCAAAATCATTTTTGTTCAATTGGATGTAATGATCAGCAACAATATATTTCTTGAATTCGTTTAGATTTTTTTCATCTTTTAACGATTCTTTGAACTCGTTGAGTTCATGCTCGGACATCTCGTTATTCAAGTATTTATGTATTTGATTTATATCCAAACCGTTGTTTTTTTTCATGCGAATTATTGGCTTATTTATAGGTAAGACTTAAAAAAAATGGAAAACCCTTACTTTGGGTACTGTTTTTTTTATTATTTATGTAAAGTTTTTGTTAATTATCTTATGATAGGGTTTAAAAATGAGTTAAAAAAAGGATTGCTATAAAGAACGAAACCCAAATAGAGGAACTAAAAAAAGGGAATGAATTTGTATATAGGCATTTATATGAAATGCACTATAACGAGCTGTGTTCGTATATCTTTAGCTTATCCAGAAATAAACAACAAGCAGAAGATATTGTTCAGAATGTAATGCTTAAAATCTGGAAGAATAGAGAGCGATTAAAAATCAATACTTCTATTAAAAGTTATTTGTATAAATCTTGCTATTATGAGCTTGTTGATACTTATAAAAAGAATAAAAAAGAGTTAAATTATATAGAACAGATACAAAAAGAGGCATTAGATATCTTTATGGAAGAAGATAACGATTTTATAAAAAAACAAATAAAACGTATTCAGATAGAAATTGATAAGCTTCCTCCCAAATGCAAAGAAGTTTTTATCTTAAATAAGATTCAAGGGTTAAAATATAGAGAAGTTGCAGAACAATTGGATATCTCTGTTAAAACGGTCGAAGCTCAGATGTCAAAAGCTATGGTAAGAATTAAAGATGCACTTGATTAACTTGCTTCTTAAAGGATCTAGTAAAAGCATTCTTCAAATTTATTTTCTTAATGCATATAATCCCAGAATAGGACCTATTGATAGAAACACGTATAATAAAGTGTTGTCTAATACTTCTGATAAGAAAGATAATAACTGAATACTAATAATTGTTATCGAAAATCCAACACAATTAATAATAGTGAGCCCCGTACCTCTAAGTTCTGGAGGAGCAGCCGCGGCAGCCATTGTCGAAAATTGGGGAGAATCTGAAATTACTAACATACCCCAAATACCCAAGGCTATTAAAAACCACTCTGGTGGTAATTGAAAAAGAAAAGGCGAGATAATACAAAACACTCCTGAGATTAACAACGAGTTATATGCTACTTTTCTACTACCTGTTTTTAATGATATCAGTCCTCCAAGAATACAAGAAATAGCACCAACACCAATAATAATAAAAGACCAGAAGGATATCTGAAGCTGAACAAAATGCTGATTTGCATATGTTTTGAGAATAACAGGGACAAAACCCCAAAAAGCATATAACTCCCACATATGACCAAAGTAACCAAAAGCAGCTTTCTTAAAACCCGGAATATTAAATAATTGAGTGACAATCCCAAGCTGAAGTTTATCTACTAATTTTCTATAAGGACCATCTGGTACCAAGAACCACATGGCTAACCCACCAATAAAAGCAAAAATAGAAGTGCTTATAATTACCGCTTTATAGTCACTGCTCCATGAAAATTCATTGATTAAATGTGGAAAAGCTGTTCCAAGAACCAAAGCGCCAACCAAAAAACCCAGTGCGCTTCCTAAACCGTCTTTATAATAATCCGAAGCTATTTTCATTCCAATAGGATAGATCCCCGCTAGAAAAAAACCGGTACCAAATCGTGCGGTAAGTAAATTAAATACAGTTATGTCTGGAATCAATAATGACATATTACATAGACTTCCTAAAAATGCACAAATCATAAATATACGAGAGGGAGAAAAACGATCAGCAATTGTAAGCAACGCAAATGTAAGTGTCCCTATAATAAAACCAAACTGTACAAAGGAAAGGAGATATCCCAAAATATTAAAAGAAACGTCAAACTGAGTAGCAAGATCATCTATAACAGCGTTACCAGCAAACCACAATGAAGTACAAAAAAATTGTGAAATAATAATTACCGGAAGAATGTAGAATTTTGATCTCAATAGGCTATTCTTTTAAAACTATTGTACCAAAAACATCAGCGGTAATCCATCCTAGATTTTTTTCTTCTCCAGGAATAAAAACCGAACCAATAAGATTTTCTCTCTCTTTACTACTATCATTATCATGATAAGCGATAGCAAAACCCAGTTTCTGATCTTTTTGTAATACTACAGGGTCATTCACTTTTCCTTCTTTATAAGTATCATCATAAACCGTAATTTCAAACTCCCATACAGATACATCTCCTTGAGTGACTCGTTTTGATTTTACATGACTATTAAGTAGAATAGGAGTTTTGGATTCGTCTAGATCAACTACATTCCCATCTAATGCCACATGGTAAGCGAATGCATTATTTGAATATTGATGATTTCCTCCAGAATTATCAGCATCAATAAAAATGTCTATACAGTCATCATCCCACCATAACTTTAGTGGGTCTTTGTGTTGATCGTACAAAACATTATCCTTTATTTCTACCAAGATATATATAGCTTCTGGAGACCATACCATTTTATATCTGCCAAAAAAATCATTAAATGTATATGATTTACCTAACCACTTTTGATCAAAAGCATACCATATAGATTCTTTCCAAATTGGGTCATTCATATCTCCATCCAGTTTAGGAACAATAATGGCCTTATTCACTTCTCTAATTTGATGGTCAATTTTACCTATTTCATGTTGATCTATAACCGCTAATGTACCTTCTAGATTGCTTGTTGTGTCTTTTTTGCAACCAATTAAAAGTAATAAAATGTGTAATAAGGCTATTTTTTTCATAGTAGGATTTGGTAGTATAATTATGATAAAAGTAATGAAGATAATTTAAAAACTCAGTATAGTATATAAATAAGTAATAATCAGTTAGTGTTCTGATCGCTTATTTGTTTTGCAAGTAAAGGATGCCGAGACAAGATTAATATTGCCCTAGGATATAACTATAATTGTCTAACAAAATTCTACACTTCATTCTACAATGAAATAATAAAGGACAGCTCAATATACATTTGTGCTGTAAATATAAAAGAAGTGTCAGCAGAATTTGAAACACAAATTTAATTTCTGTTTACCCAATTTTAACAATTCAAAAATAGAGAAGTAAAGAATGAAACATTCGGCAAGAATTTTTTGGAAAAAGGAACCACAAGAGTTATTTGTGGATGGTGAGTATAGCAGAACACATATGTGGTCATTTGATGGAGGAGCAAAACTTATAGCATCCTCATCACCTCAAGTAGTTCCTATTCCTATGTCAGATCCATCAGTTATTGATCCTGAAGAAGCTTTTTTAGCATCTCTTTCAAGTTGTCATATGTTGTTTTTTCTATCTATTGCGATGAGCCAAAAATATAGTGTTAAGACATATGAAGATAATGTTTGTGGGACTCTTGGCAAAAATAAAAAAGGAAAAACAGCAATAGAGCAAATTAAACTAAACCCTAAGGTGATTTTTTGTGGTTCAAAACAACCATCTATGGCTCAAGTAGTAAAAATGCACGATATGGCACACGCAAGATGCTTTATTGCAAACACGATACAGTCAGAAATAAGTATACATCCATTAATATAATTTAATTTAGAAATGAAAGATTTAGCAATACGTTTAGGAAATCACCCTGGAGCTTTAGCCGAAATGGGAGAAATATTGGAAAAGGCAGGAGTAAGTGTAGAAGGAGGAGGAGCTTGGGTAATAGGTGACTCTGGAGAAGCCCATTTTTTGTTTAAAGAAGCGGATAAGGCAAAAGAAGCATTAACAAAAGCAGGTATCCAGGTTGTAAAAGAAAATAGAATTCTTGTACAACGATTAAAACAAGATCAACCCGGACAATTAGGGAAAATAACAAGATTAATGCAACAAGCAGGAGTAAATATACAGGCGCTTTATAGTGATCATGATAATCAATTGATACTGGTAGTAGATGATTATGAAAAAGGAAAGGTTGTTTCAGACAATTGGAGTAAAGGGGTATATGAGTAATTAGAATTATGGATTCGATTGAGATTGTTTTATTAAATGCAGAAGAGACCCGAAGACGAAGTAAAAAACTATGGCAGGGGATACCAAAAAAATATTGGGATTGGAAACCCGATAAAGATGCTTTTACTATTATTGAAATGATAAGACATGTGTTAGAGAGTGAACATTTATTTCATGTTATAATAGATAATAGGGGCAATCTGGGAGATTATCAATCTCCATGGGAAGGAGTGAAATTTTCTAGTTTGGAGTTTGAGTTAGAAATGGCAATACAGTATAGGGAAAGCTTTCTTGATATGATAAAAGGTTGCACACCTTATGATCTAGAACATGTAAGAATCGAAAGAACCGAAGTAGCTCAAAGTAAAAAGTTAGGGGATTACCTTAATAGAATTATATTTCATGAAGCTGTACATATGGGGCAAATGCTAAATTATTTAAGAACATTAAGAATAGAATGTCCTAATATATGGGATTAAAGATATACAGAAGAGTTTATATGAAACATAATTAAAAAAGTACTGTGATAATAATAAAACTACTGCTATATAAGAAAAGTTGCTGTAGATGTTAACAAAATTGCTGTAGCGTATAAAAAGTTATTGAAGCCCATAAAAAGTTACTGTTATTGATAAAAAGTTCCTGTAACTCAAAAAAAGTTACTGTAGCAGATAATGAAGTTGCTGTAGTCTATAAAAACCTACTGTAGTTTGTAAAAAGTTACTGTAATTCATAAAGGCTCTGATAAATATTTAATTACTATTTTGATGATGTGGCAAGAAAAAACTATTAGACTAATTTAGCATATTAGAGTAAAATCAATATTTATTTACTGTTTATGGAAGAATTTGAAAACAAATTTTCTGAAGTAGCCGCTCTTTTAGGAGATAAATCTCGTGCTATAATGCTATGGTGTTTATTAGATGGAAGAGCCTATACTGCTATGGAGTTATCTGTATGTGCAGATATCTCTGCACAATCAGCCAGTAATCATTTAAAAAAATTATTAGAGGCTAATATATTATATGTAGAAAAGCAAGGGCGACATAGGTATTATAGATTTACAAGTTCTGAGGTAGCACAGGTTATAGAATCTATGGCAGGTTTAGTATCACTAAATAATGATTATAAAAGAGTAAAAGGACCAAAGCAAAGTGATATTACTTATGCAAGGACATGTTATGATCATTTGGCAGGAGAAATAGGTGTTAAAATCACAGATGCATTACTTGATATTGGAGTAGTAGAGGTTATAGAGAAATCATACATTGTAACTCCTGTAGGGAAAGATTGGTTTAAAGACATTGGAGTAAACGTTAATGAAGTAATGTTGCAAAAACGCTCTTTTGCACATCCATGCCTTGATTGGAGTGAACGTAGACATCATCTTGCCGGTGCTCTTGGAGCTTCTTTTCTTACCAGTTTATTACAAAATGATTGGATAAGAAGAAAGAAAGATTCGAGAGAAGTGACTGTAACTTCTAGGGGAAAATCAGAATTTAAAAAAAGGCTAAATATAGATATATAAAAACCGCCTTTTACACAATAAAAAAAGGCGGTTTTATAAATTAAAATTAAACAACTTCCCGGTTTAATGCCTCGGGACAGGCGATTTAATCAGCATTATGTATTAGAAAATCTATTATGGGGTATCTAATGCATAATACAGGTCAACTACAGAAAAGATCAAAAACTTAGTTTTCCTGTTTGTTATTAACCAATAAAGTAGCCGTTTTCCTTGGCAATTTTATCAGCAATTTTAGTTCGTAATGCTACAACATTTGGTTGGTTTGCATATTTAGTGAAACGCTTTAATCCCATAAGCATCATTCTTTGTTCATCACCTTCTGCAAAAGAAACTATTCCTTCTTTTCCTTTTTTGATAATGATATCTACCGCATTGTACAAATATAGTTGAGACATTGCGATTTGTGTTTCCTGTGCTTCTTCACCAAAACGTTTTGCATTTTTCTCAGTTCTTAAAATGGTGGATTCTGCCATATAGATCTCGATCAAAATATCAGAAGCTGCCAATAATAGTTGTTGGTGTTCTTCTAATTGAGGACCATACTTTTGTACGGCAGCACCTGCAACCATTAAGAAAACTTTCTTAAGTTTTGCAATAATCTCTTTTTCTTCAGAAAACAATACAGAGTAATCCGGAGTGTCAAAAGATGGTATACCTGTAAGCTCATCTGCCACTTTCATTGCAGGTCCTAAAAGATCTACATGACCCTTCATTGCTTTCTTAACTAGCATTCCTACAGCAAGCATACGATTGATTTCATTCGTACCCTCATAGATACGAGAAATACGAGCATCTCTCCAAGCAGATTCCATAGGAGTGTCTGCCGAGAATCCCATACCTCCAAAAATCTGTACCCCTTCATCAGTACAGTTTTGTACATCTTCAGAAACAGCAACTTTAAGAATAGAGCACTCAATAGCATATTCTTCTACACCTTTTAGTTCTGCTTCCTGGTGTGTGTTTCCTTCTGCCTGGCGAATAGCAATTCTATCTTCGATGTTTTTTGCAGCTCTGTAACTAGCAGATTCATCGGCATATGTATTGGTAGCCATTTCAGCAATTTTGGCTTTAATAGCTCCAAAATTCATAATCGGAGTTTTAAATTGAATACGCTCATTAGCATATTTAGTCGCTTCTCCAATTACTCGACGCTGAGCATCAAGACATGCGGCTGCAAGTTTAATACGGCCAACATTCAATGCATTCATGGCGATCTTAAATCCATTACCTCTTTCTGATAACATATTTTCTACTGGTACTTTTGTATCACTAAAAAATACCTGACGAGTAGAGGAGGAATGAATTCCTAATTTTTTTTCTTCTTCTCCTAATGTAATACCATTAGATGGGTCATTTTCTACAATAAAACCAGTGATGTTCTTATCGTCTTCGATACGAGCAAAAACAATAAAAAGACTACAGAAACCGGCATTAGAGATCCACATTTTTTGCCCAGAAATCGAATAATGTTTCCCGTCTTCGGATAGTACAGCCTTCGTTTTACCAGAATTGGCATCTGATCCTGCTCCTGGTTCTGTAAGGCAATAAGCACCAAACCATTCTCCTGTAGCAAGTTTAGGGACATACTTTTTCTTTTGCTCTTCATTACCATATAAAGTGATAGGCATAGTACCGATACCAGTATGAGCTCCAAAGGCAGTACTGAAAGATCCGGTAGCTCCAGAAATATAGTCACAAACCAACATTGTGGATACGAACCCCATCCCTAAACCGTCGTAGGCTTCGGGAACAGAAACTCCTAATAATCCAAGTTCGCCTGCTTTGCGCATACATTCTTCAGTAAAAGCATAGTCTTTACTTTCAAAACGCTCCCAATTTGCCCATAACTCACGATCTACAAATTCTTTTGCGCTATCACGCATCATTCTTTGTTCTTCAGAAAAATCTTCTGGAGTAAATACATCTTCACAGTTGGTTTCCTTAACAAGAAACTGACCTCCTCTTAGAATATCTTTATTTATACTTTTTTCACTCATTTTTTTCTTTATTTAAAGCCTAGACGACTAATATCTAGAGTCTAGAGTTTATTGATTTATAATTTTATTTTCTAGCTTAGGAATTCAAAAATACCTGCGGCTCCTTGCCCTGTACCAACACACATGGTTACCATACCATATTTGCCTTTCATATCGCGTTTACGCATCTCATCAAATAACTGAACCGAAAGTTTTGCTCCTGTACAACCTAATGGATGTCCTAATGCAATGGCGCCCCCGTTTACATTTACAATATCTTGATTGAGATTCAATTCTCTCATAACAGCAAGTGATTGCGAAGCAAAGGCTTCGTTTAGTTCTATGAGTTCGATATCATCTTGTTTTAATCCAGCTTGTTTTAAAGCTTTAGGGATTGCTTTTACAGGACCGATACCCATAATTCTTGGCTCTACACCTGCAGCAGCATAGTTCACAAGCCTTGCAATAGGTTCAAGGTTTAATTCTTTTACCATATCTTCACTCATAACCATTACAAAAGCAGCTCCATCACTCATCTGAGAAGAGTTACCAGCTGTTACACTTCCTCCTGCTTCGAATACTGGTCTTAGTTTAGCAAGTACTTCTTTACTAGTGCCTGCACGTGGTCCTTCATCTTTGGATACGATATAAGATTTGTTGGCTTTTTTTCCATTTTCATCTACATAGGTTTGTTCTACATTAATGGGAACAATTTGATCTTGAAAACGACCTTCGGCTTGCGCTTTTAGGGCTTTCATGTGGGAGTTGTAAGCAAACTCGTCCTGATCTTCACGAGATACATTAAACTGATGTGCTACTGCTTCTGCGGTATTACCCATTCCCCAATAATAATCTTCGTGCCCTGATTTGGCTAAGTCATAATTAAGTTCTGTTTTATACCCTGTCATTGGTACAGAACTCATACTTTCTGCTCCTCCGGCAATAATACAATCTGCCATTCCTGATTGTATTTTGGCTGTTGCAATACCTATAGTTTCAATTCCTGAAGAGCAAAACCTGTTTACAGTTACACCTGGTACGTCAATAGAATTTAATCCCATAAGTGAGATAAGACGTGCCATGTTTAATCCTTGAGATCCTTCGGGCATTGCATTACCAACAATAACATCGTCAATACGTGTTTTGTCTAACTGAGGCAGTTCTTTCATCATGTGTTCTATGGTTTCTGCTGCCAATTCATCTGTTCTTTTGAACCTGAACACCCCGCGAGGAGCTTTTCCTACGGCTGTTCTATATGCTTTTACTATATATGCTGTTTTCATAGTTTTATAGTATTGAGTATTGAGGTATTAGTATTGAAGGTTATAATTTTTTCTGAAATGAATAATTCATTTTCTGGATTTCAATACATGATTCAATAACTTGTTCTACTTTTTCTTTACTTATTATATTTAATTCTATTACTAACATTAATTATGTATGAAGTTCATAACATGAGCCATTAGCAATACTTAAAAAATGTTTAAATTCTTTACCTGAATTTCTTCCTGCACCTTCTGCAATATTGGAAGAAATAGAGATTGCACTTCGTTTAGTTTGAGAAATTAAGCCATATTTTTCATTAGACGGGAGTTGGCTAGCAAGTTGGTATACTGATTTGGCTAAATCAATTGATTTCTTCCATATTTTCAAATCTTCAACCTTCTGCATTATTAATCTAATTACTCAATACTAAATTCTCAATACTAGTTACGTAACGGTTTTCCTTTTTTAAGCATATGTTCTATACGCTCCAGAGTTTTACGTTCTGTACATAAAGACAAGAAGGCTTCTCTTTCTAGGTCTAATAAATATTGTTCTGTTACCAATGTTGGCTCGGATAGATCTCCTCCGGCCATTACATAACCTAATTTATTTGCTATTTTCTTATCATGCTCAGAAATATACTTACTAGCTTCCATAGAATCTGTTCCTACCAAGAACATTCCCAAAGCTTGTTTACCTAATACTTTTATGTCCTTACGGCGTGGTGATTGGGTGTAGCCTTGTTCTGCCATTAATTTGGCATAAGCTTTTGCGGTAGCAATTTGTCGGTCTTTATTTACAACGACAATATCTTTTCCTTTCTGAAGTATATTGGTATCAAATGCTTCATAAGCAGAGGTTGATACTTTTGCCATACCAATAGTTAAGAAATGCTCTTGAAGCACATTAAGCTCAACATCGTTTTTCTTAAAAGTATCAGATGCTCTAAGTGCCATTTCTTTGGATCCACCCCCACCAGGGATTACTCCAACACCAAATTCTACTAATCCTATATATGTTTCGGCAGCAGCAACTACTTTGTCTGCGTGCATAGAAAGCTCACAACCACCGCCAAGTGCCATCCCATGAGGAGCTGCAATTGTAGGGATCGAAGAATAACGCATACGCATCATAGAGTCCTGGAAGTATTTGATAGCCATATTAAGCTCATCATACTCCTGTTCTACAGCCATCATAAAAATCATTCCTATGTTGGCTCCAACAGAGAAGTTTGCAGCTTGATTACCAACAACCAGTCCTTGAAAATCTTTTTCAGCAATATCAATAGCTTTGTTTAGACCTGCTAGTACATCACCACCAATAGTGTTCATCTTACTCTGAAACTCGAGATTTAGTATTCCATCTCCAAGATCTTCTACAACTACACCGCTATTTTTAAATACCTCGGAAGATTTACGGATATTATCAAGAATAATAAATGCATCTTGTCCTGGTACTTTTGTTTGTTCCTTTTTTGGGATATCATAAAAGAAAGTCGCTCCATCTTTTATGGTATAGAAAGAGGTGTTTCCTGAAGCAATCATATCATTTACCCATGCAGCTGGTTCTAGACCTTCTGCTTTCATGATTTCGATTCCTTTTTCTACTCCGATAGCATCCCATATTTGGAAAGGACCATGTTCCCATCCAAAACCTGCTTTCATAGCATCATCTATCTTGTATAGCTCATCGGTTATTTCAGGGATTCTATTTGATACATATGCGAATAAGGCTGATAGCGTTTTACGATAAAATTCACCAGCTTTATCTTTACCAGCTACTAAAACTTTAAAACGATCAACTACTTTGTCAATTGTTTTTGTCATTTCTAGAGTAGGGAAGGAAGCCCTTTTCTTTCCTCTGTATTCTAAGGAGTCCAAATCAAGAGAGAGAATTTCCTTTTTTCCATCAGCTCCAACATTCTTCTTATAAAACCCTTGTTTAGTTTTGCTTCCAAGCCATTTGTTCTCTACCATAGTGTTAATAAACTCTGGCAATTTAAACAACTCTAGGCGTTCATCATTAGGGCAATTGTCTGCAATACCATTTGCCACATGAACCAGAGTGTCTAAACCAACAACATCTACAGTACGAAATGTAGCAGATTTTGGTCGACCAATTACCGGTCCTGTTAACTTGTCTACTTCTTCTATGGTAAGCCCCATATCTTTTACCATATGGAATAGACTCATTATACTAAAAATACCAATTCTATTACCTATAAAAGCAGGGGTGTCTTTTGCAACTACTGATGTTTTTCCTAGAAACTGCTCTCCATATCCATTAAGGAATTCCAAAACTTCTTGAGATGTATTTGGACCAGGAATGATTTCAAATAATTTCAGATATCGAGCGGGGTTAAAGAAGTGGGTTCCACAGAAATGTTTCTGGAAATCATCGCTTCTACCTTCGCTCATAAATTTGATAGGTATTCCTGATGTATTAGAAGTGATTAATGTGCCTGGAGTTCTATGTTTTTCAAGATTTTCAAAGACTAATTTTTTAATATCTAATCGTTCTACAACAACCTCAATAATCCAATCTACATCAGCAACTTTTGCAATATCATCTTCCAGATTTCCTGTGGTAATACGATTTGCAAATTTTTGATGATAAATGGGAGAGGGTTTAGATTTAAGAGCGGTAGTAAGTGAGTCGTTTACTAATCGGTTACGAACTACTTTGTTTTCAAGGGTAAGACCTTTTGCTTTTTCCTTGTCATTAAGTTCTCTTGGAACTATGTCTAATAATAGTACTTCGATACCAATATTAGCGAAATGGCATGCAATACCGGATCCCATTATTCCTGAGCCGACAACTGCAACTTTTTTAATGATTCTTTTCATTTTTTAACTTAGAGTTGTTAAGGTTTTATAGATTCTTGTTTTGAGTAAATTTTTTTTGAGGATATAAGGTCATTTATGGTTTGAAAAACCTCTAAGAAAATATCTAACTTTTCTTGAGGTACATGTTTTCGTACCATATTATCAAAAGTAAAAACTACTTCTTTCGAGAAATTTCTCATTTCTATACCAAAAGGGGTGAGGTAGATTAGGACACCACGACCGTCCTGAGGGTTTTTCTTTCTGAAAATTAACCCTTTTTCTTCCATGGTTTTTAATGTCCGTGATAAACTTGTGGCTTCCATCCCCATTTTGGGACCCAAGGAAGTAGAAGGGGTTCCACTTTCCGGATCTATACTTAGCAAAGCAAATCCAGTAGCCATTGTACTTCCCTTTTTGCCTGCTTCTTCATTATACATCTTAGCAACGGCCATCCAAGTGGCTCTAAGTGCATAATCGATTGTCTTTTCTCTCATTCAAAAAAATTATTGTGATGTAAAGGTAAGAAAATTTATTATGCACGCATAATAAATATGATAAAAAATCGAGAAAAGATGGAGTAATATACATTTTTTTATTAATTCAACAAAAAAACTCCCCATTAAATGAGGAGTTTACTGATTAAAAGTTAACCTTATGCGTTTTACGCATTGTAATCAGTTAATTGAATTAGCCATAAATTTTAGAATATAAATCTTTGTATTTTTCTTTTATTACTTTTCTTTTTAGTTTCATAGTAGGGGTAAGGTGCCCGGCATCAATACTCCATTCATCCGGTGTAAGCTCGAATCGTTTAACACGTTCCCATTTTCCGAATTTTTCATTATGTTGATCAACTTCGGTTTGGTAACGATCTATTACTGCTTGATCATTTAGTATTTCATGAATTTCCCCTTCTATTTTGATACCTTTTCGTTCTGCCCATTCTTTTAAAAACTCGAAATTGGGCTGTATAAAGGCGGCTGGCATTTTTTGTCCTTCTCCAATAACCATAATTTGTTCGATAAAACGTGATTGTTTCATTGCGTTCTCGATCAGTTGCGGAGCTACATATTTACCACCAGAGGTTTTAAACATCTCTTTTTTACGGTCTGTGATTTTTAAAAAGCCATTACTGTCAACTTCTCCGATATCTCCAGTATGGAAATATCCATTTTTTAAGACTTCATTGGTTTTTTCTTCATCTTTATAATAACCTTGCATTACTTGCGGACCTTTTACTAGGATCTCACCATCTTCGGCTATTTTTACTTCAGTATCAGGAATCATTCTTCCTACAGTTCCTATTTTGAAACCCTTATTAGCCAACTCGTTTACAGAGATTACAGGAGATGTTTCGGTGAGCCCATATCCTTCCATCACTCCAATTCCTGCAGCATTAAATACTCTTGCTAATCTTGGTTGAAGAGCAGCGCTTCCTGATGCAATTAGCTTTAAATTACCGCCTAGAGCTTCTTGCCATTTACTAAAAATAAGTTTTCTGGCAAGTCCAAGTTTTTTTTCATACCACCATCCATTGGCTTCGTATGGCTCGTATTTTAAACCAAGTTCTACAGCCCAAAAGAACAATTTCTTTTTAACGCCTGTTAAGTCAGCGCCCTTTGCTATGATTTTGTCATAAACTTTTTCTAATAACCTTGGTACAGCAGTCATTACTTCGGGTTTAACCTCTTTTAAGTTATCACTGATGGTTTCAAGGGATTCGGCAAAATAGATACTTACGCCTCTGTATTGATATAGGTACATTAGCATTCTTTCGTAAATGTGACACACAGGTAAAAAACTTAAGGCACTTGTTTCGCCATCTACTATAGGAAATCTTGTAGAACTATTTATAGAGTTACTTACTACATTTTTATGACTTAACATTACTCCCTTAGGTCTTCCCGTGGTTCCTGAGGTATATATTAAAGTAGCCAAATCATCTTCTTTTACAGAAGCCATGATTTTCTCAACCTCTTCTTGATTACTGTCATCTTTACCCAACTCCAGAACTTTTTCCCAGCTTTTACACCCATCAATAGTATTAAAAGAAAAAACTTCTTTTAATGACGGGACATTTGCCTTGATGTTTTCAACTTTTTGAAATACTTCATCATCAGATACAAAACAGTACTTTGCTTCAGAATGATTTAAAACATATTCATAATCTTCCTGAGAGATTGTTGGGTAAATAGGAACGTCTTGTGCTCCAATTTGAAGAACACCTATGTCGGTTATATTCCACTCAGTTCTATTATTAGAAGATATGATAGCAATTTTGTCATTAGGTTGTACTCCTAGTCTAAGTAAACCTCGGCTAATTTGGTTTGCTTTTTCTACATATTCTTTGGTAGAAGTCGCCACCCATTTACCGTTATATTTAGTTACTAAAGCTTTTTCCAAATTAAATTTTTCCAGTTGATAATGTGGGAAATCAAAGAGTCTTGTAATTGTCGTCATAAGTTGTTTTAAAATAATTTTTGTAGCTTTTAAAGTTCCTAATATGATGGTTGTTTAAATAAAACTAGCTAAATGAAATAATCCATAATAAGCTAAAAAAGTATCATTATTTAAGAATACATAAAAACTATTATGCGTGCATAGTTTCGCAAATTATAAAAAATCTTATAATACACAACTCTAATATATAAAAAAAGGAACTGTAATTTGTTAACTCCTTAATATTTTATCGTTTTTGATGAGAAATTCATCTTTTATACATTTGAAAAATGTTTTAACGATTTCATAATAGCTTAAAAGCTTCACAGGATAAAATATGCCCATTGAGGCACGTTTATATCTTATAATATAAATATAGAAATTTTACTCGACATGAGGATTCAATACGCTATAATTTCTTTCTTTATTTGTTCAAAGTTTTTAACGTCAATTCTTCCTTGAGTAGGAATCATGTTTTGCCATATCCAATTATAATGTTCAATTACTTTTTCTGCTTTTAGGTGTGGTCTGTTTCCAGTGGTATGAGCATCCGCCACTACAGTTATGTTGTAATCTTTTGTTATTCCTGATTGAATGGTTGATTCTACACAAAAATCTGTTGCACAACCAGTAATAAATAATTCATTAACGCCCAAGGCTGTTAGTTCTGATTGAAGTGAAGAATTGTAAAATACATCATTAGCATATTTGTTTATCAAAATATCTGTTGGATGTGTTTTTAGATCATCCAATAACTCCCATTCAGTTGTGTTTGGTATAAATTCATTGGATTTTGTACCGTCGTGTTGAATAAAAATTACAGGAAAATCTAATGCTCTAAATATTTGTGAAAGGCTATTAATTCTATTTACAACACCCCGAGTATCATGCCGGGGTGTTTTTGCTGTAAAAGAGCCTTTTTGCATATCAATTATGAAGAGGGCTTTTTTGTTTTTCATTTAGATATTCTTATCTAACCATTTTCTGGCATTCACAAAGGCTTCAATCCATGGTGATACTTCATCATCTTGCCTTCCTTGTGGATAGTTAGCCCAATTCCACTGAAAGATTGAACGCTCAATATGCGGCATCATAACTAAATGTCGACCTGTTTTATCAGTCATCATAGCAGTGTTATAATTTGATCCATTAGGGTTGGCAGGATATCCTTCATATCCATATTTTGCTACAATGTTATACTGATCTTCGGATAGCGGTAGGTTAAATTTTCCTTCTCCATGAGATATCCATACTCCAAGGGTACTTCCTGCTAAAGAAGATAACATAACAGAATTGTTTTCCTGAATTTTTACAGAAGTAAATCCACTCTCATGCTTATGAGAGTCATTATGAACTAATTTACCATGTTGTTCGTGTTCTGGATTAATTACTTCTAATTCCATAAATAGTTGGCAACCATTACAGATACCTACGGATAAGGTGTTTTCTCTTTTAAAGAAGTTTTTTAGCGCAGTATTTGCTTTTTCGTTATATAAAAAGGCACCAGCCCATCCTTTGGCAGAACCTAGTACATCACTGTTTGAAAAACCTCCAACGGCTCCAATAAACTGTATGTCTTCTAATGTTTCACGACCAGATATTAAATCAGTCATGTGTACATCCTTAACATCAAAACCTGCTAAATACATAGCATTGGCCATCTCTCGCTCAGAGTTACTTCCTTTTTCACGAATTATAGCTGCTTTTGGTCTTACTTTAATAGTATCAATTACAGGTTTTTTTCCTGTAAAATGAGAAGGAAAAGAATATTGTAATGGTTGATTGGCATAATTCTGGAATCGATCTTTTGCCAAATCATTAGCAGTTTGCTTTTGATCTAGCAGAGAAGAGGTTTTATACCATGTATTTCTTAATTCTTCGATATTGAAGTCAAAAGAATCATTTTGATTTTTGATCGTTAATAATGATTGTTCTTTTGCCTTACCGATCTTAAAGAATTCTATATCATTATTGGATAAAATGGTTTCGATATCTGCGTCTGAAGCACTTTGAAATACAATTCCAGAGTTTTCTGAAAACAACAATTTGATAGTGTCTGATTCTCCTATTTGAGTAAGATCAAGTTCTGCTCCGAGATTAGTATCTGCAAAGCAAAGTTCTAGTAATGTTGTAATCAAACCTCCTGAAGCGATATCGTGACCTGCAAGAATTTTATCTTCTCTAATCAAATCCTGAATCACATTAAATGTTTTCTTAAAAGTAGTTGCATCCTTAATATTAGGAGCTTGAGAACCAATTTTATTTAAGACTTGTGCAAATGATGACCCTCCTAGTTGGTGTTTATCATTAGAAAGATTAATGTAATAAATGCTGCCTCCGTTTTTCTGTAAAACTGGCTCAACAACTTTAGTGATATCGTTACAATGGGCTGCAGCCGATATTACAACCGTTCCAGGTGCAATAACTTCTTCATTAGGATATTTTTGTTTCATAGATAATGAATCCTTACCCGTTGGAACATTAATACCAAGATCAATAGAGAAGTCAGAAATAGCTTTTACAGCTTTATATAATCTTGCATCTTCTCCTTCATTTTTACAGGGCCACATCCAATTAGCTGATAGCGAAACAGATGTTAATCCGTCTTTTAGAGGTGCCCAAATAATATTAGTTAGAGATTCGGCAATCGAATTTTTACTTCCCGCTTCTGGGTCGATTAAACCTGAGATAGGAGAGTGACCAATACTGGTTGCAATACCTTCTTTGCCATTATAATCCAAAGCCATTACACCACAATTGTTTAGTGGTAATTGTAAAGGACCCGTACATTGTTGTTTTGCAACTTTTCCTCCTACACAACGATCTACTTTGTTGGTTAGCCAATCTTTACAGGCAACAGCTTCTAATTGTAATACTTGTTTCAGGTAATCCGTGAGTTTTGCGGAATCATAGGTGACCCCATTGTAGTCTCTATCAATTGTCTTATCTGTCATTATTGTTTTAGGAGAACTACCAAACATATCTTCAAGTGCTAAATCCATTGGGGTATCTCCTTTGGTTTTGGATTGAAAAGTAAAACGGTGATCTCCTGTAACATCTCCTACCTGATAGATTGGTGAGCGCTCGCGTTCTGCGATACGTAGTAGAGTGTCAATATCCTTTTGACCAATAACTAATCCCATTCGTTCTTGGGATTCGTTACCTATGAGTTCTTTTGCAGATAGTGTTGGATCTCCTACAGGCAAATTATCGAGGTTAATTTCCCCTCCTGTTTCTTCTACAAGCTCAGAGAGGCAATTAAGGTGTCCTCCTGCACCGTGATCATGTATAGAGACAATGGTGTTTTCTTCACTTTCTACCATCCCTCGTATTGCATTGGCTGCACGCTTTTGCATTTCAGGATTAGAACGTTGTATTGCATTTAATTCGATACCGCTACTAAATTCTCCTGTGTCTGCCGATGATACAGCAGCTCCACCCATACCGATTCTGTAATTTTCTCCTCCAAGGATTACAATTTTATCTCCTTTTTCTGGAGTTGCTTTAATTGCTTGCTCGGCTTTACCATATCCTATCCCACCTGCTTGCATTATTACTTTGTCAAAACCAAGTTTGCGAGCATCTTCTTCATGTTCGAATGTAAGAACAGATCCGGTGATTAGAGGTTGACCAAATTTGTTTCCAAAATCTGATGCTCCATTAGAGGCTTTTATCAAAATATCCATAGGAGTTTGATATAGCCAATCTCGCTCGGTCATCCCTTGTTCCCAAGGACGATTATTTTCTAACCTAGAATATGAAGTCATATATACAGCAGTACCAGCAAGAGGTAAAGAACCTTTTCCTCCGGCAAGTCTGTCTCTGATTTCTCCTCCTGATCCAGTGGCAGCACCATTAAAAGGCTCTACTGTGGTAGGGAAATTATGTGTTTCTGCTTTAAGTGAAATTACGCTGTTAAATTCAGTTTCCTGATAGAAATCAGGCTTATCAGCCGTTTTTGGCGCAAACTGGGTGGCTTTTGGTCCTTTGATAAAAGCGACATTATCTTTATATGCTGAAACAATATCATTTGGATTTGTTTCAGATGTTTTTCTTATTAACTTAAAAAGAGATGTAGGTTGCTCTTCTCCATCGATAACAAATGTACCATTGAATATTTTATGGCGACAATGCTCAGAGTTTACTTGCGAAAACCCAAACACTTCAGAGTCAGTAAGTTTTCTTCCGATTTTTTTGCTAACACCTTCAAGGTATTCAATCTCTTCAGCATTAAGTGCAAGACCTTCGCTAGCATTATAAGCTGCAATATCATCAATTTCTAAGATAGGTTCTGGCTCGATATTAATGGTGTAAATATCTTGATTTAACCCGTTATACTTTTGGGAAAGCATAGGGTCAAAATCAGAATAGTCTTTTGAAACGGCTAAGAATTCTTCTATTCTAATAATTCCCTCTATACCCATATTTTGGGTTATTTCTACTGCATTGGTACTCCAGGGAGTAATCATTGCGGCACGTGGACCAACAAAAAAAGCGTCAATAGACGCCGCAGAAATTTGAGATTGGTTGCCAAATAACCAGATCAATTTTTTTATGTTTTCAGGAGAGATTTCATTGTTTGTTTGAACTGCAAATACTTTCTCGTTTCGGTTTCCGAAGAAGTGGATCATACTTCGATTATTAGTGTTGTTTTATTAAGCCGCAAATTTACTGTTTTATAACTAAAAATTAGCATAAAATTAGGATTGAATACTATAGTTATTCACTGAATTTTAAACAATAATAAACAATATTAAGGATAAGAGGAGGATCCAAAACCAATTTGGTCGTATTGCAAAGACATTTTTTGGTCTTGGAAACTCAATGTTTTTATTGTTTGTTATTACAAAAAAGGAAGACTAATGTTGTATACTTACATCTGCCTGAACAATGGTATTAGAAGCGTCTAAATCTGTTTTATCTTGTAGTATTTTATCTAATTCTAAAAGATCTTCTTTTTCTAGTGCTTTAATAAGAAACTTAACTTTTTTAGACTCGTTTTTCTCAGTTTTGTACTGTATGAGTATAGCTTTTTTATCGATAGAAAAACTTGTGATTTGATCATATTTCATAAGTTTTTTTGAGGCTATAATACCTAATTTGATCTCTAGATATTGAGAGTAGATTTTTACTATTTTTAGGTTTCTATTCAACATTCCCATAGTTGTAAATAGAGTTCCTAGTCCTAATAATGTTCCGTTTCCTATTGAAACTAGAGCAAGTAGACCTAATACTAGAGCTGCGACTCCCATATATAGATATTGATTAGCCATCTTTTTACTTAAATACAATTCTTTTAGTGGTTCCATGTTTACAGTGTTTCTAAAAATTTATCTTCCTTTATTTTATTTAATATTTTTCTAGCTCCCATTGCTCCAATCAGACCGATTGGTACAAAAACAACACTTCCGATCATAAATAAAATACTTCCGGTTTTGGGTTTACCAGATAGAATAATCATCACACCGATACAATTGAGTATCAGACATGGTAGTGCCATCCAGAAGAGAATTAAACCTTCATTGTCACTAGAGTTCATTGTAAATAGTACGATTAATAGCTGAATGATCAACCAGACAATCATTAGAGGGTTAATTAATTTTGTTGTTGTCATTAAAAAGTTGGTGTTTTGAGGATTGTTGTTTTCGGATTCAAAATTCATACATTAATGTAAATTGAAAAACCCTGTTTTCAGTGAAACTAAATACTGGTTGTAGTGAAATTTTTACTTATTTATTTTTGTTGGATAAAAGAAGCAAAGATGAAGACATAAAATTTGAAAGTAATACTATCGTGATAGTAATTTTTACCGGCTTATTGTCAGCTAGAAGAAGTGAGTGGTTAGGTCGAGAATTGCATAAATTCCACATGCCAAAAATAAAAAGATTAGTAATACACTTGTTATTTCGTAAGATTTGTGATCAATTTCTTTTTCATATTTAGAGTGAATACCATATTGGTTATCTTCTGGATCGCTTGCTATTGTTAATAAGTAGAGAAGATAAAATACTCCAAATATAGGGACTAGAGAAATAAGAAACCACCATCCACTTTTACCTATGTCGTGCAATCTGCGAACCAAAACGGCAAGGCTTGGAATGAAAATAAAAAGTGAATAAAGACAAGAAAGTAATCCATTTCCATCTGATATGTATGTGTTAAGACGATGATCGAGTATCATTATTATTATTGTAAATAGAGTATTAAAAAGACTAAATAACCAATATTCTTTTCGTCTAGCTCTACCTGTGAAATTTGCATATTTTCTTAACACTTCTATATACCAATCCATGTACTTTTGTTTTTAATTTTTGTAGGAATATGATATTCCCTATTAGCTTAATATTATTTGAATTATAGAGGAAGGGTTATAAAATTTGACTCGTAGCATTGAGTGTGTTGATATCTCCTAATTTGGTTTTTTCTTGTAGTACTTTGTTTAATTTCAAAAGATCTTCTTTTTCTAAAGCCTTAATACGGATTTTAATAGCTTTAGGTTCGTTACTATCCGTTTTGTAGAGTATTATTATATTTTTGCTTACTATTGAAAAGCTTGTAATCTGTTCGTACTTGATAAGGTTTTTTGGACGTACCACACTTAATTGTACTTGTAAATATTGAGGATAAAGCTTTAGTATTTTTAAGTTTTTGTTTAATAATCCGCCTACCAATGAAAAAATTCCAATTCCGATATACATACCATTATCACGTAATGTGATTGAAATTAACCCGATAATGATAAAAACCCCTCCAGCAATGATAGGTAAACTTGTAGTTTTTTTACTTTGTTTAATTTCTGTTATGGTTTCCATTCTTAAGTGTTTTTGATAAATTATTTTCTTTGATTTTGTTTTAACAAATTCTCAATTTTAATATATTGGAGTTCAGTGATTACTTCTTGTTATCTTATGTTTAGTTATCAAACAACATATGATATGGGGTAAATCAAAAGGCTTATTTACCTTAAAAATAATTTTGCAAGGGCGAAACTAATATTCCCATCTAGTGTTTCTAAATTAATATGGTATGGTAAACTATTTACTTGGTGAATGGACTATAAAATGGGGGTAAAGCTAAAGTGTTTGATTTTCTTGATGGTGACTTTATACGTTTCTTATCAATAAAGGGATCAACTAGTAAAGAAAAAACCACTGTTAAGAACAGTGGTCAATGTTTGATAATTTGGTTTTTTTCTAATCCAGAAAAATATGTGGTACAAATTAAACAACTCGGTTAATCAGCTTTCATTTCTAATAGAGCCATATAAAACCCATCGTATCCAGATTGATGTGAGAGTATTTTTTTATCTTTTATTAATGTAAAATTGCTTCCAATCTCTTTGGAAAGAAAGTTTTTTACCTGATCTTGATTTTCTGACGGTAAAATAGAGCAGGTTGCGTATACTAGTTTTCCTCCTGGTTTAACTATTTTGGAGTAGCTTTCAAGTATTTCTGATTGAGTTTTTTTGATTTTATCTAGAAATTCGGGTTGCAATTTCCATTTGGCATCAGGATTTCTTCGTAGTACACCTAGTCCACTGCATGGAGCATCTATCAATACTCGGTCAGCTTTATGATGTAGCTTTTTTATGTCTTTGGTACTCTCTATGACTCTGGTTTCGATATTATGAGCACCATCTCTACGGGCTCTTCTTTTTAGTTCTTTGAGTTTATTACCATAAATATCCATAGCAATCACTTGTCCTTTATTTTGCATCAAAGCTGCCAGATGGAGGCTTTTTCCCCCTGCACCAGCGCATGTATCCACCACACGTTGTCCTGGTTGCACATCAAGAAAATTAGCGACTAACTGTGAAGAGGCATCTTGTACTTCGAATAACCCTTTTTTAAAGGCTTCTGTACTAAATACATTGGTTCTTTCTATAAGTTTAAGAGCATCTGGATATCCTTTTATAAATTCGGTATCTATGTTCTCATCTTCAAGTAAACTTCTTAATTTATCTCTTGTTACTTTTAGAGTATTGGCTCGAAGAACTACAGGAGCTTGCTCATTTAGAGTACTAATTTCTTTGGTCCATAGTTTTCCTAATTCCTGTTCCCCTAACTCATCCATCCAGTCAGGAATAGATTCTTTAAACTTTCTTATTTTACTTAACTCATCAAAACGTCCTTTGATACGTCGGGTAGGAGTAGGGGCAATCTGTTTCCAGTCTGGTAGTGATATACCTCTTAGTGTAGCCCATACAGCAAATATTCGCCATAAGTTTTCTCTGGAGAAGGGTTCTTTTACTTCTGCGATTTCTGCATACAAACGTTTCCAACGTACAATCTCATATACGGTTTCTGCCACAAAACTTCGATCACGAGAACCCCATCTCTTATCGCGTTTTAATAGTTTTTGTACTACTTTATCAGCATATGCTCCTTCATTGAATATTTCGTGTAGTCCATCTATAACTGCAAAAACAAGATTTCTATGTAAACGCATTGTATTATTTTTTTAAGGTGTGCAAAGGTAGACCTTTGTAACGAAATACTATTATATTTGACTATAATTATTGATAATGAGAATAATCGTTGTACTATTAGTGAGTTTGATTTTTATCTTTTCTAATATTAAAGATAAGATGGTTACACATAATTTTTCTAAGGTCGAAATTGAAACTTTGATTAAAGATTCTATAAGTATAAGAGCTTTGGATATATATAATGATTCTTTGATAGGCTTTGGTTTCAATAAAGGGTATGGATTTATAAACCTTAATACAAGAGCTATTGATCTTACAAAGTTTAATTCTCTAAAGTCTGATAAAGAAAAAAAGAATTGGGTAGCCGAACAACGTGCTGTTTGTTTTACTGATTCATCATTCTATAGTCTAGGAATAGGATCCCCAGCGCGACTAAGAAAGGTTAATCTTAGTAATAGGGAAGAGAGAATCGTATATAAAGAGGAGCACCCTAAAATATTCTATGACGCAATTTCTTTTTGGAATGATTCTGAAGGGATAGCTATTGGAGATCCAACTGATAATTGTTTATCAATCATTATTACAAGAGATGGAGGGGAAACATGGAAAAAGGTTTCTTGTAATAATCTCCCTGAAGCTTTTGCGGGAGAAGCTGCATTTGCTGCTAGTAATGGAAATATTGCAATAGTAGGGGATAAGACCTGGATAATATCGGGGGGGATGAAATCGAGAGTGTATTATTCACCAAACAAAGGAAAAACATGGAACGTATATGACACTCCTATTATACATGGAAAAGAAACTACAGGAGCATATTCAATTGATTTTTATGACGAGAATAAAGGAGTGATTTTTGGAGGAGATTATACTTCGCCAGAAAGTAATGTAGCTAATAAGGCTGTGACCACTGATGGTGGTAAGACATGGCAATTAGTATCAGACGGTAATGGAGCGGGATATAAGAGTTGTGTCAGATATTTTCCTAATGGAGGAGGTAAAGAAATGATTGCCGTTGGATTTACAGGGATTTCAATCTCGAATGATTTTGGAAAGGACTGGAGAGAGATTAGTAAAGAAGGATTCTATACACTAAGGTTCATTAGCGATAGTGTAGCCATAGCAGCCGGAAAAGGACGAGTTGCTAAATTATCTTTTAAATAAAAAATGAGAGTATAATAACCCTCATTTTTTATTTAAAAGATAATTAATGTCTTTTTTTCCTTTCTTTAATTCGATCAAGCATACGTTTATGAAAATCTGCTTCAGCTTTTATTAACCTTAATATTTTTTTATTTGATAATACCTTTTTCAAATCGGTAACCAATTTTTTTCGAGAAATAGATTTTTGTTCTTCAGCTTTTAGATATTCGTCTAAAAAATTTCCGGCACGTTTATCGGTTAAACCATCAGGACCATTATTTTCTTCTCTTAGTGCCTTCATTAATTTCCGTTCACGTTTTCTAAGTGTTTCTATAGTTTCTTCATGAGCATTATAGATTGGCCAAAATTGTTGCGCTTCACTACTTGAAAGGTTTAATTTTTCAGTAATATATGCGACTTTAAATGCTTTTATCCTTTCTCTTGGTCCATTTTGAGCAAAAGTTGCCATGGACATAAAAACAAAGCATATCAGTGTCAGTATTTTTTTCATGTCTTTATTTTATTCTACAAATATAATTTCATCTTCTAAATCTTCTTCAGATAAATAATCTAATAGCGCATCATCGTCAATTAATTCATCTTCATATGTTTCTATATAATTGGTGTCTTCTAATAACATTGCTATTTCGGTATTACTTAACTCAAGATTTCCTTCGCTAATATATGTATGAATATCCGCAACTTCAATATCGTTAAAATTTAATTCAGATTCTTTACTAATGGATATCGAGAGTATAATTGCTATCATTGCAGCAATACCTGAAAGATATAGAATGTTTTTTCTAGTTATTAAAGAAATCAGTACCCCTTTTTCTTTGGATTCATCTTCTTTAATTTTTTGTAGTAGTTCATTCTCGAAGGTCTCAAAATAGTCTATAGGGGGTTTAAAACCAGATTCTATTTTATTAGATAACAGTTCGGTGTTTTTAGAGTCAGAAAGGATTTTTTTTGAAAGTTCACTTTCTAAACTTTCAAAATAATTCTCTGGTACTTTAAAACCTCCGTTGTTTTTATGTAAATTATCTTTTTTCACTATTTATATGACTATTTATAAGTAAAAAGGTTTAATCACTTTTTAAAAAAGCTTCAATTTTTTTGGAAGCTAAGTGATAAGAAGCTTTTAAAGCCCCTTCGCTGGTTTCAAGAATTTCTGACATTTCTCTATATTTAAGTTCTTGAAAATATTTCATATTAAAAACTTGTTGTTGTTTTTGAGGTAATGTGGCAATCGCTTTTTGTAATTTTAATTGTATTTGATCTCCTTCATAATAAATATCCGCTTCAAGGTTTTGTATTAGTTGTTGACTTAACTCTTCATTACTAATTTTAAATTTTTTAGCTTTTTGGTTAAGGAATGTAATTGATTCATTAGTCGCTATGCGATATAACCAGGAATATAATTTACTATCTCCTTTAAATTTTTTTATATTTCTATATACCTTAATAAAGACATTTTGTAACACATCATCTGTATCATCATGATTCTTTACCATATTTCGGATATGCCAATAAAGTCTTTGTTGATATAAAGCAACAAGCTTACCAAAGGCTATATTAATATCCTTTCCCGATTGTAACTTGACGAGTAAATCTTGCTCTTCTTGTGTATTCAAAGATAAATTTATTTTATTGATGAAAATAATGCCCTATATCCATGATGTATGACTAATGTACACAAAAAAGGTTTAATTCGGATGCGAAATTAATTAAATACTTTTTGTAGGAAAATGTAGGAATAAATGTTAAATAATAGGATATTTTGCTTAAATTTTGGATAAAATGCATTTTTTGTTTGGTTAACTCAAAATAAGTAGTATCTTTACAGTGTAATAATGATTGAGTCTTTCATTCCCCCCAAGATGAAAGTTTTTATAAAAGTGAGTTTTAATTTTAGAGTAAGCCCCTAAATTAAGATGATTTGTGTGAAGAGAAAGAGTGCGAAAGCACTCTTTTTTATGTTTAAAGGTTTTTTAAATACATTTAAATAAGTAGGGTAATTCTTACTTAAAACATGTTTATTACAAGTATTTGATAGTTAAAAACAATAAAATACGATAAAAAGCATTATTTTGCTTGTGTAATACAAAATTAGTTGTATCTTTACAGTGTAATAATGATTGAGTACTTTCATTCCCCCCAAGATGAAAGTTTTTATAAAAGTGAGTTTTAATTTTAGAGTAAGCCCCTAAATTAAGATGATTTGTGTGAAGAGAAAGAGTGCAACTGCACTCTTTTTTCTTTTTAATAGTACTTGTCAAAAAAAATCTATATTTGTAGTATAAATCCTACTTAATTATTGATTTGATTTCTATTTGATACTGTAAAAAACAATGAAATACGATAAAAGGCATTTTTTTATTTGTGTATTACAAAATTAGTTGTATCTTTACAGTGTAATAATGATTGAGTACTTTCATTCCCCCCAAGATGAAAGTTTTTATAAAAGTGAGTTTTAATTTTAGAATAAGCCCCTAAATTAAGATGATTTGTGTGAAGAGAAAGAGTGCAATAGCACTCTTTTTTATTATTCAATTTTAAAAAATGTAGGATTAGTACTACGGATTGGAGTCATATTTGTTAAATAAAAGGATTAAATGCTTTAATTTTAGATAAAATTCATATTTTTTTTTGGAGTCTCGAATATTTAACTTATATTTACAATGTAATAATGATTGAGTACTTTCATTTCCCCCAAGATGAAAGATATTATAAAAGTGAGTTTTAATTTTAGAGTAAGCCCCTAAATTAAGATGATTTGTGTGAAGAAAAAAGAGTGCATTTGCACTCTTTTTTTTGTTTGTAATAACTTGTAAATCACATATTTAACTCTCCAGAGATTGCATGTTAACTAATTTTTGGTATGTTCCTTCTCTAGAAATAAGCTCATCGTGCGTTCCTTGTTCAACTATATTTCCTTTTTGCATTACAACGATTAAATCTGAGTTTTGTATTGTAGACAATCTATGGGCAATAACTATACTTGTTCTGTTTTTCATCATGTTCTCTAAAGCAGATTGTACAAGTTGCTCACTTTCAGTATCAAGAGCAGAGGTTGCTTCATCAAGAATCATAATCGGCGGATTTTTTAATACAGCACGTGCTATAGATAAACGTTGCTTTTGTCCACCACTAAGTTTATTTCCGCTATCACCTATATTTGTTTCGATTCCATTGGATAAATCTTTTACAAATTCCCAAGCATTTGCTACTTTCAGGGCTTTTATTATATCTTCATCTGATGCTTCTTGATCGCCTACTAGTAGATTGTTTTTTATAGAATCATTAAACAAAATAGAATCTTGCGTTACCAAACCCATTAATCCTCTTAATGAATGTTTGGTTATATTTCTTATATCAATATCATCTATTTTAATACTTCCTTTATTTATATCATAGAATCTGGTTACCAAATTGGCAATCGTAGATTTACCACTACCTGACTGTCCAACTAATGCTACGGTACTACCTTTAGGAACTTTTAAAGAAAAATTGTTTAGTACATATTCATCTTCATATTTAAAAGATATATTTTCAATAGTAATATCCGAATTAAAACCTTCTTTTTTACCAGCCCCAGGAGCGTCTTCTAAAGGTGAAGTTGTATTGAGTATTTCTAGTACACGTTCGGCTGCTGCATTACCTCTTTTTACTCCGTAACTAGCTTTTGATATAGCCTTGGCAGGGGTCAAAATATTATAGGCAAGTCCCATATAGACAATAAAAAGACCTGGATCCAAAGATTTTTCTACAAGTACCATTTGTCCACCATACCATAACAGAATTGAAATAGTAGTTATCCCAAGAAATTCACTCGTTGGTGATGCAAGATTCTGCCTATTGAGTAGTGAATTAGAGAAGTTATAGAAACGAGAAGTAGATTGTTTAAATTTACTTCCGAACAATTTTTCAGCATTAAATCCTTTTATTACTTTGAGTCCTCCTAAAGTTTCTTCAACAATAGAAAGGAAGAAACCTTGTTCTTTTTGAACTTTGTCAGAATGTTTTTTTAATTTTTTTCCTATTAATGATATTAAAAACCCTGATACGGGTATAAAAATGAAAACAAATATGGTTAGTTTTAAGCTTATCAAAAGCATGGTGGATATTGTAAATAAAATCATTAAAGGTTCTCTTACAATAAGTTCTAAAATGGATAAAAAAGAATGCTGTATTTCTAAAACATCTGTCGAAATCCTTGCAATAGTATCTCCTTTTCTTTTTTCAGAAAAATAGGAGAGAGGCAATTCTACAGTCTTTTGATATAATTCATTACGGATATCTTTTAGAACACCATTCCTTAAAAAGGTAATAAAATACATTGCTAAGTAACCAAAAATATTTTTAAGGAAGAACATGCTGACCACTAGGATAACCATAAAGATTAACACGTCATCATTACCTTGATCAGCTTTTTGAGTAACAAAATAATTAAGATAATTCTCCCCATACTCTTTTGCTTTTAGGATACCTTCCCATTTAGGTTCAATTCTAACCTTTTCTGTTTTTCCAAACAAAACATTGAGCATAGGAAACAAAGATACCATGGCAAAAGTTCCAAAAAGAGCGTAAAAAACATTGGAGATTATATTTAATATAGCATATAGCTTGTAGGGTTTCGCAAAGCGAAGAACTTGTTTAAAATAATTCATTTAAAATATGTTGATCCGTAATCACTACTGTTTAAGTTAGTTCTAAATCTTTTTTTATAGCTTTAATTTTATCGTCTAATATCTGTTGTACAGTATAAAAATCAGTACTTGCAGAAAGGGGTTCTTGTACACTGATGTAGAATTTTATTTTGGGCTCAGTTCCACTTGGTCTGGCAGCTATTTTGCTTCCCGCTTCGGTATAAAATATCAATACATTTGATTTTGGGATATCAATTGTATTTTCGGTGTTGTCCAAAATATTTTTGGTAATACTAGTTTGATAATCCTCAATAAGAACTACTTTTTCATTATTAATATGTTTTGGTGGATTATCTCTTAGGTCTATCATAGTTTGTTTGATCTCTGCTGCACCGTCAATTCCTTTTTTTACTAGTGAGACCAAGTTTTCTTTATAAAACCCATGTTTAGCATATAAGTCTAATAATGTGTTATAGAAAGAACCACCGTTTGACTTTGTAAATGCAACTATTTCACAAGCGAGTAGAGTAGAGGTAACCGCATCTTTATCTCTTACAAAATCACCAACCATAAAACCAAAACTTTCTTCGCCACCACCTACAAATTCGTTTTCAGGAAAATCTTTGATTAATTTGGCAATCCATTTAAATCCTGTTAATACTTCTTTATACTCTATACCATATGCTTGAGCTAAACTTTGCATCATAGGAGTTGAAACAATAGTCGAAGCTATAAACTCATTACCACTAAAGCCTTTTTGTTTTTTGTAATTCTCCAAAAGAAACCAAGTCATAACAATCATTGTTTGGTTTCCATTTAATAACTGTAATTCTCCTTTTTCATTACGAACAGCAATTCCTAGTCGATCACAATCAGGATCTGTACCGATTACGATATCTGCATTAACTTCTCCTGCAAGTTTCATTGCCATTTCAAGCGCTTCAGGTTCCTCTGGATTAGGGGATTTTACTGTTGGAAAATTACCGTCTGGTTTTGCTTGTTCTTTTACAATATGCACATTTTTGTAACCAGCTTTCTCAAGGGTTTCAGGTACTGCAGTAATAGAAGTACCATGCAAAGAAGTAAAAACAATTGTTGTGTTATCTTTCGCTTCTTGCGTAGCGACAAAACTTCCGTTTTTAACACTTTGCTCGATAAAAATATTGTCAATTTCTTGATCTATTTTTTGTATGAAATCAGGGTTGGCATTAAATCTAATATCAGAATATTTTAGCGCATTTATTTCAGAAATAATATCACCATCTTGTGGTGGAACTAATTGCCCTCCATCTTGCCAGTACACTTTATAACCATTATACTCTGGAGGGTTGTGGCTTGCTGTTAATACAATGCCACAATGACAACCTAGTTCTTTTACGGCAAAAGATAACTCTGGAGTTGGTCTTAGGCTAGAGAAAAGATATACTTTTATGCCATTTGCAGAAAAAACATCGGCTACCAATTGAGCTAGTGTATCACTGTTATTTCTACAATCATAGGCGATTACAGCTTTAGGCTGCTCTTTGGGAAATTCCTTAATAAGGTAGTTGCTTAACCCCTGAGTACTTTTTCCTAATGTATATTTATTAATTCTATTAGTCCCGGCACCCATAATACCTCGCATACCACCAGTACCAAATTCTAAATCCTTATAAAAACTTTCCTTTAACTCTTCGGGATTGTTATTTTGTAAATTTTTAATTTCTTTTTGAGTGGTTGTGTCAAAAAAAGGGGTTAGCCATTCTTTAACCCTCGTATCTATAACAGAATCTGTGATTTGCATGTTGGTTATTTTTGTTGCAAAAATACTATATTTTGCATATTGTCTAAGTGTATTGTCTATTATTTATTGGGGTGCTGAGTTTTGTATAAAAACATCGTTATTTTAAAGATGAATTTTTTCGGCTATACTATAGCGTTCTTTGTTTCGCTTGCTAGTTAAGATAATTTCTCCAAGAAATCCTGCCAGAAAAAATTGTGTACCCAGAATCATAGAGGTCAATGCAACATAAAATTCGGGTCGTTGAGCAATTAGTCTTCCTTTGGTTTCTATAAAAAGTTTATCAATCCCTAAGTATAGTGAAAAACTAAACCCGACAATGAATAGCAATGTGCCGATAAGACCAAAAAAGTGCATAGGTCTTTTCCCAAATCGAGACATAAACCATATGGTAATTAGATCCAAAAATCCATTGATAAATCGGCTCATTCCAAATTTGGTCTTACCATATTTCCTAGCTTGGTGGAGTACTACTTTTTCACCAATTTTTCCAAAACCTGCATTCTTTGCAAGCACAGGGATATAACGATGCATTTCGCCATGTACATCAATGTTTTTTACGACAATATTTTTATATGCCTTTAATCCACAATTGAAATCGTGTAGTTTAACTCCAGATGTTTTTCGGGCAGCGGCATTAAACAGTTTAGAAGGTAAGTTTTTGGCAATTACGGAGTCATACCTTTTCTTTTTCCAGCCCGATATCAAGTCAAACCCTTCCTTTATAATCAGGTCGTACAATTCTGGGATTTCTTCTGGATTATCTTGTAAATCGGCATCCATAGTAATAACTACATCACCAGTTGCAGTACCAAACCCAGCATGTAAAGCTTGTGATTTTCCAAAATTTTTTAAAAAACGAATACCTTTTACCTGTTTGTCTTTTTGGGATAATTCTGAAATTGTACTCCATGAATCATCGGTACTACCATCATCAATAAAGATGATTTCATAAGAAAAAGAATTGGATTGCATAACTTTTGCAATCCAATCATATAATTCATTAAGAGACTCCTGCTCATTGAGCAGTGGTATGACTACAGATATATCCATATGTTAATATAAGTCTTGTTTCTTTTGCATAATTAAACCAGCTATAAGAGAAATAATAAAACCAAGGAAAAGGCTACCAATTATCGAGACAGCTATACTAATAAAAGGAGAGCTGAATTTTTCTGCAATAGCCATACTTTGTTCTACTAATTCCTCTGTCATATCAGGGTTTTGTAACATTTTTTCTCTTTGAGCTTCAAGGACTTGTTGTGTGTAGTCCGGCTCTATTACTGTAGTTAAAGTTAAGGACCAGATTACTCCGATAACACCTCCAATAAGAGCAATCCCAATACCTACTTTGATAGCATCCATTAATGCCAGATATCCATTATTAGCAGTTTTGTATGCTTTTATCCCATAGCTAATGATACCTATAAGAATTGAAAATGAAATAACAGAGTATATCCAATGTGGATCTGTGTAAGCATTGGTTACATACATTATAACACCAAGTAAAACCGAAACGATACCTAATAATATTCCGTAGTTTATAATGATCTTTTTTGAAGATGCTTTTTCATTTTCCATAATATAATATTGTTTTTGGTTATTTATAAACCATAAGTACACAAAAGTACTAAATTGTTACATCAAGACGATAAAAAAAGAAATTTTATAGAAAATGAATAAAAAAGAAAATTTATTATTGCGAGTTCAAAGATTATGATTAAATTTGCACCTCGAAAAAAGAAAAGAATAATATAATGAGAAAAGATATTCACCCAGAAAATTATAGATTAGTAGCTTTTAAAGATATGTCTAACGATGAAGTTTTTTTAACTAAATCTACAGCAAATACTAAAGAAACTCTCGAAGTTGATGGTGTAGAGTATCCGTTAGTGAAATTAGAAATTTCTAGAACTTCTCATCCTTTCTATACTGGAAAATCAAAACTTATCGATACTGCAGGACGTATTGACAAGTTCAAAAACAAATATGCCAAATTCAAAAAATAATTCGGTACAACAATCTATTGTAAAGCCTTTCTAAACAGAAAGGCTTTTTTTTTGTTGAAGACTGTTATGTTGGTAATTTATTTTACAAATAAATTCGTCAAACAACGTTATTTTTATCATCAACGTCATTATTTTTGCACCGATTCATTTTAACAATAATTATTAATCTTTTTGATATAGTATATGAATTATATTCTTTTTGATGGTACTTCGCGTAATGCATTATTGCCATTTACATATACAAGACCGGTTGCAGAGATCCGGATTGGAATATTAACAATTAGAGAGAAGTGGGAAAAGTATTTGGGATCTACTATTTCTTCGGTAACCGAAGATTACCTGAGCCACAAATATCCAATGGTCGAATTAGAGGAAAATGTAATGATTAACGCATCTTATTTGCCATCCGACCCTCTTGTTAATGTTATTAAAGACTTGAAGCCAAAGCAAGCTGTTTTTTATAAAGATGAAGCTGTTGCGTTTTATGTTAAAGAAGATCAAGAAGTAGATTTTGAGGAGTATGAAATTATAGAATATGATTCTGAAGTCCTTAGTGTACAAAATACTTGGGATATCTTTTCAAAAAATCATCAGGCGATCGAAAATGATTTTAAACTTCTTACTCATGATAGAGTAAGCCAACCTATACCAGAAAGTAATAATGTGATTGCACCTGAGAATATTTTTATTGAAAAAGGAGCTAAGCTAGAGTTTACAATGCTTAATGCAAGTAAAGGACCAATTTATATAGGGAAAGATGCTGAGATCATGGAAGGTAGTATGATTAGAGGTCCTTTTGTACTTGGTGATAAGGCTGTTGTAAAGATGGGTGCAAAAATCTATGGAGGGACAACTATTGGACCTTACTCCAAGGTTGGAGGAGAAATAAATAACTCTGTTTTGTTTGCAAATTCGAATAAAGGGCATGATGGATATATGGGAAACTCTGTTATAGGAGAGTGGTGTAATCTTGGAGCTGATACTAATACATCTAATCTTAAAAACAACTATGCTCCAGTAAGGTTGTGGAGTTATGAAACTGAGAGCTTTGCTAAAACAGGATTAAGGTTTTGTGGTTTAATGATGGGGGATCATTCTAAATGCGGTATTAATACTATGTTTAATACAGGAACATTGGTTGGGGTGAATGCTAATATTTTTGGGACAGGGTTTCCACGCAATTTTGTACCTAGCTATAGTTGGGGTGGGAATGGAGGTTTTACGACTTACCTAACCAAAAAAGCTTTTGAGGTAGCAAATGTTGTAATGTCTAGAAGAAAAGTTGAATTTACAGAAGAAGATAAAAAGATTCTAGAACATGTTTTTGATGAAACAAAACGATGGAGAAAGAATTACGATTCTTAAATTCCAATTTTGAAAACTGGTTATAAAATGCTTTATGAGGTTTAAAAAGTTTTAATATTTTCGATGGCTATCGCTGTCGGAAAGTTTATTTTTTTTCTTTCCAAACTCGTTTTAGTACTAAGAAATTTTGAGGGTTATTAGTGAGTCCTTTTACGTTTTTTTGAGTAAACCTAACTACCTGATCATAATATAAAGGAACGATAGGGGCGTTAGCGATAATGATAGAGTCCATTTTTGCATAATGCTGTTCTCTTACTTTGGTGTCCATGATAAGGAAGCTCTCTTCGTATAGCTGGTCAAAAGTTTCATTCTTGAAATGAGTGTAGTTAGGACCATTGGGTGTAAAGTTTTTGCTATAATATGGAGAGAGGAAATTTTCGGCATCTGGGTAATCAGCAATCCAGCTTGCGCGAAAAGAGTCGAGTTTTCCGGTCCATTTTTTTTGACGTATTGTAGAAGAGGGCATAACATCAACAATAACATTTAGTCCGGCTTTTTCAAGTTCTCGTTGTATAAATTCACAAATACTCTGATAGTTGGAATCGGTAGCTAGCCGTATTGTTGGTTTGTTGTTACCAGTTTGTTTTTTGAACTGATCTACTAATTGACGCGCTTTTTCTGGGTTATATTCATATCCAGGAATATTGTTAAACCCAGGCATACCTTTTGGTATAAAACCATTAATGGCTGGAGTGCCTATGCCATTTTTTAGATACGTTATCATTTTTTTTCTGTCGAACCCATAATTAATAGCTTTTCTTAATAACTCAGATTGAATCTCTTTTTTATCTGTATCTAAATAAAAACCTAGATACTCAGAATTTAGATACGAACCTTTGCTAATGTTTACGCGATTTTTGTATTTATCTCTTAGTTTTCCGCTAGGGGTTAATAATTCATCTTTATAAGAAGCATCTAGACTGTTTAATAAATCGATTTTTCCTTGAGCAAATTGTAAGAATTCACTTTGTTTATCAGGTAAAAATGTAATAGCAACAGCTTCTAGATATGGGAGTTGCTTTCCTTTTTCGTCTTTTTCAAAATACAACTCATTTCTGCGAAGTACAAGTTTTACGTTTTCTTCCCACATCTTAAATTTGAAAGGACCTGTTCCGATAGGGTTTGATCTAAATTGTTGCCCATAGTGTTCTACGATTTCCTTTGGAACAACAGAGCAATATCGCATGCCTAACAATCCTAAAAACGCGGGAAAAGGTTTTTTTAATTTGATTTTAAATATCGTATCGCTAATGGCTTCGTATTTTTCAACATTTTTTAACACCCAGTTTCCTGGTGATGCCACATTGGGGTTAATAATTCTATCAAAACTATATACAAAATCTTTTGCTGTTACCAATCGGGAACTATCTTTTGTCTTAAATTGTTTATGCTTGTGAAACCTCACATCATTTCTTAAGATAAAAGTGTATTCTAAAGCATTTTCAGAAATTTCCCATTTTTTTGCTATATCTGGTTTGATGTGCAAAGAATCATCCAATTGGATTAAACCATTAAATAATTGATTTGTAGACCATATATTAGCTACATCTCTGGCGAATGCGGGATCCAAGGAGCTAATGTTCTCATATTGATTATAGCGAAATACTAAGTGATCTCTATTTTCTTTAGAATAATCTTTACAAGAAATCAAAGAGAGTAATGTGTAAATCACTGTTAAGTAGCGAGTTGTGTTAAATTTATGAATAAACCTCAATTTTAGTAAATGAATTATTGTTGGTATATTTGCACCCTAAAAATTTATTCTAAAGCGACTCAATATTTTTGAGTTTTGTTACGGGTAAATATAAAGAGATTTCTGCCGTTGCGGAAATGACACTTATGTTTTATGAGAAAAAAAGTTGCTTTTTATACGCTTGGTTGTAAGCTAAATTTTTCGGAAACTTCTACTATCGCAAGAGATTTTACAGATGAAGGCTTCGATCGTGTAGATTTTTCTGAAAATGCAGATATTTATGTGATAAATACATGTTCTGTTACTGAAAATGCAGATAAAAGATTTAAAACTATAGTAAAACAGGCTCAAAAAACAAACCCAGATGCTTTTGTTGCTGCCGTAGGCTGTTATGCTCAGTTAAAACCTGAAGAATTAGCTTCTGTTGATGGGGTTGATTTGGTTTTGGGAGCTACAGAAAAATTTAAGATTACCGATTATATTAATGATCTTTCCAAAAATGAATTTGGAGAAGTGCATTCTTGTGAGATTGAAGAAGCTGATTTTTATGTAGGAAGTTATTCTATAGGGGATCGTACCAGGGCATTTTTAAAAGTGCAGGATGGATGTGATTATAAATGTACCTATTGTACTATTCCTTTGGCTAGAGGGATTTCACGAAGTGATACACTGCAAAATGTATTAAAAAATGCTAAAGAAATTTCTGAAAAAGGGATAAAAGAAATTGTGCTTACAGGTGTTAATATTGGGGATTATGGCAAGGGTGAATTTGGGAATAAAAAACATGAGCATACCTTTTTTGAACTAGTACAAGCGTTAGATGTTGTTGATGGGATAGAGCGATTAAGGATTTCGTCTATCGAACCAAATTTGCTTAAAAATGAAACCATAGATTTTGTTGCTAGATCTAGAACTTTTGTGCCGCATTTTCATATACCCTTACAGTCTGGAAATGATGAGATCTTAAAATTAATGCGCCGTAGGTATTTAAGTAACCTATATGTGGATCGAGTACATAAAATTAAAGAAGTAATGCCTCATGCATGTATTGGGGTTGATGTTATTGTTGGTTTCCCTGGAGAAACAGATGATCATTTTTTGGATACATATAATTTTTTGTCTCAATTAGATATATCATATTTACATGTGTTTACGTATTCTGAAAGAGATAATACTGTTGCAACTAGTTTAGACGGTACTGTTTCTCATGATGTAAGAAAGAAAAGGAGTAAAATGCTTCGAGGGTTATCGGTCAAAAAGAGAAGAGCGTTCTATGAAAGTCAATTAGGAACTGAGAGGATAGTGTTGTTTGAATCAGAAAATAAAGAAGGGTATATCAACGGATTTACAGAAAATTATGTGAAGGTAAAAATGCCATGGAATCCTTCATATGTCAATACCTTGCACAAAGTAAAACTAACTAATATAGATGACGATGGTTCAGTTCGGTTTGATTTTATAGGAGAGGAAGTAAAAGTATAAGTATAAGGTCTATGTGATGTTCTAATAAAAAAAATCTGCAAGTGCAGATTTTTTTTTATTAGAAGTAGACTATATGTTTATTCCTACTGGAAGTAAATCTTTATATTTCCGTCTATTTTTTCGCATAAACTTTGCGATAATAGGACTAGTAGGAACTAATCTGATATTGCGCTCTTCAATTAAATTAAAAACTGCAATAATAAAATCTTGTTCGTACCCTTTTTCAAGATGCTCTTCACTCATGATAAGTTTAGTTAGGAAAATTTTTCTTTCCTGTAGCGCGTATTCAATCTTCGCTTTTTGATCGTAAATTGTAGTTTCGAATTGTCTTAGAAATTCATTGTCTATAATTTCTAATTCAATAGCACTCATGTTCTCCATATTTTTTAAAATTATGAGGTATTTAATCAAATATATAAGGGGTTAGCCTTACTAATCATAACTGTTGTGTGGCGGTAAAACATTCAAAATAAGACCTAAAAAAAGTTGCCAATAGTTTTAAATTTTTTACCTTACCTAACAAAGATTTGTTAGTTCTAAAATTCCCTTTTGCAAAAAAATAAACTCTATGTTTCCTTTTATCTATGAAAGGAAAATAATAGCTTTGAATTGCAAAGATAAGGAAATTAGAGCTTTAAATTTTAAACCCACTGTTAAAATACCTATGTCGCAGGAAGTTAGCTATGTTTATTTTGTACCAGGAATGGCTGCAGATGTTTCTATTTTCGAATTTATAAGGCTTTCTAAAGATAAGTTTGTAAGTCAAACCTTACCTTGGAAAATCCCTGAAAAGAACGAATCTATCGAAGATTATGCCAAACGAATGTGTGAAGAAATTAAACACGAAAATTGCATTTTGGTAGGTGTTTCTTTTGGAGGAATAATGGTACAGGAAATGAGTAAATTCTTGAAGGTAAAAAGACTTATTATCATATCAAGTGTTAAAAATAAGTATGAATTGCCAAAACGGATAAAATTTGCTCGAAAAACAAAAGCATATAAGTTACTGCCCACCTCGATAGTATCGAGAATTGAAAACTGGGAAAAACTTGCTTTTGGCGAGTTTGCAAAGAAACGTGCAGCAATGTATCAAAAGTACTTATCCGTAAATGATAAACGGTATTTGGACTGGGCCATTGAAGAAATGGTTTGTTGGGATCAAGAAAAAACACTAGAGGGGATTATACATATTCATGGAAATAAAGATATTGTTTTTCCTATTGAAAATATTAAAAACTGCATTGTAGTGGATCAAGGAACACATGTTATGGTTATAAATAGAGCTAGATGGTTTAACAAGAATTTACCCGAAATAATTAATGATAACTAGCGTTAGTCTAGTTTTTTTGCATTATATTGTACAATAAAATTTTATTCCCCAATAAAATCAAAATCTACTTACAATGAAAATGATAAAGAAAGCCTTAGTCTTTTTGGGTGTGTTGTTTACCTTTGGAATTCTTGTTAATGCTACTCAGGAAGAACCTCAAAAACCTGTTGCTCAAGAAGCTTTAGAAGAAAAGTTAATAAATGACTATAATGTCTATGCTATAGCGATGCCAGATAATCTTAATTTTTCTGGTGAGTTGGTTCCTGTTGAAAACCCTGATATACGAGAAAGAATGGATAGAGAATTGCTAGTTAATACGTACTGGCAGTCAAATGGGTTGTTGCTTTTTAAAAGGGCAAACAAATATTTTCCAATTATAGAACCTATTCTTAAAGAACACGGAGTTCCTGAGGATTTTAAATACTTGGCTGTTATAGAAAGTAGTTTAACTCAAGCAGTATCGCCTGCAAGAGCTACTGGTTTTTGGCAAATATTAAAAGGCACAGCAAAAGAGTATGGATTAGAAGTGAATCAAAATGTTGATGAGCGCTATCATATTGAAAAATCTACTGAAGTGGCATGTAGATATCTTAAAAGCGCTAAAGAAAAATTTGGTTCATGGACTCTTGCAGCGGCGGCATATAATGCTGGTAGAGCAGGGATAAACCGACGATTAGAAAAACAGCAGGCTACTACATATTATGATCTTTTATTAGGAGAAGAGACTGGACGATATGTGTTTAGGATTGTTGCCTTAAAAGAGATTTTAAGCAACCCCAAAAGGTATGGATTTAACTTTAGTGATGAGGACTTGTATCACCATATTCCTACTTTTAATGTGTTAGTGGATGAGCCTATTACTGATTTTAATAAATTTGCTCAGCAGTACAATATAAACTATAAAATCTTAAAACTTCATAATCCTTGGTTAAGAGAGGCGCACTTAAATAATACATCTGGTAAAGAATATCTTATAAAAATACCAAGAGAAGGTTATTACAAAACTGGTGTAGGGCAATAATAGTATTTTATTTTTTTAAGTTTTTTTGCTTGGATTTTCTACTTGTTTAAAGTTGGATGTTATATTTTTGACTGTAAAGAATCGATAATTTTAGGCAAATGAATACTTCTATACTTATTTCACTCATCCTAATAGGGTTGTTAGCAGGATTTTTTAGCGGAACTCTAGGGATAGGAGGGAGTGTTATAATGATTCCGCTGTTAATATTATGGGTTAATTTTTCTCAGCACGAAGCTCAAGGTACAAGTTTGGCAGTACTAGCTGTTCCTGTAACATTATTGGCAGCTTACAACTATTATCAAGAAGGTTTTGTAAACTGGAAGTACGCAGTTATAATAGCAATTACTTTTATTATAGGAGGATATTTGGGAAGTAAACTAGCGATATCTATAAATCAAGCACTGTTAAAAAAAATCTTTGGAGGCGTATTAATTTTGGTAGCCATAAAGATGATTTTTGGAAAATAAAGCAGCTTTCTAATTGTTGTCCTTGTTGTTTATAGAGTCACGTTCCCTTTTGTAACGTTCATATTCTTCATCAATATTACGCTCTTCATCAGTACGTTTGTCGATATTCTCTTCTGGGCTAGTTATATTATTAGTGCTAAGTTCGGTATCTAGATCTAGATTAGCAATAAGAAGAGAAACTCCTTTGGACAATGAGTTAAAATGAATATTATACGAATTGGTTAAAGTTTCGCTAGAGTGATGGGTGACTACTTTTCTTATGTCTAAGATTTTTTTATCACCATCCATAAAATACATCATAGGGAAACCTAATGCATGCTTTAGTTTGTTGATTATATATGAATCCTTATTTGTTTTTTCGTCAATATGAACCAGTTGAATATTTTGATTATATTCTTTTGCTTTCTCCTTGAGACTTTCCTTATTATCCCAGAAAAGAACTACAAAGTCAATCTGGTCATGAAATCGATCTGCCAAATCATTTAAAGCTGGGATTTCACCAATACCAGGAACACACCAAGATGCATACGAGATAAGAAACATGGGTTTTTCGTAATCTTCTAATAAGATAGGTTCTCCTTTTATCGGGTAAACACTAAAGTTGTCCATATAGGTTCCACTTAGGTGATTAGTCACCAAAGAATCAAACAAAAATTCTGCTCGCTCCAAGTCTTGATCTTGATATGCAGCATCAATTTTTTGATTGTATTTTACAATATGGGCAGAAATAGCAACCGAAAATGGTATTTTCCTTTCTTCTTGCGCATAGGAATGATTAAAACATAAAAAGAGTATTCCCAGTACTAATAATTTCTTCATTATAAATAGATTACGGTAGCTAATGTAGTATAAAGCTGTCAAAAAAACATTTTTTAGATGTAAATTTTAAGTATTATCCCAATAATAAAACCTTCTAACGATTATATTAAACGTAAGTTTTAATACAATTAGTATGCCTAAATTTTCTTCATTTGCTGTTTCATCATTGTTATTTGATCTTTTAGCATATTGTGCTTATCTAATTTCTTAGCTTCAGTAAGCAACATTTGAGCTTCTCTCTTACGACGTTTGGTCATAGCAATACCTGCAAGGTTTAACTTGGCGACAGCGAGATCTTGATTCATAGATAATCCTAGTTTAATGGCCTTTTTTAGATACTTTTCGGCTTGCGTTATATTAGTTTGGGATAGCATAATACCAAGAAGGTAGTTATAGTATCCCTGTTGCTTTAAGGTAAGCGCGCTTTCTGGGTTTTTAATTTTGTCCAACCATTTTCGGGCTCCATCAAAATCCTGTTTGCGTAATCTTAAGAAAGCAAGGAGGATTAATTCGTTTTTAAAATATAGAAAAACAAAAATAGCAGCTAGTAAAATAAGCATGATTCCATTACCTATATACCCCTCTATTATTTGCCATACTGCTACACCGATAATGATTGCTGCGATTACTAGTTTTATATTCTTATTGTACATTATAAAGTTTATTTTATTGTTTTGTAGTTGTTTTTGAATTCTATTGATGTGGGTATTTTGGTATCTCCCATTGCTGGAATTAAGGTGTGTCCTTTACAAATACCCTCTGTAATTCCTTCTTTTAGTACCCCCGTTTTATTATTAACTATAATTTCCGATTTTTGAGAACCCGTAACAATGATAGTTACATTATCATCTGTATTGCTCATTTCTACATCAGCGATTCCCGTAACTGTGGTAGATTCATTATTGATAGTAGTAATTTCCCATTTGTTTTTGCTTTTCATTTTTCCGATATATTCATTTTCCCAGATGTCACCTATGATTCCTTTATTAGCATCGTAGATAAAAGTCATCTGTTCAAAACTAGCTATTAATTCTTTATTTCCCCATTGTTTGTTTAAAGTAGCTCGAATCTTTTTTATAGTAGCCGGGTCTGTAATGTTAGCACTTTTAATCATGCTATCAAAAAGGGAGTCTGCGCCTTCTAAAGCATTAATTTTTCCATTTTTTTGCATTACAATAGTAATAGGAGAATTAATCAGACCTTGAAAAATTAACCCTTGTATATCATTAGGTTTAGGGTTTATAGAAGTATCAATATTCATAAGATCACCAAGAGTTGGTGAGTTAATTTTCATTTTGAATGTTTTATATTTCAACTCTATATAAAGCAAATCACTTTCTTCTTTTGTGACAAGAAAGGATATATCTGCGCTAATTTTATTTATTATAATCTGTTTATTACCTGAGATGTCTTGAGTAATTATTTGTTCAGCATCCTGATGCAATGAAAAAGAATCACCAGTAGTCAAATTATATTGTAACTTAGTCTGAGAAAACCCAGTAAAGAATAGTAATAATAGGAATATAAAAATGGCTTGTTTTTTCATTAAAAGTGGCTTGTTACTTTCTTCTGCAAAGAAACTAATTTTTTTGGATAAAAAATATTTGATATTTACGTTTGTGAAAGTAAAAACTCTTCGTATATTTGCCCGCAGTTTTGAGGAGAGATACCTTAAAAGATTAAATTTAGATATATCACGAAGATTTATAAAGATAGATAGCAATGAAAAGAACGTTTCAACCATCGAAGAGAAAGAGAAAAAACAAACACGGTTTCAGAGAGCGTATGGCTTCTGCAAATGGTAGAAAAGTGTTAGCTCGTAGAAGAGCAAAAGGAAGAAAGAAGCTATCTGTTTCGTCTGAATTAAGACATAAGCACTAATGGTAATGTGCATTAAAAATATTGAAGGTGTTACTTTAAAGGTAACGCCTTTTTTTATATCTAATACATAATTAAGTAAAAGTCAATACTGTAATACATGCCTAAAAACGAACAACTAAAGAGTATACTTATTATAGGATCTGGACCAATAGTAATTGGCCAAGCATGCGAATTTGATTATTCCGGAACACAAGCACTACGGTCTCTGCGCGAGGATGGGATAGAAACTATTTTAATTAATTCGAATCCAGCTACTATCATGACCGACCCTTCTATGGCGGATCATGTATATTTAAAACCATTGACAACAAAATCAATCATTGAAATCCTTAAGGAACACCCTCAGATTGATGCAGTATTACCAACAATGGGAGGTCAAACAGCATTAAATCTATGTATTGAAGCTGATGAAAAAGGAATATGGAAGGATTTTGATGTTGAAATTATTGGTGTAGATATTGACGCTATAAATATTACTGAGGATAGAGAGCAATTTAGAGAGTTAATGCTCAAGATTGGAATTCCTATGGCACCTCAAGCAACAGCGAATTCTTATTTAAAAGGGAAAGAAATAGCCCAAGAGTTTGGTTTCCCTCTAGTAATTAGAGCGTCATATACACTTGGAGGAGCAGGAGCTTCAATTGTATATAAAGAAGAAGACTTCGATGAATTACTTACTCGAGGTCTAGAGATATCTCCGATTCATGAGGTTATGATCGACAAAGCGATGATGGGATGGAAAGAGTATGAATTGGAGTTGTTAAGAGATAATAATGATAATGTGGTTATTATCTGTACTATAGAGAATATGGACCCTATGGGAATCCATACAGGGGACTCTATTACCGTTGCTCCGGCGATGACATTAAGTGATAAGACTTTCCAACGTATGCGTGATATGGCCATACATATGATGCGCAGTATTGGAGATTTTGCTGGAGGATGTAATGTACAGTTTGCAGTAAGCCCTGATGAAAAGGAAGAAATTATTGCTATAGAGATTAATCCTAGAGTTTCTCGTTCCTCGGCATTAGCATCAAAAGCAACAGGATACCCTATTGCCAAAGTAGCAGCAAAACTTGCAATAGGTTATAATCTTGATGAGTTAGATAACCAGATTACTAAATCTACATCTGCTTTATTTGAACCTACATTAGATTATGTTATTGTAAAGATACCTCGATGGAATTTTGATAAATTCGAAGGGTCGGATCGTACATTAGGACTTCAGATGAAATCTGTTGGAGAAGTAATGGCAATTGGTAGATCATTTCAGGAAGCCTTGCATAAAGCTACTCAATCTTTAGAAATAAAAAGAAATGGATTGGGAGCCGATGGGAAAGGGTATAAAAACTATGATCAGATTATAGAAAAACTCACCTATGCCAGCTGGGATCGTGTATTTGTAATTTATGATGCTATTCAGATGGGGATCCCATTGAGTAGAATACATGAGATCACAAAAATCGATATGTGGTTTTTAAAGCAATATGAAGAACTATATAATCTTGAAAAAGAAATTTCTACCTATACAATAGAATCACTTACCAAAGAACTGATACTAGAAGCAAAGCAAAAAGGTTTTGCAGATAGACAGATTGCTCATATGGTTGGGTGTTATGAAAGTGAAGTGCATAATAAAAGAGATGGACTAGGGATCAAAAGAGTGTATAAGCTTGTAGATACTTGTGCTGCAGAATTTAAAGCAGAAACCCCGTATTTTTATTCCACTTTTGAAGCAGAAATTGAAACCCCTTCTGGAGAACGATATGTCTCTAACGAAAGTGTTGTCACCGATAAAAAGAAAATCATTGTCTTAGGCTCTGGTCCCAATAGAATAGGACAAGGGATTGAGTTTGATTACTGCTGTGTACATGGGGTTTTAGCCTCGGCAGAATGTGGGTACGAAACAATAATGATCAATTGTAATCCCGAAACAGTGTCTACTGATTTTGATACAGCCGATAAATTATATTTTGAACCTGTATTTTGGGAACATATTTATGATATAATCAGACATGAGAACCCAGAAGGAGTAATAGTACAGTTAGGAGGCCAGACAGCATTAAAACTGGCAGAGAAATTAGACCGTTACGGGATTAAAATTATAGGTACAAGCTATCAATCGTTAGATTTGGCTGAGGATAGAGGTCATTTTTCTAAGCTTTTACAAGAAAATAACATTCCGTACCCAGAATTTGATACTGCAGAAACAGCTGATGAAGCATTAGAAGTTGCAGATCGTTTAGATTTTCCAATATTAGTAAGACCATCTTATGTATTAGGAGGTCAAGGAATGAAGATTGTGATTAATAAGCAAGAATTAGAAGAGCATGTTGTAGACTTACTAAGTAAGATGCCTAATAATAAATTGTTATTAGATCACTATTTGGATGGTGCTATAGAAGCTGAGGCAGATGCAATATGTGACGGCGAAAATGTGCATATTATTGGGATTATGGAGCATATAGAACCTTGTGGGATTCATTCAGGAGACTCTAATGCTACTTTACCTCCTTTTAATTTGGGTGAGTTTGTAATGCAACAAATTAAGGATCATACACATAAAATTGCTCTGGCTCTCAATACAGTTGGGTTGATAAATATTCAGTTTGCTATCAAGGATGATATGGTATATATTATCGAAGCAAATCCAAGAGCTTCGAGAACTGTACCTTTTATTGCTAAAGCCTATGGAGAACCATATGTAAATTATGCTACAAAGGTAATGCTAGGAGAGAAGAAAGTGACAGATTTTGATTTTAAACCGTACTTAGATGGTTATGCTATTAAGCAACCAGTATTCTCATTCAATAAATTTCCTAATGTGAATAAAAAGCTTGGACCAGAAATGAAAAGTACGGGAGAAAGTATTCTATTTATTGAAGACCTAAAAGACGATCAGTTTTATGATTTGTATTCAAGACGTAAAATGTACCTAAGTAAGTAAAAACCTTACTGTTAATAGAAGTAAAAAGCCGAATAACTCGTTAGTTATTCGGCTTTTTTGTTTGTCAAAATGTTAGTTATTTAACTGTTTTGTTAAATTTTGTAGAAAAAAAACAAAAAATATTGTCTATGTTTCTTAAAGTTGATTCTCTTTATTAGAGTATTTAGGAATTAATAATGTTTTGACTGTATAAGAATTAATACAATCTTTATAAAACTAATAAACCTAATTTTATTAATATTTTGCTTCTTTTTAGGAGAAAGAGATTAAAATAGTTGATACTATAGGAAGTAAAGCTTTTAAACCGTTCGTAGGTACGACTTTAGAATAGAAAATAAGGCAAAGGACTCAAATAACAACTGAAGAATTTGAGAAGGTAAAAGACGAAGAGTATTAGATAAAAATAAATTGAAAAAGGCAATACAGAAATATAAAATAGGAAAACAAAGTAATATAGATGCGCCTGGTGTTTCTAATTTAAAGGGATCTGTTGAGTTAGCCAAAAAATCAGATTATATTACTTTATGTTTGAGGGAACATAATTATACAGAAGCATCAGGTGATATTGGATATCGACTGAATACAAAGCTTCGAATTAGATTGACAAAAATATCGGTAAAGCTGGATAAAATTACTTTACTTATTTTTAGTAAACTGAGGTCAATAATTGGAGGTGGTTTTGAAGAAAAAAGGGCACAATGGCTCATAGATGTCCCTTTAGAAATAAATTAGTAAGGGTAATTGTATCTATTACTCATAGATGCATGCATTCTATTGAAGACATATTACATAATTACTCTAGATGTGTGGTCTGTACAAAAATACAAAGAGATGAAGTGTAATTTGTTAATTATAAAGTGATTAAAGGGACGGGGTTGAGGCGTTGATGATGTTTTTTTTTAAAAACTTAAATTATTAAAAAAAAGTTAATTTTTTTTAAATTATATTTATATATTGCTGTATGTCAGATAAGTACGTAATTGGAATATACCGTATTATCTTTTTTTTGTTAATATTTGAATAGGTAAACTATATTAGATGCAATCCGTTAAAACTATAGACTCAATTTTGTGGACAAAAGTTAAATTAGGAGATTTAAATGCTTTTAATCAATTATACGATGAATATGTAGATATACTTTATGAATTTGGAATTCAGTATACAAATGACAAAGATTATGTTCAAGATTGTATCCATGACCTATTTTTGGACATCTATAAGTACCGAAGAAAACTCTCAGATATTGATAATGTAAAATATTATCTTCTTAGATCTCTTAAGAGAAAAATTAACAGGAAATTTAAATCCAAACACAAAATATTTTCTACAGAGGATAAGAATAATGAAATTAAGTCTGAGTCTATGTCGGTAGAAGAATCTATAATTCAATCAGAATACTCTTCTGAAATAAGTGCTAAACTTTCTATTGCTTTAACCTCTCTTTCTAAAAAACAGCGAAAAGGACTATCCCTAAAATTTGATGAAAAAAAATCTTATGAAGAAATTTCAGCAATTTTAGGAATCTCCATAGAGTCTGTAAGGACCCTAATATATAGAGCCGTAAAAAAATTACGAAACGAAATAGAAGTTGAATAAATTAAAATAAACTATATTTTTTGTCTATGTTTTTTAGGTTTGATGCTTTTGTTAATGTCAAGGATGTGATTTCAAGTACTTTATTTGAAATTTTTATCAATTACTATAGTATAAAGGTATGTAAATGATGAAAATGGATAATAGTATAAACGATATTAAAACCTCCAAAAAATGTTAAGCGAAGAAGAAAAAAAACATCTCAAATCTAGAATAAGCTCTTCTATTTGGGACTATCGAAATAAGAGAAAAAAAAAGAAACTCAAGTACTTAATAAGTATTGCAGCCACTATTACTATAATATTTCTTTGTACAACCAATATAGATGGTTATTCAGGATCTACAGAGATAAAAAACTATGTCGATTTAACAAAAATTGATATTGATAAAGAAGAAGATGTAAAGTTGGTTCTAAATGATCACGATGAAATAAAAATTACTGAAAAAACTTCTAGTATTACATACTCTGGTTCTGGAAATAAAGTCAGTATTAATAATTCAAAAAAGGTAAATCAATCCACAGAAAATAAGTTTAATACAATTATTGTTCCTTATGGTAAAAGAACAAGGATAACACTTTCTGAAGGAACAAAAGTTTGGCTTAACTCTGGGTCAAAACTAACGTATCCAGTAACTTTTAATGGAGATAAAAGAGAGGTTCATCTTGTTGGAGAGGCAATCTTTGATGTAACCCATAATAAAAAGCAACCGTTTTATGTGGTTACTAATGATTATGACATTAAAGTTTTAGGAACAGTTTTTAATGTAAGTAGTTATGAAGATGATTCACATACAAGTACTGCATTAGAAAGAGGGAGTGTAGAAATAAAATATCATGGAAATTCTATTTTCGGAAAATCAAAAATCAAAATAACCCCAGGTACTCTAGCTATATACAATAATAAGACTAAAAACATGGCAAGTGGCAAGGCAGATATTACTAAATACATGTCTTGGCGTGATGGGAAATTTATTTTCAAAAAACAAAGAATGGATATAATTATCAAAAAGCTTTCGAGATATTATAATGCTAATATTTTGATTCAGAGGGAAGAGCTTAAAAAAGAAACATTCTCGGGGCATTTAGATTTAAAAGATAATATTCAAAAAGTAATAGAAGTACTTAAACAGTCTTCTGATCTAAAATACAAAGAGGAAAACGGAAAATTTATAATTAACTAAAAACAGATATATGAATTAATATGTAACAACAAATACCTAATAAACCATAAAAAAAGTCAGAAAATGCGGCAACATTTTCTGACCTGAATCAAAATATTGCAATAATGCAATACTTAAAAATGTAAAAAGCAAAATTATGAATAAAAAAGTTAACGATGTTTCTTTTTTGTCTAAAAAAAGGGGACTCAGTTTTTTATTAACCATTATGAGAGTTTTTATTTTATTCCTGTTTTTTGGGCTTACGAGTGTTTATGCAAATAACTCATATGCACAAATCAAATTAGATATTGACCTCAAAAATGGAACTTTTGAGGAATTGTTTGATCAAATCCATTCTCAAAGCAAGTTTATCTTTTTTTACAAAGATGATATTGTAAAAACAAAGAAAAAAATAACACTTTCTTTAAAAGAGTCTACTATACACGAGATATTACAAAGAGCATTTATAAAAACTAACCTGACTTATAAGATAATAGACAGACAGGTAGTAATATCAAAAATCAAAAAACAGGTAAACACAAAAGTACTTCCAGAAATAAGTAATCCTGATCAAGTTTTGATAGAGGGTATAGTTACTGGATCAGATGGAGTTCCGCTACCTGGAGTAAATGTTATTGTTAAAGGTACTAACAAAGGAGTTCAAACAAATTTTGATGGTCGATATTCAATAGAGGTGAACCCAGGAGAGATACTTGTCTATAGTTATGTGGGTATGAGCTCTCAAGAAAAAATGGTTGATCTTGATAATAATATTGATGTAGTACTATTTCCTACGGATAATGCCCTTGAAGAGGTAGTCGTGACTGCCTTAGGTATTAAAAGACAAGTACGTAGTCTTGGGTATGCTACAGATGTTGTAAAAGGAGAAGACTTGGTGAAAGCAAGAGAAACAAATATTGTAAATGCTCTACAAGGTAAAGTTACTGGTGTTCAGATTACAAGATCTAGTGGAAACTTAGATGGATCCTCCAAAATTATTATAAGAGGAGTTTCTTCTTTATCTGGTAGAAATAGTCCAATTTGGGTCGTTGATGGAGTTATTATTAATGATTCTCAGACACCAGGAAATGATTTAATTTCAGGTAATAGAGATTTCTCTAATGGTGCAGCGGTTATTAACCCGGATGATGTAGAATCTATGAATGTGTTAAAAGGTGCTGCTGCAACTGCTCTTTACGGTTCTAGAGCTTCAGCTGGAGCAATTGTTGTAACAACAAAAAAAGGTAAAGCTAGTCCAGATGGAAATGCGAGAGTTACCATAAATTCTACTATTAGAACAGATAATCTATTTAGAATTCCAGATTACCAACAAGAATATGCAGGAGGAACAAATGGTACATATAGTGCAGCTGGTACTGGTTATGATTGGGGACCACGTATTATTGGTCAAACCGTTCCAAATGCACCAGTTACTAATGAACCGGGTGTGTTAAGAGGTATTAAGGATAATGGTATTAAAGATTTTTTCAACACAGGGTATACTTTGATTAACAATTTTGCTGTTGCTGATGCTACAGAAAAGATGGATTATAGACTAAGTTTAACATCTCTAAATCAAACAGGTATTTTACCAGGCTCTAGTTTAAAAAGATATACTGCGAGTTTAAATGCTGGTGTGAGACATAATGATAAATTAGAAACTAGATTTGGTGTAACTTATGTTAAATCAAAATCAGAGGGAACGGGGGCAACAGGTGCCAATGACCCAAATATTATTGGACTAAGTTCTTTTAGTAGTACCCTGGATCAAAACTTATTCAAACCTTGGAAAGATGAAAACGGTAATCAAATAAATCATCGTGTGGATGATGCCGGTAATTTATCCAATAATCCATTATGGTTAAGACATGAAAATCAAAATGATAGGAATGATGACCGTGTTATTGCCAATGCTTCAGTTACCTACAAACCTTTTGAAGGGTTTGCTCTGACTGGTAAAATTGGTGTTGATTTTGATGATGATAAAAGATTTATCGAAAATTCTAAGGGAACAATACTACGTCTTACCGGAGATTTTGATGCTGATGATTTATATAGACAAGAGATTACAGCAGATGTTATAGCTTCTTATTTTAGGGATTTAACTGAGGATATCTCTTTAAATATATTAGGTGGATTTCAATACAACTCAAGACTGTTTAGAAGACAACAGATTCAAGGAGTTGATTTAGTAATAGCTGAATTGTTTAGTCCTGCAAATGCAGCTCAAGTAGTTGCAACCAGGCAATTTACAGAGTCTAGATTGGCAGGTTTGTATGGATCGGCTGAGTTGGGTTATAAAAACTGGGCTACCTTAACATTAACTGCCAGAAATGATTGGTCATCTACGTTACCTAAAAATAATAATTCGTATTTCTACCCTTCAGCTAGTTTAGCTTTTGTATTTACAGACGCATTTGGGATAGATAGCGACTGGATTAATTATGGTAAGTTAAGAGCAAGTTGGGCACAGGTGGGTAACGATACTGATCCATATTTGTTAGATTTTAATTATCTACCTGTGTCATCTGCACTTGGTCAATATGGTTTGGATCTTACATTTCCTTTTAATGGTTCATTAGCTTATGCTGCCAACCCAACAATTCCATCAAACAATTTGGTTCCAGAAGAACAAAATTCATATGAGTTTGGATTAGATACTAGATTATTTGGAGGAAGATTTGGGGTGGATTTTGCATACTTCAAAAATGAGAATAAAAATCAAATTTTGGATGTTGCTATTCCTCAATCTACGGGATTTGCAAATAAAGTATTGAATGTGGGGCAAGTTGATCAGGAAGGATTTGAAATAGCTATTGATGCAACACCAATAAAAACGAAGAATTTTACATGGAATACAGCAATAAATTTTTCACAAGTAGAATCAACGGTAGTAGAGCTTACCCCAGAATTGAGTCAGTTTCAAATTAGCTCGGCGTTTAGTAGTGTAGAAGTAGTCGCTGTTCCTGGTAAAGAATTTCAATTGTATGGTTTTGATTTTTTAAGAGAACCCACAACAGGTAGACCTATTATCGATCCAAATACAGGTAGAAGAATACAAAATGAAGAAGCCGAAACACTAGGTTCTGTATTACCAGATTGGACTGGTGGTTGGGTAAATAACTTTTCTTATAAAGGATTTAATCTTACGGCTACTGTAGATGTAAAATGGGGAGGTGTAATGAAATCTTCAACTGTTGAGGAGTTACAAACCGATGGGTTAGTGACTGAAACTTTATTGGGTAGAGAAGGAGCTTTTATTGATACTGAAGGGGTATTAGTTGATGATAATGGTAATGTGTCCGAAAACAATGTTCCATTATTAAATGCTGAAGATTATTGGAACAATTCATTAAGTGTAGGTAGTGTAGCTACTCCATGGGTATATGATGCTTCTTTTGTTAAGTTAAGAGAAGTTGGATTATCATATACACTATCATCAAAGGCATTACAAAAAACGTTTATTAAAGGATTGACTTTAGGTATAGAAGGAAGAAACCTAGCATTGCTATATTCTAAAGTACCACACATAGATCCAGAAGCTAGTTTATTTGGTTCTGGAGCAGATGGTTTTGGTATAGAAAGAGCTAATGTGCCTTCTACCAGAAGTATAGGTTTTAATGTAAGACTAACGTTTTAAATTTAAAAATTAAGAAATGATGAAAAAATTAAAATTTACAATTTTAATGTTTGTTTTGGTAGTTGGGGCATTACAATCTTGTGATAATACCTTAGACATTAATACAAATCCATTAGCAGCTTCTTCAGCTGATCCAAACTCACAGTTACCATATGTTTTTGTACAATATTCAGCTAGAAAAGTAACCGAATTAGGGACTAGAATTTGTGATGTGTCACAATATATATCCAGTACATTTAATAGTCCAAAAAATGGTACAGTAAGTATTTTCTTAACAGGTAATACATGGACTACATATTATGTAGAGGCGATGGGGAATTTAATTCTCATAAAAAATGAGGCAACTGAAGCTGGCGAATCTCATAATAATATTAATGCCCTTGCCACGATTATGATGGCTAATATTTTCTATGAGTTAACGAGTATATGGGAAGATGTTCCTTTTACAGAGGCTTTAGATGGTAGCGAATTTCCAAATCCAAAGTTTGACAGTCAAGAAGATGTTCTAAATGGCGTAGTAGCAATGTATGATGAAGCTATGACCTTAATCGACGCTATACCTGCTGAAGGTAATTTTACTATTTCTCCAGCAAGCGATATGTTTTATGGAGGTGATATGCAAAGTTGGAGGATATTAGCTAATTCATTAAAATTAAGAGCTCTAATGATGCTTAAAAGTGGAGGGGCTAGTGGTGTAGATGCCAAAATAAATGAAACTTTGGCTCAACCATTAATGACAAGTAATGACCAATCTGCTTTTATAAATTACTCAGGAGAGTCTGGTGCAGAAAATGGTATGCACAGGATTATAACTCGTTTTTTTGGACCTGATAATGAAAGTCAAGATGTATTTGGTCCTGGAGACCCGTTAGATGCATTGTTGAATGGTTCTGGAGACCCGCGTTGGGACCTTTGGGTGGCAAGAAATGATCTAGATGCTCCTGGTAATGATCAATTTCCAAATCCAGAAACTTCTGTCTTAAGTAATAATATTATTAGAGGTACATTACCAGATATGCTAATAATGCCGGCAGAAATTGATTTGTATAAAGCGCAATTAGCCTTAGAAGGTTTTGCTATTGCAGGAGATGCAGAGACCAATTATAAAAATGGTATAAGAAATGCTATTACATGGTGGGGGCAAGATATACCCGGTATAATTGAAGTTATTCCTACAGCAGATATTGATAACTATGTAAACAGTTTGGGAACACCAACGCTAAATGATGTGTATAATCAGCAGTATTTAGCTGCATTTTTACAACCGGTTATGGCTTGGAATGTATGGAGAATTAATAAAGTACCTACTTTAAGCCCTCCACCAAATTCATCAATAGGAACTGTATTAAAAAGGTTTATATATCCTCCAGATGAAATAGCTGCCAATACAAATACTCCAGCTAATAAGCCAACTAATGTACCTATGTGGTTTGAAAAATAAAAACGTACTTAATGATGAAAAAAATAATATATATGGTCTTTACATCAGTTATATTTTTAACTGGATGTACAGAAGATTTTGAATTGAATGATAACGATAATGGTCTTAATGTTCAAATATTAGAAGGTGATTATGTGGCATATACTGCCGATGGAGCAAATACAAATATTGACCCTGTAGAGGTGTCTGAAGACGAAGGAAGTGTTCCGTTAAACATTGAGATTCCAACGGGTACCGAATCTGATGTAAAAGTCAACTTTACTTTTGGTGGTACTGCTATTTATGGCACAGACTTTACCGTGCCTGATGGATCCAGTGAAGGAGGTAGTGTTGTAATTGAACCAGATGATGGTAGTGGCGCAACAAACCTAATAGATAATGTTGATATAAATATCAATATTTTAACAGATGGTGTTGTAGATGGTACCAAAACACTGGAAGTGATACTTTCTAGTGCGTCAAATGCAGATGGTCCTGTTAATGTTGGTCGTGGGGGGACCGATATACTTAGAACCGCAATCATCACTATTGATGATATAGATTAAACGCAATTAATAGTAGTATAAGTTCTTCTCAAATAATTACGCCAACTAGTTATGGAATAGGTGATTTTACAGAGCTTCGTGGCATATTAGAGGTGAACTATCTGCAATTTAATTAACACTAATTAATTGGAATGCAAAAAACCACCTTGAAAAAGGTGGTTTTTAATTTAGGAGTAGATATTGTCTAAAGCAAAAACAAATAGTAATACTTGTGTTTCAGAAGAAGAAAACAGTGCGTCGATATATCCTTTTTAAAAGAAGGTTAGGAAAAGAAGCTAGGTTAAAGAAGTAGCAGTAAATGAACGTGAAGTTATTTATACCTAAAAAATATAAAAAAAATGATTATCAGGTTTTTGCGATATCGAACAAGGTGTATATGGTGAAAAATGAGCGCATACAATCTATGGAAATAAATAAAAAAATAGACTCTTGATTGTATATCAAGGGGAGTGATTATTAATTGAGTTTGTGTTTTTTGATTTTTTTGAAAACAGCATGTATCATACATGCTGTTTTTTTTATATCAAATAATTTCAATTTGTAAAGTATTATATATATTTTAGAATTATATGTTACACAAATTTTTAAACTTTTTTATTTGTCTGATTGTATTGGTTAGTTGTTCACAACATAAAATAGCAACAGATGATAAAATATTTACCGGCTTAGCACCTGCTTCTACAGGAATTCAATTCAGTAATAACCTTACAGAAAATGATTCTTTAAATTATTTTACCTACTCCTATATTTATATGGGAGGAGGTATTGCAACTGGAGACATTAATAATGATGGACTAATTGATATCTATTTTACAGGAAATCAGGTGCCAAACAAACTTTATCTTAATAAAGGTGACCTCAAATTCGAGGATATTACGTTAAAAGCTGATGTTTATGGAGATAATAGATGGTATACTGGTGTTACTATGGTAGATATTAATTCAGATGGTTTTTTGGATATCTATTGCTCGGTAAGTGGAAAATTTGGACCAACAACAAATCAACTTTTTCTAAATAATGGCGACAATACTTTTTCTGAAAAAGCTGCAGAATATGGAATTGATGATACAGGAAACAGTGTGCAATCCACGTTTTTTGATTATGATAATGATGGAGATTTGGATTTGTATGTTGCTAATTATCCACCAACCAAATTTGATGCACCTAATTTCTTCTATAAATTCAAAATGCTCAATGTAAATGATAAAGAGACGGATCATTTGTATAGAAATGATGGAAGTACGTTTACAGATGTTACGGATGAAGCAGGTGTGAAAAGCTTTGGACTTACACTAAGTGCAACAATAGGAGATCTCAATAATGATGGGTGGTCTGATATATATGTGTCTAATGATTTTAGCACTCCAGACTATTTATATATCAATAATCAAGACGGAACCTTTAAAGAAGTTGTTAAAGAAGCAACCGCACACACCTCTTTTTTTGGAATGGGAGTCGATATAGCAGATTATAACAACGATGGATATTTGGATATTTTTCAGGTAGATATGGATGCACAAATGAATCGGCGTAAAAAAGCAAATATGGCTAGTATGAATCCTAAATTGTTTTGGAGTACGGTCAATTCAGGGTTTCATTATCAATATATGCATAATTGCTTGCAACTTAATAGTGGTGTGAATAATAATGGAATTCCATATTTCTCTAATGTTTCCAGAATAACAGGAACTTCTTCAACAGACTGGAGCTGGGGACCTCTTTTTGCCGATTTTGATAACGATGGGCGTAAAGATTTATTTATTACCAATGGTACCAGAAGAGAAATCAATAACAATGATTATTTTAAAAAAATAAGTAAGCAAAAAAATAAAAATGATAGCCTGCTTCAAAAAAGTCTCATGATCCCTTCTGAGAAAATTGACAATTTTATGTTCCGTAATGTGGGTAATTATGAATTTGAAAATGTAAATGAAGCCTGGGGGATTCAGTACAAAGGTTTTTCAAATGGTGTTGCTTATGCAGATTTAGATAATGATGGAGATCTAGAAATAATCACGAATAATATTGATGATTATGCATCGGTTTTTGAAAATAAAAGCGCACAAAAAAATAATTATATCACTGTACAGTTTCAAAGTAACTCAGCGAATTCATTTGGACTTGGTAATCGAGTTTATGTAAAAACAGATAACGAAACCCAGATGCAAGAACTAACACTGTCTAGAGGATTTCAATCTTCTGTAGCACCAGAATTGCATTTTGGGGTACATCAATCCAAAATAATTAAAAAACTAGAAGTAGTCTGGACAGATGGGAGATCACAGGTGTTTCATAACCTTGATGTAAATCAAAAATTGGTGGTACAGCATAGTAATGCAACTACAAGAGAGGAATTAGAAAAAAGAAAACCAGCTCTGTTTACTTCAGAAAAGAATGGGGCTTTGATAGATCATAAACATGAAGAAAACAGTTTTGATGATTTTTCTAAACAAGTACTACTTCCTCATAAAATGTCGGCATTTGGACCTGGAACCGCTGTGGCTGATGTAAATAATGACGGGTTGGAAGATTATTTCATTGGGGGAGCATCGGGATATCCTGGTGGATTGTATATTCAAAACAATTCGGGGTTTGAAAAAAGCATATCCAAAGTGTTAGATGAAGATAAAGGGTATGAGGATGTAGGAGCCACTTTTTTTGATGCAGATCAGGATGGTGATCAGGATTTGTATGTAGTAAGTGGTGGTTATGAATTTTTACCAACTTCAGAAATGCTTGAGGATAGGTTATATATCAATGATGGAAATGGCAATTTTACAAAAACCAAAGAGGGTGTTTTGCTACAGCTACCTACAAGTGGATCAAGAGTATATACTCTGGATTTTGATAAAGATGGTAAACAAGATATATTAGTTTTAGGAAGGCAAGTACCAGGACATTACCCAGCTTCAGCAAATACATATTTGTTAAGAAATATAAGTGCCAAAGGAAATGCTTTATTCGAGGATGTAACCCGTTCTTATGCTAAGGACTTTATTAATCTGGGTATGGCAACCAGTGCTGCTATTACTGATTATAATAATGATGGCTGGTTGGATATCGTTGTTGTAGGGGAGTGGATGCCAATACGGGTTTTTAAAAATGTTAAATCGGGGTTTAAAGAAGTGTCACAAGAACTGGGATTAACAAAGGATACAACCGGATGGTGGTGGAGTATTAAAGAAGGTGATTTTGATCATGATGGAGATATGGATTATGTGGTTGGTAATAATGGATTAAATTATAAGTATAAAGCATCAGAAGAGGAAACTTTTGATATGTATATAAATGATTTTAATAAGGATAATAAGGATGATATTGTGCTTAGCTATTATAATGAAGGAAAACAATTTCCTGTTAGAGGAAGAGAGTGTTCGTCTGATCAGATTTCGATGATTAAACATAAGTTCAAAGATTATGAAAGTTTTTCAGAGGCTACATTGGCTGACGTGTATACTCAAAAATCTTTGGAGCAGTCCATACATTATCAAGTAAAATCTTTTGCAAGTATTTATATAGAAAACAAAGCAGGAAAGTTTATCATTCATAATCTACCAGTAGAAGCACAGGTATCTTCAATACATCAGATTCTAGTAGATGATTTTGACAAGGATGGTAATTTGGATGCTCTTATGGCAGGAAATTTATATGCTTCAGAAGTAGAAACGCCAAGGAACGATGCGGGACATGGTCTGTTTTTAAAGGGAGACGGAAAAGGAAGTTTTACTTCCATACCTCCTGTAGATAGCGGTTTGTTTATACCAGGAGATGTTAAAGATATGACATTATTGCACACCCAAAATATAAAGTATATCGTTGCCGCCAAAAACAATGACTATCTGCAATTTATAAAGATAAATAAAGAAGAAAAAGATATGCTTTTGACTAATATTGACCCAAAAAAATGATTGTTTTTTAATTCTTGATATTGCTATTTTTCTTTAAAACCATCTGCTTCCCAATCTAAGATAATATCTATAGTAGATTGTGGTAGCCTTCCTTCTGGTGGCATTACGTTAACACCATTAGATTCTACTCTAAGCACAAGATCTCTATTGACTCCATTAATAGTTTCTGCATAATTACGCATAGCAAAAGGGGCACCTTCAGCAAGGGGTATTGTATGACATCGTAAACATTGATCGTCTATTATTGCTTTTACATCCGCATCATAGGTGGTAATCTTATTGGGATTAGGATTAGTGTCGGGATCTGGAGGTGTTTCAGTAGAATCATCACTACTACTACAGCTAAAAAATATTGCTGCAATAAGAAGTAATGAAGTGTTTTTTATAATGGTATTCATAGTGTTTTTTGTATGGAATATACAAAGATTTTGTTGATTGTATGTATAACGTTATGATTGTGGTTTAATTATATAACGGAAAAATTGGATATGAATTATTTCAAATGTTTTTTCCAAGCACCTCATACACATACCAGTGAAATTATAAAATAAATAAAATATTACGTAGATTACAGAAAGTAATCTACTGAAGAAGTATTAGTAAGAGTTGTAAACCATTATGTTTTTATGTACACAAAAAGAAATTATTCGATAAAAGCGATGCTGTTATGGACACGTAGAAATGTCTATAAATTTATAATAATATCAACAATCCCCACGGTTCTGTATGGGGTTTTTGATTGGAAATTTTTACATCTTCCGTGGTTACCCATAGCATTGGTTGGTAGTGCTCTGGCATTTATAGTAAGTTTTAAAAATAATGCTTCTTATGGGCGTTTGTGGGAAGCAAGAAAAGTTTGGGGAGGTATTGTAAATGCTTCACGATCTTTTACTATTATGATCAATGATTTTATTACCAATGAGCATACCGATGAAAAGCTTTCTGATAAAGAATTATTTAAGATTAGAAAAGAGCTAGTGTTACGTCATGTAGCATGGATGTCTTCTTTAAGGCATGCCTTGCGCTCACCAAAACCTTGGGAGATGTCTAATGTTAATACATCTGATAGAGAGTATATGAAAAATATACAAATTAATGAGCGCAAATATTCACTTGAAGAAGAGTTAGAAGGGTATTTGTCTATAGAAGAAAAAAAATATGTACTGACTAAAAAAAATAAACAAGCCGCTTGCTTGAATTTGCAATCCAAACAGTTAAGAGACCTAAAAGAACGTGGGGTAATATGGGAGTTTTCTTTTTTGGAAATGGAAAGCCTATTAGTTGAGTTATTTACTCTTCAAGGAAAACTAGAACGTATTAAAAACTTTCCTTACCCAAGACAGTTTGCTACACTTAACCTGTTTTTTGTATGGATTTTTGTTTGCCTATTACCGTTTGGAATCATTAATGTTTTTGATGAAATCGGTATGGAATTGATTGCCAGTAGTGAAGCGCCGTCCAAAATGATAACATTTATTGGCAACAGCTTTGTATGGTTGTCTATTCCGTTTAGTGTTATTGTATCATGGATATTTCATACTATGGAACGTATCGGCGAAGTTTCAGAAAACCCATTTGAAGGTATTGCCAATGATGTCCCAATTACTACCATGTCCAGAGGAATAGAAATTGATATGCGCCAAATGATAGACGACGATCCATCTACAATTCCTGAGCCAATACAGGAACAATACAACATACAGATGTAGTTATTTCTACTTATTGTTGGTGGCGCTTACATTTTATAAAAACATCTACTAGACTATCTATCATACATCAGATTTATTCGCTATACAATTGTTATTGTAAATAGAAAGTACTCAAAATGTAAATTTTATTTAGTTAAATAGGATTTAAACAACATTACTATTTTTACAAAAGGAGTAAATAGGTTTTTCCAAATAGTATTGTAATCATCATCTTCTTTACCTAGTCCAAATTTTAAATTGTCCGTAGATTCAGATAAAACAAGTGTTCCAAAGATCCAGTCCCAAATTGCGAGTTTTGATCCTAAATTTTTGTTGTAGTGTTTTGGATTATTACTATGATGGATTTGATGTTGAAAAGGACTTATTAAGAATTTTTCCAAAAAAACTGGATACCTTAGTTTTACATGAGAATGTCGAAGATTTGCACCGAAAAACATAAATAAAAAACCAAAAATGTTTACTCCTAAAAACATTATCTTATGTACTTGATTATCGGATAGATAATCAAATACTCCGGTTAAAACCCCAAAAACTAAAATTCCCTTAGCATTATTGATAATCAATTCTATAGGGTGGATTCTATATTGAGTGATAGGAATTAGCTTTGTCGCTGAATGATGCACTTTATGAAATTCCCATAAAAAAGGAATTTTATGCATAAGAAAATGGATTATATAGGTTAGAAAATCTCCAACTATTGTAAGTGCAAGGGTATAAAAGAATATGGTTTGAATTTTCCCAAGGCTAAAAGATGGATACCCAAAACTTTCAAGTAAATATTCATTAGTATAAAAAGCAATATATAGACCTAAAACAATATAAGGACCAATAACTAATATTTTTACAAAACTGTTAGCAAATAACATTAGATAGTCAACAAATGCTGATTTACTTAACCAGATTTTTTTAGGTAATAAATACTTAATAAATGTGCTTTTACTCTTTGATTTATAATAGACATAATAAGCTATTAAAATTGAAGAGATCAGGTATAAATAATAGATTCTTTTTTTAGAATTAGTAAAATAAGAAGTAGACATTTCAAATGCCTCAAGAATTAAATCATACAATTCGGATATTTCCATTTTTATTCTTTTGAATAGTACCTGTAAAGGTTAGCAATGAGAGACATATGCTTCCTGTTTATATACAATCATAACTATAGTTTACGTATAATAAATGGGGCTATATTTCTGCTTTGCTAGAAGGATTAAAATTACGATAATATTCTATTTAGAGTTTTGTTTTTAGGTTTTTTTTGGTGTTTTATAGGGCTTTAATATCCAACAAGCTAATTTGATGTTATGGTAGTATGTTAAAGAAGTATCTCGGACAAATTTATTTTTTCATTCTAAAGTAACTCGAAATAACATAATTATGTAGTTACAGCATTATCTGCTTCTATTTTACTTAGTGCTAATTTCTCAATAGAGCTGCTTTTAAACAAAAGCCATATTGTTAAAAAGAATTCACCATAAGAAGTATAGTCCGATAGGGTGGGGAGTTGAAAATCAGGATATACAAATAAGAAAATAGAATCTAGTGTGTATCCTATACCGGCAATAAGTAGTGCTATTCCAATAAATTTTGAAATATTAGTTCCTAATTTAAAGATTAAAGCACCAAGAGGAAAAAGCCAAAGCCCCCAAAAAATTGCAGCGATATGAGTTCCATACTTTTGAATTGTAGAGAATAAAATTGTTAGATTCTCACTTTCGATTGTAGAAAAACCATCCATAGTATTGATTGCAATCATTGCAAAATGATTAACCTCATTAATCAGAGATATTGCAGCACCAAATAACATTAAGATTAGCATAAATAATCCCATAGTTTTATTGATTCGGGATAATAGCCTGTAGAGATAGGTTACAAGGAGAATACTAACAACATTCATAACCAGAATGCTAAATATTCCAATTCGAAAGATAAACTGATTATTTTTGATGTTTACTATTGTTTTAGCAGTATCTCCTTCTATTTTTATTTCTGGTAGTGCATAAACAAAGCCATATATTCCTACAATAATGAGAACCAAGTATGAAAGCCCCGCTAATAATGCGTTTTTCTGTAATTTGATTTTTTCCATTTTATTGATATTTAAATACTTCTTCAAGGGGTTTATCAAAGACCAAGGCAATTTTGAATGCAAGTTCTAATGAAGGAGAATATTTTCCTTTTTCTATTGCCATTATAGTTTGTCTTGTAACTCCAACTTTTTCTGCTAAGTCTTGTTGCGTCATCTCATCAGCATGAAACCGTAATGTTCTGATAGTATTGGTGATGTTATGTTCTTTCATCTTAAAATTCCTTTTCTTGTATAATAAAATTCTGATAGGCTTTGTACTATAAAAGCTGCAAATATCGAAAAGAAGAGAAGCTTAAACATAATGTCGATTGATATTCCTAGAACAAGGAGTCCCATCGTTATTATAAAACCAAGCATAAATGTGTTGTTAAAGTTTCTGGTAGCTTTTAGTTTAATCAATTGACCAAATTCGTCTGTAAGAAACTTTTCTTCCGCTTTTTGGGTAAAGACCGAACTTGCGATGCTATATACGAGATATAATACAATTCTGGAAATTATTAATATAGGAACAAGCGACAGTATTGAAGCTCCCCAAAAAGGTAATTCTCCTATAGACATGACTTTATCATTATAAACATTCGACAGAATACTATAATAACTTAGAAATGTAATAATATCAATGATTAAAAATACAATTGGTCGTTTTTCTTGAGTCGTCATATGTTATATAAGTTAATAATATTTGACTCAAAGTTAATAATTTTATTCTTAATGTAAAAAATATTTTACATCATTAGGTTTTTTACTATATATTATTGAGGTTGTTCATGTAGTTCTACCCCAGTAGATTAGATGGCTTTGAAGAAAAATCGAGGATATGAAAAATATTTTGAATTTTAGCAATGCGATACAGTATTTGAAGGCAAAATGAATGATTTGCCTAATTTTGTAATGGAGGCAAAAACTGTAATTATATAGATAATACCAGGTAAATCCCTTTATGTATAATTTTGATTATTATCTCTAAAGGAAGTACTGTTTATGTACTCACATGTATAGTCGAAGTATTAGAAGTAAATTGTTTTCTAAAGAATGAGCGGATGGATAAATGCTAAGTTAGAAACAAAATTATAGATTCACTTTTACATTGTATTTACTCAGGATTTCCAAATGTGCTTCTAGTTCGAATTCTGATTCTTTAAAGCGATTGCGTCTTATTTGAGCATCTTCTTTACGAATAATACTTCTTACAAATCTTCGTATAGCCGTTTCATTTTCTAAAATCAACCCAGGGATAGGAATACTTTTGCCTTTATCATTTTTGGCAACCATAGTAAAATAGCTGGAGTTACAGTGCTTTACTTTACCAGTTTGTATGTTTTCTGATTCAACACGTACTCCTACTACCATTGAGGTAGTACCTACATGATTAACAGATGCTTTTAATGTCATTAATTCTCCGACCTCTACAGGTTTTAAAAAATCAACCTTATCGACACTTGCCGTTACACAATACGCTTCAGAATGCTTTGAGGCGCAAGCAAAAGCAATCTGATCCATTAAAGATAGAATATAGCCGCCATGTATTTTTCCACTAAAATTAGAATGGGAGGGAAGCATCAATTCTGAGATAACTACTCTAGAGTCTGTATTTGTTTTAAACTTTTTCAAAACTATTGATTTAACGTTTTTAGATATACTGCATATAAAACTTAGGTTTGTAGTATTCTGAGCGCATTTTATTTATTCCTGAAATGAGGAGATTCTTCTTCGACTACATTGATTATAAAATATTTGGTATCTCCTAACCACGAGATCTTAGCAAATCGTTCTTTGTATTTTAACTTTACATATCTACCTTGAAATTTCTCCAGTTTTTTGATAATATCTTTATTACCATCTTCTACAGAGAAACTAAATATCTGAGCCCCAGAGATACCTTGGCTAATTTCTCCTTCCCAGGTTTTGACAACCACGCCTTTATGACTAAATTTTATGAGCTCACCACTACGAGTTCCTTCACTATAAGATGCATAGTATATAAAAGCATACCACCCGGCAAAAAGGGCAATAATAACAATAATGATTATGGCTAGTACTTTTTTCATTGTTTAAAAAATTAGATGTTTATAGTATACAAAACATTCTTTTAGTATTGATCCAGAACCTTGTGTTTTATTGTTTTTCTTACTAATATAAAAAAACCAATTACAAAAAGAACAGATCCTATGAACGAAATCCCGTAGAACACATAGGTATAGGTGAGATATGAATCTGCACCCCATACTTGCGAAAACAAAACTCCGATCTGGGTAGATAGCGCGCATAAAAGTGATAGAATACTACCCGAAACTAGTAAGACTCCCTCTATTTTAGATCCTTTTTTAAAAATGTAGTATAGACATATGACTACAATAAAAACCTGAGGAATAGATGCTGCTAAACCAAAAAATATGTGCGTTATGATCTCTGTAATACTGGGGACCATACTTTCCATCTATTGTAAAGTTTTATTTTTGATAATCTTCTGAAATGTCATTGCCAGACCTATTAAGAATAGAATAGAGCCAATAAAAGAAACAAAATTTACTCCCGAATTGATAATGGCATAGGTTTCATATCCCCATGAATCTATAAATACATATAAGAATTGATGTACAATAGCAACGAGCAAAATAAGGATATTGCCAATTAGTATTAAAACGGCATCTTTTGTAGATCCTACTTTACTCATATAATAAATTGTAAGAATAATAAACAGGATGATGGGGAGTATATAAAATAATGCCCCAGTAATTCTAAGTAATATTTCTGTAAAATTTGAACTTGATACCATAATGATTTGTATAAACTATTATTTTTTGTTTTTATGTATTGAAAAACGCTAATTCATTTATTAGTCGTCGTTTTCCTCTGTCGCTCTTTTGATAACAGCTTCAGGTAATGATTTCTTGGCTTTGGCTCCCATTTTTTTCAGTTTTTCGACACTAGTAATTAGATTGCCTCTACCTTCTACCAGTTTGTTCATAGCAGCAGAATAGTCTTTTTTAGCATCGTCCATCTTTTTACCAACTCCGGTAAGGTCTTTTACCAAGCCTTCAAACTTGTCGTATAATGCTCCTGCTTGCCGTGCAATTTCAATCGCATTGCGCTGTTGCTTTTCATTGTTCCACATGGTATCAATTGTACGCAGTGTTGCCAAAAGGGTAGATGGGGTAACAATTACTATGTTTTTCTCAAAAGCCTGATTATATAGTTTACTATCCTGATTTATAGCTATGGCAAAAGCTGGTTCAATAGGTACAAAAAGTAATACAAAATCCGGAGACTCTATATCATATAGGTCTTGATAGTTTTTTTCTGATAGTTGATCTACATGCCGTTTTAGCGAGTTGATGTGTTCTTTGAGGTAGTTGGCTTTTAGATCTTCGTCTTCTTCATTGGCAAAGCGCTCATATGCTGTAAGTGTTACCTTAGCATCAATAATCATTTTTTTATTATCAGGTAAATAGATTACTACATCTGGTAACACCCGTTGACCACTATCAGTAGTAAAACTTTGCTGCACAAAATACTCTCTATCTTTTTCTAATCCTGATTTTTCGAGTACGCGTTCTAGCACTAATTCTCCCCAGTTACCTTGCATCTTACTATCTCCTTTTAAAGCTTTGGTTAAATTAGTAGCTTCTTTACTCATCTGTTCATTAAGATCTTTAAGCCCAACAATCTGTTGGCGTAAAGCCGCGTGGTAATCGATACTTTCTTTATGAGTCTGTTCTACTTTTTTCTCAAATGTATTGATCTTTTCTTGTAAAGGGGTAAGTATACTTTTGATATTTTCTTTATTCTGTTGGGTAAACTTATTGGATTTTTCGTCAAGGATTTTATTGGCAAGGTTTTCAAACTCTTTGGTGAATTTTTCCTGAAGTTTCTCTACTTCATCTTTTTGCTCTTGATTTTTATGCTGAAGATTTTCAAATTCTGCATTACGGCGAGTTAACTCTGTATTAAGAAAATCCTTTTCTCTACGAATTTCTTCACGCTCTTTAACGATCTCAGAAAATTGTTTTTCTGAATTATGCTTATACTCATCAAACTGTGATTGTAATTGGTTGGCTCTCTCATTAACCGCACTTTTTTCACTTTTATTCTTTAATGAAGCAACGTATTTACCTATAAAAAAGCCTACTATAATTGATATGATAATGGCTCCAACGGCAATGATGATTGGTGTGTATTCTGACATGTACTCTTTTAATTTACAATACCAAAGATAAAGATAAGCAATGAAAATTAGGGAGAAGTATCCCGAAGTTTTGCACAGTTTTTATGGTAAATCTTTTAATTTACTCCTGTCACGAAGAGGTAGTTTTTTGACTACTAAATCATAAGAATCATCTATCCATTGCTTAATAAGTGTATCTGGTATAGTATGATCCATAGCAATTTTGTTCCAATGCTTTTTGTTCATATAGGCTGGAGGCATTACGGCACTATATATTTCGCGAAGAAGCTCTACATTATTAGGATCACATTTTACACTTATCCCTTCAAAGTTAGAGATATCTGTTGCAGTAAACATTTTTCCCAACACTTTAAAAACCAGAACATTTGGAAGCTTACTAAAAGGAAAAGACTCTGTAACTCCTTTTTTTGCGATACAATAATCTCTATATTCTTCGATATTCATTTTGTAGGAATTAAGATGTAACTGCTTTAGCTTCTTACTTTATACCGCCCAGATTTGGAGTCAAAAAGGATGAGGTCTTCGGGGAAAAGTGAGGAAAATGCTCTGCATTGTACCAATTCTTTTGGTCTGCCAAATTCAAAACCTTCTTGATTCATTACAATCATTTTATCACATAGTTGTATGGCAAAGTCAATTTCGTGCGTAGAAAAGAGGATTGTTTTTTTTGTTTCAAAAGCGAGACGTTTTAAGAGCTTAAGAATATAGGCCTTATGATATACATCTAAGTGTGTAGTGGGCTCATCTAGCATAATAAAGGGGGTGTCCTGAGCTATAGCACGGGCTATAAGTACCTTTTGAAGCTGACCATCACTAAGCTCAAAACATCGTTTGGAAACCAAATCGGTGATATGTGTAACCTCTATAGCTTTGCGTATTTTTTCTATATCCTCTTCAGCCATTTTACCCACCCAATTGGTATATGGTTGTCTGCCCAGTGCAACCAATTCTTGTACGGTAAGGTTTTTTGAAGCTATTTTCTCGGTTAAGACGATACTTAGTTGGGAAGCTAACTCAATCGATTTATAAGATTGAAGATCTTTATCTGATAATAATATTTTACCATGTAATGCGGGCTGTACTTTGGATAAGGTACGTAATAAGGTTGATTTTCCTATACCATTGGCTCCAACTAATCCCACCAATTCTCCTTCATGTAATTTGAGGTTGATATCGGCAGCAATAACATTTAATTTTTTTTTGGTACGATACCCTATAGAAAGGTTTTCTGTTTTAAGAACGATATTTAAATTTTCAAGGTCGATATATTTAGGTTTTCAAGATTTACGCTATCAAATATAAAAAATAGATTTTTAAGTGCTTTTTCTATACTTTTTCTTTCTAAAGAAAGAAAATAAAAATCCAAAAATCAACAAAGTAAGTAAAGGCACCAATATATTAACAACTTGCCAGTAGGTTTTATTGGCAATCACCTTTTCTATATCTAAAAACGAAATTTTAATTTCTTTACTCCGTACATCTATCAATCCCGAATCATCAAGTAGGTAGTTTACCGCATTTAAAAGAAACTCTTTATTGCCATATTTTAGGTTCATCGTAGGGTCAAAACCTAATTCTATAGGTTGCCCTTTTCGAGTTTGATTTTTGATAATATCACCATCGGCAATAACGATCATTTTTGTATCGATACTTTTATCTTTATGATTCTCTATCTTATATGGTTTTATCCTGTCCTTATAGGTAGATTTAAAGTTCCCCTCTAGCAGTACTGCCAGGTTTTGAGGACCTTCTTGATAGGTATTCATATCTGGTTTTTTTCGTATGATATGATCTAATCGTATTTCTTTGGGTACTCCTTCGATTTTAGATTTATCAGAACTAGCGAGTAATACTGTCTTTTTTACATTGTTTTTTAGTGTGTCAATTTGATTTGAAAATTCAAATTTTACGGATTCTATATTTTTTACAATAGGGTGATCAGTTGTACTTTTTGTTAAGGAACCATAAAACCATGGATAGGGGGTAAATTGAGTTTCGCTCCCCTGACCAGAAGCCAATACCAGTGGTGCAGAATATAAATCATTAACCAAAACGGGGTTAACTCTCACTCCATAAGAAAACAATGCATCACCTAGTCTAAGATCTTGCATTATAGCAACGGCTGAACCCTCGGGATTCATTAGACTATCGATTTCCATAGTCACTGATTCTAGTAACCATAGTGATTTCCCTCCGTTCATAATATATTGATCCATTACATATTTTTCTTTTTCAGAAAAAGCTTCGGTAGGTTTGGCATTAATGACCATATCAAATTCTTGCAAGTTTTGTAATGTTTTTACGGGATTACTCGCTACAGAATCCAAAGTAAATGCTCCAACAAAATAATAGTCTTGTAATGTTTTAATGAAATCAGCTATTTTAATATCTGGTAACTGATTGTTACCTTTTAATACAGCAATTTTGCGTTGTTTGGGATGTAATAGTTTGGTTAACCCATCTGCAAAAGCATATTCTAATTGTTGGATAGAACTGTTTACTCGCTCTTCTGTATTGGCTCCTATGGTGTTTTTAACCAATGGAATCTTAACACTACGATTCTGGTAACTTAAAATAGCCCAAGGCACTACGGTTTCAATTTCTGTTTTTCCACTTTCCTGAACACTTACTTCCATTGGAGTAAGACCGAATCGTTGTAGCTCTGCGATAGTTTTGGCACGTAATTCTTCTTCCTCCAAAGGATTGGTGAAAATATATTGTATATTAGGATTTATAGTATTGAACTCTTCTAATAATTGTTTGGTCTCTAATTGTAAACGCCTAAACTCTGAAGGGAAATCTCCTTCTAATAATACATCAATAGCAACAGGAACAGCAGCCTCTAGAATTAGATTTTCTGTAGCTTTAGAGAGAGTAAAACGATTATCTTGAGTGAGATCAAACCTACTATATAAAGAGTTTCCGATTAGGGTTAATACAACTACAGATGCAAGAGTGATAACAAGGGGTTTGATTTTTTGTCTAAAATTTCCTTTACGAAGTATAATAATGGTGAGGAAGACAAAGAATGCTGTACTCATTATAAAATACAAAATGTCTCTTGTGTCCAGAACTCCTTGACTCATACGCTCATAATGCAATTGCATGCCCAGTTGCTCAATAGCATTTGCAGCTCCGAGTAGATTGTAAGTAGCAAGCCCACTAAATCCAAAGTAGAAAATAAAACATAAAAAAATGGAGATCAAAAAAGAAACAATCTGATTGCTAGTAATTGAAGAAGAGAATATACCAATAGCGGTATAAGTAGAGATAAGTAACATTAGCGCTATATAGGAGCCAATAATACTACCTAGATCAAGATTACCAACAGGGTTACCAAGTTGATAGATTGTTATAATATAAAGAACACTAGGAACCAAGGCTATAATGATCAGGGATAAACTTCCCAGATATTTTCCAATAATAATGTGCCAGCTTTTTATTGGTTTGGTAAGTAGTACTTCTAGGGTTCCTTGTTTATTTTCTTCAGAAAAGCTTCTCATGGTTACTGCAGGAATAAGGCATAGCAGAATCCAGGGGGCAATCTTAAAAAATGGTGAAAGATCTGCAAAACCACTATCGAGAATATTATACTGCCCTTTAAAAACCCACAAGAAAAGCCCATTTAATATCAAAAAAAGGGCAATAACAAGATATCCTACTGTAGAGGAGAAAAAGGTGTTAATTTCTTTTCGTATTAATGCAAACATATTTAGTTTTGAGTATTATAATTTAAAATTTCCGATAATTAAACCACTTCATTTTATAGATCAGCAATAGAATCAACACTCCATGCTTCTGGTTTTTGATTGAATTTATTTTTGGTATTTGCCCAGACTCCTTTGAATAACGTAGAGTTTCGATAGTTATTGAGGTGTGTTTCAGATTCCCAATGACTGTAGGTAAAAAATTGATTTGGTTGATTAATATCTCTTAACAATTTTAAATGGCTACAACCTTCAAAATTTCTAATCTTGTCTTTATTCTGTTCAAAATTTTCTAAAAAAGCATCAATTTGATCAGAGATAAACCCCATTTTTACAATTCGTATTATCATTTTTTTAAGTTTCAAAAGGGTAAAGCCATATGGCTTTACTTTTTGTTTTTATTTTTAAGATTTCGGATTACTCAAAATTAATACTAACAGTATCCCGGTAATATAACCCAAATAGATTAGATGCTCCGCCAACGGTTTTAGGGTTACTTTTATAAATAGCCAGCTCCAAATATCCTGAAGAATTAAATATGGCTAGTTTTTTTCCGTCCTCTTCTCGTTTGCTTTTTTCAATATCAAAATTAATAGCATCACTATATCTTTGATATACATTTTCGAATACTGCGGTACGGGCAGTAATTTTAAACTTTCGTCCTTTTCCTATTTTTTCAAATAATTTTCGGGTAATATTAGTAATTAGGTTTCCGTAGTTATCTATATAAATAATACTACCTACTATTTGCTTATCGCCCAAATTCACAATAGGAGTCATTCCTTTTATTGTTTTAATTTCGGGAATAGTTTTACCAATAACTTCGAGTGTACCCCCACGAGCAATATGGCAGGCTACAGTTACAAAAACATCTAATACCGGAAAATTAGAAACTATGGCGTCATGAATATTAATCTCTACAATTTTTTCTGGATTAAATTCTGAAGTTATTAAACAGATCAATCCATTATTGGCGCATATGAAATAGTGATCATCTAGTTTTACTGCAATATGTTTATTTTCTGGATGAAGTTCACTATCAATTCCTACAATATGAATACTCCCTTTTGGGAAATTTTTATATGCATTTTGTATTATATATGCAGCTTCCGTAATATGAAAAGGTGAGATTTCATGAGATATATCAACAACATTAGCTTCTGGTAATTGGGTGTAAATAGCCCCTTTAACCGCAGATACAAAATGATCTTTGATTCCAAAATCTGTAGTTAGAGTGATAATTGGCATGTACAAGAATTGTTAATATCTTTTAGCTGTAAGCGTTTAAAAATATGTAAATTTGTTTTGAAGTTGTTCAAAGTTTTTCTTTGGGCTGCAAAATGATGATAAAACCATCGTATTTACTGTTTTAATCACTACCTTATGCAGAGATTATATAAGTATTTTGCTTCGTTTTAAATTTTATTTTGTTTTCCCTACAAAAACTCAAACAACTTTAGCAAACTTAGTCAATCCTAAAAAAAAATCATACTAAAATTCGTATAGCTTTTGAACGAACTTATTATTGAACTTACAGAAATCAATCCGAGAGAGTTTTTCGGACTTCAGAATAGCAATATTCAGTTATTAAAAAAATACTTCCCAAAGCTTAAAATTGTTGCCAGAGGTAGCAAGATGAAAGTATATGGAGATGAAGACATGCTCGAAGAGTTTGACATACGTCTTAATATGCTTCTTGAGCATTTTAGTAAATATAATAAACTGGATGAAAACGTAATTGAGCGAGTACTAACCAGTGATAGTAAAGAAGACTATGAGACATCTGCTAATAGTGGAGAGACTTTAGTTCATGGAGTAGGAGGTAAGCTTATTAAAGCCCAGACTGCCAATCAACGCAAGCTAGTAGAATCGTGTAATAAAAATGACATGGTTTTTGCTATTGGACCTGCGGGTACAGGAAAAACATATACGGGAGTAGCACTGGCAGTAAGGGCATTAAAAGAAAAACAGGTGAGACGTATTATTCTTACTCGACCGGCAGTTGAAGCAGGAGAGAATTTAGGGTTTTTACCAGGTGATCTTAAAGAAAAATTAGATCCTTATATGCAGCCTCTCTATGATGCTTTGCGCGATATGATACCACCAGAGAAACTAGACAGTTTTATAGAAAAAGGAGTTATTCAAATTGCTCCTATGGCGTTTATGAGGGGTAGAACACTGGATAACGCTTTTGTCATTCTTGATGAGGCACAAAACACAACCCATGCTCAGATGAAAATGTTTCTGACTCGTATGGGGAAAAATGCTAAGTTTATTATAACAGGAGATCCGGGGCAAATTGACCTACCTAGAAGAGTCACTTCTGGACTTAAAGAAGCTTTGCTGGTTCTAAAGAATATTCAAGGAATCGGCATGATTTATCTGGATGATAAAGATGTTATTCGCCATAAATTGGTGAAAAAAGTAATTTCAGCATATAAAGAAATTGAAAACAGAAATGGATAGTTTTTTAGTAGTAAAGTAGGAGAGGTATTATATTGTGTTAATATTGTTTATATGTTATCTAAGCAAATAATCCAAATGATAGCACATAGTAACTCAAGTACTTTTAGACTAAGTGACTCAAATACTCACAAACTAATATAATGAATACAATAGTAGATACAAACTACGATTTTCCTAATCAAAAATCAGTTTATAAAGGAAAAGTAAGAGAAGTCTATAATATAGGAGATAAACTTTTGGTAATGATAGCTACCGATCGTTTATCAGCATTTGATGTAGTAATGCCAAGGGGAATCCCTTTTAAAGGACAAATTCTTAATCAGATCGCAACCAAAATGATGAAAGAAACCGAAGATTTGGTGCCAAATTGGTTGATTGATACTCCGGATCCTAATGTTGCTGTAGGGCATTTATGTACACCTTTTAAAGTAGAAATGGTGATTAGAGGGTATCTATCTGGTCATGCTGCTCGTGAGTACAAGGCAGGTAAACGAATATTGTGCGGTGTAGCAATGCCCGAAGGAATGAAAGAAAACGATAAATTTCCTGAGCCGATCATTACTCCTTCTACCAAAGCAGATAATGGCGAGCACGATGAAGACATCTCAAGAGAAGAAATACTATCTAAAGGAATTGTCTCTGAAGAAGATTATCTCATCTTAGAAGATTACACCAAAAAGCTTTTTCTAAGAGGAACAGAGATAGCTGCAAAACGAGGATTGATTTTAGTAGATACCAAATATGAATTTGGAAAAACAAAGGACGGTAAAATTGTATTGATTGATGAAATACATACTCCTGATTCTTCAAGATATTTTTATGCCGATGGATATCAAGAACGACAACAAAAGGAAGAACCTCAAAAACAATTATCTAAAGAATTTGTAAGACAATGGTTGATCGGTAATGGATTTCAAGGAAAAGAAGGACAGCAGATCCCTGAAATGTCTGATGAATATGTAAATTCTGTTTCAGAACGTTATATCGAACTATATGAAAATATAACAGGAACACCTTTTTCAAAAGGTGATGTTTCTAGTATACATGAACGTGTAGAAAATAATGTATTAGAGTATTTAGGTAAATAGAATACTATATTTTATTTAAGTTTAAATAAACAAGGTCGTGTAATATCTTTTATACGACCTTGTTTTTTTATGAACTAATGTGTCTAACCTAGATGTATTGATTATCTGATCTTTAAGTCGATTATTAAATATATTAATAGTGTATAGATTAACGAAGAAAAATGGATGAACCAAGCCCGCTAATTAGGTCTGTTACCCCTATTCAATATTTATATTAACCCGTTTTTAGGGAGCAAGTTAGATCACTATGTTATCTGTTTTATAACCCTAATTTATGATTTATGGCTTTAAAAGTTTTTCTAACAAACTTTGGAGGCTCAAACCTGTAACCGAAATAGACTTTTGCAAAGACTTTGTTATTATTCACTGTAGTTTTCTCATCTTCTTTGATCCAAGACTTGTTAAAATTAAAATTCGCCCCAAAAACAATTTTTCGGGAACTATAGCCCACTTGAAGACCACTGTTCAAAAAAGTTGTTAGGGCTGTGAATTTTTCGATATTGGTACCTACATTATAGCTCGTATATCGAATCCCTAAAGAAGGTGATATATAAGGTGCAGCAAACCAATTTTTATAAATCACCCATGTGTAATAGTAATCAGCGGCTAACCTTACATCATAATTGTTTTCGAACGTCTTTTCACCATTTGTAGTGTTGGATTTTCTATTGTAACCATAATGAAGTGTTGGAATAAGACTACCTGCACTCTTTCTTTGCCATTCTGTATTGTAAGTTACATTGCGCAACGAGAATTTTGGATTCAATACATAAGAGGTAGACCCACCCCAAAATATTGTTTTCAAGTTTGGAAATTGAATATATGCATCTTGACCTCTAATCCAGTTTGGTACGAAATCTACCGTGTTCTCTACATAAAACCCTTGATTTTTAGTGTATTGAACGCTTTGTGTCCAGTTGCCGAAAAAGAACCGAAACTTATAATCAGTAAAGGAAGATTTTCCACGAAGGCCATCATCATTATTGTCAGGTAAGAATTTTGGAGCAAAACCAATACTAATCCCTAAAAATTCATAATCTAGGGATAAGCTCAGCTTGTATTGATTATTTGTCCGTATTTTGAATTCGTCTGTAGCTCCCCTAATAATTGAAAAAGATTCAGATTGGGTATCAATATTCACTTTTGTTACCATTTTATCTACAAAAGACAATATGCCCGTTGAATCTTGTTCCTTTTTGTTTTGCCCAAATATAGGTTCAAGACAAAGTATTATGGCTAAAAGGAGTATAGTTTTCAATAGTTATATATTAAGACCAAAACCCTTCATGCCAAAAGATTTTGTTATGATTTTTAGTTTAACTCATCTATCAGAAAACAGTGAGTAAAGAACAAGCAATAAAAGAAACCTAATATTTCATTATTAAGCAACTTTGTATTCTAATAATTGAGCGTTGTCTAGTAATCGCTCTTTTACAATATGCATCATACGTTTGTTTAGAGCTGATGAATTTTTGGTATATAGTAGGTATTCTTCTACAGTAAACTGCCCTATGATCATTCCTTTAAGGCTATTCCTAAATTTCATGTCTTTTTGAATTGCATTTTCTATAAAATCAAAACGTTTTTCTAGAGACAATTCGTAGAAAGTATTTTTCCTTTTCTTTATATAATTTTTAAAAACTTCAATTAACAAATCTCCTTGTAACTTAATAATAGGGCGAATGGTCTTATTCTGAAATTGTTCGTCATTAGACATGTTTTCAGAAACTCTTGCATTTAATAATTGCGGACGTATTGCCAATAAATTTGATTCCCTGTTTTCCATAATAATGAAGGTTTACTAAAAATAGTTATTTGTAAGACTCAAAAATCAAGACTCTTGTTAGAGTTTTAAACGACTTATAAACAATAAGAATGTTACAGGATTTAGACATATTTTCTTTTGCTAATCTATTGTTTTGATTTCCTAAGTGTATTAACTTAATAATAACTTATATATATAAAAGCCCTCTGTAAGAGGGCTTTTAGAACAAAATAAAATTTCAATTTTTATTTACTTAGAAACTCTTGTTTAGTTAAAATTTGAGCAGGAGTATCACCAGCTTTAGTAAGATACTTGTTTAGTTTAGCGATTTGTTTACCATTTATTTTTTCGTAAGTCGCTTTACCTTCATTTAGTCTAGTTTCTAACACTTCTTTGTTTTCTAACTTCGCGAACGAAGGTTTTTCAAATTGATTAGCCACTTCACCATACAACTTTGAAAGTTTTTCTCTTAGTTGCGGTTCTGCTTCGGCAACGTAATTATCTCCTGTTGTGACCACCAAAGTTTCTTTTAAGGCGTTTAACTCTTTTATTACTGCCGAAGTAACTTTTTGAGAAGCTGGATCTTTTTTATTCAAAGCTTCCGCTTTTTTAATATTCTCATCTATTTTATATACCAGATAAGCAAGATCTTCCATGTCGTTAAACAATTCTTGTGTTGCATTCTTATGAGAAATTCTTTCTTTTTCTGTTATTATAGAAGTAGGATCATTTTGTAATGTTATAGTACTTTCATATTGTTTTTTACCTTTGGTAAGTACTATTTTGTATTTGCCAGCTGAAGCCCTAGGAGCTGTAAATCCGCCAAAGGTAAATGTTTTTCCTGCAGCGACTTTTGGTCCTTTTTTTCTAAAGTTCCAATCTACAATATTGATTCCCTTGGATTTTCCGGGAACAAGGTCTATGATTTTATTACCTTTTTCATCCTGAATAGAAAGGGTCATTTTTCCAAAAGTATGCCTCTTTTTGAGATAGTAGATTATTTTTGCAGAAGACCCTGGGTTATCTCCTTTAAATTGAAGTTCTGTACTTCCTCCGCCAAATCCACCTTCTTCTTTAATGATTGACGGCTTAGCCGCAAAAAAGTGTACATCTTTAGAGAGCATTTCTTGATTGATTTGTCGTAATGGAGAAATATCATCAATAATGATAACTCCTCTACCATGTGTTCCTAATACTAAATCATTGGTTTTTTTCTGTAAATCAATAAAATGTACTGCAGTTGCAGGCATGTTATTAGTGAATCGAGACCAGTTTTTACCGCCATCAATAGTAATAAACAGCCCAAATTCGGTACCTAGATATAGTAAATCTTCTTTTACATAATCTTCCTGAATATTTCTTGCAAATCCTTTAATATCACTAGTAGCCAGAGATTTCCATGTTTTTCCAAAATCAGAGGTTTTGTAGACATAGGTATTCATATCGCCAGATGTATGTCCATCAAATACGGCGTAAGCAGTTCCTTTGTTATGAACACTAGCTTCAATATGATATACCCAGGTATTTTTTGGAAGCCCTTCAATATTAGCAACAGTATTGGTCCAGGTAGTACCTCCATCTTGAGTAACCTGTACATTGCCATCATCGGTTCCTATCCAAATTATTTTTTCATCAATAGGAGATTCTGCGATGGTGAAGATAGTGGTGTGCGTTTCTGCACCAGATTTATCGACAGAGATACCTCCAGATTCTTTATCCTGTTTTGCTGGGTCATTGGTAGTAAGATCTGGTGATATTTTTTTCCAATTATCTCCCATGTCTTCACTTACATGAAGAAACTGACTAGCCATATAGAAACGATTAGGCTGATGGCTACTTACTGCCATTGGTGCATTCCAGTTAAATCGTAAATCAGCTTCTCCTTTTATAGGAAGGGGTTGAATATTTTTTGTGTAGTTTTTATCTACATCGTATCTCCATACATTTTGCGCTCCTTGCATTTCAGAATAAATAATATTCTTTGTAGGGTGTTTTAAGACTCTAAATCCATCTCCATATCCAACAGGATTCCAATCACGTGCTTCTATACCGCCTGGAGAGGATGAAGGACCCCACCATGATCCATTATCTTGTAGACCTCCATAGATATTATAGGGTTCTTCATTATCCACACTAATGTGGTAAAATTGTGAAACAGGTAAGTTATCTACCATATCCATAGTAGATCCGCCATCCCAACTTCTGTATACACCACCATCTGTTCCTACATACATTCTATCAGAGTTATTAATATCAAATACGATATCATGTATATCGGCATGCATGTTTCCTAGATTTTTAAAAGTCTTACCACCATCTCTGGAGATAGAACCAAATAATCCTCCTTTTACAAGAATATCCGGATTTTTAGGATCAACAACTAATCTCGAAAAATAAAATGGTCTAACAACTAACCCAAAGTCTCCATTAAGAAGTTTCCAGCTAGCTCCTGCATCTTCAGAACGATAAAGCCCTTTATTTTCTTTGCTTTCTATTACACTATAGATTATTTGAGGGTTTGATGGCGCAATTGCCAAAGCAAATCTTCCTAAGTCTCCTTCTGGAAAACCATTGTGGATTTTATTCCATGTTTTTCCTGCATCAGTAGATTTATATAGAGCGCTATTGGCTCCACCAGAATTAAATCCCCATGCAGTTCTTCTGAATTCCCACATGGCAGCATAGAGTGTATTTGGATTTTTTGGATCCATGATAATATCTGTAGCCCCTGTTTTTTGATTGACATAAAGAATTTTTTCCCATGTTTTTCCACCATCTATGGTTTTATAAACTCCTCTTTCTTCGCTATCTCCCCATAGAGCTCCTAATACACCAACATAAATTTCATTAGAGTTTTTGGGATTGATTTCAATACTACTTATTCGTTCAGAGTTTTCGAAGCCCATTTTTTTCCAGTTAGAACCTCCGTCTGTAGATTTGTACAAACCGTCTCCTATTGAAACACTATTTCTAGTCCAGATTTCTCCGGTTCCTACCCAAACTGTATTGTCAGGATCATTAGGATCTACTTTGACTACACCTATTGATTGGGCGTGATCATCGAATATAGATGCAAAACTGGCTCCCCCATTAGAAGACTTCCAGACACCACCTCCGGCAGTACCGGCATATAAGATTCTATCGTTGGTTGGGTGATTTTCTAAGTCTATAATTCGACCGCTCATTAGTGCAGGACCGATTTGTCTGGCTTTAAGGTTGCCAAATAATTCTTTACCTTTTAGAACGACTTCTTGTGCTTGCAAGTGTATGGAAAAGAGTATAGCCAAGCTTGCAATTATAAATTTTCTGTTCATAATTACTGGTTGTTTATTTAGAATAAAAAATCCCCAATGTTTTAATTTGGGGATTATGATTTGTGATTATTTTCCTTCAGGAAAAGTAAATAAAGTTTCTTCTAATTCTGGATTGAGAACAAATTCTTTAAAATCCATGCTCTGGAAATCACTACTCTGAGAAAAAGGGAAGTATAAACCTTCTACTTCTTGGTAGTCGCTAATAGACATTTTTATTTTTTGCCCTTTCATAGGTCCTTCATTAATTTGTTCTTCAACTATAATAGGGACAAAGTTTTCTGTATCAAAATAGTAATGAGATATATTTGGTTGTGATTGACCATTAACCATAATAGGATCTTTTGTAACTTTTATTTTGAATGTATCCGTACCATCTACAGTTTCATTTCCGATAAGTTCTACAGTATATCCTTTTTCTTTATAGTTTAGGAATGGTGAAGGCCAGTCTTTGGATTGTTTTTTCATGTTTTCGGTAGCTTCATTGTCACTTTTTTCAGCTTCCATTGTCATTTGGTTTCTAGACCAAGAAGTTTCACCGTCATACGCTGCCCATACCATTTTATTCCCCTGTAATTCAATAGTAGTTGCCTGGCGTCCATCTTTCATCATAACTTGCTCGAATGGGATTTCCATATTTTGCATTTTCATTACCCCCTTCATGGTAATACCTTCTAGCTTTTGCCAATTTTCTTTTCCTCCCGTATTTTCGAAGTAATTGTCAATTATTTCATCCGCAGTTTGTGCGTAAAAAGATGTTGAAATAGCTAATATCATAGCTACCAGAATAGATTTTAAAGCGCTCATTTTTATATTTTTTTATGATGTTCTTGTAAAATTAGTATATCCAATTATATTTTTGTTACACTTTATATTAATCTTTTATTCAAATGACATGCAATTTGGCAAAGTAGAGCACCCAGATACGATTGATTTCACCCTGCCTGAAGATCATAAAAAGACTGAGGAGGTATTAAAAAATAGCAATAAAAAAAAGGTATCTGTTCATGTTGGTTGTGCCAAGTGGAACCGGCAAGATCTTAAAGGGTTCTATCCTAGAGGAACAAAGGATGAATTGGAATATTACTCCAGGCAATTTAATAGTATTGAACTTAATGCTACGTTTTACAGGATATTTCCTGAAGATCAATTTAAGAAATGGTATAAAAAAACACCTGAGGGGTTTAAGTTTTTTCCTAAACTAGTACAGAATATATCTCACCTAAAAAGATTAAATGATGATGTACAACCATATGTTGACGAATATTTGTCTAATGTAATACACCTAAGAGAGAAACTTGGCACTATTTTTTTGCAATTACACGGTAATTTTGCACCCAAAAATTTTGATAGAGTAGTGCAATTTGTAGAAAAATGGCCGAAGGAAATACGTCTGGCGGTAGAGTTTAGACATACAGATTGGTTTAATGATCCTGTTGTAGCAGATGAACTATATGAGTTGCTAGAAGATAACAATATTACAAATATCATTACGGATACAGCAGGTAGAAGGGATTTATTACATATGCGACTAACTAATGATGAAGCTTTTATTAGATACGTGGGCGCAAATCATAAAACTGATTATACCAGACTTGATGATTGGGTTAAGAGACTTACTTCCTGGAAGAATAAAGGAATTAATCATATCCATTTTTTTGTGCACCAAAATATAGAAGAAGAGTCACCTTTACTTTCTAAGTACTTTATCAATAAGTTGAATTCTTGCATTGGGACTGAGCTAAATCTTCCCAATCATTTATCAGATGACCTGCAATTGTTTTAGTAAGTTGTTGATTAATTGATCTTTGCGTTGTATTTTGGTTTTGTGGTATAACCTTACTTTTGGAAAGTGTTAAAATTCGAAATTTAATTGCTTTTTGACGATTATATATGTATTTTGCCGATGTATTGTTTGATTATGTTGTAGGAAAAACATACTTTTTGTCTTACAAAACATTGCTTTTAATACGAGAATATAATTACCCCATAATTCTTAAATATGATTATATGACTAAATTTTTACACTACTCTTTTTTATTATTCTCTTTATTAACTATTAATTTGGTGTTTTCTCAATCAAATAATACTATCAATCATTCTAATCACGAACAGGAACATAACTTATTGCCACATTCATGTACAATTTTACTGCATAATACTATGATAAAACAAAAGAGAGATTTTTCTTACGATTTGTTGATGTACTCTACAATTTTTGAAGTAGAGCATAATCATATAAATGAAGTTGCTTTACTAGATATTATTTCTTCTGATGAAGGTGCAGATTTTAACTGCTCAGGTGGTTTTTGTATGAATAAATCCCATTTTCATAAGAAGGGATTAACTCTAAAAAAGCAGTTTTTTGATTACTTTATGAGTATCACTTGTTGATATTATCTTGTATTTATTGGTTATTTTCTATTTAAGTTAAATTATAAGTAGATATTAATTTACTTTTGCAACTTAAATTATACAAGTATGACGTTTTTAGAGTTGGGAGTGTCCAAAGACTTAAACAAAGGTCTTAAAGAAATAGGGATTGTAACTCCAACAAAGATTCAGGAGCAAGCAATCCCGGTTTTGATGAGTAATCAAACGGATTTTATAGGTAAAGCTCAAACAGGAACGGGAAAGACTGCTGCTTTTGGAATTCCTTTATTATCCCAAATTGATACTTCAAAATCACATGTTCAGGCATTAATTTTGGCTCCAACACGAGAATTGGGTCAACAAATTGCTAAACAACTTTTTAAATTCACAAAATATACCGATAAGATTTTTACCGAGTCGGTTTATGGTGGAGAGAAAATTGAGAGACAACTTTCTAGATTAAAAAGACCTACCCATATTATTGTTGCGACACCCGGAAGGCTTATTGATTTAATTAACAGGAAAGCGGTTGATATTTCTAAAATAAAAACATTGGTTATGGATGAAGCCGATGAAATGCTTAGTATGGGGTTTAAAAAAGATTTGACTACTATCCTATCTAAAACGAAAGGAAACAGGAATGTTTGGCTTTTTTCGGCAACGATACCATCTTCATTAAATGATATTATAGATACCTATGTTCAAAAAAATGCTGTTCGAGTTACAGTAGATAAAAATGATGCGATTAATAAAAGTATTGATCATCAGTTTGTAGTAGGAGATGAGGTTAATAAACTGGATACTTTAACATATTTTCTAAAGACGCAAAAAGGAGGTAGAGGTATAATTTTTACAAAAACAAAAGTGGCAGCTCGTACTTTGTTTAAGCAATTAGTTTCTAAAAGTTATGAAGTTGGACTGTTGGAGGGCGAAATGACACAAAAAGAGAGAGATAAAGTGATGCGTGCTTTTAGAAAAAAGACATTACAATTGTTAGTGTCTACGGATGTGGCTGCAAGAGGAATTGATGTTGCTAATTTGGCTTTTGTGGTACATTATCAATTACCTGATCAAATAGAATACTATACACATAGAAGTGGTAGGACTGCCAGAGCAGGAAAAACAGGTATCTCTTTGGCTTTGATAACAAAGTCCCAAGTACAGCTTATTAGAGGACTCGAAAAAGAATTAGGAATACGATTTAACCAGATTAGATAATTATAAAACTAGTCGGGTTGGTTTTTATTAAAAGATGTGTTTATTTTTGATATTACCGATAAAAGCTTATCAAAATTTACGGGTTTAGAAAAATAATTATCAAAACCTATATTAATAAAACGTTGTTTGTCTCCGGGCATGGCATAAGCAGTTACTGCAAATACAGGGATATTATTAAGAATATCCAGTTTTTTAAACCTTTGTAGTAATTCACAACCATCCATTTGGTTAAGACCAAGGTTGATATCAACCAAAATTAGATCTAGGGTTTTTTCTTTTACAACTTTAAGTGCTTGCGAGCCGTTTTCTGCAATAATAACATGTGAATCATTTTTGGATAACATTTTATCCATTACCATTGCATTTATCTTATTATCTTCTACATAGAGGACATTCATTGGCATTTTGGAATTATTATATTAAACTGTGTACCCTTACCTACTTTACTTTTTACTTTTATATTACCATCTAGAATTTCTATATATCTTTTGGATAGGCTGAGTCCGATACCTGTACCTTCGTACTTTCGACTTAATCCAAAGCTTTCTTGCATAAAGGGGTCAAAGATTTTTTTAAGATTTTCTTTGTCTATTCCAATACCAGTATCAGTAACCGAAATATAGACATTATTTTTTGAATTAGTGCTGTTTTTAGAACTAACTCTAATAGTAATACTTCCTTTATTAGTATACTTAATGGCGTTATGAATTATATTATTGACAGCAGATCTAAACAAGTCTTCATCAATACGTACCTGCGGGCAGCTATGATCAAGTTCTAATTGATAAACTAGTTTTTTTGCCTCAGCCATATGTTTATATTCTCGATATGAGGTTTCTACTGTATAATTGATATCATACTCTTTTAGGTTGAGATTGTTTTTTATAGCTTCAATCTCACTAAAGTTTGATAAGTTGTTTATCGTATCTAGAAGTCTGTTTTTACTCTCCTCAAGATATATTAGGAGTTGTTCTCTTTCCTCGGGTTTTTCTTCATCTAATAGTAGATTGCTTACAGTCATTATTCCATTTAATGGAGTTCTTATTTCATGACTAAAATTAGATAATATGTTAGATTTAAGGCTGTTGAGTTCTTGTTCTTTAATATGAGATTCTTTAATTGCTATTTCTGCTAGTTTTTGTTCTGTAATGTCATGAAAACTAACAAGGACAGAGTTAACCATTTTTGCGTGATCTAGAATCGGCGTGTATTTGGCTTCAAGCCATTGTAGATCTCCTTTATGAGTAATGCGTTCAATTTCTTTTTTTACCGTATTTCCTTTTAGAGCTTCATTAAATTCATGAGCAAAAGAATTTTTAAAATTAAGAGGCATAACATCTATAAAACGGCACTTTTCTTTGGTGGGATCAATCTTATAGCTTCTCATAATGATTTTAACAGACTTTTCATCCGTCATTAAAATGATTCCTTTGGTGTCTAATAAAACTGTATACGCAAACCCATTATTTACCATGGCTTGCAAGCGATTTTTACTTTCTATAATAGTTTTTTCATTAATCTTTTTTTGATGCACGTCAATAAGATTACCGATCATTCTGATGGTTTCTCCCTTTTTATTTTTTTTAATGTAACCATAAATATCATAGTGACGATAGCCTTCATTAAGATGTTTTATTCGATAATAGTTATAGTAGTACTTACTTTTTTTATTAAAATTATCTTGCTGCCTTTTAATTGCTTTTTCAACATCATCAGGATGTATCATTTTAATAAACTCTTCTTCGGGTACAAAATCCTTATCTAGAGGTAACCCTAACATTTTTTTAAAATCAACACTATAAAAAACCTCTTTTTCTTTTACATGATAGTCAAACAATCCAGATTGGATTCCTTTAAGGGCTAATTGTTTTGTTTCTTCACTATATTTTAATTTTTTAATATAATTGTACCGGTCTGTGACGTCGGTCATAGTTCCATTTATATAGATAACTTCATTTTTATATATAATTGGTTGACCGACAATTTTAACCCATTTTTCATTTCCTTTTTCTGTTATTATTTTTTCGGTACAGGTATATTGTTTTTTGTCCTTAATTAATCTGTTTATATACTCTTTTACTTGATCACTAGATTCTTCAGGATAGAAGCTAACACCATTTTTTGATGTTATTGAAGCGGAGGGATCTGATTCTTTGATTAAATAACATCCTTTTGACCAGTACATTTCATCGTTTCTGGGGTTAAAATACCAGGCTCCAGTCTTGGTAAGCTCAGAGATTGTTAATAAAGCTTTGTGTTCTTTGTACTCTTTTGTAGTATCAATCCCGGTAGCATACACCAAATTATTATGCAGAGTAAGGTCAAATTTTAAAGCTAGAACTCCTTCTTTTTCCGAAGAAAAATGAAAGGATTTATTGATTAATGGGGTCTTGTCAGATAAACTAGACATAGAATTGATGAAAACCGATACATCATCATCTATCATAAAATCGGTAATGTATTTTCCTACAATTTCGTTTTTGTCAAAGGGAAACAATATTTCACATCTGCTATTGGAAGCTATTATTTCTCCATCCTTTCCTAAAACAAAAAGAAAAAGTAATGTTTTTTCAGATAAGACTCCGAATTGTTCTAAAGTAAAAGACATATATATGTTAATTCTAATTAAAGTTACAAAATGATTTGTAATTCTTAAGTAGGTCTTTGATTCTAAAAAATGAAATTATGTTTTTTGTATACACTAAAAGATCTAAATGATTAACCTATTACAAGTCGATAATGTGATTGATGAGTTGACCATTTATTTACGATTTTGAAAGACTAATATATCTTATTTTTTACTGTTCTAAAACATTTTATTTAGTTTCTATATATTGAGACATGGTATTTAGAACAGGTTTTTTGTTTAACTTTTTTAGAACAAGGGAATTAAAAGTATCGGTTATAGTGGTGGTTAAAAATCATTAGTTGCTATAAGTTGTACCATTCAAGAGATAATGGAGAGATCAAAAGAATGTAAATAATAAATAGGTTTATTATAAAATTGGTTAAATGAAGAGTATTATAAGTAAAGAAATGGATGATATAATTAACCATGTACATATTCCTAGAATTGCAGGCTTATAACCCACAGATTTTATATGAGAGATAGATAAATTTGTTCCTATTAAAAACAAAACCAATACAAAGAATGATTTTGAAATTGATTGGACTGTAGTTGTTATAACGTTAGGTATGGACCAATAACTATTTAGAATTATAGTTATGGTAAAAACAGCTATAAACCATGGTATTTTTTTTGAATTAAAGCTTCCTCTAAAGAAAAAAGAAGAAAAAATTGAAACAGGTACAATCCATAAAGTCTTAACCAATTTGATAACTGTTGCAATTTTTAAAGATTCTTCTCCATAAATTTGAGCGGCACCAACTACAGAACTAGTGTCGTGAATTGCAATTGCGCTCCATAACCCAAATTGATATTCGGATAGATTTACAGTATGTCCTATTATTGGGAAAATAAACAAAGCTAGTGCATTCAGAATAAAAATGATGCTCAGCGCAATAGAAATGTTTTCTTTTGGGGCATTAATTGTCGAAGCGATTGCAGCGATTGCACTTCCTCCACAAATAGCGGTTCCAGAAGAAATTAGATATGTGGTTTTTTGTTCTACTTTAAAAAATTTACCAAGTATAATACCAATGAAAAGGGCAAAAATCACAAAGATCATAGTGTATATAAAGCCATTTTGACCAATAGTCAATGCTTCTTGGATGTTAAGACCAAAACCAATACCTATAATTGCAAACTTTAATAAAAAGCTAATAACCTTATAATTAAATTTTAGAAAAGAAGCCCCTGGTGCGTTCGAGTAGATAAAGCCTAGTATCAAAGCAGTAGAACCTTCTATAATTGAAAAAAGACATGCAATTACAATTAATAAAAACAGTGTCGCTTTTATAAAGTTAATAGGATTTCTTTTTAACAGAATATTCATGTGCCTTTATAATCATTGGATTATATAGACAAAATTGAGTTTTTTTCTAGAATAAAAGATATTACAATTTGTAATGGCTTATTCCATTAGGTTATAATGGGTAGTGAAGAAGTGCTTTAATTTTTCTACCGTATTAGAGTATTCGCCGTGTAAATTAACCACATGAAAAACACGTTTAATATCAAAAGAAGTTATGTCAATTACCTTTAACCTATTGTTTTTTAATTCATTCGAAATGGAATGAATAGATAGAAAAGAATAAGAGTTAGAATGCATTAAATAGGTTTTTATGCTTTCTGTGCTTCCTAAGGTCATCTCTATTGATAATTGTTTCATATCAATATTATTATTGTAAAGAGAGTCTTTTACAATGTTTTGAGTGCCAGAACCTTTTTCCCTTACGATCAGGGGAAGGTTTTTTAATTCTTCTAAAGTGATCTCAGGTTTTTTAATTGTCGTATTTGTAACACTAGTAGCTAGAACAATTTCATCTAAAACAAATGTCTCGTAGCGAAGCAAAGGATTCGAGGTTTTTCCTTCTGTAAAACCAATATCCACTTGCTTATTTATAATAGAAGATTCTATGTTTTCTGAGTTATTATTAAGTAAAGTAATGTTCGTATTACTATAAACAGTTTTAAACTTAGATAATATTTTTGGTAAAATATATTGAGAAATAGTCGTGCTAGCTCCAATAGTTATTTTATTGGGTAATTTACTATTTAAAGCTAAAAAGTCATCCTCTAGTTGATTATAAGAGTTAAGGATCTTATTGGTATGTTGTAGTAACAATTGACCTTCTGTTGTTAAACTTATTTTATTGCCGTGTCTGTTAAATAATGCTTTTTCGAAATGTTTTTCTAGTTCATTAATATGTTTCGTAATTGCAGGCTGAGTGATAAAAAGTATTTTGGCAGCTTTAGTAAAACTTAAACAATCAGCTACTTTTTTAAACACTTTTAATCTATAAATCATCCATTAGATATTTGAACAGTTCTGTTTGTTTTTAACAACTTATCAAAAATACTATATTTTTTTTCGAGATAAGATTGACTTGATACTTTCTTTACGAGCTATCTTTTGTATTCTGATATATTCTTTTAAAGCTTATCTTTACTAAATTAAGGAGACCGAAACCTCTAGTTTCGACCTCCTAATTTTTGATATTACAAATATGTATTGAGTAATATCAACATAAAACACACCATTAACTTTACTAATATCATCATATCGAACATCATAATTTTAATGAGGCACTAGCTTGAAATACTGAGTTTTTGAGTGAAGTATTACTTACTTTCGAAATATTGGCTAAGCCAAGATTATATCTAACTCCAATTTCTATAGAAGGAGTTATGGCGTACCCTACACCAATAGCTGCTCCGTAATCAATTTTTTTATAGTTATTTTTTTGAAAACCTTGCCCTTTTCCTCCTAATAAATAGCCTATCTGAGGTCCTGCTTCTAAACTTAATTTGTTTATTGGAAAGAATTTGACTAGTGCAGGAATTACGGTAATATAATTAAGCTTTATTTTATTAGAAGTATTTTTTGACTTAGCTCCCTGAACCGAATATAATGCTTCAGACTGAAATGTAAATTTTTCAGAAATCTGATACCGTATAAAAAGCCCCCCTATTAGACCAGTTTTGAATTTTGAAGATTCTTTCCTGAATTTGGTAAGGTTTATACCACCTTTAATTCCGAATTCTATACCTTGATTTTGATTTTCTTGTGCATTCGAAGTAATTATTCCCAATAATAATGCACATGTTACTAATTTGATTGTTTTCATCATTTTTAAATTAATTATTTGTAGTTATAAAATTTGTTTGCGAGTAATAATGCGACCAGATAGCCTAAAAGTTTATACCGAGCTCTAATTCAAATCCGAAATTTTTGCTATATATTTTGGATGTTTGTATTTGTTGAAATAAGCCTGCTCCGATAGTAATTCCATGATCTTTCCAGGGGATTATTTTAATCCCTTGTTTGGTGCCTACTCCGATCAAGAAATTGTGATTCTTTTTATCTTTGGTAGTCTTTGAGATTTCGATGCCAATAGGAATTTCTATACCTAGGTTGAGATAAACACCAGGATGCACTTTTAGATATCCATCAAAACCACCTCCCAATGTATATGAATTAACAGATTTATACCCTTTGTCCTTTAGCGACTTGGGTTTTATACTATATCTATCATATGACAATACAAAAGGAATGATAAAGTCTTTGTCACTATCAGCGAAACCGACATAGTTTATTTTCCATCCTTCTGTATGCTTGCTATAGGCTCTTTTATACGTTAAGATATTATACCAGTTACCTAACTGAGTATTATATTGAGATTTAGGTGTGTTATGAATTTTGTTTTTTGTTTCCTTGTTATGACTATGTTCTTTTGAGTAATCGTTTATAAAACTTTGTATACAATGCTCTAGTGCAGCCCTAATTCTTTTTTCATGAGTGTCAAAAACATCGATTTTGTTTGATATAGAAAAAACTTGTTCTTCATAGTGACTTTCGGTATAAAGTTCTTTTAATACATTGTTGTTTTTTTCTAAAAAAACCAAGTTAATATGAACTCTTGTAGTTAAATCGTTAATACTACTTTGTGACTGTTGAATTTGTAACGCCTTTATTTTAATATAAATAGGTTTGGCATTCTCGGAATAAGGAAAGGAAGTATCCATAAAATTTTGAATTGCTTGTGATGCATTTGGGTGTAGTTTAAGGATAGTTGTCTTTCCGATTTCGTTTTCTATCTCTCCTAAAATTTTGTTTTCTCGCTCATCAATAACATCTTTAATGTACATGAATACATTATCAGTTTCAAAAGGAACAGTATTTAGGGTGATTTTTTCTTGAGAAAAAATATTGGTTACTATCATAAAAGATGCAAAAACAGACTTATAGAGATTCATAATAATGTGGTTTATGATCGATTGCTATAATGCACTTCTACTTCTCTAATTTCTTCGATATCATATTTCAATATGAGTGTTTTGGAAGTTAAGGTTATGATATACGCTTTTACCTTCTCCCCATTGTTATCTGTCATAACAATGTATCCGCCATTTATATTTAGTTTCCAGGTTCCGGTTTCCTTTTTTCCTGCTGATACAGAAGAAAAAGTCATGTCTTTTATTAAAAAGAGATAATCATTTTTTTCTCTTTTGGATGGCTGGTATTCTTTACTACCAATTTTGTAATGATCCAAATGCCAGTTTTCTAACAAGTTGTTTTTTTCGATTCCTTGAGCACTTGTACAATTCATTGAAGAAAGGAATATTAATGTTATAGAAATTACTATTTTGTTATACATTAGGTTTTGTTTTTAAAACTTTGTCCAAAATTATGAGGAGAATAGAGTATGCAGTTTGTCCATTTTAGACAAAAGCATAAAAGCATGGGTTTTAGAGAAAAGGAAGGCTATACTAATCATGTAAAATAGACTGAATGTATATACGAACTGATTTATGTAATAACTAAACACATGCATACTACTGGGAGAGATCAGAAATAAAGTCCAAAATGAACAAATAGATGCATAATGCTCTAGCATATCTTTGTTCTTTATGGTATAAATTGATAAAAATGGAAAACCCCACACAGCTAGAACGATACAAAAGATTGATCGATTTTATAGACAAGAAGTTTAAAGAAGAGATTAATATAAAAGACATAGAAGAGATATCATATTATTCTTATAGAAACATCAATAGAATATTTTTAGCCTTGCATCACGAAACAATAGGGCAATATGTAAAAAGAGTTAAGTTAGAAAAGGCTGCCGAGTACATAAAATTTTCTGATGAAAGTATTTCTGATATAGCTTTCGAAATAGGGTATAGTGATATCGCTGCTTTTAGTAAGGCATTCAATAAACAATTTAAATGTTCACCTTCCAACTTCAGGAGTACTCATGAACTTAAACAATACATTACGCAAAAAGCTATTTTTCCTTTAGATACGGCACAAAAAAAAGTTCTTGATTTTAAAATTGAAGAAATCCCAAGTTTTGAAGTTCTGTATTTGACCTATCAGGGGTCTTATGAAAACTTGAAAGAATTAAAAAAAGTGTGGGATCAATTGGCATCCTATGCATTAAAAAAAGGTCTTTTAAATGATGAGACCCTTATAATGGGAGAAATATTGGATGATGATCAAATTACTGATGCATTACAGTGTAGGTACAATGCAGCAATTGTGCTAGAAAAAGAAGTAGAATTTTCTTTAAAAGGACTTTTTAAGACAAAGCGAATTGAGCACCAAAAGTATGCTAAATTTATCCATAAAGGTAGTCATGAATCTTGTGCAGATACCTATAACCATATTTATGCTCATTGGATGACCGAGGTACAATTGGAGTTTGAAGACAAACCCACTTTAGAGTTTTATTTGAATGACGAATCTAATACTCCCCAAGAAGATCTACTCACAGAAATTTACATCCCCGTAAAATAATAGCATTGCGAATCGACAATTGTATTTGATATACTATCGACGCAGGTGTAAATGGTACAATGTCCAATTTGAACAATGATTAATCTTAGTGTGATAGCTACATTTATTTAACAAAACTAGGATGTATGCAAAATAGAATTATAGGAATAGATGTAGCTCGAGCATTTGCAATATTTGGGATGATTATAGTTAATTTCAAGATGACATTTGGAAATTATGGTAATCAAGGATTGGCTACGATTTTAAATATCTTGGATGGTAAAGCAGCTTCGACTTTTGTGGTTTTGGCAGGAGTAGGTATTGCGTTAATGTCCAAAGGTTCGTTACAAAACTATAACCTAGCAGGTATACTAAAAATTAAAAAAAAGCTTTTTAAAAAGGCATTGTTCCTGTTTTTAGTAGGACTTTCTTATTCACTAATATGGCCTGCTGATATTTTGCATTTTTATGGCGTATATATGCTATTAGCAATAGTTTTATTAAGAAGTACTCAAACTGTATTGATGCTATTTTCTGCAAGTTTAATAGTTCTTTATCCAATACTTATGATAATTTGGGATTATGATATTGGTTGGGATTATACAGTAATGGAATATGAAGACTTATGGACTACTGCAGGCTTTTTTAGGAATCTCTTTTTTAATGGTTTTCATCCAGTAATTCCTTGGAGTGCTTTTATGCTAATCGGTATGTGGTTTGGTAAAATGGAATTAGATAATAATGATACTGTTAAAAAAGCTATATGGGTTAGTTTTTCCGTATTTATATGTGCTCAATTTGTGTCATATTTTTCTATGTTATGTATTCCGGAAGGGGGTCAGGAAACTCGGATTGAGCTGATTTCAATATTGGGTACAAAACCAATGCCTCCGCTACCATTATACATGATTTCGGGTAGTAGTATAGCTATATTTACTATTTCGGTATGTATTTTGGTTTCAAAAAAATATAAAAAGTCAAAAGCAATACAGGTTCTAAAGAATACAGGGCAGTTAGCATTAACATTTTATATTGCTCATGTTGTATTAGGAATCGGAATAGTAGAAGCAATTGGAGTTACTGAAATGGGGCAATATTCAATAAATTTCTCATTTTTTTTCGCATTGTTATTTATTGTAGGATGTATTATTTTTTCAATAATTGTTAAAAAATATATGAAGCATGGACCTATTGAGTGGGTTATGCGAAAATTAACAAATTAAAGATAGATATGGACTAATTTTATAGAAGTTACATCCTAAGAATTAGTAACACTCAACTATTTAGTAAGTCTTTTTTTGATGCTTCTTAATCTGTTCTGCTCTTTTAATTTCAAAAGGAGTGAACCAATCCCAGGTAATACCAACACTAAATTGATTGCCAGAATCTACAAGACGATAATTATAATTGTCATGACCAGTTATAAATGCTGCAAATACCCCAATATCTCTATTAAAAGGATACCATGTAAAATTTAATTCACCTCTAAAGGGCTCTACAAATGGATGTGCACCTTGGATAATCTCAGTTTTTACACCAAGAGAATATCTTATTTTCTGTGTATAGGTGTGAATGAATTCATACTCAAAACCAAATCGATTTCGTCCATAGATATCAATATCAAAATCAGAATATCCACCTTTGTCGATAAAACCAAACATTAAATTGTGATACAACTCCCAGGATACTGAAAAAGAATGTACTTTATATGGCTTATCTTCTTTGTTTAAGTTGTTTAATCTAAAATTAGCAGATAGTTTGGTGATATTAGTAGAGAAATTACCATTAGTTCTATTTAAAAGTGCAGAAAGGTTGGATTGATCATTTATAGTTAGATGTATTTGGCGACACTCCTCTGATTCATCTTCTAACCCCGCTCCAAAAGCACATCCTGATTGCCCATTAGAGTAATGCCCTGATTCTAATGCCCAGGCAAAAAAATTGTTGTTTTGAGTTTTAACTAATCCCTGAAAACCAAACAATAATCTATAAGAAGGAGTCTTTACAGGTAATGAATTCTCTGAAAACATTCTGATATGGGGTTGAAAAAGTGCATAAGCTGCATAACTAAGCTTATGATCAGAGTTTTGCATGATATGACGCATATTATTATAGAAACTATAATAAACGATTGGTTTGGCATCAAAAAGAATATCTTCAAATTCACTGGTGTTGGATAAATAACTTATTGATGGTTTTACATGTATGGGGTAATATTCTTTAAAATCAGAATAGGTAGTTTTAATATTCAAAGAATCTTTAGAGCTTTGCCCTATTAATAAGTTAGCACTACACAGAAATATAAATAGTTGTAAAACGATACCCCTTTTCATTTTTAATGAATTTTGATTGAACCCCGAAGAAAAGTGAATTTACTATTTATCTTTTAAGAATAAGAGGTAAACTAAGAAAAATATGTTACTTGAAAAGTAAAAAAAAATCTATTAAGTTTTCTTCGGAGAAAAAAGTACTGATTGTTTAAACTATTACGTATTACAAGCTAGTTAAAATACAAAAGAAGATCTAACTAAGTCTTTTATTAGTAGGTGCGTTTTTGGTAAAAGTTCTATACTTCAAAATCATCAACATCATCGAATGTTACTTCTGCGAAGTAATTGATATCATTGTCAATAGGAGAATAATTATCTTCCATCATCTTATAGCTTCTGATTTTACTTACTTCAAATATTGGAGAAGATAGAAACGGTGTTTTGATTTTTGAAACCTTAAACAATGGTGTTAATCCTTTCTTGGATATCAGTTCTGTACTTAAACCTTTAGAGAAAGTTGCACCTAATTCTAATGAACCATCCGCTATATCAAGAGCGCTGGTACCAATATTACCATTTGCTCTAATATCGATTGCACCATTTTTTTCGCTAGAAATTAGAATAGTAGAACTATCGGCAACTACTAATTCTGTTATAATAACATAATCTTTATCCCACTTTCCATTTTTGTACAGATCCAAAATGGTATCGCCCAATTTAATTTGATCTTTAATAGAATGGTTATAAGTTCCGTTTGCTTTAAATAGAATTGCGTTTTCTTTTGAAAAAGAAACATTAAACCCTGCATCCAAATCTGTTAAAGTACTATACGAAGGAGATACTGTTCCCGAAAGTTTGGCTGTCAAAGTAACTGCTCCTTTTGATGAGTGACTTATTGATGATGGTGTTTTGTCATATTCTATATCAAAATCAACTTTGAACTTATCATCACTAAGATTACCAATCTTAGTGAATTCTCTTCCTCTCATTAAACCTATATCACCCAATGCCAAGGGTGTTCCTGGTAACCAAGTGGCTAAATACTTAAATTGCCTATATAGTTCTCTTGTATACTTTCTACTCGTTTTCATGATATGTGTTATTGATTAATAATTCTACTCTGGTGCTGCACCACAACATCTGTAACCGAATGTTTATATAGTAAACATCGGCTTTAATGATATATTATGATGTAAATCTACACTTTGTGTTAAGTAGAAAAAATACCCAGTAAAGGGGATATTAAAGTGGGCAGATTCTTAATCTTCATATACAACTTAATAGAAAAGTAAGTTTTGAATTAGAAGTAGATTTTATATAAAGTGTTTGCTAAAATTCAGTATTTGTTTTTGTAATTACAATTTTTTTTACAATAGATTATAGTTATAGTGTTATCTGTTTAAAATATTTGATTTTATTGTTAGGATAGCTAACATTGTCTTTATTTGTGATCAATCAACAACGTTTTTTAATCCATAAAATTCCAACTTATGAATGATCATCAAAACAAACTAACTTCGGTTTCAGGAAAACCGATTGCAGAAAATCAAAACGTACAAACAGCAGGAAAGCGTGGACCAATGTTACTACAAGATGTGTGGTATTTAGAAAAAATGGCACACTTTGATAGAGAGGTTATTCCAGAGAGGCGTATGCATGCAAAAGGGTCGGCAGCCTATGGTTCTTTTACAGTAACACATGATATTACCAAATATACCAAAGCAAAGATATTTTCTGAAATAGGAAAGAAAACTGACACTTTTTTACGTTTTTCTACTGTAGCTGGAGAACGTGGTGCTGCCGATGCAGAAAGAGATATCCGTGGTTTTGCCGTAAAATTTTATACAGAAGAAGGAAACTGGGATTTAGTAGGTAACAATACCCCGATTTTTTTTATAAGAGATCCCTATAAGTTTCCTGATCTGAACAAAGCTGTAAAAAGAGATCCCAAGACAAATTTGCGAAGTGCCAATAATAATTGGGATTATTGGACATTATTACCAGAATCATTGCATCAAGTTACCATGACTATGAGTGAAAGAGGTATTCCAAAATCTTATCGCCATATGAATGGCTATGGTAGTCATACATTTAGTTTTATAAATGAAAAAAATGAACGTTTTTGGGTAAAATTTCATTTTAAAACTGCACAAGGTATCGAGTGTTTAACAGATCATGAAGCTGAAGTTTTAGTGGGTAAAGACAGAGAAAGTCATCAACGTGATCTATTTGATAGTATTGAAAAGGGGGATTTTCCAAAATGGAATGTAAAAATCCAGATTATGCCTGAAGAAGATGCCAAAGAGTATCGTTTTAACCCTTTTGATTTAACAAAAGTATGGCCTCATAGTGATTACCCATTGCTAGATGTGGGAGTCTTAGAATTGAATAAAAATCCGGATAATTATTTTGCAGAAGTAGAGCAATCTGCTTTTAATCCGGCAAACGTAGTTCCTGGTATTAGTTTTTCTCCAGATAGGATGTTGCAAGGACGTTTATTTTCTTATGGTGATACACAACGTTATCGTTTGGGTGTTAATCATTATCAAATCCCTGTAAATGCCCCAAAATGTCCATTCCATAACCATCACAAGGATGGAGCTATGCGAGTAGATGGAAATGGTGGTGGAACAGTGCATTATGAACCAAACAGTTATGGGAAATGGCAAGAGCAAAAGCAGTATTCCGAACCGCCATTAGAAATTGGAGAGGTAGGTGATCATTGGGATTTTCGAGAAGATGATAACGATTATTTTACACAACCAGGAAATCTGTTTAGAATTATGACACCCGAGCAACAACAAATGTTGTTTGAAAATACAGCAAGGTCAGTCGGCGGAGCAGAAAAATTTATACAAGAGCGCCATATTTCTAATTGCTACAAGGCTGATCCAGAATATGGAAAAGGTGTTGCTAAGGCATTAGGGATAGAGCTTACCAAATTGGATATGGTATAATCATAAGTAGTATTTAATAATTAAATAAGTAATAAATATAACTCCTACAGAGTCTTGAAAAAGGCAGGGGCTGGGAGACTAATTTCTAAATTTGAAATGAAAAAATCGATTATAATCTGCGCATTCATGGCAATGTCAATATTGACTTTTGCCCAAGAAACAAGTGACAACAACATGACCTCAAGCGGAGGAACGCCTTTAAACGGAGATAAGGAATCTTTAACTGTCGGAAAAACAGGTCCCGTTTTGCTAGAAGATGTGCATCTGATAGAAAAACTACAACACTTTAGTAGAGAGAGGATACCTGAGAGAGTAATGCACCCAAGAGGTACGGGAGCACAGGGATATTTTATAACTACAAAAAATATTGATGAGTTAACAAAAGCCAAAATATTTTCGGAAGTAAATAAAAAAACACCTGTACTAGTTAGGTTTTCTAGTGTTATTCATTCTAAAGGATCCCCAGAAACAGCTAGAGACCCTAGAGGGTTTGCTATTAAGTTTTATACAGAAGAAGGAAATTGGGATCTAGTAGGGAATCATATACCTACATTTTTTATTAGAGATGCCATTAAATTCCCTGATTTTACCCATGCAAATAAACCTTCGCCTATAACGAATTTGCAAGATGAAAATCGCATATTCGATTATTTTTCTCTAACTCCCGAAGCTACTCAGACACTTACATGGCTGTTTTCTGATAATGGGACTCCTAAATCATATCGAGAAATGGACGGTTTTGGAGTAAATACCTTCAAGTTTATAAATGATAAGGGAGATATTCATTGGGTGAAATTTCATTTTAAATCTCATCAAGGAATTAAAAACCTATCGGCAGATGAACTGGTAAAGGTGCAAGGAAAAGATTTTAATCATATGACTCGTGATTTATATGAAAATATTGCCAAAGGGAATTTTCCTAAATGGGATTTAATGGTCAAAGTAATTCCAAACAAGGATATCAATAAGTATGACTTTAATATTTTTGATGATACCAAGCAGTGGTTTGATGTAGAAGAATTTAAGGTAGGGACTTTGGTCTTGGATCGTATTCCTCCAAACTTTTTTCAGTATACAGAAAGTGCCGCTTTTGCTCCTTCTCGAGTAGTGCCAGGGATAGGATTCTCTCCTGATAAAATGCTTCAGGGAAGAAACTTCTCTTATGCCGATGCGCAAATGTATCGCCTGGGTAAAAATCATCAATTGTTACCTGCAAATAGGCCACTAGTTAAAGTGAAAAATTATCATATTGATGGTTCTATGAATTTTGAAGAAAGAACTGGTGATATCAACTATTTTCCAAGCCACAAAAGTAAATTAACAACCACATTTAAGGCAGAAGATAAAAGGCTAATCCAAGGGTATATGGTGAGAGAAGAAATTCAAAGACCAAGAGATTTTTATCAAGCTGGAATTTTGTATAGAGGATATACAAAATCAGAAAAAGACAATCTCATAAAGAATTGGGTTAGTGCTTTGATCAAAGTAAAAGATATCAATGTACAAGCAAAAATGGTGAGCTTTTTATATAAAGCAGATAAGGATTATGGTATGCGTGTAGGTAATGGACTTAAACTGTCTAAAGAAATGTATAGTAAACAATAAGTATAGAATTGAGAGATGAGAAATAATATCAAATATAAACAGTGGGGCATAGTTGCTATTTTAATGTGTACAACATGTATTCAAATCACAAGAGCTCAAAGCGAGTTGACAGTGCAACAAGAATTAGAAAAATCTTTTTTTCATGGAGCAAGAGTAGCGGATATGGAGTTGTTAAAAAAGTTTATTGATTCGGGAGTAGATATAAACTATCAAGGAGAGAATGGTTATACTGGGTTAATGATAGCTGCATATAATGGACAGAGAGAAGTTGTTGAGTTTTTCTTGGCTAAAGGAGCGGATCTATGCTTAAAAGATAAAAGAGGAAATACTGCGCTAATGGGAGCTATTGTGGCAGCAGAAGACAAAATCTCTGAGATTTTAATCAAAAGGGAAGAGTGCGATGACGCAACTAATATTAGGGCTTTGGAATTTGCAACTCGTTTTAATAGAAAAAAGATAATACCCCTTTTGCAATAACAAAAATAGTTGTCTTGGATTATTGGAACCAGGGTAATGCGTGATTTTTATTTCCTGATGCTTGAAAAGCGGGGATCTCTTTGTAGAGATTCTCGCTTTTTTATGTTAAACAAGTGTTAAATATATGGTTTGATTTTATATAGTTAGGAATCCTAATTATATTTGAATTCAAATTATAAAAATATGAAAATGAAAAACTATCTATTACTACTTTTATTGATATCTACGGTTGTTTCTTGTAAAGCGCAGGTTAAGACAAATGAAGATCCATCATTTAAATCTTCTGATGATTTAAAGATTACTGCTGCAAAAGTTACATATGATGAGGATCTTGAGCATCATATTTTTGAGATTCAGGTTAAAGGAAAAGCTGGTGAAAATAAACCTACGGCGGTAGGTAGTGTTGATGGTGCTCCAGTATTGGGCTATGTATTTCCAACAAGTTTGAAATCGACTGATGTTGGCTTTTCTAAAACGGAGGGAATAGTAGCTTTAGCTTTGACTTCACATCCAGATTTTGACGATACACCGCTATGGGATGAAGATTTTGATTTTAACTATGCCAATGATGGTATCATATGGCATCCACATTGGGTTGTTTTGGTCAAAGATGAAAGAGTGCCTGGTGGACTAAGTGTAAAAACTTTTGATACAGAGAATAAAACAGTAAGGCTTCCTGCTACCAATCCAGGAATGCCAATGTATATGGATTCACCTGGATATAATGTGATTACTAAAGGAAATACTATTAAAACAGTAGTCCCAAAATTCAGAATGAATAATATAACAGATTTTTCTTTTGATGGTGTTGCCGCTTATATGGAAGTAAATACAAAGTGGAAAGAGAAAAATATGCCAATGCTAGGAGTGTATGCTGTATACAGTGTAGCATCTGGAGATTTATCTCTTCCATACAAAGTGAAAAAGATCAATTATTAATAAATGTAAACCCTTAAAATTAATTAAAATCATGAGTAAATCAATTTTCTATCACGCAGGATGTTCAGTTTGTACCAGTGCAGAGCATGATATTATAAACCTACTAGGAAACGAAAACGTAGAAATAGTTAATATCGGTGAGGTTAGAGATCGTATTGGAGAGGCTGAAAATGCGGGAGTTAAATCTGTACCGGCACTTCTTACTCCAAATGGCAATGTATTACACCTTAATTTTGGAGCATCTATGGCAGATGTAAAAGGCTAAACTAAGTTTAAACATTATTGTTATGTAGGCGGTGTTAGTGCTACACCGCTTACTTTTTTAAACAAAAACACAAAAAAATATGAAAGTCTTAGTTTACGATACTTATGTACCAAAAGAAAAAGATAACACAATGCATTTCGATATTCTTGTTAAAGACAATACTTCTCTAGAACAAGTATATGCATATGGTAAAAAATATTTGACTCAAAAAGGAATTTCAAACTTTAAATTAACAACCAAAGAATGTAACTTTTGTCATATGGAGACAGCTCCGGTACAAGTGGAAAAGGAAATAATAGAAAAAGGGTTTTACATCATAGAAATGGAAAATTGTAATTAACTCCTTAAAAAACAAATGTGATGAATCAAGAAATTTGGCTAAATAGTTTGCAGACCAAAACACCACAAGAAGGTTTTGAACTGGCTATAAAATTATCTCGAATGGGGGTTAAGTATACACAACCTAATGTTGATGTATTAAAAGAATTAAGAGGAGATTATGCAAATAGTGCCAATGGATTAACGGCAGCATCACAAGTGATAGCTTTGCATTTTAAAACAGTATCTGCGGCGAACAATTATTGGAAAAAATAAAGTTTTGAAAAAATTAGATTTAAATTTTGACCAGATTCTGCAAGGAGAGTTTAATTTGAGAAAATTAAATTTCCTTTTTGTTTTTCAGGTGAATTGCCCTGGCTGTTTTTTGTATGGAATCCCATTAGTAAATGAGTTATATAAAAAATTCAATAAAGACATCTCCTTTTTAGGGCTTTCTACTGCTTTTGAAGATTTTGATTATAATAATGCAACAAATACTAATCTATTAATCAATACCCGAGAAGTAGTAGGAGAAACCAAAAAAGCTATGATTGAGCAAGGTTTTAATCACTATCCTAATAGTATAGATTTTCCTGTAGCAATGGATAAAACCGCTGATCAATCATTTGATTTTTCTATAGCGGCAGCCAAAATTTGTAAAACAAATCCAAATTATAAGATTTGGCCAGAGTTTGAACAACGTGCACTTTTTAATAAAGTAATTGCCTATCTAAAATCACAAGAAAGAATTGCGTTAACATTTACGTTGAATCAGTTAAAAGGAACGCCTTCTATACTTGTTTTTAATGATAGTTACGAAATTTTGTTTGAACAGTTCGGCCATGTTGAGTTTAACATGATCACAGCCAAGTTAAAAAGCCTTATTGATACATTTGGTTAGGATTGTTAACTTTGAACAAATAATAATAAATAATTTGTATGGATTTAAATTCAAAGATTACTGTTGGTTTGAGTAGACTTTCAGAAGTATTTAAGGTACTACTCTGGGAGCAAGCCAAAAAACTGAAATTAAGTCCAATTCAAATACAGATTCTTAATTTTATAGCTTATCACAAACAAGAATTATGTAGTGTAAGCTATTTGGCAAAAGAGTTTAATGTAACAAAACCAACAATTAGTGATGCAATACGTATACTGGTAAAAAAAGATTTATTAATAAAAGATAATTCTTCTGAAGATAATAGAAGTTATACGTTGATGTTGTCTCTTAAAGGAAAAAAGATAGTTAGTGAAACAGAAAATTTTACTGACCCCATAAAGGAACAATTGGCTAAAGTTGAAGAAGAAGACCTGAAATCTGTGTATAAAACACTAACTAAATTAATTTATCAATTAAATCGTATCGGAGTTCTTACTGTGCAAAGAACATGTTTTGGGTGCACATTTTATGAGGCTAAAAAGAAGGGACATTATTGTAACCTGTTAAAGGCAGAGCTTTTGGATGTTGAAATACGGTTAGATTGCCCTGAATATGAAGAAGCTAATCCATAATAGCGTTAAATAGTAGTACTACAAAATGATTGTTTCTAGATTACTTTTTTCTTAAACAACCCCCTTTTTTGAAGTTGCTTAGGAAGTAGTTGATTTATGTAATTATCTCAATTCTAGTAATGGTAATAGACTACTACGTTATTTTACCTATAAAAACAATCTAGTCGTAGTCGATTTATTTAAGAGATATATCTAAACTCCATTACATAATTTGCTAAAATAAGAGTAATAAAAACAAAACTTTAAGTTATAAAGTTATATCAATGACATATAATACTACTTTTTTTGAGAGTACCGAAAAATATCGTTTGAACGATGTTTTTGCTGATGACAAAATATCTACTCAACTTGCTCTTTTTCTAAAAGAGTACAACCAAAGAGAATTACTGGATAAGTATAATTTGCCAGTAAGCCGTAAATTATTGTTTTTTGGACCTAGTGGATGTGGTAAAACTTTTGCAGCCCAGGCTTTAGCTTCAGAATTAGACAGAAAATTAATTACTGTAAATCTGACGTCAATTGTTTCTGCAAAACTTGGGCAGACTGCTCAAAATTTATCCAACCTTTTCCAAAAAGCGAAAATCTCTAAATCAATATTATTTCTAGATGAATTTGATTCGCTTGCTACCATTCGAGAAAGAGATAGTAAAGAATCAGGAGAAATGAGAAGAGTTGCAAATGCCATAATACAACTTATAGATAAGCTAGATAAAAACATTCTGCTAATAGCAGCTACCAACCAATTACAGTTAATTGATCATGCATTAATTAGGCGTTTTGAACATAAGGTAGAATTTACATTACCTACTAATGACTTACTAGATCGATACTATGAGAACCAATTATCTAATTATCCTTCACGCTTTCAGGATATAAAGAGATCTTACCAAATATCATATGCTGAGGCAAAAGTAAAAGTTATAAATGAAGTGAAGAAAATGGTACTAGATGAAGGAGAGAAAATCAATAGCATAAAAAACACAAATATTAATGAAGAATCTCATTAAAGAAAACCTCAGTATTCTAGAAAATCGGATAAAATCAGCTTGTCTTTATTCTGAGCGAGATCCGAAAGAAGTAAAAGTGTTATTATCGACAAAAACAGTTGAGGTAGAAAGAATACAGCTTGCTGTGGATGCAGGATATTCACTAATTGGCGAAAACAAAGTCAAAGAAGCAGAAGGGAAATTTGAAGTATTAAAACCTCAAAACTGTATTTGGCATATGATAGGTCACCTACAGACTAATAAAGTTAAATATGTGCTAAAATATGCCGACCTTATACAATCTATAGACCGAATGAGGCTTGTAGAAAAACTACAAAATCGCTGTGAATACGATAACCGGAATATTGATATCTTTATACAAGTTAATACCTCTTATGAACATAGTAAGTTTGGTATTCCACCAGAAAAGGCTTTAGAATTTATAAAACAAGTTTCAAAATACCCGAGACTGCATATCAAAGGGTTGATGACTATTGGGGTACTTTCTTCAAAGAATGATAAAGTTAGAGATTGTTTTAAACGTTTAAAAGAAATTCAATTGAAAGCTTTAGAGTTACAACTACCTAATTCAAGTTTCAATGAACTTTCTATGGGAATGTCTAACGATTTAGAATTAGCAATTGCAGAGGGTAGTACAATGATACGAGTGGGTACTGCAATTTTCGGAAAAAGACCATATCCCGACAGTTATTATTGGAATGAAGTTAATAAAGAATAGAAACCTGTCTATAAGACCTTGATAAGGATCAAAAAATCCGACAATAACTCTTTTGTAATTACTTAAAGCTTTATATTTGTTTAACAAAATAAGTAATAAGTTGAACAATGTAAAGACCTTTTTCACGATAAAAGATCTTGAGAATATTTCAGGAATAAAAGCACATACTATTCGTATTTGGGAAAAAAGGTATGCTTTATTGTCTCCTCAAAGATCGGATACAAATATTAGGTATTATTCTTTAGAGAGTTTGCAAAAGTTGTTAAACATTGTTTTATTAAAAAAGAATAAATACAAGATATCAAAAATAGCAGAAATGTCTCATGAGACTATTTTGGTATACGCAAGAGAACTAGCCTATAAAATAGCTATAAATGATGATGCTATTAATTCTCTAAAATTGGCCATGTTTCAATTTGATAAGGTCTTGTTTAATAATACTTATAACAAATTATTACAAAAAAAAACATTTAGAGAGGTTTTTAAAGATGTGTTTATTCCTTTTTTGAATCATATCGGTTTGTTATGGCAAACAGATTCTTTATCTCCTGCTCATGAGCATTTTATGTCTAGTTTGATTGCGCAAAAAATTCAAATTAATACTGAGAAACTTGAATATTTTACTGCCAATTTGGATACTACTTATGTGCTCTTTTTACCAGAAAATGAAATACATGAATTAGGTCTAATGTATTTAAACTATGAATTGGTTTTAAGAGGGTATAGGACTATCTATTTAGGACAAAGTCTGCCGTTGAATAATCTTAATTATTTTATAGAAAGTGATACTAAAGTTTACTTCTTCACTGCATTGACTGTTCAACCATATGATGATAAAATTGTTGAATTTTTTCAAAAAATTGAAGATATGCTCAAAGAAACTAAGCATAGTTTTGTGGCTGTTGGGAGAAAAGCTATGCAGGTAAAAAACATGGAGTTTTTAGCGGATATTTCAGTGTGCTCGTCTATGGAAAAATTAATTGATAAATTATAGGCTCTGGCTTTAGATTTTTATTTTGTTTAATCTTTTGTTATATTTGTTAAACATTATGAAGAAAACAATATATGTAATAGGCTCCGGTTTTTCCTCTTTGTCGGCTTCATGTTATTTGGCAAAGTCAGGTTTCAAAGTCGTTGTTTTAGAAAAAAACTCAACGCTAGGTGGTCGTGCAAGGCAGTTATTAAGAGATGGATTTACATTTGATATTGGTCCTACATGGTATTGGATGCCAGATGTTTTTGAGAAATTTTTTGCTGATTTCGGAAAAAAACCATCTGATTATTATATCTTAGAAAGGTTGAATCCTGCTTACCAAGTGTATTTTGATAAGGAAGATTCGATAACTATTCCAGGAAGTCTGAAAGATATTTATCAAGTTTTTGAAGCAGAGGAAAAAGGAAGTTCTATCCATTTAGATACTTTTTTGAAATCAGCAGAATATAATTACGATGTGTCTATAAATGACTTAGTGTATAAACCTGGAGCTTCGCCATTAGAATTGATTACTCCTGTTACAATTGGAAAAATCACTCAGTTTTTTTCCACAATACGCAAACAGGTAAGAAAGAAGATAAAAAGTAAAAAGTTGATTCAGATACTAGAATTTCCAGTTTTGTTTTTAGGAGCTAAGCCATCTAATACACCTGCGTTTTATAACTTTATGAATTATGCCGATTTTGGTTTAGGAACATGGCACCCAAAAGGGGGGATGTATAAGGTGATTGAAGCTATGGTTTCATTAGCAACTAGCTTGGGAGTTGAATTTAAAACGAATTCAAATGTCGAAAAAATCATGGTAAATCCTGTTGGAGAAGCTTGTGGACTGGTAGTAAATGGTGATTCTTTTCCTGCAGATATTATATTAAGTGGAGCAGATTATCATCATACAGAAAAGTTACTTCCTAAAAAATTTAGACAGTATTCTGAGAAGTATTGGAGCAAAAAAGTTTTTGCCCCATCGTCATTATTGTTTTATGTTGGTTTTAATAAAAAAGTGAAAGACGTATGTCATCATACTTTGTTTTTTGATACAGATTTTGATAAACATGCAAAAACCATTTATGATTCACCAAGTTGGCCAGAAAAACCATTGTTCTACGCTAGTTTTCCTTCTATTACGGATGATTCTTTTGCCCCTAGTAATAAGGAATCTGCGACTTTTTTAATTCCTTTGGCACCTGGTATTGAAGATACTCCCGAAATAAGAGAGCACTATTTTAGTGTAATTATTGAAAGGTTGGAAAAACTAACTAATCAATCTTTAAAAGAAAGCATCTTGTTTAAAGAAAGCTTTTGTGTAAACGATTTCATAAAAGATTATAATTCTTATAAGGGTAATGCATATGGTTTGGCAAATATTTTAACACAAACCGCCTTTTTAAGACCAAAAATAAAAAGTAACAAAGTCAAAAACATGTTTTTTACTGGGCAATTAACTGTACCAGGACCAGGTGTACCCCCTTCATTGATATCGGGTAAAATAGCTTCAGATTTAATCTTAAAATATAACTAGTATGAAATATTTGTTTGATGAGGTGTCTTATTCATGTAGTAAACTAGTAACTCGTAAATATAGTACATCTTTTTCATTAGCAACTAAAATGCTATCTCCAAAGATTCGTTCAGAAATATATAATATTTATGGTTTTGTACGTTTTGCCGATGAAATTGTGGATTCTTTTCATGGATATGAAAAAGAACTGTTGTTAAACAATTTTGAAAAAGAGTATTATGAATCCAAAAAATTGGGAATCAGCTTAAATCCAATTATAAACTCGTTTATCTCTACTGTTAGTAAATATGATATTACAGATGATCTGGTGCAGGCTTTTTTAAAAAGTATGAGGGCAGATTTATATAAAACAGAATATAAAACAGAAGAAGAATATAAAGAATATATTTATGGCTCTGCAGATGTCGTGGGCCTAATGTGCTTAAAGGTTTTTGTAAAAGGAAACCAACAAAAATATGAAGAGTTAAAAGAAGCAGCTATGCGATTAGGTTCTGCGTTTCAAAAAGTTAATTTTTTACGTGATTTAAAAGATGATATGCAAACATTACATCGATCTTATTTTCCGAATGTAAATTTAAAAGAACTAAATCAAAATTCGAAGGCGGCAATTATTAAGGAGATAGAGAAAGATTTTGAATGTGCTTTTGAACATGGGATTTTGAGATTGCCAGTAGAGGCTAAGTTTGGAGTTTATGTAGCCTATCGTTATTATAAAAGATTACTTAAAAAATTAAAAAAAGTACCTTCTTCTGAAATTATGGAAACTCGTGTTCGAATTTCTAATCCAATGAAAGTAAGTTTGTTAGCAAGAAGTTATGTTAAGTATAAACTCAATTTGATATAATGTTTAGTATCTTTATACAATTGCTTTTTGTTCTTAATAACTTTAATGCTGAAGTACCAGAATTTGTAAAAGACTACCATGAAATCTCTACAAGAGAAATGGAACTTACTTTTATAGAAAAGTATTCGAATTCTAATACGGTAAGTATAAAAGGGTATGTGATTTCGTTAAAAATGAAACAATCAAAATATAAGTTCTCACCATTGAGTAAACTTAAGATTTTTAAGAAAGAGAAAGAAAATTTAGAGTTGTTGATATTTAAAAACCCAAAGAATGTTCATTTAAGATACATTCGATTAGTTATTCAAGAGGAACTCCCTAGGATACTCAACTATTCTTCGGATATAAAAAAAGACAAAGAGTTTTTGAAAATGATTTTAGAAAAAAAAGATAGTACGGATTATTTAGATAGCTATATTTTAAAAAATACATCCTTATGATTTTAATATTTTTTGCAGTAGTAACTTTGGTGACCTTTATTATTATGGAAGGTGTTACATGGCTTACTCATAAATACGTGATGCATGGATTTGGTTGGTTTTTACATGAGGATCACCATCAGCCTGGATATCCGCATGTGTTTGAAAAAAACGATGCTTTTTTTGTGGTATTTGCAATACCTAGTATAGTATTATTTTATTTTGGAGTTAATCCCCAAATAAATTACTTGTTCTTTATTGGGTTAGGAATTCTTTTGTATGGTATAGCTTATTTTTTAGTACATGATGTATTAATTCATAGGCGATTTAAGTGGTTTCGAAATACTAATAGTAGGTATTTAAAGGGATTAAGAAAAGCGCATAAAATACATCACAAACATTTGGGTAAACCAGATGGAGAGTGTTTCGGTATGCTGTTTGTCCCTTTTAAATATTTCAAAAAAAGATAATGAATCAATATTTATATCTCATATTAAATTTGGGAAGTTTAAGTATTCCATTATTATATAGTGTATTCGAAAAAAAATTTCATTTTATACAGTATTTCAGGGCTTCTGTTTTAAGTATTGTTTTAATAGCAATCCCTTTTTTGATTTGGGATGCTTTTTTTACTAATATGGGAGTTTGGTATTTTAACTCAAAGTATCACTTACCCTTAAAAATACTCCAGATGCCTATAGAAGAATGGTTGTTTTTCTTTTGCATCCCTTATGCTTGCTTATTTACTTACGAAGTTTTAAAGTATTACTTACCAAGTTTTAAAGTATCAAAATCCATAACCAAGTTGATCAGCTTTTCTTTGCTCTTGCTCGCAGGCATATTATTGTTACTTAATTTTGGCAAATGGTATACCACGATAAACTTTCTACTTTTTTTAGTGGTGTTGGCGTATGGGGTAAAAGAACACCTAACAGTATTACAAACTTATTTTCCAGGATTTTTGATTATTCTTATTCCATTTTTTATAGTAAACGGTGTTCTTACAGGAAGCTTTATTGAGGAACCAGTAGTTTTGTATGACAACTCAGAGAATCTAGGGGTTAGAATGTTTACGATTCCACTCGAGGATGCTTTTTACCTTTTTAATATGTTATTTCCTGTTCAGTTACTATTTAATATTCTAAAAAAGAAGTACTATGAAAAGTAACAAAGCGTTTCGTTTTTTGGTTTTTATCTTTTTTAATTTTTTAGCACTTTGGGTTGGAGTGATAATTATGCAAAATGGTCCACGAACGGATTGGTATTTACAATTAAACAAAGCTCCTTGGACTCCGGCAAACTGGGTCTTTGGTACAGTATGGTCTACAATAATGATTCTTTTTTCATTCTATATGACCAAATTGAGCTTTCGATATGAATTTTTGGATAAGAAATTGGTTGGACTATATGGTTTTCAGTGGATCTTAAATGTAGGATGGAACTATACTTTTTTTAATAAACAACTTACGTTAGTAGGTCTTGTGGTTATTACTCTTTTGTGGTTGTTAATAGGTTATTTTACCACTAAGCATATCAAACGGCTTCAGTTTTATACATTGTTGATCATACCATATTTGGTATGGATGACTATTGCCACTAGTTTAAACGCATATATTGTTTTTAATAATTAAATCTAATGATTAGTGACTTATAACCATAAAGTCAATAACTGTTTTTCTTATCAAAGACCTAAATAAATTGAGAGATGAATATTCTTGTAACAGGAACAACTGGTTATATTGCCAAACGATTAATTCCAATTTTATTGGAAAAAAAACACTTGTTGACGTGTTGTGTTCGCGATAAGAATAGAATTCCGGAAGAATTTAAAAACAGTCCTGAAATTGATTTTTTAGAAATTGATTTTTTAGAACAACAAAGCCAACTTCCTTCAGATATTGATGTTGCTTACTATTTAATCCATTCCATGTCCACTAGTAGTACAGATTTTGGTAGTTTAGAAAGCACATGCGCACATAATTTTAAAGAGTTAATTGGTCGGACAAGATGTAAACAAGTAATTTATTTGAGCGGAATAGTAAATGACACCTCTCTTTCTAAACATTTACAGTCTAGGCACAGAGTGGAGAAAATTTTGCAATCTTCTAAGTACACCGTAACTACTTTTAGAGCTGGAATTATTGTAGGAAGTGGCAGTGCTTCATTTGAAATTATAAGAGATTTGGTAGAAAAACTACCAGTTATGATTACTCCAAAATGGTTGAATACCAAAACACAACCGATTGCTATACGAGATGTTTTGACGTATTTAACAGAAGCTATACATAAAGTAGAGCTCTATAACGGGGCATTCGATATTTATGGACCAGAAGTGTTAACATATAAACAGATGCTATTAAAATTTGCAGAGGTGAGGGGGTTTAAAAGAATCATTATAACCTTGCCAGTATTAACTCCAAGATTATCTTCATATTGGTTGTATTTTGTCACATCTACATCATTCAATTTGGCAAAATCATTGGTTGATAGCATGAAGATAGAAGTTATTGGGAAGGCAAGTAATATTAATAATGTTATACAAATTGAGCCGATAAAATATGAAGAGGCTGTTGAAAAATCGTTTTCTAAAATTGCTCAAAACTCAATAGTATCCAGTTGGAAAGACGCTATGGTCAGTGGTGTTTTTAAAACAGAGTATACAAAGTATATAGATATACCAAGTTATGGATGTTTTAAAGATGTAAGAAGTAAAAGTGTTAAAAGCGAAAAGCAAACACTAGCGAGGATCTGGAAAATTGGTGGTAAAACGGGTTGGTATAAATTTGATTTTTTATGGAAAATTAGAGGTTTTGTAGATCAAATTTTTGGAGGAGTAGGATTGCGCAGAGGAAGAAGACATGGTAGCGAATTAAGAACCGGGGATGCGATAGATTTTTGGAGAGTATTACTAGCAGATAAAGAGGAAAAGAGACTTCTTCTATTTGCAGAGATGAAACTGCCAGGAGAAGCTTGGCTTGAGTTTAGAATAGTAAAAAACAAATTGTACCAAAGAGCTATTTTTAGACCCAAAGGAATTGCAGGCAGAATATATTGGTATGCAGTTTTGCCTTTTCATGCTTTTGTTTTTAAAGGGATGATAAATGAATTGGTAAAATGATAATTATAGTAGTTGAAAAAAGAAAAAAATGATTCAAAAAGGGGATCATGTATAGTTTGCAATTTTGGTACATGGTATTTTTTAGATTGCTGTTAGTTAGAAGGTTAGAAAGTGAGGTGTTACTAATAACTAAAAATTATAGAATAAAAGGTTTATGGAGACTTTAAAAACATCGGTTTATGATATTAGTATTAAGGATATTTTGGGTAAACCAGTAGACTTAAGAACTTATAAAGGCATGAAGATTTTATTTGTAAACGTAGCATCAAAATGTGGTTTTACTAAACAATACAAAGGATTACAAGAGCTTTATAACACTTATAAAGATACATTAATGGTTGTAGCAGTCCCTTGTAATCAATTTGGAGGTCAAGAGCCTGCAAATGCTACAGAAATTAGAACTTTTTGTGAGCTAAATTATGGAGTTACGTTTTTAGTTACCGAAAAAATCAAGGTTAAGGGAGATGATCAACATGCTTTGTATCAATGGTTGACAAGAAAGAGGTTGAACGGGAAGTCGAATTCTTCAGTAAAATGGAATTTTCAAAAATATCTATTAGATGAAGAAGGGGAGCTTATTGATTATTTTTATTCGATTACAAGTCCAAAAAGCGCTAAGATAACCAGACATTTATAGTATGATTAGTTTTGAAAAACATTCAGGGATATATACCTTAAAAACAGAGCAGATTTTGAATGTACCTCGTGATAAGGCATGGGATTTTTTTAGTTCTGCCGAGAATTTACAGAAAATTACTCCTAAACATATGGGATTTGAAATTACTTCTTCTGTAGAAAGTAAAACCTATGCAGGACAAATAGTGACCTATAAAGTGGGGATTTTGCCTGGTATAAAGTCTAACTGGGTTACAGAAATAACACAAGTAAAGAATCAAGTATTTTTTATAGATGAACAACGTTTTGGACCATACAAAATGTGGCATCATGAGCATTGGTTTGAAGAACTGCCTGATTCTAAAACTTTGATGAAAGACAAAATTTCATACAAAATTCCATTTAGAATTTTAGGGCATTTGGCTCAGAGGATTTTTGTGAAAAAGCAATTAGAGACCATTTTTAAATACCGCCATTCAACTTTAGAAAAATTATTCAATGCGTAGTGAAGTTAGTGTTTTTTGGTTTCGAAGAGATTTGAGACTAGAAGATAATAAAGGATTATACAAAGCATTAAAATCTGGTAATAAAATTGTTCCCATTTTTATTTTCGATGATGAGATTTTAGATCAATTGCCTAAAGACGATGCCCGAGTATCTTTCATTTATGATACCCTGGAGAAGTTGTATAGAAAATTAAAAGGAATTGGTGTGCCACTATTTGTTAAAAGAGGAAATGTGCTAGATGTTTGGCAAAAGCTAATTTTAGATTTTAATGTTACTGCAGTATATACAAATAAGGATTATGAACCTTATGCAACCAAAAGAGATACTGAGATAAAAGCATTTTTAAAAGCAAACCATATCCAATTTTACTCCTATAAAGATCAGGTCGTTTTCGAAAAGAATGAGGTGTTAAAAAACAATGATTTACCATATACGGTCTTTACTCCATATAAGAATAAGTGGTTAAAAGCATTAAATAAAGAGGAAGACCTAAATGAATTTACGATTGATTTTTCTAATTTTTATAAATCTTCAGTAAGTTTTCCTTCATTAGAAGAACTGGGTTTTGAAAGAAGTAGGATTAAGGTAAAACCTTATAACCTATTGGATTTGGATAATTATGATGAAATTAGAGATTTTCCTGCTCTCGATAAAACATCCTATTTGTCACCTTATTTGCGCTTTGGTCTGGTAAGTATTCGTAAAACAGTACGATTTGCATTAAAAACAAATATTACATTTTTAAGCGAACTGATCTGGAGAGAATTTTTTATGCAAATTCTGTATCATTTTCCCAGAGTAGTTACGCAAAATTTCAAACAAAAATATGATGCCGTATCCTGGCGTAATGATAAAGAAGATTTTAAAAATTGGTGTGAGGGTAAAACTGGATATCCAATGATTGATGCAGGTATGCGAGAATTGAATACTACAGGGTATATGCATAATAGAGTACGTATGCTAGTAGCCGGATTCCTTTGTAAACATTTGTTGATTGATTGGCGTTGGGGAGAGGCTTATTTTGCTAAAAAGCTTTTGGATTTTGAACTAGCTTCTAATAATGGTAACTGGCAATGGGCTGCTGGTACAGGGTGTGATGCTGCTCCTTATTTTAGAATATTTAACCCAATGACACAAATACAAAAATTTGATAAAAATTTTGAATATATAAGCAAATGGGTTCCAGAATTTCAGGAGTTAACGTATCCAAAACCAATTGTAGATCATAAGTTTGCTAGAGAAAGGTGTTTAAAAGTTTATAGTAATGCCTTAAGTTAATGTATGATTAAACTTCTGGGTGTATTGAAACTAAAAATAAATAATGTTTAAGCACTTTTTAGGTTATAATTTATAATATTGATGAACCTTAGTTTTGTGTTTGGGTCTGATTAGAAAACATTGTTATAAATTGTATATTTATGATAGTGAATCATACTTCGGAATTATACATCAAAAAACATTGGGTTCTAGAAAACCCAGATAAAACACTTTTAAAAGGTGCAAACCATATGATTCCTGACGGTTGCTTAGAAGTAATGTTTGTAGAAAGAGGAGAAGTAATTATAAGTAATAGTCGGGATATAGAAAGATGCGCTCTGGGTATTTATGTAGCTTATCAGGTTTCTGATTTTGTAAACATAGCATTAAAGCCATTAACAAAAGTGCATTTTGTTAAGTTGTTCCCCTGGGTCAATGGTATAATTTCTAGTACTAGTTTTAAAAAAATAGCGAATAAGGTGGTACCGTTATCTCAGATAAATCAGACACTTTTTTTAAGATTGAGTAATTATAACTTAGCAGAAGAAATAGAAGTTACTGTCCGTAAACTCTGCCTTTTTATAACAGAAAATGTAAAGCTTTATAATGATTTTGATCTAATATACCAATCTTGTACAAAATTTTCATCTAAAGAGTCTGATTTTAAAAAATCTAAAAAGGAGATACTCTCTACTTTTAAAATATCATCCAAGACTTTGGAAAACAAGTTTAAACATACCATTGGATTATCACCCAAACAGTTTGAAATAGTTGTTCGTTTAAGAGCCGTTGCAGAAAAATTAAAGTATGAAAAAGATGATTGTTCCTTAACTTCAATAGCGCAAGAATTTAATTTTTTTGATCAAGCACATTTCATTAGAACGTTTAAATCTTTTTTTAAATTACCCCCTGGAGACATAGATCTTGATAAATATTTTATTTCTGACTCAAAAGAGCCTTTTCGTTATTATACAATTTAATGTCTTTCCTATCTAATAGATTTACCTTCTAATTAAGGTTACTACCCTGGCATAACGTCTAACTGATAGTGAAGTTAACTTAGTTTTTTGCGTGTTATGGGTAATTGGGATATCTACGGTCGGAATATGTTGAAAAAAGACTTAAAACAGGAGTAGACTTCATTCTAAATCAAAATTAATGCAAGGTAAAATTACATCAATCTTTATGGCGAGCACTATACTATTTGCAACGAGTTGTGCAAGTATTGTTAGCAAATCCAACTATCCAATTTCTATTAATAGTACACCTTCTGAGGCAAGAATCATTATTACAGATAAAAAAGGAGTAGAGGTTTATCAAGGTAATACCCCTGCAACACTACAGTTAAAAGCAGGAAATGGTTTTTTTTCTAAAGCAAAATACAAAGTGAAATTTGAAAAAGACGGGTATGATGTAAAAACAGTAGCTGTTCAATTTAAATTAGATGGGTGGTATTTTGGGAATATCCTTTTTGGAGGAATCATTGGTTTTTTGATTGTTGACCCCGCAACAGGAGCCATGTACAAACTTGATACAAAATTTTTGGATGAAACATTAACCCAATCTACAACCAGTATTCAAAAAGAAGAGTTAAAATTATATACAATAGATGAAATTCCGGTTGAATGGAAAAAACACTTGATTGTTGTAGCAGAATAGTAAAACATTATATAGTGTTAATCTCTTTAAAATGAGGTTGATACTTGTTATGATGTCAAACCCCTTTTGATTTAAAAATGATTATAGAAGATTATAATTTAATACCAATTTAGCATGAAAAAAATCAGTATTATTTTTAGTGTGATTTTATACGCTTTTGTAGTACCATACTTAGAAATTAACAGTACGCATGTTTTTAATCCTGATTGGACACCTCATGTCCGTATTCATGAAGTATGGCAGCTCATAACCAATACAGGAATTGGATTACTATGTATATGGCTTGTTGGGATAAAAAACGAAATCAAAACTCCTGCGATTTTAAGTATGTTGATTACTGGAGGGTTTTTGATAGCATTTTTCATCAAAGATCTTTATGGAGGTTCTATGAAATATCTGGATGGATCAGAAAAAACAATTATGGGGGTTAATATTGGACTTTTGGGTTTTGGAATTGCTTTTTTACTACTCACATTAACTTTAGCAAAACATTTACAGTCTTCTAATAGAAATCTGAAAAAGTAAGAAGGAATTTTAAACAACAACTGTAAAAACAGGTAAGAGGTCTAAAATCAAAAGACTGCCTGTGATTATATGTTTTATTAAGTTTTTGTGTTTTTTAGAGAGCTGTATTTTTTGTAATTTTTTTAAAGAGTTTTTGTTTTTAGATATGTTTTGGCAAAAATAAAATACGATCTAAACGTTTTGCTTTTTTATTAAACTTACTGAATAGTGTATAAATACGTTTTGATTTGTCTTTCTACATCATTCAAGATACGGGCTTTTTATGAGATATTGGTTAATAATTTAGTGTTGGACAAAATCCCAATCAGGCTATTACATTAATTTGATATTTTGCTTGTAGTTTTTCATAATGTAATAAATGAAGCCCAACTTTAATTAAGTTAGAATAGGAGATACTGCTATAAATTAAGAGAATTGTTTATTTTTGTTTTCTAGAGGGAACCTAGAAGGCTCTCTTTTGTTTTTTAAGAGAATTAAGAAATCTCCCTTTTACGTTAAAGAAAAAAATTTATGAGTAGATATAGTGAATACATTAAAGAAATTGAAGAAAGAAAAGGTGAAGGACTTCATCCAAAACCTATTGACGGTTCAGAATTGTTAAGCGAGATCATTGAGCAAATCAAAGACGTGGATAATAAAGATCGATCAGATTCTATTCATTTTTTCATTTATAATGTATTACCTGGAACTACAAGTGCTGCTGGTGTAAAAGCTAAATTTTTAAAAGAAATTATTCTTGGCAAAGCTATAGTAGAAGAAATATCTCCTTCATTTGCTTTTGAACAATTGTCACATATGAAAGGAGGTCCTTCTATTGATGTGCTTCTTGATCTTGCACTGGGCGATGATAAAGCCATTGCTAAAGATGCTGCCAAGGTTTTGAAAACACAAGTTTTCCTGTATGAAGCAGATATGGAACGTTTGGAAGTAGCTTATAAAAAAGGCAGTGAAATTGCCAAAGATATTATTGAAAGTTATGCCAAAGCAGAATTTTTTACTAAACTACCAGAGGTAGATGAAGAAATTAAAGTAGTTACTTTTATTGCTGGTGTAGGTGATGTTTCTACTGATTTGCTTTCGCCTGGTAGTGATGCTCACTCCAGATCTGATCGTGAGCTACACGGTAAATGTTTGTTTGAACATAATGAAGATCGACAAAAAGAGCTCTTAGCTTTACAAAAAGAACATCCTGATAAGACAGTTATGTTAATTGCAGAGAAAGGAACGATGGGAGTAGGTTCCTCGAGGATGTCGGGTGTAAATAATGTAGCACTTTGGGTCGGTAAACAGGCAAGTCCGTATATACCTTTTATTAATATAGCTCCAGTGGTTGCAGGTACCAATGGTATATCACCAATTTTTCTTACTACCGTTGGGGTGACAGGAGGTATTGGTTTAGACCTCAAAAACTGGGTGAAGAAATATGATGCTGATGGTAATCTTATAGTAGATGAAGAAGGAGAAGCTGTTCTTGAAGAAGCATACTCGGTCGAAACGGGTACAGTATTCACTATCAATACCAAAACAAAGAAGCTTTATAATGGTGATAAAGAATTGATTAATATTTCTTCTGCACTTACTCCTCAGAAAATGGAGTTTATGAGGGCTGGAGGATCTTATGCTATAGTATTTGGTAAAAAACTTCAGACATTTGCCGCAAAAACTCTAAATATAGATACTCCGCCAGTATTTGCGCCATCTAAAGAAGTTTCTCATGAGGGGCAAGGGCTTACAGCAGTGGAGAAAATATTTAATAAAAATGCGGTTGGAACTTCAGGAGCTACCTTACATGCAGGTTCCTATGTGCGGGTTGAGGTAAATATCGTAGGTTCTCAGGATACTACAGGACTTATGACTTCTCAAGAATTAGAAATGATGGCGGCTACTGTGATTTCACCTATAGTAGACGGTGGCTATCAGTCGGGTTGTCACACAGCCTCGGTATGGGATTATAAATCTCAGCAAAACATACCAAAGCTGATGAAGTTTATGAATGACTTTGGGCTTATTACTGCTCGTCATCCTGAACATAAATATCATCCAATGACCGATGTAATACATAAGGTACTTAATGATATTACTATTGATGATTGGGCTATTATTATCGGAGGTGATTCTCATACAAGAATGTCCAAAGGTGTTGCTTTTGGAGCAGATTCGGGAACAGTGGCACTAGCATTAGCTACAGGTGAAGCATCTATGCCTATTCCAGAATCAGTAAAAGTGACTTTTAAAGGAGAAATGAAAGATTATATGGATTTTCGTGATGTTGTCCATGCTACACAATCTCAGATGCTTAAGGAGTTTGGTGGAGAAAATGTATTCCAAGGTAGAATTATTGAAGTTCATATTGGAACACTACCTTCTGATCAAGCTTTTACTTTCACAGACTGGACAGCAGAAATGAAAGCAAAAGCTTCTATCTGTATTTCTCAAGATGATACCTTAATAGAATCTCTTGAGATAGCAAAAGGTAGAATTCAGATTATGATTGATAAAGGGATGGACAACGAGAAGCAGGTGCTTCAAGGATTAATTGATAAAGCCAATAAAAGAATCGATCAGATTAGATCTGGAGAAAAACCTGCATTAACACCAGATGATAATGCCGAATATTATGCAGAATTTGTAGTTGACTTGGATATCATTGATGAGCCTATGATCGCTGATCCTGATGTGCATAATGAAGATGTATCCAAGCGATATACTCATGATACTATTAGAGAGCTTACTTACTATGAAGGTAAGAAAAAGGTAGATTTGGGATTTGTTGGTTCTTGTATGGTTCATAAGGGTGACATCAAAATAGTGTCTAAGATGCTTAAGAACCTAGAAGAAAAATATGGCAAGGTTGAGTTTGGAGCTCCCTTGGTAGTGACAGCTCCTACCTATAATATTATTGATGAACTCAAGGAAGAAGGGGATTGGGAAATGCTTCAGAAGTATTCTGGTTTTGAGTTTGATGATTCGGCTCCTAAAGATACTGCTCGTACAGAATATGACAACATTCTGTATTTAGAGAGACCTGGGTGTAACCTATGTATGGGTAACCAAGAAAAGGCTGAAAAGGGAGATACTGTAATGGCAACTTCTACACGTCTATTTCAAGGTCGTGTTGTGGCAGATACTGATCGTAAGAAAGGGGAGTCGTTATTAGCTTCTACACCAGTTGTGGTTCTGTCTGCAGTTCTAGGAAGAACACCTACAATTGAAGAGTATAGAGTAGCGGTGAAAGGCATCAAATTAACTCAATTTGCTCCTCCGCTAAAGAAATTAACTTCTAACCAAGCGTCATCACATAAAATTTCCTATTAGTTTTTTGTCAGTTGATTGGGTGTGAGTTATGAATTAGAATTATTAGGTTTCAGTTGTTTGTTAGAATTTGAGTACTAAAATACAACAGTTATCTATCTAAACAAGGTTAATCTCAATAGTCTAATTGAAGAAATTGAGATTATGTAGTTAGAAAAGAATGACTGAAACCGATTGCTCTAAGAGATATCATTTTTATAGCTTTTTCATAATCAGAATCATCTTTTGTGTAAATCTTTAAGTGATTGTTTTTGATGTGATTATAGGTATTCCTTGTGCGATGATAAGTATTTTTGAAGGTCATAATATTGGCATGCAAAATCTCGATACAGTATTCTGTATAGAGATTTTGAGTTTCATTTCTGCAAAGAGCATATTGAGAAACAATACATCTATCTAATTAGGAATAATACAGAGTAAAACACGTTTGCTTTTTTTTTTTTTTTTTGATTCATTCAAGGTGATGGTTTCAAGCACTTTGAATTCATAAGGAGTGAACATTAACTCTGATAGACTTTTTATGTTTTTCACTAAACCTATTACTATTATTGTGCTAACTTTTTTGTAGGGGAATTAAGAGCATTTAGATGGCTATACTGATGTGTTATTCACTTTGTTTTTTATGTCAATTTAATCTAATAGCGGTGAAATTTAGTTAATTCTTTGTAAATTAGTTAATTGTGTTGTTTTTATTGGTGCAATAGCGTGAAATATTTTTGTGTCCACATTTCATTTAACTTTATTAAAGAACGATCTGGTTATCAAGAGAAGCGTGTATTTTTTAAGAATGAGGAGTATAGCTTATAAGGTAAACGAATATGATTGTTTATGGATATTAAGCAAAGAGTTTGATGAAAATTTAACAAGCTAAACCAAAAAAACATGAAAAAAGTTAAAAGTTTGATGGGTATGATAATATTGGCTTTACTGATAATCACATCCTGCAAAAAATCTAAAAAGCAAGAGGTAATCCAAGAACAGAAGGTTGAAACCTATGCAGAAAAACAAACCAATGATCCGTGTTTAGCAGGTTCTGTCTGGTTTACGATTGATTCTACAACCGGAAAGAGAAAGACACCTGCACCAAAAGAAGATAGTACCAGTGTTTTTGGGAATAATAGTACTGTGTCCAATTGCGATTTTCATCAATGGTCTTGGCAAAAATTTCTTTGGCTGACTAATGATGTGGATGGGCGACCTTTATTTATGGAAAATTTGATCCAGGTGGATAATCAAACTGTACCTGTATCTAGTAAAGATAAAAAAATAGTGCTTTCTTCGTCAGATATTCGTCAAGCTACAAACGATATCCTTAGAACAAATAAAGCATTTAGTACAAATGATACTAGTTATGATGTTTATTATTCGATTCATGTTGATAGCACTTTGTATAAAAGTATTCATAAGTACGCTCCAATGGATGAAAGTGAATATGCGGACGTAACATTCCCAATAGGAGCTTTAGAATTAAAAGTTGCATGGGTTGATGTAAGTGCGATTGCAGATACTAGTTCATACTTTGTGACAGACGCTATTGTCGAAGAAAAGGACACCCAAATTGCCTTGTTAGGAATGCATGTTGTAGGTATTGTGTATAATCATCCAGAATTTATTTGGGCTACTTTCGAACATGATGATTTGGCTCCTTATTACGATTGGAAGGCTACTACAACATCAGATATACCGGTTACTTCAAAAACAAACAAATTATTATTTGATAAAGATGCAACAGGTACTATTTTAAACCTTGCAAGTACTGGAGATGTTCATGAAGACCCAAATGCTTTTGCTGTTAATCGATATGGAGTTCCACGTCAAGCAGGAGATGTTTTTATAGAAACTAGTCAAGAAGAACCAGAGAATTATGAGAACATTGATTCTATTAATATTGATGTTCAATCTAAGCTAACAGATATATGGAAAAATTATTTTTATAATGGCTCTATTTGGGTTGATACCGAAGGTTACAGTTATCCAGTAGAACAAGCACAGTTATTAGTAAAATTAGGAAGTACATTGCACGATGTATCTCCTGGGAAATTGGTGAAAGGTTCAACCGGAGCATACAATATTACTATGGAAACGTATGAACAATTAGGGTTTAAGCCACCTGAAGCAATTCTTGATCAGAATGTAGCCAATATAGGGAATTGTTTCCTTTGCCATTCAGCCGGGAAATCAACATTAAGTATTAGCCATATTTTTAACGGAGCTGTTACCAAGGCAAAACAAGGATTTACTCCTAAACAGACAAAACAAAAGCATCTTGATGAAATACAGGTATTCATAAAAAACATGAAATAAGATAAGGCGGTGTTTGAGGTTTTTATTTTGAAAATATACTTATATAAACAATATGTGGTATATAAAGAATATCAAAAGAGATAAGAGGATAATTATTGGAGTAATCAGTGTGATGATTCTGTGTTCGTGTGTTTTTACAAAGAACGGGCTTTTTTCGAGATACAAGAAAAGAAACATTAATCTGACTTCAATTTCTGGTCAAGTTAAAATTGGATATGAAACTGAAAAAGCGATAATCTATTTTGGTAAACAAGATGTTATTTCTTTTACAGAAAGATTACTCATGAATAAAAAATTAGATCCTAGGTTTGATAGGGATATAATTAACGATTTGAAGAATAACCTTGACACTTTAAGAAAAGTAAAAAATGATTTTATAGTTCAACATTGGATGAGTAAACAAAGGGTTTTTAACTTACATGACTATGATTTTGCTGGGTTTATAGATCAATGGGTGTTCAAAGACTTAATTTTAAAGGGCAATTCAGAGGTGATAAATAAAACTTCTAATGAAACCGAGGAAAAGGTTTTTTATCATTACATACGGGACAAACTAGGAAATGAAGAGTGTTATTATTCCTTCAAGAGTGGAGTAGAGTTTCATACACAAGTAATTGCGCTAGGAGAATGAGAAATTACATTCATATTAGAGCTATTACCCGAAATCATACGCCCATAAAACTATTTAATAATCAGATTACTAACTGCAAAATATTCAGAATTTTGTTTCTGGTATTATCATTTAGTATCTCACCTGAAATATTCAGTCAAACTAAATCATTCAATATTCTTAGAGGGATTATCAAAGAAAATGGACATTTGGCAGTAGGAATCTCTATGAATATAGCGGGAACATTAATCCAAACTACATCACAAATAAATGGGGACTTTCAAATCAAAAAAGAAATAGACAAAGATTTGGAATTAATAATAAATCCCTGTTGTACTGACTTCTGCCCATCAAGAATAAAGGTAGAGAAAAATGTGTTTTTTATAGAAATTAATTGTGTGTGCAAAACCTCTCGCCGACACCGTAAATCAAAAGTTATTGTAATAAAGCTATATAAGGACAAAGAAAAAATCAAACAGCGTAAATATAGATATACAGTTTGTAAATAAGAAAAGTTAGTATCAACAAGTTGTTATAGTGCAATTTTTATTCCCTTAAAAAAGAAAACCTCTTGAAGAATCAAGAGGTTTCAAAAATAAAGCGGAGAAAGAGGGATTCGAACCCCCGGAGGTGTGACCCTCAACAGTTTTCAAGACTGCCGCATTCGACCACTCTGCCATTTCTCCAGTGTTTAGTCTCATCAGGTATTCCCTGAATGCGGGTGCAAATATAAAACCTTTTTTCAATCTAAAAAGAAAAAAATGAAAAATATTTTAGACTTATTTTCTTTAGAAAGGTTTTCCTGTAATCATATGGGATGAATTGAGTATATTGTGCATCCTTAAAAATTGTATAATTTCATGAAAAATACCTTACTACTCGTTAGTTCATTTATTATTTGTTGTTGTGGGACTTCACAAAATTCTACAACAAATCAGCCTAAATTAGATTCAAAAGCCAGTGAGAAAACAGAATCTGTTGCCGTTACTTATGCAGAGAGCATCACAGCCCAAGAGTTAAAAGATTATCTATATACTTTTGCAGGAGATGATTTTGAGGGGCGTGATACTGGAGAACCTGGTCAAAAGAAAGCCGCAGAGTATTTAAAAAAACAATACAAAAGAATGGGGATTCCTTCTCCCTTGGGAGAGGATGATTATTATCAGGAAATACCAGAAAGTTATTTTAGAGGAGGGATTAAGTCATCAGAAAACGTATTAGCTTATATTGAAGGTACAGAGAAACCAGATGAAATTGTTGTGATTTCTGCACATTATGACCATGTTGGAGTGGATAATAAAGGAAATGTTTATAACGGTGCCGATGATGATGGTTCGGGTACAGTAAGTATGCTAGAGATTGCCGAGGCATTTACAAAAGCAAAGAAAGATGGAGTAGGTCCTAAAAGGTCTATCTTGTTTTTACATGTTACGGGCGAAGAAAAAGGCTTGTATGGATCTAGATTTTATACAGAGAATCCCGTTTTTCCGCTAGAGAATACAGTAACAGACCTAAATATCGATATGATAGGAAGAATTGATAAAAACCATCAAGAAGAGGATAAAAGTAACTATGTATATTTGATAGGAGCAGATAGGTTAAGTACAGAATTGCATGATATTAGTGAAAAGGTGAATGCAAAGCATACCAAATTGGATTTGGATTATACCTATAACGAAAAGAATGATCCAAACCGATTTTATTTTAGAAGTGACCATTACAATTTTGCTAAGCATAATATTCCGATTATATTTTATTTTAATGGGGTGCATGAAGATTATCATAAACCAACAGATACACCTGATAAGATTGAATATGAATTGATGGCTAAAAGAGCACAATTGGTGTTCTATACAGCTTGGGAAGTTGCTAATAAATTAGAAAGGCTTGTTGTTGATGGTGTTAAAGAAGGAGAGTAACTCTTTTGTAACTGTGTCGGTTTATCTAAATTAGACTAAATTTTTTAATAACTTATATTAAGTCCATAAAGCTAGTTTTATGGACTTTTTTTTAATACATGGATAATAGGATTTAGCGAGTTTTTTTTGGGTGTTAGAAAGCTTTAAAAAGGTATATAGCTGGTTTACTTTAGATCAAGACTTAATCTTTATAGGTGACTTTGCGAAACATTTTTAAAATAGCCGCTTAAAGCATTTTATATACAAGTTGAATTCATAATATATTTACTTTTTAAGAGTGGGACACGTATAAAAACAAAAAAGCCCTTATTTCTAAGGGCTTTTTAGAATTTTGGGGTGGAAGACGGGATTCGAACCCGCGACCCTTGGTACCACAAACCAATGCTCTAACCAGCTGAGCTACAACCACCATTTTAATTCGGGTGCAAAAATAAGGCATTTATACCTTTCTACAAACTTTTTTTTCAATTAAATTAAATTAAAAATGGAATCGACTGCTACATAGCGTTCTACAGTAAAGCCTTCGGCATAGGGTACACCAATTATTCTACCTAAATCTGCAGCACGATACTTTATGCTATCCGAAAAATTTTTACTAGAGATAGGGGTAGAAGGTTCTGTACTATTGGCATCATAGAACTGTGAAGCATATGCCATTACACTTTCCATCTTTTTATCAATATGGGAGCTGATATCTACTACAAAATCAGGTTCTATATTTACCCATTGAATATAGTGATAGACATGCTTAGGTCTCCATGGTTCCTGAATCTCTCCATCAACATAGGTTTCAATTTTTCTTAAGCCTGATAGAAAACAGGAATCACTAGCTAGTTTACTACCTTTGCCATGGTCTATATGTCGATCGGTAATCGCATTACAGAGCACTACTTCAGGTCTGTACTTTCTTAATACTTTAATGATCTCTAATTGATGTTCTTGATCATTTATAAAAAAGCCATCTTTAAAGCCAAGATTTTCTCTAATCGAAATACCCAAAATGTCTGCAGCTTTTTTTGCTTCCTGGTCTCTAATCTCTGGAGTTCCTCTAGTTCCAAGTTCTCCTCGGGTAAGGTCAAGGATTCCTACTTTTTTTCCGTTACTTATTTCTTTAGCGATGGTGCCAGAGCAACTTAATTCTATATCATCTGGATGAGCTCCTACAGCTAGAATGTCTAACTTCATATATTAATGTTCTAATTCTGGAATTTTGATTTTTTCTATGGCTTGAAGAATATCTTGCATAAGATCTTCTTTCTCTTCTATACCCACACTAAATCGTATTAAACTGTCTTTTATACCTTGTAATTCTCGTTCTTCTGGTGTAAGTAAGGCGTGAGATGTTAACGAAGGAGTAAGCATTGTACTTTCTACTCCGGCAAGACTCATAGAGTTTTTTATTAATTGTAATTCTTTCTGAAATTTACTCGCATCCAATCCTTCTCTAAGTTCAAAGGATAGCATACCGCCATAACCTTTCATTTGTTCTTTTGCTAGTTCATGATCAGGATGAGATTTTAGACCGGGGTAGTATACGGTAGAAATATCCTCATGTTTTTCTAGCCACTTGGCAAGTTTTCTGGCATTCTTATTTTGTTGTTTTACTCTAATTCCGAGAGTTTTAATACTTCTTTCGAGCATCCATACTGTAAAATCGCTTAAACTACCTCCTAGGTTCTTGGCTACCTGAAAAATTTGATCAATATTTTTTTCGGAAGCGATTACTGCTCCAGCAAGAATGTCACTATGTCCTCCAAGATATTTGGTGGCAGAGTGCAAAACAATGTCTATTCCTAGAGATATAGGGTTTTGATTTACAGGAGAAGCAAAAGTATTATCTATCATAGTAGTAATACCTTTTTCTTTTGCTAGTGCAGCAACGGCTCTAATATCTGTGATTGTGAGTAGTGGATTTGATGGAGTTTCTATATAGATTACTTTGGTATTGGGTTTAATCTTTTGTTCAAAACTTTCTTTGGTAGGAGAATCTACAAAAGAATATTCTATACCGTGTTTATCAAACTCTTCATTAACCAAATTGATTGTTCCTCCATAAAGTAAGCGCTGTAGAATAATATGATCTCCTTTTTGTAAAAAAGAGAACAAAGTAGTGCTTATGGCTGCCATACCACTGCCAAAAATCAAGGAAGCTTCTCCTTTTTCGAGCTTTGCAATCTTTTTGCTTAATGCTTCTTGATTTGGGGTATTAAAGTATCTGGGGTAGCGTTTTATATCCACACCTTCAAAAGCATAAGAAGTAGCCATGTATATTGGTGATATCGCTCCTTTAAACTGTTCATCTTTTATTTCACCAAGATGAGTACAGATGGTATTAAAACCCATGTTTTTTGTATCCATAATAAATGTGGGTAAATCTTAAAGTTTAGCCTCTAAATTAAGATATTCCAGATAAACCAAATAAGATTTAACAATTAAATAAAAGGATAGAATAGATTTTTTTTACTAAACGATCTAGATCATTTTTACTTTTGAGATATTTCTCATAATCGTTTGGAAGAATTGTTGCGTGTCATAAGGTTTGATTATAACATCATTCATACCTACGGATAGAGCTTGGTTTCTTATTTCCCCTTCTTCAACAGCTGTTAAGGCTATAATTGGGATACTAGGGTTAAAAGTTCTGATTACTTTAGTCGCTTCAAGACCATTCATTTCAGGCATATTGATATCCATTAATACTAAATCAAACTTTTCGTTTTTGATCATTTCTATGGCATCCATACCGTTATTCGCTATGCTACAAGTATATCCCTTTTTCTTAAGAATATTTTGAGTAACGATTTGATTTATTTTATTATCGTCGACAATAAGAACATTAAAATTGCTCGTGCCAATACTTACATTTTCTCCGGTTTTTAACGAAATCTCCCGTTCTTTAATTGCTTTTTCGTAAGAAAGATCAAAATAAAACTCTGAGCCTTTATTTTCTTTACTTCGAATATAAATTTCACTATCATGTAAATGAATCAACTTTTTAACAATTGCTAATCCAAGACCAGTACCTTCATACTCTTGATTTTCATTTTTTACCTGCGCAAAATTATCAAAGATAATCTGTTGCTTGCTTTTGGGGATTCCTATACCATCATCTCTTACAATAAAGCGTAAGACATAGCTGTCGTCTTTGGTGTCAATGCATTGAACGTTAACCCAGATGTTTCCGTCCTTGGTGAACTTGAGTGCATTACCAATTAGATTTATTAATATTTGTGAAAGCCTTACCGAGTCACCTAGTAAGGTAGTATTTATCTTTTTATCGATATTTATATGAACAGAATTATTGTTGCTTTTCTGTTTGGTATGAAGAGAATTAACAATTCCTTCTATTAGCGTCTTTATATCAAAAGATACTTTTTCTAATTTAACTTCGTTCGTTTCTATTTTGCTTAATTGTAGTACATCATTAATTAATGCCAATAGGTAATCCCCAGAAAACTTTAAAGACTCTAAGTATTCATTCGTTTTCTTTTTATCAGGATCTTCCATTAATAATGATGTAAGTCCTATTACTCCATACAATGGAGTTCTAAGTTCGTGACTTACAGTTGAAATAAATTGAGATTTTAATGTAGATACCTGTTCCGCAGTTTCCTTAGCACTAATCAATTCTTTGTTTTTGTCAATTAAATCATTGTTAAGCCTCTTCTTTTGGATATTATTTTTATACGAGCTAATTAAGAAGGCCAAAGAAATAAGTATTAAGATAACGCCTAGAATGATACTAATTCTCCATTTTAGAACTTCAGATTCACTTTCCTTTTTTTCTGATTCAGCCTTTTTTGCTCTCTTTTCTAAAATATCAACTTCGTATTTAATATTTTCACGACGTAATTCTTTTAATTTCTTATAGTCTTTAGCTTTTAAAATATTTTGAAATTGTCTTTTCTGATAATTATATGCTTTTTGAAAATCATCTTGCTTGCGGTATAGTTCAGACTTGGTTTCATATGAAGACGCTAATTCTTCGTAATATGTAGAAATAAGCTCATCATTGTTTTCTTTGTTTTTTGTTTCACCAAGTGCATACGATATTGCTTTATCTGTATATTCTTCGGCTTTTTCAAATCTACGAACACTTAGGAAATACTTTCCTAAAAGCCCATTTAATTTAGTTTTGACAAGGTTTGAAGATTTTTCATGAATTAGTTTTCTTGCAGGTGCCAAATATTCATAAGAACTATCAAAATCATTTCTAGAAATATAGTATTGCCCCAGATTTAATAAAGGTCTTATCATTCTGGAAGTGTCCTTAAGCTTTATAGCATACTCATAGGATTTTTTGTAATACCCAACACCTTTTTTTCGAGTTAGATTGTGTTTAGTATAAACTCGGGCAAGGTTATTATAGAGGTCTGTTTCTAAAACCTTACTATTCGAACTTTGGGCATATACCAAAGCTCTTCTATAATTACTTCTCGCTTTGTTGTCATCTTCACTAGTTTCGTAGTTTTTTGCTATAATATTATAGATGTAACCGAGACTTTTGTCATCGTTGTTATACTGCGCATTTTGAAGCGCTGCTTTGGCTATTTCTAATGATTGCTCGTACTTGTATTCTTCCTGTAACTTTTCAGCTTTTTCAATGTAACTTTGAATACTGTCTGAAATTAAAGAAGATTGAGATTGTACAACTTGAGTAAAACCTATTAAAAATAAGATGATTATATGTTGAATATAGTTTTTCAACGCTCAATATTTCTTGAATGTTTTCATGGACGAAAATACAAAAATAGATTAAACACATTGCAATTCACCGTAAAAAAAGTGCTATTTATCCATAATTTTTGTAGGTAATAAGGTGTTTTTGTAGGAATTTGTTGATTTTATAAGAAAAGAGGCAATGATTAGAAAAAACTATTTAGATATAAATAATTAAAATTATGTAGCAGTAATTGTTCTCGAAGTAGGCGTATATTTGTGCTCGAAATAATTAATCAATTATAAATTTTAAAAATTAAAATATGGCTTTTGTAGGCAAAAAATTTCCAAATCTAGATGTTGATGCAATGAACGATATGGGTGATACTTTTAAACTAAATGTTTTAGAAGAAGCCAAAAATAAAAACAAAAAAGTATTACTTTTTTGGTATCCTAAAGACTTTACTTTTGTTTGTCCAACAGAGTTACACGCTTTTCAAGAAGCATTAGGGGAATTCGAAAAAAGAAATACTATTGTAATTGGCGCTTCTTGTGATACTGCAGAGGTTCATTTTGCATGGTTAAATACTTCTAAAGATAATGGGGGAATTGAAGGAGTAACTTACCCAATTCTTGCCGATTCTAATCGTAATCTTTCTAGTACTTTAGGAATTCTTGATATTGTTAATGAAACATTTAATGAAGAAACTGGAGTAGTAACGGTAGAAGGAGATAATGTAACATATAGAGCAACATACCTTATCGATGAAGAAGGTACTGTTTTTCATGAAGGTATAAACCATATGCCGGTAGGTAGAAATGTAGCAGAGTTTTTGAGATTGATCGATGCTTATGCTCACGTACAGAAAAATGGAGAAGTATGCCCAGCAAATTGGGAAGAAGGAAAAGAAGCTATGAATGCCGATAGAGAAGGAGTAGCTTCTTATTTAGCAGCACACTAATAAATAGTTTTAATGAAATTTCTCCAGAGTAATTTCTTTGGAGAAATTTTATCATAATTTTAATTTAGATATTATGTTACAAGAATTGGCAGAAGATAATCTTTCAGGTCTTATACAAGACAATGATACTGTGGTAGTTCAATATTCTGCTTCCTGGTGTGGAAACTGTAGAATTATGAAGCCAAAGTTCAAAAAACTAGCCTCACAAAATGATAATACAGTATTTGTAATTGTAGATGCAGAAAAATATCCAGAATCAAGAAAACTGGCTACGGTAGATAACCTGCCTACGTTTGCTACTTTTAAAAGCGGGTCTTTTGTGAATCAGGTTCAAACTAATAAATTTGATGTACTTAAAGAGTTAGTAGATGAAGTTACCAGTAATTAAACACCTTACAGGTTTTATAGAAGAAAATGATGAAGACTTTATTGTCGAAACCATCGAAACTTTAGAGGCTTTAACAGAGGTGCCATCATTAAAAGATGAAGAATTAGATGTTATAGGAGAGCTAATTTCTAATATGTATGGGGCTTTAGAGGTCGATAAAATGATTAAAGAGGGTACTCCAAAAAAAGAAGCTTTAAACAGTTTTATGAAAAGAGTACTAGGGTCAATAGATACTTGAAAATAAAAAAACCTTCTAAAAACAAAGAAGGTTTTTTTATTTTCAAAATCTTTATGAGAATTATAATATAATCTTATTAATTTTAGAGCACAAAAAATAACAATCATTTATTATGGCTTCAATAACATTAAAAGGAAACGAAATTCATACTAACGGGAGTTTACCAGAAGTAGGACAAAATGCTCCGGATTTTGAATTGGTAAACACCGATTTATCTACAACAAAATTATCGGATTACAAAGGGACAAGAGTTGTGTTAAATGTTTTTCCTTCTGTAGATACAGGAATCTGTGCTGCTTCAGTAAGAGCATTTAATAAGGAAGCGAGCAGTTTATCTAACACCAAAGTTTTATGTATCTCTCATGATCTACCATTTGCCCAAGACCGTTTTTGTGGAGCAGAAGGATTAGAAAATGTAGTTAATCATTCTGATTTTAGAACAGGAGATTTCGGTAAAGATTATGGATTAGAGATTGTAGATGGACCACTACAAGGGTTGCATTCTAGAGCTGTCATTGTTCTTGATGAGGAAGGAACAATAATGTATACCGAACAAGTTCCGGAAATTGTACAAGAACCAGATTATTCTGCAGCACTTAAAACATTATCCTAAAATATAATGGGTAGCGCATCAAAATTTTTTATTGGCAGGCTACGAGGTTGCGGCTATGCTTTTAAAGGGGCTTTGTTATTGATAAAAACAGAGCCCAGTATACAAGTACAACTTGGAATTGCTATTCTAATGACAATTCTAGGCTTCTATTTTAATATTACTACGGTTGAATGGATTTTGCAGATTTTTGCTATTGGGTTGGTAATGAGTATAGAAGGCTTGAATACAACAATAGAAGCAATAGCAGATTTTATACATCCTGATTTTCATAATAAAATTGGTGTGATAAAAGATATAGCGGCGGGAGCAGTATTTATAGCTGCGATTACTGCTATAATTATAGGGTTACTTATTTATATACCTTATTTCTTTTAGAAAATTTTTTAGCCATTTTTACGTTCCAATATAGATATTTGTATTTTTGCGATAAGACACCCAAAAAATGGCCAAAAAAAAGGTAAGTACAAAAAGGAAAACAACAGCAAAACCTAAAACATCATTAAAAGAAAAATTTACACTGTCAAGACAACAAAAAGTTGTTTTTGGTTGTTTTTTATTCTTTTTGGGTATAGGGCTGTTTTTTGCTTTTATCTCATTTTTCTTCAACTGGAAAATTGATCAAAGTGAAGTATCTCAGTTTTATAATAGAACATCATCTCCAAAAAACTGGTTGAGTAAATTTGGTGCGACAGTAAGCCATTTCTTTATTTTTAAAGGATTTGGAATATCAGCCCTGTTTATTCCTGTATTAACATCTTTAACAGGTGTATACATGTTTTTTGATTTAAACAAAAAAAGATTAGTGGGGTTTTGGTTTTGGGGAATATTAGTGATGCTGTGGGTATGTGTTGTTTTAGGATTTGTAGAAAAAGAAGGTGGATTGCTAGCAGGTGTAGTTGGATATGAAATCAATGATTTTTTAAGAGATTATATAGGCTTTATAGGTACCGTTTTGGTTCTTGCTTTCTTTGCAATTGTTTATATAGTGGTACGTTTAAGGTATACTCCAGAGAAAATATCTGATTCTTTTAAAAGTACTAACAATGTTAAAGTAAAGGAGAATAAAGTTACCTCAGAGACCAATAGGAGTCCTGCAATGTCAGACTCTATATTTGATAGCTCTGAGTCTTCTGTCAAAGAAAATATAAAAGTAAACACCACAGGTATTAATAAACCAGAAGAGAAAAAAGATATTCTTAAAAAAGATAATACTATAGGTGAGATTACATTAACTCCTACCATCAATGATGGGTATAATGAAGCAAAAAATGAGAAAATAGACACTTCAGAAAAAATAGTTATAAAATCCGAAGATGATCCCGAGGATATTGCAATGGAGGTTGAGGCAACTGTTGAAGAAGAAGAAGTCGAAAATTTAAGCGCCAAACTTGTAAAAGATTTTGGAGAATTTGATCCTAAACTAGAATTAGGTAATTATAAATTTCCGGCAATTAGCCTTCTAAAAGATTATACCGCTCAGACAAAAGGAATTACTATTGATCAAGGGGAATTAGAAGAAAATAAAAATCGTATTGTAGAGACTCTCAAGAACTATAAAATTGAAATCGCTCAAATAAAAGCTACGGTAGGTCCTACGGTTACACTCTACGAAATCGTTCCCGAAGCAGGAATACGTATTTCAAAGATTAAAAACCTAGAAGATGATATTGCGTTGTCATTGGCGGCCTTGGGGATTCGTATTATTGCCCCTATACCAGGAAAAGGAACAATAGGGATAGAAGTGCCTAATAAGAATGCAACAATTGTTTCTATGAGATCTGCGATTGCATCGTCTAAATTTCAGAATGCAGAGATGGAGCTACCTTTATCGCTAGGTAAAACTATTTCTAACGAAACTTTTGTAGTTGATCTTGCAAAAATGCCGCACCTTCTTATGGCGGGAGCTACTGGTCAAGGAAAATCGGTTGGACTTAATGCTATATTAACTTCTTTGTTGTATAAGAAACATCCCGCAGAAGTAAAATTTGTTCTGGTGGATCCCAAAAAAGTTGAGCTTACTCTATTTAATAAAATCGAACGACATTATTTGGCTAAATTACCAGATACAGAAGAAGCGATAATTACAGATAATACGAAGGTAATAAATACCTTAAATTCTTTGTGTATTGAGATGGATACTCGTTATGATCTACTTAAGCTTGCGATGGTCAGAAATATAAAAGAGTATAATGCAAAATTTAAGGCTAGAAAGCTAAATCCAGAGAATGGACATAAGTTCTTACCGTATATAGTTTTAGTGGTTGATGAGTTTGCGGATCTTATTATGACCGCTGGTAAAGAGGTAGAAACACCCATTGCAAGATTAGCGCAATTAGCTCGTGCTATTGGGATACATTTAATTATAGCCACACAAAGACCATCTGTAAATGTAATTACGGGTATGATCAAAGCTAATTTCCCCGCCAGGATCGCATTTAGAGTAACCTCTAAAATAGATTCTCGTACGATTTTGGATTCTGGGGGAGCAGATCAATTAATAGGTAGAGGAGATATGTTGTATACTCAAGGAAACGATGTGGTAAGGATACAATGTGCTTTTGTTGATACTCCCGAAGTCGAAAGAATCACAGAATATATTGGTGGTCAAAAAGCATATCCAGATGCACATTTATTGCCAGAATATATCGGCGAAGAAAGTGGCACAAGTCTTGATATAGATAAAAAAGATAGAGATAAGCTTTTTGCAGAAGCTGCAGAAGTAATTGTAACGGCACAGCAAGGATCAGCATCTTTATTGCAAAGAAAATTGAAACTAGGATATAATCGGGCTGGTAGATTAATAGATCAGTTAGAAGCAGCAGGAGTTGTAGGTCCTTTTGAAGGTAGTAAAGCAAGACAGGTTTTGGTACCTGATTTAGTTTCACTCAAGCAACTATTAGATAGTGAGTTGTAAACTGTCTTATGATAATGATAATTAATAAATTAAGTAATTAAAGAAGAAATAATATTAAGATGATAAAAAGAATAATACTTCTACTATTTGTACTATGTGTAACTACTATACAGGCGCAAAGTGCAAAAGGGCTTTTGGATGAAGTTTCTACAAAGGTTAAAAACTATAATAACATTGCAATAAGCTTTAAGTACGCTATTAATAATCCAGCAGAGAGTGTTTCTCAGGAAACCAGAGGAGATGTAACATTAAAAGGAAATAAATATGTCCTTAATTTAATGGGTACAGAACGAATGTATGATGGTAAAAAATTACACGTCATTATCCCTGAAGATGAGGAAATTAATATTTCTACTCAAAATGAAGGTGATGATGAAGGAATTACTCCTTCAAAAATGCTAACTTTTTATGAAGAAGGGTACTCCTATAAAATGGATATTGTTCAGAATGTAAAAGGAAGGAAAATTCAATATGTGAAATTGACTCCAATTGATTCTAAAAGTGATTTGAAAGAAATATTACTTGGTATTGATAAGCAAACAAAACATATTTACAAACTGATTCAGAAACAGAATAATGGTACTAATATTACTATTACAGTGAATAGTTTTAAGACAAACCAACCGCTTTCTGAAACCTTGTTTGTATTTGACAAGTCAAAATATGAAAATTACTACATCAATCGTCTAGATTGATTATAAAAGTTAAAATATTTCAAAATTTGAATAAAGAACGTGTGTAATTTTACACTCGTTCTTTAGTTTTTAATTAATACTTTTGATTACTAGAAAATAGACAACGTGTGAAGATTCTTGATAGATATATATTAACAACTTTTGTAAAAACATTTTTTCCGCTTTTTATAATAATAATGTTTATCCTTTTATTACAAACAATCTGGTTATTTATTTCAGAATTAGCAGGGAAGGATCTAGATTTTTCAGTAATCCTAAAGTTTCTAACTTTTGCAACGCCCAGGTTAATACCTATGGTTTTGCCTTTAACGATTTTGCTAACTTCAATAATGATTTTTGGAAACTTTGCCGAAAACTATGAATTTGCAGCTATGAAATCTTCCGGAATATCATTGCAAAGAGCAATGAGAACTCTTGCGGTTTTTATTTTTTTCGTAGGTATCGGAGCATTTTTATTTTCAAATACAGTGATTCCATCATCAGAAAAACGCTTTATTAATCTTCGCAAAAATATAGTTAAGGTAAAACCAGCTATGGTTATTACTCCAAATCAGTTTAACGATCTGGGAGATATAAATATCAAAGTAGCTGAAAAGTACGGAGATAATGATGAGTTTCTTAGGGATATTATCATTCACAAAAAGGGAGCTAGACCTGGTAATTTCACTGTTATTAAAGCTATTGACGGGAAATTAGAGGGGAATGTTAATTCTGATTTGGTTACCTTAATTCTCAATGACGGTAATTATTATGATGAAATCCAACAGAAATCTCCTAAAAAAAGAAAAAAACTACCCTTTGCCAAAACACATTTTGAGAAATATGTTCTTAATATAGATTTATCATCTTTGGATAATGTAGATATGGATGCCCAACAGTATAGCAGAGGATATAATATGCTTAATGTTAACGGACTCAAGGATGAGATAGATACATTGTCTAATCAAGTTAATGATGATATGAAAAACATGAGGTTTGAGATAGATAGAAGAATAGGGTTTGAAGGGTTAAATAAAAATATAAAGATAGATACTATCCAGAAAATAGGTAAGGACTCTTTGGTGGTTACCGAGTACTTTGATTTGGCAAAAAAAGTACAAATTTATCAAATCGCCTCTTCTAATGTAGATGCGGTAATAAGAAAACTAACGACAACAGAAAAAAATCTAACCTTTAAGAAAAGAGCTCTTAATAAGTATGAGATGTCGTTACATGATAAGTACGCTTTAGGAATCTCCTGTATTTTATTATTTTTTGTTGGAGCACCGTTAGGAGCAATCATACGCAAAGGTGGCTTAGGTTTACCAATAGTTATCGGCGTAGTATTGTTTTTGACATATCATTTTATAGGTATTTTTGCGAAAAATGGGGCAGAAGAAGGAGGGATTCCTCCATTTGTCGGATCATGGCTTTCTACAGCTATCATATTCCCATTGAGTATATTTTTAACCTATAGAGCAACTACAGACCAAGGGATCTTTAATTTGGATTCATTTATTCAACCTTTGAAGAAATTATTTGTAAAACGATCTTCTAAATCTAAAAAATAGATTTCTTTTTAAATATCTTTGCCAGTAACAATTTAAGCGTATAATTATGTCACAAATTACCCAATCTAAAAATAAAATCAAACTGAATACCATTCAGGAAGCCATTGAAGATATTCGGCAAGGAAAGGTAATTATTGTGGTGGATGATGAAGATCGTGAAAACGAAGGAGATTTTATTGCGGCTGCAGAGAAGGTAACTCCAGAAATGATTAATTTTATGGCTACTCATGGTCGAGGATTAATTTGCGCGCCGCTTACAATTGATCGTTGTGAGGAGCTAAACTTGGATATGATGGTTCAAAACAATACAGTTTTGCATGAAACCCAGTTTACCGTTTCTGTAGATTTAATTGGTCACGGGTGTACGACAGGAATATCTGTTCATGATAGAGCCAAAACTATAAAGGCTTTGGTTCAGGAAGATACCAAACCTCATGATTTAGGACGACCAGGACATATTTTTCCGCTTAGAGCAAAAAATGGAGGAGTGTTAAGACGAACTGGGCATACAGAGGCTGCTGTTGACCTAGCAAGGCTTGCAGGATTAAAACCAGCTGGTATTTTGGTGGAGATATTAAATGAAGATGGTACAATGGCACGTTTACCTCAATTAGTAGAGGTAGCAAAGAAATTTGATCTTAAGTTGATTTCAATAGAAGATTTGGTAGCTTATCGTATGCAACACGATTCTCTAATCGAGAAAAAAGAAGATTTTGATATTGCTACCCGTTTTGGAAATTATAGGCTTAGAGCATATAAACAAACTACAAATAATCAGATCCATATTGCCTTGACTTTAGGTACCTGGAACGAAAATGAGCCCGTACTAACCAGAATTAACTCCACATTATTTAACAATGATATTTTAGGTACTTTGACTAATAATGCGGATAAGCGTTTGGATGCTATGTTTAAACGTATTAATACAGAAGGTAAAGGAGCCATAATCTTTGTTAATCAAGAGAGCCAATCTCTTAATCTTTTGGGGCGTTTGAGTGCGTTAAAAGAGATCCAAAAAGGAAAAGAAGTTGTAAAAGCACCTAAGATTATCATGGACACCAAGGATTTTGGTATTGGTGCCCAGATTTTGCATGATATTAATATCCATAAATTACGACTAGTTTCTAACTCAGAGCAACAAAAACGTGTTGGAATGATCGGATACGGGCTAGAAATTGTCGAATATGTTAGATATTAATAATCAATAGCTTTTTTATAGCACACTTTTACTTTTTGTTAAGACACTTTTGATTGCTTCAACCATTTTTGAAGCTCTTTCAGTTACCTCTTCTTCAGTCCAATTAAGTTTGATTAGACAAGAGATAGTACGACCCATCCATACATCACTAGGATCAAAAGATCTATTGTTTTGTTGGAGACCTGTTTGTATTTCTTGTGAAAGTTTACTTAAGGATTTCTGTGCTATCAGATGATCCCATTTTTTGTAATAATGCCAATTGTTATCATACCAATAAAAGCAAGCATCTACACCATGGGCTCCCAAAGCCTTATGCGTATTTCGGGCTAAATCCTCAGTAGGCAAGAATATAGATAAGAAAGCATAACTTTCTATTCCTGTATCTGGTACTTTTCTAAAAGTAACTTCAGGAATATTAGACAAAGCATTGCGAAGAATAGAGTAATTTTTTTCTTGAATTGCTAGTACATCATCTAGTTTTCTTAACTGCGCAATTCCAACTGCAGCATGTAGCTCTGATAATCTATAATTATATCCTAAAAAAGGATGTGTTTCTGCTCCACGATCTGACCCAATATGGTCATGCCCGTGATCTTGGTATTTGTGAGCACGATCAGCATAGATCTCAGAATTAGTAATTATTCCTCCACCTTCACCACAAGTAACAGTCTTTACATAATCAAAAGAAAAACAGCCAAGGTCACCATAGCTTCCTAGTGGTTTTCCTGCATAGGTAGCTCCAATAGCCTGGCAAGCATCCTCTAATAAAACAAGATTATGTGTATCACAGATGTTTTTTAATGCACTTAGGTCAGCCATTGATCCACACATATGTACAGGCATAACTGCTTTTGTTTTGTCCGTAATACATTCTTTAACAGCTCTGGGATCTAAAGTAAGAGTGTCATCGATATCACATAAAATCGGAATAGCACCAACAGATAATATAGCTTCAAAACTAGCTACAAAAGTAAATGTAGGCATAATTACTTCATCTCCAGATCCAATGCCAGCAGAGGCTAAAGCAACTGTTAAGGCAGCTGTACCGCTAGATACCACTTGTGCATACTTGGATTGCATTCTATCTGCCAAATCTCTCTCTAATTCTAATGCTTTGTGATGACCTTTTCTCATAGGATCAAATCCATAACGCATTAAAACTCCATTGTCCAAAACATCTTGAACTTCTTTTTGTTCTTCGGCTCCAAATAACTCAAATCCTGGCATAACTATAGTGTTAGGTTAGTAATCTTCTTAGGCAAAAATACCGAAAAGAGTTCTGACTTTATAACCGATGATTTAGAATTTTTAAGAATATTTTGATGCTCGGTAGGCTTCACAGAGCTTACTATGTTTTATTAGTTTAAAATTTAGATTGTTATAATGGTATCAGAAATAGAACGTCTTACCTTTTTGAACTCAGAAAACATATCGTCATTAGCTCTGTAACCAACAGGAAGTACCAAAATTGATTTTAATCCTAAATCACTAAGCTTAAGGATTTCATCATATTTTTCAGGAATAAATCCTTCCATAGGACAAGCGTCTATTTCTTCAATTGCACAGACAGTCAGTAGATTACCCATAGCTAAATATGCTTGTTTGGCAGCCCAGTTGGATACTTCTTCAGATGATTTATTGGAGAAAGAATTGACAAGTTGTTCTTTAAAAGGATTCAATATTTCTTCGGGAGTATTTCTTGTGGTTTTTATATTATCAAAGTGTTTTTCAATATAATCTTCTCCTATTGTCATTTCAGTACAGAAGACCAAGACATGGGAGGCATCTGCAACTTGTTGTTGATTCCAGGAATGTTGGGTAAGTTCATTTTGTAATTTTTTGTCTTTTATGACAATTAGCTTTAGAGGTTGCAAACCATAGGAAGTTGCCGTAAGATTAAATGCTTCTGTGAGTGTATTTATTTTTTCTTTCGGAAGTATTTTTTCAGAGTCAAACTTTTTAGTGGCATATCGCCAACGTAAACTTTCTATAATATCCATTGATTTCTTTTATTTGTGACAAAGATAATACGATAACATTTACCTTTGACAGGTAAAAAGATAAGAAAAAACTATACTACGATTGTATGAATACTATAGAGGAATTAATTAAAAAATCAGAAACCAAGATATTTAAGGCTGTATTTCCAAATACAACAAATCATTATGGCACCTTGTTTGGAGGAACTGCCCTGCAACTTATGGATGAAGTTTCCTTTATATGCGCAACCCGTTTTAGTAGAAAAAAAGTAGTAACGATTTCTACGGATAAAATTGATTTTGGGAAACCTATACCCGAGGGTACAATAATTGAACTTATAGCAAAAGTTACTGAGGTCGGAAGAACTAGTTGTATTGTAAAAGTAGATATCTATAAGGAAGATATGTATTGCGATGATCGAGAAATTGCAGTCTCAGGGCATTTTAAATTTGTAGCGATTGATAATGATAAAAATCCAATTCCTATAGTTGACCAATAGTACTTTTTGGGCTAACTGTTTTTAACTTCCAGATTCAAAAATAGAAAGATTGCATACGCATTCATCATAAAAAATCATAGCCGTTTCTATATGGTCTATGTAACTAAAGTTTGCTAATTTATCAAGAATAAAAGATCTAAGATCATCAGAATCTTTTACTCCAATGTGAATCATAAAGTCAGTATCTCCTGCCATATGATAAAACTTAATAACTCCCTTAAGGGTTCGTATTCTTTTGATAAAAGAATTTATAATTTCTCTTTCATGTTTTTTTAAACGTACAGCTACTATTACTTGTACATTGATTCCTAGTTTTTTTAAATTAAGATCAGCATTAAAAGCTTTAAAAAACCCTTCTCTAGTTAATCTTTTTAATCGTTCATGACAAGTAGAGGGGGCAATATCTAGCTCTGCAGCTACCTCTTTATTTGAAAGCCGAGCATTATTTTGTAATAAGTTCAAAATCTGAATATCCTTCTGGTCTAACTTCATATTTACTATCTATTTAGAATTTATTTCGTTTTTACTAAAATTTAATATGAATATAATTCATATAATTTGTGAATATAGTGAATTTTGTTCGTGAACTATAAAATTAAATTCAAAAATGAATATAGGTATAATAGGGCTAGGTACCGTAAGTAGAGGTTTTTTGGAAATTCTGGAACAAAAAACTGATTGGATTACTCAAAAATTTGGAAGTGATATCAAGGTCGTAGCTGTCAAAGATATTGCAAGAGGAAACATATATAATCCCCAGGGGATAAATATTAGTGAACTTTTAGATAAACTAAATAATGGGGAAAAGATAAGTGATACTTCATTAAATGAAGGAGACACTCTTTCTGAAATAGATAGTATAGACCTTATTGTAGAGGCAACATATAGTGATTATGTAACAGGAGATCCTGCATATACTTTTGTCAAAGATGCTCTTACAAAGCGTAAACATGTGGTTACTACAAATAAAGGACCGGTTGCATTGCATTATACAGAGCTAAATAAGTTAGCAAATGATAATCAGGTGATGCTACGATATGAAGGCACTGTATTAAGTGGTACTCCTACATTTTCATTAATTGAAGAATGCCTTGCCGGAGATGATATCGTAAGTATACGAGGAATTCTTAATGGTACAAGTAATTATATACTATCAAAAATGTCTCAGGGAGACTCTTTTGAAAACGCGTTAGGAGTTGCTCAGGAAAAAGGATATGCAGAAGCAGACCCTACTAATGATGTTAAGGGATATGATGCAAGAGGAAAAGTAGCTATACTGTCTCATAAAGTTTTTGGTGTTGATCTGGGATTAGATAACATACCTACTGAAGGTATAGATACTATTTCTAAAGAACAGCTTGATACTGCAAAAAAAGAAGGGAAAAATATTCGCCTTGTAGGTAGCTTAACAAAAACTGGAAAAGCTATAGAAGCAAGAGTACGGCCAGAAGCTTTGGATAACAAAGATGCACTATCAAATATTGGAGGTGTTACTAATGCAATAGAAGTCTCTACGGCATATTTAGGAAAACTTATGGTTACAGGACCAGGAGCTGGTAAGCTTGAAACTGGTTACTCTGTATTCTCAGATGTATTGTATATAATTAAAAATAGTTGAGGTATGATAAGCACTTTAGATAAGATTGATACCATGAAAATGTTGATTGGAGAAAATTGGGTAGAAAGCTCAACAAAATTATCGGTATTAAATCCATATTCAGGAAAAGAGGTGTATGCCGTTTCTTGTGCTGATGCAGATCATGTACAGAAGGCTTTAAAATCAGCAGAGTTAGGAAAAGAGATTTCAAGAAATCTATCACCTTATGATAGAAGTGAAATTATTGCCAGAGTAGTCGTTTTCTTAAAAGAAAGGAAAGAAGAATTTACTCAAATTATAGTAAACGAAGGAGTTAAAACCAAAGTTGAAGCTGCCAAAGAAGTAGACAGATGTATCAATACATTAACTCTTTGTAGTGAAGAGGCTAAAAGACTTATGGGAGAAACTGTGCCTTTTAGCGCATTTGCCGGAGCCGCTTCGAGAACAGGATATTATGTACACGACCCAATAGGTATTATTACTGCAATTATACCGTTTAATGATCCTCTTAATTTGGTGGCTCATAAATTAGGACCTGCAATAGCCTCGGGTAATGCAGTTATACTTAAACCGTCAGACTTCACTCCAATTTCTGCAATAAAACTAGGTGAGTTGTTTCTAGAGGCGGGTTTACCTTATCATATTCTAAATATCATAACCGGACCGGTAAGTAATTTTGGAAATGCATTAATTACAGACTCGCGTGTTAACATGGTAAGTTTTACAGGGGGGACAAAATCCGGAGAGGCAATCATAAAAGCTGCTGGAATTAAAAAGGTAGTAATGGAACTTGGTTCGAGCTCTCCGGTAATAGTCATGGATGATGTTGATATAGATACCGTTGCAGAAAACTGCATAGGAGGTATGATATGGGCAGCAGGTCAAAACTGTGTAGGTGTAAAACGTATGTATGTTCATGATGCGATCTATGATAGGTTCAAAGAAAAAGTAGTTACTCTTGCTAAATCAGTACAACTAGGAGATCCTGGTGATGCTACAACAGATATGGGACCTATTATTACTCAAGAGGCAATTAATGTTATAAAGAACTCTATTTCTGATTTAAAAAAATCTGGTTACCAGGTTTTATGTGGAGGAAAACAGGTAGGTAACGCTTTTGAAGCAACACTCATAGAAGGGAGCCATGACCACCCATTAAATGGCAAACAAGAAATCTTTGGACCTGTAGCAACAATTTCCAGGATTAGCTCATTAGAAGAAGGTATTAAAGCGAGTAATGATTCTCCTTACGGATTACATGCAGGAATTTTTACAAATTCGATTGAAGCAGCATTCAAGGCAGTTAACCAATTGCAGTGTGGTGGAGTTATGGTTAATGATTCTTCTGATTACCGAATTGATATGATGCCTTTTGGAGGAATTAAACAAAGTGGTATTGGGCGGGAGGGCGTAAAATCTGCTATGCGGGAAATGACCACAACTAAAATTGCATGTTTTAATCTTTAAATAAATAATAGATATGAATAGTATTGAAAACGTAGAGACATTATCGGATGAAGCCATAACAAAAAATGGAAACATGGATATGGCTAAGGTGTTATCACCTAGGAGAAAATCTACAGCAAGCACAACTATAGAAGAATTGGCGATCGAGCAGTTAGAACATTTTCAAATAGATGTTGATAGCGCCTATGGAGAAGCCCTGAAAGGTGCCGCTATGGATATTTACCATGCACAATCAGATATTTCTAAATTACAGGAAATAACCAATAATACAATTGCAAAATTAGATCAGGGAGAAAAAGTAGCGTACTTTAATGCTAAACGTTTTTTATCCTTTCAGATAGCAAAAGTATTAGAAACATTACAAAACCCGCTAAGTAAAACTTATCAGTCTTTAGGGCAATCAGACGAATCTTTACAAGCCAAAGGACCTCACCCTTTGTTTAATAATATTGCAGCCTTGTTTTCTGCAACTCCAGTAATCGCACGTACTTCTACATACGATTACTCTTGTACAGAATGGGTTGATGATGCTTTTAATGGCAAGGAATCAATACACCATATATACTCTAGATTGTTGAACCCTACCTCTATGGCCCTGGCTACTCATATGGTGCATATAGAAGCAGGTAAATATGCAGATGAGTATACTGCATGGAATTTTAATAGCGGTATGGCGGCTGTGGATGCGTTATTAAGTAATGTATTAAACCATGGAGATGTTCTTATACTTTCTAGAAATATCTACGGAGGAGTTTATCAGTTAATCGAAGATTATTTTGCTAAAAAGAATAAGTTTGCGATTAATGTGGTTTGGTTTGATGGATATGCTATTGAAGATTTTAAGCCAGTATTAGAAAAAGCAAAAGAGGATTATAAGGATATTCTTTCTTCTGGTAACAAATTGCATGTCTATATGGAATCCCCTTGTAACCCACACGGTTATATGCTGGATGTACCCGCTATTTGTAAAGTTTCTAAGCAAAATGGAGCAACAGTAATGTTGGATGGTACTGTGTCTACACCATTTTTAATAAAGCCTTTACAACATGAAGATGAAGAATGTAGACCAGATTTCTTATTTCATAGCTATACCAAAGATATTACCGGATCAGGTAATGCAATAGCAGGAGGTGTTATCGGTAAAAATAATCTAATGTTCTTGCCAAAAGGAGACGAGGTAGATGGGATAAAATGGGATGAAACTTTATTCTGGAACGTATACTACATTAAAGGTGCTTTCTTAGATTCTGATACTGCATTCGAGGTGTTGTCGGGTATGAAAACATTAAGCATGAGAATGGTTCAAAAATGTGTAAACACTTTGGTGCTCGCTAAGTTTTTCGACTCTAACCCAGGTATTACAGTACACTGTAACGCACTAGAAAACAATCATAATCATGGTATTATGAAGAAAATTAGTAAGTATCAATTAGCTTCGCCTTTATTCACTATTGATTTTGAAAAAGCAAAAGTATCGGATAAGTCATTTAAAATGTTCTTTGATACGTTAGCCCCTGCATTTGGTCTTCAGGTAAGTTTAGGGCAGATTAATACTACACTTTTGTGCCCCGCATTTACATCTCATTCTGAGTTAGGTAAGGATGCACTTCTAGAAGCAGGTATCCATAAAACAACAATGAGAGTATCAGTAGGTAATGAAAATCCAAAAGAATTAATACAACACTTTATGCAATCTGTAAAACTAATGATAGATCCTGAAAAACCAGGATTCTCTAGTTCTTTCTTATCCCGAAGCGAAGTAGATAAATTATATGCAGATACATATATGGAAGTACAGCAACAATTAGTAGATCACGGATACTTAAATTAAATACATTAACAATTAAAACTTTAAAAATTATGATTAACGGAATTAATTTAGAGGCTTTAGGGAAGTATAAAAATTCAGTTGAACAGAATCCTAAGAATGGAATGTATTCTGGAGGTATTAAAGCGACCTGGTTAGGAGGAACAAAAGTTGGGGTTGAAACCAATGCATTACAACTTGGAGATGAAAAGATACCTCATAGCTTTTCTTTTATTATTGATGAGCCAGAACAACTATTAGGAGCGCATTCTTCTCCAACACCCCAGGACTATTTGTTGGGTGGACTTTCGGGCTGTATGATGGTAACTTTTGTAGCTATGGCTTCAATAAAAGGAATCGAATTAGAACGAGTTTCTTTAGAGATAAAATCAACTTTAGATTTACAAGGGTTTTTGGGGATAAATGAAACTTCTCCTGTAGGATACGATGCAATAGAATATTGTTTTACTGTTGAAGGGAATGGTACAGAACAGGATTTTGAAGAAATTGCGGATCAGGTTATCCAATTTTCACCAAATTATGCTACTGTATCAAAAAAAGTAAAAATGATTTCTAGCCTGGTAGTTAACCCTACAATGGTAAAAAATTAGTTAGTTTAGTTTGGATTTACCCGTTTTTGGTGGCAAATAAGGAAGGGCTGTATGAAATTTTCATGCAGCCTTTTAATATGGAAACCTAAGTACTTGATAAAAAATCTATTGTGCTATTAATGAGTAGATTCTGTTCTTCGACGAAGTGATAAATCGGCTCACCTCTATATCATATAAATTTTTGTTGTGTACAAAATATAGAATAGTAAATTGAAAAGATAAATTTATCATATGCTGTAAGTAATGAAGAGAAAAGGCTGTTTAAAACTTTAAACAGCCTTTTACAGAATACACAAACAAACAAGTTTGCTTATTTACAATTAACTAATTTCTCAAATAAAAATGTCACTAGAGTTTTTTATTTTTTTGCAACTCCTATTGGAGCAGAATATCCTCCTTTACTAACAGTACCATCAGTAAAAATCTTACCAGTTCCATTAACAAGTAATATACCTGCCAAATGAGGAGAAGCCATTGAAGTACCAGATTTTTGGGCAAATTCATTACCACCTATACCACAAGACCAGATCCCTGTTCCCGGAGCCCATGCATGTACATTATCTCCATAGCTAGAACCACCTGCAGCAGTATCTGTATTGGTCATGTTTCCAACTACCCAACATCCTTTGATATATGCTCTTTGTGGTGAGTAATATTGTACATCATCATTATTATTACCTGCAGCCATGGCTCCAAATGTTGTTTTTGCTAAGTTTCTGAAAGCAGTTTCGTAAGCCACACTAATTGTTCTATTACTAAACCCTATGCTATAGTTCCATACATCACCATAACTAGCATTATTAGCAACATAATTGATTCCTGCAATGATTTGTGCTTGTGTTCCTGATCCACCATCACTTAATACTTTTACTGCTACAATTGTAGCTCCTGGGGCAACTCCAACAACACCATCTCCATTGTGCATCGCACCAATAGTTCCTGCCACATGAGTACCATGACCATTTCTGTCTCCCCAATTGTTATCTACAAAAGTAGTGCTACGATTATAATCGATGTTAAGATCAGGATGAGCATATACACCACTATCCAGAACCCATGCCGTTTTTCCGGTAGAGTAGGTGTATCCTCCAACTCTTACAACCCCCCAGTCTACATAATCTCCTCCGGTTTCATAATAACCAGTGGTAGCCGCAGCTTTATTAGAGTCGTTTCCTGTTGTAACGGTAGGCATTACTCCTTGCTCTACAGTAACGTCTAACTTCTCAATGTAATTTGGTTCTACAGCAAGAATGTTAGGATCTTTTTTAAGTAGCTCTACTTCTTTTGTAGAAATACCATCAACGTTAAATCCCTGTATCGCAGTTTCGTAAACAAATTTCATTTTATCCGAAGAAATTTTGTATTTGGATAAAATACCAGATGCTTTTTGGGTTACTTTTTGTTTGTTCTTTTTTAACTTTTCATCCTCTTTAAAAACAATAATATAGCTATTAGGAACGGCTTGTGCAGCACTAATATCTGTAGAAGGAATTTCTGTTGATAGTTCTTCAGAAACTTTTTCTTTAGAACAAGAATTTAAAAAAGTTGCCATTCCAAGAATGATTAGAACCATTTTAATACGAATAGTTTTTTGAATTGTTTTCATAATATTAAGTTTATGTTAAGATTTCAAAAATCTATAAAGACATATGTTTAACAAATCGTATTCTTAGTTTTTTTGTTAAAAACTGAAAACTATTCTATAAAAGAGGGTTTTTTGATGCGATATTCGAATTTTATTAGGTCTAAATGAGCTAAGGTTATGATGTGTAATGTGTTGTTTACTAAGTTTTTATTGTTTTCTATTTCGAATTTATTCTGAGTGAACATGCTTTATGAAACATATGGAAATAAAAAAAACACATTGAGAACAATGTGCTTTTTTTATATGTTGTTTGATAGTTGTTAGCTTTTGGCTAACTGTTTTATTTTTATTCTGAAAGCAGCAAAAAGTAACGTCATAAACGGGCTTAACCAGTTGAAAACAGCAAAAAAGAAATAATCAGCAACAGGCACGCCTAGTACACCACTTTGATATGCGCCACAGGTGTTCCATGGCACTAAAACAGAGGTTACTGTTCCAGAATCTTCAAGCGTACGACTTAGGTTTTCTGGTGCCAGCCCTTTGTCTTTAAAAGCTTTGGCATACATTCTTCCTGGTACCACAATAGCTAGATACTGATCTGAAGCCGTTACATTTAATGCAAGACAGCTTATAACTGTACTGGCAAAAAGCCCAAAAACAGAATCAAACAAATTCAATAAAGCACTACTTATTCTCGATAAAGCACCTATGGCATCCATAACACCGCCAAAAACCATTGCACATACAATTAGCCAGATTGTTTTAAGCATTCCAGACATACCTCCAGCAGAGAATAAATCATTAAGTTCTGTACTTGTAGTTTCTACTGCGGTATCAACCGTCATAGCTTTCATAACTCCTATATATGCAGAATTAAAATTAAGTTCTTTACTTCCTGCAATTTGCATTAGAATTTCAGGTTGCGCAATAATAGCAGCAATCGCACCAAATAAGGTTCCTGCTAATAAAGCAATTAGAGGAGGAGTCTTTTTTACAATTAGCCCAATGACCAGTACAGGAACGATAAACAGCCAAGGAGAGATGTTAAAAGCACTATCAATGGCATTTAATTGTTCGCTAATCTCTGGTGTTCCCGATGTATCAATCGAGAAACCTACTATAATAAAAAATATTAGCGTAACTGTTATCGTTGGTACAGTGGTGTAAGTCATATATTTAATATGATCAAACAAATCACCACCAGCCATCGCAGGAGCAAGATTTGTGGTATCCGATAAAGGAGACATTTTATCCCCAAAATATGCACCTGATATTACTGCACCAGCGGTCATTCCTAATGAAATCCCAAGAGTGTCACCAATTCCTATCAGTGCAATACCTACTGTAGCCGAAGTAGTCCACGAACTACCTGTAGCGATTGATATAATTGCACAGATAATTACACATGCAGCTAAGAATATCGTAGGATTAAGAATCTGTAAACCATAATATATCATTGTTGGGATAATACCGCTAACCAACCATGTTCCTGCAAGAGAACCTACCATTAACAATATAAGCAGGGCTCCAGTAGTAGATTTTACGTTTTTAGCTACTTCTTCCATCATTCGTTTGTATGATACTTTATTAAAAAAGCCAACAATAGCGGCAACCGCAGCGCCTAGAAGTAAAATAAATTGATTACTACCGCTTAATGCGTCATCACCAAAAGCATACGTAACGTTATAAAACAACATCCCAACCAGAACCAAAATAGGTATCAGTGCTTCCCAAATGTTTAATTCTTTATTTTCAATAATTTCTTCTTTTTGGGGGGTAGTAGGTGTGATGTTTTGACTTTGCATATGCTGAATTCGAAATTTAATGGATGTAATGTTACGATATTAATAAAAATTATGCAATGTCTCGATTGAGTTTAATTGTTTTTAGGAAAAAATTGAAGAGGTAGAGGTTAAAACCGTATACTGGTTACGCTTTTAATCGTATTTATTTGCATTTAGTCGATAATTTGTTTTTTCTTTTTTGTTAATGTTATCATAATTTCTGCAAAAGGTCATACTTTCGAAGTGTCAAGCAAAGTAAGAGAAAAATTGTAATTGTTAATACAACTTTTTTTGTCCCATTTGAAAATAATTACCCCGAAATTACCCCTATTTATCAACCTAATTACATTCATAAGCCTCAAACCCCAGAGGCTTTTTGATTTTTTTAAAATGTAAAAGAATCACTTAATGCACTTTATCGATTATTTTGGTTTTTAATCGATATTTATGTTTTTTTGGTATCTTATTTTTGTAATATTTTTGGAAGAACTATATACTTTTATAGTATAGAAATAAAATAATATAAATACTAAAAATATTGATTAGCCCCTTGAATTAAATTAGCGTTTTACCCAGAATTTATTTCGCCCTAAACTTGATAAGCCTCACTCCCTAGAGGCTTTTTTTGTGTTAAGAAAGTTTTTAATAACATTTATTTCATTTTTTATACAGAAATTAGTCAAAAACTATTTTGATGCAGACTAATTTGTATAAAGGTTTTGAATTATTCTTACTTTTTATTGTACTTCCGGTAAGTTTCTTATTGGATTCTCATTTTCTTTTTAAAGTTGTACCCACTGCTATAGGTTTCATATATATATTAGTTTTTTTAAAACGAAAAGGTCTTTTAAAGCTTAGACTTCCTAATAAAGAACATTGGAGTCCTTTTTGGAGGGAGATCGTAATAAAACTTGCCATTATAATGATGATAACTGGATTATATGTCTTCTTGATTGCTCCAGATAAGTTGTTTTTGGTTATGCTAAAAAGACCAGAATTATGGGGTATCATACTTTTGGTATATACATTTTTATCAGTTTGGCCACAGGAGATTATTTATAGAGCCTTCTTTTTTGAACGATACAAAGGGTTAGTGTCCAATAAGTGGTTGTTTATTTTTATTAATGCAATACTATTTTCTTTAGCACATCTTTTTTTGGGTAGCTTTTTGGTACAGTTGTTAACTTTTGTAGGAGGTTTATTATTTGCCTATACCTATCAAAAGACAAAGTCAACCATTTTAGTTTCAATAGAGCATGCCATTTATGGCAACTGGTTGTTTACAGTTGGAATGGGAGAGATGTTAGCTTTTCCTGGGGTTGAATGATTCGTTAGAAAAATCTTCAATTAATTGTTGTATAGCTTTTCCACGATGACCTATCTTGTTTTTTTCTGATAAAGGAAGCTCTGCAAATGTTTCGGTATACCCACTGGGTAAAAAAATGGGATCATATCCAAAACCTCCTTCGCCTCTTTTTTTTGTGGTAATCTTACCAGAACATATTCCTGTAAATGTTTTTAACTCATCGTCCAAAATTAAAGCAATAACAGTTTTAAATTGTGCATTGCGATTTTCTTTATCCTTTAGCTCCATTAACAACTTCTCCATGTTAGCATTGGCATTTTTTTCTTTTCCTGCATATCTGGCAGAATATACACCAGGAGCGTTGTCCAAGGCTTCAACTTCAAGACCAGTGTCATCAGCAAAACAATCATATCCATAATGATCTTTGATATATCTAGCTTTTTGTTCGGCATTGCCTTCAATGGAAGGAGAGGTTTCGGGAATATCTTCGGTACATCCGATATCAGCAAGAGATATCAATTGGATATGTTGTGGCATCAAAGCCTGAACTTCTTTTAACTTGTTCGGATTGTTGGTAGCAAATACTAGTTTCATTAATTATTATGCTTTTGCATCAAAATTTGAGATCCATTTTCCTTGAACTTTTAGAACCTGTTCTATAACATCTCTTACACATCCTTTACCACCTTTCTTAAACGATACATATTTAGAGACTTCTTTGATTTCGGCTACAGCATCCTGAGGGCAGGTAGGTAGCCCAATCATTTCCATTACTGGCAAATCAGGTATATCATCCCCCATATATAAAACATTCTCAGTTTTTAAATTACGTGCATTAAGGTATTCATTTAATTGCTCTGTTTTATGATGTGCCCCAAGATATATGTCGGTTATTCCTAATCCTTTTAGTCGTTGACGAACCCCTTCATTTTTACCACCAGAGATAATACATACATTATAGCCTTGATCAACCGCAGCTTTGAGTGCATAACCATCCTTAATATTCATTGTTCTCAATAATTGACCATCTGTATTTATAATAACGGTTCCATCAGTTAATACACCGTCGACATCAAAAATAAAAGTGGTGATGTGGTGTAGGTATTCTTTATAACTTTTTTCCATATTTAGATTGTATTGCTTTGGTAAGGGTTAGGTAAATTTCTTGTTGCAAAGGATTCGTTACTATTTTCGAATGCCTTTTTATGGTTTCACTGTCATTACGTATTGCCGGACCTGTTTGCGCAAGATCAGGGTTTATTTTAGTGGCTTTTTCAGCCGTTTCTAGAATCAAAGGATGTAAAATCTCAAAAGGAATCTTATGCTCTTTACAGATATCATTTCCTACAGAAAATAGATAGTTCGTAAAATTATTTACAAATACAGCCGAAACATGTAGTATATTTCGTTGTTCTGATGATATATCGTATGTTTTTTCCGAAAGTGTAGATGCTAGGTTTTTTAAAATTTTTAAATCTGATGTATTTACTGCTTCCAAACAAAAAGGAACTTTGCTAAAGTCTACACTTTTGTCTTTACTAAACGTTTGTAAAGGATAAAACACCCCTTTTCGGTGAGCATTATCGATAGTGTCCATAGGAACACTTCCAGACGTATGAACGACTAGTCTATTCCTAAAAGGTAATAAAGCAGAAACTTCACTAATAGCGTCATCGCTTACTGCCAGAATATAAATATCAGCTTCTTTAATAGAACTCAGATCTTTTATAATGGTATTCTCTTTTTGATCAGAGGACAACTGCAAGCCTTTACGATTATAGCACTGAACTACTTCTGCCGATTTATTGTTACAAAAGGCAGTATATAAATGTTTGGCTACATTTCCGGCGCCAAGAATTACAATTTTGATCATTTGGCAAAAATAAGGAAGTTCCCTTAAATAGTAGAATAATACATTTTTTTTGTTGACCCTCATTGAGTACAAAAACATAAATGAGAATAAAGAACATAAATGAGTAAAGTTTAAAAAAACATAAAATCTTGTAACCTTTTTTTGATGTTTTTATCTAAAGCTTATTAATGCTTTGATATGAATTAATATCCAAGAGATTGATTTTAATTTTTTTTAAAACCACAAAAAATAATGTTATGAAACTAAGAAAAGCACAATTTATTCTTGTATTAGCTTGTTTGAGTTTGCTCTTTACACAATGTAAAGATGATGATTTGATACCCATACCGACAGAGTTAATTATACCTCCTGCAATCGAACTAGATCTGGATCCCGATCTGGTTAATCAAGGAAAAGACGTTTTTAGACACGATACTTTTGGGAGTGAGGCACAATGGACAGATTTGCTAGAACTTGATATGGCTATTCTCGGAGAAGTAAATGGTGGGTTTGGACCAGGTTTATCCCCTTCAACAGCCTTAACTATTGGACTAAAAGTGGATGCAGAGGTGTTACCACAAGCTGTTGTTGATGGAATTTCTGACGGTAGCATTGATCTGGATGATCCTATGACAACAGTCGCGCTATTAAATTTGGATGCGGTAGTAGGAGTAAAAGGAAGTTTTGATGAGGATGAAAACTTAAAATCTGTTGGAATTACGTGTGCATTATGCCATTCTACTGTAGATAATTCTTTTACCTCAGGAATCGGAAGCAGAAAAGATGGTTGGGCAAATACAGATATCAACGTAGGAGCTATTTTGGGATTTGTTAAAAATACACCACTAGCAGATATTTTAGGAGTTGATGTAGAAACTTTTAATAGTGTTGTTAATGCATGGGGACCAGGAAGATTTGCACCAACTTTACTTATGGATGGAAAAGTAACAAAACCAAATGGAGAGCTGGCAACTTTGGTCATACCACCAGCCTATGGATTACAAGGAATAACTCATGAAACCTATACAGGTTGGGGAGAAGTATCCTATTGGAACAGGTTTATAGGTGTTCTGGTTATGGGGGGACAAGGAAATTTCTCAGATGAACGATTAAACGATCCAGAAAAATTTCCTCTAGCAGTAGAAAGAGGTCTTTTTAATGTTAGTGCCCCTGTAGATATGGTAGATTCAAAACTAGAAAGCTTGAAAGAATACCAACTGTCATTATTGGCGCCAGTTCCGGATTCGGATAGTTATGACAAAAATTCGGCAATCAGAGGTAAAATACTATTCGATGGCAAGGCAAATTGTGTTTCATGTCACTCAGGTGCAGCATTTGCAGATAATGTACTTCATACACCCGAGGAGATAGGAATTGATGACTTCGAAGCCAATAGATCACCGACAGAAATGTATAGAACTCCACCATTAAGAGGAGCATTTGTAAAAACTGAAGCAAATGGTTTTTTTCATGATGGGCGATTTGCGACACTCCATGATGTTGTAATCCATTATAATGATCATTTTGGGCTAAAACTTACTAGTGCAGAACAAGATGATTTGGTAGAATACTTGAAAGCATTATGATGATCAAAGAACTTTTTTATTAAAAAAATCAACGAGGGTCATCTAATATCCTTATACTTCTGTTAAAACCTTTAAATCAGTGGGAGATCATGATACATTATCTTGCTAAAAACATTAAATTTGCCGAGCAAAAAAAGAAAGGTTACTATGCAGGATAAGCTAGCGAGTATTTTGTTCTCCACACGGTTAATGGCAGTTTTATTTATTGTTTTTGCGTTCGCTATGGGAATAGGAACGTTTATAGAAGATGCCCATGGCACTACAGCTGCCAGAATATGGGTCTATAACACGTGGTGGTTCGAGACTATAATGGTGTTTTTTGTCATAAATTTTTGCGGAAACATTGTACGATATAGACTCTATAAAAAAGAAAAGTGGGCTACATTATTGCTTCATTTGTCTTTTATTCTGATAATAGTTGGGGCTTTTCTAACCCGTTATATTAGTTATGAAGGGGTTATGCCAATACGAGAAGGAGAGACTACGGCAAAATTTCTTTCTGAAAAAACATATCTCACAGTTTTCTTAGATGGTGAAATAAATGGAGAGCCTCGCCGCCGTATTATCTCTGAACCATTAGAGTTGGCCGAAGTAACAGGTAATGATTTTACAATTGATACTGATTATAACAAGCAACCCGTTAGTATTACATATAAAAACTATATCCAAGGTGCAAAAATGGGATTGGTTGAGACAGTAGATGGAGAGAATTATTTAAAAATTGTAGAGGCTGGAGATGGTAACCGTCATGATCATTTTCTTAAAGAAGGTGAAGTTTCTAATATCCATAATATATTAATTGCTTTTAATGTACCCACTAAAGGAGCAATAAACATTACTTATAAAAATGATGATTATTTTATAGAGTCTCCTTTCGAAGGCTCATTTATGAGAATGGCTGATCAAATGCAAGGTTTGGTTTTTAAAGATAGTCTTCAGCCATTAATGCTTAGATCATTGTACCAAACTGCGGGAATGCAATTTGTAATTCCTGAGCCTGTTGTAAAAGGGAAATATGATGTAGTTCCGATAGAAGTTAAGGATAAAGGGCAAGAAGATGCTTTAATTATTGATGTCGCAACGAATGGAGAAAGCAAAGAAGTTAAATTATTAGGAGGAAAAGGTCGTATTAACGATATGACTAAAATCTCTTTAGGAGATTTGGATATGTATTTTAGTTATGGATCCAAACAAATGGAACTTCCTTTTGCACTAAAACTTAATGATTTTATTGCAGAAAAGTTCCCTGGTACCCAGAATGTCTATAAGTCTTTTAAGAGTAAAGTAGATATTGTAGAGGATAATACCTCTCGCCCGTATGATATATATATGAATCATGTTTTGGACCATAGGGGATATCGGTTTTTTCAGGCATCTTTTGACCCAGATGAAAAAGGAACTGTATTATCAGTAAACCATGATCGATGGGGTACTTTGCTTACATATACAGGATATATATTATTATATATTGGATTAATGTTAATTCTGTTTACCAAAGGATCACGTTTTAAAGAAATAGAAGATAAATTAAGTAAGGTAAAGAAAAAGAAAAGTGCACTAACAGTATTTTTGGCGTTGTTTATCTCTACTTTTTCTTTTGCACAAGATCAACCTTCTGGTCATTCAGAACATTTACTGACATTACCGGGAAAAGCGCAATTAGATTCTGTTATTCAGGCAAATGTTGTCCCTAAAGAGCATGCTGCTAATTTTGGAAGTATAGTCATTCAAGATGAGCGAGGACGAATGAAACCTGTTAATACATTTTCTTCTGAATTATTACGTAAGCTTAGTAAAAAAGAAACGTATGAAGGGTTAAATGCTGATCAGGTATTTGTGTCTATGGTAGAAAATCCATTTATATGGTATAGTGTACCTATTATCGAGATTCAGAGAGAGAATGATAGTATACGTAAAATATTGGGAGTCCCAAAAACAGAAAGAAGAGTATCCCTGATAGATCTTGTAGAAGCCGACGGAACATATAAACTGGCACCATACTTAGAAAAAGCCAGTAGTACTAACACCCCTAGTAGTTTTGAAAAAGATTTTCTTAAAACGCATGAAAAATTCTATTTGCTCAATCAAGCTTTGGGAGGTGGGATCTTAAGAGTTTTTCCTGTTCCTGGAGATGAAGGAAACAAATGGGTTTCGGTTCCAGAATTAAATGAGCATAAGTTTAGTGGTATGGATTCTGTGTATACAAGACAGATTATTCCGATTTATCGCCAATCATTACAAGAAGCAAGAAAAACAGGAGATTATAGTAAGCCAAATCAATACATAGAAAGCATTAGAAGCTTTCAGAAAAAATTTGGAAGCGAAGTATTGCCGACTGATAAAAAAATAAAAGCCGAGATAGCACTTAATAAGTATGATATCTTTAGAACATTATATAGATACTATGGACTTATAGGGCTTTTGATGATGGTTTTTGTAATTGCCAGAATTTTTAAGGAATCTAGAGTTATCAGAGGGCTTATTAATGGAGCGATAGGGCTTGTTATTGTATTATTTATATTACATACAGCAGGATTAATTATTAGATGGTATGTTTCTGGGCATGCACCGTGGAGTGATGCATACGAGTCTATGATTTATGTAGCATGGATGACTCTGGCAATAGGTTTAGCTTTTGGTAAGAGAAGTAATCTTACTATTGCGGCAACCACATTTGTTGCCGCTATTATTTTATTTTTTGCACATCAAAACTGGACAGATCCGGCAATTGCCAACCTGCAACCGGTATTGGACTCGTATTGGGTATTGATTCATGTTTCTATTATTGTTGGTAGTTATGGACCATTTTTTGTGGGAGCTATTTTAGGAATCCTCGCACTTCTGTTAATGATTTTGACCAACAGTTCTAATAAGAAACGAATGGATCTCAACATTAAAGAAATTACGATAATTAATGAAATGTCATTGACTATTGGGTTGGTAATGCTTACCATAGGTAACTTCTTAGGAGGAATGTGGGCAAATGAAAGCTGGGGACGATATTGGGGATGGGATCCTAAAGAAACCTGGGCCTTGATCAGCATAATGGTATACGCCTTTGTAATTCATATGAGATTAGTTCCGGGATTAAGAGGGAGATGGTTTTTTAATCTGATGTCTATTTTTGCAGTACTCTCGATTATGATGACCTATTTTGGAGTGAATTTTTACTTAAAAGGATTGCATTCTTATGCCAGTGGAGACAGAGCGGTTACCCCTGTAGAAGCGTACTACTTTATAGTTTTCTGGGCGATTTTAGGAGGATTATCCTATTGGAGGTATCAAGTACACTATAAGAAAAAAGGAGTGGCTAAAACGAAATAGAGGTTATGGGGATGCTTTCTTTGCTGCTTTTGCGATCGTAGTGTTTATGGCTAGTTTACTCATTTAGGAAAATTTTCTAATGTTCTCTAGAGGATTTTAGAAGATTAGACTTGTGTATTCTTATAATATATATGTTTAATCCAAGAGGTAATATGTTTCTAGAACCTTGAATGAATTATTAAAGTAAGATACAACAAACCTATCAGGTATTATGACTTACATAGTAATAGAAAAGGGAGACCAAAACCAATTGTTATGAATATAGATGCAATTCTCTGGGATTATGATGGTACCTTAGTTAATTCAGTCCCCAAAAATATAAACATTACTAAGCAAATTCTTTCAAAAGTAGCTCCAAGATTAACAGGAGACAATTTGCCGGAGTATCTAAAAATGGAAGAATCATATCACATAGCAAATCATAAAGCTAGAAATTGGCAGGACTTGTATATAAATTATTATGGAATGTCTGAAACCGAAATGCTCGAAGCCGGAGCAATGTGGTCAACATATCAACTTCAAGACAAAACCCCAGTCAAGCTGTTTTCCGAAATTAAACAAACGGTAAATCAAATAGATGTACCCCAAGGAATTTGTTCTCAAAATTCTTCTGAAAACATTAGTCGTGTTTTAGAACAAAATAGTATCATTCATAAATTTCAATCTGTTGTGGGCTATGATGACATTCCTGATAATGCCCAAAAACCAATTCCATTTGGAGGAATAAAATGTTTGGAACAATTGTTTAGAAACGCAGAAGGAAAAACTATTTTTTATATTGGAGACCATGAAGGAGACGTAGAATTTGCAAGAAATATAGAGAAAGAATTATATCGAAAAAGCAGAGTAATTGCAATAACTGCAAAATATAGTGGAGCAGAGCCAAAACTCTGGAGTTATAAGCCAGACTATGAGATCGAATGTCCTGCTGACTTACTCAAAATAATAAGAAAATACAGCTAATCTATCGTTTTTTATTTACTAAATTAGTCACAGACCAAACATAAGAAACAATGCTTTTATAAACAGTTTAAGGTGAAGCACCCGTTAAGACAACATATTGAAGAAATAATTGAGCTAACCGATAAAGAATTCGATTTTGTATTAAGTTATTTCAAGTCAATTAAGAAGCGCAAACACCAATATGTATTACAAGAAGGAGAAATCGCCGATAAAGAATATTGGGTGATAAAAGGTTGTTTAAAAAGCTATTTTTTTGATGAAAAGGGTAAAGAACATATCCTTCAATTTGCAATGGAAAACTGGTGGATTACCGATTATGAATCTTTTGTGAAACAGACCAAATCCAAAACTTTTATCGATTGCATTGAGGATAGTGAACTACTCTACATATCTTTTGAAGATAGAGATAAACTTACTGCTACCATGCATAAAATGGAACGTTTTTGGGCTAAAAAAAGTAAAATTGGACGGATTGCACTTCAAAACAGAATTTTATCATTACTCAAAAACTCTACCAAAGAACAATATAATTTACTTCTAGACCAGTATCCAAAATTGTTTCAACGAGTACCTAAAAAAATGATTGCTGCCTACTTGGGTGTTTCCAGAGAAACACTTAGTAGGTTAAACTCGTAACCATATTTCTATACCTATTACTTAATTGTGATCTAGATCACTTCAAAAAGGTGATATACCTCCTGTGTAAATCGCTCTTCTCGAGGCAACTTTGTGATATCATAAATTTAATAAAAAAGTTATGCCATACATTAACATTAAAGTTACTGATGAACAAGTAACACAAGATCAAAAAAGACAATTAATTGAAGGAGCCACCCTACTAGTCGTCGATGTTTTAAACAAAGATCCGAGAACTACTCACATAGTGATTGACGAAGTACCAATTCATAATTGGGGAGTAAATGGGAAACAATATTTAGGAACTAAAAAATAAGAAAAATGAAAAACAAAACCGTAATTGTTACAGGGGCCTCTACAGGAATAGGCAAAGAGATTACCAAACATTTTATCGCGCAGGGTAGTAATGTAGTAATGAACTCCTCAAATGAAAAGAACTTAAAAAAAGCTTATAAAGAATTAGGATCCCCTTCGAATGTAGTCTACTTAGTCGGTGATATTAGCAAACAAAAAACAGGGCAAGAGCTGGTTTCTATAGCTCTCAAAAAATTTGACACTGTAGATGTTTTAATCAATAATGCTGGTGTATTTTCTCCAAAACCCTTTTTGGACGTTGAAGAAAAAGATCTAGACTTATATTGGAATGTTAACCTAAAAGGAACATATTTCATATCTCAAGCAGTTATTCCCGAAATGATAAAGCAACAAAGTGGCTCTATAATAAATATAGGGACTGTTTTGGTAGATCATGCCATAGGTGGGTTTCCGGCAACCGCGCCACTAACCAGTAAAGGAGCAATTCATACATTAACGAGACAATTAGCCACAGAATTTGGGAAAAACAATATCAAAGTGAATACCATTGCTCCAGGAATAATAAGAAGCCCATTACAAGAAAAAATCGGAATCAAGGATGCTGATAGTTTAGCAGGATTGCATTTACTAAATAGAATTGGAGAAGCCAAAGAAATTGCTGAAGCAGCATATTACTTAGCAACTTCAGATTTTGTAACAGGAGAAACTATTAATGTTGCTGGTGGACATACCGTAGGGCATACAATTTAAAAAAACAGAATATGTACAAAGAAGATATAGAAGAAATCCAAAATTTGATTACCAATTATTTTGAAGGTATTTTTCTGGGACAAGTAGATAAACTGGGATCATGTTTTCATGAAAATGTATATATCTATGGAGATATCAAAGGTGTAGGTTATATAAAAAGTATAAAAGATTATCTTGAAGGAGTTGGTAATAGAAAAAGCCCCAATGATCTAAAAGAATACTTTAAAATGAAAATTATTGGAATCGATATCATGGGTAAAATAGCAATGACAAAATTGCATGTCCCCATGCTTGGGTACAATTATTATGACTATTTATCATTAACCAAAATTAATGATGATTGGAAAATCGTAAATAAGATATTTACTCATGTAGTCTAAATAGTAGTTTTACAATAAAATAGCGACCGAGAAATGAAATCTTTGTCGCTATTTTATTGTAATTAAGTGTTTTGGAGAAGATGGGGCTCTTGCAAAGTTACAAAACCACCTATTATAAGTATTTTTGTGTTACCTGTAATTTATGAAAATAACATAAAAAGAGATTTCTATGGGAATTATAAATATTTCAACCGCAATAGTTAAAGATGAAACCTTGTTTCGGGAATATATAAATAAAGCAGCTCAATTAATGAAAGAACAAGAAGTCGAAGTTGTCTGTAGAGGAAAATATGTCGAAACAATGAGAGGCTCTAATCTAGAAAAACATATTGTGGCGGTTTTTAGATACAAAGACAAAAAAGCTTTAGAATATTTTTATAATTGCGAATCATACAAAAAAATAATATCGCTCAGAGATAAAGCTTGTGAAATGACGATACAGATTTACTCCGAATGATAGTCTCAATTAGGAAACCTACTAAATATAACATATGTGAATTATAACAATAGTTTCAAAACAAATTATAATAAAATAACCAAGATATTGGAATCAGAGGGGGTAAACCCAAGGATTGAACCACAATCTCTCGAAGACGATTCAAGTTGTATTTTAAAATGGAATATAGATACAGATGAACATTTTATATATCAGGAAGATATCGCGATCAATAACAAAGATATTGCATGGTTTCAGTCTAGTGAGAATGATAAACATTTACTAAGAGTAATTAGTAAAGAAAATAAATTTGAATGGATACCCAAAACCTATAATCCTGTTTTTGGTTGCCTTTGCCTATTAATTGAATGGTATGAAAATCATTTGATCTTTATATATCAAGAAAAACATGGTATATATGTTTGCTCAATAAGGGATACAAAGGTTAATGATTTTTATATCCATGGAGGAGAACTAGAAAGAAAAGGAAACAGACTAGCCTATGAAACCTACCAAAATAAGCTCGAAAATCATGTAAGATTAATAGAATTACCTTCTTTAAAAGAACTAAGCCCCATTAGTAAAGAAGAAGCAAAAAAACTCGGTTTAACCCCTCAAAGTACGAATCGACCTAATGGGTTTTTAAAAGCATAAGTACATTAAGAAAAGAAAACAATACGTTTTATCTAAGGTAAAATAGATGAAATAGTAGTATGTAAATTCAATTTAGAAATGATGTTGTCAAAAAAGACCCTCTGTTGCGTCAAAAAGACGTTCCATTTGGTGAAAAAGACGAAGTTTTGAACGTTTTGAGTTAAAACTTTAGCCTTTAGAGCTAAAAATTCGACTCCTTTTCTTAAAATTTTAACACATAAACCTAAAACTTTAACCAACTACGCTAAACACTTCGTCAAAAAGACAGGTGAGAACGTCTTTTTGACGTTCAGGAAGGTCTTTTGAGTTGAATAGATCATAGGGTTGATTCATCACTTAATCCGTAAGGCTAAAAATTTAACAAAAAAACATAACTGTAATTTTATGTTAAGATTCCCGACTTTGAGTATACTAATCAAATTATTACTATGTTTAAGCAATTTACACCAGAAATAAATAAGGTATACTAATTATGCAAAAACTACTGTCCTTGATTTCGAGATGTACAGAATGTACGGCACAATTAGAATTAGGTCCAAGACCGGTTGTTTCTGCACATGTACAAAGTAAAATAGTAATTATAGGGCAAGCTCCTGGGAGTGTTGTACATAAATCTGGGATTCCGTGGGGTGACAAAAGTGGGCAAAACTTAAGAGCTTGGATGGGAATTGATGATAACACATTTTATAATCCACAAAAAATTGCATTGATACCCATGGGGTTTTGCTATCCGGGAAAAGGAAAATCAGGAGATCTGCCACCAACCAAACAATGTGCTCCTTTGTGGCATCAAAAATTATTAGGTAAAATAGATCACTTAGAGCTTGTTTTACTTATAGGTAAATATGCTCAGGAATACTATTTGGGTGATCGATTAAAAAGAACCTTAACAGATACGGTAAAAAACTATAAAGAATATCTACCAGATTATTTTGTATTACCCCATCCGTCACCAAGAAATAACATATGGCAGGCAAAAAATGAATGGTATAAAAAAGAGGTGTTGCCTCAATTAAAAACACGGGTGCAATCTATATTAAAGAATACTTAAAACATAGTATCATAAACTTCGCCATGTTTCAAATCCAACACAGCTTAAGTTCTGTTTGATTTCTTTGCTGTTTTCAATTTTGTTAATAATAAACTGGTAGTCATCACCATCAGTTTCTAAACCATTTAATTCTAAATGATATTTTTTTAGAATAATATTAAAGTGCTCAAAAACACCTTTTTCATAAATAGGAGTTTCGTTATTGAATTTTCCAAGAGAGATTGGATCATCAATCCCAAAATTTTGTTTTAAGATTTTTTGAAGCTCCCAGGTAAACTCTTCTACTACATCTTTCCAATCTCTATAGATAAACAATTCTAGTTCTTTTTGATAGCAATAGTCTAAAATAAGGTTTCTTACCTCGTATTGATCGTTCCCAATTTTTTGAGAAACAATATGTTTTTGTAGAATTTGTCGTTGTTTTTCTGACCACCCGCATAGCTCAGTTATTCTATCGTATGCTTTTAATATTTTTGTATCTGTTGGTTTTAAAACTTTAGGTTTAATTTTTGATGACTTCTTTTTGATCTTAGAAGCCATTTCATTAATTGTTACCATAGAATTGTTAATTTTTATAATAACATCTATATCGGTAACCTTTTTTGATATCCCGATAGTATCTTTAAAAGTTACGCCATTACCTCCTTTTATTTTTCGCAATTCAATTTTTCCTTCTATATACGCTATAAAAAAATATTCTTTTGGATAGGCAAGAGAAAAATCATCACCAAAAATTATCGCTTTTGGTAAGTATATTTCGCTATTTTTATGAGTGTACCAAAAATCACCATCCCAAACTAATGCTTTTTCAAAAGTATTTAGTTCATTTTGTAAGTTGTATGTGAAGTGAGTATTTTTTGGTGGAGCGGTTTTGGTCATGATATTTTCAAAAACTGCAGGGGTAATCGCATTACTATGAATAGGATTACCAATCAGTTTCTTTTTTTTATAATATACTCTTGCCATTTATTTTATTTACATAGTTATTGCTGTCAAACCCTATAGATATGTATTTTTAATCCTATTCTTTTTCTTTGTCATAAAATTTCAATTTCTTCTGTAGTCTATCCATCATTTTTATGATACGGTTTGTTTTAGTTTCATCAGTTTTAGCCTTGTAGATCCAGTCTAGATATGCTTTTTGTTCTCCTTCGGTAAAGGATGAAAAAGTTCTATACACTTTTTTTGGTTCGTTTTTAAAACATGCTAATATCTCCTCCGGAATTTTGAGTAAAGAATCATCAGGATAAAGAATAATATGCACGTAATCCCCTTCTTTTTTGTTGATTTTTTTCCGAATTTCAGATTTAATAGGTAAGAATAACTTACCATTACCCATCGGCATGAGTTTATATTGTCTTAGTTTATAATCATCTACAGAACCTTTTACTTTTACCCAACCAAAAGGGGTGCTTTTATTTTGAATAATTTCGGGTATAGCCGCATAGATCCAACCTCCCTTGCCAGGGAATTTTTGTAATAAATATTCTGAGTTGACTAAAGGTTCTTCTTTTTCCATTTTTAAGAAATAAATACTTGTACCAATTACTTGAAATTTACTGCAAAAGAGGGTTTTATTAAGCTAAATTCAAAGTGTAAATGACTTTGTGTTTATGCTACTTACTTCACTACTAAATTAGGTATAATATGATATTGTTTTAGCAACATTTTGAATTGTTTAAGAATATATGGTTAGTAGATAGAAGGATAACTTCTTTGGGTAGTAGCTGTTTAATTATTCTTTAGTCCTGATGTATACACTTTCATTTGCCCTAATCATTTTCTATTTCTATCATGATCGGTAGGTGATCCGACAGGTATAGGTTGTTTTTTCTTTTATCATTGATATTTCGGTATTTAATAACCGTAATATTTTTGGTAAAAATATAGTCAATTCTTTTTTTTGGGATGACATTGGAGTTAAACTGATTAAAAGTTCCTATTGGACCATACGGAGGAGATTTGGATGTTTCGAAAGCATCAGATAACTCAGTTTTTAAAAGTGTAATAGGTGTATCTGTTGGTATGCTATTGAGGTCTCCCATTACAATTACAGTCTTGTTTTGTAACTTTTTTTTAGCAATCAAATCTAATATCAATTTAGAAGATTCTGCTCTGGCAAGATCTCCCATGTGGTCATAATGAGCATTAAAAATATGTAAAGTATCTTTTGCCTTTTTATTCATAAATGCTCCATATGTAACAATTCGTTCCATAGAGGCGTCCCAGCCAACAGACACAGTATTTGGCGTTTTAGATAACCAATAGGTATTACTTTTTACTAATTTATGTTTTGTAGTGTCATAGTAAATTGCAGTGTATTCCCCTTTTATGTTTCCATCATCTCTTCCTACTCCTATATATTTGTATTGGAGTAATTCTTGGTCTAGATAGTTAACCTGATTATTGAGTCCTTCTTGGATACCAAAAAAATCGGGAAGGTAATACTGTAGCATATCTTTGATGTCAGTTTTTCTGCTTTCCCACCCATTTTCTTTGTCTTCGGGATTGTCGTACCTAATATTCAACGACATTACTGATATTTGCCCATTACTATTTAGATTGGTTGCTATTGCAAATAATATTGTGATAAGATATTTCATTTTTTTCTGTAATTGAGTGATGAGGCTTTGTGGTCTACCTAATTTATAACATTAAAAGACCGTTTATTAAGGTAGAAATACTATTTTGAGTAAAAAGAAATACCTGTTTACTCTTTAAAAATGGCACTTCTTACTTCACTAAGATAACTTCTCCCAATCGGATATCTAATGTTTGCAATCTCTATGCTATTTCCTTCAATAGATTCTATTTTGTCAATGGATATGGTATAAGATCTATGGATTCGAATAAATTTATCAGAAGGTAAATCGTCAGTAAAGTTACTAAGTGTTTGGTGTACAATATGATTATTTGTTAAAGTATTTACTTTGATATAATCTCCTAGACTTTCTACAGATAGTATTTCATCTAAGTATATTTTTTGCATCTTTTTTTTATCTATTTTCAAAAAGATATATGGTCTCTTGTTAGGGGTTATATAATTATCTTTTTCTTGATAACCTTTTATTCTAAATGCCTTGTTTACTGCTGTTATAAACCGTTGAAAAGGGATGGGTTTAACTAAGTAATCTACTACTTCTAACTCGTAGCTCTCTACCGCAAATTCTTCATGAGCAGTTGTAATTATGGTAAGGGGTTTTTGGTGTATACTTTTTAATAAGTTTAGACCATCCAAAAGGGGCATGTTTATATCTAGAAAAAGGAGGTCGATTTCATTATTTCTTAAATATTCAAGGCTCTCGGTAGCATCATTAAATGAAGCCATAAGAGTTAATCCTTTTGTTTGATTCACATAATTTTTTATCACTTTAATAGCCAAAGGCTCATCATCAATTATAACGCATTTTAAATCCATCACACTTTAATTTTTAAATCAACAACATATTGATCATTATTTTCATTTATCGTTAAGTAGTACTCATCAGGTTTATAACCTAATTCAAGTCTTTTTTTGACATTTCCGATGCCAATGCCACCAGAAAAAGAGGGTATTTTGTTTTTATTGTTTTTTGCAGGGATAGGGTTGGTGATTTGAAAATTAAGAAAATCATCAATGATGATAAAAGATATATTAATCTCAATTTCTCCAGTATTTTTATTAGCGCCATGCTTAAAAGCATTTTCTATAAACGAAAGCAATAACATTGGGGCAATTTCTTTTCCTTGTATCTCTCCAGAGATGTTCACATTAATTAGCAGAGAATCTCCATATCTAATCCTTTCTAAGTCCAAATAATTTTGAAGACACATAATTTCTTTACTAAGACATTGCCTTTTTTGATTAGTTTCGTGCAATAAATACCTCATTAATTCGGATAACTTTAAAATTGTCTTTGGAGTTTTATCCGATTTTTCTACAGCAAGAGAGTAGATGTTATTTAGGGTATTAAAGAAGAAATGAGGAGACATCTGAGTTCTTAAAAAACGTAATTCTGTTTCTAGTTGTAACTTTTCTACATCAATTAATTTTTTATGTTCTCTTAGCCTGTCTAAGGTCACTTTAATAGCAGAAACAAAAGAGACTACATAGAGTTCTCCTAGCATCATTTCTATAGTATAATTTAAGGTTAATTCATTGGTCACTTCAGGACCTTCTGGCCAAACATTATGATCAACTAAAAAATAGGTGAAGTAAAATTTGGCTAAGACCATAGTAAATAAAGAGGTGAATAGTAATAGTATATATATCAGGTACTTGCGTTTGTCTACAAACTTCGGCATCAAGTAATATATATTAAAATAACTTAGTGTCATATGTATGATGAACCCCAGAAATGTAGTTTTTAAAGAGTATGCATAATCATTAAAGTAACTACCCCATTTAAAAGTGGTAAAAAGGAAGTATACTAACCAAAAAATGACATGGTGTTTTGCCGTAATACTATAATTGTTACCAGGGGTTACATTTAGAATGTTTTTAATCTTCCGTAGCATAATTCTTCAGTATTTTTTGACGTTCAACGGAGTTGCTTTGTTATTGATCTAAAATTATTCTTTTAGCAATATGTTTTGTAAATATTTATGATATTATTTGCTTTTCCCGTAGAGCAATGATAAAAAAATAAATATAAATAGATGAAAATACTTCATAATATTAAATTATTCTTAATAGTAATATCAATCACTTTTTCGTGTAAAAAAGAACACAAAAATATAATAGATGAAGAAGTAGAAAAAAGTGATGTTTCTGGATTTGTCGATCCTTTTATTGGTACTGGAGGTCATGGTCATACATACCCTGGAGCAACAGTTCCGTTTGGGATGGTGCAAGTAAGTCCGGATAATGGAATTTCAGAATGGGATTGGTGTTCGGGATATCACTATTCAGATTCTTTAACCATAGGTTTTAGCCATTTGCATCTTAGTGGTACAGGAATTGGAGACCTTAACGATATTAGACTAATGCCGATTAATAAGAAAGTAGATTTATCTACTTCTTTTAAAACAAGAGATGAAATACCTTTTAAATCCAGATATTCTCACAATAGAGAGAAAGCCGTACCAGGGTACTATAATGTTTTTTTAGAAGATTTTGATATTAATGTAGAACTTACTTCTGCTATAAGAACAGCTTTTCATCGATACGAATATAAAGAAGGAGATACCCAATCTGTAGTACTGGATTTGGGATATGCCATCAATTGGGATAAAACATTAGAATCTCAAATACATATCGAGGATAAATATACCGTTTCCGGATATAGAAATAGTACTGGATGGGCAAAAAATCAAAAAGTGTTCTTTGTAATAGAATTTTCTAAAGCAATCAATGATTATGACCTATATAAAGATGCCACTGAAGCGGAAAGTACAAACTCTGTAAAAGGAGTAAAGTCATCAGTTCAGTTATTTTTTAATCAAGGAAATAAAAACCAACTAGAGGTCAAGGTAGGAATATCTTCTGTAAGTATTGAGAATGCAAAAAATAACATTTCAGAATACAAAAACAAGTTCGAATTTGATACTACTGTAGAGACTGCCAATTCATTATGGGAAAACTCACTTTCAAAAATTGCAGTAGAAACTAAAAATGATTCTTTAAAAACGATTTTTTATACAGCATTGTATCATGCTCAAGTGGCACCAGTAACGTATAGTGATCTGGATGGCACATTTAGAAAAGAAAACGATAGTATCGTCTATGCAAAAGGATATACCGCATACTCTACACTATCCCTTTGGGATACCTTTAGAGCAGAGCACCCATTACTCATACTTTTAGAACCGGATAAAGTCTCAGATATTATAAATTCTATGATGGCTTATTATAAGACTAAAGAGATTTTGCCAGTATGGACTTTATATGCCAATGAGACTAATACTATGACAGGATATCACTCTGTCTCTGTTATTGCCGAAGCGTACCTAAAAGGAATTAGAGGTTTTGATGCTGAAAAAGCATACGAAGCAATGAAAAATACGATGATGCAAAACGAAAGAGGGCTAGAACTATATAAAGAATATGGATATATACCCTATGACCAATTAGATGAGTCTGTAACAATAACATTAGAGTATGCTTATAATGATTGGTGTGTGGCACAAATGGCAAAAGCATTAGGAAAACATGATGATTATGATTATTTCTTAAAGCGTTCTTCAGGGTATTCACACCTGTTTGATCCCAAAACAGGTTTTATGAGAGGAAAATCTCGGGATGGAAAAGAATGGCACGAGCCTTTTGATCCCAAATTTTCTGCACATAGAGTACATGCTGATTATACCGAAGGTAATGCATGGCAACATAGTTGGTTTGTTCCACATGATGTAGAAGGATTGATAAAACTCTATGGAGATGAATCTAAGTTTATTTCAAAACTAGAACAACTTTTTACAGAAGATTCTAAGATTATAGGGGATAATATTTCTGTTGATATAACGGGACTTGTAGGGCAATATGCACATGGAAATGAACCTAGCCATCATATAGCGTATATGTTTAATAAGGCTAATGCACCCTGGAGAACCCAATATTGGGTAAATACAATATTAAAAACACAATACAACACTTCACCAAATGGGTTAAGTGGTAATGAAGATTGTGGTCAAATGTCTGCTTGGTATATTTTTAGTTCGTTAGGAATTTACCCTATGAATCCAGCATCTGGAGAATATCAGATTGGAAGTCCGATTTTTGAAAAGTCAACTATTAAATTTTCAGAGAATACAACCTTTGTTATAGAAGCGGAAAATGTTTCAGATAAGAATATATACATCCAATCAGCTACGCTGAATGGAAAAGAATTTAATAGACCATATATTACCCATCAGGAATTGGTACAAGGAGGAACATTGCATTTTGTAATGGGAGATACACCAAATAAAAACTGGGGAGTAAAGGAATAACAAACTCAAATTATACATGAATTTAGCTACCATAGACATAGTAATAATACTATGTTATATAATTATTACACTTCTTTTTGGATTTTATGTTTCGAAGAAAGCATCAAAAGATATGGAGTCTTATTTTTTAGGAGGAAATGAAATTCCTTGGTATTACCTTGGATTGTCTAATGCCTCTGGTATGTTTGATGTCTCAGGTACGATGTGGAGTGTTACTATTCTTTTTGTTTATGGTATGAAAAGCGCCTGGCTTCCTTGGTTATGGCCTGTATGGAATCAAATTTTTATTATGATTTTTTTAGCCGCATGGTTACGACGATCTAATGTAATAACAGGGGCACAGTGGATAACCTATAGGTTTGGATCTGCTTTAGGAGCTAAATTATCTCATATCATAGTTACCATTTTTGCCGTGATAAGCACTCTAGGCTTCATAGCTTATTTCTTTGAAGGTATCGGTAAATTTGCAACTATATTTTTTCCGTGGGATTTATCTATTGATTTTGGGTTATTGGCAATGACTTCAGAGCAATCCTATGCGTTAATTATAATTGGTATAACAACATTATATACCTTAAAAGGAGGAATGTATAGTGTAGTAGGAACTGAAGTGGTTCAGTTTGTTATTATGACTATTTCTTGTTTGGTCATAGGTTATATTGCTTTTACATCTGTTACAGCAGAACAAATAGCTGGAGCCACCCCAGAAAATTGGAATAATCTATTCTTTGGGATGGAATTAGATCTGGATTGGACGGGGTATATAGATAGTGTAAATGAAAAAATAGAGGAAGATGGGTTTTCTCTGTTCGGATTTCTGTTTATGATGATGATTTTTAAAGGGATCTTTGCTAGTCTTGCTGGTCCAGTACCGAGCTACGATATGCAACGTGTTTTATCCACAAAAAATGAAGTCGAAGCATCAAAAATGAGTGCTTTTACTATTATGGTTCTTTTTATACCCAGGTATTTGATGATTACTGGATTTGCAGTATTAGGGCTAGTGTATTTGGGACCAGAATTGCAAGAGGCAGGAATAGGGGTAGATTTTGAAACAATATTACCAGTAGCTATTCAACGATTTGTACCAATAGGTTTTAAAGGTTTGCTATTAGCAGGCTTGTTAGCCGCATTTATGGGGACATTTGCTGCTTTTATAAATGCCGCTCCAGCATATATAGTCAATGATATTTATAAAAAATATATTAATCCCAAAGCATCTGATAAAACATACATTAAATACAGTTACTTATCATCTGTTGTTATTGTACTTGTAGGAGTGCTGGGTGGGTTTTTTGCATCTTCGATTAATGAGCTTACGATATGGTTAACAGCTGCGTTGTATGGAGGTTATGCCGCTGCAAATGTATTAAAGTGGGTATGGTGGAGATTTAATTCTTATGGATATTTTGGAGGAATGTTAGCTGGGCTTATTGCGGCAACAATAATACCCGGGTTTTTTCCTAATACGACAGCGATTTACCTGTTTCCAATAATTTTATTGATATCCTTTATTGGTTGCTTTTTAGGAGTAATACTTGGGAAACAAGATGATATAGAAGTACTAAAGAACTTTTATAAAACTACGACACCTTGGGGGTGGTGGAAACCAGTAGTAAAAGAAATACAAAAAGAAGATCCAGATTTTGAACCTAATAAAAATTTCTGGAAAGATATGTTTAATTGTGCTATAGGGGTTGCTTGGCAAATGAGCTTTGTCTTAGTTCCCATGTATTTAATTATAAAAGAATATTATAGCATGGCTTTGGCGATATTATTGATGATCATTACTTCAGTAATATTAAAAAAAACATGGTATAACAAACTAGGAAAATAATAATTGTAAAATTGAGATTGCGAATATAAAAGAGTGCAGTACTATTTTAAAAGATAGTTTTTTTGAATGGATATAGTATGTAAGAATTGTCGTTTAATTCTGAAATAGATATTAATAGTACTGCATTATCATTTTTATAAATGAATTTAAATAACTTAACTTTTATATTATGAAAACACACACTACTATTTTTAAATTGGCATTACTGGTGCTATTGATAACAATCTGTACTCAGGTCGCAGGTCAAGAATCGGCAATCTACGCTGGAGGACCTGTTTATATGCAAAGAAATTATGCAATTGATGAATTACGTAACTCTGGATTTACGACTGTTATTATATGGACTATTCATATCGAATCTAACGGCAATTTAGGCTTTAATGGAGAGTTTCCATTGGTTAAAAATGGAGTTTATGTAGGGAATGCTCATTATCCAAATTTTCCAAATGATGTGACGCAACTAAAAGTAGCGCCTACATCGATAAATAGAGTAGAGTTCGGTCTCAGTGGCTATGGGTCAGGAACTTTTGATGCTGTTAGAAATTTTTATAATTCAGAAGGGTTTGGGCCAGGTACTACCTTATTTAAAAACTTTCAAGCGTTAAAAAATGCCATCCCAGGTATTGATGCTTTTAATAATGATGATGAAGGCACTTACCATACTGAATCAGCTGTTGCATTTACAAAAATGCTGGCAGGATTTGGATTTAAAAATGCAATTGTTCCGTATACTAGAAGTAGTTTTTGGAGTGCCTTAGTCAGCCAGGTAAATGCGGCGTACCCAGGAAATTTGGACAGGACATATCTACAGGTTTATGCTGGAGGAAGCGGTAATAATCCGTGTTCAACTTCTTGGGATTTTGGTATTCCTGTATATCCAGGAATGTGGGGAGGACCTGGTCACTCCAGTGTTTCAGCAGTAGAAAATAAAATGAATACTTGGGAAAGTAACTGTAATATCTCTGGGGGATTTATGTGGCTTTATGACGCATTTGATAATAGCCCGTATGTAGCGGCGTATGCCACTGCAATTAATAATGCTTTTTCGTCTGGAGGAGGTTCATCAAATGATCATACTGATCCAGTAGGATCAGCTATAGTAACAGCTAGGGCGCAGATTCATAACGGTGAAGCTAAGGATATGGCGATCGATAACAATACTACTACTAAGTGGTTGGACAATGGAGGGACACCCAGTATATCAAACCCAAGCTGGATTATGATTCAGTTACCAGAAGAAGCACTTGCGAATAAACTTACTATTGTAAGTGCTAATGATGCTGAAGATAGAGACCCTCAAAATTTTAACATCCAAGGATCGAACGATGGTTCGTCATGGATTACTTTAGGAAGTTGGACAGGTCAAAATTGGTCAAACAGATTTCAAAAAAGAGAATTTACACTTACAAATTCTACACCTTATAAATATTATAGAATAAACACTACAAAAAATAGAGGAAACGTTGGTATGACTCAGTTAGCAGAAATTGAGTTGATCGGACCATCAAATAATGAAGTTGATTATACTGACCCAGTAGGTACAGGAACAGTGACAGCAAGAACCCAGATTAGCAATAATGAAAACAAAAATATGGCTTTTGATAACCTATATACTAGCGGTATACAGAATTCTAATTGGAGCAAATGGTTGGATAATGGAGGAGTTCCTAGTACTTCAAACCCAAGTTGGATAAGAATTCAGTTTCCAACAGCAAAAGTTGTAAATAAACTAGCTATAGTAAGTGCTAATGATGTCGACGGTAGAGATCCTCAAAATTTTAATATTCAAGGATCAAACAATGGAACTTCTTGGAATACTTTAGGAAGTTGGACAGGTCAGAATTGGTCAAGTAGATTTCAAAAAAGAGAATTTATATTTACCAATACCACATCTTATACATATTATAGAATAAACACAACAAAAAATAGATCAAACCTTAGTATGACTCAGTTAGCAGAAATCATGTTGATTGGTCCTGGTTCCAATAAAACTTCTACAATTAATTTTGAAAAGAAAGATGTAGAAAGTGTAGCTATTTACCCGAATCCTTTTACCGATTATGTAAAAATTGATTTATCTGTGGGGCATACTTTTAGTTCTGCAAAGATCTACACTGTTTTAGGACAATTAATTATAGATAGAAAGATAACTCCTCAAGATCATTCTATAGAGCTTAACTCTTTAAAACGTAATGATAGAGGTATGTTTTTGGTTGTTTTGGAAGGTGAAAATAAAAGAAGAACATTTAAGATATATAAGAAATAGTTAAAATTAGGCTGCCTGAATATTATTCTCAGGCAGCCGATACTATAAATTACCCTAAAATAAATTATAAAAGAATATGAAAAAAGAAATACCATGGCAAGAAAGACCTAAAGGCAGTACAGATGTCATGTGGAGGTATTCAGAAAACCCGATAATAAAAAGAGATGCAATTCCTTCTTCTAATAGTATTTTTAATAGTGCTGTTATACCTTATAAAGATGGTTATGCTGGGGTTTTTAGATGTGATAATAAGGCTATTCAAATGAATATTTTTGCCGGTTTTAGTGATGATGGAATTAATTGGAGTATCAATCACGACCCTATAATAATGCAGGAGGGAAATACTGAGATGATAGCTTCTGATTATAAATATGATCCTCGAGTTACTTTTATAGAAGATAGATATTGGATTACATGGTGTAATGGTTATCATGGTCCAACAATTGGTATTGCGTATACTTATGATTTTAAAGAGTTTTTTCAATGCGAAAATGCCTTCTTACCATTTAACAGAAATGGTGTTTTGTTCCCCGAAAAGATTAATGGTAAATATGCAATGTTAAGCAGACCAAGTGATAATGGTCATACTCCGTTTGGAGATATTTTTATTAGCTATAGTCCAGATATGAAATATTGGGGAGAACATCGAAGCGTTATGAAGGCTACTCCTTTTGAAGATAGTGCATGGCAATGTACTAAAATTGGAGCAGGATCAGTACCTGTGTTAACAGAAGAGGGATGGCTTATGTTTTACCATGGAGTAATCCATACCTGTAATGGTTTTAGATATGCTCTTGGAGCTGCAATTTTGGACAAAAAATCACCAGATATCGTAAAGTACAGAACAAAACCTTATCTATTAACTCCATCAGTAGTCTACGAACTGGTAGGTGATGTGCCCAATGTTATTTTTCCTTGTGCTACATTGCAGGATATCAAAGAAGATAAAATAGCAGTATACTATGGTGCTGCAGATACAGTAGTTGCTTTGGCTTTTGGTAGAATAAGTGAAATTATCGCATTTACAAAAGAAAATACTTTATAACAAAATTATGCTCGTTTTTAATTACTTAATGAAGAGAAATATTCACCTAAATTACTTTTTAGTTATGTTTTTTATGTGCTTTGGGATTTATGCCCAAAATACAGCAGAAAAAATGCCAAGAACATATGTTGCGCATTACACAAATGAGACGATGCAAATTGATGGAAAAGGATTAGAAGATTCGTGGGAGAAAGCGATACCTACAGATCTTTTTATAGATATCGAAGGAACAAAAAAACCAAAATACAATACTACTGTAAAAATGCTATGGGATAAGGAGTTTGTCTATTTTTTGGCAAAAATGGACGAGCCACACATCTGGGGTAATTTAAAACGGAGAGATACAGTAATATTTTATAATAATGATTTCGAAATTTTCATAGATCCAGATAATGATACTCATAACTATTATGAGTTTGAGATCAATGCTCTAAATACACTTTGGGACTTATTCATTACAAAACCGTATAGAGAAAACACACCTGTATTAAATGACTGGGATGCCAATGGTATTAAATCAGCAATACATATTAAAGGAACATTAAATGATCCTAGAGATACAGATGATTGCTGGTTTGTAGAAGTAGCGATACCATTTAAAGTGTTTAGAAAATCATATGGAGAAAACAATGTGCCTGAAAACAAATTCTGGAGAGTTAACTTCTCAAGAGTGAATTGGGATTTTCAGCTAGAGAACAATACATATAGCAGAAAAAAAGATAGTAAAGGCAAGTTTTTACCCGAATATAATTGGGTTTGGTCACCTACTGGGGTTATAAACATACATCAACCCGAAGATTGGGGCTATGTATATTTTTCGTCTAATGAAGTAGGAAGCAAAGAATCATTTACAATCCCAAAAGATGAAAAAGTAAAAAGACTTTTGTATCAATTGTATAGAAAACAAAAGCAGTACTTTAAAAAGAATAGACGTTGGGCTTCAACTAGTAATGAATTGTCAAAAGAACCCTTAAAAATTGAAGATCAAACTGTAATCCTGACTCTGGAAAATCATCAAACCGGTTGGAATATCGCAATACAAAGCCCTTTTACAAAACAGTTATTCATAATAAAAGAAGATGGAAAAATTATTCAAAAAGCAAAGTAATAGAGTAACGATAAGTATCATATCGTTATGCGGTCTTTTGATGCTTATAAATTGTAAGTCTGTTGAAGAAGAAAAGGATGTAGAATCAAGCGTAGAAAAAAATATAGAGATCGTCGAAGAAAAAGAAGAGTCTTCGTTTAAGTATTGGACATGGATAACTGCTGATACTACAAAATCAGACGAAGCATATAAAAATGAATTCCAAAAATATAAAACAAATGGAATTGATGCAGTACTAATCAATACAGAAACAGATCCAATAGTTTTAAAAAGATTAACAAAGCTAGCAACTCAAGAAAAGCTAGAAGTTCATGCATGGATAATGACAATGAACAGACCAGGGGATACTGAAGCGCTAAAACACCCAGAGTGGTATGCAGTAAGTAGAGAAGGAAAATCTTGCCATGATACTAGACCATATGTAGATTATTATCAATGGTTATGTCCAACAAGAAAAGAGTCTAGAGAACATATTTTGGAACTGGTAGAAGGCTTAGCCAAGGTAGAAGGAGTTACAAGTGTACATTTAGATTATATTCGTTATTCAGATGTGTTTCTACCCATAGGATTGTTACCAAAATATAATTTGGTACAGGAAGAAGAATTGCCCGAGTTTGATTTTTGTTACTGTGATGTTTGTATCGATACTTTCCAAAAAGAGCATCATAAAAATCCAAAGGATGCCAAGTATATAGCTATTGATATAGAGTGGAAACAATTTAGACTTAATCAAGTGAAAAAAATAGTAGATGATGCATATCAGATAGCTCACAAATATGATAAAAAGTTGACTGCAGCTGTGTTTCCGTATCCAGAGATGGCAGACCATATGGTACGGCAACGCTGGGATAAATGGAATATTGATGAGGTGTTACCTATGATATATCACAATTTTTATAACGAAGAAGTAGATTGGATCGGATATGCAACAAAACAAGGAATAAAAGACCTCGAAGGTAAACAAACCAAACTACATACAGGAATATATGTACCACCAATGACAGCAGAAGATGTTTCATTGGCTATTCAATTAGCAAAAGAAAATGGAGCCTCAGGAATCTCATTTTTTGATGGAGCTGCAATAACCGAAGAACAATATAAAGCAATAAAAGAATCTAAAAACTGACCTTATTTTTAATACCCTTTTAGAGGCTCTAAGTTCTCTAGGGTTTTAGTTGAGTTAAATGAAAAGAATATATTATTTACATATCATTAGCATCACATTGCTTTGGTCTTGTCATAAGGAGTCAAAGAAAATTAGTATTCAGCAAGAACGGTTTACCCCTTATGTAAATACGTTTATAGGTACCGATGGACCAGGAAATACATATCCTGGTGCTACACTTCCGTTTGGAATGGTACAATTAAGCCCCGATATAGGGATTCCGGGTTGGGATAGAATAGCAGGGTATTATTATAAGGATTCTATAATAAGTGGTTTCTCTCATACCCACCTTACAGGAACAGGAGCAGGAGATTTATATGATATCTTGGTAATGCCTACCAATAGTAAGTTTTCAGAGAAAATAAAGGAGAATAACTATAAACCATTCTCCAGATATAATCATGATAACGAATCCGCTACACCAGGATATTATACAGTCGATTTACTTGATTATGGTATAAAAGCGGAGCTTACCACTACAAACCGAGTAGGAATTCATCGTTATACATTTCCAAAAGATACAGCTACTATAATACATGTAGATCTGGGTTATGCCTTAAATTGGGATAAACCCACAGATACCTTTATAGAGAAAGTAAATGACTCTACCTTACAAGGGTACCGTATGTCATCTGGGTGGGCAAAAGATCAACGAATCTATTTTGTGATGCAATTTTCAAACCCTTTTTTGGGATATTCTGCTTTTAATAAGAGTGAACCAACTGCTCTTCCTGTGCAAGGAACAGATACTAAAATTGCCCTAAAATACAATACGGAAGAAGGAGAACAGATAGTTATAAAAACAGGGATTTCTACCGCTAGTTATAAAGGAGCTTTGGCTTCTATTACTACAGAAACTGACGGTTTTGAATTTGATAAATACAAGAACATAGCAGATGGGCAATGGGAAAAAGAACTACAAAAAATCAAAATAGAAACCTCAGATAAAAATAAGAGAAGTGTTTTTTATACTATGCTATATCAATCTATGCTGGCACCAACATTGTTAAGTGATCCTAATGGAGATTATAAGGGAGCAAATGATACCATTGTAACTGCAAAGGGATTTGATAGATATGATACTTTTTCCTTGTGGGATACATTTAGAGCTGCACATCCATTATATACGATCATACAGCAGGAACGTATACCAGATATGATACAATCTTTATTAGCACATTATAAAGAAACCGGAATATTACCAGTTTGGTCCTTGCAAGGTAATGAAACCAATATGATGATAGGTTACCATGCTGTTCCAGTTATTGTAGATGCATATTTTAAAGGTTTTTCCTTTGATACAGAACTTGCATACCAGGCATGCAAAGAAAGTGCTATGGTCAATGATAGGCAGATTGATAGATATAAAAAGATGGGATATGTACCTATAGATGATCACCACGAAAACTGGTCTGTTTCTAAAACCTTGGAATATGCCTATGATGATTGGTGTATCGCAATGTTTGCTAATAAATTGGGGAAAAAAGAAGACTATGAGTATTTTATGAATCGCTCTCAAAACTGGAAAAAATTATATAATGATAAAAGATCATGGATTCAACCAAAAGATAGTCTAGGTAATTTTGTAGAACCCTTTATTCCAAAAGAATACACTCCATACTTTTGTGAAAGTAATGCCTGGCAGTATTACTGGTTTGTACCTCAGGATATAGAAGGATTGATTGAAAAAACAGGAGGTAAAGAACGTTTTACGCAAAAATTAGATTCTATGTTCTCTTATTATCCAGAAGAAGGAGATAAATTACCAATATTCAGTACTGGAATGATAGGGCAGTATGCACACGGTAACGAACCGAGCCATCATGTAGCATATTTATACAATTATGTTCATCAACCATCAAAAACACAAGAATTAACACGTAGAATTTTAGAAGGGCAATATAAAAATGAGCCTAATGGTCATTGTGGTAATGAAGATTGTGGTCAAATGTCTTCCTGGTATCTTTTTAGTGCTATGGGATTATATCCGGTTAATCCGGCACAAGGGGTATATCATATAACCACTCCTTTGTTCGAAAATATCGAAATACAGTTACCAAAAAATAAAACCTTTAGAATTATAGCTAAAGAGCTTTCTGAAGAAAACAAATATGTAAAAACGATATCTCTAAATGGAAAACTCTTAAACAGAATGTTTATCACTCATAAAGAAATTATTGATGGAGGTATTCTTGAATTTGAAATGAGTAATACCTCCAGTGATTCATTTTTTAAAGAAGCCTTATTACCACAATTAAACACAATATATCATGATTAAAAATAAGACGAACCTATTATTAGCATTCGTAATGCTGCTTTTTTTCAGCTTTGGCTGCGTTACAAAGGAAAAACCAAAAGGAGAAGTAATTGAAGAAAGTAATCATGAAAAAAAAGAAGTAGAAGTAACAAAACCTATTGTCATTTCAACATGGAATCATGGTATGCCTGCAAATGAAGAGGCGTGGAAAATTTTGAGCAAAGGAGGTACTGCACTGGATGCTGTAGAACAAGGAGTAAGAACAGCCGAAGCAAATCCAGATGTTCAAAGTGTTGGATTAGGTGGGTTTCCTGATAGAGAAGGGAATGTGACGTTGGATGCATGCATTATGGATCATAATAGTAATTGTGGAGCGGTTTCTTTTTTACAACATATCAAGCACCCTATTTCAGTAGCTAGAAAAGTAATGGAAGAAACTCCTCATGTAATGCTTACAGGGTCAGGAGCATTGCAATTCGCTTTAGAACAAGGTTATAAGAAGGAAGAATTACTTACACCAAAATCAAAGAAAGCGTATGAAGAATGGTTGCAGAAATCAGATTATAAGCCAGTAATAAATATAGAAAACCACGATACCATAAGTATTTTGGCTTTGGACGAAGATGGAAATATATCAGGAGCTTGTACTACGAGCGGTGCCGCTTGGAAAATGCATGGTAGAGTTGGGGATTCCCCGATTATAGGAGCAGGTTTATTTCTTGATAATGAAGTAGGAGCAGCCGCGGCAACAGGTTTAGGCGAAGCCGTAATACGTACTGCTGGTAGCGCCATGGTAGTAGAATTAATGAGACAAGGTAAATCTCCCGCAGAGGCCTGCAAAGAAATAGTGGAGAGAATCTATAAAGTACATAAAAACCATAAAGACCTAGAATACCTTCAGGTTGGGTTTATTGCTATTAACAAACAAGGAGAATATGGTGGGTATAGCCTGCGTTCAGGGTTTAATTATGCGATAAATGATAATAAAAACGGAAACAGAATGGAAGATGCAAAATTTATAATGTCTTGGGAGAATTAGTATAGTAAGGTATAGGATCAAGGGCGGAGGCGGTATCTCCTCTATGATCTTGAGGTTTCAGACACTTTTTTGAATTAAACAATCTAATCCAACCAGATTATAATAAAAAACACCACACAATGATAAGAAAGACTATTTTTTATTTGATGATCCTGCTAAGTATGGGATGTAAAACAACCGAAGAGAAAGTATATTCAGAAGAGGATATCAGTATAATTCCGAAACCTGAAATGGTAAAGTGTAATCCTGGGGTTTTTGTGTTTAATAAGAATACTAAATTTAGTATTTCAGAGGATGTACAAAAAGAAGCAGCTCAGGTTTTAATAAACAAGTTTAGGACAGTAGCGGGTTGGGATTTATCTATTGTAAAAGAAAACCCAAAGGACAATTATGTTGCTTTTGTAATGAATAAAGATTTGAAACGAGAAGCATACGAGCTTGTAGTAACCAAAGATAAAGTTACAATTACGGCAAGTGATATGGGCGGTTTTCTATACGGAATACAATCTGTAAGACAATTACTTCCAACGGCAATAGAAAGTCAGAAATTGGTAGAAAATATAACTTGGGAGATTCCGAATGTAGAGATTAGCGATAGTCCTCGTTTCCAATGGAGAGGGTTGATGTTAGATATTTCACGTCATTTTTTTGGTAAGGAGTATATCAAAGAAGTGATTGATGGCTTAGCAATGCATAAAATGAATGTTTTGCATCTGCATTTAGTAGACGATCAGGGATGGCGTATCGAAATAAAGAAGTATCCAAAACTTACAGAGATAGGTGGATGGAGAGTAGATCAGGAAAATTTACATTGGAATGCCAGGTTACCCGTAAAATCTGAGGATAAAGGAACTTATGGTGGTTTTTTGACTCAAGAAGAATTAAAGGAAATAGTTAAATATGCGCAGTCTAGAAATGTAGAAGTTATACCAGAAATAGAAATGCCTGCACACGTATCTAGTGCTATTGCAGCTTACCCACATTTATCATGTTTTGAAAAGCCAATAGGAGTACCATCAGGGGGAGTGTGGCCCATAACAGATATTTATTGTGCAGGAAAAGAAAGCACTTTTACTTTTTTAGAAGATGTATTAGTTGAGGTCATAAAAATATTTCCTTCAAAATATATTCATATAGGGGGAGATGAAGCCACAAAAACAAACTGGGAGAAATGCCCATATTGTCAAAAAAGAATAAAAGATGAAAATTTAGAAAATGTAGAAGAGTTACAAAGCTACTTTGTGAAACGAATGGAGAAATTCATAAACTCACATGGCAAGAAATTAGTTGGCTGGGATGAAATATTAGAAGGAGGGTTAGCTCCTGATGCTACCGTGATGAGTTGGAGAGGAGTAAAAGGAGGATTAGAAGCAGCAGCACAAGGACATGATGTGGTAATGACACCTGGTACGCATTGTTACTTTGATCATTATCAAGGACCGCAAAACGAAGAACCATTGGCAATAGGAGGGTACACACCACTGAGCAAAGTATATCAATTTGATCCTGTGGTTGATACGATGACAGAAGAAGAAGCTGGTCATGTACTTGGAGGACAAGCAAATCTATGGTCAGAATATATCCCTACACAAAAGCAGTCACAATATATGATCTACCCCAGATTAGCAGCACTCTCAGAAACAGTATGGAGTACAAAAGAATCTAGAAATTGGGATGATTTTTCATCACGTATTGTAACGATGTTCAAGAGGTATGATTATCAAGGAATCAACTATGCAAGAAGCTCATATTTAATTACTCCAAAAACCAATACAGATATACAACAAAAAACCGTTACGCTTTCCTTGCAAAATGAATATTCTAATGCAGATATCCGATATGTATTAGATAACGAAAAGTTAGAGGAAAATGCGCTTAATTATAAGAATCCAATTGTTCTGACAAAGACAACTTCAGTTACAGCTTCCTTATTTAAAAATGATACCCCCGTAGGAAAAGTATTTACAGATACAATTACGTTTCATAAAGGGGTAGCTCATAAAGTAGAGTATGGTATACCCTATAGTGATAAATATACAGGGACAGGAGAATCTACATTGGTAAACACCTTAAGAGGGTCAAAAAACTTTCATGATGGGCAGTGGCAAGCATGGTTGAAGAAAGATATGGAGGTAATTGTAGATCTGAATAGCGAAGAAACTGTAAAGCAAGTAATAGTTGGGGCATTAGAACATCAAGGACCAGGGATATATTTTCCGGTTAATGTAGAAGTATTTACATCAGTAGAAGGGAAAGAATATAAAAAAGTTGGAGAAGTAAGTAGAGCATACGCACCAAACTCTGATGCAAAGTTGAAAGATTTTAAAATTAGTTTTGAGGAACAAACAGCAAGGTATATCAAGGTAAAAGCAATTAACCTAAAAGAAACTCCAAAAGGAGGGGATGTATGGATGTTTGTAGATGAAATCCTAATCAATTAATACATTATGAAGTATTTATCACTAATTATCGGTTTTGTATTTACTCTTTGTATTAGCCATCAGGCAAAAGGGCAAGAAAAAGAGTCAATAAATGATAATCGCTTAGAATGGTTTGAAAACGCGAAGCTAGGAATATTTATTCATTGGGGGTATTATGGGGTAAATGGAATATCAGAATCCTGGTCCATGTATCATAAAAAGATTTCTTATGAAGATTATATGAAACAGGGAAAAGGATTTACAGCAAAGAATTACGATCCTGTAAAATGGGCAAGGCTATTCAAAAAAATAGGAGCAAGATACGCTGTTATGACGACCAAACATCATGATGGTGTTTCCCTTTGGGATACTCGTTTTAGTACTCTTAATGTTACAGAAAAAACACCTGCAAAGAAAAATTTGGTAGCTCCTTATGTTGATGCATTGAGAGAAGAAGGACTAAAAGTTGGATTGTATTACTCTTTATGTGATTGGTCACATCCAGATTATGATGTAGTGTTTCCCCGACCAGATACCAGAAAAGACTATCCGCAAAGAGGTCAAGAGAATTTAACCAAATGGGAGAGATTTGTTCGGTTTTACAAGGGACAATTAAAAGAATTAAGTGACCAATATCAACCCGATTTGTATTGGTTTGATGGAGATTGGGAAAAATCCAGTGAAGAATGGCGGGCAGAATCTCTAAAAGATTCATTGCTATCCTGGAATCCCAAAACCATTGTGAATTCACGTTTAAAAACACATGGAGATTATAGTACTCCAGAGCAAGGCGTACCGGTAGTAAGACCAGAAGGACCATGGGAGTTTTGTATGACCATGAATGATAATTGGGGGTATTTTCCAACAGATACTAACTATAAACCGTCTTCTCAAATCATAAGAACTTTTGTAGAGGTTATAGCTTCTGGAGGAAATCTATTACTCGATATTGGAATGAAACCCGATGGAACCATTCCAAAAGAACAAGAAGAACGTTTGGAAACTTTAGGAACCTGGATTAATAAGCATAACAAGGTTGTTTTTGATACTGAGGCAGGGCTTCCCTATGGACATTTTTATGGACCGACATTACTAAGTAAAGACAAAACCAAACTATACTTATGCATATTCGATACTCCCAAAAATTATATTTCTCTGAAAGGAATTCAGAATAAAATAAAATCAATCAAAGTAGTAGGCAAAAATCAGGATTTGAGTTTTGTAAGAAATGGTGGAGCTTCATGGAACAATATCCCTGGAATAGTGCGAATCGAAACATTAGAAAAGGAAAACTTAGATGCATACGTAACTGTACTTGAAGTTACTCTGGAAGGAGAATTGAAACTGTATAGAGGACATGGAAATGCAGTAGAGTTAAATTAAGGTTTTAAATTCTAAATAAAGAAATGTTGAGCAATAATAAAAAAGCGAAGATGAAGAGTAAATTGGTAGTATGTAGTATACTTACAATACTATTATCCTGTACACAGACCGAGGAAAAAGTAGAAAATCAAGAAAGTACTACAACGACTAATGTGGTTGATTATGTAAACCCCTTAATGGGTACAGATTCTTCATTTAGTTTGTCTAATGGTAATACATACCCGGCGATTGCAACACCATGGGGGATGAATTTTTGGACTCCTATGACTTCAAAAATGGGAGATGGATGGACTTATAAATATGATGAGAATACTATTAGAGGTATAAAACAAACACACCAACCAAGTCCTTGGATAAATGATTATGCCGCTTTCTCTTTAATGGCAGTTACAGGAGATCTTAAATATAAAGAAGATGAACGAGCTTCTTGGTTTTCGCATAAAGCAGAAACTGTAAAACCCTATCACTACAAAGTATATCTGGCAGATTATGATGTTACAGCAGAGGTTGCACCTACCGAACGCGCAGCACATTTTAAATTTACATTTCCAGAAAAAGAAAAATCCTATATTCTATTAGACGCTTTTTTTAAAGGTTCTATGGTAAAAATTATTCCCGAGGAAAGAAAAATTATTGGGTACTGTAGAAATAATAGCGGTGGAGTTCCTGATAATTTTCATAATTACTTTGTAGCAGAATTTGATAAGGATTTTGAAGTAAACCATACCTGGGGTGATGAATGGAAACTAGTAGAAAACTCTAGAGAAAACCAAGGAGAACATGTAGGAGCTGTGATTGGTTTTAGAACGAAAAGAGGAGAAACTGTAAACGTAAAGGTTGCTTCTTCGTTTATAAGCCCAGAGCAAGCGCAAGTGAACTTGGATAGAGAAATCGGTGAGGATACTTTTGACCAAACGAAGAGTAAGGCTAAGAATGCATGGGAAAAAGAATTAGGTAGAATACAAATCGAAGATGATAATCTGGATCATATTAAAACATTTTATTCCTGTTTGTATAGAGTATTACTTTTTCCAAGAAAATTTCATGAGTATACCAAAGAAAATGAAGTAGTGCATTATAGCCCGTATAATGGTAAAGTATTACCAGGATATATGTTTACTGATAATGGATTTTGGGATACGTTCAGAGCCGTTTTTCCTTTCTTTAATATGATGTATCCAGAGTTAAATGGACAGATTATGCAAGGATTGGCAAATACATATAAAGAATCAGGGTGGTTACCCGAGTGGGCTAGTCCAGGACATCGTGATTGTATGATTGGCTCTAATTCTGCACCGATTATTGTTGATGCTTTTATGAAAGGAGTACCTAATATGGATACAGAAACCTTGTTTGAAGCTATATTAAAAAACGCAAATACTTCTCAAGGTAGACCATTAGATAATGGTAAAGAAATTCATTCTGTAGGGAGAGAAGGAGTAGAGTATTACAATAAGCTAGGGTATGTGCCATATGATGTAAGAATTAATGAAAATGCTGCAAGAACATTAGAATATGCATATGCAGATTTTACCATTGCCCAAATGGCAAATAAGCTAGGTAAAAATGATATTGCGAAGACTTTTTATAAAAGATCTGAGAATTATAAAAACTTATTTGATCCAACAACCAAATTAATGAGAGGGAAGAATGAGGATGGTAATTTTCAATCTCCTTTTAACCCTCTTAAATGGGGAGATGCTTTTACAGAAGGTAATAGCTTGCATTATACCTGGTCTGTTTTTCATGATATAGATGGATTAATACAGTTAATGGGAGGAAAATCAGAGTTTGAAAAACAATTAGACGAAGTGTTTACAATGCCACCAGATTTTGATGCCTCTTATTATGGATTTACAATCCATGAAATCAGAGAAATGCAAATTGTAAATATGGGGAATTATGCACATGGTAATCAACCCATTCAGCATATGATCTATCTATATAATTATGCTAATGCCTCGTATAAAGCTCAGAAGAAAGTAAGAGAAGTGTTAACCAAGTTATATGCGGCAACCCCGGATGGGTATTGCGGAGATGAAGATAATGGACAAACTTCTGCTTGGTATGTATTTAGTGCACTTGGTTTTTATCCCGTTACACCCGGAGTAAATCAATATGTGATTGGAAGTCCTTTGTTTAAGAAAGCGACCATAACGCTAGAGAACAATAATAAGTTCGTGATTAAGGCATCTGATAACTCTAAAGATAATGTATATGTGCAATCTTCTATTTTAAATGGAAAAGTTTATGATAATAGTTACTTGGATTTTGAAATGATACAAGAAGGAGGAGAGCTACAGTTTACTATGGGGAGTTCTCCAAATAAAAGTTGGGCAAATAAAGAAGAGTCAATCCCATATTCTTTGAGTAAGAATTAGAAAAGTAGTAGAACAATGATTTTGAATTTTTTTAAAAGGAATTATGTATACCAGTTAGTATTACTGATTTTGTTGACTTTTTTTTCTTGTACCGAAGAAAAGAAGAAAGAAAGTACAGCGACATTAGAAAAAAAACAAGTATCAAAAGTGGAGTCGATCAAAGACTATACGCAATATGTAAACCCATTTATAGGAACATCTAATTTTGGCACGACCAATCCGGGACCAATTGCTGTTAGGGGGATGGTAAACGTATCTCCATTTAATGTTTCGGGAAGTCAAAATCTACCTCTAGAAAAAGATAGTCGTTGGTTTTCAACACCATATGTTCACGAAAATACATTTTTAACAGGGTTTAGTCATGTAAATTTAAGTGGAGTAGGATGCCCTGATCTAGGAGTTATTATGGCAATGCCTACAAGTGGTGCTTTAGAAACAAATCATAATTCATATGGTTCTACTTATATCGATGAAATTTCAGAAGTAGGGTATTATTCATGTTTATTAGATAAGTACAATATTAAAGTAGAAACTACGGCAACTACAAGAGTTGGGGTCAGTAAGTATTCTTTTCCCAAGGGAAAATCCAATATCCTTTTAAATTTAGGATTAGGACTTACCAATGAACAGGGGGCAATGATAAAAGTGGTATCCTCTACAGAGATTGAAGGAGTTAGGACTGTTGGATCATTTTGTTACTACAAACCAGAGGAAGCATACCCAGTTTATTTTGTAGCACAATTTTCAAAACCAGCTGATACATTTGGGATCTGGAAAAAATCTGCAAAGAATAATGGGATTGAAGGGCAATGGATGCAATCCTATAATGGCAAAGTGCAAATAAAAGAAGGGTATAAAAAAGAAGTTGTTGGAGATAGTATTGGCGGGTATATGACCTATTATTTTGAAGAGCCAACTCAGGTAGAAATGAAAATAGGAGTGTCCTATGTAAGTATAGAAAATGCACGTGAAAACTTAGAAAAAGAGGCAGTACAAATAGAATTTGATCATATTAGGCAGAAGACTAAAGAAGAATGGAATGATTATTTGTCAAAAATAGAAGTTGAAGGAGGTAAAAAAGAAGATAAAATTAAATTTTATACAGCATTGTATCATACACTAATTCATCCAAATACGCTAAACGATGTAAATGGAGAGTATCCCAAAATGAAAACAAGAGAGACTTTAAAAACAGAAGGAACCAGGTATACTGTATTTTCTCTCTGGGATACCTATCGAAATTTACACCAATTAATGAGTTTGGTATATCCAAAACAGCAATCAGATATGGTAAAGAGTATGTTGCAAATCTACGATGAATCAGGATGGTTGCCCAAGTGGGAGTTAAACGCAACAGAGACTACTACTATGGTAGGTGATCCGGCAGGAATAATTATTACGGATACCTATCGTAAAGGGATTAAAGATTTTGATGTAGAAAAAGCTTATGAGGCAATGCTTAAAAGTGCAGATCAATTAGTTGATAATCCATTACGTCCCGGAATCAAAGATTATATGGAGAAAGGATATCTCACAACAAAAACTACAAGTAGTGGTTCTGTATCCACTACGCAAGAGTATAATATTACAGACTTTGCAATAGCACAGTTAGCCAATGAACTAAACAAGGAAGATGATTATCATCGTTTTTCAAAACGGTCTTTGTCGTATAGGAAACTTTTTGACAAGGAGTTTAATTTATTACGTCCCAAAAATGATGATGGTAGCTGGTTAACACCATATAACCCTAATACAGGCGCAAATTTTGTAAAAAATATTGGGTTTATAGAGGGAAATGCATGGCAATATACCTTTATGGTTTCTCATGATGTAGTAGGATTAAAAAACCTTATGGGGGGTGATAAAAACTTTTTAAATCAGTTGCAGAAAGTATTTGATACTAAGCAATATGATATGGCAAATGAACCGGATATTGCATATCCATTTTTGTTTAATTATATAAAAGGAGAGGAGTGGAGAACACAAAAGACAGTTAACACCTTATTAGAAGAATACTATAAAAATGCTCCCGATGGGCTACCAGGAAATGATGATACAGGAACTATGTCTGCATGGGCTATATTCTCTATGATAGGGATATACCCAGTAACACCATCTGTTCCAGAATATACTTTTTGCACTCCTAAATTTGATAAAATAACAATCCATCTAGATCCAGAATATTATAACGGCAACACATTAGAAATAGTATCTAATGTTTCGGATGAGAACAAATACATTGATCAGGTTTTAATTGATGGGAAACCATTTGATAAATACTTCGTTTCACATGATGACCTTATCAGCGCAAAGGAGATTAAGTACATTCTAAAACGTGATAAATAGAATGTATATCGAGTAATAAATGAAAACTTGAAAAATTGATAACGTAAACCAAAAATCTAAAAAAAAAACTTACCCTTAAATCTTTTCTGAACTTATACATCATCCTAATAATCCCAAGGATTTTTAGTAGAGACTTTATGCTCTTTGCTATAGTTACCTATTAACTAATCATAATAATTAAACAAATGAAAAACCTTATCATAATAGTTGTCATATTGGTCTGCATCGTTTTTCAATCATGTGAAACCCATAATATCCAATTGGTTGTTGATGGTGTTACTGATTATGCTATTGTTGTGCCTGATGATGACGAAGAAAAGCTGGAAGCAACCGCAATAGTATTGCAAAAATATATAGATGAAATGTCTGGAGTCGAAATTCCTTTGGTAAAAGGTGCTAAGATCAAAGATGCTAAATATAAAATTTATCTCGAGTTGTTAAAAGATAAAAAGGGGAAAGAACAGAAAATAGTTATAAAAACAGAAGGTAAAAATATTCACATCAAAGGAAGCTCTCAAAAAGCTATTCAAAACGCGGTATATGAGTTTCTTGAAAAATATTTAGAATATCGTTGGTATGCCCCGGGAGTAGAAAAAAATCAACCACTAAAATTAACTGATATACCACCAATCGATTATGTTTATATTCCTAAAATAGCCACAAGAACGGTACATTCCAGATTATTTTATAATAATAATAGCTATGCCGATCAACAAAAAGTAACATACCAGGCTTTTCCTAACTATGTTCCAAAAGCAAGAGTGCATACTTTTCATAAATTCATGCCTGAAGAAGTTTTTTATGATGATAACCCCGAATATTATGCATTAAGGGGAGACAAGCGATTACCAACACAACTTTGTTTAACGAATGAGAAAGTTTTAGGAATAGTAAAAGATTCTGTTTCAAGCTTATTTAAAAGATATCCAGAGGCTTCTGTTATTTCTGTAAGTCAGAATGATAATCAGCAATACTGCCAATGTGATAATTGTAATAAAATAGATATAGAAGAAGATAGCCAGTCGGGAACTATGATTCGTTTTGTAAACAAAATAGCACAAGCTTTCCCGGATAAAACTATTTCTACTTTGGCCTATCAATACACTCGAAAACCCTGTAAAACCCAGCCAATAGATAATGTGCTTATTACATTGTGCTCAATAGAATGTGATAGAAGTAGTTCTATAGAAAAAAAATGTGTTGACTTTTCTGATGATCTCAAGGGGTGGGGAAAACTAACAAGTAATATAAGGATATGGGATTATACCACTCAGTTTACAAATTTTTTAGCCCCATTTCCTAATTTGCATACCTTACAACCTAATATTCAATTATTCAGAGATAATAATGCTAGATGGGTTTTTGAGCAGCATAGTAATAATCCTAGTGAACTTTTTGAGCTAAGATCGTACGTCACCGCCAAACTTTTGTGGAACCCCGATCTTGATTTTAATGAGTTATTAATAGATTTTACCAATGGATATTACGAAGAAGCTGGAACATATATCAAAGAATATATAGATTATATTCATAATGAAATCAAAAAAGATGATGATTTTTTTCTATTCCTATACGGTGATCCTTCAGAAGCTTTTGATTCGTACTTGCATCCAGATTTATTGAGTAAATATACCCAACTTTTTAATGAAGCAGAAAAGGCAGTTGCCGATAAACCTGATATTATAAATCGAGTAAAAATGGCTAGGTTAGGAGTAGATTATGCTGTTTTGGAAGCGTGTAGGAAAAATATCACTAAACAATACAATCTTATGACCCAAGATGATTCGGGGCATGAAGTTTCAAACCCATTCGTATCTTCTTTGCTTGATAGTTTTATTAAAACATGCGCCAAAAATGATATTACTTTAATGAATGAAATGGGGTTCAAGATAAGTGATTATTACACTAACTATTTGTCCGCTTTGGAAACAGCAAAAAAGCCTAATAAAGCAAAAGGTAAAGATGTTAGAACAATCACTTTACCCAAGAAATATGCAAATGAAGATCCCATGATACTTACGGATGGAGCTTTAGGAGGAAGTAGTTTTTATGCTAATTGGTTGGGGTACGAGGGTAATGATATGGAAGTTATAGTTGATTTAGAAGAATCCGTAGAGATACATACGCTCTCTACTGCATTTCTACAAGTCACCAATCATGTTGTTTTTTTCCCCTCATCGGTAGAATACTATGGTTCACGAGACAACATTAATTTTATAAAATTAGGAATAGTCGATAATTCATTTCCACTAGCAAAGACGAGTAAAATAAATGATATCCAGCAGTATGATTTAAAATTTGATTCTCAAAAGGTTAGGTATTTAAAAGTTAAAGCTAAAAATACAGAGACCCCTTATTGGCATCATGCAGCTGGGTTACCATCATGGCTTTTTGCCGATGAGATTATTGTTAATTAATTAGATATAAGTATGAAAAATGTAAATTCAAATTTTTGTATAGTTTGGATAGCGTTGATTTTTGTTCAGAATATCATGGCACAAGCTGTATATGAAGAAGAACGCTATGTTCCCGAAACGGATCCCTTAGTATTAGAAAAACTAAAGGAATGGCAGGGGCTCAAATTTGGTCTGTTAATGCATTGGGGAACATATAGTCAATGGGGAATAGTAGAGTCTTGGTCACTTTCTCCAGAAGAATATGATTGGTGCGAAAGAAAGAAAGGATCTAACCCAAAAGATTATTTTACTTATAAAAAAGAATATGAAGGTTTAAAAAAAACATTTAACCCTGTAAAATTTGATCCTGAAAAATGGGCAAAAGCAGCCAAAAATGCAGGTATAAAGTATGTGGTCTTTACCACCAAACACCATGATGGTTTTTCTATGTTTGATTCTAAATATACTAATTATAAAATTACAGATCCGGAATGCCCTTTTTCTTCAAACCCCAAAGCCAACATTACAAAAGAAATTTTTAAAGCTTTTAGAGCTCAGGATTTATGGACAGGAGCCTATTTCTCTAAACCTGATTGGAACCATCAGAATTATTGGGATCCTTACTTTCCACCAAAAGATAGGAATGTAAACTATGAACCCGAAGCTTATCCAGAAAAATGGAGTAAGTATATCGGTTTTACGCATAATCAGATATTAGAACTACTTACAGACTATGGCAACGTTGATATTTTGTGGCTAGATGGAGGTTGGGTAGCTAAAACCCCAAAATCTCAAATTACTAGTTGGTATGACAAGCAGTTAAACTCTAATAGTAATGGATACTTAAAACATAGAATGATCAATCAGGATATAAAAATGGATAAACTGGTCGCTAAAGCCAGAGAGAAACAACCTGGACTAATAGTAGTTGACCGAGCCGTTCACGGAAAGAACCAAAATTATCTGACTCCAGAGAATAGGATTCCCGAAAAACCATTGCCTTACCCCTGGGAATCTTGTATAATAGCTGGCGGTGGCTGGTCATATTCTTTTAATGCAAAGTATATGTCCGGGCGTAAAGCGATACATACCTTGGTTGATATTGTAGCAAAAGGAGGGAACTTATTATTAAACATAGCACCTAGTCCCGAAGGTGAATGGGATGAAGAAGCATATAGATTATTAAAAGAAATAGGTAACTGGATGGATATTAACAATGAAGCTATTTATGGTACTACATCAATGGCTCCTTATAAGTTTGATAACATCTGTATAACATCAAAACCTGATGGTACTTTATATCTTATCTATATGATACAAGAAGGACAAAAGGATTTACCATCAGAAATCTCCTTTCCTAAATCAATTGTTTCTAATAAGGTAAAAGTAGAGTTACTAGGGTTTGATTCTACTCTAAAATGGTCAAAAACAGAAACTGAGGTAAAAATTAAAATTCCTAATGAAACCAAAAATAAGCTTTTAAATACAGTAGCTTTTGTCATAAAAATTAGTGAATGATACCAATTGTTTGATGCTATTTCAATATGTACAACATACAAAAGCTAGGTTTTTTACCTTTTTTAAAATGTTATTGATCGAAAAAAATCTCAAAAAAAATATAGTATGATCATATTTGGTTAGTATAAACACTAGAAATACATGAAAATTGTTTTCACCACACGAATACATAAAAAACTGATTAATATTTGTGTGTTATTAATTAGTCTGCAATGTGTTGCGCAAATTAATTCTAAACCAAATGTTATCATTATTTATACAGATGATCAAGGATCTGTTGATTTAGGTTGTTATGGAGCGTCAGATATTTATAGCCCGAATATAGATCAATTAGCTAAAGAAGGAACAAGGTTTACTCAGGCCTATGTAGCAGCTCCTGTTTGCGCACCATCTAGGGCTGCATTACTCACCGGAAAATACCCTCAGAATGCCGGAGTACATAATAATACATCACATATTCCTGGTTCTCATGGAATGCCAAAAGAACAATATACAATTGCCGAATTTTTTAAAGATCACGGGTATAAAACCGGACATATTGGAAAATGGCATTTAGGCATGAGTGAAGAAACTTCACCTAATGCTCAGGGTTTTGATTATTCTTTTGGACATTTGAGGGGGTGTATTGATAATTATTCACATTATTTCTTTTGGGCAGGACCTAATGTTCATGACCTTTATGAGAATGGAAAAGAAATATTTTACCCTGGGCAATATTTCCCTGATTTAGCATCAGATAAGGCAATACAGTATGTAGAAGAACATAAAGAAACTCCATTTTTTATGTTCTATGCTATAAACATGCCTCATTATCCATATCAACCTACCAATAAATGGAGAGATTATTATAAAGATGTAGAAAAACCCAGAGGTGATTATGCAGCATTTATTTCTACAATTGATGAGAGAATTGGCTTTTTGATTGATAAATTAGAAGTATTAGGTATTAGAGATAATACAATTATAATATATCAATCAGACAATGGGTATTCTACAGAAACTCGTGCTTTTAATGGAGGAGGTAGCTCTGGTTCATATAGAGGAGCAAAAAGTAGTTTGTTTGAAGGAGGAATAAGGCTTCCAACCATTATTAGTTGGAGGAACAATTTACCTCATGATATTGTAAATGAGGAGTTTTTCGTTAATATAGACTGGTTTCCCACCATTTCAAATCTTTGTGGTTTTGATAATTCACCAGAAAATGTTGATGGTTTAGATATGTCCAAAATGATCATAAATCCAAGTATGACATCTCCAAGAACAAAAGCTTTTTGGAAGTATGGTAATCAATGGGCTGTTAGAAAAGGAGGTTGGAAACTAATGGGGTATCCCAAAGATACTTCGCATAAAAAAGAATTAGACCCAGAAAAGGATGTTATATTTCTTTCTAATCTAGGTGAGGATACATCAGAAATGAAAAATTTGATCCGTAAATATCCACATATTACAGAAGAGTTAAAAGAAGAATATTTGTCTTGGGAACATGGGCATGAATCTGATATGCCAAAGAAATCCATAATACTACATCATTTGGGTAAGCATAGAAAGATTAAGGCTGTAAAAAATCTCCATGATAAGTACAATAACATTGAAGTACTACTTGACGGAAAACGAGGATATAACGATTTTAGTTCAGGGCAGTGGATAGGGCAAAATGGAAAAGATTTAGAATTTGTGATAGATCTCAATTCAATACAATCAATATCCAAGATTTCTCTAGGTTATCTACATAATCCATCTAATTGGATTTATAGTCCCAAACAGTTTGAAGTTAGCTTCTCTAATACTGGGGAATTATATAATAACTTAATAGTATCAAATTCATTTACAGGAATAAGCAATAAATATAATTTGATTGATAAACTATCAATTAAGACAAAACAACAGGCAAGGTTTATAAAAATAAATATAAAAGGTATTCCTAAAATTCAAAAAAACAATGAAGGAGAAGGAAATCAAGGTTGGATTTTTATTGATGAGATAATAATAGATTGAATTTTTTATACCTCTTATTATGTATAATCACATGAGAAAACGTGTCTACAGGTCAAATATTCTTCTTTTAATTATGTTGATTTTTTTAGGATGCAAAATAAAAGAAAAACATAAAGTTAAAAAGCCAAATATTCTTTTCATAATGTCTGATGATCATACGTCTCAGGCATGGGGTATTTACGGGGGTATATTGAAAGACTATGTTCAAAACCAGAATATTAAACGATTAGCAAATGAAGGTATTACCTTGAATAATGCTTTTTGTACAAATTCAATCTGCGTACCAAGTAGAGCCAGTATTTTGACAGGTCAATACAGTAATAAAAATGGAGTATATACACTCAACGACGCTCTAGATTCTGATAGCCTAAATATTGCTAAGGTGTTAAATAAAAACGGATATCAGACTGCTATTATAGGAAAATGGCATTTAAAAAAAGAACCTTCAGGTTTTGATCATTATAATATTTTGCATGATCAAGGGCGTTATTGGGATCCAATTTTAAAAACACCAAAAAACTTCCATAAACCTTCAGCAGAGTGGGATGTACACAAAGGGTTCTCTACAGATGTTATTACACATTTATCATTAGAATGGTTGAATCGAAGAAGTAAAGAGAAACCATTTATGCTTATGACTCATTTTAAAGCAACTCATGAGCCCTTTGATTTTCCGGAAAGATTTAAGGATTTGTATACAGATATAGACCTTCCTGAACCAGCTTCTCTATTTGATTTTTCACCAGAAACTACCGGAAGAAGTTTTATTGGACAAAAACTAGAAAACCTGAGTTGGCGCTATGAACAAGCGTCTAATGCACCGGACAAATGGTGGTGTAAATATCCGGAATTGCCTTTTTATACTAAGAATATGGATAGTATTGCCGCTCGTAAAGCAACGTATCAGAAATTGGTTAAAGATTTTTTGAGATCTGGAGCTGCAATCGATGATAATATTGGCAAAATTTTAGATTATTTAGAAGCTTCAGGGTTAGCCGACAATACCATAGTGATTTATACAGCAGATCAAGGTTATTTCTTGGGAGAACATGGTTTTTTCGATAAACGATTAATATATGAAGAATCATTGCGGATGCCATTTATTATAAGATATCCTAAAGAAATCCCATCAGGAAAACGTATAGATGACATTATTCTAAACATAGATTTTCCCGCTCTATTTGCAGATTATGCAGGTATAAAAGTACCAGGATCTATACAAGGGAAGAGTTTTCGTAAAAACCTTATGGGTAAAACACCAGAAAATTGGAGAACATCTGCTTATTATAGATATTGGACAAATGATACTATTAGACCAGGACATTTTGGAATAAGAAACAAAAAATACAAATTGGTATTGTTTTATGGGCAATCTCTTGATATGACAGGCTCTTCAAAAGAATCTACGGCACCATCATGGGAGTTTTATGATTTAGAAAAAGACCCTCATGAAAACAATAACGCATACAATGATAACTCTTATTCTAAAATCATTAAAAAAATGAAAATAGAGCTTATCAAACTTCGAAAAGAATATGAAGATACAGATGCTCAATATACTATTCTTCAAGATATTTTTGAAAATCATTGGAACTAACTTAGAGAAGTGCTTTAAAATTTATAGCCAATATTTTATGTGAAAATATTAGCTCAATATTTTGTTTATCAGTGATTTGTTGTGGTTTCTTAGGAGAGGTAGTAAACCAATAACCCTTTAATAGTAGTAAAAATTAAATTTATGTTGTATCCTTTAAAATTTTACCCAATTCTCAAAGAAAAGATTTGGGGAGGAAGTAAGTTAAAAACTATTCTGAATAAACCTTTAGAGAAAGAAAAGATCGGCGAAAGCTGGGAAATATCAACAGTAGGTACAGAGGTTTCTGTAGTGTCTAATGGAGAGTTTGCTGGAAGAAGATTAGATGACATTATAAGAGAATGTAAAGCTGAACTCTTAGGAAAAAAAGTATATCAGGAATTTGGCGATCAATTCCCCTTGTTAATCAAATTTATTGATGCCCAGGAAGATTTATCCGTTCAATTACATCCTAATGATGAATTAGCAAAAAAACGCCATAATTCTTACGGAAAGACAGAAATGTGGTACGTAGTACAAGCGGCTCAAGACTCCAAGCTAATTGTAGGTTTTAATAAGGATACTACAAGAGAGGAGTATGAAAGATTTTTGAATAATAGAAAAATTACAGAATTACTCAATTTTGATAGTATTTTAGAAGGAGATAGTTACTTCATAAAAGCAGGTACAATCCATGCTATAGGGAAAGGAGCATTGATAGCAGAAATTCAGCAAACTTCTGATATAACCTATAGAGTTTACGATTGGGATCGAAAAGATGATAATGGAATTCAAAGAGAATTACATACCGAATTAGCTTTAGAAGCCCTTGATTTTAACAAGAGCAATTCATCCAAATTGATTTATGATGACACAGTGAATAGCACGAATGAAGTAGTTTCTTCAATTTATTTTACTACTAGTTCAATTGAAATAGATGGTCGTTTTGAAAGAGATTATAAAGACTTGGATTCATTCAAGATTTTAATGTGTGTAAAAGGGAGTGGTACGATATATACAAAAGACAATTCTACTTCGATTGAGGTTGGAGAAACATTATTAATTCCTGCAAAAATTAAACACATATTGATAGAGAGTAATGCTCAAAAAATGAAGTTGTTAGAAGTCTATATTTAACAGCTATTAGAAAAAAAGCTCACAATTAATTTTATACTTATATATAAATCAATTGGATGTTATTTAACCTTTTTGAGTTGTCATTGATCGAAAATTTTACCTAAAAATTAACATTAGAGTAACATTTGTATTGTCGATATAGAAATAAATTAACTAAAAGTAGGTAGTATGATTAATAAATTACTGATTTTTTTAATGTTTGTGTTGTTTGTGTCAAGCAATGTGGCATTTGCACAAAATAAAAAAACCGTTTCAGGTACTGTAACAGGGGAAGATGGGATACCTCTGGTAGGAGTGAACGTCATCGAAAAAGGAACATCTAATGGTACATCAACAGATTTTGATGGAAACTATAATGTTGTCGTTTCAAATTCATCTAGTGTTTTAGTCTTTTCCTCTCTTGGATTTGAAGAAAAGGAAATAGTTGTAAATGAAAAAACAAATATAGATGTTGTATTAATTGGAAGTGACGAGCTATTGGGAGAAGTAGTAGTAACAGCTTTAGGTATAAAGAAGACTACAAAAGCACTGGGGTATTCTTTGACAGAAGTTGGAGGAGATGAATTGTCCACCATTAAATTACCCAATGCAGTCAATTCATTACAAGGTAAAATTGCAGGTGTTAATGTAACACAAAACTCTACAGGAGCGGCAGGTTCTAGTAGGGTTATTATTCGTGGGTCAAGTACACTTACCGGGGATAATCAACCTTTGTATGTTATAGATGGTATACCTATTAGTAACGTAAATAATGGATCTGCAGGATTATGGGGAGGATCCGATGGAGGTGATGGAATTTCTAGTATTAATCCAGATGATATAGAGTCTGTAAGTGTATTAAAAGGAGGGGCGGCTTCCGCATTATACGGTTCTAGAGCCGCAGGTGGAGTTATTATTGTAACAACAAAATCGGGTAAAGAACAAAAAGGTTTTGGTGTAGAAGTAAGTAGCTCTGTAACATTTGATCAGGTAGACACATCGTTACAAGATTTTCAAACCGAATATGGTCAAGGACGACGTGGTGCAAAACCGGTAAATCAGGAAGAAGCTCTGGATGTAGGATTGTCATCATGGGGAGAAAGACTAGATGGATCTAGTGTAATACAATGGGATGGAGTATCGAGACCATATTCATATGTAGGAAATAATCAAGAGCATTTTTATAGAACAGGAACGACATTTATCAACTCGGTAGCCTTAACTAATGGAGGAGAAGATTTTAATTATAGATTTTCAGCGTCTGATTTAACCAACGAAGATATTACACCAAATTCAGGATTAAATAGAAAAACATTTTCATTAAATTCTGGAGCAGTAATGGCAGATAAATTAACTACTCAGGTTAATGTAAAGTATATTTTGGAAGAAGTAAATAATAGGCCTCGTTTATCTGATGCGCCTGGAAATGGAAATTTTACAGTAGCCAATCTAGCACCAAATGTAGATGTTAGATTTATGAATCCAGGAGCAAATGATGATTTGACAGAGCGACAATATTCCTCTAACTCGTTTTCTCAAAACCCATATTTTGCTGCTTATAATTTTAGAAACGAAGACACAAAAAACAGAGTTATAGCATCAACATCTTTACGATATGATGTTTTTGATTGGTTATATGTTTCCGGTAGAGCAGGGATAGATCACTATACTATTAGAAGAACTGCAGTAGAACCTTTTGGTACGGCATATAAACCATTGGGAGGTATAGAAGAGAGAGAGATTAGATATAGCCAGATTGATGCAGATTTGATCCTGGGGGTAGAGAAAGATATCACAGATAAATTCGCAACCAATGTTTTTATCGGAGCAAATGGAAATAGTGTTTCTCAAGAAACAAAAATACTTAGAGGAAACGATTTTATCGTACCAGGATTAGAGCAATTTGGAAACACAGTTAACCAATCTGCCGAAAATAATTTTTCTGGTAATGGAAATGGAAAAAGAAAAATAGGATCCTTATATGGTTCAGTAGAATTTTCTTATGATGATTTTGCTTATCTAACATTTACAGGAAGAAATGACTGGTTCTCTACCTTATCTTTTCCTGGGAAAAATACTTCAAATAATGATTTCTACCCATCTGTAAATGCAAGTTTGATTTTATCACAAATGTTTGAATTGCCAGAAGCAATTGATTTTCTAAAACTAAGAGGAGGATATTCTGAAGTTGCTGGGGGAGCACAAGATCCTTATCAATTAGCATTAACCTATCAGATTTTTGGTCAAGGGCATTTGGGACAACCTTTAGGAAGTATAAATGGAGATCGAGTGCCAAATGCTAATTTGGTAGCATTTAGTAAAAGCGAATCTGAAATTGGTATTGATGCAAGATTCTTTAATAGTAGATTATCTTTTGATGTGGCTTATTATTCAAATGAGACAACCAATGATATTGTTCCTGTAGGTACTTCAGTATTTTCTGGATACAATACAGCCTTAGCAAATATTGGAATAGTAGAGAATAAAGGAATTGAATTTTTGATTTCCGGAACTCCTGTTAAAACCGAAAACTTTAGCTGGACTACTAGTGTTAATGGAGCTCATAATACAGGAAAAGTAGTAGCAACTAATGAAGAAGGAGGAGAGATAAGTTTGGGAGAACCTAGATCCAGAAATGTAGAAATCAAGCAAATTGTGGGAGAACCTTATGGAGTCATTTTTGGAGTACCTTACGTAAGAGATGATAACGGAAATATAGTATATGAAATTGATGGAGATGGTGTACCATTAGCACAAAGAGGAGAACGTAAAATTTTGGGAGAAGGAGTACCTCCGTTAACCCTAGGATTTACAAATACCATAACATATAAAAATGTTACCCTAAACTTTTTGATTGATGGTAAGTTTGGAGGGCAGATTTTTTCAGGTACTAATACAGTAACTTATGGAAATGGATTACATAAAGGAACTTTAGCAGGTAGAGAAAATGGACTTACTGTTACAGGGGTTAATGCAGAAACTGGAGAGCAGTTTACTACAACTGTAGCTCCTGAAGATTTGCAAACCTATTATGGCAGAATTAGTGGAATAGCAGAAGAGTTTGTTGAAGATTCTGATTATATTAAATTTAGACAGCTAAGTTTAGGGTATACTTTCCCTAATAGTATATTAGATAAAACCTTCTTGGATAGCGCTTCAATTTCTTTAATAGCTTCTAATCTGTTTTACCTTATGAGAACGGTGGATAATATTGATCCAGAAAGTGCTTACAATGTAGGTAATGCCCAAGGGCTTGAATATTTTGGACTTCCTTCTACAAGAAGTTATGGGTTAAATGTGAACTTAAAGTTTTAAAAAAAGAATTATGAAAAAATCAATTTATATAATATTCTTGGCAATACTATTCGTTGCCTGTGATGAAGGCTTTGAAGAGTTAAATGTAGACCCTACCAAGCCAACTCAAGTAAGTGTGGTAAACAAATTATCTGCGGTACAATTATATACTTCAGGAGAAAGATATGAGAACTGGAGAGCTAATCTAATTTATTGTTCTACAATGATGCAACATATGGCATCTACTGCTGGATATTGGACTGGGGATAAATATACCTTAAATGAAGGATTTGCTTCTTCTATGATTGACAGAATCTATGGAAATGCGGTTAAAACGTTAGAAGATATGTTAATCCAATTAGAAGAAGAGGGACATCCAGAAGAAATGAAAGCAATTACAAGAATACAAAGAGTTTTTGTATTTCATAGATTGACAGATTTGCATGGAGATGTTCCTTATAGCGAAGCAGGTAAAGCATTTTTGGAGGGTATTCTTACTCCAAAATATGATTCCCAAAGTGAAATTTATGCAGATATGCTAAAAGAGTTAGAAGAATCTGCAGCTGCTTTGGGGTCTGGAACCTCAGATTTTGGAGATGGAGATTTAATGTTTAAAGGTGATCAGGCAAAATGGAAACGATTTGCAAACTCTATGATGTTAAGACTAGGTTTACGTTTAATAAAAGTTGATCCAACAGCTTCACAACAATGGGTAACCAAAGCAATTGCTGGAGGTGTAATGGAGTCTAATGATGATATTGCATATATTCAGCATACAGCAGGACCAGAAGGTATTAATAAAAATGGGGTTGGAGAAGTGTTCACGGCAGATGGTAATCCACGTCTAAGTAAAACTTTTGTAGATTTTTTAGCAGGAGATCCTAGATTGCCGATCCTTGGAGCACGTAGAAGTGATGGTAGTACAGATCCGGTAGATCAAAAAGGATTACCAAATGGCTTAGACAGTTCTTTACTACTTGATTTAACAGGAGAAGAGGATACAGATGCGTATACCGAACCCAATAGAAGTATTATAACAGGAGAAGATGCTCCTATGTTTTTCCAGACCTACGCAGAAGTAGAGTTTATGCTAGCTGAAGCGGCACACAGATGGGGATTAGCAGGTGGCGATCCAGAATCACATTATAATGCAGGAGTGCGTGCAGCTATGAAAATGTTAGAATTGTATGGAGAAGCAGGCGCAATAGCAGATGCCGATATTGATCAATATCTAGTTGATAATCCTTTTGATGGAGCTAATGCACTAGAGCAAATAAATACTCAATATTGGGCAGCAACATTCCTAAACGAATATGAAGCATATGCCAATTGGAGAAGAACAGGATTTCCTGTGTTAGTTCCTGTTAATTATCCAGGTAATGTTACTAACGGGACTATACCAAGAAGATTAACTTATGCTACCAGCGAACAAAGCAATAATACAGAAAATTATAACGCAGCCATCTCAAACCAAGGGCCAGACCTATTAACCACAAGAGTTTGGTGGGATAAAGAATAGTTCATAAATTTTAAGTTTTTTTGAATCCTTTTATTAGCCGAATAAATAAAGGAGAAATTAATTTCTCCTTTATTTTTTTGATAAATACACTTTTAATGAAATGAAGATTACTAATCCATATCTGTATTGTATACCTGTTGTTATTCTAGTATTGTTTTTTTTTAATAAAAATGAAGAAGAAATAGATACTGTAGTGCAGAAAAGATTTTCGATACTGGATTCTTCTTATAGTGGGGTAACTTTTTCAAATACAATAAAAGATACTAAAGAAAGGAATATATTAAAATATGCCAATTTTTATGGAGGAGCAGGAGTTGGAGTAGGAGATTTTAATAATGATGGTCTGCAAGATATATACTTTGCCGGTAATATAGTACCAGACAAAGTATATTTTAATCAAGGAAAACTTGTTTTTAAAGATGTTACCAAAGAAGTAGGAATAAAAAATGATGGAGGATGGTCTACAGGAGTAACTGTTGCAGATGTAAATAATGATGGATATGTAGATGTGTATGTTAGCAGAGAACTATATGACGATAAACCAGATTGGAGATCTAATCTATTATACATTAATAAAGGAGATGGAACCTTTATAGAGTCCGCTGCAGAATACGGTGTTGCAGATTCACAAAGAACAAGACATGCTACTTTTTTTGATTATGATAAAGATGGGTTTTTGGATTTGTTTTTATTAACCCAGCCTCCTAATCCTGGAAGTTATTCGGATTACTTTGGAACCAAATTACTTCAACCCGAATATCATGTTAAATTGTTTAGAAATACAGGAAAAGAATCTTTTGTAGAAGTAACAAAACAGGCAGGGCTATTACATACCGGATTTCCTAATGCAGTATCCGCAAGTGATATTAATAATGATGGCTGGACCGATCTTTATGTTGCAAATGACTTTTATGCACCAGACTTTGTTTTTATAAATAATAAAGACGGCACTTTTATTAATCAGGCTGATTCTGCATTAAACCATATGTCCTATTATAGTATGGGAGTAGATATCGCTGATATTAATAATGATGGCTTACTAGATGTTTTTGTAGTAGATATGGTTGCTGAAGATAATTTCCGATCTAAGTCAAATATGAGCGGGATGAACCCTAAAGCTTTTCAAAGAGTCGTAGATAATGGAGGACACTATCAATATATGTACAATACTGTCCAACTCAATAATGGAAATTCAACTTTTAGCGATATTGCTCAATTAACAAATATGGCAGCTACCGACTGGAGTTGGTCTAATCTTATTGCTGATTTTGATAATGATGGGTTAAAAGATGTATATATCACCAATGGTTTATTACGTGATATTCGTAATACAGATGCTGATAAGAAAGTTGGAGAATATGTTATTGAAACAGCAAATAATTGGATAAGTAAAAATCCACATGCAGGAGAAATTAGTATCTGGGAGATATTAGATTTGGATAAAACCTTAGCACTGTTACCATCTCAACCCTTACAAAATTATGCCTATAAAAATTACGGAAACCTAAAGTTCAAAAAAGCAATGAATGAATGGGGGCTGGATCAAAAGTCCTTTTCTAACGGAGCCGCTTATGCTGATTTTGACAACGATGGTGATTTGGATATTGTGGTAAATAATATTAATGAAGAAGCATTTATATATCGTAATAATTCTGAAATTTTATCTAAATCTAATTTTCTCAGAATCAAATTATCTGATAAAAAAGGGAGACCTGTTTTTGGTACCAGAGTACAATTGTATTGTAAAGATGGTGTGCAAACGCAAGAAACCACCAATGTTAGAGGGATTTATTCGACCAGTGAACCTTTGGTACATTTTGGACTTGGTAATTTAAAAAAAGTGGATAGCTTAATTATTACTTGGCCTAATGGGACACAATTGGTGAAAAAAGATATAGCAGCCAATAAACTATTACAGTTAGAAATGGTTAGTGGTTCTGCATTAGCGGATAATAGAAAACCTGATGTTGTTACAAAAGACCTTCTTTTTAAGGAAATTACGACATCATTTGGTATCAATTATAAGCATATAGAAAATGTATTTGATGACTACAAAAAACAAGTGTTGTTACCTCATAAATTATCTCAATTCGGACCAGCTTTAGCAATAGGAGATATTAATAATGATGAATTAGAAGATGTCTTTATAGGTGGAGCGACAGGGTTTGATGCAGTACTATATATTCAAAATAACGAAGGAAGTTTTTCAAAAAGCAATAAAGCTCTGTGGGTAAAAGAAAATGCATATGAGGATGTAGATGCAATATTTGTAGATATAAATGGAGATTCGTACCTAGATTTGTACGTAGTAAGTGGAGGTAATGAATATCCAATAAACGATCCTCATTATATAGATAGATTATATCTTAATGATGGTAAAGGCAATTTTTCAAAAGGTGCTATACTTAACGTAAACCGCCAAAGTGGATCAAAGGCTATTGTAGAAGATTATGATAATGATGGTGATTATGACGTCTTTGTTGGTGGAAGAGTGGTACCACACCAATATCCCATGCCCGCAAGTAGTATGCTTTTAAAGAATGAAAATGGACAACTGGTAAATGTTACCGATATGATTGCTCCAGAATTTAAGGATATTGGAATGGTGACCGATGCAGTGTGGACAGATTATGATAATGATGCAGATATTGATCTTATACTAGTAGGAGAATGGATGCCAATAACTCTGTTCAAAAATGAACAAGGGAAATTGTATAAAGAAACTAATGAAAGCCTTGAAAAATCAGCAGGTTGGTGGTTTAGTCTAGAAAAAGGAGATTTTGATAATGATGGAGATATTGATTTTATAGCCGGTAACATTGGTCTGAATTATAAATATAAAACATCAGAAGAAACTCCTTTTGATGTGTATTATCATGATTTTGATTCCAATGGAAGCCAAGATATTGTTTTGGGGTATTATGATAAGAATAAACATTACCCGGTAAGAGGGTTTTCATGTTCCGCAGAGCAAATTCCATTGCTTAAGAAGCAAATTAATAATTATGATTTATTTGCTTCTCTAGAGATCAATCAGGTATATGGCGAAAAAAAATTAGGAAATGCCTTGCATTATAAGGCAGAAACTTTCGCCTCTTCTTATATAGAAAATAAAGGAAATGGTGTATTTAAGATCTCACCTTTACCTTATCAGGCACAGCTCTCCAGTATTAATGACATTGTAGTTAATGATTTTAATAATGATGGTAATCAGGATGCATTAATGGCCGGAAATTTATTTGTATCAGAAATTGAGACACCAAGAAATGATGCAGGGATAGGGCTTTTGATGTTAGGAGACGGTAAAGGTAATTTTTCACCTACGCTAGGGAAAGAAAGTGGGTTTTTTGCAAATAAAGATGCCAAAAAGATTAAGATACTTAACAGCAAAAAAGGGAAAAAGGTATTGGTTGCAAATAATGATAGTGAACTTCAATCCTTTATTCTAAAAAAATAATTTAAAAACATATATATAACATGCCAGATATATCTAATTCTTTGCCTGTAAATTCAGAAGGGCAGAATAACTATAAAAGACCTTTTTTTGCAATTATTTTCTTGTTCTTCTTATGGGGGTTTATCACTGTTATGAACGATGTATTAATCCCACATTTAAAAGCAGTTTTTGAACTTAGCTATTTTCAGGCTGCCTTAATACAGTTTGCATTTTTCGGAGCTTTTTTTATTATCTCACTGATCTATTTTATAACCTCGGTTAGTGTTGGTGATCCTATTTCTAAAATAGGGTATAAAAATGGGATTATTATCGGACTTATTTTGTGTGGTCTTGGTTGCTACCTTTTTTATCCGGCAGCAAACTATCAACGATATGGGGTTTTCTTAGGAGCTTTATTTGTACTCGCTTCAGGGGTGACAATATTACAAATTACGGCAAATCCCTATGCTGCTATTCTTGGAAAACCAGAAACAGCATCTAGTAGACTCAATCTTGCTCAGGGATTTAACTCTTTTGGTACTACATTAGCACCTATTATTGGTGCAATACTATTATATAAGGTATTCTCTAATGGAGAAATCACTGTAGATTCTTTAAAAATGCCTTATATAATTTATGGAAGCTTGTTTTTACTATTAGCCGTTGTTATAAAGTTTGTCAAATTACCATCCTTTGTTAATAATGAAAAAATAGAAAAAGGATTAGGGGTATTAAAGTTTAGGCATGTCGTTCTTGGGATGTTTGCCATATTCTTTTATGTCGGTGGAGAAGTTTCAATCGGTAGTTTTTTAATAAACTTTTTTGGTTTAGAAACTATTATGGGAATGGAAGAAGCGGAAGCAGGAATATTTTTATCCTATTATTGGGGAGGTGCTATGATTGGAAGATTTTTGGGTTCAGTATCTATGAGTGCTATGACCAATAAGATGAAAAAACACCTTCTAATGGCTATCTTATCGATACTGTTCTTTTTTGTTCTCTATTTTATTACAGGAATAAAAGTTGAAGAGGGAGAGTTTTCACTACAATTATTATCATTTTCCAAAATATGGTTGTTTGTGGTCTTTTTAATCATTAATTATTTGTTCTTTTTGATAGGAGGAACAAAACCTTCAAAAGTGTTAACCTTGTTTGTAGGAATAATTATAGTGCTATTGTTGATTATGATTTTGGGCAATGGTGAGGTAGCTTTTTGGAGTGCTATTGCTATTGGGGCGTTCAATTCAATTCTATGGTCAAACATATTTACTCTTGCAATAAAGGATTTAGGAAAATATACTAGCCAAGCATCATCATTGTTGGTGATGATGATAGTTGGGGGAGCAATCATACCCTTGTTACAAGGAGCAGTAGCTGATATCATAGGTATTAAATTATCTTTTTTTATACCGTTACTATGTTATGGGTATTTGATCTTTTATGGTTTAGTAGGGTACAGGATTAAAAATACACTTTAAAAATATTAAAAATGGTTCTAGGAGTAGATATTGGAGGAAGTCATATCTCAGTAGCTATTATAGATGAAAAAGTACCCGAAAAAGTACAGAATATCTATACAATGAAAATAAGTCATAAAGCTAGTTTAGATTTGATAATAGATAGTTGGATAGGAGTTATGGAGCTGGCTATTGATAATTTAGGAAATAAAAGATTGAATGGAATAGGTATAGCTATTCCTGGTCCTTTTGATTATGAAAAGGGAATTTTTCCTGACAAAGGAGAAGGTAAATTTGAAATGTTAAACAATCTTAGTCTTAAAGATTGTATTGTGAAAAAGCTAAACTTACAACCTTCGGTTTCAGTGCGATTTTATAATGACGCTGCTTGTTTCGGAATAGGAGAAACCTGGGTAGGTGAGTTAGTATCGTATCACAAAACTATAGCAATAACATTAGGAACAGGGTTAGGAGCAACTTTTTTGCGTGATGGTGTTCCCGTGGTAGAAGGAAAAGGAGTCCCTTTGCATGGTGAATTGTACCATTTACCATTTGGAGATGATATTGCAGATAAGAGTTTTTCTACCATGTGGTTTCAAAAACGCTATAAAGAGCTTACTAATAGTGAAATAAAAGGAGTGAAAGAACTAATAGGCGGTACAAATGATACTGTAATAATAACACAAATTTTTAAAGAGTTTTCAGAAAATTTGGCAACTTTTCTTTCTCCTTGGTTGCGTGATTTTGAAGCAGAAGCTATTGTTATTGGTGGTAATATAAGTAATGCCTGGGCATTTTTTATAGAAGGGTTATCTCTAACACTTAATAAGCTAGGTATAACAATTCCAATATATAAAAGTACGCTTAAAGAAAACTCTGCATTATTAGGAGCTGCTAGACTAATTGATAATGATTTTTTTAGTAAACTTTAATTTAGTTATCTACAGATTTTATTGATGAAGAAATGATAAAATACAAAAGTGGTACGATAGAAGGTGATATTAGAGATAAAAATAGTATTTTGGAAGGATAAATAATTCATTGAAATACAGGTGATTTGTAAAAGCAATATCATAAAAAAAATAACAAGAAATTTAAAAGTTTAATGCACACAGATTTTATTACATAAACTTAAAGTTCTAGTAACAAACAGTCAGCTATATTTACTACTGATTAGTGTGTTTATATTTTTGTTTTGAAATCTGATTTATAGTACAAATTATTATGGTTACCAAAATTCAGTTAAATGATTCTGAAGATATTAGTTATAAAGAAGCTGGAATTTATGAAAACACTAAGTTTGAAAAAATCCACAATGTAATCTTCAAAAACTCAGATTATGCATCTGTTATAATTGCTCGGGAAATAGCTACTCTTATCAGAGAAAAACAAGCTAAAGACCAGAATTGTGTTTTGGGACTGGCTACAGGTTCTTCACCAATTAAAGTTTATGCAGAATTAGTAAGACTTCATAAAGAAGAAAACCTAAGTTTTGCCAATGTAGTTGTGTTTAATTTGGATGAGTATTATCCCATGGATAAAACTAATGTGCAAAGCTACCATTATTTTATGCATGAACATTTACTTGATCATGTAGATATATTACCAGAAAATATCCATATTCCTGATGGAACTATTTCATCAGAAGAACTTTATCAATATTTTATAGATTACGAGTTAAAAATAAACGCAGCGGGAGGGCTTGATTTTCAACTTTTAGGAATTGGAAGAACAGGTCATATTGGATTTAATGAGCCAGGGTCACATCCTAATTCTGGAACACGAATTATCACATTGAATTATTTGACGAGATCAGATGCCGCTCAAGCCTTTTTTGGAATAGCAAATGTGCCTAAGAGGGCTATAACGATGGGGGTAGGAACCATAAAGAAAGCTAGACGTATAGTCATAATGGCTTTGGGACATAAAAAAGCTGAAATCGTAAAAAAGACTATAGAAGGTAATATAACATCCGATATTCCTGCTTCATATTTACAAGAACATAAGAATACCACTTTTGTATTGGATCAGGAGGCTGCAGGAGAACTAACAAGAATTAAAACACCCTGGTTAGTAGAGTCATGTATATGGAGTGAAAAGACAAAAAGTAAGTCAATTGCCTGGCTAAGCCAAAAATTACAAAAACCTATACTTAAACTTACGGATAAGGATTATAATGATAACGGAATGTCTGGATTGTTGGCAGAAAAGGGTTCTGCCTATGATCTAAATATAAGTATGTTTAATAAACTACAGTCTACAATTACTGGATGGCCAGGAGGTAAACCAAATGCTGATGATGCCAACCGCCCAGAGCGTAATACACCTCATAAAAAAAGAGTTTTGATTCTTAGTCCGCATCCCGATGATGATGTAATATCTATGGGAGGTACTTTTCTTCGTTTGATTGAGCAGGGGCACGAAGTACACGTAGCGTATCAAACTTCTGGGAATATAGCTGTATCTGATGCCGAAGCTATTAAATATGCAGAGGTTGTTAAAAATATGATGCTAAGAAATGCGGGTTGTATTGATATTGATAAAATTATTAGCGATCTTAAAAAGAAAAAAGAGAATACAGCAATTGATTCTATTGATGTAAGGGCTTTAAAAGGATTAATCAGAAGAGTAGAGTCATTAGGAGCAACACGCTCTTTAGGGTTGCCTGATACTAATGTGAATTTTCTGGATTTACCTTTTTATGAAACAGGAACTGCAAAAAAGAAACCATATGGTAAACAAGATGTTGCTATCCTGACAAAATTAATAAGAGAGATAAAACCACATCAGATATATGCTGCAGGGGATCTGGCAGATCCTCATGGTACGCACAAAGTTTGTCTGGATATTTTGTTTCATGTAATAGAAGATATTATGAAAGAGGAGTTTATGATAGATTGTTGGGTGTGGCTATATCGAGGAGCATGGCATGAATGGGATATACATGATATAGAAATGGCAGTCCCGCTAAGTCCTGATGAGGTAGAAAAAAAGAGAAAAGCGATATTTTTTCATCAATCACAAAAGGATAACGTTATGTTTCAAGGAGATGATGCAAGAGAATTTTGGGTGAGAGCAGAAGAACGCAATAAAGATACTGCAATAAAATACCATCAATTAGGGTTAACGGATTATGCGGGTATAGAGGCTTTTAAAAGATATTACTTCTAAGTATTTAGATTAAAATCACATTCTGTGATTACTTTTTATAGAATAATTTTGTTGTTCTACAGGTTGACTTATGTATAAAAGTAAGGCTAATTGTCTCTTTGGAAATAAATCTTTAATTAATTACTCAAACAATATTTCAGGTATGAAAATTCCATTTCTAATTTTAATTGGATTACTATTAACTTCTTGCTCAAAAAAAGAAGTTAGTTCTTTGATGATTAATTCACCCGATAAAAAAATTCAAGTTCATTTTGATATAACCAATACCAAACCTGTCTATAGTGTTACTTTTGAAGGGAAAAAGATAATTAACGGATCTAAACTTGGATTAGAGTTTAAGCACCAGGAACCATTAACAGGAAATTTTGAAGTAACAGAAGTTGTTAGAAACACCGTAGACAAAAAATGGGAACAAGTTTGGGGGGAGAAAAAAGAAGTAAGAAATCATTATAATGAAGCCTTAATTAGATTAAAAGAGAAAAGTGGCAACAAAAGAAAATTGAATATAGTATTTAGAGTGTTTGATGATGGGTTAGGTTTTTCGTATGAAATCCCAAAACAAGATACTTTAGATAGTCTTTATATTACAAATGAGGTTACCGAATTTGGATTGTCAGATAATTATACGACCTGGTTTATTCCAGCAAATTATGAGTCTTATGAAGCTCTTTATCAGAATAAACTTGCCAGCGAAGTAGAATCTGCTAATACCCCAATTACTTTTGAATCTGCAGATAAAAGTGTTTTTGTGAGTATCCACGAAGCTAACTTAACAGATTATGCCGGTATGACATTAAAAAAACAACCGGGCTCTGATTTAAATTTTGAAGCAGATTTGGTCCCATGGCCCGACGGTGTTAAAGTAAAGACAAAAACACCGATGAGCACACCTTGGAGAACAATTCAAATAAGCAACTCTGCAGAAAAACTGATTGAATCAACATTGATTTTAAATTTAAATGAGCCCAATAAACTCAAAGATGTGTCATGGGTTAAGCCATGCAAATACATTGGTGTGTGGTGGGGAATGCATTTGGGGGTTCACACATGGACTCTAGGAGAACAACATGGAGCCACAACAAAAAGAATGAAGGAATATATTGATTTTGCTTCAGAGAATAATATTGATGCTGTCCTAGCCGAAGGGTGGAGTACGGGATGGGAAAAATGGGGAAAACCAAAAGCCTTTGATTTTGTAACCCCATATGAAGATTTTGATTTAAAAGAAATTGTAGCACATGCCAAGAAAAAGGATGTGAAAATTATGGGACATCATGAAACAGGAGGTGATGCTCAGTATTATGACCAACAGATTAAAGAGGCATTCGAACTTTATAAGTCGATGGGAATTAATTATTTGAAAACAGGTTATGCCGGACCTATACAACCCTCAAAACAATATCATCATGGGCAATATATGGTTAATCATTATCGTAAAGTAGTCGAAACAGCGGCTAGATATAGACTTAATGTTAATGCTCATGAACCCATAAAACCAACAGGAATCAGAAGAACCTATCCTAATATGATGAGTAGAGAGGGAGCTAGAGGTATGGAGTGGAATGGTTGGAGCGAAGGTAATCCTCCAGAACATCATACTATATTGCCTTTTACAAGAATCCTAGCAGGACCTTTGGATTATACTCCAGGAATTTTTGATCTACTGTATAAAAATGCAGGTAAAAGAGTAAAATGGAATAATCTGGATAAGGGGAATAGTGGAATTAATACTACCTTGTCAAAACAACTTGCTTTGTATGTGGTATTCTATAGCCCTTTACAAATGGCATCTGACTTGATAAAAAATTATAAAGATCAACCAGCCTTTCAATTTATAAGAGATGTACCTGTAGATTGGGAAAATACAAAAGTCCTAAATGCCCAAATTGGTGATTATGTAACTATAGTTCGGAAAGATATTAATAGTGATGATTGGTATTTGGGAGCAATCACAGATGAAAATGAACGCGAACTGAATGTAAAACTTGATTTTTTGGATCATAAAAAAGAATTTATTGCAGAGAGATATAAGGATACAAAAGATAGCCATTGGAAAAATAATCCTTATCCCTTACAAATACTAAAGCAAAAAGTAAGCTATAATGATACCTTGAGTATTAAATTAGCTGCAGGAGGAGGGCAAGCTATCCGGTTTAAAGCAGTACAATAAAATAAAGGAAAGATGAAAAATGTATTGTTTGTAGTTTTACTAATACTCTTTACTTCTGTTACGGGACAGCAACTGGATGGCTGGAATATTTCAGCTACAAATTCAATAAACTATACTGGTATAGCGATTTCTAATGGGCGTATCGGAATTTTGCCTTCAAAAATTCCTTTTAAAATAGATCATATTATTTTAAATAATGTATTTGAGAAAGAGTCTGCTCTAGGAGTTAGTCGAATTTTGAAAGGAATTAATTTTGCCAATATTTCAGTAGAAATTAATGGAGAGAAAATTGAAGAAGCAAGCGTTAGTAATTGGAAACAAACTCTAAACATGAAAGAAGCTAGTTTTACTACGTCTTTTGATTTTAGAGATATTGCTACAATTACACATACTATTTATGCCCTTCGCAATGTACCTTATTCTGGATATATTGATGTCAATGTTGTCGGGAAAAAGAAGTGCGACCTAAAAATAACAGGGATAATCAAGACTCCATCCGTATATCAAAACCCAATAAGTACTTATAGAGTTATAAGAGATCTGGACACTTCGATACCTATTCTTCAGACAGTAGCTCAAAGTGAATTTGGGAGACATACAGTAGGAGCAACTGCAAGTTTTATTTTCCATGAAGATACTTCTTCCGAAGAAAATCGACAATATCCCAAATTAGTTCATAATAAAATTTCAGAGTATGACAATCGACTGTCTTTTGAGAAAACGCTACAAAAAGGAACTTCCTTTAGTTTTACATGGACAGGGGCAGAATGTTCTACCCAGGATTTTTCTGACCCAATATCAGAATCAGAGAGGTTTGTGATTTTTAATGCACTGACACCCAAATCTATATTGTTAGGAAAACATAAAGAGCTATGGGGCAAACTATGGGAAGGAGATATAATTATTGAAGGAGATGTACAGTCACAACAGGATGTACGTTTGGCTTTGTATCATTTATACGCTTTTGGGAGAGGAGATTCAAATTTGAGTATACCTCCAATGGGGTTATCCTCTCAGGGGTATAATGGACATATCTTTTGGGATGCCGAGTTATGGATGTTTCCCCCTTTATTAGCTTTAAATCAGGATATAGCCAAGTCTCTTCTGAATTATAGATCTGATAGAATAGAAATAGCGAAACGAAAAGCTGCTAATTTTGGCTATAAAGGTGCTATGTTTCCATGGGAAAGTGATGATACAGGAGAGGAGTCTACTCCACCCAGGGCTTTGACAGGCGTTTTTGAACATCATATAACTGCCGATGTTGCTATTGCTTTTTGGAATTATTATGCCGTAACAAAAGATAAAGAATGGTTGATAAAAAGAGGGTATCCATTATTAAAAGAAGTTGCCGATTATTGGGTGAGTCGTGCTACCCAAAATCTGGATGGAACATTCTCGATAAAAAATGTAATTGGTGCTAATGAATTTGCACATAATGTAAATGATAATGCATTTACAAATGGATCTGCAATTACTGCGCTAAAATATGCAATACTGGCAGCAGAAGAAATTGGCTTTGGGATAAAGGAAGATTGGAAACAAGTAGGAGACAATATCTTAATTCATAAAACCAAAAATGGGATTACTATGGAACATAGTACGTATGATGGAGAAATGATAAAACAAGCCGATGTTAATTTACTTGCATATCCTTTGAACATAATTACAGATAAAAAAACAATATTGAAGGATTTAAAATACTATGAACCTAAATTGATAAAAGAAGGTCCAGCAATGGGTAAATCTGTATTTGCAATTATTTATGCTCGTCTGGGAGATGTCGATAATGCATTTCGTCTGTTTAGGAACAGTTATGAACCAAACAAAAGACCACCTTTTGGAGCTTTGTCAGAATCTGCAACAAGTAATAATCCTTATTTTGCAACTGGTGCAGGAGGGATGCTTCAAGTCGTTTTATTTGGTTTTGGAGGATTGTATTTCGATAGAACAGGAATAACCCAAAAAAAATCAATTCTTCCAGATCATTGGAAATCTTTGACAATTAAAGGAGTAGGTCCAGACAAAAAAACATATGTTGTTAAAAAATGAATCAAATTAAAGGCAACGATTCATGAATATAAGGCATTTATAAAATAAGCAATTAAAAAACGATGTTTCTTAATATAAATTGGTGAGGAATCTCTTTTTGAAGGCGTATAAAAATTTTAAGACTTAATATTATTTGGAGGAATAACTATGCGCTACGGGAAACCATAAGAATATGGAGAAATCCTGTTGTAATTTTGAGTATGATACTAAAATGGCTTACTCAGTTATTTCATAAACAAAAATCCGAGCAGAAAAATATTTGCACTTGCGATTCTAAGAAACTTCTTTATTTTAATAGTAAGTATTGCCTTAATTGTGGGAGAAAAGTTTAAAAAAGATTAGATTTACTTAGGGAAAAATTAAATAGTGTTTATATGAATCTTGGTTTTAAGGAATCAATTGATATACGTATTTTGAATAAAATACTGGAAATAAAGAGGGTGCATTCAAAAGGATATGTTACTATTAGTGTAGAAAATAAAATAAACCGGGATTTTAAGACAAGTCTTAGAAGAGAGGGGATTCAAATTAAAGAAAATAAACTAGAACTTATTTCAAGTAGACTGATTCAGTATAAGTTTGAATGGGATTGAGAGAAGATCTTATCTTTCGAGAATATATTTTTCAATTACTTCAATTACTTCAATTATAGAGATATTTGCATTTGTCATACTCAAATAAATTATACAGTGAAACTATTGTTTCTTCTTCTTTTATTGGATAGATAAAAACCTACAGTGTTAATCGTTTAACTTTTTGCCTGTTGCATGTTTTTATCTATAAATTAATCATAATTATAAGATATGAATTCAAAAATTGAGAATAAACCAAAAGAATTAAGTATTGTAATGGCAGCGGTTTGTACTGGTCAAAAATGGGGGTTTATAGATAGAAGCGGTAACGAAATAATCTCTTCTCGTTTTGAGTGTGCAGATTCCTTTTCTGAAGGTTATGCCGCTGTCTGTATTAATGATAAGTGGGGGTTTATTAATGAGAAAGGAGTATTGGCTATACCAGCAAAATATGATAAAGTAAAGCAGGCTTTTACAGAAGGTTTTGCTTTGGTAATTTTAAAAGAAGATTTTATTTTTATTGATGGTGATGGGAAAGAGATTTTATTATCAAAATATGATGATGTCTTAGGTTTTTCTCATGGTTTGGCTCCTGTTTGTTTTAAAAAAAAATGGGGTTTTGTTGATGTAAAAGGGAGAGAAGTAATTTCTTTAATTTATGATAAGACTTACGGTTTTTCCGAAGGTCTTTGTAGGGTTGAGAAAAACAAAAGATATGGCTATATCGATGTTCAAGGTAATGAAGTTATTGCGATCAAATATTTTTATGCATTTCATTTTTCTGAAGGTTTAGCAGGAGTAACATCAAAAAATGGTTTTGGGTATATTAATAAAAAAGGAGATGAGGTTATTGTTAGTCAATATCAATGGGGTACAGATTTTTCAGAGGGCTTTGCTGCTGTTGAAAAAAATGATCTTTGGGGGGTTATAGATTATAAAGGGAATGAAATTACTTCTTTTAAATATAACGAGCAAAAATCTATATTTTACTATCGCTTTGATCCTCCATATAATTTTTCTGCAGGTTTTATGGCGGTAAGCTTTGAAGGCTGGTATGGTTTTATTAACACAAAGGGAGAAGAAGTAATACCATTTGATTACGTAAATACCTTAGGTTTTTTTGAAAATATGGCTATGGTGAGTGATAAGAGAGGAAGCGGTTTTGTTAACACAAAAGGAGAAGAAATAATTCCGTTACAATATGAAGATGCCCAAAATTTTAGTAACAAACTGGCAGCTGTTAAACTAAATGGAAAATGGGGGTTTATTGATAAAGAAAATAATATAGCAATCCCTTTTTGTTATCAAATGACTAAACCATTTCGAAAGACATATTAGAATTTATTCAAGGCTTTTAAAAAAAACATACCAACCTCATTCATTTATAAAAGTAAATACATAAAGAATTTTATACCGTGTCTGAAATAGTTAAACTAGATATTTTTTAACCTTAGACTTAAGAAAAGGCTTTTTATAGCTATGTTATTAATATATAAAATTCACTTCCTGAGGAAACCCGTAACACTGATAGTCAGTTAGTTAGTATATTTACATGAGTTTGATTTAGTTAATTGTTATTTAAGTGATTTCGATTATAAAACCCTCTAGAGTCCTAAACTAGAGGGTTTTATTTTATGAAGTACAATAAAGGATATCTACAAGCCTGAAACCAACTCCACTCACTATTTTTTCATTGGTTATATTTTTGTATCTTTTATAGGTTATAAAATTGGGAACGCAAATATTTTCTTTTGAAACGTTCTTTATCGATAACCCCTTGATTTTCGATTACATTTTAAAAAATTATTTGATAACGATGATATCGTATACCACGGATATCTACTAAGAAATTATTATTTAGGTGAAAATTTGGGGAGTTGTAAAAGGTATATTCTGTATATATGGTACTCTATTATTAGAATGCGTAACTGTTTAATTTGTTATGAGTTACAGGTTGATTGTTCTATTGTAAAAACAATACTACAAAAAATAGGATGATCATATCAGACTATGTATAGCAAGCATTACAAGAAAGAAGTAGTATAATAAATGATTTTTTTTAACTAAATTTAACAGAGATACAAGCCTTAATGATGAGAAATAATTAGTGAATAGGCAACATCTAAATAGTAATTGGTTACAAAAAACGGCTGAATACAAATATTTTGCAAACTCAAAAATGATGCTTTTAATAATGTATTAGGAGTTTTGTATAGGCTTTGTGAAATGATTTACCTCAACTGTTTAGAATTCTTCAATATTAAAAGAAGTAGTTATTATGAAAATTCAAGAATCTTTCATTGAAAAAACTTTACAATTTCTCACACAAAAAAAACATAGTAGTGATGGTGATATATTTCTTAAGGAAATAGCAGGATTTTTGGGTGATTTATTTCAGGTTAGTTATGTTTTTATTGATGAATACTCTTACGAAAATCCAAAAATAGCAAAAACGAAGGCTCTCTATTCAATACAAGAAGGTACTCTTCCTGATATAGAATATGAACTTGAATTTACCCCTTGTCAAAATATTATAGATAATATTGAATTATGTGTCTACCCAAAAGATATTCAATCTCTATTTCCTCAGGATGAGATGTTACAGGATCTAAATATTCATAGTTATATTGGAATACCTGTTTTAGATTCGTTAACCAATACTATAGGGTTGATTGCAATAGCAAATTGTAAACCACTTGATCTGGGATTAATTAAAACAATAGAGATGGTTCTACAAACAACCGCGATAAAAGTTTCTCAGTTGTTAGAAAGAAGTTTGCATAAAAGAAAATTAGAAAAACAAATAGAAGATCTAAAAATTGCTAATTCCAAGGCAGAAGAAAGTAACCGATTAAAATCAGCTTTTTTGGCTAATATGAGTCATGAAATAAGAACACCTATGAATGGTATTATTGGTTTTTCTGAACTTTTAAAAAAACCTAAATTATCTACTAATGATCAAAAAAAATATCTAGACATTATCGAAAAAAGCGGAAAGCGAATGCTAGGCATAATTAATGATATTATAGATATTTCTAAAATTGAATCTGGACAAATGGTAGTGTCTAAATCCCCAGTAAATATTGATAATTTGCTGCGGTATGTACATACATTTTCGAAGCCATTGACAGAAGAAAAGAGTCTTAAACTTCAATTGAGTAAATTGCATAAAAAGCATAAGCTAGTTGTATATACTGATAAAGAGAAGGTTTATGCGATATTAACTAATCTAATTAATAATGCAATAAAATATAGTGATAGCGGTACAATTGAGTACGGTTATACAATCAAAAATGGTTTTGTAGAGTTCTTTATAAAAGATGAAGGAATGGGGATTTCCAGTAAAAACCGTGAAATTATTTTTAAGCGTTTTGTAAGAGAAAACGATGCAGACAAAAAAGCTATCCAAGGAACTGGTCTGGGGTTATCAATAACAAAAGCTTATGTAGAAATGCTTGGAGGTAAAATATGGATTGATAGTAAAGAAAACAAGGGCACATCAGTATATTTTACAATTCCCAATGATGAAAGTGTTGCACATATAAAAGAAGATGGTAAGAAGAAGCAAAACGAAAGTGCCAAAGGTGAGATAGGTAAAAAAGCAAAATTTCTAATTGCAGAAGATGATAAGATTTCTGAAATGTTGATATCTCACATTATTAGAGATTATAGTAGTGATATTATAATTGCTAAAGATGGTAAGGAAGCTATTGATGCTTGCAAAGAACACTCAGATATAGATATTGTATTAATGGACGTTAGAATGCCTGAAATTGATGGATATGAGGCAGCTGGTGAAATACGAAAATTCAATAAAGACTTAATTTTGATTGCCCAAACTGCTAATGCTCTAAATAATGATAAAGAAAAACTACTTGATATTGGTTTCAATGAATATATTCCTAAACCGATTGATGGAAAGAAGTTGATTAAGACCATAAAAAAGTACATGAATTAGTTGGGTCTACCTGTCCTAATTGGTTTTATTTCTTTCAATTAAGGTTCTTTGGTTTTTGTCGGCGTATTTGCTGTATTTATTGTAAAGTGAGTGTTATTAATTGTTTTTTCCTTGGCTCATTTCATTTTTATTAGGAATCCGTTTCTGTAAGTATAATAATGTTATTCTCTGTTTTATGATTTAAGAATGCATACATGATATATGTGAAAAGACCCCGAAGCATACTGAAGTTTGTAGTTTTTTGATGGATAGAACTCCGGACTGTTGAGAAATAACAAATTTTACATTTTCCATTGTATAATTTGGCTCAACAATAAACCTTAATAAACCGGCTATTTCAAAATCATCATGCGAATTGATCGTTAGTTTCTGAGTGTAAACACTACTACGTTTTACTAAGTTTGGCTGTTTCCCTTCTAAGGAATATGGTTGTTCTGACGGCATAGGTAATTCTAAATTCGAGCCTTTTGAGCTTAGGTTTTTGGTTTTATCAATTGAGATAGTAAGATTATTTACAAATTTACCATTGGAATGAGGAGACTCTAAAAAATCTTTATCATAAATGTCTATTGAAATAATTAGATTATATTGATTGTTATTTGTAGAATCAATATCAAGTTTTATTTGATAAGGAGGGTTAATTTCAGGAAATGTAACTGTAGGTTGTAATACCTCAGAGTGATGGGCAGTTACTTTGGTTATATTGTGTTGTTTATTGTTTTTTGTACAACTAGCACTTAGTAGTATCACAAAAATTATTGTTAAATTTTTCATTTTCAATTGATTTAATTGTTAAGGATAGCATAGTCATTTTTTGCTGATACAAAATGGTTTTCTGTTATACTATGTTCATCTTCCCGTAAAATTAAATCTACTTACTGTTAATAGTGTCAAAAAAATGTCAAAGAAGTGTCAACTAGTGTGAAATCTGATAAAATTATTTGTTATTTGTAGTGTATGCAAAACATAAGCACTAGTTTATTCGGAGCTTTAATAGGCGTTACTTTTCTATTCTTTGGTTGTTCGGAGTCCGAAAGACAAAAAGAAGAGTTTACAGAAATAGTTAAAATTGCTTTACGCGATGCCGGAAATCAATTATTATTGGCTAATAAGGACAGCACTTCTTTGGTCTTACCAGTAGTTCTATTAGAAAACTCAAAATATCAGCTTTCTTTTGAGAACGAGTTTTCATTTGATCCTGCTGATCTGGTTTCTATAATAAAAGAAAGTTTTCAAAAAGCCGGATTGCCAAAACAGTACAGTGTAGAAGTACTGCAGTGTTTTGATAGAGAAGTACCATTTAGCTATTTGATTAGAAATAACACGCATAAAGATATTATTCCTTGCAGAGGCAGGATTTTGAAAGATGGGTGTTATAGTATTGAAGTACACTTTAATCATAGAACTTCTTCTAGCAGTTTTAATTGGCAAAATATGGTTTTTGTATCGCTTGCTCTTGTGGTTATCTTTCTTTTACTTTTTCTATATAAACAAAAACAATCTAAAGAGAATAAGGCGCTCAAAGAAGATTACATCCGTATTGGTAGTTTTCAGTTTTATCCAGAACAACATAAATTGATTAAACAATTTGTAGAAATAAACCTCTCAAAAAAAGAATGCGAACTGTTAGAGATTTTTGTGGCACGTCCTAATCAAACCATCAAGCGAGATGAGTTGGTTAAAAAAGTATGGGAAGACAATGGTGTAATTGTGGGTAGAAGCCTAGATACATATATATCAAAACTTCGTAAGAAGTTAAAGGATGATGATACGATTAGATTTATAAATGTTCATGGAGTAGGATATAAGCTAGAAATAAAATAGTGAAGTAGTTTACGATCTAAAATCCAATTTTTCGGTAATTGGATTAATCTTTAAAGAGAATTGGATGATAAAGTTCTACGAACTCTTCAACATCTTTTAAAGAAAGTAGTGTTGGGTAAGATATTAGTAATAACTGTATGGGAAGTTGATCGGTCACAGAAGGAGGCACTTCATAATAGTGCGAGTTAAGTTTAAATCCTATTCTCTCATAAAAATTTATTCTACGTTGATTGATAGTAGAGTTTGGTAATTCGACTTCTAATACAATTGGTTTGTCAGTACGACCTATAAACTCTTCAAGGATTAATTTTCCAAACCCTTTATTTCTTTGTTGTATAGATGTAGCGAAATGATCGATATATCTATACGAATCAAAATCCCACCATAAGAGAAAACCTACTAATTGCTTTTCATCTATGATGATGTCAAAATGATAGTTTGGATTCTTCATTACGTGAGCTTGAGCGTCTATTAGTCTGCGTTCTTCAATAGGAAAAGATTCCTCATAAATTCTCCATGCATTTTCGAAATATTTATCCGAAATACTTTTAAGTCTAATTCGCCTCATTTTGGGTATTGCTTTCTTGGTGGGGATTATATATTTCTCGCAAAACTAAATGAATTTTGGTCAACTTAAAACCTGAATTCGATCTAAGTATTTAGCAGAATAGTGCTAATTGGTTTGATTTGATAGTTTCAAATTTGATTTCTGGTTTCTTTTCTTGAAAAGAATAAGCAATAAGACTAGCTACAAGATTAGTAAT
>NZ_POYJ01000006.1 GCF_002895435.1 Aquimarina sediminis
TAATCGTATCTCTTTGATGTTTCTAGTTCTTATTATTCGTATAAACTATCTCTAGTCTAATACGCGCTGTCAATCAATATGTCTATGAACTTTTTTAACTCCTGAAGCGATCTTCTTCGCCAGTCGTTTTGTCAATTAATAAGGAATCGAACCTTATAAATGTTACCTCTAACACCCTACTCCTGTATAATTATTTATAATGAACTTTACTTGTTTCTTAAAGCGGGTGCAAATATACAACCCTTTTTGATTCTGCAAAGCTTTTTTTTAATTTATTTTAAAGTTTTTTTTTAATCTCTTTTAAAACAAATCTTGTCTATGAACTTACCAAAACCGTAAACCGTTTTGCGGCTGCAAACCTACAACCTTTTTTTATTCTGACAAGAACTTTTTTTTATAAATATTTTAAAAAAATATCAAACTCTTTTAGCAATAAATATCCTCAATGAACAAAGCAAAACAATAGCCCGTTTTGCGGGTGCAAACATACAACTCTTTACTACATACACAATATCTTTTTTACAGTTTTTTTACATTAAAATAACAATGCGCTGAAAATACACACTTTACAACCCTTATTTTTATAAATATCAGAATATGCAAAGGGGAAATTTACACTAAACACAGTCTCACCTATCCCCTAGATACTCCACAAATTGTTTATACATAACTATAAAAATCACAAAGCTACACTACTAAAGAAGGCTTAAGTAAAAACTATTATATAAATAGGTATCTAAAAAAAAGCGTGAGGGATAGTAGTGAAAATCCCGCAGCCTGAGGATACGAAGTGCGAGGAATTGTAACAGATAGCCCGACCCAGAGGGGCACGCCATAAGCAAAATGCTTTATACCTCTTTATACTTTTTAACCTTTATAGATACAAACAACTACAGATTTACTGATAGAAGTATGACCCTTATCAGTAATACGGTATAAACAATTACTATTTCATTAAAATACATCAACCCTAACACCTCTATCCTACTTCATCTCTGTTAGCTGTTTTTTATCAATTAATAAATTAAATATAGCATCTACTATTGTATGAGGTTTATTATCGTATTATCTTTGCCCCTTAATTTAGAAAAAAATGATCAAGATTACGTTACCAGATGGTTCGGTTAGAGAATACAATAGCGGTATTACCGCTATGGATGTCGCAAAAGATATTAGTGAAGGTTTTGCCAGAAATGTGATTTCTGCAAAATTTAACGGAACTACTATTGAGACCACAACCGAATTAACCACCGACGGCAATCTTGTTTTGTTTACATGGAGAGATGATGAGGGTAAGACTGCCTTTAGACACTCCACCTCTCATGTCTTAGCACAAGCTCTTGAAGAGTTATACCCAGGCATCAAACTATCTATTGGCCCTGCTATAGACAATGGGTTTTATTATGATGTAGACCTTGGAGAGCAAACAATTTCTGAAAAAGATTTCAAAACCATTGAAGATAAAATGCTTGAAATCGCAAGAGGAAAACATGATTTTAAAATGAGGTCAGTTTCTAAAGCTGATGCTTTAGCAAAATACAAAGAAGAGGGCAATACTTACAAGGTTGAATTAATTGAAAACCTTGAAGATGGTACTATAACATTTTGTGACCATGACACCTTTACTGATTTATGTCGAGGGGGACACATCCCTAACACTGGACTTATTAAAGCAGTAAAAATAATGAGTGTTGCAGGTGCCTATTGGCGAGGTGATGAAAACAACAAACAGTTAACACGTGTTTATGGAACTTCTTTCCCTAAGCAAAAAGAATTAAAAGAATATCTAGCTTTACTTGAAGAAGCAAAAAAACGAGACCATAGAAAATTAGGAAAAGAACTCCAACTTTTTACTTTTTCTCAAAGAGTAGGCCAAGGGTTACCTTTATGGCTTCCTAAAGGTGCAGCTTTACGAGATCGCTTAGAACAATTCTTAAAAAAGGCACAGAAAAAAGCAGGTTATGAAATGGTGGTTACACCACACATAGGACAAAAAGAACTTTATGTTACTTCTGGTCATTATGCCAAATATGGAGAAGACAGTTTTCAACCTATCAATACTCCGGCTGATGGTGAAGAATTCTTATTAAAGCCTATGAATTGTCCTCATCATTGCGAAATATACAATAGTGAACCATGGTCATATCGAGACTTACCAAAACGATACGCAGAGTTTGGTACGGTTTACAGATATGAACAAAGTGGTGAGCTTCATGGCTTGACCCGTGTTAGAGGCTTTACTCAAGATGATGCACATATTTTTTGCACACCAGACCAATTAGATGAAGAATTTAAAAAGGTTATTGATCTAGTTTTGTATGTATTTAATTCTTTAGGCTTTGAAAACTTCACAGCCCAGGTATCTTTAAGAGACCCTGACAATCCTAATAAATATATTGGAGAGGTTAAGAATTGGGAAAAAGCCGAAAATGCAATTATTAATGCTGCTAAGGACAAAGGACTAGATTATGTTGTTGAAACTGGAGAAGCTGCATTCTACGGGCCTAAATTAGATTTTATGGTAAAAGATGCTTTAGGTAGAAGTTGGCAATTAGGAACTATTCAGGTAGATTATAATCTTCCTGAGCGTTTTGACCTTACCTACAAAGGCAGTGATAATGAATTACACAGACCAGTAATGATACATAGGGCTCCTTTTGGCAGTATGGAGAGGTTTATCGCTATTTTACTAGAACATACCGGAGGTAATTTCCCTTTATGGCTTATGCCAGAACAAGCCATTGTACTCTCTATCAGTGAGAAATATGAAAAATACGCGGAAAAAGTTTTAAATTTGTTAGAAAATGACGAAATTCGCGCCCTCTCGGATCATAGAAATGAGACTATAGGTAAAAAAATTAGAGAGGCTGAAATGAATAAGTTCCCTTATATTATTATCTTAGGGGAGCAAGAAGAAAAAGACAATACTATTTCTGTTCGTAAACATGGCGGTGAAGATTTAGGTACAATATCAGTAGAAGCATTTACCAAAATAGTAAAAGAAGAAATAAATAGAACACTAAAACCGTTTAACGGATAACAATAAAATTAAGTTTAATTTAAATTTTGAAGTCATAGCAATAAGAAGAAGAAGATCTCAAAAACCACTGAGAGTAATCAAAGAAGACGCGCACAGAATCAATCACAAGATCCGTGTTGATGAAGTACGTCTTGTAGGTGACAATATAGAAGTTGGCGTTTACCCGACAAAAAAAGCACTACAGCTTGCTGAAGAGCAAGAACTCGACCTTGTAGAAATTTCGCCTAAAGCAGTGCCTCCTGTTTGTAAAATAATGGACTATAAAAAATTCCTTTATGAACAGAAGAAAAGAGACAAAGCCTTAAAATCGAAGGCTACCAAAGTTGTTATTAAAGAAATTAGATTTGGACCTAATACCGATGAGCATGATTATGAATTCAAGAAAAAGCATGCTATTAAGTTTTTGAGTGAAGGAGCCAAACTAAAGGCTTACGTTTTTTTCAAAGGGCGTTCTATAATATACAAAGATCAAGGTCAGATTTTACTACTTAGGCTTGCACAAGAACTTGAGGAGTATGGCAAAGTAGAGCAAATGCCAAAATTAGAAGGTAAACGAATGATTATGTTTATCGCTCCAAAAAAATAGAGATTATTTCTTATACATAGAAATAACTAAAATAATAAGTGAGATTATTAAAACAAGGATACAATGCCTAAAATGAAAACAAAATCCAGTGCAAAAAAGCGTTTTAAGCTTACGGGGACTGGTAAATTAAAAAGAAAGCACGCTTTTAAGAGTCACATTTTGACAAAAAAGTCTAAAAAGCGAAAGCTAGCTTTAACGCACTCAACATTAGTGCACAAAAGCGATGAAAATAGTATTAAAGAGCAATTACGTTTAAAGTAGTACCTTTTTAATCAGGTTAAAATTATTATAAACCCAGGAGTTAGGCTTTTATGTTTTAAGAAAAATTTACTTAAAGTAGATATACAAATCATAAATACACAAAGAGTCAATTATTGACCGCCTACTACTAAAAAATTTAAATTATGCCAAGATCAGTAAATTCTGTTGCAAAGAGAGCTAGAAGAAAAAAAGTTCTTAAGCAAGCAAAAGGTTATTTCGGACGTCGTAAAAACGTTTGGACAGTAGCAAAAAATGCGGTTGATAAAGCAATGTCATATGCTTATAGAGATCGCAGAAACAAAAAGAGAACTTTCCGTGCTTTATGGATCACCCGTATTAATGCTGGTGCTCGTTTACACGGTATGTCTTATTCACAATTTATGGGAAAAGTAAAAGCTAACAATATCGAGTTAAACCGTAAGGTTCTTGCCGATTTAGCGATGAACAACCCAGAAGCTTTTCAAGCAATTGTAGAAAAAGTAAAGTAAATCTTTTAGTAATATAATACAGGATCTCACTTATAAAAAAGCCCGCTATTAAGCGGGTTTTTTATGTTTAAAACCTAACCAAATACGCATTTCATCGACAAAAACAGCATTTTATCCATAAAAAAGCTCAGGAATTAGTATTTTTTCATTACATTTAAACAAACTGGATAACAATGAAAAAAAATATTTTTTTAAGTGCTTTGTTTTTATTTCCCATAAGTCAAGAGATAGTAGCTCAGGATCACAGCACGCATTCTAATAGTAATTTAGGAGCAGAACAAATATTCGGTCTCTTAGAAATGCCTTTTCTAGCCATTGCCCTTACATTTAGTTTTCTTACCGCCACCAGGCTAAGAGGTGGAAAATTTGGATCAGGAATGACATTACTCGCCTGGGGTTTTGTTGTTATGGCATTAGGACACCTTCATATGCAAATAGCCCATATTTTTGATTATAATATTTTTAAAAACATTTTTGGAGATACAATTGGTAATTATATATGGTTTATCGCACTAATCCTTACATGGGGTTTATCAGCACTAGGTTTTTACAAAATATACAAAGCTAGTAAAATATGAATCTGAATGTTCAAAAATTGGTTCCAAAAAATAACACGCCCCAAAAAAGCTGATCTTCCAAAGAACCAGGAAGAGCAAGTAATCACGGATCTAATTGATTTTCTTTGGAAAGAAATTGATATACCCGCAAATGCTTCACACCTTAAATCAAAAATAAAAGCTTTCAAAAGCCTGTCTTTTGAAAGACAAATTGAAATCCTTCCAGAATTATATTTATTTCTAGAAGAGTTTATTACCGAAAAAAATATTTTAAGGCGACCTGGAAAACAATTTATACGCGACAAAGTAACCAGTAAGTTCCCTTCTCTTCTTAAGTACAAATCCTTCAAATTAATATTTGACCCTCTTAAGGAGCAAGAATTAATACTTTGTAAAGTTTTTCTTTCTAAGGTCATGGAAAAATCATCAGAACTCATAGGTAGTTATAATGACCCAAGAATTATGGAGATCACAAAATATCTAAACACGCCCTATGATTTTTTAACTATCGATGTAATCAAAGAAAGAAAAAACCTGTTAGAGTTTTCTAACCAGATTTTTCTTAGAATAAAAAATAGTTTGGGCATAAATGCAATTACCAACATCTATTTGCTCATCTACAAAAAGCATTTTCAATCCTATAATTTGCTGGATTCTTTTACTGCAACCTTAAATGTTATACCCGAAGAAATTCTTGCTAAAGACTTGATTAACTTCCCAAGTAAGCAGCAAATGCACAAAATGTTACAAAAACAACTCTATAGCTTAGAGGAAATAAACGAAAGATTAACCAAAGAAATTATAGAAAGAAAAAAAGTTGAAGAAGAATTAAAATACAGTGAGCATTTAAAAACTACTATTTTAGAAACAGCGATGGATGGTGTTGTTCTAGTGAATAGCGAGGGAACAGTATTAAACTGGAACAAGCAAGCAGAAAATATATTGGAATTAAAAAGGGAAAAAACAATTGGCAATAGCATCTACCCTTTAGTCCCATATAAACTTAGGCAAGAATTAAAAAGAAGTTTTAAGAATTATATTCAATTCGGAAAAGATGAGCTTATTAACAAAAGAGTAGAAACCCATGTAAAAAGACTAGATGGCTCCGTAGTGTTTATCGAACTTACCGTTATTGCTATTGAAACTAAAGATGATTATCTTTTTAATGGTTTTTTCAGAGATATTACCAACAGACGAATTATTGATAATGAAATAAGAGAAGCAAAAGTAATTGCAGAGAAATCTGCAAAGGCTAAATCCGTTTTTTTATCTAACATGAGTCACGAGATCAGAACTCCACTAAATGTTATTCTTGGACTTACTGGTATTTTACAAAAAAGTAGTTTTGAAACTCCCAAAATAGACAAAAAGAACCTGGATGGTATTCAATTCTCTGCAGAAAACCTCCTTATATTAATAAATGATATTCTTGATTTTTCAAAAATAGAAGCAGGCAAACTCACATTACACAATGCTAATTTTAATCTTCATGAACTCATCACCAATATTTCTCGTGGTTTTAGAATAAAAGCTGACGAAAAAGGCCTAAAGTATACGATGCTTATCGATCCTTCGGTTCCAAAATTTATAATTGGAGATCAACTTAGATTAAATCAAATTTTAATCAATTTATTAGGTAACGCTATAAAATTTACTCAAACTGGGGAAATAAAAATAGTATTAAAAACAGAAAAAATGAGCTCTGAAGATATTACTATCAACTTTTCTGTAATAGATACGGGCGTAGGAATACCACAAAACAAATTAAATAATATTTTTGAAAGCTTCTATCAAGTACATAAGCCAGGAAAAAATAAAATAGAAGGAACGGGACTTGGGCTTTCGATATCCAAACAACTTATCGAGCTCCAAGGAGGAAAATTTAACGCCAAAAGTAAACCTGAAGTTGGATCTACTTTTAATTTCTCTATAACATACAAAAAGAGTAATTATAAAATCCCTAAAGAAACCAAAAAAGATATTCCTGCTTCAGGAGTTAACCCTATTCTATCTGGAATGAGAGTATTAGTGGTTGAAGACAACAAAATGAATCAGTTTTTTATTAGACAACTATTTACAAATTGGAACATTGATGCCCATATAGCAGATAATGGAAAGATTGCAATCGAAAAACTTGAAGATTTTACTTATGACCTTATACTTATGGATATGCACATGCCTGTTATGGATGGTCCTGAAACTACAGAGATCATAAGAAAATCCAATAACCAAAAAATCAATCAGATTCCTATAGTAGCTTGTTCTGCAGATGTTTTTCCGGAATCAAAAAAGAAAGCTATAGAATCAGGGATGAACTTTTATCTTACCAAACCTCTAAGCGAGCAAGCATTAGAAGAAATACTTTTGAGTATACAATCAAATGCGCTCGAAGGCATTATCTCTACACCAGAAAATAACGAAGTAAAAAATAAACCTCCTACTTCAAAAACTCAAAAATTCTGCGATTTATCATTTTTAGAAAAAACCTTTGGTAATGATGCAGAAATTATTCAAAGTGTACTACAAATATTTCTTAATGAAACCCCTAAAGATTATCAAAAATTAAAATTAGCAATTGAAGAAAAAAATCCTCAAGCCGCAAAAGAAACTGCTCACAAATTAAAATCTAGTTTTAAAACAATGGGGTTACAGAATGAAACCGCCATTCTCCAAAAAATTGAACAGCTATCAAACGAAAAGGTAGCGTTTGAAATCATATCTAATCACTTTCAGGTACTCAATAAATCTTTTGATAAAATCCTAGAAGAAATAGAGGGTTACATACAAGATTTCCCTTCTTTAAATTCATAAAAAAGAATACATTTTTCTTTCTTCTCTATTACTATATTTGCATTTATGCAAAATCACATAAAAAGTCTTCAGAATGACAAGGTAAAATTTCTTTATCAACTTAAAGAGAAATCGAGAGTTCGTAAAAAAGAACAACGTTTTATTATAGAAGGTAAACGTGAAATCACTTTAGCAATACAAGGGGGATATACCATAACACAGATTTACTATTGCTCGTCTATACTAAAATATGAAGAGGTTTTAACTCTTATTTCTTCTTTTAGAAATAGTATTGAGCTGTTTGAGATTACATCTGAAATCTATCGGAAACTAGCCTATAGAAGCACAACTGAAGGGATAATAGCTTTAGTTATTTCGAAGAATACAGATATAACAAATTTTGTATTACCTTCTAAAAACCCCTTAATTCTTATTGCAGAAGCTCCAGAAAAACCTGGTAACATAGGTGCAATCCTTAGAACTGCTGATGCTGCACAACTTGATGCTGTTCTAATTTCTGAACCAAAAACAGATTTATATAACCCAAATATTATAAGATCTAGCGTCGGTTGCATATTTACCAATAATATAGCCACTGGTTCTTCTTTAGACATTATAGATTTTTTAAAAAAGCAAGAAGTAAATATCTATGGAGCCGCATTGCAAGCATCTGTAGATTACCATACCTTGGATTATACTAAACCTACTGCAATTGTTGTTGGCACAGAAGCTACCGGATTAAGTTCTTCTTTTATAGAAAATACCACCCAGAATATCAAAATACCCATGTCTGGCGTGATAGATTCTATGAATGTTTCTGTAGCTGCAGGAATTCTTATTTTTGAAGCCAAGCGCCAAAGAAATTTTACTTACTAAAAGATTAAACAAATTGTCATAATAATAAATTTAAAATTGCTACCTTACAATTTCGTACTTGTCCCCAAGTGTTTGAACTACTAATTGCTATAAATCGATGACCCCAAATGCTCTGTTTTACCTATTAATCCTAATTATTGTTATTGTATTTCTGATAGATTCATTATTAGATTTTCTAAATGCAAGACATTATAACAATCAAATCCCAGAAGAATTAGCAAACGTATATCCTGAGGAAGAATACCAAAAATCTATCGCTTATAAGATGGCCAATTATAAGTTTAAACTCGTTTCTTCAATCATATCTCTAGCCATAATGTTATTATTTTTCTTTTTAGATGGCTTTGCTTGGGTTGACAATATTGCTCGAAGTTTCTCTGATAACTCAATTATTGTTGGGCTTCTATTTTTTGGTATAATTATGATTAGTAGTGATATTCTTTCGACTCCTGCTGCCTACTACAAAATTTTCACCATTGAAGAAAAGTTTGGATTCAATAAGATGAGTATCAGAACTTTTTTTATTGACAAGATAAAAAGCATAATAATGATGATTATTGTTGGAGGAGGACTTTTAGCTCTCATTATATGGTTTTACCAAATCACGGGCAATTCATTTTGGGTTTATGCGTGGGTATTAGTTTCTATCTTTACTTTAAGTATGAATATGTTTTATGCAAAACTTATTGTTCCTATTTTTAATAAGCAAACACCTTTGGAGTCTGGAGAACTAAGAGATACTATTGAAGCTTATTCTAAAAAAGTAGGGTTTCGACTAAAAGATATATTTGTAATAGATGGTTCTAAAAGAAGTACCAAAGCAAACGCCTACTTTTCTGGTTTTGGTAGTGAAAAGAGGATAACACTATATGACACTTTGATCAAAGATCTAGATAAAGAAGAAATTGTAGCTGTACTCGCTCATGAAGTGGGTCATTATAAAAAAAGACATGTGATCATCAATTTAGCATTATCAATTGTACTTACAGGATTAACATTATGGTTTTTATCACTTTTTATAGCTAACCCGTTACTTTCTGAAGCACTCGCAGTAAAAACCCCTTCATTTCATATTGGACTTATAGCTTTCGGAATTTTATACAGCCCTATTTCAGAAATTACAGGTCTCATAATGAACATTGTATCTAGAGCCTTCGAGTATCAAGCAGATAACTATGCAAAAAACACATATAATAATGAAGCATTAATCAACAGTCTAAAAAAACTCTCAAAAAACAATCTTAGTAATCTTACACCTCATCCTGCTATGGTATTTATACATTACTCACACCCTACTCTTTTGCAAAGAATAAAAAATCTTAGAAAATAAATCCGCTACTTAAGTACTTGGTGGTTACATTTCTTAATTGTATTTTTAAATACTGATGACCAAAATTTAAAATTTGTGTCATTAATCTAAAATATAATTTTTGCTATCTATTATCAACAAGGGAATATCACACACGATACTTAATAGGGCTTTCTTAAAAAACTTTATGTTATGACCGAAGCTGCTATAGAAGAAGAGAACAAACAAATTGCTAAGCAATACAAAGAATTGCTTCGTATTAGTTATAGAGATCTTACCAAAGAAGACAAGACACTAATACGACAAGCATTCGATATTGCCGTTGATGCGCATAAGGATCAACGCCGTAAGAGTGGTGAAGCCTATATTTTTCATCCCATAGCTGTGGCAAAAATCGTAGCTAGCGAAATAGGCTTGGATGCAACTTCAATTGCGGCAGCTTTACTTCATGATGTTGTTGAAGACACAGAATATACTCTTGTAGATATTGAGCAAATGTTTGGTGAAACAGTAGCTCGTATTGTAGATGGTCTTACCAAAATATCTTCATTAAAAAAGGATAAGGACATCTCATTACAAGCTGAGAACTTTAGAAAAATGCTACTTACCCTTAATGATGATGTAAGGGTTATTATCATTAAGATTGCAGATCGCTTGCATAATATGCAAACAATGGATGCTATGCGACCAGATAAGCAAGTAAAAATTGCCTCTGAAACTTTATACATATACGCTCCTCTTGCTCACCGCATCGGTTTGTATAACATTAAAACTGAACTAGAAGATTTAGGCTTAAAGTATACTGAAACTGAAGTATACAAAGATATTCTGGAAAAAATAAAAGAAAGCAAAGAAGAACAAGATGAGTATATCAAAAAGTTTTCTGATCGTATAAGAGAAGGACTCGACAGAGAAGGATTAAACTACCAAATAAAGGGCAGACCTAAATCTATTTTCTCTATTCGCAGGAAAATGATTAAACAGAATATCTCGTTTGACGAGGTTTATGATAAGTTTGCTATTAGAATCATATACAAATCAGATATAGAAAATGAAAAATTTATAGCCTGGAAAATCTATACGGTAGTTACTGATTATTACCGTCCTAACCCCATAAGATTAAGAGATTGGATTTCTCAACCTAAATCTACAGGTTATGAAGCCTTACATATCACAGTTATCGGACCAGACAGCAAATGGGTAGAAGTACAAATTCGAAGTGAGCGTATGCATGAAATTGCAGAAAAAGGATACGCTGCCCATTACAAATACAAGAATACAGAAGAGAAACAAGATCAAGGCTTAGACGGGTGGTTGAACAGGCTTCAGGAAGCCTTGGAAAACTCAGAAGCAAACGCTGTTGATTTTGTTGAAGAGTTCAAGCTTAACCTTTATGCAAAGGAAATATTTGTTTTTACACCCGAAGGAGATTTAAAATCACTCCCAAAAGGAGCTACTGCTTTGGATTTTGGTTTTAGTGTGCATACAGAAGTTGGACTACGAACTCGTGGGGCAAGGGTAAATGGAAAGTTAGTACCGTTAAGTCACGAACTTAAAAATGGAGATCAGGTTGAGATTATTACATCAACCAAATCAAAACCTTCTTCTAGCTGGTTAGATTATGCAACCACCGCCAGAGCCCGATCAAAAATCAAATCTGCTCTACGCGATGAAAAAAAACAAATTGCCGAAGAAGGAAAAGTTATTTTGAAACGTAAACTCCGATCTCAAAAAATAACATTAAGTGAAAAAGTTGTTAACGAACTTGTCCTTTATTTTAAACTAAAAACCAGTTTAGATCTTTTTTACAGAGTTGGAATAGGTACGATTGACAACCAAAAGATTAAAGAGTTTGCAACCACTCGAAGCAATGTCTTTATGAATTTTATTAAAAATAGAATTCGAAGAGGTAATATCAAGGATGTAAACAAAGAAGAGATCACTTCTAAATATGATTTACTTGTTTTTGGGAAAGATTCAGAAAAGCTGGAATACAAATTATCTAACTGCTGTAATCCCATTCCTGGTGATGATGTTTTTGGTTTTATTACTGTAAATGAAGGAATAAAAGTGCATAAAAACAATTGCCCCAATGCCCTACAACTACAAAGTAATTATGCCTATCGCATTATTCTTGCTAAATGGATCGATTCTAGCCAAGAAGAATTCAAAGCTGTAATCAAACTTAATGGAATTGATAATATTGGAGTAGTTAATGAAGTAACTCAAATCATATCAAACAATATGCACCTCGCTATATACAACATGAATTTTGATACCAATGATGGTGTTTTTACAGGTAAGATAACAGTGGGCGTTAAAAATAAAAATACATTAAAAACTGTAATGAAAAACCTTGCAAAAATAAATGGTATCGATAAAGTTGTAAGAGAATGATATTTGAATAAATTAGAATAAATTTACCTTGTAAGAACAACCCTATAACAAAAAGTGAAGTTCAATTTTATCAGATCACGAATACCTCTAAAACTAACTTGAGTTTAGTAATTTTAGAATGTTTAAATAATCGTTATCAAAATCGGAGTCTCACTAATAAAAATAATGTAACTTTGTTTTTTTAAATGTATGAGTACTAAAGCAACTACACAAAACGACCAGAACATCGTTAAAAATGTGTTTACCAGTTTCTTAGAAGAAAATGGTCATAGAAAAACACCCGAAAGATACGCTATACTTCAAGAAATATATGATAGTGATGAGCATTTTGATATAGAATCTTTGTATATCAAAATGAAAAATAAAAACTATCGAGTTAGTCGTGCCACTCTATATAACACTATCGAACTCTTATTAGAGTGTAAACTGGTCAGGAAACATCAATTTGGTCAAAACCAAGCTCAATACGAAAAGTCATATTTTGACAGACAGCATGATCACTTAATCCTAACCGACTCTGGAGAGGTTTTAGAATTTTGTGATCCCAGAATTCAATCTATAAAGAAAACAATCGAGGAAATTTTTGATGTAGATATTACAAATCATTCTTTGTATTTCTACGGAACTAAAAAAAAACCATCTAATCAAGATAACTAATGGCAGTAAACTTATTACTTGGTCTTCAATGGGGAGACGAAGGTAAAGGAAAAATTGTAGACGTTCTTACAAAAGATTATAATATAATTGCACGATTTCAAGGAGGCCCTAATGCAGGACATACTTTGGAGTTTGATGGAATCAAACATGTGTTACACACAATTCCAAGTGGTATTTTTCATGACAAAGCCATTAATTTGGTAGGAAATGGTGTCGTAATAGATCCGGTTATTTTTAAAAAAGAATTAGATAATCTGAATAAATTTGATTTGGATTACAAATCCAAACTATTGATTTCTAGAAAAGCACATCTAATTCTTCCTACCCATAGAATATTAGATGCAGCCTCAGAAGCTTCTAAAGGAAAGGCAAAAATAGGTTCAACCCTAAAAGGAATCGGTCCTACTTATATGGATAAAACCGGAAGAAACGGTATTCGAGTTGGAGATTTAGAACTTAGTGATTGGAAAGAACGTTATCGCTCTTTGGCAGATAAGCACGAAGCAATGATTGACTTCTATGATGCCAAAATCGAGTATAACCTAGAAGAGCTAGAAAATGAATTTTTTGAAGCTGTAAAAGTATTAAAGACACTTACTTTTATTGATAGTGAAGAATATTTACATCAAGCTCACAGAGAAGGAAAAACAATTCTAGCAGAAGGAGCTCAAGGATCCTTATTAGATATAGATTTTGGAACATATCCGTTTGTAACCTCATCAAACACTACAGCTGCTGGTGCATGTACAGGGTTGGGTATCGCTCCAAACAAAATTAAAGATGTCTTTGGTATATTTAAAGCATACACTACCAGAGTTGGTAGCGGACCATTTCCTACCGAGCTATTTGATGAAGATGGAGAGACAATGGCAAAAGTAGGTCATGAATTTGGGGCTACCACCGGTAGACCAAGAAGATGTGGCTGGCTAGACCTTGTAGCTCTAAAATATGCTGTACATGTAAATGGGGTGACAAAATTAATGATGATGAAAGGTGATGTTTTAAGTGGTTTTAATACTTTAAAAATTTGTACTGCTTATAAATACCAAGGAAAGACAATTACTCATTTACCGTATAATATAGAGCCCGAAAATGTTACGCCCATCTATACAGAAATGAAAGGATGGTCAGAAGATCTTACTAAAATGAATGATGCCTCTCAACTACCAAAAGAGTTAAATGATTACATATCCTTCTTAGAAAAAGAATTAGAGACACCAATAACAATAGTCTCTGTTGGACCAGATAGGAAACAAACAATCCACAGATAAACAACGAATACACCTTAAAAAAAGAGTCTGGAATCCAGACTCTTTTTTTTATTTTTTTAGATAAAACAATTACTCCTTAATACAATGAAATAATCCCCTCTTTGACTTGTCTAAGTTCTAAAACACGTTCTAATTTCAGTTTGGATTTCGATTTGTGGTCATCGGTATTTGGAAAAGATACCACTTGCCTAAATCCATAAATATCATCATCTCCTTTACCCCCTTTACGATTACTTGCAAAATATCCCCTATTACTCTCTTCATTAATAATAAAAGTAAAATCATCTTTAGGACTATTGATCGGCTCTCCTAGATTTTTCACCTCTATAACTCCTTCTTGATTAGGTGTAGCCATAAATATATCCAAACCTCCTAACCCTAGGTGACCATCACTGGCAAAAAACAATTTTCCTTTATCACTTATATAAGGAAATGTTTCCCTTCCTGAAGTATTTATAGCATCACCCAAATTTTTAGGTTTACCAAAACTACCATCTTTACGAATTTCTACCGCAAACAAATCTGATTTCCCCAAACTACCAGGCATATCACTTGCAAAATACAAGAACCTCCCATCTTCAGACAAAGCCGGATGAGCTGTAGAATACTCATTACTATTAAAAGGCAATTCTTCAATATCCTTCCATTTTCCATCTACATAACATGCTCTGTAAATTTTTAATAATACTATTCCGTCTTTATTTCTTCTAAATTTTCTGTTCGAGTAATTATTTCTTGTAAAATATACTGTTTTTCTATCCTTACTAAATGTTACTGAAGATTCATGAAATTTTGTATTAATATCTCCCTTCAATCTTTCAATATCTTTCTTATCATTTCCTCTAGCTGTAGTATATAAATCTAAAAAAGGTTGATTATTCCATTCATGAATAAAAGTAGAAAAGCCACTACGATTTCTCGAAGAAGCAAATATTAATTCATTTTTATAAAAAATAGGGGCATAATCAGAATTTTCAGAGTTAATATCCAAGGTATCAACGACAAATCGAGTAAGAACTTTTCCTTCTAGTGTAATAAATTTAATAGTGTTCTCCTCTTTTACCGTTTTGCTTTTTTTCTTTACAATAGGTTTAGATTTAACACTTTTATCAAAATCTCCTCCCTTGGCTAGACTTATAGCATATTTGTCTTGATACTCCGGCTTCACTTCTTTCGAAAACAAACCAACCAGTACTTTATACCATTGCGCAGCACTCTTAAAATCTCCACTCAAATAATAGGTATCACCAAGTGTTTCATATAGTTCCGCAGATCGAAGTCCTTTTTTCAGCACTTTAAAACATATTTCTCTTGCTTCTACATAAGCTTTCCTCTCTAAAGCTTCATTTGCTTTTTGTAACTGTTTTTCTTGAGAAAATACAGCCCCACAAAAAAACAAAAAAAATAGTACCCCATAGATTTTTCTCAAAACCATCTATTATCTTTTTGTCAATAGTATTACGACCAAGTTATATCCTTTAAAAAAACTGTATCATTGCTAACAAGCATCAAAAAACACTTATCCAAATGAATCCATTTTTATAGAAAAATTCAAATATTAAGATAAAGCTATCCCCATAGCATTGATCGTATCCCTTTGTTGTTTCTTCTGCAATTTACTGATGCTTAGGCATATCTAATGTTAAAAATTTTGAAATTTTTACATTATCTGCTTTTTTCACACATATTTTCCCTTTGATCCTATAAAATTGACACATTATCTATTTTATTTTTTCATCATGAATATCTAATTGTAGAAATTATTTGATTTTGCACGATTATAAGTACCAAAAAAGTAAAATGCAACACAAGAAAAAAGGTACGGTTATTATATGAAAAGTAACTAAGATTTTATTTTAGCAATGAAGCCATAATCTTTAGATACAAATTTCGTTATTTTGCATACAAATTTGAAACTCTTGAAAAACAAATTCTTTTATATAACATTTACCCTTTTGTATTCACTAACTGTGCTTGCTCAGGAAGGGAAACAAATTAAGGTTCAATCGGATCGTACAATAAAGGATCAAAATAGATTTCCTGGCGCTACAATTCTAGCCAAAGTCGACAAACAAGTATACATGCAGCACGAAGGGATCGAAATATGGTGTGATCAAGCTGTACATTATGGTGATGATAAATTTGTAAAAGCGCTTGGTAATGTAACTATAAAACAAGGAGATACACTTACTATGACTAGTAAGTATGCAGAGTATAATGGTAATACTCAATTTGCATATGCCAGAGACGAAGTCTTTATGGAGACTCCCTCGAATACATTGCGGACAGACACTTTATTTTTTGACAGGCTAAAGCAACAGGCATATTATCGTAGTGGGGGAACTGTAAAAGATTCTTCTAATACTTTAACCAGTAAAATCGGGCGCTATTTTATGGATAGAAAACAATATTCATTTAATACAGAAGTGAAAATTGTAAATCCAGAAAACACAGTAGACTCAGAGAGATTAGATTATTACACAGAAGATGGGCATGCCTATTTGTATGGTCCTTCTACAGTAAAAGGAAAAGAAAGTACGTTATATTGTGAACGTGGGTTTTATGACACCAAAGTAAAAACTGGATATGCTATAAAAAATGCAAGAATTGACTATGATAAAAGAACAGTTTTTGGAGATAGTATCTTTTATAATAGTGCGAATCAATTTGCTTCTGCCACAAATAACATAAAAGTATTAGACACAGCAAACAATTCTATAATTACGGGGCATTATGCCGAAGTATTTAAAGATAAAGATTCTGTATTTATTACAAAACGTGCTCTTGCTGCAACCTTGCAAGAAAAAGATTCTATTTTTATTCATAGTGACACACTTATGGTTACTGGTAAACCTGAGCGTAGGATAATGAATGGTTTTTATGATGTAAGAATCTATAAGAGTAATATGAGTGGAAAAAGTGACTCAATTAATGTAGATCAAACCACTGGGTATACCAAAATGATTGGTAGACCTATTATTTGGGCACAAAGAAATCAAATGACCGGAGATACTATAAAAATTATTTCGAATACTGAAACAGAAAAACTAGACTCTCTTATTGTTTATCAAAATGCTTTTCTAGCACAGGAGGATACGCTTAAGGCAGGATATAATCAAGTCAAAGGACAAACACTTTATGGTCTCTTTAAAGACAATGAGATCTATCAGGTTGATATTGATAAAAATACCGAAACTATTTTTTATCAAAGAGAAAGCGAAGGTGAACTAAAACTTATTGGGATTAATAAAGTGCTTTCTAGTTCAATAAGGTTATTACTTAGTAATAGAGAGATTGAAGACGTATATTATTATCAAAATGTAGATGGCACTTTGTATCGAGAAATTGATTTGCCCGAAAATGCAAGAGAGCTCTCTGGTTTTAATTGGCGGGGAGAAGAACGCATCAATAGTAAGGCTGATCTCTTTAGAGGCGAAGCTCTCCCTGAGTTAACAAAAATAAAAGGATTACCATTACCAAAAGTTGAAGCTGATTTCTTTGATGAAGAAACCGTAAAACGCTTAGAAGAAAATAAATCAGAAGGATCTCGGTTATTAGAACAAGAACTTAAGGATGCAGAATTAAAAGAAACCAATGAGCAGTTAGATTCTATTCCTTCTCAAAAAAGTATAAAACAAGATCTCAAAACGGAGAAAAAACAGAATCAAAAAAAAACATCTTATATTGATCCTGACTTAGCCCGTACTGCCAAACAAAGAGATAGCATTACGGTTACTACATTACAATACCCTGAAGAAAAAATAAAAGATAGTATAAAGTAGTATATCTAAAACTCTACGTAGACACTAAATAACATAACAAATCTCTTGAAACAAGATTTTTTCAAATATCAAGCACAAACAACTCCGCACCCATTGGCAATGGAAATATCATATGCCGAAGGTTCTTATATCCATTCAACCAACGGAAAAAAATATCTGGATTTTGTAGCTGGAGTATCTGCTTGTAGTCTGGGGCATAGACACCCTAGAGTTATTGATGCAATAAAAGGTCAATTAGACAAATATCTGCATGTCATGGTGTATGGTGAGTATATACAAGAACCTGCCGTAGAGCTCTCCAAGCTCTTAGCATCTCACCTTCCTGACCCCTTAGAAAAAACATATTTAACCAATTCAGGTACAGAAGCCATAGAAGGTGCTTTAAAATTGGCTAGACGAGTTACCGGGCGTACTCAGATTATCTCAACAAAAAACGCATATCATGGTAATACCATGGGGTCAATGAGTGTTATGGGATATCAAGAACGCAAACAGGCTTTTAGACCCCTGATTCCCGATATTGCTTTTATCACTTTTAACGAAGAAAAAGATATCAATCGAATAACTCACAAAACTGCAGCCATTATACTAGAAACAATACAGGGAGGTGCAGGCTTTATTGAACCTAAAAATGGATATCTAAAAAAAGTAAAAAAGCGATGTGAAGAGGTTGGTGCGCTTTTAATCCTTGATGAGATACAGCCAGGTTTTGGTAGAACAGGAAAATTGTTTGGTTTTCAGAATTATGATATATCTCCTGATATCATTGCTATGGGAAAAGGAATGGGAGGAGGTCTCCCTATTGGTGCTTTTACAGCCTCTTCAGAGATGATGAATCAACTTCAAGATCATCCAAAGCTAGGGCACATTACCACTTTTGGAGGTAATCCTGTAATAGCAGCTGCCGCTTTGGCAACATTGCAGGAAATTACAGAAAGTGACGTAATGGCAGCTACTTTGGAGAAAGAAAAATTATTTAGATCCTTATTAGTTCATCCACTAATTAAAGAAATTAGAGGTCTCGGATTAATGTTAGCCTTTATAACTCCTTCAGCAGAAATAACTAATCAGATCATTTTAAAATGCCAAGACAAAGGTCTTATTCTATTCTGGTTACTTTTTGAACCCCTTGCTGTGCGCGTAACTCCTCCGCTAACCATATCTAAAAAAGAAATAAAAAAAGGCTGTCAAATCATTCTAAGCGTTTTAAATGAAATCAAAGACTCGATGATTTAAATGGTGTTTAATTAAGATATTACTCAAAAAAATTGTATATTTAGAATACTATCTTTTCTTTTCACAAATTCTATCACCCTTTTTAGTCTCTAAAAAACAAAACTCTAAATCATTGCAATTGATAATGGTACGTATTTTGTTAATTAGTTTGTTAAAAACAATTGGTTTTTGACGTTTAATCATCCAATTTCATTTGTAATTTTAATACTGAGGAAACCAATAATGCGAAAATAAATTAAGTAATAGAGTTCATTAATACTCTTATCTGTTAGGGAAAACAAAAAGAGTGTGTGTTATGAAACTTTTTGATAATTTATGGAGCATCTTTAATCAACGTGTATGAAATTTAACCACGAAGAAGAAGAAGAAAATAATTTCTCAATTACTCGATATGAGTCTATGCTGAGATCTAATGATGTTAAATTTTTTGATTCAGATGAATTTGAATCTATTATTCATCACTATCTAGAAAATGGAAAAATTGCCAAGGCTAAAAAAGCTATTTCTTTGGGACTATCCCAACATCCATCATCTGTTAACCTTAAACTCTTACAAGTTGAAGTACTAGTTTTTGAAAATCGTTTGGATAAAGCAGATAGCCTACTAGCACAATTATATGCAATAGAGCCCGAAAATGAAGAAATTTATATCCAAAAGGCCAATATCCTTTCGAAGCAAAATGAGCATTTAAAAGCAATAGAGCTATTAAATATGGCTCTAAGCTATGCCGATGATACAGCAGATGTTTATTCTCTTATAGGGATGGAATATCTTTTTATGGATGATTTTGAAAATGCCAAAATCAACTTTATGAGATGTCTAGAAGCAGATAATCAGGATTATTCTGCACTTTATAACGTAATATATTGTTTTGACTTTCTTGAACAACACCAGGAGGCCATTGAGTATCTAAATATGTTTTTAGACAAAAATCCTTATTGCGAAGTTGCCTGGCATCAAATTGGCAAACAATACTTTGATTTGAATGAATATGAAAAAGCGCTTACCTCATTTGATTTTGCTATTATAAGTGATGAATATTTTATTGGCGCTTACCTTGAGAAAGGAAAAGTATTAGAGAAATTAAAAAGACATAGTGAAGCCATTGAAAACTATAGAATAACTTTAGAACTTGATGATCCTACTTCTTTTGCTCTATTAAGAATAGGAAAATGTTATGAAAGGCTAGGAAATGATGATTTAGCCATTCAACATTATTCTAAAACAGTTCATGAAGATCCATTACTTGACAAAGGATGGATAGCCATTACAGATTATTATATGCGTAAACGTGATTATCAAAAAGCGCTATATTATACCAATAAAGCAATAAATATCGATGGCGAAAATGTTTTGTATTGGAAACGTTATGCCAAAATAAACAATAGACTTGCTTTTTTTGAAGAAGCAGAACGAGGATACCGAAAAGCACTAGAATTAGGAAATTACGAAATAGAGACATGGTTAAATCGCTCTGATATCCTGAGGTATATTGGAGAACCTGATGCTGCGATACAAAACTTATATCAAGCAATTGAATTTTATCCTGATAATGCTGAAGTTCAATATCGACTTGCGGGACTATACTATGAAATGCAAGATTACGAAAAAGGAGAATATCATATAAGGAAAGCTCTTGAACTAGATTATGAGTACCATATTGTTTTAGAAGAACTGTTTGAAAAAATTTTTAATCTTACGTTGGTTAAAAATATCATTTCTGAATACGAATAATTCTAAAAAAGACTAGTTTTTTTCTAATAGATTACATTCCAAAAATCCATACATTTGTTTTGATTAAAAAATCAAAACACAAAAGGAATGCCTAGAAATCTTAAGGAATATCTTATCATCTCTGCAAAAGGATTAGCCATGGGGGCAGCAGATGTAGTCCCTGGAGTTTCCGGAGGGACAATTGCATTTATATCCGGTATATATGAAGAATTAATCGAAACCATTAACAATTTAGATTTTGGTTTCTTTTCAACTTGGAAACAAGAAGGCTTTAAAGCCTCCTGGAAAAAATATAACCTTTCCTTTTTATCTGCACTTTTTTTAGGTATTATCACTAGTATTCTTTCGCTTGCTAGACTTATTAAATGGTTACTGCATAATGAACCTATACTGCTTTGGGCTTTTTTCTTTGGGTTGGTACTTGCTAGTATTGTTTATATAGGAAAACAAATTACAGTATGGAAACCAAAAGTGATTTTTGGTATCGTTTTGGCTGCAGTGCTCTCCTATTTTATAACTATTGCAGAACCTCTATCTTCTCCAGATAGTAATTGGTATCTAATGTTTTGTGGGTTTATTGCAATCATAGCAATGATACTCCCTGGAGTATCTGGTGCATTTATATTGTTAATTTTAGGAGTATATCAAACAGCCATCGATATTCTTAATCAATTGAGAGAAGGATTAGTGCACATGAATTTTGATATGTTATGGCAGGCAATTTCTAAAATACTAATCATGGCTATTGGTGCTATAATAGGTCTAAAGTTATTTTCGAAAGTACTTAATTGGATGTTTAAACATCATAACAATATGACTTTAGCTATTCTCACAGGGTTTATGATAGGGTCACTTAATAAACTATGGCCTTGGAAAGAAGTGCTATCCTGGAGAACTAATTCTGAAGGACTCAAAGTTCCTTTTATTGAAAAAAGTATATTACCTTCTCAGTTTGATGGAGATCCAAAGCTAATTTGGGTTTTAGGACTGGTCACTGTTGGTTTCTTATTAATCCTTACCTTAGAACGCCTATCTACGAAAAAAACAGATTAGCCTATGCAACAAAGTACACGAACCTTTACCGATAGACTTTTCCTTGTCATCAAAGGTTTAGCTATGGGTGCTGCTAATAAGGTACCCGGTGTATCAGGAGGCGTAGTAGCGTTTGTTGCTGGTTTCTATGAAGAGTTTATATATTCATTACAAAAAATAAATTTTAAAGCTTTTAAACTATTTATCAATTTTAGATTTAATAGTTTTTGGAGATATATTAATGGGAGATTTCTAGGTCTTCTAATTTTAGGAATGCTTATTAGTTACTTTAGCGTTTCTAAAATTCTGGACTATCTTATTGTTCATTACGAACTATATGTATGGGCAGCATTTTTTGGAATGATCATAGGTTCCATTTATTATATCGTGAAAGATTTTGATGATTGGAGTCGAAGAAATATCTGTCTTATTTTTATTGGTATAGCTATAGGAATTAGCATTAGCTTATTGGCGCCAGCAAAAGAAAATGACAATCTATGGTTTGTATTTGTCTGTGGTATTATTGGCGTATCGGGGATGACATTACCAGGATTATCGGGTTCTTTTATTCTCATACTATTAGGAAATTATGTTCTTTTGCTTGTTGATTCAGTAAATGCATTATACGATACTATAGCAGATCTAATACAATGGGATCTGTCATTTATTGACGATCCCAAAAGGGTTAGATTATTAAAAGTGCTAATCGTATTTAGTTTTGGGTCATTAACTGGTTTAGTCACTTTGTCACATTTTTTAGGATATGTCTTAAAGTATTATAAGAATGCAACTTTTGCTGCAATTATTGGGTTCATTACTGGCTCCCTTGGAGTAGTTTGGCCCTGGAAGTACAAAATATATAAAGTTGATGCTTTGGGCAATACACAAATTGATGCATTAGGAAACCCCATACTCGATAATTACGATCGTTATTTTCCAGATTTTACAATAATTGAAACCCATTTGGGGATCTTCTATATCCTTATCGGTATCGGTATCGTTTTGTGGTTAGAATGGTATGGTCAACGCACGCTAAAAACTTAAATATGAAAAAAACATACGGGTTATTAGGTAGAAATATCGATTACTCTTTTTCAAAAAGCTATTTCTCTGAAAAATTTAAAAAAGAGCATTTAGATTGCGAGTATAACAACTTCGATCTTAAAGAAATCAACGATATCAAAAAGGTCGTTAAAGATCCACTGGTTAAAGGCTTGAATGTTACGATACCCTATAAAGAGGAAATTATTTCCTATCTAGATGATTTAGACCCAATAGCAAAAGAAATTGGTGCTGTAAACGTTATTAAATTAAGTAAGGATCAAAAATTAAAAGGGTATAATAGCGATTATTATGGTTTTATAGAATCTCTAAAACCTTTACTAAACAGCACTATAAAAAAAGCATTAATATTAGGTACAGGCGGAGCTTCAAAAGCTATTGCTTATGCATTAAGTCAACTAGATATCGACTATATGTTTGTATCTCGAAATCCTGATTTTGATGAGCTAAACTATAATGATCTAGATGAAGATATAATACATGCATACACCTTAATAATTAACTGTACTCCTTTGGGAACACATCCTAATATTCATGATTACCCAAATATTCCTTATGAATACATCGGTAAGAACCATGTTTTATATGATCTAATTTACAATCCTAACGAGACCGCTTTTATGATCAAAGGAAAAGAAAAAGGTGCTAAAGTTACTAACGGATTACAAATGTTAATTCTACAAGCCGAAAAGGCTTGGAGCATCTGGAATACATAATTTCCTACTCAATATAGTAATAAAATTCTTACTTATTACGCATCGAAGTATTCTTAAAGTCTTTCAATAACTTTGAGGTTTTCTAATATGTTAGTATCTTAGTCAGGCATTAAGCTTAGATAAACAAAAACGTTCGCACAATGTCTACACGTGATAACCTGCCCAAGGCAGATGGAAATGGAGAGAATAAGACTAAAACTTTAGATGTAAATCTAGAAGTCGAAAATCAAGGAGCAATTACCTCAGAAGTCTCCGAGAAATCCGGTCAAGTACCTTCTGAACCTATAGAAGAGGCTAGTAATACTGAATCGAAAGAAGTTTCGGATTCTATAATTAATACACAAATTACAGATGTTCAGGAAGAAAAAGCTGAATCTATAGAGAATAGTTCATCTCCTAAAGAAGAGTCCGTACAACCTGAAGCTACTTCACAGAAAGATGCTCAAATTCAAGATCAAATGGATGAAGCAGTGGCAGAACATAGTGAAGACGAGACAACAATTGAACGCCATGATATCGAAAAGAAAGATTATCATGCCATGAATAAAGAAGAATTAATCAAAGAACTTCGGAATTTGATTAAGGATGAAAAAATTCAAACAATTAAAGAGCATGTTGAAGAAATTAAAAATGAGTTTAACGAAAAATTTAACGAAGAAGTAGAGCAAAAAAAGGAAGAGTTTTTGGCTGATGGCGGAGATATCATTGATTTTTACTATTCTACTCCCGTAAAAAAAGAATTTAATTCTGTCTATTTTGATTATAAAGAAAAGCGAAATGCTTATTATCAAAATCTAAAAAAAGATCTTCAGGAGAATCTTAAAAAAAGATTAGAGTTAATTGATGAACTAAAAGGGCTACTTAATGTAGATGAAAATATAAACACTACCTATAATCATTTCAAAAATATACAGGAGAGATGGCGTAATGCAGGACCGATACCAAGAGACAAATACAATACTGTCTGGAATACATACCATCACCATACTGAGAATTTTTATGATTTCTTACATCTCAACAGAGAGTTTAGAGATTTAGATTTTAAGCATAATCTTGAACAAAAACTTAAAATTATAGAACGAGCTACCGAACTAGCCCAAGAAACTGATGTAAACAGAGCATTCAGAGAGTTACAGCTACTTCATAAAATGTGGAAAGAAGATTTGGGACCAGTAGGAAAAGAGTACAGAGAACCTATCTGGGAAAAATTTAGTGCGCTGACCAAGAAAATCCATGAAAATAGACAGAAATATTTTAAAGATCTGGATAAAGTTTATGAAAAAAATCTAGATACAAAAAGAGAAATTATAGCCAAGATTGCAGAGGTTGGATCAGATCATCCCAAAAATCATAGCGGCTGGCAACATAAAATAAAAGAAATAGAAGAACTTAGAGATCAGTTTTTTAAAGCGGGAAAAGTTCCTTCAAATGTGAATGAAAAGATCTGGAGTGAATTTAAGACTGTTGTTAGAGATTTTAATCGCAATAAGAATTCATTTTACAAAAGCCTTAAAAAGGATCAGTTTGATAATCTAAGTAAAAAGATGGAATTGATTCAAATAGCAGAGGACAACAAAGATAGTGATGATTTTGCTACAGTTACTCCGTTAATGAAAAAAATCCAATCTGACTGGAAAAAAATTGGTCATGTTCCTCGCAAGGATAGTGACAGAATCTGGAAAAGATTTAAAGATGCCTGTAACTCTTATTTTGACAAACTTCATGCAGAAAGAAACGAAGCCAATAAAGAGGAAGTAGTTTCTTTAGAAAAGAAACAAGCGCATATTGAAAACCTAAAAGAGTTAAAGCTAGTAGGTGATCCAGAAGCTGATCTTGCTACAATAAAAGAAAATATTGCTCTATGGAAAACTTTGGGTAGAGTACCTTATAAAAAGAAAAACATAGAGAGTGAGTACAACAAAATTCTTGATGATCTTTTTCAACAGCTTAATTTGAGCCGTAAGGAAACTGAACTCATTAAATATGAGAATAAACTGCATTCCTTATCTAATCAAACAGATGATCGCGCACTTAGAAATGAGCAAAACTTTATTCGTAAAAAAATTGATGAAGTTAATGGCGAAATTCGCCAGTTAGAAAATAATCTTCAATTCTTTAAACATGCCAAGGATGATAATCCACTTGTAATGGATGTTCAAAAGAATATTGAAAAACATAGAGAAAGCTTAGAAGTATGGAAAGCAAAACTTAATAAGATTAGGCAACTTTAATCTTGATTTATTATCGTTGAATCTTACGATAGTTCCATTCATTCTAAAAGATAAATTACCCATTAACTATTCATAGTTAATGGGTAATTTTTTAAAACTCAACAATACAAAAACCGATTAGTATCCCGGATTTTGTTGCCCTTGCAATGCTGGATTAGAGTTTATTTGATTAGCAGGTATAGGGTAGATAGTTTTATCTGCTCCAAATCCTGCTAATGTAAACTGTGGATTCCCTGCCTGTCTTAATGGTAATCTGTTTCTTAACAAGTCCATTCTTCTATGACCTTCACTAGCAAATTCTTTTAGTCGTTCATTAAGAATATCATCTAAAGTAACAGTAACCAAATCTGCAAGCCCTGCTCTTCCTCTAATAAGGTTAATATCATTAACCGGAGTGTCCCCAACACTTAATCCTCCTCGTAAGTTCGCTTCTGCTCTAATAAAATACATTTCTGTAATTCTAATAATAGGTAATGGATCGTTACCAGTTGCACTTATTTTGTTTTGAAAAATTTCTTCAACTCCATTTGTATCATTCCCAGGAATTGCTGCTTGTACTAATCTTAAATCTTTCCCTTCCGTATTTCCAGGTGCCAAAACACCACTCTCGAGAGCATTTACCAAAAACTCTGAGTAAAAAAGGTCTCCTCTACCTGCAGGAGATGGGTTTCCAAAATTATGAAGCCCAGAACCTCCAAATGTTCCATCGGTTGCAGTGTTTGCCAATACAAATACACTCTCATCTGATAATGTTTTATAAAAGGAATAATCAGAGGCAAATTCATATGAACCAGAATTAATTACCTCATTAGCCAAAGTAGCAGCTTCAGACCACTCTTCTCTATACAAACGAAGTCTTGCCAATAAAGCTTGAGCTGTACTTTTAGAAGCTCTGGTATTATCTGTACTTACAGGCAATCCTGCAATTGCATCTTCTAGGTCTTGAATAATAAATGCATGCACTGCACTTAAATTATCTCTAGGAAGATCAAAATCTGTTGGTGATGCTCCTCCATCAAAAGGTTCTTTAGAAATAGGAACACACAAGTTATTACCATTATCAAATTGAAACGGTTGTGCGTACACTCTAGCCATTTCAAAATACATCATAGCTCTCATAAACTTAGCTTCCGCTATAACAAGGGCTTTCTCTTCTTCTGTAAAATCTATAATATCGACATCTGGGACTTTAGTAATTATAAAATTGGCGTTATTAATAATTTCATACCCTTCGTCCCATGGTTCTTGTGTGATTGTATTTGTTGCTTGTGTAGCATATTCGAATAAATCTGCCAAAGATGTAAAAGACCCTACAAATGTAAGCTCATCAGATTGTATTCCGCTTAAGGCATATCTATTCCCATTTAAAGCATCAACCTCTCTTGCCTGCCCATATAACCCTGTAAGCGCACCTCTGATTGCAAATTCTGAAGAGAATACTACATCTTCTGTCAAACTATCCTCTGGACTAATTTCGAGTTCATCATCACAGCTATAAACGAAGCTTAAAACTCCTATCAATAGCAATATTTTATATGTTTTAAGAATTGTTTTCATTATATTCTATGGATTTAAATTTAAAAAGTAATTCTGGTTCCCAGTAAAAATTGTCTCGCTTGAGGTGCAGTAAAAAACGTTTCCCCTTGTATTAACGGATTTATATCATCTGTTACTTCTGGGTCAAAACCATCCAAATTACTATCTCCTTTAATTACGAACAAATTATTACCCGTAGCATATATTCTTATTTTCTTAAACAACTTACTATTTTTCAATAAACTCTCAGGGAGCGTATATCCGAAAGTTAAATTTCTCATTCTTAAGAAAGAACCATCTCTAAGCTGAAAAGTAGAAACCTGTCTATAAAGGTTTTCAGTAGGGCTACCTAATCGTGGATATGTTGCATTATCTCCTGGTTGTTTCCAATAGTCCAGAACATCTACTGATTGGTTAAATGTACCTACTCTATCAGGTGCTCCAACAAATCGCAATCCATCAAGAAATATATCATTCCCATACGTAAATGACATTAAGAAGCTTAAATCAAAATCTTTATAAGTAAACGTATTTGTTATACCTCCGTAAAAATCTGGTAACGCATCTCCAACCACAACTCTATCTGTATCAAAATTGGGAGTAGTTGTTACATTACCATCTCTATCAAGATATTCGGCATCTCCAGTTTGAGGATTTACCCCCACATATCTTACCAGATAGAAATTATTGGTTGATTGACCCTCTATAGCTCTTTGTCTGGCACCTGCCGCTTGAATAAATCTTCCTTCTGGTGAGTCGTTTGCTCCTGGCAGAGAGGTCACTTCGGTATCAATAAAGGAGATATTAAAATCGGTAGACCATGTAAAATTATCGGTAATGATGTTTTTGGTATTAAGTCCGATTTCCCACCCGCTATTTTTAAGTTCTCCTGCATTAGCAGTGATTGTTGCAAAGCCAGTAATTTCAGTGACAGGCACATTTAATAACAAATCTGTTGTTTTCTTATCAAAATAATTCACATTCAGATTTATTCTATTTTGAAACAACCCTAATTCGAATGCTAAATCAAGGGTGGCACTTTCTTCATAAGTCAAATCTGCATTACCAGCTTGAATAGGTGCAATACCTCCACTTCCATTATAATTATAAGTTGCAGGTAACAAAGGTACTGCCGATCCAAACAACCCTAAAGAAGGAAAAGACCCTCCAATTCTATCATTTCCTGATGTACCATAACTTGCTCTAAATTTCAGAAGGCTGATTTCTTCTATATCTTCCATAAATGGCTCTTCAGATACTACCCATCCTGCAGCCGCTGACCAAAAATTACCAAATCTTCGGTTTACTCCAAATCTAGAAAATCCATCTCTTCTAAAAGATCCCTCAACGAGGTATTTACCTTTATAATCATAATTTACTCTCCCGAAAGCTCCATATAAGCTTCTTTTTTCTCTAGATTGTACTGTTAAAGTGGGAACAGCACCATTAGAAACATTTCTTAAATCATCAGAAAGAAAGTCTTCAGAGGCTACATTAATTGTATTAAAAGTAGTTTCCTGATAGGATATCCCGGCAACTGCTCCTAAAGAATGTACCCCATTAAACACCCTATTAAAGTTTAAAGTGTGATCTGTAATAATTCTATTATCATTTGCAATAAAATTTTGAGCATTACCTCCAGGAGTCGTTCCTCCATCTGCAGAAGGGTCAATTAATTCTGGAATCCTGGTAAAATTATCAATTTGACTTCGATCAATTCCAAATGAAGCTTTATAGTTTAGACCATCTGCAAATGTGACAGTAGCGTTCATATTACCAATAACCCTGGTACTCTCTGATTGATTTACCTGCAATGCTTCTATGGCTTCAATATTCTGAATAAAATCATTATTGATAAAGTTTCCATTTTCATCTCTAGACTGTATAAATGGACGAATCAAATAAGCTGATGTCAAAGGTGCAAAAGTCGTATTTTCAGTATTAATACGGTCATTTAATGTATTGGTCACTGATAAATTCAAACCAAGATTCAACCAATCATTCGCTTTATGATCAAGATTTACTCTTCCGTTAATTCTTCTAAGGTTGTTTCCGATAATTCCTCCTTCAAGATCAGAGTAACCTGTACCTATAAAAAAGCTAGTTTTTTCTCCTCCACCCTGTGCTGATACATTATAATTTTGAGAAAATCCAGTTCTGGTTACTGCGTCTAACCAATCTGTACCATCAGAAGGAATATCGGTTATGGCTCCTATCCCGCTACTTGCTCCGGCTTGCCCTCTTTCAAAACGATATTGCGCATATTGTACTGGAGATAATATATCCGTTAAGTCAGTAACATCAGTAAAAGAAGTCCAAGCATCAAGATTTATTCTTGTATCACTATTCTTTCTCCCTCCTTTTGTTTTAATCAAAATAACCCCGTTTGCCCCACGCGAACCCCAAATAGCAGTTGCTGCGGCATCTTTAAGAACCGAAAAAGAAGCAATATCCTGAGGGTTTAAATCCGAAATAGGGTTCAATCCGGTATTTCCCCCATTATTAAAAGTGTTAATATCATCACTTAAAGGAACTCCATCAATTACAATAAGAGGTTGAGATCCTCCATTAAGAGAAGATACTCCTCTTACGCGGATTACATTAGCTGCTCCTAATACTCCGGAGCTTTGCGTAAATTGCACCCCACTAGTTTGTCCTTGAAGTAATTCTTGAGCAGTAACCGCAGGAATATCTTCAATTGCCGATGTTCTTATGGTTCCAATACTTTGGATTAGTTTTTTTTCTGTACTTGTTCCAAACCCAACTAAAACAATCTCCTCTAACTCTGAGGCAGCGGCAATCAATTTAACATTGATAGTATTACTATCACCAACCGCTAATTGCTTAGTTTCAAACCCCACATAACTAAAAGAAATTACCGTTCCTCGACTAGCTGAAATAGTATATACTCCATCAAAATCGGTTTGCGTTCCTCTATTAGTATTTTCAATAAGGACATTTACCCCTGGCAGTGGTAAACCCTTATCATCTGTAACTGTTCCTGAGATTGTTTTTTCTTGAGCAAATGCTATACTACATACAAAGAAAAACAACATTAAGAACTTGTAATAATGTACTTTCATAGATAAAAATTTTCAAAAAATTAATACTTAACATAGTTATTAGATAAAACCATAAAAGGAAGGCAAGAATATCTTGATGGCTAACTCAATTTTATTTCAAAAAACTCAAACAAAGTTTAAATGGAAATAGTCTACACTCAACCTTCCTGTTTATGATTATCTATCAAAGAAACCGGTTGTTACCACAAAATCAGGTAATCCCTATAAGTTTTTACCTCTGCCGAAGAAAGTTTACCAATACAATTCATTTAGGATTTAACATACTCAGATGGAGTAATCTTGTTGTATTTTTTGAACGATTTATTGAAGGTTACTTTATTATTAAAACCTACTTCATAAGCTACATCAATAATATTAACTTTTTTATGTTTGTCCATTTTTAAAAGCTCTTTAGCCTCTTCAATTCTATATCTATTAATCAACTCAAAAAAATTGAGATCAAAATGTTCGTTTATAACTTGCGATGTGTTATGTCTAGTGGTACCCAGAAACTCTGAAAGTTTCTGAAGATTGATATCATTTTTTCTATATATCTTTTCTTTATTCATTAAATCTAACAATCTATCTTTTAGTTCTAAGGATAACATATCGGTAAGACCAGAATTTTTATATTTACCCAATTCATCGTGCACACCTTTTTTGATTATTGCCAAGCTACCAAATATACCAGGCTGAACAAATGCTTTATAGCATATATATAAAACCAGTAAAGCGATTGATATAATTTGAAAATACATAGGAAAATCACTTGTAATACGTCTAATCATCAAAGTATCATAAATGACGTATGAAATTATGTGTAACGAGCAAAGAATAATAACATTTCTCTGCCAAATATGGTGCATTTTACTTACAAGTGTTTTACTCTGTATTGGTTTTATATATATCCTTATTACTAGAACCATATACACCAATAATGATAACAATTTAGTATCTGATATTAAGGTAATATATGGACGTTCATCATTCAACATTATCCACAACTTCTCTTCTCCTGGTAGATTATATACAGGAAATAACAAAAAGATTAATAAAAATGTAGGAATCAAATGTAATATGTCTATAAGTTTAAACTTATAATTTATGGTCACTCTTTTAAAATAGAAGTAAATAAGAGGACCATATAAAAATGAAAACAACGTAGACAAGTATAACGAATGTGGGAAGTAAAACTCATAATTTGTGGGTAGCAAGCCAATATTAATTATAAATACTGAATGCTGAAACAAAAACATACTCATCAAAAAGTTTGCTATTTTATCCGAACGTTTTCTAAAGTTTAAAACTACTGATATAAACACTCCGACAAAACCAACATACATACAAAGTATCCACCAGATATTTAATTTTTTATAGTATTTATCTGCTAATTTGTGGTAAGAATCAGAGCTACTTATCCAGTCAAAAGCATTATGCTCAATAAAAGAAACGTCCAAACTGCTTTTTATATATTTTTCAATATACATACATGCTAAATCTTCTTTATTGGCTTTAGCATAGGAAAAGGCGAGTTTTTTAAACAAAAATATTGAATCAATATTCTGATCATTTACAGTTTCAGAATATGGTTTTACACCTAATGCATAAGTTTTATCAAAATATTGTCTCTTATGAAGTACCAAAAGGGCATACTCCTTAGCATTCTTATTGCTTATACATGTTTCTTTATCAAACCCGTATACTTTGGAAGAAACAAATAAAACAAGAACGATTAATAAAAAAAATGATATTTGTGTTTTTTGAGTTAGCCACATAATTATTCATAGATAATTATGACCTATAATTTACAGTATCTATTATAAATTATAGGTATATATCAGTAGTCGGATTTATAAGGCAAAAATTACATCTTTTTATTACAGATTGAAAATTGTATTTTATAGAAGCTTTTTTTTTAAACCTAAGAAGGGAGTAGTGGTTTTATTATCCTATCAATTTTTGATTTTTTGTGATTAAGCAACAAATAGTTTCAAATATTCTGAAGGTGTAATTTGATTGTATTTTTTGAAAGATTTATTAAAAGTTACTTTATTATTAAAACCAACCTCATAGGCGACATCGATAATATTAAAACCTCTATACTTCTCTCCTTTTAAAATCTCTTTAGCTTCTTCAATCCTATACCTGTTTATTAGTTCAAAGAAATTCAGTTCAAAATGTTCATTTATAATCTGAGAAGTGTTATGTCTAGTAGTATCCAGTAATATAGAAAGCTTCTGGAGAGTAATATCATTTTGCTTATAAACTTTCTCTACATCCAATAAATGTAATAGTTTTATTTTAAGCTCTAATGAAAAGCTTTGTGTTAACCCAGATTTTTCATATTTGTTCCTTTTATTCTTAACCCCTATAGGAACCACCTTTCTTTTCTCAAATAAGGAAGGTTGAACAAATGCTGAATAACTAACGTACAATACTAACATAGACATCGATACAATTTGTACATAAAATAGGAAACCACTAAATACGTGTTGCATTATCAGTACAGTATATATAGCATACGACATAATATATATTGAACAAAAAATTACAATATTTCTTTGCCAATAATGTATTGCTTTGGATCCAATTGTATATTTTTTCCTATACTTTATATGCAATATAATTACCAATACACCATAAACCAGAAGTGAGATTAACTTACCACTCATAATTAGAAATAGATATTCCCGATCACCTTCTAACCCTATTCTTAGCTTTTCTTCTCCTGTCAACATATAAATCGGAACCAATAAAAAACTAAGTATTACGGTTGGTAATAAGTGTAATACATCAGCTTTTTTGAAGCGGTATTGCACCGTTACTCGCTTTATATAAAAATACATCATGGGTCCATAGAGAAATGAAAAAATAGTTGATGCGTAATATATATGGGGGAAATCATATTGATAATTTATAAGGTATACACCAATATGAATTATAAAAAAGGAATGAATCAACACAAATGTACTCATCAAAAAGTTTGCTACCTTATCGGCTCTTTTTCTAAAATTTAAAACTATAGATATAAAAAAACCTACAAAAGCAACATAAAAGCAAAAGACTCCCCACCAATCGAATTTTTTAAGGTATTTATCGATTAACTTTTTATAAGATGTAGAAGTACTAATTGGTTTAAAGTAGCTATGACTAACAAAGTTAACATCTAGACTAGTCTTAATATATTTCTCTATAAATATACATGCTAACTCAGGTTGATTGGATTTAGCATATGAGAATGCTAAATCCCTAAATATAGATGTAGAGTCTTTATCTTTTATTTGTTCTAAACTCTGATCATGATAAATAGAAAACTCAGTATCATTTTTGGTATTTATATTCTCGATATTAGATAAAAGGTAGGATGAATCTTCACCCTTTTTTTTAGCATCTAACTTAGCATTAAAACAATTTGCATTTGAAGATGTAAATAAAAAAAGGATGCTCAATAAAAATAGTAATGGTATTTTTTTTTGAGTTAGCCGCATAATTATTTAGTAAATAACTACTACCATAAATTTACGACTTGTTTTCTATAAAACCTCACTTGCAAAGGGTCTCCCGATAATATCTTACCTAAAAACTCAGTAAAACTAGGTGTTTTCGAATGAAAAAAAAATCATAAATTATGTTAAAACCGTATAAAAATGACAAAAAAACAGCATTTTTAAGTTTTCGATTTTGCGGAAAAAAGTCAACTCTAAGCATCCTCAAAAAAAGGAGTATAGCAATTATCAAGAACTTAATCCAGTGATTATTGACAAAACAAAATCGGTAATAAATAAGAAAAGTATAGTTAGATTATAGCTTTTTTGCTTCTTCCCAAAACACATCCATTTCGGCAAGAGTCATTTCATCAAGGCTTTTATTATGCTCTTTTGCTTTTGACTCTAAGTATTGAAACCTTTTTATAAATTTTTTATTTGTACGTTCTAAAGAATCTTCTGGATTTACTTTAAGAAAGCGAGCATAATTAATCATAGAAAAAAGCACATCACCAAACTCTGATTCTATTTTATCTTGATCTTGCACTTTTACTTCGTGTTGTAGTTCTTCAAGTTCTTCTTTAAGCTTTTCGAATACCTGATACGGCTCTTCCCAATCAAAACCTACTCCAGCTACTTTATCCTGGATCCTACTAGCCTTTACCATTGCAGGAAGTGATTTAGGAACGCCTTCAAGTACACTTTTCTTCCCTTCTTTAAGTTTTAAATTCTCCCAATTGCGCTTTACATCCTCTTCATTTTCAACAACAACATCTCCATAAATATGAGGATGTCTATGAATTAGTTTTTCACAGATTTCATTTGCTACATCTGCAATATCAAAATCATTTGTTTCACTGCCGATTTTGGCATAAAACACAATATGTAAAAGCAAATCTCCAAGCTCTTTTTTTACTTCGTCCAGATTATTTTCTAGAATTGCATCGCCCAACTCATACGTTTCTTCTATCGTCAAATGCCTTAAGGATTGAAGAGTTTGCTTTTTATCCCAAGGGCATTGCTCTCTAAGTTCATTCATTATCGTTAGTAGTCTATCGAAGGCTTTGAGTTGCTTTTTTCTAGAGTTCATATGCGTTATTTAGAGAGAAACTTGTTTCATCCTATTTTGGGTTATTTTGAATTCTTTTATCATATCTTCTATAATGACTTTGGCAGGTTTAATATCATGAATTAATCCAGATACCTGTCCGATCTCCAGTTCTCCATCGTGAAGATCTCCTTCGAACATTCCTCTTTTTGCTCTGGCACGACCTAATAGTGCTTTTAAATCATCAATAGAAGGGTCTTTGGCATATAATTCTGTTACCTCTTGATAAAACTTATTTTTAAGCAACCTCACGGGGGCTAATTCCTTTAGAGTAAGCTGAGTATCTCCTTCTTTGGCGTCTACTACCATTTGTTTAAAATCTATATGAGATGATGCCTCATTACTAGCTACAAAACGACTTCCCACCTGTACTCCATCAGCTCCCAAAGCCATCACAGCATACATTGCCGCCCCGGTTGCAATACCTCCAGCAGCAATTAATGGGATCTTCAATTCTTCTTTGACTATAGGAATTAAAGTTAATGTGGTTGTTTCATCTCTTCCATTATGCCCCCCTGCTTCAAAACCTTCTGCTACTACGGCATCAACTCCTGCTGATTGTGCTTTTAATGCGAACTTAAGACTACTCACCACATGCACTACGGTGATTCCATTTTCTTTTAGAAAAGAAGTATACTTTTTCGGATTCCCTGCAGAGGTAAAAACTATTTTCACCTCTTCCTCTATAATAATCTCTATAATCTCACTAAGATTAGGATATAACATCGGAATATTTACTCCAAAAGGGTTATTGGTTGCCTTTTTGCATTTTTGAATATGCTCTCTTAATACATCAGGATACATTGACCCTGCCCCAATGAGTCCTAATCCACCTGCATTACTCACAGCGCTTGCTAGTTTCCAACCACTAGCCCATATCATCCCTCCCTGGATAACCGGGTATTCAATATTAAATAGTTCTTTTATTGTATTCATCAATTCTAGATATGAAAATATGTATATATATTCTTTTTAGGAGATCACACCAGACCCTATTAATTCATCATCCATATACCAGGCAGCAAACTGTCCTTCTGTTATTGCACTTTGGTTTTTTTCGAAAACAACGTACATCCCAGACTCCACCATATACAACCTTGCTTTTTCTAGAGGTTGCCTATATCGGATTCTTGCAATAACTTCTAGTTCTTCTCCTTCTTTAAGCCTAAGATCTTCTCTAACCCAATGCAATTCATCATTAGATATAAACAAAGCTCTCCTGTATAGTCCTGGATGTTTTTTACCCTGACCTGTATAAATAGTATTGGTATCTACATCGGTCTCAATTACAAAAAGGGGCTCTGGAGTACCTCCTACTGCCAAGCCTTTTCTTTGTCCTTTTGTATAATAATGAGCTCCTTGATGTTTGCCTACAATCTTGCCTTCATCAATACTATAATCATATTTAAATGATAAGAATTTTAGTTCTTCAATTTTAGAATTAAAGTGCGGAGGTTTACGCGAGTATTTCTCTTCAGAAGGAGATATTTCAATAATATTACCTTCTTTTGGTTGTAATTTTTGTTGAAGAAAATCTGGTAAGCGAACTTTCCCAATAAAACATAAGCCTTGAGAATCTTTTTTGTCTGCTGTTATCAAATCTTGTTCCTTTGCTATAATTCTAACTTCGGGTTTTAATAATTCTCCAACAGGAAATAGGGTTTTTGCAAGTTGCTCCTGTGATAATTGACATAAGAAATATGACTGATCTTTATTAGGATCTTTTCCTTCTAAAAGACGATGTATTTCTTTTCCTTCTTTTACTATTGTTTCTTTTCGGCAATAATGACCAGTAGCCACATAGTCTGCTCCAAGTGATAAAGCAATTTTCAGAAAAACATCAAATTTAATTTCTCGATTACATAATACATCCGGATTAGGAGTACGACCTTTCTCATACTCATTAAACATATAATCAACTATACGTTCTTTATACTCCTCACTAAGATCAACAGTCTGAAACGGAATCCCCAGTTTCTCTGCGACTAACAATGCATCATTACTATCATCCAACCACGGGCACTCTTCGGATATAGTTACCGAATCATCATGCCAGTTTTTCATGAATAACCCGATAACCTCATAGCCTTGCTCTTTTAATAAATATGCTGCTACACTAGAGTCAACTCCTCCCGACAACCCAACGATTACTCTCTTCATCAAAAATTCCTTTATTTATTTTTTTAATTTCTTTTGCAAAAATACTAAATAAAAAAAGTAACCCTAATGGATTATCATATGGTTTTATAATAGTATTATCTATACTTGTTATCAAGAAATAAAATACAGAATTTCTTTCTTATAAATTAACTTATTATCAAAGTGAGGTATATTGGTATTGAGGTAATCTACCAAGATTATTTAGATATAACAATGACACGATTTAAGTAATATCTTTTATTATTTTCTTAGAGTAAAACAAATGCTACAACCCTCTTTTTTGGATAGGAAATAGTTTTTGTTCAGATATCTTTCCTTTAGTATAATAATTCCAAATACCGTCTTTACGGTCTCTTTTATAATTCCCTTCAATAATTAAGATCCCATCAGTATCATAATACTTGGTAGCGCCATGTAATTTATCATTTTCATACGTAAACTCTTTCATCACTACTCCAGACTCAGAATAAATAATTCTCTTACCATTACGCTTTCCATCGACATAAGTTGTTTTTTCTGTAAGCTGACCATTTTCAAAATAGGTAAGCTGTTCTCCATCTAATTTCCCCAATTTATACTGCTCTGTCATCATAATTTTGCCAGATCCATTGTGATAATATTCCCATAGTCCTATACGGTTTTTACCTACCATCTGCCCTTTACTAATTACTTTTCCTTTTTGAGTAAAGTACTTGACCTTTACTGTATCGCTATTCTTTGTAAATGTTTTTATAGCGGTTGGAAATTTGTCGCTATTTGGTTTGTAGAATTTAAATTCTCCAATTTCTTTTCCATGATCAAAAGTACCTTCATAACGAAGTTGATCACTATTATTATATTTCTTTTGCCATTTACCATGTCTCTTACCTTGGGCATCATAGGTATTGTACTTTTGCCCCAGGGCAGAGAAGCATATAAAAACTAAAACACAAAATAAAAATGTACTTCGCATAATTAATATTTGATTTGGGACATTATTTCAACGAATCTAATATCCAAAAAGTATACCAATATTCTAAATTCAAAATTATAAAATGAGTATCAAAATACAAAAAAGCCCCTAAACAGGAGCTTTTCTGGATATATTATATTTAATATTATTTCTTTTTTGTTTTTTGTTGTTGTTCAGCCTGTTCCATTAATTCTTTCATTTTTTTCTGGAACTTACCTTGCTTCTTAGGCTTCTTCTTATTTTCTTGAATTTTTGAATGAATTTTGTCTTCATCAATAATTACATTTTTAATGACTAACATAATTCCAATAGTAATTAAGTTAGAAATAAAATAATACAATGATAATCCACTTGCATAGTTATTAAAGAAAAACAACATCATTAATGGTGACAAATACATAATAAATTTCATGTTTGGCATTCCTGGCTGCTGTGTTTGCATAGTTTGCCCTGTTGTCATCATCATATAGATAAATATTGCTATCGAAGCTAATATTGGAAATAAGCTAATATGATCACCATAAAAAGGAATGGTAAAAGGTAATTCTGCTATTGTATCATAACTAGAAAGGTCATCTGCCCAGAGGAAACTCTTTTGCCTTAACTGGAATGCACTTGGAAAGAAATTAAATAATGCATAAAAAACAGGGATTTGCATTACAGCTGGCAAACAACCACTCATTGGGTTAACTCCGGCTTTTCCATAAAGAGCCATAGTTTCCTGTTGTCTCTTCATTGCATTATCTTTATGTTTTTCGTTTATCTCAGTAATTTCAGGGCGTAAAACTTTCATTTTTGCCTGAGATAGATATGATTTATATGTTACCGGAGACAAAATGATACGTACAATAATTGTCATTACTATAATTGCAATACCATAAGGTAGAAAACCACTTAAGAATCCAAAGAATGGAATAAATAAGTATCTATTTATAATTCCAAAAATCCCCCAACCTAAAGGCACAATCTCATCTAAGTTACGCTTATAAGTATTTAAAATTTTGTAATCAGTCGGCCCATAATACCAATCCATAGCATAATTAAGCTCTCCTCCCTGTAGCTCTAGTGGCATAGACGCAGAAAACTCTTTTGTTACTTTTATATCCTTATCATCAAGGTCTGTAGAACTAGCAATATTTTTGGATGTAAAAGCTGCTTTTTTAAATGGCACATCTGTTAAAAGAACCGAAGTAAAGAAATGTTGCTTAAATGCAATCCAACTTACATTTTGTTCCTCATCATCTGTAAATTCACTTTGTCCTAAATAATCATCTTTGTCTCCATCATACTCATACAAAACCTCTGTATATCTATTTTCATAAGATGCACTTTTTGCATGTCTTATCCCTTGAAGTTTCCAATCTAGATTAACAGTTTGACTGCTGTTAAAGACTTGTTGTAATCCTTGGGATCTTATGGTAAAATCTACCATATATTCATTTGGTTTTAGCTCGTATCTATATTCTAAAAATTTAGAATCAGAAACTTTAAGCTTCATTGACAATACAGTATTGTCACCATTTTTAGAAACTGAAGGCTCAAAGAACAGGTCTTTGGTATTTAATATTCTATTATCTGTAGTTCCAAAATTAATATTAAAAGAAGCATTTTTACCTTCTTTTATTAGATATACTGGTACTGAATCATATGTTTTAAAGTTTTTTAACAGTGCTTCAGTAATATACCCTCCTCTATTATTTATCTTAAGACTTAAAACGTCATTTTCAATCTTAGTAAATTTATCTGTTGCCGAAGGTAAACTCGCAGAATATGCAAATGCTCCTAACTGAGATTTGGCATTAGACAATGCTACAGAATCCTGAGGGTTAGCTACAATAGCTTCGTTTTCTTTTACAAAATCAGTAGTATTTTCTTTTTCTGTTTTTCCTTCAGATTCTACTTGTTCTTTTTTGGCTTTTTCTGCTTCAATTTCTTCAGGAGTTGGTTGATTTAGATAAAACATCCAAACGATGATTCCAAATATAAGTGCAAATCCAATTATCGAATTAAGATCAAATTTCTTTTCTTCCATGTATTGATGTATAAAAAGCCATTATCTGATCATTCAGAAAGGCTTTTAAAATTATATATTTAATATTTCGATTTCAATTATCTCGCCAATTACCATCATTGTGACACTTTGACATCTCTATTTTTTTTTGAATATTCTACTGCCGCTTTTATAAAAGCTATAAATAATGGGTGCGGATTGGCAACCGTACTCTTATATTCTGGATGATATTGAACACCTACAAACCAGGGGTGATCAGGAATTTCTACAATTTCTACTAAACCTGTCTTAGGGTTAACACCAGTTGTTTTGAGTCCTGCTTTTTCTAATTGCTCTTTATAGTTATTATTATATTCGTAGCGATGACGGTGACGTTCTGATATCAAAGATTTTCCGTAGGCTTCATATACTTTACTATTTTCAACCAATTCACAATCCCATGCTCCCAGACGCATAGTCCCACCCATATCGGTAATATTTTTCTGTTCCTCCATTAAATCGATGACTGGATATGGTGTATCTTTATCTACTTCGATAGAACAAGCTCCTTCTAACCCTAATATATTACGAGAATATTCTATAACAGCCATTTGCATTCCCAAACAAATTCCAAAAAATGGTAATTTGTGCTCTCTGGCAAATTGCACTGCTTTTATTTTTCCTTCTATACCACGTTCTCCAAACCCAGGAGCAACCAAAACTCCATCAAGATGAGCAATTTTCTTTTCTATAGTATCATCAGTAATATATTCTGAGTGAATACTTACGATATTAACTTTTACTTCATTCTCTGCTCCTGCATGGATAAAAGCTTCTAGAATAGATTTATAAGAATCCTGTAACTCTACATATTTACCTATAAGTCCAACGGTAACCTGGCATTTTGGATTTTTATGTCTAGCCAGGAACTTGTTCCAATTTTCTAGATTAGGTTTGTCATCATCCTGAAGAACTAATTGTTTAAGTACCACTGCATCCAATCCTTCTTCCAACATTAAATTTGGAACATCATAAATGGTAGATGCGTCTATAGATTGTATTACAGCTTCTTTTTTAACATTGCAAAAAAGTGCCAGTTTTCTTCGTAGATCGTCTGATAATTCATGCTCTGTTCTACAGACCAAAATATCTGCTTTAATACCACTTTCCATAAGTGTTTTTACACTATGCTGAGTTGGTTTGGTTTTCAACTCTCCTGCAGCAGAAAGGTAAGGTATCAATGTTAAATGAATAACTAAGGCATTAGTATCTCCTAGCTCCCATTTTAACTGGCGAACAGCTTCTATATAAGGTAGGGATTCAATATCTCCAACTGTCCCCCCTATTTCGGTAATTACAATATCGTAATTTCCACTTTTACCAAGAATCTGGATTCTTTCTTTGATTTCGTTAGTGATATGAGGAACTACTTGAACCGTTTTACCAAGAAATTCTCCTCGTCGTTCCTTTTCGATAACACTTTGATATATTCTACCGGTAGTAACGTTATTTGCTTGAGAAGTAGGAGTATTCAAAAAACGTTCATAATGTCCTAGATCAAGATCTGTTTCTGCTCCATCATCGGTTACATAGCATTCTCCATGCTCATATGGATTTAAAGTTCCCGGGTCTACATTAATGTAAGGGTCTAATTTCTGAATTGTTACCCTATACCCTCTTGCTTGTAATAGTTTAGCCAAAGAAGCTGCTATAATTCCTTTTCCTAAAGAGGAAGACACACCTCCCGTTACAAAAACATATTTGGTATTAGCCATGCAAACTAAATATTTGTAAGATTGTATTAAAATTTTGCGCAAAAGTACGAAGAAGTCGCCAAACCCTACATTAAAAACCTATCAATATTACACAACTTATTCATATTCGTTTAATAACTCAAGAAAAATAAAAATAATCATACGGGGTAAACATAAACTAAAAAATCCTGCCATAAGGCAGGATTTTTTAGTTTATAATAGTTTTTTTTATTCTTCTTCTTCAGAATTATTATTTTCTTCTGGCTCAGAAAAATCCGTCATCCCTTTGGCTTGTAATATATTATACCATTGAATCACTTTTTTCATATCACTAGCATATACTCTATCTTCATCATAATCTGGTAACACCTCACTAAAATAAGTTTCTAACTTATTCTTAGATTCTTTATGACTTATTGCCTGTTCCCCATTCTCTTTTTCATGAATCTTTTTAAAGATCTCTCTCAAAGGAACTTCTTCTGTGAATGTATAAATTGCAATCTCACTAAGTACACTTACATTATGTCTTATACTTACTGATAATCTCTTACCGTCTAATAAAGATTCTGCTAAAAAGCCACTTCTTGTCTGTGTTTTTAACTCGTATAACCCTGGTTTACCCGAAATTGCTAATATTTTATCTAAGCTCATATATTTTCATCTGTTTATGATATATTCTTTTTTAAAGGTCAGATGTAATTCGTAAAGTAATTTATTTCATACTAATATTGAAAATCAAAACTATACTCATTTCTCTTCAAAGTTGGCAAATATCTATAGTTCGTTTTAAAAATCAAACATTAACCATCATAAATATTTAAAAGTTAAGTGTAATTATCTTCCTTTTTTCAACAAAGGAAAACGCATACGATAATCTGATTTTATTTTTCCCTTAGAAATATTTGATAGTTTTCCTTTTATCAAACGTTTTTTTAGGCTAGATAGTTTATCCGTAAACAAAACTCCTTCAATATGATCATACTCATGTTGAATTACCCTTGCAGCAAGCCCATCGTAAGTTTCTGTATGCTCTACAAAATTTTCATCAAAGTAATTAATCTTAATTGTTTCATGTCGAAACACATCTTCCCTTACATCTGGGATACTCAAGCATCCTTCAGAAAAAGCCCACTCTTCCCCGGTTTCTTCAAGAATAGTAGCGTTTACAAATACTTTTTTAAACCCTTTTAATTTATTAGCTTCTTCCTCAGAAAGCTCTTCATCTTCAGAAAAAGGTTCTGCATCAACAATAAATAATCTTAAAGGAAGCCCTATTTGAGGTGCAGCTAGTCCAACACCATGTGCATTATACATAGTCTCGAACATATTCGCAATAAGTTCTGAGAATTGAGGGTAATCTTTTGTAATCTCCTTTCCTTTTTTCTTTAGTACTGGGTCTCCGTATGCTACAATTGGAAGTATCATATTTTTATTTATTATTTCTAAATTCTAATTATTGATTATACAAATAATCCTGAAGTATAATCGTTGCACTAATCTGATCCACCAATGACTTATCTCTTCTTTTCTTTTTTGAAATACCGCTTGCAAGCATTGTATCAAAAGCCATTTTAGATGTAAAGCGTTCGTCTATTCTTGTTACGGGAATATCAGGAAGTACTTTATTTAGTTTTTCTAAAAATGGTTTAATTAGTTTTTCGCTCTCTGAGGCCTCTCCATGCAATCTTTTAGGCTCTCCAACCACAAAAAGTTCTACTTCCTCCCTAGACACATACTCTATCAACCATGCTAATAAACTTTTAGTATCCACGGTTGTCAATCCTGAAGCAATTATCTGAGATTCGTCAGTAACCGCAATTCCACAACGCTTTCCTCCATAGTCAATTGCCAAAATTCGTGCCATGCATATTTTTTTTGCAAAAGTATAATTTTATTACAAAAACTACATTATTTATTAATGGTTTCCTAAAATATGGTTTATCAGTAATTTTTTCGATGGAAGCTATTATCTTTACCAAAATTTTTCATTCAAATGAACCAACTAAAAGAAAGCATAGAAAAAGCTTGGAACAATAGAGAGCTTTTAAAAGAATCAAATACGCAAGCCGCTATACGAGAAGTTGTTAACTTACTAGATAGTGGAGAACTACGAGTAGCAGAACCTATTGAAGGTGGCTGGCAAGTAAATGAATGGGTAAAAAAAGGTGTTGTACTATACTTTCCTATCCAGAAAATGGAAACCCTTGAAGCAGGAATTTTTGAGTATCATGATAAAATTCCATTAAAAAAAGGATATGAGGCAAAAGGAATTAGAGTTGTTCCTAATGCCGTAGCTCGTCATGGCGCATACATTTCTCCTGGTACCATTCTAATGCCTAGTTATGTAAACATTGGTGCCTATGTAGACAAAGGCACTATGGTCGATACATGGGCTACTGTAGGTAGTTGTGCCCAAATAGGAAAAAACGTTCATCTTAGCGGAGGTGTTGGTATTGGCGGTGTTTTAGAACCATTACAAGCAGCACCAGTAATTATAGAAGACAATGCTTTTATTGGATCTCGGTGTATTGTTGTCGAAGGTGTACGAGTAGAAAAAGAAGCCGTACTTGGTGCAAATGTTGTATTAACAGCTTCTACCAAAATTATTGATGTAACTGGGGATACTCCAATAGAAAGAAAAGGAGTAGTTCCGTCTGGATCTGTTGTAATCCCTGGAAGCTATACTAAAAAGTTTGCTGCTGGCGAATATAATGTACCTTGCGCGCTAATTATCGGAAAACGTAAAGAAAGCACAGATAAGAAAACTTCACTTAATGATGCACTACGTGAATATGATGTAGCAGTATGATGATAATGATATAGAAAAATTGAGCTTATCTTAAAACAAGAAGGTAAGCTCAACTATTTTGAACAATAGTTTATGAAAATTTTGGTTATTCAACAAAAAATGATTGGAGATGTGCTTGCAAGTACTATTATTTGTGAAGCTCTACAAAAGGAATACCCTGATGCAACCATTGATTTTTTGGTAAATTCTAATACAAAACCTGTAATAACTGAAAGCCCCTTTTTTGATCATATTATTGAATTTAAAGATGAGTATCAAAATAACAAAAAGGCTCTTTATGCCTTTCTAAAACAGATACGAAAAGCTAAATATGACCATGTAATTGATGCGTACGGAAAATTAGAAAGTAATCTTATTACTTTGTTTTCTGGAGCATCGCAAAGAATATCTTTTTACAAGTGGTATTCTCAGTTTTTATATACCAAAACCATTAAAAGAAATTCTGAATCCATTACAAATGCAAGTACAGCAATAGAAAATAGACTACGTTTAGTTTTTCCTGAAAACAGAGTGATTTCAGAAATCTCAAAACCAAAAATATTTCTAACTAAAGAAGAAAAAGAAAAGGCCAGAGAGTTTATAGAATCTAATGGGATTACTACAAAAACTCCCTTGATCATGATTAGTGTTTTAGGAAGTGAAGCAAAGAAAACACTTCCTTTTGAATATATGGCAAAGGTAATAGACACAATAGTAGCTTCTACAGGAGCAAATATCCTTTTTAATTATATTCCAAATCAAGAAAAAGATGCTCGTACTATATATGATCTTACAAATTATAAAACTCAAAAAAACATTCACTTTGATGTTTTTGCTAAAAGTTTAAGAGGCTTCCTTGCAATTCTCTCTCTCTGTGATACACTGATTGGCAATGAGGGTGGTGCTGTAAATATGGCTAAAGCATTAGAAATACCTACTTTCACTATTTTCTCTCCCTGGATCAACAAAAAAGATTGGAACATGTTTGAGGATGGAGAAACACAAATATCTGTTCATCTTGCAGATTATCTTCCCGGTTTATTTTTACACAAAAAAACTAAAGAACTTAAGAGTCAATCTTTAGAGCTTTACACACATTTCAAACCCGAATTATTCACTGATCAACTATATAAATTTCTGAGTAAAAATTTATAATTACTACTTAATAGGATTAAACCATTAGAGCAAAAACAATTCTTATAGATAGTAATGTTTTTAATAATACTCTAAAATTCAACTTCGTGTATAATAGCAATTCGTTTTTAATTCTTTAAAATTTTTAGTCAAATATAGCCCAATCACCAATAACTTTCGATTGTTTAACACAATCTAAATAAAATACAAGTTTAATTACTTTTGAAACGACCAATTATTGTAAAATTAACTATTTTTGCGTGGCATTATCTACAAAACAACATCAACAATGATCAAGCTCTCTGGAGTTATTATTACTTATAATGAAGAAAGAAAAATTGAACAGTGCTTAGCCTCTCTTCAAGGAGTAGTAGATGAGATTGTTGTTGTTGATTCTTTTTCAACTGATAAGACTGAAGAAATTTGCAAAAAATACAATGCTAAATTTGTAAAACAAAAATTCCTAGGATATAAGGAACAAAAGAATTTTGTTATCACACAAGCTTCACATGATTATATCATCTCTCTTGATGGAGATGAAGCTTTGTCCCCAGAACTTCGAGAGTCTATTATAAAATTAAAATCCAACTGGGTTCATGATGGATATTACATGAATCGATATAATAATTTTTGTGGACAATGGATAAACCATTCTGATTGGTATCCTGACAAAAAATTGAGAGCTTTTAAAAAAGGGAAAGGTGAATGGAAAGGTATTAATCCTCACGATTCTTACAAATTGTATAATCCAAAAAAATGCGGAAAATTAAAAGGTGATATCCTTCATTGGAACTACCCTACCTACAGTGCTTATAATACCCAAATTGAAAAGTTCTCTACAATCTCTGCGCATTCATATTATGAACTTGGAAAAAATGCCACATTATGGAAAATCTTATTTAACCCTACCTGGGCATTTTTTAAAGCATACTTTCTTCGTCTTGGTTTTTTAGATGGGTTAAATGGCTTTCTAATTTGTATTCAAACCGCCAACCTTACTTTTTTAAAGTATGTAAAACTAAGAGAGTTGATTAAAAAAAATAAAGAATAAGTCAACTCCTTAAGAACTCCACACTTTAAAAAAACAAAGCATCACTATCTTATTGGTCATGGGTAAAAACTAAGAAAGTTTAAAAGAAATAGAATTTTAACTAAAAGTCGCAAATTACTTTTATTCTCTATATTTTGCTTTCCAAAAAAACACTTTCCTCTTTATTCTTCGCTTGCGATAATATCTACCCTGAAACTCTTGGGTATATTGCCACATTAGATCAAATATTTCCTTTTCATTCTCTCCTGTACACTTAGCATATTCATTACTCATCACACTAACCATAGATTCATGGATTGTTAATTTTGCAAAGTTCTTCACTCTAGTATCAAAATTCATTTCCCCAAATTTCATACGATTAAGATCTACCAGATAAAACTCATAACCTTCTTCGTTTTTTTTTATTAACGTATTACCAGGAGAATGATCTAAAAAATTAACTCCACATTTGTGCAATTTATATGTAAATCTTGTAAAAGCCCTTAGAATAACCTCATAGTCAGGTATATCAAAATCTGTTGTTAATTCACGGTATGTTAGATCACATTCTATTAGTTTACTCACATAGTAGCTTTCTTTAAACAGAACAGGTGTCACACATAAGTTGTATGCTAAAGGAAAAGGAGTATCAATTCCTAATTCTAATAATTTATTGGCGTAATTATACGATCGCTCTGCTTTTGATTTCCTAAAGAACCTGTAAACAATTTGATTTATGAAATTAGGGACTTTAAAGGATTTAATTGTGTATTTTTCACCTTCAACCTCGACGATCTTTATTACATTCCGTTCTGCATCTCCAAGTATATCTGTGTATTTTTCAAAATTTGCTATAGTTTCTTTGACTTTAGCTCCAATTGATTCGTAATTGGGATGAATTTTAAATTTATGCTGCATTCTTAAAGCTATTTTTTATAAGTAGCTACTGTGGCATACTGTGGATATCTTATATCCAATTGAGTAAAAAGAACGAGAATATTATATAAATACGGCTTAATCGATTTGCTCATATTTATCCCCTCATGTACTACTATAGAATATCCTAGTTCTTCATACATTCTAAGGATACTTTTCTCAGTAAAAAAACGGAGATGAGTTCTATCCATGACACCAAAATCTTCGTATTTCCAATCTTTATTAACTAAAACACGTTTAAATGTATTATGATACCTAACATTGGGAATAGAACTTATCAAGACACCATCAATAGTCAATTTGCTCTTTACCTTATCCAACACCATATACGGATCAACCAAATGCTCCAACACATCATTAAAATAGATAACATCAAAGTACTGATCAGGCAGTTCATCTAGATAATCTTCACATTTCCCAGAGAATACTTTATCTAGCTTTTCTTTAGCAAGTTGTGCTTCACTATCCATATATTCAATACCCCAAACTTCAGCAGATGTTCGCTCTTTTAACACACTAGCAAATGCACCATTACCACAACCAATATCAATAATTGTTTTTGGATCTTCAGGTAGATACTTAATCATTTCATGACGGATATTATCATAATACCCGTCTGGTTTATTTTCGTAATCCATCAATTAGTATTTCTGCAAATATATTCAAATTACAATACCTATTTTAAATTAAAATTATTTAACAAGGATCTCGTATACATATTTCTTTAGTTTGTTAAATCCACTAGCAACTTGTACTTTTGAATTCTAAGAAAAAGATAATGAATGATATCTCAGTAATACTTATTAATTACAATTCTTCATCATATACTATTAGTTGTGTCCAATCAATCTTGAAGCAAACTACTTCATCAATAAAATATGAAATCATAATAGTTGATAATGCCTCTGAAATTGAAGATTTCGAAACATTAAAAAATGAATTATCTAAATCAAACATTCCTAATTTAAAATTAGTACGAAGTAAGTATAACACAGGGTTTGGAGGCGGAAATATGTATGGGGTTCAATTTGCTAATGGTAAATATTTTGCTTTTGTAAATAATGATACTATTTTACAAAATGATTGCCTTTATATTACATTTGATTTTCTAGAAAAAACACCCTCTGCGGCTGTTTGCTCTCCTCAACAATATGACGAAAATGGAAATGTTCAAAAATCATTTGATCATTTTTTAAGCTTAAAACGTGAAATTTTTGGTAGAAAAATTTTGGAAAAATTTAATCCGATCAAATTTCCAAAAAGAAAAATGGTATACTCCTCCCCCATACAAGTACAAAGTGTCCCAGGTTCTTTTTTGGTTGTAAAAGCAGATAATTTCGAGAATGTTGGAGGATTTGACACTAACATTTTTTTGTATTATGAAGAAACTGACTTATGTTATCGAATCCATAAAAATACTATCGGAGGTGATTGTTTTCTTATCCCTAAAGGGCGATATACCCATTTTAATGGGCAAAGCACAAGTAAAAGTCTAGCTATTAAAAAAGAACTAAAAATATCATTATTGTATGTTTTAAGAAAAAATTCTGGCTACATTCCTTATCAAACCTTAAGATGGTGGTTAGTTTTAAAATTCTTTTTTAAGTCAATAGTTAAACCATCAAATTTTCACATTTTTTATTTATTCCTATTAGGAGCCCCAATAAACCTATCACTAAAACAAAAACAAATCATTGCCAAACAATAATATGCATATTTTACATTTATCAGCTGTAACAAACTGGGGAGGAGGCGAAAAACAAATCGAAAGCCTTTGCTATGAATTAGCAAAATCTAATCCTGAAATAAAAAACACTATTTTATGCGCAAGAAATACACCTTTTCATCAAAGATTAAAAGAAACAAATCTTGATTTTATTACAGCTCCTTTAAAAATTAAAGTAGACCCCCGTTTTATATTAAGAATTGGTATTTTTTGTAAAAATGAAAATGTTAGTTTAATTCATATTCATGAGCCTAGTGCATTACTTTCTGCAATTTTGGCTGATAAATTATACAACTTACCCCCTTTCGTATTTAGTAAAAAAACCTCTTTCCCGATAAAACAACGAAAAAAGACATTATACAAGTATAACTATCAAAAAATTAAAAAAGTAATATGTGTATCTGAAGAAACCAAAAAAGTAGCTTCAAAAGGAATAAAAAATCATGATAAATTGGTTGTTGTTTATGACGGCACCAATATAAAAACAAAAAATACTGAAACTCCCTTTTTACTAAGGGAAAAATACAATATTCCCACTAGTAAAAAACTTATTGGAAATATCGCTAATCATATTAAAGCTAAACATTTGGACACTTTAATCAATGTCGCTAATATTATTATCAATAAAGAAAAAAGAGACGATTTTGTTTTTATCCAAATAGGTACATTCTCAGAACTTACAGAAGCTTTACTCAGTCGGATTAAAGAATTAAACCTAGAAGGATACATTATATTTACTGGATACACCCCTGATGCCTCTAATTTCTTACCTCAATTTGACATTAGCTTGATAACTTCTCAAATTGAAGGTATGCCATTAGTAATTTACGAATCAATGTATCACAAAATCCCTATTATAAGCACAGCTGTAGGGGGAATACCTGAAATAATAGAGCATAACGTTAACGGTCTATTAGCCCCCGCTTATGACAGTGAGATGCTATCTAATCACATTACCAACCTCTCATCCAGCCCTACTTTACAAAAAGATTTTGTTCAAAAAGGAGCAAAAAAACTTACAGAGCGCTTCACAACCAGTAATATGGCACAAAACACCCTTAAGATTTACAAAATGGTTTTGAGTAATGATTGATTTAATGAACACTTCTATATATTAACATATATTAAATCTTTTTAACAGTACTTTAATAAATTTCAATAGTAACAAAATAACTCTTCAACACATTAAATAGTATAAAAAGGACAACTCCTTTTTATACTATTTTTTTTATTTAATCTTAAAACCTAATTATCATGAAAAAATTGTTTTTCGCCACTATGGCTTTATTTTTTATTTCTTGTTCTCAAGATCAAAATTTTGAAAATGATCTTACAGACCAATCCTTAAAAAAAGAAACACCAATACTAGCATTTGAAAACTGGGATCATTTCTATGAAGAATATAATTCTATATCACATTTAAGTCAAGACAAACTAGCTTCTTGGGTTTCTAAAAAAAATCATAATGCATTATTAAATTCTCTTAACAGTCCTAAGGAATTAAGTAATGAGCAAGAAACTGACTTGAACACTTTAACTAATGGACTATTAGCTATTTTAAACAAGAATCAAGAATTCAAAATCGGAGAAGAGATTGTCTATTTTACAAAGGGAATTTTTTATAGTATAGAAGCTAAAAAGATTTCTAATAAATCAGATTGGAAAAAAGACCTTTCTAATACAAAAAAAATAGGTAATGCTAGTGTTAGAGCTTTGTCAAATGAAAATTCTGAAAACATGAATAAAGAAATTGTAATGTCAACTTCCCAGATACGTGCAGATTATCAACGTGAATTTATAAAAAATAAATATCAAGCTTGTACAGGTGGACCAATAATTGGACGTGGAGGTTTGTATAAATATGTGCATGAACTTCAATCCCGGGCTTTTAATGTTGGATACCCCAACGTAGTTTCTGAATTATATCTTAATGTAAAACTAGAGTGGAGAGGTCGTAGATGGAAGCCAGCAAGCGAATACAGACATATTACAATTAATGTTAATGGCTATGTACGTGACAATATCAACGGTAATGGACCTTCTAGTACGAACATAAGAATTAACAAAAGTTTATCCTGTATAAACAGAGATGAAAGGATTTTATTAGAAGATTTGGTATACCCGACTAATTTTGGATCAGCACCCAAATGGTTTGTATCATTAAGCGGTACAATTACCCAACAAATTAACAAGGATAATAACAAGTGGTCTAATTATGTGTCTTGGTAATAAGACGCATAAATTTCAATTAGATTTAATCATCAAAAGACTGTCTAAAAGGCAGTCTTTTATTTTTAAAAAAATTATGCATTATATTCGCATTTTTAAAGCAATACTTATTTCTTATGCCTGATCAACAAATAGAATTAGAAAAAGCACTAAAAACCCTAAAAAAAGGAGGAATTATCCTCTACCCTACAGATACTGTTTGGGGAATTGGTTGTGATGCAACAAATGCCGAGGCTATTGACAAAGTATTTGCACTAAAAAAACGAGTAGAAAGCAAATCAATGATCTGCCTAGTTAGTGATTTTAAGATGCTACAACAATACGTAGAAGAAGTACCTGAAGTCGCCTATGACATTTTAAAATATGCAACAAAAGCGACTACTATTGTCTATGACAGACCACTTAGAGTTGCAGAAAACATTATCCCCGAAGATAACTCACTAGGAATCAGGGTCGTTAGAGATCCTTTCTGCGGAAAACTAATACGAAAGTTCAAACGACCAATTGTCTCTACCTCTGCCAATATAAGTGGTATGCCTTCACCAAAAAATTATAAAGAAATAGCTACAGCTATTTTGGAAGGCGTAGACTATGTTGTAAATTTGCCTCTACAAAATAAAAGCGCAAAACCTTCCTCTATTATCAAAATTGGAAGTGATAGCACTGTAAAAATTATTAGGAAGTAAATTGATTCATGTCGGAAGCCAAAAATCACAAAGAAGCCCTACAACACTCTATTTTTAATACGATATCCAAAGCTTCTGCTACTCTAAAAGTAGATTCTTATGTTATCGGAGGGTTTGTACGGGATTACATATTGCAAAGAGGAACAGCAAAAGATATCGATATTGTTGCTGTAGGTAGTGGTATAGAATTAGCAAAAGAAGTTGCTAAACTCCTACCTAATAAACCTAAAATACAGGTTTTCAAAACCTATGGCACAGCAATGCTAAAAACAGATGATATTGAAGTAGAATTTGTTGGTGCCAGAAAAGAGTCTTATACAGAAGACAGTCGCAATCCAAAAGTAGAAAATGGCACTCTCCAAGATGATCAAAACCGTAGAGATTTTACTATTAATGCCCTTGCACTAAATCTATCTTCCGAAAATTTTGGAGAAATATTAGATCCTTTTGGAGGTATTGGAGATCTGAAATCAAAAGTAATACGTACTCCTCTAAATCCAGATATCACATATTCTGATGATCCCTTGCGAATGATGAGGGCAATTCGTTTTGCTTCTCAACTAAATTTTAAAATTGAATCAACTTCTTTAAAAGCCATTACCGATAATAAAGATAGAATCAAGATTATTACCAAAGAACGCATTGTAGACGAACTAAATAAAATTCTTTTAAGTAGCAAGCCTTCCGTTGGTTTTAAATTACTTGAAAAAACTGAACTTCTTCCGTATATCCTTCCAGAACTTGTGGCTCTAAAAGGTATCGATGAAATAGAAGGGCAGCGCCATAAAGATAACTTTTATCACACCTTAGAAGTTGTAGATAATATCTCTGAGAATACGGATAATCTTTGGTTACGATGGGCAGCACTATTACATGACATAGGAAAAGCCCCAACAAAGAAATTTAGTAAAAAAGTAGGATGGACCTTTCATGGTCATGAATTTGTGGGATCCAAAATGGTTTTTAAACTCTTTAAACGTTTAAAAATGCCAATGAATGAAAAAATGAAATTTGTTCAAAAAATGGTATTAATGAGTTCCCGTCCTATAGTAATTGCTTCAGGAGTAACTGACTCTGCTGTAAGAAGGTTGGTTTTTGATGCTGGTGATTATATCGAAGAATTAATGACTCTTTGTGAAGCAGATATCACAACAAAAAACCCAAAACGTTTTAAGAAGTATCATAATAACTTTAAGACCGTAAGGCAAAAAATGGTAGAAGTCGAAGAGCGAGATAATATACGTAATTTTCAACCCCCGGTTACCGGAGAAGAAATTATGAAAACATTTAATATCAATCCTTCTCGTGAAATTGGTATTATAAAAGAAGCCATAAAAGAGGCTATTCTTGAAGGAGAAATCCCAAATGAACATGAAGCCGCTTTTGAATATATGCTGCAAAAAGGAAAAGAATTAGGGCTAAAGAATTAATAAAATAAAGAATCTAACTTATTACATTCCTTTTATTATAAAACAATGAAAAAAGACAATAAAAAAGTAATTTACTGGCTGCTTACAGGGTGTATATTAATTTTTATCATGGTTGTAGTTGGTGGCATTACCCGACTTACTCATTCTGGATTGTCTATCTCTAATTACAAATTAATATCGGGCACTATTCCCCCTTTGACAGAAGCAGAGTGGGATAGCGCATTTGATTTATACAAACAGTATCCCGAATATCAAAAGATAAACCACCAATTTACCCTACAAGATTTTAAAGATATTTATTTCTGGGAATGGTTACATCGGGTGATAGGAAGGTTTATAGGAGTTGTATTTATAATACCCTTCTTATACTTTCTAGTAAGAAAGCAACTTACTGGGGCTACCATAAAAAAATCTGTAATATTAATGCTTTTAGGAGGTTTTCAAGGGTTTCTAGGTTGGTTTATGGTAAAAAGTGGATTAATCGATAGACCAGATGTAAGCCACTATAGATTAGCAATGCATCTTACCGCTGCATTTATCACATTTGCATATACCTTTTGGGTTGCTTTAGATCTTATATATCCTCACAAGAAAGAAATAGATATTAAGTTTAGAAATCTAATTCGATATGCACTAGGAGTACTTCTTCTTCAGATTATATACGGGGCATTCGTCGCAGGTCTAGATGCAGGGCTATTACACAATCATTGGCCACTTATGAATGATGGCGCTTTAATTCATGAATCTGTATATATTGAACGATCTCCTACGATAAAGAATTTTGTAGAAGGGAAGAGTGGAGTTCAATTTATACATCGTTATTTAGCTTATATTGTTGTTGGGTTTATTTTTTTGGTTTGGTATCGAGGAAAATCTATTAAAAAAAACAAAATTCAATCCAATTCATTAAACGCACTTCTTATTATTGTATGTGTTCAGTTCCTACTTGGTATTTTCACATTAATCTACAGAGTACCTATTACATTGGGGGTATTACATCAAGTTGTTGCTTTTTTCCTACTTGGGGCAATGACTTTTTCATTACACCGTTTTAGTAAATAACAATGCTTTTATAGTATCTTTGCATTTCTAAAATTAGTTAAGAATGATTTACCGTTTCAGAATTATACTGGACACAGAAGAAGATGTATTTAGAGACATTGAAATTGAACAAGATGCTACTTTAGAGCAGTTTCATAATGTTATCACCCAATCTTTTGGTTTTGATGGAACCGAAATGGCTTCTTTTTACATTAGTGATGACCAATGGAATCAAGGAGAAGAAATCTCATTATTTGATATGAGTGATGGCAACCAACCTGTGCGATTAATGAATGAGACTCCTCTTATTGATGTAGCGCATGAGGCTTCTCCTAGATTAATTTATATCTATGATTTTTTAAGCATGTGGACCTTTTTGGTAGAATTGGCAGAAATTGCAGAATATGAAAATGGAAGAGAATATCCCAATGTAATGTACATACATGGTCAATTACCCGATAATGCTCCTGATAAAGAGTTTAAGGCAGATGGATTAGATGAGCTTAATGAAAATGATGATGAAAGCTTTATGAATCTCGATGAGTATGAAGATCTTGGATTCGATGAAAACTGGAACTAACAAATGTTTTTGTATTTCATATAGAAGTAAAAAACTAAACTAATTAAAAACTTAAAAATTTCCTTTTTTTCTGAAATTGGAAATCGACGAAATTATGATCAATCTATACAGTACTCAAATTGAATCACTTTCAGTTCACAGAATTGGAAATAAGAATAAAAACGAGAATATATTCTTATCAGAATCACCATATGCGCTTAATGATGAATTAAATGCTCTTTTAAAAGAATATTTTTTCAAGCCTTTTAGAGAAAAAGAAGAAAGTTATTTTCAATTCACTAATGAAGTTGATGTAGAATTTAACCCACTTTTCAAAATTGCAACAGAAATTTTTGAACACCCTTCTTCTGTTCATGAAAAATCCAAACGAATTGCATCTCATCTTTATGAGCAATCACAACATCCACATATCAAAAGTGGCGAGGTATATGTTACCTACCTCGATAATGTAACTATTGATAATGAAAAAGTAGCTGCACTTGGTATATTTAAATCAGAATTAAAACACGACTTTCTTCAGTTTGAAGAAAAGAACTCTGACATAGAATTATTGATTCAGCAAGGAGTTAACCTTAACAAACTAGACAAAGGATGTTTGATCTTTAATCATAAAAAAGAAGAAGGATACAAAATTCTTTCTATTGATTCTAATCGATATGACACCAAGTACTGGTTAGAGCATTTTTTAGGAGTAGAAGCTTTTGCCGATGAGAATTTCTACACAAAAAAGTACATGAAATTTTGCCAGGACTTCGCAAAAGATGTCGTACTTCCTGCCGAAGACAAAAAGGAGGAAGTAATGTTCATGAATCGTGCTGTAAATCACTTTGCCAAAAATGATGAATTCGAAGAAACCGAATTTTTAAATGAAGTAATCGATAATCCTGATTTGATCCCGGAATTTAAACATTATAAAGAAGAAAAAGCTCCAAAATATCAAATTGAAGATCTTACCAACTTCCCTATTGCGAACAATGCTGTGACCGCTGCTCGTAAAAAAATGAAAAATGTGATTAACCTTGATACCAATGTGCAAATAAAAATGGATTTTATAAATCCCGAATCTGCCGAGAAATTTGTAGAAAAAGGTTGGGATGAAGAGAAACAGATGTATTACTATCTAGTGTATTTTAATAAAGAGCAAAAAACCTAAAACTCTGGAGGTCCAAAAACTGGGAAGATTTAATACAGAGTAAAAAAGCAGACTAAAAACATAACACTTACTATAAATGGATTATATTCTGGTCGGTATTGTAGCATTATTGGGATCAGGGTTGACTTTTTTTTCTGGCTTTGGTTTAGGTACATTACTTATGCCGGTATTTGCATTGTTTTTTCCTATAGATATAGCAATTGCGCTTACAGCAATTGTTCACTTGCTTAATAATATATTCAAACTAACCTTAGTAGGTAAAAAAGCAAATATGCAAACCGTATTACGATTTGGAATACCTGCTGTTGTATTTGCTTTTTTAGGTGCTTTTATCCTTGGCAAACTCACCTACATACCTCCATTGCATACGTATACGATCTCAAGCTCCTCATATCAAATTACTGTGGTCAAAATATGTATTGCTACACTCTTGATTCTTTTTTCATGTTTTGATCTGATTCCAAAATTAAAAAGACTAGAATTTGACATCAAATATTTACCTTTTGGAGGAGCCCTTAGTGGTTTCTTTGGTGGCCTATCTGGTCATCAAGGAGCTTTACGAACTGCTTTTTTAATACGAGCGAAACTTAATAAAGAAGCCTTTATTGCGACCGGGGTAGTCATTGCGTGTTTTATCGATATTTCCCGGATAACTATATATGCAAAAGACCTTATCAAGCTAGGTGACAAACTTAACTATCCAATGCTTATGGTTGCCACAGCAATGGCATTTATAGGAGCATATATTGGCAACAAGTTTTTAAAAAAAATTACCATACATACTATACAATTAGTAGTAGGAATCCTACTGATTATATTTGCCATTTTATTGGGTGTTGGGATTTTGTAGAAACCCCCTCTTAATGTCCAACTTTAATCTCCATCCAGTAGCCGTTTCATATTTACATTTTCATAATTACGTCGCACAAAATCCATTGCTGTTTTAAGGACTTCACCCATAGATTGACTACGTCTAAACTGAAGATCTAACGTAAAATTATATAAATGCTCACGTAATTCTTTCAAATTTTCTTCTGTAGAAATGCGGTCTTCACACATGCATTCTACCAAAGTTTCATAACGCGACCTTGATGTTAATACTCGTTTTGCCAAAATTGATCGCTCTTCTTTTTTATATTGCTCAATAGAACTAGGCTGTAATTTACTCATTACAATAGCAACCATATCAAAGTTTTCCTTAAAAAATTGTGGTTGATACACTTTCAATTTCCCTTCATAACACTGCTGATCAAAATCAATTGCTCTTATCTTATATTCTACATGGTCAAAATCATGAATGGGTATAATCACATAGTTATAGGATCTCATATCCCCCAACAATCTCATTTGACATCGTTCATTAAATTTAACAAATTCTTTGGCTATTTGAGACTTAGCCTGATCACTTAAATCAGGTAAAAAATCTTTGATAAATACATCCCCAGGAATCCCTGCAATATGCTCTTCAATCAATGTATTTTTATAAACTAAGAAATTAATGCGGTTAGGAGAAAACATATGCTCTAGTTCTAACCCATAAATACGCGATGCATCAGCTTTCTTAACATAAATATAGGTATAGTTATCATTAAGAATGTTTCTAACTTTTATCCTAAAAGGTTTTGAGTTTCCAAATGTACAATAGTCTATCGCATCAATATTCAAAAATTCTATAGCATCCTCATTTCCATCAGAATGAAGAATGGTATACACCTTTTTTAAGCTAGATTCTATCTCAACCCTTTCATGCTCTTCATAATATACACGAACCCACAATGTATCTTCATCATTACTATCATATACAACTATCGAACCAGAGAACCTCAGCAAGTCATCGTAAAATACAGGAATCTTAATTTTTCGATTACACTCTTTTAAGTACGTATCCAGTTTATCATTTATTGGGTACGTAGGTTTTTTTTTCGACATTAATTTTTCTTCCATATCGGCTTTCTCTAAAAAAGCAATTTACAAATTTCAAAATTGTAAAATTAGATCTAACACATTATAAATAATAAGCTTTTATCTAAAACAAAGTCTTTACTCCAAAACAAAAATATAAACCTTCAAAATTCTATAAGATTTGTAACAAAATCACGTACTTGTCGTCTTGTTTTATATAACCGCCAAAAACAATCGCAATTGGAAAATATACTAACCTTAAATAACCTCACGAAAAAGTTTGGACCAATCACTGCTGTCAAAGATCTTTCTTTTACCATAAAAAAAGGAAATGTCTACGGTATCCTTGGTCCTAATGGAAGTGGTAAATCAACCACCTTGGGTATTGTACTAAATGTTGTAAATAAAACTTCTGGTAATTTTACCTGGTTTGATGGTAATACATCCACTCATAATGCTCTTAAAAAAGTTGGTGCAATTATCGAGCGCCCTAACTTTTATCCATATATGACTGCTGCTCAAAATTTAAAATTGGTGTGCCAGATTAAAGACGTTCCTAGTCATAAAATTGAAGAAAAATTAGAAATAGTAGGATTATTAGATCGTAAAGACAGTAAATTCAGGACTTTTTCATTAGGAATGAAACAACGATTAGCTATTGCTTCTGCCTTACTAAATGATCCAGAGATTCTTATTCTGGATGAACCTACTAATGGATTAGATCCTCAAGGGATACATCAGATTCGAGAGATCATCAAGAAAATTGCATCGCAGGGAACTACAATTCTATTAGCATCTCATCTTCTTGATGAAGTTGAGAAAGTATGTAGTCATGTAGTAATTATTAGAAAAGGAGTAAAACTATATTCTGGTCGTGTTGACGAAATGAATGCTAGTTATGGCTTTTTTGAACTTAAAAGCAATCAAAATTCAGTTTTAAAGGAATGGTTATCTAAACACAATGATTTTAAAAGCTTTAAAGAAGAAGATGGTAAAATCACAGCATTTTTGACAAATGAATTAGACGCAGAAAGTCTAAACAGGCAACTATTTAATGAAGGAATCGTTCTCACACACATTGTAAAACGAAAAGAAAGCCTCGAAGAACAATTCTTACAATTAACCAACAATTTAAACTAAAGCCATGTTAAGACTACTCAATATAGAATTTCAAAAATTAAGATATAATAAAGCCGCAAAGGTTATATCCATTACTTATTTTGTACTGATAACTTTTATCGCATTAATTGCGTCTATAGAATTTAATTTTGCCGGTGTCAAATTTAGAATTGCAGATCAAGGCATCTTTAACTTTCCGTATATCTGGCATTTTAATACTTATATCGCCTCCTGGTCAAAACTTTTTCTAGCCATTGTTATTGTTTCTATGATGGCTAATGAATACAGCCATAGAACCCTAAAACAAAATCTAATTGATGGATTGAGTAAAAAAGAATTTATAGCTTCAAAATTCCTAACTGTTGGTGTTTTTGCTTTAATTTCTACTCTATTTTTATTTATAGTTTCCCTTATCTTAGGAATAAGCTTCTCTGATTATAATGAGTTTTCGATTATAGTTTCAGATTTAGAATATATATTGGCTTACTTCATTAAATTAATAGGATTCTTTGCGTTCTGTATGTTTCTGGGGATTTTTGTAAAGCGATCAGCTTTTGCTCTTGGATTCCTATTTATTTGGTGGATTATAGAAAATATTGTTTATGCATTGCTGAAGTTTAAACTATTTAAAGGAACCGAAATCGCTGATCAAATTGTACAATTCTTTCCTTTAGAATCAATGAACAATTTAATCAATGAACCTTTTACGAGATTAAACTTTATCCAATCTGCTGCAAATCAGTTAGGAGAATCGTTCCAAAAAGACTACGCTGTACATTGGTATGAAATCGTAATAGTACTCGTCTGGACTGTTATATTTCTTAATCTTTCATACAGATTACTTAAAAAGAGAGATTTATAATATCTTTGGCTCTCAGAGCTAACAGCATGAGATGTACATATATTCTTCTTTTTACACTTTTATTTTACCAATCATCATTGCTTGGTCAAGGAGAAGCTAATAACTGGTATTTTGGTCTAAATGCAGGAGTAAGCTTTAACACAACTCCTCCCACCGCACTTACCAATGGTCGAGTAAGTACTTTAGAAGGATGTACAACAATATCTGACGCCACCGGGAATTTACTATTCTATACAGATGGGATTACCGTGTGGGATCGTCTTCATAATATTATGCAAAATGGTACTGGATTAAAGGGAGACCCATCCAGTACCTCATCTGCATTAATTGTTCCCCAGCCAAATACACCCAACATTTACATCATTTTTACGGTTGATGAACCTCATCATGATAATGCCGATAGTGACCCTAACACATTTGATGGAGATGGTGTAAACGATGGATTTATGTATTCAATAGTAGATATGTCTATGAATGGAGGAAATGGAGCCGTAGTCACAGGTCAAAAAAACCTACCCTTAGTTACTTATAATACTTCCAACAACTTAGAAAGCCTATATAAATGTTCAGAAAAAATTACTGCTGTAAAAAGTGATGACTGTGATTCTTTTTGGATAATAACTCATTTTGTAGATACGTTCTATGCTTTTAAAGTTGATCAAACCGGTGTTAATCCCACTCCTGTTACTTCACAAATCGGGGTCACTGTTCCCCTGTCCGGATATCGACGTAATGCCTTAGGATATATAAAAGCCTCTCCAGAAGGTAATAAATTAGCTGTTGCACATTTTGGTTTTGCCACGGTGGCTGGTGGTAATGGACCAGGAAAAGTTTTGCTTTATAATTTTGATAATACTACTGGAAATGTTAGTAACGAAATTGAACTAAGTAATGGTGATTCTCCTTATGGAATAGAATTCTCACAAAGTGGTGAGAGACTATATGCTACTTTGGATATTGGAGATGCAGGAAATGGACAAAGCTATATAATGCAGTATGACTTATCATTACCGGACAATCAAATTTCGGCGAGCGGTACCAGAATTAGTAATGCGAATAATCAAGATACTTTTTCTTTTAGTGCAGGAGCAATACAACTTGGTCCTGATGGTAAGATTTATAGAACCTTATATGATTTTAATACTCAAAAAGGAGATTACCTGGGAGCTATTGAAAACCCCGAAGCGCTAGCCCCCACTATCATCTATAATGAAAAAGCAATATTAGTGAACACAGATGGCTCCAGAGGTGCCCTCCTTGGGCTCCCACCGTTTATTCAGTCAATCTTTGCGCAAAACATTGATATTATTAATAATGGAAATCCAAATGACGTAAACCTTACCCTGTGTGAGGGTGACACCTATAGGTTATCGCATCAAAATACTCCGGGAGCTACGTATACTTGGTTTGTAGACGATGTTCAAATAGCAAATGTCACTCATTTTTTAGATATCACCACAGCCGCAAACTATAGACTCGAGGTAGATCTTAATGATGGTAGTTGTCCTCTGATTGGAGTAGCTAATGCGATCTTTTTTGAAACCCCTAACGCCTTCCCGGCTACATTAGTACAATGCGATGCATATCAAACTATTGGTGATAATATCACCCTATTTAATTTAAACAATGCCGAAAGTCAACTAACTGGAGGAAATGCTAATTACACCATTCAATTCTTTACCGATTTAGCTTCAGCTCAGGCAGGAAACCCTGCAATAACAAATATTGAAGCTTTTGAAAACAATCAAAATAATCAACAAATACATGTACGAGTAATTAATAATGACAATACAGACTGTTACAGCCTTACTACACTTACACTACAAGTAAGCTCCGCCCAGATAAACGATGTAGAGTTAAGAGTTTGTGATGACGATGGTACGGAGGACGGTTTTACAATTTTTGACCTAAATCAGGCAACCCAGCAAGTGTTATCAGGGGTAACGACATCTGGATTAACAATTAGTTATTATGAAAACACCGAAGATGCATTATTAAACAGAAACCCAATTACCTCTTATGCAAATCTTACTCAAAACTCTCAGGGAGATGATATTATTTATGCTAAAGCCGAAGAAAATGGTGGAGAGTGTTTTGGTATTAGTGCTATCCGTTTGTTTGTTATTCCTTTACCTGATATTGAACCTGAAGCAGAATATTTTCTATGCCAAAATCAAATAAATATTGAAATAGATGCAGGAATATTACCCAATAATAATCCTGATGATTTTACAACCTTATGGTCCACTAATGAAACCACACAAGCTATTTTTGTTAATCAACCAGGAACATATACAACTGAGGTAACCAACATATTGACCGGATGTACCAGAATAAGAACAGTAGAAGTTATTGCATCTAGTATTGCAACTATACAATCAATAGATATAAACGATGCTAGGGATAATAATACCGTTACCATTAATGCAGAAGGTTTAGGTAATTATGAATACGCAATAGAAATAGAGGGAATAGTAAGTTCTTATCAAGATGAGCCCACTTTTACTAATGTACCTCCCGGATTTCACAGCCTATTTGTACGAGATAAAAACGGATGTCTTCCGATAGTAACTCAGGATATCTCTGTGGTTGGATTTCCCAAATATTTTACCCCCAATGGTGATGGGTTTCATGAAACGTGGAATGTAGAGGGTATATCCACTCAGATTATGTCAAATTCTTTAATATATATTTATAATCGTTATGGTAAACTCCTAAAACAGCTTAGAGCCGGAACACCAGGATGGGACGGAACATTTAATGGAAAACAATTGCCTTCTAGCGAATATTGGTTCCGAGTAGAGCTAGATGATGGCAGGATTCTTACTGGCAGTTTCTCTCTTATTCGATAACAATACAGCTCTTCTGTTTTACGCACAATACTAAGCTTTTTATTAGTATATTGACCGACAATTTAAAAGCCCTAGATGAAAAAAAAATTACTTTCTACTATATTTCTTATTTCTATATTTTTTATCGGTCATTCTCAAAATGAGCCTACCGATTGTACTAATGCTGTGATAGTTTGTGGAGACACTAATTTGGAGCTAAACTCTAATGGTACAGGTATTAATGATTTTGCAATATCTGGTAATAACCCTCCTGACTGTAATTTTGCAGAAAGTCAGAGTTTATGGTTAAGAGTTAATATTGTGCAATCTGGAACACTGGCATTTACGATAACTCCAGAATCTACAAATGCGGATGAAGATTATGATTTTGCTGTTTATGGACCTAATGTCACCTGTACAAGTTTAGGAAGTTCAATTAGATGTTCTTCTACAAATCCTCCTGCTGCAAGTGTACCTACCGTAACCGGACTTAATGACACAGAAACAGATCTAAGTGAAGGACCTGGTGATCAAGGAAATGGATTTGTAAGAGCTATAGATGCTTTGGCAGGAGAAGAATACTTCATTCTAATTGATAATTTCTCTCAGAATGGAGGTTTTGATCTCGAATTTACTGGTACTGCAATACTGCCGGATAGCCCTATAAATACGGCTAGTACAACTACACCTTTGGATCTTACGGAATGTGATGCTGTAGGAGACTCTACAGATGGAAGAACAAATTTTAACTTAGATAGTAATACACCTATCATATTAGGAACACAAACGAATACTGTCATTTCTTATCACACTACAGAAGAAAATGCCAGTATCAATAATGCTGCCTTAACCAGCCCATATTTAAGCACTCAAAATAATGAAACAATATATGTGCGTATAGAAAATACGATTTCTGGATGTTTCATTACAGATACATTTCAATTAATTACTATTCCAGGACCGCTTATAGCTACCCCTACTCCATTAACGGTTTGTGACAATGACAATGATGGTGATGATACTAATGGCTTTGTTTCCTTTTTACTTAGAGATAAAGACAATGAAATCCTTAATGGATTAGATCCCGTTAATTATATCATAACATACCATCCCACTTTGGCAAATGCCAATGCAGGAACTGGAGTTATAGATAAAAACACACCTTTTACAAATACTTCTAATCCTCAAACGATTTTTGTTAGAGCTCAACATCTTCCTTCACATCCTTGTGTAAATTCGATTACTGTTGTTCAACTTAATTTGGAAGTAGATTCTTTACCCGTAGGCAATCCTACATCTTTAATACAGTGCGATGAATATCTAGACTCCACAGATGGTATTACACTTTTTAATCTTAATCAAGCTATTACACAAATTACTGGGGGCGCTGCAAATAGAACCGTATTATTTTTTGAAGATCTTGTATCTGCTAATGCCGGAACACCAACAATAACAAATACAATAACGTACCAAAACACTACTATTAATCAACAATTATTTACTCGTATTACTAATGATAACAGCGGGTGTTTTAGAATCTCAACTTTAGATCTTGAAGTAAGTGTTACATCTGCTAACGATGCCATATTAAGGCAATGCGATGATGATGGAACAGAAGATGGATTTCGTGAGTTTGATCTTTCATTAGCCGATTCGCAAATACTTCGGGGCATAGCCACACCTGGTTTGATCGTTACCTATTATCAAACTATTGATGATGCGTTGAGTGAATCTAACCCTATAACGACTACCATAAACAGCACACCTCTAACACAGGGACAAGATATCGTATTTGCAAGAGTAGAAAATCTTAATCAGTGTTTTGGCATTAATCAAGTGCAATTATTTCTTAATCCCTTACCCGATATTGAAACAGAAGTCCAATATTTCTTATGTCAAAACCAAACAAATATTGAAATAGATTCTGGTTTACCTCTTAATACTAATGCCACGAATTTTTCATTCTTATGGTCAACTAACGAAACTACTCAGACTATTTTAGCAAGTCAGCCAGGTATCTATACAGCACAGGTTACAAACACCATAACTGGATGTTCTAAATCAAGAACAGTAGAAGTAGTACCATCTGGTAGTGCCACTATTGAATCTATTGAGATCAATGACGCCAGAGAAAACAATACCGTTACCATTAATTCAAATGGTTTAGGTGACTATGAATATGCAATAGAGTTAAATGGAATTGTAAGTTCATATCAAGATGAGTCAACTTTTTCTAATGTCCCTCCCGGATTTCATAGAATACATATAAGAGATAAAAATGGATGCTTACCTATAACCATTCAAGACATCTCGGTTATTGGGTTTCCCAAATATTTCACTCCCAATGGTGATGGATTTCATGAGACCTGGAATGTAAAAGGAATATCTGCACAAATTATGTCTGGTTCTTTAATATTTATTTATGATCGATATGGCAAACTTCTAAAACAACTTGGAGCAGGTACTCCAGGATGGGATGGAACTCTTAATGGTAAAGTAATGCCATCAAGTGAGTATTGGTTTAGGGTAGAATTAGAAGACGGTAGAATTATTACAGGAAGTTTTTCTCTCATCAGGTAAAACTAGATGCTGTCGAACTTACCATTTTTAATCTTTTCAGATAAAAAACACAGCTCTTTGAACTCATAACTATACAATCTTACCCCTGTTTTCAGGGGTATCTGAAATCACGGAAAACAGGGGTTCAAAAAACTCCAAAACTCCTGATATTTATACGTTAGTCACAAACATATATATTTTGTCCCTTATATGTTAGAAACTTTGTCATGAGATAGAGCTACGCAAACATGTTTTCTTTGAAAGGTAACACTACAATTACTAAATTAAAAGACAACAGAATATTGAACATTTAAATAGATTCCAGTGCTATAAGATTTTAAAATGCCTAAGCAGATTAAAATCTAATTTACAGTTTATAGCGTTTTGTTTATCAATTATAGGATTGTATTCCTTAGTAAGAAATAAACCAACAAAACTTAGCACACGCAAAGAAAACTCTATTAAAATGAAAAACCTAATAGCCCTCCTTAAAGAAAAAAACAAACCTCTTCTCTTTATCATTCTATTCATATCTTTCTTGAATTTTAATACCTATGGTCAATCTTCAGAGATATCATCTTACCAATCTACAACATCACTCACGCCTATCAACTATATAAGTAACGATCTGTCTGGTATCACATGGGTACCAGAGAGTAACACGTTTTTTTTAATTCAAAATAGTGGAGGAAGAATTTGGGAAGCAGATATAAATTTTAACCTATTGCGCACCATTTCTTTTTCTGGATTTGGAGATGCAGAAGACATTGTATATCTGGGGAATAATGAATTTGCTATCGTTAACGAAGCTTCCAGGTTTTATATTGGCATCATAGACTCAAGTACAACTTCAATTAAGTCCAGTGATTTTCAAGTGATAACCTTTGATGATCCTGCAGGAAATGTTGGACCCGAAGGAATTGCCTATGATGCTACTAATCAAATATTTTATATCGTTAAAGAAAAATCTCCGAGAAAAATATATAAAATAGACAAACCTGCAACTAGTGATAATATTACTGTAACTCCAGAAATTCCTTTTGATGCTCAAACAGTATTTGGAGGAGGCATAATGAATGACCTATCCGCTGTCTATTTTGATGATACCACAGGTAGGTTATGGATTTTAAGCCACGAAAGCCATAAAATTGTTGATGTAGATGTCAACGGGACAATTCATGGAGAACTCGCACTTGATGATACAAGTCAGCACGAAGGACTTACCGTAGACGCTAACAAAACACTCTATGTTACTAGTGAGGCTAATAACTATAGGATATACAAAAAAGAAGGTAGCCCTTCTCCATTTACAGATTATCATGTGGGACCAAATCAAAGTCTAGCTACAATTTCTGAAGTACCATGGGCTACATTACAACCAGGAGATCGTGTCTATATCCATTGGAGAGAAACTCCTTATAAAGAAAAATGGGTAATCAACCGACAAGGAACGGAAGAAAACCGTATAGAGATTATAGGAGTCAATGGTCCAGAAGGACAACAACCTGTAATTGATGGTAATGGAGCCGTAACCGTAGACGGCGTTAATTTTTGGAATGACCAAAGAGGAGTAATTAAAATTGGAGGATCAAATACCCCAGCTGATGGTTTACCAAGTTATATTACTATCGAAAATCTCGAAATAAGGTCAGGAAGACCTCCATATCAATATACCAATGAAAACAATCAAACAGAAACTTATGCCGATAATGCCTCTGCTATTTATGTAGAAAAAGCCGCAAATCTTATCATAAGAAACTGCACATTGCACGATTCTGGAAATGGTTTGTTTATTGGAGCTAATAATGGAAATACCGAAAACATCCTAATAGAAAAAAATCATCTCTATGATAATGGTATCGTGGGAAGCATCTATCAGCATAACACATATACTGCAGCTATAGGGATCACATATCAATACAATAGACTAGGTTCCTTAAGAGAAGGCGCCAGAGGTAACAACCTAAAAGACAGATCAGCAGGACTGGTAGTACGCTATAATTGGATCGAAGGAGGTAACAGGCAATTAGATTTGGTAGATGCCGAAGACTCACAGGTTTTGGTAAATCACTCCTCCTACAATACCACACATGCCTATGGTAATATACTAATAGAACCCGCCGAAGCAGGAAACTCTCAAATAGTTCATTATGGAGGAGATAGCGGTGATATAGTAGATTATCGTAAAGGTAATTTGTATTTTTATAACAATACAATCATATCCACAAGAACTAGTACAACAACTCTTATCTCTTTATCAACCAATGATGAAACAGCAAATGTATTTAACAACATAATATACTCCTCTGCTTCCGGAAACAATTTTGCAATGATCAGTAATAACGGAACGCTTAATCTACATCATAATTGGTTAAAAACAGGATGGAAAAACTGCCATTGCAGCTCTCCAAATGGTACCGTAAATGATCAGGGTAATAATATTACAGAAGAAGAACCTTTATTTAGTGATTTTGATAATCAAAATTTCAGACCACTCCAAAATGCTACACTTATTGATTCTGGTGATGCCCTTCCCAGCATCTTACTTCCAAATCATGATTTATCTTCAGAATATAAAGAACACCAATCTTTTATAGACAAAGTCATCACCAATACCATAGACATAGGTGCTTTCGAATATAATCAAGATGGTGGAGATGGTGATGGTGATGGAAACGGTGATGGTGACGGAGATGGAGATGGTGACGGAGATGAAGACGGAGACGGAGATGAAGATGAAGACAATGATATCTTAATCATACCAAATCCTACTACTGGCGTTTTTGATATAACAATAGATCCGGAAATATTCCACAGTACTATCATTTATAATGTACTAGGAAAAAAAATAAAAAAAGCCAGAACGCCACATATTGATATTTCAGATATGACCAATGGTATTTATTATGTTAAAATAATTTTGACTAGCTATGAATCAATGATAAAAAAGGTAGTAAAAAATTAAAATAACCCGATATCATGTACACCTAATATAACAATACTGAACTTATCTTGATTTACCTGTACAGTCTGCACAATCATTTTTCTATGCATTTTGCCCCTTTTTTGTGCTGCAGGATCACAATACAGTATAAAAGAGATTTTCTTCCGAAAACAAAATCATAAATTTTTGGTTGAATAAAAAAAGTCAAGATGAGTTCAGTATCTTTATTGTGAAAAAGAAAAAGATACATGAAGTTCGAATTAGAATCAAAATTTAAACCCACAGGAGATCAACCAGAAGCTATAAAACAATTAGCCAATGGAATTGAATCTAATGAAAAATACCAAACCCTACTTGGGGTAACAGGGTCGGGAAAAACCTTTACTGCCGCCAATGTAATTGAAAGTGTACAACGGCCAACCTTAATACTAGCTCATAACAAAACGTTAGCAGCTCAGCTCTATTCTGAGTTTAAGCAGTTTTTTCCTAAGAACGCTGTAGAGTATTTTGTTTCCTATTATGATTATTATCAACCAGAAGCTTATATTCCTACATCAGGAACCTATATTGAAAAAGATTTATCTATTAATGATGAAATCGAAAAGCTACGCCTTAGTGCAACTTCTTCTCTTCTTTCGGGAAGAAGAGATGTCCTGGTTGTTGCTTCTGTTTCCTGTTTATATGGTATTGGTAATCCTGTAGAATTTAAGAAGAATGTAATCTCTATACAGGCAGGTCAATTCATATCTAGAACGGCTTTATTACACAGCCTGGTACAAAGCTTATACTCAAGAACCGAAGCAGAATTTAAACATGGTAATTTTAGAATCAAAGGAGACACTGTAGACATTTTTCCTAGCTATGCTGATGACGCATTTAGAGTACATTTCTTTGGAGATGAGATCGAAGAGATTGAATCCTTTGACGTACAAACCAATGCTGTTATAGAAAAATATGACCAGTTAACCATCTATCCTGCTAATATGTTTGTGACTTCTCCCGAAGTATTACATAACGCAATTGATCAAATTGCGCTAGACTTGGGAAAACAGGTCGAATATTTTAAAGAAATCGGAAAACCGTTAGAAGCCAAACGACTGGAAGAACGTACCAATTTTGACCTGGAGATGATCAAAGAACTTGGTTATTGTTCTGGTATTGAGAATTACTCACGATATCTCGATGGCAGAAATCCTGGTACAAGACCATTCTGCTTACTGGATTATTTTCCTGATGATTATTTAATGATTGTAGATGAAAGCCACGTAACTATACCGCAAACACACGCGATGTATGGTGGTGATCGGTCCCGGAAAGAAAACCTGGTAGAATACGGTTTTAGACTTCCTGCAGCAATGGATAACAGACCCTTAAAGTTTGAAGAACTCGAAGCTATACAAAACCAAGTAATATACATCAGTGCTACCCCGGCAGATTATGAGCTACAAAAAAGCGAAGGAACTTATGTAGAACAAATTATTAGACCAACAGGATTATTAGATCCTGTAATAGAAGTTCGCCCTAGTCTCAATCAAATTGATGATCTGATCGAAGAGATGCAAAAACGAATTGATATAGATGAGCGAATTCTGGTAACCACCCTTACCAAAAGAATGGCAGAAGAGTTAACCAAATATCTTACCAGAATTAATATACGTTGCCGATACATCCATAGTGATGTAGATACATTAGAACGAGTAGAAATAATGCAGGATTTGAGAAAAGGTCTTTTTGATGTATTAATTGGAGTAAATTTATTACGTGAAGGATTAGATCTGCCAGAAGTCTCATTGGTAGCAATTCTCGATGCTGATAAAGAAGGCTTTTTGAGAAACAAACGGTCATTAGTACAAACAGTAGGTAGGGCAGCGAGAAATGTAAATGGCAAAGCAATTATGTATGCTGATAAAATTACTGATAGTATGCAAAAGACCATTGATGATACAGAATACAGAAGGGAAAAACAAATAGCTTATAATACCAAACATGGTATTACACCCACCGCAATTAAAAAATCTTTTGATAACGCTTTGGCTGGCAAAAAGGTAGAGCCGTATACTTTTGAAAATGCCCCGACATTAAAAGCTGCCGAAGAAGAAACTGCATATTATACCAAGGAACAACTAGAAACCCGTGTGAGAAATGTGCGCAAAGAAATGGAAAAAGCAGCCAAAGAGTTAGATTTTATGACCGCAGCCCGACTACGTGACGAAATCAAAATGCTACAAGATAAAATACAAGATCAAAAAGTATAACTTTTTTGCAATATAATTATAGTACCCGTCCTGATAGGGTACTATTAAAAGAACATGATTATTATGAGTACTATTTCAATTGAAAAATTTATTGAAGACATCCCTAAAACAGAACTTCATTTACATATCGAAGGTACATTCGAACCTGAATTGATGTTTAAAATTGCAAAAAGAAATCATAAACAAATTAAGTACGCTACCGTTGATGAGTTAAAAAGTGCATATAGTTTTAATAACCTTCAGGAATTCCTGGATATCTACTACGCAGGGGCTAATGTATTGATCGAGGAAGAAGATTTTTATGAGCTTACCTGGGCATACCTTACCAAGGTGCATTCACAAAATGTGGTACATGTAGAGATATTTTTTGACCCTCAGACCCATACTGATCGAGGAATTTCTTTTGATACTGTTATCAAAGGGATATATCGTGCATTAGAAGATGGTAAAGAAAAACTTGGGATCACTTATAAATTAATCATGTCTTTTTTAAGACATCTCGATGAAGCTTCTGCTTTTAATACATTGGAGCAAGCTTTACCTTATAAAGAGTGGATTAGTGGCGTTGGTTTGGATTCTTCAGAAGTGGGTAATCCTCCTTCAAAATTCGAGCGTGTTTTTGCCAAAGCAAGAGACGAAGGGTTTATCACTGTAGCCCATGCTGGAGAAGAGGGACCAGCAGAATATATCTGGGAGGCTATCAATCTGTTAAAAGTAACCCGTATCGATCATGGTAACCGTTGTCTGGATGATCCTGAATTAGTAAAACAATTAGCCGATACACAGATACCACTTACACTCTGTCCTTTATCAAATCTGGAGCTAAATGTAATACATGATTTAAGAGATTATCCATTAATAGAAATGTTGGATAAAAATTTATTAGTTACGCTCAACTCTGATGACCCTGCCTATTTTGGTGGGTATATGAATGAGAACTACTTGGAAGTTGCAAAAGCATTGCAGCTTTCAAAAAGACAAATCACTGATTTGGTTAAAAATAGTTTTAAAGCAAGTTGGTTATCTGATCAGGAAAAAGAAAATAAAATGACCCAAATAGAAACCTATTTTGAGAATAACTTATAGAAAACACATTTAACCTACTACCTCTGGTAAAAGATATATTATATTTCGAATACCTATATTGACGGTCTGATTATTCAAAAAAAAATAATTATACCAGTAATGCTTTGAATCCACCATCACTTACACTTTATTTGGCTCTAGCGATACTCCATATCAGGAGTTGGCGCGTCTTCTCTAAGGTACCGACCAAACCAATCAATGACATGCTGATTTACTTCTTTTCTTTTTCCTCTAATGATATGATCTTCTCCTTCAAACATTATTAAACGAAAAGGAATACGATGTGTATCAAATGCCGAGGCTAACTTAAGCGATTGTGATGGTTTTACTTTACCATCAGAATTACCATGCATTAGTAATATAGGAACATTTTTGGGGAATTTCTCTACCCAATATACTGCTGATCGTTTTTCTAATTCTTCTTGTCTGTTTTGGCTATAATTAGGAATAAGTTCTGAGAATACTCTCGATTCCATTTTGGGTCTATCTTTAATACATTCGAATGCATCAGATAATGCACCGCCTACTGCAGCTGCTTTTATAGCATTTGTTTTAGTAAGCGCCTGATAGGTCATCATGCCACCACGACTCCATCCGTACATTCCTATATTCTTAGTATCGGCTGTATAAATTTCTTCTAAGGCAGGAATCAAATTAAGTACATCATTGATATCTTTACCTCCAAACTCTTCTTGTCCTTCACCCCCAGCATTTCCGCGATAATGACTGCCAATCACTACAAACCCTTGATGAGCCAGCTCTACCAGTCCCGTTTTTGGTATTATTTTATTAGTAAACACACCATGCTCCCTATTCCCTCCTCTATTAAAAATAACACAAGGATAATTCCCTTCTTTTTTAGGCGTGATCAAAAACCCTTTTACCTTTAAATTATCACTGAGATAAGTAATATCATAAACCGACACATGATTTAAGGCTGGAAACCTCTGGAGTAGCTCTTCATCGGCATACGCTACCAACTTTTTTTCTAGTATAATATTTTGATTGGCTTCTTGAGTCGATGTAGGTAATTGTGACGTTTTATCTTTATTCTCTGTAGTGCAGGAAATACATAAAAACAATACAAAACTCAGGTACAATAGTAATTTTGGCATGATGGTGTGAATAGTTATACAAATAAGACGATGATGATCTTATTTTGTTACCTCATCATTATTGTATTACTATATTTATTAGTGTTGACAAAAAATAATTACATTATGAGTTACAGTAACTCTTTATCTCGCAACAGTAACTATTTATAAGCCGCAGAGAATATTTATGAACCACAAGAAATATTTACACATCACAGAGATTATGGAGAAGCTACAGAAGATATGGATCGGTCACAAGAAATATGTACATATCACAGAAAATCCTGATGGATGACAGAAGGTATGGGAGGGTCACAAGAAATATTTAGGTATAACAGAGAACCTTAAAGAACTACAGAAAATATTGATAAGTTATTAAAAACACCAGAGATCAGTTTATACAAAAAAAGACTCAAAACTTCTATATCAATACTTATCTTTACAAGAAAATATGCCACACTTTGTATTAGATTGTTCTGATCATATTATTCAATTAAAATCACCTCAGGAAATCATTCAAGCAGTGTATGATACTGCCAAATCCACCGAGCTTTTTAGTAAGGGAGATATTAAAGTAAGAATCAACCCTTTTAAATATTATACTATAGGTAACACTCAGGATGATTTTATTCATGTATTTGGTAATATTATGGAAGGTAGAAATGAAACTCAAAAAGCGGATCTTTCTAAAAAAATAGTGAAAACGCTCAAAGAGATGTTTCCCGATGTTCCGATTATTTCTATAAACATCAGAGATTTTGAAAAATCATCATATTGCAATAAGTCTATGGTATAGATGCTTCTATCTTTTTAATATGTAATCACTTTACAAAAATGAGTTCGTATCAACGTAAAACACCTATAAAAAACGACTGTGCTGTCGAGAAGGCTTTACTGGTTATTTCTGGTAAATGGAAACCCGCCATCTTAAGTGAACTTTTAAAAAGAACAATTAGACTAAAAGATATACAGGAAGGGTTACCCGAAGCTTCAAAAAGGGCATTAACTCAGCAGTTAAAGGAAATGATAGACGATGGTTTAATCCAAAAAAAAGACTTTAATCAATATCCTAAAAAGACAGAATATTCAATAACCCCTTTGGGCAGTAAACTGTCTTCTGTTTTTGACGTTCTTACCTCATTTGGCAATCAATTAGAATAGGGTAAAATTTACCCCTTATTTGATTTACGAATCAAATAAAATAGCTTTGTCCTTCAACTAAGTAAGAAAAAATGAAAGGAAAAGGAGTACTACTACAAGGAAGTTCTAAAAGCAATGGAAACACTAATAAGATTATTACCTATATACAAGAAAAAACCGGATTTGATATCATCGATTTAAAATCAAAAAACATAGGTGCTTTTGACTATGAATTTAAAAATCAAGATGATGATTTTATTCCCCTAATGAAAAACATTGTCGAAACTTATGACATCATCATTTTTGCTACACCAGTATACTGGTACGCCATGAGCGGAATACTGAAAAATTTTATGGATCGCATAACAGATTGTCTAAAGATAGAAAAAGAAATAGGTCGACAACTACGCGGTAAAACTATGGGAATGATAAGTTGCGGTTCTGATGCTGAGTTAAAAGAAGGTTTTACCATGCCATTTATAGAGACTGCAAACTATCTGGGCATGCACTATTTGGGTGATATACATACATGGATAGAGGATGAAAAAATTACCAAATCACTACAACATGAATTAGATGTTTTTATTGAGGAAAAAATAATACATATTTGATAGAAGGTAGATAAAACTTGTCTTGAGTATGTGTAATTTATCATATACATATAAGAAAAGTATCAGTCATATGATTAATGTTTTAACCCGGATTAAGCTTTAGAAAATCTAATGCGTAATCCGGGTTTTCAACAAACATCTAAACAACCCAAGGTCGGGGTATTCATTTATCTCTCAGAATATTTTTTTTATTAAAACTGAAAACGATATCCAAAATCAGGAAAAAAACCTATTTGATCTATCTGATCCACCCTGTTGGTCAAACGATTATATCGACGTGTAAAAATGTTTTCATTGTTAGTCACATTTTGAAAATCAAGATAAAACTGATGCGAACGTTTTTTTGACTTACTATTAATTTTATAACCAAACTTGACATCCCATCTAAAATAATCGTCATTTTGCTCACTAAATGCTAAATCTTCTCGTAAAATCTCGTATCCTGCTGCCTGAGATGCTTCCAGATTAACTGGCGTGTAGTATCTACCTCCCGATACAGTAAGCTTGGTATCAAAAAATAATACATTTTTCTTTGCTTTACCAATTTTAAATTCTTTTCCTGCAAGAAGGTTTACTACATATCCATTATTAAAAGGTGTGTTACGCTCTATCCCGTCGCTACCTTTATATTTACTTTCGAATAGTGAAGTGGTTAATAATCCATAATACCCATCACTAAAAAATTTCTCTAAAGTCAATTCTATCCCTTGATTATACCCTGTACCTTCATTAACTAATGATACCCGGTCGTTTTCAAATCCAAAATTTGCACCTTCGGTCAGAGATGAGTAACTAGAAGAAAAAGGCTCTACAGCAGCGTTGTCAATATCTTGATAATACACTTCGACTTTACCTCTCCATCCTTTACTAATTCTTACATCATATCCCAACACATAATGGGTACTTCTTACAAAATCTAAATCCTTATTGGTTTGAACTAGTTGTCCATTGATTTCTTCATTTAAAAACAACAAAGGCAAAGAAACTGGTTGGTGATGCAATCCAAATCCAAAACTAAAACGATGATTTTGGCTCGCTTTATATGCCAGACCTGCTCTGGGTTCTAATACCAATTGTTCATTCAAACTACCATATTGGCCATGCACACCTGCATTAAGAGTCAATCTCTTAGTTAGTCTAAACTGCCCCTGAATATACGGCTGAATAATATTCAGGTTTTCGTCAATATCAGTAAAGGTAAATAGATCCGGGTCTCCATCCCCATTATTATCAGGTTGTTTTTCTCGATCACGTTGTACCGATTCTACTCCAAAATTTTCTATTAACACTCCTGTTCGCAATGTACTTTTACTACTTAACTTAGAGTTAAAAAGAGTAGAAAATGTAAAACGAGATTCGGTATTATCAGCTTCTGTATATGTTATGATGCGTTCTTGTGAAGTGTCTTTATCTATAAATCGATCTTCCTGAAACTCATTTTGGGTAAAAGAACCTGCAGCTATTGTTCTTAAAAATGAATTGGAGCCGATACTAATCTGATGTTTCAACCCAATTACTCCAAATCCAGAATCCACATATGAATTCTCGTCCTCTGCAGCAAACAGGTCATCCTCTTCAATATCATCTCCTAAGAATTCGATATCCGAAAAACCAACAATTCCAAATAGTGAAAAGTTCCCTAGTTTGCTTTTTCCAAAATCTACATTAAAAGAGAGATCATAATAATTAGGTGTCGCCGATGTCCCTCCTGCACCAATTCCTAGTATGCTAGCCATAGAGTATCTTCCTGAGACCAAAAACGAACCTTTATTTTTTCCTAAAGGTCCCTCAGCCATTGCTTCCAAACCACTAAAAACACCTACCTGACCCGTAAATTCATAAGTATCTATATTACCTTTTCGAAATCCAAGATCAAAAACCCCTCCTATTGCATTACCATACTCTGATGGAAATGCTGAAGTAATAAAATCCGAATTTTTTAATAGATTAGGGTTAAGTGCAGAAACTGGACCACCAGTAGTTCCAATAGTCGAAAAATGATTAGGACTAGGAATAGGTACTCCTTCTAATCTCCATAACAGTCCTACAGGAGAATTACCTCGTATAACGATATCATTTCTACTATCATCTGGAGACGATACTCCTGCAAAATTTGCTGCTAACCTACCTACATCACTTCTACCACCAGAAAAGCGGGTAACTTCTTCAACCCCAAATTGTCGGGCTGAAACAGATGTCAACTTATTAATAGCTTGAGCCTTGCTTGTTTCTGAAGTTATAATAACTTCATCCAGCCGGTCAAATGCTTCTGTTAATGATACATTAACCGCAGCATCCTTTCCTGAAGTCACTACAATATTGGGTAGTGTTATGGATTCAAACCCAATAAAACTTACGCGTATCATTTGGCGTCCCAATGGTACATTCTCCAGAGTAAAATAACCATCCATATCGGTAATTACCCCGATAGCTTGTTCTACGTTTAATAATTCGATTGTAGCTCCCGGCAATGGAGTTTCTGATTGTTTATCGATTACAAAACCTTTAATAGTTCCTGTTTGTGCACTTGCGATGTATCCCAGTACAACAATAAATACAAATGTGATTTTTTTCATAATTTGATTAATGATTTTGCTCAAATCTGTTGTTTCTTTTGTACTAACAAAAGCTAAAAATTTTTAATTGACATTTTTACCATTGAAATGTCAAAAATGAATTTGAATAGTATTAAATGAAATCACTAGTGTATTTTTCCGAATTAAATACCATTTAAGGCAGTTCAACTTCTAATCTGACAATTCAAAACACCTACAAATGATTATTGCATATCTGTTATGTATATTTACAGACACTATACCCAAAAGAGCTATATGTAGTATGAGTTTAATATCAAAAGCATATTTAAAGAAATTCTTGTTGCGTTTTTTTGTTGTTAACGTAATCTATTTCCTTGTTAAATCAACTGTAAATCATGGTGATACCATCACTACGATTGATCCTACAAGTATCTTCTATTATTGCAGTGCTTTTTTTCTTTTAATGTTTGTTTGGGAAACCAATGACTGGCTTATAAGAAAAGAAATAAGATCTTCTAGAGATAAGACTCTTGACCTAAATAATGGGATAAAAATCATTACCATAAACATGGCAATGTTTCTACCTGTTGCTGCTCTTATATATTATTTAGGGATTTTTGAATTCAATCAGCTCTGTGAAATTAATGTTGACACTCCTTGGTTATTGTTTAGGATAGATTTCATTAGAGCTATTCTATTAGCTTTTGTTGTTATCATTTATAATCTTTTTTATTATTCTCTAAAACAGAAAAAAGAGATGGAGAATAGAATGGATAAGCTGAAAAAAGAGGCTATGACTTCAAAATATAAATCGCTAAAAAACCAAATCAGCCCTCATTTTTTATTTAATAGCTTAAATACACTTACCTCTTTGATGTATGAAGATAGAGATCTTGCCTCTGATTTTGTATCAAGATTAGCTACTTGCTATCGATATATTCTGGATAATCGTGAAGAGGATCTTGTAAGTTTAGAAAAAGAACTAAGTTTTTTGGACTCTTTTATATTTATGATGAATGTACGGCATGAAGGAGCTTTATGTATTACCACACATATATCTATCGACCCAAAAGAATTTGTTATCCCGACCTTATCTCTACAAATGCTTGTAGAAAACGCTATAAAACATAATTATTATTCTAAAGAAAAGCCTCTCGAAATTAGTATTATTGCCACAGATACTAATTCTATAATAGTGCAAAACAATCTCCACTTACGGAAGCAAAAAGAAGCATCAACACAATTAGGGCTACAAAATATAAAAAACAGATATTCTTTTTATACCAATAAAGAAGTAAAGATTGAAACAGAAAATGGTTACTTTAAAGTTGCTCTACCTCTGTTATCAAAGGATATTAAAGAAATAGCAATGACAAAAGCTTCCTGATATGACAGCAGTAATTGTTGAAGATGAAAATATAGCTTCCAGGCGTTTAGCTAACCTTATAAAGGAATTAGCTCCAGAAATAGAAATTGCAGGTCAAATCACTTCTGTTGAGAATGGACGCGATTGGTTTAGAAATAACCCGTTACCCGATCTTATATTCCTGGATATTCAATTAAATGATGGATATGGGTTTGATATATTGGATAGCTTAGAAGATCATCCCCCAGTAATATTCACAACAGCGTATAATGAATATGCTATCAGAGGTTTTAAGTACAATGGATTAGATTACCTTCTCAAACCTATAGATAAAAAAGATTTGAATAGTGCACTATCCAAATATCGAAAAAACATTACGGGAAGTAGTCTGGCAATGAGTGAAGATAAGCTGAAACATATTAAAAACTTATTCGCAAAAGAATATAAACGACGTTTCATGGTTAAGGTCGGAAATCAGTTTAATACATTCAATGTAGATGATATTGCATATTTTAAATCTCATGAAGGAGTCATCTTTTTACATTCACATACAAGTAAACAATACCCCATAGAATACACAATAGATCAACTGGAAGATATCCTGGATCCAGTTCATTTTTTTAGAATCAATAGAAAATTTATGGTATCGGTAAAAGCCGTGATAGAAATCCATAGTTATTTTAATAGCCGATTATTATTAAAGTTAAACCCTGTCAATGAGAATCAAGTTATTGTTTCTAGAGAACGAACTTCTAATTTTAAAAAATGGTTAGATCTGTAGTTACTTAACCATGAAAAAAATTATCCAAATCATTTTTTCTTTACTAAGTATAGTAATTGGTCTGTACCCTCTTGCCTATCTTTTTAATCTTTCTGAGTTTGGATTGTTTTTTTCCAAAAATATTGAAATACTATCTAGTGTAATTTGGAACATCTCCTTCTATAGTCATATAATACCAGGTGGGATTGCACTACTAATTGGCTGGATTCAGTTTAATGATAACATAAGGAGTTCTAAACCAAAGCTGCATAAAACAATAGGGAAAATCTATGTTTTAACTGTTCTAATAAGTGGTATTTCTGGAATTTACATTGGTTTCTTTGCAACTGGCGGAGTTATATCATCTCTCGGTTTTATTGCCTTAGCAATACTATGGATGTATACTACATCTATAGCGTTTTGGTACGCCAAAACCTTGAAGATTCACCTACATCAAACAATGATGTATTACAGCTACGCTGCATGTTTTGCAGCTGTCACTCTTAGAATATGGCTCCCTTTTCTTGTTATGTCTATTGGTGATTTTATCGTCGCTTATAGAATAGTAGCCTGGTTGTGCTGGGTACCAAATCTTATAGTTGCTTATTATCTGGTACGCAGAATCAAGCACAAGTTCGTTGTAAATCAAAACGCAAATTTATAGACAGAGTTATTACTGACACTTCTTTTACTGCAATTAATCTTCCTTGAGATTGTCTGGTTTTTTCTTAGATTTCAATCGCTTTGCATCTTTAAGGCTTTTGTGAATCATCCATTCTAATTGTCCATTAACACTTCGAAATTCATCATCTGCCCATTTTTCAATCAACTTGAAAGTTTCAGGGTCTATTCTAAGAACAAATGATTTTTTCTTACTCATATATTACGAATGTAATGTCCCTGTATTTATAACAGGAGTTGCTTCTTTATCACCACATAAAACAACCATCAAATTACTTACCATAGAAGCTTTTTTATCTTCATCAAAATCAATTATATCATCTTCTGATAGTTTGGATAATGCATCTTCTACCATCCCAACGGCTCCTTCGACTATTTTTTTTCGAGCAGCTACAATTGCTACTGCCTGTTGTCTTTTTAACATAGCGCTTGCAATTTCGGGAGCATAAGCCAAATATCCTATTCTTGCCTCCATTACTTCTATTCCTGCAATAGCCAAACGCTCGGTGATTTCATTTTCTAAAGCTTCATTTACCTCATGCATTCCTGATAATAATGTCACTTCATGTTTACCATCAGCAAAATTATCATAAGGATAAGAACCTGCAAGTTTTCTTACCGCCGCATCGGTTTGCACTCTCACAAATTCTTCATAATGATCTACATCAAAAGCTGCTTTATAGGTATCCTTTACTTTCCACACCAAAATTACATTAATCAAAATTGGATTACCAATCTTATCATTCACTTTTACCCGTTCGCTATAAAAATTTCTAGCTCGTAAAGATATTTTTTGCTTGAGATAAAAAGGGTTAGCCCAAAAGAAACCATTATTCTTTATTGTTCCTTTATACGCCCCAAAAAGTACCATTACTTTAGAACTATTCGGGTTGACTATAAAAAAGCCTTTCACCATTAATAATATTACAGCTATTAAAAGCAAAAAAGCGGGGTTCTCTGTCATAATAATCCCTATTACCATTGCGATTATTACTAACAACAATATACCCAATACTACATAACCATTATTCGCTTTTATTTCATTTTCGTTTTTCATAATAATATCATTTTGATATCACAATAATACAATTTATTTATGAATAAAAAAAATATTAGCTAATGACCACAACCTAAAAGAGCTAGTTATCATATAAATACAAAAAAAACACCCTTTATTAAAAAAGGGTGCTTAAATCAATAACTAAACAAAAACCAAATCAAATTATAAAATATCAATCAATCTCTTGGGTTGTACTTTTGCTTCTTCTTTTTTAGGTATTGAAATCAATAATATTCCATTTTCATAAGAAGCTTCTATTCTTGTAGAATCTACAGTATCTGGCAAACTAAAAGATCGTTTGAAGGTACTATAGCTAAATTCTTTTCTAGTATACTTACCATTATCTTCTTTAGTGTCATTTTCTGATTTAGAACTAGCAGAAATAGTAAGCGTATCATTATCTAGTTCTATATTAAAATCTTCTTTGACAAGCCCCGGAGATGCAAGTTCTACGGTATAATCATTATCTGTTTCTTTTACATTTACAGCAGGAGTATTAAATCCTATTTTACTTACATTGGTTGTCCCCCCAAGCCAATCTGTAGAGAAAAAATCATCTAAAAGAAATGGTAATCTGTCTGTTTTTTTTATTAAACTCATTTTATTTTTTTTTAAAGGTTATCCTAAATTTTAATTTCAATGAGTATGTATCAATTTGAGTTCCATTGCTATTTTAATGACATTTTGTCGTTGTTTTATTTTGTAATAATGTCAAAATGTCATTAAACCGTTTTTTTTAGATGACAAAAGCTCACAAAAACAAAAGCCCGTAAATTTTCTTTACGAGCTTCTTATACTTTATTTAATGTTTTACCTTTCTATCAATTATAAAATCTGGTAAATATGGCAATTAACTCTTGAGGCGGAATTACTTTATTTGGATATTCATACATTTTTTCAAGAACCATATCTATTGCTTCTGGTCGCAACCCCATATGCAATCCCATTTCTTTAATTTTTTGAATTTCTAATTGAGAAGTCTCCTGATCAACATTCATAAGTAACACCAATCTATGAAACTGAAGAATACGTTGAGACTCGGATTGTAAATTTGTTTTTTCCACTCCTTTTTCTACCAAAATATCTACCTCATCCTTTGTAACTTCAAGCTGCAAAGCTACAGCCAAAATAAAATTATACTCTTCTTCTTTAAATTTTTTATCAGCTTTTGCAAATTGTATCATTTCTGAAAGCAAACTTAATTTTTCCTCTCTGTTATACATAAGTCTATTACTTTTTTTTGTCGAAAGTAATAAATTAATACTTCTTCATTTGATTCAACTTCAGATTTTACTCTCATTTTTCGCTCAAAAGATATACCTTTGCACCATGGGTTTAACAAACAATGATATTTTCAAAAAACTTAGAGTTGCGCACAAATTACGTGACGATGATATTATAAAAATCTGCAAACTAGTAGATTTTAAAGTAAGTAAAAGTGAGCTTGGTGCCTTTTTTAGAAATGAAAGTCATCCAAAATACATGGAGTGTGGAGATCAGATCCTTCGTAATTTTTTAAATGGATTAATAATTCACTTAAGAGGACCTATGCCCCCTAAAAAAGAGGTTACACCCAAAAACAAGAATACTAACTAACATTTTTTACTTCGAAATAAATGCTTAATTTGGTTGGAACAATATAATTACTCATACCCAACAACCACTTAATTACGCATTTATGCTTACAACTGCAGAAAAAAAGCAATATAGAGAAGAACTTTTCCGTCATTTGGATGGAATAGCTGTAGCACCCGTTGCTTACTCTTTATTTAAAAACAAGGTAACTCAATATCTAATTGATCATGAAGAATCATCAATTTCTCAAATTGCTGACTCCTGTAATGCTAATGAAGGATATCTAAATGTTGCTTTGCGAATTCTCAGTGCCCAGGGATGGTTGGATTACAATACAATCGATGGAAAAGTAACTATAAAAACCAACAAGAATTCCAAATTAGCCTTTGACCATTTTTATCTATATAAAGAGGTAGTTGATTTACTAGAGTTTTCTGGTAAATTTCACCCTAGAAAATTTGAACAAGAACCTTTTCATAAACTCGAACAGTTGTTTGAAAAGTATAAAAATCGTTTCGGTTTACATTCTACTTCTGAGAACACTGTAGTTCAAAATCAAATCCTTAAGCATATTGAAGGTATTTTGGTTGGCCCCACTACTGTACATCTTGGTATGGGAGGTATGTTTCATAAATATTTTATGGAAGCTTCTTTTAGTGCAGATGAATATCATAAGTTTCCTAAAAGTTTTGATACCATCTTAACCTTTTTGTGCCACCTAGGCTGGTTCAGTAAATCGAATAACCATTACACTTTTACTAATAAGGGTTTGTTTTTTGCAAAAAGAGCCTCTGCATATGGCGTTACGGTTTCTTACATTCCTATGTTCAGACAAATGAATTCTCTTTTATTTGGCAATTCAAATGTACTATGGGATACACAAACCGACACTGAAACACATGTAGATCGCGAAATGAATGTTTGGGGAAGTGGAGGAGCACACGCTTCTTATTTTAAAAAAATCGATGAAATCATTATCAGCCTTTTTAATAGACCACTAGACGAACAACCCAAAGGGATTTTGGACATGGGATGTGGCAATGGTGCTTTTCTAATTCACCTGTTTGAAGTTATCGAATCCAAAACCCTGCGCGGAAAACATCTCGATGATTACCCTCTATTTTTAGTAGGAGCAGATTACAATAAAGCCGCCCTAAAAGTTACCAGAGCTAACTTAATACAAGCGGACATCTGGGCAAAAGTAATTTGGGGAGATATTAGCGACCCCGATTTGCTTCAAAATGACCTAAAAGAAAATTACAATATCGAATTAAAAGACCTATTATCAGTAAGAACATTCTTAGACCATAACAGAATATGGAGCGAACCAAATTCGCAACTGAACTCTCCTAGTCAATCCACAGGTGCATTTGCCTATCGCGGAAAACGTTTGCTTAACAACAATGTTGAACGCAATCTAAAGGATCATTTTAAGAAATGGGCGCCTCATATCTCCAAATTCGGGTTAATTGTTATAGAACTTCATACTATCCCTCCAGAACTAACTGCAAAAAATCTTGGCAAAACTGCAGCTACTGCATATGATGCTACTCACGGGTTTTCTGATCAGTATATTTTGGAAATCAATTCTTTCCTAAAGGTTATTAAAGAAGTAGGATTACAAAGTGATGACAAATACTTTTCTAAATTCCCAAATTCTGATTTAGCAACAGTAAGTATTAATTACATTGTTGGAACATAGAATTACTGATCTCTAGTTAAACGAGTAATAATATCTTTGCAATCAGGATATTTTTGAATCAGATCTCCTCTATCTGCCAATTCAAAATCATCAAAGTCAAATCCAGGCGACACTGTACATCCAACTAAAGAATAACTATCCTTATTTTTTACTTCGGAAGCAAACCAACAATCAGCAGGCACTACTAGTTGTGGGGACTCACCTATATCTAAGTTTATTCCCACACTATATTTACTATAATTTCCGGCAGGATCGATTACATGAACATATAATGAGGAGCCCTCATAATAATGCCATATCTCGTCTTGGTTAATTTTATGAAATGCCGAAAAATTATCTGAAGTAAGAAGAAAATAGATTGCCGTACAACAGCAACGCTCTCCGGTAAACTTTTTTCCTAAAACATTTTTTGGAATAACCTGCTTACTTCTATACACTTCTTTATAATACCCTCCTTCAGGATGAGGGTTCATATCCAATCTTAAAACTATTTCTTCTACCCTACTCTTCATGAGTCTGTTTTTTTTTACAACTTACACAAAAAAAAGAAGCGACCCAAAGTAAGATCGCTTCTCATATATCTATAATAAAAACTTATTAGCTCATTATGCCAATACAGCTTGTACTTTGTCAGCTGCTTCTTGAAACTGAACCGCACTTTGCACATCTAATCCACTATTGTCAATAAGCTCTTTTGCTATATCTGCATTAGTTCCTTGCAAACGAACGATAATAGGCACTTTTATTGCGTCACCCATATTTTTATATGCATCTACCACACCTTGCGCTACTCTATCACAACGTACGATACCTCCAAAAATATTAATAAGAATAGCTTTAACATTAGGATCTTTTAAAATAATTCTAAATGCCGTTTCTACACGTTTTGCATCTGCAGTACCTCCTACATCAAGGAAATTTGCTGGTTCTCCACCTGCTTGCTTAATCAAATCCATTGTAGCCATTGCAAGACCTGCACCATTTACCATACAACCTACATTACCATCTAGATCTACATAGTTAAGTCCAACTTCTTTTGCTTCAACTTCGATTGGGTTTTCCTCTCGAATATCACGCATATCTACATAGTTCTTATGACGATAAAGTGCATTATCATCCAAAGTTACCTTGGCATCCACCGCCATAATCTTACTATCACTAGTCTTAAGAACAGGGTTGATTTCGAATAAAGAAGCATCAGATTTAACATAAGCAGTATATAATGCCATTACAAATTTTGTCATCTCCTTAAACGCAGCACCACTTAATCCCAAATTAAATGCTACACGTCTTGCTTGAAAAGGAAGTAATCCAACTGCAGGATCCACTTCTTCTGTAAAAATCAAGTGTGGAGTTTCTTCTGCAACAGTTTCAATGTCCATTCCACCTTCTGTAGAATACATAATCATGTTACGTCCTGAAGTACGATTTAGCAACACAGACATATAAAATTCATCCGGTTCACTATCTCCAGGATAATACACATCTTCTGCAACTAATACTTGGTGTACTTTTTTCCCTTCAGCAGAAGTTTGAGGAGTGATTAAATTCATTCCGATAATCTGTCCTGCAATTTCTTCTACTTCCTGAAGGTTTTTAGCTAACTTAACTCCACCACCTTTTCCTCGTCCTCCAGCATGAACTTGTGCTTTAATCACATGCCATCCTGTCCCCGTTTCTGCAGTAAGTTGTTTTGCCGCTGCTACAGCCTCATTTGCGTTTTGCGCTACAATACCACGCTGAATACGCACCCCAAAGCTGTTTAATATCTCTTTACCCTGATACTCGTGTAAATTCATAATGTTTTTTTTTGCCTTTTTTAGGAGTTCCAAAAATATGAAAAGTGAAGTTACTGTGCCAATCTTTTGTGGTAAAAAAAGTTAGCTTCTTTTTATTAGGCAAACTCCCTCATAAAGACAGCAACCTATCCTTATCTTACTATGCCAATTTTACAACCTAAAGTCTTCAAAATCTAAAGGATCGAAGTTCTTAAAATGTCCATTCATCTTAATAACCGCTTTAGCCCTATTCATCTCTCTTACAATAGGGATCGTAACTTTAAGATGCTTTATAAGGTAACTTAACCTTTCTGATTCGTTTCGGAGCTTTAACAAATGGTACTCCTGATGCAACGCCAAACCAATCTTATGAGCTACTTGATAACTCACAAATGGAATACTAAATATAGGAGGGTTGTCTATAGTAAGTTCTATATATAAAATTGCGATATTCCTAAGCAATTCTTCTTGCAATTCTTCTTCACTACCTTCATCATCTTTTAAAAACTCAACATCTCCTGCTGCATAAAGTTTACCAGGGAATTGTTGATAAAACTTTTTGATTCTAAAAATTCTGGTCCCTATACATACAATATCTTTTTCTCCCTTTGGGTATCTCTTTGCAATTTTTTGAAGTTTTATCTCAGTACCATAATCCAATTTTTCATCAATATAAGTAGGTATCCCAAACAAAACACCATCCTTCTCACAGTCATTAATTAGCTGTTGATATCTTTTTTCAAAGATATGTAATGGTAAACGCTCTCCTGGATAAACAACTGTTTTTAATGGAAAAAGAGGTAACATGTTTTTTTATTAAAAATACTAAATAAACGATGTTTATACACCTTAAAAACAAGTTAATAGTCTAAAAATCTACTTTAGTGATAGATTTTTTCTTTGCAAGACATCAATATCTCTAATTTTATTGATAATTTCGTAGGCTTAAATTTGTGACACGATGGAAAATGAAAATTTATTAGCAATTTCAAAAGAGTACGGAAGTCCTATATATGTGTATGACTCCTCAAAAATTACTTCACAGTATAATCGTCTAACAGACGCATTTAAGAAAGTCAAACAGCTCAAACTTAACTATGCTGTTAAGGCGTTATCGAATATTGCTGTTTTAAAGCTAATGAATTCATTAGGTGCGGGACTAGATACTGTTTCTATTCAAGAAGTTCAACTAGGTCTCAAAGCTGGCGCTAAACCAAATAATATTGTTTTCACTCCCAATGGAGTTTCACTTGAAGAAATAGAAGAAGTGGCTGCTTTAGGTGTTCAAATAAATATTGACAACCTTTCTATTCTTGAGCAATTTGGCACAAAACACCCTAATATCCCAGTATGTATTCGTATGAATCCACATGTGATGGCAGGAGGAAACAGTAAAATATCAGTTGGTCATATAGACAGTAAATTCGGCATATCAATTCATCAAATTCCTCATATTCTAAGAATTGTAGAGAATACAGGAATGCGTATTAACGGAATACACATGCACACAGGTAGTGATATCTTAGATATCGAAGTATTTTTACGAGCATGCGAAATACTTTTTGAAACCGCAATGAATTTCAAAAATCTTGATTTTATTGATTTTGGAAGTGGTTTTAAAGTACCTTACAAATCAGGAGATATTGAAACTAATATCGAAGAATTTGGCAATAAGATGACCAAACGATTTAATGCTTTTTGCAAAGAATATGGTAAAGAGTTAATACTTGGTTTTGAACCTGGTAAATTTCTGGTAAGTGAAGCAGGGTACTTTTTAGCTAAAGTAAATGTTATTAAACAGACTACTTCTACTGTTTTTGCTGGGATTGATAGTGGTTTCAACCACTTAATCCGCCCTATGTTTTACAATGCGCACCATGATATTATAAACATCTCTAATCCAAACGGAAAAGAGCGATTTTATTCTGTAGTAGGATATGTTTGCGAAACTGATACTTTTGCTACAAACCGAAGAATTCCTGAGATTAATGAAGGTGACACCATTGCTTTTAAAAATGCTGGTGCCTATTGTTATTCTATGTCGAGTAATTACAATTCACGTTATCGCCCAGCAGAGGTACTATGGCATGAAGGAAAAGCACATCTGATTCGTAAACGAGAGACATTTGAAGATTTAATTAAAAATCAAGTTGATGTAGATATATTTTCTGAGATCGCTGAATCAGCTTCTTAAAATATTGTATATGTAAACATACATAGCGCCAGATTAAAATCTGGCGTTTTTTTATTCAATCTAAAAATCTTTTATACTCATAACAGATTACAAACACACGAAAGTAGGTGACAAAAATTAGTACTCAGAAAGCCATATAGTACTAGATTAAAAAAGAACATGTTTAGGGAATATAAAACAAAAAGCTATGACTACATTTTCTTAATATTTCTAATTAAGTACTCTAACCCATTAAGCTTTAATTCGTATACTGTTTGTAGTTGTTGCCCCAACACTCCTTTAGGGAAGCCTTTATTATGATACCATACAATATAGTACTCTGGAAGATCAATAAGATATCGGTCTTTATATTTACCAAAAGGCATTTTGGTATGTGCTAACTTGATTAAAAAATCCTTTTGGATTTGGATTTCCATGTGTTCTGAAAAGAATATTATTTAGTAAAACCTCTATAATACCACATTAAGGTTTCTACCTTTTTTTCCCACTTTTTTTGAGCCTCTTGATTTCTTGAATGATCTGTCTCTTCATCATATCTTTCTTGCATATTTATTCTCATTCTTTCAACTAACTTATACATCTTATTAAGATCTCTTCTTATATTTTTTCCTGCCTTATATTCTTTTAATCTCTTTCGCATTATTCTGGCATGTAATTCAGAGATATCAAAATGCAACTGCTCGTGTGAAAGAAGGCTATCTGACATTTGTCCTCTTTTAACCCATGACAAAGAAGGGTAGCAAAAGCTATCTACCTGATAATTTAATTCGATCTCTCCTTTATCTTTACCATACGACCATTGATAAGTAATTCCTGTATTAACAGCCGAATCATAAGTACTATTATGATCTGGTTTCCCTCTAAAATCAGACCAATCCAATTCACTTCTTTCTGTATACGAGAACTTACCTACATAACCATTGGTATTGGCAATAAATAAAAATAAAATAATAGTAATACACTTACTCATAATTGCAAACAATTATGCCCAAATAAAAGTTATATCCTTGCCTATTACAGGTGCTAAAAGATACAATATGGGGCAAATATTGTTAGCACTCTACAAAACAGCTTTTATTATAGTTTCTAAAGATGACATATGCACTTTTAACCATACACAACTTACAGAATCTATCCCTAATTCATTTTCCTATGTTTCCCTAAACAATTATAATGCCAGAGATCCCTAATTAAAAAAAAACTAAAAAAAGGCAACCTGAACAATATCAAAGATATATAAAAAAAACTTTTTTTTTTATCTATTAATATATGTTTTTACATAGTATTAGAAATATTCCCAAATTACAATACTAATACACCTTATATTTAATCTTTTTTCTCTAAATATTAGCCTAATATAACAATGTTTATTGAAATTTAAAAAAAAATTATTCGACTAAGGTCAATTTTAGATCATCATCAAATTTAATAAGGTAAGCAGCGTTATTATGATACCCTCCTATGAGTTTTTTGGAATACCTAAATTTGTTCTCGACATACTCTGTAGTCCCTTCAAAAGAAGCAGAGTGATAAAGGTCGTCTGCAGTTCCTAATCTCATCAAAACATCATATGCTATATCAAAGCCTCGGATAGCCCAATTATTAGGATCAACTCCATATTTTTCTTTATACTTTTTTGCAAATGGCGTAATTTTCACCTCTTCTTCCTCAATCCCTTTATCATCAAACTCTTTATCTACAGATGGATAATGCATATGTAATTTAGACAAGTGTTCATTTTTGATATTATCATTATCGAAGGCATTGTTCTTATCAGAAGTAAACAGAGTAATATCATAATCCTCTAGCTTAGCATTAAGCAATGGGATAACATTACTTATCATAGCAACATCATTTGACTCCAGAAAAACCCAATTAGGTTTATTTTTACTTAGCACTTTATTAAGTCTCACTTCATAAAGATAATTTCCTTTTTCAATCCTAGCAATCTTGGCTTCAGGAAATTTGGCGACTAATTTTTCTTTAATTTCTTTATACTTTGTTCCTTGCTGAACAATAATTATAATATTCTTATCTGTAGAATCCTTTTCTACAAAAGAGATTATCTTATCCTGCAATACTACATTTGTCGGTCTTGTCTGAAAAAAATTATCATACAAATCTGATTCTTTTCTCGAAGCAGGTGAAAATACTGGTGTGTTGTATTTTTTTAGTTCAGATGCAACAACCTCTGCATTAGTCTGATACAAAGGACCAATTACTACATCTGTGCTATCAAAATCATTTTCATTAACTATCTTTTTAAGATAATCCTTATTATTACCTTTTTGAGTATCAAAAACATTAAGTTCTGTGGTAATCCCTTTAGTTTTTGCAGAATCTACGGCTATCAGAATTCCACTATAGAGATCTAATGCAATCCGAAGGCTTTGCTTGCTTTTAAGATATCCTTCTGTTTCTTTTCTTGCATCAAAATTTAAAGCATCTAAACTAAAAGGCAACATAATCGCTACCTTTTTCGGAGAAAAATTATATAGGTTATTCCCCAAATCAATATAATTTTCTTTAGTTAAACCTGTAACAACAGTTAGGGTATCTTTCGGGATTGTAATAACCATTCCGGCTTTCAAACCATCTCTTAAATATGGATTCATTTTAAACAATGAATCAGAGGAGATACCAGTACGGTGTAAGATACGAAAAATAGTTTCCTTTGGCTTAACCTCATACAACTCAAAACCTGGCTGTACAGCATCTTTTAAAGAAACAAAAACCGTAGTAGGAACCGTAATTTGCATTCCAACAGGAAAACCAGTCCCCATATTAGGATTAAGTTTTTCTAACTCACCTGTAGTAATCCCATGCCTTCTAGCGATACCATACTTAGTATCTTTTGGCTGGATAGTATATCTGGTTGTCGTAGACAATCTGGTATTAGCTCCACCATCGATTACTTGATTGTTTGAAGAGTCATCTGCAAAGACGGGTATTCTTAATTTGTCTTTCTTCTTAATTTGTTCAGAATATAGTCTTTTATTATTCTTCTTTATATCCTCAACCGTAATTTTGTAAGTTTTAGCGATACCATACAAGGTTTCTTTTTTTCTTACTTTGTGCGTTATAAACCGCACAATTTTTCGTTCTTGGGGAACTGCTTTTAAACTATCTAGTATTTTATTTTTCCCAACTTCGGAAACACCATCAATAGGAATGTTTTTTTCTTTATCAATTTTACCTACATTAAGAATTTGACCAATATTTATACCTTTGTCTGCTTCTGGATTAAGTAAATAGATAGTCTCTGTACTTATATTATATTTTTTAGATAAACTATATACCGTGTCATCTTTTTCTACGACATGTGTTTTATATTCTTGATCATCTATCACTGGGATAGCCAAAATCTCACCTTCATTAATTCCACTTTTTGCTGTTGGATTTATTTTGTATATAGCTTCAGGAGTTACATTGTATCGTTTTGCTATTCTATATACATTTTCTCCTTTTTCTACCTTATGACTTTTATATTGCTGTGCATAAATTGATCCTGACATGATCAACAACAAAAAGATCAATAAAAACTTTTTCATGTATTTATCTAATTTATTTTTTTATTCCCCTTAATTCCTAATTCAACTAAATCCAATCATTCCCATTCTATCGTTGCGGGAGGCTTAGAACTAATATCATATACTACTCTATTAACGCCTTTTACTCTGTTTATTATTGTATTAGAAGTTTTTTGTAGAAATTCGTATGGAAGGTTTACCCAATCTGCTGTCATTCCATCTGTACTTTCTACAGCTCTTAAAGCAACGCAATTTTCATAGGTTCGCTCATCTCCCATTACACCAACACTTTGTACTGGCAACAAAATTGCACCGGCTTGCCATACTTTATTATACAATCCACTTTCTTTCAGTCCATTTATAAAAATAGCATCAACCTCTTGTAATATATTAACTTTCTCTGGAGTAATATCTCCCAAAATACGTATTGCCAATCCTGGGCCAGGAAAAGGATGTCTTCCTAATAATTCTGGATCAAGTCCCATCGAAGCTCCAACTCTACGCACCTCATCTTTAAATAGCATACGTAATGGTTCGACTACTTCTAGTTTCATAAAATCGGGTAATCCCCCTACATTATGATGAGATTTGATGGTTGCAGAAGGTCCGTTAACCGATACTGACTCAATAACGTCTGGATAAATTGTACCTTGTCCTAACCATTTTGCATTATCTATTTTATGCGCTTCATCATCAAAAACTTCAATAAAAATCTTTCCAATAATTTTTCGTTTCCCTTCTGGGTCACTTTCTCCTGCAAGAGCATCCAAAAAGCGTGCCGAAGCATCTACACCTTTTACATTAAGCCCCATACCTTCGTATTGTTTTAATACAGAAGAGAATTCATTTTTTCGAAGTAATCCGTTATTTACAAAAATACAGTGCAGGTTTTCTCCTATAGCTTTATGCAATAATACAGCCGCAACTGTAGAGTCCACACCACCACTTAAACCTAACACTACTTTATCATTTCCTAGCTTAGCTTTAAGGTCAGCTACCGTAGCATCTACAAAAGAATCGGGAGTCCAATCGGGAGTTACATCTGCAATTTTGATCAAAAAGTTTTCCAGAAGTTTTTTTCCATCTGTAGAATGATATACTTCGGGATGAAATTGAATAGCATAAGTATCTTCATTTTCGATTCTATATGCTGCATTCTCTACATCATTTGTACTTGCTAACCGTACTGCTCCTGTAGGTAATTTTTTTATAGTATCACTATGACTCATCCATACTTGAGAGCCTATTGCAATGTTTTCGAAAAACTGCTCATCTTTCTCTACAAAAGATAAATTTGCTCTACCATATTCTCTCGTATTAGAAGGAGCAACTTCTCCTCCGCTAAAATGAGCCAGGTATTGAGCTCCATAACAGACCGCTAGCAGAGGTTTCTTACCTCTAATCTCTGATAAATCCGGATGTGGAGCATCTTCTCCTCTAACAGAGAAAGGCGAACCTGATAGGATTACTGCCTTAAAATCTGATACGTTTTCTGGTAGGTTATTAAAAGGGTGTATTTCGCAATACATATTTAACTCTCTCACCCTTCTTGCGATGAGTTGAGTATATTGCGATCCAAAATCTAAAATAAGTACGTTGTTTTGCATAGGCAAAAATAAAATTAAATTATAACCCCCGAAATCCTTTTTTGGAATAATTTTCAATAATATTTCTAATTCATTTTTACTGAGCTTTATACTTCTGTAAAAAAAAACCTATATACTTACATTTTCACAGCAATTATTCTACGTTTTTAACTTTTGTTAACCCGTATAAAATCATGTAACTTTAAGAAAAAATATTCTATGACAAGAATTATCTTTTCTTCTATTATAAACGATTTTAAAAATGCGATTGATATTTCTAGTCACCCTTTTAGGCATTTCACCTTAGCAACATCTGATATTGATGGCAACCCCAGAATGAGAACTGTTGTACTACGTAAGATTGATGAAATGTTAAACCTGACCATATATACTGATAAAAGGTCTAAAAAAATCACACATATTAGTAAAGATAACTCAGTTAGCCTATTATTTTCTGATACAGAAAGGTCTCTTCAGGTCTCTCTCCTTGCCAAAGCCGAAATCATCACAAATGATAAAATATTACAATCTATGTGGAGGCAAGTTCCTAAAAAATTAAAAAAAGAGTATACCTCACAAGTACTTCTGGAGAAAGAAACCAAAAATACTGCTTCTATAGACTACCTAGAAAGAAAACACTCTTTTTCTGTAATAACATTGAGTCCGTATCATATTGAATATCTTCGTTTAAAAAGACCAGATCACACACGTGTGCTCTTTAAAAAGGAAAATAACAGCTGGAGAAGTACCTATTTTACATCTTGATCTTAAAATACTATCCCTGTTTCTATAAATATCTAAACTGATATCTCCACAATAGAATGCTTACACCACCAATTCATTTGATTCATTCATTATTTTTTTAATAGTATTTTACAACTATAGATTTGATAAAAATCCTGAATCCTCCATCTAAGCAAAACAACCACTCATCGTCACTTAATTGTTTTCTATCGATATTAATATTATAAGCAGTTAAATCGTTTTAAATTTATCCCATAAACCTCTTAAACCCCAATTGTGATGAACTTTTTTACTTTTAAACTTTTTATAATACTTATCCTTCTTTCTAATCCCAAATGTTTTGCAAACAACACCGAATATTCTACAAAAATCTCTAATCCATCATTCCCTTCTATTACCACAAAAACAGCTGACAACCCAATATTTAAAAGTAAGACACCTAATTCTAAATTCCCTAAAAAAAATGAAGCTCTTACAATCTCTATTCTAGAATTTATAAGAAAACACACGGATCCCTATAGAAAGAAAAATGAAGCTCAAGGCAGCTGGATCAAAAGCACCAAGTGGATTAAAAATCCTAACTGGATTAAAAAAGAACTTGTTTAACTACAAAACCAGAATGAATATATGATTAAAATTATACTTATATAACATCATTTACATTTACGCAATACAAAAAAAATCACCTATTAATTCTTTAGAATCAAAAACTCGCCCTTTAACGGATCTAAATACTCAACTAACATTGGAATTAGCGAGGCACCATATTCCAAATAAAGTTCTGTAAAGTTTTGATTACGCTCTTGTAAGCTCTGATTTGGAAAAAGTTCATTTTGTAACGTTGTCAATCGTTTTACATGGTCACTTAACTTACGCCTTTGAGCTTTGAGTAATCGTTTTTCTAAAGTTTTTAATCCCTTAAGTTGTTTTACCTCTTGGGCTTTTACTGCCTTATAAAAAGTAACATCTGTCTGGTTAGCCAGCTCATACATCACTTCAAACTGTTCTTTTAAATATTTGCGTTGAGGATCAAAATTAATATCAATATTAGATATCCTGCGTACTTTTCTATTTATTAATTCGTGTTGTTTTAAAAACAACTCTATATCTGACACATTAAGTTTCTCTATTTTTTCTGCCTGTTTTTTGGTTTGTATCAAAACTGAATTACGTAGTAATAACATTGGAAAAGCAACCTGCATTTCTTTAAAATAATCTTTCAGCTCCAACCAATATGCCAGCTCTCCCCCTCCTCCAATATAGCAGAGATTAGGTAAAATAACTTCTTGATACAAAGGGCGCATCATTACATTAGGACTAAATTTTTCTGGAGATGTACCGAGCTCTTTTAGGATTTCACTTTCGCTCCAGGAGATTTCTGTTTCGTTTACATAATATTTTTCTTCTTTTTTGACAATCCTTTCTCGTAGCCCTTCTCCCAAGTAAAACAAATTAATTTCTCGGGGGTTTACCTGTACCTTATATCCTTCTGCTTCTAATTTTTTTGCCTTAGGTAATACATTAGTATATGCAGCTTGCATTGTTAATTCCTTTTCTACAAATGGAATAAACATCCTTTTTAACTCTCTATCATCTCCATCTACAATAACTAGCCCATATTCCTTAAATAACTCATTAGCCAAATATCGCGTAGCTTCAGCAAGATTAGTATGCTGTAGATAAGCTTCTTTAAACAAAGATTTAAGCTGTTCTGCATTTTTTCCTACCCCTATTTCAGAAGAAAAAATCTCAAAAACTTTATCTAACCCTTCTGTATCAAAAATTCCTACAGCTCCACCATCCTCTTTATTCCAACGTATTTTTTTCCCAAAAAGATTAAAATAATTAATCTCTTCAAAATCATGATCTTCTGTTGCCATCCAATACACAGGAACAAAATCATAATCAGGGTACTTCTCTTTTAAAATTTTAGTAAGGTTTATTGTTGAAATTATTTTATACAAAAAATATAATGGCCCTGTAAAAAGGTTTAGTTGGTGCCCTGTAACAACAGTAAAAGTTGTTGATTTCTCTAATGATTTTATATTTTCATAAGTACGATCAGAACAAACGGTAGAATTATACTGCTTCCTTAATGCTTGCACCAGTACTTCTCTATTCTGATCAGGGAATGATTCTTCTTTTTCTTTAATTTGATCTTTAAAGTTTTCTATTTTAGGAAAACGATTATAAAATGGTTTCAATTCGGGTTTTTGATCCAAATAGTCACAAATCAGAGATGAAAAATAATTCGTATCACGAAACGGAATACAGTCACTGGGCATAAACATTTTTTTTGAGAGGTTAAATATACATCAGATTGTCATTTCATTTATTTTTTTATATTTTTTTTAATATTAAGCTCCATTTTATAGTTAAAAAGCTTTCAAATCATACTTTTCTTAGTTATAGATTATTTCAAATCCTAAATTTTAGTTAATACAGATTATATCCTAAAGATAACTCGGTATTTTACCATTTTAAAATGAATTCTTCAGTCAATGAAAAAACTAATCATCTCACTTTTTGTCGTAACGACATGCTTAACTTACTCTCAAAACAATTTACAATCTCCTTCAGAATTTTTAGGATATAACATTGGTGACCAATTTACACGCCATGCAGATGTTGTAAATTATTTTAACCATATTGCCAATCACTCCAATATGGTCACTTATCATACGTACGGAAAAACAAACGAACGTAGGTCATTAACATATGCAATAGTCTCTTCTGAAGAGAATTTAAAAAATATTGAAAACATAAGGCTTGATAATCTAAAAAATATTGGTCTTGCTGAGGGTACTTCTAATCCTGAAATTGCAATAGTTTGGTTAAGTTATAATGTCCATGGTAATGAAGCATCTGGTACTGAGGCTGCCATGAAAACTGTTTATGAACTGATCACAAACAAAACTGCTTGGTTACAAAATACAGTGGTTATCATAGATCCCTGTATCAACCCAGATGGACGTGACCGCTATGTAAATTGGTACAACCAAGTAAAAGCCACTCCATATCAGACTGATCAATCTGCCTCAGAGCACAATGAACCTTGGCCAGGAGGAAGACCAAATCACTATCTATTTGATCTTAATCGTGATTGGGCTTGGGCAACTCAGGTGGAGTCTCGACAACGATTAAAAATATATAATGACTGGATGCCTCATATACATGTAGATTTTCATGAACAAGGGATTAATGAACCATATTATTTTGCTCCTGCTGCAGAGCCTTTTCATGAAATTATAACGCCGTGGCAGAAAGATTTTCAGACTCAAATCGGAAAAAATCATGCTAGATATTTTGATGCGGAAGGATGGTTGTTTTTTACCCGAGAACGTTTTGATCTACTATATCCTAGCTACGGAGATACCTATCCTACTTTTATGGGAGCTATCGGAATGACCTATGAACAAGCAGGACATGGTCGGGCAGGTTTAGGTATTCAAACTGATGAAGGTTATATTCTAACCTTAAAAGACAGAGCCTTACATCATACTACAACAGGGTTATCTACTGTAGAAATATCATCTCAACAAGCCGTAAAACTTAATACTGAGTTTAAAAAATTCTTTACCAATTCTAATCAGAAATACAAAAGTTATGTCCTAAAAGGAGAAGCTGATAAAATTAACTCCTTAACAAGCTTACTAGACAAACATCAAATTAAATATGGGTTTACCAATGCTGCAAAGGTATCTGGTTTTAGTTTTAAAGAAAATAAGCAAGGGAGTATGAATGCAAAAGGAGCACTAGTTGTAAGTACAAACCAACCCAAAGGTAAAATGGTAAAAGTACTTTTTGAACCTGATGCCAAACTAAATGATCCCCTCACCTATGATATTACTGCCTGGAGTGTTCCTCATGCCTATGGATTAGATGCTATCGCTTCTACTACACTGGTTTCTACCGATGGAAACAGAAAAGAAAACACCTTTAATAACACAATAAACCCTAATGGTCCAGGCTATATTGCCAAATGGAATAGTATAAACGATGCTGCCTTTATGGCTGATTTACTAAAACATAATATTAGAGTCCGTTTTAGTGAGAAAGATTTTAGTAATGGCTCAGAAAATTTTAAAAAAGGAAGCCTTATCATTACCAAAAGTGATAATCGTAAGAATAAAAACTATGATACAGAAGTTGTCGATATTGCGAATAAGCATAACCGAAAATTATATACTTCTTCAACCAGTTTTGCAACCAAAGGTGTAGACTTTGGCTCTCCAGACGTAAAACTGATCAACAATCAAAAAATCGCAGTCCTTAAAGGTGACTACACTTCTTCTTTGAGCTATGGTGAAATTTGGTATTTCTTTGAACAGCAACTTAAATTTCCTACGACATCAATAGATACTAAATATTTTAAAAACATAAATCTTAATCAATATGATGTTCTCATACTACCAAATGGGTATTACGATGGGTATTTTGACAAAAACATTTTGAATAAATTAAAAGAATGGGTCAGTCAAGGAGGAAAAATAATTGCTCTTGCCAATGCAGTAAATACATTTGTTGATAAAGAAGGGTTTGATCTCAAAAAAAATAAATCTGATAAAAAGGAAAAAGATTCTATTGGTAACCTAACCCCTTATGATCAACGAGAACGTGCAAGTGTAACAGATTTTATTACAGGAAGTATTTTTAAAACCAAAGTAGATTCGTCTCATCCAATGGCTTTTGGGTATAACGATACATACTTTAGTTTGAAACTAGGAAGTGATTCTTTAAAATTCTTAAAAAACGGATATAATGTAGCATACATAGAGCAACAACAAAAAGTGTCAGGGTTTGCTGGTAACGATGCTCTAAAAGGTTTGGGCAACTCACTCATTTTTGGCGAAACAAGAATAGGTAATGGAAGTATTATTTATATGGTAGACAACCCTTTGTTTAGATCCTTCTGGGAAAACGGGAAGCTTTTCTTTGTAAATGCTATCTTCTTTGCAAATAACAATAAATTTAGAATTTAAATTAAATAACCATGATTAAGTCACAACTCTCAACAGCTTTTAAGACAATGACATTATCTGCCATTGTGCTTTTTTCCAGTTGTAATCAAAAGAAAGAAACTGTGGAAACGGTAACCGAAACAGAAGAGACCGCAAATATTTTATTAAAAGAATGGACTGGTCCTTATGGAGGTACTCCAGCTTTTGATAAAATGAGCGTAACCGATGTGAAACCAGCTCTAGAAAAAGGAATGGAGCTCAATCTTCGAGAAATAGATGATATAGCCAATAATCCAGAGCCCCCCACATTTGACAACACCATTGTTGCTTTAGAAAGAGCAGGAGCAGAACTTAACCGTGTATTTACATACTATGGTATCTTAAGTGGCAATATGTCTTCTCCAGAATTTAGAGAAGTTCAAAAAGAAATGGCTCCCATACTTTCTGATTTTAATTCTAAAATATCACAAAATCAAAAACTATTTCAGCGCATCAAAACTGTTTATGATAATTCACTAAAAACTCCTTTAGAAGAAGATCAACAACGTGTAGTACAACTTACATATGAGTCATTTGCTATGAATGGTGCAGAGCTAGACGAAGAAAAAAAGAAACGCTATGCAGCTATCAATAAAGAGTTATCAGGTTTATACACTAATTTTTCTAATAATGTTTTGGCAGATGAAGAAGGATACGTAACCTATCTTACTAAAGATCAGCTAAGCGGCTTATCTGATCCTTTAATCAAAGCGTATGCAAAAGCAGCTACAGATAAAGGACACGAAGGAAAATATGCAATAACTAATACCAGATCTTCAATGGATCCTTTTCTCACCTATTCTAACGAGCGCACAATACGAGAAAAAGTATGGAAAAATTACTACTCTCGGGGTGACAATGGAGATGACAAAGACAATAACGAAAATATTGCTAAAATCCTAAAATTAAGAAAAGAGCGTGTCGCATTACTGGGGTATGAAAATTATGCCGATTGGAGATTACAAAACCGTATGGCCAAGAACCCTGAAAATGCAATGAAGTTAATGAATGCCGTATGGCCGGCAGCAATTGCCAGAGTAAAAGAAGAAGTTGCTGATATGCAAGCTGTAGCCAATGCAAATGGGGATAACATTACTATCGAGCCATGGGATTATCGCTACTATGCAGAAAAAGTAAGAAAGAAAAAATATGATCTTGATTCTGATGAAGTAAAACAATATCTTCAATTAGATAAATTAAGAGAAGCCATGTTTTTTGTAGCTGGTGAATTGTTTAATTTTAAATTCACTCCCATTGAAGATGGTAAAGTTCCTGTTTTTCATGAGGATGTAAAAGTTTGGGAAGTAAATGACCTTACTTCTGGAGACCATATAGGGCTTTGGTATCTTGATCCATTTGCCAGAACTGGAAAAAGATCTGGAGCTTGGGCAAATACCTATAGAAGTCATACTACTTTTGATGGGAAAAGAAATGTACTAGCATCTAACAATTCTAATTTTGTAAAACCAGCACCAGGAGAAGCTGTTCTAGTATCTTGGGATGACGCTACAACTTTTTTCCATGAATTTGGTCACGCTTTACACTTCTTCGCTTCAGAGGTGAGATATCCTACTCTTAATGGCGGGGTGCGTGACTATACAGAATTTCAATCTCAATTATTAGAACGCTGGTTATCGACAGATAAAGTAATCGACAATTATCTAGTGCACTACGAAACAGGAAAACCAATGCCTAAAGCACTGGTTGACAAAATCAAAAAAGCCGCTACCTTTAACCAAGGGTTTGCTACCACAGAGTATCTAGCCTCAGCCTTAATGGATATGAAATTTCACATTGCGGATCCTACAAATATTGATGTAGACAAATTCGAAAAAGAGACTTTAGCAGAATTAAACATGCCAAATGAATTGGTTATGCGTCATCGTACTCCGCATTTTGGTCATGTATTCTCTGGCGAAGGATATGCAACTGCCTATTACGGATATATGTGGGCAGATGTACTTACCTCTGATGCTGCAGAGGCTTTTGCCGAAGCACCTGGAGGATTTTATGATAAAGAAGTTGCTGCCAAATTGGTAAAATACCTCTTTGCCCCTCGTAATGCTATAGACCCTGCTGAGGCATATAGAAAATTTAGAGGACGTGATGCTAAGATTGAAGCTTTAATGAAAGATAGAGGATTTCCGGTTCCTAAATCTTAAAAAAAACAATACATAAATAAAATACACATATACCCAATGAATTGGTATGTGTGTATTTTTATTTGGAGATTATAGCATTCGAGTAATTATTCTTAACAAGCATAAAAACCAAAACCCCCTCTCAAAAAACCCTCTTTCGCTATTTCAAAAAGAATCTTATTTATGGTAACAAAGATCTTCGAGAGTGTTTATGATATAACATCTGAAAAATATAGAAAAAAACTACTTCAATGTTAATTTTATACAATTTTAAAAATTCAAAAGATTTAATCTTTGCATAAAAAACAATGAATCACAATTTAGGATTATTTTTAGGAACACTAATATTAGCTTTTCACACCATCTATTCTCAAGCCGATATAAGCTCATACAAAGGACAATGGGAAGGCATAATTGATGATAAAAACACTTTCAATTTTACAGTTACCATTGAACCTCTGAGCCATCAAAACTATCGACTCAAAATCTCTAATCATAATTATATCATAGATAAGGTAGTCGAATCAAAATCTAAAAAGCATATCTCATTTGATTTACCTGGCAATCTAAAATTCAGAGGTACAATTGATGATAAAAAAAACAATATCAATGGTTTTTTAACTTCAGGCATACTTAGCTATCATCTTTTACTTAAAAACGTAAAAAATAATATATATACTGGAGAATGGAATATTCTCATGGTAGGTGAACTCATATCCCAATCTATGTTCTTAAGTGTTGAAAATATAGAAGGTGATCGTTTTGAAGCTTATCCTTTTTTTGGAGATCAACGTTTCACAGGAACATGGTGCACCAATTTTAGAAAAAAAGAAGATACCATCTCATTTATTGATTTTAAAACTGGGCTTCGGTTTGAAGGAAAATTAGAACCTGAAACGATCAAAATGAGCATTATACTTGCTGAAAAAAAAATAACAACTGTTTCTTTTAAAAAGTCACAAGGCGAATGGGAAATAGGAACAGCAAAACCAATTTCTGATGTAACCAATAAAAACTTTACATCTAATGATGGCTGGGAAATAGCTGATTTAAATTCCTATACTATAAATCGCAGCATTTTGAATAGTATGGAGGATAGTATTCAAAAAAAATCACTTACTCATGTGCACAGTGTTCTAGTAGCCAAAGAAAAGAAAATAGTTTATGAAAACTACTTTTATTCTTATAATCAAAATATCTCTCATGATCAACGATCAGCTTCTAAAAGTATTTCATCTGCTATGATTGGTATTGCAATTGATCACAAAATAATTGAAGATGTGGATCAAAGTATTTATAATTACATCCCTAAACAATATCAATACACAAAAGATTCTATCAAATCAAAGATTAGTCTAACCCATTTACTAACTATGAGTTCTGGCATAGATGCGATTGATTTTGGGATTGATCGTAATTCTATTGCTTCAGAAAACAATTATCAACAATCGCAAAATTGGTTAAAAACAGTCTTAGAAGCTCCTATGATCTATGATCCCGGTAGTGTTTCGAACTATGGTTCTGCTAATCCTTTTTTACTAGGTGTTGCTCTTAATAACTCTCTTACTACTCCTTTGGAGCTGTTTATGGATCAAAAATTACTTTCGCCTCTAGGCATTACCAATTATGTGATTCAGAATAATGAATTAGGAAGACCCTATTTTGGTGGAGGAATGTATTTAACCTCCAGAGATATGCTCAAATTTGGTCAATTATATCTTGATAAAGGCATCTGGAATAACACTAGACTTATCTCAGAAAAATGGATAGAAGAATCGTTTAAAAAACATCATGTCTTATCCAATACTAACGATAAAAATGAATATGGTTATCTATGGTGGCATAAAACATACGAAGTGAAAGGTAAAAGAGTAAAATCTATCGAAGCACGTGGTGCAGGTGGGCAGTATATTTTTGTTATGCCTGAGTTGGATGTTGTAGCCGTTATCACTTCAGGTAATTTTAGAAATGGAAGATATTGGCAACCTGAAAAAATAATGGAATCCTATATTTTACCAGCAATCCTTAATCCATAAACTTTTTGTTCTTTATAGATGTCAATCCTTTTGAAATAGATACGCATCAAGACATCATTATAAAAACGTATGAATATTTTTTTTACAAATCTGACAATATTTAAATGCTTTTTAATGAGACTAACTTAAATAGTCAATCAACCTTGTATTTAAGTTAATAACAGTATTATCAAATTGTTTTTTAATCCTGAAATCTATGATACCCCTTTCTTTATATTATCTATAAAAATACATAATTACCAATAAAACATATTTTTTATTAAACATATACTAATTAAACCATTCTAAAAGTCGTTTATTTTACCATATCATCAAATTTTATATATCTACGAATTCGCAATAATTCAAAAAATAGAGGTAAAAATTAAAGAAAAAGAAGTCACAACAAGGGAGCATTGAAAAATCCCAAAATTATCCCTTAAACTCATTGAATAATTCTCAATCAAAAAGCTTAGAATACCTTAATTTTCAACAAGTTAATTATAAAAAATAAAATTTTGTGTTGTTTTTTTAAATACATTTGCCGCCGATTAAAACGAAAAAAATAAAATTTTAAGCGATGATCAAAAAACTACCATTTCTACTTGCAATTGTTATTGTCCTATTTTCATGTGAAGCTGAATCATTTGATGAAAGCAGTTCTCCTGAAGAGACTATTCCTCAAGATACTCCTGCTCCGGCTATTGAGCAAGATAAAATCATTGATGAATACAATGAAACTGACGGAGGTTTAAACTAAAATAAATCTCTTAAAAATATAATTTTCTCTTATGAGATTATTAGAATTGCCCCAAAATAAAAGAGCGCATTGATTCTTTAAGAAGCCCATAAAAATGGGCTTCTTTTTTTTTGTATCTACCAAATGAATATAGTACTTCAAAAATCAAATAGTATCAACTATATCAAATCCCCTTTTATTCTACTATAAATTTGAATTCACTATATTTTATTTTTATTCTTTTCACTATCTTAGTATAACCAAGGAATTATCTTTCCTGCCATTGTCAAATGTCAAAATAGTTTTTAGTCAGTTTTATAATTAAAATTTAAACTAGTTTGATGAATACAAGTGAATCTTCTTATAAGCATAATGAACTTACTTTTCAAGTTATGGTTGATGCTTCTCCTAATGCCTTAATATTAGTTAATGAAAAAGGAAAAATTGCATATACGAATGCATATGTTGAAGATTTGTTTCAATATAAAAGAACCGAGTTAATTGGTCAAAGAATAGAAGTTCTAATTCCAGGTAAATTCAAAGAGCATCATCCCAGATTTCTGCAACACTTTTTTAAAAACCCTCAATCACGTATGATGGGTGCAGGTCGGGAGTTATATGCTTTAAAAAAAGATAAAACAGAGTTTCCTGTAGAAATAGGTCTCAATCCTATCGTTACAGTAGACGGAAATTTGGTTTTGGCATCAATAATTGATATCACTGAACGCAAAAAAGCTGAGAAGCATTTTAAGTTAGTTGTTGAATCTACTCCAAATGCCATGGTTTTAGTTGATCAAAATGGAGTCATAAAACTTGTCAATACTCAAACCGAAAAACTATTTAAATATCCTCGTCAAGAATTATTAAATCAAAAAATAGAAATTCTAATTCCGGATGAAATAAAAAGTCATCACCCTGGATATCGAAAAAATTATTCTAAGAATTCAAAAATGCGCCCCATGGGAATGGGAAAAGATTTGTATGCTATTGATAAAGAAAAAAACAAATTCCCGGTAGAAATAGGGCTAAACCCTATTGAAACTCATGAAGGAAAAATGGTGCTAGCATCTATAATCGATATTACCGAAAGAAAAAAAGCAGAAGAAGCTTCGAGATTATACACTAAAAAATTAGAAAACAAAAACAAAGAACTTGAACAATTTACATTTATAGCTTCTCATGATTTACAAGAACCCTTGAAATCGATTGCTGGTTTAATAGAAATATTAATTGAAGATTATGGTAATGAATTAGATGAAAACGGGCACGATTCTCTTGCTTTTCTTCAAGAATCTACAGAGCGAATGAAAGAGCTCATAACCGCTTTATTGGAGTATAGCCGTTTAGGACAAAAATCAAAATTAGAACAGATTGATTGCAATGAGCTGGTAAAAACGGTGCTTAAAGATTTAGATCTATCTATTAAAGAGGCAACAGCTCAGTTCAAAATAGCTGAATTACCAACGTTATCCGGATATAAAACAGAATTGCGATTATTGTTTCAAAACCTAATAAATAATGCAATTAAGTTTAGAAGAAAAGACAAAACTCCTATTATCAAAATTTCTGCTCAAAAAAAATCACGAGCATGGCTATTTAAAATTGAAGATAACGGTATTGGAATTGACATGAAATTTGCTAGCAAAATCTTTACAATTTTCCAGCAATTACATTCTAATGAAGAGTACCCTGGAACTGGAATAGGGTTATCTCATTGTAAAAAAATTATAGAATTACATGACGGGGATATCTGGGTAGAATCAACCCAAAAAAAAGGAAGTATATTTTATTTTACTATTAACTTAAAACAAAGCTAAAATGAGAAAAGTTACTGGCTTAGACTGTATTATTTTAATTGACGACGATAAGATTACTAATTTTATTAATAAAAGAGTTATTAAACGTTGCGATATTGATGTGCCTATAAAAGTGAATCATAATGGTCCTGCAGCATTGAATTATTTAAAAACAATGTGCTGTAAATCTGCTGATAAGTTTCCTAGACCAGGTATTATATTTTTAGACATCAATATGCCCGGAATGGATGGATGGAGTTTTATTGATGAATACAAAAAATTGTCTTCTGTAAAAAAAGAAAAAATTATTATAGCTATCCTTACTACAAGTGCTAACCCTGATGATGAAAAAACTGCAAAGAAAATTCCCGAAATAAATATGTATATCAAGAAGCCTTTAACGGTAGAGAAATTAGAAAAAACGATTAACCACTACTCGCACAAAAACTCTTTACATAGTTTTGATTCATAAAGGCTCTCCATATAGATCAAAATCTTCTGCTTTGTGTATTTTTACTTTGGTAAAATCACCTGTTTTAAGATAATGTTTAGAAGCATCAATCAGTACTTCGTTATCGACATCAGGAGAATCAAACTCTGTACGACCTACAAAGTAATTCCCTTCTTTACGATCAATAACTACTTTAAATTCTTTTCCTATTTTTTGTTGGTTAAGCTCCCATGAGATTTGCGATTGGATTTCCATAATTTTATTAGCTCGTTCCATCTTTACTTCCTCTGGGACATCATCTTCAAGATTATAGGCAGATGTATTTTCTTCGTGCGAATATGTAAAACACCCTAAACGCTCAAAACGCATTTCTTTTACCCAATCCTTTAGAGTTTCAAAATCTTCTTGAGTTTCACCCGGATATCCCACAATAAGTGTTGTACGAATAGTCATATCAGGAACGGCTTCTCTGAATTCTTTTAGGAGTTTTGTTGTTTTTGCCTTAGTGGTACCACGACGCATTGATTTTAATACAGGATCTGCTATATGCTGGAGAGGTATATCTATATAATTACATACTTTGGATTCTTTTTTCATCACCTCAAGTACTTCCATAGGAAATCCAGTAGGAAAAGCATAATGTAAGCGTATCCATTCTATACCGTCTACTTTTACTAATTCTTTCAATAAATCAGCAAGTTTTCTTTCTTTATATAAATCTAATCCATAGTATGTTAAATCCTGAGCTATCAAAACCAGTTCTTTAACACCATCTGCTGCTAGTTTCTCTGCTTCGATTACCAGATCTTCTATTGGCGTTGACTTATGTTTGCCTCTCATCAAAGGAATTGCACAAAAGGAACAAGGTCTATCACACCCTTCTGCTATTTTTAGATATGCATAATTTTTTGGAGTAGTCGTTAACCGTTCTCCAATTAATTCATGTTTATAATCTGCTCCCAGAGCTTTTAATAATCCCGGAAGTTCTGTAGTACCAAAATATTGATCTACATCTGGGATTTCTTCTTCCAGATCTGGTTTATATCGTTCTGACAAACATCCTGTAACAAAGATCTTATCCACTGCTCCATCTTCCTTTTTCTGTACATACTCCAAAATGGTATTTACCGACTCTTCCTTTGCATTAGCTATAAAACCACAGGTATTAATAACTACAATATTTCCTTCTTCTTCATGAACAACTTCTTTATTGTTAGCTTTTAACTGCCCCATCAACACCTCACTATCATATACATTTTTACTGCATCCTAATGTAACCACATTGATTTTATTCTTTTTTAATGTCTTTGTTCTCATATCTTTTGAATAAAGGTGTGCAAAGATACGAGGATTAACCAAAGTATAAGGTATAAATTCGATATCTCTATAGATTTTACAACTATAAAGAGAAACAAACATTAAATACTACATATTACAGCAAAACCCTAAAAGTAACATTGGGTGTTACTCCTAAGGTAGATTTAATGATTTCCTGAGGAGTATTCTCTTGATTCAAAGAGTAATGATTATTGATTATATTCTTATTATTGGTAATATTCCATACAGATACTCCGGTGTGCGCTTTTACTTTTTTAGTTATATTAAAGTCATATACAGCAGAAAAATCTAATCTAAAGTATTCTTGTAAGCTACTACTATTTGCATTATTATAGTTAATTTGCTCATCGATAACCGGCATTGACTGCAACGGTCTTGTTGTTGGTAATCCAGAGTTCCAGTTAAGACCTGTTGAAATCTTAAAACCCAAAAATGAATAGGATCCCCCCCATGTTACAACATGTGCAACATCAATATTATTAGGAAATTTTTTCTCTACAAAATCATTAAAATCATACTCATTATTTGCATATGAATAACTCAACCACGTACTGATATTTTCAAACCTCTTATTGATTAAAAGCTCCAATCCCTTTACACTATAGTTTCCTATTGATTTTTTAAATTCATATTGATTTTGAAACCCCTGACTTTTTGCTGTTATCCCTTTTACAGTTTTATAATATCCTTCAGCGGTTATTAACCATTTCTTCCGTTTATACTGTAATCCAACAGATGCCTGCTTGCTTTTTATTACAGGTATATCTACACCATTAGCCAAAACCCATCTTCGCTTTTCTATACCTAAAAAATCATTCTGAAAATTAATAATTTGAGACGTATTTTGATGCTTATACTCTCCTAGCACTTCTAAATGAATATACCTACCAAGTTTTTGATTGTAATTGACTCTGGGTTCAATATAACTGGTATTAAGTTTATCATTATAGGTGTATCGTATGCCAAAACTAAAAAAGGTTGCTTTGTCCTCTGTTCTATAATTTGCCTGAGAAAATACTCCATGAATTCTTGTAACTCTAGTTGTTTCTTCAATAAAAACTGGGCTATCTACATCGTTTAAATTAGTAATTCCAGTTTCTATAAATTGGTATCCGTTTTGAAGGGTAATATTTTTATTTAGGCTATAAAATGTATTTAATTTGGCACCTGTTTCTGATACCATATTTTTTTGTAAAAATCGCTGTCCTTGTTCGAGATTTGCATTTATAGATTTTAATTCATAATCCGTTTCGTAGACCTGAAAAGAAGACCTAAGCTTCTCATTCCAATCTCTTTGATACCAAACTCCCCCTGCAATACTTCTTTGTTTAATACTGCTTTGTCGAGAAATAGGCTCTGAGTTTACCAAAGTACTTTCGGTAAAAATCAAATCATTATTTATTGCCAAAAAATTAACTCTAACCCTGTCTTTGTTCGAAACATCATAGTTCCACCTGAAAATAGCATCATAAAAGTCAAAATTAATATCTGAGTTTAACGATTCCTGAACATTGGGATCTAATTCGCTACCCTGCGATATTCTATCAAAATACCTTGAATATGTAGGTGTTTCTATGAATTCGTTAATCGATTTTCTTGAAGAAATTTGTAGTGAAGAGTTTTTGCCTGTTGGAATATCTGCAAAAGCATCTGCATTTATCATATTTACTCCTACACTAGCAGAAAAATTAGTATTGACCTCTTCCTCAGAATTCATTACTATTGTACCAGATACTCCATCAGTATACTCTACATTACTGCCATTTTTTATCAAAGTCGCTTTTGAAGTTATATTGGGGTTAAAAACAGAAATCAATCCAAAAAAATGCCCTGATTGATACATCTTTATCCCATCCCATAGAATCAAATTTTGATCATGTGTACCACCTCTAATATTTATATTAGAAACCGTTTCATCTACACTTTGCACTCCAGGTAATGCTTGTATCGTTTGTAAAACATCGGCTTCAATAAGTCCAGGAAGAATCCCAAAATCTGAATAATCTATTTTAAAACCTCCTTTATTTGTCTTACTTATTCCTTTTGTGATGTAATTTTTGAGAACTATCTCTTCCAAATCGATTATTTCTAATTCCATAGAGATAATCGGGCATTGATTATTTTGAAATAATTCAACCGAAAGAGTTAGGCTTTTATAACCAAAATAATCAATATTTATTTTTTCTCCTTCCCTAACATTTAATTCAAAATACCCTCTCTCATCACTTATTACAGACATATCTCCACCAGATATGGTTGCTTCTTGAATTGGCTCTCCTGTAGCAGCTTTTTCAATTTTCCCACAAATTGTCAATAAAGTATTTCTTTTATTTATTGAAACAAAATTATTAGCGAGGATCGTAAAAACAAGACCAGTTTCTTTTTCAAGATAAGCTAGTGCTTCTTCAAATGTTTGGTCTTTTTGCGGAGGTACAACCTTTACATTTTCAATAATATCATTTGCATAGGTAAATTGAAAAGGGAATTGTTTTTCGATATCAGAAATTATGGTGATCAGAAGTTGTTTTTCTTGCCTGTCTTGTGCATAAACTTCTATACAAAAATTAGAAAGCAACAAGACCACAAGGCCAATAGCTTTTATATCACTTTTTAAGTTTTTGAATTGTGATGTGGTTAGATGTGTCAATTGTATAGCTTAAGTCTAATGGTAAAGTTATAGAATTTAAACCATCTTGTAAACTATTGTGTACAAAACCACCAGTAAAAATACGTTGAAGATCTATGTTATCAAAAGAAAACGTTACATCATATTGCCTCCTGAACTCTTCTATAACTTCTTTAAACGGAACACTTTTAAAACTACTTTTATTAGTAGTCCATGAAGGAAAAGAATTCAAATTCTTCTCAAATGATATTACATCGTTTACTACCTTAAAAGAGCTACCTGCCGGGATGTTTTTAGTATATCCGTTATTTTCTTTAGATACACTTACCAGCCCTTCAAAACAAGTAACTTCAAAATAGTTTTCTCGATTTTTCACATTAAACTGAGTACCAAGTACAGTGATATTACCAAAAGGCGTTACTACATCAAATCTATTTCCTTTGGACACTTTAAAAAATGCCTCTCCTTCAAGATTAACCTTTCTTATTTTATCCCATCGATTTTTGTTATAACTAAGTGAAGACATCGAATTTAACATCACTTCAGAACCATCTGGAAGGTTTATAGCTATTTTTTCTCCTATTGAAGTATTAACAACTGTATCTTTTGACAAAAATAAAAGAGAGGTAATACCCAATATAACAATTACTGTAGCTGCAATTCTTAGCCATGAGTTATTTAGCCCTATACGTTTTGTTGTATTTTGCTTTTGAGTATGATGCTTTGAATAAACTTCATCCAAACCTTCAACATCATAAGTATCTGGGGCTTTGAATTGCTTAGCTCCTTGTAGCATTTTGATATGAAAATCATAATCATCTAATTCTTCAAAAGCTTTTTTTTCAACTTCTGTTAACTCATCTGCCAGCCACTTTTTTATTAGATACTCTTTATTCATTTTCTAGTCTTTCTTTAATAGTATAACAACTTAGAAACTGTTTTCCCTTTTATATTTTGATTTATTTTAGTTCTCCAATTGATTTTTTTAAGTTATTATATGCCATATACACCCTATTCTCAATTGCTTTACGTGTAGTCCCAAGCATCTCTGCTATCTCTGCCTGTTTTTTTCCTTCAACTTTATTTAGCAAGAAAGCAACTCTCTGATCTTCTGTCAAAAGACTTAGTGCTTTTTGATATTTTTTCAGAAATTCCTTTTCCTCAAGAACAAATTCTGGAGATTCATTGGTATATTCTTTTGGTTTGATTTTTTTATACTTTAAAACTACCTTTTGATGCTTTATTTCATTAAGCATCATATTACTAGCTACTTTAAACAAAAACCCTTTAGCACTATCGGGGGGCACTTCTTTACATTTATCTAATAATTTCACAAAAGCATCCTGTACCTTATCTCTTGGATCACAAGACTCGCCAAACTTATAGTAAAGGTATTTAAGTAAATCATGTGAATACTCCCTATAGATCACAGAAAAAATATTATCATCACAAACATTCTTATGTAATTTTTCGGGCATGAAAAGTTTCTTTTTTTAGTAAATGTAAAAAAATACAGAATAAATAAAGGGATTTTTAAACGTTAGTTGTTTTTATATCATAAGACACGACGAAAATAAACCTATGAAAAATCAAAAGATTTTTAATCTACTTCTTATACCCGTGATTACAATAATCATTTTATTTTCTTGCCGAAATGATTCTGATATCCACATAAAGGCTCCTGCTGAGCAAATTCTTAAATCCAATTCGAAGGTAGCAAACTTAATATCAAAGATTTCTATGAATGATGGATCTATAGATAATATAATTGACAAGTTAACTTGCTCGACTATAAAATTACCAGTTACTTTGATTGTAAATGGATCTGAAGAGATTATTAACATCCCAAAGGATTTTAGAATCATTAAGCATATTTTTATGGAATTTGATAATGATGTCGACAAATTGGATATTATTTTTCCTATAACCCTTATTTCAAATGATTTTTCTGAAACTATCATTGAAAATAACAACCAATTAAAAGAACTAACTAAAAATTGTAGCAACAATGATGGAAGTGATGATGAAGATATCGAATGTATTGATTTTCAATATCCATTTTCAGTTTCGGCTTTTAACTTTAATAACGAGTTAATTGACACGTATATCTTAAATTCAGATAAAGAGTTTTATCAATTTATCCAAAGTCTTGACCCAAAAGATATCGCAAATATAGACTTTCCTATTACAGTAGTACTTTCTGATGGTACAGAAATCAGCATTGTTGATCTTGAAGATCTCGAAAACAATATTGAAAAGGCAAAAAATGATTGTGATGAAAACGATCTTACAGAAGAATACTTCACACAGGTTATCATCAATAAAACTTTAAAAATACAGAAGTACAAAGACAATCAAAATAATGAAACTAACAATTATTTAGATTACATATTTGATTTCTCTGAAGATGGTACTGTTATAACAACCAATAACAGTGACAGCAGTATTACCAATGGCACATGGTCTATATCTACAAAAGCAGAAGGTGGATTAGACATATCTCTTGATTTTAACAATGAAGAACCTTTACACAAATTAAACCGTAAATGGAATGTTAAACAAATAAAAAACACCCGAATAATGCTTGAGTATAGCAAAGAACAAGGTATCAGTAAAGATGAATTGTTTTTTGAGCAGATGAGATAAATTCGGATTCAATAAATAAATCCCAAAATTATGAGAAATCTTTTTAAAATAATTCCTACACACAAAATCTTAATTTATATCATTCTAATGATAGTATATTGTGTGCTATTGTTTATGATTTCTTTCAAATTAACAATCATTTAAATGTAAATAAAAAAAATAACTAGTGTTTGGAACACAGTATACATAAACCTCTGAAAAATAGATTAAATTTCTCATACGTAATATTATTATTCTAGGACATCAGGGGTTTATTTTAAAGTTTTGTTTTTAGTAGTAAAGAAGGGGTCATCAGGTAAAAGATGGTCTCTTTTTTTTATATAATTTTATAAACTATAATTTACCCATGACTATTGCAATTTACCTTTAAGAAATTCAAAACATTAGATATAAATAAAAAAAAATAAAATATTTAAAGGGATTTTTAAAAGTTAGTTGTTTTTATAATACAAGGTTTTCTAAAACATCAATATGAACACATCAAAAAGCAATATTTTATTTTTTTTGCCCCTAGTAGTTATGATGATCGCTTTATCATCTTGCAGAAACGAATCTGACTTGATCGTTGAGGCAGATGAAAATCAAGTCATTAAACCTGATTCAAAAATAGCCAGTTTGATGTCTAAGGTTTCTATGAATGATGGATCTATAGATAATATAATAGATAATTCTACATGTTTTACAGTAAAATTACCTATTACTGTTATTGCCAATGGATCAGAAGTATTGGTTAGTTCTGTTGCAGATTTTCAAGTGATTGAAGACATTTTTATGGAATTTGACAATGATATTGATGAATTAGAAATTATTTACCCTGTAACGCTTATTTTAATGGATTACACAGAAATTTCTGTGGAAAACGAAACCGAGTTAGAAAACATAAATAACAGCTGCAGTCCTACAGATGAAAACCTTGAATGTATAGACTTTAAGTACCCTTTCTCGGTTTCGGTTTTTGATTCTGAAAGTGAACTTATACAAGTACTATCTTTTAATAATGATAAAGAACTTTTTTTATTTCTTAAAAATTTAAAAGAAGAAGATATTACTAGTATAAAATTTCCTATCACAGTTATTTTTTCTGACGATACAGAAATTATAGTAAATGACATAGACAATTTACAACAGATTATTGAAGATACTATAGATGATTGTAACGATGGAGATACCACTACCGATTTGTTTGCACAAACAATTATTAATGGCAGTTGGGAGGTTCAAAAATACAAGGACAATCAAAGTAATGAGACTAAAAATTATAAAGATTTCATCTTCACTTTCTTAGAAAATGGCTCCATATCAGTTGAAAACACTTCTACCAATGAAATAACAACTGGAAGCTGGTCCACGATCACTCTTGCTGATGGAACTATAAATGCAAACCTAGATTTTGGAACACAACCTCCATTAGATAAGCTTAATAAAAGTAATTGGAATGTTAAAAAGGTACAGGATAATAGAATTATGTTAGATGAAAAAGATAATGACGGAATCAGCAAAGACGAGCTATTCTTCAAAAAATTATAACGCAATAATAAAAGGGTCCCAAACAAAATTATAGAGCTATGGTTTTAAAAAATAAAATATTAATCGGAGGAGTTTTAATAATTACGTACTGTATTTTTTTGACTTATATTTTTTTAAGTAAAATTCAATAACAAATTATAAATGGGAAATAATTGTATTGAAATACAGTAACAGTTTTATAACTCGTTGAAGAAGGGGAGGTATAGCCGAAAACACTGCTAAACCTTAAATTACCTCTAAAAATAGCTACATATTTTTAGAGGTTTTCTTTTTTAACATTTTGTATTTCCAAGACTATTTGTACAGGGTAGGTATTTTTCTTTCTTTTGTAGCTTTTTCATACGCATACGCCAATTGTAGCAATTTAGATTCAGAAAAAGGCTTAGCTATAAAAGTAAGCCCCCTTGGTTCTCCTTGCTCAGTATACCCCATAGGAACAGTAATCGCAGGATATTTTGCAACAGCCGCATACCCAGCATGATAATTATTTATAGATAATACTGCATCCAATTGAAGATTATCCAAATACGAATCAAAATACTTGCGAGCTATCACCTTTAGATTCTCTTTTATAACGTTCAATTCTTTTGCACTAGTACTATCTGAAACAATACCATGAAATAATTGCTGACCATATGGGATTCTTATCAATGTGTCTTCTAAGTTAAAAGCGATCACATCTTCTATACCTTTGATAGTGACATCATTCCCTGCTTGGGTATTAATATAATCCGGAAGATCATTTCTCATATCTATATTCAAGATATTTAGAAAACCTGGTAATTGCTCTTGCTCAGGTTCAATTTCTACAATCACTCCTCCTGATTTACTTATTTTTTCAACAGCTATTTTATAAACAGAATCTTCCAAAAGTCCTTTAATTACTCCAAAGCGTTTTTCTTTTAATGATCCCTTCTTCAGCTCGGTTACAAAATTTTCTTGTACAGCTACAGATACCGAATCATTTTTGTCTACACCAATTATTGCGTCTAGTAAGATTGCATTATCTATCACATTTTTCGTCATAGGTCCCGGAGTGTCTAAGGTACTCGAAATTGGAACAATACCGGTTCTACTCAACACCCCAATTGTTGGCTTCAACCCTACCACAGAATTTTGACTAGAAGGTGACAAAATAGAACCACTGGTTTCTGTACCTATTGATGCAACACAAAAGTTTACAGCTACTGTCACTCCACTCCCAGAACTTGATCCACCAGTTTCAAAAATCATTCTACCATAAGGATTAAGTGTTTGCCCCCCTATAGCACTATAACCAACCGGGCAACCTGAACATAAAAAATACGCCCATTCACTCAAGTTTGCTTTGCCTAGAATTAATGCCTTTTTATTCAATAGTTGCTCTGTAATAAAGGCATTTTTGGCATTATTATCCTCTAAAGCAATTGCTCCAGCGGTTGTATTCATCCATTCTGTTCCAATATTATCTTTTAACAAAACTGGCATTCCGTATACCGAGTATATATTTATATTTTTTTTATCAATTTTATCCAATACTCTGGCTTGTTCGACTACCTTAGGATTAAGAGAAATTACAGAATTTAGCGATAAGCTATTATCACTTTCATACTTTCTAATACGATAGATATAAAAAAGAGTAAGCTCTTCATAGGTTAATTTACCATCTTTTATATTTTGTTGAATGGTAGGTATATTTTGCTCGAGAATAAGATCTTTTAACTCATTATAATTCTCTTCCGAAAAAAATCTAAGTTCGGTTTCTAATGCTTTCCAAATACTATTCTTATCCAACACCTTAGAATTCACTAATTTTAGATGCATTCTAGTGTTTTCAAGCCTTTGCGTAGCGGCAAGGTCTTCTGTTTCATCATAGGGCTGCCAAACTACTTTAGGCTGAATCTCTGAATTCTGATTTGTATGTGTTTCTTTTTGTTTTTTACATGAAATAAAAAGAAATATCAAAACCAAAAGACTAAGTGTTTTTCTCATAATAGTATGTTTTTAAATACTTTGCAGCTGCTGAAAGTATAAAAAAAGGTGTTGAGAATAATTCTCAACACCTTTTTTTAACAATTCTATAACAAATGCTATTTAAAAAATGAATCTACAAATTCATACTTATTAAATACCTGAAGGTCTTCTATACCTTCTCCAACACCTATATATTTTACCGGAATTTTAAATTGATCACTAATTCCTATAACTACTCCACCTTTGGCTGTACCATCCAATTTGGTTACTGCTAATGATGTTACCTCTGTAGCCGCCGTAAACTGTTTTGCTTGCTCAAAAGCATTTTGCCCAGTAGAACCATCCAAAACCAATAATACATCATGAGGAGCATCTCCTATCACTTTTTGCATTACTCGTTTTACTTTTGTCAATTCATTCATTAAATTGATCTTATTATGTAATCTACCTGCCGTATCTATAATTACAACATCTGCGTCTTGGTTTACCCCCGATTGTAACGTATCAAAAGCCACAGAAGCTGGATCACTACCCATATCTTGTTTTATAATAGGAATATCAACACGATCTGCCCAAACCTGAAGTTGATCAATTGCTGCAGCTCTAAATGTGTCTGCCGCACCAAGTACCACATTTAACCCTTTGTTTTTTAACTGGTATGCTAGCTTACCTATGGTAGTGGTTTTCCCAACACCATTTACCCCAACTACCATTAAAACGTAAGGCTTTTTACCTTTAGGAATCTCAAAATCTGTAGCCTCTCCTACATTAGTTTCAGAAAGTAAACCCGCTATCTCCTCTCTTAAGATTTGATTCAATTCATCCGTCCCAAGGTACTTATCCTTTGCTACACGGTTTTCTATACGCTCTATAATCTTAATAGTAGTTTTTACTCCAACATCACTAGTGACCAATATTTCTTCTAGGTCATCTAATACATCATCATCTACTTTGGATTTTCCCGCAACCGCCTTACTTAACTTTGAAAAAAAATTAGTTTTAGACTTCTCTAATCCTTTATCAAGTGTTTCTTTTTTTTCTGAAGAAAATATATTTTTAAAAAGCCCCATCTGTACTATTCTATATGCTAAAAATTAAATACTAACCGGTTAGTTATATTGTTTAAATATAAAAAGAAAGAGCCATTCCAATATGATTGAAACGGCTTCTTTTTAAAATATCTTGTACGGAATTACTTTTTCTTTAAAAAATCATTAACCGCCTCTGGCGCCATAATTGATTCTACAAAAGTATAGGCTCCTGTTTTTGGAGATTTTACCATTTTTATGGCTTTAGTTAATCTCTTTGACCCTGTTTGTAACGATGCTACCGATTTCTTTGCCATCTCTTATTATTTTATTTCTTTATGAACAGTCATTTTCTTCAAGATAGGATTAAACTTCTTTAATTCTATTCTATCAGGAGTGTTCTTTTTGTTCTTAGTTGTAATATATCTTGATGTACCTGGTTTACCAGTAGCTTTATGCTCTGTACATTCTAAGATTACTTGTACTCTGTTACCTTTCTTTGCCATTGTAAGTATCTTTTAAAAAGGAAAGTTATTTACTTAATAAATCCTTTTGCTCTTGCTTCTTTTAAAACCGCAGAGATTCCGTTTTTATTTATATTTTTTAACGCTGCTGTTGACACCTTAAGTGTTACCCAACGATCTTCTTCTGGAATGTAAAAACGCTTTTTAATTAAATTAGCATTAAATTTACGTTTAGTTTTATTCATCGCGTGAGAAACATTGTTTCCTACCATTGCTTTTTTACCCGTAAGCTCGCAAACTCTTGACATCTCTTCTTAATTTTGGTGTTATTTCAAAACAGGGTGCAAATTAACGAATTATTTACCGAACTACCAATAATAGTTTAGTAATTTTTTATTCTTTTTTTTCTTTGAAATACATGCTGCAAAAAAACAAAAAATACGGGCTTTACATAATTCAAAAGTTTATGAGTACATCTTCTTTAAAATCAGACAACTCAGATAATACAATTCTGATTATTCAATACACATTAGTCCGATAATTATAAACGACCAATATACATAAACTTTACATAGTTTTCCTTTTTACACCAATCCCATTTTATAACAAACAAAATCGATGAGCAAATTTGCTCATCGATCTCTCCCTTTTAACACTTATAAACCAATTATTCAAACACTTATTTTTGTAGCCCAATTATCTATCTGTAAATTAACCTAAATCAGTTATCTAATTATGACTATTTATTTACAATAACGTTTTATTTATTTTTATAGTTATCCTTATTTGAATACTGTAAAACTACTTTAAATTATCGTTAAAAAAAGTGGATAATCGTTGAAGTGTGTATTGCTGTCGATAAAAACATATGTTTCCTAAGACAAGTAGTATTGACATATACCATCTCTCCTGATAATACATTACAAGGAGTCCTTATTACTTTACCTTACTCATTACAACTTATTGTCACAAGCTTAACAACTCATTAAGAAGAAGCTCAAAAGACTTGTTTACTGCATTACCAATGGTTCGTTCTCTAAGGTTACTGAATAGAAACTTTTTTGAAAAAACTCTACTCGGAGTTGCTATTGCAATAAAAACTGTTCCTACCTCAACATCTCCATCCCCTTTTGAAGGACCTGCATTACCAGTAGTAGCAATAGCATAATCAGATTTAAATTTTTCTTTTACAGACAGTGCCATAGCTTCTGCTACTTGAGCACTGGTTACTGTATACTTTTTTATCACACTTTCATCTATTCCCAATATATCAATTTTGGATTGCGTGGCATACACAACTACTCCTCCATTAAAATACGAAGATACTCCTGCATTAGCAGTAAATGATTCTGCAATTTTTCCTCCTGTGCAACTTTCTGCTACAGCAATAGTTTTGGATTGTTCAACCAATAATTTACCAATTCTAGTTTCTATAGTTTCACCATCCTCATAACCTATAATAATATCACCAATCAGGCTTTTTAATACAACTATTTTTGCTTCTATGGTTTCATCCAGAAGCCTTTTATCTACACCGCGACCTGAAAGACGTAATCTTACACTTCCAAAATTTGGCAGATATGCTAGCTTAATAAAAGAAGGTAAGCTTGTTTCCCAGTCTTCAATCTTTTCGGCAAGTGCACTCTCACCCATGCCATAGGTAAGTATTGTTTTATGAACAATATAAGGTCTATTAAATCTTTTTTGTAACCTTGGAAGCACCTCTCCCCTCATCAACCCCTTCATTTCATACGGAACTCCTGGCATAGATACAAATACCTTATTCTCTTTTTCAAGCCACATTCCTGGAGCAGTACCATAAAGATTCATGAGAACTGTAGACGTACTAGGAACAAGTGCTTGTTGTCTATTTACATCAGAAATTGGAGTAGAAACATATTTTGCAAATAGTTTTTCAACATGCTCAAGCACTTCATCATTTTGCACTAATGTATCATCAAAATACTCACAAATTGTATGTTTAGTAATATCATCATTAGTAGGCCCCAGACCACCAGTTACCAAAACTACATCTACCCTACTACGCGCTTCTTCTAATGCACTAAGAATATGCTGCTTATCATCTTTAATAGATGTAATTTGATACACATCTATACCTATTTCATTGAGCTCCTTCCCTATAAAGGCAGAATTAGAATCAATAACTTGACCGATTAAAATCTCATCCCCTATCGTTATTATTTCTGCAAGCATATTCTAACTAAAATCTGCTTTCAACTCTTCAAGAGCTCCATTTACTGTAGATACTATTTGATCTAAAACAGGGATAATTTGTTCTTTTGCTTTATTAGTTTTTGACCAAGCTTCTATCTGTTTAATTTGTGATAAAAGATCAATATCAAATAATTGAAGATTAGGTTTCATCTTATGAGCATACTGATATGCCATCTGAGGATTATCAGCATTCACAGCCTGAACCATACTATCAAGATCAGGTGGTATCTCCTCTAGAAAAGTTTGCACCAGTACAGCTATAAACTCGTTATCGCCTCCTGATAGTTCATTAACATTTTTTAAACTATATCCTTTGCTCATTTACTTTACTTTTATTGAAAAAAATTGTTGGTTATTTATATACCCAGTCAAAATATCATTAGGTTTTACAACTCCAACACCTGCTGGTGTACCTGTAAATATAATATCTCCAATCTTTAAAGTAAAATATTTTGACACATATTCTATTAATTCATCAATCTTCCATAACATAAATGAGGTATTCCCTTTCTGAACCACATCTTCATTCTTTTCTAAACAAAAATCTATATCATTAATGTTTTCATATTCTTTTTTGGACACCCACTTCCCCACTACTGCGGCACCATCAAAGGCTTTGGCTTTTTCCCATGGCAGCCCCTTTTCTTTGAGTTTAGTCTGTAAATCACGGGCTGTAAAATCTATCCCCAAACTTAATTGATCATAATATTTGTGAGCAAATTTTTTATCAATATGTTTCCCTACCTTACTTATTTTTACCAAAACCTCGACTTCATGATGTATATCATCTGAAAAATCAGGGATAAAAAACGGTTGTTTTTTTAACAATATAGAAGTGTCTGGTTTCATAAAAACCACAGGATCTTCTGGTCTTTCGTTCTCTAATTCTTCAATATGATCAGTATAATTTCGACCTATGCAAATAAGCTTCATGGTATAAAATAAATAAAATAGTAATTACAAATTTAAACTATTATTTAATCTACGCAGCCTGATTGCCGTAAGAACCTTTTTAGTATACAATGGAAAATCTGCATTTTGGATCCACCCAAAATACCCTGGTTCCTCTTCCATTATCTGTTCAACCAACTTACCTTTGTGTTTTCCAAACGAAAAAACTTCTTTTCCATTCTCATCATATGCTATAAAACCTGCAAAATCAGCAAACTGTTTTCTTGAACTAAATTCTGCCAAAAACTTAGTATCGTTTTCTAATTCTGGATACTTATCCAATTGTGCTTTTAATACTTCAAAAGTAGCTAGTGTATCTGCTTCTGCAGAATGGGCATCTGTCAAATCTTTATCGCAATAAAACTTATATGCGGCAGACAATGTTCTTTTTTCCATTTTATGATAAATAGTTTGAACATCAACTGCAACAGTATTTTTCATATCAAAATCCAAGCCTGCTCTCAATAACTCTTCTGCTAATAGTGGAATATCAAATCTATTAGAGTTAAACCCTCCTAGGTCACAGCCTTTTATCATTTCGCTGACCTTACTTGCTAATTTTTTAAAAGTAGGCTCATTAGCTACTTTATCATCATCGATACCATGCACTGCAGTAGTCTCCGGAGGGATTGGCATCTCGGGGTTAACCAACCAAGTTTTACTCTCCTGAGTACCGTTGGGAAATATTTTTAGAATAGAAATTTCTACAATTCGATCTTTAGAAATGTTTACACCGGTTGTTTCAAGATCAAAAAAACATATCGGTTTTTTTAAATTAAGCTCCATAAATTGATTCTGTGATACTCAAAGATAACTGCTATTCTTTAACATTCTTATAGACTAACTCTATTTTAACATTTACAAAAACTATACAACCTTCTTTACGAATACATTATCCGCAAATTTTCTTGTAACCGTTTCTATAGTTTCATTAAACTGAATGCGAATAGACTGGTCAAATTCTCTAACTTCTATAATTTTTATCTCACTACTTAATGCCAAACCTATCTCTGATACATATTTCAAAAAATTAACAGAACCATCATCTACTGCTACAAGCTGACAAACATCTCCCTCTGACAATGAGGAAAGTGTTATTTTTGGCACAACATAATATTCTCCATCTGCACTAGGAATCACTTCTCCGTGAGGGTCTTTTTTCGGAAAGTCCATATACCGATCTAATTCATCAATTAATTTACGAGATTTAATATGCTCTAATTGCTCTGCTACCTCATGAACTTCATCCCAGGTAAAATTGAGGTAATTACATAAAAAAGTTTCCCATAACCTATGTTTACGAATTAAACGAACAGCAATAACTCTTCCTTCTTCAGTTAAATCCAACTTACCGTACTTCTCACTTACCACATATTTTTTTGCTTTAAGCTTTTTGATCATGTTATTTGTTGAAGCAGGAGAAACCTTAAGATAGTCTGCCAGTTGATTATTACCCACTTTGGAAGAGTTATCATCAATAAGTAGCTGAAACAAGGCTTTTAAATAATCCTCTTCACTTTTTGTTAAATTATTCAAATTTAATTTGTTAGTCATAGCTTACTTTTTTAATTTTGTGGTAATAAACAAAGCAAAAATACTAAACCTAATAGAATTAAAGGGAACTCTTTTGAATACTGATTTATGTATTTAAGTATAAAAGCTGTTATTTATTGAGAAACAGTTAATAGGCTATAACTATAAACTAATCTGATAAAACAGAACAGTCGATTCTATCTATCAAAAGGTACGTACATAGCACGTAGACACCCTTACAAAAAAGACAGTAGCCTTTGGACTACTCTTTTATTAGATAATAGACAAATTTGGGCTGGAGAGAATATGAAATTTTGCAGAAATCATATTAAAGAATAATGATCGCATCACAAGTAAATTATTATTAACTATTAAGAAAAAAGAGATTATAAAAACAAAAGGGATGTTAACAAATTTTGGGTTTTTCCTTACCAGTGATGATTCAAACGAAAAATCAAGTTTTCTAAATAGACTAGTAACCCCATTAATAGATTCCTCTCTAAAAGTTAACGATCTACTTTTGCTTGTTTACAAACCCAATACCATGAACAAAGCAGGTATCTATACAGAGTTAAATATTAACTTATTCAAAAGCATCCAAGTCAATTGCCTCAAAAATATAAGCAGTCTATATTCGAGAAGTAATTTTATATCGTAAGGCATGAAAAGTTAGAGTTAACCGATCAACAAATTTTGTTATTAAGTACCATAATAAATGCATGACTATCAAATTAAATTTTAAAAAAAATGATCAGAAATTTTTTTATACTATCTATACTTATCACCTCAATAATCTCTTGCAAAAAAGAGGTGAAAAGTAAGAATCAAAAACTCGATGTAATCACTACCACTTCTATGATTACGGATTTGGTTAAAAACATTGGTGGTAATTTAATTGAAGTCAAAGGGTTAATGGGTAGCGGGGTAGACCCTCACCTATATAAAGCCAGTGAAGGTGATGTTTCTAAACTAGTAAACGCTGATGTAATTTTCTATAACGGCTTACATCTTGAAGGAAAATTAGTAGAAGTATTTGAAAAAATGAAACATCAAGATATCCAGACCATTGCCATTGGAGAGAGCTTAGATAAGAACATATTAATTGGTTCTGATTATTTTGCCTCTAATTATGATCCTCATATATGGTTTAGTGTCAAAAACTGGAAAACCATTACCAGATTTGTTATAGATCAGCTAAAAACAATAGATCCTAAAAACGCTGAAGCTTTTGAAGCTAATGGAAAGTCGTATTTAGCACAACTTGAAAAATTAGAGACAGAATTAAAAAACACTATAACAACTTTACCCAAAGAAAAACGAATCTTGGTTACTGCCCATGATGCCTTTAGTTATTTTGGAAAAGCTTATGATTTTAATGTAGTTGGTCTACAAGGGTTATCTACAGCAACCGAAGCAGGAGTGCAAGATGTTCAAAAACTAGCTAACTTTATTATTGAAAACAAGGTAAAAGCCATCTTTGTAGAAACTTCTGTTCCTAAACGCACTATAGAAGCTTTGCAAGCTGCTGTAAAATCCAAAGGTCACGAAGTTACCATCGGAGGAACGCTATTTTCTGATGCACTTGGCAATAAGGGAACAAAAGAAGGTACTTATATCGGAATGTTTAGACATAATGTAAATACCATTGTAAATGCACTCAGATAATGAATAACAAAATTGCAGTTCAAATAGATGATCTCACTGTAGCCTACAATTACAAACCAGTATTATGGGATATTGACCTTAGCATACCTGAAGGTGTTTTAATGGCCATTGTGGGACCAAATGGAGCAGGAAAATCTACTCTTATTAAGTCGATTTTAGACATCATCAAGCCTATTGCTGGTAGTATCCAAATCTATGGAAAGCCATACAAAAAGCAAAGGTCTCTGGTTGCCTACGTGCCCCAAAAAGGAAGTGTAGATTGGGACTTTCCTACAACCGCCCTAGATGTAGTAATGATGGGAACCTATGGAAGCCTGGGATGGATCAAAAGACCTGGACAAAAAGAAAAAAAAGCCTCACTTGAAGCCTTAGAAAAAGTAGGAATGCTAGCCTTCAAAAATAGACAGATAAGTCAACTCTCAGGAGGGCAGCAACAACGTATTTTTTTAGCCAGAGCGTTGGTACAAAACGCATCTATCTACTTTATGGACGAGCCTTTTCAAGGAGTAGATGCCACCACAGAAAAAGCAATCATCAATATTTTAAAAGAATTAAGAAAAGCAGGAAAAACAGTAATTGTCGTTCATCATGATTTACAGACTGTCCCCGAGTATTTTGATTGGGTAACCTTTTTAAATGTAAAAAAGATTGCTACTGGTCCGGTAAAAGATATTTTTAATGACGACAACTTAACAAAAACCTACGGAATTAATTATAAGGTTAGTGTTCAGCAATAAGTGCTGGGTAATTAGATTGATAACAACCAATTAACAACAATGGATGTAAAAGAATATATCGAACTTGTCTTTACGGATTATACGCTTCGAACTATTACACTAGGTACAGCCGTTCTTGGAGCCATCTGCGGCATGCTTGGAAGTTTTGCTGTATTGCGCAAGCAAAGCTTATTAGGCGATGCCATTTCTCATGCTGCACTACCTGGTATTGCTATTGCCTTTATAATCATAGGCACCAAAAATAGTTCTGCTTTTTTGTTAGGAGCATTAATAAGTGGCTTAATAGGCACTTTCTGGATTCGAGGTATAACCAGTAAAACACACCTTAAATCTGATACAGCACTAGGTCTAATATTATCTTTGTTTTTTGGTTTTGGAATGCTATTACTAACCTATATCCAAAAATTGCCTAATGCTAATCAAGCTGGTTTAGAAAGTTATCTTTTTGGACAAGCAGCTACACTTCTGGAGAGTGATGTGTGGTTAATGGTTATTGTTACAGGAATTAGCTTAATCACACTATTGTTATTCTGGAAAGAACTCAAATTACTACTATTCGATGCAGATTACACTAAAACATTAGGCTTTAACACCAGATTCTTAGATATTCTGATCACCACTTTTATTGTAATTGCCATAGTATTAGGGTTACAAACGGTCGGTGTAGTATTAATGAGCGCTATGCTATTAGCTCCAGCCGCTGCGGCAAGGCAATGGACTAACAACCTTGCTGTAATGGTTATTCTAGCAGCAGTATTTGGTGCTTTTTCCGGAGTTTTTGGCACAGCAATTAGTGCTAGCCATAACAACCTATCTACAGGTCCTGTAATCGTTCTTGTTGCCAGTGTATTTGTTTTATTCTCTTTTATCTTTTCGCCAGGACGAGGGTTACTATTTCGAGAAATACGCTTTAGAAAAAACAGAAACGATCTTCAATTACATAAAACATTATCTTTTATGTACAATATCGTAAAGACTCACCAGGATATTACTCACCCTCATGCGATTAAAATTTTAAATAATTTTCAGGGGTTTACCCGAAAATCACTTCAAAAATTAGAAAACAAAGACTATGTCAAAATACAAGGCAACATGTGGTCTATGACAGAATCAGGATACCACACTGCCTCTAATCTCTATAATCAATTAACCAAAGAAGAAGGAAATGAGTAATGCACAGATCGAAATACAGTTAATTGCCAGTATGGTAGCGATTGCATGCGCTATTCCAGGTACATTTTTGGTATTACGCAAAATGGCATTAATCACAGATGCAATAAGTCATTCTATCTTACCTGGTATTGTTATTGGTTTTTTTATCACCCATGATTTATCATCACCATTATTAATCATTCTTGCTGCAGCTAGTGGAGTCATAACTGTAATTTTAGTAGAATTTATTCAAAAAACAGGCTTAGTAAAAGAAGATACTGCCATAGGTCTGGTTTTCCCTGCTTTGTTTAGTATTGGCATTATTCTAATTGCGCAAAATGCCAATGATGTACACTTGGATGTTGACGCGGTATTATTAGGAGAACTTGCTTTTGCCCCTTTTGACCGTCTTATCATGGGAGGCACGGACCTAGGTCCAAAATCTTTATGGATTATCGGTACTATACTACTAATTACTTTAGGGTTATTATTTACCTTTTTTAAGGAACTAAAAGTTAGCACATTTGATGCAGGTTTAGCATCTGCACTAGGACTTTCTCCTGTTGTAATACACTATGGATTAATGACAGTATCATCCATCACTACTGTAGGAGCTTTTGATGCCGTTGGAGCAATTTTGGTTATCGCTTTAATGATCGCTCCCGCAGCCACTGCATACCTATTAACAAACGATCTAAAAAAAATGTTATCACTATCTGTATTCTTTGGCGTGAGTAGCGCAATTACAGGATATTGGGTGGCTCATGCGATTGACAGCTCAATATCCGGATCAATGACAACGGTACTTGGACTAGTTTTTTTAGCAGTATATCTATTTGCCCCAAACAAAGGTTTGTTTTCTGTATTATATCGTCAAAAACAACAACGAATCGAGGTTTCTCTGCTTACTTTTTTATTACACTTAAGCAATCACAAAGAAAAAGAAGAACGACATGTAAAACACTTGAACGAACATATCAACTGGCAAAAAGTACAATCTAAATCCGTTCTTGACCTAGCCCTAAAAAACAATATGATCAAAATCGACGATGACATAGTTTCCTTAACAAAAAAAGGCAAAAAGTTTACTACTAAAGCTATAGATTATATTATAACAAATAAAAACTCTGAGATTGAAAACATAAAGGATCGCTTTTTCCTGTTTAGGGGTTAATTTTATCTGATCTATCTAATTTCTTTGTATTTCCTGAAACTCTATAACCAAGCACACTACATAACAATTTCAAAGTAGAAATGCTGCATGAAGCAACCTAACCTCATTATTTTGAGATTAGTTTTATTCCAAAATAAATCGTTCTTGGCAGAGATGGTCCAAAAACAAAATTACTATCTCTATTTTTTCCTATATCAAAGTTTTCTTGGTATTCATTGAAGATATTTTTAACTCCTCCATATATGCCAATTTTAGATCCAAATTTGAAAAAATCAAAAGTATATCCAACTTTTGCACTTACTTCAGAAAATGGCTTAGAAGTTATTATTTCATCAACTAATTGATTTGGAGCACCTGCAAAATGTGGAACTTTCATTTCTCCAGTATAGACATAGTTTATACTGGCATTAAACTTCTTGTTCGGGGTTATTGACAAGGTTGCGAATCCATAATCACGTGGAGTTCTGATAAATTCTCTTAACCCTTCTAATCCATCTATATATTGAACTTTTTCATCAAATTTACTAGTCTGTAAAGTAAAACCCGTTTCCAACTGAATCTTTTTGTCATAATTTGCCCTTAGTTCTAATGTTACCCCTTGTATTGTTGCTCCCTGTCCATTTTGTTTTTCAAAAAGTTCTCCGAAGTTATCTTCTCCTATAGGCTGTAGGAAGAATGCATCATTTAAACGGGTTCTAAAACCTTCAAAAGTAAATCCTGCGATAAAATGCTCCATGGGCTTATCATAGTTAATTGAAGCACTATAACTTTGAGATTTTTCTGGCAATAATTCTGGTGATAAAGATACACGAGATACTCCTCCTCCTGCAAATGCTATATGTAAATCTGTGTCAAAAGCTTGTGGCGCCCTAAAACCAGTACCATAACTTATCCTAAATTGTGTATTAGTTTTATATTTATACAATAAAGATGCCCTTGGGCTCAAAACCAGTTCATCTACTAGATTATGAACATCCATTCTAACCCCAGATAGTAATGTCAAAGAAGGAAGTATCTCCCAATCGCTTTGCAAAAACACTCCCAAATCCTTGGTCGTTTGATCAATCAAATAATTATAAGAAGAAATTTCATCCAAAACATCATCTACAACATACTCACCTCCTAATGTAAGTGTGTTAGTTCCTTTTATGAAATTATACAATTTATGATTTAGTTGAAATCCCCCTTGCAAGGTTGTTGTATTTGATGTTCCATATGGTGGATTTTCAATATGCGCTTGTACCTCATCTGGATCATCAGGAAAAATACCTGTATAATGCTTACGTTTAGTATTTTGCCAAGCTGCATATGTAATAAAAGAGGAATCATCATTATTAAAATTAATTTGATAATCAGCACTCCCCATCCATACGTTATGTGTTCTTTCTTCTGACTGCTGAGTAAGGTGAGCTACTGTTTCTACCATTTCTCCACCATAGCGAAACTCGTTTAAGTTACTAATGTTAATTTCTAATTTTTGATTATCACTAGGCAAAAAGAAGACATTGGTTCCAAAAGAAGTATTTTCGAGCTCAGGGATTTCAGAAAAATTATCGCTATTATGATCATATAGCTCTCGCTCTCTATGGTTAAAAAAGAAGGAGACTCCAGAGTTTACCTCTTCAGAAACTAAAGATGCATTTCCACTAAAAACCACATCATCACTCTTTCCGTTTATATTTTGATAAAATGAATTTAGTTCATATGAGTTCTTTTTAGGTATCTTAGTAATTACATTTACTGTTCCTCCAATTGCACTTGATCCATATAATGAGGATCCACCCCCGCGAACAACTTCTATACGATCGATCATATTTGCAGGTAATTGCTCCAGCCCATACAGCCCGGTTAACGGACTGAATATCGGACGACCATTAATCAATATTTGAGAATAACCACCAGCGAGCCCATTCATACGCAATTGTGTATAATTGCAGGTTTGACAATCTGTCTCCACTCTCAATCCTGGTTGAAATTTTAATCCTTCAGATAAGTTACAAGCTTGCACATCATCTAAAGTTTGGTTATTTATTAAATTAACAATTACAGGAGAATCTGTTTGCCTTTTGTAAGTTTTGGTTCCCGTAACTACAATTTCGTTAAGAGTGTTTAAATTCTCATTAAGGTCAAATGTGAGCTCTATATTTTCATTTTGACCATCTATGGTAACAGTTTTACTTTGATTTTCGTACCCCATATAAGAAGCAGTTACCACGTATGTACCAAAAGGAATATCTTCTATACGAAAACAACCCTTAGTATTTGTAACCCCACCAAGAGGAGTACTTGTTGACACATTAACGGTTGCTAACTCCTGAACGCTACCATCTACTTTAATTGTACCATGCACTGCACCCATTTGAGCACAAGACACTTGAGAAGTGAAGGTTATAATTAGAAGAAAAATAATAGTAGTTGTCTCAAACTTAAACTTCATAACTGACTTTTTGTTTTACAACGCAAACTTATAAAGTTAGACTTGACTAACAAAATTATATAGCAACTATTTCATTTTTTTACTTTAACAAAACACAAACAAATCTATACCAACACATGAAATATTCTTTTTACAACATAAAACTTATACATACAACAATTTAAAAAGGTTAATTCATCAAAAATTGAGTAAAATAACTATAATGAAAATCTTTCTTTCTATAATTATCTTCCTTTTTTATTCCACAAGCTCTGCTCAAGAAAAATCTATTTTTCTTGTAGAAGAAAAGCAAATCCAATCGGGTATCGAAGAAGTGCTCAACGACCAATTATAAAAAGCATCCCTGCAAAAAGCAGGGTGCAAATGTTAATTTTAATTCCGTTAACAGATGTAGCATCCCACTACACTTACAATCTGATTATAAATGAAGAATTAGAACATCTAAATGTAATGCATTATAAAAATAGAAGGTGAAAATATAGTTTACTATCTCTACTAAACACCAATTCCTATGAGGGTTCGCTCTCATAGGAATTGAAACAATAGACAGGGTTTAATTTACATATCCTATCTAGATGGCAATATAATCTTTCGGTATATTTTTTTATTTCTTAGTTTCAATCAACTTTTTAACTAAAGACCTTAACTCTTCTATTTCTTTTTGTTGTTGGATAGCATAAAGTGTTAATTCCTCAACTTTTTGCTATAATTTAGCATCCATTTCTCCTAAAAAAATACCGTTTTCCTCTACCTCTTTTGTACCAGGTATATCTTTTAAATGTCCTTCTTCTTTAATATGATTTTCTACTTCAATTTTGAAATTATAAAAAAAACCACAACAAATTTTGCTGTGGCTTTTATGATCTCATTATGAGAAATATAACTTTAAAATTCTCTATTCACATCCCAAGCTTCTAAGTAATCTTTTACACGCTGAACGAACTGTCCCCCCAGTGCTCCATTTACAACTCTATGATCATAAGAGTGGGATAAAAACATCTTGTATCGAATACCTATAAAGTCTCCTTCTGGTGTTTCTATTACAGCAGGAACTTTTCTAATTGCCCCCAGAGCCAAAATCCCAACTTGTGGCTGGTTGATAATTGGTGTTCCCATAATACTACCAAATGTTCCTACATTGGTTACTGTATAGGTACCACCTTGTATATCATCTGGTTTCAGAGCGTTATTACGGGCTCTGTTTGCCAAATCATTGACAGCTTTGGTCATGCCAACCAGATTAAGCTGGTCTGCATTTTTGATCACTGGAACAATCAAATTACCATCTGGCAATGCGGCTGCCATACCTAGGTTTATATTTTTCTTTTTAACGATTGTATCTCCAGAGACAGAGATATTCATCATCGGAAAGTCTTTTATCGCTTTAGCAACGGCTTCCATAAATATAGGAGTAAACGTAAGGTTTTCTCCTTCTCTCTTCATAAAATCTCCTTTAACCTTCTTTCTCCAGTTCCATATGTTAGTTACATCAGCCTCGATAAAAGATTGTACATGAGCAGAAGTTTGCACAGATTCAACCATATGATGAGCAATAAGCTTACCCATTCTGGTCATTTCTATAATCTCATCTTCTCCAGAGGCTACTACTGGCGAAGCTTTTGAAACTTCTTGTTTTTTAGTAACTGCAGCAGGCTTTTCAACCGTTTTTATTGCTGGTACAGATTCTACAGGTTTATACTCAACTTTTCCATTCTTACGATCCTCTACGAATTGTAAAATATCATTTTTGGTAACGCGACCATCTTTACCAGTTCCCGAAATTGCTTCAAGCTCATCTAACGTAACATTCTCTGCAGTTGCTATATTCTTTACTAATGGAGAGTAAAACCTACTACTTCCAGAAAAATCAGTGGTACTTCCTACTGCTTCCGTAGTCTCTACTATTTGTTCTTCAATTACAACTGCTTCTTTAGGAGCTTCCTCTATTACAGCGGTCGTTTCTTGCGGAGTTGAATCTACAGCTCCTTCTCCTTCGGTTTCTATTACAGCTATAACCTGACCTACTTGTACCACATCATCAACTTCAAAAAGTTTTTCGATCAATACACCTTCAACCTCACTAGGTACTTCACTGTCAACTTTATCTGTTGCAATTTCAACTACTGCATCATCCAATTCGATAGTATCTCCAACCTCTTTTAACCAAGTTGTTATTGTTGCTTCTGCAACACTCTCACCCATTTTTGGAAGTTTAAGCTCAAATTTTGCCATATCCTTAATAAAAAGTGTTTATAAGTTATATTTTTTGCGAATTTAATTAAAATTCACCTTAAAAATTAGTTTTTATCTATTAAAATTTATTTAAAAATAGTTTTTAGCAATCAACCGAATCAATAATCACGTTTTGACTACGAACTTTTTAAAGCATTTTCAAAAGGAATTCGATTAAGTATACTCCTTCCTAACGTGATCTCATCTGCATATTCCAATTCATCATTAACTCCAATACCTCTTGCTATAGTAGAGGTTTTTATATCTACTCCTTCTAATTGTTTATATATATAAAAATTAGTAGTATCTCCCTCCATGGTAGCACTTAATGCAAATATCAATTCTTTAATCACACCTGATTTAGCCTTTTCGACAAGAGAACTTATATTTAGTTCTTGTGGTCCCACACCATCTAGTGGACTTATTTTCCCACCTAAAACATGATATAAACCTCGATATTGCCCTGTACTTTCTATAGCCATCACATCACGTATATCTTCAACAACACAGATAATCTCTCTATTTCGGTTAGGGTTACTACATATCTCACAAGTATCTACATCACTAATACTATGGCACGTTTTACAAAACTTTATATCCTTACGAAGTACTCCTAAAGCTTTCGTCAAATGCTCTGTTTGCGTTTGAGGTTGCCTAAGTAAATGCAGCACTAAGCGTAATGCAGTGCGTTTTCCTATCCCAGGTAATTGAGACATTTCATAAACTGCGTTTTCCAATAATTTTGAAGAAAATTCCATTATGCCACAAATTTAGCATTTTTAATGTAGACCTCTTTATAAATACTACTATAATCTTTACTATGCAGTTGAAAGCTTTTTTTGTTATTTTTACTTCAAAAGTAAAACAATGCTAGAAGCTCTTTCTGAAGAAACCCAGCTAATTTTAATGGTAATAGCAATTGCTATCCTTTTTGTTTTTGTTTCGTTAAATACCAAAAAGAATAAAAACAAACTTTATAATCGCGATGAGCGCAATTACAGGAAGAATTACTTCAAAAAGAAAAAGAAGAAACATTCTTAAAGTATAAAATGTAAATGAAAATATATACAAAGACTGGAGACAAAGGAACTACTGCTCTATTTGGAGGCACCCGAGTCCCTAAACATCATATTCGTATCGATAGTTATGGTACTGTTGACGAATTAAACTCTCATATTGGTCTAATTAGAGATCAAAAAGTGGATAACATTACCAAAAACACATTAATCAATATACAAGATAAACTTTTTACGGTTGGAGCTGTCTTGGCAACTGATCCCGAAAAAGCCATTTTAAAAAATGGTGAAAAAAGATTGAATATACCAACAATCAATATAGAGGACATTGAACTTTTAGAGAAAGAAATCGACAAAATGAATGAATCCTTACCTCCTATGACACATTTTGTATTACCAGGAGGGCATCAAACTGTGTCATTCTGTCACATTGCTCGCTGTGTATGCCGAAGGGCAGAGCGTTTGGCTACTGCACTGCATGAAATAACGCCTTTTGAGGAGTTTACATTACAGTATTTAAACAGACTATCTGACTATCTTTTTGTACTGGCACGAAAGTTGTCCCACGATTTAAAAGCAGATGAAATTGAATGGATTCCTAAAAAAAATTCTTAATTTCTTAAATTACTGCTAAGTTTATAAATGATAACAAAAAAAATCACGTTCTTATAATTATTGTCTAAATAATTAATTTTTTACTTGACTTTTTAAACTAAAAAATTATTTTTGCAAAAAATTAAACCAGTAAACATATGTATTGGACTTTAGAATTAGCATCTTATTTAAGTGATGCGCCCTGGCCAGCTACAAAAGACGAATTAATTGATTACGCTATTCGTACTGGAGCGCCTTTAGAGGTTGTAGAAAACCTACAAGCAATTGAAGATGAAGGAGATTCATATGATTCTATAGAGGAAATATGGCCAGATTATCCTACAGATGAGGATTATCTTTGGAATGAGGATGAATATTAAATAAATCAAATAGTATCAAAAGTCTCGCAAGAGGCTTTTTTTTTGCGTAAATTACGTCGCTTTTTTTAGGCTAGTAACTTTGCACAAAACATTGTATAATATGACCACTTTAGGTCATGAGATAACTTGTAGAGTCCATACATTGGAGTCTTACTCGAGTATTGCCTTGAAAAAAGGTAAGATCAGTTAATTTCATTTTGAAATTAAATCTCATTAAACACACAACCATATATTATGGGAATTTTAGATTCTGTATTAAAAGTATTTGTTGGAGATAAGTCCAAAAAAGATATAAAAGAAATTCAGCCAAAAGTCGAATTGATAAAAAAGGCAGAAACAGCGCTTAAAGGTCTTTCGAATGATGAATTACGAGCTAAAACTATTGAATTTAAAGATAGAATAAATGAAGCTCGCGCCGAAATTAACTCTAAGATAGAAACTCTTAAAGAACAAGCTAATATCACAGAGGATATAGACAAAAAAGAAGATATCTATAGTGAAATAGACTCTTTAAAAGAAGAGGCTTATAAAACTACAGAAAAAGCTTTAAATGATATCCTTCCTGAAGCTTTTGCCGTAGTAAAAGAAACAGCAACACGTTTTGCTAACAACCAGTCTATCGAAGTTACAGCTTCTGCATATGATAGAGAACTTTCTGGTACCAGAGATCATATTACACTCGATGGAGAAAAAGCAATATGGGCAACAAGTTGGGACGCCGCGGGTAAAGAAGTAAAATGGGACATGATTCATTATGATGTTCAACTTGTTGGAGGTATTACACTGCACGAAGGTAAAGTAGCCGAAATGCAAACTGGAGAAGGAAAAACTCTAGTAGCAACACTTCCTGTATATCTTAATGCACTTTCTGGTAATGGTGTTCACTTAGTTACGGTAAACGATTACCTGGCTCGTCGTGATAGCGAATGGATGGCTCCTATTTTTCAGTTTCATGGTCTGACTGTAGATTGTATCGATAATCACAGACCAAACTCTGAAGAACGTAGAGCTGCCTATAATGCAGATATTACCTATGGTACTAATAACGAATTTGGTTTTGACTACCTAAGGGATAATATGTCTCATGCACCCGAAGATCTGGTACAACGCCCACATAATTATGCTATTATTGATGAAGTAGATTCTGTATTAATTGACGATGCTCGTACACCTTTAATTATTTCTGGACCTATTCCAAAAGGAGATATACATGAATTCGATCAATTAAAACCAAAAATTAGTGATATCGTTTCGGTACAACAAAAATACCTTACCACCGTTTTAGCCGAAGCTAAAAAATTGATTAAAGAAGGAGATAGTAAAGAAGGGGGCTTTAAATTATTACAAGTTTATAGAGGAATCCCAAAAAACAAAGCATTAATCAAGTTTTTAAGTGAAGAAGGGGTAAAACAATTACTTCAAAAAACAGAAAACTTTTATATGCAGGACAACAACCGCGAAATGCATAAGATTGATGCGGACTTGTACTATGTTATAGAAGAAAAAAATAACCAGATCGATCTTACCGATAAAGGTGTAGAATACCTTTCTGGAAAGGATGACCCTGATTTCTTTGTCCTACCCCAAATTGGTATGGAAATCGCTAAAATTGAAGGCGGAGGGTTATCCAAAGAAGAAGAAGCCGAAAAGAAAGAAGATCTTTTTAGAGACTATAGCGTAAAAAGTGAACGTATCCATACACTACGTCAATTACTAAAAGCGTATTCATTATTCGAAAAAGATGTAGAATATGTTGTAATGGATAATAAGGTAAAAATCGTAGATGAGCAAACGGGTCGTATCATGGATGGGCGTCGATACAGTGATGGATTACATCAGGCTATCGAAGCTAAAGAAAATGTAAAGATCGAAGATGCCACCCAAACATTTGCTACAGTTACACTTCAGAATTATTTCCGTATGTATGGTAAGCTTTCGGGAATGACAGGAACAGCTGTTACCGAAGCAGGTGAGCTTTGGGAAATCTACAAATTAGACGTAGTAGAAATACCTACCAACCGACCTATTGCCAGACACGACAGAGAAGATCTCGTATACAAAACTAAACGAGAAAAATACAATGCAGTAATAGAAGAAGTTACAGAACTATCTCGCGCAGGAAGACCGGTATTGATAGGTACTACCTCTGTAGAAATATCAGAATTGCTAGGACGAATGCTTACTATTCGTAAAGTACCGCATAATGTACTTAATGCAAAACTTCATAAAAAAGAGGCTGATATTGTTGCCGAAGCTGGTAATGCCGGTGTAGTAACAATTGCTACCAATATGGCTGGACGTGGTACTGATATAAAACTATCAGACGAAGTAAAAGCTGCAGGAGGATTAGCAATCGTTGGTACAGAACGCCATGATTCTCGTCGTGTTGACAGACAATTACGTGGTCGTGCTGGTCGTCAAGGAGATCCAGGAAGCTCTCAGTTCTATGTATCCCTAGAAGACAACCTGATGCGTCTATTTGGCTCTGAGCGTATTGCCAAAATGATGGATAGAATGGGACTAAAAGAAGGAGAAGTGATACAACATTCTATGATCTCTAAGTCTATCGAAAGAGCTCAGAAAAAAGTAGAAGAAAACAACTTTGGTGTGCGTAAACGACTTCTGGAGTACGATGACGTAATGAATGCACAACGTGAAGTAGTCTACAAACGTCGTTACCATGCATTGTTTGGAGAGCGTCTTCGTGTGGATATCGCCAATATGATATACGATACAGTAGAAGTCATTACAGAAGGAAACAAAATGACTCAAGACTTTAAAAATTTCGAATTTGAATTAATTCGCTATTTTTCTATGAGCAGCCCTATTTCTGAAGCAGAATTTGAAAAGGGAGATACTTTAAAAATTGCAGGAGAAGTATACAAAGTGGCTTATGAGCATTATCAAAACAAAATGAAACGTAATGCTGAAACTGCGTATCCAATAATTAAACAAGTACATGAAGATCCTTCTAGTAACTATGAAAGGATTCTGGTACCGTTTACAGATGGAGTAAAAAGTATAAATGTTGCTACAGATTTACAAAAAGCATATGAATCTGAAGGAAAGCAATTAATTACAGATTTCGAAAAAAACATCACGCTTGCCATTATTGATGATGCTTGGAAAACACACCTTCGTAAGATGGATGAATTAAAACAAAGTGTTCAACTAGCTGTTCATGAACAAAAAGATCCTTTGCTTATTTATAAATTTGAAGCTTTCGAGCTATTTAAAGCAATGATCGAAGAGGTTAATAAAGATGTAATTTCATTCTTATTTAAGGGAGAATTGCCTACGGGTAATACTCAGGATATTTCTGAAGCTCGACAAGTAAGAAGAAAGGAAAAGCTAGAAACATCAAAAGAGGAAATCCCGAATATGGATGAGCGTGCTGCTCAAAATAGAGCTGCAGGGCAAACGCAAGGAAAACCTCAAGTCACAGAAACTATTGTTCGAGAGCAACCAAAAATTGGTCGTAATGATAAAGTTACTATCAAACATATAATGAGCGGAGAGAACAAAGTTGTAAAATACAAGCAAGCCATTCCTTTAATTGAAAAAGGAGAATGGGTGCTTACCAATGATTAAAAAAATTATTCCTTTATATATAAAAACAAAACCTGAAGTAGTTACTTCAGGTTTTGTTTTTATATCACTTCATTAAATACATAGAAACATGCTATATATTTATTCTTTCGTACAACAACGTTATCTCATTAAATACTTTGGTTAACTCATTACTCATTTTATACACTTCTGCTTCTTCAAACTCTTGATTGGTTAGCTTACTAGTATTTTTCTTAATAGCATTCCACTTAGAAAATGCTAATCCTATCTTCTCATCAATTTTAGGAGTATTAAACTTGGATATTAGTAATTTATTAATAGCTCCATCCAATTCATGAAAAACATTACTAAGCATTTGGCTAGAGTTTTTATTTTTAAGTTCTACTCTATTTGCATAATAATAAAATGCTAAGCGTTGAGCCAACATCCTTTGTCTTCCTGAAATATTTATTAAACTTTCTAACTCTAATATATCTTCTATTGTGCTAGACTTCTCAATACCATCTTGACTATTTTGAATTGAATTTCTAGATTCGGAAATGATGGATACTACAACATCGTTTGTCGCTTTTAACAAATCTGTATTTGTATCTATTATCTTTTTTGCGTTATCATAATTTGGTTGATCATCAATAAGGTTTTTAAAACTTTTCCATAACTCATTTACTTTTACTAATCGGCTAGTAGTTTCTTTGAACTTACAGTTTTGTATAAGAACACGGTTTTGCTCTTCAAAAACTATTTGACTTGACAGTAGATCTCTTTTTGCTTGCGCATCATTAGTATTATTAAGTAGATACAAATATGCTTTAGATATTTTTTGAGTAAGCATTCGCTGTTTACCCGAAACATTAATAGCATTATTAAATGATAGTGATCCATATTCATTACTTTTTTGTGAATATAGTTGTGGCGAATTCATATGTATTAATCCTATTGCAAATAACATTATTACAAACTTAAAAGAGGGTGTTTTACTTTTCATCTGGGTAGATTTAATGGTTTATTATTTTTAACAAACAACAAGTAATTGAGTATGCTTTTTACACCAATACTCAGGAGAGGTTCTTGTTGATTTGCAACGCAAAAGTATTTTAGACTACACCCAAGAAATATGACCTTTGTCAGTATATAAGTCCACCCAAATAAGTATACCAAGACGTAGCTTACTGTTTAACAGTACCAATTTTGATTTTTATTTAGAGTTTTGCTAAAAAATAATTTTGAATTCTTTATCAAGTTCTTTTAAGCAACTTATAATTGTAAAAAAATCTTCAATATCACTCAAAAAAGACAATAATTACTATAGATCAAAAGTAGTTTTACAAAAAGAATTGATTATCCTATAAACCCTCAGACAATCGCATTTACATTTAGTCATATGAAGTAAAAAACCAATAATACTGGCTAGTAACTATAGAGAATAATCCTTGTCAATTCTTCTTTTCAATATTGGTATTTGAACAAAAAACAAAATTGCAAGAAATAGAATACCATAAATAGTTGATTTATGAAAAGTGAAATCAGAAAATGGGTTTTGAAGGTTCACTTTATCAAAAAAAGAAAAATCAATTACTGTAAAAAAAGACTCTTTATTATCTGGTAAAAATGGTATTACCCCAACCAAAATAAGTGTTATCACCCCAATAACAAGCCAATTTTTATTAGAAATCAAAGGTTTATATGCCTTCACTTGTTGTCCTTCAGAAACTTCGATCTGATTCATCACAGCTTTCATAAACCCAGAAGAAGGCTGATCTACCCCAGCTTCTTTAACCAAATACTTAATATCCTTATATTGCTCTTCCATTTTTATTACTAATTTCTGGCAAAATGTGCTGCCCTAATATCGAATATAGTTTTTTTCTGCTACGATATAGTTTAATTTTCACATTATCTGCTGTTAAACCTACAATTTCTACTATTTCTTTTACACTTTTCTCTTCAAAGTAATAAAGTGTAACAATAGCCGCTTCTTCTTCGGGAAGTTTCAAGATGCTATCTGAAATAATTTTTTTTCTTTCTTTTTCTTGTAAATAATTTAAAGCGTCACTCACCCGCTCTATTTCTCCTTCACTAACTTCTTCAATAAGTTCAGAAGTTATCATTCGCTTACTTACTTTTATTGCATCTAGGCTTTTGCGATATGCGATGGTATATAGCCAAGTAGAAAACTTGGCATCTCCGCGATACTTACTCAGAGACTTAAATGCTTTAATAAAACTATCTTGTGCAACCTCTTCTGCTTGCTCCTTATTTTTAAGCATACGATATACTACAGTATAAACCAAGCCCTGATAGCGTTCTACTAACACCGAAAAAGCATTCACTTTTCCCTCTAACACCTGGGTAATATAATATTGATCTGATTGATGGTTCATTCTTTCATATGACGATACTAGGTAATTATCGGTTACATAAATACTAATAAAAAGTACAATTATTTTTTTTATCATTTTTGTAACCGTCTCAAATCATTGCTCGTCTTAATAAGAAAACGAACAGTATTAATCTTTTAAATTAAAAAACATGGGAGCAGAAATTATTATTATACCTGCAATTTTTGGATGTATTTTTGGAATTTTTTATTTGTTTATTTCTTCAAGAAATAAAGAACGTATGGCCTTGATAGAAAAAGGGGCAGATGCATCAATTTTTTACAGTAGCAAGGAAAAAAGAGTAACTCCTATCTGGAAAATTGTGTTTCTAAATTTTTCATTGTTATTAATGGGAATAGGGACAGGAATTTTTATAGCAGGGATTCTACATTACACCTTAGGAGTAGAAGACAGTATAGCTTTTCCTGGCACCATCTTTTTAATGGCAGGTATTGGGTTGTTTACTGGTTTTAATATGACTAAAAACCTGGATAAATAACACTAAACTCACACAACAAAAAAAGGTCTTTCTAGCTAGAAAGACCTTTTTTTATTTGATATTATTTTTTTTACATATCTGCAACAAGATCATCGCTATCTACATATTTTTCAATAACAACAGATTCTCCTCTATTGTTCTCTAGTACATAAACACCAACTGGTAATTGACTAAGATCTATAACATTTGTTGTTTTTGACAATATGTGTACTGTATTCTTTACTTCAAACAATTTAATCTTATCTCCTTCCTCAAATTCATCTACAGTAACAAAGTCTCCTTCTCTTGTAATTGCCAAAAGATTAGTCTCTGCATTTTCATAATAATGAATAAACTCTTGTTCTACACTAATTTCTGCAGGTCTATAAGTAATCTCATTATCATTTTCTACAACAAACTCACTCTCTGTATTTTCTAACACCCCTTGAATATCAATTCCTTCTTCTAGACGAACAATAACTACAGATCTCCCTTCACTATTTTCAAGTAAGTATGATCCCATAGGCAATTGACTTAAATCTATCTCTCCATGAGTCTTAGACAAAATATGATCACCACTCTCTACTTCAAATAATTTAATTTTATCTCCTTCCTGAAAATCTACAACCATAACTGTAAGACCTTCCATCTCTACTTCTAAAGATTGGTCTAAGTCATTTGCATAACTATTTAGAATTAAAAATAAACTGAAAAAAAATGTCATCAATCTCATCCTTTGTGTACTTTATTACGGTTTTCCCACACAATAATATTACATAATTATAGTTAAACAAATTAAAAACCAGACTTTTAGATCAAGTGTTTTCGATTTTCGATAAAAGACACAAAAAACGTTAAATTTTCATTTATTTAACGTTAATTCCCTAAAAATCAATTATTTACATTTACAAAACGTTAAGAAAAACAGATAAAAGGCATGATTAACTGGATTAAGAGACTAATCCTGTATTCTTCTTACGTTTTACCCTTCGTTGAATAAAACAGAAAAAAATGTCTAGAGAGTAAATTTCCCCAAATACATTTGGTAACAATTTTATATAAAACTCACTCTTTCGAAAAACAAAAACCTGTTAATCAGATTAATAAAATTCATATTACAATAATCAACATAAACTAAAAAAGCCCTATCAGTTTTACCGATAGAGCTTTTCTATAATTAACACTATATTACTATGAACAAAAACTTATTTATTACTTAATACAACTTCACTATATTTAGCGTTAATTGTAATCATTTTATCTGTACTTCTCGTATTTTGGAATCCATTAACAAAAACATTTCCAAAGTTTTTTCTGGTATTTATTTCGAGAGTTTTGGGTAAAGAAATTATGCTTTGTGCTCCACTATATGACAAATTAAATGCTGTCTCAGGTAAATTTAATTTAAAATCGCTGTTTTGAACGACTAGATCCAATGTAGAAAAAGACTCTCCTAGATTAGCTATATTAATTACTCCAAAACTTGCTGAAATTGCTCCATTTTCATCCAGTTGTTGTATAAAAATATTACTAGAATCAGCATTAACAAGAAGGTTTTTTGCATTTTGTATTCTACAATTCTTAACATAATTTACAACCAACCTACCATTATTCCATTGACGAACAAAAACAGGGGAATAAGAAGCTTTTATAAAAGTTTGATCTCCATCAATAATATTCGCAGAGAGCTTAGTATGTGACAAAGATGCTCTTACATTTTTAGATTTTTCTGCCAATTGTACATCACCGTGGCGTATATTAAGTCTTAATCTGGCTTCTACAGGCATATGTACTTTTATAACTTTACTAGTACCTTTGGTATTTATTTTACTTGTTGTATATCTATAAACGGTTACATTAGTGGCTCCATCTTGTTGATTTTCTACATCTTTTACAAGTTGAGCTGCCCAGGCATCCATTTTTTTACCATATTGCTCTCCCCATGTCTCTAAATGAATCTCCATCTTACCTGATGGTACTTTTGTAGCGTTGTTTTCAAACTGTTTTGCCCATTTTTGTTTCTCCTTATTTACATCATCATTAAATTTATCTCGTATTTGACTCTCCCATTGTTGAATATACTTCTCATCTTTTTGAGCACTACTTCCATTACTATAGTTTACATTAGAAAGATTATCAGATAGTGCACTAGGCATAGGATTTTTTGTAATATTCTCCATAAGAGGACCTAACATATCTGCTATAGCAGGTTCTAATCTACTTAATTCTTGCAAATCATTTCTACCCATTCTAACATTAGAAGCAGTTACTTTTCTACTCCATAAATTACCTGCAGTAGAATTTATAATTACTTCTTTATCATTTCCTGTTAGATTTACTTGCCAGCTTTCTAATATTCGCTTACTATTTTCGTTAGAAGGGTCTCCCTCCAAATAAGCTTCTACTTCTACCGTATTTTTATTCCAGGTTTCAAAAATAATATTGGTATGACTCGTATTAAGAGTAACTACAACATCATCATTTACTGCAAGTTGTTCGCTTAATTTATTTTGTTTTTCCTGAGCAAATACTCCCGTACAGAGTACACTTAGTGCAACAATATTAAGCTTGTATCTCATTGTAATTTTCATTTTCAATACTCTCTAATTCTTTTAGTCTATTTTTTAATCTATTTAAAAGAGATAATCTTATTTTCAGATTCTCCATCATAGCTTCTACACTTTGCACATTTGGTCCTACATCAATCAATTCTTTATTAAGTCGCTGATACTCTTTATCCAAATTATCTAATCTTGCCATAAATCCTTCAACTAACTCTCTATTCGTATCATCAATAGTAATTTTTGATAATTGCACCTTTATACTAGTCAACATATTATTTTCATATGTTTCGTATTGTGGAGATATTTCTGCCAACGGCGAAGATTGTTTATTTAGTAATACAGTAGAGTTCTTCACTGTATTATCAACATTTACCACTTCTGTTCCTTCTACCTTATTACTATCAAACTGATTATAAGTTAATAGGGATACAGAAAAAATTACAACCACACTTGCGGCAATTTTAAGCCAGTTGTATGTAGAACTCCTATTTCTTTTAGGAAGTTCTTTTTCTAGCCTAGACATAAACCGTTGTTGATGTCCTTCATTTATTTGCTCAGAAGGAATCCGTTTATCTTGTTTCAATAGCTCTCTAATATCCTGTGCCATCTCTCAGGTGTTTTAATTGTTCTTGTAGTTGTTTTTTTCCTCTATGCACTAATGTTCTTGAAGAAACGGGTGTAATATCCAAGATTTCACTAATCTCATTATGATCATACCCTTCTATCAAAAAGAGCATTACTGCATATTTATATTTTTCTGGTAATTTTTCAATTGCCTTTTTTACTTCATCTACTGTCACAGAATCTGATACTGACCAGTCATTCTGTTCTTCAACCGTAGTCATAACTTGTTCATTAATCGCAACCATATTCATTTTCTTAGCTTTAAGCATATCAATGCTTTTATTAATTACAATTCGTTTAAGCCAAGCTCCAAAAGTTACATCTCCTGTAAATTGATGAAGTCTAGTAAATGCCTTAATGAAAGATTCCTGCATAGCCTCCTCTGCCTCAAATGGATCTTTAAGAAAACGCAATGCTACATAATACATACCGTCACAGTACTTATTATAGAGTTTCATCTGCGCTCTACGATCGTTAGTTCTACATTGTTCTATTAGCTCGCTTTGTAACAAACTTTCTTTTATTTGGGTTAGTGATTAATATTTAAAACAGTTTTAAATGGTATTCATTTATATAGACGTAAACAAATATTCCTTGTTGCAAAATTATGCATAAAAATCGTACCTAATCAACAAAATACTGAAAACCAAAGAATTAACATTTAAAAACTTTTCTTTAACTGCTTTATTATCAAAGTGATTGCATTCTTAATATGTAGATAAGAAGTATCTGTAATATTTGTTGTAGTTAAAGACTATTATTTTATGAATCTTTAAACACGTACCTAAGCCTTAAAAGGGTTATATTTAAAACTAAAAAAAACATGATGCCAAAACTCTTAAAACGAACAGCTCTTATTTTATTAGGGCTAGTAGTAATTGGATTTGCAGGAATCTATTTTATGAAACAAAACACCAAAAAGCATAGTCCAGAAGAAACAATTACTCATACCGCAAAAGATGCTACTTTTTCTGTGTTCTACAATAGACCTTATAAAAACAATAGAGAAATTTTTGGAGATTTAGTTCCATATAATGAGGTTTGGAGAACAGGAGCCAATGAACCCACTACATTTACGACCGATAAAGATGTTCTTGTTGATGGTACAATATTAAAAGCCGGTACGTATTCATTATGGACCATTCCTAATCCTAAGTCGTGGAAAGTAATTTTTAATACTAAAGAATACGATTGGGGAGTACATATGGACGGCACTTCAAAACGAGACGCGACATATGACGCCCTTGTTGTTGAAGTCCCCACGCAACCATTATTAAATATAGTAGAGCAGTTTTCTATCTATTTTGAAAATGCCAATGACTTTACCATATTGTATCTTGCGTGGGATAGAACAGCTATTGCAATTCCTATTAAGTTATAGGGAATATTCTCTATACATTACATATCCTATAATTTTTATAGGTTTCTAAAATGAATTTATAACTTTGTCATAAAGTAATTCTGTGCCAAAAGATTCTACCAAACATACCAACCCTTCTTCAAAAGTACCGCCTAACACCAGTAATCAAGCGATTAATCGGTTTAAAAAATTACAGCAAAAAGAAATCTTAATCGACACTATTTTTAAGGCGATTATTGCCAAGGATACAGCTGCATTAAGCAAGGGGATTACACTTATAGAAAGTGCCCAGAAGAATCACACAAAAAAAGCGCAACAACTTATCGAGAAGTGTCTCCCATATGCCAATAACTCTATACGAATAGGAATAACGGGAGTTCCTGGAGTTGGTAAAAGTACTTTTATCGAGGCTTTGGGTAATCTATTAATAGAACAAGGGAAAAAAGTAGCTGTTTTAGCAGTAGATCCCAGTAGTACGATCTCTCACGGAAGTATCTTAGGAGATAAGACCCGTATGGAATCTTTGGTAAGGTCTACAGAAGCTTTTATACGCCCTTCTCCTTCTGGTAAATCTCTGGGGGGTGTTGCCCAAAAAACCCGAGAGTCTATTATCCTATGTGAGGCAGCTGGATATGATGTAATTATTATTGAAACAGTAGGCGTAGGTCAGAGTGAAACTGCAGTGCACAGTATGGTAGATTTTTTCTTATTGCTAAAACTAGCAGGTGCAGGTGATGAATTACAAGGTATTAAGAGAGGTATCATCGAGATGGCTGATGCTTTGGTAATCAACAAGGCTGATGGTGATAATTTGCTGCGTGCCCAAAAAGCTAAAAATCAGTTTAGAAAAGCCCTACATCTTTATCCTCTTTCAGAAAACGATTGGTCTCCAGAAGTATTAACCTGTAGTGCGCTAGAGGGTAACGGCATCAATGATATCTGGGGAATGATTATGAAATTCCTGAAAATCACTTCTGAAAATGGATTCTTTAACAAAAACAGAATCCAACAAAACAAATTCTGGTTGTTACAAACTATAGAAGAACAATTGAAGAGTTCTTTTTATAATAACCCAGAAGTTAAAGCTATTTTGGATTCAAAGATCGAAGCCGTACAACAACACAAAATCACTCCTTTTGCAGCTGCTAGGCACCTATTGGATTTAAACAAAAAACGTAAAAACACTGAATAACATTAGCTATATTTCCATAAAAACCTTGTTCTTATAAAGTTAGCCCTCTGTTCTAAAAACTACAAAGGCAACTCTACAAGTCTTATGTCGTTTCTATTCTGTAGATATTTAGCTCCTGCTCTTACTGCTGCAGCTTTTGCAGAATTCTTCTTAATATTGATAATACTGGTTTTATGAGGATAAGAAGATTGAATATTTTCTAATTTATCTATGGATTTATTTTTGCTCCCGTCGTTTACAAAACATAAATGAAAATCATTTTCTTTTTGTATAAAATTTAGAAACACAGTGATATCAAAACTCTTATCTTTATTGTTACAAGGTATAATAATTCCGGTTTTCATAATAGGTTTTTTTGAGGTTTATATCTCAAAAGTAAGTAGGATTTCTTCCTGACGAAGAGATATTCCGTTGAAAAGAAAACTACTATAGACCAGCAGTTTTTATCTTACGATAAGTTGATATTCAAATTTTAAAAAACTATACATTAGATTTGTGTATCCTTAACTTGAAATAGTCCTCCTTTGGATGATCTATAATTCTTCTTTTTTATGTTTTTTCAGGTTAAATCGATACACATAGCCTAGACTAAGTTCAGAAAAATCTGCCTGCCCTAAATTCGAATTAATATGCACACCAAGAAAGAGATTGTTTTTATACAACTTGTACGAATTAAAAAGATAATATTTTACCCCTAACCTACTAGAAACAGTTTGTTTTACTTTATAATATGAGTTTAGCTCTCCTAACCTAACATATTCATTGTTATAAAAATATCCCTGACTAAGTTGCCAATCCACTTTATAAAAAGGTTTGTAAATATTTATACCTATATCAAACTCTATCCCTACATGTCCTATAAAAAGCTCGGCAGTGGTGAAAAAACCAAAATTTGTAGCATATCGATATGGATTTTCTCTAAAAAAAGAATATTGATCCTGTACAAGTTCTAGATTCTCATTAATATAATTATAATAATGCTCATAAAACCGATAATAAAACCCTGCTCCAAACTTAAAATTTCTATTAATAATCTTGCCAGAAGAAGCCGCTACAGAATACACTTCTCTTTTATCATTAAAAACACGAGAAAGAACATTTTGCCCGATACCTGTTCTTAAAGAAAAATATAACTGGGAATATCTATTCTTATCTTGCCTTTTCTTTTTTATTTGTTCTTCAAAATTGTCTGGTTCTCGTCCTATACTTGATGATAAGCTAAACAAAAAAGAATTTAACCCTTGATTAGGTAGTCTTGTATGACCGTTAGAGTAATGAGTATATCCAAGTCCCAAGCGCCAGTTTACCGATTGCCTTTTCAATAGATCATAATAAAAAAATGACCTAAAAAACCAATTAAATCTTGTAGTTACCGCCTGATTAAGAGGGTTAAGCTCTGGGTCAAATTGTGTATCAATGTATGCTGCGCCTATACCAACATTCAAATTCCATCTACTAGATTTTTTTCTAAACAGCCCTGTTTCAATATAAGGCATCAATACATAGGCCATGCCAATTTTTTCAGAATTTCCAAAATCTGTTATTCCAAAAGAAACACCAGTTTTTGGAGCACTCAATCCAATGGTCCATTGCTTATCTATTGTATTATTATAGCTTCCGAGGCTAACGAAAAAAGATTTTTGAAGCTTCGATTTAGGGAAACCAGTATTTGCTTCCATTGTTTTACCTAACAAGAATTCTGGTACTATAAAAATATGATCATATTTTTCGGCAGGCTCCTGTCCATATATATGTATCCCAACAAAAAATAGAAGCAAGTAGTATTTGAAATACTTCATCTATATTTTCCTTACTTATAAGAATATCCCCTTAGAGCATGTTTAGACGGTATACAAGTACTTATATCAGGTCAAAAAACTCTACTCATAATAAAAACCTCAACACAACACCAACTAACATATCTATGAAGTTTTTGTTAAAACTATTAAAATTATTCAAACCATAAAGCTTTTAACTCCGTATTTTTTAACAAAAAATATATTTGACATATACTTTCTATTCTTTGGGATTACCTTTTTTTTGTTTTTCGATAAAGTTTTCGATTTCTGTAATTTGATTCAATGGTAGGTCAAGAAGTAACTTGTTAAGCCTGGTGGCATAGGATGCATCTTTTGCTTTAATAGTCTGTAAAGCACAGTTTTTGGTATTTTTTTGGTTTGGATCAGGATGCCATTCTAAAAGATCATTTGGTGTACAATTAAGAGTCAAACATACCTTCTCCAAAGTATCCAGACGTAATACTTTTACTTCGTTTCTATTCATACTACTTGCCAATCGAGACGAAAATCCGGCATTGACTAAATATGCGTATGGCTTATCAATCCCGCGAGCCTTGAATATATTCTTAAAATTATAACGTAACATAGTCTATAGATGGGTTAATAACCTTATCGGTCATTCTAAGTTTTTTTTATGATAAGTATATGTCTCGAACCTCATAATTGTTACCCTGGTCATTAAAGAAAGTACTTATAACTATTTCACTAAGGTAAAAAAAGCGATAATCATTTGCGTTTGCACCAAGCCAAAACAAATACTTGAAACATCAAAACTTGTCTTGACACAGTACTTAAAAGCACTAAACTTTTGGTAACGACAAATGTTCTATTTACGATGATCATGTTATATTCTTTTTATGATAAATTGTATATTTGGATCGTCAACACATTTTAATAATCGCAATGCGAAAAAATCAAAATCGGTTTAAACAAAAGATATTGGGAAGGCATACGGGTGCAAGTCCCGAGACCAATCTAAGCATTGCTTGGAATGTGTTGACGGTGACCTTCCTTCTTTTTATTAACCATAATTCAAATTCTTATGTCAACACAGAATGGTCAAAACAGTTACCAAAATGGTAATCACTTGAAAACGGTCAATGATTCAGTTGAATCAAAAACTTCAACACCTTTAACTTCTACTCAGGAAGATTTTTTTGATTATATCCAATTTCATGGAATTGATAATTTCATAAAATCATTAAAAATGATTCATGATTTTGCTTTATATCATACAGATTTATGCTTTGATAAAAGTGAAAAAAATGCACTTTTTAATTTAAAAATCTTGTGGGAAGGATTAGAGAGGATAGCAAAACCTTAAAAAATGTTAATGGGAGATCACTATTGGGATAATGATCTCCTTTAAATTAAATATTCTGTAAATATCACTTTTTACACATAATCCCCAAAGACTCCTATCATACTCCATGCTATCAAAACCAAAGAATTCACTTTTATCATAGGATTACGCAAAAGGGTTTTCATCAGCTGAAGGGCCATATATCGAAGGTATTTCTACACCTAGAATTCTTAAATACGTGCTTAATTGTCCTCTGTGATGATACCAGTGATTAAGCATCAAAAAACGTAATAATGTTGGTCTTGACCAATTTATAATTTCTTTTTCTCCGAGCATACAAGACCAATTTTTGGAATCCCAATCGGTAGTAGTAGCATTTAATATTTCTAACGCGCTCTTAATACTTTCGTTAAAATTACCTACAATATCTTCCTTATTTTTTGATAAAGGATGTTCTATTAGTATTTCTGCCGACGTTATACCGTCATTTGCAAATTTTGCAATTCTCCCAGGAATTGTTGCAACATGAAAAGCAAGCTGTCCTAGAGTCATTGCTTTAGGATGGGGTTGCCAATCGAGTTTATCTTCTGGAAGAAGCTCTAGAAGTTTCTGGGTAGATGTTTTTTCAAATTCTATCTCTGTTACTAATACTTTTGAACTCATTTTTGTATTGTTTTATAATTACAATACAAAGTAAATTCATAAGTAATAGTCAAAACGGTATCAAAAGATACATAAGGAGAAATGTAGATAGTATTTCTATCGATCCGCGATAAAGTTTAACTTTTTTATCAAGTTCAAACTGTTTAAGGATTCTAGATATCACTACTCTTGTTGTTCCCAACTCATTGGCAAGTTCTTGATGTGATATTCTTATCATATTATCTGGCTGCTTTAAAACTTTGGATTCAAGATATCTCAAAACTCTTTTATCAACATGATCAAAGGCAACACTCTTAAATGTATTTAACAATTCATCATACCTGTTTCTAAATGTTCTGATTACAAAATCATTCCATGATGAATATTCTTTTTGCCATTGCGCTATATATCTTGTGGGCACAATCAAAGCTTCAGTTTTTTCAACCGCCACAGCCTGAGAAGGGCTCTTATCATTGAAAAAACTAGCAGATAATGACATCATACAGGTTTGCTTTGGTTTGACATAATACAAAAGTATCTCTCTATCTTCCTTTGTCTGAAATACCCTTATTACCCCAGTTACTACAATAGGAACCACCTTTACAAATTGCCCTTCTCTCACAATTACTTCATCCTTATCAAATGTTTTTAGCTCGCAGTTTGCCATAATTTCTTCTCGAAGTTTTGGTTCGTTGAAGAGATTAACACTACTTAATATATCATTAGTTAGAGTCATGTTAAGATAATTCTGTATAACAAAGATATATAAGTAGATATAAGCACAATTAAAAACTTTTTCTATTTAAGTGTATTGTGGCGTAACCTTACATTACACCAATACAACCTAACATTGTAGCAATATAAACTAACATTGAGGTAAAGTAACCTGACATTGCTGTGATATAACCATACATTACTACAACGTTACCTTACGTTGTGATAATATAACCTGACATTATGGTGATGTAACCTGACATTGCAGCGAAGTAAACTTACATTGCGGTAAAATAACCTGACGTTGCAGTAATGTAATCCATTGTTGCATAATCTATCAAATAACAAAATATACCTATAAAGACACTACGTATCACTTGTCATTCCCATTAATATCCTCAGAGTCTACGGGAACAGGGATTTCTGCAGTAGTATTATCATTATCATCTTCATCGTCATCTTCAAAATTTTGCATCGTATCGGCCAGTCGTTTGCTAATCTTAACCAGATAAATAGTATCTTCTGTCTTTACTTCTACAGCTTCAATAGCTTCGTTATGCTGGTTTCTAAATGAAATGATATCGTTATCATTATATCCGTCAGGAAATTTTTCTACAAGAAGATTTAAAATATTCTTATTCAATTTTTTGTAATCAACAATTACTCTTCTCATGAGCATATAGGTTTAATAGTTAGTAGCACAAACATTATCTACATTTAGTATATCATACTAAATGGTATCATTTTCTATTATAAGCCTTAGGATATAGCAGTTTATCCCAGGTAATTATCAATTGAGCATATAATTATTTCACTGAGTAATTTGTCATTACAAGCTAAATAAAAAAATTGAAACTTTTTGAAATCCTATTTAAAAAAATAATTATTTTTTCGATTTTTTACTTGTTAAAAATTAGAAGTTTCTCATCTATCCTAAACTATTCTCAAAACTTTTTAAGACATTTATAATTATAATCAAAAGAGCATAAAAGATTCTATATGAAGGTCGACTTTAAGAAAAATAGCTTACTGTATATTTCTTTAGGGATATTAATTTTCTTTTCTTTTTTCTTATACTTTTTTACGCTAGAAACCTATGAAGGGATTGAGTCTTTTTCGGTTTATATTCGTCAACTATTCGGTAGATTTTACTTATGGCTGGGGTTGGCATGTGTCTTACTTCTTATGGTTATGGCTTTTTCTTCCTGGGGAAAAAGGCGGCTTGGTAAAGTAACTGATCGACCACAGTTTTCGAGACTTGCCTGGATCTCTATGTTATACAGTGCAGGAATGGGAGCAGGAATATTACTACGTGCTGTGCAAGAACCTGTATTTATGAGATATAATCCTCCTATCGATAATGGAGCTGATGCAGCAACAATAGCTTTAGAATACACTTTCTATCAATGGGGCTTTACTGCCTGGGCATTTTATGCCGTCTTTGCCATTACCGTGGGGTACTACTTATTTATACAATCAAAAAAGGTACTGTCCAGTAGTGCTTTTTCTTCTATAGAGCACTTGGTCAATAATAAGAAAATTAGTACCACTATCCTCGGTAGTATCGATATCCTAGCTATTCTTACCACAGTATTTGGTCTGGTCGCTGCCATTGGATTAGGAACTACGCAAATAGAAGGTGGATTAAATCATTTATTTAATATAGATTTTGGTCTTAAAGGCACTATTATCATGCTTATCATTATTTCGATCTTAGCATTTATCTCTGTTTATAGAGGTGTCAACAAGGGCATTAAGATTATTTCTACCTGGAATATTTATATAACCATAGGTCTTTTATTTTTTGTATTCCTGCAAAGTGATATTTTGTCGATTACAACTCGGTTTTTTGCTTCATTATATCAATATATTATTGATTTTATTCCGTTGAGTCTGGCATATGGCAAATATAATCCTGGTGAAGTATTCTTAACAGATTGGACTTATTATTATTGGGCTTTTTGGCTTGCCTGGGCGCCTTTTACAGGTATTTTTATTGCTCGAATCTCAAAAGGGCGCACAATTAGAGAAATTATAATAGGTGTACTTCTTGTACCCTCTCTAGGTACTTTCTTCTGGTTTACCACATTTGGAGAATCTGCTTTTTTGATTATCGAAAATATTGGTGAATATCAATGTCAATTTGATAACGTATTTAGCTCTATATTTATCTTTTTTGAAAATTACCCTTTTCAGGGGTTTATTAATACTCTCACTATTCTTTTATTAATAAGTTTTTTGATCACATCACTAGATTCTGCCATTTTTGTCTTAAGCATGTTTACGGATAATGGTAAACAAGAACCCTCAAAAAAACATCGTCTTTTATGGAGTATTATACTCGTTATCTTTTCGGTAGGTATTGTTTTATTAGGAAATTCCAGAACCGATATTAATGTCTTAATCGCCATGCAAAAATTACTCATTATCACCTCCTTACCGTTTGCATTATTAATGGTTGCTATGATTGGATTGTTTATTAAAGACTTTATAAAAAAACAAGAAACACACCTTTCCAAATAATATGGGTTTTTCAACGTTATGTAAGTCGGTATTATGATTATGATAAAGACATTATTACAAAAAAGGGGGGTAAAATGGTCTGTTTTTATTTTGATTGGATTCATATGTACAGGCATCTGCTTCTACCTTAGTATTTATTTTGGTTTTTTTGGAAAACTCCCCAGTAAAGAAGAATTAAGCTCATTAAAACAAGCTGAGGCTACACAGGTACTTGACAAAGATGGTCATCTAATTGGTAAATATTATATCTATGACAGACAACCCATAACCTACAAAGATCTACCTCAGCATCTAATAGATGCACTTATAGCTACCGAAGATGTACGGTTTTATGAGCACGATGGTGTAGATAACACAAGTTTGTTACGAGTTTTTTTTAAAACCATTTTATTACAGGATAAATCCTCTGGTGGAGGGAGTACCATAACCCTACAATTAGCAAAAAATCTATTTGGTAGAAAAAAGTATCGCCTGTTTAGTACGGTAATCAATAAATTAAAAGAATCCTTTATTGCAAAAAGGATAGAAGATATATATTCTAAGGAAGAAATCCTTACCTTATATTTTAACACAGTTCCTTTTTCTGATAATACCTATGGGATTGAAAGTGCCTCACGTAAATTCTTTAACAAATCCACATACCAGTTAACACTCTCTGAAGCTGCCACACTCATCGGAACACTAAAAGCAAATCATAGCTATAATCCCAGACTTTTTAGAGAACGAAGCCAATTAAGAAGAGATGTTGTCCTTCAACAAATGGTAAAATACCAATATATCAGTCCTCATCGTTCTAATCAGGCAATGAGCCACCCCATTACCTTGGATTACCAATACTTTAATCACGATCTAGGATTGGCTCCTTATTTTAGAGAAGAAGTCAAAAAAGAACTTTCCCAAATTTTAGAAAAGTATAAAAAACCGGATAGTACCCTCTATGATATCTATAACGATGGTTTAATTGTACATACTACTCTGGACTACAAAATGCAATCTCTTGCCGAAGAAGCTATGAAAGAACATATGCCAGTATTACAAGAACAATATGAAAAATCCTATGGTACCGATGCCCCATGGAAAAATGATCAAGCTCTCGTACAAAATGCTATAAAAAACCTTACCATCTATAATGTATATAAAGAGCAAGGTCTTACCGAAACTCAAATCGAAGATTCTCTTTCGATCAAAAAGAATCTTGAATTATTTGAATGGAATAACAATATCACCCAAAAAGCATCTTCTCTTGATAGTATCCAACACTACCTAAAGTTTTTAAACACAGGAATGATAGCTATCGAGCCTACGACAGGGGCTGTAAAAGTATACATTGGAGGTATTGACTATCGGTATTTTAAATATGATCATGTTTCTCAAAGTGAGCGGCAGGTCGGATCTACCTTTAAGCCTTTTGTATATACAGCGGCTATAGAAAACGGGATGAAACCATGTTCATATTTTTCTACCAAAGAGATTACCTATACCAATTTGAAAAACTGGACTCCCAAAAATGCTTCAATACAAAATGATCCTCATCTTAATTTTACACTCGAAAAAGCATTAAGTAACTCTGTAAATACCATTGCTGTAAAGGTTTTAAACGAAGTGGGGATACCTACTGTAGTAGATCAAGTAAAAAAATTGGGAGTGACTACTCCCCTTTCTGAAGAACCTGCGATGGCACTGGGTACAGATGGTATCAAATTAAAAGAATTGGCGGGAGCCTATGCCAGTTATGTCAATAAAGGAAAAAGTGTAAAACCCTATTATATTTCAAAAATCGAAGATAAACACGGTAAGCTTATAGCCTCTTTTGAGCCTCGTATAGCAGATTCCTCTGCCTATAGTGACTATACCAGACAAGTCATATTAAAAATGATGAAATCTACCGTCGATGAAGGTACTGCTACTCGTTTAAGAACAACCTACAAGCTCAAGAATGAAATCGCCGGCAAAACAGGAACCACCCAAGATAATAAAGATGGATGGTTTATTGGCATTACACCAAAATTAGTAACCGTGACCTGGGTAGGAAATGACAATTACAATATAGGTTTTAAAACTACCGCATTGGGTCAGGGAGCTAATACTGCCCTACCGATTTTTGCCAAGCTATATCAAAAAATGAATAAGGACACTACTTTTGATGTTTATACCAAAAGTAAATTTGAGAAAATACCAGAACAGATTTTAAAAGACCTGAACTGTAAACCCGAAAAAAGAGATAACTTTTTTAAACGCCTTTTTGGTAAAAAGAAGAAAAAGAGAGTTTTTTAGAAGTCTTATATAAGTCAGAAGTAAAAGATTTCTTTTCAAAAGAAAAATATTATTCAGCAACTGTTCCATACTTTTTTACTAAAAATCTATGCAGTCTAAATGCTCCGAATCCTAACAAAATACCAATCGCCATACCAGTAACTACATCTCCTGGATAATGTACTCCCAGATAGATTCTACTATACCCCACAGTAATTGACCATATCACCATAAAAGGAAAAATATACTTTAAGTATTTCCTCAAGCTTAATCCTATAAAAAAGGCTAATGCCATAGAGCTTGCTGCATGACCAGAAAAATACCCATGTCTCCCACATCGTTCTGCTTTAATCCTAGCAAACTCTGCTACGCCATCAGCTCTACAAGGGCGTGGTCTCATAAAGAGTACATTTTTAAACAGGTTAGATAATTGATCTGTTGCAGTAATCAATAATGCTACCACCACCAAAGTAATGATCGTACCCCTAACCCCATAATATTTATAAAAAAAGAACAGTAAAAGAGCATATAATGGTATCTGATAAAATTTATTGGTCATAAATAACCAAAACCCATCCCATGAAGTGTTCCCTAGATTATTGAGATATAAAAAAAGATCTTTGTCAAATTGTATAAGTTCTTCCATTTCTAAGATTTAAATACATTAACCGTCGTAGCGTTCTATTTCTCGATCATAAAAGTCATTAGCAGATTGAAAAAGTTTCTCTGACTCTTCGAGTAATTCTTTTTCTTCACTTTTATCAAACTCTTCAAGCCATTCTACCTCATCGTTTTGCAGATTAATAATAAATCTGGGAAACTCGGTATGAATTACAAAAATAGCATCTGGATAATCAGTATTATCCCCTAATAAGAATTTTGGAAAGTCCATAATGAATACTTAAAAATTACAAAGTCTCAAAGGTACTATCTTTTCTTAGGTAAACCATAGAATTATGATGTATCTACTATTCAATTTTAATTTCTACTCTGTTATTCGATTCAGGGTCCAGATTAGAATCAGAAGTAACTATTGGTTTAGTATCACCTTCATATAAAACTTCTATCAAAGATTCGTCTATACCCTTCTCCACAAAGTATTTTTTTACATTACTGGCTCTCATGGCCGACATAATTTCATTTTCAAAAGATGAGCCTGCATCATCTGCATGACCAATAATTTTAACTGAATTTACTTTAAATATGGTTACATACTGAATATAAGTATCCAATTCTTTTTGAATTTCTTTATACGCTTCGCTTTCTCCTACCAAAAACTCTACAGGAGAAAAATCAAGTGCCATATTACAAATTTGATTAGGAACAAGGTTTTTTGGATCTCTCATTTCCATCAATAAAACATCATCAACAAAATAATAGGCAGTATCAAAACCAGTTCCTTTTACAGATTTTCCTTTTGGGCTATCAGAGAAATATCCCAGAGAGAGGTACTTTTCGGTTCCTTTTGCTCTATATACTCCACATACTTTTGCCCACCCTTTGGTATCACAAATCATTTTTGAAGATTCTATGTGTAAAGGAAATTTTGAAGTTTCTGTTATTTTTGGGCTTCTTGCCGTAAAGTAAGAACCTATAGATGATGTACAAGAATTTGAAATCCCTTCAGCCAAAGAAACATACATATGAAAATAATAGTACTTTCCCTTGGTTAATGGTTGTTTCAATTTTGCGGTTACCCCTTCCTTGTAGGCACCCCCGGCAATATACATTCCTACTTTCCCTTCTCCAGTTCTGGGTTCTTGTGCTCCAAACTGTTTCAAAAAATTAGGAGCTTTGTGTATAAATCTGATATCTTCTAATTTCGGGTGATGCGCATCTGGAGAGTTTATTGCAGCTTTCCAATCCTTGATAATTCCAAAATTTCGCATCTCCATATCCAATCTCTTAATAGCTGGGTTAATAGATTCAAAGCTCGGATTAGGTATAAGGTTTTGTTTTTGGCTATGGGTGAAATATTGACCTCTACTACTTTGAGTACTTAATACGATAAAAACAATAAGCAGTAGACAAAATTTAGAATTTGGGACTCTCATTTTTTGTAATCTGTTTTTTTGGAAAGATAGTTAATTATTAGTTAATACCAAATAAACGCTATAAGTCTAAAAATGGTATCCTATCTTTCTTTAATTTTTCAAAAACAGTTCAAAAACCCTGCCATTGCTGAAAAATCAAAGCTATTGAATTTTATTTTCGCGAATTAAAGCTTTTGTTAAATGATTAAATCTTGCATATAATAATAGCGCAGAGACCGTAAGACCGGCTAGCAGCCCAATCCAAATTCCAGCACTTTTATATTCGGTATGCAACCCTAGATAATAACTAATCGGAAAACCTACAATCCAATACGCTATAAATGTAATCAGTGTTGGGATTTTAACATCCTGAAGACCACGTAAAGCTCCTAGTACGGTAACTTGTATTCCGTCGGAAATCTGAAATAGTGCCGCAATGATTAATAATTTGGCTGCAATAGTAATTACTTCGGTATTATCTGTTAGATTTGTGACATCCTTTACATCTACATCAAGATAAATCTGAGGTAATAGTTTATTAAACAGAATAAAAAACAGTGCAAAAGCAGCTTCTATCAAAAAAGTAAGTAAAAAAATCGAAATAGCAATCCTTCTTAAATCTCTAAAATGCTGAAGTCCTTTTTGATTACCCACTCTAACCATCGCTGCGACACTCAATCCCATAGCAACCATAAATGTCATTGAGGCTAGGTTTAAAGCTATTTGATTTGCTGCCTGCGGGTTTTTGCCCAAAATCCCGGATAACCATATGGCTGCCGTGAAAATGGCAACTTCAAAAAACATTTGTAACGAAGAAGGGAAGCCCAATGCAATAATTTTATTTATCATCCCTTTTTCCAAAGTAAAAAACTTGATCTTAGTAACATAAGGATTCGATTTTTCTTTGTTTTTAAGAAATAACCATAAAAATATAACCATCACCAATCTCGAAGCAAGTGTACCTACAGCCGCCCCCACTATTCCCATCTCTGGAAATCCAAATTTCCCAAAAATCAACACGTAGTTAAGAATAACGTTAACCAAATTTGCAACTAATGTAGCGTACATCGGGTATTTGGTCATTGACAACCCATCTGAAAATTGTTTTAATGCCTGAAAACTCACTAAAGGAATTAACGAAAAAGCAACCAGGTCAAGATACGGAATTGCCAATTCAACCACTTCTGTGGGCTGTTTCATAAGATACATAAGTGGCTTGGCAAGCAATATCAGTAAAAACAATACAACTCCCAGTGTGGTACATAAAACCAAACCATGCTTGAATGCTGACTTACCATTTACAAAATTATTCTCTCCATCTGCTTCTGCAACTAATGGGGTAATTGCAGTAGAAAAACCTATCCCAAAAGACATTGCTATAAACATAAAACTATTGCCCAGAGATACAGCAGCCAACTCTGCTGTTCCTAATTGTCCCACCATGATATTATCGATTAACCCAACAAAGGTGTGCCCTAGCATGCCCATCATCACTGGAGCGGCTAATTTTAGGTTATATCGAAACTCTTTGGTGTACTGCTGTAGCATTTTATAATTTTGAAGACGCAAAGGTATTAGAACCATCATAAATTAAGTGATTCTTATCGTATTTTTAACGTTATAATCGGTTATTTAAATTTTTTCTAAAAGAAGAATATTTTCTATAACATCCAAAGCATGCATTAATCAAATTAAAATCTCAAATAAAAAAGAAAACCCGAGAGTAATTAACTCCCGGGGTATTTTAGAATAAGTTATTATTTTAAAAACCTGTTTTATATAACAAGTAATTTCCAAAAAGGTATTGTTACTTGATTCCGTATTTATCAAAAAGGTATACCAAGCTAGCCATTGTAGCGGCTCCTAATTCTAGTTCTCGCTTATTCACAGCATCAAATGTATCATTTTTGGCATGATGATGAACAAAATATCGCTGTGAATCTGGTCGTAATCCAGACAAAACCATTCCTTCTTTTTTTAGAGGTCCAATATCGGCTCCTCCTCCGCCTCTAGTAAAAGAATGAATCAGGTAAGGTTCAAAAAGAGGTTTCCAACTCTCTACCTGAGCAAAATTGGCATCATTACAGTCAAAAGAAAAGCCTCTGGGAGTGAACCCTCCTGCGTCACTCTCTAATGCAAAGACATGATTTTCTCCTTTATCTTTGGCAACCTTGGCATATTTTTTTCCTCCTCTTAGTCCATTTTCTTCATTCATAAACATGACCACACGGATAGATCGCTTGGGTTTATATCCAATTTCTTTAAATAATCGTAATACTTCCATAGATTGCACGATTCCTGCTCCATCATCATGCGAACCATCTCCAAGATCCCATGAATCCAGATGCCCGCCAACTACCATATATTCGTTTGGAAATTCACTTCCTGTAATTTCTCCAATAACATTATAGGATTGTACATCTTTCCAGGTACGGCAGTTCATATTGATATGAAATTTAATCTTGGGGTTTAATTTTAGCATAGAACTTAATAAATCAGCTCCATTGGTACTAATCGCGGCAGCAGGAATCTTCTGCGAATCTTTAAGATCTCCGTAACTCATAGCGCCTGTATGCGGGTAATCATCTAATCTAAGATTCATAGAGCGTACAATTACTCCAACAGCACCAAATTTGGCTGCTTCGGCTGCTCCAGAATATCGTTGATCCACGCATCCTCCATATGCTCTAAATGTCTCAATAAGATCAGCTTGCATTGGACGGTTATAAAACACTATTTTTCCTTTAACCTGATCTTCTCCTAGTTTTTTCAGATCTTCTAATCCTTGTACTTCAACTATTGGTGCTTTAATACCCCCAATAAGTGTAGGTACAGACCCTCCTAACGCACATATAGGTACATTTGTTGTAACTCCTGGTCCTGTTTCTATATAGGCAAACTCTGTTACTCCCCGAGTCCATTTAGGTACCATAACAGGCTGAAGCCAAACTTTATCTATCCCTAGTTTCTTTAATTCTTTTTCTCCCCATTCTACTGCCAATTGTGCATTAACAGACCCAGACAACCTTCCCCCAATCTGATTAGATAAGTAATCCAACCATTCATAACTCTTACCATTAAGCAGAGAAGTATCGTATATCTTTTTTAATATTGTAACATCTTCTTTGGCGGTATTCTGTGCTACCCCATCAAAGGATAAAATGGCAAAGATGACAGGGATAATTATTTTTTTAAACATAGTTAGTTTTTTTACTCTTTTTATTCGTTTTCTAATTCTTGTTTATACAAATCTAAATTAGCTTTTGTTTTAGTATCTAATTCAGGTTCTTGTATGTCATCATATTCTTTTAAAGTATCATATAACGTTTTGGCTACAATGTACCTAGCAGCTGGTTTATTATCTGCCGGTATCACATACCATGGTGCATGTGATAATGATGTTCTATTTATCGCATCCTGATAACATAATTGATATTGATCCCAGAGTTTTCTTTCTTTTAAATCTCCTGCAGAGAACTTCCAGTTTTTTTCTTTTTTTTCCAATCTGCGTAGTAATCTGTTTTTTTGTTCTTCTTTTGACAAGTGCAAATAGAACTTATAGATTAAAGTTCCGTTTTCGGAAATGTGCTTTTCAAAATTTCGAATCTGCTCAAAACGCTGATCCCAAAACGCATCGTTAATATCTTCTGTTGAATTAATATGAGGAATATTCTCCCCCATTATATATTCGGGATGTACCCTTGTTACTAAAACATTTTCATAATGTGTTCTGTTAAAGACCCCAAATTTGCCTCGTTGTGGCAAGGCAATATAGTGCCTCCAGAGATAATCATGCCCTAACTCTAGCGGTGTAGGCACTTTAAAACTATGTACAATAATTCCACGTGTATTAAAATCTTTAAACACTTCTCTTATCAAACTATCTTTACCGGCTGTATCCATTCCTTGCAGGCAAACCAATACTGCGTATTTACCATGCGCATATAAAGTATCCTGAAGTTTTCCCAGCTTTTCTCGAACTTCTTCTAGCTCGTTCTCTATTTTATTTTCTTTTTCGTCAAGATCAAAAGTGGTAGGTATTTTGGATAATTCTATAGCCTTAGACACTTTAAAATCTTCATGATTTATCTTCTTCATACTATGATTTATGTTGTCATCCGAAAGATACTAAAGTTTTGGTCTTGTAAAAAAGTAGTTTAACATTACACAAATGATAGGTGTGTTTTTAACAAAACATAGTAAGGATATATAATTCTTAAAAACGGGATATGAGCTTATCTACCGTAGAAATCATAACTAAACCCAATCAAGAAAGTATCATATCTTCTTCCCAAACTTTTAACATTTAACTCTGCAAAAATGTGTACTGGCGTAGAGATCTGATGTAATGCTCTTATTTTGATCTGAGCTCCATGATTAAAGTTCCCTGTACTAAATCCAAGAAAAGCCTCGTCTTCAATATCTCTAAAAATGCTAGAGTCGTTTCCTACATATCCCATCCCGGCAGTTATCGTTGTAGGATACCAATTAAACAGAATCAAATTTACTCCCAATGCCAATTCATTAAACCCTTCGTACTCTTTATCTGCTCCTAAGGCAAATGTGCGATTGTACTCGCCCATAAATGTAGTATAACAATTAAATGCATACTCAACTCTACCACCTATCGCCAACTCATTCTCTAATGCAAAACTTTTTGCCGCTACCAAGCCATAATTTGTAGCACCTGGATCATATTGAGCAAAGGACATATAGAAATTGCACAGCAATACTATTAAAAACAAAACTCTTTTCATTGTTTGGGGTATATCTGCTATTTGTCGTAAAAGCGGTATAGATAATTACAAAAAAACCTTCTGCAATGCTATTCTAAATACATAAAGTAAATCTACTCTTCTTACTTTGCCGCAAAAAGCTTAACATCCTCTACACTCACTTCTTTGCCTCCCAAAATGATCAAACGTTCTATAACATTACGTAGCTCTCTAATATTACCTGTCCAGTCATATTGTTGTAGTTGTTTTATAGCCTTGTCAGAAAACTTCTTAACAGGAGACCCTTGTTCGACTGAGATTTTCTTTGAGAAATATTTTATAAGTAAAGGAATATCATCTCTTCTATCATTCAGAGCCGGTACTTTTATTAATATTACCGCTAATCTATGATACAAATCTTCTCTAAATCTATTCTCTGCAATTTCTTTTTTCAGATCCTTATTTGTTGCTGCAACTACACGTACATCTACTTTGATATCTTTATCACTACCAACTCTTTGGATTTTATTTTCTTGCAATGCTCTAAGTACTTTTGCTTGGGCAGAGAGGCTCATATCACCAATTTCGTCAAGAAATATAGTACCTCCGTTAGCAGCTTCAAATTTACCTGCTCGATCTTTATTAGCAGACGTAAACGCTCCTTTTACATGACCAAAAAGTTCACTTTCTATTAATTCTCCAGGTATTGCAGCACAATTTACCTCTATCATAGCTCCTTTTGAACGTTCGCTTTTTTGGTGAATCCAGTGAGCTACAAGTTCCTTTCCTGTTCCATTGGGTCCTGTAATCAAAACTCTTGCATCAGTAGCTGCAACCTTTTCGATAATATTTTTGATATCAGAAATAGCTTTTGATTCTCCAATCATTTCATAATTTTTGGAAACCTTTTTCTTAAGCATTTTATTTTCTACTACCAGTTCTTTTCTATCTAAAGCGTTACGTACTGTATTGAGTAATCGATTTAAATCAGGTGGTTTGGATATATAATCAAAGGCTCCTAATCGCATTGTATTTACGGCAGTATCCAAATCTCCATGACCAGAAATCATAACAATAGGAATCTCGGGTTTAATCTTTTTTATGGCTTCTAACACCTCTACTCCATCCATCTTTGGCATTTTGATATCACAAAGTACAAGGTCGTAATCATCTGCCTTTATTTTTTCTATTCCGACAAGTCCATCTTCAGCTTCAAAAACTTCATATTTATTATTTTCTTCAGATAAAATTTTTACCAAAACTCTTCTGATCGCCGCTTCGTCTTCTATTACTAATATTTTTGCCATTTATATTTTTAATTTTATTCCGCCTCGAAAATAGAAGGTATTACCATCATTGACGGTTAGTACACTCTCTTGATTGCCATTTCGTAAACGAATTTCATTACTTAATGTATATCCTGCATATGTATAGAACAATAAGTGTTCCGTAAAATAATACTCATATCCTAATGCTCCCATAACATTAAGCATCGATGCATTTGCTACTACTTTAGTTTCTCCATTTTTATCTACGAACACCTTATTCTTCTGTAAGTTACCATAAAATCTATCCAGACCCACAAACGCCTGCAGTGTGCTCTTATCATTAAAAAAATATTTAATGTTTGTTTTAGGTGTTCCTATAGCATATGACCAACTTGGGTGAAATCTCTTAAAATAATTAATAATAGGTAGTGGAAAATTCAAACTTGCAGGATTTGTATATTGCACCCCTACAATTAAACGAGCCATTTTAGGTTCTTGTCTTCCCTTATATGTTTTTACAAAATATAAAGACCCTCTATACCTAAAATCATCTCCTTCTACACCTGATTCTTCAAAATTGGATGAAATCCCTACTCCTATTTTAGTCCCAAATCGCCAATTGTTTTTCATTTTAAAAGTATACCCTAATTCTACCCCTATAGTATGAAAACCTTCCAGACCTTCTTTATCTATTCCCAGTTCATCTTCAATCTGTAAATTATTAAATCTATATTGTGTGCCTACCACAAAATAGGTTCCTTTATCATCCATTTTAATGGGATAATTAGCAGAAAATCGAAAGCGACTATATACATTATCACTATCAGCTTGAGGTATATATGCATATTCGATTCTAGCCAAATTGGTACTTTGCGATTTTATTATGCCATAAGTACACAGAAATACTACCACAGCTAGTAGCGTTGTCTTTTTTAGGATAAGGGGCTTATATGTAATACCTGTTCTTATGTCTTTAGTTTACTTTTTTACAATAGTAACTTCTCTTTGCGGAAAAGGGATATTAACATTGTGTTCTCTAAACAAACGATTAATTTCGAATCGTATTTCACTTTGCGGCATTATTGCTTGAAAACTATCATTGATACTAAAAATTAATTTAAAATTTAATGAGCTATCGGCAAAATCTGTAAAAAGAACTAAAGGGGCAGGTTCCTTTAATACATTCTTATTGGATAACGCAGCCTTGGTAAGCAACTCTCTGACCAACTCTACATCGCTTCCGTATGCTACTCCTACAGTTACAGACTCTCTAGTTACTGTTCCGTTTTGAGTCCAGTTATATAATATGGAGGACAAGTATTTATGATTAGGAATAATCAAAACTTTATTATCTATAGTTACCGCCCTTGTCGTTCTCAATTTTATCTCTTCTATTCTTCCAACTTTACCATCTAACTCTATAATGTCGCCAACATGTACTGTCTTGTCGACAAAAATAAAAATGCCCGATAAAATATCTTGAATAAATGTTTGTAATGCAAGACCTACACCTACTAGTAATGCTGCAGATGCTGCAAATATTGCAGTAATATTAAAACCAATACTATCTAAAGTAAAAAAGACAACTATGAGATAAACAAAGTATTTTGAGAATGAAAATACAGACTCAAATTTTTGTCTGTCTCCTTTATCGAGTTTTCGGGAAACAATCCTTCTAAAAAACTTCAGTAAAAATGAAGTCATCAAAAGAATAACAATTACAAAAAGTAATAAGCCTACGGTTAGTATAATAGGGTGTTTGTCATCGCCAAAATGAAAAATTTCATAACTCAAAAAATCCTGGATAGTACCCCAAACGTTTTTTTGAATTACTTCTTTAACCTGTTCTGTTATTTCTTCCTGAATCATGGTTTTAATATTTTATCCACTTAAAAAGCTCCTTATAACTTGGTTTTTTCCCATACATAAGTATCCCAATACGATAAATCTTTGCCGCAACCCAAGTAATAAAGATAATACTTCCTATTAATAAAAGCATAGAAATAACTACTTCCCACCAGGGCACTCCAAATGGTATTCGCATTAACATTACTATTGGAGAGGTCAAAGGAATCATAGAAAATATTACCGAAACTGTGCCATGAGGATTTTCTATAACCGAAAAGAATCCCACATAAATCCCTAGCATTAACGGTAAAATAATTGGCAACATAAACTGTTGCGAATCTGTTTCGCTATCAACTGCCGCTCCAATTGCAGCATAAATTGAGCTATACAAAAAATATCCTCCTACAAAATAGATAAAAAATGATAAGACTAGTGTTCCTAAAGGAAGTTTTATAATATCTTGAAGTATTAGCTGTATTTCTTGTTGATTCTCATCTTGTAACACCAATGATTGATCAACTCCTGCTGGTTGTGGATCAACACCAAAAACTGATGTTGCTACAGTGAGTAATACTGCTCCCAAAATTACCCATATAACAAACTGAAGTATTCCGGCAAAAGAGGTTCCCAGAATTTTCCCCATCATAAGTTGTAGTGGCTTTACCGAAGAAATAATAATTTCTATAATACGGTTAGATTTTTCTTCGATCACAGAGCGCATTACCATATTACCATAAATGATAATAAACATCATTAGAAAATACCCTGCTACACCTCCAAAAATCATCTTTACATAATTAGACATTTTTGAAGTTTTTTCTCCAGAGAAATTTTCTATTTGGATATTAACTTTGGTTTTAGCTTTTTCTATAACAACAAGATCCAATCCCTTTTCCTTAAAGTTCTGATCTGTTAATTTACCTCCAATAATTTTCTCTATTTTGTTAAGAATAGAAATATTTGGAGCTTCATCTGCATAGAACTGTATTGATGAAGCTAATTCCTTATTCGTATTTTTTTTGGGTATATAGAGTAATCCATGTAGTTTTTTAAGTACCACAGAATCCTTTGCATCATTTAGCGTTAACTTACTATAATCAATATAATTTACATCTTCAGAGTCCTCAAAATCTGTATTAAACATTCCGGTTTCATCAAAAACCGCTACTTTTCGAACCTCGTCGTTGTTTAGAGTAGTAAGCCACGCAATTAATGAGATCATTCCTACCATGATCAAAGGACTTAAAAAAGTCATTACTATAAACGTTCTATTACGAATACGAGCTAAGAACTCTCTTTTTATAATTAATTTTAGGTTACTCATTCTCTATATCTGTAATGGTTTTTATAAATATCTCGTTTACTGTAGGTATTACTTCATTAAATCTCAGGATTTGTCCTTTATTGGATAAATATTGCAATAATTCATTTGAGGAAGTACTATTGCCCAAGGTTATTTTCATCTTCAATTGGTCATCAATAGCTTTAAAGTCTGCAGGTACAACATCAACAAACTTAGTCTGTAGATCAGTATATAATTCGTTATTGTTCTCTGCCAAAATTCCTACTTCAAAAGTATTGGACTTATATGCTCTTTTGATATCAGTAACTTTACCATCTAATATCTTTTTGGATTTATTAATTAACGCTATATGATCACACAATTCTTCTACACTTTCCATCCTATGTGTTGAGAATATTACTGTAGCTCCTTCATCTCTTAAATGTAAGATTTCATCTTTGATAACATTGGCATTAATAGGATCAAATCCGCTAAATGGCTCATCAAATATTAATAGTTTTGGTTTATGCAACACCGTAACTATAAATTGCACTTTCTGCGCCATTCCTTTGGATAGTTCCTGAATTTTTTTGTCCCACCAATGTATGATATCAAATTTTTCAAACCAATACTTTAACCGCTCTTTAGCCTCTGATTTACTAAGCCCCTTGAGTTGAGCAAGATACAATGCTTGCTCACCAACTTTCATAGATTTATATAGACCTCTTTCTTCTGGCAGGTAACCAATATCTTTAATGTGTTCAGGTTTTAAAAATTCATTATCCAGATATACACTTCCTTCGTCTGGTAGGGTAATTTGGTTAACAATCCTAATCAAAGTGGTTTTACCGGCACCATTAGGTCCTAGTAATCCAAAGATACTTCCTTTAGGTACCTGAATCGATACATCATGTAATGCAGTAAAATTTCCAAATCGTTTTGTGGCTTGCTGTACCTCTAAAAGATTAGCCATAGATAGTAAAATATAATTGTGGTTTATATGAAACCCGAATGATACGAAAACTTAAAAACTTATACTAATTATGTTAACATTAATAAAAGAAAAATAGCTTTTACTTTTTTTACAAATTCTCAAAAATCAAAACCTCAAAAAAACAAAACCCACCCTAAATACGTGTATTAAGGATGGGAAAAAAATTGCTATGAAAAAGAAAAATTATCACTAAATGCGCTAGTGATGTTTCAAATATACGAATTTTTCTTAATCAAACGTTAATAGCTTTAAATGATTCATAATGTTCAAAATCATCTAATTTTATTACGAAAACATGTCTTTTACTTTCTCAAAAAATGACTTTTCTCCACTATCAGGATTTGGTCTAAAATGATCATCTTTAGTCATTTTTTCAAAAAATTCTCGTTGTTCTTTATTTAATGTTTTTGGTGTCCATACATTAACATGTACTAAAAGGTCTCCTTTTCCGTAACCATTAAGACTAGGAATACCCTTACCTCTTAATCTTAAGATTTTACCACTTTGCACACCTTCTTCAATCTTTATACGGACTTTTCCTGACACTGTATCAATTTCTCTGGATGCACCTAGTGCTGCTTCAGAAAAACTAATATACAGATCATAATGCAGGTTATTACCTTCTCTTTGTAACTCTGCATGTTCTTGTTCTTCAATAGCGACCAAAAGATCTCCAGCAATACCATCTCCAGGAGCTTCATTACCTTTACCAGAAACCTTAAGTTGCATACCGTCTTCAACTCCAGCCGGAATCTTTATACTAACGGTTTCTTCTACCACTTTTAATCCTTGGGCATCTGCTCCTGCAGGTTTGTGATCTATTATTTGCCCCGATCCTCCACAAGCTGTACACGGCGCAGAAGTTTGCATTCTTCCAAGAATTGTATTTGTAATTCTGGTAACTTGCCCACTACCATTACAAGTACTACATGTTTTATAGGTAGTCCCTGATGCTTGGATTTTTCGTTTTACTTTTATCCTTTTCTCTACACCATTTGCAATCTCCTCTAAGGTAAGCTTCACATGGATACGTAGATTACTTCCTTTAGCTCTTCGCTGTCTTCCGCCTCCGCCAAAACCGCCGAAACCACCAAAACCGCCACCGCCAAAAATATCACCAAACTGACTGAATATATCGTCCATATTCATTCCACCGCCGCCAAAGCCGCCGCCACCTTCAAAAGCCTGGTGTCCATACTGATCGTATCGAGCTTTTTTATCTGGATCGCTTAAAATTTCATATGCTTCGGCTGCTTTTTTAAACTTTTCCTCAGCAGTTTTATCTCCCGGGTTTTTGTCAGGGTGAAACTCTATAGCTTTCTTACGATAAGCTTTCTTTATCTCAGCAGCTGTTGCACCTTTACTTAAACCTAATATGTCGTAAAAATCTTCCTTCATAATTTTTTATTGACCAGTAACAACTTTTGGAAAACGAATTACCTTATCACCAAGAGCATATCCTTTTTCGATAACATCTACAATTTTACCTTTCAAATCATCACTAGGAGCAGGGATTTGTGTAATTGCTTCATGATTATCTGCATTAAAAACATCTCCTGCAGATACCTCTACTTCTGACAACCCTTTGCTTTTTAAAGTTTCCTTTAATTTATTATGGATCAACTCTACTCCTTTGATTAAGTCTTTATCTTCAGACTTTTCAATTTCCTTGGTTGCTCTGTCAAAATCATCCAATACTGGCAACATTGATTGTATTACATCCTGACTTGCTGTCTTGAATAACTCTAAACGCTCTCTAGAAGTTCGTTTTTTATAGTTCTCAAACTCAGCGAAAAGCCTTAAAAACTTATCTTTTTCCTTTTCAAGCTCTTCCTTAAGCTGGGTTTCTACATCTATCACTTCTTTCTCTGTTTCCTCAACAGGAGTATCAAGTACTTCTTCTACCTGATCTTTTACATCTTCAGTATTTTTATTTTTCTTACTCATGTAACTCGTACCTTTTATACGTTTTCATTTTGAATAAGCAAAAGTACTGCCATTTTTGATTTAATGTCATAATGTCATTGCATTTTTTTAATATATATTTAAGAGTATTCTTCTGGCAAAAAAAATATTTTTGAAAACATTTTTAAACTATAAAACTAAGAATCTATGAAAATCAAATTTATTAGCGCATTTGCTCTTGCGGCACTTGTAATATCGGCTTATTCTTGTAAAGGAGAAAAAAAGAACGAAACAGAAGCCACTACGGCGGAAGAAGTAAAAGAAGCTCCAGTAGAAGCTGTTAAATATGTTGTAGATGTAGCATCTAGCTCAATAGAATGGATCGGATCAAAACCAACAGAAAAACACAACGGAACTTTAAAACTATCTAGTGGTACACTTGAAGTAAAAGAAGGAGTAGTAGAAAGTGGATCTTTTGTTGTCGATATGACTTCTATTACTGTATTAGACGTTGAAGGAGATGAAAAAGCGGGGCTAGAAGGACACCTTAAAGGTGAAGGTGAAGGAAAAGAAGATCATTTCTTTAATGTTGCAAAATTTCCTAGAGCTGTTTTTGAAGTAACCGGAATATCAGAAAAAGAAGGGAAAACTTTTATTGAAGGAAACTTAACCATTAAAGAGATCAAGAAAAACATTTCTTTCCCTGCGACTACATCTGTTGAAGGTAACGTTATGACACTAAGCACTGAATCTTTCACTATTAACCGTACTGATTGGGGTGTAAACTATGGATCAAAGTCTGTTTTTGAAAATCTAGGTGATAAATTTATCAATGATGACATTGAGTTAAAGATAAGTGTTAAAGCTAACAAAGCTTAATATCGTATTTCTTTTATCATTAAACATATTTTTAAACCGATACCTAGGGTATCGGTTTTTTTATTTATCATGTTTATCTATAAGTGCATCCATTGCCAGAACTACATTATCAAAATCAAACTCAAACCCCAAAGAAACGATACTGTCACTACAAACTCTTTGACTCGAAAACAATAACGTATGCATCTCTCCCAACACCAATTTCATAACAAACCTTGGCACATTTGGCAGCATAATTTTTTTATTTAATTTTTTTGCCATTGTTGACATTAGCTTTTTACTAGAAACGGGATTAGGAGCTACGGCATTAAAAACCCCTGTCAACTCTTCAGCTATCACAAACATAAACATACGTGCCAAGTCTTGTATATGAATCCAGCTTTGCCACTGCTTGCCATTCCCTAAAAAGGCTCCCATACCCTGTTTGATAGGTTTAAGCATCTCAGGAAACGCGCCTCCTTTTTTAGACAAAACTAAGCCTATACGGAGTAAGGTCACATGTACACCTATCATACTAAACTGCTGTACTGCTCCTTCCCATTGACTCACAACTTCTCCCAGAAAACCTGTTTCTCTCTCTGGGGAATCTTCCATATAATAATTTTGAAAAGAATCTGGGTATATCCCTATTGCACTGGCAGAAACAATATGACGAATTGAATGCTCTGACTCTTTCAAGGACTCTAAAATAAGTGAAGCGGCATTTACTCTACTTTCTAAAATCTCTTTCTTATAAGATGAAGTCCATCGTTTTGCAACAGTCGCTCCCACAAGGTTTATAATTACTTCTACTCCATCAAAACAATCGGTATCAATTATTCTATTTTTAGGATCCCACAAATAGCCTTTATAATTAACCTCAGACAATAGCTTATCTTTATTGGTGGTAAGATAATGTACATCTATATCAGACAAATGACAGAGGTTTACTATCTCCTGACCTATTAGGCCTGTTGCCCCAGTAATTAAAACCTTCATTTTGTTAAAATTTAATGCAAAATACCATCATCGACTAATAAAAGCAATTTCTTTATTATAGGTTTAACACAGGTTTACTTTCTCAAACATTTCAACAAACAAAGCAGTACTATTCAGGTTTTGTTGCTCTAAGCATCTCTCGTTTGCCAGGTGGTCCAGGAAGCCTTTCTACTATAAATCCAACTTCTTGCATTGCTCTTCTTACACTTCCTTTGGCGGCATAGGTTACCAAAACTCCACCCTTTTTTAAAGCTTCGTACATTTTTTCAAAAATAGCAGATGTCCATAATTCTGGTTGTACTCTAGCACCAAAAGCATCAAAATATATAAGATCAAAACTATTTTTATCCTCTATATCAATAAAAAACTGTCTACGTTTAGTAAGTACAAAATTTGTTGTAATCTTTTCTGCCTGCTCCCATATTGACTGATGCAAATCTTCAAAAACAGACTCCTTTTCTTTTATCGAAAGCACTTCTGGGTATCCCATATACAGCGCTTCTTCTATCGCTACAGGGTATGCTTCTACTCCAACGTAGTTAATGAGTTGGTTTATTTTTTCGCCCTCAAGAAGTGTTATAAAAGCATTTAAACCTGTACCAAAACCTATTTCAAGAATATCAATGGTATTAAATGAACGTATATCCAAAGTATGGTATAAACCACTTTTAATAAACACATGCTTAGCTTCATTGATCGCACCATGTTTAGAATGATATTGCTCATTTAACTCTGGTAAATGAATGGTTTTAGAACCATCTGCAGTAGTAATAATTTCTCGTCTAATTTTATCTTCCATTACCTTTTTATCAATACACCATCTGCGATAAAAGAATAGCTTTTCTTAGGTGTGGTAATACCTGCAATTTCTTCTTCACTCTTTCCTGCATCACTTGCATAATGACGCTGTTCATCAACTGACACCATACTCACAAAAGCTTTTCCTTGCACGATCACCGTGTCATTCTCAATATCTTTTGGTACAAAAAAACCATAATCCTTAAACTTAACCATGGTTTCTTTATCTTTTCCCAAAGCAACTTTCATCCAGCATCCTTTAGCTTTACAAACACCGTTCACCGTGCTAGAAAAAGCAACAGCTACTGTATCTCCTTCTTTTAAGCTTTCAAACTCTTTTTCCATGGCATTTTTATGGTAAATCTGGTCAGAAGAGACTTTATTTCCAAAACTCTCATAATTTTCCTTTGAAATATTCGAAACAGAAAGCGTTTTTTTTTCTTTATTCAATGGGTTACAACCTATTACCATTAGTAATCCCACAAAGAAAAGTATGTTTTTATTCATAATTCCTGATTATTCTGATGTTTTGTAAAATTAAACATTTTTAAAATTCTTATTTTATAAGAAAAAGGTATTTTTGTAATGAATCTCGATAAGGCATTAGTATTGCCTTGATTTTCAGACAAAGAGTATAGACAACAAACTAAGGATAGCCTGCTATTCTTATCTTTTAAACACAAAACAGGATGAAAAACACAGTTCCGCAAGCATTAGAAATTAATACCGTAAGTGAATCTAAAATTGGACAAGTAGATTTTGAAAATCTTAATTTTGGGAACATTTTTACAGATCATATGTTTGTCTGCGATTATGCAAATGGAAAATGGCAGACTCCTAAAATTGTTCCTTATGGTCCTTTGACTATGGATCCTTCTGCTCGTGTTTTTCATTATGGACAAGCTGTTTTTGAAGGAATGAAAGCGTATAAAGATGATAACGGAGATACTTTTTTGTTCAGACCTGATGAAAACTTTAACCGTATCAATAAATCTGCAGAACGTTTGGCAATACCAGAATTTCCTGAAGATTACTTTTTTGAAGGGCTAAATGCTTTATTAAAATTAGAAAATGACTGGATCAAACCAGGTTTTGGAAATTCTTTATACATAAGACCTTTTGTTATTGCTACTCAAGCTAGTGTATCTGCATCTGAAGCTGATGAATATAAGTTTATGATCATATGCTCACCTGCACAATCTTATTATAGTGGAGATGTAAGCGTATTGGTTGCCGAGAAATTTAGCCGTTCTGCCAGTGGTGGTTTTGGGTATGCAAAAGCTGCAGGAAACTATGCCGGACAATTTTACCCTACTAACCTTGCTAAAGAACAAGGATACCAACAAGTAATCTGGACAGACTCTAATGCTCATGAGTATATGGAAGAAGCAGGAACGATGAACGTATTCTTTAGAGTTAATGACACATTACTTACTGCACCTGTTAGTGATCGTATTTTGGATGGAGTGACACGTAAAAGTTTGATCGCAATTGCCGAAAAAGAAGGATATAAAGTAGATGTAAGACCGGTAAAAGTGAGTGAAATTGTAGAAGCCGCCAAAAATGGAAGTCTTAAAGAAATTTTTGGAGCTGGAACGGCTGCTGTAGTTAGTCCCGTAAAAGCTTTTGGATATAAAGGAGAGCATTATGAATTAGAAAAACAAGAAAATTCTTATGCTGCTCATTTCAAAAAAGCTTTGATGGATATACAGTACAATAAAACTGAAGACACTTTTGGATGGAGATATAAGGTATAGTCAGAAATTAGAAGTCGGGTATCGGATCCCAAAAATCTGATATTTATATTACATAAAATAAAGCTCTTGAAAAACATTTTTCAAGAGCTTTATTTTATGTAATAGTATTCTTTTTGTACCTGAACTATTTATCCAATATTTCCTTAATGTTTGGCTTAAAATAATTAGGTCCTTTGAGCACTTTACCATCTTCTCGATAAATAGGTTGTCCATCTTCACCCAGTTTACTCATATTACTGCGTTGGATTTCATTAAACACCTCTTCTATTTTGTGTTGCATACCATGCTCGATAATAGTACCGCATAAAATATATAGCATATCTCCTAACGCATCTGCTACTTCTACCAAATCATTGCTTTGGGCTGCCTCTAGGTATTCTTCATTTTCTTCTTTCATCAGGTTGAATCGAAGTGTATTCTTAGCCTCTCCCAAATCTGCTATAGGTTCATTTTTATACCCCAATTTAAACGAGGTATGAAATTCTTGTACTGCAGCAATTTTATCTTTCATCAGTATATTTTTATAGATTATCTTTGCCGTAAAAATAGCAAAATATGTTTAGTCAAGGTCAGTTAATATTTGCAGGATTTTTTGTGGTAGCTTTTATCTTTTTAATGATCTTTAGCTACCGCAAAGACATTAAACTACATCGCAAATATTACAAAGGCAGTATTTTTATTCTCGTAGGTTTTATTATCTTTATTTTGTTGTTGTTTGCGTTAAAGACGTATCTACAGCCGGAATAAACCGTAAACACCCCTAGGTTTTCAGTCAAATTAATTGCTTTTTTGATTAGTACCACTTGTGGTATCTAGTCTATATTTCTTTTTGGTTTTTATCGCCATAAGATGTAAATACCCTGTATCGGGTATGGACTGACATTCTCTTTTTTGAGAGTTTTGGAGTAACTAAATAACTTTAATCATGTCGAAAGAATTTTACGCTTTAAAAAACCTAAAACTCTTCAAACAACCTGATGCATCTAACTTATGTTGGGTTGCTTGTATTAGAATGTTATATTATACTCTAAAAAATGGAGAGCAAGAAGTTAAGGAATCACGAGTCATTAAAGACTACAAAGAATCTGTTTGTTTTAACACATTTCATACAGGTGATATCCCCGAAGACTCAAAAATTCTTATCAAAGAAAAATGTATCTCTCCCTTTTTTAAAAACTATGGTTTAACCTGTGATGATAACTCAACCTCTATTTATTCTTTTCAATTTTACGTAGATCACTTAAAAAACAACAAAGCTCCTTTGTTGTTAGGACTTAAATCCTCTGATAATCACAAAACTGGACACTTGGTTATCGCTGTAGGGTATGGTCAATGTGATAACCAAAACTATCTACTTATTTTTGATCCAGATTTTGGCAACCAATCGTTTCTCAAATTTAATGAAAATGAATTTAGATATAGTGGTTTGACACTTGTAAGGTTATGGAGCATTAAGTTTACAATTCCTACCCAAGTACGCTTAGAAAAATATGATTTTGAAGATGCGCTAAACTATGAGTTGGAAAAAACAAATCAAAAGGAATATTTGAGTAATTATAAAATTCCGATTATAGAGCTAGACACTCCTAAGGAATTGGCTAACTTGGACAAGAAAAGCCCTAAAAGCAATTATATTCCAACGGTATATAGTGATAACACTTTGTCCTTTGGTTATGTTCAATCAATTTCAAAATTCGATTCTAACTGTATTCCAACATATAGTTATCCTAGAAGAAATATGCGCATCATAGACAAAACAATTTCTGAATTATCTGCCAATAAAGGAAGAACTATTACTACAGAGAAATTAATATTTATCCACTCTGCTTTAATTGAAGCTCTTATCACCACCGAAGATGATAAAACCAAAGTATTTCCTTTTTTATACCCAAAAAAATACGGTATTACAGAAAACTGGTACGATATAGAAGACTTCTCTAAAATTGTAAAAGAAGTACCTAGACAAGGGACTTTTCTACTAAACAACTCTCACTAACAACTTTTTATTATGCACGAAAATTTAAGATTCAATCTAAAACTCGAAAAACTAAATGATTGGCAACCTGTTATAGCCACAGAATACATTGGCACCTTCTATATGGTATATATTAGGTTCATTAGCACCATAAAAGAACATTCTGGTGGAGAGCATTCTGCCAAGTGTCAATTTTATCTTCAAAATTATAGAGGTCCCATTACGTTTGGTCTTGATCATTCAAAAAAAGATGATTTCGCAGCTCACAAATTGAGTGATGACATGTTCGATTATAGACTTAATATCCCTATAAGTATTTTTGAAAAAAATCCCGACCCCGACCAAGCTAAAGAATTTGAAGGAATACCTGTTGTCAATTTAGTATTTACTTCTGGTTTATATGAAAAAAACACTATAGAAACAGAAGTCATTTATAGAGATCCTCCATCCAATATTTTTAACCCCCATGACCTGAAAAATTCGAAATTTCTTCATCCACTCTATCAGTTTAGGGAAGGAGAAAACATACAGCATATCCACTATAAAAAATACCTGAAAGATGGAACTTCAGTTGCCATAAGAAGTAAATATGACCCAAAAGAAGGTTATGGAACAATTGGAAGCCCAACTTGTGATGCCAAAATATCTGAAATCATAAAATGATAAAACATTTTTACTTATTTATTGTTCTAATAATAACACTCCCGATTTTAGCTTTTTCTAATATTGGGAGTGTACATCAGGTTTTGAACGAACTTAAATTTAATAATTTTGAAACTGCAACCAAAATAACAAAAAACTCACCTCTCAATGAGAGTTTAAAAGGAGTTCTAACGGCGTATATACAGGTCAGAAAATACGGCTGTGAAGAACAACTAAAAAACATAGTACCACTCAAAAACGATACGTATTTCTTTATAATCGATAATTTAAAGAATGGTTTACATCTTTATTATAATGATGGTGATGAAATAAATGCTTTTAAAAAATTAAATTTAGCACTTGAAAAAGCTATTAAAATTGAAGAGCCATTTTTAATAAGTGAATCTTTGAGAGCTATTCTTGAAATTTATAATAATCAATCTGCAGGAAATGACGAAAAATCCCATATTTCTCTTCTTAATATTTACAAAAACAACCTGACTGATAGATATGAAAAAGCTCATTACCACTACTACTACTTCAGATTAAAGCAACGATACAACAAAAATATCGAACTATTAGACCCCAAAATTATCCAGAATGCAAAAGAAACTATTACAGATCTAAGATTTAAGCCTCTCTTGGGCAAACTATACATCTCTAATGCAACCTATTATTTTTACTATCTTAAAAAAAAAGATAGTGCTATTACATATTTGAATGAAGCTAAACTAGTTTTCAAAAACTCTAAGCATTTTTTAGACCAAGAAAGATTTCTTGCAGCATCTATAAATTTAGCCGGATACTATACCAAAACAAACCGAGCAAATGAAGCTTTGAGTCAATTGGATAATATCAACTTTATTAATAATAGTGGTTATATTTTTAGTCTTCTAAAAAAATACTACTGGAAAAAAAAATGGGAAGCTTTTGAAAGTTTAAAGGTATATGACAGTAGTTATTTTTATAAATCTAAATATTTTGAACATGAATTCAATCTTAAACAAAGTGCCAGCCTTTTTAAGATTTCAGAATTACGAACTTTAGAAAAAGAAAAAAAAATAGTCCAACTCCTAAACACGAACCTAAAAACAGAAGCCAGTAGAATACGAAACAGAAATCTATTAATAGGTTCACTTTCTCTTATTATTATAGGTTCAATACTTGGTATCCTCTTATATAAAAACACCAAAAGAAAACAACGTATCGCTGAGCAAAATCGGGAGATCGAAATTCAAAAAACAGAGAAGCTACTCAAAGAACAGGAACTCACAGCAATCGATGCCATGATATCCGGGCAAGAAAAAGAACGACAACGATTGGCTAATGATCTACACGATAATTTAGGGAGCACCTTGGCTACCGTAAAACTCCACTTTCAACATCTAAGAAGTAATAAAGACAACCCTAAAATCAAAAATATAGACGAGTTATATTCTAAAACAGACAACCTATTAGAAGAAGCCTACCAAAAAGTAAGAACCATAGCCCATGAAAAAAATAGCGGTGTTATGGCAAATCAAGGATTACTCCCTGCAATCAAAAATCTGGCTAAGAAAGTATCTAATGGAAAACATTTACAGATCGAAGTACAGGATTATGGGCTAGAAGAACGACTGGATAACGCCTTAGAAATTTCTATTTTTAGAATGATACAGGAATTGATAACTAACGCCATAAAACATGCTAATGCAACAGAAATACATATCTCCCTAACCAATCACGATTCTCTACTTAATATCATTGTAGAAGACAACGGCAAAGGATTTGATGCCAAAATATTACCTCAAAAAGATGGTATGGGATTAGCGACTATAGAAAAGCGTATCGAGCATCTGGAAGGAACATTTGAAATTGATTCTACCATTGATAAAGGAACTAATATTATTATAAATATACCTATATGATAACAGTAGCTATTGCAGAAGATCACCAATCCTTAATCGACGGTGTAGAACTACTTCTTAAATACGAAGAAGATATTAGTATTGTAGGTATGGCTAATGACGGAGAAGAATTACTCAATATCGTAAGAAGAAAACAACCCAAAGTCGTATTAACAGATATTAGAATGCCCAAAATCGATGGGATTGTAGCTACCAAAATTATAAAAAAAGAACTTCCCCATACCAAAATCATCGCTTTTTCTATGTTTGACCAGGAGGATGCTATTCGACAGATGATCGATGCTGGTGCTTCTGGTTATTTATTAAAAAACTCTCCTCTGGAAGAAGTTTTAACAGCTATCAAACAAGTTGCCCTAGGAGAAACCTATTTTGATGCCGCTATCGATCCTTCAGTCTTTTCTAAAGACGCAAAACAACCGTCAAAGAAGCAATTATTATCCAAAAGTGAACGAGAAATCTTAAAACTTATCGGACAAGGAAAGACCTCATCAGAGATTGCGGCCATCCGTTTTAACTCGGTCTCTACCGTAGAAACTCATCGCAAAAATATAATTCGAAAACTTGGGCTTCATGGCAAAGGTGAATTACTACGCTATGCTATTGAGAAAAAATATGATTTTTGAATATTCAAATAAAAAAACCTGTTGTACTAAAAAGTACAGCAGGTTTTTTAAATAAAATACTATTGTTCTTAATTCACTTCTGGTAAGAAGTTATAATTCTTACTATACATTAACATTTGCGTAGCAAAGTCTTCTGGTTGAGTAACATTGATTTTTGTGATCTCTCCACTCTCATCTCTTTCTGGTACTAACACAGGATTTACAAAACCACTGTAAGGAGCAGATGTAAATTGCTTATTACGTTCTAATACTTCTGCATGTATTGCCTGATCCACTTTTACACCATATCCTTCTACCAAAGCTTCTGCTGCTTTAAAATCTCCTTCAGACTTGATACGTTGTGTTTCGCGTAATAAGCGCCCAAAAATCTCGCGTAACTTGGCATAATCATTAATATTAAAGTAGGTTTTCCCTTCTCTGGTTACTTTTTCGATCACATTATCTTTCTTTCCTTGCTCAAAAGCCCAACCACTTACCCACTGGCGGTTTCTCATATGCGCTTCTTCTACATCGTCGCCAAGATTCAAACGAATCAATTGAGTCATTAGTCCATTTCTGATATATCCATCATAAGCTGCCTTACCAGTTTTTTCCCAATCTTCTACCAATCCAAGTTCTTGTAATTTTGGATCCATCAAATAATATAACCCTACCAAATCAGCACGACCTTCCTCCATAGTAGAAGCATAGTTCTTTAATGTTTCTTTAGTTTCTCCAACTCCTGGATTTAGTTGCCCAGATGCATGTCCTACTACTTCATGTAAAGCTGTATGTAATTTATCGGCCAATTGTCCATATTTTTCTTCTAATTCAAATTCCTCGTCATCATTAACAAACTCTTTTAAACGACCAGAACCTCCTGCATTGTTATATGCTCCAATAATATTTCCCAAAGACACTGACTTAGAACCTACAGCTGCCCTAATCCAGTTTGCATTAGGGAGGTTCACCCCAATAGGTGTACTTGGTGAAGCATCTCCTGCCTCTCCTGCAACCGCTACTACTTTATAAGACACTCCTACTACACTGTCTTTTTTATGCTCATCCATTAATGGAGAATTATCTTCAAACCATTGTGCATTTTCTGATAATACCGACATTTTTTTAGACATATCAAAATCTTTGATTTGTACAACAGTCTCATAAGATCCTCTATATCCTAATGGGTCGTTATACACTTCGATAAAACTATTGATATAATCAATATTTCCTTCTGTAGCAGCTGTCCAAGCAACATTATAATCATCCCAGGTCTGTAAATCTCCAGTTTTATAATATTCTATTAACAACCCTAGAGCATCACCTTGTGCCTTATTTTCTGCTACTCCTTTAGCTTTTTCTAACCACTTGATAATTTTGTCTATAGCAGCACCATATAGTCCTCCAGACTTATAGACTCTTTCTTTTAACTCGCCATTCTCTTTTACTAACTGGGAGTTTAAACCAAATGATAATGGTTTATCCGGATTTGGAGATTTTATTTTACCATAAAATGAGGTAACATCATCATTAGTAACATTAGGACCGTAAAAGTTAACCGCAGATAGTGCTACATTATCCACTCCTTTTGCCTGGTTTACTTTTTTAGCATCTTTATCATTAAAAATTACTTCGTATACTTCTTTAGTTACTTCAACACCAGTGGCGGCAAGTAAAGAACTAAAATAGTCTTTACTAAACTCTGGTTTGATTTTATCATTACTATAATGATGATGAATACCGTTAGAAAACCAAACTCGTTTTAAATAGGTTTCAAAACTCTTCCAGTCTTCTGCATTCTTGTCTCCTTTATACGATGTATATATTTTCTCTAATGCTTTTCGTACAGTAAGGTTATGACGATAATTCTGATCCCACATAATATCTCTTCCACTTAATCCCGCCTGAGTAAGATAGAACACTAATTTCTGTTCTTTTAAAGTAAGATTATCCCACCCCGGAATCTGGTATCTTAACACCTTAATATCAGCAAACTGTTCTACAACATAATCAAATTTTTCTTCTGATGCTGTTTCTTGTTTTTCTTCCTGTTGGTTAATTTGATCCTTTACACTTGGATCTTTTTTACATGCTATTACCAAACTTGTAATGGCTATAAAAAATAATATCCTATTGAATTTCATTTGTTATGTTTTTATTGTTTTGACAAATGTAACAAAATAAAGGATGTTAAAATTGATTATATTAGCTGACCAAACATTCTAAACTAACTAACATGAAAATAGTAAAATATTTATTTTTTCTATTATTATTAGTACTAATTGGGGGTGCTGTTTACGTTGCTACTATAGACGGTGAGTTTCAAGTCGAAGAAAGCAGAATTATTGATGCTCCTGATGAGTTACTATTTAATACTATAAATGAATACAAAACTTGGGAAAAATGGGGTCCTTGGATGGATGAATCTGATGACCTTATTATGGAGTATCCTGAAAAAACAAGCGGAGAGGGAGCTTCATATTCCTGGAAAAGCGAAACAGAAGGAGACGGCAAAATGGAAACCAAAAAAGTTTCTCCTTTTACAAGTATAGATCAAGGCATTACTTTTGTTACTCCCATGGGCGAAAGCATGAGTGATGTATACTGGAAATTTGAAAAAATAGAAGGTAAAAAAACTAAGGTTACATGGGGGATGAAAGGTGAGCAATCTTTTATGGAAAAAGCATTTTGGGCAACTCAGGATAGTACTGTCTCTCAAATGATAAAACCTATGTATGCACGGGGGCTAGAAAAGCTTGATGCGTTTATAAATGAAAAAATGAAGGTATATACCGTCAATGTAGATGGTGTTACAGAACATGGTGGTGGTTTTTATATGTATAGTGCTACTGCATCTTCGATATCTATTATTCCCGAAAAAATGGCACAGATGCTTCCTGCGGTTGATACGTATATGAAACAAAACAACCTGCCACAAACAGGGATGCCATTCACATTGTATAATGAATATAATGAAGAACAAGGAACAGCAATATACTCTACTGCGATACCAACAAGAGATAAAGTAATTACTCCTAAAGAAAGTTCGGTTTTATGTGATTTTTTACCTAGACAAAAAGTCGTTAAAACCACACTCAAAGGAGATTATATGAATCTAAAAGAAGCATGGGAGACCGCCTACAAATACCTTGAAGAAAACAACCTAGAACCCAATGCCGAATCTGCTCCTTTTGAAGTATACCGTGTAGATCCCGGATTACAACCTAATCCGGCAGAATGGGTTACAGAAATTTATATTCCAATACAATAAGTATAGCATAACAAACTGCATTTTATCACCTGATAAAATGCAGTTTTTCAAACCCTCGGAATAATGAAGCAATTTTTTTTGATATTTATTGGAGGAGGTACCGGTAGTATTGCACGATATCTTATTAGTAAATATCTTAATAGTTCCTCTAGTGGTATCCCATATGGTACTTTTACAGCAAATGTTTTAGGTAGTCTATTAATTGGTATTATCTTAGGGCTTGCGCTCAAAAACAATGTAATATCCCAAAATACTGTCGCATTTTTGGCAACAGGTTTTTGTGGAGGATTTACTACCTTTTCTACTTTTGCATACGAAAATCATGTACTGCTTAAATCAGGCGATTTTATCAACTTTGCAATCTATGCTATAGGATCGTTTGTGATTGGATTCCTTTTTGTATTTTTAGGAATGTTTATCGCCAAATAACCCCCTTAAAACCTCTCCTCTACTATTAATAAGAAAGGGTAATGAAAAAAATTGAAGCTATTATTCGTAAATCAAGATTCAATGCAGTAAAAAATGCTTTGCATGAAATTGAAGTAAATTTCTTTACCTACTGGGACGTTACAGGAGTAGGTAACGAGAAACAAGGTCATGTATATAGAGGAATTACGTATAGCACCTCTGATATCCAACGAAGATATCTATCTATAGTGGTTTCTGATGAATTTGAAGAAAAAACCATTCGCACAATTATAGAAACTTCAAAAACTGGAGAGGTTGGAGATGGAAAAATATTTGTATCAGATATTCAGGAAGTCTACCGAATCAGAACCGAGGAAAAAGGAAATCAAGCATTAAGCTAATTTCCCAACCTACTTCTCTTCTCTATTTTTCTTATCTCATCTTACATCTTTACCTAAAGAGTTTTGACAAAGATTTACATTCTTCTACTCTAAATCAAAAAAATGCACTTTCAGATTATTAAATTTTACCAAATTAAAAAAGAAACCCTAATTTTTATAGGGTATAAAATATAAATTTTATAAAAATAACAACATAACCCCTATTTTAAATAGGGTTAATATTGTTTTTGCATAATTTTACTACACAATTAAAAACTAAACACCACAGTAAATTATGTTTATTATGAAAACAAAAAACGTAACATTAATTTTAAAGAAAGTATTTCTTACTGCTTTAATTATCTCTAGCTATGGCGTTATTGCCCAAGAAAATGAGTCAGAATCAACAGTTAGTAAGTTAATATCTAAAATCAATTTATCAGGGTCAATAGATGGATACTACAGATCAAATTTGGGAGCACCAAATGATAACACTCAAGCTCCATTAACATCATTTGCCAACCAAAGTGGTTTTGCATTAGGAATGGCGAATATTATTTTAGATTATGAGGATAAAAAAGTTGGATTTGTTGCAGATCTTGTTTTTGGACAAAGAGGAGAAGATGCCGTATTTAATTCTGATGGTTCTGCCCAAGTTGTAAACCAACTATATGCATATTGGAATATGAGCGAAAGTATCAAGATTACCTTCGGTAATTTTAATACTTTCTTGGGCTATGAAGTTATTTCTCCGACTGCCAACTTTAACTACTCCACCTCTTATATGTTCTCTTATGGACCATTTTCACATACAGGTGTAAAAGCTGATTTTTCAATTAATGAAAAATGGTCTGCAATGCTTGCCGTTATGAACCCTACTGATTATACAGAATACAATCCTTTTGACACTTATATTATTGGCGCACAATTAGGCTATACATCAAATAGCGGTAGTACATATCTTAATTTTAGATATGGTAACGAAGGTAAACCAGAAGATGTAGATCCTACTTTTCAAGTAGACCTTACTACCGGGTGGAATCTTACCAGAAATTTTTATCTGGGAGCAAACACTACCTATTTATCAACAGCTCCACAAGAAGACGGAGATACTTCTGGTTTTTATGGATTGGCACTATATCCGCAATACAAAACATCAGAAAGGTTTTCTATTGGTTTGAGAGGCGAATATTTCTCTGTATACAACAACGGATTAACAGATGTTATAGGTTTGAACACTGAAGGGGATGGAAATGTTATAGCAGCTACATTAACCGGAAACTACAACATTGGTAACCTAACCCTAAAACCTGAAGTACGATTAGACACTACTTCTGAAGATTTCTTTATTAATACTGATAGAGAAGCTACAAAAAGTCTTTCTTCTTTTGTATTAGGAGTGACATATAACTTCTAAGTCTATTACTGTTCAATAAAAAGAGGTTGTTTCTTAATCTTTTAAAATAAAAAATTGATTCAAGCATTATAAACAACCTCTTCTTTCTGATTAAAATTCTTTTACATAGTTTTACACTTTCAATTAAAAATCAGTACAATAATTAAAACCAATTATGAAAGCAAAGACCATCACAAACTTTTTAAGTAAAGTAACACTTATTACTTTATTTTTTTTAAGTTTTACTGCTGTTAGCCAAGATGAAAAACCAAAAAACACATTAGAAAAACTTCTCTCCAAAGTAAGCCTATCCGGATCAATAGATGGGTATTTTAGACATAATTTTGGGGCGCCAAATGATAATACTATAGCTCCAAGAACTTTTTTTGTAGATGAAAGTGGATTTGCTTTAGGAATGGCTAATACAATTTTGAGCTATGATGATGAAAATGTTGGGTTTGTAGCTGATCTTGTTTTTGGACCAAGAGGGCGGGATGCTGTATTTAACTCAGATGAATCTGCCCAAATCATTAATCAGTTATACGTTTATTGGAATGTAACTAAAAATGTGAAACTAACATTCGGAAACTTCAACACTTATATTGGGTATGAGATGATTACTCCTACAGAAAATTTTAATTACTCTACATCTTATATGTTCACATATGGTCCTTTATCTCATACAGGACTAAAAGCCGACTTTTCTATTAACGAAAAATGGTCTGCAATGGTATCTGTGATGAACCCAAGCGATTATACCGAAAATAATCCATTTGACACCTATATTGTTGGTGCACAATTAGGATATGAAGTAGATAGAGGCAATGCATATCTTAATTTCAGATATGGAAATGAAGGTAAACCCGGAGAAGTGGGACCTACCTTTCAGGTAGATCTTACAACCGGATGGAACCTTACCGAAGATTTTAATCTTGGAGTAAATACTACATATGTAACAACAGAACCACAGGAAAATGGAGATACATCAGGATTTTATGGGGTTGCATTATATCCACAATACAAAACATCAGAAAAGTTTTCTATTGGACTAAGAGGTGAATATTTCTCTGTATACAACAACGGATTAACAGATGTTATTGGTTTGGATTCTGATGGTGATGGAAATGTTATTGCCACTACATTAACTGGTAACTACAATATTGGTCCCCTAACCTTAAAACCAGAATTAAGATTAGATGCTACCTCAGAAGATTTCTTTATTAACAATGATAGAGAAGCAACAAAGAGCCTCTCTTCTTTTGTTCTAGGGGCTGTATATAAGTTTTAACGGTATACCCAAAAAGCGCTCTATTCCTTTAGGGCGCTTACTTTTATTTATTTTCAAGTTTTTTTTTAAACTTTTTAACTCCTACAGGAACTTCGATGTCCAAATTATTTTCTTCTGGTGGTATTGGGCAAGAATAACGATCATTGTATGCACAGTAAGGGTTATAAGCAGTATTAAAGTCAATTAATATCGATTCATTTTCAGGTATCTTTAAATCAATAAAACGTCCTCCAGCATAGCTAGTATCTCCGTTGGTCAAATCTGTAAAAGGAAGAAATAGGTAATCTTCATATTCTGGTTGAGTTTTTAATCCTTGATTCTGATAAATATTCAGAACGTAGGTTTGGTCATCAAACTTAAAATGTGCCTCTCCATACTTAACATACAACGGTTCTCTACCGGTTGTAGTTTTCATAATAAAAGGAGTCTCATACTGTGTACGAACAAATTTTGCCAGAATACAAAAGGAAGTATCTATTTTAAAAAACTCAAGAGCTTTGAACTGCTCTAAATCTTTTACTGTCAAAGGCGAAGTACCTTCAGAAGAAAAATCTCTATTTAACTCTTCCTGAAAAGACAATATTCTTTTTATTGCCGTAGAATCCTGAGCAACTACATTTCCAATAAAAAATATTAATAAGATTGACAATCTAAACACCGACATTTATTTTTTTGCAAAAATACAATTTACAATTAGAACTCATCTAAACACTTTTATTTTTATAAAACCGTTAACTTTCACTAGCAACAGCCCTCTTTCTTAACTTCAAGTTCTTATTAGGAGCAAAACAAATACGTTTTCCAATTCAACAAAAAAACCGACATAATTGCAAACACCTCTTCTTTATTACGAAATCATTACTTCACACAAAGAATTCAAAAAACCATAAACATCTGGTTTAAAGATAATTAAATTTTTAAACAAAAAGTTTAAATACGTTAAATAGAAAATTAAAGAATAATTAATTAACTTATAACAGCAGATGAGTTGGATATAGCACATCTCAACCTCATAAAGGAGTTACAAATTAGTAATTCAACCTCCCTAAATTTCGGATTACTAAGCATATAAACACTACAAAACACCTTTTATTTTTTAATAACCTAAAAAGTAATTGATCAGAGAATGTAGAAATTCATTATTAAATCTCATTAAAATTATATGAGAAATGTAGTTATAAAATTATTAGTACTTCTCTCTATATATAGAGTGAGTTCGCAAGAACTTTTTTTAACAAATAATGTCATAGAAGACTCTATTCAAGTTTTATTGCAAAAAACGAGATATAACTTACAAATTAAAAATGATATTATACTATCTCATAGAGATGCACAACAATTACTTATTTACAGCGAACATATAACAAACCAGGAGCTAAAAATCAATATATACCTCTTATATGCCGAATTACAAATAAAGATGTATAATTTTGATATGGGTATCCACTATTTTGATAAAGTCAAAAAAATATGCATCGCTACAGATGATTTCAAAAGACTGATTAGGGTAAATATTGCAACAAGCATTTCTCTTAGAAGCTTAAAGAAATATGATGAAATGGAGCAGATTTTAAACGAAAGTTTAAAGCTTATTTATAACAATCAAGAAAAAGGATCATATTTAGAATTAATGGTTTTACATGAAATAGCCATATTTTATAGTTATGATAAAAAAACTCCTCGAAAAGCAATCTCTTATGGGAAGCAGTTTTTTGAAGTACTTGACAAATTAACTCCATTAAATACATTAAACACTGGTTTTAACTACTATAAAGAAGAAGGGGCAAAAATAGTATCCTTAGAACTCGGTAAATCTTTTTTAGAAATTGGAGATTTAAAAAACTCATTTTTCTATCTGGAAGATGCCAGAAACTTTTATGAAAGAGAAAAAACTGACTATGAGAAAATGCAACGACTGTATCAATATTACGAAAAGTATTATGTTGTTGTAGAAGATATGGATATGATCAGTTACTACCGAGAAAAAAGAATTGAATATCAACAATTATATATTGAGAATCTTATCAATAGTTTTAAATATATTCCGAAGTTAAACAACCAACTCTTTTTAATGGAAAAAGAGAATCTTTTAAACAATGCAGAAATTGAAAAAAACACCCAGTTATCCAAAAAACAAAAAACGATCTCCTGGCTGCTTGGAATTATAGGTAGTTTATTTTTTCTCTTAGCAATATATTATAAAAGAAGAAAAAGATACATAAAACAAACCAATAAAATCTTATCGCTAAAAAACGAAGAATTAAAAGAGGCATCTAAGATAAAATCCCGTTTTTTTTCAATAATGGCTCACGAGCTCAAAACACCTATTTATGGAGTAAAAAGCTTAACGAGTATTTTTGTTGAAAAAGGAAATCTAAAACCAGAACAAATAGAAGCATTAAAATTTTCTGGAGATTGCCTTCAATCCTTGGTCGATAATGTAATTGCTCTTACCAATATTGATAACGAAAAAATTCAGTTAGACAATCATCTTTTTGCCTTTGATAATTTTATAAATCAAGTATTAAATCCTGCAAAGAGTCATGCTTCTCAAAATAATGTAAACTTACATCTTGATTATAAAAATGATAACGCAGAACTCTTACTAATTGGTGATCAATTTAAATTGTTTCAAATACTAACCAATCTATTAAATAATGCTATCAAGTTTTCGGAGAATGGAGATGTATATTTAAAAATTAAAAAAGAAGAAGAAACCATTTCTCAGGTTAAGCTTGCTTTCACAGTTATCGATAATGGTATTGGAATCCCTCCCGACAAAGTACACTCTATAAATGAACTATTTACAAAAAACAAATATTCAAATCCTTTTAATAAAGGAACAGAAATAGGACTCTATATTGTTAAAAAACTAATTGATTGTTTTGACTCTAAGGTATATTTTAAAAGTACTGTTGGTAAAGGTACAGAGTTTGGTTTTCGTATTACATTTAGAAAAGCTGAAAAAAATGTAATAAAAGATGAATTACTGATTAGACCTCCAGACCATAAAAAGAAGATATTAGTTGTTGATGACAATAAGATAAACCTAATGGTTTCTTCCAAACTTCTAGGCAACCTTGATATGGAAAGTATTATTTGTATAAATGCTAATGACGCTCACAATGTTATAAATAAAGCATCTCCTGACCTTATTTTAATGGATATTAACATGCCAAAAAAAGATGGTTTTATCCTCACTAAAGAGATTAGAGAATATAGTGACATACCCATAATAGCCCATACAGCAGTTGCCGACAAAGACGAAATAAAAAGACAAGCATTATCCTGCGGGATGAATGATGTTTTATTAAAACCTTACTCTAGAGAAGAGCTGCTAAGAATAATTAACAAATGGACTTCTGCATCCTAAAATATACCATAGGTTTACAATTAATTTTCATAAAATTATATTTAGATCTTTGACAATAACCTACTTTTACCGTATTATTTTGGAGGTAAAACACAAATTGAGGACACATTGCTAAAAATTTTTATTAATTATTTTAAGTCTTTTTCAGGATTATCCAAGGAGATCTGGTGGTTAGCCTTGATCACACTTATCAATAGAGCGGGTGCAATGGTTATCCCCTTTTTATCCCTGTATCTAACAGATAACTTAGATTTTTCTTTACAGCAAGTCGGTTGGGTAATGACTAGTTATGGGTTGGGTTCTTTTCTAGGAGCATGGCTAGGTGGTAAATTAAGTGATCAAATTGGGTATTATAAAGTTATCTTAGGCTCTCTTATATTAACAGGACTATCATTTATAGTTATTCAATACTTCACAAGTTTTTGGAGTATTTGCATTGGTTTTTTTGTTTTAATTGCTATTGCAGACACTGCTCGACCTGCTTTTTTTGTTGCCCTTAGTGCCTATAGTAAACCTGAAAATAAAACTCGATCACTAACTTTTATTCGATTAGCCATTAACTTAGGATTCTCTGCAGGACCCGCACTTGGTGGATTAATCATAGCATCTATTGGTTATTTTGGATTATTTTGGGTAGATGGAATCACTTGTATTATTGCCGGATTGGTAATGACCCAAACACTTCATCCCAAAAAAGCAAAAGTACTCGATAAAGAAGTTATTATTAAAAACCCTGTAAAAGCATATAATGACAGGACATATATCCTTTTTTTAGTCGCCTTAGCATTGTTTGGTTTTATATTTGTTCAATATTTTTCGACCGTTCCATTATATTACAAAGAAGTGCATCAACTATCAGAGGAAAAAATAGGATTGTTACTCGCTTTAAATGGAGGGTTAATATTTCTCTTTGAAATGCCTCTTATTGCTTATCTAGAAAAAACAAGTTTTTCTAAAATCGGCAATGTTATTGGAGGATTTGTTCTCACCGGAATCAGTTTTATTTTATTATTGGCAACCCCTTGGGCAGGAATTCTGGTAATCGGTATGGTTATAGCAACTTTGGGAGAAATGATATCCTTTCCTTTCGGAAATGCCTTTGCTCTAGACAGGTCAAAAAGAGGTCGACAAGGTGCATATATGGGATTGTATAGTATGTCTTTCTCTGCCGCACATATTTTTGGGCATAATTCTGGGATGCAGTTTATAAATAAATTTGGTTATGATAATGCCTGGATTTTCATGGCGTTGATATCCTCTCTAGGAATATGTATATTATACATTGTAAAACGGAAACTAAACCGAGAAAAAACCACAAGCTAAGTGTCATTTTTTAAATTAAGATTTATGAAAGGTATTTTTTTATTTTTTTGTTCTATAGTACTAGTTAGCTGCACTCAAGTACAGCAAGAAAAACAGCTTGACACTATAGAGGTAAGCACTATAAAACAGAAAAAAGACTTCCCAAAATTAGAACCTAACAGATATAATGTTGCATTTTTGATAATGGATGGTACATATAATACAGAGTTTACGGCCCCGTATGATATATTTCAACACACACAGTATCGTGATAGCATAAAACAAATGAATGTTTTTAGCGTTGCTAACACCGATCTTCCGATAACGACTTTTGAAGGAGTTAAAATTACTCCAGACTACAACTATGTAAAAGATTCGATCCCAAAGATAGATATCCTGGTAGTACCTAGTGCAGAACATCATTTGGATACTGACCTTGATGATCAAGCTATGATTAATTTTGTACAACAAGTAGATAAAACAGCTACATTCATGACTTCTCACTGCGATGGGGCATTTGTCCTTGCCAAAGCAGGAGTGCTCAATGGTATTGTATCTACAACTTTTCCCAGTGATATCGACAAAATGCGTGCAATGTTTCCTGATTTAGATATTAGAAAAGAAGTATTATTTATACATGATAAAAAGTACATAACCTCTGCTGGGGGAGCTAAAAGTTTTGAAGCGGCTTTATACCTATGTGAATATTTATATGGTAAGGAAATTGCAAAATCACTTGCCGGAGGATTAGTAATTGACTGGGAGCTACAAAACGTACCACATTTGATTATAGAAAACAAACAGTGAAGGCATTCCTTGTTAAGAACGCCTTCAGTTTTTAGGGCAAATTACGTACTCTCTTTAGTTTCAAGATTTGGGGTCTATAGACTAATGTCCTCACACCTAATTCGACCCTGATGTATTCCAAACTAATATTTTAAATCCATATCGTCATACAAGTTAAAATGTTAGTTTATGGACATACATCAAAGTATTTTTAAGATGTAGTAAATGTAAGGTAAAAAAATTGTATTACCAAAAATAATTACGATAAAAAACATAAATATTCGATGAAATACACAAAATTTTGTGATTTCAAATTAATTTGAAACTAAATACTATAGATTTGGAGTTGTTTTTTTTGATTAGTTTGTTATAGCCTTTAGAAAGTGTAGAACTAAAGTCATACCTATTGATATCAAAGAAATAATCTTAGCAAAAAGTTTTCCAAAATTAGGGTCTATAATCCATACTATTAATTTCAATAACAGATTGCATATACAGTATTATTTAAAATTAGAAGAAAATAAAACTTACCACTTTTCATTTACTTGTATAGGAAAAATTAAAAATAGCTAAAGTTATAATTAGTGATTGTTGATAGCCTAGGAAAAAGAGAATAGTCTAAAAACTGTATTACATCCAACAAAAAAAGGCATTCTATGCTAAGAACGCCTTTTTTTGTTTTTTAGGGCAAATTACGTACTCTCTTTAGTTTCAAGATTTGGGGTCTATAGACTAATGTCCTCACACCTAATTCGGTCCTGATGTATTCCAAATTAATATTTTAAATCTATATCGTCATACAAGTTAAAATGTTAATTTAAGGATATACATCAATGTATTTTTAAGATGTAGTAAATGTAATGTAAAAAAATTGTAATACCAAAAAAAATAACGATTAAAAACATATAAAATCGATGAAATACACAAAATTTTATGATTTCAGTTTAATCTGAAACTAAATATTTAGATTTTCCGAGGTATTGTTTAACCAATTTATTATAGTCTTTAGAGAGTTTTAGTGCCAAGGTACCTTCAATTGTATAGAGAGCATCCAAGTCTTTAAATTCGTTTTTTAGTAGTTCTTTCAGATAAAACAAAGCTGTTTCAGAATCCTGATCTTGTGCACACAATGAAATAATCTTTAGGTAGGAATCAAAATCTTTGGCATCTACCACTGTACAAAGTATATTTAGGTATAATTGTTCTTCAAAACCTCCTTTTTCATCTAATGTACTCTTCTTATACTCGCTAGCAAGATATTTTAAATATCCTTTTACCCTATGCCCCATCTTACGGGCAAATTTCTCTTTTCCAGAAATTAATGTATCCAGTAGCGATACCTGATATTTCCACCAGCCCAAATTTTCATAATCCAAGACTTCTACATCTTCATCCATAGAAAAAGAATACATTTCACGAAGGAAAATTTCTTTATTTTGATATTTTGTTTGAAGTCGCTTCTCTAGCCTGTAATTCTTTTCTTTTTTAATTTCCTTCTGTTTTTCCTTCAGGTAACTAGTACTAAAAAACATACCATACTTAATACGTATACGTTTTATTTCTTTATAAGCATCCAAAAGCTTGTTTCTAGCTATATACTCTTCTACTTGTTCCATTTCATGCTCAAACAAATTCTGAATCCAGAGAGAATCTTTTAAGACTTTCCCTTTATGCATTGCTTGTAAAGTAAAGGTAGAAAGTACTTTTTTGGCAAGTTCTTTTTTTACCTCCTCTGAGTCTTCTTCATATACAAGCACGTCTGCGGGTATAGCTTTGCTTTTTAAGTAACGTTTATTATCCAAAAAATCTCTATATCTATAATTGTCAGTATTTACAATACCTTGGTATGAGAAATTCTTTTTAATCTTTATTGCAGAATTATAATAATATGTATCCTCTATTGCCAATACTCCTGCTATGGTATCAGAATGCAATGCAGGTAATATACTCATCAATTTTGCATTACTTTCTACTCCTACCAGATAAACCCTTTCTTTCTGTATCGGGAAAAGAGATAAAATATGCTCCAGAAACTTACTTATATACGCTACTTTTTCTTTGATTTCTTGGTGTTCACTAAAGGTACTAACAGCTAGAATGTATTCGTTTTGTTCTGCAGCTTCTTTGGTTAGTTTCATAATACTATTACTTTCTTCTGAAGAACGAAATCCTAATAGTATTGGATAGGTTTTATTAGTGCTAAAAGTCTTAGGTAAATAAATACTATAATAATTACCTGTAGAAGGTTCTATCAACGAGTCGACAATCTTTCCTTTCTTAATTGCCAATGTATTTTGAGTATACCCAAAGTGAGTCAGGCATACGATAATTATAAAAAAGTGCTTTTTTAGAGGATACAACAACACGGTTTAATGATTTTATAACTAAATAACACAAAAAAAATACGACTTAATAGATTTTGGCAGTATTTTAATATCTTTTTAGCGACAAATTTTACACCCTTCCTTGTCCTTTGCTTCTCCCACTAACTGTCCTTTATCATTAAGCTTGTAATCGCAACAATTCATATAACCTTTTATCAGCATTTTCCTAGCACGTTGTATTTGAGATTTTATAGTGGGCAAAGGCACCCCTAATTGTTTAGCGATTTGATCTTGCTTAAGACCTTTGATATCCGATAAAAGTAATGGAATTCTATATTTTTGAGGTAAGGCATTGATCAGCCCAGGCAGGCAATCTTTTTCTGTATGCACATGGTTAGAATCTGATTCCTCACTTACTTTTTCATCTACATCTTCAAAATCTACGGTATATCTATTTTCTTTGTAAAAATCGTATACTGTATTTCTTGCAATCGTGAATAACCATGGTTTGATTTTAGAATCATTTTTAAGCCTTCCTATATTGTTATGAGCTTTTACAAAGGTCTCTTGTATCAAATCATCAGTAATTTGATTATCCCTGACTTTGCTCTTTATAAAACGCCTAATCTCATCTTGATATGTTTCCCAGATTTGCAAAGTTTTCATAGGGCAATAAAGCAGAGTTTTTTTTCTAATTTAATCGTAAAACAAGAACAAAAACAGAATAGTGCTTTATCTCTTATTTTACGATCAACTAGTAGTATAATTAACAATTACATCCAGAACATTCGCAGTTCATTGAAACACAATTAGAACACTGCCCTTCAATACAGCTAGAACATGCACAGGTACATTCTTTATTTTTCATGATTTACATTTTTTAAAAGATTATATATAAGTAAGACTAAAAATCTTATAAAAAGATGCATTATATTATTACAAATGTATAAAATAGATCTACGATCACTAAATATTGGGGTACAAAAAACGTCTGAACAAATTCAGACGTTTTTAATCTTTCCCTCGTACTCTCTTTAGTTTCCCTTGACTAATGTCCTCACACAAGATAAAGATGAATTCATACTATAAATATAATCAAATCCTATGCCAAAATTATATTTCTAATTCCCCCAATTCACTATGATCTGTAATTGGGTTATTCTCTATTAGATTAGAAAGTATAATATGTGTTTTGACTTCTCCATACGTAATAAGTCTATCTATAAACTCTTGCAAGTGTATTTGATCCCTAAGCACTACCTCCATGATTATATTTTCATTTCCAGTAATTCTATAACAGTTCACAACTTCCTTAAAATCAGATACTCTTATCAAAAATGGTTTTAACCTCCCCATGAATGCTCTTAATGTGATCATAGCTTTTAACTGGTATCCTGTTTTTGTATATGATACATCGGCCATGTATCCTTTTAAAACACCATAATCTTCCATTTTTTTAATTCGCTCGGCAACGGCAGGTGAGCTTAGCCCAACTTTTCTTCCTATTTCTGCGTTTGATAATCTTGCATTTTGCTGTAGGGATTCTAAAATCCCCCAATTGGTAACATCTATTTTCATCTGGTACTTATCTATCCTTTTAAATCATAAAACAAAATTTGCCTTGTAGTTATTTCATTGAGATTGAAATTCTCATTAAGCAAATTTTGTACATCCAAATCCTTTTACTTCTATTCGTGTTGATTTTAAACAAAAAATAACATTTATAATTAATAAATAACGTAAATTAACCAATTAACTTTAAAATAGAAAGAAAAGTTCATAAAAATAGCTTTATTTTTGAAATAAGAAATTGCTATGAGATTACAGCCTCGAAATAAAAGATTATATAAGAAAGCTATTGAAATATTTACGTTATCGCGAAGTATTTCGAAGTATCTTGGTGATGATTTAGCTCCATTACAAAATAATGGAGGAGAAAATCCTCATATCTATTTTACGGGAGATATTATTAGACAATCAGATGCGTTGGCTCCTAAAATAATAAATGCCGAAAATCAAGTTTTTCAGGATGATCGTATTAAACAGGCAACCTCTCTTATACACATCACCAATAAGCTTTATAAGAATTGTGAGCGACTAGAGCAATCAGAAAGTAATGGCAAAGAATTCTTAATCCTATTGCGTAAAGAGCTACGCAAATTTAAGCACCTACAACGCTCCTGGATGATGAGCCTATGACTTGGATTTGCTTTTCTATAAAATAGCTACTCTGACCTCCCTTTGTTTTTTACCAAATTTGGATAGACAAGCCTGATTATCTCGTCTAAGTATTCCTTTTGTATAGTTGCAGACTGATAAAGGTTAGAGTTTTTCATTGCTATTGCCTGAGCAAAAATTTTGTACCGCAATCGTTCTAGCATTTTATCCATTTCTATATCTGACAAAGCTTCTATTATTTTTAGTTTGCCCAATTCTTTTTCCCACCATAGGATATCCATTTTTTCGGGATTCTTATGTTCTTTCATAAAACGATTGTTAAACTTGGTAGTGAGTTTAACTTCTTTGTCCAGTGCTTTTTCTACAGACTTTATAGAGTTTTTATACCCTTTACTTTTCTGAAGCTTCTCATACTTCACATAAACACTATCCATGTTATAGAAAGACGGATACGTTAGTAAAACTCGTTCATAATTTTCTATAGCTAATAGTATGTTATTCTCTTTTTCGGCTTTTAATGCTATTTCATAATTCTTTCTATAGCTATCAAAAATTTGCTCTTCGGTTTTGGTTTTTATTTTTTTTTATGGGATTGTATCGCTAACCAGTCAAATGCTTTTAGGATTTCTTTTGAAGGAGGCCAACTATGATTACCGTCATATGTAATCAAGGTATGATTAAAATTAAGTTGCTGTAAATATTTTTTTACCGTTAGCATTTCTGTATAATTCATATCTCGGTTACCACAAATGCCCACGTAAGAAAATTGTTGAATAGAAGGCATTTGAGATTGGTTTTCAGAAAATCCAGCACCACAACCTATTACTCCTGCAATTTGATTGGTCATCACTGCTATTGTCGAAGCTAAACGCGCACCTCCTGAGAATCCAGCCAAAAACACTTGATTTTCATGTACTTTAAAGTTAGAGAACACAAACTCAAATAACCTGTTGGCTATATCAAAGTTACCAGCATAGGGTCCATTTCTATTATTATTAGAACATATTAATATATGACTGTATGCTTCTGAAGCTTCAATAAAAGGTGTTATCCCCACTTTACCTCTGGCAGCTGGTTCAAAAATAAAAACAATTGAAGAGGGTTTAGAGGCGTCAAAGGAAGTAGGAAGGTATAATGCAAAGGTCTCACTAGAGTTTTCAAAAACAGAAATAGAATCAATTACTTTCCCTTTTTCAAAAACCTGCTGTGCGTTGCCTAAAAGCACACCCCACCATAGAAATACAAATAGTTGTAGTCTCATTTATACTGCTTTCCATGTTTTATCACGATATCTACATCTTGCAAAATACTTATATGGCGTAATACATCTCCTTTTACCGCAATGATATCTGCATATTTACCTTTGGTAACTGTTCCTACTTTGTCGGCAACTCCCATCCATAAAGAAGGCCAATAGGTTGCTGCTCTAATAGCATACATCGGATCAATTCCAAATTCATTTACCCAAACATCTAGTTCATTCCAGGTAGATTGACTATGAAATTTCATAGGAATACCGCTATCCGTTCCTATCATCAACACTACTCCTGCATCTATTAGTTGTTTGATTTTGGTTTCTAATGTAGGTTTACGCATGGGTGTTAGTTGAAAATAAGGCAATTGATCTTTATGGGCAAAACTATTCTTTATATCGGCTACAATGGTATCATGCAATCCTCTATGCCAGGAATCATTATCCAAATGTTCGCCGTGATCTCTAACATATTCATAATTATATAACCCTTCTACGGTAGGGCACCAATACATTGGTCCCAGGTTCATTTGCGCTGTTCGCTCCTTGATTGCCTTCATAACATCATCAGGATATTTTGGAGCCGAAGATAATCCTGTATGCTCAAAGCAATCTACCCCTGCTAATAGTCCTGCTCTGATTTCTTGCGGTCGATGTCCGTGTGCTACGACCTTGAGATTGTATTTATGAGCAGTATCTACAACAGCTTGTAATTCTCCGGTAGTCATCTGATCCTGATCAATAAGTTTGACGCAATCTACTCCGGCATCGGCGAGTTTTTTGATTTTCTTTTTGGCATCCTCTACTCCATTTATTCCCCAACGAAATGCTTCTGTACCGGGATATGGTTTTTTTTGAATAAAAGGTCCCGAAACATACAATGTTGCTCCGGGTATCTCTCCTTTATTAATACGATCTCGCACGGCAATACTTTCTTTTAGAGGGGCGCCCAAATCCCGTGCACTAGTAACTCCCGCCATCAGTAATTGTTCTGCAGATGATGGCATAATTACATTTTCTAACAGTGGCGGATAGACCCTATCCCAATACTCATAATCAGCATGACCATTAATCATCGTATGTACATGCATATCCCAAAGTCCAGGAAGAACAGACATTCCTTCTGTGGAAATTACCTGAGCATTTTCTGGAACTTTTAGTGTTTCAAGCGTACCGACCTCTTTAATCCTATCGCCCTCTATAATGATTACACTATTTTGTATTGGCACAGCTCCGAATCCATCAATTAATGTACCTCCTACAAGTGCTTTGATATTTTTTTGTTGCGCAAATGAAAGTGTAGTTATACATAGCGCTATCCATAATGTTTTCATGATGAGTTGTGTTTCTCTAAAGATAAAAAAAATCAAAAGACTTGATTTATCCATACTTCTCAACCTTCTATTTAATCATAGCCGCTATATTTTTTTGATATCGTTTTAGCTCTTCTTTTACTTTAGAACTTAACAAAAATAGACCAACCATATTGGGTACCATCATGGCAAAGATCATGGCATCACTAAAATCTGTTACAGCATCTAAAGTAGCCGCAGCTCCTATTACGGTAAAGCAACAAAAAATAAATTTATACACATACTCTGTTCGTTTACCTCTTCCAAAAAGGTAACTCCATGCCTGATATCCATAATACGACCATGAAATCATAGAAGAAAAAGCAAAGAGTAGCACGGCAATCGTAAGGAGGTAGGGAAACCACGATACACCGCTTTCTAATGCTGCAGCAGTAAGAAGTACACCTTGCTCATTATTGATTTCGACTCCAGTACTTATCTGCCCAGTAATAATTAAAACCAACGCGGTCATTGTACACACTACTACAGTATCAATAAAGGGTTCTAGTAACGCTACCAAACCTTCACTGGCAGGAAAACGAGTTTTTACAGCACTATGGGCTATAGAAGCACTACCTACTCCAGCTTCATTACTAAAGGCGCCTCTTCTAAACCCTTGTACCAATACTCCCACAAAACCTCCTAATACACCCTCAGGGTGAAAAGCTCCATTCCAAATAGCTTGACAAGCGGCAGGAATAGCCGAACTATACAGCACCAATACTACGAGTACAGATACAATATAGGTAAGTACCATAAAAGGCACCACCTTATCGGTTACACTTGCTATCTTTTTAATCCCTCCAATGATAACAACTCCTACCAGTATTGCCATGATAAGCCCAAATATCCAGCCTTGCCCATGAATCATAGCATTTTCTGAAACAATCACATGGTTAAACAATTTGAATGCCTGGTTTACCTGAAACATGTTTCCACCTCCAAAAGAACCACCGATACACATAATAGCAAAGAGCACAGAGAGTACTTTTCCAATTTGAGTATATCCTTTTTCTCCCAATCCTTTTGATAAGTAATACATAGGTCCACCAAAAACTTTCCCCGTACCATCTACTTCTCTATACTTAACTCCAAGGGTGCATTCTACAAATTTTGAAGACATCCCCAGTATTCCTATAATTACCATCCATAATGTCGCTCCTGCTCCACCAATGGATAGAGCAATAGCTACTCCTGCAATATTACCAAGACCCACTGTAGCAGAAACTGCTGTAGTTAATGCCTGAAAGTGACTTACCTCACCATTTACATCCGCTTCATCTTTTGCTTTTGAAATTACTCTAGAGGATGATTCTTCAGATTCTTTTTGTTCCTGATTTTCTAGTGTATCATATTTACCACGAACCACTTGTATGGCAGTAAAAAAGCTTCTAATATTGATAAACCTAAAATAAATTGTAAAATAGGTAGCTCCTAATATCAATACCACCACTACCCATGGGATACCCACAGACTCAGTAATTGGTATTTCGGCAAGCATGGCATCTACAAACCAAGATGTGGCTTCGCCAAAAGCCTGATTGAGATTTTGATCAATTTTTTCTTCTGAGATAAGTACTGGTGCTGTCATGATATAATTTTTAAGGCAAATTGCCCCAAAAACCAGTATTACAAAAGGTTAAGTAGTATTCAAAATTTGTAATCCAAATGGTTAACCATGGGGTTACGTAGTATCATTAAGAGAAGTATATTTAAGAAAACTATTGGCTTTTGCAAAAGCTATCAATTGTTCTTTACCCCCAGCCCCGCTGATATTAAGCATCTTTTTGATTTGATGGATATGCGTCTGAAATCCGTCTGTGCTGATATGCATTTCCTGCGCAATCTCTGTGTATGATTTATGACTCCCATAATATGCCAAATATCCCAAAACTTCTTTTTGTCGATCAGAAAGTTCTATTTTGGAGGTTGCTCTCAAGGTTTCAAGATTGTTTTTTAAGGTTTTGATGGTATCCAGATGACTTTCGTTTGCCAATCGTAGTTGCTCATTTTCTTTCTTAAGTTTTGCTTTTTTAATTTCAAGCTTTTGAGCCAAACTTTGCTGTTGCTCCTTTTCTGAAAGAAATTTCCAGCTATATAAGAGAATAGAAAACAAAAGAATAAAAAGAAACTTAAACGAAATAGCTGTTATACTCCCTAGTACACTCCAAAATTCCTGATCCATAAACTGCAAAACTCTATCCTGAGGTATGATTCTATGAGAAACCGCAATAACGATTAACACAAACAGCATAAATGTTGGCAGATACATAAATCGCATTTGTCGACTCACAAAAGCTTTATTAAGTTCATAAAGCAAAGAAATTGCCACCAGAATTGAAATAGGAATATCAATAAGCCAAATGAAATTATTACTTATCATAGGATTACCATAAGACGATGCTATAAAAACAAAGGCAATCATCCCTAATACACCACAAAAGACAGCTACAAACTCTTTAACACTAAATCGCTGTACCAATCGTACTACAATCCCTGGCTTTTGTTGATGCTCTATAGAAGGTAATGATAATATGATAAATAATGAATTTGCCAGTGAGACGAGTACTCCAAAATAGATAAGTACCTTATTGGTAGAGGACCATTGTAATCCTACCACCATAATCAGGTTTATCAACGCTCCCAGTCCCCATACAAATATTGCCAGTCCAAACCATTTGATCCCATGGATTGCTCTGGCATCTGCTCCTCTACGCCTTTCTTTGGTAAATATTCGCTGAATCACTACTGCCGAAATAAGGCAAACAATGGCTGTTACTGTATATTCTATAGTATTATACACATTAAAGTTTTATGCCTAAAGATATTGAAATTTTGAATATTCAAAAGGGGTTAGTGAGTGCTTAATATCAATTCTGATATATTGAAGCTTATTTTGTATACACTTGATTTTTATCATCCTACTCCTTTAATTTTATATTTTTTTTATCTGTTTTTTACATAAAATTAACGCTGCTCAGAATCTCAATTTCAAAAAATGAAACTGGCATATCATAACATTGTACTTCATCTAATTTATTAACTAATACCATGTTATTTTAATTCTCTGTGTTCTCCTCAAAGTATTTAGAGAGAATATACAGAAGAAAAAAGAGCATATGGTATCAAAAACACACACAAAAATGTCTAAAGAAAATTATGATGCTAAACTAGCATTACTCGAAGGCTTACTTCAGGAAGAGGTTAAAAAACCGACAATTCCTATTGATGTATTTATGCAAGAAGCCGAAAACCTGTTTATATGGGCAGAAGAAGACAAAGAATTATTAACTAGCAAAGGGCTAGATTGGGAGCAATTAGGTAAAGATCTACCTACCCGTACAGGCGCATGTCGATATGCTCAAGCCCTATGGATGAAAGAGCGGTATAATCAGGAAGAAGCTGCTAAAGCTTGGAAAACAGAGGCTCCCAAAGCATATGAATTTAGAAATGACCTGATGGCAGATTTGCGTTTTGCTTTTCGCAAACGTGCCGATTTATTGGCACGTGTAAGAGCTATTGCTGATGGAGAAGGCGATGCAGATATGATTCAAGATCTGATGGATATCAGTGTATTGGGAAAGGCAAATATCGCAGAGCTCGAAAAAATCAAATATGATCCAAAAAACTTTGATCTGGCAGCACAAAAATCTGATGCTCTTGCTGAATTGCTGGCAAAAGCCAATGGTGCTACATTAGACAATTCTAAAGCCAAAAACATACGGGATAGAGCCTATACCCATCTAAAGGAAGCTATAGATGAAGTAAGGGATACAGGTAAATACGCTTTTAGAAAAGACCCAGAGCGATACAAAGGATATATTAGCAGGTATAAACGTCGATAATCTATTGCTATTACTGACCCGCGCACAGGGTTGGGGCTTCAGCGCACCGCTGGAGACTCCCCCTACTGCGCGGGTTTGTTTTACCCTTGCGCGAGACATCACCTCTATGCCGATGGTCGAGACCAATAGTGCGGGGAACATAGACCTTGATGCGCTGAAGCTCTTTACTTTACCGCTGATCGATACTAGCAGTGTGCGGACGCCATACAGAATTGCGATGGCAACATCACTGACTCCAAGGAAAAGTGCCTATACTGCGCGGGCGGCACACCATAGTGCGAGGATAACTTCCCACTATCCGATGGACGATAAAAATGTGTGTGGGTTACATAATAACATTTTCTACTAGTGATCCACTGAAAAAAAGGCTAGACTACAGATTTCTGTAAGGATTTCATTTTGAGGTGTTTTAGTTTTGTTATCGATCTATAACTTAAACAGAATAATAAACTTGATAAAGTGGAATATCTACTTTTATCAGAACAGGACAATAATATAAGAAAAAGTCGTATCAAAATGAATACGACTTTTTCTATTTTCAAAAGCTTATCTATACAAGTTCATTTTCTCCATTTAAAAGTTATTTTCAAAATGAAAAAAAGATGATTGGTGATAATCAAATTGTGTATATGGGATTTCTACTCCTCCTATGGGTATCAAATTCGTAACTGAATCTGCTTTTGCTATATTTATAAGAGAGTCTATTATCATAAATATATCTATATATTTCTGTCGACTCCCTGTAAAATAAGAAGCTCCATTTTCTCCTTTTGGGTTCCAAAACATAAATGAATGTTTCAAAACTGATAAATAGTCCATATAACAATTTTTATCTGTGATATTAAGCTCTGGCATAGATTCCAAACGGGATGCAATAAAATTATCTATGGTTCCATAATTATCGAAATTACTCAAATCTTTAAAATCTTTTTGTACTAAGTCATATAGTACAATACTGATAAGATTTCTATCCGCCAATTCTTGTAACATATTAGAAGGATTACGATAATCACTAAAAATATACATATCTCCATATCCACCTTCCAGATACTCATACTCTTTAATCACCTGTTCGGTATGTTGCCTAATATTCTCTGCATTCGTATTTGCTGGCAAATGCTCTAACAAAAACCTTAGCTTATCATTATGCAATATCCCTTTTTCATTAAATGAATCTGATTTCATTAGTTTCTCTACAGATTTGGTTTTGTTCCCGTCTGCTATAACATCATCCCGATCTTCTGAACATGCAAAAAAACTAATCATTACTGCCAAAATCACAATACTATATAGTGTGTTTTTCATAATTTCATTATTTTGATTTATTTAATATTAATTATATAGCTTTTCCTGCAGATGCACCTGCACCCGTTATTATGGCTACAGCACTAGCTGTTGGCAATCCTCCTAAACCAGGGTTAGGAATAGCAGTAGCACCTCCACTACTAATCACAGAACTAACTCCCCCAGTAACGGCTCCTATACAATCTGCTAAAAAAACTCTTCCCCAACCTGGCCAGATATTAGCTTTTGCATAAATTTGAGAAGTATCTCCACTAAATTCTGCCAGTTTATTCATCCCCCCACGTTCTTTAGGATACCAGAAATAAGTTGAATGAACAGCTATATCGATCATCATACCAAAGTATATCTGATCATCTTTTGATAAATCAGAAACATTCTCTTGATAATGACTTAGAAAAGCTTCTTGCAATTCAGCTACATTTTCGGTACCGTTTAAAGAAATAAACTCATTATAAAATTGTACTGTTTTTTGGGCTAATCTGGCACTATATCCTATTTTTTTTAAATGGTCTATAGACATATTATCCACAACTCGCATGCTTTCTATATCAAAGTCAACATTCTTAATAAATTCTTCATATTCAAAATTATTTGCTATGGCAAACTCTTCGGTATGCTCTTTAAGTATTCTTTTTATTTCCTTAACGATACTAGCTTCATCATTTTGATCAATTGACCAATTTGTCAATATAATATCCAAAAGTTCATTGTGTTTTTTTCCTTCTTCCAAATTCTGATAACCCAAATCTAATTCTGAAATCTTTTCTACAACCGTAGTTGTTTGAATTTCAGCTCCTTCTATTTTTTCTTCCTCTTTTGAACAAGAAAGTAGTAATAGAAATACTAGAGCTACCATAATTCCTGTTATTTTATTTTTCATTTTAAGAATAGTTTTAATTTTTACCTACTCATACGCTTTTCGGTTTCCGCGATACTAATTTGTTGTGAATAGTAATCAAAGGGGGGATCAACCCCAAGCAATTGCTTATTTATTAGGAGGAGAGAATATCTTTTAAAAAGTTACCCAAGAAATTCAAAAAAAATAAAATCCTCACTGTAGAACACAAGGCAGTAGATAACAAAACACTTGGCTCCAACTTCTTGGAACAAAAAAGGGCAAATCAAAAAGATCATAATAAAAAGACAGAAATAACATTCTAAACAAGAAGTCTATATATGAGGTAAAACTTTATAAGACAAACCTTTTACCGATAAAAACCATGATTTTCAAACTAAATTATGCAAAAACAATAAATTTCATGTAAATTTATATATTCAGTTGGCTTACAACGAATAAAAGCCTGCAAATCAACCTCTTTATATTGGCTATTATGAAAAAACTATACATATTAATAGCTGTTTTTTATGTCATTAATTTAACAGCACAAGAGCCCCCAAGTTCTCCCAAGGTTATGAAATCGTTTGTGATTCTTAATTATAAGGAAGTGTACAAATGGGAAGGGTTTACCAGAAATAATGTACTTGTATTTGGAGTAACAAAAACCAAAGAAGATGCTAAAACTATTATTGATGATTTCAATACAAGAAACTGGCATACCAATTACAGGATTCTTCATTTTAATATTGTAAAAGACACCGTAAAGCACAAAGGGTACGAGGATTATTTTACTGTTTTTAATGAGCGATTCCCAAAAGGGTATTACCTGCTTTCTATCAAAGAGCACTTAGCTACAGAAATTTATGAAAAAGAAGGATTATTTGCAGCTATCGAGTATTATCGCAAAGCTAAGGAGATCCCATATCTAGCTTCAAAAAATCATCTGGAAAATCTATTATACAATTTATCACAATATCGGATTGACTTTACTTTCAACAAAGAAGTCGAAGGGCATTAATGCTAATATATAGTATCTATTTATATTACAATTACTAATTAAAAAAACTCGCAGATTAAGATAACCAGCGAGTCTTTTCTATCTAATGAATCCTTAATATATCTAAGGATACGTAATTAAACACTATATTTTACCTTTCTAGAAGTATCTTCTACATATTTCGTCTATACTGCCCCCCCACTTCAAATAACGAAGCTGTAATTTGACCTAAGGAGCATTTCTTACAAACTTCCATCAAGGCTTCAAATATATTTTGATTATTGATTGCTTTCTTTTGCAAATCTTTTAATAACTCTTCAGTATCATCAGCATTTCCTTTATGAAGCGCATTCAGCATCGTAATTTGATATTGCTTTTCTTCTTCGGTAGCACGAATCACTTCTCCTGGTGTTACTGTTGGCGAGCCTTTAGAGCTTAAGAAAGTGTTTACACCAATAATAGGAAACTCTCCTGTATGCTTTAGTGTCTCATAATACAAACTCTCTTCTTGTATTTTGCTACGTTGGTACATGGTCTCCATAGCTCCCAATACTCCACCACGCTCTGTTATTCTATCAAACTCTGTTAGTACAGCATCTTCAACCAGATCAGTCAATTCTTCTATGATAAAAGATCCTTGTATCGGGTTCTCGTTTTTAGCAAGACCCAATTCTTTATTAATTATTAATTGTATCGCCATGGCTCTACGCACAGATTCTTCTGTTGGTGTAGTAATAGCCTCATCATATGCATTAGTATGCAACGAATTACAGTTGTCATAAATAGCATACAATGCTTGTAATGTTGTACGGATATCATTAAAATCAATCTCTTGGGCGTGTAATGATCGACCAGAAGTTTGTATATGATACTTTAACATCTGAGCTCTAGGATTAGCTCCATATTTATGTTTCAGTGCTTTTGCCCATATTTTACGAGCTACACGACCTATAACAGCATATTCTGGATCGATACCATTAGAGAAAAAGAAAGAAAGATTTGGTCCAAATTTATTGATATCCATTCCTCGGCTTAGGTAATACTCTACATAAGTAAAGCCATTTGCCAAGGTTAGTGCCAATTGAGTAATTGGATTTGCTCCTGCCTCTGCAATATGATACCCAGAAATAGATACCGAATAGAAGTTACGCACCTGCTTATCAATAAAATATTCTTGTACATCTCCCATTAATCGAAGTGCAAATTCGGTAGAAAAAATACAGGTATTTTGTGCCTGATCTTCTTTTAAGATATCTGCTTGCACCGTACCACGAACTGTACTTAAGGTTTTAACTTTAATATCTGCATACACCTCTTCTGGCAATACCTGATCCCCAGTTACACCAAGAAGCATTAATCCTAATCCATCATTACCTTCGGGAAGATCACCTTGATATTTTGGTCGTTCTACTCCTTTATCTTCGTATATTTTTTTGATTTTGGCTTCGACCTCGGCTTCAAGGTTATTTTCTTTGATATATTTCTCACAGTTTTGATCTATTGCCGCATTCATAAAGAACCCTAACAACATCGGAGCCGGACCATTAATGGTCATACTTACCGAAGTCATTGCATGTGTTAAATCAAATCCTGAATATAATTTTTTTGCATCATCAAGACAACAAATAGACACCCCTGCATTACCAATTTTACCATAAATATCTGGTCGATGATCAGGGTCATTTCCATACAGTGTTACCGAGTCAAAAGCGGTAGAAAGTCGCTTAGCTGGCATGCCTAAACTTACATAATGAAAACGACGGTTAGTACGCTCAGGACCACCTTCTCCTGCAAACATACGTGTTGGATCTTCTCCGGTACGTTTAAATGGATACAGCCCCGATGCATACGGAAACTCTCCCGGAACATTTTCTTGTAAACACCATCTCAAGATATCTCCCCATGCCTGATATTTTGGTAAAGCAACCTTTGGTATATCAGAGTGTGATAAGGATTTTGTATGTGTTTCTATTTTTATTTCTTTATCTCGTACTTTAAACGAGTAAATAGGATCTTTATATTTCTGAACTTTTTCTTGCCAGCTAGTAATGACTTCCCAGTTATAAGGATCTAGGTTAAGTTTTACTCTATCAAATTCTGCCAAAAGTAGTTTTAAGAAAGCTGTATTTTCTCCTGATTGTGCATTTTTAAAACTTTCATCATCAATACCACTCTTTGACAAGTCCAGATTTGTATCTGCTACACTACAAATTGTTTTATAGATCCCATATAGTTTTTGAGCTACTTCTGCCTGAGTGGTAGCTGTTTTGTCATATGCTCTATTGTTTTCTGAAATTTCTGACAAGTATCTGGTTCTACTTGGTGGTATTACAAATATCTTTTCAGACATTTCTTTAGAAATATGAAAATCAGATTTTAGAGTAGCTCCTGTTTTTTCTACAATTTTATCCATGATTGCCTTGTAGAGCGTATTCATCCCCGGGTCATTAAACTGGGATGCGATAGTACCATATACAGGCAATTGGTCTTGAGGAGTATCCCACAATTGATGATTACGCATATATTGTTTTTTTACGTCGCGTAATGCATCCAGTGATCCTCGTTTATCAAACTTATTGATTGCTACCAGATCTGCAAAGTCTAACATATCAATTTTTTCTAACTGTGTTGCTGCTCCAAATTCTGGGGTCATCACATATAGAGAGGTATCACTATGTTCGAGAATTTCGGTATCAGATTGACCAATTCCTGAGGTTTCGAGTATGATTAAATCAAATTCTGCCGCCTTAAGTACTTCAATCGCTTCTGCAACATATTTTGACAATGCCAAATTAGACTGACGCGTTGCCAGAGAGCGCATATATACTCGAGGGGAGTTAATAGAATTCATTCTGATTCTATCTCCTAATAAAGCACCTCCGGTTTTACGTTTAGAAGGATCTACAGAGATAAGTCCTATTGTTTTTTGAGGAAAATCAATTAAAAATCGACGAACCAATTCGTCTACCAAAGATGATTTTCCGGCACCTCCTGTTCCTGTTATTCCCAGTACAGGAGTTTTTGAAGTTTTATTTTTTTCATGAATTTGGTCCAACGCATTTTTCGCTACTTCCGGAAAATTCTCTGCTGCAGAAATAACTCTTGCTATAGCTCCAATTTCTTTTTTTGCCAGTTTATTTGCTTCTCCATTTAAGGTGTCTCCTACAGGAAAATCTGATCTTTCTACCAAATCATTTATCATTCCTTGTAAACCTAGTTCGCGTCCATCATCAGGAGAATAGATTCTAGTAATCCCATAATCCATTAAATCCTGTATCTCTTCCGGAAGGATCACTCCTCCTCCTCCTCCAAATATTTTAATATGCGTTGCTCCTTTTTCTTTAAGCAAATCATACATATACTTAAAATATTCATTATGTCCTCCTTGATAAGAGGTCATTGCAATCGCATTGGCATCTTCTTGTATAGCACAATTCACAACCTCTTCGACACTTCGGTCGTGCCCCAGATGTATAACTTCTACTCCTGTAGACTGTATAATACGTCTCATTATATTGATTGCCGCATCATGACCATCAAATAGTGAAGCTGCTGTAACTATTCTTACTTTATTCTTGGGTGTATAGGGTGCAATTTGTTCCATTGACAATAAAAAGTGATTTTAACGCTGCTAATTTACGAAATATGCATCAAAAACGATTATTTTTTTAGAATTATCTAATTTTTTCAACACTTCGGATGTTTTCTTTATTTATAGTTCAAATTTAGCACTAATTATGCAGGTATTTTTAAAAATTATGCATTGATCGGCACATTAGATTCCTAATCAGCTAAAACAAGAGTGTTTACCTTATATTAATGTAAATTATTTTTCAAATAATTTACATTAATAGTATGTTTGTTATGTTCATAAACACATGCTAAAATGAAAAAAACAACATTACTAATTAATTGCCCCGACAAAAAAGGAATTATTGCAACCGTTACCAATTTCATATTAGCAAAAAAGGGGAACACCACATACATCGAACAACATGTTGATCATGAACTAAAAGAGTTTTTTATGAGGTTGGAGTGTGAATTTGATCAGGATGAAGAAAAGCTCGCTTTGTTTAAAGAATCGTTCAACGAATACATAGCACAAAATCACAATATGCATTGGGAAATGTATAATGCCGAAAAGAAGCCAAAAATGGCTCTTTTTGTTTCTAAGTATGATCATTGTCTGTATGATATTTTGGGAAGACACGCCTCTGGGGAGTTAAAAGTAAAAATCCCTATTATCATAAGTAATCATGAAGATCTTAGACCTATAGCCGATGCCTTTAATATCCCATTCGAGTATATTCCTGTTACCAAAACCACAAAACAACAAGCCGAAGCTGAGCAAATAGCATTACTAAAAAGGCTAAAAGTTGACTTTATTGTTTTGGCAAGGTATATGCAGATTCTTTCTCCCAATTTTGTAAATCAATTTCAACACAAAATTATAAATATTCATCACTCCTTTTTACCTGCCTTTCCGGGAGCAAAACCTTATCACTCTGCATATGAGAGAGGTGTTAAGATTATTGGAGCAACGAGTCATTATGTTACTTCAGATCTCGATGAAGGTCCTATCATCGAGCAAGAAGTTGTGAGGGTTTCTCATATTCATAATGTACAGGATTTTATACTAAAAGGGCGTGATCTTGAAAAAATAGTACTATCACGTGCTATCAAACACCATATTGAAAGAAAAGTATTAGTGTATAGCAATAAAACTGTGATATTTTCATAATGAAAATACATCTCCCGTAGTAGCAAACCGATATCCTTCTTGTTCTAGATCAGTTCTTCCTTTGTAATGCTTCTGAAGTACTGGATTAGAATGATTGAAATGTATAAAAATTACTTTAGACTTCACCAACTCAGATTCGTTTTTAAACAAATCGATGGTTTCTTCTATAAAAGGATGAGGGACTTCTGCCATTGGTCTAGGTATTTCTCCTTCTTTAAAAAAAGTAGCATCAATAAAAGCATAATCTACCTTTTTAACCTCATCAACAATGTTTTTTTCCCATAGAGACCATTTATTGATATCAGGAATAAACAATGCCTTTTTATTCCTCCCGGTAATTCTATATCCTACGGTTTCTGAATACTCATCTCGATGAGGAACCAAAAATGGTTCAACATGTAAAGCGCTAGTTATTGTCATTACAGAATCTACCTGCATAGTCCTAATATCAATATTGCGCAAAGAAACCAATTGAGACCATGGTCCATTTTTTTCCAAAAAAGATTGCATTCTGGGCATTGCATACACTGGTATTTCTTTTGCCCCCATTGCCTCTCTTCCAAAGTACATTAAACCCGTATAATGCCCAATATGCGCATGGGTTAAAAATACACCATCAATAATGATATTATTCTGTAAATGCTTATGATCTAGAAACGCCAATTGATCTGGCATATCTGGCGTAGCCTCGAATATGAATTTTTTATTATTTTCTTTATCTATTAAACCCAATGATGTTACCATTTCTTTTTTAAACTTACCTTCTTCAACTTTTGTATACTCATCTGTATTATTGATATGAGGAAAACCACCATCCTGTGCAATTCCTAATACTGTAATATATTGATCAAACTCATTTTGAAGAATAGATTCGCTTTTTATCGATACTTTTTCATTTTTACAGGAAATAATTAAAATAGATAGTATTAAAAAAATTACATTTGTTTTCATCTGTTTAATATTTATTGTTTTTAAAAGATCAGATGAAATTTGCCAATACCCATTTGTTAATCTAGACTTTATTAATAGTGGCTTATTTCATATTTGTTCTAAATTATAATCTCAAATCTAATAAGAAATCATGAAACAAATTTTTGTTATTCTTTCCGTATTTTTATTATCTGGCTGCGCAGAGCTTCAACAAGTAGTTAATAACCTTCCTCAAACGACCACCGGTGGTTTTGGCATAAGTAACATAGATATCGCTAATGGACTTAGAGAAGCCTTAGATAATGGTATAGATAAAGAGGTAACAAAACTCACCCAAAAAGATGGTTTTTATAGAAACGAACTGGTTAAAATCCTTTTACCACAAGAATTGCAAAAGGTGGACAAAACCTTAAGAGATATTGGTCTAGGAAAACTGGCTGATGAAGGGTTAAAAGTACTTAACCGTGCTGCAGAAGATGCTGTAAAAGAAGCAACTCCTATTTTTGTAAATGCTGTTAAACAAATTACTTTTAATGACGCCAAACAAATACTTTTGGGTAATGATGATGCCGCTACCAGATACCTTAGAGGTAAAACAAATAGTCAATTATATCAAAAATTTAATCCGGTAATTAGTAAATCTTTTTCTAAGGTAGGTGCAGATAAAATATGGTCTAGCATTATTACAAAGTACAACGCAATTCCGCTTACCAAGAACGTAAACCCTGATCTTACAGATTATGTAACGGGTGAAGCTCTTAAAGGCGTATATACTATGATTGCAGTAGAAGAAAAAGATATTAGAACCAAACTAAACTCTAGAACAACAGACTTATTAAGAAGGGTTTTTGCTTTACAAGATTAAGGCAAAACCATAACAAATAATGCTTTTAATCGGTAAAAATAAGCATTTCATCGATTTGATTAATTTTTACCGATTAAACATACTCTTTCCTTATTTTCTTATCAAAGTCTCATTTAAAAATACTTTTGTTTATAAATACTGCAACAGTTTGCCTGTAACATTTTAACCATCCTCAAAACAAACAGTTACAAAAAGGGCTATAAAGAGGTGTAAGAATATTTTCTAGTACTAGAATACTATAGTTTTGCGCCCCAAATCAAAAGTCCCTTTAATGAACAATTTTATTAAACTTAGTATAGCTGTAGCTATTTTTATGTGCGCAGGATTTATGACAGCGCAAGAAAGAACGATAACCGGGCAGGTTCTAGACCCAGGAGGGGTACCTCTTCCCGGAACAAACATTCTTGTAAAAAACACAAGTAATGGTGTACAAACAGATTTTGATGGAAAATACTCAATCCAAGCTAACTCTGGTGATATACTAACCTTTTCGTATATCGGTTTTACTGCCACAGAAATTCTAGTCGGAGAATCAGATACCATAAATATCACTCTCAAGGATGATATGGAGAGTCTGGATCAAGTAGTTATTATAGGATATGGATCTGCTTCTAAAAAAGAAGTCACTTCCAGTATTGCCAACATAAGAGCTAATGATATAGAAGATATTAATACACCTAGTGTTCAATCGTTGATCACTAGTAAAGTTACAGGAATACAAGTAACCCAGATCTCTGGTAGAGTAGAATCCGGAATTAAGGTTAGAATCAGAGGTGTATCGACAATAGGTGCTTCTCAAGAACCGCTATACGTTCTAGACGGAGTACCCTTAATTAATGATGATGAATCTATTAACAACTCTCCTATAAATCCTATTATTGGATTAAATCCCAACGATATAGAATCTATAGATTTCCTTAAAGATGCTTCATCTGCTGCAATATATGGAGCAAGGGGAACTAATGGAGTTATCATTATTACCACCAAAAAAGGTAACAAAGGAAAACCAAAGGTAATGCTCAACACCTCTACCGGGTGGAATTTTGCAACCAACCGTAGAAAGTTTCTTGATGCAAATCAATATGTAGAGTTATATACCGAAGCTGCTCTAAATAGTGGTATCCCATTAAACGAAATCGAATCTAGATTTGATCAACTATCACTTGGAAGAGACTGGAGAAATGGCAATATAAATACCGACTGGCAAGATCTTGCCCTTGTAGATGGTATATCTCAAAACATCAACCTATCGGCATCGGGTGGTAGTGATAACACTCAATATTACCTTTCTACCTCCTACAATAAAACAGGAGGAATCATATTAGGTAATGAATTAGACAGATATACGCTTAGAGGAAAAATAGATACTAATGTTACCGAAAAATCAAAAGTAGGCGTAAACATAAATTTATCAAAAGTAACTATAGATCGATTATCAAACGACAATGCTTTTAACTCTCCTCTCCAAGCCATAAGTCAATCACCATTAACTCCAGCTTTATTAGAGGATGGTACTGCAAATGTCGATGGTAACTCCACCTTATTTCAGAACTTTTTAGGACAGGAACAAACAGGAAGATACGTTACTGATATTTGGAGAACAACAGCCAATATCTATGGTGATTTTTACCTAAATGACGCACTAAGATGGAAGTCCGAAATAGGTTATGATGCTAATAACCAAAATGCGGAGCAATTTTCTGGTAGCTTAACAGAGTTTGGTTCTGTTGGAGGGCTTGGTATCGCAAGTACTGCTATATCAGAAAGGTACATTTTAACTAATTATTTAACCTACAAGAAAAATTTTGGCAATGTAGTAGACTTTTCGACTACGGTTGGGGGAAGTTTTGAAGAGACAAACCGTAAAAGTCAATTTACAACAGGACAAGGGTTTCCTTCTGATGATTTACAAACCATAGATAATGCTATTCTAGTAACAAATGGAGGTTCTAACAAAACTAAGTATAACTTCTTATCCTATTTTGCTCGATCTCGATTTAATATAGCCGATAAGTATTTGATAAATCTAAGTATTCGTCGTGATGGATCTTCTAGATTTGGTGAAGACGCTCAGTTTGGTTGGTTCCCTGCTGCATCTGCTGCCTGGATCGTAACAAATGAGAATTTTATAAATAGTAGCTTTTTACTTTCTAGACTAAAACTTAGAGGAAGCTGGGGTATTACTGGTAATGCCGAAATTGGAGATTTTGCTAGTAAAGATCTTTATGGAGTAACAACCTACAACCAAAGACTTGGGGTATCACCTGTGCAATTAGGAGATAGAGAATTGCACTGGGAAAGAACTACTCAGTATGATATTGGTGCTGACTTTTCTTTATTTAATCACTTCATCACGGGTAACTTTGATTACTACAACAAGACTACTGATGACCTTCTTTTTAATCAACCACTACCAGGTACCTCTGGATTTACTTCGGTAATTAGAAATGTTGGAGAAATAGTAAATACAGGATATGAAGTAAGTTTAAATGCTCGATTTTTCTCAAAACCATCTTTCAGATGGAATACATCTGTACTTTTTTCTAAAAATAAAAACGAAGTTACTGATTTACCTAGTGGAGATATTATTGATGATATTAATATCATAAGAAAAGGAGCTCCTATCTCTTCGTTTTATCTATATGAATATGCAGGTGTAGATCCAACCAATGGAGATGCCTTATTCTATACCAATACGGTAAATGAAGACAAATCATTAGACAAGACTGTGACGAATAATACTGCCAATGCTAATAAAATTGTGGCAGGAAACCCTTTTCCAGATTATCAAGTTGGTCTTACTAATACCATAACAGCCAAAAACTTTGATTTTCAGTTTACGTTCCAAGGTGAGTTTGGAGCTTCAATATTTAATCAGGCAGGAAAATTCTTTTCTGGTAATGCTAAGTTTTTTGAAAACCAAACCGTAGATCAACTAGATAGATGGCAGAACCCTGGAGATATCACCGATGTTCCGCAAGCTAGACTTAATCAAGTAAATGGGCAGCAAGATTCTACTCGTTATTTAGAAGAAGCTGATTTTATAAGATTGAGAAACATCACTCTTGGATACACCATAAACCCAGGATATTCTAAAAGGTTTTATCTAGAAAAAGTAAGATTTTACTTTAGTGGATTTAATCTTTTAACCTTTACGGATTATGAAGGATATGACCCTGAATCTACAGCAGATTTTAATGGAAACTCAGGTCTTAGAACCGGAGTCTCTTTTTATTCTGCCCCACCAATGAAGTCGTATACCTTAGGTGTAAATATTGAATTCTAAAACCTGATTTGCATTTTTTAATGAATTCATTTCATAATATCAAAGTAAAAAACATGAAAACACAAACATATATTTCGATCATACTATTCCTTTCTCTTATTATGGTCAGTTGTGAAAACAAACTAGATACAGACCCCTATCAATCCCTTACCAGTGAAGGTGCTCTTGATACTCCTGAGAAGATATCTAATATCCTTATAGGAACATATGCTCAAGCAAGCCAAGCTTCAAATTATGGAGGGCAGATAAATATTATCTCTGAATTATTAGCTAATGACCAAGAACTTAAATGGAATGGAACATTTACTGATCCCGATGAATTTTACAATAAGACAATAAGTACTACTAATGTATTTGTTGAGGATTTTTGGTTGAATGGATATAAAATCAGTAACCAAGCCAACATTGTACTTGATAATCTAGATATTTTTGATAATCTTTATCAAAGAAACACTGTAGAGGGAGAAGCCAAGTTTTTAAGAGCTGTCATCTACTTTGATTTAGTTCGCTTCTTTGCCAAACACAATAATGATGGCGTAAATAGAGAAGAACTAGGTATTCCTATCGTTAAAACCTCTTTTACTCAATTTGAAGACATTTCATTTCCATCTAGAAATACAATCCAGGAGGTTTATGATTTTATCATCACTGACCTAGAAGATGCTATTATTCTATTACCTCAGACAAATGGTGTGTTTGCATCTTCTACAGCTGCCAAAGCTTTGCTGGCAAGAATACAACTACAAATAGGTAATTATGAAGAAGCCAGAGATCTTTCTAATGAAGTCATACAATCAGGAATGTTTTCATTAGCACAAACTATCGATGATGTCTACAATAATGAAGATAACTCTACAGAAGATATTTTTGCCTGGCAAGTAACCAATTCTGATGGCAATAATAGTATGACAACCTTTTGGGCTACAAGTAGGTTTGGCGGAAGACCAGGAAATCCAGATATATCAATCGAAAATCCATTTTTTCAAATTTTTGATGATTTTAATGATGCAAGAGGCAATTTCTTTTACATAGATCGAGAAACGGGATCTGGTATTGCTACCTATAAATGGATATCGGGTATTGCTAATATTCCATTTTTAAGACTATCAGAAATAGTATTGATTAGAGCAGAAAGTAATTATAGGCTAGGAACTTCAATAGGCTCAGCTCCTTTGGATGACCTCAATGCAATTCGTCAACGATCTAATGCTGGTACGCTAACAGAGGTAACGCCAAATGATCTTATTTTAGAAAGGTTACGAGAATTATCATTTGAAGGGCATAAACTACATGATTTTAAAAGATTAGAAATATCAATAGGATCAATACCTTTTGATGATAACAGATTAGTACTTCCAATTCCTCAGAGAGAAATTAATGTAAACCCTAATCTTAAGCAAAATGATGGGTACTAAACTTATCATAACATAGATTACACTAAAAAAGGGTAGCATAAAATGCTACCCTTTTTTAGTTCACAAACGACCATGCTTTAGATCTAGTTTACAGCACAATACCTGTCATTTTTTTAATATCCTATTACAATAAGCTTAACTCATCCTTAAGAAACCCACCTGATATTATCCCTTAACTTTGCATTATAAATGATAAGAGAATAAAAATGTTTGGCTGGTTAAAGCATAAGACTGAATTAGAGAAATTACAGTATAATTACTGTAAATTAATGAAGAGTGCGTATAAATTAGCACTTAAAGATAAAAGCAAAAGTGATCAACTTCATAAGGAAGCTAATGAAATATTGATTCAGATAAAAAGAATAGAAGGGCAATCAACCTGATAGAAGGTGTTGCCTACAAATAAACATCAGGAATGTAATGTTCTAAAATATCTAAAAGCACCCACCAAACGAGAACCATACCAGGAAAAATATTCTCCATCAACCAGAATAACATTTGTATTAGTAATCTCTCTTTTTGCTTCATCAATATGTTTTTCCGAAAAAGGATATGGTTCTGATGAGAGCATAACAATATCCAAACCTCTAATCGTTTTTAGTTCTTCTTTAGAAATCTCAGGGTAACGTTTTTTATCACCAAAAACATTTATAAAACCATTTTCTTTTAGCATATAATCGACAAATGTGCCCTTTCCTGCCACCATCCAGGGGTCTTTCCAAATAAAATATGCTACTCTTTTTTGAGGCATATTACGAACAAAATCATCGAATGACTTTTTTTCAAATAGGATTTTAGATATAAGAGCGCCTGCTTCATCTCTTTTGTCAAAAATCTCTCCATATTGTCTAATCATTTCTAATGCCTCGGATATCGTAGAAACATCAGAAACATGAACAGGATAATCGTTTTGCAACTGCTCTACTATCTCTTTGGTATTCTCTTCTTTGTTACAAAGAATAATATCGGGGTTTATTTTTTTGATCTTTTCATAATTAACTTTCTTTGTCCCCCCAACAATAACTTTTTGGCTTCTTATATTTTCCGGATGTACGCAAAACTTAGTTACCCCTACAATACAGTTGGACAAACCTAATGAAACCAACAGTTCGGTCTGCGAAGGCACCAAAGAAATAACACGTCTTACTGGCAATGAAAGTGATATTTTTCTATGCATCTGGTCGGTATACATCATAGGCAAAATAGTTATGGTTCTAAAAACTATCCTAAATCTTTGTAAACACTTAAAAATTAAGATATTAAAGCTAGGAATTTAGGTGATAATTTCTTATATTAGAGAAATTTTTAATTAAATCTTGGGGCTATGAATTCAACATTACTAGACTTTGCCATTTATGGCATAATAGCATTTTTTATTATTTTTATTGCATACGGACTTTATGGATATGCAAGACAAGTTTTTAACGCCAATAGACGTTAATTCTATCCTTTTGGAGGAACAAGAATAGTATACTATTCTTGTTCCTTTTTTTATTTTCTTTCTATCAATATTTTAGCCATTTGATTTTGTAATTCTAAAGCTTTATTAGCAGCAGCCTTTGCAAAATCAACTCCATCTGAAGCATATATAATTCCTCTTGAAGAATTAATCAGTAGTCCCACTTGGTCATTTAGTCCATATCTACATACATCTTGTAAATTACCACCCTGAGCTCCCACCCCAGGAACCAATAAGAAGCTATCTGGTACTATTGTTCTTATATCAGATAAATACTCTGCTTTGGTGGCTCCTACTACATACATTAAATTTTCAGAATTCTGATATGTTTTAGAAGTCTCTAATACATGTTTGTACAGTTCTTTCCTATCTATTTCTTTGGTCTGAAAATCAAAAGCACCCTGATTAGAAGTTAGTGCAAGAAGTATTGTATGCTTATTTTTGAATGCTAAAAATGGCTCTACAGAATCCTTACCCATATAAGGAGCAATAGTAACCGAGTCAAATTCTAAATCTTCAAAAAATGCTTTGGCATACATAGTACTTGTATTACCTATATCTCCACGTTTGGCATCTGCTATGGTAAAAACTTCTGGATAATTATTATTTAGGTATTTGATGGTTTTCTCAAGAGACTTCCACCCTTTAATCCCATATGCCTCATAAAATGCAGTATTGGGTTTATACCCTACAGCCAAATGATGTGTCGCATCGATAATTGCTTTATTAAACTCAAAAATTGGATCTTCCAGGTCTACTAAATGTTTCGGAATCTTATCTAAATCCACATCCAAACCAATACATAAAAACGATTGTTTTTTAGTTATTTGTGTTACTAGTTCCTGAGTTGTCATATTGTATTGATCGATTTATTAAAAATTATTCTTTTCCGTCTACATAATCCTGCAAATAGCTATACCTATCTGTCAATTTACCTTGGCTCGTCATTCTTGCTCTTTCAAGAATACCATCCTTATCATTATCAAAAAATGCAGGAATTACATATTCCAAAAACATTTCTCCAAATCCTTCACTTGCGTCTTTAGGTAATTCGCAAGGCAAGTTATCCACTGCCATTACTCCTATTGCGTTGGGATTCTTAAAATCTACTTCTGTTTCAGTTTGTGGATCATATCCATATACTGGATCTGCAATAGTCGAAGATCGAATTGTACTTGCCACAGGACCATCGATATCACAGGAAACATCTGCCACCAATTTAATTTTAAAATCCTGAGATTTTGCATCATCTCTAGTAAAAATAAAAGGAGCTCCATCTCCAAAGAAATGACCAGCAATATACATATCACTTACTTTAGCAAATCGCATAAAATCTCCTTCATACTCTTGCGGATTGGCATAAAAATCGTTCTTATCTATTACTCTACCGTCCTTGCGTTTATTATAATCCAACACATCAATCTGTACGTATACAGGTTCATCAAAGGTAGCAGACAAATATTCATCTACAGCAACCTCCCTGATCTTCATGGCATCTAATATTTCTTTGGCTCCCCCTCCTACTTTACCATTTCCGGTGAGTACAATTTTTATATTGGGCAATTCTATTTTTGACAAAGCTTCTTCTAATGACTTTTGATCATTAAGCGTTTCTGCTTTAGGTAATTCAAAAGTATCAAACTTGATCCCCCAAGCTCTAAATCCATTATATGCGCCAACAATTCCTGCATATTTCCCAAAACCAATTAGTCTAAAACCATTTTTACCAACAATTACCTCATGATCATATAGTTCTATATTTTTTTCAAGAATGGCTTTAAGTAAATCTCTGTTATAGGGTTGCTTTTTTATAGTGTGCGAAAAGAAAAAATACTTTTTACCAGCTATTAGGTCAGAAATAGGAACTTCTTTTACTCCAAGAAGAACATCCCTATCTGATAAATCATCAGAAACTATAAAACCTTCTTTTTCATATTCAGCATCATTAAACACTCTAACATTAGATTTTTCTACAACAAAAGAAGCATGAGGAAATTTGGATGTTACTGATTTTAAGCCATTGGGCGAAAAAACGACACGACGATCTGGCGGGTTTTTTCGCTCTGTGATGACACCGAACTTAGTCATATGAATTGGTATAAATTTTGTATTAAAAAACGAGGGTAAAGATATGATAATTATGATTATCTTTGCTGCCCGAAAGTATTTTTGATCAAATTGAAAACAGATACTGTTTTTAATTGAAAAATAATAGTCAAATTTCGGAAATTGCTACTTGGGGTCGACTGGTTTTGACAGCGAGGCTAATAGAGTGGTAAGCACGTCGAGCGCTGGGATATAGCTCGTAAATATCATATTTCACTTTTTTAAACGGCGAGAATAACTACGCCCTAGCTGCATAATCTGAATTCTAGTAGGATAGTGCCTCGGTCTACAAGGTAGACAAGCAGGATACCTCTCAATAGCCTTGGTTTGCGGCGATTGATAATGGGGTATCGTAAAAGTAAACCTAGAGATTATAGAGTCTTGATATAATTTCGAAATCTAATTGAGAATAAGCGATACGTTGGCGGTTTTTGGTCTTTCATATCGTCGAAAATTAAACAAAAACTAAGCGTGTAGAAAGCTATTGTATTACTTGTTTGGACGAGGGTTCGAATCCCTCCGACTCCACATTAAAAAAACTGCAATTATCTATCAATTAGATTTTTGCAGTTTTTTTTATTTAGATTCTACACAGCCATTACTGAACCTTTCCAAAAAAAAGAGGTTTTTTACCCTTTGGTTTTATCAGTTATATCTGTTTAAGGTAACTCGTTCTAGAAAGTTTCAATAAAATCGATAAATAGATAGTCATTTACAGATGGATCAACTGCAAAACTTTGCTTGGTAAATGTATTTTCGATAGTTACAAAATCATGATCTTTTAAAAACGGACTATCAAAATGCAAATGAACATTTTCTCCAAACAAATAAATTAATCCCACCTTAGGTTTTGCAACCCAATTATTTTGATCATATTTTTTAAAAAGATAATTACACACAGAAGAAAAAAAGGAAGCATAACCTATGCAATTTGCTGTTTTTGATCTAATCAATTTATTAGGATCACTATAATTATTAGAGGCTGTAAATCTTAATTTCCTGGATGTTATCTTAAGGCTTACTCTAATTATTTCTTCAATTTGTAACGTATCCTTTTTGGGGACATTTGCCTCAATATAATTTATAAGATTAGTGTTTTTAATACTGTAATTCGGTCTTTCTGCCAGAGACTTATATGCTACGATTTTTCTATAAACAGGACCACGAAAGACAAAACCAATAAGCATCAAAACTATTGACACAAATACTATTCTTTTTATGGATTTAATGTACTTCAAATGATTAGTATTAAAAAAATTACATATCACCTAAAAAGCCACCCATTAGAGCAGCGCCAATGCTTAACTCTATAAAAATGATACTTAATAAATATATTAATATAAAAATGGTCATATAGGATTGTTTTTTGAATTTCACAATTGAGGTTACCAGACAAAACACAAACTGTAATACTGCAATTGATAGTAAAGCACAGACGCATTGAATATATATATAATCAACATCTAAATTCTCTACTTTTATCACAATTGTAAAAATCATAACAAAGAACAGTATAAAAAATACCGTCCCTATCAAGAGATTTGTTACCCAAAACTTTCTCATACCAAAATTTTAAATATAGGTAATTAATTGAATATCTCACTTTTAAAAAAACTGATATAACTTGTAGACAATATAAACATTGAATAATTCGCTTCTCTCCCGACTCCACAAAAAAACCACTTAACACATCATTGTCAAGTGGTTTTTTGTTTTGTAATAGCATAACTAGTTACATATACAGATGTGTTTTCTTTAGAACCTAAAGGTTCCAGAATTCAATTACAACTCAAACCAGATGATGGTCAAACAAACAATCAAGACTGGATTTTAACACCTCTGTATCTGTATTTGTGAGTCCCCCATTATTATTTCCTCCATTGATTTTTTGTGTATTATTTAGTTTAGCTACGGTAAATCTTTCTAAAGTAAGTGAGTTTTGTTTGTTAGTTTTTTTCATGTGCTTTTGATTTTAATTAGAATACAATGTACACATAAAACAAAATAAATGGTCTCTAAGCTTCATTTTATAGTCTTCATTCTGAAATGAAGAGCTCTTAATTTCAAACTTTTCATCTAATTCTGCTCATTTTTCTTAAGCTGCTTTACAAAAAACGAAGGGTAGATTTCATATTTAAGAAAAAAGGCTTTAGAAAATGATTCTGATGATTTAAAACCGCTTTCTTCGGCAATAGCTTTGATCGTGTAATTTCTAAACAATCTATTTTCTTTCAACTTTTCAAAAGCATAAATAACTCGCAATTCTTTTATGTAACCAGTATAATTACTACCTCTATAAAACTTAATTATTTTTGCTAAATAATTGGTATTGGTGTTGAGTTGTGATGCCATCTTAGATAAGCTCATTTCCTTATCAAGAAATGATTGATTTTGCTCAAAAATTTCCAGTTCTTGCCTTACTCTATTGACAATTTGGGCATCAATTGTCAAAGAAGCTTTTACTCCCTCTTTTTTATTTTTTTGAGTGGTTTCTGTTATATGGCTAGTACTCAATTCGTGTTCCTTATTTTTCATCAATTGAGAAAACTGTTTCTTATATAAAAGAAGCTTATACCTTTGATTCACCCCATAGATAAGCACCAGAATTAATATCCCTAGAGTAACATAAAGAAACAATTGAAAGTTGTTTTTCCTACTATTTATTTTATCAATAATTTTCTGTCTCTCATTTTCTATTTGTGGCAAATCATACTTACTACTAATCTCATTTTTAAGAAATCTAAAATTACTATCTAATATACTATCAACAGCTATCAAACGATTCAAATACACTAGCTGATTTTTAAAATCATCCTTTTCTTTATGATAGTTGATCAAATAGGTATACGTTTCGCTTGTTTCGGGTAAAATATCTCCACTCTCCAGATATACACTATCCACTTCTTTAAAAGATTGAATTGCTTTTTCTGCATCACCCAATGCCATTTGTACTTTCCCCAGATAAAAATAAGCAACTGCTTTATTTGGGGTATCATCCATTTTAGTTATAAATCTCAACCCCTTTAGTATGCTATCTCTTGCTTTATTTAACTCTCCGTTTTCTAAATATATGATACCCTTATTTAAGACAAAATGATAATACATTTTCTCATCCTCTAACAGCTTTGACTCCTTAATTCCTAAATCATTAAAAAATGAAGCAGTATCCAGTATTTTATTTTTTCGATATGAATTAGAAATAGAAAAAAGGACATTTAGATACTTTGCAGGACTAGCATTTCTATAGTTATCATTATTAACATATGCCCAAGATTTTTTAAATACTCCCAGGGCATCATGATCATTATCAATTCTTGTTTTTAGCAATCCAATATTATGGTTTATTAAAAACTCCAGAGTTGCTGCATTTTTACCATTATTATGATTAATAGCTAAAAGGTATTGTTTTAAAGCCTCTTTAAAATTACGGCGTTTATAATAGTAGTTCCCTTTATCATAATATGCAAGTGTAGGAAAATTTTGGTTTCTCAGATTTTTACTCAAATGCAAGATGGTATCATACAAATCAAAACGTGTAAAATACTTTTGATCGAGCATCAATTTTCTATAGTAACCATTAATTAACTGTATAGTATCTTTTTCCTCTTTTGCTTTTTTGATGTAAGCGCTAACATAATAGCTTGCTATTAATGAATCTTTTACATTCGCTCTAAATCCTTTTTTTAAGTAGATATAGTCTTTAGACATTAATGAGTCAATTTCTGCTTGACCATAGATCTCATTATTATTAGTAATTAGACTACAAAACAATAATAGATATATAGCAAAATTGCGTAAACTCATAATGTGTTTATTTTCCGGTCTGTAAATTATACTCTGTCTTAGGCTTATCTATATTGGGTATATAACAAAAATGATTACCATCATCGGGCACCTCAATTTTCCAAATTTAACATAAAGATATATAATGGTCAAAATCTATATGTACAACGAGGTCCTACTCTTTTGATATAGTATTGATCACTAAACAATATATTGCATCACATACTACAACCAGTATTCTTGCTGATCACTCTCTACTCAAACAAAACAAACGCTCTTCTGAAACCTAAAACATATAGAGGACAAACAATACTTATAGACACAAAACAGTCATAACAGTCCTCTGGCTTATTTCTCAAAACTACCTGTTTATCAATAGTTTAAAATTCTAATCCTAAAAAAAAGACGTTTCTGTTTACTACCTCCTATTTTAAAATTACGACTCTTCATTTCGAAACGGCGATATCAATCGTTTGGTACTAGCATTAAATAATTTCAATTTTGGCGACATAATAGTTGAATAATTATATCATTTATGGTTTGAATTTATTGTTTAGTAATTTAGGCTCTCATGTGTTTTATATATGTCTCTTAATTCCATGAATTCAGGGTCTTTTTTCCTGAAAACGGACTGCACCCATTTGTTTTACACATTGGTTTTGATCTATGTTTGTGTCCTACTAATAATTCCTCATACCACATTTGATCTTTATTGCAGTAGACCTAAACCAGATATGGCTTTTGGTTACTCAGTAGAAATATTTTCGAAAGCAGATACATTCAAAAAAAAACAGAAATTGATATACTTTATCCTTGAGAGAAGCATATCATAAATGGCTTATCGGTTAGCATAGATCAAAGAACTGAATTTAACATATATCATTAAAACAATACTTACAGAATTTATCAAGTAGGTAAACCACTAATACATTTAAAAACATGAAAAATCTAAAAGATTTCGAATTCGAAAAGATTAAGATTAACACCATACATGGAGGAAAGCAAGGAGACAGAACAATAGGTATCATTATAGGACCAAATGGAGAGCAAATTATTGTAGAGCAAGGCACTAACGATAATGACAGTCAATAGCAAAGCGGAAGCCGAAAAGCTAATAGAGTAGGCAAATTTTTAATAATTATAACAAATGAAAACTTTAAAAGATTTTGAATTCGCAAAAGTAGAGATTGACACTGTTTTTGGTGGAAGAATGGCAGGTACTTCTTCTCAAAATACAATTACTCTAACTAGTTGTGGTTGTTCTAAGGATGATGGAGATGATTCTGAGTGGGAAGGTGATGACAACGCATTTACTCATGCATAATTAAATTTAATCCTGAAAAATATGACGAACCTGGTTCTTCGTATTTTTTAGGATTTTCTATTTTCAATAATATATGATTTTAATATTAAGTACATCAACAGATTTAGATACAGAAAAAGTAATAGAGTGGCTCAATTTTTATAACGAACCATTCTTTAGACTAAATGATGAAGATTTAATGATGGGAATAGTTGAGTTTTACTACAACCCTGAAAATCTAGATCAATCTTATATAAAAAACCACGCTACAAAAATATTCTTTAGGGATATCAAAAAAGTTTGGTTTAGAAAATTTGGATTTCTAACGAGTTATGAGAAAAAGTTCACTAGAAATAGTGACTTTTACAAATACTTGTACTCAGAGTTTAGTGCAACCAGAAAACTTATATTTGAACTTCTATCAGACAAAAAATGGCTTTACAGAAAGGGAGTACTTCCCAGTAAACCAATGGTGCTCAAAAAAGCAAAAGATCATGGGCTACAAATACCCAAATCTGTAGTTACTACAGATAAAAATGTATTAAAACAACTTGATTCTAATTCAAATGGTTTAATCACAAAAACAATAGGAGAAGGAAAACAAGTAATGCTTAACGAAAAAAATTATCCCTTTATGACTATTGGGATTGATGATGTCGATAAGGTAAGTCAAAAATTTTCACCTTCATATATTCAGGAAAAAATAGAGAAAGAGTACGAAATCAGAACTTTTGTCATAGGCAAAAAGCTATACTCTATGGCTATTTTCTCACAAAATGATAAAAGAACTGAAATCGATTTTAGAGTTTTTGATCCAGAAAAACCTATACGATTTGTTCCTTATAAACTACCGCAAGATATTGAAGAAAAGGTAATCAATTTTATGGATGATATTAGTTTAAACACAGGCTCTGTTGATTTCATAAAATCCGTTAATGGTGAGTATGTGTTTTTAGAAGTTAATCCCGCTGGACAATTCGGGATGACATCCTACCCTTGTAATTATGCAATCCATAAAGAAGTAGCTAACAGTTTAAAACAATTATAATGGAGTTTATTGAAAAAAATAATTTAGAAGAGGTAGACATATACCCATTATCTATATTCTATGTAGAACTAAAAGATACATTAATCGGTAATAACAAAGTAAGCTATGCACCATCTACCTATTACCAAACTCAAAAAATGCGGTGCATGTACAATTATAAACCCTCTATTTTAATTTGATAATGAATCCGGATAATTATATACGATTTTATGAATGTTGCAGACCGGTCAAAGGAGCGGTTAGAGCAGCTATATACGACTTGCAGAGATCGCAGATTTTTTTTGCACCTAATCCTCTCATAGAAATAATTAATGACAATACCGATAAAACAATAGGGACTATTTTTGAAGAAAATAAATTTCAGATAGAATTGCTAAAAAAACAATTATCGTATTTGTACGAAAATGAAATTATTTTTTACCCTTCAAATCCAGAAAATTTTCCTGTACTGAATACAGATATCACCAAACCCAATTTACTCGAATTTATGTATCTAACTGTAGATACCCTTAATGAGAATAAATTAGATTTTCTAAATACCATTGATGAGACCGGAGCCAACAATCTCGTTTTAGTTTCTACAAAATCTATTGGCAAAAATAAATTAGAATCGATTTTAGAGCACTTAAATCAATCAAAAATAAAGTGTATAAATATCCTTTCTTTATATGAAGAAATTGATTTTGAAGATACTAAAGACATTATTCTTCAAGATGCCAGAATACGCAGAAGTGTTTTTTATAATTGCGACAAACAAGCTGATGGCTTAGAGCATGTAACATTTACAAACAAGGATTTTAAGTCAATACTGAATAGTGGTATTTTATCGCCAAATAATTTAACAATAAACCTGGAAGCCTACCTGGAAAGTCTGAATCATAATTTATTTTACAATCAAAAAATATTCATTCAGGATAATGGTGATATTGTTAAATACTTTGATGATCCCGAGGTTTTGGGAAATATTTATACTGGTAGCTTGGTAAAGGTTATTAAGGAAAATAAATCATTAAGACAGTTTTGGGAAATATCAAAAGATGATATCGAACAATGCAGTACTTGCGAATTTAGATATGTATGCCCGGATAATAGGATTCCGACCAAAAAAAATAAAACCACATTCGAATATCAAACTGAATGTGCTTATAATCCAAAAACTAATGAATGGAGTCAAAATTAAGTACTCATTACTAGTTGTCAGTATAATCTTTACAGGGCTTACTTCTTGCAAAAGTGTTCATAATTACGCAGCTCATAATTATTTTAACGGAAGCGTTTTCTACAATGATTCCCTTAACATAAGCGGTGTCTTTTTTGGGGATATTCAGTTTTTTGACGTAAAAAACAAAAAACCGGATATCCCTAAGAATATATCTAAAAACAACCTCTTATTATATGGAGTATCGACAACATCCCCTACCTATGAAGTGTTTCTTTCATTTGAAAGAGCAAAAGAAAATAATGGCATAGACACTACCTATTTAAAAACAAACGACACTTTAAATCAAATCGTTATTTTTTCAAAACGAAAAGACCGTAAAAGCTTACATCTTTGTTTAAAATCAACTGAAAAATTCAAATCTAATCAATCAATGATTAATGATGCCAAGAATATTATGGATTCGTTTAAATTCGATACTTCTGCACAAGAAGAGTTGGACTATTTTAAAATATTCAATACTTACAAAGAAGAGGATAATTTTTTACACGTTATTGAAAAGTTTGACAATGCCCCTATACAAAACAAAAACGATGAATGGACAAAACTTCAATTACTTTTAACCATTTTATCACATGACCCCAAATATCATAGGTATAAGGAAATGGTAAAAGATTTTGAACATCCTAGAACAAAATACTTAAAAAAAATCCTTGATAGTGTTGATGCTACCAACAAGCATCATACACAAGAGCATCAAATCCTTGATAAAATAAAGTCTATTACAGCAAATAAAAAAGTTGTAATGCTAAATGAAAATCATTGGTACCCAAAACATCGAATTTTTGCAACAAAACTATTAAAACCATTACGCTCAAATGGGTTTAAGTATTTGGCAATAGAAGCTATTAATAAGGGGAAAGATTCGTTAGTAAACCAAAGGTATTTCCCTACCAGAAACACAGGATATTATACCAGAGAACCCTTTTTTGGTATTTTTATAAGAGAAGCTATTAAGCATGGATTTGTAATTTTGAGGTATGATGATTTTAGCACAAAAAACAGAGAAAAAACTCAAGCCGAAAATCTAAAAAAGATAATCGATCAATACCCTGATGAGAATATTTTTATATACGCTGGGATTGATCATATCTTAGAGAAAGATAAGAAAAAGAAAAGAATGGCAGAATATTTTACCGAATTGACAAATATTGACCCCTTAACAATTGATCAAGTCGAATTAGTAGCCGAATCTCCTCACAAAGTGACTCTATATAGCGCCAAATCGTTTGACAACATAAAAAGAATAAACAATAGTGTTGATTATTTTTTGGTCAATAACTATAGAGAAGACCTAACCGAAGTCTATGATGATAGTTCTTTATCACATTTCGTTGTTAACGATTCTGGATTAAAAGAATATAACAACAACGAAGTACTAATCTCTTTGTATTATCATCATGAATATGAAAAATACAAGACCAATAGTATCCCTTTTCTAAATAGGATTAAACGAATTACTAACAATAGTGTAGCGGTAAAAATTCCTAAAGGAAAATTTCAGATAAGAATCAGTAGTAAAGACAACCATCTAATTCTATCCAAAAGTATCACTAATAAATAAGTTGTTCTTTTGTTTAATAATCTATTAATAAAAAAACATTTAAATCCTTAAAAAACTTAATAATCTAAGTAGGTCAATTCTTAATAAATAGTGTTATTTTTGCGCAAAAAACCAGATGAAAAACCATTTTATAAGACAAAAAACGTTAATGTTTTTAACTTCTAAAATATTTTTCTTATATTAGAACACCCATATTATTACCCCTAAAATCCGATACTATGATAAAAAATTACCCTACTACTACAAATATTAAAATCAAAAACGGTTCAATTCTACGTATTTAGTGAAGCTTATGATATTCAAATAATCGAATGTTATACGTTTTAATAAACTATTGTAAATAGGTTAAGTTCTCTATGGACTTAATCTAATAGAATTTCTTAGACCTTAATCTTGAAATTGTAAATCTTGGTTTACACGATAGAGTATTTCCTGAACTAACCTCAACACCCCCAAAATGATTTTAATAAATAGCTATACTTATAGAAAATTCCTATGTTCTACAAAAATTGCCTTTGCGATATTTTTACTATGTATTTCTGGTAATGTATACTCGCAAACCCCTAACGTATGTGTTACAGAAAATAATACTGGTACCGCAGACAATGATAACGATACCATATGTGATTTATATGATCTGGATGACGATAATGACGGTATTCTGGATGCTGTAGAATGTGGATACCCCCAAGTAATAACAAACGGTAGTTTTGAAGCCGGTAACTTAATGGGTCCCAGGAGATGGGGGCTTATACCTGATAACCGGGTAGAAGGCTGGTTTAGTTCCCTTGCCAATAGGCGACTAGAGTTTTGGGGAAGAAACTTTTTGGGAATAACCGCTCCCCAGGGTAATATTATAGTAGAACTTAACTCCACTTCTGCTTCAGCTATATATCAATATATAAATGTAAATCCGGGAGATCAAATACTTTGGTCGGTAAGTCATAAAGGAAGAGCCAGGTTAGAAAGAGCTTCTGTAAGAATCGGAAGAAACTTAGCAACTGCTCCTGTACAAAGGGTAATGGCAACGGGTAGAAGTGCGTGGAGAAGATATGTGGGTACCTATACTGTTCCTGCTGGTCAAACCAACACTATGTTTATTTTACAAACAGTATCACCAGGGGGATCTGTAGGTAATTTAATTGATGATATTAGGGTATTTGTAATTAATGGTCCGCCATGTGATGATTTTGACAATGATGGTATAACAAACGACCGTGATTTGGATAGTGATAATGATGGTATCTATGATGTTGTAGAAGCTGGAGGAGTTGATGATAATGACGATGGTAGAGCAGATGACAATGATAATAATACGATAAACGCATATTACGGTATTCCTTCTTCTGCAGGAGATGGAATAACTCCTATCGACACAGGAAACAATGGTTCTTTTGATTTTTTAAATTTAGACAGTGATGAAGATGGGTGTAGTGATGCCGATGAAGCATATAACGATCCCGATGCCGATGGTAATGATACCGGAGTATATGGTATAGACCCAGCAACAGTAAACGGTGTTGGTTTGGTTAATGGTGCTCCTTATACAGATCCTGTCGTTATCAATTATCCTATATTAAAAGTAACCAAAAGAGTTTTAGACAATAATGGTGTAGATATTACTGGTGGATCTGTAAATCCCGGAGACGAAATCTACTATCACCTTACAATAGAAAATCAGGGAGCCGAAGATATAATTAATGCCAGTATAAAAGATGTTCTACCAACAAATGTAGATTTTCATCCTGGAGGAATAATTGCCGATCCAGGAATTAATACTTCTTACAATGCAACAAATCGAGAAGTTAGTATTACAATTGACAATGCGTATGTAGAACGATTTGATAGTGCAATAGAGGTACAGTTTAAGGTAGATGTAGAGTCTAGTTGTTTAGATTTACGCGATGCTTGTTCTAACGAAATAGTAAATACTGCATTAACTAGCTATACCGGGGCGACCTCTGGTATTAATACAGTAGATGAACCTAGTGTTCTGGGGCAAGACATGTGCTTGTTTGATAATGAAGGCGCTTCAACAGTTATTATTGACTTATCAAATTGCGATGGTAATTTTGACGCTTTTTTATGTACCAATGCTATAGACCTTACTGCCGGTGCAGGTTTTCCTAATTATACGTGGACAGATCTCAGTACAGGCAATGTTGTTGGTAATTCGCAGGTGCTAACTGTTAACTCTGGAGGTCAATACAGAGTAGAGAAAAAAGGAAACTCTAGTTGTCCAGATTTAATCGAAACTTGGACGGTTACTGCATTTAATACTGTTGTAAACCCAATCGTTTCTATTGCAAATGATCCTGGAGTTAATGGTAATGTGCGCACATGTGCTATTACGGGAGATGTTTTGCCAGAGATTTTTTTATGTGGTGCTACTGCCGGACAATATTTAGATTCTGGTTTTGTAGATGCTCAAAGTATCATATGGGAACGATTAGATGAGACGGCATGCCCATCGGTTACAAGAGATATCAATTGCCCTACATTTGATAGTGCTTGTGACTCTGGATGGACACAGGTTAATGCTGCCAGAGATTATACCGTTACCCAAGCGGGAGAATATAGAATACGAGTACTGTTTAAAGGTAATTGTGAGATCAACTTTTATTTTAATGTTTATAAAAACAATTTCGAACCTAATCTGGTAAGCGTACTGGATATCATATGTGACACTCCTGGTACTCTTCGAGTTCAGAATTCTTCAAATCAATATGAGTATCAATTAATCACTCCAGTAACCAATACTACTATTGGATATCAGTCTTCTCCAGAGTTTTCGGGATTAACAGAAGAAGGAACCTATACTGTTAATGTACGTCAAAACAATGGATTATCAACAGCATGTGTATTTCAGGCAACCAAATTTATGGAGATTTCAGAATCTGTTGTTAAGGTTACTCCTACTCCTCCAAGTTGTCCTGATGATACAGGCGAAGTTTTGATTCAGGTTACCGATGGAGGTCCAAATTACATTTATCGTATTAGTAGTACGACCAATACATTTAGTACATCTGAAGGGCCTACATTAACTACAAATCATATTTTTAATGGACTTAATCCAGACACCTATGATATAGAAGTACTTTCATTTAATGGAGACTGTATAGATAGTCAAACTGTTGTCGTTGATTCTCCATCAGAATTCAAGGCAATATCATCGCTTAAAAGAGATCTAAGTTGTAATACTAATTACCAACCAGATCCTAATTTGAATGACCCTACACAACCTTATGATCCGGATGAATTCATTGCAATTGCACAAATTAATGTAACCGGAGGCACAGGACCTTTTGAGTATAGTACAAGTAGTACGATGACTCCATTACTAACCAATCAACCAGGCACAACAGATGAATTCAGGTTTACTACAGATGGTATCTACCCAATTTATGTAAGAGATACCAGCACTGGATGTGTTATTCCTGCAGGATCAGTTACTGTAAGTGCATATGAGCAATTACAAGCTACTTTTTCTGGGATTGATCCCTTATGTCCTGGAGAAAACGGCTCTGCATACGTAGAAGTAACATCAGGAGAAGGTCCCTTTATTTATGTATTAGATAACAACTTATTTGTTGGACCTACCAATACTCCCAATCACACCTTTGCTAATGTAGCCCCCGGCAGTCATTCGGTTATTATATTTGATCGTTTTAGCTGTCAGATTTCAAAAAGCACTTCTGTAACAGATGCTACTGCAATAACTGCAGATATCGCAATTACTAGAGCATACAGATGTGGAACTACAGCTACCATTAGCGTTACTAACGTACAATCAGGAAATGGCACATATCAATATAGTATTGATGGTACAGATTTTACGAATACCACAGGTGTTTTTACAGGGTTAACAGATGGAGTATATACTGTATTTGTTAGAGATACTGATACCAATCTTTGTCCGGTAAATTTGGGGCAGCTTACTGTTGCTCCATTAAAAAAGGTAATCGATATGGAGTTTAGTCAATCTCAACCCCAATGTCCTGCACTTACCACCGATTTAACAATCACACCAACTATCCAAAATGGTCCTGGTGCAGTACAATATCAAATTACTGCTCCTGCAGGAAAAGAAAGACCATGGCAAGCATCGAATGTATTTGCTGGTTTATCCACAGGAGAAACTTATGTTATCGAATCCAGAACAACAGAAGATAATTGTGTTTATAAAGAAAGTATTAGTATTGATGATGCAGATCAAATAGTTATCCTTACTATGGTTACGGCACAGCCAACATGTAAATCTGATGAGGATGGTTATTTTACAATCAATATATCCGACGTTGACCTTACTTCTACTACTTATAACTATGAGGTTACAGGAGGTACTATAACAGGTTCTCAAACAGGTGGTCCACTAACCGATACATCATTAACTATAAATGGTCTGGGTGCAGGTACCTACACCATCGTAGTAACAGATACCACTACAAATTGTGAAGCTACAGATACCGTTATTATCAACGAGCCTAATGCTGTCTCTATTGATACTATAGATATCACTCCGCTTACTTGTATTCAGGATGCTATTATTAATGTTACCGCCTCAGGGGGTAATGGTGGTATTACCTATGAATTATTAAATAGTGCTAACACTTCGGTTGCCGGACCGCAATCGGGTAATGTTTTTACTGTTAGTACTGCAGACACCTATACTATTGTTGTTGCAGATAAAAAAGGTTGTAAAGTAAACAGTACTGCTGTAATAACAACTCCTGCTGCTATTTCTGCTAGCATAGACACAGGATCTGATCTTTGTTATGATACGACCAATCAAGCACAAATAGACATTACCATAACCGGAGGTACAGCTCCTTTTACTTATTCTGTGAATGCTGGTACAAACACAAATGTTGTAGGTACTACAATATCTCTAAGTGGACTTACGCCAGATACCTACAATATAGTCATTACTGATGCTAACGGTTGTGAAGCAACAGTTAGCCAAACCATTGCTCCACAGATAACGGCTAGTGCCAGTCTTACAAAAGATCTAGATTGTTCTGCTAGTCCTAATGGGGTGATTGCGATTGCCACTACTGGTGGAGCAGCTGCTATAGCTTTTGAAGTTAGCTCAGATGGAGGAACGACCTATTCTTCTATTGCAAGTGCTACCTATACAACAGGAACTGCAGGTACATATCAGTTCAAAGCTATTGATGCCAATGGTTGTGAAGCAATTACAAACAGTATTATTATAACTCCGGCTACAACACCTGTTGCCAATGCTACAGGAATATCTCCTACTTGTATAGGAGCAACCAATGGAAGTGTTACTATTACAATTGATACTACGGTAGGAGTTCCTCCCTATCAAATCAATTTTAATAATCTGGGATATAGCAGTCAAACCACATATGGTGGATTAACAGCGGGTACCTACCCTTATACCGTTCGTGATGCCAAAGGGTGCTTTATTGCTCCTTCACAAAACTATATTTTATCAGATCCGGATCCTATTACCTTGGGTGGATCAAATGTAGTTAATATTACTTGTGATAAAGCAACCGGAACAACTAATGGATCTATAGAAGTAACAGGGGTAACAGGAGGTACAGGTACATACGACTACACATTACTACGACCAGATAACTCGGTTGTTGCCATTCCTGGAAATCCGATATTGGGGACTACTACAGATAATGCTTTATTTAGCGATCTAGTATTTGGAGATTACATCCTTAAAATATCGGATACTAATGGGTGTGCATTTACATTTGATTTTAAGATTATTACGGCACCTATATTTACGGTTACAGAATCTGCTCCTACTACCACTTGTACTGGTGGAGTAACTGTAGACATAGAGGTATTTGATGGTGTAGGACCGTTTAACATTAGAGAATACCCTAATGGTACATATGGAGCTTTAAACGCCGGACCAGTATCATCTGGAACACCGCAAGAAAGAAATCACCAATTTACCAATTTGGCATTTGATACTCCTTTTACGTATCAAATTATAGATACGGATTCTGGTTGTACCGATATTAGAACAATAACTCCGCAACCAAGCCCATCATCTATTGCCATAACTGCCACAGAGACTCCTGTGAGTTGTAATGGGTTGGCAGATGCCAGTATTGCTTATGAAATTACAGGGTATACTGGTAATGAACTAACCTATGAGTTATATAGCGTAATTGATCTCAATAACAATATTGCGGGTTCTTATACATTTAGTAACGGAAACGCACAAACTGGATTAACAGGAAGTGCTGCAACAGGAACTGTAAGCACATTATCTCCTGGTAAATACTTGTTTAGAGTACGAGAAACAGACGGTAGTGTAGCAGCACCTTGTAATGCTGCCATACAATTTACAATTACCGAACCTGAAATTCTGGAACTTAGAAAAGATAGTCAGGAAATTGGTTTCTGTTCAAAGCCACCAGAATTAGTAATGACAGCTACGGGAGGAACCGCTCCATTTACTTTTATTGCTAATGATGGCACAACCGATGTAGCTTCAAATACGAGTGGAATATTTAACACTCTTGCTGCGGGATCTTATACAATCCGTGTTCAAGATGCTAATGGTTGTGCAGGTAGCACTACCGTACCTGTAGTCTTAACTGCTATTGCTGATCCAGTTTTGAGCCCTATCGCGGCATATACCAATTGTAATTTTGGCACAGGATATACTTTTACCGTAAATGCTACGGGAACAGATCAGCTATCATATAGTATAGATGGGGTTAGTTTTGTAGATGATGGTGCAAGTCATGATTTTACTGTTACCAACCCAGGAAACTATACCGTAACTGTACGTGACCCAAGAGGATGTACAGATACCCAAACGATAAACATCAATGAAGATTTAGTGGTAACTGCAGATTTTGATAGTGAACCCACATGTACTACCGGAGAGGATATTACTGTTACGGTAACAGGAGGGTCTGACTTCTCTTCAAATCCTGCTAATTTTACGTTTACACTTACTGGAACTGATATTGATGGTAATACTATAAATACCACTCAAAATGGAAATAATATATTTGCTAGTATTTCAGCAGGAAATTATAGCGTATCTGTTACAGACACAGGTGTTAATGCTACAGGATGTACTAGTTCTACAACAGTAGCTCGAGTATATACAGATCCTGTATTAGCACTTTCTGATAGCGGTAATGTTTCTTGTAATAGTGGAACAGATGGATTTATTTTGGTGGATCTACAAGCAAACACAGATCTTGATAATCCATTTACTTATCAGTTATGGGATATTGCTGCAAACACTCAGGTAGGAAGTGATCAAATTGACAATCCACTTTTTGAAAATCTTGCGGCAAACAATTATAGAGTTATTGTGACCTCATCCTTTGGTTGTCAGGATACATTAGAGCCAATTGCTATTACAGAACCTGCTACTCTTACGGCAACTGCCACAGCAAATGACTATAGCTGTAATGCTACAAACAATCAGATATTACCTACCATTACTGTAGATATCGTTGGTGGGACACCTCCGTATAATGTAAGCTATACAGGAGCCCTTAGTGGTACAAACTTAGCAGTCACCGGAAATAGCTTTACAATTGATGCAAACACCCCTGGTAATTATACCATCTCGGTAACAGACGATAATGGTTGTAGTTATGCTATCACACCAATAACAACGATACCCGCGTTACCGGTTATGACAAATCCAGTCGTGAATCAGGTTACAGCAATTGATTGTAACACTAATCTAGAAAGTGTTACTGTCGCTATCGATGGTGGAACAGGTCCTTTTGATATCACAGAAGTAAATAATGCAGTTCCGGCACAAAATAATATAGCTTCTGGTGGAGCTACCACTACAAGTGGTACGTTCTCTTTGGCTGGTCCAAATAACTATATGTTTAGTATTTATGATCAAGGAACAGGATGTTCGATTAACACTGCTAGTTATGAGATAGGAGCCTATGATACTATTGCCGTTTCAATAGACAGTGGTAGTGGTAAAAGTTGTTTTAATACAACTCCTGCTGATGGCTCTATAACGATATCTGTTACAGGTCATACAGGTGCTTATAACTATAACGTTACTAATCTAACTACAACGGTGACTACAAATGGTACAGGAGACACCACCGTGCAAAACCCATTGGTAATTGCCGGTCAGGACTCTGGTAATATCCAGATTACTGTTACAGATCCGATATCGGGATGTACTACAGATTCTAACATATATACCATAGCTCCATCTCCTGTTTTAGATCTATCTGTTAACATTATCGTTGCCGGATATTGTAATGGCAATGACAATGGGGCAATAGAAGCTTCTGCAACCGGAGGTACTGGAGAAAAACTATATCGCCTGGAGGATGCCTCTGGAACACCAATGATGCCTTATGACACGTTCAGCAATACTACTATTTTTGAAAACCTAAGTCATTCTCCTGCCGGAACTACCTATCAGGTACGTACCCAGGATGAGAATGGTTGTGAGACTACAGATACCGTAACGCTTACTTCTCCACTTCCTATTACTATTACCTCTGCTCCCGACAGTACTTTGGATTGTGCAGATAGTACCGATGGGATCATAACAGTTACTGCAGGAGGAGGACAAGGAGCAGGTACGTATTTCTTTACTCTTACATACCCTGATGGATCGCAAGGAACCCCAGTAACTAGTACTACAGCTTCGCATTCGTTCACTAATTTACCAGAAGGAAATTATACCGTGACCGTTTCAGACAACCTTAATTGTGAAGTATCTCAGGCTGTTACTATTGATACCCTACCAGAGGTAACCTTAACTATAGAAACCGTGAGAACACCTAGCTGCGCTAATCAGACTTCTGATGTAGAAGTATTAGCAGCAGGAGGAACACCACCGTATGAATATAGTGCTGACGGAACCACATATACTCCTTCTACTACAAATCCATACTTATTTACCAATCTGGTAGCTGGTGATTATGCCTTTTATGTAAAGGACAGTAATGGATGTATTTCAAAAGTTTCTAATACCATATCAGTAAATCCAATTGAAAACCTAGGAGTAACTTTGGATGTAAGCAACATAGAGATTATTTGCTTTGGAGAAAACACGGCTTCTGTTAATGCAACAGTTACTGGTGGATTAGGTAATTATATATATTCATTAACAGGGATTGATTACTTAGGTAACGCAATAAACCACCCTGCTCAAAGCACAAGTTTCTTTGGAGATTTATTGGCGGGGAATTATACCTATAGTGTAACCAGTGAAGATTGTGGTCCTGAGACCGTAGATTTTGAAGTAACGCAATCTACAGAGTTTTCTGCTACAGAAAGCCATACCAATATAGGTTGTTTTGGTAACGAAGATGGAACCATTACCATAACGGCTACAGGAGGTAATCCTATGTATAACTATTCATTATATGATAGTAGTGGTAATGCATTATTTTTATTTATCGAAGATGATAGTGACGGAACTCTGGGGACACATACTTTTGAAGGATTATCCGCAGATACCTATAGAGTAGAATTAGCAGATCATAAAGGATGTCCTTTCCTTATAGAAGATATCATTATTGAGGCTCCAACAGAAATAGTACCAGTAGTACTATCTACAACACCAGAACTTTGTGTAGGTGATGCCAACGGAACTGCTACCGTATCTATATCAGGAGGAGTAGTTGGACCTGATCCCCTAGCCCCTGTATATTACTGGAGTATTACTGGTGTAGATTCTAGTTTCCAGTTAGTTTCTGATGCGACTAATCTGGTGATCCAGAATCTTCCTGGTGGAACGACAACGCTATTTATTAGAGATTATAACAATAGTTCAGATTGTCAGGCTGCTATCAATCTGGATGTTCAGCCTGGTATTGTTATCAATGCTACACTTAGCACCTCTATGGACTGCCCAGTAGTAGATTTAGAAACAAATCAGGTACTAAAAGATCCTGTATATCATGTTGATTTTACATTAAGTGATGATTCGGCAACGACAAATGTAATTTATAGTCTAACCGGAATTAACGGAACCACTACTCCTACTCCTAATGATAACCTAGACGGATCATTTATTGTACCTCCGGGAGAATACAGAGGTACTATCCTAAGTAGTAGTGGTTGTGAAACAACAGTAGGTGATATTACTGTAGAAGAATACACACCGCTTACACCTCCTGTTGCCAGAGCAAGTGGAAATACTTTTGACATAAATGAATATGAAATCGTATTCCCGGGAATACATGAAGATGCCGTTCCAGATTACATCTACTTCATCACTTTTATAGATGGTGATGGTATTGAGACAGAATTAGAGTCTAACAAATTTGTGATTCGCCACACCGGAAATTACAAGATTAGAGTAGTCGACAGTACCGGTTGTGAGGTATCATATACAAGATTACTTACTTATATCAACCTGATCATACCTAACTATTATGATGCCGACGGTGGAGCCTCATGGTATCCTGATCAGATATCAGAAAACGAAGATGATCCTTTCTATTTCCAAAATATTGAAGTAAAAATCTTTGATCGATATGGTAGATTATTAGCCGAATACAAAGGAGACCATAGAGATGATGGTTGGAAAGGTTTACATAATGGGAAAGAATTACCATCAGGAGATTACTGGTATTTCATTGTTCTCAATGATGCAGAAAACAAAAAATTCACTGGGCACTTTACTTTACATAGATAGAAATGATAGAAATGACAGAAAAGAGAAATAACAGAAGATATATTGTGCTTGTGACTATAGCCCTTTGTGTAATGATCAGCAACAAAAGTTATGGTCAGGAGTTTTTTGCTCCTATCCAGAATCAGTATATAGCCGATAACCCTTATTTGATCTCTAGTGCTTATGCCGGAATAGGAAATTGCTGGCAGGTTCGTGCTTCTGGATTTGAACAGTGGGTAAATATCCCAGAGTCTCCCAGTACGCAATCTCTATCTGTAGACGGTAGAATAACAGATCGCTCTGGAGTCGGAGGAACACTTTTTAATGATAAAAACGGAGAAACTTCTCAAAAAGGAATTCAATTATCCTTTGCTCATCATTTAACCCTAAGCGGTGATGAACAGTATCTTTCCTTTGGACTTAGTTATAAGTACACTCAGTTTACCATTTCTTCAAATGGCTTTACCAATGGAAATCCAGACAACCCTATTAATCCGGGATTAGAGAACATAAGAGTAACAGATTCTAATTTTGATATTGGAGTATTATATAGGTTAGGCAGGTTTTTTCTAAATGTAAATGCGATAAATTTATTGAATAAAAAGATTGATGATTTTAGTGCCACAGAACCCACTTCTATTCGTAACTATTATGTATACTCAGGTTATACGTTTAATGGAGCAAATAGAGATCTCGAAATTGAGCCTTCTATATTGTATCAGAATTTTATAGGCGACGGAAGAAGCACTTCAGATTTTAATCTAAAAGTAAGAAAGATGCACAGAGGAGATTACTATTGGGCAGGACTTAGCCTTAGAACGTTGATCGATCAGGATTTTAAACCTTTATCCCTCTCTCCTATGATAGGAACAAAAAAGCGTAATTTTTATATCGCCTATGGCTATCAGGTTAACCTTAATGAAATATATAATGCCAGTACCTTGGCAGGATCACATCTTATCACATTAGGGATAGATTTTAGTTGTAGAAAAAGTAAATGTGGTTGTACGTACTAGTATGAGTTATGCTCAACCCGGGTTATGAGAAAATCTTAAAATATTAACACAAAAACTACATCAAGGGGTACTTCTATATGTGGGGTTTTATCTATTTTGGAGATTTAGATGTTATTTTTTAACAGAAATTGTTAATTTTAGTGACTCTCCTTTTTGGGCATGCTTTAACACCCTATATTTCTTTTTTGGGTTAAAGTCTACATGCCAAAAAGTTCAAAGTCTATCTATCCATATATTTTTGCCAGGTAACCAAAACGTACTTGTCCTTTATGTCCAGAAATCCATATTCATAACAAAACAAATAGACTTTATCTTCTTTATTTTTCCAATAATGCGTAAAATATGTAGGATTAAAGCCATTGTTTATTAGCTTTTCTTTTCTAACCGTTGCTAGTCCTGCTTTATTATATTCTTTTAAAAGTCTTCGATTGGTTTTTAGGTGTCTATCTATTTTTTGAAACAGACTATCCTCACTTTCCTTATTCTTTTGATAATGATATGAAGATTTACAATATGAGGTACAGAATTTTTTGTCTACTCTTCCTTCTAAATCTTTATTGCAATAAAGACATGCTTTAGCCATAAGTGTATTACTATACGTTTATTAAACGTTTAAATATACGGCTATATTTTTTTATCTATTTGGTCTTTCTCATCTTTAAACAGTGGAATCTATTTCTAAACATATTACTTTAAAACATTTATTGATTGAGAATCAGAAGATGATTGGGTTACAATTCTATCCTGATAAGGTGATCCATGCCTTGATCAAAGAGCTCCCCAATCCTAGATGGAGTAACGAATTTGGGATGGTATACATTACCAACACCAAAGAGAACCTCGGTCAGGTTTTTGAAAAATTTAGAGGCATAGCCTGGATTAATGGGAATTCTTTTTTTAAAGAAAAGGTAATTCGTAATAATGACCCTATTGATATTAACTGGTATCGCAACAGACCTAAAACCGTTTCTTATAGATATGTCCCCGAAGAATATTTGACAAAGTTAGAGCTTAAGAGGTATGCCCTAAACACTTGTAAAACCTATATATCTCAATTCGAAAAATTTATTAATCACTATCCTGATCGCCAAATCCATGAATTGTCGGAACAAGAAATACGGAGATATCTTCAGCTACTGATCCAACAAAAGCGGTCTAATAGTTATATCAATCAGGCTATCAATAGTATTAAATTCTACTATGAGGTAGTCATGGGGATGCCCAATAGGCTTTATAGTATCGAAAGACCCAGACAGGAGCAAAAACTTCCTAGTATACTGGCTAAACAAGATATTCTAAGAATGATTGATCTTACCAAAAACATAAAACATAAGTGTATTATTAGCCTGTTGTATTCTTCTGGGTTACGTAGAAGTGAACTCCTTAATTTGAAACTCACGGATATTGATAGTACTGGCATGCTTATCAAAGTAAGGTATGCTAAAGGAAATAAAGATCGATACACGGTTCTAAACCAAGCTGTTCTTGATACACTTAGGGAGTACTATAAAGTATACAAACCAAAGTTGTACCTATTCGAAAGTAATGAAGCGGAAAGAAAGTATAGCACTACAAGTGTTTTAAAAGTAGTACACCAGGCTGCTAAAAGAGCTAAGATTAATCAATCAGTGCATCCACATATGCTAAGGCATAGTTTTGCAACACACCTTTTGGAAGAAGGAGTAGATTTGCGCTATATACAAGTTCTATTAGGGCATAACTCTAGTAAAACAACAGAAATTTACACTCATGTTGCCATAAAAAAGTTTAATAACATAAAAGATTTACTAATTTAGCTATCACATAATAGAAATATAGTTACCACAGTAACTATATTTAATTGTTAGCGATCATATAAAAGATGAAAAGATTTGAAACCGAAAAGATGATCCACTTTCTCTACCGGATGTCTATGTACGTGGGTGATGTGACTAGAGACAACATTGTTTCTTTTATGCATGGCGCTGATTTCGGTAAAAGGAATGAGCCACATTGGACGAAATTGCTAAGTGAATTTATCGTAATCGAATATAAAATTGAAGAACGAGCAATGGGTTGGCCTTATCAAGTTGAGTTATTAAGTAAACAGGAAGGAATTGAATGGAATGAAGGTTTTAAGAAACTGATGCTTGAAATGATTAGTAAATCTGATCAAATACCATTTACTAAGAAAATGCAGAACTGGAATAACGATTTAGAGAACTGAAAATTAAATACGATGTTTAACTCAACTTGTATAATTAAAAAAATGGTGAATTAACTTGATGAAACAATGAGTAGATCGAAACAGAAAACTAAAATTCACGGAAATACAACGGCTAAATCTGAAAAAGAAAACAAGCAAAACGCAAATAGAAAATTTAGACGAATTGTTAAACAAAAAGTAAAACTGAATAAAGAGAGTTTACCCGAACTAAGGGAAGTCTCAAATGTTTGGTGTTTTGATAAGGATGGGAAAAGATATAATTCGGAGATGACTGAAAAAGATTTTCGAAAATGAAACGATACGCTAACACTATATATGTGATCATAGCAGTTACGTGATTAATCGAGTGGTTATTGTATTTTGGTAAGGCGCAATACTTGCAGAAAGTAAAAGCTAGCAACCAATGCGCAAGAAAAATCGAAAAGCAAGGTAACATTTTGCCCTGCTACGACACATATATTAAACGTTAGCTACAATTGAATGGAAAACCAACTACTTAAACAACTTTATTCTACTACAAGCAAACTTGTTAATGACCAAGTTCAACGTGATATTGAGAATTTTGAAAAAGCTGATAAAATAATAATTTGGATTGTCGGTTTTTCAATTGGAATTTTTATGCTGATTTTGACAAGGAAATCTGAAAACCCAATATTTCTTGAATTGGAATTTGAATTAACTATTATTGCTCTTATTACAGTTGTTTTAGGTCTACTTTTCAGAATATTTTCATTTTTCACTCAAATGCGACTGAACAGTATTGTTTTTGATTTTGTTTCATTCTCAACTGGATACACCAATGCATCTAAAATTCCTATTCCGAAAACAATAACAGAAGTGGATTCACTTGATAATATTATTATTTTTTTAGAAGAGGATTTTGGAATTAAAACACAGAGAATAGATACTTCTAATTTCTCGGGCGAAAAATTAGCAGAATACAGAATTCTATATAAAAATTACTACGAGTCATTAGCTTCTTCTAATAACATTGAAGAACAAATGAAAGAATTTAGCACTCAATTGGCATTTAGATTTGGACTTAATCCAGAAAATGTTATGAATTCTTCTCAAGATGACAGCTCGTTAAAATCAAAAGGGAAAGGTTATAGAGTTTTATTGAGAATATCTTATTGGTTATTCTTTCTGACTATTATAAATTTTATTGTCGGAATAGGAATTGTAGCATTTAAACTGATAGAAAACAACTGTAGCTAACAACGTATAAAAATAATTGCTATTTTGTACTTAAATAAAGGTAGTTGCGTATTTGCTACATCTGAATTTCCTTCGGAAATTCCTCGCACGCAAACACGCAACTATTCTTATACAAAACCGTTAGCGTTCATACTCAAAAAAGATTAAGATATATTTATGAAACTAAGAACTGAGATCCTAGAGATTTCCTTAAAAACCGAAGAATCTATTAATTCATTACTTCTTGTTTATTTAAGAATTGATGATAAATCAAGAACGAAACTCTTTGGAAAAAAAGCAGGAATTAGTTTCAAAAGCAAAATAGATTTACTTTATGATATAAATGTACTGTCAAAAGAGGAGCATCAAAATATTGAGCTACTTATGAATTTTCGAAACAAATTTCTTCATGATATATCCTGTGATACATTTATTAATACTCTAACTCATTTTGACAATGGAATTAAAAACAGGTTTTCTAAATTTTTAAGTGAGGGAGAAACGTTGGATCAAGAAGAATCTTGCCGTACTGCGTTTGGTAAACTATATATAAATAACGCTAAAATTATTGGAGAAAAATTTAAACAAAAGAGACTGCAAGTCGAGAATAATAGTGATACAATTCAGAGTCTTCTAATAACCAATGAACGGGTGTTCGAAATCTCTTTCAAACTTCTTGATTCTATAATGAAGGAATTAGAGGAATCTGAACTGGAAAATCCTAAAATCAGGGTTTTATCTGACAAAATCAGTGAGATCTGTCAAGAATATGGAAAAAAGTTTAGTTCTGACGAAGAATTACAAAAGTTAAAAGACAAATTACAAGCTACGTTTGAAAATAAAGATAGATTAACAAATCTACTTGGCTAAATAAAAAATGTACGAAACGCTAACACTATATATGTGATCATAGCAGCTAAGTGATCAATCGATTGGTTATCGTATTTTTGGAAATCAGTCTATGTCAGAAGAATTTAAACAAAAGAAGATAAATCACATATTCCATTATACTGGGCAATTTGATTGGTTGAAAAAAATATTAAAAAATGGATTTGCTCCTTCATATTGTGAAGAGACGATTAACAATTCCACGTATTATATTCCAATGGTAAGTTTTTGTAATATTCCATTAAAAGATGTGGATAATTATATGCATTATGGAAAATATGGTATCGGAATGAGTATGGAATGGGCTATTAAACATCAATTATCACCTGTAATTTATATTCACGAAAATTCTCCTATTAAAGATTTATATGACACAACTTTCAACTTAACAATGGAACAGTTTATTAAAAAAAGTCTATTTGATTCTTATAATAAGCATAAAAAAATTACTAATAAAGAATATCCATTAACTGAAGAACAAATATTGAATTTGTATTCAATATCTCAAAAAACGGTTCAATTTCTAAAGAACTGGAAAACAAAACATAAAGGAAATGAGATAATCACTTACCAAGAAAGAGAATGGAGATTTATTCCTAACTTAAAAAAGGTAGAAGAATTAGAAATCATAAAAGAAGATGATGATGAATTCAGTGATTATAAAAATAAGCGAATAAAAAAACCTCATTTACCAGATTATTTGCTACAAATTGAGAACATAACAGACATAAGATATATTACAATTAAAAATGAAAATCAAAGACCAGAGATAATTAAAATACTAGAGAAAAAGTTTGGAGAACCGAATTTAAAAAATTCAATAATTTCAGGAAAATTAGTAATTCTAACTGAAAACCAACTTCATAATGACTTTTAAAAGCCAGTTGCTAACACCGTATATAATTTATTGCTAGTTCTAGCCTACTTACGAAAATCCTCGCGGATTTTCTATTCGGTTTTTATTTGTTAACTTAGTTGCTTAACCACGCAACAAACCATATACAAACACGTTGGGCATAATTAGAAAAAGGCAAATCATTGATAGATATTGAAAAATATAAACAGAAGGCTTTACAAATTTTAAGCCCGATTAAACCTGCCGATAAAGGTACAAATGCTGTTAATAATTTCTTATTCAGCGCTAAGAGAAGTGATGCAAGTAGATTATTGCCAGAATACTACTTGATTTTCTTTCTTTTTTCAGATTTGCTTAATTTTAAAAACCTTGGTCGTTTTGAAAAAATAGCTTGGTCGTTCCCAATTGATTACAAAGGAAAAGCATTCCTTATCGAACACAGGAAATTTGGAGTCGGAGTATTTATACAAGATGAAGAGGACCAAGAAATTGCTAAAGAAATCGCTAAGAAAATTTCAGGTGCAGTAAAAAGTATAAGACCTTACTATGATTATATAGCTGAACAGGCTGTACAAAATTCTGAATTTAATGTAGTAAACAATAATCGACAATTATTTGAAAGATTTGACTTTTTACTTAATTCATATAAAGTTGAATATCAAAAATTCTTAGATAATAAAGGTAAAACAGAAAAGAAGGTTGAAAAGTCTGAATTTGGTGAGTTTACTACAGTCACATCCTTGGATTTTGAATTTAAACAAAGAGCGAATTGGTTAGCGATTTCTTGCATAGAAGCATTCTATAGTTGGACAGAACATTTGTTTATTCATTTAGCCATTATCGGACAAGGTTTGAGTGATGGAGAAAAGGTTTCCGAATTAATTGGAGCCGAATGGAAAACTAAATTCAAAGCAGCCATACCTTTGAGTTCGTCCAAAGAAGCAGATAGTTTTTACAATGAACTAATTACTATACGTAACCAATTGAGAAATTTTGTAGCTCACGGAGCATTTGGAAAAGATGGAAATGCTTTTAGATTTCATTCAAAAACAGGAACTGTACCAGTATTAATGAATCATAAGAAGAAAAAAAATAAATTTTCACTACACGGATTTCTTACATTTAAAGAGAAGGAAGTAATTGAACTAATTGAAGAATTTATTAAATTCCTTTGGTCAGGAACTACTGCTCCAGCAATGGAATACACTCAAGAATATCAATTACCAACAATTTTAACTCTTTCAGCAAATGGAACTTATGCTGTGGCTTGTGAGAATATGGATAATATGAAAGAGTTTGCAGATGAGCTAATGAATGAATTTGATGATGCAGCAAATATGGATTGGTAAAATCAGTGCATTAATTTCGTAGAAGTTCAGAAATAGAAATTTCCAAACCTTCAGCAATTTTAATCAAAGTAAGTAAACGAGGATTTGTTCTACCTTTTTCAATCATATATAATTGAGTCCTTCCAATCTCACAATCAAAAGCAAATGACTTTTGGTCAATCTCTTTTTCTTCTCTTAATTGCTTGATTTTAGCCCCTAATTTTTGAAAATATTTCTCTTCTTTCGTGTTCACTATACCGAATTTCGATAAATTATTTATATATTGTGTTCGGAATAACGAACAAGTCTTTAATGAGTCGATTTAGAAAGCTAAAAATCTATCAGAAACACCAACCTCGGGAATGGAAATATATTGCTGTTCCTGAAATTCGGCTTCAGGGAAAGTGGCTGAAAGAACTCGGATTTGAAATCGGAAAAGAAATTGAGATTAAGCAACAAAAGAATAAACTCACTATTACTCTGACTGACAAAAAAGAAGAAAAATAACTACGCCCAACAAGGTATAAAAAACATAGGGCATTTAGTGAGAACTGAAAGGTCTGTGATTGTTTGCAAAGTCGCCAAATATAAAATTTGGCGTTTAAGACAAAAAAGATAAAAGCAAAATATTATATTTGGCTAAGTACCAATCCGAAACGTATCGCTTATCAACTGCCCTACGTTTCTTATACTAGACGTTAGCGATCATTAACCAAAATTATGGGAAGATGGATGGAAGCTTTAAACAAAAAGAAAGAAATTGTGTCTGAAATGGCTCCTAACTTTCTTATTCATTGCTCTAGACATTTACCAAAAAATATCAAAAATGAATTTCCAATACTATTGAATTTGGATCTCCATTCGGATAAATGGATAGACGAATTACAAACCTTTCAATCTGACAAAATATCTGAACTAAAAAAAGAAATCGAAAGAGTACGCAGAATACTTAACAGAGAAGAGTTTGTTCCAAATGTGAATTCAGAAAAAATATTAAAATTTTGGACGACGGAGGACTACAAATTGAAAGATATAAATGATGACATCTATGAGTTAAAATCTTTCTTCAAAAAGTCTATCGAACAAAATTTAGAAGTAAAAATCTATTTATAATTATGGAATTCAAAAGTCACATATTAGAATTAAAAATAATTCTAATCTTGATCGCAATTTTAGGGTTAGGATTGACATTTGGAATTGAAACAAAATTGATTAACATAGATTTATCAAGTATTTTTATTGTAATTACATCAGTTATTCTTTTAGTTGGTGTATACAGTTATTACGCAATTATGAATAATGATTTTATTCTTAATGATGAGGAAATGTTAATTATAAATCGATTCATATTCTTCAAAAGAGAAGAAAAGATTAGATTGGATAGAATAAAAAGAATAATATTTCGAGATGACACTAGTATAAATTTACTTTCTGGATATAAATGGGTTAGAATTGAGTATTTAACAGATTCAAAATCATTGAAATCTAAAACAGTATATTGCAATGGAATGGAATATGATGCATTTGATGAGAATCTTAACTTTCCGACTTTTGACGAGTTTTTCGATGAACTGGAAAGGAGAGGTTTGAATATTAAATGGACAAAAAAACGAACACACAACAAGGTGTATAAATCATAATGGCTTCGCCATATAACGATTCATACACGCAACGTTGTGCATAATGCTGAAAACCGAGCAAACCATCTACATTTGAACTAAAAAAAGCCAACGCACAGTCAAGCACATTTCATTTTTTTCGTGCCTCAAAAAATAAAAAGAGCTTACCTTTTCCCACCGCACCACTGATCAAATTATTTTCATCACTTCTTTTCGACCCCATTACCAAAAATTCGACTTCAACAACTTATTCCTGAAAAGGAAGTTGTATCGCTTCATCTTTGTAAAGAATATAAGATAATTTATTAAAAAATAACAAAAATGAAAACATCAAGAAACATAATAACAATCCTGTTACTAACTTTATTTAATGTAGCAAGTTACGCACAAGAAAGACAACTTACAGAAGAACAGAAAGAGAAATTAAAGGTACATCTCCAAAAGTCCTTTGAAAAATTAGACTTATCAGAAGAGCAGAAACCAGAATTTAAAGCAATCACAAAAAAATATGCACTTCAGGTAAAAACGTTAAGAAACAGTAATGAGAGTAAATCTGCCAAGTACAATGAATTAAAATCGATAATAAGTGCTAAAAACAAAGAAATGAAAGCGTTGCTATCTGCTGATCAATACATTGTTTATGAAGCAACTCAAAAAGAAAGGCGAAAGAAGCTTGAATACCTTGTAAAGTTAGACTTATCCGAAGAGCAGAAACCGAAATTTGAAGAAATTACAAAAAAGTATGGACTTCAAATGAAAACTTTAAAAACTAGTGGTAAGAGTAAATTTGCCAAGTACAATGAATTAAAATCGATAATAGGTTCTAAAAACAAAGAAATGAAAGCATTGCTTTCAGCTGAACAATTCAAGATTTATAAAGAAACCCAAAGAGAAATACAAAAGAAGATAAAAGAGAAGCGTAGAAATAGAAATTAAAAAAATGATGAAAAAGGTAAAAAGCAATCTTAAGAAATTAATACTGGCAATGATTGCTGGTTTAGTATTCACATCTTGTGACACTAGTTTTATAAGCAATTAAAAAAACAAAAATATGAGAAATATATTTAAATTATTTTCAGTAATCCTCTTGTTTTCATGTAGCAAAAATGAAGAACCTCAAGAACAGATTAACCAAGATACCCCTCAAGAACAGGTTAATCAAGATGTTCTTGTGTCAGCTTTTTTTGGACTTGATAATGCACTATCAAGTTTATTATGTAATCAACTAGGAAGCTTGTTAGATGGTATGCCTGTTAATTTTAAATTCCCATTAGATGCAGCCACCTTGTCAGAATCTGATTTTGAAGTTGTAGATAGCCTTGGAAATAAACACATCCCGATGTGTGCTCTTTTAGCACCAGCTAATGAAAACGGAGAAAATCGAACTGTACTTCTATTAGGTGAATTTGGTACCGCTGTTACCAATCCACCTGTTGAAGTTAGAGTTGTAGGGGATTTATTTACAACAGATACTTTATCCGGAGAGTCCGCTTGTTCAGAAATCATAAACCTAAACGGAATCACTACCACGAATGTTATTCCGCTTGCTGATGGACCAAGTTTATTCTTTGCCCAAAGAATTGAGGGCAATCTGAATGAATGTAATTCAGGAACACAAACGATTCAAGTTGCTTGGAATGGTGGGATTACACCGTATATAAGTGGTGATACCGAATCTGACTTATTTCAGTACTATATTGGCTATTCTGACAGTTCTGGAGTTCTAATACCGCATGTACCTATTTCAATAGCAGATATAAATGACAATGATAACTTTCACCAACTTTGTTTTTCTACAAGTGATGAAATTGTTAAAATTTCAATGATGGCTAACACAGTCGAAGACCCAAACCACAACCCAAATTTATACAGCGAAATCGATGTTAGTTCCTGCACTCCTTAGACAAGTATTGAAGAAAGCCTTTTCGAAAAAGGGTATAAAATTTTTACCCAAATTCGTTTTCAGATGATTTTTTTTTGAGAACCAGCTTGGTGACGAATACTTCATCATTTATGACCTTTTAGGGTGAAATATTATTGAAGGATATAAAAATACCTGAAACAAACTCTGGGATATACTATTTGACCATCCCAATAATGCTCCTAAAAGGTTGTACTCCTGATATAATAACCATTGAGTTTTTATGTTAGTTTAAACTAAAAAAATATTTTAAATTGTTGGTTGGTAATTATTAAAATTTTAAATGTCAAAAAATAGTAGAAATACTTTCATTAGAATTGTTTTGGTATCGTTTTTTGCTATTGCTGTAATGCGATTAGTTAGCTTGGGTATGCCTGAAAACACAGAATTTCAATTGCCAATTCCAAAGGAATTATTTTTGTTTTTTTACTTACTGGTTTTGAATTTAATTGTGGAAGGCAGCTTATTTTTTGATAGATATTTGAACAGAAAAAGACCTTGGTATTACAATCCACAAAAAAGGCTTTTCATTCAAATAGGAATTATCATTCTATGGACATTTATTTGCATTGCGATACCATTTACGATCCAGTATTTTATCAACGGTCAGTCCTTGATTTATCCCAAAGCACCAGTTATTATATTTACATGTTCCGTTGTTTTTTCTATTGGTTTTATTAGTATTTCTATAGCAATAAACTTTTTTAAGCAATGGAAAGATTCTCTACTAGATGCAGAATACTATAAACAAGAAAAACTCAAGGCAGATTATCGTGTTTTACAAAATCAGGTAAATCCACACTTCTTGTTTAATAGCTTAAATGTTTTGATTTCAGAAATAAAACACAATCCAACAAATGCAGAAGATTTTACACGCAAACTATCGAAAGTATATCGATATGTTTTGCAAAGTAAAAATCACGATTTAATTTCCTTGAAAAAAGAACTTGAATTTATTGATTCCTTTATTTTTTTGCATAAGGTCAGAATTGGAAATGCTTTAGAATATGTAGTAAATATTTCTGATGAAATACTACATATGCAAATCCCACCTTTAACCTTACAAATTTTGATTGAGAACGCTCTAAAACACAATATAGCGAATGCTGAAAATGTGCTGAAAATTTCAATTGAAAGCGATAGTGATAACACTTTAATCGTTAGTAATAACTTACAAATTATTGATACGGTCAATTCAACACACACTGGTTTAGCTAATTTAAGCAAGCGATTTGAACTTATTAAAAAAGATGGTTTTACTTATGGTAAACAAGAGGGGGAATTTGTGGTAACCATTCCTTTAATCGAAGAATAAAATGATAAAAATAGCAATAATAGAAGACGAATTGCCAGCACAACGCTTGCTAAAAGAAACCTTGCAGGAAATCAATTTTGATACGAAAGTTATTGGGTGTTTGAATAGTATAAAATCTGCTGTGGAGTGGTTCCAAAACAACCCACATCCCGATATTGTTTTGTTGGACATTCAATTATCTGATGGCCTTAGCTTTGAAATTTTTAAGCAGGCAAAAGTTGAAAGTGCCATTATTTTTACAACTGCTTATGATGAATATGCCATACAAGCCTTTAAAGTAAATAGCATTGACTACCTGTTAAAACCAGTAGAAAAAGATGAGTTAAAAACTGCCTTTGAAAAATATCATAACTACAACAAACAGTTTATTCAGAAACAGAATTCCAATATGGATTTTTCCGAACTTGCTTCTTTAATTAAAGGTAAAAAGATTGAATACCGTAAACGCTTTCTGATACACTCCAATGAATCGTTTTTTCATTTGCCTGTTGAAGACATTGCACTCTTTTACAGTATGCAAGGCATTACTTTTGCTGTTACTTTCGAAAAAAGAGAATACCCAGTTAATTTTTCACTCGAAAATTTAAAAGATCATTTACAGCCTGATAATTTTTTCAAAATAAATCGGCAATTCATAGTGAATATTGAAGCTATTAAAAGAGTCCATTCCTATTTTAATGGGAAACTAAAACTTGAAATAAAACTTTTACTCGAAGAAGATATTATTGTCGGAAAAGACAAGGCAGCATCTTTTAAACGTTGGTTAGATAGATGAACAAATAGCAGAAAAAATAGTCTTCAAGTTGTAAAAAGTTAAATTTATTTTTCATCGAATATTAGTCATACACATTTGCAATTCGCCACAGCCAAGGCTACGTCAAAAATTGCAAAAGAGTATGTCTTGCCAACGCTCAATTCTGAGCTAAATGACAAACATCGGAAAACTAAGCAGAACGTGAAAATCACTATGCACAACACGGTATATAGCAAATAGGGCAAATTGTGCTAAATTAAATTTCATACATTTAACAAAAGTAAGTGCCAGCCTGAAAGTTTAGTGCTTTCTACTGCCCTACTTGCTATATAATAAACGTTGTGTTTCATAAAAAACTCCAACAAAAAAATGAACAAACAAGTATTTGAAGATTTTCATTCAAAATTAACATCTGAAAATCTAAACGACAATAATGTGTTTGAAAAAGAAATTACAATACATTATTTTGAAATACTTGAAATATTAGCAACCGATTTCGAAACTTATCGAAAATTTTCCCCATTAATTCTATCCACTTTAGAAGATAATGATAGAAAGTCAATTTCCTATTCTTTATTTATCTTTTTCGATTTATTTGAAAAATTGATTAGCCAAAATAATTTTTACAAATTAGACCAGTCTGTCGCTAAAGCTGAAATTGCAGATGAATCAAACAGTAAATTTTTAAAGTTATTAGAAAAAAGCCTTAAAATAAATAATCAATTAAGAATTTCTGATTTTGAATTTCCTCCTAACGACTTGACAGAGTTAGAAATAAAAGAAATAGTCTCTTTACAAATAAGTCTAATACAAGAAAGTGCCAAAGAAATAGACTGGAAAGAGGAACAAAGCGATAATATAATGTTACAGTTGCCTATTTTAAGGCATTTACTCATTAGATTAAACAATCCCGAACTCTTTTACTTTATAATCGGAATATTTATTGATAGGCTTAACTCTTCTGAATTTTATCAAGCAGCTAGAGATGTTTCTGAAGAAATTATTATTTCAAGTTTTAATGATGGTTATCCACAATTTGGTTTTTTTAATGCTTTCAGGTGTTATTCAACACAAGGTAGTGCTCAAGCATCTCTACTTTATGCTAACATAAGTATGCACCTTGCAATAAAAAATAAGCAGGGAGTTTCGGATAAATATTTACAGGAATTAATATGGCAATCAATAAAATATTTTAGAAATACTGGCTTATACCCTTACACTGTAAAAATTTATAAAAGCATACCTAAAACATTAGAATTTTCTGATTATCACAGGCGTTCAATAGACCATTCTTACTTCACAAGTCTTATACCAATGAAGAAAGAAAAGTTACCTGATTTATTATTAGATTATCTAAACAAAGAACGAGAGAATATATTCTCGGGTGGAGTTCAAGAATCTTTACCTTGGTTAATTACATTATATAATGTTAGAAGGATTTTTCCAAATGCAAATTTCAGTCTTACTGGTCTAGGTTATTATTTAAATATTTTTGAGCAAATTGTACCAAAAGAGTCTATTAGTAACTATAAAAATATTATCGATGGTAATTCCTCATCTTTAAAAGAGCAATTAAAAAAATCATTAATTAAATTAAATGAGACAAGGAACAAATCAGATATCGTTTATGATAATGATATGTCACTTAAAATTGCGAATAGAATAATTGAAGATAGTTTCGCAAAAAAAGATTCAGAAGCAATTTTATTGGCTATGATGATTAAATCAGATTTCAGCTTGATTTTTAAATCTAAAGAATCATTCGAATTTGCTCCTTTTAAGGTTCCTACAACTGAATTAGAAAAGTTTAACAAGATATATAGCGAAAGAGATAAAATTGAAAGTGAGATATCTAAAAATGAATTTCAATCGACAATTTGGCTTGCAATAACCGAGGGAAAAGTGTTTCAATTAGCTTTCAGAAATAAGGCCTTTCAATATTTTGAGTTAACCGAATGGGATTGGTCAAAATTTAAAAGCCTTACCAACGGAGAATATTTTTCGAGTTTTTCATTCGATGATACTATTAAAGATAAGGGTGGAGTTCGTAATGTTTACGAAGAGGAACATTTTGCAAAAGCAAAAACAATAAATAATGAAATTTCATTTAGCAGGCTAAATATTGATGATGAAACAGATTCAATTTATCTTATAAAAGATATGGAATTAGCAGATTTTCCACATAATTTATTTCTCAATCAAAATGGAGATTTCCTGCACTTAAGTAAACCTATTACAAATATTCTATCTACAGAATGGTATTTATCAGTTAACAAATCAACTTCAATCAATAAAAATTATTCGAAATCTATCTGGATACCAAAAGAAGAAGGTGATTTTACATTAAACCAATTATATGCAAAAATAGAAGATACTTTAACCGCAAATAGTTTTGATATTAATACAAAATTGGAAAAGGATTCCTCTATAACTTCTGATATAAATATTATTTGTTCTCACGGAGCAAAAGATATTGCCGAAAAACAAATTATTTATCCATCTGAAAGACCACTCGTAAATCTTAACAAAGTCATTGGCAAAGGAGAAGTTTTAATTTTCTTAATCTGCCATTCTGGTTCTTACAAATCAGAGCTATTTAAAAATAACATTACATCTTTGGTAAAAACATATATTGAAAAAGGATATAAAGCTATAATAGCTCCATTTTGGGGTTTACATATAAATGTTCCGGAAATTTGGCTACCAGAATTTTTAAGTTCATTTAATAACGGAGATTCAATTGATATTGCACTTTTTAAAGCAAATAAAAAGGTTTATGATAAATATCCTACTCCTGCTGCTTGGTGTGCAATGCATTTATATGGTAATCCGAATTTAAAAGTTGAGCAATAGAAAAGCCAGCATACAACAGTGTATAAAAAACATAGGGCATTTATTCCTTAACCGAAAGGTTGAGCCTGTTTACAAAGTCCGCTAAATATAAAATTTGGCATTTATAATAAAAAAGATAAAAGCAAAATATTTATATTTAGCTAAGTAATAAACCGAAACGATAGTGCTTATCACCTGCCCTACGATTTCTTATACTTAACGTTATGTGCAAGCGGAAAAAAATACTCGTCCAATTTTCGGTTGCTGACTAAATTTCATCATCGTTACTTTGCATAAAATCATAAAAAGATGGAATTTAAAAATTTACACAATCATAATAAACCATTATTAATCGGAAATGTTTGGGATGTACCAAGTACAAAAACAGCCGAAAAATTAAACTTTCAAGCAATTGGAACTTCGAGTTCGGCAATCGCATCGATTTTGGGATATAACGATGGCGAAGAAATGGAATTTTCTGAATTAGAATATTTCGTAAAGCGGATTGCTCTAAACACAAATCTACCTTTATCAGTTGATTTGGAATCGGGATATAGTCGTAAACCAAAAGAAATCGTTAATCACATTAAAAGATTAGCAAAATTAGGAGTTGTTGGAATTAATATCGAAGACAGTATTGTTAACGAAAAAAGGATTTTATTAAACGTTAATGACTTCGCAAAGACACTTAAAGAAATAAAGAGGGAATTAGAAAAGGAAAATGTTGATGTTTTTATAAACGTGAGAACAGATACATTTATCTTGCTTCAAGAAAATGTAATTGAAAAAACAAAAAAAAGAATTCAACTATACCAAAATGCTGGAGCAAATGGAATTTTCGTTCCTTGTATTGAGAAAGAAAATGACATTAAAACAATAGTCGATTCAACAAATTTACCAATTAATGTAATGTGTATGCCTAACCTTCCAAATTTTGAGACATTAACAAAATTAGGTGTAAAACGAATAAGTATGGGGAATTTTCTTTTCGATAAAATGTATCATAAATTTGAAGAAAGTTTACAAACTGTTTTAAATCAAAGTTCATTTAAGTCAATATTTTAAAATGCTGATTACAGACAATAACAAAATCGAAACTTATTATCAAGCTCTGTTAGATAGAAAACAGAGCTTTGTTGGTATTTTCTTTGTAGGTGTAAAAACCACTTCCGTTTTTTGTATTGCGACTTGCCGAGCAAGAAAACCAAAACTGAAAAATGTAGAGTTTTATACTTCATTTAAGGAGGCTTTGGATAATGGATATAGACCTTGTAAAATTTGTAAGCCAACGGAAAATGCAAATCAAACACCTGAACAAGTTGAGAAAGCAATTATATTGGTAAAAGAAAACCCTAAAGACAAAATAACTGACTTCCAATTAAGACAGAAAGGAATTAGTCCAGAGGTTGTGCGTAGATGGTTCAAAAATAATTATGGTATGACTTTTCAAGCATATCAAAGAATGTATAGAATAAACAATGCTTTTCAAGAATTGAAAAAGGGAAAGAATGCTACACATACTGCTTTTGACACGAGTTACGAATCGTTAAGTGGTTTTGGGTACACTTTTAAAAAACTTGTAGGTAAATCACCAAAACAAATTAAAGATAAAAACATAATCCTTATAAACCGACTTACAACACCTTTAGGTCCAATGTTTGTTTGTGCAACAGATAATGGAATCTGCTTATTGGAATTTGTTGACAGAAGAATGCTCGAAACAGAATTTAAAGATTTGCAAAAATTATTGAATGCTAATATTATTTCGGGCGAAAACGAACATATCAAACAAATCAAGAAAGAGATTAAAGGATACTTTGAAGGTACAAGAAAAAAATTTGATGTTAAACTTGAAACACCAGGAACTGATTTTCAAAATGCAGTTTGGAACTGTTTACAACAAATAGAATATGGAACAACGACAACCTATCAAAAACAAGCAGAAAAAATCAACAATCCAAAAGCAATTAGAGCAGTTGCATCTGCAAATGGTTATAATAGAATTTCTATAATTGTACCTTGTCATAGAGTAATTGGAAAAGACGGAAAAATGACTGGATATGGTGGAGGAATTGAACGAAAAAAATGGTTGATTGAACACGAACGGAATAATGCCAGCACATAACAAGGTAAAAAAAACATAGGGCGTTTGTGCTAAACCGAAAGGTCTGTGAATACTAATGAAGTCCGCTAAATATAAAATTTGGCATTTGACAGAAATATAAAAGCAAAATATTTATATTTAGCTAAGTAATAAATCGAAACGAAAGTGCTTATCACCTGCCCTACGTTTCTTATACTGACCGTTGTGTTTCATTATAAAAGATGATTAAAAACATTTTATTCCTCATTCTAACTTTAACAATTTCCGGCTGCCAAGAAGTAAATCGGACGCAAAATCTTCTCTATAAAGTTGAGGAATTAAAAGCGGAAAACGATTCTCTGAAAAACATACTTTCAAAAATTGAAAACAAATACGTTTTTGACAGTATAAAATACAGGATAATACCAAATCCTAATAATACCCAAAAGTTGAATTCGGAATATGAGTTCGAATTTATCGCAATAGGTTATAATTTCAATAATGATTCAATTTTTGAATTTGATAAAACTACCAATAGTATTGGAACGGAGATTAATGCTTATTCAATGACAAAGAAAAACGGAGGAATAACTGTAAAAACGAAATTGATAAAGCCATGGAATCGGATCAGTTTTGATATCGACTACGAAAATAAGTATGGTAAAAAAATGAAGTTTAAAGCGGACGATCTTATAAAAGTGAAAAAATAATGAATATTTTCAGTAAAATTCGAGATATAATTGATAGACGAAAAGCTGTGAATGAAATCTATGATGATATTCAAAACTTAGATGAAGTACTACTGGAAAAAAGAATTGAGATTTTTCAAGAAATAGTCACACCTAAATTTGCTGAGATTGGACTAAATAATTGGAATGGAAAATATTTATGGTATAGCAATTTTAATGAAAATGGAATTAAACACGTAATTGAATACAATGTGTTTAAATCTTTCGGAGGCTCATTTTCTTTTGGTAATTGTTTTGACTTTATCCCTTCAATATCAGGAAAAAAGCTAATAAATCATCGGACAGATAAATCGACAAAAGTGATTTATTTCAAACGATTAGAAGGTTGGCAGGAAAGTTTTGAAAAAAACAAACCAATCAATCCTGATAAAATAAGTACAGTAAATGAACAAAAATTCAGAAACAGTTTAAATCAAGTACTATCGAATAATATTTCTAAACTGGAAAAATGGTTTAGTGAAAAAACTACAATTGAGGAAAATATTTCTGGACTTAAAAAAGATGTTGAATTTCCCACATTTGAAATTGGGCAAAGAATTATATCATCTGAATATATTTTAGCTTTTTTATATAAACAAAAAGGTGACCTTAAGTCTGCCGAATTTTGGATAAAAGAGCATTTTAAAAAGGGAATAAACTCCGAATTGGAAATTGAATTACTGACAAAAAGAATAAAGAACTAATGCTAACAGTTTGTATATTGCATATGCCGCCTTCGGCAAGCAAACGCAACATACAAGAGACGTTGTGATACATAAGATCAAAATGGACGAAAAAACTAAAAAACAAATTGAATTACACTCTGCTGGAGCTACTGTAAGGCATAAAAGTCCGTTTACTGAATTAGAATCATATAAAAATGAGGAGAAACTAGATCAGGAGTTCATAAACAAGTGGGTTATTCCATTCTATTTTGAACTTAACAATCAATCTGATAATTGGATTGAAACGATGATTAGAGTAAAATCAGAATTGACCGAAGAAGTAATTCTCAAAAACTTGGGAGATTTTAATTGGCGTACAAGATCAACCGGGAGTTATTTTGCATCCATAAAACAAGCGTATCAATTGGAAGATATAATTGGAACACATTTGTTGAAAAGTGAAGTTTGTTACGCAGGAGCTGAATACGCCAAAACTATAGTAAGCTTTAACACTAGTAAATCTCCAAATTATCTAAAAAAATACCTCAAGTATTATTTAAAAAAACCTGAGCTTTATTTCGATCAAGACTCTGTAATGGTTGCTCTAAAATATTTGGACGAAATCAATGATACTAATCATGTTGACGAACATATGGAGGACTGGAATAATTTTTTAAATTGGAGAAATAATTATACTTATAGAAATTTACAAAACCTTAAAAAAACTGCTCCTGAAAAATCTAACGAAATTGATAAGGAACTAAATAAAATAAGTCCAATTGACAACTCAATTGATACTGAGTATTTCAAAGGTTATATTGATACTCTAAAAACTATTATTAAAAATTAAAAAAAACAGATAACAATTTGTATAGTTCATTTGCTCCCTTCGGGAAGCAAACGCACCATACAAGAGACGTTGTGTACCATACGAAAGAAACATTAGAGAATTGAGTAAACTTCTAAAATATCGAGAAAAACAAAACCTCACTCAAGAGGAATTGGCAGAAAAAGCTGGTATTTCTACCAGAACGATTCAGCGAATTGAAAAAGGTATAGAACCCAAAGGACATACTTTAAAAGTTTTAGCAATGGCTTTGAGAGTTACAGAAGATGATTTAAAAGAAAATAAATCTGCATCAGAAATAGAAACCATAAATTATCAACTTACTAAACATATTAATCTTTCTTCTATTTTTGGTGTAATTCTCCCACCAATCAACATACTGCTTCCTTGGTTGATTATGAAACATAAAAATCAAGTAAATGAAGTAACAAAACAAATTGTTTCAATTCAGATACTCTACACAATTATTGCAGTGGTATGTATCCTTTTAAGCCCTTTTATAAGTAGATGGTTTGGAATTACCAGACAACTAATCTTACTTCTATTAATTGCTGCGGTTGTCATAAATATTTACATAATTATCAGAAATACTATTGAATTGGACAAAAACAAAAAATTATATATAAAACTGAATTTCAACCTCATATAAAGCCTGTCAGGTAATTGTCATATAATTGTCCTGTGAATTTTTGTTATTATTTTAATTGTTGTTAAGAGATTTACAATTTCAAATATCAATCAAAATTTAAAATGAAATCGTACAAATTAATTCTTGCAATCGTATTAATTCTAACCGTAAAAAACAGTATTGCTCAAGTCGCAAATAGTTCAAACTTATTTATCGAGCTCAAAAAAGCAGACAGTCTTGTTTTCGATGAAGGATTTAACAAATGTAATTATGCTGCTTTAAAAAAAGTACTTCATAAGGATTTAGAGTTTTTTCATGACCAAAATGGCACTCAAAATTTAGAACAGTTCTATATATCGTTTACCAATAGTATTTGTTCTAACCCCAATTTCAAACCCATTAGAAAATTAGTAACAGAAACATTAAAAGTATTTCCTTTAAAAAATAATGGAGAAATATATGGTGCAATACAAACAGGTAGTCATGTTTTTTATATCAAAGAACCAAACAAAAAACTTTATGCTACCGAACAAGCCAAATTCATAACCACTTGGTTTTTAGAAAATAAAAAATGGAAAGCAAAACGAATCTTGAGTTATGACCATAGACCTCCTGCAAAAGATTATGGAGCAAAATTTAATGCAAATTACATTTACAAACTATTTGACAATGATACAGAAATAGAGAAATTACTCAAAAAGCATAAAATCCCATCCATAGCAATAGGATTGATTAAAAATGGTAATCTTCAACAAATTAGAACATTTGGTAACAAAAAGTCAAATGAACCTATTTCAAATAATAGTATCTATAAAGTGGCATCATTAACAAAACCAATTGTAGCGTTTGTTGCACTAAAACTCATTGACGAAGGTAATTGGAGTTTGGATGAGCCTGTTTCAAAATATTTCGTAGATGAAGATATAAAGCATAGTAAATACTTAAATAAACTAACTACAAGACATATTTTATCTCATCAATCCGGTTTTCCTAATTGGCGATATTTAACAGACAACAATAAGTTATCTTTTCAATTTGAACCAGGAACAAAATGGCAATATTCTGGAGAAGGTTTTGAGTATTTGAGAAAAGCAATTGAAAAAAAAATGAAATGCCCTTTAGAGGTAATCGCACAAGAAAAACTTTTTAATCCACTTGAAATGAATAATACAAGTTTTTATTGGACAGACAAAATAGACGAAAGTTCATATGCAGTTGAGCACAATGAAAAAGGTATTCCGATAAGCTACAAAAAGTACACAGATGCAAATGCGGCTGCTAACTTAATGACGACAGCAGAAGATTACTCCAAATTTTTGGTATATGTGTTAAATGGAGCTGGTTTATCAGAAAAACATTATACTGAGTTTTTAAAAGTTCAAGCCCATGAAAAAAAGGGAATTGATTGGAGTTTAGGAATGCAAATGCTAACTAACCTACCAAATAATGAAACTGCATTTATGCACACAGGTGGAGATTATGGCACAAAAACAATTGCCATCATCTTTAAAAACTCGAAAAACGGATTAGTATTATTTGCAAATTCAGAGAATGGAATGGTTTTATGGCAAAAAATCATATACGAATATTTTGGGGAGATTGGAAAAGAAATCATACGCAGAAATCTGGAATAGTTACAAAAAACACGGTACGCGATAACTATAAAAAATATAGCAGTTAAGAGCTAAAACTAGCGTTTAGCCTTTTCTGCTATATTTATTATAAATTGAAAAACAACACTTAAAACCTGCTATAATACATATATTTAGCGTTGTATAGAACTAATAAACAAATCGAAAAATGAAATGGAATTTAGCAATAATCGGACTGGTTGTTTTCCTAGTGAGCTGTTCTGAAAAAAAGAATAATATCGAATTAAAATCATTGCTAGTTGAACAATTGAAAAACACGCATACAGATCAAAATTGGTTTGTTCCAACAAAAAATGCAATAAAAGGACTCTCGGCTGAACAATCAAATTGGAAAGATGATACAGAAAACCACTCAATCGGAGAATTGGTATCACATTTGACTTTTTGGAACGAAATGAACTTAAGGGCTTTTAAAGGAGAAGACATGTCCGGCTTTGAGGTAAACAACGAAACGACCTTTAAAAAATACACCAATGATGAATGGAAAAGTCTTGTAAATAAATTGGCCAGTATTCAAACCGAATGGGAACGATTAACCGAAAATGCTACAGATAAACAGTTAACCGAATGGAGTACAGAAATTGTAAATATGACAGCACACAATGCCTATCATACAGGACAAATCATTTACATTCGTAAACGGAATGGTTGGTGGAAAAAAAGTAAAAAATGAGATGTTCTTATAGAATCGCAAAATCAAAAGATCAAATCGCTAAAAACATAAGTGTACCTGGTTAATAAAATCGGTACAAAATAATTTATACATTGCATAACCCCGAGGTACAAACCTTACTCACTATAGTAATTCTGCATCATATCTAAAAATGAAACAGTTAATAACCTTTATCACTCAATTAAGCACTCTTGACAGAAAAGCAAAAGAAGAATTGTCTGAAATAACAAAACTTAAAACGGTTTCAAAAGGAGATTTTCTTATTTCTTCAAACACCTATTGTAGGGAATTATTTTTTATTAAAAAAGGAATTGTAAAAATGCAATTCAACTCTAATGGAAACGAATTCATAATGCGCTTTTTTGAAGAAAACATTTTGTTTACAGACATCGAAAGCTGTAATCTGGATAAACATTCCAGATATGAAATCATTGCAATAGAAGATACTGAACTATATGTAATACCATTCTCCAAATTCGAAAACCTCTGTTTAAAACATCACTCTTTAGAAACATTTTACAGAAAATTTTTGACCATTGCCAACCTCAATATGATGGCAAGAATTAAAGAAATGTTGGAAGAAGATGCAAAAAAAAGATATGAGAATTTTTTGAGAAATCATCCTAGCCTAGCACAACGAATTAATCTAGGAGATTTATCTAAATATATAGGGATTACACAGGTTTCTTTGAGTAGAATACGGGCGATAAAATAGTCTTTTTTATCATTTGTTAAAAGAAGTAAGGAATCACAAATCTAATTTTGCTATCAATTCAAACACTGCAAGATTATGAAATCAAAAAAAAGTTCTACAGATTACAATTACAGACATTTTAAAGCCACCGATTATGATTTTACAAATTTTAAAGGTCCAAAAGCTGGTGAAAAGTACATAGACTTTGAGGCAAGAACTTTGGATGGAAGAATCGTTTCTTTATCCAATTATTTAGACAAGCCTATAGTTTTGGATACAGGAAGTATTACATGCCCTATGTATGCAAATTCAAAAACGCATATGATTTCACTACAAGAGCAATACCCCAACATCCATTTTTTACTTTTATATGTTAGAGAAGCACACCCAGGAGGAAAAATTAATAGGATAACCTCTTTAGATGAAAAAATATCAAATGCTAAATCTTCACTTAAACTACACAATGAAAAAAGAACAATTTTGGTAGATGATTTGGAGGGAACCGCTCATCAATTGTATGGGGCAATGCCCAACATGACATATGTTATCGGCACAGATAGTATTATAAAGTTTAGAGCAAATTGGACAAATATAGACGCCTTAAAAAAAGTACTATTAAAAATTGACACAAACCATATTGAAACTCAAGATTATTATCCCGTTGTAAAACCATCGTTACCTACCGCAATAAGAACTTTAATGATTGGTGGCATTAGAGCCTTGTACGAATTTATTATAAGTCTACCTCAACTAATCAGACAGCATAAAGAAGTTGATTCGATGTAACATAGTCTAGAAAAAACTATAAATCTCTTAAATACTACAAAATGAACAACACAAATGAATTGAGTATGAGAATCGGAATCAAATTTACTTATCCTTCTATAGATCTAAAAGGTAGAGCGTATTACAACAATTTACCCTATGTAAATGCCCTTTAAAAAAAACAAACGCGCTTTACAAAAGACCTTGCAAGTAATCCGAATAGTATACTCTCTTCATTTTGAAACAAACTACATTAATTCTTTTATCTTTTTGATAATATTCTTTTCATCACCAGATATAAAACCTTGCTTATCCCAAACTATTTTACCTTCTTTATTGATTAGAAAAGAATGAGGTGTGCTCATAGCCTTCATTTTATGCATTAAGTTTCTTTCGACATCCAAATAAATATCAAAATCCCAATTATTAGTAGCAACAAAAGAAGCTACACCACCGGCATATTTAGGTAAATCTACTGAAACACCCACAACATTAATTCCAGTTTCATTTTTCCATTGTGCATAAACTTTAGAAATTGTCGATAATTCTTTTCTACATGGAGCACAACAAGTTGCCCAAAACACAAGCAATGTTGGTTCTCCTCTATTAACAAGTGCCTTTGAGTTAATTGATTTTCCCTCCAATGTTTTAATTGTTACCGATGGAATTTCAGTAGTTATTTCTTCTTCAGTTGTATAAAAAGCAGTTAATAGTACTGCTACTATTACTAGTAATGTAATTGTTATATAATTCTTCATTTTTACTTATTTTTATTTAAAAAAAAGGATTGATATATAGCATAATCAATCCTCTTTCGCGCTTTTATTGAGGAAAATTAAATTTGGCATGTATTCCATCAATTCTGGATAAGGATTTCATTAATAACGGAGCTACTTTTTTAAATTCTGGATCTGCAATCAATCCATAATAAGCATTTGTATTATTCCACTCTACTATACCCGCCATATGTGGTTGTAAAAGATAATCTGCCCCTGGTAACCCCTTTAAAGGCTTAAGGCTTGCTACAAAAGATGGTGGACCATATTTCTTTTTTACATTTTCTGACTTTTGAAAATATTTTGGTAATAATTTCTCTGCCTCTGGTGTTAACCAAGCATTAAAAAACTCATATGTTTTATCTTCTCTAAAAGTAACCGATACATCTTCATCTACTGTGAAATATGCCAATTTAATAGATGTTAAAATTGCATCTCTTGTTGGAAATAGTTTTTGAGCCTTTTTATCAGCTAGTAACTTATCTCTTGCTTCAATGTTTGGCCATTCAAAAATAGCGATCATTTGAGGAACTACCTCTCCATCAACTACGGCTGTTACTTGTAAACTTCCAAGCATTTTCCCTTCATATTTTGCCGCTATAGGTAATATTTTTGAAAAGTATTCTTTATTCAATTGGGCATTCTTACCTCCTTCAACAGTAGCATAAGCAATTTCAATTACTTTTCCTGCTTTAAAAAGTATATTAGCTTCTCTAACTTTGTCTTCTATATCGTTATCCTTGTTTGTTATAGCTTTAGAATTGTTGTTATCAAAAGCCAATGTAGAGAATCCAATACACAAGACTAATATAGCAGTCACTATTCTCATTTTTTCTAAATTCATCATTTTGTTTTTTTTATGTGTTTATTTCACAAATATATTTTAAGTTTACACACATTAACAAAAGTTATGTACATACAAATAAGTTCGTGCTATGAGAAAAAAAACATCAACAAACTTTGAGAATCAAAAAATTCTAGAAATGTCATGTGGGCTTTCTTATGCCGTTGAACTTATTACAGGAAGATGGAAAGTAAATATTCTTTGGAACCTTAATAGAGGAGTAATTCGTTATGGTCAATTAAAAAAAAGTATTCCTGGAATCTCTGAAAAAATGTTGACTCAAAGACTTCGGGATATGGAAACTGATGGTTTAATCATTCGAAAAGATTTTAAAACGGTTCCTCCGCACGTAGAATACTATTTATCAGACGCTGGCAAACAACTAGTACCTGTTTTAGATAAATTGTGTAAATGGGGAAGTCAAGTAAGAGATATAACTAGGTTAGAAGAAGTCTAGACCACTCAAACGTTGTATAAAATTAATTGCTCATACAACTCTATAAACAGATTTTTTCTTCAGAAATTCTATTCGGTTTGTATTTGCTAGATTAAGTATTTGTAACATAGAATAAACTATGAAACATATCGTATACAAACCTTGAAATTTGAATATAATACTGATTTTTTTTAGTAGAAAGTAGTATTACAAGTGTTAAAAGAATAATTATTTTTAGCATTGCATAATAAAAACAATTATTACAACAACATAACAAACTCTATAAAACATAGTAACCGTAATCTTGAAAAACGATGATTGAAGTTAAAAAAGCCGAAAAAAAAACTGAATTTAAAATCATCGAAGAACTAGCCGAAGAAATTTTACACGAGGTGTATGATCCTATTATTCCTGCAGAACATACTCGTTATTTTTTAAAAAAGTTTCAATCAGAAAATGCAATAAGAAACCAAATTAATAATGAAAATTTTAGCTACTTCCTTTTAAAATTCGATGATAAAAATGTTGGCTATTTGGGAGTTCAAAAACTAGATAACAAACTAATTTTAAGTAAACTTTATATTCTAAAATCATTTCGAGGACTGAAAATCGGAAAAACAGCATTGGAATATGTTAACAACCTTGCAATGAATCAGGGAATTGAAAAAATAGAGCTTATTGTTAATCAACAAAATCAAAATACAATAGACATTTACCTAAAAAACGGATTTAAAATAATTGAATCAATGATGAATTCATTCCCGAATGGACATTCAGTAAAAGATTATAAAATGGAAAAAGTCTTATCAACAACATGAATCTAATTATAACTCCACAATAATAGATTGTACTTCAAAAGGTCTTTGCAATTTACAAAGAGCATAACTCAAAAAAGTTAGTATCCAATATGGATTAAAGCTAATAGTTTGGCAATACGAACCTCTTCTACTACATCTTTATATAATTGTAGTACATTTGACATAACCCCTCAAAAAATGAAAGAAGTTGATAAAATAGCCTTTATTGAAACAAAAAACGGGCAAATTCTAAGCACAAAATCCAAAGGAAAAACCAAATACTATATACCTGGTGGCAAAAGAGAATTTGGTGAAACTGATGAGCAAGCTCTAATACGAGAAATATTAGAAGAATTAGACGTACACATTGTAAAAAATACTATTGAATATATTGGAACCTTCAAGGCACAATCGGATGGAGCAAAAGAAGGAGTTTTAGTAAAAATGACTTGCTACAAAGCCGAATATGATGGAATTTTAAGACCTGCAAGTGAAATTGAAAAAATAAAATGGCTAAATTATAACGATTTAGATATTATATCCGAAGTAGACAAAAAGATATTCAAATTCTTTAAAGAAAAAGGTCAATTAGAATAATACAATATCATATGGGATTAAATGCTTGAGAGAAGCTATCTATATTGCTTGCCATGTGCCACCATATAAATTATATCTAGTGAATCAAAAAATATTTGCGCCAAATAGTGACCTAGAAGATTTTGTAAAGTGTTATTGGACATTGGAAGGCTCTAAAGACGAAACACCGCAAAAAAATACTATTGTTCCTGATGGAACTATGAAACTGATTTTTCACTATGGCGATTTGTATAGACATTACCCAAAAAGTGATAGTAGTATTTTATTGCCAAGATCTTTTTTAATTGGTCAATTGACAAAACCTTACGTAGTAGAACCAACAGGAGAAACAGGTATTTTTTTTGTTCGCTTCCATCCTAATGGGTTTTTACCATTTACTACTATCCCAATAAAAGAAATGGAAAATACCGCTGTAACTTTAGAAAAATTGTTTGGAGAAAGTGGATTAGAAATCGAACAAAAAATTATAAATGCTAATACCAATATGGAGCGAATTGATCTTATTCAATCCTTCTTAATTAACCGACTGACAGACGATAAGCTCATAGATAAAATTGTCCAATCTACTATTGAAACAATTACAACTGCAAATGGACAGCTTTCTATTAATGAACTTTCTAAACAAACTGAGTTAAATCGCAGGTTCCTAGCACGTAAATTCTCTTCTACTATTGGTCTAAGCCCTAAACAGCTTTCAAAAATCGTAAGACTACAAACAACGCTGAAGACTTTATTAACTAAGGATGTTTCCAAATTGACTGATCTAGCCCATGAAAATGAATATTTCGATCAGGCACATTTCATAAAGGATTTCAAAGAATTTACTGGACTTACACCCAAAGAGTTTTATGGTGATCATTTAAAAATGTCATTGATATTTGATACTAAAAAATAAGTCTGTCCCATTTTTACAATTTTAAGATATAAGCAATTCTCAATTTTGCAATCAAACTTAAAAACATAGTAAAAATGAAAAATGAAAATCCTGTTTGTTGGTTTGATATCCATGTGGCAAACCTAGAGCGTGCAAAAAAATTTTACGAAACAGTTTTTAATGTAAAGCTAGTTGATTTACCTATAGAATGGGGAAAACAATCTACCTTTCCTTTTGAAAACGAAGGAGTAAATGCAACCGGAGCTTTAGTAGAAAAAGACGATTATATTGCCAATGAAAATAACACAATAGTTTACTTTTCGTCTGAAGATTGTGTAACCGAAGAAACCAGAGTTGAAAAAGCAGGTGGAAAAATAATAAAATCAAAAATGTCTATCGGAGAATTTGGTTTTATTTCTATCTTATCCGATACAGAAGGCAATACTATAGGTCTACATTCAAGACAGTAACTTTACAATAATATTGTTTTACTCAAAGAAATGTAAAAACTACACTCATAACAAAGCATAGCAAAGACGGTTCTAGTATACACTCGAACCGTTTCCTTTTCTATTTTGTATATTGCTATAAGTAATTATTTTGCTTTACTCCAAGTTATATATTCAGCATTATTTCCTTGCAAATGAAATTTAAAAATCCAATACCTATCACGTGCAAATCCTGTGATTATAAAGGTAAATATAAAATCGTTTTGCTATTAAATTATGAGGCAAAATGCGACAAATGCAAGAGTAATTTTGATTATGCTTCTGCTCATATGAATAAATTGATGGAGGATCTAAACGAGACATACCTCCTTTTGGAAGTTATTTTGGGTATCGAAGAACATTTTGAACAAGAATACCAAGGAGGAGAAATAGAGAACATCAAATCGATACAAGATCTCTTAACAGTAACCGAAAATGAATTTGATAATGAAAAAGAACAGATTAGAAAAAAATTGCTAGCATATCTAAGGAAAAAATACAATACCAAAATCAAAGAATTTGACACCTCCATTCTGACTGCACTAGGAATTGAAGTAAAGAAAAGAGATAACTGAATACAAAACTATAGTAAAAACACGTTACACATTAAACATTGGTATGTAGTTAAACTGTCATTGAAAAATAGAAACATGAAAAAAAGAAATAGTGTCTTTATCGCCACGAGCTTAGATGGATTTATAGCTGATAAAAATGGAAAAATTGATTGGCTCAATGATATACCGAACCCAGATAAATCGGATTTAGGATTCAATAAGTTTATTACAAAAATTGATGCTATAATTATGGGACGAAAAACTTTTGAGACTGTTTGTGGGTTCGATATTGATTGGCCTTATAAAATCCCTGTATTCGTTTTAAGTAACTCTTTAAAACAAATTCTGAAAGATTATAAAGACAAAGCTTATTTGGTAAAAGGAAGCATAAAAGAAATAATTAATAAAATAAATGAGAAAGGATATTATAATTTGTATATAGATGGTGGAACAACAGTACAAAGTTTTCTAAAAGAAGATGTAATTGATGACTTAATAATTACAACCATTCCTATTATCCTTGGAGAGGGAGTTCCTCTATTTAATGTGTTAAATGATAAACTTGATTTTGAACTAATCTCTTCTGAGGTATACATTAATCAACTAGTCCAAAGTCATTATCGTAGAAAAAGAGCGTAAAAACAAAATACTAAAGATCAACGTAACCAATTATTAGTTCTTAATGCATTCGAAAAGTCTATAGGTTTTCTTTTGATTCGTTTTCTATTTACTAACTTTATCCTCTATCGATCTATACCATGTAAAAACTCGCTGTAATGCTTTAAAAAATTAATAATTGATTGAATAGCTTAAATAAAATCAAAGACCAAATAGCAATAAATTATTGCGAATTAGAAGACAATACTCTTACGGATTGGAGCACTAAATTTACCATTTCTAAATATAAAAGAGGTACGCGATTGGCTAAAATAGGGCAACATCAACATAAATTATATTACATTTTAGAAGGTTCATTAAAAGCGTATTACCTTAACGACGAAAAACGGATTATCGATTGGTTTTCATTCCAAAACGATTTTATTACCTCTAGCAGCAGTTATTTTACAGATGAACCCAGTCTTCATTATATCGAAACTATGGAAGATTGTATACTTTTAGAAACCAAAAAAGATGATGTAGAATACTTATGCCAACAGCATCATGATTTTGAGCATTTGTTTAGACTTATATTATCCAAAGTAATTGTTCAATTTAGACATAGGGTTGTTTCTCTTCAATTTAGAACAGTTACGCAACGTTACCAAAGCCTTATAAAGCAATATCCAAAAATTGAACTCATTGTACCTTTAGGTGATATTGCTTCATTTTTGGGGATCACTCAAGAAACTTTAAGCCGAATTAGAGCTACAAAGGTTAATTTGATTTAGATCAAAAAATGGCATTGTAATTACAAGTAATTTTGTCAATACTTACTAAAACAAATCCAGTATGAGAGTTGTCAAAAAAATTACAAATGGTATCCTACTTATTATAATCGGTATTATGCATACTCAGTTTGCGGTATCATCGGGAGGTTTCCAAAAACAAATATTACATTTTTCAGAATCTTACTTCTATAAAATTAGTGAAGGAATGAAAGAACTTCCTGCATCGATACAAAATACCAACTTTGAAAGCTTTGCAACATTTTGGTTTTTATACTTTGGGTTTTTCATTATTCCATTAGGTTTATTAGTGCACTTTATAGAAAAACAAAAGCAAGTTTTGCCTCATTATTTTACCATCAGTTATTTTATAATAGTATTACTTGGTTGCTATATGGTTCCTAATTCAGGGATAACTCTTTTTATGCTACCTCAGGCGATATACATGTTGGTTAGTAATTATTTAAAAGTAAAAAAAGTACAATAGTGTAAGACAATATGCATAATCTTCTATACAAAACACTTCTTTTTGATTACGAATCAAAATATATAAAGACAAAATATGATTAATCAACTCTGTATTAAACTGAAAATAGCTTATTTTTAAATACGCTAAGTATCATCACAAATTGTTGTGAGGTACCGAACTATCAACATTCCAACCTAAAAAAATCACTCCAACATGGCTTTTGAAGCTTTTTTTGACGGTCCTGATAATTACGTAAACAAATTTGATTTTTATGAACAAGGTGGTTCTCCCTCATTACTTAAAGAATTTATTGAGACTATTGAGAAACAAAAAAATGAGATCGAAGAAATCAACATATCATGGTATTTGTATAACAATAAACACCTGCATGATTATCTAAAAAAACTATCCGAAGAAGGAGTTCTGGTAAATATTGTAACTATTCCTTTAGAAGGTTATGACTCTTCTAAACCTCAATTGTTAAAAGACCTTGCTACAGGAAAACAACAAAAAGAAAAGGTCACAAAATATTCTCTGGCCAAAGAAATCTTTGGAGAAATGTATAAATCGGTAGAGTATCCAAATTTTAATCTATACTTTTTTCCTCATTTATATGTAAGAAGTAAATACATAAATAAGTTTTCGAGAGGAGCTCTACCCTATTCGTTACATGTAAAATCTGCTTATATCAAGAAAAAAACTGGGTATATACTACTCCTCAGTTCTTCAAATTTAGCCGTCAGAGATTTAGTAAAGTATGAATCCATGATTTGCATTCAGGATGAGACTAATTATGAGGATCAGTTTAAATCTTTTTATAATGACTTAATCAGTAATTCTATCAATATCAAAGATTATGATAAGTCCTATAATACTTCTTGCAATACTTTTGATTTTATTGATTATAAAAGCACACATTCTTCATTCATTATTGCACCTTTTTATCATAATTCCGCTAACATTTTGGGTGATTCATTATCTAAACAAATAGTATCAGCAAAAGAAAGAATAATTATTTGTGGACAACATTTAGCGGCATTTGACTATCAGTTTAACGCTACGCACCATTCTACAATAAAAAAAAATGAAAAGCGCCGAGGTATTTTGGGGGCTATTATTGATATGGCAAATAATGGATTGTCAGTAACTTGCTTATCACAAACATTTTCTCCAACAGCCAATGAAGAAAAAAGGTTTGAGAATATAAAATTTAGAAGACCAGCAAACACTAGTAATTTTCAACAGTTTTATGCCCAATTCGCTCTCACCAAGAATTCTGAATATTTCGTTAACGAAAACCTACATTCAAAATTTATCATTATTGATAACAAATTAATCTATTGCACATACAATTTTACGCCAACACAATTTACATACCTCGACAAAGTAAACATTCCTGAATTTAAAAAAATGCCTGAGTTAAGCTATAAAGGAATTCATTGTGAAGTAGGAATGCATATTGTTATCGAAAACAAATATATTTTGGAATTGTTTGAAAAAAATGTAGATCTAATAAAAAGTAGAAGCGAAACTATCCAAGTTAAATAACAACCAATTAAATACAAAAAACATCCCTTTATAACCAGTAGTCTCGTTTCTTAACATTTTCAGTTCTTACCAATATTTTATCACAAAACTCCATAAAACAAATCAGATAAAATTACCCAAAGATCGAATTGACTATTATGATTAAAATACATAAATTTGTCAAAAAATGACAAGTCTTATGAAAACCACATTTGGAGAATACATCCGACTTTTAAGAAACGAAAATGAATTGACGTTAACTCAGCTTGCGGCCAAACTGAACTTGGATTCTGCAAATTTGAGTAAAATCGAGAATGGAAAACGGGATTTTGATGAAAAGCGCTTGCCAAAACTTGCCAAAATATTTAAGCTCAACCTTACCGAATTGCGGAATGAGTATGTGACTGACCAAATTGGAAAACATATATACGAAACCAATTGCACAAAGCAACTTTTACAAGTTGCCGAAGAAAAAGCAGAATACCGCAGAGCACTCAATAAATCACTTCAAACACAATAAAAATATATGAATATAGTATCATTTTTTGCAGGAGCCGGCGGGTTGGATTTAGGGTTTCAAAAAGCAGGTTTTAATGTTGTTTGGGCTAATGAATATGATAAGGATATTTGGGAAACTTATGAAAAAAATCATAAAAATACTATACTAGATAAACGAAGTATTGTTGATATCAAATCTGATGAAGTCCCCGAATGTGATGGAATTATTGGAGGGCCACCTTGTCAAAGCTGGAGTGAAGCAGGTTCATTGCGTGGCATAAATGACAAGCGAGGTCAACTGTTTTTTGACTTTATCAGAATATTAGAAGCAAAACAACCAAAATTCTTTCTTGCCGAAAACGTTAGTGGAATGTTGTTAGAAAGACATAGTGAAGCGCTGAAAAACATAAAAAAAATGTTTAAAAATGCTGGGTACAAACTATCATTCAAGTTGTTAAACGCTTCGGATTTTGATGTCCCGCAAGATAGAAAAAGAGTTTTCTTTGTTGGTATTCGCAAAGACCTTGATTTTAATTTCAAATTTCCGAAACCGTTAAAAGAAAAAGTAACTCTTGGACAAAAGATAATCGATCTACAGAATACTGTTGTTCCTGCAAAAGAAGGAAACAAAGCAAATAAAGAGAATTGTAAAATACCCAATCACGAATATATGATTGGAGGGTATTCTTCTATGTTTATGTCTAGAAATAGAGTAAGAGGCTGGGATGAGCAATCGTTTACAATCCAGGCCGGTGGGAGACATGCCCCTCTTCATCCCCAAGCACCAAAAATGAAACTCGTTGAACAAAACATACGTATTTTTGTTCCCGGAAAAGAAGATTTGTATCGTAGGTTAAGTGTTCGGGAATGTGCTAGAATTCAAACTTTCCCAAATGATTTTATCTTTCATTATAATCATGTTTCGGCTGGTTACAAAATGATCGGAAATGCCGTTCCTGTTAATCTTGCAAAACATATTGCAGTAAGTATCAAAACTCAAATCGAGAATGCAGAAAAGAAATCAAAACAAGTCACCAATAAAAAGTTGTCGTTAGTAAATACACTTTCATAATTTATGGCTAGTCAAACAATTAATGGTAAGGCTTTTGAATATGCTTTGCTTATTGAGTTTTATGAATGTTTGAAAACAATTACAGACGTTTCAATTTCAAAAAACGAGCCTTATAAAACCGCAAAAGAATGTTTTGATAGCTTTAACGAATCAGAACAAGATACGTTTAGGATAACCGCAAATGCTTCTTTCAATTTTCTTATTGATATTGAGCCAAGACTAACAAATAGCATTCATAAGGACGATGTTTTGTTATTAGAATTAGCCAGTGATCAAGCCGGGCAAACCGGAGATGTGCGAGATGTTTTAATGATGCGATCCTCACAAAAATGGCAGATTGGAATTTCTGCAAAGAATAATCATCGAGCCGTAAAACATTCAAGATTATCCAATAAAATTAACTTTGGAGAAAAATGGTTAGGTATTTCTTGTTCAGATAACTACTTCAATGAAATCAATCCAATATTTGATATGCTTTCTGATTTGAAATCAAAAGACAAATCAACCAAATGGACTTCGATCAAAAATATGCACCAGGTCGTGTACTTACCGATTTTAGATGCATTTAGAAAAGAACTACTTCGTTTAAGTAGAGAACATCCTAATACTGTAGCCGAAAATCTGGTGCAGTACCTAATCGGAAACCAAGATTTTTATAAGGTCATCAAGGGTAACAAGAAAGTAGAAATTCAGGCTTATAATTTACATGGAACTTTAAACTTACCATTTGAAAAAGTAAAACCAAAAGCAAAGATCCCTAAACTGAAACTACCAACACGATTAATCGAAATTGTTTATCAAGAAAACTCGACAACAACACTCTTGGTTTCTCTAAACGAAGGCTGGCAAATATCTTTTAGAATTCATAATGCAAGTTCGAGGGTGGAGCCATCTTTAAAATTTGATATAAACTTAGTCAGTGCCCCACATACTTTATTTACAAATCACATATTTGTAAATTGATAAGTAGTTGTTAATACGCTCATTAAAAAACCAACACAAAGATTTTCTACTTAATCTTTTTGTCTTACCTATTCTAAAGATAAAGAATATCACTATTTTTATATAGTTGCATATAAAGCATCTAAAAACACCTCGGAGATGAAAAACAAACAAGACTGGCCAGAGTTGAATTTTACCCAAATGCAAGATACCATCGAAACGCTTCATCAGTGGATTCAGATAGTTGGTAAAATACGATTGAGAACCATGCCATGGCAAAATCACTCATGGCATACGGCACTATACATTAGTCCACATGGATATTCTACTAACGGGATTCCTTATCAAGGACGTGTTTTTCAAATAGATTTTGATTTTGAACAACATAAGGTATTCATTCGATGTACAGGCGAAGATGAATTAAGCATTGATCTTCAACCCATGACGGTAGCTGATTTTTATGACAAACTATTCCAAAAGCTCAATAGTATAGGTATTACTGTCAAAATTCATGGAAGCCCAAACGAAATGGATCCTGCCATTCCCTTTTCCAAAAACACAGTCAACCACTCCTATGACCCAAATGCGGCAAATGCTCTTTGGAGAGCCATGCTAAAAACCAACCTGGTCTTTCACGAGTTTAGAAGTCGATTTATCGGAAAAGCAAGTCCCGTTCATCTTTTCTGGGGTGCCTTTGATTTGGCAGTTACTCGTTTTTCGGGAAACCCTGCTCCCCTTCATCAAGGAGGTATGCCTAATATGCCATTAGATGTGATGCAGGAAGCGTATTCTCATGAAGTAAGTAGTGCAGGTTTCTGGCCCGGATCCAAAGACTCTCCTACTCCCGTTTTTTATTCGTACGTATACCCCGGTGATGCTGATTTTGGAAACCAAAAAGTCTTACCCAAAGAAGCATTTTACAGCCCCGAAATGGGGGAATTTTTCTTAAAATATGAAGATGTAGTACAATCAGACAATCCAGAAAAAACGTTACTTGCTTTTTTACAAACAACCTATGAAGCTGCTACCAGAACCTCGGATTGGGATCGAGCAAAACTGGAAAAAAATTAGAAAATGATAATATTAGCTTGGATTCTTGGTATAATCGCCTTTCTATTTATCACAATATACTTATACCATTTTGTTCCTCTTAGAGGAAAAGAAGAGGGCTTTAAATATGTATGTATTAATGAAGATGGTTCGGTTAGAGAATTGACCCGAGAAGAACGTGGATATTTAACTGAAGTATTCCATCCAACTGATGGAGCAAGACCTTATATTAAATCAAGATATAATAGTAAAATTATTGACGGTAAGATTTCTTCTGGTTTTATACTAAGAAATAGAGTGCCAAAAAAAATAGTAATTAGGGAAATCGAATCTACTAATGAAAACTGGAGAAGGTCATGGATTTACTCATTAATTGACTTGACTAATTTAGAATATCAAAAGAGAACTTGGCTTCATCCAAACAACACTAATCCTTATTACTCATTTAAAGAATTTATGTCTTCCTATTTTGATGATTTAGACTTAATCAAAGGATATGAAAAACACATCAAATCTTCATTGATTACACAAAAGGAATATGATGCAATTGGAACATGGCATAAATCTCTTGTTAAATATACTCCTCCAAATGGAAATGACTATGACAATAAAGCCATTTTGGAAGATGAGAAATGGAAAGAAATTATAAAGCTAGGTATTAATGCAAAACTATTATTAAAACCTTTACTTAATAGATATGAAAGAGGAATACTTGTTGAATCAAAATATGCTCTTAAAGTAACTATACACTAACACATCCTTCCTTAACACTTTATGTTTTGTTGTAGAAAAAATAAATGAACTACCAGGAACAACATACCAAAGGATATATTTCAAACTTTATAAAGAGCTTTTGGAAGTATGCAAATACCGAACAGGATTATGCTTACGAAATTCTACCCGATGGATTTTTTGACTTGATTTTTGAAATCTCTGATGAACAAATACGCAAAATTTCTTTAACCGGAGTATGGACAAGGCAAATTAAGATCTCGATCCCAAAAAACACCAAATTGATAGGAATACGATGTAAACTACTTGCTGCCGAATATATTTTTAAGAGATCCATTAAAGAATTGAAAAATACTGAAACCCAACTCCCGAGATCATTTTTAAATATCGAACATTTACAGTGTCACAATTTTGAAAGGTTTATATCTTCTATATCCAGGAAAATAGTTTACGATCTAAAAAACGGTAAAGAAATTGACCAGAGAAAGTTTGTTCTTTTTCAAACCCTGTATAAACTAAAAGGAGAAATCTCTGTTAGAGAACTTTCTGAAAAAGTATGTTGGAATAGCAGGCAAATCAATAGGTATTTTAATAATCAATTTGGGTTTTCACTCAAGACCTTTTGTAACATACTTAAATGTAATGCTACATTTAATCAAATTGCTAATGGACAGCTATTTCCAGAAAACGAGTATTACGATCAATCTCATTTCATAAAAGAAGTTAAGAAATATACTGGCACCACCCCAAAAGGATTATTCCAAAATAAAAACGACCGATTTTTACAATTATCGACACTTCGACAAGAGTAACTTTGTGTTTATCAATAGTAATCATAAACACGATGAAAGTAAACAAGTTAACACCAAATCTTGAGGTAACAGATATTAAAGAAACTGTAGAATTTTATCAAACAATTTTAGGCTTTTCGCTTATAATGGCAGTTTCGGAAGCACAAAACGAAATAGAACAAACGTTGAATAGCGAAAAACAATATGTATACGCATTAGTACGTAAAGACGATGTAGAGCTAATGTTTCAAAGGACCGATAGTTTTAAACAGGACGTAACTCTTTCAAAACACCCTTCGATAGGAGCAAGCGTTTCTTTTTATATGGAAATTGATGGAATTGATAATTTTTATAAGCAACTCCAAGACAAAGACATAAAACCTACCGAACTGAAAACTGCCTGGTACGGAATGCGCGAGTTTTATATCAAAGATAGTAATGGCTACATTTTGGGCTTTGCAGAAAAAACAGCATAAATCACTTCGTAACGCTATTTATTCTTTGAATTTACAGCAAAAGAAAATCAACCAGTTATATGTGTTATACCCTTTGACCTAATGGTATTGATTAGCCCGAAAAGTATAGGTACTACCCCTTCCCTATAAGGGGTATCCTATTATGGTCAGGGTTCTTTTTGATCCCGAGGTGGTTCGAGCTGATAGATTGCCGTTTCGCGCTGATAGTTTATCGTTTCGAGTTGATAATTCGACGAATATTTTTGATACAATCACGCTTCGAGCTGATACTTTATCGAATATTTTTGATAGGTTCACGCTTCATTTTGATAATTTATCAACTCGAAGAACCATTTTATCAACTCGAACTACCTATGCAGGTGGTTCGAATTACCTCGGGATCAACTCGAAGCGTGATTGTATCAGCTCGAACTACCTAAACAGGTGGCTAGAACCTTGATTGTATCAACTCGAACCACCTCGGGATCAATTCTAAGGACCATTTTATCTGCTCGAGTCATCCTGACTCCCCTATCTTGGTGTTCTAAATGGGTAGTGCTTATCGTGACTGTTCAGCAACCTCTATCTTGTATAGCATTCTTTAGCGTCTGATTTTTGACATATGTACCATAGTCTATCAATTATTAATCAAATAGTTATTGTATTTTTGGTTAGGCATAATGCTGGTAGAAATACCAAAAAAACCAGGGAATATTTTGCCTTGATAAAACATGTATAATAAAACGTTGCCAGTACTAAAAATTATGCAAGAAATTTCATTCATAGAACTATTAGGTTATTCTATAGAAAGTAACAGAATAAAATCATTCATTGAGGAATATAAATTAAATGAAGAAATTAGAATTCAAAAAAATACAGACGGATATATTTATGAAGCAGATACCTGGAAAGAAGGAGATATAATATCATTGACTTTTATAGGCAATAAAATGTATTCACAAAATTATGGAACTCCTATTGATGTTTCTGATAATTCTAGTGACGAATTAATTGTAAGTCAAATTACCGTTGACAATAATTTTTCAAAAAACAAAGAAAAATCACCAATCGACTTGCCTTTTTCTCTTGAATTGGGTGACTACAAAGATTTGATTTTTGAAAAACTTAAAAAGAAACCTTATGATAGAAGTAAATCTACATACGGATATGCCTGGTGGTATCAATATGAAGACTTCAGAATTCTAACCGCTTTAAATGATAAATATGAATTAATCTGGTTAAGAGTTATGAAATTGGATAAATATGAAATTGAAAAAGATAAGCTCAAGAAAAAATTAAGGAAACAAAATAAGAATATCAAAGCAGAAAACATTAATTACATAACAGGCTTCAAAAATAAACTCCCTACAATTGAATGGAAAAGACGAAAATCTGAAGGCGATGGTATTTTTACTGATGAATCAATTGAAATAATTGAAAAACTGTTAATCGATTATATAGCCCAAATTATTACTTTAACAAAAAAAAGAAATGCCACGACCATCTATAACTCAGTAAAAAAAATCACTAAAAATATCAATAGAGTTAATCATAGACTGAACGTTATAGATACATTAGAAAGAGAAGAACTTTGTAATTTTATAAATAAAATCGTTAGAAAAACCGGTCTAAACATTGATTCTGAAATTGATTTGACAGAAGAATGGAGAGAATGGTAAAACAATTGCTAACGCCAGATATAAGTAATATATAGTCTGGGTAAAAAACAAAAGATTGGTGAGTAAAAACCGCTACCATGCACAATATTATACCTTAGCTTTCATTAGAATAACAAATGACCTTACCAAAGAATAAAAATATTAGAAAAATAACCGTAAATAATATTCAATACTACTGGAGTATCAAGTATGATGAAGATTATGGATTAGTTTTTTGTACTATTGGATTAGTAGACAAACCCAATTTTAGATTTAGTTTCTCACGGGGAGTTGATAATTCTCATGTTCGTTATATACAAAATGGAATTGAAGAAAAAGATGAAATAGAAGCTATTACTCCAAAATTGGTTGCGAATGCAATAGTATTTGCTAATAAGAATTTAGACTGGAAAAATAACAGCCTCAGTCGAATTATTTCGGATTCGGAAGGGTTTAAGATTGAATCATAATGACAAAACAACAATATGTAATATGTTTTAAAACACATTTTACGTTATACTGTTATAAGTAGTTTAGGAATGATAACAGATATTGGAATATTGACAAAATATAATCTCTGGGCTAATCAAAGAATTGTAGATTGGTTACTGAGTAATGAAGAGAACAAACTAGATGAATCTTGCAACTCTAGCTTTCCAACTATACGATTGACAATTAATCATATTTTGGAAGCTCAAATTTTATATCTATCGATATTGAAACAAATTCCTTTTAGTAAAAACTATGATAGTACTGCTATCAAAACGATTAAAATATTAATTGAACAATCACAAGAATTTTCTGATTATTCTTCTCAACTTGAGATGAAAGAATTGAATGATTTTCGAAGTGTTGGATTTAAATTCCTTTCGGGAACTTTTACACAAGCTCAATTAATTCAACATTGTATGAACCACAGCACCTATCATAGAGGGCAGATCATAACTATGGGGCATCAATTGGAATTAACTAAAGCTCCATCAACCGATTTGCTTTTTTACTTTAACAAAGTAGAAAAAACGAATCACATAGCTAAGACGAGTAAAAGTAACTCATGAATAAATTATCTGACAAAATAATTGAAGAATTCTCCCCAATCATAGAACTAAAGAAGTTTCAAAAAAGGTAAAATTTTGTATAAATCATGTTAGGAAAATTAACTACTATAATAGAAAATAACCCAAAAAAAATTTTCATCTTTGATGGTCTTGGAGCACTATTTACAGCCTTCTCGCTTGGGATAGTTTTGGTAAACCTAGAGCGTTTTTTTGGCATACCCAAAACAACTTTACATACACTTTCTATACTTCCATTACTGTATATGGTATATGATCTTTTTTGTTATTTTCAAGTAAACAAACATATAGGGTTTTGGCTGAGAGGAATTGCCATATTGAATTTGATGTATTGTCTTATATCAATTGGATTTGCACTAAATGATAGTCAGTACATAAAAATTTCGGGATGGATATATATTACCATTGAAATCATCGTTATAGTAGCCATCGCAGTTTATGAATTAAAACTTGCCAATAAACTTATAAAGAAAACCTTTTGAATAATATAAAGCCAGCTACTTGCTATATATCATACTCAAAACCAATGCAAAGTAAAATCAATACGAAATCCTCTACATTTGTAAAAAACATAGTGGATATATGCGTACTAGTGCGCGTACCCTATTACTATAAACAATAAGGCATATCGAATATATAATCCACATATACCTTTTCTTTCGATTTTGGACAGCAATGATTTATAATAAGAATTCATTACCAAAGGAAACTATAGTTTCAAATCCTAAAATGGAGATTGAAGGTATGTCTTGGGCAGTTTTCTGGGAGGATGAAGGTCTACCAACTCCGTCACTTAATTTGACTCGCGCCTTTGTATATGTAATTCATTATAGGACTTTTTTGATCGTTGGAAACAAAAATGAAACAGGAAATTACGGACCAAAATACTTTAACAAACTAATGTTCAAACTAGCTAAAGTTTACTTTCCAGACTGGATTGGTTTTAATAAGGGAAGGTGTTCATATAACCCTGAATTAGGAAATAGAGTTCTAAGGATTCAGAAAGTAGCTGAATGGAAATTGAATAAAATGTTTGATAATGAATGAAATATAAAAAGTTCATAACACTATGTAAAAATGGATTAAAACGTAGCTTAGCCAAAACGTTATAGCCTATATGAAATATAATCTCAATGAATATGATTTTGAAGAATTAGGTGCATTGATGGATGGCGGCTCTATAACTCTATATTTTAAGAATAATGAAAATAAAGAACTAATAATCGACCTCCAACAATTCGTAATTACTGAGTATTATGAGGAAATATCTAAAATTCCAGGCAGAGTTTATTTGAATAATGAAATCGTTGAAAAAAGATCATCAACGGAGACAGAAATTATAAATTTTTTACGATGCAATATTTTACATAAACTGTATGGATTGGAAAAAGAGATCTTGATTGAAAAAATTCGTTGGATTGAATCAAAAGATTATATAGATTTTAGTCCTATAAAAAACAAGCTATCTGAATCTCGTAAAAAAGAATTAGAAATAAAAACAGGTAAGAATTAAAGGCTATAACAACACCTAAGCTGTATTAAACCCAGATTTAGCCAAACGTTATGCAACCTATAAACGAAATGAGAATTTTAATTTGCTTACTACTAACTCTAACAATTAATCTGTCTTTTTCTCAAAAAAAATTGAACTATGTAGATATTCGAACTGAATTAGAAAACTCATCTAGATCTTTACACCTATTAGTGTTTTTACCAAATTCTGATTTTTATATTGGTACAACTATGGAGTCACCAGTCGAAAATCCTGAATTAAACCCGTGTATTGACATCAAATCCAATAACTATAAGAATGCAACTATTATTGGGATTTTGACTAAACATGGTTTACTAGACAGGTTATTCATAGAAATTAACAACAAATTTGTTGATTTAGATTCTGAACAAGTCTTTAAACCAAAAGAGACTGAATTGTATTTAGAATTGTTTTTTAAAACAAGAGATTTTGGATTTATAAATTGCTTTATCCCTATTTTGGACAAAACTAAGGCAAAGAAGTTCGTTAATGATTTATCTGAAATATTGGACAGTGAATATTGTTTTGAGAAATTGAAAAGAAAAATATAAAACGTTGTACTACAACCATAACATAACCGTTGCACGAGTCCCTAAAAAATTATGAGGTAATCAATAATCTTATTTTGATAATACACAAAAAAAACTCCAATGATGGTACGTAACATTGGAGTCCTTATTAAAATCTGAGTTTTACTGTCTACCTCATACACCATTCGAGGACGGCTTTGGCACTATGGGCTTTATTCTCTGCCTGTTCAAAAACAATACTTTTATTACCATCGATTACCGAAGCTTCAACTTCATCTCCTCTATGTGCCGGTAAATCATGCATAAAAATAGCATTAGGATATTTTGACATTAATTGATCTGTTACAGCAAAGGGTTGAAATATTTCTCTCCAATTGGCATCGGTCTTGGCGGTTCCGGTAGTCTGCCATCGTGTTGTATACATAACATCAGCATCAGAAGGTAAAAACTTTAGGTCATGAAATTCATTGATGATCGTATTGTTTCCTTCACCTTCATTTTTTGCGTATTGTAAAATCTGTGGATCTATATGGTAATTTGGAGGCGTAAAAAAGCTTATTCTTATATTCGAAAACTTAGCCAAAGCTAATGCTAATGCTGTTGCAGTATTATTTCCTTCTCCCATATAGACAATATTGAGCCCTGATAATTCTCCAAAGTGTTGTTTCATCGTAGTAAGGTCTGCCAATGCTTGCGTAGGGTGTTCATCTTGCGTCATTGCATTTACTACAGACATTCTTTTTTGATTTGCAAAAGCTCTAAGCACTTCGGGACTTCCTGCCGTTCTTACTACCAAACCATCAAGCATCCTGGACAGTACTTGCATGGTATCACTCATACTTTCGCCTGTATTTATTTGTAAATCGTTAGGTCCATAGGCAATAATCTGTGCTCCCAATCTAAGGGCCGCAGTAGAAAATGAAGTCCTTGTTCTTGTAGATGTTTTTGTAAAATAAATCCCAATTATTTTACCTGCTAGCTGCTGCCCTAGTTCTACCGCTCCATTTGCATATTCAATACCTCTATTAATAATATCAAGTGTTTCTTGTTCTGATAAATCTCTCAATGAGATAATATGTTTTCTTTTTTTAACTATTGTAAGACTCATTTTATACTTAGTTTTATGTTATTTTCTTATTCTGTATACTGCTATACTCTAATCAAAGAGATACTTCTTCTTCTTTATGTGCCACTTTTTTCGGGCTTGTAGCTTCTCTTATAAGTGCTTTGGCCAATACTTCTGTTGAGTCTACCAATACTATATTAGTGTCCCAGATCATATGATCTTTTAACATCGACAACTCTGTACACCCAAGAAGAATAACGCTTACATCTCTTTCTTTAAAATACGTTAGTATGGCATCAAAAAGTGTTATTGCTTTACTGGTCAAGTTTTTGGTATTTGCCTTTAAACCAAATTCGGGATCATATATTAGTTTATGCACACTCTCATTTTGAAATTCGTAGTTGGGTATAATTGGTGTGAGTCCAGAATTACTTAGATAAGATTCATAAACCCCAGAGCGGTATGTTCCATTGGTAGTTAATACTCCAATTTTAGTTTGTCTTTTGTAGTTTAATTGTAAGTACCTGCTTACTTCTAAAGGCATATTTAACAATTTGACATTATTATTAAAATACCCAAACTCTTGACTAATAATATTAAATATCTGAGGTGTGTGTGAGGTATTACAAGGAATACCAATCACCTGCGCCCCGGCTAATGTTAGTTTTTTTAAAACTTCAATGATTTCATAAGCAGGGTTCTCTTGTACTTTTCCTTCAAGAAATGCCGTTCTATCATTAATTTTTTCAGGAAATGATATATGAACAACTGGTAAATGCTCTTGATCGATTTGTGCATTGGTATGCTCCAGGATATAGTCAAATAGCATTGCACCTGCTTTTGGTCCCATTCCTCCAGCAATGCCAATTATTTTTATAGTATCATTCATTATAATATATTCTTTATTTCTAAAAAAAGAAAACCTGAAAAATTCACCTTGTTTTTAATACCTGTTATGATAAAGTAGTATTAATAATGTCAACAATAGTATCCTTCTGATCTTGTAAGAAGAAATGCCCTCCTTTGATATAATAGATTGAGCATTTTTTATCGGTGTGTAATTTCCACCCATTCACTTGATCAGGAGAAATATCTTCATTTTTTCCTATCAAAACGGATATATTAGATTTTAAAGGAGTAATATTTGGTCTATCGACAATAGTTTCTGCAATACTAAAATCACTCCTTAATAAAGGGATAAATAGTTCTCTAAGCTCTGGATAAGCAAAAAACTCAGGTGGTGTTCCTCCTAATGCTAAGATTTCTTCTTCAAATTCTGAAGGGCTCATCGAAGAATATTTTCTTCTTGTTCGAGCAGTATGAGGAGCATTTCTCCCTGAGAAAAAAGCATGTATAGGAGGTTTTAATCCTAATAAAGCTACTTTTTGGAGAAATTCATAGGTTAATAATGCTCCCATGCTGTGCCCATAAAAAGCATAATCGTATTCTAAAATATCATCTTTTATGAGATCATAAATGTTTTCTACCGCTTCATTCAGGTTTGTATAAAAACTATCAGAGATTCTTCTTCCTCTTCCCGCTAGTTCAACTGGGCATAGTTCTATATTTTTTGCTAATCTCGGTTTCCATTTGGTATATATACTTGCCGAGCCTCCTGCATAAGGCAAGCAAAAAAGCTTAATCTTTTTTGTCATAGTATTAAAAAATTCTTCGATTGAGATTTATTAAAAGTGAATTTTGACTTTATGGTATGGATAGCCAAAAAAGAACGTATAAGATATCTATTCTAAGAATAGCTTAGAGGTACATCTTCATCCTTTTTATCATATCCTGATTAATGTTTAACCAGTTTTGATTCTAATTGATTATTAATAATAGTAGATAGATCATTGACAATTGGAAGTTGCATCACAGAAAAATGATCTCCTGTAACTTCTTTCAAAACAAGGTCAGAAAACAGTCTTTTCATCTGTTCTTTATCATTTAATACACTAGATTGAGTTGGGTTGATATAAAGAGTCTTGGCTTTAATATCAGTACTTTTACAATAGGTTTCTGAAACTTCTCTCAATACAAGAACTGTATTAACTGCTTCTAATATTTGCTGCCTATTCTTATTCGAAAAACCTGGAATAAGTTGACTAATCTCTAAAGGAATAATCCCTTTCACTTCTTCCTCTGTTGCTGTTTTAAAGAACTCTGATTTAGAAAACTGTAGCCATGTATGATCTTTCTTTGGTGTTTTTTTAAATTGAAAGGAAGAATCTATGATGATTAAGTTTTCAATTTTTTCATCAGATTTTTCAAGTAATGCTGCCATTTCGGTTGCAATTACTCCTCCTAAACTCCAACCCAACAAGGTATATGGTCCAGTAGACTGTACAGACTTTATTTCTTTTATATATCTCGATGCCAGTTCGGTAATATCAGGAACATCCTGAGTATCATTAGTATTAAACTTGATTCCGTAACACCTATAATTGTTAATTTTTCTGGTAAGTTCGAGATATCCATCAATTTCTCCACTACCATCGTGAATTACAAAGAGTTTTTCTTCTGCATCCACATTATTTAAAGAAATTAAAGAGGTCTTTTCTTCTTTATCGCCCCTTCTTTCCTGAATCTTGTCTGAAAGTGTCTCTATAGTGGGGGTTAAGAAAATTTCAAAAAGAGGAAGTTCTATTTTGAAGCTTTTCTTTATCTCATATTTTAATTTTATGGCATTTAAGGAATGACCTCCTAAACTAAAGAAATCTGATCTTATACTTATTTGATTTTGATCTATCCCTAATATGTCTGCCCATATCCTTTGAAGCCTTTCCTGCTTCTTGTTTTTGGGAGCAACGTAAAAATCTGTTGGTGTAAAATCGGGATTTGGTAGTGCATCTTTATCTATTTTTCCATTAGGATTTAAAGGAAAAATGTCTAACCATGTATAACTTACAGGAATCATATAATCAGGTAATTTTTCTGACAAATGACACTTTAACTCTGTCATTTCTGTTTTTTGATCACCTTTTAGATAAGCGTATAGTTTTTGATTTTCGCCATGAATAGTCACAACAGCTTGTTCTATTCCGGGTAAGGTTTCTATACTGGATTCTATTTCGGTCGGCTCTATTCGATATCCTCTAATCTTTACCTGATCATCTGTTCTTCCTATATACTCGATAGTACCCTTTGATGTCCATCGACCAAGATCTCCGGTTTTATAATGCAATACCTCTGACAGATAAACAAATTTCTCAGAAGTTATTTCTGGCTTCTTAAGATACCCTTCAGAAACTCCTAATCCACTAATATAAATTTCTCCAATAACTCCTATTGGTACTATTTCAAAATCCGAATTTACTATTTGTATTTTGGTATTTGCGATAGGTTTTCCAATGTATATCTTTTCATCTTCCGGTAGTACTTCTGTGGCAATACAACCTACCGTAGTTTCTGTAGGTCCATATTCATTATATACCCGTATAGAATTATCTATATTTTTTATGATCTCTAACTGACTTTTCTTTAATTGCTCTCCTCCACAAATAATGGTTTTAATATGGGTTCTTTTGAGATCTAGATCCTTAAGAATTGTCAAATGAGTTGGAGTTATTTTTAGTGTATCTATCTCTGGATTCGTAAAGCTTTCTTTTAGTAATGTATCAATATCTGTTTGATCACTACCTATGAATAACTTTTTACCTCTGGTTAGACTTGTATATATTGAAGTTACTGTCAAATCAAAAGATATTGGTGTTATTAATCCCCAATTTCCTTCCTCCGAATTTGTAAAATAGTAGTCATTTGCCCAACAGATATAGTTTACTAAGTTGCCATGAGTAACCTTACAGCCTTTGGGCTCACCTGTAGAACCTGATGTATACATAATATACGCAAGATCATCAGAAGTCACCTTTTGTGTTTTTATCTTTTGTCCTTTAATATTACTAAAGTCAAACGTATTCATATCTAGACACGTATAACTTTTAAGGTTCTCAGTAATGGTATCTATATTAGTAACAATAAGTTTACAGTCACTTTGATCGAGCATATATTGCGTTCTCGATACAGGTTGATCTGGATTAATAGGCAAATAAGCAGCTCCTGCTTTCATTATTGCTATAATCGCGGTGATCATTTCACTGGAACGTGTCATAACCAGGGCAACGACAGATCCCTGAACTACTCCCGAGTTAACAAGATGTTGAGCCCAAAGGTCAGAAAGAGAATTCAACTCTTTATAAGTGAGTCGCTCTTTCCCGAAGATAATTGCTTCTGCATTAGGTACTTTTAGCGACTGTGTTATAAAAAAATCCAAGACCGTATTACCAGAATTATAATCTACTGATGTATCATTAAATGCAATCAATAACTCATCCCTTTCCTCTGGAGCTAAGATTTCTATCGTTCCTAAGAATTGAGTATCGTCTATTAGTACTTCATCGATAATCCTATTTATATATCCTAAGAAACGTTTTATAGTGGATGGTTTAAATAAATCAGTACGATACGTAAAAGATAAATCTATACCTTCATTTGAATCTTGCAACTCTAAACTAAGATCAAATTTTGCCACATTGTATATCGCACTATGGTTCTTAATTTTTAGGTCTGTAGCTTTAAAATCTGAATCTTTGGACTGTTCTCGATAAGAAAAAAACACATCAAACAATGGGTTTCTACCAATATCTCTAGAAAGCTCTAGCGCATCAACTAATTCTTCATATTGATAAAGTTGATGATCAAATGCCGACAATGTATCTTCATTTACTGTAGCTAGTAAATCTCTAAATGATATTTTTGAATCTACATCATTACGCAATGCTAACGTATTAACAAACATCCCTACTACACCTTCTAAATCTGCATGATGGCGCCCCGCTGTAGAGGTTCCTACAACTATATCGGTCTGATTAGACAATTTACTTAATAGTACCTTATAAATGGTCAAAAACAAGGTATACATTGTTACTCCATGAGTATTGGCAAAACCATGTAATTTATCCCTTTGTTGCTTAGGAAGCTGTATTGAACAGATATCTCCATGATCACTGGGGTGAAGTGGTCTTAAATAATCGGTAGGCAGTTCGAGAGTCGTTACCTTCTTATTATAGATTTCTAACCAATATGCTTTATGATCCGATACTAAAGTCTGGTGGGTATTACTGTGCTGCCATACTACGTAATCAATATATTGAATAGGTAAATCTGGTAGCAATTCATTATGATATAAAGACCAAAACTCTCGAATCAAAATCTCATGAGAAATACCATCGCTGATGATATGATGCATATCCACCATTAGCAGTGCGTCTTCTCCAGTAACCTCCATCAACCCAATTCGGATAGGCAATTCTGATGAAAGATCAAAAGGACGAACAAACTCATGAATATAATTGTCTATGTCCTGTGTACCTCCTTTATACCGAACAACTTCAAAAATCATATCTGATACTACTCTCTGACATGGCGCACCATCAACCATTTCAAATAGTGTACATAGGCTATGATGGCGATTTACCAAAGTCTTAAAGGCTAATTCGAGTTTAGAGAAGTCTACTTCTCCTTTAAGTCGAAAAAATCCAGGCATGTTATAAGCAGTACTTTCTTTATCAAATTCATATAAGAAATACATACGCTTTTGCGCAGAAGACAAAGGATAATATTCACGATCTGGTGCCTTGGGGATAGTCATAAAAGATTCTTTGTTTAATCCCTCAATATACTTCCCTAAGCTTACAATATCTTGATATTGAAATACTGATTTCAGGGCAATTTGCACCGAAAACTCTTTACGAATTCTATTAATCAGAACCACCGCATGAAGTGAATTTCCTCCTAAATCAAAAAAGCTGCTATTAACACTTATTTGATCTTTATCTAACTGTAATACATCTGACCAAAGTGCTACCAATTGTTCTTCAGTAACATTAGATGCCTCTTGGTAATCCAATAATTCTTCCTCTGGAACTGGCAATGACCTACGATCTAATTTTCCGGTAGAAGTCAACGGTAATTCTTCTAAATGAACATAATAGCCTGGAATCATACTTAGCGGTAGCTTATCCTGCAAATAGGTCCTTATCTCTGATGCAGAAAAAAGTTTTGTAGAAACATAATATGCTATCAAAGCTTTGTTCCCATTAACCTCTCTAATCATGACTACAGCGTCATCGATACCTTCTATAGAATTTACATGTCGCTCAATTTCTCCTGGTTCTATACGAACCCCATTAAGCTTTAATTGGTTATCAATTCTACCCAAAAAGTCAATAGTACCGTCTGAGTTCCACCTTGCCAAATCACCCGTTTTATACAAACGACTCTCTCCACAAGGATTTGATATAAAACTGTTTTTTGTTATATCTGAACGGTTCAAATAACCTCGAGAAACTCCTTTTCCTCCCAAATAAAGTTCTCCGATTGTCCCCTGTGGTAATAAGTTGAGTTCTTTATCAAGAATATATGCTTGCGTATTGGATATAGGGTAACCAATAGTGATTTTACTCTGTAAGCTATCCTCTTTCGATATTTTTTTAATGGTCGAACTAATAGTTGTTTCTGTGGGACCATATTTATTATAAAAAGAATGTGTCTTGCCTATCTTTTGTGCTAACAAAGGACTACAAACATCACCACCTGACACAACTCTATTAAGAGTTTGCACATCATCTAGCTGTATTCTCTCCAGTAAGGATGGTGTGCTATGCAAATGCGTTATTTGATATTTTTTTAAGTAATCAATCAATTCGGTAGGTTCTAATAAAATATTTTCATCAATGAGTACTAACGTTGCTCCCTTGCTTAGTGCTAACCAAATTTGTTCTACAGAAGCATCAAAATAATATGGTGATGATTGAAGTATTTTTTCTTTATTATCTATCTCAAAAAGCTCTGATTGGTGTACTATAAAATTCGTAACAGATTCGTGATTCGTCATCACTCCTTTTGGTATTCCGGTAGAACCAGAAGTGTATATAATATACGCAAGGTCTGTTGCAGATGATTTTGGCAACTTTTTCTTATCTATTACTACCTCACTATTGTCAATAACATCTGTATGTAACCAAACACAATCTTTTTTAAAACCATCAGGAATTGTACTCAAATTACTAATTACAGTAGTGCTTTTACTTTCTTCTAATATTTGAAGTGTACGACATAAGGGTTGTTCTGGGTTTATGGGTAAGTACACTGCCCCTGCTTTCATTATTGCCAGTATAGCAGTGATCATTTCTGTTGATCTAGTCATCATCAATGAAACTATTGATTGTTGGGATACTCCTGCACCTATCAAAAAACTTGCCCAAAGATCTGATCGGTCATCAAGTTCTTTGTAGGTAAAGCTTTTTTCGTTGAAAACCAGAGCTTCAGCATTTGGTGTTAGTTGGGCTTGTTCTATAAACATGTCCAGTACCGTCTTTTCTAAATCATAAGCTATTGCGGTATTATTAAACACATTTAACAATTTATCTCTTTCTACTTCAGACAAAATATTAATAGTTCCTATTCGTTGAGTATGATCCACTAATACTTCTTCAATAATTCTACTTAAATAACTTGTAAACTGTTCTACTCTTGGCAAATCAAATAAATCTTTCCTACAGATAAATGATAAGCTTATTCCCTGATCAGAATCTATTACATCCAAACTAAGGTCAAATTTTGAAGTTCTAAACGGAACATTATAAGGACGTATATCCAAACCTAAATCTTGATTACCCTGAGCTTCGATTTCTTTGTTATAAGTAAAAAATACATCGAACAAAGCATTTCGATTTATATCTCTTGAAACTTCTAATTCATCTATTAACTCTTCATATTGATATAGCTGATGATCAAGTGCCTGTAATGTATTCTCGTTTAAATCCAAAAGAAAATCCTTAAAACTCATTGTTCCTTTGGGGTAGTTTCTCAATGCCAATGTATTCACAAACATTCCAACCAAGCCTTGTAAATCCAAATGATGGCGACCTGCTGTTGGGGTACCTACCACGATATCTTCTTCATTAGTCAGTTTATTAAGGAATACATTATAAATCGCTAAAAACAAGTTATATACCGTTACTCCTTCTGAATTTGCCAGAAAACGTAATTTTTCACTTTGTTGATTACTCAATTTTATGGTATGACAGTGCCCTTGATTACTTAAGGTTTGAGGTCGAGGATGATCTGTTGGTAACTCAAGTGAAATTACTTCTTCTGAAAATTTCTCCATCCAGTACGATTTATGTGATGCAACTAAGTTGGTATATTCTTCACTTTGTTGCCATACAGCATAATCTGTATACTGAATACGTAAGGTATCAGGGGTCTGTTTAGAATAAAAAGACATAAAATCTCTCATTAACACCTCTAAGGATACCCCATCGTTAACAATATGATGTGTATCTATCAGTAAAATATGATCCTCATCTGAAATACTCATCAAAGTAACTCGTATAGGTAGTTCTTCAAAAAGATTAAAAGGTTGAATAAACTGCTTAATTTTGGTGTCAACCTCTGAATCTAATACCGAGAAATGATCTATCTCAAAACCAATCTCTTGGGCTATACGTTGCATAGGGTAACCATCTACCATTTTAAATACGGTTTGTAAACTTTGATGGAATTCCAGTAATTTGTTAAATGACAATTCCATTTGAGGTAAGTCAATAGTACCTTTAATTCTAAAAAAGCTTGGTAGGTTATATGCTGTACTTTCTTTATCAAATTCATACAGAAAATAAAGTCTCTGCTGTGCTGATGATAAAGGGTAATACTTGCGAGCAGGTGTTTTAGGAATAGAGATAAAAGATACTTTGTTTTTTCCTGATATATATTCTGATAAAGTTGAAATAGTTCGATAAATAAATAGTTCGCGTAAAAGCAGGTTAACAGAAAATGCTTCACTTACCTTATTTACCAGGGTTATAGCTGCAAGTGAATGACCTCCAAGATCAAAAAAGTCTGAAGTTACGCTGATTTGGTTTTCATCCAGTCCAAGTATATCTGCCCAAAGGCTACAAAGTTTTTCTTGTTCCTCATTTTTGGGAGCGACATAAATATCACTTAAAGCTGATTCTGGATTCGGTAAAGCTTTTCTATTAATTTTTCCATTATCTGTAGTAGGAAATGCATCTATCCACACAAAATTAGAAGGGATCATATAAGCAGGTAATTTGCTTAGCAATGAAATTTTAATTTTTTCAGATTTTGACTCTTCTCCTGTATAGTAGGCAATCAATTTTTTATCACCTTTAGATTCATGAATCATAACCAAAGCCTGGCTTACCAAAGAAATGTTTTCTAACTCTTTTTCGATCTCATTTAATTCTATACGATATCCACGAAGTTTTACCTGGTGATCATTACGCCCTAAATATTCGATAGTTCCATCTGGAAGCCAACGTGCCAGATCTCCTGTTTTATACAAGAGTCCTTCTCCAAAAGGGTTGCTAACAAAATGTTTTTGAGTTAGGTCCGGACGACTCAAATAACCTAATGATAATCCTTCTCCACCGAGATAAAGCTCTCCTACTACGCCTAGAGGAAGGAGATCCAAACGGTCATTCAAAATATACGCCTGACTATTTGCTATTGGACGTCCAATAGGTAATTTTACATCTTCGTCGCCAATTTTGGTAACCTGATGTGAAATTGAAATTACTGTTGCTTCGGTTGGACCATATTCATTATAAAAAGAATACGTTTCACTATACTTATTGGCTAAGGCAGGCTTACATTCTTCTCCTGATACCACTATCTTCTTAAGACAAGGGAGGTATGGTAAAGGCATACTTTCTAGAAATGAAGGGGTGCAATTAAGAAGGCTAACCGAATGTTCTTTTAGATAGTTCAAAAAGAGTGTTTTGTTAACCAACGTTTCTAAATCGATTAGTAATAAACTTGCTCCTGTGGTTAGGGATAACCAGATTTGCTCGACAGAAACATCAAAATAGTAAGGAGAGAATTGCAATATTTTGTCACTGGACTCTACCTCAAGAAATTCGCGTTCGTGATGAATAAGATTAGTTACAGATCGATGATTAATCATTACTCCTTTTGGTTGCCCTGTAGATCCAGAAGTATATATTATATATGCAAGGTCATCGGGTAAGACCTTCTGTATGTTTTTCTTTATGCCATTTGGTGTGATATTTTTATCAAGTGTATCTACACTTATTACTGTATAGTGTTTTTCAAGATCTTCGGGTATTACCGATATATTGGTAATAGTATATGTGCTTTTACTTTCGTTAAGCATGTATTGAGTTCTATATACCGGCTGATCAGGATTAATAGGTAAATAGGCTGCACCTACCTTCATTACTGCCAAAATAGCCGTGATCATCTCGCTTGATCGTGTCATAACTAAAGCTACAATAGCTCCAGAGGTAACACCTTCCTTAACCAAATGTTGTGCCCACAAATCTGAACGTACATCCAGGTCTCTATACGTAAGTCGTTCTTGTCCGAAGATAATCGCTTCTGCATCCGGTGTCTCTTTTGATTGAGATATAAACAAGTCTAATACTGTTTTATCCAAATCATAATCTACAGCAGTATCATTAAACGTAATCTGTAACATGTTTTTTTCCTGAGGAGACAAAATTTCTATATCTCCCAATAACTGAGTGCTGTCTAAAAGTATGGCATCGGTAATTCGATTTAAATATTCAGAAAAACGTTCTATAGTGGATGATTTAAACAGATCTATAGCGTAGTTAAAAGACAAGCTTATACTTTCTTCAGAGTCTAACACTTCTAAACTGAGATCAAATTTAGCCACACTACGTACTGCTCCATGGCTTTCAATTTTGAGATCAGACTCTCCCAAATTCAATTGATTTATCTGTTGTTGATAAGAGAAAAACACATCAAATAATGGGTTACGACCAACATCTCTGGAAAGCTCTAACTCATCCACTAATTCTTCATATTGATATAACTGGTGATCAAACGCCGATAACGTATTTTCTTGTACATCTGAAAGAAAATCTTCGAATGTAGAATTCATTTTAGGATGATTACGCAATGCCAACGTATTTACAAACATACCAACCAATCCTTCTAAATCTGCATGATGACGTCCCGCTGTAGAAGTTCCTATTACAATGTCTTCCTGATTAGATAATTTGCTTAGTAACACATTGTAAATCGCCAGAAACAAGGTATACATCGTTACCCCTTTGCTACGAGACAATTGTCTTAATTGCTCACTTTTGGAAGCACTAAATTTAATCGATTGAACCTCTCCCTGATCACTACGGGATAATGATCGAGTATAATCGATAGGAAGATCAAGCGAGAATACTTCTTCAGAATATACCTCTAACCAATATTGTTTATGTTTGACTACTAAATCCTGATGAGCATCACTCTGTTGCCAAACCGCATAATCTATATATTGAATACGTAAATCTGGTAATACTTCATTATGATACAAAGACCAAAATTCTTTAAGCAAAATTTCATGAGAAACACCATCATTTATAATATGATGCATATCCACCATTAATAGGGCATCTTCTTTTGATATTTCAATCAGTCCAATTCGAACTGGTAACTCTGATGAAAGATCAAAAGGGCGAACGAACTTATTGATATAACTGCTTGTTTCTGATGCATCTGCTTTATATCTAGCAACTTCAAAAGACTCCCCCGATAATATTCTTTGTATTGGAGCATTATCAATCATTTGGAATACTGTACGTAAGCTTTGATGACGTTCTACCAGGGCTTTAAAGGCTTGCTCTAACCTGGATATTTCTAATTTACCATTAATACGGAAAAAACTTGGCATATTATAGGTAGTACTTCCTTTATCAAACTCATACAAGAAATACATACGCTGCTGAGCCGAAGATAGTGGGTAATACTCTCGGCTTAATACCTTAGGAATAGCTATAAAAGATTCTTTCTCTAAACTATCTATATAGGAAGCCAAACTTGAAATATCCTGGTACTTAAACAATGATTTCAAAACAAGATGAACCGAAAACAACTTGCTGATCATATTAATCAAAACAACTGCCCGAAGAGAATTACCTCCCAAATCAAAAAAACTACTACTTACACTAAGCTGATCTGATTCAAGATGTAACAACTCAGACCATAGGGTAACTAATTGCTTTTCTGTGGGAGTAGAAGCTGCCTGATAGGCAACCTTCTCACCCTCTGGAGAAGGTAATGATTTACGATCCAACTTACCCGTTGAAGTCATAGGCATCTCTGACAAACGAACATAATATCCCGGAATCATACTTAAGGGTAACTTATCCAATAAATGATTACGAAGCTCGGAAACAGAAAGATCTACCGTAGAAACATAATATGCAATCAAAGATTTATCTCCATGAACCTCATTAACCACAACAACAGAATCAACAATCTCCGGGATAGCATTTATATGACTCTCTATCTCACCGGGCTCTATACGAACTCCATGAAGCTTTAACTGATCATCTATCCTACCCAAAAACTCTATACTACCATCTGATGTCCAGCGAGCCAAATCACCTGTCTTATACAAACGACCTTCTCCATAAGGATTATCAATATAACGCTCGGCAGTAAGTTCTGGGTTTTGGATATATCCAACACCAACCTGTTTGCCGCCAATATATAACTCCCCGGCAACATGGATAGGCTGAAGATGCATCTCGGGATTAAGAATATAAATCTGAGTGTTTTGAATCGGCTTGCCGATATCTGGCATCGTAGGAACGCCAGAGCCAGGATGAATCGTATTAGTGGTAACTACATGTGTCTCGGCTGGACCATAATGATTGTGTAAACAAACCTCGTGATCCTCTAAATATTGCTTAAATAAATTACCAACAACAACTTGCTCTCCTGCTGTAACAATATTTCGCAAAGTAGTAGGTAATTCTTCCTGATATAACTTAGAATTAAAAATCTGATTCAACACCGAAGAAGGCATAAAAATGGTACGAACAGCATGAGATTCTATATGCTTCAAAACCTTAGAAAAATCCTTAGAAACTGAATCTTCTATCATATGAACGGTACCTCCTGTAAGTAAAGCCGAAAAAATCTCCTTGAAAGAAGGATCAAATGTTAAAGTCGTAAACTGCAACACTGAACTAGTATCTATAGAAGTGCTATTGATATGATAATCCATCAGATTGGTCATATTACCATGGTTGAGCATTACTCCTTTGGGAACCCCCGTAGAGCCAGAGGTATAAATCACATACAACAAATCCGAACTTGAACTTATATAAGGCAAGTTCACAGAATCAAACCCGCTGCAATCGAGACTTCTTATATCTAAACATGTTACACGATCAATGACCGATCCAACAAAATCATCATCTGATAACAATAATGACATACCACTATTATAAACCATCTGCTCAATACGAGAGATCGGATAATCAGGATCAATAGGTAGATACGCTCCACCAGCCTTGAGAATACCCAAAATAGAAATTACCATATCCATAGAGCGCTGTTGCATAACGCCAACTATCGTATTGTTGGTAACTCCTTTACTACGTAACAAACCTGCCAACTGATTAGACTTCTTGTTTACATCTGAATAACTTAAGGTAGCTCCTTTAAATGTTAAAGCAACAGCATCCGGAGTCTCTAAAACCTGATCCTCAAATAATTTATGGATCGTACTGTCAGAATCATAAGAACGATAGGTATCATTAAAACTAGCTAATAAATGCTTTTGGCTTTCGCTAAGGATATCGTTTTGATTGATTAAAGTATCGTCATTATAAATAAAAGAGGTAAGTACTCTTTTAAAACATTCAAATATTCTTGAAGATAAAGCATCATCTATTATCGTTGTAGAATAAGCCAACCATAGCTTGAATGCATTATTAGACGCGGTAACATGCATGTCAAATAATGTATTATTATTTACATAGTTATCAAATCCAACGACACCTTCTTCTATGACAACAGATGATTCTTCTCTAACCATATCATTCAAAATATGGAAATCCATATAATTAAAGGAAGTATCAAAAATTGGATTTCCTTCTTCGGCTGGTTCTTTTGTAATTTCTAAAATTTTATAAAATGGCACTTTTTCATGCTCCTTAAATTTTCTAAGTTTATTTTCAATATAGTCTACATATTCTCCCCAAGTGATATTTTGAGGAATTTTGGCCCGAAAAGGAACTGTATTTAAAAAACAACCTAGTAATTTATCTCCATCAGGAATTAAAGGCCTATTATTAGCCACTATTCCTACCGTTACATCATTCGCTGGCGATAGCATCTTCATAACGTATATATAAGCAGCAAAGCAAAGATGTTTGAAACTGGTGTTATGCTTTTGTACGACGCTGTCTAATTTTCTTCGAAAATCTTCGCCCAAATCATACTTATCCATCTTGTATTCATGCTTCAATTTGGTTTCTACAAATTGTAATCGCTTATAACCATCAAGCTCTTCTTTCCAGTATTCTATATTTTTGGTATCTAATGAAGCTTCTATTTCTCCTAATATCTGATCACGATAATTAGCTCTTAAGAGTTTTGGTTTATACTGGTCATCTTTTAATAATTCATAATATATATTGTTTAATTCTGTTGTAAAGGAGTTTAAACTCCATCCACCAAATAATGAGTGATGAAAATCAAACAATAGATATTGATATAATGGAGACGTTTTAATTATGGTCATTCTCCATATTAAAGAGAAGTATAACTCTGTTCCCTTAAGTCTTTCTTCATGTTTCTTTTTTTCAATAAATTTTTCTTGTTCATCTCTGGATAAGTGAGATATATCTATATAATCGATTTGAGGATCAATATCTTTAAGAACAATATGTGCAAGATTATCTAAATCATATATTTTTCTTAACACAGAATGTTTTTCGATCATTAAATCGAGTGCTTTCCGAAAAATTTCAAAGCTAAAATTCTCAAGAGGTAAAGGGTAGACATTCTGTTCGTGATAAATTATAGTATGAATGCTTTTATCTTCACTCTGCTCTTTCATGGTATGAAAAACCATTCCTATTTCTACTCCATTCATAGGATATACAGCCTCATAAGAGTCCTTAAACTTTTCTTTAGCTCTATATTCTTTTTCAAAGCGTTCAATTACTTTTTCGGCTTCTATCTTGTAGCTATTTATTTGATTACTATTTTCATTTTTACTCAAAAAATAACTAAGCTCTTCAATTGTTTGGTATATATATAAATCGGCAATACTTAATGCGCTATTTAGTTTCTGGTTAATCTCTGCGACAAGCCCAATTGCCTTTAAAGAATCTCCTCCTAAAACAAAGTAATTATCTCGTATCCCAACTTTACTAGCTGATAGAATTTTCATCCATATTTCTACCATCACTTTGTGTTCGTGAGTTACCGGGGCTTTATAATCCTGTAATTCTGTAAGGATAGGTGCTGGTAATTTTTGGCGATCTACTTTATTGTTAGTTGTATATGGTATTTTATCAACTTGCATAAAGTAGGCAGGTATCATATAAAAAGGTACTCTTTCTGCCAGATAATTCCTTAAATATTCTACTGATAGTTTCTCTGTTCCTACAATATATGCGCATAAATATGGTTGATCCTCTCCTTTATCCTTTTTATCCAAAACTACTACGTTCTCGACATACTCACTACTTAATAATTGATGCTCAATCTCTCCAAGTTCTATTCTAAATCCTTTAAGTTGTACCTGATGGTCTGTACGACCTTTGTACTCCAACTCTCCATTACTTAACAGTACTGCCAAGTCTCCTGATCGATATAGTCGATCACTTTTTTTATAAGGGTTATCCGTAAAACGAGAATTTGTTAGCGCCTCATTATTCAAATACCCACGAGCGACACCTTCTCCTCCAACATAAATCTCCCCTATAACTCCCTGGGAAACCAATTTCATCTGATCATCTAATAGGTATATAGAACCTGTTGGTAATGGTCTACCTATATTACTAACACTATGTTCTATCTCAAATTTTCCTATTTCTTTATAAGTCATATGTACGGTTACTTCTGTAATACCATACATATTAATCAGCTTGGTATTGGGGTGCACCGCAAACCAATCTTTTAATTTTGAAGGTAGTAATGCTTCTCCGGCAAATACTACGTATCTAAGTTTTGGGAGTGTAATCCCCTCTCGTTTTACTTCTGTTGCCAGATTATAAAATGCTGTGGGCGTCTGATTTAGTACTGTAACGTCATTTTTATGTAATATTTGCATGTACGCCAAAGGATCTCTAGCTATTTCGGGAGGAATAATAATTAGTTTTCCTCCATTAAGGAGTGCTCCATACATTTCCCAAACGCTAACATCAAAACAATGACTATGAAACATCGTCCAGACATCATCTTCTCCAAATGTATACTGAAAAGACTCATTAAATAATAATCTAACCACATTACGATGCTCAATCATTACTCCTTTTGGGTTTCCGGTAGTTCCCGAGGTATAGAGCACATAGCATAGATCGTTGGGGGTATTAACAGTATCTAAATTTGAAGTATCCTTTATACTTGCAGCATCATCAATGTATAAAAACAAGAGATTTTTTTCTTCTATACTACTTTCATGCTCCCTTACCGATAATACAATTTCTGCTCCACTGCTTTCCAGTGTATATTGTATACGATTTTGAGGATAGGTTACATCTATAGGTAAATAGGCGCCACCTGCTTTAAGAATACCTAGCATCCCTATAACCGTTTCAAAGGTTTTGCCCATTAAAAGTCCGACTATTGCTTCACGATTTACTCCGTTGGACCTAAGCATTCTTGCTACCTGATTGGCCCTTTGATTAACCTCTTTATATGTCATTGTATCATCGCTCATAAGCAATGCCAATTTATTTGGAGTCTTAGCTACCTGACTCTCGAACATATCTACTAGTGTTAATTGATCCGGGTATTTTACACCTGTAAAATCATTTAACTCTAGTAACTGTTGACGAGTAGTTTTATCCAGCAGAGACACATCTCCTAACAATATATGTTCATTATCCCCCACCTGATCTATTAAATTATTAAAGTAGGTAAAGAAAAGTTCGATCGTTTCTTTTTTAAACAAATGGGTACTATATTCAAATGTGCAGTCTAACTCATTGTCTATTTCGTTAAAATGAATCATTAAATCAAACTTGGATGTCGACTTAGCAATCTCATATGGTTTTATGTTGAAATCACTTAGTCTTGATTCTGTTTGTTTGATATTGTTTAATGTAATAATTGTATTGAATAAGGGGTTTATTTTATTACTTCTAGTCAACCCCAGATCTTCTATCAATTCTTCATAAGGATATTCCTGATGATCAAAGCAGGTTAGCGTTTTTTTACCCACTCCTTTTAAATAGCTTCTAAAGTTAGTATTACTTTTGGGGTGTAGTCGAATAGCCAAAGTATTAACAAACATTCCGATTATTTGATCCAAATCCCCATGCCCTCTTCCTCCTACAGGTGTACCTATTACCAGATCATCTACGCTTGTAAGTTTTGATTGAAAAAGCCCATAAAAAGAAATAAGAACTGCAAATAGTGAAGTCTCTGTACTTTTCTTAAGACCATCCAATATCCTTTTTCTTTTGGCATTTATTTTAAAATGAATTTGTTCTCCTTCAAAAGAAATCTCCTTTGGTTTGGCAAAATCGGTAGGAAGTATTGCAGTATTACTAAACCCACTTAATTCTTGTAACCAAAACGATTTTTGCTCTTGGAGATTGGATTGATGTTCTATACTATAATACCATTGTGCATAATCTCTATATTGTAATGAAAGCTCTGGTAGTTCTTGTTGACTATAGAATGCTCCTAGATCGCTTAAAAAAACCTGAAACGAGATTCCATCTGATATAATATGATGAATATCTATTAATAAAATGAAATGAGTACTACTGAGTTCTACCAAATTTGCCCTTATAAGTGGGGCTTTTTGCAGATCAAAAGGATTAGAAAAATTTTGAATGATGCTTTCTAAGTCCTTTTCTTCACAAATATCATGTTTTAAAACAAACTCAAACTCTTCTAATACTTTTTGAACAGGTTTGTAGTTTTTATCCACTACAAAATAGGTTCGTAAACTTTCATGTCTTTCGATTAACCTGGTAAGTGCTGTTTGTAATCGATTAACGTCTACAGATCCATTTATTTCAAAAGCAAAAGGAATATTATATGCAATAGAATCTTTTACTAATTCTTGAAGAACATATAATCTCGCTTGAGCCGGTGTTAATCTAGTAGAGGTATTGCGATTGGATCTAGGAATTTTTTTAAAATTCTTTTTTTGCTTTTTTCTTTTAAGGATATAATCAATCAATTCATGTTTATTTTCCTTTACTTCTTTAAGTAAAACAGTTTCATCCACACCTTCCGGAATATTCAATTTTAAATTGTCATTTTCGACAGCTACATGAATATCAAGTTCTTTTAATTTTAATAGTAATTCTTCCATAGGATTTACTTGCGTGAGCTTAGTTTTACACTAATTATTTATCTAACATTAAGTTGTAATTACGTAATGCGAATAAAATACTTAGCTATTTTAGAAAATTTGATGTTTGTGTTTGTTCTGAGTACAATTATTCTACTCTTTGTATTTTACTATTATGCACCCCCACAAGGAAGTTTAATTCTGAGCATGCTGATTTATTTATAATACCAAAAAACAATAGCCTCTTTTTATATAATGGTCTCTTTACGTTCTACCTTTTCATTATTCGTACTCTGGTCTTCTCCTTCTAACCATTTATCCATTTCTATCAATTCTGATATTTGTCGGATTGTTCTTTTCTTGAAAATTTCGACAAGCTTCAAGCGGATTTCAAAAGTTTGCTTTATGCTATTTGCTATTTGAATTGCATTCAAAGAATGCCCTCCCAAATCAAAGAAGTCACTATCGATACCTACCACATCCGCATCTAGTTTGAGTACCTCTGACCAGATCTCTACAAGCTTCTCTTCTGTGCTATTAGTAGGAGCAACATAGGTCGCCTCTTGTTGAAGCTCATAATCCGGCAATGACTTACGATCTATCTTACCACTCAAATTCAATGGAAAACGATCCATATGAACATAATACGAAGGAATCATATACTCCGGAAGATGAAGTGATAAATGTTTACGAATCTCTGAGGTATCCAGTGGCTCTGAAGACTCATAATAACCAACAACATACTTCTCCTCTTCAATAGTTTGTATCTTAACAACAGATTGAGTAATACCCGAATATCGGCTAAGTTGATGCGCTATCTCCGATAACTCGATCCTATATCCTCGTAACTTAACCTGATCATCAATCCTACCATAGTACTCTAAATTACCATCGGCTAACCATCGAACCAGATCACCCGTGCGATATACACGATCCTCCCAAGCGATCCAGTCTGAATCAAACTTATCTGAAGTAAGAGACTGGTCTCCAACATATCGTAATGCCAAACCATCTCCAGCAATACATAGCTCCCCTATAGAACCCATAGGAACCAAACCTCCGTAGTTGTCGGTAATATATACCCGCTCATTAGGTAATGGCTTTCCTATAGGAATGCTATCATAACTATCCAGGTTATCTATATCTATCTTATAACTCGTAGAATCAACACAGGTCTCTGTAGGACCATAAAAATTGTACAATTGTGTACCTGCTCCCAATTTGGCGTAAAACAATCGTACCAAATCTACCGGAAGAACCTCTCCTGCCAATATCCAACTCGATAAACTATCCAAAGTAGACCCTTCTTGTAAAGAATGAACTAATAATCCCAAATGTGTTGGAGTACCATCAGAAATATCTATACTATGATCATTATAAAAGCGTAGTAATGCTGCCCCATCTTTGCGGCTTTGATCATCTACAATATATAAACTGTGACCCTGAAGTAAACTACCAAAAATTTGCTGTACCGAAGCATCAAAAGAATAAGATGCTAATAATGATACTCGTAATGCCCTATCGCCATAACTATCATAAACACGATCCTTTAGACCTTTTACCAAATTAATAACACTACCCTGAGGCATCATTACCCCCTTGGGATGACCACTAGAACCAGATGTAAAAATACAATATGCCAAATCTGTTGATCCTATAGAAATCGATACCTCAGAGTCATCCTGCGAAGTAATAATAGGGGAAGCTATAGAAGTAACTGGAAGATAGGCAGAATAATCATCAACATAAGTATCATGAGATAGTAAATAAGCAGCACGACTTTGATCCAACATATAGCTGATACGCTGCTCCGGAAGACTTGGATCTAATGGTAAATATCCCGCTCCCGATTTTAAAACACCCAAAATACCAATGATCATATCAAGTGAGCGATCAAACAATAAACCAACAATGTTGCCAGGAACAATACCCTCGGATATCAAATAATGTGCAACCTGATTAGATCGTAAATCTAATTCTGAATACGTTAACTCATTATCCCCAAAAAATAATGCCCTACGATCTGGATATTGTTGAACCTGCCGAGAAAAAACAGAAATGATACCCTCCTCATTGTTATAAGGCAAAGAAGTAGAATTATATACCTGAATCAAAGATTCCTGCTCTGATAATGGAACAACATTAATATCTCTAAGCAAAATAACAGGATCTCCTAGAATAGCATCGGTTAAAACTTCAAAATAGTTAACAAAACGTTGTATAGTACTCTCTCTAAAAAGGGAACTCGAATATTGAAAGTTTAATGCCAACTTATCTTCAACCTCTGTAACTGCCATAGTCAGATCAAAACGGGTTACTTCAACATCATAATCAAATGGTGATAACGTAAGACCGGGAATTTCCATCTTGGGTTGCTCAAAATTAAAATACTCGAACATCACATTAAAAAGAGGATTACGATTGGTATCTCTCTTCAAATTCAAAGAGTCTATCAAATCTTCATAAGGATAATCCTGATGCTCAAAAGAACTAAAGGTACGATCATTAACGCCTCTCAAAAATTCTAGAAAAGATCGATCTCCATCAGGATAATTACGAAGGGCTAATGCATTGATAAAAACACCTGCAACACTCTCTAAATCCGCATGATGACGACCAGCAACCGAAGTGCCGATAACGATATCTTCCTGATTACAAAGTTTACTTAACAGTACATTGTAGATACTCAATAAGACAACAAACAAAGTCGTACCTTCTTCTTTTGATAATGATCGCAACTTAGCTGTCTTTTCTGCATCCAATTCAAAACGAACTATACCTCCTTGATTACCCGTAGTGGATAATCCCGAATAATCACCAGGTAAAACAAGAGAAGGAACTTCTTCTTTAAACTCTGACAACCAATACGCCTGATGATTAGCCATAGCTGCTTGTTGAGACTCACCTTGCTGCCAAACAGCATAATCCTTATACTGAATACGAAGGTCTGGTAATGATTCTCCACGATAAAAAGACATAAAATCTCGCATCAAAACACCATTGGTAACTCCATCTGATATAATATGATGATTGTCTACAATCATAACATGTTCTTCTGAACTTAGCGAAATAATACCAACTCGTAATAAAGGACCTACACTAAGATCAAAGGGACTTATAAAATCGGTGATCGTATCACGGATGTCTTCTCCTTTTTCTAAATATGTGATAGAAAAACCTACTGAATCTGAAACCAATTGTACAGGGTGACCATCTACAAAATCAAAAGAAGTACGAAAAACATCATGCCGGGAAATAAGCTGATCAAATGAAGCTGCCAACTTCTTCTTATCCAGAACACCTTGTAAAGAAACAACTTTGGTCGTGTTATATGCTAGAGAATCTTTATCAAACTCATACAAGAAATACATACGCTGCTGCGCCGAAGATAGTGGGTAATACTCTCGAGAATCTACCGGCAAAATATCCAGGTGATTAGTCTTAACAGCATCTGATATATACTCTCCTAAATAGGCTATCGTTGGATGCGCCATGATTTCTTTTAAAGAGATTTTGACATTGAATTCCTTTTTTATTTTATTAGCTAAAAACACCAATTTCAAAGAATGCCCTCCCAAATCAAAGAAGTCACTATCGATACCTACTACATCTGCATCCAGCTTGAGTACCTCTGACCAGATCCCTACAAGCTTCTCTTCTGTGCTATTAGTAGGAGCAACATAGGTCGCCTCTTGTTGAAGCTCATAATCCGGCAATGACTTACGATCTATCTTACCACTCAAATTCAATGGAAAACGATCCATATGAACATAATACGAAGGAATCATATACTCCGGAAGATGAAGTGATAAATGTTTACGAATCTCTGAGGTATCCAGTGGCTCTGAAGACTCATAATAACCAACAACATACTTCTCCTCTTCAATAGTTTGTATCTTAACAACAGATTGAGTAATACCCGAATATCGGCTAAGTTGATGCGCTATCTCCGATAACTCGATCCTATATCCTCGTAACTTAACCTGATCATCAATCCTACCATAGTACTCTAAATTACCATCGGCTAACCATCGAACCAGATCACCCGTGCGATATACACGATCCTCCCAAGCGATCCAGTCTGAATCAAACTTATCTGAAGTAAGAGACTGGTCTCCAACATATCGTAATGCCAAACCATCTCCAGCAATACATAGCTCCCCTATAGAACCCATAGGAACCAAACCTCCGTAGTTGTCGGTAATATATACCCGCTCATTAGGTAATGGCTTTCCTATAGGAATGCTATCATAACTATCCAGGTTATCTATATCTATCTTATAACTCGTAGAATCAACACAGGTCTCTGTAGGACCATAAAAATTGTACAATTGTGTACCTGCTCCCAATTTGGCGTAAAACAATCGTACCAAATCTACCGGAAGAACCTCTCCTGCCAATATCCAACTCGATAAACTATCCAAAGTAGACCCTTCTTGTAAAGAATGAACTAATAATCCCAAATGTGTTGGAGTACCATCAGAAATATCTATACTATGATCATTATAAAAGCGTAGTAATGCTGCCCCATCTTTGCGGCTTTGATCATCTACAATATATAAACTGTGACCCTGAAGTAAACTACCAAAAATTTGCTGTACCGAAGCATCAAAAGAATAAGATGCTAATAATGATACTCGTAATGCCCTATCGCCATAACTATCATAAACACGATCCTTTAGACCTTTTACCAAATTAATAACACTACCCTGAGGCATCATTACCCCCTTGGGATGACCACTAGAACCAGATGTAAAAATACAATATGCCAAATCTGTTGATCCTATAGAAATCGATACCTCAGAGTCATCCTGCGAAGTAATAATAGGGGAAGCTATAGAAGTAACTGGAAGATAGGCAGAATAATCATCAACATAAGTATCATGAGATAGTAAATAAGCAGCACGACTTTGATCCAACATATAGCTGATACGCTGCTCCGGAAGACTTGGATCTAATGGTAAATATCCCGCTCCCGATTTTAAAACACCCAAAATACCAATGATCATATCAAGTGAGCGATCAAACAATAAACCAACAATGTTGCCAGGAACAATACCCTCGGATATCAAATAATGTGCAACCTGATTAGATCGTAAATCTAATTCTGAATACGTTAACTCATTATCCCCAAAAAATAATGCCCTACGATCTGGATATTGTTGAACCTGCCGAGAAAAAACAGAAATGATACCCTCCTCATTGTTATAAGGCAAAGAAGTAGAATTATATACCTGAATCAAAGATTCCTGCTCTGATAATGGAACAACATTAATATCTCTAAGCAAAATAACAGGATCTCCTAGAATAGCATCGGTTAAAACTTCAAAATAGTTAACAAAACGTTGTATAGTACTCTCTCTAAAAAGGGAACTCGAATATTGAAAGTTTAATGCCAACTTATCTTCAACCTCTGTAACTGCCATAGTCAGATCAAAACGGGTTACTTCAACATCATAATCAAATGGTGATAACGTAAGACCGGGAATTTCCATCTTGGGTTGCTCAAAATTAAAATACTCGAACATCACATTAAAAAGAGGATTACGATTGGTATCTCTCTTCAAATTCAAAGAGTCTATCAAATCTTCATAAGGATAATCCTGATGCTCAAAAGAACTAAAGGTACGATCATTAACGCCTCTCAAAAATTCTAGAAAAGATCGATCTCCATCAGGATAATTACGAAGGGCTAATGCATTGATAAAAACACCTGCAACACTCTCTAAATCCGCATGATGACGACCAGCAACCGAAGTGCCGATAACGATATCTTCCTGATTACAAAGTTTACTTAACAGTACATTGTAGATACTCAATAAGACAACAAACAAAGTCGTACCTTCTTCTTTTGATAATGATCGCAACTTAGCTGTCTTTTCTGCATCCAATTCAAAACGAACTATACCTCCTTGATTACCCGTAGTGGATAATCCCGAATAATCACCAGGTAAAACAAGAGAAGGAACTTCTTCTTTAAACTCTGACAACCAATACGCCTGATGATTAGCCATAGCTGCTTGTTGAGACTCACCTTGCTGCCAAACAGCATAATCCTTATACTGAATACGAAGGTCTGGTAATGATTCTCCACGATAAAAAGACATAAAATCTCGCATCAAAACACCATTGGTAACTCCATCTGATATAATATGATGATTGTCTACAATCATAACATGTTCTTCTGAACTTAGCGAAATAATACCAACTCGTAATAAAGGACCTACACTAAGATCAAAGGGACTTATAAAATCGGTGATCGTATCACGGATGTCTTCTCCTTTTTCTAAATATGTGATAGAAAAACCTACCGAATCTGAAACCAATTGTACAGGGTGACCATCTACAAAATCAAAAGAAGTACGAAAAACATCATGCCGAGAAATAAGCTGATCAAATGAAGCTGCCAACTTCTTTTTATCCAGAACACCTTGTAAAGAAACAACTTTGGTCGTGTTATATGCCAAAGAATCTTTATCAAACTCATACAAGAAATACATACGTTGCTGGGCTGAAGATAGCGGGTAATACTCTCGGCTTGATACCTTAGGAATAGCTATAAAAGATTCTTTCTCTAAACTATCTATATAGGAAGCCAAACTTGAAATATCCTGGTACTTAAATAATGATTTCAAAACAAGATGAACCGAAAACAACTTGCTGATCATATTGATCAAAACAACTGCACGAAGGGAATTACCTCCTAAATCAAAAAAACTACTACTTACACTAAGCTGATCTGATTCAAGATGTAACAACTCAGACCATAGGGTAACTAATTGCTTTTCTGTGGGAGTAGAAGCTGCCTGATAGGCAACCTTCTCGCCTTCTGGGGAAGGTAATGACTTACGATCCAACTTACCCGTTGAAGTCATAGGCATCTCTGACAAACGAACATAATATCCCGGAATCATACTTAAGGGTAACTCTTCCAATAAATGATTACGAAGCTCGGAAACAGAAAGATCTACAGTAGAAACATAATATGCAATCAAAGACTTATCCCCATGAACCTCATTAACTACAACAACAGAATCAACAATCTCCGGGATAACATTTATATGACTCTCTATCTCACCGGGCTCTATACGAACTCCATGAAGCTTTAACTGATCATCTATCCTACCCAAAAACTCTATACTACCATCTGATGTCCAGCGAGCCAAATCACCTGTCTTATA
>NZ_POYJ01000007.1 GCF_002895435.1 Aquimarina sediminis
AGTTAAATATTTTTATTGGAGAATGATGTTAGCAAGCTATCAATAAAGCTTGATACTCTTTTGCGTATTCTGAAATCTCCTCCAAAGATTTTACTAAAAAGTTCGAACTTCGAATGCTCGGGGTCACTAAAAAACTCCTTTAAATACTGATTTAAAGGAGTTTTGTGTTTTTATGCAATAAAATCATTCTTGTAAGTTCTAAATTGAACGACTGAAATTAGTTCCGCTTTAGTGGTAGCGGATATATTCATTAGAGTATTTGTATCAATATGCAAAAACAATTTAGCATTTTTCAGAAAAAATAAAATGATAAAAAAAAAGTTTTTTTAGACTAAGTAATTTATCCTTAACCCCTAAAAGGTTATTAAACCATAAAACGACCATAGCATATTATAAAAGAAATATATACTATGTAAATGTAAAAACTAATTATCGTTTTATGCTTCTTTGGGCTTATTAAACCAATAATTTAGTATTTGTCCTACTCCCCCTGTCAGAACCCCTAAAAGTATTTTCAATTCTCCCATCATAGAGTTCCCTCCTGCTTTCATATTTAAAGTATCACTTATTTCTACAACCAAAATTATGGTAACCAATATCATATACCCTATAATAAATAAAAAGCTTATTATGAATTGAATTTTTGATGTTTGCATATTCTTTTATTTTTATAACCAATTTCCGGATAATCCTGTTGACACTCGAAATACTAACAAAGACCTTTGTGTAATCTAAAGATAGGAATATCAACCAAAAAAAATATTACACTCTATTGCATAAAAATCATAAGTATTTTTCTCCTTAAAAGAAGCTCTCTTCTAAAGTAACTCACCTCATATTATCAAGTAATACTAAACTTAATTACTACACTTTTTACACCAGACAATTTTAGGATTTATAAAAAACCTATTAAATAAGATTTATTTTTCGATAGTACTCTAAAAATGCGATCATAAAAGTTAAAAAAATCATCGTTTTTATTATATTTGGTAAAGTTTTTTGATTCCCCATCATTAAACCTTAAAACCTAAACCCTATTCTTTGTTATTATTTACATGATTCTGTTTATAATTTCTAAAAAATAGAAATGGTGATATTTTGGCTTACAATCATCCGACTTATTTAAAATACATTCATGCAAACATTAGAATACCCCCTATCTACAGAGGTTAAAAACACTATTCATATAGCGCAATCGATTGCTAAAGAGTACCATAATAATCAATATAACGCTGCACATTTATTAAAAGCCTTACTACATAAGGATGTAGGATTAAAAGATTTTTTTAATCAAATTGATGCCGACATTTATTATTTTGAAGAGTGGTCAGAAGTAAGAATAGAAGTCCTACCAAGAGCTACAAACATACCTGATAAGATTGAAGGTGACAAATCTATCGAAGCTGTTTTTAATGAAGCTGATAGCATTAAACTAAAATTAGGAGAAGATGAAATCACTCCATTGTCATTATTAGTTTCTATTTGTACTCCCGGTGTTGGGTTTTCTTATGAACAATTAAAGACTCTACCTCTCAAGGCAGATGATGTTTTGATAGCAGCAAATATAAATACACCATCTTCTAACGGCGAAAAAAAGCCTAAAAATGGGAGTTCTAGTATTCTAAAGAAATCTGATTCGGGCATTTTAAAAGAATACTGTATAGACAAAACCTTTGAGGCAAAAAACAAGACACTGCATGTCATTTCGGGGAGAGATGCCGAAACAAAGATGATTATAGAAATATTGGGGCGACACTCTAAACCCAATGTACTAATAACAGGAGATCCTGGGGTTGGTAAATCAGTACTATTGGATGGTTTTACAGAAACTGTAGTAAATGGAACTGTACCAGATGCTCTTAAAAATGCTCAAATCTATGAACTAGATTTTATCCATTTGGTATCTGGAGCCAGTTACAAAAGTGAGGTAGAAGATAGATTTAAAAAAATTATCGCTGCGCTAAAAGAATTTGAAAAACCCGTTTTATTAATTGATGAGATAAATAACCTAACAGATAAGGACAATGGTAATCAAGGTCTGGTAAATATCCTAAAATCAGAGCTCGCCAAAGGTGAAATTACTTTTATAGGCACTGCAACCAATGATGCATATAGAAAACACATCGAAGTGGATGAAGGACTATCCAGGAGATTTGAAATCATATCATTGAATGAACCCTCCGAAAAAGAAGCACTAAGAATGATTTCTGATACGATAGACAGGTATAAAAAACATCACAATTTAGATGTTGATAATGACACTATTGAAGAAGCAATTCGTCTTTCTAAGAGGTTCAACAAAGAAAGAAGCTTACCAGATTCTGCCATAGACCTTATTGACAGAACAATGTCTGCCACTCGATATATGCTCGAAACTACAATTGCCAAGGTAGATACTATAAAAAAACATATCGATACTATTAAAAATATCGACAAAGAAGAAGCTGAGAAAATTTCAGACCTTGAGTTACAATGGGATAATCTAGACAAGATGTTTAGTTATTTACTGTTTACCGATCTAGGTGATGATGATAATTTTGTAGGAATAAATTCTATAGAAAAAGGTATTGAAAAAATAGAAAATGTTCTGGAAACATTTTTAAACAAGGCTAACAAAGAAAAAGAAACCATTGACAAAAATGATGTTTCTTCTACCATTGCCAACAAAACAGGTATTCCTGTAGGTAAACTTCAGGCAGATGAAAAAGAACGTTTACTCACCATGGAAGACCACCTAAAAAAACGTGTTATTGGTCAGGATCATGCAATCCAAACCATAACAGGAGCCATTCTTGAATCCAGATCTGGATTAAGTAAACCAGGACTACCAATAGGGTCTTTCTTTTTTACTGGTCCTACGGGGACAGGAAAAACAGAACTGGCAAAATCTCTTGCAGAATTTTTATTTCAGACTGAAGAAGCTATTATTAGGTTTGATATGTCTGAGTTTAAAGAAGAACATTCGGCAGCGTTATTATACGGGGCACCTCCAGGATATGTTGGATATGAAGAAGGAGGATTATTAGTTAATAAAATTAGACAGAAACCTTATTCTATAGTACTTTTTGATGAAATCGAAAAAGCACACCCTTCTGTTTTTGATATTTTTCTCCAAATATTGGATGAAGGAAAATTAAATGACCGCCTTGGTAAAACAGGAGATTTTTCTAACGCAGTGATCTTGTTTACCTCTAATATCGGGAGTGAACATGTTGTAAAATCTTTCTCAGATGGAGAGATTCCTAAATCTACGGATCTTCTAGAAATCATGTCTCGACATTTTAGACCAGAATTCTTAGGACGACTTACAGAGATAGTGCCTTTTTCACCCATTACAAAAGATAACGTAGTTAAGATATTTGAGATCCAGATGAAAGATCTTTATAAAGCTCTTAATAAGCAAGAAATAACTTTAGAACTTACAGAAGGTGCCAAAGAATTTCTGGCTCATAAAGGGTTTACCCCAAAATACGGAGCAAGACCTTTAAGAGGAATTATACGAACTGAACTAAGATCATCGTTATCTAAAAAAATAATTACTGGCAAAGTAAGCAAAGGAAGTCTGGTACAATTAGATGTAAAAGACGAAAAATTGATATGGAATTATAGTTAAGCCTATAATCCGCAATAAAATTTAGTATATTTATAATTTAGCAACCACAAATACTTTTTCCATGGACAATACATACGGATTAGGAGGAACAGAAGTAAAAACTGACGCAGGAGAAGCAATTCTAGAAATAGGACAAAATAAAACATTGCTTATTCAGAAATTGACACAAGACCAACCCTTAAAACCTAAGGTTGTTACCGGTCTAAAATCTATTGATGATGTTTTTGAAAATTATCAACCAGAGGTAGAAGTTGAGTTTGAAGATGCCGATGGCGTAGAGTCAAAAGAAACTTTAAAATTTAGCCATTTAGGGAACTTTGGTAAAAAAGGGATTATTGATCAAAGCGCATATCTGAATAATCTGAATACAGAAAAAGATCAGTACCTCAAAGTTATCAAACAACTTAAATCTAACAAGATTTTAAAAACTGCCTTGGCAGATCCAGAAGCCAAAGAAGCTCTTTTAAAATCTATTCAGTCGTTAATTGCAGAAATACAACAACAAGGTTAAAAAAGAAGTTTACATGGCATTATTAGGAAAAAAGGCAGACAAAAATATAAAAATAGAGAATCCAGCTCAGGAGCTTAAGATAAATGAAGAAAAACTTGCCAAGTATGGTGGTTTTGACTTATTAGAAGCATGTATAGATGACGTACAGAATTTGAACCCTGATCGTAAAGCAAGAAAGAAAATATTTCTTACAGAATCCTCAAAAAAATTAGAACGCCAAAAACTAGAGAAAACTCTAGAAATATGGAATGATATACTCTCTTCATCTGATGATCTATCAGACATGGTTGAAGAATCGGAGAAAAAATCAGAAATAGCAGCAGAATCTCTTAAGAAAAATTTAGGCACTGCTCTAGAGCAAACCAAAGAATTAGAACAATCTTATAGATCTGTAGCTTTGTTTTTCAAAAACACAGAATCCCAAAAATTAAAAAATGTAAATATTCTTAATGCAGAACTAGAACAGCTTAAAGATCTCGATAATACAAGATTTATTGATGCTGTACAAGAAGAACTGGTCCAAGGGTATGATCGCTTGGATCTTAGGGATAACTACGGACTCTTAGTAGTTCCCGGATATCTGGGATCTAACAAAGTCGTAGAAAAATGGGCTAAGATTGCCCATGAGAATAAAGTAATGATGATTACTGATTTTGAGCATCTTGATGAGCCAGATGATGTTATGGAACTTTTTGAAGCCGCTAACCTTACAGGAGGAGACAAATACCGCTCTAATGTAATTATGGCATGTAACTGGCTTGTCGGAAGAGGTAAACATGATGAAGTAGGCGAAGATGAAGATCTATTTGTACCACCATCAAGTGCTTTGGGAGGTAAAATATACAAAACACTAATGTCTCAGGTTACTGCCGGTAAGAAATTCGGTGGTATGAACGAGGTAGATGGTGTTCGGTTTGATCTTAAAAAAGGAGAAATCGCGCAACTAGAAAAACTAGGTCTGGTACCTATGGTAAATGAATATGGTAAAGTAATGGCTTTTTCTGCCAAAACTTTATTTAATGGTGATAACCTGGGACTACAGACATATTCTGTTGTTCGTGTGTTTGATTATGTCACCAAAGTATTAATGGACTTCTTAAACAGAAGGGCTTTTGAAAACTTTAATGCCAGAACCCGTAAAGAACTTATGGATCAAATCGTAAAATTTTTGGATGGTATTACTGGACCAGATAAATTGATTGAAGATTTTTCTGTGAGACGTTTTGAGCAAGATCCTGTTCAGAAGGATAAAATTCATCTGGATATCCATATGAAACCTTATTTCCCTGCCAAAAATTTTATGATCAAAATGGATGGGCAAAAAGGAGATGATGGATCAGAATGGAATTCTGAATATGAGCAAAAATAAAATCATAATCTTTGCAAAGCAAAAAAAGAGGCTAATTAAAAATTAGCCTCTTTTTTTGCTTTGCTTCATATTAAGAAATATCATTAAATCCATAACAACCGACTTATACAAGTAATAATTACTACTCACTATCTTTGGTTAAGTGTCCATCAAAAATATATCGTCTTTTAAAATATCCTGCCTCACAATTGCATATTTCAACAATTACTCCATTAATCGTCTTCCCTCCATTTTTTATGGATTGCTTTTTATTAGTGTATTTAATAATTTCTACTTTGCTGCCATACTCCAACTTTCCGGTTGTATTACCATCTTGATCTTTTACTTCTAAACCATTCAGTGCTTTTACATATTTTACTTCTTGTGGCTCAAAACTATGAAAGCAAGAATCAGAAATTTTGCCTTTATAAAAGTCTATATCCCGTATTATTCTTCCATCATCACTATAGATAAAATTGACATATTCTATCTGTTCTGGCTCTACAAACAAAACATCTTTTCTATGGATGCGGTCTTTGGTAATTATACTTTCTGACATCTCCCAGAATTCTGCATTTTTAGCCTTTTTTGCATTTTCATCAAAAGCGACTAATTTTTTACCTACAATATTGTATTGTTCATCATAATTAACAAGTATAATGCTTATGTGCTTTTGCGAATTATATACATATACTAATAAGGTTTTGTACAACTCTGTTAAGTGTAACTTATGTAGCACTCCACAATCTGATTTTTTCCAATGCTTACTTATTTTTTCAAAACCCAAAGCTTTTTTTTGGTTTAAGGTAAGATGACCTTTGGGACTATTTTTATCAAATTTCGTTTTTTCTACCAAAGGAAGCTCTATAAACTCATATGCCTCCAAAAAACTATAATCATAAGTTTCCTGGGCATATACCTTAGTACCAATCAAACACAAGAATACATATCCATAAAACAATTTACATCTACTTATTTTTACGTCTTTTGCTTTATTCATAATAAATTTCTTCTATAAGAGAAAACAAAAAGTATAGTGATAAGATATAGAGGAGTTTTCATAATTCTAATTACTTATAATTTAGTTTAACAACTTGAAAACAAAGTTAGTCTTACAGCACAAAACAGGTTCATAAAATTTTAATTCCTTACGTTTCGCGAATTTTAAGCGTTCGGTTATTTTTTTACCCATCAAAATCGCCACAATCTTCTTTTTCAAATTTATTCTCTATTGATTTGAAAGCATAAATGTTATATCTTAAAATATTTGAATAATGAGCTTCCTCACTTTCTTTTATTTTTAATTTGTAAATCTGATTTACTAGATTAACCTTGGAAAAACTTATTTGAATTTTATCTAATTGAATTACTTCTTCTCCTGAATATAAATGTTCTACTTTATTTATTTTAAATCGATAATTACCCTGTACCTCTTGATAGCTTTCTATATGAAAGATATAAGAAAGGGAAAGATCTTGTATTGAAAAATTCTTGCCTTCAAAACAAAATGAATAATCATATGCATATATTTTTTTTGCACTAGCATCTATATATAAAGAGAAGGCTGAAGGGTAACATATTGCATTGAAATCTACCCAGTACCTTTTAAAAACATCTGTAGCCAAACTATCTCTGACTCCTAAACCAATTAGTTCTTTATCTAAAATAGGGTAAACTTTTTTACTTTCTTTTGAAGGTATTGATGTGTCTCTTTTTATAGCAGTTAACAATAAGCTGTCTGAGTCTTTATCTTTTTTTGAGCTGTTTATTACAACCTTTTTAGATAGATCACCATTTTGAGTATTTTTTTGTGATTCTTTACAAGCTATGAACATCGTTAGAATTGTAAAGTAAAATACTATAGTTCTCATTTTATTCCGTTTTCTTTTTTTGACGCTTCTAGCATTCTATCTAATAAATCTAATCCATCAAATAGGTCTTTTCTACGTTGAAAAGAGGCTTGCCCATTATATTTACCTGATTTTGCATAAAGCATATCTGCATATGTTACTTGATAATCATTTAATACTCCTGACTCTTCCCCTGTGTAGAACTCAATATGCAGCATCCCTCTTTTTTCTCCCGTAGGTTGATGCACGTGAGGGACTAACAAGTCAACTTCTGCCACCTTATCTCCTCTAAAAACTCTTTGTCCTTTTTTTACCAAAATAGTACTTCCCTTTTTGACTTCTCCATAACGTACTACCATTCTATGACCTTTTTTGTATTCATACTCATGTTCTATTTCTATTCGCCATGTATCTCTTTAAAAATTAGCAATATCGGTTACAACTCCATCTGCAATGGCATATATTGGTTCCCCTACATCACTATATAAATCCCTAGCAGTATGAATTCTTAAAGCACTTCTCAATACCCCAAATGTCGGTGCCCTATGTTCTTTAAGTCTATAATTATAAGGTTTGTAATATTTATTTTTAAAATTATCTGGATGATTTAGAGGTATTGTATTAAATGGAGTTTCAAGTTTAAAGTAACTCTTAAACCCCTTATCGATTACCTCCCCTGCATTTTCTACACTATCACATTTGGTTTGTAGCCAAACGGATGTAGTTTCTCGTTTTACAATTTTGGGAGTAACTACTTCTTGTACAGTGGTTGTTCAATCCTTATAGCTATTAATACTTAACTATGAGGACTATTCAACCCTATCTAACTTTTCATTTTCAAATCTATATTTTACTTTTTCTCCTGAAATACTTTTTTCTTTTTGATTATCATAGATTTTTACATCTTTATTAAAAGAAAACTCTAAAATTTGATTTTCCAATTCTTTAATTTTCACAAAAGGAACAACACTCAAACTTTCTTCATATTCGTTCATAGCTACTATATCCATTACTCCAATTTCTTTGTAAATCCCATTACTATATTCATGAACTTCTACACCCCAACTCTCTTCCGCTCCAATCTCATTTATTAATATAATCTTATTAGAGTTTTCCGTCTTAAAAAGATTTAGATCATAACGCCAGCTATCATATTGTCCTTTGGACATATATATCAATTCATTATTCTTATTCTTAACAATTAAATGGATACCATTATTATTTCCGTCAATGGTTCCTGTTATTAATTGAGTATTATTTATCCAAACAGCTTCATTAACCTCTAATGAATCAGTTCTAAAATCTTTTTTAACTGAATCTGGTTCAATTCTCCTAAAATCTACAGGAAAAGTCTGAACTTTAATATTATTATTCTCTTTTTCTTTTTTAAGAATTAAATCACTTTTCGGAACTTTCTTTTTATCAGCAATTACTTTTAGGCTATTATTCTTACAACCTAAAATCATGACAATCAAAACGATAGAGAGTAAAATTTTCATACAAATTATATTTTATGTTTTGTAGTAGATATCTTCTTTTGATGTTTTTATTGCCAACCCAACTTTTACAAGTTATTATAAAGCACATACGAATTACTAAAAGTATTTTTATTATCTTCCTTTTAAATTAAACCTCACCAATATATTAATACAAAAAAAGTATTCAGGTTAACAATACTTAATTCGTTGATAATATAAAATCCCAAGTATTATTCATTGTTATTTTATCTACCCAATTCGTTTCAGAAAACTTATTATCATTTATAATATCGCTAATGGTTTTAGAATCCATATTGTATTCTTTAAAAGTTTTATATGAATAATCATCTAATACTATTTGAAGTATTTCATTTTCTTCTATTATTCTAAAAAAAATACTGCTTTGTTTATCATAAGACGTCCAAATCTTAACCGATTCATTATGATAAAAATTTTCTTCTATGGTATTGGGTAAATTATAAGTTTGCTTTAATAATTGAATAGAGCTCCAAAATGACACTTGGTTTTTATTTAATCTAAACCCCTTTTTAAAAGAAAATGTTTCTTCATCATATTCCCTATGTTCTAAAAGGTCAGTTCCTCTGTCCCATTGTAGTGAACTAACAAAATATTCAAATAGACAATCAAAAGGGTCAAGAGATTCATCAGTACAAGTTAATGTTTTATCAGATAACGATTCAGGAAATTTAAAACTAGAAAGAAAGCCACTCCATATAGGCTTTTCAAAATTTTCGCATTGAATTAAGTAACTTTTAATATTATAAAAATAAACTTCTTCAATAGTATCAACAATAACAATATTCTGATTAAAACTAGCCTTTGGCATGTCTAGTTGACTTATAACTTTTTTAGGCGAAAATTTATTTCGCCCAATAAAAAAGGTTACGTTTTTATTATTTTGAGTACTGAGATCGTTATTCAGATTTCTAGAATCTGAATTTTTAAAATTTTGTCTCTTATTTGATAGTTTAGATAAAGACTCAGATTGATTGACGTTTTGAGTGGCTCGCTTTTGATCTTTTATACAAGATAAAAAAATCAAAAAAGTGGAAAAAACAACTAATACTTTCTTCATAATTTTCTCTATTTAATTAACCCCTCTTTTCTTGAGTTTATAAGCATCTTATTTAATAAATCTTTAGGATCAAATAGATCCCTTCTCCTTTTAAAAGATCTTCCCACTGAAAAATTTGTTGATTTTGCATGTAGCATTTCAGAATACGGTACCCATCCTGGATAAAATGACTTACCAACTTCTTCTCCTGTATACATTTCAATATGTAACATCCCTCTTTTATCTGGGTACGGTTGCCGTATATAAGCCTTTTTCTTTGAATTGTAAAGCAATCCTATTTCTGCTATTTTTTGGTGCTCCACCGGAATGTAAGTGATCATTATGATAAGCGGCAGGGGTAGCGTTTGTAAGCGATGTTTTTGAATAACCTGTTAATTGTCCAGTAAATCCAAAATTTATATTGCCCAACCTATCCAAATGATGAAAAACCAAAAAGAGTAGTTTTTCAAAGTACTTTTACTAATCACCTACATTTACATCATTACTCAAAACTTTGATTTGACCATCTTTTTTTACTTTTAGCTTTCTTTTTATAGAGGTTGCTTCATCTTCCAAATGCATAAAGCTTTTAGTTGTTATATTGTAATTTTCATCTATTGTAAAACATTCGTGATATGCTATATCTTCAAGTCCAATTCCTGTAGTAATTAACCTTTTTCTATCTATCGGTTTTTGAAGTAAGGTACCATATGTAATAACATCTATCTGAATCCCTTTAATACGAGAATCATTTGGTTTATTATCAATTATTTTAGTAATTATTAATAACACTTCTATGTTTTCATTTATTTTATCTAGTCGTTTATACACATAGCTGTCTGAAAACGAAACTGTCGTATTCTCTTCGATATAATCCAAAAGAAAAGAGTAATACTTTTCAGAATACGATTTAGTCTCATTGTGTATTTTTTCTTTGACTAATTTATAAAACAGAGGTTCTTCAAAGTTATTTAAAGATAGTAACGTATCAGTTTCAATGTTTAACCCATAAATTATAGTATTGGACTGCTCTAATTCTTGTAAAGAGTCTGTACTACAATCTATAAATTCATGTGGAAGTTGTTGAATAGGAAGCTCCCTTATTTTGTCAATAAAATTATTATCAACAATAGATACTGCATTTAGCTCTAAAGAATTTTTGGAGGCTATTGTATTTTTAGAATTATTACAAGATAAAATAAAAAATACAACTATAAAATATACAGGAGTTTTCATAATTTTGATTACTTATAGTTTGGTTTAAAGCCCTGAAGGTGAAGGTGGTTTTTATGATGCGAATCTGATTCACAATGATTTAACTCTTTACCTTCATGAGTTTTATGTGCTAGATTTTTTTTAGTCACTCCCCATCCATAATCATGTAGAGCGTCTAAAAATTGATTTTGCCTTATTATATCTAATTTTAAATCCCCAACTAATATTCGATAGATCCCATTATCAATATTCCCTTTTTTCTTATCTTTTCTAAGGTATTTAAAATCCATATTAACTCCATTAAAATGGGTTACACTATATGCACCTGTTGCATCAGTAGAAACAGATCCATTGGATACCAAATCATTAAAATTCACTTTGGCTAATGCTCCTATTACTGTTGAAAAAGCCTCAGGGTTAAAATACTCCCTACTAGTATCTTCGTAAATAGCAAAATCTAAATTCCCTTTTTTATATTTAAATACTTTATTTGGAGAACCCGAGAAAGGAGTCATCAAAAGCGTCTTTCTGTTACCATCCTTTTTGTAATATCTTGTTTTTCCTCCGGAAATAACTTTTTTCCATTCTCCACTTACTTGAGTTTTAGAATAATGTTTAGTTCCATCAAGCCATTTTTGAGCTTCGATAATTGCAAAAGATCCTAAATCATGTTCTTCTCCACTGCTATCAACATATACATATCTTACTTTATCTCCTTTTTCTAAATAAGTCTTACTGATTTTACCATCAGAATATATATATATTGTAGTACTATATTTTAACTTAAAATAACTCTTAAACTCCTTATCGATTACCTCCCCGGCATTTTCTACACTATCACATTGGGTTTGAAGCCAAAGGGATGTAGTTTCTCTTTTTACAATTTTAAGACCTTTTACGGTATTCTCATAAACCCATCCTTTTGTTGATTTATGATCTGGTTTTCCTCTGTAGGGCTCTATTTGTATTTTTTTTCCTTCTAAGGCTTTGTCAAAAACAATAGTTAACTTGTTTGTTCCTCCAGTTTTTGTTACAGTACCATCTTCTGCTGTAGTTTCTATAACATCTACCAATTCTGTTTTAGCATAAGTATATAACCCTGATTTACTTTTAGCATCTATATCCGTTTTCTTACTATCTACATAAATACACCAACGAATATTATTTTTATCAGCGGTAGTGGCTGTTGTACCATATTCATCTACTGTAAAAATAGCATCTTTGCCTAAAATGCCAATTTCTGCGGGACCGTTCACTTTTTTAGGAAAACTCTTTTTATTTTCTTTTTTGTCTGCATCTGTATCACGTGTCAGGGTGATAAAGGTTTCATTTTTTCGAGTTTCTTCTAATGCTTTTGCTTCTTCGGCAGCTTTTTTGCCTTCTTCTGTTTCATCTTCTCTAATATACAATGCTTCCTGCCAGCCTTCGAAGCTTTTTACAGCATCTTCACTCTCGGTTTTAATCTTATCTTCTTTGGGACGTAACTGTATTTTTTTTATTCCTACTTCGATCTTGTCTCCTTTGTCTTCTTTATGTAGTACAATTGCACCACCTTCTTTTTTACCATTTTCTTCTTTAACATCGATCTCTATCCAATCACTAGCCTCGGTATTGGTAGTAGTATCTTCTTTTTTTGCAAATACCAAAACAGGTAGAGCCTTGTCTTTACTTTTCAAGAGTTTACTCCCCTCTTCTTTTTCACGAATTTTTACTTTGCCTTTTTTATCCTTTAGCTTTTTGGTCTCTACGATCAGGTATACCTGATATCCCATCGGTGCAGATGTTAACTTAGGATAAGAGACTTTTTCTACTGTTTTTAACAGGTCTATAGTAATGGTAGCATCTTTGGCATAGGAGGCTTCTGTTAGTTTTGCCCTGACCAATGCCTGAGTGGTATGTTTTTTATTATTTTTTTCTGCACTGTTTACTTTTTTAAGGATCACAGTAGCTATATTGTCTTTTTTTACATCTGTACCAGTGTCTGTGCTTGCGCTAACAAAAGTGTAGGTGTGAGTACCTGCACCTTCATCTACATTTTCGATCTTTTTTTCTGCGAAATAGGCTTGAATAATCTCCGGCTCCTCTTCGCTTACTAACTTTAGTACAGTATCTTCAAAGCAAAAGGTTCTCCCCATTACCTCAACATCCATACATAATTCTCTTGTTCTACTCATACCTTTGTTATTTGTTCCAATCTTTATTGGTTTCTACAGAACTCAATTTTGCTACTCCATCTTCTTTTACAGTTCCACTATACTTCAATTTAGTCTTTTCACCATCAATTTTATTATTTTTTGATTCATTTATAGTAACGGTGATCGACTGCCCGGGATCTACATTTTCTGTTCTTACGTACATGGTTGCCACTTCTCCATATTCCATTTCATTTATCCTTTGCTCTTCGTTTTCATCCATCCAGTAACTTTCGACTACTTTTGGGGCTTTATCATTGCCCAACATAGCACCTGGAATGGTCATGGCTATTTCTTTGAACTCTTCTTTAACACTACCTGCACTATTGATTTGCATGGGTTGCATGATGGTTACTTTACCACCGGTAGCACACATACATTCTGAGTCTTCGTACAGGAATTTTTTACTCCCGCCCAGAGATGATGTTTTTGTAGTTTTTGTCCATCTTTGTAATGCTGGCATACAGGGCAAGTACCCCCCGCTGGTAGGTTTTAACTTGCATTGACCAAAAGTAGCTGGTACTTGTACATCCATATCAGTGGCTTTAAACTTACCTTGTATTTTTACCTTCTGATTTTCTGTTACCAAAAGCTTGGCAGGTACAAATCCCTGATTACATTCTAATAGCGCGCCATCTAAAACATATATTTTACTACTCATTATCTTCTAGGTTAAAAGTTATTGTAGTTTCTTTTTTATAGAGGTCTTTTACCTCAAAAGCATACTTGAGCTTACCCTGAGTAACCAATCCTCGTTGTGGTGTTATTTTATACAGCCCCTTATAATCCACATGCAATTGATGTTGACTTCCTTCCTTAGTTGGCAACTGCCCTAAAAACATATTTAATTTAGGCAAGGAAAATTGAGGGTGTTCTGTATCTATTTCTGCCTGTGTGGTAATGGTAACATCTGTAAATGAAATATTCTGCTTACTGATCTTTTTTTGTTCTATCATTGGAATATTGATATTTCCCAAAGCATTGGCTATCGTTTTTTTTGCTGACAATGGCTTTTTACCTTCGTATTCATGATAAAAAAGATCTGAAAAAAAGAAACTATAAAAGTTATCTTCGAGAAACAACCGTTGGATATTTTCTTCTCGCAGTTGCCAATCAAAATCATCTACCATTTTATCGAGATCAGGAAAGTCTTCTAGCAAATCATGTTTTATGTCTTGCCATTTTTTTCTTATTTCTGATGTATTTGTTATTTTGATAAGCTTAAAATTTTTGCTGACCTGCATTTCTAACACATCATTTATTGCAGCTACTCTTAGCGCAATCTGTTGTGCTTTATTGAGTTTTTTGATCACTCTGTACTTTTTGGTTAACAAAAACCTCTTACTTACTTCTATTCGATATTGTAAAAATCCTTCTGTATTTCTGCCGTAATATGTAACATCAAACTCTAGCCCTGTAGCATTATATATGGTTTGTTTACCTTGATTTATCTCTGTACATATCTCTGCGGTATACGCACGGGTTACTCTTTCTCCGTTGAGTTTAATGGTTTGAACTATATGAGATAAGGTGCGCTGCATAGGTTATCCTGCTTGAGTTACTCGTTGTCGATTACCATGTACTCTATTAGGTCCCATACCGATACCGCTATAATGTGCTGAAAAATGGAAATAACGGTTTCTCAATGTTTTTAACAAAATTCTATGTTCTGGATTGTTATAAGACATTTTTACACCATCATTAAAAACATAATCATCCAAAATAGCTTTTGTAGAATTTAACTCGGCAGTTATTGGGTATGTTCTAGTAACTTTACTCATTATAAAATTAACACCTTTGTCTTTTGAGAATTTAGCCATAATCTGTAATGGTATGTAACTATATCTGTTACTCAATCCTTTTCTGTTACCAGTAAGGGTTCCCCAAAAATCACTTACTTCTATTTCATTAGGTTTATACCAACCTTGTTCTATCAAAAACTCTCGTTCTGCTCTTAAATCACCTAGATCAGTCAATGTATATTCTAATCGAAGCTCTTCGTCTGCATTATGGACATAACCTCCACCAATATCCGAATGAACTCCTGGAAGAAATTTCTCAACTCCTCTATTACCTGTACTTCTAATATCGGTTAGTCTAAAATTACTTCTATGCTCATCATCTGCAGCAAGTTGTAATGCATAGAGAGATTTCTTTACAGCATTTAGTTTTAGTTGTGCTGTATTATTATCATGAGATAATCCTAATGAGGCTACAGTATCAAACAATCCAGCAAAATGAATAACAACCATTTTTACTTTGATCCCCTTTTGTTCTAAGAATTCTCCTAAAGCTCCATTATCTACTTCATAGTAAATAACAGTTGTAGAAACGGCACCATATTGACCAGACCCGGTAGTAATTACTTCTTTTACCTGACCTTTTCTTTGAGTTATTTCATGGATAAAATTTCTGGCAGCGGCAGCACCCCTGCTAAATCCATAGGTCTCTATGGTTAATACATTGATGTTTTTCTCACCGATTCTATCGATTTTATCCGCTACTTGCTCACATCCTTTTTTTACTTTTGCCCGAACTCCTGTGGAACCTGTACCTAGCCCCATTCCAATTTTAGAGTCAGACCCTTCGTTTTCTGTTCCGATACCCTCTATGTAAACAGAAAACTTTTTAACGTTTTCTTCATCTACGGCTTCATAAGCTGGTTCTACTCGAGAAATATTGGAGTGATCATTGTCATAACTTCCTGTTTTATTTGGACTCCAAGGTGTTCCCCACCAAAAATCCCGATACTTCCGAACTAATGCTTCATTATGAGGTTCTCCTCGTTTCATTTTTTCATATTCCAGACGAATATTTGTGTTTTCTCTATTATTGGCAGTACCATCAAAAAATACTGCTGCTGTAACATTCACACTTTCTTCTGGGGTTAATTCTTCATATTCTGCATTACCTACATGAACAGGAGAGGTTTGAACGTTTACTCCACTAAGTACGTTTTTACTTGCTTCCTGTGCTCCAGAAGATGTTGCTGTTAATCCTATACTTCCCATATTAGTTCTTAATTAGAAGTTTCGTATACTTTTATCCTTGCTTTTTTTATATCTACTCTTTCCGAATCATTTTGTAAAGCAATGGTTATATCACTATTATATTGATCAATTTTTAAGGTCAATTCTGCAGATTTCTCTTTAGATTTTTCAAATACTTTTTGAAAAACACTATATATTTCGCTTTCATCAAAATAAATCTTGGCACCAAATTCATTATCATTTTGATCCACCCATTCCATCCGGATATGATCGGGAACAGAATAGTCAGAAAATTGATCTAGTATCTCATTTGTACCAACGGTATACAAGCTTTCACCATTATAAAAGGTTACCCGTATTTCTTTTAATTTCCCATTTTTCGGGAATCTTATTGATGGTTTCCATGAAAACCGTTGTCTATAGATATCCCATTTTCCGAACGGAATACTATCGGGATTCATTTTAGCTTTTACTTCTTCATTAAAATCTTCTTCTAGTACAGCATCTATAAACTCCTCCATTGTAATTATAGCTTCTGGTGCAAACTCCTTGATGCTAATCTCGGTTTCGGAAGCCTCAAATCTGGAAATTTCGGTTGTACGCCCCCCACCCAGAAGCCATACTACTACAACTCCTCCAGGTGCTAATCCTACATTAATCTCACTATATGTATCTTTTTTGTTTAAGCGATTTATATACCCTTCTTTAAAAAGCTTAGCAATTTTTTCTTTGGGTAAGTCAAAACTTCCTTTATAAAACTTCTTTTCAAGGTATGACACCCATGTTATTTCTAACTTAGTTGGTATAGGTTTAAAATCTTCTCCTACTATATGAGTAGGACCAGATTTCCCCCATCCTTGATGAAGAGTATGCCCTGAAGGAATATAAATACTTTCTCCATTTTCATATATCAAGCGCCCTTTATGAATTTGCATGGGATTATATTTAGGGGCACTTGCAGAAGGTATCCATTCGTATTTCTCCATTTCTTTTGTAATATTAATTTTAGTGTGATCAGATTTATTATTCTGACAAGAAACGATTCCGATACAGTTTATTATAAAAATTGTGCCTAGTACAATCGTTTTCAAACGCAGAAGTTTATTCTCCATACTCGACAGTTTCTGCACTTGCAATCGTAATTTTACCGCCAGCGTTCGTTTTGATTTCTCCACTTGCATCTGTTGTTATCTCCTGAGCTTCCTGATTATACTCACTACTTATCACCTTTATTGTTTCTCCTATTTGTTTATCTTCGTTAGTGGCACTCACAAAAGAATCTCCTGAGATATTTTCTGATTTATTTTTACCTACAGAAATATCCAGATTTTCTTCTACATTGATTTGCATGTTTTTGGCATTAAATGTCATATTCTCACCAGCAGAAATGGTAATATCATTATTAGCTGTATCAATGTGTATAATATTTCTATTCTTATCGGTTATGGTAATGAACTCTGCTCCACTACTGTCATTAAGTTCTACTGTGTGCCCACTACGAGTACGTATTGCTTTGACATCATTATTATCAGTTCTCCAGCTTTCTGGTTTTTGGGCACCTGTATATAATGCTCCCATTACATATGGACGCTCTCCATTACCTCCTTCAAAACCTACAAGTACTTCTTCTCCTATCTCGGGGATAAAATGAAATCCCTTTTCTCCTCCAGAATGCGGTGTGATCATCCTTAACCATGGTGTTGTCTCCCCATCTGGTCTTTGCCATGGGAATTGTACTTTGATACGACTTAACCCATCTGGATCAGCATTGTCTGTAACTACTGCTATCTGAGATTCACTTCTGGGAAAGGACATTGGATTGGTATTCGGGTAGATATCAATATCTGCTGTTACTCCTTCAAAATGATTTACATAATTACCATTTTCTGTTGCAGTATGCAGTACTTTGGTAATACGATAGCTTCCTTGTGTAGTTGTAGATTCTTTTATTTTTATCACCTGCCCCAGATATACTGCCGGGTTATCGCTTACACCTTTGATCAAAACTTGCTTAAGTTCACGTGTTTTCTTTTGCTGTTCTACCTGATTATCAAATCGTTGTTTTAACTCGGAATCGGTGTATGAATTAAGATAAACATTGGTTTCTTTGGCATAAATCTGCTCACTTTTGGTACTAGCAAAACCATTATACCCATTGACTCCTGTGCTTACTTCTGAAGTAGTTCTTTCATGAAGCTCATCGACAAGGTAATCGTTGGTAAAATACTTAAAATTGTTAGGAATTGGATTGAGTTCTAAAGTAAACTTTTTAAGGTCATGTCCATAGGTTAATTCTACTTCTTCACTATCTTGTGGTCTTCCAAAAACCAAGGTTTTTCCATCATAATAGAACCACTCACCATATTGAGCTGCTAATCTACTGGCATATTGATAAGAACTATCGTTATGCTGTACACTATAGTGAATATTTGAAGTGGTCTGGGGGTTAAAACTGGTTTCTAATTTGGATTGATCATATCCCTGAAATGTTTTATCTAGTATTTCTGCCAAACTTGCATCATTGTGAGAGGCAAAATGAGGTCCATCATCTGCTATAATACTTGCACTTTGGGCTTTTATCTCTATAGTATCTTCATTACCATTATCAAAGCCTTTGGTATTGTTAACTTTTACAACTACACCTTTAAACTCGAGATTACCATAACCTGAGAAACTTTCTGTCGACCCTACTTGAAGTGTAATGATTTCTCCAAGAAAATTTTTACTCTCTGAGGCCATCTCCTGATCAAGTTTTTCTAGTACATCCATACGACATACTAGTGTTAAAACATGATGAGAGTCAATGTCTTGTTGTAGAGATAATCTTTTATAAGTAAGTATTGGTGTACCGCCTATAAAAATTTGAATATTGGATTGTAATGCCATAGTCTTTTGTTTTAGGTTCACATCATCTTAAAAAGAACCGTTCTTATTCAATTTTATGAAACACACTATCTGTTATACAGCAAAATAATTACCATATAAAGATTTGAGAAAACCAATTTCTTGATCTTCTCTATACTAGGGGTATTGATTTTTTTACCACATTGCATTTTGATGATACTATATCTCTATTTTCAAAGAGAAAGTGATTTCTTATCAAAACTCACATTGCAGTTTTGTATCTAATTATCTATAAAAGATACTACATGAAAGGCATAGTGTACTTATCATGTTTTTGTATTTTTTTAGCAAAAATTTACAGACTTCAAGATAATGAATTTCAAAATAAATTCCACTTAATATCTGAGTATACTTTGGTTTCTATTTGCTTGTTTTCTCAATAAAATCAGACAATTCAAAGCTTATGCCATAAAGAAAGTACGCAAAAACAATAATGTTAATTATAGATAATGATTAAAGCTTTTAAAACTAATCCATTCTGTTGCTTTTGTACTTTTCATATCAATAACTGTTAATTCAGTTTTTCTTCCCAGGTTTCCTTCTTGATATGTCATCATGAAATAATAAACTCTAGCTTTGTCATTTTTCCAAATTTTCATTTCCAATCCATCGCTATTTATAGAAGAATGCTTGGTGTTCCTATTTTTTCTTCTAATGTTTTGGATATTATCCCAACCTCATTATCTGTGTATAAATTCACCTCATACATCGCGATCTTATAATCGTCTATCGAATAGTGCAGAATCAAATTATTACTTTGCCCATTAGAATTTCCTACCAAAGAATTTTTATTAAACTGAAGCAAGTTATTATCGGTAGTTTCAAATCTATCATATCTAAAAAGGGTTATAGCATCTGATTTTCCATCTGATAATTTAAGGTTATTTTGCTTTAGAATATCATCTATCTTTTCAGAGAAACCCAGATCATACAGATCAAAATCTAATACCTGAGATTGGCAATCTTGACTTAACACAATAACAAGTAAGAACATTATAAATAAATCGACTTTCATATCCAGATAATATTTATTCAACATTGGAATAAATTGGTTAAATTATTTCAAACTGACCGGTTTCTTTTGACCAATAAAATTCAAGATCAAGCATTAGATGCTCCAAAGGATCTTTTTTTTCAAAACACAAGGCAGGCTCACCTGTTACTTTTTTAAGGCTCGCTTTTTTACCATATGCAGAATAGACCACTACCGCGTCTTCTGATAATGTCATTTGATCAAATCCATTATCAAAATCATGTATTAAACTATTTAATCTAGCTCTAGAATCAACAGGTGATAAATACATAGATGTAGCCATATTTTGCTCTCTATTGGATAACTTTTGCTTAAAAATCTCATATTTTTTACTTTGAACAGTATTACCTATTTCAAGATAAACCATTCTCAACTTTTTCTCGATATCATCAACATCCCCAAGATCCTTTCCTTCTGTCCATAAGGCATTCAATGTGTAATTAACAGCTACTTCCATTTTTTTTGAAGATGCCAGGCTACTCAAAAGTCTATCATCAGTTATTTTTGGACTCTTATACCCTTCATAAGTCTCTTTATGCATAAATCCATTCTGCACATCATACAAATGACAATCATAACTAAACGCTGTAGCATCCGAGAACTGTGTACTACCAATTACTGGCAATACTGAAATGGAAATCTCTGTAATACCACTTTCTGAAATAGCATGATTTATTGGAGCCTGAGACGAAACCTGACCGTCTGCTACATTCATCTGAATGATTGGTTGATCATTAACCCTGATTTCAAATCGACACTCACAAGCACTAAACTTAATTATATAATAAGGCTTTCTTATCATTCTTATTTTTTTAAAGAGGAAGGTTTTTTTCTATTTGCTTTAGATATTTTTCTTCTTCAAAGAATTCATTTTTTTGGTCTTCGGCAAACTGTTGATATGTATAATTTGAATTTTGTTTTTTTACTCTTTCATTAACAAAATCCTTATAATATTGAAAATCTGAACTGAAATAATAATCAGTTAAAGATTCTATTTCATTATTTAAAATATACAAATCAGTAGTGACGGTTTTTTCGTTACCTATTTGGGCGGTATAATTTTGCTTTAATAAAAATGTGGTGTTTCCCTTTTCCCAAACTCCATTAAAAAACTCTTTATCCTTACTATAATAAATTGGTTTTCCGAATAGTTTTAAAATACTTTGATACATTTTTTCACCATTAATACCATCATGTGTATTTAACCTAATAAACTGAACGGAATTCGAGCTTTCGTTTGTATAAAAATATAGCCGTGTCGGACTATGATATTTATCCGAAAACTCTTTTGCAAAGGTAATCTTATCAAAAACAAATAAGTTTTTATCCTCAGAAGTATATACAATAAGGTTTTCGAATTTCAACTTATCTTTTTCAATTTGTAATTCGTCATTTTTTAATTCATTAAAATCATAAGGCAATTGAACTTGTGCCAAATCAAGTTTGGGTTGCGAAGAACAAGATGTCATAATACTAATGAATAGAAATATTATTATACTATAGTGTTTCATTTATTTTAGGGTTTTATAAGTTGAATTTCTGCTTTTCGACCAGAAACATCTTCCAAATTTTTAATTATATCAAATTCATCCCAGAATTTTCTCTTTTCGTTGATATTGATTGGCTTCCAATCTGCACTAACCACCTTATACGAAAGACCAACTTCAATATAAACTACCACTTGTGCAACACAAGGATCTATTTTTAAACTCGGTTTATAATAAAGACCTTTATTTGTAGCATATTTTAAGTGGTGCCCAGAAGTAATCCCTAGTTTAACCCCTGCACTTGCATGACCTTTAACGTGCGCGGAGCCTGTTTTTATTATTACAATTTTGGCGGTAAGTTCGACTCCTGCAGTAAGCTCAACCCCTAATTTAGTTTCAAGATTTGCACTTGCACTACTATTATCAGAAGCTGTATTACTTTTAAAATCTACACTTCCATTAATGGTTCCTGAAATTATCAAATCAAACCAAATTCGGAAATTCACTTCGACACCTTCTGACTTGTATCCTTTTTCTGCCCACTCTCTTATAGCAAGAACTATATCACCAGCTACGGGATTACCAGTAGTAGCATATGAAGCAGCGGTAATAGCTCCTCCTAATAAATCAATTATTAACTTAACTCCTATTAACGGTTCAGATTTAAGGTAAAACTTATACTCTGTACCTATTTCTTTGATTGGTTTTTCGTTTATTTCTCCTCTTGCTAATTGCCACTCTGCTCCTATACAAAAATTCGGAGGAACCATTTCTACAGAGAAAGGTGTTTTACTTCCCAGAGCTTGTGTTGCTTTTCCTTTAGTAGTTTTTGTAACACCTTTAGAAAGTTCTTGTATAGAGCTAAACACCTTATAAATCCATTTAAACTTATCTTCATATTTTGCCGTTACTTCAAAATCTCTTTCGTAGTTTAAATCATCAATTTTATTCCAACTGGCTTTTAGAACAACCCCCATCGCTGCTTCTGTTTGTTGCCATCTATTTTGTGCCGCTATTTTACCATTGACTTTTCTCATTCTTTCGACTCCAGCAGCATTCAATCCCTGCCACTTTACAGATAATGGATTGCTAAGCTTTAAAAAGAAATGAAAATCCCACTTAATATCTGGATATGCCTTAACTACCACCGTAGGCTTTTCTTTATCCGAATAATATCGACAACTATTAATATAGTACATAAAATCATTAGTAGTGTTTTTATGAGGCCATATGTATTTTAATGCATCGATTTTTAATAAGGAGATAGAAAGCCTAGAGTATACTTCATGTTCTACTTTACTTGTACCATCATATTCATAGGGTCCTTGTGGTCCTTGAGGAGTAAGCTCTATGACCTTTACATTGGTATCATGCTGTAGATTAGTGTCTCGTCTAAGGCATTTATCGGTTTCATACAGATCAATATCTAATGCTATCTTTTTCTTTTTAGAATCATCAGGGGCAATAGTTTCAAAAACAATACTCTGAGCGTCTGCTCCAAAAATCATAAACTTAATAGTCACTCTACGGTTAAGTTGATGCTCTGCTTCAGAAATATCTTCTCCTTCTACTAATAGCCTTCTTTTACCGTATCCTTGTGCCGATAACATTTTTCTTGATACTCCTTTGGACACCAAATACTCAACTGATGCAACAGCTCTTCGTTGGGAGAGCTTATCATTATACTCATGATCTGCTCTAATATCACAATGCGCCCCTAATTCTGCCTTTACATACGGATTATCCAATAATAAGTTAGCTATTCCGTTTAATACAGCTTTTGCATCTCCTCTTATCTCTGATTTATCCAAATCAAAATGAATCGTTTCTGATACTTGAAACTCTGATTTTCGCTGGGTATCAATATTCAGTTTTCCTTCATCAAATACAACTATATCTTTTTTATCATCGGTAACCGTTATTTTTTTAAAACGACATAATTCATATCGCTCTATGTTTACTTCTGTCTGACCAACGGTAGCTGGTCTTGCACTTTCGTGTAGCTCGACCTGTCTGGTAGAAATTTCATTTTTGATTCTCAAAAACCGGGCATGTTCGTCATCATTATGCTTATCTAAAATAGTTTTTGAACTACCACTTACTTTTATTTTTATATAGAATTTTTCTGTACTGTTTGTCCACACTCCTGTACCTGCCCTCCAGGCATAAGTATTCTTTACATGCACATTAACCTCTCCAGCTATACATGGTACAGCTCCTAATGTGGCTATTTTATCATCGCTCCCCATGCTGGCAATAAGGTAGACATCAATATCTAACATAGCTCCGTTTAATCCTTCGGTCTCTACGTACAACCATATATCATCACCATACTTTATTGGTGATTGACCAACATTTGCTCCTCCTTTGGTTTTACTCCATTTGGTACTAATAATTTTTTGTGGCGCCTGTGCTTGAAAAGTAAGTTGTTGTGGGTATGTATTAGAAGGGTCATCAATAAATGCTTCAACTACATGTTTCTTTGGTCCACAATATTTTGGTTCTACAGACAAGCCTCTGGAGTCTCCTATTTTACCTGTCTGATCATTTTTTGAATATGGTGCTCCATCTTTAGGTTTTACAATCCATTTGGCATGACCTTTAAGAGCCTCGGGAGTATCTGCATAATATTCTGCCTTGATCTCTACAATTTCATTTGCTTGCATAACAAAGTTTCGTGGAGACGTGGTTCGCCCAGACTTACTAACAATTGCAACTTTTTCTATTCCTACTGGCATATGAATATTTTTAAGTAACTATTACTTCTTCTATTTCTGACTCTGCTTCATCAAGATCATTTATATCTACCATGGGATTCATCTGTTGTTGCATATCAGAATTAGCATCCTCTGCACTCTCAGAGCTACCAGGTTGGCTTTGCCCATGATCAATAATACTTATACTGGGGCTTCCTGCAATGGGGCAAATAGCTTTACTGTCCTCTAATAAAACTTTTCCTCCATTTCCAAACTCCAGATTTTCATAAAAACCATCCCAGCCCGTAACTACAATTTGACATGGCTTAAAGCTACTACCTGTTGGCTGCAATTTGCATTGACCAAAAGTATTTTTTTCAAAAGTTCCTCCACCCAATTCCATTGAAGTAGCCAATAATTTCTCAGAACCTTCGGCGTCATCTGCATAATATTTTTTATGAGAAAGCACTTTTAACTTATCTGGTCCATCTCCAAACTGGCACTCACACATTGCTCCTTGAACGGCTGCAAATTTCTGACTCATGACTAATCAATTTTAAACATTAAACAATTTTGCCCAAAATCCCTTTTTGGGCTTGCTGTTATCCTCATCATCATCTATATCTATATTTTCACTTTTAAGTACTTCCTGTAAAAACATTTTTACAGTTACTTTTTTGGGCATTGCAAATTTCGTTTCAAAATTAGCTTCAATTCCTTCGACAATACCGTTATTACTATTAAGGAGATACGTTAAATTACATGTTCCCTTTAGATCCTTTTCATTTTTATTAATCATCCTATAATAAGGTGTATCCAATTCTTGCACCAAATCCAAAGCACATCTTTCATCATCAATCTCTCCTTCCATTTTGATCATCACATCATTTGATTTACTATTCTTTACATCTGTTAATTTTTTAATCACATTATAATTAACAGGAGTTGCTTTTCCGGCTATCGGATATTTTATTTTTTCTTCTACATAAAGATCTTCAGAATATGATGTATAAAGGGGTGCGAAGTATAAATTCAAAAACCAATCCTTAATCATTTTTTGATAAAGAATATCAGAAGATCTTAACGATTGATCGGTTAGCTGAATATATTTATTTACTAGTTCTCCTTTATGCTTTGTTTTGATTTTTTTCTTTTCTTCCTTCCATCTTTCCTTTATCTCTTCAAAATTCACGATCCCACTAAGTGTTCCTTTATAGGATGTGCTTACCTCTAATGGATACAATACACTACTTACTCGCAAAGCCAAAATATCAATAAAATTCTCTGGTTCTTTATCGTTTATATAAACAGAAGATTCTCTTTCTATTCTATAAAAGTTGGTATACTCATTGACCTCTTTAATATGCTTAATAATGAGTCTGTATCTAAGTTCATTTTTTGATACTCCATCATCAAAAATAACCATACAACCATAGTCTCCTACAAAGCCATTTGGCTTAATCATAAGACCAAAATCATTTAGGATATCTACTTTAGACTCTTGCTGAAGACCTTCCATACTCCCTAATGAAACCTAAATATTATAACTGACTTCTTCAAATACCTTAAAACAATTTAACTTTCTCCTTACTTTGTACATCAACAATTTTACCAGAGGATAAGGTTAGGTTTTGTTTATTACTGCTCACTATGATTTCATCAGATACATTTTGTTGTTTTTTTGAATCTGTAGATAGATTTTCTTCAACAATTAATGTGTTATTTTTTGTCATCACATTATAGTTTTCGGCAACACTTTTTGTAAAGTCATTTCCTGCAACCATTTCTATATTCTCTTCGGCCTTAATTTTAATATTTTTGGCCATAAAAGTCATTGTTTCTCCTGCCGAAACCTCAATATTATTATTAGCGGTATCAATACGAATAATATTACTGTTTTTATCTGTAATGGTAATAAATTCTGCTCCTCTGGTATCATTAAGCTCTACAGTATGCCCACTACGGGTACGTATTGCTTTGACATCATTGTTTTGTGTTCCCCAGCTTTGAGGATTTTGAGAACCAGTATATAATGCTCCCATCACATATGGGCGTTCGCCATTACCACCTTCAAAACCGACAAGTACTTCTTCTCCTATCTCAGGGATAAAATGAAATCCTTTTTCGCCTCCAGAATGTGGTGTAATCATACGCAACCAAGGTGTTGTCTCACCATCTGGTCTTTGCCAAGGGAACTGTACTTTGATACGACTTAATCCATCTGGATCTGCATTATCCATCACGACTGCCACTTGAGATTCACTTCTAGGGAAAGACATCGGATTGGTATTGGGATAAACATCTATATCTGCTGTTACTCCTTCAAAATGGTTTACATAATTTCCATTTTCTGTAGCAGTATGCAGTACTTTGGTAATACGATAACTTCCTTGCGCTGTGGTTCCTTCTTGTATTTTTATAACTTGACCCAGATATACTGCTGGGTTATCACTTACTCCTTTGATCAGAACCTGCTTAAGCTCTCGCGCTTTCTTTTGTTGCTCTACCTGATTATCAAATCGTTGTTTTAGATCAGAATCGTTGTATGAATTAAGATATACATTCGTTTCTTTGGCATAAATCTGATCGCTTTTACTACTGGCAAAGCTATTGTAACCATTTGCTCCTGTATTGACTTCGGTAGTCGTTTTCTCATGCAGATCATCTACAAGGTAATCATTGGTAAAATATTTAAAGTTATTTGGGATTGGATTAAGCTCCAGCGTAAACTTTTTAAGATTATGACCATAGGTCAATATCACTTCATCGCTATTCTCTGGTCTACCAAAAACCAAAGCTTTACCATCGTAGTAGAACCACTCTCCATATTGCGCTGCCAATCTGCTAGCATATTGATATGCACTATCATTATGCTGCACACTGTAATGTATATTTGTAGCATTCTGAGGACTGAAGTTTGTTTTTAATTTGGATTGATCATACCCTTGAAATGTTCTATTTAATATCTCTCCCAGGCTTACATCATTATGAGAGGCAAAATGAGGACCATCATCTGCAATGACACTTGCACTTTGTGCTTTTATCTCCACAGTATCCTCTGCTCCATTATTAAAGCCTTTGGTGTTATTCACTTTTACGACCACTCCCTTAAACTCCAAATCTCCATAGGTCGAAAAGCTTTCTGCAGAGCTCACCTGTAACGTAATAATCTCTCCCAAAAAGTTTTTACTTTCTGAAGCCATTTCCTGATTCAGTCGTTCTAGTACGTCCATACGACATACCAGTGTTAATATATGATGCGAATCAATATCCTGCTGTAAGGATAATCGTTTATATGTTAATATGGGAGTCCCGCCTATAAAAATTTGTATATTGGACTGTAATGCCATTGTATTCTATTTTAGGTTCGGATCACTTTACAATGATCCGTTTTTTATTCAATTTCATGAAATATACCATCTTGATATTGTAGCGTGATGGTCTTACCGGTAAGATTTAGAAAACCGGTTTCTTCGTCTTCTTTATACTCTGGATATTGAATTGTTTTATGTATTGGATCGTATTTCGATGACACCTTATCTCCTCTGTTTTTTTCTAAAAGAAAATAATCCTGCCCTCCAAAACAACTTTTACAATTTTGTATTTGACCATCTACAAAAGACAGTACTCGAAAAGTATAGAATTCCTTACCGCTACCATGAGTTCCATAGCTTTTCACCAAATACTTGCCTGTATCGATATCATATATTTTAAAATGATACGCATCTAAATACTCTTTTTTATCCGATAATAGACCACTATACATCCGAGGGCCCTCAACATATCGATACATTGCATTATAAACATGCCAGGTTCCTCCATTAAGTTCATCCCAAGAAATGATTTTCAACTTTTTGTCTGAAGAAGTAGCAACAATAATCTTTTCTTTTTTATTTAGCTCTTCAAAATCATGTTCCTTGAATTTTGGGTTATCCAAAATAGTTTTTAGGGTTTTCTTAAAACGATTAAGTATTGTATCTCTTGCTTCACCAGGTTCTGAGGCATAATCATGTTGGTTTTCCTTATACTTGTTATAGATCTCTCCAAGCATTTGATCTGCCCGTTCAACTGGTATATCATTAGTTGTTTTTTGAGAAACACAACTGAATTGTAGCCCAAGAAAAAAAACGAATATTAATAATCTAATTAGTTTCATTCAGAAAATATTCCTTTTGTTTGTACATATCTCCATGTAGCTACTCTTTCTGTAGCAAGTATATTTACCTGACCTCTCTCAGACTTATTAGTAGTAATATCAAGTCCTTTATTAGATTTTAACCATCTTCTTGCATTTCCTTCTCCTTGATAATACACATAAGTCCAATACGCCAGTTGGTCTTCTGTAGGTGTTCCATACCCAAAATCCTTTGCTGCTTTCAAAAACCTATCTTTGCGATGTGCTAATGTAGCTCCAAACGCCCATAAAGCACTTTCTAAATCCTTAAACGTTCCAGAAATAGTTGTTTTACCCAACTCATTAATTCTTGACTCCTGAACAAACTCGGCACCTGTGCTTAAATCTGCTAAAGTAGCTCCTTCATTGTATGTTTTAGGCAGATACTTTTTATATCGGAAAAACTCGGAACCAAAATCATCTGTTCCTAAGACATCAAAGCCACTTAATTGTTGATCAATTATTACATTGTGCGGAGGTGCAGGATCATAATTAGATTCAACAAACAGATTAAGTCCCTCACCTACAGCAATTGTATTAAAATAAGAAGGTATTATCCCTAACTCGGTTGATATATCCTCCATCAGCGTAAGTATGGCAGCCTCCTCAGGATCATCTACATACCCAGACCAACCATATACTTTTCTGGCTCCATATTTATCTTTGAGCTCCTGCTTTATTTCTTTTGCGGTTTTTTTTTCTTTCTGCTTACCCATAATAACACATTACACCTTCATGGGCCAGTTATTGGTAAAGGTAGTTCCTCGCATCACTAGCTCTTTTGCAGAAAGGGTTAAATATATCCGTAATGGCTTATCATCCACAGCATTAAACAGCTCTCTATACTCCAAACAATAGGTATCTCTGAATTCTAACTTTTTAAGACTAGAAACATTATCTCTGCGATAAAAGACAATTCCTCCATTTTTGGTAGCGGATCCGGAAGCGGCCCACTCAAAAAAATCTAATTTCACATTAGACTCGATAAGCAATCTTATCTGTCCTCCTTTAGGTTTTGCACTGGGGCGACCGGTTTCGTCTGCATTTTGTTTGAGCCCAAAATCACATTCCAATATATTGAACTCTTCCCCATCTATATTTAGTTTTGCTAAAAATGACATATGAATAAATTATAAATATTAAAGAAAACAAACTCCCATGCGAGTTTTAACAAGAAAGGGAGTAAATAAATACTCCCTTTATATTCATTATAAGGCTTCATGTAGCCAAAAAACGATTTACACCCAGTCATTTACATGCTCAGCATCTTGTGCTTTTAATGATTGAGCAGATATTGTACAGGTAATCTTAGCAGGAACACCTCCTGTTGATTCAAACTCTTCAATGTATTTTACAAGATAAGCATTTTCAAATGTAATAGTTCTTTGTGTAGCCTTGGTATCTCGCTTTTCGTACTTAACAGTTACGGTTTTCATTAAATAACTATCAAACGCCCAAGTTGAGAATAAACCTGCATCTTGTGAAAGCTCTAGAGTAAATGACCCCATTCCAGCTCTATTAACAGACGATGGTCTACCAGTAGGATCAACTTCCTGTTTTGTTTGATAATTGAAAGATAGAATTGTAAACGCTTTACCATCTACTTCTAATGTTGCATTAAAAGACATAATAATAAAATTTTAAGTTAATAATAAATATAAAAATGTATAATAAACGTGACTTGCACATCATAAATTTACTCAAAATATTAGAAGTATCGTATTAACCAAAAAGTGTAAAATTGCTAAAAAACATTCTAAAGAAAGAAAAATATTACAGCATCTTGATTTTAAAGTTTACTAATCATAATTTAGTCCATAAAAAAAGGCTTTAATCTCAAAACCAAAGCCTTTTTTTTAATAAAATTTTAACTTTTCATTCAACTCTTCTGCAGATAATCACATCATTTTCTTTAATGTTATTTGCTTCTACAGTTTTATTAAAGTTTATAAATTTTTGAAACCCTAACCAGTTTGGTTTAGAATAAAAAATCCATCCAGAAGGATTGTTCTTTTCGTCTATATAATTGATCTCCCCTCCAGGGTGTCTTTCATTATAATCATTAATAAAGAAATAAAACAGCTTACCAAACTCCATACGTTCAGGAGCCTTCAGTCTAAAGTTGCTAATCTCGTCCATGCTCTTTCCTTTATTAAACTCAAATGATATCACCAATGGATTTATGAGCTCTTCATCCTTAGGATCCTTTACTTTTTTATCAATTGGGTAAAACCATTTTTTATACACCGAGACAGGAATAGATACAGCGAATTCATATAGTTTTACTACTGTAAAAGGAATAACAAACGCAATCACGGATGCCAAGAAAATATAAGTGTATGCTGGTTTGTAAAGCCCAATGACAAACATAAAAGACATTAACCCCATACACACAGTAACTATAGTATACAAAAACTCTGACCAGAAAGAAGTACGGGTCTCTGATAAATCTGGAAAGAATTTGCGCAATGCCAATACATGTAGAACCCCAAGTATTAAAAACACCACCTGAAAGCTAATAAAGTTATTAAGTGGTACATTATTAAGTACATTTTCATTACCTAATAAGGCAGTAGCACCAAATAATAATAATACCACTAGTATATATAGAAAAAATTTCTTTCTATTTTTGGTAAACAGTTTTTTTAATCCGGTTACAAATCCCATAAGGATCACAGTAATAACAAGCAACACTACACCTATCTTAAATGCGTCTGTATTAATAACTGTAAGGAAAATCATTTTCATTTTATATAATTGTTGTTAAACCCAGTCTTGGGTTATCTGTTTCGTTTAACACAAATACACTTTCTTTTTCTGAATATGTAATATTAAGTTTGGTTTCTATTTCTAGGGGGATAAAATAGTCACAAAAGGTAGTAATAATTTTTCTAGCTACCCCGTTTTGTAAGAATTTACGCATATTTTTTCTTTCCACAGGACCAACCTCTATTTCAAAAACCGGGCACAAAACCTGAGAATCACTAAGCTCTAACACAAAATTAACACCTAAGGTATCATTATTACTTTTTATACCATTTTTATGATGATAAGGGGTTAGTTTTTTCTTTATACACACTTTTTCTCCAAGAATTTTTTCAAGACTTAAAGCCGTAAGATCTGGTTTACCAGATATATTATGTGCAAAAGGTAATAGCTTTAATAATTTCAAGCTATATGTGGCGGGAATATCCTTGTCTAATCCCCAAAAATCAAGAAGAAAACTATTTTTAAGATTTATAAACTCATTTATTAAATCTCTTTCCTTTTGCTCGACATGAACTTTTTGCACAAAAAATTCATTCTCCAGAGGAGTAAAAAATTCTCTTGCGTCTTTTTCTTCTTTTTTATGTTTTTGTCGTAAGTTTTTGTACGAAAGCTTATTCGTTTCTTTTACCTGCTCATGAAAAAGACCTTCGGGGAGTGTATCATAGATTCCATTACGAGCCAGGTTTAATTGCAATTTATCTTTAGTATCGGAGTAGGTATCTAGTTTAAAACCGATAACATCTCTACGGTATGATCTAGAAAAAGTACTTTTATTAAAAATATCTATATCACTAAAATCCAGATCAGAATTTTCAAGAATTTCTGCAACAAAAACTTCACCTTTTAAGTTTTTATATGCAGTTATTAACTCTTTATAAATTTTCTCAATTTTTTTATCTCTCATACCCCCCTACAGACAATTCTACTGCTTAATTCTTTAATTCTCCTGACTTAGATGATTATTCGCATTTTTTGGCTTTCTTCCTGCAGCTACAAACATTTTTTGCCAGTATCCATCTGTAAAATCACTTATCTGAACTCCATTTTTTCCAGAATCGCTAACTTTTGAAGTAGAGTGCACAAAACGATTATTACCTAGATAAACCCCAACATGGGTTATAGGGTGGTGTTGAGAACCTCTTTGATTAAAAAACAAAAGATCACCTTGCCTTAAAAATTCTTGCCCAATAAATTTGTCTGTACTGGGAGCCATGTATTGTTTTTCGGCAGTTCTCTCAATAAGGTTACTATATACATCGTGGTAGAGAAATTGAGTAAAGAAAGAACAGTCAATACCTTTTCTGTTTTCTCCTCCCATTTTGTAAGTAGTTCCCATCCAGCTATCGATAAATTTGTATAAAGGTATATTCTTTATTTCTTGAGGAGCTACCCCTATAATTTCACCGTATTTTTTTTGAATAGGCAGTAATTCTTGCTCTTTTTGATCTTTATCTTTTAAATATGCAAGTGCATCCTTACTCTTACAGCTCACCAATCCCAGTAAGCCTATCATTACTATTTTGCAAAATATGTTCATGCCCCCAATAAGTTATTTCTACAAATATAAAAAACTTCTTTCCTTTTTTCATTATAGATTATTTAGTTATCTCATAAAAACAACTTGTATACAAAAAAATGCTCAGGGTTTCTTATTCAATTCGCCTGTAGTATTCAAAACTTTATTAAATTGCAATATATTTCACACAACCTCTTAGCCTGTAACCAATGATACCATCTTATTATAGCTTACCACTGCAAACCAAAAAAATTGTTAGCAACAAAGAAGCAGGGCAATGCGACATTAACCAATCTATCTCCAAATTTATCCACCTGATTACTACAACTCATTATGGAGAGTGCACTTTTGATGAAACTTTTGGATGTACAATATGGAATGTTGATTTTGATAATTTAACCTCAACCAAGAAACTTAGAGACATTATTACAGAATCTCTACGAGAAAGTATTATCAGTAAAGAAAAAAGGTTAAAAAATGTTACTCTAAAAGTTGATATACAACAAGATGAATTTAGCTCTCTACAATTAAATAGAGTAAAAAAACGTGTTGATATAACAATTCATGGAATTATTTGTTTAACTAATGAGCCTTTTTCATGTATAGAAAGGTTTTACATAGCCCCTCTTTCGTATTAAAATTATGAGTATAGAAAATAAAACTCAGATCAAAAACAGGATGATAAAAAAGGCTGCTTCTCTATGGGGAGTACAGCCCAATGAGATAGAAACCTCTTTTGATCCTATTGTAACCCTTCTTATTAATGCATGCGCTTCTGAAATTGCGAAGATTTCTGGAGAGATCAATAATTCTCAGGCCAGAGTAACCGAGCAACTCATACAATTAATGACACCAGAAACACTATATGGTGCTCGTCCTGCTCATGGTATTGCTTATGCAGAGCCTATATCTCCAGAAAGTGTTATTACTCCCGAAAACCTATTATACTATAACAAAAGAATTAAAAGTGCAAATGCCGATCAGGTCATCAAAAATATCTTTTTCTCTCCTGTACAAGAAAGTAAGCTTGTAGATGTAAATATTACCCATGTTCTATGTGAAAAAGATGCCTATGAAATTGAAGGAAAATCAAGAACAAATATAGCACCTGAACATAATGAAGGCACACCCCTTCCTTCTTCTACAATTTATGTAGGAATAAAGACAGATCATCAAGAAGTAAATCTAAAGGATGCTTCTTTGTTTTTTGAAATATTGGATATTCAGGATAGAGATCTATTTTACCACCATTTAAAACAAGCAGATTTTTATTACAACGGTTCTTTACTTACTGTTTCATCTGGATATGTTGATAGTGACAACTCAGATCTTCTGGATTTAGAATCTATATTCTCTCATGTACCCAATAAAACCAGAAATATAGAAAACGAAGTAAAAAAAACATACGAAAAACATTTTATAAGCTTTAGATCCAATATTTCGTTACAAAGTAACAATGTTGTTCCACAAGAAATTACTAATTTTATAGATAATGAAGATTTTATAGATCTACACTGGATAAAAATAGTTTTTCCTAAGGTTATCAGTAGTACTATTTTAAAAAGTGTATTCTGTTCGTTTAATGCTTTTCCTGTATTAAATCGTAAGTTAGAAACTGTTTCTTATCAGCTTAAAGACTATGTAGATATTGCACCATTAAGCACAATGGATTTATTTTTGGATATTAAAACCGTAAGTAATACTTCTGGGCAATTATACAATCTTAGAGAGGATGATGCAGAAAAAGATCAAAAAGGAACATATGTTATACGAAAAGACAATGTAAGTAAACTAGATTCGCGCAAAGCAAAAGAATACTTACTACACCTTATTGAGTTACTAAAAGATGAAAGTGCAGCTTTCTCTGTTTACGGAAATGATTTTTTACAATCTAATGTAAATAAGCTAAATCAAAACATAGCTACATTAGAAAAAAAAGTTGCCGATATGACCAAAACTGTAGCAGAGACAAATTATATCTCTGTTAAACCCTATAAAAAGAAAGACACACTTTTAATAGAATACTGGACAACTAATGGAAAAGAAGCTAATCAAATAAAAACAGGAAATTCTTTACATACCTATAAAGGAAGTGAATTAAAACAAAAAAAAGGTGTTTTTCTCACTCAAACCTTTCAAGGGAAGGATAATCTGACGATGGATGAACGACTATATGCATACCGAAGAGCATTGCTATCAAGAAATAGGATTGTTACCAAAGAAGATGTTAAGGCACTTTGTTATGAATTGTGTAGTGATAAAATCAAAAATGTGACCATTAGAAAAACATTTAAAACAAATATTGAAGTGAATAAAGGGCTGGTTCCATCAATAGAAGTAAAACTTATCCCAAACCCTTCTGTAAAAGTTTCTGATTTCGAATGGGATTCTATAAAAAGTAACATTTTATCTATTTTAGAAAAACAATCGTTGAATGTTTTTCCATATTATATTACTGTATTAAACTAATAAAATTTTATACTAATGAAACCAACAGATACATTACAAAATACTTACATGGATCGAAGTATTGTTTTGTTTTTTATCATTACATTTTTTGTTACCGCAACTGTTTTTGCATACAGATACATCAATTATATACCTTGCGAGATTATAGAATTTGATATCAATGCAAAAAACTATAGAGCTGGCGAGATTATTAGATTTAAAGATAATACAAAAGGTGCCACAAAAAGAGAATGGAATTTTGGAGACAGCTCTAAAACACAAACCGGAGCAGCTCCTTTCCATACATTTGAAAAGGCGGGGCAATACGCAATTGAGCTAAGAGTTAATGGTAAATGTGAAGGAGTGCAAACAATTGTAATCAAAGAGAAAGCTTTTATCCTGGATTCTACCAAATTGGCAAACTTTACTATCCCTGCTTCTATAAAAGTTGGTCAGGTATTAAGAATTAAAGATAAAACCAAAGACGCTCGTAAATGGGAATGGAGATTTGGAGAAACAGCAAAAGTAAATTCTACCAAGAAAAACCCTCAATATATCTATGAGTCACCTGGTTTAAAAACCATTACCCTAGTAGTTAATAATGACCCTAGATATGCTACAAGAAAAAAAATAAAAGTTCTTCCTGCTAAGAAAAAATCTGGAGCTCCAAAAAGACGAATTCGAAAACCAAAAGAGTCTTTATCAACGATTAAATATGCTCCAAAAGATGTAATAAAAGATGCTCCTGAAACAGAGTTTAGAGCTCCTGATATTAAGGATAGTCAATTTGCAGCAAAAATCATGGCTGTTTCCAACAAAAAGGCAAGTGCCAAAGATTTTAGCAAATATTTATGTAATAACCTACAGTTGCCTATGACTGCAAAAGGTAAAAGAACAACTTTTATAGAATTTTGTGAAAAAATAAAAGGAAAGAGTATTAAAATCAAGGAACTCGAAATATTCAGGAATAAGAAAAATAATTGCATAGAATATATTACTATAAAATATTCTAAAACAGGTATATTTTAATGAAAATGAAAGTAGAAGATAACAATTATTATCGCGTTAATTGGATTGACGGAATGAAGATCAATAAAAATCGTTTTATTGATACAGAAAATGCACTTACACAATTCTCACAAGTAATTAGCTCCCGCGGGCTAAACTCTAATAACTATGGCTTATTACCTGATTTGGGTACGGATGAAGCCGTAAAAATGGTTTTTTCTGTTGATGGTCAGGAAACTGTTAAAGTACAACTTACTAAATGCAGAGCTATTACATCAGGAGGTCATCTCATACATATAACACCAGAAATATCGTCTTTTTTAGAAAATGAAGGAAGTCTTATTACTGCTAATTACCAAATTAGTGGTACAGAAAACGAATGCTATATTGTATTGAGTGTAAACCCATATGTTAGGGTTCCGATCGGTGATTCTGATCCAGAAGAAGAACCACCTAGGCACCCATTTGTGTTACCAGAATACAAACTGAGTATCGTTGGAAAAAATGAAGTGAATACAGAAGAATTTGGAAACTACCATATTACTATAGGTAAAATAATTTTTGAAGAAGATGCCGCTCCCTATCTAGCAGAGGATTTTATCCCTCCCTGCTCATCTATATCAGGGCATCAAGATCTATCATACACATATTCTGAGATCGGTACTTTTTTTAATGCTTTAGAAAAATACTCGATGAATATCATACAGAAAATTTATCAAAAAAAGCAATCTAATGATCTTGCCAAAATGGTTTTGACGCTTTGCCAAAACACTTTGCAATATCTTGGTGGAATTTTACCTGATTATCGCATTAATGACAGAAATGCACCTCCTGTAGCTATGATCTGTAAATTAATGTCACTAGCCAGAGTAATAAAAAACAATCTGGATGTTTATGCTGGTACAGGAAAAGAAGAATTGCTTAATTATTTATCAGACTGGTGTGATCTCAATCAAGGAGCTTTTGAAAACACTCTCATTGAAATGATCGAATTAAAATATGTACATACCGATATTAACGCATCTCTAAATCACGTATCCAATTTTACCAAGTTAATGATGTCCTTATTCAAAAAACTAAATGAATTAGACTACATCGGTAAAAAAACAGACTCAAATATATTTGTTAAGGAAGAGGTTCTTGCTAAACAAGATGTAAAAAATAGAAGAAGCTTCCTACTTGATTAAAAATCCCAACTTATAAAATTACAAAATGAAACCAAAGAATAGTAAAGAAAGAAGAAATAGTATATTAAAGTTTTCATTGTTATTTATTTTCACAGTAACTCTAATTGTAGTTACCTTCTTTTTTGATTTCGACCGAGTACCCTTGAAAGAGAATTCTGTATTGAGAGAACGATCCAAAGCAATAGAGACTGAAATGCAATTTCAGGAGAAATTTTCTACTGAAATGACTGCAATACGATCTTTATTAGATTCTTTAGATACTCCTGGGCAAAACATTCAGTATATCAATGCTCTTATAAATTCTAAAATTGTGGATTTACAAAAATCCATTCCCGAAGAGGATTCTACATATCGATACAATATGTATAATAGTATTGTAAAGTCTTTTGTAGATCTGCAAGGGTTAAAAACTAAATTAAAAGATTTTGAAGATGTAGATGCTCAATTAGATGAGTACGAACAAGAACTGGATCGTGTAAATCTGGAATTAGAAAAAGCAAATCGTTATTTGGATGCATTAAGACGCTAAATAAAGTACTTTAAACAATAGAAAAGCCTCAGAATAAAATTATTCTGAGGCTTTTTTATTTTTACTATCTAGATCGTATTATTTTTTACTACTAAGCCAATCTTTTCGTCTTTGCAATGCCTTTTCGTTAGGTTTAGAATACTCGGTAACAATCACTTCTGGATTCTCCCCTATCTTCACAAAGGTAGTTCTGTCTTTTCCATTTCTCTTATAGTTTAGAACTACTTTTTTACCTGGTTTGTTTTTGTTAACCACCTCGTGGTATTGCTCTAAATCAGAAAATGATTTATTCCCTATAGAAATAATAATATCTTCTTTCTCTAGCCCTGCTTCATAAGCTGGTGTACCTTGTTTGGTATAGTCCGATATTCTTGCCAGTCCATTTTTTGTAAACTCTATTTCAGCTCCTATATATGGATCTTTTTCAGATTTAAGATAGATCGCCATATTGCCAAATAATTTTTTGAAATCAGGCACTTCGCTATCATTAATATATTTAGAGAAAAAGTTATCTGCAAATGATGATCCTGCATATTCTCTTAAGGTAATAAATAGATTATCCATAGTGTAAGGAATCTCTGTTTTGCCGTATTTTGTCCAGAATAACTTCATAAAATCATCTAGATTAAGGTCATCCTTCTCTCCTCTTAAAGATAGATCAAGGGCCAGTCCTAACATGTTCCCATATGAATAATAAGAAATATACGTATTTCCCCTATTTACTGGATCTACAGAAGTAGCTGCATCCACAAAAGGAGCCTGGCGACTCATTTCTCTAGGGTTATAATATTGCAGTGCAGGAGAGTTCCATACTTCATTATATGTTCTGGTTAAATTGGCAATATATTCTTCCTGACTAATAATACCTGCTCTACATAGAGATAGCGTTGTATAATAACTTGTAATCCCTTCTGCAAACCATAATTCATCAGAAAGATTTGCTTTATCAAAATCAAAAGGTTCAAGTGATAACGGACGTATGCGCTCTACATTCCATGCATGAAAAAACTCATGGGCAAAAGTACCAATATTGTCTCTCATACCCCCATCTGCAATACTTCTTGGATTTGTAATTACGGTAGAGTTTCGATGCTCCATCCCATCTCTGGATACTTGAGGCATAAAACAAGCTAAAAAAGTATATTCGTTATTCTCAAAACTTGGGTAATCTCCAAATACTTTCTTTTCTTCATCAACAATCTTTTTTACCTGATCAAAAAAAGCAGAAGCTTCCTGATCTGTACCATTGTGCTGCAAAGCCATCTTAATTTTATATTCTTTGTCTCCAGAACCTACTTTATACTCTTTAACTACATGGTTACTTAACAACGCCGGACTATCCATAAAATACTGTAAGTTCGGTGCCTTAAAACTATTTCCTCCCTGAGGGATTAATTGAGTAGCGGTTTTCCATCCAAGATCTCCTCTAGTTACATACAATATCTCTATAGGACGATCTTTTAAGCTCGAGATGTACATAAAAGTAGCTGGATTATTAATCAAAGCATGAGTTTCATCTATTTGAGAATACGTACCATCCCCTCGATCTCCAAAAACGGTATAGTATACATTTATAGTACCATCATGTCCAGTAACATCCCATTGATGTAATGTAGGTCTTGTAACGGTAACATCTTTACCTTTACTATCGGTAATCCTTACATTATATACATTTTTAGCAAATTCATGCAATGCATATCTTCCTGGGGATGTACGACTCATCTTTAATGAAACCGTACCTCTTTCCAAATTTGTAAAAGTTGCAGTTACATTCGCTTCATGATGCTCTGCGTTATCGAATGATATCGAATATTTATTTTTTATTTGTGTAAAGCCCGATTGTATTGTAAAAAATAAGAGGATGATTAGTGAAAAATATCTCATTTGTAAATATTTAAATTTGGTAAATTAAGTAGTATTCTATGCATAATATTTTTGTGTAATTCTTTTAAAAACTTATGAGGCGTTAAAAATACAATTATCTGATAACTATACAAACATAGATTTTGTAAAGACTTGGTATTCATAATTCATAATAAAGATTTAACAAATTGTTACCAATTACAAGAAAATAAATTCTTTTTTCACAGATAATGATAAGAGGTTTAAAACAAGAAAGGTTCTTCAAAAAAAATATTTTAACTAAGCTTTTAAAAATTTCTTTTCTCTTTTTTCTACATTCGTAATGGCACATGAAAAACATCTATTTTCTTATCCCTCCAGAAACTCATCCTTTAGACATTATTGGACCTGCACAGCTATTTTATGAGTGTATAGAAAATGGGGCCGCACTTCAACTTTTTTTTATATCCAGTTCTTCAAATAATGAGATTTCTAGCTCATTAGGATTGCATTTCTCTAAACTTATCTCGTATACAGAAGTAACACTAGGTAAAAATGATGTTTTAGTCGTTCCTGGTATTAAGTTTTCTCTTTTAATTGATGTAACGTACAAAAAAGAAAGCATTGACTTTTATAATTGGTTACATTCTCAATACAAAAATGGTGCTACTATGGTATCTGTTTGTACGGGAGCATTTTTACTTGCCGAAGCTGGTTTGCTTAAAGGAAAAAAAGCGACTACACATTGGAAAGCTTTTGAAACATTTGAACAAAAATTTCCGGATACCGAAGTACTCAAAAATAGATTATTTGTAGAGAACGAACGTATATATACAAGTGCAGGAATGCTCTCTGGTATAGATTTGTGTCTATATCTTGTAGAAAAAGAATATGGAATAAAATTTGCCATCGAAATAGCAAAAGAAGTAGTAATGTATTTTAGACGAAGTGAATCAGATCCACAGCTAAGTATTTTTCTTCAATTTAGAAATCATCTGGATACCCGAATTCATAATGCTCAAGATTTCGTAGCAAATAATTTAGCCTCTTCTTTCACAATAGAAGATATCGCCGATAATGTAAACATGAGTGTAAGAAACCTCACTCGACAGTTTAAAAAAACTACAGGTATCACCATTGGTGATTATTTGGCAAAATTAAGGGTTGAGCAATCTGTTCATTTACTTGCCGAAGGTTATACTTTAGAATATACTACTAAAGAATGTGGTTTAAAAAGTACTAACCAACTCAGAGCACTTCTAAAAAAATATGAAGAAGTCATCCCTACAGATCTCAATTCTGTTAAATAAAATGTCCGGATACTGCGTATAGTTGTCCTTTCTACAACACACAAGTCAATTTACCTTTGCTGTATTATAAATTCAAAACGCAGAAGGTACCATACCTTCTTTTTATTTAAAAAATTAGTCTGAATATTACCACATACCATCTGTAGGTGCTTCCAGAATTAAAAGACAATATTATGTATCAAAAACTTATTATCATCGTATTTCTCATTTCACAATCAATTAATGCGCAAAAACATAAAACTACGTATGTCTGTCCTCCTTGTGATAATATATGCGACAACAAAATTTTCAAAAAACCAGGAAGATGTGATGTATGTCAAATGCAATTAGTTACAGAGAAAGAACTAAGTAAAATTAAAAATATGAAAATCAAAAAAATAGCTTTTTATTTACAACCAGGTGTAGAGGTACTTGATTTTGCAGGACCAATGGAGGTTTTTGCTTATGCAGGGTATGAGGTTTTTACGGTTTCAAAAACTAAAGAACCCATTCTATCTCAAGGAATATTAAAAATAATACCTGATTATAGTATTGATAACGCTCCAGAATCTGATGTCTTAGCCTTTTTTGGAGGTAATGCCTCAAACGCTTATGAAGATAAGAAGGTTATAAACTGGGTAAAAGAAAGAAAAAATGTAGATCTTTACTTTTCTGTATGTTCGGGAGCTTTGATATTAGCAAAATCCGGATTATTAGAAGGTAAAACAGCAACTACATTTCATAGTACATTGGATCGCCTGGAACACAACTACCCTAATGTAGACGTAAAAAGAGATGTACGTTTTGTTGATAATGGTACTATAATTACCACTGCTGGTGTTTCTGCCGGTATAGATGGTGCCCTACATTTGGTTGCTCGCCTTCAAGGATTAAATAGAGCTAAAGATGTTGCCTATTATATGGAATATGATAAATGGAAACCAGGAGAAGGTCTCATACTTACAGATGATAACCCGTACAAAGAAAAATAAAATGAAAACAAAAAGACTTTTTCTAGATCTAATAGAAGAAACTCATATTCCTGAAGTTCTTGAAATGTATAAAGAACCTGACACCTTTAAGTATATCAAACCGCTACAAGGCAAGGATGATAAATTTTATTCTGATTTTTTAAAACTAAAAATAAAGGAAGTTAGGTCTAAAAAAGGTTTTTTTTGGGTTGTAAGAAACCATGATCTAGAACTAGTAGGAGCTATTAACCTAACCCCTATTCCTAATACCGAAAGAATACAAATTGGTTGGCAAATCAGAGATAAGCATAGAAGGCAAGGGTTTGCCTATGAGGCTTCAAAAGCTGCATTAGAATTTGGTACAAAAGAAGCAAAAATCACGCCTATTTATTCTGTTTTTGAAAAAGAAAATATTGCCTCTCAAAAGATATTAACTAAGCTTAACTTTTCATTTTATGAGAACATTGATAAGGATGGTAAAGAATTAGAAGTTTATGTTTACAATTACAAATAAGTCACTTTAAACCAAAATAAATAACCAGTGATCGTATAGATACACCATCTATATCGCTTATCATACATTATTTTTCGCTCTTGTACTTTTATTTGCTCGATTAGCCTCTTAAGAATAACTTTACTATCTCATTAAAAAAGTTTTTTCTTGAAAAGTAATATCAAAATATCATTATATTGGAAAATTCAGATCTTAGGGTGGCTTACTACTTCTCTGTATTGGGGATATGTAGCCTTTTTTGACGGTAATTTTATCTGGAAAATTGGAATAACCGATTTGCTATTAGATATGTTTATCGGTATTACCCTAACGCATGCTTACAGAAATTTTGCTTTAAAAAAAGGTTGGAACGAACTGAGCTTGAAAAAGCTAATCCCTAGAATTGTATTAGTTATTGTAATACTTTCTACATCCTATATGCTTTTAGTTATTGGCAAACTATATCTGGTGCGTTTATTTATCTTAAAAAACTACGATAGTTCTTTTTTAGAATTATTCAATACTACGAGATTACAAGTTTTTATCACCGGGATAAGACTAATGTCGATTTGGGTATTGGCATACCACCTCTATCATTATTCGCGACGTGAAATACGAACTGTACAAGAAAATGCTCAATTAACAATTAAGGTCAAAGAAGCACAACTCAACAACCTCACTGCCCAACTTAATCCACATTTCTTTTTCAACTCATTAAATAATATCAAATCCCTAATATCCGAAAAACCGAATTCTGCCAGGAGAGCTATAGATTTACTATCCGACTTACTAAGAAATTCATTAAACAATAATATAGAAAGACTGATTCCGCTATGCGATGAAATAAGTTTGGTAAAAGATTATTTGGAATTAGAAAAAATGCGATTTGAAAAACGGTTACAGATATCGGTTGAAATAGACGAAAAGGTATCAAAACATTTGATCCCTCCTTTATGTATTCAATCGTTAGTCGAAAACGCTATCAAACATGGAATTGGCAAAAGAAAAAAAGGTGGTTTTATCAAAGTAAAAGTTGAAACATTAAACAATTATATACAAATCAGTGTTCAAAACTCAGGGATTCTAAGTGCTAATAATACTTTGGGAATCGGACTAAACAATCTTAGAGAAAGATTACTAATGGAATATAATGGAAAGGCATCTTTTGAGATTTTGCAAATGAATAAAGAAACTGTTTTGGCAACCATCTTAATTCCTGTTAAATGAAAAAAATCGAGGTCATAATTATAGATGATGAACGATCATCAAGAGTAGAATTAAAAAGAGCTTTAAAAAAGTATGATGATTTCATCCTTATCGACGAAGCAGAAAATGCAGATGATGCCAAGGAGTTAATCGAAACAAAAACTCCGGATTTAATATTTTTAGACATTCAAATGCCTGAAAAATCCGGCTTCGACTTAATCGAATCTCTAAACTATGTTCCTACGGTTATATTTACTACAGCGTACAACCAATATGCTGTGCAAGCTTTTGAAGTTAATGCCTTGGATTATCTTATGAAACCTATAAGAGATGAACGTTTTGAGAAGGCAATCCAAAAAATAAGAAATGAAATACTTCAAAAATTATCATCTAACAAACATAAATCCAATACTCAAAAAGTTTTTATCAAGGATGGAGAGAAACGATTTTTTATTCAACTAAATGAGATTTATCTAATTAAATCACTTGAAAATTATACCAGACTCTTTTTCCAGGATAAAAAAGCCCTTCAAAGACGCTCTCTTCGGCAATGGGAAAAGATGTTAGATAAAACTACTTTTTTTAGAATCAATAGAAACGAAATTATCAATTTACAGTACATACATGAAATAAATAAAACAACAGAAGGCAGATTAGAAGTAAAATTAAAATCAGGAGAATCTTTAGAAATATCAAACCGACAATCAATCAAGTTTAAAAAACTGAATGGTATTTAATAAAACAAACTACAAATGGCTGCATTTTTGAATTTAATAGTTTTTTGTCTTATAGAATTTAACTTATCTATACAACAACCAACGGTAACAAAAACAGATCTAGAAAAAAGTCTATATGAAGTACAAGATAATGTTCTAATCAAAACTCGGGATGGAGCAGAAATATCTGCTATAGTCGTACGAAAAAAAGGAATAGAATCTCCCAAACCTGTCATCTTTCAATTTACGATTTATGTAAGAGATACAGATAGAGATCTTAACGAACTAAAGGAAGCTGTAGACAAAGGTTATATCGGTGTAATTGCATATACCAGAGGCAAACGCTTTAGTGCTAATGAGATACTTCCTTATGAATATGACGGAAATGATGCGTATGATGTAATTGACTGGATAAGCAATCAAAAGTGGTGTAATGGAAAAATTGGAATGTATGGAGGTAGTTACAATGGCTTTACGCAATGGGCAGCTAGTAAAAAACTTCATCCTGCTTTAAAAACAATTGTCCCCTATGTAGCTGCCAGACCTGGTCTAGGTTGGCCAATGGAGAACAATATTTTTATTAATCCTAATTATGAGTGGTCTTTCTATGTTGGCAACAACAAACATCTTGATAATGAAGTCGGAAATGACAGAAGACGTTTCAGAAAAATGCAAGATACCTGGTGGGAAACCGGTACTGCGTATAACAAACTTGATTCAATCGACGGAACACCTAACAAATTGTTTCAGCGATGGATAAAACACCCGTCTTATGATGAATATTGGCGAAATATGGCTCCGTATAAAGAAGAGTTCGCACAAATCGATATTCCTATACTATCCATTGATGGGTATTATAATGATTCTCAAAATTCTGGATTGTATTATCTAAAAGAGCATTACAAATACAATCCAAAAGCTGATCACTATCTGATTATTGGACCATATAGCCATTTTGGAGCCCAACGCCAAGGCGATGCAATATTAAACGGCTATACAGTAGACTCAAATGCCTTGATCAATACTTCTGAAATAACCTATCAATGGTTTGACTATATTCTCAGAAATGGAGCAAAACCCAAAATACTACGTGATAAAATAAATTATCAAGTGATGGGAGCCAATGAGTGGAAAAGTGCTTCATCTATTGATAACATGAGCAATGCTAATCTAAAACTGTACTTAGCTCACAAAAAATCAGAAGAGTTTTATTCGCTAACCTCCCAAAAACCCGATAAGAAAACATTTCTCGATCAGCAGGTCGATTTTACCGACCGAGATGAGTATAATAATGATTACTACCCAGACCCTATTATTAAGAAAGAAATTGAAACCTCCAATGGGTTTAACTTTATCAGTGAACCTTTAAGAGAATCTGTTATTGTTAATGGATCTTTTTCTGGTGAAATAGTGGCTAGCATCAATAAGAAAGATATGGATATCGGTGTTACTTTGTACGAAGTATTGCCTAATGGAACGTATTTTCATTTATCGTATTTTATTGGTCGTGCCAGCTATTCAAAAGATATAACCACAAGAAACCTATTACAGCCTAACAAAATTGAAATTATACCATTCTCCAATACTAGGCTGGTAAGTAAAAAACTAGAGAAAGGTAGTCGCTTACTTGTATCTCTAAACGTAAATAAGAATCCTTTTTCGCAATTAAATTATGGCACAGGTAAAGAAGTAAGTCATGAAACAATTAACGATGCTTCTGAACCCTTGGAAGTAAAGTGGTATAATGATAGTTTTGTAAATATTCCTGTTTTAAAGAAACAGAATTAATATCTACATAACTCAAAAGACCTTCTATAACGTCAAAAAGACGTTCCGGAAGGTCAAAAAGACGAAGCGTTTAACTCATTGAGTAGAAATTTTAGATTAAGTAGTTAAAACTTTAACGCGGCTTGTTAAAATTTCAGCACAATTCTTTAAAAATTTAGGCTATCGAACAAAACACTTCGTCAAAAAGACGCTCCAGAAGGTAAAAAAGACGTTCCGGAAGGTAAAAAAGACGTTCCGGAAGGTAAAAAAGACGAAACGTTTAACTCATTGAGTTGAAATTTTAGCTTAAGTGGTTAAAACTTTAACGCGACTTGTTAAAATTTCAACCGAGTTCTTTAAAAATTTAAACTATCGAGCTAAACACTTCGTCAAAAAGACGCTCCAGAAAGAAAAAAAGACAAACAAGAGAGACTTCATAGTTAAATATAGTATTAATTTTTAAGTGTAGTTTATCAATCTTACTACTGAATCATATTGAAGTATACAGGTTCAAACAAGCCATCTTGAACCAAAATGGGCACTTATTGAACTTTCACGCATATTATCCATATCTTTTATTACTTATTTTGCAATAAAAAAAACTTACATGAAGAAATGATAAAGGAACAGAAAATAATAGCATATAAAGGACAAGTTGTTTTTGAAAAAATTGTAATGTCCCAGTTTCATCGTATCCCTAAACTATTTCAGGATAATGAGGCTTGTTTTATGTTTGTAAATAAAGGCGAATTTTCTGTAAGGACTCCTTCAAAATTTATCTCTTTCAAAAAAGACAAAGGGTTGCTTGCAAAATGTTTTGATTATTTTTTTGAGACTTCCCCTGATCAAAGAGCTAAAAGCCATACTATAGAGGTTTTAGGCATACTACTCTACCCTTCCGTTATTGAAGAACTATTCCATTTTGATCTTTCAAACTCTACTTATTCGGTTGATTATAATGTAAAACGAATTCAAATTAATCACTTACTCAATAATTATAAAAAGAGTATTGATATTCTCTTAAACTACCCTGAATTAGCCGATGAAGAAATGATCAAAACTAAACTAAAAGAGTTTGTTTTACTTATTAGTAAAACTCAAAAAGCACCATCTCAATTAGATTTCCTTTCTGCTTTGTTCAAAAAAAAGCATAATACGTTTGCAGCAACTGTACACGCTAATTTATACTCGAATCTATCCGTTAATGAATTCGCTCATTTATGTGGAATGAGTATTTCTACTTTTAAAAGAAGGTTTTATGAAGAATTCAGCGAAAGCCCAAAAAGGTATGTTGCAAAAATGAAATTAATAAAAGCCTCTAAAATGCTACTGTCAAAAAATCACAGAATTTCAGATATTGCTTATGATTGTGGATATGAATCTGTTTCTACTTTTAATCGTTCTTTTAAAGCATATTTTGACAAATCTCCCACAGAGTATAGATTGAGCCAATTTGCATAATCTTTGACCTTTTTTGCGAATACCATTTTGGAATTAGAATACATCTTTGTATCCCAAAGAGGAAAGATGATACAGCTTAAAGAAAAATTTGGTACTTGGGCAATTGTTACAGGTGCATCTTCAGGAATAGGTAAAGAATTTGCTGTTCAATTAGCAAATCAAGGTTTGAACATAATTTTGTTGGCAAGAAGAGGAAACCTTTTAGAGGAACTATCAAATAATCTTAGGACAAAATATAACATTCAGGTTAAGTATATGGCAATGGACTTAACTGATGACAACTTTATTAAAAATATAGAAAAACTAGCGGATAAGCTAGATATAGGACTTGTTATTTCTAATGCCGGTGGAGCCAGAATGGGTGCTTTTAATAAAATACCAATGATCGATTTTGAAGCCATGATAAAATTAAATGTATTTGCCCAAATGAAAATTTCGCATTGGTATACATCTCGTCGTATTAAAGAAAATAAAAAAGGTGGGGTTTTATTAGTGTCTTCAACAGCGGCATATCAAGGTGTACCATATGCAGCAAATTATTCCGCCGCCAAAGCATATATTCTTAACCTTGGAGAAGCTCTTAATTTTGAATATAAAAACAAAGGAATCAACATTACCACTCTGGTTCCTGGTCCTACAAATACTCCAGGGCTTACTGAAAATCCAGATGCAGATATGATCAGTAATATGCCTATGAAACCTCAACCTGTTGATCAATTAGTAAAAGAGGGTATCTCGGCAATTCTTAAAAATAAACCAAGCTATATAGGTGGTCGAATGAATAGAATCATGGCAGGCATCATGAAAACCTTAATCTCAAGAAAAAGAGCATCAGCTTTTTGGGGCAAAATGACCTATAAAATGGTTCATATCAAATAATTAATTCAACTAACAATATAAATCATATGAAAACAAAATTTATAAAGTTCACTGGACTACTATGCCTTTTATCCATTTTTTTTCACAGTTGTGGATTATTAGATATACGTCCCAAAATGATACAAAAAGAAGGCATAACTAGTAACAATACAATCAAGGGTAAAAAACTACTGGAAAAGGCATGGAAAAAACAAGGCTATGACAAATTAAAAAATCATAATGTTTATTCCTATCATGCCAACGACACCTGGAAAGGTTTGCTAGGAAAAATGGCACAAATATGGCCCGAAATGGATATCGAAATGGAATTTAAATACCAAATAGGAACTTTTGATGGACAAGTACACTTTTTAGATGGAAGACAAAAAGGAGGTTTTGCAGGTTTACAAAATTGGAATTATTATGAGATAAGTAAAAACGATACGATATTTAAAGACAAGAACGAAAAGGGAAATAGAAAAAGAGTCTTTGGTATTGCCGCCTTTCAATATTTCACAGAAATGATAGATCGCTTAAAAAATGCACCTATAATAAGTTATGCGGGAGAAAAAAAATTCAGGAATCAACAGTATGATTTGGTGTTTTGTACTTGGAGTAAAGATGTTCCTCATACAGAACATGATCAATACCTCGCCTGGATCAACAAAAAAACTGGGATAATGGATTTTGCTCAATACACTATTCGAGAAGCATATATAACCCCTCCAGGGTATAAGGCTATAGGTGGTGCTGTAGAGTTTACTGATTTTAAAAATATCAACGGAATTATGATTCCTCATCAACAATTGATATACGCCATCAAATTAAGAAAGAACAAAAAAAGGAACCTTCATAAATTAGTTATATCAGATTTTAAGTTTGATGATTTTGATGCAGAAGAACTTAGGTTAGACAAAAACATTTCAAAAGGAGGTGATTTTAAGAATTAAAAAAATGGAACCATATAAGAACTATTTATTGTAAGTGTATTACATATAATAATTATCTAAAGGGCTTTTCCTTGAAGAAATCATCATTCTTAATTGGGGATTTAAAAATTTTATCATAAGTGGATTATATAATAACCCTACAATAACTTTATTTATAATGGTTTTTACAATACAGATGCATACAATTACAATTTTTATTTTATCTGTATACTTCTTATCAACCTTATAAACAAAAAAAACTTAAAATAGTTATATCCCTATCAACACAATTATGCAAGTCCCCATTCCTTTTTCTTTACACCTTTTACTTACAATGGTTTTATCCCTATAAAAGTTACCGATCGAGATGAATTAAATCATAGAGAATAGTTTTATAGGCTTTTGTTTACGTTTACGTTTCTTTTTCAATTTATTAATCCATATAATAACCCCTGTAACTGGTAGAGATGTAGCTATTAGTGCTGAGATGAAATAAATAATTTTTGAAAAAGTACCATACACAGATCCAATATGTATCGCTCTAATTAGTGCTGCTATTTTTTGATTTACAGTCCAGTTTTTAAACAGGTCAATTTCTACAATTTCTCCTGTATAAGGATTAAATTGAAATTTATCTGAAGCATCATATGAAAAGAAGCCATTACTTTTTCTTCTAATCATAAGGGTATGTTTCTCAGATTGTGGAAAATTAACTCTTACATAACTCGCAGGCTCTTCAATATGTGAATTCATTTTGGTCACCAGACTCTCAATTGGTTTTACAGATTCATCAAAACTTTTGTTATGAGGAAGCACTATTGTTTTTTCAAAACGTTGTTTTCCTAGTTTATCTCCTAGTACTTTTTCTAGACCTTCATAATACCATCCATATGACCATATTAACCCGGAAAAAGCCATAATCAACATCGGAAAAAGTGCATAAAAGCCCAAAGTATTGTGTACATCATAATTAATACGTTTCCATTTTCCATTCCATTTTATAGTAAGGTTTTTTCTCCAGGCACTCCAGCGTTTCATTTTTTTGGGTAACCATAAAACCATACCTGATATACATAATACAATAAACACTATGGTCGAAGCGCCCACTATCGGTCTTCCTATTTTTTTATCCAAAAGTAACCACCTATGCAATACCGCAATGGTTTCAAAAAAATGGTGCCCTTTTAAAAACTCGGACTCTTCTACTTCTTCCAAAGTATATGGGTTAAGACTTATTCTATCTGGTCTTCGTTGTTTTTTCTTTTTATCAATATACCCGATACTAATAGGGTATCCTTCTTTATTATCCTCTCGATAAAAGACATCTACTACCTCTACATTTTTCTGATGTTCTACAAAAGATTTTATTTCATAAATGCTATGGCGATTATCACTAACGGTCAAGCGATATTCTTTATTAATGATTTCTATTACATCTTCTTCAAAAGCAAGAATAGTACCTGTAAGGCATACTACAAACAGTATAATACCACCTATCACACCTAGCCAAAGGTGTATTTCTCCAAATATTTTTTTTACTAAATTCAATATACTATCAGTCTTTAGAAGATATTAGTGCTTTTGATTTCTCAATTTTTTTATTGAGGATGTTTTTGGGTACACCATTTTCAATAGCCCAATTGTAAAACTCTAATGCATGTTCTGGCATTTTTTTTATCATGCATAAATCACCATAGGTAACAATCCTTGTATTAGAAGGTTGTATGTCTACTAAAGCCATTTTTGATTTCTTTTTGAACGAATCAATTATATACTCTTTGGTCATTCTGGAATCCAAGTGTCTAAAGGTTTGGTCCTCTAGTAAAAATGTCAATCCATCTTGTATTGCAGGTATCAATACTGTATAGTGATTCTTATCTTTATAAAATCTAAACTTAGAATTCGGCATTTGCGTAGTATTAGACTTTATTATCTCTGAAAATTTCTCAATACTCTTAGAATGTAGATTGTCTTCTTTTGGTCCTGCCTCGGCAAGAAATAGGATTGGTTTGGTCGTATTATTATTTTCAAGATATTTTTTACAATCGTCTACCAGGTAACCATTGTTCCACCATAAGCTTGGATCTATGGCAACAATCCCTTTAATAAAGTCATCATTTTTTTGCATAATGTGTAATGCAAAAAGTCCCCCAAAAGAATGCCCTACAAGGTTTACAAAGTTATTAGCTCTGTATCTTTTTTGTATTTCGGGATTAAGCTCATTTTTCATAAAGGCGTAAAATGAATCTCCTCCTCCCATATTCATTGTTGAAGGGATTAATGTTCCATTAAAAAAATGAGTCCCTTTGTTAGGCGTTAATTCATAGGATCTATCCATTTGGTGAATAGCAACTATTATTGCTTCCAAAATCATTGGTCTTTTGTTATCTGCCAAAAATTGATAAATAGTATTGACCAGGTCTTTTCTCTTATCCCCATCTAACACATAAATAATTGGGTATTCATGTTTTCTATTATGAGGTACGGAATACGTTTTAGGCAAATAAGTAGTAAATTTTCGATACTGCTTAAGTTCTTTTGAATAGATACTATCAACAAGTTGTATTGAGGTTTCTTTTTCTTGTCCATTAACAAAAAAACTGGACATTAATACTACCAAAAAAGAGATCAAAAAAAATGTTTTTTGTCTCTTAACATAAAATACTGTTTTCATAAAAATAAGATGTAAGCAACAGGCTTCTCGAATAAAGAGAAGCCTGTTGTTTTAAGTATTAAAGTTTATAAGTAAATCCTAAAATAAAATTAAAAGGTTTTTGTGGTATTCCGTAAGCGTTATAATATTCTTTATCAAAAAGATTGTTGAATTTTAGATCGAATTTATATTTTCCTTTTTGATAAAAGGCGGTAGCATCAAAGGTAGTATACTCCTTAGCCCAAAAGGTATTGGTAAGGCTTCCTACAGCGTAAATTTTACTCATATAATTTCCTCCAAAACCAGCTCCAATCCCCTTAAGTTTTCCTTTTAGTGCTTTATAGCTTATCCAAAAATTAGCTACGGTCTCTGGACTTAATGTAAGTCTCTTACCATTAACTTCGGGATTAGAGTGATTTTTGTTCTCGGCATTATTATAGGTATAGCCTATTACCATATTAAGTCCCGGAAATGGGTTAGCTATTAAATCGGCCTCGACACCTGTACTTTTAATCTCTCCATCTTGAGCCTGAAAAGCATATCCTTGTCCTCTGTATGACAACACAGCATTATCGATATCAATATTATAATAACTAATGGTACTCTTAATTTTCCCCTTAAGAAGATTCAGTTTTAATCCTGTTTCCCATTGTTTCACTTCTTCAGGATCAAAATTACCTGTATCTCCTGCTTGATTTATTTGTCCTGGAGGAACATTTTTAAATCCATTCATATAATTTCCAAAAACAGAAAGCTTTTCATCAAAAGGAGTATATGAGAACCCTCCATTATAAGATATTTTGTCTTGGGTGTACCCTGCGTTACGACCAAAATTTGGTGCAGGCATATCATTTATTATCGTAGGGTCGTTTGTAAATTCGTCATATCTTACTCCTCCTAATATCGTCAACTTTTTGCTTAATGTAATCGCATTAGAAAGATATATTCCCAAATTTTCAGTTCCCGCTTCAGTATCAAAAATAGCTCCATCTATAGCATCAACACCCGCATTAGTAATTTCTGGAATAACTGCATTAGGGTCATCCAAATTAATAGTGTCGATATTTAAAAACCCACGCTGTCCTCTTTTTAATGTAAAATCTCTATAATCTTTTACATAACTTCCTCCTACAAGAAGTTTGTTTTCTATATTCCCGAAATTAAATACTCCTTGAAAATCTTGACGAATCTCGAAGTTCCCTCCTTTTTCGGGTAGAAACTTAATGGCACTTCTTCCGAGCAAATCATCCTGTATAGCGTCTAACGCCAGATATACACCGTCTATTTTAAAATCGGTATATGAAAATGCAGTTTTAGAAGTCCAATTATTTGTTATCTTATAGTCTGCGTTAAATTGAGTGACCACATACTCCATATCCGCAGCTAGTTTTTTACTAGAGTAGTTGTTATAATAGTCCCACTTAATTTCATCCCAACTATTAGCTTCTACATCTCGTCCAACAAAACGTGCAAAATTTAAATTTCTATTGGTTTTAAAATATTCTGCATTGATATCGATTGTAAATCTTTTGGATAACTTAAAAGTAAATGCAGGTGAAATCATTACATTTCTTCTTCTTTCTGTTTCTTGAAAGCTTTCTTCAGAATGAAAAGCTCCATTTACCCTAAAAAGAACATTCTTTTTCTTATCCAAAGGAGTATTAAAATCAGCAGTAAGTCGGTTCAAATCCCAACTCCCTAAATTGTAAGATAATTCAAGTAAACTATTCTCCAAAGGTTTCTTGGTCACAAGGTTTACTACTCCCCCATAAAACCCAGAACCAAAAATAACAGCTGAAGGTCCCTTTATAACCTCTACACGTTCTATATTTTGCAAAGCAACAGGTGTTCTTACATTTGCTCTAAGTCCATTTTTTATTTTAGAATCTGTTCTAAACCCTCTGGCATATACAGATACAAACCCAGCATTTCCTTCTACATATCCACCTCCTGTAATACTTTTAAAAGCAGAAGGTAAATCTGTACTTACCTGTTCTTGCATTAGAGCATTTGAAACTACGGTATATGATTGTGGATTATGTATATTTTTTATAGGAAGTCTTGAGACAAATTCTGTCTTTTTGTGTGCAAATTGATTTAATCGTTCTGCAACCAAAACTACCTCCTGTAACTGTTCTTCATTAACATTCAACTTAATATCTGTTAATTGAACCATTTGCCCTTCGGTAACGGTAATAGATACAGCTTTGGTTTCTAAACCAATTAATGAAAACTCCACTGCGTAGGTTCCGGGCTGAATTCTTGCTAACACAAACTGACCTTCATTATCTGTTATCGTTCCCTTATCTGTATCTTTAAGCAACACATTAACCATTGCTGCTGGTTTTCCGTCTGAGGTATAGACTGTTCCTTCAACTCCTCCTGTTTTTTGTTGGGTATAACCAACAGTTCCTATAAAACATATAAGAAGGCAAATCGCTTTTTCGAGCATTTTCATTTTTGATATATTCATAATATTCCCTACTTTCGTTATTTAGATTTGGATTAAATAATCGGCGCAAATGTATTCTTATGTAGGAAGACAAAAGCAACGTGAAAAGTATTATTAAAGCCGTGAAACGTATTTTATGAAGTCCGTTTTTAAAAGTGAAGTCTTCACAGAAAAAATCATTACAAAAAAACTAGCCCCTGGGCTTAGGACTCGTGAGTTGTCTGAAAAAAATGTCGTGCTAGATTATACTTCTGTAAAAAGTAACACCAAAGAGATACTTCTGGATGGGATTAAAATAAATATAAGAAAAGAACGAATTGACCCCCCTTTTATAGTTGAAGTCGAACATGATTTTCCTTTCTTAAAAATACATTTTGAAATAAAAGGAAGTAGTAAGTACAGTCCTAAAAATGATAAAAGCGTTGCTGTTAATATTCCTGGAGGACATTACAATTTTTTTTATTTACCCAAAGTGAAAGGCGTTTTAAGATATGATACCTCTATAAGAAATACTCTAGAAATTGTTTTTACCAAGGCATATCTTAAGCGTGTTTTTGGAGATTCGCTTAAAAAAATAAGTGCCGGTTTTGGAGACGCTTTAGAAAAAGATATTCCCTTTTTAATGTGGGAACAAAGTAGACCTATTCCTTCACAATTATATTCTATCATACAGGAAATCATTAATTGCAAATTTAAAGAAGGTATAAAAAAGGCTTATTTAGAATCAAAAATAACAGAAATACTTACCATCTTTTTTGATTGTCTAAAGGAGAAAAGAGAATCCCCTATATCAGGTAAAAAGATTAGTAAAGAAGATTATTCAAAGATCATAATAGCAGAAGATATTCTAAGAAAAAACCTTAAAGATCCCCCTACCATTTCTGAGTTATCAATCATTACTGGTATTAACCAATTTAAACTAAAGCAAAACTTCAAATTAGTTTTTGAAAAACCCATTTTCTCATACTTAACTCAATTAAGAATGGAGAACGCCAAACGGTTAATTACAGAAAAGGAATATACAATTGCTGAAGCTTCTTATGAGGTTGGTTATAAAAATCCCCAGCATTTTACTGCTGCTTTTAAAAGGAAATATAACTATCTACCGAGTGCTCTAAAAACTTATTGACCCTTTCTACTAGTAGTAACATTATTAAGAATGCATAAACAAATCTACTTTTGATAATCTTTATGTAGATAATTGTTCTTCTTTACGATCTGTAGCTAAGGTAGGGGTCAAGGAAAATCCAGAAATTTCATCTCTCAACTCTTTTGTCATTTCTATAGTTAAAGAATTTAAAGCTGGTTCTAATTGTGCTACAGTTCGTGCTCCTATTATCGGCGCCGTTATCGTTTGGTTAGCACTCACCCAGGCAATAGCTAAACTTACTGGATCATAATCATTTGCCATAGCAAATTTTATAAACCTATCAACAGTTTTATTAGTAACCTCATCATCATACCTTTTTTGATACATTTCACTGGTTTTGAACCTCCCATCTACATTGCTATTGTGATATTTCCCAGTTAACAGTCCACCTCCCAGAGGGCTATAGGAAGTCACTCCCAATTTCTCACTATAAGCCATTGGTAATAACTCTGATTCGCATTGGCGTTTTAATAGGCTATACATCGGTTGAATACATGTGATCGGTTCATAGTTAGATTTTTCAACAATCGAAATAGCCTTCATAACTTGCCATGCTGCGAAATTACTCAACCCTATGTAATGAATTTTACCTTGCTTTACAAAATCATTAAGTGTGGATAAACTTTCTTCCAATGGTGTTTCTGTATCAAAACAGTGCATATAATACAGGTCGATATAATCTGTATTTAACCTTTTTAGACTCTTATTTAACTCTTTAGTAAGGTGATGTCTACTCAATCCTCTATCATTTACAGTATTTCCAGTTGGGTAATATGCTTTTGTAGTTATAACAACTTCATCTCTATGCTCATAAATCAACTTACCCAAAATTCTTTCTGATTCTCCCTTGGCATATACATTAGCACAATCAAAAAAATTAACCCCTCTATCTCTCGAAGTTTGGTAAATTTTTTTAGACATAGCCGCATCTGCTCCATCTCCAAATGTCATGGTTCCTAAACATAATGAAGAGACCTTAATTCCAGAATTTCCTAAGTTTTTGTAATTCATTTTCTGTAATTTGTTACTATACTTTTAATTTCCACCCCACAAAATATACTTTATCCATATCTTGGATAATCTCGAACTTGCTTTGTTTTTAATAAGTACTACATTTGCACTAGGGATGGTTTTTGGATATATTTCACTCTTTAAGCATTTAAAAATCAGAATAATTAAACATTAAACCTAGGGCGTAAAGAAAATTTTAACGCTAAAATATTTGCATAACTAGACGACTGGTCATATTTTTGCTCCTATTAATTAAACTTTTATGTCGAAAACCTTAAAACATGAAATAAAAGCCGATTACCTTTTAGAAAAGGGTATGGAGATCATGTGGTCAAAAGGCTATAACGGCACTAGTGTTAATGATATCGTTAAGGCTGCTGAAGTTCCTAAAGGTTCTTTTTATTTTTATTTTGATAGTAAAGAAGATTTTGCAATAAAAGCTCTTAACAAATATTTTATGATGCAGATCACTCCTGCTCTAGAAATATTGCATGATAAATCTCTTCCTGCAAAACAACGGTTACTTAACTTTTATGAATATAGAATTGACATCATTAAAAAAGAACTGGAATGTAAAAAAGGATGTATGGGTTGCAACTTAAGTAATGAAATGGCCGAACATAATGATAACATAAGAGAAGCTATTTTAGAAAAAAATAATCGAATAAAATCTGAAATCATAGCGGTTGCATTGGAAGCCCAGAAAAATGGTAGTATCAATGCATTGATCAATGTTGAAAATATGGTAGATTTTATCGAAGATGCTGGCAAAGGAGCAATGACTACTATGAAAGAAACGCAAAGTTCGTACCCAATGGATAATGTAATGGATATGACTAGAAAATTATTTTTAGCATAATATTTTTTTTAACCACTGTAGACGACTGGTCAATTATTAACATTTAAATAACTTTTATATATAATGTAAAGTATATTTTAGCATAACAATAACTCAACCAAATAGACGACCGGTCAACTTATTGTTTTAAAAGATCTTTTAAAGATTTATTAAAAACCGTGTCCAACTATATATAATCAAATCGTCATACTATAAAACTCGTATCAAATCGATTTTCACTTTAACAAGTCGACTGGTCAACTAACAATTAACAAATATGAATGCATTAAAAAAAGCAGGTGACGCTACAAACGCGTTTGCAAGAAAATGGGCAGAATTTGTAATCAAATTCAAATGGCCTGTCTTAATAACTACATTAATCATTGCTCTAGGGCTAGGCTCTCAAGGCAATATGGAATTTGATGGTGATTACCATGTGTTTTTCAGTGAATCTAATCCAGAACTTGAAGCTTTTGATGCTTTACAGGATAAGTATACAAAGGATGATAATATCGTCATTGTACTTTCTCCCTCTAATGGGGATATATTTACTAAAGATAATTTAGTCGCTATTGAAGAACTTACTGCAGAATCCTGGAATACTCCATATTCTTCTCGTGTAGATGCGGTAACAAACTTTCAGCATACCAGCGCTCAAGGAGATGATTTGTATGTAGATGATCTATCATATGAATCTGCTCTAAAAACCAATTCTGAAATCAAACAGATAAGAGATAAAGCACTTAAAGAGCCTCTTCTTGTTAATCGTCTACTCAACGAAAAAGGAAGCATTACTGCAATTAATATCACTGTAAGGCTACCAGGTGTAGATAGCGCAAAAGAAATACCAGAAGTAACTGCTTTTGTTCGTAAATCTATTTCTGATTTTCAGGAAAAATACCCAAATTTTCAAGTCCACTCCTCTGGACTGGTACCTCTTAATACAGCATTTTTTGAATCTTCAATGAGAGATCTGATGCTCACCATGATTATGCTTATTATAGTAATCATTACCACGCTTATTCTTACACGAAATTTCTTCAGCACATTAGCAACTCTAATTGTGGTGCTATTCTCTATTATCAGTGCCATAGGCTTTGTAGGAATTATGGGGATTAAACTCACACCTCCTTCTTCTGTTTTTCCGACTATGATACTGACATTAGCTGTAGCAGACAGTATTCATATTCTAATTACTATGCTCCAAAAAATGCGTAAAGACGGTTACACAAAAAAAGAAGCGCTTGTAGAATCTATGCGTCTTAACTTCATGCCTGTACTTATTACTAGTTTAACTACCGTAATTGGATTTTTGACCATGAATTTTGGAGATGTTCCCCCTTTTTGGGACTTAGGTAATATTACCGCATTCGGAATGACAATGGCCTTCTTATACTCTACTACTGCGTTGCCAGCTCTTATGGCTATTTTACCTGTAAAAGTTAAGGAAAAGCAAAGAGCAGCTGTAAACAAACCAAGTTGGTATACCAATCTCGGTGTTTTTGTAGCAAAACAACCTAAAAGACTTGCCATAATTTCATTGGTGATTATAGCTGGTTTTACTTATCTCGCTACAAAAAATCAATTTAATGATGAGTTCATTAATTATTTTGACGAGAGTGTCAAATTTAGAAGTGATACCGATTACATAAGCGAGAATTTAACAGGAATCTATAATGTTGAGTTTTCAGTAGGAAGTGGAGAAAGTGGAGGGATCAATAACCCTAATTATCTCAAAAACCTTAATAATTTTGAAGATTGGCTTGAGGAACAACCAGAAGTCATTCATGTAAATGCTTTTAGTGAAGTAGCCAGAAGGGTAAACCGCTCTATGCATGGTGATGATGAGTCTTACTATCAAGTCCCAAAAAGTCGGGAAGAAGCCGCTCAATATCTACTGCTCTATGAACTTTCTTTACCATTTGGATTAGATCTAAACAATCAAATTAATGTGGACAAATCTGAAAGTAGAGTTACGGTAACTCTTCAGAATATTTCTAGTGCAGAAATGATTGCTTTCTCAAAAAGAGCCGAGTTATGGTTACAAAACAATACTCCTAAGCCAATGCATACTATTGGAGTAAGTCCGACTTTAATGTTTTCAAAATTAGGATTTAGGCAAGCCGAGAGTATGCTTAAGGGAAATATAATTGCTTTAATACTTATTTCTTTAGTCTTGATGCTAGCACTAAGAAACTTTAAGCTTGGTCTTTTAAGCATTATCCCCAATGTTACTCCTGTCTTTGTTGGTTTCGGTTTTTGGGCAATGTACAAAGCCCAGATTAATACAGGAATGGTAATCGTTTTTGGTATGACATTAGGTATAATTGTAGACGATACTGTACATTTTATGAGTAAATTTTTAAGAGCCCGTAGAGAACTGGGGTATGATGCCCGACAAGCTGTTATTTACGCATTTGAAACTGTAGGAAAAGCATTGGTAACAACCACTATTGTCCTTCTAGCAGGATTTGCCGTGCTCTCCACTTCTTCTTTTGCTCTAAATAGTTATATGGCAAGAATCACTGTAATCATTATTCTATCTGCTTTAATAATTGATTTCATACTTCTGCCTGCTTTACTCATACTTGTTAGCAAAAAGAACGAAGTAACAGAGATAACTTTAGAAAAGGTCGAAAAAAAAGAAAAATTAGAACCACAAGTACAACTTGATAAATAAATTAAAACAAAAAATTATAATTATGAGAACATTAATTTTTACAGGAATAGCATTATTAGGTATTTCAATGGCATCCGCACAAAGTGCCGAAGATCGAGGTATGCAAATTGCTAAGGCAGCGGATAAAGCTGACCAAGGTTTTAAAAGCTCTATTGTAAATCTTAAAATGACATTAAAAAATAAAAATGGACAAAAGAGCGAGCGCTTGCTCATTACCAGAACCTTAGAACAAACCGAAGATGGAGATAAGTCCCTGATTGTTTTTAATAGTCCAAAAGATGTAAAAGGTACCTCTACACTTACATTTACTCACAAAATAGGATCTGATGATCAATGGTTATTTCTACCATCGATTAAAAGAGTAAAAAGAATATCTTCTAACAATAAATCTGGACCTTTTGTTGGTAGTGAGTTTGCCTATGAAGATCTTTCTTCTCAAGAGGTAGAAAAATACAGTTACAAGTTTCTAGAAGAAAAAGGAGAACTTCTTTTGGTAGAACAAGACCCTGTAGATCCTAAATCTGGATACACTAGACGAATTGTTACTTACAATAAAAACAAACAATACCGGATAGAAAAAGTTGAGTTTTATGATAGAAAAAACTCATTATTAAAAACATTAACCTATAGCAATTATAAGCTATACAAAGGAAAATTCTGGAGAGCATTATCTCTCAATATGGTAAATCACCAAAGTAATAAAGAAACTTTATTAAAATTTAGTGAATATAACTTTGAGGCAGATCTTGCTGAAGAAGATTTTACTCAGGTCGCTCTAAAAAGAGCTGGTCAATAAGTAAGCACCTATTATTCTTATTAGTAACACCAAACGCAAGGCTCAATTTGTTATATCCAATAGTGGTTATTTTGGTTACCCAGATTGTTGTTTTTGTCACAATTAAGCCTTGTGTTTCTATAAAAAATACAATTACAATACATCTAGATTGATAAACAAGTAAATCCTACAGAAGTAACCACTTCTCATTGGTGTATTGATCATTATTCTTGATTCAATTAAAAATCAAGAAATAACAAAAAAAAACAGTTTATGAAGATTAATATTATTATCCTTCTGCTAGGAAGTTTTACTACGCTGTATGCTCAAAATAAAGAGTCTAAAAAACTAAATCATGATTTTGAGTTAGAACTAGAAGGAGAATATCGATATTTTTATGATAATGCGCTTTTTGAAAATCAGAAAGATCATTTTCCTTCTTTTGCAGTACGCCCTGAATATAAAGTAGAATGGAACAAAGGGTACGAAAGTATAAATTTTAAAGGTTTTTTTCGATTAGATGTTGATGATAAACGAACACACTGGGATATACGTGAGTTATACTACCAAAAGGCTAAAAACAATTGGGAGTTTAATCTAGGAGTAAAAAAAGTGTATTGGGGCGTAGCAGAAAGCAACCACCTGGTGGATATCATTAATCAAACCGATGCTGTCGAAACATTTGACGGTGAAGAAAAACTAGGGCAACCAATGGCACAATTTACCTGGATCACCGAAAAACTAGGAACTTTTGATTTTTTCTACCTTCCTTATCATCGCAAACGCACTTTTTCTGGAGAAAAAGGAAGATTACGTTTTTCTTCTGTAATTGATAAAGATGATTTAAGCTATGAAAGTGGAGCTAAAGAATGGCGTCAAGATATTGCTTTTCGTTGGAAACATTACTTTGATATTTTTGATATTGGTCTATCACATTTTTATGGAACTGGTAGAGAACCACTTTTCACGTTTGATGCTACAGGAAACATTAATGCCTTCTATCCTATTATCAATCAATCTGGAATAGATATACAGATTACACACAATGCTTTTTTATGGAAACTGGAATCTATCTATCGCAATGCCGATGCTCAAGATTTCATTGCATTGGTTGCGGGTCTGGAATACACCTTTTCTAACATCGATCGAAATGGTTTAGATATAGGTGTACTAGGAGAATATTTGTATGATGAGCGCAATGAATTTGCCCTAAATGCTTTACAAAATGATCTTTTTCTCGGAAGTCGAATAGCCTTTAATGACACTAAAGATACTTCAATTTTGATAGGAGGAATTACAGATTTAGAATCTAGTAGTACTATTTTTAGCCTTGAAGCTTCTAGACGTTTTGGCAATAGCTGGACTGCGGAGGTAGAAGCACGTGTTTTTAACAATATCAATAGGAATGAGCCTATCTTATCTAACTTTAGAGAAGATAGCTTCTTTAGAATTTCTATTTCCAAATATTTTTAAAGCTTACACAATCTAAAAAGAAAAAGCCATCCCTAGTTTAGCAGGATGGCTTTTATAAAAAGTTCAAAGCTTATCTTATAACTAATTCTTAGTACAGGTAGTTTAAAGCAGTTCTATCTCTGTTACTAAACTCTCCATCTTCACCACCATCAAAACAAGAGATCATAATAGAATCTGTATCTAAACCACTTTGTCCCCAACGGTTAGCAGTAGGAGTTCCTGGAATATGGATAGCTCCTATCCCAGCAGACCCTTCATTACTATTATCACATCTTCTTCGAGCATAATCAGTATGTCTGAATCCTAAACAGTGTCCCATTTCATGACCCATTAAATGCTCCATAGCATTGTTACTTAAACTGTTACTACCTGCGTTAATTTGAATCCACTTATATGGTCTTCCTCCACTAGGAAAACCTGCAGATCCTCCTGCACCCGAAGAACCATTATTATATACTACCATATCAGCATTGGTAGATGCAGAAAAAGATAGACTGAAACTAAGTGAATTATTTAATGCATTATAATTATTAACAGCCCATCGAAGTCCTGTTTGCATTTTACTGGTTAAAGCATACCCAGATCCTGTATATCCAATAATACTAATATTTCTATTACCACTAGATACAAGGTTATTTGTTCTGTATTGCTTATTCCCGTTTTCTATTTCTGCCAGTTTTTGTTCTGCCAATTTATTAATTGCCAAAATAAGATCGCTAGATTGTATAGCTTCTTCTACTGACCCATCTGGATGTTTTACCGTTACATATTCTGCCCCAAAATCGTTAACTCCTGCATCATGCAATGCCTGAATATGAGCTTTTGAAAGTAGTTCTGTAACAATTTCTGGTTGTGTCTCGTTAGAAACTTCTTTTTTTTCACAGGATATTGTATATCCAGCAACGATAGCGCAAAGCGCTAGTACTTTGATTTTTTTCATTTTTAATAAGTTGAGTTTGTGTAGTTATTAATACTATTTTATAGAGTTTTTAAGCTCTATTATAAATTTAAATTATGCAAAAAAAGCTTTGAACTTTTAATTTTTGCGGTTTGAAGATATAATAATTTTTTTGAAAAATCCGTTAATTTTTTAAACTATTTATTAAAAATACGGTAAAACCGTAAGATTAATTCAACAAAAACACCAAGTATTCCTTTTTTTCTTAGCTTAAAAATCGACCAAATACACATCGTATAGGATCAATAAATATGTAAAGAAAGTGTTAAAACAAGGGAAAAAGAAAGGTATTAAAGAAAATTATAATATAAATAAAAAACGCATGAAAGAAAGTTTTTTCTTACATATTATAATTTTTAAATTCTACAAACACCCAAAAAGCCAAATTTTTAAATATTTAACAACAATCATAAAATCATTATTCTATATAACAAAAATATTCATCAACAGTTCTTCAAAAGGTTATTTTCAAGACATAAAAAAAAGATCCAAAAATGGATCTTTTTTTATGTTTTTATATCCAAAATAGGAATAAGCTATACAATTTCTGCACTAAGACCTGCATCCAATAGTTTAGAACATCTTGGTACTAACTCTTCATACACTCCTGTTTTTACGGTACATTTTCCTTTATAATGCACTAATAATGCGCATTGCTCTGCCTGTACCAGGGTATGCTCACAAGAGTAAATTAAAGTTTCTATAACATGATCAAATGTATTTATATCATCGTTGTATAGAACAATTTCATTATTGCTTACTTCGACAGGCTTCTCCAGAACCTGTTCTAAGGTTTTCTCTTGAATACTCATAAGAGGGATTATTTTTTACAAATATAATAACTTAACCTATATTATTGCTAATATCTATGTTATTTTACCACATAAGACGCTGCTATCCAATTATTTCTACTTATATGATCTACATATTGTAAATCATTCTTCATGCACTCTTCTGTAATCATCTCTAAATCTTCCTTATAAAATCCACTTAAAAACAACTTCCCTTTTGAATTCAATGATTTCGCGTAGTGTTTTATATCATTTAGCAATATGTTACGGTTAATATTAGCTATTACAATATCATAATTTCTATCTGACAACAGAGAAACATCTCCTTCATACGCTGTTATATTGGCACAATTATTACGTTCTATATTCTCAACAGTATTTAAATAACACCAGTTATCAATATCTATAGCATCTGTTACCTCAGCTCCTCTCATTTCTGCCAAAATAGCCAAAACCCCTGTTCCGCACCCCATATCCAATACTGTTTTATTTTCAAAATCAGTTTTTAAAATATGCTGAATCATCATATGGGTAGTTTCGTGATGTCCAGTTCCAAATGACATTTTAGGTTCTATAATAATATCATATTGTGTGTCTGGTTTTTCATGAAAAGGCGCTCTAACGCTACACTTATCATCAACAACTATAGGGTCAAAATTCTTTTCCCATTCCTTATTCCAATTAATTTGCTCTATTTCTTCAACAGAATATTCTATTTTAAATTCTCCCGAGCTTAATACATAAACTCCTTCAAGAATACTTTCTTCCCACTCTTCACTTTGAATAAATGCATTAACCCCTTCTTCGGTTTCAACAAAACTTTCAAACCCTACATATCCTAATTCTGCAATTAATATTTCTGTAGCGGGCTGAAGAGGGGACACTTTAAAATAACATCCAATATATTTTATCTCTGACATCCTATTTTTTCTTTTACAAAATTAAAATCTTTTACCTAACAAAAAAAGCTGCCTGAAAAGTGTATTAAAACCTAGCTATCAGCCGTATAAAGACTTCGACAAGCTCAGTTTGACAAAAAAGTTTACTTTTCAGACAGCTCTATGTACGCTATGCACATTCTAGATAGCCTCTACGATAGCTGCAAAACTTTCGGTATCCAAAGCCGCTCCTCCTATTAATCCACCATCTACATCAGATTTTGCAAAAATTTCTTCTGCATTATTGGGTTTTACACTTCCTCCGTATAGAATTGAAACCTCATCAGCGATTTGTTGATCATAAGCTTCACTTATAGTCTTTCTTATAAACGCATGCATTTCCTGAGCTTGTTCTGGAGATGCAGTCTCACCAGTTCCAATTGCCCAAACAGGCTCATAGGCAAGGATTACATTTTTCCAATCCCCTGAACTGATATGAAAAAGTCCATTTTTTAATTGATTCTCTACCACTGAAAAGTGATTGTTACTTTTGCGATCTTGTAATTCTTCTCCGAAACAAAAAATTACAGTCATATTATGCTCTAAAGCTGCATTTACCTTCTCGGCCAACAGCTTATCAGTCTCTCCAAAATATGCTCTACGCTCGCTATGACCCAAAATCACTGTTTTTACTTCAATACTTTTTAACATATCTGCAGAGATCTCTCCTGTAAAGGCACCATTCTTAGCTTGATGCATATTTTGTGCTGCTACTGTAATAGCAGAATCTTCCAAAACTTCTATTGCACTATGCAAATTAGTAAATGTAGGTGCTACAATAATCTCAGCATCAGTAGATCCAGTTAATTTTGTTTTTAACTCAGAAAGCAATGCTTTGGTTTCTGCCAGATTTTTGTTCATTTTCCAGTTTCCGGCTACAATTTTTTTTCTCATTAATTTTAAAATTTATGTTTCGGTTAATAATAGTGTGGTTAATAATGTATTACACAGGAATGATATCGGTTTAAACTCTTATCCTTGGATCTAACCATCCATATATAATATCGACAAATATATTGATAAGTATAAACATTGTTGCTATCACCAATACTGATCCCATAATAACAGGAAGATCCAATTTATTTAAGGCATCAACAATCTCTTTACCTAATCCATTCCATCCAAAAATATACTCTACAAATACGGCGCCTGCTAGCATAGATGCAAACCATCCAGAAATTGCTGTCACAACAGGGTTCAATGAATTTTTTAATGCATGTTTTTTTACTACCTGAAACATCGACAGCCCTTTTGCTCTTGCCGTGCGGATATAATCCTGGCTCATAACTTCTAACAAAGAATTACGCATCAATTGAGTAACTACGGCTAGTGGGCGTATCCCTAGTACTACTGCTGGTAGAATAAGATTTTTCCATTGGATATATTTACCTGCACCAAAATCATCAACTTCATACAAACTACCTGTCATATTTAAATTTGTAAATTCTTGTAATACATAACCAAACAACCATGCAAAAATAATAGAACTAAAAAAGGAAGGAACACTCATCCCTAATGTACTTAATAGCTGAATCAGTTTATCTGGCCATTGATCTTTAGTCAACGCGCTAATAATGCCCATCAATATACCCAAAAACATAGCTATGCTAATAGCAAAAATCGCAAGAATTGCAGTATTTGGTAAAGTTTCTTTAATTACATCACTAACTTTTTTTCCATTTTTTTGGAATGATTCTCTCAGGTATGGGAATTTTAATACCATAATAACCTTTTGGGTTTTAAATAACTGAATCCCTCCATATTTTTTTGCTTCGTAATACGAAAAATCATCTGTATTAATACTATGAAATGAAATAGGTGATAGATCATTTATATAATACAAATATTGTTTTGAAATTGATTTGTCAAAACCATATTTCTTCCTCACATTATTCAATTGTTCTTCGGTTTCATTTTGACCAAGCATCATTTGTGCCGGATCCCCGGGAAGAAGAGTAAATAACAAAAAAATCACGGTTATAACTCCTAACAAAGTAAGTAACGCATATCCTGTTTTATTGATGAGGTAACCAACCATTAGTATCGTATATTTCTTTGAAACATTAAAGAGCTAGTTTGTCGGCATCATTCCAATGTAGCTTCTGTAAGATTGTTCCATATTTCAATTTTACGATACCTGGATTAGAACGTATAATGGTTTTTAATGCTGTTTCATCAGTAGTAAAAAAGTAAAAGTCGAGATTATATTTGGCTCTAATGAGTGAAATATCTTTATTTCCCGAAGCAGTAAGCCCTATTACACTATATCCTTCAGACTTGGCTTTATCTGTAATTTCTTTAATGGCTGAGAACCCTTCTGCTTCGCTTTTTGACAAATTATAAGCCACAACAAAAATAAGTTTTTCTCTTTTAAGAAGTTCTACGGTATAATCCTTTCCATTCTTTTCTATCGAAAAATCATGAATTGCAGGTTCATACCCTTCAACCAATTCCTCTGTTTCTACAGAAATAAACTCTCCATCTACTTTAGGGTAATTTCCACCTGTTGTAATAATTTTTTCTGCTCCATTTACATTAAATTTCCAATGGTAAGCAAATTCTGCTTTTGCAGCTCCTTCAGGAACTTCCATCCCTGATAACATATCCGTTCCTTCTTTATAAGCTCTAAAATCAAATGCTGGCAAATGCATTAAAACATAATATGCAAAACCTAAACAAGCTGTAAAAGCGCCAAATACAATCCACTTATGTAATGCAACTGGAGTAATTGGAGTTATATATTTTCTACCAAAGAACAACACCAATATCAAAACGAGTAAGATTATATCTTTGGTAAAGGATTCCCATGGAGTTAACGGCAATGCATCGCCAAAACAACCGCAATCCGTTACTTTATTAAAATAAGCCGAATAGAACGTGAGAAATGTAAAAAATAAGATCATTAATAATAGTGACCATACCGTAAACTTAGGCAAGTAACCTAATATTAATGTTATACCAAGAATGATTTCAAAAACTACCAAAAACACAGCTATCAAAAGGGCAAAAGGAATTAGAAATTCTAAATTTAGTACTCCTTCGCCAAAGTACTCCTGAAGCTTATACGAAAAACCTATAGGATCATTTAATTTTATAAAGCCCGAAAACAAAAAAAGTGCTGCTACAAAGATTCTAGAGAAAGTAACTAATATTTTCATATTCTGAATATAATTTTTAAGTATAATTCGCACAAGATAATATGGATTAAATCTTGTTACTTTTAATTTAACAGTATTTTATGCTTCTAATTTACTTCATTGAGGTGTATCATAGCAAATACAGCATAATTGATCATATCCTGATAATTTGCATCAATACCCTCACTTACCAGAGTTTTTCCTTTATTATCTTCGATTTGTTTTACTCTTAGTAATTTTTGAATAATTAGATCAGTGAGTGAGCTCACTCTCATATCCCTCCAAGCTTCTCCATAATCATGATTCTTATTCATCATCAACGTTTTTGTAATACCTATATGAGTATCATACAACTCGATAATTTCTTCTGAAGATAAGTCAGGTTGTTGCGCAACTCCTTTTTCTAGTTGTATTAAAGCCATAATACTATAATTAATAATACCAATAAACTCAGAAGATTCTCCTTCATCTACTTTACGCACTTCATTTTCTTGTAAACTTCTGATACGCTGTGCTTTTATAAAAATTTGATCTGTTAATGAAGGGAGTCGCAATATTCTCCATGCGCTACCATAATCTTTCATTTTTTTGACAAATAAGTTACGACATGTTGTAATCACCTCGTCATATTGTATAGACGTATCTTGCATAAAACTGTTCAATTTTGTGTAAATTTCGCTTTAATATGGGAATTAAAAAAATTGAGCTTAAAAATTAATTCTGCGAGATTTTAAAAATTGCCCATTTCTATTTTACTATATTAGGAGTAATCTCCATATGTTTGTCATAATTAATTACTATAAAACAACACATCCCAAACAATGACCATTAACTGCAAAGGGGCTTTAATTGATCTATCTACACCAAAGGTAATGGGTATTCTCAACCTTACTCCTGATTCTTTTTATGATGGAGGAAAATATAAAAACGAAAATGATATACTAAAAAAAGTCGAGCAAATGCTCAAAGAAGGAGCCTCTTTTATTGATTTAGGAGCGTACTCTTCTCGACCTGGTGCTGATCATATCTCTATTGAAGAGGAAAAAAAAAGACTATTACCTATCATAACATTATTACTCGATAATTTTCCTAACATCCTATTGTCTATTGATACATTTAGAAGTGAAATTGCCGAATTATCCATTCAAGCAGGAGGAGCACTTATAAATGATATTTCTGCTGGAAATTTAGATAAAAAAATGATCCCAATTGTTGGAGAATTAAAAGTACCGTACATCATGATGCATATGAAAGGAACTCCTATAAATATGAAATCATTAGATCATTACGAAGATTTGATTCATGAAATGAATATTTATTTTGCCGAAAAAATTGCTGAAGCAAAAAAACATGGAGTTAATGATATCATTATCGATCCTGGGTTTGGATTTGCTAAAAATTTAGATCACAATTTTGAGCTTCTAAAAAAAATGAAATTTTTAGAAATACATGACCTTCCCATTCTGGCTGGCTTATCCAGAAAATCAATGATATATAAAACATTAAAAAACACTCCAGCAGAGGCATTAAATGGCACTACTACTCTCAATACCATAGTATTACTTAATGGAGCTTCTATTTTAAGAGTTCATGACGTCAAAGAAGCTATGGAGTGTATTACTTTAATAAATAGATACAATGAAGTGATCTAATTATTTATTGCTTCTAAATTTTGGTTATGGAGACTATCTATTCTAAATATACTGTTTTATGTAGCTTTTCAAAACAGGGTTTCCCTAATTTTTCTATTTTTACAAAAACACCCGAGACTTTTGGATTTAATCAACCTTAGAATACTTGACATACTAGACATTGTACTGGTCGCTTTTCTATTGTACTATGTTTATAAGCTGGTTAAAGGTACAGCAGCAATTAACATCTTTATAGGAATAGTTATAATTTATCTGGTTTGGAAACTAACACAGTTTCTAGCAATGGAAATGCTAAGTAGTGTTTTAGGAGAGTTTATTGGTGTGGGAATGTTTGCTTTGATCGTCGTTTTTCAACAAGAAATACGAAAATTCCTATTAATGATAGGCTCTACCAATTTTGGAAGAAGACGAAAATTCTTAAGACAATTAAAGTTTATCAGAGACACTCCCGAAGATAGCATTACCAATATTAAGGCTATTGTAAAAGCATGTGGCGAAATGGGAAAAACTTTTACCGGAGCACTTATTGTAATAAAAAGAAGTACCTCTTTGGATTTTGTTAAAACCTCTGGTGATTCTATGGATGTTTTGGTAAACACCCCTATTATCGAAAGTATTTTTTACAAAAACAGTCCTCTTCATGACGGAGCGATGATTATAGAAGATAATCGCATTGTAGCAACTAGAGCTATTTTACCTGTAACTCATGATAACAATATGCCATTACGTTTTGGATTACGTCATCGAGCTGCAGTAGGTATAAGTGAAAAAACCGATGCACTAGCTTTGGTTGTAAGTGAAGAAACTGGTAAGTTATCATATATCAAAAACGGAGAATTTGTCATCTTTAAAACAGAAGAAGAGTTAGTAGAAAAAATTAAACGGGATTTAGCCTAATGAACGATCTGATCACTATTACTAATTGCAAAAATTGCGGACAACAAATTGAAAGTTACACTTTTTGTCCTGATTGCGGAGCAAAAAAAATCACAAAACGAATTACTTTTAAAAATTTAATTCAAGATTTTGCAGACCGATTTCTTAATCTCGACAACTCTTTTATCCAAACATTTATCCACCTGTTTACAAAACCTGAAAAAGTTATCGATGGCTACATTCATGGTCTAAGAAAACGATATGTAAATGCTTTTGGATATTTTGCAATTTCGATCACCGTTACAGGAATCTATGCATTCTTTGTTAAAGACAGACTAAAGGAAATCATGAAGTTTGGCGGCCAATTCACTAAACAACAGATAGAAATACAAGGTACTATCTTCGACACTACTTTTCAGTACCAATCAATGCTAAGTTTTTTATTGATTCCAATATTAGCCATCATGTCTCGGTTGGTATTTCTTAATTATAAGAAATACAATTTAACAGAGCATTTTGTAATTTATCTATATGCATACTCCCACATTGTAGGGACTATGACAATAATCTTACTACCTCTAACTTTTATGGTAGATGATTTTATGTTTGTAGGGATGGTACAATTTCCCGTGTATATTTTTTATATGGCTTTTGTTTTAAAAAGGTTATATCAAATTAACTTAAAGAAGATTATCATCAAGACCTTCATATTTCTTGTTGTTGGAGCTATTTTTTACATACTCATAAGTCTAGCAATATTCCTCATAATGGTAATGACTGGAGCTATAGAAATACCAACCAAGTAGAAACCTTAACACATCTAATTTAGCGCATCGGCAAATTGTACTTCATAAAGATTTTTATAGTATCCATCTGCTATCTTTAGTAATTCAGTATGGTTCCCTTGTTCGACAATCTTGCCTTTATCCATTACAATAATCTTATCAGCTTTTTTGATAGTAGCCAACCGGTGTGCAATTACTATAGAGGTTCTTCCCTTAGTAATCTTGTTGGTAGCATCCTGAATTAGTTGCTCGCTATGTGAGTCGATAGATGAAGTCGCCTCGTCTAACACCAAGATACCCGGATTAGTAACATATGCCCTAAGAAAAGAAATTAGTTGTCGTTGCCCAGAAGAAAGCATAGCCCCTCTTTCTTTTACATTATAATGATATCCTTCTGGAAGACTCATTATAAATTCATGAATTCCAATCTCTTTTGCTACTTTATACACTTCCTCTTCAGAGACATCAGGGTTATTCAGCGTTATATTATTCATGATTGTGTCTGCAAACAAAAATACATCTTGAAGCACCACTGCTATATGACTTCGCAAAGATTTTAACTCTATGGTCTTAATATCAATATCATCGATAGAAATTACTCCACTATCAATTTCATAAAACCTACTTAGCAAATTAATAATCGTTGATTTTCCTGCCCCAGTTGCCCCAACTATAGCCACTGTTTCTCCTGCTTCAACATCGAGTGAAATTCCTTTTAGTACCTCTTCATTTTCTATATAGCTAAACCGAACATTTTCGAAAGCAATTTTACCTTCTACTTTTTCTAAAAGTAATGTTCCTTTATTTTCAATTTTAGAATCTGTATCCAAAACAGCAAATACCCTATTGGCAGCAACCATCCCCATTTGTAGCGTATTAAATTTATCGGCTATCTGTCGCAATGGTCTAAACAAAATTTGAGATAACTGAATAAATTCTATAACAAGTCCTAATGTAACTCCGTCACCCTGCGCTGCTTTAAGTCCTCCAAACCAAACGATCAGCCCAATAGTAACAGAACTAGACATCTCTGCTATAGGGAAAAATATAGAATTATACCAAACTGTTTTTACCCAAGCTTTTTTATGCTTCTCATTAATTTCTTTAAAATTCGTGTATTCTGTTTCTTCTCTTGTAAACAACTGCACAATCTTCATTCCTGTAATTCGTTCCTGTACAAATGAATTCAGATTTGAAACCTGCATTCTAACTTCTTCAAAAGCCGCTTTCATTTTCTTTTGAAAAACTCTTGTTGCATAAGCCACCAAAGGCAATACAACAAACACTAACAAGGCAAGTTCCCAACTCTGGTATAACATATAGCATAGGATTGCCAGCATTTTTAATAAATCACTAATAATTATAAAGAGTCCTTGGCTAAAAATACTCGCAATAGTTTCGATGTCACTTACAGCCCTTGTCACCAATCTTCCTACAGCCGATTGATCATAATATTGTTTTTTAAAGCCAAGCATATGCCGAAACAACTTCACCCTTATGTCTCTAATCACTTGTTGACCTAGCCAATTAGCAAAATAGATAAACAAGAATTGTATAATAACATCTAGCAACAAGACTCCTAGCATTAGGCAAACAAAAGAGACTAGCAACTCACTATCCTTAGGAATTATAGTCCTATCAATAGTTTGCTTTAGTAGATATGGATTGACAATTGATAAAACCGCCAATACAATAGCCGAAAAAGCCACAAAATAAAAAGTCAATCGGTAGGGATTAGTATACGTAATCAACCGTTTGAAAAGTTTAAAATCAAAAGCCTTACCACTCTTTTCTGCCATCTATCTTTTGTATATTATGTTAGAATACTCTACAGCAGTCAAATAAAGTCCATGAGCAGGAACAGAATATCCTGCCTGACTACGATCTTCATTTTTAATAATTGCTGCCAAATCCTCATTAGTCAATTTATGTTCTCCGATCTCAATTAGTGTCCCCACTATCGCTCTTACCATATTTCTTAAAAACCTATTAGCAGAAATCTTAAACACCAAATGATTCCCATTATTTTCCCAAACAGCATTTGTAATGTTACAATTATACGTTTTTACATCGGTTTTGGACTTGCTAAAGCATTTAAAGTTAGTATAGTTTAACAGTAATTTAGCAGCTTCATTCATTCGATTAATATCCAATTCTTTCTTAAAATAATAAGACTTTTTGATTCTAAAAGGATCTTTAACTAACGTCACATGATACTCATATGACCTGCTAACAGCATCAAAACGAGCGTGAGCATTTTTTTGAACCTCATCTACTTTTCGAATTGCAATTTCAGCAGGTAAAATTGCATTTAACTTATACTTTAACTGATTCAACTCTAACTCTGATTCATGATCAAAGTGCGCCATAATCTGAGTTGCATGCACGCCTGTATCAGTCCTTCCGGCACCAAATACAACAATTTTATTCCTTAATATCGTCGATAACGATTCTTCTAATACTTCTTGGATTGAAATTGCATTGGGTTGTCGTTGCCACCCGTGATAAGGAGTTCCATCATATGAAAGTTCTAAAAAATATCTCATTTACACTATATCATCTCTTTTAAAAGGCCAATAAACAATTTATCCATATAAATTTTGCTGAGTAAAGACGTTAGTATCCCTACTAATTTCAAAAGCAATACCTTATTTTTGTATAAAAACTAAACGCAAATATACTTCATAATACAGAGATTGAAGTTATGTTTTGTTTTCTGTTTTTTATTCTTCTATAAATCAATTTTATTATTCTATTTTGAAAAAGATACTTTTGCTCAGTGATACTCACAGCTATATAGACAATCGAATTTTGCATTATGTAAAAGAAGCCGATGAGGTTTGGCATGCGGGTGATATTGGAGACCTTAATGTTACGGATTCTATAGAAGAGCTAAAACCTCTACGCGCTGTATACGGCAATATTGATGATGATAAAGCAAGAGCTACGTATCCTCTGAATTCAAGGTTTATTTGTGAAGGAGTTTCGGTTTGGATTACCCATATTGGGGGATACCCTCCTAAATACAATATAAATACAAGAGATGAAATAAAAACTAATCCTCCACAATTATTTATTTGTGGGCATTCTCATATACTAAAAGTAATCCCTGATAAAAAAAACGGCGTATTACACATGAATCCCGGAGCTGCAGGGAAACATGGTTTTCATAAAGTAAGAACAATGCTCAGATTCACTCTTAACTCTGGTAAAATCGAAAATCTTGAAGTTATTGAATTAGGAAAGAAATAGTACGCAATCCAACATTATTTTTTATGAGATTAACAAACTAACTATCTCTATATATGTTTAAAAAATAAAACCCAGAGTTGGCATACTCTGGGTTTTAACGCACTAATACTACTAAGATTTTAGGTTTATCGTAATCGATCTACAGATTTTACGAGATCTTCATCCTTTTTAATAGCCTTGTTGGCCATCACTAATAAAACGATAGAAATAACAGGAATGAATTTCCCAATACCCTTCATAGGATCAGATCCTCCAGGTAAGGTTAGTGACCAATAAACAAATACTCCTAGTAAAATAAAGTTTAATAAGATATTGATACGCCCCAATACGAACTGGAGCTTTCTGTTTTTAAATAAAAAAATTGAAATCACTGACAAAACAGCAGATCCCATAAATAGCCCTAAAAGAAATGGTTTTCCACACGCATAAAGAGGTGTCGCATTTTGATCCAATCCATAAGGTAAATATATACAAAGCACCCCCGAAACAACGGCAGCTAATAATAAGTATATAGTTTGTATTCTTTGTATCATTACATTTTTCCCTTTAGAGAAAAGCAAAAATAAGAGTTTCTTTTTATAAATATGTGTAAAAAATTAAAAATAAAGTCGTATACTTGCAGCACAAAACGTGTAACCTTCTCAATTAAGGTTACTTACCTTCGAAATAAAATTTTCCTGGAATTCTTCTTTAGAAAATTTATACCAAAAACGTAAATTATATAACACATTTAAATGTTAGAGATTTCTGAATTAAAAGCAAAAAAGCTTCCTGAGTTGCAAGATATTGCAAAAGCCCTTAATGTACCTAAGTTTCGTACCTTAAAAAAATTAGATCTCGTATATCAAATATTAGATCATCAAGCTGCAAACCCTAGCAAAGTAAAGCAAGCTATTAGTGAAGATTCTTCAGAAAAAGCGAGTTCTGAAAAACCAAAAACCAATACTCGCCAGAGAAGACCTCGTGCTCGTAAACCTGAAGGAGCACAGTCAGCGACTCCTGCTACCAAGGAAACCAAAGAGACAAAAACACCTCAAGAGCATAAAAAAACTGTTGCTACTTCAACTCCTGAAGAAAAAACTTCAAAGAGTAATGAAAATAAAGACAAAGCAAAACCGCAACAAAATAAAGAGGAAAAAGGAGATAATCGCAATAGAGGTAATGACAAACCTCAACAAAATAAACCTCAGCAACAAAATAAGTCACAACAAAATAAGCAGCAACAAAACAAATCCCGTAATAACAATAACAAAAAAGAAAACGGAAATCGAGATAGCAGAAATCGCTATAAAGAACCAGATTTTGAATTTGATGCAATAATCGAGAGTGAAGGTGTCCTTGATATAATGCAAGATGGATATGGTTTTTTAAGATCAAGTGATTATAACTATCTTTCTTCTCCTGATGATATATATGTATCTCAATCGCAAATCAGACTTTTTGGTCTAAAAACTGGTGATACAGTATTAGGACAAGTAAGACCTCCAAAAGAAGGTGAAAAATATTTCCCTCTTATTAAGGTCAACAAAATTAATGGAATTGATCCTCAAGTAGTTAGAGACAGAGTTTCTTTTGAACACTTAACTCCATTATTCCCACAAGAAAAATTCAATTTAGCAGAACGACAAAGTACAATATCTACCAGAATTATGGATCTTTTTGCTCCTATAGGAAAAGGTCAGCGTGGTATGATAGTGTCTCAACCAAAAACAGGTAAAACCATGCTACTCAAGGATGTTGCCAATGCGATCGCAGCAAATCATCCTGAAGTATACCAAATGATTCTTCTTATCGATGAAAGACCTGAAGAGGTTACCGATATGCAACGTAATGTAAAAGGAGAAGTAATTGCTTCTACTTTTGACAAAGAAGCTAATGAACACGTAAAAGTTGCCAATATTGTTCTTGAAAAAGCAAAAAGATTAGTTGAGTGTGGTCATGATGTAGTAATACTACTAGATTCTATCACACGTCTGGCAAGAGCATACAACACCGTTCAACCAGCTTCTGGTAAGATTTTAAGTGGTGGAGTTGACGCCAATGCATTACACAAACCAAAACGATTCTTTGGTGCAGCCCGTAATATTGAAAATGGAGGTTCTTTATCCATTATTGCAACAGCACTAACAGAAACTGGATCCAAAATGGACGAAGTGATCTTTGAAGAATTCAAAGGAACCGGTAACATGGAACTGCAATTAGATCGTAAAATATCTAATCGTAGAATTTTCCCCGCAATTGATCTTACATCTTCAAGTACACGTCGTGACGATCTATTATTAGACGACACCACAATACAAAGAATGTGGATTATGCGTAAATACCTAGCCGATATGAATCCTGTAGAAGCGATGGAATTTATTAATGAGCGTTTCAAACAAACAAGAAACAATGATGAATTTCTTATTTCTATGAACGGATAAGAAAACACTTCTATATAAATTTCAAAGACGGTTATCTATTCTGATAACCGTCTTTTTTTTTAACCAATAAAAAAGTACCATATATTTATCTAAATAATATTGTAATTTTCAATGCACCATATGAAAGTTTTGCAAAAAGAAACTGACCAAGTTTACAAACTAAATTTATTATGAAAAATACACTATATATAATATGGAGTGCTGTTTTATTATTTTCGAGCTGCCAAAGCAACAGTCAATCCACAAAAAACAATAAAGACGCCTCGACCAATCAAAACATCTCTCCCGTACAAACCAAAACTATAAACGGTCTTGAAAGAGCCTATTTTGCCAGTGGATGTTTTTGGTGCGTAGAAGCTATCTACGAAAGCGTAAACGGTGTTTCGGAGTCTATATCAGGATATTCTGGCGGACACACCTCGAACCCCACGTACCAATCAAGCAATACAGGTCGCACTGGTCATGCAGAAGCAGTAGAAATATTCTACGACCCCAAAATTGTATCTTTCTCTACCTTGGTAGATGTATACTTTGGCTCACAAAACCCTACACAAATAAACGGACAGGGACCAGATCATGGATCACAATACAGATCAATTATTTTTTACCAAAACGAAGAACAGAAAAAAATAATTGAAGAAAAAAAAGAAGGGCTAAGCAAAAAACTAAACAGAAGAATAGCTGCTGAAATATTACCTTTTCAAAAATTCTGGAAAGGAGAAGCCTATCATCAAGACTATGAAAAAAGAAACCCTGGTAATCCATACATAAAAAATGTATCAATCCCAAGGTTAAGAAAATTTCAATCCAAATTTCCAAATCTTATAAAACCAAACCATTAATCTTTTAGTTATTTTGTTTGAGACAATATTTCCCCAATTCATTTTTTTAAAAAGCTCATTAAAACAGGAACAGCCAACATTTCACATAAATTGAATATTTTTTCTAGAAATAGTCCGATAATCCTTGATGCCCAGCAAAACCGACAACCGTAAATTAAAACTGAAAAAAAATCGGTTATAAAGACTAAAAAAATCGTTGAAAAACACAATTTAACAAAAAGAATTCACTATTTTTATGCAAATAAAATCAAAACTAGTTGTGTTTTTCATATTAAAACATTACTTTTGAGTCTGATTTAATGGTTTTCTTTTCAGTATTTTAATCAAAAATATTGAAGCTTTACTAAAACAAAAGCTACCTAAATAACTGAAAAACAAATCATTACAGAAAGAATTGTTCTTTAAAAAACCATATTTTTTTAGTGATTTACTAAAATATACTAAAGGATAGAATTAGAGCTAAATTGTTTTTGGCACCTTTTTTGAAGTTCAATTTTTGACGGCAAATTATGTTTTTTTATCTAAAAATTTAAATTAAGAAAATAATAATACAAAAGAAATTATAACCCAATCTACTTAAAAACAAGCGATATGAAGTCTATTTTTACATTTATTCTGCTTTTGGTGATTACCTTCGCGTCTGCTCAGGATGGGCAGTACTTAATGTCCTCTAATAAACTGGAGGTTCGAAGTGGTCCTGGTCTACAGTTTAATACTATTGCCGAAGTTCCTCAAGGGACTCAGGTATATGTTATGAGTTCTAACTATGGTGACTGGAGTGCTATCCAGTACAAAAGTATGAACGGTTTTGTCATCACAAAATACTTAACTGAAGACAGCCGAATTGCAGATGCAGAAAGAGCTGCTAAAGAAGCAGCAGCAAAAAGAGAAGCGGCAAAACAAGCAGCAGCACAAGCTATTGCGCAAGCAGAAGCAGCTAAAAGAGCTGCCGAAGAAGCTGCAAGAAGAGCAATTGCAAACGCAGAGCGTTTAAAAAGAGAAGCAGAAGCAGCAGCAGCCAAAGCTATTGCAGATGCAGAAGCAGCATCAAGATCTAAAGATGCAGCAGCAAGAAGAGCTCTTGCGGATACCGAAGAAACAAGAAGAGCTGTAGAAGAAGCAAACAGAAGAGCTGCCAGAGGTAGTGATGTTGCCTCTACACCAATAGAATCAACTACTCCTTCTTATGGAGCAGGTTCTAGCTCTAACTCTAGCTCTCCTAAAGCAGCAGCGATAGAAGTATCTAGAGAAGATAAGTACTCTACTTGGGAGAAAAAGACATATAAGTCTGGTGCAACTCCAAAATCATTTAACTTTAAAGGTAAGTTTGATTATAAATTAGACAACTACCTTAAAATAAAAGTGGGCAAAAACACTGAAGTTGTAATTAAGATGTACAAGATGGGTAAAACGAAAAGTGATGACCAGTTGGTACGTGTAACATATATCAACTCTAACACTACTCAGTTTATTAGAAACATACCAGAAGGTGAGTATTACCTAAAAATTGCCTATGGTAGAGAATGGAAGGAAACTGTAAAAGACGGTAAAAAGTATGGAACTTTCACTAAAAACGCTTTATATGAAGCAAGTAATCAAGTTTTAAACTTCAATACCGTTAAAACGTCAAAAGGTATTAATGTTCCTTCATACAATCTAGCATTAGACCTTACTAGTGGCGGATACACCACCGGTGGCGATGAAGATAATATTACCGCCTCAGAGTGGAATAAATAAAAAAAACACTACTACATTTAATCACCAAAATATAAATGTAATATATAATAAAACCAGGATTCTTTGAGTCTTGGTTTTTCTTTGTACAACGGATTATTCCTTTCTTGATTCTCTAATCTTTCCAGGATATAAATACAACAATCAACAAGACACCTCAATCACAAAAACACCCTTCACCAATGCACAACATACAATAAAAAAGTCCCGTGATTCACGGGACTTTTTTAATTCAGTAAATTAATTAGATCTTATTTATTTGCATTACGATGTCTTTCTCTAGCCAATAATGTATTTTTAAGCAACATAGCAATTGTCATAGGACCTACTCCTCCAGGTACTGGAGTGATAAAAGATGCTTTTTTGCTTACATTTTCAAAATCTACATCACCTACAATCTTGTAACCCTTTGGTGTAGATTCATCTGCAAGTCTTGTAATCCCAACATCTATCACTACCGCATCATCCTTAACCATTTCTGCTTTTAAGAAATTAGGAACCCCTAACGCAGAGATCACTATATCTGCCTGAGAAATGATTTGGGTAATATTCTTAGTATGACTATGAGTCAAGGTAACTGTAGAGTTTCCTGGCCAGCCCTTTCTTCCCATCAAAATACTCATAGGTCGACCAACGATATGACTTCTACCAATAACCACTGTATGTTTTCCTTTGGTATCTACACTATAACGCTCTAGTAACTCTAGTATCCCAAAAGGAGTTGCAGGGATAAAAGTAGACATATCCAATGCCATCTTACCAAAATTCATAGGATGAAAACCATCAACATCTTTATCAGGATCCACCGCTAAAAGTACTTTTTGCGTATCAATCTGAGGAGGCAACGGCAACTGAACTATAAAACCATCAATATCATCATCTTCGTTAAGCTCTTTTATCTTAGCCAATAACTCTACCTCACTGGTAGTACTTGGCATTTTAACCAAAGTAGACTCAAAGCCTATTCGCTCGCAAGCTCTTACTTTACTACCAACATATGTTAAACTAGCGCCATCGTTACCTACCAAAACCGCCGCAAGATGTGGCACTTTCTCACCACGCTCTTTCATCTTTTGAACTTCGACAGCAATTTCATCTTTGATATCGTTACTTACTTTTTTCCCGTCTAATATTTCCATTCCCCTTGGATTACCTTAATAAAGTTTAATTATATTTATTTTTTTGTAATTATCGCATTTTCCCCATCATCTGCATCATACGCTTACCTCCGCCGCCTTGCATCATCTTCATCATTTTACTCATCTGATCAAACTGTTTGAGCAACTGGTTTACTTGCTGGATAGATGTACCCGAACCCTTACCTATACGTTTTTTTCTACTAGAATTAATAATCTGTGGCTTTGATCGCTCTGCTGGAGTCATAGAATGTATAATGGCTTCGATATGCTTAAAAGCATCATCATCTATATCCATATTTTTCATCATTTTCCCAGCTCCAGGTATCATTCCAACCAGGTCTTTCATATTACCCATTTTCTTAATCTGCTGAATTTGTTTTAGGAAATCATCAAATCCAAACTGATTTTTGGCAATTTTTTTCTGTAATTTTCGTGCTTCTTCTTCGTCAAACTGCTCCTGCGCTCTTTCTACAAGAGATACAACATCTCCCATCCCCAGAATACGATCTGCCATACGAGAGGGGTAGAATACATCAATTGCCTCCATCTTCTCTCCAGTACCTATAAATTTAATAGGTTTATTAACTACAGACTTTATAGAAATTGCGGCTCCACCTCTTGTATCACCATCTAATTTGGTAAGGATTACACCATCAAAATTAAGTACATCATTAAAGGCTTTTGCCGTATTTACAGCATCTTGCCCCGTCATAGAATCTACAACAAACAAGGTTTCATTAGGAGATACTCCTTTATGAATGTTTGAAATCTCTGTCATCATCGCTTCATCTACAGCCAAACGACCAGCAGTATCAATGATAACTACATTAAACCCATTTTCTTTTGCATGAGCAACTCCTGCTGCTGCAATAGCCACCGGATCATTATTACCTCTATCACTAAATACCTCGACATTAATCTGCTCTCCTACAACATGTAATTGATCAATCGCAGCAGGTCTATAAACATCACAAGCTACAAGAAGTGGTTTTTTATTCTTTTTAGTTGCCAGAAAATTAGCAAGCTTTCCAGAAAAGGTAGTTTTACCTGAACCTTGTAGTCCCGACATTAAAATAACAGATGGTTTACCTGATAAATCTATATCAGCGACATCACCTCCCATTAGATCTGTTAATTCATCTTTGACAAGTTTTACCATTAATTGCCCAGGCTTAAGGCTTTTCAAAACATTCTGCCCTAATGCTTTTTGTTTTACTACTGCAGTAAATTCTTTAGCAATTTTATAATTCACATCGGCATCAACCAAAGCTCTTCGCACTTCCTTAAGTGTCTCGGCAACATTTACTTCTGTTATCTGTCCGTGCCCTTTTAGAATATGTAAGGCTTTATCTAACTTATCACTTAAATTATCAAACATATATTTTCTCGTATTTTCAAAACACTACCTTTATCGATAGATCGGTTGCAAATTTAAGGATTTGTAGTGTATAAATAAAGGATGAAATTACAGAATTATATAAGTAACTCTGTGATTTAAATTATTTTGAAAAAATTAATGGACTTATTAGTAAGATAGAATTTTCAGGCAATTAAATTCTTTAAAGCTGCTTAACACCTCTGTAGCTTGTTACTTCTTCCCCACCTACAACTTTTACAGCATTTTTTACTATTTCAAATCCTTTTTTTTGAAAGAAATTCTGTGTCAACATATTGATATCAGTAGTTAATGTATCAATATTAAAATCTTTTGCTATCTCTTCTATAGTTTCATAAAGCTTGCTAGCAATACCTCGACCATGATAATTCATATGAACAAAAATATATTCAATATTTCCTTTTTTATCCATAGAAAAAGAGCCGACAATTTCTCCATTTAGCTTCGCATTATACACAAAGTCTTTTTTAAACTTCTCTTGCCAATATGATTTATCTATTGCTAATCGAGAGTAAATTTTAATTTCGGATTTTGTAAATACCATAGCACCATAAGTTATTACCGTTTGGTAAAACAAATGTTGCATCAAAGATAAATCTTGATCAGTTGCTCTTGATATCTGACAATCCATACTACTAAAATAAAAAACTCTTCCTTTAATATAGTAATTACAATTGATTTTTGCCTAATACTTGGATAAAAGGAATAAAAAATCGGCATTCTTCTCTTTTCTCTGACAAAGAATCCCGATTTAAAATAGCACAATACAGGTAAGACTACATTCGTTCAGGCACGTTAATCCCTAAAAGCTTGAATCCTGACTTAACCGTATCTCCTACAACACCAGAAAGCTGAACTCTAAATATTTTTTCCTGATCTGTATCTGCTCCAAAAATTGATACATTTTGAAAAAACGAGTTATAACTTTTTACAAGGTCATATATATAATTAGCTATTACGGCAGGGCTAAGCTCAGCTGCAGCACTCTGTATAATCTCTGGATAAAATTCTAACTGTTTAATCAGTTCTTTTTCTTTTTCATGAAGTACAATATCTGTGATCGATCCATTACAATCAAAATCTGCTTTACGCAAAATTGCCTGAATCCTTGCATATGTATACTGAATAAATGGTCCTGTATTTCCTTGAAAATCCACTGATTCTTCAGGATTAAATAAAATACGTTTTTTAGGATCTACTTTTAGAATGTAGTATTTCAATGCTCCTAGACCAATAATTCGGTATATTTCATTTTTCTCTTCTTCGGTATAACCATCTAATTTCCCTAAATCTTTAGAGATATCACCTGCAGTCTTTGCCATTTCAGCAATCAAATCATCAGCATCGACTACCGTACCTTCTCTACTCTTCATTTTACCACTAGGAAGATCAACCATACCATAACTCAGGTGATTTAAATGTTGTGCCCAATCGTATCCCAATTTTTTCAGAATTAGGAATAACACCTTAAAATGATAATCTTGCTCATTTCCTACAGTATAAATCATCCCTCCTACATTGGGATTATCTTTTACCCTTTGTATAGCGGTTCCAATATCCTGAGTCATATAAACCGCTGTACCATCACTACGCAATACTAGTTTTTCATCAAGACCATCTTCTGTAAGGTCACACCAAACGGATCCATCTTCCTTCTTAAAGAAAACACCCTTATCCAACCCTTCTTTAATATTGTCTTTACCTAACAAATAGGTATTACTCTCATAATAAAAACTATCAAAATCTACTCCCAGTGCTTTATATGTCTGATCAAAACCTTCATACACCCAACTATTCATCATTTTCCACAGTTGCACTACAGCTTCATCTCCAGCTTCCCACCTACGAAGCATTTCTTGTGCTTCAAGAATAATCGGAGCTTCTTTTTTTGCTTCCTCTTCATTTTTACCTTCGGCTATCAGTTGAGAAATCTGATCCTTATACACCTGATCAAATTTTACATAATAATTACCAACCAGTTTATCTCCTTTAAGACCTGTAGATTCGGGCGTCTCATTATTACCGTATTTTTGCCAGGCAATCATGGATTTACAAATATGTATCCCTCGGTCATTTATAATCTGAGTTTTATACACCTTTTTACCACTTGCTTTAATAATCTCTGCAACCGAATATCCTAAAAGGTTATTTCTAACATGACCTAAATGTAATGGCTTATTAGTATTAGGAGAAGAGTACTCAACCATAATAGCCTTACTCTCTTCTGATGGTGTTACAAAACCATATTGCTTATCCCTTCTTATTTCGGCAAAGAAATCAAGGTAATAAGAATTCGAAATTACCAGATTCAAGAACCCTTTAACAACATTAAAATCATTAATCTTCTCTACATTTTCTACCAGATATTTACCAATTGTTTCTCCTATCTGCACAGGGTTTCCTTTTACCACCCTAAGCATAGGAAACACAACTACGGTTATATCTCCATCAAACTCTTTTCGGGTAGTTTGTAATTCTACAGATTCCAGATTGGCACCATACAATTCAAGTACAGCCTCTTTTACTTTTTCTGAAATGGTTTTTTGTAAACTCATCTTCTAAAAATTAAGATGCAAAGATAATAGAAATTAAAGTGTAGTACCACCAGTTTTTTTACCATTTCCTATGTTTATTGCATAAAAAAAGTAAAGCGGGTGATTTACTAAAGTTGCAACAATCCTCAATACGTAATAATCACTAAAGTAATTATCACCCTTTTCTAGCAAGCTTATAAATACGATAATTTGTTTTTTGAATATCATCTACAAAACCACGATAAATAGATTTTACTAGGACAAAACGTTAAGTTTTATCGATAAATTGCATTTTTTTTCTTATTTTTTATATATTTAGTCAAACAAACATATGAGGGGATTTTTACTAATTATTTTTTTATCATTATTATTTTCTTCATGTAATTCTGCGCCAATAAAAGATCCAGAATTACATAAATTAGTAGTATTATTAGTTGGCTCTTTTTCTAATAAAGAGCAGGCTGAAAACGATTCTAGCTTTGCTAGCTTGCACATGACTAATACTAGAATTTGGGAAGAAAGAATAGGATACTGGGTATACTCTGAAGTGTCTGATGCAAACAAGGATCATTACATCTATTCTCAAAGAATAATTAACTACGAGAGGTTAGATTCGTCAACATTAAAAGGAACCAGTTATGAAATCCCAAATATAGAAGAGTACAATACAGATCAAAAAAAATCAACTTTTTTAAGTAATCTAACTCCAGATAGTTTAGAAATTAGAGCTGGATGCCAGGTTTATTTCAAGAAGAAGACATCTACAATATACTCAGGAAAAACAAACAAAGGCTCTTGCACTAATGCCTTAGACTATATCGATTACACTACCAGCACCTACGTAATAAGTAAGGATAACATCTCAATTTGGACCAAAGGATATAACAACAACAGAAAGCAAGTTTGGGGAAAAATCAATGGTCCATATAAATACAAAAGGTTATCTATAAAAAAACAGCTCTTTTGATTAACTAATATAATCAGCAAGTGTTTTGTTTTCCAAAACCTTTAGCGTACTATCTCTTACTTCAATCATAACACTATGCACTGCACATCTTTGTTCATCTGGGCAGTCATCACATTTTTCATAAAAATTAAGACTTACACATGGAAGCATAGCAATAGGACCTTCGAGAACTCTAATCACTGAAGCCATTGTAATATCTTCGGGATCTTTAATCAAATAGTATCCTCCTCCTTTCCCTTTTTTAGATCCCAAAAACCCTGTTTTTCTTAATGTCAAAAGAATACTTTCCAAAAATTTTTGAGATATATTTTCACTTTTTGCAATCTCAGAAATCAACACCGGGTGATCACATTTTTTTCTTGCAATATAAGTAAGCGCTTTTAGCCCATATTTAGTTTTTTTCGAAAGCATATTTTAATTAATTTCTGGTTTGCTGCTCATAGCCATATATCAAATTAGAAGCATAGGCTACATCCATACAAACTACAAACTTTTGGGAAGAAAAACTTCAGCCATCATACAACGAGCACTCCCCCCTCCTAATGTCTCGATCGTATGAAGATCACTATGCAGAATTGCACAGTGTTTCTCTATAGTACTTATTTGAATACTATTTAAACTCCTATACGCTGCTGATGACATTACAAGATAGCGTTTATCTCCTAAACCTACAACCTGCAGCATATTACCTGCAAAATTATTAACCTGATCTTCTGTAATAGCAATTATCTCTTTTCCATCATTTTTTAAATGATTAACAAGATTTTTTCGCTCTTTTTTATCATCAATACATTCCAGGCATACTACGGCAAATGTTTCTCCAATCCCCATCATTACATTAGTATGATATATCGGTAACCGCTCTGAATCAACAGTTTGATATGCAGTGAAGACTACTGGCGTATATTCAAAATCTTCACAGAATTCAATAAATAAATTTTCATCTGCTCTGGGAGACAATGCACAATATGCTTTTCTGTTTACCCTATCTAACACAAGACTACCTGTACCCTCAAGGAAAACTTCTTCATTTTCAGCATCTGTATAATCTACAACATTTTTTATTTCAAAACCAGATGCTTCTATACGTTCCAATACTTCTGATCTACGTTCTTTTCTTCTATTTACAGCAAACATAGGATACAGTCCTATATCACCATTTTCATGAAAAGACACCCAGTTATTCGGAAAAATAGAATCTGGGGTATCATTTTTAGGATCATCGTCAATCACAATAACCTCGACTCCAGCTTCTTTCAATACATTAACAAATTGATCAAACTCCTCATTTGCCTTCTTATTAGCATCTTCTGGCACAATCCCGGCATCTTCCTGATAGTAATTATTCACAGCAGTTTGTTCATTCATCCTAAACTGCACAGGACGAATCATTACTATAGTATTGGTTACTTGTTTCATCTATTTACATTTTTTTTAAATCGAATAAAATCTTAATAGCAGGTTTTTGTATTGATATCAAAATTTTTCATCATGTTTATTACCTTATTCTATATGACTATAGCTATTACAATAAATAACAAACAATTTATTGTAACACTTGCTTTATTACTATAATATCAATCTCTTATCAATGGCATTGTAGAACAGCGTAACAGCCCTTCTTGTTTTGCTATTTCTGAATATGACACCTCTTCGACTACAATACCAAAACTTCGAAGCCAAGTATTTAATCTTTTAAAGTTTTTATCAGAGATCACAACATCTTCTGCAATAGAAAATATATTTGAGTTCATATCATACATTTCATCTCTATTAATATGAAAAAGATTTTCCATTCCAAAAAGATTTACAAGGTATTCATAATCTCGAGGATCTCTAAAACCTTCTTTATGGATAATTGCTTTATTCTTTCCTACGGGTTGAAAACAACAATCTAAATGAAGTGCATTATCCCTTGGATCTTTCATTGATTTATTCAAATCAAATTCTTTTACTATTTTATTAGGAAAAAGTGATTTAATATAATCAACCCCTTTCATATTGGTACGCGCAACAATACAATCAGGATAATCTTCTCCTTTATATGTGCCTATGAATATATATTCATTATGAGCCATTATGTCTCCCCCTTCAAAATGAATTTCTTCTGATGGAGCTTTATAAACTTTATCCGGATCAATTTTATCTATTACATATTGAATAGCTTTGATTTCTTTTTCTCGATCAGGTAATATATTTGTTTTTATAAACTTATCTTCTATTACTAGTGCTATATCCCTGGCAAATATTTGATTATAATCTTCAATAATTTCTGGTCTATACACTTTTACATTGTATTTCTCAAAAATCTTAGCTACTTCTTCCATTTCTTCAACCATTGCAGGTTCTTTTGGATAAGTTCCAGCTTTTATATGTTCAATTGATTTTGGATCATAAGCTTCTTCTAGTTTTGGAACAGGACCATTACTTACTGCTGTTCCCAAAACTACAGCTCTTAACCTGGATGTTTCGTTCTGTACGTTTAATTTCATTATTTCTGCAAACTCGACAAGGCATTGCCGGGGTTCTTAATTAAATTATCCAACAAATATATAAATAAGAGAATCTCTGAAAACTAATTTTATTCAAAAAATTATCAACTCTTTTATAAAATTCGAAAAATTAACTCTATAAAAGAGAATGATATTAATATTTTAATAAAAAAGGCGTTGAATTTCTTCAACGCCTCTCTTAATATAATATTCTATTCTAGCGTTCAGATACTGGCACAAATTTTCTATCATTTTCGCCGATATATATTTGTCTTGGTCTTCCTATTGGTTCTTTGCGTAACCTCATTTCTCTCCATTGAGCGATCCACCCTGGCAACCTACCTAAAGCAAACATTACAGTAAACATTTCAGTAGGAATCCCTAGCGCTCTATAAATAATTCCTGAGTAAAAATCTACATTAGGATATAGTTTTCTTTTTACAAAATACTCGTCTTCTAAAGCAACTTTTGCTAATCCCTTGGCAATATCAAGAACTGGATCTTCAATACCGAGATCTCCTAATACTTCTTCTGCTGATTTTTTAATGATTTTAGCTCTTGGGTCAAAGTTTTTATATACTCTATGACCAAATCCCATTAAACGGAAAGGATCATTTTTATCTTTTGCTTTGGCGATATATTTTGCTGTATCTCCTCCATCTGCTTTTATGGCTTCAAGCATTTCTATAACTGCTTGATTAGCTCCTCCATGAAGAGGTCCCCATAGTGCAGATATACCAGCAGACAATGATGCAAACAATCCGGCGTGAGAAGAACCTACTATTCTAACTGTAGAAGTAGAACAGTTTTGTTCGTGATCTGCATGTAGTATTAATAACTTATCCAATGCGTCATAAACCAATTTATTTGGTTCATAACTTTTGTTTGGTCTTGCAAACATCATTTTATGCAAGTTCTGCACATAACCTAATGAGTCATCTCCATAATCCAAAGGAAGACTCTTTCTTTTTCTCATTGTCCATGCTGCAAGTACTGGAAATTTTGCTAATATTTTTACAATAGCATTATACATTTCTTCTTCAGAATCAACGTCTACTGATCCTGGGTTAAAAGCTATTAATGCACTTGTCAAGGAAGACAACACTCCCATAGGGTGTGCACTTTTAGGAAATCCATCAAGAATCTTCTTCATATCTTCATCAACATGAGACTCTTCTTTTATATCATTATCAAATTTTTCTAATTCGGTAGCTGTAGGTAATTCTCCAAAAATTAATAAGTAGGCTACTTCCAAAAAATCTGCTTTTTCAGCTAATTCTTCGATAGAATATCCCCGGTATCTAAGAATTCCCTTTTCTCCATCAAGAAAAGTGATAGCACTTTCACAGCTTCCTGTGTTTTTATACCCTGGATCTATTGTTGTAACTCCTCCAGTTGCACCTCTAAGTGTTTTAACATCAATTCCTAATTCGTTCTCTGTTCCTTTTATAATTGGAAACTCATATTTATTCCCGTCGATTTCTAACGTAGCTGTTTTTGACATTTGATTATTTTAGAATTTTGCTGTTATTGTAGGTTCGCTAAATTACGAAATATAGTGTTAATATAGTATTAATCGTAAGATCATTTTTAACCTTACAATCCATTTTTAAGAATTATTTATACAAAAAGAGACCATCTTCTCAGATGGTCTCTTTGGGTCACTAATTATATGACTTTATTTTACTTTAAAAGCGTTCTCTTTTGGATAATAAGCTACACTTCCCAACTCCTCTTCAATACGAAGTAGTTGGTTGTATTTTGCCATTCTATCACTACGAGAAGCTGATCCTGTTTTTATTTGCCCTGTATTCAATGCCACCGCCAAATCAGCAATAGTATTATCCTCTGTCTCACCAGATCGATGTGACATCACAGAAGTATATCCAGCATTATGCGCCATATTAACTGCTGCAATTGTTTCTGTAAGGGTTCCTATTTGATTCACTTTAATAAGTATTGAGTTTGCAATACCATTTTCGATTCCTCGAGAAAGTCTTTCAACATTTGTTACAAACAAATCATCACCTACTAACTGAACCTTGTCTCCTACTTTATCAGTAAGATATTTCCAGCCATCCCAATCATTTTCATCCATACCATCTTCTATAGACACAATCGGGTACTTTGAAGCCAAAGATGCCAGATAATCTGCTTGTTCCTCACTAGTACGTATTACTCCTTTATCTCCTTCAAATTTTGTGTAATCGTATTTTCCATCAACAAAAAACTCAGCCGCAGCACAATCCAAAGCTACCATCACTTCATCACCAAACTTATAGCCAGCTTTTTCTACTGCAAGAGCTATAGAATCCAATGCATCTTCTGTACCTTCTAAAGTTGGGGCAAACCCTCCTTCATCACCTACAGCGGTACTCAATCCACGGTCATGCAGTACTTTTTTAAGGTTATGAAAAATCTCAGTTCCCATTTGCATTGCTTGTGTAAAGTTTTCTGCTTTTACAGGCATTACCATAAATTCTTGAAATGCAATTGGAGCATCACTATGCGATCCACCATTGATTATATTCATCATAGGCACTGGTAAAGTATTAGCACTTACACCACCTACATAACGATACAAAGGCATTCCCAATTCATTTGCAGCTGCTTTAGCGATAGCCAATGAAACTCCTAATATAGCATTTGCACCAAGTTTTGACTTGTTAGGAGTACCATCTAATTCGATCATAGTTTGATCTAACAAATTCTGATCAAATATAGAATACCCTAATAACTCTTCAGCAATTATTGTATTAACATTTTCAACAGCCTTAAGAACTCCTTTGCCCATATAGTCTTTACCTCCATCTCGCAACTCTACCGCTTCATGTTCTCCGGTAGATGCCCCAGAAGGTACAGCTGCTCTTCCTAAAACACCATTTTCGGTAATCACGTCTACTTCTACAGTTGGGTTACCACGTGAATCTAAGATTTGTCTAGCGTGAATATTAATAATTACACTCATGTTTTAAATTTATTTGTTGGATAATTTTAATTCTTCGCAATATACAAAACCAGTAAATTTTAATCCCTTGAAAAAAACCATAATTTACTACAGAAATTACAATATAACAGCCAAGTTATTAACTATAACGTTATAAATTAATACTTGCTAAAAATGAAATATATAACACTAAAACGATCCAAGTTTTTTTATTATTCTATTGTTTTGATTTTTTTATATTTTCTATAAACTGATCAAACAGGTATGTTGAATCATTTGGTCCTGGACTTGCTTCGGGATGATACTGTACAGAAAAACAATTTTTATTTTTCATTTTAATTCCCGCAACCGTATCATCATTAAGATGCACATGAGTTATCTCTACATCAGGATGGTTTTCTGTCTCTTCTCTTTGAATTGCAAAACCATGATTCTGAGATGTAATTTCCCCCTTTGTGGTGATCAAATTCTTTACCGGGTGATTTATACCTCTATGTCCATTATGCATTTTATAGGTACTAATCCCATTAGCTAATGCTATCACTTGATGCCCCAAACAAATACCAAATAATGGTAAATCTTTTTCTAAAATTTTCTTTGCTGTGTCAATTGCTTGAGTCAATGGCTCAGGATCTCCAGGTCCATTAGACAAAAAATATCCATCTGGTCCCCATTCGCTCATTTCATCAAATGTTGAATCGTACGGAAACACCTTTATATAAGCGTCTCTTTTTGCAAGATTTCTTAAAATATTTTTCTTTATTCCTATGTCCAAGGCTGAAACCTTATACGTAGCTTTAGGATCTCCTACAAAATAAGGCTCGGTAGTAGAGACTTTGGAAGCCAACTCCAATCCATTCATATCCGGAACCGCAGCTAACTCTTTCTTTAGGTCATCTATCTTATCTACTTCTGTAGAAATAACCGCATTCATAGCTCCATTATCTCTAATATAACTTACTAAAGCTCTAGTATCTACATCAGAAATTGCTAGAAGATTATGTTTAGCCAAAAAGTCTTGCAAGGAACTATCAGCTAGATCCCTAGAATACTCATAGCTAAAATTCTTAACTATCAAACCTGCTATTTTAATTGAATCTGATTCAATTTCTTCTTCATTAGTTCCATAATTACCAATATGCGCATTAGTTGTTACCATTAACTGCCCATAATACGACGGATCCGTGAAAATTTCCTGATACCCTGTCATACCAGTATTAAAACATACTTCGCCAAAGGCGCTACCTTCTCTTCCAACGGCTTTACCATGAAAAATGGTTCCATCGGCTAATAAAAGAATTGCTTTTTTTCGAGATTGATACTTCATCTGTTTGTAAATATTGTTTTTAATCGTAAGATTTTATTTTTATAGCGAATACTTTAATCAAATTTTCTATATCACTATAATCACACTATCTAAATTTATTTGGTACTAAGATTTCCTAAAATGGAATTTTTTTTAAAAATGTTCAAAAAAAAAGGATAAACGGCGAACGTTTATCCTTTTATATTATGTGCGATTCGCATCATTCATTTACTCTTCTTCAGAACTAGGAGTTTCAGCAACTGGTGCTACAGCTGGAGCTTTTCCAGACTTTTTACCACCTCTTCTTCTAGATTTCTTCTTAGCAGGTTTACCAGCATTATAAAGCTCATTGTAATCTACCAATTCGATCATTGCCATATCAGCATTATCTCCAAGACGATTTCCTAGTTTAATAATTCTTGTATATCCTCCAGGTCTATCTCCTACTTTAGGAGCTACATCTCTAAACAATTCTGTTACTGCATACTTATTACGCAATCTACTAAAAACAATACGACGATTATGCGTTGTATCCTCTTTCGACTTGGTAACTAACGGCTCTACAAACTGCTTTAACGCTTTAGCTTTAGCAACTGTAGTATTAATTCTTTTATGCTCAATTAAAGAGCAAGCCATATTAGCAAGCATTGCCTTGCGATGCGCTGTTTTTCTACCTAAGTGATTTACTTTTTTTCCGTGTCTCATGACATTTAATTTTAATCATCATCTTGCTACAACCCTCTTTGGGGAGCAAAATATGATAGATTAGTCTTTATCTAGTTTATATTTCGAAAGATCCATACCAAAGTTAAGTCCCTTTACATTCACTAGCTCTTCTAGCTCAGTTAAAGATTTCTTACCAAAGTTACGGAACTTCATTAAGTCATTCTTATTGTAAGATACTAAATCTCCTAATGTATCAACTTCTGCAGCTTTTAAACAATTTAATGCACGTACAGATAGATCCATATCGATCAATTTAGTTTTTAACAACTGTCTCATGTGAAGTGATTCTTCATCATAAGTTTCTGTTTGTGCAATCTCATCAGCTTCTAATGTTATACGCTCATCCGAGAACAACATAAAGTGATGTATTAGTATTTTTGCAGCTTCTGTTAATGCATCTTTAGGATGAATAGATCCATCAGTTACAATTTCGAAAACTAATTTTTCGTAATCTGTTTTTTGCTCTACACGATAATTCTCAATGCTATATTTAACATTTTTAATTGGAGTGTAAATAGAGTCTGTAAAAATGGTTCCTATAGGAGCGTTAGCCTTCTTGTTTTCCTCTGCAGGAACATAACCTCTACCTTTTTCAATAGTGATTTCAAGATTAAGAGCTACTTTTTTATCCATATTACAGATAACAAGATCAGGATTTAATACTTGGAATCCAGAAATAAACTTCTGAAAATCTCCAGCTGTTAATTGCTCTTGCCCTGAAATAGAAATGGTAACAGATTCGTTATCTATATCTTCGATTTGACGTTTAAAACGAACTTGTTTAAGATTTAAGATTATTTCTGTAACATCTTCTACCACTCCAGCGATTGTAGAGAATTCATGATCTACACCTTCTATTCTAAGAGAAGTTATAGCGAATCCCTCTAAAGAAGATAGCAAAACTCTTCGTAAAGCGTTACCAACCGTTAATCCATATCCTGGTTCTAATGGTCTAAATTCGAATTTACCATCGAACTCAGTAGAGTCGATCATGATAACTTTATCGGGCTTCTGAAAATTTAATATTGCCATGTTATTGTTTCTTCTTAGAGTTATTACTTAGAGTATAATTCGACGATGAATTGTTCATTAATGTTTTCCGGAATTTGAATTCTAGCCGGAACAGATACAAATGTACCTTCTTTAGTATCATTATTAAAAGTAATCCACTCATACACTTTACTATTATTAGCAAGTGAGTTTTGAATTACTTCAAGTGATTTTGATTTTTCTCTAACTCCAACAACATCTCCTGCTTTCAATTGGTAAGAAGGAATATTCACTTGTTTTCCGTTAACCGTTATATGCCTGTGAGAAACCAACTGTCTAGCACCACTACGCGAATTAGAAAGTCCCATTCTATAAGCTACGTTATCCAAACGAGATTCACAAAGTTGAAGTAACACTTCACCAGTAATACCTTGTGAGCGCGTTGCTTTTTCGAACATATTACGGAATTGACGTTCTAAAACACCGTAGGTATATTTAGCTTTTTGCTTTTCCATTAATTGGATTGCATACTCACTTTTTTTACCTCTACGTCTGTTATTTCCGTGTTGTCCTGGAGGGTAATTTCTTTTTTCGAATGACTTATCGTCTCCGAAGATCGCTTCTCCAAATTTACGAGCGATTTTTGTTTTTGGACCAGTATATCTTGCCATTAGTAATAATTTAGTTATTGAGGGCGATTCATGAATTAAGGTCTCTTTCCTTCATAAATCAGTTTCCCTCTTTTAGATTTACTTATTGTTAATTATATAAAAAGATCCCGAAATAAAATTCGGGATAAGAATTACACTCTACGTCTTTTTGGAGGACGACATCCATTATGTGGCATTGGAGTTACATCAATTATTTCTGAAACTTCAATTCCTGAATTATGAAGAGAACGTATTGCAGATTCTCTACCATTACCTGGTCCTTTAACGTATACTTTCACTTTCTTAAGCCCTGCTTCGATAGCAACTTTAGAGGCATCCTCTGCAGCTAATTGGGCTGCATAAGGAGTATTCTTCTTAGAACCTCTAAATCCCATTTTACCAGCAGAAGACCATGAAATAACGTCTCCCTTTTTATTTGTTAACGAAATAATAATGTTGTTAAAAGAAGCTGTTACATGTGCCTCTCCTACAGATTCAACTATTACTTTACGTTTTTTTGAAGTTGACTTTGCCATACTACTTATTATTTAGTCGCTTTTTTCTTGTTAGCAACAGTTTTTCTTCTTCCTTTACGTGTTCTAGAGTTATTCTTAGTACGTTGTCCTCTAAGTGGTAAACCAGCTCTATGACGTATACCTCTATAGCATCCTATATCCATAAGACGCTTGATGTTTAACTGTACTTCAGAACGTAATTCTCCTTCTATGGTATAGCTTCCAACAGCTTCACGAATACGACCGATCTGGTCATCATCCCAATCAGAAACTTTTATACTTTCATCTACTTTGGCAGACGCTAAAATTTCTTTAGCTCTACTTCTACCAATTCCGAAGATATAGGTTAATGCTATAACTCCTCGCTTTTGTTTAGGTATATCTACCCCTGCAATTCTTGCCATAATTACCCTTGTCTTTGTTTAAATCTAGGATTCTTTTTATTAATTACGTAAAGTCGGCCTTTTCTACGTACAATCTTGCACTCGGCACTTCTCTTTTTTATTGATGCTCTAACTTTCATCTCTTTGTTTTTTATTTCCAAAATATGCAAAACACATACTTCGAAAGGGATCAGTAACAAGATTTTTCAGCCCGCAAAAGTACACAAAAAATCTTAATTAACTAATATTAATACAATATTAATATCTATATGTTATACGAGCCTTTGTTAAATCATAAGGACTCATTTCTAATTTCACCTTATCACCAGGTAATAATTTTATATAATGCATACGCATTTTACCTGAGATATGAGCTGTCACTACGTGACCATTCTCTAGCTCTACACGAAACATAGCATTTGACAATGCTTCGATAATACTTCCATCTTGTTCTATTGCCGGTTGTTTTGCCATTATGCTACTGCTTTACGGTTTTTACCAGTTTTCATCAATCCATCATAATGCCTGTTAAGCAAGTATGAATTAACTTGTTGCATTGTATCTATAGCTACCCCAACCATAATTAGTAATGAGGTACCACCGAAAAACAATGCCCAACCTTGTTGTACATTTAATAATTTAACAGCAACAGCAGGAAATATAGCGATTAATGCTAAAAATATAGATCCCGGTAGTGTAATCTGAGACATAATCTTGTCCAAATATTCAGAAGTTTCACTTCCAGGACGTATCCCAGGAATAAAACCTCCACTACGTTTTAGATCATCTGCCATCTTGTTTGTAGGCACCGTAATTGCAGTATAGAAATATGTAAATATTATAATCAACAATGCAAATACAAGGTTATACCAAAATCCAAAGATATCACTAAACGCAGCTTTTACACCTTGTGACATTTCTGAATCTGATAATCCAGCAACTGCAACAGGCACAAACATAATTGCTTGAGCAAAGATGATCGGCATTACTCCTGATGCGTTTAACTTTAACGGAATATACTGACGAGAACCGAAAACATTTTTTTCGTATCCACCGCCAGCAGTTCTTCTTGCATATTGTACCGGTATCTGACGCACAGCCATTACCAATAGCACTGAAGCTAAAATAATAACAAACCAGATAACCAACTCTATTAAAACCATAATCATTCCTCCGCCATCTCCAGAAGTTCTGGATGCAAAATTTTGCACGAATGATTGTGGTAAAGTAGCAATAATACCTACCATAATTAATAAAGAAATACCGTTACCTATACCTTTATCAGTAATTTTCTCACCTAGCCACATTGCAAAAACACAACCTGTAGATATGATAATTACAGAAGATACAACAAAAACGGTTTGATTAGGAATCACAAAGGCTTCTGCCGGTAATGTTGCAAACAAATTATAAATATACCCAGGTCCCTGAACTAGAGTAATGGCAATAGTTAACCAACGTGTAATCTGGTTAATCTTTTTTCTACCACTTTCTCCTTCTTTTTGTAGTTTCTGTAAATAAGGAATTGCAATTCCCATCAACTGAACTACAATCGAAGCAGAGATATAAGGCATAATACCAAGTGCAAATACAGAAGCATTTGCAAAAGCTCCTCCCGTAAATGCATTAAGCAATCCCAATATACCATCCTGAGTCTGCGTACCAAGGTTTGCTAATTCTGAAGCATCTATTCCAGGAAGTACAATCTGTGCTCCAAATCGATATACCAAAAGCAACCCTAGTGTAACTAGGATTCTATTTTTTAGTTCTTCGATTTTCCAAACGTTTTTTATTGTATCAATAAATTTCATGAATCGTTTATTATAAGGTTACTGCTTCACCACCTGCTGCTTCTATAGCAGCTTTTGCAGTGGCTGTGAATTTATGAGCTGAGACTTTTAGCTTTGCCTTTAATTCTCCTCTCCCCAGTATCTTAACCAAATCATTTTTTCCAGCAAGGCGTGTACTTAAAATCACTTCTAGATCTACAGTATCTTTAATTTTTCCATCATCTACTAATTTTTGTAGTGTGTCTAGATTAATTCCTTGATACTCTTTTCTATTAATATTCTTAAATCCAAATTTTGGCACACGTCTTTGAAGTGGCATTTGCCCACCTTCAAAACCGATCTTTTTAGAATACCCAGAACGTGATTTTGCTCCTTTATGACCACGAGTAGCAGTTCCTCCTTTTCCGGAACCTTGTCCACGACCTACTCGCTTACTATTATTTTTTACCGAACCTGCAGCAGGTTTTAAGTTACTTAAATCCATGTGCTTTTATTATTTTGTTTCTACCGAAACTAAATGTTTAACTTTATTTACCATCCCTAGGATATTAGGAGTATCTTCATGCTCCACAACCTGGCCGATCTTTTTAAGACCTAGAGCCTCTAAGGTTCTCTTTTGTCTCTGAGTACGATTAATCGCACTTTTTACTTTAGTAATTTTAATCTTTGCCATCGTTCCTAATTTTATCCTTTAAACACTTTTTCTAGTGAAACACCTCTTTGAATCGCTACTTGCTGCGCACTACGCATTTGTAACAAAGCATCGAAAGTTGCTTTCACCACATTATGTGGGTTAGACGATCCTTGGTTCTTAGAAAGTACATCATGTACTCCTACTGATTCTAATACCGCACGAATAGCACCACCAGCAATTACCCCGGTACCCGTTGCAGCAGGCATAAGCAATACTCTCGCTCCACCATACTTACCTTTTTGTTCATGTGGCAAAGTACCTTTATGTAAAGGAATTCGAACCAGGTTCTTCTTTGCATCTTCTACTGCCTTAGCAATTGCTTCGGCAACTTCTTTAGATTTTCCTAAACCATGACCAACAACACCATTTTCGTCTCCTACAACAACGATTGCAGAGAATCCAAATGCCCTACCTCCTTTAGTAACTTTAGTTACACGTTGTACACCAACTAAACGGTCCTTAAGTTCAAGTCCACTTGGTTTTACTAATTCTGCGTTTTTATATTTTTGATACATAATTTCTTAGAATTTAAGTCCTGCTTCTCTAGCACCGTCTGCTAATGATTTTACTCTACCGTGATACAAATATCCTCCTCTATCAAAAGATACTGCTTCAATACCAGCTTTCTTAGCTTTTTCAGCAAGTGCTTTTCCTACCAAGTTTGCCTTTTCTATTTTATTTCCAGTTGCCGAAGCAATGTCCTTATCTCTTGAAGAAGCAGCACCGATTGTTTTACCAGTTACATCATCTATGATCTGAGCATAGATTTCTTTATTACTTCTAAAAACAGATAATCTAGGTCGTTGCTCTGTTCCGTTTACACTACCACGGATACGCTTTCTTATCTTTAATCTTCTTGACTCTTTTGAGAATGCCATAACGTTAGTTATTATGCAGATTTACCTGCTTTTCTTCTTAATTGTTCTCCTACGAATTTGATTCCTTTCCCTTTATAAGGCTCTGGCTTACGGAAGCTTCTAATTTTAGCAGCTATCTGTCCAACCAATTGCTTATCGTGAGAAGTTAATTTTACGATAGGGTTTTTACCTTTTTCTGAAATAGTTTCAACCTTAACCTCTGGAGCTAAGTCTAATACTATATTGTGGGAGAATCCTAAAGCCAAATCTAATTTTTGACCTTGATTAGAAGCTCTATAACCAACTCCGACTAATTCTAATTCTTTAGTATAACCTTCAGAAACACCAACTACCATATTATTAATCAAAGCTCGGTATAATCCATGCTTTGCTTTATGATCTTTGATATCACTAGGTCTTTCAAGAACTACTTGACCTTCTTCTACTTTCACACCGATACTATCGATTTCTTGAGAAAGCTCTCCTAATTTTCCTTTAACAGTAACAACATTACCTGTCACTTCAACAGTGACACCAGACGGAATAGTTACTGGATTTTTTCCTATTCTTGACATTTTTTTCTTGTCTTTTATACTGTTAATAAACGTAGCAAAGCACTTCTCCACCTACATTCTCTTGCTTAGCACGCTTACCGGTCATTACACCGTGAGAAGTAGAAACTATCGCTATACCTAATCCATTAAGAATTCTAGGAATATCATTAGACCCTGCATACTTACGTAAACCTGGTTTACTAATTCTTTGTAATTCTTTAATTACTGGTTCTTTAGTTAATTTATCGTACTTAAGTGCGATTTTGATAGTACCTTGTGTTGTATTATCTTCAAACTTATAACTTAAAATATATCCTTGATCGAATAATATTTTAGTGATTTCTTTTTTAACCTTCGAAGCTGGTATCTCAACCACTCTGTGTTGAGCACTATTCGCATTACGAATTCTGGTTAAATAATCTGCTATAGGATCTGTATTCATTGTGTCTAATTTATGGTTTTGGTTTTCAACTTAATTGTCGAACCTTAAACCAATTAATTTTCTTTATTATTACCAACTAGCTTTAGTTACTCCTGGAATTAATCCTTTGTTAGCCATCTCTCTGAAAGTTACACGAGAAATTCCAAACTGACGCATATATCCTTTTGGTCTTCCTGTTAACTTACAACGATTATGCTTACGGATAGGAGAAGCATTTTTAGGCAATTTTTGTAATGCTTCGTAATCACCAGCTTCTTTTAAAGCTTTGCGTTTTTCTGCATATTTTGCCACAGTTTTAGCTCTCTTCACCTCACGGGCTTTCATTGATTCTTTAGCCATAATTAATTCTTTTTAAAAGGTAATCCTAGTTCGGTTAACAATGATTTTGCTTCTTTATCGGTTTTAGCCGAAGTTTCGAAAGTAATATTCATTCCAGATATCTTATTTACTTTATCAATATCGATCTCTGGGAAAATAATTTGTTCAGTAATACCTAATGAGTAATTACCTCTTCCATCAAAACCTGTTGCTTTTATTCCGTTAAAATCTCTTACACGTGGTAACGCTGAAGTAATCAAACGATCTAAAAACTCATACATTCTTTCTCCTCTTAACGTAACTTTAGCACCAATTGGCATTCCTTTACGTAATTTGAAAGAGGCAACATCCTTTTTAGAAATTGTTGCTATAGCTTTTTGACCTGTTATATTTGTTAATTCATCAACTGCGTAATCGATTAACTTTTTATCAGCTACTGCTGCACCTATCCCTTTACTTAAAACTATTTTTTTAAGTTTTGGAACCTGCATTACATTATCATAGCTGAATTCTTCGGTAAGAGCAGACACTACTTTGTCTTTATACTCTTGTTTTAATCTTGGGATATAAGCCATAATTATATTACTTCATTAGATTTTTTAGAAAATCTTACTTTCTTATCTCCTTCTACTCTATACCCAACTCTTGTTGTTTCACCTTTGGCGGTTAACAATGATAAGTTAGAAATATGAATAGGTGCTTCTTGCTTTACAATACCTCCTTGTGGATTGGCAGCACTAGGCTTTTGGTGTTTTGACACCATATTTACGCCTTCCACAATCGCTTTGTTCTTATCTTTCAGTACTTTCTGTACTACGCCTTCTTGACCTTTATTGTCACCTGCGACAACTCGTACAGTATCTCCTGATTTTATTTTTAGCTTTGTCATCTTCACTACTTTTATTAAAGCACTTCTGGCGCTAGTGAAACAATCTTCATGAATTGCTTATCACGAAGTTCTCTTGCAACAGGACCAAAAACACGAGTTCCTCTCATTTCGCCAGCAGGATTCAATAGAACACATGCATTATCATCGAAACGAATATAAGAACCATCTGGTCTGCGCACTTCTTTCTTAGTACGAACAACAACTGCGGTTGAAACTGCTCCTTTTTTAATGTTTCCATTAGGAGTTGCTTCTTTAACACTGACAACGATCTTGTCACCTACAGAGGCGTATCTTCTTTTTGTACCACCTAAAACACGGATAACTAAAACTTCTTTACCTCCTGTATTATCGGCTACTTTTAATCTAGACTCTTGTTGTACCATAATTACTTCGCTCTTTCAATTACTTCTACTAATCTCCAGCACTTGGTTTTACTCAAAGGTCTTGTTTCCATGATCTTTACAGTATCACCAATATTGCAGTCGTTTTTCTCGTCGTGTGCAACGTATTTTTTCGTTTTTAACACGAACTTTCCGTACATCGGGTGTTTTACTTTTTTAACTTCGGCAACTACAATTGATTTTTGCATTTTGTTGCTAGTCACAACCCCTATACGCTCTTTTCTTAAATTTCTTTTTTCCATCTTTCAGCAGAATTAACCGTTTAATTCTCTTTTTGTTAGCTCTGTAGCCATTCTTGCAATAGATCTTCTAACCTTACGCAATTGTAAAGGATTCTCTAATGGAGACATAGCGTGAGCCATTCTTAAATCTGAATACGCTTTCTGAGTTTTACCAAGTTCCTCTTGTAATTCAGCTGTAGATAATTCTTTTACTTCTGATTGTTTCATAGTCTCTCAAATATTAAGCTTGATAATCTCTAGCTACGATAAACTTAGTTTTTACAGGAAGCTTCTGAGCTGCCAGACGAAGAGCTTCTTTAGCTACGTCGTAAGGCACTCCACTTATTTCAAATAATATTCTTCCTGGTTTTACTACTGCTGCCCAATACTCTACAGCACCTTTTCCTTTACCCATACGTACTTCAAGAGGTTTCTTAGTTATAGGCTTGTCTGGGAAAATTTTAATCCACAGAGATCCTTCTCTTTTCATATAACGAGTAGCAGAAATACGAGCTGCTTCTATTTGTCTAGCAGTAACAAAACTTGAATCTAATGATTTAATTCCGAAAGTTCCGTTTGAAAGCGTGTGTCCTCTTTGAGAAAGACCTTTCATACGTCCTTTTTGTTGTTTACGGAATTTTGTTCTTTTAGGCTGTAACATTGTTAATTTACTTTAAAAAATTACTTTCTACGACGTGATTTATTATTTCCACCACTTCGTCCACCTCGGTCACCTTTTCCTTGTTTTTTGGATAATCCAACCAAAGGAGAAAGCTCTCTCTTACCATATACTTCACCTTTCATGATCCATACTTTAACACCCAATCTACCGTAAGTAGTGTGTGCTTCTACTAAAGCATAATCTATGTCAGCTCTAAATGTTGATAAAGGAATACGACCTTCTTTATAAGACTCTGAACGTGCCATTTCTGCACCATTCAAACGTCCTGAAATCTGAATTTTGATCCCTTCTGCATTCATTCTTATTGCAGCCGCAATAGCCATCTTAATAGCACGACGATATGAAATACGACTTTCTATTTGTCTTGCTACGCTAGATCCTACTAAGAATGCATCAAGTTCTGGTCTCTTGATTTCAAAAATATTGATCTGTACTTCTTTTTCAGTAATCTTCTTAAGCTCTTCTTTTAACTTGTCTACCTCCTGTCCACCTTTTCCGATAATGATACCAGGTCTGGCAGTGGTGATAGTAACGGTTACAAGTTTAAGCGTTCGCTCAATAATTACTCTAGATACACTAGCTTTTGATAAACGTGCGTGTACATACTTTCTAATCTTATCGTCTTCGGCAAGTTTATCACCGTAGTCATTACCTCCATACCAGTTGGACTCCCATCCTCTGATGATACCAAGGCGATTTCCGATTGGATTTGTCTTCTGTCCCATAGTTTATATTAGCTTTGTGTATTATTGTTTGCTGCAACCACGATTGTCACGTGATTAGAGCGTTTTCTTATTCTATGTGCTCGACCCTGTGGAGCAGGACGAAGTCTTTTTAACATACTTCCTCCATCTACACGAATCTCTTTGATAAAAAGATCAGCATCTTCAATGCTTGCGTCTTCATTTTTCGCTTGCCAATTAGCTATTGCAGAAAGCAATAACTTCTCTAAACGACGTGATGCTTCTTTAGGGTTAAATCTAAGAATATGAAGCGCCTTTTCAACTTTTTCACCACGTATTAAATCCGTTACTAAACGCATTTTGCGAGGTGACGTAGGGCAGTTATTAAGTTTAGCAAAAGCAATTTGCTTTTTCTCCTCCTTAATTCTGTCTGCCATTTCTCTTTTACGAACTCCCATGACTTAAATTATTTTTTACCTTTATTTTTAGCACCAGCATGTCCTCTAAAAGAACGAGTTGGCGAAAATTCTCCTAATTTATGACCTACCATATTCTCAGTAATATATACTGGAACAAATTGGCGACCATTATGAACTGCAATTGTTTGCCCTACAAAGTCAGGAGTAATCATAGATGCTCTTGACCAAGTCTTGATAACCGACTTTTTATTAGCTTCTACATTCGCAGCTACTTTTTTCTCTAACTTATAGTGAACGTAAGGTCCTTTTTTTAATGAACGTGCCATATCTTATTATTTCTTTCTACGTTCTACAATATACTTATTACTCGCTTTCGTCTTAGAACGGGTTCTATATCCTTTTGCAGGAAGACCTTTTCTAGAACGTGGGTGACCTCCAGAAGAACGCCCTTCTCCACCACCCATTGGGTGATCTACAGGGTTCATTGCTACTGGTCTTGTACGAGGACGACGACCTAGCCATCTAGTTCTACCGGCTTTACCTCCAACAACCAACTGATGATCGCTATTAGATACAGCTCCTATTGTAGCCATACAATTAACCAATATCATTCTCACCTCTCCTGATGGCAGTTTTACCGTTGCAAATTTACCATCCCTTGCCATAAGTTGTGCAAAAGAACCAGCACTACGTGCCATTACCGCACCTTGACCAGGGCGTAATTCTATACACGAAATGATAGTACCTAAAGGAATATTACTAAGTGGCATAGCATTACCGATTTCAGGAGCTACATCAGTTCCTGAAACGATATTTTGACCAACTTGTAAACCGTTTTGAGCGATAACATAACGCTTTTCACCATCTTGGTAATTCAAAAGCGCTATAAATGCAGTTCTGTTTGGATCATATTCTATTGTTGCAACCGTAGCAGGAACTCCCTGCTTATCACGTTTAAAATCAATGATACGATACCTTCTTTTATGACCACCACCTTTGTAGCGTATAGTCATTTTTCCTTGACTGTTTCTACCACCAGATCTTTTTTTCGGAGCTAATAAACTTTTCTCCGGCTTATCAGTAGTAATGGCGTCATACCCATTTACTACTCTAAAACGCTGACCTGGGGTAATTGGTTTCAATTTTCTTACTGACATTTTCTAGTCTTAAAGATTACTATATAAATCAATTACTTCACCTTCCGCCACCTGTACAATTGCCTTTTTAAAAGCGCTTGTTTTACCAGTAACCATACCCGTTTTTGTATAACGAGTACTTCTATCTGGGCGGACATTTATTGTTCGAACCTTAGTAACAGACACTCCATAAGCAGCTTCAACTGCTTTTTTGATCTCTACCTTATTCGCTCTCTTATCTACTACAAAACCATAGCGATTAAACACTTCGCTATCAGTAGTAGCCTTTTCTGTAATAATAGGTTTTATTAAGATACTCATGGCTTCTATTTACTTAAATTCGTTTCAATTCCTTTCAAAGAACCTTCCAAAAGCACAACTTTGCCTGCATTAAGTATTTTGTAAGTACTTAATTCTGAAGCAGTTATAACTTCTGAACTTTTTAAATTGCGTGACGACAAATATACATTTTTATTTGACTCAGCCAACACAAACAAAGATTTTTTGTTTTCAAGTCCTAAAGACTTCAAAATAGCTGTAAAATTTTTCGTTTTTACAGTATCAAAAGAAAAATCCTCAACAACCGTAATTGCTTTATCATTTGCCTTAATACTTAACGCAGATTTACGCGCTAATCTTTTTAAGTTCTTATTTAATTTAAAAGAGTAGTTACGCGGTCTAGGACCAAAAACTCTACCTCCACCTTTAAATATTGGAGACTTAATACTACCAGCTCTGGCAGTACCAGTTCCTTTTTGTTTCTTTATCTTTCTAGTACTACCTACGATCTCAGCTCTTTCCTTAGCCTTATGAGTACCTTGACGCTGATTAGCCAAGTATTGCTTCACATCTAAGTAGACAGCATGATCATTTGGTTCTATACCAAAAACAGCATCAGAAAGGTTTGCCTTTCTTCCTGTTTCTTTTCCGTTAATATCAATTACCGTTACTTCCATTACTTCTGAATCGTTACATAAGCGTTTTTATGCCCAGGAACACATCCTTTGACAACAAGTATATTCTTTTCAGCTACTACTTTTAACACTTTTAAGTTTTGAATTTTTACCTGATCTCCACCCATTCTTCCTGCCATTTTCATTCCTTTGAAAACTCTTGCAGGATAAGATGCAGCACCTATAGAACCAGGAGCTCTTAGACGGTTATGCTGACCGTGAGTAGCCTGACCCACACCAGCAAAATTATGCCTTTTTACTACCCCTTGAAAACCTTTACCTTTCGAAGTTGCAGAAACATCCACAAATTCACCTTCAGTAAAGTGCTCAACTGTTACCGTATCTCCTAACTTGTACTCCTCATCAAAACCTTTGAATTCGACAACTTTACGTTTAGCAACAGTTCCTGCTTTTTTAAAGTGACCTATAGCCGCTTTAGTAGCATTTTTGTCTGCTTTGTCATCGAAACCTAATTGAATAGCTTCATAGCCATCAACCTCTTCAGTTCTGACTTGGGTTACCACGCATGGTCCAGCCTCGATTACTGTACATGGAATATTTTTTCCATTCTCATCGAAAATGCTGGTCATACCGATTTTTTTTCCTATTAACCCAGACATATTTAATTATTTATTAATGATTTACTATTTTCTTATTGAAATCTCTTTCAATTCACTTTAAACTTTTGCAAAAAAACAGGGTCAAAATACTTTCAACCCTGAATGTACTTTTTTGCCGTTTTTCCCTCGCACACGGCTTGGGACATTTTACAGTAAGACAACGCTTACTTTAAAGTTTTATCACACCTTGATCTCAACTTCAACTCCACTTGGTAACTCAAGCTTCATCAACGCATCAATCGTTTTTGAAGATGAACTATAAATATCCAATAATCTCTTATAGGAACTTAATTGAAATTGCTCTCTCGATTTTTTATTTACGTGAGGTGAACGAAGCACCGTGAAAATCTTCTTATGTGTTGGTAAAGGGATTGGCCCAGTTACTACAGCTCCTGTACTCTTTACCGTTTTTACGATTTTCTCAGCAGACTTATCCACTAAGTTATGATCGTAAGATTTCAGTTTTATTCTAATTTTTTGACTCATTTCTGTAATAATTAAGCGTTAACTCCTTTTGCAGCTGCAATTACTTCTTCCGAAATATTAGAAGGAGTCTCAGCATAGTGAGAAAATTCCATTGTAGATGTAGCTCTACCCGAAGACAATGTTCTTAATGTTGTAACATATCCAAACATTTCAGAAAGAGGAACTGTAGCTTTCACAGTTTTTGCCCCTGCACGGTCTCCCATATCACTCACTTGTCCTCTACGACGGTTAAGATCACCTACGATATCCCCCATGTTTTCTTCAGGAGTAATAACTTCAAGCTTCATAATCGGCTCCATAATTACGGCTTTAGCAGCTTTTGCTGAATTTTTAAAACCTAATTTAGCAGCTAATTCGAAAGAAAGCTGATCCGAATCCACATCGTGATAAGAACCATCTTTTAAAGTTACTTTCATAGCATCAACCTCATATCCTGCCAACGGCCCATTAACCATTGCCATCTTGAATCCTTTTTCAATTGAAGGAATAAACTCCTTAGGAACATTACCTCCTTTAATTATAGATTCAAACTGAAGCCCTACCTGACCTTCATCTGCTGGTTCAATAGTAAACACAATATCTGCAAATTTACCACGACCACCTGATTGCTTCTTATACACCTCTCTGTGATCTGCAGCAGCTGTGATAGCTTCTTTATACTCAACTTGAGGTTGTCCTTGGTTAACTTCAACCTTAAACTCTCTCTTCAAACGATCAACAATTATATCCAAGTGAAGCTCACCCATTCCAGAAATAATAGTTTGACCTGAAGCCTCATCAGTTCTTACTGTAAACGTTGGATCTTCCTCAGCTAATTTAGCCAAAGACAAACCTAATTTATCTACATCTGCTTTTGTTTTAGGCTCAACTGCAATACCAATTACGGGATCAGGAAAATCCATAGATTCTAAAACAATAGGATTTTTCTCATCAGACATAGTATCTCCAGTCTTAATATCTTTAAACCCAACTGCAGCTCCAATATCACCGGCTTCGATATACTCGATAGCGTTTTGCTTATTAGAATGCATTTGATAGATACGAGAGATACGCTCTTTTTTACCTGAACGATTGTTCAAAATATAAGACCCAGCATCCAAACGACCAGAATAAGCTCTAAAGAATGCTAAACGACCTACAAAAGGATCAGTAGCAATTTTAAATGCCAAAGCCGAAAAAGGCTCTTTTACATCAGGCTTACGCAATTCTTCCTGGTCTGTATTTGGATTAATCCCTACAATACCCTCTTTATCCGTTGGAGAAGGCAAATAACGACATACTGCATCTAAAAGGAATTGTACTCCTTTATTTTTAAATGCAGACCCACATATCATTGGAATAATAGACATATCCATTACTGCGGCTCTAAGTGCAGCATGTACTTCTTCCTCTGTAATAGAATCTTCATCTTCCATAAATTTTTCAAGAAGATCTTCATCGTAAGCAGCAACTTCTTCTATAAGTTTTCCTCTAAGAATTTTCGCTTCTTCTTTAAGATCATCAGGAATATCAATAACATCAAAGGTAGACCCCTGTGTTTCATCATGCCATACAATAGCACGATTCTTTACTAAGTCTACAATACCTTTAAAATCAGCTTCATCACCTATATTCATAACGATAGGCACAGCATTAGAACCTAACATATCTTTTACCTGCTGGCAGACTGCCATAAAATTAGATCCTTGACGATCCATTTTATTCACAAACCCTATTCTTGGTACCTTATAATTATCAGCAAGTCTCCAGTTAGTCTCTGATTGTGGCTCTACTCCATCAACCGCACTAAACAAGAAAACTAATCCGTCTAACACTCTTAATGAACGATTTACCTCTACAGTAAAATCCACGTGACCTGGAGTATCAATAATATTAAAATGATATCCTTTGGTATCGTCTACCGCTTTTCCATTTTCTGTTGGAAAGTTCCACTCACAAGTTGTCGCAGCAGAAGTAATAGTAATACCACGTTCTTGCTCTTGCTCCATCCAATCCATTGTAGCCGCACCATCATGTACTTCTCCAATTTTATGACTTACACCTGTATAATAAAGAATACGTTCGGTAGTTGTAGTTTTCCCTGCGTCAATATGCGCAGCAATTCCTATATTTCTAGTATATTTTAAATCTCTAGCCATTTCTTAATGATTAAAATCTAAAGTGTGAGAATGCTTTATTTGCTTCAGCCATCTTATGAGTATCTACTCTTTTCTTAACAGCAGCTCCTTCTTCTTTTTCTGCAGCAATAATCTCTGCAGCAAGCTTCTGCGCCATAGATTTCTCATTTCTTTTACGAGAAAACTGGATCAACCACTTCATTGCAGTGGAAATTTTACGGTCTGGTCTGATTGGATTAGGAATCTGAAAAGTAGCTCCTCCAACACGTCGACTTCGTACTTCAACATGTGGCATCACATTTGACAACGCATCTTTCCAAATCTCTAAAGACGTTTTTTCGTCATTTTGTTTTTTTTCTTCTACAATATCAATTGCATCATAGAATATTTTGAAAGCTGTCGATTTTTTACCATCCCACATCATCATGTTTACAAAACGAGTCACTAACTGATCGTTAAAACGTGGATCTGGCAAAATCGGTCTTTTTTTAGCCTTTCTTTTTCTCATGTCTTCTTCTTAAAGTTTTTTAATTACTTTTTAGGGCGTTTTGCACCATACTTAGATCTACGTTGTGTTCTACCTTCAACACCTGCGGTGTCCAAAGCTCCACGAACGATATGATATCTAACTCCTGGTAAATCTTTTACCCTTCCACCTCTAACTAATACTATCGAGTGCTCCTGGAGATTGTGACCTTCACCACCGATGTACGCATTCACCTCTTTACCATTAGTTAACCTAACACGAGCTACTTTACGCATAGCTGAATTTGGTTTTTTTGGTGTAGTGGTATAAACACGTGTACAAACACCGCGGCGTTGCGGGCACGAATCCAAAGCAGCCGATTTACTCTTCTTAGTTATTTTGGCTCTACCTTTTCGTACTAATTGTGAAATTGTTGGCATAATTTGCTTTACACTATTATTAAAAATTTTTCAAATATCCTTTTTAAAGGGCTGCAAAGGTAGAAATAATTTTCAGCAAATCAAATCCTAACGAATTAATTTTCAAACGCATTCTAAGATATTCAATTAACATCATTCGCAATCCTTCTAATATTCGACTATTCTAACAAAAAAAGCTACAGACCTTATTAATAAATATATTCAATTTCATACACCATATAATATATCATCTCAAAACACCAATTATTTAAGAGAATAAGCAACTACAAAACTTTAACCTTAAACAATATCTTGAAGCTAACACGTAAAACAAACTAACAATCAATAGTTAAAATTATTAACAATCAAATACCACCAAAAATAACAGTAATTTACACCAAAGGTTTTACAAGAAAAACACCTTTACATCAAATCTACAAAAACCTCTTAAACAACTAAGCCCCTCTAAATCAACAAAACACAAATACAAACACCCATACATTCAAGGTATCACATCCAACTCACCCCTTTACCTATAATTCATCATAAAAACACCTACACTTATTACGAATCCCATTATAAATTATAAAGAATGGTTAAATTTTTGCAATAAAAAGTTGCTTAATAAAGATATTATTGTGATTTTTGGCATTGGCTAATTCAAATAAATCATAAAAATGAGAACAAAGTTTAGTGGAATTCTAACGCTAATCCTAGCGTTTGTAGTGCAACTATCGTTTGCACAAGAAAAAACGATCTCTGGTAATGTGTCCGACAATAGCGGACTACCATTACCCGGGGTAAATATCGTTGTAAAAGGTACTGCTACAGGTACACAGACCGATTTTGATGGTAACTATACCATTAATGCTAATAGAGGTGCTGTATTAACCTTTAGTTATGTAGGTTTTGCAGTAAGAGAAATTGCTGTCGGTAATGACGATACAATTAATGTTCAATTACAAGAAGATGCAGCACAGCTTGAAGAAGTTGTTGTAACTGCACAGGGTATCCGAAGAGAGAAAAAATCTTTAGGTTACGCTGTAAGTACTGTTGCTAACGACAAAATTGAGCAAAAGGCAGAAGCGGATTTAGGTCGTATCCTATCTGGTAAAGCTGCCGGGGTTAACATTACAGCAACTAACGGATTATCAGGTTCGGGAACGAACATAATTATTCGTGGTTATAGTTCTGTAACTGGAAGTAACCAGCCTCTTTTTATTGTTGATGGTGTTCCTTTTGATGGAGGTACAAACACACAGTCAAGTTTCCTTGATAACGTTACTGAATCTAGTAGATTCTTGGATCTTGATCCTAACTCTATAGAAAGTGTAAACGTATTAAAAGGTCTTAGTGCAACTACTTTATACGGTCAAGCAGGTCGTAATGGGGTAATCCTTATTACTACTAAAAATGGAGCTACAGGTTCTTCTAATGAAAAATTCGAAGTTACTTTTACGCAATCAATTTTTAGTTCTGAAGCTATCTTGCCGAAGTATCAGAATAATTATGGTGGTGGTTTCCACCAAGATTACGGATTCTTCTTTAGTAACTGGGGTCCTGGGTTTAACTCTGATTTGAGTGCTAATCGAAATTTTATAGGTATCGCTCCTGATGGAACTACATTAGTAAACGGACCACTTGGGGCATTTGGTGATCAGTCTCTAAATGTTGGTGTTGAAGATCAAATAGACATTCCCTACAGATACCAACCTTACAATAGTGTTGATGATTTCTTTAGAACTGGATATACTTCTACTACATCTGTTAACGTTGGTGGAGGTTCTGAGAAAGGAAGATTTAACCTAAGTTATACTCACCTTAATGATGAAGGTGTAACTCCAGGTAACACATTAAGAAGAAATAATATTGGCTTAGGAGGTAGTGCAAAACTAGCTAATAAATTAACTGTAAATGGTGTACTTAACTTTGCATTAACAGATTTTAAATCCCCTCCAGTTGCACCAAGTTTTGGTTCTGGTACCGGTTTTGATGGAGGTTCTGTTTTTGGAGATCTTTTATATACTCCTCGTAGTGTAAACTTATTTGGATTACCATTTCAAGCACAAGATGGACGTAGTGTATATTACAGATCTGGAAATGATATCCAGAATCCAAGATGGACTGTGGCTAACACTCAAACTTCGCAAGAAGTTCGTAGAATTTTTGGTAATGTTGCTTTAAACTATGAAATTAAAGACTGGTTAAACCTGGCGTATCGTGTAGGTATTGATCAATATACTGAATCAAATAGATATGGACAAAACAGAGGTGGTGTAGATGGTCAACAACTTGGTATTTACAGAACTACTTCTGTAGTAAATACTATATGGGATCATACTTTGTCTTTAAATGCTAATAAAGATCTTTCTGAAAATCTTAACTTAAATGTTAACCTTGGTGTTAACCCGCGTTATGAAAACTTTGAAAGAGAAGGTGTTGAAAGTGTAGGGCAATTAGCTTTTGGTGTATTAGAGCATTTCAACTTTGAAAGTCAGTCTTCTTTTAACAGTTTTACAAACCTACCAATTGGAGTTAAATCTACTCAAAACACTATTGGAGCATACTTTGATGCCACCTTAGCGTATCAAGATTTCTTATATTTGAATGCCTCTGGGCGTAATGACTGGTCTTCTACTTTGGAGAGAGAAAACAATTCATTGTTCTACCCTGCTGCTAGTATTTCTTTCATTCCTACTTCGGCATTTGATAATTTAGCTGGAAATGGGTTAAATTATTTAAAAATGCGTTTTGGGTATGGATCTTCTGCTGGATTCCCATTCACATATAATACAAGAAATGTATTGGAACTTCAGCCAAGAGCATTTGTTACTACTGATGGTTCTGCTGTACCTAATAATAATGTTGCTAACAGATTAGGTAACCCTAACTTAAAGCCTGAGCTTGTTACGGAATTTGAGCTTGGTGTTGACACTAAACTTTTTAACCGTCTTAACTTTAACGTAAGTGTATTCTCTAAAAAGACAACTGACTTATTAACTGATCAATCATTAGATTTTGCTACTGGTTTTAATATACAAACAGTAAACATTGGAGAATTACAAACTGAAGGTATCGAAATTGATTATAACCTTGATATCATTAAACCAAATGGTGACGGTTTCAAATGGAATATAGCAGGAAACTTCTATGCAGATGAAAATGAAGTAACTGACCTTGATGATTCTGTAGATAGAATTCTACTTACAGGAGCAGTTATTGGGCAAGCGGCAAACTATGCTATTGAAGGAAAGCCTTACGGTATCATCTTAGGAACAACAGTTCAAAGAGATGCTAACGGAGATAGACTTGTAGATGCTGATGGATTGTATATTGAAGATACTGAGCCAAGAGAATTAGGAGACCCCAACCCGGATTGGACAACCAATGTAAATACTACCTTAGGGTATAAAGGGTTTTCTTTTTATATGGATTGGCAATATCGTCATGGTGGAGATATATTCTCAACGACTACTGGATCGCTTATTGGTCGTGGTGTAGTTGATGGTGATGATCCTATCAATAGAGAAGCTTTATATGTTGTTCCTGGTGTTGTACAACAATTTGATGGCGACGGTAACCTTACGGGTACTGTACCTAATACTACTCAAATAACTGCAACGAATCTTGGTTTTGATATTTATGGTTTTGGTGCAAATGAATTCAAAATGTTTGATGGTTCTACACTTAGATTAAATGAACTTGCTGTAGGGTACAAAATGCCCTCTAAATTCTTAAACAATACTCCTTTCGGAAGTCTTTCTATCAAAGCTTCAGGATTTAACTTATGGTACAAAGCTTTCAACTTCCCTGACGATGTAAGGTTTGATACTAACTCATTAAGTACAGGTGTTGGTAATGGATTAGGAATTGACTTTATTACTGGTCCTAGTGTAAGAAGATATGGTGTAAGTATTCAAGCAACGTTTTAATAAAAAAAACTATGAAAAAATATAATATAACAAAAAAGATACTTAAACACTTTACGCTATCGTTAGTATTAACAGGTATCTTAATGGTAACAAATTCTTGTGAAACTACAGAATTAGACCATTTAAATAACCCAAGTAGATTAACACCAGATCAAGCATCTGAAGATTTGTTTATAAATGCAATTCAGTTAGGTCTTGCCGCCTTTTTTGATTCGGACAATACCGACAACTTTAATGGTGTAAATGAATTTGGTATGCAGCTAACTAGAATGGTAAGTGCGTTTGGTACTACATATCAAAATCTATACGGTCCTTCTGATCTAAATGGGATTTATGCAGACGCGTATACTGGAGTAATGATTGATATAAGAACTTTAACCCCTCTTGCTGAAGAAAAAGGTCTTTACACTCATTTAGGTGTTGCACAAGTAGCGGAAGCATATATTATGATGACTTTGGTTGATTACTTTGGTGATTTTCCATATGAAGAAGCTTTTTTAGGTGCTGAGAATATTTCTCCAGCTTTAACTCCGGGAGAAGACATCTATGCTTCTGTTGAGCAACTATTAATCGATGCAGTAGCAAACTTTAATAAAGAACAAGCTTCTAACATTGAGAATGATTTCTTTTATGACGGTGATGAAGAGAAGTGGATAAAACTTGCAAATACTTTAAGAATAAAATTGTACACTCAATCCAAATTGGTTGATGCTAATGCTGGTTCTAAAATCAATGCTATTTTAACTGATGCAACTAATTCAGGTGGTTATATCTCCTCTTCTGCAGATGATTTCCAATTCAACTATTCTACTACAGATGTAAACCCTGATAGTAGACATCCTTTATTTGGAATTAGTTTTGATAATGGACCTGCTGATTATATAGGTAATGATTTTATGAATCGCTTAGTAAACCAAAAAGATGTTGCTGACGCAAGCATTGACGACCCTAGAACAAGATATTATATCTATAGACAAGAATTAGACTTTGCTGAAGCAAATACTCAAACCAAACCTTGTGTTGTTGAAAGTAAACCAGCTCATTATAGCGCAGATGATCCTTTTTGTAATAGTGTAGGTGATGGATATTGGGGTAGAGATAATTTAGATCAAGATGGTATCCCGCCAGATCAAGCTTTCAGAACATTATTTGGTGTTTACCCTGTAGGTGGACCATTTGATGATGGCTCAGGAAATAATATAACTAATAGAAATACAGGATTGATTGGAGCTGGTAGTTCTATGATCATGCTATCTTCTTATGTTCAATTTATGTTAGCTGAAACTGCTTTAACTAGTGGAGTTACTGGTGACGCAAGAGATTATCTAGAAGCCGGCATGACTCAGTCGATTAATAAAGTAATGGCTTTTGGAGAGCAATTATCAGATTTACCAGGAGCTTTAGTTCCTACTGCTGGTGATGTTACTGCTTATAAAGACGCTATTTTAGCTAAATATGATGCAACTGCTACCGATGATGAAAAGTTAGATATTATCATTGAACAATACTACCTAGCATTATGGCAAAATGGTGTAGAGGCTTACAATACGTATAGAAGAACAGGTAAGCCTGATTTACAGCCTGGTTTATTAGCTGCTCCTGGTGTGTATATGAGATCACTCCTTTATCCAGATGCACTTGTTAACAGAAATAGTAGTGTAAGTACTAAGCCTATTTCAACTCAAGTATTCTGGGATACTAACCCTGCTAATTTTGTTGACTAAAAAATAAGATAGATATGAAAAATATATATAAAAAAATATTCTTTGTTCTTTTTGCAGCCGTGGCAATGATCAGTTGTGAAGACGAAGATAAAAGTCCACTTTTTGTAGACGCTGATCCAAGTAATGATGCTGTATTTGTTACAATTGCTCAAGATCCCAATAATTTAGTTATTGATTTCACAAAACCAGAATCGAGTTACAATTTTACAATTACTGCACCTGCTAATAATGTTGCAGAATACGACTTAATTGTAATACGTACATCTAACGATGTTGATTCAGAACCTGTATCTGTTCAAAAAGTTACATCTTTTCCTTTTGATTTCAGCATAACAAGAGCAGATCTTGCAGCTGCGTTAGGAGTTGCTGCCGATGATCTTAAACCAGGAGATCAATTTAGTTTTGTATCTACTGCTACAGGCACCAATGGAGTAAAAGCTTCTTTTGCTGATTTAAATGGTGACGCAACAGGTCCGGGTCAATTTCAAGGTTTTAACCATACAACATTTGTAATATGCCCTTTTATTACTTCTGAAGCTGTAGGCACTTACTCAGTTACGAGTGATGGGTTTGGAGGATTTGAACCTGCCAGTGCTACTTTTGAAGTAACTGCTGGTGCTAATGATGGTGAGGTGATAGTAACTGGATTGTACGATGCAGATAAAAGTTTTACTATTTCAATGAATACAGAACTTGGTATTGCAACTATTGACCGACAACCAGTTGCAAATTCTTTTGCTGGATATGCTGGAGGTAATATAAATACAAACACAACAACAAGTTTCTTTTTCTCTTGTACTGGTACTATGATACTAAATCTTCAACATACTGTTGACCTTGGAAGTTTTGGTAACTACACACTTAAAGCGAAGAAAAATTAGATAATTAATGTGAAAATTGCAAATAATGTTTTCAGGAAGCCATCTATATAGATGGCTTTCCTTTTTTTAAATAAATTAGCTATGAAACATCTTACCCTAACATCCTTCTATAGAATAGTTTTAACTATATCATCTATCTTTGCCATTTATTCCTGTAGTGATGATGATGAATCAATAATAAATGAAGAAACCCCCATTCCAATATCTTCGGAAAATCCAATTGCAGGAGATACTGGTATGATTATTACCTTAGATAGCTCTAAAATTCAAAAAGGGTTAATTTTGGTAAACGACATAGGTAACGCACGAGTATATCTAATGAATAAATTGGATGCCTCTATAGCTCATGAATGGAATATTGATCTAAAACTTGGCAATGATGTCGAATTACTAGATAACGGAAAACTGTTAGCTTCATTAAAAGATAAAAATGCTCTTTATGACATAGGTGGATATGCAGGAAAAATTCAGTTGATCAACCCTGACAGCTCCATCGAATGGGAGTATACATACTCTGATGAATTTCGACTTTCTCATCATGATATCGAATTGTTGCCTAATGGTAATATCTTAATCCTAGCATGGGAAATCAAATCACTAGCTGAAGCAGAAGAGGCTGGTTATGATTTAAGTAATACTGTAGAGAGGCTATTTCCAGAATCATTAATAGAAGTTGATCCTAATACAGACCAAATAGTATGGCAATGGAATTCTTGGGATCACCTAATACAAGATCATGATATCTCAAAAAATAATTATGGTGAAATAGATAAAAATCCACAATTAATAGATATAAACTATCATTATGATGAACGTGGAGATTTAATGCATGCGAATGGTATAGATTATGACTCTGAAAAAGATTTAATATACCTAAGTATAAATTTTTATAGTGAAATATGGGTTATTGATCACAGTACCACAACTGCCGAAGCATCTTCACACGCATCAGGTAATTATAATAAAGGAGGAGATTTGGTATATAGATTTGGAAATCCAACTGCATACAAAAACACTAAAGGTACAAGGCTGTTTTACAACAATCATTTCCCAAACATTCTTGATAAAGATGAAATAGGAGCTGGTAATCTATTGGTATATATGAACGGTAACATCCCCGGAAATGAGCAATCAACTGTCTATGAACTAAAACTACCCGACAATTTTGGATTGGCTCCCGATCAAAACAATGAGCCAACAATTATTTGGGAATTCTCCGATAAAGAGCTTTACTCTCCTTTAGTCTCAGGTGCAGTTAGATTATCAAACGGCAACACCTTAATTACTGAGGGTTCTTTTGGCTTTTGGGAAGTAAATGAAAACAAGGAAGTTATTTGGCAATTTGATGGCGTCAATAGCTTTTTTTGGAGAGGTTATCATTATGACAATGATCATCCTGCTATTCTCAATCTAAATCTTTAGGTTAAACAAAATTTATAACTTATAAATCCCGATAAAATCAATCGGGATTTTTTTATTCACTCTTTAAAAAAATTTGCTTAGCAATGTTACTCATCAAGAGTAATAAGCATCTTAACTTGGTTTACTTACTTTTTTATGGTATTTTTAACAGTTCTATAATTGAAAATCAAGAATATAGAACAATATTCAGTCAGTAAAAATAAACTATTAAATCACTCACTATGATTATAAACAATCTTTTAACAAAGAAAAGTAATGTATTCTTATTTGCTTTAACACTAGCCTTACTAACAAATTATTCCTCATTTTCACAAAAAATGTGGAAGTCTGAAGCTCCTGCCAATCAACAAGGTCGTAACCTTAAACTAGATGACTTATTTAATCAAGTTAAAAAGTTATCCAAAGAAGATATCCTGGCTAACATAAAAGGCTCTCCTTATCTATCAGAGAACTTTACTCAAGGAGATGTGTATTTTGAAGCAGATCCTGTTGGAAAACTATACATGCGTTATAATGCTTTTAGTGATGAAATTGAAGTAAAGAAAAACACTAATGACAAAGATTATTCTGCTCTAATCAAAAGTAAATTAATCAACTGCAATTTAAATCAACAACAACTTATCTATAGCACATACAAGCCTATAGATAAAATGGCTGAAGAAGGATATTTAATATCACTTACAAACCCTTCTAATTCCTATACATTGTACAAAAGAATAAAAACTATTTTTAAAGATCGTGGTGTAGAACAAGCTACCTCTTTATCAAAAGTTAGTGAAGCAAAATTTTCTACCTTTACAACTTATTACCTTCTTGCCAAAGATTCAAAAGAAGCTAAACAACTACCAAAGAAACAAAAGAAAATTTCCTCACTTTTTCCAGAACAAGATCGTTCTGTTATTTCTGACTATATAAAAGAACAGAACATTAACCCTAAGAAAGAAAAAGATCTAATTAAGTTAATCAACTTTGTAAATGGACTAGGTCAAAAAATATAGATCCTAACCCCTTTATTCAATAAAAAAATAGTTGATTTTTTAAAATACATCCCGATGAAATTTCATCGGGATATTTTTTTATAACTATCTTTGACGACTATGAAGAATGAATCCCTGATTTTCGGTATTAGAGCAATAATAGAAGCTATAGGAGCTGGTAAAGCTGTTGATAAACTTTTTATCCAAAAAGGATTGCAAGGAGAGTTATCTAAAGAATTAATGAAAGTAGTACGAGAAAAAAATATTACTATTAATTATGTACCTGTAGAAAAACTAAACAGACTAACACGCAAAAACCATCAGGGTGCTGTTGCTTACATCTCTCCTATTGATTTTTATGATCTGGAGAATCTAGTGATAAATGTTATAGAATCAGGAGAAACTCCTTTGTTTTTGATTTTGGATCAATTATCTGATGTTCGCAATTTTGGAGCAATTATAAGAACTGCTGCTTGTACGGGAGTTCATGGCATTATCATTCAGAAAAAAGGAGGAGCACCTGTTAATGCAGATACTGTTAAAACTTCTGCAGGAGCCGTATTCAAAATTCCTATTTGCAAAGTGGATCATATAAAAGATGCAATGTTTTATTTACAAGGTTCTGGAATTCAAATAATCGCTGCCACTGAAAAAGCCGACACCAATATATATGACACTGATCTTACGGTACCATCTGCCATCATTATGGGAAGTGAAGGTAAAGGTATATCGCAATCTGTATTAAAGCTGGTTGATCAGCAAGCAAAATTACCTATGCATGGAGATATTGCTTCACTTAACGTATCTGTTGCCTGTGGTGTATTTCTGTATGAAGTAACGAGACAACGTTTATAAAACAAATAAATCTTTTAAAACAATTACCTAAAGTTGACTCTAGTTAGATTTTTCATTCTTTGAAGAGTCATCGGTATCAGTTGTATTTTCTTTATACTCATAAATGACAGTTACACTACTATCAGGAGTTTCTTCTGGAATACTTTCTATAAAGTTCCCATTTTCGTCAAAATGTTTTAAAAATTCATCTTCTTCTGGTATAAAATCATCGGATTCCCATACATATTGATCAGGTGTTACCACCCCCTTTTTAATAAAAAGCGCTAAGAGTATTCCTGTTACCAGTCCTGACAAATGGCCTTCCCATGAAATTTTAGGATCTATTGGAAAAACATACACAACCATGCTCCCATAAATAAAAACAACTACAAAAGACAGCGCAATCAGCCTAAAATGCTTAGCCACTATACCCTTGAAAAACAGAAAACCAAAAAGCATGTAAATAACTCCACTGGCTCCAATATGATTTGCTGACCGCCCTAACAACCAAGTCAAAAAACCCGTTAAAAGCATACCTATAAATAATACTTTCCAAGCATTTTTCTGATAAAAAAAGAATAATGCCGCTGATAAAATCAAAAGAGGTAAAGTATTATGCCATAAATGGGTGATATCTGCATGAATAAAAGGAGAAAATATCACCCCTCTAAGCCCTACAATTGTTCTGGGATATACACCAAAATCATTAAAATCTACTCCGAAGCGAATCTCGAACCAAAAAACTATCCAAATAAATAATACAAATAATAAAGGGTAACCGACAACCCCTGTATTAAATCTAAAATGATTATTCGTTTCTTGCATAACAACAATAATATATCAAAAAAAACTCCAAAATCTAAACTTCGGTTAAAATGGCAGGTTCTTACTTAATAAGAACACTATCATACAATAGGTCTAATTAATAAAGTAGACTTTACAAATTCTGAAATAAGCTATATTATAAATTAATGCTCTACCTGATTTATTTTCTCTTCAAATCCAATGAAGGTTTGTAACTTTGCTATTATCAAATAAGTCCTTTGGGTGAAATTGATACCAATCGAAATGATTGTTATCGATTCTACTTAATCCTCGGAAAACTATAATAACCAGCGGATGAATGAAAACAAACCACTTGCAGAGCGAATACGTCCAAAATCTCTAGAAGAATACTTGAGTCAGGAACATCTGATTGGTGATGATGGTTCTCTCACTCAACAGATAAAAAAAGGCATTATTCCCTCGCTAATACTTTGGGGACCACCTGGAGTAGGAAAAACAACTCTAGCAAACATTATTGCTGCCGAATCAGGAAGACCTTTTTATACTTTAAGTGCTATAAATAGTGGTGTTAAAGAGGTAAGGGAGGTTATTGAGAAAGCAAAACAAAGTGGAGGTCTATTTACTGCCAAAAATCCTATTTTATTTATTGATGAAATTCATCGTTTTAGTAAATCGCAACAAGATTCTTTATTAGGTGCTGTAGAAAAGGGATGGATAACTCTTATTGGAGCAACCACTGAGAATCCCAGTTTTGAAGTAATACCTGCCCTTTTATCTCGCTGTCAGGTTTACACACTTAATCCCTTTGGTAAAAAAGAATTGGAAGCTCTTCTACATAGAGCAATGAGAGAAGATGAGCATCTAAAAACTAAAGAGATAACACTTAAAGAGACAGAATCATTACTTAGGCTAAGTGGTGGTGATGCCCGAAAGCTATTAAACATCTTCGAATTGATCATCTCTAGTCAAGATCATGACCCAATTGTTATCACTAATGATCTTGTTTTAAAATTGGTACAACAAAATACTGTACGTTATGACAAAACAGGAGAACAACATTATGATATTATTTCTGCTTTTATTAAATCTGTTAGAGGTAGTGATCCTAATGCCGCTGTATACTGGCTCGCCCGTATGATTGAAGGAGGCGAAGACCTTAAGTTTATTGCCCGAAGGATGATTATTCTAGCTTCAGAAGATATAGGAAACGCCAACCCTACGGCTTTGATTCTAGCTAATAATACTTTCCAGGCAGTAAATACCATTGGGTTTCCAGAAGCAAGAATAATACTGAGTCAGTGTGCCGTATACCTTGCTTCCTCGCAAAAAAGTAATGCCTCTTATATGGCTATTAATCAAGCCCAACAATTAGTAAAGCAAACAGGTGATTTATCTGTTCCTCTTCATATAAGAAATGCACCTACCAAATTGATGAAAGAATTAGGGTATGGTGAGGATTATAAATACTCACATAACCACAAGGATAATTTTGCAAAGCAAGAGTTTCTTCCGGATGAGATTACAAACACAAAACTATATGATCCAGGAGATAATCAACGAGAACATTCGATGAGAAAATTTCTCAAATCCAGATGGGAAGATAAATATGGATATTAGGCACTTTACTGTCTTGCAAATGTATCTGTAATCAATTTATTGGTTACCGGATTAATGCGTTCTAAGACAAAATTACCATATCCATCAAAATATCCATTACCGCTAAGATCTCCTCCTTGCACTATATAGTTTTTCCCGTTTGCTGATTTAAAGATCTTTCCTATGGAAACTTGTTCTCCTTCATTTTTGAATATTTCATATCCATATTCTTGTTTTTTGAAGATAAACTTAGAATCATTAAAGATATACAGAGAAGACTCTGTTGGGGTTTTTATTGTACTTTCTTCCTTTTTAGTTTCGACAGGTTTTTCTTTTTCAACAACAGCTTCTTCTTTAACTGGTGTTTTCTCAACACTTTTTTCTTTCACATCACCACTATAGGCATATTTTAGGGCTGCTACATCCTTAAACGCATTTCTTAGAGCTTCATGATAAGCTGGTTTAAAATCTTTTTCTCTACTTTTCCCTTCAGAAGATGTAAATACGACAGTACCATTACAATCTATTAATTCAACAGTAAGTTTGGTTGTAAAAACACCTGGTCTACGTTTCACATTTGCTTTCAATGCTTTACACCCATTATCATTAAGATCGGAAGGAAAGTTTTTACTATCCATAAAGGCATTAAAACCGTATTTATTAAATAAAAACTTAGTCAGTGAATTGATTTGATAGACATCTGTCCCTTTTAGAAAGCTATAACTTTCGGGAACAACAACATACTTAAAATCATTGATACTCTTTTGAGCGCTCATGCTCAAAGTTGAAGCCAAAACAACCCCTAAAAATATAATACGTAACATACAATCACATTATAACATTAAAACCAAATTGAAGAGAAATTCCTCTTGCTTTTGCAAGATTAGGATATTCTAACAAATTATTTGCCGAAATATAAAAATTAATTTTCTTAATATGAGTAGATAACAGAAATCCTACATTATAATACGAATAATCGTCTATCGTATAAGTAAGCTTGGTTCTCAAAAAATTAAACAATCGTTTATAATAAAACAATGAAGCTGCATACTGAGGTCTTTTGGGTCTAAACTGAGTAAATAATTGTACCCCAAAAGCATCCATATATGGAGGTTGCTCTCCTTCAATATAACAATCACAGGTACCATCATCATACCTATTAAAAGAATATTTGATCGACCCATTTAATTTTAATGGACGCATCGTTATATATGCTTTACTCAATGTATCAAGTGGAATGGCTTCTTCTAATTCATCCAAAAAATTCTGAGAATCCTCACCAGAGAACTGAATAGGCGTTTCAAAACCTTCAAAAACATAGTTCCCTTGTGCTTTGTAGGTTTCTACATCTTTAGAATATAAGATCAATCCAAGATCATTAGCACTACCAGTGATAGACAATTGCTCATTTACTTTATGTGTAAACCCCAGATCAATACCTAATCCTAAATTACCCCCTAACAATGCCCTTCCTACAAGTTTATTGACAACTTCTTTTCCTTCAAGTTCTTTAAGAGAAGTATACCCTGATGTTCTAACTGTGACATCTGCATTGCTAATAATATGTTGATAGATATTATCTCCTTGCGGTGTTTCTATGGTAGTAAAAGTCCCCCTATTTCTGGCACTGCGCACATGAAATATACTAGAATACAATTTTGCACGAGCCCCAAAAATTAGTTTCTTATTTACTTTCTTATTATACCCAAAGTGATATACCGTTAATAACTCACTCGATCCACTTATATTTGAAAATCGAAATGGTCGATTAAGAAATTCCTGATTACCTTGATAAGCTAGAACAGCAAAATCCTTTGGAAAATACCCAATAACATCCAACTCTTGATAAATTCCTCCAGAAAAGTATATTTTATTGTTTTTCTTGCTTTTCCAACCAAGATTTACAAATTCTAATTGCTGTGTTGTTGTTAAATAATCATTACTGGTAAGTTTGTTAAGTGTAGTTTCTATCTTATCGTTAATATCTCTTCCGTCGTCTGCAAAAATATCATATAAGGATCCTCCTCTTAGTCCTGCATTTAAATGAAAATGAGATAAGAAAGGTACCCCTGCATGGTAATCAAAATTTACTTCGGCACCAGGATTAAGCATTAATGATTGAGGTAAATCTACAAAATCATATAAAGTTTCCTTATTTTGAGAATAGACAAAGCATCCCCACAAACCAATAAGTAAGAACACAAAAACTCTCATAATTCATAATTAATAAAGTAAGTCCCCTTTGATCTTAATTCAAGAATTCCATCAAGACTACTATTTACATTTTGTACTTGAATCGAAGAAACTAGTTTTGCAGCATTACTTAAAATATTGATTGCATTAGTATCAAGAACGATTACTTCTGTGGTAATTACTGGATCGGTTCCTTCACCGTTACCACTTTCGGCTATCATACTATACAAAGGTCCAATTCTCTGATTATTCTCATCTAAGAATCCAAAATCAAATTCAAAATCTCTTTGAATAGTATTCTTAAACTCAAAGGTCAACTCTACCCTTTCTAAATTATCTACGACAAAATCAGTTCCTAAAAGATCATAATTTAGTGTATCACTAATTATTACTTCAGGGATAGAAATAGCTGGGTCTAAATCTGGATCTATAAACTCATTGGTATCGAATTTTGAATACACAAAATCCACTTCATAAACTGGAGTCAATGCAATATCTTCTACTTGATCAAAATCCACATCTTTTACACAGGAAATGAATTGTATCAGTATGCCTAGAGCACATAATAGTACATGTGTTTTTTTTGTTTTCATTTTGGGGAAAATGTTTTGTAAACATCTAAAATACAAATATTTATTATTAAAGATAATTTTTAATCTCCTTTAACATAGACACTTGAACATTATGAAGGGGCAATTTTTCCTTGTGATAATTAAAGCATATCGTTTTCAATCCTACAGCTTCTGCTCCTATAATATCAGCTTCATAGTTATCTCCTATCATTATACTTTTATCTAATTTTGCACCAGATTTTTTTATCGCTTGCTCAAAAATAAATGGGTTTGGTTTTTTTACACCTGCTTCTTCACTATTGGTAATTGTATCAAAATATTGCGCTATTCCTGAGTTTACAATTTTTTTGTATTGAACTTCTTTAAATCCATTAGTGATAATATGTAAATTATATTTAGGATTAAGATATTCTAACAAATCTTGTGTTCCATCAATTAAATAATTATGAAGTGGCAAAAAATCAATATAGTCTTCAGATATTGCGTCTATTGTTACCAAAGGCAGCTTTTTGTGGAGAGAAGCAAAGGCTTCTGTAAGCCTCCCTCTTCTGAGTTGTTTTTTAGTTACTTTTTCTTCTCTATATAACTTCCAATACCTCATGTTGATTGGCTGATATATCTCCAAAAAATCTTTGACAGCTATTTGTATATCAAATTTCTCAAAAATCATTTGAAACGCGAGAGAAGAGTTTCTATCAAAATCCCAAAGTGTATGATCTAGGTCAAAAAAAACATGCTCTATACTTTTATTCATCTGCAATAGTCCAAATATATTCTAATATTGATTTCCAAAAAGAATGATTATGTAGTTCACTAAATAATAAATTACTAAAAACGGGAATAAACACTCCATTTACATCCTTCACCTTATTAAGATATGAAATGATTTCTTCTCTTGTACTCACTGAATCATTAGCATACTCTTCACCTCCTATATCTGCAAAACAAACGGAATGTATTATTAGTGGGGTCTGTACCTCATAATCCAAATCATAAAACATAAAAGGAGTACAGGTGCCTGCTCTAAAACCAGAATATTCTGCGTACCCCATCGAATAATCTTCACCTATCTCTAATTCGATAAAATTGCGATACGCTTCGGGTAATTTAATTTTAAAAAAAGAACAGAGTGCATGCTCCAACCTTCTATTCAAAATATTTTCAATTCGTAGCTTTTCTTTTTTCAAAACTACTGCATCGGATATTGCCGCATAAGAAATTTTTAGTCCAACATCAGTATAATCAGCTATATGTTTAATGATCTTGTGATGTTGCGGGCGATTATAGCCCACATTCTTTTCATATGTAGAATAATCACCTAGCCCAAATAGCACTTTAGATTTTCTTTTTTTTCTTTTTTGTAATGTGATTATAAAATCAAAAATATCATATGGATCTTTTTTTACTCCGATAATTACTTTTATCCTGTCTGTAAGTTTATCGAATTGTAGCCTCCACAAATCCCGAATCCCCCCTCCTAGTGACCTCAGAACTCCTTTGTTTTTATACACAAAGGTTTGAGAAACAGAAACAATAGGGATTATATTAAATTTCTTTTCCTTAAAATCTAAATTTGAATATTTTTCTATAAGTACCTTCTTTAACTTATATGCCCATATATCTACCACAGGATCCTGTAAAAATCCATTGATATATCCAATACTTTCTGTAGCAGGAAAACGCCCCATGTCATCTTTTACGTGTGGCAAATATTCTTCATACCTAGTTAACAGATAAAATGTAGCGGCAAAAATATCAAATGGTAGTGCTGAACTACTATGTTTAACTTCAAAAAAACATTTTGTTTCCTCCCAATCTGACACTTGAATATCAATATCATTTAATCCATGTTCAAAAAGCAAATCGACACTTTGAAAATAAAGTTCCTTACCCAATGGCTGTTTCCCATAAGATAGCTTTGGACCATCATGAGCAATAAAAGTTTCTATTTTTGAAGTTAAGTCAACCTCTAAACCTAAAATACGTTTACATATTTGCTTGAAGGTATAAGAAACCCTAGGTGTAATTTTTTGTACATGAATTAATAACATATTTTTTTACATATTATAATATAGCTTCGTCTGCAAAGCTAAAATAGCTTTTTTCAGTAATAATAAGGTGGTCCAATAGTTTGATATCCAAAGTAAATCCCGCTTCTTTTAATTTTTGAGTCAATATTTTATCAGAGTGGCTAGGGTGTAAAGCGCCACTAGGGTGGTTATGCCCAATTATTATCCCTGTAGCTCCATATTCTAACACTGATCTAAAAACTATACGAACATCCACCAAAGCTTCGGTCTTTCCGCCTACACTAATTTGTTTTTTTTGGATCACTTTATTTGCATTGTTTAAAAACAATATCCAAAACTCTTCGTGTTCGAGATCGCCTATAATAGGTCTTAAAAGATTAAAAGCATCCTTACTACATGTTATTTTGGGTATTACTAGCGTATGTTCATCTCTTCTCCTTCGTCCCAGTTCTAATGCCGCAACAATAGCAATAGCTTTTGCTTCTCCAATCCCTTTAAAGTCCATTAACTGTTTTACCGACAATTTACTTAAAGTATTAATTTTATGATTAACACTAGCCAAAATTCGTTTACTTAAGGCTACAGCACTCTCTTCCCGATTTCCAGAACCAATTAATATTGCAATCAACTCTGCATCTGTTAATACATTCTTCCCTTTAGCGATTAATTTTTCTCTTGGACGATCATTTTCACTCCATTCCTTGATCGAAAATGAAGAATTTAACTCATTCATATAATTGATTTAATAATTAAAAAAAAGTTCTAAACCCTACTTGAAAGTATAAACTATTTCCCTCAATAACAACATCTTATTACATAATAAATATACCGTAATCAATATTAGATTTTAGGTTATAACCTATAATTTAGCCACATATATTTGTTTGAAAATGAAAGTTTTACTATATTTGGACACCCTTAATTGAAAAATGAACATTTTAACAACTTCAAATTAACCTATTTATGAAGAATATTTTTACTTTCGTTTTGCTTCTTGCGGCATTGAATTTTTACGGGCAGGATAAGAAGATTTCGTTTCTGAATTTAGTAGGAAATAACATACAAGTGCCTAACGGATGCCAAGCGCAATCTGAATATGAGCTACAAGCTTGTGATGGAACATCTATTAAATGGGACTATTATAGTGATGATATGCTATCCGCTGTTTTTGATGCTACAATTACTGCTTTTGCAGAAAGCAATGACTCAAAAACAGAAGTGACTTTTACTTCTTTTGGTGCTCAACTAAAAGGATATAAATTTAAAATGGGAACTACCTTTCAATATTTTTTATATGGTACAATTAAGGATCAACCCTTAATGATCAATTTAGGTACACCAAAAGACATAGCATCTAATGATGATTTAGATGGTTTCTTAAGTCTTTTCTTTGATGAAGTAAGTTAAAAAAACAATATATAATATCATACGATAGAGATCAGTCCGCAAGATTGGTCTCTGTTTTTTTATACAAAAAAGTCTTATTTTTGATTATATACAGTATAAGGAACAATTGTTATGAAATCTCTTTTCAATCCAGACATACAAAATGAAATAGAAAATCGTATTGAAAGCTTATCCAAAAACAGCTTACCTATTTGGGGAAAAATGGATATTTCTCAAATGCTGCATCACTGCCAATTTCCACTAAAAATTGCCCTAAAAAAAGATTCTCCGAAAATAAAATCAAATTTCTTTGCTAAATTATTATTTAAAAAATCCATGTATAATGACAAGCTCTGGAAAAAAAACATACCAACTCTCTCTAAACTTAAAGTAACCGATCAAAAAGATTTTGACACTGAAAAAGAAGTACTTTTAAGTCTTGTTACTAGTTTTTCTAACCAAAGAGATAGAGAAGAATGGAATGATCACCCATTGTTTGGAAAATTTACAACTGATCAATGGGGGAAAATGCAGTATAAACACCTCGATCACCACCTTCGACAATTTAACGCTTAATACCCTCCTCTGTGTATCCACCAAAACATCACCAAGAATACAATTCTAAAAATATTAAGCAAGTAGCATTAACTTATCCTTTTGCTACATTGATTTCTGCTCAGAACAAAAAGCCTTTTATCACCCATGCTCCTCTTATCTTACATCAGGATAAATTGGTGGGACATATTGATAAAAATAACCCTCATGTAGATCTATTAAAAGAAAACTATCCAATTGTTGCCGTTTTCCAAGGACCACAAACCTATATTTCTCCTTCTATATACTCTACCCCTCAATTACCAACATGGAATTACATTATTGCCCATGCCAATGGTTATGTGACAGAAATCAAAGACGCTAAAACCTTGAAAAACTCCTTGGTAACTATGACAGAATACCTAGAGTCTCCTAAGCATAACTATACCTTATCTCACGATGATCCGAGAATGGACCGATTGATCAATTTTATACATGGTTTTGAAATTAATGTAGAACACTGGGAAGGAAAGTTTAAATTAAGCCAAGACAAAACACCCACAGATATTGAAAATGCAAAACAAGAATTAATTAAAAACAACCAGCAAAATACAGCTGATTTTGTAAACCTTTTGTTTGAGAGGCATTTCTAACTTTCAATCCAGTCTTTTACCTCATCAAAATCTAGTCCTCCATAATTACCACTACTCATAAGCAGCAATGCAGAATTAGCAAAATCCTTTTTATTTAAATATTCTCTAAAACTTTCAGGGTTTGTATAAATAACCAGATCATCTCGATTAAAAGCTTCTGCAATTTGAGAAGCAGAAACCTCTTCAAGTTGTTTAATTTTAACGGCATGAGGAGAATAAAACACTACAGCTTCGTCGGCCGCATCTAATGCTCCCTCATATTCTTTCAAAAAGTCTGCATTCAAACTACTATAAGTATGCAATTCCAGACAAGCAACTACTTTTCTACTTTGATACTGCTCTTTAACCGCTCTGGTTGTTGCACTAACTTTAGACGGGCTATGTGCAAAATCTTTATAGGCAACAGCATGATTGCTCTGTGCTATTTTTTCTAATCGTTTTGATGCACCTTTAAAAGAAGCAATAGCTTCATAAAATTCATCCTCATCAATCCCCATATTTTGACAAATCCATTTGGCTCCTGCAAGATTACTCAGGTTATGCGCTCCAAAAACTTCTATTGGCATCTCACCCTCTGGAGTATGCAATAAAGTTTCTCCATTTTCTACATTATACTCTGGGGTGGTATATGGAAATTTGCGCATCGGTATTTCAGCAAGTTCTGCTAGTTTTTTCACCTCTTCATCTTCCTCGTTATATACTAGTGCTCCACCATTAACAATAGAATTCATAAAAATTCTAAATTGATCTATATAATTATCAAAAGTTGGAAATACATTAATATGATCCCAGGCAATACCACTTACCAAAGCTATGTTCGGTTTATATAAATGAAATTTTGGTCTGCGATCTATAGGAGAAGATAAATATTCATCTCCTTCTAAAACCATAAAATCATTATCTTCTGTTAGATGCACCATAGTATCAAAACCTTCTAATTGTGCCCCTACCATATAATCTACTTCTTTTTCATGATAATGCAGCACATGCAAAATCATTGAGGTTATTGTTGTTTTACCATGTGACCCTCCTATCACTACTCTGGTTTTGTTTTTGGATTGCTCGTACAAAAACTCTGGGTAAGAATATATTTTTAAGCCTAATTCCTGAGCTTTAATAAGTTCTTCATTATCCTCTTTTGCGTGCATGCCTAAAATAACAGCATCCAGATCTGAAGTAATTTTCTCTGGAAACCAGCCAAATTGATCTGGTAATAACCCATATCTTTCCAGTCTAGATTTTGAAGGTTCAAAAATAGTATCATCACTACCGGTTACCTGATATCCTTTTTGGTATAATGCCATGGCAAGGTTGTGCATTGCACTCCCCCCAATAGCTATAAAATGTACTCGCATATTTAGCTCTTAAATCAAAGAGTAAAGATACAATTAACAATTAGCTAATAAAATAATGATGTCATGAAAACAATTGCTTTTTTCCCTTTTCTCGTCATTTCCTAACCAAATCACAGGTCTTCCTAAACAAAACATACACTTCCCTCAATTACCATTTCATTATTCTTCTAATAGTATTTTCTTCGTGATCTAATAGAGTTAGGTATAAATTTTGATTTATAGCTACAAAATTATCAAGACTCATTTCAAATACGTAGTTTTATGATGTCATTCACAAATCATGAAGTGTTTTTACACAAAATAACACAACACTTCTTTACGTTTGTTTCACAACCTAATATATATATGATGAAAAAACAAATCATCCTTATTATAATCTGTATATCAAATTTATATACCATGAAAGGTCAAGAAGATTACCAAAATGATTGGAAAAAAATCGAAACTTTTAACCAACAGGGACTTCCAAAATCCGCCTTAGAAGTAGTAGAAACGATATATGACAGAGCTCAAAAGGCAAATAATGATAACCAAGTGATCAAAGCATTGATTCACAAGGCAAAATATATGCTTACGCTAGAAGAAAATGCACAACTCACTATCATTAAAGACTTTAAAAATGAGATCAGCAAGAGTAAGTTTCCCAAAAGAAATATTTTAGAAAGCATTCTTGCTAATTTATATTGGCAATATTTTCAGGAAAACAGATGGAAATTTTACAACAGAGCCCAGACTTCCAAAAAGGTTGATCAAGAGGATTTCAGAACATGGGATCTGGAAACATTGTTTGCCGAAGTACATTTGTATTATCAAAAATCCCTTCGAAATGGAGTCTTGGCGCAACAGACAGATCTAAAGAAGTTTGATGATATCCTTAACACCTCTAAAGATTCAAAAAAATACCGTCCAACTCTTTATGATTTTCTAACGCATAACGCTTTAGACTTTTACAAAACTTCTGAGACCAATATCACCAAGCCTGCATATGCATTTACGATAGACGACAAAAGATATTTGCAAGACCACAAAGTCTTTTCTTCTTTACCCATAGCGACAAAAGACTCTTTGTCTTTACAGTTCAATGCGTTAAAACTATATCAAAACTTATTAAGTTTTCACAAAAGGGACAAGACTCCAGATGCACTGATCGAAGCCAATATCGAGCGAATCAAATTTATATCCAAAAATGCAGTCTTTGGAGACAAAAAAACCGTTTTACTTGAATGTCTAAAGTCTGAAAAAAGTAAGTTCCCTACTCATGCAGCTTCAGCCCTGTATGATTATGAAATAGCTAATTTATATAAAGAAAATGCTGCAACCTACATTCCTGAAGAAAATGAAACTCATCGCTGGAAATTAAAAGAAGCCGTAGAAATATGTGATGCTACCATTAAAAAGTTTCCTAATTCTAGAGGAGCTAACAAGTGTAATTCACTAAAAAGTCAGATACTATCTACCGCGCTAGATATTAAAACCGAAGAATATATACCGATACAAACATCAGGGCGACTACTAATTACTTACAAAAACTTAAATAAACTTTATTTCAAGACTCTAAAAATAAGTCACAAGCAATTAAAAAGTTTAAATCGATTATACAAAACTCCTGATCAGATCAAATTTTTAAGCTCTTTAAAAGCAAGTAAAACCTGGGAAGCTAGTATTAGAGATGAGCATGACTACCAAAGTCACACCACTGAAGTATTGTTACCCGAATTAGAACAAGGTCTTCACTTAATTTTAGCAACTACATCAAAAGATCTTTCTGAAGAAAACATGTTCTCTTTTGGCCATACTCAGGTTACCAATTTGGCATTGATAGAAAACAGAACTCCCGAAAAGTTAACCTTTCAGGTTTTGAATCGCCACAATGGAGCACCAGTTTCGAATGCCAAAATAAACTTAAAAACTCTCAACCAGAGAGGATATGGAAACAAATTGGATAAAACTCTAACTACGGATGAAAATGGACAAGCACACTTAGCATTAAACAAATATTATTATGATGTAACTATTACTGTTTTACATGAGAAAGATATCGCAAAATTTGAAGGGTATTATCTGAATCAATCCTATAAACAAAATAATACGGCAGAGACTCATCAAAACACCTTTCTTTTTACCGATAGAAGTATTTACAGACCTGGACAAACTGTCTATTTTAAAGGAATCATGATGTCGTCTACTGGTAAAGAAAATTTTAAAGTTATTCCGGATCAATTTACTTTTGCTACTCTTGTAGATGTAAATGGACAGGAGGTAAAGACTTTAAAATTCAAAACAAATGATTATGGCTCCTTTAGTGGTGAATTCATCCTTCCTTCATCAGGATTGACAGGGAATTACACTATAAAAACCAATAATTACAATAGTACATCTTTCTCTGTAGAAGAATATAAACGACCTAAGTTTGAAACCAAATTTAACCCTGTTACCAAAACCTACAAGGTTAATGATGTTATAAAACTAGCAGGAGTAGCAACAGCATATGCAGGGAGTACAATTAGCGATGCAAAAGTAGTCTATAGGGTGCATCGTAAGGTCCAATATCCTCTTTGGTGTTATTGGTACCCAAGACATACCGTAGAACCCCAAGAAATAACCCATGGAGAAACCAAAACTAATAAAAAAGGAGAATATAATATAGACTTTACCGCATTACCTGATCTAACGGTATCCAAAGAAAACCTACCTATTTTTAATTATGAGATCATAGCAGATGTAACCGACATTAACGGTGAAACGCGAAGTACAACAACAATAGTTAATGTAGGATATCATACTTTGACAGCTAATGTTTCTATCAAAAATGAAATAGACAAAACTCAAAAGGATCATTCACTTACTATAACTACATTAAACCTAAACAATGAATCCATTGCTGCAAATGGGACTATCAAAGTTTTTAAGCTACAAGCTCCCGATAAAACAATGCGTATTCGACCATGGAAAGCACCAGACTACAGTGGATTTAAAAAAGAAGAGTTTAAAAAATTATTCCCTCATGATGCCTTTAAAAATGAACATGATTATCGAAAATGGAGTAAAGGACAACTAGTACTTGATAAACCTTTTAGCACGTCGGCTACAAAAGAAAATGCAATTGGTACACAAAAATTAACGCTGGGAAGTATTAAAAAATGGAAATCAGGAAAATATATAATAGAACTAAACACTAAAGACCGATTCGGACAAGATGTAAAAGACATACAATACATCACTTTGTTCAATCAAGGTGATAAAGTGATCAGTGATCAACAATTATTTGAAATTACTACTGATAAAGCCATCTATAAAATTGGCGATGAAGCAATCATCAAATTGAGTTCTGCTTCAAAAGATATAACAGTTACCATTGATATTGAAAAAGATCATAAAATTATCAAGACCCAACTCATTAGACTTTCTAATAACAGCAAAACAATTAGAATTCCTGTTACAAAAGAAGATCTTGGAGGGTTCTCTATTGGTTATAGTTATCTAAACTATAACGGTTACCAGAGTGGTACCACTATAATTCCTGTACCATACGAACCCACAGAATTAAGTATCGAAACCAAAACATTTAGAGATAAGTTACTTCCTGGTCAACAAGAAACATGGAGTTTTACGATTAAAGGACCTAAAGGAGATAAAGTTAGCGCAGAGCTATTAGCTAGTATGTATGATGCTTCTCTGGATCAATTTAAAGGACACAAATGGTATTTTACTCCAATTAGCCGTCCTGAATACTATGCAAACAGCAAGCGACAAGCATCACAAAGTTTTGGAGTGCAATCATTTAGACTAAACAACTATAAGAGTCCAAGTAACTATTATGGTGGGCAAGGATATGATCAACTAAATTGGTTTGGGTTATATTTTGGTCAACAATATTTTGGAGGCAGAAACCGAATGTATGATGTCATGGAAAGTAGTGCACCTGCACCTATGATGCGGAGATCCAAAGCCAAAAAAAGCATGACGGCAGCAGCTGTACAGGAAGAAGCAGAATTTATGGTAGCAGATGATGATAATGCTGTGGCTGGTGCTCCTGGCGAAAAGGATGCAAAAGAAAACAAAGAAAGTAACGATGACAAAAAACCTGAAAAACAAACAACTTTGGAAGGTGTAAAAATTCGTAAAAACCTACAAGAGACTGCATTTTTCTTCCCAAAACTAACTACTGATGAGGATGGCAATATTAGTTTTAACTTTACTGCACCCGAAGCATTAACTAGATGGAAATTACAGCTTCTTGCCCATACTAAAGATTTAAATTCAGCTACCACTACTCTAGAAGCAGTTACTCAAAAGGAACTAATGGTTCTTCCTAACCCTCCTAGATTTCTTAGAGAGGGAGATAGAATTGTATTAAGCTCCAAGATATCTAATCTTGCCAGCGAGGATCTTGAAGGGATTGCAGAACTACAGTTATTTGATGCGCTAACCAATGAAAAAATTGACACGCAACTTCAAAACAACAATGCTCGTCAAAGTTTTAATGTTAAAGCTAAAGAAAACACCAATGTATCTTGGGAATTACAAATCCCTGACAACATACAAACCGTACAGTATAAAATTATTGCCAAGGCAGGAGATTTTTCAGATGGTGAGCAAAACGTACTTCCTGTACTAAGCAATAGAATGTTGGTAACAGAAACTTTACCTATGTGGATTCGTTCTGATCAAACCAAAACGTTTACACTTGATAAATTAAAAGATAATACATCAAACACATTAAAGCATCATAAACTTACTCTGGAGATGACCTCTAACCCTGCCTGGTATGCCGTACAGGCACTTCCATACCTTATGGAGTATCCTTATGAATGTGCTGAGCAAACCTTTTCAAGGTATTATGCAAACAGCTTGGCAAGTCATATCGCCAATTCTAATCCTAGAATACAAGAAGTATTTAACCAATGGAAATCAAGTGACGCCTTACTAAGTAATCTTGAAAAAAATCAAGAGCTTAAATCTCTAATGATTCAAGAAACTCCATGGTTACGGGATGCCCAAAGTGAAACCGAACAAAAGAAAAGAATTGCTCTACTCTTTGACCTCAATAAAATGAATAATGAATTGCAATCTGCCTTGAATAAATTACGACAAATGCAATATAGCTCAGGAGGGTTCCCTTGGTTTCAGGGAGGGCGTGAAAATAGATTCATCACACAACATATTGCAACCGGGTTTGGACATCTAAAAAAATTAGGGGTTACCCAATTTAATGGAGACACCAATAATATGCTCCAAAATGCAATTAATTATCTAGATACAGAATTTGTACATGAATATAACAGACTTAAAAGGTATTGTGAGAAGAACAAAATTGATATTAACAAAAATCATTTAAGCTACACCCAGATACATTATTTATATATGCGTAGTTTCTTTGCTGATATCAAAAGACCTAAAAAAACTAATGAAGCCTGGAATTATTACATTGGTCAATCCAAAAAATATTGGTTAAGCCAAAGTTTATACTCACAAGGGTTACTTGCCTTGATACTAGATCGAAATAACGATCATACTACAGCTACAAAGATCATTAGATCACTAGACGAAAAAAGTATCACTAATGAAGAATTAGGTATGTATTGGAAATCAAATACTGCTAGCTGGTTCTGGTATCAGGCTCCAATCGAAACGCAATCGCTTATGATCGAAGTCTTTTCTGAAATAGAAGCTGAACCCAAAAGAACTGAAATTGTTGATAACCTAAAAATCTGGTTACTTAAAAACAAGCAAACCAATCGTTGGAAAACTACCAAAGCTACTTCTGATGCTGTATATTCACTATTATTGCAAGGCAGTGACTGGTTATCGGTTACCGATATGGTAGATATCGTACTTGGAGATCAAAAAATTGATCCTAGAACAATGGATGATGTAAAAGTAGAAGCAGGCACAGGGTATTTTAAGACCTCATGGAGCGGCAATGATATAAAACCTAATATGGCTAAAGCCACGATCTCTAAAAAAGGAAAAGGCATTGCCTGGGGAGCTCTGCATTGGCAATATTTTGAAAACCTTGATAAAATCACCTCAGCTGAAACTCCCCTGTCTTTGAAGAAAAAACTATTCCTAAAAAAGAACACCGACACAGGAGAAGAAATCACTGAAATCACTTCTAAAACGAAGCTAGGATTAGGTGACCTAGTAAGAGTACGTATTGAACTTAGATCGGATCGCGCTATGGAGTTTGTACATATGAAAGATATGCGAGCATCTGGTCTAGAACCTATTAATGTAATTTCTCAATATAAATGGCAAGATAATTTGGGGTACTATGAAAGCACCAAAGATGCCTCTACAAACTTCTTTTTTGATTACTTACCTAAAGGCGTATATGTTTTTGAGTATGACTTACGTGTTAATAATAAAGGAGATCTTTCTAACGGTATTACAACCATACAAAGTATGTATGCTCCAGAATTTTCAAGCCACTCTGAAGGTGTTAGAGTACATATTGAGTAGCATAATAAGTTACTTTTGACTATTTTAGACCTCACAGGCTTGTACTTAACTTGATTTAGTACTGTCTGTGAGGTCTAATTATATTCAGAGCTATCATATGAGGATATTAAAAAAGATTTTAAAATTTATTGGAGTAATTTTAATTATTCCGATCACTTATCTCATTATCTCATTGATCTCAACATACATACCTGTAAACAACAAAGAGAGTAGTGAAAAAAAATCACAAACCGTTTACCTTAGTTCTAATGGTGTTCACTTAGAAATTATTATTGCCAAAAATGATCTAAATTCAAATGTCTTACATAGCCAAAAATACAATACTCAAGCCGAGTTTTTCTCATTTGGATGGGGTGATAAAAATTTTTATGTAGAAACGCCGACATGGGCAGATCTAACCTTTTTTAACGGATTTCAGGCATTATTTCTTAATAGTCCCACACTATTACATGTTACCAGATACTCTTCTGTGCAAGAGGATTGGATAATGCTAAAGATCAACCACGAGCAACTCAAAAAAATTAATCAATACATCTCTTCTACATTTCAATTAGATTCTAAAAACAAAAAAATAGTTCTACCTGGTTTAGGATATCGTAGTAATGATGACTTCTATGAAGCAAAAGGAAATTACACTTGCTTTAACACTTGCAATAGTTGGGTAAATAATGGATTAAAACAAAGTGGCATAAAAGCTTGCTTGTGGACGCCTTATGATTTTGGATTGCTAGGTATGCATAAGAACCAAACTCCTTAAGATAATTTTTAAGAAAAACGTAACGCATTTCTTAATCTAGATTAATTCTTTAGTCATTTTCTATATTGAATTTTGTAATAAATGCTAAAAAATCATGGTTATTAAAACAGATAGAATAAATATCAACGAGGTAAATCCCAATGCGTATAAACCTATATTAGATCTCTACGACAATATCAAAAAAAGCTCTTTATCTAATTCTGAGTTTTTACTTATAGAAATTAGAGCATCTCAAATTAACGGCTGTGCGTTTTGTATACAATCACACATTAAGGAAGCGATTGAAAATGGGGAAAAACAATATCGCATACACGCTTTACCATTTTGGAGAGAATCACCATTTTTCACAAACGAAGAACAAGTAATTCTGGAGATTACAGAAGAGGTTACTAATATCTCTATACACGGTCTAAGCAATGAAACATACCAAAAAGCCATTCAATTATTTGGAGAAAAAAAAGTATCCGATATAATAATGGCAATTTGTTGTATCAATGTATGGAACAGAATAGGAAGAGCCACTCAATTAATACCTGAACGTTCTCAATATTAACCAGAATTAATGTTAGATGAAAATTATTTACACCAATCTCTTTTAAAAAACCAGTATTGCACTTGGTTATCTATAAGCCGTAGTCTATAGATCTGATCTAAGTTTGATTGAAGAGGAATATCTTGAGGTAGATGTTTTATAAAAAAAACTACTTTACTGCCTAATAACAAAAAGCTGGCTCTGCATTATGAAGAGTCAGCTTTTTGTATCAAAACATTTTTTTTTCAAACAACCATATTATTCTCTCAATATTACACTTTATAATTTTACTTAAAAGTTATATTGGTTACCTCTTGCTTTAGACTGAAAATATTTGGATGCAAATCTTCATCTGGACCTAAAACAGGCATTCTCTTTGCAGTCCCCTTATATCCCGCCGGAAAGCTATCATCTTTCATAGCTGGTTTAAAGTCATAATTGCCTATTGCATCTCCATTATCCGTATAAACAATACCGCCATTTTTATCATAATATATGGTTGTCATAGTAATCATACTAAAAGCTTCTTTACTATTATTTTCAATAGTATAATCCACAAATTTTTCACCTTTACTATTAGGATTATTAATTGTAGCTTTTAGTACTAAATGATCTATCACATCAATTTTTCTTTTTAAAACCTCCATTTTCGATCTTGTTTTCTCAATACCCCCGAAATACATATTAGCAATAGATTCGTCCAGCTCATATGTTTTTTTTACAGTATTTTCTAAAGGTTTTAATAACTCAAAAATCGAATCATTATAGATTACCACTTCTTTAAAGGTGTTTTCAGAAGGGCTATAAAATTTTAAACTATTAGCCAATCCCTTAACTTCATCAAATTCTTTTTTAAAATCACAATCTACTTCCTTACCCGACAGGTAACAGTTTTCGACTTCTCTATCCGTCTCTTCAGCCCTAGCTGTCTTTTTTTGTTTACATGCTCCAAATGTTGCCAACGCTCCTAAAACTATTACTAAGTATTTTTTTTTCATTATTATAAATTTGTATTATTTCACTTTTTAGTTAATCCATTTCTTTTTTTCGAGAGCAAAACAGTTCTTTATACATTTACTGTATTATCTGCTTTGAAACATCTTTGATGAGATCAAAATTAAGTATCCGGAAAAATAAAAAAGGAACAAATTTATATTTGCAATGAGTTAAAATGGATTCGATTGTAATTATTTGATATTCGAAAATTTCTAGATGTTTTGAAACATCAAATAATAACTAAAAAGATAAAATTATATTGAGAGACTGTTTTTAGACAACTAAAAAAAACTAAAAATGAATAAAACACATAACTTATAGCCAATACATAACTACAGTGTAGAGAAGAACAAACTAGAAAAGAGTCAACTCTTCTTTGTTAACAGAAAGTAACTATAAGGATAAAGATAGATACTAAATAACATACCTACCCCTACTCACCCTTAAACCTTACATACTAAGCATTCAACATTTTCCAGAGTCTATCCTTTAATTCTTGCAATCCTTGTTGAGCTACCGAAGAAATAAATATATAAGGAATATTTAGTTGTTGATCTAACTCAATCTTTAATTCCTCTTTTAATTCGTCATCTAACATATCGCATTTAGAGATCGCAATAAGTCGTTCTTTATCTAACAAATCTGGGTTATATCGACGCAATTCATCCAAAAGGATTTCATACTGTTCTTTAATATCAGGAGCATCTGCAGGAACTAAAAACAACAAAGTAGAATTACGCTCGATATGCCTTAGGAAACGATGTCCTATACCTTTTCCTTCTGCTGCTCCTTCAATAATTCCAGGGATATCAGCCATCACAAAGGTTTGAAAGTTTCTATACTCTACGATACCAAGGTTTGGCTTTAAAGTAGTAAACTCGTAGTCAGCAATTTTAGGTTTTGCAGCAGTAATAACAGATAATAATGTAGATTTTCCAGCATTAGGAAACCCTACTAATCCCACATCTGCCAATACCTTAAGTTCCAATGTAATATCATGCTCCTGTCCTTCAATTCCCGGTTGCGCATAACGAGGTGTCTGATTTGTAGGGCTTTTAAAGTGCCAATTTCCTCTACCTCCCTTTCCTCCTTCTGCGGCGATATATTCTTGTCCTTCCTCGGTTATCTCTTTGATTATATTTTGAGTCTCTGTATCTCGCACTACAGTCCCCAGAGGTACATCTATATAAATATCTCCTCCATCGGCTCCTGTACTTCTACTCTTACTACCATGTCCTCCATGATCAGCTCTAAAGTGACGCTTAAATTTCAGGTGATATAGCGTCCACATATTTGGGTTAGCACGAATAATAACATGTCCTCCGCGACCACCATCACCTCCATCAGGTCCTCCTTTTGTGATATATTTCTCACGGTGCAAGTGAACAGATCCTTTCCCTCCATTTCCGGAAGCTACATGTAACTTAACATAATCTACAAAATTCCCTTCTGTCATAACTCGTTTCCTATAATCATCTCATCAAAAATGAGAACCTTATCAATTTAACATCTATTATATTACTTCTGATCAATTAAAAATCAGAAACTAGAATTTATCTATAATACTATTTAATCTGTCAGTAATTTCTTTTACTGCACCTACTCCATCAACTCCAAAATACTTGTCTTGTTTTTGATAGTAGTTTTTTAAAATGGCGGTTTCATCATAATATACTTTAATTCTATTGCGAATTACTGCTTCATCTGCATCATCAGGTCTTCCTGATGTTTTTCCTCTTTCGAGTAATCGCTCTACCAAAACCTCATCATCGACTTCAAGTGCAACCATTGCACTCACCGCTGTACCTTTAGATTCTAATAGTTTAGCTAATGAGTCTGCCTGAGCTTCTGTTCGAGGAAAACCATCAAAGATAAATCCTTTTGCATTTGGGTTATTATCAACTTCGGCGTTAAGCATATTAATAGTAACTTCATCTGGTACTAATTGTCCTTTGTCTATATAAGATTTTGCCAAAGTACCTAATTCTGTTTCATTTTTTATATTGTATCTAAATACGTCTCCTGTAGAGATATGTACTAGATCATATTTTTGTTTTAAAACTTCTGCTTGTGTTCCTTTTCCTGCCCCTGGAGGTCCGAATAACACCAAATTTGTCATGTTGTTTGATTTTAATTCATAAACTTCTGTAAGATTACGTCCTAATCCATTATAATCTAGACCGTATCCAACAATAAATCGATTTGGGATTTCAATCCCTATGTAATCTATATTAATGTTTTTGGTATATGCTTCAGGCTTATAGAACAACGTAGCAATACTAAATGTTTTACAGCCTTTTCTTTCTAAGATTTCTTCTAAGACTTCTAATGTATTTCCAGTATCTACAATATCTTCCAAAATCACTACTGTTCGCCCAGACACCTCTTCTCCTAATCCTACTAACTCTTTGATCTCATTAGTTGTCTCGGTTCCTTCATATGATGCCAGTTTTACAAAACTTACTTCGCAATCATGGTTAAATCGTTTCAAAACTTCTGAAACAAACATAAAAGCACCATTTAACACTCCTATAAATAATGGATTTTTATCTGCCAAATCCCTATTTAACAAAGCTGCTATTTTATCTATTGCCGTTCCAATTTCTTCCTCTGCAATAAAAGGACTAAACTGTAAATCGTGCAGTTTTATTATTCTATCTTGCACTTGTTATGATTTGATTTTAAATTTGAAGCCGCAAAGATAGTGATTAGAAATGAGCATAACTAAGAATTAAGGCATCAACCGAAATGACATTTTCCAGAATTCTGTCAGGTCTCTAAAAACACAAAACAACCACCCTAAGAATTATACCTAAAAGAGTATACTCAAAGTATTTACCTTACAATATTATGGTTATTCCTTTTTAAAAAATTATTTTTGCCAAATAAAGTAAATTTTGAGCCCAATAATGACAAATTTTTTCTCGTCAAATTTTAAGTTAGGAATATTAGGAGGTGGACAACTTGGCAAAATGATGTTATACGAAACCCGAAAATATGACATCCGTACGCATGTTCTTGATCCTAGCCAAGATGCTCCTAGCAAAATAGCTTGTGATCATTTTCAACAAGGTAATCTTATGGACTATGATACAGTTTATAATTTTGGAAAAAAAGTAGACGTACTTACTTTTGAAATAGAAACCGTAAATCTAAAAGCTCTGGCTCAACTGGAAAAAGAAGGAAAAACAGTCTATCCAAGTGCAAAGACTTTAGAAAAAATACAAAATAAAGGGAGACAAAAAATCTTCTATGAAGAAAACAACATACCCACCGCAGAGTTTGTTAGGTTTTCTAATAAAGCACATTTGACAGAAGGGATTACCAATAATAAAATCAAACTCCCCTTTGTTTGGAAAAGCACTCAGGGAGGTTATGATGGCAAAGGAGTATCCGTTATAAAATCAGGTGCTGATTTGGCAAAAATACCAGATACCGAATGCATTGCAGAAAAACTAATCGATTTCAAAAATGAATTGGCTGTAATCGTGGTTCGTAGTCCAAGTGGTGAAATTAAAACCTATCCAGTAGTAGAAATGGAATTCCACCCAGAAGCAAATCAGGTAGAATATGTAATATGCCCGGCAAGAATCGATGATAATGTAACACAAAAAGCAATACAAGTTGCTACAAAGGTTTCTAAAGCTTTTGAGCATGTAGGTATATTAGCGGTAGAGATGTTTCAAACGCAAGATGACGACATTCTTGTTAACGAAGTTGCACCCAGACCGCACAATAGCGGACATTACTCTATAGAAGCCAGCTATACAAATCAATTTGAACAACACATAAGAGCTATTTTGGATTTACCACTAGGGGAAACCGAGAGCAAAGTAGCCGGTATAATGGTTAATCTAGTTGGTGCTGAAGGACATACTGGAGATGTTGTATATAAGGACATAGAAAGCATCTTAAAAATGAAAGGTGTAACACCTCATATTTATGGTAAAAAACAAACTAGACCATTTAGAAAAATGGGACATGTTACCATAATAAACAAAAGCATTGATGAAGCTAGAAAAATAGCTGAAAAAGTAAAAAACACAATACAAGTTGTAAGTAAATAAAAAATGTTGTCTTACTAATTAAACAATATTCTAAAATTGATATAACAAAAAAAAGATTAATGTAATGAGTAAAGTGGGAATAATAATGGGTAGTACCAGTGATATGCCTGTAATGGAAAAAGCTATTGATGTACTAAAAGGTTTTGATATTGAGGTCGAAGTTGATATTGTCTCGGCACACCGTACCCCTGAAAAGCTCTTTGATTATGCAAAAAATGCCCATACCAGAGGGATACAAGTTATTATCGCTGGTGCAGGTGGAGCAGCACATCTTCCTGGTATGGTAGCCTCGTTATCACCTCTACCAGTAATTGGGGTTCCTGTCAAATCACGTAACTCAATTGACGGTTGGGATTCTGTTTTATCTATTCTACAAATGCCTGGTGGAGTTCCTGTAGCTACTGTAGCTTTAGACGGTGCATTAAATGCCGGTATTCTAGCAGGTCAGATTATAGGATCTGGTGACAAATGTATTTTGGATAAAATTATTATGTATAAAGAAGGTCTAAAACAAAAAGTAATCGAAGGAGCTAAACAGATCAAAAAATAACAAAAAAAAAGAGCTACTTTTCAGTAGCTCTTTTGAATATCAGGTCTTACAAAAGAATATAACAATATTTATTAACCAACTTAAATATATTACACAAAAAATTCATCGTAAGACCATTACTCTTAAAACCTAGAACAAAGGTAAAACCTTACTTTTATTACACCATAAAAGTAATGCTAAAATATTCAAACTTTCGACAAAATACCTATTTCATCGATAAAAAACACTTTTTTAAGCTTTAAGAGCTTTTTTTTGATTGAAAAAACGGACGTAAAAACAGAACACCACCCCAAAAAAGAGGTTTTTAAACAAAATTTCAATACAAAAGAGCCGCAAAAATTGCAGCTCTTTCGATATATTTGGTCTTCGCTTTAGAAAATTATTAATATTCATACCCCAAATAGAAATAACCATCGAATCTAAAACTAGACCATACTAATAAACCTGATCAAATCTATCAGTATAAAATTTAGTTTGGCTAAAAATCGATACAACTCAGAAGCAATTTTCGACGAAAGGCTATTTTTTTCGATATAAGACATATACAATTAATAACATAGAGAAATTATCATTAAACCAATGAAGAATCCATTATTAAAAATCTTTGATACCGCACCATTTTCAGAAATAACTTCAGATCATTTTTTACCCGCAATAAAAAATGGTATCTCAATTGCAAAAAAAGAAGTAGATGCAATAGTTAACAACCCAGAACCCCCATCGTTCTCTAACACTATTGAAGCTTTAGATTATAGCAGTGAATTACTCGATAGAGTAACAAGTGTGTTTTTTAATCTTAATAGCGCAGAAACCAATGAAGATATTCAAAAAATAGCACAGGAAGCTTCTCCTCTACTTTCAGAATTCAGTAATGACATATCACTTAATCTGGATCTATTTAAAAGAATTGAAGTTGTTTACAAAAAAAGAGAAACATTGTCTCTAACTCCTGAGCAATCAAAACTTTTAGAAAAAAGATACAAGTCCTTTTCTAGAAATGGAGCCAGTCTACCTAATGAAGAAAAAGAAAAGCTTAGAAAACTAGATACCGAACTTTCTACCTTAAGCCTAAAATTTGGTGAAAACGTATTAGCCGAAACCAATAAATTTGAAATGCTCCTTACTAATGAGGCTGATTTATCAGGGCTTCCAGAAGGTGCAAAAGAGGCAGCAAAAGCATTAGCCGAATCCAAAAACAAAAAAGGTTGGTTAATCACTCTAGACTACCCTAGCTATATTCCTTTTGTCACCTATGCTAACAATCGTGAATTACGTAAAAAACTCACGCTTGCATTTGGTGCTAAAGGTTTTAATAATGATGATCTGGACAATCAAGATATTGTTTTAAAAATTGTAAACTTACGACATCAACGTGCCCGTCTTTTGGGGTATTCATCTCACGCCAACTATGTTTTAGAAGAAAGGATGGCTGAAACTCCAGATAATGTATTTTCTTTTTTGAATGAAATTTTAGAAAAAGCAAAACCTGCAGCAGAAAGAGAGTTTAAGCAATTAGAATCCTTTGCAAAAGAATTAGACGGCATAGACAAACTTCAGAAATGGGATGGGGTTTATTATACTGAAAAATTAAAGCAAAAACTATTTGATCTTGACGATGAAAAATTAAAACCATACTTTAAACTTGAAAACGTAATTGATGGTGTTTTCACAATTGCTTCAAGATTGTTTGGTCTTCAATTTGAAGAAACCAATGATGTGGATAAGTATCATGAAGAAGTAAAGACATATCATGTTACAGATGCAAAAGGAAACTATGTTTCATTATTTTATGCAGATTTTCATCCAAGACCAGGAAAAAGAAATGGGGCATGGATGACTTCTTACAAATCGCAAATGAAGAAAAATGACAAAAACATAAGACCTCATGTTTCTATTGTTTGCAATTTTACAAAACCGACTCCCAGCAAACCTTCTTTACTAACTTTTAATGAGGTAACAACCCTGTTTCACGAATTTGGACATGCATTACATGGTATGCTTGCGGATACTATGTACCCTGGATTATCAGGAACAAGTGTATCTTGGGATTTTGTTGAATTACCAAGTCAGGTTTTAGAAAATTGGTGCTACCAAAAAGAAGCCCTCGAGTTATTTGCAAAACACTATGAGACCAATGAAGTAATACCGATGGAACTAATAGAAAAAATCAAAGAATCTGCAACCTTTATGGAAGGTATGAAAACTTTGCGCCAGCTGAGTTTTGGACTGCTGGATATGTCCTGGCATGCACAAGACCCAAGCTCTATTACAAATGTAAAAGAGCATGAAGAAAAAACTTTTGCAACAACTACCTTATACCCTAGTATTGATAAAAATTGTATGAGTACTGCTTTTTCACATATTTTTCAAGGTGGTTATTCTGCCGGGTATTACTCCTATAAATGGGCAGAAGTATTGGATGCAGACGCCTTTGAATATTTTAAAGAAAATGGGATTTTCAACAAAGAAATAGCCACTAAGTTTAAAGAGCATGTATTATCCAAAGGAGGTACAGAAAATCCAATGGTGCTATATAAACGTTTTAGAGGTCAGGAGCCCAAACCTGAAGCTTTGCTAAAGCGCGCAGGGTTAATTAAATGAATTAATAAAAAATGTCAAACTGAGCCTGTTTATATATTCTGACTTTTAATAGTATAGTCTTTAACAAGCTCAGATTGACTGACATTTTTGCTAATGCTTTTTATACTTTGAATTTACCGTAATGAAATTCTCCTTTACAGTAAATTCAAAGTATAAAGGGTATACTCCATTATTTTACGATCATCTGTTTTGTATAGCTTTTTACCCCATCAAAAAGAGTCAAAAAGTATATTCCTGAAGAAAATTTTGAAGTATTGATCTCGGTAGCTTTAGTTATTAGCTTAACCTCCTGCAGTATATTACCCTTCACATCAATAATAAGCATACTGCTACTGGTTTTCCATAAATTATTGTTTACTGTTACGGTTATATTCTCTCCTGCAACAGGATTAGGATAAAATTCGAACAAAGAATTGTTATCTACTAATGCTACTGGAGCAAAACTTCTTGCCGAAGCCCCACAGGGTCCTATAAGAGTCCAACCACTATTAGTTCTTTCATAAAGATACCCTTGGTATGTAACACGATCTCCCGGTTGGTATGTTTGTGAACTACTATAAGGAGGCACTCCGGCACAAGGATCAGAGCTACCGCCGCTAGTAGTAGCACTAACTGCTGTGCTGGATGCAGAAATATTTCCGGCAGCATCCTTGGCCTTAACACTAAATTGATATGTAGTACTGGCTGTTAACCCTGTAATACTTGCCGTAGTTCCAGAAACAGAAGTTGAAACTGTATTTCCTTTGTATACATCATACCCAGTCACTCCTACATTATCAGTAGCTGCATTCCAAGATAAAGTTAGTGAGGTTTGAGCTATATTAGATGCAGTTAACCCTGAGGGGGCAGAAGGAGCTTGAGTATCTCCTCCACCAGATCCGCCAATCACCACAGTATAATCTTCTACTTCGCCATACTGAAAAGATTCACATGAAGTAGGTATCGCATTATATTTCATAGACACTCTCATTCTTGTTTTTCCATCTTTGGCACTTGACGGCACCGTAAAACTACCACTAACCGGAGAAGTTTTTGAAGCAGTCTTTGACCATACTTGCTCCCCAGCATCAGCAAAATCTCCATCTTGATTATAATCAATCCAAACAGAATACCCTTCACTATATGTTGTACCCGACCATGTTGGTGTGATAGTTATTGTATTAGAACTTCCTTTAGACAGATTAGTCGATTCTGCAGTAAAATCACTATACCCTCCAGCTGCAGCCGTCGATGTTTTGTTTATTGCTCCCAAAGCCACTCTACTAATATACTCATCAGAAGTACTTTGCCCATTAGATGAACAATAATTAGATGGATTACCTCCTCCAGAAACTCCATTAGAAATTTCTATCAAATATTCTAATGCCAATTTTGCAAACTTGGCTGCATGGGTAGCATTAGCTGTTGGAAATCTAGACGATGTATCTCTGGAAGTATGAATATGAGGATTACTTTCACTAAATCTAGCTTCAATTGGGAATGCTGTTTCATACCCTTGCTGTGCAAAACTATGATGATCAGAACATCCATAATTACAGGCAGAATTGCTGTATGTAATTTTATGAGCGCCGGAAGCATTGTAGTGATCCATTAATTTCTTCAAAAAATTATTTAAAGATGTACTATTATATGTATCTGTGGTAATAAAAATATCTCTTGTAGAGCCTTTATAATTTGTCATATCCAATTGCATATAACTAACAATGTTTACATTTCTCCTCTTATAGTCTCTTGCGATTTCTTTAGAACCGACTAACCCAACTTCTTCGGCAGCAAAAGCCATAAACTCAACAGTACGTTTAGGTTTAAAATTCATACTAAACAATACTCTGGCTGCTTCAGTAATAGTAGCAATACCCGAAGCATTATCATCTGCACCGGGAGCATTATTCTGCCCTTCTCTTGATGTTGAATCCAGATGCCCTCCGATCACCACATACTCATCTGGTTTTTCACTACCCGTAATAGTCATTATAACCGATGGCATCGAAGTATTAGAATGATTTACAAGCCTTACAGATACATCACTACGATTACCTGCTATATTCTGCCACTTTGTTTTTAGATCCCTAGAAGCTCTTGCTGCACTACTTTTGGTATGGTATCTTGTTCCATAATTCTCAAGTTCTCTAATTTGAGTTTCAATATTAGAATTATTCACCAAGCCCAAGCTTTGGTATACCAATTGATCTTGAGTAATTTGAAAAACAGCTACATTTTTTGATAATGAATTCTGTTTGGTTTGCTTAATAGCATATACTTGCTCTATGGTATTTATAGCATCTTCCTTAGAATTTTCATAAAAATATCCCGGTCCATGCCTCAATCCGGTATGATGTAACTCCTTTGCCGAATGCTCATTGAGCATCACTGCACTATACTCTTTAAGAGATTTAATAATTTTAACATCCTTAGGATGATTTCTTTTTAGTTTCAATGCGTCCTGAGTATCCATAGTCGCATAAAACATCTTAGGGCGTTCTTGTGCTGATAACGAAAGCACAAGCATCGTAGCTAAAGCCCCTAGTAAATTTTTAGGTTTCATAAGTTGAAATTTGTGATTAAACTCCAAGCTATCAAAAAGGGCATACTTGACCAATATAAATGTGTCCTATATCAGTACTTATATGTCCTAAAACATAATTTAGTACACTTATTAAGGAATGTTACCACCAAACCTTTTGCTAAAAACTAAGCAGAGCTAAAAAATCAATTTAATTTTCAATATTTTTTGAAAGTTTGAAATATTTTATATATTTGCTCTATGGATTACAATGAAGCAAAAAACAAATTTATTTCTACCTGGGGATCATTAGGAACATTATGGGGCATTAATAAAGCGATGGCACAGATTCATGCATTGTTACTAATATCTCCCGAACCACTCTCTATGGAAGATATCATGGAACAACTACAAATCTCTAGAGGAAATACCAGTATGAATTTGCGGCAACTCATGGATTGGGGTATTGTCTTTAAAGAAAATAAAATTGGAGAAAGAAAAGAATACTTTACTTCTGAAAAAGATGTGCAAGAACTTGCTAGACAAATAGCTAAAGAAAGAAGTAGACGAGAGCTACAACCTACAATAAAAATATTAAAAGATGTCTCAAATATAGAAGAAGACGGCACCGATAAAACTAAAGAATTAATAAAACAAACCAAAGCATTACATGAGATGGCTGACACTTTGGATGTTTTAATGAATAAAGTTATAGGTCAGGATCATAATTGGATTACAAAAGCTTTGGTTAAACTGATTAAATAACATACATCAAAAAAGCAGAAAGGAGTATTTCTCCTTTTTATTTTCAATTATAGTTTCAATTTTTTCTGAAATTTTAAAATTTTATAAATATGAAAAATTATATCCCAAACTGGTTACTAATACTTGGAGGTATCGGGCAAATCTTTACAGCATTGATATATCCATACATAAGACATAAAGTATTTGACTGGTATAATGATGTCAAACAGTTAAAACCACTTAATCAAGAAATCGCAAAAACTTATGGAAGATATATCCAAGGACTTAACTTTTCATTTGGATTGATTACGATTCTGCTTGCCTCTAATCTCAAAGAACAATCAGGATTATCTATCGCTTTAACGGGTTTAATCGCAGCTTATTGGGTAGGAAAAGTGGTAACTCAAATAGCTTATTACCCAATGTACCAAATACCTCAAAAACAAACATTTAAGATAGGAAGTTATTTTATGAACTGCTTATTTGTCTTTTTTGCTTCTGTCTATACTGTATTGGTAATCTATAATTGCATTGGCTTTTTCAACCTTATATAAACTTAAAAATTATGAGTACACTAACAATAATACATAAGTTAAAGCTTAAAAAGTCTGTAACAAGAGAAAAAATAATCAAGTTTTATGATGAGGCAACAGAGGATTATGAATTTTGGAGCAAAGATTTCAATATGCATTTTGGATACTATATCCCTTTTAAAACCAGTATCCTGAAAAGAGATTCAATGCTTAATGAAATGAATCAGCAAGTATATAATCGTTTGCAGGTTAAAAAACAAAATTCATTGGTTGCAGATCTTGGTTGTGGTATAGGTGGTGTTATACAATATGGATTAAGAAAATATCCCCTTATACATATAATAGGCGTTACCTTATCTCCTTTTCAAGTTAATGAAGGGAACAAAAGGCTAAAACATAAAAACGGTTTAATTCTGGAAGAAAATTATTGCCATACTTCTTTCAAAACTAATAGTATTGATGGCGCTTATGCCATAGAAAGCTTTTGCCATTCTGGTCATAGCAAGCAAGCATTGCAAGAAGCTTACAGAATCTTAAAACCTAATTCAAGATTAGTTATTGCAGATGCATTTCTAAAAAAAGATGAAGAACAACTATGTATTGGTAGTAACTACTGTTATGAACAACTTTGTAAAGGCTGGAGCTTAAAAGGTTTAGGAAGTATTCAAAAAACAAAAAATACTTTAGAGCAAATAGGGTTCAAAAATATTACTATTGAAGACATATCGCATAGAGTTGCCCCCTCAGTGCTTCATGTACCATTTGCAATTACAGGATTTATACTAAAAAAAATATTTAGAAAAGAAACCTTAAAGCCTCAAAGCTGGAAAAACCTAAAAGGGTCATTGTTTGCTTTACTTTCTGGCTTACACATAAAAAGTTTTGGCTACTATTTAATCACCGCAGAAAAATAAAACCACATTACAATGAAAAAAATCGTAATCGCAGCAGGAACAGGTTTTCTCGGCAAAATACTCATCAATCATTTTGCTCCAAAAGCTAATACTATTATCGTTCTAACCCGTGGAGAGAACAGAACAGAAAACAACATCCAATTTGTTCATTGGGATGCCAAAACTCTTGGAAATTGGACAAAAGAATTAAATGGAGCAGATGCCCTTATCAACATGGCTGGCAAATCAGTAGATTGCAGATACACCAAAAAAAACAAAAAACTAATTCTCGATTCTAGAATTCAATCCACAGCTATTTTGGGCAAAGCCATCAAAATATGTCAAAATCCACCCAAAATTTGGATTAACTCTTCTACAGCAACAATATATCGCCATTCACTGCACAAAAAAATGGATGAACAAGAGGGAGAAATAGGTTCAGGGTTTTCTGTTAACGTAGCGACATCATGGGAAAACACATTCTTTAGCCAACAAACTCCCGCAACCAGAAAAATTGCGTTGAGGACTTCTATTGTTTTAGGACAGAAAGGAGGAGCCTTTCCTCCTATTCTAAACCTGGTCAAAATTGGGTTTGGAGGAAAACAAGGGAACGGTAATCAGAAAATTAGTTGGATACATGAAATCGATTTTGCCAGAAGTATTGAATTTATAATGCATACCCCTCATATTAAGGGAGTAATAAATATTGTTTCTCCACAACCTACTACCAACTCCATCTTTATGAAAACCTTAAGAGAAATTATAAAACCCTCTATAGGAATTCCGTTATCGAAACCAATACTTAAATTGGGTGCAAGAATCATTAAAACCGAAACAGAGCTAATACTCAAAAGTAGAAATGTAATCCCAGGAAAACTTGATCATAACGGATTCAAATTTTCATTCCCCAACTTGGAAAAAGCACTACAAAACCTTACAAAACAATCATGACGACTATTTACCTCAAAACCCTAATAAAAGCTCCCATAGATCAAACTTTTGATCTGGCAAGAAGTATTGATTTTCATATTAAATCTTCAGAAAAAACTAAAGAAAGAGCTATTGCCGGTCGTACTTCTGGGCTAATAGAGCTGAAAGAAACAGTTACTTGGCAAGCAAAACATTTTGGGGTGTCTTGTATTCATAAAAGTCTTATTACAGCTTTAGAATACCCAAATAACTTTACAGATGAAATGATTAGAGGACATTTTAAAACCTTCAAACACCAGCATATTTTTAACAAAACACATTCTGGAACCGAGATGATCGATATAGTCGAATATGAAACACCATATGGGGTTTTAGGTAGATTGTTTGATATTATTCTCTTAAAAAAATATCTTATCACATTTCTAACCACCCGCAATCAAGCCATAAAATTGCACTTGGAAAACAAAAATTGAGACATCAAAAATTATAGATATAGATTATTCAAATATTGATATAGAGCATTCTTTCTGTGAAGCGTTTATAAGATTCAACTTTTTATCCTATTTTTGATAAATATAACAATCGAAAAAACCATGTCAACAAACACCATAGACCCCAATACATGGGTGGATAAATACAGTGATTATCTGTTTAACTATACCATTGTACGAGTTGATGATAAAGAAATTGCGCAAGATCTAGTACAAGAAACATTCTTTGCGGGACTTAAGTCTATGAAAAATTTCAAAGGAGAAGCAAGTGAGCGTACCTGGCTCATTTCTATTCTAAAAAGAAAAATCATTGATCATTACCGAAAAATTAATAGCAATAAGGGCAAGGCAGAAGTAAGAATAAATTACACTTCTGATTCTGAAACAGAAGGAGACTGGTTAGAAGAGCGAGTAGCCGATCCATACGATGCAAACGCTGAAGGTGAAATTGAAAATAAAGAACTTGGCTTGGCAATACATAATTGTTTGGGAAAATTACCTCATAAACAAGCTAGTATTTTTAAAATGAAAACAATACAAGGTTTCGATACTGAAGCAATTTGTAATGAATTTGATATTACCGCGTCTAACTTATGGGTTATTATCCATAGAGCACGTACAGCAATGGCAGAGTGTTTAGAAAAAAATTGGTTTTAGGAAAAATGAGTAAAAGAAAAGGAATTTTTGTAAGTTGTCCAGATGCGAATCACTTTTGTGATAAGAATCAATATAAAGAAGCTACGTTTTGGGAAAAAGTAAGACTTAATATTCATCTTATCTATTGCAGGGCATGCAGGAAATATTCTACTAACAATGGTAAATTAACCAAATTAGTCAAAGACCCAAAAGTCATTAGCATTAATAGAACAGATAAGGAAGCAATGAAAGAGCGATTAAAACAAAAAATGCAACAGTAATTTAACACCCTTAAGTAAAAAAATTACGCCAACACATAACAATGAAAACTACTAATAAGAATAAGCTATTTGTATCCTGTGAAGAAGCAAAACATATTTGTGATAAAAATCAATATGGAGAAGCCTCTTTTTTAGAAATAGTAAGACTTAATATTCGCTTGGTATATTGTAAGGTTACTCGCGCTTATTCAAAAAGAAATACAAAACTCACCAAAACTATTGACAAAGCCAATACACATGTCATTAGCCCTTCTGATAAAGAAGTAATGAAACAACAGATAAAAAAGAAGTTATCTAAATAAATTTTCTAGGATTATCAATATCACAAACCACATTATTGGAATACTCTCTATCCAAAAGGAGCAATAATACTCTGATTGTTTTTTTTCTGTACCCCATAAGAAAAGTAAACTAATTGTAGTGATTAATATTGTGCTCAAAATTTCTATCGAAGATAACAACTCAACTTTTACGGCTGTTAACAATAAAAAAAGCACCAATAAAACACTTCCAAAAACCTTGGTTCTAGTTACCCCAATTTTTTGAGGGATTGTTTCTAGAGCTGTAGAATCATATTGAAGATCTCTTACCTCAAAAGGTAACATCATAACAACAATAAATAAAAAACGCTGAATCATTTCGATCAAAAAATCAAAATCCAAATTCACGTTAGCATGTACAAGAGGAACCAGTACTGTTATTCCTGCCCATACCATCCCAATAATAAAAATCTTTACCCCGGCAAGACTTCTTAAATTTCCTTTGTTAGGAAAAATAGGTACTGCATACAATACAGTAAGCACTATAAATGGTAACATATATACCAACGTCTTAAGAGATATTTTGAACGCAAAAGAGATAAATAACAAACATGTAATAGCCGTTAAAACCTGGATACCTTTCATAGACTTGGTCAACCTTCTATGGTATAGCTTGGAGACTTTAGAGTATTTTACAAAATTATAAGCAGTAACAGCTCCAAAAAAACTAAAAAAAAGAAAAGTATGCTGCCCTGATATTCCAAATTTTATAAAGGTCACTTGTACTAGAGCACACATCGCCAGAGCTACATGAATACTACCATTTATATAAAATTTGAATATGCTTTTTAAGGTTTCCACGTTGCGGTTTTAGGGTTATCTGTTAATAAAACCCGAATTTGGTTAAAAACTCGATATATCTAGGTTAATTAATTGTGAAAGTTTTAGTAATTAAATATGTATTTTTGCCGTCTCAATTTCAACTGTTCTTTTTCAATATGAAAACTGATTCATTTAAACTACGTCATATAGGTCCGTCAACAAAGGATCTCGGCGAAATGTTAAACACAATTAAGGTAGATTCTATACAACAATTAATCTATCAAACTGTCCCTGATGATATTCTGCTAAAAACTCCACTGAATCTTGCTTCAGCAATGAGTGAACAAGAGTATTCTGCCCATATACAAAAGCTTTCTGCAAAAAATAAAGTTTTCAAAACCTATATAGGTCTAGGATACCATGAAGCTTGTTTACCTGCTGTTATTCAACGAAATATCTTAGAAAACCCAGGATGGTATACAGCATATACCCCATATCAAGCAGAAATTGCACAAGGTAGGCTTGAGGCTTTATTAAATTATCAGACGATGATCTGTGATTTAACTGGTATGGAACTTGCAAATGCTTCGTTATTAGATGAAAGTACGGCTGCCGCAGAAGCAATGACTATGCTATATGCTGTGCGATCAAGAGATCAGAAAAAAAATGGGGTAAACAAATTTTTTGTTTCCGAAGAAATATTGCCTCAAACTCTTTCTTTATTACAAACAAGAGCTACTCCTCTTAATATTCAACTAGTAATAGGGGATCACCAACAATTTGATTTCTCAAACGAGTTTTATGGTGCGATTTTACAATACCCTGGTAAATCAGGTCAGGTATATGACTATGCTGATTTTGTAAAAAAATCCCACCAAGCAGAGATCAAAGTAGCAATAGCTGCTGATATTCTTAGTTTGGTATCTCTTAAATCTCCTGGAAGTTTTGACGCCGATGTTGTTGTAGGAACAACACAACGTTTTGGAATCCCATTAGGATATGGAGGACCTCATGCAGCTTTCTTTGCTACAAGAGAAGAATATAAAAGAAATATCCCCGGAAGAATTATTGGTGTTACTCAAGATACAAATGGTAATCGTGCCCTTAGAATGGCATTACAAACCAGAGAACAGCACATCAAACGAGATAAAGCAACTTCTAATATCTGTACTGCACAAGTATTACTGGCTGTAATGGCAGGGATGTATAGTGTATATCACGGACAAGAGGGATTAACATATATTGCTTCAAAAGTTAATGCTTCTGCATCAACATTGAGCACTGCTCTAGAAAAGTTAGGTTTTCACCAACTTAACACTGCTTATTTTGATACTATTCGTGTACAGGCTAATGCAAATAAAATAAAAGAGATAGCAGAAACTAATGACGTAAACTTTTACTACCCCGATTCTGAAACAATTTCTATTTCTTTAAACGAGGCAACAACGGTTAACGACATTAATACTATTATATCAATTTTTGCTCAGTCGGTAGAAAAAGACACAATTGTAATAGAAAAAATAAGTGACTCTAATACCATTCATGACAACCTAAAGCGTAATACAGAATTCTTAACAAGTGATGTATTTAACACTTATCATTCTGAGACAGAATTGATGAGGTATATTAAAAAACTAGAGCGCAAAGACCTCTCATTAAATCATTCTATGATCCCATTAGGATCATGTACAATGAAACTTAATGCAGCATCCGAAATGCTACCTCTTAGTGATCCTCAATGGGGAAACATACATCCTTTTGTACCAATACAACAAGCAGAAGGATATCAAATTGTTCTTAAAAAGCTTGAAGAACAACTTACAGAAATCACTGGTTTTGCTGCTACTTCATTACAACCGAATTCTGGTGCTCAGGGAGAATTTGCTGGTCTAATGGTGATCAGAGCCTATCATGAATCAAAAGGAGATCATCATCGTAACATTTGTTTAATTCCGTCCTCTGCTCATGGTACCAATCCTGCTTCTGCAGTTATGGCTGGAATGAAGGTGGTTGTTACCAAAGCTACCGAAGAGGGCAACATCGATGTAGAAGATCTTAGAGAAAAAGCACTAAAACACAAAGATAATCTTGCTGCTTTAATGGTAACTTACCCATCTACACATGGAGTGTATGAATCAGCTATAAAAGAAATCACTAAAATCATCCATGATAACGGAGGACAGGTGTATATGGACGGAGCTAATATGAATGCTCAAGTTGGTCTGACTAATCCAGGAGTGATTGGTGCAGATGTATGTCACCTGAATTTGCATAAAACTTTTGCAATACCACATGGTGGTGGTGGTCCTGGCGTAGGTCCTATTTGTGTAGCAGAACAATTAGTTCCTTTTTTACCAGGTAATCCTATTATTGCCTCTGGAGGTGATCATGCAATTTCTGCAATTTCTGCAGCACCTTGGGGCTCCGCTCTGGCATGTTTAATATCTTATGGATATATCACAATGCTTGGAGCAAAAGGACTGAAAGAAGCTACCGAGTATGCAATTCTAAATGCTAATTACATCAAAGAGCGCCTTGACGGAGAATATGATGTATTATATGTCGGAGAAAGAGGAAGAGCCGCGCATGAAATGATCATTGATTGTAGACCTTTTAAAGCAAACGGTATAGAAGTTACCGATATTGCAAAACGACTTATGGATTATGGCTTTCATGCGCCTACAGTATCTTTTCCTGTAGCAGGAACCATAATGATTGAACCAACCGAAAGTGAAAGTAAATCAGAATTAGATCGTTTTTGTGACGCCATGCTTTCTATACGCCGTGAAATAGCAGATGCCAACCTCGACAATCCTAATAATATAATGAAAAATGCTCCCCATACCATGGCAATGCTAACTGCCGATACATGGGATTTCCCTTATACAAGAGAACAGGCAGCATATCCATTACCTTATATAACTGATAATAAATTTTGGCCATCTGTACGTCGTGTAGATGATGCTTATGGTGATAGAAACTTAATCTGTACCTGTACTCCTATCGAGGAATATATGGAAGAAACAGATGCTTAAAAATTAACTTTTTGAAATTATAAAGAGGCGACTTTATAGTTGTCTCTTTTTTATTAAAACAGTAAATGATGAAAGATATTTCTTCGAGAAAAGATATAGAGTTTATAATGAAATCTTTTTATAATGATGCATTTAAAGACCCTGTAATTGGTAAATTCTTTACAGAAATAGCAAAAATTAACCTCGAAGAGCATATTCCCGAAATAACCGACTTTTGGGAACAGCAATTGTTTAGAACGGGTGGTTACAAAAAGAATGTAATGCAAATTCATAAGAATTTAGACCATAAAAAAAAGTTAGAAAAAATTCATTTTGACACTTGGTTATCTCTATTTCGCGATACGGTTAACAGTAATTTTAAAGGAGAAAAAGCAGAATTAATTAAAACAAGAGCCCTATCCATTGCTACAATGATGCAATTAAAAATAAAGTAACTTTTTTCGCTCTCAAAATCATAAATAAGAGGTTGGGTATCGTAAATCATACTATGCGCGCATAACAATATACTTTGTAATACTTATCTTACGACTCCATAACCTATAATTGGAGACAATGAGTATCAAAATAACCGGCACAGGTAGCTATATCCCTAATGAAATTGAAAAAAACAACGCTTTTGTTAATCATCAATTCTTTACGGGTGACGGATTGCAAATTAAACAAGATACCACTACTATTATAGACAAATTTAAAAAGATTACTGGTATTGAAGAGCGTAGATATGCATCCCCCCAACAAAACACTTCGGATCTGGCATTTCTCGCTGCAGAGAAAGCAATACTAAACTCCAAAATTGACCCAGAAACCCTTGATCATATTATCGTAGCTCATAATTTTGGAGATGTAAATAAAAATTCCTCTCAAGCAGATACCGTTCCCAGTCTTGCTGCCAGAGTAAAACATAAATTGCAAATAAAAAACCCTTATTGTATTGCATATGATGTACTTTTTGGCTGTCCTGGCTGGATAGAAGGTGTTATACAAGCTCATTCTTTTATTATAGGCAACAGGGCTCAAAAATGTCTAATTATCGGGGCAGAAACTCTTTCGCGAGTGGTAGACAAACATGATCGGGATTCTATGATTTACTCAGATGGATCAGGAGCAGTCATACTAGAAAAAACCAATGAACCTGGAGGAATAATCTCCTCTATAAGTGCCTCTTATACTCTTGAAGAAAGTAATTTTTTATTCTTCGGAAAAACATATAAAAATACCTCAGACGATGAGAATAAGTATATCAAAATGTATGGTAGAAAAATATATGAATTTGCTTTAAACAAAGTTCCTAATGCAATGAAAGCTTGCCTTGATAAAACAGATTTTCATATTACCGATATCAAAAAAATCCTCATCCATCAAGCCAATGAAAAAATGGATGAAGCCATTGTAAAGAGATTCTATGATCTTTATGACAAAGCAGTTCCCGAAGGGATAATGCCCATGAGCATACAAAAGCTAGGAAACAGTAGTGTTGCTACTATCCCTACCTTATTCGATCTTATATTAAAAGGAAAAATAAAAAATCAATCTATTAATAAAGGGGATGTCTTACTATTTGCCAGTGTAGGGGCAGGAATGAATATTAATGCATTTTTATATCAATTTTAATATTTTCACCTCTCTTCGATCGTATTTCTCAAATCTCTTTTATCGACAAAAACACATTTTTTATCTATACTTACATCATATATAGCAACAGTATACCCAATATCATAAAAGAAATTATATATTTACCCGCAATAATTTAAACTCAAATTCACTAATTTTTATGAAAATTACTACGCAATTAATTTCAACTTTACTGTTGTTAGTATGTGTTAATGTATCCACACATGCTCAAAACTTCTTACCGGGATTTAATGGTTTCTCAAAAAAGAAAACCTCATATCTTCATATGGATGGAGGAGAAGTCATTAAAGGAAATCTCAAAAAGTTAAAATATGAAAAAGGACTTATAGAAGAAGTTAAAATAAGAGACCTTAATGACAAAAAAGTAAAAATTAAACCTGATAATATCTCGTTTATGTACCTTCCGCCAAGTGGTTTGGCTAAATTGGCAAACTTTACAGATTTTATTACAGATGCAGACCAATGGAATAATGAAGATCTAGATCAAAACCTATTCAAAAGTGGATATGCCTATTTTGAAAAATCCGAAGTAAGGGTAAAGAAAAAAACTAGAGCATTAATGGTACAACTCGTAAACCCTTCTTTTTGCGAAAAGATTAAAGTTTTTCAGGATCCTTATGCCAAACAAACTGCTAGTATTGGTATTGGTCCACTAAAAGCTGGTGGAATTTCTAAGTCATATTATGTTAAAAAAGGTGACGAAGTAGCTATTCGTCTTAAAAAGAAACATTATGATGAAGAATTCAAGATGTTTTTTGGTGACTGCCCTGCTTTAATTGAAAAGTATGGAGATAATCCAAAATGGTCTGAATTTGCAAAACATATATACGAATATACAAAAGAGTGTAAGTAATACACCTCACTACTATATAAAGAATGGGATACTTAATCGTATCCCTTTTTTATTTAAAAAAATAGCATAATTTAGCCTCTAACAAGAAGGTGAAACCAATACAAATAATTTATGTACGAAGGAAGTTTTCCTCATAAACGGTATCAAAAAACATTAGAATTTCTTAGAAAAAATGTACCCGCTCCTGGAACAATTTTAGATTTGGGTGTTAGAAATCCTTTTGTAGAATTTATGGAAAAAGAGGGGTACACTGTCTCAAATACTGCTGGAGAAGATCTGGATCTTGATACGGAAACCGTTAAGACAAAAAATACCGATATTGTTACAGCTTTTGAAATTTTTGAACACCTCATTGCTCCTTTTAATGTATTAAGGGACATTAAATCGGATAAACTAGTAGCCTCTGTACCTTTAAAATTATGGTTCTCTTCTGCTTATAGAAGTAAAACAGATCCTTGGGACAGACATTATCATGAATTTGAAGATTGGCAATTTGATTGGTTACTCGAAAAATCAGGGTGGAGAATAGTAGCTAGAGATAAATGGACCCACCCAATAAAAAAGGTTGGTTTGCGTCCTATATTGCGGTTTTTTACTCCCAGATACTATATTGTGTATGCAGAAAGAGTAAAAACTCTTTAATTTGTTTTTAATTTCAATACCTTATCAAAGTTTAAAATCACTTCTTGAAAATATATATTATCATACCGGCTCATAATGAAGAAGGTTTTATAACCAAAACTCTTGATTCTTTAGTCTCACAGACTTTTCTTCCTGAAAAAATAGTCGTTGTAAATGATAACTCAACAGACAAAACTAGAGTTATTACAAATGATTATATAAATCGATATGATTTTATCTCTTTGGTCGACACCAGCTCTTCTTCTGAGCACATGCCCGGTAGTAAGGTGATCAATGCTTTTTATCAAGGTCTCAAAACACTTGATACTAATTATGATATCATTTGCAAATTCGATGCAGATCTCATTTTTCCATCTAATTATTTAGAAAAAATCGTACATCATTTTAATGCTAATGATCAAACAGGAATGGTTGGTGGATTTTGCTATATCGAAAAAGGCGGTAGTTGGGTATTAGAGAACCTAACCAACAAAGACCACATAAGAGGTGCTTTAAAAAGCTATAAAAAAGCATGTTTTGAAGATATCAAGGGACTTAAACCTGCCATGGGATGGGATACTATTGATGAATTGTTAGCACAGTATCATCATTGGGATATAAAAACAGACACTTCTTTACATGTAAAACACTTAAAACCTACCGGCAATACCTATAACCCAAAAGCAAAATATAAACAAGGTGAGGCTTTTTATCGTATGCGATATGGCTTTGGGATTACATTGATCGCCTCAATCAAACTAGCACTACTAAAAAAGAAACCCATTCTGATCAGTGATTATCTTTTGGGATACCTCAAAGCTAAAAAAAGCAAACAACCCTACCTGGTTACTAAAGACGAAGGAATATTTATTAGAAAGCTTAGGTGGAATAAGATTATAAAGAAGATTTCTAAAATAAAATAATAACGAGATATTTCATTTTTTTCATTCATATATTATGCATCTAAGTTTGAAAAACTTGTTATCCTGCTTCAAAAAACTCATAGAACCCAAGGTAACGGCGTATCCTTCTTCAAAAAAGTCATAGAACTCAAGGTAACGGCGTGTCCTGCTTCAAAAAACTCATAGGACTCAAGGTAACGGCGTATCCTTCTTCAAAAAAGCCATAGAACTCAAGGTAACGACGTGTCCTGCTTCAAAAAAGTTATTGAACTCGGGGTAACGACGCGTCCTCCTTCAAAAAACTCATAGGACTCAAGGCAACGGCGTATCCTTCTTCAAAATATCCAAAAACCCCAAAAGCATCCACATATTACTTTGGATACCAGACTTAACAAAAAAACTTGCTTTTCTGTCTTCTTAGCCTAAATCAGCACTAATAATTATTTTAACACAAAAGGCAAAACCTTTCCGGTAGCTCCATTAGGAAAAGAAATCCCTAGTAATGCTGAAATTGTAGGTGCTATATCCGGAATATGTGTTTCTTGAGTTGTACTTCCCTTTTGTATACCATGGCCAAAAAATAATAAAGGCGCATGCGTATCATATGGCAAACCACTACCATGTGTAGAACCTGTTCTTGAGTATGATATTGTAGCTGGATCCATAACAACCACTATATCGCCACTTCTTTTTTGATTATACCCTTTTTGAATCAAAGCACCAATACCCGTAGTATATTGCCCGTTTTCTAATTGATACCTGGTAAACACCTTATCTATCTGGTTTTCTTGTAATATAAAATGAGCAAGTTTTTTCTGTAATTCCTCTGGAGCAACAGAATGTTTTTTCAAACCTGCATAATGAAAAAATATCTGATTATTTGATATATTTTCAATCAACTCCCCTGTCTTGAATTCTTCTTTTACAAATGTTTTCACCTTTTTGGCAAACCCATCTCTATCAAAATAACCTGCAGGAATTTTAACCGATTTCAAATATGCAGGTACATGTACTGCTCCGTGATCTGCCGTAAGAAACACTGTATATTGACCTTTACCTACTTTGGCATCGAGGGTATTAAAAAAACGCTCTAGATCCTTATCCAATCGTAAATAGGTGTCTTGAACTTCTTTAGAATTTACTCCAAAATTATGTCCAACATAATCTGTACTCGAAAAACTCACGGTAAGAAAGTCTGTAATCTTATCTGCTCCCAATTGCTCGCCATCAATAGCGGCTATTGCAAAATCTGTAGTTAAGCTATTTCCATAAGCTGAGGATTTAATAATATCGAATCCAGAATTCTGATCTTTTAGCTTTGCAAAATCATAAGGAAATGTAGCTGTCTCTTTTCCTGTATATCCTCTTTCAAATTCATTAAGATCAGAACCACTTTCTATATAAGTATTAATATCATATAGTGTATTCCATACTCTTAAGTACGATTCTGCCCGATCAGAATCATTAAATTTTTTAACCCAATCCGGTAGTTCATTACAATAATAGGTACTTGTAATCCATTTTCCTTCATCTTTTCCTCTAAACCAATAGGCTCCATTAGCCGAATGCCCTGCTGGTAAGATCGCCCCCCGATCTTTTATAGCAATTCCAATGGTTTTTCCTCTCAATTGAGTATGTAACCTGTTTTGATCGGCAACCGTAGATGTTTTCATACGACGTGGAGACATTTTTTCTAAGTGTGTATCTGACCCTACCGCTTTTACCAAAGAATCACTTGCACAATATACCATGGCTTTACCAAATTTATCATACCAATGATTGGATATTATACCATGATTTTTTGGTGTTGTCCCTGTGTAGACCGAAGCGTGTCCTGGTCCAGTATAAGTAGGCACATAGTTAAAGTGATTATTTTTACAATTAAACCCTTCATTAATCATACGTTTAAAACCACCCTCACCAAATCGATCATAAAAACGAGTAATATAATCGTATCTCATTTGATCCACTACAATACCTACTACTAATTTTGGCGAATGGTTAACACGCACTACCTCTTGCCCTCTACCTGAAATACAGCTTATGGCGACGGATAAGATCAGGAATATATTCTTTGTCATTACTATTTTAAATTTAGATCGCTAAAGTACAATTTGTACAAATGTAAAACTTTAATGGAAGGTTAAATGCTATGGATTTTTTTTTTTCTATTTTAGCTTTTCTAATAATAATACATGTTTTACCTAGACGATATTGGTCGCTATTTTTTGATGTTAAAGGGTGTTTTTAGTCGAATGACTAAAAGATCGGTGATACGTAATCTGATATTTAAAGAGATTGATGATCTAATTATTGGCTCTTTAGGGATAACAGTATTCCTTGCTTTCTTTATTGGCGCTGTTGTAGCGATACAGACAGCTCTAAACCTTACAAACCCTTTAATACCAAAAAAGTTAATAGCTTTTGCTTCCAGGCAATCGGTTATTCTTGAATTTGCTCCTACTTTTATTTCTGTTATTATGGCTGGTAAAGTCGGCTCATTTATTACTTCAAGTATTGGAACTATGAGAGTTACCGAGCAGATTGATGCTTTGGAAGTAATGGGGATTAATTCGCTTAATTATTTGGTCTTCCCTAAGGTTATTGCAATGCTAACCTATCCTTTTATTATTGCTATCGCCATGTTTACTGGTATATTTGGTGCCTACATTGCAGGAGTATATGGTGGATTTATTTCTAGCTCAGAGTTTTTGACCGGATTACGAGAAGAGTTTATACCTTATCATCTGATTTACGCATTTATAAAGACGTTTTTATATTCCTTTTTACTAGCTACTATACCTTCTTTTCATGGGTATTATATGAAAGGAGGCGCATTAGAAGTTGGTAAAGCAAGTACATCTGCCTTTGTATGGACTACCGTTTCTATTGTAATATCTAATTATATTCTCACTCAATTATTATTAAGCTAATGATAGAAGTTACTGATTTACACAAAGGGTTTAACGGAGAAGATATTTTAAAAGGTATTACGACTGCTTTTGATAGAGGCAAAACTAATCTTATCATCGGTACCAGTGGAAGTGGAAAAACCGTTTTCTTAAAATGCTTGCTTGGTCTTTTTACACCGGAGCAAGGCTCTATTTGCTATGATGGCAGTACATATTCTGATCTCAACAAACAACAACAAAGGGATTTGAGAGAACAAATGGGAATGGTTTTTCAAGGAAGCGCCTTGTTTGACTCTATGACCGTAGAAGAAAATGTGATGTTTCCTTTAATGATGTTTACCAAACAAAAGAAAGAAGAAATGCTCGAAAGAGTTCATGAAGTTTTAGCTCGTGTAAATCTAGAGAATGCTAATAATAAACTTCCATCTGAAATCAGTGGAGGAATGCAAAAACGAGTAGCTATTGCTCGGGCTATTGTAACAAAACCAAAATACTTATTCTGTGATGAGCCTAACTCAGGACTGGATCCCAGAACCGCCATAGTTATAGATAATCTTATTAAAGAAATCACCGAGGAGTATAATATTACAACAGTAATCAATACACACGATATGAACTCTGTTATGGAGATTGGAGAAAAAATAGTATTTCTTAAAAATGGATATCTAGAGTGGGAAGGTGACAAATCTCAAATCTTTAAAACGGATAATAAAGCGGTAACAGACTTTGTGTACTCTTCAAATCTATTTAAAAAAGTTAGAGATGCACAGTTAAAAGGATTGTAACATTCTAAATCTTTTTTGTTTTAGAGCACACTATAACTTCTACTTCTAAATCAGTTTTTGTCTTAATCTAGAAGTTTCCGAATGTATTATTACTTGATATAATGCCCTAAACCTACGACGCTCAATAAAGGTTTAAACTCTATTAGACTGTATTCTGCTATTTCCTTTTGAATCAAAGGATCTTTACTCAATATTTTATGAACTTCTTCTTCTGAGTCGCAATTTGCTATTATAACCCCTCCATTTCTTGGAGATTTAGGACCTCCTAATACAAACTTCTCTGCTTTGTATTGTGTTAAGATATAATTGCGATGAGCTTCAGTGAAACGATTAACCTCTTCTATTGGCTTAATAAAGTTAAAGTTGATAATAAACATAATTATATTTTATATGTATTAATCTTAATGTTCTCATGATTTTATTCCTAAATATCGTTCTTTTATGATATTAAAATGTCTTAGTTCATGACCGGCAATATGATACGCCAACCCTCTGACTGTTCTTTTATTAATATTACCTACAGATGTTCCATTTCTCATAAAACAGTTATCTGGCAAATATTTAAATAGCGTTATAGTAGCTTTTCTTACTGCCTCGTATTCCTCAAAAATACTTTCTAAACTCCTGTTGTTTGCTTCAGAAAATAAGGCATAGCTATTTTCTTCGAATCCAGGCAAAGGTGTTTTATCATTACGTGCATATCGTAAAGCGCGATATGAAAAAATACGTTCATCATCAATGATATGGACTAAAATTTCCTTTATTGTCCATTTATTGTCAGCATATCTATAATAGAGCTTTTTCTCGGGCAAATTGTATATGAACTTTTTGATAGTAATAAAATTATTCCATAAATGGTATAATATTTTACCATCGTCTTTTAGTAAATCCATATAAATATGAGAGTAAGAAGGAAATTCGCCCAGTATAGGTTTATCTATTTTTCTCATAAAAACTTTAGTTTAGATTATTATCAACCCAGGTTTCTATTAAGAACCGTGCAATAGAGTCTGGTTTTGAAAGTATTAATTGGTTCTTTGATGTTAACTCTTTTATTTGTTTTGCAGAAAACCAGGCAGCATCCTTAATCTCTTCTCCATCTACCTTGAAGGTCATATCCTCTACCTCGGCAACAAAGCCCACCATTATTGAAGAGGAAAATGACCAGGGTTGAGAATCGACATAACGTAGATTTACCACATCTACATTCACTTCTTCCTTCATTTCTCTTACTACAGCATCTTCTAAACTTTCTCCTATTTCAACAAACCCTGCAAATGTAGAACACATATACCCTTTGTTCAATTTTCTTTTATTTAATAAGCAGAGAGACTCTCCTTCTTTGGCTTTATATTCAATCAAAACGATAATAGCCGGTGATATTTGTGGGTAAAAAATGGCAGAGCATTTAGAATTATTACATTTTCGGCTATGACCGTTTTCCTTACTTTTTGTCTTTGAACCGCAAACGCCGCAAAATCTACTTATTTGATTCCATTTATTTATACCAAGAGCATAAGCCAAAAGTGCTCCTTGTTCATTTGTTAACTCATCTACTAAGTCTCTCATATCATAAAACCCACCATTACCTAAAACTTCTGAAACATTCTCTACATCTTTTTTGGTTAATTGAGCGGTCCATATATTTTTTTCTTCACTCAATCCCAAAAAGGAAACATCCATAGATAAACTGTCGAATATTTCTATAGGAAATAGTGCAAGTTCTTTTTTCTCTTTTTTCAGAAAAAAGTAAAACTTTTGCTCTAATGAAATAATCAAAACATTAGTTACAGAAATATCGATCTGCACATTTCTATTTTGAGCCGCTCTATCAAAAAAAGGATCACTATAATATTGTCTTTTCATTTAGCCCTAAATTTTGTAGACCAGCTTTTTGCCCATTTCCCTAGAGGGGATAGTAATTCAAATAGTTCTTTTCCTTGATCTGTTAAAGTATATCCATCAAGAGATCTTTCAATAAGGTGAGACTCTGTCAACTCCTTTAATCGCTTATTCAAAGTAGTTGGAGATATGGATTCACAATATTCTTGTAATTTCCTAAAAGTACTAGGACCTTTATACAAATGCCATATAATACCCATAGCCCAACTTCTACCAAGCAGGTCAAAAAGAGCCATAATTGGTTGTCCTGTTTTTGACCCTCTGACGGGTTTTCCTGGTTTTGGTGTTGCCATAATTTTTTGCTACATATTTGATAGCAAAGCTACATAAAGTGTAGCAATTAAACAATAAAAAGCCACAATTCATTTTATACTGATTCCCTAAGCACTTTAAATGAAATAGCATGAAATATTTTATTCAGAAACGATTAAGGATATTTAAAAAATAATCTAATAAAAGGACAAGCAAAATAACCGATTGATTATTAGAAGAATAAAAAAAACATAACCGCTATATATTAAGGGTGATATACTCAAAAGATATTACCTACTAAACTTCGCAAGAAGTACACTAAATTTTCATCATACTCTATAAACCTAAAAAGAGATACCATCATAATGATGGTATCTCTTTTGTAATCATATCTTATTCTCTTGTAATATCTGTTACACAGAGCTATGTCACCGACAATAATTTTGGTAAATCTTTATCAAAATCATTTTACCTTACTACAACTACATCTTTAGTTTTTCCTTTTTAGGTATATAGTATCCATTTTCCAATGTTTTCCCTTTTTTCCACTTCCTCCATATCTATTAAAGGCTTTTATTGTATCTGCTACATACCCTTCTTTTTTTACAATCTCTCTAACCGATAAGGGTGGTGCTTCCATTGCTATCAAAACAATTTCCTTATATCTTTTTTCTTTCAACTCATAATACCCGGTAGAATCCGTAAGAGTTTCTCCTACCTTACACCCACTAATGGGTTGCATATTTTCTAAATCAAACACATACCCCGTTAATTTAGGTCTACTAAACCTGCTTACAATACAACTTTGCAGCAATATGAACACCCCTAATACAAATAGCACTCGTATCAATGTGTTGAGCTTAGAAGAAGTTTTAACCATAATTTCGCCATAAAGCTTTTCGCACAAAAATGACTCTATTCTATATATAAAGTATCAGCTTTCATCTCTTTAGTAATCCATTCTCGAAGGGCATTTTCTCTAATAGCATCCAAACTATCTGATACCTGAAATTTCCATCTAGGAAAAAGAACCTGAACTGTATCTACTTTAAGAAAATTTGATTTTTGCACTTCACCGTACCCTAATTCTGCTAGGTCAGGAAAACGTATTTTGGCATCTTTTGCTATACTGGCATATGGCATAACAGCAACCGGAACTACTGCATTTGCTTCTTTAAGCTGGGTTTCCATACTAGCAATCTGAATCTTTAAATCTTCAATTTCATCCAGTAGCTTATCATTTTCCTTTTCCACACGATTTAACTGCTCAATTGATCTGTCATAAGCTTTAGATATCTGATCAATCCCTCGTGATTTATTACCATTTATTGCTAATGCAAAACCACTAATACTAGCGTATTTTTTGATTTCATTTTGCAAATCACTTACTGTCGCTTCATTAATTTCTCCATCAAAATAAAGCTTTATAGACTCATTGTTATAGTCATAAAAATCTTTTCTGAGATATAAATTCTCGTTAGCATCGATTTCATTAGCCTTAAAATTTTTATAATCTCTCTCTGCATTACTTTCATTAAGCGTTACATAAAACGTATAACTTGCAGGTACCATTACTAATATTGCTAATAAAGAAGCAAATTGCGCGGTACGCTTTCTTTTTGCCGAATTGGCATATCGCAACATTGGAAAACGCAATAATTTAGAAACTATAAAAGTAGACAATGCAATAAAAGTAGCATTTATAGAGAATAGATATAATGCTCCAAAAGCATACCCTGGTTCTAGTTCTGCTATCCCATATCCTACTGTACACAAAGGAGGCATTAATGCCGTAGCAATAGCGACTCCTGCGATGGCATTTGCCATTGTTCCTTTTTTAGATTTTGCAACAATAAGTGCTAGTCCTCCAAAAACTGCAACCAAAACATCCAAAATGGTTGGAGCCGTTCTAGCCTCTAATTCTGGTGTTAATTCTGTTAAAGGAGATACCCAAAAATACAATGTAGCAGCAAGAACACTTAGACCTACCATTACCCCAAGATTAACCAATGAGCGCCTTAAAGTATCAATATCATTAATTGCAATGGACAAACCTACACCGACAATTGGTCCCATTAAGGGTGAAATTAACATGGCTCCTATTACTACCGCAGTAGAACTTACATTAAGACCAATTGAAGCAACAAAAACAGAAAAAATAAGAATCCATGCGTTATGCCCTTTAAAAGGAATATCTTTTTTAACATCTTCTATAGTCTGATCCTTATCAGTTTCTGATCTGATATCTAATAATTCTCTAACAAATGTATTTACGCTTGCAAAAAGCCCTTTGGCATCTCTTTTTACAGATTTTGCCATTTCTTCCTGATTAGAAGCAGGTTGATTTGTGTTCTCTGTCATTGTTTTTATCCGTATTGTTCGCCGTATGTATCTTTTACTTTTTTCAGTACTTCTTTAATATCCTGTTCTTTCTTTTTTGGATAGATTAAAAGCACTTCTTCTTTATCTATAACAATATAGTCTTGCAATCCATCAACTACTACAATTTTATCATTAGAAGTTCTTATCATATTACCAGAAGCATCTTCTGATAGCACTCTAGCATTAACAACTGCGTTACCCGAATCTGTTTTATCCAATTTATCATATAAAGATCCCCATGTTCCTAAATCATTCCAGTCAAAAGTAGCAGGAAGCACATATACATTATCTGCTTTTTCTAAAATAGCATAATCAATAGATATATTTTCTGCCAACGGATAATTTATTTGAATAAAATCGTTCTCCTGCTCAGTATTATAGACAAGAGACCCTTTTTCAAACAAGGCAGTCATTTCTTTTTGAAATTTTACAAAAGCGCTAACAATACTTTTTACACTCCATATAAAAATCCCAGCATTCCAAAGATAATTACCTTCTGAGATAAATTGTTTTGCAGTTTGGTAATTTGGTTTTTCTGTGAACTGAGTTACTTTTTTTCTGGTGGCTTCATCTTCTTTATCATATTGAATATATCCATACCCTGTATTCGGAAACGTGGGTTGAATCCCGAGAGTCATTAAAATATCACTCTTTGAGCATGCTGTAAAGCTTTGTTCCAGATCTGAGATAAATGCATTTTCATCTTCGATCCAATGATCACTGGGCGCTACTACCATTACTGCATCTGGATTATCTTTTTGAATTTTTAGAGCTGCATACAAAATACAAGGTGCAGTATTTCGCATTGCCGGCTCTGTTACCACCTGGCGCTGTTCTGCTTCAGGTAACTGCTGTAACACCAAATTATTATATCGTTCGTTAGTAAGGATAAATATATTTTCCTTTGGTACAATTTTAGCTAGGCGCGAGAACGTACGTTGAATCAAAGTTTCTCCTGTTCCTAACATGTCATGAAACTGCTTTGGAAATTCTGTGGTGCTCACAGGCCAAAATCTTGACCCGACTCCACCAGCCATCAATATTGCATAATAATTTTTGTTCATAATTAATTTAATAGTTCAACTTCTGCATTGGGGTTAAAAAGATAAATTCTACCTGTATCAAGCTCTACGCATTCATAACGTTTGACTTTTTTATTACCTTTCTTAAAGACTTTTCCATTGTATAATCGGAATACACTTCCGAGGGGTAACTCAAAGATATAATTTTTATCGTTAGCAGGATCATATTGTTTTAATGCTAATGCTAATTTTTCATCTGTATCACTACTGGCTCTGGGATTTTTAAAATGATGTGCTATAACTGGTAATAATACTGATGGGAAAACTTCTGGATTGATATAAGGTAGCATTAATTTTTGAAAAACTTTTTTCCATTCTATACCATGTGGTTTTATATAACGTCCGTATTTCTCAAAAGCAATAAGGTGCGCAATCTCATGTATTAATGTAATAAGAAAACGATATTTATTAAGAGAAGCATTTACAGTGATTTGATGTCTTCCATCGGGCATTTTACGATAATCCCCATGTCGTGTAACTCTTTCATTTACAATTTTGAGATGCACATTACACTTAATAATCAGATCGAATGCAGGCTCCAAAGCACGTTCAGGAATGTATCTACCCAGTATTTCCTTCATTGGCGCAAAATACAAAATTAAGTGCATCGATGCGATGCACTTAACTCAATTTTTTTTACTTCCGTATCCATTTAAAATACACGAAAATAGCTACCCCTAAAATTAGTAAAGGCCAAATATAAAACAACAACAATGTTAAATTTTCTATAACCGACCAACCAAAAGACAAACCTTCCTCTGCTTTATCCAAAAACCCTGGTTTATATCCTACTGGTTCTTCTTTCGGAATTATTGTTTGATACATATCTACTTGGATTGTACTATAGGACACTCTATTACTCAAGTACTTCAGCCTTCCTTGAGCAGATTCTATTTCTTCCTGAAGTTGACTCAATTTCTCCTCTGCTTTTAAAATATCTTCAACTGTTTTTGCTTTTGTTCTTAGAATGGTTTCATAACGCTCTTTTACCTCAAACTTTGTTTTTAAACGTGAGCTAATATCCATATACTCTTCGGTGACATCTATTGTAGATATATTTTTATGATCCACAAATTCTGCAAAACTGCAAATACTATCCAAAACAGTATCAAACAGGTCTTGTGGAACCCTAATGGTAAACCTATTTTCTTTTGTATAGTTTGTATTTGTAAATCTTTCATCAGAAATATAGCCTTTGTACTTCGAAGCTATTTTTTTTGCTAATGATGTTGCTTCTTCAACATTCTTCACCTTTAATCGACAATTACCATTTTTAATAATCTTGACCTGGTTATCAAAACTTTTTTTCTTTTCGTTGTTTAACTTTAAATCACCTTCTGTTTCAAATGAATTCAAAAGTGCTGTTTCTCCTGTTTCTTCGAGTGCTATGTTTTCTGATTTATAATTATGAGGTTGTCCTTTGGAGCAAGAAAAACCTATTAATATCATACTACTCAATACTATTCTTTTTATACCACTAATTTTGTTCGTTTTCATTTTTATATTTTTTATCTTGTTAAACTGAAAACAAACTTAAAAGCTAATCTTATCTACCCATTGTAGAACCCTTGTAAAGCAATTGTAAAACATTTTACAAAACACAAACTCTTAATTACCAAAATATTACAACTATAACTTCTGAAGAAAAAATAGCGTTTGATCTCCTTAAAAAAGCAGTAACACAACAGTTTTTAAAGAAAAACACAGCATCTAGCCATGATATTTCTGAATGGAAAGGGCAAGATATTATTTTGTTTAAGGAAGATTTACAAGAACAGGTCAAAGCTTCAATCAGTGAAAAGTCCTTCTATAGTTATTTTAAAAATTCCTCAGAAAAACTTCCTAGAGTTGACATTCTAAATTTACTTTCGCAATATTGTGGATTTGTAAATTGGAATGATTTTAAAAGTAATCATACTAACCCCCTAAATCACACCAAAGCTATTGATATCTCAAAATGGTTCTGGATCACTCTTTTGGCGTTTGGTTTATTTACTGGTATTTATTTTCTTATTCCTAATCAAAACACATTTAGCTTTTGTTTTATTGATCAGGATAGAAATCAACCTATTACCCAGACACCAATAGATATTATTATTCTTAATGATAACGAATCTCCTTTCTATTTAAAAAGTGACAGTACTGGTTGTTTTACTTGGAAAACGAAAGATGATTATATCCGTTTTGTAGTGCAATCTCCATATCACAAAACAGATACCATATACAGGATTGCATCATCAAGCCAACAAGAAAATCTTCAAATTCAAACAGATGATTATGCTTTAATGCTTCATTATTATGCTAATGGAAAAGTAAAAGATTGGAAAAACAGAAGAAAAGAGTTGTCCAAAATAATTGCTAACGACGCGACTATTTTCCAAGTGCTTCCCCACCGATTGGGTATAGAGATATACACTAAGGATGAATTTATAAATAGATTAACCACTCCAACGCAAAGTTTAAAAAACATCGAGATTATAGAATCCCGAAAGCTACACACACAGATAGTAAAACTAAAATTCAGGATAAAGTCATGAAAAAGTTTACCTATATTATAATATCACTACTTTCTTTTGGATGCGCTAATAATGCTAGTTCCGAATCCAAAACAATGGATATAGAGGCGTCTGAATCTTATATAGAAGCAGAAGAAGCATCAGAGATATCCGAGAATGATGCTTACATCCTATTGATCACGCAAAAACTCGAAGAATATTTGGATCGAGAAACATTAGCCATAACTAATCCTAATTTTAATGTTAAAATCGATAGCAGCAAACTTCTCTCTACAGAAAAAGGAACCAAACTTAAGAAAGTAAGCTTTATATCTTCTTTTGAAGCTATCTCAGATTCTGTAAAAAAAGTTACAACAAAAGTTGTACTCGATCATAAAACTGACACCATACTGACATTTATCAAAACTTCAAAAATAGAAATCGATGGCGAGCAATTAATATCTACAAAGATTTCTTTCGACACTATCCCAAAGAACAATGACTAGTACCTAAGGGGTACTACTAGAGACCTGAAGTGCTTTTCCATTATAGAGTTTATTACCCGTTAAAGAAAACTCTCTAATATAACTTGCCATTTCTATCGCTGTTAGTGGTGCTTGATACCCAGGAAAAGCTTCTTCCAACATTTCGGTTTGCACAGCTCCTAGCGCCAAAACATTAAAGGCTATTCCACTTTCTTTATATTCTTCTGCCAATAACTCACTCAACGTTATAACTGCCCCTTTACTAGAACTATAAGCTGCTAGCCCAGGGAATTTCATGCTTCCTTGTATTCCTCCCATACTACTTATGGTTACCACATGACTACCCGGTTTCATAAAAGGTAGAACCAAACGTGTAATTTCGGCTACACCAAAAACATTTACTTTATAGACATCTTCAAAATCCTGAGTAGAAATCTCTGCAAAAGGCTTATTTAGTAACATCCCTGCATTATTAACCAAGATATCAACTTGTTCCCAAGAAGATGAAATATAATCTATCATCTTTTTATGACTCTCGACATTACAGATATCAAAAGAAAAAGTGTCAATATTTTTGTGCTGGAGATCAGCAATAGGCTTTTCATTTCTGGATAATGCTAAAATCTGATGCCCTTCATCAGCCAATAGTTTTGCAAGTTCATATCCTATCCCTCTACTTGCTCCTGTGATAATAATATTTTTCATTCCTACTACAAAGTTTACTTTACAAACCTGTCAGATCTACCAAATCTTTATTAGTTTAATTTAATTTCTTTTTGAGGTGTATTTGCCATTTTAGTAATTACCGGAATGCAACTATTAATAAGATCCGCCATAAATTCGAAGTTCATTTCTGATACTTCATCATCTACATGATGATAATAGTTATAGTTAGTAAAATCAAAGGTAGAAATGGTTTGACAAGGCACATTAAATTGTTTATAAAATGGATAGTTATCACTTCTCATAAACAATTGAAACTCTTTGGCTTTTGCTAAATACCCAATCAACTCGGATCCTGCATACTCATTGATTTTTTCAGCCATATTAGATTTATCAAAACCAGTGATATAAGCTTTGTATGATTTATCATTTAGAGGTACACCTATCATCTCAAAATTAACCATTGCATATAGATCCACTTTCTTTTCTTTCAAAACTTTTGCAAGATGCTCTGACCCAAGCAACCCTCTTTCTTCTGCTCCAAATAACACAAAAAGAATGCTACGTTTATTATTTTTTAATTGAGCAAATTGTTTTGCCAAAGAAATTACTGCACTACTTCCTGCCGCATTATCATTAGCTCCATTGGCAATTACATCCCCATTTACCTCTTTCCCACTACCTATATGATCAAAATGTGCTCCTAGCACAATAACTTCTTTAGCCAATTCTTTGTCAGTACCTTTAAGAAAACCTACCACATTATATGTTTCTATACCTTTTACATCAAAAACATCTCTGTATGTTTCAAAATAAGGAGCTACTTTATATTTCTTAAACTCTTCTTCAATAAAATGAGCCGCTTTTTCCAAGCCTTCACTTCCAGTATCTCGTCCACCGAGATCATCACTAGCCAGAAAATTCATAATATCGGCAATATCAGAAGCACTAGTTTGTAATTGTGCAGTTGTCGATTGTTTACAATTGACAAATAAAACTGTAATTAGAATAATAAAAATGTTCTTTCGCATGAAAATATGTTTTGGATAAAGATAAAAAATCCCGCTTCATTAGAAGCAGGATTAGATATGAATTATGTAAGTAGTTGAACTACGCCAGCATAGTTACTGGGTTTTCAAGATACTGTTGTAATGTTTGCAAGAACTGTGCTCCTGTTGCTCCATCTACCGTTCGATGATCACAGGCTAAAGTTACTTTCATTGTATTACCTACAACAATTTGCCCATTTTTAACCACTGGTTTCTCAACTATTGCCCCAACAGATAATATTGACGAATTTGGTTGATTGATTATTGAAGTAAATTCCTGAATACCAAACATACCGAGATTAGATACTGTAAATGTACTACCACTCATTTCTTGCGGTGTTAGCTTTTTATCTCTTGCTCTTATTGCCAAATCACGAACTTTAGTATCAATTTCCATGATATTCATATGATCTGTAAATGGTAATACCGGTACCACTAATCCATCTGGAACTGCTACTGCAACTCCTATACTAATATGTTTATTATATACAGTTACATCATCTTTCCAACTTGTATTTACTTGCGGATGTCTTCTTAATGCCATTGCACAAGCTTTAACAATCATATCGTTAAAAGACACCTTGGTATCTGGCAATTCATTAATGATTTTACGTGAAGCAATTGCGTTATCCATATCTACTTCTATTGTTAGATAGTAGTGTGGTGCAGTAAACTTAGAGTTTGACAAGCTTCTTGCAATAGCTTTACGCATTTGCGAATTTTTCACTTCTTCAAAACCTTCTTCTCCCGCAGGGGTAAATGTTTGTATTGCTGGAGTCGAGGTTACTTCTTTAGACGGTTTTGGAGCGCTCGAAACGGAAGGTGTATAGGATTCTACATCTTTCTTCACTATACGTCCATTTTCGCCTGTTCCTTTTACGAGAGAAAGATCTATACCTTTATCTGCCGCAATTTTCTTTGCTAAGGGAGAAACAAAAATTCGACCTCCAGATGTTGCTTCTACATTAGAAGCAGTACTTTTCACTTCCGTATTCCCTCCTTTTTCCGAAGATATTTCTTTTACAGTAGAGGAAGTATTACTTACTGTAACACCATCTTTAAGATGAGATATATCTGTTCCGGCAGGTCCAATAATTGCCAATAAAGCGTCAACCGGAGCTGTTTGCCCTTCTTCTATACCAATATGCAATAAAACCCCGTTATAGAAAGATTCAAATTCCATAGTAGCCTTATCAGTCTCTATTTCGGCCAGAATATCTCCTTCTTCAACAGTATCTCCTATCTTTTTCAACCAAGTTGCAACAGTTCCTTCTTCCATTGTATCACTAAGACGTGGCATAGTGATCACTTCTACTCCTTCTGGAATAGTTGAGGATGCTGCAGAAACAGGACTCGACTCTTCCACTTTTTCTTCTTTCTGCGCTTCTGTTTTTGGTGTTGCGTCTCCATTCAACAATCCAGAGATATCTTCTCCTTCTTCCCCTATAATGGCAAGAAGCTGGTCAACGGGAGCCGTTTCTCCTTCTTCAATCCCAACATGTAACAAAGTTCCTTCATAGAAAGACTCAAATTCCATTGTTGCTTTGTCCGTTTCTATTTCAGCCAAGATATCACCTTCACTAATTTTATCTCCTTTTTTCACAAGCCACTTCGCAACAACTCCTTCTTCCATTGTGTCGCTCAATCGCGGCATATTAATTACTGTAGCCATAATTTATTGTGGTTTGTGTGATAAAAATGGATAATCGTCCTGCTCGTATACAACGTCGTACATTACATTCTTTTCTGGGAATGGTGATTCTTCTGCGAATTTTTGGCATTCTGCAACCCGATCTTTCACTCTTTTATCTATTGTAGCAATTTCATCATCTGTAGCATATTTTTTTTCTTTAATAATATCCAGCACCTGAGTTATTGGATCTATCTTTTGATATTCTGCCACTTCTTCCTTAGTACGGTATTTCTGAGCATCACTCATAGAATGTCCTCTATATCTATATGTTTTTAGTTCCAAAAATGTTGGTCCACCACCTGTTCTTGCTCTAGTAATTGCTTCATCCATAGCTTCTGCTACTTTTATCGGATTCATAGCGTCTACTGGTCCAGAAGGCATTTCATAACCTTGTCCTAATTTCCAAATATCTGTATGATTTGCCGTTCTTTCGACTGAAGTTCCCATAGCATATCCATTGTTTTCTACACAAAATACTACTGGTAGTTTCCACAACATCGCTAAATTGAAAGTTTCATGTAATGAACCCTGTCTGGCAGCTCCATCACCAAAAAAAGTAAGTGTTACTGCATCTCTTTTGTGATATTTATCCGCAAATGCTAAACCTGCTCCCAAAGGTATCTGTCCTCCGACAATACCATGTCCTCCATAAAACCTATGCTCTTTTGAGAAAATATGCATCGACCCTCCTAATCCTTGAGAAGTACCTGTAGCTTTACCATACAGCTCTGCCATAACTCGTTTTGGGTCTACCCCCATACCAATAGGCTGAACATGATTACGATATGCTGTAATCATCTTATCTTTGGTAAGGTCCATTGCATGTAAAGCTCCTGCCAAAATTGCTTCCTGACCATTATACAAGTGTAAAAAACCTCTTACTTTCTGTTGAATATAAACTTGGGCTAGCTTATCTTCAAATTTTCTCCAGAAAAGCATTTCTTCGTACCAATTTAGGTAAACATCTTTGGTTATCTTTTTCATTTATAATTGTACTGATATATGACTAAAAAACTAGCTTCAAAACTAGTAATCACTTAATGTCTTCTCTTACTTTCTCAAGAAAACGAAAAACAAAAATAACATATTCGGAATTAAGGAAAAAGGAGTTTGCCCATAAAATCAACGAAAACGTTATAAATATGAATTATCAAAAACGAGTGGCATAATATTAGCCAATGATGATGATTTTACAACTTTTCCTGTTTCTCCCATAAAATAAATGACAATTGGGCTGTTTTGTTTTTGTTCATACTCAGCAATTGCCTGCCTACAGGCTCCACAAGGGGGTGTTGGAGTAATTAGATTATACTTTAAAGATTTTGCCGAAAGCGCCATGGTAGTAATTGCAATTTCAGGAAAATTAGCGCCTGCAAAATATATTGCTGTACGTTCTGCACATAATCCTGATGGATAACATGCATTCTCCTGATTATTTCCCAAAACTACTTCGCCATTTTCCAGTAAAAGTGCAGCTCCTACTAAAAACTTAGAATAGGGAGCATATGCTTTATCTCTAATCTTAGTAGACTCTCGCATTAATTGTTGAATATCTTTTGGCAATTCATCAAATGAATCGTAAACCTGAAGAACAGATTTTATTTCTATTTCTTTCATAAGGGGTTATTTAATACAATGAATGATAAATTCTTCAATACATATCTGTTTAATTTTTTGCAACTAACAACAAAAGATTTTGAAGTAATTCTAAAAAACAACAGCCTCACAATTTACTACAAACAAAAAAAGTATCAAACCCAAAGGCTTGATACTTTTATATATTATTACGATAATATTCTTAATCGTTGTACTCGTCTCCAAAATTAAATGAAAGACCAAAACGAAGCGTTCCTTCTAATGGGCTCTTAACCGCAGAAGTAGAAAATAAATAAGAAATATCAAGATTTACAATATTATATCTAAATCCAGTTCCTAGAGACAAGAATTTACGTGCTCCTTTTTCTTCAGATTCGTTAAAATATCCTGCTCTGAAAGCAAACACATCACGATACATGTATTCTGCCCCAAGCGACCATGTAATTTCTTTCAATTCCTCACTAAATCCATCTGGAGCATCTCCCCAAGAAGAAAAAATTGATCCAAACGCGCTTTTATCATTATACTCATCATTTGCAATTTGCTGCTCCTCTGCAGTTATCACGCCGTCTCCATCTGTATCTGGATCCAAAGGTGTAGGAACTAATAATTTACTAAACTCTATAGACGGTGTGATTCGATTATCTTCATTAAAAATAAAATCAAACGCCCCACCTAATCTAAAGTTCGTAGGTATAAAATTCTCTTGCCCTGCATCATCATACTTTATCTTAGGTCCGATATTAGAAATTGTTGCTCCAGCTCTCCATCTACCATTAAATGAATTAAAAGCAATCTCATCACTTCTATAAAAACCTGCTATATCAACCCCAAAGCTTCCTGCTGCACTAGCATCTGCTCCTAAACCTTGCAACCTAAGATCAGAACGTAAATATCTACCTGCTACAGCCATAGAAAATCTATCATCTAGCTTTAGCGCATAAGAAATATCCAACGTTAATTCATTTGGTTTCTGAACATTAGGCTCATCATTTGGTCCTTGTCTGAATTCTATATCTCCAAGACTAAAATATCTAAAACTAGCTGCCACAGCACTACGTTCATTAATACGGTTATAATAATTCACATTTCCCAAAAATATGTCATTAACCAGATTACTTAAATATGGAGTATAATTAACCCCTACTCCTTGTTTATTTTTTACGTATACGTATTTAGCTGGATTCCATTGTTGAGAAAATGCATCTGCGGAAGTTGCAACCCCTTGATCCCCCAGACCTGCTGCTCGTGCATCTGCAGCTATTAATAAAAACGGTGTTGCCGTTGTAATTGCCCTGTTTTGTTCCTGCGCCTGTATCTTAAAAGTTAAAAATGTAATACACACTAGGCTAAGGGTTAATATTCTTTTCATATCCTTTAAAAATTGAGTTTGACAAATATATAGTTATTTAGTTAGTAAGAATGATTGTGCTCTTATTTTTTTTCAAGCTGATTGTTTATAAACGCTAATTTTGTAGATATCTTATATCTCTTTTTGTTTTCCAGTTTTAAAATCAGATAAAACATCTCAATATATGCTAATATTTCCTGTTTGACAAAGGGGTGTTGTCTTTTAATTTCTTGAATTAAGAATTAGAGATTTCTAAATTAAGAAACGTGAAGATAATATTAAATATGACTTTTTGCTTAACATTATCTTATGAAATAAGATTTTTACCAAAAATTAATGCTCAAATATAATTTAATTGGAATGCTATATTTGTTGTTTTTATTAGAAAATGAATAATAAATAAAGAAATATTGCGTTAAACCAAAGCCATTATAAATTCATAAAAAAATGTGAATTGATAATATTTTGAAAAAATTAGGGTAAATTTAACGTTTATTATTTATATTGCAAGCCCTAATTTCTACTTTAACGAACTTAAGATTATGAGAAACGCGTTTATTTTTAAGTCGCTAATGGTACTTTCCGTTAGTGTTTTACTATTTAGTTGTTCTAAGAACGACTATGGGAGTAATTCTAGAGCCACAGGATGGAAATATAATTCCAAAGATGGCGGATTTCAGGTTAACACAAATTACAAAGAACAAGAAACCGGACCTGGTTTAGTTTTCATTGAAGGTGGTACTTTTACAATGGGTAGAGTACAAGATGATGTAATGCATGACTGGAACAACACTCCTACCCAACAACATGTTCAGTCTTTTTATATGGATGAGACTGAGGTTACCAATGTAATGTACCTAGAATATCTTGATTGGATAAAAGGAGTATATCCTCCTACCGAGCCAAAATATAGAAATATTTATTACGGTGCGCTTCCTGATACGTTAGTATGGAGAAATAGACTTGGATTTAATGAGATGATGACTAACAATTACCTGCGTCATCCTGCATATGCAAACTACCCTGTAGTGGGAGTAAATTGGATTCAGGCAATAGAATTTAGTAACTGGAGAACTAATCGCGTTAATGAAAGAATTCTTGAGGAAGAAGATGTTATCAAAAAAAATGCACCTTTCGAAGATGTTTCGGCAGAAAGTACGTTTGATACCGATACTTACCTAAACGCTCCTTCGCAAACTTATGGTGGTAACGATGAAGCAATTAGAGGAGGAAGAGCCTCAGAAAGATATGAAAAAACAAATGACTCTACAGGTCTTTATATACAACGTAAAGATGGATTGCTTTTACCAAAATACCGACTTCCTACAGAAGCTGAATGGGAATACGCTGCTTTAGGTCTTGTAGAAATTAGAAGCTATAACATATATAGAGGTAGAAAAAAATACCCTTGGAATGGAAAATATACCCGATCTGGGCAAAGAAGAACCAGAGGGGATCAATTAGCTAATTTTAAACAAGGAGATGGTGATTACGGAGGTATTGCAGGTTGGAGTGATGATGGTGCAGATATTACTGCTCCTGTAAAATCGTACAATCCAAATGATTATGGGTTATACGACATGGCCGGTAATGTAGCCGAATGGGTAGCTGACATCTATAGACCTATAGTTGATGATGAGTATAACGATTTTAACTACTACAGAGGAAATGTCTATACTAAAAATGCTATTAATCCAGATGGAACTGTAAAAATAGTAATGACTGATTCTATTGTCTATGATACTTTAAGTAATGGTAAGATCATTGCACGAGTACTACCTGGAGGTATACTACAAGTACCTGTTGATGAAGACGACACGTACATGAGAACTAATTTCACCGATAGTGACAATAGAAACTATAGAGATGGAGACAAAAGTTCTTCTAGGTACTTTGAAGCATATCAAGATCAAAATACTCCAAATAGAAGAATGTATAATGCTCCAATCCATTATGTAGGTCCTGATGCTGAAGACAGCACAAAAATGGATAAAAGATATGATGAATCTAGTAAAAGAACAACTATCGTAGATGATAAAGTACGTGTATACAAAGGTGGTTCCTGGAAAGATAGAGCATATTGGTTAGATCCTGCGCAAAGAAGATTTATGCCACAATATATGGCTACTGATTATATTGGTTTCAGAAACGCAATGTCTAGGGTTGGTACTAAAGCAAGAAAGAAAAAAACACCAAGACACCAGAAACCAAAAGAATAATATTAGAATACTATTAATGTTCGTTATAAACATAAGAGCCCTGTACACAATTTCTGTCAGGGCTTTTTACTATTTCATGATTAATGACTATTTCCCAAATACATCAACTATTTTTAGAAAGTACTGGTGTCTGCACAGATACTAGAAAAATTAAACCGAATACCATTTTCTTTGCCTTGAAAGGAGATAACTTCAATGGAAATTTGTACGCAAAAAAAGCCATAGAACTTGGAGCTTCTTATGCCATAATTGATGAAATTGATTTTAAAGAATCTGAAAAATATATTGTTGTAGACAATGTTCTAAAAACATTACAAAATTTAGCTTCTTATCATCGTAAATATCTCGGCACTCCAATTATAGCACTTACTGGAAGTAATGGAAAAACAACTACTAAAGAATTAATCAATAGCGTGCTTTCTTCTGGTTATAATACTACTGCCACGGTCGGTAACTTAAATAATCATATTGGAGTTCCTCTTACACTTTTATCGATGACTAAAGATACCGAAATAGGGATTGTAGAAATGGGAGCAAATCATATAGGTGAAATAGATTTTTTATGCTCTATTGCTACCCCTGATTACGGGTATATTACAAACATTGGGAAAGCTCACTTAGAAGGTTTTGGAAGTATTGAAGGAGTATTTCAAGGAAAAACAGAGCTATATAAGCATTTAAGAAAATATAATAAATTGGTCTTTCTCAATCTGGATGAAAAACAACTAGCCGATGCATCAATTGGGATAAACTCCTATAGTTTTTCACAATCTAATATCAATGGTAATACTATTGTTGAATTAACAGATGTTAATCCAAATGTTACCATCACTTTTAATGAATTAGCAATACATAGTAATCTAATTGGTAAGTATAACTATACAAATATAGCAGCCGCTATAACTATTGGGGATTATTTCAAAATCAAACCTGATCAGATTAAACGTGCTATCGAATCTTACACTTCTACAAATAATCGCTCTCAGATTATTAAAATAAAACAGCATACCGTTATTCTGGATGCTTATAATGCCAACCCAACAAGTATGAATGCAGCTATCAATAATTTTGTTCAGCTGAACTACGACTCTAAAATTGTTTTTCTGGGAGATATGTTTGAGTTAGGTGATGAATCGCAATTAGAACATCAAAAAGTAGTTGATTTAATTAGCACTGCAAAGATTGATAAAATATACTTACTTGGAGATATTTTTTTTAACACCAAATGTGAGGATTCTAGGATTAATAAATTTAAATCATTTGATGATCTTGCAGCAAATTGGAAGATAGAGAATAAAAACGGAGGTATTCTTATCAAAGGATCACGAGGAATGCAACTTGAAAGAATAATTGATCTTCTCTAATTTTTTGCTATATCATTGTTTTTTATAAATGCTTCTAGATTTCCTATTGATGTTTTTATAGATTTCTTTATTGCTTTTTTTATAAATAGCCATAACAAAATTTTACTGAATAATGATTTTGCCTTTAGATAGGTTTCAACAGTTAGAGTACAACTGTTTTCTGATCTAGGTTTTATAATAAAAAATTGATACATTTTTTCAATAGGGGCATCCGTAGTTAACTCTCCGTAGACAATTTCATTTGATTCTGCTTCCTTAGTAACTGTAGTAAAATTTAAGCGTTTCCCATCAATAACACATACATGTTCTGTTCCTAGGCGGGTGACTTCATCTGGATTATACTCGAATTTATCTACTCCTTTTACCCAATAATGTCTGTAACCATAATTGGTTATATATTCTAATAAGTGTAATGCAGATATTTCAAACTCTGTTGTAAAAGCAATATCCGGTGGACACTTAAAATCAACCACTTCTGGAGTCTCAAATGGATTGAGCTTCAATTTATCTTTATCAATTTCAGAAAACAAATATCCTATCTCTTTACCATCATAAGTATTCTTACTTTTTTTAAAATGGTATAGTTTGCTTTCATAACTTGATGATAGTCCAATAACTGTAGAAATATCACTACTCAAGAGTGCATAATTATCACTTGCGATAGAATTCTTTAGTAGTCTATGTGCTTCGATAACCGCTTGACCAAAAGGTTTGCGTTTTTCTTGTACGGTGATGAACTGTAACTCTCCACAATGTGCCACAACCTTTAGTTGTAAATTTGGAGCAGTAGCACATGCATTACATGGACATATTCGATTTTTCTCAAGCAGTTTGAGATGACTATAAAATGCTGTAAACATTGTTTCTATCTGCGCCAGTAATTTTTCTTGAGAAGGGACTTCTTTTTCTTTATAAAAAAAGAGAGCATCTCCCTCTACCTCAGCAAGTTTCAAATTTTGCGTATTCGCATTAACAAGCACCTCTAATACTTCAGAAATTACATGCTGACTATGCTCAATCTCTGTATTTTGAACAAAATGTGTAAAACCAGAAATATCTGGAATAAAAAGTAATGAATTTACCATAAAATAATATCAAAAAATTTGAGATTTTTTATCCAATTCTCAAAAAACTTTAGATGATATCACTCTTCTAAATTGAATAGTGTTATCGTTTTTTTAGCTCAGACCTTTCTTTTTTTATAACAATATACAAATCCTTATTGATCACTTGTCCCTATGTCCAACTATTTAACCCTATATTAGTATACCTTCTTGCCATAGTATTCAAAAACGTAAAAAAAAAGATCCACACATATGCTGTGTGGATCTTATCTTATTTAAAACATTATTTATGATACTTCGTACTATAAATGACAATCATATATTGACAAAAGGATTTACAATTTTTGGGTTAGAAAGTGATAAACCTATTTTGTTTGCACATGCAATGTGACACTTATATTCATTATCCAATTTGATTTCTTTTAAAAAGAAACTATCATTATTAACTCTTGTATAACTATTGATTATTTCAAAAGATTTAAGCGGAATTGAAAGCCCCATGCCATGTGCTTTTATAACTGCCTCCTTTTGTGTCCAATACTCAAAAAATGATGTTCTTATATCCCTAGAAGATGTAATTCTCTTCCATTCACCTATTGTCATCTGACTTTTAAAATCTTCTATACGAATATCATGTTGCTTTTCTATATCTATACCTACATCATTAGTATCTGTTAATGCACAAATCACGATATCTCCTGAATGGGAAATATTAAATCTAACCTGTTGTTCATCAAAATATGGCTTATTATATTGGGTATATTTTATACTATTTTCACAAAACTCTTCGCCTCTTTCTTCTATACCTTTTTTTAAAAGAAATCTCCCTAACAGTGATAATTGCATATCCTGCCAACGACGATATTTTAAAATTTTTCTCTGAAATTCGATAGAAAAAACTGAACCCACTTCTTTTACAAGTTGATCATGATTTTCTTTATTTATATATGAATAAAGGATTTGTGTCATTTCTTATATAATACTCCTAATTTTATAGTTTAGTTGAAAGGCTAAACAGTATTTTTCAAAATTAGCAATTCTGATTATTAATTCTTTTTCAAAAATGATTAATGTAATTATTAAAGAATTCCCCAATAAAACAGATAGGTTACAAGCAAAATATTGGAAAATAAGACAGAAAAAACAATACTTCTATCGTTTATCCTTTTTATTAGCATAATGAAGTATAATAAAGTTACTATTAGAAACCCTCCAAAAATCAAAATCATGATAAATACATAATCAAAATTATTAGGTAGACCGAATGCCAGAATAAAATAATTTTGGTTAGCAACTTTCATTAATGCAAGGACTAGACATATTAAGCCCGTAATTCCTGCGGCAGATGTTAGAACACTAAGAATCCTTACTATTCTATCTGGGGTTCTTTTATATTTTCTTCTCAAAAGCTTAATCATATAGGTAAAGACAAACACACTCATTATCCCCAGGGCAACAAACAAAGGAGATAGAAAAATCAAGTTTAACTGATTTAGGCTATTCCCTACCTTAGATACTCCTGGATTGATGGTAACTCCTTTAACAAAACTTATCATACTTTCTTTTTCAAAAGCATTCACATCTGGAGTACGATTAGGGTCATTAATAAAAGCCTGGGCAATCTTATTCCCTGTTTTTGTAAAACCCGGTGTATGACCATAAGAAGCTGCAATCACGGAATATCCTTTAGAAAAAACCTTAGCTAGTACTTTTCCGTTGGAAGAAGGTGTAATTGGGTCATACCCTCCAGAAAACACGAGTACCGGAAAAGATAATGTTTCCAATTTTGAAGAATCAAAAGTTGATATGGAGTCGTTGCGATTAATATTCCACTTATCACATACTTTAAAATCTGACTTATAAAAAGACACACCACCTTTGAGTCCTATGTGCTTGGAAGCATCCCTCTTATAATCCGATATTTTATTAAATGGTAGCGCTTCGTTACAACTAACACAGTAATACACTCCATAATCCATTCCTAGTAAGCTAGAAAATGCCGCTACCAATTTTCCTAGTGCTTCATTGTTTCTCTGCTGAAATTGATAAATTAACAAAGGTATCATTTCAATAAGTTGTTTAGTATACAACGCTTGTTGAATTGCTATTTTAAAATCTTCTGAATTGTAGGTAAACTCTCCAGAAGCAATAGTTTTTTTATCTACAGAAACGGTTATAGGTGCTTTTTCTAAATCAGCAACAGTTTTGTAATACATTTTTTCTAAGTCTGGATATACAGCATTACAATCTTTATCACCTTTACACTTCTTAAAAACTTTTGACAGGCTTTTTACATAATTACTCGTATTGTATGAATAGTAAGTAGGCATATCTGATATCGGAGAGTCTAAAGATAAAGTCTTGATGTCCTCAGGGTAAGACGTAGCATATACTTGTGCCATATAAGTCCCGTATGAAACACCATATACATGCCAATCATCATATTTTAATTGATTTTTTAGAGCATGTAAATCTTTCGCTACTGATTGACTGTGATATGCCTTAATATCAACTCTCGAGTTTAGAAGGTTTTGTTTACACGATAAAGCAGCCGCAGTTTTTTGATTCTCATCCTCTTGTTCTGACTGATTTTTGGCTAAGATATCTAAAAACTTTTTTCCCAAATCAGGACATAGTCTAGGTTCAGAAAATCCAGTACCTCGAATATCAAACAATACAATATCATTTTCTTGTCGAAGAGGATGATTAAACCAATTTCCTATATTTTGAATGCCGCTTGCTCCTGGCCCTCCTTGTATAAAAACTAAAGCATCTCTATCCGTCTTTCCTGATTTGTTTTTTAATACCGCAACAGCTAATTTGATAATGTTACTTTGAGGTTTATCCCAGTTTTCAGGTACAGAGAGATATTTCCATAAAATCGTATCTTTCTTTAGAACTTCTGCATTTGGAAAAAAAGACTCTGTATCCTTAAGAGATACATTTTGGCTTTGTGCTGACACAAAGGAAGAAAAAATAAATGCTAGTACTATTACTTTTCTTATATAAAAATTCATAATTTTTTGTTGATGATTACTTTGCTTTTTTGTTTTATGGCTTATCAAAAACTAAAATCTATTTCGATAGATTTTTCTTTTTCAAAAGCCAATTCGATATCTATATCTTCTATTAACACATTAGTATCAATTATTATTTCTTCCAAAATTTTCTTAAATTTTGAAACTAGTAGTTCAATGGTTTCCTTCTCATACTTGCTAGTATCATAATAAATAGAACCATGTAAAAACTCTTCATTTATAGAAAAACTTATTAATAGCGGAAGCCTATTATATTTTGCATCTACAGGATGAAAATCTAATACAAAATCTTCTTTTACTTTAATTTTTTCATAATTAAAGGTTGGATTTTGCAACACTATAATTGCTTCTAATCGTAACTGACTTAGAATATCCTCGGGAATATCTTGATGCTTATCTATTACTAACATATCCTCTTGCACTTTTTGCAATAGATTTATTAGTGATTGTTCAGGACTTATTCTTAATCGTAAGGGTAATGTTTTTACAAACATCCCTATTTGGGAATGTAAATCTGAAAAGGGTCGTCCAGAATTTATAGTCCCAATGCAAATGTCATTAAGCCTTTCAGTTTTATAAATCAATACATAAAATGCCGTAACAATAAGAGTATGGAATGTGATTTTTTGTTTTAATGCTATGCTATCCATGTTTGCAAGAAACACTTTATCCCAATTGAAACGGTGGAAGCTACCAGTATATTTTTCACTTAACTCACCATTTTCCAGATCATAGGTGATCAAACTCCTCCATTGATAATGATCCAAATATTGTTTCCAAAAATTACGATTTTCACTCTTGTTTTCGAGCTCAATTTCATGTTGCCAAACTGCATAATCCTTGAATTGAAGGGGCAGTAATTTTTTTTCAAAATTCGTTTGCGAAACTAATGCTCTATAATTATTTACAACTTCTTTTATCAAAATTTCTAGTGACCATCCATCCATAATAATATGATGTGTAACAAAAAGTAATATACTTTGCCCACTAGGTACTTTGAACAACCCAAGTCGTAATAATGTGTCGTTCTTTAAATCAAATTCTCTATTTGCGTAGGTTTCTAATGCTTTTTTCAGACTTGAACTCTCAACAAAAAACTCTTCGATTTCAAAAATAATTTCTTTCCCTTCTCTTATTTTTTGACGTGGAGATCCTTTATATTCAACAAAATTTGTTTTTAATATTTCATACTTACTAATAATATTCCTAAATACTTTCTCCAGTAAAATCTTATCAAACTTACCCTCTATTTTATACGATCTAAACATATTATAGGCAATGGACTTTTCACTCTGAAATGAAGCTAGCCATATAGCATATTGTGGTAATGTTAATGGATAATGAGGTTTTATCTTGGTCGATGGTATTACTGTTAATTGTTGAGTTTCCATTTTTTCCAAAAACCCAGATAACATCTCAACAGTTGGGTATTCAAAAACAGTTCTTAATGAAACATGGAACCCCAATTCTTTTTCAATTTTACCAATTAATCTTACTGCATTCAAAGAATGCCCACCCAATTGAAAAAAATTATCTGTTACACTTATTTTGTTTGTTAACTCTATTACTTCTTTAAAAAGTCTACAAAGTATGATCTCTATTTCTGTAGTCGGTTTTTTAAAATTTGATTTCGTTTCTAAAGGATTTACATCTCGAAGTATTAAAGATTTTCGGTCTATTTTTTTATTAGGAGTTAAAGGAAACTCCTCTATAGGAACAATTATATATGGTATCATATACTCTGGTAATTCCTTACGCAAAACATTAGTAATCCTATCGGCACTTATTGGTTTTTGATTAAAAACAACATATGCTACTAAGTAAGCTTCTTGATTCATTCCTTTCTTAGCAATAACTACTGAAGATTTTATACCTGATAATTGATTCAGTTTGGTTTCTATCTCTCCTAATTCGATACGATATCCTCTAATCTTTACCTGATGATCGTTACGACCCAAAAATTGAATTTCACCAACGTTATTCCATTTACCAATATCTCCTGTGTCATAAATTTTTTCTCCTTCGACAAAAGGATTTTTTATAAATTTTTCTGCTGTTAATTTTTCATTTTTATAATACCCTTTAGCCAATCCATCTCCGCCTATATAAATATTTCCTGAGGTATTCTGGGGTACTAATCGTAATGATCCATCTAGTATATAAAACTTAGTATTATGAATTGGTTCTCCTATATTTGAAGCATCTTTTGGTTTGTTAATTTGTTTACTGCTTGACCAAATAGTAGTTTCTGTAGGACCATACATATTCCATACCTCTGCACAGGTTTGTAATAAATTTTCTGCCAAAGATTCACTTAAAAGATCCCCTCCACATAATACTTTTAGTTCTTTATCACCACTCCAGCCTGCATTATACAACATTTGATAAAAGCTGGGGGTTCCCTGGATTATGTTGGGTTTAATATTTTCTAACTCTTTTAATATAGACAAGGGATCTATCAAAGTATCTTTATCTACCACATATAATGTGGCTCCTGATATCAAGGGAATAAAAAATTCTAATATAGAAATATCGAAAGATTGCGTCGTAACCGAATACAATAGGGTATCTGATGTTATGTTGTGTTTTTGTTGAATACTTAATAAGAAATTTAATAGTGATTGATGTCCAACTGCAACACCTTTTGGGTTTCCGGTAGAGCCAGAGGTATAAATGATATAAGCTAGATCCGAAAAAACCTTTTCCTTAATGGTTTTTAATGTATTGAGGTTATCATGATTGATGACCTCGTCTGCATTTACATATTTTATCTTATTCTTTAATACTTCTTGTAGATCATTATCTCCAATAATACACTTTACCTTACTATGATTTATTATGTATTTAAGCCTTTCTATAGGAAAACTTGGATCTAACGGGACATATGCTCTTCCCGATTTAAATATCCCTACTAGCACTGCTATAAAGTCTACCGAACGATGCATTAAAACTGCTATGGGGGACTGATCCTTATTCCCGAAATTGCGTAATAAATAGTCTGCTACAAGGTTTGATTTATGGTCTAACTCCTGATAAGAATAGCTTCTATTTTTATCTTGCACAGCTATCTGATCTCCATTTTTCTTTACTTGATCAGTAAAAAAAGATAATAAGGTTCTTTCTTTTGGATAATTATATTGTGTTTGATTAAAAGTATTTAATAATAGTTGTTCTTCAGCAGGTGTTATGTATTGATAATCCGATAAGGTTTTCTTGTGATCTATACTAATTTCTGAAATCAGTTGTTCAAAATGTGTGACCACTTGTTTTATCGAATTTTCGTCAAAAAAACTGAGATTATAGTCAAAATCAATTTTTACATCATCCTGCTCATCGAATTCACGAATATATACCGCCAAGGCTACTCGTTCTGATCTATGAGAGAGTGGAATTACTTTCGTTTTTGTATTCTCAAAATGGTCTGCGTAATTTTGTTTTTCATATGATAACGTAATATTAAACAACCTATCTTTATCCTTAAAAGCATCTAACTCTTGTACTAATTTTCCTAATGGAAAACGTTGATAGCGATAGTCTTGCCTAAGTTGTTGTTTAATATTGTATACCAAATCTTCAAAAGTATTTTCGAAATCGAGTGACATACGTAAGGCAGAAACCCCCATAAAAAGACCGACCGTTTTTTTAAAAACTGATTTACTTCTATTCAACACCGGAAGCCCTATCGCAAAATCCATATTTTGATGTTTTCGACCAAAATAGAGATATAAAATCCCCAATATCACATGAAAAGTGGAGCTTTTAGATTCTTTAGCAACATTTACTAGTTTATTATAAACTACTCTTTTGATAATTAACTCTTGACGACTACTCGTATTGGTATGAATAGTATCAGTTGTTTTTTCGAATAAGCGTTCTGGTAGCGTTTTAAACTTCTCTGTCCAATACAATTTATCTTTTTCAAAAGCATCAGAACTGTGATAGTTTTCATCATCTACCACAAAATCTGTATAACTATATGGATATTGAGTTTTTATTTCTCCGTAGTTAATGAGTTCATTATAATTTTGAACTAACCTCTGGAACATTAAGGAGGTTCCCCAGCCATCAGTAATAATATGATGGTACATTGAAAACAAATAATGAAACGTACTATTTACTTTAACCAAAATAAACTTGTGCAATAGTTTTCGAGTACTAAAATCAAAAGGCTCTTCAAATGTATTTTGCATAAAATCATTTGCTAAAGTATCTGCCTGATCTTTATAAGAAAAATCTATAAAATCCAGAGATGATTTATGTTCGGGTAAGATTTCTATTTCGGCATTTGCATCTCTATATACTACTATACTCCGATATGCATCATGTTGTTCTATCAATTTGATATAAGCATCATTCAAGGTTTTAAAATTTATGTTGCCTTTAATTGCTATTTTGGCTCCTATATTGTAAATAGGTTCTTTTGGATATAACAATTGCTCAAAATAGACATCTTGTTGAGGAAGCGTCAATTTCATATCGATATTCTCTAAGTTAAATGATTTTGTTTTTGATTTCTCAAAAACAAAGAAAGGTAAGTTTTATGCCCAAAGGCTTTCGGTAAGTTCGATCTTATTATTTACGTTTACATCTTTAACAATTTTTCCGTAATCAAACTTAATAATACGATCGGCAAGATGGAAATAAGCATCATCATGAGTAACTGCAATAATAGTTTTTCCTTCTGCTCTAAATTTCGGAATTAATTCTTCGTAGAAATATTTCCTAAAATGTGGATCTTGATCAGCCGCCCATTCATCTAATATTAAAATTGGTTTTTTCTCGAGTAAAGCAAAAATCATAGACATTCGTTTACTTTGCCCTTTAGAGAACTTTCTTCTTGCAGATTCCTCTTTATCATCGGCAACAACCTGATCTAGCTGCATAGTTTTTAACAACTCTCTATATTCTTCGTTATTCTGAGTGGTATAGTCATCGTAGTTATGAGAAAATATATGATTGTTGGTAAAAATGGCTGTCATTGAATCTTGCAGATTATCTTTAATGTTTAGATTTTCATCATTGTTTAGGATGATTTCTCCTGCCGTTGGGTGATATAGACCTGTTAATACATTAATAAACGTACTTTTTCCTGATCCATTCCCTCCTACTATAAATATTACCTCTCCTTCATTAATCGTAAGGTTTACAGGACCTAATGCAAAAGTTTTTTCTTCACTTTCATTATCATAATCGAAAGACATATTTTTAAATTCCAAAGAATTAAAGTAGAGATCTTTTTTCTCAATTGTTTTTGCTATTGTATCATCAATTTCAAAATCTTTCATGAAATTTTTAATCCTTCTATTCGCAACCATAAAACGGGTATACATTTGCTGTAGGTTTATTAAATTATTAATCGGTCCTGAGATAAAAAGAATAACTACAACATATGCTATTACATCTTCTCTCTCTAATAATCCCAAAGCAGGCAGGCCAAATAAAACAGCCGCAATAACAGCATATAGCCCATATTGACTAATCATGTTAATTGAAAGAAAAACATAATTGATTTTAAAATCCAAATCTTCAGAATCATCCCTATTAGGTCCTAGGTATTTTTCCATTATATTTTTTCTTCGAGACGCACTTAATTTTAACTCTTTGAATCCCAAAATCAAATCATCTACATAATTATAATAATGTTCATTAAACTTCCTTAAGCTTCCGACCTGACTTGACATAGTGTTCATAACAACGAAATAACATACCGCTACCAATATAATAAGAGCAAGAACGATTCCTGCGGATATTGGAGAGAGTGTAAACATATAAACGACACCTAATACTAACATTAGTAAAGAACTTACCGTATGGGTAACTGTATATGGTAAATTAGAAAAAATCCGTAAGTCTTCCATGGCTGTATAAAAACGTTGAGTCCCGAATTTTTCAAGAGTCTTTAGGGGAGCTTTCAATATTTGGTTAAACAGGTTTTTTTCATTTTCATACAATATCTTAAAGGCATACTTATTCAATCCTTTTTGAAAAATGATATTTAGCAGATATGTATACCCAACAGCTGATAAAAAAACTATGATCATATAATCTTTTAAAAACTCTTCGTTTCCTGCAAGGACATTATTGATTATATATATAATACCAAAACTTAAAATAGTGTTGGGTATCGCATACAATAGTAGAAGAACTATGTCCTTCGGTTTTAATTTTAACATTTTTCAAGTGTTTATGTATGTAGTGGTCTACTGCATACGATTAAGATTGATATTACAACCCCAACCAAAGGGGGCTATTACATAGAGATGATCATTATGATCTAAAGGAGGAAACCGGGTAAATTAACTGGTACAAGAATACTTGCAGCCTTGTATTTAATAATTCTGGAGCTTATTAAAACTCTTATTTTAAACTTACAACCTTACTATCAAAAAGTGGAGTTTCAATAATTTTTGTTAATTGCTCTGAGTGGTTGTTTATAAAAAAATGATCTCCATTTAGAATTTTAAATTGGAATTTACCTGTAGTAAATCGATTCCAGTTTTCAATTTTATCTTTACTTTTTTCTTCAGATCCCATTAATGCATAAATAGAGGTTTTTAACACAAAATCTGCTTCAGAATCATGGTCTTTTTCCAACACTTCGAAATCCGCTCTCATTATAGGACTAAAAAAATCGAACAAATCCTTATTTTCAAGAACTTCTTCTGGGACTCCTCCTAATTCTCTTAGTTCTTCTTTAAAGTCTTTGTCGTTCATTAAATACCTTTTCTTTTCTTTTTCTCCATCAAACTCCTTAATTCCTGGACCAGGGTTTCCTGAAACTACTAAATGATTTGGAGGATCATCAAAATCTTCCATTTTTTTTGCAACATATAGCCCCATAGTCGCCCCCATACTATGTCCATAAATTACATAAGGCTGATTATTTCTTCGCTCTATAATTTGGTCAAAATAATCTTGTACTACTAATTCTTTTGTTTTAAGTAAATCTTCTCCAAACCTTCTTCCTCGACCAGGTATCTCCAAAGGAATAAAGCTGATATCAGAACTTATATTTCTCTTTAAGAAATCAAATGAATAGCAACTCCCTCCGGCAAAATGAAGTAAAAACAATTGCATATTTTACGATTTAATAGTGATTACTAAAATAAAAAAGTCATTGGGCTCTTCTTCCTTCTGATTTTCCGACATCTTTATTTTTATAACCGGATTTTTTTAACCTCCCGAAGTTGTAGGAAACAGAAAAGCGTATATAATTGGTGTTAAAAGTATTTTCATAAACAATATCGGTACTTCCAGATTTATAATCTCCATCAGCTCTTATCGAATGAAAAACATCATTAAAATCGAGATTACATTTTATAGCATTGTTGAACATTTTTTTTTCAACACCAATATTAACAGCACCTTGATTTTTTCTTAAGTAAATTCCATCCTGAAGATCACTCAAATACCAGCCGGTCAAATAAATAGTTGCCCATGATTTTAAATCAAAACTATTTTGAGAATAGAAATAATAGTTAAATATATTATCTCTGACTTGAAAAACATTAGTGTCATCAATTAAATCATTATAGCTAACACTCATGGTATTAGTCGACCTCCACCATTTTAGGTTTAAGTTTTTCGTTAGTGAAGCAAAATAAGAATGTTCTTTATCAAAATTTAGACTTTGTAAAACATATTCCCTGGGATCCTCATCAGATTGAAAAGCAGCTCTAGAAATACGGTCATTAGTATAAGTGTATCCTATTTTTAAACTCCACTTATTATATGAACCACCTATTTCAAAAGCATGAATTTTTGCCGGTTGTAAATCAGAGTTCCCCCTTATAGAGGTGAATTCATCTTGATAAATTACGAATGGGTTTAATGACTCATAAGAAGGTCTACTAATTCTGGATGAGTATGTAAAATAAATGTTTGTCTCATCTGACAATTTTGTGGTAAAGGATGCATTAGGAAAAACATTTACATACTTATCTTCTACAGTCACTCCTCCATCTACATCTGTAAACAACTCATAATCTGTCAACTCTACTCGCGTACCTATACTATAATTGATTTTATCATTTATTTTCCCTTTCAAATTGACGTACCCCGCTGGAACTCTTTCATTATATTCAAAATTGCTTGATAAATCCTCATCTCTTATTGCCTCTCCTGTATTTTGAACATCAAAGAAATTAGTAAAAGATTTGTTATTAACGTACCCAAACTTACCTCCTGCTTCTATAGATGTACCATTTTTAAAAGCCTTGGTATAATCTAATTGAGCACTAACAATCTTTATCTTACCTTCTCCCTTATTATTAATCAAAGAATTACTTTGCACATTATTAACTGTCCTAGATTCATTTATATCATTGTCAAACTCATTATTATAGCTACCATATTGACTTCCTATAAACAAATTAGAACCTAAGGTATCCAATTTAGAATAGTAATTAACATTTATAATGTTCTTCAAGTCAAGGTCATCTATTTTTAAGGTACTATTATAAGTGCTTACATTTGTATCTGTAATTATATTATTACTCAATTGATTTCCACCCATATCTTCATATGCCCCATTATATTCTAATGAGATATAACTATTTTTATCAAGATCGTACTGAACACCCAAACTATAATTAGAAAAGTTCTCGTTTTCGTACAACCAATCTAATTCTATATCAGATTTAAAAAAATCTCCAGTAACATTTCTGGTTCTTGTAGTTTTTTTAAGCCATCTATCATCACCTATTAGTAATCCATAGTTACTACTGATTGACCATTTTTCTTTTTTGTAACTATAACTAACATTTGTTCTGTTATTATTTCCAGCAAAATCACTATAACTAAAATAGTTTTTAATCACTCCCTTTGAGCCTTCATCAATGTTTCGTTTTGTGACAACATTGATTACTGCATTGCCTTCGGCATCATAGCGTGGTCCTGGGTTGGTTATAATTTCAATTTTTTCTACAGTGGAAGGAGAAAGAGCTGACAAACGCTCGTTAGCAACTCTCATGCCATTTATAAAGACTATAGCATTACCTTTTCCAAAAACATTTATACCTGAAGCTTGGTCAACCAATACTCCAGGAGATTTACTCAATATTTCATTCACCGATATGCTTGTTGCTAAATTTGTATTAGCTACTTTAACCTCTAAAGAACCATCTGCTCTTTCTTTTACTAAAGAAGCTTTAGAAACAACTAATATCTCTTCTAATTCATTTTGTGCTTCTGATACAACAATATCTCCCAATTCAACATTTTCTTCATTACTATATTCCACATCAACATAGGTGTCTTGAAATTCTAAAGAAGTTAATTTCAATATTACTTTCTTATGGTTTAAATTTAATAATTCAAATTTACCTTCCAAGAAACTGGTTCCTGTTATCATAGTTGAGTCCCTTGAAGATAATAAAAGTGCATTACCAAAAACAGCCGTATTATTAGAGTTAACAACATTTCCTGAAATAGATTTTATCGATTGTGCTTGTGTTGTTATACAGGTTACTATAAAACATAGTCCTGCTATAATCACCTTTAAGTTTTTATTCATTTATCTTAAATTTTGATTTGTGTAATTTGTAAGATGCGTTTTTAATCTTCCTAACTAAATGATTTACAAAACAGTGTCATAAATCTACTACTTTTTACTGTTAAATTCAGAAATTTTATGCATACTTAAAGTTCTGAATCAATTACATCCTGTGGTAATTTTAAGTTTGCTAGTATTAAGCGTTTTAGATATACAAGGAAATCATAATTTGTTTCTTTTTCAAAGTTAAGCTTCAAAAAAGTCTCTATGGTTGCATCGTTTCTAAAAGTAAACTCGTTCTTAATATTGTTTGAATTATCAGTTCCTAAAACATAGTTATTACTTTTCATATAAGAGTTAAACTCATTAGACGAAACACATTTTGGTGAAACACCAGTTTCTTTTAATGCAGTTAGAATTTCTCCATTAGAAAAATTTCTCTCCGGTAAAATATGATAAACATTTAAATGGTTTGTATGTGTGAATGAAATTTCGGATACTACTTTTGATAAAACATCAACTGGAAAAAAACTAATTCTAGATTTTTCTTCTAATATCTCTTTACAATAACATTCCAGCTCGCACAATATCTTTAATTTTGACCACATTAAATTTTTGTTAAGATTTTTATCATGAGAAAAAAATCCATCTTTATATCTACCTCCAATATTAGAAATTCTAAAAATTTTACCATTAAAGTTATAGTTATCCAAAATATATTTTTCAGCCATAATCTTTGAAGAAGAGTGGATTGTTCCTGCGGTCTGCCGACCTGTAAAAAAATCGGTCTCATAAAAATTATCTATATCAAAACTTTCATTTTTTCCTGCCACAGAAACTGTCGAAATAAAATTGAGCTTTTTTATTTTCTTTAGGTTTGCCAAATCCACGATATTTCTTGTTCCAAGATAATTTACGTGCTCTTCTTTTCTTTTTTTACTAATATATTCTGGGGTTCCTCCTATGTGAAATATCATGTCAATGTTAGGAAGTTCTTTCTCCAAGTTTTTAATCCCTAAGTTTTGCAAACACAAATCTCCCTCAATGATATGTATTCTTTCTTTATCGAAAACCTCATAATAATTCTCAAAAATTGACCAAAATCTCTGCTCTGATGAATAGCTCTCTTTTTTTCTAATCAAACAATACAATATCGAGTTAGTATTAGTCATCAAATAATCAATTACCGCCATTCCCAGCAACCCTGTCCCTCCTGTAATAAATATTTTTCCGGGAACTTCTTTCACCAAGTTTTCTTTCTTAATATCACTAATTAACTTGCTATATTGATTTTCTCTGAGTTTTGTATCATTTTTGGAGACAACTTTATCGTTAGTAGTTTTATCATCAGTTTCAGGGAATATCTTTATTAATAATTTGGAAATAGTCGAACAAGAATAAATATCTTCATAAGGTATTTTGATACCACTATTTTTTTCTATTTCATCTATCATTTCCAAAGCTAACAGAGAAGAACCTCCCAGATCAAAAAAGTCATCATCGTCTTTAAAGTCTTCCAGCTCTAATAATGAAACCCAGATATTTCTAATTTCGGATTTCACTCTAGTTTTATCTAATTCTGGCGTTGTGTTTTCCTTTCTGACAATGTGTTTTGAAGTGTTATTTAACTGTAGAAAAACTAACTCTTCTAGTTTTGAGATAGTAGACTGAGTATAAATATCTTCATATGGAATTTTTACTCCTTCTATATTTTTTTCTATTTCATCTATCATTTCTAAAGCTAACAGTGAAGATCCTCCTATTTCAAAAAAATCTTCTTTATCATTAATATCATTCGTTTCTAACACAGAATACCAAGCCTTTGTAATTATTGTTCTAACATCATCTCTTGTAATTTCTTTTCTTTTAAGCTTATCTGCTAAAGGGTTTTCTTTTACTTCAGGCCAAAAACGTTTTGGGAAAAAATATGGAAGTTCAATATTATTAAAGATAGGGGTTACACTTGTCATAAGAGGATTTACTCCTGAATCCAATATATTGGAATACAATTGAAACCTGTCGTTATCAGGCAATAAACCATCAATAACTTTCAGGTTTAAGTTTAGATCATCAAATCTATTTTTTTCCTTTTTTGAGAAATCAATTAATACTACTTCTTTAAAAGAGAGATTATTTTTCAGGTATTTTCTAAATGATTCTTCATCAAAGTCTTTTACTTTCTGTTCATTAACTGAACTATTATTAATAACTTGTTCTACCGTAATTTTTGATTTAAGTAACAAATTTATAGTACTATCCTCTTTGGTAGTAATTAATTTAATTTTCGCCCCAAATTTATCAAATAGATATTTATATATTGCATACTGAACTAGGGTACTCAAAGCAGCGGCATTTTGTATATCTTCAATCTCCAAGGCTACATATTCATCCCACTGCCTTTTGATAAACCTATTTTCGTCGAGAATTAATTTTATAGATTCTTTTGAGTATTCAAGAATATCCAAATCTAATAACATAAAAATTATTTCGTGATCTGGATTATTTGATTTTGATTTTAAGGCAGAGATAAGAGATTGTTTTGAAGAATAAATTATTGCCTGGTTTTCTTTATCAACCTGAAAAATTTTGTTAAGTTTTAAACATAATCTATTAACATCATTATCATTATCAATACCTTCAATCTTTTTGATCAGGTAATCTTTATAGAGTTTAAACTTTCGTTCATCTTTATGACTGATTTGCAAGTAATTAATCTTCTTAGGCTCATATAGCCTTGTTATATGAGCCTCATTTTGAGAAACCACTACGTGTACATTGGTACCAGTCAATCCATAACTACTTACACCTCCTACCCTTTCGTTTTCTTTAGAATCCCACGGTTCTGTAGATGTTGGAACGTATAAGCCTATGTCTTTCAAATCGAAAAAATCATTTAACTTATTAAGGTTTGCCTGCACTGGAATTATTTTAAAATTTAATGCTGCTACTAATCTAAGTAAGCCTGCTAATCCACTTAAAAAATCCAAATGTCCAATCTGACCTTTGAATGAACTCATGGCAAAAGGGGTTTCTTTTGGAGGAGGATTCAAATTGTATATAGCTTGTTTTATTCCTTCTACTTCAATAGGATCTCCAAGGATTGTTCCTGTTCCGTGGGCTTCGATAAAACGCATCTTTTTTATATCTATTTTTGCATTATCCCAGGCTTGTAAGATAACGTCTTTTTGGGCTTCAGAACTTGGTGCTGTTAGGCTGGATATCCTGTTCCCTCCATGATTTAAAGCTGCTCCTTTTATTTCGCCAAAAATGGCGTCTCCATCTTTTACTGCTTGTTCATAACGCTTTAATACAAAAAAGACTGCTCCTTCTCCGTTTACCATTCCATCTGCTTCCTGATCAAAAGGTCTACACTCTCCTTTTTGAGAATGAACAACATTATCATCCATTCCTGATTTGGTAAGTGACAGTGTTTTGGCTCCTCCTACAATGGCCATATCACATTCATTAGTATTAAGGCTTTGTCTGGCGGCATTTAAAGCTACTAACGAAGAGGAACAAGAAGTGCTTATTGCTACAACCGGTCCTCTTAAATCCAAATACTTTGCTAATCGAGTTGCTTCTATTCCCTTTACAAAATCAAAATCTAAAAAAGAAACGTCCGAAATGCTGGCATAATTATGATAGACAGACTTTGCTGCAGAATAAAAAACACCTGTCTTTGTTCCTTTTAAAGAAGTCTCATTATAACCTGCATTATAAAAGGCCTTAATTGCATTTGTTAAAAAAAGCCGATGCTCGGGAAAAGTTCTCAAGGACTCTCTTTCTGTAAACCCAAAATGTTCATTGTCAAACTTATCTATTTCATTCAGATAACCTCCTCTGGACATTTCTATTTCTCCAAAAGCTTCATGAATTTCCTTTAGGCGATGTTCGGGCATCTCTCCAATGTAGGAAGATTTACTATATAATGACTCTCTTAATTCATCCCAATTTTTAATATTTGGTAATTCAAAAGATATTCCGATTATTGCAATAGAATTATTCATAATTTTAAAATTTTAGTTCGTTGATTTCCATGACCTCCTCATTTTCAATATCCTTTTCAAACAGTTTAGACTGCTCTTCAATAGTTCTATGATTAAAGAAATCCACAATATTTATTGCCGCATTAAACTTCTTTTCTAGCTTTTGTTTTAGTTTTACAACTAATAAAGAATCCCCTCCGATCCTAAAGAAATTATCCTGAACACCAATTACTTCAGTATTCAATACTTCTTTCCATATTGTAACTAATTCCTCTTCCAAGTCATTCCGAGGTGCTACATATTGTTCTGATAAAACTTGATTATTATCTACATCGGGGAAAGATTTTCTATTTACTTTACCACTTACAGTTAATGGAAATTCTTCCAAAACAATTAATCGACTTGGAAGCATGTAATCTGGCAAATGAGTCGATAAATAATCATATAATAAGTCTTCATTGTACCCTTCACTAGCTAGCAAATATCCAACCAAGAATTTCCGATCACTTTCTTCTCCTTTTACTAATACTACTGCATTTTCGACAAATTCAAAAGCCTTAATTCTATTTTCGATCTCTCCAAGTTCTATACGGTTACCTCTTATTTTCACTTGATCATCTATTCTTCCGATATATGCTATCTCTCCATTAGGAAGCCATTTTGCCAAATCCCCTGTACGATATATTTGCTCACCTTCATTAAATGGACTTGGAATAAATTTCTCTGTATTGAGTTCTGGTCTTTCTAAATATCCTTTTGCCACCTGAACTCCTTCTATCAACAATTCTCCGGGAACCCCTATAGGTCTTATCATCAGATTTTTATCTACTATATAAATCTTTGTATTTGCAACTGGTTTTCCAATAGTAACACCTTGTGTTTTGGTATCTACATTAGTTAAATTTATGGATGTAACGTCAATTGCCGCCTCGGTAGGTCCATACAAATTATGAATACTAACCCAAGGTAATTTCTTTTTAAACTCTTCTACAGTTTTACTTGATAAAGCTTCTCCGCTACATATTACGTGTCTCAAGCTTCTACAATAATCTGGTTGTAAACTTTCTAAAAATATAACTAACATTGATGGAACGAAGTGACAAATACTTATTTGATTTTCTTTTATCAATTGCTGCAAGTATTCTGGATCTTTATGTCCATCAGGTCTTGCGAATACAAGTTTACACCCAGAGATTGAAGGCATTAATAATTCCCATACAGAAACATCAAATGTATAAGGAGTTTTCTGTAAAATAATATCGTTCTCAGTAATTGTTAAATCATTACACATCCATAGTAACCTATTATATAATCCTGCATGAGAATTAACTACTCCTTTAGGGTATCCTGTAGATCCCGAGGTATATATCGCATAGGCAATATCAAACTCATTTACTTTTACATCCGGTTTGTTTTTACTATAATTTTTTTTCTCTAATTGAAAATTTGTTATAAAACCTATATCTACCAGAACCTTGTAGGCACTATCTTCTTTTATATATTTTACACGTTCATCGGGATATTTCATATCTAAAGGAACATATCCCGCTCCTGCTTTTAAGATTCCTAAGATTGCTATTAACATTTCTAGGCTTCTATCCATTTGTATTCCTATCAAATCATTTTTTTTAACCTTATACTTTTCTATAAGATAATGTGCCAGTTGGTTAGATTGTTCATTAAGTTCTTTGTAGCTTATCGTAGTTTCTTCAAAAACCGCTGCAATTACTTCCTTATCATTCTTTACAGAAGAAGCGAACTTATCCAATACCGTAATTTCATTACCATAGCTTATACTAGTCTCATTGAACTTGGACAGTAAGTTTAATTCTTCTTCGAAAAGAAAAGTTGTTTCCTTGACTTTTGTTTCAGGATGCTCTAAGTAAGTTGATAAAATATTTTTGACATACTTACTAATTCTATTTAAAGTAATATCATTCTTTAAGTCTCTTTTTAATTTGTATTTCAGACTTAAAGAATTCCTACTTACATTAGCTATTAAATCAAGCGCGGTATTAGTTGCTTCAAAAGACTGGTTACTTATCTCTTCTTTTTGGGATTTATTGTAGCTTATATCATTTTCCAATTTTAATGAATCGTACACATGAAAATTGACATAATTAAATATCACATCAAAAAACGGCGATCCTCCTATCGTTTCCTCATTATTTAGCTTAGAAATTTCATAGAGCGTTAATCTCTCATTTTTTTTGATCCTTGTTAAGTTATCTTCTGTTTTTTTAAAATAGTCTGACCACGAAAAAAGCAGAGCGTTATCTAATCTATTTCTAACCGGAATTGTATTTAAAAAACATCCTAATAACTTTTCTCCATCTTCAATTACGGGTCTATTATTAGTAACCATCCCAACTACAAAATCATTTTCATAATTGATTATATTCAATGCATAGACAAATGCACCGTACAATACGGATTTAAGGGTTATTTTATCTTTTTTGCATTGACTTTCTAATTTGTATTTATAATCAAAATCATAGGTGTCAATTAATATTTGATTTTCGTCAACATCATTGAAAATATCGAGTTTTTTGTAATCTATTAACTCAGTTTTCCAAAAACCAGCTATTTCAACATCCCTTTTATCATATAATTCTTCTATTATTGCATCTCTGTTTTTTGCTTTAAGTTTCTCCACATTTAAAACAGTTTTCTGTTCTAATTGTTTATAAATCTGGAACAATTCAGTGTTTAAAGAAGCTATACTCCATCCATCTAAGATGGCATGATGAAATTGAAATAGAAATATACTGGCAGTATTATTTATTTCAAAAAGACTAATTCTCCATAACAATCCAGAATTTAAATCAAATGGATTATTACGTTCGGATAGCATGTACTCACTTATATATTCACTTTTTTCTTTTGTTGGTAATTCTTTTATATCCTTATAATCAATATCGAAATCTATTTCCTTTTTCACGATCTGTACTGGATCATTATAGTTCACTATATCTAACTGTGTTCTTAGCGTAACATGTTTCTCAATTAAAATTGAGAATGCCCTCTTAAACTTCTTTTTATCGACCAGAGGAATTTGATACATAAATTGATCGTGATAGACTCCTTGCTGTAAATTTAATCCTGATAAAACAACCATCCCTTTTTGAATGTCACTCATGGGGTATACATCTTCTATGTCCTGAAAGTTATCCATCTCTTCCAGTACACTTTGTCTGAGTTCTTTGATATTTTGTTCAATTTCGTCTTTTATTTTTTGTTGTCTATCAAAGTTTTGAAGCTCTTTTTCTATAGTCTGAGATAAGGATTCTATAGTATTAAATTCATACAACTGACCTATTGTAAGTTTTTGATTGTACTTTTTATTTAAGCTACTAATCAAGCGAATAGAAAGGATAGAATCACCTCCTATTCTGAAAAAATTATCTCTAACACTAATATTTTCATTATTCAATATTTCTTTCCATATTTCAACTAACTCTTCCTCTAGGTCATTTTTTGGAGCTATATATTGTTCTGTTAATTTTTGATGATCATTCAAAACCTGTAATTCTTTTCTATTGATCTTTCCACTTGTGGTTAGTGGGAACTCATCCAATACTGTTATACGACTTGGAATCATGTATTCTGGCAAATGATTTTTTAAATAGCCGTACAAATTATCCTCTGTATAATCTCCTTTTTGGATAACATATGCTATCAGGTATTTATGAGTGTTTTCTGATTCTTTGACTAAAACAGCAACATTTTCTACTAAACCAGAGGACTGGATTTTGGCTTCAATTTCACCAAGTTCAATACGATTACCTCGTATTTTTACCTGGTTATCTAATCTACCCAAGTATTTAATCTCTCCATTAGGAAGCCAAGAAGCTAAATCTCCTGTTCGATAAGTACGTTCCCCTTGTTTAAAAGGGCTTGAAATAAATTTCTCTTCATTAAGTTCTAGACGATTCAAATATCCTTTGGCAACTTGTACTCCTTCTATAAGTAATTCTCCAGGAACTCCAACCGGTTGCAGAGTTAAGTGTTTGTCTACAATATAGATCTTAGTATTAGCTACAGGTTTTCCTATATTTACTCCATGTGTTTTTGTATCTATATCAGTTAAGTCAATTGCAGTAACATCTATGGCTGCCTCTGTAGGACCATATAGATTATGGATTCGAGTCCAAGGTAATTTACTTTTAAAATCTTCTACCAAACTACTTGGCAATGCTTCTCCACTACAAATTACATGGCGTAAACTTCTACAATTTTTTGGTTGTAAATTTTCAAGAAATATACCCAACATAGATGGCACAAAATGTATAATACTTATTTGATTTTCTTTGATTACCTGTTGAAGATATTTAGGGTCTTTATGACCTTCAGGTTTTGCAAATACTAAGTTACAACCTGTGACCATGGGTAATAACAGTTCCCAAACGGAAACATCAAAAGTATAAGGTGTTTTTTGTAAAATTATGTCTTCATCCGTTACTCCCAAATATTCATACATCCATGATAATCTATTATAGATTCCTTCATGTGAATTAAGCACCCCTTTAGGTTGTCCTGTAGAACCTGAAGTATATATCCCATAAGCTAACCCTGAAAGACTGTCTCGTATTTCTATTTCTGGTTTACTGTATGAATTTTGCTTTGTTTTAAAATCATTAATAAAGTCTTGATCTATACAAACGCGATATTTACTATCTTCTTGAATGAATCGTATGCGGTCATAAGGATATTGTGTATCTATAGGAATATAGGCTCCTCCGGTTTTTAGCACAGCTAAGATACTAATGATCATCCACTCACTTCGATCTAGCTTAATAGCAATAAAATCATTTGGCAAAATTTGATGATTACATATCAGGGCATCTGCCAGTTGATCTGAATACTCATCTACCTCCTTAAATGTCAAATTTTTACCACCATACATTACTGCTATATCATTAGGTTTTCTTGAAACTTGTTCTTTAAATAAGCCTATAACAGTTAAGTTTTCTCGGTAATACTTTTTAGTATCATTAAACTCTAAAACAATTTGAGTTCTTTCATTTTTAGTCAAGCAAGAAACTTGTTCCAGTGTTATTTGTGCATTGCTTATGAATGTTGACATTAGGTTTTCAAAATGGTCTCGTATTTGTGTTATATCTTTTTGCATATATACTTGACTATTATATCTAAACTTAACATCTAAACTTGCTTTTCCCGGACCCACCAAAATATCGAAATCATAGTGTGTTTCTATAAGGTTTTGTCCGGATAATACAGAGATTTGCCCATCTATATTATTTGTTTCAACAAAGTTTTCATCTAATTCATTTACTGCGTAATTTTCAAACACATAAATATGATCAAATAGTTCATTTCCGAGCAGGTTATCTGATTGTATCTCTGATAGACTTAGATAATGATGATCTAAACTTGCTATAGATCCTTGCTGTTGTTTTTCTAATAACTCTGAAAACTTCATGTTTCCAGTATACTTAACACGTACTGGCACAGTATTAATAAACAGCCCTACCATATCTTCTACCCCCTGTATTTCTGACGGGCGACCTGATACAACCACTCCAAACACTACATCTTGCTTATTATTATATTTAGAAAGTAAATACCCCCATACCGTTTGTATAAAAGTATTTTCTGTTACATTGTACTGAGCACATATCGCTCTCAGTTTATCCAATTGATTAGATTCAATTTTAAGAACCTCCTCCATTGCCTGATAATCTTGTTCAGTACCTTTCAAATTTTTAAATGGTACTATGGCTTTTTCGTTATAATCTGACAGATAATTTTTCCAATACAAAGTATTTGATGTTTTATCTATGTTACTTAACCACTTAATATATGATGAATATGGGGTAATTTCAGGAAGAGATAATGGTGTATTACTCTCTATAGACATTAGTATCTGATAAAACTCATTGATTAGTATGCTTCCGCACCATCCATCCATCAAAATATGATGGTAACTCCAGATAAATTCATAAACTCCACCTCCTAAATCAAGTACACCTAAGCGTATTAAAGAATTCTGTTCAACTTCGAAGCCATGTCCCCGATCTTTTTCTTTATAATAGGAAACCTGCAATTCCTGATCTTCTTTTGATATTACAGAAGAAAGGTCTTCAAATCTATAGGTATGGATGAAATTTTTACGAACAATTTGTAGTAGTTTCCCATATCTTGTAGTAAAACCGGTTCTTAGAACTGAATGACGCTTAACAAGCAATTCATAACTTTTTTGTACATTATCGAGGTTAATTTTCGGCATACTCAAGCGATAGCTACGTTGTGTACAATAAGTTGTTTTATCCTTACCTGAAATCCAATGATAAAAAAGACCTTCCTGAAGAGGGGATAGTTCGTATACATCCTCTATATTATTATCCCTGTTAAGTTCTAACAATTCTGATACGCTCAACTCTTTATAAGTAAGATCACTTGGAGTTATATATGTTTCTGTACATTGGCTCAATTGTTGAACCATTTCTGTTAATACAGTTTTGTATGTTTGTGTTAAGTCAGAAACTTGTTCTCCTTCATATACCAAATCATTATATGTTAGATTCATTTCTAACATCCCATTAACAAGCATTCCCGAAACCCTTAATCTTTTACCTAGGTTATCATTCTCTTTTGAAGATTCAGCTCCTCTGTATTCTTTAGAATGGACAAAAGATTTTCTACTATTATCTCCTTCTTCTTTTGATATATTACCAAAATCCCCTAAAAAATTAAAAAGAACACTGGTTATCAACTCTTTGTCTAATTCATTATTCAAGTAACGCAAGATCCCGTACCCTACACCTTTATTAGGAAGCCTTCTCAAAGATTCTTTTACTTTTATTAGTGCAGTTGAATAATCCAAAAACTCATTCCCGACATCCAAAACAAAAGGGTAAATACTCGTAAACCAACCTACTGTTCTGGTTACATCTACTCCATCTATAATTCCTTCTCGACCATGTCCTTCTAAATCCAAAATGACCTTGTTTTCTTTAAACACCTTTTGGATACTTATTCCCAATGCTGCTAATAAAAGATCATTAATCTCTGTATTATATACCCGATGTGTTCTGGTCTGTAAAAGTTCAACTATATCTTGATCTAAAGAAAAATAAGTGTTTTTAATATTACCATTACTCAGATCTATCAAATCTGTTTCTTTATAAATAGGGGAAACCTCTTTGGATAATATATTTTTCCAATATTCCTTTTCTTTATGTAATTCTTCGCTTGAAGCATATTCTTGGAGCAATGCAGCCCATCGCTGGTAGGAATCTGTCTTTTGAGGTAACGATATTTTTATTTGTTTTTCCAGACTCTCATATATATTTTCTAAATCCTCTAGTAATATTCTCCAAGAAACACCATCAACCACTAAGTGATGTATGATCAATATGAAACAATCCTTGGTTTTGAGTTTAAACAAGGCCGCCTTTACCAGGGGACCTTTCTCAATATTTATACTAGATTGCAATGCACTACATAAAACTGTCATCTCTGATTGGTAATTATCTGAATCAGATAAATCATGTAAATCGAGTGAATGCCCTTTATAGGTCTCTTCTTGATTTTCTTGAGACCAAACTCCCTTTTCATAGGTATACATCATTCTTAAAGCATCGTGATGCTTTATTAAAAGTTCCAAGCTTTTATTCATCAAAGAGAAATCGATGGATGCAACTCTTTCCAGCATCACAGATTGATTATAATGTGATTTATTCTTAAGTAAATCAGAAGATAAAAAATAAGATTGAATAGGTAGCAGTGATACCCTTCCATTTACCGATGATTGGTTTATTATCCGTTCTATTTGAGTTAAATCGGGAGCTAACTTTGATACAATTGGAGTTTTCATTAACTGACCTACTTTCAACCCATAGCCACGTTGTTTTAAGCGAGATACAATTAATATACTTTTTATAGAATCGCCCCCTAGGTCATAAAAATTATCATTAATCCCAATATTCTCACGCTTTAATACAGATTCCCATATTTCGATTAAAACTTGTTCTTTTTCATTTCGAGGTGCCAAATACTGCTTCTCTGTAGATAATTTCATTGTTGGATCCGGCAATGCTTTCAAATCAATTTTACCATTGGCCGTTAATGGAAATTCCTCTATAAGTACAAAATAAGTTGGAATCATGTAAGAAGGTAAATAATCCCCAAGATAAGTCCTTAGGGCTGATGGTTCTATAGTACCTGAACCTCTATAATATGCAACCAATTCTTTATCTTCAGAATCGAATTCTTTAGCCAACACCCTAACTTCATCTATTTTTTCATTAGACAGTAAAGAGCTTTCTATAGCTCCTAATTCTACTCGATTACCTCTTATTTTTACCTGATTATCTATCCTGCCAATGAACTCAATATTTCCATCTTTCAACATTCTCACCAAGTCACCTGTTCTGTACAGCCTTTCCTTTTTCTTTGTAAAAGGGTTTTGAATGAATTGTTGTTGGGTTAATTTTGATTGATTAAGATATCCTTTAGCAACACCTTTACCCCCAATTAGTAGCTCCCCAGGAATTCCAATAGGACAAGGTTTCATTTGTTTATCAACAATATATACTGAGGTTTGAGAAAATGGTCTGCCAATAGGAATATTAATATAGGGTATATTAGTATTGATTTGAAACAAAAGTTTACCAATAGTTGTTTCAGTAGGACCATAATGATTTACTATTGCCATTTTAGGTTTCTGTTGCATTATCCTATTTACTATATCAACAGACAACTTATCTCCTCCAAAAATAATCATATGATTAGGCAATAAGCAATTATCTCCATTCGTTAAAGCTTGCCAGTGACTTGGCACAATTTTTATACAATCGATCTCATGCTTAATAAAATACTCATGAATTTCTTCTGAGTTTCTTAAAGCCTCTTTTTGAGGTAGATAAAGAGCTCCTCCAGAAAGTAATGCTCCATAGACAACAGTATTCCCAAGGTCTGTAGCAATATTAGACATTAAAGCAAATCTCTTAGAGGTTCTTATATCGATGCTTTCAAATAGCCCTATAACATAATCTATCAAATTAGCATGAGTAATCATAACTCCCTTAGGTTGACCTGTAGAACCTGAAGTATACATAACATATGCTACAGTATCTTGTTTGATCGTTGGCAATCCAAAGATTTCTGTACTATTTTTAAGTGACTCCCATATACCGTTAACCGCAAATTTATCTACATCATAATTCTTAGTTTTTTCCTGATCTTCTGAAAGGGTAACCAAAACTTTCATCTTCGTATTATCAATCTGATATTGTATCCTTTGGTTAGGCAATTCTGGGTCAATAGGCACATAAGCAGCACCCGTTTTAAGAATTGCCAAAATTGAGATTATGGACCAATCAGAAGTAGGCATTAACAGACCTATAAGGTCATTTGGTAAAATACCATAATTTTTTATTAGATAATAAGCTAACTTAGTAGAGTATTCATCTAGTTCCTGATATGTTAGTTCTATATTTTCAAAAACTAGAGCTCTAGAATTAGGGGTTACTTCTACTTGCTCTTTAAACAAATCTATAATTGTTTTTTCATTAAAATCTAACGAGTTTTCAGTACCTTCATACACCAATTTGGATTGTTCAGAGCACTCCAAATAATTTAAATCTTTAATTTGAGTGTTGCTTTCTTTTAATATTTCTCTGATTAGTGCCTGATAATGATTTATCAACCCTTCTATTAAATCATTATCATATATATCAGTATTGTACGTTACCCTTATTCCTATATGATCCCCTATTTCTTCAAAAACCAGTAAAATATCAAATTTAGCCTTAGTAGCTCCATAATCTTTTACAACGCCAATTTCATCCTTTGGTATGATTGATTTTTCATCTGCATCACTGGTATTTTGTAATACGACTCTAATACCAAATAAATCATTTTTACTTACACCTTCTTCCTTTTCTAATTCCTCAATCATTCTATCAAATGGATACATTTGATGTGTATAAGCTTCTAATAAATCTTGTTTTATTTGTTCATAAAATTCATCAAATGAAATAGAACTTTTCACATTACTTTTTAACGGCAAAGTGTTGATATAAAACCCAATTTGGTCTTTTAAGTCTGAATGTTCCCGCCCTGCTATCGGGCTACTTAGTACAATATCTTCCTGCCCCGTGTACCTGAATAATAATACTTTTAGAGAGGACAATAGAAACATGAATAAGGTTCCTCCTTTGTCTTGTACATATTTATGTACTTTATTAGTATCTTCTTTAGCCATATATGTACTTAAGAGCTTTCCGTTATACGTTTTTAAAGAAGGTCGCTGTCTATATGGTGATAGATTCAATACAGGCAAATCCCCTCGGAACTTGTCTAACCAATATTTTCTATGAGTTTTATACGTTTCTGTTTTTAATTGGGATAATTGCCATGCGGCATAATCTTTATATTGTATCCGTAAATCTGGCAAATCTAATATTGTTCCTTTGGTAAAGTGATTATAATACTCTATTATATCTCGGGATAATATATCCATTGACCAACCATCACTAATTATATGATGCATATTGTAATACAGGACGCACTCTGAATTAGATATTTGCAAAAGGCTCACACGTAGTAAAGGACCATTTTGAAGGTCAAATGGCTTATATGAATCTTCTTCAATATAATTTAAGGCAAGTATTTCTGGTTTTTTTTCCTGGTGATAGTCTTCATAGCCAAAATCAAAACCTAGTTCTGATAATTCCAAAACAACCTGACGAACCTCACCACTAGTATCTTCCTGAAAAACTGTTCGTAAGATTTCGTGACGTTCTATTACACTTTTAATAGCCCGTTTGAAATTTTGAACATCATAATTCCCTTCTAGTTTAATGGAATATGGCATATTATATACCTCTGAACCTCCTTCTAACTGGCTTATCATCCATAATTTTCTTTGAGCATCAGAGATAGCATAGTTAGTTTGTTTTGAAACCTTCTCTATTAAAGTATGCTCTTCCTTATTTCCCTCTGTAATAAGTTCCACATGAGACTCTAAAGTTGTATTCAAAAATATGGTGGTAATTGACAACTTTACGTCAAATGTTTTATGATACTGGCTAATAAGTCGAATTGCTTTTAAACTATCTCCTCCTAAATCATAAAAATTATCTTTAACACTGATTTTTTCTATCTTAAGGATTTGCTTCCATACTTTAGCTATAGCTTTTTGTAAAACTGTTGTTGGAGGTACATAGAAGCTTTTTTCTTTATTTGCGCTATTGGGTTTTGGTAATTTTTTTCGATCTATTTTTCCATTACTATTCAAAGGGAGATCCTCCATGTACACGTAATAAGATGGTATCATGTAATTGGGCATCTTTGTTTGTAGATAAGCCTTTAATTCATCCTTATCATAATTATCGTTTTTTACCAGATAAGCGCATAATTGATTTTGATTATCCTGATCTTTTACTATATCTACTATACTATCTTTGAGTCCATTATACTTGGACAGAGCACTCTCTATTTCTCCTAGCTCAACTCTAAACCCTCTAATCTTAACTTGATTATCCTTTCTACCAATAAACTGCATATTACCGTTAGGCATCCAACGCCCAGAATCTCCCGTCTTATACATTCTACCTCCTAATCGGTCGTTAAATGGATCTTTTACAAATGCTGCATTGGTTTTTTCAGAATCATTATCATAACCTCTGGCAACTCCAACTCCTCCAATAAATAATTCCCCAGTCACTCCAGTAGGAACAGGTTGCAAATTACCATCTAAAATGTAAAAGAAATTGTTTGTAATCGGTTTTCCATAAGGAATACTATTCCAACCTTCTTCTACCTTGTTTACAGGATAATAGTTGGACCAAATTGTACCTTCTGTAGCTCCTCCTAAACTAATGATTTCGGCTTTCGGAAAAAACTGTTTTGCCCTATCCGGTAATGAGACAGGAATCCAATCACCACTCATAAATACTAATCTCAAACTATTATTGATATAATCTTTATGATCAGCCGATAAGTTATCTACCAAGTAATTAAATGTCGTTGGAACAGAATCCCAGAAAGTAATATTTTCATTAGTTATTATTTTCTCCAAATTTGGAAAGTCCTCTTTGGTAGCTATGTAAACGCTTCCACCACTTACTAGCATTCCAAAAATATCATATACCGATAAATCAAAGCATACAGATGTTATACATAGAAGCCTATCGCTTTCATTAACAGAAAAAGTATCATTTACCCATCGAATCAGGTTGATTAAAGAAAAGTGCTCTACCATTACTCCTTTTGGGTTGCCCGTAGAACCCGAAGTATAAATGGTATAAGCCAACTGATCTGAAGCTATTTGCACCTTTGGATTTTCAAGGGATACATTTTCATCTGTTATGCTGGGTAACCCGATGAATTCTACAGAGGGCATTTTTTCTTCTAACGATTTACCCGAATCATCTGATAAAACAAAACTAACTTTGGAATTCTGAGCTATATAACACTGTCTTTCAACTGGATAATCAGGGTCAATTGGCACATAGCTCCCCCCAGATTTTAGGATTCCTAATAGGGCTATGACCATATCAAAACCTCTATTAAAAAGGACTCCTACATTAGTCTCAGAACCAATTCCTTTAATAATTAAATCATTAGCAATTGCATTAGCCCTATCATTTAGTTCTATATAGGTTACTATCTCTCCATTTTGCCTTAAAGCAATGTTATCAGGAGTTTTCAGGACTTGTTCTTCAAAAAAATCTATCCAGGTTTTATCTTTGGAATAGTTAACTATAGTATTATTATACTCGTATAGTAATACTTTTTTTTCAGACTCCGATATATATTGAATTTTGTTAATAGGACAGCTACTGTCTTTTACTATTTTTCTTACGATTGCCTTGTAATGTTTTATTAACCCGGTAATCATCTCATAATCATACACATCTGTATTGTATGTTAAGATTAATCGTAAATAACCTTCTATTTCTTCAAAATTAAACTCTATATCAAATTTTGCTTTTATCTCTCCATTATCTTCTATTAAACCGGTATCTACATTAACTCCATTCAATTTACTATCAGCTTCACTAGTATTTTGTAGTACAAGCATTATATCAAACAAAGCATTTCTACTAGCGTCTCTATTGAGGTTTAACTCTTCTATAACTTTGTCTATAGGGTACATTTGGTTTGAATAAGCTTCTAACAAGTCTTGTTTTACTTGTTGGAAAAACTTGTCAAATGAGTTATTCCCATTAATCTTATTTCTTAATGCTAATGTATTGAGGTAAAACCCAATTTGATTTTCTAGGTCAGAATGATCCCTACCTGCAACCGGAGTACCTATTACTATATCCTCCAGTCCAGTATATCTATGAAACAATACTTTTAAAGAGGATAACAAAAACATAAATAAGGTTCCTCCTTTTTCTTTGACATATGTTTTTACAGCCATTGTATCTTCATCATCTAACCAGGCGGTCAAATATCTCCCATTATATGTCTTTAAAGACGGGCGTTTTTTATAGTTTGGTAAATCCAAAACAGGTAAATCACCCGAAAGTTTATCAAACCAATATTTCTTATGGTTTGTATAAGTTTCATTTTCTAACTGATTCAACTGCCAAGTAGTATAATCCTTGTATTGTATTTTTAGTTTAGGAAGATCTAAGGTTACCCCATTAGCAAAATGTTTATAATAAGATATTACATCACGTGATAATACATTTATAGACCATCCATCACTGATGATGTGATGCATATTATAGTAGAAAACATACTCTCTATCTGTTAGTTGTAATAAACATACACGTATCAATGGACCATTTTCTAGATCAAAGGAAACATAGGAGTCATTTTTAATATATTCTTTCGCACATTTTTCCTGATTTTCTTTTTTTCGAAAATCTTTGTAAACAATATCAAAATCAGATTGTTCAATGACTAATTGTTGTAAAACTCCTTCTTGATTTTCTCTAAAAACTGTGCGTAAAATTTCATGACGTTCTATTACACTTCTAATTGCTTTCTTAAAATTAGGAATATCATAATCTCCTTCTAATTTTACAGAATATGGTAGATTATATGCTGCAGAACTTCCTTCAAACTGACTTAAAACCCACAGTCGATATTGAGCAGAGGAAACAGGATAAGCATTTTTTATGGCGGTAGCTTCTATCCCAAAATAATCCTTATTATTTCTTTCGGATAATAAAGCTATTATTTCACCCTTATTAGATTTTATTGTATCAGCGATCTCTTGAGTTAGTAAGCCTTGTTTAATATTAAGTTTTAATACTCCTTCTTCCAAATAAAGGTTAGCATCTAGTTTTTTTAATTCCTTAAATAAGTGTAAAATATTACTATTCATGAGTTGTTTGCTTTTTAATTGATAAATTTCTAGTAAAAAACACTGAGTATCTATTACTCATACCATGACTGTCTCTATAGAAAAACATTCATTTACAAGCAATTACACAACAGTTCTTAAGAGTGAAATAGTTTTAGGTTTTTGCTAAAAAATTAAATAGGTATGATTGGTATTGAACCTAGTATTCAGGATTGGTAAGTAAACTGGATTCGAAATTAAAATTGTTTTTTTTCAGACGATTCTTAGAAATAACTTATTGATAATTAAAGAACAATAGTTGAATTAATATTTGACCTCTAAAACTCCAGCTACTCTTATAGTTTATCAAACAGACATAGAAACCAAAATCTTACGTGAGCCTTCAAATGGAGTTCTTCCGTGCGCAGCAAGAATATTATCAATTAGCATCATGTCCCCTTGTTCCCACTTAAAAGTAACCATATTTTTTTCGGCTACAGATCGAATTTCTTCAAACATTGTTAACGGAATTTCCTCTCCATCACAGAAAGTTACATATTGAGGCATACTCATAGGATCATCTCCATATATTTCCATTAAAGCTTCATATACTTCTTTTGAATTTGTACTTGGATGAAATTGATCGGCCTGATTAAACCAGACTTCTTCATTAGAAACAGGGTGTTGGATCACTGCTTTTCTTTTTTGTGTAAGCCTAAGACCATCTTCGCTATCCCAGGCAAACAAAACATCGTTAGTTTTACAATAATTTTCAACTACCTCCTTTTGATTGGTTTCAAAAGTATCCTGCCATGAAGGTCCTGCTCCATATCCTCCATGCAAATTACGAATATATTCTACTCCTTTTTCTTTAAATGCACTTTTTGTCTCTTCGGAAAGATCGGATAAAATAGCTCTACTGTCAGCTACAACCGTACTTCCTCCTTTTACGGGTGCTATTTCACAACAAAAAAACAAATAGCTTGGCCATTGATTTCCATATGACATCTCATTATGTAATGAGATAAATTCTTCTGGAGGGTGCTCTGTTGAAGTATAAACTTTTCCATGTAGTTTTGTTCGTGGTGAATTTCCGTCAACATAATCCAAAGAGTTACCAGGAAATGCATTAACACACTCTTCAAGTTTTACCGCGTCATCGATTCCAAAAGATTTAAAAAGAACTGCTCCGTTTTCAATCAATATTTTTTTGATCTCCGAAGCTTTTGTCTGTAATAATTCAGGTAAAGATGTTATATCTGAAGAACTTTTATCCCATATAAATGGAAGGGTTGCTATTGATTCCATATTAGTATTTTTTATTTTTTATAAATGTTTTTTTGAATTTGAAATTCATTTCATGAAACTCTTATAACAATCTTGAAGAATAATATTTTTCAAGTTGTTATTTATAGAAATGTACTATCTGTTTATCTATTTTTTTGTGTTATTTATGCTAAAAAAAATAGCTTTTGATTTGTGGAACCTGGAAAAAAGGTCAATAGGTAATGAATTAGTCTTCTAATACCATTCTTAAAATTTTCTGGCTAGAATTCTATTGTTGTTTATTTTATATTAATACAAGCTAATCTTATAGTTAGATACTTACCCTATAGTTCTGATAAGCCTTTTTCTTTTTGTATTTAATTAAAAAGTAATTGTTTCGTTGTATTTGTTAGGTTTCTTTTCCTGAATTTCAAGCCAATCATAAGTACTTATCAATTCAGCATGTTTTTCAATAGTCGTTAAAACATATAGTTCTTTTAGTTTTATTTCGATATTAAAAAGTTTGTGATACAAGTTGACTAGTTTTATTAATTTTATACTATGCCCTCCTAGCTCAAAAAAGTTTTCATTTATACCAATTCTTTTTATTCCTAAAAGTTCCTGCCAAATCTCCACCAATTTAGTTTCCATTTCATCTCTGGGAGGTATGTATTCTTCTTGCTGGATAATTCCTTCTAACAAAGGCGAGGGTAATACATCTTTATTTATTTTTCCATTTGATGTCAATGGTATAGTATCTACTCTTATAAAAAAGTTTGGAATCATGTAAACTGGTAACACTGCTTCTAACCCCTTCCTAACCTCTTTCATATCCATTGATTCGTCATGACTCACGATATAAGCACATACATATTCTTCTTCTAATACTTTTTTTATAACTACTATTGCTTCTTCTATTTCTTCTAACTGAATCAAATTAGTAGCAATCTCTTCTAACTCTACTCTATACCCTCTTATTTTTATTTGTTTATCCTGTCGCCCCAAATATTCTAATGTTCCATCTTTTTTCCAAAACCCTAAATCACCTGTTTTGTATAGAAGCTCTTGAGGCTCTTTAGGATTAATAATAAAGCGTTTATTGGTTAAGTCGGTTAGATTCAAATATCCTTTTGCCAAATTATGACCGCCTATATAAACCTCACCTTTAACACCAATAGGAACAGGCATAAGATCGTCATCCAAAATACAAATGGTACTATTATGAATAGGTTTTCCTATTGAGGGTCTGTATGCTAAAGTTTCTTTTTCAACAGACATTGTATGACTTGTTACAACATGAGTTTCGGAAGGACCATAATGATTATGCAGAAGCACCTTGGGGTACTGTTCTAGAAAAGATTTTAAATTTCCTCTTACATATAATTGTTCACCACTTGTTACAATATGTTTTATACTATGCCCAGAAAAATCTGATATAGAGTGATGCTGAAAAAAGTTCACTAGTGCAGAATAAGGAAAAGATAATACTTCAATGGATTTTGAGAGAATAACATCTTTTAGAAGCCCATAGTTAAATCTTTCCTGCTCATTTGTTATATATATGCTGCCAGAAGAACATAAAGTACAAAATATGTCTTGAAGTGAAACATCAAAACTAAAAGAGGCATATTGTAAATACTTTAATCCGACATCTGTTCTACAATTATGAATATCCCACTGGATAAGGTTACTTAACATTTTATGTGTTTGTACCACCCCCTTAGGTTTCCCCATAGATCCTGATGTATAAATTACAAATGCTGCAGAGTCTAATTGACTATTATCGCTTTTTGAAGAAGGGTATTTCGACAAGATGTTTTCATCTATCAAAACAGATTGTGATTCTGCCTCTGATATGTAGGCATCTGTATCTTTATTAGTAATTACAATAGCTAAGTTAGCGTCTTCACATATATAGGATATACGTTGACTCGGATATTGATAATCTATGGGTACATATACGGCTCCAGCCTTTACAACTCCGATCATTGCAATTACACTATCAACCGAACGGGGTAGCATAACACCTACCATTTCTCCTTGACTTATGTTATACTCCTCTCTTAATAAATTTGCTAATTGATTACTTTTTTCCTCCAAATCACTGTAAGTCAATCTTGTATTCTGACATAATACCGCAATACTTTCTGGTGTCTTAGATACTTGTTCAGAAAATAGGTTAACCACCGTTTTTTGCTGTACATCAAAACCTGTATTATTAAATAATTTTAGAGTATCAAGGTCTTGAGCAGTAAGACAAGATATTTGATTAATTAGCTTTTCTGATTGATTAGGCAATTCTTGCAATAGGTTTATATAATGAGATATAAATTGAGTAATAAAACTAGCTTCATAAATATCAGAGTTGTACTCCAATTGCAATAATGCTCCATCAACATATTCTTCAAAGTTAAACAACAAGTCAAATTTACTAGACGTATTATATTCTATTTTTTCTTTTTCAAATACATCAGGAAACTTAAGCTCTACCCTATCACCTGTAGGGCTCTGATGCACAAACATCACGTCAAAAATAGCACTTCTTGAGGTATCTCTTTTTAGGTGTAAGTCGTCCACCAAAGCATCAAACGGATAGCGTTGATACTTATACGCATCTAATATTGTTTTCTTTACTAAAGTAAAAAACATATCAAATGTCATATTTTCTTTAATTTGACTTCTAATTGCCAATGTGTTGACATAAAAGCCTATTTGATCTTTAAGGTCTATATGATCCCTACCGGATATTGGTGTTCCTATGATTAAATCTCGTTGATTTGTATATTTAAGCATAAGTACTTTTAGAATAGCCATAAGCCCCATAAATAGAGTTCCTTCTTTTTCTGTAACATAGGCTCTCAATCTGTCTATCTGGGTATTGGAGATATAAATCGAATATTTATTGCCATTACTGGTTTTTACTTTAGGGCGTTCACCAGAACTAGATAACTCAAAAGCAGGTAAATCTCCTTTTAATTGTTCTATCCAATATTTCTTATTAGCATTATGAGCAATTGTATTGAGTTGTTGTTGTTGCCAAGAAGCATAATCCTTATATTGAATGTTTAACTCTGGTAGGGATATTGTTTCGTCTTTTTCATACGCATTATAAAACATTGAAGTATCCCTAGTTATTATTTCCATTGACCATGCATCACTAATAATATGATGTATATTAAAATAAAATACTGTTTTGTTTTCTGCTATTTTAATGAGTTTTACTCGTATCAAAGGTCCATCAACTAGGTTAAATGGCAAAAAATAATCTTCTTCTATATGTGATACTGCCCGTGTTTCGGAATCATTTTCGTTTGACAAATCCTTAAATTCTAATTGTACCTGAAATTCTTCTGAAGGTAAAACCCATTGCCTTACTTCTCCATTGTCATTTACTCTAAAAACGGTTCTAAGAATTTCATGGCGACCAACCACAGAAGTTATTGCTTTTTCAAATGCCGGAATATTATAATCAATATTAGAAATAGTATAAAATGGCATATTATACGCTACTGAACTCTCTCTTATTTGAGATAAAACCCACAATCTCATTTGAGAAGATGATAAAGGGTATCCATTATCGGATTCTGAAACCTTAGGAATAACTATCTGGTTATTATTAGAATTGGCTTCTTTCTTTAAATATTTTATAATATCCTTTTTATTTTCTTTTATTTTTGATACTAACTCAGGCGAAGGTTTTGCATTATCAAATTTTAACTTGATATCTTCTCCCTGTAATGAAATATAAACGTTATTTTCTCTTAATTCTTTGAGCAAGTTTTTCATTGGTCTGCATTTTAATTAACCAGCTAACTTCAGTAGAAGTACTTAAATCATTCTAATAAGTAATGGCTGGTTATCAAATTATTAATTCATTTGACAATTGATCTTCACTACTTAACCATTGTTTCTCTTCAATTATAAGAGCTAAATCCTTAATCGTACTATTTGACAAAACATCTACAATTGTCAACTCAACATTTATCTCTTTCATAATTTCATTAATCAACTGAGTAGCCAATAAAGAATTACCTCCGACTTCAAAATAATTATCTAAAACACCTACTGGGTGATATCCCAAAATACCACTCCAATGCTTAGCAATACTTTTCTCAATATCTGTTTCGGGTTCTACAAAAACATTATTAACATTTCTTTTGTTACTTAACTCTATACCATTTGGCAATGAATCATTCTCCTTATGGAATGAAATGTTATCATATAATACTTCAATCGTATCATGTACTTCTTCATCTTCTATATGAAACAGTTTTTTGATGTCATTTAAATATCGCGTATGTAAATCGTTTAAATTACTTAATAACTCAACCGAAACTTTATTCTTGTCAGCGATTACAACTTCAATAGAAGACCTTAACCTGTCACTTAAGTATTTATCATTTGTATGATGGTAAGATTCTGTTATTTCTTTGAAATCATTATATTCAATATTGACTTTAGGCTTCCAGAAATAATTCTTGGAAAAAGCATAACCTGGTAAGGAAATTCTTTTTCCCTCATGTGTTTGAGGTGCATCAAATACCAATCCTTTTATATAAAGAAGTGCCTTTTTTTCATAAAAATTATTTAATGAATCATTTTTGGTTGACGTCCTTGGGAGCAGACTAACTGTACTTACTTGTTGGTCAAAAATTGCTTTGACAAAAGAAGACAGACCATTGCCCGGTCCAACCTCGATAAAAGTTGGATTTGATACATAATCAGTTATATCCTTAGCCGCATCCAAAAATTTTACAGGGTGTACTATCTGATCTAGCCAGTATTGCTTTGAACAAAATAATTTTGGATCAACCAAGCTCCCTGTGCATGTTGAGAATATTTTAGTACTAAAATACTTAAAATCGATCTCTGATAAGATTTTTTCATAGTCATCTAATACATCACTCATCATTTGGGTATGGTATGCATGCGATACTTTTAATGCTCTATATTTGATATTATTTATTTCAAATAACATGCTTTGTTGTCGAATATCTTCTTCTGTACCACCAACAACAATATTATCATGAGTATTAAATACGCTAATAGATATTGTATCTAATAGGAAAGAATCAAGTTCACTTTGTGCCGATTGAACCAAAAGCATAGCTCCTTTTGGCATTGCCCCCATTAGCCTTCCACGGTGATAAACCAATTTTAAAGCATCTTCTAACGAAATACAGCCAACCACGCAAGCGGCTACATATTCTCCTAAACTATGACCAATAATAGCTTTTGGCGTAATGCCAGACTTTAATAATTCTTTAGCCAAGCAATATTCAACTATAAACAATGATACTTGTGTATTCTCTGTTTTATTTAGCATTTCACTATTATCAGAGAAAACTATTTTTTTAAAATCAACCTGATATAATGATTTCAAGTATTCAAAACAATAGTCCATATCTTTTCTAATAGCCTCATGATTATGATATAAATCATTAGCCATATTTGGATATTGACTCCCCTGCCCTGGAAACAGAAATACTCCTTCAGATATTTCACCATATCCTTGATAACATTTTTCATTTTGACCTCCAACTAATTGAGCTATCAATTCTTCCTTATCATTACACACTGCGCTGAATCGGTGAGGCATAGTCTTTCTTCCGTATATATTTGTATATTCAACATCTTCTAGTAATATCTCCTGGTTTTTACGTATATGTTCTGCCAACTGTTGTTTTTGTATACTCAGGTTGTTTTGATTTAATGCAGACAAGGCTATCACAAACGGTCTTTTACACGTTTTTTGTTTGATTATTTGCGGAGGTTCCTCTACTATGATATGTACATTAGTTCCTCCTACTCCTAAAGAACTAACCCCTGCTCTGCGAATATCAAAGTGATCCGACCAAGGCATATGGGTTTGACTTACATAAAAAGGAGAAGACTCTAATTGGAGTGTAGGATTTGGTTTTGAAAAATTAATACTAGGTACAAAAGCACCTTTATTAACACATAATGCTGCTTTGATGATTGAAGCTATTCCTGCTGCTGCATCCAAGTGTCCTATATTACTTTTTACAGACCCTATAGCACAATATTGGTTCTTTTTGGTATATTGACGAAATGCTTCTGAAAGTGCTGATACTTCTATAGGGTCACCTATTAAAGTTCCTGTTCCGTGAGCTTCTATCATACCAATAGTTTCTGGGTGAATATCTGCTACTGCCATAGCTTCGAGAATAACATCTCTCTGAAGGTTTACACTTGGAGTTGTATATCCTTGTTTGTTTCCTCCATCATTATTAGTTGCTGTGCCTTTGATTAGTGCGTAGATATTATCTTTATCTTTGATTGCATCGGTTGCTCTTTTGAGAACAATGGTCCCTACTCCATCACCAGTAACTGTACCACTTGCTTCACTATCAAAAGGGCGACAAGTACCATCTTTTGAATATATAGATTCTGGCACATGCATATAACCTATACCTTGATCTGAGTCAAAACATACTCCTCCTGCCAAAGCCATATCACATTCATAATTCAATAAACTTTGACACGCCAAATGTACAGCTAGCAATGAAGTTGAACAGGCAGTTTGAAGGCTCATGGCTGGTCCTGTTAAATTAAGTTTATACGAAATCCACGTTGCCAAAAAATCTTTTTCATTCAAAATCCTATATAATAAAGGGTCTGTTAGCTCTTTTTTAGAATTTGTGTTCAAAGTGCGCAACAAATATGAGTTGGTCGACATTCCACAAAAATTGCCTATTGATAGATCTAGGCGGCTTACATCATATCCCGCATCTTCAATTGCATGCCAGCTTGTTTGCAATAACAGCCGAATTTGAGGATCCATAATTAAGGCTTCTGAATTTGATAGCCCAAAGAAATCTGCATCAAAATATTTGGCATCTTCAAGCCTTGAACTTGCATTAACAAAACGTTTATGGTTCAAAACATCCATTGAAATTCCAGAAGCATGAATTTTCTCTTCATCAGCTTTGCAAATACTATTTACACCATTAACGAGATTTTGCCAATATTCATCTATATTTTCTGCTTTAGGGAAACGGCCAGCCATTCCTATTATAGCAATATCATTTTCAGAAACTTGTTTCATTTTTTCCAGATTATATCAGTTAACTTTATTTGCCCGGGCATTTCTTCTTAGCGCACCTTTATTTACAGCTTTTTTAATGGTATTAGTATCTTCTTGATTATTCGTGTTTTGAATCAATTTTGCTTGTTGTGGGATTGTAGTATTACGAAACAGTTCTATTAAAGAAAACTTAACATTAAACTCTGTTTGTAGTTTTTCATGTAACAAAACTATTTTAATAGAATTTCCTCCAGCTTCAAAAATACTGATATGGCTAGGGATATTTTCCTTGTTCAAAACTTCGCACCAGATACGATAAATATCTAATTCCATTTTATTTGTTAACTGTGGAATATCATTAGAGGCTACTTTTTGCGGCTTGAATTCTTTTAATCTTACCATATCCACTTTTCCATTTTCCATCAATGGTATTGAAGGCACAAAAACAATATCCCTGGGGTTCATATACTCAGGAAGCTTCCGTTTTAAGGTGTTTATAATAGTGTCCTCATTCGTTTGAGCTTGTAATTGCTCAATAACAGTATCATTTTGTTTTATCCCATGGTTATGATTAGTTGCATATAGCATATAGGTATTTTCTTCTTTTGGCACATTGGTATCACTCATAATCAACTCTTCGACATTTATGACATACCCATTCTTATGAAGCAGTTTTGTAATACTATCCAAATTATTGTCCCCATCTACCTCAACTGCAAGATGACGAATCATTGACCAATGTTCTGACCGAATTCCATCTAAAACCAGACATTCACTTTTTTCTACATCTAATTTTAATAAATCAATTGTTTGTATGTTTAACTCATCTATAATGTCAGAAACTGTTGTTAACTGACAGTCCACTTCTTCAGAAACATAAAGAGATGACAAGTATTGTTTGAACTCTTCTGACAAACCATCTGGACCATCTATATTCTCATAGAGTGATTGTGCTATTTTTTGTTTTTCCTCTGCTATATTATTAGCTCCTTGATCTAATATTTCTTTATCATGTTCTATATATTTTTCAATCGCGCTCAATATTGTTTCCTTATCTGCGAACCTACCTGACATGCCTGCCATTTCTGGATAGTAATAAAATGTTGCTCTTTCTTTTTTATTCGAAACTCCATAATTCATAACACGCCCTTTTATTTGGCGATGTTCGAAGTTTTTCTTCAAAGCCGAAAAAATCTGTGGAATAGGTTCAAATGCAATAATAGTCGCATTAGGCTGCCTTTGATTTACATCTATACTAAATGTTCCTATATTTGCTCCTATATCCAGAACCAGACCATTTTCTGGTATAGATATACCATGTTTAAAATATATACCATCTTCTATAATTTCCTGATATAACATTGCCAATTGGCGATCGGACTGATGGTACACTGTACTGCCGTCTGTAAAATGAAACGGCTTTGCTTGTTTTTCTACAGGTAGGTTTTCATACTCTCCATAAACAATATCTTCTTTTACAACGTATGCTGACAAGAATGTCTCATTATCTTTTATGATTGGTACTACTTTGCAATCTTTAACACCAGAAACGTTAGAAATTGCCTTCTCTATCTCTTCGAGTTCTATCCTATAGCCACTAATCTTGATTTGATTATCTCTTCTGCCAATGTACTCAAAAGTACCATTAGCATTTAGCTTCATCAAATCACCTGTTTTATAAAATCTGTTATTATCAAAATAAGGGTTATTTATACTCTTAAAGTTTTTATTAGTAAGTTCAGGGTTATTGTAATATCCTTTTGCTACACCAAATCCTCCTATACAAAATTCTCCTATCATTCCTAAAGGCACTTGTTGTTCATACTCATTAAGTAATAGTACCTCTGTATTAATTATTGGGTTACCTATATTAATATCTTTAGTATTGATTTGCCTCCATGCAGACCAAACGGTTGTTTCTGTAGGTCCATACATATTATACAATCTACAATTAGAATTAATAACTGAGCTAAGCCCTTTTACCAAATCCTGCTGTATTGCTTCTCCTCCAATAAGCCAATGTTGAACCGAGGATAAATCTTTATTTTGAGTCTGATTGTAAAGATCAACCACAAGTTTTGACTGTGATGGTGTCATTTGTACATGGGTAACCTTATAGTCATGAATCAGGTCTAATTCTGTTTTTTGATTATCTGTATGTAGTAATTTATTGAGCTCTGTGTATGATCGGTATATATTTTTAGTTTCAACAATTTTTTCCAGTCCTGATAATACTTTTTCGCTTTCGACACCAAAATCCACCAAACATGCTACTTCTGTAACTCCAATATTTTGAATACTAAACAACATTTTCTGACAAGATTCAGGAGAACCAAATAATGTATTTTCTTTACTAAATTTTTGATAAGCCATTTCGATCAGCTCTTCACTTTGGGTATGCACATCCAGCCCAAGTTCTTGAGCTATTGGCTCCATTAATTTTATTGAAGATCCTAAATACTCTTTAAAAGGTTTCTTGCTAATTTCTAAGGCGGCATTCTCTGATGAATCAATATAGGTATGAAGCATTAAAGAAACTTTCTTGTCTTCAATATTAAAACCATTATCTATTAATGCTTTATGATAAGTTTTAATATTCTTTTCTAATTCTTCCTGAGATTGCCCAAGCATGTGAGTAAGAATATTCGCCCCGATTTCTCCGGCATACCTAAAGGTTTCTGGATTACCTGCCGCTGTAATCCATATTGGTAATTCTTTTTGAATTGGAGTAGGTCGAATTTTAATAGTAAAATCCTTATCTACTCCATTTTTTCTTATGACGGGTTCACCTTTCCAAAGGGCTTTTAGTTCTGCTACTCTATTTCTCATTTCCTGACGACGATTATTGTAATCTGAATTTGAAATAACAAAATCATTTGGATGCCATCCTGAAGCAATACTCACACCTACTCTTCCATTACTCAAATTATCGACTATAGACCATTCTTCTGCAATACTAATAGGGTCATGTAAAGGTAAAACAACACTACCTGCTCTAATACTTATATTTTGGGTTAATACAGATAATGCCGATCCTAATACAGAAGGGCTTGCAAATGCTCCCCCAAATTCTCCGAAATGACGTTCTGGTGTCCATATTGCAGAAAAATCGTTTTTATCTGCGAATTTTGCTGTTTCTAATAGTACCTCATATTTGTCATCATTTTTATCTGCTCCAAAAAACATAACACTAAAATCAATTTCTTTTGCAGGGCTTAACTTATCTGGTGATAGTAATTTAAATGGGCTTGACTGTTGTAGTACTATAGTTTGCCCTCTTGAAATTGTCCAAATCAATTCTAAAACAGAAATATCAAAATTCATACTAGTTTGTGCTAGCCACTTTTGTTGGGTTTGATTACCAAATGATATATCTAGCCCTTTTAAAAGGTTATTTAAGTTTTTGTGAGTGACTTCAATACCTTTTGGTTTTCCTGTCGTCCCTGATGTAAAAATGATATACGCTACATTACTATCATTGTAATTTGGTACTACTTTTCTATTTTCTTGAAATTTCTGCTGATCAAGATAAACGAAAACTTCATTTGATACTTCTTTTAGATACAATTCACTTAATGGTTTTAATGTGACGATACATTTTAGTTGAGCATCAAGTATAATTTGGTTTCTTCTTTCGGAAGAGTAAACTGGATCAAGTGGGATATATACGGCTCCTACTCTAAAACAGGCAAAAATTGTAGCTACCATTTCAACATTTCGTAACACGCATATCCCAACATGATCCCCATTTTGCACTCCTTGATCCAGTAATAGACAAGTAATCGAATCTACTTTTTCTCCCAATTCTTTATAGCTATAAGAAATATCATTGCAAATAATAGCTGTTTCATTCGGTAGGTTTTTAACCTGATAGTCAAATGATTCAATCACACTATCATCCTTACTTATTTCTACTATTTCTCCTTGTAGATGTTTATAAATATTTCTTTCCTCTATTTCATTGATCATGTTTGTTTTAAAAACGTTTTCATTTGGAGTATCTAATAGAGAAATTAGCAATGTTTCGAAATGTTCAGTCATTAGAATTATAGTACTTTCTTCAAATAGATCTGTGTTATACTCCCATGACAAATGCAAGCCTTCAGAATCTTCTCTTATATTCAAGCTAAAATCATATTTGGCACTGCTTTCGTTATCATTATTAACAGGTTCCATGACCACTTCTGGCAAAGAAAATTCTACTTCTTGAGTATTGTGAAGTGTTAGTAAAACTTGAAACAATGGATTATGGCTTAGATTCCTTTTTACTTCTAGTTTTTCTACCAATTTTTCGAAAGGCATTTGTTGATGTTCATATGCTCCCTCTAGCATTTTTTTACTTTGTCTCAGCAATTCTACGAAACTAGGTTTTTGCGATAAGTCACTTCTTAAAACTAAAAGGTTCATAAAAAAACCTACTAGATCGGATGTTTCAGCTTGTTCTCGATTTGCTATAGGAGTTCCTACTACAATATCTTTTTCGTTACTATATCTTGCCAGTAAAACACTAAATGCTGCATGTATTCCCATAAATAATGAAGCACTCTCTGATCGACATAAGTCATATAAAGACTTTAGTACATTTTTATGTATATGAGAATTATATGTTTTCCCATTAAAACTTTGCATAACTGGTCTAGGTTTATCTAATGGTAGGCTATGTACTACTGGCAAATCAGAAAGTTGATTTTTCCAGTAATTTATCTGTTCATCCAGAACCTTACCTGTTAACCATTGTCTTTGCCAATATGCATAATCTGCGTATTGTATATTCAATTTTGGTAAAGGGTTGGGTTCTCCCTTAACATAACTGGAATACAACGTATTGAATTCATTAATTAAAATCCCCATTGACCAACCATCTGATGCTATATGGTGCATGGTAACGATTAAAATATGTTCTTCTCTCTTTAGTTTTAGAAGTCGAACATTTAGTAACATATCTTTAGTTAAATCAAATACCTTACAAGCTTCCTCTTCTATTTTTTGTGCTATATCTAACTCATAATTCTCTGATAATGCATCTAATTCTTCAATAGTACTTTGAAAATCGGTTATAGTTTGAACCTTTTGAATTGGTTCTCCTGATTGATCAACCAAAAAATAACTTCGTAAACTTTCATGCCTTTGAAGGATGGTTAAAAAGGTTTGATCCAGTGCTTTGTAGTTAACTTTACCCGTTAATTTAAAAGCAGAACTTAAATTGTAATGATGGCTACCATTATTAATTTTATCCAAAAGCCATAAGCTTTGTTGAGAAAACGAAAGAGGTTTAGAAATACTCTTATCTAGTTTTTGTACTAGGGGAATTTCTTGCGTTTGATTTTCGATTAAAGAAATAATATCTTTCTTATTCTCTTTCAAAAATTGTTTATCCTCATCATTTAAAGCACCCAAATCTCCTTTTATCAATAGCTTATCCTGAGAAACCTCAAAACTTATTCTTTTTTGAATTAATTCAGTCAATTTTTGTTTAATGCTTAGATTTCCCATACTTCTGAATTTTTGTCGTTTTTTATTTGTTCTGTTTGATTTGCAGATATGCCATTTTTAAATACTACCTCATCCTCAATTAACTTAGCCAATTCTTGTATATTTTGTGACGCAAAGACATTTTTTACTTGTAGTTTAACATCAAAGGTTTCATTTATTTCATATAACATACGAGTTATATATAGCGAGTGCCCTCCCAGTTCAAAAAAATTGTCCAGAACTCCAATAGAAGAAACTTCCAGTACGTTTTCCCAAATACGCACTAATTCTATTTCTATTTGAGTTTTGGGAGCTACGTATTTTGCTTTAGTCAATGCTTCGTCTGTTACATCAGGTAGCCTTTTTTTATCAATCTTTCCATTTGATGTAAGGGGAATACAGTCGGTAACTACCATATAAGAAGGAATCATATACTCTGGTAATCGCTTACTAAGTTGTTTTCTTAAAAATTGTTTATCTACTTCATCAGTACCCGTGATAAACGCGACAATTACTTTTTCACCCTTTCTATCGATAATGTCTATAAAGGTCTGGTGGATGTTATTTAATGATAAGAGAGTATTCTTTATTTCGGCTAGTTCTATTCTATATCCTCTAATCTTTACCTGATCATCATTTCTTCCTAGATAAGTTATAATTCCTTTATCGTCTTTATATCCCAAATCTCCTGTTTTATATAAACGTTCTGTTTTTTGAAATGGATTTACGATAAAACGCTCTTTTGTTAATTCGGGTAGTTTCACATAGCCTTTTGCTAAATTATCTCCTCCTATGTAAATCTCTCCGGTAACTTTTTGTGGTACAGGTTGAAGGTTAGAATCTAATATATGTATAACAGTATTGGCTATAGGTTTTCCTATAGGAACATATTGCAAAACATTATTTTCTTCTATTGATAATGTATAACTGGTAACTACATGCGTTTCTGATGGACCATAGTGATTATGAAGTTTTACTTCTGAAGAATTTAATAAAAATCTTTCTAAAGCACTGTCTATTGTGAGCTGTTCTCCTGATGAAATAATATGTTTTAATCTATGTTTTTTATAAAATTCTTTATCTACATATTTAAAAAAATTTGATAATGCCGAAAATGGGAATGAAAGAACTTCTATTTTATTTTTTACTATGTATTGAGAAAGTTTAAAAAAATCAATTTTCATTGATTCGGGAGTAACATACAATGTTCCTCCGCTACTTAATACGAACCAGCAATCTTGTATAGATACGTCAAAACTAAACGAAGTGTACTGCAAATGCCTAGATCCCAACGATATACAAGCATCATGTATATTCCACTGAGTAAGATTGCTTAGCATTTTGTGTGTTTGAGCAACTCCTTTTGGATTTCCTGTAGACCCAGAAGTGTAGATAATAAAAGCTGTATCATCTAATGAGTTGACAATAACTGGGTTTTTAGAATTCCACTCAGAAAAATCAAACGTATCCAAATGAATAACTTTTGCCTGATCTATAAGAGGTGCTTTACATATATCGGTAGTTGAAATAACAGTTTCTATTTCTGCATCGTTTATTATAAATTGTTTACGATCTTCAGTGTATTCGGCATTTATCGGCACATAGCAAGCTCCAGATTTTATTACTCCCAGCATGGCTATCACATTGTAATGTGAACGATCTAATAGTACTCCGACATTTTTTGTAGTTATTTGGGGAAGTTGTTTTAAACAGGAGGCTATTTGGTTTACAAATTCATTTAATTGCTGATATGTTAAAAATGTATCCTTATAATAAACCGCAATCGCTTCAGGAGTTTTTACTACCTGATCTTCAAATAATGAAATTACTGTTTTAGGTTGGTATTTTTTCAGATCAATTTCTTCATTATACACTCCTTCTTTAGGCAAATAATTAATAGTAGCTACTTTTTCATCGGGTCTTAGCAGTAGTAATTCGACCACTTTTTTGTAATGCTCTATAAATTGTCTGATAATAGATTCTTCATATAAATCAGTATTATATTCTATCTTAAAAGAAATATTTCTTCCTATTTCTTCTATGCAAAACAAAAGATCGAATTTACTGGTTGTATTTTTTTCTACACTAATAGTATTTATTTCTACCTCATTGATTTCATCTTCTGATACTGTGTCATTGGGCAATACTACTAGCATTACATCAAAAAGAGGGTTTCTTGAAGGGTCCTTTTTTATTTTTAGATTTTTTACTAGCTCTTCAAAAGGGTACTGCTGATTATTATAGGCTTCTAAAACTGATTGTTTTACTTTTCTAAAGAAACCGTTAAAGGTGTCTGTTTTTTCAAGTTTATTTCTTATTGCCAAAGTATTGGTATAGAACCCTATTTGATTCTTCAAATCAGCATGTTCTCGGGCAGCAAACGGACTACCGATACTAATATCATTAGCACCAGTATATTTACCAAGCATTACATAAAGCGTGCCTAACATCACCATATAGAGAGAGCCTCCTTTTTGATGCTGATATGTACGGATCATCTCTGTTTGTTTTTTCTCGAAATATGCTTTTAACGTCTGTCCATTATAGGTTTTTACGGGAAGCCGTGTCTTTTTTAATGGAAATTCAAGTGTAGGAATTTCATCTGAAAATTGGTTCAGCCAGTACTTTTCCTGCTGTATTAATGACTTACTTTGTAACTTATTTGTATACCACGAAGCGTAATCTTTGTATTGAATCCTCAATTCTGGTAGTTCTGGTTTTTTACCAGCGCTCAGACTCTTATATACGGTGAGGATTTCTCGTTTTAAAATTGGAAGAGACCATGCATCACAAATACTATGATGAAGATTACAAAAGAAAATATAGCCTTCAGTTTTATATTGTAATACACTTACTTTTATTAAAGGTCCTTGTTCTAAATCAAAAGGAATATTGGTTTGTGCTTTTATATAGCTTTGAGCTTGATTTTTTGGATTGGGGTTTTCCCTAAAATCCTTATAATCAATCTTAAAATGCGTTTCTTTTTGCGATTGTATATATTGTCTTAGTTCTTTTTTAGAATTTAACTTAAATACAGTTCTCAATATTTCATGCCTCCCAGTTATATACCGTATTGCTTTTTCCAAAATTGCAATATCATAAATCCCTGTCAAATATATTTCAAAAGGCATATTGTATGCCACAGAAGCTTTTTCTGTTTGAGATTCTAACCATATTCTAAGCTGTGCATTGGATACAGGGTAAGAATCCGATTTTTTCACTTTTGGAATTTCCTTATACCTATCTTTATTAGAAATTAATGATAAGTAATCGATTACTTCTTGCTTGTGTTTTTTTAGTTCTTCAAGAAGGTTTTCATCGGTTTTTTCTTTCAACAAGATTACTTCTAGCTGGTTATCAACTAACTTTACAACCACCCCGTTTTCTCTTAATCCTTTTATTAAAGAAGCTGTATTCATGTTCTATATGGTAATTTTTTTAGCCGATTGATCATATTCTACCTCTAGTAACCATTTGGCATTTTCGATACTCATCGCTAAATTTTGAATTGTAGGATGTGTAAATAATTCTTGAATATTTATGGACACATCAAATTCTTTATCTACTATTGATAGTATTTGAGTAGCTTTTAAACTATGTCCTCCTAATTCAAAGAAATCGTTAGTTATCCCTATTTTTGGCACCCCTAATGCTTCTTGCCATATAGTAACCAATCGTTTTTCTATATCGGTTTTTGGTGCTACATACTTTATTGTATCACTTTTGATTACTTCTAATGCCAGCAGTTTCTCTTTATCTATTTTTCCATTGGGGGTTAGTGGTATCGAATCTATAATTAAGTAGTGTGCAGGTATCATATAGCTCGAAAGCTTATTTGATAAATTATTTCGTACTTGTTTAACCACTATATCTTCCCCTATAAGGTAAGCTACAATATGCTTTTCGGCTTGTATTTCTTTAATCAAGACCACTGCTTGATTTATATTCCTTTCTTCTTGTAAAACATGTTCAATTTCTTCTAGCTCTATACGATACCCCCTAACCTTTACCTGGTTATCTTGCCTACCTAAAAACTCTATTTTACCTTCTGGGTTCCATCTAGCCATATCCCCCGTATCATACATACGCTCGCCTTTGCAATATGGGTTTTCTATGAACTTTTCTTCGGTTAATTCTTTCTGATTTAAATAGCCCTTGGCAACTCCTGCCCCCGAGAGGTACAACTTACCTGTAACTCCAGGCGGCAATAATTGCATGTGATCACCCAAGATATATGCTTTGGTATTTGCAATGGGGTTTCCTATCGGAATTGACCTGTATGTAGCGTTATCTGATAATTTGTAACAAGTACTATAAGTGGTATCCTCTGATGGACCATATAAGTTCCTAACCTCGGCATTAAATGATTGTAGTTGTTTTGCTATATCCCCAGGAAAAACTTCTCCTGCCAAATTAAAAGCACTCACCGGTGTTAAATCACATTCATTATCCAGTAAATTTCTAATACTAGAAGGAACGGTATTCAACAACACTTTGCTGTCATTTTGTAAATGCCGACCTATCTCTAATGCACTATCCAGTAATTTTATTTTTTTCCCTACAGATAATGTATAAAAGATTTCAAAAACGGAAAGGTCAAAACAATGAGATGTAGATGCATACGTCGTATCAAAATCTGTATTTTTGAATTCATCCTTTGCCCAATTAATCATTGAGACAGCATTTCTATGTGTTATCATTACCCCTTTAGGTTTTCCTGTAGTACCTGAGGTATAGATTACATAAGCTAAATCATTAGAACTTTTAGTTTTTTTTGTGTTTTTTACTGAGTAACTCTTCTGGGTTTCCAGAAAAAGTCTTAATTCATTATCATCAATTACCAGTTTACAATTACTATCCTTTTCTATATAATCAATTCTTTCTTTAGGATAATTTACATCGATAGGAATATAAGCAGCCCCAGATTTAAGTACTGCCAACAGTGTAATTAATAACTTTTCGTTCCTTACTAACTTTACTCCAACAAAATCATTTTTAGAGATTTTTCTTTTCTCTATTAGATAGGCAGCAAACTGATTTGATAATTCGTTAAGTATATTATATGATAAGGATTCTCCTTCATATTCAACAGCAAATGCATTTGGTGTTTTTACAACTTGTTCTTCAAAAATATCAACTATTGTTTTATCAAAATCATAAGAGATCTTAGTATCGTTAAATTCTTCTAATATGATTTGTTTTTGGTCTTTTGTTAATAAATCTATAGCTCCAAGTTTTATAGATGGAGATGGCAATACTTGGGATAGCATATTTTCCAGATGTAAGAAAATATTTTTTATAAAGAATTCCTGATAAATATCAGTATTAAATGAGATGCTTAGTGATAAACCATTATCTTTTTCTACAAAGGCAAAGGACAAATCAAATTGCGCTGATTGTGAATCAAGATCAAATTCATTAACGATTAAATCTTTTATATATGTCTTATTGATAAAACCAGATAGTTGTTTTTGATTTTGTAGCACTACCATTACATCGAACAAAGGAGATCTGGAAGTGTCTCGTTTCAAATTTAGTTGCTCTACCAATAGATCAAAAGGAAATCCCTGATTAGAATATGCCTTTAATAATTGTTGTTTTTCTTTTTGTAAGGCGTTTAAAAAACTATCGGTTTCGTCAAATCTTGTTCGAATTGCCAAAGTATTAAGGTACAGTCCTATTTGATATTCTAAATCAGGATGCTCTCTCCCTGCAATGGGTGTACCTACAATAATATCTTTTTGATTACTATATCTAGAAAGTAGCGTTTTTACAACAGACATTAGTATCATAAATAACGTTACTTGATATTCTTTTGAAAAACTTTTTAACGATGATAAAACCTCTTCTGAATAATTATGTACTAATGTATTTCCTGAATACGTTTTTACCAATGGTCGTTTTTTAAAACTTGGCAATTCTAAAACTGGTATATCTTCTTTAAAAACATTTAACCAGTATTCTTTTGATTCTTTATGTATTTTGGCAAGGTTTGTTTTGGATAACCAAACTGCATAATCTTTAAATTGTATGGATAAATCAGGTAATGCTAGTGATTCTCCTAATTGTAATTGTCTATAACCTTCTATAATCTCAGAGGTAAGAATTTCTAATGACCAACCATCACTAATAATATGATGCATCGATAGAAAAAACACAAAACTTTTATTACTCCTTTTTAAAAGTTTAGCTTTTAGTAATGGAGCTTGGGATAAATCATATGCTTTACTTTGCTCTTCCGAGAGATCCTCTCTAATATCCTGATCAGGAAATTCTGATTGAGAAAAATCTTCTATAGATATATTAAGATCCATATCAGAAACTGACATAATGTATTGTTGTAATACCCCTGCTTCGTTATTCTTAAAATATGTACGTAATATTTCATGACGATCAACGACATAATAAAAGGATTTTGCAAAATTCTTTAAGTTTAAATCCCCTTCTAATGTCACTGCTCCATTAATATGATATGCCCGAGCGCCTTCTTCAAATTGGCTTAAAAACCATAGCCTTTGCTGAGAAGGTGTTGCTGGGTAAAAATCAGATTTGGCTACTTTATCTATTGGTTCGTACCCCTGATCTTTTAAAGCATGGGATAACATTTCTATAGTCGAATTATTATAAAACAGTTCATATGACACCGTTTTACCCATTTTTTTAGAAATACGGTTAATCACTTGAGAAATCATCAAACTATGCCCTCCTAATTCAAAAAAGTTATCCGTAACCCCAATTTTTTCTATGCCCAATACATCTTGCCATATCTCTACCAGCTGTTGCTCTAACATTGTCCTTGGCGCAATGTACTCTTGAGATGATCTGCTTTCTTCTGTAATCTCTGGTAGGGATTTTTTGTCAACTTTGCCATTTATAGTTAATGGAATAATCTCCAAAGTGACATACAAACTGGGTATCATATACTCAGGCAAATATTTACCAAGATTAACTTTTAACTCTTGCTCATTTATTTCTGAATCTGAAACAACATATGCTATCAATATCGAACCTGTTTTTTGCTTCTGAACCGTAACTACAGCTTGCTGTATATTAGGTTGCAGTGCTAGCACATTCTCAATTTCTCCTAGTTCAATACGATATCCTCGTATTTTAACCTGAGTATCTTTTCTCCCCGAAAATTCTATTACCCCATCCGGAGACCATTTTGCCAAATCACCGGTTTTATATAGTCGCTCTTCAGATTTAAAAGGACTAGGTATAAATTTTTCTGATGTTAAATCTTCATGATTCAGATAGCCTCTTGCTAACCCATCCCCTCCAAGATATATTTCTCCAATTACACCTATAGGAACGGGATAGCGGTTTTCATCTAGAATATAACATGTACTATTTGATATTCCTGATCCGATTGGTATTGTTTGTATATCACCTTCTGGAATATTATCAATCCTATAATAAGTAGAATAGGTTGTGTTTTCTGTAGGTCCATACACATGATGAAGCCTAACATTAGGATATAATTCTTTAAATCGTCTTACATGTTTTATTGATACCTGTTCTCCTCCAAACAAAATATATTTTAGATTCTTTACCGATTCTAGTTCCGATTCGACTAGAGTATTAAATAAAGCAGTCGTTATGAAAAAGCAATCTATAGCCTGGTTTGCCAATATATCATCAAATCTATCCATATCTAAAAAGATATTTTTTGATGATACGACTAAAGTTGCCCCATTCAAAAGAGGCATAAAAACATCAAAGATAGAACCGTCAAATGAAAAGCTAGACAAGCCCAAAATTTTGTCCCCACAACCAACATCTACATAATTTGTATTTTTAACCAATCTCACAATAGGCTGATGTTCAACTAATGTTCCTTTAGGCTTTCCTGTCGATCCAGAAGTATAAATTACATATGCCAAATTGTTTGGCTTAGTTGATATATCGGGAAGAGTTTTTGAGGTTTTCTTTTCTCTTTTAAAAGCCTCTAGAAACCCATCATCTATTATCGCTTTACAATTGCTGTCTTTTTCAATATATTCTATTCGTTGTTCTGGATAGTCTGAATCTATTGATAAAAAAGCTCCCCCAGCTTTTAAGATTGCTAATGACGATATAATCGACCATTGCCCCCTATGCAACTTAATTCCAACCAAATCTTCTAAACCTACATCATAATTGGATATTAGAAAATTTGCCAAACGATTAGATTCTTCATCCAATTCTCTGTATGTGATTTTTTTTTCCTCAAAAATCAACGCTATGTTATCAGGAGTCTTTTTTACTTGACCGATAAACAAATCTACTACTGTTTTGTCTTTTGGATAATCAGTACGAGTATCATTAAAATCTACTAAAAGTGTTTGTTTTTCTGTAGCAGTTAGAAGATCAATGTCTTCTACTTTCATATCGGGTGATATTAATATTTGCTCAAACAAGTTTTCTAAGTGTAAAAAGATACCTTTTACAAATGATTCTTCATAAATATCTGTATTGTATGATATATCTAATGATAATCCTTTATTTTCTACAAATGCAAATGACAAATCAAACTGAGCCGTTTCTTGTTTGATTTTAAACTCATCTACCTTTATGTTTGCTAGCTCTGATCTGTTTTGAAAACCTGATAACTGTTTTTGGTTTTGTAATACTACCATTACATCAAATAATGGCGATCTTGATGTATCTCTTGCCAAACGAAGTTCCTCGACTAATTTATCAAAAGGATAACTCTGATGTGCATATGCTTCTAACAGTTGATTTTTCTCTTTTTGAAGTATATCTACAAAACAATCTTCTTTATCAAATTGCGTCCGAATTGCCAGAGTATTAATGTACAATCCTATTTGGGATTCTAAATCAGGATGCTCTCTTCCTGCTATCGGTGTACCAACAATAATATCTTTTTGATTACTATATCTAGAGAGTAAAGCTTTTACCCCCGACATAAGAGTCATAAATAGGGTTACTTGATATTTCTGAGAAAACACCTTTAACCCAGATAAGATCTCCTCAGAAAAACGGTAGTTTAGCTCTTTTCCTGAGTAGGTCTTTATCAAAGGTCTGTTTTTAAACCTTGGTAAATCCAGTATCGGTATTTCTCCCTGAAATTTATCTAACCAATACTGTTTGGCTTTCTTCTGTGAGTCCTCATTATTTTTCTCTTCCAACCAACTTACATAATCTTTAAATTGTATAGGTAAATTTGGTAATACATCATTACTTCCTGATTCAAATTGCATATAGCAATCTATAATTTCAGAGGTTAAAATCTCCAGAGACCATCCATCACTAATGATATGATGCATAGATAAGAAGAATACAAATTTATTATCTTCTATCTTTAAAAGTGACGCTTTAAACAATGGAGCTTTTGATAAATCGTACCCTACATTTTGTTGTTCTTTTACGTGTACTTCTACATCATTATAAGGAGAGGATGATTTCGAAAAATCTTCTATAAACAAATCGAATTCAAAATCAGAAACCGGAATGATACATTGACGTAAAATTCCATCTTCATTATGTACAAAATAGGTGCGTAATATCTCATGGCGATGAATAATGTGAGTAAAAGCACTTCTGAAATTTTCAACAATTATATCACCTTCTATGGAAACTGCTCCTGAAATCTGATATGCCTGATCACCTTTTTCTAATTGACTCAAAAGCCATAATCTTTGCTGAGAGGGAGTTGTAGCATACGTATATTGATTTGGCACACGTTTGATAGAAGAAAACTCTTCATTTTTTAATGAGTCTCTCAAGCTTTTTATAGTTGGATCGGTGTAGAATATTTTAAAAGACACACTCATATCCATTTGTTTATGGATTTTATTTATGATTTGAGAAATCATTAAACTGTGTCCTCCCAATTCAAAAAAATGATCTTCTATGCCTATGCTTTTAATTCCTAAAACTTCTTCCCATATACCTACCAATTCCTCTTCTACTTTATCTCTTGGAGCTATATAGCCTTTTTTAACGATATTGGTTAAAGTAACCTCAGGTAACGCTTTCTTATTTACTTTACCATTGGGTGTAAGTGGTATAGTATCTATAGCCATAAAATGATTAGGAATCATATATGAAGGTAGTTGCTCTTTTAAATAATCTCTTAATTTTGATTTATTAATTGAATTACTTTCAACATAATACCCTACTAAAACACTCTCTTTCTTTACTATCTTCACTCCTACAACAGCTTGTAGAACATCCTCAGAAAACTGAGATATAGCATTTTCTATTTCTCCCAACTCTATACGGTATCCTCTCAATTTTACCTGGTGGTCTTTTCTTCCTAAAAACTCAATATTTTGATCTGGCAACCACTTTGCCATATCTCCAGTATTATATATAAACTCTTCTTTACAAAAGGGGCTTTCTATAAAACTTTCTGTCGTCAATTTAGGACGGTTTAGATACCCCTTGGCTACTCCTGCTCCAGCAACATATAACTTTCCAATTGCACCAGGAGGTAATAATTGCATTTGATCATCCAGGATATAAGCCTTTGTATTTGCAATAGGTTTTCCTATTGGGATTGACTTATACACTTTATTTTTTGTCAGTTTATAAGCTGTACTATATGTAGTATCTTCTGATGGACCGTAAAGGTTTCTAATTTCGGCATCATATGACAAAAGTTTTTGAGCTATATCCACAGGAAAAGGTTCTCCTGCCAGATTAACAGCACTTACATTTTTTAGATCATATCCTTCTTCTAGGATATTTCTAATACTCGAAGGCACTGTATTTAATAACACCTTGGTGTCCTTGTTTAAATAGTTCCCTATTTCTAATGCATTATGTAATAGTCTTATTTTTTTTCCAACAGATAATGTATAAAATAGTTCAAATACAGAAAGGTCAAAGCAATGAGATGTACATGCATAAACTACCTCATAGTCGGTGTCTTTAAACTCTATTTTTGCCCAATTAATTAAAGCTACCGCATTTTGATGAGCAATCATCACCCCTTTTGGATTACCAGTTGTCCCAGAAGTATAAATAATGTAAGCCAAATCCTCTGGTATAGTATAATTTACAATATTCTTTTGGGGATACGCACTCTTATCCTTTTGAAAGCGGTCTAATTCTTTTGCATCAATTACTAGCTTACAGTTACTATCTCTTTCTATATAAGCTATTCTTTCTTGAGGATAGCTTACATCAATCGGTACATAAATGGCCCCTGCTTTTAGTACAGCTAATAATGCGATCACTAACTCTTCACTTCTACCCAGCTTTACTCCAACAAAATCATTTTCTTTTATACCAAGTTTTTTTCTCAAATAATATGCAAACCTATTTGACTTTTCATTAAGCATGGCATAGGTTAACATCTCTCCTTCATATTCTATGGCAATAGCATCGGGAGTTAGTTTTACTTGCTCTTCAAACAAGGTTATAATTGTTTCTTTGCCAATATCTTTTGATGTACTAATCTCATTATATTCAAACAATAGTTTTTCCTTTTCTTGTTTAGATATTAGTACCACATTTGAGATTTGAGTTTCGATATTGTTTCCCAAATCTTGCAACCAATTTTTTAACCTTTGTACAAAATGATTTGCTAACTCATGATCTATAAAGTGTTCAGAAAATAGTATTGAAATCCCTATATCATCGTTTTCCTGCTTATTAATCTTTAGAAAAAATGATGAAGAAGTATGTTCATCCTTATCGTATGAAAAACTATAAGGTGTATACTCCTCTAGTGATTTCTTTTTACCTGTTGTAAGATCGTATTCCTTATGTTTATATACTTCCTGTACTTCTGCTTTGACCTCATTAAGAAACTGTTTTAATGTTTTATCTTTTATAGAGTGAAAGCTAAATAACAATGGTGCTCCTTCTATAGGAGATACACTATCTGATAAAATCAAATTACATTCTTCAAAATAACGCTGCAAAAGCGCATTAAACATTGTTAGCAAAACCGTAAATTCTGCAATATAGTTTCCAGAAGTAAGCTTATAGAAATAAGATAAATCATCTTTTCTTATTAACACTTTATCCGTTGATGAAGTCAAATTCTCCTGTTCTTCTGAATATCCAGAAGAAAAGTTTTTAAGCTTATCTGCCCAATAATTTGTTGTGATTTTTTTCTGTAGTGTAGTCATCCCTATAGTTTAAATCATGCTATTTCATACACATCCACCATATGATGTGAAGGAAGTATCGCGATAATATTTTGTTGTAATGAATCTATTCTAACTATAATTTTATTGGCATTATTAACTTTTAACACCTCACATTCTAGTCCGCTTAATGATCCATAATTGATTTTTTTAATTTCACCAATTTTTAATGTTTGATGAGAGGTTTCTATATCAGAAATTTCATCAGACTGCGTGAATAATTTAATCTTCAAGATTTCTTCTTCCTTTACTCTGGCATATTCCCGACCAAAACGGATATAAGCACAAGCTCCCTCAATTGATAATGCCTTATTAAAGTCTTTTGCAGATTTGACTTTAACAAAAACATAAGACGGGAATAACGGTTTTAAAATAATTTTCTTTCGATCGCTCCATTTTCGGATTGTTTCGATCATTGGTAAAAACGATTCAAGTTCATTTTCTTCCAAGAGTTTCTCAACTTTTTTTTCATGGCGAGACCTTACATAAAGGACATACCACCCGGTTTTAAGAGGTTTGTTCATAAAACGTTGTCTTTAATGATTAATAATAGTAACTATACATGGAGTACCTAATAAAAAGGGACGTTGGTTTCCCAAAAAATTATTAAGCTTATTAAGGATCGGTCAAGGGCATAGCTTCGCCTCTTTGAGTCCCATCTCTAAGTTTTTTAAGAAAATAAAAAAATACTAATCAAGTTGTCTTGGGGAGGATTAATAACAAATAAAATGATTTTTTTGATTGATTAGAGGTCATCTAATATACAAGATTCTAAAAAATACAAGATGCGGCATTACCATAACCAAGTTATGGTCTTTAAAAATCACATCAAATTAACATTTTAAAACACTGAATACTAACTTCTTAAAAAACAAAAGAGATTAATTTGTTAAAAAAAAACATAATTTATTAACTAAAAAATAACATTTTTAATATTGAATAATTAACAAAAATATTTCTATTATCTTATTATAAATGATTAGCAGACACTATTATTGCGGGTCTATCAAATACCCAATTTATAATATTCCTTTCAATGGGAGTAATTACGAACTTTCTAAAAATACTTCTAACGACATATCTTTATTTTTTTTAAACATACTATAATAAAGAGCTAATTAGCTTCAAAAGTACCCTAAACTCTATAGCAAAATGAACAAGTAGTTTGATCCTTGACCTTTATGAGAGTCAAACAAAAATAATATACAAACTTAGATAGGCTCACTACTTCAAAAATTGTTCGTTTTCAGCTATTTAATCTATTTAAAAAATATAAAAAACATAGCAAGTTTAATTAGTAATAACAAATAAAACATCTTAAAAAGACATGGCTACGCCTCTTAAACTCCCATACAATTTATTCACAGAAAAAGATAGAAACTTTTAGAGGTATTCTAAATTTACTTTAAAAAAATTCCTCTATTGGATATGATCACTACTGAAACGATAATTTCCCTAATTTATTATTCAACGCCCCTAATATTCAGTTAGTAACTAAAGTGGGATTCCGAATGTGATAATCAAAAAACTAACCATTACTTGTTGATCATCTACAAAAAAGGTAGCCGTACAATTATTTATCACAAAACCTCATTAATATGCCACAAAAACTCGTACTATACTTATGTGTATTTCTATTTTATTTACTTTAAATCCATAAACAAATCAAAAAACATCTTATTTTATTATCATTCAAACTTATAATATACCCTCAAATAAATCCTATTAAACTAACTAACCAATCTTCTTTCATCTATATTTAATTGTTTACCATCTTCTAAATCCAAAATACAATTCATTGGAGCAGTAACGATAATACGCTGCTGTAATGAATTAATCTTAACTACTACCTTCTTTATATCATTTACTTTAAGAATTTGACATTTAAATTCTTTTAATATGCTATAAGATGTTTTTATCACTTCGCTTATTTCAGAAGATTCTGGTTTTACGATAATATCTTGGATGCCCCTCAGGTTTGATAACTTTTTAAGGTTATAAATTTCCTCGTCTGTTAATGTCCCATATTCGTTTCCAAAGCGAATAAAAGTACATGCCCCATCAACATTCAATGCTCTATAAAAATCTGATGAAGAATTAATATTTACAAAAACATAAGAAGTAAACAATGGTTTATGCACTACCTTCTTTCGATCACTCCACTGCCTAATCGTTTTAATTGTTGGCACAAATGCCTCTAAGTTATTTTCTTCTAAAAGGTTTTGTACCCTTTTTTCTTGACATGATTTAACATACAAAACATACCAACCTGTTTTAACATATCCTCTCATACCTATTCTTTAAAAAATATCTCAGTTATAATTTACTTAAAAAATATGTGCGCATTAATCAAACAAAAATTAAAAGATGAATATAGCTTCGCTTCCTTGACTCACATAGTATAGATCGCTACAAAAAATCTTCCTACTAAAATCCAGTTTAACTTTTATGGTAAATTACATCCCATAAATACAGCTCTTTTAATTCGGTTATTCTCCAATTAGTTTTAAACCTAATTATTTAATAAATATGTCTAAATCTAATCTTAAGTAGTAAAGATCAAATATTGTATTTGGTCATCATCACTTATACAAACATAGCGGAAAACTAATGCGAAAAACAAATCATTACAGTCCGTTTTCAAGAAAAAAGACACTGAATTCATGGAATTAAGAGATATACATCAAAAACACAAATACCTGAATAACAAATTCTTAAACACCTAATACATCAAAAACATAAATCAAGCTATATTTTCTTAGTACATATTTAAAATTTAGATTGAAATCCCTACGTTAAATAAAATAATATATACCAATTAGGATCAATACTATAAAAGTTACTTTTTTGTATTAAAAACCAAACAGCAATGGTTATGAAGTTCGTAAATAAACACTATCCAATCACAACATAAATATGGTAATTAGCAAACTGTCAGAAACGGGGAATAAATCACTATATTTAAAGAAAACCTTATATTTGAAGCTACCTAAACCTAGATATTACACAAAAAAACAACCTTAAAACCTAATAGTTTGAAAATCAAAAATTTATATTCATTTTTGAATAATTTTTCTTCACACCTTCTCATCGCATGCTTTGGGTTTTATAATCAATTTAAAAAAGGTAAACGGGTAAAATTGAAAAAAAACAAAACCATTTTCAATTTTCAAAATCTTAAAATCTCGTTATCTGTTTTAATTAAAAAATATACTTTTAGAACAGTAAAGAACGTTACACTCTTAGTCTTTGTTATTATATACTCTTGTTTTTCGGGGGAAATTTATGGACAAAATTTAAAATTTAAAAAAGATACTTCTGAAGTATATGGTAATGATGAATTTATAGAAAATCTGGACTCACCCATTCAGGATACTATTAAAACTAAAGCCTATAGTTATTCTCTTTTACAAAAAGCAAAGAAGGAAAAAAACTTATATAAACAATCGGACGCGTATTACTTGTATGCAAGGGTATCTGAAGATTCGATCGCTTTAATCTATGCAGATAGCATTATAAAAGCTACAAAAGAAAAGGATAATTTTGTGTACCCTGCCAAAGCATATTTACTAAAGTCAAATATTTTAGGTTCTCAGGGGAACTACCAAAAATCAATGGATGAGTTAGTACAAGCTCATTTATATGCTACTAAGAATAAAAATACTGATCAAAAGTATGAAACCAAATACTCTATTGCTATCCTAAAAAACTATTTGAGCGAATATAAAGAAAGTCTAAATATATTAAGATCAACAGTAGCATACTACAAAACTAAGTTTGAACAAGATAATAAATATGAGTATGACTATATTAAATCTTTATACGCTCTTGGAAACTCCTATAATGTAAATGAGAACTACGACTCTACTTTGGTAGTCAATAAAAAGGCTTCTAAACTTAGTTTAAAATCAAAAGATAGCATTTTATATGGAAGACTTTTACTAACCTCTGCAGTTGCACATTATTGTAAAAAAGAATATCAATCCAGTTTGGATAGCATTTTTAAGTTAAAAAAAATAAACCTTCATAAAACACAAAGCAAGGGAACAATAGTAAGAACAGATCTATTTTTAGGAAGGATATATTTTGAACAAAAAAACTTTGATAAATCTATACAGCATCTAATAAAGGTTGATTCTTTTGCTTTTAAAAATCAGTATTTTTTCCCTTCAATTACAGAAGCATATGAATTATTGATTAAACACTTTAAACAAAAAAATGATAAAGACAAACAGCTATTCTATATAAATAGGTTGCTTACCGTAGATAGCATTTTGGATAATGATTTTAAATATTTATCTAGAGAAATTAATGAAAAATATTCTACACCAAATTTAATATCCGAAAAACAGCAAATAATTAATTCCCTCGAAAAGAAAAACAGAATCAAAATCACGATAGTTGTCATTTTATCTACACTCTCATTGCTCCTAGTTCTTGCTCTTATACGTAATAACAGAAAGAAAAAGATTTACAAAAAAAGGTTTTTAGAGTTACTAGACAACAAACATAAAATTACAGATAACCCTAAATCAAAGAAAAAAGAAAAGAGCGAGACTAAGGACATAGGGATTTCTGATGTTATCGTAAAAGAAATTTTAGCTCACTTAGAATTGTTTGAAAAAAATGATGGGTATTTAAGATCCAATATAACCATCAATGATTTATCAAAAGAGTTCAAAACTAACTCAAAGTATCTTTCTAAAGTAATTAATGTTCATAAAAACAAAGGGTTTAGTAGCTACATAAACGATCTAAGAGTAGGTTATGCTGTAGAAAAGTTAAAGTCTGACCCAAAAATTAGAAAATATACAATTAAGGCAATTGCAGAAGATATCGGTTTTAATACCACAGAAGCTTTTTCTAAATCTTTTTATAAAACTACCGGGATCTACCCTTCGTTTTTTCTAAAACAATTAGAAAAAGAATACGGCTCTGTCAAAGTATAAAATCATTGTTATTTAGTTTAAAAACCGATTTTATTTTCTCTATCTAGTTTTTTCTCATACCCCAAAATTATAATTTAACAAGTGAATTAACTGATTTTTATAATTTATATAGGCTGAATTCATGAAAACAGACACCTACTGTTCAAACTAGTAGGCTTGGTAGATACTTATTAGGTAAATTTGAATAACTCATAATAACTTACAAAATGAAAAAATTACACAAACAAGGTAAACTTAATTTAAAAAAGCTAAAAATAACTAAATTAGAAAAACTTGGTCCTATTAAGGGAGGTGTCGCTTTAGCCAACGTATGTATTGGTGATGGCGAAGATAGTAGTGGCAATAACACAGACACGCATACTAGAGGATAACTAGATCATCATTTTAATCCCTTATTAAGGAGAAGCTTACATTCCTTCTCCTTAATAAGTACACCTTTAATTTTGCTCAATTAAAGAAAATCTATAGATTTTTTATATAATACTTTTACCCATTCCTCCGTTTTAATCTTCGTCCCCCCATGCATTCCAAACTTATCCTTTTACTTATTTTCTTTCAATGCTCTTTACTAATTACCGCTCAAAGCAAAGTAAACTTTCTATTACCTCAAAAAATTGCAATCGACGAATATCATGGTCAAAAGATTGAAGACCCATACAGATATGCAGAGGATCTAAACATTTCTAAAGTAAAAGAATGGATAACAAAACAGAATTGTATCTCAAATCGGTTCTTAGATAAAATTAATAAAAAACAGTATCTAATCGATCAACAGGCAGAATATGATAGAAAAAAATCATTCGTTATATCAAAACTTAAGGTAACAGAAAACGATAATCATTTTTATCTAAAAAGGTTACCCAATGAGAATACTCCTAAGCTATATTACAGAGCTACATTTTCAAGTCAAGAAGAACTCTTATATGACCCTATAAATTATGATTCAAATTCAAATATTGAATACGTAATTAATTATATACAACCTAGTTGGGATGGAACCAAAATTGTTGTAAGTTTAACAAAAAAAGGAAGAGAAATTTCCGAAATGATTATTCTTGATGTTATCTCAAAAAAAGTACATCCCGAAGTAATCAAAAGCGTTTGGCCATCTAATACCGGAGGGATAGAATGGTTACCTGATAATTCGGGTTTTATTTATGTCCACTATACAACTACAGATGTCACATCCAAACAGTTTTTACTAAACACCAAATCTGTTGTCTATAAATTGGGAGAAAATCCTAATGAAATAGAAGAAGTATTTTCAAAGCAACACAATCCAAAACTCAATCTTAAAGAAGCTGATATGCCTATAACATCATTTCAGCATCAAAACAGTAAATACCTAATAGGCATTACCCCAGCAGCAGGGAACTACTATAACTCATATTACATTCCAATACATCAAATTAAATCCAACAACTGGAAACCTTTGTTTAAAAAGTCTGATCAAATAAAAGGTTTCATTTCAAAAGGTGATTCTATAGTGTTCCTTACTTCGAAAAATGCATCTAATTTCAAAATCTGCATTACATCAATAAAAAACCCTGACTTTGAAAATCCTAAGGTTTTAGTAAGAGAGAAACGAGATGAAGTTATTACAGATCTAGATTTAACCAAGGATGGGTTGTATTTTGTAACTACCAAAAATGGTGTTAACGCAAAGCTGTTTAAACTAGAAAATAAAAAGCAAAAAGAAATTAAATTTTCTCAGGTTTATGGAGATTTAAGAGTTAATTCTAAAGGTTTGAATAGCTCAGAATTATGGATCACTGCCAAAGGGTGGACCACCGATAATAAAAGGTATGAGTATAACAATGAAAAACTCATAGAAAAAAACCTAAATGAAATTATCGATAATAATAGATTTAATGAAATAATTATTGAAGAAGTTGAAGTAGAAGCTCATGATGGAAAAAAAATACCTCTTTCGATATTTTACAAAAAAGGAACTAAAAAGAATAGTAAAAACTCGCTCTTACTTTACGGTTATGGAGCTTACGGAATCTCTGTAAAACCCTCATTTTACATAGATAGGTTGTTATGGATTTTGGAAGGAGGCGTATATGCTATCGCCCATGTAAGAGGAGGTGGTGAAAAAGGAGAAGCATGGCACAAAGGAGGCTATAAATCGACAAAACCTAATACATGGAAGGACTTCATATCCTGTGCCGAATATCTTATCTCTAATAAATACACTTCAAAAGAAAAACTGGCAACATGGAGTGGCAGTGCAGGAGGAATACTAATCGGTAGAGCTATTACAGAGCGACCAGACTTATTTGCTGCTGCCATAGTAGAGTTTGGGTCTCTGAACATGCTAAGATCTGAAATGAGACCAAATGGAATTGCTAATATAAAAGAATTTGGTGCCCTGAAGAATCCCGTTGAATTCAAAGGATTGCTAGAAATGGATGCATATCATCATATTCAAAATAATGTAAAATATCCAGCTACTCTAATTACAGCAGGATTAAATGATGCCAGAGTACCCGCCTGGTTTTCTGTTAAATTTGCGGCAAGATTACAAAGAGCAAACATCTCTAATAATGAAAATCTACTGCTTATTGACAAAAACACAGGGCATGGTATCGATGACACCAAGCTAAAAAGCTTTAATCGATTTGCAACCATTCTTTCATTTGCGTTATGGCAAACTGGACACCCTGATTATCAACCTAGCCAACCATAAATCATTTTATTCCTTCTTCATACATCATTTAACTTGCTCTTTTGACAGAAAAGTCTAGAGTAAATATAAAATTTCTCTCTAATAGATTGTATTACGATTCATTATAGAATGTTTATATGTGGTATTTGAAAATTGAAAAGATTAGATTTCAGGTTCTAATTAAACCTTTTGGTATCTATCTCGTCTCAATAGTAAAATATGTTCTAATGAAAGCTATTAAATTTCTACTATTTGCACTGGTACTTGTACCAATGGCTAATTGTCGAAATGATGATGTAGAAAGTCCTCTTTTGATGACAGAAGAAGCCTTGTGCGATATCGAGCAATATGCTCAAGAAATAGGATGTCACCTAATAAACACATGTTTGGTGCCCATTACAGACTTAGGAACCGAAACATATCTGGGTTTTGGTGGCGGATTATATGAGAATGGATCCAATATACGCCCTATATCGCATACACAAAAGGGCATAGATATCGCTAAGACAATTGTCCCCATCGACACAACGGGAAATCCAGATACTTCTAATGGAAAGATCCTTATGGCTTCTATAGGTTTATCAAACACTAATTTTGAATTTAAGGAATTCCAAAAAATAGTTGATACTCATGAAGACAAAGACCAAAAACTTACCATTGTCAATAGTGCTATCCCAGGTTATGCTATTTTTGATTGGATTCCTGAAACAAACGTAAAAACCCCTTCTGCATGGGATATTGTTCATGAACAATATGATTCTCTAGAAGTCTCTCAAAAACAGGTTCAGATAATTTGGCTTAAGCACACCACCAGAAACTCAGCCTTCTTAGGAGGGCAAGAGAAACATATAGACACACTAACACAATTATATAAAAAGCTATTTCCTATTTTAATGACCGAATTTCCGAATCTTAAAATGGCTTATATGTCTAGTAGAACCAGAGCATATAGTTTTGACCCAGCTACTACAGACCCTGAGCCTTATGCATACGGAAGTGGATTTTCTGTTAAAAGTATTGTTATGGGGCAGATAAATGGCGATCCTGATTTAAATTATGATAATCAAAAAGGTGACGTAAGAGCGCCCTGGATTTCTTGGGGACCCTATCTATGGGCTAATGGAGAACCTAGAAATGACGGTTTCACATGGCAATGCCAAGATACCAAAGATGATTTTATGCACCCATCAAACGACTATGGTTCTCCCAAAATAGCTCGATTACTCTTTGATTTTTTCACAACAGATGAGACCAGTATCATTTGGTATTTTGATTAAGCACTGTCTTTTTTAAAGATTTGATATTTGGTCTAATTTTGGTTCTGAGCTCTATAGTTTTTAAAATCAAAAAAACCGTACAAAAAATTGTACGGTTTTCTTATTTTAATGTGGGCGCTAAGGGATTCGAACCCCTGACCCCTTGGGTGTAAACCAAGTGCTCTGAACCAACTGAGCTAAGCGCCCTATTTCAAAAAGCAACCTTGTTCCTGATTGCGGATGCAAATATAGCACAGTTTTACAGTCTACCAAAATAAAAACGAAAAAAAATTAAATTATTTCTGCAACTACAAATGTACTTCCTCCAACATAAATCACATCCTCATCTATAGCACTCTGTAATGCAGACTCATATGCTTTTTTTACTGTTTTATACTCCTCTCCTTTTAGATTGAATTTTAACGCTTTTTTCTTTAATTCTTTTTCATCAAGCCCTCTTTTAATATTCGGTTTGCAAAAATAATAATGAGCTTCTGCAGGAAACAGAGGTAAAATACTGTCTACATCCTTATCATTAACCATTCCTAGAACAATATGAAGTTTATGATACCCCACTTCTACCAATTGTTTCAATACTGGTGTTAATCCATCTCTATTATGAGCTGTATCACAAATTACTTTGGGGTTATCTCTTAAAACCTGCCATCTCCCTAATAATCCTGTATTCGCTACTACTTGATTAAGTCCTTTCTTTATGGCAGACTCATTGATCTTCCAGCCTTTGCTTTGCAAAACAGAAATAGTTTGCAAAGCCGTCCTTACATTTTCTTTTTGATAATTTCCTTTTAAATCAGAATCATATATACACCCTTGGTAATCTGAAGCCCAATATAAGTCGCTATTGCAGGATTTAGACTTTTCTCGAAATACTTTTTTAGTTTCTGATGTTGTTCTTCCGACTACTACGGGAATATTCTTTTTTATAATCCCTGCTTTTTCAGTAGCAATCGAAGTCAAAGTATTGCCTAAGAAATTAATATGGTCTAATCCAATATTGGTGATTACTGATACTTCTGGTGTAATAATATTTGTAGAATCTAATCGCCCTCCAAGTCCAACTTCTATTATTGCTATATCCACCTGAGATTCTGCAAAATACTGAAACGCCATTCCTACTGTCATTTCAAAAAAAGAAAGTTGGTTGGTTTCAAAATATGATAAGTGTTCAGAGATAAAGTTAACCACAAATTTCTCTGCAATCTTATTTCCATTAACTCGAATACGCTCTCTAAAATCCTTTAAATGTGGAGAGGTATACAATCCTACCTTATATCCCGATTCTTGCAAAATAGAAGCTAGCATGTGACTTGTAGAACCTTTGCCATTCGTTCCGGCAACATGGATGCTTTTAAATTTATCCTCAGGATTATTAAGATAAGATGCTAGTTCAATAGTATTATGAAGATCTACTTTATAAGCTCTAGCTCCCTGGCGCTGATACATTGGTAATTGGGTAAACATCCAATCGAGGGTTTCCCTATAATTCATAAATAAATAAGTATTAGTATTATTCAGAAAGTTTAAACTGATATATAATCGTACCAACTTGCTTAACAGGAGCTTTTGCATCTCTGTTAAATCTTGTTGCCATAGCTGCTTTTTTTGCTGGTTCCATCAAACATGATGCACTATTGGTAGTACCTTTCATTCCAGGTATCGCTCTAATTACCTGCCCATTTTGATTAACTTCTATTTTTACTACTACTATACCCGACTCATTACAGTCTTGAACAAACTTCTCTTTGTTAAGTGCCTTTCTTCCTCCTAATCTATAGTTACCATCTCCATCTAATCCTTTTCCCGTTCCATAATAAGACCTAGCATTAGGATCACCATCACGACTTCCTTTGTCTCCAGGTGATTTATCGTCCCCTTCTCCTCCTTTTACCTTACCATCATTTTTAGGACCATTAGAAAAGCTATTTAGTATATCTAATGTAGACTTATCAGGTTTTGGGTCTGGTTTTTTTTCTTCTACTTTTTCTAAAGGTTTTTCTTTTGAGGTATATGTAGATGACTTCTGATTAGTAGATTTTGTATTTTTTTTAAGGTCTTCTACCTTTTTTTTCGACTCCCTTTTTTTCTTTTCGATCACTGGAGCATCTTCTAACTCTTGAGTGATGACCTTATCTTTTATCTCTGGAGTACTTTCCTGAGGCTCGGACATTGAAGACTCAGGAGTAGTTTGTTTTGGTGAAGACTTTATTGCCTTATTGGGCTGAATCTTACCCGCTCCTGTAGCGGTGGTTCCAAAATTTACAGCGATACCACTTTCGTCTTCAGGTTCCATATAATTTAAGCTTAGATAAAATAACAACAAGATAATCCCTATATGTACTAATATCGTAAGCACAAAGGATTTTCTCTTATGTTTTGTATCGAGCTTTATCATTATTATTCAGGTCTTACTGCTAATATAACTTTATATTTATTTCGGTTTGCAATATCCATGACTCCCACGGCTTTTTCTATGGGAACTCCTTCTTCTGCACGCAAAATTATAGTTGGTTCATTTTTTCCTTGTAATCTAGATAACAATTCAGATTCTAGTCTACTTTGACTAATACGTTCTTCATCAATATAGTATTGTAACTTATTTGTAATACTTACCGATATATTCTGCACATTAGAACTTTTCCCTTTTGCTTTAGGTAAAATCAAATCCAAAGCTTCTGGAGTAATCGCAGGAGATGTCAATAAAAAAAACACTAATAACAGAAATACAATATCTGTCATTGATGACATGCTAAACTCTGGACTAACTTTGTTTCTTCCTCTTAAGTTCATATCAAGCAGGTTCGTTTAACAAGTCTAAGAAATCTACCGCATTAGCTTCCATTTGATGAATTACTTTGTCTGTACGCACCACCAAATGATTATAACCAATATAAGCTACAATACCAACGACCAATCCACCAACTGTGGTTGTCATTGCTGTATATATACCTTCGGCCAGAACTCCCATATCAGCAGTTCCTGAACTTGATGCCAAATTATGAAAAGCCAAAATCATGCCAATTACTGTACCCAAAAACCCAATCATAGGAGCCGCACCAGCTACAGTAGCAAGAATACTAACGTTTTTCTCTAATTTATATACTTCAAGTCTACCGGCGTTTTCAATCGCTTTATTTATATCTTCTAAAGAATGACCAATTCTAGAAATTCCTTTTTCAGTTAATCTAGCAATTGGATTATTGGTCTGAGCACATAAAATTTTTGCAGCTTCAATTTTACCATTCACTACACTATCTCTAATCTTATCCATAAAAGTTTCATCATATTTTGACGCTGCTTTAATCGCAAAGATTCTTTCAAAATATATGTATACTGCTACAAATAATAGTATAAAAAGAATTGCTATAATTACAATTGCTCCTGTTCCTCCACTAAGTAGAAGATCCATAATAGACAAGGAGCTTTCTTCTATTTCCGGTTCAATTTTAGGAGTGTTTTGGGCTAAAACACCTAGCATAAATAAATTCGTCATTTTAATTTTGTTAATTTAGTGTTAGTATACTAACGCAAATTCTACGGGTTAAGTATATCGTTTATTCTTACAAAAAATATATTATTCCTAATAAACCAATTCCTCCAAGCACTATAGTATAAGGGAAAGCCATTTTTACCATTTTCATATATGACAATCCAATTAATGGTGCAAGAGAAGAGGTTAACAAGAATAAAAACGCTGCTTGACCATTAGGTGTTGCAACACTAGGCAAATTTGTTCCAGTATTAATAGCAATTGCTAGTTTTTCGAACTGATCTCTTGATATTGCTCCGTTATCAAATGCTTGTTTCACTTCTCCAATATATACAGTGGCTACAAAAACATTGTCACTAATCATGGATAAAACTCCATTGGCTACATAAAACATTGTAGGTTGCTGACTAGGGTCTAAGGATAAAGCCCAATCAATAATCGGTTTAAAAAGGTGTTGATCGTGTATCATTGCTACAATAACAAAGAATACAACTATTAAACCAGTAAACGGAAGCGCTTCTTCAAACGCTTTCCCTAATTGATGTTCTTCTGTTATCCCCATAAAAGCAGTCTGAACAATTATCAATGCCAAACCTATGAGACCAACCGGTGCCAAATGTAGTGCTAAACCTGCAATTAAAAGTAATGCTGATATTGCCTGTATAACTAAACCAAATTTTGACTTATCAGATCTATTTGCATCCTCATCTTCTGTGTAGTTCTCTATAATTTTTCTAGCTACTTCGGGTAATTTTGCTCCAAAACCAAATGATTTTGTGCTTTCTAAAACTACTGTTGTCACTAAGCCTGCTGCTAAAACAGGAAGTGATACCGGCGCCATTTTAAGAAAAAACTGTATAAAATCCCACCCCATTCGTTCTCCTATCAACAAGTTTTGTGGTTCACCAACTAGAGTACAGACACCACCAAGTGCAGTACCTACAACACCATGCATCACTAAACTTCTCAAAAAGCTTCTAAACTGCTCTAAGGTCTCTCCACTCAACTCTTTTCTATCTAATACTCCACTATCGTCATAATCTCCAGATCCAGAATGAATTTTATGATATACCCCATAAAACCCTACTGCTACACTAATTAAAACAGCGGTTACTGTTAAGGCATCTAAAAAAGCAGAAAGTACTGCCGCTAGAAATACGAATAATAGCGACAATACCATTTTTGATCTTATTTTGGTAAACACTTTACTAAAAATATACATTAATAAAGGTTTCATAAAATATATCCCAGCTACCATAAAAACCAATAGCAAAACTACCTCTAAGTTTTGAACAATTTCTACATATACTCCACTCATTATCTTCTCTCCCTTATGATCGAGTATCGGATTATGATTCTCATCCAGCATTGGAGTTGGAAAAGAATTCGTTAATCTTAACGCTAGGATTTCGATCGCCAATAATCCTCCCGACTGCAATGGATAACACTTAAGCGCCATTGCCAGGGTAAAAATAAACTCCCCAATAAACAACCAGGATGTTATCGTTGGTCCTAAAAGAAAATAGGAAAATACATTAAAAATTAAAAATCCGATCATCACGGTTTTATACCATTTCGGACTACTACCTAAAAAATACTTAAACATAGTTTTACTCGGTTAATACAATTATTACTACTATATCAGCTGTTTAAGAGCTATCTCAAACGCTGTTTTACTTATATTGGTTTTCGCTTGTTGGTTATTAAAAGTATTTTGAATCGCTTTTTTAATTGTTTCTGAAGTATCCATAAAAATAGCTTCATCCGTCATTTGTACCTTTCTTTCCATAAAATAGGCAAAAACTCTTGCCATTCCACAATTAGAAATAAAATCTGGTATCAAACTTACACGCTCATCAGTATACTCCATTATAGGACCAAAAAATATTTCACTATCTGCAAAAGGAACATTAGCCCCGCAAGAAATGACTTCTAATCCAGAATCAATCATAGTGGTTATTTGATCCTTGGTAATCAATCTAGATGCTGCACAAGGAGCAAAAATCTCTGTTGGCAATGACCATACTCTTTGATTCATTTCTTCAAAAGGGATAAGCTGCTCACTATATAACTTGTTACCTTTTTTATTTAAATAAAGTTGTTTTATCTCTTCAAAAGAGAAACCTTCTTCCTTTATTAGCCCACCAGCATGATCTATAATCCCTACTACCTTTGCTCCCATTTCAGAAAGGTAATATGCTGCAGCAGACCCTACATTACCAAAACCTTGCACAACTGCTCTTTTTCCTTTTACTTCACCACCATATATTGTATAATAATGTCGTACAGCTTCTGCAACACCATATCCAGTAATCATATCTGCTACTGTATATTTTTTATTAACATCGGGAGAAAACATAGTATTTTCTAATACTTTAATAACTCCCTGACGCAGTTGTCCTATTCTATTAATTTTATCTGCTTCAGTAGGTTGAAAATGTCCATTAAACACACCTTCTTGCGGATGCCATACTCCGCATTCTTCTGTAATAGGAATAACCTCATGAATTTCATCTACATTAAGATCACCCCCAGTCCCATAGTAACTTTTTAGTAGTGGTGATACAGCTTTATACCATCTTTTAAGAACTCCTTTTTTTCGAGGGTCATCCGGATCAAAATTAATACCCGATTTGGCACCTCCAATTGCAGGACCAGATACTGTAAATTTAACCTCCATCGTTTTGGCAAGAGAAAGAACCTCATTCATATCTAGTCCTTTTCTCATTCTTGTTCCACCACCTGCAGCACCACCTCTCAATGAATTTATAACAGTCCACCCTTCAGCCTCAGTTTCTGAATCTTTCCAATTAAAAACTATTTCGGGTTCTTTATTTTCGTATTTGTTTAATAACTCTTTCATTCTTACTTAAAATTTCAATTTATTGAATCACAGATTGCTTTTTCAAAAAAATTCAAAAAACAATTTATCTAACATCGCGCTTTCTAATTAAAAAATAATCCTCCATTACGGAGGTTAGAGTTGAGTCATATTATAAGGTATTACAGTAAATTGAATTACAGTTAAAATGTAACTTCACAAATATAAAAAACTAAAAATGCAAATGCTTAAATAAAAATAAAATTATGACAATAAAAAAAATAGTCTTTTTCCCATTAAAAGATAATCTATTTCTGACATACTACCTTTAAAAATTGGTTCAGTCTTTGTCTTCGAAAATGATTATCTCAAAAAATGAAAAAAACAGTAAAACTATCATATTATAGCTTATATTTGTAGAATTAATAACAAAATCGTGATTATCTCGATTTATTTTCATTTAAAGTGAAAATTTCGTATTATGCACGCATAGTAAATTATAAAAGAATATGGACTTCAAATTATCCGAAGAGCAGTTAATGATACGCGACGCAGCTCGTGATTTTGCTAAAACAGAATTATTACCAGGCGTAATCGAACGTGATAACAAGCAAGAATTCCCTACAGAACAAGTAAAAAGGATGGGAGAACTTGGTTTTTTAGGAATGATGGCCTCTCCAGAATATGGAGGTGGAGGAATGGATACAATTTCCTATGTTTTGGCTATGGAAGAGCTGTCAAAAATTGACGCTTCCTGTTCTGTAATTGTATCAGTAAACAACTCTTTGGTATGTTGGGGTCTTGACACCTATGGATCTCCCGAGCAAAAAGAAAAGTATCTTACAAAACTTGCCACTGGAGAATCAATAGGAGCATTTTGCTTATCTGAACCAGAAGCTGGTAGTGACGCTACTTCTCAGAGAACAACAGCTATAGACAAAGGAGATCATTATATCATTAATGGAACAAAAAACTGGATAACTAACGGTAATTCTGCTGATTACTACCTTGTTATCGCTCAAACGGATAAAGAAAAAAAGCACAAAGGAATTAATGCTTTTATTGTCGAAAAAGGATGGGAAGGGTTTGAAATTGGTCCTAAAGAAGATAAATTAGGAATAAGAGGTAGTGACACTCATTCCCTTATATTTAATGATGTAAAAGTTCCTAAAGAAAATAGAATAGGAGAAGATGGTTTTGGTTTTAAATTCGCTATGAAGACCTTAGCTGGAGGGCGTATTGGTATTGCTGCTCAGGCGCTAGGAATAGCATCTGGCGCTTATGAATTAGCTAAAGAATACGCAAAGGTTCGTAAAGCTTTTGGAACAGAAATCATGAATCACCAAGCAATTGCATTTAAGCTTGCAGATATGCACGTGCAGATTGAAGCTGCTCGTATGTTAGTATATAAAGCTGCAATGGACAAAGATAATCACGAAAACTATGATTTATCTGGGGCTATGGCCAAGCTAGCGGCATCTCAAGCCGCAATGGATGTTAGTATAGAGGCTGTACAAATACATGGTGGTAATGGATTTGTTAAAGAATACCATGTAGAAAGACTTATGCGCGATGCTAAAATTACCCAGATTTATGAAGGTACTAGTGAAATACAGAAAATCGTAATATCAAGAAGTATTCTTAGAGATTAATTAGTTAAAAATTCTCTAACACAAAAGCCCAAACTACCATTATAGTTTGGGCTTTTTTCATTTCTTTATCTAATATTATATTACTAAATAAAACATTACCTATAATAAAGCTTAAAATCTACTTACATCAAACAGATCCCCTGCATAGTTGATTATCATCAGTTTCTACGTTACAAGGAGGAGCATAAGATAATCCTGACGTAGCGTGCCGTCCTTTGATTGATAACTTTTCTAAGTTAGTTAGTTTAGTAATCTTAAGTTTTTTTAATTTCATTTTTCCCATTTTCTTGTTTTTATTAAAAGTTAAATTTATCCGCTTAACATCAGTTTTGAGACTCATTATATTCAAACCTATTGCAGTTAGGTAAAGTTTAGACTATTAACAACTCTCTACTAAATGATGTTTTTTTGCTAAATTAACAATAAGCAATTAATCGTTGAAATTTATCTAGTTTTATCAGTAAGAATTTATAAATCTATATTGCTTTATTTTGCTACAAAACCACTTCAAACTGAAGTACCCCCATACTTTTTAACATACTCTGCCGGGTTACAACCTTCTTTTTTAGAAAAAGCTTTTGCAAACGATTGAATATTATTAAAACCAACTTCTTTTGCCATAGAAGTGATCGCATATTGCCGAAATTTTTTATTGGTTTTAATCTGTTCTACACAATATTCTATTCTTAAATCATTGATATAATTTGTGAAGTTTTTTTGCTTTTCCAGATTTATTACTTTAGATAAATAAGTAGAATTGGTTTTCAGTTTTTTAGAAACCTTAACTAGCGTTAAATCATTTTTTAAAAATCCCTTGTTATTTTCAAAATCATTTAGTTTTTGAAGTATTTCAACTTTTAGTTCTTGAGAGAGTTCAAGACCTGATGATGGATTTGAAGGTTTCTTTTTATTATTCTCTAAAGTTTTTACTTTTTCCAATTGCTTATCCAACACCTCTTCCAATTTATCTTTTTTCGATTTGTATAAGAAAAAATATAATACACTAATCACAACCAAGACCAAACATCCAATTATCATTATTTTGATTTTTGAAGCTTTATTATCGTCAATCGATTGATTAAGAAGTAATTCCTTTTCTTTGATTAATCTTGGGACATCAAATTTTTCGACAATTTCCTGATTTAACTTTTTGTATTTTTTTTGTCTGATTTTTTCATAACGAATCCATTTTTCTAAAAGCTTAACCGACTCATCATTATCTCCTTTTTTTACATAGTAATCTTTTAGTAACTCAAATGCTTCTCTAATCTCTAATCTATAGTTAGAATCATTTGTTACTGAGTCCACTTTTTCTAGATATTCTATCGCCTTTGCATTTTCATTTAATTGTTTATAGCTTTTTCCTAAATACAAATAAGACATTCTTACATTGATATTATCTACATTGTTATCCAATAAGCTCAATGTTTTCTGTAAGCTATCGATAGCAGCCTTATATTTTTTTCTATGGTAGTTATTAACTCCAGAAGTAAACACTAGTTCAGGATAAAAGAAGTGATGATAACTAGCTAGACTATGTTTAATCCCTTTATTTATATAATAATGAGCAGAGTCATATTCTTGAATTCTATTGTATGAACTCCCTAACAAATATACCGTAGAGATATAATTTTGGCTGTTTCTCTTTATTTCATCCTTTTTAGACAACACAAAAAAGTGTTTTTTATAGATTTCTAAAGCCTCTTCATCTTTACCCAAAATCGTTTTTAATTCAGCAATTATCTCTTCTGCAATCAAGACCTGAATCTCATCGTTGTTTATTTCAGCACTTTTTTTGGCTTTCAATAAACAATTCAACGCTTCATTATACCTTTCCATATCTCGTAACACCCCTCCTTTGAAGATATATCCTGTTCCGGGATAATGACTTTTCTTTACATCTTTAGTAATATCAATAATAGAATCTGAGTATCTTAAGTAAGTTTTGAACTGACCCTTATTCAAATACATAAACATTTGGTATCCATCTGCGATCCTTACTTCATCACCAAGCTTTTTGGCTTTAGAGAGATATACTTTGGCAAGATTAATTTTATATATAGAATCAAGGTGCTTTCCTTTCCAAAATATAGTTGCTAATTCTTTTAATGTTTTATTCTTTAAAGAGTCTGTACCAATAGTTTTATGTTCAGTTCGTAATTGGGATGTAGCATACAATGAAGGCATAAAAAATATTAGCATCACCAATAAACCGATCCATTTCATATATAAATAAATTAAAAGAGTTTGTTTAGACAATAAACAAACTTACAAAGAATAAAAAAACTTCAAAAAAATCAGTTATTCTGGCAATTACAGCAAAAAGAAACCAAATATAATAACGTAGGTTAAAATTTATAAATCGATAAGGTAAAATTTATAAATACTAACCAAAACACTTTGAAAAACTTGTCTTTTCCATATAATTTTATCCCACAAAGTTACTCTTTTATATACATATCATCATCATCACAAGACAGATAAAAAATGAATATATAGTCGTAAAACTATATGCGACACTAACCATATTGTGGCATCAAATCATTAATATAAATATTATGAAAAAATCGATTTTAGATTTCGGAAAAACACTAAATAAAGATCAACATAAAAAATAGTCGGTGGGTCACGTATATGTAATCATAGATCAGAAACTTGTTATGAAGGTCCTGCACCCAGTTCTAATCTCAATCAACTAGTAATTGTTGATTATAAGAGGTTTATCATATATATTAATTTATCAAGGCATAGGTGTTAACATTATTTAACTTTAAATAAGCAAAATAGTTATATTAACTTATAAACTCCGGAAACAAACAGTTAATATAAATTATTGTGAAAAAAGTTCGATGTTAACTACTTATAATTAAACAATTATTCAATAACACTTTAAAATTACATTTTATGTATTTAAAAAATTTTTCTAATTATAGAATTGACAAGAAATTATTATCAAAAATCAATGCAGGGGGGCACGGTTTAGTAATTTGTGGTAATGGAGAATCATTTAGTGCAACTGCAGAATCAGAAGACTCAGTAGAACGAGGTGGTGAACGCTGGTGTCGAGATAGAGGTGGTGTATCTCTTACTACATATCTTGAATCAAGATAAACCTTTACTAAACGCTACAAAAAGATAAAGTAGGACTTGGTATTAATTTCAAGTTCCTAATGAATCGTGTTTCTAAACATTCTTCTTTCTAATTGTAGCGTTTAGCAACCAATAAAACATTAATACTCACCCTAAGTTTGCCAGATCTATCTTTATAGAGCTCACTGTCCTCGACCGATGGTTTTTCAATACATTCTTCAGAAACCCTTCTTCATCCAAAGACACCAGAGTAAACTGCGCTATGCACTCTAAACTAAACTGTAATACATCTCTATCATAACTTACAAAAGCATTTGCATGATCTGTAGAGCGCAAATCCCTTAAAGCAGCCTCAGAATACAGATTATCACTGTTACAAACGATATAGGTTTTAGAATTCAATTCTGGATATTGTGTAATTGCCTTATGGAGAGCATCTGCAGTTCCAAAAGGTTTCTCTCTATCTTTTGGAATATATTGTATTGCATAATTAATAGTGAGACCATGAAGACTATTTTCCTTAAGATTATCCCCATAGAACTCTTTTATCAGGTTTTCTTTTTCTCTAATATCTGGTAATTTTATCCTGAAAAGCGTGGTTGTATTTTCAACAGCATTTAGTGTGATATATTTATCCTATTGCAAATGCATTGACGGGTAGTCCAAGATAATCCTAACGATCTCCAAACAAGCAAATTCTTCCCGGAGATATTATATTCATTTTTTTCAAAATTATTTTTAAACAATGTATGTTTTGTAGTAAACCAATTCAATAATCTCTATCAAAATTAATAGGTATCCTTAATCCAGTTATAAGGCTCTCTTTTGATCCACAATCCTCTTGTAAAATCAGGAAAATCTTGCGGTTCTCCATTATTCTCTATAGAAACTTCTGATAGTGGTGTAATGGCACTCCATGCAGCCGCATCATACACATCTAATGGTGGTGCTATATTTTGCTTTGCAGATTCCACAAATGCGTTAATAACGAAAAAATCCATTCCACCATGACCAGCGCCCATTGCATGTTCTCCATATTTTTTCCATAATGGGTGGTCGTATTTTTTTAACCATTCATCAGCTTTATCCCATTTATGAGGTTCAGATTTCCCTTCTATATACATTCTATTACCATCAACCTCCCATAAACCATTAACTCCCTGCACCCTAAAACCTAACGAGTACGGTCTAGGCAAATTACAATCATGAGTTACAATGATTGTTTCTCCCATCGTAGTTTCTATTGTAGAAGTAATCACATCACCTTGCTTAAACTTTACCTTTGCATTTGGATGTTCTCTCCCTCCATTCTTCACAATATAATTATGTAATCCAATACTCTTCGTCGCATTGGATGTAATTGAAGAAAAACGATTACCTCTATTAATATTACACATCGTTGCCATTGGACCAACCCCATGTGTTGGATACACATCAGCATTTCTTGCTACCGAATGTTGTGTTCTCCATTTTGATTCAGAAATACCCTTTTCTCCAAACTCTACTCCTTTTCCGTATGCTGTTTTTCCGTCATTTAATTTTACAAACCTTAGGTCATGCTGATACCCACATCTAAAATGCAATAACTCTCCAAAAATATCTTGTCTTACCATATTAAGCACAGCCATAATATCTCTACGATAGTTTACATTCTCCAAAATCATAAGATGTGTTCCCGAATCTTCATGAGCATTTACTAAATCCCAACATTCTTCGAGAGTATTTGCCGCAGAGACTTCTAGACCGGTATACTTACCAGCCATCATTGCTTCCTTTGCCATTCGTGTATGCCACAACCAGGGAGTAGATATGATTACAGCGTCAACCTCTTTTAAATTTAATAGATTCCTATAATCGTACTCATTTTTACCAAATACCTTGGGTTTTGGCATTCCTGATTTTTCAATCGATTGCAAAGAAAGATCTATTCGAGTTTGATCAATATCACATATTGCTGTTATTAAAACATCGTCTCTTAAAAGAACATTTTTTAAATGATTTGTTCCTCTTAAACCAACACCGATTAATCCTAATCTAAGTTTTTCTTGATTTTCATTATTCCCAAAAGTTAAGTTTGGAAGTACTGACATTCCCGCTCCTGCAATTGCAGTTTTCTTAATAAAATTACGTCGAGACTTTTGTCTATTCATTATTATACACTTTTCAATTTAATATATTCTTTAAATATACTAGAAAAGCTTGTAGTTAGAAGAGATAGTAACCTTTTAATGTATATAAATCTGATTTTTACAATCTAAATAGGGAACTGAACAAACACAAAGACAGTTTTTTATAATATTCACATCTAATCCGTTTGACCTTAAATTTATGGTATAAAAAAACCCCTCATATTGCTATGAAGGGTTTCAAGGAAGGCGGCGACCTACTCTCCCACGATTGTAGTACCATTGGCGCTATCAGGCTTAACTTCTCTGTTCGGAATGGTAAGAGGTGAGCCCTGATGCTATAACCA
>NZ_POYJ01000008.1 GCF_002895435.1 Aquimarina sediminis
GCTCCGGTCGCACCATCAGCACCATCTGTTCCGTTAGTTCCTGCTGCTCCGGTTGCACCTGTAGCACCCGTTGCTCCAGTCGCACCATCTGTTCCATTAGTTCCTGCCGCTCCGGTTGCACCCGTTGCTCCAGTCGCACCATCTGTTCCGTTGGTTCCTGCTGCTCCGGTTGCACCTGTAGCACCCGTTGCTCCGGTCGCACCATCAGCACCATCTGTTCCGTTAGTTCCTGCTGCTCCGGTTGCACCTGTAGCACCCGTTGCTCCGGTCGCACCATCAGCACCATCTGTTCCGTTAGTTCCTGCTGCTCCGGTTACACCCGTTGCTCCAGTCGCACCATCTGTTCCATTAGTTCCTGCTGCTCCGGTTGCACCTGTTGCTCCAGTCGCACCATCTGTTCCGTTAGTTCCTGCTGCTCCGGTTGCACCTGTAGCACCCGTTGCTCCAGTCGCACCATCTGTTCCGTTAGTTCCTGCTGCTCCGGTTGCACCTGTAGCACCCGTTGCTCCAGTCGCACCATCTGTTCCGTTAGTTCCTGCTGCTCCGGTTGCACCTGTTGCTCCAGTCGCACCATCTGTTCCTGCTGCTCCGGTTGCACCTGTAGCACCTGTTGCTCCAGTCGCACCATCTGTTCCTGCTGCTCCAGTTGCTCCGGTAGGACCTGTAGCACCATCTGTTCCGTTAGTTCCTGCTGCTCCGGTTGCACCTGTAGCACCCGTTGCTCCAGTCGCACCATCTGTTCCGTTGGTTCCTGCTGCTCCGGTTGCACCTGTAGCACCCGTTGCTCCGGTCGCACCATCAGCACCGTCTGTTCCGTTAGTTCCTGCTGCTCCGGTTGCACCTGTAGGACCGGTTGGTCCAATTGGTCCAGCGGAAATTAGAGAAGATAAATCGACAAATCCTCCATCTTCAAGAGTTAAAATATTTGTTGAGGAATTAAATGATAATTGTTGGTCATCATTGCCATTACATAGGCTGCTCCAACTGTTATTATTGTATTGGAAAATACAATTATCATCTGTGTTGTATACTAAGGCTCCATTATAAGGAGTTATGTTGTTCATCTGAGTAGTCGTTACTCTTGTTAGAACAAGAGTCTTATCTAAACTCTCTAATTCAAGCAAAGAGGAAGTGTCAATTAAATTGGGATTATCACCAACTTTGACCTGAGCTTGAGAAGATGCGAAAGATAAAAATAAGATTATGAGGAGTAATTTTATCTTCATATTTTATGTTTTATTTACAATTAAAACTGTTTTTAATTACGGTTTAACTGTAGTATTTATATAGTTAAAATGGTTTACGTTTAATTCGAGTATAAATATAAAATGTTAATTCTTTAAAATGTTCTTAACTAAACAAATATACGATTTTTTCGATTAAATACAACTTTTATCGATAAAATACCTTAAAAATGATAAGATCTTATTATGTGTTGTTAAAATTTGAATCGTTTTATTACAAAAAAAATACTTGTTTTATTTTTCAATTTAAAAGAATTCTAATACATTTGCGCCTCGAAATAAGCGGGAGTAGCTCAGTTGGTAGAGCGTCAGCCTTCCAAGCTGAATGTCGCCAGTTCGAACCTGGTCTCCCGCTCAAAGCTGTTTATGTTTGCATAAACAGCTTTTTTTTTCAGTATGGAGGCTTATCATAGTATTCTCTAATTTATCAGTTTTTTAAGTTTTTGTTTATATTTGAGTAAGAGTTAATGATTGGTGTTAAACTTAAGAAAAGGATCATTAGTAAGAAATATTTGAAAAAAAACTGAACTTGTTTGTATTTCGTTTTTTTTGTGAATTGTAGTTTAAATAGAGTATTCTTTTTTGCTTTATGAAACATAACAAGCTTTTCTTTTTAACAAAAAAAACTTAGATTTATCCAAATTTACATAATACATGTCTAATAATTTAACGATTGTCATACCGGCATTTAATGAAGAAGCTTCTTTAAGCTTGTTTTTTCCTGAGGTAATACTTCATTGTGAGAATAAAGGATATAGTCTGATTGTTGTTAATGATGGTTCTTCTGATAATACCTTGGAAGTATTAAATGAGTTTGAAAATAAGTCACCTTTTAATTTTACAATTGTATCTCATAAAGTGAATCGTGGTTATGGAGGAGCGATTAAGAGTGGAATTGATGTATGTAAAACTGAGTATGTAATTACTATTGATGCTGATGGGCAGCATTATCTTGAAGATATTGATAAATTATTGGATAGGATAATAGAAACTGATGCTGATTTGGTAGTAGGTAGTAGAAAAGGGCAGTCGTCTGCATCTGTTTTTAGGGGTGTTGGAAAACGAATCATCCGTTTAGTAGCTAAGATGCTGATGAAACTATCTATTTATGATATAAACTCAGGGATGAAAATTTATAACACAGAACTTGTGAAAAAGTACTTAAAACTTACCCCTGATACAATGTCGTTTAGTGATATTATTACGTTAACTTTTGTGAGTAATCGTCATTTGGTAATTGAAGAACCTATCAGAATAAAAGAAAGATTGAAAGGAAAGAGTACAATTGGTGTAAGAACAGCTTTTGAAACTGTTATGGAGATTGTTAATATTATTATTTTGTTTAATCCGGCAAAGATATTTTTACCTATTTCTGCATTTTTTCTGATTTTTGGTGTTGCTTGGGGGGCTAATTTTTTCTTTCAAGGAAAAGGTATAAGTATTGGAGGAAGTACTTTGATACTTACAGGATTAATCATTTTTCTTTTGGGTTTAATTGCTGAGCAATTATCTGCAGTAAGAAAAAACCAATAAAAATTTTGTAAAACAAAAGTTAGAAATGTTTCGGGACGCAAAAGTGCTGAATAATGAAGTTTGATAAAATATCATGATAGAAAGTAAAAAGGATAATATCTTTTTGTTCAGTATTGATTTAGAAGATGTTCGGTTGAGGGTTGCTAATGGTTTATCCTACCAGGCAAGAGTTGAAGGTTTAGTGGAACAATATTTGGATTTCTTGAATAGACATAATTCAAAAGCTACCTTTTTTACAGTGGGTGATATACCTAAATATTATCCGAATTTAATACAAACGATTGTTGAAGAAGGGAATGAGATTGCATGCCATTCTGATAAACATATCCCGGTAACAAAACACTCTAAAGAAGAATTTAGGGAAGATTTGCTTAGAAATATGGAAAGTCTTTATAACGCTGGAGCTAGGGAACTAATAGGGTATAGAGCTCCTACATTTTCTGTTACGCAAGATACGCCGTGGGTGTATGAAATATTGGAAGAATTAGGGTTTACTTATTCAAGTTCTGTATTACCTGCCAAAAATCCTTTATATGGATGGTATGAGTTTGGAGAAGCGCCTAAGAAAATGAATAATGATTTATGGGAAATTCCTATGAGTTTAAAAGAAGGTTCTTTCTTTAAGGTTCCGTTTTCTGGTGGAGTTTATTTCCGGTTTTTACCTTTTTATTTTATAAAGAAGAGCTTTCGTTATCATTTTAATAAAAATTCGGCAATTACAAGTTATTTTCATCCTTATGATATTGATAGAGATCAAGAGAGATTTATGCATCCTGAGATTAATAACAACTGGATTTATAATCAGTTATTGTATTTTAATAGGAAAAGAGTTTTTACAAGACTAAATAAGATAATGGATATTTTTAATCCTAAAATTGTTACTTACAAAAGTTATATTGAACTTTTAAATGAAAGAAGCTAAAGGTTATATTTTAGAAGCAAATCGTATAACAGATTATCTAATATCTGTTCCTTTGCAAGAGCAAGAGCAAAATAATTATGTATCTGCAATGTGTCAATTTGATTTTCAGTTAACAAAATATGAAAAAAGATTGTTGTCCAATATGCTTAAGAGTAAATGGAAAATGGCATGTATAGATGGTGGTTTAGCTATAAAAGACCCTGGGAATATTGTGAGAAGAAAGATTTTTACTATGCTTGCTATATTAGAAGCATCTCCTAGTTATACTCGATACTTTTTATCGCGAGATTTTTCAGTTTTTTATTATGCAAAATTAGGAATTATTGGTGTGCGTGCTATTTTTAGAGCTCTTGTAGGAGTAATAATCATTAGAAATATTCGGTCTAAATGCAGTTAAGTTACGATTATATTGTTGTAGGGTCTGGGGCTACTGGTGCAATAGCTGCAAAAACCCTTGTTGATAAAGGGATGCAAGTCGGTTTGTTAGATATTGGAGAAGAAGATGGGGAGTATAAACAAGTAATTCCCGATTCCGATTTTAGAACGATACGCAAGAACGACAAAAACCAACATTCTTATTTTTTAGGAAATAAATTTGAGGGGATTCCATGGGAAACTACTAGGGTTGGTTCTCAGTTAACTCCGCCTAGAAGTTTTTTGACTAGATTTTCTGAAAAGCTACTACCTTTTGAATCTGATAGTTTTCAGCCTATGGAGAGCACTGCAAAGGGTGGACTCGGAGGGGGATGGGGTCTTGGGTGTTATGTGTTTTCAAAATTGGAATTGGAAGCATTAGGGTTAAGTGAACCAGATATGTTACAGTCATATCAAGAAGTAGCGTCTTACATAGGTCTGTCTGGGGCAAAAGATGATGGGAGTCCATATTGTTTGAGAGATTTAAAAGAAGTGCAGCCTGCGACCAAAATTGAAGAAAATTTAAATGGGATTTTTGAAGCGTATAAATCTCGAAGAAATAAACTTAACAAAAAGAATATTTTTCTTGGTCGATCTGGATTAGCTCTGCTTACCAAAGATTTAAATGGTCGTTCTGCTGTGAAGTATAATGATATGGGGTTTTGGAGTGATGCAAATAAATCTGCGTATAGATCATGGATTACTATCGAAGAACTGGAGAAAAAAAGGAATTTTATTTATCATCCAAAATGTTTAGTAACTAAATTTGGTGAACAAGAGAACGAAATTAAAGTTTATGTAAGAAGAACTGATACCAATGAGGAGCAAGTTTTTAGATGTAAAAAATTAATTTTATCTCCTGGAGTATTGGGAACAGCTCGTATAGTACTTAGATCTTTTGATTATAAAAAGGAGAAACTTCCTTTAATATGTAATCCTTATTCTTATATTCCTTGTTTGCAGTGGAGGAGATTAGGGAAAAAAATTGAGCAATGTAAAACTAGTTTTGCCCAGTTGTTACTTTTTGTTGATGAAAATAAAAACAATTTTGATGTGAGTATGGCTGCATTATTTAGCTATAGGTCTCTTATGTTGTTTAAGTTAATAAAAGAAACTCCTCTTAATTTTGCTGATGCTAGAATTATTATGCAGTTTCTACACTCCTCATTTACTATAGCTGGTATTCATCATCCCGATAAAGGATCGGATTCAAAACACATAACTATAAAAAAAGATGAATCAAGTTTTACGGGTGATGTTTTGACTGGTGAGTATGTGTTATCTGATGATGAGATACAAGTAAATCTTGCAAGAGAAAGAAAGATTAGAAAAGCGTTAAGGACTTTAGGTTGTTTTCCGCTTAAAACGATTCGGACTCCAATTGGAGGGAGTATTCATTACGGTGGGACTTTGCCGTTTAATGAGAAAGGGGAGCTTTTTAGTATTTCTAAATCAGGTAGGTTGGGAGGAACAAAAAATGTATTTGTAGCTGATGGCTCTGGGTTTAAATATTTACCAGCTAAAGGATTAACGTTAACTTTAATGGCAAATGCTAATAGGGTGGCAAAAAATGTTCTTAATGATGAATAAGCCTACGATTATTATAACTGGTGCTAATGGCTTTTTAGGGAAATGTCTTGTTGATTACTTTAGGGCAAAGAAGTGGAGAGTCAAGGCATTTGTGCATAATCTTCTAAAAGAGAAGTATGATGATGTAGTTTATATCAAATATGATATGAAAGAAGATATAGAGCCGACTTATTTCGAAGATGTTGATTTTTTGGTTCATGCTGCATATCTTAGATATGAAAAAGATAGTAATGCCGATGAAATTAACCTAGAAGGTACAAGAAATATAGTAGCTATATGTGAGCAAAAAAGTATTAAGGTAGCTTTTCTTTCTTCGTTTTCTGCGCACGATGAAGCAATTTCTCATTATGGTATTACAAAACTACGTTGTGAAAAATTGTTCGATTTGGAAAAAGATGTGGTATTGAAAATAGGATTTATAATTGGGGAGGAAGGTATTTTGTCTGAGATGATTAATCGAATGAAAACATCTCCTATTTTTCCTTTAGTGGGGGGTGGAGTACAACCTTTACAATCTATTTACATTCAAGATTTACTTGAAGTTGTTGAAAAAACTCTTGTCGCTAATGAATTGTCTGGTATTTTTAAGGTAGCTCATCATGAAGTGATAACTATGAAAAGTTTTTATAAGGAATTAGCAAGTCGATTAGGAAGGAGACTTTTGTTTATTCCTATTCCTACATATGTACTTTATATAGCCTGTAAAATTTTTGAAGGAATAGGTTTGAAAATCCCAATATCATCTGAGAGTGTTTTAGGTTTAAGAAAATTGATTGCTCTTGATACAAAGGGGGATCAAAAAAGAATAGGTGTAAAGTTGAGAAGTTATCAAGAAGGTTTAGATATAATATTGAAATAGATGGATTACAATTTTTTACCGATTCAAACAGATGATGTATCTATTAAGAAGATTACTAATCTCTTAAAATGTACTTTTCCAAAAGCAAGAAAGTATACAGAAGAATTCGTTTTCTGGCAATATGCAAGTAACCCCGTTGGATCTATGATTGGGTATAATGCCTTTTTTAATGGAGAACTTGCGGCACATTATGCATTGATGCCTGTAAAAGCCATGATCTTTGGTAAAGAAGAGAAAGGGTTGTTGTCTTTGAATACTGCAACACATCCAGAACATAGAGGGAAAAGGTTATTTCCGATTCTGGCAGATAAAACTTACAAAGAAGCAAAAGATCAAGGGTATGGTTTTGTTATCGGGGTAGCAAATGCTCAAAGCACGCCAGGTTTTTTAAAAAAACTAGATTTTCAATTCGTTGGAATGCTTAATGCGAAATTAGGTTGGGGGGAAATTGTTCGAAAAAAAGACGGTAAGGAAGTTGATTATGAAAGATGCTGGGATAAGGCTTCTATTGAATGGCGGTTGTCAAACCCAGAATTGTCTTATAAGGTTTTGAATAATAGAGTGTCGGCAGCAACAGATCATTTTGGGATACAAGCAATTCTAAAAGATTTTGATCAAGAACTACTTATTCCTGATATTCGGAAAAAACAAGGTTTTAGGCCTATTAAACTATGGATAGGTATAGATGATACTATAGATTGGAAAAAATCTTTTTATTTTGATATACCTCTTAAAATGAGACCTTCTCCTTTAAACCTAATTTTCAAAGATCTTACTTCGGCGAATCGAAAATTTGATTTCTCTGGAGTGCGTTTTAGTGCTTTGGATTTTGACGCGTATTAATAGAGCGTTTATCTTATTTATGCTTTTAGGTTTATTATGCTAATATTTTCTTTTGAAGTTAATTCCAGATGGAATTGATATTATTTTTTCTGATTTTCGATAGCCCAATTATAATTATTTCGCAAAAGCTGGTTTTCTGGGTTTATAGCTAATCCTTTTTTTCCTGCTTCGATAGCTTTTTCCCAATTCATTAAGGAGTTGAATGCTGCACAAATATTATTATATAATTTATCAGAATTAGAGTGTTTTGCAATTCCGTTTTTTGATATTTCTATACATTTTTCAAACAAGCCATAGTTGTAGTATAGAAGACTTAGATCAAGGTAGTTTTCTTCGGTTGGTTTTAGATCGATTAATGCAATTAGATTGTTTGTTTTTGTTCTTTTGTTGATTACATCATTAAGATTATTTTTTGCTAGAGTATACGCTGAGTTTAATTCTATGGCTTTATAACAAGCTTCCAGTGCTTTCTCATAATTTCCCAGTAGGTTTTGAGCTGTGCAAATATTATTATATGCTTGGTAAGAGTTAGGATTTAAGTTTATTGCTTTTTCTGCAGCTTCTATACATTTTTTATATTTCTTTTTTTGATAATATTTTAAACTTAGATTGAGGTATTTTTCTGTTGTTGGATTAGTGGCTATCATTTTTTCTTCAGTATCAAGCCTACTTACTTTTTCTATACTCGATTGTAAAAACAGTTGTGCTTTTATATTGGATTTGTCTATTTGTAAAGTGTTGGTGGCTAATTTGCCTAGGTTTTCCCAATCTTCTATTACTTCGTAGTTTTTCATTAATAATAATCTTGTTTCAATATGAGAAGGAGATATTTTTAATGATTTTAATAGTTTTTCTATAGATTCTTGATTTCTAGAGTTATGTTGCAAGAAACGACCGTAATAATACCACGGGGTGTGATAATCTGCACCATACTTAATTGCTTGATTAAAATATTTTTCAGCATCTTTCGGTTTTCCTTGGGCACCACTAAGAATTCCTAAGTTAGTGTATAAAGTATGGTAATATGGGGTGAGACTTAGTGCTTTTTTAAAATACTGTTCAGCAATTTCATATTCTCCTTTTGCCATTTGCGAAAGACCATAATTCATTAAACCTCTTCCGTTTTTTGGACTTTTGATGGTGACGTCTTTCCATAAACTTTCATTGCTGTTCCAAACTTCATTTCTTTGATAGGTTCCAAAAGCATATACGATAAGTAAAGAACCAATAAAAATAACAATAGATTTATTGTCCAAACTGTACTTTCTTTGTATATAATCAACTAATAATCCAAATGCCCAGCCAACACTAATAATTAATCCAACGTAAGGGAAAAACATGCGATGATCATTTATCACCTCTGAGAGTGGGATTATGCTTGAAGAAGGAACTAAAGTGATAAAAAACCATGAAATACCAAAACTAATAGGGCGATATTTTTTTTTCTTTGAGGTTAAAAATGCAGTAATGACCAGTATAATCATTATTGACATTCCTGTTAGAAATTTGTACGACCAAATACTTTCTAAAACTGTCCAATCAGTATCGGCACTTAGGTGTATTGGAAAGAAAACACTACCAAAGTAGTAAGAAATTGCATAGGGCTGAGAAATTAAGTAGCTATATACTTTTGATGAACCTGTGCTATATGTATCAGGAGTCATCATATCAATAAAAACATACAAAAGAGAACAAACAATTATTGAGGGTAAAATCTGCTTTACTATTTGTGTTAGTTTTTTGAATGATTTTGGTGAAAAAACATCTAAGAAGCTTATTTTTTGTTCAAAGAGTAAAACATAACAAAACAAAAGAGGAGCAAACATTATGGCAGTGGGCTTTGATAAAGCGCCTATAATCACTGGGATTAAAAATAAATGGTACTTTTTTGCAAGAGGAGAGTATTGATATAATATAAACGCTAATAATATACAAAAAGTTGATTGAAGATCAGATCTAGCGATTATGTAGTTTACTGTTTCTGCCATTACAGGATGTATCATATACCATATAGCTATTATACATGAGATAAAGAAACTACGACTAGTTTTCGAAGATAAGTTTATTATTTTTTGTGTAAAGAAAAAAATGAGAATACCTTGTAATAAAAAGAGAATAAATGTGCTAAGATGGAAAAATAATGGATTATACCCGTTTGCTAACCAATAATCAAAAGCCAAAGAAGTGGTTACAACTGGTCTGTATGATTGATTTTGAGGTAAAGAACTTATGGTCTTTCCGTCAGTAAAGAAGGTAGTGATATTTGTTAAGGATCTTATATTTGGGTTTTCGGTTATAGTATGATAATCATCAAAATGAAAAGAATTGTCGAAATGATTAAGATATGTTATTGTCGTTATACTTATCATAATTAAGATAAAATACAACACTTTGTATTTGAGAGATGTACTCAAGAATATAAGTTTTAGTAATTGTTATTTATAAAAATACTTATTTTGTCAAACATTGCAAATTTGGATTCTCAAAATATCGATAATCCAGTTAACGTAGTTAATCTCTCTAGGGCATGCATGCCAAGTTCAGAATTCCCTTTAGGATTAAGAGGCGGGCTCCATACTGCAACTGCATATTGTCCTGGATGTACAGCCACTATTCCTCCACCAACACCACTTTTTCCCGGTAGCCCTACCCTAAAACTAAATTCTCCTGCCTCATCATAAAAACCACAAGTTTGCATGATAGCATTAATACGTTTTACCTTACTAGAAGATAATAGTTGTTCATTGTTAGGTAATAACTTTCCGCTATTAGCGTACATCATAAAGGCTGATGATAATTCTTTACAAGACATTTCTATAGAACATTGGTAGATATAAAAATCAATCACGGTTTCAATATCATTTTCAATGTTTCCAAAAGACTTCATCAGATTTAACAGGGCTGCATTACGGTAGCTATGCTTTTTTTCCGAGTTAAAAACTTTTGTGTTAACTGTAATATCTGTACTACCAGTAATTTTATGTATAAAGTTAAGAAAATCTTTTTTTGGATCTTCAAGTAGAGATATTAGTATATCACTAATTACTAGTGCCCCAGCATTAATGAATGGGTTCCTAGGTATTCCGTTTTCATGCTCTAGTTGTACCAAAGAATTAAAAGGATCACCTGAGGGCTCTACATCTACACGAGTAAATAGTTCATCACCCATTAATGACATAGCTCTGGTAAGTGCAAAAACCTTTGAAATACTTTGTATTGAGAATCGTTCATTATTATCTCCAAAACTATAATGTCCTGAATGCATGCAATATAAATGCATTCCAAACTTATTCTCGGGAATTTTTTCTAATTCAGGGATGTACGAAGCAACTTTTCCTGTGTGTTTTACCGAAGACATTTCGGATTTTATGGTGGCAAGAATCTGTTGATAATTCACTTCTCTACATTTTTAATTTAATTCGGATAAAGAACTGTTTGGCTCTATTTCATACGGAGTTTTGCCTTTTTCAAAAATTCGGGCACTAAGATTGCCTTCTAAAATAATTTGATTTTCCTTAACTCTTAGCCAGCTTCCTTCTCTTAGACCTATAACCGGTTGGTTGTTTAAATTATGAAACTCTTTTATTCTCGTTTCTCTAGTTTCTCCTTTGTGAGTTGAATTAGGATCAGGATCGAGGTAATGTGGGTTTATATTAAAAGGCACCACACCTAAAGTTTTAAAATTTGGTGGATATACGATAGGCATATCATTAGTAGTTTTCATATTTAAACCACAAATGTTGCTTCCGGCACTTGTCCCTAAATAAGGTATTCCAGAATGTATAGCTTCTTTTAACGGTTCAAGAACACCATTTCTATATAACTGATCTACTAACAAGAATGTATTTCCTCCTCCCGTATAAATACCTTTAGCCTTTTTTATGGCTTCAATGGGGTCAGAAAACATATGTATGCTAACAATTTTTTTATTAATTTTTTTGAAAATATTATTAATGCCAATAGTATATTCGTCATGAGAAATACCTCCAGGACGGGCATAAGGTATAAAAAGAATTTCATCAACTCCTGAGTATAAGTCTAGTAGAGTGTCCTGTAAATATGCTAAAGGTGTACTGCCATGAATCGTAGATGTACTTGCAATAATACAATTTGTCATAAGTATTTTTTGTAAAAGTAGTTTAACATTTTCTTTTGCTAAAATCTTCTGTGAAAATAAAAAAATGTAGTATCTTAAAAAATAAAATCAACCCCTGTTTATTATGAAAATGAAGTTATCCATTCTTTTTATTTGTTTTATTGTTAGTTTATCCTCGGCACAAATCACATCAAGAGTTATAATCCATGGAAAAATCAGTGTTCCTCTAGGTGATGATGTAGAAGGGTTAGTCATTTATAACCGTAGTACGAACAAAGGTACAATTACCAATGAAAGAGGCGTTTTTGAGATTAGTGCAGGTATTAATGATAGAATTGAAGTTGTAGCGATGCAGTATCAGCATTTTATGATATTGATAGATAAAGGAATAGTCGATAATAAAAGATTAAATATTTTTCTTAATGAATCTGTAAATCAACTCGAAGAAGTGGTAGTGACTCCTTATGATTTGTTAGGGAATGTATCTGTAGATGTGAAAAAAATAGGAGTTATCGAAAGTGGACTAGGTAAGGTGGTAGATGAAACTTCTTCTAAAATTAATGATGCTGATTATAGTTTTACCCGAGATGAATTATCCTCTGTTGATAGTAGAGAATTTATGGAAAAGGGAGTTATTGATGGATTAAACTTTGTAAATCTTTTTAAGCTGGTCTATAATACAAAGGATAGAGCGAAAAAGGAAAAACGACCCGTAGATATAGATGTAAAGGTCAGAAATATGTATAATGATCAGTTTTTTAAGGATTATTTGGCTTTGGAAATGGATCAGATAAATGATTTTCTCTTTTTTGCTGAAGATAATGGTCTAAATGCAAAATATTTTGAATCAGGAAAAGAACTCGATCTTTTGCAGTTTTTAGCGTATCAAAGTAAGTTGTATCGTAAACAATAATATCATATCTAGCCCAAGAACTGTAATTTTACCATAATTATGTCGTCTTTGGATTGATGATGGTCTTTACCTGTAGATTTATATGAAGACCATTTCTGATGATATTTGGATGGCAAAAATTTTACAATTACTTTTTTTAATAATTTCTATATCCTCTTTTGGTCAATCACAGATTCTAAAAGGAAAAATTGTGGCAGATTCTCTTCAAGGTTATGCTATTAATATTGTAAATTTCACAAAGAAGTTAGGTACGACAAACGAGGATAATGGTTTTTTTGAAATACCTGCTAGTTCAGGAGACTCTATTGTGTTTTCTTCTGTGCAATATCAAATACGATCTATTGTAGTGTCCCCTAGTCAGCTTAAGGAAGAAAGAGTTAGAATAGTATTATCTTCTGTTGTTCAGCAATTGGAGCAAGTGAAAATTAGTGATATAAAACTTTCAGGAAACCTTAATAAAGATGTTGGGGGAGTAGAACTACAACCATTTGTAGATAATCAGATATTAGGGCTTCCTTTTAATGACAAACCACAGCCAACATTACCAGAAAGAAGAATTTATACGGCTAGAAGTGGAATATTGGATCTTCCCATTAACTATTTGAGTGGGAAATTAAAGAAGTTAAAAGTAATAAAAGAACTGGATGATCTTCAAAGGTTAGTTTATAATGCCGAAACAACGTTTAATACAGCTTTTTTTGTTGATGATTTAGCAATCCCCGAAGACTTAATAACAGACTTCATGTATTATTGTGCAGATGATGATTACTTTAAAGATCTTTTGAGTAACTCTCAGCGATTAACATTATTAGAATTTTTTCAAAAAAAATCAATTTCTTATAGAAAACTTAAAGAAATTGACTAGCAATTTTTATACTTCATTGAAGTTTGGCACAATTTTTTAACTCTTAATACTAAATTTAATTACATTTAACGTTTTACAAATTTTTGATAATGAACAAAGCCATAATAGTTTTTCTTTTTATACTATCAACTTGTTTGAGCTCTTTTACAGTAGTACATAAGTTCTATGTAAGCGTAACACAGGTTGAGTATAATAAGGAGCAAAAATCATTGCAGATTATCTCGAGGATTTTTATTGATGACATAGAAGATCTTTTAAAAGAAAGGTATAGCGAATCGATTGACTTGGATGAAAGTAAAAAGGATCCCGAAGTGCAAAAATACTTAAGTGCATATCTGGGTCAAAAACTGTCCTTTGTGGTGAATGGAAAGAAAGTTCCTTTTACATTTATAGGAAAAGAATATGAAGAAGATTTGGTTATTTGCTATTTAGAAATAGAAGATATCTCTTCTTTAGATACAATAGAAGTCACAAATCAGGTTTTGATGGATCTTTTTGATGAACAGCAGAATATTATCCATGTTAAAAAAGGGGATCAACGAAAAAGCCTGATACTTGAAAAAGAAAGAGATATCGGGATGTTAAAGTTTAGTGAATAAATTATTAAGCTTTTAAAAAACAATTACTTTGCGAAATCTTAACACTAAAATTCAAAATTATTACAATGAAAAAGATACTTTTAGTCCTTTTGGTGACCTTTTTGATTTCTGGTATTTCATATGCTCAGAATCAAGAAGAGACTAAAAATACTCGTGAACTAGGACATTCTAACGAGAACAAATTCAAACAGATGTATGACGAATTTGCTACTCCGAATATGTATAGAACTGGTTCTGGAGCTCCCGGACCTGCTTATTATCAGCAACAAGCTGATTACAAAATGGACATTGAGCTTGATGATAAAAACAAAAAACTCTCTGGTAAAGAAACTATTACCTATACAAACAATTCTCCTGACGATTTAGAATTTCTTTGGGTGCAATTGGATCAAAACATGCGTGCAAAAGATTCTAAAAGCCCGTTGATTCAATCAGAAGGAGTAGATATAGCATCCACGCCCAAAAGTTTTTTGAAAAAATTTTTAGCAGAACCTTTTGATGGGGGATTTAATATAATCGCGGTAAAAGGAGTAGATGGTAAACCGTTAAAGTATACTATTAATAGAACAATGATGAGGGTAGAGATGCCTAAAGATTTGAAGTCAGGAGAAAAATTTGTGTTCTCTATTGATTGGTGGTACAATATTAATGACCACGTAAATGGAAGAGGAAGATCTGGATATGAAGAATTTGAAGATGGTAACAGAGCTTATGTAATAGCGCAGTTTTATCCTCGTATGGCTGTATACAATGATGTCGAAGGATGGCAAAACCATCAATTTTGGGGTAGAGGAGAGTTTGCATTGCCTTTTGGTGATTTTGAAGTAAATATTACAGTTCCTGCCGATCATATTTTGGATGGAACGGGAGAGTTAGTAAATAGAAAAGAAGTATTTACAAAAAATATGATGAGCCGTTATGAAAAAGCGAAAAAATCATATAATGAACCCGTTGTTATTGTAACCCAAGAAGAAGCTATTGCAAAAGAAAAGACATTTTCTGGAAAGAAAAAAACTTGGAAGCTTAAAGCAAAAAATGTTCGTGATTTTGGTTTTGCAACATCGAGAAGATTTATTTGGGATATGATGGCTGTAAAAATAGGAGATAGAGATGTTATGGCAGTTTCTATGTACCCAAAAGAAGGTAATCCTCTCTGGGAAGATTGGTCTACAAAAGTGGTAGCAAGTACTTTGAAATCATATAGTAGAATGACTTTTGACTATCCTTATCACAAAGCTATCTCTGTACATGCAAAAAATCAAGGGATGGAATATCCAATGATTTGCTGGAACTATGGAAGACCTAATCCTGATGGTTCATATAGTGATCGTGTAAAATACGGAATGATGAGTGTAATTGTGCATGAAGTTGGTCATAACTTTTTTCCGATGATTGTCAATAGTGATGAACGTCAATGGACTTGGATGGATGAAGGGCTTAATACATTTGTGCAATATGTAGCAGAACAGGATTTTGGGGAATGGTATCCTGAAGCACTTGGTGGAGACAAAAAATACCCATCAAGACGTGGACCTGCAGCCAAAATTGTACCATATATGAGTGGGAATCAGAATTTCCTTTCACCAATTATGTCTCAATCTAATAATATCCACCAATTTGGCCCAAATGCCTATGCAAAACCTGCTACAGGGTTAAATATTTTGAGAGAGACAATCATGGGGAGAGACCTTTTTGACTACTCTTTTAGAACCTACTCTCAGAGATGGATGTTTAAACATCCTACTCCCGAGGATTTCTTTAGGACAATGGAAGATGCTTCTGCTGTTGACTTGGACTGGTTTTGGAGAGGATGGTTCTATACTACGGATTTTACAGATATCGGAGTAAAAGAAGTAAAAAAATATGTGGTATCTAAAGTACCTACATTAAAGGCGCAAAAATTTGCCGCATCGAGATATATGAACCCTTCTGGTCTCGTAGTAATGGTTGAAGAAGGTAGCGATGATTATAATAGAATTAAAGGGAATGATGGTGTTATTGAAGATCCAATTGCATTAAAAGAATATCTAATGGATAACTTTTCACCTAGTGAACGCGAAAACCTAAAAAAGGAACCTAAGTTCTTCTATGAGGTAACATTCGAAAAACCTGGTGGACTGGTAATGCCTATAATTGTAGAATATACCTATGAAGACGGAACAACTGAAACAATAACGTACCCAGCCGAAATCTGGAGAAAGAATAATAGTGTTGTCAAAAGAGCAATTGCATCAGAGAAATCAATTTCTAAAATTGTGGTAGATCCAAATCAAGAAACTGCCGATATTGATACTTCTAATAATAGTTGGCCGAAAAGAAATAAAATTGGAAAATTTGAGCAATTTAAAAATAAAGTAAAAGGACAGTAATCTATTGTTTTACTGGTCAAAAAAAAGCCATCCTGAAAAGCTTCAGGATGGCTTTTTTCTGCACAATATTGATTATATTTGCAGTGTTATGACAGTTTTACCCTTATTTATTAGTGGAACCGAAATCACCTTTATTGTATTTATATTGGTAATGGTTTTTGGTGCAGATAAAATTCCTGAAATTGCACGTGGATTAGGTAAAGGAATGCGCGTTATTAAAGATGCTACCAACGATATTAAAACAGAGATTACCAAAAGTGCAGAAGAGCATGGTCTAGATACCGATATTACCTCGTCAATAACTTCTGATATTAAGAAAGAAATAGATCAGGTCAAAGAAGATATCGATAAGGCAACTGGTCCCATCAAAAGAAAGTTTTAAATAGCAATTATTTCTAAAAATCTTGTCTTTTTATATGTTTTTACATGTAAAAACTGACTAATATTCAAAAAAATGAAGATTTTTTTGAATAATTTCTATGTCGATGTGATTGAGGATTATATCCCTTATAAACATTGGCATTTATAGAATTTTTTGTGATATTTTTTGGTCTTATGCAAGCATAATAAGAGGGTTTTTAATGATTATATGATAATTTATTCGCAAAATATTTAAATATAATTTAATACATTAGCGATGAAATTGATAAAACGATAATTATTTGCGGTTTTTTCAATTTTTTTAATTAACTAAATTTTCACACATAATCTTTTAAAACCTATTCTAAAAATGAAAAAAATTAATCTTCTCGTTCTGGGGCTATTTGTTGTATTTTCGTGCTCTAAAGAAAATCCTAGTGAAACTGTAGAATCAAGTTCAGAATTTACTGAATCTCAAAAGATACTTTCGATATCTAAAGTAAATGAATATATCGAGAGTGAGTTAAAACAAAATGGAGATGTAAATTGGATGAAAGCACCTTCGAATGTATTATGGAGTGCAGTAATACATGGTGGTGAAATTCTAAGTGTTGGCTATGGAGAAAAAGAAGAAAGCTTCTCTACGGAGAAATCTTCACGATTGTACAATGCCAGAGAGAATGTTTATAGCATAATCCAATCTGTAGAAGGAGCAAGTAAATCTAGTACTGTAATATCAGCAGATGAAATACTTAATGTAACAGATGTAAAAGTTACTAGTCTAAAAACAATTAAAGAACTTCAGCAAACTTCACAAATTCGTTATTTGGATCCTATTGGTTATGGCTTTTATTTAGAAGAAGATACTTCTAATGTACAAAAATCATCAGCCGGATGTAGTCAAAGTGGAGAGACTATCAATAGCGGGGATTATAGAATAATAGCACCTAATGCAAGATTACCTTGGAATTTTGATCTGCATAATGTAGAACAAGCTTGGGGCTATAGTACTGGATCTGGTATCACTGTGGGATTGATTGATACAGGGGTGTCTGCAAGCCAGAATTTACTTGGGAGTGGATTTAATGATGGCGTTTCTAGTGGAAGAACAATTCAAAAGTATGGTACTTTTATAGATTCTATATGGCCATGGTCAAATAATATTGATGGACCAAATGATAAATGTGGTCATGGTACTTCTATGGCTGGAGTAATGGCTTCACCGAGAAATAATGATTTTATGCCGGTTGGAGTTGCTTATAATTGTAATCTGGTGTCTTATAGAGGCACAGAGGATGTGTTGCTAAATGATTACCACGAACGTAAAGGAGTTAGTAATGCGTTAAAAGCCCTAGGAAATAGAGGAGATGTTAAGATTATTTCGATGTCTATTGGGTATCCCTGGTCTATTGGTAATGTAAAAGATGCTGTGAGGTATGCCTACGGAAAAGGAAAAATGATTATAGCCGCTGGTGGAACATCAACTACTTTTACGAACTGGTATGGTGTTATTTTTCCTGCAAGTATGTCTGAAACAGTGGCGGTAACAGGGCTAAAAGATAATGGCTATAATCGTTGTGATACTTGTCATGAAGGAAGTGAAATTGATTTTACAATAATAATGCAAAGATCTGGAAATACAAATAGAACTGTACCTGCAATTGGATTTAATACCGGCACACAGTCTTATGTAGGAGGGTCTTCTGTGGCAACTGCAGCTACTGCGGGTATAGCAGCTTTGGTTTGGGCGCGTAACCCTAATATGACCAGAAATCAGGTGCTTGATAAGCTAAAGCGTGCTGGGGAATTCTATCCTAATCGTAATAGTAATTTTGGATATGGAAACATCGATGCACTAAAAGCCGTACAGTAAATTAATAATGATTAAAACAAAAAAGGAATTGTATACAGATGCAATTCCTTTTTTGTTTTAATTTATAATACTCTACTTATAGTCAGACCATCTCTAATAGGTAGTAATACGGATTCAATCCTCTTATCTTCTGTCAAAAGTTTGTTATAGCTTAGAAGAGCTTTTGTTGATAGATCATCATCATCTACTTTTTCAATAACTTTTCCATTCCATAATACATTATCCGACAGAATAACACCTCCAGAATTCATCTTATTAATGACTAACTCAAAATAAGTTGGATAATTTGGTTTGTCTGCGTCTATAAAAACCAAATCAAATTTCATATCTAAACTTGGAATAATGCTGGTAGCATCACCAATATGTTGATAAATATTTTTTCCGTAAGGAGAAAGATCGAAATATTTTCTCTGAAAATCTTCTAGTTCTTCATTTATATCTATAGTATGTAATTCTCCTTCTTTTTGTATTCCTTCAGCTAGACATATAGCAGAATAGCCAGTATACGTTCCTATTTCCAAAATGTTTTTAGGATTAATAAGTTTGGATATCATGCTCAGGACTCTGCCTTGATAATGGCCGCTAAGCATTCTGGGCTGCAATATTTTTTGATAGGTTTCTCTATTAAGTTGTTGTAATAGCTCGGGTTCTTTTTCAGAGTGATTTACTACATAACTGTCTAAAGCTTCAGGTATGAAATGCATAGATTAAATTTTGCTATAAAATTATGGTATTCTTAATTTTATCCAATAACAATGCGCAGTTATTGTACGATTTTTTAAAGAACTGTTATTTTGTAATTTTGTTTATCAAATCTTGTTTTGCGTCTATATCATCACCAAATAGCCATTGTAGAACATTGTCTTCCCAGATGTCATCATATTCTTTTTCATTAATGATCTTACGATCCAGAGCTAAATCTAAAATTTTACCAGGGTAAGAGGATTGTGGTTCGCTTTCCATCTCGCCTAACGGATAGGGATCATCTAATCCCATAATAACTTGTTTACTGCCTTGTCTCTCTACTGTTAGCTTTAATGAATCTGTATCATGTACAAGTGTGTCAAAATAGATATTTGGATGACCTACAGCTTTTCTGGGATGTTGTTTTCCTTCGAATAGATCAGGTCTTCCGTCAAACCCTTGAATACGCCTTCCTAGGTTCATTTGTGCTAATTGTCCACCATGAGCAAAACAAGTTCTTATATTTGGATAGCGATTTTGCATACCATTAAGTGTGTAAAAATGATAAGCATCTCCACATTGAGCAAGCATCCAGACTAAGTGAAATCGCCAGGATACGTTTTCTAATTTAATCATTTTGTCACCATCATATGGATGTACCTCAATAGCTAGTTTATATTTATCTGCTAATTCAAAAATTGGGTCGTTTTCTTCGTCAAAAATACAACGCCATTGTCCTATAGAATCCATAAAGTGTGTTGGTAGGCATAATACACGCATGCCTAACTCCTCTACACAACGTTCCATTTCCCAAAGTGCTCCGTTAATAAAGCCTGGGTGTATTACAAAGCCACAAGAAAACTTATCAGGATGGTTTTGTTGTATGCGAGCATTAAAATCGTTTTGAAATCGCAAAGCGTGTTTCATTTCTTCTAGCCGTAAACCATTACCGTATAATTGCGAAAGGTTAAGTACTACGGCGTGATCAATTTTATAATGCTCCATCCATTCTAGTTTATCGTCTAAGAAAAAACTAGAATGAGTAACTGGGCGTTTCCATCCCTTTTGTAACATATACTTGCGTTCGTCATCTACCCAAAAAATCTCTTTGTCCTTCATGAACTTAGGGATTTCTTCTGGATATGGCAATAAATGAGAATGACCGTTTATTCGAAGTTTTCTTTTCATTATTGATAGTGTTCTTGATGTCTATTCAAGAGATGTTTTAGTTAGCTTTTATTTTTTCTTTTCTGGAGTACCCATTACAGTCCCACAATTAGAACAGGTACATTTTTCTTTATCACTATAATATTTATCAAAAATTATAGGCATATCCGTTTCTATATTATCAAGAGCAAACTCTTCTCGATACAAGGGAGTGTTGCAGTTTTCGCAATACCATTCTAATGCATCCATCATTCCTTCTTCACGGGGGTATTCTATAACTAGCCCAACAGTATTAGATCCTCGTTGGGGAGAATGCGGAACTTTAGGAGGTAGTAAGTAAATTTCTCCTTCTTTGATATGTACATCTTTAGGTTCTCCATTATCAATTATCTTTAGAATAATATCTCCTTCTACCTGATAGAAAAATTCGGGAGTTTCATTATAGTGATAGTCTTTTCTTCCATTAGGTCCTCCAACTACCATTACAATAAATCCTCCATCTTCCCAAACACATTTGTTGCCAACAGGAGGTTTTAGTAAATGACGATGTTCGTCTATCCAGGCTTTAAAATTCAAAGGTGAAACTAGATTACTCATATGTTTGTTTAAATTTATGCGTGTATATTTTTATAGTTTTGAACTATTACTTAATCCACACTGTTGGTAATTATTTTGTATTAAATTTAATTATTTTGATTTGCATTTAGTAATAACAAATAGTTAACTATAAGGACTTAGTTCTCCCGCCATCGACAGGAAGGTTAACTCCATTAATATAAGATGCTGCCTCAGATGCCAAAAAGACAACTGCATTTGCAATTTCTTCTGGTTTGGCAAAACGCCTTGCAGGTACTTCATTCATCATAATACTAGAAACTTCTTCTATAGATTTACCTGTTTTTGTTGATTTATTATTAATGATTTCATTTAGTCGTTCAGTTCCTGTTGCTCCGGGAAGTACATTGTTTACTGTAATTCCAAATACTCCAAGTTCATTGGCAAGTGTCTTTGACCAATTTGCTACTGCACCTCTTATGGTGTTTGAGACGCCTAGCCCAGTTAGCGGTTGTTTAACAGAGGTAGAGATGATGTTAATAATTCTACCATATCCATAATTTTTCATCCCTGGGACTACAGTTTGCGCTAAGATATGGTTGCATTTTAGGTGTTGTGTGAAAGCGCGCTCAAATTCATCGAGAGATGCATTAAATATGGGACCTCCAGCTGGTCCTCCGGTGTTATTCACTAGAATATGAAAAGATTTTCCAGTGGTAGAGATGTTTTGTTGTAAACGATCGGGATCTTGAAAATCTGCTACGATATAGTCATGAGATTGCCCTTGGTTGGTTGATAGCTCCCGTAGGACATGTTGTAGCTTTTCTTCATTTCTAGCTACCAAAGTTATATTAGCTCCCTGTTCTGCTAATTGCTTAGCAGAGGCTTTTCCTATGCCTTGCGTACTTCCGCATACTAAAGCATTTTTATCTGTTAGGTTTAGATTCATTTTTATGGTTCTAAAAATTTATATTTTTATTTAATATTTTATACATACGTTCTTTGGTTCAGTAAAAAACCTTAGCGCTTCAAATCCTCCCTCTCTACCAACACCAGAATCTTTTGTACCTCCAAAAGCCGTACGTAAATCACGCATCATCCATGTGTTTACCCATACAATACCTGCTTGTATGTATTTTGCTAAATGCATACTTCGATTTAGATTATTTGTCCAAATTGAACAGGATAATCCATAACGAACATTATTAGCAAGAGCTAAAGCCTCGTCATCGCTATCAAATGGCATTATGGTAACTACCGGGCCAAAAATCTCTTCTTGTGTTAACCTGCAATTGGGGTCATTAACTTCTATGATAGTAGGTTGTAAGTAGTATCCATTCTCATGACCTTTTACGTTTACATAATCCCCTCCACAAAGAATAGTACCACCTTCTTGTTCAGCAGCATCAATGTATGATTTTACTTTCTCAAGATGAGGTTTGGAAACAAGTGCCCCGATATTGGTATTATTATCAAGTGGAGAACCTATTTTTAATGCCTTGGTTTTGGCTATAAAATCTTTTTTAAATTTTTCATAAATAGGTCTTTCTATATATATTCGAGAGTTGCATAGACATATCTGACCTTGATTCGCAAAAGATGATTTTATTGTTACATCTAACATCGTATCATAATCACAATCTGCAAAAATCAGGTTTGGATTTTTACCACCTAATTCGAGAGATAGTTTTTTAAACATTGGAGCAGCTACTCTGGCAATATGTGCTCCTGTTGTTGTTCCTCCAGTAAAAGAAATGGCTTTGATTCCTGAATGTTCTATTATAGCTTGACCGGCCGTGCTTCCTAGTCCATGAATAATGTTTAGAACCCCTTTTGGTAGTCCGGCTTTAGTGCATATATCTCCTAATAAATATGCAGTCATTGGAGTGACTTCACTAGGTTTGGCGACTACAGTGTTTCCTGCAGCCAGTGCAGGAGCAATTTTCCATGAAAATAGATATAGAGGTAAATTCCATGGAGAGATACATCCAACTACTCCTATAGGTTGTCTTAACGTAAAGTTGATGGCATTTAAGCCAGTACTTTCATGAGCTTCACTAGAAAATTGTGTTATTGCGTCTGCAAAAAATTGAAAATTAGTTGATGCTCTAGGGATATCTACACTAGTTGCGAGACTCAAAGGTTTGCCATTATCTATCGCCTCTGCTTTGGCGAGTTGTTCCAGATTTTCTGTGATCAAAGAAGCGATTTTGGCTAAGATCCTGCTGCGTTGCTCTAATGGGGTTTCTGACCAAGTAGGAAATGCTTGAGAAGCAGCTTCATAAGCGTTTTGTACGTCGGCAGTAGATGAATTAGGAATTAAGCTATATACCTCACCTATAGATGGGTTGTAATTGTCGATCCATTCGTCCTGTAGGGGAGCCTTAAATTCGCCATTTATATAGTTTAATATCTTTTTCATTTTGTTTTATTTCAATTAACTAAAAATATGTTTTAATTGTTCTGCTGTATGCTTTAGATCACCAGTATAGGTTTTAATTTCATCTTTATTAAACCTTGCAGAAGGTCCGGAAGTACTTATGGCTGCAATAAATTTTCCTTGTGTATTAAATACAGGTGCTGCTACGCATACTAAGCCGATTTCATTTTCTTCAATATCTAATGCAAATCCTTTACTTTTAATATTTTCTATTTCGGAGATTAGCTTCTTTTTATTGGTTATTGTATTTTTTGTAACATTTTCTAGATGTAAATCCTTTATAATATTTTTGTAATTATGTTCTGCAAACGCAAGCATAATTTTTCCTAACCCGGTACAGTGTAAGGGTTTTTCAGTTCCAATTTGAGAATTAATTTGTAAATCATGCCTGCCCACAACTTTATCCAGAAAATATACTTTTTGGTTTTTATAAATTGCTAGATGTGCTGTTTCGCCAGCCCGCTTTACCAATTCTTCCATAAAAGGTCTCGCTTTGGAGATAAAATTCTTATTGATACTTACTTTTTGACCTAGTTCAAATAATTTGAGTCCTAGTCGATATTTTTCATTTTCAGGGTTTTGCTGAATTACATTTAGGGCTTCCATGGTAGCAAGCATTCGATATACTGCACTTTTGTTGGTACCCATTTTTTTTGCAATCTCGGTAACACCTAATTCTATTTTGTCTATAGAAAAACAATCTAAGATTTTGAATGCTTTTTCGATAGAGGTGTTTAGAATCTTTTTGTTTTCAGTGCTACTCATCAGTGTTGTTTTTTGGGTTTCAGTCTTGTTTAGCCTTGTTTTTTAAAGGCTACTACTTTTATTTCTATTAATAGATGGGGATGAGGTAACTGATGTACAGCTACCGTTGTTCTGGTTGGACCATCATAATCAAAATATTGGGCATACACCTCGTTGTAGCCTCCAAAATCATTCATATTTACTAGAAATGAAGTTACATCGACGATATCTTTTAAATTGGCTCCTTCCTCTTTTAAGATGTCATTAATATTTTCAAGAACTGCTTTTGTCTGGGCTTTGATGTCCAAATTGGTAGTTCCGAATTCATCTACTTCTACACCTTCAAAAGAATTATCGGGTCTTCTAGAACTTGTGCCTGATACATATATAAAATCACCTACACGCTTTACATGAGGGAATTTTCCTCTGGGAGTAGCTTTACTTTGAATTAGTTTTCCTTTATTCATAAAATTATTTTTTTGATTATTTTAATCCTGCAATTTTATCTTCTTCAAGTATCTCACTAGTTTCTTGTTGTATTTGATTAAAAATATTTTTTAGGTTTTTTGAAGTATCTACATCATTATCTGCAATCATATTCAGTAATGCTTTATCCTGGGCTCTCCCAATTTTCATGGCTTTGGCATATCCCATATTTTCATTAAAAGTTACCATAGAATATTTAGAAAAATAAGAATCAGGAAATGTTTTTTCTAAATCCATTTCCAACTTTCTTTTTTCTTTAAACAATGGATTGGCAACATGATCTCGCATCTCAAAATAGTTGTCGATAGCTAAATCTGCAATAGCATCGGTATCTTCTTTTCTTGTTTTTTGATATGTTTTAAAAGTTTTATTCCAATCACCATCATGTTGGTTCATAACATCATCAAATACAACAACATCTTCAAAAGAGGCATTCATACCTTGACCATAAAAAGGAACAATAGCGTGAGCAGCATCTCCCATTAAAAGTGTTTTCCCTTTGTAATACCAGGGAGAACATTTTACAGTGCCCAAAGCTCCTGTTGGATTATTGAAAAACTCGTTATGTATATCGGGGATTAAATCCAGAGCATCTGGAAATTGTGTTTTAAAGAATTCTGTAACTTTCTCTATCGAGGTTAGATTACCAAAGTTGTACTCTCCTTCGTCATAGGATAAAAATAATGTAACTGTAAAACTACCATCCAAGTTTGGTAAGGCAATTAACATGTATTTTCCTCTGGGCCAAATGTGTAAATGATCTTTACTTATTTGGTGTTTACCTATTTTATCTGCAGGTATTTCAAGTTCTTTATATCCATGAGTCAGATAATTTTGAGAATAGCTAAACAAGAATTTTTTTTCTAGGTAATAACTTTTTCTAAGCGCAGAACCTGCACCGTCTGCACCAAAAATCACATCTGCGTTTACTTCAAATTTTTCTTTAGTGGTGTAGCATTTGAATTTAGCAACTGTATTTTCTATATCTACATCAATGCATTTTTTATTAAAGTGGATGGTTACATTTTCATACTTTTCGGCTTCGGTTAATAATAAACCGTTTAATCCACCTCTAGATATAGAGTTAATATATTCTCCTTCTCTTCCAGAATAGTTAGAGGCAAATGTATTTCCTTCAATATCATGAATTAGTCTGCCGTACATAGGAATGCAAAAAGGAGTTACTTTATCTGCGATACCTACCATTTTCATTGCTTTTAGACCTCTGTCTGATAATGCCAAATTAATAGAACGCCCTGCAGAGATATCTGTGATTCTTAGATCTGGTCGACTTTCATAGACTGTTACATGATATCCTCTTTGTGCCATTCTTAAAGCCAAAAGAGATCCACAAAGACCAGCGCCAATGATAAGTATGTTTTCTTTATTTTGCATTAGACTAATGTTTTTAATATTTCGGTCATTCTATATACGTCTTCAAAACTATTGTATAATGGAGTAGGGGCACATCGTATAACATCCGGTTCTCGCCAATCTGTGATAATATGATGATCAGTAAGCTTTTGATGTAAACTTTTATCAGCGTTCTTGACTTGAATAGATAATTGGCAACCTCTTTCCTCTGGGTTTGTCGGGGTTATGATTTTGATTCTATCAGTATCTATTTTACGAATTAAAAATTCGAAATATCCAGTCAGCGCTTTTGATTTTTCTCTTAATGCATCCATTCCTACTTCGTTAAAAATATCTAACGAAGCTTTAATAGCTGCCATAGATAGAATAGGAGGGTTGCTTAATTGATATCCTTCTGCTCCGGGCATAACATCAAACTCCTGACGCATATTAAAACGTGTATTTTTATTATGACTCCACCAGCCTGAAAAACGTTTTAGATCTTTATTATAGGCATGTTTTTTATGAATAAATAACCCACCGAGACTCCCTGGACCAGAATTTAGATATTTGTAAGTACACCACGCTGCAAAATCTACTCCAGAGTCATGAAGTTCGGGTTTTATATTACCCACGCCATGCGCAAGATCAATACCAACCATACAATCTTTGGCGTGCCCTAAAGTTGCAATTTTTTTAAGATCTAGAGATTGACCTGTATAATAATTTACACCACCTATAAGTAACAATGCAATTTCGTCACCTTGTTGATCGAGTATGGTTTCTAGATCCTCCATACGAAGTAGTTCTTCTCCTTTACGTGGTTTCCATTCAATTAATCCTTCTTTATGGTCATATCCATGAAAACGTAGTTGAGACTCTACCGCATAACGATCAGAGGGAAAAGCATCACTTTCAATAACAATTTTATATTTGTTTTTTTGTGGTTGGTAAAAGGATACCATTAATAGATGTAAATTAGTGGTCAATGTATTCATGATTACCACTTCTATTGGGGTTGCTCCAACTACTTTAGCCATAGAGTCGGTTAAGAATTCGTGATATGGCATCCATGGATTTTTGGCTTCAAAATGTCCTTCTACACCAAAGTTTGCCCAATCATCTAACTCTTGTTGAATGTATGATCTTGTCGTTTTTGGTTGTAGCCCTAGTGAATTACCACACATATAAATCCAATCATTTCCACTAGGATCTTTTGGAATATGAAATTGATCTCTATAATGAGCTATTTTATCTTTTTTGTCCAATTCTCTGGCGTATTCTAAGCCCGTTTTTAGTGCTTCTTTCATTTTGGTGTTTTAATAATTGAAACAGTGTTTCACTAATTTACTAAAATAAATGATACTAAAAAAGCAATTTACCTTATTTTGATTTTGAATACTGTAAAAACTAAAGAGTTATGGATATATAAACTAGAAAAATTGGCTAAGTGGAAATGCTAGGATTAGTCAGTTTGATTTAATCGACGAATGTACTCTGAAGGAGTAACAGTAGTGTATTTTTTAAACTGCCTGGAAAAATAGGAAGGATCATTAAACCCACTCAGATACATCGCTTCTGATATGATTACATTGTTAAGGTCAAAGTGTTCTTGTGCCTTTTTTATTCTGAATTCGTTTAGAAAATCAATAAAGTTTCTATTGGTTGCTGTTTTAAACATTCTACAAAAAGAATTAGGTGTTAGTCCTAATTGCTTTGCTAAGTTTTCAGATCGTATTTCCTGAGCATAATGTTGATTAATATAATGGTATACTTTTGAGATTCTTTCTAACGAGTGTTTGTTGACATCTAAAGAAAGTTTGTTCTTTAGGACAGTTTTTTGGTTTTTGGCGACCGAAAGTTGGTAAAGAACGGTTATGAAATTCAGTAATTCTTCTGTTTTACTCTGTTTTCCACATTTTAAAAACAAAGAAGATAGTTCTTTATGTGTTTCAGGTGAAAAAATGATTCCATTAACGGAAGTTTTTATAAATTCTAAAATAGAACTGAATTCTGGGAAATGAGCTAATTTTTCGGTGACAAAATCTTCTGAAAATTGCATAACGACTTCTATGTTGTTTTTTAATTGATCATTACCAAATGGCATATGTGGTATGTTTGGTCCTAAAAAAACAAGTATTCCATTTTCATATTTTTCATAATAAGAATCTATTTGGATACTACCTTGCCCATTTTTGATATAAACAATCTCATATTCTGGGTGTAAATGCCAACTTACTGTAGCGCACTTTAAAGTGTTAGTGTATCTTCTAATGTTTAAAGATTCTGATTGATCAATATGTATCTGTTCATAAACTATATTCATAAAACAAAATTACCACTTTATTCTATTTAGGTTTTATAAAAAGAATAATATGTCTTAGAACTTGAATATTTTGTTTTATTAGTCAATAGCCTTATGTTTTTACTTTTGAAGAAAATAAAATTAAAATATGGCAAAGATTAAGTTGGGAATTATTGGTTATGGCTCTTGGGTTAAAGATGCATATATTCCTGCATTAAAAAGGGATGGCAGGGCTGATATTGTAGCAATTGCAGCAAGGAGTGAAGCTACATTAGAGTTAATAAAGAAGGATTTTGGAGATTCTGTCGATATCTATACGGGTTATGAGGACTTATTAAGTTTGGTAGAGATTGAAGCTGTAATGGTTGCTGTACCAGATTCGCTTCATGCAAAAGCAATTACCGCTGGGTTGAATTCTGCAAAGGCATTATTTTATGAACCTCCTATTGCTGATACAAGAGAGCTAATTCCTGAAATAATAAAAAAACTACTCCTTGCTCCGCAAATAACACATGCAGATTTGGAGTTGGCACTCGTTCCTGCGGTACAGAAAGCGGCAGAATTGATAAAGAAGAAGGTTGTTGGAAATGTACAAACAGCAAGTATCAGCCTACTGTCTAATTGGGGTACTGATCCAGATCAAGATACAAACAATATAAATCGATTATCAGTATGGTATACTCATGTTCTTAATGTTCTATTAGGTCGAACCCCAGAGCGAGTTCTTATTATGGATGGTTATGGTACTCCAGGGCGTCGCCAAAGTCAGAGTACTGGTTTTTTTGATTATAATGGTACCTGGGGAGAATTAAAGGTAAATATTGATAGTGTCGAAAAGTTATCAATTAAAATAGAGGTTGTAGGAGATTGTGGTGATATCCATATTGATATATTATCAGGAGAATTAAAAGTAAGAAATCATGATAATCCGATGTGGGATATTAAATTGTTACCCGCAATACTACCATATGCAGATTGGCCAGGGATGCACGAATCAATATCTTCTTTTTTGGATGCCGTCGAAACTGGAATACCTAGTTATGCTAATGCTGAGGTGGTAGCTAATTTGCATTTGATAGGATTGGCATCAGAAGAATCAAAGGAGACAGGGACTTGGGCAAAAATTAGAGGTATAAGTGAGGTTTAGATTTTGGTTGTCATTTATGCTAGAGGAAAACTTTAATTTGAAATAATAATAATATTAATGTTCTCTGTTATAGAAAAGCATAGTGTCTATGATAGTTACAAGAAATATCCTCGTTATTCCATTATCACTTCAATTTCTGTGAAATATAGTGTACGGTTTCCTTCTTTTTGTTTGTGCTTTTTGGCAATTTTGAGCCCATTAAAACTTTGATAATCTTCCCAAGACGTGGTTATAGAGGGGGTTGATTGGTTTTTCTTCCTAAAGACCCATTCTTTAATTATAAAATCTCCTTTGAAGTAAAAATCATAAGCATCACCAGGAGTGTAACCACTATCATTGTTGTATACAATAGTAAGTTTTTGCATTTCTGTATTGCTTATAGGGGCAACGGCTTTTACTTTATGCTCTGAAGTAAAATTTTTAGTATCCCAAACGAGATGTAAGGGAGCTAATAACCAATACTTGTCGTTTATAAACTTGTGATCTATTTTGGTAGTAGTGCTATCTAATTGAGTCCTATAATATGTTATGGTATCTTTTTCTGAGGTTAAGGTTACCATATCGTTTTTGGGTTTCCATTTCCATGATCGTTCATAGTGACTACTGTCTTGATCTATATTATAGGTGAATTTTATTTCTTTAACCTTGTGCCAATGTTGTATGCCATTGATCTGTGCAATTGCTTCTACCGTTGTTGGTATTTTTTGTGAATTGTCCTTTATATACACAGGGTCTCTGACTTCTCTTTCCTCTTTATATTCGTTTTCTTTTTCTTTTTTAGAATTTGTTTTACAAGCAAAACAGCATAACATAGTGCAAGAGATAAGTATCACGAACTTTTTCATTCTCCGAATTTTAGGGTAGGTTTATTTAGAGAGCTAAAATATAAAAACCTTGCTAAATAAGGTTAACAAGGTTTTTATATTTTAGGAATAAGAGGTAATTATTCAACTGTCAATGTATATTGTGGGGTTTTATTTAACGGGCAAAAATATTTATACGTTCCTTTTTGTAATGTAACTTTATTAGAGCTTTCAGTTTTTCCTTCTGCTACTACTTTTGTTACGTAAGCTGCTTTAATATGGTTTTTGGCATCTGAAACATCTTTTCCTTCAGGAACTAAGACAAAACCTACATCTGTGCCTACATTGTTATTGGAGATGTTGAAAACATAACTTCCTTCAGATAATGTAATACCTTTTTGAGTAAACTCTCCTTTGGTTTGTTCTAAGGATACTGTTTTTACTTCTTGGGCTTGAGCATTAAAAGTGATTGCTAAAATAAACGAAAATACGGTGATTAACTTTTTCATGATTTTTAATTAAATGTATTTAAATGATTACTGTTTTTGTTATTGTTGAAAAGAAAAGGAGTATAAATATCTCCTTTTCTTTTTCTAGGTATTTATTATATATGGTACGCCTATGCTGATGTAGTTTCTAAAGGCTGTGCAATAGGAAAATCAACAGGTATTTCAGTCGTGTTGTTTATGTAGTTCGAAATAGTTTTATCTCCTACTAATACGATGGTGTCTATAAGGTTTCCTTTGGTGTATCCTGCATTAAAAAAATCATCGATTACATTTTGATCTGTTTTTCCTTTATTTTCTGTGATATTCTTAGCGAGTCTTGCTAGCGAGTTAAGTTTAGTGTCAAAAGATGCATACCCTGCTCTAAGTTCCAAAATTTGCTCGTCAGTAAAACCGTTCATTTTTCCGATTGCAGTATGGGCAGATAGGCAGTAAATACATCCGTTTACCTCACTTACAGCTAGATTTACAGCTTCTTTTTCTTTTGTCGAAAGAGATGTTTTTGCGTTAGAAAGGTTTAAGTAGTTCTCTAATGCAGTTTCGCTATGTGCATAAGTGGCATATAAATTAGGTACAAATCCTAAAGCTTTATTTAGGTTGTCAAATATCGCTTGATTATTAGCGTTTACTTCTTCTCTTGTTGGTACATTAAATGTGCTCATAATTTTAGTTTTATTATCTTGAATTTGCTTCAAGGGTTTTTATTATTATTTTATTGTTTTAATTATTGATACAAAGATCCGGTAGAAATGAGAGTGATAAAATGGACGTTTTTCCCGATAGCATGTCAAATCTTCCCGAAATGTTTTGAAGACTTATTTTTTACAAAAGGTGCTTGGTATCACAATAAAAATCATGAATACCTTTTTGTTCACAATGGGTTTTAGGGTGGATAGAATTAATTACTTTTTTTCTTCCTTGTCTGAAAATTTCTATCAAATTGAAGATTGATTTATTTTGTACTGTCATTTTTGTATAGTTTTAAATTAACAGTACAAAGATGCGCTATCAACTAAGGAGAAAGAATGGTAGTTTTTCCCTACGGCTTGTCGATTTTTCCTGAAAATAATAATACCTCCATATTTATGGAGGTATTACAATAGTTTTTAATAAAAAAGTAAAGTGTTATTAATTTGCTAGGTTTAGAATTAAAAAAACTTGACTTCTCTTCTTCTGATCCAAAGAATAATTGCACTTAGCAAGAAGGTGACTACTGCAGTAATGAATAGAGTTCCTCCATCATTATTAATTTCGATACCTAATTTGGTTAAATGTATCATGATTGCTCCTCCAATAATACCGAGTGCCAACATAGCACCGATCCATGCGGTTCTGGGTATTAAAAGTAAAATTCCTGCAATTAGTTCAATTACTCCTGTGCCTATTCGACCATAAGGTTCCATTCCGACTTTTGTAAAAATGTAAACACTATCAGGATGTGCAGTAAATTTAAACCTTAGAGTTTGAATCAAGATTATTGCTACGACAATTCGCAGTAATAGGGGTAATATCTTTTTCATGTTAGGGTTTTGTTTGTTAGCTTTAAAAATACAGTAAACACGTTATAGAACACTGGGTAAAGCATCTATTTTCCCATTAAAAGTATTCTTTCTTGAGATAATATACAATTCTTCAAGGTTATTATCTTTGTTAAATTGATTGATCAACTCTGGGAGGTTGTGTTTTAAGAAAAGCTTAAATGTTTTATTGTCAGCACTTCTGTTTGCTCCTTTGCGTATTATTTTTAAATATGTGGTTGTTGAAATTTCTAGATTACTTCTTTCAGAAAGGAACAATAGATAGCTATTATTTTCTTTGACCCTTTTGATTTCGGTTTTAAAATTGATTGTATTTGCAGAGATGAGGTCACTGTTAAAATCACTAAAGTTATTGGTGTAGACTACTTCTTCTGCATTTTTATCAAGATAAATGGTCTCTAATTGGTCTTTGTATATAATCTGAGCTTTCACCAAGGCAGTTATTAGAAAAATCAGACCAAACATTGTTATTTTGGTGGTGCGAATTAAATTTTTCATATCTAGTTGTTTTACCCGAATAGCTTTCGGTGATTTGTGTATGTTGTAAAGGAAGATTACTTTTTCTTTCTTCTTGTCAATATTTCCCTATAGATTTTGGTTTTAGTTGTTTTCTGAATTCTGATGGTGAGAATGAAGTATGTCGTTTGAACATTCTGCTAAGGTGAGACGCATCTTCAAAACCTATTTCGTACGCAATCTCTTTAGCAGATTTATCTGTATAAATAAGCAGGCGTTTGGCTTCTAATATTATTCGATCATGGATGATCTGTAAAGGGCTTTTCTCAAATTTAGAAAAATTATTTGATAATGTTTTAGGAGACTTAAATAATTTTTCTGCATAAAACTTCACAGCATGTTCTTTTCTGAAGTAAGTTTCTACTAAGATGTTAAAATTTCTAATCAAGTTTACTTGTTCATCAAGATTGTTATAATTGCTTTGTTGTTTGATAAGTCGGGTAGTAGTAATTATAAATCTAGACATTAGCATACGTAGCATTTCTGCTTGTATCGTGTCGACCGTATCAAGTTCATCTAGAAAAACTTTATGTAATTGATCTAGTTTATTATGTTCTTTATGGTCAAGATTAATTATTGGGAAAGTACTATTTCCATAGAAGAGCACTCCCATACAACTTACTTCTTTATCGTGATCTTTTATACAATAAAACTCTCTGTTGAATTGATAAACAATTGCATCAGACCCACTAATGAATTTAAAATATTGATTTGGAGTAAGAACTATAATTTTATCCTTTTGTAGTGTTACCATAATACCATCTATTTGTATTACTACGTCGGTAGTTCTTGACCAAATAAAAGTAAATAAGCCTATAAGTTCTGTTTTTACATACAATTGTAATAACTCCTCATCTGCAATGTTTAATATGGCTCCGGTAGAAAATTCTTTAAACTCTTTTATCATAAGATGTAAGTCGCTTTTTGGGTAATTTCATTACACGTAACAGAAAATAGATTTGTGAAAAGTGAAAATAAGAATATATCGTAAGATTTTTACATTTTCCTTTTAGTACTATATTACTATTTGGTAAGATGAAATCAAAAACAACCAAATTTCTAAAGTATATGTCATGCTACTATTGTAGAGAAGATAAAATTAGTAAACAAAGAGTGTATGATTGATACTTTTATAGAAGTACGTATGACTTAAGTCGTAGTTTTCTATAGTAAATAATGAAGTGGTTAGGTAGGTTGTATTATACAGTTTTGGGACTTTGTAAATACTTTAGTTAATCAACAATCCAATTATAAGACCAATAGCACCTCGTTGTCCGATTAGGTTTCTAAGCTCTTGTAGACTGGATGAAGTTGTTTCTATTTTTGAAGCGAGACCGCTACTAGTGCCACCATCTATAAAAGTTTGTAATGAAGATGTAGTTACTCCTAATTTTTCTGCTACACCAGTATCGACATTTCCTTTAATAAGATCATTAAGTGTGTTCAATGTTAAACCACATTTTTTAGCTACTTTGATTAAACTCATAGTCATATTTTTTAAGTTAATTCATCGTTAGTTACGGTAATGTTTAGTTCGTATTCCACAATTATTCCTTATCATGACTTATACAAAATAGTATATGTTCCCCACATATGTGCATTCTGTAAATATTGTTTACCTCTAATTTACGACAGGAATTTTTATGATACTTACGGGAATCCTCAGGTTTTGAAAAAAAAATCATCTTTGGTTTTTTTACTGTGTTGATAATGAGTATTGTGTGTGATTTGAAGATGAAATTTTGCATGATGTTGCTCACAGCTTGAATAAAAAAAAGAAAGAGTATTTTACTTAGATTTTGTAATATGAGTTGAATCGTTATATTTTTGGTGAAGTAAGTCATTAAATTCTGTAAAATAATTTTTGCTATGTCAGTAGAATTACATAAGTATTTTGAAACCAATAAAGAAACATGGAATAAGAAAGTTGATGTTCATGCCGTTAGTGATTTTTATGCTTTAGAAGATTTTAAAAAAGGGAAAACATCATTAAAAAAATACGAATTAGAAGCATTAGGTGACGTTTCTGGTAGATCTCTATTGCATTTACAATGTCATTTTGGGCAAGATACACTTAGTTGGAGTAGAATGGGAGCAAAGTGTACAGGTGTTGATTTATCCGAAAAAGGGATTGCTTTAGCCAACGAGTTAAATAAAGAATTAGAACAGAATGCTAATTTTGTTTGTTGTAATGTGCTAGATACATCAAATTTTGTTAAGGATAAATTTGATATTGTTTATACGAGCTATGGAGTGATAGGTTGGTTACCAGATCTTAAACCTTGGGGGAAAATGATAGCTGAACGATTAACACGAGGAGGAACATTTTATATGATTGAGTTTCATCCTATAGTGTGGATGTTTGATTATATAGAAGAGAAACCCGAGATGAGATATGGTTATCATCAAAAAGAGGTGATTTATGAAGAATATGAAGGGACCTATGCCGACCCTAATTCTAATATGATCAGTAAAGAGTTTGGTTGGAATCATGGGTTAGGAGAAGTAGTTTCTTCTCTTACTGAAGCTGGATTGACCATTGAATACTTAAAAGAATATGATGAATCGCCTTATAAAATATTTCCCGAATTGATAGAAAAGGAGGGTGGGATGTTTGTTACTAGGGATAAATTGTATCCTTTAGTTTTTGCTATCAAAGCAACACTATAGATTGTGTTGATTTGATATGAAAAGTTTCAGGTTTCTTAGGTTATCCGATAATTCGCTTTAGCCATTTTAATTTTTTTTGGGTGTAGGGCGCGTATTTTAAATTAAGCTCTACCCAGAAAGGCTTTTGCAAGATACCTTTATAATGAGAAAAGGCTTCAAAACCATATTTTCCATGATAGCTTCCTATTCCACTATTACCAACACCTCCAAAAGGTAGGGATTGCTCTGTAAAATGCATAACAGCGTCATTAACTGCTCCACCTCCAAAAGAAATCTCGTTTAGAATTTTATTTTTCACACTTTTATTTCGTGTGAATACATAACAGGAAAGAGGTTTAGGTAGTGTTTTGATATTGCTAATGACTTCTTCTATCGTGTCAAATGAAAGTATAGGTAAGATTGGACCAAATATTTCTTCTTGCATAATCGTATCAGAAAATGTTATGTCTTTTAGGATGGTTGGTGATATGGTTCGCTCTTTTAAGTTGCCGTTGCCACCTAAATATACTTTGTCTTGATCTATTAGATTATATAACCTGTCGAAGTTTTTTGTATTAATGATTTGAGTGTAATTATGATGATTTACGTCATAATCGGCTTTAATAACATGATTTTTTATAGCTGTTAATAGTTGATCCTCAATACAAGATTCTACCATTACATAATCAGGAGCAATACAAGTCTGTCCTGCATTAAGAAATTTTGCCCACACTAATCTTTTGGCTGTCATCTCTATATTTACATCTTTAGTAATAATTGCAGGGCTTTTACCTCCTAATTCTAATGTTACTGGAGTTAAATGTTTTGCGGCAGCTTGATAGATGATTTTGCCTATAGATGGGCTTCCTGTAAAAAAAATTTTATCAAATTTAATTTTTAATAAATTGGATGTTTCTGTCACCCCACCTTCAACAACTCTAAAAAAAAGAGGGTCAAAATTTTGATTGATAAGTTGTGTTAGAGCAGAAGAAGTATGAGAAGGAATTTCACTTGGCTTAAGAATAATGGTACAACCAGCAGCAATTGCAGCTATAGCAGGGCATAGTGATAGTTGGTATGGGTAGTTCCAAGCTCCAATTACAAGAACAGTACCGTAGGGTTCTGGAATGATATAGCTTTTTCCAGGAAGGTTTGCTAATCCTGTAGAAACTTTTCTTTTTTTAGCCCATTTTTTTATTTTAACTAATGCAAGGTCAATGTCGTGGTATATAATAGAAAGCTCTGTAACATAAGTTTCAAAGGAAGATTTTTTAAAATCTGCATAAATAGAACTATAAAGTAGTTCTTCATTGTTTTGGATAATTTTTTTGAGATGTTTTAGTTGTTTTATCCTAAAAGAAACATCTTTTGTTGCGTTAGAATTAAAAAATTGACGTTGTTGATTTACGATGTCTTGATAATTCATAACAGTGTGGGTTTTGAGAGTGTTAGAGATCAATATATTAAATAAGCTTTTCTATTTTTTTTAGCTTAAGCTCTCGCTGCATCTGCTTTACAGTTAAGGTGCTTCCGTCATGACTCCATCCCGGAGGTCCAAAAATATACATAAATTTATGATACCAATTTTTTGATTTCTTGGTGTCATTCCAAATGTCTTTATACTCATGAGTGAGGATAATCCAAGGGTTGTATGAATTAGGGGCATGTGTTACACCATACTGTATATCAATCTCTTCGTCGAGTGCTTTCCAGGTACCAAATATTTTGTCAAAAATATTAAGAAAACCTCCATGGTTTTTATCCATATACTCTACGTTTTTTGCATGATGTACTTGATGCATTGTATGTGTATTGAATATTTTTTCAATAAACCCCATTTTTGGGATATATACAGAATGAAGTTGAAATTGCCATAATGCTTCTATTCCCAGACATACTACTACCATCTCAGGAGGAAATCCAATTGCCGGCATCCACATATAAAACAAAGGTTTGTATAATAGAGTAAACCACCCATTACGAACAGCTGTACCCAGATTAAAATTATCTGAAGAGTGATGTACAATATGAGCAGCCCATAACGCGCGTACCATATGATTTTGTCTGTGAAACCAGTAATATGTAAAGTCATCTGCAAGTTGACATATCAACCATACATACCAGGCATATCCAAAAGACTTCCATCCCATAATATTAGTTCTTACTCCATCAATTTCAGGATTAAAAAACTCATAAACAAAGTGAAAAAGAACAATAGAAAAAACAGTTTTGATCAAAGGTCCTAATATAGCCGATCCAACTCCCATAGTTAAGCTTGCGGTTAAATCTTTCCAATTGTATAAATCTTTGTGGTTGTGGGTTTTGCTGTAGGTAAGCTCTAATAAGATTAGACCTAAAAAACAAGGAACACCGTAAACCAAAGGGCTCGTGAAATCCATTTTTTTTACTTAGTTTATTAAGGGGCGGAATATAGGGAGAATTTTCAGGAAATCATTCAGAAATTCAAAGTATTCGATGATCGATATTGTTTTTTACTTGTTCAAAAAACTTTGAGTGTTTGAAAAAGAGAATTTTAGGTAAACCAGAACTCGCCAAAGAATTTAGTTCAAGAATCATAAATACAAATTGATCAGCTCTGATTGATTTCTGGATGATTCAATTTACTTAACAGCTCTAAGTCCTTCGTATGCCAATAAGACGTTCTGTATCGCTTTTTTTTCTACTTTACTTAGCGTTCTAGAATCGATATCATCTTTACCCACATATTTTATTTTTATAGTTTTTCCAGAAGCCATAGCTTTTATCATAGGCATATCAAAATCTTTTATAATTCGATCTAGCCATTCTCTTTTTCCTCCGGATTCTTCCTTTGATTTAAACTCTCCTGGGGTGTCTTCTTCTATTTCAAAAATTTTTCCATCTACATCAACTTCCATTCTTTGAATGAACAACCATTCTTTTTTAGTGAAATAATTTATTGATAATCCAAGCCAGGGTTTGCGCTTTTCTTTTTTGCCTATATACGTCTGAACAAAGTTTTGATTATTAAGTTGTGTAGAGCTTTTGTCAGAATACCATGTGACTTCATTATCAACATCATATTTCTTTTTCATTTTTGCTAACGCCTTTTTATAATCTTCGTTATTATCTTCTTTCAATTTGTCTTTGTCGAGAGCTTTTTGGGTTTCAATAATTTCTTTTTCTACTTTTTTTAGTAAACTCTTTCCTTTTTTTGCCTCTCTAGAATTGGGATATTTGTCTAATAAAACTAGAAGCCTATTTTTGCTTTTGGAATAATCCAATGCATCATTATATTCATTGGCTTGCTCTAGAATTTGACTAGGAGTTAATTGACACTCGGCAATTTCTTTTTTTAATTTTTTATTTTCTTCTTTTAATTTGTCAAAGTCAGCTTGAGGAATGCCACAGCTAGTTAAAATTAAAATCATGAAAACATTAAAAAGTATAATTCTTCTCATAACTAAACTTTTTTTAGGATTATGGTTAGTGATTACGTTACACCTATGTAATTCATAATAAAACTATTAAGAATACAGAATGTAGCTCTAATATAATAAAAATGCTTCAAAGAACACGATTTATCTTTAATCCTTTAAAGCTGGTAAGTATATTCTTACTGATTGATAGGGGTTGCTTTTTGTAGTACTGGTTTAGGAGGAGTTAAGTTATTTGCTCGAGTATCTACTTATTGAGATAAGAAAGAAAGTATAATAATATATTTTCGAAATAATGATTATTTTTTTTAATATATATCATAAAAACTCAAAAAGCATTCCTAGTGAAACACCCTATGAGAAGGGTGTAAAAATGTTGTAAATTGTTTTTGTGATTTCTCCAAATGTATTACTCAAAATAATGAGAGTACAATTAAAAGCAAAAGTATAGATTACCTCTTTCTGTCTCTTCTTTTTTTATCTTTAGATATTCTAGCATTTTTATGATCAGAACCTCCTTTTTTATCACTTTTTGGAGTAGACCTTTTGATAGTGTTGCTGCTCTTTTTTGAAGTTGTACTATCGGATAATAAAGAAGCTTCTTCGGTTTTACTAGAATCTCCAACATCAGAATTAATCACTTTTAGCTCTTTTTCTGTTAGATGTCTCCATTTTCCTTCAGGGATATCTAGAGAAACATTCATAATTCTAATTCGTTTTAATCTAACTACCTCATAGCCCAAATATTCGCACATTCTACGAATTTGACGATTCAATCCCTGAGTTAGTACAATCTTAAAATCATATTTGCCGATTTGTTCAACTTTGCATTTACGGGTAATAGTATCGAGAATAGGGATGCCATTACTCATTCGTTTTAGAAAAAGCGGACTAATTAGTTTATTTACAGTTACTAGATATTCTTTTTCGTGATTATTTCTAGCTCTTAGAATTTTATTTACGATATCCCCATCACTGGTTAAAAAAATCAGTCCTTCGCTAGGCTTGTCTAATCGACCAATAGGAAAGATACGTTTTGAATAATTAATATAATCAATAATATTATCTTTCTCATTCTGCGCTGTGGTACAAACGATCCCTACTGGTTTATGAAAAGCAAGGTATACATGTTTTTCTTTAGGCTGGGTAATAAGTTCATCATCAACTCTTACAACATCTTCTGGAGCCACTTTAGTTCCCATTTCGGGTATTTTACCATTAATGGTTACACGACCTTGACTAATTAATTTGTCAGCTTCACGGCGTGAGCAGTAACCAACTTCGCTCAGGTATTTATTAAGTCTTGTAAGTGTTTTTTCAGACATAGAATTAAAATAGTGTACAAAGATAGCATTTAAAGGTAATTGTTGTCATAAAATGATTGAGGTATTAATTCAATTTTAATTCTTTAATATCGATGTTTCCATCTGGAGAGATTAAAAAGTATTTTGGTTTTATAATTTCTTTTTCGGTTGGCTTTTGCTCCTCTTGCTTTGGTGTGTATTGTAGTTTTATTTCCATACCTATTTGCACAACAGGCTCGACTATCGAAGTATTTATAACCATATCGTAGTCCTTATAAGAGATAGGATCATAATAATAGGTAGTTTGTTTTTTGGCTGTAGCAATCCCTTTCTTTTTACTAAATGTTTCTAGAGAAGTGCTATTAAAGGCTTGATAATTTTTGTAAAACTCTTTTGGGAAATGACAGTACTTAGTATCTGCAATTGTAGGATGGTATGATGTTATGTCAAAACCCAGATCAGCATAAAACTGTTGTTTTTCTTTTAGAGTTTTCAATATTTCTGTGCGTAGTTGTCTGTATATAGATTGCACATCGTTTATGTAGTAGTCTACTTTTACAAGATTATATATTTCATTGTTTGCACAACTAGAAAGTATTTTCTCAAACTGATTTACTTTGGTAAATTTTATATGAATATTTTGTTGTAACTCAAACCCTTTAGGGACTTCGTTGTATTTTTTACTAAACAGTTTTTTTTCTATTACTGTTTCATAAACTGGAACAAATGAAATAACATCTATGATTACATCTTCGTCTGCAATTCCATTAGTTTGAAGATCCTCTTTTACTTTTGCGATTCTCTCTTTCATTAATGTATTGGTTTCTTGCGATGTTTTTCCAATTTGTACAATATTAAAAATTGCCGTGTAAGAATCTGCAACTATATTATTTAATACTTTGGCATCAATAGTTATTATCGGGTTAGTCACTAGGTCCTTTTGCCTGAATTGTTGTATTTGATCTTCATAGATAGCAGCGTTTGCTAATTCTTCGGTGGCTATTATATTTTGTCTAGAAATTGTTGTTGCGTTTCCTTTGATTTGAGCATTAACAAAAGGGGTAGAGAATATTAAGAAGATATAAATTATATTTTTCATGATTTTAGTTTTCGTAAAACTATGCTGAAGATGATTTTTAAGAAAACTGTAATGAGCAAAAGGAACTTTTGAATGAGGGAAATATCTTTTTTGTGAAAGAAAACCTTATGGATAACCTATTTTGTAAAGGAAAAGATGAAAAAAACAAGCACAAAATAAGGTTTAGAGTGTAAGAGAGTGTTATTAGAATTTGGTTTATGCTTTCAAAAAATTAATAATCATAGTGTCTACTTCGTCAAAAAACAGAGAATGACCAAAATTTTCGGTAGAGATAAAATCTACTCCTTCCCAATTTTCACTAATGGCTTGGGCTTCTTCATATGGAGCAATATCATCGTATTTGTCGTGGATTAGCAAGCCGTTACTCGTTAGGTTTTTAGCAAAATAGGACATGGAGAATTCTTCAAAGTAAAAACCATGTTTGTTTTTGAAATGCTGATTAAGAGCATCCATGAATTTTGGTGAAAGTTTTAATATATCCTGATATCCTTTCATAATTCTTGATAATTCTGAAGGAGGAGCTAACACTACTAGTTTTTCGATTTCTTGATCAGGATAAGTAAATTGATGAAAAATAGTTGTCATTCCACCTACAGAATGTCCTAATACATGATTAGGGCGATATAATTCAACGATTTTTTGAAGACATTTAGTATATAGTGGAACATTTAATATTTTTCCAGAAGAATTACCATGTGCAGGAGCATCAAAGGCTATAATATTATACCCACTTTTTTGTAGTTTTTGGACCAGTGTTTTCCATCGATGAGAATTACTTTCCCATCCATGAACCAGTAAGACAGTTTCTCCTGTGCTCGACCACCTATAGGTCTGCAGGTATACATTGTCTACTAAGATGACTTCATCTTCTGCTTCCTCAAGAAAATATTCTTGTTCAGGTAGTACTTTTCCTTTTCTAGGAGTACAAAAAAGAATATAGGCTTTGTTAATAGCTTTCTTAGGAAAGAAAAAAAATAGGCATTGGATATATTTTCCAATGAGTATGGGTAAGTATTTTTTATATCGTTCTTTCATCATCTCGATGTACTGCTTCTAAGGTGAATGCTGGAAGACAAATGGCTATATACTCGCATTCTTTATCAAAGGGATTAGCATATTGAATTCTGGTGTTTCTTTCTACTTTGATAGATTGTCCGGCTTCTAATATTACTTTTTCTCCTTCTATAGTGATTTGTTTTTTTCCTCGAATAATGTATGTGTACTCATCAAATTCTGGGATCTGAAAAGGTTCACTCCAATACGGAGGAGCGATCATACGGGCAATACTGATCTGCGAATTTTGATCTGATGCCTTTCCAAAATGCTCTTCGATTAATTTTCCATCTGTAGTGAGGACAACAAAAGGGAACTTTTGTATATAATACTTCTTGCTCATTCTCCTGATACCTTAGTTATCATCCCAGGTAATCCAGAAATTTTTGATTTTTGAAACATTAGGTATATCTGATTCTTTTATCTTAATACCTGTGTCTGTAAGTTGAAGATCTCTTGATAATCCTTTTTTGTCAATCGTGAAATATGCTCGAAGGCTTTCTACAAATATTACAGCTGCACTTAGTGTGTTGCTAATTTTTGATATTCTGTAATTGTCTTTAATATCTTTAAAAGTGCCTCCAGGAGACAAGCCTGATATAGTTTTGTATCTAGGATCTATAACTTGAATGCTTTTTATTGTTGATGTAGGTTTATCATCCTCTTTGGCTTCAATGACAAGTAGTTTTGCACCTCCTTTTTCATAAATCTCTATTTCATTTGTATTGCTAAGAAACTGATCATCGGCTTCTCTTTTTACAATAGAATCATTAGCAAAAATAGAGTCTAATTCTCTTATTTGAGTTTCATTAGTCAAATTTCCTATTCTATTATGTGTGATCTCAAAAGGGTCTTGCTTTTTTTCCTTCTGGCAGCTATAAATAAATAATGAAACCAGAATGATTTTAAAGATTGTTTTTGTCATAATTAGCTAATTAAACAAATTATTTTAATAATTTATTAAGTACTCCTAATGCTCCACGAATAAAAGTAGCACTAGTTAATACTTTTATGATTGCTTTTTCTGTAGTACTGGTTCGCCTACCTCTGGAACGTGATCTAGAAGAGCTTTTATCGAGTTTTTCTCTTTCTTTTTTGGCAGCCGCCTTTGCTTCTTCAGCTTCTGCTTTTTCAATTTTTTCATTTAGAAGTTCATAAGCACTTTCTCTATCAATTTCCTTATTGTATTTAGGGATTAATGTAGATTTTTTTAATACAGCTTCAAGTTCATCCTCACTTAAGATATCCATTCTACTCATTGGTGCACGTAGCATAGTAGCTGCTAGTGGTGTAGGACGTCCTTTCTCATCAAGAGCTGATATTAAAGCCTCTCCTATTCCTAGAGAAGTAAGCATTTCTTTAGTGTCGTAGTATTCTGAAATTGGATAGTTTTCTGCAGTAAGTTTAATGGCTTTTCTATCTTTTGCGGTAAAAGCTCTAAGTGCATGTTGAACTTTTAATCCCAATTGGCTTAATACTCCATCGGGAACATCCGTTGGGTTTTGCGTTACAAAATAAAGTCCAACACCTTTTGAGCGTATTAGTTTTACAATGCTTTCAATTTGCCCCATTAGTGCATTCGAAGCTTCTTTAAAGATCAGATGGGCTTCGTCAAGAAAAATAACTAATTCTGGTCTTCCGCTGTCTCCTTGCTCAGGAAAAGTACCATATATTTCTGCAAGTAGACTAAGCATAAACGTCGAAAAAAGTTTAGGCTTATCTTGTATGTCTGTTAACCGAATAATATTAATGATACCTCTGCCGTTTTCATCTATTCTACATAGGTCATCGACCTCAAATGATTTTTCTCCAAAAAACAGATCAGCTCCCTGTTGTTCTAATTCAACTATTTTACGTAAAATAGATCCTGTTGAAGCGGTAGAGATACGACCATAGTCTTTTTCTAATTCTTTTTTGCCTTCTTGAGTTGCAAATTGTAATACTTTCTTTAAATCTTTTAAGTCTAATAACGGTAACTTATTGTCATCGCAATATTTAAAGATAATTGAAATTATTCCAGCTTGTGTTGTAGTTACATCCAAAATTCTAGATAATAGAACAGGACCAAATTCACTAACTGTTGCTCTAAGTCTTACCCCGTCTTGATCAGAAAGGGATAAAATTTCTACCGGAAAATCTTTAGCTTCAAAAGGGATTCCTATTTTTTCATGGCGTTCATCAATCTTAGGGTGACCAGGACTTGCAGCGGCAATTCCACTTAGATCTCCTTTAATATCCATTAATAAGACAGGTATTCCCTGCTCACTTAAGTTTTCTGCAATGACTTGTAGTGTCTTGGTTTTTCCAGTACCTGTAGCACCGGCTATTAATCCATGGCGATTTAGGGTTTTTAAAGGTATTTTTACATGAGCATTGGTAATTGTTTCTCCATTATATATGGCAGAACCCATCGTCAGAAAGTCGCCTTTGGTTGTATACCCCTCATTAATATGATCAAGAAATGCCTGATTATCACTCATAATTTAGATGTAATTTTGCATAAAAATAGGAATCTTAACTTTTCTATAGAAATTATAAGTTACTTTTAATACAAAGTAAACTACAATGCAAACTTTTTATTATTCCTGAGTTATGAAAAAAATAATAATCATTACATGTTTTTTTACACTTTTAATAGGTTGTAAAACAGATTCTTCAAAGGCTATGAATACTGTTGTGTTTCATAAAACTCACGAGCCTAAAAAATCTGGAGCTCCTTTTTCTGATATTGTTCAAGTGGGTAATATGTACTTTTTGTCGGGACAGGTAGGGATGGATCACACTATAAGAAAATTAGTAGAAGGTGGGATAGAAGCAGAAACAAAACAGACTTTAGATAATATTAAGGAGGTTTTGGAACATCATGATATGAAAATGGAAGATGTGGTAAAATGCACTGTAATTTTGAATGATATTGAAGATTTTTCTGCTTTTAATAGAATATATGAGACATATTTCCCTCAAAAACCTGCTCGTACAACCTTTGCAGCAAAAGATCTAGCTGTAGGTGCAGCGATAGAGATTGAATGTATTGCTGTAAAACAGGATAAAATTAGATAGAAATATATGTTTAATGTTTTATAATTTGGTGTTTCGTAACCTCATTTTGGTTAGAAGAGTTTTTCTATTGCAATTATTCTAAAATCATATTTTAATATTATTTACATTTGCAGCCTTATGCAAAAGAGTATACAGAAATTGGTGAATGATGGTAAGATGCTTCCGTTGATGGAAGAATTTTATACCATTCAGGGAGAAGGTTTTCATAAAGGAACAGCGGCATATTTTGTAAGAATTGGTGGTTGTGATGTGGGATGCCACTGGTGTGATGTTAAGGAAAGTTGGGATGCTAATCTACATCCCCCTACAGATACTGATGTTATCGTAGAAAATGCTTTGAAATATAGTAATGTTATTGTTGTTACTGGTGGAGAACCCCTTACATGGGATATGACATTGCTTACAAATGGCCTTAAAAAAGGAGGAGCACAGACGCATATAGAAACATCTGGGGCTTACCCTTTGACCGGAGATTGGGACTGGATTTGTCTTTCTCCGAAAAAAGTGAAACTCCCGAAAGAAGAAGTATATGCAAAAGCAGATGAGTTGAAATGCATTATATATAACAAAAGTGATTTTGAATTCGCCGAGAATCAGGCAAGTAAAGTCTCTGATGATTGTGTACTATATCTTCAACCAGAATGGAGTGTTCGCGAAAAAGTAATTCCTCTTATAGTGGATTATGTTATGAAAAACCCAAAATGGAAAGTATCTCTTCAGACACATAAATATTTAAATATCCCTTAATGACTATATAATGTATGAATGTGGTGTAGGTAATTATTCCATATTTCTTCCAAAACTATACATTTTCCTTAGGATGTTTTTTTAGAATGATAAACGAAAATTACATTTCGTCGAATGTAAATGTTGTTCTAAATATGATTTTTGATCGATGAACGTTTTTTTGAACGATCAGTGCAGATATATGATAAATTTGTAGGTGTAATTAAAAATCAAATAAATATGAAACATTTTAACTCTATTTTCGGACTAAATTTTAACGTACTAATTAGTTTTCTAAAAGATTTACCAGGAGCATCCCGATATGCAATAAATAGATAATAGCTGTAATGTTATGTTGTAGTTTATTATTTTGTTTTTTAGACCTTTAACTAGAGATTGTTTTGATAAGCAGTCTCTTTTTATTTGTAATACGAAAGAAAAAGACTACATGTTTTGTAGGAGGTTGGCTTCTTTTTTGGGTATTAACCCTTTTATTGTTGTTTGAACAAATAAGTAAGAATTTAATAAGGATATAGTTAAAAAATTAATGAATTATCACTAAATTTAAATCCGGATTAATTAAAAAATATTACACAAATGGGAACAACTTTTACTTTTAATGGACTTAATTTTAAAGGTATTATTAAATTCTTAAGAGATCTTCCAAGAGCGTCAGCGTATGTGATGCGTAATTGATCTAAAGTGTTTTGTAAAGATTTTTAAAATTATTTTTAAAACTAAGGAAAGAGACTATTCCCGAAAGGGGAATATTGTCTCTTTTTTTATTTATAATAGAGGGGGATAACAGTGTTTTAAATAGGTAAATTGAAATATTTATGCTGTATTAATTTATCAGTAGCTGTAAAGGAAATGTATAATAATGATTTAGGGCAAAAAAGGGGGAGAAAACCCCTAAAATCCAATCTTTTAATGTAGGAAATTACATCAGCTTGATGTGTTGCGTGACTCTTTTTGGGTTTTATGTCGATTTTCGAGTATTTTATATCTAAAATTTGAATTTGAGAATGTTAATTTTTTCCTCTCTGATAAGTTGAGTATTATCTTTGTATAACAAATTAAAATCAAAAGATTATGAGGCTATTTTTCGGTATTTTGGTTATAGATGTAAAAGCATTTAAGACTTTTTTGAGAGAACTGCCATCGGCTTGTAGTAATGCAATCCATAGGTAAAATTCTTTAAAATTTGTTGAGGGACAATTTTAAGAAGGGGAAAAATAAAGAATAAATTATTTTTTAATTATACTTTAGGAATTGAGGGAAATTACCCCATTATCCTAGTATAAAAAAACAGACTGGTTACGGTTGGATACGCTAGAATTGAGGCTTTTGTGTTCGTTATCGATAAAACCTCAATTTATATCTAAAATATTAAAAAAAATGTGGATATAACGTTATATTGGTGTTATATTTAAGTAATTATTATTAATTTAAAATAAAGGCATATGGGGCTATTTTACACGAAATTTAGATTAACTTTTAGAGTCGTAATGGATTTTCTAAAAGAATTACCTGGAGCATCTGGTCATGCTATCCATAGGTAATATGAAGAACTATCGTATTCTTGTTTGAGGGGACAATATACAGTACAAGAATGATTAGGAAAAAAAGCTTGAAAATTTATTTTCAAGCTTTTTTTTTATGACTTTTTTATAGCATAAAAGGTACTTCTACACGAGTGGTATCCCATCCCATTACCATATGATATCCAGTGTCTACTTTTTTGAAGGCGATAGAAAAAACCTCTAACTCCTCCCCACTAGATACTGGAACGTTAATTCTAGCTATATCTTTGCTTTTGTCATAACTGTAAGCTCCCCAGCTGTCTAGATCAGAATTAATAATAATAGTCCATTCTTTTTCACCAGGAATAGTGAATAATGAGTATGTTCCAGCTTTAACAGTTTGGTCTCCCATTTTTACATCTTTAGAGAACCTGATTTCTGTAGCTTCATCTGCACCGGTTCTCCATACTTTATTATAAGCGGCCAAGCTACCAAAAATTTTACGTTCTTTCTTTTGTGGTCGACTATAGACAACTTTAATATCTGGTTTAGAGCTTCTATCTTTTTTTGCATAAGAAATATCCGTTGGGCTTTTCTGAAGTCCAGCAAATTTTTGAGCACTAACTGTCGAAAGTGTACCCAAAAACATAATAACAATTAATAAGAGTGATTTTTTCATAATGGTGATTTTAATTTTTATGATAGGCGTAAAGATATTCGTGAACTTACAAGTGAAATGTTAATCGAGTCTATAAATTCTGTTAAATGTTATGCATGACAATTTGATAGTATACAGGATAAGATAAACATTGTGTGGTTATATATTTATATGTTATCGATAATTAATTGTTTTAATGTGTAAGGTGTTTTGGGTTTATTGTTTTTATTGTGTAATTATAGGATCACCTTTGACCTATTAAATAACAGAAATATAAAGATATGTGTGGAATTGTTTGTGCTTTTGATTTAAAGCAAGGTTCTGAGGAGTTAAGACCTCAATTACTAGAAATGTCTAAAAAAATTCGCCACAGGGGACCAGATTGGAGTGGGATATATTCGAATGAGAATGCGATAATGGCACATGAAAGGTTGGCGATTGTTGATCCAGTTTCTGGTAAACAACCATTGTTTAGTGCAGATAAAAAGTTGGTGCTTGCCGCTAATGGTGAAATTTATAATCATAGAGAACTTCGCAAACAATTTGAAGGGATATATGATTTCCAAACAGAATCTGATTGTGAGATTATATTAGCGTTATATGAGAAAAAAGGTGCAGATTTTTTGGATGATCTGAGTGGTATCTTTGCTTTTGCATTGTACGATGTTGAAAAAGATGAGTATTTGATATCAAGAGATCATATGGGGATTATTCCATTATATATGGGATGGGATCAGAACGGTACTTTTTATGTTGGTTCAGAATTAAAAGCACTGGAAAGAGTGTGTACTAAGATAGAATTATTTCCTCCAGGACATTATTTATATAGCAAAGATGGAGAGCTGAAGAGATGGTATAAAAGAGATTGGGCAGAGTATAAAGCAGTTCAGGAAAATCAAACCAGTATCGACGAGCTTAGAGACGCTTTAGAGGCAGCCGTTCACAGACAATTAATGTCTGATGTTCCTTATGGAGTGTTGTTGTCCGGTGGTTTGGATTCTTCTGTAACTTCTGCTATTGCTAAGAAATATTCAGAAAAAAGAATAGAATCGGGAGATACTAAGGACGCATGGTGGCCAAAGCTTCATTCTTTTTCTGTAGGTTTAGAGGGGTCACCCGATTTAGAAGCTGCTCAAAAAGTAGCAGATCATATAGGTACAGTTCATCACGAAATCAAATTTACTATTAGAGAAGGTCTTGATGCGATAAAAGATGTGATTTACAACCTGGAGACTTATGATATTACAACTATTAGAGCATCTACTCCAATGTATTTAATGGCTAGAGTTATTAAATCAATGGGAGTGAAGATGGTATTGTCGGGAGAAGGAGCTGATGAGATATTTGGAGGGTACTTATATTTCCATAAAGCACCAAATGCAAAAGAGTTTCATGAAGAAACTGTTCGTAAACTGGATAAGTTGCATATGTATGATTGTTTAAGAGCAAATAAATCACTTGCTGCATGGGGAATAGAAGGAAGAGTGCCGTTTTTGGATAAAGAATTTATGGACGTGGCAATGCGTATTAATCCAGAGGATAAGATGATTAACGGAGAAAGAATGGAAAAATGGGTTATTCGTAAAGCTTTTGAGTCTTATTTACCAGAAAGTGTAGCATGGAGACAAAAAGAGCAATTTTCGGATGGAGTTGGGTATAGTTGGATTGATACCTTAAAAGAAGTTGTAGAAACTGAAGTTACAGATGAACAAATGCAAAATGCACATTTTAGATTTCCAATTCAAACACCTCAGAATAAAGAAGAGTTCTATTATCGTTCTATTTTTGAAGGTCATTTCCCTAGTGATGCAGCAGCGTTAAGTGTTCCGCAAGAGCCGTCAGTAGCATGTAGTACAAAGATCGCTTTAGAATGGGATGAAGCTTTTAAAAATATGAATGACCCAAGTGGAAGAGCTGTTGCTAATGTGCATGAAGAAGCTTATTAACTTGTCTTAGTTTTATGATAAAAATTGTAATTTGAGTTAGCAAAAAAAAGAGTTAATAAAAAATGATAAGACCCTAAGAGAATTTTCTAGGGTCTTATTGAGTTTTTGAATGGATATAAAATCCTTTGAGATTGTTTTTAATTTGTTAATAAGAACTAAAAAATCCTTTGCTAGGATAGATTTGATTTTTTTACCAAAACGTCTAAAAAGATAGGTGAGTAAAGGAGTGTAGATTATATATTTGTATGCTGATAGTGTGTTCATTTCTAAACATTTAATATATAAAGTGTAAAAAATGTTTAAAAATGTTATTTTAATCTTAAATTCAATTTAAGGGCGTTTTTATCGTTTTTAAGAGCATTTTTTTCTTTTCTGGTACTATTCTTAACCAATTGTTGATAACTCTTTAAATCCTCTTTGATAAAACCCTTTGATCCTTTTGCTGTTTTTCTATCTTTGTTTGTTGTCAAAACAAAAAAATAATAAATTAAGGGATATATGAGCGAAGAAGCTAATAAGAAGAACTACTCGGCAGATAGTATTCAGGCACTCGAAGGAATGGAGCATGTGCGCATGCGTCCATCGATGTATATTGGTGATGTTGGATCTCGAGGATTACACCATTTAGTATATGAGGTGGTGGATAATTCAATTGATGAAGCGCTAGCTGGACATTGTGACTCTATAGAGGTAACAATTAATGAGGATAACTCTGTTACTACTCGAGATAATGGTCGAGGTATTCCTGTTGGTATACATAAAAAAGAAGGTGTATCTGCTCTAGAGGTAGTTATGACCAAAATTGGAGCAGGAGGAAAATTTGATAAAGACTCTTATAAAGTTTCAGGAGGTTTGCATGGAGTAGGTGTATCGTGTGTAAATGCACTATCTGATCACTTACATGCTTTTGTTCATAAAGATGGAAAGATTTGGGAGCAGGAATATGAAAAAGGAAAACCATTATACCCTGTTAAATCAACTGGAGATACAGATTTTACCGGTACTATAGTTACTTTTAAACCTGATCCTACTATTTTTCAGCAAACTCTAGAGTATAACTACGATACTTTGGCAAGTCGTTTACGAGAATTGGCATACCTTAATAAAGGTATTACGATTACTTTGACTGATAAAAGACATCAGGACGAAAAAGGAAATGATGTTGAAGAAACTTTCTTCTCTGAAGAGGGGTTGAAAGAGTTTGTAAGATTTCTTGATGCAAGTCGAAGCTCTATTATTGCCGAAGTGATTTCTATGGAAGGGGAGAAAAATAACATCCCTGTAGAAGTAGCAATGATATATAATGATTCATATGCAGAGAATTTACATTCTTATGTGAATAATATTAATACACATGAGGGAGGAACGCATCTTTCTGGTTTTAGAAGAGGGTTGACAGCAACCCTTAAGAAGTATGCAGATGCTTCTGGTATGTTAGATAAGTTAAAATTTGAAATTGCAGGAGATGATTTTCGTGAAGGATTAACAGCGATCATTTCTGTAAAAGTTCAGGAGCCTCAATTTGAAGGTCAAACCAAAACTAAATTAGGGAATAGAGAAGTAACTTCTGCGGTGTCACAGGCAGTTTCTGAGATGTTGGAAAATTATCTGGAAGAAAACCCTAATGATGCAAAAACAATCATTCAGAAAGTGATTTTGGCTGCTCAGGCACGTCATGCTGCTAAAAAAGCACGTGAAATGGTACAGCGTAAATCAGTAATGAGTATTGGTGGCTTACCTGGTAAACTTTCGGATTGTTCAGAGCAAGACCCTGCATTGTGTGAAGTATTTCTGGTAGAGGGAGATTCTGCAGGGGGAACAGCAAAGCAAGGGCGTGACCGAATGTTTCAGGCGATTCTTCCACTTCGTGGTAAGATATTGAATGTAGAAAAAGCAATGCATCATAAAGTTTTTGAAAATGAGGAAATTAAAAATATTTTTACTGCGCTTGGTGTTACCATAGGAACCGAAGAAGATAGTAAAGCATTAAATCTTTCGAAATTAAGATACCACAAAATTGTAATTATGTGTGATGCCGATGTAGATGGTAGTCATATTTCTACATTGATTCTAACATTCTTCTTTCGCTATATGAAAGAGCTAATTGAAGCAGGACACATATATATAGCAGCACCACCACTATATTTAGTGAAAAAAGGAGCAAAAAAACAATATGCGTGGAATGATGATCAGCGAGATCTAATTGTAAAAGAATTTGGTGAAAATTCAAAAATACAACGTTATAAAGGTCTTGGAGAGATGAATGCTGAGCAGTTGTGGGATACTACCATGAATCCTGAATTTAGAACTATGCGCCAGGTTACTATAGATAATCTAACCGAAGCAGATAGAATCTTTTCTATGTTGATGGGAGATGAAGTACCACCACGTAGAGAGTTTATAGAAAAGAATGCTGTATATGCAAATATCGATGCATAAGTAACAAATTATAATAAAGCTTAAAATCCGCTATACTTCTGTGTAGCGGATTTTTTTTATATTGCAGAGCCTATTAAACCCAAATCTTATGAAAAAATATACCGTGTTACTGGCATTACTACTAAGTTATGCTGCCTTTTCACAAACAGATATTGATCAAATTCTGGAAATTGGAATAGAAAATGCTCAAAGGTTTAGTGAGGATTATTTTGCCTCTGCAGGAGAATCTTTGGTGAATACAGTCTCTAATGGTTGGTATAATACGGCTGAAACAAAAAAACTATGGCATTTTGAAGTTGGAATCGTAGGTAATCTTTCCTTTGTTAGAGAAGAAAAACAATCTTTTGTTTTAAATGTTCAGGATTATACAGATTTATCGTTTAGAAATGGGCAAACCAGTCAGATAGTGGCAAATGCATTGGGAGTTAATGAAGGAGATGTTTCCGTTGTTGTAAATCAAGGGCAAATTACAGAAGTAGAAATAGTATTACCTGATGGAATAGGTGATTCTGAGATTAATTCTTTACCAAGTGGGTTTCTTCAAGGATCGCTTGGATTAATTAAGAGCACAGAAATTAAATTACGGTTTTTGCCTAGGATGAAAGCTGTACAAGATGCAGAGATACAATTGTATGGTATTGCGTTTCAACATGAGTTTACTGATTGGGTGTTTCCTTTGAAGAGATGGCCAGTTAGACTTTCGGGATTATTAGGATATACAAATGTAAAAGGCTTTTATGATATTAATTCAGATAGTGGAGTAGCAGGTGCAGATCAAGAAGTGCGTTTAAATACAAATTCTTGGCTTATTACTGGTATTGTGTCAACCAAGTTACCAGTTCTAAATTTTTATGGAGGTTTAGGGTATTATTTTGGTTCTAGTGATGCAGATGTTTTAGGGACATACCAGGTGCAAAATGGACCTTTAATATCTCAAACGTTAACAGATCCTATTAGTGTGAGAAATAAAACAAATGGTGTAAAGGCTACGATAGGAGCAAAAGCGCAATTTGGTATTTTTAGAGCTAATTTAGATTATACGCTACAAAACTATAACAACCTTTCTTTGGGGCTTAATTTTGGCTGGTAATTAACATTCTATTTGTTAATGAATTCGTTAAAGAATTCGTATTTTCGCGAGACAAATAAGTTTAATTATACTCAAAAAAATATACCATGAAAGTTACAGTAGTAGGTGCTGGTGCAGTAGGTGCTAGTTGCGCTGAATACATAGCGATAAAGGATTTTGCTTCAGAAGTAGTAATATTAGATATTAAAGAAGGATTTGCAGAAGGTAAAGCAATGGATCTTATGCAGACAGCATCCTTAAACGGATTTGATACCAAAATTACAGGTACTACAGGAGACTATGCTAAAACTGCAGGCAGTGATGTTGCTGTAATTACTTCTGGGATTCCTCGTAAACCAGGGATGACCCGTGAAGAATTGATCGGAATTAATGCAGGTATTGTTAAAAGCGTATCAGCTAGTTTAATAGAACATTCTCCTAATGCTATTATCATTGTAGTGAGTAATCCAATGGATACAATGACCTATTTAGTTCATAAAACAACCAATCTTCCAAAAAATAGAATTATTGGTATGGGAGGAGCGTTAGATAGTGCTCGTTTCAAATATAGATTAGCAGAAGCTTTAGAAGCTCCGATTTCTGATGTTGATGGAATGGTAATTGGTGGTCATAGTGATAAAGGTATGGTGCCATTAACTAGATTAGCAACAAGAAATAGTGTTCCTGTTTCAGAATTTATTTCTGATGATAGATTAGAACAAGTAGCAGCAGATACCAAAGTAGGAGGGGCTACATTAACCAAGTTGTTAGGAACATCTGCATGGTACGCACCAGGAGCAGCAGTATCAGGATTAGTACAGGCAATAGCTTGTGATCAAAAGAAAATATTCCCTTGTTCTGTCTTGTTAGAAGGAGAATATGGATTAAATGATCTTTGTATTGGTGCACCTGTTGTATTAGGTAAAAATGGAATCGAAAAGATTGTAGAAATAGAACTTAGTGATGCAGAGAAAGCTAAATTAGCCGAAAGCGCAGAAGGAGTAAAGAAAACAAACGGATTGTTAGAGTTAAAGCCTGTTTAATTCATACATTAAATATAAATAACGATAAGAGTTGCCTTTTGGCGGCTCTTGTTGTTTTTGAGCTATACGATATGGGTAAATTACTTTTTAGATTATTGCTAATTCCTTTTCTCTTTTTGAGTTTGTATTCTTGTACTTTTGGTCCTCAACCCGATAAAATTATCAGAGCAACAGTTGAATTTGATGAGGATTTAAAGTTTGGTAATATAGAAGTTGTTGAAATTTTCAAAAAGAGAATAGGTAAGATTTCGAATAATTTTAAAGTAGAAAAGATTGCAAATAGAAATCAGATAATGATTGAATTTGCAACACACTATGATTCTGATAGAGCTAAAAAACTATTGATAACCCAAGGAGATCTTAATTTTTATGAAGCGTACAAAGTTGATGAAATAACACCTTTTTTTGAAGGGATTAACGATTTTTTTAATACGACAAAAGACCAAAATATAAGCCCGATTTTTGATATCACCTCAAACAAAGGACGTAAAGGAGGGGCTGTGCTCCTTACTGCTTTAGAAAAAGATACATTGTTGATTAATGAGTATTTATCTCTTGAGGAGCTAGGAAAAAAACTTCCGACTGAGAGGCGGTTTGTAAAATTTGTATGGGGAAGGAAAGAGAAATATACTAATAGTTTTTCTCTTTATGCCTTAAAGCTTAGTGAGCAATTAAAACCTGCCATTAGAGGAGGGGTTATTGAGCAAGCACGACAAGAATTTAATCAGATGTCAGACCCAACCATAACTTTTAAAATGAATGAAGAAGGATCGAAACAGTGGGAAGATCTTACCGGTAAGGCTTTTAAAAATCATTTTCAAATCGCCATTGTTGTTGATAATGAGGTGTATAGTGCTCCTAGTGTTGCGACTGGTTCAATAAAAGGAGGAATGTCAGAAATAAATGGAGGATTCACTCTAGAGGAAGCACAAGATTTGGCAAATATTTTGAATTCGGGAAGTATTCCGAAAGTAAATATCGTAAGTTTTAATGTTGAAAAATTAAAATAATGGTAAGAACTAATCATTAAATTTTGGTTATCGATCTGTATAAGGAATGGAAATAGAATATTTGTTTCAAGACTTTACAATTGCGGTTTATATTTCTATATTTGCGGGATGAAGAAGAAATGGTACTTCGGCACTTTAATTACTGCATTTGCACTACTTGTTGCAATTAAGCAACAAACCGTTGTACCTAATCAAGAAATAGTTTTAGAGTTTCTTAATGGCGAGCTAAGTTCTCCAGAAGCCCAAAATGCGATAGCAGTTGTCAAAAAACAATTGCAGTCGATAGGAGTAGAGGATACCAAAATATCCAAAGAATTAGGGGATGGTAAGCTCAAAATTACATACTACAGTAATGCCGATGTAGAGGATATAAAAAAACTATTTTCAGAAGGGCAAAATGTAGAGATTGATCATGTTTTTTATGATCAAAATGAAGATGATAATGAATTGCCACTTAGTGAAAACTCAAAAGAATATAGCCTTGATGTATATGAAATCCAAAAAAACACAGATTTTGATACGGATTTTAATGGCAAATATGTTTTAGAAGCTGAACAAAAACATGGAGGTAATTCTAGTTTTAATGTATACAGTTTTGTTGCAGAAACAGATGACACTTTTGGCAGGCTCATAAAAGTAGCACAAAAAGTAAATACAAATATTGCGATAGCAATAGATAATACTTCATATAAAATTCCTGAAGTAAGAGCTGGACCAATCACTTGATTGGATTTGAAAGCTTTTAAGGGAATCCTAAAAAATTAATCACAATTTTTAGAAAAAATCAGAAGGTATTCATAGTGCTAAAAACTAGTTTAATTTCTGAATATCCCATGAGTCATTAGTATGATAATGCTCAATCACATAATAATAAATAATTAAAATAACCGTCAAACCTAAAGCGTGTAATTGCTCGTTTTAATTGGTTTGACTAAATAAACAAATAATGCAAAATAAAGGAATTGTTAGGGTATTTGCTATTTTATTTGGCTTGGTATGTATTTACCAATTGTCATATACGTACTTAACCTATACAAAAGAAAAAGAGGCAGAGGTTTATGCAAAGCAAAAATATTCTGATGCCGTAGATAATTATTCAAAATTAAGAGAGACCGCAGAGAAAAACTACCTGGACTCTATAGGGAAGGAAGAAATTTTTGCAGGTATAACTTATAATGATGCAAAAGATAAAGAACTAAATAAAGGTCTGGATCTTAAAGGAGGTATAAATGTTATTCTTCAGATTTCTGTAAAAGATATCTTAAGTGGATTGGCTAATAAATCTAAAGACCCTTCATTTAACCAAGCATTATTAGCTACGGATGAAGTACAGAAAAATAGCCAAAATACATATATAGAGGATTTCTTTACAGAATTTGAGAAGATTCCTGATGCAAAATTAGCTTCACCAGATATTTTTGCTAATAAAAATCTAAGTGATGATATTACTTATGATATGACTAATGAGCAGGTAAAACCTGTTTTAAGACGTAAAATTGATGAGTCTGTGGCTTCAGCTTTTGAAGTATTACGTAAGCGTATTGATAAGTTTGGTGTTACGCAACCTAATATCCAACGTCTAGGAGAGTCTGGGCGTATCTTGGTTGAATTGCCTGGAGCAAAAGATATCGATCGTGTAAGAACTTTGGTTACCAGTACTGCTCAATTAGAATTTTGGGATGTTTATAAGATGGAAGAAGTATTTAATCATCTTATTGCTGCAAACAACTTGCTTAAACAAGATCTTGAAAGTGTAAAGGAAACCAAAGAAGAAGTAGCAGAAACTAATGAAGCAGTTACTGATTCTACAAAAGTAGATACTACGCAGGTTGATACAACGCAGGTTGATACAACGCAAGCTAGTGAAGATAACCTAATCGATGATTTATTAGAGAATGCAGAGGATTCTACAGATATAGAAGCTCAGGTAAATCCGTTATTTGATTTAATTGCAGGACAAGGAAGACAAGGAGGACCAGTAATTGCGATTGTAGAGAAAAAGAATGCTGATAAATTTATGGCATACCTTAACGATCCTAGAGTTAGAGCTTTGCTACCAGTAGAGCAACGTTTTGTAAAATTTGCTTGGGGAAAAGCCGTTAAGGATGCAGAAGTTCTGGATTTATATGCAATCAAAGGTAATAGAGATAATGATCCAGAATTAAGTGGTGGAGTAATTACAGATGCCAGACAAGAGTATAACCAACAAGGAGTAGTTACTGTAACTATGCAAATGGATGGTAAAGGTGCTAAGAAGTGGGAAGAAATGACCGGTCGTGCATTTAGTCAAAGAAGTCAGATAGCAGTAGTGCTTGATGATGTTGTATATTCTGCTCCGGGAGTAACTACGGGAGCTATTAGTGGTGGAAGAAGTGAGATTACTGGAGATTTTACCATTGAAGAAGGTCAGGATTTAGCAAATGTATTGAGAGCAGGTAAACTTCCTGCATCCGCAGATATTATTCAGGCTGAGGTAGTAGGACCATCTTTGGGACAAGAGGCTATTGATAGTGGAGTTATGTCTTTTGCTATTGCATTAGTGCTGATTCTAATCTGGATGATATTTTATTATGGTAAAGCAGGAGCTTTTGCTGATGTTGCTTTGGTAGTGAATATCTTGTTTATTTTTGGAGTATTAGCAGGTTTAAAAGCTGTATTAACTCTTCCTGGTATTGCTGGTATTGTATTAACAATTGGTATGTCTGTTGATGCAAACGTTTTAATATTTGAAAGAATTAAAGAAGAGCTAGCCAAAGGGAAATCTCAGGCAGATTCGATAAAAGATGGATTTAGTAATGCACTATCATCTATTCTTGATGCAAATATAACAACTGGTCTTACTGGTTTAATTCTATTAGTTATTGGTACAGGACCGATTAAAGGTTTTGCTACAACTTTGTTAATAGGTATTTTAACGTCATTGTTTACTGCAATTTTTATTACCAGATTATTTATTGATGGTTATGGTAAAAATGGAAAAGAATTAGCTTTTTCTACAGGTGCGACTAAAAACCTGTTTAAGAATGTTAATATTAATTTCTTGAAGAAGCGAAAAATAGCTTATGTTATTTCAGGAATCTTAATTTTAATAGGTGTTGGATCTTTGTTTACTCAAAGTTTAGATTATGGAGTTGATTTTGTAGGAGGAAGAACATATACAGTTCGTTTTGCAAATGATGTCGAGCCTACAGCTGTAGAGAAAGATCTTGTAGCAACATTTGAAAGCGCACAGGCAAAAACATATGGAGCAAATAACCAGTTAAAGATTACAACAAAATATAAGGTTAATGAAACAGGTGAAGAAATTGATGCCGAAATCTCAAATAAATTATATACGGCATTAAAACCTTATCTAACTGATGGATTGACTTATGATGATTTTGCTAATGGAGATGAAGATAAGCAAGTAGGAATTATGTCATCTATGAAAGTAGGACCTACAATTGCAGATGATATTAAGCAAGCTGCATTCTGGTCGGTACTCGCATCATTGATTGTGGTGTTCTTGTATATCTTACTTAGATTTAGAAGATGGCAGTTTAGTTTGGGTGCTGTAGCAGCGGTATTCCATGATGTATTGATAGTACTTGGGGTATTCTCTCTAACATACAAATTTATGCCGTTTAACATGGAAATTGATCAAGCATTTATTGCTGCGATACTTACCGTTATAGGGTACTCTTTAAATGATACCGTGGTAGTATTTGATAGAATTAGAGAATTCTTTAATGAGTACACAGGGAGACCATTGGATAAAAATGTTAATGCGGCTTTAAATAGTACGTTAAGTCGTACCTTAAATACATCATTAACTACATTACTGGTACTTGTTGCAATCTTTATATTTGCAGTGCCTTTAAGAGGGTTTATGTTCTCATTAATTATTGGTGTGGTGATCGGTACATACTCGTCATTGTTTATAGCAACTCCTATAATGTATGATACAGTACGTAAAGTCGGTTTAAAGACTAAAGTAAAAGAAGTTGAAGAGAAGAAGTAATATGCCTTCTTGAAGATTAAATTAATAAAAAAAGCCGCCATAAAGACATGTCTTTATGGCGGCTTTTTTATTGGTGTTTACTATGTGCTGCCAGTATGTATTCTTTGCAGTAATGTAGATATTTATTGTATTAATGTAGATATGCTTTGCAATGACGTAGATGCTTCTTGCAATGATGTAGATATGTATTGTATTTTGAGAGTTTAGAGTTAAAAAAATTAAAGCTAGGCGTTGACTATACAGTGATTTATCCAAAAAAGTACAACAATTGGTATAAATCTTCTTATGTCAGATTCAAGCTTAATTATTGCTTTTGATTTTAGTAAAAGAAATAGAGTCCCCTTTTTTAAGATTCCAAGTGTCTGATAGTTTAGCATTTACCTCTAGTACGTATTGCGCAGGTCCCTCAGAGGGTAATGATGATTCGTTAAGAGGTTGAGCATTTTTTTGTATGCTTACTACTCTTTGTTGTGCATCGAGATATATAATGTCTAATGGCAATTTGGTATTTTTCATATAAAAATAACGAGGTGCTTCTTCTGGAAAGACAAATAGCATTCCCTGATCATTTTGCATAGATTTTCTATACATAAGACCCGTTTCTCTTTCATAATCAGAATCGGCTATTTCTATATCTAACTTAGTAATTGGATTAGGAATTGAATCTTTTAGATCAAATAAAGAAAGCTCACCTTCTTTGGTGAACGTAACTTCTTTGGTTAGGTTCTGATTATTTTTAGAATCTGTTTTGCATGAAAATATACTTAATGTAGCACATGCAAGGATTGAAATATATATAGTTTTTTTCATCGGTTTTTTTATAAGAGCTAAAAGTAGATAAAAAAGCCGCACTTCAAAAATATGAAGTACGACTTTTATCAACTAACTAACCAGCACTTTTTATACTATTTTTTCTTGATATGTTATGGTGTCTTTTTTCTCAATCATTCCCCCAATCAATTTTACGAGAGATCATCATTATGGCTCCTAGTATTAAGAACAGTCCAATACTACCTACTAATAGTGCATAACTCTCTAATTGTATGATGACAAATATAAAGGTGTATAAAGCAGCCAAAGAAGCGGCAATAAAGCCCATGAATTTAAGGCTTTTGAGTATTGCTTTAGAATATATAGAGATAAGTAATACTACCGCTGCACCTGCAATGATATAGGCTTGTAAAAAACTAGAATGTTCGGATATTGAAATCAATAAGGTGTAAAACATCGTTAGTGCCAAACCAATCATTAAATATTGAAAAGGATGAATGTTTATTTTGCTTATGGTCTGGATTAAGAAGAATACTAAAAAGGTTAGGGCAATAACAAGATATCCGTACTTGGCGGCACGTTCACTTTTTTGGTATTCATCTACCGGGATTAGTAGTTTTACACCAAATGCAGAAGAATCTATATGTGGTAATTGTCCAAAAAACTCTTGTTCGAATTCTCTGTTAATCTGCAAAACTTTCCAGTTAGCCTTGAATCCGTCTTTGGTAATTTCCTTTGTTTTGGTATCAGGTAAGTAGTTTCCGTTAAAACTTGGTGAAGCCCAATTAGAGGTCATGGCTACATTTGTCTCACGACCAACAGGGATAAAACGCAGCTGTTCACTACCGTTAATTACAAGATCAAGACTGAAATTGACTTCATTTTCTTTTGGTAAAGAGCTTTCTTTAAGAAATTTGGTTTCTAAAGTATTTGTATATGAGTTTTGCGTATATCTAGATCGCAAAGGGTAATTGTCTGTTCCTAGTTTTAACTCCAGATTGCTTCGTATCCCTTTTAAATTTGTGGAGTTTATGATTACAGTGGCTTTATTCCAAAGAATATCAGATTCTTTAATGTCTTGCGTCTCAAAATTAGGAGTTGTAAAAGAACCTTTTATACTCATGTCTGCGGTATAAACAACAGATTCATATATACTTCTTCCTAAAGTCTCTGATTCTATATTGCTTTTGATATCCAATGTATTTGGGAAAAAGTATGCATGCATTATGGTGATGATATCTTCTTCTGAGTATGATTTCGTTTTTTCATCCCAAGTTTTTTTTAATGTATGTATTTGGTATGGGATTTTAAGTACAGGTCCATACAGTAAAACTTCATTTCCCCATTTTTGATTAATCTCTTTTACAACCTCTTCTTGTCGATACGAGCGTTCTCGTATCAAATCTTTGATATATGATAAAGGAATTAATAATACAAGGATTAGTATACCAACCATTAGCATTCTAACAGTAATAGATGTCTTAAGCCATTGTCCAAAGGACTTTTTTTGTTTTTGGGTTTCCATATGTATAAAATTTTTATAGTATTCGTATTATTTTAATTTTCGTTTTTTTTGATATGATAGTATTGGATCATTCTGTATGTAATGATTAAGAAAATGCCAAAACCAATAGTGAAACCCCATGTGTTGAGGTGTTGACTAGGAAATAGGATTCTTTTAGCAATGTCTGATAGAATACCAATTGGGTTTTGTATGATATCCCAGCTATTCCATCTAAGGATTCTTCCAAGATAAATCCCGAAACCACAAAGCAGTAAAACTATGTAAATTATGATGTTAGTCATTTTTGCAGAAAAGCGCTCTAATAGTAATGTTTGCATCATTCTTAAAGAAGCAAAACCGATGATCATCCCATTGATAGCAAAAGAGAGAATGAGTAAAACATCAAACCAAACAGACTGTAAAGTACTTAATTTGATATGCTGAAGATCAGTAAGGATATACGGGGAATTTGGTAAAAAAACTAACCAGGTGATAAAACCAATCCAGAAGATAAAATGATTGGTTTTTCGTAGGCTTAGTATTAATACAATGGCATATGGTATGCATGCTAAAAACAAATTCCAGACTAAGAATAGATAAAAAGAAGTGTCGGTTTTTATAATCCTTGTGCATAGTAATAGTAAACTAAAAGCTACCGCAGTAATAAACCCTTTGATAAAAGGTAGTTGTTTTTGTATGGTATTAATCATGAGAGTGTGTTTTGAAGTGTTTTGTTTAGGATTGTTATGATAAATGAAATTGTTACCAGAAAATTTGCACTTAGTAGTATCATAGAAGTGCGATTTTCTTTATGATATTGGTAATGAATAAAGGAGTTGCCTATCAGCCCGATAAGCATAATCACATTTAGAACAGACATGATTAGAGTGTAAAAAAAGCTTATGTCCAGAATTATTTGTGATTGGGATATGAGAAATGATATTATTAAAAACAAGCCGGTAATGAAGTTTATAACTGTCATAATCACAGTGTTTTTATGTATCGGTTGTATTGTTTTCATAATGATGAAATTAGAAATGTGGTTTTTAATGTTTGAACAGGTTGATGCAAAAGTTTTTTATAGTCTAATTGATGAAATGGGTAAGCGGCCTTTCCTTTTCTGTATGATTTTTTGAATAGCTTGATTTTATCTGGATAGAGTAGGGTGCCAAGAAAAATAACTGAGACTTGATATATGCTATGCTTACCATTTCCTAATAGATAATATTGCATAGCAATCTCTTCTGAAACAGTTATACCTATATTGGTTAATACATGAAAAACATCATGATCCTCTAGTTTTGGTTGAGGACTAAAATTATTCCGTAATAAGAAGCATCCTAAGTGAAATCCTAAGGTTTCTTTAGGGTATTTCAAAAGTGTTTTTATTGAAATATCCCAGGGCGGATTTTTTTTAAACCACCTTTGGTATGGTTTTTTACTCCAGTTATATATCGTTTCTAAAATAAATGCTCTCATTTTAAATTTTAAAAGTACTTTGAAATTCAAAGTAAGTTGATAAAAAAATATAGCTACTGCTTTAATAACTTTTCAATAGCCTCTACATGCTTTTTAAAAGCTTCTCTTCCTTTTTTCGTAACACTATATCTTGTGTTTGGTTTTCTTCCAATAAATGATTTTTCGACCACTATATAGTCTTCTTTTTCTAAAGCCTTGGTATGGCTGGCTAGATTACCGTCTGTTGCACCAAGAAGCTCTTTCAGCATTTTAAAATCTGCATATTCATTAACCATCAGTATTGACATAATCCCTAAGCGAATCCTGTGGTCAAAAGCTTTATTTATATTGTTAATTATGCTGTGCATTTTTTTTACTGAATTGATTTTATCAATATCTGGTTTGGGTTGAAACCCTAAATTTACCAGATTATTTTATAGTATATACGTTACAATATGTTTTATGTATTATAAGTCATGTTTAAAATAGATTAAACTTCCGTATACTATATGCATCACTCCAAAGCCTAGCACCCAAAACCAAAATCCGAACCCTGGATATATGGCACAAACTAAACCTAATATAATTTCTATATACCCCAAGTATTTCACATTTCCTATAGTATACTTAGAGGCATTTACTAACGCAAGACCATAAAAAATGAGCATTAGGGAGCCTGTAAGACCATAGTGGTGGCTGGATATTTTTATAAGGATATAAATGCCACCGGTTACTAATGGAATCAAAAAGGCAGATAATAATCTTTTGGAAGCACTGTTCCATAGTGTCTCATTATTTGTTTTTGATTTTCTAATACTTAAAATAATAGCAGTAATGATACTTAGAGAGGCAACGCAAACTAGGTCTATAAGTATGTAGTTAAAAATTTTACCATCCAGAATTAGGTAGCTTCTACCACTAATACTAACGAGATAATAAGCTACTGCGGCGCCAATAAGTGCGTAAATACCAGCCATTATTCCTGATAACCCGCTAAGTGAGAAAAATCGTGACGATTTGTTCATCATATCCTTAATCTCTGTAATGTCTTTTAAGTATTCTTCTGTGCTCATGTTAAAAGTACTTTGAAATACAAAGTAAAATCAAAATACTGAATTATGCAAATTTTATTTGGAGAAGGGCTTTGCAAAAGTATAATCTTAGTTTTTTAGAAGTTTATAATGTATGAATAAAACAGGAATATGAAGTTTATACTACTTCCAACGAATTTTGATATAGTTGTCGATTTCTTTAACCTGTTTTGGGATATTGTTTTTGATCTCTACAAGTAAGTTTTCAATTAGCTTTTCTTTGGTGAAATTTTTATTTACCACAATACTTACTTCTCGAGTTGGTTTTGGTAAGGCAAAGGGTTTTATGTGTTTTTTTTCAAAACTTTCGGAGATTGATAATTGAGGAACCAAGGTGTACCCGAGACCCGCTTTAACCATATTTTTAATGGTTTGTATTGATCCACTTTCAAACAAAAAAGCTTTGTTTTTATGTTTTTCGTCGTCCTTGCATATATTTAGTACTTGATTTCTAAAACAATGCCCTTCTTCCAAAATCAAAAGGTCATCCGGAGTAAGGTCATCTTGTTTTATAATTTCTGAAGAGCTAAAAACATCTTTATCCTGGCAATATACCATAAAAGGTTCTTGATATAGGTTTATTTCTCTAATCATTTTATCTTCAAGAGGTGTTGAGACAATACCTATATCCAAAGTTCCATTATGTAAAGCATCAATAACGTGATCTGTTTGCATTTCCTTTATTACCAATTTGGTGTTTGGATTGTTTTTCAAAAAACTCTCTAAAAATAGAGGTAACAAGTAAGGGGCAATGGTTGGTATAATACCTAAGGTATACTGCCCTGTAAGAGTAGAGGTGTTACTATATGCAATTTCTTTAAACTCATCGGCTTCTCTGAGAAGACTTTTTGCTTTAGCAATTAAAATTTTCCCTATGGGAGTTGGCGTAAGTGGTATTGTGTTACGATCAAATATAGTGGTGCCAATCTCTTCTTCTAATTTTTTTACCTGAATGGTTAATGTAGGCTGAGTCACAAAACATTCTTCTGCAGCTTTTGTATAGTGTCTCTTATGATCTAGAGCTATAATATATCTTAATTGTTGAAGAGTCATTTTTTTACATAGATTATTGATTTTATAAATATATTGATAAATATTATTAATTTGATTAATAATGGTAACTAAACTTACTTTGTATTTAAGTATTAACTTAAATATTTCACACATGAAAAAAATAGTCTTAATTGTTATTATCTTAGGTTTGTGGCCCACTCTTTACGGTCAACAAATAATGACCACTAATGGAGGTGTTCCTGTAGGAGATAACCAAAATTCTAAAACCGTTGGAGAGTATGGTCCTGTACTATTAGAGGATATACATTTAATTGAGAAATTGGCAGCTTTTGATAGGGAACGAATTCCTGAGCGTGTAGTTCATGCAAGAGGAGCAGGTGCTTTTGGGTATTTTGAAAGTACCAAAGATATGTCTTCATTTACAAAGGCATCTTTGTTTCAAGGAAACAATAAGCGAACAGACTTGGTTGTTCGTTTTTCTACAGTAATTCATGGCAAAGGCTCTCCCGAAACAGCAAGGGATCCTAGAGGGTTTGCTGTAAAATTCTATACAGAACAAGGTAACTATGATATTGTAGGGAATAATCTTCCTATATTTTTTATTAGAGATGCGGTTAAGTTTCCTGATATGGTACACTCCTTAAAACCTTCTCCTGTAACAAATAAACAAGATCCTAATCGGTTTTTTGATTTTTTTGCTAATGTTCCAGAGGCAACACATATGATTACACGCTTGTATACCGACTTAGGAATTCCAAAAGGATATCAATATATGAATGGAAGTAGTGTTCATGGTTTTAAGTGGCTAAATAGAAATGGAGAAGTAGTGTACGTAAAATATTCATGGGTTAGTAAACAAGGGGAGAAAAACCTAGATCTAGAGCAAGCTGCAAAGCAACAAGCTATGGATTGGCAGCATGCTACAGTAGATCTTAGAGGAGATATTGATAAGAAAAAATATCCTCAATGGGATCTTTATGTTCAAATGATTAAGCCTGAAAATTTGCACAGTTTTGATTTTTGGCCTTTGGATGCTACCAAAGACTGGCCAGCTGATAAAATTGAAAAAGTAAAAATTGGTACAATGACTCTAAATAGAAATCCGGTTAACTATTTTCAAGAAGTCGAATCTGTTGCGATGTCTCCCGGAAACCTGATTCCTGGAGTAGAAGCCTCAGAAGATAAACTCTTGCAAGGAAGATTATTTTCTTACTTTGATACACAACGACATAGATTAGGACCTAATAATCAACAAATAGCTGTAAATCAGCCAAAAAAACAAGTTGTTAATTATAATTCTGATAGTTACTCGAGTGCCGCTAATTCTAAGTTTCCTGATGCAGATATTAATTATCAACCCAGCACTAAAGTATCTTTACAAGAAAACTCAGAATATAAACCATCAGAAACACCGGTAAGTAATGTTAAGATCATTCATAAAAAAATTACAAAAACGAATGATTTTGCACAACCTGGCAATTTCTATAGATCTTTATCTGAACAAGAAAAGGTTAATCTAATTAAAAATTTGACAGGAGATTTAGGGCAAGTAACAAATAAACGTATTCAGAAAATTATGATTACATATTTCTATAAGTCTGATAGAGATTATGGGATGCGAGTAGCAAAAGCCCTTGGGTTCACCCAAAAAGATTTTATGTAAACGCGAACAATGCAGTACCAGTTACAATATAATTCTATTAGAGTAAAGACAATTATAGACCAAAAGATATTGTAGCTGGTATAGTATTGGCATAATGTTATACCAAAAAAAGAACTATGAAAAAGATACTGGTCGTATTTTGTTTTTTGATGCTTTGTGAAGTATTAGAAGCACAAAATCATATATTTAATTATAGTAGAGAAGGGAATGTAACTGCAATTGCAGAATTATTAAAACTAAAAAAAGCTAATGTTGATACTACGGATCACAAAGGGTATAGTCCTTTGGTTTTGGCAGTGTATAATGGGCACATGGATGTCGTTAGTCTTTTGATCTCTCATAATGCAAATACAGATACACAAGATAAATCTGGTAATACTGCTCTTATGGGGGCTTGCTTTAAAGGGGATTTGAAGATGGTGCGTATGCTGGTCGAAGCAGGAGCAAATATTGATATTAGAAATTATAATGGAGCAACTGCTCTTATTTATGCATCTACATTTGGACATGGTGATATAGTAGAAAAATTGTTGAAACAAGGAGCTGATCTATCGATAAAGGATGACCGGGGAAATACAGCATTGGATCACGCACGTATGCAAGGAAATAGAGAGTTGCTAGAGATACTACGATAGTTTGGTAATTTAATATAAGATATTGGCAAGGTTACAACCAAGCGGATTGACGCCTTTTTAATAAGATTCCTGAATGCAATAATGTTGTAGTAGCAACTCTAAGACATAGTGTTCCAGTAGCACAAAAGAGCAAGCAATTTTTGGATGTAAATAGATTGTTACTCTGGGAGGGATTAAAATATTTCAAAAATACCTCCCAGAGTACTCTTTGCTTATAAAAAGAAAAGTTATGGTTCTCCTTTATTTTTTAGTCTTAATCGTTATTTTACCTTTAGAATCGGGACTGCATTTTCTTAGGCGATAGTTTTGCGTTTTCCAGTTATTGCTAATCGAAAAACTAGAATCGTTCTTTTCTAATAGGGCTATAAACCAATAATAGTCTGTCTAATTGCTACAAGATTGCTTAATAATTTCTCTAAATATTGAAGATCTAACATATTGGCACCATCACTTTTGGCATTTGCAGGGTCAAAATGTGTTTCGATAAATAAACCATCGGCTCCAGTGGCAATACCAGCTCTTGCAATAGTTTCTATCATATCTGGTCTTCCTCCGGTTACACCACTAGATTGATTAGGTTGTTGTAATGAATGTGTTACATCAAGAACAGTAGTTGCGTATTGTCTCATAGTAGGAATTCCTCTAAAATCAACAATCATATCCTGATAGCCAAACATGGTTCCTCTATCTGTGATCATAGCATTGTTATTACCACTATCTTGCACTTTTTTTACAGCATGTTGCATAGCTTCAGGACTCATGAATTGTCCTTTTTTAAGATTTACAGTTTTTCCAGTTTTTGCAGCAGCCACAACTAGATCTGTTTGCCGTACCAAAAAAGCCGGTATTTGCAAAATATCCACATACTCAGCAGCAAGTGCAGCATCTTCATTCTCATGAATATCAGTCACAGTAGGTATTTCAAAAGTTTCACCAACTTTGCGTAAGATTTTTAGAGCTTTCTCATTTCCTATTCCAGTAAAGCTATCGATACGACTACGATTAGCTTTTTTAAAAGACCCTTTAAAGACATACGGTATTTTAAGTTTTGAAGTAATGTCAACAACTTTTTCTGCTATACGTAATGCCATTTCTTCACCTTCGATAGCGCAAGGACCAGCCAGAAGAAAAAAATTACCAGAGTCAAGGTTTTTTAAGTTTTTGATTTCAGAAAGATTCATACTATTTTTTTTAAAACGTCAAAGATAGACGTTATTAAGATTTGAAAGAAGGAAATAGTAGTAAAAGTGAGTTAAATATGGAGAGAAGTATGATAGTACAATCTTTACCGATATCAAAAACTATATTTAGATTAATGTATATGATACAATCTCTAGATTTACAGAATTAAGCCTTGACAAGGTAGTAAAGCGCTTTTTCTTAGGGTTTTATTTAAGGGATTACAAAGCTTTTTTAATTATTAAATTTTCATATACAACATGTCGAAATATAATGTACCTTTGCAGCCTTAAAAATGAGGCGTTTATGACAGCTATTAAAAATATTGCGATAATTGCTCACGTAGATCACGGTAAAACTACGTTGGTAGATAAAATTATGTACCATTGTCAATTATTTCGTGAAAATGAGAACACAGGTGATTTGATTTTGGATAATAATGACCTGGAACGAGAAAGAGGAATTACTATTACCTCAAAAAATGTTTCAGTAATTTATAAAGACACCAAAATCAATATTATTGATACTCCTGGTCACGCCGATTTTGGTGGAGAAGTAGAACGTGTATTGAACATGGCAGATGGAGTATTACTTCTTGTTGATGCTTTTGAAGGACCAATGCCTCAAACTCGATTTGTATTACAAAAAGCGATTGATCTAGGTCTAAAGCCATGTGTGGTAGTGAATAAAGTAGACAAAGAGAACTGTACTCCAGATGAAGTACATGAGAAGGTATTTGATTTAATGTTTGAATTGGGTGCAGAAGAATGGCAGTTAGACTTTCCTACGGTATATGGTTCTGCTAAGAATAACTGGATGAGTGAAGACTGGAAGAAAGAAACAGATAATATTGAACCATTATTAGATATGGTAATCGAGCATATTCCTTCTCCAAAAATAGAAGAAGGTACTCCGCAAATGCTTATTACTTCATTGGATTTCTCATCTTTTACAGGTCGTATTGCTATAGGACGCTTACAAAGAGGAACGTTAACAGAAGGAATGCAGGTTTCTTTGGTGAAACGAGATGGATCCATAAAAAAATCAAAAATAAAAGAACTTCATACTTTCGAAGGTTTAGGAAGAATGAAGGTAGAAAAAGTAGAAGCAGGTGATATATGTGCACTTGTTGGACTAGAAGGTTTTGAAATTGGAGATACCGTTGCAGATATTGAGAATCCTGAAGGGTTAAAAACAATCGCTATTGATGAGCCAACAATGAGCATGTTGTTTACAATTAATGATTCTCCTTTCTTTGGTAAAGATGGAAAATTTGTAACCTCTAGGCATATAAAAGAAAGACTGGCAAAAGAACTGGAGAAAAATTTAGCACTGAGAGTAAATGATACTGATAGTGCAGATAAATTTCTTGTTTTTGGGCGTGGAGTTCTGCATTTATCAGTATTGATAGAGACTATGCGTCGAGAAGGGTATGAATTACAGATAGGACAACCACAAGTAATCATTAAAGAAATTGATGGTGTAAAATGTGAGCCTATTGAGGAGCTGACAATTGATTTACCAGAGACCGTATCAGGAAAAGCTGTAGAAATGGTAACACTGCGTAAAGGTGAGATGCTTAGTATGGAAGCCAAAGGCGATCGTATGGTGTGTGAATTTTTGATACCATCAAGAGGAATAATTGGTTTGCGTAATCAGTTATTAACTGCGACTGCTGGTGAGGCAATTATGGCGCATCGTTTTAAAGAATACCAACCTCTTAAAGGTGATATTCCTGGGCGTATCAATGGATCTTTAGTATCTATGGAAAAAGGATCAGCAATACCATATTCTATTGATAAGTTACAAGACAGAGGTAAGTTTTTTGTAGATCCGGGAGAAGATATTTATGAAGGACAAGTGATCGGAGAGAATTCTAGAGGTGATGATATGACTGTAAATATCACAAAGACAAAAAAACTGTCAAATGTTCGTTCTTCTGGTGCTGATGATAAAGCTAAGATTGTACCTGCAATTAAATTTTCATTGGAAGAAGCTCTTGAATATATTCAAAAAGATGAGTATGTAGAGGTAACTCCAAATCATTTGAGATTAAGAAAAATATTCCTTACCGAAGTAGAACGTAAGAGAAATAAGATCGTATAAAGATCGAATAAGATAATAAGTGTTAAAAACCGAGAAAATATTTCTCGGTTTTTTTTATTTTCATTTTTCTTCTTTACTAAAACAAAATATAGCCGGTTTGAAAAAAATCAGTGTTTTAGTTAATGACTATCATAGTGTATGAGATAGTATAAAAGAAAAATCCCGAGCTAAGCTCGGGATTTTCTGTCGATATTTTGGGGTATGATTTGGGGTAAAGGGGCTGATTCAATATTTTGGGGGCATATCGTTTTCAGTTTCTTTATTTTTATATTACAAATGTAAGAATCTTTCCTTCTTCAAGACTTGTATAAATCAACAAAATATCGGTAAAATACAATTTATTTACGATGAAATACACAAATAACCATCGTTTTACTACGGTTTTATCTCCAATATTCGAAATAAATGGAGTTAAAAACATTTCTTAAAAAAAATATTAAGACGTTATAATGTATTTTTGAAATAAAAATAATGGATAGAGATTTACAATGGCACGAGTTTACAAGAGTAGATATGCGTGTAGGAACTATAATAGAAGTAGAAATTTTTAAAGAAGCCAGGAATCCCGCATATAAAATAATCGTAGATTTTGGAGAGTTGGGGCTTAGAAAAACTTCTGCTCAAGTAACAAAACTGTATCTACCAGAAAAACTTATTGGTAAACAGGTAGTTGCAGTAGTTAATTTTCCTCCCAAACAAATTGCAAATATGATGAGTGAATGTTTGATACTTGGGGCAATAGGTGGTGATAAAGAAGTAACTTTGTTAACCCCCGATTTACAAGTCAAAAATGGGATGAAAATAGGATAGGTGCTTATATCAGATTTTTAATGTCTGTTCGACTACCCTTTTCTTTGCACTACTTCAAATACTTTACTACCATCACACTTTAAGGTTTTGGAAGGGTATTTGAGCAATAAAGCATAATCATGAGTTGCCATAAGGATAGTGTTGCCGTTTTTATTTATATCCTGTAGAACCTCCATTACCTCGACAGAGGTTTGTGGATCTAAGTTTCCTGTAGGCTCATCTGCTAATATGAGTTCTGGGTCATTAAGTAGCGCTCTTGCTATAGCTACACGTTGTTGTTCACCTCCAGATAATTGATATGGATACTTAAAGTCTTTGGTTTTCATACCTACTTTATCCAACACATCATCAATCTTGCTGCTCATCCCTTTTTCATCTGTCCATCCAGTTGCTTTTAATACAAACAAAAGATTGTCCTTTACCGTTCTGTCATTAAGTAATTTGAAATCCTGAAAAACAATACCCAATTTTCTTCTCAAAAAAGGGATTTGATTTTCTTGTAAAGTTGGCAGATCAAAGTCTACAATACTACCTTCTCCTTCTAATAACGGAAGATCACCATATAAAGTTTTCATAAAACTACTTTTACCCGTACCAGTTTTACCAATAAGATATACAAAATCACCTTTATTTACTTCTACATTAACATCAGAGAGAATTAGATTTTCGCGTTGATAGATCGAAGCATTTTTGAGGCTTAATACCATATTAGACATAGTTTATGATTCTGGATTAATAATATCACGTAAAAGTAAAAAGTTTTCGGTTAAAAAAAATTAGGTATAGAAATAGTTTTTGTTTTTTATTATAAATAAGTAACCTAATATTGGAGTAAATATTTTAATTGTATCTTTCTTAATGCCAGCAAAGCCAAAGATTAACAAAGTGCTTTCCTTTATCAGTGGTAATAGAAAGAATAAAGACTTAATATTCCTAAAGAATTCACAATTCTAAAATTATAATGTAATTATCTCTAAATTATTTCGTTATTAAAATGAAGATTAGGCTATCTTTAACATAAAATTTATCCACGGGAAACGATATTTACCTTTTTGATTGTAATACTTTAGTTAAATGAACAAATACATCTCTTCGATGCTTTTTGTGATTGGTCTGTCTGCACACATGCTTGCACAGCAATCCGCAATTTATACCAATGATTTAGTGCTGTATAACCAAGCGCTTGAACTGTATAATAATAAGCAGTTTTTAGCAGCTCAAAACCTATTTGATAAAGTCAAGAATACCTCACATGATGAGAATATTGATGCCGACTGCACATATTATATAGCAAATTGTGCTGTATGGCTAAACCAAAAAGGAGCAGATCAGCTTTTGGAAAATTTTGTAAGAGAGTACCCTACTAGTATTAAGCGTAATGCAGCTTATCTCGATGCCGCTACCTATTACTTTGATAATGGAAAATATGCTTATGCGCGTAAATGGTATGATAAAGTTGACGAAAGTAATTTGGGAAGAAAAGAAAAAGAAAAGTATAATTTTAATAATGGATATGCATATTTTAAAATTCAGCGATTTAATGAAGCAAAGAAATTTTTAAACCGTGTTGAAGATTCTCCAGAATATAGCGCCAAAGCAAAATACTATCTGGGGTTTATTGCCTACGAAGGAGATAACTATAAGGAAGCAGATAAACTCTTTGATGAAGTAAAAGATTTGGATCAATATAATAAGAACTTGTCCTATTTTCAGAGTGATATGAATTTTAAATCTGGAAATTTTCAAGAAGCTATTAATGAAGGATTGGTTCAATTACCAAAATCAAAGCCTTCAGAAAGATCAGAATTAAATAAAATAATAGGAGAAAGCTATTTTAACCTTGGACAATATGATAAAGCAGCTCCATACCTTAAAGAATACAAAGGTCGAAAAGGAAAGTGGAACAATACAGATTACTACCTGTTAGGATACGCCTATTACAAGCAAGGTGAATATCAAAATGCAATTTCTGAGTTTAATAAAATTGTTGATGGTCGCAATGCCACTGCCCAAAATGCATACTACCATCTGGCAGAATCATATCTAAAAACCGATCAAAAACAGCAAGCTTTGCATGCATTTAAAAACGCCTCAGAGATGGATTTTGAGGATAAAATTAAAGAAGATGCAACCTATAATTATGCAAAATTAAGCTATGAAATAGGAAATTCTTTTGAAAGTGCTCCAAAAGTATTACTGTCTTATCTAGACACATATCCGAATACCGAATTTGAAGACGAGATAAAAGAATTGTTGATAAGCTCCTATATTACTTCTAAAAATTATAAAGAGGCAATGGATCTTCTAGAAGGAAGTAGAAACTTTGCAGATAAAGAAGTATATCAAAAAGTAGCCTTTTATCGAGGTATCGAATTGTATAATGATGCTAACTACCAAGAGGCAATACGTTATTTTGATAAATCCCTTAAAGAATCAGTCAATCCAGAATTTACTGCAAGAACCATATATTGGAAAGCAGAAAGTGATTATCTACTAAACAATTTTGATGAAGCGTTAATTGGTTTTAAAGAATTTCAAGGTAGTCAGGGAGCATCATCAACCAAAGAATTTAAACATATAGACTATAATATAGGGTATGCCTATTTTAAACTAAAACAATATCCTCAGGCGGCTACATTTTTTGATACATTTTCTAAAAAAAGCGAAATTGATAATACTAGAACGGCAGATACATATTTAAGATTGGGAGATAGTCATTTTATTTCCAGAAAATATTGGCCAGCGATGGAAGCATATAACGAGGCCATCAAAAAAGATGGACCAGATGCAGATTATGCACATTATCAAAAAGCAATTAGCTATGGTTTTGTAAATAAGCCTAATAAAAAGATTAAAGACCTCGAAATGTTTTTAAAAACATACCCGCGATCAACCTATCGGGATGATGCAATGTTTGCTCTGGGGGATGTATACATATCAGAGGACAAAATCCAAAAGGGGATCGATGCCTATGATCGCTTGATTAGAGATATACCCAGAAGTTCGTATGTCTCAAAAGCATTGTTAAAGCAAGGTTTAGTCTATTATAATGGAAATAAAGGAGAAAGAGCATTATCAAAATTTAAAAAAGTCGTCGCAGAATATCCCGGTACCGAGGAGGCAATACAGGCAGTAAACACGGCTAGGCTTATCTACGTTGACCTAGGAAGAACAAACGAGTATGCAACTTGGGTAAGAGGGTTAAGTTTTGTAGATGTGAGTGATGCAGATCTGGATAATACTTCTTATGAAGCAGCAGAAAAGCAGTTTATAGAAAATAACGATAACGCAGCAATTAGTGGTTTTGAGAAATATTTAAGCGAATTCCCGAATGGATTACATGCCTTAAAAAGTCATTTTCATCTAGCGCAGTTATATTTCAAAAAAGGAGATAAACAAACTACCATACCGCATTATGAATATGTACTACAAAAGGAAAGAACAGAATTTACAGAACAAGCATTAGCAAGGTTGTCTCAGGTATATCTGGAAGATCGCTTGTATGAAAAAGCAATCCCAATATTAGAGCGGTTAGAAAGTGATGCAGATTATCCACAAAACATCATTTTTGCACAATCTAATTTGATGAAATCCTATTACCAACTGGTAAATTATCAAAAAACTTTAGAGTACGCAGATAAAGTCTTGGCAAATTCCAAAATTCAAAAAGAGGTAAAAAGTGATGCTAAAATTTTTACAGCCAGAGCTGCATTGCAAACTGCGGATATGACACGTGCCAAAAAAGCCTATGCTGAAGTACAAAAAATAGCTACTGGAGAGCTTGCTGCCGAAGCATTATATTATGATGCATATTTCAAAAATCTTGAAGAAGACTACAAAGCATCTAACGAAACAATACAGAGGCTATCCAAGGACTTTTCGGGATATCGACTATATGGTTCTAAAGGGCTAGTACTAATGTCTAAAAACTTTTATGGACTCGATGATGCATATCAGGCAACCTATATTTTAGAAAGCGTAATCAAAAATTTTACCGATTATCCAGATGTCATTGATGAAGCTCGTGTCGAATTAAGAAAAATTAAAGCCGAAGAGGCAAAAACTAATTCATCCATCCAAACCGAACAGTAGTAATCAGTTATTAAACACATTGTATGTTTGCATATTTTAGAAAATTGAATAGACCAGTAAGGTCTGAAGTAGTACTCCTGGGATGCGCTATTTTGATGGTAAGTCAAATATGCTTTGCTCAGGAAAAAGAAAAAGAAACTTTAGATACAGAGCGTGTGATTATTGTTAAGGCGTATACCCCAACTATAAGTGATGCATTTAAGATAAAATCTACTCCTGTTCTTAATGACTCTGTTACGCTGCAAAAAAAACAAATGCGTTACAGTATTTTTTCGGTGCCAGTAGCTTCTACTTACACTCCGGCAAAAGGTAGGGCAGCTAATATTGATAGACCAAAACCAATAGATATTTATGATAACTACGCAACATTGGGATTTGGGAGTTTTACATCTGTTCTTGCCGAATTTTACAGTAATTTTCAACTAAATAGATCTGATAATTTAGGACTATACCTACATCATAATTCATCACAAGGAGGCATAGAAGAAGTGCAATTAGATGATAAATTTTATAATACGTTTTTAGATGCTAATTACACATCAAGGACAAGAGATTATACATATGGTATTGAAGCAGGAGTAGAGCACCAATTGTATAATTGGTATGGATTACCAGAGGTTCCATTATTAACACCAGAGCAAATTAGTGCTATTAACCCGGAACAAAGCTATTTTGGCGCAAAACTTGGAGGAAAACTTCAATTTGATGATCTGTATTTTAAGAAAGCATCATTAGAATATCGTTTTTTTGGAGATGCTTTGAGTTCGGTAGAACATCATGTGATAGCAAAGCCTACCTTCGAGTTTGAACTTGGAGATAATCTGATAACTACTAATTTTATCGCCGACTATCTTAGTGGCAGTTTCGACCGAGATCTGGATCTGGCTGCACAGACTCCTAATAAGTATGGTATTTTAAATTTGGGAGTAAACCCAAGTTTGGTGATATTAAGAGACAATCTTACCCTAAATCTGGGAGCGGCAGTATACTATAGTATCGATACCCAGAATGAAGACAATAATTTCTTTGTTTACCCAAAGATTACAGCTTCATATAGATTATTAGAAGAGGCGGTTATAGCCTATGGAGGGTTAGAAGGTGATTTAGAACAAAATACATATAGAGAAGCGGTACAAAAAAATCCTTTTGTATCTCCAACTTTGATTATAGAACCTACTAGTACCTTGTATGATGCATATGTTGGGATAAAAGGAAAAATCTCTGATGTCGTAAGCTATAATTTTAGAGGTAGCTATGTTTCTGAAGATGAAAAACCTTTGCTTGTTAATAACACCAGACCGATACTTCAGTTTGAAGGATATGATTATGGTAATTCATTTGCTTATCGATATGATGATATTACCACAATTATTGGATATGGAGAGTTAAATTTTGAAATCAATAAAAGATTTAAACTAGGTGCATCTGCAGAATACTTTGATTATAATACGGAAGATGAACAAGAAGCATGGAATTTGCCAGAAGTTAAGGCATCTGTGTTGCTAGATTATCAGATAAATAAACAGTGGTATGCAGGAGCGCAATTATTTTATGTGGGTGAACGAAAAGATATCAATAATCAAGTAGTTGTATTACCCGGAATTCCTGGATCTACAGTTACTCTGGATTCTTATTTTGATGCCAATGTAAATCTTGGATATCGATTAAGTGATCAACTTTCATTTTTTGTAAAGGGAAATAATCTGTTAGGAGAGAATTATCAACGATGGGCAAATTACCCAGTACAAGGAATACAGTTTTTAGGAGGGGTAACTTATAAATTTGACTATTGATCTTTGTTTCTAGATAGGTTACAACACTCCTTTAGTAATAGTACTCGCCTAAATTTTTTGGGTAGGTTAGAATGTTATTGTTTTCACTACAATCCAAAAAAATCTAAACGAGTATAGAGGATATACCTTTTTGTATGATGTAATTTTTGCCTTACTCAATAGTTATTGTGTAATTGGTTGATATTTTACTTCTGGAAAATCAAGTACAGGCTGAGTAAGATGGTTAAGATAATTGAGGAATGTGTACAACCCTATAACCGTAAGTATTTCTAGTATTGTTGAATTTTCTATTCCATTTTTTTTTAGATTAGTAACTGTATTAGGGTCTGCCTTACCTTTATTTAGAACCACCTCTTTCGTAAAATTTAGAATAGCACTCATTTTTGGAGTATCAGAAATCCCTTTAATATTATTCATTAATTCTTCTTCAGGTATTTTGAATTGAGATCCGACGGCTACATGTGTAGCTACACAATAATTGCATGCATTGATAGATGATACTGTTAATGCGATTTGTTCGACGTCTTTTGATGTTAAGCCTCCGTCAGATGTAGTGCTGGAGTTTAATAGTAATACGGCTTCTAGAATGTTTGGGGTATCTCCTAGCATTTTAAATAAATTAGGGACACCTCCAAAAGTTTTGATTATTGCAGTATAAAGTTCTTGTGTTTTTCCTGTAGCTTCTTCGATTTCAATTTGCTTGAATTGTGACATTTTTTTAATTGTTTAAAGATTATACGTTTTGTAAAATTCTATATAATTAAACTATCGTCAAAACAGATTAATTCGATGTAATAATCTATATTTGCGATCATGAATTTGCAGTTTATTAAATATTTTCTAGTCCTTTCTTCAACAGAAAACTTTACAAAAGGAGCCAAGCAGGTTAATGTAGTGCAGTCAACATTTTCGGCAGGGATTAAAAAATTGGAAGAACATTTTGGTGTTCAGTTGTTTGAGAGAAACAATAGAAATGTAAAACTTACCAAATACGGGCAACAGTTTTTACCTAAGGCAAAAGAATTACTAAATAAGTGGTCTGATATTGAGCAAGATTTTAATGTAATCAATCTAGAATCACTTAGAATTGGGTTTGTTCAGAATTTATCAATCAATGATATTTTACATTATGTTAATGATTATCAAAAATTAAATTCATTATCCAAAATAGTTATTACAGAAGATAAGCACGAGAAACTATACGAATTACTTCAGCAGGGAGAAATACATGCGTTCTTTTCAGATAAAAACAGTATCTCTACAGATTTCGAAAAAATACCGGTTGCTGTAGAAAAATTATATTTTGCAATTAATGCTGATCATCCTTTGGCTAAAAAAGAATTTGTTAATCTTCAGCAGATAGCAGAAGAAGATTTTATAGAGAGAAGTCAATGTGTACTCCATGATGAGGTTTTTGGAGAGCTCTCAAAAAGGAATATTAAATTCACAAAAACTTTTACAGCTCACAATAACGAAACCGTACTGGCTTTGGTTGCCTCTAATATGGGGTTTACATTAATGCCTAAACCAAATTTTTCTGTTCCGGAAGTAAAATTTATACCCATAAAAGATGCTGATTTCTCTAGAAGGATATCTTTGTTTTGGAAAAATGATTACCGAAAGAAAGAGTTACATAAATTTCTTTCTTTACTAAGAGAAACTACACATATAATTAATGGAGTAAGAGATTAGTAATATGTAAAGGGTATTGGTAAGTAAATGCTAGCCATCGTCTCTAGTTTTGCGAAGATGGTATATTTTTTGTAACTATGGTATAAAATCTATAGCCTATGAAAAATACAATACTACTTATTATTGGTTTGTTTTCTACTGCTGTATTTTCTCAAGATAATTTCAAACTTTATTATGAAGAAACCGAGACAGGGTTTAAAATCTTAGCAGATAATGATGAGTTTAGTCCGGTTTCTGCAAAAATAGATTTTAGATTAGAAAACCTTTCTTCTTCAAATGGTAATAATAAAGTCTTTGTCGTACCAGCACAAACTAAAAAACATACAATTACAGACCTGAACGTAATTGATAGAAAGAAACGCATAAAATTAGGATATGAATCTACTTACAATCATGGGGATCATACATTAAAGAAGTATGATAAGGATTTTAAGTATTACCTACCTTTTTCAAAAGGTGCCGAATATTGGTTATCACAAGGATATAATGGCTCTATTTCTCATCAAAATGAAAATGCGTTAGATTTTAAAATGCCCATAGGCACCAAAATCTATGCCGCCAGAGGCGGAGTTGTTATAGATATAGAAGAAAGTTATAGAAAAAGCTGTACGACCTCAGAATGTGCTAAATACAACAACTTTATTTTGGTTTATCATAATGATGGTACTTTTGCCGAATATACACATATCAAAAAGGATGGGGCTAAAGTAAAAATTGGGGATCACATAAAAATTGGTCAGTTTATAGGGTATAGTGGTGATGTAGGATGGGCTACAGGACCACATTTACATTTTATTGTCTTTTTTCAAAGACTAAAAGAAAGAATAACTCTAAAGACAAAATTTCTAACCGGAGAAGGTAAGCGAGCAATAGTGCTTATCGAAAAAGAAAAATATAAGAGAGCATATTAATTAAGTAAGAAAAAGAACCTTTAAACAACCCTTATAACTGGTTTATGGGGGTTGTTTTTATGATTATACCCCTGTTTTCAGTGCGTTAATTTTCATCGTTTATGGTGTTTGGCAAAAAGGCAAGTGGATATATCTTGCGCAGTATTAGAGAACAACTTTATAACAATTTTTAATACTACATATACAGATGAAAAATATTAACTTACATACGTACATCACTACATTTGTTTTACTCTTTGTTTTAGCAACAATATGTAGTTTGATAGGATATGCATACGACCAAGAAACATTAGTTTTTACTCCTACTACAGAATTTTTATTGAAATTATACCCAGTATTTAAATTCCCAACAGAAGTTGTTGGATACTCTATGGTTGCCAAAGGAATATATGGACTAATTGGGGGATTAGTACTAAGTGTATCGCTGTATTCCTTTGTCTTTGAGCGTTTTGTTTTCTGCTTGAAGAGCCTGAAAAGAGTTTTGGTTTATAACAACAATCCAAAGCTGAGAAGAGAAAAAAGAATACTGGAGTGTTAATGATGAAAGAGAATGGTAATGCACCCTGTATTTTCATAAATTAGTGATTTTCAGCAAATAGTTTTGATTATGGTGTAATATTTGTGGTCTTTATTTTATCACATAAATTAACTTTAAAGACCTTTAATAATGAAGAACAGGACATTACCATTACTCTTTTTAGCCATTTTATTTAATTTTAGTGCGGTTTTTGGGCAGTATAAAATCACTATCCAAGCATATGTTTTGGATCAGGATACCCAAAAACCTATTCCATATACCAATATTGGATTTATCGATAAAGGAATAGGAACAGTAACCAATAAGAGCGGAAGATTTTATCTACAATATGACGAAGATAAAATCAAAAGCGATGATATATTTCAATTATCTTGTATAGGATATGAACCGTTGCGATTAACTCCCAAAGAACTCTTTGATACACTCCAAAAGAATAATACACTATTTTTAAAACAATCCATATTCAATCTAGACGAAGCTATTGTACAGTCTGAAAAAAGAAAAATTGATTCTATAGGGTACTCTTCCTATAATTCTAATTTACTTGCCTATTGGAAAGATGATAAAGCACTGGGGGGTGAAATAGCTGCGCTAATCAAAGTAAGAAAAAAGAATTCTAAATTACTAAACCTAAAGTTTAACATTGTAGAAAATACGGCAGATAGCTTATTGGTAAGAGTAAATATCTATGATAAGAAAAGAAAAAAACCGGGGAGTAATATATTAACCAGTAATATTTATCATACAATCTCTACTAGAAAAGGAGAAGAGATTATTGATTTATCGCCTTATAATATTAAGGTTGACGAAGATTTTATTGCGAGTATAGAACTTATAAAAGTATACGGTAGTGATATTCAGTTTGCGGTTATTGCAGGAAGTGGAGGGCGCTCATTTCTTAGAGATATAAGTCAGGATAATTGGAAAGAACTTAAAGAAGTTGGTATTGCTTTTAAAATAGATGTCTCTTACCCTGCATCTTCTGTTAAGTCAGAAAAAAGGCAAAAACCTGAAGATATCACAATATACTGGGATACTTCGCTCTCTATGCAATCTAGAGATCTTGAAAAAGAACTAACATTTCTAAAAAAATACCTAGCCAAAATAAAGAAAGCAAATATCGATGTCATCACATTCTCTAATAAGCTAGAAGAAAAAAAGCACTTTGTACTGGAAAAGGGGGATAGTAAAAAATTGACCCATATGCTTTCTGGATTAAAGTATAATGGCGCAAGTGATTTTTCTAAACTATTTAAAGAAAATAAAAAAGCAGATCAATATCTAGTCTTTACAGATGGATACGCTACCTATGGAGATCATGAGTTTATTTATGGTACTCCTGTTTTTTATATAAATAGCAAAAAAAACGCTAATGATACTATGCTACAAGAAGGAGGTTTCTCTAGTGAGGGGCATTACCTTAACCTTTCTAGTATAGAAATTCCAAAAGCCCTTACATATATTAATCATTTGGTAAAAGATGAAGCAGTTTATAATAATGATAGTGCCAAAGAATTTGTAAGTGGTATTGTGTTCTCAGATAGTTTACCTATACAAGGATGTAAAGTAGCTGTAAAAGGGACACTTGTAGAAACCGTAACAGATAGTGACGGTAAGTTTTCGATTGCAGCAGACATTGATCAGGTTTTGTCTTTTCAACATTTTAGCACCTATAGTGAAGAAATACAGGTAGGCACATCAAAAATGATGAAAGTACTTCTTAAACCAAAATATGAAAACCTAAGTGAGATAGCACTGCTACAAAAAAAGAAAGCCGAAAAAGAAAAAGTAAGTGTGGGAAACAAAAAAGTGGATAGACAAAAATTAGGCTATGCTAGTTTTACTAAGAACAAAGAAGATTTTCCCTCTATGGCTATTACTTTACTTGATTTGATAAGAGGTCAATTCCCAGGTGTTTCTGCTTATATCGATAGAGAAGGACAAAGTGTAGTTTTGGTAAGAGGAAGGAGTTCAATTGCTTTAAATAATGGAGCATTGTTCGTAGTAGATGACATAATACAGAATGGTATTCCTGATGTAACACCTCCTCAGATCGAAAGTATAACCCTTATACCGGGTGTTTCAGGTGCTGTACGCTATGGTAGCCAAGGAAGAAATGGCGTGTTTCTTATTGAAACTAAGTTGGGAGCAAGTATAACATCGTCAAAGGATGGTAAAAAGAAATCATTATTAGTAGAAGGTAATGATTATAAAGAGTCTATTTATCTACTAGATCCGAATCAAAAAAGACCAGAATATCTAAATACTTTATGGAGTAGCTCAACATATAATGAAGCGTTAACAATATACTACGAACTAAGAAAAGTACATAAACACGAAGTACCTTTTTATGTGTTTTGTTCTGATTACTTTAAGAGATGGGATCAAGAGTTTTCTGATGAGGTAGTTTCTAATCTTGCTGAAATATCAAATGATAACTATGGTGTGCTTCGTACATTAGCATTTTTATTAGAAGAAAAAGGTGATATTAAGAAAGCATTGGTAGTCTATGAAAAGCTATTTGATTTAAAATCTAGTTATGCACAATCATATCTGGATTTGGGAAGAGTATATAAAGAAGATAAGCAGTATGACAAAGCATTTGAAATATATAAACGAATACTAGAAAATCATAAAAACATAATCGGGTTTACCGAAGTGAGTAAACAAACAGAATCAGAATTAAGACATTTGTTAAACCACCACAGATCACATATATCACATAGTGATGTTCCTTCAGAATTTTTGACAGTAAAAAGTATTCCTGTTCGTATTGTTTTTGATTGGAATGACCCGCAGGCAGAGTTTGAATTTCAATTTGTAAACCCTAATAAGAAGTATGAAAAGTGGGCACACCGTTTTGAAAACAATAAAGAATTACTTCTTAAAGAAACAAGGCATGGTGTTGCATCAAAAGAGTTTGTAGTGGATGATTCAATGCCAGGGGAGTGGATTGTTAATGTACAATCGTATGGCGAAGTGTCAAAGCAGAACCCTACTTTTATGAAATATACAATCTATAGAAATTATGGACTTGCCGATGAAACAAAAACGGTAAAGTTGATTAAGTTATACAATCAAAATAAAAAAGTTACTTTGGATAAGTTTAGGATATAATCGACATACAAAACTTGTTTATAATAAAGCTCCTGAGTTAGAAATCAGGAGATTTATTATATTAAATGAAGTTATGACACTGTTAAGAAAGATTTCTTTTATCACTAATTTTCATATCTTTCATTCCTTAATCAAAAAACATATCATACCATGATCAAAAGAATGCTTGTTATGGTTTGTCTATTATCAATTTTTGCAGCTTGTAAAAATGAGACAACTACCACCAAGAAACCTGTAGAAGAAGAGGTTAATGTTAGTGCCAAATTTAGTGAGATGTTAGACAATTACTATGAAGAAGGTCTGCAACTCAATCCTGTACAGGCGACTTTTGCCGGAGACAATAGATTTAATGACCAGTTTCCAAATCCTTTGGCGGACGAAACGGTGAATAAAGCAAAAGCTTATTTTAAAAAATATAAAGAACAACTAGCACAGTTTGATGATGCTGCCCTTTCTGAAAGTGAAAAAATGACTAAAGCTATTCTCAATTGGGAATGTGATATGAATTTAGAAGGATATAATTTTAAAAGAGAATACTTTCCTATAGACCAAATGTGGTCTATTAACCTTGTCGCCGGGCAACTAGCAAGTGGTGCCAGTGCACAACCTTTTAAGACAGTCGAAGACTATAATAATTGGTTAAAGCGTCTTGAAGGGTACATCGATTGGATGGCTTCTGCCGAAGCAAAAATGAAAGAAGGAATGACTGCTGGATATGTGCTTCCAAAGTCTTTGATCGTTAAAGTGCTGCCACAATTAGAAGCCTTAACAGTAGAAGATTTAGATAAACATCTTTTCTATAGTCCCGTAAAGAATTTTCCTGAAAGTTTTTCTGAAGAAGATAAAAAACAGCTAACCGAGGCTTATAGTAAAATGGTTTCCGAAAAAATTATTCCTTCCTATAAAAGCTTACATAAGTTTATGAGTACAGAATATATGGAAGCAGGTAGGGCTAGCTCTGGTATTTCAGATATTCCTGGAGGAAATGAGTTTTATCAATATCAAATCAAGTTGTATACCACTACAACAATGACTGCCGATGAGATTCATAAATTAGGGCTCTCTGAGGTAGCAAGAATCTCTGCTGAGATGGAAAAAGTAAAAGAACAGGTAGGATACAACGGAGATTTAGAATCATTCTTTGATCATGTGCGTAATAAGAAAGAATTAATGCCTTTTACAGAACCAAAACAGGTAATTGATAATTTTAATGCAATTCATGACCGAATGAAACCTCAAATAGAAAAATTGTTTGATGTAAAACCAAAAACACCATTCGAGGTACGTCGTACAGAAGCTTTTAGAGAAAAATCTGCCAGTGCAGAATATAACCCAGGTTCGCTTGATGGTACTCGTCCTGGGATTTTTTATACACCAATACCAGATGCCACAAAGTATAATACGTATAGTGATGAGTCATTGTTTTTGCATGAAGCTATCCCTGGGCATCACTATCAGATTTCATTAACACAAGAGAGTAAAGAGTTACCTAAGTTTAGAAAAACACTATGGTATAGTGGATATGGAGAAGGATGGGCATTATATACAGAATCATTAGGTAAAGAACTCGGTTTGTATACAGATCCTTATCAATACTTTGGAATGTTGGGAGCAGAGATGCACCGTGCAGTTCGTCTTGTGGTTGATACAGGATTGCATTCTAAAGGTTGGACTAGAGAACAAGCAATACAATATTCTTTGGATAACGAAGCAGAATCTGAAGCAGGGATTACTTCAGAGATCGAACGATATATGGCTAATCCTGGTCAGGCATTGTCGTATAAGATAGGTCAATTAAAGATAAGAGAATTACGTGCCAAGGCTAAGCAAGAGCTGGGAGATAAATTTGATATCCGACAATTTCATAACCAGGTGTTAGAAACCGGATGTGTACCCCTGGCGTTATTAGAAAATAAAATCAATACTTGGATTACTAATAATAGATAAAAAAGAATACATTGCAATAAACCTCACAGTTTTAAGAAGCTGTGAGGTTTTCTTTTATACAAAAGTTTTGTTTATTTCCTGTCGTTCTAACCAACCTAATGGTTTTTTAAGTTCATGGGGGCAGAACTCCAAATGGATTACTCTTCTTTGTTTATTATTGGTTGTTCTATTAGAAGCATGTAACGTAAGAGGTTTCATTAACATAGCTCCACCGGATTCAACTTCGCAAACATCTTCTGTTTCTTTATCCCAATCGATAGTATTAACTCTATAAATTCCTTTTTGGTGTGATTTGGGAATTACTTTTAGAGCACCATTATTTATATCTGTTTTATCCAGATGAATTCTTACAGTAACAGTATCTTCTAATATTTTGATTGGTGGGATAACCCCAAACATGCCTTTTTTAGAAGTCCAATTAGAATACCCTTCTGTAGCAGTTTTTTGATCGACAGAAATGCTTAGATCTTGATGATATCCCACAAACCAGTTTGATTGACTGGGCTTATCAAAATAAATAGCTTTGGTTAAGAAATAGTTGGTGCCAAATATATCAGATAATAACAGGGTTAGCTTTTGATTAAAGAGGACTTCCTTTAGGGCAGGAATCACTGTAATAAGTTGTCTGATTGCAAAAAGATCTTTCGTTTTTAAAAATGAATTACCCTCTTTTTCGGAGTTTGCGATACAATCTAGAATTTGGCTAATTTCGGTTGTAGAATAAAGGTCAGAAAGTATAGAATATCCCTTTTCTTCTAATTCTGTTTTATTTCTTTTATACTTCATTTTTTACCATTGTTAAAAATACCAGTACACTATTTATATTTATTAGATGCTAAATTGAGGTAGTGCTGTAGTTTCTGTATTGAAAAATTTGTCATGTAAAAGTCGGAAATATTTTCTAGGATTTATGACCCATATATAAGTTGAGGTATTTATTTCTGAAATCATTTTTAATTCTATATATATTCATAAATGAATATCATACAAAAATATCCTGACTGAAACTGTAAACTTATATCCAAAAAGTAATTATCTTGATCTAATGTTTATCAGGAAAAAGAGGAAACTCTATATTCCATGTTTTAGTATTAGAATTATAATGATGGGTCAATATATTGACTCGTATAGAGGTGTTCTCTTGCATTTTTCCTTCATTTTCAAAGAGAGATTGTAGGGCTCCAGAATAATCTGCGATATCAAGCTCGGATAAAGGTTTTTTAAAATTTACACTACCAAAGAGAGTATCTCTACCCTGTTGAGTAAATGTAGTAGTGATACAATACATATTAGGGCAACGTATTCCGTTATCAATAAAATCAACATGATAATTTACGCTGGGATCAGCAAAAGAGTCAATATAAGAAGGAACACTAATATGTAAACGATCATTAAATATAAGATCACCATTGTTATCCTTGATTCTAATGTAAGGAGTATACAGCCTTTTGGCGATTAATTTTTTGACATGATGCGTTAGACGTGATATTTTAAGCTCATAACGCCCCGTAGCTCTATACCTAATATCGTGAGGTATGGTATCTTCTATATCCGGATACAAAATTTCATTTACTAGACGTTTGATGTTTTTATTTTTTGACATAGGGGCAATGTTTTATGAGTATTAGTATTTATGCATATTGTTATTTTAAAAAAAACTCTAAAAAGAGTATTGAGTTGCTAATAGAAGTGATATAAAAGTTACGCAAAATTTAACATAATCGCAACTTATAGAGCATTATATCTCTGCATTTGTTCTGATCTTATGCTTACAAAAGGTGTCTTGTCTCTTTCTGATGTAAGATAATTCGTTAAAAGTAGAGGTGATATTGAGTAATGTTATGATTGCTGTAGTTAGCTTTTGAGGTATGATCAGCTCCTAAATGATGTAAGAAACCTCAAAGGTAAAGCTTTGAGGTTTCTTTTGAACACTTAAAAAAAGGGGGGCGCCATTTTACATAAGAAGATGGTATTAGATAATCGTTTTTCTTTTTCTAAGATGGTTATATTGATCCATAGCATATTTTTCTTTAATATATTTTAATTGATGATAATTCTGAGCAAAATATGTTTTGGTAGGTATAGAACTATCCTTAAAACTGATAAATGCACCAGAGGTATTAGGGATCTCAAAATCTCTACTAGCCTCTATCCAATCTAATGCCCTGTTGGTTCGGGTATATACTTTATTGTCTTGTAGCTCTTCTTTTTGCGCCAATTCGTTGTTCCACCAGGTTTGATATTGAATAGTATATATTTTGTCTTTGTAAGGGAATGCGCTTTTCTCTTTATCTTTAGGAGACATTTTTTTATAGAAATCACCATAGATTGCTCCCAAGGTTACATATGTAAAAAGACCTTTTTCTCTATTTCCTTTTAATATCAAAGGAGATGTAAGACTACTAAGTAAGGCTTCATGACCGCTAAATCCTAAGCCTTGTTTATCTACCAGGCGAGAGGTGATTTTATGAGGAGCAGGCTCGTCAAGATCAGGGGGTAGTGGCATTCCTTCTTCTCCCGCTGTTAGTAATTTGATATTTTGATATGATTCTCTATCCCAGGAGCTCATTAGATTAGCCCCATAGTCTGTTCCTATACCTCCTATACCATCTATGCGAATAGCATCTGGTGGTACACCCATATCTGTAAACTCTCTTTTGATAAAAGCGTCTAGTTTTTCTTCTGTTCCTTCCCAGTATCCATACATCACGCAATTATGAGTAACAGTATTAGGATGAAAATCTTCATAAATTGGTTGGCTACAATTTTCATCTTTATAACCCGTGATAAGAAGTGGTTTACCATTAATTTTTAGATTGGTACCTATTAATGATGACGTTTTTTTGGATTTAATAACCTCTTCCCAACATCGTAATACATTTATGGTAGGAGTCTTTTCATTCATCTCTTGTGTGAGCTTATCATATTGATTCCATTCTAGTTCAAACTTTACCAATGTTTCTGGTAGATCAAAAGTCTGTATAAAAAATTTTGTTACGATACCATAGCTCATCCCACCACCACCTTTTAATGCCCATAGCAATTCGGGTTTATGTTTTTCAGAAACAATTTCTTTGCTGCCATCACCTAGTATTATTTCTGCTTTAACCAGATACTCACAACACATACCTTTACTTCGAGTCCAGGGACCCCAACCGCCTCCCATAATAAATCCTGGGATAGCAACAGTCGCGCAGGTACCATGAGGGATCATAACTCCTTTTTTTGCTAATGCAGTTGTGAGTTTAATAAAACGATTGCCAGGACCGATTTCTGCTACTTTAGTGTTTTTGTCTACTACTATTTCGTTAAGACCAATAAGATCAATTAGAATTGTGTTAGATCCACTGCATTCTCCTTCATGGTCATGCCCTCCTGATCTTACACTAATTGGGAGATTATATTTTATAGCTGCTTTATATACTATCTGTACATCATCTGTACAAGAACAATATACAATAGCAAGAGGTTTTTTCTGAATTCGTCTATTAAACAACTGGCACGCCTGATTGTATTCAATAATTTGACGTCCCGTACTACTGGCTTTTCCTGTATGATCATCATAGTTCATAGAAGTTACTATTTTTTCCTCACCAATTTCAGGAATAATCTCTTTGATAAAATGATTGAGGTTCTTTGCGTTTATGATCACTAGATTTTCACTGATTCTTAACTCAGTATCAAAAACTTCAGCGGTACTTGATTTTACTGTAATATCTCTTTCTAAAATAGGAGATACTGGAGCTATTAGATATGAATTATAGGGGGTGAGTGATTTTTTTACCTCAATGGTTAACTCAATTTCGGGTTGCTCGTGATTTATATAGGCTGCAGAAGCATAAAACTCAGGTAGGCCTGTAGTATCCTTAAGTGTTACAGTAATCGTGCTATTTGCAGAGATAAATTCAGGGAACTGACTAGAAAGAGCATTATATTTATGTCTTATTTTTTTTAGTTCGAAAGGGGAGTCATTGATTATATTAATAATTGCAGATTGTTTTTCTATGGCTTTATATGAGATACTACCTTGATCTTTTTCAACATTAAAAGGATGGTTCATAAGAATACCATCTTCATTACCGGTAATAGGTTCTTTTTGATGTTTTATAGTTTCATCATTAGATAAAGCACGATCCCAAATCACTATACCACCAAGTTCGCCTTGGAAAATACTTTCTTTGAGATCTTGGTTATGGTTTTTACCAATCAAAACACCTTCAATATTTTGCTTAGGTAGTCGAGGTGTATCGATTTGCATGGTAGCAATGAGTTTTCCGTTTACCAGAATCCTTGTATCTGCATCTTTTTTTATTACTGAGACATAATGCCATTGTCCGTTATTGATTCCTCCCCGGATAGTTTCAATACAAGAATTAGTACCCTTGGATTGAGACGCAAAGCTAATTTTGCCATCCATAGAAATATCAATAAAAAAGTAGCTGTTGTTTTTTGTTGAATTATGTTGGAACAGTGAACCAAAATGGTCAGTTTTTAACCAGGTTTGAATGGTGAAATCTTGTAATCCTGCATCACCTAAGGACTGAAAATTGTGTTCGATAAAGTTGTTTTGAGTAGAATTGATTGCATGATTCATAATATATCTAATTTTTGAAAATTAGGTAGCGCTAACAGAAGTTAACGATCTACTAAGTTGGTTATTAATATATTTAACTCTAATCTACGTTTTCTTTAGATTATATCCTTACGGAAAACCAGATAAAATTTTAAAAACGAAGAGCCAGGTTTAAGATTTATACTACGATGGAGCTTTGATATCCATGTTATATCAATTTAAGAATTTTTGAGTTCAAATTTTTGATTTGTATATTAAGAAAACCTTAACCTCTTGATGAATTAGATATATTTACATTTAGCATTCTAAAAACTCAACCAATAATGAAAAAACTAGCCATCTTATTAATTACTATAGTGTTTTTTTCTTGCCAGGAACCTATAGTAGTAGATACATTAATCATCAATGCTAATGTGTATACCGTAGAGGATTCAAAACCAAGAGCTGAGGCTTTTGCTGTAAAAGATGGAAAATTTATTGCTGTAGGAAGCACTGATGAAATTTTAGAACAATACACAGCTTCAGACACTCTCGATGCAAAAGGAAAAACAATAGTTCCGGGGTTGATTGATGCCCATTGCCATTTTTATGGTCTTGGGATACAGCAGCAAAAAGTAGATCTTACGGGTACTACAAGTTATGATGAAGTATTAGATCGTATTATAGCTTTTCAGAAAGAAAAGCGGGTGTCATTTATCACGGGGCGAGGATGGGATCAAAATGATTGGGTGATAAAAGAATATCCTACAAAAGAAAAATTGGATAGTTTGTTTCCTGATACCCCAGTGGCAATAAGACGTGTAGATGGTCATGCAATGATAGCGAACCAAAAAGCACTTGATATGGCTAATATTACTATAACCACCAAAGTAACAGGAGGGGAGATTCTTCAAAACAATGGTGAACTTACGGGTGTGCTTATTGATAATCCGATGGAGTTAGTAGAAGCTATTATTCCCGAGCCAACGATACAAGAGCAAATACAAGCGCTAAAAGATGCAGAGAAAATTAATTTTGGTTATGGATTAACAACTGTGGATGATGCGGGGCTAAGTCCAGAAGTGATCACATTGGTGGATAGTTTACAAAAGGTGAATGAGTTAAAAATTAGGATGTATGCTATGATAAGCAATGTACCTCAATATGTTGATCATTATTTGAAAAATGGAGTGTATAAAAGTGATAGACTTAATGTTTCTTCTTTTAAGGTTTATGCAGATGGAGCCTTAGGATCCAGAGGAGCTACATTAAAAAAACCATATACGGATCAGGAAAATCACTATGGGGCTATGGTTATTGGTAATGCTGATTTTAAAGCATTGGCTAAACGATTATCAGGATCTCCTTTTCAGATGAACACCCATGCTATTGGCGATTCGGCAAATGCTGTAGTAATGAAAACGTATTATGAGGTCTTACAAAATAAATCGGATAGAAGATGGCGTGTAGAGCATGCACAAGTAGTGGCTCCAGAAGAATTTGAGATTCTTAATGATAATCTGGTGATGAGTGTACAACCTACACATGCTACAAGTGATATGTATTGGGCAGATGAGCGATTGGGAAAAGAACGTATCAAAGGAGCATATGCATATAAAAAACTGTTAGAAAAAACGGGTAGACTCGCTCTGGGTACTGATTACCCTGTAGAGCATGTGAGTCCATTTTATACATTTTATGCAGCAGTTGCCAGAAAAGACTTAAAACAATACCCAGAAGGAGGATTTCAAAAAGAAAATGCGCTTACCAGAGAAGAAGCTTTAAGAGGAATGACTCTCTGGGCAGCATATAGTAATTTTGAAGAGTTGGAAAAAGGAAGTATCACGACTGGTAAGTTTGCTGATTTTGTTATTCTCGAAGATGATATCATGAAGATTGAAGAAAACAAAATTCCTAATATAAAAGTAAAGGCTACTTATTTGAATGGAGAAAAAGTATACTAAGAATTACAAATAAAGCATTATGCTTTTTTTGAAGAATAAGGTGACTGGTTTTATTGTACTTTACTTGCTTTTCCTTTTGGTTTGGCTGGTATTCCTGCGACGGTTATTCCTTCTGCAACATCTTTTAAGACGATTGCCCCGGCAGCTATATTAGAGTTTTTTCCAATAACGATATTGCCTAGAATGCTAGCACCAGCACCTATAACAACATTAGAACAGATTTTTGGGTGTCTTTTTCCTTCTGTTTTTCCTGTACCACCCAGAGTAACATTATGAAAAATAAACACATTATCACCAATCTCTGAAGTTTCTCCTATAACAACTCCAATCCCATGATCAATAACCAAACCTTTGCCAATTTTTGCTGCGGGATGGATATCCATAGCATATTTTTCAAAAATCCTATTCTGTAACCATTTGGCAGCTATATGATTTCCATTACTTAAAATTTCATGAGAGAATCGATAGGCTTGCAATGCTTGATACCCTCTATAAAAAAACAATACTTCAAAATAATTTTTACATGCAAAATCTCTTTCAAAATAGGTGACAAGATCTTGCTCAAAAAATTCTACTAAGGTAGTATTCGTATTTAGAGATTGTTGAAAAATGACAGCTAACTCAGTTGAAGATATCAGTTCATCCGACAGGCTTTTGCTTAAAATAGTAATTAGTACTTCTGCCAAGGAGTTACAGTTCTCCTGGTATTGCTCGAGAAATTTGTTAGCAATCGGATCAGATGTTCTCTTTAATTCTAATTGAATTTTATCCCAAGTATTGTACATTTTTTTAATAAAAGCTTTGTTAAAAGACTAATTGCCGTAGTTGAATATGTAAAAGTAGAACAACAGAATAATATAAACAATGAAATAGATGTGAACTGATACCGGTGATAATTTAGAAACTCTAAGATATCTAAGAAAGAACTATCTCAGTTAAACCAACGGACAATTGTCTTTTTTAGAGAAGTACCTCATTATTTAATTGTGTTCATCACTTTATCCACAATGTTGTCACATCTGTCAAAGCCAAACTCGAAAACATCTGCACTCATAGAGAGTTCATACAGCTCTTCTCTAATCATATCCTTAGCACGATGAAGACGTACTTTTACATTAGAAACTGTTAAACCTAAGCAATCAGATATTTCAGAAATACTCATTCCTTCGACCTCTCTTAAAACATAAACGGTACTGTATTTTGCATCTAATCGATCAATAGTTTTTTCTAGTATCTGTTTCGCTTCTTGACGTATCATTTTCTTCTCAGGGTTTAATTGTTCTTTGTCTGGAATTTCAAGAACAAAATTTTTGGACAAACTGTTTTCTGAGGTATGTAAATTACGGTATTTGCCTTTGGTTTTTAGCCTTGCCAAAGTTTCATTTATACCTATTCTAATCAACCAGGTAGAAAATTGAGAGTTATGCTTAAACTGAAATAGTTTTTCATATGCCTTTAGATAAGTGTTTTGCATGATGTCTTCAATTTCTGCCGTATCTTTTACATAACTTCTTATGACACGATACAACTTCTGATTATTCCTTCTTAATAAAATTTCATACAATTCTTTTTCTCCAGAAAGTACGCGGGTTATGACATCAGAATCCGAAATCTTGTGAGTTCTATAGTCATTTATTTTAATGGGCTCCATAGCTTTTCGTTTAATGTTTAGATTAAAAAGCAGATAAAAAGTTACAAATTTTGTAACCAAAATGCCTATTTCCTATCTAAAAACCGAATAACAAAAAAAAGAAATTATGAATTTACAGGTTAAAAAGGTTTTTACTTTATTAAAATATACATACGGACTTGTTCCCATAGTGGCGGGATTAGATAAGTTTACTAATATACTTACTGATTGGGGGCAATATGTTTCACCTGGATTTGCCGATATGTTACCTTTTGATAAAGGAATTTTTATGAGTATTGTAGGAATAATTGAAATTGTAGCAGGAATTCTGGTTCTTTTTCGCCCTAAGATTGGAGGGTATGTAGTTATGGGATGGTTATTGGCTATTGCTCTTACCTTAGTTTTTAGTGGGCATTTTATTGATGTAGCTGTGCGAGATATAGTAATGGCTATTGGAGCTTTTTCATTAGTACAGTTAACTGATATTGCCAATAAGAGTAAACAATAGCAAATTGAAAAAGAGAGATTGATTTTTAGGAATGCAGGTGATTTTTTTAAAGCATCATCAGATATACTTGATGGTGCTTTTTGCTATTATCGCCCTCCATTGGCTTGTAGATCAGCAATGCATTGAGGGTCTAGCTTGGGAACACCATTTCCTATCCCCATACCACCTCCAAACTCTATGGCAGCTTCCATCAAACAACCAGGTGTATTGCAATGCCCTTTAGAATCAGAATCTTCATGTTCTGATTGTAGTGCAGTACCTATATTAACTAGCCCTAGTAAATGAGAAAATTCATGATTTAGAGTGGCGATTTCTATAGTTGCCAAAGAAGGAGAGTTAGGTTTGATACTTAATTTACGTAGTGTATTTTCATATATCACGATAGAAGTGTTTAGATATGCAGAGCCCAAGGTTACTTTTTCATTCGTATCATCTTCTTTACTTCCGTCGGCAAAATAGATATATACGGTTATATCATCTTCTTGATTAAATAGTGTTCTGGTATTGTTTTCTATTTCTATAATTTCGTCAATCGTAAATGGTCTCTTATTTGAAGAAGGTAGGGTACGTTGGGTAATAATAATTCCATCAGGTTTAAAAAGGCGTTCTTGTAAGAATTGCTTAAATCCAGTGATGGTTGTTGTTGTAGGTTCATATCCCTGAACAGAGACAATCTCTATCGTTAAGCTATTAAAATTTGTATCACTTAATAGATCATTTGCCGAGGTTCCCAAGGGCCGTTTGTTACCAACTTGTAATGCGTCTGTAATAGGTGTGTCATCATCACTATCAGAACAACCAATAAGAATGAAAGAAAAGATCAATAGATAGCCTGTTAGTTTAATTACGTGCACAAGATTTCTTTTTTTATAGGATTATAACTGATAAACAAACAGGTTTATACAGCATCTTATTTTTTGCTTAAAGATTGTTTTATTAAGTTATTTTCTTGCACAAAGATTATACCATCTATGATTTATAGAAAAGTTTTTGATTAATCTACTAAGGATAATCTAGCCAAATAGTCATTGTTTTCACCTTCGCATACTAAATCACATAAGAATCCATTAGTATTTGCTGCATTTTGTAAAGTGTTGTAATCGATATATAGCCAATCAAAACCTTCTGATTCTTGCCCTTTATACTTTAACTTATACTGCATTTCACCATAATATCCGGCAGAAGCATCTACCCAAAAACCACCATCATCATCTTTAAACAAGTACGAAATGTCTGAGGAGTCCATTAAAATTTGCCCTCCTGGCGCCAATAAGGTTTTGATATGGCTAAAAAACACATCAATATGATTAAGAGTACCTATAATACCACTACCATTCATTAAAAATAATATGGTATCATATGTAGAAGAGTTATGATCGAAAACATTTTGAGTAAAGGCATGTTTGAGACCTCTTTTTTTACAAACCTCAATTGCACCTTTAGAAATATCTAATGCGGTTACATCTAGATGTCTTTTATTTTGAAGAAAGAGGCTATGGCTACCTGCTCCACAACCTACATCAAGTACTTTTCCAAATGAAACATCTAGTGCTTTTTGTTCTATGTCGGGCATATCCGGATATGCTCTAAAGAGATAGGGGATAGGTATATGATCATCCTCAAAGTCATTAGCCTGTACTATAATATCCTCAGTGTATTTTTGATTATGGAAATCTTTGATGGCTTCTCCGAAAATATCATTCTTCATATTACTTGTTGATTTACTATTCTAGAAAACTATTTTGATTATCAGGTAAAAAAACCTAGAGATACTTAATGCTACTAATTAGAATTGGATATATCCATAATTAGCTAGTAATAATTCTCAAAAGTTTTACTTTTGCATTATGCAAGAGTTTATAGATCAATTACCAAAACTGGCCAAAGATAAACATAACGAGAATAAAAAGTTCTTTGCTAAACTCAGAAAAAAACCACCAAAAAAATTAGATCATATTATGCAGGAGTTGCATGATGATGAATTTAGTAAAACTGATTGTTTGCAATGCGCGAATTGTTGTAAAACCACAGGACCCTTATTTACGGATAGAGATGTAGAACGTATATCAAAATTTTTAAAAATAAAAGCACGGCAATTTGAAGAACAATACCTTCAGACAGATGAAGAAGGTGATTTAATATTGCAGGGTACTCCTTGCACTTTTCTGGGAGCAGATAACTATTGCGCCATCTATGAAGTTAGACCAAAAGCATGCCGTGAATATCCACATACAGATCGAAAAAAATTTCAACAAATCTCTAATTTAACATTGAAAAATGTTGCTATATGCCCTGCTGCACATAATATTGTAGAAAAGATGAAATCTAAAATTTCACTATAGACCAAACTAGGGAGAAAAACAATTATTCCTATACTTTCTTTAAAAAAGAAAATATAGGAATAATCATAAGTGTGTGTCAATAAATTAGGGTTTATAGATTATAATCCTTTTTTTAAGTCTTCGATTGTTTTAGCCATAACAACACCAGGTAATTTGATTGGAGCTGCAACTTGTGCTAAGAAAGTACCTTTTACCTCACCAGTCTTATATGTTGTAAAACCAATACGATATAATCCTACCGTTAATGCCTTTAGAGGGTCACCTACTTCACTTTTATATCTTAATAATGAATTGTAGCTGCTTCCGCTAGGTTGTTTAGGCATTTCGCTACTATCATCATTACGCTCTAAAATAGTCCAGTTTGCACTTTTAGCAGCCTCTACACTAATATTATCTTTGCTTACGATATCAGATCGCTCCAAAGTAATGTAAGTGTCAAAAAAGTCACTTGAACTAGCATTTTCTGTATAAGCCGCAGATTGTGTAGCTTTTTTAATTTTATTTTTTCCAACAGGAGACATCATTCTAATACCAAGTTCTGGAGCCACAGCAGGAACCCAAACATAGATGTAGTAAAATTTCTTTCCGTCTCTTACTTCATCTTCGTTACCAGGTGATGCATACCCAAGGTATGTTACGATATCTGTATACGGTACTTTAATCGTTTTTGGACCTATCTTTTTCTCTGTTAAACCACCAAACTTCTTTAGTTTTTGTGCTTGAGAATCAACAGATGTTCCTAAGGCAAATATGCTTAGTAAAATTAAGATTTTTGTTTTCATAATAATTGATTTGATTTTAGTGTTAGACACACACTTTTTTTTAACACTATAGGTTGTTTTTATGTGATTGCGGATTATTAATCCATAAAGTTAACTGCAAATATGAGGGTTTATTATTATAGTTTATAGAGATGTTTTTAACAATTTATTTCTTTATACTTGTATATTCTGGGGGTCAGTAAATTATAAAAACACGAATAGTAATATTTGTTTTTATTTAATATTTTTCCTCTATAAAAAAGGAAAGTTTTTGAACTAAAATATATTCTAAATAACTTCGAGCATTATATGATCTAACGAATCAAAACAATATAATTCTACTTATTTTGTTTTTTTCAATTCGAGAAGTTTTTTATCCATTTCAGTTGCATGATTAACTTTTTGTTTTGAAAATAAGATGACCTGATTTCTCCCTAATTTAGTAATATAGTGTAAGGGTATAAACAGATCTCAGGTCATCAATCAACAGCTATTTGTTTTAAAAATCTATATCATCTCCAGCTTTTGCAGTAGCAAATTCTGAATTATATTTTTCCATTAATTCTCCCATTTTTAATGCTATCCGGGTATCTGTAGCCATTTTAGGACTCCAATGCGCTCCGGCATAACTCCAATCAGTAACGGTAAGTCCATACTCTTGTAAAATAGAAGAAGCGTCTTTTCCTTGCCCTGATCCCATGTTTTGATGACACATGATTTTAACATATAATTCGAAATCTTCTTTTACCTGATCCAAAGCATCCATTCCAGAAGATGGACTTACTTTTAATTCTTCATTGGTTTGTTGAGTTGCAAATTTTCCGATATCAGAATTCATAAAAGCATCACCATAAACTTTAGAAATGGCATGGGTAGTATCTTGCGACATTCTGGCTGTCCATTCTGCTGTAACTTCATCCCAGATAGGTTTTTCTGTACCTACTACTTTTAATACTTCTTCTAGCCCCATACCACCTGCTATTTTTGCATTGGCTGCAGCCCATGTTTCCATATCAATATCTTTTATAGGATCTAATAAACCACCAGCTTCGGCAGCTGCAATATGGTTATCCATTTGAGCATCAAGTTTTGCCTTTTGCTTTTTTAAGAAATCATCTGCTCTGTCATATGCTTTTTCTTCGGCAGACGCTAGTAAAGCTATTCCCCATAAAAAATGATTTTCATCAGAAAAGCCATATTCATGGATCTGATCTTTAAACTCGGCAGGATTGCTATGTGTTAGATTTTTGATCTCGTTAAGGATATCAGTAGCATCTTCATGAGAAAGCTCCCGTACTTGCCGTGGCATTTTGTATTGGTTGACATAACCATATCTTTTAATACCTGATTTGAATTGGTTATTAAGGTCAACCCAATGCGGTTCATTTAGATTAGGCTTAAAAGGCCAGAGATCATAATCTTGATCTTCTTCAAGGTTTTGAAAGGAAAGATCCGCACATGGCCAGGTTGTGTAATCATAACTGGACCAATCCATACAATCTATTGTCTTTAAGTATTCTTTGTACTCATCTTTATGTTGTCCTGAAACATCTTGATATAATTGGTTAACTGTACTCATGATATTTAATTTTTTTTAAGATTGATTTCTGTTTTTAAAACTGAGATAGTATTTCTTGTTTTTTTTGTTTGTATTCTTGTTCATCTATTAAGCCCGCATCAAACATTTTTTTCAGTTGTTCTAATTTTTTTATAGGGTCATTATCTTGAGAAGTATTATTTGGAGAGGCAGGTGAAGATGTGTTACTAGGTTGTTGCTGTTGCTGAGGTTGTTGATTGCTCATCATATTTCCTAACATTTGACCCATTCCTAGTCCGGCACCCATTTGCATTCCTATATTACCTCCTCCTTCGTTTTGTGCCATATTTTTTAGTGCTTCCAGTTGTTGATAATCCTGGTAGCTTACACCAAGTTCTTTCATTGCCTGAGCCTCGGCACTCATATCTGCAATTCGACCAATTCTTGTTTTGGTCTCTTCATTAAAACTGGTCCCTTCAATTCTAAAATCAAGTAATTCAAAACCCAATTCATTAAAGATCTGCTCACTCGAGTTTTTGGAGAAAGAAGCAATTTCATTTCTGTGTTTGTCAATATCTATATAGCTAAAAGAAGCATTGGCAAGAAAATCACTAATGGGTTGTGTAATTCTTGAAAGTATTACTTTTTGGATCGCTTTAACAGGGTAGTAATCGATACCAGCGATAACATTGGAGAAAAAATCAACAGGTTTGGTGATTTTAAAAGAAAAATTACCAAAAGCACCTAGTCCTACTGGGAAATTGTATATGGGATCTTTATAAGTAATTGGAGATGGGGTTCCCCATCGTATATTTTGCATTTCTGCTTTTCTGTAAAAGAAGATTCCTACCTTATGAGCAGATTCAAAGGTATACATGATATTTTTGATAGTAGTCCAAAACGGGATATTACCGGTTTTAAGATCGTAAAGCCCTTCTTCTTCATAAAAACCCTCTACTTTTCCTTCATACACAAAAAGGCATCCCTGTCCGGGCCCTACGATCAATTTTGAAGCATTTTTAATTTCATCTCCGTTTTCTGTCCATTTTTCAAAAAGAGTTTCAGGGTTTGGGTTTTCCCATTCGATTACAGAGCGTAGTTGATTTCTCAATGAATTTGACATGTTTTTTCTTTTGAATGATTAATAATTAGTTTCCATAAACATTTTTGCATCCAAATCTTTTTGATACCTATCCTGATAATCAGGGATAATCTCAATTCTTTTTTTGAGATATGTTTCTATATATTTTCGGTATTGAGAGGTTAATTGGTCTTTTTTGTGGATTTTTTTGTCATGCAAATCGTTTTCAAATTTTAGCCGCTCATATTCTAGATAATGTTCAAGAGCAGCTTCTTCACTTATTGCATCGACAGCAAAATGTTCTACATTTCTGGCTTTAGACCCTGGCTCAAATGTATTTACTGTTTGGCAATAGTCACAGGTACTATAGTATGATCTGAAAAAATTATCTCTAACAGGAAGTTTTGCTTGGCATTGGGTGCAACAAAAGTCTTTGGATAAAATTTCTTTTGCTTTATTGAGTAATTTTTTTGCAGCATCAGAAAAAATGCTGACTTCGTAAGACTTTAATTTTTGTTCTAAGTTAAATCTAACTCGTAGTCCTTTGTCTCTTTCTTGTAATAATTGTTTGGAACCAAATTGTATACCACTATTTATAAATGTGTCTTCAACTTTTTCATACCAGGTATCTTCTATTTTGTAAATTAGATCATTGGCCTGTGTATAAATTCCTTGCCAGGCATTTTGAAAGGTAATGGTTTCAAAATCAGTTGCATCAAACAAGAGAGGTAATGCAGCTTCTGTTTTTTTTAATATCTCTTCAAATCGATCTTCGATTTTCTTTAAGAAGCCATCCCATCTGGTTTGTGTATCATTAAAAGACATATTTATAAAGGTTTATGTTTTTAGTAAAATTGATCTCCACAGAAATCACAATATTTTAGATCTGTGTCTTCGGGTCTGGCAGCTCCGCAGCTTTTACATTTTTTAGTCTCAAGACCTGCATTGGTTTCTGCGTATTTTTTGGTAGAAGAAAGAGCATTCGCCAGAATATCATCGAGAAGATTATTTTCTTCTTTAGATTTATTTTTGTCCTTTTCTTGCATCTTGAAAAGTGATAATTAAAAGTTTTCAGAGTATTTAAAAAAAGGTTATCCCTATGCTTGTGAACTAAAACATAGGAATAACCTTAGAAACTAGTATTCCAATATATGTTTTATAGTCCTTTTTTCAGGTCTTCGATAGTTTTAGCCATCACTACACCAGGTAATTTGATTGGGGCAGCAACTTCTGCAAGGAACGTACCTTTTACTTCACCAGTTTTGTAGGTAGTGAAACCGATACGGTATAATCCAACAGTTAATGCCTTAGTAGGGTTGCTCGCTTCACTTTTGTATCTCAATAAAGAGTTGTAGCTACTTCCACTAGGTTGTTTTGGCATTTCACTACTATCATCGTTACGCTCTAAAGTTATCCAGTTAGCATTTTTTGCTGCTTCTACACTGATATTATCTTTACTAATAATATCAGAACGCTCTAAAGTGATATAGGTATCAAAGTAATCAGAAGACTTTGCATTTTTTGTGTAAGCCTCAGATTGTGTTGCTTTTTTGATTTTAGTTTTTCCTACAGGAGACATCATTCTTACCCCAAGTTCTGGAGCTACAGCTGGTACCCATACGTAGATATAGTAAAATTTCTTCCCATCTTTTACTTCATCTTCGTTACCTGTAGCAGCATATCCCATATAAGACACTACATCAGTGTAAGGTACTTTTATAGTTTTAGGTCCAATCTTTTTTTCGATAGAACTACCAAACTTCTTTAGTTTTTGTGCTTGAGAATTGAAGCTACTTCCGAAAGCAAGGATTACAACTAAGGCTAAAATTTTTGTTTTCATTTTTATGATTTTTATTAATTAATTAAAGGTGTTTTTACACTTTTTTTTGTTATTCTAATCTAAAGGTCACAGTAACCAAGTGTTTTTGAATTTCATCTGGTTTATACATATTTATGTATTGTGTTCTGGTGTCAGAATTTTCGATTTTTACTATTTCCCCTATTTTTTGATCAAGAGTAGTAGCAATTTTTTGAGCTTTAATTTTTGCGTCTTCAATTGCAGCCTGGGTTAAAGTAGCCCATTGTTCGTTTGTTTTTTCTTTGGCAACAGCTTCGATTTGTACAATCGTTAAACCGTTCATTTTTTGCTTGATAATTTTTGTTATCTCTTCTTCTGAAGTAGCGATATAATTATAGTAAGAGATATCATTTACTTCTGAGTAGGAAGCATATAACTTGTAAAGAACATTTTTTCGAAATTTGTTAAAATCGATTCCTACCGCTTTTAACTTGTTTTCATAAATCTGAGTAACCTCTGATAAGCTTTTAGGTTCAACTTGTTGATATCCATTTGCAACAATTTGTCTTAATGAAATTGTAAGAGAATATGTGTTGACTTCTATTTGCTTATTGGCTTCTCCTATTATCGTTATTGTTTTAGCATTGTCCTGCGATATTGCAGATGTAACTTTTAGGAGTACTATTATTATGAAAACGAACTTTCTCATTTTGTCAATGTTTTTTGAAATTATCTATGGTTTACCTTAAATAAGGTAGAATGGTAAGTAAAGCAATACTTGATATTAAAAGGATCAGTCCTGTAAAGTGATACCATGGAGTTTTGATGTAAGTGTTTTTTGACTCTTCAAAACTCTCTATTAGCTTCTGACTTTTCATTTCATTTCTTTCAAAGGCTCCCTTACAATGCCCACAAACTGAGTATACTTTTTTCCCTATTGGGAAGAATGGTATCCAAAACACATGAACATATTTTCTATATCCTTGTATCCACATATTATTTTCTGTCTTACAATATGGGCAATCTCCTTCTCTTAGCTGCTTCGGATGAATAGTTGAAGAGCTTGTTCCAAATATGATCATAGTGTTTTGGTTTTTTTACTTTTTTAACTCGTGATTATACGAAGAATAAGAAAGAAGCAACAATCATCCAGCAACCAACAATGATTCCTAGAACACCTAATTTACCTTGCTTTGGAGCTAATTTCTCTCTTAATTGGTTTGCTTTCTCTTTAGCAGCTTCGTTTTTAGATAAGAAAAACTTGTTGATTAATCCAAAACCTAGCATGAAACCTAATACCGCTTCAATAACATTTCCAGCTAATAGTGTTACCCACCAGATTGGGTATGTTGTAAGCCATCCTAAATTTAATACTGCAGAGATGATTCCCCATACTCCCCAAAAACAGAATACAAGTCCTATCCAGCCTTGGTAAGGTTCGATTTTTTCTAAAAGCTCTTTTGCATTTGGCTTTTTAGACAATAATAATGATGGTACTGCTATAATACTTAATAAAATTAATGTGATTCCCCAAGTCATGATTTTTGGTTTTTAAAGGGTTAGTATATGATTTTTTAATACGTGATCTTAAGAACTTCTTATTGTGTCTACGATTTTTGATACAGGTTTGAAGACCAAAAAATCACAGTACAAAGATGCGGGAAGGATACATTATGAAACACACCTTTTCTGGTGAAAATCTGTACCCTGAAAACAGGGGGGTGTCTATATTTTTAATTCACTATATAAGGTGATAGGTGACTATAGGTATGCGTTTATTTTTGATCTAAACAATTTTTAGTCAATGAAAAGTAAAATGATCCAGTGTACCAGTATATTAAGGATAAATGTAAAAAGATATATCCTTTGTTTGATACTATTAATAAACGTTTTTGTATCTCTTGCTCAGGGATGTCCCGATGTACCTTTGTCTGGGCTTGATGAAAGCCAAGTTCTTAAGTTTTCGGGTGAAGAAACAAACGATATTTTTGGAAGATCGGTTAGTGATGCTGGTGATATAAATAATGACGGTATTCCTGATATCGTGATAGGAGCATCAGAAGTAGACTCTGCTACGAATACCAATATAGGAGCAGCTTATGTTGTTTTTGGAGCTCCAGGAATAACAACATCTTCAATAGATATTAGTTCTTTAAATGGAGCTAATGGATTTAAAGTAATAGGAACCATTGCAGATGATAAAGTTGGTCTTAGTGTTAGTACTGCAGGAGATATAAATGAAGATGGGATTGATGATGTAATGATAGGTACCAACAGAGGGGTTATTATTGTTTTTGGAAGAACTACAGGATTTCTATCGCTTTATACCAGGACAGATATAGATGACGGTGTTACTGGTATTGTATTAGAAGATGTGGATACATTTACTAGTTTTGGAGAGACATTAAGCGATGCAGGAGATGTTAATAATGATGGTGTCGATGATATAATAATTGGGGCTTCAAGAAGTCGTTCTGCCACTAGTAGTCAAATTGGAAATGCTTATGTGTTTTTTGGTTCTTCTACTATAGCAAGTGCAAATGTTGGTATTCTAGATGGTAACAATGGTTTTAAGATAGAAGGCTTTTTACAGACATTTTCGGGTAGGTCCATGAAGGTAAGTAAAGCAGGAGATTTAAATAATGATGGAACAGATGACCTCTTATTAGGGTATCCTTCTTATGATGAATCAGGCGAAAGGAATGCAGGAAGGGTAGCGGTTGTTTTTGGTAGTAATACTGGATTTACGTCATTGTTTAAATTGTCTTTATTAGATGGAAGTAACGGTTTTTACATTGCTTCAAATCAAGAGAATAATACCTTAGGACTTTCTGTAGCAGCCGCTAGAGATTTTAATAATGATACAATTGATGATATCATTATTGCAACGGGGCGAGATCAAGTGTATATAATGTATGGTACTACTGTTAGTTTTCCTAGTTCAATACAGGTTTCTGACTTTACAAGTAGTACAGCACTAGTTTTTAGAAGAGAAAGAGGGTATAGAAATGATGTAGACGGAGGGACTGATATTAATGGAGATGGTATAAGTGATGTATTAATTGCATCTGGAGGAGGTGGTCCCGCAGGGTCAGGGGGAGTTTATGTATTGTATGGAGGATCAACACCACCAGCGTTGCTAGAAGATATCCAGATTAATGGGGCTAATGGTTATCAGGTTTTTTATGACGTAAGGTTTAATAGACAAAATTTTGGGTTTTCGGTAAGTAATACAGGTGATTTTAATAACGATGGAGTTAATGATTTTATAGTTGGAGAAAATGCAGGGTCAAGTTCTGGTTTAAGAGGAAACGCTCATGTATTTTTTGGTGGCTCGATGGATGTTTTTGATGTAGAACGACCAACGATCACTTGTCCGAGTGGAAGTCAAGAGTTATATGCTAACTCTGTACTTCCTAATTATGTTCATTTTTTACGTACAGTGAATGATAATTGTACATATAATATGAATTTAACATTTACCCAAACTCCCCCTAACGGAAGCTTGTTTACCTCAGATACAAATGTAACAGTAACAGTTTCTGATAGATCAGGAAATACAAATTCGTGTACATTTTTAGTAAAATTAAAGACGGATACAACTGAAATTGATTGTCAAACAACTGGTTTCTCAATCAACGATATAAATGGAAGTAATGGATTGGTTCTATATGGAGAAAAAGCGATTGGAGGAGTAGGATATAGTGTGGATACTGCAGGAGATGTTAATGGTGATGGAATTGATGATTTTATTGTAGGAGCGCCAGGTGGTTACAGTGCTTTCTCCGGGCCATATGGTAGAGATTATATAATTATTGATGGAGGAGCCTATGTTGTTTATGGTACAAGTTCTGGGTTTCCACCTAATATAGATTTAGGGCTTTTGGATGGAGCTAATGGTTTTGCAATCCGTAATGATACTCCTTCTAGTAATTTCCCGGTTACTGGGTATGCAGTCAGTAGTGCAGGAGATCTCAATGGTGATGGGATAAGTGATATTATGATTGGAGATCCTTATCGCCATTCTCCTCATGGTCGAGAGAACGGACATACTTATATTATTTTTGGGAAAAATACTGGTTTTTCTGCTGATTTTAAACTTTCAACATTAGATGGTACAAATGGATTTACTATTGTAGGTGCTAGCAATTACGAAAATGCCGGATATGATATTGATACAGTAGGAGATATTAATAATGATAGTTTTACAGATATTGCTTTAACTACGGCAGGGTCTGGAGGAGGAAGTGGTAAATGTTATATTTTGTATGGAACACGTTCTGGATTTCCGGCACTTCTACGAGTAGATGAGATAAATGGAGTAAATGGCTTTACTATCACTGGAAATGTGATGACAGGAGAAATAGGTAGAATGGTTGCTGGATTAGGAGATGTTAATGGAGATAGAATTCCGGATATTGGTGTAGGCGGTAAGGGTAATAGAGAATTTGTTATTTATGGGAAAAACACTTCGTTTCCGCCGACTTTTGATATCTCATCTTTGGACGGAACGAATGGTTTTATTATAGAAAATTCGACTTCTGCTTTGCCAAGTGTATCTGGCATTGCAAAAGTAGGAGATATTAATGGTGATGGTCTTAATGATATTGCTGTTAATAAAAGTTATATTTTATTTGGAAGTAGTTCAATTCCGCCGACAATGGATTTATCCACTTTAGATGGAACAAATGGTTTTAATATTACAGATATTTCTGGTCGAGATATTTTTAATTATGCAGGAGATTTTAATAATGATGGATTTGATGATTATATATATCAAAGTAGTAATGGAGGGCATATAATCTTATATGGGAAAAATAGATGGGAAGCAACGATTTCAAGTACATCACTTACTGCCAGTGATGGATTAAAGATATATGTAAGAGGCTCAAGATATAAATCTGTCGGATATGCAGGTGATGTTAATAACGACGGTATTGATGATGTAGTTATTGGATCTTCGCGTCAGAATGGGATGCATCATAGTATTAGAATTAACACAGACCCTGGTTTTGCTTATGTTATTTTTGGAAAAGAAATTATTGATACAGAACGACCGGTAATTACTTGTCCGGCTAATCAGATTTTGGCATCCGGAAATGTATTGCCAGACTATACAACTTTAGCAACTGCAACTGATAATTGCGATGCGGCACCTGTAATTACTCAAAATCCAATTGCTGGGAGTGCTTATACTCCTGGAATGACAATAACGCTTACAGCGACCGATGCAAAAGGAAATACCAATAATTGTACTTTTGTGGTTAATGAAGATGTAGATACCACTCCTCCTTCAATTACTTGTCCATCGGATCAGGAGTTGGTTTGTAATACTTCAGTGATTCCGGATTATACAGGATTAGCAACTGCCACAGATTTGGTAGATCCAAGCCCTGTGGTTACTCAAAGCCCCGTATCAGGATCAGCTTTTGTAGATGGTATGATCATAACAATGACAGCTACCGATGCATCTGGTAATGCGGATACTTGTCGGTTTGTTGTGAATCAATCTGCTGATACAGAAGACCCAGTGGTTACTTGCCCATCAGACCAAAACTTATCATCGGGCAGTACATTGCCTGATTATACAGGTTTGGTTAGTGTTGCAGATAACTGTGATAGTGCTCTGAGTATTGTTCAAATCCCTGCAGTGGGAAGCCCTTTTACAAGTGGTATGACTGTAGAGTTTACTGCTACAGATGTTAGTGGTAATATAGGTAGGTGTTCTATAATCATCACTACTTCTCCAGATACCACTCCTCCGTCGATTACTTGTCCATCGGATCAGGAGTTGGTTTGTAATACTTCAGTGATTCCAGATTATACAGGATTAGTAACAGCAACAGATTTGGTAGATCCAAGCCCTGTGGTTACTCAAAACCCCGTATCAGGATCAGTTTTTGTAGATGGTATGATCATAACAATGACAGCTACCGATGCATCTGGTAATGCGGATACTTGTCAGTTTGTTGTAAATCAATCTGCTGATACAGAAGATCCAGTGGTTACTTGCCCATCAGACCAAAACTTGCCATTTGGTAGTACATTGCCTGATTATACTGGGTTGGTTAGCGTTTTAGACAACTGTGATACTACTTTGAGTATTGTTCAAACTCCTGCTGTGGGAAGCCCATTTACGAGTGGTATGACTGTAGAATTTACGGCTACAGATGTTAGTGGTAATGTGGGTAAATGTTCAATCATTATCACTGAGTCTCCAGATACTATTCCACCATCAATTATATGTCCTTCGGATCAGGAATTAGTTTGTAATACTTCAGTGATTCCAGATTATACAGGATTAGTAACAGCAACAGATTTGGTAGATCCAAGCCCTGTGGTTACTCAAAACCCCGTATCAGGATCAGTTTTTGTAGATGGTATGATCATAACAATGACCGCTACCGATGCATCTGGTAATGCGGATACTTGTCAGTTTATTGTGAATCAATCTGCTGATACAGAAGATCCAGTGGTTACTTGTCCATCAGACCAAAACTTGCCATTTGGTAGTACATTGCCTGATTATACTGGGTTGGTTAGCGTTTTAGATAACTGTGATACTACTTTGAGTATTGTTCAAACTCCTGCTGTGGGAAGCCCGTTTACTAGTGGTATGACTGTAGAATTTACGGCTACAGATGTTAGTGGTAATGTGGGTAAATGTTCAATCATTATCACTGAGTCTCCAGATACTATTCCACCATCAATTACATGTCCTTCAGATCAGGAATTATCTTGTGATGTGACTGAGTTACCTGATTATACTCAATTAGTTACCGTTGTAGATAATCAAGATAGTAATCCTGTCATTACCCAAACCCCTGCTGCAGGATCTCCTATTAGAGATGGTATGTTAATTACGATTTCTGCAACAGATTCTAGTGCAAACAATTCTAATTGTGCTTTTATGGTTTTTCAGGAAAATGTATTGGTAGAAGTTGGAGAAGATGAAGAGATAATAGATGGACAAGAGGTTCAGTTAAGTGCAGTTTCTTCAAAATCAGGAACATTTGTTTGGGAACCATCAATAGGTTTAAACAATTCTAATATTGCCAACCCAATAGCTAAGCCTAACAAAACCACTACATATACCGTTCTTTTTACCAGCGATAAGGGATGTGTTGCCGAGGATACGGTTACAATCTATGTAGAGGAGCAGCAAGAAGACCAAACACGATATGGTTTTTCTCCAGATGGTGACGGAATCAATGAGTACTGGGAAATTTATGATATCGAAAACTACCCTAATAATAAAGTGTCGATATATAACCGATGGGGAGATATAGTGTTTGAGGTAGAAGGGTATAATAATACATCACGAGTATTTAGAGGAATAGCAAACAGAAAGAGAAGTCTCGGGGGAGACGAGCTGCCAGAAGGAACATATTTCTTTGATATTAAAATAGAAGGCTCTCATAATTTGAGAAAGCAAACTGGATTCCTAGTTTTAAAAAGGTAACCTTTTCTTTTAAATAACTTATTTGTCCAGTAATAAAATTACAGTAGTAATATACCCTGTAAACAGGGGGGTGCTAACAATGGTAAAACCCTACTTATGGTGGTATGTGATTTTAGCGGAGGCTATAGTTTTGTTGCAAACAATTTTGAAGATGGGAAATATAAAAAAGCATGCCCTGATTTTTAGATGTATTGGACTGTTCATATTTTTTTGTTTGATTTCTAATAGTGGTAAAGCGCAACAGTTATATCCTGCAAATTTTGATGTTACTACATTAAATGGGACAAATGGTTTTGTTATTCCGGGTATGGATACAACCTATAAGTTAGGGTATGAAATGCAGTTTATAGGAGATATCAATAATGATGGTCTTGAAGATGTATGTCTTGGAAACGGAGAGGAAACAGTTATGTCTTCTGATCTAGCAGGAAGAGCTTATATTATTTTTGGATCCACCACTGGTTTTCCAACACCTTTTGACCTTACTACATTAAACGGAACCAATGGTTTTGTTGTTGAAGGTGTAGGTTATAATCAAAGACGTGGTTCTACAGTGGCAGGTCCGGGAGATATAAATGGGGATGGAATAGATGATTTGATTGTAGGTTCTAGTAATAGTAGTGCGGATGAAATGGTTATATATGGCAGTACAACTTTTTCGGCGGTAATGGATGTGAATGATATTAATGGTACTAATGGATTTTTAATAGATACTCCCGGTAGTAATCAAGTTGCTGTTCTAGGGGATGTAAATGGAGATGGAATTAATGATTTTATTATTGGTACCCCTCATTGGTCAGGACAAGCATGGATTGTATTTGGTCGTTCAACTGATTTTCCTGCATTGATAAATGTTTCTTGGCTTAATGGGGTTAATGGGTTTAGAACTAGTCAGTTTCCTGGTAGTAGACCATCCTATAATGTAGGAGGAGCAGGAGATATCAATAATGATGGTTACAATGATATAATGATTGGAAATTGGGGCTCTAGCTTTGATGTGTCTGGTGAAATTAGTTACGTGTTATTTGGAAAAGGTACACCTTTTGATCCAATAGTAGATCTTGTAGCGGTTGATGGTACAGATGGATTTAAGGTTGATAATGGTGGAAATGGATTTTTAACATTTGTAGGGTCAATTGGTGATGTAAATGGAGATGGAATTGATGATTGTTTTTCTGAAAATAATATAATTTTAGGGTCAACAAATCCTTTTTCAGCAAATTTGTTAATGAGTGATCTTGATGGGTCAAATGGATTTGTATTAAACAATTATGTTTTATGTGCGGCACCTACTGGAGATTTGAATCTAGATGGGATAGATGATTTTATTGTAGCAGGAGCAGATAATTATGTTGTTTTCGGAACATCAGGGGGATTTTCGGCTAGCTTTGATTCTTCTACACTAAATGGAGTTAATGGATTTAATATTTCTGTTAGTAATTCTAATATAGGAAGACCTATTGATGGAGGGAAGGATATGAATGGGGATGGACTTACTGATTTTATATTTGGAGATAGAAATGGTGCAAGTGGTGGTAGTGCCTATGTAATCTTTGGGGGAGATCATTATGCTATGCCATTAAATTCAGGATATCCACAAGCTATTAATGAAACAATTTCTGGATTTACCTTGGTTGTTAATGGACCCGAAACTGGAAGAATACACTATGCCATTTTTCCAGGTAATTTTTCTGCAACCGTATCTCATGATGATATTACTGGTGGAGTAGGATCTGTGGTTAATGGAAGTTTTTTGATGAATATTGCAAATACAGATATCCAAGAAGTGATTTCTTCTTTGGCTGCAGCTACTACTTATGATGTGTATTTGTTTTTAGAAGATGGAGTAGGCAATCAGGGAGAGATTTATCATATAGATAATGTAACTACCTTATCAGGAATTGATACTATAGATCCAACAGCAAGTAATCCTATAAGCGTAGATGTGCAATGTAGCGCAGATATTCCTGCACCTAATCCGCTAGTAGTTACAGATGAGGCAGACAATAGTGGGGTGCTGCCTACGGTTGCCTTTGTACAAGATGTTAGCAATGGGCTTTCTAATCCAGAGGTAATTACCAGAACCTATAGTGTAACAGATGGTTCTGGGAATAGTATAAATGTAACTCAGACAATTGTAGTTAATGATACTATTGATCCTACGGCTAGCAATCCAACAACAATTACAGTGGCTTGTTTTGAGGATGTTCCGCCTGTAGATGTATCAGTGGTAACCAGTAAAGCAGACAATTGTACGGCTAATCCGACAGTCTCTTTTATTAGTCAGAATAATTCAAACCCTACAATGGTTACAAGAATTTATAATGTATCAGACGAAGCTAATAATAGAGTTTCAGTTACTCATACAATACTAATTACAGATACAATAGATCCAACTGCTAGTAATCCAGCAGGAATTACTGTACCCTGTATAACAGATGTACCCGTGGCAGATATCGAAGTAGTTATTGACGAAGCAGACAATTGTACAGTAAACCCTATAGTCACTTATGTAGGAGATGTAAATACAAGCTCGAATATAATTACTAGAACATACAGCGTAGCTGATAGTGCAGGAAATTCCATTAATGTTACCCAAATAATAACTATAAGCGATACTGTGGATCCTATTCTTGATTGCCCAACTGATCAGGTTTTGGTTACTGGTGCCGTTATTCCTGATTACACAGGGTTGGTTGTAGCTACTTATAACTGCGATAGCTCACTAGGTATTATTCAAAACCCCGTTGCAGGTAGCCCATTTACAGATGATATGACAATAGAATTTACAGTCACAGATGTTAGTGGGAATATTGGTAGATGCTCAATTACTATAACCGCTACAACAGATACAGAAGCACCTAAGATAAATTGCCCTTCTGACCAAGAGCTATCTTGCGATGCTACTATATTACCAGATTATAGAGAATTAGTTGTTGTTACAGATAATCAGGATGCAAATCCCAATATTATCCAAAACCCTGTTGCAGGATCTCCTATTGTAGATGGGATGTTGATAACGATTACAGCAACAGACTTTAGTACTAATAGCTCGAGTTGTGCTTTTGCAATAAATCAGGAAGAGGTTTCTGTTCAAGTAGGAGAAGATGAAGAAATTATGATAGGTCAAGAAATAGAGTTAAGTTCTGTAGCCTCAACCAATGGTAATTTTGTTTGGACACCATCTACAGGTCTAAATAATGCCAATATTACTAATCCTGTAGCAAGTCCAGACCAAACGACAACATATACTGTTCTTTTTACCAATGATCAAGGATGTATTGCAGAAGATATGATTACTGTATATGTGGAGGCGCAACCAGAAGATCTAACAAGATATGGTTTTTCGCCTGATGGTGATGGTATTAATGAGTATTGGGAGATTTATGATATCGAAAATTATCCTAACAATAAAGTGTCAATATATAATCGATGGGGAGATATAGTTTTTGAGATAAAAGGATATAATAATACGTCTAAGGTATTTAGAGGAATAGCAAACAAAAAAAGAAATATAGGAGGTGATAAGTTGCCAGAAGGGACATATTTCTTCGACATCAAAATAGAAGGTTCTCATAACCTAAGAAAACAAACCGGATTCCTAGTTTTAAAAAGATAATAAACAAAAGCTCATAATGAGTGTTTAACAAAATGATGACCACAATCAATAAGAGAAGGGAAAAGTTGATAGATCATTATTTTAAGTATTAAAAGATAGATGAGAAAAAAGAATATACTTTGTGCAGTTGTATTACTATCAAACTGTTTATATAACTTGATTTTTGCACAGCAAACTCCAGTTTTTGCTAATTATAACTACAACACTGTTGTTATTAATCCGGCTCATGCGGGTTTTTATCAAAATTCAGATATAACTATTACGAACAGAGGGTACTTGAATCAAGTGGATGGTAGTCCGCGAAATATTGGATTAACATTTAATTCACCATTGCGATCTAATAATATGGGATTAGGTGCTGGGATTTATAGTGATCAGGTAGGCGTGACTACAACAACCAATGTATTTGGTGCCTATTCCTATAAATTAGTTTTTGATCATAATTACAGCCGAGCAAGATGGTGGTCCTATAATCCAAATGTTTTATCATTTGGTATTACGGCAGGAGTTACGTTTTATAATGAGGATTTGTTATCATTAGGTATTGCTAATGATCCTAATTTTGTAAGTAATATAAATACTCTTGTTCCTACTCTGGGTGTTGGTATTTTGTATAATAGAGATCGTATTTATTTGGGTGTTTCTTCACCAAATGTTTTAGGAAGTTCTCTTTCTTCAGAAAATAATATTAATATCGTAAATCCTGTTTATGCGTATTCTGGATATCGCTTTTTTGCTACACGTTTTGAAGAAGTCCTAATTACGCCTAGTGTTTTGATTAAATATGTTTCTGGAGCACCACTACAGGCAGATTTTAATACCACAGTAAACTATAGAAATCAAATAGAAATGGGAGCTGGGTATAGAACCAATTCTTCTATGAATTTTCTTGTGGGATTTCATGTGTCTAATCATTTGAGATTAATGTATAACTATAATCATGCATTACGAAATACTCCCATTAATAATACCCATGGAATAATACTAAGCTATCGTTTAGGAGAAGGTTTTGATAGTAGAAATTAATCCATCTCTTTTTCGAATGTATTTTGAATGTGTTTGATAGTATCAAGAATTAGGCAAAAAACTGATAGCTTGTTATGAATACAATTTAATTTGTAGGCGAACTTATTTAACCTTTATTGTTAGGAGTACTTATTGTTTTAAAATTAGTGTTAAAGAGGAAATAGATGATTTTTTTTAAGGTTTTATATATTTCATTTTCAAAGCATATTTTGTTAATCCAGCTAGGTTTCTAACATTTAGTTTGGCAATAAGGTTTTTTCTATAACTTTCGATAGTATGCTTACTTAAGAATAGTTGATCTGCAATTTCTTGTGTAGTAAACTCTTGTGCTATTAAAGTAATTACATCAATTTCTCTTTGCGTTAACTTGACTTCTTCTTGCTTTTTTTTGGAGAATTTATTTTCTAAATAAATATCTTTTATCTCTTTCGAAAAATATTTTTCACCTTTTAAAATAGTTTTTATAGCCTTTAGGAGTTCTTCTTTTTCTGCGTTTTTTGGGACATAACCGTCAACATCATGCTCTATTAGGTTGTCTATCATCTCCGCATCATTATGCATACTAACCACAAGGGTTTTGATACTCGTTTTTCTATCTTTTATGATCTTGTTAAGAGATATGCCATCCAATTCTGGCATAGAAATATCTGTAATAATAAGATCTATCTTTTCGTCAGGGTTGATTTCTAGATATTTGGCGATGTGCTTGCCATCTTTGGCGGTTAATAAAATATTATATTCTTTCTCTGAGTTAAGAATACTAAGCAAACCATCTAAAAACATTTTATGGTCATCTGCTATAATTAAATTATATTTCATCTATTTATTTTTTATGTAATTCAATAAAAGTGTACCAAAGTACGCATTTAAGTTGGGATCAACTTAATTGTTTTTGGTTCATTTTTTCTGTGATTGTTGTCAATGTTGGTATTTCAATATTAATGAGGGTACCTCTATTAATTCTAGAATCTATATGTAACGTACCTGATACGGTTTTTAGTCTGCTTTTAATGTTCTCAAACCCAATTCCAGAAATCTGATTTTGCGTGTTAAACCCAACACCATTATCTTCAAACATTACATTTACTGCACCCTCTACCAGATTTAATTGAAGTTCTATGCTAGAGGCTTTGGCATGTTTAATGGTATTGGTTATTAGTTCTTGTATGATCTTAAAAATTTCAATTTGTAAAATTTCGTCCATTAGATCAATTTCGGTCCTAGGGTATACAGTGATAGAAGTCTTTAGGTTTGTTGCATCACCAATATTATTAAAATATTCTTCGAGGACATCGCTAAAATTGTTTTTGCTAAATTTTTTGGGAACCAGATTGTGCGATAAATCACGTACCTGCTCATAGGTATCATCTAATTGATTATTAATAGTTTTTATGTGCTCCTTATTGCCATTAATAACAGTATTGTTTACTTGTATTTTTATAGCTGCCAGATTTCCACCGATACTGTCGTGTAGTTCTTGTGCTATTCGTTTTCTTTCTTTATCCTTACCTTTTATCAAAGCTTTAATAAGTTTTAACTCCTGATCTTTAACCAAAGAAGTGATTTTTTGTTTACTTATTTCCTCTTGCTTCTTGTTTAATTCACTTTGCGTTTGCAGTTTTTGATAATACGTGATGAGTAATCCAATAATAGGGATAAGAAGAATCAAAAATGAATACAGTATAGTGTTTTTAATACTTTTTTGTCGAGCTAATTTGGACTCCTGAATCTCTTGATCTTTTTTTAATAAGGCGATTTCATTTATTTTTTTTTCTGAGGCATTTTGAAAAGATAGAATTCTATATTCATTTTCTTTTTTTTCAACCTCTTGCTGTAACTTAAGATTTTTTATAGCTTCTTCTTGATTTTTGAGCTTAAGTTCTCTATTGGTATTTTCGATTCTTAGTATTGATATCTCCTTTTCTTTTTCGAGAGTTTTGAATTTAATTTCTAATTCATTGATCTCTTTTTCTTTTTGAAGACTTCTTATAGAATCTTTTATTTCTATTTCTTTTGTAAAGTAGTCATACGACTCTTTAAAATTGTTTTGGGCTGCTGCACTTTTTTTAAGATGACTATAAATAGTGGTTTGTTTATCTAAAAACCCTAAGTTTTCTGAGAGGAGTAAAGCTTCTTTGTAAGATAATGTGGCTTTATCATGCATTCCCTGATCTTGGTATACAAGTCCGGTATTCATCATTGCATCGATGGTAGGTCTATGGAATCCATTTTCTTTACCTATAATCCATGCGCGATTATAATACTTAATTGCTTCATCATAGTTTTCCATAATATGATATTGAACACCAATATTTTGCAAGATTATTACTTCATTTCTTGATTTTTCGCCATTTTTAAAAAAGGCAAGGGCTTTCTTTAAATATGATAAAGCAAGTTCGTTGTTATTTTTTAATGAGTGTGCACTTGCGAGACTAATATAAACGGTAAACGTAAATTCTGACTTGCCTTCAAATTGCAAACAAGATTCTAGAAGTTGAATGGCGTAATCATATTCACCTAATCTAATATAGGTTGCTGCTAAATTGTGTATTTTCTGGTAATAATGTCCCTTTGCTTCATATCTTTGGGCAATTTCAATCCCTTTAAGGTGCCATTTTTTACTTTCTTCTAATAAACTTTTATCGCTATATGCATTCGCTATGATATTGTATACCATGGATAATCGTAGTCTAGAAACAGAATCTTTTTTTTGACCAATAAGCTCTACAGATTTATTTCCATAATATAATGCAGAATCTGCCAGGTTTTTATAATTAAAATAAGATCCTAAGACTATTGAAGAGTATAATCTAGTATCCTTATAAAATGTTTTTTTTAAAAGCCTATGGCTTATTTTGTATGCTTCTTGGTGTTTATCGGTTTCAAGAAATGAATATGCTTTGTCAAGTAGTTTTTTTTCCTCTTTATAGGTGTTTATTTTTTTTGGAACAGGGGGAAGTTTCCCCTCTCTCATTTGCGCACTTAGGATAAGCGGAAGGATAAAGATAAAGCATACATTAATCTTACGTAAAAATCTTAACATAAGCAAATGTATTAATTCTGGCATGTACTACTACCCCTGAAAATGGGGGTTTTTGTGTATTTTACGAGATTATGGGTAAATCAAATATTGTATTCTTTTAATTTTGAATTCCTGAAGGTCTTTTACCCATGTATTTCTAATTTCTTGAAAAGTAAGACCTTGTTTGATTTGTTCTTCTAGTTTTTTGGTCCCAGCATGAATAGTAAAAGATTTTGTGTTAAAGAATTTTTCTTTAGCATTGGTATTACGATATGCATTAATTAGCCATTCTAGATTAATCGAATCCAGATGTTTACTTTCTCTTAAATCTTTTCCGTAGCACACCTCTCCTCTATGTTTGGGGTATTTAGAACCAAAGTTTGGTTTAGGGATATAAGCAAAATCATATTTCTCTACAGGAAGATCAGAGGAGCCAAAAATTTGAAATTGTGTTTCGGTTCCGCGACCTGCATTTATTGTGGTGCCTTCAAAAAAACCAAGACTTGGATATAAATTGATAGCCTTGTCATTAGGTAAATTAGGAGAAGGTCGTATTGGTAGGCTATATGTAGTGCTATGAGTATAGTTTTTAACAGGTATAATATTGATGTTGCAGGTTAAGTTTTTTCCAAGCCAACCTTCACCATTTACCATTTTTGCATATTCACCAATAGTCATTCCATGAACCAGAGGTATGGGATGTACGCCCACAAAACTAGAATGTTCTGGTTCTAAGGTTGGTCCATCGATGTAATGTGCATTAGGATTAGGTCGATCTAATATCAAAACAGGAATGTTATTTTCTGCACATGCTTGCATAACATAATGCAAGGTTGATATATAAGTATAAAATCGAACTCCTACATCCTGTATATCAAAAACAATAATATCAACGTCTGATAGAGATTGCTGAGAAGGTTTTTTGTTCTTACCGTGTAAAGAAATAATGGGAAGCCCTGTTTTGATATCTTTACCATCTGCTATTAACTCTCCAGCATCGGCTTTTCCTCTAAAACCATGTTCTGGAGCAAAAACCTTCTGAATTTTGATATTTCTGGAGAGTAGGGAATCTACAAGGTGAGTATAATTCTTATTCGTTATACTATCTCTAAAAATAACCGAAGTCTGATTGCCTACAATTGCAACTTTTTTATTTTCTAAAATAGGAATATATTCACCAGTAAGATTTGCTCCTACGATGATTGGCAGCTGCTTTTTTATACTATCCTTAGCAACTGATGTTTTAGGAGTAAGGTTTTCAGACACTGAAAAAAAAGAGGAGAATGATGTTTTTATTCCATATAGACAAAAAATAAAAATAATGAGAAGGAATAAAAATGTATTTTTGAATGCATTTCTAACAAAAACCATATTTGAGATTGAATTTCGAGTATTTTATAGCTAAACGCCTTATCAAAGGTAAGGAACATAAAAGTAGCATATCCACTCCAATTATAAAAATTGCAATTTTTGCTATTGCAATAGGTATGATTATGATGTTGATAACAGTGGCTACGGGCGTAGGATTACAGCACAAAATAAGAGAAAAAGTAGCTGCTTTTAATGGGCATGTTTTGATTTCTAGCTTTGATAATAATAGTAGCGTTGAATCTCTTGTTCCAATATCATCGAATCAAGAATTTTATCCAGAATTTACTGATGTTGATGGTGTAGAGCATATACAAGGCGTGGCGAGTAAAATGGGATTGATACGTACAGAGACAGATTTTGATGGAGTAGTGGTTAAAGGAGTTGGTAAAGACTATGACTGGAATACTTTTAAAGAATATCTTGTCGAAGGAAGAATACCAGATTTTGGAGAAGAACTTAATGAAGAAGTCTTAATATCATCGCATATTGCAAATCGATTGGGGATCCATTTAGGAGATAAAGCAATAACTTATTTTTTGAAAAAGAATACCGCTTCAAAATCAAAACATTTTATTAGAGCATTTAAGGTTGTAGGAATATATAATTCAGGATTTCAGGAGTTTGATGAAGCTTTTCTTATTGCAGATATAAGGCACGTTATAAAAATGAATAAATGGAAGCCGGATGAGGTCGGAAATTTTGAAGTTTTTATAGATAACTTTGATGAGATAGATAAAAAAGGACAGGAGATCTACGAGAATATTCCTTCTACTTTAGATAGCCAAACGATTACTTTGAAATACGGAACTATCTTTGAATGGTTGAAATTATTTGACCTCAATATTATCGGGATTATTGGCATTATAATTTTGGTTGCGGGAATTAATATGATTACCGCTTTGTTGGTTTTAATTCTAGAGAGAACTCCAATGATAGGGATATTAAAGGCATTGGGGACTAGCGACTGGAGTATTAGAAAAATATTTCTTTACAATGCGGGCTATTTAATTTTGATAGGTCTGTTTTGGGGTAACCTTATTGGTGTGAGCTTACTGTTTATTCAGCAGCGATATGGTATTGTGGGGCTTAATCCAGAGACCTACTATGTGAGTACTGCGCCAGTATATATAGATTGGGGATATATTGTATTACTTAACTTAGGAACCATGATTTTGTGCTTACTAATGCTACTTATCCCTTCCTATATTATTGCTAAGATATCACCTACAAAATCTATTCGTTTTCAATAAAATGTTATTCTTTCTTAAAAATTGCCAATCGGTAATGTAGATTGTATCTTTGCTATGTTAAAATGTCTATGATCAGGACAGTTAAAAATATTTGGAGTGAAATACGCAAATAATATACTAGAAACCATAGGAAATACACCTTTGGTAAAAATGAATGCGATGGTAAAAGATGTTGATGCTTTGGTATTGGCCAAGTATGAAACTTTTAACCCCGGAAATTCAGTAAAAGACCGAATGGCGTTGAGAATGATTGAAGATGCAGAAGCAGATGGTCGGTTAAAACCCGGAGGTACTATTATTGAGGGTACATCTGGAAATACTGGGATGGGATTAGCTTTGGTAGCTATTGTCAAGGGATACAAATTGATTTGTGTGATGGCAGATAAGCAATCAAAAGAAAAAATGGATATTCTTAGGGCAGTAGGAGCAAAAGTAATGGTTTGTCCAACAAATGTAGAGCCCGATGATCCTAGGTCGTATTACTCTGTTTCAAAGAGATTAGCAGAAGAAACCCCTAATTCTTGGTATGTGAATCAATATGATAATCCATCTAATGCCCAAGCACATTATGAAAGTACTGGTCCAGAAATATGGGAGCAAACCGACGGAAAGGTAACCCATTTTATTGTTGGAGTTGGCACAGGTGGTACGATATCTGGAGTTGGGAAATATTTGAAAGAAAAAAATCCAAATGTAAAAATATGGGGCATAGATACCTATGGATCTGTTTTTAAAAAATACCATGAAACTGGGATTTTTGATGAAAATGAAATTTACTCATATATAACAGAAGGGATAGGAGAGGATATCTTACCTAAAAATGTTGACTTTTCGGTTATTGACGGATTTACTAAAGTAACCGATAAAGATGCAGCTATATACACACAAAAATTGGCAAAAGAAGAAGGAATGTTTTTGGGTAATAGCGCTGGAGCAGCTATAAAAGGGTTACTTCAATTAAAAGAACATTTTACCAAGGATGATGTTGTTGTTATTTTATACCATGATCATGGGAGTAGATATGTAGGAAAAATGTTTAATGATGATTGGATGAGAGAGAGAGGGTTTCTGGAAGAAGAAGTATATACTGCAGATGATTTAGTGAAAAATCATATAGAAAAACCATTGATTACTGTTAAAACAGAAGAATTAGTATCACATGCCATTGAACGTATGCGTAAATTTCAAATATCACAAATACCAGTAATTGATAGCGAAGGATTTGTAGGAGCTATTGATGAGAGTGCTCTATTTACTGCTTTTTTGGATGATAAAAATATGGATAATACACCTATCAAAGATATTATGAAAGATCCTTTTCCGATTGTTGGTGCCAAAACGTCATTAGAGGAGATTTCTAAACTTATTAGGAATGGTAATCCGGCGGTTTTAGTTGCTCTAGAAAATGGAAAACATCATATCATTACAAAATATGACGTCATTAGTCATATGAAATAAATTCTTATATTTAAAACATAATTAACCCCCTCTATTGGTTTACCTGCTAATACAGGGGTTGTTTTTATGCTTTTTTATTTTTTTAGGAATGATTAACTTGGTTAGATCCAAACTAAAGAAATATGTGTAAAATGATAGTAGCATGTATAGATACTCTTTTGATTTTTCTGATATCGATAAACTAAGAAACTATTTTAGGTCGCAATTGGATCCAAATAGTTCTACAGATCGAATTTATTTCCCTCCCGAAATAGGAGAAGGGTATTTGGCATATTATAAGATATCTTCTGAAGTCTTTCTTTTAATAAATAATTATAAGGCTAATGCTGATATTGAATATGTACGACAACCCTTTGAAGAAAAGGATATTATACTTCATTTTAGAAAATATGCTTTAAATCATCAACTAAAAAAAGATCATATCATAAGTACCTATTCTGATAGTTATACTCCTGGTAATATGAGATGTATGGATGCTCAGCAGGGAGAACAGGTTTTTATTACTAAAGGAGCAGAGGTAAAATCTACTATGATTGTATTAAAAAGCTCTTATACCAATCCCTATGTGTTAAAAAGCAAAGAAATGGCTGATAAAGTTGACAGCTATATACGCTATTCTCATCAGGACATTAATAAGTTTTACCTTTCTTATAAGCAGTCCAATCTCTTTGATCAGATTGTGCAGCCAGATATCGATAAAGTAGAAAATTATTTGTATTTCGTTGCACGTGGAATTAGATTACTAGAAACCTTTTGGAAAGATGTGTTGCGTTGGGAGACAGAAAGCAATCCCTTTAATATTAATAGTGGACAGGTTGGTAATATTTATAAAGTAAGTGATTATCTGAAAAAGAATATCAAAGAACCTTTTGTTGGGGTAGATCAATTAGCGGCAATGGCACATATGAGTCGGACTAATTTTTTTAACATGTTCAAAGAGATTCATAACCAAACACCTCTAGAGTTTTTTAATAATAAAAGGCTCGAGATTTCATATAATATGATAATAGGAGAAGGCTTATCTATTAGAGAGGTAATGGATACACTTAATTACTCTAATTCTTCAAAATTTAGAAAAGCTTTTTTTAATAAATTTGATATCTATCCTGATGTGAGTATATAATTCTAAGGTCTAAATGAATTATAATAAGCATTTTTAGAAATGGGGTAAAATAAAGATGGTCGCCAAAAATGGCAACCATCAATAACCTAACACAAACTCAACTTAGCTTAGGGTTTTGTAATCTTTATATTTTAAATGAATTAATTTTCCCTTTTTAATTCTAGTAACAAAGTAAAGGAATGAAATTGTTGTTGGGCATTCCATTAATACAGAAAATCTTACCAATAGTACATTTTTATGAATAATTAACTTGATTTTAAGAATTATGCGTGATAATCATACTATTTGTATGGCATTAGTTTCTGTTTTTTGTGGTTTTCTAAAAATAGACCTTAGTTTTTTTGGGGTATATCCAGAATTTTACTCTTTTTTGGATTAAATCATTGACCATTTAGAATTCATAAAAATATTCGAAGTGTAGCAATAGACTTTAGTAGACTGTTTGTTTATTTTACACTTTGTGGATTTGGTTAACATTATGGGTGATTATTTGTAAGAATCGAATTAATTTTCTTAATTTCATCTACTATTTTAGAAAAGCTATAGTTGTTATTTTATCCTACCTAAAATGTTTAATAGCTAGCATCACTTGTTTATACATCGGCAAGTTTAAAAAACTATAAACATAATATGTAGGATATATGACAGAAGATTTTCTCCAATATCTTTGGAAATACAAGAAATTTGAACTTTCTCACCTGAAAACAACAAAGCAAGAAGAGCTCATACTTTTGCATGTAGGAACACATAATATCCAAAATTCTGGACCAGATTTCTTCAATGCCAAGCTTATTGTTCATGGTCAAAAGTGGGCTGGTAATGTAGAAGTTCATATCAAATCAAGTGACTGGTATGTTCATAACCATGAAAATGATCCGAGATACGATAATGTGATACTTCATGTGGTTTGGGAAGACGATATGGAAATATTTAGAAAAGATAATTCCGTTATTTCTACATTACAGCTTAAGGATTATATCACTGATGAATTACTAAGGCGTTATCGAATACTTTTTGCTCAAAATTCTAAACAATGGATTGCATGTGCAAGACATTTACCAGAAGTTTCTCAATTTGTATTGTCTAACTGGAAAGAAAGACTATATCTAGAAAGACTAGAGCAAAAATCAATACTTATATTAAAACTACTAGATGAATCTGCCAATGACTGGGAAGCTGTTCTATTTAAGCTTTTGGGTAAAAATTTTGGTTTAAAAGTAAATGGAGAAGCTTTTTTGAGTTTGACACATTCAATAGATTTTTCGATAATAAGAAAATGCTCAGGTAGTTTGGATCAATTAGAAGCTTTGTTATTTGGTCAGGCAGGTTTTTTACAACATTCAATAAAAGGAGAGGCAGAGTATAGAGACGTATTAAGAAAAGAATACCTGTTTTTGAAATCCAAATTTCAATTGAAGAATTTAGGAGTACTACCATTTCGGTTTTTTAGACTTAGACCATCTAATTTTCCTACTATAAGATTAGCGCAATTTGCCATGCTATATTTTAAAAATCATAAGCTGTTTAATCAAATTATTAAGATCAATACTATTGAAGAGTTTTATGATCTTTTTGATATTGATACAAGTGATTTTTGGAAAAACCATTATACATTTCAAAAAAAATCAAAAACTAAAAAGAAGAGACTGACAAAGGTATTTGTTGATTTAATTTTGATCAATACTATTATACCAATCAAGTTTCTGTATGTCAAAAAACTGGGAAGAAATAACGAAGAGGAAATTTTTGATTTATTATCTCAATTATCTTTTGAGAAAAACAGTATTGTAGATAATTTTATTGATTTGAGGATGCCAATAACAAGTGCGATGGATTCTCAGGCAATAATTCAGTTAAAAAACGCGTATTGTGATCAAAAAGCATGTTTAAAATGTGCAATTGGGAATTATTTATTGAATGGTGAATAGAATTTAGGATAATATATTTATTTTGCGGTATGCTTTATAATCTAAGACAGTTTTTAGAACGCAATGGGTTTTATGTTTCTTCAAGATTAGCCGATAGGTTAGGAATGAGAGCTAAGAATGTGCGTTTGTTTTTTATATACTTAACTTTTGCCACAGTTGGTTTAGGTTTTGTGATATATCTTAATATAGCTTTCTGGCTAAAATTGAAAGATTTGGTTTATACTAAACGAACTTCTGTATTTGATTTATGATAAGAGTGTTTAACAGGCGTAGTAGATCAAAGGTATATGTGGCAGTACTATTACTCATTTTTGTAGTAGCTATTGGAGTAATGGGTTTTCGTTTTTTTTCTGATTATTCATGGATTGACGCTCTGTATATGACCGTAATCACAATGTCGACCGTTGGTTTTGGAGAAATAGTCCCGTTAGATGATGAAGGCAAGTTGTTTGCAGTATTTCTAATAGCGACTAGTGTGTCTATATTTGCATATTCTGTATCGGTTATTACCGAATTTATTATTAATAAAAACGATCCTAAAAAATTTAAACATAGAAAAATACAAAAAATGATAAGTAAGCTCAAAGATCATATCATTATTGTAGGTTATGGACGTAATGGTAAGCAAGCAGCGATGAAATTACAGGCCTATGATAAACCTTTTATTATTATAGAGAATAATAGTGATATAATAGAGCGATACCAAAACGAACAGTTGTTGTTTCTAAAAGGTAATGCTACAGAAGATGAAGTGCTGATAGATGCTGGAATTAAGAATGCTGGCTGTTTAATTTGCACATTGCCCGAAGATGCAGATAATTTATTTATAGTACTTTCTGCAAGACAAATTAATAAAAAGCTTAAAATAATAAGTAGAGCCTCTCAAGATACCTCGTATAAAAAAATAAGATTAGCTGGGGCAGATAATGTTATTATGCCAGATCGTATTGGTGGAGATCATATGGCGTCATTGGTAGTTGTGCCTGATTTAATAGAATTTTTGGATAACCTTTCTATTGTTGGCAAAAGATCCATAAATATTGAAGAAATCTCTTTTGAAGATATGTTTGATGATAAAAAAGAAAGAACTATTCTTAATATTGATATGAGGTCAAGAACAGGATGTACTATAATAGGATATAAATCACCAGAGGGAGAATACATCGTGAACCCAGAAGCTACTACGCTACTAAAACCTGGTTCTAAGGTTGTGGTTTTAGGACGACCTGAACAAATAAATCTTTTGAATAAGGAGTTCGATATTTGATAATTAGAAATATTTAACCTTTAAAAAAATTGTAAACAAGTGTTTTTTTTAGCATCTTGCTCACTTCTTAACAATTAAATTCAATTAATTTACAAAATCATGAAGAGAATTCTTCTTTCACTTTTAGCACTCACCATACCTTTTTTAACATTTGCACAAGAGACTACAGAAAAAGGTCTTGATCAAAAAATTGACGAGGCTTTTAAACCGTTTTCAGATGCAGTATCCAGTATTGTCTTTTTTGAAGTTTTTGCAGGCGCACCTTTTGTAATCATATTATTGGTACTAAGTGCCTTGTTTTTTACATTATATTTTGGTTTTCCTAATATTAGATATTTTGGAAAAGCGATTAACGTAGTTAGAGGAAAATATGATGATGTAGAAGGGCATAGTTTAGGAGATCCATCGGCAGCTGTTGATGGAGATATTAGAGATACAATACGTGATGAGTCTAAAGAAGGAGAAGTTAGTCATTTTCAAGCTTTAGCTACTGCAGTTTCTGGTACAGTTGGTAACGGTAATATAGCAGGGGTAGCACTGGCAATTGCTTTAGGAGGTCCAGGAGCAACATTTTGGATGATCATCTGTGGGCTATTAGGGATGTCTACCAAATTTGTAGAATGTACTCTGGGGGTTCAATATAGAGATGTAGGTGAAGATGGTACTGTGTATGGAGGACCAATGTATTACTTGAGCAAAGGATTAAAAGATAAAGGTTTTAAAACCCTAGGGAAAATTGTTGCCGCTTTGTTTGCAATATTTTGTATAGGAGGTTCTTTTGGAGGTGGTAATGCAGCGCAATCTAATCAGGCAACCATTGTGTTAAAAGAGTTAATGGGATTTGAAAGTACAGGAGCAGGTTTTTGGATAGGTGTAACTTTGGCAATTCTTGTTGGGATTATTATTATTGGAGGAATTAAGCGAATTGCTTCCGTAACAGAAAAAGTAGTTCCGTTTATGGCTGTAATGTATTTATTAGCCTGTTTGTATATCATATTTAGTAACTTCTCTTATGTTGATGATGCACTTGGGATGATAGTTTCAGAAGCTTTCAATCCTAAAGCAATAGGGGTAGGAGGAATAATAGGAGTTTTATTAGTTGGATTTAAAAGAGCTGCCTTTTCTAATGAAGCAGGTGCTGGATCGGCTTCGATTGCTCATTCGGCTGTAAAAACTAATTACTCAGCGAGTGAAGGACTTGTTGCATTATTAGAACCGTTTATCGACACCGTGGTGATTTGTACAATGACAGCTTTGGTTATAATTATTTTTAATTTTGGAGGAGCTTTTGAGTATGGAGGAGACGGTAGTGGAGCTGTGTTTATTGATGGAGTATCATATGAAGGTGCGGGAATAACTTCTATGGCCTTTGCAAAATACATCCCTTATTCTAATGTCTTCTTAACAATTGCAGTGGTGTTGTTTGCAGTATCAACTATGATATCTTGGTCGTACTATGGTCTACAGTCTTGGAAATTTTTGTTTGGAAGAGGTAAAGCTGCAGATTTAGTGTACAAAATATTGTTCCTAACCTTTGTGGTCATAGGAGCTGCGGCAAGTATGAATTCTATTTGGGCATTCTCTGATGCTATGATATTTGCAATGGTGTTCCCGAATATGGTAGGATTATTCTTTTTGTTCCCGGTAGTTAAAAAACAATTAGCGAGATATTTTGAAGCTATAAAAGTTTCTAAAAGCTAAGCAAAGCTTTTCTTATGCGATATAAAAAGTCCCATTTCGAAGTACATTCACGTTTTCGAAATGGGATTTTTCTTTTATCTATCATCTTGTTTGTTGTCATCTTGGGATATTATTTTTCTACAAATTCAACAAACTCAGAGGGGGATTTTGTCGAATTGGCTATATTTCAAAGACAAGTTGATTCTCTTAAAGAGTTAACAGAGCAAGAAAATAAAAAATATGTTTTAAAGCCTTTTAATCCCAATTTTATTTCTGATTACAAAGGTTATAGGCTTGGACTTTCTGCAAAAGAACTAGATAGGCTTTATGAATATAGAAAGTCAGGTAGATGGATTAATTCTAATGCTGATTTTAAAAAAGTTACTCAAGTTTCAGATTCGCTACTTTCTTTAATCTCTCCTCTGTTTAAATTTCCTGAATGGACCCAAAAAAAGGTTACAGGAAAGAAGCATTCAAAAAAGAAGTATTTTTATAAATCGTTTTCTCAAAAAAAAGATTTGAATTTAGTTTCAGTAAAAGAACTTCAAGAAGAGGTTGGAATACCTGGTTTTATTGCAAACAGAATTATAAGATATAGAAGTAAAATAGGTGGATATGTAAGCGATATACAGTTGAAAGATATTATAGGTTTGTATGAGAATCAAAGAAATAAGATTTTATCTCTGTTTACAGTAAAAACTCCTAAAAAAATAAAGAAAGTTAGTGTTAATAGTGCTACGGTCAACGAACTATTAGAGGTGCCCTATTTTGATTTTGAAATGGTATTGGATATCAAGGATTTTATAGAAAAAGAAGGAGATATTACTAACTTTAATGAATTAGGGAAAATCGACAGTTTTTCTCTAGAAAAAATAGATAGAATAAAGCTATATTTGACATTAAATTAAGAATCGGAAAAAAAAGACCGTGAATTGTGAATAATCAATAATTGATTAACATCTAATTCTTTAATGGAAATGGGTGTAGGATAGTATACGATTATCATAATAAGAAGAGGTATGTTTACAAAAAAAGCTATAGTTATCATATGAATAGTATGTATTTTACAGAAGAGCACGAATTATTTAGACAAAGTCTTAGGGAGTTTTTAAAAAAAGAAGTTACTCCGCATATTGATAAGTGGGAAAAAACAGGAGATATCGACCGATTTATCTGGGAGAAATTTGGGGAAATGGGATATTTTGGAATAGCATATCCCGAAGAATATGGTGGGTTGGATTTAGATCTTTTTTACACTGTGATATTTCTCGAGGAATTACAAAAAATTAATTCGGGTGGTTTTGCTGCCGCAATGTGGGCTCATGCTTATTTGGCAATGACACATATTAATAAGGAAGGTGATCATAGGATTAAAGAAGCGTATTTGAGACCAAGTATAACTGGAGAAAAGATTGGCTGCCTGTGTATAACAGAACCATTCGGAGGTTCTGATGTTGCAGGTATGAGAACAACTGCTGTAAAAGAAGGTGATCATTATATTATTAATGGATCCAAAACTTTTATTACTAACGGGGTGTATAGCGACTATCTCGTAGTAGCTGCAAAAACTAACCCTGAACTCGGGAATAAAGGTATTAGTATTTTTGTTATTGATAGAGATACTCCCGGGGTATCTGCTACAAAATTGGAAAAGTTGGGCTGGAAAGCTTCGGATACGGGAGAAATTGCTTTTGATAATGTGAAAATCCCTGTTCATAATTTAATGGGCGAAGAAAACAAAGGGTTCTCATATATTATGCAACATTTTGCTTTAGAAAGATTGATAATGGGGGTTAACGCTCATGCTAGAACAGAGTATGCGTTGGAGTATGTTATACAATACATGTCCGAAAGAGAGGCTTTTGGAAAGAAGATAGATAGGTTTCAGGCATTAAGGCATACCGTAGCGGATATAGCAAGTGAAGTAGAAATGTGTAAAGAATTTAACTATTCTGTAGCCAAACGTCTTAATGATGGACAATATGTAGTAAAAGAAGCAAGTATGTCTAAACTTCTTTCTACTAAAATTGCCGATGAGGCAATATATAAATGTTTACAATTACTTGGAGGATATGGGTACATGGAAGAGTATCCTATGGCAAGATTGCTTAGAGATAGTAGGTTAGGGCCTATTGGAGGTGGAACTTCTGAGATTCTTAGAGAAGTAATTGCTAAAATGATAATAGACAAAAAAGAATATAAGGCAGCAACTTGATAATATAGATATAATTAAATGTTGTTAAAAAGACCGAAGCTTTGCTTTCGGTCTTTTTTTTATGAAAATAAAGTATTGAAGAATGTAAAGACTTTGAGTCCTTTGGTCGAATACTTGAATTTTTTGTTGAAAAATGATTTTACTAGTATAAAACGTTAAATTTTATTGTTTTATCAACACGCAAACGTTTGAGAGGTTACGCAAACGTTTTCAGCTTTTTTTTAATACTTAATTTGATAAAAAATTAACGCAAATACTAATTAAATATGAAAATCAATACAGTTTTTTATGTGCTTATTACTCTAACGTTATTGTTAGTAAGTTGTAGTAAAGATGAAGTTTTGGATAGGAAAGAATCCGAATCTTTAGAGTTGAATAAAGAAGTTTCTTCAAAAGCTTTAAAGCAAATAGGTTCTGGGGTAATGATGCAAGCTTTTTATTGGGATGTTCCTGCGGGAGGTACTTGGTGGAACGTTGTTAAAGGAAAAGTCGATGACTGGAGCAATGCAGGGATAGATGCTATTTGGTTACCACCTGTCAGTAAAGCTCAAAATGGACCTTTTTCTATGGGGTATGATCCGTTTGACTATTATGATTTTGGAGAGTATAACCAAATGGGAAGCACAGAAACCAGATTTGGTTCGCGGTCAGAATTAACCAGTTTGATAACTACTGCACATAATAATGGTCTAAGTGTAATTGCAGATATAGTTATAAATCATAATAGTGGAGGAGACTCCGAGGCTAATATTTTTACAAATACAAATACATATACCGATTATAATCCTATGTCAGGTTTGTTTGAGCGAAGTCAATATGATTTTCATCCAAATGATTATCATAATAATGACTCGGGTGTTTTTGGCGGATTTGCCGATTTGTGTCACCATAAAAGCTATGTTCAGGATTGGTTGTGGAATAAGTCTAACTCTGTGGCTAAGTATTATAAAAATACCATGAAGTTTGATGGGTGGAGATTTGATTATGTAAAGGGTTTTGAACCATGGGTCGCAAAAGAGTTTAATCAGGCAGTTGGTGGGTTTGCTGTTGGAGAATACTGGGACGCAAATGTTAATACATTAGCATGGTGGACCGATCAGGCACAGATGTCTGCTTTTGATTTTGCATGTTATTATAAAATGAGAGATGCATTTATGGGTAATAATTTAAATGCTCTTAGTGAAGATATGTTGTGGAAAAGAAACCCATTGAGAGCAGTTACCTTTGTGGCTAATCATGATACCGATGAAATAATAAATAATAAGATATTAGCTTATGCATATATCTTAACTCATGAAGGATATCCTGCTATTTTTTATAGCGATTATGAGGAATGGTTAGATAAAAGCAAAATGAATAATCTGATTTGGATTCATAATAACCTTGCTGCAGGAAACACAACCAATCTTTGGACAGATAATGATGAGTACATTTCTAGGAGAAATGGAGCAGGTGCTAAAAGTGGATTGGTGGTCTATATTAATAACTCAAATTCTTGGCAAGAAAGATGGATTGAGACAAATTGGTCAAGCAAAAAGATTAAAGATTATACTGGTAATTCTGGGTGGGAACCAACCACTCAAGTGGGTAAGTGGGTAAAAATTCAAGCACCACCAAAAGGGTATTCTGTGTGGTCTGTGAAATAAAATTAAATATTATTCAAGAAAACTTTGCGGATAATAGTTTTGTGTTATCTTTGCACCCTAATTATTTCTAAAGAAAGGAGGTGCCACTATGTTAATTATACCAGTTAAAGACGGAGAGAATATAGATAGAGCGTTAAAACGTTTTAAAAGAAAATTTGATCGAACAGGGACGATGCGTCAGCTTCGTAAACGCCAAGCGTTTTCAAAACCTTCTGTTGAAAGAAGAGCGCAGATTCAAAAAGCACAATATATTCAACACTTAAGAGATCAAGAAGAAATTTAAGAGTAGTTAACGTTGTCTATATAGAGGGTTTCTTAGGATTATAAGAAACTGGATACCGTTTTTCAACATAAATTTTAACCGTTAGGATACTAAAAGTTTTATACTTTTGTTTTCTAACGGTTTTTTTATGTTTATTTCAGAATTTATAGAGTATCTGCTACTCGAAAAAAAATACTCTAATCATACGGTTACTGCTTATAAAGCGGATTTATTGGCTTTTTTAGAGTTTTATGAGAGGGAGTATGAGGTTTCTGATATAAAAGGAGCTAATTATTCTCAAATCCGTTCGTGGATTGTTAGTCTTGTTAATGCCGGGATTTCTAATAGAACTATTAATAGAAAGGTTTCTTCTCTTAAAACATATTATAAGTTTTTACTTAAAATAGAGCAGATAGAAAAGAATCCTTTGGCAAAACATCAAGCGTTAAAGGTTTCTAAAAAGCTCCAAATACCATTTTCTTCGCAAGAAGTTGAAGGGGTTCTAGAGGGATTGGTGGATGATAAAGATTTTGAGAGTGTTAGGGACAGGTTGGTTGTTGAGTTGTTTTATGCTACGGGGATGAGAAGAATAGAGTTGGTAAATCTTAGGCTTTCTGATGTTGATATGGTTAAAAAGCAAGTAAAAGTTTTGGGTAAACGGAATAAAGAGAGGTATTTACCGCTTTTAGAGTCTGTTTGTGGAACGCTAAAACGATATTTGGTTCTAAGGTCTGATTTGATTGCAGGTCGCGAAATACCCTTTTTGCTTTTGACAAAAAAAGGAGTTAAAATCTACGAAACACTTGTATATCGAGTGATAAATGGCTATTTTAGTAAGGCATCTTCAAAAGTAAAAAAGAGTCCGCATATCTTAAGGCATTCCTTTGCGACACATTTACTAAATGAAGGAGCGAACTTAAATGCTGTAAAAGAATTACTTGGTCATTCTAGTTTGGCCGCTACACAGGTGTATACTCATCATAGTGTAGCGCAATTAGCTAAAGTATATGAAAAATCTCATCCAAGGAATAAAAAGTAAAAGATGGGTTGTTTCTTGTCGCTCTTTTTGGCTTAAAATTTTGTTCAACTAATTAAACTAATAAAGTATGAAAGTGAACTTGCAATCTGTAAATTTTAATGTAGATCAAAAGTTGGTAGATTTTACACAAAGTAAATTGGATAAATTAGAAACTCATTTTAATCGAATAATTCACGCAGATGTTTTTTTAAAAGTTATGAATACAAGTGGTAAAGAAAATAAAATTACAGAGATTTTATTAAATGTGCCAGGAAGTGAGTTTATGACCAAGAAAATTAACAAAACCTTCGAAGAAGGTGTGGATGAGTGTGTTAGTTCATTAGAAAGACAGTTAAGAAAACGTAAAGAAAAATTAAATGCACATGTTTGATTATTTTTTTTGAAAAATAGTTTTGTGAAAGGAATAAATTCTATACATTTGCAGTCCGTTAGAAATAGCGGACTTTTTTATGTTCAGAAACATAGTGAAAAGCCGATGTAGCTCAGCTGGCTAGAGCAGCTGATTTGTAATCAGCAGGTCGTGGGTTCGAGTCCCTCCATCGGCTCAAAAAAGGTTCTTTTTTAAATAAAAAAAACTTTTTTTTGATAGAGTTTTGAAATCTAAAATAAATTACTATTTTTGCGCACTCAAAATTCACACGTTCATCGTGAAATATTGAATAATCAATTGGGGAGATACTCAAGCGGCCAACGAGGGCAGACTGTAAATCTGCTGACTACGTCTTCGCAGGTTCGAATCCTGCTCTCCCCACTAAAATTAAAAATTCGGAATCATTCGAATTTAGGATTACTAAATAAAAGTAATCTTGAAAAAAGTTTTAGATATAAGTAATGTGCTTATAGTTTGATACTAAATGCGGGAGTAGCTCAGTTGGTAGAGCGTCAGCCTTCCAAGCTGAATGTCGCCGGTTCGAACCCGGTCTCCCGCTCTCAAGAAATTTCTTTACCATCATATAATGTTCTTAGAGCTTTATTTTGATTAATAAAAGAAAGCAGGGTGAAAAGCCTGTGTGAGTAGAGTCTGGTTTAACTCAGTCTCTGGTTCTGAATAAAGCAGATCTTAATTAATGGTTTAGTTAAGATTGGATTTTTTACATAAATGTAATGATTGATTAGATTTCTTTCTAAAGTTAATGAAAGTACTCTAATTTGTCATTATGTTCGTTAAAAAGCCGGTGTAGCTCAGGGGTAGAGCGTTTCCTTGGTAAGGAAGAGGTCACGAGTTCAAATCTCGTCATTGGCTCTTAGTGCAAAGCATAAATTGAACACTAATATATAACTAAGATTAAATAAATTAATTATGGCAAAGGAAACTTTTGATCGTTCCAAACCGCACTTAAATATTGGTACTATTGGACACGTAGATCACGGTAAAACAACTTTAACTGCTGCGATTACTAAGGTATTAGCAGATGCTGGTCTTTCTGAAGCGAGAGATTTTGATACTATTGATAACGCTCCTGAAGAAAAAGAAAGAGGTATTACAATTAATACATCTCACGTAGAGTACCAAACAGCTAACCGTCACTATGCACACGTTGACTGTCCTGGTCACGCGGATTATGTAAAGAACATGGTTACTGGTGCTGCTCAGATGGATGGTGCGATCTTAGTAGTTGCTGCTACTGATGGACCTATGCCACAAACTCGTGAACATATCCTTTTAGGACGTCAGGTTGGTATTCCTAGAATTGTTGTATTCCTTAATAAAGTGGATATGGTTGATGATGAGGAATTATTAGAACTAGTTGAAATGGAAGTAAGAGATCTTCTTTCTTTCTATGAGTATGATGGAGACAATGGTCCTGTTGTTGCTGGTTCTGCACTAGGAGCTCTTAATGGAGAAAAGAAATGGGTTGATACAGTATTAGAATTAATGGAAGCTGTAGATTCTTGGATCGAATTGCCTAAGCGTGATGTTGAGAAAGATTTCTTAATGCCTATTGAAGATGTATTCTCTATTACTGGTCGTGGTACTGTTGCTACTGGTCGTATAGAAACTGGTATTGCTAATACTGGAGATCCTGTAGAAATTATTGGTATGGGTGCTGAAAAGTTAACTTCTACTATTACAGGTATTGAGATGTTCCGTCAGATCCTTGATAGAGGTGAAGCTGGAGATAATGCAGGTATCCTATTAAGAGGAATTGAGAAAACTCAAATCTCTCGTGGTATGGTAATTACTAAGCCAGGTTCTGTAACTCCACACAAAAAATTCAAAGCTGAGGTGTATATCCTTAAGAAAGAAGAAGGTGGACGTCACACTCCATTCCATAATAACTACCGTCCTCAGTTCTACGTACGTACAACTGACGTAACAGGAAATATTGCTCTTCCTGACGGAGTAGAAATGGTAATGCCTGGAGATAACTTAACTATTACTGTTGAGTTGATTCAAACAATTGCAATGAATGTAGGTCTTCGTTTTGCTATCCGTGAAGGTGGTAGAACTGTAGGTGCAGGTCAAGTAACTGAAATCTTAGACTAATACATATAGTATATAAAAGTTAAGGTATTCGCTAAAACGAATACCTTGACTTATGTTACGGGTTTAGCTCAGTTGGTAGAGCACTGGTCTCCAAAACCAGGTGTCGGGAGTTCGAGTCTCTCAACCCGTGCAAGATCAATTCATACTTTTTAGTTAAAGTATGAATTGTTAAAATAAAAGGTTTTATAACGAAACAAAAGCGTTGGTTTTGTTTCGTTTAAAAAATAAAATAAGATGGCAGGATTAATAAATTATATTTCAGAATCATATAGTGAGTTGAAAAATCATGTGACTTGGACTCCTTGGGCAGAAGCACAGAGACTTACCGTGATTGTAATCGTTTTTTCGGTTATATTTTCTTTAGTTATATGGGGAATTGATACTTCATTTAGTAATCTTATAGAGTATTATTTTACTTTGGTTAAATCTTAAATTTTTAATATGGCTGAAGTTGATAACTCCAAAAAGTGGTACGTTGTAAGAGCAGTTAGTGGTCAAGAAAACAAAGTTAAGGACTATATAGAGCGAGAAATTGCGCATATGGGACTTGAAGATTATGTTTCCCAAATACTAGTGCCTACAGAAAAAGTAGTACAAATTAGAAACGGAAAGAAAATAAACAAAGAAAGAGTTTATTTTCCAGGATATGTGATGATTGAAGCTAATTTAGCTGGAGAGATACCTCATATTATTAAATCTATAAATGGAGTAATTGGATTTCTTGGCGAAGTAAAAGGAGGAGATCCTGTGCCATTAAGGAAGGCAGAAATAAATAGAATGCTAGGAAAAGTTGATGAACTAGCGGTTAAAACAGATAATGTTGCTATTCCTTACACAGTTGGTGAGACTGTAAAAGTGATTGATGGTCCATTTAATGGATTTAATGGTACTGTCGAAAAAGTTAATGAAGAGAAGCGTAAACTAGAGGTGATGGTTAAGATTTTTGGAAGAAAAACACCATTAGAATTAAGTTATATGCAAGTAGAAAAAATATAATAACTGTTACATTATAGATCCAGAATTGTTCTTTTGCTTCCACTTATAGGATAATTCTAATTTAAAATTTGAAAAATGGCTAAAGAGTTAAGTAAGGTTGTAAAATTACAAGTTCGTGGAGGTGCGGCGAACCCGTCTCCACCAGTTGGACCTGCTTTAGGTGCTGCCGGAGTTAATATCATGGAATTCTGTAAGCAATTCAATGGTAGAACACAAGATAAAGCTGGTAAAGTATTACCAGTGGTAATTAACGTGTATAAAGACAAGTCGTTTGACTTTGTTATAAAAACTCCACCAGCGGCAGTTCAGATACTGGAAGCAGCAAAACAGAAGAAAGGTTCTGGAGAGCCTAATCGTAAAAAAGTAGCAAGTGTTACTTGGGATCAAGTTCGTGCAATAGCAGAAGATAAAATGCAAGATTTAAATGCATTTACTGTAGAATCTGCTATGAAAATGATTGCTGGTACTGCTCGTTCAATGGGTGTAACTGTAAAAGGACAAGCTCCTTTTTAATCCAAAAACGTTTACAAAATGGCAAAAGTAACTAAAAAACAAAAAGAAGCAAACGCTAAAGTTGATAAGAACAAAGCGTATTCATTAGATGAAGCTTCTGTTTTAGTAAAAGAAATAACAAACGTTAATTTTGATGCTTCTGTAGATCTTGCTGTTCGTTTGAACGTAGATCCGCGTAAAGCAAATCAAATGGTACGTGGTGTGGTAACATTACCTCACGGAACAGGAAAAGATGTTAAAGTATTAGCATTGGTAACACCAGACAAAGAAGCTGAAGCAAAAGAAGCTGGAGCTGATTTCGTTGGTCTTGATGAATATCTTGATAAAATCAAAGGTGGTTGGACAGATGTTGATGTAATTATCACTATGCCTAGTGTTATGGGTAAATTAGGACCACTAGGTAGAGTATTAGGACCGCGTGGATTAATGCCTAACCCAAAAACAGGAACAGTGACTATGGATGTAGCAAAAGCTGTTTCTGATGTTAAAGCAGGTAAGATTGATTTTAAGGTAGATAAAACAGGAATTGTTCATGCTGCTATAGGTAAATCTTCTTTCGATGCAGAAAAGATAGCAGGTAATGCTAAAGAATTATTAACAACATTAGTAAAGTTAAAACCACAGACTGCAAAAGGAGTATATATTAAATCAATATATATATCATCAACAATGAGTCCTGGTGTAGAGATAGATACTAAAAACTTTGCTGGGTAATTAAGATAAACGATTATGACAAGAGAAGAAAAATCACTAGTAATTGAAGACTTAACTGCTCAGTTAGCTGAAAATGCTAATATCTATTTAACTGATATTTCAGGTTTGGATGCAGGAACAACTTCAAACTTACGTAGAGCTTGTTTTAAAGCTAATGTATCATTAAAAGTAGTTAAGAATACGCTCCTTGCAAAAGCAATGGAGAATTCTGATAAGGATTTTGAAGATTTATCAAATACATTAAAAGGTAATACTTCAATAATGTTTTCTGAAACTGGGAATGCACCAGCAAAGGTTATTAAAGAATTTCGTAAGAAATTTGAAAAACCTGTGCTTAAAGGAGCATATGTTGAGGAAACAGTATTTGTAGGTGACGAAAACCTTGAAGCTTTAGTTAATATTAAGTCTAAAGAAGAAGTTATCGGAGATATTATCGGATTGTTACAATCTCCTGCTAAGAACGTAGTATCTGCGTTAAAGTCTAGCGGAGGAAAACTAGCCGGTATCCTTAAAACATTATCCGAAAAAGAAGGATAATAATAGTAGTGTACGCACTTTTTTAACAAATTATATTTCAATTAAAAAATTATTTAAAACGATAGAAAATGGCAGATTTAAAAGATTTCGCAGAACAATTAGTTAACTTAACAGTAAAAGAAGTTAATGAGTTAGCTGATATATTAAAAGAAGAATATGGTATCGAACCTGCTGCGGCTGCAGTAGCTGTTGCTGCTGGTGGTGCTGGTGGTGGAGAAGCTGCTGAAGAAAAAACTGAATTTGATGTAATCCTTAAGGCTCCAGGTGGTGCTAAGTTAGCTGTTGTAAAACTAGTTAAAGAACTTACTGGTCTAGGTCTTAAAGATGCTAAAGGATTAGTAGATGATGCTCCTAGTGCAATCAAAGAAGGAGTAGCTAAGGATGAAGCAGAAGCTCTTAAAGCTCAATTAGAAGAGGCTGGAGCAGAGGTTGAGCTTAAGTAAGCTTGCCATATATTGACATATAGGTTTAGACCTGGAGAATATTCTCTAAGGTCTAAACCATTTTGCGTATATAAATATTTAGTATTAAAATACGCACCTTTTTTAAAAATTTTAATTTAATTCCGTCCATTGATGTTAGCAACGCAAACTGAAAGATTGAATTTCTCTTCTGTAAAGAATAGACCTGACTACCCAGATTTTCTGGATATTCAGATCAAGTCCTTTCAGGATTTCTTTCAATTAGAAACAAAATCTGAAGAAAGAGGAAACGAAGGTCTATATAATACCTTCATGGAAAACTTCCCGATTACAGACACACGTAATCAATTTGTATTAGAATTTCTAGATTATTTCGTTGACCCTCCGAGATACGATCTTCAGGAGTGTATAGAAAGAGGTCTTACTTATAGTGTCCCTTTAAAAGCACGTCTGAAACTATTTTGTACAGACCCAGAACATGAAGATTTTGAAACTATTGTTCAGGATGTTTATTTAGGTACAATCCCTTATATGACTCCTAGTGGTACGTTTTGTATCAATGGTGCAGAACGAGTTGTGGTATCTCAATTACACCGTTCACCAGGAGTATTCTTTGGACAATCATTCCATGCCAATGGAACTAAGTTATATTCTGCAAGAGTAATTCCTTTTAAGGGGTCTTGGATAGAATTTGCTACCGATATAAACAGTGTAATGTACGCTTATATCGATAGAAAGAAAAAATTACCGGTAACAACACTTTTCCGTGCAATTGGTTTTGAACGTGATAAAGATATTTTAGAAATATTTGATCTTGCAGAAGAAGTAAAAGTTTCTAAATCCGGATTGAAAAAAGTTTTAGGACGTAAATTAGCTGCTCGTGTACTAAATACATGGCACGAGGATTTTGTTGATGAAGATACAGGAGAAGTTGTTTCAATAGAGCGTAACGAGATCGTATTAGATCGTGATACGATTCTTGATAAAGATCACCTGGATGAGATTATTGACTCAGGAGCAAAAACTATTTTGTTACACAAAGAGGATAATCAAAAGGGAGATTATGCAATTATCCATAATACATTACAAAAAGACCCTACTAATTCAGAAAAAGAAGCAGTAGAACATATATACCGTCAATTACGTAATGCAGAACCGCCTGATGAAGAAACTGCAAGAGGTATTATTGATAAACTATTCTTCTCAGACCAACGATACAATTTAGGTGAAGTAGGTCGTTATAGAATGAATAAAAAGCTTGGTCTTGATATTGCAATGGATAAGCAAGTGCTTACCAAAGAAGATATTATTACCATCATAAAATATTTAATAGAATTAATTAATTCTAAAGCTGAGATCGATGATATCGATCACCTTTCTAATCGTCGAGTTAGAACCGTAGGAGAACAATTATCTCAACAGTTTGGAGTTGGTTTGGCACGTATGGCTCGTACAATTCGTGAGCGTATGAATGTAAGAGATAATGAGGTATTTACACCAATTGATTTGATCAATGCTAAAACCTTATCTTCTGTAATTAATTCATTCTTTGGAACAAACCAGTTGTCTCAATTTATGGATCAAACGAATCCATTGGCAGAGATAACACACAAGCGTAGACTTTCGGCTCTTGGACCTGGAGGTTTATCTCGTGAGCGTGCTGGTTTTGAGGTACGTGATGTTCACTATACACATTATGGACGTTTATGTCCTATTGAAACACCTGAAGGACCAAATATTGGTTTGATTTCTTCTCTAGCAGTTTTTGCTAAGGTTAATTCAATGGGATTCTTAGAAACTCCTTACCGTAAAGTAACCGATGGTAAAGTAGATGTTGAAGAATTTAGATATCTAAGTGCAGAAGAAGAAGAAGAGAAACTTATTGCACAAGCTAATATCCCTCAGACAGATGAAGGAGATATTACTGCTGATAAGGTAATTGCACGTATGGAAGGTGATTTCCCTGTGATTGATCCAACTAATGTAAATTACGCCGATGTAGCACCTAATCAGATAGCCTCTATTTCTGCATCTTTAATTCCATTCTTAGAGCATGATGATGCAAACCGTGCTTTGATGGGGTCGAATATGATGCGTCAGGCTGTACCGCTTTTAAGAGTTGATGCACCTATCGTAGGAACAGGTTTAGAGCGCCAGGTGGCTTCAGATTCTAGAGTATTGATTAACTCTGAAGGTGATGGAGTTGTAGAGTATGTAGACGCTCAAAGAATTACTATTAAGTATGATAGAACCGAAGAAGAAAGAATGGTAAGCTTCGACGGGGATTCTAAAACATATGAATTAATAAAATTCCGTAAGACCAACCAAGGTACAAATATTAACCTAAAACCTATTGTGAATGTAGGGGACAGAGTGAATAAAGGGCAGGTATTGTGTCAGGGATATGCTACAGAAAAAGGAGAACTAGCTCTTGGTAGAAACATGAAAGTAGCCTTTATGCCGTGGAAAGGGTATAACTTTGAGGATGCAATCGTGATTTCTGAAAAAGTAGTAAGAGAAGATATTTTTACTTCAATACATATCGATGAGTATTCTCTTGAAGTTAGAGATACTAAACTAGGTAACGAAGAACTTACAAACGACATTCCTAATGTTTCTGAAGAAGCAACTAAAGATCTTGATGAAAACGGAATGATACGTGTAGGTGCCGAAATCAAACCTGGCGATATCTTAATAGGTAAAATTACTCCAAAAGGAGAAAGTGATCCTACTCCTGAAGAGAAATTATTAAGAGCAATTTTTGGAGATAAAGCTGGGGATGTTAAAGATGCTTCATTAAAAGCTTCTCCTTCATTGCATGGTGTGGTAATTGATAAAAAATTATTTGCTCGTGCTATAAAGGATAAAAGAAAACGTTCTCAAGATAAAGAAGATATTGAGATTTTAGAAAGATCATACGATACAAAATTCGAATTGTTAAAATCCGATTTAGTAGATAAACTATTTGTTATCGTTGGTGGTAAAACATCTCAAGGAGTTATGAATGATTTGGGAGAAGAAATTCTTCCTAAAGGTAAAAAGTATACTCAGAAAATGCTTAATAGCGTAGATGATTATGCGCATCTTACCAAAGGAACATGGACCACTGATGATAATCTAAACAGTATGGTTGCTGACCTTATTCATAACTATAAAATTAAGGAAAATGATTTACAAGGTAATCTAAGAAGAGAGAAGTTTACGATCTCTGTAGGAGATGAGTTACCTTCAGGAATTATAAAACTTGCAAAAGTTTACATCGCTAAGAAACGTAAACTTAAGGTAGGAGATAAAATGGCAGGTCGTCACGGTAACAAAGGTATCGTTGCGCGTATTGTAAGAGAAGAAGATATGCCATTCTTGGAAGATGGAACACCAGTAGATATCGTATTGAATCCACTTGGGGTACCTTCACGTATGAATATCGGACAGATTTATGAAACCGTATTAGGTTGGGCTGGGCAAAAATTACAGAGAAAGTTTGCCACTCCAATTTTTGATGGAGCATCATTAGATCAAATTAATGAACTTACGGATGAAGCGGGTATTCCTAGATTTGGACATACTTATCTTTATGATGGAGGAACAGGAGACCGTTTCCATCAACCAGCTACAGTAGGTGTAATATACATGCTTAAGCTTGGTCACATGGTAGATGATAAGATGCACGCACGTTCTATAGGACCTTACTCGTTGATTACACAACAACCACTTGGAGGTAAGGCTCAATTTGGAGGTCAGCGTTTTGGAGAGATGGAAGTATGGGCACTTGAAGCATATGGAGCTTCAGCTACTCTACGTGAGATATTGACGGTGAAATCTGATGACGTTATTGGAAGAGCTAAAACATACGAAAGTATTGTTAAAGGAGAACCAATGCCAGAACCTGGATTACCAGAATCATTCAATGTATTAATGCATGAATTGAAAGGTCTGGGACTGGATATCAGATTAGAAGAATAATATATGTTCATTCGTACCCTTTGCCACTGCTTAGGGTACGATTAACATCATTTATTCAATTTTAAATTACAATAATTCTTAAGTAACCATATATTATGGCAAGAAATAATGATAAGAATACAGTAAAGAGGTTTAATAAAATCTCTATAGGTTTAGCTTCACCTGAGTCGATTTTAGCGGCATCTCAGGGAGAAGTGCTAAAACCCGAAACTATCAATTATCGTACTCACAAACCTGAACGTGATGGTTTGTTCTGTGAGCGTATTTTTGGACCTGTAAAGGATTTTGAATGTGCTTGTGGTAAATATAAAAGAATTCGGTACAAAGGTATTGTTTGTGATCGATGTGGGGTAGAAGTAACCGAAAAGAAAGTAAGAAGAGACCGTGTTGGTCATATTAATCTAGTTGTGCCTGTAGCACATATTTGGTATTTCCGTTCTTTACCAAATAAGATAGGATACTTGTTAGGGCTTCCATCTAAGAAATTAGATATGATTATTTACTACGAACGATATGTAGTAATTCAGCCTGGTATTGCAAAAAATGAAGAAGGAGAACCAGTACAAAAAATGGATTTCCTTACAGAAGAAGAATATCTAAATATCTTAGATAGTCTTCCTCAAGAGAATCTTTATCTAGATGATACAGATCCTAATAAATTCATCGCTAAGATGGGGGCAGAGTGTCTTATTGAGATTCTTAGAAGAATCGATCTTGATGTACTGTCATATGAGTTAAGACATAAAGCAAACAATGAAACGTCAAAACAACGAAAAACAGAAGCGTTAAAACGTCTTCAGGTTGTAGAATCTTTCAGAGATGCTAATAAAAACAGAGAAAACCACCCAGAATGGATGGTTCTTAAAGTGGTACCCGTAATTCCACCAGAATTACGTCCATTAGTTCCTCTAGATGGGGGTCGTTTTGCAACATCTGATTTGAATGATTTGTATCGTCGTGTGATTATCCGTAATAATCGTTTAAAGCGTTTGATGGAAATCAAAGCTCCGGAAGTTATTTTACGTAACGAAAAACGTATGCTTCAGGAATCTGTTGATTCATTATTCGATAATACACGTAAAGCTTCTGCTGTTAAAACAGATTCTAACAGACCTTTAAAATCTTTATCTGATTCATTAAAAGGTAAGCAAGGACGTTTTCGTCAAAACTTACTAGGTAAACGTGTGGATTATTCAGCACGTTCTGTAATTGTTGTAGGACCAGAATTGAAATTATTCGAATGTGGTCTTCCAAAAAATATGGCTGCAGAATTATACAAACCATTTGTAATCAGAAAATTGATTGAGCGTGGTATTGTAAAGACAGTAAAATCTGCAAAGAAAATTATAGATAGAAAAGAACCTGTAGTTTGGGATATCCTAGAAAATGTCTTAAAAGGACATCCAGTATTACTAAACCGTGCGCCAACACTTCACCGTTTGGGGATACAGGCATTTCAACCTAAGCTTATTGAAGGTAAAGCAATACAGCTACACCCATTAGTATGTACTGCATTTAATGCCGATTTTGATGGAGATCAAATGGCGGTTCACTTACCATTAGGACCTGAAGCAATTTTAGAATCTCAGTTATTGATGTTAGCATCGCATAACATTCTTAATCCAGCTAATGGTTCGCCAGTAACAGTACCTTCTCAGGATATGGTTCTTGGTCTATACTATATGACCAAATCACGTAGATCTACTCCAGAATTGAAAATAGAAGGTGAAGACCTTGTTTTTTATTCTCCAGAAGAAGTTGTTATAGCATATAATGAGAAACGACTTAATATTAATGCAAATATCAAAGTACGTACTAAAGATATTGAAAACGGAGAGTTAGTTACTAAAATAATTGAAACTACTGCAGGTAGAGTATTATTTAATGAAAAGGTTCCGGAAAAAGCAGGATATATTAATGAAGTATTGACGAAAAAATCACTTAGAGATATTATCGGAGGGATTTTGAAAGTGACAAGTGTTCCTGAAACTGCAGAGTTCTTAGATGAAATCAAGACTTTAGGATATAATTTTGCCTTCCAAGGTGGACTATCATTTAGTTTGGGAGATATTATTATCCCAGCAGAGAAGCACACCATGATTGCAGATGCAAACTCTCAGGTAGATAATATTGTATCTAATTATAACATGGGTCTTATTACCAATAACGAACGTTATAATCAAGTTATTGATATTTGGACTTCTACTAATGCAGAATTGACAGAATTGTCTATGAAACGTATTAGAGAAGATCAACAAGGATTTAACTCGGTATATATGATGCTTGATTCTGGTGCAAGGGGATCTAAAGAGCAGATACGACAGTTAACAGGTATGCGTGGATTGATGGCAAAACCTAAAAAAGCTAGTTCTGCTGGTGGTGAAATTATCGAAAACCCAATTCTTTCTAACTTTAAAGAAGGACTTTCGATCCTTGAATACTTTATCTCTACTCACGGTGCTCGTAAGGGTCTTGCAGATACCGCTCTTAAAACAGCAGATGCTGGATACTTAACACGTCGTTTGGTAGATGTTGCGCAAGATGTTATTGTCAATATAGAGGATTGTGGAACACTTCGTGGTGTTGAAGTAAGCCCATTAAAGAAAAATGAAGAGATTATTGAAGGACTTGCAGCTAGAATTGTTGGTAGAACAGCATTACTAGATGTTATAAATCCTTTAACACAGGAAATTCTAGTAGAGGCAGGGGTAGAAATTGATGATGTTACCGCTAAACTTATTGAAGATTCTCCTGTAGAATCAGTTGAAGTTCGTTCTGCACTTACTTGTGAAGCTAAGAAAGGAATTTGTGTAAAATGTTATGGACGTAATCTCGCAACAGGTAAAACTGTGCAACGAGGAGAGGCTGTAGGAGTTGTAGCGGCTCAATCAATTGGAGAGCCGGGTACACAGCTTACCTTACGTACATTCCACGTAGGAGGTATTGCAGGTAACATTTCTGAAGAAAATCAACTTAGATCTAAATTCCCAGGAAAAGCGGAAATAGAAGAACTTAAAACAGTAAAAGGTGAAGATAACGAAGGGAATGAGATTGATGTAGTAATTTCTCGTACTTCTGAAGTGAAGATAATCGATCCTAAAACAAAAATTGTTTTAAGTACGAACTTAATTCCTTATGGTTCTCAATTGTTTATTAAGGATGGAGATAAGATCGAAAATGATCAAGTTATCTGCCAATGGGATCCGTATAATGGGGTTATTATTTCAGAATTTGCTGGTAAAGTTAAATATGAAAATATAGAGCAAGGTGCTACTTATCAGGTAGAAATTGATGAGCAAACTGGTTTCCAGGAAAAAGTAATATCTGAATCTAGAGATAAGAAAAAGATTCCTACATTACATGTATTAGGAAAAGGAGATGAAGTACTACGTTCTTATAACTTACCGGTAGGAGCTCACCTTATGGTGGATGATAGCGATAAGATTGGAGTAGGTAAAATTCTTGTGAAAATACCACGTAAATCTGCTAAAGCAGGAGATATTACAGGGGGTCTTCCTAGAGTAACTGAATTATTCGAAGCGCGTAATCCATCTAACCCAGCTGTTGTAAGTGAGATAGATGGTGTAGTATCTTTCGGAAAAATTAAGCGTGGTAATAGAGAAATTATAGTAGAATCTAGAATAGGTGAAATTAAAAAGTATCTAGTTAAACTTTCTAATCAAATACTTGTTCAGGAGAATGATTATGTTCGTGCCGGAATGCCATTATCAGATGGATCTACTACACCAGAAGATATCCTTAAGATTAAAGGACCTTCAGCTGTACAACAGTATTTGGTTAATGAAGTACAAGAAGTATATCGATTACAAGGTGTGAAGATAAACGATAAACACTTTGAGGTAGTAGTACGCCAAATGATGCGTAAAGTGAGAATTCAGGATCCAGGAGATACTATTTTCTTAGAAAATCAATTAGTTCATAAATCTGATTTCATTGAAGAGAATGATGAGATTTTTGGAATGAAGGTTGTCGAAGATGCTGGTGATAGTGCAAATCTTAAAGCAGGACAGATAATTTCTCCTCGTGATTTAAGAGATGAAAATTCTTCTTTACGTAGAGATGATAAAAATTTAGTTGTTGCAAGAGATGTTTCTCCAGCTACGGCGACTCCAATACTACAAGGTATTACCAGAGCTTCGCTGCAAACTAAGTCATTTATCTCTGCTGCTTCATTCCAGGAAACAACAAAAGTATTAAACGAAGCTGCTGTAAGTGGTAAGATTGATACACTAGAGGGTCTTAAAGAGAATGTAATTGTTGGTCATAGAATACCAGCAGGAACAGGAATGAGAGATTACGAAAGTATCATTGTTGGTTCAAATGAAGAGTTTGAAGAACGAATGGAACAAAGACAAGAAGTTAATTATAACTAAAATAAAAGCCTGCCTCTCTAGGCAGGCTTTCTTTTTTGATACAAAAAGGAATTAAAATATATTTGATATGGCAGATAATAAAAATCAAAAACAAAATCAATTAAATATTGAAATTGATGAAACCGTAGCAGATGGAACATATAGCAATCTTGCTATTATTAACCACTCGGTTTCTGAATTTGTAGTTGATTTTGTGAATATTATGCCTGGAAGACCCAAAAGTAAGGTGAAGAGTAGGATTATTTTAACTCCTCAGCATGCCAAAAGGTTATTAAAAGCTCTTGCCGATAATGTGAATAGATTTGAATCTGCCCATGGAGAGATAAAAGACTATGAGCAGGCACCAATACCTATGAATTTTGGACCTACGGGAGAAGCTTAATAAAACGAAAGTTATAAAAAATATTAAAAAGCCTTCTTTGATAACTTATCAAAGAAGGCTTTTTAATATTTTTTAGTGTTTTTACTCTAAAATTCTGATGTAAAATGAAACTGAATTGAAGGGTATTTTTGCTGAGTCATTTGAAGACTGAAGGAAGAGTCTGCAAAAAAGACTAATTGACCTTGTTTATCTTTTGCAAGAAATTTACTTTTTACTCGCTTAAAATCTTTAAACTCATCATTGTCTTCATCTTCAGCTTCAATCCAGCAAGCTTTATGAACATTTAGATTTTCATAGGTGCATTTTGCTCCATATTCGTGCTCTAACCTATATTGAATAACTTCATATTGGAGAGCACCGACCGTACCAATCACTTTTCGTCCATTTAGTTCCAAAGTAAAAAGCTGAGCAACTCCTTCATCCATTAGTTGATCAATACCTTTAGCTAGTTGCTTAGACTTCAAAGGATCGGCATTGTTGATATATCTAAAATGTTCTGGAGAAAAGCTCGGAATTCCCTTATAATGAAGTATTTCTCCCTTGGTAAGAGTATCTCCTATTTTAAAATTTCCTGTATCATGCAAGCCTACGATATCTCCAGGATATGATATGTCTACAATCTCCTTTTTCTCAGCAAAAAAAGCATTGGGGCTTGAAAATTTAAACTTTTTATTATGCCTAGTATGTAGATAGGGCACATTTCTTTCAAAGGTTCCCGATACTATTTTAATAAATGCTAATCGATCTCTATGTTTTGGATCCATGTTTGCATGAATTTTAAAGACGAATCCGGTAAAATCTTTTTCCTCAGGTTTGACTAACCTAATATCACTTTCTTTAGGTCTGGGAGTAGGAGCAATGGAAATAAAACAATCGAGTAATTCTCTAACTCCAAAGTTGTTTAGTGCAGAACCAAAGAATACAGGTTGTAGTGTGCCTTCTTGGTAAGATTCTCTATCAAATTGAGGATATATACCTTCAACCAATTCTAATTCTTCACGCAATGTGTCTGCCGCCGTATCTCCTATAGTATCATTGAGATCCTGAGAAGATAAATCTGAAATTTTAATAGTCTCCTCGATATTTTTTCTACTATCCCCACTAAAAAGATTGATGTTTTTCTCCCAGATATTATATATTCCTTTAAAATCGTATCCCATCCCGATAGGAAAACTTAAAGGAGTTACAGTAAGACCTAATTTTTGTTCAATTTCATCCAGAAGTTCAAAAGCATCTTTCCCTTCTCTATCTAATTTATTGATAAAAACAATCATCGGAATATTTCTCATCCGACATACAGACACTAATTTTTCGGTTTGTTCCTCAACACCTTTTGCTACGTCAATAACTACGATAACACTATCGACAGCAGTAAGTGTTCTAAAGGTGTCTTCAGCAAAATCTTTATGACCAGGCGTGTCGAGAATATTTATCTTTATGTCCTTGTATTCAAAAGCAAGAACAGAGGTAGCCACAGATATACCACGTTGACGCTCGATTTCCATAAAGTCACTGGTAGCTCCTTTTTTAATTTTATTAGACTTTACTGCACCAGCCTCTTGGATTGCACCACCAAAAAGTAATAATTTTTCTGTCAATGTAGTCTTACCTGCATCGGGATGAGAGATGATCCCAAAGGTTCTTCGTCTCCCAATTTCATCTATGAATTTCATCTTCGTTTGTTTATTGTTCTAAATCTGAAAATGTTGTAATTAGAATTTCTATTCTGTATTAGAGCAAAATTTAATATAGCATCTTCAAGTTCTCATTAAGGTGCTTTAAAGAATATCTTAATAATATTATAAAAACCAATAACCTGTTTTGTGTTAGATCTAATGAGGATGCAAATATAGTACTAAAATGAACAATACGACTTATTCATCGGATGTTGTAAAATACTTCCCTATTCTAGTGCAAAAATGCAATCTAGTCAAAAGGATACTAAATATACGAAGTGTTCTAAATATCAAAACTTTGGCGTTTTTTTTTCGTAAGAAATGGATGCTTGCTGAGTAATTATACTTGTCTTTATCGATTATTTGAGTTTCTTATCGAAAAAATATAATTTTTAAAAAAAAAATAAAGAAAAATGTAAATCTATCATCATATTTGCAATAAATATTAATGTGGTATTACCTTACTTTTAGTGAGGTTTTTTTGAATACAAGAATTTGTAGAAACTAATTGCCCCCTCTGGTTTTTACTTTACAATACAAATACATTGTCAAAATGAAAAAAAATACATCATTACAATTTTGGTGGGGGCAAAACAAGGATATACAATTAGATACCTTTGTTTTTTCTCTTTTAGTTTTTCTTTCTAAAGAAAAAACTAGACCAAGTAAATCTCTTTTCGATTACAAAAAGTATTTTTTTGAATGTGTTGGCAATGCAATTGGGTTAACACTCTACAAATCTATTGCTCTCTATTTTGAGCATAGATACGACACTTTAGAATATTGCCTTGATGTAAAGGATAATCCAAATAATGTTAATCGATTAGTATATTGCGTATGTTAGATTTTACTCAGTTTTTGCAAAGAAAATTTAAGTTACTTTTTAGAATTGTAGCTTTTGTTGTTTTAATTTTTTCTAATAGTGGATTTGCTCAAAATATATTAACAAACCCTGGTCTTGATGTCGCTGGTGTTGACTGTACCTCAGATAATGCTGCATTTGATGTAGTGCCAGATGGTTGGACCGGAATGGGTACTCCTGATAGATCTACAGAAACACAGAGAGCTTGGTATATTGTAAATGAACCCAGAACTGCTTCTCCTGATGGTGGTTGTTATGTTGGAGTTAGGATGTTTGGAGCAATTCAAGAAGGAATAAGCCAAAATGTTACATTGGTGGGGGGGGAGTTGTATTCATTCTCTTTTGACTATCTTATAGAAACAAGACCTGGACATGCTGCATGCGTACCCCAATTAGAAGTTAGATTAGATGGGACATTAACAGCTACCGTTCCTACGACTACCGTTGAGGATGTTTGGAGTAGACCTACAGTTACATTCACAGCTCCTTCGAGTGGTGTTTTCTCATTTCAGGTAATGGCAACAGGGACTTGCCAGGGTACCTGGAATTTTATAGATGATTTAGTTTTACAGATTGTTGATCCCGATACCGATGGTGATGGTAATCCTGATGTAAGTGATCCTAACCCATTAGTTGCTACTGCAGTAGATGATACCGCTACAGGAACAGTTGGTGTTAGTGAAAGTATTGATATTTTAGGAAATGATGATTATTTGGATAATAGTGATGCTGCCAACTTGGGCACAACCAGTATATCTCAGGTTGGAGGTACTGCTGGAGGTACTGTGACCTTTGATGCGTCAACTGGAGAGATGGGATACACTCCTGCTATTGGAGAAGAAGGTAGTTCTGTTACAATAATTTATAGCGTGTGTAATGATGAGAGTGGGGTATTGGTTTGTGATGATGCTACAGTTACGGTTACAGTAGCAAGTATTATTGTAGCTAATGATGACAGTGTTAGTATAGATGGTAATGTAGGAGGTAACTCAGTTAATATTGTAGATGATAATGATACATTAGATAGTAACCCTGTAAATTTGGGAGTAGATGTAACGATTACGAGTGTTACAGATCCAAATCCAGGGGATGGTGTTAGCTTAGATGCTTTTACAGGAGAAGTGTTGGTGTTACCAAATACCCCTCCGGGAGAATATACAATAGATTATACATTGTGTAGTACAGCAACGCCAATAGTTTGTGATAATGCTACCGTAACAATAACAGTAACAGGAGTTATTGTTGCAAATGATGACAGTGTAAGTGTTGATGGTAATATAGGAGGAAACTCTATTAATGTTGTGGATGATAATGATACGCTAAATGCTAATATGGTAAGTTTAGGGACAGATGTAACAGTTACTACATTTACAGATCCTATCCCTACAGATGGTGTTACTTTTGATCCAGTAACCGGTCAGGTATCGGTTGCTCCTAATACTCCTCCAGGAGATTATACAATAGATTATACTTTATGCAGTGTGGCTACGCCTGTTGTTTGTGATAATGCGACTATAGTAATAACAGTGACAGGAACTATAATTGCCAATGATGATAGTGTAAGTATAGATGGTACTGTAGGAGGTACTTCTATAAATATTGTTAATGATAATGATGTATTAAATAATAATGCTGCAAGCTTAGGGACTGATGTTACCATTACTGCTATTGCAGACCCTGATTTGGGAGATGGAGTTAGCTTGGATATGATTACAGGAGAAATATCTGTTGCGCCAAATACACCTCCGGGAGAGTATTCAATAACATATACGTTATGTAGTGTTGCGACTCCTGTGGTTTGCGATGATGCGGTTATAATAATTACTGTTAATGCTATTCCAAATGCTACAGTTGTTGGACATGTTTATAATGATTTAAACGGTAATGGAATACAAGGTATTAATGAGCCGGACCTGGAAGGGATTACTATTGTTATTACAGACGTGAATGGTGTAGAGCAAACAGTAGCTACAAATGCAGATGGTGATTACTTGGCTAATGTGCCTGAAGGTATAACCATAGTGGATATAGATAATACAACATTGCCAGTAGGTAGCTTTCAAACAGAGGGAACAGATCCAACAACAGTAACAGTTGTGGGTACTACTACTGAAGAGAATAATGGATTTGTTAGTATTGGTGATGTTGATGATGAAATTAGAGTGTATAATGGAATTAGCCCTAATGGAGATGGTATCAATGACCAATTCAGAATTGTAGGCTTAGAAAATTTTCCTGATAACACCTTAGAAATATTTAACCGATGGGGGGTAAAAGTTTTTGAAAGAGATGGATATGAACAACCAGGAGTGGCATATTTTGAAGGTATAAGTGAAGGAAGACAAACTATCAAAGAGAATGATGGGTTACCTGTAGGAACATATTATTATGTATTGAAATATCAAAACGCAAGCAATACTAGTAAGTCAAAGGCTGGTTACTTGTATTTAAATAAATAAATGTATTCGGAATATTATATATTTGTTATTCCCTAATCGAATTAAAACACTTATGAATAAATTATTATTAATTTTTATGCTCGTAGTTATTAGTATGACTACGTCCTCTATAAGTGCTCAGCAAGATGCACAGTATACTCAATATATGTACAACACTGTAAGTATTAACCCAGCATATGCAGGTAGTCGAGGGGTGCTTAGTGTTATGGGACTTCATCGTAGCCAATGGGTAGGATTAGATGGAGCTCCTAAAACTCAAACCATAACCCTTAATACACCTATTGGAGGTAGTGAGCGTATTGGTTTGGGATTGTCAATTGTAAATGATGAAATTGGTCCTACTGATGAAACTTATTTTGATATAGATTTTTCATATACGATACCAACTTCAGAATATGGGAAATTAAGTTTAGGACTAAAAGCAGGAGGACACTTGTTGAATGTAGATTTTCAAAAGTTAACTCAATTTAATAGTAATGATGCTTTGTTTGAAAACAATATTGATAATAAATTTAGCCCTAATGTTGGAGTAGGAATATATTATCATACAAATCGATTTTATGTCGGCTTAAGTGCTCCTAATCTTTTGGAAACAGATCATTTTGATGAAAGCACGACCAGTAATAGTAGTACGGCAGTTAGTTTTTTGGCAGAAGAACGTGTTAATTATTATCTGATTGCTGGGCATGTATTTGATTTAAGTGACGATGTAAAATTTAAGCCAGCCGTTTTAAGTAAGCTTGTTTTTGGAGCACCTTTGCAAGTAGATCTTTCTGCTAATTTTTTGTTGTATGATCGTTTAACTCTTGGAGCCGCATATAGATGGAGTGCAGCTGTAAGTGCAATGGCAGGCTTTCAGATATCCGATTCTTTAATGATAGGTTTTGCTTATGATAGAGAGACAACAGAATTAGGGCAAACACAATTTAATGATGGGAGTTACGAAGTTATGTTACGATTCGAACTCTTTAAGAAATACAATAGAATGTTAACACCACGTTTCTTTTAATTAAACTTTAAACAATATTACACAAAATTATGGGGCGGTATTTACTCAAGTCACTATTGGTTTTTATGTTACTTTTTTCAGGAAGTAGCACTCTTTTTTCTCAAGAAAAAAAACTTCAAAAAGCAAAAGATCAATATGATAGATATCAATATATCGATGCTCAAGAAACATATCTTAAGGTAGTCAAAAAGGGATATAGAAGTGCGGATCTTTTTATGAATCTAGGGGATAGCTATTACTTCAATAGCCAATTTGAAGATGCGTTAAAGTGGTATGAAGAATTGGTGAATTCGTTTCCTGATCAAGTAAAGCCAGAATATTACTTCAGATACGCTCAGACATTAAAATCAGTAGAAAGGTATGAAGATTCTGATAAATATATGCAGAAATTTGCAGAGCTTAGTGATGGTGATAAACGCGCAAAACTGTTTAAAAACGGATCTGATTATTTGAAACAAATTGATTTTCAGTCTGGTAGGTATGAAATAGAAAATTCGCCAATCAATTCGATATTTGCTGACTTTGGAACTGCTTTTTATGGAGAAAGCGTCGTTTTTAGCTCCTCGAGAGATACGCTATCATTGAAGAAAACAATTCATCAATGGAATGATGAAGCTTTTTTAAATCTATTTAAATCGGAATACGATTCTATTAGTAATACTTTTTCTAAAGTAAGAAGATTAGATGGAGAAATAAACTCAAAATTTCATGAATCTACACCTGTTTTTACCAAAGATGGAAAAACTATTTATTTTACTAGAAATAATTTTAATAATGGAAAAATAGGAAGAGATGAAAAAGGGACTAATAAATTAAAAATATATCGTTCGTATAAGAATGATCAAGGTAAATGGACTTCTCCAGAAAGCTTGCCATTTAATGATGATGAATATTCTGTTGCTCACCCTGCATTAAGTGATAACGAAAAGATATTGTATTTTTCTTCAGATATGCCAGGAGGTAAAGGGTTATCCGATATATACGAGGTAGTGATTAATGACGATGGAAGTTTTGGTACTCCTAAAAATATGGGAGATGCTATTAATACAGAAGGTAAAGAAACATTTCCTTTTATAAGTGCTGATAATAGATTGTATTTTTCATCAGATGGTCACCTTGGATTAGGAGGGTTAGATGTATATGTTGCAAACCTTAATTTAGAACCTGGGAGAGAGCAAAAGATTATAAATATTGGGCGACCTATTAACAGTTCAAAAGACGATTTTGCTTATGTTGTTGATGTAAAATCTAAAAGAGGGTTTTTCTCATCTAATCGTAACGGAGGAAAAGGGAGTGATGATATTTATGGTTTTCTACAGTTAGAAGATTTAAAAGAACCTTGTAAAATTACTATAGAAGGATTAGTAACAGATAAGGATACCAAGGAGTTACTTCCAGGAACTAAAGTTTCTATATACGATAGTAATAATAATTTGGTGCAAAGCTTTGTGACTGATGACCAAGCAAGTTATAAACAAGTGGTAGAGTGCGAGTCTTCTTATTTTGTAAGAGCAGAAAAAGAAGAGTATGTGACTTTAGAAAAGTTGATAAATACGCTTAAGGAAAGTCAGATATTAGATACTCCACTTGCTTTAGAGAAGAAAATAAAATCTGCTGATGTAGGTGATGACTTGGCAAAAGTATTATCCCTAAAACCTATCTACTTTGACTTTGGAGGGTATAATATACGTTCTGATGCAAAAGTAGAGCTGGCTAAAGTGATAGAAGTGATGAATCAATATACTGACATGAAAATAGAGGTTAGATCACATACAGATAGCCATGGAGAAGATGCATACAACTTGTATTTATCAGAAAAAAGAGCAGAAGCAACCGTAAAATATATGGTTAATAAAGGTATCTCATCAGATAGATTGACAGGAAAAGGATTTGGAGAGTCACAGCCGGTTAATGATTGTGGTAACGAGACTAATTGTAAAAAAGATGAATATCAGTTAAATAGACGAAGTGAGTTTATTATTCTTAAATGATTTTGATCACGTTAATCAAATAAATATAAAAACGCCTTACTTGTTAAGGTGTTTTTTATTATCATATATATCGTAAGAGTTTTTTTAATAAGTTTAAAGAGGTAATATCTTATTTGAATCAATTTATAAGGTAATACTCTTTTGTGTTTTTTATCCTAAAGTTCAAATTTACCAGCTGATCTCAAGGATTATGAATTACTCATATGATTTTGTAATTTTGGAGCAATTAAAAAGAATGAAAGAAGAAGAAAAAGTTATCCTGGTTAATGAGAATGATGAGCAAATAGGATTAATGCCTAAGCTTGAAGCACACCAAAAAGCTGTACTACATAGAGCTTTTTCGGTATTTGTTATTAATGATAAGAATGAATTAATGCTTCAGCAGAGGGCTCATCACAAATACCATTCTCCAGGTTTGTGGACAAATACGTGTTGTAGCCATCAAAGAGAAGGTGAGAGCAATATAGAAGCAGGTATGAGAAGACTGCAGGAAGAGATGGGATTTGTTACCCCATTAAAAGATTCGGTATCATTTATATATAAAGCACCTTTTGATAATGGTCTTACAGAGCATGAATATGACCATGTATTAATAGGAGAGTACCTAGAGGATCCAAAAATCAACCCCGAAGAAGTAGCAGATTGGAAATGGATGTCAATTGAAGCGGTTAAAAATGATATTTCTCAACACCCAGACGTATATACAGAATGGTTTAAGATCATCTTTAATAAATTTTATTCACATATAACCTTATGAGGATTAAAGCATGTAGAAAAGCTCATTTTAATGCTGCACATAGATTGTATAGGAAGGATTGGAGTGATGAAAAAAACCTTCAGGTATTTGGTAAATGCAGTAATCCAAAATATCATGGTCATAACTATGAACTTGTTGTAGCCGTTATAGGAGAAATTGATCCCGAAACAGGGTTTTTAATGGATCTTAAAATTTTAAAAGACTACATCAAAACAGAAGTAGAAGAGTATATGGATCATAAAAACCTTAATGAAGAGGTAGAAGAATTTAAAAATATGAATCCGACTGTAGAAAATATTGCTGTGGTTATATGGAACAGGTTGCGTAATAAGATTGCTGATTCATACGATATAGAAATAACCTTGTATGAAACCCCACGTAATTTTGTAATCTATGATGGTAAATAAGAAACTTGTATAAGACTATCAACACCAATAACTATACTAATACATAAAAAAACAGAGAGTAGTTAAGTTTTAACACTCTTATATTTAATTGAAAACACTAATTTTGCATAAAACAAATTTGATATGGCAAATAAGAGAGACCTTAAGAAAGATATAAACTACGTTTTAGGAGATATTATAGAAGAAGTTTATGTGTGGGAACTAGAAAACCCTGGTAAGGATGGAAAGGCTGGAGAAGCAATTATTGATGAAGCAATAACATCTTTTGATGGTTTTATGGCTAGAGCTAATGAGCGTAAACTAGAAAATCCTTCAAAGCATTTTAAAGCACTTCGCGAGGATTTAGAAAAAACAGCAAAGGCTTTGGTAGAAAAAGTAAATGCGTTGTAAAATTTTTCTAAAAAATATTTGTAAAAACGGTTGTAGGTATTATATTTGCAACCGTTTTTGCCGATGTAGCTCAGCTGGCTAGAGCAGCTGATTTGTAATCAGCAGGTCGTGGGTTCGAGTCCCTCCATCGGCTCTTTATAAAGTCCTAAAATATAATGTTTAGGACTTTTTTTTGTTTAAAGGTCTAGCTTTTAATAAATAAGATCAATTTTAGTCAGCAAAAAAACGAAACCTCTATGTTTTTAAAGGAAACGTTTCCTGTAGAAATATAGACAGTGCAATTTGAAGAGGTAGTATTTTAAAAAAGGAAAACCTATTATAGAGTTGTAGATTTTAAACAAGTTACGATAGTAATTTTTTAAAACCTTATAAAAATTGGATAGTTATGGTTTAGAGCTTTATCTGTTATATCATATGGTAAGGATAAAAACCAATTATAAGCTGTTTTTGTGAAGATATTCGAAAAAAGAATAAGGAGAAGTCTATGGGTAGATCTTCTCCAATAGGTAATCGCGCTAAATATATGTAAGAAAATTACTTATCGTTATTTTCTGCCTCTTTCTCTTTTCTATCTTTTATATACTTAATTAATTGTTTGCCGTACAGTGATTTTTTTACCTTAGGACTTAGAGATTTAGCTACAGTATCCAGAAATTTGATATTTGCATCGTATACTTCGTTAAGAGTTATGTAAGGCGCTACTTCTAACTTCCTATTGTTTACTGCAAAATTGATAGTGTATAAGTATTTTTGTTTCAATAAAGTTTTATAAGCTTTATCATTTTCTATAAGCTTTTCATCATCTTTTTGTTTACTAGCTTCAAAATTCTCTTTAATAAGCCTAAGATTTCTTTCATTAAATCTTTTTAGCATTTTTTTATATTCAAGATATTTATCTTGATTTTTACCCCCTTGTATTTTTATATCTCTTTCAAAGTCAAGAACACTAGTGGTGATAATTATTTCCCCTGGTTCTGCAAAAAAATCAATACGGTCATTATATCTGGTTCCATCATTTTTATCAAGATATAAATAATGAATTTCAGGTTCTTCAAGGTTGGATACGAACATAAATTCAGAATTACCATCGATATTTACCGAATCCAAATTGACCAAAACAGTGTCCTGTATTTTTTGCAAATAAAGAGTTCCTTTTTTTAATCCTTTTATATTACCCGAAATTGTAAGATTTCCTTCTTTTGGAGAAGTACAACTGATTAAAATAACAATTAATAATGATAGAATAGAAAAATACTTCATGCTCAATTTTTTGGTTTTTAATTGGGGACACAAAGATGCAAGTTTTATTTTAAAATGAGACATAGATTTTTATAATCTAACCTACTTTTGTTAACTCCCAGCTGCTATTTGCATTAGGATAGTGCATAAAATTGCGCCATAAGTTCCTACTACATACCCAAAAACGGCAAGAAGAACGCCTACAGTTGCCAGAGAAGGGTGAAAAGCAGCAGCGACTACAGGGGCAGAAGCGGCTCCTCCTATATTAGCTTTGCTACCTACTGCAAGAAAAAAGTAGGGAGCTTTAATTAATTTGGCAACTCCGATAAGAAGTAAAACGTGGATAGCCATCCATACAAGACCAATTGCTATGAGTCCAGGTTTTTCAAAAATACTACTAATATCCATTTTCATTCCTATTGTGGCGATGAGGATATAAATAAAAACACTACCTATTTTACTAGCGCCAGCCCCTTCATATCGTTTGGCTTTTGTGTATGATAAGATAATTCCTATTGCGGTAGATATAGTTACCATCCAAAAGAATTTGGATGTAAATGATGATAATGCAGAACTCTTGTCATTAAATATTTCGAAATTACTAGATAATAGATCAGAAACTCCTGAAGCTCCCCAGTGTGCAAGCCCCACTGTAGTAAATGCTATCGAAAGCATAATGATATAATCTGTTAAAGTAGGGTTTCGGGTTATGCTTTCAGAATAACTGGATACTTTTTGTTGTAAAGCTTTGATTGCACTATTATCGGCTTTCAACCAGCGATCAATTCTTTCACTCTTACCAATACCTAGCAATAATATAGCCATCCATATATTAGCAACTACAATGTCTACTATTACCATCCCTCCATATTTCTCGGGATTGTATTTATAAATTTCTAGCATTGCAGCCTGATTGGCACCACCACCAATCCAACTACCTGCTAATGTAGAGAGTCCTCTCCAGATAGCATCGAATCCTGATCCACCAAGCGTCTCGGGCGAAACAAAAGAGATAAGAAGAACCGCGATTGGCCCACCTATGACAACACCCAGGGTACCAGTTAAAAACATAATGAGCGCCTTGGGACCCAGATTGTAAATGCTTTTGAGATCAATACTTAGTGTCATCAATACTAAAGCGGCAGGTAATAAATAATTTTTGGCAACATCGTATACTTTAGTTGATTTCTCAATTATATTGCCATCAGCGTCTAACTCTTCCCATTTGGGAGCTATAAGACCTAAAGAATTAAATATTGCAGGTAGCAAATAGCATAATAAAATGGCAGGAACAAATTTGTAGAAAGTTTTCCAGAAACCCTTGTTGATAGAAGAAGTGTAAAAAACTAACCCTAAACAAAGTAATAAAATACCAAATACAATAGTGTCATCTGTAAAAAAAGGAATGCTCTTCATTAGTGATTGTGTGATTAAAAAGATGTATTGCAAAATACATTTAATTTAAAGAAGACCAAAGCATACCACCATTGAAGAGGATTTTTTACTCGTTAACCCAATATTCGAATAACTTTTTTTGAAGTTCTGTAGCTTTTGGATCTTGCTGTAGTATTATTTTTTCTACAGTAGGCTTTACAACATTAGATGTAAGGGTCATAACTTTACCATTCCGCTTGATTTTAAAAGTAATTTCGTCTCCTATTTTCCATTTATTAGAATCCCCGAATAGGTCATAAATATTTTTGAGACGGTATTTTTTCTTGTTAATACTTATCAAAACATCTCCTTCGATGATACCAAGACCTTTTAAAAAACTATTAAAAGGTATATCAGAAGTAAAAATTACCTCTTTAGAAGCTTCAGACCCTGTAACAAAAGGCTCTTGTTTAAAAATAAAGTAAGAAGAAGGTATGTTTTTTATTCCATAATGGATGCCGACCTTGTTGAGATAATATTCATAATCTATAGGGGTGTTTCCAGTAACATGTTTTTCTAAAAACAAACGAATTTCGGGGTATGAAGCTTTTTCTATTGCCGCAATTAGTTTTTTGTCCTCAAAAGGAGTGTCAATTCCATATTCGTTGGATAAATTTTTGATGAGATCTAATATGCCAAGGACACCTCCGCTATTTTCTCGCATAATGATATCAAGGCATAAGGAGATTAACGCCCCTTTTTCATATACATTTCTATAATTTTTACGGTATGGATTGACCAGAATATTTTTACTCATTGTACTAAAAGCAACAGTGTCATCAAAAGAAGATGAAGCTTCTATTTTATCAATTATCCTTTCAAAGAATTCTTCTTTTGATATTAACCCCTGAGTAATTTGAAACAACATCGAAAAATATTCTGTAGTACCTTCATATAGCCAAAGGTGTTCAGACATTTTTGGGTTATTATAATCAAAATTATGTATTTCTTCAGAATGTAAAGTTAGTGGGGTTACGATATGAAAAAATTCATGAGAAACTACATCAGTTAGCGCTTCATCAAGTTTTTCTGGAGAGAGAGATTCTGGCAATACAACTACTGTAGAGGTATTATGTTCTAAGGCTCCATAACCTCTTGCATCGTTTGATTTTGAAGATGATAAGTAGAGTAGAATACTGTATTTTTTTGTGGAATTAATATCACCCAAGAAACTTTTTTGTGCTCTGATTACACGCTCCATTTGAGGCATTATATAAGCCGCTTTATAAACTTTGCTATTAGAAGAAGAATATACACTTAATAATACTTCGATATCGTTTACGGTAAAGGTGACTTTGTTAGGTTTTGAGTACATGATTGGATTATCGACTACATCTGCATATCTCTTGAAAACAAAGTAGTCGATATCGTTCTTAGCAGCAGAAGAGTTGCCAGGCAATTCTTCTACTAACGAAGTCGAAGCTTCTAAAAAAGAGGGGTGCTTAATAAATAGTTTGTATTTATTCTCTTTCATGTTACCAAAGTATCCTACAAATGCGTATAGGTTTAAAACAAAATTCTTGTCTTTAAGAATATTGGTTCCAGTAGGAGAAAAGACATCATGGGAGTCTTCAGAATCGAAAGTGTCATTAACCCAGTAGGTGATTTTATCCAACTGTTTGGTGTTATCAATTTTCCAGCGATTGTCATTGAATTTTTGAACAGGAATAGGATTGCCTTGAAGATCAAAAGCTTGGAAATCTTCAACATATTTCCCATAATTATCATTCTGATACGTTCCAGGAACAATTTTTGGCAAGTAGTAGCTAATAGTGTCCTGATCAAGGTTTTTTATTTTAACTTCTACCTTTATTTTGTCATCTACTACGTTGACAAGATTTAATGTGGCACTTATAATTATTGGTTTAGTATTCTTAACAGGCTTAGTAGTTTTACAACTAATTATCAAATTACATATTGCAACTACAAATACTAAGCTTTTTATGGTTTTAATCGTTTTTCGCACAGTTATAAAATGTTTTTTTGAATATAAGTTGCTACTCCATCTTGTTTTCCCTCCAGTGTTACGGTATCTGCTATCTCTATAGTTTCGGGTTTTGCATTTGCAACAGCTACCCCTGTTCCTACAGCTTTTAGCATATCGATGTCATTATAATTATCTCCAAATGCGACTACTTCGGAGATAGGGATTTCAAAATGAGTGTCTAGCAAGATTTCTATTGCTGTTAATTTGGAAATACTCTTATGCGCTATTTCTATATAGGTTGGTTTAGAACGATATAGGTGTAAGGTGTCACCAAAAGAGTCTTCTAAAAAAGCATATGCTTGATCTATATATGCCTCTTCACCCATACACATAATTTTATGAGCTCCTTTACTATTCGTTCTCCATTCCTTTATCACATTTTGAATCGGTTTTACCACCGGATTTACCTTAGTGTTGTTAGCTTCTCTCTTAGCCCAAAAATCCATTTCAGGAACAAACCAGTCGTTATTGTGATACAGACTAATATGAAATTTCTGTTCTAGATTAAAGTTACTAATTTTTTCTATAATATCAGGAGATATAAATGTAGAATGAACTGGTTTTTGATCTACTAAGATTAATCCCCCATTATAACAGATTAAAGGCTGATTTTGTATTTCTAATTCTTCCTGTAAGTGATGCATTGCATCTGGCATTCTTGAAGAAATAAGAACTACCGGTATAGTGTTTTTAATTCTTTTGATTTGAGAAATAGTAAAGTCAGAAAGTTCTCTTTGGGGATTTAACAAAGTTCCATCAATGTCTGTGAATACAATACGATGCGACATTAGATTTTTATGGTTTGAGTTATTTAATTTTATAAATTAACTATTGATTAACAAAGTTAGCAATACCTGTTAGAACTTCAGGTATTATTTTTCTAAAGGGTTCATTATATGATTTATGATTTTCTAATCGAGATCCTTTAATTTCTCTCAGAATATGATTCATATTTTGGACAAATAGATATTCAGATTGTGGGGCTACTTCTTTTAATTTTTCTGATTGTGCTAGTTCTACCTGTAGGTCTTTATCACCGTGTATGATTAAGATTGGCATTTCTAGGTTTAGAATTTCTTCAGAAGGGTCATACTTCATCCATGATCTCATGAAAGATTGTAAGTCATATCTAAAAATAGATTCAAGTGCAGGATCATAACCAGTTGCTCTTCCGTTTTCTTTTAGTTGTTTAAAAGCGACATATGCACTTTTGTCTAGCCCAGGAGCTTGTTTGGCAATTTGTTCTATAATTACTTGATCAATCGAAACAGCATTTCCAGCAATAGATATAAAACCGTTTGCTTTTCCTTTTGCAGCAATCATTCCTATAAGAGAACCTTGCCCATGTCCAGCAATAACAATCTTTTGATACTTTTCGTTTTTATTAAAATAATCTATAACTGATATAGCATCTTCTATAAAATGATCCAGAGAAATTTCATGCTCTTTAATACCTAGATGATCCATTTTAAAAAGCCTTTTGTCGTAGCGATATGAAGCAATTCCTAATCTGGCTAGCTCATGTGATAGCTTTTTAAAAGTATCATTTTTAGACATTCTATCATTGCCATCTCTATTAATAGCACCCGAATCCATAATAAAAATAACTAAAGGAACATTGTGATCAGAGTATGGAGTAACCAAAGATCCCTCTATATATTTGTTGATTTTGACCACAGCAGAATTATATTCTTTTTCTTGAGCGAGGCATAATGCAGTGATCAAGGTCATCAGTAGATAAAGTTTACTCTTCATAATGTATGTTTGTTTATATGGGATAAATAATTTATAACAAACTGTTTAACGGTAAAATTGCCTTACGGTTAAAATAATAAGCATAAACAATAGAACGATAAATTTATTAGTATATTTTGGTTTGGATTATTACTAAGATGCAATTACAAATTGTTTATGTGATAATGATTATTTTAACGAATCACTAACATACCCTTTTTTATCTTTGTCTCAAAATATAAACAAATGAAACTTCAACATAAATGCTTATTTGTACTGTTATTAATTTCGTTATCTGGATTTTCGTCAGATTATGATTGGGGCAAGACTGGTCATAGAGTAACGGGACAGATTGCGGATACATATTTGACGAAGAAAGCTAAACGCAATGTAGCTAACATTCTTAGCGGAAAAGGGCTTGCTTTTGTTTCTGTTTTTGCAGATGAAATTAAAAGTGATAAGCAGTACAAAGGATATAGCCCGTGGCATTATGTTAACTTTTCGTTTGATAAAAAGTATGGAGAAGAAAGCCCTAACGAATATGGAGATTTGGTTCAGGGAATTGATAAGTGCATAGAGGTTCTTAAAAATAAAAAATCTACTAGTAAGGATAAGGAATTTTATCTTAAAATGCTGGTGCATTTTGTTGGAGATCTTCATCAACCGTTGCATGTTGGTAGAGGAGAAGATAAGGGAGGAAATGATATTCAAGTGCGTTGGTTTAGAGAAGGCTCCAATCTTCATAGGGTTTGGGATAGTGAGATGATAGATTATTATGGGATGAGTTATACTGAATTAGCTGTAAATGCTAATGTACTATCAAAAAAACAAATTAAAGATATCCAAAGTGGCACTATCTTAGATTGGGTGTATGAATCTCAAAAATTAGCTCAAGAAGTATATGCTTCTGCAAATGTTGGAGAAAAACTTGGATATAAATACATGTATAATTATTTCCCGGTAGTACGAACTCAATTACAAAAAGGAGGAGTTCGATTAGCAAAAATACTAAATGAAATATTTGGATAGCTTCTTATTGGATGGCGAGTTCTTTTCGATATTGCTTTGGAGACATTGAAAAATACTTTTTGAAAGTTTTTGTAAGGTGACTTTCATCTGTATACCCCAATTGATATGCAATTTCTGCAATAGTAAATTCTGTATGTTGCAAGCGGTATTCTACAAGCTTCATTTTATACTTTGTAACATATTGGTGTATTGATTCTCCTGTCTTTCTCTTAAAATATGTGCTAATTGAACTTTGTGACATATTAAATTTATTGGCCAAAAAATTGATCTTAGTAAGGTCATTGTCATATACATGTTGTCTAATATGGCTTAAAATTAAGTCAATTTTGGTATGATTTACAGGAATGTTCTTTTGATGCGAGTTGTATTTTTCAGAAATGTTACGAACAATGATACTTAAAATAGTACTTATTGCATTAGAAATAATCTCCTGATAATAGATTTTCTCATTTCTAAATTCTTCTAATACAACATTGTGTATATCCCAAATGATTTTTCTATCATCTTCATGAGAGATTACATCCCCTGGGATAATATTGGGTTGATGCAGTAATTGTTCAATTCTCTGCAGCCAGTATTGCCTGTCGGGCAAATTAACTTTACTGGAAAATAAAAGTTCTGTAAACTTGAAATAGGTAAAACTAGTACGTTTCTCGATTTCAAAATGATGAGTGTCTTCAGGCGCTAGCAAAAAAATATCATTTTCTTTATAGGGAAACCGAATACCATTAATAGTATGATACCCATAACCTTTTTCGATAAAAATTATCTCAAAATAGTTATGGTTATGAGGTTTTGCTTCCCATTCATCAATAGCATACTGATGCACTACAAAAGTCTCATGCAAGGTATAACGGTTCATAAAGAATTATTTAACATTTTTAAAGTTACAAAAATAAAATCAATAAAAAAGGATTCTTTTTGCCCAAGTGGTTTTGGTAGCGTGGTTTGATGCTGTTGATAACGAATAGATTACAGGATTTATGTACAAGTTATCCGTAATTTTTTACAAGAATAGAAGTTGAAGTGAGTTTTAAATTTGCACCACAAAATTTTACACAAATCTCATAATGAGGATTAAATTTTTTATATATCGGGCTACAAGAATATCACTAGGGATATTTTTGATTTTTTACAGTATTTATAATGTTATTAGGTATTCAAAATTTTTGGATAGATTGGATGTGTATTTTGGTAGTGCTAAAGTATTCAATATAGAGCTTATAGAGGCTCTAGCTCCTTTAGTGCCCTTTGAAGAATTCGTAATCGGAATGTTTTTGATTTTAGGAATTTTTACCAAAGAAGTATTAATTGCAACCATAACATTATTTACATTTTTTATGCTGTTCTTTTTGGATGTCAATTATTGGTTTTTGGCTTCTATATATTGCATATTAAGCTTTGTTGCAATAGTATTACTTAAGAATAGTCATTATGATATTAACTCAATGAGTTATAATAAAGAGCCCTATCGGGTCATTAAATAAGAAAAAGTGTTTTTACCTCTTTGCAGAGAGGCATTTCATATAAGTGATTTTTGTTTTTACTACGCCGTCTGTCAGTTGGATGTTACTTTCTGCCTTTAGTTATAAACCTTTGATAAGGCTATAGGTATTGGCGTACCCAATACAATAGAGGGAATTGGAATAATAATCTGAATATTAAAATTGATTTAGGTAGATGTAAACTAGCCTTTTTATTTATAAGTATCTGGATATGCACGGGGAAAATAAAATTAACATTACGATCAGAACCCAAATCGAAATAGTTTTGGTTTCTACAAATAGTATTTCAAGATCTGCAAAAAAATCTGCAATACCGCTTAAATAAACCAGTAGTTTATGATGTGGAAGATAAAATGGTATTATTCTCGTTAATTCTTTAGACCGAATTAAATGGAAAACCTTTGCGATTATAAAAATTAAAGCTAAAGTGTATAAGTACTAACTTATTAAACACTAGTTGGTTTTTTCTTATCTGCTCTACTAAGGCTAAAACTTTTTTTATCTGTATTTTCTTTAATAAAACTGACTTTTCGAAAACGAAGTGCTGTCCAGTCAGAATCTATAGAGACTTGTTTTACTGGTTTGAGATTATAATCACCCAATACACCCCAACCATAATCTTTACTAATTTCTGAAGTGTAATTTTTAGATTTCTTTTTAGGAAAAGCAAACCATAATATAGCATCACCCACTAATTTGGGATAAACTGTTTCGATACGATTTTCTATTTGTTTTTTTTCGGTTATAAACACAATAGCAAAATCAACTTCTGATACCTGAATCAAAGATTCTTTTACCATTACGTCTTTAAGGCAATCTAGTTCCTTACAAAATCCCTTAGGTTCATTAAGGATCAATATCTCATCTAATGAGGGCGGGAGCTGTAGTTTTTTAAAAAGCGGAGTCATGAGAATAAAGTTTTAAAAAAATGTGTGCTTCTTAAAGATACAAAAAATACTGGCATCTTTTACACTATGTGATTAGATAATGTGTGATAAAACAAGAGTTTACTACAATTTTTTAGGCAATAATTTATTGTATTTGCAACAATAAAAGGAATTGATCAGAGTTAAAAGAATTACACAAACTCAAATATTATTAATTATGAAAACAGTATTTAAAAACACCGTAATAGGTGTTTTAGCTTTCACTGCATGCACAACTTTTATTTCTTGCGAAAGTGAACAATTTGACAATGCTCAGGGGCAATTAGAAACTATTACAACAACTGAAAAAGGTTTTTTACAAGAACAGGCTTATCCTGAAACTACCGGAAAGCTGGTAACTATTCAACTTAATGGACAATCCGTTGAGGTAGAGAAGATAAATGGTGAGTATATTATGCAAGGAGATATGCATGTTATTCCTGATAATATGGCGTCTTCAAAAAATGGCAAAAGTGTTGGTCGAACTGGAAGAAGGTGGCCAAATAATACAGTATATTACAGTATACAAAGTAGCTTGCCTAATCAAGCAAGGGTTACCGATGCAATAGCACATTGGGAAGCCAAAACAAGCCTTAAATTTGTAAGAAGAACAAATCAAAGTGCTTATATCTATTTCAAATCTGGTAATGGGTGTTCATCTTATGTAGGGCGTACAGGAGGTAGACAAGATATTAATTTGGCAAGTGGATGTTCTACAGGTAATACAATACATGAAATTGGGCATGCTATTGGGTTATGGCATGAACAAAGTAGAAAAGATAGAGATCAGTACATAACCATTAATTTTCAGAATATACAATCAGGAAGATCATTTAACTTTCAGACGTATACTCAACAAGGAAATGATGGAGATGAGTATACGAATTCTTTAGATTTTAATTCGATTATGTTATATGGCTCTTACGCTTTTTCTGCTAATGGTCAACCAACCATAGTTCGAAAAAATGGATCTACATATAATGCGCAAAGAAATGGACTGTCTTCTGGTGATATCTCTGGTACAGGTATTATGTATCCTGGAGGAGGAGGAAATGATATTTGTGAAGGAGTTGCTCCTTGGTCAAGCTCACAAAATTATCAGCCTGGTGATCGTGTAACTTACAGAGGCTATTTATATGAAAGAACCTCTAGCGGCTGGAATCGAATAGGGCAATGTGGTACTTCTAGATCATCAAAAACTCAAGATATACCTGATCTTAATGATATAGCAAATAACTAAAAGGAGGCTAATAAGAAAATATCACAATATAGCCCTCTAAAATTTATTTTAGAGGGCTATATTACATTTAAATAGTGGTAGTATTACAACTTAATCTCCTTAGCATTTTCCGGAGTCTCAAAAATAGAACCTTCTTCTTCTAGAAAGGTAATATCTGTAATTGTAGCCTCTCCTAATTTATCCGTTATACCTTTTTCTTCGGTCCAACCAAAAAACTCCCACTTGGTAGCAAATGGAATTCCTTCGATAGTAATAAAATCTTTATAGTAGATAGCATGGGGGTCTTCTTCAGCTTTTGATATATCACCATCGTTCCCGTAAGTTACAATATAAGCTGCCGATTTTAAAATTTTATCTTTTGGATCGGTATACAAAATATACCAGTCCTCTGGTGAATCTCCAACCTCTTTTTCAAAAGAAAGTTTGGCTGTTTGGTATTTTATACCATCAAGAATTCTCAAATCTTCAAGTTCTAGTTTTGTTCCAGGATCATTTAGTTTATAAGGAAAACCAAAAAAATATGACCAGGTAAACATATCAAAACGAGCCCCTGCATCTTTGGCATCTTCAGGGCATAAAAAAACATTTTTACCTGTATAGATCAATTTACTATCATCTGTTTTATCAATTCTAATTTTGGTAGAATTAGTAAGCATTGTAATTTTTCCATCGAGATGCTGTTTTCCATCAAAAAAAACATTGATATTAAAACTTATTGCTTTATGATTTAAAAAATCAGGTTTTTTATGAGCTTTTTCGATGCTTTGGATATAGTTGTCTATTATAGGTAAACCGCCATCTCCAATGCCTCCATCTGGTTCTGTAGGAATCATTTCCTTTTTGTTATCAGTAGTAACAGAGGTTTGGTTTTCTTCTTTTTTGTTTTTGGTACAGCTTAAAATTACGATCGAAATAATCAGAATCAATAAATGTTTCATAAGTAATGGTTGGTTTGTATTATGTATATCAAAATTACTAAAAAGCAATATTCGAAAAATAGCATTTAGGAAAATTGTAACAGAAGGTTAAAGTATATTTATGTGTTAGCCGTTTTTGGTATAGCTTTTAAAATAATTGTATGTTCTTAATAGATTGTAGGGGCGCTTGCCCCATATGATTTGAAAAAGGTGTTGAGAATAAGCTGTGTAAATTGTTATTGTATTCGATCTAGATTTGGGTCTATATTCTTATTTCTGAAGGATGATTTTTTTGTTTGTCCAAAGGAATATTTAATAGTGAATGAAACTTCTCTTCCATCCACATAAAAATTATTCTGAACAGCAATATTATTAGAAGTAAAATTATCTTGATACACAAAGTTTTTAAAAATATCGTTAAAATTTATAGCCACCATTAGAGTATTAAAATAGGTTTTTGAAAAAGATGCATTTGCCACAAAAAGAGCATTTCTCTTAAAAACACTTTGATTTCGTTTAGTAAATCCCCAAAAAATTAAACCTAAGGTTGTTTTAGAAGAAAGTTTGAATTCATTACTTGAGTGGTAATAAAGATATGGCTTTGCCTCATTACTAATTGCCGTAGAGTTTTTAATACTATTGTGAGTTAATGTTAATGAGTTTGTAGAGTTCCAAAATTTATATGATGCTAAATTCGTAAACCGTATTTGATATCCAGATTCTTTTTCAAAATTTTGTGGAGAAGATATAACTCTATTTTCTAAAGAATCATAAATTACATCGTAGAAAACAGGGTTGTTTTCCTTATAATAATTGATGTCAAGTGTGGATTTTTTGTATTGAAAAATAGTAGATACTTCTTCTATTATGGTTGACTCTAGGTTTACATTTCTTGAGAATTCTACTAAAGGGTTAATAAACGTGCTAATTGAACTGGCATTTAAGTAATGCGGTCTTCTTATTGTCTTGCTATAGTTAAAAGAAATACTTTTGGTACTATCAATAGGTATATTAATTTTTATTTTTGGAAAATATTGAGTTTGTTTTCTATTTATTAATAAATCATTATCACTTCTGAACCCTCCTTTTACAATATTGGTTTCTAGTCTCATACCCATAGAATATTCAATTATGTTCAAATTTCCTGACAGTTGACCATAGGAGGCATAATTAGATTCTTTATAATCATAATTGGAGATAGTCGTATTAATGGGGTTTATGAAGCTAAAGTTGGAGTAAGCAAGGGCATTGGCATTAGATATACTACCACCGATTTCTAATTTCACACGTTTACTGATTCTTTTTTCAATGTCAATTTTACTGGCAAAAGAGCTTATTTCGTATCGTTGATCTCTATTCTGTAATAATTCAAAACCTTTTTTATTGAAATTATTAAAAATACTGCTTTTAGGATGTCTGATGTAGTTAGAATATTGAAAACCAAAAAATAAACTGGTTGAGGGATTGATCTTTTTGTTGAAGTTGATATTACTACTTAAGAAATTTCTTTTTTCATCATTTTGTACTTCGGTTAATATATGATCCTCTCTTGTTTCTTGTTGCAGTATACTATTGGTTTTAAGAGGGAATTTATCGGTTTGTGCTCTTAAGTTTATTTGCCCTGAGATATAATCATTTTTGTTAAATTGGTAAAATATACCACTACCTATAATATACTGTGGTCTGGGACCTGTTGCCGTCACTTGATATTGAGATTTGATATTGTTTTCTAAAAGAGCAAGCTCAGAACTAGCGCCTTCCCAAAAGCCTAGTTGATTGTAATTAAAATTAGATCTAAGTTCTAATTTGTTTTTTTTATAATTTGAGTTTACTTCTAGATAGTTATTGAACCTTTTTTTTATTGATGCTATTTCAGATAATTGAATTTTATACCCATCAATAGTGTTATGTTTTCTTGTGACAAAAATAAGACTTCTTCCCTGAGCTTCATATTTGGCTGAAGGGTTACTTATGAGTTCTATGTCCTTTATATCTTCTACGGATAATGATTTAAGTTGATCCAGGCTAATTCGTTGGTTGTCGAGATATATAAGAGGGCTTCCTTTTCCTACTACAAAAATAGATTCCTGATTGGGGTTGATTTGAATCCCTGGGAGTTTAGACAATATGTCTATAGTTGATGGTAGCGATTCGAAAATAGAATTTTTGATAGTTACTTTCAAGTTACCATTATTTATAGTTACGTTGTTCTTGTTTGCTTTAATAGTAACTTCATCGAGAGCGATTACACTTTTTTTTAATTGGATGTTAAGGATTTTATCTTCATCCAAAAAAAGAGTTCTTGATTCTTTGTTATAGCCTAAAGAGGTGATGGTTGCGATATATTTGTTGGTGTTTAGGTGCGTAAAAGTAAATTTTCCTTCTATGATAAGGGCATACTTTACAAGGTTAGAGTTTTCATCAAGTAGTAATACATTTCCAGTTTTTACAGGTATATTGTTTTGATTCGACACAAAACCTGATAAGGTATAATTTGATTGTCCATATACAATATAAGAGAGTAATAAGAGGAAGTAGGAAAAGATTCGCTTCATTGTTTTTTGAAGCAAATAACTATCCAAAATGATAAAAAAGCAGAATAAGCTATGCCTGAAAAAGTACTAGTACCAGTATGATTTTACTTTTTAAGTAATAAATCTTTTCTGTTAGAAATATTTAATTTGCTGTAAATGTTAGTTATATGAGTTTTTACAGTACTTAGGCTAATAAACAATTCATTTGCAATTTCTTTATTGCTTTTACCCAAAAGAATAAGATCTTTTATAATTTTTTCCTGCTTACTTAAAGGTATAGATTTTTTTTCTTTTAACCTTTTAAAGAATTTAATCACTACTAGAACTAGAATTAGAATAACCAAACTAGTCACACCATTAATCCATAAACTCATTTTATATTTTTGATCAGTAATTTCCTGAGTGATGATCCTTAATTTATTTTCTAAATATAGATATGTAGAAGGGTCGAGTTCACTGGATTTTAGTTCTTGTAATAAACTTACATAATATTCGGGATTGGCTCTGGCATCTTTTTCTAATAGATTTTGATCGTCAAGTTTTTTGATACCTATGAGTTTTACTAAAAGTATTTGCAAAGAATCTTTGACATACCCTTTGGTTTCCAGTAAGTATTGTTTGGGATCAAAATCATCGGTTAAGTTTTCATATTGAGCTTCAAATGTTTTTAATTTTTGCCATTCTAGATCTGCAACATTGTTTGTAGTATATTTTTTAAAAAGGGCTTCACCTTTATTAAAATGTAGTGTATCTTTTTTAGAAAGAATGAATAATTTAAAATGTTCTATTTTGTTTGAAATATTTTTTTTGTCTTTCGTAGAAATGGGCTTAAGCTTTACTTTGTAAATATGCTCTTTTGTTGTAAATAAGTCTTGATCAAATGCAAAAAAACCTTCTTTTGTTATTATTGATGAATCGATCGGAGTAGCAGTAAAAGAATTAGCACCTTCTTCTAGATGAATTTTGCTTAAATAGACTTTATTTTCCCAATCCTCTGGATTTTCAAGAGATACATAGCCAGAAACACTATTTTGACCAAATAGATGTATACTAATCAGGCACAATGGTAAAAAAATATTTTTCCAGTTCTTCATTGTTACAATGTATAGAAGATATCTATACGAATGTAAAAGTTTTGTAGTATATAACAAAGTGGGATATAAAAAACAGTTTAAGTATAGTCATTGGAAGATAGTCAAACTTTTGTATTAATTTTCTTAGTCGCACTTTTGAAAATATAAACTAAATTTACAATTGTTAGAAAATGATAAAATGGATACAGTAGTTAAATTAAGTAAAGAACTTCCTTTTTTGAAAGAAGTTGATGTTTTAAAAGAAGAAATAGATAAACATAGACCACTACCTAATGAGTTAAAGGACAAGATTTTTCAAAAACTTAGGTTAGATTGGAATTATAATTCAAATGCTATTGAAGGGAATTCTTTTACTTATGGAGAAACTATTGCTCTGCTAATGGAGGGAATAACAGCAAAGGGGAAACCTTTAAAAGATGCTTTAGATATCAAAGGTCACAATGAAGCTATTGATTTTATGATGGATATGGTGGCTAGTAAAAGAGATTTAAATGAAACTGATATAAGAAGTTTACATAAACTTGTACTTGGAAAAGATTATCATAACGATGCAGTTACAAAAGACGGTTTAAAAACCAAGAAGCTCATACAATCAGGTATATATAAAACTTCTCCAAATCATGTTCAAACCGCAACAGGTGAGATTCATTATTATGCTACCCCAGAGGAGACTCCGATTAAGATGAAGGAATTAGTAGATTGGTACAATACTTCTGCGGGTAATCAGGATATACACCCTCTTGTTTTGGCTTCTGTTTTTCATCACAGATTTGTTGCAATTCATCCTTTTGATGATGGAAATGGAAGAATGACAAGGATACTAACTAATTTTATTCTTTTAAAGTTTGGATATCCAGTCTCAGTAATTAGGCAAGAAACAAAGAATGAATATTATGCATGTCTTTCTCAGGCAGATAACGGACAAATTATTCCTATTGTAGAGTATATTTCTGAGAGTGTAAAGAGTTCTTTGAAAATTTACCAAAAAGGAATCTATGGAGAAGATATTTCTGAACCTGATGATATAGATAAGGAAATAGCTTTGTTTAGAAAAGAGTTAGGGGTCAAAAATGGAAAGAAAAATAGAGATCCTGATGACGTAATTGAGATATCTTTTAAGATTTTTTCTTTTTTAAAAAAGAAGTTAGAGAAATTTGAAGATTTGTTTGTAGACCCAGTAAATTCTGGAGTACAATTTTTAGAATCATTTAGTGAAGAAGAATATAAACAATTTAATTTTTTAAACTTCGAAGAGTATAAGAAATATTTGATAGATAAGGACTTGTTTGCTATTACTGGTGTTTATACCTATTATGAAAGTGAGATTTATATAAATTTAGATGTTAAATTTAATTACGGACACTATAAAATCTCTTTTAAAGAGTTTTCATGTATTAAATATTATGATGAAAAGGTGATCGATGATAATTATCTAAAAATAGTGAAGGAAATTATTAATTATGTAATCCAGGAAATAAAAAATAAGTAATAAAAAACCGCTTCAATGTATCTAACAATGAAGCGGTCTATATAAAAGCTTTAGTAATCTAACTACTATTTTATCATCTCGTAGCTACGCTTAATGAAATCTGTTAATTCTTCTCCTTTTAATAGATTTTGAGAAAGTCTCGCCAGATCCAGAGATTGTTTGATCAAACGTTCTTTTTTCTTATCGGTTTTAGTGTCTTTAATTTGACTGATCAATTCGTGGTTTGTGTTTACAATCAAATTGAACATTTCTGGCATATTACCAAACATATTCATTCCACCACCACCGGTTTGTTGCATCTCTTTCATACGACGCATAAACTCTGGTTGCGTGATCATAAATGGAGAAGCATTACTATCCATAGCTTCTAGCTGTATAGTATACTTTTCTTTAGGAACTATTTTTTCTAAATCAGTTTTAAGACTTTCTTTTTCTTCATCAGATAACTTAGAAATGGTTTCTTCATCCTTTTTAATAAGATTGTCGATATGATCACCATCTACACGAGCAAAAGATATATTTTCTTTACTGGTTTCTAATTTTTGAATTAGGTGCGAAACAATAGGAGAGTCCAGAAGTAGCACTTCATAACCTTTATCTTTTGCAGCAGAGATATATGAATGTTGCTCATCTTTATTAGATGCATATAGAACAACTAATTTTCCATCCTTATCAGTTTGCGAATCTTTAATTTTCTCTTGTAATTCTTCATAAGTAAAGAAAGATCCATCAACGGTTGGGTAAAGAGCAAATTTGTCAGCTTTCTCAAAGAACTTGTCTTCAGACAGCATTCCATATTCGATTACAATCTTGATATCATTCCATTTTTGTTCAAAGTCTTCTCTATTGTTTTTGAACATAGAACTTAGCTTATCAGCAACCTTACGAGTGATATAACTGGATATCTTTTTTACATTGCCGTCGGCTTGTAAGTAAGAACGTGAAACATTTAGAGGAATATCAGGAGAGTCAATTACACCTCGCAGCATAGTTAGAAACTCAGGTACGATACCTTCAACATTATCGGTAACGAATACCTGGTTTTGGTATAATTGAATTCTATCTTTTTGCATGTTCATATCCTGACCTAGTTTTGGGAAATATAAAATTCCAGTTAGGTTAAAAGGATAATCTACATTAAGATGTATATTAAAAAGAGGTTCTTCAAATTGCATTGGATACAACTCACGATAAAAACCTTTGTAATCTTCATCTTTTAAATCAGCAGGCTGCTTTGTCCATGCTGGGTTAGGGTTGTTAATGATGTTGTCTACTTCTTGAGTAGGAGCAGGGTCTTCCTCTTTAGCATCTTCTGGCTTTGGTAAAGTTTCAGTTTTTGTACCAAATTTGATAGATACCGGCATGAATTTATTATACTTTACTAAAAGCTCATTTATTCTACTTTCTTCTAGAAACTCGACATCATCTTCGCCAATATGTAAAATAATTTCTGTTCCTCTATCTGCTTTATCGTGCTCTTCAATACTGTATGTAGGTGATCCATCACATATCCAATGTGCCGCAGGCTCATCTTTATATGATTTTGTTATGATCTCTACTTTATCTGCGACCATAAAGGCTGAATAAAACCCAAGACCAAAGTGCCCAATTATTCCAGAATCTTTGGCACTATCCTTATATTTTTCAAGAAATTCTTCTGCACCAGAAAAAGCAACCTGGTTGATGTATTTTTCAACCTCTTCAGCGGTCATACCGATTCCTTGATCGATAATACGTAATTGCTTGTTTTCTTTATCAATTTTAACCTCTATAAAAGGATTGCCATATTCTACTTTAATTTCACCAATATTGGTTAAATGCTTTAATTTTAAAGTTGCATCTGTTGCATTCGAAATTAGTTCTCGTAAGAAAATTTCATGATCAGAATACAAAAACTTTTTAATTAAAGGAAAAATGTTTTCTACAGATACATTAATACTTCCTGTTGCCATTTCTATACTATTTTTAATTTAATTGTCATCTTTTGAACTTTTCTCTATTCAAAAAAAATACCAATAACAAGTATCTGCCAAACTGGCATTTAGGAAAGTTTTTTACATAGGATTGTAATGAACAGTTGGCATTATAGACTAAGTAAGTATTAAAGAGATATTTTGTTTTTTTGATGCAATATAAAATACTGTTTATAAATCGTTTATGACACAATCTGTATATGCTAAGGATATTGGTTACATATCCAGAGCTAATAAAGATGGGAAAAACTTGCTGTGAAAAATTTAGTACCCTGAAGTTATGAACGATATAGTTTCTGATTTGGCGACAGTTATTTCTGTCGCCATCAGAATATATTATTTATGAATGTATAGGTTTTGAATAAAAAACGGATAATCAAAAAAAAAAACCTCCTGTAGAAAGATCAATGTGTTGGTTGATTGGAATAGGAATGATAATAATTTTTTTTAAAAGTACCAATAATCAGTCATTCGACTGATTCGGTTTGTTTATTTATTGGTTAGGTTGTTAGAAAGATGCGCTGTGGTTGGCGCATCTTTCTCGTTTTATGGTATTAAATAAAGAAGTAATCTGAATTCGTTTGGCTAAGTAATTAGATATTTAAGCCATTTTTTTAATCTTTGTAGCATATAATTTTAATCCCAAAAAATAGAACTCGAAGATGTATTATAAAAATGCATTTATCAGTATCTTCACAACTAGAATGCTACCTCCAATAATGTTAAATAGAAATATACATATATTCGTTATTATTGCTTTACACCATTTTTTTTCCTTCGCTCAGCAAAAGGAATATGTGGTTGATTTGATTAATCAACTTGATCATATAGTAGATAATGAAGAAAGGTTGTATCTATTAGATTCGATATCTAAGGAAGTTTATAAAATGAGAGCTTCGGATTTTGAGTTTTATAAACAAAAATATCCAAAATATAGTTTAGAATACATTGATTTAGCAAAGCGATTGGATAGTTTTGATTTGGCAGCATTCAAAACTTCTAAACTTACATATTACTATCTCCAAATGGTTGGTAAACCTGATTCTGCACTTGCTATTGTCAATACTATTATTAAAGATAGTAACAAAATTAAGAATAGAATTAATCTTGGGCATTTATATGTTAAAAAGGCAGGAGCTAATTACCAAATCGATAATTTGGAAAAAGCAATCGTAGACTATACCAATGCAGAAAGAGTATACCATCAGACTAAGGATTCTATTTTTGAGGCAGATGCAATTTATTTTAATGGACAAGCCAGTGAACGACTAGGAAAGCTTACTGAGGCGGTACTAAAGTATCAGATAGCTAATAGATTATATAGCGCCATGAAAGATACAACATATATGGCGTATACTGGGCTAGCCGTATCAGGAATTTTTAGTCAACTCTATCTTTTAGAAAAATCTTTTGAAGAAAGGAAAAAAATCAGAGTCCTGTTAAGTAGTCAGAAAAATAAAGATTATTCAGCTCTTTCAGAGTTAAGTATTAATGATGCTCGTGATTTTGTAAAGAAAAAGGAGTATAAAAAAGAAGAAGAGGCATATCTTAAAGCATATAAATTATTAAAAAAGGATACCGACCAGCAGTATACAGGTTTGTTTAGAATAAGGGCATATCTGTCAGAATTTTATTCAAAACAGGGTAGATTAGAACTTGCAAAAAAATACATTGATACACTAGAACTTGCTGCTGATTTAATAAACAGTCCCTATGATAGAATATTTTATCTAAAGGCATTAGGTCGATTCAAAGCTGCAGAAGGGAAGTATAAAGAGGCTATTCCTGTTTTTGAAGAAGAAATCAATATTTTTAGAAAGGCGGGAGATATAAGAGGTCAGGTACATTTAGAAAAAGAACTTTATGAGGCAAATAAAAAAATGAATAAGCTATCAGTAGCATTAGATCATTTGAATAGGCATCTGAGATTAAAAGATTCTATCTATAATTTAACAAAATCTAATAGCGTTATTTATTATCAAACGCTTTATGAAACCGAAAAAAGGGATAACGAAATAGCAATTCATAAAGCGAATATTGATGTATTGGAAGCAAAAGATAGTGCTAAGAAAAACCTAATATGGTTTGGAGGACTAGGGTTAAGCCTTTTATTTTTGTCAATCTATCTATATAGAAATAAGACGTTACTTGTACGTAATAAGAAATTACAACAATCTTTTCTGCAAGAGCTTTTACAAACTCAAGAACGTGTGAGTAAGCGCATTTCTAAAGATTTGCATGATAGTGTTGGTCAAAGTTTATTGCTGGTCAAAAACAAAATTTTGAAAAATAAAGATAACGAGACTGCCATTGTAGTTGATGGAGTTATTGATGAAGTCCGCGAGATATCAAGAAGTCTGCACCCCTTTAAATTAGAAGAACTTGGTCTTACCGTTACTTTGCAAAGTGGTGTAGAGATGATTGATGAGAATTATGATATTTTTATATCTGCCGAAATTGATAATATTGACCGTGTTTTTGACCAGGAAAAGGAAATTAATATTTATAGATTGGTTCAGGAAAGCTTCAATAATATACTTAAGCATTCTAGTGCTCAATCTGCAGAAATTAAAGTTGTAAATAAAGAGAAAAATGTTGAGATTATTATAAAAGATAATGGTATAGGTTTTGATGTTTCTTCAGAAAAAATATCAACCTCTAAAATAGGTTTAAAAACACTAAGTGAGCGCTCAAAATTTTTGAAAGCCAGTTTTAAGATATTTTCTAAGATGGATCAAGGGACTACACTAATATTCAATATTCCAAAATATGCTGAGGCCTAGGATACTTATAGCAGATGATCACCCATTATTATTAAAAGGACTTGAAGAGTTTCTAAAAGATCTAAAATATCCTATTATAGGAACATATACCGATGGTCTTTCTGCATACAATGCAATTATTAAAAACAAACCCGATATTGCAATTTTGGACATTGAAATGCCAAACCTTACCGGTGTTGATATTGCCAAAAAATGCAAAAGGCATCAAATTGAAACCAAAATAATACTGATTACGCTTCACAAAGAAAAGAAATTTTTTGAGCAGGCTATCAAATATAATATCCATGGGTATTTACTTAAAGAGTTTGCTTTAAATGAAATTGAAGATTGTATAACGAGTGTTTGCAAGGGAGAGCCTTATTTTAGTTCAAAAATTTATAAACGTTTTTCGCATACTTCTGAACCCAATTCGGAGATCGAAAAACTTACTCCTTCTGAGATTAAAATTCTTAAACGAATTGCTGAGGAAATGACCAGTACAGAAATTGCGGATCTTCTAAATATTTCTGTAAGAACAGTAGAAAAGCACCGAGCTAATATAATCAGAAAACTCACACTGGAACAAAAACCAAATGCACTGCTGATATGGTCGCAAAAAAACAAACAATTATTCTTGTAAATTAAGTCTGGTATATACTTCTTCCTCTTTAAGATTACGTAGGGCTACGTATGTTGTAAAGAAGTAAAACTATCTATATTTGCTGTATAATATTTCAATCAAAATTATTGTAAGATTTTGAAAAAAATAAGTAGCTAATAAGAGATATAGTAACTCAGATGAATAACTCAAAATATAATTCTTTTTTTATATTCCCTAATCCTTTAAGGGCCGAGATTTATATAGATCGAAAATCTGAAACATCTATCGCAAGCTGTAAAATATTTAATTTAAAAGGTCATTTAATAAGAGAGAATAAAAATTTGTCAATTAAGAATACGATTTCTTTTTCTTCATTTCCGTCAGGAACATATATAATCAAAGTACAGGATGAAAATGAAACAGTTATAAAAAACTTTCTAAAACTATAGTTATAGGAAGATTGGGGGGAATGGAGACTATCAATTTAATTTGATAGTCTCTTTTCATGTTTTAGAAGTTTTATAAAGAGATTTTTGAAGTATAAGCTTTGTGTTTTTTGCTGAAGAGCAGTTGCTTGCAAATCTATTTATTATGCATGCATATAATATAATAAGGGTTTCTTTTATCAAGATGTTAAGAATACATATATTGTGTAGCAGTTTTTAGTCTGGCACAAAATAACACAATACACAATATATGTATACTTCAAAAATATCAGGTTTAGGATACTATGTCCCTGAAAATATTGTAACCAATGATGATCTTTCTAAATTGATGGACACTAATGACGAATGGATTCAAGAGCGTACAGGTATAAAAGAAAGGCGTCACATCAAAAAAGGTGATGGTAATAGCACCTCGACTATGGGGGTGAAAGCAGCGAAAATTGCTTTAGAAAGATCGAAACTTACCAAAGATGACATAGAGTTAATCATTTTTGCAACCTTGAGCCCTGATATGTATTTCCCAGGGGGAGGGGTAAGAGTTCAGGAAATGATGGATATGAAAACTGTTCCTGCATTAGATGTTCGTAACCAATGTAGTGGATTTGTATATGCTATATCCGTAGCAGACCAGTTTATTAAAACCGGTATGTATAAAAATGTACTGGTGATAGGAAGTGAGAACCACAGTGGAGGTTTAGATATGACAACCCGAGGGAGAGGAGTTTCTGTAATTTTTGGAGATGGAGCAGGAGCTGCCATATTAACCAGAAGCGAAGAAAAAGGAAGGGGAGTTTTATCAACTCATTTGCATAGTGAAGGAGCGCATGCTAAAGAACTATCTCTAGAAGGTCCTAGTACAGAACATTGGGTGCCTGAGATTATTTCAGAGAACCCGCAAGAAAATATTCCTTACTATCCTTATATGAATGGTCAGTTTGTATTTAAAAATGCCGTAGTACGTTTTTCTGAAGTGATTAATGAAGGATTACAGGCTAATAATCTATCGGCAGCAGATATTGACATGCTAATACCACATCAAGCAAATTTGAGAATATCTCAATTTGTGCAACGCCAGTTTAAATTATCTGATGATCAAGTGTATAATAATATTCAGAAATATGGTAATACTACTGCAGCTTCAATTCCTATAGCACTTACAGAAGCATGGGAGCAAGGAAAAATAAAAGAAGGGGACTTGGTGGTTCTTGCAGCTTTCGGAAGTGGATTTACCTGGGGTAGTGCTATTATTAAATGGTAACTCATTAAACAAAAAAACAAAAACGCGAAGCAATCAAGCTTCGCGTTTTTTTATCTAATAACTCGGTTATCAATTTTTTAAAGGCTAATTCAAATAAATCATAACCATGATTATACTATATTAAACGTTGTAAAATCTAATGTGTTACAGAATTCTTGAATTTTTTGCAATTATTTAACTTTAAGGTGTTTTTTTGCGAAATTGCCATTAAAATAGATGCTTTTTTGAGATTTTAGAGGTGGGTTATAGCAATCCTCCACCAGATTTTTCATTATCGTCTCTTCGTTTTCTTGAAGCTTTTCTGTTTTTACCACTTCCAAAACGATAGGATAACCCTAAAAATACAGTTTGTGTTTCTCCTTGGAACTCTCCATTTTGCTGATAAGGAATCTCACTTTCAATCCTGAATTTCATTGTATCAAATATGTCATTGAAGTTGATGCTAAAAGTACCTTTGCCTCCTAAGAAATTATAACGGGCTCCTGCATTAACAAAATAGAATGGCTTAAGATTAAACTGAATTTCGTCTCGAGCACTGCGATAAAATCCGAACAATTGAAAAGTCAAACTTTTTGTCGCCTTTATGCTGTTGTTCATTCTAATATTATAAACTGTAGAACTAATATCCCTTGATATATTGTTTACTACCCCTTTTTGATTTTGAGAGAATAAATCAAAACTGGTATTAACGCTCCACCAATTTGTGAATTTATAACTACCATTTACTTCGATACCATAGGCAGAATTATCGTCAAAATTTGCATGGGTTAATATTTGTCGAGTATCATCCAAAGGGTCTATGGATAAGGTTTGATTAATTTCATCATTGATTTGACGATAAAATACTCCTCCCGTGATTGAACCTTTATTTAATTTTCTAGTATAATTTACTTCTAGTGAGTTCGTGAATTGCGGATCTAAAGAAGGGTTTCCTCTTCCCGAAATTCTGGGAGTATTCCATTCTCGTATCGGACTTACCTGATTTAGTCCTGGTCTGTCAACTCGTCTGCTATAGCTTAGTTGATAGCTGTTTTTTTCTCCTGGCTTGTATGATAAATAAGCAGATGGATATACAGTGATATAATCATCTTCGAATACAGTTTCATTATTTCTGATTGCTGTAACATCATAACTTTCTACACGTGCTCCTACCTGATATGACCATTTTTCAAAATTTTGCCCATAAGTTGCATATGCCGAGTAGATATCTCTATCATAGCTAAAAGCTATATTTTCAAATAAGAGTGAAGTAGTGTGATAATCACTATTGGTTCTTCTAAAACGAGCTTCGGCTCCTAATTCCAGATTTGTTTTTTCTGACAATGGATTTACATAGTCTAGGTTAATAATGGTATTTTTTCTGTCATTGTCAATAAGATCATTATAAGGAACAAAAGATCCGTCTCCGCCTGTAGCATTAAAATAATCATCACTTTCACTTTCAAAAACATTGTAATCTACTTCTAGTTCGATATTATGTCCTTCTTTTTCAAAATCATGTTTGTAGTCTAGGTTATATGTTGACGCTACATTATCTCCGACATTAATAGTAGGTTGTCTTAAATCATTTTGATCATTATTTAAAAAGAAAATGTTTGTTACCAAATCGGTTTCACCATCAAACAAATTTTGATTAGTGTAGACAGAAAAAGTGTTTTTGTCGTTGATATAGTAATCAAGACCAACTTTAAAAATATGAGATTTGTTATTTGATAATATATCGATTACTTGTTTAGTATTATCATCATTTCTAAAAATAAACCCTCCTTGTCTCTGTTTAGAAACATTTGAACCGTAATTACCGTACACATTTACTTTTCCTGTTCTATAGTTAAGATCTATAGAACTGTTAAATCTGGCATTTTCATCGTAGTTAAGACCTAAATTGATATTACCATTAAAACCAATAGTACTATTTTTATGAAGTACAATATTGATAATACCGCTCATTCCTTCTGGGTTGTATTTTGCTGAAGGATTAGTGATTAACTCAATTTTCTTAATTGAAGTAGACGGAATTTGTTTTAATAATTGAGTTGCATCAATATTAGTTGGTTTACCATCAATAAGGATACGGACATTTTGATTTCCGCGTAGCGCTATATTTCCGTCCTGATCTACATTAACCGATGGGATATTGTTCATGATTTCGGCAGCAGTACCTCCGGTTGTAGTAAGGTCTTTACCTATATTAATAATTTTGCGATCAATTTTTTGCTCAATTGTAGTTCGCTCTGCCACTACCGTTACATCATCCAAAGCTTCGGCTTCTTCTTCTAATGATACCGTCCCAACATTAACATCTTTACTATTTCTCGAAATTTCGATAGGCTGAGAATATGTTTTATATCCAATAAACTGTATTTTTAATGTATAATTTCCTTTAGGGATATCTGAGATTAAAAACTCTCCATTATCAGTACTTATTCCTCCACTAATAATTTTGTTGGTTCCATCATGGATTGCAACAGTCGCATAGGGTATTGGTTGCTGTAAATTCTTGTCAATAACTTTTCCTTGAATAGATCCTACTACAGCATTATTACTTGGTTGAGCTGTTAAAAATAGACACCAAAAAGAGAAAAATAATAAAATAATCTTTTGATTGCTTGTTTTCATTTGAACGTTTATTTGATTGATAATTGTTATACAATGTACTTTGTATTACATAATACAAGCACGTGTTGTTTATAAAATTCACACAGTGATTAATTGTATATAAGTGTAAGACGATAGTTCTTAAATTCTGTTACAGCATATTTAGATTTTAACATAATATTACATAAAATAAAAAACCGCCCCTGTTTGGGGCGGTTTCCTTATAATAACCAAATAGTAACACTAACCATCAACTATGAATAATATTCGATTATTATAAAGTAACTAACTAACTAAATTTATGAAAAATCATATCCTTTTATAAGTAAGACGTGGTGCAGCGATTTGTGTTACATTCTTCCTTTGTTTTTAACATTTTTCAGCTTATTTTTAACGTTTAGATCTTTAACTAATTGGTACTATAAATCTATTTTCATTACCTCATAACTAAATAATATTAATGAACAAAAAGACACTGGTATTAGGGGCTTCACTAAATACGAAGCGGTATTCAAATTTTGTGATACACAAATTAGTTGCTCATAATTATGAAGTTATCGCTGTTGGTCTAAAAAAAGGGGAAATTGCTGGTGTAAAGGTTAAAACCGATACCCAGAATATAGAAAATATTGATACTGTTACATTGTATTTAAATCCTATTAGGCAGCAACCTTATTATGATTTTATTATAAGCTTGAAACCAAGGAGAGTTATTTTTAACCCTGGAACAGAAAATCCAGAGCTATATCAAAAACTTGATGCAGCAGGAATTAAGACTGAAGTGGCATGTACGCTTGTACTACTTTCTACGAATCAGTATTAATCCCAGAAAAGTTAAAAAACCATTTAGAATTAGGATAAAGAACCCAAATTTGAATCCAAACCAATTATCACTATTACTACTAATGATATAAGATAAAATTGGAGATAAGATTGCAATGATTGGTACAAAGCGATCTTTTACTTTTAATTTTGTAAATAATCCAAAGGCATACAAACCTAGTAATGGTCCATAGGTATATCCCGCAAAGACGAATAACTTGGCAATTACACTTTCATCCCTGATGATATATTTAAAAGCTATTATTACCAGAACAAGTATAAAAGAAAAGAGTATATGTATCTTTTTTCGCATTTTTACCTGATCGGTTTGATTGTATTTTTTTTCTATACCCAATATATCTATGCTAAATGATGTCGTTAAGGATGTTAATGCACTATCAGCACTACTATAAGCAGCCGCAATAAGACCAAGTACAAAAAATATTGCAATTCCAAAACCTAATCCACTTTGTGTAGCAATCACAGGAAAAAGTTGGTCTTTGTGGGCATCAATTCCATTTTGTGATGCATATTGAGTGAGCAGTAAACCAAGACCTAAAAAAATAAAATTTACAATAGTCAATACAATGGTAAACCAAAAAATATTTTTTTGTGCATCTTTTAAATTTCGACAGGTAAGATTTTTTTGCATCATATCCTGATCTAGTCCCGTCATAACAATTGCAATAAAAGCACCGGATAAGAATTGTTTCCAAAAATAATTTGCACTTTTTATATCATCAAAAAAGAACATCTTTGAAAGGTCACTTTCTAAGATATAGCCAAGTAGGTTAGATCCGCTAATCCCCAAATCATCTGATACGTAGTAGATTGCTACTCCGACTGCTATTAGCATAAACAAAGTTTGTAATGTGTCTGTCCAAACAATAGTTTTAATTCCGGATTTAAAAGTATATAGCCATATCAAAAGTATGGTTATAATCACTGTAACCCAAAAAGGAATGCCCAGTGCATCAAAAAGAATTGATTGCAAAACATTTGCAACCAAAAATAGTCTGAAACTCGCTCCAATGACTCTGGAAAGTAAGAAAAAAGAAGCGCCCGTTTTGTATGAATAATTACCAAAACGTTCATCTAGATATGTATAAATCGATGTAAGATTAAGTTTATAATACAGAGGTAATAATATAGTACCTATAACCGCGTACCCTAAAATATACCCCAAAACCACCTGCATATAACTAAATTGAGAGGCTTCGATCCATCCAGGAACCGATATAAAGGTGACACCACTTAAAGAAGCCCCTATCATACCAAAGGCTACAATATACCATGGTGATTGACGATTGGCTTTAAAAAAAGCATCGTTTCCTGAATTATTTCCTGTGAAATATGAAATGAGAAGAAGAATCCCAAAATAAGCTGCAATAAGAAGCAGGATGTGTAATGGCTGCATGAATCTTGGTTAAAATGAAACCCCAAAATACAAATTTTAGAAGTATTAACTGTGCTGACCCAGAATTTAGTTATCAGTCAAATATTTTTATGAAAAAAACAGAAAAAATGCAATAGTGATCAAATCAACTCTTCATGCTTATATCTACTTGTTTCTTACATCACTTTCAATCATACCGTCTCTTAATCTAATTACTCTATGTGCATGTTCGGCTACTTCTTCTTCATGAGTAACAAGAATTACGGTATTACCAGCTGCATGAATTTCATCAAAAAGCTGCATGATCTCTAATGAAGTTTTAGAATCCAAATTACCTGTAGGTTCATCGGCTAATATTATCGAAGGTTTATTAACCAGTGCCCGTCCAACAGCTACACGCTGTCGCTGTCCCCCCGAGAGTTGATTAGGTTTATGATCCATTCGATCAGAGAGACCAACATCAGTAAGAACTTCTTCTGCTCTGATCACCCTATCTTTTTTCGAAATCCCTGCATATACCATTGGCAATGCAACATTATCTAATGCAGTGGTTCTTGGCAATAGATTAAAAGTTTGAAATACAAAACCAATTTCCCGATTTCGTATATCTGCCAATTCATTATCAGTCATCATACTTACATCGTTTCCATTTAGGTTATATGTTCCTGAGGTAGGAGTGTCTAGGCACCCTAGAAGATTCATAAGAGTGGATTTACCAGAACCAGAAGGTCCCATTATTGCCAGATATTCTCCACGGGCAATATTTAGGTCGATCCCTTTAAGAACATAAACAGTTTCCTGACCTAGTTGAAAATTTCTGACAATTCCTCTGATTTCTATAACATTTCCCATATGATAACCTTTGTAAAGGATTAAGATACAATTTTTGACTATATGACGCGGCAGATAAGAACTTGTTACATTCTAATCATAGAATGTTACGTGTCTACAGCTTTTATAGTATTCAGAACAGGATAGGTTAAAAAACAGTTAAAACTTAAACCCTCTGAATTCCCTGCTTAGACTATGATTTTTGTCATGTTTTGCACTTTTCGTTACTAGTATTTTTGTATTAAACTATTAACTAACAGAAGCGATATGAAAACACTAAAGCGCCCCGAGCCTATTAATGTAGAAATAATGTTAGATCCCAAAAAAACAATCATGAGTAAAACAGATCCTAAAGGGATTATTGAGTATGCGAATGATTATTTTATGGAAATATGTGGATATGAGGAACATGAGTTGATTGGACAGCCTCATAATGTGATTCGTCACCCAGATATGCCAAAGGTAATTTTTAAATGGTTGTGGCAGCGATTAAATGCGAAAGAAAACATCCATGCCTTAGTAAAAAATCTTGCAAAAGATGGAAGGTATTACTGGGTAATTACTGATTTTGAAGTGAAGCAAGATGAATCAGGAGAAATTACCTCATTTTTTGCACGAAGAAAGGCACCGCCAAGAGATACGATCGAAAAAGTAAGTGAACTCTATAGAAAAATTTTGTCTATAGAACAGGCTAGAGGAGTAGAAGTTGCTGAAAAATACTTGATAGGCTATCTAGAAGAAAAAGAAATGACTTATGATGAGTTTATAGAAGACATTTGTTTGACCGAAACCAAGAAACCAGTCGATTTAAAAGAATTACAATATTATAAGCGTAAAGGCTTATTTGTAAGAATGTTTAGATAAAAGCTGTTGTCTATGCCCAAAAATTACTTTTTGTAAACACTCTAGTTTTTAATTGTCCAAGCCCGAAGACTGTATTATTATAATCTTCGGGCTTTTTTATATCCTGATAGTAAAATGCTCTTTGGCTTGTTCTGTTCTGATAAAAACAAAACCAAGATAAAAAGTATCAATGGTTACAGTTACTTTTGAATTTTCCTTTATTTGGTTCCAAACCGCAATAGTAGATTCAGACTCCCATATCGAGTTTAGTATAATTACACTGTTGTTATGCATTTTAATAAATAATGCTTCAATTTCCTGAGGATGTTGCAATTGATTTATATCAACATAAATCATGTCATATTCTTTCTTGTTATCAGCAATTTTGTCAATTAAGATGGTGTTATCAAGTGTCAAAATTTGGGTAATGACATCAGTGTAATTGGTATGAATAAGTACTTTTTTGATCTCTAGGTAAGATGGAATCCGGTTTAGAAGTTTGGCGGTACGATATTTAAATTCAGTTTTATGATCTGACTTTTTGAGTATTGATTTTAATGTAGAGTATATTGTTTTCTCTTTAGTATTATAAAAGCATTTTGTAACAAGGTTATATACAAAAGGTGAGTGCACACCGTGCTGGTTAGTAGACTTAAAAAGGAATTTGAAATATGCTTTTGTTCTAAAGAGCATTTTTTTAATCTTAATTTCTCATTTTTACTTCTAGAAACTACCCTTCCATTTTTTCAGAAAGCTCAAACCAACGCATTTCATTTTCTTCGATTTCCTGGATAATCTTTTTAAGCTTTAGAGATTCTTCATTAATTTTTTCACTATCTAAGTTACCTTCTGTAAAAAGATTTTCGATTTCTTTCTTTTGAAGTTCTAACTTTTTTAAATCCCGTTCAATTCTATTGTATTCTTTTTGCTCGTTGTAAGAAAGTGCCGTTTTACTATCTTTTTTCCAGCTATTTTTAGTCTTTGTTTCTGCGGTATTTTCGGCTATTTTTACCTCAGGTTCTTTGCTGTTTTCATAAGTACGATAATCAGTGTAGTTACCTGGGAAATCCTGAATAACTCCATTACCTCTAAACACGAATAGGTGGTCTACGATTTTATCCATAAAATAACGATCGTGAGATACCACAATCAAACACCCTGGAAAATCTAGCAAGAAGTTTTCTAGTACATTAAGTGTTACAATATCCAGATCATTTGTTGGCTCATCCAAAATCAAAAAGTTAGGGTTTTGGATAAGGACAGTACATAAATACAATCTTTTTCGTTCACCACCACTTAGTTTTTCTACAAAATCATATTGTTTTTTGCGATCAAATAAAAAGCGTTCAAGTAATTGCTGAGCAGAGATCTGCCTTCCTTTTTTTAGAGGGATGTAATCTCCAAATTCTCTAATTACATCAATGACCTTTTGACCTTCTTTGATAGATATACCGCTCTGGGTATAATATCCAAATTTTATAGTATCACCGATAACTATTTTTCCATGATCTGGAGTAATAGAGCCAGTTATCATGTTAAGAAAAGTGGATTTTCCGGTTCCATTTTTACCGATAATACCAATACGCTCTCCTTTTTTAAAGACATATTCAAACTTGTCTAATAACAAAAGATCGCCAAAGGTTTTAGAAATTTTATGAAGTTCAAGGATTTTACTCCCCATACGTTCCATATTAATTTCTAACTGTACTTCATGATCATTACGACGTTTGTGAGCACGTTCTTTGATTTCGTAGAAATCATCAATTCTAGACTTAGATTTGGTCGTTCTGGCCTTAGGCTGGCGACGCATCCAGTCTAATTCTTTCTTATATAATTGCTTTGCTTTATCGGTAGCAATTTGCTCATTGGCAACCCTAGATTCTTTATTGTCTAAATAATATGCATAATTACCTTTGTAGCTATATAGTTGACCATTTTCTAATTCTACAATCTCATTACATACATTCTCTAGAAAGTAGCGATCATGAGTTACCATAAATAAGGTGAAATTTTCTTTGGCAAAATATTCCTCTAACCATTCTATCATTTCTAAATCAAGATGATTTGTTGGCTCATCGAGATATAATAGATTAGGTTTACTTAATAAAATATTAGCCAGAGCCAATCGTTTCTTTTGACCACCAGATAATGCGCTTACTTTTTTTTGTAAATCTTCAAGTTTAAGCTTAAAGAGTATTTGTTTGTATTGAGTCTCAAAATCCCAGGCATTAATAGCATCCATTTTTTCAAAAGCATTTTGATACCCTTCTACATCATCGGGATTCTCTAATGCTTTTTCATACTCCTTAATAACCTGAAGCACATCATTGTCTGAGGCAAAGATGGTTTGCTCTATGGTAAGGTCGGGATTTAAATTTGGTTCTTGCGGTAAGAAGGCTACTTTTAGGTTTTTACGATATACTACTTGCCCTTCATCAGGTTCTTCGTCACCTGCTATAATATTTAAAAGTGATGTTTTTCCAGTTCCGTTTTTGGCAACAAAACCAATTTTCTGACCTTCATTAATCCCGAAAGAAATATCTTTAAAGAGAATGCGTTCTCCAAATCCTTTGGCAATATGTTCTACTGATACGTAATTCACAATTTTTTATAAAGTTGCAAAGGTACAAAGATGTAAAGTAAGAAGCTTATAAAGTAATCGTGTTTTACTTAAATATTTATCTAAGGGAGTATATAACATGATTTTTAATCTATAATGAATGATTTAAAAATAAAAAAGGCGCCGTAAGTGAAGAGAATTTTATGTTTTAGAAAGGAGGGGTGAAATTTTATAAAAAAAATATTTTTCAAGTAAAACTTAAATATAGGTCATAATGTTTTGATTTATAATGCCTTATTCATGTATGTTTTTTGCTTATCTATTATACAGGTCAAAACCATAAAGTTAATATGTCTAAAATGTTCATGGTAATTGTAAGGTTTTTTTATTTTTAAAAAATGAAAAAACTATTATTACTAGTATATTTATTGCTTTTCGGTCTCTTATCTTTTGCCCAGGATACGTATAGAGATGAATTTGGAGCTGTTTCATATAGCAATAATGATGGTACATTAAATTGGGCTGGTAATTGGAGTGAAAATGAGCCTTTTGCTACAAATAATGACCCTGCAGGAGGGTATATTAGTATAAATGGAAGCCGTCTTAGGTTTAGATATATTTGGTCAGAAAGAATTCAAAGAACTGCAGATTTGTCTGCAGCTGCAAATGCTACATTGTCTTTTAATTGGCAAACATCCAGCCTAGAAGCCGGAGAAGAGATAGCTATCAGAATATCCAGTGATGGTACTAGCTTTACTACATTAGCATCATTTGGAGGAACCCAATCTGGATTTTATAGTATAGATATCTCAACGTACACCTCTGCTAATACCACTATACGCTTTGAAAATGTAGGAAATAACTGGAGTACTAATAATGATAGAGCATTTATTGATAATGTGCAGATTTTGGCGGCATTTACACCTGACCAACCACCATCTATTGTGGTAAGTGGAGATCAGCATTTTTGTCCTAATGCTTCTAATTCTAAGCCAGTTGTACAGTCTGTTACAATTACTGATCCAGATGATACTACAGTAGATGAGATATCCATACAAATATCATCCGGTTATGTAAACGGTCAGGATTTATTGACTTTAACCGGAAGCCACCCGAATATCACTACCTCTTGGAATGTAACTGAGGGAAGACTTTTTCTTACGGGACCAGCTACATTTGCAGAATTTGAAGCGGCCATTTTGGGTGTAGTATACTCGGCAAGTGGGTCTAGTCCTCCAGAATTGAAGGAGTTTTCTATTGTAATAGGAAATGCACTTTTACTTCCAGAAACTGGTCACTTTTATGAATTTGTAGCTGATCCTGGTATTCGTTGGGATGATGCCCGTGATGATGCAGCAGCAAGAACGTACTTCGGGTTACAAGGATATTTGGCAACACTAACGAGTGCAGGAGAGGCTGCTTTTGCAGGCTCACAGATAACAGGAAATGGCTGGATAGGAGCAAACGATGAAGCGGTAGAAGGGCAATGGACCTGGGTTACAGGGCCAGAAGCAGGCACGGTTTTCTGGTTAGGAAATCAAACTGGATCTGCGGTGGCAGGTGAATTTGAATTTTGGAATAATGGTGAGCCAAATAATTGTTGTGGAGGCGAAGATTATGCGCATATTACTGCGCCAGGAATTGGAGTACCTAATTCCTGGAATGATTTACCTATCGGTGGAGGATCGCCAGGAGGATCATATGCCTCACAGGGTTATATTGTAGAATACGGAGGAATGCCAGGAGATACTCCCTTACAAATATCAGGAGTTACCCGATTGAGGATAAGTTGTAGTGTTATTACCAATAGGCAAAGAACATATAGAGTAAAGTATTAGCTTATTATTGATAGCACATATGGACTTAGTTGTACGGGATTGAGGTACACCTACTATTGATTGCTCAATCCATTTGAGATTTTTAGATTCAGAATACCAATTTTACTTTAAATATAGCAAAGCCAAGAACTTCTGATTTATTCAAAAGAATTAGTCTAGCAGTGATTATTTGTTATCTCAATCTCCTTTTGTATACTGTAAGATTTGGGGATTATATAGCAAAAACACGCCAAATGCAATGATGTTGCATTTGGCGTGTTTTTGCTATATTTGTATAGAATTTACATTTTTATCAAAACATTTGAATCGAATGAGTATCTCAAATAAACTACCGGTTACGGTTTTAAGTGGTTTTCTAGGGGCAGGAAAAACAACATTATTAAATCATGTTTTACATAATAAAGATGGGTTAAAAGTAGCTGTCATTGTCAATGATATGAGTGAGGTTAACGTCGACGCTGATTTGATTAAAAGTGAAAACACACTCTCAAGAACAGAAGAGAAGCTGGTAGAAATGAGTAATGGATGTATTTGTTGTACCCTACGAGAAGATTTAATGATAGAAGTAGAACGCTTAGCCAATGAAAACAGGTTTGATTATCTGCTTATTGAGAGTACCGGAATTAGTGAGCCTGTTCCTGTTGCTCAAACATTTAGTTTTGTTGATGAAGAAAACGGAATCGATCTTTCGAAGTTTAGCTATATCGACTCTATGGTCACGGTAATTGATTCTTTTAATTTCTTTAAAGATTTTGGTAGTATCGAAAGACTTATGGATAGGGATTTAACAGATATAAAAGGTGATGAACGAACCATTGTTAATCTTCTAACCGATCAAATTGAATTTGCGAATATTATCATATTAAATAAAACAGATTTAGTAACAAAAGAGAAGCTAAGTATTCTGAATTCTATTATTAAAAAATTAAATCCTTCAGCCAAAATTATTGAATCCTCTTTTAGTAAAGTTTCTCCTAAAGAAATACTGAACACAAATTTATTTGATTTTGAAGAAGCAGAGCAAAGTGCTGGGTGGATTAAGGAGTTAAATACCGAAGTACATACTCCTGAAACTGAAGAATATGGTATTAGTTCATTTGTGTATCGAAATCAAAAGCCCTTTGATCCAGATAGGTTTTTGGATTATATTCAAAATCGATTTCCAATGACAGTGATTAGAAGTAAAGGATTGTTTTGGGTGGCGTCGCGACCGGATCAAGCATTAGTTTGGGGGCAGGCAGGAGGTTCTTTAAGAACTGATAGTGCAGGTGTTTGGTGGAGTAGTATGCCATTTGAAGAAAGAATTGAGTATTTACCATTTGTAGAAAATCAAAATCAAATAGAATCGCAATGGGATAGAACCTTTGGAGATCGAAAAAATGAAATTGTCTTCATTGGTCAAAATATGGATGAAGAAGGAATTAAGTCAGAACTCAATTTTTGCTTGGCAAAGGATGAAGAACTGGCTACTCAAAAATGGGAAGAAGGTTATAATGATGAATGGCCTGTTCAGCGAATTTATCCTTTGAAATAGATTCCTAGAGTAATTTGTCGGATTTAGATTTTTCTAAACCACAAAAAAGAACAATTAAAGTTTTTTTGTTACAAATGTTATAAAGAAGGTGTTTTTGACTTTCTTTTAGTAACAGATAATAATAAGATAACTATAGCTATAAAGATAGAGATCCTTGCTAGGTAATTCCCAGCCTTAGTATAGAAGGTTACCTTCTGACTAGTTTTGAGGGTGCCTTTTATTGTTCCTTGTTCCTCATAACCTAATGAGGTTATAATATTTCCAGTTTGATCAATAATGGCCGAAATCCCTGTGTTTGCACTTCGTGCAATACTTCTTCGTGTTTCTATTGCTCTAAGTTTTGCATAAGATAAATGTTGCCTGTGTCCTTGAGTATTACCCCACCAGGCATCATTAGTGATAATAGCCAGAAAATCTGCCTTATTTCTTATATAACCCGTGGCGAACTCACCATAGATACTTTCATAACAGATCAAGGTGCCAACTCCAATGCTGTCTTTGGTAAAGAATACTTCTCTATCTTCTTGAGTGGTTTTTTTGGCTACAGTCCCTCCAAGGTCAATCATAGCATCTCCTAAAATTGGTTTAAGCACGCTCTGGTATGGAAAATTTTCTACACCAACAACCAGTTTACTTTTGTGATACAATTCATCCGTTCCATCAGATCGAACAAAAAAAGCAGAATTATAATCATCATAATAGATACCCTCCTTATATGTGTTTGTTTGCTTTCGAATTTTATTAGGATTATTAAATACATCTATTAATGATATTCCAGATAAGAAATGGGCATTGGGATATTTATCAAGTAGTTTTTTTGCTGTCTTTTTAGCAATTGATACGGAGAAATTAGCTAATCTGTTATTATCAGCAAAAACGGTCTCTGGAGCGATGATAAAATCTGTTTTAGGAGTAATAACGGTATTGGTTAAGGAGTCTAATAACTTGCCAATACGATCATCAGTAGTGTTATATTTTTCAGTATATGGATTAATATTTGGTTGTAGAATAACTACTTCAGCATCATTGCCTTCTTCTTTATAAGTTTTAAGAATCAAAAAAGATATAATGATTGGAACAAGGATGCTCAATCCATTGCGAAGTATAGATCTATACAAGATACCTTTATCCTTGTGTTCAATATAAAGTAGAATGCTTTTGAAAATTCCAATATTAACAATCCACACCCAGAGGGTTCCGCCAAAAGTTCCCGTATATTCATACCATTGTACCCAAGAGGTATAATTTGAAAACCCATTACCTAGGTTAAGCCATGGCCATGAAAACTCCCATTGCAGATGTAAATATTCAAAGCTCATCCAAAAACATACTAGAAATATACTTCCCGTAATAAACTTCGTTCTTTTGGCTACAATATGATACACTAAAAATACCAAAGTCATTATCAGGCTATTTACAATCTCAGCAAACCACATCCCAAATGGAGTAGAATTATATATCCACCAAGTTGCAATCATATTCCAGATAAAAAAAGTAAGGAATGAAAGACCAAAGACAAGGCTTTTGCTATACTTGCTTTTGCGAAGATTATATTCTGTAACCAAAAGAGGAACAAAACCAAAGAATAGAAATAATGGAAAACCATATGTTGGCCAACTAATAGAAAGCAAGAGACCAGCACTAATAGACAGTAAAATATTTTTCATAAATAATATAAGGCTTCCTTAGTAATAACGAAGTTAAACTTATTTAGTTACAAATTATAAAATTGAATACTTCTTTTTTGTTAAGTTATGTAACGATAATGTTTTTTCGAGATATGGGTGTAAGATACCAAATGCAATGCTTAAAAATATTATGATTCTGTAAAGTAATATTACTCTTATTCTACTATTTTCAATGGTAATTTTACAAAATATAGTAGTGCTTAAAATTTATAAATTTATACTTCGATTTTAGAATTCTATAATCATTTTACTTGCATCTGTCTTAAAGCTTTTTTTATTGTTTATCACTGTATTTTTTTGAAATATAGTTGTGCTTAAGATTTATAAATTTACATCTAAATACCGGGTTTTTAGGGGGTTTTGTGTTGTGTTCCTTGTTTTCTTTATTATATATTTGAGTTAATTCTTTGATACATTTTTAGTCTTACTTTTTGACTTGTAGTGTTAACAAATCTATTTTTTTGATGCGTTGTTAGACAAAAAAAAGGATAGACTTAATACTTAGGCTCAGAATAAACAAGAAAACAAAAATAACCCCTAAAACGATTTTTTTTTGAAAGATTCATTAGTCAATTTAGTACAAACACTTCTCAACAAAAACAAAATTTCTTTTGATCAGGAAGAACTTGCATTTCAGATTCAAAGTCACCCTTCTTATCCTAGTTTACATTCGATAACAGGAGTGTTGGATCATTTTAATATAGAAAATATTGCCGCTCAGGTTCCTGTTGATAGTTCTACACTTGAGCAACTTCCTAACTGTTTTTTGGCACAGGTGAGTTCAAATAATGTAAAAAGTTTGGTGACTATTGAGAAAAAAGGGAAAAGCTATCTAGTATACGATTCAGAAAAGAAGAAGGAGAATACGTCAGAAAGTGAATTTCTAAAAAAGTTCACAGGGGTTGTTGTGGCGGTTGAAAAGACTGATACTACTTTAATAGGATCAAAATCAAATAAAAACCGTCAATACATTGGATTTGGGTTGTTGGGAGTATTAACGATTTTTTTACTTTTAAGAAATACTGACTCTATATATAACACCACTTTTCTATTACTATCTATATTGGGATTAATAATAAGTGTCGCTATTGTAAAACAGGATTTGGGACTACAAACTTCTATAGGAGATGCTTTTTGTTCAGAAACTGATGATAAAAAAGATTGTGACGTAGTATTAAATTCAAAAGGAGCAAAAATTTTAGGAGGATACAAATTAAGTGATTTTAGTATTCTATTTTTTTCAATAATAACGGTTTTAACTCTAATTCAAATAACCAACCCTGTACTTTCTTATTCAATAAGTTTATTAGTAGTTCCAATAACTTTATATTCTCTGTACTACCAACATAATGTAGTGAAAAAATGGTGTTTATTGTGTTTGAGTATTGTTGGAGTGTTATGGTTACAGGCGCTAATATCTTTATTAGCGAACACTTATTTTATTAGTATTGAATTAACTGATATAGTTGTTTTGGGGGTAATCGGAGTAAGTTCATTACTTGGATGGAGCTATATAAAACCAATCATTGCTGAGGTAAAAGATTTAAGGGAAGAGAAGATAGCAGGGGTTAAATTTAGAAGAAACTTTGCCTTGTTTGAAAGAATGCTTAATAAATCCCCTGGATTGGATACAAGAATTAATGAAAGTCAAGAAATTGTTTTAGGGAGTCTTACCTCAGATCTAGAAATTGTTGTGATAACGAATCCATTTTGTGGTCACTGTAGACCAGTTCATAAGCATATTGAGGAAATCCTTAACCGATATGAAAATGATGTAAAAGTAATTATCCGTTTCAATGTTAATGCTCAAAATACACAAAGCGAAGTGGCTAGCATCACGAGTAGATTACTAGAGGTATACAACATCAAAGGAGAAAAAAAATGCATGAAGGCTATGACAGATATTTACGGGGGAGAAAAACCAGATACTTGGTATAAGAAATGGGGGAATTGTCAAGAAAAAGAAAAGTACACCCTTGAATTAAAGAAACAACATAATTGGTGTATGAAAAACGCTATCAATTTCACTCCAAAAGTATTGATTAACGGGCAATCGTTTCCAACAGAGTACAAGCTGTCAGATTTGATTTTTTTTATCGAAGATTTGAAAGAAAGTATACGGTACTCAACGACTCCTGTAACCGAAGAGCAAGCTATATTATAAAGAAATTAAACATATTCTCTCGCGAGGAATAGACACATTTGGTGAGTGTCTTAAAATGATCACCACAACAGTAATTTTAAAAATTAAAACATGAAAAAACAAATTTTGGATTTAGGAAAGGCTTTAAATAAAGCAGAACAAAAAACTATTAATGGTGGATACATGCCAGCTACTTGCGAAGAATTAGGATGGAATGAATACACTTGTAATTATGTACAGATGCATAATGGTGGGATGAGTACTGATCCAAATTATGCTAAATGTTGTTAGATATTAATTCATTCTAAAAGTGAATTTTAAACATTGGAAGAGTAGTAAACAGAGCAGAGTAAATTAAAGTCAGAAAAGGAAAGGTTCGTTGGTGAATTGTTATAAACATATCTACCTTCCTAATTGATGAACAGTACTCTCTTGTGTAATTATGAGATCCAATGTTATAAACTGTAAAAAGAAAAGGTGTAAAACTTTTTCTTGTAACAAAAAGACTCTCATGCAGAGTAGTTTTTATAAAAAAATCTAAAAATGTTCTTTAAAAAGAACTTTAAAAACTAAATCATGAAAAAACAAATTTTAAACTTAGGGAAAACTTTAAGTAAGACTCAACAAAAAGAAATTTTTGGAGGAGGAATACCTATTACTCACGAGGGAGATCCTTGTTGGGGTGATAATGAAACAGGGAGTACACCATCTGGTTGTCCTTGTTCTCAAGGTTCTCAATGTGCTTCGAGTACATGTTATTCTCCTGGTGCCGGAGCAGTATCAGTATGTTACTAATGTAATATAGTAACCAAAAAAACAGGGGAAGGATCAATATCTTTCCCCTTTACTTGTATGTAGAGTATTAGTCAGTGGTATGTAATAGGTTAGCTAATTCTTTTGCGAGTTAAAAAATATATTCAAATAAATCTTGGTTTAGTTTGTTATTTTTACATAAAAAATAAACTTTATGTGGATCAAAAAACAAATCCCAAATATCATCACCCTCTTCAATCTTTTTTTTGGATGTATTGCAGTAATTTTTGCTGTAAAAGGTAACTTGGAGTTAGCTGCATTATTTGTAGGATTGGGTATTTTTTTTGATTTTTTTGATGGCTTTGCCGCTAGAGTTTTAAATGCGCAAAGTGAATTAGGGCTGCAATTGGATTCATTAGCAGATATGGTAACAAGTGGAGTTGTACCAGGGATTGCGATGTATCAAATGCTTACGCAAGTTTTTGGAAATCCGTTTTATGCAGAAAGCACAACAGCTTCAGATTTATCTCTATTGGGGATTAATATGGGATACCTCTCTTTATTAGGACTTTTGATAACACTAGCTTCAGCATATAGACTGGCTAAGTTTAATATAGACACACGCCAAACGACGTCATTTATTGGATTACCTACTCCTGCAAATACTTTGTTGATTATGAGTTTGCCACTTATTCTCAAGTTTCAACAAGAGCCCTGGATAGTAGAGATTATTCTAAACAAATGGTTTTTGATTGGATTAACGCTGATTAGTTGTTATCTCCTTAATGCCGAAATTCCTTTATTTGCCTTAAAATTTAAGACATGGGGCTTTGCAGAGAATAAGGTTAGGTATATCTTTCTACTTCTTGCAATAGTGCTAATTTTCTTATTGAAATTTTTGGCTATCCCCTGTATAATTTTACTTTATGTGTTTATGTCACTATTTTTTTCGAAGAAGGGATAATTCATGACTATTGAGATTTTGCATAAAAAACTTGATAGAAATTTGTGCTATTTTTTAGTGCTAAATATCATAGTAATGCTATTTATATCCTGCTCAGACAAAAAAACTTCTCCAGAGCAAATTAAAAGAGGGAGTTTTCTTCTTTCAAAACAAAACGATTCACTTCATTACTTATCTGTAAATAAAGTTGACACCGCTACTTGGTGGAAGTTACCTTATCCTGTATATGCGTTTCAGACAGGTGATATTAATAAAGATGGGGTAGAGGATGCACTTGTTGGAGTAGTTAAACAAACTCGTTTTCACCCTAAAAAAGCAAAACGACTCTTTATTTTTAAAAATTATAAAGGACTGGTGCGTCCTCTTTGGTTAGGATCAAGACTGAGTCAGCCTTTAGTTGACTTTAGATTTAAAAAAACAGAAAAACAAACCAGGATAAGAAGCGTTGAAAAAGAAAAGAGTGGTAAATATTTAGTAGCAGAATACAAATGGCGTAAGTTTGGACTGGAGTTTACAAGGTATTTAAAAAGAGAGATAGATAGCATTGCGGCTTTATCACTATTAGAAAATTAATCAACTGATAACAAAGTATTATGAAAAAACTGATTTTAGTATTTATTTCTTTAATGCTACTAAGTTGTGGTAACAGTAAGAAATCTGAAGAAAAAGAACGTGATAATAAAGCTGATGATGATGTAGTAGAGCTTGAAAAAGCAGATAAAGAACGGGTTAATCCTTTGATTGCTAATAAACAACTGGATGTAGAACTGTTAAATGGTAATATAGATTTAGGAATGGATGTTTCAAGTCTTAGCCTGTCTGATCTTAGAATTTTACGTAATGCATTTGCTGCAAAACAAGGGTATTGTTTTATGAAAGCAGATCTTAGAGCAATTTTTAGTACCACTAGCTGGTATGATAAAAAAATGGAAGATAGATATTGGAAAGAAGAAGAAGGATCAATTTCTCCTATAGTATATACCAAAGAAGAACAAAAGTTTATTGAAAAGTTAAAGAATAGAGAGAATGAATTGAAATTACAAAATTTTATAAAGAATGCCGGTCGTAAGTCGATAAACGTGGATAATGTAGTAAACCTTTTTCAGATGGAAGAGGCTCCCGTAGAACTGATGGCAATGTTAAAGAAGAATGGATTTGCAATAGTTCCTAATGATAATATTCAGTTATTTCATGTATATGAACAAAATGACTATCAGCAGTTTCCTAATTTTGTAACTACCGATATGTATATGCAATTGTTTCATATGTATTTTGGATATATTCTTAGAACTGTTGAAGAGAAGGAGTTTATTCCGTTAGTCTCTCAGATATGTACATCAATGATGGAGGATATGAAGAGTATAGAAGCGGCAGCACAGGAAGCGTCTATTAAAGAATTAGCAACTTATAATTTTACTTATTATGCAATTGCTTATACAATTTTAACTGATAAAACAGTAGAAGTTCCTGGAGTTTTTAAGAATCAATATCAGGAAGAATTAGAAAATATAAATACTGCCCAAGATGATTTTTCGGCTTTTTTGGACTATAAAGATGTAAGGTTCCCATATAGCCTTTTTAAACCCAGAGGACATTACACAAGAACAGATAGCTTGAAGCGCTATTTCAAATCTATGATGTGGTTACAAACTGCTCCTTTTTGTTTGGATAATGATACTCATTTAAAAAGAGCAGCTCTAAGTGCTGCAACTTTGGTTAATAGTCCTAATTATGGTGAAGAAACTTTAAAAAAATACAATGCCATTATGGAACCTATAAACTTTATTATAGGTCTTCCTGATAATGTGTCATTTTTAAATTTGGTTGAAATTATTAAAAAAGATAAGGTAGAATTAGATGATCTTCTTACAAATAAAGAATCTTTAGAAAAGTTTAGAAAAGAAGTTAAAAAAATAGCAGATAATCAGAATGCTATAAAAGCCAAGGAAGCTTCAACTTGTGTAGATAAGATTAACTTTATTCCTCAACGATATTTATCAGATAACGAAATTTTACAGGAGCTCGTTGATGTTAAGAGCGAAGTAACAAAGAGAGGATATCCCAAAGGGCTTGATGTAATGGCTGCTTTTGGTAGTGTTTCTGCAGAAAATATTTTAATTAATGAATTGAAGGAAGATGAGAACTGGAGTGAGTACCCTACAATATTAGGCTCCATGAAAAATAAAATGAAAGAATTAGATTGGAGCTCAACAGTGTATAATAAATGGATAGAAGGACTCTTGCAATTACAAAAGCCAAATAAGGATTACCCCTATTTTATGCAGACACCGCAATGGGCAAAAAAGGATTTAAATGCATCATTAGCCTCTTGGGCAGAGTTAAAGCATGATGCTATCCTCTATGCAGAACAACCTATGGCGGCAGAATGCGGAGACGGGGGACCACCAAGTCCATATACAGTAGGATATGTTGAGCCAAATATAGGATATTGGAACTCTGTCATAGAATTGATCGATTTAACTCAAGAGGTTTTACAAAAAAATAATCTTATTAATTCTGATATCTCTCGTATAACATCTAGTATGAGAGAAAATGCAGAATTTTTGCTTTCTGCCAGCAAAAAAGAACTTTCGGGAGAAAAACTCTCTGAGAAAGAATATGCCCAGATTGAACTTATTGGAAGTACATTCGAATGGTTAACACTTGATGTGGTAACCGTAGAAGGGCAACGAGCAGATAGCTGGGATAATGTAAAAGGACCTGATAAATCTGTTGCCGTGGTGGCTGATATCTATACCGCAAACGGAAGTAATAACCCTGATAAAGGAATTTTGCATGTTGCTACAGGAAATGTAAATGATATTTATGTTATTGTAGAGATCGAAGGATACCTATATCTTACCAAAGGAGCTGTGTTTGGCTATCATGAATTTCATGTCCCACTAGATAATCGATTGACAGACGAAGAGTGGCAAGAAATGCTAGAAAAAAATCAAGCCCCAGAAATGCCAGCTTGGATTAAAGAGATTATAGTTCCTATTGATTCTCCAAAACCTAATGAAAAAATATTTTATAGTTCGGGATGCTAAAAAGAAGGTATCGATAAATATACAGAGGGTACTGCTTTGTATGCCGTTTCTTATACTATTTTTTGGTGGATTGATTGTGTTTTCTTGCAATACTGCCCCAAAAAAAGAATTAGAAACGGTAAAAATCATTTTTACCGGAGATTTACTTCTCGATAGAGGAGTTAGAGAGAGAATAGAGCACTTAGGAATTGATAATTTATTCGATGCGACTATAGATTCTGTTTTTTTAGAAAGTGATATTATAATCGCTAATCTGGAATGCCCGGCAACCAAAATTATGGAACCTATTAATAAGCAGTTTATTTTTAGAGCAGAACCTGAGTGGTTATCAGGTTTGAAAGAACATAAGATTACCCACCTGAACATGGCAAATAATCATGCAATGGATCAAGGAAGAAAAGGGTTGGTTGATACAGAAAAGAACATTCTAAACAATGGTTTGATTCCTCTAGGGTATGGAACGAATTTAGAGAAAGCCTGTAAAGCACAATTAATCACTGATTCTCCAAGAAAAATTTATGTATTATCATCACTTCAAGTACCGTCAGAGAATTGGCCATTTTTAGAGAATAAGCCTTGTGTATGTGAAGAGTCGTTTGATGAAATAGCTATACGAATAAAGAAACTGAAAAAAATAGAGCCTAACTCTGTGGTGATTATTCAATTGCATTGGGGAGCAGAACACACTACAACTCCTTTAACTATCCAAAAACAACAGGCTCGAAAATTAATCGATTCGGGAGCAGATGCTATTATTGGGCATCATAGCCATACTATCCAATCGATAGAAACTTACAATGAAAAACAAATCTACTATAGTTTAGGGAATTTTATTTTTGATCAATCTAATCCTATTAACTCAAAGGGTTTAATGGTAGAGATGGTGATAAGTGAGTCAAAAACAGTATTTAATGACATCACATTTGATATTGAAAAATGTGTACCTAAACTATAGTGCAGCGTTTAAGACAACAACAGTTTTTTACAAAAGCACTATAATTAGAAGTTTAATTTCTTTTTTCGTAATTCAAAATTTTGACCTAGATAAACTTTACGTACCATTTCATCTTCCGCCAGTTCCTCTGGGATACCCGCTTTAAGAATACTACCTTCAAACATTAAATAAGTTCTGTCCGTAATTGCCAAGGTTTCTTGTACATTGTGGTCAGTAATAAGGATACCTATATTTTTATTTTTGAGTTGAGCAACGATACGTTGTATATCTTCTACCGCTACAGGATCTACTCCCGCAAATGGCTCGTCAAGAAGTATAAAATTAGGGTCAGTAGCTAAGGCCCTTGCAATTTCTGTACGTCTTCGTTCACCACCACTTAGTAAGTCACCTCTGTTTTTGCGAATATGACCTAGACCAAACTCTTCTATAAGAGCTTCCATCTTATGTAACTGCTCTTTTTTAGAAAGTTTTGTAAGTTGTAAAACACTTAAGATGTTATCTTCGATGCTTAGTTTTCTAAAAACAGATGCTTCCTGAGCCAAATAACCAATACCGTTTTGTGCTCTTTTATACATCGGGTATTTGGTAATATCTGTGTTTTCTAAAGTAATTTTTCCTCCATTTGGTTTAACTAAACCAACGATCATATAGAAAGAAGTCGTCTTACCAGCTCCATTTGGACCCAAAAGCCCAACAATTTCTCCCTGATTTACTTCTAGAGAAATTCCTTTTACTACTTTTCTGCCTTTATATGATTTTATAAGATTATCTGCTTTTAATTTCATGCTAGAATGACTTCTTTATAATAGAGGTGTTGCTATAATTTAGCTGGTAAATTTACATTATTCTTTTTAACCGTAATAGCTTTGCGAAGCTTTTGCTTCAAGAGCATCCCAAAATTCATAAGCTTTACGCAAATGGGGAATAACAATTGTTCCTCCAACAAGGGTTGCGATGCTAAGAGACTCCACAACCTCTTCTTTGGTTAGTCCTTCTTTATGACAAGTCTCGAGATGGTAACGAACACAATCGTCACAGCGAAGCACAATAGAAGCTACTAATCCCAATAGCTCTTTGGTTTTTACGTTTAGAGCACCCTCTGTATAGGCATTAGTATCTAGATTAAAGATTCTTTTTATTATTTTATTATTATCCTCAAGGATTCGAGAATTCATTTTTTCTCTATATGCATTAAAATCATCTACTATATCACTCATTTAGGTCGTTTTTTGAAGTTTTTTATTTGCTTTTTTAATCACTGCTTTAGAAATAAAAATACTGATTTCGTATAAAATTAAAACAGGAATTGCGACAATAACCTGACTTGCAATATCAGGAGGTGTGATTATTGCAGAAAGTATTAGCACGATTACCAACGCAAATTTTCGGTATTTTCTTAAAAATTCAGGAGTGACTAACCCAATCTTGGTTAAGAAAAACATAATTACTGGTAATTCAAATATTAACCCACAGGCGATAACAGATGCTCTTACTAGTGCGATATAACTGTCAATATCAAATTCATTAAGAACTTCTTTGCTTACTTGGTAGCCTCCTAAAAAGTTGATTGATAATGGGGTGATCACATAATATCCAAAAAGGACCCCTAGAAAAAAAAGCAAAGAGCAAATAATAATAAAACCTTTAGAATATTTTTTCTCATTTGCATGCATGGCTGGGGCAACAAATTTCCAAAATTCATATATAACATACGGAAATGCAAAAATAAATCCAGCCGTTATCGATGTCCAGATATGAACAGAAAATTGCCCGGCTACTTTTCTACTTTGAACACTAAAAGGTAATTCTTTGAAGCATAGACTTTCGTCTAATCCCAGGAGTTTAGACAAGTTGCATAATCCTTTATATGTTGGAAAGTCTGGTTTTTTTGGACCAAATATAATTACATCAAAAATAAACTCTTTGGCAACAAAGGCTATAACTCCTGCTATAAGTACGGCTACAGTTGCTCGAATCAGGTGCCATCGTAATTCTTCTAGATGATCTAGAAAAGACATGGATTGAGGATCGTTGGTGCTATTTTTTGCCATTATAAAATACCTTCTCTAATTAGGTCATGAATATGCAAAAAACCAGCGTATTTTCCATCTTCTTCTGCCAATAATTGTGATATAGAATTTTCTTCTAATTTTTCAAGAGCATCAACAGCCATAGCATCATTATTGATACGTTTAGGATTTGGAGACATAATATCTCTGGCGGTTAATCCTTCAAAAGAAGAAATATTGGTGGTTAACATTCTACGTAAATCACCATCGGTTATAATACCTATTATAGCACCGTTTTCTGTCACTGCAGTTGCTCCAAGCCTTTTTTCTGTCATTTCTACAATCACACTTGTTATATTCGAGTCAGGAGATACTTCAGGTTTTTCGTTCTGCGAGGTTATATCGCTTACTCGTAAATATAGTTTTTTGCCAAGGGCACCTCCAGGGTGATATTTAGCGAAATCTCTACTAGAAAAACCTTGAAGATGTAATAAACAAACAGCCAAGGCATCTCCAATAACAAGTTGCGCAGTAGTACTGGTGGTCGGAGCAAGATTATTTGGGCATGCTTCTTTTTCTACATAAGCATGTAACACATAATCAGCCTCGATACCCAAAAAAGATTTTTTATTAGCAGTAATACCGATCAAAGTATTGTTAAAATTCTTTATTAATGGGACTAACACTTTTATTTCAGGAGTATTTCCGCTTTTAGATATGCAAATAACGATGTCATCTTCAAGAATGTTACCTAAATCTCCATGAATTGCATCAGCCGCATGCATAAAGACAGCAGGAGTTCCTGTAGAATTCATAGTGGCTACAATTTTTGTAGCAATAATTGCACTTTTACCAATTCCAGTAATTATAACCCTGCCTTTTGAGTTATGAATAGTATCTACCGCATTAGAAAATTCTTCATCAATAAGTCCTTCTAAATGGGCTATCGCACGGGCTTCTTCGGCGATAGTTTTTTTTGCATATGAAATTATAGTATCCTTAGTCTTCAAAATTTTCAAAATTTGCATGTTATAAATAAAGATTTTATTATCTTTAATTTGCGCAAAGGTATACAATACCTTATTAATTTTAAATATTGATAAAAAAAAGCGTATTATTTTATGCTTTGCTTATCTTTGACACACTAAAATTAAAAAACGAAACATCCACTACACCTATGCTTGGGGGAATATAGATGTAGTGATAGAGAATCTTTGATTTAATTGGTATATAAAACTTAAGAGGTTTAATGAGTTTGAATGAAACTGACTTGCAAAGTGCTTTAAAAAAACACTTTGGGTTTAGTCAATTTAGAGGACTACAGGAAAGGGTAATACATAGTATTCTGGAAAAGAATAATACTTTTGTAATAATGCCCACAGGCGGCGGGAAATCCCTATGTTATCAACTGCCTGCTTTAATGTGCGAAGGAACAGCAATTGTCGTTTCGCCTTTGATTGCATTGATGAAAAATCAAGTAGATGCTATTCGTAGCATTTCGTCAGTGGAAGGGATAGCACATGTGCTTAATTCATCCCTTAACAAATCAGAAGTGAAAAGGGTAAAAGAGGATATAATAAGCGGTGTAACCAAATTATTATATGTAGCTCCAGAATCACTTACTAAAGAAGAATATGTGGATTTTTTGAAATCTCAAAAAATATCTTTTTTGGCTATTGATGAAGCTCACTGTATAAGTGAATGGGGACATGATTTTAGACCCGAATATCGCAACTTGCGTAATATCATTAAAAGGATTGGTGAAGACATTCCTATTATCGGACTTACAGCAACCGCAACTCCAAAAGTACAAGAGGATATTCTTAAAAATCTCGGGATGAGTAATGCTGAAACGTTTAAAGCATCATTCAATCGCCCGAACTTGTTTTATGAAATACGCCCAAAAACAAAAAATGTAGATGCCGATATTACACGTTTTGTAAAACAAAATAGTGGTAAAAGTGGTATCATTTATTGTCTCAGCAGAAAAAGAGTTGAAGAACTGGCTCAGACCTTAGAGGTTAATGGTGTTAAAGCAGTCCCTTATCACGCAGGGTTAGATGCCAAAACTAGAGCAAAACATCAGGATATGTTTTTGATGGAAGATGTGGATGTGGTAGTGGCTACAATTGCCTTTGGAATGGGGATTGATAAACCGGATGTACGGTTTGTGATTCATCATGATATGCCCAAAAGTATTGAAAGTTACTATCAAGAAACTGGTCGTGCTGGGAGAGATGGAGGAGAAGGACACTGCTTGGCATATTATGCATATAAAGATATAGAGAAGTTAGAGAAATTTATGAGTGGTAAGCCTGTTGCAGAACAGGAAATTGGTCATGCGTTACTACAAGAAATTGTTGCTTTTGCCGAAACATCAATATCTAGGCGTAAATTTATATTACACTATTTTGGTGAAGAGTTTGATGATGTAAATGGCGAAGGTGCGGATATGGATGATAATATTCGTAATCCAAAGAAAAAACACGAAGCCAAAGATGAAGTAAAACTATTGCTTGAAGTGGTTAGTAGAACAGGTGAGATATATAAATCAAAAGACCTCGTTAATACGCTTATTGGTAAAAGTAATGCGCTGATTATTTCTCATAGAACACACCAGCAATCTTTCTTTGGTAGTGGTAGTGCAAGAGATGATAAATATTGGATGGCTTTGGCACGTCAGGTATTAGTAAAAGGATACTTGCGTAAAGATATAGAGACTTATGGGGTTATTAGAATTACTCCAGAAGGGAAAGAATTTATAGAAAACCCAGTTAGTTTTATGATGACAGAAGATCATATCTATAATGAAACTAATGACGATTCTATTGTAACTGCTACAAAAACTGGGGCTAAGGGAGGGAGTGATGATAAATTAGCAGGAATGCTCCGCAGTCTGAGAAAAACAGTAGCCAAAAAATTAGGCGTTCCCCCGTTTGTTGTATTTCAAGACCCTTCTATTGATGATATGGCTCTAAAATATCCTGTTACTATCGAAGAATTAGGGAATGTTCATGGAGTAGGTGAAGGAAAAGCTAAAAAATATGGAAAAGAGTTCGTTACTCTAATTGCTAAGTATGTAGAAGAAAATGATGTTATGAGACCAGATGATTTTGTAGTAAAAAGCACTGGTGCCAATAGTGGGCTGAAGTTATATATTATCCAAAATGTAGATCGCAAACTACCCTTGGATGATATTGCTGCTGCAAAAGGGATGGATATGCCAGCTTTTATTAAAGAAATGGAAGCCATTGTCTATAGTGGAACGAAACTTAATATCGCTTATTGGATAGATGAAATTTTGGATGAAGATCAGCAAGAGGAAATTCATGAATATTTCATAGAAGCAGAAAATGATAAAATAGATACCGCGATAGAAGAGTTTGATGGAGATTATGATGATGAAGAACTTCGTCTATATCGTATCAAATTTATTAGTGAGGTTGCGAACTAATATAAAATATTAAAATAAAAAATGGCTATATCCATATTAGGGTATAGCCATTTTTTATTTACAGTATGATTAACATTAAATTCTACTAGTGTTAAGGATTTGTATTTACACAAATACCTCCTTGAGGGATCCACCCCAGGCATAAACATAGAGTGCCGTCACTCGAGATAGCCTGAGCACAACCTAAATTAGATCCAGCTTTAATTGACCGTTGCTGGTTTTTGTGTAGTTTTTGAACTCCACTAGTTTCTAAAATTTTCTTTAACATAGTATAGGTTTTAAAAATTAATTAATAAATCTTTTCGATTTCTATTTAAAAAACGAAAGAAAAAAAACTGTAGTGTTTTTTATGAGTTAAGCTTTAGTTAATTAAATCGACGTGATGATATGTATAATAATAACCTTTTGTTTAATAAAAGTATAGCAATTACTTATCTTTGCTTCTTTAAATTAAAAAGCTTAAAAACACGCTATTATGCAAGAAGGATTATACGCAAAATTTAATACAACAAAAGGAAGTATTCTTGTTAATTTAGAATATAAAAAAACACCGGGAACGGTTGGTAATTTTGTTGGTCTCGCCGAAGGTAATTTAGAAAATCAAGCTATTCCTCAAGGAAAACCTTATTATAATGGGTTAAAATTTCATAGGGTAATCGCTGATTTTATGGTACAAGGAGGCGACCCTCAAGGTAGTGGAGCAGGTGGTCCAGGGTATCAATTTGATGATGAGATTCATCCAGATCTAAAACATGATGGTCCTGGAGTATTATCCATGGCTAATGCAGGACCTGGAACTAATGGAAGCCAGTTTTTTATTACACATGTAGAAACCTCATGGTTGGATGGAAAACATACTGTGTTCGGTAAAGTAGTAGAGGGACAAGATGTGGTAAATGCTATCGAGCAAGGAGACGAGATAGAATCTTTAGAAATTCAGAGAGTCGGAGCTGATGCAGAAAACTTTAATGCGGTTGAAACTTTTAGAAGTTTTAATGGTGCTAAAGCAGAAAGAGAAGCTGTTGCTAAGAAAAAATCAGAAGAATTGTTAGAAGAATTAGCTGCTGGATTTGATAAAACTGATAGTGGTTTACGATATAAAATTGTTCAAAAAGGAGAAGGTGTAACAGCAGAAAAAGGTAAGACTGTTTCTGTACATTATAAAGGAAGCTTAACTGATGGCACGGTGTTTGATTCTTCTTATAAACGCAATCAGCCTATAGATTTTCCATTAGGAATGGGGCAAGTAATCTCTGGATGGGATGAAGGAATTGCGTTATTGCAAGTAGGAGATAAAGCAAGATTTGTGATACCTCCCTATTTGGGATATGGAGATAGAGGTGCCGGAGGAGTTATTCCACCAAATGCAACATTGATTTTTGATGTAGAATTGGTAGAAGTAAAATAGCTTTTTGAAGTATATTATCTAAAAAAAATCCCGGATATGATTATATTCCGGGATTTTTTTTAAAACTATTTTTTTGTCAAATAAATAAAAAAAACCTTTATTATTTGTTTTTTGATAAAAATGAAACGATATGATTAAAGTAAATTATTATATCTGAAGTAAATTTTTGTATCAAAAGTCTTATTTTTAGCGTTTTATGTTTATATTAATGTTGAATTTATTTCTGTTTTGTTAATGATGTTTTGTTAAAAAAATGTATTTAGATAGTTAAATCCCCTTTTATTTATATTTTAAACAAAATTTGCTATACCCCTAGATTATGAAACAAGGACTTATTACCTTTTTAGTTCTGTGTGGCTTCCATATTGCCGCTGGACAAGAAAAAGAAGATATTTTGGTTAATATTAATGACCAAATGGAGATTATTAATGGTTATATAGAATTTGAAAAGTTTTATCTTGATCCAGAGGAATTTCTTGATAAAATGGCTGATCACGGTGCAGAACTTACTGGTTATTATGAGCACGAAAGGCTTAAAAAGATGGTGCGAAAAGTAGGAACGCGAACTGCAGATGTTATCACTACCTTTTATTTTTGGAATAACCAGTTAATCCATGTGAACTACAAGCAAAGACCCTATTTGGAAACAAAAAATGAGAGCGGTCAGACAATTCTGGATTATTCTAATGCGTATACCAAGTATGAGTCTAAGCGTTATTTTGATAATGATAAGATGATAGATAAAGAAGTAATTGGTAAACCGTTGGATGATATTGCTCCGGATAAAGAATTTGTAGGATATGCCAATAAAATGAAATTGTTACTGGATAATAAATTTTATAATAGAGACATGTATGAATCATTACAAGGTAGATGGCTCTTTATCCAAAATACAGATGATTATATAATTTTTGAAGGTACAATACGATTTAATTTTTATAATGGAAAATTTGCAAATCGTCTAAAAACCAGGATAGAAGACGACACGTTGATCTGCTTTTTTCCTATGGACGACAGAACATATAGGTATAAAATTAATGATGTTAATGATACTATGCTTACGTTAACAGACCTTTCGTCACAAGAAGAATTTGTTTATGCTAAGGTAGAATAAACTTCTAGATGTATGGGTCTAAAATATCCGATCTGCACATTTAAAGATTATCATCAAATTATAATTAAGGATTAAAAGAGATAAATCATTCTTTGCATTTCTCGATATTCATCCTTTATGTCTGGATAATCCAGATTGTAAAAAGAAACAGTATTGAATCCTGATTTTTTGTAAAAAGGAAGTGCAGGGCTGGTTGTCATCACATCTAGCCAAACGGCTTTTTTACCTAAGTTAAAAGCGTATTTTTTTGTAAAATCAATCCCTTTTTTACCAATTCCTAAACCTGTTGAGGTTTTTAAAAGGTATATCTTTTCTAATTGAAGTGCTTCAGAATCATTAAAATTTTTAATCTTTTGATGTTTTCTGATTTTTAATAACCCCAGAACATTATTCTCTTTTTTGATAAGAAAATAGATAATGTTTGAAGTCTTGAAATCTTCTTCAAAAGCTTTTTTATTAAAACTTAGATTGATGTAATAACTGGGGTCGTTGCGTTTCCAGACATGAGAATAATGTTCTGGATAGCATTGCTGACTTACTTCTATTAGATCAAGGATATCATCCTTAGAACACTTTTTAAATATTACATCTTGCATAAAATATTCAACAGAAAACAATCTCTTTATTGTTCTTTCCATTTTATATTACATCCGATACTAGGTTTTTGCTCTTGAGAAACAGTTGTATTGCGCAATACCGCATCTAATGCCTGGCGGAGGTCACGACCATTTACAGGAATTCCATTTCCGGGTCTCGAATCATCAAGCTGACCTCTGTAAATTAGTTTTAATTCTGAGTCAAATAAATAAAAATCTGGAGTACAAGCGGCGTCATAGGCTCTGGCTACTTCTTGAGTCTCATCAAACAGGTAGGGAAAGGTGTAATTGTTTTTTTGAGCAGTTTTCCACATTTCTTCTGGAGCGTCTTGTGGGTAATTTTCAATATCATTACTACTTATGGCTGCAAAACCAAACCCCTGAACACGGTAATCATTGGCTATTCTAGAGATTTCTTCGTTTACATGGATTACAAAAGGGCAGTGATTACAAATAAACATAACAACAGTTCCTTTTTCTCCAGTAATATCTTTTAGGCTAACCATATTATTGGTGACCGTATCGATAAGGGTAAAATCTGGAGCAGTAGTGCCTAAAGGTAGCATATTAGAAGGAGTACGAGCCATAATTATCTGTTTTAGTAAAAGATTTCAAATTACAATTTTATACTTTATAAGTCTAAAAAATAACTTCTTAGTTACAAACAATAATTTTAATTTTTAGTCTTTCATTTTTACATTTCGTCACTAAAGAAAATAGCATTCATCAAAAGCTTGTTAGTGCCATACCAAAAAGCTCTAAAGTTAGTGTTATCTGTAAATAAAACTGTATTTCCTTTTCCAAGATTATTATGTCTAAATGGTACAGTTCCCGATAGAGAGTCTAGATTTTTTTTACTGATATAACCGCTTAGCAATGGTTTTTTTGTGTATTGAATTGGGTTGTTATAACTCTGTTTGTCCGACTTAATAAATAGCCGTGTATTTCTGAAAAGAGAAATTTTATCGTTTTTATACCCAAAATTTATTGGGTGAGAGCGGTCTGTTTTAGCTTCAAATATAGCTCCTCCGATTACCTGAGCACCAAAAAAGTCTTGTTTTTGTTCGAATGAAATGTTTTTGGCTTCATTTTCTGGTGTAACAAATTCAATCTTCATAAGTTCATTATTCTTAAAGAATTGGGCGGCATTTCTATACCCTATTAATGTGCCTCCATTTTTAACCCATGTTTTTAGCTTTTCAGACTTTTTTTGGTCAAAGGGGTGTTCCCTGCTATTAGGGAGGATGATATGAGTGTATTGTGATAGATTAACTCTGCTAAAGTTATCAGTTGTTAGCTTTGTTATAGGAATGTCGTAGCGTTGATCCATAAGATGCCAGATTTCACCTGAATCATAAGAAGTGATTCCTTTACCAGTAAATAATCCAATCTTAGGTATTGATAGGGCTCTAAATTTATTACTTCCTAGATCTATCCCTTTGGTCAATCCAGTACTAACTCCAGTAATATCAATATGATTATCTGTCGCTATATCTTGAAGTAAAGCCTGTATTTCTTCTTTACTTAGCTTTTGATTCTGAACTGGTATGAGGATGGTACCATAATCATAATTTTTATTTTCCAGAGAAAAAGGCTTCATTCCGACTTTGGCTCGTAACCCATGAGCAAGAATTTGATACAAAGCTCTTGGGCTATAATATTCATGCCATTGCATTAGATATGCATAATTACTTTTGTTAACGGTGCTAGCCTTTCGATGTGCAGGTTTTGATATTTCACTACCTAGATTAGAAATTGATAGATTTTCTACATAATCCAGATTAAAGGCTAGGGGAAAGGTCCATGCAGACACATCATAAAACAAACTATCCTGAAATGTTGTTCTTTTTTCAAAAATTGCCTTTAGTAGTCTTTTTTGCCGTTGATCTTTTGGAACAACATAGCTATATTCTTTTTTAAAAGCTTTTCCTTCAATAGATATATCTTGTTTGAGGTTATATAATTTGACTTTATGCCTTTTAAGGATCTCTGCCAAGTGGTATGAAGATGCGGCATCTTTTTCATTACCAAAAATGTATGCGTCTTTAGAAGGCTCTTTTCTGGCGTTGTTATAGAAATTGCGTTTGTATTCTATTAACTCTTTTCGCATTGATTTTGCAGCTTCTAGGGTAGAGAGTGTTGCGGTGAATTGGTTTCTTATGGTAAACGGAAAAGTAAGTATACCATTATCCGTTTGTTGGGCATGCCCGCGAGAACTACCTTGTTCAAACAAGATGCCTATACCACCATTAATATCAGGGAAAGTAGATCCTTTACCATAATAAAAATCATCAAAATTCTCTTCGGTATAGTATAACGATCCAATGTTGTCTAACGCTTTGGCGTGGTAATTAGCAATTTTTTTGGTTAACTCTTGATTTAACTTTGGAGTTAAAGGATGAGTTCGAGATTGAATTCCTGGTTGAAAAAAGAAAGTGCTGTTAGAGCCCATTTCATGGTGATCTGTGAGAATGTTTGGATACCACTGATGAAAAGTTTTGATACGAGCTCTGGATTCTGGTAATTGTACTGGTAGCCAATCACGGTTCATATCAAACCAGTAATGATTTGTTCTGCCTCCTGGCCATACTTCGGTGTACTCCCGGTCTTGTGGATCCGTAGTAATGTTTTTATTTTTGTTAGTATTAGCCCAATAAGCAAAGCGTTGTAGTCCGTCTGGATTAAATGAGGGGTCGAGTAAAATAACTACATTGTTTAGTAAGTCATCTATTTTTTGTCCCTGTGCTGCAGCGAGATAGTATGCGGCAATTAGAGCAGCGTTAGAGCCGCTTGGTTCATTTCCGTGGATAGAGAATCCCTGATATACAACTGCTGGTAAATTTTCTATGTCTAATAGATTAGAATCATTTCGAGTTAAGGAAACATGTTTTTCCTGTATTTCCTTAAGTTTGCTTCGGTTTTTTTGAGAAGTTATTGTTAGTAGTATGATCGGACGATCTTCAAAGGTTTTTCCTCTATCTTCAATTGTTATTCTAGGGGAAGCTTTCGCAATAGCTCGCATGTATGCAATGAGCTTATCGTGCGTTACATGCCATTTCCCAGGAACATAGCCAAGTATACTTTGTGGAGTTGGGATGTTGGGATTGTAAGTGACATCTTTTGGTAGGTAGTATTCTAGTGATAAGTCATTTTGAGAAAATGAAGAAAAGCACAATAATGCAAAAAAAACAGTAAAGATGTATTTCATACGTATAAAATTTTATAATTACTTTTAAAACAAATCAATTGAGAAAAGGAGAAAATAAAGTACTACCTGATTCTCTATGTTAAAAAAATATGCAATCCCTTTTTGAGGAGATGTTTACATTTTTTAGTGTTTGTTTGATTTAAACCATTTTTGGGAGTGTGAATATAAAAAAAACCGCCTCAGTGAATGAAACGGTTTACATAACTTTAACTTAAGTCTTGTTTTGTTTAGATGTCATCAAAGCTTACATCAGTAAAACTTTCTGTAGAAGCAACGACTTCTTCTACATTGTCAACATTATCTTTTTCATAAGATTTTTGAAAATCTTTTTGGTGTCTTTCACTTATTACTTCTTCACCTTTTTCTTCGACAATGAAGTGAGTCATTTCATTTAAGATTTCTGTAAACCCAACAAAATCTTCTTTGTAAAGGTATATCTTATGTTTCTTATAGTGAAAAGATCCATCATCATTGGTGAATTTTTTACTTTCAGTTATCGTTAGATAATAATCTCCTGCTTTTGTAGCTCTTACGTCAAAGAAATATGTTCTTCTTCCTGCTCGCAAAACTTTTGAGAAAATTTCTTCTTTATCCATCATTTCATTATCACTCATAATCCGTATTTATTAATTAATTAATATTGTTATGATGGTTTCAAAAATCCAAAAAAATTGTTAATCGGACAAAAAAAACTCAAATTTCTTTTTCGCTAAGTTGTTTTAAATAAAGCTCCTTGTAATACCCTTCAGCGCTTATTAGTTGATTATGAGTGCCTTGCTGGATTATTTTACCACCTTCTAGTACTATAATTTTATTTGCATTTTTAGCAGTAGATACCCTGTGACTTACAATAAAAGTAGTTTTGTCTTTAGAAATTTTACGAAGATTGCTTAGAATTTCTTCTTCGGTACTAGTGTCTACAGCCGATAAACAATCGTCAAAAAGTAATATAGAAGGGTTTTTGATAATTGCTCTCGCAATAGAGACACGTTGTTTTTGACCTCCAGAAAGGGTAATTCCTCGTTCTCCCAAAACGGTAGCGTATCCTTTACTAAATTCTATAATGTTTTTATGAACTACTGCGTTCTTGGCAGCTTTGTGCACTTCATCATCAGTAGCTTTTTCATTCCCAAATTTAATATTGTTTTTTATGGTGTCACTAAACAAAAAAGCATCTTGAGGGACATAACCTATGTGTTTTCTTAAGTCAGTTAGATTGAGGTCTTTTATAGAAGTGCCGTCAATTCGTATTTCACCCTTAGAGATATCATAAAGCCTACCTATCAAATCTAATATAGTAGATTTTCCGGACCCTGTTTTTCCTATAATGCCAATAGTCTCTCCTCTTTTAACCTCAAAACTCATATCTTGTATTGCTTTGATATTGGTGTCGTCATAGGTAAAAGATACATTGTCGAAAACAATATCTCCTTTAATTGGAGTTTTTTGCGTCACTGTACTAGTAATTTCGGGCTCCTGACTAAGAAATTCGTTTATTCTAACCTGAGAAGCCTCAGCTTGTTGAACAATAGAGCTAACCCAGCCTACTGTAGCTACTGGCCAGGTAAGCATATTTACAAATATGATAAACTCTACTATAACACCAAGATCTTCAATAGTACCATTTATAAATTGTTTTCCGCCAATATAAATCACTAAAATATTACTGAATCCAATAAGCAAAACCATTAACGGAAAAAATAAAGCCTGTACTTTGGCTAAATCTAGGTTTTTGTCTTTACTGGTGTTAGATAATTCTGCGAAATTTTTTTGAGTTTGTAACTCTATACCAGAGGCTTTAATCACGGTAATGCCGCTAAAAGTTTCTTGAGTAAAAGTTGTTAGTTTTGATAAAAACTCTTGTACAATAGTACTTCGTTTATGAATGGCTACACTTAATTTATATATTAAAACAGATAATATTGGTAAAGGAGTTACGGTATATAATGTAAGTTTTGGTGCGATACTAATCATATAGCCAATTACTACTATAAATAGGGTAATGGTATTAACACTATACATTATTGCAGGACCGATATACATTCTTACTTTGGATACATCTTCACTAATACGATTCATAAGATCTCCTGTTCTATTCTTTTTATAGAAATTAAGAGATAGCTTTTCATAGTGTTGGAATACTTCATTTTTTAAATCATATTCGATAAACCGTGACACTACAATAAATGTTTGACGCATTAAAAAGGTAAATAAGGCAGAGATGAGTAATGCCCCAACAATTAGAGATATGTTAATTATAAGACCATTTTCAACCTCATTAATGTCAGTGACTTCTTTATTTATGTATTGCTCCACAACATCAACAGAATCACCAACTAAAGTAGGAACAATTGTAGCAAAAATCCTTGCAATTATGGTGATGATTAAACCAATAATTAGTCTGTACTTATACTTAAAAAAATATTTGTTTAAATGGCGTAATGCACGCATAAAAGATTATTATTTAAAAATAGATTTATTAATAAATTCGTAAAGTTTAACAGTTATAAAATTGAAATAGATAAAAATATGTTATTTTAGCCCCCTAATTTTGAATATAATAAAATATCATTTTAAAAATTTCCACAACATGATAACCGAAGTATTTGCTGTAAATCAACTAAAAAAAGAAGCCCCAGTATTTGGTCAACTATCTTTTGATGATCATGAACAAGTTGTTTTTTGTCAAGACAAAGATACAGGATTGAAGGCAATTATTGGTGTACATAACACAATTTTAGGACCGGCTTTGGGAGGAACAAGAATGTATGATTATGCAACAGAATGGGACGCTCTTAATGATGTATTGAGGTTATCAAGAGGAATGACATATAAAGCGGCTATCACAGGTTTAAACCTGGGAGGAGGTAAGGCAGTTATTATTGGAGACCCCAAAAAAATAAAAACCCCTGAGCTTATGAGACGCTTTGGGAAATTTGTACATACCTTAGGAGGTAAATACTATACGGCAGAAGATGTAGGTATGGAAACTTCTGATATGGATACTGTGAGAGAGGTTACTCCTTATGTAACAGGGATTTCTGAAGCAAAAGGAGGTGCAGGAAACCCTTCTCCAGTTACTGCCTATGGAGTTTTTATGGGAATGAAAGCTGCAACAAAATTTGCTTACGGGAATGACTCTCTTGATGGAAAACGAATTTTGGTTCAAGGAATAGGACATGTAGGTGAGGAGCTAGTTCGGTTAACATCAGAAGAAGGAGCCAAAGTAGTAATTAGCGATATTAATGAAGAAAGACTTGCAGCCGTAAGTGCAAAATATGGAGTAAAGGTTTATAGAGGCGATGATTTATATGCAGAGCCTGCAGATATATATGCTCCTTGCGCTCTTGGAGCGACTATCAATGATGATACCATTAATAAATTAAAGGTAAAAGTAATAGCGGGAGCGGCTAATAACCAATTAGCTAATGAAAATATTCACGGAGAGTTATTGCAAAAGAAGGAAATTGTTTATGCTCCAGATTTTTTAATTAATGCTGGTGGTATTATAAATGTATTCGCGGAGATCGAAGGGTACGGAAGAGATCAGATTGTAGCTAAGACCGAAAATATTTATGACACAACTTTGGATATTTTAAATAAAGCAAAAGCAACAAGTATGACAACAAATGCTTCTGCAATTAGTATTGCCGAAGATAGAATTGCAGCTCGAAAAAAGGAAAAATAATAAAAATAATTGCCTTATAAAAAAAGTCATTTTTAGACAGGTAGATTAAAAATAATAGTATTTTTGCAAGGCAAAAGCTAAAAAATATGCTTTTGCCTTTTTTAATATAAAGTTCTTTGTAATTTCCTATGTTAACCAGAAGACATATTCGAGTAAAAGTAATGCAGTCCCTCTATTCGATAGAGCAGACGCAAAGTGATAATCTTGATAAAGAAGAAAAATTCCTTCTTTATAGTATAGATCAGATGTATGAATTATTTCTTATAAACCTTCAGCTTCTGGTAGAAATTAGAAAGCATGCTGCTGATTTTTTAGAAAAAAGTCAAAAAAAATACCTAGCTACTTCAGAAGAAAAAGATCCAAACACCAAATTCATTAATAATGAAGTATTGTTGTTGTTGGAGAAAAACATAGAATTAGAAACAGAAATTGAAAGAAAAAAACTCAATTGCTGGGAGTTAGATGGTGAATATGTGGCGATATTATGGGAAGAGATTAAAAAAAGCGAACTCTATAGTACATATATGAGTACAAAACTTAGCTCTTTTAGAGAAGATAAAGATTTTGTACTTGATGTTTTTAAAGAAATCATAGCTCCCAATGATAAACTCTATGAATATATAGAGGATAAGAAATTGACCTGGATTGATGATTTACCCCTGGTGAACACATCTATTATCAAAATGTTACGTAAAATCAAAGCATCTTATGATGAGACTATGACATTACCAAAGCTTTATAAAGATATAGATGATAAAAAGTTTGCTACAGATATTTTTAAAAAAACCACACTTAATGGAGCTGAATATGCAAAAGAAATAGATGGTAAAACTCCAAATTGGGATCAGGATCGTATTGCAGAACTAGATAAGGCTATAATAAAAATGGCAATTTGTGAGTTTGTAAAGTTCCCTTCTATACCCGTTAAAGTAACAATTAACGAATATTTAGAAATTGCAAAGGAATATAGTACTCCTAAAAGTAGTATTTTTATCAATGGAATTTTGGATAAAATTTCTAAAGAGTATCAAGAAAGCGGTAAATTAAACAAAGTAGGTCGTGGACTTATGTAATAATAGAAAAAATAGTATTTTTAACCCTCAACAATAATTAAAAAACCCAAGTAATGAAAAAAGGAATCTTAATTTTAGCCGGGGTTTTTGCAATGACATTTGTGTCTTGTAAGGATAAGGCGGCAGAAAAAGTTAAAGAAGAAAATGTAGAAATAGCAGCAGATCGTGATGCAAAGAATGCAGATTTCCCTGTTATGTCTTTCTCTCAAACTGAGCACGATTTTGGAACTATTAATGAAGGAGATGTAGTAGAACATAAATTTGCATTTACTAATACAGGGAAAGCTCCTTTAGTAATTGTTAGTGCAAAAGGTAGTTGTGGATGTACAGTGCCAGAATGGCCAAAAGAACCAATTGCACCTGGAGCAACAGGAGAGATGTTAGTTAAATTTAACTCTAATGGGAAACCAAATCAGCAAACTAAGCAAGTTACTATAACTGCTAACACAGAAGCTGGAAAAGAAATTCTTAAAATTAAAGCTATGGTAACACCAAAGGCTAAGCCTGTAAGTGGAACACCAGTAAGCGAATAATATAATATGGATCAAATTCAACAATTTCTGCCTTTTATTTTAATATTTGTAGTGATGTATTTCTTTATGATACGACCGCAAATGCAAAAAGCAAAAAAGGAGAAAAAATTTGCTGAAGAATTAAAAAAAGGAGATCGCGTAGTAACAAAAAGTGGTCTTCATGGAAAAGTCTTTGACTTCAGTGAAAAAAATAACGCTGTTATTATCGAAACAGGTTCGGGGAAATTAACATATGATAAGTCTGCAATTTCATTGGAGATGAGTCAAAAATTAAATCAGCCGGCAGATAAGAAGTAATAACTAGCCTACTTTTCTAAAAGCGCGATAAAATTAACTTAATTTTATCGCGCTTTTTTATCTCTTATGTTTTTATTAACTAGTGCTATATAGCATAACACACATCGGGTTTATTAATTAAAGCTATTTTGTCTGGGTTATTAATCCATTATCTCGTAGAATAAAACAATGTAGAAGTATGCTTCATACTAAATAAGTTAAAGTCCTAAAGTTATAAACAAGATGTTAGGAGGGATATGTTTTAAGTTTTTGCGAAGAATAGAAAAAGCTTTTGTAACCTGACCTTCTACTGTTTTAATAGAGATATTCAGGTACTCAGAAATTTCCATATTAGTTAGCCCTTCTTTTTTACTTAGAATAAAGACTTGTTTACATTTTGGAGGTAAATTACATATTTCTTTATTAACCAGTTTGATATATTTGTCTATCATTAATTCGTTTTCTTCTAAAGTTCTTTCTAGTGCATTATTAAATTTGTTTTCTAAAGTTAGGGTTGATTGTCTTTTTCTATAATGATCAATAAACTCATTATAAACAGATTTGTATAAATATCGATCTATAAGATACTCAGTCTTTAGGTGTTCACGTTTTTCCCACGTTTTGATCAACACATTTTGAACAATGTCTTCTGCAATTATGGGATTATTTGTAAGACTGGTTGCATAAGTACATAGTTTTTTGTGAAAACGATTAACTAAGTATTCATAAGCTTTTTCATTCCCTTTTTTTAATTGAATAATTAATGTTTTATTCTTTTCAAACTCCAACTTCATTCGATCAATCTTTTAAAGGTATACAAATTATTTTTTTTGTGTAAATATAAAAAAAATGTTAAAAAATGTATTATTACGTTAAAAATATTAAAAAAAAATGTTAAAAACGTAAGGGTATTGTGAATTGTCTTCGTAATAGGCAATAGAAGGGATGTAGTAAACATTAATTAATGGAAAGATTAATAATAAAATTTATCACAAATTCAATTTCTAAAGAAGAGCTTGATAAACTAGAGGAATGGTTAACTAAAACGGAAAATGTTAAAACATTTAATGAATACGTGAAATTGAATTATGCTATAGATTTCAAGATGCATCAATTTGATCTTCTTAAAGCAAAGAGTTTATTACTAAATAGAATAGAGAAGGATAAAAGAAATAGTAGTAAACAAAGGTTTTTAGATATCATTAAATATGCTGCAATAGTAGTTGTTTTTTTAGGATTAGGATTGTTTGCTAAGATGATATTGGTCGATAAACAAAATAGAAGAGTAGATAATAGTCAATTAATTGTAGAGGAAAAGAATATTATTTTAAGATTAGAAAATGGTGAATCTAGAATTATAAAAAGAGAAGAGAATCTCAACTTAATAAGTAGTAATGGTAAAGTTTTAGCTGAGCAGAATGGAAATCAGTTAAATTACCAATCAGGTGTTGTTTCCGATAGTATTATGTATAATGAATTATTGATACCTAATGGTAGACAATTTGAATTGATATTGTCAGATGGTAGTAAAATTCATTTAAATGCTGGTAGTGTTTTTAAATATCCAGTACACTTTGTCAAAGGGGATGCGCGACAGGTTTTTTTAAGTGGAGAAGCTTATTTTGATGTAGCTTCAGATCAAGAACGTCCATTTATTGTTAATACAAAAGAAATAGGAATACAAGTTGTCGGAACCAAATTTAATGTAGTGTCATATTCTCAGGATTTTTCTTCACCTCATGTAGTATTAGTGGAAGGTAGTGTAGGACTATTTAAGAAGGGAAATAAATTCAATGGGAAGAAAGATAGAATGCTTAAACCTGGTTATAGAGGGGAATGGAAAAGAGAAAATGAGGATTTTTCTATTCAGAAGGTAAATGTTGAGGAATATCTTTCATGGCGCAATGGAGAGCTTATCTTCCGACATAGGTCATTCAAAGATATTGTCAATACACTGGAACGTCATTATAATGTTGAGATTATTAACAAAAACAAGAAATTAGAGAAAGAACTCTTCAATGCTAGTTTTAAAAAGGAATCTATTCATAACATATTAATATACTTTCAGGATGTATTGGGCATAGAATATTCCATTAGTGATAATAAAATTGTAATTAAGTAATAATAAATAAATCATTTTAAGGGATGGTATATGATAATAAAATATCTCCATGTATATGGAAATATTCCTTTACCAAAAAAGATTTAATGTTGAAACTATTTGGCTTTTTTGTCATAATTATGATTTTTCTTTTTTCAGAAAATTCCTACGCACAGAAAAAACAAATTACTCTGAATTTAGAGAATATCACAATTGAAGGAGTACTTAATAATATTGAAAAGAAGACAGATTATAGATTTATATACAAAATAAAAGATATAAAATTAAATGATGTAGTAAATATCAGGGTCGAAAATATGGCTATTGAGTTTGTACTGGATAAACTCTTTTTAAACTTTCCAATAAAGTATATAATTAGAGGTAAACAGATTATTCTAAAAAAAGGAGCCAGTAAATCTGTTAAAAATAAGGATAAGAAGCTCATTAAACCTAGAGTTCTGAGAGTGGTTATGGGCACAGTAAAAAACCAAGAAGGCTTACCTCTTTCTGGAGCTAATATTCAGGAAAAAGGGACAAATAAGGGTGCACAAACTGATTTTGATGGCAATTTTTCCATAGAGGTAACCCAAGAAAATGCACTTTTAGAAATTTCTTTTATAGGATTTTTAAAGGAAAAGATAAGAGTTGAAAATATGAAGCATATAAATATTGTACTTCAAAAAAAGACAGAAGATCTGGATGAGATCATGATCGCTGCATTTGGAATATCCAAGGTTAAAAAATCTTTAACCTATGCTTCTCAGGAATTAAAGGAAGAAGATATAAATAAAGTAAAACACCTTCATCTAATTAATAGTTTATCAGGAAAATCTGCAGGGATAATTGTTAAGAGAAGTGCATCAGGTATAGGAGGGGCACTGAAAGTTACCTTGAGAGGGAATTCTTCAACCACTAATAATGATCCTTTGTATGTAATTGATGGAGTGCCTTTGGCTAATTCAGGAAATGGACAGAATGGGAGTAGTGGTTTTGATAGTGTTTTTGGTGCAGTTACTGGTAATAGAGATGGAGGAGATATAATATCCCTCATGAATCCAAATGATATAACAAATATTTCAGTACTAAAAGGAGCATCTGCTGCAGCTCTATATGGTAGCCAAGGAAGCAATGGAGTTATTTTGATAACTACCAAAAAAGGAAAAGAAAGAAAGCTTGAAGTAACAATGAATTCAAATTTGACAGTAGATAGAGTGTTTTCGTTGCCAGAATTACAGGTAGCATACCAATCACCTTCTGTTGGTCAACCAATAGGGCTTAATGGAAACGTAATTAATCCTCAATCCTGGGGTGTAAAAACTTCAGGATTGTCAAATACCATAGATGATTTTTTTAATACAGGTTTTACTTTTGTTAAATCAGTATCATTATCAGCTGGAACCCATAAAACACAGACCTATTTATCCTTTGCCAATACTCAGGCATCTGGTGTAATCCCAGAGAACAAATTGTTAAGAAATAATTTTAACATAAAAGAAACCGCTTCTTTTCTGAATGATAGAATAATGATATCGGCAAATGTAAACCTGAGTGATCAGAGAATTAAAAACAGACCTGTAAGCGGGCTTGCTTCAAATCCATTACCAGGTCTTTATGTTAATCCTGTAGGAATAGATTTAAATCATTATAAAGAAAACTTCGAATATTTTAACCCAGTTACCAATATGATGGAACAGTTTGCATCAACTATTGATAACATTCAGGAAAATCCGTACTGGATTATTTATAGAGAACCTAGTAAAGATATTGTTCAACGTGTAATGACAAATTTATCATTCGATTATATGTTAACGAAAACGTTTTCGTTAAAATCCATAGTAAGTTATGATAAGTCATTTTTTAATTATGACAAACGGTTTTACGCAAGTAGTAATCCAACAGAAGTAGCACCAACTGGAAGATATATTTTAGAAACTACAACGAATACCCAGCAATATGCCGATTTAATAGCTACCTATGCTCCAAATATTTCGAAAAAATTATCTATAACAAGTTTAATAGGTACTAGTTTTATTAAATCATCTATAGGTGATCAAACCTATTTGGATTCAGGAAAAGGAGGACTTGTATATCCTAACTCTTTTACTATTGCAAATTTTGCTGATTCTAGAAGTATTTATCAGAAAGTTAATAATCGAGAGGTCCAATCACTTTTTGGGTCTGTTAACTTTGGATTTAAAGATAAGCTGTTTCTTGATATCACGGGTAGAACTGATTGGTCTTCAACCTTAGTTAATACTGATTTTTCATCATTTTTTTATCCTTCAGTGGGAATTACCGGGGTTTTAAGTGAGATGATTAGGTTCTCAGAGATTGTTTCTTTTGCAAAACTAAGATTTTCTTATGCAGAAGTCGGAAAGGATTTACCTGTATTTGTAACTAGCGCTCTTAATAGAATCGGGGAAGATCAGAATACGGTAATTGGCTCGACAGTTGGTTTAAGGCAAGGAGAAACACTTAAGCCAGAAAGACAGAAGGGGGTGGAATTTGGAACAGAATGGCGTTTTTTTAAAAACCGATTAGGAATGGACTTTACATATTATAACTCTAGTACTTCAGATCAGATTTTTTTTATTACAGCCGAACCCAACGTAAAAGGGTACTCACAGAATATAGTGAATGCAGGAGAAATAACAAATGAAGGAATAGAATTGATAGTCAAGGCTAAACCATTTGTCAATACTGAAGGCTTTAATTGGACTACTATAATTAATTATTCAAAGAATAAAAACAGGGTAGTTTCTGTTCACCCAGACCTTAATAATAGAGAAGCAATTATTAATCTGGCAGGTGCTCCTAATGGATATGGATATTCTTTAATAGAGGGGGAAGATTATGGAAGTATTCGCGGTTTTTCTGTAGAAAGAAATGAACAGGGAATACCTTTAGTAACAAATGATAATGGAAATTTGACTTTGAATACAACAGCAGTTTCTACTATTGCTCATGCGCAACCAAATTTTACAATAGGATGGAAAAACAGTTTTAGTTTCAAAAATCTCTTTGCCGATTTTCTAATTGATGCAAAGGTAGGTGGTCAAGTAGTAAGTGTAACTGAGGCGATTAATGATTTTTATGGTGTTTCTCAAGCTACTGCGGATGCTAGATCCAAAAATGACGGAAAAGTACACGTTATTGACCAAAATGGAGATTTTCAGCAAATGACCGCACGTAATTATTATACGACTATCGGAGGAAGAGATGGACTTTTAGGAGAGTATGTATATAATGCAACAAATATAAATTTACGAGAAGCATCTATAGGATATAACATGTTTTTTAAAGAATGCCTAATAGATATGATGCAAGTATCATTAATAGCCAATAATGTGTTTTTTCTTTTAAAGAAAGCTCCTTTTGATTCTAATATAACTTCTAGTACAGGGATTGGATTACAAGGGGTGGATATATATAATCAACCTACATCAAAAAGTATTGGATTAAATATTAATATAAAATTTTGAATACGTGAAAAAAGTAATCTATCATATTTTGGTTGCTGGAGTTTTGTTTACATTAGATGGGTGTACAAGTGATTTTCAGGATACTAACTTAGATCCTCATGGTATTTCTGATCAGTCTCTAGAACAAATGAACAATCATATAAGAGGAGCATTTTCCTCTTTGTTTTTAAATGTGTTTAGAATTGTCACTGAGTATCAATTACAACAAAACCTTAATGGGGATTTATATTCTGGATATATGGCGACGCCTGTACCTTTTAGGGGAGGAATAAATAATACAACATATGCTTTAGTTGATGGTTGGAATCGTAAAGTATGGGAATATGCATACCTAAATGTAATGCCTAGTTCACGTAAAATAAAGAATACAGTTGAATTAAGTCAAGACTCAAGCAATGGAAAATTCGTTCATTTGGCTAATATTATTAAAGTACTGGCGATGCAACGGGTGTCAGATATATATGGACCTATTCGTTATACAAAATATGATGATCCAGAAACTACAGCCGAGTATGATTCTCAGGAAGTAGTGTATAAAGCGTTTTTTTCAGATTTGAATCAGGCTGTAGATGAATTAAAAAAATACGAATCGGATGAATCGTTTACCCCTTTTGATATGTCATTAGCAAATGGAGATATTTCTGTATGGAGAAAATTTGCTAATTCGTTGCGATTGCGTTTGGCAATTCGAGTAGTAAAAGTGGATCCTGTTTTGGCAAAAAAACAAGCTGAGCTGGCATTGTCATGTGATGCAGGTTTTTTGGAAAGCAGTTTTATTATTAATACCGGATATGACCATCCACTAAATGTGATTAGTGATACTTGGGGAGATATTCGAATGGGAGCAGTGATGGAGTCTATTTTGGAGGGATTTAATGATGCCAGAATTCATACATATTTTTTGCCAGCAGAAGATCCTTTGTTAGAAGGAGTATATAAAGGGTTACGTACTGGTATTGAATTAGAAGCTAAAGCAAAATACTTAGGACATTCTGCTATCGGCAGTGTTGTGGATGGTCAGGATGTCGTATGGTTTACAAAGGCTGAAGTAGATTTCTTAAAAGCGGAAGCGGCGTTGAGAGGTTGGTTTGGAGTACTAGGAACTCCCAAAGAAAATTATGAAGAAGGAATAAGAGCTTCTTTTGTGCAACATGGTATTCCTGTGGGAGGATATTTGACAGACAACACTAGTACGCCAAGAGATTATAAGGATATTCTAAATCCAAGTAATAATATTTCTTATCCTAGTAAATTGAAAATAGCCTATGACGAGTCTGGGACTAAGGAAGCACAATTGGAACAGATTATTACTCAAAAATGGATAGCTATGTTTCCAGACGGGATGGAGGCTTGGTCTGAATACAGGAGAACAGGGTATCCCCAAGTTTTTCCTGTAGTTATCAATAATAGTGGAGGTCTTATTGATACAAATATTCAGATAAGAAGATTCAATTTTCCGGATACAGAAGTAAATGTCAATACTGAAAATGTAAAAAAAGCTATTGGTTATTTGAAAGGTCCTGATAATGGAGGAACCCGGCTATGGTGGGATATTCATGGAGGAAATTTTTGATAAAATTTGTAATGGGTTAACAATGTTAAATTAATTGCTAGGGAAGAAAATATAAAATCAAGATTTTAAAATATAAAAAAATAGATGCATACTATTTTAATTAATAGAGGGTCATATACATCTGATAACTAAATGTAAACTTAAAAAACTAATTATGAAACGAAAACTATTATTTTGTCTATTATTTTTAACAATAGTTACAACAACTCTATTTGCTCAATCTTTAGATTCTAATTACATTATTCCCAGACCTTATCAAGTAAATTCGACAAATAAGCTTTTTTCTTTATTACCTACATCTGCAATACATGTTCAAGGCTCTGAAAAGAGTAAATCGATAGGTATAGCCACTATCTTTAGAAACAGACTGAGACCTTCAACAGGATATACGATCCCTATATACTCCAATGGTGAAAGAATTCAAACAGGGAGTATTGTTCTTAGTTTAAATGGAAGCTATGATTCAAATTTAGGCGACGAAGGTTACAAACTGACTATTGGTGAGACCAGGATTACTTTAGTAGCGAACAAAGCAGCAGGACTATTTTATGGAACACAGAGTTTGCTTCAACTTTTACCTTCAAGTATTTTAAAAAAAACGGTTCACGATGCTACCTGGGTCATTCCAACTGGTACCATAATCGATAACCCACAATATGGACACAGAGGAAATATGCTGGATATCGCTAGACACTTTTTTACTCCAGCAGTCATAAAGCGTCAAATTGATTTAATGGCCATGTATAAAATGAATGTTTTACATCTACATTTATCAGATGATCAAGGATGGAGAATTGAGATAAAGTCTTGGCCAAATTTAGCATTAATAGGTGGTTCTACTGAAGTAGGTGGAGGACCTGGAGGTTATTTAACTCAGGAAGAATATAGAGATATCGTGCAGTATGCCAACGACAGATTTATTACTATTATTCCCGAAATTGATATGCCAGGTCATATTAATGCCGCTTTAGCTTCATATGGAGAACTTAACTGTGATAATCAACCTAAGTCTTTGTATACAGGAACAGCTGTTGGATTTAGTACGCTTTGTGCAGATGAGCAAAATATAATTAAACCAGAAGTTTTGGATTTTATGAGGGATGTGATTCGAGAACTTGCAGATATGACAACTGGACCATTTATACATGTTGGTGGAGATGAGGTTCCAACAAGTACTTTACCAAGAGAAGCCTTTCTTAATTTTGTGAATGAATTGGAGCGTATTGTACAAGCCAATGGTAAGAAAATGATAGGTTGGACAGAAATAAGTTTTTCTGAACTTGATTCAGAAACTATAGTGCAAAATTGGAAAAGTGGTGGAGGAAAGATTGAAGGAGCAGTAGAACAGGGATCGAAAATTATTATGTCTCCACAGAGCAACATTTATCTTGATTATAGTTACTCTAGAAGTGATGTGCAGCATTCTTACAGCTGGAATCCAACAACTATTCAGGCTTTCAAAGGGATAAAACCAGAGCAGATAGTAGGTGTGGAATCTGCGCTTTGGACAGAAAGAACAGAGACAGAAGATCAGATTGACTTTAGAACATACCCTAGATTGGTAGGAGTAGCTGAAGTTGGATGGTCAGATGCATCTTTAAATAATTGGGATGAATACAAGGAACGTTTAGGTTTTCATAAAAACCGATTTGAAAATCTTGAAGTTAATTACTATGAATCTCCACTAGTGGTTTGGAAAGACGATTTGAACCCTCCAATTCCATGTACTTCATCAAATAACATAATCATGGAGCGGTATGATAATATTGAAGGATCAAGTATTTCTGACCTTTTAAATGCTCCTAATTATCCAGAAAGACCTACTTCGGTGGTCTATCTTGATAGATTTCATATTCCTGTAAATAAAGGTGATAACTATGGAGCTAAATTAAGTGGTTATTTTATTGCACCCGAAACAGGAGCTTATCATTTTTGGGTAACTGGAGATGATAATGTAGAGTTAAATCTCAGCTTGGATGGACTACCTAAAAACAAAAACCGGATAGCTTATCATAATGGTCATGCAGCAGCAGGGGATTGGAACAAGTATTCTACCCAAAAGTCGGAAGCAATAAGTTTGGTAGCAGGAAATAGATATTATATTGAAGCTCTGCTCAAAGAAAAAAGTGGAGCGGATATTTTATCCGTGGGATGGCTTAAGCCTGGGGATGAAAACAGAAATACTCCTTCAGAGGTAATACCTTGCCATGTTTTTACAGAAAGACCAGGATGTTCTGAAGATTCGATACTTACAATGGAACGTTATAATAATATAAGTGGTTTAGCGATTTCAGACCTTTTAAATTCATCTAATTATCCTGACAAACCTTCTTCTGTGAATAGTCTTACTCAATTTGATATTCCTCGTAATTCAGGAGATAATTATGGAGTACGGGTTCGTGGTTATCTTTCTGCCCCAAAAACTGGTATTTACTATTTTTGGGTTGCCGGTGATGACCATGCGGAGTTGAATCTAAGTATTGATGCTTCTCCAAGAAATAAAAAGAGAATCGCATATCATAATCATTGGACCAATTATAAACAGTGGAACAAATATGATACCCAAAAATCTGAAGGTATAAAATTAGTTGCAGGAGAAATATATTACATAGAAGCATTAATGAAAGAAGCTAGTGGTGGTGACAACCTGACAATTGGATGGCGTAAACCAGGTAATGGTGATGGAAGTGTTCCTGTTGAAGTAATTCCAATTGATGCATTTACACACAGGCCTCAAGGGTTCTTAACTATGGAACGTTATGATAATATAAATGGTATATCGATTTTAGATCTTTTAAATGCTTCCAATTTCCCAGATAATCCTTCATCTGTGACCACTCTTGATAATTTTGATATTCCACTGGATGCAGGGGATAATTATGGAGTAAGAGTTAGTGGTTATATTGCTGCACCAGAAACCGGAAACTACTATTTTTGGGTAGCAGGTGATGACCACGTAGAATTAAATTTGAGTAGCAATTCTTTCTCTGGGAATAAAAAAAGAATCGCTTATCATTCTCGATGGACAAATTATAAAGAGTGGAATAAATATCCTAGTCAGAAATCTAATGCAGTGAATTTGAAAGCAGGAGAAGTATATTACATAGAAGCATTAATGAAAGAAGGGGGACGTAATGATAATCTGACTGTTGGTTGGAGAAAACCTAGTGATGGTCATGCGAGTACGCCAAAAGAAGTTGTTCCTTGTAGTATATTGGTTCAAAAACCTAGAGGAATATTGACTATGGAACGTTATGATAATATAAATGGTATAACGATTTCAGATCTTTTAAATGCTCCCAATTTCCCAGATAACCCTTCATCTAAGATCACTCTTAATAATTTCGATATTCCACAGGGTGCAGGGGATAATTATGGAGCACGAGTTAGTGGATATCTTTCTGCTCCAGAGACAGGAACTTATTATTTTTGGGTTGCTGGTGATGATCATGTAGAATTAAGCTTGAGTACAGATAGTTCTGTAGAAAACAAGAGGAAAATTGCACACCATACAAGATGGACAAACCATAAGCAATGGGATAAATTCGAAACTCAAAAATCTATAGGAATACATTTAGTTGCCGGACAAGTATATTATTTAGAAGCTTTATTGAAAGAAGGAGGTCTTAATGATAATTTAAGTGTGGGGTGGCGCAAACCTAGTCAAGGTAATGGAAGTATACCTGTAGAAGTGATTCCGGCTAGTGCATTTACTAGTGAGATGCCAGTTGCATCAAAAACAGTGGAAAGAAATATTCTGGTCAATACTACTGAGAATATAGAATCTGAATTTGATTTTAGTCAAAATCCTGCTAAAGATAAGGTTTCAATTGAAGTTTATAATCTTAATGAAAGTAAAGCTTTGGAATATAATATCTACACGTTATCAGGAAGGTTGATTTATTCTGATACAGGAAATTCTAAAAAAGTGATAGACTTAAGAGGTTTCAATAAAGGAATGTATATTGTAACTGTGAAATTTGATAATTCGACATTATTTAAAAAACTGATTATTAGGTAGTTGTTTGATTTAAGAATGAAATGCTAGAGGTGGTTCTCTAGTATTGTACTTGTAATTCTTATTTGTTCAATGTTAAAAAAAATGATTTTGATTTTTGTTCTGACAATTATAAGTCTGCAATTTCATTGGTGATGAGTCAAAAATTAAATCAGCCGGCAGATAAGAAGTAATAACTAGCCTACTTTTCTAAAAGCGCGATAAAACTAATGTAATTTTATCGCGCTTTTTTATTTCTCATATTATTTTTAATTAACTCTTCATGGTAACAATTCGCTGAGGTAAAGGAGCGTCATAACTAGCATTTCCTAGAGCTTCTACAATTCTTTGACGGGTATCCCAATACACATCCCAGTAATCTTCGCAGGTAGAATACGGTAAAGCCAGTAGCTCTATCCCATTAGCTCCCAGATTATTGACAGCTACTCTTGGCGCAGGCTTTTGTAATACATTTTGATCAGATTTCATTACTTCCATAACAATTTGTTTTGCTTTTTCTATATCAGCTCCGTACTGAATTCCAAATGGCATGTCTACTCTTAGATTACCAATCGTCGTAAGGTTTGTTATGGTTCCTGCAGTAATTGCTCCGTTGGGTATAATTTCTGTTTTATTTTGAAAAGTTTCAAGAACAGTTACAAAAACCGAAATTTCCTTTACAAACCCTAGTTTTCCTCCGGTTTCTATAAGGTCTCCAACTTTAAAAGGTCTAAACACCAGAAGCATAACTCCGGCAGCCATATGTCCTAGAGAACCATTAAAAGCACCTCCTATAGCTAATCCGACAGCCGCTAACAAGGCTGCAAATGTTGCGGTAGGAATTCCTACGATTCCTGCAATCGAAATAAATAAAAGTACTTTTAGTAAGAAATTTACCAGTGTTACTAGAAAAGGTTTTAAGGTGTGATCAACCTTACTTTTGTCAAAAGTCTTTTTAATGGCTTTCATGATCATTTTTACAATCCAAAGACCAATAATTAAAGCAACGATTCCTCCAACAATTTTTAATCCATATTGACCAGCACCTTCTTGTATAGAGTTAAAAAAGCCACTAAGGGAGTTCATAATAGTACTCCCTGTTTGAGATGTGACTGTTGTTGCAGTATCCAATACTTTTTCTGTTGTTTGCATGATTTATGTTTTTATGTGATTTATAGTTACAACATAAATCTACTATTATCATGAGTATCGCATTAGGGCGATTAGATGATAAAAATGCAGAAAATCGTTTAAAGTATAGAAATACCGATAAGTTGTTAATTTACTTTTGGGCTGTTAATTCAGTGATTTTTACAATCACTTCTACAGCTTTGATCATACTTTCTACAGGAACATATTCATAACGACCATGGAAATTATGACCACCAGCAAAAATATTAGGACAAGGTAGTCCCATAAAACTTAATTGAGACCCATCGGTTCCTCCTCGTATAGGTTTTATGATGGGTTCAATATTAAGAGATTTCATAGCTTCTTCAGCAATATCAACTATATGCATTACCGGCTCAACTTTTTCTCGCATATTGTAATACTGATCTTTGACCTCTATTTTTACTACATCATTTTCAAGTTTCGAGTTGATTTTGTTAGCTATATTTTTAAAAGTTTCTTTTCTACTTTCAAAAAGCTTTTTATCATGATCCCTTATTATGTAATGTAGCTGAGTTTCTTCTACATCCCCTTTTATATTGTGTAGATGGAAAAACCCTTCTCGACCACTTGTGTGTTCAGGAGTTTCTGTTTCGGGTAGTGAATTGATAAAATCTTGGGCTATGTACATACTATTGATCATTTTGCCTTTAGCATAACCAGGATGTACAATCTTACCTTTAATAGTAACTAAAGCTCCAGCAGCATTAAAATTTTCATATTCTAGCTCTCCAATTTGACTGCCATCCATAGTGTAAGCCCAATCTGCTCCAAATTTGGAAACATCAAATTTATGAGCTCCACGACCAATTTCTTCATCAGGAGTGAACCCTACTCGAATTTTTCCATGTTTAATTTCGGGATGTTGTATTAAATACTCCATGGCACTAACTATTTCGGTAATTCCGGCTTTATCATCTGCTCCCAGAAGTGTAGTCCCGTCTGTCGTAATAAGTGTTTGCCCAGTGTATTGTTTTAGATCCTCAAAATAATCGGGAGAAAGAATAATATTCTCTGAAGCATTTAATACAATATCTTTTCCGTCGTAATTGTCTATGATCTGTGGATTTACATTTGCTCCTGTAAAATCAGGGCTAGTATCAAAGTGTGATATAAAACCAATTGTAGGAACTGCATGATCAACATTAGATGGAAGAGTAGCCATGATATAGGCATTTTCGTCTATGCTTACATCCTCTAATCCAATGTCTTTTAGCTCCTGAACCAGTTTGTTGGCAAGATCCCATTGTTTTGAAGTACTTGGAGTCGTATTGCTTTCTGGATCACTTTCGGTATCAATGGTTACATAGCTTATAAATCTATTTATAATATGCTGTTTTGAAATCATAATAATATTTTAGTATCTGAAGAATTCAAAAATACACTTTTATTAGAACCTTGGATGACTTATTTTTGCACAAGCAAAATTATAGTTAATGTATAAATTCTTACTACGTCCTTTATTATTCCTTTTTGATCCCGAAAAAGTACATCATTTTACTTTTAATATGGTTAAGTTTTTATCAAAAATTCCTTTGGTACCCTCGATATTCAGAAGTTTATATGCAGTTAAAGGAGCCAAGTTACAGAGAGAAGTTTTTGGTTTAAAATTTGAAAACCCGGTAGGATTAGCAGCGGGATTTGATAAGAATGCCGTTTTGTATAATGAACTGGCTAATTTTGGATTTGGGTTTATTGAGATAGGAACTGTAACCCCAAAAGGTCAGGAAGGTAATCCTAAAAAAAGATTGTTTAGACTTAAGGCTGATCAAGGGATTATTAATAGAATGGGGTTTAATAATGAAGGACTCGATGCAGTTATTAAGCAGCTTAAGAAAAATAAAGGAAAGCTTATTATTGGAGGCAATATAGGAAAGAACACAGCTACTTTACCAGAAAATTATACCAAAGATTACCTTAAGTGCTTTAGAGTATTACATCCATATGTTGATTATTTTGTTTTGAATGTAAGTTGCCCGAATGTTGGGAGTCATGCAAAACTTAATGATAAAGAGTATTTGAATGAATTGATATTGGCTGTACAACAAGAAAATAAAACATTTGAAAAACAAAAACCAATTGTGCTAAAGATTGCTCCGGATTTAAATACAAATCAACTGGATGAAATAATAGAATTAGTTGCCGAGACTAATTTGGATGGTGTGATTGCAAGCAATACTTCGGTTACAAGAGAGGGGTTAAAGACTCCAAACACTAAAATTGAAAGTATTGGTAATGGGGGACTAAGTGGGCAACCTATAAAAAATAAAAGCACTGAGGTAATTAGATATTTATCAGAAAAAAGTAATAAAGCTTTTCCTATTATTGGAGTAGGTGGGATTCATAGTGCTGAGGATGCTATAGAAAAATTAGAGGCTGGTGCAAGTTTGGTGCAGATATATACTGGTTTTATATATGAAGGTCCTAGATTGATTAAACGTATTAACAAAGCACTACTAAGTAGTTAGGTTCTTTGCAATATGAACTACGAGATTCTTTACACTTTTGTTTTGGCTACTTCGGCATTAGCAATCTCGCCAGGACCGGATAATATATTTGTGCTAATGCAAAGTGTGGTAAATGGTAAAAAATATGGATTGGCTGTAGTGTCTGGATTAATGTCTGGGTGTTTGATTCATACTACACTTGTAGCGTTTGGTGTATCAGTTATCATTAAACAAAGTGAAATTCTTTTTTTTAGTATTAAACTATTTGGAGCACTATACTTGTTTTTTCTGGCGTATAAAGTATTTAGAAGTGAAGCCTCGGTGAATCTTACAGAAGGGAGTATGCCAAAAAAAAGCATTTGGCAATTGTTCAAACAAGGATTTGTGATGAATGTGTTAAACCCTAAAGTGTCTATATTCTTTTTGGCGTTTTTCCCTGGTTTTTTATTTAGTAAGACTATGAGTAATGTGTCACAGTTCTATATGCTTGGATTTCTTTTTATTATGGTTTCATTTACTGTTTTTGGATTGGTAGCTATTTTGGCAGGATCCATTTCTGAATATTTAAAAAAGAACTCCAATATAGGTGTTATACTAAAATGGCTTCAGATAGTCGTATTTGTCGGTATTGGAGTCTTTATTCTTCTTTCAGAACAATAATTAATGTACTTATAAGGAAAAACCAAGACAATAAGCCTTGGTTTTATATTGGCAAAGTTTAAATAATATTAGTCTTTTAAATTGTAATATTCTTTGATATCCTGAAAATTTGAAAAACTAGCACTATCCAGGTCACTACTAGCAACTAAAACAAACCTAAGCCTTAGATTGGATTGATTAAAAGTGGCGCGTAAGGTTGCTTTTCCAACTTCAATTTTATCAATTTCCAATATTATATCACCACCACTACTAATGGGTAATGTTTCCCAATAGTCATTACCTGTAACCGTTACATAGCCAAAAACAAAGCCGTTATCGAATATTTCTTGTGTCAATTCAGGAATGTCAAAAACATTATCTCCATTAGAGATGGTTTGATCCTCAAATAAAACAGAAACCACATTGGCATTACCGTTTTCTCCATCTGTTCCATCCTGTCCATTTGTTCCGTCTTGTCCGTCAGTTCCTTGTTCCCCTTGTGGTCCGGCAGGACCAACAGCACCGTCTTCTCCATCAGAGCAAGAAAATGTTAATAATGTAATAACTGCCAAAAAAAAGTACTGTAGTTTTAATTTTTTTGTTTTCATAATGTAAAGCTTTAATGTTTAAAATGTTTAAGGTTTTAAGTATTGTTTATAAATGTTTTCTAGGTCTCTATAATGTCATGTCAGATTTTGGGCAATGAAAATATCAGCTTCTCCCAATGTTTTTAGTTGGGAGTTGGTTGGTTGTAAATCAGTTGTTTTTCAATGCTTCTTTGTTAAAAAGAAAGACTTAATAAAATATGCATCCTAGTTAATTGCTACTAGCACGCTTTTAGTAACAAGTCTTCCATTTGCTTTGCGAGTTTCTTCTTTTACCATACCTACACCTTCTGCTATCCATTGTTTAGAGTGTAATGTTTTGGTCATTCCCATGGTTAATACGTTGGTATAGGTAATTACATAGCAATCAAATGTTCCGGCGGGAGTAGTAACTTGTTCTTTCTCAATTACTTTTCTGTTTTGCATAGTGGTGGTCATGTTTATGTTCATGATTCCAGCATTTACAGACATTTGTACTGATGCATTTGGTAGTTCCTGACCGACTGTTAAGCTATTAGGGAAAGAAATATCATCTCCCGTAATGCTATACTCCATGTCATTATACTGATCTAATATACCAGGGGCAATAAAAGATTCAGGATCCAGACGAGTAGTTTTTCCAGAGCAACGTGCTTTAAATGATGAAGAAATAATATGTTTGTTGTTTCTTCCATCTGCCAAATTCATTGAAATAGTAATAATACTTTGTTCACCAGTATTCTCAACTTTAGTAACCTTATACTGACTAATGATTTCGAGACGTTCTCGTTTGTCATATTGATGTATGGTCAATGTCTTTCCTTCCTGGCTAGCGTAAAATTTGCTACAATTGTTATTCTGTGCAGCTACTGTTTGAATCATCAGTATTGCAATTAAAAAAGCGATATGTTTCATAGATTATTTTGTTAACTGTTAGTATTTTTTTTTGATAAGTGGCATGATATTTATGGATTTAACCGAATTGAAAGAAATTCTCCATTTTGCTCCACCAGTTCATTTCTTCTATCAATTGCGTCTTGTATATAATCTGTATAATTGAAGTTGTTGGGTAAATTGATTAAAGTCAGATCATTATCTTCGAAACTTGAAGTGTCTTTGAAATAATTGATATAATCAGAAAGATTATCCGGTAGTTTTGGAAGTGTTATAGTATTCACCTCATTATTTGGAAAGGTAATGTCCCAAGAGAGATTTTTGCCATCAGGATTTGTCATTTGTGTTCTAACAATGGTACATAAATAATTGCCAGATGGTTGCACTTGCAGACTATTTGAGGTCGAGGTGTATGAGCAATTCCAATCTGGTTTTGTAATGGATAATGTTTCAGGTATATCATCAGTTTTAATTGGTTTACTATGATGCACTCCATCGGGATAAGAAGCTCCATATCTTATTAAGTAATATTCAAAACCTTCAGTAATTTTCATATGCTGAGGGTAATTACTTTCGAGACTCACGACTCTATTAGTGTCATAAATAGCGTAAAGATCAGTGTAACTACTTTCTGAAGTATCATTGATGGTTATAGAGCCTGTTGGTACTATAGTAAAATCAGCCAAACTTAACGTCCTATTTTCAATTTCTTTATAGTTGTCAATCCATGCATATCCATAAACTACAGGATCTACATCATTTGGCTTATACCTTATTTTGAGGAGTATCCTATCAGCAGAGTCTTCTTTGTTATAAGTATAGGTTTTAGTAGAGGCACTAGTTAAAGGGTCTACTCCATCTGTACTGGTTTTATTTTTTAATCCATAAACAAAAAGTCTGATTTGGCTAGCTCCGATTAAGTTTAGAGTAAATTTTATGCTACCGTTTCTGGTAGGGTTGTAGTTTGGAGCAATTGCACTAATGCCCACAGGAATATCTTTGATGGTGATTAAGCTTTTATAGTCTGTTGTTGCTAAAAGAGTTGTAAGCGTAAAGTTATTTGAAGCATACCCTTTAGCAGTTAGTGTATAGATACCTGGTACTTTATTGGTTTCTACCGTAGTTAAAATCTCACCTTCGGTATCGTTGGCTATGATCATATTAGGTAAGCTGTTTACACTTAAATTTGAGTAGTCTAATGTTGCTAGTATGATTTCTTGGTTGGGATCGACTCTGGGGGTGTCATCATCGTTAGAACAAGATAAAAACGAAGCTATAGACAGATATACTGTAAGTGCGTATATAATAGATTTTGATGTTTTCATTTCTTTATATTTTAATAAACTCTACTCTTCTGTTTTTTGCCTTTCCAGACATAGATGTGTTGTTCGAAATCGGATTTGATTCGCCTTTCCCTTCAACCTGTATTCTGCTATATTGTATGTCGTATTGTTCTACAAGTACCATCTTAACAGCTTTTGCTCGTTGTTCAGAAAGTTTTTGATTGCTTTCGGTGTTTCCATCAGAATCGGTATGACCTATGATCTTTATTTTCATATTTGATACGCTTTGTAGGGCTGTGGCAACTTCTTTAATAATAGTTTCTCCTCCTCCGGTGATGGTAGAAGATCCTGTTTTAAAAAGAATCGCATTGGTGGATAATCGCCCTTCGGTGATTAGCTTACTTCGATTGTCTTTGTCACTTTTAGCAATTTTGAAGTCAGAAATATAGACTTCGTCTTTGTCATCAGTATCTCTCAGTCCTTTGGTGTGGATTTTAAACACATGAGCTCCTTCGGGTACTAACCTTGGGACATCTACTATTTTATTCTCATTTATCCATACACGCATCCTAGTTTTGTTGATTGCAATAGAGATATGTGACTTTCCGTCTATTTGAGTACGATAGTCTTTACCAATGGCATTACGAATTTGACGTTGCCCATTGACTACTTTTTCTACCACTCCTCGAGATGCGATAAATTGGCAAGGAGAAAGCTCTATCATACACCAGTTTTTTGGTTTTTGAAAACCAGTATTATCTTCTAGAAGAAGCTTGATCCAAGCCTCTGAACTGGTTTTCTTATCTAATCCCTGGGTAAGAAGATCAAACTCGATTGTGTAATTCTCGGATAATGGTTCTTTAGTTGTTGGAACATATTTGGAGTTACCTCCTAAGCGAAGCCATTTTTTAGTGTTGATAATTACTATTTCACCAGAACCATTCGTATCCCATTTAGCTGGGAAATCACCTTGAGCGTCGTTCGTAAAATTGTCCTGAAAAATAATTCTATTACCTGCTGTAAAATCTGAAGTACGATTAACTTCATAATCAGTAGAACTTCCTATAATGGTTCCGTTTTTCTTTTTACTCTTTTTCTGTTTGTTTTTTTTCTTTTTTCTTTTCTTTTCAAAAACTTCATCAAGACCTTTGTCAGTATTTTTTTCTGTTTCCCTTTCTATGCGTTCTTCGAGGGTTCGTTTTGCAGCTTCTTCTGCTTTTTTTCCTAATCTTTTTAATAGTTGTGCATTGCTTGTTGTTATGCTTAATATTGCTATAATAATGCAAAGTGCTTTTGTAGTTTTCATTGTTTACAGTTTTTGTTCCCTATGTGATTTTTTATTGATCCTGCTGAGCTTCCAATATTTTTTTCTCTATAACTTTACTTAAGGAGTCTTTTTGTTTTTGTGTAAGCTTTTTTGCTTGTAGGTAATAGCTGTTTTTGTATTCTAATTTTTGCTCAGATGTGATGTCCATTTTTTCTAATAGTTCTAAAAAACCAATTGTTTTACCGTTTGATTTTCCATTCAGATCCTCTCCAAAGATGCTGGACAATACATTGGCTTGCCTATCTAATAGATTGTCGCTTTTTTTTGCAGTTTTTTCCTGGTTTTTAGCAGTGTCTTTTGTTTTTTGAGCACTAATCAATTGAGTAATAAAAAATAGTATGATTAGTACTGAAGTCTGTATTGCTTTCATGATTTTTGATTTTGATTGAAGATCAATATGCATAATATTTTTAATAGTTTCATTTCCTTACTTTTTAAAATTTACTTTCTTAATTACTTTGTTTTTATGAATGATTCTTAACGTATAGATCCCCGTTTCTAAATGGCTAATATTTAGGTATATGTTGTTTGTTGGGAAACTGTTAAGATGACCTTTGTGAACTTTCCTTTTTTTATTCATGTCTGTATAATCAATAAATGAATCAGACTTGATTTTTAGATTCGATAGTAAAACTAGTGTTTGAAGGAGCTGATCATTATAACGTATGTAACAAAGGCTATGAATTATGTAACATTAGTATAAAAGGTGTGTTACCCCTTTGTTTTTGGGGTGTTTTTTATAGGATAAGAAGAATAACTTCTATAATATATCTAAAGAGAAAGTGAAGTAATTTTGCTTTTTTAAAGATAAAAGTATGTTCTAATTTACTTTTGTAGCGTATTCAGACGGAGTACATTTATACATTTCTTTAAAGCACTTTGTGAAATAAGAGTGATCATTGAACCCAACAGCGTATCCTACCTGAGATACATTTGTATCAGAGCTTTTAAGTAATTGAGCTGCCAGTTTAAGCCGTTGAGACCTAACAAATTCTGAGGATGTTAATCCAGTCAGTGCTTTTATTTTTCTATGAAGTTGCATCCTACTCATGCCTATAGCTTTGCTAAACTCTTCAATATTAAATGAGGATTCTACCAATTGGGTATCAAGTACTTTTTGTACTCTGTTTAAGAAGTTTTCGTCAACCGGGGTAACGGCAATTTCTTTTGTAGTTAAAAAGACTTCCTGACTGTATCGTAGTTGTAGTTTTTTTCTAATCGATAAAAGATTAGAAACTTTTGTAGCCAGTATTTTTTGATTATAAGGTTTTGTGATGTAGTCATCTGCTCCTATCTGTAGTCCAGATAATTCATTTTCTTCACCAGCTCTGGCTGTTAATAGAATAATTGGGATATGACTTGTGCGTTCATCATTTTTCAGCTCATTTGTAAGTTGGATTCCGTCTTTTTTTGGCATCATAATATCAGAAATAATGATATCTGGGATATGTTTTATGGCCATATCATACCCTTCTTTACCATCTTTACAGCTAATAATTTGGTATTGATCTTTAAAGCTGTCTTGAAGTAACTTGTTTAAGTCCTGATTGTCTTCTACAATTAATAAAATTGGAAGTTCAGTATTAGTATTTAATTCACTACGATCTATTAATTTTTCAGTAACGGGCTTATGTGTAGGTGTAGGGGTTGGAAGATCTTTGATAATTGTTGCATTTTTAATGGATTTTTTATCTAAGGATATGCTGAGATTAAAGCTTGTCCATTCACCCAGATTACTATCTACAGTAATGGTTCCTTGGTGTAGTTTTACTAATTGATTTACTAAGGCCAGTCCTATACCAGATCCGGATTGTGAACTATGTGTTTGGTAGAATCGTTTAAAAACTAATTGTTGTTGTTCTTTAGTTAAGCCTTCTCCTGTATTTTTTATGTGGATAGAGAGCTTTTCTTTTTTAATATGAGCATTGAAGATAATGGAACCATTTTCTGAAGTGTATTTTAAGGCATTTGACACCAAATTATTAACGATTTTATATATGGCATCTCTATCTATCCAACCTTGGATATCATGATTGTTTAGATACGTCAGAAAATTAATATTTTTTAAACCTGCGGCATACTCAAAATCTTTAATGATTGCATTAATTTGTTGTATAGGTTTTACTTTTTGTAAAGACAAAGGCATGCTACCTGCCTCGATTTTAGAAATATCCAATAGCTGATTAACTAGTTCTGCGATTCGATTGCTGTTGTTTAATACTAATCCAAAATCAGCACGATCTTTTTCAGTAAGATCAGCTTCCATTAATTTGTTTTGTATGGGAGTCGATATTAAGGCAAGTGGGGTTCTAAGTTCATGAGATATATTCGAAAAGAAATGTGATTTAGCAGTATCTAGTTCTTTCAGTTTTTTGTTAGTTTTTTGTCGGTTTCTATACAAGATAAAGAGAAACATCCCCGCTAGAGTGGTTATGATTATTACTCCCATAAAAAGATTACGCTGACTTCTTTTTTGCTGTTCTGCTAATTCGTTTTGTGATTTTAATAAAGTAATTTCTTGCTCCTTTTGAGCTGTTTGATATTTAGTTTCGAGCTCAGTTGTTATTTTTTCTTTATTTTGACTATTGATGCTATCATTAAGAGATAATAATCGTTGGTTAACTTGGTATGCCATTTTATAATTTTTTATGCTAGCATAAGCCAGAGAGAGTCCTTGAGAAATTTCTTTACGCTCTCCTAAATAATATTCTGTTCCCTGTGGTGGTGCAGTATTTTGAGCTTCATTAAAATACCTAATGGCTTCATGAAACATTTTTTTCCTAAGATAGAATACACCATAGCTATATTGCATTTGATTTTTAGCAATTTTATTTGAGTTAGTATCCGTAATAAGCTTAGCTTTTTTTAATAACGGTTCTGCTTTATCAAATTCTCCCGTGAGAGAATAGTTACGGGCTAATGCCGTATAAATTTCAACAAGTTTAGTTGGTTCGCCATAGGATTCGTAAAATGGCAAAACTTTGTTTAAAAAAAATATTGTTTTTTTGGTATCTTCTATCTTGCTGTAATATGATGCACGTAGACGATTTGTATTGTTAATACCTGCCTCATTGCTTGATTTTTCATGGATTTTTTGACTTTTATCAAGATATTCTAATGCTTTTTCGTTTTTTAAATCAATATAGATAAGAGAGATGTTTTCATAAGCTAATGTTAGATTTCGTGTAATGCTATCATTTGCTGTATGGATTGAATCTACTTGTATATAATGTTTTAATGCCTTTGAATAATCATTTTTTCTAAAGGATTGGTTTGCAAAAACAATTAGTGCAGAGCAATATAGAGTCCAGTCATCAGCCAATACTGCATGCTCCATTGCTTGATTGCTGTATTTTTCATAACCTTCAAAGTCAGAATTAGTAACACTCAAAATAGCAAGTTTCCTGTATAAATCAGATTGTAATTTGTAATTATCAGAATCCTTGAGTAATGAAAGCGCCTTTTTTACATAAAATAATGAACTATCGATTTCAGAGTTATAATAAAAATAGTTTGAGGATACATTAAAACCTTTAACAGCAAGGTCTTTATTGTCAATTTTATTAGAGATTTTAATAATTTTATCTTTATAAATTTTTGCAGAATCAAGACTCACAAATAAATACTCCAGTAGGATCGAATTTATGACCTCTAAGTGCTGATCATCTGTATTTGTCTTAAGTAATATAGTCTTCAATGAATCAATTTTCTTTAAACTTTGTCCTTGTAGACCTATCGTAAAAAGTATAATGAGCATTGTAATAATCTTTTTCATGCTTAATGTTTGAATAGTTTAATTAATGCAGTAACATCAAATATTAAGAATTAAGATTGTTTAAAATTCTTAGATAGCAGGTCTTTGTCTTGTGTATATGGGTATTGTAAAAATATGTTTTATTTTTTTAACTAAAGATTTTCTGTCTTTTCCTTAAAATCAATACAGATAGGATTGCTTTAGGTTATTCGAACTCTAATGATTCTTATCAAGTAGTGTTGAAAGGTATTAGGTTTTAAAAAATAATCATACTTTTATACTCACAATTGAATATTTCTTAGTTTACTACTCTAAAATGACCAAAAACATAAAAATCATTGAATGCCCTAGGGATGCTATGCAAGGTATTAAGGAGTTTATTCCTACCCAAAAAAAGGTTCAATACATTCAGTCTTTGTTGCGTTGTGGTTTTGATACCATAGATTTTGGAAGTTTTGTGTCTCCAAAAGCGATCCCGCAAATGGTGGATACAGCAGATGTTTTATCACAATTGGATCTTTCTGACACAAAAAGTAAGCTTTTAGCAATAATTGCAAATGTAAGAGGAGCAAATGATGCAGTACAGCATACTGCAATAGATTATTTGGGATACCCTTTTTCGATTTCTGAAAATTTTCAGATGCGAAATACGCACAAAACCATTGCCGAATCGGTAGCTACATTACAGGAAATATTAGATATAGCGGATAAGGCTGATAAAAAGGTGGTTGCATATCTTTCTATGGGGTTTGGAAATCCTTATGGAGACCCCTGGAGTGTGGAGATAGTAGGAGAGTGGACAGAAAAGTTGAATAAAATGGGAGTAAAGATTCTTTCATTATCAGATACTGTAGGAACTTCTAATCCAGAGATTATCGACTATTTGTTTTCGAATTTAATTCCGGCGTACCCAGAAATAGAGTTTGGAGCACATTTGCATACAACTCCTACGACATGGTTTGAAAAAGTTGACTCTGCTTATAAAGCAGGATGCAGGCGATTCGATGGAGCCATTCAAGGTTTTGGTGGATGCCCTATGGCAAAAGATGATCTTACTGGTAATATGCCTACAGAGCGTATGGTTTCTTATTTTACTACTGTTAAGGCAGAAACTAATATTAGAACTTTGAGCTTTGAGTCTTCATATAATGAAGCAACAAAAATATTTTCGATGTATCATTAAGATGTAATTTTCTTATTTGTAATGCTTTAAAATTGTGTTTTTCTAGTGTTTTAAATTAATTTATTATTTGATGTTAATAAACTTTGTCAAGTTGGGGCTGATAGATATATTTGCACTTTATTTATATTAAGTCTAAATAAGGTTAAGTCGAGGTTTGGTTTTAGAAAAAACTCAATTACACCTTGATTTCTATTCATTAATAGAATAAATGAACTAGATTAATAGCGTGTGTTGAGATAATTTTAACGATAAGCAAATATGTATTTTGGTTTCGCCTATTATCAACATCTAACTTCTTATTGGAGATATTATAAATAGGAAATTAGATATTTGATAGTGTCAAAATTATTGTAGAATAAGGAAGTCTAATTAGATGAATCTTGGTGAAAAAAGATAATTGTGAATTTTTGGATTTTTTTAATAATAATATTGAGAACCAACGAAGCTTGATGATTCAAATCAAGTTTAGATATTTAATGATTGAAAAGTGTTTTTTTTTTACCCCATAGGTTTTGCCAAAGCCTATGGGGTTTTTAGTTACAATAAACATTACATAAATAAAATACGTCGAGACACTATAGTTTTTTTGTAATTAGATGTGAATAGACTAAAACAGATATAACAAGGCTTTAGAAAAGCAATAAATTATGTACTTTCGTTTTACATAAAAATAGGATTAAAACATGATACCAGAAATAGAAAAATTATTAAATGATCAGATAAAATACGAAGCAAATGCTTCCGTTCAATACCTTTCTATGGCTTGTTGGGCAGATACTCATGGGTATAATGGTATTGCAGACTTCTTTTATACACAATCAGAAGAAGAACGAGTACACATGACCAAACTTGTTAAGTTTATTAATGAACGAAGTGGTACTGCCGTTATTCCTGCAATTGATAAACCAAGAGATAATTTTGAGTCATTAATGGAGCTTTTTGAAACTTTTTTAAAAAGTGAAGAACTGGTTACTGAAAAGATTAATAATGTAATTTATGAATGTCTCCAGCATAAAGATTATAATGTACATAATTTTATGCAATGGTATGTGGCTGAACAATTGGAAGAAGAAGCTGTAGCACGAACACTACTAGACAAATTAAAAATTATAGGTAATGATAAATCAGGACATTATTTATTCGATAGAGATATCAACACTTTTCAGGTAGTAGAGGAGCCTCCTAAATGATTGTTAATAAGTTAATAAAGAAAGAATAAGGTTTTTTATTTTAGAACTCTTTTTTTTATATTTTTGTACTTTATTTAGATTCAATAAACATTAGAGTAGTGCAAAGTACTGATACCGTATCACTTTATTCTCCTTGTCCTGGTGTGAATTGTGACATAGCTTGTGGAGGAAAAAAGAAAAAGTGTTGTAAAAAATATAAAAAGAAAGGAAAGACCAACTGTAAGAAATGCCCTAAACTGTAGGGAGTATTACAGATTTCCTTTTATAAATTAACTGTTTAGATTGGATTTTTCCAATCTGAAAAAGCGAATGTGTTGTTAACGTACATTCGCTTTTTTATTTGAGATTTATTTAATTGTAATACTTTATAAAATATGATGTTTTGGGTATGATTCTTGAATACCATAAAATTATTATTTAGATTTAGTACGTTTAGAAGGCGATAAGTAAGTTTTGGATACTAATTATTAATATGGATAGTTACTATACATTAGATATGCATTTATATGAAAAAGAATATTTTGATTGTATTTCTGATATTTTTGGGGATCAATTTGGCTAGTGCCCAAGAATGGCTTACTGATTTTGAACAAACAAAAAAGGAAGCAATAGAAAAAGATAAACGTATTATTTTGGTTTTTGCCGGTTCAGATTGGTGCGCGCCATGTATTAAATTGGAGAGACAAATTCTTGATACCAGAGAGTTTTTAGAATATGCTAAAAAACATTATGTATTAATAAAAGCAGATTTTCCCAGAAAGAAAAAAAACCAATTGTCTAAAACATTGCAAAACCAAAATAAAGAGTTGGCAGAAATATATAATAAAAGTGGAGGCTTCCCATTGGTTGTAGTTTTGGATAAAAATGGGAAGAAACTTGGAGAAGTTGGCTATAAAAAAGTAACTCCAAATTCATATTTAGAAATATTAAGTAAAATGACTAAATAATATTTTGCGGCTTTTCTTTACAATATTATTTATTTCTGTTTTAAATAACAGTTTTGCACAACAAATACATAAACGCACTGTATTGTTAATGGGGAGCCGTTTTGATATAACTGTAGTAGCAAATAATAGTACTAGCGCCAATCAATATATAGATCTTGCGATTGGAGAAATTCAGAGAATTGAAAAGCTGATTTCTTCTTGGGATAAAAACTCTCAAACCTCTTTAATTAATACGAATGCAGGGATAACTCCCGTTGAGGTTGATACAGAGCTTTTTGATTTAATCTATAGAGCAGTACAGATTTCCAGACTAACAGATGGGGCTTTTGATATTAGCTATGCTTCGATGGATCGGATCTGGAAATTTGACAACAGCATGACAGAAATGCCTGCAAAAGAGGAAGTCAAAGCTTCGGTAGCCAAAGTAGGTTATCAAAATATTGTTTTAAACAAAGAGAAATCTACTGTATATCTAGCTCAAAAAGGAATGAAAATTGGATTTGGAGCTATTGGAAAAGGATATGCTGCTGATAAAGCCAAAAAACTTCTTATAAGCAAAGGTGTGGTGGCAGGAATTATCAACGCATCTGGTGATATGAATACCTGGGGTAAACAACCAGATAAAAGTGAGTGGAAAGTTGCTATTACTAACCCATTAAACAAAAATAGTGCATTCGCATTATTACCAGTAGTGAATAAAGCGGTCGTAACTTCAGGAAGTTATGAAAAATATGTAATTTTAGATGGTAAAAGATATTCCCATATTATAGATCCCAGAACAGGGTATCCATCTACAGGTATCATAAGCGCAACAGTTTTTGCTCCTAAAGCAGAATTGGCAGATGCCCTGGCTACTTCTATCTTTGTTATGGGAATAGAAATAGGGCTAAATAGAATAAATCAATTAAAAGAAGTCGAATGTATCATTGTAGATGATCAAGGAGACATACATACTTCTAATAATATTAAGATAAGTACGCGATAATTAGATTTATAAGTATAGAATAAATAGATGAAATCAATATTGAAATTCTCAGCATTACTTTTTTTACTTAACTCTTGTGTAGTTGTAAAAGAATACGAAAAAGTTCAAATTAATGACCCCGATATGGAGTTAGCTTTAAAGAAATGCGATCGTTTTGAAACAAATTTTCAGGCGTATAGAGAGTCTGCTGCAGGAGCAAATGGAGGAAAAACTGGTGGAGGTTGTGGCTGTAATTAAAATTGACTATCTGTTAATAAGAGTATAAAATATAAACATATAAAGTAATACCTTTTGAAAAGATTTCCTTTAGTAATAGCTTTATTATCTACAATAGTTGTAATAGCACAGCAAAAACAGCACGATAGTGTAGAAACATACAAAAAAAGGGTATTAGAATCTACAGAAGTAGATTTTTTGATGAGTTATTATACTCAGGATGGTGATAATGCAGCCGTAACTGGTGGTTTGGGTACAGAAGAATTAACAGATTTAACTCCAACTATCGTTATTGCTATCCCATTAAATGATGATGATGTGCTAACTATAGATGCAGGAATATCTGCATACTCTTCGGCCTCCTCAAGTAATGTTAATCCTTTTGATGGAAATAGCGTGGCAAACCCATTTGTTGCCTCTTCTGGAGCTTCAAAAAAGGATGTACTAACAACAGTATCCGGAAATTTTAGTCATAGCAGTGATGATCGAAATAATATTTGGTCAGCTAATTTAGCTCTGGCAACAGAATATGATTATTTTTCTATAGGTTTTGGGGGGAGTTATACGAAGCTGTTTAATGAAAAAAATACTGAACTTAGTGTTAAAGCAAATGTGTATTTGGATACTTGGAATGCAATTTACCCCTCAGAATTAAGAGATCAACCTACATTTATCCCATTTGATGATGAGTCCCGTAATTCGTATTCAATAGGGTTTGGGTTTTCGCAAATATTATCTAAAAAACTACAGGGATCACTTTCATTAGATCTTATCCAACAAGATGGGCTTTTATCTACTCCGTTTCAAAGAGTGCAGTTTGCAGATGTACCAGATGTTGTTGTTCAGGAGTTTACTTATGGTGATGATATAGAAAGATTACCGGATTCTAGGTTTAAGATCGCTATCGGAGGTAGATTACACTACTATATAAATGAAATTTTTGCTATACGAACATTTTATAGATATTATAAAGATGATTGGGGAATCAATTCACATACTGCCAGTATAGAGATACCTATCAAAATTAGTGATCAATTTACTATATACCCCTCTTATAGATTTTATAATCAAACTGCTGCCGATTATTTTACTCCTTTTAATCAGCACTTGTCTACACAACTATTTTATACCTCGGATTACGATTTGTCTGATTTTGATGCGAATCAATATGGTTTTGGGGTTAGTTATACTGATATTTTTACAAGATTACATATTTGGAAACTCGGTCTGAAAAGTATTGATATTAGATTTAGACAGTACGAGCGTAGTACAGGATTAACATCAAGTCTGTTTTCAGGAGGATTTAATTTTGTGGTGGATTAACATCATTTGATTTTTATCAAAAAAAGGAAGTACACATAGATGATACTCCCTTTTTGCCATTTGCGTAATAGATAAGTTATGGGCATTTTTATTATAAAACGCTTATAACAGATAATACCCCACCTCTATTTTTAAATAATTTAATAAAGGATTATGCTTTTTTTATGAAAAGTATAAAAAATCTCTTTCTACTTTAGGTGAATTTCATATTAATATCATGGGATGTGCTATGTCAAAAAACAAAGTAAACATTAAAATTTAATATAAAAATCATCAAAATGAAGCGATTATTCACACTACTGTTATTATTTACGGTTACAACAACTATCAACGCCCAGAGTTCTGACTATGCTCTTGTAGAAAAAGCAGTGCAATATTATCTAGAGGGAGGAACTAATAATGATTTTGAAACCTTAAAAAAGGCTTTTCATAAAACCGCTACTATGAGGTATATCAAAAAAGGCAGTTATACAGAGGTTAATGCATTAGAATTTTTTGAAAAGGTAATGAAACCAGGACCAAAACAAAATAGGAAAACCAATATCGATTATATAAACATCACTGGTCATGCAGCAAATGCTAAACTAGAAATTGAATATCCTGGATTTACATTTATAGACTATATGAACCTTTTAAAAATTGATGGAGAATGGAAAGTGGTAAGCAAGATTTTTTATAAAAAAGTAAAAGATACACCAGCAAAAAAGTAATCTTGATGAATTAAAATAAACCAAGTTGTGATAACTCTGTAGACAGGATAGTATATCCGCGACTTTGTAAAAGAAAAGAATTAAAGAAGGGAGAATGGAAAGATAAAACCAAAAAAAGTGTTAAATTTAACCTGCCTAAATACCCAAATTATGCAATTAAAATTTAACATACTACTTGCTGTTGCTGCTATATTGATGTTATCCAGTTTTAAAAACGGCCCGGATTATCCTGAAAACCCTACAGTAAACAATAGTGATAGTTTATATCAAGAACCATCTAAAGAATTAGAATTAGTAGGAAAATGGTTGATGGAAGGTGATTTTGATACATATATCAAATTAAGACCTGATGGAGTTGCTATCGAAAAGTCTATCGGAGAACCGTCAAAACGATATTGGTCTGTAAAGAACGATAAACTTTGTCTAAAAGCTACTCCTGTAGAAGGAAGCACAGAAATGTGTTTGGAATACGAACTGAACGAAGATATCCTTATTCTTACTATGAATAAGATGAGACTTCATTATGAAAGAACTAAAGAATAAGCTTTAGTATTGGTATAAAGTTTGCAATACCTCAAATAAGTATTTTTTTTATGATTTTGAATACATAAAAAGAAGCTAAAATCTTTGATTCCTAAAAAAACATTAAATTTATATCCTTATTAAAAAATTAAATTATGAAAAGACCCCAATCTAAATCCGTAATTTTTACTCTTGTTATTTTGGCTGGTATATTAACAGGTTTTAAAACAGAACCGTTATTAGAACAAAATAGTAACACTGAATTTATAGAGGTTATAGACCTTCAAAAAGACTATGGAGGACTAATAGGTACTTGGGTGAAACAAGATAATCCCGAAATAAGCTTCGAATTTAAGACAGATTTTACTGTAATAGAAAAGACCAAAGAAAAAACTGCTGAAAATAAATGGTCTATCAAAACGATGGATAGAGAAGTTTGTATTGGTACTGCAGAATGCATATACTTTGAAGCTACAGAAACTTCACTTTTTCTTTATGTAAATGATGAAATACTAATGTATGACAGAGTAAGAAAAGAATAAGATTGCATTTTTTCTTACGAAATTTTTCTATTTAACAATTTTTAAATACGATTGTTAGCATAGTATGATGTAGAATAAAATGTAAAAAACACTCTAAAATTCATGAATTTTAGAGTGTTTTTTTTATAAAATAAGAGTACTCTTTTTAAACTATAAATATATTGCTATCAGATTTTTGACTTAAGAGGTAAAGGATAATATTTCATATCTGGGACCATTACATATTACCTAGAAGATATGCAAAATTAGTGCAAAGTATGGATGGAGAGGATTAAAAGATTCTCATATCTTGATTTTTGTTATTCAAATTTTTGAAACTATTTTTCTTAAGTACATCAATCTATTTTAGTATAAATATTTTTATAATTTCTATTCGACATGATTTCATTAAAAACAATTGCTATTAGAGTATTGTTACTTTTAGTACTTATCCTTACCTCTTGTAATCAAGAACAAAATGTAACAAAAGAAGTCTCTAAAACTAAACCATTAGAAAATTTTATACAATATGTTAATCCATTGGTAGGAACCAAAAACATGGGGCATACATTTCCAGGCTCTACGACACCATTTGGGATGGTGCAACTAAGTCCCGAAACTAATAGCCAACCATTGTTTAAAGAAGGGAAATACAATCGTAAAACTTACGAATATTGTTCTGGATATCAGCATAAGGATTCTACAATATTTGGGTTTAGTCATACGCATTTTAGCGGTACAGGACATTCGGATCTAGGAGATTTTTTAGTGATGCCAACGGTAGGGCAATTACAATTAGAACCTGGTAAAGCAGATGAACCTAACAGTGGATACCACTCCAAGTTTTCTCACGATAACGAATATGTAGAACCAGGATATTACAAAGTGAAATTAGATGATTATAATATTACATCAGAATTTACTACGAGTGATAGAGTTGGGTTTCATCAATATACTTTTCCAAAATCAGAAGATTCACATATTATCCTGGATCTGATATCTAATATTTATCATTATGATGATAAAAATGTATGGACTTTTGTTAGAGTAGAAAATGATTCACTTATTACTGGATATCGACAAACCAATGGATGGGCAAGAACCAGAAAAGTATTTTTTGCAATGCAATTTTCGAAGCCATTTCATTCTTATGGGCACAAAAAATATGATAAAGTTCAGTATAATGGTTTCTATCGTAGATTTAATGAAGAAGAGAACTTTCCTGAGATGGCAGGAAAAAACATAAGAGCATATTTTAATTTTGATACCCAAAAAGATGAGCAAATTAAGATAAAATTTGCCCTTTCTTCGGTTAGCACAGCAGGAGCTCTCAACAATATGAAAGCCGAAATACCACATTGGGATTTTGATACTACCAAATTAGAAAATCAAAAAAAGTGGAACACCGAATTATCTAAAATAAATGTTGAAACACAAACTAAAGAGCAAAAAGAAACATTCTATACCGCTCTTTATCATACAATGCTTGGACCTATTGTTTATGAAGATGTAGATGGTAAGTATCGCGGGCTAGACCAAAACATCCATGAATCAGATGGGTTTACCAACTATACGATTTTTTCTTTGTGGGATACCTACAGAGCACTACACCCTTTATTTAATATTACACAGCCAGAACGAAACAACGATATGATAAAGTCTATGCTCGCGCATCATGATCAAAGTGTACATAGCATGTTGCCAATTTGGAGCCACTATGCTAATGAAAACTGGTGTATGGTAGGATATCATTCGGTTTCTGTTATAGCAGATGCTATTGCCAAAGAAACTACAGATATAGATTTCTCCAGAGCTTTTAATGCTTCAAAAAATACATCTACAGTTGGGTATTTTGATGGATTGGATCATTATATGAAGATAGGTTATGTTCCAGAAGATAAGAGCTCATCATCTGTATCCAAAACCTTAGAATTTGCATATGATGATTGGTGTATTGCCCAGATTGCAAAAAAGGCAACAAACCAAAAAGGGTATGATGACTATATGAAAAGGTCTCAAAATTATAAAAATGTATTTGATAGTAAAATAAATTATATGCGTCCTAAACTGTCTGATGGTAGCTGGAGAAAAGATTTTGATCCAATTGATACTCATGGGCAAGGCTTTATTGAAGGAAATGCATTAAACTATGGATTATATGTACCCCATGATATCGAAAAGATGATTAGCATGATGGGAGGTAAAGAAGAATTTCCTAATCATTTGGATAAGATTTTTACTACCGAGATTGATGATAAGTATATCGAAAAAAATGAAGATATCACTAGAGACGGCATTATAGGTAATTATGTACATGGTAATGAGCCGGGACATCATATCCCTTACTTATATAACTGGACTAGTAGTCCGTGGAAGACCCAGGAACGAGTACGAATGATTATGGATACTATGTATAGTAATGACATCGATGGGTTATGCGGTAACGACGATGCAGGACAGATGTCTGCATGGTATATCTTTAGTTCTTTAGGTTTTTACCCTGTACTGCCTGGATCAGATGAGTATGCTATTGGTAGCCCATTAGTCAATAAAGCAACAGTACAGTTAGAAAACGGTAAGGTATTTACAATTAATGTCGTTAATCAAAGTAAAGAAAATGTCTACATTCAGAAAATAGAACTTAATAATAAAGAGCTTTCTAAACCCGTATTACATCATAGCGATATCGTAAATGATGGTACTATGACTTTTTATATGGGCAATGAGCCTAATAAAAATTGGGGGAAGTAAATTAAATAGGACAAGTACTAATTGATTTTATAATTAAGATAAACTTAAAAAACCACCATGAGCTCTTTATCAAAAAATGCGACTAATATCGGTGAACCAGCAAAATCACCGGTAGTTTCTAGAAAAGTTATTATTCCATTTATTCTTATAACCTCTCTCTTTGCTTTATGGGGATTTGCTAATGCAGTAACAGATCCAATGGTACAGGCTTTTAAAAAAGTTTTAGAGCTATCAAATTCTCAGGCAGCATGGGTGCAAATGGCATTTTATGGAGGGTATTTTTGTATGGCTTTGCCAGCATCATTATTCATAAGAAAATATTCATATAAAGTAGGGATTTTAATTGGGCTGGCATTATATGCCATAGGAGCCTTGTTGTTTTATCCTGCAGCAATTACAGAACAATTTTGGTTTTTTTGTTTAGGACTGTACATATTAACTTTTGGTTTAGCATTTTTAGAAACAACAGCAAACCCTTATATACTTGCTATGGGAGCCAAAGAAACTGCTACACAACGATTAAATTTAGCTCAGGCTTTTAATCCAATAGGGTTAATAGCAGGGTTACTGGTGGCACAGCAATTTGTATTAAAGAAACTGCAGTCTGATGATATCGAAAATTACAGCTCATTGGCAGAAGCCAAAAAGATGCTTATAAAAACTTCGGACTTATTAGTAATACGAGACCCCTATGTAATACTAGGGCTCGTTTTGATAGGAGTATTTGTACTTATTGCAGTAAGTAAAATGCCACAAGCCAAAGATGAAAACGGAGTTCCTAGTCTAAGTGCTACATTTTCTACTTTAAAAAAGAATAAAAAATATGTTTTAGGAGTGGTGGCGCAAATACTATATGTAGGAGCTCAAATTATGTGCTGGACATATATTTATCAATATGCCGAGGGAATTGGAATAAGTAGTGAAACAGCTGCCAATTATCAATTTATTGCATTTATAATCTTTCTTGTCGGAAGAGCTATTGGTACATACATGCTACGTTTTATAGGTTCAGGAGAATTACTGATGTATTTTTCGATTATTGCTATACTATTTTGTGTGGGCACGATTTTGATAGAAAATGTGTATGGTCTATACTGCTTGGTGGGTGTTTCATTTTGCATGTCTTTGATGTTTCCTACGATTTATGGGATAGCACTAGATGGGCTTAAGGAAGAAGAATCCAAAATCGGAGCAGCGGGCTTAGTAATGGCTATCGTAGGAGGAGCTTTGATGCCAAAAGCTCAGGGAATGATTATAGATGCCGGAGGAGCTGAGGTAAATGATATAAAAATTGCAGGAGTATCAGAAGTGAATTTTTCATTTATATTACCACTTCTATGTTTTGTATATATAGCCTGGTATGGACTAATGGTGTTTAAAAAATATCAGAAGAAATGATTTGAAAAAAATAATAGATAGGGAAGGGGCAAGTAACTAATCCTTCCCTTTTTTATTGCTGGTAATCTTTTTCATGTTTTTTCAGTTTGTTAGACAATCAAACAGTTATTGCTGAGAAGGTTTAATGTTATCCAGTGTATATTTTATCAATCCATCCCAAGCGAAGTACATGTAATCATCTGCTGTTAAAAGACCTTGATAATCATAAGCTCTAAGACCATCCCATCCAAAACCCATATAATGATTAAGGATATTGGTTTTTACCCTATTCTTTTGATGTTAAAAGTAAGAGGCTATCACCGAAGACAGCCTCTTTATTAAGATATTAAGAAATACTCAATGTTTTACGTTTAAAGATTTTCCAGTACCCATTCTCCTTTTTTAATAAGTATAATTTAGAACTACCACTAATAGGATGGCTATATGCCCAAGAAATAACTATTGCCTTATTCTTGTCAGGATTTAAAATTATTTCTGTAAAACTTATCACATAATCAAGTGAATCTCCAAGTAAAAGTTCTCTTGTATTATCTGTTGGGGTAAGAGTTCTGAGTTTTCTGTTTTTCTTTACTGGAATTTTCTCTATTTCAATTTTATGATTAGTACTATCACTGATCGATTTAAGTTTTTCTATCAAAACTTGATATTCTTTTTCTAGATCATTGAATTCTCTATCACTATTATATCTAACAAAATCTTCTGTAACAGCAATATCAACATCTAATTTAAAAACAGAATCTCTATACTTATTAAAAGCAATAGTATCTTTAGTATACACTCCTGGCGGTGGTGGTGGTCCAGGAGGTATTTGTTCAATTAACAAAGCCATTATTTGATATTTCTCTTTTTCAAGAGAATCAGATTGCTGCTTATCATTACTCGTATCCCTTTGGTTACATGAAATCAATATGAAAAATAGTAATCCTGTTAGTACCCTATTTATTGACATGGTATATTGTTTTTAGTTAAAACTTTATTTCCTAGTGTTGCCCAATCAGACAATTGTTGGGGATCGGGTTTAATGTTATCTGGGGCATGGTCTATCAAACCTTATCCGTAATAATAAGGTCATTGTCCGTTTCCATATTATAAATAAAATGGCATTTTTGAGGTATTAGATGGGCCAGTTTTTTAAAGCAATATCTAAAAACAAAACTCCGCAAAGAACTACCAACTTTGCGGAGTTAACTTAGTAAATTAGGAAATAGACAATCTTTTTGATTCTACTATTTTCCAGGTATCGTTTATTTTACTTAAAAAATAAATTATTGAATACCCGCTTAACGAACTGGTATGCTCTCCAAAACAAACTACCGCTTTATTACCTACTCTATTAAAAACGACATTTGATATAGCTATATACCTTGAATAATTATCCTTGAAAAGGTCTTTCAAATTCTTATATGAATCAATATCTATCATTGTAACTTTATAATTACTATTTAAATTCAAACTATTCTTAATAATTTTTTCATTGATCTCATTATTTTCTAATTTTTTTAGTAAATAAACAAAATCATTATCAAGGGTTTTAGGTAAATTTTTAGAAAGTTTATCAATAATTACAAATTCATCAGATAGGGCTATATTAATATCTACAGTTTTTAAAGAATCTATATACTGTTTGTAATAAATAGTATCAAGTTTTTCAAAATCAGATGGTAGCGGTGGAGAACCTGGAATGATGTTATTTATGAGTTGAGAAATAATATCATATTTATCATTTTCAAAAGATGTATCAGATTGTTCTATTTTTTTATTTTCCTTACAAGAAAATAAACATAAACATAAAATTATGACCTTAATTAGTTGCATGGTATATTATTTTTATCACGAATTTTAATAGATTTATTTAACCAAATTGATAGCTGTTCATCAGAAGGTTTTAGTTCTTGAGCAACTTCATCACCTAATAAATCCTCCCAAGCGAAGTACATATAATCATCTACTGGATATTGGTTTTTATCTAATTTGTGTAATACTATAGGTTTTACATTTTAAGAGACCGCCTAAAGTTGACCGTAGACGGTCTTTTAATTGTATCAAATTAAGATATAGATAAAGTAATTCTCTTGTATATTTTCCACTTACCGTCAAGTTTTTCAAGAAGAATTAAACTGGTACTTCCATTCAATGGGTGCGAATATCTACCCATGTAAATAATGGCTTTGTCATTACCCTCATTAAGTGTTACATCAGAAAAGTTAACAATACACTTTACTTTAGGATTTATTATATTTTCTACAGATTTTATATGTATTCTTGCACTATCCACAGTAAAAACTTTAAGCTCTCTGTTTCTTTTTACATTTATTTTACCAATTTCTATACAGCATGTGCTAGTTTTAGAGCTATGATACTGATCAATTAATTCTTGATATAAGGAATCCTCAATATCTCTTTTATAGCTATTATCCGTGTAATCGCTTAGTTCATTTATGACACCTATTTTTACATCTAATTTATAAATAGAATCTACATATCTGTTAAATGCAATAGTATCTTTAGTATACACCCCTGGCGGAGGCGGTGGTGGTGGAGGTCCGGGAGGTATTCTTTCGATTAACAAAGACATTATTTTATATTTTTCATTTTCTAAATTGGTAGTCTGTTTTTTAGAATTATTACAAGAATAAATAATAAAACAAATGAAAATGATGTACGATGTTCTACTTGTTATTGACATGGTATATTATTGTTTTCTAGTACTTTATTAGATAAGTTAGCCCATTCGGAAAGTTGTGCTTGACTAGGCTGAAGTTCATTAGGTAAATTATCTCCTAATAATCCTTGCCATGCAAGCCACATATAGTGATCTAATGAATATTGATTTTTATCAAGTTCTCTTAAGGCTTTTGCTATTGGGGTTACATATTTTTGTTGCAAATGGACATGTTGTGCAGTAATAACCCCTCCACTACCATCATTAACCCCTCGATAAAAGAAGTATAATTGTAATATTCTATTTCTTTCCTTGGGTTTCACAGTTGGATCATTTTTGTGTACAAACCTATATATTTCGGCATGGATTCCTTCGTGTAATAATATGGCATTGAAGAGAACAAGATCAATTAACTAATCATATTACGGGAGTTGTGAAACTAAAAGTGTTATCTGGATTAAAAAACTCTGCAGATTAATATCTACAGAGTTTTTTAAGGTTATTAAGAAATCTCAAATTCATTAGAATAGACGATTTTCCAAATTCCACCTTTTTTTTCTAAAAAAACTAAAGAAGCGCTTCCACTTAGGAATCCCCTACTAACACCAATTATTATAGTAGCTTTATTATATTTTTGATTAAAAGAGGGGGGGGGAAATCTCATAAGCATATCATGGTTTTTATTAATATACCTTATATCAGATTTCAGCTTATTTGTATCTATAATTGAAAGATTAATAGATTTTTGGGAATCAATTTTATCTAGATATAAAATTTCTTTGTTATATGCAAGATTGATTTTTTGTACTAAATCATAAAATTCTGGTTCCCAATCTTTCTTCTGGTTAAACTTTCTATTAGTTTTAATAAATGTCGGATATAACACTATACTTTGATTTTGGTTCCTAATAGAATCTATTTGTTCTTTCGAAAAAACAGATTTTTCCTCATTGGGTAGAGATGGCGGGGGGATAGGTC
>NZ_POYJ01000009.1 GCF_002895435.1 Aquimarina sediminis
TGATTGGAGTATGAAAATGATATGGGAATACTATACACCCCACTCACATTTAGATTCAGGTTTCCTGAAAGAAAATAGGTAAACGGCTCTCTGGTTGATTGCCCATCATAATAGATTGCATTTGCTGCCACTCCTCCTGTTAAATTAAATAGTTTAGCTTTTCCTATCTGACTTAAATCCTGACCAAATGTGATAACGGAGAAGCAAAACAAAAAGGCCTGAAAGAGTATTTTTGGAATCAAATAATAATATTTTCCTAGTAAAAAAGCAGCAATATTATTCTTTTTTGATGAGGTTCCCAAAAACTTAAAATACTTTTATTAAAACTTCCTAAACTATTCACATTATCAAACACACTACCATACAGTCGACATAAAACAAATTATCTGTGATATTCAACACACCTACAACAAAAAAACAAGTACCTAAAAAACAGACATTTAAAATCAAATCACACTATACAACAATGCGCAATATTTTTCATAACGTCCAAAAATAGTTTGAAATATTTAACAAAAACTCACGGTTTTCAGGGGTTTTATAAATTATCTATAAAAAAATAAGGTTATAATTATCGAATATGGAGTATTCATCATTTTTTTAGTGAAAAGGGATTGTAAAATAAAAAGTACTTCCTTTTTTCTCTTCAGAGGTTAGCCATATCTCTCCTCCGTGAGCTTCTACAATTTTCTTGCAATGAGCCAAACCAATACCAGTTCCCTCATACTTATCTCTAGAATGTAATCTCTGAAAAATAGCAAATATTCGTTCTTGATGCTCCTTAGGTATCCCGATACCATTATCTTTTACAGAAAATTGCCAAAATCCTTTATGTACATTTTTAGGATCTTCTTTTTGGGTAAAGGAGATTTCTATTTTAGGAGAAACATTTGTTTCTCTAAACTTGATACCATTGCTAATAAGGTTTTGAAACAACAAGCGAAGTTCCATTTCTGAGCCTTTAACCTCAGGCAAATTTTCTACCTTAATTTCTGCATCGGTTTTTTCTATGATATTCTTTAAATCGCTTTTTAATTCTTGTATAACTATGTTACAATCGACCATAGAATACTCTTTACTTCTCCCAAGTCGAGAATATTCTAATAGCGCATCTATTAATTTTTTCATACGAATACTAGCGTCTTTTATAAAAGCCATACTCTCTTTTCCTACATCATCAAAACTATCTCCATAATCCTCATCCATTAACCCTATAAAACTAGATATAGTATTCAGGGGTTCTTGTAGATCATGGCTTGCTATATATGCAAATTGCTCCAGCTCTTTGTTTTTTGCTTCTAACTCTAGAGATTGGTTATAGATAGCTAGATTTTTCTCCCTTAATTCTTCTGTAAACCTTTTCTTAGCTTTATAATTTCTATAGATAAAAAAGCTAACTCCAATAGTAAGAATAACAAGGATAATAAGTAATATGTTAAGTTTTTTTTGAACATTAATCTCTGAAGCTTGTACATCTAAAATATTCTCTTGGTCTTTAATCTTTCTTTTTTGTTCAGCCAAGAACTGATTCTGCCTTTCTATTTCTTCCCTACTTTGCCTTATCTTCTCTTCTTGGGCTTTTATAAAAGCTATTTGTTCCTGAATGCTTTTTTCAAGTTCTCCTTCTATTTCGACCTTTTCTTCGTATTTTTTTTGTTGTATTTCACTTTTAGTATAAAGACTTTCTATTTTTTTATTTCGTCTATTAATTTGACTGTCTTTAGTACCAATTTCTTCTAAGTGATCAGTTATTTTCTCTTTCTGATATTGAATCTGTTCTTCTCTATCCTTTATAATAGCTTCTTTTTCGGTTTTATCTTTTTGTACCTTGGTAAGCGTTTTTTCCGTTTTTTTATACAAGTGTTTCCACTTTTCTGAGGAGGTTATTGCATGAGTTTTTAATGAATTTGCCATAGTAAAACCTTCATTTTTCATTCGGTTTGCATTGATCTCGTACTCAAAAGAGTCACCTACATTAACCATATTGATCATAGAAGCATTAAAATTATAATCCTCACTTACCAATAATATATTTTTTCCGGTAATCTTACTAAGAATGTAATGAATCCCATAATTGTACTTATGATTCACGTACAATAACTGAATATCTTTTAAACCTTTAACGGTTTGAAAACGAACAACCTCTACATCTTTATTATGTATTTTCCGTTTATTTGCCATCGCCTGAAGATCCAATATGGTGCGATCAGGTCCTAGTACGCCTATTTTAAAACTTTGGTGTTCTTCGATGTTTGACCAAGATACTTGTTGCGCAAAATTAAAAACAAATATAGCCCGTTGTAACCTTTTTACTTCTTCATTACTTGTATCCTGAGCATTTATTTCTACAGAAGAAAATATAGTAACAACAGATATGAGCAATATAAGCCAATGAGTTTGTATATTACATGTATATTTACACCCAACAATCATAATCTAAGTAATAATCTGAAATAGTAGTTTGCTCCATTAACTCCAAACTGTTGTACTCTTCTGCTATACATAAAACTACCATCTTCTGTATTGGCAGCATGTTTATGCCTGTCTGGGTAAACATTAAAAATATTATTCCCTCCTAATGTGCATTTTACAAAATCATTTATCTGATATGAGATTGCTGTATCTGTTATTAATTTTGGAGAAAAAGTCTGATCTCTGGACTCGATATTACCAGTATAGTCATTGAGTACCCAGTTACTTGGATCACCATCATTAGGGTGAATAAATTTGACTTTACCAAAAACTGTATTCATTACCTGAAATCTAAACTGCCCAAAATCATAGGAAAGCGATGAGTTTACCTTATAATTAGGTTGCGCATATTCTACTCTGGCAATTTCTTCTCTATTAAACAACACATCTTCTTGTCCAATAAGTGCATTAGATACTTTAATAGGTCCATCTACTTTTGTTCTTGTAACATTTGCTCCCAAAGAGGCATTAAACTCACCCATACCAAAAGCTGTCTTATAAAACAGCATAGCATCAATACCAGAAGTTTTAGAATCTATTGCATTAGTAAAAAATTGAGCTGCACCAACATTAAAAGGCTCCAAAATATCTTCATAACCATCTGCAAATCTTCCAGAAAGAACAATTCTATCTTCAATATTAATCAGGTAATAATCAAAACTAAACGTTACATTTTCATTGAGTTTTCCACTCAGACCGGCACTAAAATGGCTAGACAATTCGGGTTTTAGTTTTCCTACATCAAAAGCCTCAGAAGTTACTGCACTTTCATTATTAAAAGTTCCCACCTGTACACTTTCTCCATTAACAAACTGTGTGCTAATATTCTGAAAAAATACTTGATGAAGTGATGGTGCTCTAAACCCCGTAGAAAACCCTGCTCTTATACTAATCTCATCTCTAATTCTATACCTACTTGATAATTTCCAGATTGTCTGACCTCCAAAATCATTGTAGACTTCATATCGACCAGCACCTCTTATAAGTAATTTATCTGTTACATTTGCTTCAAGATCAAGATATCCAGAACTATTCGTTCTAAAACGATTTAGTTCATTTTCTGGTTGAAAACCGGGAAACACCTGCGCCCCTACAATCCTAGGCAACTCTACTCCTAGAGTATTTGTATAAGTACTCCCACCGTCAATATACGAAGCTTCTTCTCCCGCTATAATCTCATAATTCTCAACCCTTAGCTCTGCTCCAAATGCGACATTTACTCCACTAAGCCAATCAAACGTTCTTGAAACATCCAGGTTTGTAGTATTCTGTTTATATATAAACCCTCCAGTATAAAAAGTTCTGGGAGAGGTCACTCCCAATGAAGCATTGTTAGAATTATTTACCGTATAGTCCAGCCTATTAATACCTATTGAATGACTAAAGTCGACATCCCAACCATTTTTTACTCCCTTTATCCCTCCTGTTATGGCATCATCCTGGATATCGGTAAGAATCTCTGGAGAAAATCCATTAGGAAACAATTCTAACACAACCCTATCCTGATCTTTTGGAAATCGATAAAACCCTTTTGATTTACCTTCTCTATAATTTCTACCTCCGTGCATATAAAACGTAGCCAAATCAGACATTGTTATTTCTCCATTAAATGATAATGCCAGGTTTTGTGTTTCTGCACTGCCTATTTCCATTACCTGTTTATCCGAATATCCTGTTTGCCCATAAAAATTATTTTGCTCTATTAAAAGCTGATCCATATCGGCATCATCAGAATATACAGTTCCTGTATAATCTCCAGACCTATTAACTGCTTCTCTATCTCTATATTCTGCAGTAACATTTATATAACCTTCTTTTCCTATTTTTAGTCCAAAATTTGCAGAAGAATATACGGTAAGACCATCTCCTTTTGTATTTATGCCAATTCTATTATCCAATTGAATGATCTCTATTTGTTTTTTTAATATGATATTAATTACACCAGCAATAGCATCAGAGCCATATTGAGATGTTGCTCCATCTCTAAGTACTTCAATCCGTTCTATAGAGGCAATCGGTATAGCATTAAAATCTGTACCTACCGATCCTCTACCTACGGTACCATTAACATTCAAAAGGGCGCTATTATGCCTTCGCTTACCATTAACCAAAACCAAAACCTGGTCTGGTCCCAACCCTCTCAATGTCGCTGGATCTATATGATCCGTACCATCAGCTATTGTTTGATTTGTAGAGTGAAAAGAAGGAATCAAATAATGTAATATATGACTTAGCTCTATCTGAGATGAATTTGTTAATTGTTGCGGTGCAATAATATCTACGGCAGCGGTATTTTTTAAAAGAGATTTTGGCTTAGCCCTAGATCCTAAAGAAACTGGTTGATCAATAGAAAACCCTGTTTCTAAAACAAAATCAACTTTGGTTGTATCTCCTACTTTTACAGCTACCGATTTAGAAACAGAAGTATACATAACAAACCCAGCAGTAACTACATAATCACCCTCGTCAACATCAAAAGTGTAGTTTCCGTTAACATCGGTTGTTGTATTTTTGTCTGTACCCTCAATTGCTACTCTGGCTCCGGGTAAATTACCAAATTGATCAGAAACGTTACCAGATATTACTGCTCTAGATTGAGAAAACCCCATTAATACCGTGCAAAAGCATATTAGACCAGTAAAGTATAACCTATACTGAACTAACAAAATAGGAAGCCTTTTATTAATCCTCGTTTTAATATATTCTTAGTTTAAGTTCTAAATTAGATTATTTTCAAAACTATTACAAGTTCATTCAATATACAAATATATTGGATGAATACAAGAAGTTAAGAAGCCTGTTTATTTATTTCTGAACAATGACCTAAATTTGGAAGTTCGAAATGTTTAGTGACAATATTACAAACAACTTCTTTGGTAAGCATTTTTTTTTGATATTCTTTTATTTCAATAATCCCCTCTGCCTTCTCTTTCTCTTCTTTACTTAACTCGGCGCCAAGCATTAAAACTATAATAGACTCTTTATATTGTTTTTCTAGTTTCTGATACTCTGCAATAAACTCCCAACCATCCATTACCGGCATATTGATGTCCAAAAATATAATTTCTGGAACCATTTCAGACTGAATATAAGTTAATGCTTGTTTTCCGTTTTCTGCTATAAATATCTCTTCAACGCATGCAACTTTTTCTATAATTATCTTATTAAAAAAATTAGTTGACTTGCTATCATCAACTAGTAGAAAACGTTTTAACTTATTCATAATCAAAAATGATTTCTGAGAACATTATCTAATAAATCCAGTGATAAAGGTTTATTTATAAAATCATCAACAGAATGATTTTTGGCAGATTCCCTGACATCATCTGGATTAGAGGAGGTCGATAACAAAATAATTTTAATATCTTTTGTTATACCTGGATTAAGTTTAGAAAACTCAACCAAAAACTCCCATCCATTCATTGCGGGCATGTTTATATCCAAAAAAATAAGGTCAGGTTTAATAGCCGTGTTTTTTTCTACCGCGTTAAGATAATCCAGAGCTGCCAAACCACTTTGTACAGTATTTACCTGACAAAAGTCTTTGTGTCTGGTAACAACTCTTTCATTAAAAAAGTTTGTTGCCTTGTCATCATCGATCAACAAGACACAGTTTACCAATGCATTCATTTATTTTCCCAATTACGCTCAAAGAAAATAAACTTATTTGATATTTCCATAACAAAACTAAATTTTATGTAATAGTTTTCGTTTAAAAACACATATTCAACGACAAATGACTACCCCTTAATTTACTAACTGAAAATCAACATTATATAAGCAACAAAACAACTTTAAAAAAAGTCAAATTTTCTGTCTTTTTAGTTTTGACATACTTTTAATAAAGACTCTAAAAAATAAATGTAAATTTGGTCTATATCGAATACCTATACATTCGAAAATTACAGTAAGGGATATATGCTTGAAAAATTAAAACATAAATGTAGAACTGCATCACTACAGTATATTTATTATGACCATACAGATGATATCCCAAATACTGATTGGAATACAATTAATTCAGATAACAATGTATTTCTTTCTTTAGCATATTTAAGAAGTCTTGAGCAGACTCTCACACACACTATTCGTTTTAGATTTATCATGTTTTATGACAATGAAATTCCTGTTGGTATTGCTGTTACTCAACTTATTAAATTTAATTCGGCACAGTTAACACTACAGGAGTTTCCTTGTAAAATTAGTGATGCTATAAAAAATACGCTATTTAAAAATCTAGATGTTAGAGTTTTGGTTTGTGGTAATTTGTTCTCTTGCGGAGAACATGGTTTTATCTACAATACGAATCATATATCCTCAAAAGTTGCATTTGAAAGTCTATCTGATGCACTAAGAGAACTGCGTAAATCTGAGAATTCTGACAAGCCTTCTTTTATATTATTGAAGGAGTTTTGGCCAGAATCCTTTAACCATAGTGATTATATCAAAGAACATGATTTTAGAGAATTTAAAATTGATGTAAACATGGTCTTACCAATTTCTACTAGCTGGCACACTTTTGAAGACTATTTATCCAGTATGCGAACAAAATTTAGAAGCAGAGCGAAAAAGGTTTTTAAAAAATCTGAAATGATTGTGGTAAAAGATTTCTCTTCTGAAGATATTGATTTTTTTAAAGACCAAATCAATGATCTATATCTTTCTGTTCTCGAAAAGGCAGATTTTCAAATAGGAAGCCTTAATGCATCAACCTTTAAAAGTCTCAAAACATCTTTGAAAGACTCTTTTATGTTTAAAGGATACTTTCTCAACAAAAAACTGGTTGGATTTACCTCTGCTTTTATTCTTAATAATGTAGTTGATGCCAACCATATTGGCATTGATTATAGATATAATACAAGCCATGCTATTTATCAAAAAATGTTGTATGACTATGTAGATTTGGCAATTACTAAAAAAGCTCGCGAACTTAGATTAGGAAGAACCGCAGAAATCATAAAAAGCTGTGTAGGTGCTCAACCAGTAGAAATGAAGCTATATGTACGGCATGGAAATTCGATTTCAAATACACTTTTAAAACCTTTAATAGAGCTAATCTCACCAAGTGAGTATGAGATTAGAAACCCTTTTAAACTTCAATTAGATTAATGGATTCATTAACTCAAATCGTTTTAGGCGCAGCTGTAGGCGAGGCTACCCTAGGCAGAAAAGTAGGTAACAAAGCCATGTTATGGGGCGCAATTGCAGGAACAATTCCTGATCTTGATGTATTATCAAAACACTTTGTAGATAATGTTACTGCCAATGAATTACATCGAGGGTTTTCACACTCTTTACTTTTTTGTTTATTGGCAGCTCCTATTTTTGGGTGGTTAATTGCAAAAATCTATTCGAATAAAGAAGCCGACTGGAGAGACTGGACCAAATTAATGTTTTTAGGACTCTTTACCCACCCTATTCTAGACGCTTTTACAACATGGGGCACGCAGTTATTCTGGCCTTTTACATATAAAGTATCTTTTAAAAACATTTTTGTAGTCGACCCTCTTTATACTGTTCCTTTTTTGATTTTTGTTATTCTGGCAATGTTCTATAAACGAACCCACCCAAAAAGAAAAAAGTTTAATGCACTGGGATTATACATCAGTAGCATATATATGATTATCACATTAGGATTAAAATGGCATACTTATACTATATTCCAGCAAAGTCTTGAAAAACAAGATATTCATTATAAGGAAATTCAAACAAAACCTACACCCCTAAATAGTATATTATGGACTGCCAATGTAGAAACCGAAAACTCTTTTTTGATAGCATATTACTCTATATTAGAAAATGATGATGGTATAGCATTCTCAGAGTTCCCAAAGAATCATCATTTATTAGGAAAGATGAAAGATGATCCTCTGATCCCAAGGTTAGCCACACTAACAGAGGGTTGGTATACAATTGAAAAAAAAGATGATAAAACATTTTTTAATGACTTAAGATTTGGACAATTAGGAGTAGGACAAGAAGCAGACAGGTTTGTGTTTAGTTATGAATTGTTTTATGATAACAGTGGCACACTTCAAGCAAAAGAAAGAGAGAGAAAAATGGGAGAAGCATCTCCTTTGCTCAAAAAACTATTTAGAAGAGTTCTGGGAGATAAATCATAATAACAAACCTCATAAATACATAGTGATTTATGAGGTTTATTTTTTTGCACAGTCTAGTTTTATGCAAATTGGCAAATTACTCCACCCATTAATGCTAGGCAAACAATCCAATACCCCACATTAACAGCAATATACTTAAACCCTTTTCTTTCGAATAAGGCATTTGTACCTAGTACCGGAAGCACTACCATAAGACCTATCATAGTACCATGCAAAGCTCCATGCCCAAAACTCCTAAAATTATTACCATATTTTGACATATACTCCTGTGCATATTGGTTAATTTCTGTACCTGCTTCTGTTAATCCTGGTTCATTCATAATACTAGAGAAAAATCCAAATTGATGAATTACAAAAGTATTAAGTATAAAAGCCAGGAAAAAACTAAAAACATAAGCCAGAATAAAAATCACAGCCATATTTCCTCCTTTGAGATCTTCTTCGGTAAAACCACAAGCATTCATCCAGGCAGTTCCAAAAACTTTTGGGTTATACCATATAAACCCTAATACCATAGGGATTAAAGCTGCCAATGCAGTAATTAAAAAATTAAATTCCATATTAGTTAGTGTTTGATAGTTGTATCTCAAATATAACCAAAATCGATCTTATGAATTTCTACCAAACTAAGTACAACAGCCGAAAAGAAAAAAGGATCAAAAGAATACCAGTAATTTTAAAAAAAACAATAAGTCGTTTAAGCAAAATAAACTTCCTGATTCTTTTGGATAAAAACACTTTTAACAAATCTGTAGTCAATATTCCAGCAAGTACAGATCCTATAAAAATTAGTAAAGACTCAATTGTAGGATATTTATGCTCTCCATAGTTATATACTCCTATCCATACTACAAAAACAAAGGGATTAAAAAAATTAACACTAAACCCTTTCAAAAAAAAAGTATGTACCCCTCTAGAGTGAATTGTAACATTGGTATCATCATTATTATTTTTTATGAGATAACTAATCCCAAGACCAAAGAGTATAAGACTACCTATACCCCCTATCCAAAATTGATTTTGTTCTGCACTTACAAATGTCGAAAGTCCATAATGGCAAAGAAATACGCATAAGATATCACTAAAGATTATTCCTAATGCAACTGCCACTCCTTGTTTTGAACCAAATTGAAGACTACTATTAAGTAACAAAAAAAACACTGGACCTATAAAAATGATCATCCCTACTCCTATAGTAAAACCTTCTATAAACGGCATGAGAACTATTTGATAATTAAACTCTCGTAAATATAGATATTATACTTTTTCTTTTTCAAGAATTTCTATTGTCTCTTTAATCGTTTTACATTCATTAGCATTGTCCCGTTATATTCCTTCTATATACATTGACTGTCTAATAAATTTAGAACAATTTTTTAAGACCCGCTCTGTGTATTTGTTTCTTCCTTTACAAAACACATAAAAATAAGTTTACGGGACATGTAATTGTCATGATACCCTTAAAAGTCAAATAAATAAACTTCTACTGATTATTTGGTTCTTTATACTATCTATTTTTATATTGCAAATCAAACATTCACATTTATGAGCAGTACATATAAGGTTAAAGTAAATACTATTTTTGATTTTGATTTTACCAAAGAAGATGTTTCAAAAATAGATGCTGTAAACAGTTCGACATCCACCCACCATCTACTTCAAGATAACAAATCGTATCATACAGAAATTGTTGAATCCGATTTTAATGCTAAACAATACACTGTAAAAGTTAATCACAACACTTATCAAGTTGATATTGCCAATGAATTGGACGCTAGAATTAAAGAAATGGGATTTTCTTTAGGATCTTCAAAACAAGTAAATACTATCAAAGCTCCTATGCCTGGCTTATTATTGGATATTCAGGTACAGGAAGGTCAGGAAGTAAAGGAAGATGATCCCATACTTATTCTGGAAGCCATGAAGATGGAAAACCTTATTTTATCACCTAGAGATGGTATTATCAAATCTATTTCGGCTACTACTGGTGATGCAGTAGATAAAGGACAATTATTAATTGAATTCGCTTAGTTCATAGATATGAACATCATATAGAACACCTGTTCTAATACTATTTAATATGAAAAAAATACTAATAGCTAACAGAGGTGAAATTGCCATAAGAGTAATGACTACAGCCCATAAAATGGGAATTAAAACAGTTGCAATATACTCTACAGTAGATAGAAATGCTCCTCATGTAAAATTTGCAAACGAAGCCGTTTGTATTGGTGAAGCACCTTCTAATCAATCCTATTTATTAGGCTCTAAAATTATTGAAGTTGCTAAACAATTGGATGTAGATGCAATACATCCCGGATACGGTTTCTTAAGTGAAAATGCAGATTTTGCAGAAGAAGTTGAAAAAAATGATATTATTTTTATTGGTCCTAAATCCAAAGCTATAAAGGTGATGGGCAGTAAACTAGCAGCCAAAGAAGCTGTTAAAGCTTATGATATCCCTATGGTTCCTGGTATAGATGAAGCCATTACTGATGTGGATAAGGCAAAAAAAATTGCTACAGAAATAGGATTTCCAATTTTGATCAAAGCTTCTGCCGGTGGGGGTGGTAAAGGAATGCGCGTTGTAGAAGAAGAAAAAGACCTCGAATCCCAAATGAATAGAGCAATCAGTGAAGCTACTTCTGCTTTTGGAGACGGCTCTGTATTTATTGAAAAATATGTAGCCTCACCACGGCATATAGAAATACAGGTGATGGCTGATAGTCATGGAAATGTAATACACCTTTTTGAAAGAGAATGTAGTGTGCAACGACGACATCAAAAAGTAGTAGAAGAAGCTCCGTCTGCAGTACTTTCGCCAGAGCTACGTGCCAAAATGGGTGAAGCAGCAGTTAAAGTTGCAAAAGCATGTGATTATCTTGGTGCAGGAACAGTAGAGTTTCTTTTGGATGAAAACCATAACTTCTACTTTCTTGAAATGAATACCAGACTACAAGTAGAGCACCCGGTAACAGAGCTGATTACAGGAATTGATCTGGTAGAATTACAAATAAAAGTAGCACGAGGCGAAAAACTCTCTGTACAACAAGAAGATCTAAAAATCAAAGGTCATGCGTTAGAACTACGCATATATGCAGAAGATCCTATGAATGATTTTTTACCTAGTGTTGGTTATTTAGAAACCTATAAAATACCTGTCGGAAAAGGGATTCGGGTAGATAATGGTTTTGAAGAAGGTATGGATATTCCTATCTACTATGACCCTATGCTAGCCAAACTTATTACCTATGGAGCAACTCGTGAAGAAGCTATACAATTAATGATAAAAGCAATTAACAACTATGATATCAAAGGCGTACAAACCACATTACCCTTTGGTAAATTTGTTTTTGAACATGAAGCCTTCAAATCTGGAAATTTTGACACTCACTTTGTAAAAAAACACTTTACTACAGAAATCATACAATCTGCAACAAAAGAAGAAGCCAAAATTGCAGCCTTACTTGCTATGAAACAATATATCGAAGATCAAAAAACAGTACGCATACCAACACTTTAAATTATATGGATTCAAAAATAAAAACATTACAAGATAAAATTGCTCAAGCAAAATTAGGTGGTGGTGAAAAACGTATCGAAAAACAACATCAAAAGAAAAAGCTAACTGCTCGGGAGCGCGTTGAATATCTACTTGACGAAGGTTCTTTTGAAGAGATTGGTATTCTGGTAACCCACCGTACTACTGATTTTGGAATGGATAAAGAGATCTATTATGGAGATGGTGTGGTTACAGGCTACGGAACCGTAAACGGACGATTAATCTATATTTTTGCACAAGATTTTACTGTTTTTGGTGGTGCACTGTCAGAAACGCATGCCGAGAAGATATGCAAAGTAATGGATATGGCAGTAAAAACGGGGGCACCTATTATTGGTCTTAATGACTCTGGTGGAGCCAGAATTCAGGAAGGAGTACGCTCCCTAGGTGGGTATGCAGATATCTTCTACAAAAATGTACAAGCTTCTGGAGTAATCCCCCAGATATCAGCAATTATGGGACCTTGTGCAGGTGGAGCTGTGTATTCTCCTGCTATGACGGATTTCACCATGATGGTAGAAGATACTAGCTATATGTTTGTTACAGGACCTAATGTAGTAAAAACAGTAACTAATGAAGAAGTAACTTCTGAAGAATTAGGAGGTGCCAGTACTCATTCTACAAAATCCGGAGTAGCACATATCACTTCGGCAAATGATATAGAATGTCTCGAAGATGTAAAAAAACTACTAAGTTATCTCCCACAGAGCAACAAAGAGCAACCAAAAAAACTAGAATATACACTTACTGATGAAGTAAGGGATAATCTCTCTACTATTGTTCCTGATAACCCTAACAAGCCTTATGATATGCACGAGGTTATCAGTGGGATTATAGATGCCGATTCATTCTACGAGATTCATAAAGACTATGCCGAGAATATTATTGTAGGTTTTGCCCGTCTTGGCGGAAGAAGTATTGGAATTGTTGCCAATCAACCTCAATTTTTGGCTGGTGTATTGGATGTAAACAGTTCTAAAAAAGCTGCACGCTTTACACGTTTTTGTGATTGCTTTAATATCCCATTATTGGTTCTGGTTGATGTACCTGGATTCTTACCTGGTACTGACCAAGAATGGAACGGTATCATAGTGCATGGTGCCAAATTATTGTATGCTCTAAGTGAAGCTACAGTACCCAAAGTAACAGTGATTACCCGTAAAGCGTACGGTGGAGCATATGACGTAATGAATTCTAAACATATTGGAGCAGATCTTAACTTTGCCTGGCCGTCTGCAGAGATTGCCGTAATGGGAGCTAAAGGAGCTAGCGAAATCATTTTTAGAAAAGAAATAAGCACTGCTGATGATCCTGCTGCTAAACTAGCAGAAAAAGAGACAGAATATGCAGAGAAATTTGCTAACCCATATAGAGCAGCTCAACGTGGTTTTATTGATGAGGTAATCTTACCAGAAAACACCAGAAGAAAACTCATTAAAGGATTTAGTATGCTTGAGAACAAAACAATCGAGCGACCTAACCGAAAACATGGAAATATTCCTTTATAAGGGAACCTTCTTTTAAAGGATTAAAAAAAGTATTAAAACAAATGAGGCTGTCTAAAAGTAAACTTACTTTTTTGGGCAGTCTTATCAATTTTAATGCTCCAAAAAATACTTATCTATTATCTCTTTTATTCTTTCTTCAATCAAAGGTTTATGAATATACTCTTTAACCACTCCACTACTTAGGGCTTTTTGGCTATCTTCAGTATTCATCGACGAGGTAAGCATTGCAATTAAAATCTGCGCTTGTTGCTCTTTTGTCAACTCTTTATATTCATCCAAAAACTCCCAGCCATTCATTACTGGCATGTTTATATCCAAAAATATTATTTCTGGTTGCGGAAATTTTCCATTATCATCTTGGGTAATCAAAAATTCCAGTGCCCGTTTTCCATTCTGAAAAATCTTTATGTTTTTAAAAATATCCAATCGGTTAATAATATATTCATTGTATAAATTGGTATTACTATCATCGTCTACCAACATGATCATATTTAATTTCTTACTCATTTATTAAATTCTTTTTTATCGTGAATAAAAATGTACTCCCTTTGTTTATCTCAGAACGTACCCAGATCTCCCCTTTATGTAGTTCTACAATTCTTTTACAATTTGCCAGACCAATCCCCGTACCGCTGTAGTGATCATTGGTATGTAGGCGTTGAAAAACTTCAAATATCTTATGTCGAAACTTCATATCTATCCCTATACCATTATCAATCACTGCATAAGTATATTCATATGTTCCTTCTTCAAACTCAATTCTAATCTGAGGAACTATAGTATCTTTTCTGTATTTAATGGCATTACAAATTAGATTTAAAAACAACATTCTTAACTCATTTCTATACGCAACAATTTCTGATAAATTATCATAAGATATGATAGCTTTGTTCTTTTTTATTAACTCTGTCAAATCCAACTCAATATTTGCTATGAGTACATTTACATTAATTTTTTCGGGTTTTGCCTTTTTGCCTATTCTCGAGTATTCTAACAAATCTGTAGTAAGACTCCTCATTCTCATGGTAGAATTATCGATAATTTCAATACTCTTTTGTCCTATGCCTTCTAATTTCTCATAGTACCCTTCTTTTAACAGTTTTGAAAAACTAATGATTGTGTTTAATGGTTCTTGCAAATCATGCGATGCTATATAGGTAAAACGAGATAGCTCATCATTTTTGGTCATTATCAACTTGTTAGACACTTCTAAAACCTTCATTTTTTGAATAATGTTTTTAAGAACAATAAAAAATGAAACCACTCCGATTGTTAATATTAAAACTATTAAACCTATTATCACCCTGAGTAGATTACTATTAAAAACTTTGTACTTAAGAACAGTATCATGTGTTCTTTTATCTAGCATTTCAAAAAAATCATGAATTGGTGCCATTATTAACTTCTTATCTTCATGATATTTTTCATCAAACATAATACGTCTAGCCATTTCAAGATTGGGGTTGGCTTTAACAGAAAAATTGCCATTACCGTCATCAAATAACCCTTTTATAGCATTTAAAGCAACCTTCTCGGTCCATACCAACTCATTAGAATTGTTTTCGGCCACTTTTAATTTATCAAATTCGGATTTGGTAAATCCTAACTTCTTCATACTATCCACTAAAGCTATAGTCTTACCATCAGGTCTAGGTAGTTTTCCGTTTCTAATATCAAGTACTTCCCAATATTTATTTTCCCATTTGTTGTCTCCTGTTAAAACATAAGACCTGCAATATCGTGTTAGGTCATCTGAACTTTGCTTTAACTCTTCGGCAATCACATAGGATTTATATCTTACATTCTCTGCCTTTTGCTGTTTTATATGGTTTTTTTGCAAAAGCAAAGTAAGTATAACATTGATAAGCAATGTTATAATTATAGTTATTTGAAAAATCTTAAAAACAATTGATAGTTTCATCGTTACCTACTTTAGAATTATCACCACATTTTGACTAATTGAGTTTAGATTATTATCACTTATTCTATCAGAATACTACCAACTTCAAACTGATACATAGACTACGATCTATGGTTAAAACAAAGGAGGGGTACCTACAGTTATGGTATCGTATAAATTCTTCACTTAAAAATACGAACATTTCTTGATGTATTCTCTTTTTTGAATGTAGTAGTTCCTTATTTTTTCATTTTGTTGAAGAATACTTTTATTTGGCTTTACAATACTGATCATGAGATTACTTATATAACCTCAAACCAAGTATATTCAGGTTTCTATGTCTCCCCGAGCCCGGGAGTCACTTATAGGGTTCCGGGGCGTAGTAAATACCTCCCGGGAACCTTTGATCACCTCCCGGGAAGGGGTTATTCTCCCCCGGGAAGTACTAATCACCTCCCGGGATCGTTTTTATACTCTTTTGAATGTATGGATTACGCACAGGAAATCATCATATTATATAAGCAATGAAAAACACATTAGTTCTTACTCTAAACTCTTTTAGTTTTTTTACTGTTATCCATTTCTAATCTTGCTCCTTGAATTGAAGATACACTAATATCAGAAACTTCTCATCCTTTATACAAAAAGAATATCTAAGTATACTATATTTTAAAAGTAAAGCTCCTCCATCTTTTTGGTATTTTCTATTTCCTAAAAAATGGCTGAAATTAACCCATAATTCATTTTTCTTTTGGCATTACATAGAAGAATGAAATATAATGAAATAGGTCACATCCTAATTTGTCCATACATTTGAATCATAATAAAAGAAAATAGTATTGAACAAAACTACAACTAATTAAAAAAAACTATCATGAAATTATTTAGAAAAAGATTGGGGCTTATTTTGAATTTTTTGGCAACTCTTCCTGGTGCATCAAGCCATGCTATTCACAGATAAAACCTAAATACAAAAAACAACGTATGACAAGAGATTTACTTTAATTTACAAGGGGCTAATTCAAAAAAAGGATGTAAGTGTTATTAGGTACTTATATCCTTTTATTTTTTACCTCATCTAGTAATACAAATTTGTTTTCGTATTTTCTTCTTAAAAAACATCCTTTTCTTTGAATATAGCATATAAGATTTTACCTTGGTCGCCAGAATTAAGCTTTATACTAAAAATAGTTCCCCAGCTATGAGCAACAAACAATCTACCAAATATGCTATTTATACAGTAGCCGTTTTATCGGCTGCATTAATTAATGAATACATCTTAAAATATGTAAAAAGGCGTATTGATCAACAGGGATACCTATTGGTACTTATAGATATGTTGGTCATCGTTTTGATCTTCGCCCCGGCATTTGCTTTGGTAACCAATTATGCTAAAAAAATGTCTAAAGCGTATCTCAAAACCTCTAAAAAGCTTTCTAGTAGAAATAATGGAGTCCTATTAGGTTTTATTGTTGCAATTATAATTTTGTTTATTCTTTATGCCAGTATCAGGCACAATATTAGTGTAATTAATGATTTAAAAGCACTTGTCCCATCTACATTTGTTTCATGAGTTTTATAACTTGATCGTTTGTAAATACGGGATTAGCTCCTTTACTACTAGCAACCATAGCACCAATGGCACATGCATAATCAATAGACTCTTGTGGTTGCCTACCCATAAGCAATTCATTGATCAAAGCTCCCAGAAATGAATCTCCTGCTCCAACCGTATCAACTACTTTTACCTTATACCCCTTACTGCTGTAGAATAAATTTTGATAAAACAATGTTGCTCCATGCTTCCCTTTTGTAATACAGATCTGACTTGTATTTGTCTTACTCGCTATTGCAATTACTTGGTCTTCTGTCGTTTTGGTTTGAATGTTAAGAGCTATACAGATTTCGTCTAATTCTTCTGCATTAAATTTTATAAAATCTGCTTTATTCATTAATAGCAATAATGATTCAATATCATAGTAAGGGGTTCTTAAGTTTACATCCAAAACCTTAAATCTAGCTATATCCAATACCTGCAATAATGTATTCCTTGAGACCTTATTTCTACATATTAGACTACCAAAAACTATCGCATCTGATTCTTGAATCTCTTTTGTCAAATACTCTGAATATTCTATAAAATCCCAGGCAGCAGGGTAACTAATCTCATATGTTGCGGTATTATCCTTATCCAAAGTAACCAACACCTCTCCGGTTTTATAATGAGGATCGATTTGAAAAGCATGTGATGACAATCCTTGCCTTTGTATATAGTCTAATAGCTCTTTTCCTGGCTGGTCTTTTCCTATTCTAGTAATTAGACAAATATCTATTCCTAATGACTTAAGCCTTAAAGCAACATTAAGGGGGGCTCCACCAATCTTTTTGTGATCCGGAAATATATCCCAAAGTACTTCTCCAAAACATGCTATTTTCATCTATGTACATTTATGGTTTATGATCAAATAAGAGCGGTACAATCAAAACATCTTAACATCAATTTGTTGCAACATAATTTTAATAAAAAAGTCTTTTAGTACTCAAAACTGACCTTAAAATTAAGGAAAACCATAATTTATTTTTTGTAAAAAACGCCAGATGATAGGCTTTTGCCCTTTTTTATTCTATCATCTCTATAGGTTTATTAGTATACCATTTTCTGCGATCGGATCTCAAAACTTTTTTTACTTTATAAGACAAAACCTAGCTTACATTCTCATTTCAAATACTTTAAAAATTGCTTTTGCGCATATAATATCTATGAAAAAAAACAACCCTCAGTGGTTAACAACTCCTCTGAGGGTCTAGGCTGAAACGTAAAATCAAACTAACTCAACTTACACTCAATTAAACTTGTTCCAGCTTTTTTTTAATCTAAACGAAATCTTTGTTACTATATTGACAGAATATCCTAAATTGAATTCAGGGGGTTGATTCTATAGTTTTTGTTTCAATATTTTTTCTCTTTTTTTAAGTTTATTTAATATAAATATTTTTTTTTATTATTATTTAAATTTTTCAACCAAAAGATTTTAGGTCTCAGTTAGTTAGTTATTTTATAGATTTTACACCAAAATTATACATCCATTAGCTTCTTTTGAATATTAGTAAGGCATAAATTATTAATACTTCCTATATGGCTGTGTTTTGTATTTTTTTCAGGTTTGTAATGACCATTTTCAATATCCTGACCAATCTTCACATATGCATCTCTAAAAGACATTCCTTGCATCACTAATTCATTTAAAGTATCTACACTAAACAAATAATCATATTTATCATCATCTAATATATTTTGGTTTACACTTACATTTTCTAAAGCATAAATCGCCATTTCTAAAGATGCTTTTAGATCCTGGATGGCCGGAACAACTCCTTCTTTTAGCAATTGTAGATCTCTATGATATCCGCTTGGCAAATTATTAATTAATAAGCTTAATTCATACGGTAATGCCTGAATTTTATTACACTTTCCCCTTATTAACTCAAAGACGTCTGGATTTTTCTTATGTGGCATGATACTAGAGCCTGTTGTAAACTCTGAAGGAATACTCATAAAATCAAAATTTTGACTCATATACAAACATACATCCATCGCTAGTTTGGATAAAGTTGCTGCTATGCTACTCATAGCAAAAGCTGTTGATTTTTCTGATTTCCCCCGGCTCATTTGGGCAGCTACTACATTATATTTTAATGTTTCAAAACCTAATTCTTTGGTGGTAAACTCTCTATCTATCGGAAATGAACTACCATAGCCTGCTGCGCTTCCCAAAGGATTCTGATCTACTGTTTTTAATGCTGCATTTACAAAATGCAGATCATCCACAAAACTTTCGGCATAGGCAGAGAACCAAAGCCCAAAAGATGATGGCATGGCGATTTGTAAATGTGTGTACCCCGGAAGTAATATGTCTTTATACTTCTCTGCACTACTTAGCAAATTGGCTGACAATTCTTTAACCAAGGATTTAATCTGGGTCAATTCATCCTTAAGATATAGATGCATTGCTACAAGAACCTGATCATTACGTGATCTAGCTGTATGAATTCGTTTTCCTGTATCCCCTATCCTTTTGATCAATTCAAATTCGATTTTAGAATGAACATCTTCAAACTGTTCTTCTATTATAAAGGTTCCTTTTTCTATTTCCCTCCCTAATATATTCAATTCTTTTTCAATTTCAGAAATTTCTTTATCCGAAAGTAATCCGATCTTGTGTAACATTTTGGTATGCGCTAATGTTGCCTGCACATCATATTTGGCTATCACCATGTCTAACTGCCTGTCATTGCCTACAGTAAACATATCAATCTTCTGATCTGTAGGTAATCCTTTATCCCAAAGTTTCATCTTCTCTATTTTACTTTTAACCTTATTTATAACCTATCTAAATTAAATATGTGATTTCTGATCGTATCAAAATCAAGTATATCCTATCAAATGATACCTTCGAGAATCTTTATGTATAATTCGACCCCTTCTTTAATCTCATCTATATAAATAAACTCATTTGCAGAATGTGATCGAGTAGAGTCCCCTGGTCCCAATTTTAACGATGGACATCGCAATACAGATTGATCTGATAATGTTGGTGAGCCATATGTGGTTCTTCCTAATGAAACTCCTGATTTTACAATTGGATGATCTATGGATATCGATGACGATCCTAAATCCAAAGACCTGGGTTTAATCTCTACATTGTTTGGCATTTGTTGCTTTACAACCTCCAGAACTTCTTCATTTTTATATTTATCGTTTACTCTTATATCCACCACCAGATCGCATCCTGCGGGTACAACGTTATGTTGTTTACCGGCATTGATTTGCGTTACGGTCATCTTTACTTCTCCTAGCGTTTCAGATTTTTTTTCAAACCTATAAGATTCAAACCACTGTATAACCGGTATAGAATTATAAATGGCATTATCATCGTTGGGGTGCGCAGCATGGCTTGCCGTTCCTCTTATTGATACATCCATGACCAACAAACCTTTTTCTGCAACTGCTAATTGCATCAATGTTGGTTCTCCTACAATCGCAAATTCAACATTTTCAAAATACTTTAATACACTTTTTAATCCTAATGGTCCACTATTTTCTTCTTCGGCAGAGGCTACAATTACAAAATTGTATTTTAGGTCTTTTCTACTATAAAAATAGGTAAAGGTTGCCAGCAATGAAACCAAACATCCACCAGCATCATTGCTACCTAAGCCATATAGTTTTCCATTTTCAACAAAAGCATTAAACGGATCATTTGTATAGTTTCCATTGGGTTTTACCGTATCGTGATGAGAGTTTAACAAAATGGTTTGTTTAGATTCGTCATAATACTTATTATATGCCCAAATATTATTGTTTTCTCTTTTAAAAGGAATAGTATTATATGTAAACCAGTCTTCAATCAATTGAGCTGTTTTATCTTCTTCTGATGAAAACGATTGGGTTTCTATCAGTCTATGCAAAAGTTCTATTGCCTCAGTTGTTAGTTTTGTAATCATCACTTATAGACTTAAGGTTGTGTGTTTAGTAGAAGCATCTTTTATAAAATCTGCATTGGCAATGTGTACTTTATTTACTTGTTTTTGTAATGCATCAAAACAATTCTGAAGCTTTGGGAGCATTCCATCCACAATCACTTTGTTATCAATCAACTCATTATACTTCTTTAAGTCAATATGTTCTATTACAGAATCTTTGTCTTCGATATTTTCTAAAACTCCTTTTAACTCAAAACAATAAAATAATGACACTTCATAGTCTGCACTCATTGCCGAAGCTATTTCTGACGCAATGGTATCTGCATTAGTATTAAATAGTTGTCCCTCTCCATCATGAGTAACGGCACAAAAAACGGGTACTGTTTCTATATCCAAGAATGTTTTTATCATATGGCTATTTACCTGAATCACATCTCCTACATATCCATAGTCCACAAATTTTACTGGTCTTTTCTCAGCCAGAATCACATTGCCATCTGCTCCTGTTAATCCTAATGCGTTACAATGATCTTGCTGCAGCATCGAAACAATTGTTTTATTTATTAACCCTGCATATGTCATTACTACAATGTCCAAATTCTCTGCAGATGTAATTCTTCGACCATCTATCATCTCTGTCTTGATTTTTAGTCTATCTGCAAGTTGTGTTGCTGATTTTCCTCCACCATGAACCAAAATTTTGGATCCTTTTATTTTAGAAAAATCTTTCAGAAAGGAAGCTAGAGCCTTTTTATCTCCTATAATGTTACCTCCTATTTTGGCTACCAATAGCTTTTGTTTTTCCATATTACGATTCTTCTAATATTTTCTTTAAAACTAATTGCGCTGCATATGTTCTATTGTTTGCTTGTTCGATCACAATAGAATTATCACTATCAATAACGGCATCATCTACAACCACATTTCTTCTCACGGGTAAACAATGCATAAACTTAGCATTATTGGTTACTTTCATCTTTTCTTGGGTGATTTTCCAGGAGAGATCATTGACTAATGTTTGACCATAATTTTCATAAGAGCTCCAGTTTTTAACATATACAAAGTCGGCATCTTTTAATGCATTATTTTGGTTGTAATCAATGGGCACCTGCTTAGTAATCTGACTGGCTAACTCAAATCCCACGGGGTGGGTAATTACAAAATGTGCGTCCATACGCTGCATCATCTCTACAAAAGAATTTGCAACTGCCTGTGGTAAGGCTTTTGGATGTGGTGCCCATGATAGTACAACCTTTGGTTTTTTTACTTTCTTATTTTCGGTAATTGTTATAGCGTCTGTTAATGCTTGTAAGGGGTGTTTTGTAGCACTTTCCATATTTACTATAGGAATAGAAGCATATTTCATAAAATTATTTAGTACTTTCTCGCTATAATCATCTTCTCTATTCTCTAGTTTTGCAAAAGCTCTGATTGCCAGCACATCACAATATTGAGAAACCACTTGTGCCGCTTCTTTTACATGTTCAGAGTTTCCTTGATCCATCACAGTACCATCTTCATGTTCTAATGACCAACCCTCACCAGTAAAATTCATCACCAATACATTCATCCCCAGATTCAATGCAGCTTTTTGAGTACTTAAACGTGTACGAAGACTTGGATTAAAAAATAATAAGCCAATGGTTTTATTTTGCCCCAACTGTTTATTGGATAACGGGGCTTTTTTTATTTCAATAGCTTCATTTATCCAATCGGATAATGAGTCTATATCTTCTATAGAAAAGTAATTATTCATTATGTACTACATTATTTATTTTAGTGAATTGTATTTTATTATGAATAGCATTCATTATAAAATCATCATTTAGACCGTTTATAATCCATGTTTCAATATCTGCTTTCTGAGCAATTCTGGTTGCTTCGATTTTAGATTTCATCCCTCCTGTGCCATGAGTAGAAACTGAAGAAATGATTTCATTTTCTAAAGATTCGATATCATAAACTTCAGTAATTGTTTGGCAGGTATTATTCTCTACAGATTCTTTGGTACAAATACCATTAGTATTGGTAGCGATCACCAATAGATCTGCATCGAGTAATGATGCTGTTAACGCTGCCAATTTATCATTATCTCCAAATTGGATTTCATCTGTCGCCACAGTATCATTCTCATTAATAATTGGAATGTAATCATTAGCAATCAAAACATTAATGGTGTTGATAATATTCTCTTGAGACTGTTTTTTTTCAAAATCTGAATAAGACAATAAGCACTGAGATGTTAATAATCCATGATCTCTAAAGCCTTCCTGAAATATTCGCATCAGGTGTGGTTGCCCTATCGATGCCAAAGCTTGCTTTACATTAATCGCTACTCCATTACCATTACTTTCTAGATTCACAAATTGTTTGGCTACAGCAATGGCTCCTGAGCTCACTATTACGAATTCATATGTATCTTGTAAGACCAAAATTTGCCTTCCGATATCCTCAATCTTACCTCTGGATATTTGGTTGGTTCCTTTAGTTAGTACATTAGACCCTAACTTAAGTACTATTCTTTTTTTACCTAATCTGCCCATCACCGTGTATATACCATTTATTAGTTACCAAATGTTGCAATCCGATTGGTCCTCTTTGATGTAATTTATCAGTACTTATAGCTAGTTCTCCACCCAGTCCTAACTCAAATCCGTCTGTAAATCGCGTAGAAGCGTTGTGATAAACTGCTGCACAATCAATAAGAGACATAAATTCATCAGCTATAGACAAATTTCTTGTTATAATTGCTGCAGAATGTCCACCGCTATATGTATTAATTTTCAAAATTGCCTCTGATATATCTTCAGTCTCACCAATCGCTATTTTATAGTCCAAAAACTCTTCCGTCCATATGGTTTCTTCAACTATTTGCCCTACATCTTCGTACTTTGATAAAGACTTGTCTCCTAATATTTCTACATTGTAGTTTTTGAGGGTGGTAATGAGATTTCTTACAAAATCTTCTTTATTAGGGAGGTCTTTGTCGATAAGCACCTTGTCTACGGCATTACATGCTGAGATCTTATCTACCTTACCATTAACAATATTATCTAATGCCAATCCTCTATCTGCCTCTTTATGTACATATACAAAATTGTTACCTCTACCACTTACAATAACAGGACAGGTAGCATGAGTTTTTACAAAATCAATAAGTTTATTTCCTCCTCTCGGGACTATTAAATCCACCTTTTGTGTTGGTTTTTGGAGAAACTCCTGAGTGTTTTTTCTATCATAATTCAAGTACTCTACCCAATCGGTGGTAATATTATTTTGAGACAACGCTTGATGCCATAGTCTTATAATTTCGAGATTAGAATGTAGTGACTCTTTCCCTCCTTTTAGTAAAATCTTATTACCAGATTTAAAAGCAACCCCCGCTGCTTCTATGGTCACATCTGGTCTGGATTCATAAATAATAAGTACAGTTCCAAAAGAAGCTGTTTTATTACATATTTGCATCCCGTTATCATGAGTACATCTAAATCTTTCTACGCCAACAGGATCTTCTTGATTTGATAATTGCCTTAGTGCTTCAATCATTCCATTGACCTTTTTTTGATCCACTTTCAAGCGATCTTGCATAGCCAGATCACCATCAGAAAATTTTTCGAGATCTTTTAGGTTGGCTGCTATGATCGCATTCCTGTTTTGATCTACAAGAATCATCATATCTTCTAAAACCGAATTTCTCTGTACTATACTTAGTGGTGTATTCATAATCCTACTTTCTCTCCTTCCAGAACACTGTGCAATGCTTTTATAAGTTGATCTATTTCTCTTTTTCCTATTGTTAGTGGTGGAAGTATTCTTAGCAATTTCTTGTTCATGGCTCCTCCTGTGAAAATATGTTGATCATAGATCATCTTTTTTCGTAGTTCACCGACTTCAAAATCAAATTCTAATCCCAGCATTAACCCCTTTCCTTTTACTTTTTGCACACCTGGCAATTGTTTTGCAATAGACTCAAAATACTCTCCAGTTAATTTGGCATTATCTATTAGGTTTTCGGTTTCTATAACTTCTAACACGGCTATGGCCGCCGCACAAGCAAGGTGGTTACCACCAAAAGTGGTTCCTAACATTCCGAATTCTGGATTAATATGTGGTGCTATCATAATCCCTCCAACCGGAAAACCATTACCCATCCCTTTTGCTATCGATATAATATCCGGTGTAATCCCATGATACTGATGAGCAAAGAATTTTCCTGTTCTCCCATAACCAGATTGCACTTCATCCAAAATTAAAACTACTCCAAACTCATGGCACAATGTTTCTAACTCAGTAAAAAATTGAGTAGTGCCTTCATCTAATCCTCCCACTCCTTGTATTGGTTCTATTATTAGTGCACATACATCTCCTTTTGCTAATTCAGTTTTAACAAGATCTATTTGATTTAATGGCAAAAAAGTAACCTCTTGCTGAGCATTTAGTGGTGAATTGATTTTGGCATTATCTGTAGCGGCAACCGCGGCAGATGTTCTACCATGAAAACCATTACTAAAAGCTACTACTCTAGATTTGCCTGTATAGAAAGAAGCTAGTTTTAATGCATTTTCATTAGCTTCTGCTCCAGAATTACACAAAAACAATTGATACTCTTCATATCCTGATAATTTGCCAAGTTTTTCTGCCAGTTTGGTTTGCATGCTATTTTGAACGGCATTAGAATAAAAGCCAATCTTTTCTACCTGCTCTTTTAATCTTTTTACATAATGAGGATGAGAATGACCGATAGAAATCACGGCATGTCCTCCGTACATATCTAAGTATTCAGTGCCATTTTTATCTACCACTATGCAATCATAGGCATTCACTGGTTCTACATCATATAACGGATATACGTCAAAAAGTTTCATAATATTAGGTTGTTGGTTAATTTCTTAATAGTTAACAGTAAATTATCGATCAACTGACTACTTATAAATGATCAATTATTTTATTGTATTTATTTTTTCATAAGAAGCCATCACTCCTTTAATCACAGAAGAACTTAGCCCTCTATGTTCCATTTCATTTAAACCTTCTATGGTACATCCTTGTGGAGTGGTCACTTTATCAATTTCACATTCCGGATGTGTTCCATTTTCTGCTACCAATGTTGCTGCTCCCATAGCTGTTTGTACGGCAATAATCTGTGCTTCATGAGGATGAAATCCCATTTGGATACCTCCTTGAATCATAGCTCTTAAAAATCTAAGAAAAAAGGCAATACCACTTGCTCCCAAAACTGTCGCTGCTTGCATTAGTCGTTCTTCTATAACTAGTGTTTTACCAATAGTATCAAACATTTTTTGAACCATTGTTAGCTCCTCTGTTACATCATCATTAGCAGCGATACAAGTCATTGATAATTTTTTGGAAGCCCCGGTATTTGGCATCACTCTAATCACCTTATTTTCAGGAATCACTTCATTAATTTCAGAAATTGAAGTCCCCGTAACTGTAGAAATCAATACTTGATCAATTGTTACTACATCTTTTACTTCTTGCAAAACACTATCTAATTGCCTTGGTTGTACACACAGAATTATCCATTCTACATCGATAATAGATTCTATAATGTTTTGCGAAGTAGATACTCCTAAATTTTCTTCTATTTCTTTAAGGTTGTATTTTGACTTGTCTACCACAGTGATCGACTCTGCTTCAAACAAATTACTGCTTGCTAGTCCTGAGATTATTGATTTTCCCAGGTTACCTCCTCCTATGATTGTTATTTTATTCATTTTAATTCTGTTTTTTGATTCGAGTTTTTATTAAAACGCACTTGCTTTTAGTTCTAAACCTACTCTCTCATCTAGCCCAAACATGAGGTTCATATTATGGATCGCCTGCCCTGATGCTCCTTTAATCAAATTATCAATTACCGAAGTGATCAATAACATTTCATTCTTTTTACTAATATGCAGAATGCATTTATTTGTATTAACCACTTGTTTTAGGTGAATTTCTTGATCGGAGATCATCGTAAACTGAGCCTCTTTATAAAAAGTTTTATACAATTCGTTTGCTTCTTCTTCGCTACCCTCATATTTGGTATACATAGTAGCATAAATGCCTTTACTAAAATTACCTCTATTGGGAATAAAAAAGATAGGAACATCTATATCAGGTTGCAATTGTTTAAGACTCTGCTCTATCTCTCCCAAATGTTGATGTGTAAACACTTTATAGCTAGAAAAATTATTATCTCTCCAACTAAAATGAGTTGTTCCCCCTGGCATCACTCCAGCACCTGTGCTTCCTGTTGTTGCATTGATGTGTATAGCGTCTTTAATTTTTCCTGAAGAAACCAATGGTAATAACCCCAATTGGATTGCTGTCGCAAAACATCCAGGATTCGCAATATTATTTGCTACCGTGATTTGATCTTTTTGCAACTCAGGAAGACCGTATACAAAATCTCTATTCAAATATCTTTTGTCTTCAACGAGTCTAAAATCATTTCCTAAGTCGATAACTTTAGTTGTTGGAGAAAATGAGTGATCTGACAGAAATGATTTTGATCTTCCGTGCCCTAGGCATAAAAACAACACATCGATATTTGGGTTAATCGTATCTGTAAATTCGAGATCTATCTCTCCTATTAAGTCTGGATGCTGCTTACTTATTGGCACTCCCGAATTTGTGGTACTATATACAAAGTTTAATGCTACCCCAGGATGATGTATTAATAACCTAAGCAACTCTCCTGCTGTATATCCTGATCCTCCTATAATTCCTGCTTGTATCATGATTCGTTCGAATTTATGTTGTGATATATCTTATTTGCATTGCCATAGATTTTAATAAAGCCTTTGGCGTCATCAGATGTCCAGGAGTTATTCATTTCACCATACTGACCGAAATCAGATTTCATCATATCAAAATCAGATTCTATTCCTTCTAATGTAAAATGATAAGGTTTGAGTTTTACAATGACATCTCCCGTAACAGATTTTTGAGCATCTTCCATAAACACTTCGATGTTTCTCATTACAGGGTCTAGATAATTTCCTTCATGTAATAACATCCCATACCAATTGGCTAGTTGTTCTTTCCAATATTGTTGCCATTTGGTTAGCACATGTTTTTCTAATAGATGATGTGCTTTTATAATTACCATTGGTGCTGCCGCTTCAAAACCTACTCTTCCTTTTATTCCGATAATTGTATCTCCAACATGGGTATCTCTACCGATTGCAAATGCGCTTGCTAATTCTTCGAGTTTTTGAATATTTTTAACGGGCAAATCTTTAATACCATCTAATCCAACTAGTTCTCCTTTCTCAAAATTAAGAGTTATGATTTCTTCCTTTTGCTTTTCAAGTTGGCTTGGATATGCCATATCGGGTAATGCACTGTGTGAGGTAAGTGTTTCTTTACCCCCTACACTGGTTCCCCAGATTCCTTTATTGATAGAGTATTGTGCTTTCTCCCAGCTATAATGCACTCCATGTTTTTCTAAATACTCTACTTCTTCCTGTCTAGAAAGTTTTAGATCTCTAATGGGTGTAATAATCTCAATTTCTGGAGCTAACGTCTGAAAAATCACATCAAACCTAATCTGGTCGTTTCCTGCTCCTGTGCTGCCGTGTGCTATGTATTTTGCTCCAACTTCTTTGGCATAATTAATAACTTCTATAGCTTGGAAGATTCGTTCTGCACTCACTGAGAGTGGATACGTATTATTTTTTAAAACATTACCAAAGATCAGATACTTGATTGCTTTGTTATAAAACTCATCCAGAATAGTTTTATTTACATGAGAAGAACTCCCTAATTCGTATGCTCTTTTTTCTGTGTCTATTAATTCTTTTTCAGAAAAGCCTCCGGTATTTACCAAAATAGTGTGTACCTCCAAGTTTTGTTGGTGAATAAGATATTTTACACAATACGAAGTGTCTAGACCTCCACTATACGCCAATACTACTTTTTCCATAACAATTGTTTATTTTTTACAAGCATGGTCTGCTTAATTTTTTTTAATCTTTTTAATACTTTTTTGTTGTACCATTTTTCTTTTTTCTTTTCTTCTTGTTGCGGATCATACAACATTCCTGTACATAAGCACATTTTATGATCTTTAGAAGTTAGAATATCAAAATTTGTACATGTTTTACAGCCTGCCCAAAATTTCGGATCATCTGTTAGCTCTGAAAACGTAACAGGTTTATACCCTAGATCAGAGTTGATCTTCATCACTGCCAATCCAGTTGTGATTCCAAAAACCTTGGCTGTTGGGTATTTTTTTAAAGAGTGATTAAATGTAAATTCTTTGATTTTTTTTGCCAACCCCTGATGTCTAAAATCCGGATGTACAATTAGACCAGAGTGTGCTACGTACTTCTCATGCCCCCAAACCTCGATATAACAGAATCCCGCAAACCGATCGCCAGACAAGGCTATAATTGCATTTCTATTTTGTATCTTGGTTTGAATATATTCGGGTGTACGTTTTGCTATACCTGTACCTCTAACTTTGGCAGATTCAGATATCACTTCGCATATTTCTATTGCGTAGTGAAGATGGTTTTCATTGGCAATTATGATGTCAACTTTTTTCATCAACTCTCTTTTGTTTCCTTTTTAATAGTTAGGTTCAATTCGTAAAAAACATTCTTCTAATTGTTATCATTTATGATTAGAAGTTTTAATTTAAAACCTAATTAAGCCTATTACCGAAGCTTTGATATTAAAATTATTTTTGCTGTGTAAGAATCCAGATGAAAGGTGGGTTCTTTAATAAATTAGAACCGGTCTATCTTCAAAAAGATAGGTAAAACAATTCTTTTGAATTTTATGCCTTAGCATTCATTTCAAAAAACAGTTTCATTAAATGGATTCGATGTCTCTAGGGGAAGCAGGACGCACCTACTTCAAAAGAAAATTAGACCCCCAAGGGGCGGCGAAAACGAAATACAGGAATAATAGAATTATTCAATACGTTCAAAGATTGAACCTCAGCTGCTGTAGATATGTAATGTATCGTTTTCATAATAGTAACTCTAAATCGTCGGCCGTAGCCCCTTTCGTTAACTAGATGATGCAATATTACGTAAAAAAATAATATCCAAGATTAATTAATTGTAAAAAAGATACAATTTTTAAGGTTTTATCAAAATTATATAGCTTTGATTACTAATATGATACTATAGAGTTAAATTTATCACACGAATAATTTTTAGTTATTAAATAAAGACGACCAAAAAGGTCGTCTTTATTATAGTATCTATATTATATATTCTTAATTTCCCCCGAAGGTAAATAGCACACCTACATTTAAAGTAAAATCACTTACAGAAACTTCAGCAGCTCCGTCTCCTACTTTTCCCGCATTTAAATATGCGGCGTTTACATTAAGTACCCCATATTTAAAACCAACTGCTGGACGAATAGCAAAATTAGATGTACTGGCTACTACCTCTACATCATTTCCTGTTGTTTCAATATCTACAGAACCTACATTGGTAAGACCTATCCCAAGGCTTCCATAAGGTCTAAACCCTTCTTTCTTAAAGTAGTAACGCCCGTTTACCAAGTAACTTCCAAGAGCTACTGCTCCGTAAGACACTTGACCAACAGCTGTATTTACATCTCCTCCAATTAGAAAGTCTCCCTGATACATTAGTGATACATCTATATCTTCTGTAACACCGTACCCTAGTTCGAGGTTACCAGAAAGACCACCATCGGTTATATCTGCAATATCTCCAGAAGGAAAGGCATATCCAAGACCAAAACCTAATTTAACTTGTGCATTTGTAGCAGTCATTCCTAATAATGCGACTGCAGCTAGTAATAAAAATTTTCTCATAATTGAAATATTAATTTATGTTGATTATGGTACTTACCAATTACCAGACCAAAATTGAAATTAGTTAGACATATTTGTACCTAATTTTAGAGCAAAAAATATTTTTATTAGTGTAATTCACTAACAAACAAAAACTTAAATACTTATGATTTATTTGTATTTTTTTTTAGATTATTCGTTCTATAACAAAAAGAGACGATCATATGTGATCGTCTCTTTTTATTTTTATAAAATTGAGTGAATTATTTTCCCCCAAAAGTAAACAGAAGACCTACGTTTAGTGAAATATCACTTACTGTAGCTTTACCGTCTCCTTCTCCTATTTTTCCCGCATTAAGATATGCGGCATTAACATTAAGCACTCCGTATTTAAAACCAACTGCAGGGCTAAATGAAAAGTTGGTGGTTCTTTCAGTTCCAACAACAGTGGTTCCCAGTGTGTTTACCTCTAGGCTTCCTATTTCGGCAAATCCAATCCCAAGGCTTCCATAAGGTCTAAAGCCTTCTTTTTTGAAGTAATAACGACCATTTACCATTAAACTTCCAAGAGCCAAACCTTGATAGGATATTGCACCTACGTCTTTACTACTTAAAAAATCACCATGTAATAAGACAGAAACATCTATATCTTCAGTTACTCCATATCCCAATTCAAAATGTCCCGAAATACCTCCATCGGTAAAATCAGAAATATCTCCAGAAGGAATGGCATATCCAAGCCCAAAACCTAGTTTAACCTGTGCATGTGTGGTCGTTAACCCTAGTAAAGCAACTGCGGCAAAAAATAAAATTTTTCTCATAATTGAAATATTAATTTATGTTAAGTATCGTTTTAACCAGTTATCAGATCAAAATTGAAATTGATTAGACAGATTTGTGTTTAATTTTATAACAAAAAATATTTTTATTAGTGCAATTCACTAAAAAAACCAAACACTTGTCATTTACTTTTATTTTTTTGAAATTATTTATTTGAAAGACAAAGAGACGATCATATACAATCGTCTCTTTTTAACTTTATAGAATTGAGTGAATTACTTTCCTCCGAAAGTAAATAAAAGACCCACGTTTACTGTAAAATCACTTACAGTAGCTTCGCCATTTCCTTCTCCTATTTTTCCTGCGTTTAGATATGCGGCGTTTACATTAAGTACTCCATATTTAAAACCAACTGCCGGACGAATAGCAAAATTCGAAGAGCTAGCAGATACTTCTAAATCTGATCCTGTTGTCTCTATATCAATAGAACCTATATTGGTAAGACCTATCCCAAGACTTCCATAAGGTCTAAATCCTTCTTTTTTAAAATAGTAACGACCATTTACTAAATAGCTACCCAAAGCTACAGCACCATAAGATACTTGACCAACACCTGTGTTTACATCAGCACCAACTAAAAAATCTCCTTGATACATTAAAGATACATCGATATCTTCTGTTACACCATATCCAAGTTCAAGATGTCCTGAAATCCCTCCATCGGTAATATCTGCAATATCTCCAGAAGGGAAAGCATATCCAAGACCAAAACCAAGTTTAACTTGTGCATTTGTAGCCGTTAATCCAAGTAAAGCAACTGCGGCAAAAAGTAAAATTTTTTTCATAATTGTTTTAGTTTTATCGTTTAAAAGAGCGAATATACCGATAAAAAGCAAGAATCTGCTGTTTTTTGTTAAAAAAAACACAACAAACAATAGTAGTATATTGTTTTTCAAACCATTATAGATATCTATTTTAGACTATTCAAAGCATCAAACATCCACAATATCAATTTTGCAGCACAATTTATATCATTTATACTTTGAGTTTACCGCATTAGAATTCTCTTTTACAGTAAACTCAAAGTATAACTGATTATTAATTCTTACATCATACTAAAAACTGAAACAGATCTGGTTTGTCGTTTAAATAATCACCAAAGAAGTTAAGTGATTTCATTCTAGAAATTAGAGGTTTCAGGTCTTTTTTATCTTTGAGTTCGATCCCTACTACCGCGGGTCCATTCTCTCTACTTGATTTTTTAGAATATTCAAAATGAGTGATGTCATCATTGGGTCCTAATACCTCTCCAACAAATTGTTTTAATGCTCCTGCTCTTTGCGGAAAACGTACAATAAAGTAGTGTTTTAAATCTGCATATAGCAAAGCTCTTTCCTTAATTTCGGCAGTACGGGTAATATCATTGTTGCTACCACTTACGATACAAACTACATTTTTACCTTCGATCTTATCTTTATAAAATTCGAGGGCAGCAAGAGTAAGTGCTCCTGCTGGTTCTACAACAATAGCGTCTCTATTGTATAAATCCAGTATAGTTTGGCATACCAACCCTTCAGGAACGGTATACATATCTGACAAATACTCTTTACATATCTCAAAATTAAGATCTCCAACTTTTTGAACAGCAGCTCCATCTATAAACTTATCGATATCAAAAACCTCTGTGTTCTTATTATTTTGGATAGAGGTTAGCATAGAAGGTGCTCCTTCGGGTTCTACCCCAATAATTTTTGTATGTGGTGATAATGCCTTTAGTGCACCACACAATCCAGAGGCTAATCCCCCGCCACCTATAGCGACAAAAACATAGTCTATAGGTTCTTTTGATTGTTCAAAAATCTCAAGTCCTATGGTTCCCTGTCCTTCAATAGTTTTTGGATCTTCAAATGGATGTACAAAGGTTTTTCCTTCTGATTGGCAAACTTGCATTGCCGCTTTAGAAGAGTCATCAAATGTATCTCCTTCAAGAACAATTTTCACATGATCACCTCCAAACATTTGAGTTTGTTCAACTTTTTGTTTTGGTGTTACAGAAGGCATATATATAGTACCTTCTATTTTTAAATGATTACAGGCAAATGCTACTCCTTGTGCATGGTTTCCTGCACTTGCACAGACCACTCCTCTTTCTAATTGTTCTTTGGTAAGAGAACTTATTTTATTAAAGGCACCTCTGATCTTATATGAGCGTACCCGCTGTAGATCTTCTCGTTTTAGTAAAACATTAGCATTATACCTTCGAGAATATCTAATACTATTCATAAGAGGAGTTATCATAGAGACTTCCTGGATTGTAGAAGCCGCTTTTTTTATATCCTCTAGCTTAGGAAAATACGTGGTGGTGGTTACCGTGGTGGTACTCATAATTTAAGTTTACTATCTTACTTTATCGGTCTGGATCTATTAAAGTCTACACAATACACATCTCAAAACTTCAACAGATCCGACCAGACAAAATAAACTGATTATACTATTGGTTTCATTGCAGTCATAGATGCTCTAAGTCTAGCTCCAATAATCTCGATAGGATGGTTTCTTAAGGCATTGTTTACCTCTATTAATTTGGCATTGTCTACTCCTTTACTTTTTCCTTCATCATATGGTTTACCTATTACATCGGTATCGATACCTTTCATAAAATCAGTTAACAACGGTTTACAAGCATGATCAAATAAATAACATCCATACTCTGCTGTATCCGAAATCACACGATTCATTTCAAATAATTTTTTTCGTGCTATAGTATTTGCTATTAGTGGAGTCTCATGTAGAGATTCATAATATGCTGATTCTTCTATAATTCCAGAATCTGTCATTGCTTCAAAAGCTAATTCTACACCAGCTCTTACCATGGCCACCATTAATACTCCATTGTCATAAAACTCTTGCTCAGAGATTTCAACATCTCCTGCAGGCGTTTTTTCGAATGCTGTTTCACCGGTTTCTGCTCTCCATGATAATAAATTTTTATCATCATTCGCCCAATCTTCCATCATTGTTTTAGAAAAATGACCTTTCATAATATCATCCATATGTTTCTGAAACAACGGACGCATAATTTCTTTTAATTCTTCTGAAAGTTCAAATGCTTTAATCTTAGAAACATTTGATAATCGATCCATCATATTAGTGATTCCACCGTACTTCATTCCTTCTGTAATGGTTTCCCATCCATACTGGATTAATTTAGAGGCATACCCTGGTTCGATTCCTTTTTCAACCATTTTATCAAAGCAAAGGATAGATCCTGTTTGTAACAATCCACATAAGATGGTTTGCTCTCCCATAAGGTCAGATTTTACTTCTGCTACAAAGGAAGATTCTAAAACTCCGGCTCTATGACCTCCTGTTCCTGCTGCATATGCTTTTGCCTGATCAAAACCATGTCCCTGAGGATCGTTTTCAGGATGTACTGCTATTAAAGTAGGTACTCCAAAGCCTCTTTTATACTCTTCTCTTACCTCTGATCCAGGACATTTTGGTGCTACCATAATCACGGTAAGATCATCTCTTACCTCCATACCTTCTTCTACAATATTAAAACCATGAGAATATGATAAGGTAGCTCCTTTTTTCATTAATGGCATTACGGCATTTACTACCTGAGTATGTTGTTTATCTGGTGTTAAATTAATAACTACATCGGCATTAGGAATTAATTCTTCGTAGGTTCCTACTGTAAATCCATTCTCTGATGCATTCTTAAAAGATTGTCTTTTTTCTTTGATGGCCGCTTCGCGAAGCGCATATGAAACATCTAAACCAGAATCTCTCATATTTAATCCCTGGTTAAGTCCCTGAGCTCCACACCCAACAATAACCATTTTTTTTCCTTTTAATGCTTCAACTCCACCAGAAAACTCTTCAGCATCCATGAATCTGCATTTTCCTAATTGTGTTAACTGATCTCTTAATGATAGCGTATTAAAATAATTTGCCATTTCTTTCTTAATTTGTTGTGATTTCCGTGCGGAAATTTAGTTTAATTTTAATTTTTAGTTGTTTAACTTATGATGTTCGAAGTAAATTCGAGACGGGTTTTATCTTTCTGTTTATAATTCTTGGGCAACACTTCTACAAGTGCAGTACATGCCTGAGAACAATAACCAAAAAGAATGTCACTACTATCCTTATACTGCTTCTATTGCAAAATTTTCTAATATTTTAGAAATATGCATTTTTTCTTTTGTTATCGATATCCTACCAGATCTTACAAACTGCATTAGCCCATAAGGCTCTAGTTCATCATATAGTTTTTCGACATCTCTACGTCTTCCTGTTTTTTCAATAACAAAAAATTCTGGAGTAACCGTTACGATATTCGCATTACTATCTTTGATCACATTTTGAATCTTACGTTCTTCAAACAACAATTTTGAAGCTACTTTAAACAAAGCCGTTTCCTGATAAATAGTTTCATCGTCTTTATGATAAAACGCTTTGATCACTTCAATTTGTTTTTCTATCTGCCCAATGATCTTTTTTACTTGTTCTTCGGTAATACAAACTACAATTGTAAAACGATATACATCTTTGATCTCTGAGACAGAAGCTGTAAAACTTTCCAGATTTATATGCCTTCTTAAAAATATTGCCGAAATTCTATTCAACAATCCTATGTTGTTTTCAGTATATACTGATATGGTATAATTTTCTTTTTTCATTACTAGTATATTGTATCATTATTGTATAGTTTCAGGTTCTTCCTGAAATAACAAAAACTCTATTATTCTAATCTTACATCTGAAACCGACGCTCCTGTTGGAATCATCGGAAATACATTATTTTCCTTCTCAACACATACTTCTAAAAAATAAGCTTCTTTTGAAGCGATCATTTCTGCAATTGCTTCTTGCAAGTTTTCCCTTTTGGTCACTCTGGTTGATTTGATATGGTACCCTTCGGCTATTTTTATAAAATCAGGGTTTACCATTTCGGTAGAGGCATATCTTTTATCAAAAAACAACTGTTGCCATTGACGTACCATCCCAAGAAAACCATTATTTAGAACTACAATCTTTACTGGTACTTTGGTTTGAAAAATAGTTCCTAGTTCTTGTATTGTCATCTGGTATCCGCCATCACCAATGATAGCTACTACTTCTCTATCGGGTGCTCCCATTTTTGCACCGATAGCCGCGGGCAAGGCGAATCCCATAGTCCCCAAACCTCCAGAAGTTACATTACTCTTTGATTTGGTAAACTCGGCATATCTACATGCCATCATTTGATGCTGTCCTACATCAGAAACGATTACAGCATCGCCTTTGGTTTCTTCATTAATACCCCTAAGTACTTCTCCCATAGATAAGCCCTCATTGCTAGGGTATAATTCTTCTTTGACTACCTTATTATACTCTATGGTATCATGATCTTTATATTGCTGTAGCCATGCATCATGAGCGTTTGGTTCTACCAAAGGAAGTATTTGTTTTAATGTATCTTTAACATCACCCATTACGGCAATATCAGCCTTTACATTTTTATTAATCTCTGCCGGATCAATTTCAAAATGTATAATTTTGGCTTGTTTGGCATAGGTAGCTAAATTACCCGTTACCCTATCATCAAAACGCATCCCGATTGCTAATAACAAATCACATTCATTCGTTAGTTTATTAGGACCATAATTACCGTGCATACCTACCATCCCAACATTAAGCGGGTGTTTTGTTGGCAATGCTGAAAGACCTAAGATGGTCCATGCTGATGGTATTCCTGCTTTTTCTATAAAGTTTTTCAGTTCTTCTTCTGCCTCTCCCAAAATTACTCCCTGACCAAATACGATCATTGGTTTTTTGGCTTTATTGATCAGCTTAGCTGCTTCCTTCAAGCTTTTAGGATCTGTCTTGGGTACTGGCTTATAACTACGTACACCTTTACATTTTTCATAAGCAAAATCCAATTCTCCAAACTGAGCGTCTTTGGTAATATCTATCAATACAGGTCCTGGTCTACCCGATCGTGCGATATAAAAAGCTTTTGCCAATACCGCAGGGATATCTTCTGCTTTTGTTACCTGATGATTCCATTTGGTAATTGGTGTAGAAATCCCAATTATATCTGTTTCCTGAAATGCATCAGATCCCAACAAATGAGACGCTACCTGCCCTGTTATACATACCATTGGTGTAGAGTCAATCTGTGCATCTGCGATCCCCGTCACAAAATTTGTAGCTCCGGGACCAGAAGTAGCTATAGCCACTCCCACCTTACCACTGGTTCTTGCATAGCCCTGAGCAGCATGGGTTGCTCCCTGCTCATGCCTTGTCAAAACATGATGCAATTGATCCTGATACTTATATAACTCATCATAGACAGGCATAATCGCTCCTCCTGGGTACCCATAAATCAAATCTACTCCTTCTTCCAAAAGACATCGAATTACTGATTCTGCGCCCGTCATACGTTCTGTTAACACTTTAGTTTCTTTTTTTATCGTTTGCGTTTGTGTCTCCATACACATCTTTTTTTATAGGTTAGATCAACTAACACTAGAAATTTTAGACTTTTTTAGTTACCGGTTCTCCCGGAATATCTTTTAAAACTCATCTGTTACACATCCTCGAGAAGCAGATGATACTGTATTTGCATACTTATATAATACTCCTTTACTAAACTTTAGTGCGGGTTGTGTCCAGGCAGCTTTTCTTTTTTCTAATTCGGCTTCATCAATAGCTACAGTTATCGAATTGGTTTCGGCATCGATGGTAATTATATCTCCATCGTTTACCATAGCAATTAGTCCTCCTTCTTGCGCTTCGGGGGTAATATGTCCTACTACGAATCCGTGTGTTCCTCCAGAAAATCTCCCATCTGTGATTAGCGCCACATCTTTACCTAATCCCGCTCCCATAATAGCAGCAGTAGGTTTTAACATTTCTGGCATTCCCGGTCCTCCTTTAGGACCTTCATATCGTATGACGACTACATCTCCTTTTTCTACTTTACCATCTCTAATTCCATCATTAGCAGCATATTCACCATTAAAAACTTTAGCTTTCCCTTGAAAGCGTAGTCCCTCTTTACCAGTAATTTTTGCTACACATCCATCTTCTGCCAGGTTACCAAACATAATCCTAAGGTGACCCGTTTGCTTAATAGGGTTTTCAAGGGGCTTTATAACATCCTGCCCTTCAGTTAGATCAGGAACTTCTAATAAATTTTCTGCTATTGTTTTTCCGGTAACGGTTAGGCAATCTCCATGAAGCAGCCCTTTCTTTAACAGATATTTTAATACAGCCGGGATTCCTCCTACTTCGTGCACATCTTCCATCAGGTATTTACCACTTGGTTTAAGATCTGCCAAAAATGGAGTCTCGTCACTTATTCTTTGAAAATCTGTTAAAGTAAACTCTATATCGGCAGCTCTAGCAATTGCCAAAAAGTGCAGTACTGCATTGGTTGATCCTCCAAGAATAGTTACTAACCTTATTGCATTTTCCAGCGATTTCTTAGTTACTATATCTTTAGGCTTTATATCTTTTTCGAGTAGCAAACGCATAGCACGACCTGCCTGTATGCTTTCTTCTTCTTTATCTTTACTTATTGCCGGATTAGAGGAGTTATATGGTAATGACATCCCCAATGCTTCTATAGCAGAAGCCATAGTATTGGCGGTATACATCCCTCCACATGCTCCTGCTCCGGGACATGCTTTTTCGATAACACTTTTATATTCTGATTGCGTTATTGATCCTGCTACTTTCTCTCCCCAGGCTTCAAAGGCAGAAACGACATCTAGTTTTTTGCCTTCATGGCATCCAGATGCTATAGTCCCTCCATACACAAGAACCGACGGGCGATTTAATCGAAGCATCGCCATCAGGGCTCCTGGCATATTTTTATCACAACCAACTACAGTTACCATCCCATCATAAGACATGGCTTGCACTACGGTCTCCATAGAATCTGCAATCACATCTCGTGATGGTAATGAGAAACGCATTCCTGGTGTTCCCATAGATATCCCATCACTTACTCCAATGGTATTAAATATCAAACCGACGACATCTTCTTCTATTGTTCCTTTCTTTACCAGCTTTGCCAGATCATTAAGGTGCATATTACACGGGTTTCCTTCATAGCCTGTACTAGCTATCCCGACCAGTGGTTTATTAAAATCCTCATCTGTTAACCCAATAGCGTGAAGCATTGCCTGCGCGGCAGGTTGCGTATCATCTTGCGTGACTTGTTTACTGTACTTATTGATGCTCATTACTTTTTAAATATCAGTTTTTTGCGAATTATTTAAAATTTTAACCTTTATTTTATGATATATACATAGGATTGAATAAACCACAGTATAAAATTATTTTGTTACGACTAAACCTTTGGACATTATTCAATATCCTTACAATATCCAATATCAACATTACTAAGTTTAATTACTGATTTACAACTGTTTACGATTAAAAAATTTACAATCACTATATCTTAATTTTTATTTATTAATCTCTATTAATACTATTTATCCTTCAATTTTTACTGCTATACACTCAAAATGGATTGTTTATTAGCATTCTATTCAGATCACCGGGATTGGACTTCGTGTTCCCTAGATCTGGTAAGGGCTCAATCCCTGGGGAAGGCATCAAAAAAAAACTCCCTTCAAAAAATGAAGGGAGTTTTTTTGATATACCAATATCCCCTCATCATGGTGAACTAATCACAATAATAATAATGACACTGATAATTATAATATTAGATATTCTCATTTCTACTTTATTCTTATTTTTTTAAACTTCGGGTTCTGATCTTTATCAGCCCCTGTATACATTTTTTCCAAAAAAAATCCCTTTACTCAAGTAAAGGGATCATGTATATGTTTAGTATCAATATCATCCCTTATCAAGGCGAAATAATCACCTCAATGCTAATGACAATATTGATATTTATGTTTCTTGTATTCATTTATGGCATCAAATATATAAAAATATTTGATTAAAATGTTAAGAATTATTAAAAAAGCTGAATTCTTGCTTTCACTTCTGCTACGCATTCTCATTTACTTATACACCACGGAGCCTTACCCTTCGAGAGCCTCAGGGTGCGAATTGCTTACTCTATTTTATACTCTAAGCGAGGGCTGAGACTCTCGAAACCCGGTACTATGAAAACTAAATACCAACCTCAGTAAAAACTATACAATACAACTTCGCTTTCACTTCGACTACGCTCAGTGATCGCTATATTCCTTTATCTGTTTAAATTTTTCTCACTCGAAGGTTCAGTGACCGCTATCTATCATCTTTGTTTAAACTATCTCCTCCCGAGGGCTGAGCGGAGCCGAAGCCTGGTGATCTGAAAATTGAAAAATGTGTCTCGTTCCTACACTCTGCCAGATCATGTAACCCCTCCAAATCTCCTTTTATCAGTGCTTCTTTCTTCGACCGAGACCATCCTTGTACTTGTTTTTCTCTGTAGAAAGCAGTATCAATACGATCATATTTTTCATAATACAGTAGTTGTACTGGTAGTCTCTTTTTGGTATGGTTTGCTCCTTCTCCATTTTGATGTTCTATCAATCTTCTTTCTATATCCTTGGTACTACCTGTATAATAACTACCATCACTACATTCTAATATGTACATATAACCGATCATATACATTGCTATTATATCATAAAATTATAGAATAATCTGATTGAACCCGCTTTCACTTCGGCTACGCTCAGTGACCGCTATCTGTCATCTTTGTTTAAACTATCCCCTCCCGAGGGCTGAGCGGAGCCGAAGCCTGGTACTACGAAAACTAAATGCCTACCTCAGTAAAAACTATACAATACAACTTCGCTTTCACTTCGGCTACGCTCAGTGACCGCTATATTCCTTTATCTGTTTAAATTTTTCTCACCTCGAGGGCTGAGCGGAGCCGAAGCCCGGCACTATAAAAAACCATATAATAAACCTACACATCACGGAACCTTACCCTTCGAGAGCACTTCGACAGGCTCAGTGTGACAACTCAGGGTACGAATTGCTTACTCTATTTTGAATAATTTATTTTTCATACAGTAAATCACTAGTCCTACTCTGGTTTTTACTTCTAGTTTTCTAAACACTGTCTCTCGGTAGTTTTCTACTGTTTTAGGGCTTAGCCCCATTTCTGCGGCAATACTTTTATAGGTAAGTTCAGAACAGGCGTGTTTCATGAATACTCTTTCCTTATCTGTTAGTTTTTCCTGAAGACTTCTGCTACTTTCGATCTCTTCTGAGTTTCGTAGTGCGTTTTCTATTTTTCCAGAATAGTAGAACCCTTGTTCGATCACCATTTTCATGGCAAACTCAAAATTCTCTGGGTGGATATCTTTTAACAGATACCCCTTAGCTCCTGCTCTAAGCATTCTGATGATGGTTTCTTCATCATCTTCCATCGTTAGTGCCAATACCTTTTGATCGGGTTTGTTATCTTTTAACCACTGCATGGTCTGTACACCATCCATCACTGGCATCTTTACATCCAGCAGGATCAGATCAGGGATTTTTCTTTTATGGGTATAATATTGTGTTAGTTCTTTACCATTTTTTAAAATTGCCAGCACTTCATATTCCTCTAATTTAGAAATCAAGCTTTCCAGCGATTGAGCAAACAAAAGATGGTCATCAACAATAACTATAGTTTTCTTTTTCATTTGTGTGTTTATTATAGAAGTGGTTTTAATAGTAGCATGAGTAATCTGGATGATCAATGTCGTTTAATTAAGGAATCTACCCCCCTGTCACACTGAGCTTGTCGAAGTGATTTCAAGTTTGCGTTATCCAATGTCTTCGACATGCCTGTCCTAAGCCTGTCGAAGGGCTCAGACTGACAACAAGCTTAACTTAACTCCATTACCCAGATTATACATTAGCCACATTGCTACGGTTATTTCTTTACTCTTTTTACTACTTCAAATACAGAGTACACTTCTTTTATACACAAATGTATTAAAATCAATCCTTATGTAATAGGATATGATAAGGTAAGTAACACACCTTTTCCTGGTGAAGATTTATAATCGAGTTCTGCCTTTACCAGAGCGGCACGGCTTTTCATATTGAGCAGCCCAGAATTTGCCTGTACTGATTTTGGGTCAAAGCCTACGCCATCATCTTGTATTTTAATGTTTAGGGCTTCTGGGGTATATGCTAACTCCACATCTAGATTGGATGCTTCTGCATGTTTGATGGTATTAGAAAAAAACTCTTGGATAATACGATATAGGATAATCTCGTCTTTGGGATCGATATAGGTTTCTTCTCCCTTTACGACCAGATTAGGCGTTAAAAAATTAAGTTTTTCAAAACGCTTAAGCTCTACACTAATTGATTTTTCAAGCCCTACATTTTGGATCACCTCGTGGTTTAGGGTTTTGGATAAGCTACGTATCTCCTGCAAGCTATCCCCTACCAGCTTACGTACATCTTGTAGGGATTCTGCTGTTTTGATATCGATATTGGTCCCCATAATATTGATTTGCATCACTGCGGTAGATAGTAACTGCCCAATATTATCATGTAGCTCCCAACTTACATTTTTAAGAGCCTGTTCCTGAATCTCTATACGAGATTTAAAAATCTCATCTTCATAACGCTGCTCTGCCTTATGTTTCTCAAAGATAAGCTTATTTTTACGGCGCTGAAACGCCACAAAAAATATGATACCAAATACTATAAAAAATAGTATGATAACAGTAAAATAGATTATTAATAAGATTTGTTCTTTCGCGAGCATACTATAAAACCAATTGTATAACAAGAATAGGTAAAAATGTTTGCACTCATAAGTATAAACTGATAAACATTTACAAAGTCTGGACTTTTAGAACTATAATATTTTAAATGAATAAAAAGGGGAGTTACTACCAAATAAAGAGTCATAGTACCTATAGCTATATAAAAAGGAAGTTCTTTATGAAAAGAAAGAATTTTATCGCTTTGCAAAATTTTGTAAAAATACTGTAAAACACTTAAAAGCACCAGAATAGACCCTAAAAATTGAGCTACAAAAGAAATACCAGTAAAAAATATATCTGTAAAAACAAAATCGCAAATAGATAATAGGAAATACACCATCATAGTAATTTTTAAAAAAACATTACCTTTTTTAGAATCTGTATTTTCTTTCATAAGAAAAGAATAAAATAAAGCACTAACAACAATATATATATTGTAAACCCAAAGATTATTACCTAAAATAGTACCTCCAAAGTATGCTAATTCTTCAACTTTATCAATAAGCCACTCATTCCAACCAAAAATTTCTACAAAAACAGTCAACCACAAAAACCAAACAAAATACCGAGTCAGTTTATCCTCCCGGTATTTTGCTTTTTTTAAATATATAGTTCCTGCTACAGCAGCAAGCAACTCAAATAAATTTATAATCAAAAAGTATAACATACTTATACTATAAATTGAAACACTTCAGTAGCATTGATTAATATTAATAAACGTTAGGGGGATGACCAACACCTCCAAAATTATAAGGTTCTATTTCATAATTATTTGGAGCACTATCTCCACCTTTCCCTAGTTCTCCTATTGGAGCTCCAGTAGGTGCTAAAAACACCGTAGAGTAACCCTTATTCATCTTGCATTTCTCTTTAGGATAAGCTCCAAAATAAATTCTAATCCCAGGATTTTCAATTCCTTGTTTTTTAGACTTTTTCTTTACATATTTAAGATATTCCTGTAATTCTTCAACACTCCACCAAAACTCTCTAGTATCTTCGAATCCTATAGTTTTGTCTATCTCTGGCGTTCTGGTACAACACCATGCATGCTGAAGTTCTTTTGCCTCTTCTTTAGTGATACACTTCGCAGGTTTCTTTTTTCCTTTTTTAGGTAAGTCTTTTCCCATAATTATATATTATTATTTTTAGATTAAATTAGGTAATATGTTACGCTAATATATCTAAAAATGCTGGAGCAAAGCAAATACATCTTACTATAAATTCAAAAGGGAGATGCTTACCCCTTAGTATTAAACATTTAGCGCTCAATCGCTTACTATACCTATAAATTTACTTTAAAAAATAACATAGGGGGAAAATCCCCCTATGTCTTTAGGTGGTTTCCCCCCAACTTGGATATATATAACAAAACCATGTACTGTACCCTTTTGCAAAATAGACAGTTATACCTATTTTTCGACCTGTCATACTATCTTCTAGACTCCCTCTTCAAAACAGTATTTGGTTATCAGTCTGAGTCCTTAGACAATCTCAGTATAGGCAGTGAAGATATTAGAAAACATAAATCAAAGCCCTTCGACAGGCTCAATGTGACAAGAAGTTACCTACTCAAAGAAATACTAAAACACGTGCCCATCTTCTTCCTTTTCTTCATCTGTAGAGGAATCAATCCCTGTTACTTTTGGGGCTCGATAGAGCTCTCGCCTGGCGTTGCTATTGTCAAAAACATTATCTGCGGCTGCATTTATTTTTTGTAGTATCGCATATATCTCATTAAGCATTTCTATACGTTGCTCGGTATCTACGGTACGAGTTCCTTTTTTTTGCTCCTGATTCTTATTGGCTTTGCGTAACTCTTGTGCCAATTGTACCGGCTCTTCAAGTAATGTTGTAGGAGCACCTGCGTCGGTCAAAGCTTGTCGATGTTGATCGATGGTATCGGTAAGCCCTTCCATATAATGGATCATACGGGTTTGACTATATCTTATCTCTTTATATCTACCTACACCAAACTGTTTTTGGATTGCTTTCTTATCAGGAAAGGCATCGAGTACCCAATATTTTAATTTCCTGAAATGTACATGACATGCCTCCATAGCTTTTTCTACCAATTCTGTTTTTTGCTGTAATTGGGTAAGATTAATCACATCGCCACCATCTTTGTACGCATTATTAATCTTTCCTTCTAGTTCTGAAAGAAAAGTAGCATTTAGCTTGGCGTCAAAATTTCCAAATTGTTCTATGTCTTCTTTTAAATACTCGATAATCGTATCTCCCCATTCTAATAATACGATGTCTTTACATCTGTAATTGCGTTCTGCCATGTGTGTTTGTTTTTATTGTTTATTAATTAGTTTATCATATTTCCCTACATACTATTACAATGGAAGGAAATATTGGTTTATATAGGTAAATGTCTTGTCTATCAAGATTGTTACCACTGATAACCAATAAATTATATTTTTTTTATCGAAAAAAGGTCTACCCCACACGGAAAACACTTTATCTAACATGGAAGGTGATTTATCCAATACGGAGGACAACTTATCCAATACGGAAGATCATTTATCCTATAGGGAAGACAACTTATCCAATATGGAAGGTGATTTATCCCACACGGAAGACAACTTATCCAATGCGGAAGGTGCTTTATCCAACACGGAAGACAACTTATCCAATACGGAAGGTGCTTTATCCAACACGGAAGACATCTTATCCAATGCGGAAGGTGTTTTATCCAACACGGAAGACAACTTATCCAATCTGGAAGGTGTTTTATCCAACATGGAAGACAACTTATCCAACAATTGAAGATTACTCACAAACATTTCTATATCATACCATTTCTGATATGACTTTGCTTTTTTTCTTAACAAATGTCTAATACGATTAGTTACTAACCAGTTGGTCTAGGTATTATAAAAAGCATATAAGATACTTACACTAGGGAGCCTTACCCTTCGAGAGCCTCAAGGTGGAAAATATTTACAATGTATACTTCTAAAGAGGGCTGCGCGGAGTCGAAGCCCGGTCATGGAAGTCCGAGGTCTGATGCCCGAAGCTCGATGTTATAAAAACCTCGTAATATACTTATACACCTCGGAGCCTTACCCTTCGAGAGCCTCAGGGTTCGAAATGCTTACAATATACTCCTGGCGAGGGCTGAGACACTCGAAGCCCGGTGATGGGAGTCCGAGGTCGGGTGCCCAAAGCTTGATGTTATGAAAAGTACATAATACACTTACACACCTCACAACCTTACCCTTCGAGAGCCTCAGGGCGCGAAATGCTTACAATCTATACTTCTAGCGAGGGCTGAGGCACTCGAAGCCCAGTCGTGGAAGTCCAGTGTTATGTATCAAAGCCTCGGGCACCCGGCTCCCCAAAATCAAAGTCTCATCTTTTTTCTTTTTTCCTGATACCATAATACGCCTAGAAATATAATAGTTAATCCCCCTAGTCCAAACACCCAATACAACAAACTGTTGTCCTTAAAAGGAATTGGTGATGGATCACCGACCAAGTAAAAACTTCCCCAATAAAAAGGGTCTCCCCGATTAATATCTGCGGTTTTTAGATATTCTAGTTTTGCCTGTTGCAGGGCTCTGGTTTTGTTCATCCCCTTTTTGAGGTTGGTGTAAAAGGATTTCATTAATACCGGAGTGGTTTGATCCGACACCTCCCAACCACTTAGCACCAAACTCTTGGTTCCAGCATACTGAAACGCATTGCCCAAACTCATAATCCCCTCGCCTTTGGCTATTTTTCCTGATCCCGTATTACAGGCGCTTAATACCGTAAGCTCTGCCGGAATATCTAACGCAAACAACTCATGGCTGTATAAGTAATTATCCTCTATAAAATCCTTGCCTTTGGTAAATAACAGCTTAGAATTTTCTGGGTGTTCATGATCCACCTCTCCATGGAGAGCGAGATGCAAAATACTATATCGATCTGCATTTTTCTTAAAATTAGACTCTATCGCTTGTGATCCAAAATAGTATTGCCCATCAATAATAGAAGAGATCGCCTTGATCTCTTTGCGGGTTCCTGGCAAATCATAATCACTATCCCTAAGTGTTGCCAGACTCATGGCACTTGTATCTGTCATAGTAGCCATATCTGAAAAAGAAAAAGCAAGACATTCTGGTTGTTTTTGAGATTGTGAAGTCTCGATCGAAGGAGCTAATAGTAAATTTATAGAACTGGCATAGCCAATAGCATACTCTCTTAATAGATATGAGAACCTCTTTGGATCATTAGTACTATCCTTTTGAGCACACAATAACTCAAAATTAAGGTGCCATAAAGAACCATCAGGGATAATAATTAATTGATCTCCCTTAAGCTGGTTTTTAACCGGCAGAATCAACTGCTTATATAACTGATGAGCGACTGTCTTAAACAAAGCCGTGTTTTTGGTAACAATCCCTTCTCTTAATTGCTCAACACTTGTATTGAGTTTGGACACAGATAGAGTTGTTGTTTTTATATCGTGTTTAGAAATGGTAAATACATACAAAAGATCATCTGTCACAAAATATTCTAATAGCGTAGTCCTCTCATCTAGCTTTTTCTGAATATCGGTAACAGAAATAATAGTATTCTGATGTTTTAACTGATAGTATTTTGGATATTTTTTTTCTATGATTTGAGTTAAAGAGTCCTGCTTTCTACTTAGGTCAAACAATTCGTTTTCATAGCTTGCAATTTTAGCAGAGTCTGGTGCTTGGGCTGATCGCTCATTAACAATCGAGGATGTATACACAGATCGTTCTGATTTTAGGTTTTTCTCTACATCCAAAATCGCTTTAGGTAGCCCGGCATAGTTTCTAGCATCAGACTCTGCTAGTAACCCTTTTAAGGTATTTGCCTTACTTTTTTCGGCATAATAAAATGCTTGTTCTAATGACTGCCGGTTTTGATCGCTTTGGTATTGCAATACTTGTGCTTTTATGGCTCCTGCATATACTTCTTGCGCCTGTTTGGCAAAAGTAATTTTATCCTGATAGGTCTGTAGTGTTTGTCTTATAGTTTGTATTAATGCATCTGCTTTTTGATACGTAGCAATACTCTCCTTCAGGTCTTTTATATTTTTATAAGCAGTAAACCGCTCTTGTAAAACGTTAGCGTTGCTGTACAATGTCGTTAATAGTACGTTTAGGTCCAGATATTGATCTGAGTTAAGTCTATCCCCAGAAACAGATTCTTGATTAGGTTTGAGATTTGCCATCCTGGCTTTTTCATAATACTGAATTGCTTCTTTATATTGTTTGGTTTTATAATACACATCAGCAATCTGATTGTATGATTTTGCAGTTCTGGGATGGTGATTACCATCTATTTGAAGTCTAATCGTTATGCTCTTTTGAAGAAGTGTTAATGCTTTTGAATATTCTTTTTGCTCCGTATATAAGCTCGCGATAGAATTATATGTATCACAGATAAAATAACTAAATTCTCCATATACATGTTTATGTATTTTCAAGGCTTTTTGATAATAAAATAACGCAATATCGTAATCTTCTTTCACTCTATACAAATCCCCAATATCAAGATAAGAATATGATGTAAATGAATGATCTTCCCCTAACGTATTGATTCTTATCTGCATAGCTTTTCCATAGTAAAGTAGTGCAAGATTATAATTTTCCTTCTTCTTATAAGTGTTAGCTATATTATTATATGTTCGAGCTACTGCACTATGTCCAGCTCCTAAAGACTCTAAATAATTTGCCACACATTTATTATAATATAATATTGCTTTGTCGTATTCTCCTTTAAAATAATGAATGAACCCAATATTATTAAAACTAGTTCCAATAAACGGATGTTTTTCAGGATACACTTTCTTTTCTATCTCAAGTGTTTTTTCATAATACATCATCGATTGATCATAGAATCCTTTTTTACCAAAAGCTACTCCTAATTCATTATATACAACAGAAACAGTTATACTACTACTTCCCAATTTATCAACAAGTATAATTAACGCCATATCATCATAATGCAAAGCTATATCATGATTTCCTTTACGTCTATTCATCACGCCAATACTTATATAACAAAGTGCAACATTAGGATGATCTTCTCCAAAAAAAGGAACCAGAACAGACAATGCTTTTTCCTGATATTCAAACGCCTGATCAAACTTATCTAATCGCGATAATATGTTACCAATATGATTGTAACAAAACCCCGCCTCCGGGCTATTTTCTCCATAGATAGATAATCTTATTTGCAATGCTTTTTGATAATAGTCTAGTGCTTTATGATATTTCCCTAAATGATAATAGGTGGTTCCTATATCAATATAACTATCGGCTACTTTGCTGTGTTTTTTGCCAAAGGTATTGACTCGGGTGGCAAGCGCTTTTTTATAATTGTCTAATGCTTTATCATACTCTGCCAGTACATGGTGGATGGTACCAATATTATGATAACAGTCTGCCATATGATGATCTCCCTTATCAAAATGACCCTGCTGGATAGCTAGTGCTTTTTGATAATACTCCATAGCAGGCAGGTATTTATCCTGCTCCTTAAGTATATGCCCTATACTATTATATAACACAGCTACCTCTGGGTGATCACTACCAAAGACTGTTGATCGTATCGATACAGCCTGCTCTGCATGTTGCAAAGCCTTTATAAAGTCAAAACTATCTTTATAAGTCTTGGAAATTTTATCATGGCAATCAGCAATACGCTTTTGAGCATCTGCTTTTTTATAGATAACGAGCGCTTTATTAAAATATACCATTGCGCTATCCTGTTTTCTTTGGGCTAACAGCTCATCTGCCTTAGTAAAATATTGAGATGCAATAATGGTATCTTGTGCAGGTTGCGTATACCCTGTATGATAAACTATCAAACTCAAAAACAGGCATATTGTTCTGGAGGAAAGTAAATAATCGGGGAGGTTCATAAGGGTAATTATACAGATCAATACAAAGATCGTAAAAATGTTGTTTTTAATAATGATATGATTTTAAAATTTGTCACTATGTCATTGGAGAGGTTTATGTACACTCTTATACGAGTATATCCTTAATTTTTATTGAAGAAACCAAGTTGTCTGGACATAGGCATTATAAAATCGTTAACCCCCAACCTGATTTCGGACTTCTACTGCCGGGCTTCGAGCGCCTCAGCCCTCGCAAGGAGCACATATTATAAGGAATTCGCGCCCTGAGACTCTCAAAGGGTAAGGTTCTGAAGATATCTAGGCATATTATGAAATTTTCATAACATCAAGCTTAAGATACCCGACATCGAACTTTTCAAAACAGGCTTCGAGAGTCTCGACCTTCAGAATAGAATATTATAAACGAAAAGATATAATAGCGGTCACTGAGCGAAGCCGAAGTGAAAGCAGAGTTGTATTATATAAATTAGTATTGAAGTTGGTATTCTGTTTTCATAGCATCACTGGACTCTTATGACCGGGCTTCGAGTGCCTCAGCCCTCGCAAGGAGATGAATACTACAAAAGCTCAAAACTACATTTATCTTTCATTCTTTTTTGGGCAATATTGTTTATTGCGTCTTCAGTTAATTGTAATACCCGAGGATAGCCTCCCGTGGTTTGACAATCTCTCATCAATACAATTAATTTACCAGAAGGAGTTAATTGAATTGTTCCAGGTAAAACTGCCGAGGTCAAAATCGAAGGTAAGTCATTATCCAATTTTTCTTCTAACTGAATTGCCATTCTATTTATGGTATTAGAAATTGTAAAATTGGTGTTAAGTAAAACCTGTTTTTGGGTCTCTGATAGTTGATCAAATTCTGCTCCTTTATACACTTTTAGTTTTCCTTTATTTTCGATAAAATTAGGTACTGAAATATTAGAAAAATGATTCTCAAAAACGGCTATTTTATGATAAGTAATTTCATCATTTTTATGCAACACATATTGATCGGTTATTGACTTATAATACGATTTACTACTTAGTGCTTCTTGAGTAATCAATCCATTTTTTATTCCTACATAACCATACATATTTTTCTTACAAAAACCTGAAGACAAAACATCCTTTTTATCAACTCTAATTCGGCGATTCATTTTAATCTTTTTATCATTTAAATAAAAATTCGCCTCGGCACCTGTTAAAGAAATTATTGTTGGCTCAGAGAATTCTAAAACCGGAGATTGAAACACCCATTCGATGCATGCATCATCTTGATCATTACCCAGCAAAAAATTTGCCAGGGCATATGATTTTTGATCCATCGCTCCACTTCTAGGGACACCAAATTTTGAAAAACCAAAACGACCTTTGTCTTGTATAGAACTTAAAATACCAGGTTTTAGAATTTTTATCTTTCCTATCATAATAAAGCAGATTGGGGGATATAATCACCATTAAAAACCAACGAACCAATATCGTTATATTCCTTTTCAGATATCGACATAAATTGAATCTTATCTCCTGGACGAACAAAGCAAAAATTTTCACTCTTAGGATCAAACAAATCTAAAGGACACATTCCAATTACATGCCATCCTCCAGGACTATCCATCGGATACACTCCAGTTTGATTTCCACCAATCGCCACCGATCCTTTTTTAACACTCAAAGAAGGTGTAAGTTTTCTTGGCAAATGTAATCTCTCATCAAGACCACCCAGATAAAAAAAACCTGGGAGAAACCCGATAAAATACACCTTATATAAAGAGGCTGTATGCAGGCTAATTATTTCATCGATTGTAAGTGATTTACTTTTTGCAAACACCTCGAGATCTTTCGCTAGAGTAGTAGTATAACAAACTGGTATTTTCCATAACCTGTTTTTTAGACCCACATGCTGGAAATCCTTATTATACATAGATTTTAGCTCCAAAATCTTATCATAGACATCCTCTATAGTTGACACATAACAAATTAGTAACGAGTTATATGATGAGATTACCTCAACAATTAGTTTATCATAAAAAATTTCTATAGATTTTTTGTAAAAAAGTAGATCTTGAAGGATATTCTCATCGATTTCTGAAGGCCACTCCACCAAAATTGCTTTTTCAGCATACCTTTTATATTGTAATTCGTATTTCATAAATCCAATTTTACAATAAACTTAAGGTCTTAAATTTTGCATGTAGATGTTTCAAAATAGCAACAGATTTTGGATTATCACCATGCACGCAAATCGTATCAAAAAAAATTGGAAGCTCTGCTCCACTTTTCACTTTTACCCTCCCTTCAGAAACCATTTTAAAAACATGATTAAAAACATCATGAGGATTTATTAGAACTGCATTATTCTCAGAACGCGAAACCAAACTCAAATCTTCATTATAATTACGATCTGCAAAAGCCTCATATTTCACCTTCAATCCTTGACCGGAAAGATACGAATCTTTATGTTTCTTTTGCGTAATAACAACCAAACTTTTATCGATATTTTTCACAGCATTAAGAATAGAAGATGCGACCTCTTCATTTTTCACTGCTTCGTTATAAAGTGCCCCGTGAGGCTTAACATGATGCAACTCCCCCCCCATTTGTTCTACATAAAACTTCACCAACCGAATTTGATCGGTTATCGTTTTTATCAAATCATCATTTGACATTTCCATCTTTACTCTACCAAAATTTTGTCGATCAGGATATGAAGGATGCGCTCCAATTTTTACACCATGATCTAGTGCCAACCTGATGGTTTTTCTGATCTCTTCATCTCCTCCTGCATGACTTCCACATGCTATATTACACCAAGAAACATAAGGCATAATCTCTGCATCAAACCCTGCTTCCTCACCTACATCAGCATTAAAAATTAATTGTCTCATTTCCTACAAGTATTTATCAAAATTCCTACATTGATTCTATAACTTTCCAGATTCCTCTAAAACCCAAAAAACAAGTGAATACTATTATGATAATTCCGATTAGGTTTTGCATTCGAGTATTAGTGTATTTACTTAGTATTTTTTTCTGATTCATAACCCATAAAAGGAAGATTGCAATGACTGGTAAAAGAAGCCCATTTGCTATCTGAGCAAATCGAATAATCACTATTGATTTTATACCTAAAGAAGAGAACAAAACTCCCATAAAAAGAATGAACATCCATACGGCTCTAAACGATTTACTCTTGAGTCCTTTTTGCCATCCCAAACAACCTTTTACTACATAGGCTGCAGCAAGAGGTGCTGTAATTGCCGAGGTGATTCCGGCTGCAAACAAGCCTGCAGATAGTACATATTTTGCCATTGACCCAAACACTGGTTCTAACCCTTTTGCCAGGTCAGCCGCATTATTCACTTCTGTTTGTTGTATTGCAGCTCCTGCAACTATGATTGCCATAGATACGAGACCTCCTAATACTATAGCGACAATAGTATCTTTTTTTGCTTCTGGCAGATCATCTGTAGATTTCCACTTTTCACTCACAATGGATGCATGAAGAAAGAGATTATAAGGAACAACCGTTGTGCCTATTAACCCAACAATGGTTAAGACTTTATCCGCCGAAAAATCAGGAACAAAACCTCGAAGAAGCATAGAAATATCAGGTTTGGTAACAATAGCCGTAACAATAAAAGCGATACTCATTAACAACACCAAGACGATTAGACTTCGCTCCAAGATCTTATAATTACCTATATACAAGAGTATAAAGGCTATTACCCCAATACCAATACTAAAATAGTTACTAGGAATTCCTGAGGATTCTAAAATAGTTGCCAGTCCTAGTACTCCTCCACTTATATTACCTGCCTCATAGGCTGCATTGCCAATAAATATAGCCGATAATACCAGGGCGATTAGTGCTCCTCTTATAATTTTATTATCAAATTGAGATTTCAACACTTCGCTCAGTCCTTTTTGAGTAACGACACCAAGTCTGGCTGCCATTTCCTGCAACACTACACAAGCAATAATAGACAATACCAATGCCCAAAGTAGCGAATATCCAAATTGCACTCCTGCCAGCGTGCATACTGTTACGGTTCCTGGGCCAATAAAAGCAGCTGTTACCCAGGTACCGGGTCCTATATTAAAAAACTTCTTCATGTATTTAGAAATTAATATCTAGTGCATAAATAGCAAATGACCCCAGCCAGTGCCCTCCTTCATAACTATCCCCTACAAGATTTGGCAAGGAATAGGTTACATGTGTATTCGCTATAGAAAACAAATGTGCATAGTCTTCATACTGGTTTGCTAAGCCATACAACACCCATGCTCTACTAAAATTGAGTCCGTCTAAATGTACTAACTTACCGTCGGTTCGATCAGAGACTTCTCCTACATCAATCGAGAAATTCTTAGTTTTTAGCTGTGGCATAAAGTCTGAAATCCAAACATCAAAGTGTTCTTTATTCAACACTCGTCTCATAAGGTCTATTTCTTCAAAACATGGAGATAAGAAATCATAACCACTAGGCTCCCAACCGATTGGACAGTCTTTATCATTATCATAAAATTCTTTTGCTCTTGTTTCTATAAGACCTTTTAGTTTTTGATCTTTTACCGTGTTAGCATAATCCCATGCAAATGATAGCCCAAAAGCAGTATTAGTATGTTCACCTACCCTAATAGGGTACTTAAGTTTAGGTAAAAAATCAATATATCGCTGAACAATTATATCGGTAAGCGGCTGTAAATTTTCTTCGAGTTCTCTGGCTAATGGATCATCCCAGGTATGTAGCTCTTCGGCTAGCTTAAGCAACCATGCCCAGCCATATGTTCGTTCATAAGATTTGTTATGCTTACCTTCAAAATATTGAATCTCTATCGCTATGTTTTCTTTGGAGATATTTTGAAGCAGCTTAGTTTTTGCCTCTTCTCTTTTTTCTAGGTTTGGGAATTTTTTTAAAAGTTTTACCAACGACCAATGCCCGTGAACCGATGAATGCCAATCAAAACATCCATAAAATGTAGGATGTAGCTCATGCGGCTCTCCGATATTTTCTTTACCTCCTAAGGTCTGTCCTAATTTATTAGGGTACTCTACCTGCAAACAGGCTAACGGAAGGGTTGCTAAATTATTAGCCTGGTCTAATGAAAGTCGTAGAGGTTCTTCAATTGGATTTTCTTTTGGCTCTTCTGTTTCTAGATGTTCTAATGGTTGTTTCTCAGTTTTTTTACCATCATTACAACTAAAGAATGTAATAGTCAAAATCAAAAAAAGTATTCGATACATAATCAATATTTAGAGTTTATGAAATATTCATTTCTCTAAAAATATTGATTTCCCTTAGGGCATTACTCAGATTGTTAATAAGAAGAGGAAATAGTTTATAAATTCTTAATTTGCTAACATAAGTTCAAAAATCTATTGACTTTATACATATAATGTATTATTATAGTCAATAATCAAATTGTACAATAAGATATAAACTGTCTATTTATACTCACCCCAACCAACCATCACGATCCAAACTTCTGTATTGTATTGCTTCTGAGATATGATCTCCTTGTATGGATTCTGAACCCTCGAGATCAGCAATGGTTCTTGATACTTTTAGAATTCGATCATAGGCTCTAGCAGAGAGATTTAATCGCTCCATGGCAGTTTTTAATAACTCTTTTGATGCTTTCTCTAAGGAGCAATGTTGTTTTATTTGCTTTACCCCCATCTGCGCATTATAATGTATACTTTTAAAATCAGAGAATCTTTGGGTCTGTATGTCTCTGGCTTTGATTACTCTTTTTCTTATTTCGACACTAGATTCTCCTCTTCGCTCTTCACTAAGCTTATCGAAGGGCACAGGAGTAACCTCTATATGAATATCTATTCTATCTAATAATGGTCCTGATATTTTACTAAGATAGCGTTGCATTTCTGCTGGAGAGGAGGTTACCGGAGCACTCGGGTCATTAAAATATCCTCCAGGACTAGGGTTCATACTAGCTACCAGCATAAAACTAGAAGGGTAGGTAACAGTAAACTTGGCTCTGGATATGGTCACCTCTCTATCTTCCAGAGGTTGACGCATAACCTCTAACACCTCTCTTTTAAATTCTGGAAGTTCATCAAGAAACAACACTCCATTATGAGATAATGATATTTCTCCTGGTTGTGGATAACTCCCTCCACCCACTAATGCAACATTAGATATTGTATGATGCGGGCTACGAAATGGACGTTGTGCCATTAACCCAACATTATCTTTAATACGCCCAACGACACTGTGAATTTTTGTAGTTTCTAGAGCTTCTTGCAATGACATAGGTGGCAATATACCAGGTAACCTTTTACTGATCATTGTTTTACCACTTCCTGGAGGACCTACCAGTATGATATTATGCCCTCCTGCTGCTGCGATCTCCATACATCGTTTTATACTTTCTTGTCCTTTTACATCTGCAAAATCAAACTCAGGATTATCAAGTGCTGTAAAAAACTCATCTCTAGTATCTACTATGGTTTGCTCTAATGCTCCTTTATCATCAAAATAATCTATCACTTCTTTGATGTTATCAACTCCATATACTTCGAGGTGATCTACTATCGCAGCCTCTTTAGCGTTTTGTTTTGGCAGTATAAATCCCTTAAAACCTTCTTCTCTGGCTTTAATCGCTATTGGTAATGCTCCTTTTATTGGTTGCAGGCTTCCGTCGAGAGATAATTCTCCCATTATTAGATATTCAGAAATAGTGGTTCCTTTGATTTGTGAACTAGCAGCAAGAATCCCTAATGCCAGGGTGAGATCATATGCAGATCCTTCTTTTCTTAAATCTGCAGGAGCCATGTTAATGGTAATCTTCTTTCCTGGTAATTTATAACCATTGTTTTGTAAAGCTGCGGCAATTCGATAGCTACTTTCACGTATTGCATTATCAGGCAAGCCAACAAGGTGATACCCTATCCCTTTGTCAATATTTACTTCGACTGTAATTGTAGTAGCTTCAACTCCAAAAACAGAACTCCCAAAAACTTTTGTAAGCATATTTGTGTTTTTACATAAATGCAAACATAATAATAGCGAGTTTTAAAAAATGAAACTAGAATTTTGTATTGGTTATATAAAAAGCATCTCCTATGTACATACTTAATTAAAAAAGTAGGGTTTTTAGCCTCTTATAGATATATTACGTATGATACCGAAGCCTGTGCCCTACTTTCCGTTCTTGTATAAATTGAATTACATAACAAACAATTATACAACTGCCTCTACCTGAGCCTGAAACAGTTTTTCGTTTAGAAACCTTAATGTTGGTATTTTGTCTTTAGTGTCTACCAAAATTGATATATTATTATTACTACCTCCATATGATACCATACGTACAGGAATAAAATTTAATATCTCAAAAAGTTTATATGAGTTTTTATCATTGATTACAGATTCTCCTACGATACAAATAATACTATGGTCTTGATCTACAGTCACCTCTGCATAGGTTTCTATTTCTTTAACAATTTTATCCAGATTACTTGTATCATCAATTGTTAATGATATTGCGATCTCTGATGTCGTAATCATATCTATTGAAGTATGATAGTTATCAAAAACTTCAAAAATTCTTCTTAGGTATCCATGAGCCATCAACATACGATTAGATTTGATTTTGATAGCTGTAATTCCATCTTTTGCTGAAATTGCTTTCAATCCTTTCTGATATGTTTTATTAGAAATAACGGTTCCTGGCGCATCTGGAGCAAACGTATTCTTTAGAAGTACAGGTATATCTTTACCAACAACTGGAGATACAGTTTGGGGGTGAAGAATTTTGGCCCCAAAATATGCTAATTCTGCTGCTTCATTGTATGTAAGGTGAGAAATAGGGCGTGTTTCATCAACATATCTAGGATCGTTATTATGTAACCCATCAATATCTGTCCATATTTGTACTTCTGAAGCATTCAATGCCGCACCTATTATAGTTGATGTATAATCGCTTCCTCCTCTTTTTAAATGACTGATTTGTTCTTTTTCATTTCTACAAACAAATCCTTGCGTGATGTATAAAGAAGCTTGTTCACTATTCTCAATAACATTATTCAGTCTTGTGCCTACCTTTTCAATATTGGGGTTTTCTATAGAATCTACATGCATAAACTCTTTGGCGTCCAACAACACATTATGTATTCCTATCGAAGTTAAAAAACCAGAGAAAATGTAAGTTAAAATAGTTTCTCCATACGTTATGATTCTTGAATTTATTATTTCAGAATATTCTTGGCTTGCTATCTCAAACATTTCAGTTATCATAGTAGATAAACCGTCCTTAAGAGCATTTCTTGTTTCTTGATCTTCAATTAGCTCATCAATAACATCACTATGTTTACTCTCTAGCTGGTGTAAGTTTCTAGTAATTGCCTCTGCATCATCAAATTTTATATTTTCGACTAATCGAACTAGTTGATCTGTAACTCCAGACATTGCAGAACAAACTACAATTTTATTTTCTTGATCTGCCGTTAAAATCTCTCTAACTTTATTTAGGTTTTCTACAGACCCAACAGAAGTACCACCAAACTTTAAAACTTTCATCAATCTTGATTTTTCAATTTTTCAACAGTGCATAATTAATTAATAATGTACAAATAATAAATATTTTAAAAGAAAAAGCATAAATTTGCACAGAATGTTAAATATGTAACAATGAAAACAATTACTGATTGTGTGCATAATATACTACGGCACCAGCCTTTTCTTGAAGATGCTTTATCTAGGGATATTATTAATTTTAGTTCTCTAGCTGTTGACTTATTACCAAAAGTTGAAAAAGTTATGAAAAAACCTGTTAAACCAGGTTCTATCGTAATGGCATTACGACGTTATCATCCAAGGAGGATTAAAAATCTTGATAATTTAAGGAACTTGGGTGATATTGTTGTTAGGTCAGGAATTACAGAATATACATTCCTAAACTCTAACAGCATACTAACAAGTCAGAGCAACCTTTTGGATAGTGTTAAAGATGAAGCTAAGGCTTATTTTACTTATTCAAGTAATTTTCAGGAGAGTAATATACTAGTGACTTCTACACTTAAAAATACTGTTGAAAAGCATTTCAAAAATGAAACATGTATTTCGGTAACCGATGATTTATCATCTATCTCTATAGCCTTGTCTGAAGATAATTCTAAGATAATTGGTTTGTATTTTTATATTTTTAAGCTTTTGGCTTACGAAGGTATCCCTGTTTTTGAAGTTATCTCTACCTCAAATTACTTTACCCTGTTTTTGGAAAAAGAATACGTGAACAAAGCTTTCCTATTGATGAATGAAATAAAAGAAAGTTAATACCATTTGGTATCAATCTATACATAAAAAACCCTGCTGAATTAGCAGGGTTTTTTTTATAATTCAAATGATTAGAATTACCAGATATGTACTCTTTTTTCTGGCGCTAAATACATCTTATCACCTTCTTTAATGTCAAAGGCATCATAAAATGCCTGGATATTTAATAACGGTTGTATCGCTCTTGTATCTCCTGGAGAATGTGGATCTGTTTTGATTTGAGTTCTCAAAGCATCTTCTCTAATCTTTGTTCTCCATACAGTTGCCCAAGACATAAAGAATCTCTGTTCTGCAGTAAATCCATCAATATCTTCTGGTCTTCCGTTTTCTGCAAAATGCAACTGTAACCCATCATAAGCACCAAGTACTCCTCCTAAATCTCCAATATTTTCACCTAGAGTAAACTTCCCGTTGATAAAAACACTATCTAATACTTCTATAGCACTATATTGTTCTGCTAAAGCATTCCCTCTTTCTGTAAATTTAGTAAGATCATCTTCTGTCCACCAATTAGAAAGATTTCCTTCTGCATCGAAACGAGCTCCAGAATCATCAAATGCGTGGGATATTTCATGTCCAATTACTGCTCCTATGCCGCCATAATTAACGGCATCGTCTGCTGTGTAGTTATAAAAAGGTGGTTGAAGTATTGCCGCAGGAAAAACAATTTCATTAAACAAGGGGTTGAAATATGCATTTACTGTTTGAGGAGACATTCCCCATTTGGTTTTATCCACTGGTTCTCCAATTTCTGAAATGGATTTATCAAAAGACCATTTAGACACTGCCATAGTGTTCTCAAAATTAGAGTTTTCTTCTTTTACTCCCAATGTTGAGTAATCTTCCCATTTATTAGGATAACCAATCTTAACCGTAAATTTATCAAGTTTTTCAATAGCTTTTGCTTTTGTGCTGTCACTCATCCAATCTAAAGCTTCAATTCTTTTTTGGTAAGCTTTAATGACATTTGCTATCATTTTTTCAGCTTTTTCTTTAGCTTCTGGCGGAAACTTAGCATCAACATATAATTGACCGATAGCTTCTCCTACAGAACCATTTACTCTAGCTAATGCACGTTCTTCTAATGGTCTTTGTTTTTTAGCTCCACTAAGTGTTTTGCTATAAAAATCCCAGTTTGCTTTTTCTATTTCTGTAGAAAGTGCTCCTGTTACATTATTCAATGTAGACCACTTTAATACTGTTTTTAAGTCTTCAATTCCTGTATCTGCCAACACTCCTTGTAGAGCTTTCATATATTTTGGTTCTAAAACCATAACAGTATCCAACTGTTTTTCTACTCCAAGGTCTTTCATTAATTTAATCCAATCTACTGATGGTGTCATTTCTGAAAGTTGAGTAACACTTCTAGGATTATTGAAGTTACGAGCATCACGACTCTGTACTTTATCTAATCTAGGCTCGGCAAGTTTAGTTTCTATAGCCAAAATAGTCTCTGCTGATTTACGTGCTTCTTGTTCTGTATCACCGATATACTGAAGCATTCTAGTGATATGATCTAGGTATTGACCTCTGATTTCCTTTGATTTATCATCTTGATCTAAATAGTAATCACGATCAGGTAACCCTAAATTTCCAGTAGTAACATATGGAGCATTGATATCACTATTATTTAAATCAGGAAATGAAGTAAATCCAAAGAATGGTGCAGTTACAGCAGTTTCTGTAGCTAATACTTCTTGTAGATCTTTAATGTTTTTTATTGTGGCAATTTTATCTAAGGTAGGTTGTAATGGTGCAACACCTGCCTTATCTCTTGCTGTAGTATCCATTATTGATTCAAAAATGGACAACGCTTTATGCTGATCAGTACCTGCTGCATATTTACCACTAGCTTTTGCTTCTTCCAAAATCTTTAGAACATCATCATCAGTTTTTTTTCTCAAAACACCAAAACCACCCCATCGTGTTCTATCTTCGGGAATTTCTGTGGTTTTCATCCAATTACCATTAACGTAATTGTAGAAATCCTCTTTTGGACTCACGGTAGAATCCATATTTTCCAGAACTATTCCTGGAATTTTTTCAACTTCGGCTATAGCTTTAGTATCAACATCCTCTTTTTTTGTTTCATTTTTACAACTTACAAAAGCGAGAATGAGTACCGCCAAAAAATGTATTTTTTTCATTTTTATAATCATTCTGTTATTAAATTAAGATTAGTTATCTTCCATATGACGTTTGAATTGAGAATTCGTTACGTATATAGAGCGCGTAATTTATACAAAATGAAATATGTTACCGGTTTTTGGATGTAGTTTTAACGAAAAAATAAGATTCTAAACACAATAAACTTGCAATATTTGAGTTGCCTCCTCCCTGAAACTATTATTTTAATAATCTGGTATCAAAAGAAAACGGTTCTATATTGAGAAGTTTTACTTGGTGAAACTCTGGATGTAATGGATTAACAAGAAGGTTTTGTTCCATAGGAATTATAATACTTGGCACCATTAGACCTAAGTATTTTTCTTCAATTATCCAGTGCATGGCATAGTTCTGTACTTCTATTGGTACTGGAATTTTATTCCAATTATCTGGTACTTTTTTTATATCTATTGTAGTTATTAATTCATCAGGTACAGTTATAGTTGCCAGTGCCATGTCATCTGGAAAATATGCCGCTGGCAAATGAGCCAAAACTTCTAATGTAGAAAGTGCAGCCGTAGTACTTGTATACAAAACTGCAACACCTTTGGGATTCCATCTTCCTCCTACTGTTTTTGCACCAATCCCGGTGAGGTCTTTAATATATTTTTGTTTTGCTATTCGGTATACCTGCATTATACAAAAATTCCATGTTCGATACGAACCAATTCTTCATTAAGTAATTGAAATCCAAAAGTAGTGTCCAAAAGTTCTTTTGGTTTTTTCATAGCTAGTGCTACACTTGGATGCTCCATCCAACTTTTAAATCGATTAAGGTCTCCAAAAATATTTTCTCCTTTTGCATAAAGTTTAGCTAATTGCAAAACTCTGGCGCTTGCCTCTGTATTTAATTTCTTATTAAGATCATACCGTTGGATAGTGCGCTCAGACATATGAAGAATATGTGCTAACTCTTTAAGATCAAAATCAATAGTTTTTGCTAGATGTAACAATGCTTTTTTATCTATTCCGTTTCTTGACAACTCAATAAAATCATACATATTTCTTAGAGGAATGTCTATATTTAAATATCGTAATAGCCCTTTATTTTCAAAACTGTCAAAATCTAATGGAGATACTGCACTCATAGCTTTATAATTTATGACAAAAATACAAAAAATAATGACAATTGTCTCATTTTATAACTAAAATCGAATCTAATTGCGGTTTTACCATATCTAATCTAGCTTCCATTGATCTAATAGCTACTGTTGATAAATATCTCCCTAATGGCAAGACAGGCTTAATCATTATAGTTTCTTCAGAATTTTTAGACAGTGATCTTGATGAAGACAGTGGTATTATTGTTGGTTTTAGTTTAACAATATAAGCGGTTCCCAGTTTTTTAATCATTTCTTGAGTGTGACCATATCTAACATTTTGTAAAGTTGTTAAAGGAGCTTCTAGTTGCGTTTGTGTTTTTACTATTTTACGTTCTTCATCATTGGCTATAATCAAATGTTTAATTTTAATCTTGCTTTGTAATTCAGGAAAAGAATCTTGTACTACCTTATTCAAAACCTCTTCAATTCCTTTTGAAACCCTACCTCCAATATTATCGTAATATCCTGCATCTGCATACTGATCAGAGTATAATTCACCTGATTTGGTAATTCTCCTTACTTCTCCAACAGGCGTTATATAGGGAAAACTAGCATTTATTCTCATTGCTGTAGACAATCCGATTGAATTACCTGGATAACTGCTTTGTAGGTTTTCGATAAAATCCTCCATACCAATTAAAGGTTTTAAATGAGTGTATTTAACCGGACTTATAATATTATAATTACCTGTTTGAGTGTGTGTGGTATTGATCAACAAAAGAGGAGGTAAGTTATTACTTATAATCTTTTTATCTTTATTAAAAGTATTTTGATAAAAAGACAAAAATTCTTTTTGTAAAATCTCATCATTAGATTTTTTGAAAAAGTTTTTTTTGAATGCATTACTCCATTGCTCTTCTAATAACTGCCCTCTATTCTTAAAACTAAACAAACCAGTTACTTCTTTAAACAAATCTCTCCCTAATAATGAGAGTAGAGATGTCGATAGGTAATTTTGCCTATAAACAGAACTAGCTTTATATTTTGTAGATAATTTGGTATGATTAGGTATCGTTTTAAAGTTAGCTTGTTTTTTGTGTAGTGTTGCATATCGAGCTTCTGCAAAAAACATGGCATTACCAACACTACCTCCCGAGGCTCCGGATAATGATAACAAATTTTCTTCAAAATACTTCCCGTCAGACATTTCATACAAATAACTATGTACCAAAAATGACCAAAGCCCAGCTCTTGACCCTCCTCCTTCTGATGAAACTAACAATACAGAGAATTGTCCTTTTTGTTCTTTAATAATATCAATTCTATCGACTATCCATTGATAAATGTATTTTTCCATCATAGGTCTAGCTGTTTCTGTTGGTTTTAAAATAAGCTGATAGTGGTCCGAATTTTTTGAGAAAAATCTTGTCGAGAATAAACACAAAACAACAACGACTGTGAACAAGGGTAGCTTAACTTTTTTACCTAAAAGAATCAACACAAAACTTATCATAAACAAACTTATAAATGATAATATCAAAATAGATAAGGGGTTTATTCTACTTGCCCACACAGGAATTAGACTAAGAATCAAAGACAAAATCAATAAAACAAAACCTGTTACCAGCACAATTCCATAAAACCACTTTATTGGGAATTCTTTTAAGAAACGATAACTGTTAAAAGACAGGATAAAGAAGAATAAGGCAAGGGCACAATTAGATAAAAATAGATTTCCCAAATCTTTTTCTGTTTGAGTATTTAAAGTACCCAGAGATATAATAAATATAACTAATCCAAAGGCTAACAATATTAAAAACACATTAGTTTTTGGAATCTTATTAAAAGATGCTCTCAGATGATCATATAAAATAGGCTCTGAGAATAACAGCAAAAAAAAGATGCTAAAAATTAAGGAGTTTGCAGGATCCAGGAAATTAGTATATGTATTACTAAGACCAAACAAGACCATAGCATTAAGAATACTTAAAGCCGAAATAATTAATAATAATAGTGCCAAAATCCTGGGTACTACCTTTCTCATATGCATTCTAACTATATAACTATAACTTACTCCGCTATTTTTATCCTGATATTTGTAATGCTGATTTGGTATAAAACCTATTAGATTAGAGAATGAGATATCTTTATAATTATAATAATAGAAATATTTAGGAATATTCCAGATTAAGAAAGCTGAAGTCATAAGAAGAAAAAAATACAAAGGAACTTCGAATAAAAAAGCATCTGCTTGATTTAGTATTAATAACAAATCAGTGGTTTGAGGAAAGTGCCATAAAGCAAAATATAAAGCTATAATAAAAAAGAGGCTAATAAAATTATTAGACAATTCGGTCAGTAGTATTTTGAACCATGTGCTAAAGCGTTGAAAAAACAACAACAGTTCTATCATTTACAGTAAAAATTAGGTTTCTAAGAATATTATAAATCTACTTAATAAAACAAATACTCCTAATTTTTAATTCGTTTTTATTTATTACCTACTAATAATCAAATAAATAGCAGATTACTTGAATAATTTAAAAAAAAATAAAAAAAAGTCATTTCGGAAAATTTCCAGTAATCAAAGGGGTTTCCCTTAAGTTTCACTCCAAAATATTTAACAATACTCAATATTGAACACAATAAAATTACGTTTTTAACATAAAATATTGTATATTGTCGTTGATTATGTGTTTTACAACGATAAAAAATCAAATCAAGTAAGATAAATCTTACAAAAAAATATAAGTTCAACCCCAAAACCAAACTCATGAAAAGATTTTTACCCCTACTAGTCTTGTTTTTAACAAGTATTACTTTTGCAAATACCAAAATTGACATCTCTTACAAGTTAATGTCAGTTACAGAAAACACTATTGTTGATGGTTTGGATGAAAACACTGAAGAAGGTGTTATTTTTATTACAGAAAGCCTACATCTTGAAGATGGAGTTCGTATAAAAGTAAGAAACGCATGTTTAATAATTCTTGGAGATTTAACAGGTACCGGAATCATAGATATTGATGATAGTGCTACTGTTACTTTAGAAGGAGAAGAGCAAGGAAGAATTACTTTTATCAATAGATTTCTGGCTGATGATACATGTCAACAAAGTACAGATCAAAAAACTTTTAAACATATAAAAGACGTTCCTTTAGGAGTAAACTACAGTTTATATAATATGTCTGGAAGATTACTAGACAAAGGAGAAGTTGATGAGTATATTCAAAATTATGTAGATCCAAAGACCTATTTAATAAAAGTTGATGGATACAAACTAAGAAAGATAGTTTTTAAATTATAATTCAATCATTAGAAGTAAGGTTAAAAATCCACGGCAAAGTTCTGTCGTGGATTTTTTAAAAACCTTTTCTTTTTTTGTAGATTATTCAATACCTTATAAACATCAATACCAGTATTAAGACAATGCATATATAACAATTAACCTCTAATCATACCCTTTTACTACCAACTCTAAAACACTAAATTAACAAACAGGACCTAACCAAATAAATTAGTATGATGAGAATATCATGGTTCAAATCTGAAGCGAGTAAATACACTCTCTATGGTATGTTATTTGGTTTTCTATTTCCAATTTTGGCAACTGGCATAGATATAGCAAGACTCGATCTTGAATATACATGGAAGTCATTTACCTATGTACAACAAAACTATCCAATTCACTACATAATAGATTCAGCTCCTATTTTTTTAGGATTATTCGCTATGTTCGGAGGTAGAAATCTTGACAAGTTAAAAGAGAAGAATAAACAAATACTAAGAGCTTCAAAGTTTAAACAAGAGTTTCTTGCCAATATGAGTCATGAAATCCGAACCCCAATGGTTGGTGTTGTGGGTATGATAGATTTATTATATAAAAATACCAAGTTAAATGATCTTCAAAAAGAGTATGTAACAACGATTCATCACTCCTCCCTCAATCTATTGGATATCCTGAATCAAATCTTAGATTTAGCAAAAATAGAGGCTGGTAAATTTGATTTATTACCTACTGATGTTAATTTTAAAAATATAGTCAATCAAAATGTTGATCTTTTTTTGGCAACAGCTATTACCAAGGGCATTGATATTACCTCAATATATTCAGAAGAGTTACCAGAAAATATAATGGCAGACGGCAGCCGATTAACGCAAGTTATTTCTAACCTAATTGGTAATGCTGTAAAATTTACAGATACGGGAGCAATATCTATACATGCTTCACTTCTATCTCGAATAAATGAAGAGTTAACCATAAAAGTAGAAGTCAAGGACTCCGGAATTGGGATTGATAAAAAGGATCTAGAAATACTTTTTACTCGTTTTAGCCAATTCCATCAAGAATCTATTATAACAGGAGAAGGAACTGGATTAGGGCTTACTATTTGCAAAAATCTGGTAAGCCTAATGGATGGGGAATTAGGCGTAAAAAGTGAACTTGGAAAAGGTAGCAACTTCTGGTTTACCTTTAAAGCAAACGCCTCTCATAAACCAGTAATCCTAAAAGAAAAAACGACAGCTTGTATACAAAAGAACAAATACGATCTACATGTGCTGCTCGTAGAAGACTCTGAAACTAGCATTCTTGTCTCGAAACAAATTTTAAAATATTTAGGGTGTACAGTAGATATCGCAAAAGACGGAAGACAAGCAGTAAACATGTATAAAGAAGACACCTATAATCTTATATTAATGGACATTAATTTACCTGAATTGGATGGTGTTCAAACATCTAATCTTATACGCAAAAATCATACAAAAGTCCCACCAATAATTGCTTTAACCTCCAATGCATTACCAGGCGATGCAGAACGTTACATGGCCAAAGGTCTTGATGATTATATAACTAAACCTTTTACCACAGAAATTTTAAATATTAAGCTCAAAAATTGGTTTGGAAACTATCATGAATACCATTAAACAGTATTCTCAGACACTACACAATTAAGTAAAACCACCGGTTTTAACTTATCTCATAAAATTTCTTTACTAAAAATCCTTATCTTGTAAAGTAAGACGAAGCTCTTCTAAAAAAATACTCAACCAAAAAGCCCGAGCGATGATTATTAAAAAGAAAATATTTTATAAAAAACGCATTGACCATTTGTTATTTGTTTTGTTGATATTTGGATTTACAACACACATAAATGCATTTACCTATTTTCAAGAAGATACCGTTAATTATAACGAGTATAATGGATATATTTTGGATAAGGAAACAAATAGACCTTTAATCTCTGTAACTATCACTGTTGATAATACCAATATTTCTACAATCACTAACGATGAAGGAGAATTTTTATTAAAAGTACCTAAAGATATGGCAAGTGGCAAGATTGTAATTTCTCATCTTGGCTATTTGGACAAAATCATTCCTCTTTCTGATTTTGGTGAAAAAAAATTAAAAATAAAACTCGATGTCTCTATAACAGAATTAGGAGAAGTTAATATTGGCCCCAAAGATCCAGAAGCTTTAATACGTGCAGTATTAAAGAAAAAGGGAACAAACTATATAAACGACAATACCATCATGACTGCTTTTTATAGAGAAACAATTAAAAAAAGAAGAACTTATGTTTCTCTTTCTGAAGCTGTTGTAGATGTATACAAAAACCCATACGAGTCTCCAAAAACAGATGTTATAAAACTCTTCAAAGCTCGAAAAAGTGCAGATTACAAAAAGTTAGACACTTTGACGTTAAAGCTACAAGGGGGACCTACGAGCACACTATATATAGATGTGATGAAAAACCCTGAAATTCTTTTTACAGAAAACATGACCGATACCTATATTTTTACTTTTGATAAATCTACTAAGATTAATAATAAAGATATTTATGTCTTAAAGTTTAAACAACGCTCGCATATAAAAGAACCCTTGTATTTTGGCAAACTTTATATAGACTCTGAAACACTTGCTATGACCAAAGCTATCTATAGCCTAAATATGGAAGACAAAGAAGAGGTAAGTAGAATGTTTGTAAGAAAAAAACCAAGAAATGCAAAAGTACAACCTACTCAGGCGTCATACAACATTGATTATCGTCAAAAAAATGGTAAATGGTATTATGGCTATGGCCGTATTGATCTCACTGTAAAAATAAATTGGAAAAAGAAACTATTCAATTCGGTATATAAGCTAAATGTCGAAATGGCAATAACCGATTGGAAAAAAAATATCGATAACCAAACCATCAAACCAAAAGATCGATTAAAGTCATCTGTTGTTATCAGCGATGAAGCTTCTGGTTTCTCTGACCCAAAATTCTGGGGAGAATACAATGTAATCGAGCCAGAAAAATCTATCGAATCGGCAATAAGAAAAATTCAACGACAATTGCGTAAATTGAATTAAAAAAATAATATGCTTTCTGCTTCTACAAGAACATACAGTTTGTATGTTCTTTTTTTATTGTTATTAAAGTTCAGTTTTTAATGTAGAATTCGCAATCTAATTTTACTATTTTTACACTAGGGAAAACAAAAAATGCAACAACTCCTTGTCTAAAGAAGTTAATTAAGGTATACATTCAAAATTATCTAATGCAAAAAATACAATATTTTGTACTTTTTTATATCATCTCATGCACTCTTTCCGCACAAAGAAAGCTTGACTCATTAGGAGCTAAAGAAGATTTTAAAATCTTTGAAAACATTCTAAAAAAGGGACATCCTAGTTTGTATGAATATGTCGCGAATGATTCTTTGGATTATGTCTTTGAAAACACAAAAAAGTCCTTTACCAAAGAGCTATTGGATATTGCTCTTTATAAAAAAATGCTACATATTACTGATCATATTAAAGATGGACATCTTCAATTGTTCGTTCCAAATACGATAAAGACAGATCAATATTACTTTCCTTTGATTCTAAAATTGATCCATACCGATTTTTATACGGATACTGAAGATTTTGGAATTCCGGTTGGTTCAAAAATTAACAGTATCAATGGAGAAAAAGCATCCATAATTCTGGAAAAATTAAAAAAATATGTTCCTGTAGATGGATATAGTATCACTAAAAAATATAGAGAAATAGAATTGAAATTGGGTCTGTATCTGGCATATGAATATGGTATTAAAAAAAAGTATCATATTGAATATACTGAGCCTGATGGTGTAAAAAAAGACCTCACATTATCTGCCGAATCTTTTACAAAAGTAAGACGCAGAAATACAAAACGTAACAGCTATTTTGCCAAATATCATACAAAAGAAAGCGGTTTTGATTTTTTCAATACATTTATAAGCAATAAAACACCTCATGTTTATTATAAAGAAAAACTGAAAACTGCTATACTTATAGTAAATTCGTTTAATAGTGATACTAGAATTTTTGAATCGCATCTAACAAAGATTTTTAAAGAGATAAAACAAAAAAAGATCAAACATTTAGTCATCGATGTTAGGCATAACGATGGAGGTTTTAGATCCAATGCTGTTCATTTATACTCTTTTATTTCTAATAATCTGTTTAAGCAAGTCTCTAGTAAATACGTAGCTTCGCTCTCTATCCCTGAAAAAAAATACGTGACCAGGACATTTTTTAACGAAAAACAATTCTTAAAAGACAAGTATAACAATCACCCTATTTATGATGGTTGGAAACTTCCTTTTGATGATATGGAAGCTATTATGGTTCCTGATAAAGATAGGTTTACAGGTAATGTATATGTGTTGGCAGGAGGGGCTACTTTTTCTACAGGGTCTACTTTTGTTTTAAATGCTAAAAACAATCCAAATATTACTATAGTGGGTGAAGAAACAGGTGGCGGGTATTATTTTTTTAATGGGGATTTCCCTGTGTATTATGAATTTCCAAATTCTAAAATAATCATGTCCATGTATATGGAAAGATTTAACAACTATGTAAAAGACAGAACAATCCCCAAAGGATCAGGTGTCCCGCCAGACAAACACATTATCCTCTCTGTCCAAGATTTAATCTCTGGTAAGGATTCTGAATTAGATTACATTTTAAGACTAATTAGTGGTAAGTAAATAGCTCTTAAAATCTATTTTGACCCTACCCTATATACGTATTAACACTAGTTGTAAGTTTACAAGAATTATGTAGCATCTTCTTAAACTTTAAGGCAAGATGCTCATCATCAAATTTCATTGCTTCACTGATACTATTTGATAATACCAATTCTCCAATAAGATACTCAACAAAATAACTTTGCTCATCTGTTAAAAGTACATACTCTGTCATAGGCTAGTCCAATTTTCATATACTTTAGGTTATTAATCAAAATCTAATAACACTAAAACTACGCGGTAAAAATAGGCTTAAAACCTACTTAAAAAATAAACCTTTAGAATACTTTTTCACATAAGTATTAACAATTACAAAGTATTGACATAAGTTCACTATAATTTTTTATACATTGTAATGTCAAATGATTACTATGATGAAATTTATATTGCCTATACTAATCATAATTACCCTAATTGGTGCTGTTTCTTGTTCAAAAACCAATAAGAAATCTAATGTACTACCTCAAAATGCCCTAGAACTATTAGCTGGAGAATCTGGAAAAACCTGGAAAATCGCATACAGATATAATAATGGCACTCGTATGAATATGAGTGGTTGCTTTCTTTCTTATAGGATTACTTATTATCCCGATATGACAATGAAAGATAATAATGGTGAGTATAAGGATTGTGGTTCCTCGCTCTCTGGTAATTGGAAGATTACTAAAAACAAAGTAGAGAATTCATATATTAAAATAACCAGTGATCAACTTCCTGAGATTATGAAAGTGGATAAAAATTATAAGTTTTTAAAAATCCTCAAGCTTACCAAAGATACTCTTCGGCTGCAATTTAGACATAAACAGTTTTCGAGCAAAAGTACCTTTATTGATACCTACGTCCCTATTGGTCTTTAATATTTTCTACAAAAGATGATATAGTTTTTATAGAATTGGAAAAGATATTTGATTCTCTACCATATATTCTCCCTCAAAAAACTCTAACTTTGTAGGAATATCAATCTACACGCCTATATGACTACCAAAATAATAACTGAAGCATATACACTATTTGATCAGGCAAATGCCGAGGATCCTAATACAGAAATTGTAAACGGCAAGCCTATTGCCAAAGAATTAATCTACGGACAGAGAATGACTCAAACGTTAGAAGATTTTGAATCAGATGCTTCTGACGCATTAAAATTAGCAGCACGTTCTCAGCACATATGTCGTTGGGAGATACCTCGTTCTGGTTATCCAATGGATCGTATAGGATATCTTAAATGGAGAGAAGATTTAAAAAAGTTCCATGCTAGAAAAGCATCAGAAATACTTCAAGATTTAGGATATGATACCCAAACAATAGACAGGGTTTCCTTTTTGTTACAGAAGAAAAAACTAAAAAAAGATGAGGAAACCCAAATTCTCGAAGACGTAATTTGCCTTGTCTTTCTTAATTTCTATTATGAAGAGTTTTTAGAAAAACATACTGAAGAAAAGGTAATCGATATTTTACAAAAAACCTGGCGTAAAATGTCTGAAAAAGGACATCAATCAGCTTTACAACTTTCATATTCTGAAAAAGCATTAAAACTTATTAAACAAGCGTTAGACGAATAATCAACAATTTACTTTGATCTACTATTCAATGCAAAAGAAGAATTTGAATTAATAGATAATATTGTAAGGAAATTTAATTAAATACTTCCGCTCATTTAAACATTTAAAGAGTCTAACGATTCTGGATATTACATTTTATTTATCATAAAATAGAAACTCTAGTTAGAGTAAACATCCAATTGTAAACAAGACTTAAAAAAAATAGTCTCAAAAAATTAAATCACCCTGTATCTTTATTCTTTCAAAATTAAAAGATTATGGCTACATCAAATAGGAGAATTTGATTAATTCTATCACAATAAAAAGTAGCCAAATCGTTTTAAAATTATATACTCTAACTAAGAATAAGTTCAGACCTTATCAGTTTTTTTTTTTATTACTTCAGTACGATAATAATCAATAATCCCATCTATTGGTCTTCTTACTATATTACCTACAGTAAGGTGATATGGCCAAACAGCTGCTCTAATAATATCCTCGCTAAAATGGGCTATCGATCCAATAAAGTGTATAGGCACATTTTGTGATTCTGGAAAACATAATACTCTTGTTTCTATAAATTCCTGAATACCCTCAGTAATTATTTTGTAAAAATAACCATTACGCTCACTGGTAAATATAAACTCTGCAAAAGAAGCAAGATACGTATTAGGATTTTCTCTTTTATAGAGGTTTTCCTTGATCGCATCTGACGAAAGGTCGAATTGTTTTTCAAATTCTGATGCAACTTCAGGTGGCATTCTTTTGTAATAATAATCGCGTATCAATCTTTTTCCGAAGTGATTCCCACTTGCCTCATCCATTAAAATATATCCTAACGAATCAACAGACATATGAATATTATCTCCATCAAAATAGCAACTATTAGAACCTGTACCTAAAATACAAACGATACCCGGTTCTGTTGTGGCCGCATAAACGGCCGCGACCATATCTTCTTTAACGACAATCTCGGCGGCATTAGTAAAAAAGTCTTCAAAGACTTTTTTCAACATTTCTGCTGGCTTTATAGTGCCACATCCGGCTCCATAGAAATTAACGATATCAACTTTATCTCGATACGAAGAAAGCTCTTCATTCTTTCTAACTCTTTCTTCAAGCAGAGGTTTCCCGAATACCGCTGGGTTTAATCCCTCTGTACGAGTTTTAAAAACGATTTCTCCTTCATCATCCAGAAGAATCCAATCACATTTGGTAGAACCACCATCAGCTAATAAAATCATTTTGAAAATTTGTTATGTGGTTAGCAAAAAGAATAAATAGTACTAAAAAGGTACATTTTAGTCTGTATAACAGAGTTTGTCAAAGCTTTATAACTTTCATTTTCATGGGTACTAAATACCTTGACAAACTCGGAATTACTTCATGTTTTTTTTATAAATTACCTACGTGAGTTGATAAGTCAACTAATTTGGTAGAATACCCGAACTCGTTATCATACCACGATACTAACTTGAAGAAATTTTCGTTAAGTGCTATTCCAGCATTAGCATCAAACACGGATGTCTGAGATTCTCCTACAAAATCCTGAGAGACAACAGCTTCTTCTGTATATCCAAGAATTCCTTTTAATTCGTTCTCAGAAGCTTTTTTAACTACTGCTTTAAGATCTTCATAAGAAACCGATTTTTTTGTCTTTACTGTAAGATCTACCACAGAAACATCTGCCGTAGGCACTCTAAAAGCCATACCTGTTAATTTACCTTGTAAAGAAGGAATTACTTTAGTAACGGCTACAGCAGCACCAGTGGTAGAAGGAATAATATTATTCAAAGCACTACGACCTAATCTATAATTTTTTCTTGATGGAGAATCCACTACAGCTTGTGTTGCGGTTCCTGCATGTACAGTTGTCATTAATCCTTCTTCTATACCAAAGTTATCATCAATAACTTTTGCTAATGGTGCCAAACAATTTGTAGTACAAGAAGCATTAGAAACAATAGTATCTGAAGCTTTAACATCATTATGGTTTACTCCCATTACAAACATTGGAGCATCTTTTGAAGGTGCAGAAATAACTACTTTCTTAGCTCCCGCTTTCAGGTGAGCATCTGCAGTATCAAGAGTTGTAAAAATACCTGTACAATCCATCACAACTTCTACATTGGCGGCATCCCATTTTAGATCTTCCGGATTGCGTTCGGCGGTTACTCGAATTTCTTTTCCGTTTACTACAAGGTTTCCATTTTTAACTTCAATTGTACCGTCAAATTTTCCGTGTACAGAATCATATTCTAATAAATAAGCTAAATGCTCTACATCTAATAAATCATTAATTGCTACAATCTCTACATTATCACGTTCTGAAGCAATTCTAAAAGCTATTCTCCCTATTCTTCCAAAACCGTTAATTCCAATTTTTAACGTACTCATATTTAATTTTTTAGTTGTTTTTAATTATAATGTGGTTATCTTTTTTATAAAATTACACCGAAGTGATATCGGCTACTTTTATTAATCCATCATGCTTATGGGATCTTTTATCCAATGCCGTTGTTAGAGGAACAATAGTAACAACCTTATGGACAATTCCTATCATCACTTCTCTTTTACCTTCCAGTAATGTTTCTACAGCACCTACACCAAGTTTGCTTGCTAGTACTCTATCGTAACAACTTGGTGGACCACCACGTTGTATATGTCCTAATACTGATACTCTTACTTCGTAACCATCAAGATTTTCTTCGACATATTCGCCAAGCTCAAAGATATTCTTACCTGATTTATCTCCTTCTGCTACTACTATTATACTTGATGTTTTCCCAGTTTTCTTACTTTTTTTAAGAGAGTCCAAAAGTCGCTCTACTCCCATATCTTCTTCTGGGATCAAAATTTCTTCTGCTCCTGCTCCTATTCCTGCATTTAATGCTATATCACCTGCATCACGCCCCATTACTTCTATCAAAAACAGTCGATTATGAGAACTTGCGGTATCTCTAATTTTATCTATTGCTTCTACTACCGTATTTAATGCTGTATCATAACCAATAGTATAATCTGTACCGTTAATATCATTATCGATCGTTCCTGGTATACCTACTACTGGAAAATCAAATTCTTCTGATAGTTTTAGAGCACCTGTAAAACTTCCATCTCCTCCTATTACTACTAGTGCATCAATGTTATTCTTTACAAGATTTTCGTGAGCTTTTTGTCTCCCTTCTATGGTCCTAAATTCTTTTGAACGAGCTGACTTTAGAAAGGTTCCTCCTTTATTTATAATGTTACGTACAGAACGTGCATTTAAAGGCTCAATCTCATTATGGATAAGACCTTCATACCCTTTATATACACCAAAACAATTTACCTTATAATAGCTACATGCCCGAACAACTGCTCTAATGGCAGCATTCATTCCAGGGGCATCACCTCCAGAAGTTAGCACAGCTATATTTTCAACTTTTTTTGTCATTGAGTCAAATCTATCGTTATTGATAGTAATAACCTAATTTGCTAAAAAACTAAAACGTTTTCGGTTAATAAATTCAGCTTTTACTGACAAAAAAAGCATGATTTTAACATATTATTACAGATTGTTTTAATAAAAAACAATATTACAATGGTTATTAGAAGATTATGAGTTTAAATTGTATTCATATAAAAACGACCTGCCTAAGCAAGCCGTTTTTATACGTTTATATCCTTAACTCCATTTTAGATTATTCTGAAATAAGTATTCGGTATTGCCACGCCTTAAGCTCATATTCATTTTTTGGTTTTACTTCTACAGCTTCTTTAGAAAGATAATCAGTAAACTTTCCTTCATATTCCAAAGTATACTTTACCTTCTCTTTTGACATATTTGCTATAAAAACTATTTTATTCCCTTCTTTCTCTCTGGCAAATGCCAATACTTTACTATCATCTGAAGTTTTGATACGGGTATAAGAAGCGGCATTTTTACCTCCATGCATAGCAGGGTTGGTATTTTTGAGTACACCCAATTTTTTATACAAAGGAAAAAACTTACCCTTCTCCTTATGGATAGTATCTTTTTCAAAAAACAATAAACGCTTATTCATATCATATTCCTGACCTGAATAAATTAATGGCATTCCAGGAGTAAGATAAGAAAGAGCAGCCAGCATCTCTTTTGCTTCTCCCATTCTTTCTTGTACAGTTCCATTCCAAGAATTTTCATCATGATTTGATGTAAAATTCATTAAGATATCATCTTTTGCATACATGGTATCAATCTGAGTCATTCTTTTATCCCATTCGATTACATTAGCTTTTCCTTGGGCAATATCATTCATCTTATGATGGGTATCCCATCCATACCCCATATCAAAAGCTTTTTCTAGTAACTCAGATTCCCATCCTTCTGCCAACATAAATACAGGTTTGATCTTCTTTAGCTCTGCTACTGTTTTATTCCAAAAATCAATAGGTACCATTCCTGCTACATCACAACGAAACCCATCTATTCCTTCTTCTTTTAGCCAGTATATCATATCGTTTTTCATCTGCTCACGCATCTGCATATTATCATAATCAAGATCTGCAACATCTGTCCAATCGGTATCTACTGTATGTGTTATCTTACCATCTTTATCTTTGGTATAATATTCTGGATGCTCTTTTAGCCAAACATGATCCCAACCGGTGTGATTGGCTACCCAATCCAAGATTACATAAATTCCATTATCATGAGCTGTTTTTACTAATGCTCTAAAGTCTTCAATTGTACCAAATTCTGGATTTACCTTGGTATAATCAGATATTGCATAATAACTCCCCAAAGACCCTTTACTTTTGGTTGTAGAAATAGGATATATTGGCATTACCCATAATATCTTCACTCCTAACTCTTTAAGAACAGGAATATCTTTGGTGAATGCACTAAAAGTACCTTCTTGAGAATACTGTCGAATATTAGCTTCATAAATCACTGCGTTTTCCATGATAGCATCAGTAACCGGTGGGAGTTTCTCTATTACTTCTTCTACTATTAGATTTTCTGTGTCGGTAGCAGTTTCTTCTTTTGACTTTTTGCAAGAAAATAGAAATCCAATTACAAATAGACCTAAAACTATATTTTTCATTTATTATAAATTTATACGTGGTTATTTCTTTATTTTAATTCGAGTATCATAGAGGTCTTTGTTGGTATTACAAAGTCTTCTGTTATATCTACGTTAGTATCGGTAATAATATCCGTTCCAACTTTGAAATCTTTTATACCTTCTTTAAATCTGGCAACATCTATTTTTTGATTTTCAGTATTATTATTGATGATTACCATTATAATTTTTTCATTAGTATACCTAAAGTATACATAGACATTGTTAAAAGGAATAAATTGCATTAATTCTCCTTTATGTACTACTGTGGTATTCTTTCTCCATTGTACCACTTTTTTTGTAAAAGAGTAAAAAGCTTCCTGATCCTTGGTTCTTCCATTTTTGGTATTTGACGGCAAAAAGGCATTTTGCGTATCTCCGAGTCATCCACCAGGAAAATCTTTACGGATATCACCATCTCCTTTTTCATCTTTATTACCGAAAATACCAATCTCATCTCCGTAATATATTTGAGGAATACCACGAGTGGTTAGCAATAATGTCATTGCCATTTTATACTTATTAATATCTCCCTGGTAGATCTCATTAATTCTATTTGTATCATGATTCCCCAAAAACAATAGAATATTGTTGATATCCGGATACAAAAAGTCATTTGCAAAATTATTATATGCTCTAATCATCCCTTTATCCCAAGAATTTTCATCTTCATTAAATAGCACAGTAATTGCATCATGTAATGTAAAGTCCATTACCGAAGGTAAATATGAGTTATAATTATCGATGGCACCAATTTTACTATCCTTTTGCCAATAGGATATCTGTGCCTGGTCGTGCATCCAAACTTCTCCTACAATATTAAAATAAGGATACTCATCCATTATAGCTTTGGTCCATTTGGCAATCCCTTTTTTATCATTATAAGAATAGGTATCTACTCTAAGTCCATCCAAATCTGCATATTCTATCCACCAAATTGCATTTTGAGTAATATATGTAAGCATTAATGGGTTGCTTTGATTCATATCTGGCATAGTCGTATCAAACCATCCATTCATACACCCTTCACTATCTATTTGAGATGCGTTGTTATCAAACTGAGTAGTCATACGATAGTTACTACGCCTGAAGCCTTCTGGCCACTGATGTATCCAATCTTTGGTTGGCAAATCTTTAATCATCCAGTGTTTTGAGCCCCAATGATTCGTCACATAATCCATAATTAGTTTCATGTCTAGTTTGTGCATCTCAGAAGCCAAACGCTTATAATCTTGATTGGTTCCATATCTTGGATCTATTTTATACAAATCACTTTGGGCATAAGTATGATATGAATATACTGGTTCATCATCCTCGAGTAGAGGTGTACTCCATAATGCTGTAACCCCCAAGTCATTTAGGTAATCAAGCTGATTTATGATCCCTTGTATATCTCCTCCATGGCGTCCTCCTGGGTTAGAGCGGTCTACTTTCTCTACAGTATCCTTATGAGAGTCGTTATCAGGATCTCCATTAGCAAATCGATCAGGCATAATTAAATACATTACATCACTGCTGTCAAAACCTTTTCTTTCTGCAGATTTATCTTTTCTTTCGATAAACTGATAAGGGTGTGAGAACACTACATTATTATTTTCTTTGAAATCTATCGAAACTGCACTTGTTTCAATTCCTTTGGTATCTATAGTTATAAATAGATAGTTTGGGTTTTCTGTTTTTACTACATCTTTAATAACTACACCATCAATCTCAACATTGTATTTAGCTATATTTTTTCCATAGCATAGTATTTGAAGTTCTGGATTTTGCATATTGCTCCACCAAAATGGAGGTTCTATTTTTTCTACCTGAGCTTGTATTAAAGCTACTAAACAACAAAAAAGAACAATTAGTTTATTTCTCATTTTATGTATTTTGTATTTGGAAAAAATGTGTAAAAAATATCTTTTGAAAACAATCCGTCTAACAAAAAACATTGAAGTTTCTATAGGCAGAGTCGATAAACAGAATTCTCCATTTTAAAATATCTCGACTCTGCTCTTTAGAAAAGGTTAGGGACAAAACTTGTTTATACGTATTACTTTCACTGTAATCAATCACACAGTGATCAAACAATTAGGAAAAATTGTTAACTTTTTATCATTTACATAAATTAACAATTCTTTGCTTCCTTCTAAACTAAATGAGATGCCTTGTTTAGAAACCTTAACGTTAAGAATTTGATTTCTAAAATTAACGTTAAAAGTATACCCACTCCATTCCTTAGGGATTTTGGGAGTAAAAGAAAGTGTATCATTCTTTATTCTAAGACCTCCAAAACCTTCGACAATACTCATCCAGGTACCTGCCATACTAGTGATATGGAGTCCTTCTTCGACCTCTTTGTTATAATCATCAAGATCTAACCTCGAAGTTCTCAAGTAAAAGGTATACGCTTGATCCATTCTATCCAAAGCGGCAGCCTGTATACTATGGACACAAGGGGAAAGCGAAGATTCATGTACTGTAAATGGTTCATAAAAATCAAAATGACGCGCTAGTTCTTCTTTAGTAAACCTATCTTCAAACATATAAAACCCCTGTAGTATATCTGCCTGTTTTATATATGGGGAACGTAGTATTCGATCCCAACTCCATTTTTGATTAATAGGGCGTTGCGAATTATTAAGATGATCTACTGTATTCAATTCTTTATCCAAAAATCCGTCTTGTTGTAAGTAAACCTCATGTTTTTCTGAATATGGAAAATACATTTTGTCAGCTACTTCTAACATAGCATCAATTTCTTCTTTGCTTAAATTGGTTTTTTTAATAATTCTATTATAATCACTTAAGTATTCTGATTTTATGTTATTTATATTTTCTATACAATACTCAATACACCATTTTGCCAAATAATTAGTATACCAATTATTGTTTACATTATTTTCATACTCATTGGGTCCGGTAACTCCCAGTATTACATATTTATTTTTATCTGTAGAAAAAGTAGCTCTCTGATACCAGAAACGGGCTATCGCAATCATCACTTCTAATCCTTTTTCTACAATATAATTGTAATCACCAGTATATCTAACATAGTTATAGATTGCAAATGTCATTGCTCCATTACGATGTATTTCTTCAAAAGTAATCTCCCATTCGTTATGACATTCTTCTCCATTCATGGTTACCATTGGGTATAAAGCTGCTCCGTTAACAAAACCAAGTTTTTTGGCATTCTCAATTGCTTTCTCCAAATGGTTATATCTGTACGTTAACAGATTTCTAGCCACAAGTTGATCTTTTGTTGCCATATAAAATGGTATACAGTATGCTTCTGTATCCCAATATGTACTTCCACCATATTTCTCTCCGGTAAATCCTTTAGGTCCAATGTTTAATCTGGCATCTTTTCCTAGATACGTCTGATTCAATTGAAAAATATTAAAACGGATACCTTGCTGCGCCTTTACATCTCCTTCAATAGTAATATCAGCCATTTCCCAGATTTTTGACCATGCTTTCTTTTGTAGATTTAACAATTCATCAAACCCTGATTCCAAAGCTTGCGAAAGTACCGCTGTACTAGCTTGTGCTAAATCCTCTTCTTTATGATTAAGAGATACTGTATACCCACCATATTTTACAATACTAGCTGTACTTTCTTTTGTAGTTTGAACAGCATATTTTAAATCTACATAGGTACCATACATTGCTACCTTGGGAATACTATTCTTCAGCTTTCCATTAATAAAAATTTGATTTAGCATACCGGTACACACATGAAAATCAGTTTTCATTGTTTTAGATAAAACATGTGCAGAATTTCCATCATGTGAAAGATTGTACGTATCCCAAAATTTATCATCCCAATTGGTATCTTCGTTTGTGATACCAGAATCTAAATAGGGTATAAATACGATTGTTGCATCTTGATTAATTGGAGTCACTTCATATTTAATAGCACCTACCTCATCTATATCTAAGCTTAAAAAACGTGTAGATTTTACTGATATTTCTATTCCGTTTTGTAAAACAGCCGTAAATGTACGTTGGTACCAACCTTCTTTCATATTTAACTCTCTACGAAAATGGGTTACAGCCTTACATAGATTAAGGTCCAATCTCTCTCCATTAACCTCTACATTAATACCAATCCAATTTGGCGCATTAAGAACTTTTGCAAAATATTCTGGATACCCGTTTTTCCACCACCCTACTCTGGTTTTATCCGGATAATACACTCCTGCAATGTAACTTCCTTGAAAAGTAGGTCCTGAGTATGTTTCTTCAAAATTAGCACGCTGTCCCATTGCTCCATTACCAATACTAAATAGGCTTTCTGAGGATTTCACTCTTTCTGGGTCAAACCCTTCTTCAATTATTGACCAATTATCTGGTTTTATATAATCTTGATTCATCTGTTCTTTTTATTCATTTTTAGTTGTTAGATAGGATGTACCACCTACCTTTTTGGGGTACTCATAATCTAAATGCTATGGTTTTATCCTACAACTAAGCTTTTTCGGTCTTAACCAATTGATTTATAAATTCTTCTGTTATTTCTGTAAAATTCTTAAAGATATAATCCGCTTCATGCAATACTTCTTTATCACCAATACCTATACTAATCATATTGGCTGTATTTGCTGCCTGAATTCCGGCAACCGAATCCTCAAATACTATACAATTTTCGGGAGATGCTTCTAGCTCTTTAGCTCCTATAAGAAATACTTCGGGATCAGGTTTTGCTTTAGAGACATTGGTTCCATCTACTATTGTATGAAATTTAGTGTAGAGTTCTACTTTTTCTAAAATTGCTCTGGCATTTTTACTTGCAGATCCCAGAGCAATTCTTTGTCTTTTTGAAATCAAATAATCCAAAATTCTTGGTACATCAGGTAGAATCTCGGTGGTATCCATTTTTGAGATATATTTAAGATACTCCTCATTTTTTTCTGACAATAACCTAGTAAACTCTTCTTCTGATATGGTTTTGTTTCCCCAGTCTAGAATTTTTTCTAGAGATTGGACTCTACTTACTCCCTTAAGTTGTTCATTCTGTTCTTTAGAAAAAGAAATTCCTAAACTATTAGCAAGGTTCTGCCATGCCATAAAATGATACTTTGCTGTATCAACAATAACCCCATCCAGGTCAAATATAAATGCTTTCTTCATTACTGTACCGTTTGTTTTGGGTTATATGTTATTGCATCTTTATTAGTGATCAATAAATTGCAAAATCCAGCGATGATTAAACTTATTCCTGCAACTATCATCGCATTAATGGTTTCGTTTCCTATAAGTTTATAAGCAAAATTAACTCCTCCCAGGGCTGCTATAATTTGGGGGATAACAATAAACATATTAAATATCCCCATGATAACTCCCATTTTTTTAGGATCTACAGAACTAGATAACATGGCATAAGGCATAGATAATATACTCCCCCAGGCAAAACCTACTAAAGAAAAAGAAAGGGTTAACCATTGGGGAGAAGGAATAAAATACATAGATATAAAACCAATTCCTCCTAAGATCAGCGATCCCATATGAACCAGTTTTCTATTAATCCTTTTTCTCGAAGTATAGAATGTCAATATTAAGGCAAAAGCCATAGAAGACAATCCATATGTTCCCATGTATCTACCCACATCATTAGATGATTTCTGGAATGCTGTATTTGCAACTTCAAAAGCTTTGGCAGATTCAGAAACCTCCATATCAAAAGTTGATTCAACTGGCACGGGGGTTTTAAATACATGTTCTGTTAATGCAGGATTTGCAAGGCTCCACATTGTAAAAAAAGCAAACCAGCTAAAAAATTGAATCAGCCCCAGTTTTTTCATCGTAAGTGGCATTTTACCGATATTGTTTATAATATCTGGTATAAATTGATTCTTCTTTTTCTTTTCTCTTTCAAACTCTTCTATATCTTCTGGAGGGTATTCTGAAGTCGTAAATACGGTATAAAGAATACTTATAAGGAAGACAAAAGCTCCAATAGCAAAGGCTACTTTTACAGACATCGGAATAACACCAGTTGGGGCAGCATCACTAACTCCTAGTTGAGAAACCATCCAAGGTAAATTACTCGCCACCCATGTACCTATACCAATAATGAGTGTTTGGGTAACAAAACCATAAGATCGCTGAGATTCTGGTAGTTTATCAGCAACCAAAGCTCGAAACGGCTCCATAGAAATATTAATAGAAGCATCCAGAATCCATAAAAACCCTGCTGCTACCCATAATACAGGGGAGTGAGGAACCAGAAATAAAGCAATAGAGCTCAATACTGCTCCAATCAGAAAATAGGGTCTTCTTCTACCCCATCTAGGACTCCAAGTACGATCACTTAAATATCCAATTATTGGTTGAACCAAAAGACCTGTCAAAGGAGCTGCGATCCACAACAGGGGTATTGCATCCTTTTCTGCGCCTAGGGTTTGAAAAATTCTGGACATAAATCCGCCTTGCAAAGCAAAACCGAACTGAATCCCCAGAAAACCGAAACTCATGTTCCAAATTTCCCAGAAACTTAATTTACGCTTGTTCATCAAGTAAATGTTTAATTATTACTATGATAAGCGAAACTACTTATCAAAACTTATTTAAGTAGAAAGTGAAAATATAAGTTTTGACTTGAGCCAAAGATATTATAATTTTTTAATTATAAGATATCTCTATTTATTTTTTTGTAGACTTTCTTTGAATAAGACTTGTATCTATGATAACCGTTCTATATTCTTCTACTGTAGTATCATCTGCTTCTAATTTATCAATTAGGAGTCTTGCAGCTCGTACCCCCATATCTTCTCCATGTTGGCTAATTGTGGTAAGACTTGGGATAAAATGTTTAGAAAGAATTCCGTCTGTAAAACCAATTATAGAAACATCATCAGGAACATTTTTACCTTGCTCATTCAACACTTTAGCCGCCGTAACTGCAAATAATTCATTCACCGCAAATATGGCATCAATATCTTTATCTTTTAAGAAGTTTGAAATTTCTACCTCACAGTTTTCTACATCCTCTATCTTAAGAATAAGCTCTTCATTTTCAAGAATATCATAAGCTCTTAATGCTTTTAAATATCCACTAGTTCTTAACTTACCTACACTAATATAATCTACAGTTGTAAGAATTGCAATTTTTTTACAACCTATAGAAAGTAAGTGATTTGTTGCGGTTTGGGCTCCTTTGGCATCATCAATAATCACTTTATCACATACTAACTCATCAATAATCCTATCAAAAAGTACCACCGGCATTCCCTGACTCATTGTTTCTTCGATATGGTGATAATCCTTTTTTAGCTGCGTCTCTTTGGCTACAGATAGTATAAATCCATCAGCACTTCCACTGGCTAACATCTCTAGATTAATAACCTCTTTATCAAACGAGTTATTTGAAGAACATATGATCACATTATAACCTTCTTCATTAGCTACTTTTTCCACTCCTCCAATTACAGTAGTAAAAAAATGATGAACAATCTCCGGTATAATGATACCTATTGTCTTTGTTTTTCTATTCTTTAGACTCAGAGCAATATTATTAGGTTTATAGTTATACAATTTAGCAAATGCTTTTACCTTTTGCCTCGTATCCAAACTTATCTCTGCACTATTTTTAAGTGCTTTTGACACTGTAGAGATAGAAACATCGAGTTCTTTTGCTATATGTTTTAATGTAACTTTTTGCTTCATATGTTTTCCTTATAAATTATTGTTCTACACCATTAGATTTACTGTAAAAGTACCTTGAATTAAACAAAATCAATAAAATATATGATGTTTCTCCCATTTCTTCTTTTAAATAAAAGTCAAATTTAAGCATGAAAAAATGCCATATGGCTAGAATTATACTTAAATCTTTAATAGAATTTTAAAAGTTTTCCACACGCAAACGTTTTCGTAAGGTTGCAGCTACAACTTAGGGAAAAATTAACACAGAATTTACATACTTTGGTTGCAGAAAGTGAAAATATAAGACGTAAAACAATCAAAAACTAATTTAATTTTATGAAAACATTTACCAAAAGCACATTGTTTTTATTTTGGTTGATACCAATGAGTTTTTTTGCTCAATCAACCATAAATGGAACAGTTACCGATGCTGGAAGTGGTCAACCCATTCCTGGTGTAAATATCATTGTAAAAGAATCTACAAATGGAACAACTTCTGATTTTGACGGTAACTACTCTTTAAACAATGTTAACAATGGAGATATAATTGTATACTCTTATGTTGGGTTTGTTTCTCAGGAAATAACATACAGTGGTCAAGCCACTGTAGATATCCTATTTGAGGAAGATGCTGCAGAACTAGACCAAGTGGTACTCATTGGTTATGGTACAACAAAAAAGAAAGATCTTACAGGGGCAGTTGCTCTGGTAACTTCAGAGAGTTTTAATACAGGTAATAATATCACCCCAGAGAACCTGTTTAATGGTAGAGTTGCTGGTGTATCTATTAATACTAATGGAGGACCTGCAGCCAATTCTGAAATTAGGATAAGAGGTGGAGCATCACTAAACGCTTCAAATGACCCTCTAATTGTAATCGATGGCTTACCTCTAAATGACCCAGGTGACCTAGCTAATGGTTCTAGATCTATTTTATCTTCTATAAACCCTAATGATATTGAATCTTTTTCTATTCTAAAAGATGCTTCTGCAGCCGCGATTTATGGAAACCGTGGAGCAAATGGAGTAATCATTATCACTACAAAAAAAGGGAAAAGAAACTTACAAATTAACTTAGATTCTAAAACTAGTGCAACTAGTGTGAATAAAACTGTAGATGTTTTTTCTGCTGATACGTATAGAGCATTTATCGCTGATAATTTTCCTGATCGTGTTGCTGATCTAGGGACTGCTAATACAGATTGGCAAGATGAAATATACAGAACAGCCTTTTCTAGTGATCATAATTTATCGATAAGAGGGTCTCTTATAGAAGATCTACCTGCCAGACTTGCAATTGGGAGATCTGATCAGGAAGGAATTAGAAAAACATCCCGATTTGAAAGAACCACCTCTTCTTTATCCCTAAACCCAAGACTATTTGATAGTCACTTAAAAATTGATATAAATGCCAATCTGAATTTTGAAAAAAACAGATTTGCTCCTGGAGTAGAAGGTGCCGCAATTACATTTGATCCTACACAACCTGTTTTTGATTCAAGTTCTCCTTATGGCGGATTTTTTGAATATAGAGATTCTAGTACTGGGTTTGCCTCTAGTAATGTACAAAGAAACCCAGTTGCACAGCTTTTACAAACCCGAGAAATCGCTAACGTAAGAAGATATTTTGGTAATGTAAAATTAGACTATCAATTACATTTCTTTCCTGATCTACGCGCTGTATTAAACTTAGGTCTTGACGATAGTGAAACAGATAGATTTCAAGAACGATCTACCGAAAGTGCAACTGGTTTTAATGCTACTCAAGGAGAGTTTTTAGGTTTCAAATCAGATACTGACCTACTAATCAAAAATAGACTTTTAGATGCTTACCTTACCTACAATAAGACTTTAGGTCGATTAGATCTCGAAGCTACAGGTGGATATTCATACCAAAAATTTGAATTAGATAAATTCGAAACTGGCGATCAACGCGACCCTATTAATTTTCCTGAAAGAACCATTGACCCTGATGAAGTACTATTGGCTTATTTTTTAAGAACCAATTTAAAATTTAATGATAAATACTTTTTAACAGCGTCTATCCGTAGAGATGGAACTTCTAGATTTGGTGAAGACAATAGATGGGGGTATTTTCCCTCGGCCTCTTTTGGATGGCAAATTAGTGAGGAGAACTTTCTTAGAAACTCTTCTACTGTAAGTAATCTTAGATTAAGATTAGGATATGGTATTACCGGTCAACAAGATATCGATCAAGCGTATGCATATTTACAGAGATATAGAAGAAGTAGCCCTCTTACCCAGTATATTCTTGATGGAGAGGTTATCAATATTGTACAACCTCAATTTAGAAATGAAGATATAGAATGGGAAAAGATAACCGAGTATAACATTGGTTTGGATTATGGTTTCTGGAATGATCGAATTACTGGCGCAATAGATATCTTCAGAAAAGAATCAGACGATTTACTTTCTCAGGCTCCAATCCCTGATGCAGCGAACTTCTCTAACCAAGGTTTCCAAAACATTGGTAAATTTATAACAGAAGGTATAGAGTTTTCTATTAGTGCTGATGTCATTAGAAAAAGTGATTTTAACTGGAACTTAAGTTATAACACTACATTCATTGATCGTGAAATAGAGAGTTTGGCTTTTGGTCAGGATATTTTGACTACTGGTATTGGTGGCGGTACGGGAAATACTATTCAGATACAAAGACAAGGCGAAGCACCTTTTTCTTTCTTTACATATGCACAAATCTATGACACTAATGGTAAGCCGATTGAAGGAGCCTATGCCGATCTAAACCAAGATGGAGTTATTAACAACAATGACAGGTATATTTCTGGGAAAGGAGCTCCTGATCTAATCATGGGACTTCAATCCAGTATGAATTACAAAAATTTTGATTTTAGTTTTAGCATGAGAGCGAATATTGGTAACGAAATCTATAATAATGTTGCTTCTTCAAATGCACAACTAGGGAACGTGTTTAGAACAGTATTTAATAATACACCAACATCGATATCTGATACCAATTTTCAAAGTACTCCTGATGTTATTCTTTCTGACTATTATATAGAAGATGGATCATTCTTAAGAATGGATAATATCACAGTAGGATATACAATGCGAAATCTTATGAAAGGGATCTCTAGTCTTCGGTTCTGGGCAGGTCTGCAGAATGCATTTATAATCACAGATTATTCTGGTTTAGATCCTGAAATTCAAAATAATGGAGTCGATAACACCATTTTTCCAAGAGGACGAACACTCCTACTAGGGTTAAATTATAAATATTAAAAAATTAGGAAATGAAATTATATAAGTTTTTTTTATACGCATTTCTATCAATAGGTATCTTCTCTTCTTGTGAAGGAGATTTGGATATCGAATTAGAAGATGATGATGATTTACTCGCCAGTGATGTATTTAATACCCGAGAGGACTATCTTAAAGCTTTGGGCGGGGTATATGCCAACCTATCATTAGTTGGATTAGATGGACCTGATCAATCTAACCTTGCAGGTATTGACGCAGGAACAAGCCAATATATAAGAGGTTTATTCACCATGCAAGATGTGACCACAGATGAAGTAATATGGTCTTATGAGAATGACCCTGGTATCCGTGAAATACAAAGAAATACTTGGGATGCCAATAATGTTATCATTCTTGGTTTTTGGGCAAGAGCTACTTTTGAAATTTCTTTGGCTAACGAATTTTTACGTCAAACTACCGATGCCAAATTGGATCAAAGAGGCGTTTCTGGTAATCTTAGAACAGAAATTAAAACCTTTAGAGCAGAAGCACGAGTACTAAGAGCGTTATCCTATTATCACCTTTTAGATTTATATGGTCGTGCCCCTTTTGCTACCGAGAATGACTTGGTAGGATTTGCGAGAATACCTGAGATTAAAGGTCAGGAATTGTTTGACTATATAGAAGGAGAATTACTTGCTGTAGAAAATGACCTTTTGGATGTTAACACAAGCCAGAATTATGCCCGCGCTAATAAGGGTGTAGCAAAAATGATATTAGCAAAAATCTATTTAAATGCTGAAGTGTATTTAGGAAACGGTAATAGTCGTTTTGCAGATTGTTTAAACGTTTGCCAAGAAATTATTAATAGTGGCTATTCTTTAACACCAAATTATAAATACAATTTTATTGCAGATAATGATACCAATGGCGCTCAAAATGAAATTATATTTCCCATTGTTGGAGATGGTGCCAATGTAAGAAACTTTGGAGGCGCCTCTCTAATCATCCAAGGACAACAAAATGCTGATGGATTTAAACCAACTCCTGCTTCTTTAGGAGTTCAGGGTTTTACTACTTTATACCGAGCAAGAAAACAATTCTCGGAACTATTTGTTACCAATCCTCTTTTTCAAAATGATAACAGAAACACATTGGTTACTCAGGACATTAGTTCTGATCCAGACAATACAGATCCCCCAGTAGATAGACCTATTGAGATTGGTGCAGATTTCACAGATTTTTCTAAAGGGTATTTGGTCTCAAAATATTCTAATATCACATCAACAGGTGAGCCTGGACAAAGTATAACATTTGCAGATACAGATTTCCCATTGTTTAGACTTGCAGACGTATATTTAATGTATGCCGAAGCACAACTTGAAAGTGGTACTGGTGACCGAAACATAGCTCTTGGGTATGTAAATGCCCTAAGAGAAAGAGCATTTGGTGACACCTCTGGTAATATAACAGATGCAGAACTCACATTGGATTTTATTCTTGATGAAAGAGCTCGAGAATTGTATTGGGAAGGTCATAGAAGACAAGATTTAATTAGGCATGGCAAATATACTGGAGGAACCTATAACTGGAGGTATAAAGGCGGTACTCCTAATGGATCTGCTATTTCGGATAATTTTAAATTATTTCCTGTTCCGGCGTCTAGTAGAGCTGCAAATCCTGAATTAGGACAGAATCCTGGATTCTAAAACAACTATTACAAAACTTAATTTATACAGTCATGAAAAAAATATCAATAATACTATTTGCATTTGTTGCTGCAATATGCTTCAATGCTTGTGTAGAAGATGAAGATCCTACATTTGTTATTCAGGAATCACAATCAGAAGGACCACTTATTGTAACAGCTAACTCTACTATTAACCTTATTAAAGATTTGGCAGAAGAACAAGCCTTTACATTGGTTTGGGAAGATGCAGGATACAATATAAATACTCCTATTACGTATACTATTGAAGCTGGTTTGGGCGGTACTAATTTTGAAACCACATTAGAAAACCCTGTTATAGCTACTACTTCTGACCGTTTTTATAACTGGACCATAGGAGAAATTAACAATCTCGCTATTGGATTAGGTATTGAACCAGAAAATGAGGGTGCAATTGACCTACGTGTTATTTCTTCTGTAGGAACAAATGGTGGAAATGCAATAAAATCTAATGTAACATCGCTAACAGTTACCCCATATGCAACTGTAATCCCTCAAAAAGATCTTTTCTTTGTAGGAAGTGCTACAGCAGCAGGATGGGAAAACAATAACAACAACCCACCACTGGTTCGAAATCCCGCTGATCAAAATGTATTTAAATTCACAGGTAAATTTTTAGGCGGTGGAGATAACGCATTTAAATTTCTTGAGATACTAGGTTCCTGGCAACCACAATGGGGTTTAAGTAGTGGTAGTTTAACTAGCAGTGATATCCTTGGATCAGATCCAGATACATTCTCTGTTGCTGCAGATGGGTATTATACAATCGATGTTAACATCCAAGATTTAACATATACAATTAATTCATTTGACGCTACTGGAGCAACTGATTATACCGCTGATGGTGTAGGTATTATTGGTGATGCAACCCCAGGAGGATGGGATAACGATACTGACCTTACTCAATCTACTTTTGATCCTCACTTATGGTATATAAATGGGATTGTACTAGAGAATGGCGAAGCTAAGTTTAGAACCAACAATGATTGGGCAGTAAACTGGGGGTCAGATACGGCTATTACAGGATACGGAACCGATGGTGGTTCTAATATCCCAGTAGCAGCTGGGACTTATAATGTTTGGTTTAATGACTTGGATAAAAGTTATGTTTTTATCATTCAAAACTAAATAATTTCTAAACTTAAAAAGTTGAAATGAAAAAAATAACAAATATAGCAACCAAAACCATCCTCCTTCTCGGAGGGTTGGTACTTGGATTAACCGGATGTTCTGAAGATGATGATGCAAATAATAGTGAGGTTATTATTACCAGTCAATCTCTAAAGATGGATCTCTCCCAGTTTAAAAAAGAAGATGCTGGTGTATTTATGCAAGCTTTCTATTGGGATGTAGAACCTAAGGGAGAATGGTATGAGGTAGTAGGGAGCAAAATTGAAGATTATGCAGCTTCAGGAATAAACAGAATATGGTTGCCTGCTCCAGGTAAAGGTGCTTCCGGAGGTTTTTCTATGGGATATGATCCCTCTGATTACTTTGATGTTGGTGAGTTTGATCAACATGGTACTATAGAGACACGTTTTGGATCAAGACAAGAATTAGAAAATCTAATCCAGAAAGCACATGCTAATGATATCGAGGTTATCGCAGATATTGTTTTAGGTCATAACTCAGGAGGAGGTCTGCAAGCTAATCCTTTTCGGGGAGGTACAGAAGTATACTCTTTGTTTAATGAAGTAAACGGAAATGCTTCTGGTAAATTTAACCGCTCTAATGAGCATTTCCATCCAAATGATCTCCATGATCATGATGAAGATAATTTGTTTTTTGCCGAAACCGATCTTTGTCACGATCAACAATATGTACAAGACTGGTTATGGGGCAGAGATGACTCTGTTGCAGAATTCTATAAAAACACCCTTGGTTTTGACGGCTGGCGTTTTGATTATGTTAAAAGCTTTGCCCCAAAATGGGTAAAAGCATGGAATACTAAAATTGGAGGGTTCTCTGTTGGAGAAAATTTTGATGGTAACCAGCAAGTATTGAAAGACTGGGTAGATGCATCTGGATCTCCAGCTTTTGATTTTGCTTGTTTTTATAGATTAGATGAAACCCTTGATAGAGCAAAAGATCTTACTGCATTGGGAGATGCAGATAATATGTTGAGAAAACTAGACCCAAAAATGGCGGTTACCTTTACGGCGAATCACGATACAGAAAAAGATGAGAATCCTGAGAATAGAATTAGCTATGGTAACAAACTATTAGCTTATTCTTATATTCTTACTCATGATGGTTATCCTACCATTTTTTATCTTGATTATGAAGCTTTTAGAGAACAACTCAAAACTTTAATTCAAATCTATAACACATTAGCTGTTGGTGACATAGAAATAATTGAAGCTAGTAAAGATGAATATATTATGAAAAGAAACGGAGATGGAGATAATCCCGGGCTAATTCTTTATATGAATATTGGTAAACAGTCAAAACAACGCACTGTAAAAACTAACTGGGCAAATAAAACTTTGGTAGATTATACTGATAACTCCAGAGCTACCCCAACAACAGATGCAGAAGGTAACACAACTATTTATGTCCCTGCCGGGAGCTATACTGTATGGTCTGTAGCCAAAGAATAGAATATCATTACGTTTTACTAAACTAGCCATATACAACAAAGAGTGCCAGAAAGGCACTCTTTGTTTTTTAACTCTAAATTTTATAATTAACCTTTAAAAGGTAATTTATGGTGTGTACCATATCTAATTTCTCTCATCTTTGCATCGATATATTGTTTCCAATCCTCTAAGTTATCTGTCTTCCTTTTAGGAATATATGAGCTTTTTAATAGTAATTTAGTTTTCATAAAAGTTTTTTTTTATTAATGTTTCCCCTCTTTTTACTTTTATATAACCAATCATAGTGCCAAACTTTTTAAAAAACACATAATCACCTAGAAAACAAATTGTTAAATCATATTTATTAAATAAAAATCATTCATTCTTTATTAACTCCATTTCTTTTTTTTCTATATTCTGATAAGGATTGATATACTGCTTTTCTTGCTCGATTGATACCTCCTAATGGTTTATGATCTTTTAGGCATTGCCAAGGCGAAAAAAATAGGTTTTCACCAAAAATTATTCTCGACTGGTAATTAAAAACCTGAATAGGAATATGTATTTCTGCTACTTTATAAAAGGTAGACTTCCACTCAATAGAAGTATTTTCTATTGGTTCTGTCTTTGGGTTATTTTGAAATTGCACCAAAAAATCAAATACAGCATCTCTTGACCTGAGATCTTCAACCAATCGTTCCCTTAAAAAATGTGAACTTCCTTTTTTATGATTCTTATCTGAACTTAATTTTTGAGGGCGAGCACAAAACTTAACAACTCCCTTATTTCCGAATAAAAAGGGGCTTCCCGTAAAATATTCAACATTTAATAAATTTGTGTGTTTTTTAGCTCTTAAAAGTGTTATTGCGATTACTCTCCAATTAAAAGGATTTATACCATACAGAAGCATCCGTAAAGGTCCTTTGGTTAATGCATAAATCGCTTTTTTATAGTTTTTAACATTACCTACAGATAGTACTGGGCTGGTAGTCATTAGAAAATTCTGCGTTTTTTCTTCTATCTCATCTTTTTCTATTACTTCTCCCTCTACTCCTAGCACCTTAATAGCCATACCTCTACTTGTTGCTCTTTTATCAGATTTTTTAGTTGGAGGGGCATTAGAAAACCGTATCCATGCATCGTAGGTCTTTGCTTCTTTAAATAAACCTACCTTCTTGTCATCGGGAATAGTATCTTTTACAACAAATTGTGCTTTTAAACAACCATGCATTTTGGGATGAAAATGTCTCACTGTTTCACCAGGAGGGTACTTTTTCTTAAGAAAATCTCTCATAATTGTTATAATCTCTGAGATATCTCTTTCTTCTCCCTTGGGAATATCCTCTTTTTCTAATGTTTTTATACTCATAATGCAGTGGTTATATAGATGCGATATATTGAAAAGCCTTAATACCAGGGAAAAAGAAGTACTCTCCTCCTTCTATTTTGGTAAAAGCAGGCATGTTGCAGTATCGTCTGCGAAAAGGTTTAGACTGTACCGTAAAAGTATCACTAGTAATTTCTGAATTACTATAATGAGTGCCGATCAAAGGGTCAGAATCATCATAAAGCCCTCCAAACTTATGAAACTTAACCCATGAGTTTTGAATAAATTCAAACTGTCGGGTAATGTCTCCCACAAAACATATAAAATGTAACCCCCTTGGTTGCGAATCATCATTTGCATTTACAATATCTTCTGTTACCATACTATCTACCAAAGGATCTCCGTAGGATCTCCCTCTACGTAATAATCTGTGTTTTTGAGACATTTCTTTGGACTCTACATCTGTTTTTTCGGTTAGGAGCCAATCTCTTGGGTTTGTACGTCGTATATGAGATCCTAATGGACATTTAAGCCCATTAAAATCTTCATTCCAATACTTAAAATCGTTATCTGTAGCATAATCGGGATTGTCTTTTTCTGGCGTCTTAATTAATGGGGCTCCACTAGGCCATCTTCCAACCATCTTACTTGCCAGTTGTATAGCATTCTCTGTCTTTTTATCAACATTAGGTTCGCTAGAAGTAGATTTCATGTAGTTCCAAAACTCAAGGACATCTTGAGATATTTGCCTAAAGACCATATAGCTGCCATTGCGTCCTAGATCTTTTAAATTTTGATTTTCCTTTTTATTAGATAGTACTTCTCGTATATCATTATCTTTTTTGACATGTGGGCTATCTGGGTATTGATCGTACCAATTCTTATAGCCAAGGATAAATTCTCCAGTAGGGGTCGTATCTTCTTTCGGTAGTTCATTGCTTTTACCAAAACCCCTCATGATAGGTTGCGAAATACTATCTCTAAAACCAAAATGTTCTTTTTTATCTTTTAGAACGGTTGTTGACAGGTACTTTATCTCAAGAATATCATGGGTTGAAAAAAGATTCTGGTGATTAGAATATACTTCTCGAAGTTTAGTATCATTTACAGCAAATAGCATTAATACCATATGTATAGTAGGATTATTGGCTCCTCCCCAATTCCATGTATTGGGATTATTATATTCTATATCCCCAAGTACAAATTGTCTATGCGATTCTGTCATTCCCTCCTTAAACGGTCTGGAAAAACTACTTAGAGTATCCTTATGGACTCCCAAAAACTCTAACCCCTTATAAGTAAAAGCTGCATGTGTAGCTATAATTTCTGGTGCAGCAATGGCATTGCTGATATGAGAAGTTATTGTCTCTAAATACTGGGAAGCTCTTTTTTTTGATGTAAACTGCAAAATTAGGTATGCCGAACTAGGTAGGTTTTTATACCCTCTGGCAATAAGCCCTTGAATATCTTCCTTCTCTATTTCCATAAGATGTTATTATTAAATTATTATAACTTCAATAACCATTGCTCTATTTCTTCTTCCTTTAGCTTTCCGAAAAGACCTTTACGTATTTCATTATTGTTTTTGATATTGAGAATCCCTAAAGTCTGATTGGTACTATACCATACTTGCGCAATCTTTTGATTTGCTCTAACTCCTGTGATATACCCTTTTCGGTCTTTTCCTCCACCCAAAATGGCAAATCGAGTTACAGGAAAACCAAGGGCATGACCAAATATAAGGTTGAGATTACGGGTTCTTTTTGTAGAATCTACAAAATCATGAGCGTAGCCTTCTGATGTATTATCAAAATATGCGATAAAGACAAATCGTTTCCCTTTATCTATCTGAACCCATCTTGCAGTATGCACACTAGGTATATATGAAGATGCTCTGACACGTTGTACAAGCCATAAGGTTACCGCCAGAAATATTGGTCGAATACTACCTGTTTTGAGAGGTGTTATAACGCTCATCTCATTTTTTACAGGAAAAGTTTCTTTTGAAACTATCTCATGAATTCTTTGATCGGATACAGGTGTCACAGGTATATGTGGATTACTTTCATTTATTCTCAAACCGATTAATAGAAAAGCAATAAATAGTATTAAACTTATCAATAAACATAACCCTACCAATGTGATTATACCAGGTATAAATATATGCGCAATTGATAGTAGAATCAAAATACCTAATACTGATAACATAATGACCATACCTCCATACAGATTCCAGAAATTGCCAAAAGTCTTTTTAACAGGTTTTGTTGCCCAGTCAAATTCTGGCTTACTTTTGACAAACTCCTGTATTTTGATTCTAATATTCCTTACATCAAGAGATAGAAACTCTTCATCATCTTGCTGCTTATCGAGGTATAATTGTATTGCATCCCGTAATTGATTCTCCTGCACCACTTGTAAATGAGTGATATACTGAAAGCCTGTATAATAAGTGTTAGCTTTTGAAAAACTTTTTAAAAACCTAACCATATGGTCTCGAGTGGGGCAATTTTCATACGAATAATCTTCACAATGAGAATATACTTCATGCAACGCGGTTATTCCTATTTCTACCAGTTCTGCATAATGTACCTTCTTCGAACCAGTATAACTGGTCATTAGTAAAAGTCTTTCTGGTAGTTTTTTCCCTTCAGGAGTTTCTTCTGCATTTACAATAATCCAAGTAATGAAATGTACTGTAGCTAATTTATTAAACTCGAAAATAGCACCTTCACGATCTTTTGAATCATTAATTTCATTGAGTAATTGTTCTAAAGATTCTCTCTGTCCAGACTTAATCTGGGTAGAAATCGTTAATCCATTGTGTACAGTATGCATAATGATAAAGGTTTTATAACTATTCTCTAGTATAGCCGGTTATCAATATTAATTTCATGCGATTAAGTCTTCTTCAGTAGTATCAAAAGCTAAGATTAAATTTTCCATTTTAGACCTAATAACACTACATGGCGCTATAAAAGGTTTTCTTGTTATCACAACAGTAATAGTTTGGTTTTCTATCTCATAAGAGGCTTTGATTTTTGCAGGTCTTCTTATAGCAAAATGACCATTTTGTTGATTTCCAGTGAATGTACCTCCTTTACTTACAATTTCTTCTTCGACTTTCCCCATCAAGGTTGTAATATCTGATTGAAAACTTATACTGAATGTGCACATATCTAATTATGTTTTATAAATTACATCTTTCATTAATGTACTGGTAAATGTCCCATTAGGATTATAGTCCTTTACTATATCTTTCCATTTCTTTAATCCAGGGTATATTTTTTCTAAATCATACTTATCCTGACGTAATACGTCGTTGATTTTCCCCCAATGTGGAGTTCCCCCCATTTCTAGCATTAATTGTAAACTTGAATAAATAACTTCTTTTTCACTTTTACTCCCCAAAATCATAGCTGTATCGATATAGCATACATCTCTATTATATTCTGCACTAATAAGTGCATTCGATTTCTTTACAAAGCGTATGGCAAATGGAGCAGTATGATAATGACCTTTCTCTTTCAATGTTTTAGCATTTTTGATTAAAGCATCGATTACATCGATATATGTATTATCCTTCATATCAAAAGCGACTTCACAGTCATAGGCACGTTCTTTTAGATAGTCACCTCCTTGATACAGCACTTTATGTGCTGTATTTATATACCCTCTATCCTTTTGATTTTTTAATGCTACCTCAATAATATTTGGCATTTTCTCGGGGTACTTCTTACTACAATATTGTAATGTTATAAATCCTAAAGCTCTAATCAACTTCCAATTAGAAAATATAGAACTTATCAAATTTCTAAACTGATCTGTAAACTTTATTTTATGAGGTTTATAAAGAATGCTATGTGTACTAATAACCGCAGTATGATCTTGCAAGTGATCTTTATTAAGATCTGCATAAGGGTTTATAATAATCTTCACCCCTCTGTATTGCTTGAGTATTGTTCCTTCTTTTAATTGCGATTCTAATTCTGACCATGGAACTATTGTGTTTACTTCCTTGAGCCAGTATTCATGTTCTGCTCTAAGAATGTAAGCATAGATAATTCCCATTGCACCTAAACTTACCAGCGCTGCATTAAACAAATCATCGTCTTTAATTATCGTAAAATCGCCATTGATATATAAATCATCTTTAGAAATCCCTTCGCACGTTTCTATCTGGATTTTTTCTCCTCTTAGGGTAACCAACTGAATCGCTTTTACCATACCATGTACAGAAGGGACATTTAGCCCAGTACCGTGAGTTCCTGTAGATATAGCTCCCGAAATAGTTTGATGATCAATCCCTCCCATATTCATGATCGAAAACCCAAGAGTGTCTAGTTGCTCATTAAGTTTTTTGATAGAAACACCCGCTTGTACCCATACCATAGGGTCATTTTGATATTCCTCCTTTAATATGCATTTAACGACTGGACTAACTCTGTCTAGTTTTTTTGTATTGATCACATAATTTCCATCTTCTACGATCGCTACATTAGAAAAAGAATGACCAGAACCTACGGCTCGTATTGTTTTTTTATTCTTTTCTGCTTCAACAATAAATCTTGCTATATCTTCGTGATCTTTAGGAAACAGATATCTTTCTGGTCTGGTCTTATAATTCTTTATTGTATTATACCATTCTCCTCTAATAAATGTCTTTGTGTGTTTCCTGCTCATTTAAGTTGGTTTTGATGAGAAAATGACAATACATCAGAAATGTACTATATAATAGATTTTCAGAATATTATACTAAATATAGTAAAAATACATGAACAAGTGAGCAATCCTGGTATCCGGTCTTTTGCGAATAAGATAAAGTATTGATAAAAAATGAATAATGAACAACTCTAAAATAAACAATAGGGATACTTAAAGTTTTAGTAAAAAAATGCGCAAAAAAGAGGTGAAAATTTATATATACTACCCACTAAAATCATAGAAATTTATTCTTCAGAAGCATAATAAAAAAGAATTACTTTTCTTTGTAAGGAGATACATCACGCAAAATCAATTTAATTAAAAAAGCTTAATGCCTAAATTTCCATTTTATAAACAAGCAGAATCAAAAGATTGTGGTCCTACTTGTATTAAGATTATTGCTAAACATTATGGAAGAGTTCTTAACACTCCAAAGCTTAGAACCCTAAGTGAAACCACCCGAGAAGGGAGCTCCCTTTTAGGATTAAGTGATGCCGTAGAGCAAATTGGTTTTAGATCTCTTGGTGTAAAACTTTCATTAAAAAAAATGGATGAAGTACCGCTTCCTTGTATCGCACATTGGAACAAGGTACACTATGTTGTAGTATACAAAATAAAGACTACCCGTAAAGGGGATATGACAATCTACGTTTCTGATCCTGCCCATGGATTGATTACCTATAGCAAAGAAGAATTTATTAAGGCGTGGATAGGTAATAATGCCGATGAAAATACAGAAGAAGGTGTAGCACTACTTGTTGAACCTACTCCAAAATTTTATAACGACAATTTAGATGATGAAGATGAGAAATTTGGTTTTAAATTTATATCCAAATATATATTCAAATACAAAGCCTTTCTTTTTCAACTTGCCTTAGGTTTAGGTGCTGGTAGTTTGTTACAGTTAATTACTCCCTTTTTAACTCAGAGTATTGTTGATGTCGGTATCAAAAACCAGGACCTTAATTTTGTATATCTTGTTCTTATTGCCATGCTTTCATTGTTTATTGGTAGAACCTTAATTGATGTATTAAGAAGTTGGATTTTACTTCATCTTAGTACGCGTATTAATATTTCATTGATATCAGACTTTTTTATTAAACTAATGAATCTCCCCATCTCCTATTTTGATACAAAAATGACTGGAGATCTTTTACAAAGAATTAATGATCACAAACGAATAGAGCAAATATTAACCATGTCATCTTTGAATGTGCTATTCTCGATGGTTAACCTTATCGTATTTAGTATTGTTTTGATTTACTATAGCATACCTATTTTTGGGATTTTTGCAATAGGAAGTACAATTTACTTTGCCTGGATACTAATTTTCTTTAAAAAGCGTAAAAAACTAGATTACAAACGATTCTCGCAAATTAGTGAAGAACAAAGTAAAGTCATTGAACTTGTAAATGGTATGCAAGAAATCAAACTTCATAACGCCGAGAAAAGAAAAAGATGGAATTGGGAGTTTGTACAAGCAAAGTTGTTTAGAATATCAATAGAAAATTTAGCATTAGAACAATACCAAAGTGTTGGCTCCTCTTTTATAAATGAGTTAAAAAACATATTGATCACAGTATTCTCTGCAAAATTGGTTATCGATGGAGATATTACATTAGGTATGATGCTTGCCATAACCGCCATTGTAGGGCAACTAAATGCTCCTATAGCACAATTAATCAATTTTTTAAGAGAGCTTCAGGATGCGCAAATTTCTCTTGAACGTCTAGGAGAAATACATAATAAAGAAGATGAAGAGCAGGCAGGAGATGAAAAAATAAAAGATATACCTGAGAATTCGGATTTCAATATCAAAGATCTAAGTTTTAGATACGTGGGATCAGACAAACATGTATTAGAAAATTTAAACCTCTCTATTCCTGCAAATAAAATAACTGCAGTTGTAGGAGTTAGTGGTAGTGGTAAAACTACTTTGATGAAATTATTACTTAAGTTCTATGAACCCGACGAAGGGCAAATTTCTATTGGCTCTCATGATTTAAAGAATGTTTCTCAAAAAGCATGGAGAGATCAGTTTGGCGTTGTTATGCAAGAAGGATATATCTTTAATGATACAATCGCTAATAACATAGCTGTAGGAGAGGATTATGTGGATAAGAAAAAATTAGCGCATGCTGTTGATGTCGCCAACATTAAAGAATTTATAGAATCTCTTCCCCTTTCCTATAATACCAAAATTGGGATGGAAGGTGTTGGACTCAGTACAGGACAAAAACAACGATTATTTATCGCTCGCTCTGTTTATAAAAATCCAAAGTATTTATTCTTTGACGAAGCGACATCTGCTCTTGATGCTAATAATGAAAAAGTAATTATGGAGAAATTGGATGCTTTTTTTGAAAACAAGACCGTGATGGTTATTGCGCATCGCCTAAGTACTGTAAAAAATGCGCATCAAATTGTAGTTTTGGATAGAGGTGAGATTGTAGAAGTAGGAAATCATGAATCTTTGATCGAAAAAAGAGGAAACTACTATAACTTAGTAAAAAACCAACTAGAATTAGGAAAATAAAATTAAGAATTACGAATTATACACTATGCCAGACACTTTAGAAGACATACAATTACGTAGTGAAGAAGTACAGGAAATCTTAACTAGGGTACCTCATTGGATGATTCGATGGGGGAATCTCTTAATTTTGATCTTAGCCCTTATGCTATTATTCCTTTCCTGGTTGGTTAAGTACCCTGATGTCATACCCGCTGAAGCCATAATAACAACCAGAATACCTCCACAAAAAGAATACGCCAAGGTAAGTGGTAAAATTGAGTCTATTTTAATTGAAGACAATCAAATAGTCCCAAAAGATACTCCTTTGGCAATATTACAAAGTAGTGCTAATTATAAAGATGTATTTCTACTCAAATCAATTGTAGACACCATGAAGGTAAATAATAAATCGTTTACTTTTCCCATCGATGATCTACCCGTCTTGTTTTTAGGAGATATAGAAACTAGTTTTGCTTTATTCGAAAATAGCTATTCAGAATATATATTAAACAAAGAGCTACAGCCTTTTTCTAATGAAGCCATAGCTAATCAAATATCTTTATCAGAACTCTACAGAAGATTAGAAAGTTTAAAAGCACAAAAAAGACTTGGTAAAACCGAATTGGAGTTTAAAAGAAAAGAACTACAACGTCAAAAAAACCTATTCGACAAAGGAGTTATCTCTGCTCAGGAATATGAAAGTAAAGAACTAGATTATCTACAAGTAAAACGTAATTATGAAAATAATGACGTACAACTATCACAAATCAATGAGAGCATTAGTAATGCCAACAAAACCTCAAAAGGTACCGAAATAAACAAAAGAAAAGAAGAGATTAATTTGTTTAAAAAAGTACTACAATCTTTTGGACAATTAAAAAAGAGTATCAAAGATTGGGAGTTACAATATGTCCTCAAATCAGATATAGAAGGGCGCGTATCTTTTCTTAATTTCTGGACAGAGAACCAAACAGTGTCTTCGGGAGACCTTGTTTTTATCATTATTCCTTCAGAATACTCCTCATATTTAGCAAAGATTAAAGCTCCTTCTCAGAATTCCGGTAAAATAAAGATTGGGCAAACTGCCAATATTAGATTAGAGAATTTCCCTGATGACGAATTTGGTACTCTAAAAGGCAAGGTGAAACACATCTCTCTTCTACCAGACAAAGATGGACTATATCTTATTGATGTAGAATTACCCGAAAAGTTAATTACTACCTATAATAAAGAAATTCCCTTTAAGCAAGAAATGAGAGGAGTTGTAGAAATCATAACAGAAGACCTTAGACTTATCGAACGGTTTTTCTATCAATTTAGAACCTTAAATGGATAAATAAACTAAGTTACAACCAAAAAGGATAACGATTATCTAGACTATTTCTTTTAAAAAATTGTTTTCTTTAACTAGAGTTCTATCATCTACATTGGCTCGAATAATAATAGAACTGAGAAGTTCTTCTTTATCATGGTTTAAAATATGGAATTTGAAACCGTGCTAGGAAATTCTTTTGTTAAATACTTTTGTATACAAAAATATAGAAGTGGTTGAAAATTCTAAAATCACTAACATGAAATAAAACCGTTATAGTTAGTATTTCACTAAAAGACGTTTTTAAAAGTGTCCCTTTCTTTTTTCCATTAGAAATGGATCTCTTTTATAAAGCAGGATCAAAAACTTGGCAAAAACCATCAATGGAACAAAAAATATTAGTAGCTTTATCTATATAAACTATAAGCAGGCTTTATTTCAAAATTTTGGATATAAATACTTTAACGCACTAAACATTCTGCTTTTTTATTTAAAAAACACTTTTCTTACGTCGAACTAAGGTTTGTAAGTAATTATACATAAAACGACCATAATGAAGACTTGTTTGGTTCATTCACTATATATAAGTTGTATTATACATCTTTTTAGCATGGAGATCAATGCAACTCCTTACAGTTTAGTTGTACAAAGTAACGAACAATACGATAAAGTAGATGTTTTAATTGATAGTGTTCGGTCTAAAATTAATACAAGAGCTAGTTATCAACATGTGTTTTCCCAAATTAGCCAGTTAAAAAATATTGCTCGTAAAACTAAAGATACTTTTTTAATTGCTAGAATTTACCAAATTAGAGGCAAGTTTCAATTAACGTATGGCGATGATACATTAGCTAAAGATTATTTTTTTAAATCAAGAGCTCTTTTCTTTAAAATTAAAAGATTTGAAAATGTATTAGATTTAAATAAAGATATTGCTAGATTTTATAGGTATAAAGAGAAGTTTAAGGAAATGGAATCATTGCTTCTAGAAAGTGTTGACTTAGCTAAGAAAACGGATCATTACTATTCACTTCAAATTTTACATGAGATTGCTGTATTTTACAGTTATGATTTACAAAATTATAAAGAAGCTATTTTTTATGGGGAAAAATTTTTTGAAGATCTAAAGTATTTTAACTCGAAAAACATAACAGATTATGAATTTGTAAATCTAAGAGATAACAACTCATACGTGATTTCATTAATCTTAGGTAAATCTTATCTAGAAACAGAAGATTATGAACAGGCCAAATCGTATCTCGAAACCTCAGAGGCATTTTACCTGCGTTATCAAGATAACGAAAAGTTGAACCGTATCTATTTTCATTTAATGACGCTATATGATAGACTAGGGAATGAGAAGTTATATGGCAAGTATAAAGTTAAGTTTTTCGAAGTTAACAAAAGGTTTATAAAAAACATAGAGCTTTTTTATGCTAGAAATTCAGAATTGAAAAAGCAACTTACCAAACAGGAACATGAGAATTATGTATATAAGATTAAAAACGAGCAAAGTGTCAAATTAGCAAAAACGCAAAGGTCCTTTATTATAATACTAAGCATACTCTCTTGTGGGCTTTTTTTACTAGGAATCTATTTATACCAATCCAAAAAACAAAAGGGAGTTCTTAATAGAGAATTAGTAATTAAAAATACAGATTTGATCCATGCTAAGAGAGAGAAAGAGCGTTTTTTTTCTGTATTGTCTCATGAATTAAGAACGCCTATTTATTCTGTTATTGAGCTTACACGTATGCTTTTACTTAATAAAAATACTATAGATAAAAACAAAGAACTTGAAGCTATAAAATATTCAGGGTATGAACTTTTATCTTTAATTGATAATATAGTTTCTGTTAATGAGATTGATAAAAATACCCTTGCTTTAAATGATGAATTGTTTAATTTAGAACAGTGTGTTTCTACTACTGTTAAATCCTTAGAAAGTACAGCTCAAATAAACTCTGTAAAACTAAATTATGAGAATAATGTATGTTTATCCCAACAAGTTTACGGAGATGCTCACAAGCTTGTTCAAATTTTAAGTAATTTAATTAGAAACGGAATTAAGTTTGCTGGAGGAGGAAAGGTTAAAATAAAAACACAGACTATAATTGAAAATAAATCAAATATTGTTGTTCATTTTGAAATTATTGACGACGGCATAGGAATTTCCAAAATTCAGCAGCATAATATACTTAACAATTACAATAGTAATAAAAGTATCAATAAGATTTATGGGGGGCTTGGTGTTGGTCTTTATATAACTCAATACTTGTTAAAACTATATAAATCCGAAATAAAAATAGATAGTGATATTAACAAAGGTTCTAAGTTTTCTTTTGATATTGATTTTAAAATACCAATTGCCACTTACATAGAAAAAGTAAACCAGTCAGATACTGACATAACAGTTTTGGTAGTTGATGATAATAAAGTAAACCTATTAGTAGCATCCCGTATTTTGGTTAATTTTAATATCAAACCTATTGTTTCTACAGATTGGAAAGAGGTATTAGAGATTGTAAAAACCCAGAAAATAGATGCTATTTTAATGGACATTAATATGCCTGACAAAGATGGATTTGAAGTAACAAAACTGATAAGAGATATTAATAGTAAAGTTCCTATTATTGCCCATACAGCAGTAATAGATGAAAGCTTAAAAACAAAGTTTACCCTTTGGGGAATGAACGATTATATTTTTAAACCGTATAAACCTGAAGTACTTGAAGATGTAATATACAGAAATTTATTTGCTAGTAAAGTTGTCTAAATTCTAAACAATGCTAATAATAGTATATTTGCTTAATTCCCCCTTGCTATAACTACTAGCCTATCGAATATTGTTTCTCCATGCCTTAGCGTTTTAATCCTGAATGGTATTAACTTTTCCTACTGCCCTTTCTTTTTTTCAGTAGTACTTAAAAAGAAATATGGTCTCGTTTTTTTAATCATAAAAGACATTTTTGAACTCTTCATTATTATAAAGCTACAAAAAGAACATCATTTCCTTACAGAATTTAGCCAATGGTAGTTCATTTATTCTTAAAATTCTTCATTTCAACTTAGTAAAACACTTCCTTTTACTCATCTTCTTTTTACGGCACAACCATAAATAAATTATTGTTTAGAATTATTTTAAATAAGTTTTTTATTTACTGAATTCTATATTACATTTGCGAAAATATTATTTTTAATAAATCTAAATTAATAGAAATAAAAACCTATTTGCGTCTCAATTTTATTGTTCTTGGATTAATAAGCTCAATAGTACTGAGTATTACACTCAAAGTACAAATTGAAGACCAACAAAATGTTAGTATCATACCGCTAATACTATTTTAAAAGAAGTAACCAAAAGAATGGAACCCGATATAGAACCAATTTTATAATCAATGAACATAAAAAATCACCCGTCATTAATTCACATTAAGAAACCGAGGTTATTCAAAAAACCAGAAACAACTAGATAAAGAAATAATAAATTTTCAAAGAAGAATTGTTTTAGCCAATTTCTTCTGTAATAACTCTGGATTCCCCTTATCCAGAGTTATTACATTACTAAAAAAATATTATGATAGCATTACTTGTATTTTTAATTTTCTCTGGATCTATGTTTTTGTATAACACTTCAAAAATAGCAATCCTAAATTCCGATTTTCGGATAGAAAAATGGGCTCAAAAAAACATCATGCCCAGTAAATGGGTTGGAGTACTGATAATGATAATTTCATTACTAATAACTTTACAAATATTTGGCTCGGTTGCCGGAATTTTTATTTGGTTAATACTTGTCATGATTATTCTTGGATTAGTCATTTTAATGTCTCCTCTTAAGATTTTCAACTATCTGCATGTAATAGGTTTCTTATTACTACTATTAACCCTAGAACTATCCTTTATATAATTATGCCTGCAAATCCTAAACATTTAACGTCATCTGGTTGGCAACAATTCGCTAAAGTATCTTCTGGTATCTTGGGTGGTTATTTTGTATCTACAACACTACATTTAGCTCTAGCCATATGGACTAATCACAAAGTTGTTTTGATAACGTCGCTTTACAGCATTTTTATTCTATGGGTAGTATTACTCATACTACCATTTTTATTTAAAAATGGCTGGAAAGCTTGGATCTTATATACACTCCTTATTCTCATTTTTGGAGTAATGATTTATTATGGGAAACTAATCTATCCAATTGTATAAACATGAATAAAAGAAATCACAATGTAATTTTTCACACTCATACCGTAAGTGGAATTGTTATTAGCGTTGCTTTATACATCATTTTTTTTTGTGGCGTATTCGCACTATTTAAAGATGAGATTAGCATTTGGGAAAAAGGAATTCCTGTTCAAAAAGAAAATATTGAAAAATTAGATTATGATTCGTTAATTACAGATTTAAAAGAGAAAAACTATGAGCTTTATGGGCGTGACATTAGTATAATGTTACCAGAAGTCGGGCAACAGATTATCATTTCTATGACCGCTTCAAAGGATAGTTTAGCTCCCGAAACAGCCAAAAATTTCGAATACCTCTATCTCGATGCTTCCACTTTTGAAACTTCGGACTATATCCAAAATTATCATATAGGTGAGTTTATCTATCGACTACATTTCTTTAGTCAAATCCCCAACATTGGAATATATTTATCTGGATTAATTGCCTTATTCTTTCTCTTTGCCATCATCACTGGAGTTATTATCCATTGGAAAAAAATTATCCCAAATTTTTATCTTTTCCGTTCCAAATCTAAATTAAAAAATATTTGGGCAGATGCTCATACCGTATTAGGGATGATTGGTCTGCCATTTCAATTTGTATATGCCGTAACCAGTTGCTTTATCTGTCTTACAATTTTATTGCTAATCCCTGCTAATTTTTTATATGACAATGATCAGGAAAAACTGATGGAGGATTTACGACCTTTCTCAAGAACCTATCCCCTAGCCCAAAAATCTGATATAGTATATACGATAAATACGCTCATCAAAAAAGCTTCTACAGAATGGGATAATTTTACCCCCTCTATCATTTCTCTAAAAAATTATGGTACGACAAATATGAAATTGCAAGTAGATGGATCATTAAATGCCCAAGAAAAATTTATTGGTAATGGTCGAGTAGTCTACGATGTAGCAACAAATCAAATTGTATCTATTAAAAACCCGTACAAAGATGATTACCTAGAAGGTGTAGAACTAACATTAAGACGAATGCATTATGGTAATTATGGAGGGGTCTTTTTAAAGATTATCTACTCCATTTTAGCATTTATCACTTGTTTCGTAATCATCACAGGAGTATTAATATGGTTAGAAAGCAGAAACAAAAAGAAGGTTCCTGCCAAACAACAACTCTACAACCTAAGAGTGGGGCATATTTATATGGCGATTTGTTTGACTCTGTTTCCCGTAATTGCCTTTTCATTTGTTCTTGCAAAAATACTCCCCTTAGATTTAGCAGCTCAAAAATACTCAATATACCACGCTACATTTTTTGGCTTATGGCTTATACTTTTTGCTTTTTTTAGACTAAAAAGAGATAATTATTTTACTAATAAATATACACTTTTAATAGGAAGTGTATTTGGATTCCTTGTTCCAATAGCTAACGGTATTTTTTCTGAAAACTGGATATGGAATACATATCTCAACAAAGAATATGAAATTCTGCTAATAGATCTTTTTTGGATTTTTCTCTCGGCAATAGCACTATTTATAGCATTAAAATCAAAAAGAAAACATCCAAAAGATCTATATAAAAAAATAAAGGAAATTAGAGCAAAAGAACTTGCCGAAGAAAGAAGTAATAGATCAATAAAAAAAAATTATAATCATATACCTATGAGAACAAAAATCATCATTTTATGGATATTCATTGCATTAGGATTTATTATCCATCATATATATGGATTATTTGGCGTATACTATAACGATAGCCTAATGATGGAAGGAGCAACTGGTGAGACTCCGATCATTCATCATGTATATAGAATACTCTTTGAAGGATTTGCATTATTGTTTGGAATTCTGACTGTAGAAGTATCTAAAAAATGGTTTAAATGGACATCCTTTGTCTGGGCAATTCTGCTAGGTGTTTTTAACATTTATCATTTTCTTGAAGCACTATTACATGAAATTTCTAATATATCAGAAATTCTCATTCTTGCACTAATGATTGTTGCCAGTATTTTCTTGGTGATCAACCTAAACAAATGGAAAAACTTAGACTCTGAATAAACTATAGAACCTGATGGGTTTCTTAAAACCCATCAGGTTCTATAACACAAACAAGCTTTTACTATAAAAGATCTTCTTTTCTGTCTCACTATATCATTTTATATAAAGTAATATCTATCACACTCAATTCATATATACCAAAAAACAGGTTGTACTTCGCCTAAAATACGTGGTTGGTAGAAAAAAATTTAAATCATAGTTTTTTTTTAATTACTTCTGATACATTTTGTCAAAAGTAATTTTTATGAAAAAAATAATTTATTTTCTTACCATTACATTTTTGTTAACTGCTTGCAAAAATGAAGTTAAAAAAGAGGTAGCAACTACCCCTTATAAAATCCCCCTATATGCATGGATGCAATTATCTAAAGATGCTACAGATGAAGATTTAAAAATTGAATTCCAAGATCTCAAAAACAAAGGAATAGATGGTTTAATGTATTCTGCTGGTCATGATCCTTCAGTCTACAAAAGAGTGGGGAAAATTGTCAAACAAGTGGGTATGGAATTCCATACATGGATCCCTACCATGGTGCAACGTACCAATCCAAAGTTAAAGCCAGAATGGTATGCTATAAACGGAAAAGGTGAATCGGCTTTTGATAAACCCGCGTATGTATCTAGTTATCAATTCCTCTGTCCTAACAAGGAGGAAGTTTATAATTTTTTGGAAAATTTATATAGTAGCATTGCCGAAATTGAAGAAGTAGACGGAGTACATCTAGATTATATTCGTTTTCCAGATGTGATCCTTGCCGAAGGTCTTTGGGAAAAATACGACTTAGTTATGGACAAAGAATACCCCCAATTTGACTATTGCTATTGTGATAAATGTGTTCATGATTTCAAAGAGTCGTCTGGCATAGATATCAAAAATGTAGAAGACCCTTCTCAAATCGAAGGATGGAAGCAATTTCGTTATGATTTAATAACAAAAATGGTCAATAGACTGGCAGATGTGGTACATGACAAAAATAAAGTTATTAATGCTGCTGTTTTTCCAGGACCTAATTCTATAGCAAAAAAACTCGTTCGACAAGAATGGGATAAATGGAACCTCGATGCTTTCTATCCCATGAATTATAATGATTTCTACTTAGGGGATACTAAATGGATTGGTAAACTAACGAAAGAAGAAGTATCCACTATCTCTAATAAAAAGCCTATATACAGTGGCTTATTTATCTGTCCAAAACCAGAAAACAAGTCTAAAGAAGACGATCCAGAAAATCATGGATTATTACCCGAAGAATTAGAGGCTGCAATTAGTGAATCTATGAAAAATGGAGCTACTGGGATATGCTTATTCACCCCCAATAGAATGACTGATGCACATTGGAAAGTTTTAGAAGAAGTTATTCATACAGAGTACATAAAAGAATAAGGCTAAATAAAATCTGAATACTAATTTATATAGATACAAAAAAAAATGAGAATAGCATCAATAGACATTTTAAGAGCTTTAACAATGGTCTTAATGATATGGGTAAATGATTTCTGGACACTTACTGAGGTTCCTAAATGGCTTACTCATGCCAATGCTAGCGAAGATTATCTTGGTTTTTCTGATATTATTTTCCCTCTCTTTTTATTTATTGTAGGGCTTAGTATTCCTTTTGCTATAGAAAATAGACTTGCAAAAAAAGATAGCAAAAACAGTATAGCTAAACACATTATTATACGCTCTTTGTCATTAATTATTATTGGTGTTTATATGGTTAATTATGAAACCGCGCATCATGAAAGCATTCTTTTTGGTAAATATATCTGGTGCGTCTTAATGGCTTTTGCTGTTGTGCTAATTTGGATGAATTGGAAAAAAAGCCCTGTTCCAAAAAAATGGCATATCTATTTTCAAATTTTAGGTTTTGTAATACTAATTTTTCTAGCTGCTATATACAAAGGTGGTCCCCAGGGAGAAACCTGGATGAAAACACAATGGTGGGGGATTCTTGGGTTAATTGGATGGGCTTATGCTATCAATGCGCTCATCTACCTTTATAGCAAAAAAGATATCACAGTAATGATTGTAGTATGGCTCGTTTTTAACGTTCTTTCTATCGTAAACCATACTAGTACAGTCACATTTGAAAACAACTTTATTCGAACTTTTTCAACATTATACACGGGTACAATACCAGCATTTACAGCTGCAGGTATTGTAGCTACTTTATTATTTAAAAAATTCTCCAAAACCAATATCAAACAATGCTATATCTCTTTGATTGTATTAGGAATTGTTAATATAATTTATGGTTTACTTACTAGATCATATTGGGGTATTTCTAAAATACAAGAAACCCCATCCTGGTTGGCTATATGTACTGGGATAGGTTTTCTTGTATTTGTTATTTTGTATTACATTACGGATGTAAAAAAACAAGTGAATTGGGCAAAAATAATTGCCCCTGCAGGGACGGCTACATTAACCTGCTATATGATTCCTTATTTTATATACCCCATCCGTAATAGTACAAATATCAAATTGCCCGATTTTTTAAATTCTTCAATAGTTGGTTTACTAGTATCTTTCGGTTTTGCTATAGTAGTTGTTATTTTTACAGGTTGGTTAGAACGAAAAAAGTTTGTACTAAAACTATGATAGTGTTCTGTTCCTTATTAATACCGTAAAACTTAACTATAGTATAGTTTCCTTATAGACAGAATTCTATTACCCAAATTTGACACAAAACAACATTTAATGAGAAGAATTATAATGTCATTGTTTATTCTCTTGTCGCTATCCTGTAAAGAAAAACACATAGCCAACACAAAGCAAGGACAGACAACTTATAACAACAATAGTATAGACATCCCTACAATTAAGGTGAGTAAAGAGAAATTTACTCAAATTGACGATTTACATTTTAAACATTCCGTTGGAGGTAACCCCATAGAAGAAGAAACTTTGGTATCCTTCAAATATGATGCTGATTTTTTGGAGATAAAGTTTGAGTGCAGAAACAATCCAAGATTGAATCAAAATTATTACACTAAAGACAATTCATCAATATTCACACAAGAAGTATTTGAGTTATTTATAAGTAATGGAAAAGAAGCTAGAGAAAATTATCTTGAAATTCAGTTAAACCCTAACAATGCTTTATTTTTAGGCAAAGTAACCAATCGATACAAAAGTGATCATCATTATGCATTAGAGTTAATCGATACTCGAACATCGGGGATAAAGCATAACGTTGAAAAAGATGTAAAAAATAACATTTGGAAAGGGTATTTAAAACTTCCACTAAAGCTGTTACAATATCCAGATCCTACTCCTAATCATATCTATAGATTAAATATGTTTAGAGTAATTTCAAATGTGGATCACACAGATAAAAAATGGAGTAGTGATATGAGCAACTCCACTTTTGGATGCTGGAATAGTACAATGAGTAATGCTCCTCAATTTCATGTTCCAGATTACTTTGGCATATTAATCTTAGACTAAAAGTAACATTAAATTCTATAAAAATAGCTTGCAGCATTTATGCTACAAGCTATTTTTATAAAGTGTCAACATTTACAATGCTAAGAGCCTACTTCTTTTTTGGGTTCTGCATTTTTTTTACTTGCGATCCAATCTGCTACCAATTCTTCTAGTATAGTAAGCGGTACTGCTCCATTAGTCAATACTACATCATGAAACTCTCTTATATCAAATTGTTCGCCAAGTACTTTTTTTGCATTTTCTCTTAATTCAAGGATTTTGTTCATCCCAATTTTATATGCTGTTGCCTGACTTGGCATTACGATATGTCTTTCTACCATTTTTATAGCATCGCTTTCTGCATTAGGAGTATTATCGGTATAATATTTAATCCCTTGTTCTCTGGTCCATTTTTTATTATGAATCCCTGTATCTACAACTAATCTACAGGCTCTCCATAATTCCATGGCTAGTCGACCAAAATCAGAATATGGGTCACTGTACATTCCTATTTCTTTTGGTAAAAATTCATTATATAATCCCCATCCTTCTACATATGCTGTGTATCCTCCAAATTTTCTGAATTTTGGAATATTCTCTAACTCTTGTGCAATAGAAATCTGCATATGATGTCCTGGTATACCTTCATGATACGCCAAAGCTTCCATTTGATATATAGGCATTGCTTCCATATCATATAAGTTGGCATAATATGTCCCTGGTCTCTCTCCATCTGGAGAACCCATTTGATAAAAAGCTTTTCCAGCACTTTTCTCTCTAAAAGGTTCTACCGCTTTGACAATAATATCTGCTTTTGGTTTAGTAATAAAAAGCTCGTCTAATTTTGACCTCATCGTATCAATTAACCCTACTGCCTGTTTAAGATATGCTGCCCTGCCTTCGTCATCATTTTCAAAATAGAATTTTTTATCTTCTTTCATATAGGTAAAGAAATCCTGTAAAGTACCATCGTACTTAACCTGTTTCATAATATCACGCATCTCATTGTGAATACGTTCTACCTCTTTTAATCCAAGCTCATGAATTTGCTCAGCCGTCATATTCGTGGTGGTCGTTCGCTTTAGGGCATTGTTATAAAACTTATCACCTTTAGGAAATTTCCAAGCACCATCTTCTGTAGTGGCTCTTTGTTGTTGTTCTTCTAATAATGTGATAAGGTTTTCAAAAGCTGGTTTTACTCCTTCTACAAGACCTTTTTCTGCATTAGCTTCTAATCCCTTACGCTCTTCATCAGAGAGTTCTAATTTCTCAATCTTTCCTTTAAAATCTCCCAACAATGTACTCTCTTTATTAGATTTATCAAAGGGTCGTCCTGTAATTATATTACGACTATCATCAAGTACTTTGGCAAATACAAATTTTGGAGGAAGAATTCCGTTCTTTTCTCTAATCTTCATGTTTTCGATAGCTTGAGCAAACATATCCTTCATACCGTTTAGTCTAGAGATATATGCTTCTGCATCACTTTTGTTCTCTATTCTATGCATATTGATCATAAAAGCAGGGATTTCTGCTTGCATTCCGTGCATTTGATTTACAGGATAGTCATAAAACCTATATTGAAAATCTTCTATCTCGTTTTCGAGATCCTGTTTCATCAACTTATAACTAAGGGCTGTAGCATCATTTAATTTAGAAATATCGACAGAATCCTTTAAATAAGCCAAACGCTCTTTTGCTAACTCCAGGTCTTCTGCTTCTCTTTTCGAAGAAATATCATCCCATTTACCATAATCTTCTGTTTTGATTCCCAAATATGTTTGCGTCATAGGAGATCTACTAACTTCTTCTTTAAACTGGGTTTCGAACCAGTCATTTAAGTTTTTAGAGTGGTCTTCGATACTTTGTTCTATTGACGCTACATCTTTTTCTGATTCTTTTGCTTCTTCTTTACAGCTGATGACCGAAAGAAAAGAAGAAAACAGTAATACACTGATTTTTATTCTGTTCATGATATCAATTATTAGGGTTAATTTAGTTACTTCAAAATTGAAACTTCTATTGTCGAATCGTGATATATCTTATGTGTTTGTTTGGTAAAATCAGATTCATTTGCTTTAAAGATATTGGGGACATACGTTTGTGGGTTCAAATCAATCAAGGGAAACCATGTACTCTGAACCTGTACCTGTATCTTATGCCCTTTCTTAAAGGTGTGATGTATGTCTTGCAGCTTTATGTTTACATCTGTTTTTTGATTAGGAATAAATGGTTCTGGCTTACTAAAATCATTTCTAAATCTCCCTCTCATCACTTCGCTTCGTACCATCATATGATAGTTGGCCATTTTTAAATATTCCTGAGTCTCCTGAGTATCTTTTACATCATTAGGATGTACATCCACCAATTTCACAATCCAATCCGCATCTGTACCGGTTGTAGCTACTTTTAGTTTTGCTAAGACTTCGCCAGACAAGGTTATATCCTCTGTAAGTACAGAAGTTTCAAAAACTAACACATCAGGACGACGGGCTGCAAATCGCTGATCATCTGTCATGTATTTTCTAGGCGTAAACACCATCTTAATATCCTCTGAATATGGAACTGGTTTATGGGGATCACTAACAAATTCTGAAAAATCAGTACCACTTGTAGCCGTTAGCGATTCATTATTCGAAAGATAAAATGTCTTTTTCTCTATACCTTCAGGAGGCCAACTCTTATAAGCATTCCACTCCTTTTTTCCGGTATCAAAGATTTGAATTTCGGGCAAGCCTGTTTTTTCATCGCCTTGACCTTTTAAAAAATGGTTAAAGAATTTTGTTTCTATATCTCTTTGAAAGGTTTGCGAAATATCATCTCCAAAGTATATATTACCAATTGCTTGACGTTTTTTAGTTCTTGCCCAATCGCCATGACTCCATGGTCCAAAAACCATTATATTGTAGTTTTCACTTCTCTTTTCTATATTTTCATACGTCTCAAAAGGACCATATAAATCTTCGGCATCAAATAACCCTCCTACGGTCATGACGGCTGGTTTTATATTTTCTAAATGTTGGATAATTCCTCTCTTTTGCCAGAAGTCATCATAATTTGGGTGTTCCTTTAATTGCGTCCAAAACACATTATCTTCTTTATAATATTGATCCAAATTACTCAAAGGTCCCGAATCCAAGAAAAATTGATACTGATCTTCACTAGGTAGATCCGTAAATTTATACCACGCCTCTGAGACAGGTTTTGTTTTTTCATAACCAAACAATGCAGTAACTCTCCAATAACTCAATAGATAAGCTCCATTATGATGAAAATCATCAAAAAAGAAATCGCCAATACAAGCTTGTGGAGATACTGCTTTTAAGGCAGGATGTGAATCCAATAAAGAGTAAGTAGCATAAAATCCCGGGTAAGAAATCCCCCATGTACCTACTTTACCATTATTATTTGCCACATTTTTAACCAACCAATCAATGGTATCATATGTATCACTAGCTTCATCAAATTGTTTTCCCTTTTTATTAGGGATATATGCTCTCATGTTATCATATACTCCTTCACTCATCCATCGTCCTCTCACATCTTGGTATACAATAATATTACCCTCTTTCATCAAAAATTCGTTAGGTCCAATTTTATCTTTAAATTCTTTAGGACCATAAGGCACCGAACTATAGGGGGTTCGTTGCATTAGAATAGGGTATTCTTTTGAAGTATCTTTTGGAGAATAAATTGTGGTATGCAATTTTACACCATCTCTCATTACAATATCTACCTCTTTCTTGGTATAATAATCCTTTACATTATAAGAACCTCTTTCTTGGGAGCATGCAGTAATAGTGTACAAAAGCAACATACTCCTTAAAAGAATAAATCTGACTGATCGCATTCGTTTTAATTTAGTTTATCGCGGAAGATAAAAAAATGGTCTTGCGAGCAGGCTTGTTTTAAGGAGATTTTAACAACTTAAATCCTGGGATACGTTATCCCTTAACATGATTTTGTATGAGCTTTATCTCTTATAATTCTTTAACCCGATCTGTAGCCACTTTAGATATTCACTAGTATCAGGAGTATACGCAGTCGTATGATTAAGTAGGTTCATATCTTTATCAAGTAACACATAATAGGGCTGAGAATTGTTTTTAAAGTTTAGTGTTTGAAATGTTGCCCATTTATCCCCTACAGTTTTAATTTCTTTAATCCTGCCTTCAGGTTTTAAAAACTTGAATTGTTCATCTTCAGATAGTTCTTTACGGTCATCTACATACAGAGAGATTAGAACATATTTGTTTTTGAGGACATCAATTATTTCCGGATGGCTCCATACTTGTTCTTCCATTTTACGGCAGTTTACACATGCCCATCCTGTAAAATCAACCATAATAGGCTTATTTTGAGTTTTGGCAGCTTTAACCCCTTCATCAAAATCTGTATATGCATTTAGCCCCAACGGTCCATGCGCTTCTTTTTCATAAATACTATAAAATAATGGAGGAGGAAATCCACTAAGTAATTTTAGATTGGCATATACCGTATTGGTTAACCCAGGAATTAAATAGATAACAAAAGCTAAGGTAATAACACCCAAAGTCTTTCTTCCCTTACTTAATTTCTGTAAAGGATCATCATGTGGAAATCGTATTTTTCCGAAAAGATATAAGACCATACCAGTACCGATAATAATCCAGATAGCTATAAATATCTCTCGTTTTAGAACACCCCAGTGTTCTACCAAATCTGCATTTGATAAAAACTTAAATGCTAAGGCTAATTCGATAAATCCTAAGACAACTTTTACTGTATTTAACCATCCACCACTTTTGGGTAATGAGTTTAACCAATTTGGAAATAAAGCAAATAAAGCAAATGGTAAAGCAAGAGCTAATCCAAATCCTCCCATTCCAAAACTTAGCTGTATTGCTCCTCCATCACTACTCAAAGAGCCTCCTAATAATGATCCCAAAATAGGACCTGTACATGAGAAAGATACTAATGCTAATGTAAGCGCCATAAAAAAGACTCCTACAATTCCTCCTATACTGGTGGCTTTGCTATCTAATTTTGTGCTCCATGATGCAGGCAACGTAATTTCAAAATACCCAAAAAAGGATATTGCAAAGACTATAAAAATAACGAAGAAGATAATATTGAGTGTCACATTAGTTGAGATATTGTTTAATATCTCTGGATCTAATGAGTCTAATAAATGAAAAGGTAGACTTAAAAGAATATAAATAATGAAGATAAAAAAACCGTACAATATGGCGTTAAACATTCCTTTCTTTCGATCCTTAGCTCCTTTAGTAAAAAAAGAGACTGTAAGGGGTATCATAGGAAACACACATGGGGTCAGTAATGCTATTAACCCGCCCAAAAACCCTAAAATAAAAATATTAAGATAACTTTTCTTTTCTACCTGTTCTGTAGGAAAAGTATCCCATCCTTTTATATCGATATGTAATGCTTCTGATTTTTGCTTGTCATCTGCCGTAATACTGGATAAATCTCCTTTGTTTTCAATAGCTTTTCCTGCAAGATTGATATCAAAATTTATAGTCTCAGGAGCCAAGCACCTCTCATCATCACAAATTGAAAAGAACACTTCTGCTTTGATGTTTTCTAGATTTTTATCAATCCGTTTTATCTTTTGAAAAAAAGTAACTTTATCTTCAAAAGACTTAACATTCATCTCGAAGATATTATCATACTTCTCTATACCTTTTGGCTCAATAGTCTCACCAACAAGAATGTAAGTCTCTGGAGTATTATTATAGGTAAACTCTGTTGGCATAGGGGCTATCTCATCACTATCTGACTCATTCTGAGAATATAAATGCCATCCTTTATCCAAAGTAGCTTCAAAATACAATACAAATTCATTTTCTCCTTCCTTTTCTACACTAGCTTTCCATTTAATGGGATCTAACGTTTGTGAAAAAAGTGACGTAGAAAATAATACAGTAGTTAATAGTAGTATATAGTAACGCATCAGGCTATAGTAATTTTTAATATTTGTCTTGTTTGGGGCATTATCTTAAATCTGTTATCTGCTCTATAATTAATAATCCAGATAATTTCTTTTGCAGAGCATAATAACCATACTCTTTCTTTGGCTAGTAAAGAGAGTTTTTCATCTTTAAAATATTTACTCAACTTCTTTTTACCTTTCATTCCCAAGGGATAAAAATAGTCGCCTTCTTTCCATTTTCTTACAGTCAGAGGGTACTTTAACTTTTCTTTATCTACATAAATGGTCTTGAGATCAACATTAGATATCTCATCTACTATCTTAAACTTAAGCGTTCCTGAAGGTATCATTTGCATGCTCTCTGCTTCAGGAATAGTATATTCTCTATCAAAAACCCCTTCTAAAACGGGACTTAACAGTAGGTCTCCACGATCTTTCACCAATCTATGTGTTTCAGAAAACACTTGTTTTCCTGACTGCGCAGTAACTATTTGAGCGATATCATCCCAAGCTTTGAACCCATATTCTTTTAACAAAAAATATAGGTAATTTTTGGGATTACCGAACTCTTCTAATTTACTTATTCTAATCTTTATGCAGTCATTCTCTAAAACTTCAAACAGTTCCTTTTTGAGGAAAAACACCTGACTCTTGATAAACTCACTACCTTGTTTTAAATATTCTAAAGTGGTATTAAAATTTTGTAATATCTGAGGGTTTGCAGATTTTAAATCAGGGATAGCACCATGTCGGAGTTTATTTCGTAAATACTTCGTATCACTATTACTACTATCTTCTCTCCAAGCTAGTTTATTTTTTTTTACAAATTCTAAGATTTTATCTCTTGAAAATGGAAGAAGTGGTCTCACAAAAATCTTATTAACCTCTGGTATACCAGTTAACCCATCTATTCCTGTACCTCTAGAGAGGTTTATCAAAAAAGTTTCTAGATTATCATCTGCATGATGTGCGGTAAGAATATATTCAAATCTGTGCTTTAAGGCTAAACTCTCAAACCAATCATAACGCAATTCTCTGGCAGCCATCTGAATAGACAAACCCTTACTCTTAGCATAATTTTCAGTTTCAAAATGAGTTACAAAAAAAGGAAACTTAACCTGCTCTGCTAATTGGGTAACAAATTTTTCATCTTCATCACTTTCTTTACCTCTCAATTTAAAATTACAATGCGCTATACCCGATTCCAAACCTAATAAATGACATAGTTTTACCAGAGCAACACTATCCATCCCTCCGCTACAGGCAATTAGCAATTTACTTCCTGAAAGAAATGAAAGATTAGTCTTAATATGATCCTTAAACTCTTGTAACAACAGACTCTGAATTGGGAGGTTTTTTGATTGTTCAAATATACGATTTTGAATTGCTACGGCAATTTCCTTTAAAAAAAGCCATTCACATACTGATTGTCAGCTTTTTAACATTAAAATTAATTTGTTTTCATTATTTTTAGAAAAGAACTCTTAAATCACAGATCGATGAACAGGACAAATGAATTACAAAAATATTATGGGGCTGATGATCAAAGAGAATTTAGTAAAAAATTATTATCCATAGTTCCCCACCTGCATCCTTATGTAAAACATAGATTATATATTGCCGAAAGTGTAGGTATTTTACCTCAAAACATGTATTGCTCTAATGGTCTAATTGATGATGCAATAGTAAAGCTATATCAAGATGGTCTCGATATAGAAATTGACACTTTATCACTAGAGCTTACCCTTTTTAAAATAGCAGATGAACTTATTGATGAATTGTATATTCGAGAAGGATGGCACCAAAAAAATATAAGTACCAACTATTTTCTAAAAAAGGAACTCGAAAAACTTGAGGAGAATTATACTGTAGAAGCAGATAATGAGCTTGTTATGAATGAAGAATTAGATGATATTTGTTATCATCAAAACTCTGAAGACAAACAGAGTTTTATCTATAATGATAGAGATTCTGATATGCTTAAGGTTATTGATTCTGAGCCTTCTTCAGAATATCGAAAACAAAAACTGCTAGGTAAATTCTATAGCTGGCTTCCTATGGAAACATCCAAAATCATCGACCTTTTTGTTTTTGGAAAATTAAACTTCAAAGAGATCGCTACTATCAAAGAAATAAGTGCTCAAGAAGTCAAGGAGATTATTATTAATGTAAGAAAGAGTTTTAGAAGAAATCTTATCTGATTCTGAGATCAATTACATAAGATAATCTCTTAAACTAATGTTGTAAAGAAGATCTCTTATCTGAACCAAAAAGCTTTTAAAAGCCACATAAATATACTATTGCACCCAAATCAAACACCAACTTGTGTGACAGACTTTCATGGCTTTTTTTTGGCAACGCCTTACTCAACAATAGTTGCAATACCAATCTAAATCACAACAATTGCCCTTACATTACTTGCTGATCTATTCGTCGCACCAACAATCGACTTTACATCACTTGCGGAAGGAATCACTACTACGACAATTGGCTTTACATCGTTTGCGGAAGCTCTCGTCATGACAACAAGACCCTCTGCAACCATTGCAGAGCTAATCTATCCGACTACAAACGGATATACGCCTGATTTTCAATAAATTAAAAAATCATAAGCAAATGGCATGCGTATTAAAACAAAGGCAATATCTTTTTAACTTCAGTTATAAGTTCACACAAATTACATTCCTTCTAGCACCTCTCGCATTGCTTTTGCCTTGAGTAGACACTCTTCATATTCTTTATCGGGGTCAGATTTTGCCGTAATAGCGCCTCCAACGGTATAAGAGATATATTTTCTTTCTTCGTTATAAAGGATACTTCGAATAACCACGTTAAAATCAAAGTCTCCTTTTGGTGTAAAGTACCCAATCGCTCCGCTATACAATCCTCGTTTGGATTCTTCTAGGTTTTCAATAATTTGCATTGCAGAAATTTTAGGGGCTCCTGTCATACTCCCCATAGGAAATGTAGTTCTGATTACATCTACAGGAGATATCTCTGGATCAATTTCTGACACTACTGTAGATATCATCTGGTGTACTTGATCAAAAGAATAGACTTTGCATAATTCTTCGACCACAACCGAACCTTTTGTGGCGGTTCTGGACAAATCATTTCGTACCAGATCAACAATCATTATATTCTCTGATCGTTCTTTGGGGTCATTCCTTAGCTCCGTTACTAGCTTCTCATCCTCTTTTACATTCATAGATCTTTTTGCTGTACCTTTTATGGGCTGAGAAATAATCTTACCCTCTTCTTTTCTTAGATATCGTTCTGGTGAAGCTGACAATAAATAATGTTGATCCATCTTGAAAAAGGTGGCAAAAGGAGGTTTTGAGATATCATTGAGGTGATGATAGGTCTGCAAAGGGTCAATACAACTATCTTTTGCAAAAAACTCCTGACAAAAATTAGCTTCATAAATATCACCTCTATTTATATGCGCAAGCATTTGATTTACTTTTTCTTTATACACATCTTTGGTAATCCTTAGACTAATTTTCACTTTCCCGCAGGGCTCTTTGGTCTGATTGGCTTTAGCTTCTTTTTCTATCGAAAGAGTAGAAATAGTGTCAAAATCTTCCTTTATCTCATCATCTACCATCCTTAGATAATGCATTTCCAGAGTATTCTCTTTCAACAGAAAAATTTTTTTTGGTTGAAAGAAATACAAATCCGGAAAATGAAGCTCATCTCGATTTTCTGAAACCAAATCCTCTGTATCATTCTTAAGATCATAAGAAAGGTATCCAAAAATCCAGTCTGAAGTTAATTTCTGATATTCTTTTAATTGCTCAAAACTATTATGATAATCTGTCTTAATTGCTGTAAAGGCATCTATTGCCAATACAGCATCATAACTAGAATATTGTTGTTCATAAAGGTTAGAATCCAGCCAAATAGCTTCATCGAATTGCTGTCCCCAGTACAGTAGTTTAGTTTTAAACTCTAAAGGTTTTTCTATGATATATTGTTGAACATGTCGCACGTATTCCTCAAATTTGATGCGCAAAAGTACTGAGAACTTCGTTTAATCCCAATAAAAGTGTCTCTTCTGTCACCCGACCTGATGTTGTCGAAAAGTTATCATAAAAAGAAGGAAAGCTAAAACTTTCTACAATTTCTGCCCCGAATCGAGGAAAAACACTCTTTGCATATTCCAATGAACTCAATCCTCCTCTTTTTCCGGGAGAAGTGCTCATCAATAATATTTTCTTCCCTTCCATAAAATTTCTATCAAATCTAGATAGCCAATCCACTATATTCTTAAAAAAAGCCCCCCAGCTACCATTGTGTTCATTTACAGAAATAATCAAAGCATCTGCATCTGCTATATCATGTTTTAATCCCATTATCATCCCCGGAAAACCATTATTCTTCTCTTCATCTTCACTATACATAGGAACAGAATAATTTATCAAACTAATAATTCGCACTTGATGCTCACTTATCTGGGATGCCACAAACTCAACAAGCTTATGATTAATCGATGTACTGCTATTAGAGCCAGCAAATGCAAGGATTTTTTTCATGGAATAGTGTATTAAAAAATCAAAAGTAATCAAAAAGCATACAGTCCCAAAATAAGGCTACCTTTGTAGCATCAAAAATAAACAAATTGACTTTTAGAGATTTAAACTTAAGCACACAACTTCTTAATGCCCTTGATGATATGGGCTTCGAGACCCCTACTCCTATTCAGGAGCAAGCTTTTTCTCCGGTTATGTCTGGCAAAGATGTTGTTGGTATAGCACAAACGGGTACAGGTAAGACCTATGGGTATATGCTCCCGATTTTACGAATGCTCAAATATTCTGTACAACAAAATCCAAGAGTACTAGTATTAGTACCTACTCGAGAACTTGTGGTACAGGTAGTTGAGGAAATCGAAAAACTCTCTGCCTATATCAACGTAAGAATAACGGGAGTATATGGTGGTACAAATATCAACACACAAAAACAAGCCGTTTCTGAAGGTTTGGATATTATTGTAGCAACTCCTGGACGTTTGTATGACCTTGCAGTAAGTAGAGTATTACAGCTAAAATCGATACAAAAACTAGTTATTGATGAAGTAGATGTTATGCTTGATTTAGGATTTAGACATCAACTCATGAATATTTTTGATATTCTTCCTAAACAACGTCAAAATATTATGTTTTCTGCTACAATGACCGATGAAGTAGATCAAATGATTTCTGAAACATTTGTTACTCCTCAAAAAATATCTGTTGCAAAAAGCGGAACCCCTCTCGATAATATTAAACAGTTTGGATACAAGGTTCCTAATTTCTATACAAAAGTTAATGTGTTAGAACAACTACTTTCTGATAAAGAGACGTATCACAAAACACTTATTTTTGTTGGTTATAAGAAAATTGCAGATCGATTATTTGAGCAATTAGAAAAAAAATATAACGATGAGATTTGTATCATCCATTCTAACAAAACTCAGAACTACCGATTACGAAGTATCGAGCAATTCAGAAATGGAGAAAATCGAATACTTATTGCTACAGATGTAATGGCAAGAGGACTGGATATCGAAAATGTTAGTCAGGTTATTAATCTCGATACACCAGAGTATCCCGAAAACTATATGCACCGCATCGGTAGAACTGGTCGTGCAGAAAAAAAAGGAGTTTCTTTTGTTTTAACTACCGAAAAAGAACAGGAATATCTGGATGCAATTGAAAATTTGATGGAGATGAAAATCGAGCAACTAGATCTACCTCATGATGTAGAAATCTCAGATCAATTAACTCCCGAAGAGCAACCAAAAATAAAAGAAATCAACAACCCTCATAAACGTCCTAATGACGAGGTTGGCGCTTCTTTTCATGAGAAAAAAGAAAAAAACAAAAAGGTAAACCTAGGAGGCTCATACCGTAGAGAAATCAAGAAAAAATACAAAAAACCAAAAACCAAAGGAGATAAAACCTTTAATCTAAAGAATAAAAAAAGAAGAAAATAACGTATTACTAAAACTATATTTTCCTACTCATACATCTATACGTATTCAAACAAAACATATAACGCTTTTTCTATGGATTTAAATCTTGCAGTATTAATTGATGGTGATAATATCCCATCTACATACGTAAAAGAAATGATGGAAGAAATTGCCAAGTATGGCAATCCAACTATAAAAAGAATTTATGGTGACTGGACCAAACCTGATCTTACAAAGTGGAAGAAAATTCTTTTAGAAAACGCAATAACGCCTATACAACAATATGGATATACCAAAGGTAAAAATGCTACAGATTCTGCTATGATCATCGACGCCATGGATATTCTTTATTCAGAAAAAGTAAATGGTTTTTGCCTCGTATCCAGTGATAGTGATTTTACTCGTTTGGCTACACGACTAAGAGAAGCAGGAATGAAAGTTTTCGGAATAGGAGAGAAAAAAACTCCTAATCCCTTTATAGTAGCATGTGATAAGTTTATATATCTAGAAATCTTAAAACACGAAGCCGAAGAAGATGAATCTGACACTACAGAAAATGTACCTGTCGTAAAAAGTAATGTAGATAAAATAACATCAAAAGATATAAAACTAATTTCTTATACTATATCTGATCTTGCGGATGATGATGGGTGGGCTTTTCTTGGTGACGTAGGAAGTCTTTTACAAAAAAAACAACCTAATTTTGATTCTAGAAACTATGGTTTCCAAAAATTAACACCTCTAATTCAATCGATTAAAAACTTTGAAATCGAGCAACGTGAAGCCACAAAAGGGAGATCAAAATTAATCTATGTACGAAACAAGAAGCAAAACAAAAAAAGTATAAAAAGTAATAAAAATTCCTAATAGTATACATGGCTTCTATTTTTGCACACGGATTTACCGCCTATGCCCTTGGCAAAAGTTTTTCTAAAGAGTTATACACCAAAAAGCTATGGATACTCGGTATTCTGTGCTCTGTTTTACCTGATGCCGATGTTATTGGCTTTAAATTCGGCATTGCTTATGAAGATTTTTGGGGTCATCGAGGGTTTTCGCACTCATTACTATTTGCCCTACTTCTAGGGATACTAATCACTCTTATCTTTTATCGCAAAAAAGCATTTACAAAAACTGGGGTAGCACTAGTTTTGTATTTCTTTATCTGCACAGCTTCTCATGGTATTTTAGATGCTATGACCACAGGAGGATTAGGAATTGCCTTTTTCTCTCCTTTTAATGATTTGCGCTACTTTTTACCCTGGAGACCAATTCAGGTCTCACCAATTGGTGCCAGTAAGTTTTTTAGCATTTGGGGAATTAAAGTATTGTTAAGTGAATTAATCTGGGTCGCCATACCCGCAAGTATTTATATCTTAGCGGTTAATTATGTCAAAAAACGCAAAAACCAACCACAAAAAAACGATTAAAACCTCTGTTAAACTACTTTTTTATTTAGTGGGATTACTATGTTTTATATCATGTAACAAAGTCTCTACTCCAGACACATTTAACATTTCCGAAGAGATTCAAATCACAAAACTTAGTAAGAACAGTTATATACATACATCGTATCTAGATACCGAAAGTTTTGGAAAAGTACCTTGTAACGGTATGATTGTAATCGATAATAATGAAGCTTTAGTATTCGATACTCCCATAAATGATTCTGTATCTGCCACATTAATAAATTGGATTGAGAATAACTTAAAATCTGAAATCAAAGGAGTCGTTGCTACACACTTTCATGATGATTGTTTGGGTGGATTAGAGGAGTTTCACAAAAGAAAGATACCTTCATACGCCAGAAATGAGACTATACGTTTGGCTAAAACACAAAACAACAATATCCCTCAAAAAGGATTTGACACTGAGCTAAATATAAAAGTCGGAAAGAAAAATGTAATTAACATGTTTCATGGAGAAGGTCATACTTCTGATAACATCATTAGTTATTTCCCTAATGAAAACATACTTTTTGGAGGCTGTTTGATTAAATCAAAGGGAGCAAAAAAAGGATATCTGGGAGATGCTAACACCCAAGAGTGGTCTAATACAGTTTCTAAAATTAAAGAAACTTATCCCGAAGTAAAAATTGTAATCCCAGGGCATGGAGCCTATGGTGGACAAGAGCTTTTGGAGTATACCATATCTTTGTTTCAAACAACAAATAAAAATGAGAGAATTTCAAACTAAAACATCTAAGAATAAAAAGAAACCAAAAGTTTCTATGGTCAAGGCTTTTAAGACCATTATCTGGCCTAGAAGAAACTTAGTATTCATAGGTTTGGTTTTGATTGTCTTTAATCGAATTGCTGGGCTTATTCTACCCTGGAAAAGCAAGACTTTATTAGACGACGTGGTTCCTAGTAAAGATATGGCACAATTATACGAGTTATTACTTATTGTAGGGGTCGCAATTCTAGTACAGGCAACGACCTCTTTTTTATTGACCCGTATATTAAGTGTTCAGGCTCAATATCTAATCTCAGAGCTTAGAGCACAAGTACAAAAAAAGGTACTCTCCTTACCCATCAGTTTTTTTGACAACACTAAATCTGGGTCTCTGGTTTCCAGAATTATGAGCGATGTTGAAGGGGTTCGAAATTTAATTGGTACAGGATTGGTTCAAATGGTTGGCGGTATTTTTACTGCAATCGTATCGGTAGGTTTACTCATTAGTATTAATCCATGGATGACATTATTTGTACTGGTTCCTGTTTCATTATTTGGATTGGTAGCCTTAAAAGCCTTTAAATACATCCGCCCTATTTTTAGGGTAAGAGGAGAAATTAATGCACAGGTAAAAGGACGATTAACAGAAACCTTGGCAGGCGTTCGTGTTATTAAAGGGTTTGGAGCAGAAGAACAAGAAAATAAAATATTTGAAAAAGGAGTTGATCGTTTGTTTCAAAATGTAAAAAAGAGCCTTACTGCTACTGCTCTAATGACGAGTTCTTCTACTTTTTTATTAGCAGGAATTGCCTCTACTGGTATTATGGGGATTGGTGGTTATTATATGATGGAAGGAAGCATGACTCCTGGTCAATTTTTATCATTCACCATGTATTTGGCTTTTATGATCGCACCTATTGTACAGATGAGTAATATCGGAAGCCAACTGACTGAAGCATTAGCTGGTTTGGATCGTACTGAAGAACTGATGAACATGACTCCTGAAGAGGAAATAGAGGATCGCACTATAGAACTAGGAGATATCAAAGGGGATATTATTTTTGACAATGTATCTTTTGCTTATGAAGAAGGTAAAGATGTACTACACAATATCAGCTTTAAAGCCTCTGCTGGCTCTGTAACAGCTTTGGTAGGTAGCTCTGGTTCAGGAAAATCTACCATTGCAGGATTATCAGCTACTTTTTTAAACTCAAAATCTGGACGTATCACCATCGATAGTCATGATATTTCTAAAGTGAAATTAAACAGTTTTCGCCGTAATCTGGGCGTTGTTTTACAAGATGAATTCTTGTTTGAAGGTTCTATACGGCAAAATATACTTTTCCCCAGACCCAATGCTAGTGAAGAGCAATTACAAAAAGCCGTCAAAGCTGCGTATGTAAACGAATTTACAGATCGTTTTGATGATGGATTAGAAACATTAATTGGAGAACGAGGAGTAAAACTATCAGGAGGGCAACGACAACGAATTGCTATTGCAAGAGCTATTCTTGCAGATCCCAAAATCATAATCCTTGATGAAGCAACATCTAATCTGGATACAGAGAGTGAAGCTTTGATCCAAAAAAGCCTTAATGAGTTAATGAAAGGAAGAACCACTTTTGTTATAGCCCACAGATTAAGTACTATTAAAAAAGCAGATCAGATTTTGGTAATAGAATCTGGAAAAATTGCAGAACGCGGTACACATGATGAATTAATAGCTTCAGAAGGAAGATACTTTGATTTATACACCTATCAGGCTAGGATCTAATAGTATTACTACATTTTAAAAACCTGTTTAAATAATATTAAACAGGTTTTTAAAAAGGTATTTATACTTCTTTTTCAAACCAAACAAACACAATAGTTGCTATTCTCGAAATCACAAAAACAAAACTTCCAAATATTGTAGGTAGAGAAGATAGTTTAAGACCTACTGCTAATATTTCAGTAGAAACATCATCAAGCATCTCTACTCTATCTAATGCTTCTACCAATCCCAATAATTGCCCTAATACTCCCCACACCAATATCATAAGACCAATTGAGTTAATTAACTTAATCTGTTTTGCAGAGCTTTTTTTCTTTTTTCTTATTATTAATCCATTTTTTATAATCAAAAAAATTATCACGAAAAAAGATACTAATATAGGAAGCATAAAAAACAAACCCCCATCATGTAATAAATGAAGGATATGAGCAAAAAAAGAATGGTTTTGTACCAAAATAAAGGTTAACAACATCATAGATTTTTATTATTTAGATTAAACATACCCAAAACTAACATCAGATATTGTTCTATATATTTTTTTTCGCCCATCTACCAAATCAGTTCTCTTTTAAACATAATTATGCCTCTCTTTTGCAAAAAGGTTTTAAATACTGTCAAATAAGGGTTTAAAAAGGGGATTCATCTCAAAAATGATATATCAAAAATAAAAAATACGGATATTGTATCATTATATGATCTCAAAAGAATTTATACTTAAGAAAATTGCAACATTAGTATTACATACTACCTTTTGGGTAGTCGTTTTATTTTGTTACACATATTTTTTTGGACATAACACAGAAAACATCAACTACGTTTTTTCTTTCTCCCTATTTTTAATGCCAGTAACCATAGGTACTACTTACACTGTAATTAACCTCCTTATCCCCAAATATCTTTTGCAAGAAAAGTATTCTCTTTTTATACTTTATTGTATTTATACCATTATTATTTCTGCCTTTTTTATTGTTATTTCCTTTTTTATGGATTGATTTTTTTATCCTCAACAAAATTAGGCGATATGGCTCCTATGACTCGTAGTCCACTATTTTTATTTATTGCGGTTTATTTTGTAGTATTTGTGGCCAGTGCTTTTAGCTTAGTACAGCATAATTATAAATCGAATTCTACAAATCAAAAATTACAACATAAAATCCTCGAGACACAGTTAAAGCTTAAAGAACAAGAGCTACAATATCTAAAAATGCAGATTCATCCTCATTTTTTATTCAATACTTTAAACACATTGTATGGTTTTGCTTTAAAAAAGTCTGAAGAAACACCCGAAATGATTCTTAAGTTATCTAATCTTTTGGATTACCTATTATACCAGGTAGATAAACCAATGGTTTCTTTAAAAGAAGAACTCGATCATATTGAAGATTATGTCTCATTAGAACAAATGCGATTCAGCGATAGTCTAGATGCTTCCATAGGTTTTGAAGATATAGATGATTCTATTCAAATAGCTCCCATGCTATTAATTCCATTTGTAGAAAATAGTTTTAAACATGGAAAAATCAGAAATCAAAAATTGTCTATTATCATGAAACTAAAATATCGTAATGATGAAATACAGTTTACCATTAGTAATTCTATTCTGCAATACCAAGACGACAATAAAGAAGGTATTGGATTATCGAATATCAAAAAAAGATTATTACTCTTATATAAGGATCGCCATTCCTTAAAAATCTCAAAAAATGAAAATTGGTATACGGTAGATCTAACTCTCAAAACTTCAAAAAACTTTTAAATGAGCACCAAAATATCCTGTATTATAGTTGATGATGAACCTACTGCAAGAGATATTATAGCAGATCATTTATCAAAAATTGATCGAATTGAGATAAAAGCAGTATGCAGCAGTGCTCTAGAGGCTTTCAATTGTATAAATACTCACGATATAGATCTTGTGTTTTTAGATATCAATATGCCAGATATCTCTGGCATCTCTTTTGCAAAATCTATTAATACATCTATAAAAATTATTTTTACCACAGCATACCGAGAATACGCCATAGACGGATTTAATTTGCATGCTGTTGACTACTTGCTCAAACCCATTTCTTTTGAAAGACTATTAAATGCTCTTAACAATTACTTTAAAATATATCACAAAATAGAATCCACTAAAACGACTGAAACTAATACTAATGAGTTCATTTTTGTAAGATCAGATAGAAGAATGAAAAAAATAAATTTTTCTGACATTGTATATATAGAGAGTTATGGTGACTATATTAAGATTTATTGTGATTCGATCGTAATAACCTCGCGAGAAACTATTAGTAATATTGAAGTTAAGTTGCCTCAAAAGCAATTTATGAGAACCCACAGATCCTATATTATTTCTATTGAAAAAATAGATTCGTTTTCTAATGAAGAAATTGTTTTGATAAACAAATCCATCCCAATTAGTAGAAATTATAAATCTGAAGTATTAGGAAGACTAGAAGGGATATAAAAAAAGCCACTTTGATTAAAGTGACTTTTTTATATATGAATTATACATTAACATTTATACATGCAATGCTCTATTATCTGTAGCTGCTAATGCTGCCTCTTTTACTGCCTCGGTAAAAGTAGGGTGTGCATGAGACATGCGAGAAATATCCTCTGCAGATGCTCTAAACTCCATAGCGGTAACAGCCTCGGCAATAAGATCTGCACATCGTGCTCCAATCATATGTACTCCTAATACCTCATCGGTAGTCTCATCTGCAAGTATTTTTACAAAACCGTCTAAATCTCCACTAGCACGGGATCTTCCTAGTGCTCTAAACGGAAACTGTCCAGATTTATACTTTACACCTGCTTCTTTCAATTCTTCTTCTGTCTTACCAACTGCGGCAACTTCTGGCCAAGTATAAACTACTCCAGGGATTAGATTATAATCTATATGCGGTTTTTGCCCTGCTAAAGTTTCGGCTACAAATGTTCCTTCTTCTTCAGCTTTATGAGCTAACATTGCCCCTTTTATTACATCACCAATTGCATAAATATTAGAAGCGCTTGTTTGCAAATGATCATTAACCTCTACTTGTCCTCTATCATTAAGTTTTACTCCTGCGGCTTCAGCATTTAATCCATCTGTATAAGGTCTACGTCCTACAGATACGAGACAATAATCGCCTTTAAACTCTACTGGATTTCCTTTTTTATCATCAGCAGTAATGGTAACCTCTTTACCGCTAGTCTCTACACTTGTTACTTTATGAGAAGTATATAATTTTACTCCTTGTTTTTTCATTACTTTCTGTAATTCTCTAGATAGTGCTTTATCCATTCCAGGAATAATCCTATCCATATATTCAACTACAGAAACCTCAGCACCAAGTCGTCGATACACCTGTCCAAGTTCTAAACCTATTACACCTCCACCAATAATAACAAGGTGTTTTGGCACCTCTTTTAACTTTAGAGCTTCGGTAGATGTAATTATCCTCTTTTTATCAATTTTAATAAAAGGTAAGGTCGATGGTTTAGAACCTGTAGCAATAATGGTATTTTTTGCTTCTATAGTTTCTACAGCACCATCAGTTTTGGTTATATTAATATGAGTAGCATCTTTAAAAGCTCCTACGCCTTCAAAAACATCTATTTTATTTTTTTTCATCAAAAAACTCACTCCATCACAGGTCTGATCTACAACTGTCTGTTTGCGGGCAATCATTTTTTCGAGATTGATTTTTACATCTCCCGGAATTTCAATCCCATGATCTGCAAAATGCTTTACGGCATGCTCATAGTGATGAGAAGAATCTAATAATGCCTTACTAGGAATACACCCTACATTAAGACAAGTTCCTCCAAGTGTTGAATATTTTTCGATTATTGCGGTTTTCATACCTAGTTGTGCGCATCGAATTGCGGCCACATATCCACCAGGTCCAGAGCCAATCACGGCTACATCATATGTACTCATAATAGGTTATTATGTTGTGCGTATTAATTATGAATAGCAAATGTACAAATGTTTTACTTCTTACAGAAGCACTCATCTTATCAAATTTTTATTAAAAAGCAATATTAGAACAATCAAAAAGTTATACTTTAATCGACCAATGAATCGTTTAATGAAAGAATGAGATCATTAAACCTTTAAAAACAAAAATCTTTGCTACTTTGCAGCATCGATACTTTATTTATTCTTAAAGACCTTTTTGATATAATTATGCGTTATCTATTTATTCCATTTTTGCTTTTAGTATTAATTTTATGGAGTTCCTGTCGTAATGATTTTGAGTCAGAACCCAGTACAGGAAATCTGCAATTTTCTACTGACACTCTATTCCTAGATACTGTTTTTACCAATATCGGTTCGAGTACTTATAGTTTTAAAGTATATAATCATACTAATGATGATTTTACTATTCCTTCTATAGCTTTAGAGCGTGGAAAAAACTCTAACTATCGACTTAATGTAGATGGAATCCCAGGGCAGTCTTTTGAAAATATTCAGGTATTGGCTAAAGACAGTATTTTTGTTTTTGTAGAAACAACTACTAATATTACTGATCAGACAGCGGATATTGAATTTTTATACACCGACAGAGTTTTATTTGATCCTTCCGGAAATCAGCAAGATGTAGATTTGGTTACTCTTATAAAAGATGCTTCCTTTTTATTCCCTTCGCGAGATGCTATGACTGGTAAACCGGAAACCTTATTACTTGGTCTTGATGATGAGAATAATGAAATTAGAATAGAAGGTTTTTTCTTAAAGGATGAGCAATTAAACTTTACCAATGAAAAACCTTATGTAATTTATGGATATGCAGCTGTACCTAGTGGAAAAACGTTAACAATTGATGCAGGTGTCCGAGTGCATTTTCATGCGAATTCTGGAATTATTGTCGCCAATGGTGGTACACTTGCTATCAATGGAGAATTAAGTACCGATCCTGAACTTCTAGAAAATGAAGTGATTTTTGAAGGAGATCGCTTAGAACCCGGGTTTAGTGATCTACCAGGACAATGGGGTACAATTTGGCTTACTGCAGGAAGTACAGGACATACTATAAATCATACAACTATAAAGAATGCTACAGTAGGGATCCTTATGGATTCTAATGATGGTGGTACTGATCCTACACTTACTATTAAAAACTCTCAGATTTATAACAGTTCTAATGTTGGTCTTCTAGCTCGTACCGGTACTATTTTAGGCGAAAACCTTGTCATTAACAATGCTGGTCAGGTATCTCTTAACTGCTCCTTAGGAGGCTCTTATAACTTTGATCATTGTACCTTTACAAACTATTCGAGTATTGGGAGTGGATTTAGAGAATTACCAACTGTACTTATTGATAATAACTTGAAAGTAAATGAAACAGATGTAGTCGTAGCCGACTTGATAGAAGCCAATTTTTCTAACTGTATCATATATGGTAATCAGGAGCTAGAATTATTATTTAGTAAAATAGAAGGAACAGCTTTTAACTATAATTTTAAAAACTGTTTGATTAGATTTAATGACACAGGAGATCAATTTAATGGTAATTCTCTATATGACTTTACGAATACAGACTTATTTGAAAATGTTATACTAAACGAAGAACCCGAATTTAAAACACCATTCAAAAACATACTGAACATCAGTGAAAACTCGGCTGCCAACGGCAAAGCTTCTACTCCTACTATGGGAACTGACATTTTGGGGGTTCCTCGTAATGCAACTGCTCCTGATATCGGAGCATATGAAAGTGCTGTTTTTGAAGAAGGAAACTAAAATTTTAATGTAATGCAAGATTACTTATTTCGATCCCAACGCTTAGGTTTTCGTAACTGGACATCCGATGACTTAGAGCCTTTAGCCCAAATTAACGATGATGACGATGTAATGGAGTTTTTTCCTTTTAAACCCTCAAAAGAAGAAACAGAAGCTTTTATCGCCAGAATGCAAAAAATGCTTACCGAAAAAGGGTTTTGTTATTTTGCCGTTGATATCCTTGAAACTAATGAGTTTATAGGTTTTATAGGTTTATCAGAACAAACGTATTTGGATGAGATGGGTCCCTTTATTGATATCGGATGGCGACTTAAAAAAAGTGTATGGAATAAAGGCTATGCCACCGAAGGTGCTAAAGCATGTTTGCGTTTTGGTTTTGATCAAATTGGATTAGAAAAAATATATTCTGTTGCTCCAGAAGCCAATATAAAATCAGAACTGATTATGAAAAAGATAGGAATGCAACGAGTTCACTCCTTTGACCATCCTAAATTATTAAATAACGATCGTTTGAAACGTTGCTCTCTTTATGAAATAATAAAAAACGGATAACACCTTAAATATTTTCAATAGTTTCTGTTACATTTGAGAAACACTGTAAAAAACTTTGCTATAATGAGTTGGATTAAAGAAATATCATACAAAGATGCTACCGGACAGTTAAAAAGAATGTATGACCGGATTAAAGGTCCAAACAACAATATAGATAATGTATTATCTATCCATAGTTTACGACCGCATACACTTGTAGGGCATATGGGATTGTATAAAAATGTGCTCCATAATTCTAACAACACACTACCCAAATGGTATCTGGAAACCCTAGGAGTGTATGTTAGTAATTTAAATCAATGTAGTTACTGTGTAGACCATCACTCGATAGGATTAAAAAGATTGATTAACGATGATTCTAGATTTCAGGAAATTATTGCTTGTCTGGTAAATGACAAATTACAGGATCACTTTAAATATCAATATTTGGCAGGGCTTCAATATGCTAAACAATTAACACTATCACATCATACTATTACAGAATCGAATATCCATACACTTAGAGAGCAAAATTTATCTGACGGAGAAATTTTGGAAATAAATCAGGTAGTAAGTTATTTTAATTATGTAAACAGAACAGTTGTTGGTTTAGGAGTAAATACAGATGGTGATATAATAGGACTTTCACCTAATGATAGTGATGATGCAGAAAACTGGAACCATTCTTAACTATGAAGCCATTTTTATTTCAAAAAGAATGCACTACATCTTTTCAACATAAGTAATTATAATTGTAGAAATTAATTCTTCTGTAACCTCTATTAAAAAAGAGGAACTATATTCCTGAATCACTAATTTTGTTGTATCTATCCCATTTCTCCCAAAAGATAGAATCATTTTCTGTATGCTTTTTTCCAGTAGCATACTCTATAAATTCATCTCTACCGGTAAATTCTGAGTCATGATATATTTTATCATAAAACTTAGCATATTCTTTTTCTTCTTCTTTCAACGTTTTACGAAGTGAAATATAAACATTTGCCTCAGGGTCTGCTATTTTCCAAGCTCCATAAGTGGTTATATTTGAAGCATATTCGATAATCCCCAGCAAGCTATCTTTCTGTACTAATTTCCAATATAGGTTGTGATATATTTTATTTTTTGAGTGATCTATTTCCTTTCTATAGAACTGATTCTTATGAAAAGTAAAAATTCCAGACGCACCTATAGGGCTATATGGGTGACGTTTAATCACTTTAACATAGCCAAACTCATTATCAGATATACGGTTAACTATCAATATTCCTTTATAGATTGTATAGTCATGTATTTTTTCTGGATCAATACCATATCCTTCAACCAGATCATAACGTCCACTTATATCAGGAACCTTGATAACTGCTATACTATCCTTTTTATTTTTGATTGTTTGTTGATCAACTTTTATGGGTAGACTTTCTGTTTCAACATTGTTCTCTGTTGATTTGGTTTCTACTTTTCTACATCCCATAAGTATAGCAATAATCCCAATAATTACAACTCCTGTAACTCTAATTTTCATTTACCCTGTGTTATTTAGTTTTTTTATTTAACAACAAAATTATTCAAATTTACTTCTTTAGATCCAACTAACTTCTATGATACGTCTTTCTATTTGAACAAAATTTTATCTATACATTATATGTGTTTTTTTTACACAAAAACGCATTGTACAAAAGCAGTACAATGCGTTTTAATATTATGTTTAGATCGTATTATCCTACAAATAAAGGCTTATCTGCCATCATTGCATTAACCTCATCGGCGATATCATGCAATTTTTCTTCATTTTCCACATTTTGGATAACCTTATCGATTAATTCGACAATAACTATCATATCTTCTTCTTTTAATCCACGAGTTGTCACTGCTGAAACTCCAATACGGATTCCTGATGTTACAAATGGTGATTTATCATCAAAAGGAACCATGTTTTTGTTAACAGTAATTTCTGCAACTCCTAGTGCTTCTTCGGCCTGCTTACCCGTCACTCCTTTATTACGCAAATCGATAAGCATCATATGATTATCTGTCCCTCCAGAAATGACTTCATATCCTTTCTTTACAAATGCTTGAGCCATTACAGCTGCATTTTTCTTTACCTGTACAATATAATGTAAGAAATCATCGGTTAATGCTTCTCCAAAAGCGATTGCTTTTGCTGCAATAATATGCTCTAGTGGTCCTCCCTGATTTCCAGGAAACACAGCACTATCAAACAAAGAAGACATCATGCGTTTCTTCCCATTCTTTAAAGTAATTCCAAAAGGGTTTTCAAAATCCTCTCCCATCAATATAAGTCCTCCTCTTGGTCCTCTCAAAGTTTTATGTGTAGTCGTAGTTACCACATGACAATGTGGTATTGGATCAGAAATCACACCTTTAGCTATCAATCCTGCAGGATGTGCTATATCAGCAAAAAGAATTGCTCCTACACTATCCGCAATCTCTCTAAATCTCTTATAATCAATCTCTCTCGAATAAGCCGAAGCTCCAGCAATAATCAATTGTGGTTTTTCTGCAGTAGCAATCTCCTGAATTTTATCATAATCCAATCTTCCTGTTTCTTTGTCTACACCATAAAAAACAGGTTTAAATAATTTACCCGAAAAATTCACTGGTGAGCCATGAGTCAAATGACCTCCATGAGAAAGATCAAAACCAAGAATTTTATCCCCTGGTTTAAGACATGCATGATATACAGCAGTATTTGCTTGTGAACCAGAATGAGGTTGCACATTAGCATATGCAGCACCAAACAATTCTTTTGCTCGATCAATAGCTATTTGTTCTACAACATCTACTACGGCACATCCTCCATAATAGCGTTTACCAGGATACCCCTCGGCATATTTATTCGTTAGTACTGACCCAGCAGCTTCCATCACTTGTTCACTCACAAAGTTTTCTGAAGCAATAAGTTCTAATCCGTTGATTTGACGTTCTTTTTCGTCCTGAATTAAATCAAAAATTTGTTCGTCGCGTTGCATGCAATTGATAATTTGTTAATAAAGGCGTAAAAATAGGAAATACATTCATTAAATCGACGCAAATACAAGCTAATAAATAGTATAATACTGTTCTTTTTTTAAATTAATGATTCCTTCCATATATCACTGATAATTTCGCATCGGTTGAATCCAATTATCATATAGAAAACTTATATACTCAAAAAAAATGATACAAATGAGTAGTCTTCCCTTGGTATTATTGCCGTAATAACATATCTTATCATTATTTTAAATATTTTTCACATAATTAAAAAGTTTTAACCACTCGAAAATTATATATTTGATCATACGATTTACAACAACTTATTAAAAAAACAATAATGCCCATAACTGCAAATTATCCAGATAGAAAAACTTGGATTGAAACACCTCATAATACTGATTTCCCTATACAAAATATTCCCTTTGGTGTATTTTTAACCCGTGATGATATTATTACAATAGGGACTAGAATTGGAGATACAGCAATTGATCTTGGAGCACTTCATCAATTAGGATATTTTGAAGGAATTCCATTAACTGATGATATCTTTTTACAGGACTCTTTAAATGATTTTATTTCTGATGGAAAAAAAACATGGAGATTAGTTCGAAATAGAATTGCTGATATTTTTGACGCAAAAAACAGCACGTTAAAAAATAATGAGAAGCACAGAAAGGAGGTTTTATTTTCTTTGGATGAAATCGAAATGCAACTACCCGTAACCGTTGGCGATTATACAGACTTCTATAGTAGTATTGAACATGCTACAAATGTTGGAAAAATGTTTAGAGATCCCGAAAATGCATTGCTTCCTAACTGGCTTCATATGCCCGTTGGCTATCATGGTCGAAGTAGTTCTGTGATTCCATCTGGTATCCCTGTCCATCGCCCGCAAGGTCAAAAGCTAACCAAAGGTGATACAAATCCTATTTTTGGTCCCTCAAGGTTAGTAGATTTTGAACTTGAAATGGCTTTTATTACTACTGATGCAAATCAACTGGGAGAATCTATCCCCATTGAAGAAGCAGAAGATTATATATTCGGTCTGGTACTCTTTAATGACTGGAGTGCCCGTGATATTCAAAAATGGGAATATGTACCCCTTGGTCCCTTTTTAGGAAAAAACTTTGCCTCTTCAATATCACCATGGATCGTAACTCTTGATGCATTAGAACCTTATAGAACAGAAGGACCTAAACCATTAAAAGAACAACTTCCTTATTTACAATATAAAGGAAAAAAGAGTTTTGATATAAACCTTGAAGTCTCTATCCAACCAGAAAAGGCTGTAGAAACTGTTGTTGCCAAAAGTAATTTTAAGTATATGTACTGGAATATGGCACAGCAACTTACTCACCATACTGTAAATGGATGTCCTGTTAACTCTGGAGACCTAATGGGTAGCGGAACATTGTCAGGTCCTACTCCTGGTTCTTACGGATCGATGTTAGAACTTAGTTGGCGAGGAGAAAAACCTGTACAACTCGATGAAGGTGGTAGTCGCAAATTTATTGATGATAATGATACCGTGATCATGAGAGGGTATTGTGAGAAAGATGGAACACGAATTGGTTTTGGTGAAGTTTCTACCAAATTACTTCCGGTATTTAAAAAATAAAGAATTACGCAACATTATAAAACCTCGAAAAAAATGATTTCGAGGTTTTTTTATTATCTTTTGGCATTAAAGTTGTTTTTAATACCCAAATCAAAACAAAATTGATATGAAAAAACTACTACACCTACTATTTATGACTACAATTATTACTTCTTGTAGTAGTGTTAAGAAAACTGAAAAAGCTCTTAACACAGGAAATTATGACCAGGCAATAAATATTGCTTTAAATAAACTTAAAACAAATAAAGGAAAAAAAGGAAAACAACCTTATATCCTAATGCTCGAACAAGCATATGCCAAAGCTATCGATCGAGATAAAAATGCAGTTGTTTATTTAGAAAAAGAAGGGAATCCTGCTAACCTAGAACGTATCTATAATACTTATCTATCCCTAAGAGATAGACAGGAGCGTATAAAACCTTTGTTACCGCTATATCTTGTTGAAGAAGGTCGCGATGCCAGATTCTCTATAAATAATTATAATCAGAAAATTATTGACACCAAAGACCAACTTTCTCAATACCTGTTTAATAATGCTAAAACCCTATTAACTTCGGCAAAAAGAAAAGTAGAGTATAGAGCAGTATATGATGACTTAATATATTTGGATAAAATTACTCCTAATTACAAAAACACCAGAGCACTTATAGATGAAGCTCACGTAAAAGGAACTGATTTTGTGCGGGTAACCATGAAAAACAGGACAGATGTAATCATCCCAAAAAGACTAGAAAGTGATTTACTTAATTTTGGCACCTACGGTCTTAATGATTTATGGACAGTCTATCACAGTCAACCACAAAGATCAATTGGTTATGATTATGCAATGGAAGTAGAACTTAGAGAAATTAACATATCGCCAGAACAAATAAAAGAACGTCAATTAGAAAAAGAAAGACTGGTAAAAGATGGATGGGAATACCTTTTGGATGAAAATGATGAAATTGTTGTAGATGACAAAGGCGAAAAGGTAAAAGTTGATAAAATGGTTAAAGTGCGCTGCGAATATTATGAATTCACCCAATTTAAAGCTGCAAATGTTGTTGGAAATGTTCAATACAGAAACCTAAGAACAAAACAACTTATGGATGCATTCCCTATTGCTAGCGAGTATGTTTTTCAACACATTTATGCAAATTATAATGGTGATAAACGTGCCCTAGAAGATGCTTTGTTAGGTTATCTTGGACAAAGAGCAATGCCATTTCCTTCTAATGAACAAATGGTATATGATTCTGGTGAAGATTTAAAAAATAAGTTAAAAAGTATTATCACCAAATATCGCTTTAACTAACCTTGATTGCAAACAGACCTTATCTTTGCAATATATAATAGATTAATAGCATATATTTTTTAAGTATGATCGATGACAATATATTACTTAATTCGGGGGCAGTACTAAAAAAATACAAGCGAGGTGAGTTCCTTTTTCATGAAGGATCTATGGCAAGGTATTATTACCAGGTGCATCTTGGTGAAATTAAAATGAATAATTATAATCAAGAAGGAAAAGAGTATATACAAGGGATTTTTGCAAAAGAAAAGAGCTTTGGTGAGCCCCCACTATTTTCAGATTTTAAGTACCCTGCTAATGCAGAAGCTATTATTGATTCTGAAGTCTGGCAATTACCCAAAGAAAAGTTTATAAAACTCCTCGAAGACAATCCAAAAATTCACCACAAATTTACAAGCACTCTTGCTTCAAGACTCCATTATAAAGCAATTATGGTTTCTGAAATATCTACACAAGAGCCAGAACATCGTATACTAAGAATTCTCGATTATTTTAAAAAAAATAATGCAAAAGACACCAAAGAATCTGATGTATACAAAGTAGAATTTACAAGACAACAACTTGCTGACCTTACTGGATTGCGTGTAGAGACCGTGATAAGAAGTATCAAAAAGCTAGAACAAAAAGGAGAACTATTCATTAAAGACAGAAAAGTTTATCGTTAATTCTTGTATACATTTCTTTATGATTAGGATCATAAATTAGTACCCTACCTCTGAAATATCTTTGAATAACTAAAAAAACTTCGTTATGTATTCAAAGCTATTAAAAGATTTTAAGGAATTGTATATGGCATATATTCCATTAATGATCATTCTTTCAAGTTGTTTAGGTTCTGTTGCCGCAATGTATATTCTAATGCAGGATAGATCGTTCTCACAGGTAGTACAACTATCTCTTTGTGTGATCGTATGCATGGTATTCAATGCATCTATCCTTGCTCAAATGAAAGCCAAGTTTGTATTTAATTTACTTATTGCAAGTTTATTAATCAATAGTATTCTGATACTCATCAATATTACTTTTTATTAGTTTGTAAACACCTATACTCATCTCATGAAAAATTCGGCAAAAAATGACATTCTTAATAGACATGACGTCTTCCTGCTGGTCTCCACTTTCTATAAAAAAATAAGAAAAGAAGAAGATCTTGGTCCCTTTTTTACCAAGTCGATCACTGATTGGGACAAACATATAGAACGACTAACCGATTTCTGGGAAACCAACCTACTGTTTGTTGTCAAATACAAAGGAAACCCTATCAAAGTACATCAAGAAGTAGATAAAAATTTTAATGGAACGATCAACCAAAAGCACTTTGGCACATGGCTCAACCTTTGGATAGAAACACTAGATGCTTTATTTAAAGGAGAAAATGCCGAAATCGCTAAAAGAAGAGCTAGAAAAATGTCTACACTTCTATTCATCAAAATGTATGAATCAAGAACCACAGAAAAAACAATGTGTCCATTCCTTGCCGAAAAAAGTAAAGATATCTTTTAGATATACTGATGCAACACCTGCGGAGTAATCATACTATGTGAAGCATGATGCACAGCACTACCGTTTTTGATAACTATAAATTGAGGTGATTCATGCAATACCTGAAATTTGGCAGCAACTTCAGCAGATACATCACGATAGTTCAACAGATCAAGGTAATAAAGATCTAATTGCCCCTCTTCAAGATCAAAACTACTTTCAAAATTACGTATTACCATCCTGCTAATACCACAACGAGTAGAATGCTTAAAAATAGCTTGCGTTTTAGCAATAGAAGCCTCTGCAATTCGATCTAATTGCTCGATAGAGGTTAATTCCTGCCATGGCAAAGCCTGTTTTTCTTCTTTTGATTCATTTGATTCTGACCCAAACAACTTACCTAATATTCCCATTTTTTAATTTTATCCAAATATGTTACAAACTTAATCAATTGATTTCAAAATTGATTATAATCATGTATTGGTCGTTACAAAACCCTTAACTTTACACTAAGCCAAAAAGTCAGCAAACCCAAGTAAAACCAAGACATTTTGACACTTCTTTCCTTTAGGAATATTATTTGATCCTTCACTACAAAAAACAAAAAGAAAGATTATGAATTTTAATAATTTCACTATAAAATCGCAAGAAACCATACAGCAGGCACAGCAACTTGCTCAAGGTTTTGGTCACCAACAAATAGAAAATGAGCATATTTTCAAAGCCATTTTTAGTATTGATGAAAATGTGCTTCCTTTTTTATTAAAAAAGCTAAATGTTAATATTACACTTTTACAACAGGTACTAGATAGTACACTGGATAGCTTTCCAAAAGTTTCGGGAGGAGAGCTACAACTATCAAGAGAGGCTGGAAAATCGCTTAATGAAGCAAGCATCATTGCAAAAAAAATGAACGATGAGTACGTATCGATCGAGCATCTGGTTATTGCAATATTTAAATCCAAAAGTAAAATTGCGCAAATACTAAAAGATCAAGGGGTAACAGAAAAACACCTAAAAGAAGCTATAAATGAGGTAAGAAAAGGAGAAAGAGTTACTTCACAAAGCGCAGAGGACACCTACCAATCATTAAGTAAATATGCAAAAAACCTTAATGAGATGGCAGAAAACGGAAAACTAGACCCTGTAATTGGCAGAGATGAAGAAATACGAAGAGTGCTTCAGATTCTTTCTCGCCGAACCAAAAACAACCCCATGCTTGTTGGCGAACCCGGTGTTGGTAAAACTGCAATTGCAGAAGGGTTAGCACACCGAATTATCGCTGGTGATATCCCAGAAAACCTTAAAGACAAACAGATTTTCTCTTTAGATATGGGGGCTCTGATTGCTGGCGCCAAATTCAAAGGCGAATTTGAAGAACGCCTTAAATCAGTAGTTAAAGAAGTAACCACAAGTGATGGAGATATCGTTCTATTTATTGATGAAATCCATACCCTGGTGGGTGCTGGCGGTGGTCAAGGAGCAATGGATGCAGCAAACATTCTAAAACCTGCCTTGGCACGAGGAGAACTACGTGCAATTGGTGCTACAACACTAGATGAATATCAGAAATATTTCGAAAAAGACAAAGCTCTTGAAAGACGTTTTCAAAAAGTTGTTGTCGATGAGCCCGATACAGAAAGTGCCATTTCTATTCTTAGAGGGATTAAAGAAAAATATGAAACACACCATAAAGTACGTATAAAAGATGAGGCAATTATCTCTGCAGTAGAATTATCCCAACGGTATATAACCAATAGATTTTTGCCAGATAAAGCTATTGACCTAATTGATGAAGCAGCTTCAAAATTGAGAATGGAAATTAACTCAAAACCAGAAGAGCTTGACGTCCTTGATCGAAAAATAATGCAATTAGAGATTGAAATAGAAGCTATAAAGCGAGAAAATGATGAAACAAAATTAAAAGCTCTTGACGCAGACCTTGCAAACCTAAAGGAAGATCGTAATGAGATTTTCGCAAAATGGCAAAGTGAAAAGGAAGTGGTAGATGCAATACAGAATACTAAAACTGACATTGAAGACTACAAACTGGAAGCAGAACGTGCAGAACGAAACGGAGATTATGGAAAAGTAGCAGAAATAAGGTATGGTAAAATAAAAGAGGCTCAAGAAAGCTTAGATGCATTGCAAAAACAATTAAATGAGCAGCAAAGTAAATCATCCCTTATTAAGGAAGAAGTTACTAATGATGATATTGCTGAAGTAGTTGCAAAATGGACTGGAGTACCTGTAACCAAAATGCTTCAAAGTGAGCGCGAAAAATTACTAATATTAGAAAAAGAACTCCAAAAACGAGTAGTAGGGCAACCTGAAGCTATTCAAGCTGTTAGTGATGCTGTACGTAGAAGCAGAGCAGGGCTACAAGATCAAAAAAAACCAATTGGATCATTCCTTTTTTTAGGAACCACCGGAGTGGGAAAAACAGAGTTAGCAAAGGCACTGGCAGAGTATCTGTTTAACGACGAGAGCGCCATGACCCGAATAGATATGAGTGAATATCAAGAGCGTCATGCTGTAAGTCGACTAGTTGGAGCACCTCCAGGATATGTAGGATATGACGAAGGCGGCCAATTAACCGAAGCAGTACGAAGAAAACCATACTCTGTTGTACTATTGGATGAAATTGAAAAAGCCCACCCTGATACTTTTAACATTCTATTACAAGTACTAGATGAAGGTAGGTTAACAGACAATAAGGGTAGAGTCGCAGATTTTAGAAATACGATTATAATTATGACTAGTAATATGGGAAGTCATATTATTCAGGAAAGATTTGAAAACATCAAAGATATGGATACCGCTATAGAAGCAGCAAAAATTGAAGTACTAGGATTATTGAAACAATCCGTCCGTCCTGAGTTTTTAAATAGAATAGATGACATTATTATGTTCTCTCCTCTTACAAAGGCAAATATAAACGAGATTGTAAAACTTCAATTAAAACTTGTGTCAAAAATGCTTCAAGAACAACATATCACTCTAGAAGCAACAGAGCAAGCTATATCGTTTCTTTCTGAAAAAGGTTTTCAACCCGAATTTGGTGCAAGACCTGTTAAACGAACTATTCAAAAAGAAGTTTTAAACAAACTATCGAAAGAAATTTTAGCAGGAAAAATCACAACAGAAAGTACTATTCTACTTGATGAATTTGATAACAATTTAGTCTTTAGAAATCAAGTAGATTTAGTTTCATAATTAAATTGTAAAATCGATTTTGATACATAAAATGGGTAATTAATCTAATAATATGGTTAATTACCCTATTTTTTTAACAACAAATCAACAATATCAAATTTTGTTAAACTGCATAAATTACGGTTTTACCGTAGATATTAACAAAATTCTTCCTACAACGGTTAATAACTAAATACAGAAAAAAACGAGGTTTTAAGTACATTGCGCTAGCAATGAAACCAACCACTGTATTTGTTTTTCTTTTAACCTCATTCATCTCCTTTTGCCAAAGTAGAAAGGAAGTCCTATCTGATATTAGAAATAAGTTTGAGCTAATTAAGGAATTAGTAGATGCTAACACACTTAGACAACACCATACCGACTATTCTTGCCATCAAACGCTAGGAGAAGGATCTCTTACTTTTTATTATAACGGTAACGAATTAAAACATGTTATACATACCTATAGCCAAGGTCATGTAAAATATAAAGATGAATACTATGTATGGGATGATCAATTAATCTTTCAATATGCCACACACGATATATGGTATAAAGACTATGAAAGAACTCGATCTGGTAAACGTAAATTAGTAAATGTAACACTTACTCTCGAAGAGCGCTTTTATTTTAAAGACAGGAATGCTATAAAATGCCAATTTAAGGATTATAAAAACCGAAGTAATAGTCCAAAAAAGATAAAAACAAATCACGTAAGAAATATAAATATAGATTGCGATCAATCTCAAAATGCTCTTGATAAATTTGACCTTTTACTTAAATTTCAAAAAATGAAAATTGAAGACGCTTGTAATCTTCCTAAAGGTATTACAAAAACAGGAGCTTTAGATATGATTTATGGTAATTTAGGTCACAACTGATTTTCTAACCCTTTAGTTTTAAGATAAGTAATTAAACTTAGAGTTTATTTTCAAAATACATATACCGATTGGTATTTTTTTTATATATTTGATCTTATTTCTAGCTTTATGCTTACTAAATCTGAACAAACTACAGAATTTATAATCCAAACAGTGGCTCCTATCTTTAATAAAAATGGATATGCAGCAACTAGCCTGAGTGATATTACTAAGGCAACTGGGCTTACGAAGGGTGCAATTTATGGTAATTTTAAAAATAAAGAAGGGCTCGCTATTGCCGCATTTGATACCACTGTAAAAAATATGCTTAGGCGTATTAGGGATCATCAAGCCAAAAGTAGTTCTCCCATCGAAAAACTTTTTCTGATCACAGATTTTTATAGAAATTACTACGATTATAGCCAAGAGTTAGGCGGATGCCCCGTTCTTAACATGGGAGTAGACGCCAAACATCAAAACCCTTTGTTGTTTGATCGTGTAAAATATACAATAACTAAAATCAAAAGTAATCTTGCCAAGATTATCGAAGCAGGTCAAGAATATAAAGAGATAAATCCGCACATAGATTCAATGCTCTATTCAAAAAGACTATACACCATGATAATTGGCGCAATTTTTATGACTCATACCATGGAAGACAGAAGTTATTTATTAGAAACCATGGATCAAATTGATAGTATAATTGATAAAGAATTAAAACAATAATCATTTTTTTTAATCAATAATATACCGTTTGGTATATTATTATAACTATTTAAATATGCAACTACCAAAAGTACTAGAAAGCAACGCCAAAGTAAGGTTTCAGGACTGCGACCCATTCAATCATCTTAATAATGCCGCCTATATTAACTACATGATCAATGCTCGAGAGGATCAGATTGACAAATTCTACAATCTCGATATTTTTAAATTAGCAAAAACTCAAGGTATCAGTTGGGTTGTAGGTACAAATCAGATTGCTTACTTAAAACCGGCTTTACTAATGGAAAAGGTTATTATTGACTCTCAACTCATACGATACACCGAAAACCAATTATGCGTAGAGATCAGAATGTGGAACCATGACAAAACTGAGCTTAAGGCAGTTCTATGGAGTGCCTTTGTGCATTTTAATCTGCTACAACAAAAACGATGGAATCACGATCAAAGACTGATGGAATTATTTCAAAATGTTCATGAACCTGTAGCTGCAAATACCTTTGAAGAAAGAATTTTACAATTAAAACCGCAAAAAGTGTAACAATTTCATTTTTTGCCCGTCTTATATAAATACAACCACTAAACTAGGCCGTATGAAATCTTCTGGGGATCTAGGCTCCTCTCATAAAAAGAGAAGCTCCTATATTTATATAGGTTTTTTCATCATAGCTATTATATCTATGATTGTCGTTATTTGGCAAATGGGAATGCTAGAATAATTTAATCAGGTATAAAATAAGTATTGTAACTATAATGTTATTACTTATTTTGTACCTGGTATTTTTTTAAAAACTTATCTGTAATGAAATACGTAGTACTATTATCTATTTTTCTATTATCACTAACCTCATCTGCACAAAGCACTGGATCAAAACAACCTGAAACAACAACCTATTTCTTTATTAGGCACGCAGAAAAAGATCTTAGCAACCCAGAAAACAGAAATCCAGAACTTACTAAAGAAGGAAAAAATCGTGCAGAAAATTGGGCAAAAATGCTCGCTGATGTACCTGTAGATATGGTATATTCAACAGATTATATTAGAACAAAAAAAACAGCTGAACCTATTGCAAAAAGTAAAAACTTAGAGGTTATTTTATACAACCCAAAAAATTTAAACAGCCCTGATTTCCAAAAAAACACAAAAGGAAAAATCACTGTCATTGTAGGACACAGTAACACAACACCATCTTTTGTGAACAAAATTATTGGCAAAAAAAAGTACCATTCTATAGATGAAAAAATATATGGTAAAGTATTTATTATAAATATTACTGGCGATGTAATTACTGATACACTACTTCGTTTTAATTAAATGCCCCCCAACATCATCAAAATTAAGCCAGTACTAACACGACTACATGTACTAAATTCTTAAAACTGGAAAACTATACAAACAACTACACTCCTTCCCTCCTTTACTTATAAACTAAATCAGACGCATATTCTTCCTGTATACCATTTATTAAGCCTAAGATAATTAACAACTCGTATTACTCACAACGTATACCACAAAAATTCTATCTCGGATTAGTCAAAAACATGCGAAAGAAATATCCGACATTATAAATGCTAAAATTTTCTGATAGTAAACACTTCATCGAAAAACCTAGAAAAGCAATACTTTAGGATTAGCAAAAAACTACCCCTGCATAATTCTATTATTTACTCAAACACCAATCATTAGAGTATATACAACTTCCAATTTTTATCCTTAATATTTAACACAACTCAAGCAACATAATTTAATCCTTTTAAAACCAAATCATGAAAAAAGTATTTTTAAATTGTTTAGCAATGCTAAGCTTATTTTCAATTTTCGCACAATCAGAAGCAAATGATATTAATCAATCTGGTAAATTAAATACAATAAACATTTCTCAACATGGTACCCCAAAAACCTTAAAAATAACTCAATTTGGAAACGAAAACTCTTCAGAAGTCATCCAGGGAATAAGTGAAGAACCTTCTTTAGACGGAATCATTACGCAGGTTCAGACCGGAAACCGAAACAATGCATATGTATTACAAATGGGAGGTTACAATAAAACCAACCAGATCCAGACAGGAAATCAAAATACTGTAAAAGCTACGCAAGGCTTTGGTTCCTATTATAATCACATTGAACAAACACAAAATGGAGTAGATAATATTGCTACCGCTACTTTTCAAAACTTTTCTGTAGGTGGAATTATTAAACAAAATCAGGATGGAGAAGCTAATAGTGCAGAAGCAATTAGTTTTGGTACAAGTTTTATTAGTCAAACGCAGGATGGCGTAACCAATATAGCTACTATCAACTCTTCTGGAAACTTAGGTGATATTAGGCAAAACCAAACCGGTACAGGTAATATAGCAGGTATTATGCAAAATGGAAACACAAATACTGTTTCTCAAATTCAAAATGATGTTTTCAATAAGGCAGACATCATCCAAAATGGTAGTAATCATAAAATTTTTCAAAAACAAAAAGGTTGGGATAATACTGCTGTTGTATCACAGAGTGAGCTTTCTAATACTATTAACCAACATCAGGATGGAGGAAAGAATACTATTAACACCTTACAAACCGGAAGTTTTAATAATGTAACAACAAATCAAATAAGTGAATACAATTCCATTAATCTAACTCAGTCAGGTTTCACTAATAACATTGATACACAACAAATTGGTATATCTAACACCTCTACAATAATACAAAGCGGGGATACGAATCAAATTTCTCAAATACAAGACGGCAAAGAAAACTTATTAAAGATCGAGCAAAATAGCGGAAGTGCTAATACAATCTCTCAAATTCAAACCGGAGACAACAATTCTGCAACAGCAAAACAAAATCTTGGAGTTTTTAATGTTATTTCACAAACTCAAACAGGGCAAAAAAACACTATCTCTACCACACAGGAAGGAGGTGAAAAAAATAATGCTACCTCTGTACAAATCGGAGAAGCAAATTATATCAGTCAAACTCAAAATGAAGGAAATAACAATAGCATTCATGCGATTCAAGAAGATAGCTATGGTCATAAAATAGATCAAATTCAAAGTGGAGAAAAAAACAGCAGTATAGCACAACAATATAGTGGCATGTACAACGTAGTTCAACAAACTCAAAATGGGTCAAAAAACACCCTTAAAGCTACACAATATGGTGGGACTAATGATGTAATTAAACAAACTCAAATCGGAGACAACAATTCTGCAGAGGCGTTACAAGAAGGCAGATACAGTCTCTTGTCAGCTAATAATACCATTACCCAAAGTCAAGAAGGAAATGGTAATTTGATATTTAATACTCAAGAGGGAACAGGAAACAATATTGAGAGTAATCAGAATGGTGAACTAAATATTATTAACAGCAGCCAAATCGGAAACTCTAATAGCATTATTAACTCTCAATCCGGCAAAGGGTTGTCCAACACATTACTACAATCAGGAGAAAATAATTCTATTATTTTTAATCAAAACAATTAATAACATAAATAAATAATTCTTCTTTTACAAAAAGAGACAGCTCCATAAAGTTTAAACTAATTCAATATGAATTGCTTGAGAACACTAAATTAACTTGAACTTTATGGGGCTTATAACAGCACCTAAATCTCTTGATTTGCACGCAGGGACAAAAGATCATACTGCGGGTTAACAACAATCTCTTTGAAGATAAACGTAAATATCTTTTAGTTCAATTTTTGACAGTAGCTTTAGTTGTTGTTTTTCAAACAATTTATCGAGTTCATATAATGGTATACTTAGATCATCTGTCTTATAGTTTTTATAATCTACAAATCGTATTCCATTCACTATTCTTGGGTTATAAGCTTCTCTAAATCGTATTCCTCCTCCATTAACTGCATATTTATAAGCAAGATAATCTACTGTAAAATTCTCCTTCTGTATCCAATACAAGAATTCATCTTCAAAATCTGTACCTCCCCCCTCTTGATCAAAGGTTACTTTAATCTTATAATATGATTTGCCCTTAATCACTGATTCTCCAACTAACTCTTTACGTACCGCGGGAGCATTAAGACCATAAGGTAGATTTGCAAAATAATGCACCGAATTTACACCATCACTAATTCTTGTTACTAAAGAATCCTTAACTTCAACTGGGCAATTTTCAATAGTACGTTTCAACCCTGAGTTGCTTATAACATCATAAGTTAATCCATTGGGACCATCAATAGTCCTTGCCAATTGATATACTCCTTCCCCCCTTTTACTACTATATTGTTTGCCTCTAAAGGTAAAATGCATAATTGCATTATCATATCTGGATCCACCTGCTGTTTCTATTACTTTATCCACTATTTCCTGAGTAGAAACCTGAGCAAAGGTCATAGTAAAAGAAGCAAAAACAAACAGTATAATTATAAAATAACGTTGCATAATAATAGCTTTAAAAAACGAAAATAATATTTCTCTTATCAATAATTGTAACAATTTTGTTAAACTAAACAACAAACATAATTACCTATTTATCAGATGAGAATTTGATCTTTTACTTACTAAACTAGTCTGGTTTTATACCCAAAACTATCATCAATTAGCAAATAATGTTCTAGAATTAAAAAAAAGATAATTATTTTGCAATTCCTAACCTCAATATCAATGCTATGAAATATATAGTCCTGCTTTTAGTTTTTTTTACAACACAATTTGTATTAGCTCAAGATGCTTCTACGTATGAAAATGCTACCAAAGCTTTTCAAAAACAATTTAATGCCCAAGATACAGATGCAATTTTTGACATGTACACCACAGAAATGCAGGAAACTATGACCAAAGAAGGTGTCGCTCGTTTTGTAAAAGGTTGCTATAAGCAATTTGGAAATCTAAACGACATAACCTTTATTGAGACCGCAGAAGGAGTTAATAGCTATACTGCAGTATTTGATAAAGCGAATTTAGGAATGGATTTGCAACTCGATGCTAACGGTAAGATTTCTACAATACAATTTCAAGAACTTTAAAAGTATTTAAATATTCGTTTTTATCACGAAGCTTTCTTTCAGGAAAGCTTTGTATTTTTGTATCTTAAAGTATTTCGAATATCTACACATGAATCCAAATAAAATAAACATCCAAAATCGCAAGGCTAAATTCGAATACGAATTTCTTGATAAATATACTGCAGGAATTAAACTTGCCGGCACCGAGATTAAAGCCATACGAGAAGGCAAAGCCAACATTGCAGAAAGTTTTTGTGAGTTTAATAACAACGAACTCTTCGTGATCAATATGCATATTGAAGAGTATTCTCATGCGACCTATTTTAATCACAATCCAAAAAGTGAACGGAAACTATTACTGAATAAAAAGGAGTTAAAAAAACTAGAGAAAGAAGTAAAAAATTCTGGATTAACAATTATACCAACTCGATTATTTATAAATGATCGTGGATTGGCTAAACTTAATATTGTTCTTGCTCGGGGTAAGAAAATGTATGATAAAAGGGAAGCTATTAAGGATAGAGATAATAAAAGAGCCTTGGATCGTATAAAAAAGGATTATAAATAAAAAAGATTGTAGCTTTATTTATTGACCATCCATTGTTCTTTCATTTTGTCATACTCTTCCTGTTCTTTGTTTTGCAAAATAACATTATCAGGATCTGCTTCTGATTTTTTTAGCGCTTCTATATAATCGGGGTAATCAGAATATTTTAATTCTATAAACAAATAGTTAGGTTGAAATAACAATACTCCGCAAATCGACCCGAATAATAGAGACCTTACAAGTATTTCTTTATAAACCCTTTTCCCATTCTTTAAGAACCTAACAAAACTAAATATAGAAATAACAGATATCATTATTCCTCCAATTAAAAGGTTTTGACTTGCAAAGGGCCATCTAAATATCTTAAAAAGTATACCCACCAAAACAATTGACAGCGCAACCCCTGCTCCAATAGCCCCCAAAATGCTAACAGTAGAAATTCCTGTAAACGAACTTTTTTTAAATATATCTAGAAATTGTACCCTATTAAATAACGCAAAACCAAAATAGAAGTATATACATGATAGTGTTAAAAGAGAAATTATTGTAATAATAGCACCAAACGGATAATTTAAGACAAAAAACAAAATGCCCAAAACTGCACCTAATATCAAAACAACTTCAATCTTTTTCAATATAAATCTTTTATTAATTCTTATCTTCTAACAAAGGAACAAATCTAAATTCTCCTAACTCATGCTTTTCGAATGCTGTTTCACTTTTACGAATAAAAAGTGTCATAATCTGCTTATTATCCCCCACAGGGATCACTAAACGACCATTGATTTGCAATTGACTTAATAGTGGTTTTGGAACATATGGTGCACCTGCGGTTACTATAATAGCATTATAAGGAGCATGTTCTGTTAATCCTTTATACCCATCTCCAAAAGATAAGTGTTTTGGTCTGTATCCAAGTTTAGACAAAAACAGTTTGGTTTTTTTAAACAATTCCTTTTGTCTCTCTATACTATACACCTTAAACCCCAATTCACACAAAACAGCCGTTTGATATCCAGAACCAGTTCCAATCTCAAGGACTTTATCTCCCCTATTAGCCTCTAGCAATTCACTTTGAAACGCTACAGTATACGGCTGAGAGATAGTCTGATCTGCAGCAATAGGAAATGCTTTATCCTGATATGCATGATCTTCAAAACTAGAATCCATAAACAAGTGCCTCGGTATTTTGTTTATTGCTGACAGTACAGATTTATTCTTAATTCCTTTTTGAATCAAGATATCTACTAATTGTTTTCTTTTTCCGGCATGTCTAAGGGTATCTTTCACTTTTCTAAGGGTTATTTAGGTCGATAAAATTACATAAACATTTTAAAGATTAGCAAACAATTTTCTTTACAAAACTAAAATTTTGCATTTTAGATACAATTAAGATTCAAAATTTATAAATAATACTATTTTTGTGTAAAATCTTGAATTATGCTCAAAGCCGGAGTACTCGGTGCGGGACACCTTGGAAAAATCCATTTACGTCTTCTAGAACAATCAGAAAACTATGACCTAGTTGGTTTTTATGATGCTAGTGAAACACAAGCGAAGTCTATATCTGAAGAATTTGGTTACCAACTATTCAGCTCTGTAGAAGAATTAATCGATGCCGTGGATGTAGTGGATATTGTAACCCCAACTTTCGCTCATTTTGAAGTTGCTAAACAAGCAATATCTGCAGGGAAACACGTTTTTATCGAAAAACCGATTACAAATACTGTAGCAGAAGCCGAACAACTGATTGATTTAGCAAACACCTATAATGTAAAAGGACAGGTAGGTCATGTAGAACGATTTAATCCCGCCTATACTGCCGTTGCTGACAAAATAGACGATCCAATGTTTATTGAAGCGCATAGACTTGCAGAGTTTAATCCAAGGGGAACCGACGTTCCTGTTGTTCTTGACCTTATGATTCATGATATTGATGCGATACTAAGTGTTGTGCACTCAGAGGTTAAACACATCAGTGCCAGTGGTGTTTCTGTAATTAGTGAAACTCCCGATATTGCAAATGCACGTATCGAATTTGAAAACGGCTGTGTAGCCAATCTTACTGCTAGTAGAATTTCGCTTAAGAACATGAGAAAATCGAGATTCTTTCAACGAGACGCTTATATCTCTGTAGATTTCTTTGAGAAGAAATGTGAGGTTGTAAAAATGAAAGATGCTCCAGAGAAACCAGATGATTTTGCGATGATTCTTCAAAATGCAGAAGGGGTTAAAAAGCAAATTTATTTTGACAATCCAAATGTTCCATCTAACAATGCCATATTAGATGAATTAGACACATTTGCTGAGGCTATAAAAAATGACACTATACCTATCGTATCCTTAAAACAAGGAAAAAAAGCACTGGAGGTAGCGTTAAAAATTATTGATTGCTTTGCCCATTAAAAACTAAATTCATTCATACAAACACATCCAAATAAACAATACACATATGAAAAATATAGCAGTAATCGGCGCAGGAACGATGGGAAATGGAATTGCTCATACTTTTGCTCAAAAAGGCTTTAAGGTTCAACTTATAGATATATCTCAACAGTCTTTGGATAAGGGCTTAGCAACAATCACCAAAAACTTGGATCGAATGATTGCTAAGGAAAAAATATCAGAAGCTGATAAAGAAGCAACACTGTCTAATATTTCTACTTTTACTAATATTAAAGATGGTGTAGAGTATGCTGAACTTGTAGTAGAAGCAGCTACCGAAAACATAGATTTAAAATTAAAAATTTTCAAAGAACTTAGTGATGCATGTCCAGAAGATACTATTTTAGCCTCTAACACCTCATCTATATCAATTACTCAAATTGCTGCAGTTACAGATCGTCCTGAAATGGTAATCGGAATGCACTTTATGAATCCTGTACCTATTATGAAGTTGGTAGAAATTATTAGAGGATACAATACTTCTGATAAAGTAACCAATACCATTATGGAAATGTCTAAGACTTTAGGAAAAGTTCCAGTTGAAGTAAATGATTATCCAGGTTTTGTAGCTAATCGTATCCTTATGCCAATGATTAATGAATCTATAGAGACATTATATAATGGCGTTGCAGGAGTTAATGAAATAGACACGGTAATGAAATTAGGCATGGCTCACCCAATGGGACCATTACAATTAGCTGATTTTATTGGTCTTGATGTTTGTCTTTCTATTCTTAAGGTAATGTATGACGGTTTCAAAAATCCTAAATATGCTCCTTGCCCACTACTTGTCAATATGGTTATGGCTGGTAAGCTTGGTGTAAAAAGTGGTGAAGGATTTTATGATTATTCTGAAAGCAGAAAAGCAGAAAAGGTATCTCAACAGTTTTTATAGAATGTAATTTTTTGAAAATTGTATTTTAGATGAGTAGATTTCTGGTATTGGTCGCTTTTTTGACTCTATTGTCTTGTCAAAATAGAGGTAAGACACCTGGCTTAATAGATAACACTATAAAATCTAGCGTAAATAGTAACGAAACCCAAAATCGATATCAGAAATATGACTCTCTTTTTGAGAAAAATTCACAATTCATTTCAACCAGTTTTGATTATCCAGTAGGGAAACCAAATGCCAAAGGTTACTATAATGCCCAAGAATTTAGAGAGAATGATCATTTGGGCGATGATTGGAATGGGCTCAATGGCGGTAATACAGACCTAGGAGACCCTATTTATGCGATATCTAATGGTTATATTTCCTCTGCCAAAGATATTAAAGGAGGCTGGGGCAAAGTGGTTAGAATTATACATCAATACAAGGGCAACTATTATGAATCCTTATACGCTCATTGTCAATCAATTCTAATAAAAGAAGGCGAGTTTGTAAAAAAAGGAGCTTTAATTGCTACTATTGGTAATGCTGACGGGATCTATTTAGCTCACCTACATCTCGAAATTAGAGATAATATCTTTATGGATATTGGCGCTGGCTATTCCAAAAATACTAATGGGTATCTAGATCCTACTAAATTTATAAACAAAAATTAATGGCAAAAATTAATCCATTCAAGGCTATTCGCCCCACAAGAGATAAAGTAAATCTGGTTGCATCCAGATCATACCAGAGCTACACTCCTTTTGAGCGAGACTCAAGAATGGATTATAATCCCTATTCTTTCTTACATATTGTAAATCCAGGATATAAATACCAAAAACAAATAGCAGGAGAAGAACGATATAAACTAGTTCGCAATAGGTATCTGGAGTTTAAAGAAGATCATATTTTTATGCAAGATGATAGACCATCATATTATGTATACAAGATTGTAAATAGAGAACAGGAAACATTTTGTGGAATTATAGCAGCTGCCAGTACTGAAGATTATGAAAATGATGTTATAAAAAAGCATGAAGATACTATTGAATATCGCGAAAATACTTTTAAAGAATATTTAAAGACTGTAGGATTTAATGCAGAACCTGTATTACTTACCTATCCCGACAATGAAGAGATTGCAGCAATTATATCAAAAACTGTCCAGGCTAGAGCAGAATATGAGTTCACTACCACCAATCGGGACACACACTATCTTTGGAAAATAGATGATGAAAAATCTATTCTTAGTATACAAAATGCCTTTTCTGCCATAGAAACGATATATATTGCAGATGGTCATCATCGCTCTGCTTCATCATATTTATTATCTCAAGATCTAAAAGAAAATAACAACAATCATCAAGGAGATGAAGCTTACAACTTCTTTATGAGCTATTTAATACCGGAATCTGATCTAAAAATTTATGAATTTAACAGACTAGTAAAAGATCTTAATGGACTAACTAAAGAAGAGTTTCTTATACAATTGGATGAATGGTTCCGAATCGAAAACAGAGGGATCGAGGCGTACAAACCTTCAAAATCACATCATTTTAGTATGTATCTAGATGGCGAATTCTATTCTTTATACCTAAGAAAAACGTCTTATGAATTTACAAATGCCTTAGAAGAGCTCGATGCACAGATCTTATATAAAACTGTATTAAAACCTATTCTAAGTATCCAAGACCTTCGTACTGATACTCGTATAGAATATTCTCACGGCAAGAATGATATTATATCTATAAAGAGCAGAGTAGATAATAAAGAGTTTAAAGTAGGCTTTGGTCTTTTTCCTGCTTCTGTCGAAGAAATAAAAAAAATAGCAGATGAAGGATTAACCATGCCTCCCAAAAGCACGTATATTGAACCTAAATTAAGAAGTGGAATTACTATTTATGAATTTTAAAATCCTTGTTACTTTTTAGACACCTATTTAACAGATAGTTGAAATTAATTCCTTTCTATGATTAAGTGTTCTGTTAGATAAACTAAATATACATTATCAATAACAATAAAAAATGATTTTAGATATCTTTGCAAACTATGAATGATATCGAGAGAAACCTTCACAGTATAAAATCTTCTATTCCCAAAGAAGTAACACTTGTAGCTGTATCCAAAACCAAACCTGTTTCTGATTTGATGCTAGCATACAAATCTGGTCAACGTATTTTTGGTGAAAATAAAATTCAGGAGCTGACAGAAAAATGGGACATCATGCCAAAAGATATTAGCTGGCATATGATCGGACATGTGCAAACCAATAAAGTTAAATACATGGCCGAATTTGTAGATCTCATTCATGCAGTAGACAGTTACAAACTACTGAAAGAGATCAACAAGCAAGCTAAAAAGCACAACAGAATTATTAACTGTCTTTTACAAATCAAAATTGCAAAAGAAGAAAGTAAATTTGGTTTATCCGAACAAGACGCAATAACTCTATTGGATAATGAAGAAGTTAAAACCTTGACAAATATTAGCATTCAAGGTCTTATGGGGATGGCTACTTTTACTAATGATAAGGAGCAGATACAAGCAGAATTTAACAAAATATCAACTTTTTTTAATAAGTTGCAACCAAAATACCCTCAACTCAAAACCCTATCGATAGGTATGAGTGGAGATTATAAAACAGCTATTGAATGTGGAAGTACAATGGTTAGAATAGGAAGTTCTATATTTGGAGCTAGAAATTATAGTTAGTTAATAACCTAAAGCCCTTAAAACCCCAAAAAAACAACAATAGAGATACAGACATTATATATGTACGCAATTTTAGATATCGAAACTACCGGAGGAAAATACAATGAAGAAGGGATTACCGAGATTGCTATATATAAGTTTGATGGTCACAATGTTATTGATCAATTTATAAGCCTTATCAATCCCGAAAGACCAATACAACCTTTTGTAGCTAATCTTACTGGGATAAACAATCAAATGCTTCGCAATGCACCCAAATTTTATGAAGTAGCCAAAAGAATTGTTGAGATTACAACAGACTGTGTAGTTGTAGCTCATAACTCTAGTTTTGATTATCGAATTTTAAGAACCGAATTCTCTAGATTAGGATTTGAGTTCGAACGGCAATCTTTGTGTACTGTTGAGCTCTCCAAAAAATTAATCCCAGACCAACAATCTTATAGTTTGGGCAAACTGGTTAGAGGACTTGGCATTCCTCTTTCTGATAGGCACAGAGCCAATGGTGACGCTCTGGCTACAGTAAAGTTATTTAAATTATTACTTACAAAAGACGTAGAAAAAACGATAATTACTGAAACCGTTCGTACAGAAACCAAAAGGCAGGTAGACGATAAACTTCTTAAACTCATTGAAGAAGCTCCAATAGCTACAGGAGTATATTATATGCATCGCGAAGATGGAAAAATCATATATATTGGTAAAAGCAAAAACATAAAAAAACGCCTCAACCAACATTTTACAAACGACAATAGAAAGTCTAAGAGAATACAGGAAGAAGTTGTAAGTGTAACCTATGAAATTACTGGAAGCGAGCTTTTAGCCTTACTCAAAGAGAGTGAAGAAATAAAACGAAATAAACCTAGGTACAACAGAGCATTGCGTAAAACCAAATTTGACCATGCATTATATCAGTTTATTGACCAAAATGGCTATATAAACTTTAAAGTAGAAAAAGCTGATAATCGCAAAGTAAGTATTACCACTTTTTCTAATAGACAACAAGCTAAATCTTGTATGCATGGATGGGCAGAACAATACAATCTATGTCAAAAATTAATGGGTCTAGATAGTAGTAAAAGTCATTGTTTTAATTATACCATAAAACAATGCTTAGGCGCTTGTATTTATAACGAACCTGTAGAAGAATATAACTTTAGGGCACAAGATTTTATTTCTAATAATTCTTTTCAAAGCCAAAATATGATTATTACAGATCAAGGAAGAGATATTGATGAACAAAGCTTTATCTTGATTGAAGAAGGAAGGTTTAAAGGTATTGGGTATTTTAATCTCAATCACCAAATCAATAATATTGATATTTTGCGCTCTATCATTACCCCCATGAACCATAATAGGGACGCTCAGCATATTATTCAAAGTTATGTACGCACACACAAAAGACTAAAGGTTATCAAACTACCAAAAAATGATTAAATCCATTACTTTTTTAATCTTAATCTCTTTTTCTTTAATTACCTCTGCCCAAAAGATTAATCCTGACATGAAAGTCAGTCTTTTGGACTTAAAAAATAACACATATCAGAAAGACAGTACTGCTAACGCTTTCTTTATCTACGAAAAAGGATATAGCAGAGTTGAAAACGGAGGAAACTATAACCTACTTACCGATTATGAAGCCAAAGTAAAAATCATTAACGAACAAGGGTTTGACAATGCTACCATAAATGTATTTCTGTATCAAAACAAAAATGACAAAGAATTATTTAGGAAATTAATTGCGTATACCTATAACCTAGAAAACGGTAAGATCACCAAAACAAAAATTGAAAATAAAAATATTTATACCGAAAAATACAATGAGAATTATACTTTAGTAAAATTCACTTTCCCTAATCTAAAACCAGGGTCTGTTCTTACTTACCAATATCAAATAGAATCTCCTTTTATGTTCAAGTTTAATGGATGGGATTTTCAAGACGATATTCCAAAATTATATAGTGAATATATTGCTGACCTACCAGGAAATTATTTATATAACATAAAATTAATAGGAGTTCTAAAACTAGAATATCAAGAAAACAATATTATTAAAAAATGCCTGGAAGTATCTAGAGGAGGTTATGCTGACTGCTCACATAGTAAATATATTATGAAAAACATCCCTGCTTTTAAAGAGGAAAAATACATGACGGCAAAAAAGAATTATTTCTCTAGAATAGATTATGAATTGAAGGAATTTAAAGGTTTTGATGGGATTAACAAAAAATTCACTGAGACCTGGAAAAACGTCGATGCTAAATTCAAAAAGGAAGCTACAATTGGTATACAACTAAAAAAAGTAAGCGCTGCTAAAGACATTCTCCCTGATACCATACAAAGTATGCCAAACGACATCTCTAAAGCAAAATTAATATATAGATATATTACAAATAACTATAAATGGAATAAGAAAAATAGGATTTTTAAAAATGGTAATATCAGCAAGGTCATAAAAGAAAAAGTGGGTAATGTAAACGATATCAATATACTACTACACAACACTCTGAAACAACAAAAATTCAAAGTCCTTCCTGTTTTATTATCAACAAGAGAAAATGGTTATGCTACAAAAATTCATCCTGTAATTTCTGATTTCAATTATATTATAGTACAATTATCACTTGGTAAAAACTCTTATCTTCTGGATGCTACTGAGAACTGCTTAGCCTTTGGAGAAATCCCTTTTAGATGCCTGAATCAATATGGAAGGTTATTAGATTTTAAAAACGGGAGTTCTTGGATCGATATAACGCCTAGCAAGCGGTCTGTTCATTTTTTTAAAGAAGATCTCGTATTAAATGATAAATTAGAGTTAATAGGTAAATCAAAACAAGTTTATTCTGGATATCACGCTTACTCCAAAAGAAAAGAAATAGATCAATCTGGAAGTGGTGCTTTTTTAGACAAAATTAAAAATCAAAACCCTGAAATATCTATAAGTGATATCAACATTAATAATCAGACCAATTTTGAAAAACCTATTGAGATTAAGTTCAATTTTACTCGAAGTATTACCGAAATCGATAGTGTTTTTTACATTAAACCCTTTACAACTGCTTTTTTCAACAAAAACCCTTTTAAACTAAACCAAAGAACATACCCTGTGGATTTCGGCTATAAAGATTCGTACAACTACCTCGTTACTATAGAATTATCAGAAAAATTTGATTTTATTGATATCCCTCAAAAAAAAGCATATACGTTACCAAAAGATTCAGGACTAGCAGTGATTAGTTTTCAAAAAATTGGTAATAATAAATTAGTTATCAATCATAGAATAACATTTGATTCCTCTTATTACCCATCTGAATATTATGATGTTTTAAAAGAGTTTTTCAATCTTATAGTCACTTTAGGAAATGACTCATTAATCGCCGTAAAAAGGATTCATTAGTTTTTTTAGTACTTTTATTCAAAATCAATAAAATTGAGCAAAAATTTATCAAACAAAACCTGGAAAGATCAACTACACAGTATCATTTATGAAGCTGACACTCCTGTCGGAAAAATATTTGATATCGTTCTTCTAATATTAATTGTCTTAAGTATCATTTTTGTGATGACCGAAAGCGTAAAAGGCTTATCTGAAAACACATACAAGTTTCTAAATTATGCAGAATGGGTAATTACGATTTTTTTTACTTTTGAATATATTGCCAGAATTGTTTCTATTAAAAAACCTTCTTCTTATATTTTTAGTTTTTATGGCATCATAGATCTCTTGTCAACTTTACCATTATATCTCTCATTTTTTATTACAGGCACAAGTGCTCTTCTTGCTGTTAGAGCATTAAGATTACTTCGGGTTTTTAGAATTTTAAAAATCTCGCGTTATATTGGAGAATCCAACAAACTAGCTAAAGCAATAAAAGATAGTAGAGCAAAGATCTTGGTCTTTTTATTTGCTGTATTAGTTTTATGCATCATCTTAGGCACCGTTATGTATATTGTAGAAGGTGAAGAAAGCGGCTTCAAAAGTATTCCTATAAGTGTTTATTGGTGCATAGTAACCTTGACAACTGTTGGTTATGGTGATATTGCCCCAGTTACTCCGTTTGGACAGTTTCTTGCAGCAATTATTATGATTATGGGTTATGGGATTATAGCTGTTCCTACAGGCATAGTAAGTGCGGAATACTCTAATCATTTCGAAAACAACAAAATTCATCTAAATACCCAATCTTGTAGCCATTGTAACGAAAGTGAGCATGCTGATAATGCTAAATTCTGTCATAAGTGTGGAGAAGATTTACAGATCGACAATGAATAAAAATTTAATTGTAATCGTTGGACCAACCGCTATTGGAAAAACCAGTTTAAGCATTCTGCTTGCAAAACATTTTAATTGTGAAATTGTTTCTGCAGATAGTCGGCAATTTTATAAAGAAATGAGTATTGGCACTGCTGCTCCAACTCCAGAAGAGCTTGAACAAGCAACGCACCATTTTATTCAACATAGAAGTATCAAAGATGATTATAGTGTAGGTGATTTTGAGAAGGATGCTTTAAATAAACTCAATGATTTATTTAAAACTAATGATTATGCAATTCTTATAGGAGGATCTGGTTTATATATAAATGCAGTGACCAAAGGATTAGATTATTTCCCAGAAATTGCCCCTGCAATTAGAGAAAAAATCCTTGAGGAGTACCATAACAAAGGGCTTGAACATCTACAAGAACAATTAAAATCTTTAGATCCTACATATTACAATGAAGTAGATATTAAAAACACACATAGAGTAATGAGAGCCTTAGAAGTATGTATTGGCAGTGGGCAACCTTATTCTTCATTTCTTACTAAACCAAAAAAGAAACGCTCTTTTAATATTATTAAAATAGGAATTACAGCAGAAAGAGAGATCATTTATGACAGAATCAACCTGCGAGTAGAGCTAATGGCAAAAGAAGGTCTTATTGATGAAGTAAAAAGCCTTTATACATATAAATCTTTAAACGCCTTGAATACTGTTGGCTATAAAGAAATCTTTAAATATCTCGATAATGAATGGGATATAGATTTTGCTTATTCTGAAATAAAGAAAAACACCCGTCGTTTTGCCAAAAGACAGCTCACATGGTTTAAGAAAGACACAGAGATCAAATGGTTTGACTACAAAGAGGATTTTCAAACTATTGCAAAACATATAAAAAAAAGTTCACTACGAAAACAATCGTAGTGAACTTATAAGGTGTTTAGTTACCGTTATACTGTTTTAGGACTCTTCGTTCCTTACTACTAATCTAAATCCTTCTCCATGAATATTAAGGATTTCTACGTTTTCATCTTTCTTCAAGTACTTTCTAAGCTTTGCAATATATACATCCATACTACGAGAAGTAAAATAATTATCATCTCTCCATATTTTTGTTAAGGCTAGCTCCCTAGGCATCAAATCATTAAGATGCAATGCTAATAAACGTAAAAGTTCATTTTCTTTTGGCGAGAGTTTAATTGGATCTTCTTCTTTAAATGTTAAGAAGCGTAATTTTGAATTCAAATGAAAACCTCCAATTTTAAATTCGAATTGTTTGCTATCAGCTACAGACTCCGTGCTCTTACGTTGCATAATCGCCTGTATTTTCATCAATAAAACTTCGCTATCAAATGGTTTATTAAGATAATCATCAGCTCCAACTTTATAGCCTTTCAAAACATCTTCTTTCATTGCTTTTGCTGTTAAGAAAATGATTGGCACTTCTTCATTTTTTTCTCTTATCTCTTTTGCTAATGTAAATCCATCTTTATAAGGCATCATTACATCAAGGATACACATATCATAATCATCCTTTTTAAATTTTTCGAAGCCTTCCATACCATTTTTAGCATGCACAACATCATAATCATTCATTACTAGATAATCCTTCAAAACTGTTCCGAAGTTTGGATCATCCTCTACAAGCAAAATCTTTTTGTTTTCTGTTTCCATATTTTAAGATATTAACGGTAATTTAATAATAAATGTGGAACCTTTTCCCCTTTCGGTCTCCACCCATATTTGACCATGATGGTCATCAATAATTCTTTTTACATAAGTTAGTCCTAATCCGTGCCCCTTTACATTATGAAGATCTCCTGTATGTTCTCTAAAGAACTTTTCAAAAATCTTTTTTTGTGCTACTTTACTCATTCCAATTCCTTGATCACGAATTTTGAGGACTATACTATTTTTTACATTTTCTGTATATACATCAATTTTAGGTTCTCCTTCTGAGTATTTAATTGCATTATCCAGAATATTCACTACCACATTAGTCAAATGACTATCATTAGCTAATACAGATGTTTTAAGAGCTCCCAGATGCATTTTTATATATCCCTGCCTGTTTTCTACTAACAGAGACACATGTGTTACAGCATCTTCAATTATATCATGTAACTCTTGTCTATCCTTTTTAATATTAAGTTCATTCTTTTCTAATTGAGATATCCTTAATACATTTTCTACCTGAGCATGCATTCTCTTATTTTCTTCGCGGATCATAGACATATAACGTTGAACTTTTTCTGGATCGCTACTTATCTTAGGGTTTTTGATAGAATCTAACGCTAAGTTAATTGTAGCAATTGGAGTTTTTAGTTCATGTGTCATATTGTTAATAAAATCCGTTTTAATTTGGGATATCTGTCGTTGTTGCATTAACTGTGACAGAGCGCTAGAATAAGCTACAACGATAATCAATGTAAATATTATCGATAATATGGCCATTCCTTTGATGGTTGAAAGCACATATTGCTTTTTTCCAGTAAAATTAACATACAGTTGATACTCACTCACACCTTGTTCATTAACAAAAAGTGGTATCGCATATGTTGTTGGATAATCCAAACTAAAATCTTCAGAACGTACTTTGGTTGCTAAAGCATTACTATAAATAGCATATTCAAAGTCTACTTTTATATCTCTCTCTTCTAATTCTTTTCTTAATAAGAATTCTACCTCTCTCTCTTGCACTCTTCTATGGATAGGTATATAACTTGCAATATCTCCTATTAATATCTCATAATCTCTTCTTTGAAGATCGGTTAACCCTCTCAATCTTTCCAATTTGGATTTAGAATTCTTTTTAACAAAAGTACTTCTTCTATCCCCAGATGATGAATCGGTATTACGATTCAAAATATTTTTTAATCGTACCGTATCAATATTTAAGTTTATAAAAGATGAGGATAGTTTATAATCTTCATCTAATATACCATTTGCATAAGCAAATGATTTTGTCGTATTATCTATACTAATATTTAGGAGCTGACGTATTGTTTTATTATCAAGTTCATCAACACTATCCAAAACTTCTTGTAATGGATAAAACATTTCTTTAAATTCTCTGTATTGAATTCTATTGGATACAGAGATCAGTATCTGTTTAGCATTAAAAGAAAATTGTTCTTCATTATTCTCTACTGTGTTGTTAATCCAGTATCCCTGAACAAAAATAATCCCAATTAACGACAAACTCATCAGGATTATTAGCAACACGAATAACCTTTTATTCATAAATCAAAAATAAGACTTTAACATTTAGCTACTTTAGGGTTTAACCAAATGTTAACAAAATGAAAGACAAGGATTACAAAGGTATCAAGAGGATATTTCATTATGAATACTATACACTTGACTACTAGTATCTTTCAAATCTATATTATATATAACGAAATCGGCTAATAAAATTTTTTGAGCATCTTCCCATTGGTTGCTAATTCTTGAAAGAATATCTTCTCTGGTTGTATTATCTCGTTTTAAAACCCTTTGAATTCTTATTTCTAATGGTGCCGAAACAAGAATTGTATAATCACACTGTTTATAACCATCATTCTCAAAGAGTATTGCAGCTTCTTTCACCACATAATCTCCTTTTTGTTCTTTTTTCCATAAATTAAAATTGGTAGCTACGGCAGGGTGAACTATTGCATTTAACTGTTCTAGCTTTATCTTATCATTAAAAACAATACTCGCTATATGAGCTCTATTTAGTTTTCCTTCTTTATAAGCTTTGGGACCAAGCAATGTAATAATCTGTTTTCTTATTGATTCATCTTCGTTCATTAGACGTTTTGCCTCATCATCTGCAATATAAACAGCAACCCCTAATTGTTCAAAAATTTTGGCTACTGTAGATTTACCACTACCAATTCCTCCTGTTAGACCTACTACTTTCATATTGTACACTATTTTAGAACTACAAATTGAACCTGCTTTACCTGCAAACGTACATCATGAATCGATTTTGGTTGATCAACTAATTCTAAAGTTAAAAAAGAACTCTCTTCTGAAACTTTTGCATAATCGGCAACTATCATAAAATCTCTAGGACTTATTTCATTATACTTATCCAACCCTACTCTATAAACAATAGAAATTTCCTTCGGAAAAATCTTAATTTCCACTCCTTCGGGAACATTGTTTATAGTTATAGGAATTCTTTGGTTTCCTTCTGTAAATTTACTAACTAAGATATTAGCTTTTACTTTTGAAGGAACCACTTTTGCTGTTACTGGTAATTCTTCTATATTGATATTTAGTTCAGAATCATAATTAACATTTAACCCTTCTAACTTAAGATTTTCTGTTCTTATATCACTAATTGTATCTATTACTTGAGAAGGACCACTTATTAGTATAGAATCAGGAGAAATTACTAACCCTTTGTCACTTCCGTACCCTATGGCATATTGAATTTCTTGCTTTATAACAACAGGGATTTTTTTCTCAAGATTCAGATCCAGCTTTAGTCTTAAGGTATCTTTCTGCAATGACAATATTCTTCCTTTAAAATCCAGTTTTTTCTTCAAAATAGAAGATTCTTTATTGACATAAAAATAATATTGATTTTCTGTATTGAGTACTGCTTCTGTAACATCAAACTCCAACATTCTTTTTTCCCAGTTATGACTCATTAACCTGAAGCCATTTCCATTAAGAAGCATTCGTAAAGTTTGGTCACTTTCGTTATTAAAAATCTTACCCTTTGGGATATTAGTATACCGTATAGCGACTTCTACTTCTTGAGTATAGTTTTTAGAAAACTGAACAAACAACCAGAGCAATGAAGTAAATAATAGAAAAAATAAAAAGGTTTTAACGTTATTCCTTTTTAGAGAAAATTTATTCTTTATCCTGTTTGGCATATCATTTATTTTGAAAAAACAATGCTTTAAACTGTTTTTCAGGCTCTTTTTTCAATAGATGAATATAATAATAAGATTTTAGGAATCCTTTTCCATAACCATAAAATTGTATCAAGACTGCCAGAATTGATTGAAAGCCGATAGAAATGTTTTTATATTCTAAAGTTGCTCCTATAAATATCAACCCTAAATACCCAACAAGTAAAGCTATAAAATACCAAATACCAAAAAGCAAACATAAAACCGAAAACAATACACCGATTAAAAACAAAGCAGGAAACCAATAGGTTAATTTAGCGGTCTCAGGATGCCATTGATTTAAAATTGGTCTAACGAGTCCAAACTTATTAACCTGGATATAAAATTTTTTCCAAGAAATCCTTCTTTTGTGGTACACCTTAGCATCAGGAATTAAGGCAGTATCATATCCTAATTTCCATAATCTAATAGTCAAATCAGGATCCTCTCCAGGGTGTATGTTCCCAAATCCCTTTGAAGCATGAAAAGCTTCTTTTGACAATCCCATATTAAAACTTCTGGGCTGAAATTTACCCAATGTATTTTTCCTTCCTCGAATCCCTCCCGTAGTTAAATAAGATGTCATGCTATAACTTATTGCCTTCTGAAGATTTGTAAAGCTTTGGTGGGCATCATCAGGACCACCATAACAGTGTACAAAAGTAGTGGATAAAAACTGCTCTACTTTAGACAAATAGTTTTTTGGCAATATGACATCGCTATCCAAAATAATAAAGTAATCTCCTTTTGATTTTTGCATACCATAATTACGAGAATCACCTGGTCCTGTATTCTCTTTTTGATAATAGCTTATAGACAAACTATTGTCAAAACTCTTAATAACCTCTTCAGAAGTACTAGAGGATCCATCTTCTACAATAACAATTTCATATGCCTTAGCATAATCCATTGCCATCATACTTTCTAACAACTCCCGAATCTCATTTGGTCTGTTGTACACGGGTACGATAAAAGAAAAATACATTTCCATATCACAAAGGTAGATAACAAAAAATCCCATTACCAATTAAGAATGGGATTTTTATATTTTATACTATTAGTTTTTTATAGCTCTTACTATTCTTCTTCTACAAACTTATCCATAACAAGCTGGCTTACTCCCATGTTAGAGAAACCTCCATCATGATATAGATTTTGAAGTGTTACTTTTTTCGTAAGATCAGAAAACAATGTCAGCGTATAATCTGCACATTCTGCAGCAGTTGCATTTCCTAGCGGTGACATTTTATCTGCATATTCTATAAATCCATCAAAGCCTTTTACTCCTTTTCCTGCAGTTGTAGGCGTTGGGGATTGAGAAATTGTATTTACTCTTACCTTACTATCTCTTCCGAAAAAATATCCAAAACTACGAGCAATAGACTCTAAATATGCTTTGTTATCAGCCATATCATTATAATCAGGAAAGACTCTTTGTGCAGCCATATAGGTTAATGCCACAACGCTTCCCCATTCATTCATTGCTTTCTTTTTATATAAGGTTTGCATTGTTTTATGAAAAGAAAGAGCCGATACATCCCATCCTTTTTGACTCCAGTCATAATTAAGATCTGTATAATGACGTCCTTTTCTTACATTTACAGACATCCCGATTGAATGAAGGACAAAATCTAATTTACCTCCCAAAATTTCCATTGATTTTTCTATAAGGTTTTCCAGATCTTCTAATGAAGTAGCATCCGCAGGTATAACCTGAGCATTAGTCTTTTCTGCAAGAGTATTTATGGCTCCCATTCGCATAGCGACTGGAGCATTGGTAAGTACAAAGCTTCCACCTTCTTCGTGAACACGCTCTGCTGTTTTCCAGGCTATGGAGTTTTCATCCAGTGCCCCAAAAATAATTCCTCTTTTACCTTTTAATAAATTGTATGACATTTAATTATAAATTAAAGTATGGTTATACGAGCGGTAAAGATAATAAAACGCCCCAAATCACAACCAATCAAAATAGAATTTAGTTTAGCTCTTATAAAATCTAAATTACAGAAAGCCTTTTAACTTTATACTCCTCTAATCTTATAATGCATTATAAATAACTAAATACATTTAATTGTTTCCATAATAAAACATCTCGATTCTCCTGATTTTTATAAATACCTAAAATAAATCTCAAGTTATGTTTTAAGAATATTTTAACAAAAAAATATAAATAAATTAAGAGTAAAATAGATTTTAATTAAAAATTCAATCAACTCAAATTAAGAAGCTAATTAGTTGATTTTTATTAATATATAACCTATATTTGATATAATACATTATACATCAAGTTTGTTTTTTTTACAATCCCCTTGATTTGACGTAAACTTTAGTAATTGTATTTTACTAAAAATAAACCTCCCCAAGATGTAGTATACTATTTCTCCCCTTAGAAAAAGTATTGTGTAGCAAATATCGTCCCCCCTTAGAATCTTTTAAATAATTAATTAAGATTGTTCTACGATGATTTTTTTTGATTGTCTAAAAAGAATACCCTTGTTTCTTGATTGATGCAATTAGGTTGCTAATCATCAAGAACATAACAATATTCTTTTCGGACGTTAGAAGGAATTTAGTATGTAGTCAACAATTGATCAATTTATGCTATTATGAAAACAAAATTACCAGACTACTTAACCACAACCATCACATGTTTTTATTTTTTGAATTATTAAAGTAAAAAAACTGGGCTTTTTCTAATAAACTAATAAAAACTTGTTGCGTATGAAATCTATTCTATCAAGTCTCTTTACCAAGAGAATCATCTTTGTTATAGGTATTCTCATATTTTTTTCTTGTTGCACATGTGCTTATAGCCACTCTGCATTAAAAAAGGATACAATAACCCTGAGTACAAATCCCACACCTCTTTCTCCACTAAATCTTACCATCATTAAAATACAAGATGCCACCATTATTGGAAAATGCTGCGATGGGAAAGCAAAAGCAGTTGCCTCAGGAGGTAAACCTGGTTACACATATCAATGGAGCCCATCCGCATTTAATCAAAATACAGCCATAGCAAAATTTCTTGTTAGCGGTACACATAGCGTGACCATAACCGATGCCAGCGGAGCACAAATAACCAAGAGTATTGATATTGAATGCTTAAATACATGTAACCTCAAAACTACCAATACTACAACTCATATTTTGTGTAAAGGTGAAGCTACAGGAGCAATTGATTTAACAGTCGACCAAGGAACTCCTCCTTATACTTTTGCCTGGAGTAATGGCGCTACCAGTGAAGATTTAACCAACCTGACCGCCGGAACATACACAGTAATTGTTACAGATGCTTCAAATTGCACTTCTACAAGTTCTATTACTATTAACGAACCTATTGAGCCCCTATCTGTTTCTATTAGTTCTGTTACAAATATTAGTTGTAATGGTGCAGGGCAATTTACAACCACAGGTACTGGTGGCACCCCTCCCTATTTGTATTCTATAGATAATGGTGTCAATTATCAAATAAGTGAAACTTTTGCTGATCTTACTAAAGGAAACTATACTATCCTTATTAAGGATGCTAATGATTGTACCTCTACGGCATGCGCAACAATTTCTTTTAATTGTACCAACGCCATAACAGATATTAATAATACTTTTATCAACACTCCTGTTTCAGGCAATGTATTGACCAATGACAAAGATTTTGAAGGAGATACGCAAACCGTAACCACCACAACAATAACGACAACAGAAGGAGTTATTCTAACTATTGAACCAAACACAGGAATATACACTTATACTCCTCCTCTAGACTTTATAGGAGAGGATTCTTTTGAATATACCATATGTGATAATGGCACCCCTATTGCCTGCGACACGGCAAATGTCTATATAGAAGTACTACCAGTAGAAAATCCTGAAAACAAACCTCCAATTGCTAACCCAGACACTGCAATTACCGAGATGAATATTGCAGTAGACGGCAATGTATTAATAAATGATTTTGACCCGGATAACGATCCAATCACAGTTACAACAACAACTGTAAGCTCCATTGAAGGGGTTTTAGTGACTATAAATCCTTATAATGGCAAATACACCTATTCTCCTCCTAATGGGTTTATTGGTAATGACACTTTTTTATACACCATTTGTGATAATGGCACCCCTGCCTTATGCGACGCAACGATTGTTGTCATCACAGTGCTCAACAACCAGTGTAACACCACTTTTGCTAATGATGATGCATATTTCTCTGCATGTCAGGAAATAAATGGAAACATATTAGATAATGATTTTGACCCAGAAGATGACGCACAAATTGTAAATACTACTCCTCAAAATAATGTTGATAATGGAACCTTAATTCTTAATACAAATGGAACCTTTACTTACACCCCTAATTCTGGATATTCAGGCACAGATAGTTTTGTATATACAGTATGTGATGACAACTCCCCTGTTTCAGCATGTGACCAAGCTACAGTTTATATAACCATTTCTAACAGCCCCCCTCCTGATTTGACAAATTGCAATGTTACAGATCAAATAATCGAATGTAATGGAACAGACAATGAAACTATAGCCGACATCTGGAATGCAAATAATATTTCAGAATTAGAATCCTGTATTACTGACATCTGTAACTCAGATTTTACTGGAAAAATAACATCTAATTATGATTTTAATAATTTTAATAGCTCCTGTGGTCTGGGTGGTGACATAGAAGTAGTATATACCATTACTGATAACGGTCAAAATACTACAACTTTAACAGCCACTCTTACACTTAAGGATTCTACTCCTCCAGATCTAACTCTGTGTCTAATTGAAGATATAACACTACAGTGTACTACAACAAACATTGAAGAAATTGTTGATCAATGGAATGATGATAACATTATTTTATTAGAAAGCTGTGCAATCGACAATTGCAATGATGGTACAACAGTCGTAATTACTTCTGACTATGACTCAAACAACATAAACAAAGGTATCCTAATCGTAGAATACATCGTAACTGATGATTGTAACAATGAAACTAAACTATCTGCCAAAGTAACAATAGAAAACAATATCGAAATTATAAACGATATAAGCCTATGTATTCTTGATGAAACAGAATCACAAATCTTTGACCTATTTGATCTACTTGAGAGTGATTTTGATATTAACGGTACCTGGGAAATTACATCAGGAAACGCAACTATACTTGATGATCATTTTTTTGATCCCTTAAGCATAGAACTAAGAAATGAAGATGATTCTGAAATCATTTCACTACGTTACACCAATGATAGTTCGGCTTGTATAGCATCTCTAGAAACAACGATAGAAATACACAATAGATGTGGAGTGTTTTCCTGTGGCGAAGATACTATCAAAATTTCAAAAGTTATCACCCCTAATGGAGATTCGTACAACGAATACTTTGCGGTGAATGGTATTGAAAATTGTGGATACGTCGTAGATGTCAAAATCGTTAATCGCTGGGGAGCAATCGTATACAAGTCTAATGATTATCAAAACGATTGGAACGGAACCGTACATAGATCTTCTTTAGGGTCAGCTAATCAAGTACCAAGTGGTACATACTATTATATAGTAACCATTAATAATAGCGGTCTAAAACCATTTAGCTCACCACTATACATTGGAACAAAATAAAAAGGAATTGATGATGGGGATTGTAAAAAACAAAATAACAGCACTACTAACACTATGCATTAGCTCTATCGGCTTAGCGCAACAGTTACCTCAGTTTACACAATATATGTTTAACACCGTATCAATAAACCCTGCTTATGCAGGAAGCAGAGAGACATTGAGCATAGTAGGTCTACATAGAAGTCAATGGACCGCTATACAAGGAGGACCAGAAACACAAACATTATCAATACACTCCCCGTTACAGAATGAAAAAGTAGGAGTTGGATTATCCATAATACGAGATGCTCCTGGTTTTGAAAACTACTTATATATCTATGGTGATTTTTCTTACTCTATCAACCTTACCGATAGTTCTAAATTAGCTTTTGGACTAAAAGGTGGAGTTACCAATTATAATCTGGATCAGGAGTTTTTAAATGACCCAGAAGTTACCCAAGATCCTTTTTTTGGAAATTATTCCAATCGATGGAATCCTAATATTGGAGCTGGCTTATACCTTCATTCAAACAAATGGTACTTAGGGGTATCTGCCCCCAGAATACTAAACACTGATAACAACCATACTACCGAAACATCTTCTGTAGAATACGTGGCTTTAGAACGCATAAGCTACTACCTCACAGGAGGGTATGTTTTTAACCTCTCTACTAACACTAAACTAAAACCATCAACTCTTCTAAAAGCTACTAATGGCGCACCAATTTCTATTGATTTAAATGCCCACTTCCTATTCTATGAAAAATTCTGGTTAGGTGGATCGTACAGGTACAACGAATATACTTCCTCAATTGGAGCTTTAGCAGATTTTCAGGTATCAAAGCAATTTAGAGTCGGTTATGCCTATGAACATTTTATATCTGACATAAGACCCTATCTAGGGGGTACTCATGAAATATTACTTTTGTATGAATTATTCAACGAAAAACGCGTTAAATCTCCTCGGTATTTTTAATTATACTAGCATGACAAATAGAACTTCTTTAATACTCACATTATTATTCTCCTCTCTTGTTTATTGCCAAAAAGTAAAAGTTGCCGATAAGTATTTCAGAGACTTTGCATACATAAAAGCAGCAGAGTTATACAAAGAAGCTTTGAAAAAAGAAGACAGTACAGAACATATCTTATCTAGAATCGGTGATTGTTATTATAATAATTCTAATTCTAAAGAGGCTTATTTTTGGTATACCAAAGCCGTAACTAAACACAACAAAACACATCCAGAGTATATTTTCAAATACATTCAGATTTTACGTAGTATGGGCAAGTACACTGAAGCCAACAAATGGCTTCAAAAATTTAAATCCCTACAGAAAGACAGTAGATACGCTAACGATTTTGAAGATATAAGCCTAGAAAAATTTGAAGAACTATCTACCCCAAAAGATATTCATATTCGTGTGACTAATTTAGAATCAAATAGTGAATATTCAGATTTTGGTGGATTTGAGTTAACCAGAAACCTTTATTTTTCATCATCAAGAATAGATGACAGTACTACAGGAAAAAAGAAAATATACAAATGGAATGGAGAGCCTTACCTAAATATATACCAATCAAAAATTGATAGAATCGATTCTCTTATTGTAGTTAGCAACATCATTCCTCTTGTATCGAATACTATAAATTTAAAAAACGAACATGAAGGAGCACTGGCAATGACAAAGGATGGAAAAACACTCTATTTTACCCGAAACAATACTAACAAAAGAAAAAAAACATCCTATGACAAAGGAGGTAACTCTAACTTAAAGTTGTACAGAGCCAAACTTCAAAATGACCAATGGTCCGCAATTGAAGAATTACCTTTTAATGACAAAGCATTCTCTACAGGTCACCCCGCACTAAGCCCAGATGAAAAGACTCTATATTTTGTATCTGACAGAAAAGGTGGGTTTGGGCAGTCTGATCTATATAAAGTAGCTATTAATGATAATGGTACTTTTGGGGAAATTAAAAATTTGGGAGGTGAAATCAACACCCCAGGGCGAGAAGTATTTCCTTTTGTTGCCGAAGATTCTACGTTATACTTTTCTTCTGATAGTCATATTAATCTTGGTTTTTTGGATATCTACAAATCTAATATCCTAAAAAAAAGAACGAATGAAAAAGTGACTATTAAAAACATGGGAGCACCTTTTAATAGTGGTAGTGATGACTTTGCTTTCTTTATAGATCCTTCTGATCATTCTGGTTATTTCTCATCTAATAGATCTGAAGGCAAAGGAGGTGATGATATTTACGCTTTTGATTGGTATAAATGCAAACAAATACTAACTGGCGTAACATATGATAAACTAACCTTACTAATACTACCAAAGGTCGTCGTAAAACTTATTGATGAAACGGGTAAAATTATTGCTACTACAACATCAAATGAAAATGGCACATATACTTTTGAAGAAATATCCTGTGGTAAAAAATATTCCTTACTTGCTACAAAATCCAACTATAGATCAGATTCTAAGATTTTTTTTACAACAGCAGTTGATAAAAATGAAGTAAAAATAGATATGCATCTAACACCTTTAATCATAAAAAAAGAAATAGTGGTCAATCCTATCTTTTTTGACTTTGACAAACATAATATCCGTGCGGATGCCGCATATGAATTAGAGAATATTGTTAACGTAATGAAGGACAATCCAAAAATGGTTATAAATATCGAATCGCATACAGACAGTAGAGGAAGCAATAAATACAATCTAAAACTATCTAATAAGCGAGCTAAATCTACTAGAGATTATATTTTGTCGAGAGGAATTTCTCCTGATAGAATACCCAATGCTATAGGTTATGGAGAATCTCAATTATTAAACAAATGTGGAATTACGAAGGGACAACCCTGCACAGAAAAAGAGCATGAAGAAAATAGGCGATCGGTGTTTTTAATCCTTAATGACTACCTATAATCAAAATACACCTCAAATCAATATAACCAACACTACCTTTTAATAAAAATATTAGTAAAAAATAATACTCCTTCCTTATTCTGTTCTACAGAAATATCGAATTCTGTATAATCTCCTTCTATAGTACGTCTATGGCTATCACTTTTTAGCCAAGCATTAACAACAGATTCAGCCGAAGAATATCCATACCCTACATTCTCTGCTACTTTACTTGCTCCAGCATTAGCAATAAGATATGATTTACGCTCATGAAAATAATCATGCGACATATTATTCTGTTTGATCATGTAATCTGTATGGGTATATGCTTGAGATTTTACAATATCTAAAGATTCTAAAACATTCAAACCTTGAGAAACTCTATAGCTGTTTATTAATTCTAAAATTTCAATCTCAATTGATTTAACTTCAGGAACGACAAATTCCTTATCCGTAGAACTTATATTATCTTCAATATTTTCTGGCGAACACGAAAACAATAGTATTGCTACATAAGCAATACAGACAACTCTTATAGGTAATTTCATAATTTGGGGGCTGTAGATTTGGGACTACTGACGCAAACTACAAAATAAAAACTCACAAATCTGGCAAAAAGTGTTAAAATCGATAAAAAAACACACCTTTTGTCGTATTATATTGCTATTAATCGATAAAATACTCAGTTATAAAATCAAGAAACCTCAAATACGAACTTAACCTTTAACTCTATCTATGATAAGTACTTTACTTAGATAAATTTGGGTTACTGATATAAGAAAGCAAGTTCTTTCACCTCTTAATCCAATGCAGAATGTAATAGTGATTTTGCATGAGTTAACGCAGAATCAGAAATATCTTTACCACCTATCATTTCGGCTATTTCTTTGATTCGTTCTTCATCACTTAACAATCTAAGTTGAGTAACAGTAGTATTCTGCACATCCTCTTTATAGACTTTATAATGATTCTGCCCATTAGCCGCAATCTGTGGTAAATGAGTAATACTAAAAACCTGTAAGTTTTTACTCATACTCATCATCAAATCTGCCATTTTATGCGCAATTTCTCCAGATACTCCAGTATCAATTTCATCAAAAATGATGGTGGGTAATTGTGCATATCCAGATAGAATAGACTTTATAGCAATCATAATTCTGGATAACTCTCCTCCAGACGCTACTTTCTTAAGCTCTCCGTAGGTTCCTCCTTTATTAGCAGAAAATAAAAATTCTAATATTTCTTTCCCGTTGGATAAATATTTTTCTTGCAATTCTAAAGAAGATTGAAATGTAGCATTTGGCATTCCTAAAGCCTTAAGAATACTTTCTAACTCTTTTATTAATCGAGGAAGAGCTTTGTTTCTTTTTTTATGAATCTTTTCTGCTACTTCATCCAACTGCAATTGAATAGTAGCTATTTCTTTCTTAAGCTTATCTATATCTTCAGTGAGAGATTCTGTCTTAGAAACTTTGTCTTGTAATACACCTTGTAAAACGATCAATTCTTCTACACTAGAAACACTATGCTTTACCTGCAAATTATGTAATAATTGTATCCGTTCGCCTGTACGCTCCAATTGCTCTGGATCTGCCTCTAACTTCTCTAACTCATCTACTAATGATACATTTATATCATCTAATTCTATATAAATACTCTGTATTCTTTGAGAAAGCTCTTTTAACTGACCCGAATACGTTTCTATTTTGGATATATTATTTTTAATAGTATTTAACTGATCAGAAACTCCTATTTCTTCTCCTGAAGCAATTGAAATAGAACTCGACAATCGTTCTTGAATCTCTTCAATATTATTAAGTTGCTCATATTGCTCTTCAAGCGCAGGAAGCTCATCAGGTTTAAGTTTTGCTTCATCAAGTTCTTTCAAAAGGAAAGCGTTGTATTCATACTCCTTTGTAAATTCTTCCTGACTAGCAATAAGTTTATCTACTTCTTTTTGTTTTTCTTTTAATAAACTTAAACCTCTTTTATATGATTTAATCTCTCGATCTGCTCCTGCCAGTGCATCTAATACTTCAAATTGAAAATCATTAGAAGTAACTTCTAATGTTTGATGTTGGCTATGAATATCTATTAATCTAACTCCTAATGAAGCGAGTGATTGCAAAGTAACAGGAGTATCATTTATAAATGCTCTTGATTTCCCTGAAGGAAGAATTTCTCGCCTGATTATGGTTTGATCTTCATAATCAAGTGATTCTTCTTCAAAAAAAGAAGTCAAATCGTATTTTTGTATCTCAAAAACCCCTTCTATTACACATTTTTGAGAGTTATCCTTTACACTACTAAGATCTGCTCTTTTTCCTATTAATAATCCTAAAGCACCCAACAATAAAGATTTACCTGCACCAGTTTCTCCTGTAATGGTAATTAAACCAGAATCGAATGATACTTGTAACTCTTCTATTAAAGCGAAGTTTTTTATAGAAAGACCTCTTAACAAAGGATAGAAAAAATTTAAAAGTTTTTAAAAAAGTAAAGATACTATAGTTTTGAAAAGATTACATCTGTAAGTTTCAATTTTTTTTAACTAACAACACCTTCATACTATTGTAGGAGTAAAACCTTCCTAGAACTTTATATCTTTCCAGTTTTCTGCATATGTAGGTGCTATTCTATTAAGAATTTCAATGGTTTTGGCAATATTCACTGAAGGTCCACCAGAAAGGATACTAGAAATCTCATCAGCTTTAGCATCAAAGAATACTCTCATTATATACGAATTAGGTCTTGTATTATGCATTTCCTGAAGCGGCTTCATTGCCTCAGTAATAGTTTCTTTACCTTTTTTAAGGTTATTATGCATCACATCTAATCCTTCTCTATGATATGTGTACATTGTTTTTCGGTACCCTTCATAAGTTCCAGACAGAAGGTCGTCATTAAGTCTAAATCTATTTGGATCTTGTTCTCTTGCCCACCCCAAGGTATTACTACCTTGTGCATTACTAACAATATTTTTGGCTTCTTGATAATACTGAGTTCCACTATTTAACTCAAAAGTATCAGCATCTACCCCTAAAATTGTGTATAAATAGAATGCGACTACAGAAATCAAATTAGACTCAAAACTATTTGGGTTATAGTTTAACGGTTGAAACTCCAAATAATCAAAGTTAAATTGCTTATCGTTTACATTAAAGATAGTAGTAGAATAACCAGATCCATATACAGGTCGAGATGCTTGCACCTGAATAGTTGCTGAAAAAGCATCATTATCATAACTACTTATTGTAATAAAGAAACTACAATTGATCCTTTCTTCGGTACGATAATCTACAGCGGTCCATTTTGTATTATTAATAAACTCAGTTAATGAACGCTCTAAGGTTTTAAATACTTGCAAATTAGGATTTCCTGTTTGCTCCGCATTTACAGCCACAGTAGCATTAAACTCCTGGGCATTACCATTTAAACCAACTATAAGTATTATGACAAGAAATAACTTATTCATCCTTTAATGTGTTAATTTCATTAAATATATCTTGTGCAACTTCTGACTTTGCTTTTAAGTCAAACGCTTTAATCTCCAATTTATGATTAATTAGACTTACTTTATTTGTTTTCCCTTTAAAGCCTGCTCCTTTATCATTAAGAGAATTAAGGACTATTAAATCTAAATTTTTACTTTTTAATTTATTCTTAGCGTTCTCTTCTTCATTTTCAGTTTCCAAAGCAAAGCCTACCAAAAATTGTTTTTGCTTCTGTCCTCCCATCCATTTCAGGATATCATCGGTTCGCTCTAACTGAATAGAAAACTCTGTGTCTTTCTTTTTTATTTTTTGATTTGCTATATTTTTAGGTCTATAATCTGCAACAGCTGCAGATGCGATTGCTATATCACAATTATCATACAGTGATACAACGGCTTCATACATATCCTTTGCACTAAACACATTAACGACATTAATAAGTGCATGATCAACCTTAAGAGAAGATGGCCCCAAAACCAAATTTACCTGGGCTCCTAAATTGGCCGCAGTTTTTGCCAACTCTATACCCATCCTTCCGCTAGAGTGATTACCTATAAACCTAACAGGATCTATTGCTTCATAAGTAGGACCAGCGGTTATTAAAACGGTTTGATTTTTTAATGGTAGTTTTTTTAAAATATCTTTTGCTATAAACTCTACAATAGTTTCTGGTTCTGCCATTCGTCCTTGCCCGACAAGACCACTTGCCAGCTCACCCGATTCTGAAGGAATCATAATATTTCCAAACTCTTGTAGCTTCTCAAAAGAATTATTAGCTGATGGGTGTTTGTACATATCCAAATCCATTGCTGGAGCAAAGTACACAGGACACTTTGCAGATAAATATGTAGCTAACAACAGATTATCGCTAGCCCCGGCAGTCATTTTAGATAATGTATTTGCCGTAGCAGGAGCTATAACCATAATATCTGCCCATAACCCCAAATCCACATGGTTATTCCATACAGCATTCTCATCTTTTTCATCATAAAAAGATGAGTGCACGGGGTTTTTAGACAAAGTAGATAAAGTAAGCGGTGTTACAAAATCTTTGGCAGCAGGAGTCATTATGACTTTTACTTCTGCACTCGCCTTAACAAACAAACGAACCAAACTTGCTGTTTTATAAGCAGCAATTCCAGCGGTGATACCTATTAAAACTTTTTTACCGCTTAAAACAGACATAAACTTATAGAGATTCTGTGTCTTTTTTCGTATTTCTATGATAGATTTTACCTTCTAACCATTCTTGCACAGCCAAGGCATGAGGTTTAGGTAATCTTTCGTAAAACTTAGAAACTTCGATCTGCTCCTTGTTTTCAAAAATCTCTTCTAAACTATCATTATATGTAGCAAATTCATCTAATTTTTCTAGAAGCTCTTTCTTAATATCTGTATTAATCTGAGTTGCTCTTTTTGATATTACCGATATAGCCTCATATATATTATCTGTTGGCTGATCAATACGGTTCTTATCAATAGTAGTTGTGTTTACCGGCGCATTGCTTTTTTTCAAATCCATCTTCTACTTTATTTTCTATTTATATTCTTCTAATCTTGTCTTAATATCTTCTCCTAATTCATCTGCCTTCTCTAGATATTCTCCTTCTGTTTTGTAGTATTTCTTATAACTATTATAATACCCTTGAGCTACATTTAATCGCTCTTCTACCAAACTTTCATAACTACCTATAGCCAATAAATACTCAGACTCTAATTTGTAATATAATACTTTTTCTCTAAAGGATGATCCAGGATAGTCTACAAGGTAATTGTCAAATGCTGAAATCGCAACTTTATAGTTCTCTCTATGATGAAACTGTTTTGCTATTTCGTAAGCTTTTTTCTCCTTCTTCGTTCTAAGTTCTGCTACTAATTTATTTGCTTCTTCTAAGTTTTCACTTTCAGGATATTCGTTAATATAAGCCTGAAGCTTTTCTATAGCTTTAGTTGTTTCTTCTTGATCTAAACTATATCTTGGAGAAAGATGATAATAACTTTTGGCTCCTTTGTATGATGCTTCCTCTCTTTTCTCACTTTTGGGATAGGACTTAGCGTATCTTTCAAACTGATATCCAGACAAGTAATAATCTTCTAACTGATAATATGTATCAGCATAGTAGTACATAATTCTTTCTGCCTGTGGCTTACCTCTATACAAAGGAACTATCTGTTCAAAAAGCCGTAAAGCCTTTTTGTACTTTCCTTCTTTATACAAATCCTCAGCAGTCTTATACTTTGCAGTTATATCCTCGCCTCTTACTATTTTTTGATACTCACTACAAGAGCCTAATAATAATACAACAGCAAGCAAATACAATAATCTCTTCATATCTTAAAAAAACATCTGGCAAAAGTATATATTTCTGCCGTATTACAAAAACTTTAGTTCATTCAATTCATCTGTCTTTATTTATTATCCGTATAAACAGGTAGAATTACCCTCATTAATAATTTGGTATACATCTACCACATCAATTCAGGTTCATTTCAATAACTACACAATTAGGAAGGTGTTGCAGGATCTAATTATTTTTAACATTCTTAAAAGTTGTCTTTTTGTATCAACTGGATTTACTGGCAAAAGTTTTATCAAGGTTATTATGATCCAGAATTGTATGCCCTTCATCATCATAATGAAATGCTGGAACAAAACGTTGGTCAATTTTTAGATTTTTTAAAACATATGAATGTACTTGATGAACTTCCTGAGCAAAGGATTCATCATAATAACTTGCTAATATTAATATTTCTCCTTTTAAGTTTTGTAACTCTTCTCTATCAATTTTTTTGAGCGGACTCAACTCATCTATAGGGTGCACAACAGTCCAAGTAGTTGGCAAATATGTGATTGAATTTCGCTCTAACTTAAGACTAAAGAAGTTGTTCACAAATTTTTTACCCTTATCCTCCTGAGATAGCGCTAATGTAGCTTCTATTTTAGGACGAATCATCACATTAGCACTTCTACTCATCAATCTAAACATAATACAATCCATCCCATTATGCTTTCTTACTACTACACTACTACTAAACCTAATATTTGCTCTTGGTTTAGAAAACCTACCATACAATAGCCCTGTAATAAATGAGAAGCTTAATAATCCTATAAGTGCTTCAAAAGAAGATATAATTCCAAAAATAACACCTTTGGGAGCCATCGCACCATACCCTACAGTGGTAATTGTCTGAGCAGAAAAAAAGAAAGCATTAAGGAAATCCTTAAAAACATCTCCAGTTGATTCTGTTATATTTGATATTCCTAAAAATGTATAGATTATTGCAAATAAAGAATTAATCAGAGTATACCCTAGGATTACCCACAAGAAAAACTTAGTCCAACTAATACTAATTAAATAGTTATAACTTTCTGACAAGGAGCTTGGTCTATTTACATGTTTTATATTAAAAGAACCATCTTGATTGATAAACCGTTTGGCGTATCTATTTGAAGACTTACCTACTCCTGGATCTTTTACTTTTTTAGCCATCTCTTCTGAAAGCTATTAATTCTGAACAAACTCTTCTATTCTTTTTGCTAAATCCTGAGAAACAGGAATTAACGGCAAACGAAGATTATCTTCACACACTCCCTTGACCTTTAAAATATTTTTTATTCCGGCAGGATTCCCTTCTTCAAAAGCATAATCCAAAACAGGAAGAAGTTTATAAAAAGTATCGAATGCTTTTTTTGTTTGCCCTGACAACCCAAGCCGTATCATTTCAGAAAACTCTTCTGGAAATCCTTGCCCTATCACACTTATTACACCGTCTCCACCAGCAGCCACAGCTGGTAATGCCAATGCATCATCACCTGAAATTACCAAAAACCCTTCTGGTCTATCTTTTATTATTCTAAGAACTTGGGTAAAATCTCCAACCGCCTCTTTTATACCGATAATATTGTCTAATTTGGCAAGGCGCAATGTCGTTTCTGCAGTCATGTTCGTAGCTGTTCTCGAAGGTACATTATATAACAAAACAGGTAATGGTGTGATATCATTAATACTTTTGTAATGCTGAAAAATCCCTTCTTGACTAGGTCTGTTATACATAGGAACCACAGATAATATTGCCGCAAAATCTAAAGAACTCACTTCTTTAATTTCATCAATAATCGCTGCAGTATCATTTCCACCAACACCTATAACAAGAGGAAGTCTTTTATCATTCACCTCTATAATATGTGCTATTAAACTCTTTTTCTCTTCTTTAGTAATTGTAGCCGATTCAGCAGTAGTTCCAAGTACCACAAGGTATTCTACTCCTCCTTTTATACAAAAATCAACTAATGATGTAACTCCTTTATAATCTATCGATCCATCTTTATTAAAAGGAGTTACTAATGCTACTCCTGTTCCTCTAAGAAAATCACTCATGCTATATAATCTGTAAAATTTTTAAATATTTCTTAAGTTCTGATATAAAAAGATTTGTATCATTAGTAGTAGCTCCAATAATTAAGTCATTAATACGGTTGTCTACAGCCGCAAAACCAACTTTAAATTTGGCTTTTGATGCTGCAGCTACATAGTTTAACTCTATCGAATCTTCTTCATAAAAGTTAATCAAGACATCGTAATCTTCATTTATAAAATCAAGTAAAGAATTACTTTTTACAGCACCGCTCATTCCAAAGCTTTTGTCGCTGTAATAAGCAGCATCCTTATCATCTACAACGTCTTTATGATCTTCTTTATAGCCTAATACTTTTAGTTTTTCTGACTTAACCCCTAATTCATTTGCTAGTTTCAATAACGAAACAATATTAATAGATTGGGATGCGTCAATAAGAACAGCAAGTGTTTTAAGATTAGAAATTTTTTGATCAGTATTTCTTTTTCCTAAATGCGTTTCTATATTTTTTTTTATTGCATTCCTCTTAAGGCCTTTTAAAATCATTTATTAAAAAAATTAATAAGCCACAAATGTAGCTATTTTACAATTTAAAATCATCTGGTACTCTTCAAGAAAAAGAGAAAAGTTTAATAATTAAACAACATAGTAATTTTTGTTAAATCTAAAAATATTTATCGTCAAATTCTTTTTTATTCTTTGGTTTTGTTTCAATAAAAAAAACGGTAAACAGGAAAATCCCTAATATTTCTGTGATATTTATGAGCACAGTAAACACAGTACTATAATAATACAATTCATTTATTGGCAAAAGTGCATCTACAAACAAAGTACAACAAGCTGCAATAAAAAGGTAAATCAACTTCTCATATTTATCTGCGACATAAACAAAGAAACAAACAACAACAAACATCAGAAGACTAACTATTATTAAAATCATAGACCCAATAGAATTAGTCATTTTGGGCAAAATTAAATCTACAATTGAAAAAACTAAATACCCAATCAAAACTGTACTCAGTATGACCGGCACTGCCAATAGTGTTTTTAAATTTACATCTCCTTTTGAGATAAACCTCTTTAACAAAAGAATACATAGTACATAAAAAAGAGAAATCAGCAGGGCAATAACCGTATAGTACTTAGCAAAGTCCAGAGATATAAAAATGTCGGTGACAATAATTAAAAGCATACATACTACAAACAAAAAAGCAGGTTTTTTGGCATGTTTTAAATATATAAAAACTAATGACAGAGGTACAATTGGCTTGACATACACTAATACCCATTTATCAAAAAACAAAACAGCACATATAACTGCTAAAAAAGAGATATAGAAAAACAAGTATGTGAAATCTGTTTTTTTCAAAAGATTTTAAAGTATTTAAGAGCCATAGATAGGCAGGTTTTTTTGACTATAATATATTTTATTTTCACAAGTAATCATCATTAACAGGAGTTAAAGATTGTTGTTCGATAAAAAATTTGATTAAAAAATATTGTCCGGAAATCTGAAGAAAGTTAGCTATTAGAACAAATACCTCTAAAAAAACATATAAACTATTAAGTGCTGTAATAATATTAACAATCAAAAAACAAGAAGCTGCCACCATTAAAGAAGAACTCACTACTGTTTTACTATTCAGATAAATATAATAACACACTCCTATAAAGACAGTAAAGCAAACAATAAGAATAAACAGATATACTCCATCATCATGCACTTGAGGTAAAATCAAATCTGCCACCGAAAACAAAACATAAACAATCAGTACCATTGTAATTAGCAATTGAATTGTAAAAATTTTCTTAAGACGAACTTTAATTCTTTTAAAACTTTTCCATAACAAAACAATATTAAGGATATAATAAACAGAAAGAAGAATATTAAGCACCCTAAAATACTTCACAAAATCTTTAGCAGTCAGCACCTCTATAACCATAATCAAAAGCATGGTTACTATTACCAAATAGTTTTTTTGTTTTGTCTTTATCAGATATATAACACATAATGCAACAACAACGAGAGGTTTAAAAACAACAATAAGTCTATCTGCAAAAACAGAAGTCATCAGAGTAAGTATCCCTGTAATGTAAAACAATTGATATACTAACTTCTCTACGCTCAAGAGTTACTTCTTTTTTATACAAATCAAAAACTGTCAGATCTTTTGAATCAAAAACAAACAATGTATTCTGTGATAACACAAAAAAAATCACAGTGACATATTGCCTCATACAGAAAGTAATAATCGTATTAGATTTTGCACAAATTCACTAATTAAGAACAAAAACTATCAAGCAAAAGGCATAACAAACTGAAGCATAGCAACAACTTCTATTGCCCTACTTTACACCAGGTATTTATTCAGAAATTATACAACTACCTCTATATATTTTTATCAAACAATTAAATAACTTTTTTCCCTTAGACAAGATACTAAATTTTAGAATAACAGAAAATTGTCCTATACACGTTTTACAAAAAAACTAGCAACAAAGAGATAAAATTGAAAATCAAATATTTTAAAAGAAAAAACAGTAAAAAATGATAGATTAAACAAGCGCTATTGCATCAAGTTCAAAATGTCGAAATTTTAATCAGAATAAAAAAAGAATTATTACGATGCTATTTACACTTTGAATTCAATCAACACAGACCTATCTTTCTGAAGCAAAAAAATACACTCTAACCCAAAAAAACTGATCTTTATTTTATTTTATCAAGAAACTCATCTTCACTTATAAGAGGAATCTCCAAAGCCTTTGCTTTTTCTAATTTACTAGGTCCCATCTTATCACCTGCAACAATAAAAGAAGTTTTTGAAGAAATTGAACTAGATATTTTCCCTCCATTATCTTCTATCAATTTCTTAAGCTCGTTACGTGATACTTTTTCAAACACTCCCGAAACCACAAATGTTTGCCCCTGTAAAGTATCGGTTTGATTTGCCAGTTTTTCTGCAGAAACTTCTAACTGCACACCATACTGCTTTAACCTATCGATCAAAATTTTATTTTCTTCAGAAGCAAAAAATTCTGTTACACTTTGTGCAATCTTAATACCTATTTCATCAACATTTACTAATTCTTCTTCTGATGCAGTAATAATTGCATCAATAAACTTGTAGTGTTTTGCTAATTTTTTGGCGACAGTCTCTCCAACATATCTGATTCCTAATGCAAACAGAACACGTTCAAAAGGGATTTTTTTAGATTTTTCTATTCCCGCAACAAGGTTTTCTGCACTTTTTTCCGCCATTCTCTCCAAAGGAATCACCTGCTCCTTTTTTAACTCATAGAGATCAGCATAATTCATTATTAAACCTTCTTTAACTAATAAAGCCACTGTTTCTCCACCCAGCCCTTCGATATCCATTGCTTTTCGCGAAATATAATGTTGAATACGCCCTATTATCTGAGGAGGGCACCCTTTGTAATTAGGGCAATAATGTTGCGCTTCACCTTCTTTACGCTTAAGGGTAGTTTGACATTCTGGACATTCGGTTATATATAAAGTTGGTTGTAGACTTTGAGCTCTTTTTTGAAAATCAACCGCTATAATCTTAGGGATTATTTCTCCTCCTTTTTCAACAAAAACAGTATCTCCAACTCTAATATCAAGTTTTTCTATCTGGTCTGCATTATGCAAAGAAGCTCTCTTCACAGTAGTTCCTGCAAGTAATACAGGTTCTAGGTTAGCCACAGGAGTAATCGCTCCCGTTCTACCTACTTGGTATGTTATTTCTTGAAGAACAGTAGACACTTGTTCTGCTTTAAACTTGTATGCCATCGCCCATCTAGGAGCTTTTGCTGTATACCCAAGTTCTTCTTGTTGCTGAAGATCATTTACCTTTATCACCACACCATCGGTTTCATAAGGCAGATCATGACGATGGACATCCCAATAGGTTATAAACTCCAAAACTTCATCAATTGAGCTTACCAGTTTAGATTCTGATGGAACTTTAAACCCCCAATCTCTTGCTTTTCCTAAGCTTTCGTATTGAGTAGTAATCCCTAGTTTATTTCCTTTTATACTATACAATAAACAATCCAGAGGGCGTTTAGCAGTTTCACTACTATCCTGTAACTTAAGACTACCTGAAGCTGTGTTACGAGGGTTAGCATAAGGCTCTTCTCCTGCTGCAACTCGCTCTTCATTCATTTTTATAAACCCCTCATGAGGCAGGACTATCTCTCCTCTAATGTCAAACTTCGCCGGAAAATCTCCCTTTAGCTTTAATGGAACCGTATTGATTGTTTTTACATTAGTAGTCACATTATCTCCTTGAATACCATCTCCCCTAGTTACAGCTCTTACCAAAGCACCTTCTTCATAAGTAAGATTTATAGAAGCTCCATCATACTTAAGCTCACAAGTATATTTTATCTCTCCATCAACTAGTTTCCTAATTCGTTTTTCCCAATCTGTCAAATCTTCTCGAGAATATGAATTATCCAAAGAATACATTCGTTCTTCATGCACTACGGTTTCAAAGTTCTTGGTTACCTCACCACCTACTCTGAGTGTCGGTGAATTAGAATCATAAAACTCCGGGTGTTTTTCTTCTAATTCTTGTAATACTTTAAGCTTCATATCAAACTCATAATCACTTATTACTGCTGCATCAAGCACATAGTAATTATAATTATGCTGTCTTAATTCTTCTCTTAATTGATTAATATGTTGTTCTGTATTCATCTAAACAATATGTCTTATTCTTTTGTAATATTTTGATCGTATAACTGACTTAATTTTCAAGTTCTATCTAGCTTCAACCATTTTGGAACTTGTGCTGGCTTAAAGGTTTTCATCTTTTCTAATAATCGATCTATATCATTATCAACAAGAAGTAACTCATAGTTATCCATTTTCAAAAAACCTCGTCTTACCATATTTTCTAACATCGCCAACAGGTCATCATAGAACCCTCCTATATTCAAAAGCCCGATTGGTTTTTGATGCAAGCCCAATTGCGACCATGTTATAATCTCAAACAATTCTTCTAATGTCCCAAACCCACCTGGTAATGTAATAAAACCATCGCTAAACTCCTGCATTTTCATTTTGCGCTCATGCATGTTTGATGTAGTAATTAACTCATGTAATCCTAAATGAACAACCTCTTTTTGTTTTAAAAAATCAGGAATCACTCCAATCACTTTCCCTTTATGTTGTAATACCCCTTGAGCTACTTTACCCATTATCCCTATTTTGGCGGCTCCATACACTAAAGTAATCTGTTGTTTTGCCAATTTTTCTCCCAATAATATTGCTTCAGAAATAACCTTAGTATCATTTCCTTCACTACTTCCACAAAATACACATATCGATGTAAGTCTATTCATATTTAGTTTTTTTAGTTCACCGAAGCTTTTATCATTCTATCATTGTTATACATATCTTTACGCACTATAACCGTCGTATACCCTTTAGCTTCAATCATACTCTTAGTTTCCTCACCCAAATATTGGTTAATCTCAAAATACAACACACCGTTTTCCTTTAACTTTTTTCTTGCCAATTGGGTGATTTTTTTATAAAAAATCAATGGAGCATCATCAGAAACGAATAAAGCCTGTGGAGGTTCATTATCCAATACATTAGCTTTCATCTCATTTTTCTCCAATTCTCTTACATAGGGAGGATTAGAAACAATAATATCAAATTTCAGAAACAGCTCTTCTGTATTCAAAATATCTGTCAAAACAAACGTTACATCTACCTCATTTTTACTTGCATTTTCCTTAGCAACATTTATTGCTTCTGCAGAAACATCAATTGCATACACCTTTGCTTTAGGCAAATTCTTAGCCAATGAGATTGCAATACAACCACTTCCGGTACCTATATCTAATATCGAAATTGAATCTTTAGCATTAGCTTGATCATTTATAATCCAATCCACTAACTCTTCAGTTTCAGGTCTGGGAATTAACACATGAGGGGTCACCCTAAAAGTTACTCCATAAAAATCAGCTTTACCAATTATATATTGAACTGGTTCGTGATCCTTGAGACGTTTTACTGCTTTATCAAACTTTTTTTTCTCTTCAGCCGAAAGTTTTTTATTAAGATGTATAGCTACATCGACTCTTCTAAGCTCCAGAATTTCTTCTGTTAACATATAAAAAAGAGATAATACTTCTTCAGAATCATAAATCCCTGACAATGAGCTTACAAAACTATCTCTAAGATCTTTTATCTTCAATGTGAAGTTTATTTTTAAATTACAAATCTTTGATCATCCATTCCTGACAACTATAATGTCCAGTATTCCCAATTGGCTCCTCTAGCGACTTAAAACCTACCTTTCTATACAACTTCCTAGCTGCTTCCATATAAGGCATCGTTTCTAGATAGCATTTAGTATACCCCTCTTTTTTTGCATAGTCAAGGCATCTATTGATCATTCTAAAACCTATCCCTTTACCTCTAGTTTCTTGTAAAAAATACATTTTTTGCAACTCACAAACCCGAATAGACTCTACCCCATCTAAAGGCGCTATACCCGCTCCTCCTAAAACCCTACCACCTTCTTCAACAACATAATACCCCATCCCTGGTTGCTTATATGTTTCAAACATGCTGTCTAACGATTTATCCTCATATGCAGTACCAACTTTTGGGACTCCCATTTCTATCAAAACATCACGTATCACCTTAGCAATTGCTTTATTATCTTCTAACTGTATTGGTCGGATTTTCAGATCGCTCATTATATTAAAAACCTTACTTTTGTTTTACTACAAAACACAAATCTGACTATTTCTATGATTTTAGTTTTGAGTATTAAATTAGTTCTAAAAAGGGTATTGAAATATACGTCAAATCTAATCAGAAATCAATGAAGAAGTTTTTATTATTATCAACAATATTTATACTTACCACAAACTGTTCTGTTTCTAAAAAACTAAAATTCGAATACGTTGACAACATTGAAGTTAAAAATATCGACCTCAATAATATAACCCTCAATGCAGATGCTGTTTTTAACAATCCAAATAATTTAAGAGGAACACTTTCAATAGATGATATGCATATTTTTGTGGATAACATTGATGTAGGAACGGTTTCTTCTCAAGAATTTAAGGTTCCTCAAAAAAGCGAATTTTCTATCCCCTTAGAAGGCACAATTTCACTCTCCAAAGTATACAAAGAAAATAAAAATAATCTTCTCGGTAGCATCCTAAAAGTAGTGCAAACCGATTCACTAAAAATAAGATATAAAGGCGCTATAAAATACCACTTAGGAAGTTTCTCTTACCCTTACTCAATCGACAAAGAACAAATGGTGAGATTAAAATAACAATCCCACCTGCAACTTGGTAATTTTTCACTGAAAACAGTGATTCAACTCCTATTGATAGTAAAGATATTTGTAATTAACATAAAAGTTTGAATACCCCATAGTCAATCAACAACACAACCTCTAGTCAGGACGCATCATTATCCTATTAGATAAACTGAAAACAAAATGAAAAAATTGATTAAACACTTTATTTTGATAATGTTTTTTGTTCCCACCACAAATTCCTTTAGTCAAAGCAAACCTGAAATTATTGAAATTACTCCAATAAAAAAAGAACCATTCAAATATTACCAACTTGAAGCCAAAACAAGTCAAGGAGTAGAAGGAAAAATCTATTTAAACGGCAAAAAGCTTCATGAATTTACAAAACCAGGAAGCAGCACAAGCAATAATAAAGCCCAAAAGCTTATCAAAAACGGCACCAATGAAATCGTTCTTAAAATATCTTCAATTGATGATCATGTAGAAAAAGGTTATTTCTCCAAATGTGTAGTTTTTATTGCAATACATGGTGTAAATGAAAAAATATTCCCTTCGGATGAAACTCAAATAGTTCGTATCAAATGGAATCCTAAAAAAGTTCAAAAAAAGGGAACTATAAAATATGTGTTTGAACTAGAAAGATAATTAATCAACACTAGACATTAGCAATACCTCATAAAACACATAGTTTTACTTATTTTTGCTATTTGCAAAAATGACAATACACGAAAAATATATAAGACGTTGCATACAACTTGCCAAAAACGGGCTAGGAACAACTTACCCCAACCCTTTAGTAGGCAGCGTAATAGTACACAACAACAGTATTATTGGAGAAGGATGGCATTATCAATCAGGAAAACCTCATGCCGAAGTAAATGCTATTGCTTCTGTAAGCAACCCCTCTCTTTTAAAAGAAGCTACAATATATGTAAGCCTAGAGCCTTGTAGTCATTATGGAAAAACTCCTCCTTGCAGTGATCTCATCATAGAAAAGGGAATCAAAAAAGTCGTTATCGGCACTATAGACACTTTTGCAAAGGTATCAGGAGCTGGGATTCAAAGATTAATAAATGCCGGTTGCGACGTAGTTGTAGGTGTATTAGAAAAAGAGTGTTTAGTACTAAATAGGCGTTTTTTTACTTTTCACAACAAAAAACGTCCTTATGTTATTCTAAAATGGGCAGAAACTTTTGATAACTATATCGCTCCGGCTTCTACCCAAAAAAGAGAACCGGTTTGGATAACTAACACATACTCCAGACAACTTGTCCATAAATGGAGAGCAGAAGAACAGGCTATTTTGATAGGCAATCAAACCGCAATAAAAGATAACCCTAAGCTTACCATTAGAGATTGGTCAGGGAAACAACCAATAAGAATTCTCATAGATAGATCAGGACAAACCCCTGTTGATTCTAATATACTAGACAATACAGTAAAGACTATTGTGATTACCCAAGAAAAATTCAAAAAAGAAAATCACCAAAATCTTATCTACGAAATTGTGGATTATAGAAATGATATCACAAAAGAAATCTGCGATATTCTTTACAAACACAATATCCAATCTGTAATTATAGAAGGTGGAAGCTACACCCTACAATCTTTTATTGATAAAAACATTTGGGATGAGGCAAGGGTTTTTAAAGGAAGTATTATTTTTGGATCCGGAATAAAAGCCCCCACCCACCAAGGACATTTAATTTCAGAAGAAAAATTTAAAAAAGATACTTTAACGACATATCATAATGATTAAGACTATAATTTTTGATTTTGGAGATGTTTTTATCAATTTAGATAAACCCGCTACAGAAAGAGAATTTTTAAAACTTGGAGAAATCTCTCCTGTTTCAGAAATACAAAAAATCAATAAACGATATGAGGTAGGAAACTTTTCTACCCCAGAATTTATTGATGCTTTTCACAAACTACTACCAGAAGCTTCAGAAAAGGAGATAATTAATGCCTGGAATGCTATTTTATTAGATTTTCCAGAACATCGACTTAAATTTATTCAAAAGCTAGCATCCAAAAAACAGTATAAACTAATTCTATTAAGTAACACCAACGAATTGCACATTAAATGGATAAAAGAAAATGTGCCGTTTTTTGAAGAGTTTAAATCTTGCTTTGATGTTTTTTATCTTTCGCACGAAATACGCTTAAGAAAACCAGGAACCAGCGTTTTTGATTTTGTTCTCCAACAAAACAAACTCAACCCTACAGAAACACTGTTTATTGACGACACAAAAGAAAACACAGATACAGCAGCAGCATTAGGGATTCACACCTGGAACAATGATCCTAAAACAGAAGACGTTACAAATCTGTTCACTACAAAATCTAATTTATTTTGATCTATTTGGTTCTTAGCATATTAGCTTCCTCCTTGATTTTTGTCATCTTCAAGCTATTTGACAGATATAACATAGATACATTACAAGCCATTATCATTAACTATATAGTAGCTTGTTTTTCTGGGATAATAGCGTACTCAGAACCTATTGATATAATATCCATACCCAAAGAAGGATGGTTTTATGGCACTATAATTTTGGGAGTGGTTTTTATATCCGTATTTAATTTAATGGCCATAACCACACAAAAAAATGGTCTCTCTGTAGCAGCTGTTGCTACCAAAATGAGCTTGGTCATACCAATTGTTTTCGGAATCATAGCTTACCATGAAAGCACAGGTGTTATCAAGGTAATTGGTATTCTCATTGCACTTGTAGCGGTGTACCTGACCTCTACCAAAAATACTTCAGGAATTCCCATAACAAAAAAGAACCTAATATTCCCAATATTAGTTTTTATTGGAAGTGGAATTATTGACACTAGTATTAAATTTTTAGAAACACACTATGTAGCCAAAAATGACATCCCTATTTTCTCTGCCTCTGTTTTTGGATTCGCAGCCTTAATAGGTATTCTCACCTTACTATATAAAGCCATAACAGGAACTTTTGAAATTTCATTAAAAAACATTATTGCAGGGATAGGATTAGGAATCCCAAATTATTTTTCAATCTATTTTTTGATAAATGCATTACGTCATGATAGTATGGACAGCTCTACAGTTTTTACTATTAATAATGTAGCTGTGCTTTTGGTTTCTACCTTAGCCGGAATCATTTTTTTTAGAGAAAAATTGATCCCAAAAAACTGGATCGGTATTTCTTTAGCGGTATTAAGTATTATTTTAGTAGCTTTCTCGATATAAACCACTCTTATTTGGATATCAAAGACACATATAAAACAATAGATTCTCCCGGAGAAGAGGTTCTCTTTAAAGACAGAAACAGTAAATTTTTTGGATACACCTTCCCTATAACATCAGAAAAAGAAGTTAAATCCATTATAGAAAGGCTTAAAAAGCAACATCATTCTGCAAGACACTGGTGTTATGCATGGCAACTTGGAACAGAAAACATAAAGTATCGCAGTAATGATGATGGAGAACCGTCTAATTCTGCAGGTCAACCTATATATGGACAAATTCAATCATCAGACATAACCAATGTTTTAATTGTAGTCGTACGATATTTTGGTGGGGTAAAACTAGGAGTCGGAGGTTTAATCAATGCATATCGTACAACTGCAAGTCTAGCAATACAGGCATCCACTATAATCGAAAAAACCATCAACATTGATTTTGTGGTTATTTTTGAATACAAAGACATGAATAAGGTGATGAGAATTATCAAAGAAAATAACCTTTCTATCACCAAACAGGACCTCTCATTAAATTGTAAAATTTATATTTCTGTAAGAAAAAAGATCGTAGATAAAATAAAAGGCATTTTTTCCCCGTTGTATGAAATAGAAATTAAACAATTAGAGAATTAATAGTTATTTATTTTGTCAATTAAATAGGAAGGACATTGAATTGGTTTTCTTGTTTTACTATCAACAAAAACCAAGGTCACAGATGCAATTGTTAACAATTCTTGCATGTTATTAAAAATTTCGAAGTCAAAAATTATCTTAACTGTAGGAATTTTCCTTAGTGTAGTTTTGACAATTAGTTCTTCATCGAAGAAAGCTGATTTCTTAAATTTAAGATCTAATGTAAACACCGGAAGCATTACACCATTCTCTTCCATTGTTTTATATGAGACCCCTAATTTAGACAACCAGTCAATTCGAGCTAACTCTAAGTACTGTGGGTAGTTACCGTGATGCACCACCCCCATTTGATCTGTTTCTGAGTATCGAACTTTTAAGGAGGTTTCTGAGGTAATTGGCATAGTCTTAAAAATAAATTATTATTTCTCGAATTGGATATCGAAAGATCAAATTATGCAAAAAAAATAATTAATATTCAACCCCTAAATCGTTTTTTTTTTACATTTTTTGTTCACATATTTGTCAAGCAAAATCAGTAAGGAGTTTTTCAACAATTTCTTTTTAGTATCTTAACAGAAAAAAAAGTAAATCTAACCGTAAGAATGAATGTAACCGCGCAATCAGTTTGGGACAGTTGTTTATCTTTTATAGAAGACAATATAACACCTCAAGCTTTTAAAACATGGTTTGAACCAATTAAAGCTGTAAAACTTACAGATAGCGCTTTGAGCATTCAGGTTCCTAGTAAATTTTTTTATGAATGGCTAGAAGAACATTATGTAAACCTTCTAAAAGTATCTCTTACACGAGAACTTGGAGAAAGTGCTAAATTGGTTTATGTAATCAAAATGGAAAACACCTACGGCAACAAAAAGCCGTTTACAGAAAAAATACCAAGTGCTAATCGCACTCCTGTTAACTCGCAAGAGGTTGATGTACCTATAAAAAGCAAAAACCCTGAGTTAAAAAACCCATTCGTTATTCCTGGAATACGCAATGTCAAAATAGAATCTCAACTAAACCCTAGTTATAATTTTGAAAATTTTCTGGAAGGAGACTCTAATAGACTTGCTCGATCTGCAGGAATGGCTGTAGCCAATAAACCTGGCGGCACCTCGTTTAACCCATTACTTATTTTTGGAGGTGTTGGTTTAGGAAAAACGCATCTAGCCCATGCAATCGGAGTAAACATCAAAGACAATTACCCAGAAAAAACTGTTTTATACATCTCTGCTGAGAAATTTACTCAACAATACATAGAATCTGTAAAAAAGAACAACAGAAATGATTTTATTCATTTTTACCAGATTATAGACGTGCTTATTGTTGATGACATTCAGTTATTATCAGGTAAAGCAGGAACACAAGATGTCTTTTTTCACATTTTCAATCACTTACACCAAAACGGGAAACAAGTAATCCTTACTAGTGATAAAGCTCCTGTTGACATGCAGGACATCGAACAACGATTACTTTCTAGATTTAAATGGGGATTATCGGCTGAATTACATCAACCCGATTTTGAAACCAGAATTTCTATTATAAAAAATAAACTATATCGAGATGGTGTTGAAATGCCAGAAGAAATAGTAGAGTTTCTTGCTAATAACATTAAGACCAATATTAGAGAACTAGAAGGAGCCATCATATCATTAATAGCTCATTCCTCTTTTAACAAAAAGGATATCACTATAGATTTAGCCAAAGCCATAGTAGACAACTATGTAAAAAATACTAAGCGCGAAGTTTCTATTGATTATATCCAAAAAGTAGTAAGTGATTATTTCCAAATGGACGTAGAAACCCTACAATCCAAAACCAGAAAACGCCACATTGTTCAAGCTCGTCAACTTGCTATGTTCTTTGCCAAGAAACTAACCAAAGCATCGCTAGCCAGCATTGGAACACAAATAGGAAAAAGAGATCACGCCACCGTTCTTCATGCCTGTAAAACAGTGGACAACCTATCATCTACAGATAAACAATTTAGAAAATACGTAGAAGACCTTGGAAAAAAGCTTACACTATAATCTTAACTAAGACAAAATAACAGAATACATAAAATAACCATTTTTATCTTCTTAAGGTTACATGTGATTTCCATAAAAACAAACACACATGAAAATCAAAATACTAATGGTATGTTTAGGTAATATCTGCAGATCCCCCCTAGCAGAAGGCATACTAAAATCCAAACTTGACTTAGATCATTATCAAATCGATTCATGCGGCACCAGCGGCTATCACATAGGAAACAAACCCGACCCACGCTCTATCGATATTGCAAAAAAAAATGGTATAGATATCACTGATCAAAGAGCAGCTCAATTCAAAACAAGTGACTTTAATGCGTATGACTACATTTATGCAATGGATAGATCCAATTATCAAAATATCGTAGCCCTCACGGACAAAAGCGAAGACAAAAATAAAGTAGAACAAATCCTTAACGAACTTCACCCTAATAGCAATCTTGATGTACCCGACCCTTATTTTGGTGGAGATCAAGGTTTTGAAGACGTTTTCCAAATGCTAGACAAAGCCTGTGACAACATTGTTTTAAAACTTAAAGAAAGCAAATAACTTCTAAAAGTTTTGCTGGAGTCCAAAAATCATTTTAAAACAATAACACCTATTTTTCTTTTTTCAAAGCAGATAATATCATCACAAATAATAGCGTTATAATGTACATCAATAAAAAAAATAATGCTATTTTAGTCAATAACACAAAAAAAACAGCGTTCTTAGATCTTAAAATCAGTTTTAAGATTGATAATTACATTAACCTAAAAAAACTTAAAAACTAGTCATAAAATAAACCTATGGAGTTTAAACCCCTAGATCCCAAAGGAAAATTATACCTAATCCCAACTCGATTAGGAGATGATGTCCCCTTAGAAGTACTTCCAATATCAATCAAAAAGGTATTAGAGCAAGTGAACCATTATATTGTAGAAAATGAAAAACCTGCAAGAAGATTTATAAAAAAGGTTAGCCCAAGCAAATCACAACGCTCCATCATCTTAAACACCGTTAATAAATACACTGACCCTTCTGAGATACCTGACTACCTAACACCTTGTCTAAATGGAGAATCTATAGGTTTACTATCAGATGCAGGATGCCCAGGAATTGCTGATCCTGGCGCAGAAGTAGTTAGAATAGCTCATGAAAAAGGAATCCCAGTAACCCCTCTTGTTGGACCTTCATCAATATTGCTTGCCATGATGAGTAGCGGAATGAATGGACAAAATTTCACCTTTAACGGCTATCTCCCTATTGACAAAAATGAAAGAAAATCCACCATTAAACGTTTAGAAAAAACATCTCTAGAAAAAAATCAATCTCAGATTTTTATCGAAACCCCATACAGGAACGACAAAATGTTCGAAGACCTCAAATCAATATTAAACACGAATACAAGATTATGTATCGCATGTGATATCACATTAACTACCGAATTCATTGTCACTAAGACTATCGAAGAATGGAAAAAAGCAGAAATAGACCTACACAAAAGACCTACAATCTACATTATCCAAAGAGACTAACGTAATAAATTTTACAACAAAACTACTTTAGCCTTTCTGTCAGGAACCACAAAAGAAGTATCATAGCCACCAAATCGCTTCATGTAATATCTAATCGTAGTACCAAAAGCATCAGAAAACCCTTCTACACCTCCGCTGCGCAAATATTTTTTTACCGCACCCGGACCAGACAAGTGAGCAGCAGCAAGAATACCAGACTCCGTCACTACCACTCCATTTATTCTTTTTCCTTCAGACCATTTAATATCCCTACGTAAAATCCATTTATTTCTAGATAAGTTCGCGTAAAACGCTTTTTCCTGAAGTTTAGGATTATTAAGAAAATCATTCTTACTAATATTCCTAACACCTAACAAATCTAATGTTCCTTTACCAAATTGATATTTTCCCAAATAACCAAATTGATTAACAACACCATAATCACCTCGAGATTCTTTAAAAGCAACTGCCTCCTTGAACCCTACATAAGATTTTCCTAGCTCTGGAGAAACAAATGTACCTCCATCCTCTATTTCATTAAAATTAGGTGCTACATAATACAGATCTAATCCAGCCGTGCTATAAGAAGCAAGATCTATACTTTTTTTTGTTGTAAAACTCACTAGGAGCACGCCCCCAATTGTAAGTAATATAGATAATCCTATTATCCTCTTTATCATATAAAAAATTTCTAAGTAGTCATCAAAAAAGATGTCCCCCACTACTTAAATTTTTGCGGTGCAAATATACGTCTTTTTTTTTAACCAAAAAGACTTAAGTGTTAAAATAATTATAACACTGCTTTACAGCAATTTACACAGATTAAAGAGGGTAAAAACAGTTAAAATTCGCTAAAAAAGTCAACTTAAAGACACTTAAACGTCAAACTAAGCATCTTTGTCGATCAAAAATGAAAAGAAAAACTAGTAGATAATTAACACAAGAATACACCTTTTTGTTAATAAGTTCATATTATTTTGCACAAATAAAGAATAAAAGCTTCTTTTTTTCCTACAAAAAAAGAAGTCGAGATTATCGTTTTACGCCTTGTTTATTAATCCAGTCTATATACTGTTTTTTATTACGATTATGCTGATTTAGTGTTTTAGCGAATTTGTGATATCCGAAATTCTCAACATTAGCTACAAAAAAATAATATTCATGCCTTTCATAATTAAGAACAGCATCTATCGAAGAAATATCCGGCATTGCTATTGGGCCAGGAGGAAGTGTAGCATATTTATAAGTATTATATGGGCTATCAAGTTCTAAATCTTTATACAAAACTCGTTTTATTACTATATCCCAATCATTACGATGTTTTTTAAGCGCATATATAACAGTAGGATCCGCTCCTAGCTTCCAATTATTATTGTATCTGTTCATATACACTCCTGCAACTCTGGGTCGCTCATCAACTTTTGCGGTTTCTTTTTGTACAATAGACGCTATAGTAGTAACCTGATTCTGAGTCAAACCAATTTTTTTTGCCTTTTTAATGCGCGAATCATTCCAAAACCTATTATACTCCTTCAACATTCTTTCTCTAAATTGTTTTGCAGATGTATTCCAAAAAAACTCATATTTGTTTGGAATGTACATTGCCAAAGCAGTTTCAATCGTAAAACCATTTGTTTTCAAAAATGACTCATCACGAAACTCTTCTAATAAGGAAAGACTATCTGCTTCGATCTGTGTAGCAATTCTACCTGCTAGATTTTCTAACCTTTCTTGATTATTAAAACTAATCTGGATAGGCGAATTTTTACTACGCAAGACATTTACAATTTCATTATTACTTAAGTCCTTAGACAAAATATATCGCCCTGATTTGATATTATCAATATACCCTTTCTTTCTGGCTACTCTATCAAAACTATAAATATCTTTTACCACTGGGCTAACAATTTCGATAAGCTCTGTATAAGTAGCTCCTGAAGGTATATATACCGTAGTCGTCTTTGTTTCAAAACTAGTATTAGGAGAAAAAACGGCTTGATAAATATAATATGCAAAGAAACCTCCTGCAATCAAACCTAATAATGCTATAGCTAATAGTATTTTTTTAATGTACATATATTAATTGATATAAAAATTCGTCTTTATAAGTATCCTTCACCAGATTCCACTCTTTCTTTACTCCCACCTTGCTAAACCCCTTGTTTTCAAATAATTTAATACTTGTTATATTATCTTCAGAGATATTCGCATATAATTGGTGCAAATGGAGATGTGTAAAACTGTAATTAGTAATAAGCTCCAGAGCTTCTGCCCCGTACCCCTTTCCTCTATTCTCTTGTTCTGCTACCAAAATCCCTACTCCAGCTCTATTATGATTAGGGTCAAAATCAAACAAATCTATCAACCCCAAGGCAGCATGGTCATTAGAACATATAACCATTCTTAACTGTTTCACTTCATAAATATCTCTGTGAGCTTGTTCCAGATATTGTTTAATTAAAAATCTTGAATACGGGGTTTGAGTAGAGCTCATTTCCCAAATTTGCTCGTCATTTTCTACAATATAAATAAAATCAAGATCTTCTGGCTCAAGGGCACGTAAGTAAATATTTTCTCCTTTTAGTGTAACCATGTATACTCCCCTTTAAAGACCTGTTCTGCCGGGCCTATTAAAAAAATATTTTCATATCCTTTTTCCCCTTCCTCAAAAGTAACCTTTAACTCTCCACCCAAAGTATCAATATTAATTACATTTTTATCTGTTAGTTTTGTGGCATGCATTGAGAGTGCAACAGCCGTAACTCCAGTTCCACAGGATAATGTCTCATCTTCTACACCTCTTTCATAAGTACGTACAGCAAATACATCCTCATTCTTATGTTCAACAAAATTAACATTACTTCCCTCCTCAAAATAGGGGGCGTCATTTCTGATTTTTCTACCGATATTTTCAACATCATAATCATCAAGTCCCTCTACCAGAGCAACATGATGAGGAGAACCTGTATCAAGAAAAAGGTGGGTGTCATATTTTTCTATTTCTGAAACATCTTGCATTTGCAAATGCACTAGACCATTTTTGATCTCCGCCTGATGTTTTCCATCAATCGCGGTAAAAGTTGCTTTATTATCAATAACACCTAAAAAGGCAGCAAAAGCGACCAAACATCTCCCCCCATTACCACACATTGAACTTTCATTACCATCGGCATTAAAATACACCATAGTAAAATCATCTCCTTCATTTTCAGGAAGTTCTAAAAGCATTAAACCATCTGCTCCAATTCCAAATCTTCTGTCACAAAGCTTGGTAAATAATTTGGTATTATTTTTGGAGAGTATAGACTCTCTATTATCAATGATTACAAAATCATTCCCGGTGCCTTGGTATTTATAAAAAGTAAGGGTCATTATTCTTTCAATTATACCGACAAAGGTACAAAGAATGTAAACATAAAACCGTTGTTAATTGTGAGTTAAATAACATAAAAAAAGTATACTATAATTGTAATTTTAAAAGTTAATGACAGTCTATTAGACTAGTATTAGTTAAATCAAACAAAAAAAGAGAAGAAAATGAAAAGATTTTTGAGCTTAATGGTCGTAGCTATTCTGGCTGGAGTATTTACTCTAGGAGCATATAAAATGTTTTTAGAGCCTGAAGCCATAGTGGTTCACGAAACTGAAACCAAACCGAACCTAGTTCCTACAAATTATACACTTACCAACTCCAATACAAATGCATCTAACGCAGGTATTGATTTTACAGTAGCAGCAGAAAAAACAGTAAATGCTGTAGTACATGTTAAGCAATACGGAGTTTCGCGTACACCTAGAAATTTAATGGAGTTTTTTAGAAATGGAGGAACTCAGGAAAGAAGAATTCAAGGTGCAGGATCTGGAGTAATTATTACTGAGGACGGTTATATTGTAACAAACAACCACGTTATTGAAGGTGCAACCGACTTAGAAATAACACTAAACAACAACAAATCTTATAAAGCAGAGGTAGTTGGCACCGCACCACAATCCGACATTGCATTAATCAAAATTGATGCGGATGAAAAGTTATCTTATATTCCTTTTGGAGATTCTAATTCTGCAAAAATTGGAGAATGGGTATTGGCAGTAGGTAATCCCTTTAATCTAACATCTACAGTTACCGCAGGAATTATTAGTGCCAAATCAAGAGATTTAAATGAATTAGATAATAAAATTCAATCTTTTATACAGACTGATGCTGCAATTAACCCAGGAAACAGTGGAGGTGCATTGGTAAATGTAAGAGGTGAATTGATAGGTATTAATACTGCTATAACTTCTCAAACAGGAAGCTATGTTGGGTATGCCTTTGCAGTTCCTTCTAATAATGCAAAAAAGATAATAGATGACATTATCGAATTTGGAGGTGTACAACGAGGAATTATTGGCATACAAGGAGGAACTATAAACCCAAAAGTGATGGAACAATATGACATTTCTGTTTCTCAAGGTGTTTTTGTAGCCGCTGTAACAGAAAATAGTGGAGCCAAAAAAGCTGGGATTTTAGAAGGAGATGTTATAAAAGAAATAGACGGTCTACCAATAAGAAAATTTTCAGATCTTACTGGTTATGTAAATAGTAAAAGACCAAAAGATATTATTAATGTCAAAATCTTAAGAAAGAAAAAAGAATTAACACTTCCTGTCACGTTGACCAAATATGAAATTCAGAAGTATAACATTGATGATGTAGGAGTAGAAGTTATGAACCCCAAAAAAGGTTACTTAAAGAATTTTAAACTTGATCATGGGGTGGTTATTAGTAAGGCATTAAGTTCCAGAATGAAAAGATATAATCTTGAAGGTCTTATTATAAGTGAAATAGATGGTAAAAAAGTAAAAGACGTTCTTGATGTAAAAAACATCATTGAAAGCAAATATAAAGACGAGGATATTACTATTAGTTTAGTAGACAGAAATGGTCAGAAAAGAGAATTTGTTTTTCAATAGTCATTAAAAAATATAGGCACAACACCATTATCCCATTACATTATAAAAGTAATGGGATTTTTTTTCACAAAAGGTTTCACGAAAACGTTTGAAATATATATTTTTGCACGAAATTTCAAGACTTTTAAACACAACACACTATGAGCTCTAACGAAGTTTATGAGAAAGAATTAGCCTTTCAGGCAGACAGACGTCGTGCAACAGTAGCATTTATAAAGACTGTAAGCGATCTATGGTATGATAATTCTATCGAATTAGTACTTTTCCGTAATCAGTTAATTGATAAAAATGTAAGTGAGATTATCAATCTACATGAGTACGCAGGTGAATTTGTACAAAAACCAATTTCAATTTTTGATTCTGTAGAAATTGCACAGGCAATTAAACTAATGAATTTGCCGCCATCAAAATTAGATATCGGTAAACTCACCTATGAGTATCACTTAGCAAGTGACGAGTACAGTTCTATCAATGGTTTTGTGCAAGACAAACTAAAAGACGCCAAGAAGTTTAAACCTATTTCTCCAAAGAATGTGGTACTTTATGGTTTTGGACGAATTGGACGTTTGGTAGCCAGAGAATTAATGACCATTACTGGAAAAGGAAGTCAATTAAGGCTTAGAGCAATTGTTACTCGTGGAGCTATAACGCAAGATGTATTAGAAAAAAGAGCCTCGTTACTACGTAGTGATTCTGTACATGGAGATTTTGCTGGCACAGTAGAAACAGACTTAGAAAACAGTTCACTTATTATAAATGGAACCACCGTTAAAATCATTAGCGCTAATAACCCAGAAGATATAGATTATATATCTTATGGCATCCAAGATGCATTACTTATAGATAATACTGGGGCTTTTAGAGACAAAGAAGCATTAAGCAGACATTTGGCTGCCAAAGGAATAGACAAAGTATTACTTACAGCACCAGGAAAAGGCATTCCTAATATCGTACATGGTGTTAACCATAAAGAACATGACCCTGATAAGGTAAATATTTTTTCTGCTGCTTCATGTACCACCAACGCTATTACTCCTATCTTACAAGCTGTAGATGAAAGTTTTGGTGTAGTTGATGGTCATCTTGAGACTATACATGCATATACCAATGATCAAAACTTGGTAGACAACATGCACAAAAAATACAGAAGAGGTCGTGCTGCAGCTCTAAATATGGTAATTACAGAAACTGGAGCAGGAAAAGCTGTTTCTAAAGCTTTACCAAGTTTTGAAGGAAAATTAACCTCAAATGCAATTCGAGTTCCTGTACCAAATGGATCTCTGGCAATTCTAAACCTTAACTTAGAAAAGAAAACTTCTAAAGAAAGTATGAACGCCATACTTAAAAAATATGCACTTGAAGGAAACCTTGTAGAACAAATCAAATATTCATTAGACAATGAATTGGTATCTAGTGATATTGTAGGTTCTTCTGCCCCTTCTATATATGACAGTAACGCAACAATTGTTGATCCAAAAGGACACAACGCTGTATTGTATGTATGGTATGATAATGAATATGGGTATAGTCATCAAGTTATAAGGTTATCAAAATATATCGCCAAAGTAAGGCGTTTTACATACTACTAGTATCCTTACTTTTACAAAAACAAAAAAGTCGTTATTTATATAATAACGACTTTTTGTTATATTGATATTATGTAAATCAAAAATGGTCTTTTCGAAATTCATTTTACAAACATGTAAAAAATTAATTATCAATCAATTAACCTTCAATCTGCTTTTACTGAAATTCTTGTAAAAAAAACTTTCAAATTAGCCACAATATCGTACATTTATTACCGTTACAGAAGAAAATAATAACCAAAAAGAAACGATATACATAATTCCTTATACTATAAAATAACTTAGTTACTCATTAACCACTAACTATCGCGATATCATAAGGATACCGTATCCAACCATTAAATTAAGAATAATAACATGAAATTATCACAATACCTAATAGCTTTAACCCTAATCATATCCATTTTTGAAACTACATATGCGCAAGAGGATAATGTAACCGTAACTGAGGCTTTAAGGCAAGAAAAGATCCAGGATCAATTTGATGTGGTGATAAAAAAATCAGGAAAATACCAAGAGTATAAAGTAGTTAAACTTGTTTGGTTAAACAAACTTAAATCCAATACTATAGACACTCTTAAAACACTAGAATCTAAATTAAATACTACTAATCTAAAGATTGCCGAACAACAACAAACTATCTCTGGATTAGAAGAATCACTTGCCAAAACAAATGGCGACCTTTCTACCGTTACTCAAGAGAAAGATAGTATTAACTTTTTAGGAATAGCAGCATTAACCAAAGGCAGCTATAAAACTATTATGTGGTCTATTATTGGTATTCTTTTAGCTTTGTTTGGCTTTTTTGTATATAAATATAAAAACAGTAACGCAATAACAGTACAAGCTCGAAAAGCACTAGCAGAAACTGAAGCAGAATTTGAAGAACATAGACGTAGAGCTTTAGAGCGAGAACAAAAAGTAATGCGTAAGCTACAAGATGAAATCAACAAACAACGTAAAGCTGGAGCTAAGTAAGCCAATTTTCTAGATTTTTACTATATTCTTTTGCATCTTTGCACCTACAAAGAATTAACACAAGATGCGCATAGATATTATTACAGTAGTCCCTGATATTCTAAAAAGTCCTTTTGAAGCCTCTATAATGAAACGGTCTATAGAAAAAGGATTAGTAGAAGTACATTTTCACAACCTTAGAGATTACACTGACAACAACTATAAACAGGTTGATGACTATCAATTTGGTGGAGGAGCAGGTATGGTTATGATGATAGAACCTATCGATAAATGTATATCTAAACTAAAGTCTGAAAGAGAATATGATGAAGTAATATACATGACTCCAGATGGTGAAACTCTAAACCAAAGCATCACTAATCAATTATCATTAAAAGGAAATCTGATTATTCTTTGTGGTCATTATAAAGGAGTAGACCAACGAGTAAGAGATCATTTTATAACCAAAGAGATATCTGTTGGAGATTACGTATTATCTGGTGGAGAACTTGGGGCGCTAATTCTATGTGATGCAATCATAAGACTTATCCCTGGGGTTTTGGGTAACGAGACTTCTGCCCTAACCGATTCTTTTCAAGATAATTTATTAGCACCTCCTATTTATACAAGACCAGCCGAATACAAAGGCTGGAAGGTACCAGAAGTATTAACCTCGGGTAATTTTCCTAAAATTGAAACTTGGCGAGAAGAACAAGCTTATCAAAGAACAAAAGATCGAAGACCCGATTTGCTAGATGAATAATGTTTTAATTCATACCACTTTCACCATCTTATCTGAAATAAAGTAGTAATGGTTAAACCAAAATTATAGCAGCTATTAAATAGATTTATACCAAATAGAAAGTCTAAAAATCAGATTCAAAACTAAATTACCAACCTAGCCTGTCAAAGATTAATTGTAGTACACAACTTCGACAAGCTTAGTTTGATAAAAAGGTTTGCTTTTTAGATCTTATTCAAACAATTAGACAAAACTTATAGCCTATTATTTCACCCATTCTGGCAACTGCCCAAGATCAAGTAATGGTACCACTATCAAATATGAAATTAAGGTAATTATAAGTATCGCTATAAAATTCATCAAAAACCCAGTTTTAGCCATTTGCGGAATTGTAATTCTCTCACTAGCAAATATAGCAGCATTAGTACCGGTACCAGAAGGAAGCATAAAAGCACATGAACAGGCAAATGTTGCCGGAATCATTAACAAAAATGGATGTGTCGAATTTGCTATCGCTACAGTTGCCAGAATAGGCATAAATATATTTGCCGTTGCAGTATTAGAATTTATTTCTGTAAGAAATGTTATTGCCAGTACTACTAAAAAAACAATAAGTAAAGTAGGCGTATTTTCTAAAACTGTTACCTGCCCCCCAATCCACTCTGCCAATCCAGTGCTCACAAAACTTTTTGCAATTGCATAACCACCTCCAACCAAAATCACTACACCCCAAGGTACACTTTCGGCTTCTTTCCAAGAAATTAGAGCTTTCTTAGGCATATTAACTTCTTTTTCATTTCCATTAGGAATTAAAAACAAAAGCAAAACCCCCAGCATTCCTATAGTAGCATCGTGCACATAAGAAGAAACTCCTAATAAAGACCCCCAACCAGGAAGTATAAAATCTCCAAATAGTAAGTCTTTTCTAAAAATCCATCCGATAGAAGTAACTAGAAAAACAATAATAACCCGTTTTTCTCCAGATGTTATCTTCCCTAGTTTACTTAACTCATCCTTGATTATACCTACAGATCCTGGAATCTCCCCTTTTATTTTAAAAAACTTAATAACATATAACCATGTAATAGGCAATAAAATTATAGTAAGCGGCAAACCAATAAGCATCCAGTCAGAAAATGTTATTTGTGGTGCTTCAGGATACAAAGATTCTATAATGCCGGCAAAAACCAAATTGGGAGGAGTACCAATCAATGACCCTATCCCTCCTATACTTGCTGCATAAGCTATAGATATCATTAATGCCAATCCAAACCCAGAGTCTCTATCATCTGTTTCTTCTTTTTTAATTACTGATAAACCAATAGGAAGCATCATAAGTGCAACAGCCACATTTGCTATCCACATGGATAAAAAAGCTGTAGAAATCATAAAACTTAATATTATTTTTTTCTTGTTTACTCCTATTAGATTAATTGTTAAAAGAGCAATTCGTTTATGTAAATTTTGCGATTCTATAGCTTTTGCTATTATGATACCCGCAAGTAACATAAGTACATAATTATGCCCATAGCTTAATGCCACTTCTTTCGATTTTAAAACTCCAAATAATGGAAACAATACTAGTGGTACAAAAGAAGTAGCAAAAACCGGAATTGCTTCTGTAAGCCACCATACTGCCATTAGGAGTGCCGTACCTGCGGCTATCATAGCTTCTCTACTTAATTCTTCAGGTATAGGAAGTATCAAAAAAACAATAAAAATAATTATCCCAGAAAACAACCCTATTTTTTTTCTATTCATAAAATAGTATTTATAAATACCCTGACTCAAAAATCATTAGACAGATTACATGAGTCAGAATATTAGTTCTTTAAATTACAGTTGTATTAAAAGTTTAGATTAAAACCTGTACTAAAAAATGTACCCATAACCCCAAACTGGCTTGTAGATCGACCATAAGGAGAAAGACCATTAAACGTACCCCCAAACTCGTTCCTATCTGGAAAGGCATCAAAAATATTGTTTACCGAAGCATTCCAGCTTATTTTTTCAGAAAAATTAAAACCCAAAGACAAATCAGTTACAATTTTAGGATCTTTAACCTGAAAATCGCCATTATCATCTCTAGAATCTACATCAGACACTTCTCCAAACCTTGTAAATCTTAGATTGGTAAAAAATCTTTTAGACTTGTAATCAAGAGATAAAATGATTTTACTCTTTGGCTGCGCCACTTCTACCAACCCCTGCATCCTATCTCCTACTACTTCTGTCACTCCTAATTGTTGTAGTTGTGTCGAAGTTCTAATTTCACTATCAAATTCTGTTTGATTAAAAGTTGCAGAAAGTGTGGTATTAAGCGTTTTATCATTATCAGCTCCAAACTTCTCGGTATATGTTCCTACAAAATCTACCCCTGCGGTTTTGGTATCTACAGCATTGGTAAAAAACTGTATTTCAGCTATATTTTCTTCAGTAAACAACTCAGGGAGCCCAACATCATTGACATCTAATGACTCAGAAATAATAATACGATCATTTACCTGTACCTGATATGCATCGAGTGTAAACAAAAACTTACGACCAAGCTTTGCTGTTAATCCAACATTAAAATCTAATGAAGTTTCTGCATCCAGATCGCCATAACCAAGTTGTGCAACTACAGGGTCATCATTACGAATATGCAAAATATTAATAGAATCATCCTCTCCACTTGCATTAATTCCAAATTGGGGATCATTTGCACTAAAATTCAACTGGTGTAAAGAAGGAGCTCTAAACCCCCTGTTTACTGAAGCTCTTAACGATAGATTTTTTGTAAATTTTACCCTTGCATTTACTTTTCCAGAAATATTCGACCCAAAACCATCATAATTTTCAAATCTGGCGGCTGCTCCTACTAACAAAATATCAGAAATATCAGACTCTATATCTGCAAACACTCCAAAACTAGAACGATTCTTATCCACAGCTTCTCTGGGAGAAAAACCTATTTTACCGCTTGACGAAAACTCTCCTACATCTGCAAAAGGACCTTGAGAATAGGACACTCTATCACCAGTAGTAATTTGATACTCTTCATTTCTATACTCTGCACCAAAGGAAAGTGTCAAAGATTTTAATGAGTTCAAATCATGGTATGTTTTCGAAATACTAGAATTAACAGAAGTATGACCAAAATTATTATTACCTAAGTAAAATTCGGTTGGAGTAAAAATCCCATAACTAGCATTTGCACCATTTTCTACATAGGTAGCTAGCCAGTTTTTTCCATACGTAATACTTAAATCAAAATTCCATCCATCCCTAAGGTCATTTTGAATTCCCATAGTTGCTTGTGCATCTGTAGAAGTTGCCGGAAACAAAGGGGAATATCCAAAAGGATAAATTTCTGGAACTGCTCTTTCTACTCGCCCTGGCTGTCTAAAAAAACCGAATGACAATAGTTTTTTATGAGACAATCCTCCATATCCATAAATTTCCCAATTTTCACTAATAGGATAAGCTCCGTTAAAAAAGATTGCTCCCATGGTGTTTCGTGATTGACCAAACTGCGTTTCAACATCATTATCCCTGTCAAAACCATTTTGCTGAATTAGAATTTCATCATTTGCAGCATCATCTCTGTCAAAAACAAACCCTGTATATCTGTCTTTTCTATCTGTCTCATCATTATGATGAAACCAAAACGTAGTATTCAAATAACTATTTTCTTTATTTGCTATCCTATTTCCGAGATTAACAGAAACATCATAAACAGCACCATCCCCTCTTGACGAAATTCCACTTTTGGCAGCCAGAGAGTTCTTTTCTGTACTTTTTTTCAGTACCAAATTAACAATACCCGCTATTGCATCAGAGCCGTATTGAGCAGCAGCTCCATTTCTTAAAATTTCAATACGCTCTATTGCAGCAGATGGTATGGCGTTAAGGTCTGTTCCTACAGAGCCCCTACCCACCACACGGTTCACATTTAATGCAGCAGATTGATGTCTTCTTTTTCCATTAATCAACACCAAAGTTTGATCTGTTCCTAATCCTCTAAGTGTGGCAGGATCTACATAAGACGTTACATTAACAATACCGTACTTGGTAGAGTTAAACGAAGGCGCCTGAAAATGAATTTGTTGAGCTAACTCTGTCTGCCCAGTTGATACCAGATCTTCTGTTCTCAATACATCTACAGGAACTGCTCTTTCTACATTGGTTCGTGCTACATTAGACCTGGATCCTATTAAAACAACGTCATCTAATTGATCTGCCTCATTTTTCAAGCTTACCGATATAGTATCTTTACCCGTAATATCAATTTCTGCTGTAGCAAAGCCTAAATAAGAAACAACCAAAATAGTATTCCCTTCGGGTACTTCTATAGAAAAATTTCCGTCAAAATCTGTAAGTGTTCCTATATCTGTCCCTTTAATCAAAATATTAGCTCCTGGCAGCGGTGCTCCATTATTATCTTTGACAGTACCTTTTATTTCTCTTTTTTGTATTTCTGGTTTAGAAAGTTTATCAAATAAAGGCTTCTTGGTCAAAATAATTTGTTTCCCATTTATCTTATATACCAAACCCTCTTGTAGTGTCAATCTTTTTAAAACAACAATAATGGTTTCATTATTAGCCCTAAACGACACCCTCTTAGAGTCATTAACTTCTTTAACATTGTAAAAAAAATCGTAGTCTGATTGAGATTTGATTTCGTCTAGAACCTTCTTTAGCGGAACTTTTTTGTAAGTAAACTCAATCTTACTCTGTGAGCATACAGTATTTGCAGAAAGTTGCAAAATTAGTAGAAAAATGAAAATCAAAGATAATTTCATTCTTAAGCTTGCCATTTTTTTATCATAGTTTTCACACAGAAAACCATAATAATGATTACTTTTTTTCATAATTTTGAAATGTAATGTGATTGTTAAAATTTAATTTTTAATGGTCATCCAAAAGGAAAGTGTTGCTGCACTTTCCTTTCTTTATTTTGATATTGTAATAGTATTTTGATTTATCTCATATATAAAAGGTGTACTTAAGGATATTGTTTTTAAAATAGTTTCTATGTTTTGATCATTTCTAAATTCTCCTTTAAACATTTCATGATCTAAGTTTTTAGCATTATTTATAAAGGCAACATCATGGCTTCGTTCCAGTTTTTTCAAGATTTGAGAAAATGTTAACCCATCTACTATTAGTTTATTTTTCATCCAACTGGTATATATTGAAGTATCCACTTTTTCTTTTACCAGAGAGCTATTCACTTTATTAAATGAAGCCTGATAACTTGGCGTAAGTTGAAGTTGATGTTCTGGAGTATCAATTTCATATACTTTTACTGCACCCTCTACAAGTGTCGTTTCTATAGCATTATCAGTATCATAGTTTGACACATTAAATTGAGTTCCCAAAACCTGAATATTGACTTCATTCGTATTTACGATAAACGGTTTGTTTTTATTTGTAGTTACATCAAAAAAAGCTTCTCCATCCAAATACACAACTCTTTCGCCCGAAGCACTAGCAAAGTTTTCCGGAAAACGTAGTTTTGAACCAGCGTTTAGCCACACCATAGTTCCGTCTGATAGCTTTATCTTGAAAGTTTTACCTTTTGGTATAGATATTTCATTATAGACTAATTCTACAGTTTCAGAAATAATATCTGAAGTGAAATCAATAGTCTCTTCATTTTTAGAGGCTACAATCTCACCTTTGTCATTCGTTAGAACCTCATCATCACCATCATTAAATGTTCTTATACTACCATCTGCAAGTTTTATTCTGATTTTCTCATTATTTAATTTATCTGTACTTATATTGGTAAGAGTTGTTTTCGTATTAGTAGTATCCGAAAACCCCGTTCTAATTAAATATCCAACAGCTACAAGTCCAATAAACATAGCGGCATATTTATAAAATACCACAAACTTATTTTTGCTTTTTCTTTTCTCCTCTATTCTTTTCAAAAACCTTTGATATCCCAATTCAGAATCAAACTCTTTTAAGTCATAAGCATTATTTTCAATTAAGTATTTTCTGAAGTAACTTAAGTTATCTTCACTTTCTTCAACCCACCTCTTTAGCTCCCTCCTTTCTTCAGTAGAGATTTCTTCTTTTATGTATTTATCTATCAAAAAGTTCATTTTGAACATATATCATCATTTTAACTCTTAGATAACATTTTTACAAAAAACCCTTATGTAATTTTAAATTTTTATTAGATTTGACAACTATTCATTAGTAAATGTCTGAGGAAAAATTACTTAAAAAACTAAAAAAAGGAGATGAAATTGCCTACCAGTATTTATTTTCTAAATACTACAATTGGCTATGCAATTATATTTTTAAACTAAGTAATGACTACTCATTATCTGAGGATATCGTTCAGGAGACTTTTATTTATATCTGGGAAAAAAGAAGTACAATTTTAATTACCACTTCATTAAAAAGTTACTTATTCAAATCCTGTTATAATCGATTCTTACAACACATAAAAAAAGAAAAAGTTAGATTAGATTTTTTAGACAAAATACAGTGGGATCTCATATTTGAGATACACTTTGATAAAGAAAATGAGTATGAAGCCAACTTAAAAAAAGTAAATGCTCTCATCAAAAAACTTCCTCCACGTTGCAAAGAAATCTTTATAAAAAGTAAATTTGAAAAAAAGAAATATAAGGATATTGCTTTAGAACTAGATATTTCTATTAGAACAGTAGAGGTTCAAATTTCTAAAGCGCTTCGTTTTTTAAAAGAAAATGCAAGTATCTTTTTTTTATAGTTCCCTTAATCTCTTTTCAAAACTATATAGTTTCTTTAGATATTCAATTTATATTTTGGCAAAAGAATAACTCTTAATTTTTAGTTGAATAAAGCTTGTAAATCATTAAATAATAATTACTTTTGCATCCTGATTAGACCAACCTCTGGCGAAAATCGTGAATGTTGCTTTAATAAAACTCAGAAACTATATCAAAAATGGAAGATTTAGTAAAATTCGTACAAGACGAATTTGTTACAAGAAAAGAGTTACCTGAATTTGCTGCAGGTGATACTATTACTGTTTATTACGAGATTAAAGAAGGAAACAAAACACGTACACAGTTCTTTAGAGGAGTTGTAATCCAAAGAAGAGGTTCTGGATCTACTGAAACATTTACAATCAGAAAGATGTCTGGAACAGTTGGTGTAGAACGTATTTTCCCTGTAAACTTACCAGCGCTTCAAAAAATTGAAGTTAACAAAAGAGGTAAAGTTCGTAGAGCTCGTATATTCTACTTTAGAGAACTTACAGGTAAAAAAGCACGTATCAAAGAAAAAAGAAGCTAATTTCCGATTTCTTTTTACAAGTCAAAAAAGACCGCCAAATGGCGGTCTTTTTTATGAACAAAAGTTAACAACCTTTGTTTACAACAGGTTGATAACTAATACAATAAGATTTAAAGGTCAACTAGTCAATTTTTCTTATATTTATATAGAATTACATATAGTAATAGGGTGACACAAGGATTCCTAGCTATATGATCTAAACAAACGTTCTTTGAACATATTAAATTCTATTTATAATTAAAATAAATATAAGACGAAAGTTATTTTTTTAGATACATCCTTGAAATCACTTTAAGGGCTTTACTTTGGAATCATTTCAAAATGAAATTTGAAAGAAAAAATTAAGTTTTGACACCTTTTTAATTGTAAATGGTATTAGACTATCTGAGTAAAAAACTGAAAAATTACCAAGGTAATTTAGAAACACATTTATTCGAAATAGTCGTATGAGTAGAAATTATATTTATTCAGATTATTGTTTGGTAAATATAAATCTACTTAGATTGGAAATAACAATTACGTTATAAACAACGAAAGTTTTTATTTAATAGCGGGTAAAACAGCTAACGCAAAAAGTTATTTCTGATGAAGCCATATCAAAATACTCGTATTCTTGATATGGCTTTTTATTTTAAGAATATCATCAAAAAAAGTTTATTTTTTTTTCATCTTATATTTTTTCTACCCCTTTTTTTAAGAAATTATAATTCAGCATCCTTTAACTCAAAACTAACAATCAACAGGTTGCATTTAGGCTCCTATATTTGTATATTCGCGCTCGGAAATTCTATGATATTCTTAATATTGTACATCTTCAATAAGATCACTCAATATTGTTTGTCTAAGAAAAATTAAACGACTAATTATTTCCTTACATAATATAGTATAACAAAATTAGGGCGCCTACTACTTATCTGGTTTACAAAAAACCTTAAGCTCCCTAATCCAAAAACCAAAAATATGGGAGTTGATAACTCAAAAATTGTGTACACCAAAACTGATGAAGCACCTGCTTTAGCTACATATTCTTTTCTTCCAATTGTCAAGAAATTTACAAAAACAGCAAATATTAATATTGAGACAAAAGATATATCTCTTGCATCTCGAATTTTATCTAGTTTTCCCGAAAAATTAACAGATAAACAAAAACAAACAGATGCACTATCAGAATTAGGGCAACTTGCTCAAAAGCCAGAGGCTAATATTATTAAACTCCCTAATATCAGTGCTTCTATTCCACAATTAAAAGCTGCTATCGCAGAGTTACAACTTCAAGGATTTGACTTACCTAATTACCCAGAAGATCCTGAAAATGATGAAGAAAAAGAAACCAAAAAACGATACGACAAAATAAAAGGTAGTGCTGTAAACCCTGTCTTAAGAGAAGGGAATTCTGATCGTAGAGCCCCTAAGCCTGTTAAACAATATGCAAGAAAAAATCCTCACTCTATGGGAGCTTGGAGTTCGGATTCTAAAACTCATGTTGCTACTATGGCTAGTGGTGATTTTCGTTCTAACGAAAAATCTGTTACTATCACTAATGCAGGAGATGTAAAAATCGAATTTATAGATCAAAATGGAAGTTCGACTACTTTAAAAGAAAAAATTTCCCTACTAGAAGGTGAAGTAATAGACGCAACGGTAATGAGCAAAAAAGCTCTTATTACTTTCTTAAAAGAGCAAATCGCAGATGCCAAAGAAAAAGATGTATTGTTTTCTTTACATATGAAAGCTACAATGATGAAGGTTTCTGACCCTATTATATTTGGACATGCAGTAGAAGTGTTTTTCGCAGATGTGTTTAAAAAACATGCGGCTGTTCTTGAAGAAATCGGAGTTGAAATAAATAATGGCTTTGGAGACCTTATCAATAAGCTTAAGAAAGTCCCTGACGCCAAAAGAGAAGAAATAAAAGCTGATATCCAAGCTTGCTACGAAAAAGGTCCAAAATTGGCTATGGTAAATTCTGATCAAGGAATTACCAATTTACACGTTCCTAGTGACGTTATCATTGACGCTTCTATGCCTGCAATGATTCGTAACTCTGGTCAAATGTGGGACGCACAAGGTAATACACAGGATACCAAAGCCGTAATCCCTGATAGTAGTTATGCCGGAATATATCAGGAAACTATTGACTTTTGTAAAAAACACGGAGCTTTTGATCCAACTACAATGGGAACCGTTCCTAATGTAGGGCTTATGGCCAAAAAAGCCGAAGAATATGGATCTCATGATAAAACTTTTGAAATTCAAGGAAATGGAACTGTTCGTGTTGTAGATGCTTCTGGAAATGTTTTAACAGAACACTCTGTAGAGCAAGGTGACATCTGGAGAATGTGCCAGACTAAAGATGCTCCCATAAAAGACTGGGTAAAACTTGCTGTAAACAGGGCAAAGGCTACCAATACCCCAGCCATTTTCTGGTTAGATGAAAACAGAGCACATGATACCGAGTTGATTAAAAAAGTAAATACATACTTACCAGAGCATGATACCACAGGATTAGATATTAGAATCATGTCTCCTATTGAAGCTACTCGCTTTTCTTTAGAAAGAATAAAAGAAGGAAAAGATACTATTTCTGTAACAGGAAATGTATTGCGTGATTACAACACCGATCTCTTCCCAATTCTAGAATTAGGTACCAGTGCAAAAATGCTTTCTATAGTACCACTAATGAATGGTGGAGGTTTATTTGAAACTGGTGCAGGAGGATCTGCTCCAAAACACGTACAACAATTCAATAAAGAAGGGCACCTAAGATGGGATTCTTTGGGAGAATTTTTAGCTCTTGCTGTATCTCTGGAACATCTAGGAGAAGTAAACAACAATGCAAAAGCTACTTTAATAGCAGAAGCATTGGATCAGGCAACTATCAAATTTCTGGAAAATAAAAAATCTCCTTCAAGAAAGGTAAATGAACTAGACAACAGAGGTAGTCATTTTTATTTAGCACTTTATTGGGCACAGGCACTTGCAGAACAATCTCAAGACAAAGAATTACAAGACGAGTATGCAACTGTGGCAAAACAACTTGCGGATAATGAAACAACCATTATTAACGAGCTAAATGATGCACAAGGTAATTCTGTTGATATGGGAGGATATTACTGGCCAGACGCTGACAAGGTTTCTCAGGCAATGCGCCCTAGCAAAACACTAAATACCATTATTGAAGCTTAAATAGCTTTATAACCTTATAAAAAAAGCCTGTAAGATTTAATTTTACAGGCTTTTTAAGTAAAAAACACATTTCTTCAATAAATTTTGAATATAATTTTCTTTTCATGCAACCCTTTTATTTTTGAATTGTCAATAGTAATAACTAGAAAAGAAAAGTACATTTAAGGAAATTCAAAATCAAGTAAAACTAATTGGAAACCAATATTCTTTATACGCATAAAGATCTTGTAGAAAAAAGCAAGTCTGGCAATAGGAATTCGCAATACCAGCTATATGAGCTCTATGTAGATGCCATGTACAATATTAGTATGCGTATGCTAGGTATAAAAGAAGATGCAGAAGATGTTGTACAAGAAAGTTTTATTGAAGCCTTTAAGAATATAAAATCTTTTAGATATGAAAGCACTTTTGGCTCTTGGCTAAAAAGAATAGTCATCAACAAAAGTATAAATCATCTAAAATTAAAAAAAATACCGATCACACCGCTTGATCAGCACGAATATCACATTAGTGAAGAAGTAAATGATCCGGTAGTATCAAATGATATTAATAAAATAAAAGATGGTATTAAAATTCTTCCAAACGGATATCGGCAAATAATTAGCCTCTATCTTATTGAAGGATACGATCATATAGAAATCGCAGAGATATTAGGTATTACCACCTCTACCTCTAAGTCGCAATACCATAGAGCAAAGAAAAAACTAATTGAAATTGTAAATACATTATAAATATGGACGATTTTGAAAAATACATAGTAGAAAACAAAGATGTATTCGATGAACATAAAGCGGATAGATCCAAAATGTGGAATAATATCGAGTCTAGTTTAGATAAAGATCCTAAGACCATTCGCCTATGGAGATCTCCATTGTTAAAATTAGCAGCTAGTATATTAATCTTAATAGGGACGTATACTACTATAAATCTTTTTATTACAGCAACATTTAATCATAACTCTAAAAACAACATTGTTCATCAAGAACTACGAGATATTGATACATACTATAAAGACCTAGTATCTTTTCAAATACAATTAGTAAAAAACAATCCTAAACTACAACCCGAAGATAAAGAAGAGTTCTTGTCCTTTATGGATGAGTTAGATGAAGAATACAATACTCTAAAACTAGAAATGGCAAAAAACCTCAACAATGAATTTATTCTAGAAGCCATTGTTAATAACTACAAAAAGAGAATCGAGTTGATCGAGAACTTGTTGAAACAGATTAATGATTCCAAAAAATCCAATGATAATGAAAGTTACATTTTATAAATATCTTTTATTCATACTTATACCGCTACTGTCCATAAATTACTCATGGGCACAGGAAAAAGTATCAAAAAAGATTGAAAAAACATATTCTTTAACCAATGCAGGAGAATTACATTTAGTAAACAAATACGGAAATGTTATTATCAATGGATGGGAGAAAAAACACACACAAATTGATGTAAAAATACAAGTTACTAAAAAGAAAAAAGAAGATGCTCTCGAGCTATTAAAACGAATTCATCCAGAGTTTAAAAATACAGAAGATTTTATAAGCATTATCTCTATAATTGAAGAAAAGGATAATAGTGTCTTTACCAAATTCTTTAATAAGGCAAATCCTTTTGATTTTGACAAAGGCAATATCCAAATAGACTATACTGTCTACCTACCTTCTAATGCCGAGATAAATATCACAAACAAGTTTGGAGATATTATAATAAGCAACTGGGATGGTAAATTAAAAGCCAATATACAACACGGAAATATGTGGATAAACAAAAGCCTTAATAATGCCAGTATAGAGATGAAATTTGGAAAACTGAAAACTAAATCTATCACTTACGGAAATATACGCTCCAAAAATGGAGAAATAGATATCGAAAAATCCAAAGACCTTAAAATAAGTAGCAGCGGAACACTAGTAAAAATTGAAGATGTAGCATCATTAGAGATACACTCTAGTAAAGATCAGATAGCTATCGAAAAGACAGGAAGCATCAATGGAGAACTAATGTTTAGTAATATGAATCTAAGTACGGTATATGACAACATTAACCTTTCTATGGAAGTAGCAGATGTTTGGATATCCAAAATTGAAAAAGCTAACACCAATATTACTATAGACCAAGAATCATCTGAACTAAGTATAAATATTACCGGTTTATCATTTGATTTTAATGCCTCATTAGAACAAGGACTATTACGAGTACCAAAATCATTTGCAAACATAAAAACAGATGTAATCGACAAAAGAAGAAGAATTAGAAATATCAGTGCAACTTATGGCACTAGTAATTCTTTAGGAATTTTTCAGATCACAGGTAAAAAAGGAGTTATTGTTTTAAAAGAGTAACAATTCACTATTTTTTTCTTTAACTAATCTTTATTATGAAAAATTTAACATTATAAAAGCATAGTACATGCAACTATCGCAAGTTTAACTTGTCAATGAAAACAACAAATAAAGTATAATGAAACACGTAAAAACTATAATACTTATTACCCTAGTAAGCTGTGTTAATCTGGGAATAGCACAGGATTCTAAAGATTATATAGAATTTAATGACCGCAAAAACATCGTACATGGTGTTTATGTAGGACTACATACCGGATATGGAGAAATCCAAGATGAAGACGCTCTTATCATAGGACTCAAAGTCGCTTATGTAGCCAATCAACAATTTGAAATCGGACTTGTAACAAAAGGATTGTATTCTGATCAAAATACACCTGGAGTTTTTTCTTCAAATACTGCAGATCTAGCAGCTGTTTATTCAGGTTTTCATTTAGAGCCAATATTCTTTAGTAAAGCAAAAGTCAACCTTTCATTTCCCGTATTAATAGGTGGTGGTGCAACAGGATATATTAATACCGAGTGGGAAGATGAAGAATACGAAAGCTACCAGGATGAACACTGGGACGCCATATTTGTCTTAGAACCTGGTATAAATGCACTATATAATATCTCTAGATATGTTCAAATAGAAGCCGGAATAAAATATAGATTTTCGAGCAAAGTAAATTTCCCATTTGCTAATACCATTACAAATATTAATGGTTTTTCTGCCGGTTTTGGTCTAAAATTAGGAGTATTTAACCTGGGAAGAAATCGCTATAAAAAAAAGTTACCAAATCATGAATAAGCCAAAACATAACTTTAAGAAAAAATTGAACGCTATATATGTGTTTTCTGAAGACAATCAGGTATACCTCAAGAAAAACACGCTAACAAAAAATGATACGATATCCAATGAAGAATGGCTTCCTGTTAATTTTCAGTGGGGATCCCCTATAGGATAAACTAATGATCTAAAAACAAAGCTAATATCAACCACTAAGTAAAGACTACTTCTTTACATTTTTTAAATAAACCACATTTTACAACAATACACAAGAAACTAATAATCAGGTATTTAAAATACTTTGATAGGACTCTTATTGCTTAATTTTTATTTTTTTTAATCAATTAGATCAAACCTTTTACATCACTAAATCAAAAAACCTTTAACTAATAATCAAAATGAAAAAAGCATTTTTTGCACTTATTTTTTTTACATCACTCTTATCCGCTCAGGAAAAGCATACCATTAGCGGAACCATAAATGATGTACGTAATGGAGAAACATTATTTGGAGCCTCTGTCTTTCTTAAAGACACCTCAATAGGAGTAGTAACCAATGAATATGGTTTTTACTCTATCACCGCTCCAGATGGAGTATATACACTTATTATCTCTTATATGGGGTATATTGATATTGCCAAAGAAATAACTTTGAACAGCGATAAAAAATTAAATTTTGAACTATCCGAATCATCAGAACAACTAGATGAAATAATAATTACCTCAGAAGAAACCGGGCGAATCAATATCAAAAAGCCCGAAATGAGTGTTGCCAAACTAAAATCAGAAACCATAAAAAAAATTCCTGTTGTACTCGGTGAAGTAGATATTGTAAAATCTATACAAACATTACCTGGAGTAACCAATACTGGAGAAGGCTCCAGTGGATTTAATGTTAGAGGAGGCGCTGTAGATCAAAATCTTGTTTTATTAGATGAAGCCATAATCTACAATACCTCTCACTTATTAGGATTCTTTTCTGTTTTTAATGCAGATGCCATAAAAGATGTCAAATTATATAAAGGAGGAATCCCTGCAAAATTTGGAGGTAGAGTATCATCTGTCCTAGACGTTCGCCAAAAAGATGGAAACAGTAAGCAAATAGGACTCACAGGAGGTATTGGTTTAATATCCAGTAGATTAGCTATAGAAGGACCAATGTTTAACAAAAAAGGATCTTTCTTAGTGGCAGGTAGAGGATCTTATGCACATCTCTTCATGGGGTTATCAGAAGACACCAAAGACAGTAAAGTTAATTTTTATGACCTCAACCTAAAAACAAACTATAAACTAAGTGAAAAAAACAAACTATATCTCTCAGGGTATTTTGGAAGAGACCTTTTTAACTTCTCAAAAAACTTCAAAAGTAGTTATGGTAACTTATCTGGTAACCTAAGGTGGAATCACATTTTTAATGATAAACTCTTTTCTAATTTATCACTTATATACAGCAAATATGATTATGATTTAACTATAGAATCTGCCGAGTTTGATTGGGTATCTTCTATTAATAATTATAACCTTAAGTATGATCTTAAATACTATGTAAGCAATAATTTCAAATTAGATTTTGGAGTTAGTGGTGTATACTACAATTTTGATCCAGGACAAGTAGAACCTACCAGCCCAACCTCGCCAATTAATCCTCTAAAATTAGATGAAAAAAGAGCTTTTGAAACAGGGTCATATGTAAACGCTGAGCACAAAATAACAGAAAAACTTACTGCCCAATACGGTTTGCGTTATAGTACTTTTTCTAGATTAGGAGGACAAGCAATGTCTAATTATCAAAATGGTCAACCTGTAGTGTATAACAGTGCTTTGGGGATTTATGAAGAAGGAACAGAAATAGGAACTACATCTTACAAAAAAAGTGAGACTATAAAAAGTTTTGGAAATTTCGAGCCACGTTTAGGATTATCATATCAATTAACGCAAAACTCATCCTTAAAAGCTGGATACTCCAGAACAGCTCAATATATACACCTTTTATCAAATACAATATCGGTAACTCCACTAGATGTTTGGACACCCAGTGGAAAATTCATAAAACCTCAATTATCCAATCAATACGCACTAGGGTATTTTAAAAATTTTACCGACGATGTCTATTCATTAGAAGTAGAAGCGTACTATAAAGATATCGAGAATAGAATAGACTACATAGACGGATCAGATCTAATAGGGCAAAATAACATAGAAACCGAAATACTTAATGGTGAGTCTCGAGCCTACGGCGTAGAATTATTACTACGTAAAAACAAAGGAGATTTTACCGGTTGGCTAGCGTATACAATATCTAAATCAGAACAACGAACTCTGGGAGATAATGTCGAAGGACCAGGGATCAATGATGGTGATTGGTACAATACCCCACACGATAGAACACATGATGTTTCACTTACAGGTATATATAAACTAAATGACAAATGGACATTTAGCTCTAATCTAGTGTTCCAGACAGGTAGACCTGTTACCTACCCTAATGGACAGTATGAATATGAAGGATTATCAATAGCCAGTTATTCTCAAAGAAATTCTGATAGATTGCCAGCGTATCACAGGTTAGATATCTCAGCAACCTATAGACCTAATAATAAACCAAACAGAAGATGGAAAGGCGAATGGGTGTTTGGTATATACAACTTATACAATCAAAAAAATGCTGCATCTATCTCATTTGGACAAAATGCAGAAACAGGAGCTAATGAAGCTACAAGAACAGCTATTTTCGGAATCGTACCATCAATAACCTACAACTTTAAATTCTAAAAAAATGAAAACATATATAAAAATCATATTAACAATAATAGGCATATCCTTTACATCCTGCACAGATGTTATTGATGTAGATGTTCCAGATGCACCACCTAGATTAGTTATAGAGGCCTCATTAGATTGGGAAAAAGGAACAATTGGAAATAATCAAACCATAAAACTAACCACATCAACCAAGTACTTTGATAAAGTAATCAATAATGATGTAACAGGAGCTTCAGTAAAAGTGACCAATGACAATAATGGTACAGAATTTATATTTATAGATCAAAATAATGGAGAATATACCACTACTAATTTTGTTCCAGTATTAAACCAATCGTATACACTAGAAGTAATCTATAATAACGAAGTCTACATTGCCAAAGAAACAATGATGCCCGTTACCGATATTGCAGAAGTATTTCAATCTATAGAAGAGTTTGATGGAGACGAAATATTAGAAGTTAATTTAAAATATGATGACCCCGAAGACGAAGAGAATTATTACTTCGCCAAGTTTAGAGAACGTGGAGATCTTTTACCAGAATTGTATTATGATTCTGATGAATTTACAAACGGAAACCGAATGAGTCTTGAATATTCAAAATATGAAGATGAAGATATAAATCAAGATGAGTTTAAGCCAGGGGATATTGTAGATATTAAGTTGTTCGGAATATCAAAAGGATACTACAACTACATCAGCTTGTTAATTGATCAGGCAGAAAGTGATGGTGGTCCCTTTAGTACTATCCCAGCCCCACTAAAAGGTAACTGTACCAATACCACAAAACCAAGTAACTATGCCTTTGGATATTTTAGATTAACCCAGGTAAATACTACCAGTTATACGTTTCAATAACAAAGCAATGTTTTTTTAGGAGAGTACGTGTTTCTTCTATACTTCTGAAGCCATGCCTTTTATATAAAAGGTGTGGCTTCTTTTTTTATCCAAATTATGCATTAGAACCTCCTGTGGTGCATTTAGAACTTACTGTAAAACACTCGAAGTTACTGTGAAACATCCATAGCAGCTGTTGCCCATTTATAAGTTACTGTAGCTAGTCCGAAATTATTGTCGCATGTACGAAGTTATTGTCATCGATCTGAAGTTTCTGTGAAACATTTGAAGTTACTGCAGTTAATTTATAGTTACTGCGAAGAGTTCAAAATCTGCTGTAGAGTATCCGAGGTTACTGTAGTAGATCTGAATGTATTGCTAGACGTTAAGCTCATATCAAATCACTTCTTCTCTTAAATTATATAATATTCATACCAATTTTCTATTTGCAAAAAAAATCATAAAAAATTATGCCATAAGCAACCCTTATTAATTTTTATTGTCTTTGACTATGAGACGTTTATAAAAAATACATTCTTAAAACCTTTAAACCATAAACAAATGAAAAAAGTAAGTTCTTTACTGATTCTTATACTATTATTTTCGTGCCAAATAGATGATGATATACTAACTACTCATATCGAATTAAAAGAATTATATGAAAAATCAGAATTAGCTGGATTTTCTGTAGCAATAGTAGACAATAATAAAATTCGTTATCAAAATTCTTTTGGATATGCAGATATCGAAAAAAACAAAAAATTCTCAAAACATACAATCCAAAACATTGGATCAATATCCAAAACATTCATCGCCTTGGCCGTAATGAAAGCTGTCGAACAAGACAAACTCGATTTGGATACAAATATCAATACCTATTTACCTTTTGACATCATACATCCTTATCATCCTCAAAAACCTATTACAGTACGCCATCTGGCAACTCATACCTCTGGGATTACAGACGGAGAAGTCTATTATAAAAGTTATGTTTTTGAAAACCCTACCGGAGTAGATCCTACTATTTATCCAGAAGATTACCAGCCTATTATAGAGTTAATTAAAACTAATATAAAATTAGATGAATCCATTTTTTTTGAAAATGTACTATCTTCATCGGGCAAATGGTATTCTGAAGGAAATTTCTTAGAAAATCCTCCAGGAGAAAAATATAACTATAGTAATATCGGAGCGGCACTTGCAGCTTTTGTAGTAGAAAGTGCAACTGGTATATCTTATGAAGAATATACTAAAAAATACATCTTTGACCCCCTAAGAATGGATGCAACAGGATGGAGATTTAACGAAGTAAATATGCAAAATCACGCTACCTTATATTACGCTAAAGATTTTGAAGTTCCTCAATATTCTTTGATCACAAAAGCAGATGGCGGGTTAATAACCAATACTTCTGATTTTAGCAAGTACCTAATAGAAATGCTAAAGGGATATCATGGTAATGGCAAATTATTATCTAAAGCATCCTACAAAGAGATGTTTAGCTTTCAAACAAAACACAATGAAATTAAGGAAGCCGAAGGCGGTATTTTTTGGGATATTTATGATAATAGAACAATTGGTCATGATGGCGGAGATCCAGGAATAAGAACTATCTCTCTTTTTGATCCCATAAAAAACAGAGGATACTATTTTATGACCAATACTAGTGGTGATTTTGATAATAAAATCAATCACTCAATAGAAGAGATATGGGACACGTTAATTAATCAAAATCCTAATTAAAAATATGATTTTTAGTAAAACCAACAATTAAATATCTCTGTATGAAACCAATACTCAAAAAAAACTATTTCTTTCTAATACTACTATCATTAACAATTTCTACAACCGCACAAACACTCACTCAGACTGTAAAAGGAAAAGTTCTTGATGCAACTACAGGCAGACCATTATTAGGCGCAACCATTACATTACTAAATATTGATCCTGTGCAAGGCACTATTACAGACGAAGGAGGCTTCTTTACCTTAGAGAAAGTGCCTGTAGGGCGTCAATCCTTTATTTGTAGCTTTTTGGGCTATGAAGACTCTTTTATTTCAGAAGTACTAGTCGGATCAGCAAAAGAAATTGACCTAACCATTCGTCTGGTAGAATCATTAGAGCAACTTAATGAGGTTCTGTTGATTGCTCCAAAGGATAATATAAAACCCAATAATAGATTAGCTACAGTGAGTGCACGCTCCTTTAGCGTCGAAGAAACAAAGCGTTTTCCTGCCAGTATTAGTGACCCCGGTCGTATGGCGCTATCATTTGCAGGAGTTACAAATTCTGATGATGCTACAAATGAAATTATAATTAGAGGAAACGCTCCTAATCAATTACTCTGGAAAATTGAAGGAGTAGAAATCCCGGAGCCAAACCATTTCTCTGAAGAAGGCTATTCCCCTGGAGCAGTGAGCTTGCTTAGTACTAATATGCTAGGGAAATCAGATTTTTTTACTGGAGCCTTCCCCGCAGAATATGGTAATGCTTTATCTGGTGTTTTTGATATAAACTTACGTAGTGGTAATACCAACAAAGGAGAATATGCATTCCAATTAGGTGTTTTGGGCGCTGATCTTTCTCTGGAAGGTCCTTTCAGTAAAAATTACAAAGGATCCTATCTTGTAAATTATAGATATTCTACACTTACACTTCTTAATGAAGTTATAGAAGTATCAGATAACAGTGTTCCCGAATTTCAGGATTTATCCTTTAAAATAAATCTGCCAATAAGCAGTAAAACAAATGTATCTATCTGGGGTATAGGAGGGATTAGCAATGATGACCAGGATAACAAAGAACAAGTTTCTTTTACCTTAACAGAAAATGAACAATTCAATTCCAAAACCTATATGGGAGGAATAAACCTAAAACACTTCTTAAGCAACAAAAGTACTCTTGATGCCGCATTATCCTACTCCGGTAATGAAAGTGATTATGAATTTACCAGAACAAATACAGATACTAACATCTCATCAATTGACAGAGATTTATTAAAAAACAACGCTTTGCGTTTCAACCTTAACCTTACCAATAAGTTTAATCCAAAAGCAACACTCAAAACAGGAGCTATTCTAAGTTACCTGAATTATGATGTATTTGGAGACAATGTCAGAAATAACATACAGGATATTATGGTAAATGAAGAAGGCAATGGTACTATGATCCAAGCTTTTGCACAAGCTAAATACAGATTTAATAAAAAACTATCTTCGACCTTTGGGTTTCATAGTACATATTTCTCCATCAACGAAGATTTTACAATCGAACCAAGAGCAGGAATAGAGTATAAAATAACCCCAAAGCATACACTAAGCGCAGGAGTAGGTATCCACTCTAGACGAATGCCACTAAACCAGTATTTTGTAAAAACAGAAGATAACCAAGGGAATATAATAACCCCCAATGAAGAACTCGATTTGATGAGAGCTACTCATTACATCTTTGGATATGACTGGCGTATCATTAAAAATGGACATATCAAAATTGAAGCGTATTACCAAGATCTTAATAAAGTAGCTATCGTAGCCGACCCAAATAGTACAGATTCCTTTATTAATGGAGAATTCATTGATCGGGCTTTGACTGATACTGGTAAAGGAAGAAATTATGGACTAGAACTAACTTTTGAAAAGTTTTTCTCCAAACAATATTATTTTTTAACAACAGCTTCATTCTTTAATTCCAAATATAAAGCTGCAAACGGCAATTGGTACAATAGTAGATATAACTATAATTATACATTTAATGTGGTTGGAGGTAAAGAATTTTCTGTAGGAAATACAGGCAATAATATCATTGGAGCTAATGCCAAAGTACTTCTAAACGGAGGAAAGCGAGGAACACCTGTGGATCTAGAAGTTTTTGATCAATCAGGATCCATTAGATTGCTGGAAACTCAAAGAAATACAATTCAGTTTAAAGACTACCTGCGTCTAGATACCAGTGTCTACTATCGAATTAATAGACCCAAAGTTGCACATATTATCTCATTAGATGTACAAAACCTAACGAACAGAAATAATGTAGACAGGCAGGTATTTGATCCCTATACAAGAACATATCGTCTAGAGTATCAATTAAATTTAATACCTCTTCTAAATTACAGAATAGAGTTTTGATCAGTACAAAAATTAAAGCCAAAAAAGATATTAGAAATATAAACTTTCTTAATGCAATTAATATAGTAGCTGAGAATTAACAATAAATTAATTGTAGAACTCATAACATATTTCTTCCTTTACAGTCTACATTATTGGTGCTAATTATTAAAAAGCTCGCTTTTGAAAAAATATATTTCTCGAAGTACTGTACTTGTATGTACTCTATTTTTAGGGTACTCTTCCCTTCTATCTGGTCAGGAAAAATTTACTCTAAGTGGTGTCATCTCTGAAAAATCCAGTAACGAAACACTGATTGGAGTAACAGTATTATTTCCAGAAATAGGAAAAGGTGTCGTCTCTAATGAATATGGTTTTTACTCGATAACTTTACCTAAGGGAACATACAAATTGCAAGCTAGTTATCTAGGTTTCAAAGACAATATACAAGAGATCGATCTACAAGAAGACAAAAAGCTAAATATTCAACTTATTGAATCCTCAGAAACCCTTGATGAAGTAGTTATTACAAAAAAACCGGAAAAGCTAAATATCAATACCCCACAAATGAGTATTAATAAGCTTACTGCAGGAACCATTAAACAAATTCCAGTTGTTTTGGGAGAAGCGGATGTTATTAAATCAATTATTCTATTACCCGGAGTTACTAGTGGTGGTGAAGGAGCTTCTGGTTTTAATGTAAGAGGAGGGTCGGCTGACCAAAATCTTATTTTACTTGATGAAGCAACTATTTTTAACTCTTCTCACCTTTTTGGTTTCTTTTCGGTTTTCAATCCAGATGCAATCAAGGATATTAAACTATACAAAGGAGGAATCCCTGCAAAATATGGAGGCAGGGTATCCTCTGTATTAGATATTTATCAAAAAGAAGGGAATAGCAAAAACTTTAGAATGAATGGAGGATTAGGAGCTGTGTCCAGTAGATTATTGGCAGAAGGACCTATTGTAAAAAATCGGGGTGCATTCCTAATAGGTGGAAGAGCCTCTTATGCACATCTATTTTTACCGCTATTTGATAATAATAACATCGCTTTTTTTTATGATCTGAACACAAAATTAAATTATAAAATCAATAAAAACAACAACCTTTATCTATCAGGATATTTTGGACGAGATGTATTTGGCATAAATGAAAGTTTTGAAAACATCTACGGAAATACAGTGTTAAATCTAAGATGGAATCATCTTTTTTCAGACAAACTATTCTCTAATCTCTCAATGATATACTCTGATTACTTTTATGGCTTAGAACTCGATTTTGTAGGCTTCGAATGGGATTCTGGCATCAGAAATTTTAATCTAAAATATGACCTGAAACACTATCTAAGCGATAATTTTCAGCTTAATTATGGGGTGAATAACATTTATCTTAGATTTAATCCCGGAGAAATAAAACCCAATAGAGAAGATTCTGGAATCAATAGAGAAAAACTTATTGATAAATACGCTAATGAATTTGGAGCGTATATCGATGCAGAGCATGGTATCTTAGACAATCTAACACTTCGATATGGTTTAAGGCTTAGTAATTTTATCAGGCTTGGGCAAAATGAACTCAATAGCTACCAGAATGATACTCCACTTCTGTTTAATGAAGAGCTTCAAATCTATGAAGCTGCAGAACCTATAGGCACAGAAAGTTTTAGTAGAAGTGATAAAATTAAGACTTTTACGAATCTAGAACCTAGAATAGCTCTCGCATATGTGCTTAATGATAACACCTCTATAAAAGCCAGTTATAATCGAATGGCGCAGTACCTACATTTACTATCGAATACCAGTTCCCCTACTCCTTTAGATGTTTGGACTCCTAGTGGAAAATATATCAAACCCCAATTACTCAATCAATATGCATTAGGGTATTTCAAAAGTATTAACAATGATGAATATACATTAGAGACCGAAGTTTTTTATAAGGATATTAAAAACCGTATCGATTATATAGACGGTGCTAATCTAATTGCTAATAATGCTATCGAACAAGATATTTTAAGCGGAAAAGCTCGTGCCTATGGTTTAGAACTTCTATTACGAAAAAATGAAGGAAAGTTTAAAGGCTGGTTAGCCTATACATTATCCAAATCAGAACAAAAAACCCCAGGAAGAACCCCACAGGAACCTGGGATTAATAATAACCAATGGTATAGTACTCCATACGATAAAACTCACGACATATCTTTTAACGGAAGTTATGAACTCAACAAGAAATGGAAATTTGTTACAAATTTTCTATTTCAGACTGGGCAACCTACCAATTATCCTACCGGGCAATTTGAATACAGAGGACTCACTGTTCCTATATTTGATGGACCAAGAAATAGTGAGCGCTTGCCATCATATCACAGAATAGATATTTCAGCTACATTAACACCCAGAAAAAATAAAAACAGAAAATGGCAGGGAGAATGGGTCTTTAGCATTTATAATCTATACAATCGTAAAAACGCTGCATCAATTAACTTTACCAGAAATAAAGACACCTATGTAAATGAAGCTGTAAGAACTTCAATATTTGGGATCATACCTGCAGTAACTTACAATTTTAAATTCTAAAAAATGAAGAAGCTAATTTATATACTACTAGCATTTATCACATTAACAAGTTGTGAAGATACAGTTGATGTAGACGTCCCTAATGGAAAACCCAAATTAGTAATTGATGCTTCTTTCGAGTTGTATCTAAATGAAAATCCAGCCACTATAGAAGGCGGTGTAAAACTCACATTATCAGCTCCTTTTTTTGATACAGATATTCCTACTGTAAGTAATGCCACTGTTTTTATCACTAATCTTACGACCAATGCGGTGATTAATTTTGTCGAATCGGGGGAGTCAGGATTTTATGTTCCTGATGCTACAGGTTTTATTCCAGAATTTGATACCTCATATCAACTTACGGTGATCTATAATAACGAAACTTATATTGCCGATAGTCAACTTATGCCAAGTGTTCCTATTGATAAAGTTATACAAGGAGATGGTACTCTGTTTGAAGGAGATGAAACAGAAATTATTATTTTCTTTACAGATGATGGAAATCGTAATGATTTTTATCTTTTTGATTTTGACTTCAGCTTATTCCTTGCCAGTGAGGATCGTTTTTACCAAGGTGAAGCCTTTAATTTCTCCTATTTTTATGAAAACATGGTTAAAGGACAAGAAGTGACTATTAAAATACTAGGGATTGATGAGCGCTATTTTAACTATGCCACATTACTGATTGGGCAAAGTGAGCAAGATGGTGGTAACCCTTTTCAGACACCGCCTACTCTATTAAGAGGTAATATCATTAACACAACCAATACAGATAACTATGCGCTAGGGTATTTCAGTCTTTCTGAAGGTAATAGAGTTGATTTTTCTATAAAAGAATGATTTTTTATCTATAAAAAGAAATCATCTGTTCATCTTAAACCCAAATATATTTATGAGAAGTTCGAAAATTCGCTAAAAATATACTGTTTCATCAAATACAGCTTAGCGCGACTACGGTTAATTTGGAAAACATAACAAAGTGCTATATTTTGAAGTAGTTTCAGACTGTAATAGATTTTCTAATGTATAATCCGAGTTAAAATCAAAAAATGAGTATTTTTGAAGCATGTCATTTATAAAAACTACAGAGCAATCTTCAAAATATGATCATTTAGAAAAAATGACCATTGTAGAATTGCTTACCAACATTAATAAAGAAGATAAAACAGTTCCTAATGCTGTAGAACAATCTATCCCACAAATTGAAGCTTTAATCGCTCAAACTGTACAAAAACTTAAAGATGGAGGTCGAATCTTCTACCTCGGTGCAGGTACAAGTGGTCGGCTAGGTGTTGTAGATGCTAGTGAATGCCCCCCTACTTTTGGGGTTTCTCCTGATCTGGTAGTTGGATTAATCGCTGGTGGTGATCCCGCAATTAGAAATAGCGTAGAACATGCAGAAGATAGTATAGATCAAGGATGGAAAGATCTAAATCAGTATAATATCTCTGAAAAAGATGTCGTTATCGGTATTGCTGCTTCAGGAACTACGCCATATGTTATAAACGCGCTGCAAAGCTGTAATAAAAATAATATTATAACTGGTTGCATTACTTGTAATGAAGGAAGTCCCTTGGCAATTACTGCACAGTTTCCTATCGTAGTCACAGTAGGTCCCGAATTCGTAACAGGAAGCTCTCGTATGAAAGCAGGAACGGCTCAAAAACTGGTATTAAACATGATTTCTACTGCTACAATGATCCAATTAGGGCGAGTAAAAGGTAATAAAATGGTAGACATGCAACTCAGCAATAATAAGCTAGTAGATCGAGGGATTCGAATGATTATGGGAGAATTAAATATCCAACGTGAAGAAGCCACAAAACTATTAGACCAGTATGGAAGTGTACGTAATGCAATAAATAACTATGGAGCCTAAAAGGACAGACAAAGAATTATTAGGCAAAGGTGTACAACGCATGGCTATAGCCATTATTTTTATGTTTATTAGCCCTGTCATTATCCACTCTGCTTTTAAGAATCAAGATCATCCTCTATATATTCCAATTCTTCTTTTAGGTCTAGCAGGTGCGCTATTTGCAATTATTATGGCTTTTAAAGGAATAAAGACCATAATGGATTCTTTTTTTGGAAAAAAATAAGGAAAGCTTTACTCTGGTTTTCACCTAAATCCCCTCTCGCTTATTTATTGGGGTTGTTGGATTGTAACCAAATTCTGGAATCTTTATTTCTATTCCCAAATGGTCAAGGATATATCCGATAATAGCATAATGGTGTATTGCATGACTATTGGCATGTGAAAGAATACTTTCTAAGGTATAATTAACTGTTACCTTACCCTGCCCCATATTATCAGTAACATGAATCAAATAATCTGTATTTGCCCCAGTATAAGACAGTAATGTTTTTTGAAGCTCGTATATATAATTTATCGCAGATTCCTTATTCGTAGACAATGTCTCATCTCGCTTGCGAGCGGTTAAATCAATATTATTAGAATCCAATCCGCTAATAATACAATCAAAAAAATCTAGCGCATGACGTATATGAGATCCAATACTAGAATAGTATGGTCCTACTGAAGTATTTTGATATGTATGAACATCTATAGTTCTAAGTAAAACTATAGCATTATTAAGATTATGATTTATCGAAGATATGACTAATTCTTTCATAGGCCGTTTAGACGAAAGATACATAATTAACTTACAAAAATCTTGCTCAGGGCATAAATTATTTTTTAGGACACATTACAATATCATATATATATTGTCGTTAATCAATAAATACTTTCATAATAATTATACTACGACAATACTAACAGTAGGATATTTATCACTAAAAATAAGGTTTACCCGTAAAAATTAAGATAAAAAGCGCATTTTATCGATTAATGACTGTTTTTTTTGGATGTTATAAATAAAATATTGTATTATTGTTATGTGATTTAAAAGCCCCAAAGAATGAAAAAAATTGCACTTATCTCGTTTTTATTGTGTTTAATCCCCAAAACCAATGCCCAAAATATATACGACGATGCCTTAACTGCTGCCAGTTATGCATACTCTCATAGTAAGAAAGCACATGGGGCAAATAATGTTTTTCATACCCAAGAATATGCTGATAAAGCTGTAGAAGCTTTTCTTAAAGTAGAAGAGTTAGCTGATCAATGTAACTGCACGCAAGCTAATGAAACAGCTTATCAAGCAAGAGTTGATATGGAAAGTTCCTTAGAGCAAGATACTTATGAGCGTAGTAGATTCTTTGCTAAACGCGCTAAAGAACTCGGATCTAAACTTTTAGAAGAACTAACCTTTTGTCAAGCTAACGCAGACAGCTATTCTGAAGCAGAAGAAGCTTCTATCGAGCAAGAAAATGAACTTGCTGAAGCTACTTTAGAGGTAACCAACAAGCAAAAAGAATTAGAAGAAAAACGTCGTCAATTAGAAATCGAACAGCAAAAACTAGAGCAACAAATTGCAGAACAGAGTAGAAAAAAAGCTGAATTTGAAGCAAAACGTGCTGCCGAACTAAAAGAGCAATCCCTAATAAAATCAAAAGCAGAGCAAGCTTTACAAAAACTAGAAAATGCCCTACAAGAACTAAGCGTAGTATTAAACGATGAGTCAAAATTTGAATCACAAGCTGATTACGTAAGAAGCGAAAACGAATTAAAAAATGAATCTCTAGACGATACTAAAACCTTTTATGTAAACAGAGCAAAAGAACTTACCCAAACAGCTATGTTGCAATTTGCCAGCTTTAATATGGTAGAAAACTAATTAAAGTACTGAATTTTATTTTGTAGCCCCAAAATAAAATTTTTAGACGACATCTTTCTTCTGAGAGGTGTCGTTTTGTCGTTATTAATGCTACATAGAAATATTCTGACTTACATTTATATCAGTTATACTTTGAATTTACCGTAAAAGAAAATCAGCTATTCTTTGCATAGGTGAAAAAGAGAATTTTATTGGGTTAAATTCAAAGTGTAAATGGTATTAGTATCTCTTTAATTTATGAAATAGACACAATGCTCTTATCCTAAACTCTATCACTTTAGCAGCCTATAAGATTCTTTTTCTTTCTGTATTGCTCCTTTTCGATCATATGTCATATCAAATCTGGGGTCTGATCTATATGACATACGCTCTTGTCTAATTACTTCAATACTCAAAAAGTCAAACTCAGAAACTACTTTTCCCGTAATTCGATAGATTCCTTTCCCTCTAAACGGGTATTTCTTTGCTACAGGCGGAAAATGTACTGTATCAATCCATTCTCCTTTCTGATCCAAAAATGTACCAAAAAACATACGATCTCCCTTAGAAGTTTTTGTACTTTTAACCGTAACCAAATACCCATATATTATAATTATCTTATTCAAGTAAATCGCCAAATTTGTACTTAACAAAGAGTTCGTTGGTGGTACTTTCAGTAAAATAAAAGAATTATAAAGTGTAAAATTTAATAATTCTAATTGATCAAAAGCATTTTCTAAATCTGTAACCGTAAATTCAGGTAGCACAAAATCTTTTATCTCCACTTTAAAAAGCTTCTGCTGAAACTCGATCATAGTGCTATGATTACATGCATAATGAGCCTTCCATAACAAGCTTCGCTTATCTATGCCTAAACCCCTAAAAACATCTGCACGAATAAGAATATCTAATTGTTCTATAGAAAGAGGTATACGCTCCATAAAACTATCAAGAGAATCAAATATTCCCTCTCCTCTTATATTTACTATCTTCAACATTGTACGTTTTTCTAACCCTTGTAAATGTTGAAAACCTAAATAAATTTCTTTTCCTTTAATTATCGTTTCTATCAAGCTGGTATTGATACAGGGAGGATGTATAATCCCTCCATTCATCCTTGCTTCATGCAAATATGTTTCAACTCCATAAAATCCTCCTCCATTATTTATGGTAGCTACCATATATTCTAAAGGATAATAGCATTTCAAAAATAAACTTTGATAGGATTCTACAGCATAAGATGCAGAGTGCCCTTTGGCAAAGGCATATCCAGCAAAGCTCTCTATCTGCCGCCATACTTCAAAAATCACATCATCTACCTCTCCTCTATCTCTACAATTGGATATAAACTTGTCACGTACTGCCTGAAACTCTTCACGCGATCGATATTTACCACTCATTCCTCTACGCAATACATCAGCTTCTCCCAAATCTAATCCTGCGTAATGATGAGCAACTTTAATTACATCTTCCTGATACACCATAACCCCATACGTCTCTGGCATAATATCCCATAGCACGGGGTGTGCTTGTTTTCTCCTTTCCGGGTTTTTGTGTCGTAAAATATACTCCCGCATCATTCCACTTTTAGCAACTCCAGGGCGTATGATAGAACTAGCTGCTACCAGCGTTAAATAATCCCGTACTCCTAATTTTTTTAACAGCATTCTCATTGCAGGAGATTCAACATAAAAACAACCTATACATTCTGCTCTTTCAATCATTGCATTAATATTTGGATCTGTAAAAAATGGAGTTGCATTATGAATATTAGGTAATATTGTATCTGGATAATTTTCTTTAATAATTGCAATAGCATCTTTTATTTTACCTAATCCTCTTTGCCCTAAAATGTCAAATTTATACAACCCTACATCTTCAGCAATATGCATATCAAACTGAACTGTAGGAAACCCTTTAGGGGGCAAATTAGTTGCAGAAAAATAATGAATAGGTTTTTCAGAAATAAGAATACCTGCCGCATGAATACTTATATAATTTGGTCGCCCATGAAGGTATTTTGAATATCGAAGTACTAGTTTAGAGATCTCATCTAATTTTCTATACTCATATTTCCCATCACTCAATCTATCGATTTCGTGTTTAGGAAGCCCAAAAACTTTACCTAATTCTCTTACAGCACCACTATGCTTAAAAGTTACGTATGCTCCTAATAATGCTACCTGACCATTGTCTCCAAAAGCTTCAAAAATAAAACGTGTAACATCTTCACGATCCCAACTAGAAAAATCAATATCAAAATCCGGAGGGCTTGCTCGATAAAGGTTCATAAAGCGTTCAAAATATAAATCTAACTCTATCGGATCCACATCAGTTATTTCTAACAGATAGGCAACAATACTATTGGCTCCACTCCCTCGACCTACATGGTAGTAATCTTTGGATTTTGCATATTGGATGATCTTCCAATTAATTAAAAAGAAACTGACAAAGTCTTGTTGTTTGATTAAAGACAACTCTTTATCCAAACGATCTCGTATAGCTTCAGTTATTACATCATACCGGTTAGGAAGTCCTAATTCACAGAGGCTAACAAGTTTTTGATAATCTTCTTCTATGCTACCAAAAACAGTTTTTAAATTTTGATTTTCTCTACCCTTCGAAAAATTAAATTTGATACTGCATCGAGGGAGTAACCTCTTTGTATTCTCAAGAATATGGGGATAATTTTCAAAAACTTTTTCGATAGTTTCTATAGGGTACATTTTTTCATCTGATCTACCTTGTTGTGATTCTGGCAGTTTACTTAGCAACACATTAGTATCAATTGCACGTAATAATCGGTGTGTATTAAAATCCCGTTTATCCCGAAAAGTAACCGAATGTAACACAACTAATTTATCCTTATATTCACTCAGCTTTGAAAAGCCTAATTTATTAACATCTGCAAGGGTTATACCGATAAACTCATTAGCTAAAAAAGTTGTTTTTTCTAAAGCTAATAATTTATCAAAAGGATAGATTACAAAACAATGATCAAAAGATGGTGCTTCATCTGGAAATTCTTTTTCTTGATGTATGTGCTCAGACAAAAACTGATTTAATTCTAAAAAACCTTCATTATTTTGTGCGAGACAAACATAACACTGCTGAGTATCATTTCTAAAATCAATTCCAACAACAGGCTTAATACCATACGAAGGTGCTTTTCTTATAAAATTTAGGCAAGCTGAAGTATTATTAATATCAGTAAGAGCAAAGTAATCACACCCATTTTTCTGAGCCATCTCCAATAACTCTATTTCAGATATTGTACCATACCTTAAACTATAATATGAATGATTATTCAAATACATTTCTACTCTTACTTTTATATTCACTTATTGAGTTCTATGTGCCAAAACAATAGGAGGTTCCCCATTAAAAGGGTTTATAAACTTACCTACAGTTCGTGCTCCTTCTCCCATAGTAGCCGCACGTATCACACTCCTATCTCCATATCGAGAGCGTATTGCATCCATTGCCTTATACAGATTCACAGTTTTCTTTTCGTCATCAAATAAATTAATTTGATAAGTTCCTGCAGTTAATCCACTATATCGAACACCTACAAGGCGCACTAATAGCCTTCTACTAAACAAGTTTTCAAAAAGCTCAAGCACCACAGGTATCAAATGGTGATCTGCAGATGTATAAGGTATTTTAAGTTGTTTAGAATATGTTTGAAAATCAGAGTAGCGAATCTTTACTGTTACACATGAGGCAAGTTTTCCTCCTCTTCGTAACTGAAAAGCTAAGTTTTCTGCCATTGCCATGATAGTAGTCTTTAGGGTAGTGATATTGATAGTATCCTGACCATATGTCCGTTCGCTAGAAATAGATTTACGTTCATGATATGCTATTATAGGTGTTTTATCAATACCATTAGCACGTTGCCATATGACCCTACCATTTTTCCCAAAAACAGAAGTCATCATCTCTACAGGCATTTGTTGCACTGTCTGTACATTTTTAATTCCCATATTACAAAAGGTTCGATACGTCTTTTCGCCTACCATTGGTATTTTCTTTATAGACAATGGAGCCAAAAATGTTTTTTCGTAACCAGTATCAATCTTTAGCTGATTATTTGGTTTTGCTTCATTAGTAGCAACTTTAGAAACCATTTTATTAATCGAAAGTCCAAATGAAATAGGCAACCCTGATTCTTTAATAATTGTATTACGCAACTCTGATGCAAATTTATAACAGCCAAAAAAACGATCCATCCCACTAAGATCAGCATAAAACTCATCTACACTAGCTTTTTCTAAGACTGGCACTTTACTTTGTAAGATTTCGGTCACTTGTTTTGAAAATTTAGTGTATGTCCCTGCATTCCCTCGTATATAAATGGCATGTGGACAAAGCTGTCTAGCCAATTTCATGGGCATTCCTGAATGTACACCATACTCTCTAGTTTCATAACTTGCTGCACTAACAACTCCACGATCTCCCGTTCCTCCAACAATTACAGGTTTATTATTCAATTTACTATCTAAAAGTCGTTCACAGGAAACAAAAAAAGTATCCAAATCAAAGTGTAAAATTGTAGTATTCATAAGTATTCCTTTTACATATACACAACATTTCTTTCCCCATGTTTGCATAAATAATTTTTAATGATTTTTGTGGTATGATATGTATGTGCCTGTACCGTTAGAAAAGTTTCAAAGCCATCGAGATTCGATACTTGCTCAGATTCATGAATATACCCAAACCCTTTATAAACACCATTTTGTATCATAACAAAACTATGCTCATCTATAGTTCTCCCCTTTTCTTTTATAAAATAAGTTTGTTTTTGCTTTTTTAAAGATGTGAGTGCTTTCTGTACCCGCATATTATACAATGCAACAGATTCTTTACCATAGCATATACCTTTACAGTTCTTAATGCGGTAATGAGAGCATCGTTCTGTTGTACTTTGCAAATTACAGTAACGAGGACATAATTGATAATCAAAACATAATTTTTCCAATTGCTCTATAGCATCAGACCTTCTATAAAACACTTCTAACGAATGATCTGTTTTAGTTGACCTATCTATTGCAAGTTGTATTATTCCTCTTCTATTGATATACTGTATAATTCTATATGGGGCAACAGGTCTTTTTTGTGCACTATTAAATTCTGGATAATGTCTTTTAATTTTATCTGCTTCCAATAATAGGGCTATTAATTCGTTACCTGTAATTTCATAATCTATAGTATATGTATTCTGACCAAGAGCATATTCTTTGTTTTTTTTATCATAGAAATGACTAACCACCCTCTTCTTTATATTCTTTGCTTTACCAGCATAAATAACTTTTCCTTTTTTATCTTTAAATAAGTATATCCCTGTTTGCTCAGGTAAGTGATTTATAATACTTGCATCTAAATGAGGAGGAAGTGTTGCTTCTTTAGAATAAGCATGTAAAAAAGAGTTTATTACTGAAAATTCCGAGTCAAGTTCTAAAATACGTTGAAATAATATAACTGTAGCATCAGTATCTCCTTCTGCACGATGCCGATCAACTAACGGAATATTCAGTGATGAACAAAGCCTTCCTAAGCTATAAGAAAATAATCCTGGCATTAATTTTCTCGAAAGACGAACAGTACATAATTTTTTCCTAGTAAATGTATACCCTATTCTCTTAAACTCATCTCTTATAACATTGTAATCAAAATTCACATTATGAGCTACAAAAACAGCTTCTGTTGTTATTTCGATTATATGTTTTGCTATTTCATGAAATTTTGGAGCCTTTCTAACCATATTATCATCTATCCCAGTAAGTCCTGTAATAAATGCTGGGATATTTTGTTCAGGGTTAACTAAGGAAGTAAATTTATCCTGAATCTTATTGCCTCGTAATAGCACAATACAAATTTCGGTAATACGATTACCTTTAATACCTTTTCCTGTAGTTTCTACATCAATAACAGTGTATAATTGGTCTTGCATCATTCTTTAGTTAAGAAACACAAAACTACTACAAAAAAATGAATTATAGGAATATTTCCTAATATTAGGAAATATTCCTATAATTCATTTTTATAACATTCACATCTAATCCGTTTGACCTTAAATTTATGGTATAAAAAAACCCCTCATATTGCTATGAAGGGTTTCAAGGAAGGCGGCGACCTACTCTCCCACGATTGTAGTACCATTGGCGCTATCAGGCT
>NZ_POYJ01000001.1 GCF_002895435.1 Aquimarina sediminis
TGGTTATAGCATCAGGGCTCACCTCTTACCATTCCGAACAGAGAAGTTAAGCCTGATAGCGCCAATGGTACTACAATCGTGGGAGAGTAGGTCGCCGCCTTCCTTGAAACCCTTCATAGCAATATGAAGGGTTTTTTTTTATCTCAATAATAAGTAGGCGCTATAAGATTTCAATACAAGACAAGTGTCTTTAAATTATATTTTGAATACTTTTTTCAATTTTATCGAAAAATTCTTCATTCTTATATGGTTTTCTAAGAAAATCATTAAAACCTGAAGTTTTTTGAGATATCAACTCGATAGTTTCTGATGTATCTGAAGCACTAAGAGCAATGATAGGAACATTGATGTTAAGCTGTCTAATAATTTTTGTAGACTCTATGCCATTCATATTAGGCATATTTATATCCATTAAGATAAGATCATAATTTTTTTTCTTTACCATATCAATAGCTATAAGACCATCATTGGCAATTTCAGAATTGTATCCCTTTATTTTAAGAACATTTTGAGTTACGACTTGATTTACTTTATTATCCTCAACAATTAGTATATTGTAGTCCTTAGTGTTTATAAATTGGTTTTTTTGTTCTTTGGCATTTGTAATCTCCGTCTCTTTGTTTTCAATGTCTATTTTGATAACAATAGTAAAATAAAATATAGATCCTTTTCCGGGAGTACTTTTTAGTTCGATATTACCCCCATGAAGTTCCACCAAATTTTTTACAATATGCAAACCAAGTCCTGTACCTGTAGTATGATCTTTTGAGTCAGCTTGAGAGAATTTATTAAAAATCGTCTCCTGTTTATCAAGAGGTATCCCCCTACCATCATCTTTTATTTCAATAGTGATTTGTACCTTGTCATCGGTAATAATAGGGTTTATAAAATTTAACCAGATATTACCGTTTTTTGTAAACTTGTTTGCATTACTAATAAGGTTAATGAATATTTGTGATAACCTTAAAGGATCTCCAATTAGTCGTTTAGGAATTTTGGAGTCAAGATTAAGATGTAAGGTGTTACCATTTTTTGAGGTTTGATATTCAAAGGAATTTTTGATGTTTTCGGCTAAATTTTTAAGGTTATAGCTAGAGGATTCAAGGTTTACCTCATAGGATTCCATTTTTGCTAACTGTAATACATCATTAATTAGATTAAGCAAATGGTCAGCTGAGAATTTCATAAGTTTAATAAACTTATAATCTTCCTTGTTTTTATTTCTCTCTAATAAAACAGATGATAGACCTATAACTCCATACAACGGTGTTCTTAACTCATGACTAACCGTAGAAATAAATTTTGTTTTAGCAGCAGCCATGCGGTCGGATTTATCCTTTGCGATTTCTAACTGTTTATTTTTTGTAGCTAATGATTTACCAAGAACTTTAGTTTTGTTATGGTTGTAAATGAAGAAGCAAAAAAGGATTAAGCATAATAGAAGTAGAGAAAGGGTAAATAAGGATCTAGTTTCGGATTTTTCTGCTCTTTTTGTTTCTTGAGTATTTCTTTGCTCACTTACTACAAGTTGTTTTTTATATTGCTCGGTCTCCTCTTTTTCTTTTTCTAATGCAGTTTGATGATGTTTTGTATACTTTTTAAGAATATTATATGCTCTATCTTTTTCACCAATATGCACGAGTAAATCTTCATATTTTTTATAGACGTCCATTGCCTTTCTAAAAAGATGATTTTCTTCTGCCAAAGATGCTGCTAATTCATAATATCGGATGGAGTTTTGATAATCTCTTTTGTAAAAATAGTACTCACCATATTTTGTATAAGTGGTAACTAATCTAGTGGGTAGGGCCAGTTTGTTACCTCTAAAATATTGCTTACATTTTTTTAATAAATCATATGCTTTGTCATACTTTTTAATTTTAATATAGATAGAAGCAAGGTTTAATGCTAGAATATGACGAGACTTTTCGTTTATGTCATTACTGTTTTCATATATGTACTTGATTTTTTTTAAAGCTTTTTTAGGCTTGTTAAAGCCATAAAGATATACAAGGGCAATATTGTTATTTATTTTTAAGGCTATTTCAGGAAAACCACCAAGTTCCTTTACATATAATTCGGCTATTTTGTAATTCTGAATGGCCTCCTTATAATTCTTGTTAGAATAGTGAATTTTCCCTAGAGTGTTATATAAGCGTGCCCTTATTTGATACTTTTTTTGAGAATTAAATTTTTCGGAAATATCAATGATTGTTTCGATCGTTTTTATAGCATTGGCTCTTCCTAATGTATTGAAATGATTTTCAGTTTGTGTAATGATATTCTCTAACTCGGAGTATGATTTTTTTTCATATTCATGTTGAGCATAAACTATCGAGCAGAATAAATTGAAGTATAGCAATAGTAGGACACGTGTATGAGTTTTTAAGATTTTCATTGTTAGGCAAAATTAGGGGCTCTTAAATATAAGAAAATATATACATAAATTCGATGAAATACATTAAAAATAGTTAAAAAGTGTTTTGTTTTTATAAAATATAGAATATAAGAAGGAATAATACTACATTTATTGTATTTTGTAACTAATAATTCAAAATCTAATTCCTATCTGAGTTACTATACTAAATTACCTTTTTGATATATATAGAACTTAGAAAAAGTTGATTGAAAGAATTTGACGAACAATATAAGTTATTGATATATAGCTTTAATGGATACCTCAAAAATGAAAAGGCAGACTAATAAAGTATTTTTTTTTCTTTTATACTAGAAGCTTTAGCAGACCAAAAACACATTTCAGAAACTAAAGGAGGATAATAGAAGTATAATGCCTTAATTTTATATTATAATTTTGATCAATCCAAGAAATAACTCAACTCCAATTGTATATGTTTCAAAAATCACTTTTTTTATTATGCCTTCTATTTGTAACGTCAATTGCTTTTTCTCAAAAGAATAAGCTGGATAGTTTGTCTAATCTCCTAAGAACTCAGCAAAATAGAGATACCATAAGGATTAATACACTTCTTGAGATTTCTTATTACTATATGGATAGGGAAGTAGAAAAATCACTTTCGTATTTAGAAGAAGCTTTAGAAATCTCAAAAGTATTGAAAGATAAAAAGAAAGAAGGTACCGTTTATAATTACTTATCTAGATTTTATAGGAAAAGAGGGTTGAGTGCTGAAGCGTTGGAGTCTTCAATAATAGCAAAGGGTATTATAGATTCTTTTGGAACTAAACAACAAAAAATAGCTGTTAATAGCGAACTGCTTTATACCTATGGTAGTACCGGAAGTATCAAAAAAAGTTTAGAATTAGGATTAGAAAATCTCGATTTAGTGAAGAATGACCCACCCTCTTCAAATAAAGCAAGGATGTACTATAATTTGGGTAATGTATATAGTGAACTTGAAGAACTGGATAAGGCAGAAACAGCATACCAAACCGCTATTGAAATGTGTAGAGAAATAAAGTTTATTAGAGGAGAAATGCTTATGATGAATAGTTTGGGGGCTTTATATAAAAAACAGCATAGATTTAAAGAGGCTACTTTATACTTTAATAAAATTGTTGATTATTATAAAAGTATTAATAATGGCGGTATAGCTGTAGCAAGTCCCTTGTATCACCTTGCTACAATACAATCTTTACAAGGAAAACATGCTGAATCAATTCCTATATATTTGGAAGCGTTAGAGCTTTATGAGAAAGCAGGACAGTTGGCTTTTGTAAAATTTATCAATCAACATCTTTTTATAGGGTATAGTATTCTTGGGGATCAAAAAAAAGCAACAGCAGCTAACAAGGTGTATGTGAAAATTAAAGATTCTATTGACTCTATAGAACGAAAGAAGTTAATTGCTGATATGAAGATTAAATATGAAACGGATAAAATCAGTGCTGAAAGAGAAACAGCTGAAGTTAAAGCAAGTCTGGCAGAGGCTACTAGTAAAAAAAACATGAATTTTCTTGTTGCTGCTGTAATTATTGCAGCTCTGATATTACTTTCTTCATTGTTTTTCTTTGGAAGATTAAACGCTCGGAAAAAAGCAGAACTGATAACGATAGAACTTCGCGAAACTCAAAAAAGGCTAGCATTAGAAAAACAATATAGAGATAGCGAACTTAAAGCATTAAAAGCGCAAATGAATCCCCATTTTATATTTAATGCATTAAACTCTATTCAGGAATATATTGTGTTGAATAAAAAAAATGAAGCCAGTGATTATCTCGGAAAATTTGCAGACTTGATCCGTACTTATTTATGTCATAGCGATACAGGTATAATATCTCTTCAAGAAGAAATTGATAGTTTGATTATGTATTTGGATTTAGAGAGTCTTCGTTTTGAAGATACACTGCATTACACAGTGAAGGTCTCAGAAAAATTAAATAAAGATTTAATATACATTCCTACTATGTTGATTCAACCATATATTGAGAATGCCTTAAAACATGGGCTGCTACATAAAAAAGAAAACAGGAAGTTAATGATTAGTTTTTTGACTTCTGAAGAAAAAAACATTCAGTGTGTTATAGAGGATAATGGAGTAGGTAGAGCTAAGGCAAAAGAATTTAGAGAGAAGAGAAACATCTTACATAAATCTTTTGCAGCAAAAGCAACAGAAGAACGACTAGATCTACTTAATTACGGAAAAGATAAAAAAATAGGGGTAGAAATTATTGATATCTTCAGTCAAGAAAAAGAGCCTACAGGTACCAAAGTGGTTTTGAGTATTCCAATAACCAAACACTAAAATATAAAGATACAAATGAAAGCAATTATTATAGACGATGAGCGCAAGGCACGTAATTTGTTACGTGTTTTAGTAGAAGAAAACTGCCCAAAGATAACGCAGATTTATGAAGCTGGGGATCTTATTACTGGAGTAGAAATCATAAAATCTGAGGAACCTAATATAGTTTTTTTAGATATCGAAATGCCAGAACACTCTGGTTTAGAGATATTAAATTTTATAGAAAAAGATGTGGTGAATTTTGAAATTATTTTCACTACAGCATATAGTGAGTATGCAATACAAGCTTTTCAGCTTTCGGCTATAGATTATCTGTTAAAACCGGTACGCCCCAGTCAGGTAAAAGAGGCAGTTAATAAAGCAATGGCTATACTTGGAAAATCGCAAATAACAAATAAACTTGAAGAGTTAAAAAATAGCCTTTCTTCATCAAACTTTAAAAAAATAGGTCTTCCTGTTGCAGATGGAATCAAGTTTATCGAATTTGAGGATATCATTATGATGGAAGCCGATGGGATGTATACCAAAATAACTACAACTTCTGAAAACGAAATTTTGATAAGTAAAACCTTAAAACATTTTGTAAATCTGTTACAAAATATTCCTACTTTTTATAAGCCGCACCGATCCTATTTAATAAACCTTAAATATATCCAACGTTATGTAAAAAGTGATGGTGGGTATATTATAATGGATAATGGAAAGGCTGTATCTATTAGTAAAGAAAAAAAGGAAGCTTTTTTAGAAATAGTCAGTAACATATAAATTGATTAGTGTTCTAAAACCTTAGTTATATATAACTTGTTTTGGATTATACTTAGTCTGCCATTCTTTTTTAAGTTCAGAAAGCGAAATACATGATTAGCATGTATTTCGCTTTTTTTGTTTATACTACTTGATACATCTAATTTAAGCAAGGCTTTGTTTAACTAGCTAGGCTTCAAATTTTACCTCTTCTATTCAGAAACTCAAATGTGTATTTCAGAAACTCATTTATATCTACCTCCTGATTTGTAGCTATTCTTGCTCTGTGAATTATAAATCCTAAAATTTAGTTATGACAAAAACAACTACTCTGCTTAAGTTATTGATATTGGTACTTGTCACATTTTCGTGTAATAAAGATGATGAACCAATAATCCAACCACCAAAAAACAATGCACCAGAGATTAGTGCGCAATCTTTTAATGTGTCAGAAGCAGTATCAGATATAGATATATTGGGTACTGTAAAAGCAACTGATCCCGATGGAGATACATTATCCTTTAGTATTACTACCGATAGTGATGATTTATTTGAAATTACTACTGCAGGAGCAATAAGTCTTGCCGCCGGAAAATTATTGGATTTTGAAGGAAAAACTTTACACGAAATAACAGTGGAAGTTACTGATGAAAACCTTAAATCTTCGGCAAAAGTTACCATTAATGTTACCAATATAGATGACAATAAACAACCTATAATTGTAGCTCAGACTTTTGATGTATCAGAAGATAGAGGAGGTGCAAATGTACTGGCAACTGTAGTGGCTACAGATCCTGAAGGGGACAATTTAAATTATAGTCTTATAAATCCGACTGGAGCTAAGGTACAGTTTAGTATTACCGATAATCATATTAAACTATCACAAGGAGAATCTTTAGATTTTGAATCAAAGACTAGTCATGTGGTAACAGTAACAGTTGATGATGGTAGTTTAACAGCTTCCGCAGATATTACTATAAATGTAGTCAATGTAAATGAAGCTCCCGTACTGAGAGATTTTAACTCTTTTCCTGTACCTGATATTAGAGAAAATATAGCAGATACAGCAGTTTTTACAACAGTTACTGCAACTGACCCCGAGGGAGATAATCTTACATTTTCATTAACCAGTAATCCAGATCAGCTATTCGAAATTACTACGAATGGTGATTTAAGTTTAGCACCTGGAAAAAAGTTAGATTATGAAACCGCAACGAGTCATAGGATAACGATACAGGTGTCTGATGGGAATCTTACTCATTCTAGAAACGCTACTGTTAATGTAATGGATGTATGGGATCCAGCTATCGGAGATTATTTTCAAGATGGAGTAATTTTTTGGATTGATCCTACGGATAATACAAATGTTAAGATGTGCTATGTTAAAGATAGTAGTGTTAGACTAACACAAACAAATGCATCTAATTATTGTTATAATTTGGTCGTAGGCGACCAAATGGACTGGTACCTGCCTTCTGATACTGAGTTAATTGAAATGTACCAAAACAAGTCAAAAATTAATTCAACAGCATTAGCAAATGGAGGTACAGCATTTGATGAATCCGATTGGTATTGGAGTTCTACTAGAGTAAGCCTTTATTCGACTAGTTGGTGGTTAGTTAGGTTTAGCGTTGGAGGGAAAGCACAAAATTATCATGGAGCTAATTATGCAGTTAGAGCAATACGTGCTTTTCAGTATATGCCATAACCCTTGGCTGTATCAATTCTAGAATAAATTATTGGATAATTAGTTGCCAGAAAAAAAATGATGTTTGGAGGGTAACCTTTTTTCTTTCTAATACTCCTTTTAGATAAGAGACAGTATTTTTTACGAGATCACTGCTTCACTACATTTTGAATAAAAAAATAAGACTCTAGGAAAAGGAAAACTAAAAATATAAATAAAATAAAGAATTACAATATGAAAAAAATAAACAAAACACTTCTACTGTTATCTATAACTGTGTCACTTGTTTCTTGCAGTAGTGATGATGAAACAACCACTACTACTGCTGTTAGTGGAGCACCAAAAATAGGAATGCATTCTTTTAATGTAGCAGAAAATTCAATGAGTGGTGGTAGTATAGGTTCTATCAAAGCAACAGATCCTAACGGTGATGTTTTGAAATATAACATCGACACAAATAGTAATGATTTATTTGCTATAAATAGTGAAGGAATAATAAGTCTTGCGTCAGGAAAGGCATTAGATTTTAGAACAAGAAATTCATATGAAATAATTGTAGCTGTTTCGGATGATACTTTTACTACGTTCGGAAGTATAAAGATAAGTACAATTTCACCTATACCCAGAAATGGGTTACAGGCTTACTATCCCTTTACAAATAAAGCAGCTGACGAAGTAGGTACTGCCAATGGTTCTGTAGATGGTGCAATTTTAGAAGAAGATAGGTTTTTATCACCTTTGGGAGCTTATTCGTTTATAGATGCTGCCGATGTTATTGATCTGGGAGATCAAAGTTTTTTTGCAGGAAAAGATCATAAATTTTCAGTATCTGTCTGGGTAAAACCATCAGCCTATTCCGATGATGGAAAAGTACTAAGTAGCATCCTGGGAACAGTTTCTCAGCCTGATGGTTGCAATGAATCTAATCAAGAATTTTATATAGCTATAGATAAGGCAGGTAAACTCAGGGTTGTGTTTTATGAGGACTTAGAAGATGGGGCTAATGCAAATAACAGGGTAGTAGAAAGCGAAGTAAGTATTGTAAAAAACGAATGGTCACATATAGTAGTTAACTATGATGGTGCTATAGATACCAATGATGGGAAAGATCGTATACAAGCATATGTTAACGGAGTTAGGCAGAAAACAGTATTAACATGGACCAAAGGTACTTTACCTACAGAAATCAAAAATACTAATGGTCGTTTAGCCGTTGGGAACTTTCTAAGTAGTACAGGGTCGTTATGCGCACCTTCTCCTTTTCAAGGACTGATAGACGACATAGCAATTTACAACAGAAATTTATCTGAAAAAGAAATTATAACGATCTCAGAGAATAAGTAATCCCCAAAATCAATTTATAAATCTATGAGTGAGATCTATACTTTATAGTATCATACTCATGAAAAAAACAAAAAAAACAAAAAAAATGAAAACAATGAAAACAATGAAAACAATCCTAATTTTAATAAGCTTTATAACACTAAGTTCTTTTACAGGTATAGAGAATGATAACAATAATGAGTTAATAATAGAAGAAGCAGTTAGTAGTTTTTCTTTGGTTAATGATACCAAAGAAAAAGTGAGTATTCATACAGGTAGAGGGTTTGTTACTCTCAATAAAGGGTCAAAAACGAGTATTACCTGCAATACAGGTAAAGAAATACGCTGGGCAAACAGTGGTAGAAAAGGTGATGTTATCTTTAAAATAACAAGCGATATGTGTGGTAAGACGGTAAAATTGTCAAAATTTCTTTAAGTAGACATTTAATCCAAATGTGTTTTTGACATCCCGGGAAGATTTGGGGAAACCTTTCCGGGACTTTACCACAATATTGTAAAACACTATTCTTTGGAGTGTCCTTTTTTAGAATCCCACTCTTAAATTCAGTAGACCTATTGATATGGTATATACAAGTGTGTAAAATGTTGCCTAATGATAACTTCAAATAGCGCTTGTATTCATTCAAGTATATGGCATAATTAATTACTAACGATTCCTATGAGATATTTAACTACCTATTTGATGGTTATTACCTGTATTGTTTTTTGTTCAGCTAAAGCGCAAAAAAGCCAAAATGAGATTCTTCAACAATTTGAATCTGGAAAATACACTGTTTACAAAGTTACCGACAAAGAAAAATTTGAAAAAATAAAAAAAACATGGCCAGTAGAGATTACAAAAGTTAGAGATGATGTATCACAAGTCTTAGTAAAACGTTCAGGTATTTTGGACGAACTATTTAAGCCTGATGTACCAGGGTATCCTGCCTATTTTGCTTACAAAACATACCGTCTCTCTTTTATGAAAGATTATGCGGTCTATTATTCATGGAATGGTAAGCAACAAGCCACGACAAAATATATTTTGGTAAAACCTGGAGGAGATTTTGGAGCAAGTTGGGAGGTTACAAACAAAAATGTCGCGACTTATGCAACCGCAACGTTTAAAAATCAAACAGGAGCAAGAGCTAATGTAAAGCAAGCTAAAGCCAAAATGGTAGAAGCAGAACGAAAAGCAAATTCTCTTGAAGGAAAACAGGTTTCAAAGATTGAAATCCAATTGGTCGAAGAACCTTCAAAAGTTGGACATTTTAGTGAAGCCATTCACTACGGAGTTATAGCTACTTTGAAGGATGGTACTAAGCGAAAAACTAAAAATCTTAAAGGCAAGTTACCTTGGGACGACTTTAAATTATCACACCAAGGATGTAGTAACACTATCGATATTGTGAGGGTAGATGAGGATGCAACACAGATACCTGAGGATAAACTGGTACTTAAAGTAACTTCTGTATATCACCCATCTCTAAAAGCAATCAAAAATATCAATATGACAAATGATGTGGCTATAAAGGTAAATCAAAATGGATTTTGGGGATATGAGCGAGAAAAACATATGGCAGTAAGTCAGGGTATGGATGGACAACATGCCGGTAGAGCAGATAACTTAACAGTAAAAGTTAAAACTGTAACTCATAAGCAAACTGGAAAGAAAATAAACAAAATCGAAATTTTTAATACTACCAAAAATAAAATTATCGCTAGATATAAATTAACACCAGAAACCCAACTTATTATTAATGCAATAGGGGGGCAAGGGATGAATGGTTTTGATGGTACAAGCAGTAGACCAAATGGTGGCAATGGAGGATATGGTGGAGCTGGAGGAAATGTAACTTTTATCAAAGACCCATCGGTAACAAAACATAACATTATAATTAATACTAGTGGAGGAAAAGGGGGGAAAGGAGGATCCCCAAAATATTCGACAGCCAGTCGGGGTCGTAATGGAACCGCTGGTAATAATGGGAATACAATAAAACAAACAAAAAAAGTAACGCTTAATTTTTAACTAACACTAATTAAAATTTTATAGAATGAAAAAACAAACTTTATTAACTGCGATTTTTAGCCTGTTTCTAATTATCGGTATAAATAATACTGTTGAAGCTCAATTGGGCAGAAGCCTTATTAAGTCAATGAGGAAGAAAGGAAAAAAGAACAAAAAGAAAAAAGGAAATACAAAAGCAAAATTTGCGGAATTTAGCTCCGAAAATGATGAAATGAAGATTAGCGGGCAATATTTTAGCTTTAAGGAGAAGAGTGATATGGGCTTACGTTTTGTTAAGAGTGCTGAAGGAAAAATTGTTAATCAATTACATGTTTTTTTTACAGATCCTGATAATCCTACATATAAATTTACAATGAAAGAAAGCTATTATAGAAAACATCAGATAAAAATGTTTTTTGTCTGGCCTTCTGCTTCTGCAAGTAGTTATATCGAAATGGTAGAAGTTGATCCTGGCGTTTTTGCAGTAATCTCAGGAAACAGAAGTTTGGATAGATATGAAGACCCAATTCCTTTATTTGCTACCAGAGAAGTTGTAAATGTATTTGCCAAAGATATGACTCAATTTGATACCTGGGATATAGAGACAGCACAAGCTAAACTAGATATGATTGTTGGTACATTAAAAGGTGCTGCTAGTGATAAAACTAAGAAGAAATTAATGAAGTATGATGTTTACAAAAACTATGTAGGTAAAATAGCTTTTGCAAAATCTACTAATGTTTTGAGAAACCAAAAAGATAACCAGCCCACAGAGAAAGAGGCTAATTTTATTACAAAACAAATTCTGGGAGAGACGGTAGCTTTTAAACCATATTTTGAAAAACCTCTAGAGCAATCGCATCCTGGGGCATGGTTTAATATAACCTATGAAATGGCAGGACAGAAGACAGATCGCGAAGCATTGCGTAATTCTAGCTCAGTTTTCGGTAATAATATACCACAGATTGATGATGATAAAGGTAGATTCTACTTTTGGTTCCCTAGAGTTACTATCAATACATCCAATAATGTGGCAGATTATGCATTTTTAGAGTTATTACGTTTAACTCAGGATAAACTAACAGCAGGAAAAATCTATGATCTTAAAATAACGATATGGGCATACAAGGATGGAGCAAACATTGATCCAGTAGCTAGCGGAACTATCCAACTAGAATATGCAACTGATGCAAATAAAACCAAAAAGAGATTATTTGAACCAGTACACGGATGGGTTTCTAAGATAGAGGATGTACTTGATGAATAATCTTAATAATATTAATAGTTGATTTGATGGTGGGTTACATCAATTAATTTTTTACTCAAAGTATTGATGATCCATTGTGATGCCGCTTCTATTTTTAGAAGCGGTTTTTTATATATAATATTAGTTGTCTATAAAATCCTTATATTCTCTAAAGAAAGCTTCTAGCTTGAGCATATTATCATGAAGAAACACCATAGCCTTTTCCCAACTTGTTTTATTATGAATACTTACATTAAGCAATTCTACATACAAGCGAGAAATAACTTTCCCATTTTCTAATTCGTATTGATCATTATATATAGTATCAGGGATATACTCTGAAATAATTACGTTTTTTAGACTTAATAATTTGTCATAATAATATACTTTGATCACTTCGTCATAGGGCTCTATATCAATTGATACCTGAGCTTTTTTTGTGGTAAATGTAAATTTTAGTGTTACATCTTTGATCTTGGTGTTATACAAGAGCCATTTACGAGGGTATTTTTTTCCGAAACTTGTCCAGAATTCTTCCCGTATTTGTTTTGATTCTGATTTACTAAACATATTATATTAGATAAGCTGCAGCGGTGGCAACAAGAATAACCATTAGTTTTGTAATGTTAAACTTATGCCCTTCATTACTTTCGAAAAGAATAGTGGTTGATACATGAAGAAATATACCAATGACTAAAGCGGTTATTTCCTTATAGTAATCCTGGGTAAGTGTAAAATTATCAGCAAGAAAAGCCCCCAATGGCGTCATTAATGCAAATAGAATTAATGAAAAAAAGACAACAGTCTTTTTGATTTTTGTGTTGAGTAGAAAAGTTGTTAAAATCATAGCGATAGGAATCTTATGAATAATAATACCCATTAATAATCCATCAGTATGGTGAAGAGGGAATCCTTCTAAAATCGCATGCAATCCTAAACTAAAAAATAAGAGTTTCGGAATTTTATATGTGTTCTTTTGTAAATGAATATGACCATGTTCTGCACCTTTGGAGAAATATTCTAATACCTTTTGAAGTAAAATACCAATCATAATCCATACTCCAGTACGTTTTGCAAATGGATTGTCTTCGAACACTTCTGGTAAAAGTTCAAAAATAGTAATAGCAAGAAGGAAAGCACCACTGAAAGCTAAAAGTAATTTTAAGTTTTTTTGATTGGATGCTTTGAAAAGGAACACAAATAAAGCCCCAATAAATACAGCGGTTATGGATAATATATAGTTGTACACTATTTAAAAATTAGTATGAGTCTTGGTGAAGTGTTTTTATTAAACTTTTGTAATTGATAATTACCAAAAACATCAAGCAAATCGATATTAGCTTTTTTAAAATATTCTTTAAATTTTTCTAGAGTTATACTCTTAACTCGTTCAGTATAGAAAAATTCTTCGTTGTTATGTATAAATCGGATTTCCTTAAATATATACCCTTCTTCGTAGTATCTTTTAATGTTAAAAGTAATATCATTGACTATTTTTTTTTCTTCAGGAACAAGGTTTTCGATAATATAGTCTACATTCATAAAATCAATAACTCCGAAACCTTTTTCTGTAAGGTTAGTGCTAATGGATTTGATGGTGTTAAGATTATCCTCTTCTTTATCAAAATACCCAAAACTAGTGAATAAATTAAAAACGGCAGAGAATTGTTCTGAATAAGGTTTGCACATATCATGAACTCTAAACTTTAGAGTATCATTTTCATATTGAGATGCATATTCAATACTGTTTTTAGAGAGATCTACACCAGTTACATCATAACCTAATTTATTTAAATAGATACTATGACGACCTTTTCCACAAGCTAAATCTAAAATTTTTTCACCTTTTTCTAGACTTAGATAGTTGGTGAGATTATCCATAAAATTCTTAGCTTCAGTATGATCTCTATCTTTATACAAGATATGATAGTACGGTGTGTCAAACCATGACGCATACCACATTGTTGAATCTTTTAGCATAGGGCGCAAAATTAATGTATTTTTACGGTTTAATTGTAGAAGTCGTTTAAAGTTTTAAACCTTACAGCAAAAAACTTTAAATGTTTAATATTCAAAATAACAATAGTGAGTAATTCATTCAAGATGGTTGCCAAAACCCTTTTTGGTTTTGAAGAAGTTCTGGCAAGTGAACTTAGAAAGTTAGGAGCACAAAAGGTAGAGGTAGGAAACCGTATGGTTAGTTTTTATGGTGATACAGGTTTCATGTATAAAGCAAATTTATGCCTAAGAACTGCAGTAAAAATCTTGAAACCCATTACATCAAGGAAAGTAAGAAATGAAAAAGATATTTATGATTTTGTTCAAAGTATTCGTTGGGAAGAGTATTTAAGTTTAGAAGATACTTTTGCAATTTCGGCAACAGTAAACTCAACCATTTTTAGTCATTCTAAATTTATTGCCTTAAAAACAAAAGATGCTATTGTAGATAAATTTAGAAAAGAAACGGGGAAAAGACCTAATGTTGATACAGAGCATCCGGACCTTTCTATTGATGTTCATATTCAACGTGATTTATGTACTATATCATTAGACAGTTCTGGAGGTTCTTTACACCATAGAGGATACCGAACTGCAACCAATATAGCACCGATTAACGAAGTTTTGGCTGCCGGTTTGTTGTTGCTCTCAGGTTGGGATGGGCAATGTGACTTTCTAGATCCTATGTGTGGTAGTGGTACAATGGCTATTGAAGCTGCAATGATCGCTTGTAATATACCAGCAAATTTGAATAGGAAAGAATTTGCTTTTGAAAAATGGCTAGATTGGGATTTGGACTTGTTTGAAAAAATTGAAGAAGCCTGCCTTAATAAAACCAGAGATTTTCATCATTCAATAATTGGAATAGATAAGGAGTATTCTGCAGTAAGAAAAGCAAATGTTAATGTAGAAAATGCAAATCTTACAGATTTTGTAAAAATCAAGGAGGGAGATTTTTTTGAAACGGCAAAAGAAGTCGAAGGACCACTACATATGGTGTTTAACCCCCCATATGATGAGCGCTTGGAAATTGACATAGAAGAGTTTTATGGTCAAATAGGGAATACACTCAAACAAAATTATCCTGGGACTAATGCGTGGTTTATTACTGCAAATCTACCTGCATTAAAATATGTTGGTCTCAGACCATCTCGGAAGATAAAGGTATTTAATGGCAAATTAGAAGCTAGATTGGTTAAATATGAGATGTATGCAGGAAGTAAAAAGGCTAAATATCAAAACTAACCGTAAATAAACTGATTAATAGTTTATACTTTATTTAAGTTTTTCTTAAAATATTATCTTATTTCTTTTTCTAAAGTAAGTAAAAAACGTTTTTAGTGTTTTTTACCTAAAAACTAATTAATGATCTTATATTTGCACTATCGCAACAATGTTGCAGTAGTGCTTGCTTTGAGTTTATGTCTGTCTTGATAATTGAAAGCATGATTTGTAGTAGATAATTACTTAATTAAAATAATATTATGATAGGGAAAATAATACGAGTAAACTGGGATATAGTTGGGTTTTCTGCTTCTTTTCTTTGTATGCTACACTGCATACTACTACCCGTGCTTATAACGCTTTTTCCAATGATGGGTGTTGCTTTTTTTGCAGAAGAAGTCTATGAGTTGTTTTTTGTTTCAACAAGCCTTCTTATTGCATTTATTGCAATGTACAATGGTTATAAAAATTTTCATGGAGAGAGAATGCCAATGTATTTATTTCTAATCGCTTTGCTTCTTTTTTGTATTGGCTTTTTAGTGAGGTACCATTTGGTAGAAAGAGTTTTACATTTCTTTGCGACTGGTTTTTTAATTGTTACGCATTATTATAATTGGAAACTTATAAAGTCTTCTAAGAATTGTAAAGCAAAAAGAGTATACGAGATACAGAAATAAATTTAGTTATAACTTTTTACAAATGTACATTAAGAAGCATGGCTACTTTTTCTTCTTAAAAAAGGGAATAAGGTAGCTTATAGAATACCCATAGCCAACACCAATGCTGCTAAAATCATTTGTTCGTCCAAATCCAGGGATATACAGGTTGTCAAATCGATCGGGTTTTTTTTCACTAACGAGGCTTCTCAGCGATACATTTGCACCTAAGTATAGATTGTTTAAAACTTCTACTTTTATACCTAGAACTAATTCAAGCCAACTTGCATTTAGACCATCAGATTTTATAGTCTCTGTTATTTGATTTGGACCAAAATAATCTGTGCCAGTAAAGATAGTATAATCATTCAGAGTTTGCTCAAAAGAGGAAAAGCCATATCGCAACCCTACATAAATACTATTTTGCATCCCATACCAATTATCATAGACATTATAATCTAATCCGGCTCTAATGTAGTTTCCAGAACCTTCAGTATTGATGTTTTCTTCATCTCTTATTAAGGATTCATTACCTATTTCAGCAGCGAAATAAAACTTTTTATAAAATCTATAGTCTCCAACAATTTCAAAACCTGAATAGTTATCATCTAATGCTGTACGTACTAACCTGCCAAGATCAACACCAGCTCTCAAACCATATTTTTCTGCAGGAGGTAGAGTATCTGTTGGGCTAACTTTTTTCTCTTCCTGACTATAAATACAGAAAGAAGCTAAAAGATTAATGAAAAATAAATATATGTGCAGCTGTTTCATCGGTTACGTTCTCTCTTTGTATTGTTATATCTTGGATCCAACTACCATCATTGCCAGCTTCTGGTGGTGATACAGTAAGACCTTTGTAATTGATTTTAAATCCACAAGCACTACTCACATATTCTTCTTCAGTTGTGTATTGAAAACTAACTGTGTCTTTATTAGGCAGGGGATCAGTGTCACCATTATTAGTGGTGTCAGAGTTTATTGTAAATTCATAATCGGTAATAGAAACATCATTTTTAAGCGGTATCAGGATAGAGTCTTGGGTACTTCCTAAAGTAAAAGGGGTTTCAATACCTACGGCTTTAACCTCTAACTCAGCAGGAGATTTAATTTCGGTTCCAGTATCAAAATCTAGAAATTTTATGACTAAAAAAGGTGTGGTTGGAGTGCCTTCTGCACAGATGTCATCTCTTTCGCAAGCCGAATTTAAATATAAAATAAAAACAGCTGTTAATATAGACAATAAATATTTGTGTACTCTCATATAGTATCTTTTTCTTAGTAAAATTAAATTACTAAGGCGATATACTTTTTATAAGTTCTCGTATAAATATGAGAACAAAAAAGCAACTTATTAAAGTAAAACATTAAAACAAAAACAAGTTTTGAATTGTTGTTTTCGTGACCAAAATTAAAAAAATAAACCAATTACTACTGGTTATTTCTCAAAAATAAAGACGGTTTCAGATAGAGCATGTTGCTAATCAAATTAAGTAAGAATTTATAATTGAATTTAGGGCACAGTTTGCTGGTAAATCTAACGATTTTCTGTAATTAGTAACATGAAAATAGCAATTGATTTAGTATACAATACATCTTAAGTTATCTTTTTTCTAAAAGCACCACATTTTCCACATGATAAGTCTGTGGGAACATATCAACTGGTTGTACTTTACTTACTTTATACATTTCATCTAATAACGCTAGATCTCGAGCTTGTGTGGCACTATTACAGCTTACATACACTATTTTTTGAGGAGAAATGTTTAATAATTGACCAACAACATCTTTATGCATACCATCTCTAGGCGGGTCAGTAATCACCACTTCAGGTTGTCCATGGCGCTGGATAAAGTCCTTAGTAAATACTTTTTTCATATCACCGACATAAAACTCTACATTGTCTATATTGTTACGTCTTGCATTTTCTTTGGCATCTTCGATTGCTTCAGGCACAGCTTCTACACCAATAACCTTTTTTGCGTTTTTTGAAACAAATTGGGCTATAGTTCCTGTTCCTGTATATAGATCATATACTAACTCTTCTCCAGAAAGATTAGCAAAATCTCGTGTGACTTTATATAATTCATATGCTTGTTTAGAATTGGTTTGATAAAAAGATTTTGCATTGATTCTAAAACGTAAGCCTTCCATTTCTTCTTCGATATAATCTTTTCCATTATAACAAATCACTTCTTGGTCATAAATGGTATCATTACCTTTAGAGTTGATTGTATATTGAAGTGAAGTAATTTTAGGGAATTCTGATAAGATGTAATCCAAGAGTAAGGTTCTTTTCTCTATGTCTTCATGGAAGAATTGTATTAAAACCATGATTTCTCCGGTCGATGCAATTCTAATCATCAATGTCCTTAAAAAACCATGTTGATTTCTTGCGTTATAAAAAGAAAGACCATTTTCTGTAGCAAACAATTTTACTTTGTTTCTAATATCATTACTTGGGTCTTCTTGAAGGTGACATTTGTTAATATCCAAAATTTTATCCCACATACCGGGGATGTGAAACCCTAGGGCATTTCTATTTTCAATTTGAGAATCACTTTTGATCTCATCGAGAGTTAGCCATCTGCTATCACTAAATGAGAATTCCATTTTGTTTCTATAGAAAAACTGATCTTCTGATCCTAAAATAGAGTTTACTTCTGGTAGTTCAACCTTACCCAATCTGGTTAAGTTGTTTACAATTTCTTGTTGTTTATATTCAAGTTGATGATCATACGCCATAAACTGCCATTTACATCCACCACAAGTACCAAAATGTTCACAAGTAGGATCAACACGTTTACCGGATAACTTATGAAATGTTGTTGCCGAGCCCTCATAGAAAGCTTTACGTTTTTTGGTAGTTTGTATGTCTACTACATCTCCAGGAACAGCATTATTAATAAATATAACTTTTCCATCAGGGGCTTTAGCAATACTTTTTCCTTTTGCACCTGCATCAATAACTTCGATATTTTCGAAAACCTGTCTTCTTTTTTTCCTTGCCATAGCGCAAAAATAACAATAGAAAGCATATACTTATTAAATATTCGATATATCTTATAAAAAGAATAAAAAAATGAACCTATTTCATTTTTGTACGTCTATACTATAAAAGGATAATATGACAGACATCAACAAAACATTTGATTCTTTGTTGGTATTACAATGCCAGTCAGGCAGCAAAAAAGCAGTACCAATACTTGTTAAAAGATGGCATGCTAAATTATGTAAGCAGGCATATTGGTATACTAGAGATTTGGAGGTTTCGAAAGATATAGCGCAAGATAGTTGGAGTACCATTTTTCTTAAAATAGGTACATTAAAAGATGCTAACTGTTTTGGTAATTGGGCATTAACTATTGTAACAAGAAATGCTATTGATTGGTTACGGAAGCATAAAAAAGAAATAGAAGGTCTGGATAGCTACAGAGAAGGTAATGCAAATGTGATAGAAGATAACGATTGCAAGTCTCAAAACGATAGTGAATTACTCAGAAGTATGATAAAAAAACTACCTAATAATCAACAATTAGTACTTAACCTTTTTTATATAGAAGAATATAGTATAAAAGAGATAAGTGATATTATAAATGTCTCTACTGGAACGGTTAAATCACGTTTGTTTACGGCTAGAGAAAAGTTAAAGACAATTTTAAAAAATAAAAATCATGGAAAGTAAAAAGAAAGATATTGATCAATTAATTAAGGAGACATTAACCCAGGAAGAGGCAAAGTTTTATGATGAATTAGATGAACAAAATCTTATCGAAATGATAGGAGGGCTTTTTAAGACTAAGCATAGATGGATTATAATACTGATGAATATTGTAACACTTGTAGCATTTGTTTTTTTGGTGTATTGTATCGTTCAGTTTTTAGCGACTGATAATACAAATGAGCTTATCCGGTGGTTTGCAGGAGGATGTATATGCGCTATGTTTATGATAATGACCAAATTATTTGCTTGGATGCAAATGGATAAAAACGCCTTGTTAAGAGAAATAAAAAGGTTAGAATTACAGGTGTCTTCTTTGGCTGGAAAAATATCTTAACAAGAGTTTTAGAAAGAAGCTTATATTTAGTACTTTGCAGCCAACTTCATTGGGATGATTTCTCTCCTGAATTTTAGTGTCAAAGTAGGAATTGTAAAGTTTTATTTTTAATACGTGAATAATGGCAGTTTTAAACAAAAAGTCATCACAACATTCAATTGAATTAGAAGATAAGTATGGAGCCCATAATTACCACCCACTACCGGTTGTATTGAGTAGAGGAGAAGGTGTATATGTATGGGATGTAGAAGGTAAGAAATATTATGATTTCTTAAGTGCATATTCTGCAGTAAATCAAGGGCATTGTCATCCTAAAATTGTTGGAGCAATGGTAGATCAAGCAAAAACTTTAACCCTTACCTCTCGTGCGTTTTATAATGATAAATTAGGGGAGTACGAGAAATTTGCTACAGAATATTTTGGTTTTGACAAATTATTACCAATGAATACAGGTGCCGAGGCAGTAGAAACTGCTTTGAAACTTTGTAGAAAATGGGCTTACGAAAAGAAAGGGATACCTGAGAATGAAGCTCAGATTATTGTTTGTGAAAATAATTTTCATGGGAGAACAACAACCATTATATCATTTTCGAATGATCCTATAGCCAGAAAAAACTTTGGACCATATACAGAAGGATTTATTAAAATAGAATATGATAATTTATCTGCTCTAGAGCAAGCATTAGAAAACAATGCTAATGTTGCAGGTTTTTTGGTTGAACCAATCCAAGGTGAAGCTGGAGTATACGTTCCTTCTGAAGGTTATCTGGCTAAAGCTAAGGCTCTTTGTGAAAGGTATAACGTACTATTTCTTGCAGACGAAGTACAAACAGGAATCGCACGAACTGGACAATTGCTCGCAGTAAATTATGAGAACGTAAAACCTGATGTTTTAATTTTAGGAAAAGCCCTGAGTGGAGGAGCTTACCCCGTTTCTGCAGTACTAGCTGATGATGCGATTATGGGTGTTATAAAGCCAGGTAATCACGGAAGTACTTTTGGAGGAAATCCAGTTGCAGCTGTTGTAGCTATTGCTGCATTAGAAGTGATAAGAGATGAAAAATTAGCAGAAAACGCCTTTGAATTAGGAGAGCTGTTTAGATCAGAATTAAACAAATATATTGAGAATTCTAAAATAGCAAGCTTAGTTAGAGGAAAAGGATTATTAAATGCAATTCTAATTAATGATTCTGAGGATAGTGAAACTGCTTGGAATATATGTGTTGCTCTTAAAGAAAACGGTCTTTTGGCCAAGCCAACACATGGGAATATTATTCGTTTTGCACCACCATTAGTAATGAATAGAGAACAACTTTTGGAATGTGTTGATATCATCACCAAAACATTAAAAGATTTTGAATAGAAGACAATACTATTTAAAAAGTTAAAATAAAAAATGAGGCTACTAGTAGCCTCATTTTTGTTTCGTATTTATTTTTCTATTGATTAAACACTTCTGACCAAGGTAGCATTGCTCCCATAATAAGAATGTAGATAATAAAGAAAAGAAGATATAAAGAACTCATTATTGTACCTATTAGAGCACAGATTTTACCGGCTTTAAGATTTTCATATCCAGTATATAATTCTGGATTTTGTAGGTATAGTTCTTTGGCATTCTTAGCTAATACTAATGCAACGATACCAAATATCAACCCTAAAATGCCGTAGCAAAAGCAGGTGACAATAGATACGATACCAAATATTAATACCAACGTAGCATTTGGTAATTGTTGTTTAGTTTCCATATGATTTATTAGAATTTTATAAAATAATTTGTAATGATAAGTATAATGTTTAGTATATAAAAATATTGAAGAATTTTAGCCCCATTTTTAAATTTAAAAATTAAATGTGAAGTTAGATACCCAAGCATTATAAGCATTGGTATTAGTGCAGGATACATTAAAAATGATGCTGTAATATTACCTCTAATGAGTAGTATAAAACTTCGCTGTAGACCGCATCCCAGACAATCAATACCAATTAACCTCTTAGTGGGGCATTGAAATAAATGGGTTTCTAGGTAAGAAGCCAGTTTTTCCATAAAAAAGCTACTTCGTATATATTGATAATGGTATCTTACTTCTTTTACACTCCTCTAATTTATTAAGGAGCAAGTAAATTAAATGGGTATACATCTATATTTCTTAAAATCCAAAACAACACGATTATTACTCCGATAACGATTGGAGTTTTGGGGTGATATAATATGTTATAGTAGTCTTTGTTTCCATATTTATTAATTGCTTTTATAGATAAATTGTATACAATTGTTCCTATTCCCAGAATGTATAAGGCATTGTAATTAAGTGTTTCTATAATGTTAAAATGCAACAATTGGTGCAATGCTCTTTGACTACCGCATCCAGGGCAATGAAACCCAGTAAGTAGGTAAAATGGACATTTAGGAAAATAACTAACTCCAGAAGGGTCGGAGAAATAATATAGGGATAGCAATACAGAAATTCCTATCCCTATTAATAAATATTTAATCTTCATTTAGAATCCACCACCAGCAAAAGCTCCTCCAATACCAATAACTAATACTAATACTATATATAGTACAATTCCAACTACACCAGCAATAATTGCATACTTCATCCACTTTTTAGCTTCACTTGAAGCTTTTTGAGCCTCTTCAATATTTCCTGAGTCAAAAGCAGAGTTTACTTTTGAAGCATTAATAATTGCTACAATACCTAAAGGTAGACAGCAAAAAAGAGTAGCTAGTATAGATTCAACTAGGTAATTTTTCGGTCTTGCTTGATTAGTTTCCATAAATTTGGTTTTAATTTAAAAAGTTGTTTTTAAGTAATAGTTACCAAAAATAGCAAAAGAATGATAAAAACAACCTGTAAAGAAGAACTTAACAAGATATTTTTTATTTTCTTAATGCAATTTCTTTAATACGAACCTCTAAGTTCTTCTATCATTTCCATGTAACCATCATAACCTATTGTAGAAAATAAAACAATTACATATATCAGATAGATAATACTAAGTACTAAACCTATAATGGCAAGTATTTTTCCTGTTTTTACATTTTGATATCCTAAGTATAATTCTGGATTCTCATTATATAATGCAGTGGCTTTTTTTGCCAATACAATTGCAATGATAGCCAGAATAATTCCGAGAATACCATAACAGCAACAACCTAATATTGATAAGATACCAAAAACCAAAATAAGTGTAGAGTTGGGTAGTGTTTGTTTTTCCATAATTTTAATTGATTTGTTAAAAAAAGATTCTCATTTTAATGATATAACTAATGATAATAGTTAATATAGTAATACTTATAAGACTTATTTTAATAAGTCTATCATATCTGAATTTGATAAAAAAGTTAAGCCCTAAAAATATAAGTACTAATATCAGTGGATAAATTGCTGGGTACATGTAAAATGCAGCAACAAACTCTCCTTGGCAAAGAAGGGAAATAGCTCTTTGCATTCCACACCCTAAACAATCAACACCAAAAATCTTTTTGTTTAAACAAGGAAGCATGTATTTTTCCAAAGGTGATTAGTTAGTTGTTTAGTTTTGCAAGATACATAATTAAGTTCTTTTTTTTAGGAATTAAAAATCGATAATTTAATACTTTTGCGATAAGAATGAGATATGATATTATCTAGGATAGTAATCAAATTATCTATGGCAATATCGTCTTGTTTATTTAAAATGATAAATTATCAATAGATGAATTACAGCAAGATTAAAAAGGTGAGCAGTATCCTTTTTATAGTTTTTGGGGCAATGGCACTTATGAGCGAAATTTATGCGGTAGATAAAAACTACTATGTTCAGAGTGTGGGGTTAATCTTTTTAATGCTTGGGGTATTTTTAATTAATACTAAAGTAACGTCAAAGGCAAGGGTTAATTCTGATCAAAATTTTGAAGAAGAAGAGTGATTATGATAAAAATTGGAGACACGGTTTCTGTATTAGATGAGCCCATAACTGGTAAAGTTTTGAATATTACTTCTGATGAAGTTACTATTGAGACCGAAGATGGATTTGATATGACCTTTTTTATTAGCGAGGTTGTAAAAATAGAATCAGAAGAAATGATTATTCCTTCTTATGAGGATGTGAATAAAAATTTGCAAGAGAAAGAAGTTTTTAAAAAGAAGCCTAAAAGACTTGTAACAAAGTCAAAAGAACGATATGTCCCACCGATGGAGGTAGATTTACATATTAACAAGTTGGTTAAATCGACAAAGGGAATGGCTAATCATGATATGATAACCTTGCAATTGGATACGGCAAAGAGACAATTAGACTTTGCAATTAGTAAACGTATTCCTAAAGTGGTTTTTATACATGGAGTGGGGCAGGGAGTGCTAAAAGAGGAGCTAAAGTATCTTTTTGGGAGATATGATAATGTTAAAATTTCGGACGCGGATTACAAGAAATATGGATTAGGAGCAATGGAAATATATATTATTCAAAATCCGAGATAAGATAATTTTATTATGTTTGTTATAAAACAAAATCAAGCTTTTTAAGAAAGGTTTATTTCTGTAAAATCAGAAGATTACTTTAAAACTGTGATTTCGTCTTGACCAAATTCTAATGATTCTTGACGGATGCTAATATCAGGACCTATTAGTGTAATATTGATAAGAGTAATTGTTCGGGTATAGGTAATTGAAGTAGCATCTTCATTTTTTATTACATATTTAATTTCAGCATTTCCATCAGAACTTTTCAACTCTTGAGTAACGTTAATTCCACTTGGAGGAACACTAGAACAAAAATATTCTGCTCCATTAATTTTGGATTCAAATTGTCTGTAAATCAGTGTGTTTGTGTTTTCGTTAAGAGTAATGGTAGTAATTAAGTCTTCAGGGGCTGTATCAAGTTCAAAAGTAGTGCTAGTGAAACCTAAAGAAAGGGATTGATTTATTTGAGTATCAGTTTTAAAAAACACAAACGTATTTTCTTCTTGGTTTGAACATTTTTCTAGCTCGGCAGTAAAATTGCTAATATCATTATCGATAATATCCCCTTCGCTACAACTACTAATAAGAGTGATACAAATTATATAATAAAAAAGTTTATTCATGGGTAATCGTATTCTTATCATCTATTACTTTTTGGTAACCTTGGAAATAGTTACATCTCTAAAACCGAATAAAAAATCGTCGTCTTCAAAATTTTCATTGTTTCCATCAAAAACAAGATCAATAATAGATACTTTAGTCCTATATGTGGTTTGGATAGAATTATCAAGACTTGGTGCTACAGAAACGGCTATATTAGTTGATTCTGAATCCAGATAAAATAATTTTCCTGAATCAGGATCTCTATCATCTCTTGGGTTTCCATTTTCATTGGCATCTTCATTTCTAGTTAGTATTCCATCATCATCATCATCTTCCTCTAGATAATCAGGTATTCCATCTCCATCAGTATCTCTGGGTTCATCATTATCTGGGATATCATTTGGTATTTCAACACTGGTTAAGATATTATCATTATCATCATCCTGATCCTTATAATTAGGGATACCATCATTATCGGTATCATCATCCTCCAGATTACCATTTTTATTAAGATCCTCATCTTCTGCATCAATCCCATCATTGTCATCTTCGGTTATAATCTCGTTTACTATTTCTGCTGTTCCGGAGATACCTACTAACTCCTCATCAATTAAGATTTCGCTAGAAGGAATATTATCACAAAAATAATCACCAGTTACTTTTACATTAAAGCTTCTGTATATCAAATTATTGTTAGCTTCGCTTAACTTTATAAGAATAGGTGTCGGTGTAGCTATAGTTTCAGAGTATGTTTCATCAATAAAGTTATAAGAAATAGCTTCGTTAATGGTCTCATTTATTTTGTAAAAAACAAACTCATTATCTTTTGCTCCCTTACATAGTTGTAAATCAGCATCATCAAACTCAAAGCTAGTGATTATGATATCCCCATCATCACAAGATATAAGGATTAATAATAAAAAAAGAAATGAAAACAGCTTTTTCATGTCAGAATGAGTATTTTTTTAGGCAAAAATAAAGGAATTGAAAGATTATAACGCGTCTAGTCGAAAATAATTTTATTTAAACTAGTTTTGTAGCTGTAAAAATAAAGATTCGATAAAGTCTTTACTTATCTTTTTAAACAACTAATTATCTTGTTTTATGCAAAAGGTTTATTTTGATAGTGCTGCGACCACAGAGGTTAGGCCAGAGGTTATTGCAAAAATGGTTTCAGTATTAAAAGAGGATTTTGGAAATCCATCTTCTATTCATGGATATGGAAGATCTGCAAAAAATCATATCGAACAGACCAGAAAAAATATAGCAAAATATCTTGGAGTAAAAGCTTCAGAAATTATTTTTACTTCTGGAGGGACTGAAGCAGATAACATTGTGCTAAACAGTGCTGTTAGAGATTTAAAAGTAAAACATGTTATTACTTCTAAGATAGAACACCACGCTGTATTACATACAGTACAAGAAATCGAATCTCGCACTGGTATAACAGTGAGTTATGTAAATATTAATACCGACGGCACTATTGATTATGAACATTTAGAATCACTATTAGATTCTTCAGATGAAAAATCATTTGTGAGTTTGATGCATGTAAATAATGAGGTAGGAACAATTTTAGATATTGATCGTGTAGGTAGTTTATGCAAGGAGCATAATGCACTTTTTCATAGTGATATGGTACAGTCTGTAGGTCATTTTGATGTTGATTTAAGTAAGATTCATGTGGATTTTACAGCTGTTAGTGCTCATAAATTTCATGGTCCCAAAGGGATAGGTTTTGCATACATTCGCAAAAACTCAGGACTTAAGCCTTTAATTTTTGGTGGAGAACAAGAAAGGGGTTACCGTGCCGGTACAGAAAGTGTACATAATATAGCAGGTATGGATGAAGCACTACGATTATCATATGAGCATCTTGAAGAAGAGAAGAAGTATATTAAAGAGTTAAAACAACATTTTATTGATACTTTGAAAAATAAGATTGAAGGTGTAAAATTTAATGCTAGTTGTAATAATTCAGATCAGAGTACCTATACTCTAATTAATGTATGTCTTCCTGTTCCTGAAGAAAAAGCTGGGATTTTACTATTTCACCTGGATATTAATGGTATTGCGTGTTCAAAAGGTAGTGCATGCCAGAGTGGAAGCGGTAAAGGATCTCATGTTTTAACCGAGATTCTTTCTGATGAGGACTTACAGAAACCTTCCGTACGTTTTTCTTTTTCAAAGTATAACACCAAGGAAGAAATTGATTATACCGTGGATGTCATAAAAAAATTCATTGAGGAATAGAGCTTATTTTAGTTATAAAATAAGCCAAAAAAAGGGGGGGAGTTAGCTAACTCCCCCCCTTTTTTGTGTAAATAGCTATGTTTTTTCAAACGTATTGATTTTTAATGCATTAGTGTTTTTGGAATGTCTTTTATTTAGATTTAATAGAAATAAAGTTTGTTAAGTGAATTTTGATAAATATATTTGCATTTTAACAATTATTTATACTAAGTCTAAATTAAAAAAAGCTATGAAAATTAATAGTCTAGTGAAAATTGCTTGCATCTCGACTGCCTTTGTTCTTGGGGCTTGTTCTTCTGATGATGATGCAACTCCTATTATATCAATCGACGAACCTACAACCTACGTTTTTGAGCGTAATGGAGAAAGTACTGTAAGCTTTGGTGGGCAGACTACCAGAATTGCTATGGCAGAAATAATTATTGATCAATTAAAAAAGGAAATGCAAACTGAGGCTGCATTAGACGCTATGTTTGATCATCAAGAAGGGAATGCTGATTTTGATGATGCAGATTTAAATGCTTCTAGTAAAAGTGTAAGAAGTAAAACTGCTGCTTCAAAAGATTATTTCTCTGATAATGCTACAGACGCCTCAGCAATCAAAGGAGATTTTGATGGTTGGATAAAAAGCCAGGTAGATAATGTGTTCCCTAACTGGGAGGTATCCGCTGCAGCAGGAACAGCTGGAGTTATTCAAGAAGCAGGAGGAGGGTCTAACAGATATGTTAATGCTAAAGGATTAGAACTGAATCAGGCGTTTGCAAAAGGTTTGATAGGAGCGTTAATGGCTGATCAGGCGTTAAATAATTATTTGAGTACAGATGTTCTAGATGAAGCAGAGAATGTAGCAAATAATAATAATGGAACCGTAGAAGAAGGTAAAAATTATACAAAGATGGAGCATAAGTGGGATGAAGCGTATGGATATCTATACGGTGCTGCTACTGACAAGGCTAACCCTAATGCTACCATCGGTGGTGATGATAGTTTTCTTAATAAGTACATAGGAAGAGTAGAAGGAGATACTGATTTTGCAGGAATAGCTAAAGAAATTTTTGATGCTTTTAAATTAGGTAGAGCAGCAATCGTTGCTAAGCAATATACTATCCGTGATCAGCAAGCTGCTATTATTAGAGAGAAAATCTCTGAGGTAATTGCAGTTAGAGCGGTGTACTATCTACAACAGGGTAAAAATGGTTTAGAAGAAAACACTGTTGATCATGCTAGTGTATTCCATGATTTATCTGAAGGATATGGATTTATTTATAGCTTACAATTTACAAGAAAACCAGGTACAAATGCTCCTTACTTTACTAAAACTGAAGTAGAAGGGTTAATCAACCAGCTAATGGGAGGTACCAATGGATTATGGGATGTTACTCCAGCAACACTACAGGCAATTTCAGATACTATTGCTTCAGAATTTAGTTTTACTGTAGCACAAGCAGGTAGCTAGTTGAAACATTAAGGTATATAACCGTAAAAAAGAGGAGGAAATAGTACTATTTCTTCCTCTTTCTTTTTACATTTGCAAAAAATTTATTAAGAATAAATAAAGATAAGATGAAGAAGTTTTTGTTTTCTGTTTTTACTATTGCACTTCTGGCTACAGGATGCTCTTCTGGAGATGATGCGGGTGAAGTGACAGATAGTTTTAATAGAAAAGCAATGTTAGAAAATATTGCAGACAATATTATAATTCCGGGATACGAGAATTTTAAAAATGATCTAACCGCTCTGAAAACAGCAACTTCAGAATTTGTAGCGGTTACTAATGAGGTTAATTTGATCTCATTAAGAGAAGCTTGGTCAACGGCACATATTTCCTGGCAGGCAGTTAGTGTGTTCGAAATAGGAAAAGCAGAATCAATTTCGTTTAGAAATTTTATGAATGTGTATCCTGTTAATGCCGCTAATATTGAAACAAATATTACTTCTGGTTCATACGATTTAGCTACCATTTCTCAACAAGATGAACAGGGCTTTGGAGCATTAGATTATCTTATTAATGGAGTGTCTGATTCTGATGCGGTCATAGTTGGGGTGTATACAGATGCCACTAATGGGGCAAAGTATAAAACCTATTTAACTGATCTGATAAACAGAATGGATGATTTAACCACTCAGGTTGTAGATGATTGGAAGGGAACGTATAGAAATAATTTTGTTGATAACAGTGGTTCTTCTGCGACTAGTTCTCTTGATAAATTGGTAAACGATTTTATCTTTCATTATGAAAAACACTTACGTGCTGGTAAAATAGGAATTCCAGCTGGTGTGTTTTCGGGTACCCCGTTGGATACTAAAGTAGAGGCATTTTATAAAAAAGATTTATCTAAAACATTGTTTAATGCCAACCTTGATGCATTACAAGATTTTTTTAATGGAAAACACTTTGGAAAAACAACTAGCGGAGAAAGCTTGAGTACATATTTGAAGTTTTTAAACACTATAAAAGGTGGAGAAGATTTGAGTACTTTAATTAATAACCAGTTTAGTAAAGCAAGAAGTACTGCTTCTGCTTTGAATGCAGATTTATCAGCTCAGGTTAGATCCAATAATGATTTAATGCTTAATACTTATGATGAACTACAAAAGAATGTAGTTTTACTGAAGGTAGATATGTTGCAGGCAATATCTGTTAAAGTAGATTTTGTTGATGCTGATGGAGATTAAACTATTGTGATTCAAATTAATGAATTTTAATCTAAGCGAATATCTAAAGAAAAATACGGAAGCTGCACCACTTGCAGTCTTTCGTATTTTTTTTGGATTTATGATGCTATTAAGCATTCTTCGTTTTTGGAGTTATGGTTGGATTGATAAACTATATATTCAACCAAAATTCTTTTTCTCCTACTACGGTTTTGACTATATCAGACCTTTGGGAGTTTATACCTATGCAATTTTTATTCTTTGTGCCACTTCGGCGATCTTTGTGGCATTGGGATATAAGTATAGAATTGCAATTGTTACTTTTTTTCTGAGCTTTACCTATATTGAATTAATGGATAAGACAACATATCTTAATCATTACTATTTTATAAGTGTTTTGAGCTTTTTGCTTATTTTTTTACCTGCCAATGCCTACTATTCTATAGATGCCAGAAATAAAAAAATATCTTTTCAGAAAATCCCGTCATGGACAATTGATGTCATAAAATTGTTATTAGGGATTGTCTACTTTTATGCCGGTTTGGCTAAACTAAATTCGGATTGGTTGGTAGATGCTATGCCTCTAAAAATATGGTTGCCTTCTAAGTATGATATTCCATTTATTGGTGATTTAATGCAAAAAGAGATAGTGCATTATATGTTTAGTTATGCAGGAGCTATCTATGATTTAGCAATTCCATTTTTATTGTTGTATAAAAGGACAAGGATATTCGCCTTTATGGCAGTATTGATTTTTCATATTTTGACCAGGATACTTTTTCCTATAGGTATGTTTCCTTATATCATGATTGTTAGCGCATTGATATTTTTTGATGCAGGGGTACATCATAAAATCCTTGGGTTTCTTTCTAAGGTGCTCAAAATCAATAAAACAAATTTTGATTCTGGTAAGGTGTTTAGCTTTGTGCCGAGTCGGCGCAAAATCTTATTGGCGTTTTTTTGGGGCTTTTTTACTATTCAATTACTATTTCCGTTTAGGTATTTGTTATATCCTGGGGAGTTGTTTTGGACAGAAGAAGGGTTTCGATTTTCTTGGAGAGTAATGTTAATGGAAAAAGCAGGATACGCAAATTTTAAAATTGTAGATCAAAAAACCGGAAAAAGGTTTTATGTCGATAACTCGGATTTTTTGACTGCTTTTCAGCAAAAACAAATGGCAACTCAGCCAGATTTTATATTGCAATACGCACACTATTTAAAAGAACATTTTGAAAGCGAGGGACATCAAAATGTGCAAGTATTTGTAGAAAGCTATGTAGCTCTTAACGGGAGGTTAAGTACACAATATATTGATCCAAATGTGGATCTGGGAAAACAAAAAGAATCATTTAAACATAAAACATGGATTATTCCATTTAAAGATGAAATTGACGGATTATAAAGTAGTAGTATTTTTTATTTTATTGACCAATCTTGTTTCTGGGCAATATAGTATATCAGGAGTAGTAAAAGACCAAAAGGATAAACCCGTAGGCAACGCTGAAGTATATAATCGTACTACAGGAAAGCAAACTATCACCGATAGTGATGGTACTTTTGAGTTTCAAGATCTTGAAGAAGGAAAATACATCATAACGGTTTTTAGTTTTGATTATGAGATTGTAGAGCGACAAATTGTGGTGGGTGCACAAAATGCTATTGCTAATTTTAGTTTAAAACTTCTGGATGAAGAATTGTCGGAGGTTGTTATTACACAACGACGAGATAAAATATTTGGGTTAAAACAATTAAAACCTGTAGAAGGAACTGCAATATTTGCAGGTAAAAAAAGTGAAGTGATTTTGGTAGATCAGACTATTGGTAATTTGGCTTCTAATAATGCACGTCAGATCTATGCTCAGGTAGTAGGATTGAATATTTATGAAAACAGTGATGCTGGTCTTCAGCTTAATATAGGTGGAAGAGGATTAGATCCGAATCGATCGTCTAATTTTAATATCAAACAAAACGGATATGATATTAGTGCAGATGTTTTAGGATATCCAGAAAGCTATTACACACCACCAGCAGAAGCGTTGAGTGAAATACAAGTGGTTAGAGGAGCGGCATCTTTGCAGTATGGGACACAGTTTGGAGGGCTTATTAATTTTAAAATGAAGCAGCCTAACCCAAATAAAAAAATAGAACTGGTTACCCGTCAATCTGTGGGATCGAATAATTTATTTACCAGTTTTAATAGTATTAGCGGAACCGTAGGTAAGTTTAGTTATTATACATATTATAATTATAAAACGGGTGATGGATTTAGACCAAATTCAGATTTTAATTCTCGAAACTTTTATGCCAATATAGGGTATGCTTTTTCTGATCGAACTAAACTTACTTTGGAAACTACATATTTGGATTACCTGGCTCAGCAACCAGGAGGCTTAACAGATACTCAATTTAATATAGATCCCGATGTTAGTAATCGTACACGCAATTGGTTTGATGTAAATTGGAAATTGTTTTCATTAAAGCTAGAGCATCAGTTTTCGGATAAGACAGATTTTAGTGTCAATCTATTTGGATTAGATGCTTCACGAAAGGCACTTGGTTTTAGAGGAAATCCTTTTCTCTTAAACTCGAATCCGATAACAGATGTTGATGAAGTAGATGCTCAGGGAAATTATGTTTTCCCCAGGGATTTGATTATAGGTAATTTTAGGAATTGGGGAGTAGAAGCCAGATTATTGAGTAGATATAACTTATTAGGGAAAGAATCTGTTTTTCTGATCGGAACAAAATATTATCAAGCTGCTAATGAATCAAAGCAGGGGGTAGGAAGTATTGGAACAGATGCTAATTTTAATTTTGCGTCAAATGATTTTCCCGATTACCCTAATCAATCAGATTTTGATTTCCCTAATCGCAATGTTGCCGTATTTGGAGAAAATATTTTTAATATAACAGATCAGTTTTCTATAACTCCTGGTTTTAGATTTGAATACATAAAAACTGAAAGTGAAGGAGCGTATAATCAAGTTAATTTTGATAATGCAGGAAACCCAATCTCTAATGTTAGACTTACAGATAATAGAGTGTTGGATCGTTCTTTTTTTCTTTTCGGTGTAGGAGCAAGTTATAAGCCCAATGGAAGTTTAGAGACCTATGCAAATATTTCTCAAAACTATAGATCAGTAACGTTTAGTGATATTAGAGTAGTAAGTCCCACATTTATAATTGATCCCAATATCTCTGATGAAGAAGGGTTTACGGCAGATTTGGGGGTGCGCGGTAGGTTAGGTAAAAATCTTTCTTATGATTTTGGTGGTTTTGGACTTTTGTATGATAATCGTATTGGGATCGTCTTGGATGACAGAGCTAATAGGGTTCGTAAAAATATTGGAACTGCCTTTATTTATGGATTAGAAACGTTTGTAGATTGGAATATATTGAATACTTTTTATGCAGATACAACTGATTTTAGATGGAATTGGTTTGCAAATACGTCTATTACCGAGTCAGAATATACAGATTCTGAAGAAGCAGGTGTAGAGGGTAAAAAAGTAGAATTTATACCTTTGGTTAATTTAAAAACCGGGTTTAAATTTGGGTATAAAAATATACTAGCTAATATTCAGTACACATATTTATCTGAGCAGTTTACCGATGTTACCAATGCTTCTATTGCTCCAGATGGAGACAGTCGAAACGGAATTATCGGAGAAATACCATCCTATGATATTTTGGATGTTTCTTTATCCTATAGATATAAGAAGTTTAAATTAGAAACTGGAGTTAATAACATTTTGGATAACAAGTATTTTACCAGAAGAGCAACAGGGTATCCTGGACCGGGAATCATACCTTCTGATCCATTAACATGGTATATGACTTTACAGTTTAAGATGTAAATAGATAAAATTTGTACATATTGTTTTTCTGTTTTTAGTGAAAATTATTATTGATTAAGTCTTCGGGAACAAGACTTATACATACTATGATGTGAGAAAACCACTCTCTCAATTCTATAGAGAGAGCGGTCTACTTAATTTCTTTTGGCACTTTATTTCTTCCAGTTTTGAAGTTGTTGTAGATATAAGTAGCTTTCTACATGTTCTCTATGCTCTGGAGTTGTCATTTTTTCTAATAGGTTCAAGGCAGAGATATAGCTTGCCAGATTCCCGTTTGATGAGCTGAATTTTCCGTCCTCTACAAAAGTTACCAATTTGTCATCCTGTACTTTTAAATTTGGATAATCTTTTTGTAATTGTTCTCCACCACCAATCCACGTTACGATTTTATACCCGTCTGCAATTCCGGACTTTCCGATTAATTGAGCTCCAGCACAATTACTTACCATATATTCGGTTTCTTGGTTTTTGTTTCTTATAAAATCAATAACATTTTTGTTGTTCACTTGTGCGTGCATATCGTAACCACTGGGTACAAACAAAGCTGTCAGTTTTGGACAGTTGTCAAATCTATAATCAGGCACAAATTTCATTCCTTCTTCAGTTACGATTGGTTTTTCGGTTTCTGCAATGGTGATGACATTAAAAACTTGATTGCCATCCTTGTCGGGTTTAGCAAAAACGTCTGATGAAGCAATCACTTCTCCTTGCAATACACCATCAAACATTAAGAGTCCTATTGTGGGAAGTTCCTTTTTAAACGGTTTTATATGCTTTGCAGGTGTATCCGTTTTTGTTGTAGTTTGGCTTAAACTTTTATTTTTGATGCTTGGATTTGATTTGTCTAAATTGCAGCCTATAATTACCAGACCTATTATACAGAGTATAAGTGTTTTTTTCATATTTAAAATAGTTTGAAACAAAGGTCTTGACTTTTTGAATACAAAAACTTAATCGAGATTAAGAAATAAGATTACTATCTTTTTGCTCTTATTTTGCATACAAATCCGGTTTTTTCCAAAAATCAAAAAATGCTAATACTACTTCGACGTTTAACCTTACCGATTAAACGATTGATTAACTTTATGATCTGTTTAACTCAACAGATCTTCCTAAACGTCAAAAAGGCGTTCTCGAGCGTCTTTTTGACGAAGTATTTAATAGGGTAGGTTAAATTTTTAGGCTTTCGAGTTAAAATTTTGAGAAGAGGAGTTGAATTTTTAACCTTACTAATTAAAGCTTTAGCTTATGCAGCTAAAAACTTCGTCTTTTTTACCAAATGGAACGTCTTTTTGATGCTACAGAAGGTTTTGGGTACATTCTATGAAACTAAGAGTTAGGTGTCTCTTATAATCACCTAATACAGTGCGGTAACATATTTTGTTAGTTTTTAAGAATAATTCCTTCCATTATTTCAGGATTATTTTTTTTGAATTCTTCAATTTCGTTTTCCAGTATTTTTTTTAATTCACTTCCTTTAATTACGATTTCATCTTCTAAAGAATAGTTTATCTTGTATGTCATGTTATCAAATGAAGTGAGTGCTAAAAGTATCCCATCAAAAGGAGCATCGTCGGGCATAACCATTTCGGTTTCCAAGATTTTTTTCTTACTCGTATAAATTGGGAAAAAAGGGTTTTCCTTATTATCCTTGAACATGTATAGATGATTATGGTAATCATTATTGCTTTTTCCTATAGAAAGCATCAGATATACTTTTGAACCAAAAATACTCTTTATCTCATCCCTATTGACTTTTTTAAGTTTGCTGCTTCCACAATTTGATAAAAAAAATATGGATAAAATCAGGATACTAAATTTTTTCATAACTATTAAATTTAGATGATCAAATGTGTTATTGATGTTATTATAAGTATATTGTAGAACCAAGCAAAATAGTACTCGGATTTCCTATTGTTTACCAAATGTAACATCTTTTAGACATAGCAGGATCATTGCGTTTGGTAAAATCAAAATAAAAATGATAAAAAGGAACTATTTTTCTATTTGATTCATATGTAGAATGCTGAAGTTCTGGTGGTTTATTTTTAACAGCTTATGTTAGAATTTCATTCCTAAACGAACATTAAACACTCTGGGAGTTAGAAAATTTGGAATAGCAAATTGAAGTTGACTTGCTGCATCTCTTACAAAAGTATTAGTAATAGCATTTTGATTATCAAATATGTTATAGATTTCGAAGCCTAAATTTAACTCTCTAAACGTATTGAGAAAATGCCCTTCTTTTAGTCTTTTGTTTTGATCCACTACCACATATGATATTCCTAAATCGGCTCTGCGATAATCTCGTAACCTGGTCTGAAAATCATATGGATCGGCATAACTAGGTGACCCTCCGGGCACACCAGTTTGGTAAACCATATTAAGATACATTTTTAAACTGGGAATAGAAGGGACATAGTCCTGAAACAACACCCCAACTTTAAGTCGTTGATCTGTTGGTCTCGAGATATAACCTCGATCATCAATATTTTCTTCTGTTTTTAAATACCCTACACTTACCCAGCTTTCTGTACCGGGAACAAATTCTCCGTTAAGCCTTACATCTATACCTTGTGCATACGCTTTGGCATTATTTCTGGCACGATAACGGATTCTTACGTTTTCTATAGTATATGGGTTTACATCGGCTAAAGTTTTGTAATACAATTCTGTGGTTAGTTTAAAAGGTCTATTCCACATCGAAAAACTATAATCGTTACCAAGAACGAGATGCGCTGATTGTTGCGCTTTTACATTTGGTCTTACTATTCCCAAAGAATCTCTTAACTCTCTATAGAATGGAGGTTGATGGTATAAGCCACCTGATGCTCTAAAGATCATATCTGTTTTCCAGTCAGGCTTGATTGCTATTTGGGCTCTAGGGCTAAAAACAATTTGAGAATCTGCACTATTTACTGTACTTCCGGAGATATTCCAGTTATGCGCTCGTATACCGATATTGGTCCAGATTTCAGTTTCTTTTATATGTGATCGAAGACTGTACTGCACGTAGCCCGAAATTCGGTCAATATTAGTACTATTTGTAGCTCGTACACTGGCAAAAGGAATAATCGGACTTGCATATGGTGTATATGGCTGATCATTTCTAAGATCTAATATGGGAGGGCGTATCGAAAAACCGGCAGAATCTATTATTTCAAATTCTTGTAGTCGATCTTTGATATCTTCAGATGTATATTTAATTCCCCAATCAAATTGGTGCTTATCGGCAGTATACGTACCCTTGTGCTCTATGTTAAAGATCAAGGCGTCCAGATCATTTCTGGCATGCGTTAATTGCGAGCCAACACCTTCACTAAACTCGACTTCTCCTAGATTTTCGCTACCAATATCAGTATTAACTGTTCCCAGGGCATAGGCGGCAAAAATGTCATAATGCTCTTGTTCTTGCGTATGATATCCAGAAGCAATTAATCTTAAAGTTAAGTTGTCATTAGCTCTATAAGTTCCTTTTAATGCTCCAAAGTAGGTCTCGTATCTATCCTTTTCTTGCCCATTATAATGAACTGTAAGTGCCTGCACCGTTTGAAGAGTTCCAAAATTGACTTGTTGTCTCAGGGGTTCATAATCATAAGTATTAAGAGCTAAGTTTCCTAAAAAACCCAATTCAAACTTCTTTGAAAAATTATATGAAAGGTAGGTTTGAACATCTGCAAATCTTGGTCTAAAATTAGTTTCAGTGTTTTTGGCATCGACCAATAAACTGTTATCTCTGTATCGTATACCTACAATAGCTGCCAATTTTTTATCTTTAGTTACTCCACCTGCCGAAATGCTACCTCCTAAAAGGCTTAAGTCTGCCGTCGCTCCTAATCGAGTAGGTCTTTTGTATGTAATATCTAAAACAGAAGATAACTTGTCTCCATATTTAGCTTGAAAACCTCCTGCAGAAAAATCTACATTGCGAACCAAATCAGTGTTTACAAAGCTCAAACCTTCTTGTTGACCAGATCGGATTAAAAATGGTCGGTACACCTCAATCTCATTTATATACACCAGATTTTCATCATAATTTCCTCCTCGAACAGCGTATTGCGTACTTAATTCATTGTTGGAGCTTACACCGGGTAAACTTTTTAGAAGTCCTTCGACACCAGCATTTGCAGAAGGGGTTGTTCTTATGGTCTCGGGATCTAATGTTGTAATCCCCTCAACAATTTTTCTTTCTCGACCAGAGATTACTACTTCACCAATTTGTTCTATATCGGTTTTTAGTATTGGATTTAGTTCGTATTCCTGATTTTCTTCAAGACGAATAGTAAACTGCACATTTTTTAGGCTAATGTGGGATATGTTTACTTCTATTTCTTGATTGGCAGGAATACTAAGTTGATATACTCCATTTTTATCAGATTGAGTACCAGAGTCGTTATAAGAGATGTTTGCTCCAGAAACAGGGATATTGTTTTCATCCAATACTACCCCTTTTAGTGTGGCATTTTGTGCCATAGATGAAATACTGATAAGTATCAGGGGAACCAAAAGAAATAAAAATCGATTTTTCAAGAAATAGTTAGGTTTTAAGGTTTTCTATAAAAAGTTGTTTCAAATGTTGCTCTATTATTTACTTTATCTAACACCACAAGTTTAAAATTATTTTCTGAACCCGTAATAATTTTATCATCAAAGTCATAAATCAGCATTCCGGTTTTGTAATCATACTCTAATAAGATAAACTTTCCATTTATGGTTCCTCTATAGCTTTTAATGCCCGTTTCTGCATCATTTACCTTTATTTTAAGGTGTGTTGCTTCAGAGATCCATTTTTTGTCAGAAACATTAATAGGTACAATTATTGGCTTTTCGGTATCGGTAAACAGAGAATAGGTTCCAAATGTTCGTGTCCTGATAGAAAATCTAGCTCCCTTTTTCGAAGTTCTAACATAAGAGTGGCTTTTGGGACTATTAACTCTTCCAATGTATAGTTTTTTTCTATCTTCACTATTGTAGCGCGAAACATCAAAAACAAGCGTCATGTTTTTGTGTAATGGTGTTCTGTTGTTATGAATTTTGGCTACTTCTCCTTTTACAGATAAATCTAAATATACATTATCATATAAGCTTCCTTTTGGAATATAGAGATCGACAATTCCAGAGCTGTAGGTGAAGTTCTCATATGATTTAGCATACTCAGTTGTTTTTGCATCCTCATTTTTTGTGATGGTTTCTGTATGTTTTCCTAAAATAGGGATGTGTATTGTAGTGGTATTATTTTTAAAATCCTTGATATGTATGGTGTAGTTGTATGAAAGGCTGTCTTTAACGTTAACAATTCCATTATCAATTTTCTTTTTGAAGATAGAAAGAGGGTTATTTTTTTCTACAAAAAGTTTGGTTATCCTGCTTTTGTGTTCTTTATAATATGAATAATCAATGATTCTATTTGCATATCTTGTTTCGGCAAAAGAAAAGCGATTCATTTCTATTTTTAGATTTTCTTCACCATTAATTTCTGTAATAACCTGGTAGAAACCATTTTTGTTTGCTGCAAGATCTTGTTTGTCTATAGTTGATACACCAAAACCAATTTTACCAAAGGCAGTAATGTTTTCGGCTTTAAAACTCCCATCTTCTTGAGGAGTAAGGTTTAATTTAGTTGGTTTTTGGGTATTGTTTACATGGGCATTTTTATCTAAAGTATATACCCATAGGCTATTCACAATTGGCTTTTTGGTGTCTAATACCTCAATTCCAAAACTCATGGGATTCATAGGTCTCGATCGGGGATCTCTAATTTCAAAATGAAGGTGTGGTCCAAAACTCCCTCCTGTATTACCACTATACGCAATAACATCTCCTTGTTTTACGACTAAAGAACCAGATTTTGGAAATAATTCTATTTCATAAGATTCTTTGGTATATTGTTTTTCTTTGACATAAGCTTGAATCTCTGGTGAGAATTTTTGCAAATGCGCATATACAGTAGTGTATCCATTAGGGTGGGTGATATAAAGAGCTTTGCCATATCCGCCATGCGAAACCTTTATTCTACTTACTCTTCCGGCAGCTGATGCATATACCTTAAGACCTTCTTCTCCCTGGGTTTTCATATCTAATCCCGAATGAAAATGATTAGATCTAAGCTCTCCAAATGTTCCAGAAGCGACAATTGTAATATCTAGAGGGTGAACAAAGTAATCCTTGCTAATATCTTTTTGTCCGTAACAAAAAGAAAAACCGAGTAAAATGAAAGTTAAAATTTTTCTCATAAAGAGGGGTCAATGTAATGTTTTTTATTTTTTTATAAAGCTACTTATTTTTTTGTGGGTTAAGCTGTTTTTAATGCCTGATTCATAGCGTCATTTAAATATCCACCAGAAATAATTTTTGATCTAACACGATCAACATTAGTTTTCATTTTTTGATATTCTTCTAACGACAAATTTTCAAGTTTATGACTTAACTCATTTAAATTAGATACTGTAAAACCAATATTGTTATCTTTTATAAATGTGCTTATAGCCGCTTTGTCCCAAACAATAACAGGTAATCCGCATAGAATATATAATGAGGTTTTGTGAGGATTATTGTATTTTAGGTATTGCCCGTATTGACCACTACATTCTTCTGTAGAAATACCATCCCATACTAATCCAAAAGAGCCTTCAATATGATAGGCTACAACATCAGATGGGAATGCTCCTTTATACGATAAAATCGATTTTTCTTTTTCTATTTTAAGCTTTTGATAATCAAAGCCAATTCCGTATAAATTCATCTTGAATTCTTCTTGTTGTAATAAGTCAAGATCATATATGTATGAATTTTTACCTTCTCCAAAACCACCGGCATACACTATTTCGTATGGTTTGTTTTCTCTGATACTATTATTTTGATCTGGTAATCCCTTCGTAAGTATATAGTCAAAAATACCAAGTACAATTATTGGAATGGTCACCCCTTGTTCTAGAAACCAGTTTTTCATTGCTTCATTATGAACAATAATTGCATCTGATGAAACTATCTTTTTTAATTCTTTATCTGCACTGCCTGTGCGTCCTTTTAGAAACCTTACATCGTGAACAATTGTGATGATTTGACACTTTTTTAATTTTGCTATAAACATCACATAATTTCTAAATTTATTTAGCGGGTATTGGGTACATAATGTACTTTTAAATGGAAGTCTCAATAGGGCAAAGGAGATTCCTAAAAAATTTTTTAGAGTTCCAATTGCAGAATTTGGGATAGAAGATTGCTTAAATCCAAGATTCTTAAACCCTTTTTCTGATAAGATGAATTCGCAATCTGTTTTTGCTTTACCAGCAGCATTAAAAAGAGATTTATAATTTCTAGAGATGAAATATCCTGTCATATGAATATGTAAATTTAATGGAGGAAAGATACATACATTTTATTTTTTAGACCCTATTTTAGGTGGATTATCAACTATGATTTTTTGAAGTAAGATTATTGAGTATATAATCGGTTTAAAAATAGTAGTTTTGACAATTGAATTTTGAGAATAACTGTTTCAGGTAAAAAGAGTATACTAGTGAAAGAAAAGAAATATGATTATCTAATTGTTGGAGCTGGCTTGTTTGGAAGTGTTTTTGCGCACGAAATGACCAAACGTGGTAAGAAATGTATTGTAATAGATAAGCGAAAGCATCTCGGAGGAAATGTGTATTGTGAAGAAAAGGAAGGAATCAATATTCATAAATATGGAGCGCATATTTTTCATACAAACGACAAAAAAATATGGGATTATGTAAATCAATTTGCTGATTTTAATAATTATATAAACTCTCCATTGTCTTTGTCAAAAGGTAAGTTGTATAACCTACCTTTTAATATGAATACTTTTTATCAATTATGGGGAACCAAAACGCCTGAAGAAGCCAAAAAGATTATCAATGAACAGATAGCGGAATATGGATTTAAGTCTCCTAAGAACTTAGAAGAGCAAGCGTTGTCTTTGGTTGGAAAAGATATATATGAAACTTTTATTAAATCATATACAGAAAAACAATGGGGTAAAAAAGCAACTGAACTCCCTTCTTTTATTATAAAGAGGTTGCCAGTTAGGTTTACCTATAATAATAATTATTTTAATGATATGTACCAAGGGATACCAGTTGGGGGATACAATACTATTATTGATGGATTATTGAGTGGTATCGAAACAAAAACGAGCGTAGATTTTTTTGAAGATAGAATTAGTTTAGAGTCTTTGGCAGATAAGGTGGTGTATACCGGAAAAATTGATGAGTTTTTTGACTACAAGCATGGGCAGTTGGAGTATAGGTCTTTACGATTTGAGCATGAATTGCATACTATAGAGAATTATCAAGGTAATGCGGTCGTTAATTACAATGATGCTTCGTATGCATTTACCAGAATTATCGAACATAAACATTTTGAGTTTGGTAAACAAAATAAGACAATCATAACAAAAGAATATCCCGAAAATTGGAATCGGAAAAAAGAAGCATATTATCCAATTAATAATGATAGAAATCAATCTATATTCAAAAAGTATAAAGAAGAATCTAAACTATCTAAAGATGTTATTTTTGGAGGAAGATTAGCAGAATATCGATACTATGATATGCATCAGATAATTGCATCTTCGCTTACCAAAGTTGAAGAAATATTAAAGATTGAAAGGCAATAAGCAACCCCTTTAAAATTAGTTTAAAAACTATTGGGTTTTCTCAATTGGTATGTTAACTTTGTGTAACGAAGTATTGTGTAAAGTTTACAATGAGTGATTTGATTGAAATTATTGATTCTCTTGAAAATAGGATAAGTAAGTTGCTTCATAAACATGAACTATTGAAACAACAAAATCTAAGCCTGAAAGAGAAAATAGCCGAATTAGAATCTAATTCAGAGCTTCAAATTGATCAATTAAGGCAGTGGGAGGAAAAATTCAGTGCACTCAAAAATGCAAATGCAATACTAGGCAGTGACGAACATAAAAGGGAAACGAAGCTCAAAATAAATGCTTTAATAAAGGAGATAGATATGTGTATAGCACAACTCTCTGAGTAAGTAGAATATGGCAGATAAGCTTAAAATAAAATTATCTATTGCGGATCGAGTATATCCATTGACAATTAATCCAGATCAGGAAGAAGGATTACGAAAGGCCGCAAAAAAGATAGAAGCTATGATTAAGCAATTTGAGCAGAGTTATGCAGTTAGAGATAAGCAAGATGTATTAGCAATGTGTGCTTTACAATTTGCAGCACAAGTAGAACAAAAAGCTATAGATAAAGATGATGATATGATTAATGTGGCAAATAGATTAAATGAGTTAAATGATTTGCTTCATGATCAGTTATCATAACGTTCTTAAAAATAAATAAGGTTACTGCCTGCACTAGTTGTTATTTTGATAAACTCAACAAGAATTAATTAAAAAGGGTGAGTTTAAGTTGTAAAAGCGCGCCGCCTTGAGCGGATTCTTGAGCAATTTGTTAGCCCTAAACCTGTTTTTACAGAGTTTATACAAAACCTTTTACTTAGTGCAGGCTTTTTTTATATATTAAACTCACATAAATTATGGATAATAACATTGTATTTTTGATAGTTGCTGGAATAGCAGGGCTTGCGATAGGCTTTATCATCGCTAAAGTTCTGGAGCGTAACAAAGCATCAGAAATTATAAGAAGTGCTAAGAAAACTTCTGAAAGCATTTTGAGAGATGCTAAAAGCGAAGGAGAGACTATTAAAAAAGATAAGATACTACAGGCAAAAGAAAGATTTATAGAACTAAAATCAGAACATGAAAAGGTAATCTTGTCTCGTGATAAAAAAATGGCAGAAGCCGAAAAAAGAACTAGAGATAAAGAATCTCAGATTTCTAATGAGCTTTCTAAAGGGAAAAAACTTAATGCAGAATTAGAGAGTAAAATAAAGGAAAGTGATCAGCGAAAAGAATATTTAGAGAAAAAACAAAGCGAACTTAAAAAACTTCATAAAAGTCAGGTACAGCAACTAGAGGTGATATCAGGCTTATCTGCAGAAGAAGCTAGAGAACAACTTGTAGAATCCTTAAAGGCACAAGCAAAAACTGATTCAATGGCATTGATTCAGGATACAATTGAAGAGGCTAAGTTAACAGCTCAGCAAGAAGCAAAAAAGGTTATTATCAATACGATCCAAAGGATAGGAACCGAAGAGGCAATCGAAAATTGTGTTTCTGTCTTCAATATCGAGAGTGATGATGTGAAGGGTAGAATAATTGGTAGAGAAGGAAGGAATATCAGAGCTATTGAAGCCGCTACTGGTGTCGAAATAATTGTAGATGATACTCCTGAAGCGATAATTTTATCTTGTTTTGATTCTGTAAGAAGAGAGGTAGCTCGTTTGTCATTGCATAAGTTGGTTACAGATGGAAGGATTCACCCTGCTCGAATAGAAGAGGTGGTGAGGAAGACAAGAAAACAAATAGATGAAGAAATAATTGAAGTTGGTAAACGTACTGTAATTGATTTGGGGATACATGGTCTGCATCCTGAGTTGATTAAGACTATAGGAAGGATGAAGTATAGGTCTTCTTATGGGCAAAATCTTTTGCAGCATTCTAGAGAAGTTGCCAAATTATGTGGTGTTATGGCTGCAGAATTAGGGTTGAATCCTAAGTTGGCTAAAAGAGCAGGATTACTTCATGATATAGGAAAAGTACCAGATACGGAAACAGAAGTGCCGCATGCTATATTGGGAATGCAATGGGCAGAAAAATATGGAGAAAAACAAGAGGTTTGTAATGCAATAGGAGCCCATCATGATGAAGTAGAAATGACTTCTTTGATATCTCCGATAGTACAGGTTTGTGATGCTATCAGTGGAGCTAGACCAGGAGCTAGACGTCAAGTACTGGATTCATATATACAGCGATTGAAGGATTTAGAAGGTATTGCATTTGGATTTGATGGTGTTAAGAAAGCGTATGCAATACAGGCAGGTAGAGAGCTTAGGGTTATTGTTGAAAGTGAAAAAGTGAATGATGAAAAGGCAGCAAGCCTTTCTTTTGAAATTTCTCAAAAAGTACAAACGGATATGACGTACCCTGGTCAGGTAAAAGTTACTGTGATTAGAGAAACAAGAGCTGTTAATATTGCTAAATAAATAGTTTAATCTATCTTATAGAAAAGCGATAATGGGATAAGTAACAATCAACATTATCGCTTTTTTTTATTTTTTTTAGGGATTGTATTTTTTTATTAGGGCATCTTTCCATTTAAGGGCAGTTTCCATAGTTTCGAATTGAAGGAATTCTTTTCCAAAAAAAGTCTTTTCTACTTTGGTTTGCATTTTTTGCTTAGGGTCTTTGGAGACAACTATGAAGCCAACTAGATTTTTGATTTTTGCTGTTTCTAGGTATATTGTTGGGTTTACTGCATAAGAGTGAATTCGATGTGTAATGTAGATAAAAGGTTTGTTCTTAAAATGTTTTTCTACAATTTGTAGTAGCACATCGTTATGTTCAGGTGAAACTGTCGTACCTTCTTTCATTACTGCTTTTACATAGTCATTATATATTTCTACATAACAAAAAGAGAAATCATAAGAGGTGATCATTATTGGTTTATTGGTTTTTGGGTGTAAGTTTTAAGAGCCGCAATAGTATAAAAAAAGTATTGCTTCTTTAAGCTTATAGTTTTTAAATGTTTACTGAATTACCAGTTATTAGGTGGATTAATATATTATCTTCATTGTTAGTGTGATGGGGCTGATGATGCTCTGCTCTGCTTTTTTAGGGTAATAAAAAAAGCTGTTCCTTTTTTAAAAGGAACAGCTTTTTTTGCTTGTTAAGGCATCTGACTATGATTCAGTAGATTCTTCAGCCTTTTTTATATTGATGGTCAATTCGTCTGCATCTTCATCCAAATCCATAAAAATACTGTCACCTTCTTGTAATTGAGCATTTATAATCTCTTCGGCTAGAGCGTCTTCAATATATTTTTGAATGGCTCTTTTTAATGGTCTGGCGCCGTATTGCTTGTCAAAGCCTTTTTCTGTGATGTAGTCTTTGGCTTTTTCACTTAGGGATAAATCATATCCTAGACCTTTTATTCTGCCATACAGCTTATCAAGTTCGATATCTATAATCTTATGGATGTCCTCTCGTTCTAATGCATTAAATACAATTACGTCGTCAACACGATTTAAGAACTCCGGAGCAAATGCCTTTTTCAAGGCATTTTCTATAATACCTTTGGCATAATCTTCTGCTTGAGTTTTTTTGGCAGAGGTTCCAAAACCAACACCTTGACCAAAATCTTTTAGTTTACGAGCTCCAATATTAGAGGTCATAATGATTATGGCGTTTCTAAAGTCAATTTTACGACCTAGACTATCTGTTAAATACCCATCATCTAGTACTTGTAGCATCATGTTAAAGACATCTGGGTGCGCTTTTTCGATCTCGTCTAAAAGTATAACAGCATAAGGTTTTCTTCTTACTTTTTCGGTAAGTTGTCCTCCTTCTTCATAACCTACATATCCTGGAGGTGCTCCAATAAGTCTTGATACAGCAAATTTTTCCATGTACTCACTCATGTCGATACGGATAAGAGTGTCTTCACTATCAAAAAGTTCTGTTGCCAATACCTTGGCTAATTGTGTTTTTCCAACTCCGGTTTGTCCTAAGAATATAAATGAGCCTATTGGTTTATTAGGGTCTTTAAGTCCTGCTCGATTACGTTGTATAGCTTTGACAACTTTGGCAACAGCTTCATCCTGACCAATTACTTTTCCCATAATTAGATTGGGTAGTTCAGCTAGTTTGTTGCTTTCTGTCTGGGCAATACGGTTAACTGGGATGCCAGTCATCATTGAAACTACATCGGCAACATTGTCTTCGTCAACAGTTTCTTTATGTAATTTGGATTCTTTTTCCCATTGTTCCTGAGCGGTAGCGAGTTCTTTTTCAAGATTTTTTTCATCATCCCTTAATTTTGCTGCTTCCTCGTATTTTTGCTTTTTTACAACGCTATTTTTGAGCTCTCTAACTTCTTCAAGTTTTTTCTCGAGATCAAGAATTTTCTTGGGAACATCTATATTGGTGATATGTACTCTAGATCCAGCTTCATCTAAGGCGTCAATTGCCTTGTCTGGTAAAAACCGATCTGTCATATATCTATTTGTGAGTTTTACACAGGCTTCAATTGCTCCCGGAGTATAGATAACATTGTGATGTTCTTCGTATTTTTCCTTTATGTTATTAAGGATTTCAATTGTTTCTTCAATATTTGTTGGTTCTACAATTACTTTTTGGAAACGTCTTTCTAGAGCGCCATCTTTTTCTATATATTGGCGGTATTCGTCTAGTGTTGTGGCTCCGATGCATTGGATTTCTCCTCTTGCTAGTGCAGGTTTAAACATGTTTGAAGCATCTAAGCTACCAGTGGCGCCTCCAGCTCCAACAATGGTGTGAATTTCATCGATAAAAAGAATAATGTCATCATTCTTTTCCAATTCATTCATGACTGCTTTCATTCGTTCTTCAAATTGACCACGATATTTGGTTCCTGCAACTAAACTTGCTAGGTCAAGAGTAACTACTCTTTTGTCAAATAATATTCGAGAAACTTTTCGCTTTACAATTCTTAAAGCCAGTCCTTCGGCAATTGCAGATTTACCTACTCCAGGTTCACCAATTAACAAAGGGTTATTCTTTTTACGTCTACTTAGTATTTGAGAAACACGTTCTATTTCTTTTGATCGTCCAACAACAGGGTCGAGTTTACCTTCTTCGGCCATGACTGTTAGATCACGTCCAAAGTTATCTAAAACTGGTGTTTTGGATTTTTTTCCGGCTTTACTTCCTCCACTTGGTGAGTTAAACGGGTTCTCTTTAGAAGAATCACCTGTCAAATCATCATCTTCAGAAAAAGATTCTGCTTTTGGGTGATCCATATATTCATCTTCGTTGGCTATCATAAACTTAAATTGGTCTTTAACGTTATCGTAATCAACTTTTAAACGATTTAAAAGCTTTGTAGTTGGGTCGTTTTCATTTCTTAAAATACATAGTAAAAGGTGAGCTGTATTAATAGAGGAGCTTTGGAATAGTTTTGCTTCCAAAAAAGTAGTTTTTAATGCTCTTTCTGCTTGCCTTGTTAAATGTAGATTTTTTTTCTCATTAGTGGCGACCGCTATGCTGGGATTCGCCGGACTAAGAATCTCAACTTTTCTCCTTAGATTCGTTAGATCAATATCCAACGCATCCAGAATACTAATTGCTTTTCCACTTCCATCACGTAGTAATCCTAACATAAGATGTTCTGTACCAATAAAGTCATGCCCTAGTCTAAGGGCTTCTTCTTTACTGTATGCAATAACATCTTTGACTCTAGGTGAAAAATTATCATCCATAATAATTATTATCTTTCTTTTTCTTTATAACTAAAATAGTAATTTTTAGAATTACATTGACAAAAATTATTCCTTTTTTAATCGAGAAAGAATATATGTATTTTTGACAGTAGGATATTTTGTCTAGTAATTTTAACTTTTCAAAAAACATTGGTTAATGATACAGTGTCATTATTGATGCTTTTTTACTTCAATATGGTAAATAGACAAAAAAAGCTTTAATAATCAAAACCTAATATTACAGACTTATTAACTATATATATGCTTTGAATTGTTAATAAATTACGTATATTACATAGAGAATAAGCTGTTAAAACCGTCTTAATTTGCTTAAATTAGCGCGTTTAATTAATCAATTTTAGAATAAAATAATTTTTATGGCTGAAGGAGAAAAGCTTATACCTATCAATATAGAAGATGAGATGAAGTCTGCATACATTGATTACTCAATGTCAGTAATAGTATCTCGGGCGCTACCAGATGTTAGGGATGGTCTTAAACCTGTACATAGACGTGTTTTGTACGGTATGTATGAATTAGGGGTTAAGGCAAATAGCGCTCATAAGAAATCTGCAAGAATTGTAGGAGAAGTACTTGGTAAGTATCACCCGCATGGTGATACCTCAGTGTATGATACTATGGTTCGTATGGCTCAAGAATGGAGTTTGAGATATATGTTAGTCGATGGTCAGGGTAACTTCGGTTCTGTAGATGGGGATAGTCCAGCTGCAATGCGTTATACAGAAGCAAGAATGCGCAAGATATCTGAGGATATGTTGGCAGATATAGAAAAAGAAACTGTAGATCATACATTCAACTTTGATGATACTTTGCAGGAACCTACAGTATTGCCAACCAGAGTTCCTGGATTATTAATTAATGGAGCGTCTGGTATTGCGGTAGGTATGGCTACTAATATGCCGCCTCATAATTTGAGTGAAGTTGTAGATGGTACTGTAGCGTATATTGAGAACAATGATATTGAAATTGATGAGCTTATACAATATATTAAGGCGCCTGACTTTCCTACAGGAGGAACAATATATGGATATGATGGAGTAAGAGAGGCGTTTAAAACTGGTAGAGGTAGAGTTGTAATACGTGCCAAAGCAAGTTTTGAGGAAGTTAATGGTAGAGAATGTATTATTGTTAGCGAAATTCCTTATCAGGTGAATAAGGCAGATATGATTAAAAAAACTGCCGATCTTGTAAATGACAAGAAAATTGATGGAATTTCTACAATACGTGATGAGTCTGATAGAAAAGGGATGCGTATTGTATATGTATTAAAGCGAGATGCTATACCAAACATTGTTTTAAATCTTTTATATAAGTATACAGCATTACAATCTTCTTTTAGTGTAAATAATATTGCACTTGTTAATGGTAGACCGCAGTTGTTGAATGTTAAAGAAATGATTCATCATTTTGTAGAACATAGACACGAAGTAGTTGTTCGCCGTACGAAGTATGAATTAAGAAAGGCAGAAGAAAGAGCTCATATATTAGAAGGTTTAATTATTGCTTCTGATAATATCGATGAAGTGATAGCGCTGATTCGTTCTTCATCTAATGCAGATGAAGCTCGTGAAAAATTGATAAAAAGATTCGAACTTTCTGAGATACAGGCAAAAGCAATCGTAGAAATGCGTTTGAGACAGCTTACAGGTCTGGAACAGGATAAGTTGCGTGCAGAGTATGATGAATTGATGAAGACTATCGAAGATCTTAAGGATATCTTAGATAAGAAGGAACGAAGAATGGAAATCATCAAAGAAGAACTTCAAGAAGTTAAAGATAAATATGGAGATGAGCGCCGTTCGCAAATAGAATATGCCGGAGGAGATTTGAGTATTGAGGATATGATCCCTGATGAAAAAGTTGTAATTACGATTTCGCATGCTGGATATATAAAAAGAACATCTCTTAATGAATATAAAAAGCAGAATAGAGGAGGAGTTGGTCAAAAAGGTAGTACTACACGAAATGAGGACTTTTTAGAGCACTTGTTTGTGGGTACTAATCATCAATATATGCTTTTCTTTACTCAAAAAGGGAAATGTTTCTGGATGAGAGTATATGAAATACCTGAAGGTAGTAAGACCTCTAAAGGTAGAGCAATTCAGAATTTGATTAATATTCATAATGATGATAAAGTAAAAGCATTTATTTGTACTCAGGATCTTAAAGATGAGGAATATATCAATTCTCATTATGTCATTATGGCAACGAAAAAAGGTCAGGTCAAAAAGACATCTTTAGAACAGTATTCGAGACCAAGAACAAATGGTATAAATGCTATTACTATAAAGGATAATGATGAACTTCTTGAAGCTAAACTAACAGATGGAAAAAGCCAAGTAATGCTGGCAGTAAAATCTGGTAAAGCTATTCGATTTGAAGAAGAGAAGACTAGACCAATGGGTCGCGGAGCTTCGGGAGTAAGAGGGATACGATTGGCAGATGATAAGGATGAAGTAATAGGAATGGTAGCCGTAAACGAAATGGATAGTAATATTCTTGTTGTTTCAGAAAATGGATATGGAAAGCGTTCTAAATTAGAGGATTATAGGGTAACTAATCGAGGAGGTAAAGGAGTTAAGACAATTTCTGTTACTGATAAAACAGGAAGCTTGGTAGCTATTAAAAATGTGACCGATCTGGATGATCTTATGATTATCAATAAATCCGGAATTGCGATTCGATTGGCTGTCGAAGATCTACGCGTTATGGGACGCGCAACACAAGGTGTTCGCCTTATTAATTTAAAAGGTAAAGATTCTATTGCGGCTGTAGCAAAAGTTATGCATGATGAAGATGATATTGATCAGGATGAGAATATTGAGGATGTTGAAGCATCTAATGTAGATCCTGATACCGCCACTGATGGCACGAATATTGATAATGAAACCAAACAATAATTAAAATACAATAAAAAAACTAAGTAATGAAGACTAAATTTATCGTGGTACTGTTTTTAGCTGTAAGTGCTGTAGGATTTTCTCAAAAACAGGAATTAAAATCTGCACAGAAGGCTCTTAAGTCTGGTAATATGGATGCGGCTAGTGAGGCATTAAAGTCTGCCGAAGGCTTATTAGATGCAGCTGATGAAAAAATGAAAGCGCAGTATTATTTTCTTAAAGGTCAGGTTTTAGCTTCTTCTGCAGGAGATTCTTTAGAAAAAATTGAAGGAGCGGCCAATGCTTATATGAAAACAGTTGAAATAGAAAAAGCTGGAGGAGGTTCTAAGTATGGTGCAAATGCAACTCAAAAATTACAATTATTACGCCAGTCTTTGATTGAAAATGCAATTAAAGATCAGAATGTAAAAAACTATAAGGGTGCTTCTGAAAAACTGTATTTAGGGTACAAAACAAATAAAGCTGATACTACTTACTTGTATTATGCTGCGGGTAATGCTGTTAATGGAAAGCATTATGACGAAGCTCTAAAATACTATAGTGAATTAAAAGAACTTGGATTTAGCGGTGTACAAGAAGAATTTGTTGCTACTAATAAAGAGACAGGAAAAGTTGAAGTTTTTGATTCAAAACAAACAAGAGATCTTTCTGTAAAATCTGGATCTTATATCAAACCATTAGCACGTAAGTCTGAATCTAGAAAGGGTGAAATAGCAAAGAACATCGCTTTAATTTATATGAGCCAAGGAAAAGATGAAGAAGCTATAGCGGCAATAGAAGATGCAAAAAAGGAAAATCCGGAGGATTCTACCTTAATGCAGGCAGAAGCAGATCTTCATTACAAATTGGGTAATGTAGCAAAGTATAAGGAGATAATGGAAAAAATCGTTGCAAACGATCCAGAAAACCCTGATTTATTATATAATTTAGGTGTTAGTGCATCTCGTCTTGGAGATAATGAGCAGGCACTTGGATATTATAAGAAATCATTAGAGCTAAGACCAGATTATGCATCTGCTCAAATTAATATTGCTTCAATTCTTTTAGGAGGAGAAACTAAAATTGTTGATGAAATGAATGGTTTAGGAACATCTTCAAAAGATAATGCTAGATATGAAGAGTTAAAGCAAAAAAGAGAAGATTTATATAAAAGTGCAGTTCCTTATCTTGAAGGTGCTTTAAAAAACCAGCCCGACAATGTTGAAGCTGTGCGTACTTTAATGAATATATTCTATCAGCTTGATGATCCTAAAGCGGATAAAATGAAGAATAAGCTAAAAGCTTTAGAAGGAGGTAACTAGTATCTAAGCTTACAGCAATCATAAAAAAAACCGGAATAGTACTCTATTCCGGTTTTTTTATACCCTTCCTTTAGAGTTTTTACTATGATTTTTAGATTATTCCTCATTTCTATTAGGTTAAGAAGTACCACATATAGTGTACCTGGATTACGTTACTGGTTAATCATAGCGACTCAATTTTGTGAAGACTCTTTTTTAGATACGAGTAGATATAGATCGTAGTGTACTTAGTAATTATCATAATGTAAAAGAGACTGCTTAGAAAAACAGTCTCTTTTAAAATATTGTACTTCAAGTGAATCTAAACTATGCAGGTAGATTACAAGCTCTTTTTTTTTGTTGTAGTAACCTTATCTGAGTTCTGCTCCCAACTTACTTTCAAAATTATGTTGTAACTTATTCATAATTTTGTCTATTTGCTTATCCGTAAGTGTTTTCTTTTCATCTTGTAGTGTAAAACTTACTGCATATGATTTTTTTCCACTAGGTAAATTAGCTCCTTGATAAACATCAAAAAGATTAATGCCTTTTAGAAGCTGCTTTTCGGTTTGTTTTGCTATTGTATGAATTTCTTCAAATTTCACAGAGTCGTCCAGTAGAAGAGCAAAATCTCGTCGTACCTCAGGAAACTTTGGTATATCTGTATACTTGATTTTGTTATACTTGATATATTCTAATATAGTGTCCCAATTAAAATCGGCATACAATACTTCTTGGGATATGGAAAAATGCTTTAACACGGACTTTTTTACAATTCCAAAATCTACTAATGCAGCCTTACCAATACTTAGCGAAAGACCTTCCGCAAATAAATCATTTGATATAGGCGATGTTTTTAGTTTAGTTAGTCCAAGGCGTTCTAGAACAGAGGATACAATACCTTTTAGATAAAAGAAATTACTTGGGTTTGTTTTTACATTCCAAGTTTCTTTTGATCGGTTTCCTGTGATAAGAATACTTAGGTGTTTATTTTCGATTCTACCACTTTCGTAACTATGGTATGTTTTTCCAAACTCATATAATTTGAGGTCAGTACGTTTTCTGTTGCTGTTATATGATATAGCTTCTAAACCAGAAAAAAGCATAGATTGTCTCATAACAGCCAGATCATTGCTTAACGGGTTGAGCATTTCTATATTATTTTGCTCATTTAATTGTTCACTAAGGTTAATATATTCTGGAGTAGTAAGTGAGTTGGCTAGCATCTCATTAAACCCTTGACCTACTAATTGATTTGATATAGTATTTTGCACATTATGATCAGCAAATTTATCAATATTAGAGATTGAGGCATTTAATTTTTGCGTAAAACCAATATTGTTGTAGCCATAGACACGAAGTATTTCTTCAATAACATCGGCTTCTCTTTGTACATCATTTCTATATGCCGGGATAGTAAGACCTATTCCTATTTCTGTTACACTATTTATTTTAATATCTAATGAAGTAAGGATACGTTTAATTGTTTCTTGAGGAAGTTCTTCACCTATTAATTTTGTGGCATTTTCAAAAGATAAGAATACTTGAAAATCTTCAATCTTCTTCGGGTATAAATCTAAAATCTCACTGGATATATTTCCTCCTGCGAGATCTTGTATTAATAAAGCTGCTCTTTTTAATGCATATTCTGTAATATTAGGATCTATACCACGCTCAAATCTAAAAGATGCATCTGTATTTAAGCCATGTCTCTTTGCGGTTTTACGAATGCTCACAGGGTTAAAATACGCACTTTCTAAGAAAATTGAAGTTGTGGTTTCTGTTACACCAGAATTTACTCCTCCAAAAACACCTGCAATACAAAGTGGTTTTACTGCATCACAGATCATAAGGTCTTCTTCGTGTAGTGTTCTTTCTACCTCATCAAGAGTAGTAAAAGTTGTACCCGCTTCAACAGTCTTTACTTCAATCTTACTCCCTTCTATATAATGAGCATCAAAAGCATGTAGAGGTTGCCCCAATTCATGTAAAACATAATTAGTAACATCTACAACATTGTTTTTTGGAGTAATTCCAATCGCTTTTAGCCTGTGTTGTAACCAAGCTGGAGATTCTTTAACTTTAATATCCGATATAGTAACTCCACAATATCTAGGTGCCAGATCTGCATTCTTTACTTCGATATCAATTTTGTTTAACCGGTTTTCAACTCTAAAACTACTCACTGAAGGAGTGATGAGTTCCAAATTGAGATCTTGTTGTTGCAATCCTGCTTTAAGATCACGTGCTGTACCCCAATGACTCATCGCATCTGCGCGATTAGGGGTAAGTCCTATTTCAAATACTTGGTCATTTTCGATATCAAATATTTCTGCTGCCTTTGTTCCTACAGAGAAATCAGAGTTTAGAACCATAATCCCATCATGGCTTTTTCCTAATCCAAGCTCATCTTCTGCGCAGATCATTCCATGGCTTTCTTCGCCTCTAATTTTACCTTTTTTTATAACCCATTCTTTCCCGTTTTCGTCATATAGTTTTGTGCCAATAGTTGCAACAGGGACTTTTTGCCCGGCAGCAACATTAGGAGCACCACAAACAATCTGAACAGGTTCGCCATTGCCCAAATCTACCCGGGTAACTTTTAACTTGTCAGCGTTAGGGTGTTTTTCACAAGAGAGGACCTGTCCAACAACAACACCTTCTAATCCCCCTTTTACACTTTGATAGGACTCTATTCCCTCAATCTCCAAACCTAAATCCGTAAGGAGCTCTCCTGTTTTTTCTGCATCCCAATCGAGATTAATAAATTGCTTCAGCCAGTTGTATGAAATCTTCATTTGTGATCATTCTAAATTCAGTTGGTAAAGATAATATATTGGGTAGAGGATACAAACTAGAACGATCTTATCTTCGTAAAAAAGGCTGGCAGGGATAGCATTTGTCAAAAAGGCAATATATGAAATCCAAGATAAAACAAAACATCTTTTTTAAACAAAAGTGCTTATATAGAGGAGGTTAAAATCGATATGTTAAATAAAAAATGTATATTTATTTATCATACAAAAATTAACTAAAAAATTATGAAAACACTTACCAAACTTATTGCGGTTGCCTTTCTTTTTGTAATCGTTTCCTGCACAGATAAGAAGAAAGAGGCAGAAGAAACCAAAGTAATTGTAGAAAAAATAGAGGCTGTAGAGTCAGAACTAGAACAAATCTCGGAAGAGGTAGAAACCAAAGTCGAAGAATTAGAAGATTCTTTAGAGGATTTGGACAGTATATAGAATTTTTATTTGAATTGAATAAACCTTCACATTCTAAATCATTATTAACTAAAAAAAACACCAACATGAAATTCATAAAATTAGTATCAATATTTATGTTGATCTTCACTCTAGGAAACCAAGCAATTATTGCTCAAGGAAAGTCACAAGAAGCAAAACAAAAGGTAATAGAGAAAAAAAATAAAGCTAAAGAAAAAGCTGCTGAAGTAAAGGAGAAAGGGCAAGAAAAAGCTGAAAAGGCAAAGGAAAAAGCAGAAAAGAAGGCTGAAGAAGCCCAGGAAGGAGCAGAAGAAAAAGTAGAAGAGTTAAAAGACAAGGCTGAGAAGGAAAAGGATAAAGCTGTAAAAAAAGCTGAAAAAGCAGAAGAAAAAGCAGAGAAGGCTTTAGAAAAGGCTGAAAAGGAATCCAAAGGAAAAGCCTATGGAAAAAACAAAGATGGGTTGATAGGCAAAGAGTTTGGTATGGCAAGAGCCGAAGAAGCTAAAGAAATGGCTAATGAACGTAGCGAAATACTTAATAAAAATGAAGAGAGAATAGCAAAAGGCAAAGAAAAAATCAAAGCAGCAAAAGAAAGACTAGCTAAAGCTAAAACAGTAGAAGGAGAAGAAGCACTAACACCAGAAGAGATTGCCGTAAAAGAAGGTAAAATAGCTAAAGCTGAAGAAAAATTGAAAGCATTGGAAGACGCCATTAAAAACGGGAAAGAAAAGTTGAAAAGTGGAAAAGAAAAATTAGACCAACTATATCCTGTAGAGCAATAAAAGTTTAATAAAATTATAAAAAAAAGAATGTCCGGTAAGTTTTAAGTAACTTTCCGGACTTTTTTATAAAATAAAACTAATGAAAAGAGTAATCACATCGACTATAGTAATGCTGGCAATTTTGTTTTCCTGTAAAAAGGAAAATACCAATGAGGTAACTCATTTTAAAAGTGGTCCCTGGCTTGCTACTTTAGAGGTTCAGGATAATAAAAAACTACCTTTCTTGATCGAAGTAATGGAAGATCAGACATTAAAAATATTTAATGCAGAAGAAACCATAGATGTTGATGAAATAATAATAGAAGGTGATTCTATTAAAATTAAGTTTCCTGTTTTTGAAGGGTATATCGCAGCTCGATTTATAGATTCAATGACAATTTCTGGAAGTTTTATTAAAGAAAGTCTGAGTAGAGCAGTACCATTTGAAGCAAAATATGGAGAGCAAGACCGATTTGATATTGTTTCAGAATCCAATTTTAATATTACGGGTAATTGGGAAACTGTCTTTAGTGATACGAATGAAAAAGATAGATATATCGCCAAAGGAACCTTTAGGCAAAATGGAAATATTGTAACAGGTACCTTTAGAACTACCACAGGAGATTATCGTTTTTTAGAAGGGGTCATTAATAAAGATCAATTACAATTATCCACTTTTGACGGGGCTCATGCTTTTTTATTTACTGCGCAAGTATCAGATAGTACTTTAAACGGATATTTCTATTCTGGTAATCATTGGAAAGAACCTTTTACAGCCAAGAGAAATCAGGATTATGAATTACCAGCAGCAGATTCATTAACCTTTATAAAAGAAGGGTATGATACTTTTGACTTTAGTTTTCCTGATATCGAAGGAAAACAAGTTTCCCTTCAAGATGATCGATTTAAAGACAAAGTTGTGATTGTACAAGTTATGGGGAGCTGGTGTCCCAATTGTATGGATGAAACCAAATATTATGTAGATTATTATAACAAAAACAAAAGTAAAGATGTAGAGTTTGTAGCATTGGCTTTTGAATATGCCAGAACAAAGGAGAAAGCATTTAATTCAATCAAACGATTGCAAGACAAATTGAAGGTAGAGTATCCTATTCTTCTAGCTCAATATGGTACTTCAAGTAAGCAAAAGGCACAAGAGAAATTACCTATGTTAAATCACGTATTATCATATCCAACAAGTATTTTTATAGATAAAAAAGGACAAGTACGCAAAATACATACTGGTTTTAATGGTCCTGCAACCGGGGAAAAATACACTCAATTCAAAACCGAATTTGAAAACATTGTTAACCAGTTGTTAAAGGAGTAACCTGGTTTAACAATCAATTATGACTTTCGTTTTGAGTTTAACACTACAGTAACATTAGGATTGAGATTTACCTCTTACATTGTTTGGGTTAGAAATTTGATATAATTTCTATGTGATAATAATTAATTCAAAAAAGTCAGTCATGAAACAATCCAACCTTATTCTTACATGTATTGCAGGAGCAATGATGTTATTCTCAATTCAAATTAATGCCCAGCTCAAAACACCCGAGGGGAGCCAAAGAGCACAGACAATGCAACGAGTAGGAATCACTAATATTACCATTGATTATGGAAGACCCAGTGTAAATGAACGTGAAATTTGGGGGAAATTAGTTCCTTACGGGTTTACTAATTTGGGTTTTGGAACAGCTACAGCCGCGCCTTGGAGAGCTGGTGCTAATAGTAACTCTACAATTGAATTTACTCATGATGTAAAAGTAGAAGGAAAAGATATTAAAGCGGGAACATATGGTCTTCATATCGCCGTAAAAGAAGATGGAGGGGCAACGGTCATATTTTCAAACAATTCTACTTCCTGGGGGAGCTATTTTTATGAAGAAAAAGAAGATGCTTTGCGTGTCGATGTTAAAACAAAAGAAGCTCCTCATACAGAAACATTAACATTCCTTTTTCCAGAGGTAGATGCCAACAGTACAATAGCGGCATTACGGTGGGGTAAAAAAGAAATTCCTTTTAAGATAGAAGTTGATGTCAAAAACATTGTAATTAGTGGTATTAAAAATGATTTGCGTAATTCTGCTGGTTTTACTCAAACAAACTGGGATAACGCAGCAAATTATGCTTTTAACGCCGGTGAATTGGATCAGGCATTAGAATGGGTAAATGCATCTATTGAAGGCAACTTTTTTAGTAAAGAAACTTTTGCAAACTTATCTCTAAAATCCCAGATTTTAGCAAAACAAGGTAAAACCGATGACGCTATGATGCTTGTAGATAAAGCTGCCAAATTGGGTACTGCTAGGCAGGTTTTTAGGCTGGGAACAGGACTTATTGGACAAGGTCAAAAAGATAAAGCATTAGTAGTGCTAAAGGATAATGTAAAAAATAATAATGGCGCTTGGCCATCTAATTATGGATTGGCAAAAGCATATTCGGCAACCGGAGATTATAAAAATGCAATCAAAGCCATTACTACTTCATTGGGTAAAGCTCCAGAAAGATTTAAAGGAAGACTTAATGGAGATCTGGAAAAGCTTAAAAAAGGAGAAGATATAAACTAAGTTCTCAAAATTTATATGATATTTTAAAAGGTTTAGAGCAATTCTAGACCTTTTTTTGTAGATACAGAAACCCAACTGTTAATATTGTAGAAGTACCATATAAAGAGATTATATTAAGGTAAGATTTTATGTTAAACTACGGTATTAACGTATCTTTGCACAACCAAATTGATACACATGAGTAAAGCTGTTTATATTGCCACTATAGAACCTAATAGTGGTAAATCTATTGTTGTTTTAGGTATGATGCGAATGCTTCTTGGAAAAGTTGCCAGAGTAGGATATTTTAGACCAATAATTGATGATCCAAAAGAGGGAGAAGTTGATAACCATATTAATACCGTAATCTCTCATTTTGAGTTGGATATCAACTTTAAAAAAGCATATGCCTATACCAGAAGTGAAGTACTTCAAAAATATAATCAAGGTAAATCAGGTGAAATCATTGATAACATCATAAAGAAATATAAAAACCTCGAAGAAAGATTCGATTTTATATTAGTAGAAGGTACTGACTTTTCAGACGAAGGAAGTATTATTGAATTTGATATTAATGTAATTATAGCTAAGAACCTTGGAATTCCTGCAGTAATTGTCGCTAGTGGGGTGGATAAAAAGAATGAAGAGATTGTAAGTAATTTAAAATTAGGCTTTGATACCTTTAATAGTAAAGATGTAGAAGTTCTGGCTACCGTAGCTAATAAGGTGGCTCAGGGAAGTGAAGAGCAGTTGAGAAAGCTTTTTGATCTGGATTTTAAAAGAGATGTAGAAAATATTATCATTCCAAAAGTAGACTCTTTAATTAACCCAACAATTAGAGAGATAACAAATGAGTTGGATGGAAATGTTATGTTTGGTAAAGAATATCTCAATAATCAGGCAGGGAGTTTTGGAGTAGGAGCTATGCAGCTTCGTAACTATTTGACACATCTTAAGAATAATAGCCTTGTGATTACACCAGGGGATAGAGCGGATATAATCCTTGGGGTATTGCAGGCTAACATATCTGATAACTACCCTAAGATTTCGGGAATTATTCTTACCGGGGGGATTATTCCCGAACAACCTGTCCTTAAATTAATCGAAGGAGTATCCTTATCATTTCCTATTATCTCTGTATCTAGTGGTACCTTTGCTGTAACAAATAAAATAGGTGCGATTAAATCCAGAATCTATCTGGATAATCTACAAAAAATAAACACATCTATTAGTACATTCGAAAAATATGTCAATGAAGATTTGTTAGCAGATCGCTTGATAACATTTAAATCAGAAGGGCTAACACCTCGAATGTTTCAGTATAACCTATTAAGACGTGCACTACAACACAAAAAACACATAGTTCTTCCAGAAGGATCCGATGAAAGAATACTTAGAGCAACTTCAAGGCTTCTGGCTTCTGGAGTTGTAGATATAACACTAATTGGGAATGAAAAAGAAATAAAGAATAAAGCTATTAAGCTAGATATTCCAATTGATTTTAGCAAAGTAAATGTAGTTTTACCTATAGAATCACCTCATTATGAGGACTATGTTCAGACCTTTTATGAACTAAGAAAACATAAGAACGTAAATCTGGATATGGCCAAAGATATGATGGCCGACGTATCTTATTTTGGAACCATGATGATTTATAAAGGACATGCGGATGGAATGGTTTCTGGGGCAGTTCATACAACGCAACACACCATTAGACCGGCTTTGCAGTTTATTAAAACTAAACCAGGTGTTAAGGTAGTGTCTTCTGTGTTTTTTATGTGTTTAGAAGATAGAGTTTCGGTTTTTGGTGATTGTGCTATTAATCCTAACCCTAATGCAGAACAACTTGCAGAAATAGCAATTTCTTCTTCAGAATCTGCTTTGGCTTTTGGTATTGAACCAAAAGTGGCTATGTTATCATATTCGTCAGGAACCTCGGGTAAAGGTGAAGATGTAGAAATTGTAAGAGAAGCAACTGCAATCGTTAAAGAAAAACGCCCGGATCTCAAAATTGAAGGTCCTATACAGTACGATGCCGCTGTAGATATGAGAGTAGGGAAAAGTAAGTTGCCAGATTCTGAAGTAGCAGGGCAAGCAAGTGTACTGATATTTCCGGACTTAAATACAGGAAACAATACCTATAAAGCAGTACAGAGAGAAACAGGAGCATTAGCAATAGGACCAATGTTACAAGGGCTAAATAAACCTGTAAATGATTTAAGTAGAGGATGTACAGTGGATGATGTATATAACACTGTAATTATCACCGCTATTCAGGCACAGGGTCTTTAAAATCTAAAAGAAAGCAAAGCATATGCAAATACTCGTACTAAATTCAGGAAGCTCTTCTATAAAGTTTCAATTATTTACAATGCCAGATGCAAAAGTAATTTGTTCTGGATTGGTAGAACGCATTGGGTTGGATAATGCCAAAATTAGTTATGAATCTAAAAATGGTAAAACCGAAGAAATCAGCACTATTACTAACCATAAAGATGGCTTGCAGTTAATAGCAAGCTATTTGATGAATGATAAGATTGGAGTAATTAAGTCGGCATCAGAAATAGAAGTTGTTGGTCATAGAGTAGTACATGGTGGAAGTACGTTTTCTAAAACTGTAGAAATAACAAAAGAGGTAAAGCAAAAGATACAAGAGCTATCAGCTTTGGCACCATTGCATAACCCAGCCAACTTAGAAGGTGTTTTGGTGGCAGAAGAAATTTTTTCGAAAGCAAAACAAGTAGCCGTATTTGATACAGCTTTTCATCAAACCATCCCTGTTGAAGCATATAAGTACGCAATCCCGAACAAGTTTTTGGATGATCATAATATTAGACTATATGGTTTTCATGGTACCAGCCATAAGTATGTTTCTGAAAAAGCAATTGAATTCTTAGGGAAAGAAAAATCTAAAATCATTACAATTCACTTAGGTAATGGATGTAGTATGACAGCTGTAAAAAATGGTAAAAGTATAGATCATACATTGGGATTCGCTCCTATGAATGGATTAATCATGGGAACCAGATCTGGAGATATAGACCCAGCTATAATCTTTTATATGGTAAATTCATTAGGGTATTCTCTTGATGAAGTAAATGCACTTTTACAAAAAGAAAGTGGAATGCTTGGTCTAACAGGTTTTAGTGACCTTCGGGATATAGAATCTGAAGCAGAACAAGGAAATACAGATTGCCAATTAGCATTGAAGATGAATGCATATCGTATCAAAAAATACATAGGTTCTTATGCATCTGTAATGAATGGATTAGATGCTATTGTTTTTACTGCTGGAATAGGAGAAAACTCTGATGTAATTAGAAAGCTGGTATGTGCTGACCAAGAATTTTTGGGAATTGAATTAGATGCCGAAAAGAATAGTATTAGATCCAAAGAGGCAAGAGATATTAGCTCGCCTTCTTCAAAAGTAAAAATATTGGTAATACCTACTAATGAAGAGTTGGAGATTGCAAAACAATCATTTGGACTATTGTCATAGATTTGTTTTGTGAATAATAAAAAAGGAGCACTTAAAAATGCTCCTTTTTTTTGTAATTTACAATCGGTTCTTAATAAAGAATACAATATCCAGACGGTAGGCAGTGACCGGCTTCACAGAAACTACCTCCACCCCAGGAAATTCTACACTTACCACTTCCACAACATGTTATAGCCCTTGATTGGGCTCCTTTTATATTTTGTTGCTGTCCTTTACTTAATGCTTGTACGCCGGTTAATTCTAAGATTTTTTTCATTATGAGTGTATTTAAGTTAGTAATAAATAATAAAGTGATTTAATTATATTTTTGGATTATGCCCAAACACAGCTTCCGTTAGGCATGCAGTACCCATAATCACAAAAAACACCACCATTAGCAGTTCGAATACAACATCTTCCGGGACCACCGCAGTAAGGTCTGGAAAAACCTGCCCCTTTTATTTCCTGTTGGGTTTGTTTAGATAGTTTTTGAACCCCTGTTACATTTAAGATTTTTTTCATTGTGTAATATATTTAAGAAATTAATAATTCTGGGTTTGAGAGTAGTATGATCTACGACTTTTAAAACAAAAAAGACAGATATCAAGCTATCTGTCTTTATAGTATTTTATTCTAGGCAAAGATGCAACGCCCCCAACGATCGCAATAACCTGGTTCGCAATACGTCTGATTACCAAAGCTTATAAGACACCCTCTACCACTAGGGCAACACCTAGCTCGATTAAAAGCCCCCTTAATTTGCTGTTGCTGGTTTTTACTAAGTTTTTGGATTCCTGATAAGTTTAAGATTTTTTTCATTGTGTAAAATGTTTAAATTATCCTTTAAATGTAATCTAAAATATTGTAAATCAAGTACATGTAATCCGCATAAAAAGTAAGGTTTTATTGTTTAGAAGTACGGATTATAAGTAAAATGTATCAATATTCATTTTAATTTCCCGGAGCAATAGAACTTATTAACAGTAATGATTTTTTTAAATACTTGTTTTTCAGTATGTTGTGTGTTTACTGGGTGTAAAAGTAAGATTATCAACATGCTAGGTAATGATTTGGTAACATTTTACTATAGCCAGTCTCATAAAATAACTTTAGTTTCGAATTCATCTAATTATACACAATACTTTAACACAAAACATTATGAAAAAATTAATGCTCTTATTACTGCTGGCTATTCCTGTCATAGGATATAGTCAAATACCATCATACTATGATGATGTAGACCTTACTTTATCAGGAACATCCTTACAGACCGAACTAAGTACAAAAGTTACTAATACGCATACCACTTTTCTTAGCTATACTCCGGGGGTTTGGGAGGCACTAAAACAAACAGATTTACAGCCTTCTAATTCATCAAAGGTTGTCCTTATATATGGATATAATGATACAGATGGTAACACTACAACAGATAGAACCAGAGGGGTTAACAATAATGGAGGAGGATCTACAGATTGGAATAGGGAGCATGTCTATCCAAAATCTCTGGGGAATCCAAACCTTGGCACATCTGGACCTGGAGCAGATGCACATCATTTGCGCCCAGCTGATGTGCAGCGCAATTCATCAAGAGGAAATAGAAAATTTGCCGATGGTTCTGGAAACTCTGGTAGTACATCACAGGGACATTGGTATCCTGGTGATGAGTGGAAAGGAGATGTAGCCCGTATGATGATGTATATGTATATTAGATACGGTAACCGTTGTTTACCTAAGAATGTAGGAGTAGGAGCCTCTGCGTCTAGTGATAGTAATATGTTACAAGTATTTCTTGAATGGAATGCTGAAGATCCTGTTTCTCAATTAGAACTACAGCGTAACCCAATTCTCGAAAACCTACAAGGTAATAGAAATCCGTTTATAGACAATCCGGCATTTGCAACACAAATATGGGGAGGACCACAAGCAGAAGATAGATTCGGAAATACTGGTGGTAATGATACACAAGCACCAAGTGTACCGACCAATCTTATTGCAACAAATACTACCCAAACCTCTACTGTTTTATCATGGAATGCATCTACAGATAATGTTGCAGTTATAGGGTATGATGTGTATAGAAATAACATTTTTTTAAGTACTACTACAGAGACCAGTTATAACGTTTCGGGCTTAGCGGCAAATACAACATATTCGTTTTATGTACGAGCAAAAGACGCAGCAGGAAATATATCGGCAGGTAGTACTTCAATTAATGTAACTACACAAGATACATCGACAGGAGGTGATGCAACAGCTTTGTTTCTCTCAGAATATGTAGAAGGATCTTCAAACAATAAAGCAATAGAAATAGCAAATTATACAGGCTCGTCTGTAAATCTATCGGGTTATGCCATTAAAAGGCAAACCAATGGATCAGGATCCTGGTCCGGAGGATTAAATCTTTCGGGTACCATCCCAAACGGTGATGTATTTGTAATTGCAAATAGTTCTGCGTCTAACACCATTAAGGATGAAGCAGACCTTATAACAGGAGCCTCAGAGATCACATTTAATGGTAATGACCCTGTTGGACTATTTAAAGATGGGGTTTTGATTGATATTATAGGGACGTTTAATGGTGGTTCATCAAATTTTGCAAAAGATACTACGCTAAGAAGAAAATCAAACGTCTCATCACCATCGACTGCTTATGATACATCAGAATGGGACTCGTACTCTCAAAATACCTTTGATGATTTGGGAAAGCACACATTCAGTGGGGGAGGTAATACCGGTTCGGATACAGAATCACCAACGCCCCCCACTAGTTTGGCATTTTCTAATGTTACAGAAAATAGTGTGCAACTTTCCTGGACTGCGTCTACAGATAATATAGGTGTAGCCGGGTATAATGTGTATAGGGATGGTACTTTGTTGTCTACATCTTCTACAGCTAATTACACGGTATCTGGATTAGCTGCGGGAACGGTATATACGTTTCAGGTATATGCATATGATGCAGCAGGCAATGTTTCTACTGCAAGTAACTCTGTTGTCGTAACCACAACAGATGTTGTTCTTACCTATTGCTCATCAAAAGGAAATACAGTAAGCTATGAATATATCGATTATGTTGGTATAGGAGGCGTATCTAATGCAACGTCGGCAAATGGAGGGTATGGCGATTTTACCAATCAGGTAGCGAATCTTGTTTATGGTAACAATACTATAGTCTTAAGTGTTGGGTTTGCAAGTGCATCCTATACAGAAAACTGGGCAGTATGGATTGATTTTAATAAAAATGGAGTTTTTGAGTCATCAGAAAAAGTTGTCAACGGGTCTACATCCAGCTCTGGGAATTTATCTTATGATTTTACGGTACCATCAACAGCCGAATTGGGTACCACCAGAATGCGGGTATCTATGAAGTGGAATGGTGTACCAACACCATGCGAAACTTTTGGCTATGGTGAAGTAGAAGATTATACCGTAACCATAGGTGCTACGACTACATTATCAAAAGAAGCATCAACAATACAAATAGATGGAAAATTAGGTCAGGAAAACAAAGTGTTTTTTGCAAAAGTATATCCTAACCCTTCTAGAGGATATATTAAAATTAGTTTAGGTGATAATCGTGATTCTAATTATACGATGACCAACCTGCAAGGAGGTGTGGTAAGATCGGGTAAAATATCTAAAAATGTGATATCATTAAAAGGATTAACACCAGGAATTTATTTTATTAAAGTGTCAGATGGTAATAAGAGTATTTCTGAAAAGATTATAATCGAATAATTTTGAACCTATATAAGTAAAGCCTCATTGTTTTGGGGCTTTATTTTTTTGTGTACCTTCTATTGTTGGGGATATGGTTTGTCATTCTTCCAGTACTTCCAAAATGTCTTTTACAGGGATACACATAGGATTGGAAAGGTAGGGTTTATAGGTGTTCAGAAAAAACCTCTCTTCTATTTTGCAAGGGATACAAGATTTACTTGATATTAATTCGAGTATTCTTTTATTATTTAAAAATTCATCATCTTTATCATAGAACAAAACTTCTGACCTAAATAAAAACTTATCTGATTGTTTTTTACTTTGATCTAAAACGTAGAAAGAACCTGAGAAATTTCTATTATTTTGAGTAATTTCTTGGATGTCAAAATTATTACTATTCTCTAAAGAACAATAAAGTCTAGCACTACCTCCTTTTTTTAAAAACAAACTATCCAAATCAATACTAGAATAAAAAAACACTTCATAGATATCTAACCTTGGATGTTTTTTAATTGGAACCCTAAACTGTTTAAATTCAAGATTAGCAATAGGTATCTCATGATCTTTAGAACAACCAATTACTAAAATATTTAAGAAAGTGAATAGATAAATATATAATGATCTCATTTTGTTTCTAGATAATTAGTTATAGAATTTAGTAATAAACTAGAAGCTGAAATTGTTTTTTTAGATAATGCTTGTCATTCTTCTAGCACTTCCAAAATGTCTTTTACGGGAATACACATAGGGTTAGAAAGGTAGGGTTTTTGGGTATCCATGAAAAACCGATATTGAATTTTACAAGAAATGCACTCCAAAGTCTCAATAAGGCTTCTAATTTGATTCTTATTTAGAAAAGTTTCACTTAACCTCTCTTTACTATCATCAATAAAATTCATTTCTATAATATACTTTTGTTGGTCATTAAAATCTTGATGTTCAAATTTTGTTCCAATGATAAACTTATCTATCTTTTCTATGTCTTTTGTGGTAAAATCACTTGATAACTTTAAAGGACATATTATTCTAAAGCTTGCACCTTCCTCACCTAATAGATTGTCTATTTTTAGATCTGAATTTATTTTTAAATAATAATTTCCGTTAGATTTATTTTTAAAAAAACTTTCGTACCCAATTTTTGCTTTTGGTATTTCGTGATTCCTACACGAAAAAACAAGTAAAACAATTATGAATAATATATATTGATTATTTTGCATCTAAATAATTTTTTATGAGATTAAGAAGTAGGCTAGAAGCAGAAATTGTTTTTTTAGATAACGCTTGTCATTCTTCCAGTACTTCCAAAATGTCTTTTACAGGGATACACATAGGGTTAGAAAGGTAGGGTTTGTATACGTTTAAATAGAATCTTTCCTCTATCTTACAAGGGATACATTCTATTTCAAGTAGATTTTTTTTTATTTCTTCTTGTGTGAGGCGCACCTTATTAGTACTATTTTTTTTATAAAATGTCATCTCTGTTTTATATAGAATTTTCTCCTTTTTTTTCCTTGAACTTTTTTTGTCAAAAAAACCAGAAAAGTACACTTGGTCATTATCAATATTTTCTATATTAAAGTTTTCTTCTCCATTTATAGAACAGTATAATCTAGGAAGATCCCCTTTCTCGGTTAGAAGACTATCTATATGGATATCAGAACTAAAATAAACTTCATATATAGGGAGAGAAGAAAGCTTATTCTGTTTGGTTTTAAATTTTATATATTTAAGATTAGCAATTGGTATCTCATGATCTTTATAACAACCAGTTACAAGGATAGATAAACAGGTCAATATACAAGTGAATAACTTTTTCATTTCGTTTCTATATAATTTTTTATTGCTGCTAATAACAAACTGGAAGCAGAGATAGTCTTCTTTGATAAAACTTCTTTAAACATTCCCTCAGCTTCTCCATGATTATGTTGTGAAATATGCATAACATGTGGTGTAACCCATTGGGGTATCCATTGCCCACCTAAATCGGCAATAGCATCATCAGCCCTATAATTATTGGGGGATGTATAAATATTCACCCAATATTTGACTTTTGGTTTCGGTCTCTTAAAGTGTATATCGGCAATAAGAGTTACTTGTGTCAGTGCTCCCACAGGATCTAGAGTTACTAATGTGTCTACTGAATACCCTGTATCAGTTAGTATTCGAGAAAGATGTGCGCCATTCCACCCTCCCAGGCTATGCCCCACAATATTTATTTGTGTACCTCCTTTATTTGGGATAAAACTTAGAATATTGTTTTTAATATCCTCTTCCCCTTTTATTTCATTATAGCCCATATATACTGAATTATGTTGCTCATAATTTACAACAAATTTATCCGAAACATCCTCCATAATTTTAGTTGCACCTGATACATAAAAAGGTTCTTTATCTCCGGCACCACCGATAAAAAAGGTAACTACTTGTTTATAGGTAGCTTTGGTCTTTATATTAGGGTTATGGTTTCCTATATGTGCGTATAAGGTAGCAGTCTGCTTACCTTTGCTTATCTGTATTGGGGTTTTTAGGATGCCATCTTGATAGGTTCCTCCTGTAGTAAGTTGGTGTAAGGTATCCTCATCATCATAGGTGGCAGACCATTGTATCTGGCTGAGGTCACTACCTTCGGTATAATTTTTTAGTGTAGCATGATAGTAGTATTGGTGCTTTGGACTAATATATTTTATCGCATTACCTGCTTCATCAAATGGTCCTGATACATTGATCACTTTTAGCGGTTCTTCCTGTTGCTCTTGTGTTGTAGTCATTGGGGGGTGCTGCTCACTAAGAAAGGGTACAGTTCGCCTGGGGTTGCTATACTTACCTCGGGAGTGTGAGTTTTCTATTCCCACTGCGGTAATAAGTACGGTCTCGGTATAAGGTGTTGCACCTGTAGCGTCAAAGTTGTTATGATCAAGGGGTATATAGCAATTTACAAATCGTATCCTGCGGGGTCTGCTACCGAGTCTGGCAGAGACAAATTCCAGAATAACCTCGTCGATTTGTTGTGTGGGATGTATGGCTTTTTCAAAAAAGAGCGTGTCTTTTGTAGATTCGATGACGACCAGTAGACCAGGAAACATTGGTCTGCTGTTTGGTCTTCCGTTTTCATCGCTACCCTGTGTTATTTCATATCTGGCTACCAGCACATTGTATACCTTGTCGTCTGCATATAATCTGGCAATGATGCTCATTGTTGTTTTCGGTTTAAAGAGTTTATAGGTCAACTGTAAGGTCAGTACTACAAATGACCATAAGCGTACAGGGTAGGAGAGGTAAGCTTATTTTGTATAATCAGACTCTAAGTTAGCAAAGCTCAAAAAAGAAATACTATTGTTTTTTAACTTTTCGATCAACTACCGATTTGTATGGATTAACTATTTGTAACTCTTGTTTATGATATTTTTGGTAAGATTTTGTAGGTTTTGGATGTCATCCTTTATAGGATAGGAGTTTTTTTGATGTGGCGTAACGCCTTGTTTTTACTGGGTCTTTTGCCTGAGAACCCAGATATTGACTCTTGAGAATGGGGTGTTTTTAAATCTTAATTTTTTATAAAAAAATCACAAAGAATCATAAAAGATATTCAAATTTCAAAAAATGAAACTGCGACGGTATATCCTTGTGTCATAAGTAAATAAGTATTAATTATAAAAACAAGTACATTATGGCATTAGAGAATCTAATCAGTGTTACCTTTTCAGACGAAGAATTAAACAACCTTAATAAGGCAATTACGATGCTTAACAAGGCACTACATGGCAAAACGGTAAATCTTACTCCTGAGCAGCGTGGGCAGTATGGGCGTATTGCCAATCAAAACAAATTGATTGTCGATAAGGCAAAAAGTTATATGGAGCAGCACCCGGATTGGATTCCTCGTTTTTTGGATAAAGAGGAGTTTGATCGTGATTATATTGCCCGAAAACAAATAGAAACACAGGTGCAATTATTAGAGAGTCTTTCTCAGCAATTGGTAGATACCAGAACCTTGCTGGATTATGATAATTATACCAATGCACTGAGTTTTTATCGTATGATGCGTTTTTTGGCAGGTGAGAATGAGCCTGGAGCCAAATCTGTATATGAGGATATGAAAGTGTTATTCAAAAGAAATGGCGGACCGTCGATAGATGATGGGGATATCGATCTAGAGTAATATTGCATATACTGGTATAATAGAAACACCAATGGTTGCCAAGGCTATTGGTGTTTTTTTGTATGTGTAAGGCATTGTGACGCATTTTAATGAATACTACCGTATCAGCTTTTAAAGAAGGGTATCAAAGATGCTTCGAGCTGATAAAAAGGTCTTTTGAAGCGGTGCTGAGGTGGTTCGAGCTGATACCATCAAGCTTTTAACCACCGGTATAGGTAGTTCGAGCTGATAAAATCATGCTTCGAATTGATCCCGAGGTGCTTCGAACCACCTACATAGGTGGTTCGAGTTGATAATTTATCAACTCGAAGGGTGAACGTATCAAATATATTCGATAAAGTATCAGCTCGAAGCGATACTTTATCAAAAACAATCGCCAAATTATCAACTCGAAACGATAAATTATCAGCTCGAAGCGGCAATTTATCAGCTCGAACCACCTCAGGATCAAAAAGAACCTTCATGATATGGGGAGTACCCCTTACAAGGAGGGGTAGTACCTATGTTTTTAAGGGGTAAAACGATATAATAAGAATGTAGTATTATACAAATTCTTTTCTGACCTATGTTCTGCAATGAAGGTTACATGCATCAGTAATAAAGCTAGATTTCTCCCTTTTGCATAATAATTTGGTCACACAGTTTTTTTGCAAATCGAGGATCGGTATATACCAGGTGCCCGGTATTGTCTTCGATATTAATATCTAAATCCATTTTTGTAAACCATTTTTCCTCTGGTTTGTAGATATCGTTTTGACCAAAGTAGAGTTGGATTTTTCCTTTGGGTTTAGTGGTTTCATAACGTAATCTTGTAGATGATACCGAAAATATAGTACAGATATTAGGGTTTTCTATAGCAGATTTCCAGGCGATAACTCCACCTACGCTAAATGCAAGAATATGGATTTTACTTTTTTGTAGTCTAAGAAGGTTTTGTACGGCAGTACTAATCCTTCCATTAACAAATTGTTTATGAATATTTTCTTCGGTGTATGTTGAGGTGTCTACGTTACCTAACTCACAACAATCATAATAGGTGATATCAAAATGATCTTTAAGCTCTTTGATATAAAAATCGATCCAGTGCGATTTTTTTTTACCCCAAAGATCAGATAGAATGATAAGTCTAGACATGGTGTATTGACAATACTATTTATTTGGTATTAGAAGGCTGATTCATTGTTAATGTTAATAGACCTAAAGCAATGTAAATAGAACCTGTTACATTTTTTTGTCTTCGTAAGTACTTTTTTGAATTGGCAAACCATTTTGATATTTTCATCGAAAGTAATACATACAATGTATCGCTTAATACGGCAAAGACAGTAAACAAAATTCCTAAGAACAATATCTGCCCCGCATTTCCTCCTTTTTCTACATTAATAAATTGTGGTAGAAACGAAAAGAAAAAAATAGCTGTTTTTGGGTTAAAGGTATTAACAACTATTGCTTCATAAAAAATCTTATTTAGTTGTTTGCGTTTTTGAGCCTTTGCAGGTTGTGTTGTAGGAGTTTTTTCCAATAATTTTTTTACTCCCAAATAGATAAGATAAATAGCTCCCAGGTATTTTATGATAGAGAAAGCAGTAGAAGAAGCTAACAATATTGACGAGATTCCAATGGCAGCAGCACTAACGTGAATAAGGCTTCCGACTCCAATTCCTAAAACAGAAACAATTCCTGCTTTATAGCCTTGTTCCATACTTCTGGCCATGATATAGAGGACAGAGGGACCAGGAATCAGAATTAAAACAGAAGCAGCCGCCAAAAAGAACATAATACTTTCAAAATCTGGTAGTATCATAGGTAAAAGGAGTTTTATATAATAAAGAAATCAAAAATACAATTCTTGTTTTACATTAGGATTAGGTTTTAGATCAAATGATCAACTGCCACAATGGAAATTCTGTTTTGCTTTTTCTTTTTTGAAAAGTTTTTGGAGGGTATGAAGCCTTAATAGATAAAAGAATTTAATTCAATTAAGAATATGGCTGCTATAACTAATAGTGTATAAAAGTAAATATCCCTGTGCAATTTGTACAGGGATATTTATAGTATAAATAGGAGCGTATACACTCTAATTTATGCGTTTTTAAAAGGATTGTTCTATACTAATGAACGTGTTCCCAACATTCTTCTCCAACACCACATGGGATCCAATTACCTCCTCCTTGAACGGTTTGTTGCATGTTTTTGTTTAAAACTGATACTCCTTCTAAATTTAAAATGTTATTAATCATAATACTTAAAATTAAATAGCCTACTCTTATGAACAAGGTTTTCGGCTTCCCCTTCAGAACAATAATAAACCGGTTTTAATCAAATTCTTGAAGCGAAAGTATTGTGTCAAAAGCTTAAAAACAAAGTCATATACACTAGTTTAAATAAATTAGGGGATAAAAAAACCCGCAATATATGCGGGTCCATTTTATCATTTTTTTCTGATACCTAATGAACAGGGAGAGAGCTAGGGCACTCCATAGTATCTTCTATAATGCTGCTTCCTCCTTGTATTTTATGAAGAGTCTTTGGGGTTAATTGTGTTACTCTAATCTTTTTTATTCCTACTTTCTTTTTGTTTTGTTTTTTCATAAATCGATTTCTTTAAGAATTATTTGCTATTAGACGACTTTTGTACGACGAACCATACGACTCATACGATTTGTATTTGAGTAGAAATATAATTCATTTCTGAACATATTTGTTTTTTCATAACCCTATTTTATTTAAAATGAGGTGGTTTTAGTAGGTCTTTGGGGATCGTATTATTAATTTTTTTGGATATTCTTAATGTAGCTTGATGGATTCATTCCTGTTTTCTCTTTAAAATGTTTGGCAAAGGAGTAATCAGTCTTATATCCTACCTCTTGTGAAATCGATTTTATTGAAAAAGATCTAAATTTTTTATCGCTTTCTAGTCTTTGAATAACATAAGCTATTCGAAGGGTATTGATATATTCGTTAAAGCTTTTTCGTTTATGAAGATTAATAATTTTTGACAAATAAGTGACATTGGTTTTAAGTTTTTTGGAAACGGATCTCAAATTGCAATCTACTCTTAGGAAGAATTCTTGTTCTTCCAGTTTTTCGAGACCAAGTAAAACCTCTTTAACTTTTTGATCGTCAATAATCACTTCAGATATAGGCGTTTTCTTATAAGCTAGCTGTTGTTCTGCAGCTTCTAAATGTTGTATTTTTTTTGTTAAACCGCCAACTAATACTTTATTGTTTTTTTGTTTTCTAAAGTATCTAATCATTAGCAGAGTAAGTAGAATTGATAGGATACCTAATCCAGATAAAATATATAGCCTATTTTTTTCAGAAGTTATCTGTTCTTGTTTTAAAAGCTCAATTTCTTCCTCAAATTTTTGAGTTTCCTTTTCAAAAATAGTATTTACTGTTTTCTCCTTCTGTTGTTGATACAGATCATTTGATTGGCGATATTTGTTATGCCAGTATATTGAATTTTTAAAATCTTTTTTTCCTGCGTAACAATTAGCCATTAGTAAATAGGATTGAATTACCGGAGGCTTGAGATTATCATTTTCTTTGGTCAATGTTATTGTACCAGATAGAAAGTGTATAGCTTTATCAAACAGTTTTTGCTCATAATAATTTGCAGCCAGAAAATAGTTACTATTGATTACTTGATAGAAATTGTTTTCAATTTTTTGTTTGTCCAAAAGTGCTTTGGCTTCAAAAAGATATTGATATGACTTTTTTCTATCTTTTTTATAATAATAGACCATACCTTTTTTTATCTTTAGGTCTACCAGTCCTAATGGGTAATCTATTAATTTACTGATTTTTATCCCTTTATTAGCCAATGATAATACAGAGTCGTATTGTCCTGTTTGTAGATAGATTTCGCTACTTGTTGCCAAGGCACTTACATGAACTAGGGTGTTGTTAAGAGGGGTTTTACTTACCGAAATCAGCATTTTGTTAACCGTTTTTAAAGCAAGATCCAACTGATTTATCCTTTTTAAAACTACAACCACTCCGGCATTAATAAGTACTTCTTGTTGGATATCATTTTGTTTTTTTGCAATTTCTAATGCTTTATAATAAGTATCCAGAGCTTTTTGGTTATCTCCTTTTCGCAAATAAGTGTGCCCTAATGCGGTATATACTTTTGATAAAAACTGATCTTCTTTAGTATCTTTTAGGATCGTAATTGCTTTGTCGAATAACTCAATGCTTTTTTCGTATTGGTCTTTTGTAGCTAGTGCTTTTCCTTCTTTTGCATACTTTTTAGCTTCATCAATGGTGTTTTGACCCGATATGGTAATAGATAGTCCAAAAATTGAATAGAGAAATATTATTTTGAAATAAATAGTTTTTCCAGGTTTAAAATTCATTCTTAACTGATATCAAGTGTCTTTCAAAAGTAAGGATTTAGTTTTAATACTGTAATGGGACAGTATTAGTGTATTATAAGGATACAGCTACATCTCTTTAATTGGTTTTTTAAAATATAAACTAGACATAATTTTGCTTTCGAGATTATGTCTTTTTCTTAAGCGGCAAAATCAAACGAAAAATTTAGCTACCAGTTTTACCCATAAAAACACTTACCTTGGGATGTATAGGATTACCTGTTGTTCTTCTAAAAGAAACAATTTGACCTGTATGATATAAAGCATCTGATATGGGACCGTTGATCATATGCCAAAAAGGAAAGTCTGTTTTATTTTCCCCTTTCTGAAAAGTTACAGTGAGAGAGGCAATGTCTTTTTCGGTTTTTGTGCTATATAGGTCACTAGCTTTTTTGAGATTAGATAGTGTATTTTCTCTAAGCGTAGTATAGGTCATCTTATCCAAATCTGTTGAGGTAAGTCTAATATTAGGAATAGATTGAGGAGTATTGACAACCATGATAGAAAGCCAGTATATATGCTCAATAGTTTCATATGTGCTTTGTCCTTCGATTGATGGTTTGTATTTTAGATCAGCTTCAGTAAGGTTTTCTGTAGCCCAGTAATACCGATATCCAAGACCATCAATAAGTCTGGAAATTATGTTTCCGGGAGCGTAGTTTTCTGGGTATTCGGGTATCTGTTTGTATAACATTTTGTGCGAGTATTTATAATTATTAATACGTATTTCAGGGGTATTCTTAATAAAAGATCAATTCAGATATTTATCAAATATCTTTTGCTCCTTGTTTTTAATAAATCCAATGCTTTCATAAAACTTATGGCTTTCTGTTCTTATGGTATTGCATCGTACTCTTACTTTACTTTGTTTTTTCTGTTTACTCCAGTCGATAATATGCTCTACCAATAGTTTTCCAATGCCTTTATTTCTATAATTCTCATTCACTACAAGACCGCCAATTTCAACAAAAGCATCAGATTCTACTCTTAAGGTATAAAACCCATGAATCCAGCCCACTATATTTTTGTTATTAACTGCCATAAAAACACAATGATCTTTATTGTTTAAAATCTCGATCAACCGATTTTGAGTTATAGTAACGCTTGCTGTATACCCTAGCTGACCCGAAAGTTCGGTAATAGATTCGGCATCTTCGACTTTTGCATTTTCAATAGATATTTCCATATTAGATTTATATGCTCCCTATTTGAATTTAATTGAATACAGTCTATATACGATCGTAAACTAAGAAATATAATTCCAGATATTCTTGTGCTTTGCTAGTTGTTGATAGGTATATAATAAGACTTTATTCTTTTCTGATGATAATGCCGGATCTTCATTTAAGATTTTCATGGCATAATAGCGGGCTGTTTTTAAGATATCATTATCTCTTACAATATCTGCTATCTTCAGGTTTAATACCCCGCTTTGTTGCGTACCCATGATATCTCCAGGTCCTCGTAGTTTTAAGTCAACTTCGGCAATATCAAAACCATCATTAGTACGTACCATCGTTTCTAATCTTGTCTTACTATCAGAGGATAACTTAAAACTTGTCATTAGAATACAAAAACTCTGTTCTGCACCACGACCAACACGCCCCCGTAGCTGGTGTAATTGAGACAATCCAAATCGTTCTGCACTTTCTATAATCATTACGCTAGCATTAGGTACATTGACTCCAACTTCGATCACAGTAGTTGCTACCATAATTTGGGTTTCTCCTTTTACAAAGCGATCCATTTCATAATCTTTATCGGCGGGTTTCATTTTACCATGCACAATAGAGATTTGATACTCTGGGGCAGGGAAGGAGCGGGCGATACTTTCATATCCATCCATAAGATCTTTATAATCCATAGCTTCAGATTCCTGGATCAATGGATATACGATATAGATTTGTCTTCCTTTTTGGATTTCCTCGGCAATAAACCTAAATACTTTTAATCGATTACTATCGTAGCGATGTACCGTTTTGATAGCTTTTCGCCCCGGTGGTAATTCATCAATGATAGAGATATCCAGATCGCCATATAAACTCATAGCAAGTGTTCTTGGGATCGGGGTTGCCGTCATTACAAGAATATGAGGAGGGTATGTGTTTTTATGCCATAATTTTGCGCGTTGTGCGACCCCAAATCGATGTTGCTCATCTATAATAGCTAATCCAAGATTTTTGAATTGAACTTTATCTTCTAGTACAGCATGAGTACCAATTAGAATATGCAATGACCCATCTTCTAACTCTTGATGTATTTCTCTTCGTTCTTTGGCTTTAGAACTGCCCATTAATAATTTTACATTAATGTCAAGATCTTTTGTAAGCTCAGTAATCCCCTGATAGTGTTGATTTGCCAAAATAGCAGTAGGTGCCATCAAACAAGCCTGAAAACCATTATCAATAGCCAACAACATGGTCATTAGCCCTACAATTGTTTTTCCGGAGCCTACATCACCTTGTAAAAGACGATTCATTTGGGCACTGCCGCCAATATCATTTCTAATTTCTTTAATAACCCGTTTTTGGGCATTAGTAAGGGCAAAGGGAAGATGATTTTTATAAAAGCCATTAAAATATTCTCCAACTTCTGTAAAGGGAAAACCTTTAATTTTTTGTTTCCGAATTAATTTTTTGGTGATAAGTTGTAGTTGAATATAGAATAGCTCTTCAAATTTAAGTCGATATTGGGCTTTAGAAAGTAATTCCTGACTTTTTGGAAAATGAATATTAAAAACCGCTTCGCTTTTAGAGATAAGCTTTAATTCTTCAAGAATTTCCTGGGATAATGTATCGTAGAAGCGCACTTTGGTTTCTACAAACAGCTGTTGCACCATTTTGCTCATTACCCGATTGGTTATTCCTTTATTAGAGAGCTTCTCTGTAGAGGGATAAATAGGTTGCATCGCGGTTCTTAGATTCTGTTGATGCTCTGCCAGCAATTCCATATCAGGATGGGGCATACTAAAACCATTATAGTATTTAGTTTTTCCAAAAATAACATATGGAGTATTGATTTTTAGGTTATCCCGAATCCACTTTTGACCTCTAAACCATACTAACTCTATTTCTCCTGTTTCATCGGCAAACCTTGCTACTAATCGTCTTCCTTTTTTTTGCTCGACTGTTTTTATATTAATGATCTTGCCTATAATCTGCACTTCAGCCGAATTACGTTGCAGCTCATTGATTTTGTAGTATTGTGTTTTATCCAAATATCGGTTAGGAAACAGATTTATCAAATCCTGATAGGTATGAATACCGAGCTCAGATCTAAGAAGAGCTGCCCTGGATGGGCCAACCCCTTTTAGGTAATCGATAGGTGTTTGTAAGATATTAGGATTCATTAGAACGAAGATAGTATTTATTAGAAAATAGTTCAACTAGAATTATGTAATAGATTTTCTAATACCTAAAGTGGTTTCAATACAAAATTTGCCACATTACGATACTAATTTCGTTATTTTGACAGAACATTTGATTTATGAAGTTTATGAGAGTAAGTTTAAGTCTATTTATAATTATTTTTTCCTCTTTTATCAATGCACAAGATATAGATTCTGTTCAATATCAAGGCACTAATAAAGAGCAGCCTCATGTAGATTTTTTGGAAAGCAAAGTTAATATTGGGGTTCATGCCAAGTCTAAAAGTGTAAAAGGAAAAGTAGTATATACTTTTAAGGTTGTAGAGGCATCCAAATCTATTTTTATAGATGCTCAAAACATGAAAATTCAGAGCGTTAGTTTGGATGGGAATCAAATAGGTTTTACATATGATACCAAAAAAATCAATGTTGAATTTGATTTTAAAGCTAATTCAACACATCGTATACGTATTGACTATAAAGCTACACCTACCAAGGCGCTTTATTTTGTAAAAGACTGCCAGGGTAATGATCAGGTCTGGACACAAGGGCAGGGAAAGTATACGTCTAACTGGCTGCCCAGTTTTGATGATATGAATGAAAAGGTAGCGTTTGATCTTACCATTGACTTTCAAAAAGGATATGAAGTTATTGCTAACGGAAAATTGATTAATACTGAATCAGTAAATGATTCTATAGTAAGTTGGCAGTATGATATGAAACATTCTATGAGTAGTTATCTTTTGGCTTTTGCAGGAGGTAAGTATGATAAAGTAGTAGAAACATCAGCAAGCGGAATCCCATTAGAAATGTATTATTACCCTAATGATAAAGACAAATTCGAAACCACATATAAGCATAGTAAAGAGATATTTGATTTTTTGGAACAAGAAATAGGCTTTTCTTATCCATGGCAAAATTATAAGCAAGTACCTGTAAAAGATTTTTTGTATGCAGGTATGGAAAATACAGGAACTACAATTTTTTCTGACGCCTTTGTAGTTGATGAAACATCCTTTGTAGATCAAAATTATATCAATGTTAATGCTCATGAGTTAGCGCATCAATGGTTTGGAGATTTGGTAACAGAGACAGAAGGAACACACCATTGGCTGCAAGAAGGTTTTGCTACTTACTATGCCTTGTTAGCAGAAAAGAAGATTTTTGGAGATGATTATTTTTTGTACAAGTTATATGAAAGTGCAGAACAACTTACCGAGTTATCAAAATCTAAAAATGCCACATCTTTGTTAGACCCAAAGGCGAGTTCATTAACGTTTTACCAAAGAGGAGCGTGGGCAATTCATGCATTAAGGAATTTAATTGGAGATGCTAATTTTAAAATCACGATACACAATTATCTGGAAAAATATAAATTTAGAAATGCGACAACCGATGATTTTATGACCATAGCTTCAACTGTGAGTGGAATTGATTTATCAGAGTTTAAAAAACTATGGCTAGAGAATATAAAATTCCCTTCTCAGGAAGCATTGGATATACTTACCAAATCAGAATTTATTAAGAACTATTTGAGTTTGGCTCAGGAGCGTACCCAGCCCATGGCAGGAAAATGGAATGCAATGGCAAAAGCACTAGAGTTTCCTGTAAATGATTATATAGGGCAGGAAGTAATATATCAACTAGAAGGAAATACTTCTCAGGAAACGATTGCCTTGTATGATAAAGCTTTTAAGACCAATAATATTTTTGTACGTCAGGCAATTGCTAATACACTAAGTAAGATCCCTCTAGAATTACAGAAGCAGTATGAATCGTTATTAAAAGATCCATCATATGCCACGATAGAACCAGCACTTTATCATTTATGGTCTAGTTTTCCAGAAAAACGAAAGGAATATTTGGATCTTACCAAAGATATTATTGGATTTACAAATAAAAATGTTAGGATATTATGGCTGGTTCTGGTTTTAAATACCTCAGATTATCAAACGGATATGCATCAGAAATTTTACTTTGAGTTATCAGGATATACATCCCCAAAATTTGGGTATAGTACTCGCCAAAATGCTTTTTCATATTTAGAAAGTTTACAAGCTTTTTCGGACTCCACCTTGGTGCACCTTGTTGATGGAGCAACTCATCATAATTGGCGTTTTAGAAATTCTTGCAGAAAAATTCTCGATAAATTACTGAAGGATGAAAAATATAAAAAGAAATATGTAGTTTTATTAAAAAGTTTACCAAAAGGTCAACAAGAATTTTTAGAAAAAAAACTAACCCCATAATATAAACTATGCGTGCATTGGTAATTTCTGGAGGAGGCAGTAAAGGAGCTTTTGCAGGGGGTGTTGCGCAGTATTTGATTCAAGACCTTGGTAGAAAATATGATTTGTTTATTGGTACTTCTACCGGTAGCCTACTGGTATCACATTTGGCTTTATCCAAAATAGAAGAGATAAAGAAATTTTATACCTCGGTGAATCAGTCTTCAATATTTAGGAGTTGCCCATTTGTCGTTAAAAAGAAAAGAGGGTACACCAGTATAAGTATCAATCATTTTAATGTCTTAAGTAACTTAATAAAAGGAAGAAAATCCTTTGGCGATAGTAGAAACCTAAGAGACCTTGTCGAAAACGCAATTTCTGAACCATATTTTAATCAGCTACAATCAGAAAAAACAGATGTGGTCATTACGGTAACTAACCTTTCTACTAATGAAGTTGAGTATAAGTCAATAAAAGATTGTTCTTATCAGGATTTTTTGGATTGGATATGGATATCCTGTAATTACCCTCCTTTTATGAGCCTGGTAAGAAAGAATTCTTGTGATTATGTTGATGGTGGTTTGGGATCTATGGTGCCTATAGAAGAGGCTATAAAAAGAGGAGCAACAGAGCTAGACGTTATTGTTTTGGAAACCGAAGTAAACTATCTAAACCGTATGCCTACTAAAAATCCTTTTACCTTGATTACTAATATGGTAGATTTTATGATGGATAAAATTGAGCATCAAAATATTCGTATAGGCAAGTTTAAGGCTATAGAAAATAATGTGGCAATGGATTTATATTACACGCCTACAGTGCTTACTACCAATTCATTAATTTTTAATAAAGAAAAAATGACGCAATGGTGGGAAAAAGGCTATAAATTTGCAAGAAAAAAGAATATTTCAAACCCATTATAAGAATAGAGTATGCGAGCATTAGTAATTTCAGGAGGAGGGAGTAAAGGGGCTTATGCTGGGGGTGTAGCACAATATTTAATTCAGGAACAAGGTAGAAAGTACGATCTTTTTCTGGGTACTTCTACAGGCAGTCTTCTAATATCACAATTAGCATTAGGAAACCTGGATAAAATGTATGAAATCTATACAAATGTTAATCAACATACTATTTTTAATGTAAATCCTTTTGTGGTTAGAAAAAAAGGAAATAGAGAATTTGTATCGATTAACTTTTTTTCATCCCTATGGCAGTTTATAAAAAGGAAAAGAACTTTTGGAGAGAGTAAGAATCTACGTCGTTCTATACGTAGAAATTTTTCTGAAGCAGAATTTCGTTTGGCAAGAAGAAAAGTAGATGATATCGTAGTGACTGTTTCTAACCTTACCAAAAATCGAACAGAGTATAAATCAATAAATGATTTTTCTTATGAAGATTTTTGCGATTGGATCTGGATTTCATGTAATTATGTTCCTTTTATGAGTTTGGCAACCAAAGGAGGATGTGAGTATGCCGATGGTGGTTTTGGATGTATGGTACCCATTAGAGAAGCAATCAGAAGGGGAGCAACAGAGATTGATGCAATCATTCTAGAATCTGAGAATATGGAGCATAATAAGGTGTTAGGTAAAAATCCATTTTCTTTAATGGTTAATTTATTTAGTTTTATGCTGGATCAGGTAGAAGGGCATGATACGGTAGTTGGTAAATTAGCAGCAATTAATAAAGAAGTTCCTTTAAACTTATACTATACTCCATCCAAACTTACCGAGAACTCTTTAATTTTTGATAAAAAGCTTATGGGTAATTGGTGGCGACAAGGGTTTGAGTATGCAGCTCACAAAGCAAAATTAGCAGAGGAGAACAAACTTAAAGATATTGATCTAGCCGGATAATCTTAGGTTAAACAGACACTTGTAAAACCCTTATAATATATCGCTAATTTCTTCTTTGATAAATGATAGAGCTGCGTCGCTCGGGGCTCCTTTTTCTATAAGCTCCGTTAGAATTACTTCTCTTAATTTATCTGCCGAGTCAACCTCTTCTTTTAATGTCATTTTTCGAATTAAAGCAATAGTTGCATTTTTTGAAGCCTTAACTGTGTTCCAACATTCATCAGAAATATAAATTTGTTGCGTAAGATTATGTTCAAACTCCTGATCGATAGTACTTGTTAGTAACAATTCGTAACTCTGTTTGTCCTCTCCAACAGGAGCCATACGAGTTAATAGTTTACCGGGAGAAATTCTTTCTAAAAACAACACCATTCGTTCATATGCCTGCAATTTAAGAGGTAAAGCTTGCTTTTGATTCTCTTTATGTAAGATAAATCTACGTCGTCTTTCTTCATTAGTAGTATGTAATCTAAAAAAATAAATAGCTATAAACGTTACTAATGCTGCTGGAACTAAGGAAATAATTAGTGGTAAAATTTCAATTTTCATTCTAAAGTGTAATATTATTCTATGAGTGTTGTTCTGTAATTTGTTTTTGATAATTTCCGCCAAGATACGTACAATCTTTTAAATCTTGGGCACATGTGAACTCAACAGGGTTTTTAACGTATTTAAAAGATTTTTCAAGTGTTTTGGTAAGTTCACCATCATCAACATTAAGGTCGATATCCTGCATCGTAAACTGACAAGGATGCTCATAACCTGCGGCATGAGTAATTTCGGTAAATTCTTTTCTAAAAGTTTTGAAGTATTGCGCCAGACGGTCAGATTTTAAAGGAACATTAATCCCTCTTTGCAACCACTTACTTTGTGTAGCGACTCCACTAGGGCACCTATTCGTATGGCATATCTGGGCTTGTATACAGCCAATACTCATCATAGCTTCGCGAGCTACGTTAATGCAATCAATACCCATAGCAAATGCCATTGCCGCTTTTGCAGGAAAACCTAGTTTTCCACTACCTATAAAAACTACTCGATCAGTAAGCTCGTATTTTTGAAAAATCTTGTAGATAGCCGTAAATCCATAAATCCACGGAAGTGATACATGATCTGCAAAACTTGGTGGAGCTGCTCCTGTACCGCCTTCTCCACCATCAATTGTAATAAAATCAGGACCTCTATCTGTCTCAACCATTAGTTTGGCAAGAAGTTCCCATTGCTCGGTTTTTCCTATGGCCGCCTTGATGCCTACCGGAAGTCCAGTTTCCTGGGCAATAGATTCAATAAATTGTAATAGTTCAGGGACATTATTAAATGCCTTATGAGCAGAAGGAGATAAGACATCTTTGCCAACTTCGACACCTCTTATTTCTGCAATTTGAGGAGTGATTTTGGCTCCGGGTAATACACCTCCTTTTCCTGGTTTGGCACCTTGAGATAGTTTGATTTCAATAGCTCTAATAAAAGGGTTCTTTTCTACAAGATCCTTCATTTTTTGCATAGAAAAATTACCATTTTCATCACGTACACCAAAATATCCCGTTCCAAAATGAAATACTACATCACCACCATTACTATGATACGGAGAAAGACCGCCTTCTCCAGTATTGTGATAGGCGCTGGCCTTTTGGACACCAATGTTTAAAGATTCTACTGCTCGCGCAGAAAGAGACCCGAAACTCATGGCAGAAACATTAATCACCGATCCAGGTCTATATGGTTTTCTACGTTGATTATATACACCCATTACTTTGGCACAGGGAAGAAAAGATTTATCCTCCTTGTTGGGATGATTTTTATCTACTTTGTATGGGATCATACAATTCTTAATAAAAATGTGTTGATGCAAATAAATATCTCTATCCGTACCAAAACCTTCATAATTATTTTCATTTTTTGAAGATGCATATACCCAACCTCTTTCAATTCTGTTGAAAGGAAGCTCTTCTCGGTTATTGGCTACAAAATATTGTCTTATTTCTGGACCAATACTCTCCAGAAGATATCTAAGGTGACCTACCAAAGGGAAATTATGACTTATAGTATGCTTTTTATTAAAAAACACATCTCGTATAATTACTAGAATTAGAACAGTTACAATCCATATCCACCATGATATAGATCCTAAAAAATTGAGAATACTTTCCATTTTACTTTATCTATTGCGCATTGAGATAATCTAAAGTAAGTTGAGACATTACTTTAACTCCTAATAATAACCCTCTTTCGTCTATATAAAAATCTGGGGTATGATGAGATGTTGCTTTATTAGTTTCTGGTGATTTTCCTCCTAGAAAGAAATAGAAACCAGGAACTTCTTCTTGAAAATACGAAAAATCTTCACCTCCAGTGGTGGCTTTTGATAGAATTACGTTTTCTTTACCAGCAACACCCTGAAGGGTAGGAAGCATCTTTTTTACAAGATCAAGATCATTATAGGTAATCGAGGTATTATTCTGAAAATCTATTGTCGCTGTTCCACCATAAGCTTTTGCTATAGCCGGCACCATTTCATTCATTCTTTTGATAATAAGTGTTCTCATTTGCGGATCCAAAGTTCTAACTGTACCAATCATTTCTGCACTTTCGGGGATGATATTAAATCGTACGCCACTAGTAATTTTACCCACAGTAATTACGGCAGCTTCACTAACTAAAGGTGATTCTCTACTAATAATGGTTTGCAAACCATCGATAATCTTTGCAGAAATTAATATAGGATCAACTCCTGTCCACGGTGCAGAACCATGAGTTTGTTTTCCTTTTACATTAATGACAAATCGTTCTACGGCTGCCATTGTTCCTCCTGGTTTGTATCGGATCTGACCAACGTTGGTTCCAGAATTAATGTGTAACCCAAATATGGCATCTACATCAGGGTTTTTAAGAACCCCTTCTTTAATCATTAGTTTGGCGCCACCTTCTTCTCCTGGAGGAGGTCCTTCTTCTGCAGGTTGAAAAATGAACTTTACTGTACCGCTTATTTTATCTTTGTGCTTAGCCAGGATTTCTGCTACTCCCATCAATATAGAGGTATGGGTATCATGACCACAGGCGTGACTAACTCCTACCTCTTTACCCAAAAATGTTGTTTTTACTAAAGATTTAAATGGCACATCTGCTCTTTCTGTAACAGGTAGTGCATCGATATCTGCTCTAAGGGCAACAGTTTTTCCTTCCTTATCTCCTTTAAGAATGCCAACTACACCAGTTTTGGCGACGTTTTCTGTTACTTCAAGACCTAAGCTCTTAAGGTGTTTCGCAATTTTTTTTGCCGTTTCGAATTCTCTATTTGAAAGCTCAGGGTTTTGGTGGAAATCTCGTCTCCATTCAATTACTTTAGATTCTATTTGCTCAGCAGCAGTGTTGATTTCGGGATCAATTTGCTGAGCTTGTAAAGAACAAAAAGCAAAGAAAAGAATTAATAAAAAAGAGTGTGTTTGTGTTTTCATTAGGTCTAAAAATTAATGAGTCTGTAATTTTCGTTTTGTAATTGCACTAAAGCAGTCATAGCAGACAACGCGACTTGAGTTTTGGGGTGTACATCTTCCTTCGAGATATTACGATGTGCTGCAGTTTGCCCACATAATACAATTTTTACTCCTTTCTCTGCCAAGATAGATAGAAGAGGAGTATTTGGATTATCAATATTATATTTGGCTTGATATTGAGTGTTATTTAAAATATCATCTGAAGCAGCACCATGAATTACCAATGCCACCTGCAATTTTTTAAACGGAACCCCTGCATCGGTATGCATATTAAGATAGCGCGCTGCAGTATTAATGAGAGGATTTACTTTTGAGCTATCTTTAAATGTTCTTCCAATATCAAAAACAGCTTTTAAACTTTGTTCGGTATTGGTTTTGAAATCTGGATTGGCGACTGTATATGTATTTCCAAATTGAGTTATTATTTTACCTTGCTTAGTTTTTTGCTGAGAAAAAAGGAATATAGGTAATAGGATAAAAGTATATGATAGTAATATGTTTTTCAAGCTTCAGATTTTGCTTCTAAAGATATTCAAAAATCTAATAATTGAAAGTTAAAATGTACTTTAGATTTATGTATAACGCATGGCTTATCTTATAAAATTATAAGATAAGCCATGTGTTCATACTGTATATACTTATTCTCTAATAAGTTTGCCAATTGGTTTATTATTGATAAGTATAATATACAATCCTTGTGTTAAATGCGATATATTAATTGGTGATGTAGGGATTGATTGTACTATTATTTGTCCCTGAAGATTGACAATTCTTAAATCATAATCGTCTGGAGTAAAACCTTCTATATGTAACAAATCATCGTCATTAACTGGGTTAGGGTAGTAAGAAAAAGTTTTGTTTTCTTGTGCTAAATTTAGGAATGAAAGATCAATATTAAAGCTTTTGGAAGTATTTTTACAATTAGCATCATTAGATACTTCTACCGTATATTCTCCTACTTCTGTCGGCATGTATGTATTTTGATCAGCATCTGTTATTGGTTCCCCATTGTGGTACCACTGGTAAGTTGAAAATTCTGAAGTAACTGATAAATTCTGATTTTGCATAACTTCTATTAGTGGCTCTTCTGGATTTTCTGATACTGTTATTTTTACTTCTGTTCTGGAGCTAGTTATACAGTTTCCTATAAACCCTTCTATATAGTAGGTTTTGGAAGCATCGAGTATCGGCGTTTCAAAAGTTGATCCTGATGTAATGGGAGAACCACCTGTTAGAGTATCATACCAATTATATTGACTATTGCCAGATATAACAATGGTCGTAGATTCTCCTTTACAAATATTTTGATTAGTAGCTGTGGGCTGCTCAGCGCTGTCTAGTACATTTACTTTTATTTCTGTTCTTGTATTTGTAATACAATTTCCTATAACCCCTTCTACATAATATATTTTGGTTGCAGTAAGGGAAGGGGTTTCAAAAGTCGATCCTGAAGCGATAGAGGAGCCTCCCGTTTGGGTGTCATACCATTCAAATTCGCTATTACCTGAAATGGATAAAGTCACCCGTTCTCCACTACAGATACTCTTATTAGAGCCAATGGGCTGCGTAGGGCTAGACGAAACAGTTATTTTTACTTCTGTTCTTGTATTGGTGATACATCCACCAATCAGACCTTCTACATAATATGTTTTGTTAGAGGTTAGGGGAGGAGTGGTGTAAGTAGACCCAGTAGCAATACTCGTACCTTGTGCAGCAGTGGTGTACCATCGATATTGGCTATTTCCTGATACTGTTAAAGTAGCAGATTCTCCGCTACAAATATTTTGGTTAGAGATTGAAGGTTGATCAGGAGATTCTATTGTAACAAAATCAACTTTTTCTTCTGTATTACTACCAGAACCATTGGTAGTTGTAAGCGATACTGTATAAGTTCCATTTGCGGTGTAGGTATGTGAAGGATTTTCTTCTGTAGAGGAAGTACCATCTCCAAAATTCCAAAGATATGAGTTAATCTTGTTAGTAGAAGTATTTATAAAATCAATTGATAAACAGTTTTGATCTGCTTCAAAATCTGATATAGGAGGATGATTATCATCTCCAGGGATATAATTTCCTGAGATAGAATAATTACCCAAAGATGCAAAATCAGAATATCCATTGTTTACAGTACCTTCACCTACGCCATCGATTTCGATGTAATAAATTCCTTCGGTAAGATTTTGATTTATAGTAGCGCTAAGTCCTTCAGGATTAGAAATTGCTACTTCCTGGCCTAGTTCATTAAGAATTCGGGCTTGTATATTTAGATTTGGGTAATCTGGATCGGGATTAAAGGTAAAAGATACATTTCCAGTTTCTATAGCAAAAGAGAATAGATCTTTATCATCTCTTGTACTAATCAATCCAAAATTTTGGTTAGAATTTACTACTCCTGCAGGAGTAACTTTTATTGAGGTGGCATTAGTTATGGTATTGGCATGATCGTCATTTTGAAAACCAACACCATTTCTACTATTTGCAATAATTGCAATATCATTTTGTGAGTTTGTAGCATCTGTATATTCTCCTGCACTCCATTGTCCAATTGGTCGATTTACACTCCATCCCATAATAGGACTCCATTGTCCATGACCAGCATAGTACTCTGTACTTCCTTGCCCATCATGATATAATCCAAGAGTGTGCCCAACTTCATGTGAGCCAGTTTCTCCTGCGGCTCTGGTAGATAGATTGTATATCCAACAAGGGTTATTATTGTTTGCAGAAAAAGAATTTATATAGGCAACGCCTCCTGATCCTGGTGCAGCATCATTAGTAGGAGTGAAAATACACATCATCCTACGATTTTTTGGTGCCGCGTCAAAAAGGTCTCTTCTTGTGGTAACATTAAGATTGAAAGGTCGAAAGTCTTCTGCCATAATTTTCCAAATTTTGATGATTTTCTCATCAGAAAAATTTGGTGATTGCGCATTAATGGTTCCACCACCTACCCAACTCGTGCCTGAGACTACTTCGCCATCAAAATCAAGATAAATGATGCCTGTCGCCCCAGGTAAACTTTCTAGTTGTAATGAAGTTTTTGAAAAAGTCTTTCCTCTATCAACTTCTTTTAAACTAGTTTTTTCGAGTTCTGTACAAAGTAGATTATCAATGTCTGTTTCTTTTATATATACCTTACCATTGGACTTAGAATATAAGCTATATGCTTTTTTTGTATTAGACAATATGATTCTTCCTTTTAGTTCTCCATCTGTTTTAGAAAAAGTAAATGTGGATAATTGATTGTCGTTAACGGTTCCTATTAAGGTAATATTTTGATCCGCTTGTTTTTTTAAAGTTAACTTAAGAGAGAGTGATTGATTATTGAAAATTTTGAATGTTGAAGACTTGTTTTTCTTAGGGCTTATTAGTTTGTTTATAAAACTTTGTTGGTCATTGGATATCAAATACGATGTATCAAATTGGCCATAAGTATTATATCCAGTTATGGTCATAACTAGAAGAAAATACTTCACTAATTTTATTTTCATGTTGAGTTTGATTCTTTAGTAATATATTTCGGACTGTAATTTTTTAGTACAACTCATTATTTTTGAATTTAGTATAGTGAGATTAATTTCTATACGCCTAATATGGTAAAATATTGATTTGTAATAAGATGTTTTGGTATACGATAAAACAGTATACACGAATTTTTAATTTGAAATTAAAGTATGTGTATACTGTTTTTGGGTTTTAATAATAATTATACGGAACTGATCGTATTTCAAGTTATAGAAATATCTGCGTTTATCATATGTAAAATGAACTATGAAATACTTATGATTCTTTCTAGTGGGATTATCGTAGATTGTTTGAGAATAACCTCTTTATCGGTTATCCCCCATATAGTCGTTTCTACTTTCTTAAAACCTTTATCGTCTACAAAAACGATTCTTACTTTTTGATGTTCTAGGTTTCCTAAGGAAAGTGCTCTTTGCAATTCCAGAAATCGATCTATTTGATCTTTTCTTTTGTTTAATACATCTTCTTTTGGAAATTTTAAAAATTTAATCTGTTCTTTTTGTACTATTTGTACATTCATGTTTGGGGCCATAAGTGTTGAGTTTATATAAATTTTGACAATATAAAAATCAGGTTTTAAGGTTAGATTATGCTAAATATAATACATTTAATCTTAAAATTATGTATTTTGTCTATAAAAATTGTTAAAAAATTATTAATATGTAGGAAAAATTAGTGTTAATATTTATGAATTAAGGAAGGATAAGATGTTGATAGATTAGTGATACTCTTAAAATTGTTTCAATGTAAAAAAGAAAGTCTTTTTTAATATTTTGGTAATACTTTGGGAGCTTATTTTCAATTGTTTGTTAGGCTAGTTTTGTTAATCTGGCTTATTTTATCATTCATTAAAAGTTATTGACTTTGATTTGTTTACAAAAAACCTGAACTACACTTCCATAACCGTAGTTCTTTCCTTAAATTTCGCGTTTAAAATCGTATTACTTTGGAAGAATATATAGCAGAGTTAAATGATGCTCAACGAGCGCCTGTACTTCAGATCGATGGACCTATGATTGTGATAGCAGGAGCAGGGTCTGGTAAAACTCGTGTACTTACATATCGTATTGCCTATTTGATGCATAAAGGAGTAGATTCATTCAATATATTGTCCTTAACATTTACCAATAAGGCGGCACGTGAAATGAAAAAACGTATCGCCGATATTGTTGGAGCTAGTGAGGCAAAGAATCTATGGATGGGGACATTTCATTCTATTTTTGCTAAAATTTTAAGAATTGAAGCTGATAAATTGGGCTATCCTTCTAATTTCACAATTTATGATACTCAAGATTCCCAGCGACTAATAGCCTCTATTATTAAAGAAATGGGACTCGATAGAGATATCTATAAATACAAGCAAGTAAACTCACGTATCTCCTCGTATAAAAATAGCTTGATAACTGTAAAGGCGTACTATCAAAATGCAGAGTTAGTAGAAGCAGATGCTATGGCCAAACGCCCTCGTATGGGCGAAATATATGAGCAGTATGTTGAGCGATGTTTTAAGGCCGGAGCAATGGATTTTGATGACCTTTTATTAAAAACTAATGAGTTGTTAAATCGTTTTCCGGATGTCCTTGCTAAGTATCAAAATCGTTTTAGATATATTTTGGTTGATGAGTACCAGGATACAAATCATTCGCAATATCTTATCGTTAGAGCTTTATCCGATAAGTTTCAGAATATTTGTGTGGTGGGGGATGATGCGCAGAGTATTTATGCTTTTAGAGGAGCTAATATTAATAATATTTTAAACTTCCAGAAGGATTATGATAATGTGCAACAATATCGATTAGAGCAAAATTATAGATCCACCAAAAATATTGTAGAGGCCGCCAATTCTATTATTGATAAAAATAAAACCAAACTGGATAAAGTTGTTTGGACAGCTAATGATCCCGGACCCAAAATTGTTGTAAATCGATTAATTACAGATGGTGATGAAGGAAGGTTTGTTGCAAGCTCGATTTTTGAAAACCAAATGCAACATCAATTAGGTAATGGAAAATTTGCCGTGTTGTATAGAACTAATGCACAATCCAGAGCAATTGAAGATGCTTTGCGTAAAAGAGATATAAAGTATAGAATATATGGTGGGTTATCTTTTTATCAAAGAAAAGAAATTAAGGATGTCATAGCATATTTGCGGTTAGTAATAAACCCTAAAGACGAAGAAGCACTTAAAAGAGTAATTAATTATCCCGCTAGAGGAATCGGAGCCACTACAGTAGATAAATTGGTGGTAGCAGCAAATCATTATGATCGCTCTATTTTTGAGGTAATCGAGAATTTGGATCGAATTAATCTAAAAATTAATAGCGGAACCAAAACCAGATTAGAAAACTTTATCACAATGATCAAAAGTTTTCAAGTAACTAATGATACTTCGGATGCTTTTGTACTGGCCGAAATGGTTGCAAAAAAAACAGGATTACTCCTTGAACTTAAAAAAGATGCGACACCAGAAGGAATTGCCAGAATAGAGAATATAGAAGAACTACTTAATGGTATACGCGATTTTGTAGAAGGACAAAAAGAAGTAGCCGATACAAGAGGGTCGTTAGCAGAGTTTCTAGAAGATGTTGCCCTGGCAACTGATCTAGATCAAGATACAGGGGATGATGATAGAGTTGCTTTGATGACCATCCACCTGGCTAAAGGATTAGAGTTTCCTTATGTTTATATTGTAGGAATGGAAGAAGATCTTTTTCCATCTGGTATGAGTATGAATACACGAAGTGAGTTAGAAGAAGAGCGCCGATTATTCTATGTTGCATTAACACGGGCAGAGACTCAAGCATACCTTACCTATACACAATCTCGTTATCGATGGGGTAAACTTGTAGATGCAGAACCCAGTAGGTTTATTGAAGAAATTGATGAGCAATATTTGGACTATATGACACCAGTAGAGGGATATAGGTATAAACCACTTATTGATTCAGATATTTTTGGAGAAGTTGATAAAAGTAAATTACGACTTAAAAAACCATCTTCGGGAACACCCCCTTTAGCACATAAACCTAATGAAGAGCAGCTACGAAAATTAAGAAAGCTTAGACCTATGACTAGTGGCGGAACCCCAGCAAGTAACATTGTCGATGAGGATCTTACACCAGGAACAGTAGTAGAACATATGCGATTTGGCATTGGCAAAATTATTAAAATTGAGGGTGTAGGGCAGGATAAGAAGGCAGAAATTAACTTTGATAAAGGTGGAATTAAAAAGTTATTGCTTCGTTTTGCTAAGTTGAAGATTTTAGGGTAATTAAAACTTGTACTAGAATTAGCTTGTCAATAAAATTGTTGAAAGAATCCTTGTTAAAAAGAGTGCTGAAAATAATTTTAATCAGTAATGATGTGAAAACCAACCCTTTTTAGTTATAAATACAAGTAGTTTTATGAAAGATTATGGATATAAGGAGTATATTTATATCCAGAAAAAAAATAATGGCAGAATTTATAAAACTATATAATGAAAATCCAAATCCCCGTGAGATACAACGAGTGGTTAATTGTTTGCGTAATGGAGGGTTGATTATTTACCCTACCGATACAGTATATGGGTTAGGATGTGATATAACAAATAATAGGGCATTAGAGCGTATTGCAAAGATTAAAGGTGTAAAACTTGCTAAAGCTAATTTCTCATTTATATGTAAAGACTTAAGTAATCTTTCTGATTATGTGAAACAGATAGATAATGCAACATTTAAATTGTTGAAAAGAACCTTACCCGGACCATATACCTATATTTTGCCAGGAAGTAATAATTTACCTACCGTTTTTAAAAAAAAGAAAACAGTGGGGATCCGTGTTCCTGATAATAATATTTGTATTGCTATAGTAGAAGAGCTGGGTAATCCTATTGTATCTACCTCTATCTATGATGAAGACGAAGTTATAGAATATACTACAGATCCCGAATTGATAATAGAAAAATGGGATAACCTAGTGGATATTGTTATTGATGGAGGGTTTGGGGATAATATGCCATCGACTATTATTGATGTTACTTCGGGAGAGCCAATTTTGATCAGAGAAGGGAAAGGTAGCGTCGATATTATCTAATCAAAATTGGATGTTTAATTTTTATGTAATGAATTTATAATCTGATAATTTAGATTATGATCGTTGTTTTCTGGTTCCTGTATGATCCATTCCTTGTTCTCTTTCTAAAGCTATCATTTTTTTAGGTCTGAAATTCATAATTAATGCTCTTCGTTGATTATTTGTAGTATTTCCTCTACTAAAATGTAGTGTAAAACCATCATGAAAAGTACACCCACCGATTTTTAAAGGAACTGGTACCGCATTTGTGGTGTCCGTTTCACAGTATAAAGCCCCACCATTTGGTAAGTTATTGTGCTTAAGTACTTGTTGGTTTTGAACAGGAAGAAACCACATACAGCCATTATCTTCATTGACATTATCCAAGGCTATCCAACAGCTTACGGCTCTCTTATCGGGTAGATCTATCCAGTATGCCGCATCCTGGTGCCATGGAGTTGGTGTATCAGTGTGAGGTGCTTTATTGATAAGCATGTCAAAATCCAGCTCCATGTCGTCACCTAGTAATGCTTTGGCATGGTGCAACGCTTTTGTGTATGCTATGTGCTGAAGTAGTTTGGGGGCTACCATACTGGGTCTCATAATTTGAGTGATCCGTTCAGTAGTTATAGATATGGCGTCATTTGTTCCTGCTAAATCACTTCGTAGGTGAGCAGTTTTGTCTTTGTCATCTAATAGTTGATCATAAATAATTCTAAGCTTTTCAGCCTCCTTTGCTCCAAAAAGTTGATCTATTTTTACAAATCCCTTTTTTAAAAAATTATCTTTTACTATACTCATTTTTAGGATGTTAATTTATTTCAAAGATGAGTATATCATTTTAATAAATCTTCTAAATTTGTACTACATTACTTTTTTATACAAAATATGAATACAAAACCTGATGAACGACTAGTATACTTTCTACCAGATTATGGTATAAATAGATGTTTGCAATTTGGTTATTATAAGTACTCAAAAGTGCGCCCCCAGCTATCCTTGCATCAACATTCTAATGTTATAGAAATTTGCTTCTGTATTAAAGGGGAACAGCATTATGAAATGGATAATCAATTATTTCGTTTGCATGGTAATGATATTCTTATCATTCCTCCAGACGAGAAACACAGTACAGGGGATTTTCCTGAAGACAAAGGAGAATTATTTTGGTTGCAAATTGTCTACTCAGATTATAAAGATAAATTATGTAATCTACCTAATGATCAATCTGATTATCTTTTGGAAGAATTGATAAAAAATTCTAAACGCGTTTTTAAAGGGGCATTTCAGATAAAATTTATCCTTGAAAAGCTGTTAAATGAGATTGGAACCAGTGATCAAATTTTATCAAAAATTACTATTGATCAACTTATTGTTCAGGTTCTGTTAGAGGTGTTACACCTTTCTAAAAGGAAGCAGGACAGTTCACCATTGAAAAAACTAAATGTTATAGATAATTATATTTTGGAGAACATGTATCGAATTATTTATGTTGATGAATTAGCGGATATTTCTAAAGTTTCGGTAGGGTATTTTAAATCATGGTTTAAAAAAATGGTTGGAATTCCTCCTAAAGAGTATGTAAACAGGGTAAAAATTGAGCAGTCAAAAATTGATTTATTAAAAAAGGATACTATTACAACTGTAGCTTTTGATTTAGGATTTAGCTCATCTCAGTATTTTTCAACTACATTTAAGAAATACACTGGTTATACTCCAAAATCCTATATATCTTCAAAAAGCAATGTTTCTTAGCGTTTTGAAGATATATAAGCTTATAAAAGGGTTGATGCCATAAAACAAGTTTTTTCAAATTAAGATTTTGAAAACGGTTACAAGTGTTAAAAATTCTTGCAGTTTTTATTCTTGCATCAAATTTATTTCAACACGTCTGTTTTGAGCTCTACCAGCTTTTGTTTTGTTAGAGGCTATAGGTCTATCTTCACCATACCCAACAGCCGATAACCTAAATTGATCAATACCATTTTCTACCAAGTATTTTTTAACAGCATTTGCTCTAGAATCTGATAACCTTTGGTTATTTACACTGCTACCAGCCGCATCGGTATGTCCTTCTATTGCAAATTTTGCAGTAGGATACTCATTAAGAATCGCAACAATATCCTTAAGTACTTGATTAGATTCTTCCTTTATTGAGGATCTACCAGAATCAAAGAGAATAGTTTTGGCATATTGATTAAGAGTTTTTTGAACTTCTTCAGTTACTTCGGGACAGCCATTATTCGCAACTGTGCCTGCAATATTAGGGCAATTATCATCTTTGTCCAAAACACCGTCACCATCGCTATCTGGCCATGGACATCCTTGGTTGTCAATAGCTCCAGGTTCTTGCGGGCAATTATCATCTTTATCCAACACAGTATCTCCATCGGTATCTAACCACGGGCAACCATTATTTTCTACTTCACCTGCTTCTTCTGGGCATTTATCATCTTTGTCTAATATCGTATCCCCATCGGTATCTGGCCATGGGCATCCAAAATTTTCTTCTGGTCCTTTAATTTCGGGGCATTCATCCACTTTGTCGAGCACTCCATCATTATCTTTATCCTTTGGTCTAGATTGGTAGATTGGTACTTTAAGTCCGACATAAGCATCTAGTGCTTTGATCTCGTCACTAACCAATGCTGATAGTATTGACCCAGAGCCAACATAAAGAGGTCCTGCTCTAAGTCCTGCTCCCCATTGAAATCCGCTATGCTGTACGATACTCAATGGAGAATAAAAACTAAACCACTTGGTTTCGAATCTTGGTGTTAATGATACCGTATTTGCTATTCTACTGGTATTGATTTTATCCTTCGCAGTAAGCGAAAGGTCAGTATTCAAATTTAGATAGAATTTTTGATTTATACTCCAATCTGCATTTACATGAAGAGCTGTAGGAAGCACTGCTTTTTCTGCATCGCCCGGATCTAGAACTGTGTAAAAGTTTTCTAGATCATTTATGTCATCTATACTTTCAAAAGTATCTTCATCAAGGGTATTAGTAATATCGTATCGTTCTTCTACACTATCGTCATATGATATACTTCCGAGATCGGTAAGTGATACTCCAAATTTTAATTTATATTTATTAATATCTTTTGGAGTATATGGGTTTCCTTTACTATCAATCGAGGTGTAGTCTTTATGATCTGGTCGCCATTCATATACAAAACCAAGATCGGCACCTATACCTATTGCTCCGCTAACTACTTCTATTTCATCTAGATCATCTTCCAAGTTTTCACTATACCCATATGCTACCTCTCCTTGGGTCGTCACAGTATTTAGTGGCACCGAACTAAGAGAATTGTAGCTTAGACTTATATCTTTACCAAAAGCATATGCATTTCCTAAACCTTGTAAGTATTTTAATGTTACACCTCCTTTTAGAAAATGTTGTTCTTTATCCATTAGTACATGAGCATATGTTATCCCAAATTCACTCCAGGCATTCGAACTTGCCAACATATCTCCTTCATCTATTGTAAAAACTTCACTACCATCAAAACCATCAACAAGACTTTCGATAGTTCGCCCATTGATCTCACTAACACTATAAAAAGCTCTAACCCTTGAGAATAATGCAATAGCGTTTTTTCTGTTAATACTAATCATTACAGAAGGTCCTAAGGCGTCTATATTTCCAATAATATTATTTTTGTCTTTAGGAAAAGTCCGGGCATCGTCTTCAAAGTCATAATCATCTTTTATAAGATCATTAAAATTGACTCCATAGTAATCATTTCCGGCAAAACCACTTACGCCAATTAGGTTGACATCAAGTTTTAATCTTGAATCAGCGATATTTGCAGGGTTATTAATTACTCCATGTACACCATTATAATTATCTGTAAGAAGCCCTATAAAAGATTGGGATGTTGCTGGTACAATAGAAAGAAGAAGTGCTACTACGGTAGAAAATAGTCTTTTCATTATTTAGGTTTTAAGATTTGGGTCTTTTTAGTAAAACAAAGATATTGGTATTTTTTTACATAAAAGTTTTATAGAATAAAAAAGGGTATCAAATGTTGATACCCTTTAATCCGTTATAAGATTTGAGTCTAGTTACCGCCTCCTTGAGTGGCTTTTTTCATACCATCTTCAATCATATTATAGAATTGATCAAGTTTTGGTAAAACGACTATTCTAGTACGTCTGTTTTTGGCACGGTTTGCTGCAGTACTATTATCAGATACAGGTACGTAGTAACTTCTACCTGCTGCCGTCATTCTTTTTGGATCTACTTTGAAATCATTTTGTAATACTCTTACTACAGAAGTAGCACGTTTTACACTTAAATCCCAATTGTCTAAAAGAACTTTGTTTTTGATAGGCTCACTATCGGTATGTCCTTCTACTAAGAATTCGATATCTGGTTTGTCATTAACCACTTTAGCTACTTTTCCTAGTACTTCACGAGCTCTAGTTGAAACATTATAGCTACCACTCTTGAAAAGCAGCTTATCAGAGATAGATACATAAACTACTCCTTTTTCTACATTTACTTGAATATCTTCATCAGCAAGGTTACCTAAAGCTCCTTTAAGACTTGTTACCAAAGCTAATGTTACAGAATCCTTTTTGGTAAGGGCATCTTGCATAGTTCTGATTTGTAAATCTTTTTCTTTAATGCTTTCTAAAGATTTTTCTAAGTTTTCTGCTTCTTTGGTAGATAGTGTGGCTAAATTACCTACATTATTTAACAGGGCAGAATTTTGATTTTTAAGATTCGATACCTGATCTTGAAGTACTTTAAGTTGCGAAGTCGAACTGGCTTTTTCTTCAAGACAGCTATTTAATTTTACCGTAGCGGTATTTAATAGATCTTCAGTTTCTTTTTGTTTGGCTTCTAATTCTGAAAATTTCTTCTGTGAAACACAAGAAGATAATAGAATTGTAAGGGAAGCCCCAATAATCATTGCTTTTTTCATTAGAAAATTGTTTTTAGTCTTATTCTGGTTATATAACTCAAAATTATTAAAAATGTGACGTAATACTAGATCGTTAACAATAATTTATTATATAACTCTATAATTGTTTGAAATGTTTGTGTTTTAAAATAAAATATTGCCATACAACGGAAAAAACTGTATAATATTTCCCCATTTTTGAAAGTTTTCTTCGTTTTTTTATAAAAGCTCCCAAATTGCCATAAAAACTAAAGTGAGCTTTAAGGATAGCAAAAAAATGAGAGGGTTTGCCCTGAATCAAAAAACGAAAACCTGCCACTCCATCTAGAACGAGTCTTATAAAAATTATAAACCACACACTGTTTCCAGGAACGTTTTTAACCAAAAGGTATAGGCCATTTCTAAAATTTAAAAATGTTTTTCTGGGGTTCATGGTATTTAATGTGGCACCACCCAAATGATATACAGTGGATTGACCTTCAAACATGATGTTATATCCTCTATTTTGTATTCGCCAGCAAAGATCTATCTCTTCTTGATGAGCAAAAAAATCTTCATCGAATTTTTCAACCTCTTCGAATACCTTTTTTCTAATGAATAAACATGCTCCACTAGCCCAAAAGACAGGAATGGTATCATCGTATTGACCATTATCTTTTTCGAGTGTATCAAAGATTCTTCCACGACAGTATGGATATCCTAGCTTATCAATAAAACCACCAGCCGCACCGGCATATTCAAAATGGTTTTTCTTTTTGTAATCCAATATTTTGGGTTGTATCGCTGCAACATCATTAAACGTTTGAAATGTCTTGATTACAGGCACAAGCCAATCTGGAGTTACCTCGACATCACTATTAAGTAAGCAATAAATGTCTGCGTCTATTTTTGATAATGCATCATTATATCCTTTTGCATACCCTCCATTTGTATGGTTTTTTATAATCTTTATTTGCGGAAAATTTGTTGTAACGTACGATATAGATTCATCTGTAGATGCGTTATCTGCAAGATAAACTATTGCTTCATTAGAGTTTTTAATGACCGAAGGTAAAAATTGTTCTAATAATGACCTTCCGTTCCAATTTAATATAACTACTGCGATATTCATGGTTGCAAAGTAAAAGGAATAATTGGGATAACTCCAAATTCATATAGAAAAGGATAGTGCATTCTTATTCATATTTGTAATATTCTATTTAACTCAAAAAAACAGAGTATTTGGATTAGATAAAATAATCTAATTGTTTCCTTATTGTTGTTTAAAATTGGGTAGGTTTTTTAAGAAGGTATATTTTTTCTCGGCATAATTCATTTGGCAATAGTAATGATCCAAGCCATTTGTAATCATTAAATATTCAGCATTAAGAGCGAGATTATATCTTGCAATTTGATCAAAAACTTCTTGTGTAATCTTTATGTTTACTGATTTACATTCTACAATAAGAAAAATACTTCCATCGGGGTTAAATATAATAATGTCATATCGTTTATTAAGATCATTAAGCTTTATGAGCTTTTCTACATTAATTAAACTTTCGGGGTACTTTTTTTCTTCAATGAGATAATTTAGAGTATGTTGTCTTACCCATTCCTCTGGTGTAAGAATGATAAATTTTTTACGAATCCTGTCAAAAATAGAAACTTTATTTTCGCTATTTTTGAACCTGAAGTGATACTCTGGGAAGTTAAGCTTTTGCATAACACAAATTTGATGATTTTTTCTGAATGGATGAAGTAAAACAAATCGTAAGCGATATAAAAAATGGAAATATCAAGCCTATCTACTTTTTGATGGGAGAGGAGCCTTATTATATCGATAGGATTTCTGAATATATAGATAAGAATGTACTGGCGGAAGAAGAAAAAGGGTTTAATCAAATGGTATTATACGGAAGAGATGTAAGTATAGATGATATTGTTGCCAATGCAAAGCGATTTCCTATGATGGCAGAGCGACAGGTTGTTATTGTTAAAGAGGCTCAGGAATTATCAAGAACGATCGAGAAGTTGGCAGATTATGCAGAGAACCCACAGCCTTCTACCGTTTTGGTGATGTGTTATAAGTATAAAAAGATTGATAAAAGAAAAAAGCTCTATAAAACGGTAGCAAAGAATGGGATTATTTTTGAAAGTAAAAAATTATATGAAAATCAGGTAGCGGACTGGATACGTAGGGTACTAGGAGGATCAAAATATACAATAGAACCAAAGGCTGCTCAAATGTTGGTTGAATTTTTGGGTACTGATCTTAATAAAATTAATAATGAATTAGATAAATTAAAATTAATTATCCCTTCAGGGTCACAGATTACCGCAGATCAAATTGAAGAGAATATTGGTATTAGTAAGGAGTTTAATAATTTTGAATTGCGTAAAGCTATTGGTACCAAAAATGGGGTTAAGGCTCATCTGATTATTAACTATTTTGCACAAAACCCTAAGGATAATCCTCTGGTTGTTACAATCTCATTGCTTTATAGTTTTTTCTCCCAGGTATTACAGTATCATGGTTTGTCAGATAAATCTCAACGCAATGTTGCCAGTGCATTACGAATTAACCCATATTTTGTAAAAGATTACTCAGAGGCTGCTCATAATTATCCCATGAAAAAGGTGAGTGGTATTATTGCCTTTTTAAGAGATGCAGATGTAAAGAGTAAAGGAGTAGGAGCTGCCAACCTTTCTCAAGGGGATATTTTAAAAGAGCTTCTGGTAAAAATTATGAGATAATACTACTAGGTTTTTGGATTGGTAGCAAAAACAGTAGCTTCTGTAATAAAACCTCTATCATCCATTTCTAAAAGACTGGTGATAGTATGCGCTATTTCTTCACCTCTTAGTTTGGTTTGTTGTTCTGCTTCGGTATATCGTTTTTCTTTATTGTTTGAATCAATACGATTGTCGACAAAATTAGTCATCACTTCGCTAGGGTTAACCTGCATTACTCTGATATTGTGAGGGCGTAATTCATTTCTCCAGCTTTCGGTCATACCTCGCAAGGCAAACTTGGTAGCGACATAGGGAGAACCAGAAGGAGAACCTTTTAAAGAAGAGGTCGACCCAATATTGATAATGTTACCGTATTCTTCCTCAATAAAGTGTTTTGCAGATTCTTTAGCACATAATGTTGCACCCAGAACATTAGTTTTAAATTGATCTGTGAACTTGTTTGCTTCGATATCAACCAATTTAGAAATATATCCATATCCCGCATTGTTGACCAGCACATTAAGACCTTCCATTTTGTTTTTTGCTTCTTCAACCATATCACGTACCTGATTCTCTTCGGTAACATCGGCTTTGACATAATCTATTCCCAGTTCGTCTGCGGTTTCTTTTAGAGTAGTTTCATTTCTCCCAGAAATAATTACTTGCGCTCCTTTGGTTTTTAAAAGCTTTGCTGTTGCTTTACCAATTCCCGAATTACCACCAGTGATTAGTACTTTGGCTTCTTTTATATTCATGATTTGCGTTAGGTTTTTGATTAGATTATCAAAAATACATCACGAGTTCTAAATCTTTTGTTAAGTCTAGATATATATTTAGGGAATTGGTAAATATGAAAAATCTTTTACTTCGGTCATTACAAAAGAGCTTTGTACCTTGGAAATATTTTCTATTGAAGCTAGTTTGTTTGATAAGAAATGTTGGTAACGCTCCATATCTTCTGCATAAATTTTGATAAGATAATCAAACATACCCGCAACATGGTAACACTCTACAACTTCAGGAAATTGTTGTATGTCTTTTTCAAATTTTTTCAAGTAATCTGTTTGATGAAGGTTTAATGTTACATTACAAAATACCATTAATTGTAATCCTGCTTTTTTACGATCCAGAATAGCTTTGTATGATTTTATGTATCCTTCTCGCTCTAGCTTTTTTACACGTTCAAAAATAGGAGTAGTGGTGAGGTTTAGCCGTTCTGCAATTTGTTTGATGGTAATTTTACCATCTTTTTGAAGCAAAAGCAGTATTGATCGATCAATTTTATCCATAAAAATTTTCTTTAGAAGGTGTGGTAACAATTCAAATATAGAATATTATTCTTCTAAATGTATAAAATATTTATGTTTATTCTTAAATGGATATGTTAAATGGTTTTTAATTCTTTTGTACGTAGTTTTATAAGGGAATAAACTGACTAACAGTTGTTTGGTTCTTGTGAATTGCTTCTCATTTATAAAGGTGAAAATATTTAGCAATCGTTGCATTTAAGTTTTACGTTTTATAAAGAAAATGAGGGAGTAGTCATTTTTCACTAATTTCAATACGTATACTATATATGAAGAAACACGATTTTAACCCCGAGAGTTTAATGATGAGTTATGGTTATAAGCCAGAGCTATCAGAAGGTGCTATAAAGTGCCCTATTTTTCAGACATCAACCTTTGTTTTTAAAACGGCAGAAGAAGGAAAAGCATTTTTTGAATTGGCATATGGTCTTCGAGAAAAATCGCCCAAAGAAGAGTTGGGGCTAATTTATAGCAGGATTAATAATCCGAACCTTGAAATTCTCGAAAATCGTCTTTGTCTTTGGGATAAAGCAGATGATTGTGCTGTTTTTGAAAGTGGAATGTCTGCAATAAGTACAGTGTTGTTGGAATTTCTTAAACCAGGAGATTTATTGGTATACAGTAATCCTTTATATGGGGGGACAGATCACTTTATTCATCATTTTTTAAATAAAATTGGAGTACACACAATAGGGGTAATGCCAAATCAAAGTATAGATCAGGTAATTCAGATGATTAAAGATTCTGGCAAAGCTGAACAATTAGCAATGATTTATTTAGAAACTCCAGCTAATCCAACTAATGATATAGTAGATATAGAAAAATATAGCCAGCTAGCAAAACGGTTTAGTACAGAAGATAGGAAAACTCTGCTTGCGGTTGATAATACTTATATGGGACCATTATGGCAGCATCCGCTTCAATGTGGTGCAGATTTGATATTATATTCGGCAACAAAGTATATAGGAGGTCATAGTGATCTGATAGCAGGCGCTGTTCTAGGAAAAGCTGATCTGATGCTAAGAGTAAAAACGTTGCGTACTTTTTTAGGAAATATGGTAAGTCCGCATACAGCATGGTTAATGCTAAGAAGCTTAGAGACTTTAAAAGTGCGCATGGACCAGCAGACGATGAATGCTCAGGTTATAGCAGAGTATCTAGAAAAACATCCTAAGGTAGAAAATGTATATTATCTAGGTCTTCTCAAAGAAGATGAAGAGGCTTATGATATCTATAAAAAACAATGCTCAGCTCCAGGAGCTATGGTATCTTTTGATATCAAAGGAGGAGAAAAAGAAGCGTTCACTTTCCTTAATAGTTTGGGACTTATGAAGTTGGCAGTAAGCCTTGGAGGTACAGAAAGTTTGGCACAACATCCAAAAACAATGACGCATGCAGGAGTAGATGATGAGCAAAGGCAACAAATGAAAATAACAGATCAACTGGTAAGATTATCAATTGGTGTAGAAAGTTCTAAAGACTTAATTTGGGATATAGAACAAGCTTTAAATAAGGTTGGGGTTTGTTCCAAACTAGAAATGGAAATTTCATAAAAGAAGAAGTATTTGATTTAAAATATAGAGGCTGCCTCAGAAGAAATAAAATCACTTTTTAGGCAGTCTCTTTATTTTATATTACGGTTCAAGAAATATGATCTATAAATAGAGCCTTATTATGATTGTTTTTCGCAAAGATTTTTCAATTTAGACAACCCATTATTCCAATCTTTATCCATTATTTCTTCCATATCGGTAAACAAGTTCATTAGGTTAAAAGGATATGGTACCTCACTTTTGAAACCCCAGGTTAGCATCGTTGTTTCATTTTCTTTTACCAATTTTATGTATCCTTTGGCTTCACTTTCATAAGGTTCGTAGAACTTTAGATCAGTTTCAAAAAGAGTTGGTTTTTCTATTTTGGCAATAGTTTGGCTTCCTTTACCAACTTCTTTTACATCACTTTCCCAACTTGCTGTAGCTCCAATTGCCCCATCTGTACCTGTAAATTCTTTTTTCATGTTTGGATCATAATCATTCCAGGGGCTCCATTTGTCCAAATCAGACAAGCTGTTTACATGCTCCCAAACGGTACTTATAGGAGTGTCAATTTTAATTGTTTTTTCATAAACTATTTCTTTAGAAACAAAGATGGCTGCTATCAGTATAATGGCAATAAGTGCAACAAGTATAATACCTATTTTCTTTAAGATTTTCATGATGTTGTTTTGTTAATGGTTAAAATTAGATTTATAAATATAACTAGATAATAACAAGAGATTGATTTATAGTGTGTTATTGTAGAAGTAGGGGTAGGTAAATTTAATGGTTTTTTGGCAATATGTATTTATGAGATGCTAGGAGTATCTATCTTGTGATACAGTGTATAAAATAATGTAGTATATCTTTATCAAACTATTAAATGATATGGAATAGGAGAATAGGTGGAGTAAGTAAAGTGTTTACTACTTAATTTGTTATAACTCTTTTTGCTTCAAAGGTTTTAAATAAAAAACTTTTATAGGCTCTAATATAACACAAATCAGTATTATCACTATTAATCCAGACTTTAACAGTATATGTTTTTCCACTATCTGCATTGTATATGGTGCCACCAGATAAGACACCATCATTATAACTTAGGTTGTCCAGTATTATCATTCCTAATAAAGGTCGCCCCTGAAGTTCTTTAGAAGGGTTTTTGTTATCCAAACCATTAAAATTGGATAAAGGCTGTTCGGCACGTTTGTGGATTTTCCCATAAAAAATATCACCTTCTCTGTAGATTTCGATAATCGATCCTCCCTTAATTTCCCATTTTCCGATATAGGTATCAGAATCTACAGAAGAAGAGGGGACAATTAAGAACGGTATTACTAAAAAAAGTATAAATTTCATTAACGTAAACTTAACAATTAAATTAGATTAATACTAAATAATATTTTAAATCATTTATAATTATTAATAAATAATGTTGTAATCTTCTTATTATTATAGAGTTGTCAAAGTATTTTTTTTAGCCAATTAATACTCTTTTAGTTTTTGTTTGTTGATGTCTTTAAAATTTTTAAAAGAAGTAAAAAAAAAACACCCTTTGAGTTAAAACTATCTCAAAGGGTGTTTTTTATAGAAATGTGATATGCTATTTTAAAGCACCTACCATATCTTCTGGTTTTACCCATTCGTCAAATTCTTGTTCTGTTACATATCCCAAAGCTACTGCTTCATGCTTTAATGTTGTACCATTTTGATGAGCAGTATTAGCAATTTCTGCAGCCTTATAATATCCAATTTTTGTATTTAAGGCAGTAACTAACATTAATGAGTTATTTAGTAACTCTGTAATTCTCTTTTGATTTGGCTCGATTCCCTGAGCACAATGTTCATCAAAAGAAATACATGCATCACCAAGCAATTGTGCACTTTGTAGTAAGTTTGATGCCATTACTGGTTTGAATACATTGAGTTCAAAATGCCCTTGCATTCCACCAACATTTATAGCAACATCATTACCAACAACTTGTGCGCATACCATAGTTAAGGCTTCACACTGCGTAGGGTTTACTTTTCCAGGCATTATAGAACTTCCTGGTTCATTGGCAGGGATAATTAATTCTCCAATTCCGCTTCTTGGACCAGATGCAAGCATACGAATATCATTACCAATTTTGTTTAAGGCTATTGCTAGTTGTTTCAAAGCCCCATGACTTTCAACAAAAGCGTCATGTGCAGCCAATGCTTCAAATTTGTTTTCGGCGGTAATAAATGGCAAGCTTGTAAATTGAGCAATAAACTCAGATACACGTTTTGCATATCCTTTTGGAGTGTTTAGACCTGTTCCTACAGCAGTTCCTCCCAGTGCCAATTCAGCCATATGAGGTAGAGTGTTTTCTAAGGCTTTAATCCCATGATCCAATTGTGAAACATAACCTGATAATTCTTGTCCAATAGTAAGTGGGGTAGCATCCATAAAATGGGTACGCCCTATTTTTACTACGTTTTTAAACTCTTCAGACTTTTTCTTTAATGTATCTCTTAGTTGTGTTATTCCAGGAATTGTTACTTCAACAATTTTCTTATAAGCGGCAATATGCATTCCTGTTGGGAACGTATCATTAGAAGATTGAGACTTATTTACATCATCATTAGGTTGTAATGTTTTTTCTCCTTCTCCTATTGTTTTACCAGCTAATTGATGTGCTCTGTTTGCTACAACCTCATTTACATTCATATTACTCTGAGTACCAGAGCCTGTTTGCCAGATTACTAAAGGAAATTGATCGTCATGTTTTCCTTCTAGTATTTCATCACACACCTGTGCAATAAGATCTCTTTTTTCAATTGGTAAAACACCAAGTTCACAATTTGTATATGCTGCTGCTTTTTTTAGATATGCAAAACCATAAACAATCTCTAACGGCATTGAAGCAGATGGTCCTATCTTAAAGTTGTTTCGAGAACGCTCTGTCTGTGCGCCCCAAAGCTTATCAGCAGGAACTTTTACCTCTCCCATGGTATCCTTTTCTATTCTGTATTTCATAGCAATGATGATTTGTTTTTTTTAAGAGTGCAAATTTAAGCATTTGTCAAACTATTTCTGAATAAACGACCTACTTTTTGGTGTATTAATTGGGATGTTGAGAGAATTGAAAATAATTTAAATTTCTACTATGACATATAAATAAGAGTTACTATCTTTGACGAAATTTGAAAATTAGAATAGTATTATGTTTGAATTCGATCAGTACCTTGGCTTTTTAGCATTTTTAACTATCCTTACCATAGGATTTTGGTTAATGATCTTTTTATTAACTTTTGTAATTCCTTATTGGATTATTGGAGCCAATGTAGAGAATTTTAAATTAAAAAGAGAAGCTAAGCGCAAAGCTCTTGAGGAGGCATAATAGCTATTTTTGAGTTATATATTTAAAAAGAGGAAGTCAAAAATGACTTCCTCTTTTGTTTTTAAGGGATATGAATAAATAATTATCCTCCAAAACCGTCATCGTCATCAATATTTCTTTGAGAACGTTGTCTTTTCTTTTTTTGATTAAACCTATAGGTAAAAGATAGGTTAAAACTTCGCTCTCTCCATTGAAACTCACTATCAGAAATAAATGTCGAAGTCGTAGAATTACTTATGCGTTTTCTCGAATTAAATATGTCACTTACATTAAACGTTAATGAAGCCTTCTCTTTAAAAAGATCTTTACTGAATGCCATATTCATACTAAAAATACCATCACTTTTGGTTTGGGCATTTTCGTTAGGACCACGATAAAAAATGCTAGTCTGCCAATTGACTTTGGCAGGTAAAGTAACCTTATTATTAAGTCTGGCAAACCAACTAAAGTTTTTTGCATCTAGGTTTTCACCCTTATAATCTCCTTTTACATCATTTAGAAAAGCATTAAAATTGCCGTTTAACCTCCATTTTTTACTTGGGTTATATGTCAATGTAAACTCAAAACCATATCTGTCAGAGCTAGTTAGGTTTATAGGAGTTTTTCTAATTACGGGAACCTCTGTGCCAGGATTGTTTTCATCAGATCCTATTATGACTGTACCTCCTGTGTCTTCAGAAATGAAAGTAAAAACTTGAGTAGAACGGTTGTAGTATATAGAAGTATTCATGGTTAATTTTCCCATTCGATTTAGGTATCCCAAATCGAATGCATTAGAATAACTAGGATCTAGATCAGCATTTCCTTGAAAAAGATTAGTTGCGCTGGATCTCGAGGGAAACGGATTTATAAACCTGGAGCGAGGTCTTCGTATTCTACGATTATACCCAAGAGTTATACTTTGCTTTTCGTTAATTTCATATCCCAAATTGATTGTAGGGAATATATCTAAATATTTTTTCTTGCTTAAGTCATTACTGGTTTGTTGATCAATGGTAATCCGGGTATTCTCCATTCTAAGCCCTACCAAATACGAAAAATTATTCCATTTACTACCAAATTGACCGTAAGCAGCATTTATCTGTTCGGTATACACAAGAGTATTGGATAAATCAGTGTCTAAACTAATAACTCCATTATCATCAAGTTGTACAAGATAATTGGTGTCTAATTCATTAAAATTACCACGATATCCCAATTCAAATTGACTATTTTCTCCTATTGGCTGTATATAGTCTGACTGTAATAATATGCGGTTTTGCTCTTCTAGTGTATTTACTAGTTCTATGGTTGTAATGTTTTCTTGTGTAATTTTTGACCGTTCATCTTCATTACTATTTTCTACTTGAAAGTCAAAGGTCAATTTGTGACCGTTATTATCAAAATCTTTGGTGTAGTTAAGAGAATATTGTTTGGTAATATCATCTTCGATTTCGGGATCAAAGCGTTTATTTCGACTTAGAATCTCATTGTTAATGTTTAGTTCTGTAATGATATTAGTTGTGTTACTTTCTTTGTCATTTTTTCGATATAAAAAAGAAGTTGTTATAGAAGAACTTTTATTGACATACCACTCTAACCCAATATTAGTATTTACCCCTTTACGAATTCTATCAAAATCCCGTTCTTCATTAAGGAAGGTATCTGGATTGTTAATTCCGTTTGAATCAATATTTAGGTATCTGGTTTTGGATAAGGAGTTTCCTGGTATCTCTCTATAGTTATACCCTGAAGTTGTAAAAAAATTAAAATCTCCTGTTCTATAATTAAGGTTTCCTGAGATTCCTGTGGAAAAAGGATACCCACCGTTAATAGTAATAGCCCCATTTAAACCTTGTAACTTACTACGTCGTAAGATTATATTTAAGATACCAGCGGTTCCTTCTGCATCATAACGAGCAGAAGGAGATGTAATTACTTCAACTCTTTCTATTGATTCGGCAGGTAATTGCCGTAATGCATCTGTATTATTTAGACCTACCAAACCCGATGGTTTCCCATTAATAAGAATTCTTACATTGTCATTTCCACGAAGGGCTACATTACCTTCGACATCGACCGAAACTGAAGGAACATTATCCAGAACATCACTCACGGTACCTCCACTAACAGTAAGGTCTTTACCAACGTTGTAAATCTTTTTGTCTAATTTAATTTCTACTGTAGTATTTTCCGCTATAACTACTATATCATCAAGTGTTTCTGTATCTAATTCTAATTTTATTACCCCTAAATCAGTGTTTTTGAATAATTTTTGTTTAGAGAAGGTTTTGGTTTTAAATGAAATGAATTCAAAATTTACCGTGTAAACTCCAGGACGTACTTCAATGCTAAATTTTCCGTTTTCGTCGGTGATACCTCCTGTAACAATTTTTTGTGATTTTTGACTAAAGAAAGCAATGGTTGCATATTCTAACGGTTGATTAGAATTTTGATCTAATAGTAAACCCGTAACTTGAATTGGATTATTAGAAAAGTTTCTTTTTTGAGCATGTACACTCCATATTGATGCTAAAAAAATCAAGAATAGGGTTTTATTCATGTTATAAGAAGGTATAAAATAACGTCTAATGTATCTAAGGTAACGTCTTGTAGGGGTTAATGATCTGTTAAATGTTTTAAACAAAATAAGCTGTACAAAAGCAATTTGTACAGCTTATTTAGACAATGTAGTTCTCAAAAGGTTTAATTTGAGAAATATAATATTTTGTTAATTTATGTAAAGGACTAAAGGATATCAATAACCTTTTGAGGAGGTCTCCCGATAATAGCCTTACTATCTTTGATTACAATTGGTCTTTCAATAAGTTTTGGATGTTCTGACATAGCCTTTATTATCTCATCATCACTCAGTTTTTTTGTTTTGAACTTCTCTTTCCAAACAGCTTCATTTTTTCTTACCAAATCGATAGGGGGAATACCTAGAAGAGAAATTATCTCTCTTAACTTTTGCTCAGTAAGAGGAGTTTCTAAATATTTAACAATTGTGATATCTTCATTTTTTTCTTCAAGTATAGCAAGAGTTTCTCTGGATTTAGTGCATCTGGGATTATGATATATCGTAGTCATTTTTAATTGTTTTGTTTTTAATCTTCATTTTTTTGCCCCATCATCATAAGAAAGGCTTTTAAGAACTGATCAATATTTCCATCCATAACAGCATCTACATTACCTGTTTCTTCTGCGGTTCTTACATCTTTAACCAATTTATAGGGATGCATCACATAATTTCGAATTTGCGATCCCCATTCGATTTTCATTTTTGAAGCTTCTATTTCATCACGTTGTGCTCTTTGTTTTTGAAGTTCAATTTCGAATAACTGGGATTTAAGCATTTGTAATGCTTTTAGTCTATTTTCTTGCTGTGATCTAGTGTCTGAACAAGAAATCTGGATACCTGTAGGAAAATGGGTAAGCTGTACTTTGGTTTCTACTTTGTTTACGTTTTGCCCTCCGGCACCACTGGATCTGGAAGTGATTATTTCGTAATCAGCAGGATTAATATCTATTTCAATACTATCATCGGCTAGTGGATACACATAAATAGAAGCAAAAGAAGTATGGCGCTTTGCGTTACTATCAAATGGTGAAATTCGAACTAGTCGGTGCACACCATTCTCACCTTTAAGCCATCCAAAAGCATAGTCTCCTTCAATTTCTAGCGTAACGGTTTTTATACCGGCTACATCTCCTCCTTGATAATTTAGCTCTCTAACCGCATAGCCGTGCTTTTCTGCCCACATAAGATACATACGCATAAGCATACTAGCCCAGTCACAGCTTTCTGTACCACCGGCTCCTGCAGTAATTTGTAAAACAGCACTCATGCTATCACCTTCATCACTAAGCATGTTTTTAAACTCTAGCCCTTCTATATGCAACTTGGTCTCTTCATAGCGATCAGAAACTTCAGCCTCTGAGGCATCTCCTTCTTTATAAAATTCATAGAGAACCTCGAGGTCATCGACCAATGTTTCTCCTTTTTCGTAGTCAGAAACCCATTTTTTTTCAGCATTAAGAGCACGCATCAATTTTTCAGCTTCTTGGGCATTATCCCAAAAGTCTGGTGCATAGGTCTTTTCTTCTTGATTTGTTATTTCGACAAGCTTGGCATCAATGTCAAAGATACCTCCTTAACGCAACCAGGCGCTCTCTAAGATCTTGTAAAGTCTCAGTATTGATCATAATGTAATTTGTTTTTGGCAAAAATAGGATTTAACAGTTCAGTAAGAAATATTTTTTGTATTATTTTATAGTTTTAAAACTTTTATAAATTCTTCTTCATAAATCATCACTCCATGAAACTACATTTGGTTTACTTATTTCTTCTAATCGCTAATACTATTTCGGCTCAATTTCTAGAAAAACAAAAAGATCTTACTCCATTTGATGGATATTTTAAGTTCTATTATAATGAGTCAAAAGATGAAATTTATTTGGAAGTTGATAAAATCGACACAGAATTTCTATATGTCCATTCGCTAACAACTGGCCTAGGATCCAACGACATTGGATTGGATAGAGGGCAGATAGGTGATGGAGTAGTCGTAAAGTTTCAAAAAGCAGGGAATAAGTTATTACTTGTTCAGCCTAATCAGCGATTTCGTGCAATAACCAATAATAAACTTGAAAAAGAGAGTGTAGAGCAAGCCTTTGCAAGATCAGTCCTGTTTGGTTTTCCTATAAAGGAACATAAATCGAATTCTTACATTATTGACTTTACACCTTTTCTTTTGCAAGATACCCATGGAATTATCAGTAGATTAAAATCTCAGAAAGAAGGAACGTATAATGTGGATAGGACAAGAAGTGGTTTGAGTCTTGAGCGAACAAAAGCTTTTCCAAAAAATGTAGAATTTGAAGCTTTGATCACTTACAAAGGTTCTTCAACAGGACGTAACATTCAGTCCGTTGCTCCAGATTCAAAATACCTCACAGTTCTTCAGCATCACTCGTTTGTAGAATTACCTGATGATAATTATAAGAAACGAGAATTTGATCCGAGGAGTGGAGCAATATCCATTTCGTATATGGATTATTCGACTCCTGTTCAAGAAGCGATAACTAAGCGGTATATAATCAGACATCGATTAGAAAAGAAATATCCGGAACAAGCAGTAAGTGAAGCAAAAGAACCTATAGTTTATTATTTGGATCCAGGTACACCAGAACCCATACGATCTGCACTATTGGATGGTGCCAGGTGGTGGAATCAAGCATATGAAGCAATTGGTTTTAAGAATGCTTTTCAGGTAAAAATGCTACCAGAAGATGCTGATCCGATGGATTTAAGATATAATCTTATACAGTGGGTACATCGTTCTACCAGAGGTTGGAGTTATGGTGCGAGTGTAGTAGACCCAAGAACTGGAGAAATACTAAAAGGGCATGTGAGCTTAGGAAGTCTAAGAATACGTCAGGATTTTTTGATAGCTCAGGCTTTGCTAAACAAACCTTTTGCCACAAAAGATGATAATTATAAACCAATGTTGGATATGGCATTGGCTCGTATTCGTCAATTATCTGCCCACGAAGTAGGTCATACTATTGGGTTTGCTCATAATTTTGCAGCAAGTACAAATGATAGAGCTTCTGTTATGGATTATCCACATCCAACAGTTAGGTTAAATAATGGAAAAATAGACTTGTCTAATGCTTATGATACTAAGATAGGAGACTGGGATAAAATAACAGTTGCCTATAGTTATTCTCAATTTGATAAAGGAATTGATGAAAAACAAGCACTTAATCAAATTCTGGATAAAGCTTATCAATCAGGTCTTCGATTTATTTCTGATAGTGATGCCAGACCACAGGGAGGAGCTCATGAATTAGCTCATTTATGGGATAATGGAAGAAGCGCTACCGAAGAATTAGAAAACGTACTAAAAGTCAGAAAGGTTGCAATTGATAATTTTTCTGTTGATAATATTAGAAGCAATGAACCCTATTCGGTTCTTGAAGATGTTTTTGTGCCGTTGTATTTTTTTCATAGATATCAAACAGAAGCAGCAGTGAAGCTCATTGGAGGGTTAAATTATAATTATGCTGTAAAAGGAGATAACCAAACTATTGTTGAAACCGTAAGTCCAAAAAAACAAAAAGAAGCACTTAAACAAGTTTTACAAACATTAGCTCCAGATGTTATAGCCATCCCCGAGAATAAGTTAAAGTTGTTTCCCCCAAGGGCATTTGGTTATAATCGTACAAGAGAATCTTTTGCTGGAAAAACTGGAGTAGGTTTTGATGCTCTTAGTGTTGCTTCTACTGCTAGTGATATGAGCCTTTCTCTATTGTTACATCCCGAAAGAGCATCAAGATTAGTGCAACAAAAAAGTAGGGATCAAAACCAACTAGGATTAATAGAAATGCTGGATCAGCTTATTGAATTTTCTTTTGAAACTAAAGCTAAGAATAGTTACCATGTAGAAATCCAGCAAATGGTAAAAACGAGTGTTTTAAAACATCTTATGAATTTAAGTAAAAACAAGAGAGCTTACCCTCAGGTTAATGCTATTGCGTATGCCAAATTAAATGAATTAATACAACTTCTTAAAACTAAACCAAGTACTGTAACCGAAGGAATATATAATAAGTATAATCTTAATGAAATTATGAGATTTATAGATAAACCAGAAAAGTTTAAAACATTACCTTCTCCAAAAATTCCTGATGGTTCACCTATTGGTAGTTATAGGTGTACTGTGAAGTAGTTAGTATAAAAAGAGTATTTGAAACTAGTAATTGGGAAAATGGATATAGAAGAGCGACTTAGAGATAAATTAAGTGAGATTAGTGCAATTTTGGGCACTAAAGCATATGAAAATAAAGAAATAGGGGTTTTGTCTGGTGTTTCTGGTATAGCATTGTTTCAATTTTACTATTCAAAACTATTGGATGATGATACCTATGCAGAAATAGGAGCAGAGACTATTACAGAGGCAATAGAACTTATTAATAAAGGATTCTCTTATCCTACTTTTTGTACTGGTATTGCGGGAGCATGTTGGGTATTAGAGCTTCTTAAAGAAGAAGGGTTTATAGCGTTAGAAGATGATTTTCTTTCAGCAGAATTAGATGTTTTTTTATTAGAAGTAATGAAATCCGACATACAAGAAGAAAATTATGATTTTCTTCATGGAGCTATGGGGTATGGGTTTTATTTTTTTAAAAGATATCAAAATACAACTTCAGAGCATTTAAAAGATAAGTACAAAGTATATATAAGTAAGTTGATTAAAGCACTCAGGCATTCTTCCATAAGTTGTGATCAGGGAGTATGGTGGAAATCGGTATTGAGTGAGGAAAAAAACCTTGTAGGGTGCAACCTCGGTCTCTCCCATGGAGTTTCCAGTATTATTAATTTTCTATCTAGGTTAGTCGTTTATGAGGATTTTTATGAAGAAGCACATAAACTCTTATCTCATACGGTAGCATATATACTTAGCTGCAAAAATATTGATAAGTCATGTGTATCTTCATTTCCCAATTGGTTTGTTTATAAAGGAGAAATCAATGCTAATTCTAGATTAGCTTGGTGTTATGGAGATTTGGGTATAGGTATTTCGTTATTAAGAGCAGGAGAAGTTCTAAAAGATGATTATCTGTATAATGAAGCAATAGCAATATTAAAACATTCTACCAAACGTAGAGATATTGAAGAAGCCGGTATTGTTGATGCAGGATTATGTCACGGTGCATATGGAGTGTTTCATATATACAGTTACTTGTATAAAAAAACTAAAATTGAAATTTTTAAAGAAACTTCAGTTTTTTGGGCACAGCAAGCATTAGATATGGGGGTTCATAAAAATGGATTTGCAGGATATTTGGTATTCAAGGGAACAGAAAAGGAAAAATATAAACCTGAGGTGAATTTACTAGAAGGTATTGCAGGTATTGGATTAGCAATTATATCCCATTTGGCTCCTTTTGATACTAAATGGGATGAATGTTTATTGATTAGTTAACCATTTCTATGTTTGTTCTGATGATAATAATTGGTTTTGTTGATTGGATTTTTGGACATAGAAGTATTTTAATCTTTGGCAAAAGCTTTTTTTATAGATAAACCCTGCTCGAAAAGTCGAAATTATGTTATTTTTAGTGGTTGAGTTGATTCTTAACTAATTTATTAAGCAATAAGTAAAATATGAAAATAGATCTTAGAAGTGATACAGTCACTAAGCCTACTCCAGAAATGCTTTCTACTATGCTAAATGCGGAAGTTGGAGATGATGTTTATAAAGAAGACCCTTCTGTGAATGCATTAGAAACCAAAGTCGCTAAAATGTTTGGTAAGGATAAGGCTTTGTTTTTTCCATCAGGAAGTATGGCTAACCAAGCCGCTATCAAGCTTCATACGCAACCTGGAGAGCAATTAATTACCGATAAATATGCTCATGTATATAACTATGAAGGGGGAGGAGTTTCTTTTAATAGCGGGGTGTCTTGTAAACTTCTAGACGGTCATAGGGGTATGGTAACTGCTACTCAGGTTATAGGAGCAATTAACCCTCCAGATTTTTATCATAGCCCTTTAACAAGTTTGGTTTGTATTGAAAACACGACCAACAAAGGAGGAGGAGCGTGTTATGACTTTGAAGAAATCAAGAAAATTAAACAAGTTTGTGAAGAACATAAGCTGGGGTATCATCTAGATGGAGCGAGATTATGGAATGCTTTAATTGCTAAAAAAGAAAGTGCTAAACAATATGGAGATGTTTTTGATACAATTTCTGTTTGTTTGAGTAAAGGGTTAGGAGCACCAATTGGATCTATATTGATTGGTGATGATAAGATTATGGAGAATGCAATTCGAGTAAGAAAGATTTTGGGAGGAGGGATGCGCCAGGTCGGATATCTTGCGGCTGCTGGATTATATGCTATTGATAATCATATGGATCGTTTAGCCGATGATCATAAGAAGGCTAAAGAAATTGGAGATGTTTTAGAAAAATTATCTTTTGTTAAGCATGTTGAGCCTATTGATACTAATATTGTCATATTTACGATTGACGGTGATGAAGAAGATTTTATTTCTACTATGAAATCAAAAGATATTTATTTCTATGGGATGGGGCAAGGTAAATTGAGATTCGTGACTCATTTGGATTATACTCAAAATATGCATGAATATTTTCTAGAAGTATTAAATACGGTTACCTTTATAAATAACAAAGCTGCTCATATACAATGAGCAGCTTTGTTATTAACACTTTATAAAAAATTAAATTTCTTTGGTATCTGCCCCAGAGGCGTTCTCTTTAACAGAATTGATACCGTTTTCCATTCCTGACTCCGAAGCATACATTTGACTACTCCCTATTACCTGACCATTACCAGCCTTTAGGTTAAAAAAGAATTTACCATTCTTAGCAGTCTTACGTTCATATCTACCATCTTCAGAGGCATTCTTTTTAACTGATGCGATTCCATTTTCTGCAGCAGCTTTACTGTTATAAACCTCGCTACTTAAGATTACTTGCCCATTTTTAGCTTTTAAAGTAAAGTGGTAGCTAGACCCTTCTTTATTTTTGAGTTCAAACATATTGTCAGATTTTAGTTAATTTTTTAGCTTTTGTTAAAAATATATAATTAAAAGGAGAAAGAAAAATGTATTAGAAAGTAACGTTACTTTAAAGGTGTATTTTGTCGAAAAAAGAGACTGGTTGTCGGTAATAATAAATTTTATTAATAATGATTAAGAAATAAAATGTGTGTTAAAAATTAATTTCGTAATTTATTATTTAAATTAAAATTCACTACAAAAACCATTCAACTATGAGAAAAATAACGCTATTAGTGTTTCTTATCTTTTTAGGGACTAATTTACAAGCTCAACAAGATTTGCCAGAAAACCCAAAACCGGGAAAATGTTATGTTCGTTGTACAACTCCTGATGTTTATGAAAACAAAACAACAAAAGTGCAAATTACCCCAGAATATAAAAAGTTAAAATCTTTCCCAGCAGAGTATAAAACGGTTACCGAAAAAGTAGTAATCAAAGAAGCTTCAAAAAAGTTAAGAGTTGTAGCTGCAAAATATGAGACAAAAACAGTTACATTTGTTAAGAAACAAGGGGCTTCTTCCTTAAAGGTTATTCCGGCTAAACTGACGAATAGCTCAGAAACAGTAGAGGTTAAACCGGCTTTTGCACAATGGGAATTAGGGTCTCCGGCACCTGATTGTGCTTCTAGTAATCCTGATGATTGCCGCTATTGGTGTTATAAAGGATACCCAGCAGAATATACAACAATACCTGTTAAAAAACTTGGAGCAGACGCTACGACTCAAAAAACTCCAATAACAGAACAAAGTAATACCTATACAAAAAGAGTAGTAGTAGAGCCGGCAAAAGTTATTGAGGAAGAAATTCCGGCAGAGTATGGAACAATAACCAAAACGGTTTTAGTAAAAGATGCATATACTGAAGAAGTAGTTATTCCTGCAACATATGAAGAAGTGTCGAAAGAAGTACTTACTCAAAAAGGAGGTTTAACAACCTGGAAAGAGGTAGAGTGTTCACTTGTAGAGTATTCAGCATTACCTATAAATTGGAATCTAGGAAGTTCTACTTTAACGGCAGAGGCCAAAAACTTAATAGACACAAGATTAATGCCAGTGTTGGCTAATAACGCAGGTACTAAAATGGAAATAGCATCCCATACAGATGCCAGAGGGTCAAAATCAAGCAACAAAGAGCTTTCTGATAGAAGAGCGCAATCAGTTGTAACTTATTTGATATCTAAAGGTATTAATGCAAGTAGATTGGTAGCTAATGGGTATGGTGAAACTAGACTTAAAAACAGATGTGCAGATGGTGTGTCATGTACAGAAAGAGAACATGCTGCAAACAGAAGAACCGAATTTAGATTAATTCAGTAATTTGTACAATGTTAAAAAAATTGCGAGAGACCTCAAATAGAGGTCTCTTTGTTTTTTATTTTGTAAACTTATCTAGGAGTTGAAAATGAAAACTAGGGTCCCTAAGTGAACTATATCCAGATATTTTATCAAGGACTTTCCCTTTTGATGATAAAATGACAACCAAAGGAAAAGATTTACCCTCGTTATATTGATCTAGCAATTCATAATTTTGTACCCTCTGTTCATCGGTGAGAATATCTGAACTTCTTGGGATATCTACTAGAACTAGAGTGAAATCTTTTTCGTATTTTTTAAACTTTTCATTGTCAAAGAAATCCTCTTTTAGCATCTTACAAGGAGAACACCAATCGCTTCCACTGAAATACATTAGAATTGGTTTTTTATTGTTTTTCGCCTTTAGTCTAGCTTTTTCAAAATCCTGTAACCAACTAAGATCTTTTGAATCTTGTTGTGAAAATCCTATAAAACTAAAAAAAACAAAAATTAAAAAAATCTTATTCATTCCTTATTCATAATTAAAAATCCGTTACCTAAAAATATCAAAAATTATTCCATAAACCTATCTAAACCTGGAATATTCGGCATACCTTCTTTTGCAACAGCGGCTAATTCGGTTTCATTAACTTTTGTGGCTTTGGTTATGGCGTTATTTAGACCTAAAATAAGATAATCTTCTAACTGCTCTTTATCTTTCAATAGCTCATCTGCAATAGTAATATTCTTGATCTCTCTATTAGCGGTGATCGTAATTTTGAGTAAACCATCTGTACTTTCTTCATCAACTAGAACAGAGTTTAACCTCATTTTTGTTTCTTCTACTTTTTTCTGGGTCTCTTTTAGTTTACCCATCATTCCCATCATATCTCCAAACATGATTATTTTTTTTTAAAATTTGTAAAAACAAAATTAGTATTTTGGCTGTTAATAAACTAACAAGATTATTATGAAAACTCCGCACATTATATTCTTATTATCTCTTACTTTTGCTACTTCATGTAAAAAAAATACCATGACTACATTGGATACTAAAGTTTTACCACCCATTGCTGATAAAGAACCAACGAATCTAGAAAAACACAATGATATTCGTGTCGATAATTATTTTTGGTTAAATGAAAGAGAAAATCCAGAAGTTATTGATTATTTAGAGCGAGAAAATGATTATAATGAAAAGATGACAGCCCATACAAAAGAGTTCCAGACGGCTCTTTTTGAAGAAATGAAGGGGCGTATTAAAGAGGATGACTCTTCTGTTCCATATAAACTAAATGGCTATTGGTATTTAACTAGATTTGAAAAAGGGAAAGACTATCCTATTTATTCCAGAAAAAAGGAAACGCTAGATGCACAGGAAGAAATTCTTTTTGATTGTAATAAAGAAGCAGAAGGGCATAGTTATTATAAATTGTCTGGTCTTAATATTAGTCCTGATAATAAACTAGCTGCTTTTGGTGTCGATACAGTAAGCAGGCGTAAATACACTATTCGAATAAAGAATATCGAAACAGGTGAAATATACCCTGAGGTTATAGAAACAACAACGGGAGGGAGCACATGGGCAGCAGATAGCAAAACCCTTTTTTATACCAAAAAAGATGATGAAACTCTTAGGTCAAACAAAATATACAGACATGTTTTAGGGACTCCCGTTTCTGAAGATGTAGAGGTGTTTAATGAGACAGATGACACTTTTTATACGTTTGTATATAAAACAAAATCTAAGAAATATCTTGTGATAGGATCTAGTAGTACGCTAACATCAGAGTATAGGATTCTACGTGCAGATGATCCTATGGGGCAATTTAAAGTCTTTCAGCCTAGAGTTAGAGGTTTAGAGTATGGAATTGCACATTATGAAGATCACTTTTATGTGCTAACCAATGCTGATAAAGCAACAAATTTTAAACTAATGAAAGTTTCAGAGGATGATACCTCAAAAGATAATTGGAAAGATATTATCCCACATAGAAATGACGTACTCATAGAAGATGTTGAGATTTTTAAAGATTATTTAGTAGTAAGCGAGCGAGACAATGGTCTCAATAAGATAAATGTCAAGAGATGGGATGGAACGGCTGATTATTACCTTCCTTTTGACAATGAGACGTATACCGCCTATGTGAGTACTAACCCTGATTTTGATACCCATTTGCTTAGATACTCCTATAATTCTCTTACAACTCCTAATTCTGTAATCGATTTTGATATGGAAACTAAGGAGAAAGAAGTAAAAAAAGAGCAAGAAGTACTTGGTGGCAAATTTGATAAAAATAATTATGTGTCAGAAAGAGTTTGGGCTACTGCAGAAGACGGTACTAAGATTCCTATATCCTTAGTGTATAAAAAAGGAATACAAAAGGATGGAAATAGTCCTTTATTGCAATATGGGTATGGATCTTATGGATCTACTATAGATCCTTATTTTTCTACAGTAAGACTAAGTTTGCTGGATAGAGGGTTTATTTATGCAATCGCTCATATTCGGGGAAGTGAATATTTAGGAAGATCCTGGTATGAAAACGGAAAACTATTAACAAAGAAAAATACATTTACAGATTTTGTAGATTGTTCTAAATTTTTGATAGACCAAAAATATACCTCACCAGATCATTTATATGCTATGGGGGGATCTGCAGGTGGATTATTGATGGGAGCAGTAGTTAATATGGCTCCAGAATTATATAATGGTGTAGTAGCAGCAGTACCTTTTGTAGATGTTGTAACTACTATGCTAGATGACAGTATTCCTTTAACTACAGGAGAATATGATGAATGGGGTAATCCTAACGAAGAAAAGTATTATACCTATATGAAGTCTTATTCGCCATACGATAATGTTACTGCTCAGGATTATCCAAATATGCTGGTTACTACTGGTTTGCATGATTCTCAAGTGCAATACTGGGAGCCTGCTAAATGGGTAGCAAAACTAAGAGAGTTAAAAACAGATGATAATCTATTATTGTTGCATACTAACATGGACGCAGGGCATGGAGGAGCCTCAGGGAGGTTTGAAGCACTTAAAGAAGTGGCTGAAGAATATGCATTTTTGTTAGATTTAGAAAGTATAAAAGATTAATTCAAAAAAATAGTGTAACTTCGTACCGTTTTTGAAACAGCTAGTGGTCTCCCCAATTTGTACCACATATCTGTTAAAACACTACTATATGAGAGAAGATATTAGGGCTTATAATAATATTTTGGAACTTATCGGTGACACCCCACTGATAAAACTAAATAGAATTATGAAAGGCTTTCCGGGAAATTACTACGCCAAAGTAGAATCTTTTAACCCAGGGCACTCGACCAAAGATAGGATCGCACTTTATATCATAGAAGAAGCCGAAAGAAAAGGTATTCTTAAACCAGGTGACACTATTATTGAAACTACAAGCGGTAATACAGGCTTTAGTTTGGCAATGGTAAGTGTGATTAAAGGCTATGACTGTATTCTTGCGGTTAGTTCTAAATCGTCAAAAGATAAAATAGCAATGCTAAAAAATATGGGAGCAAAGGTATATGTATGCCCTGCCCATGTTAGTGCTGATGATCCAAGATCGTATTATCAGGTAGCAAAAAGGCTTCATGAAGAAATTAAAGGTTCTGTGTATATAAATCAATATTTTAATGAATTAAATATTGATGCACATTACAATTCTACCGGACCAGAAATCTGGAATCAAACTAATGGAAAACTTACACATTTTATAGCTTGTTGTGGGACCGGAGGTACTATTTCTGGAACAGCTAGATTCTTAAAAGAAAAGAATAGTGATGTACGTGTTTTTGGAATTGATGCCTATGGGTCAGTTTTAAAGAAGTACCATGAAACCAGAGAATTTGATGAAGAAGAAATCTATCCATACAGAATTGAAGGTTTGGGTAAGAATTTAATCCCCACGGCTACAGATTTTGATGTAATAGATAAGTTTGAAAAAGTTAGCGATGAGGATAGTGCTCATACCGCAAGAGAGCTAGTAAGAAAAGAAGGTATGTTTTTAGGATATACTAGTGGAGCTGCCTTGCAAGGAGTGAAACAACTTGCAGAGCAAGGTGAATTTGACGAAAACAGTAATGTTATAGTAATTTTGCCTGATCACGGTTCTAGATATATGAGTAAAGTATTTAGTGATGATTGGATGGAAGAGCAAGGATTTTTTGATAGTAAAAATGAAGTCGATGCTACAAAAGTTCAATTTATTAAGTAATAAAAATATTTCAAAACGATTTAAAAAAAACATCCAGATTAATTCTGGATGTTTTTTTTATTCTGTTTCTTAATACTACCACCATAAAATCTTAGTGTTGGGATGTCAATTTTATTTACTAAATTACGGGAAATCATTAGTGTATATATAATTTGGGATGTCATAAGGTTTAGTTCGATGAAAATAAAACTTTATAAAAGTGAATTTAAATATAATTATGTCATCAATTCAATTTTATGTATTTTCGCAAACTTATAAGAAACAATTTTTTGGTAAATGAGAGATTTATTTGATAAGATTTACAAAGACAAAGGACCATTAGGAAAGTGGGCAGATAGGGCAGAAGGATATTTTGTTTTTCCAAAACTTGAAGGGCCTATATCAAATAGAATGAAGTTTCAAGGGAGAGAAGTTATTACCTGGAGTATCAATGACTATTTGGGGCTAGCAAATAAAGAAGAAGTTCGTAAGGTAGATGCAGAAGCTGCAGCTGAGTATGGTTCTGCATATCCAATGGGAGCCAGAATGATGAGTGGTCATACCGATCTTCACGAACAATTAGAGAATGAGCTAGCTGAGTTTGTTGATAAAGAAGCTGCATACTTATTAAATTTTGGTTATCAGGGTATGGTGTCTACAATAGATGCTCTGGTAAGTAAAGATGATATTATCGTATATGATGTAGATGCACATGCATGTATTATTGATGGAGTACGATTACATCAGGGGCAACGATATACTTATCGCCATAATGATATGGAGAGTATCGATAAAAACCTGATGAGAGCTACAAAGATGGCTGAAAAAACCGGAGGAGGAATTTTATTAATCTCTGAGGGGGTTTTTGGTATGCGTGGTGAGCAAGGAAAATTAAAAGAAATAGTAGCACTAAAAGAAAAGTATAACTTTAGGTTGTTTGTTGATGATGCTCATGGTTTTGGTACCTTGGGAGCTACTGGAGCAGGAACAGGAGAGGAGCAAGGTGTTCAGGATCAGATAGATGTTTATTTTGCCACTTTTGCAAAATCTATGGCTAGTACAGGTGCATTTATTGCTGCAGACCAAGGGATAATAGATTATTTGAAATATAATTTACGTTCTCAGATGTTTGCAAAATCTCTTCAGATGCAACTCGTAATTGGTGCACTTAAGCGTTTGGATATGCTTAGAACCATGCCAGAGTTAAAAGCTAAATTGTGGGAGAATGTAAATGCACTACAAAATGGGCTTAGAGAAAGAGGGTTTGATCTAGGAACAACGCAAAGTTGTGTAACACCAGTATATCTTAAAGGTAGTATTCCTGAAGCTATGGCTTTGGTGAAAGATCTTAGAGAGAACTATGGTATTTTCTGTTCTATTGTTGTATATCCGGTAATACCAAAAGGTTTGATTTTGTTAAGGTTAATTCCGACAGCATCTCATACCATGAAAGATATTGAAGAAACCTTAAATGCATTTTCTGCTATACGTGAGCGACTCGAAAATGGAACTTATAAACGCATGTCTGCTTCTGTTGCTGTGGCGATGGGAGAGTAAAATTATAGAATTCACACTGCTCAAAAGAGCTGACAAAATATTCTAATAAAAAATGTTTAAAACCAGTGAAGTTAACTTCGCTGGTTTTTTTTATCCCATTTATAGATTAAGACAATAGTTTTAAGCAAATCAAAAAAAACATAAACGAGTTCTATGGTAGAAATGGTTTCATTTGTTTTGAAGGAGTTCTTTTTGGTATTATAGTTCTATATTTCTTTACAAGGAAGTACGATTTTTTGGTAGGGGTGATGTTTTTTACGTCAGAATTGGTATTATCTAACAAGCAAGAGAATTTGTCTAGGGTGGAGGGTTCACTATTCCAGACGAAAGATGCTTTATCCGACACGGAGGACGAGAAGGTTCTTTATCTAACACGGAAGACAATTTATCCAAAGAGGAAGATGTTTTATTCAACATGAATAGTGATTTATCCTATGCGGAATACCTTTCTATAAACTTGTTAGAGTATAATACTATCTAAATGAAAGCGCTTATTACTTGCTTACTTACCTTATAAAATGAACTCTTAGTGGTAATTTGATAATACTATGCAATAAAAGAAAAAGGACAACGTGAATTTTTGATACTGGATGCAGGAACTTTGAGCACGATAAAAAAAAGATGACAGAATTAACTTATGTTAATGCAAATGGATTTTCAACTAAATAACTTTGTAGTATTGATAAATCCTTAATGCATGAAAAAGTTAATTCCACCAATTTTATTCCTGATCTGTATAGCTGCTATGATATTTATTAAAAACCTAATTATTATTCAGGAAATAATCCCAAGACCTTTTAATTATATTGGAATACTGTTTATCCTTACTGGTTTGATTATGACAATAAAAGTCAGAAAGCAATTTGATAAATCCCATACAGAAATACATACCTTTAAAAAACCAAGAAAACTGATAACAAATGGACTTTTTAAGGTTAGTAGAAACCCAATCTATCTAGGCTTTACGATAAGTCTACTCGGAGTTTGGGTGTTTTTAGGAACACTTCTACCCGTCGTTGGGTTTCTGTTTTTTATCTTGGTTACGAATAATTATTATATTCCCTTCGAAGAAGATTCAATGGAAAGAATATTTGGAACTGAATATAAAAATTATAAATCGAAAGTGAGACGGTGGATATAAAATTGCCATCAACACTGGTAGCCGCTGTACATGTCCGTAAAAAACGTGAGAAAACCAATGATCTGGATTTTAAATCCAGATTTTCTAAGCTATGTGGTTATCCAAAGAAAAAACTAAATACTTTTTCTATACGTTCTACGCATTTTATGTTGTTCATGTTCATAGCCGTTCCATAAAGCTTGAATAGCTTTGTTTTCCTCTAACTCCGGGTTGGTTTCTACAGTTTCGATACCATTGCGTAAAAAGGCTTCATTCATTTCTTTAAAGATAAGAGCTGTTACACCTTTATTTTGGTATTCAGGATCTACTCCTATAAGATAGAAAGCAGCAGTGTCATTTCTGCGTTGCGCCTTTAAAATATGTAAAAAACGAAGAGGGTATACTTTACCATTCATTTTCTTTAGTGCTTTAGAAAAAGAAGGCATAACGATTGAGAAAGCTATAAGCTTGCCTGTTTTATCAGCTATGCAAGTAATGTATTCAGGATTTAGATAGGGTAAGTATTTTTTCTTATACATATCTATCTGATACTGCTGTATAGGGACAAAAGTTTGTAAGCTACTATATGTTTTGTTTAGTAGATCAAACATGTCATCTGCGTATTGTAGTATTTCTTTACTTTTATTAAACTTAAGGAGTTTGAGTTGATATCGTTCTTTGATTACCTTGGCGAATTTGATTACCTTTTCTTTTGTCTCTTTAGGTACTTTAATTTTGTACTCTACCCAGGTAGCGGCAGGTTCAAAATTAAGTTGTTCCATATGCTTTGAATAATAGGGGTAATTATACCATGTGATCATTGTGTTTAATTCTTCAAACCCTTTGATTAGAATACCGGCTTTATCCATATTTGAAAACCCAACAGGACCTTCTATATACTCTAATGAGTGTTGAGACCCATATTCGGCTACCTTTTGCAAGAGAGCTTTAGTTACTTCAATATCATCGATAACATCAAACCATCCAAAGCGTACTTTTGGTTTTTTTTGTTCATTTACCTCAATCCAATTTATAATTGCTGCAATCCTTCCTACTATGGTTTTTCCTTTGTAAGCTAAGAAATACTTAGCATCAGCATTTCTGAAAACAGGATTTTTTTGAGGATCCATTACGTCTACTTCTTCTTTGATAATAGACGGCACGTAATATGGGGAGTCTTTATATAACTCAAAAGGAAATTTAACAAATGTGGTCAAATCTCCTTTTGAAGTAATTTCTTTAATCGTAATCATATATCATCTCTAATTCGCTACAAATATATAATCCTTTTATTAAATATTATGATTGCTTACAAATAATAATACAATAGATTCTTTATTTTGTTATTGTTACTGATCTATCTGGTCTAGTTCTTTATCTATATCAGAGTCTTCATTGTTTTCCTTTTCTTCTTTGGCTTTACGTTTTTCTTCTTCCTTTTTTCTTTTCTTTTCTTCTTTTTGACGCTTTTTCTCCTCTTTCTTCCTTCTTTTTTCCTCTTCTTTTTTATTCTTTTCTTGTTCTTTTTGATATTTTTCGTACTCAGCGTCTACATCTTCTTCTTGTTCTTTTTCTTTTTCTTCTTGTTTTTCTTCTTGTTTTTCTTCCTGCTCTTCTTTTTGTTCAAGGTCTAACTCTTTTTCCATTTTCTCCAACTCTTGTAGCTCTTTGTCGATATCTTGTAATTCTTGATCTACACCTTGTTCTTTTTCCATTTTATCAAGCTCGGCATCTATATCCTCAATCATTTTTTGCTTTTCCTTTTCTGCCTGTATCGCTGCTTTTTCTGCTTTTCTAGCTTCTTTTGCTTCTCTTTTTAGGCGTCTAGCTTCTTCTTTTTTAAATTTCTTGCCTTCTTTTTTAGCTATCTTTTCATTTTCGATACGTTCACGTTCTAATCGTTCGGCAGTTCTTCTTTCATCAAGATCTTTTTCGATATTCTCCCTTAGGCTATCATCTTCAAAATCATTAATAAAAGGTGTTTTTTCTAATTTAATACTATCATTTTCAATTTCTTCTCCTTCTTCTAACTCTTCTAATTCTCCGTCAATATTTTCTTCTCCATCTTCGGTATCTATTTCAGGTTTTTCTTCTTCTTCTTTAACACCTCCTTCTAAACCCGGTTGTTCGATAATTTCATCTTTGGTATGCCAATCAAATCTGTATGATGCTCCAAAGCTAACGGTGAAAATTGAAGGTGTGTCTTTAAAATTAAAAGCAATATTTGCATCAAACTGAAGGTCCTTATCATAGAGATATGCACCTCCCATTCTTAATATATTATCGCTGTAAAAATCACTTTTTTGCCCTTGATATTCTCCAAAAGCAGCCCATTTTTCATTAATTGTATGAGTAGAAGTGATGATCCAACCAATGATAGGATCATCTGTGGTAACTTTGTCAATTATTAAATTGGTCACTAATACCCAATCCCCATTTAGGCTTGTAGACCAGTTATTTTGTGTCATTAAAACAATTTTTGGGCTAAAAGTATCATCATTAGGAGCAGTAAAAGGATTGTCTGCAGAAACAAAATTGGCACCCAGATAAGCAGAAACTGCAGGGATAAGGCTTTTCCATTTAAATTTATGACGTTCTTTCCAACTTTTTAATTCATCATAATTGATAGAATCCTTTTTTGGCTTTTTATATGGATCATAAATTAGATATTTTGCTCCAAATGTATTTGCTTCAAAATTGCTTCTTTTTATTTTTTCTTCGTTAGCACCAATAGTTTGCTTAACTCCATCTGCTCTAAATGTTCCGTTTATTCTAAGCTCTAATTGTTCAATTAATAGACCATATCTCACTGCATAATCAATTTTGAAAACATTGGTCTTAGTATTCAGGATTTTATGTTTTTCTTTACCCAAGCCAAAGCCTCCTTCTAATTGTAATACATTATTACCAACAGAGAAGGCGCCCTGAGAGGTTCCAGGTCTATTCGTATTGATTTTCTCTGTGTATTGTGCAGAAACTGCTAAACAGGATAAAAACATGCTAGCTATTAACAGAAGAAACTTAGGGCTCATATTCAATAGATTTGGTTCAAATATAGCAGATTTTATCATTTTTTTAGGATTGTCTACCTGTAATTGTATACAGAGTTCATTATTTTTGAAAAAAAATAATATGCAAGAAGCATCACTGCAAGGGGTACTGAAGATAATTCTCATTATAATCTTAATATATTATGTATTTAAAGTATTAACGCGTTTATTTGGTCCTCTATTGTTTAAGTATGTTACAAAGAAAGCTGGAGAAAAATTTGAGCAGCAGTTTAATCAATATCAGCAAACTAGTCCATCTACAAAAGGAGAAACTACTATTGAAAAAGGACCGAAAAAAAAATCTTCTAATAAAGATGTTGGAGAATATATCGATTATGAGGAAATTGATTAATTTGGCGCTTCAATAGTAAACTCACACACATCATGTCTTTCATAAAAAGATTCTTACCCCATATTTTTGTTGTCTTAGGTTTTATCATCGTTTCTTTAGTCTATTTTAATCCTGTTTTGAGTGGGAAGAAAATGAGACAGGGTGATATTGTTCAATATACCGGAATGGCACGACAACAAACTGATTTTAGGAATCAAACAGGAGAAGAGCCTTATTGGGCAGATAATGCATTTGGAGGAATGCCTACGTACCAGTTAGGAGCACAGTATCCTCATAGCTATATTAAGAAGTTGGATAGGTTAATTAGGTTTTTACCTAGACCGGCTGATTACTTGTTTTTATATTTTGTTGGTTTCTATATTTTACTACTAGTATTAAGAGTGGATTACAAACTTGCTTTTTTGGGCAGTTTGGCTTTTGGATTTTCGACATATTTTATAATTATAATTGGTGTGGGACATAATGCCAAGGCTCATGCTATTGGTTACATGCCTTTAGTTTTGAGTGGTATAATACTTACCTTTAGAAAAAAATATATTTGGGGGTTTCTGTTATTGGCTATATCCATGGCTTTAGAGATAGCAGCAAATCACTTTCAAATGACTTACTATTTATTTTTGTTAGTACTGGTATTGGGAGTTTCTTACTTAGTAGATGCATATCGGAAAAAGGAAATACCAAGTTATTTTAAGTCTATTGGAGTAATGATGGTAGCAGTATTATTTTCTATACTGCTTAATGCTACTAGTCTTTTGGCAACAAAAGAATACACACAATTTAGTACAAGGGGGGATACAGGTCTTACGATTCAATCCGATGGAAAAGAAAAGAAAAGCTCTGGATTAGATTTTGATTATATAACTCAGTATAGTTATGGTAAATTAGAGAGTTTTAATCTTTTTATCCCTCGTTTTATGGGAGGAGCGTCTTATGAAAATTTGGGTACAGATTCTAATGTTTATAAGGAATTACTTAGACTAGGAGTGTCTCCATCACAAGCAAAGTCATATACAGAACATGTGCAAACTTATTGGGGTGATCAACCAATTGTTGGGGCACCAGCATATATAGGTGCAACTGTATTGTTTTTATTTGTATTTGCATTGTTTTTGGTAAAAGGTAGATTGAAATGGTGGATTGTAGGAGGATCAATTTTGGCATTGTTATTATCCTGGGGGCATAATTTTAGCTTTCTAACCGAATTCTTTATCAACTTTTTTCCATTGTATAACAAGTTTAGGGCGGTGTCTTCTATACAAGTAATTATTGAATTATGCGTTCCTGTTTTGGCTATAATTGGAATCCATAAATTATTAAATGATTCTGTTATCCATGAAACAAAGATTAAAGCATTAAAGTACACAACAGCAATAGTAGGAGGAATAGCACTACTCTTTTTGTTGTTTAAATCTACTTTGTTTAATTTTAGTGGATTAGGTGATAGCATGCTCCTTGAGCAAGGTGGTCCAGATTATTTGAGGGCTATAAAAGAGGATAGAAAAGAGATATTTACTATCGATACTATACGTTCTTTAGTTTTAGTACTGCTAATAGCTTCAGGATGTTGGTTTTATTTAAAAGGAAAATTAAAAGAAAATCTACTTTTGGTAGGGTTGGGAGCGTTAATTGTTTTTGATCTGGTATTAGTAGATTGGAAATATGTTAATAATAGTAATTTTGTTTCATCAAGAGAGTTTAATAAACCTTTTATAGCGAATGAAGCGGATAAAGAAATTTTTAAGGATAAGGGACATTTTAGGGTATTTGATTTAACGGCAAATCCTTTTAATTCGGGTAGAGCTTCTTATTTTCATAATGCATTAGGCGGGTATCACGCTGCTAAACCTGGAAGAATACAAGATTTATTTGAGTTCTATCTAGCAAAGAATGACGTCGAGGTGATGAATATGTTTAATATAAAATATATTATCACACAAGATAAAGAAGGTGTCAAAGCTCTTACGAATCCTTATGCTAATGGAAATGCGTGGTTTGTTTCGACAATCAAACAAGTGGATTCTGCAAACGACGAAATTTTGGCTTTAAAAGATTTAGATATCAAAACAGAAGCTATTATCAATTCTAAATTTAAAGAGGAATTTCCTAAAACTAAATATTCGACTGATTCTTTGTCTTATATTACTTTAATAGATCACAAACCAAATCATTTGGTGTACGAATCGAATTCTAAGGAAGATGGTTTTGCCGTTTTTTCTGAGGTGTACTATCCTGGTTGGCAAGCATTAATTGATGGGAAACCTATGAGTCATGCTCAGGTGAATTATATTTTGAGAGGAATGCCTATTTCTGCAGGGAAACATAAAATTGAATTTAGATTCGAACCTCAAGTTATAAAAACAGGAAGTGTAATTACCCTTACTAGTTCGATCATTTTTATGTTAATATTGATTGGTGGGATATATTTTCAATATAAAAAGACTGGGAGTATACTTCCTTTGACACAAGAGGAGGATAAGTAAAAATATTGTGAAAGCCTTAATTATAACATATTATTGGCCACCAGCCGGAGGTCCGGGAGTACAACGATGGCTTAAGTTTGTAAAATACTTTAGGGATTTTGGTATTGAGCCAGTGGTTTATATTCCTGAGAATCCTACATATCCAATTGAAGATAGTTCTTTGTCTTCTGAAATTCCGGAGGGGATAGAGGTGTTATCGAGTCCTATTTTTGAACCTTATCAATTTGCACAGTTTTTTTCTAAAAAAGAGACAAAAACTATTAGTAAGGGAATCATTACAAATCGTAAAAAGCAATCTTTTATACAAAAACTATTGTTATACATACGGGGGAATTTTTTTATTCCTGATGCTCGGAAGTTTTGGGTAGCCCCTTCGGTTAAATATCTAAAAAAGTACCTATTAGAAAACAAAATTGATGTAATAATCACTACAGGTCCCCCTCATAGCGTACACTTGATAGGAAAAGAATTGAAAAATCAACTTGATGTGAAATGGTTGGCAGATTTTAGGGATCCTTGGACTACTATTGGCTATCACAATAAATTAAAACTTACAAAACGATCAATACGAAAACATAAATTATTAGAGAAAGAAGTGTTGAATACTGCCGACCATATTGTTGTTACAAGTTTTACCACTCAAAAGGAGTTTACCAATATTACCAAGACTCCAATTTCTGTAATAACCAATGGATATGATACAGAAACTCTTTCTAAAGTAGTTTTGGATACTAAATTTACAATTTCGCATATCGGATCTTTGTTATCAGGCAGGGATCCAAAATATCTTTGGAAAGCGTTGTATGATCTGACAAAGGAAAATGAAGAGTTTTCGGAGATGTTTCAGTTACAATTGGTCGGTGCAGTTAGTGCCGATGTTTTATCTTCAATAAAAGAAGCAGGATTATCAGATTTCTTAATAACAAAAGAGTATGTTCCTCATATAGAAGCAATATCAATCCAAAGAAATGCTCAGGTTTTATTATTAATCGAAATAGATAGTAAGCAAACTCGATGTATTATTCCTGGAAAATTATTTGAGTATATGGTATCGAGAAGACCTATTCTGGCAATTGGACCAGAAGGTGCTGATGTATCAAAGTTAATTACAGAAACAAATTCGGGGTGCTTTTTTGAATATCAGGAATATGATAAAATAAAAACACAAATACTTCAATATTTTACCCAGTTTCAAAACGGAGAATTAGCTTCTCACGTTATTGGAGTAGGAAAATATAGTAGAAAAGAACTGACCAAAACTCTATCAGGACTTCTAAAAGCTCTATAGATATAGAAAACCAAAGTTTATTCCTTTTTCATTTTTCATGGTTTATGGCATTTTACATTTAACTCTAAAAATGTAATAGTTCAATAATGCATTATTTTTTTGTAAAAGATATAGTGTTGATATCAAATATCAAGTAAAGTGCAGCGTATATCAAACAAGATACAGCGAATAAAAAGAACTCTCTTTCCTTACAGAACCTCTTGTTATGTTTGTTTTAAAATTTAAACAAATTAGAATAAAAACCATGAATTCTCTACGCTTTTTGAATAAGAAAATCCAAGAGCGCGCTTCAAAAAAAATAATGCAAAATGATGAAACTAAAACAAATTAAAGGAGATATAACGATCTTGTTACTGATGATTATATTAAGTGTTGGATGTAATAATGATGATGATATTCAGCCTACGGTAAGCCCAGATGAACCTCCTGTAGTTAATACAGCTCCAGAAATCAATGCTCAAACATTTACCGTAAAAGAAGATATCACGGATGATGTATTAATTGGTAAGGTGGTAGCTACAGATGTAGAGAATGACCCACTTACTTTTGTACTGACTAAAAATAACAATGACCTTTTTGAGATGACCAAAACTGGAGAGTTGAGTTTGGTAGCTGATAAAAAATTGGATTTTGAAACTACAACTACTTATACAATAACCGTAGAGGTTTCTGATGGAACACTTAAAGCTAGTGTGGATATTACAATAAGCGTTGAGGATGTTATAGAAGCCTTTATTACCCGCTGGAAGACCACAACGCCCTATGAAATAGTTACTATTGGACTAAACAAGGATATTACCTATGGCTTTACAATAGATTGGGGCGATGGTACTGTCGAAAAGAACCAAACTACTACAGCAAGCCATTCTTATGCAACTGTTGGGACACATAAAGTTGCTATATCCGGAGTATTTCCAATGTTTAGGATTACTGAAGGAGCAAACGTACTTGAGTCAATAGAGCAGTGGGGAGATAATACATGGGAATCTTTTGATGGGGCTTTTGCAGGTTGTGTAAACATGACTTATAATGCTGTAGACATACCAAACCTGTCAAAAGTTACAAACATGTCTGATATGTTTTCTGGTTGTGCTAAGTTTAATGCAGATCTCAATAATTGGGACGTAAGTACAGTTACTAATATGCATCAAATGTTTTCTAATTGTACTAGCTTTACTATAGGCCTTAATGGTTGGGATGTTAGTAATGTTATGGATATGGAGAGCATGTTTTACAGAGCTACTTCATTTAATGGAGATGTAAGCAAGTGGAGTGTTGCTAAAGTTACAAGTATGTTGGGAATGTTTTATGGCGCCACTGCTTTTAATGGAGATCTTAGTTCATGGGATGTAAGTAGTGTTGAAAAAATGGATTATATGTTTATTGGAGCTTCTTCTTTTAATGGAGATCTTAGTACATGGGATACGAGTAATGTTACAAGTGTATCTAGTATGTTTTCTGGTTGTGGTAAGTTTAATGCGGATCTTAGTAAATGGGATGTGAGTAAAGTTACCAATATGAGATCAATGTTTTTTGGAGCTATTTCTTTTGATAGTGATATAAGTGATTGGGATATACAAAATGTAACAACAATGGATGGGATGCTAGATAATACGAATCTGTCGACAACACATTATGATGCTTTACTCGTAAAATGGTCGGCTTTACCAAATTTAGAATCAAATGTAACCTTTGGGGTAGAGGGGTTAGTTTATTGTAATGCCTATACCGAGAGAATTAATTTGACCGATGGTAAACGATGGAGAATTGTTGGTGATATTAGTTGCCCTAGGTAAAGTTAATCTTTAATAATCATTTAAAAAGAGACTATTTAGTCTCTTTTTATGTTTTGATAGCTCTGTATTTTGTACTTTTGAAATTTGAAATTAAAAACCCTGATGAAGTCTAAGTATGGGAGTAGTAGTTAATCAGACTATAAGGAATATTATTATTACTTGTCTTGGATTTGGTATCGGAGCTGCAAATACCTTGTTTTTGTTTACCAATTTTATGGATGAAGAACATTATGGTTTGGTTTCGTATTTGATGACAGCATCTAATTTGATATGGCCCATTATAGCTTTTGGCACTCCAAATACTATCATTAAATTTTTTTCATCTTATTCTGATCAAGACCAGCAGGATAGGTTTTTGACCGTAATGTTAGTGTTTCCTTTTTTTATTGCTATTGCTGTCGGAGGGATAGGAGTTATTTTTTATTCTTCAATCCTTGATTTATTTAGTACTAAAAACACAATAGTCCAACCTTATGTGTGGACAATTTTTGTACTGGCTATTTCAGGTGCTTATTTTGAAGTATTTTTTGCTTGGTCAAAAGTAAAACTCAAAAGTGTTTTTGGAAATATAATGAAAGAATTGTTCTTAAGGGTATGTATCAGTATTCTTTTGATTTTAGTGTATTTTGAAATACTTACAATTTCTCAATTCATTTATGCACTAATGGCTGCATATATATTGCGTATGGTTGTTATGAAAATATACGCAATGGGGCTTTATCGTTTTAGTCCCCGTTTTTTGTTACCAGACAATTATGTCCCTGTATTCAAGTATTCTGCTTTGATATTAATTGCGGGATCTGTTGCCACTTTGTTGATTGATATGGACAAGACGATGATCGAACGGTATCTTCCTATAGAGAATGTAGCCAAGTATGGTATATGTGCCTATATAGCAAGTGTAATTATAATTCCGTCGAGGGCAATGCATCAAATAACGTATCCTTTGACAGCTAAGTTGCTTAATGAAAAAGCAAACGACAAATTAGAAAGTTTGTATAAAAAAAGTTCTTTGAACCTTTTAGTTACAAGCGGGTTGCTCTTCGTTTTAATTATTTGTAATGTACAGCAGCTTTTTAAAATTATTCCTAATGAATATGAGTTATTTATATGGGTAGTAGTTTTGATTGGATCAGCCAAATTATTTGATAACCTTTTGGGAAATAATAACTCAATTTTATACAGTTCTGATTATTATAGGATAGTGTTATATATTGGTGTAGGAATGGTTGTTATTACCGTGATTTTAAACATTCTTTGTATTCCGGTTTTTGGAGTTACTGGCGCCGCAATTGCTACGGTTATTGCAGTTTTTTGCTATAACTTGGCTAAGTTATGGATTGTTTATGCTAAGTTTAAAATGCACCCTTTCTCTAAGAAAACTATCATTTCTCTGGTACAAATTGTGGTTTTTACGTTTGGATTTTATTTTTGGGAACTACCATTTCACCCTATTTTCAATATAGTTCTTAAAAGTGTTTTAATTGGTATAGCATATGCAGGAGTAGTGTATGCTCTTAATATATCTAAAGATATTAACGATTTAATAAAGAAAATCCCTCGAGGTGCTTAAGCATTCAACTCTTGAGGGATTTTCTAACTAACCAACCAAAAAAATAAATATTTTTATGTCTTATTAACTTCTACTTCTAGAGGTACGAGAACGAGTGTTACTTGATCTTGATGCTCTACTATTAGAAGTGTTACTTCTTTGTCTTTTTACATTTGCTCTAGAAGAACTTGTTCCTCTATTATTACTACTATAACGACTATTATTAGAACGTTTTGTTACATTTCCAGAGTATTTTTTATTTGTATTTCTTTGTCTCTGAACCGGAGTACTTCTAGATATTGACCTCTTATTACTACTCTGATACCTTGATTTGCTATCTGTTCTAGGAGATCGGCTAGTTACCGTATTTCTGGTTCTTTGGGTCGTTTGCACATTTCTTCTAGGTGTTGCACTTCTATTATTTGATCGTACTCTCTGTTTTGGTTGTACAGATCTACTTGCCGTACGCGTTCTGGTATTAGGTGTTGTAGTACGCGTTCTACTTGTATTTGTAACTTTAGATCTACTTCTGTCTGTACTTCTAGTACCATAATTATTTGATCTATTTCTACTATTTGTACTTCTGTTGTTATAATTAGATCTGTTACGTGTTATTTTACTATAGTTACGATCATTTCTTTTATACATAGCCGTTCTGTGGCTTCTTGTTCTGTAGTTAAGACCTCTTGCTGTAGTGCCTCTATATCCTCTGTTGTAGCTTGATACTCGACTATGCGGTCTGTAGTAATTACGACTTCTGTATGGTCTAGTATAGTATCCATTATAATAGTTGCTTCTATAAGTTGTGTAAGAACATCTGTAAGGTGTATAGTATCTTCTGTATGGTCTATTGTATACAATACATCTTGTAACTACAGGAACGGTAAAGTAGGCATGAAAAGGTCTGTATTCATAATATCTGTTATAACGGTTGATGTATCCTGTACAGTTTAGAAAATTTCCATAACTGTTATAGTGTACATATAATCCACCTACTCTAGATATACGACCATAGTCATTATAATTAATGTAAATATCACCAGCCTGCGTAATTCTACCATAGTAATCATAAAAGATGGGTACGTTTTCTACTTGTACTACAGCTCCGTAATCATCATATTGTACATAAGCGTCATAATCATATCCAGAATTGAAACTTATATTTACTCCAGGAGTATTAACACCAATACGAACACCATTTCTACGACCATTGATATAAAAATCAAATTGTCCGTCTGCATACACCGAAAAATCGATTCCTCCTTCTGAGAAGATAAATGATTTCCCATAGTTATAATATCGAGCAGATGATTCTGTATTGGTTTCTGTTGCGTTAGCTGTGAATGAAGCTAACAATAAACCTGCAAAAAGTAAAACAAAATTTTTCATAATCTGTGATTTTAAAATTAGAATAGAAATTAATTTTCGATTCTCAATTTTATAGTATCAAGCAGCGTGCCAAAAAAATAAATTACTGATAAACAGTGGTGTATGTTTTTTTGCGAAGTTTGTTTTACAAGGACTTAAGATATATTTAGTTATTATGTCATAAAAAAAAGGAACAGGTATTACGATAGAAAGCTGTTTTTTATCACATCTCATTTTGGAAACAAACTCTTATCGATATTTGGAATTACCTGTAAAGCATTTTTATAGTATAATTTTCTCAATACTTCATCATCGAGATCTAGACCATACATTTTCCAAAAGGCATGATATCTTTTATAATATGGAAAATACTCATCTTTTGATTCTAAAACCCTAAAGTAAGTATAGTATTCTTCAGGATTCCACGAATCTTTTCCAAACATAATTCTATCTTGATATTTGGTAAGAAAAGCTTTTGCATGACGAGGTTGGCGACCCAATTCTGCAATGACAGCTCCGATCTCACTATACATATTTGGCATTTCATCCATGAGTTTTGCCAGCTTTGCTAGATCGTTTCCATACCAACCTAAATGTGCATTGATAAATTTAGTGTTTTTATGTTTTCTAAAAATATTATGTTGCTCTTGTATAATGGTCTCCCATGAACCTGTAACTTTTGAATCTCTTTTTCTTCTGGATCTTAGTTTAAGTTCTAACCAACGCTCATTTTGATTATCATGAGCATCCCAAAATGGTTTAGGGTCTGCAGAGTGTATTAAAACAGGGATTCCTAACTCACCACATTTTTCCCAAACAGGATCAATTCGAGGATCGTCAATTTTGATACGTTTTCCTTTACTATCTTTATTATCCATTCCTTGGCTTTTATAGATCTTTAATCCATTGGCTCCCATAGCTACATCTTTTTCTAATTGAGCTACTGTTTTTTTTGTCCAATCAGGATCATCAATTCCTGTAAGACGAATATTGGTAAATACAATAAACCTGTTTGGAAAATTTGTTTTTACATTTTCTAAAGATTTGTGTAAGTGTTCATCAGATCCTCTTCCTCTTCCAGATAAGTTTACCATTACCATCATATTGAGTTTATCCATTTCTGTAACGACTTCCTGTAGGTTTTGAGTTGGCATCCTAAATTGATGATTATGTACATCAATAAAAGGAAATTTTGCTTTTTTGATTTCGGTACCTGGAACAACGAGAGTAGATGGAGGATCATAATCCTCAAACTCCATTTTTTGAGCGGTCATTGAAGTTAAGGAGATGATAAATAGAAATAGGAGTGTTTTATGAAAATTCATACCGATAAGAATATATATTGAACAGAATAAATATAGGACAATCATCTTTTTTTGAAGAAAACTTAACAACACTTTATAAATAGAAGAACCCGCTACCAAATATATTAGGTAACGGGGTCTAAACAACTAACCAATTCTTAATTTATATCTTAATCATCATCATCATCATCATCATCGTCATCATTATGATGTTTTTTTATTCTTCTTCGGTTCTTATAGTAATGATCATCATCATCGTCGTCGTCATCGTCGTGATATTTTGGTTTCCAAGCTTTCTTGTAATATGGTCTATGTGTAATTGAACATCCATCAATCCCACAATATCCACAGCCATCATAATGCACATTACCTTCTGTATAATGTATTCGATCATATCTTTTGTAATAGATATATAATCCACCAATTCTATGCACTAATCCTCTTCGATTGTATCTTATTGAAATGGTTCCGATTCTACGTACCCTGTTATATCTATCGTAGTTGATATAATTTGGTCCTACTTTCTTTAATCTACCATAATAATCATATCTAATAAAGTTATTATATGGTCTATGGCGTTCATAGGAACCAGGCGCATTATAAACATTATTATTCCAACTATTGTGGGGTCTGTGCCTTCTTCTAAGAATTTTGTAATCAATACCTCCATCTGGGTAGACAAAAAACTTTATGCCACCTTCTATAAAGATTATAGGTTGTGCGTGGTGATAGCGTTTTGTAACCCTATCCTTATGATCCGAGTAATTTTGATCGGTCGCTTGTGCAGTTGTTCCTACTAGTAATAATACTGCAATAAAAAGTATCATTTTTTTCATAACTTACATGTTTTGGGTTTATGCCTACTTATTAGCTTTTCGGCTTTCGCTATTTGATTAGTACCTTCTCAAATCATGTGCCAAAAACATATAAGAAATGAAGAGTAATATTTAACTATTTGTTTTTGAGTTGTTTAATTATTTCTTTAGGATCAGCTCTTTCTTTATAATCTTCTTTAATAAAATCGTAGACAATTGTTCCATCTTGATCAATTATATAAGTTGCTGAGACTGGTAATTGTTGATTTTTGTTTCCATTGCTTTTTTCTAGATCAATGTTAAAACCTTTATATACCTCTATAAGGTCATCAGGTAATGAAAAGGCAAGATTAAATTCTTTTGCAATTTTGTTATCGATATCTGAAAGAACTTCAAAGCTTAAATTATTTTTTTCTGAAGTAGTTAATGAATTATCCGGAGTTTCTGGGCTAATTGCGATTAGTGTAGCGCCATATTTTTCGAACTCGTGTAATGATCGTTGTAGTGCAATTAGTTCCAGGTTACAATAAGGGCACCAACTTCCGCGATAAAAGGATAGTATAACTTTCTTATCTAATAAAACTTCCTGAACAGAGATGTTTTTATGCGCTGCATTCGGAAGTGTAATTTCTGGTATTAGATCTCCCGTTTTTAGGGCTTTGGAAATCATATTTGTATCCTTTAGAATTTGTATTCCGTTACTCATTACTTTACGAATATTCTCAGGATACTTTTTTGCAGATACTTCTGCACGAGCTTTTAGATCTTCGGTAAGTGACATTATATTTTGGTTTATAATTAGACACTTTTAGCCGAAGTGGCTATAATAACATTACATCAACATCTAATATAATAATGTTAATGTCTTAATATTATAATGAATTCACTCTTAGAAACAGTGTTGGATATGGTGATTTTTTATTTATAGTTTTTCTTTTAGAAATGTTGCTGTATACGATTCTTTGACTTTTACGATTTCTTCGGGTGAGCCTTTCGCAATAATATTTCCTCCATTTTTTCCACCTTCGAGCCCTAGGTCAATGATATAATCTGCGCATTTAACAAGATCAAGGTTATGTTCTATAACCAGAATAGAATGTCCTTTGGATATTAGTTCATTAAAAGATTTGAGTAGTTTTTTGATATCATGAAAATGTAGACCGGTAGTGGGTTCATCAAATATAAAGAGTGCTTTATCCTTTGTATTACCTTTTACCAAGAAAGAGGCAAGTTTGATTCTTTGTGCTTCACCACCGGATAGGGTAGAAGAACTTTGTCCTAACTGCACGTACCCAAGACCAACATCTTGTAGAGGTTGAAGCTTTCTTTGGATTTTGGTTTGGTTGTGTTCAGTAAAGAAATCAATTGCATTATCAATAGTCATAGAGAGGATATCATGAATATTCTTATCATGAAATGTCACTTCAAGAACGTCTTTTTTGAATCTTTTTCCGCCGCAGGTTTCACATTCGAGATGTACATCTGCCATAAACTGCATTTCGATGGTAACTTCTCCTTCTCCTTTACAGGTTTCACATCTACCTCCATCTACATTAAAAGAAAAGTGTTTTGCTTTATAATTACGTATTCCGGATAGTTTTTGAGTAGCGAATAGGTTACGAATATCATCATAAGCTTTGATATAAGTAACAGGGTTGGAGCGAGAAGATCGACCAATAGGGTTTTGATCTACAAATTCTACATGTTTAATATTGCTATAATTTCCCTTTAGTTCAGTAAATTCTCCAGCTTTTTCACCATACCCACCTAATTGTTTTAAGACAGAGGGGTATATAATTTTTTTGACCAATGTACTTTTACCACTCCCGGATACTCCTGTTATGGCTGTAAACATTCCAAGTGGAATTTTTACATCTATATTTTTTAAATTATTTTCCCGGGCACCAATAATCTCTAGATAATATTTTGAGGTTCTTCGGGTTTTAGGGACTTCAATTTGAAGAGTTCCATTAAGATATTTTGCGGTAAGAGAATCTGCTTTAAGAATCTCATCAAAGGTGCCTGTAGCTACTACATGTCCTCCATATGTTCCTGCCTCTGGACCAATATCAATGATTTCATCGGCAGCTAGCATAATATCTTCATCATGTTCTACAACAATTACAGTATTGCCTAAATCTCGGAGTGATTGTAGTACTTTTATTAGTTTTTCAGTGTCTTTTGGATGTAATCCTATACTAGGTTCATCCAAAATATACATGGAGCCAACAAGGCTACTACCTAATGATGTTGCTAGATTGATACGTTGGGACTCTCCTCCGGATAACGTATTAGATTTTCTATTAAGTGTTAAATATTCTAACCCCACATTTTGTAAGAATTCTAATCGGCTGTTTATTTCTTTGAGAAGACGTTTAGCAATTTTAGAGTCATATTTATCAAGAGTTAGGTTTTTGAAGAAAACTGCTAATTCATTTAATGGCTTCTCGACTAGATCTGTTAACGTAGCTTCTGCAATTTTTACATAATCAGCTTCTTTTCTCAGTCGTTTTCCTTTGCAAGTAGTACATTTTGTTTTTCCACGATAGCGAGACAGCATTACACGATTTTGAATTTTATATGCTTTTGCTTCTAGTTCTTCAAAAAAACCAGTAATTCCTTCAAAGTACTCATTTCCTTTCCAAAGGAGCTCTTTGTCCTTGTCAGATAATTCAAAATAGGGTTTATGAATAGGGAAATCAAACTTATACGCGTTATTTACCAGTTGATCTTTGTACCATCCTATACTATCTCCTTTCCAGGGAAAAACGGCTCCCTCAAAAACACTTAATGAGGTATTGGGAACAACCAAATCTTCATCAATACCAATAACATCTCCATATCCTTCACATTCCGGACATGCCCCATAAGGGTTATTGAAGCTAAATAGGTGAATGTTTGGTTCTAAGAAAGATATTCCGTCTAATTCAAATTTATTACTAAACTGTCTTTGATTGCCATCATTTAGAGTTTCTATAAAACAAGTTCCTTTTCCTTCAAAAAAAGCAGAATCTATAGCGTCAGCGAGGCGATTAAAAAAATCTTCTTCATCTCTTTTTATGATTCTGTCAATAACGAGATAGTACTTTTCTTTTTCATTAATAATCACTTCTTCTATTCTGGATACAGCACCGTTACTCTTTATTCTTGCATATCCTTGCTGTTGTAAGACTTTTAGTTTTCCTTCTAGTGTACGACCTTCTTCTATATGAATTGGAGCAAGTAGCAGTAGTTTTTCGCCATCATTAAAAGTTTTTACATATTCTATAACATCGGTAACTCTGTCTTTTTTTACTTGGTTTCCCGAAATAGGGGAGTACGTTTTTCCAATTCTTGCAAAGAGCAGCTTTAGATAATCATAAATCTCTGTGGTAGTACCAACTGTTGATCGTGGATTGGTAGAATTAACTTTTTGTTCTATAGCTATTGCAGGGGCAATACCTTTGATATAATCTACTTTGGGTTTATTAAGCCGTCCAAGGAATTGTCTTGCATAAGAAGATAGACTCTCAACATATCTACGTTGCCCTTCTGCATACAAAGTATCAAAAGCAAGACTAGACTTCCCAGAACCAGATAACCCAGTAATTACAACTAGCTTGTTTCTAGGTATAACAGCATCTAAATCTTTCAGATTGTGAAGCTTAGCTCCTTTGATGATTATATTTTCTTTTGGATCTACGGTTGTAATGTCTTGAATCATAGTAAATACGCGGTAAGAGCGCAAAGATAAGGATTACTATAAAAGTATAATACACTATGTATATTGAAAGTTTAGTTAAAAAAATTAACAGGAAATTGTTTGAAATTAAATGATTGTTACTATATTAGCCCCTCATAAAGAATCAAAAAATTAAACAAAACTGCCTATAGCATACCTTTACTTTTAAAGTTTAACATAGCACGAGCCCCAAGCTTGTTGGTACTAAAATAAAGTCTAGGTATGAAAAATTACACCCTGTCAGACGCAGTTCTGGTTAATAACTACATTAAAGGAGACGAATGTGCTCTTTCTGTTCTAATTGAACGTCATAAGCAACGTATTTATAGTTTTATATACTCTAAAGTTTTTGATAGAGACATTTCTGAAGATATTTTTCAGGACACTTTTATTAAAGTAATTCGTACTTTAAAGAATGGTAAATATAATGAAGAAGGTAAATTTCTTCCTTGGGTAATGCGTATTGCTCATAATTTGGTGATTGATCATTTTAGAAAAGGGAATCGTATGCCAAAATTTGAAGATAACGGAGAGTTTAGTATTTTTTCTGTTATCAGTGATGGAAACCTTAATGCAGAGAAGAGATTGATAAAAGATCAGGTTGAAGAGGATTTAAGAAATTTAATCCAAGAACTACCAGATGATCAGAAAGAAGTGCTAATTATGCGTATGTATCGGGATATGAGCTTCAAAGAAATATCTGATAAAACAGGTGTTAGTATTAATACTGCTTTAGGTAGAATGAGATATGCTCTAATTAACCTAAGAAAGGTAATAGAGAAAAATAACATTGTTTTAACGAATTAATAATTTTTTTATACAATAAAGTATAATTAGTGCCGTTATCATCTTATAATATTTTAAATAAGATCATATAATATGGCAAAATTTTACTTTAAGTCTTCAAGAAAAGAAGAAAAACATTTAGTACCAAATAGAAGAACAATAGATTTTCTTCTTAATTATTCAAAATCGTTACAAGTGGTAGAATACCAAAAAATTAAATTCGAAACGATTTTAAACTAAACATATAAAAGCCTATTTTTTAATAGGCTTTTTTCCTTTTTGGTATTCATCAAGAACCGTTTTTCTACCGATAGTTTTGGTAATTATATCTTTTTCAAGATCCCAGCCTCTTGCAGGAGAGTATTCTCTTCCATACCATATGATCTGAAGGTGTAAATCATTCCATAGCTCTTTTGGAAATAATCTTTTGGCATCTTTCTCTGTCTGAGTCACGTTTTTGCCATTCGTAAACCCCCAGCGATACATTAGACGGTGGATATGAGTATCTACAGGAAATGCTGGTACTCCAAAAGCCTGTGACATAACAACACTAGCAGTTTTATGACCCACTGCTGGTAATGCCTCTAGAGCTTCAAAACTTTGGGGAACCTCTCCGTTGTGTTCATTTATCAGAATATGTGATAATTCATAAATCCCTTTAGATTTCATAGGGCTCAAACCAACAGGTTTTATGATTTCTCTAATTTCTTCTACAGAGAGTCTAATCATCGCATGTGGATTATCTGCCCGTTCAAAGAGAAGAGGAGTAATCTTATTAACTCTTACATCTGTACTTTGAGCACTCATCAATACGGCTATTAGCAAAGTATAAGGGTCTTTATGATCTAATGGAATTGGTATTCTAGGGTATAGTTCCTTAAGTGTCTGTATAGTAAAATCTACTTTTTCTTGTTTAGTCATATCTCGAGCTTAATTTGTACTAATGTATGAAATAATGAAATTTTGGAATTAATAGAAAAGATTAAATTTTCTTGAAAAGTTGTTTTTTGTAGAATGGGTAAGATTATCAAATAAAAATTGGGGAACCAAGCTATTTTGCATTAATGATTTTCAGTAGGCTTTCTTTTTTTCTAGTTGCTAAAGGAACTTTGCTTTTATCCTTTAAAACAAGAAAGTCTCCGTCTCGTTTGTCATACCTTAATAAATAATCTAGATTAATCAAGTGAGATTGATGGCATCTAAAAAAATGCTGAGAAGAAAGGATGTTTTCATAATCCTTAAGACCTTTGGATACTAATAGATTATCCTGCCCATTGATAAAAAATTTTGTGTAACTCCCATTCGCTTCGAGATGAATGATATCTTTAATAGATACGATTTGAATACCATATTTATCCTTTAGAATTAACTGTGTAGGTTCTTTTGATTGACTACTAATGTTATTTATAAGTGTTTGTACTCTTTGTTGTGTTTTGTGATGTTCAAATTCGGATTTTGCTTTCTCCACGGCTTCGACTAATTCTTCTGGGTCAATAGGTTTAAGTATATAATCTAGCGCACTTGATTTGATAGCTCTCAGTGCATATTTTTCATGAGAGGAAACAAATATTACTTGAAAACTAATCTCTGGTAACTTTTGTAGTAAATCAAATCCGTTACCATCGGGCATTTCTATATCCAAAAACATGAGGTCAGGTTGGCTGGCACTAATCGTAGCTATTCCTTCGGCAACATTTGAGGCTTGACCTATAAGTTGTATATCGGGACAATACTCATTAAGTAGGTTTAAAAAACTTTTTCTGGCAGATGGGTTATCTTCTATAAGGATTGCTTTCATTTATAAATATTGAAATGGTAAATTAAAGGTTACTTGGGTACCTTGCGAAAGATCTTGGATATCAAATGAAATTCTTTTCTTTTGCATTCGACGATAGAGGTCAATTCTTTCTGTTGTGATTTTTATAGCGTGAGACTCGTGATTTTTGCGTTTTATGCTCATAGCTTCTTCTATTCCTGATCCATTATCAGATATTTTTAAAACCAGATGATCTTTTTCAACAGAAAAACAGATACGAATAATTGCCCCTTCTTTTATAGAAGAAAAACCATGTTCTATTGCATTTTCAATAAATGGTTGTGCAAACATTGGAGGGATTGTAATTTCATCACTTAACAAACCATCTTCTACTTCTATTTTAAAATTAAAGGGATATTCTCGTTTTAAGTTCTGGATGCTTAAATAGTTATCCAGCATGTTTATTTCCTGTTCTAGGCTAATGAATTCGGTTCTAGAGTTATCTAAAACTTGCCTGATTAGCTTAGAGAATTTTACCAAATACATACTTGCTTGCCTGGCATCTCCTTGATTCATAAAATCCTGGATAGAAGTCATGGCATTAAAAATAAAATGTGGATTCATTTGTACACGCAATAGGTTTTGTTCTATGTTTTGTGCTTTTTGCTTTAATGCTAAACGTTTTTGTCTACTTATCAAATATAGGATCAATCCAAGTAATAATAAAACTATACAAATGGCACCAAAGATGGTTTTGTTAAAATTAGCTTGTTTTAGTTGAAGAGATTGGATTGAGGCTTGCTGAGCTAGGCTTTTAATTTTCTGTTCTTTTTTTTCGGTTTCATACTGCACTTGTAATTGAGAGATTTGTTTTGATTTTTCTTTACCTAATAATGAGTCATAGGTAGAATGATACATCTCGTAGTTCTCTAATGCTAATTTGTAATTTCCTAAAGCTTTATGAGTGTCTGATAATAATTTAGTACCGTATCTAAGTGCACTTAAATACCCAAGTTCTTTGGATAGGTTAACCCCTTGGCTAAGGTATTTTGTAGCGCCAAGATAATTTCCTAAGCGTAATTGAACTTCTCCTAAGGCATTAAAAGTTTTTGCCATAATTGGCTTGTTACCGATTTCTTGGCTATTACTTAAGGCTTTTTCATAATAATGTGTTGATTGGAGGTAGTTTTCTTGAGCCAAATAAACATTTCCGATATTTAAAAAACTTGAAGCTAAGCCTCTTTTGTCTTTTATTTCTTCTCTTATTTTGATGGCTTTTTGGTGATACTCAAGAGCTTTGGGGTAGTTTTTTTTACGATAGTATATAATCGCAATATTATTGCAACTCGATGAAACACCACGTTTTAGCCCTAGTTTTTCTTTAATTTGCAATGATTTATGGTAATGTTCTAGTGCCTTTACATACTTTCCTTGTTCATGATAGATACCACCAATGTTATTATAACTTCTTGCTGTTCCCTTTTGATCTTCTAATTCTTGACTAATTTTTAAAGCTTTAAAATTATATGATAGGGCTTTAGTATAATTACCTTGCTTCACATAGTTTATACCTATATTAAGGTAAGTTGAAGCTAAGTCTCTTTTGTGCCCTGATTTTTCGATTATCTCAAGTGATTTAAGGTGATAAACAAGGGCATTGTCAAAATCACCTTGTTTAGAATATATAATACCCATGTTCGTATAAATCTTTGAAACTAGATTTATGTGATTAGAATCTTCTATCAATTCTAAAGCTTGGGTCAGATAGTCTAGGGCTTTTGGGTAATTAGCTTGATTATAATAAATACGACTTACCCCTACATAGGCATCTGCAATATCTTTATCTTTTTTTAGTTTTTTTCTTACCTCAATAAGTTTTTCATAGTAATCTAGTGCTTTTGAATAGTTCCCTTGGTCGTTGTAGATTGTTCCTAAACCACTATACATTTTTGCATACCCATTTAGGTAATTGGTTTTTTCTATAAGAGGCAGGGTTTTCCTAAAGATATCAATAGCTCTTTTATACCTTCCAAATTTCATGTTGGTCCATGCAATCTGATGATAAGAATCGATAGAACCTTCAGAATACTTTATTTGTTTTGCTATTTTGATGGCAAGATTAGAAAAATAGATAGTTTTAGTAGAATCAGACTCTGCATGTTCTATTGCAAGAAAATTGTATATATCTACTTTTTCTTTCTCTGTAATTTTTGTTTTTAAGACTTGTAAAAGAGAATCAATTCTTGTTTGATTTTGAGAAAAGACATTAAGTGCAAAGAGGTGTATAAAGACGACTAGCGTAATTTTTTTCATGCTAAAAATTATGAGTTGAAATCAATGTGAGGGATTATGAATAGGTTGGTAGTTAGTTATTGTATCAATACTTTTTTATGTATTAACATGCTTATAAAATATTAGGGTTATAAATTAATGGATTTTATAAGATATAAGAAGCATATTTTTAATAATAATTTATACTGATAGTTGAGGAAGATCAAAAAGTAAAAAAATCTAATTCGTTTCTTATATTTTATAATTCCATAATTTGCCATACTTTTATGGTAAATAAAAAAATAAGCAAATTATAGGGTTGGTGTTCTATGAGAAATGAATACTCTGCGGTATACTTTGATTATAAATACAATTTATATACAGTGATAGAATTAAAAAAAGGAGATAAAGCTCCTAATTTTTCGGCATTAGATCAGGATGGTAATACAATTTCTCTTGAAGACTATAAAGGGAAAAAATTAGTAGTTTTTTTCTACCCAAAGGCTAGTACCCCCGGATGTACAGCAGAGGCTTGCAATCTTAGAGATAACTATCAAACATTTTTGAATCAAGGATACGAGATTATTGGAGTTAGTGCAGATAGTGCAAAGCGACAACAGAATTTTAGAAATAAGCATGAATTACCTTATCCTTTATTGGCAGATGAAGATAAAAAAGTAATTGAAGCTTTTGGTGTATGGGGACCTAAGAAATTTATGGGTAGAGAATATGATGGAATACACCGTTCTACATTTGTAATTGATGAAAAAGGGGTGATTTCTGAGGTTATTGTTAAGGTAAAGACCAAAGACCACGCGTCTCAAATACTATAAGGTATTTGTTTATAACAAAAAAAAGCAGCTTATCTTCATAGGTAAGCTGCTTTTTCTGATATATATAATTCTATTTTACAGATTGTTTTGTTTTATATCCAAAAAAGTTATTGGCTTTAATCATTTCAGGAATAAGTTCTGGCAACTGTTCTTCCCATCCAGGTTCTCCTTCTTGGATTTTACGCAGAACTTCTCTAGAGAAAATATCCATTATAGAAGGATCATAATCTTTGATGTCTTGTAATTTTCCATTGTACTTAAAGAATTTATACAATTCTTTCATTCGTGGATGTACTTTGAGGGTGTCACTATTGGTTAACTCTCCTGTTTTATGGTTTTTTAATGGATATAGGTATACTTTTAAATCTTTAAAGAATAATTTACCAAAAGCTTCTAGAATACCACCACTTAAATGTCGGTAGTATTTTTCGTCAAAAATATCTATTAAATTATTGATTCCCATAGATAGAGCCATTCTCTCTTTGGTATAATTGGAGAAATATTCAACTACTCTATAATATTCTTTAAAATTAGAGATCATTACAGTTTGTCCCAAAGAGCAAAGTAATCTTGCTCGAGCCATAAAGTCTTCTTCATCGATTTCACCTTCTGCTCTTAAGTTAGACAAGGTAACTTCAAAAATAACCACGGTTTTATCTTTATTTACTTTGTTTTCACTCAAAAACATATTGAGTGATTTTTTGTAAATATCCATATTCACCTTAGTCACAGGTCTAAAACTCCCTCTAAGGGCTAATATATTTTTCTTATACAATATAGCTGCAGGTAGTATATTATTACCATCAGGACCAAACATTACGGCTTCGGTCATCCCATTTTTAACCAATTGTAAGCTCATCAAGCGGTTATCAACTTTTGTAAACCTCGGACCAGAGAAATTGATGGTGTCAATCTCTATTTGATCTTTATCTAGATGATCATACAGATATCGTAATAATTTTTTGGGATTATCATACTTGTAATATGCTCCATATATAAGGTTAACACCTAATATCCCCAAAGTCATCTGTTGTAGCTTGGCATCATTTTCATGAAATCTAATATGCAGGGAGATTTCATTATAATCCTCATTCGGAGTAGTTTGATAGCGAATACCTACCCAACCGTGACCTTTATATTTTTTTGCAAAGTCAATTGTAGCTACTGTATTAGCATAACTAAAGAATAGTTTGTTAGGATGTTTTTCTCTAGTAATCCTCTCTTCAATTAGTCCGACTTCATGTCTAAGCATCTTTTTTAACCTGGCTTCGGTAACATAACGCTTATCATTTTCGATACCATAAATGGCATCACTAAAATCTTTATCATAGGCACTCATTGCTTTTGCAATAGTACCCGAGGCACCACCTGCTCTAAAAAAGTTACGCACAGTTTCCTGACCAGCACCTATTTCTGCAAAGGTACCGTAGATATTTTGATTCAGGTTAATACGTAAAGCTTTACTCTTTATTGAAGGGACAGATTCAAATTCTTTATCTCCCATTATCTTAATAGGCATAGTAAAAAGGGCTTTTTTTGTTTAATGTAAAGGTAGTAATACCGTAAGTATTAAAAAAGTTTGAATGTAAATTTCTATTGCATCTTAACCCTTAACTTATAATTAAGAAAAATAAGTGATTTTCGACCAAAAAAATATAAGTACATTTGTCCAACTTAATTAGGATATGGAAGTAATATTTCTTGGTACAGGCACATCTCAGGGGATTCCGATTATAGGGAGCGATCACCCTGTTTGCCTAAGTAATGATCAAAGAGATAAACGGCTTCGAGTGTCGGTACTTATTTCTTGGGATAAATATCAATATGTGATTGATTGTGGACCAGATTTTAGGCAGCAAATGCTTGCAAATAAGATCTCTAGAATTGATGGCATTGTTTTTACTCACGAGCATGCTGATCATACAATGGGATTAGATGATATCAGACCATTTTTCTTTAGACAAGGAGATATTCCTATATATGGGCACAAAAGAGTATTAGAAGCACTTAGAACCCGATTTGAATATATTTTTTCTTCAGAAAACAAATATCCGGGAGCACCTAGTGTAATAGAAAATGAACTGGTTAATGAACCTTTTCTGCTTGGAAATCTCGATGTTATCCCTATTAATACACTGCATAACCGCCTACAGGTATTTGGATTTAGATTTAAGGATTTTGCATACTTAACAGATGTAAAAACTGTGGATGAACAAGAAAGGCTGAAGTTAAAAGGAGTAAAGGTTTTGGTTGTAAATGCCCTGAGAATCGAACCGCATCATTCGCATTTTAATCTTGAAGAAGCTTTGCAGTTTATTCGTGAAATAGAACCAGAGAAAGCCTATCTTACTCACATCAGTCATATGTTAGGTTTTCATGCCGAAGTAGAGAAGATATTACCCAAAAACGTTTATATAGCATACGATAACCTAAAAATAACTATCTAAAGTATGAGAAATAAAATCTTTTTATATCTATTCATTTTTGCATCATTGTTTATTCTTTTTCAATTTATGAATGCAAAAAAGGCAAAAGAATCTTATGATAAAAAAATTGACAATTTGCAAGCAGAGGTTACAACCAAAGAAACAACGATAGACTCATTAATAAGTGCCAATATGGATCTTACCTATTTTACTTTGGATAGTAATGAAGATGCTGTAAGTTATTTTGAAGAAATGGGGTATGATGCTAGTAAACTGGCAACAACAATCAGTGATCAAATTATTGGACAAAATAAAGCCGGAAAAGATAACCCAATAATACCATTTGTAGGGATGGAAGGTAATATGAATGTTAATAAAGTAAGATTGTTAAATCATAAATGGATTATTGCTGACTTTACTGATGGAGTTTATTGGGGAGAACTTTTTATTATTTATGAAGTAAAAGAAGGTGGAGTAATTGATTTTGAGGTAGAAAAATCCTTTTTGTATCCAAGGGATTAATGATTAACTATAAAATAAAACCTATTTAGATACTAAAATATGTTTTTGAAATATTTTTTATAATAAAAGCTGCCGATTAAGGCAGCTTTTGTTTTTAAGTGATAATAGTTGAGTTATTTGTACTTTTTTTCATATTCAAAAAAACGTTTTAGTAGAATCCTATCTTTTTATGAGCTAACATATTGATTCTTTTTGGGAGCAGTAAAGCATTATTAATTGATACACCAAAAGGTTGTTCGAAATTAATTAATGATGGTACGAACTTTAAAGCTTGTTGTTTATTAATAAAAGGAACTGGCTGTTGATTGATTAATCCCTGATTAGTGTATTGTCCTACGGAGGGTCCTTGAGAGAAACTAGTTGTAGGAAAAATTATTCCAAATGTTATAACGTCTTCAAAGTGTATAAAGGACTTGCCAGTTCCTTTTGGATAAGTTTTTTGATATTGCTGCTTGTATAGAGGGATGTCAAATCTTTCATTTTGCAAATCTTGTTTCATAAAAATTGGCGTTTGCGCTTGTATCGAGAATATGCTCGTATATAATACACCAAAAAGTACACTATGTTTTATTTTGAAAATAAACTTCATACCATGTAATACCTTTAGAGTTATTCTGATTAATGATATTCTAAAATTACATACTATATGTTACTTAATTGTTTATAGTTTTTAAACAAATAATTAGTATTAGGTTAAGAAAGAATAAGATTCACTTGATCGCAATATTGATAGATAAAATAGTTACGAAATCGTTGTAGTAAAATTTTAGGATTCTTATTAGATAAAGTGAAATTATATGAAAATTTAATAATTCTATGGTTTCAAAGACTCTGGTGATATTATTTTATAGAGATTCCTATTATATTTGATATTCTTTCAATTAGTAATCCTAAAAGGAAATCATAATAAATCTATGTGCATGAATCATAAGTCTCTATATATCCTATCAGTAATTGTAATTATAATATCGGTTTCATGCAAAAAAAAATATCTTGGTACTTATCAAGGATATAAAAATGAGAAAACACATATAGAAGTTTTTAGAAACGATGGTAAATACATTATAAAACCGTATTCTAATAAAATTATAGAAACATCTTTTATTCCTGCGGGAGAAACTTTTAACGCAAAATCGCATGCTGTTGTACTAAAGCCAGTTAATAATAAGCTAGTAATTTTAGAGAATGATAGTGTGTTAACCATTAATACCAATGGAATAGATGTTCATGTTATCAAAGAACCATTTCGAATATCATATACTTACAAAGGAAAAGAATTAATATCAGAAGGAAAAGGGTATATAAAAACAGATTCTACAGAGATATTGGATTTTAATCTCGATAAGAACGAGGTAATTTATGGAGCAGGGGCAAGGGTAGTAGGAATGAATAGAAGAGGAAAAAAGCTTCAATTATATAATAAAGCACACTATGGGTATGAAGGACATTCTGAATTAATGAATTATACCATGCCATTGGTACTATCTTCAAAGCTATATGCAGTTCATTTTGATAACGCTCCTATTGGTTTTCTTGATATTGATAGTAAAAAAGATAATACACTACAATATGAAACAATAAGTGGGCGAAAAACATATCAGGTAGTCGCGGGAGATGATTGGAAAGACCTAATGAATCAATATACAAATCTTACAGGAAAACAACCACTCCCTCCACGATGGGCATTTGGAAACTTTGCCAGTCGTTTTGGATATCATTCTGAAAAAGAAACCAGAGAAACCATAGCTAAGTTTAAAGCAGATAGTATCCCACTAGATGCAGTAATCCTGGATATTTATTGGTTTGGTAAAAATATCAAAGGAGAAATGGGAAATCTAGAATTTTTAAAAGATTCCTTTCCTAATCCAAAACAAATGATCAGTGATTTTAAAAAGGAAGGAATAAAAACAATATTAATAACCGAACCCTTTGTCTTAAGTACTTCCAAAAAATGGGAAGAAGCAGTAAAAGAAGGCGTTTTGGGTAAAGATTCTATTGGGCGACCATATACTTATGAGTTTTATTTTGGTAATACAGGGATCATAGATATTTATAACCCAAAAGGAAAAGATTGGTTTTGGGATATCTATAAAAAGCACACCGAAGATTATCAGGTAGCCGGTTGGTGGGGAGATCTAGGAGAGCCCGAAGTACATCCGTCTGATCTACAACATGCTACTGGGAGTGCAGATGAGGTTCATAATGTTTATGGACATGATTGGGCACGATTGGTTCATGAAGGATACCAAGAAGACTTTCCCGAACAGCGACCATTTATATTAATGAGAGCAGGGTATTCGGGATCACAGCGTTTTGGTATGATCCCATGGTCTGGTGATGTAAGTAGGAGTTGGGGAGGATTGCAAGCACAAACAGAAATAGCATTGCAGATGGGAATGCAAGGGCTGGGGTATATGCATTCTGATCTTGGAGGATTTGCTGGAGGAGAAGTTTTTAATGCAGAGTTGTATACTCGTTGGTTGCAATATGGAGTATTTCAACCAATTTTTAGACCTCATGCTCAGGAACATATAGCACCAGAACCTGTGTTTCATGACGTTCGAACAAAAGCTCTAGCCAAAAAAAGTATTGAACTCAGGTACAGCCTTCTACCTTATAACTACACAATTGCTTTTGAGAATAATCAAACAGGTATGCCATTAATGCGCCCATTGTTTTTTAATGACATTGATAATGTTGAGTTACTCGATATGAGTTTTACATATATGTGGGGAGATGATTTTCTGGTATCACCAGTAGTCAAATCTAATATATCTTCAATGGATGTTCCGTTTCCAAAAGGAACAAATTGGTATGATTTTTATACAGGACAAAAGTATGAAGGAGGAAGGTACCATACTATTACCATAGTAGATGATCATATTCCTGTATTTGTAAAAGCAGGAGCTTTTATTCCTATGGTGCCTCCAATTCAAAATACGCTAGCCTATTCTACAAAAGAATTAATGCTCCATTTTTATTATGATGCATCAATAAAAGAAAGCTCAGGAAAACTTTATGACGATGATGGCAAAACACCAAATGCCTTTGAGAAAGGAAAGTACGAGATTTTGAAATTTGATAGTAAAACAAATGGTAGAAATGTAAATATACAATTATCTTCAATTAAAGGCACTGATTATACGCCTGTTAATAGATGGGTTACATTGGTAATTCATAATGTTAAAAGTGCGCCTAAATTGTTAACCCTTGGAGAAAACTCTGCTGCATTTGATTGGGACGAATCAAAAAGAGAATTGAAACTATCTTTTGATTGGGCATCACTGAAAACTAAAAGTTTACATATTTCTTTTTAAAATCAGGATGAAGTAGGGTAATTACTGGTGTTAGAAGTTCAAATAGTATAGAAAGACAAGTTAATCAAACAGTTGTAGGAAATATAGTAAGGGTATAGTGAATAAAATTTCTTTAGATTTGTATAAAGTACTAATAATCTTTATACCCAAACAATATGAAACCTATTAACCAACTTATTTTCTTGATTGTCCTATTTTTAGCTAGTTGTAATCCTAATGGAGATAAATGGATTAATGGTCAATGGGTAGGTGTTGGCTACCAATTGGATTCTGTAGAAAGTGATACGTGGTCTATTGATTTAGAGATAGACATGGAGAATGAGTTGTTTAATATAGAGTACCCTAGCTTAGAGTGTTCTGGGCGATGGGAACTTATTGAATATTCTGATGAACGTGCTATTTTTGATGAATTGATATTAGACAATACAAGCATTTGTATAGAAAGAGGGATTGTAATATTAACTAAAGTGGATGAAAATCATATTAGTTTTAGTTATTATACATTGGACGAAGAAGAAGTTTTAGCCTATTCTACGTTGAAAAGAAAATAAAGTATAATATATCATGCAAAAGAATAAATCTGTTGAAGAGTTTATTTCTAAAAATAAAAGATGGAACGAGGCTTTACTACTTCTTAGATCAATCATGCTTTCTACCGAAATGGAAGAAAACATAAAATGGGGCGTTCCTGTATATACTATAAATGGAAAAAATGTCGTAGGGATAGGAGCGTTTAAGTCTTATGTGGGTATTTGGTTTTACCAAGGTGTATTTCTAGAGGATAAAAACAAAGTGCTTATCAATGCTCAAGAAGGGAAGACTAAAGGGCTACGCCAGTGGCGATTCAATGCTACAGATGAAATTGATTCTGACAGTGTTTTTAACTATGTTCAAGAGGCAATACAAAACCAAAAAGATGGTAAAGAAATTGAGATAGAGAGATCTAAAGTAATAGATATTCCAGAAGAGTTACGCGTTGTTCTAATGTCTGATGCTGATCTAAACGATTCTTTTGTGGGATTAACTGCTTACAAACAAAAAGAATATGCCGAGTACATCGCTACAGCAAAAAGAGAAACTACCCGTATATCGAGATTAGAGAAAATAACTCCTATGATTCTAAAAGGTATTGGATTAAATGATAAGTATAGGTAGTGTATATAATATAACTAACTTAATAGTTCGATCTACTGCCAGAGGCGTTTTCTTCATCTGGGATTAGAGATAACTTCCTTTTTGTTAATAATTTCTCCGGTAACTGCATTAACTCTATATACCCAACTTTTTTCTTCTTCTTTCTTTTTATCTATTTCTCGTACAAAAACTTCCCAAGTTCTTACGGTATCCTTTGTTTTGGTTACCCATTTACCCTTCCCAAGACTAAATATGGTATCTCTATTAGCCATTCTTCTTTTTACAATTGCCATGGCTTCTTTATAACATATAGGGTATTTGTCTGCCTGCCTGTGATCTATCACTTTGGTTATTGTACCATCTGTATCGTAGTGTGTTTCTTTGCCAATATTTTCCCCTCCTTTGACATAACTAAAAAAAGAACCAATTAACTTACCTTTTTCATAAACCAATGATTTTTCAATATTTGTTTGTTTGTTTGTTAGCTTGTTTGTTATAGTTCCATAAGTGGGATGTTTAAACAAAGTGCTTTCAGTTGATTTGTTATTGATTACTTCTATCAGTTTTTTATGCAAAAGAAGGCTATCTTGTTTTTTACTTAAGGATAGTGTTTTTTCTTTTAGTAATATATCATCGTCAAATCCGCACAGGTTATCATTTTTGACAAACCTTTTTTGCGAGTTACAACTGTATATGACAACACTACATAGTAGTATTGCCATGATTTTTACCTTATTTTGCATAGCGGCTTTTATATAGTTTATCCCACTGCCAGTGCCAGAGGTGTTTTCTTTTTGCTTCATTATTATAATCCATATAGTTATCAGTACTGCCCTGTTTAAAGATATGGGTTTTTGCTTTGTCTTTTTCTGTAGTTTCTTTAAAAGAATGAGGCAATCCCGCCCCATGCATGATCTCATGAGGTATTTCTTGATGGGGTCTTATATCATTGTTTGCCATAAACATCATAGATATTCCGGATTTAGTGATTCCATTACCATACTGATTTTTACCTTCTTGGGTTGTTTTCATACACTTCATATTAGTAAAGATAAGCAAGAGTTGCCTGCGATCATACGGCTGTCCTGCATTGGTACGTTTTAATATATAGAGTTGCCCCAAGTTATTAAAAAAATCATCTTTATCCCGTTCAGTAAATTTAACACTATGGGTGCTGCCTTCTGTCATAGTATCCTGTATCTTTTTTAGATAATGTTGCCCCATCTGGTCATCTGCTGCTATGGTGGTAATATCAAAAACTTCGGTGTATCATCTACCAGTTGTATATCGATCTGGGCAGGATCTAGTACAGCTTTAAAATACTCTTCCAGTTTTTCTCGGGTGGTTTTGTTTACTAATCTACTAACATCGTTGTCGATTCTACCTCCCTTAGCTTCTAGTATTACTGTTTTTACGGTTATAGTTTTGGGTTCGGGATGTCTTATATCAATGGCTCCTGCTACTGTGCCGTCTGCCAGTACCTGTATGGTGGTAGGGGTTTTGGTATCACCATAGGTGGTGCAGGTGATCTTTACCTTTCCGGCTTCGACTAGATCAACGGGGTTACCACGATTATCTACTGGGGTGATGGTAAACCCTGCAGGGGTGGTAAAGGAAATATCGCTGTATTCTTCTTCTCGGTGCAGGTCTTTATCCAGGTCCAGAGTGATGGTACGATTGATACGCAAAGTCATCTTTGGTACACGATAATCCTCATCTTCTACCAGTATGCTGCGATAGGAGTCTTTGTAGGTGATTGTTCTGCCAGCAATACCATTTGATTCATAGATTTAGTATAGGTATCAAAGCCAAAGAGTCCATCTTTTAGATCGCTGCTATCTGCTTTGAACTCGATTCTGCATTTTTTGGGTCGTTCTTCTTCTGTTTCTGTTGTTGGCGATGGCGATGATGCAGGGAATGGTGTTTGCTACCAATGGTTAGAGTATGCTGTACCTGATACAGAGTCTTTGATCCCGCCGGCAGAGATCGATACGGTTTCTGTCATAGAGTTGTTGTCATTGGCAGTAAATCCTGTTTTGTGACCGATGACTACAAAATCTGCAAAATATAGGGTTCTGGATCGCCCCCCAGGTATGGCATCAGTAAATACAAGTTTACCCTGATCCTTTTTGGTAGGGTGAGTAGCCATATCAAAAAAGTAATTATCATGGGTAGACTCGATCATCATGGTTAATCCTTTAAAGGCAGATCGGTAATTGGTAGGCCTGCCGGTCTCATCACTGCGCTGGGAGAACTCATAACCTGCCTGGAGAACATTGTATGCTTTGTCTCCAATATAGAATTTGGCGATTATAGCCATTTGTTTTGCGATTTTAACAGTTAGTGATTTGTGCTATGTAAATAAGACTGTCTAAAAAATCCTCTTTAGACAGTCTTATTCTGAAAATTAGATACGAGCTTATTAGTAGGCAGTACTACTATCGGTTGTGGTATCTTTTTTTGTTCTACCTTCTATTAAAATTTTATATTGCTCTATCAGAGTATTGATCTGATTTACAATATTTGTTAATTCTTGAGTGGGATTTAAAATAGCGTGGGAGCTTATGTGGGAGATCAATACTTTATAGTCTTTGTCCGCATCTTTTCTAAGAGAGGTAACGGTCTCTTCGCTTGCTTTAGAGAGTTCTGTATTACGCTCCAGGTATTTGTTATTAAAATCATTATTTACGGCATCAAGTTGTTCTGCCCAATCTGATAAATGAAGTTGTTGCAGTGCTTTGCCAAGTGATATATCGGTTTCCCAATCATTTTTCAGGTTACGAATGGTCGTTGTTTCTGCCTGGTAATTTTGATCATAAATCAAGGAATCATACTTGCTTATGCTATCTGATAACAGGATAGCTCGTAGTTTTACTTCGGGATCATAATGATAGGTATATCCTTCTATCACCTTTTTGATACCTATAATAGAGAAATCTCTCTGTCGATCGAGTTCGCGTATCTCTCCGGTAGTATCGCTACCTAATTGTTTTTTGAAAACAGATTCTAGATATTCTTTCTGTTTTTCGAGAGTAGTAAGTTTTTTGTTTACTAATTCAACTACAGCATTTTCTTTTCTTATTGTTTTTGTAGTATCCACAATAAATTGAATATACTCGTCATTGCGTAATTTTGATAAATCGATTTTTTCTATCATAATATATTTACTAGTGGTTAATACAGTAAATATCTATTATGTATTATTTTTTTCAAAATATTATTGTCCTAAAATGCTGATTTGTAGGGGTATTAATACAAAATATTGTATGATACAATCCTATAGGTATTTTTTGAGTCAAGACAAGGTTTCAGGAAACTCCGAAAACGTCTCCTGACCCAGGGCAAGGTTTCGGGAAGCTCCGAAAGCGTCTCCTGACTCAGGGCAAGGTTTCGGGAAACTCCGAAAACGTCTTCTGACCCAGGGCAAGGTTTCGGGAAACTCCGAAAGCGTCTCCTGACCCAGAGCAAGGTTTCGGGAAAGTGAATAACGGTAAAGTACTATATTTTAGAACTTAACCATTCTTTGAACTGATAAAAATTTTGTGGTGCCACTCCATGACCTACCGGAAATTCGTTTAAAGAGGTCTGTATGCCTAATTTACCTAGTGTAGTTGGAGCTTTGCGAGCCCAATCTATAGGAATTACCTGATCTACACTACCATGTGAGCAGTAGATATTAAGTTTTGAGAAATCATTTGTAGTGTAGTTTTCTGCCAAAATATCTTCGTTAAGATACCCGCTTAGCGCGATTACATTTTTAATCTTTTCAGGGTAGGAGAGTGCCACTGCATAACTAAGTATTGTTCCTTGGCTAAACCCTAAGACAGTAACATTATCAGCATCCAGATCATAAGTGTCTATGGCTTCATCAATAAAGTTAGCAATCTTATCTCTGGATTCTATTGCTTGCTTATCATCACTAAATTTTCCTTGGGCTGCATCAAAGTATATTGCATACCACGCATTACCATAAGGCTGCATTGGATATGGTGCTCTTACAGAGATGATAAAAAGTTCTTCTGGTAATTCTGAGGCGAAAGAAAAAAGATCTTTTTCGTCACTTCCGTACCCATGAAACATAAATAAAACTGGAGTTTTGTCCTTTTTTATGGTTGGCTCTTTAACGATATGATGTAATGATAGTGTTTTGGTTTGCATAATTTTATCTTAGTTGTAGATGAATATGATCATCATGCCTTACAGCTCTGCAGCCATGAAATCTTATTTTACTACTTTGTATTTTAAATCTATTTTTGAGATGAGGTTCTATAAATACTTTATTAACCTGCTTCTGTTTTATAATTGCCAAAAGTAAATCTTTTGTTGCTTTTTCAGAAAACTTTAAGTCTTTGTTTACAGTTCCTAAAGTTACATATTTTGTAAAATCATATTGCCAATTTCCTTTTTGTTTACAGATCTTATTTTGATTGTATTCATATTTCGTTGGCGTTTCGAATACTCCATATCCACTAAAAGAAGGTTTTTTATTGACGATCTCTTGATATTGATCTTCATAAACAAAAGAAACATCAATTTTTTTACCATCGTTGTGACTCAAATGCGGGAGAAGAGGAAAACCGTTTATATAAGGAAAATTGGCATCTAGATAGACTAATGCAACCCCAGAATTAGATTTTTGAAAAGATTCAGCTACATTTTCTAATGCTGTATATAGCTTGGGAGATACATAATCTCTATTCAAAAGTTTGGTAAAAACAGAATGTGCTTTTATCTGCGCAGTATCTTTAATCCTTACCCGACCTAATAATGGGGCGGTATAAGGGACAATTAAAAAAGTAGCTACACTGTAAACTAATATAAAAAGAAAGAATTTTTTAAGTCTATATTTTTGAGAAGTTCTTTTGATAAATAATTCAGAAAGTAAATATACAACTCCACCAATTTGAGTAACTACAGTTAATAAACAGAAAAGAAAGAATTTTAGAATACACCTTAAAAATTTATTTAACATACAAAAAGACTCTAATTACCATATAGTAACAAGCTACCAATCGTGGATTGAGATTTACTTAATAAAGCCAAACCATTCCTGAAAATATGGACCAAGTAGAGGAACTGGTTTTTGCTCTTCTTTTAATGCGGTTATAAGACCAAATATCCAAAGAACAAAAATGAATATATAAAATGCTGATGATACTCCCCAAGAATCAAAAATACTTGCCAATGCACCCAAAAGGTAGAAACTAATATTGATTCCTAATCCTTGTCTGATATGAAAGCTAGCAAACTGATTCTTGTTTTCCTGATTCATAAAAAAAGCGATGATTGTTCCGATAATAGTAATATATGCGACTATAGCCGCTGTTTTACCTTGTTTTGCGTAATCAGATTGCATGATTGATTTTTTTTATTATTTATTATTGATTGATCTATACTGGATAAATCGGTATTGGTTTTATTTTAACACGTTTTTTCCATTGGCTATAATACCATACGAAGTTCCTTTGGTTTGTTGCTCAAAAAAGGCACTGTTTTTTGATGTAGAAATTACATCCTCCTTTGTAAAAGTAGCTTTGTGTTTTGGGGTAAATAACGATAGATCTGCCTTATTTCCTTTATCGATAGTTGGGCTTTCAACACCAAAAATTGATTTTCCTTTTGTTAGCATTGCTATTGTTGTGTCAATTCCCAGTTTCTCATTAAGAATCCCAAAAGCACTTTCTAATCCAATGGTACCGTATTTGGCATTGTCAAATTCTACTTTTTTGTATTCTACATCCATTGGTCGATGATCACTGGTTACCATATCGATGGTGCCATCTGCAACACCTTCTACTAATGCAGTTATGTCTTTTTGAGTTCGTAGTGGAGGAAGCACCTTATAATTTGCATCAAAAGTAACCAGTTCTTTATCTGTTAGTGTTAAATGATGAACGGTAGTACTACAACTTACTTGTAGTCCTTTTGCTTTGGCTTCTCTAATTAGATCAACAGATTTTGCAGTCGAAACGGTAGGGATGTGCAAAGTACCTCCGGTATATTCTAGTAAAAACAAATCTCTAACTATTTGTAACTCTTCTGCCAATGCAGGAATTCCTTTTAATCCCAGTAAGGTGCTCTGTTCTTCTTCGTTTACCATTCCCTTTCCTGCAATACAATCTTCTTGAGGATATGACATTACTAACCCACCAAAATTCTGTGCATATAATAATGCAATTTTTAATAAGTTAGGGTTCTTAACTGCTTTTTTATAATCACCAAAAGCAATTGCTCCGGCCTGTTTCATATCGTATAGCTCTGCCAAATCAATCCCTTTAGATTGCATGGTTAATGCCCCAATAGGGTATAGGGATACAGCATTATTAAGAGCTTTTCCTTTTAAAAAACCAATAGAGGCACTATTATCTATTATCGGAGATGAATTGGGGTGTAAGGCAATAGCTGTAAATCCACTTTTTGCGGCGACTAGCAATCCATTATCAATTGTTTCTCGCTCTTCATAGCCAGGCTCTCCAAAACAAACACTACTATCAAACCACCCTTGCGAAACATGAAGATCATCTAATTGTATTTCTTCTATATGATTAGAGGAGTTGATGGTAGTATTTATATCTGTAATCGTTCCATTTTCTATCAAAATATCAACTGTCTGATGATGATATGGAGAAGCAGGGTCAATTACAGTAGCGGCCTTTAATAAGAAATTCATTTTAGGTATTTTAACAGTAGTATTTCAATTAGTAAGAATATCAAGGCAAAAATAATAAACCATTTCCAAAGTTCATTAACACTGGTCTCTTCTTTTATTTCATCAAAAAGCTCGGTTATAGATGTACTGACTTGATAATTTTCGGAAGTACTTAAATTATAATACTGTAAATCACTTTCTGCACTATTATAATTGTAACTTACATGCTGAATAATATTCGTTTTGTCCTGTAAGCTATAGATTCCTGATTTAGTGGGTACTTCATCTGTAGTAATTCGAACTTTGGTAGAAAAGCTTTGTTGTAGCGGGATTATACTTTCATTATCAGAAACCAAGGACAATATTCTATCCTGATTTAACGCAATAGGAATATCATAGGAGTTCGTTTGACCAATTGTATAAGAAATATCAGTAAGTTGTAAGCTTTGTTTCCCCATGTTATATAACGCCGGAACAATTAATGGAGAATTTTTGAAATTAGAATTCTCTTTGTTTATAGCTGCGGTAAACACATATAGATTACTTATTTTATACAAAAAAGGACTACTATCCTCGAACGATAATGCGATGTTAGAGGCATTAGCCCGATAGTAGCTGTTTACTTTTGGATATTGAAAATTACTAACCTTTTTGTCAAATACCCCACTAAATAGTGGATGAGAAAAGTTTATTGAAGTTATTTTTTTTTCTTGAGAATGTTCTGTTAACAGCCCTTGAGAAGAATATCCACTTATAAGTTGTTGGTACGATGCCAAATCTCCGTTGATAGCAGGAATAAAACAAACAGTACCTCCTTGATCAGTAAATGGTTTTAAGGCATTGATAAGTGATATTGGTAATTGCTTTACTTCATTAATAATCACAAGATTTGCAGTGCTAATATCATTATAGTTAAGATTATTTATAGAACTATTTTGTAATCTAAACTCATCAGGTGTAAATATATTTTTGATAAAATTACCATTTGACTCATTAATCGCAACTACCTTAATCTTTTCTGGAGAGTTTATAGTAAAATATCTCGAATTATCGAATGTTATTGCTGGATCTTCGAGAGTCACTCTACCGTTAATCTTTATATTTTCTTCTAAACGAAATTCTGTTGTCGCCCTTCCATTTTTTGGAATTGAAACGGTCGTTTTAGCAATTAACTTATCCCCATTGTATAATGCAATCGACGTATTTTCTCCATTAGCATCTATATTGCTCAGTAATACATTAAGTATTAGGTTGTTATTTGGGTTGTGACTCAAATACAAACTGTCGATTGCTATATTTTGCCTTGTGACTGGTTGTAACTGAACAAGGTGTGTCTTTGCATCAGTATCCTTTGGCAGACTAAAAGAGCTTTCTTTTTGCTGAAAATCAGAAACCATAATTACTCTTTTGATGGTCTCAGGAGACGAACTAAGTAGCTGTTTGGCTTTAAGGAAAGCAGAACGGTAAGAAAGCTGATTTGAAGAGTATTCTATTTGTAAGAGGTCATTTTTGATATCCTTTTTTGTAACATTGAGGAAAACGTCAGTATTAGTAAAAAGAGATATTGTTTCTTCTTCGGGTAGCTCACTAAGGATTTCTTGGATCGTACGTTTCAGAAGTGTCCCTTTAGAACCCTTGGCCTGCATGCTAAAAGAATTATCCAAATAAATTGCCGTTTCACTTTTTTTACCAACTATTTCTTCTAAGGCTAAAAAAGGTTGGGCAAAAGCAATAATAATCGCTGCCAGTGCAAGCAAACGGGTGACTAGTGTAAGCCATTTTTTAATCTGAGAGCTCTTTCGAGTTTGAACCGTAACCGCTTTAAGAAACTTAACATTAGTAAAGTCGACTTTTTGAAAACGTCTTAACTGAAATAAATGAACTAGAATTGGAATGATAAGAGCAAAAAGGGCATAAAGAAATTCTGGATGTTTAAACTGCATTCCTTAATATAGTTTGTCAAATATACTATAAGATTTGAAAATAAAGATTTGGAAGAAGATATTTTTTATGAGAGAATAGATTTGTAATTTAATTTTCTTTTTCTCCTTTGCTGTGGCCTAAGTTTATATAAAACCACTGGTCTAAGCCATTATATTAATACAAATCATAAAAATAGATGTACCTTTGCCCATATACTCAGAAATGGCATTTCCCTTATAATTGTTATTTCTTAAACAATTTATATGTCATTTAATACATTAGGACTTTCTGATGCACTTTTGCGTGCTATCGATAAAAAAGGATATACAACACCTTCACCCATTCAAGAAAAAGCAATTCCACCAATATTAGAAAGAAAAGATGTTCTGGCATCTGCACAAACTGGAACTGGAAAAACAGCTGGATTTACATTGCCAGTATTGCAGATTTTGTCTCAAGGACAAAAACTACGGAAAAGACCTGTACGAGCATTGGTGTTAACACCTACAAGAGAATTGGCGGCGCAGATTTTGGACAATGTGAAAGCATATAGCGAATTTCTAGACCTTAGATCGATGGTGATATTTGGTGGAGTAAACGCCAAACCGCAAATCAGAGCATTAAGAAATGGCATTGATATATTAGTAGCTACCCCAGGGCGATTGTTAGATTTACATAGTCAAAAAGCGCTTTCTTTGGCGAATATAGAAATTTTGATTTTGGATGAAGCAGATCGTATGCTGGATATGGGTTTTCAAAGAGATATTAATAAGATTTTGAATTTATTGCCCTCTAAACGGCAAAACTTGTTGTTTTCGGCAACCTTTTCGAAAGAAATAAAACAATTGGCTAACGGGATCTTACATAACCCTGTGTGGGTTGAAGCTACTCCCCAAAATACAACCGCAGAAAAGATTGACCAAAAAATATACAGAGTAGATCAAAAAAGGAAATCAGAGCTGATTATTAAGTTTATAACAGAAGGAGATTGGAAACAAGTACTAGTTTTTACCAGAACAAAACATGGAGCAAATCGATTGAGTCAAAAAATGGTGAAAAATGGTATTACTGCCGCTGCAATTCATGGAAATAAGAGTCAAGGAGCTAGAACAAAAGCTCTTGGAGGTTTTAAGAAAGGAACTATTAGGGTATTGGTAGCAACAGATATTGCAGCCCGAGGATTAGATATTCCTCTATTACCTCATGTAGTAAATTATGAATTACCAAATATCTCTGAAGATTATGTACATAGAATAGGTCGTACAGGTAGAGCAGGAGCAAGTGGACAAGCTATTTCTCTGGTAAGTCAGGATGAGATTAGTTATGTAAGAGGAATAGAAAAATTACTTGGTGAAAAATTACAAAGCGAAATTGTAGAAGGTTTTGAACCAACCTTGATTTCTGAAAACACCAATTCAGAAAGAAACAATAAGAGTAGAAGTTCTAAACCAAAAGGGAATAGTAGAAATTATAACAGACGTAGGAGAACCAAAAAATAAGGATGTAGAGGTTTAAGTAAATTAAAAAAGCGGAAGTATTACTTCCGCTTTTTTTTTATATGTTATTTATCTTCTTAATTAGAAGATATAATATCCAACAGAAACTTGGAAGTTAGAGTTTTTAGTCTCTAAACCTTCAATGTCAATTACATCGGTAAAACCAAAGTTATATCTTAATTGACCGAAAAAAGGACCGAACTCTACTCCAGCACCTACAGCACCACTAAGATCAAAACTTTTCGTTTCTACATCAGAAACAAGACCTGAAAAAGCAGTATCCAAATTATCATTTACTACAAAGCCAAATTGAGGTCCCGCCTCAACACTAAATAACTTAGCAAATTTAAGTTTTAATAAAATCGGAATGTTCACATAGTCAATATCAACATCTTTAACTCCTTGAGCAGAGTATAAAAGCTCAGGTTGTAAAGCTATTGTTTCGGCAAGACTTACTTGAGCAACAGCACCAATATGGTATCCTGTTCTTCCATCTGGATCACCAGCCAAATTATCTCCATTTAGTGTAGCGAAGTTTAATCCCCCTTTAAAACCAAATTTGATGTCTTGTGCTTGTGAAGAAATAGAAAAACTAATTACTGCAATTGCTAATAAAAAAAGCTTTTTCATAATTGTAAATTTAAGGTTTGTTTGAGGTCAAAGATAGGAACTTAAATCTTAAGAAAAGGTTAAAATTGGTAGTAATAGGTTCACTTATAAGTTTATTTTGAAGTTTAGAATATTGTATCTTCGCCACAAAATTTGAAATAACATCAGCATTGCAACACGAGTTTACTATACAAGTTTCGCCTGAAGTAGCTGCTTATCCCGATCGATTAAAAGATAGTGTAGCTCATAAAAACGGCATCCCGAAGACAGAAATCAGACATATTGAAATCCTGAAACGTTCTATAGATGCAAGACAAAAAGCAATTAAGGTAAACCTGAAACTGAAAGTGTATGTAGAGGAGGATTTTGTAAATAACCCTATAAAACTACCTCATTATCCCGATGTTTCTAACGCGCAAGAAATAGTTATAATAGGAGCAGGACCGGCAGGTTTGTTTGCAGCTCTTCGCTGTGTAGAGTTAGGGTATAAACCCGTTGTTCTTGAGCGGGGAAAAGACGTACAATCGCGTAGGAGAGATCTTAAAGCAATTAATCGAGACCATATTGTAGATGAAGATTCCAACTATTGTTTTGGAGAGGGAGGAGCAGGCACCTATAGCGATGGTAAGCTGTATACTCGATCTAAGAAAAGAGGTGATGTTAATCGTATTTTAGAACTTTTGGTTGGTTTTGGAGCAACGGATCAAATTTTGGTCGAGGCTCACCCTCATATTGGTACAAACAAATTGCCAAATATTATAGCCGCAATACGCGAAAAAATAATAGAATTGGGGGGAGAAATACATTTTGAAACTCGCGTAATTGATTTTGAAATTAAGAACTCGCAAATTAATGGTGTAACGTTGTTTGATAAAAGTACTATTGCTACACAAAAAGTAATTTTGGCAACGGGACATTCTGCTAGGGATATTTTTGAGCTTTTGTATCGTAAAAAAATTGAGATTGAAGCAAAACCTTTTGCTTTAGGAGTTAGGGTAGAGCATCCGCAACAACTTATCGACCAAATCCAATATAAATGTAATGTTCGTGGTCCATATCTACCTCCTTCGCCTTATAGTATAGTTAAACAAGTAGCAGGTAGGGGGATGTATTCTTTTTGTATGTGTCCCGGAGGGGTCATTGCGCCATGTGCTACCAGTCCTGGAGAAGTTGTTACAAATGGGTGGTCTCCATCCAAAAGAGATCAACCCACGGCTAATAGTGGAATTGTTATTGAATTAAGAAAAGAAGATTTTGAACCTTTTGCAAAATATGGCCCATTGGCAGGAATGTATTTTCAGAAAAATATAGAACAACAAGCTTGGCGTGTAGGAGGAGAAACCCAAAGAGTTCCTGCTCAACGATTAGTTGATATGACTAATGGTAAGATGTCTGTAAATATGCCTGTTACATCTTATAAACCTGGTTTAACATCCGCCGATATGAGTACTGTGTTTCCTGGGTTTATCCACCAGGTCTTACAAAAGGGTTTTGGTGCTTTTGACAAAAGTATGAAAGGCTATCTTACCAATGAAGCTGTAGTACATGCTCCAGAATCTCGAACGTCATCACCTGTTCGTATACCCAGAGATTGGAAAACACTAGAACATATACAAATTAAAGGACTATATCCATGTGGTGAAGGCGCAGGTTATGCTGGGGGAATAATTTCTGCCGCTATTGATGGAGAGAAATGCGCTCAAGCGTGTATAGAGGCATTGAAACCCTAAGTAGTTAGCTGCATTTTTTTAGAGAAAACTCAAAGGTAGTATAGATATCTTCTTCAGAGATCACTTTAATAGATCCTCCTAGTTTTTCAATAAGGTTTTTTACAGTAGACAAACCGATCCCATTGCCTTTGTTACCGCTTCTATCTGTGGTATTTGCCGTAGTAAAGAGATCAAAAATTGTATCTAGTTTATTGTGTGGAATACCCATTCCATTATCAGTTATTCTAAAATAATAGAATTTGTCATCCTCACTTGTTTCAATGGATATGATAATTTGATCTTTATTATTATATTTAATACTATTTCCTATAAGATTGAAGAAAACTTGTTTTAGTGCTAGTTTATTTGATTTTAGAAGAGGATCCTTCTCAGGAAAATGGATAGTAAAATCTGGTTTTATACTTAGTAGGTCAACAATTTCTTTTAACAAGTGATTTAGATAAAACTCTTCAGGTTTGTTGTTTATTAAACTATCACTTTCATAATGATCAAGTACATCGTTGATATAGTTGCTCATAGAGAAGGAGGAAGTTTTTATGTATTCAAAATATTCTAAGCTTTCTTGATCTAATTTATCGCTCAATTTTAGTTTTAATAAATCTGTAGAAGTAACGATATTCGCCAAAGGCATTTTAAGGTCATGAGAGATTACTCTGGCAAACTCTTTTAAAGATTCATTCTTTTTTTTAAGTTTTTGCTGAACCTCTTCTAGGTCATTATTTTTTTTATTAAGCTCAAAGAGAATAATTACTTGTTTAGCCAAGGCATTAAGAGATTCAATCTGCTTTTCAGAAAGTTCTCTAGGTTTACTATCCATAACGCATAGAGTACCTAATGCAAAACCATCTTTATCGACAAGCGGAATTCCAGCATAGAAAATAACCATTCTGTCTTCTAAACAAATATGACTTTTATTAAAAAGACTATGTTCTCGGGTATTTTTAATGATTAGCGGTTTATGAGGAGTAAGAATTGCATGAGAGCAAAGAGAGTTATTACGTGGAGTCTCACAAAGGGTAGTTCCGTTTTTTGATTTGAACCATTGTCTATCCACATCCACAAGTGAAATTAGTGCTACTTCAGTATCACATATAAAATTTGCCAAAGCCGTAATTTCATCAAATTCTTTCTCAGATTCTGTATCTAGAATATCTAATGATTTTAAAGCTTCGAGCCTAAAGTTTTCATTTATGGGTGTAGTAGTTGATATCATCCAATATTGAGGAATTGATTTGACTAAATGCAATTCTTAATAAAATTAACAAAAATAAGTCATATATAACGAATTAATTGCCATTATATCCCGATTTTACGTGATAACCATAGCGTATTAAAATTTATAACTTAATCAATAAACAAGGGCAATACACATTTGAGTAAACTTGTCAGATATACCTTTGGGTGAAACTGGGAATATAAGGTAGTTACTACCTTATAGTAATATATTGTCAATCATATTTGAGGTAACATTTTATAAAATTAATGACACTATTTTGCTAATAGGATTAATTCTAAATAGTAATAGTTAGGTAACCGGGGTAACATAAACTTAAAATTATGTTTACCTAATCACTACCATTAATTAACCATTCTTCTATCTGCTGCGAATACTTTTACGGGAAAACAATAACAAATTAAATTAGAGAAAAAATGAAAAGTTTACGCAATGTTACCTTACAAATATTTATGATATCTATCGCTTTTATATCTTTTATGAGTTGTGAAGATGGAGAAGATGGTCTTAATGGAATTAATGGAGTTGATGGAGTTGATGGTCAGGATGGTGCTGATGGAGAAGATGGAGAAGATTTTGTTCCTTCTCCAACAATCTTTTCGAATAAATCATCTTATGATCCATTGGTTGCTATAGCTCCACAGTTTAATTATGTGCAGGCCTATTCTTTAATAACTACTCCAGATGTAATAGGAGGTAGTTTTCAGTTAGCTGGATCTGCAGACGGCGCTGGATTTTTAAAAAATGAAAATGGAGGGTATATGTATGTAGTAAATTGCGAAGACAGTTATGCGGTTGCAAGAATACATCTTGATGAAAATTTGATTCCTACATCAGGAGATTATTTATTACATTCTGGGGTATCAGATTTTGCTCGTCAATGCTCAGGTACAATGTGGGAAGCAGAAATTCATGGAGGTACCAAGGATATCTTTTTATCAGCTTCAGAGAGCATTAATTATGATGTAAAAGGAATTGACCCAAGGGTTACAACTCCAACACCAGATGCAGATTTTGGATTAGATGCCTTGGGAGAGTTTTCTTGGGAAAATGCGGTTCCGTTACCAAAGAATACGTATACAGGGAAAACGGTAATTATTGGTGGTGATGATGACTCTAGTGGTTCAGAAGGACAAGTAACTTTATATTACTCAGAAAATGGGGATGATGATTTGGATAATGGAAAAATTTATGTTTTACGTTTTAAACAATTCTCCGATGGAGCGGGAGGAACACAAAACGTAGTAGCAAATACTACGTATAACGAAAGTCAACTTGATTTTCAAGTTACATATGATATAGAGTTTGTAGAAATCCCAAATGGTAAGGATTTAACCAAAAGTGAGATGGAAACTGCTTGCACAAATGTTTTTGCCTCTCAATTTATGAGAGTTGAAGATGTGGATTATCAAAAAGGAAACGATGCAAATGGTCGAAACGTATTCTTTGCAGTAACGGGAAGAGGACCAGGAAGAGGAACTTATAATGATTGGGGTACAGTATATAAATTAGAGCTTGATGAGGCTTCTCCTTTAACAGGTAAGTTAACCCAGATCGTAAGTGGTAATACCGATACAAATAATATGGATGGTAATTTAGGAATGCTTCAAAGTCCTGATAATATCTGTGTAACAGAAAACTTCGTATATATTCAAGAAGACCCTAACTCATTTAGTAGAGGTCATTCGGCATATATTTATCAAACAGATATCAATGGTAACAATCCAAGCAAAGTATTAGAATTAGTAGTTCGCCAAGATTTGGACCCCAACAATAGTACAGGGATTAGTGGAGAATTTGGTTCTCTAATCGATGTATCTGATAAAGTTGGTATTCCTGGAACATTTCTTTTAGCAGTACAGCCACACTATTGGGAAAGTCCAGATTTTATGAATCTTGATGGTCATACCAATACAACCAAAGAAGATGACCAGGCATCCCAGATTGTAATATTACAAGGACTTCCTAGGTAACACTATTGAAGTATTAAAATTTTAAAAAAGGGCTCCATTATCTTAATGGAGGTCCTTTTTCATTTGCATAAAACTGTATAAAATGATAAATATTTCTCGCAAAGTAATAGGTGTAATTAGTTTATTTTTAGTGCTTATATCTTGTAAAAAGAATGTAGTTTATTTGGATAGTACAACACCAGACTGGGAAGTAGCACAAGGGTATTACCTAGAGCATATTGTAAACTCTATCTCATATCTGGACAAACTTAGGGATGAAGGAGTACAAGGAAAAAATGCAAAGACTTTTTTTGTAAAAGCTAGAGCATCATTTAAAAGATCAGAACCTTATGCATCTTACTTAAATCCAGAAGTAGGACATAGAGTAAATGGTCCTGCACTTCCTGTTTATAAAGAAGATAATGGTAAGATTTTAGAGCCTGTGGGGTTTCAAAAAATAGAAGAAAGTGTGTATGAAGGAGGCGTTAGCAATGTAGATTTTGTGAGAGAAGTTGATATTACCAAGGGATTATTAGTAAACCTTAAAAAAAACATCGAAAAAAGAGCATTAAATCCTCAACGGTTTTTCAAAGCAACTCACCAACAATTATTTAGAATAATTAGCCTTGCTATCTCAGGATTTGATACGCCTGTAAGTCATTTGGGAATAGAGGAAACTATTATCTCCTTAGAAAGTTTGAGGTACGTATATAAAAACAGCATTCAATTTTTGATAGTAAAGAAGAATCCAAACCTGAACAAGGAGTTTATTACTAATATCAATAATTCAATACGATTTATTGAAGGAAATATCAATTTTGAAACTTTTGATAGGTATACTTTTATAAGAGATTACATGAATCCAATAACCAGAAACTGGGTAGCTATAAGAAAAGAAAGCGGATTGTGGAATGGAGAGGATATACAACCATTTAACTATGATGCTCCGACATTTTTTGAAAAAAACAGTTTTAATCTTGATTATTTTACACCAACCGTTAACCGAAATCCGACAGATAAGCAGATAGTCTTAGGAGAAAAACTTTTTTTTGATGAGAACCTTTCCAAAAAAGGAACAATGTCTTGCGCCACTTGTCATGTACCAGAAAAGGCATATGCAGATGGTATGGTTGTAAACCTGAGTAATAAGGGGCAACCTCTTCAAAGAAATACTCCAACACTTATAAATTCGGCATTTCAACAAAGTTTTTTCTGGGATGGCAGATCACAAACATTGTTAGATCAAATATCATCAGTATTTATAAATGATAAAGAGTTTGATTCATCTGTTCATGAGTTTTCTGATACTATTCTAAGAGATACAACTTATATTAGATTGTTTACAGAGGCGTATGGAGGGATATCTACAAGAAATACTGAAGTTATAAAAGCTATATCTTCTTACATCTCTACTTTGAATGGTTTTGATTCTAAATTTGATAAAAACATAAGAGGAGAACTCAATACATTTACTAACGAAGAAAAATTAGGGTTTAATCTATTTATGGGTAAAGCTCTGTGTGCTACTTGTCATTTTATACCACTTACTAATGGCACAGTGCCTCCTTTTTTTACAGAAACAGAGAAAGAGGTTATAGGTATTCCCGAGACTTCAGAAAATAAGAAAATTGATGATGATTTAGGGTTTTATTGGAGATTTAAAGAACAACTGCATAAAGGAATGTTCAAAACACCCTCGATTAGAAATGCAGATCTTACAGCTCCATACATGCATAATGGAGTGTATAGTACCCTAGAAGAAGTGATGGAGTTTTATAATCTAGGAGGTGGAGGTGGATTAGGATTTGATTTACAGCATCAGACATTGCCTTTTGATGAATTAAGCCTAACAAAAGAAGAATTAAACGCTATAGTGGCATATGTAAAAACGTTGTCTGATGATAATGTGACAACCTCAAACTATAACTAAATCTCCAATAGTTATAAATAGAGCCTTGAATTTTAGTTTTACTTTTAAATATACAAGATTTAGGGCTCTATTTTTAGAATTTTTCAAAAACTCCTAATCCAAATAATGCATAATCGTATTTAACGGGATCATTACTATCTAGAGATCTTAGTTGAGTATCAAGTTCTAACAAAGCTTTTCCATCGTTCTGTTTTCGCTTAAGTATTCCTAGCTTACGAGCTACATTTCCAGAATGCACATCCAGAGGGCACGATAGTTGAGCAGGAGAGAGATTTTTCCAAATACCAAAATCGACACCTGCTACCGAATCTCTTACCATCCATCTAAGAAACATATTGATGCGTTTGGCAGCAGAGTTTTTATTAGGGTCACTTATATGTTTTTCTGTTCTAGATTGATGCGGAAGACAAAAGAATTCTTTTTTGAAGTTGTGAATTGCATTCTGTAAGTTGTCTTCATTTTGATACTGCATAAAGAAACCCTCCATGTCATTATATTTGGTATAGATATGCTTTAAAGCGGTAACAAAATAAGAAAGATCTATACTATTGAAAGTTCTGTGTACAAAACCTTCAAAACGATGGAAATCATTCTCAGTATGATTAATAATAAAATCATAAGGGCTATTACCAAGAAGCTCCATTAACTTATGCGCATTTTTTAAAATACTTTTTCTGTTCCCCCACGAAATAGTGGCAGTTAAAAAACCAGAAATTTCTATGTCCTGTTTTTTAGTAAATAAGTGAGGAATCTGTATAGGGTCTGTTTCGATAAACTTTGGTTGCTCATAAAAAATGGATTTTTCATCTAAGAAATCTTTGAGCTCTGCTTTACTAAGTCTTTTCACAACGGTCTATTAAAAAATCTTTATCATTGTCTATTGAAGATACAAAGATTAGAATTATTTAAAAATCATATGCGGTTAAAACGTATTTTTAATACAATAAAACGAAGAGTAATATAGTTTAGTTACTTTAGTCTGATTAAAAAATCATATTTTTGATTTTACTTAATATTCTTGTTTACATGAATCTAAATAAAATAGTAGTCAGTGATTTTTTGCTATTTAAAAGATTTTTGAAATGGAAATTATAGATTACCTAATTTTAATAAGTGCCTTACAAACGTTAGTTATTACCGTTGTTTTACTTTTTTATCGATCCAAAAAAGTACATGTTAATCGTTATTTGGGATTGTTTTTTGCTACCTTATTTGTAGAGCTGACGATATACTTTGTTTTTAAAGTAGTAGAGCATCCAGCTCTTTATTACCAACCTTTTCGGTTTGATTTTTTAAGTCTGAACTTCTTGTTGTTTTATGCTGTAGAAACAGCGGGGATTCAAATAAAAAATAAACTACATTACTATATTCCTGCGATTGTTGAATTTCTACTTTTATCTGTACTTTTTGGTATAGTACTATATAATCCAGAGATACATATAACTTTTCAAGAAATATATCTCAATACCATTATTTATATAGCATCTTCAATTTATATTGTAATAATATCTATAATGATTATCAGAATTAATGGTAAACATAAACAACAATTGCCTCATGTATATGAGGTTACAAAGTTCAAATCATTAAATTGGCTGACAATTTTTTGTGTCGTATGTATTTGTTTTAATGTTACTTCTCAACTGTTAAGGGTATTTCCAGATGATGAGTTTATTCAGATTGCTTTTGATTCGATTTATTTACTATCCCTTTATTATATTACCATAGCTAGTTTAGTTCAGATTAATATTGTTAATATAATCTCTCCCAAAATAGAAGAAAAAGAGACCAAGGCAGAGTTAGAGCATATCATACGAATTATTGATGATTATATGGTTGAAACCAAAGCATATTTAAACCCTTCTATTAGTTTAAAAACATTTTCTAAAGAGGTTAAGCTTCCTGAAAGATTAATTTCTAAAGCAATTAACAAAATAGAACATAAGAACTTTAATAATTATATTAATTACTACAGGATCGAAGAATTTAAGAAACTTTTGTCCATGGATAGGCACAAAAAATTTAGTATTTCTGCTATAGCAAATGAGGTTGGTTTTAATTCTAGAGCCTCTTTCTATAAAAATTTCAAGGAAATCGTAGGAGTACCACCTTCTTCATATGTTAAAGATTCAAGTATTTGATTTTTAAATATTTATGTTGTTTTGAAACACGATTTAAGATGTCCTAAATCACGTTAATGGACACTTAATTGTTGATATAGGTGTTTTTTTTGTTGAATTTAGCATCAACTATTCTAACACAAACTCAATATTATGAATACTTTTTTTAGCATCAATTCGATCCTATTTTTGACTTATAAAGAAAATAGCCTATAGAATTACTATAGATAATTGTTCTTGGTTGTTTACAAAGTAATAAACCGGCATTTAATTTTAACCAACTTTTTTGAGATTCATATAGGTGTTTAGCCTAAGTATCTTGGAAATTTGGGTTTACTATTATTTGATCGAGAATTGTCATCAAAAATTACTTACCAAATTTTGATATAGAGGGGTCTGCATATTTTCGACCCGGTTTTTACTTTGTTTAAGATACCTTTTGAACCATTAGACGATTTACTATCCTAATTACGCTCAACTTAACTATTAAGGTTTCAGAGTTCTTAATAATTAACTTTTAAAATTGAAACTATAAAGACTTATAGGTCTTTATGCATTTTACACAAATTAACTACAAATAACATGAAAATTATTAAATTATTAGCGCTTAGCGCTATAGTGGCAGGATGTATAACTTCTTGCCAAAAAGAAGAGGTCGCTTCAGAAATAAATGAAGTGGATAATGTTCCTACAAAAGAACAGCTTCTTAAATTAACAAAAATGGGGGTTAATACAAAAAATGTTACTATCGAGACAATAGAAGATCTTGATGGAAGTGTTGGAGATTATTTCGTAAATGGAACTGATCTAGGAATACCTGTTCAGGGTCTTTCGGATCAAGTTGCATTAGAAACACTTGAGAATGGAAATAAGCAGTATAGAACCCGTAACCTGATATCTAGTCGTAACCGTACTATCAATGTACTTGGTTATACTGGCGGCGGCGGTAATGGGTTGTCTAATACAGGAAGACAGGCTTTACAAAGAGCAGTGGCGAATTTTAACAACCTAAATACTTCTCTTAATATGAGACTAAGTTTTGGTACGAACTATCAGGCTGCCGATTTAGTGGTGTATGTAAGAAGTGACTTGGGTGCAGGAGGGTTAGCAGGATTTCCTTCTGGTGGTAGAGCTTATAAATGGGCGAGAATTGGACCTAACGTTGCCAGAAATGGTGTAACTTATGCTACGCATGTAATTACACATGAGATGGGGCATTGTATTGGTTTGCGTCATACAGATTGGTTTGCAAGATCTTGTGATGGTAGTAACGAAGGACAAGGTTCTGATGGTGCTATTCATATTCCTGGAACTCCTACTGGTATTGATAGGACTTCTATAATGATTTCTTGTGCTACTGGTAATGAGAACGGAGTTTTCAATAGAAATGATGCTAGAGCGATACAGTACCTATATTAAGATATAACAAAACAAATTAAGAACTTTGAAGCTTTATTATAAAATGGTCACATAATAGTGACCATTTTTGTGTTTAAATAAAGAAAAAGTAACGTTGTATTGTTATTACCCTACAATTTTACCATCTACCATAACCAATTTTCTATCTGCCATATTGGCTAGTTCTTGATTATGTGTTACAATTACAAAAGTCTGCCCAAACTCATCTCTAAGTTTAAAAAACAGCTGATGTAAGTTTTCTGCAGCTTCACTATCCAAATTTCCAGACGGTTCATCTGCAAAAATTACCTTTGGGTTGTTTACTAATGCCCTAGCAACCGCTACTCGTTGTTGTTCTCCTCCAGAAAGCTCACTAGGTTTGTGGTCATATCTATGAGCAAGTCCAAGAAAATCCAAAAGCTCTTTAGCTCTTTTTTCTACTTCAGCTTTTGGAGTTTTTTTTATAAATGCAGGAATACATACATTTTCTAGCGCTGTAAACTCGGGTAATAATTGATGAAACTGAAAGATAAAGCCTAGCTGCTCGTTTCTAAATTTTGAAAGTTGTTTCTGAGATAATTGGTTGATGTTGGATTCGTTAATAAACAAACTACTTTCCTTAGATTCAGTAATATGATCCAAAGTCCCCAAAATTTGCAATAATGTTGTTTTTCCTGCGCCAGAAGCTCCAACAATAGAAATAACTTCTCCTTTTTTAATATGTAGATCCACTCCTTTAAGTACATGAAGGTCTCCATAGTTTTTATGAATATTACTAGCTTTTATCATCTGTTTTTTACTTGAAAGAGTGAAAGTAATCAATATCATCAGAATCCCCAAGATTATCCTTTAGAAGAACGTTTTAAATTATTCACATCTAGGAAATATACTACTCTAAGCGATAAAGTATGCTGTATTGGCTGATTAAATAAATTATCTAAACTTTGCGTATAATTTAGAGTAGATAGTTCATCGTCATTAAAGATTTTATTACGATATAGTAGAGTAGCTTCACTACCAGGAGCGAATCTCCAATTAAAACTTAAATCGAGATTCCAAATATTAAAATTAGTATTAGGGTTGTCTTCTGAGATATCATAATCTATTTGAGACCTAGAACCATCTTCATTTAAAACATAAAAGACATTATCAGAGTAATCTGCCGTACTCCAGAAATTTCTAAAACGTAAACTTACGGCTTTATAGGGGTCAAAATTATAACTGGCGCTTAAGGAGTTTTCTAATGAGATAATATCCCGCTGACCCAAAAACACATCATTATCATTATCATCGATATACCCAAAATTATTCGGGCGATTAAAATATTCTGATCGCCAGATGAGTAATAACTTATCCGTAAAACGATATCTAGGTGAGACTTCTATCCTATATATTTCTTGTTGATCACCAAACCATTGTCTGGTTCCGGCGCTGATATCATATGCAAATTTTTTTCTATAATCAGAAGAGACAAACATTCTACCTCCCAAACTAGAGTTAAATGTAACAAACCGACCATCGACACGAGGTTCAAAATAGTCTTTGGTTTTGGAATTGAAAGCAGCTCTGCCTCCAAAAGCAAATCGTTTTTTGGTTATAAAGAACCAGTCTCCGCCAATTGTATTTTGAGTTTTTATACTTGGGTCGTATAAGCGTTGATGTCTCACAAAAACGTTAAATCGATACCTATTAAACCATCCTTTAGGTTCAAAAATCTGATAAGAAGCATTAACTCGAAAATTATTAAAATTATTTCGAAAATTCACTCCTAAATCATTAATGTCATATGTTTTATTCGCTAAATCATAACCGAATCCATATCTTATTTTACCTTTTATTCTATCAAAATCAATTTCTGTAGCAAAACCAGCGATATTATCACCAGGCAAATTAATATGACTAACTATAGATCTTCCTGTGAGGCGGTGTGAATTAGCCTTGTTAGAAAGATTCCATACCAGTCCAGAGACATTAGCATTTCTAAATTCACTTCCATTTCTTATGACACTTGTATTGATTAGTGATAGAGATGAGTTCTTATTAAATTGCTGATCCAAAACAATAATATTGTAATTTGCTAATGGTTCAATAACTTTTTCACGGCTATTACCTGTTATGGTATCGGTAATTCTAAGTTTTGTTTTTTCGGTAATTGCATTAAATACTCCTATACCAAGGTTGTTTTTGGTTCTACCAGAAACTTTGAGAGCGTTAAGTAGGTTAATTTTAGAGGGAGCATCTTCTGCAACTTCATTTTCATAAAGATCATCATCAGATATTGATGTCGACGCTTTTCCTCCAACTCTTCTAGAAAAGAAGATGTTTCCTTTATTAAAAAGCTCTGTCCCTTCAGTAAAAAACTGCCTGTTTTCTCCAAATGTTTGTTCAAATGGTCCTAGATTAAGACGGACTTCATCAAAAGCTGCTTGCCCAAAGTCCGGTATAAGAGTAGCATCTAGCGTAAAACTATCACTCAGTCCATATTTTACATCCATACCTGCGCTAAAATCAGTTTCGGTTTCCCCATCTGTACTCGATACCAAGCCTTGTACAAAAGGGAAAAAAGTTAGTCTTACAGGAGGGTTAATGTTTTTTACACCTTTAACCAAACCGTTGTATTGTGTAGGTTGCCCAATTTTATTATCTATAAAATTCCAGGAATGAGTTTGATTTTTATGTTGTAATCTTCTATAAAAATTGATACTCCAATCCTGTACATCCACTTCAGGAAATCTAAGGGCATTGTAAGGTATCTTAAATTCGGCATACCATCCTTTATTATCAAAAGAAACTTTGGCATCAAACACCACATTATAGCTAAAGTCCTCTCTAAATTGATCAGCTCTAGCATCGCCTATAGTACCAGCACTAGTTATAAAAAAACGTGTTTCATTGATCCCGTCATTATAAGTGTTAATCGCAATACTAAAAAAATCTGCTTGTACAAAAATATCATCACGTTGACTAAATTGCCTTAATATTTTATCAGGTTGGTCATCATATAAGTATGCAGCAAAATAGACAGCTTTATTGTCATATGCCATTTTTACCTCTGATTGCATGTTGTTTGATATACTACCTTCATTTCCTGGTTTCCACATTACAAAATTGCTGTGTGCAGGAAGAGTTTTCCAGATATCATCATTTAATACACCATCAATTTTTGGAGGAGTAGTGATTCGTTGTGCAATAATTTCTTTCTTTTCTTGAGCAAAAGAGAATAATGTACAAAAGAGTACTATAAATGTATTAATGTTTGAACGTAGTTGTATATCCATAAAACTGTAATAAAAATCTTACCTTTTTTTGCTTTTTGTGCAAAACTAGGCTTGTGATAGGAGATGTCGTACTAACGAAAAGTTAAAAAGATGCGAAGTATTGAATATTTATCCTCTTTTGTTAAAAAATTAAGAATACAGAAACGAGTGTATACGATTTGCAAAATAGGAAATATGTAATATATCTGGCTCCAAATTTTTATCAAAGAAGTTATAATGAAGGAAACATAATGTTTGAATTAACTAAGGTGAAATTTTATTTAATTTGTAATTATTATATAGAATAGGTTAAAATGTTTTTTGCAAACATGATTCTATCAAATTAAATATTACCTTTAAAAAAAAGAAATTAGAATTAGTGGCTATGCTATACAAAAATTTTGAAGAGTACAATATTGATGTAACAGAAGAAGTTAAAGAAAAATTTGAATCAATTATAGAAAACCTAGGTGAGGATGTTAAAAGAGAAGGTATTGTAAAAACTCCAGAAAGAGCTGCTAAGGCAATGCAGTTCCTAACCCAAGGATATCATCAGGATCCTGCAGATATACTTAAAGGAGCTATGTTTAAAGAAGATTATGATGATATGGTTATCGTTAAAGATATCGAACTATACTCTTTGTGTGAGCACCATATGTTACCTTTTTTCGGAAAAGCTCATATTGCATATATACCAAATGGGCACATTGTAGGGTTGAGTAAATTACCAAGAATTGTTGATGTTTTTGCCAGAAGGCTACAGGTTCAGGAAAGACTTACACATGATATTTTGGAATGTATTAATAATACATTAAAACCTAAGGGAGTAGCAGTGGTTATTGAAGCCTCCCATATGTGTATGATGATGAGAGGTGTGCAAAAGCAAAATTCTGTTACTACTACTTCGGGTTTTAGAGGTCAATTTGAAAAAATTGAAACACGTACAGAATTTTTGAGATTAATTACTGCTGATCTAGGGTAGTAAATTTTTGGAATACTCTTTGCTTTATTTATTGTATATTAAACATAAACAATTCATAAATATATGGCAAAAGAAAAATACAAAAAACTAGGATTAAGCTTACTTTTTGATGGACTAGGGATGGTTACTTATGTAATCCCAGGAGTAGGGGAGTTCGGTGATGTTATTTGGGCACCAATAGCAGGTTGGTTAATGACAAGAATGTATAAAGGTAATGTAGGAAAAGCAGCAGGAGTATTCACTTTTGTAGAAGAAGCATTACCTGGTTTGGATGTAATACCTACATTTACAATTATGTGGGTGTATACTTATGTGATTAAAAAGGAAAAAGTTAAAGAAGTTATCGACATAGATGTTTCTTAATCTTTTATAAAGCGAGCGAACCCCATTCTACGTAGCATTTTTTTCTCAAAATTCCAGAAAAACTTAAACTGCCCAAAAAGCCAGCCTACAACAAGAAGCAATACCTGATAAACAGGGAATATTAGAAAAATTCTGGCAGACCAATAGATCCAACCATTTGTAGTTTCTTCTTGCAAACCTATAAACGAAAGTATTGGGTCAGAAATTCGTGCTGCTGTAGACCCTGTTATTGCAAAAGCAATAAAGATTGCGATTAACTCCCATCTATAGGAAACAGCCCATTTGGTTCTTAGAATTTTGAAAAGCCTTAGCGTAATAAAAAGAAATAGGAAAGAGAAGAAAAGGATTAAAGTCGATAGTATACCAAGATACATACTATCAGTTTGATCTATCTTTATTATATCCAATATGTATATACTAAGTAAGTAAGAAGAAAATGCCAAACTTAACAATCCCAATACAGGGAATATCAATTGCCAATTACTCTTTATTTCCCAACGATCCTTGAATTTTTGCATGATGTAAAAATACAACTAAAATGGAAGTAAATCAATATCGATTACCTCTTGTTACAATAAATCGTTGGCGATATTGTCTTTCAAAATATAAGAAGTAATTATAAAGAAGGTAGTTCACTTCGTACCCATAACGAATAGTGGGGTCATAATTAATTTGTTGTACATATAATGCGGGATCATACCGTAAGGGTTGCAAGACGCGATTGTTGTATTCTGTCACATATATTCGATTCCTGTTTTCTAAATACGTCTCTCCATAATATCCTCTTGGTCTTTGTGTTACCAGCCATGAATTAAATCCTGGCTCAATAATAAGAATTTCATACTCGAGACTATCATTCGCTATTCGCAATGTGTCCGAAGTAGAATTAATAGAAGCCGTATCTGATTTTTTTGATTTGGTAGTAGCGCAACTTACAATAAATAAAAAAAGTAGACTAAAAAAGATAAAGTATTTCATAACCCTATAAATATATCCAAAAAAGAAATAGAGTAGTGTTGTAGAAATTATAAATTCCAAAAATCAATTTGATTTTCTTCAATTTCCTGAATGTCTGTGAGGTTAATATCCATGCGATACATAATTAGCTCTGTAAACCTATTGGTTGAAAAGTTTGAATTTACCCCATTCGAATACAAAATCCCGGCTCCATTAGTAGCAGTACAACGCCCTAATGTATAGTTGCCTGTTCTTAAAACAGTTCCAGATCGTCTAATCGTTTGTACAATATTAGCCCTGATAAAAGAGAATTGTTGCCATTGATTATTGACATTTGTAGCCCACCGTACTGGGTTGCTACAACAAATACCAGAATCAAAATATACTCTATTGTTGGTCCAATTGACATGAACAGACCATCTGTCTGCACTAGCTCCTGGTCTTCTGGTTCCAAAAGAAAAATTATTATTGGATGTAGAATATATAACTGTTAGTAAAGATCCGTTTACACCAGCATTGGTCAATATTTGTATACTAGTATTAATATCTAATCTATCGTCGGTACCATCACCAAAAAAATAGGGTCTAATAGGGTCTGTTATAAAACGAGGCTGAAAGGCATTTGTGTTTTGAACGGCATTTCTACCTAGTCCACTTTGGTCATACCATGTAACAACAAACACATTTGCAGCTCCACGCCAAGCATTTATAGCGTCTATATCCACTATATCATTATCAGCCCAACCAAAATCTTGCTGCGCATTATCACTATCCCTTCTTAAACGTATCAAAGGACCATTGTAATCAGATTCTACTACCCTTAATGAAAATGCAAAGCTAATATCTGTCAGTTTCTCATCCAGAATATGAGATGGTCTCATCGTAGGGAAATGATTGTATTGACTAATTTGGCTATTACAAATGCTAGAAAAAAGAATTAATATGCAAAGCAATACTTTTGTCATAGCTTAATTTCTTTTTAAATCTCCTGTTACGTGAAATACGTTTGTACTAGTACAAACGATTCCTGCACCAGCATCTAATCCAGCTGTACTAAATCTAAGTAATCTATTTTTTATAGTAACTCCACCTGCTCCTGTTATGGTGACTTTTCCATTTCCAATCTGATATATACTAACATTAAAACCAATGGGAAGGGCAGAAGGAACTGTCAAAGTAACATCTGTTGTACTATTAAAAGTTAGAATATTCCCATTGTCGGCTTCTATGAGGGTATAATTTCCAGTCTTAGGAAATACAGAAGGAGGGGTGAGTAGTTCTTTCCATTCGGTACCATTATACTCAAAAACTTTCTTTTTATCGGTATCAAATATTAATGCGCCTTCTTGTATTGTGGCTATAGGAATACTGTTTATACTGGTAGTAGTTTCTGCAGGGAGTACTAATAAGGCATTTGCATCAATTTGAGAAGCACTATTAATCGTATATAGAATGAGTACCGAAACTAGTAATTTTCTCATAACAGGGAAGGGGTTTTTAAAACAAAAGCTTATTAAAGTTTTAAAACTTTAATAAGCTTTTATTCAGTTCTAAATTAATAAAATTTAGATTATTTTCCAAAAAGTCCACCTAGGAGTCCTCCAAGACCACCTTTTTTACTTCCTCCACTATTTAATAACATACCCGCAACATCATCTAATATACTACCATCTCCGTCGGCATCAAGAAAAGATTCTATTAAAGATTGTTGTTGTGACCCTTTACCGCCTCCAGACATGCTACCAAGTAGGCTTGACAAGCCATTGGCATCACTTACATTACCTTGTTTAGCTTGCTTTCCTATTACCCCTAAGAGTATTGGTGCAGCAACTTTAAGTATTTGAGCTACAGAACCAGCATCGATTCCAGATTTTTGGCTTAGGGCATTTTCAACTGCTGGTTGCTTACCACCAAGAATATGACCAAGAATACCGGCTCCATCATCTGTAACACTTTGGTCAACACCACCATCAAAAAGCCCACCTAGGTTATCCAAAATTCCTCCAGAATGTTTACCTGTTAATGCGCCTAATAAGCCAGATGCACCTTCGGGTGTAGATGCATTACGTTGCATCGCTCCCATTAATACAGGCATTGCCATACTTAATAAATCTCCTGTTTTACTTTCAGATTGCCCCGTTTGAGAACTTACACCGTTAATAATTTGTTTTCCCATTGGGCTATTTAATAGCTCTAAAATTCCAGACATAGTTAATGTAGTTTTTTTATGAACCTAAATTTACATTTTTAATGCTAGAATTAGAAAAAGAAAAGGGTTTTATTTTGACAGAAATAGGATGAAAGGCAGAATAGGAAGATAAAAAGCAAAAAAAGCGCTATTTCAAATATAGAAATAACGCCTTCTTAGTACTTAGTACTAACACTTATGTTTTAGAACTAATTTAGAATATTAATAATCTGTTCAGCCAACTCCTGACCAATACGATCTTGTGCTTCTCCAGTAGCTGCACCAATATGAGGAGTTAATGATATCTTATTATTCATTAATACTTTGATTGCAGGGCTAGGTTCATTTTCGAACACATCAAGACCAGCAAAGCCAAGTTTTCCATTTTCCAAGGCTTCAACCAATGCCACCTCATCGATTACTCCACCACGAGCAGCATTAATAATACCTACTCCATCCTTCATTTGTTCTATTTCAGGTTTTCCTATTACATATTCTTTCTGTGCAGGAACATGCAACGTGAAAAAATCAGAATTTTTAAGCACCTCTTCTTTAGATACTGTCTTAATTTTGAAATTTAGTGATTGCCCGTCAAAGAACTCTAATGGGATTTCTACTTCCTCAATAAAAGGGTCATATGCAATAACATTCATCCCAACACCAATTGCAATCTTTGCAGTGGCCTGACCAATACGTCCAATACCAATAACCCCAAGAGTTTTTCCTCTTAGCTCGATACCGCTACCATAGGCTTTTTTAAGATTTTTGAATTTGCTATCACCTTCTAAAGGCATATTACGGTTGGAGTCATGTAAAAAACGTACACTACCATATAAATGTGCAAAAACCAGTTCGGCCACAGACCCAGATGAAGCTGCCGGCGTATTGATTACATGCAATCCTTTTTCCCGGGCATACGCTACATCAATATTATCCATACCAACACCACCACGACCAATAATTTTTAGAGAAGGGCAATTATCAATAATATCGGTTCTTACTTTGGTAGCACTACGAACAAGTAATACTGTAATTTCATTTTCATTAATGTAATTTACCAATTGATCTTGAGCGACAGTTGTTGTCAAAACCTCAAATCCTTCTTTTTCTAAAGCTTTAATTCCACTTTGGGATACTCCGTCGTTTGCTAATACTTTCATGGTTGTAAATCTTAAGTTTTTAATTTAGGTGATATTAGAATTTATGCTTTTCTCTCTAGGTCGTCCATTATATCTACTAATGCAGCAACACTTTCTAAACTCAGTGCATTATACATACTTGCTCTATAACCTCCGACGCTTCTATGACCATTGATCCCATTGATTCCAGCTTCTTTCCACATCGTATCAAAAGTTTCTTTAAGATCTTCATTTTGCAAGGTAAAAGTTGCATTCATGTTAGAACGATCTTCTTTGGCAGCAAACCCTTTAAAAAGTGGGTTTACGTCAATTTCTGAATAAATAAGGTTAGCCTTTTTTTCGTTCAATTCTTCTATTGCAGCTATTCCACCAAGTTTTTTTAACCAACGCAGTGTAAGCATGGAGACATAAACAGAATAAACGGGAGGTGTATTAAACATACTAGCCTTACTTATATGAACTTGATAATCCAACATAGAAGGGATATCTCTTTCTATCTTACCAAGGATATCTTCTTTGACAACAACGAGAGTTGTTCCTGCAGGTCCCATATTTTTTTGTGCACCAGCATAAATTAAACTAAACTTAGAAAAGTCTAATTGTCTAGAAAAAATATCACTACTCATATCACATACCAATGGGATATCTGTAGTAGGAAAATCCTTTAACTGTGTTCCGTAGATAGTGTTATTACTAGTGAGGTGTAAATAATCCAAGTCTGTTGGAATATTTAATTTTTTGGGAATAAAATTGAAATTTGCATCTTTTGAAGAGGCAACTTCAATTACTTCACCAAACTTTTTTGCTTCTTTTACAGCTTTATCGCTCCATGCTCCAGTGTTTAAGTATCCCGCTTTTGATTGTAGTAAATTATAGGCAGTCATTAAAAATTGAGTACTTGCTCCTCCTTGAAGAAATAATGCTTTGTATCCCTTACCTTCGAGACCTAATAATTCTAAAGCCAGACTACGGGCTTCTTCCATAACATCAACAAAATCTTTACTACGATGCGATATTTCCAGGATGGAAAGACCAGAGTTGTTAAAATCTAACACTGCTTGTGATGCTTCTTTAAATACTTCTTGTGGTAAAATGCAGGGTCCAGCGCTAAAATTATGCTTTTTCATGTGCTAATGTTTGTTGTTTTAAATGGCCACATGGAATCTTTAACAATTATAAAAAGACCTTAAACATTTATGTTTTTGACTATTTTTAATTGTATCCGTTTCATTAGTAGTTTTTAATTGTTGTTAAATATTTAATTTATGATCTTTTCCTAACTCAAAAAAGGAGTTCGAAAAAACACAACAAAGGTGCTAATAATATGATAAAAATGTATTGTCAAAATGATAAATTATTCAATTAATTTTTGATAAAAACTTAATAATGTCTATGCCATCTGCATAATCTGAAAGTTGGGGGCTTTGTGTTTTTCCGAAATCGACACATTCTTCTGAGAAATCGAGACTAACGGTACATTGAATTTTTTCCTTGTCAGCCTCTATTTTTTTTGTTAGATCATCTTTAGAATGATAAGTTTCATAAAACAGTGTTGCTATTGGAGAAGCATAATTCTTATCTTCTTTGAGCATTAAAAATCCGTTTTCGAATAATTTGTAATTGCTCATTAGGTACACAGCTTTATTATAGTCATAATTGTTTGCGTACTTTGCACTATTGATAATGTCATTGTATGGGTACATTGCCTTAAAAAAGGTATCAAAATCATAGTTTTCTGGAACCATTATTTTGGACACACTTCTACAACCCAATCCATAATATCTAAAAATGTCTTCTCCAAGAGCTTCGAGTTGTTCTTTTGTCTCTTTACCAGTTAGAATAGCAATTGAGTTTCTATTTTTTCTGATAATGTTAGGAACTTTACCAAAATAGTACTCAAAATAGCGCGAAGTATTATTACTACCTGTGGCAATTACTGCATCAAAACCTGTTAGCCGCTCCGTTGTAAATTTTATCCGTTTTTCGAATAGAGGTTCTACTGCTATTAGGTATGAAGCTAAAAAAGGAAGTATTTGATTATCATTAGAAGATTGCTTTACCAGAACATTATGTCCTGAAATAAGTACCGAAAGAAAATCATGGAATCCAACTAGTGGAATATTCCCTGCCATGACAATACCAATAGTTTTTGGCTCAATTTCTTTTAATGCGTATACGGATAACCAATCTTTTATATTGTCTTCTGTTAAGGCTTCGCTCCATTGTTGTATGGAGAAAAGAATATTTTCTTTGGTAAACCACCCATTATAATGAATAGCATTATTTATCTTATTAATCATTTCATCATAGAAATCATCAGTGTAAGGGACACTAGTAATCTTATGATAATCAGTGGTTTTAAATTGGCTAAGAAACTTTCCTAATTTAGAAAAAGCTTGGATTCGATCATTTAATAGCATTTCTTATTTGTTTATCACTAGTTTACGAGTTATTTTTGTGCTGCAAATTTAGAATAAAAAAGAGCTATGGCAATTATAATAACAGATGAATGTATAAACTGTGGTGCTTGTGAGCCAGAATGCCCCAATACGGCAATTTATGAAGGTGCTGATGATTGGAGGTATTCTGATGGAACAGATTTGGAAGGAGATGTAGTGCTTCCTGGTGGTAACGAGGTAAATGCCGATGAGGCACAAGAACCAGTTAGTGATGAGATTTATTATATAGTACCTGATAAATGTACAGAGTGTAAAGGTTTTCATGAGGAGCCTCAATGTGCTGCTGTGTGTCCGGTAGATTGTTGTATTCCTGACGAAGATATCGTAGAAACAGAAGAGTTTTTGTTACAAAAACAAGCTTTTATGCATAAAGAATAAGATCATAAATACAATTATGACCATAAAAAAACCCATCATATGATGGGTTTTTTTATGGTCATTTTTTAAATTTTAGTATTTTGCGCCTTAATTCAACCTCAAATCTAAACATGAAATGATGAAAAAAACAGTATTCTTTGTCCTCTTTTTGGTAATTTCTCTTACCTCTTATGGGCAATATAGATGGGAAGTTTCTGCTGGGGGAACTTTTTCTAAATTAAACCTAGACAATGTTGAAACAACCGGAGGAGCCGGTTTTTTTGTGAATGCAGGGTATGGATATGTAATGGGAGTTAGAGCTAGAACAAGTATTGTTTTTTCTCTAGATCTTTTGCAACGTAATAGCGAAATAGAAGGGGTAGGTGATGCAGAGACCCTTCAGGTAGGTTTTAACCCAAAATTTAGATATTTAACAGGAGATGGAAAAGATCGATTTCGTGGGTTTATTAATGTTGGACCTTCTTTTAGGGTAAATACAAATTTTAAAGTTGCAGGGATAGAATTAGAAGATGAAGCCTATGAGAAGCTTATTATTGGTGGAGTCTATGGTGTAGGTTTCTCTCAGATGGTAGGTGAAATGTTTGATATTATGGCAGAAGTAGGTGTTATGAATGATTTTGTTGATAATTTGACCGACGCGAATAGTAAATTCTTTGATGTATATGCAAGAGTTGGTGTTCGATTTAGAATTTATGATGCACGGCGATAAGTAAATTATATAAGATAATTTCTAGAATCCTGCTTTGGCAGGATTTTTTTTATACCTCAATTTAATTTTTTGTAAATTAGGTACTTACAAAAAGAATAATTAAATGCCAAACTGGGGATACATAGCAATTATTGTTCTTATACTATATGTTGTTGTAAGTATAGCATTATATTATTTACAAGAGTATTTTATTTTTAAACCCGAAAAATTAGATAAGGATTTTGAGTTTCATTATAATAATCAGACAGTAGAAGAATATAATCTGGAAACACGTGATGGAGCAGTACTTAATGGCTTGCATTTTAAAGTTAATAACCCAAGGGGTGTTGTTTTATATCTTAAAGGAAATTCTAAGAGTATAAAAGGTTGGGGTAAGTTTGCTGTTGATTTTACACGACATGGATATGATGTATTTATGCTAGATTATCGAGGTTTTGGAAAAAGTACAGGTAGGCGTTCTTTTAAAGCTATAAAAAGAGACCTTCAGTTTGTATATAATAAGATTAAAGATAAAGTAGAAGAAAAGTATATAATCTTATACGGTCGTTCTATGGGTTCAGGGTTTGCCACTAAATTAGCTTCAATTAATAATCCAAAAATGTTAATACTGGATGCCCCTTATTATAGTTTAACCAAAGTAGCTACAAAGTATATACCATTTATGCCGGTATCCTTAATAATGAGATATCCAATACCTACTTATAAATGGCTTAAGTATGTGAATTGCCCAATTCATATTATTCATGGAACACATGATAGGCTAATTCCTTTTAAGTCAAGTGTTAAATTATCCAAAATTAGACCTAAACTTACCCGATTGTATACAGTAATAGGAGGTGGACATAAAAATTTAAATAATTTTGAATCCTATCATAAAATGCTTGGAGAGATTATTAATTCTAAAATAAAAAAAATAAATCTCTCAAATACGAGTATGGGGGTTATGCATTCTACAAAAAAAATTAATGCATAAATTGAAAAACATAATGTTGTATGGAGTCTTATTTTATTGTGTAATACTTCTAGTGCTTTATTTTTTTCAAGAAAAAATTATTTTTCAATCACAAAAGCTCTCTCAGGAGTATGTTTTTCAATTTGATCAGCCTTTTAAAGAAGTTTTTTTGAAAACAGAAGATGGTAACCATCTTAATGCGGTTCATTTTATCAATAAGAACCCTAAAAGAGTGATTTTATACTTTCATGGAAATAAAGGTAGTTTGAAACGTTGGGGAGAAATAGTTTCTTTTTTTGCAGCAAAGCAATACGATGTGATTATAATGGATTATAGAGGTTATGGAAAAAGTACTGGAGAAATCAATGAACAAAAACTATACGATGATGCGCAGTTGTTCTATAATTATGCTTTGAGTAAATATAATGAGGATCAAATTATAATCTATGGCAGATCCTTGGGGACTGGGGTTGCTATAAAAGTGGCATCAGATAATCAACCCAATAGTTTGGTATTAGAGACTCCGTATTACAGTATGAAACATTTGATAGAGAATTGGCTTCCATTTTTTCCTTTAGATATAATTTTGAGATACCACATCCCTTCAAACGAATTTATAAAAAATGTAACTTGTGATATTACAATTTATCATGGTACAAGTGATAGAGTAGTCCCTTACAAATTCGGATTGCAGTTATTTAATAGTATACCTATACCAAATAAGAGGATGTTCACTGTAACTAATGGCAAGCATAATAATTTAATGGAGTTTAATGAGTATCTAACTACCATAGATGAAGTTTTAAAAAACAATTAATGTTATTAAAAAAGAAAAGCACCAATCTAACGTAGATATGGTGCTTATAAGTGGTAATGCTACAATTTTATAATTGTTTAGTATTTAATTAAAGCATCTCTATATTCTTTTAAGTCAGATATGTTTGTTCGGTTTTTAAGACTTTTTGTTAATGATACCAAATATTTTAGGCTTTCTACAGGGTCTTTTACTTCTTCAGCATTGGATACTCCTTCAGTATCTTCATCGATAGGTTCATCATCTGGGATAGGTATGAGAAAAGAATCGTTTGCCTCAATATGTTCGTAAGTAAACCTCAGTACTTTTACGACTAGTGGTATTTGCTCTTCCAAAGCGTAGCTTCGTAATGTTTTGAGATCTTCGATTAGCGCATCTGTGTTGATACCTGTTTGTTCTAGATCTACTAGAATTTTATCGACTAATTTAATTGCTTTTTTATTTTCCAAGAGGGTAAAGTTATATAGATGATTAACGACTAATGATTGCAAATTTATATTTTTCCTGTATTATGAGAAATCAAATATGATTATTTATTTACTTAGATATATTTTTTTTTATTTTAAGATTTTTTAACAATTATTAAGTTTTTGATGTAAATAACTGTTAATCAGCAAATTAAATTGTATTTTGTTGTTTTATAAGACTATTCCTGCTAAAGTTTGAGGTAAAACCGTAACCATATATGCCCTAATCCTCTTTATCTTTGACAAGTATTCCAATTACAATTTTTCCCTTACTTTTTTTGTTTTCCCCAACACTTACCTCCTTATCCTAAGGAGGTAAGTTCTTCATGGGGTATAGCGAACTCATGTAAATGCAATAGTCTTAGTCTTACAAATTTGATTGAAATAAGGTTGTAAATATTTAATAAACAGGTTTTTATGGGTGTTTTGAATGCTTGAGGTTATTAGGGTTTAACGAGGTGTTCTAACAAAACATTGTCCAATCAGCTTTTTTTTGAACTAGGTATAAGATGAAATCCTTTTACTTATTTATTTGCTAGTTTTTGCGCCAGAAGTACAGTTTCATAATTAGAATTAATCATGACAGAGTCTTTAAAAACTTTTGTTTCGATACCAGAATACTGATCGATTAGCACGGTACCTTCAGGAAAAACAGAGTTAATCTTAATTTTTTTTTCTCCTTTTAGAAGATCCAACCCTATTACTACTTTATCAGAAATCCCATTTTTGGTATACTTTCTAGAGAATAGATATGGTTTTTTGGAGATTATCTTGTGTTTACCTGCCCCTACAGAAGGATGATCTCTTCTAAAGCGTCCTAGTTTTTGCCAATGACTTAATAATTCTTTTGTATCGTCATTATTTAATGTCTCCCAATCCATATTAGATCTAAGAGAGGCATCTCCTTTTGTATCCTCAATAATTAATGGTCTTGCTATCTCATCACCATAATATATTTGGGATATACCTGGGGATAGTAACAATTTGGTAGCTGATTCATATGTTTTACTTCGATTTAGGTCAAAAGGTTTTCCATCATCATGGGAGCTTATATAATTTACGATACCTTTTCCTATTAAAAATGTATATAGAGCTTTACTATATTTGCCAAACAAATCTTCATAGTTATTTTGAGTTGCATCATATTTAAATTGAAAATTGATCATACTATCAAAACCATAAGCAAAGAAATCAACTTTACGATTTCCAAAGTTGTAATATCTTTTGGCATCGATACCATACCCATAGAGTTCTCCTAGAATGTAAAATTTATTATCATCAAGTACTTTATCTGGATTTTTTAGCTTCCATTCTGTAAATGCCAATTGTGCTTGTTCGGCAAGGATACTCCAGCTAGTTTCTTCTACATGTTTTACGGTATCTACCCTATATCCATCAATGCCTAATTCTCTTACATAATCAGTAAGCCATTTAATGATATAGTTCTTTGGGGATCGTTTTAATCCTGTTTTAGTAAAGAAGATGTCAATCTCGGATAGTTCAATTTCTAATCGCCCTTCGGTTTTCCATTTATCTAACAACGTTTTAGGCAGTTTTACGTTTTGGTTACTTTCGGTTTTGATATCTGGTAGGTTTTTTACCAAAGTGCAGGCTACTGTACTTTCATAATCTTTATATTTACATTGAGGAGAAGTTCGTACCCAATCATCTGGCCAAACAGGATCTCGATCAGTTACAGGACCTGTGTGATTCATTACGACATCCATAAGAATTCTTATACCTTTAGTATGGGCTACTTCTACTAAATGTTTAAGGTCTTTTTCGTTGCCGTAATTTGGATCAATTTTTGTCCAATCTTTAGTCCAATACCCATGAAAAGGGTAGGTGTCTCCGGTACCTTCGTTTACAACTCCATGAATTTGTTCTACAACAGGGTTGAGCCAAATTACATTTATACCCAGGTCATTGAAGTATCCATCTTCAATTTTTTGAATAATACCTTTGATATCTCCACCTTCAAAACCTCTCAATTTACCAGTTTTTTTAGTTCGATCTAAAGTTTTATCATTAGTAGCTTCTCCATTTTTAAACCTATCAGTTAGTAAAAAATATATATTTGATCCCTCCCAAATAAAAGGAAGCGTACCAGAAACAGGCGATTCTTCTTTATGAGTTTTGGTAGTTTTAGGTATTTCTTCCTTTGGTTTATTTTTACATGCAATTGAGAGGCAAAGGAATAGAAGGATTATAGGTTTTAAAATATTATTCATGGAAGTTTAATGTATTATCAAAACGCTAAGCTATAAAAGTCTTTACAAAAATTGAATAGTTAGAATTGCGAAATTCGTAAAAATGTTCATATTACAATTTGAAACATTTTATACAATGGTAAGTAAGGTAAAGAATTGATGTAATTAATTTTTATTTTTTTATAAAAATACTGTTCCTTTGAAGTCAAAATTATAAACAATGACCAAATTTAAAGCCTGGGTATCTGCAGCGCGTTTGCGAACTTTGCCATTATCGATTTCGGGTATTATTACAGGCTCTGCTTTAGGAGATATCAATTTTTTTGTTACCTGTATATTCTGGCTAGCCATTCTAACTACTCTCGGTCTTCAAGTTCTTTCTAATTTTGCAAATGATTATGGTGACGGGGTAAAAGGAACAGATAATGTAGATAGAGTAGGACCACAAAGGGCTTTACAAAGTGGAGCTATTTCTAAAAAAGAAATGTACCGAGGTATTGTCTTTATGGCACTAGTATCACTTGGAGCGGCAATTGCTTTGATATATGTTTCTTTTGGAAAAGAGAACTTTTTTTATTCTACATTGTTTTTTGTTCTAGGAGTTGCTGCAATTATTGCTGCTATAAAATATACAATGGGTAGTTCTGCTTATGGATATAGAGGACTTGGTGATCTTTTTGTATTTGTGTTTTTTGGATTGGTTAGTGTAGTGGGATGCTATTTTTTGTATACCAAGCAATTAGATTTTTTTGTTTTTCTACCAGCCATAACGGTAGGACTATTAAGCTCTGCAGTGTTGAATTTGAATAATATGAGAGATTATCATAATGATAAAAATGTAGGTAAAAATACACTTGTGGTAAAGTTAGGAATTAAACGAGCTAGAGTTTATCATTTTTCTTTGCTAGTTATCGCTATGATATCTATGTTGATTTACCTTTGTTTTACATATGATAACCCAATGAATTTAATCTTTTTAATTGCCTTTATCCCACTTATTGTCCATATGATTAAAGTTGCCAAAACTAAAGACTCTGAAGTATTGGATCCAGAACTCAAAAAAGTAGCTTTATCCACATTTTTGTTATCTATTTTATTTAGTTTAGGACAGATTTTATGACTTATGCTAATACTATAAAATCTATACTAGGAGGCAGATATAGATAGAAACAGTCAGAAGGTTATGGTATGGTTTAATATAGAGAAGAATTTTTTGAAAAGATTCGACCTATAAAGTTTTTATTTTAGATAGTTGATTAATTTAAATTATATTCACGCATGAAAATTACATTCTACGGGCAAAACACACTGCTAATTCAAATTGGCGATATTCATGTTTTGGTTGATCCATTTATCTCAGGAAATCCATTGTCAAAAGATACCATAGATATACATGATATTAAAGCCGACTACATTTTGTTAACGCATGCGCATCAAGATCATGTTTTGGATGCAGAATCGATTGCCAAAAGGAATAATGCTACAATTGTTTCTAATTATGAAATAGCAATGCATTATCAAAATATGGGTATTGAAGTACACCCAATGAATCACGGAGGTACGTGGAGTTTTGAGTTTGGAAAGGTAAAATATGTTAATGCGATACATACCAGTAGCTTTGCTGATGGTACGTATGGAGGTCAACCAGGAGGATTTATTATAGAAGGTGAGCATAAAACAGTATATATAGCAGGAGACACGGCTCTAACTATGGATATGAAACTAATTCCTTTAACACATACATTGGATTTAGCTATTTTACCAATAGGAGATAATTTTACAATGGGAGTTGATGATGCGATTATAGCCAGTGATTTTGTTGAGTGTGATAAAGTACTGGGGGTGCATTATAATACATTTGGGTATATAGAAATTAATAAGGAAGAGGCGATACAAAAGTTCTTTAAAAAAAATAAAGACCTTATGTTATTAGAAATAGGAGGGAGTATAGAGTTATAATGAACGCCAAGTATTATAAATATATTTTACAGTTTAAAAGACCCAGTGGTACGTCCAGAGGAATTCTAAAGACTAAAGAGACTTGGTTTATTGTAATTTCGGATGGCTTAAATCAAGGAATTGGAGAATGTGGAATTCTTAGAACGCTTAGTGTCGATGATCGTCCTGATTATGAAGAAAAATTAAAATGGACTTGCAATAATATACAACTAGGTGTTGATCAACTTTGGAAAGAACTTATCGAATACCCCAGTATTCAATTTGGAGTAGAAATGGCATTTAAATCCTTAGAAAGTCCTTCTCCTTTTTTATTATTTCCTTCAGACTTTACAATAAAAAGTGATCCTATAGCCATTAATGGGTTGATATGGATGGGGGAAAAAGAATACATGAACAAGCAAATCATTGATAAATTAGATCAAGGGTTTGATTGTATAAAAATGAAGATAGGAGCTATTGATTTTGATACCGAACTAGCTTTGTTATCGCATATAAGAGAACAATTTTCTTCAGATGTTATTGAGTTAAGGGTTGATGCTAATGGAGCCTTTACTCCCGAAGAAGCCTTAGGTAAATTAAAAAACCTTTCGACTTATGATTTACATAGTATTGAACAACCAATACGGCAAGGACAACACCTACATATGGCAGAGTTATGTAAAGTAACTCCGTTGCCCATTGCATTGGATGAAGAATTAATAGGTGTATTTGATGTAACAGAAAAGAAAAAAATGCTACAAACAATACAACCACAATATATTATTCTAAAACCGAGTTTGATAGGCGGTTTTAAAGGTACCAAGGAGTGGATTGAAATCGCTAAAGCGTTAGGGATAGGTTGGTGGATAACCAGTGCACTAGAAAGTAATATAGGACTTAATGCTATAGCACAATTTACCCATACATTACACAATGAAATGCCACAAGGTCTGGGTACAGGAGGATTGTACACAAATAATTTTGATTCACCCCTGGTGGTAACTCAAGGAAAATTAACATATAACCCAGAAAGAACATGGGTTGTGGATTATTTAAATTAATATAAACTCTATAGATAGATGTATATTACACAAGGAAGACAAGGAAGATTAGGAATGTGGAAATATTTGCCGATTCCAATCTTGTTTATTGGATTAATGGGAATAAATTATCTAGTAGTAAAAATGTTAGGTAATGATGTTACTGCTATTATGGAACAACAAATAAGTAGTAAAGGAAAGAATAGGTTTTTTGCAGAAAACATGATATTTTTTGTTGTATTGTTGGGGGGCTTGTTTTTTTGGGTACGCTATGTACATCAACAGAGTATTTTGTCTCTAACTACTATTAGAAAAAAAGTGGATTGGAATCGGGTGTTTTTTGTTTTCTTTTTAATGGCATCTTTTATAATTGTATCCACTCTTATTGTTTATTATACAAGTCCAGAAACATATCAGGTTAATTTTAAACCGATGCCATTTTTAATTCTTACCCTGATTGCAATTGTATTAGTACCAATACAAACTAGTTTTGAAGAATATTTGTTCAGAGGATATATGATGCAAGGGTTAGGATTAGCTGTTAAAAATAAGTGGGCACCATTGATTTTGACATCTGTACTTTTTGGTATAATGCATTCGGCTAATCCAGAAGTTGAAAAAATAGGACCAATTCTTATGGTATATTATATTGGTACAGGATTATTTTTGGGAATCATTACGTTAATGGATGAAGGATTAGAGCTTGCTCTTGGTTTTCATGCTGCTAATAATTTAATTACTGTACTTTTAGTAACGGCAGATTGGACTGCACTTCAAACAGAATCAATATTTATTGATGTTTCTGACCCAAGTGCTGGATTCGAAATATTAATGCCTATACTGATTGTTTTCCCTATCTTTATTTATATTCTATCAAAAAAATATAAGTGGTCAAACTGGAAAGATAAGCTTTTTGGAAAGGTGCCTTCAGCTGTTCCTGAGAAAGAGGTTACAGAATGATAATATAATCTTTACGTGTTCATAACCTTTAGGTATGTTAGAAAATTGAAATTTGGATATGCAAATGATGAGGACATTTTATAAGCCAAAAATACACCAAAGTTTCTCAATAAATAAGAATACTTTGGATAGAGAAGAATTGAAACGTTTAGCCTATAGTTTTATAAAAGAAGGTGAAATATATGAACAGGAAGCTGGTAATTTTTTGTTAGACTGGCTAGATGAGAAAGATCATATCATAGTGCAAACTTCTGGCTCTACAGGAAAACCAAAGAAGATAAAGATATTTAAGGAGCATATGGTCAATAGTGCAAAAGCTACCGGAAAATTCTTTAAATCTGAAGAAAACACTACCGCTTTATTATGCCTTTCTGCAAATTATATTGCTGGTAAAATGATGTTGGTTAGAGCTATGGTCTTGGGGTGGAAAATTGATTTAACACCTCCAAAAACAAACCCTCTGGATACTGTTTATAAACAATATGACTTTTGTGCAATGGTGCCATTACAATTGGATAACTCTCTAAATAGACTTCATCTTATTAAAAAATTAATAGTAGGGGGTGGTCCGGTTTCAGAAAATCTAAAAGGGCTGGTTCAAGGTGTGAAAACAAAAATATATGAGACGTATGGCATGACAGAAACAGTTTCACATATTGCAGCAAGAAGAATAAACCCAAAGAAAAAAGATAAAAAAGATGCCGGTTTTTTTAAAGCCTTACCCAATATTACACTTAGTGTCGATAATCGAAATTGTTTAGTTATCAAAGCGCCTCAGTTAAATAAAGAAACTATAATAACTCATGATGTTGTAGAGCTTAAAACATATAAGAAGTTTTTATGGAAAGGTCGCTATGATAATGTAATTAATAGTGGAGGAATTAAGCTATACCCTGAAGAGATAGAAACTAAACTTCAACTATTAATAGGTCATCGTTTTTTTATAGCAAGTGTTCCAGATGATACACTGGGAGATAAAGTGGTTTTAATCATTGAACGTGAATATGACAAAATCGCCTTGCTTGCATTAAAAGAAGGAATCCAAAATCTAGAAACCTTGGACAAATATGAAATACCTAAAGAAGTTTATTTCCTTCCGCAATTTATAGAAACCGAAAATGGTAAGGTACAAAGGTCAAAAACGTTGGAGGTTGTACTGGATACTATTGCTTAATTTTTTTCAGAAATAATTGGTGTCATTTGCCCCAAGAGTGTTAGTGTTTTTTTAGCGATGCAATTTTCATTAAATTTAGCTTATGAGAAAATACTATTTTATCACAATTTTATTCTTTTGTACTACTACAATTCTAGCAAAGAATTCTTTAGTAGAAAGTTTTAAGAATACTGCTATTTATTGGGATGCTTCTTTGTCTCAAAAGGATAAAAATATAAACAAAGAATTCGAGTTTTTAGATGCTTATTTTAAAGCTTATCCTAATTCAAAGGTTAAACTGGTTGTTTTTAATACAGCAATAGTGAGTACAGAAGACCTTGAAGTCAAACAATCAAATTGGAGTTCATTAAAGAATAAACTTAAAGAAGTGGTGTATGATGGAGCTTCAGATTTTAGTTTGGTCAATACCGATTTATCAGAAGAGATGTTACTCTTTTTTACAGATGGTCATAATAATTTCGGCAAATTTGAAGCAAGCCTATATAGTCCCAGGATTGTTACAATAAGTAGTAAATTGGATATTGATAAGAAATTCCTTCACAAAACCGCTTTCTATAATAGTGGTTATTATGTAAATCTTTTGGAATCTGACATTTCTTCATCAATAAAAGCCATTAAGGAAGAAGCTATATTACCTAAATTAGAATTTGTAACCGAAAAAAGCAATACCACTGCTAAGAAGTATATAGAAGGAAGTGTGACCGATGAGAGCAAAGGAATTCCTAATGTAAATATTACAGTAAATGAAAAAAACAGAGGAACAATTACTGATCAGTACGGCAGGTATAAAATAGCTGTAGACATAGGTGATATTTTGGTCTTTAGTACTGTTAATATGAAAAAAGCAGTGATCGAAGTAGGAGAAGAAGATATCATAAATGTTAAATTAACACCTACTATTAATGAGCTTGATCCCGCTATAATTAAGTCCAAAAAAAGTGATAAACCAGAGATGGTAAAAATTGGTGATAGAGAAGTAAATATAAAAGCTATTGGATATGCAGTACAAAGTGTAAGCTCAGAAGAAATTAAAGGAGAAACCAAGCTTGGGCTAGGAGAAGCAATTGCAGGAAAAATTGCAGGAGTTAAAGTAGGAAGTAGTGGTAATGCCGGTGATATATTAATACGAGGTATAAACTCTATTCAGCTCACAAGTCATCCCTTTTTTATTGTTGATGGAGTTCCGCTTCCGCAGAGTGAAATAGGTTGGGATAAAGCAAATTATGATTTTATTGACCCCAATAATATAGCTGATATAACAGTTCTTAAAGGATTAGCAGCAACAAATAGATATGGAGCCGTAGGGCGTAATGGGGTAGTTTTAATTACAACAAAAACAGCGGGAAATAAAGCAGTTCAAGAAGAGGTAAAAGATGATAAAGCAGCCGATATAGAATATAGAATATATGAATCCCCATTGAGTGTAGTGACAGCGAATGATTCTAGTTTTATTACATTACTCCATAAGTTTTCTAAGGATAAAAAATCTTATGAGCAGTATTTGAGAATGCAACAAAGCAATAAAAATAATATTACCTTTTTTATAGAAAGCTCTGATTATTTTTTTGGTATTAATAAACCAGATATTGGATTACGAGTTCTGTCTAATTTAATAGAACTGTTTCCAAATGATACCTCTGTTCTTAAAATATTAGCCTTTAATTTAGAAAAACACAGTTTGTTTGACCAGGCAGAGTATGTGTATAAACAAATTATTACTATTTCGCCTACACTATCTCAGACTTATTTAGATTTGGCAAATACTTATTTTGAAGGGCAAAAATATCAAGAATCGGTAAATCATTTTAAAAATATTACGGCGAATAAAATAAGTGAAATTGAAACATTTAAGGGATTGGATAACCAAATTACTAATGATTTTAGAAACTTATTGTCTAAACGTAATCAAAGATGGAAGATCAATAATGTAGATCAGCGTTATTTTATGTTGCCCAAATATGATCTTAGAGTTGTTACAGAGTGGTCACATCCACAAACAGAATTTGAGTTGCAATATATAAACTCCAAAAAGCAATACTTTACATTAACTCATACTCAGGAAGAAAATAAAAAGAGAATGCAAGAGGAGATTAAAGAAGGCTTTACATCTGATGAATATATTTTATCCAATATTGAAGCGGGAGAGTGGTTCCTTAATATTCTTACTCCTGTTAATTATATACCGGATCTTACATATCCCAAATTTCTTAAAGTAAAAGTGTATACTAAGTTTGGTTCGCCGGATCAAAAACTACAGACACATATAATCAATTTGGATAGAGTTAATAACGGAAGAATATTTACCTCCTTTAATAAAGGCAACTAAAATGACTCTTAATTTGATAGAAAGAAAAAACTAATGTTTTCCCAATATAGTTAGCAAATTTTGTAGGCGTTTGTTTTTGTGATACTTTTAGCAAGGTTAATACCTGAAGACAAAATACTAAATTATACCTTCATGAAACAAATCATTTTTTTTGTTGTACTATTCTCATATACCTTACAAGCACAAATCCTTACAGAAAAAGAAAGAGCCACAGTAATTGATATGGTATTAGAGGATAGGTTTAATAACCTTTTGCCTCAATTAATGGATCGTACAGGATTTGATATGTGGATTTTAATCTCTAGAGAATACAACGAAGATCCTGTACTCAAAACAATGTTACCGTCTACCTGGCTAAATGCAAGAAGAAGAACTATTTTGGTATTTTATAGAGATAAAGCAAAAAATACTATAGAGAAATTAGCGGTAGCTAGATATAATGTTGGAAAAAATATTGATTCGGCTTGGGATAAGGATAAGCAACCTGATCAATGGAAGGCTTTGATAGATATTATCAGTGAGAGAGATCCTCAAAAAATAGGAATAAATCATTCTAAAAACTTCGGAATTTTGGATGGTATAGTTAAAACTGATTATGACGAGTTTATAGAAGTATTACCTAAAGAGTATCACGCCAAGGTAACTTCTGCCGAGAAATTGGCAATCGCCTGGATAGAAACTCGTACAGAACAAGAGATGGAAATGTATAAAGAGTTAGTAAGGATTACTCATAATATCATTGAAGAAGCATTTAGTACCTCTGTAATCCAACCAGGAACTACTACCACAGATGATGTTGTATGGTGGTTAAGGCAAAAAGTAATAGATATGGGGCTAAAGACTTGGTTTCACCCTACAGTAGATATACAACGTTCTGGAGAAATGTTACAAAATCATATTGTTTCGTTTTCTGATCGACCAAAGGATAAAGTGATTCGTCCTGGAGACCTAATACATTGCGATTTTGGAATTTCTTATTTAAGATTAAATACAGATTGCCAGCAGCATGCTTATATTCTTAAAAATGAAGAGATAACCCCACCAGATTTTTTGGTTAAAGCATTTGCAGATGGAAATCGAGTACAAGATATCTTTACTTCAAATTTTGAAACAGGTAAAACAGGAAATGAGATTTTATTAAAATCCTTAGCTCAAGGGAGAGAAGAAGAACTTAGACCTTCAATCTATACACATCCATTGGGATTATATGGTCATTCAGCAGGACCTACTATTGGGATGTGGGATGCGCAGCAAGGAGTTCAGGGAGCTGGAGATTATCCTTTATACGAAAATACTGTTTATGCTATAGAATTAAATACTACAGTTACGATACCAGAATGGAAAAAAGATATCCGTGTAATGCTTGAAGAAGCTGGATTCTGGGGTGCTTCCGGATTTAAATATGTAAATGATAGGCAAACAGAATTGATTACCATTCCTAAAAGAAAGTAAGGCAATTGATTTTTATCGGTTTTTAACATAAAGAAGCTGAATTCTAAATAGGTAATTCAGCTTCTTTTTTTAATGTATTCGAATTTTACTTTTGATTAGATAACATATGAACTACTTTTTTCGTTTTGTGTTTTTTGCCTAAAAAAGTATATGCTGTAAATTATTGTATTCCGGTTAGTTGGTGATACCCTGTTAGGTTTCCTTTTTTGTTATATGATTCTGATTTAATGACTACCACATTATCATGGTACCATTCAATACCACTACCTTTTACTTTTATGAATCCAAACTTACTTTCAAAATCAAAAGTTATTTTTTGACAAGCAAAAGTTCCTGCGGGAGTGGTAATATTTTCTTCGCCAATAATTTTTCTGTTTTTTATATCAAATGTCATTGTAACGAGAGTAAAGCCTTGGCTGTTTAATTTTAAATTAATATGACCATCATCCAATTCATCACCAACATTACTATTAACAGGGAACTCCAGAACATCTCCGTCTATTTCTAATGCAACTCCTTCTTTTTGTTGTTCAGATAATTTATCATAATCCATAAAGCGCATCATATCTACACTAAATAGACCACCATTACATCTGGTATTAAAATTGGTTGCAAAAGTTTCTTTACCTTTCTTATCTTTTTTGGTCGCTTTAATTACGGCATGATGTTCTTCGTTTTCTTGTGTAACCGATATTGTTTCATGAACAGTCGAGCTTAGTTCTTTTCCCTTTTTACTATAATCGGTATATGTCAGTAATGCTCCCTTTTTCATAAAAAGAACATCACTACATTCCTGAGCACTAGTATTTGCAAAACAGGTTACACTCAGAATAAATAATAAGATTCCTATATTGGTTTTCATGTATTACATTTTTGAAGTGACAAACACACCGTTGTTTTCTTGCGCTAATGTTCTCATGAAGTTATGATCTGCATCTTCACCAAATGCAATAGTGTGTATAATGATATTGTTGGTGTTTACTTTTCTTATTTCCTCTAGTACAGCTTCGGGACCTCCGTTGGGTAGCCCATCACTCATTAGAACAATCTCTTGTACTTGATTAAAAGATAATGCTTCTAGTAATCCACCAAGTGTATTTGTACCTCCACTGGCTTTTAGATTTTCAACAAAAATATTTGCTGATGTTCTCGACATGTTGCTTGATACTCTAAATTCTGTGGACTGTTTGGTAACCTGATTTTCGTAGGCAAAAACTGCGAATTTTTTTCCGTCAGGTAGTCCTTTTATTGCAGGGATGAGTTTTCGTTTTACTGCGCCAAGCTTGGTAGCTTGTTTAGTAACCTGTTTACCAAGTATACTACCAATTTTTCCTCCAATAACATTACTTACCTGATTGCCAGCTTCGTTACCTACTTGTCTCATAACCTGATCTTTTATAGAGCCTTCATCAATGCCTTCCATACTTCCTGAGATATCAATTAAGTATAGTGTATTATGTGTTGATGTTTCGATTCCAAAAAACTCATTGGATTTTTTCATCACGTAGCAGGATTGAAACATAGAAAATACAAAGCATATAGATAATATTGATACTACTTTTTTCATTTTTAATTTTAATTAAATTTATTTGATTTCGAGATTATCCAGCTTTATGTTCTAGAGCTTTAAGATTTAATTGATTTACAGCGCTTTTTAATTGTTTCAAAGAAGTTTTTTCCCCTTCCAGAGTAATGATAAATCTGTTAGAAATAAGAAGTTCTATTTTAGAGTCTTCACTATCATCATAATCATTTTTCTCTATTTTTTCAATAGCGCTGTAGCCGTTGATTGTTGTTGATTTTTTATAGCCCCTATCACTTTGTTCTTCAAAATCTCTTGAGAATCCTAGGCGGGCAAGTGTAACCATAGCACTTCCTGTCTCTCCAGCACCATCTATAACAGAAAAAGATATAATCTTTCCATCTTCATTTTCGTACTCGGCTTCAGCCATAATCATATCAGGCATAAATTGATTTCCTATAGAAAACTTTTTTCTTGGGTAGTCAATCAGATTATTGGGCAAAAGAGCCTTTAGCTCCTCATTAGAGATAGGAGTAGCGTTTATTAACTCTTGACTTTCTTCCTCAATTTTTTCTGCTTCTTCTGCCATTTTACTCAGGTCAGATACATCTTCTATAATATCAAATAATCCTGGTTCTTTTTCCTCTTTCTTATCTTTCCCACAGGAAAATAGAAATACAACTGCCAGTATTACTATACTTACTTTTTTCATTGTTTTAATTGTTATACGATATGAGTGATATTGTGTTTTAATGCACGAAGTTATATCTATTAACAGTGGTATTTTTTGAAAATGAGAATTTGAAGTAAGGATTTTAGTAACTAATGGGATTTTGCGAGAATTCTAAAAAAGTTGATCAATATAATCGATTAACTTTTTTTTTCTACTTTGAGCTACAGGAATGCTATAAGTTTGTTTTAAGATAACCTCTTCATTACGTTTATCAAAAGAGGATATATGACTTAGATTAATCAAAAAACTTTGATGTACCCTAAAAAAACCGTAGTCAACCAGCTTTACATCATAAGATTTTAGCGGTTTTGAAACTAGTATTTCTTTGCTATTGGTGAGTAAAAATGTGGTATAGTTATTATCAGATTTTGCATATAAGATATCCTTTACATCTACTATATGCATAGCATCAGCATTTTTAAGTACGATTTTTTTTGATTCTCCTTTGTTGGATAGGTTATGGAGTAATGTGTTGAGTTGTGATTGGTAATTAGTTTTATGGATATCTTCAATAACTTTATTTAAAGCAGTAATTAACTCTTTCTCTTCATAGGGCTTTAATAAGTAATCTAATGCACTAAATTTAAAGGCATCAATAGCGTATTTTGCATATGAAGTAGTAAAGATAATTCTAAAATCAACCTGATCAAACATTTCAAGAAACTCAAAAGCATTACCATCTTCTAAGAAGACATCAAGAACTATAAAATCGGGCTTAAGTTTTTTGATTTGATTAGCAGCATTTGTAATCATTTCTGAATGACCAATAATATCAATATCTCCAAATTGTTGTATGATAGATGTAGCATAGGCAAGTGCCTGAGGATCATCTTCGACAATAAAACAGGAAATGTTACTCATGAGGTAAAGATACTACTATACTTTGTTACGCGGCTGTGATAAAGGTTAAAAGAACTTCTGTTCCTTTTGGAGAGGATTCTATAGAAATATCCCCTTTAAAATCTTTAGAGGATTTATTTAGATTTTTTAATTGCTCTCTAATAATACTCATACTCATAGATTTATGAAGGCGTTTAGAGTCTTCTTTCTTAGTTTCAAAACCTTTACCGTCATCAGTAATAGAAACACATAAAGTATTGTTTTTCTTGTAATATCTTATTGCAATATTTCCTTTGGGTGTATTTTTTAATCCATGTAGGATTGCATTTTCTACAAAAGGTTGGGTTATTAAAGTAGGTAAGATATCAAAATCTTCTTCGACAGTGTCTTCAATATCTACAGTATAAGAAAAAGTATTATTAAGATTGAGTTGTTGCAAATTAAGATAAGATTCTAACGCTAGTTTATCTTCTGCTATACTTATAAAGTTGTCATCGGATTTTTCTAGTACTAATCTAATTAGTTTAGAATAACTAGTTAAATAAGAACTTGATTTTTCTTTATTATTTTCTCTGATGAAATTTTGAATACTTTGTAAGGCATTAAACAAAAAATGTGGATTAAGCTGTGTTTTTCTTAACTTTTGCTGAAGTAGTAATGTATCCAACTTTTGTTTGGTTTTGTAACTTTTGAACCCAAAATACCCTAAAATCAGAATTAAAAAGGTGAAAATCACGAAAACAACTAACAAATAGTTCTGTTGTTTTATGGTAAGTGCTTGTAATTCGTTTTTTGTGTCTAAAATATTAATCTGCTGTTGTTTCTTTTCTGATTCAAATTTTTCGGTTAGTTCTGCTACTTTTTCTTTCTGCTTACCATTGGTAATAGAATCCTTTAGAGTGTCTTTTAAATCTGCATAATATAATGCAGTTTTATAATCATTAAGACCAGAATAAGCTTCTTTTAAGTTATTATAAATATTGGATTTAGACATTTCTTGAGCATTAGATAATGCGCTGTCAAGATATGTAATGGCTTTTCCGAATTCTTCTTTTTTTAGATAAGAGTATCCTACATTATTGTATGTGTAGTATAGGTTTTGTTCTCGGTTTAATTCTTTTTTTAAAGAAATAGCTTTTTTTCCATAAGTAATGGCATAATCAAAATTATCACCTTCATCTGCATAATATTTAGACTGATTGGTGTACACAACCGAAAGTATACTTTTTGAGTTATATTTTTTGGCTAACTTTTCTACTTCAATGATATTGTCGGTATACTTTTTAAACAATTTTTGCTCATAGTAGATATTACATAAATTGACTAATATTTGAAGTCTTATCATTTCATTAAAATCACTTAATGGAAGTGCTTTTTCTAAATATTTTTGGGCATTTTCGAAATTTTTTAAGGCTGCGTTAATAGTTCCTATATTGGTCAACGTATTTACTAATTGCTTAGAATTTTTTGTTTCTTCAAGGATTGTTGCTGCTTTTAGATAAATATCTAAGGCTTTTTTAAAATCTTGCTTATAATACTGTATGGTAGCGAGATTATGCCATGTTTGTCCTTCTATATGTTTTGGTAGTTTTTTTGCTAGATTATTTTGTAGTAAAGAGTCTGCTTCAGTGAAACCTTTTTTAAAAATAAGAGCGCTACTTTTTTGCAAATACGATTTTGCTAAAAGAGTATCATTTGCAAGTGATTTTGATAGTAGTAATGCTTTGTTAGAATAAAACAAGGAGCTATCTAAGTTTTTTTGCAGTAACTCTTTAGACTTCTTTAGCATACGCTCTATTTCTAGAGTTTTATCAGTATTGGATTGCGCATGTATCGTTGAATATATGCTACAAGATAGCACACACAGAAAAAAATAAAGGATTTTCATTTTATACCTGGATTATCCCTAAGTTGAATTTTTTTTCGATAGGAGCATGGTCAGCTGCTTCAATACCCATTGATACCCATTTTCTAGTATCTAATGGATCTATAATGGCATCCGTCCATATTCTTGAAGCTGCATAGTAAGGCGAGGTTTGTTTATCATATCTGGATTTGATTTTATTAAACAATGCTTTTTCGTCTTCTTCAGATAATTGTTCTCCTTTCTTTTTTAAAGAGGCGGTTTCTATTTGAAGCAATACTTTTGCGGCTTGTGCACCACCCATTACAGCTAATTCAGCACTAGGCCAAGCTGCGATCAATCGAGGATCGTACGCTTTACCACACATTGCATAATTTCCAGCTCCATAAGAATTACCAATTACAATAGTAAATTTGGGTACAACACTATTACTTAAGGCATTAACCATTTTTGCCCCATCCTTAATGATACCCCCATGCTCACTTTTACTTCCAACCATAAAACCAGTTACATCCTGAAGAAACACTAGTGGGATTTTTTTTTGATTGCAGTTAGCAATGAATCGGGTCGCTTTATCTGCAGAATCTGAATAGATAACACCTCCAAATTGCATCTCACCTTTTTTGGTTTTTACAATTTTACGCTGATTAGCTACAATACCAACTGCCCATCCATCAATACGAGCATATCCAGTTAGTATTGTTTGTCCATATCCTGATTTATATTCTTCAAAATCAGAATTATCAACTAATCTGTTGATAATTTCCATCATGTCATACTGTTCATTTCTGGCTTTTGGCAGGATCCCATAAATATCATCTTCATTTTCTTTAGGAGCACTAGGTTTGATCCGATTAAAACCAGCTTTTTCAAAATCACCAATTTTAGACATTATATTTTTTATAGTATCCAAAGCATCTGCATCATCTTTGGCTTTATAATCTGTAACACCCGATATCTCGCAATGTGTAGTTGCTCCACCTAATGTTTCATTATCAATAGTCTCACCAATTGCAGCTTTAACTAAGTAGCTTCCTGCGAGAAATATACTTCCGGTCTTATCTACAATTAGTGCTTCATCACTCATAATAGGTAGATAGGCTCCTCCGGCAACACAACTTCCCATTACTGCAGATATTTGAGTAATGCCCATACTACTCATTACAGCGTTGTTACGAAAAATTCTACCAAAATGTTCTTTGTCAGGGAAGATTTCATCTTGCATAGGTAGATATACACCAGCACTATCAACAAGATATATAATAGGTAATTTGTTTTCAATAGATAGTTCTTGCGCTCGTAAGTTTTTCTTTCCTGTTATCGGAAACCATGCTCCGGCTTTTACTGTAGCATCATTAGCAACAACAATACACTGTTTTCCACTAACATATCCTATTTTTACTACAACGCCCCCGCTAGGGCATCCACCATGCTCTTCATACATTTCTTCTCCAGCAAAAGCTCCAATCTCTATAGATTTAGTATCTGTATCCAATAGATAATTGATTCGCTCGCGAGCGGTCATTTTGCCTTTGGCATGTAGTTTTTCTATACGTTTTTCTCCTCCTCCTAGTTTTACTATGGCAAGGCGTCTTCGTAATTCTGATACTAATAACTTATTATGATCTTCGTTCTTATTGAAGTTTATATCCATTTGTGTGTATTGTTTGCACGAAAATACAAAAAAACACAGTGTTTATGAATGATAAGAGAGTTATTTAAAGATATCTGTTGTTTTGCTCTAGATATGTTATTTATTTGTTTTTTAATATATTGATTTTTAATAATTTAGTTGCTGTGTTTTTATATAAGTATCTTATGGATATACATTGTGTATAAGGCTACTAGCGGTATTAATTGTAAATTTATGATTTGATAAGAGAGTTAGAGTAAATCATATTTGTGCAGACAATTAATTAAATAATTAGGTTAAAACTATAGTAACATTAAGAAGAAAATTAAAAAATAACTTTTAAATTGCTGTATGTTAAGAGTTAAGCTTTTTTTTTGCTTTAACAACTCTATAAAAATCTATGTTTTGACGATAAAATACCGATATTTGCACCTGCTTATGCGTAAAAAACATAACTAACCGTACTAAACTAAAAAAAATAATTTATGGGAATGAATAAAAATACAGTGTTAGCTTGGGCGACTTTTATAATGATTGTTGTTGGGCTTTCTCTTATTGCATTAGGAGCTTTTAGATATAGAGATGTATCAGGATATGGTTTTGCTGCCGTTGGTGTTGGTTTCTTTGCAATAGCCTGGGTTTTTAATGCTTTAAAAGGAAGAGTTTAACTCTTTAGATACAAAATCATTTTTTTAAAATAATAATATAAAAGGGCTTATGTCAGACGATAAAAAGGTAATTTTCTCAATGTCGGGAGTTAGTAAAACTTTTAAAAGTGCTAATACTCCTGTTCTTAAAAATATATATCTCAGCTTCTTTTATGGAGCCAAAATAGGAATTCTTGGTCTTAATGGTTCAGGTAAATCTACCTTGCTTAAGATTATTGCAGGGATTGATAAAAATTATCAAGGAGATGTGGTATTTGCACCTGGATACTCTGTTGGTTTGTTAGAGCAAGAGCCAAAATTGGACCCAGAGAAAACAGTTTTGGATGTTGTAAAAGAAGGTGTAGCCGAAACAGTTGCAGTCTTAGATGAGTATAATAAGATCAATGATATGTTTGGATTACCCGAGGTATATGAGAATCCTGATAAAATGCAGGAGCTTATGGATAAACAAGCAAATCTGCAAGATCAAATTGATGCCAGTAATGCTTGGGAGCTGGATACTAAATTAGAAATAGCAATGGATGCGCTTCGTACTCCTGACCCTGACAAGAAAATTGGTGTTTTATCTGGAGGAGAAAGAAGAAGAGTAGCCCTTTGTCGTCTATTATTACAAGAACCAGATGTCTTGCTATTGGATGAGCCTACTAACCATTTGGATGCAGAATCTGTACATTGGTTAGAACATCATTTACAGCAATATAAAGGAACCGTGATTGCAGTAACTCACGATAGATACTTTTTGGATAATGTAGCTGGATGGATATTAGAACTGGATAGGGGTGAAGGTATCCCATGGAAAGGAAATTATTCTTCATGGCTAGATCAAAAGGCTAAGAAACTTAATCAAGAGCAAAAACAAGCTTCTAAGCGACAAAAAACGTTGGAACGCGAGTTAGAATGGGTGCGTATGGCTCCCAAAGGGCGCCAGGCTAAACAAAAAGCCCGTTTGAGTAATTATGATAAACTTTTAAGCCAAGACCAAAAACAGGTTGATGAAAAACTGGAAATTTACATTCCTAATGGTCCTAGATTAGGAACCAATGTTATTGAGGCCTCCGGAGTAAGCAAAGCTTTTGATGATAAGTTATTGTATGAAGATTTAAATTTTAATCTTCCTCAAGCTGGTATTGTTGGGATTATTGGTCCTAATGGTGCAGGAAAAACTACAATATTTAAAATGATAATGGGTGAAGAACAACCTGATAAAGGTAGCTTTGCTGTGGGTGATACTGCTCAGATTGCCTATGTAGACCAAAGTCATAGTAATATAGATCCTGAGAAAACTATTTGGCAGAACTTTAGTGATGAGCAAGAGTTGGTGATGATGGGAGGCAGACAAGTAAACTCAAGAGCTTATTTAAGTCGTTTTAATTTTAGCGGAAGCGAGCAAAATAAAAAAGTATCTACGCTATCAGGAGGTGAACGTAATAGATTACATCTTGCGATGACATTAAAAGAAGAAGGTAATGTATTGCTTTTGGATGAGCCTACGAATGATTTGGATGTAAATACACTGAGAGCATTAGAAGAAGGTTTAGAAAATTTTGCAGGATGTGCCGTAGTCATATCTCACGACCGTTGGTTTTTGGATAGAATATGTACTCATATCCTGGCTTTTGAAGGAGACTCACAAGTTTACTTCTTTGAAGGAAGTTTCTCTGATTATGAAGAAAATAAGAAGAAACGACTTGGTGGAGATCTAATGCCAAAACGTATTAAATATAAGAAGTTGGTTAGGTAGCTTTTGAGATTGTAAATATCAAGTAGATATGAATGTGAAAATTTGGATAGTAGTATTTCTGTTACCTTTTACAATGTTTTCCCAACAGAAATTACTTTCTCCTATGAAAGAAGCTACTCTTATTCTTAGAAATAATACCATTCTTAATGGGTTTGCTAGAATTATGTCGAACTATAAAATTATTTTTAAAAAAGACAAGAATAGCAAAAAGGAAAAGTACGATGCTAAACAAGTTAAACAATTGATAGTTTTTGAAGAAGAAGGAGAATCTAAATTCGAATATAAAAAAAGCGGTAAAAAAGGAAAATACTTGTTGTTAAATATAATTGTTGAGGGAAAATGTCTTTTTATAAGTTAGTAGAATATGTTCTTGACAGATATTATGACAAAACAGATACTCTTGTAACACTTTATTACATATCAAGAAAGGGTCAAGATTTTGCTGATCGAGTAAGGGTTGGTATAAAATTTAAGAAGTTTAAAAAAATTAGTGATCTTTATTTTAGGGATTGTCCTGATTTAATTTCTAAAATTGAGTCTAAGTATTTCAAAAGAGAGGATCATGAAGGGGTAGAAGATCTTGTAATTTATTATAATGAGAATTGTGTGAACTAAATAGAGAAACTCAAAACAATAAAAATGCCTTTAAAAAAAATCAAAGTTATTGCTTTTGATGCAGATGACACCCTTTGGGTAAATGAAACTTTTTTTAGAAAAGCCGAAGAAGAGTTTTGCATACTATTGCAAGAGTATATGTCTAAAGAAGAAGCAAATAAACTTCTTTTTGATGTTGAAATGCAAAACCTACCATTATATGGATATGGTATCAAGCCATTTACACTATCATTAATTGAAGCTGCAATTCTTGTTTCTAATGGTAATATGAAGATTGATTTGGTTCAAAAACTCATCGATAAAGGAAAAGAAATGCTTCAAGAACCTGTAGAATTAATTGACGGGATTGATGAAACATTACACGAGTTATCCAAGAAGTATCGTTTGGTGATGGCAACCAAAGGGGATTTACTGGATCAGGAACGTAAGCTTATAAAATCTGGATTGGAGAACTATTTTCACCACACAGAAATTGTTTCTGACAAAACAGAAAAGCAGTACAAAAAACTAGTAAAACATCTGGATATTAAAGAAAATGAATTTTTGATGGTCGGAAATTCTTTAAAATCAGATGTTTTACCTGTTTTAAATATAGGAGCACATGCTTTTCATATTCCATTTCATACTACCTGGGTGCATGAAGAAGTAGAAGATAAAATTGATCACCCAAATTTTAGGAGCTTTGAAAAAGCCAGCGAGTTATTGCAAATATTATAAAAAATGAGAACCAAACTCGATCTTACTACATGGAATAGGAAAGAGCACTTTGATTTCTTTGGAGGGTTTGATGAACCGTTTTTTGGGATAACAACTACTGTTGATTTTACCAAGGGATATCAAAAGATACAAGATTTGGGGTATCCTTATTTTTTATATTACCTGTATCAATCTCTTCGTGCAGCAAATACCATCGAGGCTTTTAGATATCGTATCGAAGACAATCAAGTATATATATACGATAAAATTCATGCATCACCTACTATTGGTAGAGAAGATCATACATTTGGATTTTCTTTTATGGAGTTTGATGAAGATTTTGAAGTGTTTAGCAGCAAAGCTCAAAAAGAAATTGAAGAGGTCAAAAATAGCACAGGACTGCGTCATAACGACAATGCCAAGCGTATAGATACCATCCATTATTCTTCTATTCCTTGGTATAATTTTACTGGACTAACGCATGCCAGACATTTTCAATTTAAGGATAGCGTTCCAAAAATTTCTTTTGGTAGATATACCAAAGAAAAAAAGAAACTTAATTTACCTATAGCTATAAATGTACATCATGGAATAATGGATGGTTATCATATTGGCCAATACCTCGAAGAGTTTCAGCGGCTTTTAAATGAATAGGTATTATGCAAGACACATTTCTAATTTCATATCTGCAATAAACTCATCGATTTGCTCATGAGATACATTTGGCATACAGATGATATGTGATTGCCCTTTTTCGGTAGCTAGTTGCCACTTATCAATAATTTTCTTATTTGGAGCAGGAAAAATTATAGTTATGGCATTTGGATTTCGCCATGCTTCAATGCCTAGCTCTTTTAGCTTGTTTTCGGTATAAGTAGCTACAGATAAACTATGTTCTGTGCGTTTTTTAAAACCTTCAACTCCTAATTTTTTTATAGCATACCATAAAAATAAGGGAGTATGTCCATTCCTGGATCCAGTTATGGTTGCATCCGAACTACCTATATATGCAATTCTTCGGGCAATCCTATCTCTATTATCTTTTTTTACAATGACAACTCCCGATGGCATAGGAGAACCAATAAATTTATGACCACTTATAGAGATACTGTCAATACCATCTTTAAAATCAAACTCAGGTCTTGGCGTTACAAATGGAGCAAAACCTCCAGCCAAGGCAGCATCAGCATGTATATAGTGTTTTTCTATAGCCATACCCTCTAGGGTAGCTTTAATTTTTTTTGTGTTGTCTTTGGCTTCAGTCATGGTAGTGCCAATGTTTGCCACTACAATGGCTGGTCTGTGCCTATTGTAACCGATGGCTTCCTTTAAATCATTATAGTCAATTTCTCCATTTGGCAAAGATTTTACAATAACATAGTCTGTGTTAAGGAGAGTTACATTCTTTTGGATACTGTAATGTGTAGCTTCAGAAAAGTATACCATTCCTTTTGGAAATAATTCTCTTGCAACATATAATCCATATAAATTTCCTTCCGATCCACCATTTGTTACATAACCCCAGATATTGTTTTCCTCAGCTCTAAATAGTTTAGCAAAAAAGTTTACAACTTCACGTTCCATTGTTCTTGAGTCTACTCTATAAGTAGATTCGCTAAATGGGTCACCCAGATTATTTAATGGAAATTGTAGAAAAGGCATTAACTCAGAATAATCAAAATCTTTGGATACAGGATATCCGAGAAAATTTTGAGTAGTGTTCTTTATGCTATTAAATAATTGTTCAAGTTGCTGTTGTTCAATAGTATGTAATTTCATGACCGTTTTAATATTTGGTCAAAACTACGTATTGTGGTTTTATATTCTAAATAGTAATAAATAATTGGAATAAAAATCTATATTTAACTTTTTAATAGATATATATTCTTTTTAAAGAAAGAGAAACTAATGTTTATAGAATATCATTCTTTGATAGAAAAGAAAAAGGGGTTTTGAGAATTAATTATGATCAAAAGTCTTTATAGTGTACTAAGTTTTTTAACTTCTCCAGGTTTCATTTGATTTAGGTGTATATCACCAACCCTTATTCTTACTAGGCGTAAAGTAGGAAAACCAACAGCTGAAGTCATTTTTCTTACCTGACGAAATTTTCCTTCTTGTAATGTAATCGAAACCCAACTTGTTGGACCATGTCTATCATCTCGTATTTTTTTTGATCTTTCTGGAAATTTTGGAATAGTACTTATCTTAAAAGCTTTACAAGGTAGTGTGGTATACTTTTTCCCTTCTATGCTGATTTCTATTCCTTCTTGTAGCAACTTGATAGCACTTGCTGTGATTTCACCATTTACTTGGGCATAATACTCTTTTTCTATACCACTACTACAAATATGGTTACTTGTTTTTCCATCAGTAGTTAGTAATAATAAACCTTCTGATTTTTCATCAAGTCTGCCAATAGCCATTATTCCCTTAGGAAAATCATATAACTCTCTTAATAGTTTTTTTGAGTTTTGTTTTTGCCCATTATTAACAAATTGACTTAGATATCCATAAGGTTTATAAATTGCGTAGTGGATATGATTTTGTCTTTCGGTAGTGCTTTCCATTCAAAAAATATAGAAATCGATATTTGATATAAAATAGTAAACTTGCCAATTTACGGATTTAGTTTTATCAAATTGATATTTAGTTTATAAAACAATGATTTTAATAAAGAGTTTTTTTTAATTCTAAGATGAAAACTTATCTTTGTATAAGTTTTATAATAGATAGTATTATAAGTTATTGCAACAACTGGGTTAATTATTCGGTAAATCAATCATCTAAATTGTTATTTTCCAATCGTTTGTTTAGTATTTCAATGACAACCTTTTTAGGTTTAACACAGGTTTAATTAAAAAGAGAGCAAAAGCGAATGGCAAAATCACAACAGACTTTTAGTAAAATTGAAAAAGAGAAGAAGAAACTAAAAAAACGAGAGGAAAAGCAAAAGAAAAAGGAAGAACGTAGAGCTAATTCAAATAAAGGTAACGGTTTGGATAGTATGATTGCTTATGTAGATGAACACGGTTATAGTACAGATACGCCACCAGATCCAACAAAGAAAAAGAAGATTAAGGCTGAGAATATTGAAATTGGAGTTCCTAAAAGAGAAAAAGAGGAATTTGATCCCGTAAGAAGAGGGAAAGTTGCATTTTTTAACGACTCAAAAGGATATGGCTTTATTAATGATGAAGAAACGCAAGAAAGATATTTTGTGCATGTAAACGGTCTTATGCAAGAGGTAAAAGAAAATGACAAAGTTACTTTTGAACTTGAAAAAGGACAAAAAGGAATGAATGCTGTTCGTGTAAAAAAAGTGTAGTAGTTGCTACATTAGATAATATAAAAAGGGGTTGTTGTTATACAACCCCTTTTGTGTTGTTACGTTTTAAAGCATTTTTTACTTTGTATCGATATCAGGATACCAATCCAATTGTATTACTTCTATATCAGAATCTTTTGAAACGAGTTCTTTAAACTTGGCAATGTTACTGAATCCATCTGTACCTCGATAATGATAAGGATAGACTTGTTTTGGTTTAAATTCTAACACAGCATCTGCTGCATTCTCTATGGTCATCGTATAAGGAAGGTTCATACTGATAAATGCCATGTCTATATACTTTAGTGATCTCATTTCGGGTATATCTTCTGTATCACCAGAAAAGTAAATGCGTTTTTTTCCTAACGTAATTACATATCCATTTCCTCTTCCTTTTTTATGAAATTTTAAGGCTTCTTCACGTAGGTTATACATCGGGATTCCTTCGATTGGTATGCCTTGTATCTCTTTGGTTTCTCCATTGTTAATGATGATTAGTTGATCAGTATATTTGGCTGGGAGTTTTTCTGCCACTGATTGAGGAACAACAATTTCTGCATTAGAGAGATCTAGACTATCCAGAGTTTCAATATCCATATGATCTCCATGAATATCGGTAATAAGCACTAGGTTTGCGAGCCTTTTATTTTTAAATGCTTTGGCTCCACCAGTTGGATCAATGTAAATTATTTTCTCTTTCCACTCCAGAATGGCAGTAGCATGTTGTATCGGGTCAATGTACACATCACTTTTAGGCTTTTTTAGAGTCTCTTTTGGAGCTTCAATAGTAGTTGTGTCGGTGTCAGCACCTTCTTCTTTTTTTGATTTACAGTTCAAAAAAACAAGGCATATTAGTATAATGTATAGAATATGCAGTTTCATGATTTGATGAATTTTTTGGTTTATTAGATTTAAAAGATATGAATAATGCTCGAGAAATATCCTATGGTAACGTTATCTTAACCTAGTCATAGTTACTTTAAATAGTTGGTTGTTGATGTAATGTATTGTAATACAGGTTAAAAACATTGGGCTAAAAATATTGATATATTTGTCTCCAAATTATAAGAAATTGTTAGCAAGAATATCTTTTAAGTGTTATTGATTAATTATCTAACCATAATTTGATTGCCATAGCGATAACCATAATAACCAAAAATATTTTGACTAAACCATCTCCTTTTTTAACAGACCATCTACTTGCTATCCAACCCCCAGAGGCATTACCTAAAGCAAGAACAAAACCATATAGGTAATTGATTTGATTGTTATAAATAAATATGACCAGAGCCCCAATGGTATAGATAAAAACAACCAAAACTTTTATAGCATTCGAAGAAACTAGATTTAAATAATTTATAGAGGTTAGCGCCAATAGAATGAATATGCCAACACCAGCTTGAATAAAACCACCGTATATACCAATAAAGAAAAAAGTAAAAATAGAAATCCACATATATTTTCCTTTTGTTCTTTCTACCAAAGAGTTAATGTTTACTTTAGGTTTGAAGATCATAAACAATACTACTGCAACCATGACTATTGCCAATATTTTATTAAAAAGGTCTCCTTTTATTTCTATAGCAATTTGAGCACCAATAAGAGATCCAATAAGAGCAGATATCCCAAGATAAACTCCAAATATAGTAGGGGCAATGCCTTTACTTTTGAAACCAGCAATAGAGGAGATGGATTGTATGAAGATTCCGATACGATTTGTACCATTGGCAATAGCAGGGGGGAGTCCCATAAATATTAGCATTGGTAATGTAAGTAGAGAACCTCCTCCAGCGATTGTATTTATTACTCCGGCTACAAATCCAACCCCTGCAAGAATTAACAAAAGTAAAGTTTCATTCATTTATTTAATATAAGAGGAAAACCAAAAGTTATTAGCATCAAAATTAGTTAATTCATTATGATAAAAATGTATTTGAATATAAAAAAGAGTAGATAAACAGCGTATAAATTACTTAGACTAATTTTTAAAATTGATGAATTGTAAATTCTTTTGGTAAAACTTGTTAAACTATTGTAGTTTTACGTTATCAACCAAAACCGTCAATACTGTTAAAACAATTCATAAAATAATTCCGTTTCTTCAAACCTTCAAGGATAAAAAGTATACTAGTTCTCTCTTTAAGGCTGATAGTATTGCTGGTATTACGGTAGGAGTAATTCTGATACCTCAGGCAATTGCATATGCTTTACTTATGGGAGTGCCTCCAATCTATGGGCTCTATGCTTGTTTGGTACCTTTGTTACTGTATGCTTTTTTTGGTACGTCAAAACAACTTAGTATTGGTCCCGTTGCCGTAACGGCTATTTTGGTAATGAGTGGGGTAAGTCAACTGGCAGATCCATTTACAGAAGAGTACATTGAACTAGTTTTGTTTTCTGGCTTTCTGATTGGAGTATTGCAAATAATTATGAGTGTATTGCGAATGGGGTTTTTGGTTAACCTTATTTCTCAGCCTGTTATTTCAGGTTTTATTTCGGCTGCAGCAATTATAATTATTGTTTCTCAATTAGAACAAGGTTTAGGAATTGAAATCCCCGATTTTAAACATACCCATCAAACTATATGGTATGCTATAAGCCATTTTCATGAAGTAAATTGGGTTACTTTAGCAATTTGTTTATCCTCAATACTAATTATTAATGTACTCAAAAAATGGAAAAGATCTTTTCCAGGGGCACTTACTGTATTGGTTATAACTACTCTGATTACTTATTTTTTTAATTTAAATGATAAAGGGTTGGCTATCATAGAAGATGTGCCAAGTGGATTACCATCATTTGGTATTCCTGAAATGAATTATGATACGATGATGGCACTTATCCCGTCTGTGTTAACTGTTACTTTTATTGGGTATGTAGGTAGTATTGGTATTGCAAAGTCTATGGAGATGAAAAACCGAGATCATATTATACGACCCAACCAAGAGTTGTTTGCTTTAGGAATTGCTAAGGTTATTGGTTCTTTTTTTCAGGCTGTACCATCATCTGGTAGTTATAGTCGTTCGGCAATTAATGACGAAGCAGGAGGAAAGACTACTGTATCATCTATTATAGCGGCTATAATGGTTATTTTTTCTTTGTTGTTTCTTACTTCATTTTTTTATTTTATACCAAAATCAGTTCTTGCTGCAATTATATTGGTTTCTGTATTTGGGCTGATCAATATTAGTGAAGCAAAATATCTGTTTAGTCTACGAAGAAGAGATTTTATTGTAATGATAATTACTTTTATCGGAACATTAATTTTTGGCGTTGAAAACGGTATTTTTATTGGAGTAATATTATCTTTTGTCTTTCTACAGTATTATAGTGCACGCCCACATATCGCTGAGCTTGTAAATATACCTGATACTAAATATTATAGAAATATAAATAGATTCCCTGATGCTATTCAGTCAGAGATATACTTAATTATTAGGTTTGATAATCAGCTTTATTTTGGAAACTCTAGTTATTTTAAGGATTCTGTTTTGTCCTATGTTGCTAGTCGAAAATTATTGCCAAAATTCTTGATTCTTGATAATACAAATATGCATGATATCGATAGCACAGGTTTACATGTTCTTGAAGATATACAACAATATCTTGATGGTTTAGGTATTCAATTATTAATTGTGGGTACAATCGGACCTGTAAGAGATTTTTTAAAACGATCAGGTTTTACAGATGAATTAGGAGAAAATCATTATTACTTGACAATTTCTGATGCCGTTGATTATGCAGAAAACCGGACAAAGCATGAGGAAGTACATAGAGCTGCAGTGCAGTTTAATCAAAAACGAAGATCATTTTTGGATTAACAATACCCTTACCGTTTTTAGATTGTGAGAATATGATTTTAATCTTGGTCATACAAATGCAATTTTAATCCCATACCATAATTGGTATTATTGTTTTTGATCAAATTATTCGTTTTACTGTATTGATGGTCAAAACGTTGCCAGGTTCTATTTTTAAAAAATATCCTTCTGGTAAAGGTATTATAACTATTAATTTTATCAGTAAAAGGGAGCAAGGGTCTAAAAGTTGTAGAAACCTTAACTATTCCTTTTTTGGTTTCTATTTGGCTATATTTTTTGGTTTGCTGGAGTTTACCTTCTTTATCAGCATAACCGAGCACCTGTATGGATACAAAAATACCCTCTTTTGGAATAAATATTTTATATTCTGAAATGTCTAGTTCAAAATTAGGTTTATCCTTTTCACTTACTATAAACACTATATCCTCATAAAACAATCTTTTTCCTGGAAATCCATTCTCATTACCATAAAATTGCATTTTGAAAAGGGTAGAAAAGGATTGCGATTTTCCAGAGTGTCGATTAGAAGATTCTATTTTTATCGGTAAATATACAGACGCTATTTTTGTTGATTTCTCAGAATTCTTAGGGAAAAATACTGCAATTTCTGACTCCACCGTAGGAAGCCAGCTTTTGAAATAATCATTATGAACTTCTGAAGCTAGTTTTTTGGTTTTGTATTTTCTCTTTTTTTCAGCCGTAATATATACTTCTTTGAGCTCGGCTATATTCTGAGTTAAAATAATTTTTTTGTGTGTTGATGTTGTGGGGATTACTCGCTCTTTATAGCCAACGGCAGAAATGTATAAAGAATCTATATCAGGATACCACTTTTTTGAAAAAAGAAAATTACCATCAGCATCGGCAAAAGTTCCGTTTCCATTACCAAAAGAAATTGTGGCATAAGAAATAGGAGTTTTTTGCACAGAATCAAGTACAGTGTAGGTCTGTGAGAATACTATTTGTGCTAAAAAAAGCAGCGATAGGGAAAACAGCTTTTTCATTAGATATTTTGGGGATTAAAGTAACTAAAATAATAAAATATATTCATAACTCAGCGATAACCATGCCAAAGAGTTGTAATTTATTGACAGTTTTTCTATCCGCTATAAAGGTTTTTGCCACTCAGGAGATTTACTTTAGACAAATTAACCAATCTACTGTAGATATAGTAAAATACCTTATGTTTTGTTTAGGTTTTCTGATTTTAAGTAGATTAAAATTACTGAATTAGAATAAAGAGAATACTGAAGTGTTTTTAGCCAGTTTATTGCCCTTTTTATGTTTACCTTTAGAATATTTGATTTCAGATAGTCATCGTTACAATGATTAATTAGAGTACATGAAAAAAGCCATATATTATATGCTTCTTAGTGCTATTTCTTTTACAGCAATGAATTTGTTGGTAAAATTTCTGGCACACTTTGGCGGAGCTCAACTAGTATTTTTCAGGGCATTTGGTTCATTGTTTTTTACCATGACCTATTTGTTATTGCATAAAATACCAATACTTGGAAACCAAAAAGGATTAATGATTTGTAGAGGGCTAGCAGGAGTAACGTCTATGGGATTGTTTTTTATGTCTGTAAACTATTTGCCCATTGGTTCTGCAGTATCGTTGCGGTATTTATCACCTATTTTTGCCACAATATTTGCAGTGTTTTTTCTTAAAGAATTTGTAAAACCGGTACAATGGCTATTTTTTTTGATGGCATTCGGGGGAGTACTAATGATCAAAGGTTTTGACCCAAATATAGATTCTATAGGTCTATTACTAGTATTGGGATCAGCAATATTTAGTGGTGTGGTATATGTATTAATCAATAAAATTGGAAATAGAGACCATCCTGTTGTGATTGTAAATTACTTTATGTGGATTTCTGTTGCCGTAGGTGGGGTTCTTTCAATATTTAATTGGACTACACCAATTGGTGTAGAATGGTTACTACTACTGAGTCTTGGAATTTTTGGGTATTTTGGACAATTATTTATGACCAAAGCATTTCAATCTCAGGCAACCAACAAAGTCGTGTCACTGAAGTATGTTGAAGTTCTTTTTACCATGATCGCTGGAGTTTTCTGGTTCTCTGACATATACCCTTTCTTAAGTATTATAGGTACGTTATTAGTGGTTACAGGTCTAATACTCAATATATGGTATCGAAAATAATGATAAGTGGTAGTGATAAAAATTCATGGCCAATAAGTAGTCAGTTACGATCTAATATAAAGATCAAAAAATTGAATGTCATGTTATTAGATGAGTCAACTTATTAATTTATTTTCAAAATGTTAAATGGAATACAAATTATTGACCATGAATTATATTATGAAAAATCTTCTCTTAAATAATACATCAATTTGGATTTATCAGTAAAGCTTTTTATAGCAATTATTTCTCCTGAGATTTTGTTATAAATTACTTGTACAAAAAGTAAGTCTACATAGAAAAAACAGTAATGAAAATCACGATTCATATCGTTTATCGAAAAGAGGTGAATTCCTCTATCCCAAATATCTTTATATTTAAGGTTTAAATTTCTAGCGTTGAACTGCTGTTCTAGGGTAATTTTTTGCATAGGTTATAAATTTTATCATATGAGGCATGATAAAACTACGGAAAAACCGTAATATATGCAAGTTTAATGTGTATAAAATGTTGGGGTACAATGTTTTTGCTTATGTAAAGTAAAATTAAAAATATTAGTTTTTAGCTAGAATTACTTAAGTAAGTTGTAATATTCTTGGAATATTTTGACAGTAATCCATAGCTATTTCTTATTTAAGGCTAGTTGAATTCCTAATACAATAAAAAGTACCCCTGTAGTTTTATTTAACCAAGAGTTTACCTTTCTATTTTGTTTGATCGTACTTGCAAGTTTAGCAGAAAAAACAGCTAGTGTAAGACACCAAATGGTACCCGTTGTCACAAAAGTTAACCCTAAGATTAGAAAGGGTATTGCATTAGTTGCATGTTCTGGAGAAATAAATTGAGGTAAGAATGCAAGAAAAAAGAGCGCTATTTTGGGATTTAGAAGATTTGTTAATACACCTGAGAGGTAAATCTTTTTGTAATTTTGAGTGGTTTTGTTTTTTTGTAAGATGATGTTTCCTAGGGTCGATTTAGTTGTTAACGATTTAATTCCCAGAAAGATTAGGTAAGCTGCACCAATGTATTTTATGGCATTAAAGGCTGTAGCAGATTTAGCAAGGAGGATAGATAATCCCATAACCGCAAAAATACAGTGCAATAATGCTCCAGAAGAAATACCTAAAACAGATATGATTCCTGTTTTTTTTCCTTGTGATATACTACGCCCCAAAATATACATTGTATCTGCTCCAGGTGTGAGGTTAAGGAGTATACCAGCTATAATAAATGCTTCAAAATTAACTATACCAAACATAGAGTGTAAGATTTATCCAAAATTATATGTTTAGATTTCCATTAAGAAACGGAATCATTGGTATACTTTTGTATTTATGATTAAATACTTTGTTTTTTTATTTAAAAACCATTGATTATGGTAAAAGATGATTTAGACTGGAAAATTTTAGAAGTTCTACAAGAAAATGCCCGTTTGCCTTTTGCTCAGATTGGAAGAGCAGTAGGTTTATCACCTTCTGCGGTTGCAGAGCGTATTCAACGTATGGAAGATACTGGGGTTATAATGGGGTATAAAACTCTGGTATCCCCATTAAAAATGGGATGGTCGCTTTCTGCCTATATTATGATGAGTGTAAGTCGAGTTAATTTTCAACCATTTATCGATTCGTTGAAGTCATATCCAGAGATGGTCGAATGCTCCCGGGTTACAGGCAAGGATTGTTTGATTATGAAATTTCATGTAAAAGACAGTCAGCATCTCGAAAAAGTAATAAACAGACTTACACAGTTTGGAGATCCTACTACCTTACTTATACTAAACGAATTATTAAAAAATGGTAATATAGAGAGAGGAATGTAAAAAGGTTAAAAATACCAAACTGAGCATATCGAGATGTGTACAGATATTGATGGATGCCCGACTTACCTTGCCTTGAGATTGACAAAGAACCCAGTTTGGCTAAAAACTGAATTATGCGTGATAATATCGTTCTCTATATATTTTTCCATCTTTCCATTCGGTAACTACTGTTTGTTCAGAAAGCATTGTACTACCATTTTTGAGCTTTAGTTCCATAGTAGCATCATAAAAAGAATGGTTGTCTTTGATAGCATAATTATTTACATCATACCTTACAAATTCTTCGAGTTGATTGTTTATAAAGTCCTTTTCGAATTTCACATTAAATGCCTTACCCTTTTTTGGAGCATCATTAGCTTCTCTTAGCTCTACATCATCGTGCAAATAGGTTTCCATTGCTTCAATAAATTCTCCTTTTGCTAATAATTCATGAATATGTTTAAGGTTTTTTTCAATTGTATTTTCCATTTATGTTTTTGATTTTAGATTATTAATAAGGCAAATTTAGAAATGTAGATAGGGCTAATGAATGAAGATTTTTCCTTATAGATTGTAGATTCTTCTTTTTGATAAAATTTATTCGTTTATTTAGGTATGAAATTAGAGTATTCAAGTATAAAGGATGAGAGTTCTTTTGTTCTTACAGATTTTAATTGTTCTCCATCCCTGGGGTTATTAAAAAGTAGAGGACTTTATAAGATTATATGGTGCAAAAAGCATCCAGTTCGTATAAAAATTGATGGGTATTGGATAGATTTAGAAAAAGATCAGGTTGTGTTTTGTACCCCTATTAATATTCTAGAAATCGAAAAGAATACTGATGGTATTATTTCGTATGTATTTAATAGAGAATTCTATTGTATTAGAGAGCATGATGAAGAGGTTTCCTGCAATGGGTTTTTGTTTTTTGGTTCTTCGTTACCACAGATAGTATCTTTAAATAAGAAGGAAAGAAAGAGTTTTAAAATGCTACTTTATTTTTTTAAAGAAGAATTTGAAACCAAAGACCATATACAAGGGGAGATGCTTCGTACGCTTTTAAAAAGGCTATTGATTAAGGCAAGACGAATGATAAAAGAAGACTTGATCGAACCAGAACTGCCAAGCTCACAGCTTGATATCATTAGAAGATTTAATTTACTAGTAGAGCAACATTTTAGAGAGAAGCATCAGGTTGCTGATTATGCAGCTTTATTATTTAAATCTCCTAAGACATTATCAAATTTGTTTAAGAAGTATAATGACAAAACTCCTTTGGGAACCATAAATGATCGAATTGTGATTGAAGCCAAGCGATTATTATTGTATTCTAATAAAACATCTGAAGAAATTGCATATGAGTTGGGGTATAAAGAAGCTGGACATTTTTCAAAATTTTTCAAAAAACATGTAGGCTGTAGCCCCATAGAGTTTAAAAACAAGCAGAGATAGTAGCTCCAAGTAAGAAACATAAAGTAGGCATACTAAAAATCAACTTTGGCAAAAGCTATTTTACTCTTGCCAAAGTTGTTAGAATAGAAGTTTTAAACTAGTTTTTAGTTAATACCTTCAACTTTCATAACGGGACGAATTTCTATACGCCATATGCCTTCTTCGAATCTCGGATCCCCTTTTGTAATTTCAATTGCCTCCTCTAGATCTTTTGCCAATATATGATAATATCCAGAGATAATTTCTTTGGTTTCGTTATAGGGACCATCAATGATTTTTCCATTTTTATAGGATAGTATTCTTCCTTTCATTTCTAATGGTTGTGCTGATTTCATTTTTCCCTCTTCAGTTAACCGTTTAATAAAACCGCCTACTTTTTCAATATGTTGCTGTAATTGTTCTGGTGATAGATTGGCTTTTGGTGTTTCTTCGCTTCTAATAAATAGCATGAATTCTTTCATTGTTTTATATTTTATGATTTATACCCTTATAACAATTGGATTTGCATTATAGGGACACATCTTTTATTTTTTTTTCTAATTGGAGAATATCACGTTCGTTATTACATAATGATATTGCTTGATGTAGAGACTCTATTGCATTTCTGGTTTGTTTTTCTTGTATATAAAATTCAGCTAAAGTGGCATGAAAGAGATAGTGATTCCCTATATCAGAATTTGCTTTTAGGTCTAGTAAAGTATGAATACCTGTGATATTTCCTTTTACCTTTGCAAGAGGAATACTTCGGTTTAATCGAACAAGAGGAGTGTCCTGTAGCTCTAGGAGGCTATCATATAGCATTAATATTTCACTCCAGTTGGTGTCTTCAAAACTTGGAGCAATACAATGATAACCAGAAATAGTTGCCAAGATATGATATATAGAAATTTTATTTTCTTTGATTGTTTTATTGAGATATTCAATACCTTGATTAATTAGTGCTTGATTCCATTTTTTTCTATTTTGTTTGTGCATTTCTACCAAAATACCGTCTTCATTTCTAGATTCAAAACGCGCAGTATTTAAATACATTAAGGCTAGAAGGGCATAGATCTCTGATTTCTGTTGGATATGAGTATTGTCTATTAAAATCTCTCCTAACCTAATTGCTTCAAAGCAAAGATCATGACGAATTACCTTATTTTGTTGGGATGGGCTATATCCTTCATTAAAAAGGAGGTAGATTGTTTTGAGGATACTATTAAGCCGCTCTTCGTGGTTTTTGGGAAGATCAAATGAAATTTGAGAAGTTTTTAACTGTTTTCGCCCTCTAACTAATCGTTTGTTTATAGTATCTTTTGTAGTAAAAAAAGCGTTAGCGATCTCAGTGATACTAAATCCACATAGAATTTTTAGGATTAATGCAATTTGAGAATTTTCTGAGATTGAGGGGTGGCAACAAACAAACATCATTTTAAGTTGCTGGTCTTTAATAAGATCCTCAGTGATTTGTAGATTTTGTAATTCTAAGTGGGTGGATTCTTTTTTAATCTTAGATTCATATTCTATTTTGTGTTTTTTTCGTTTTAAAATATTTAGAGTATGATTTTTAGCTGTGGTATACAACCAAGCTTGGGGATTATTGGGAATTCCGTGATGTTGCCAATAATCGACAGCTTTTAGTAAAGTTTCTTGTACAATGTCTTCTGCTGTTTCTACATTATTGGTTCCGATATATTTGGTGACAACAGATACGATTTTTCCATATTCATTTCTAAAAAAATGATCGGCAAGTTCTCGGCTATACTTTTTATCAGATGAATTCATTACATGAAAAGTAGTAAAAAATTATAGGACTCATCCTATTTGTCTTTTCAATAATCAATGTCAAGTGTGTTTTTCTCTATTTGTTTTTAAAACATAATCAAATAGAATTTATTTGGTATTTTGACAAAACGAGATTACTTCTGTTTTAACTAGTTGTTATATGCCTGTTTCACCATTTTTATAACTACTAATCGATGAAATGGTTTTATGATACTCATATAGATTCGTCCCATTGAGTTATTAAACTGTACTAAGGTGGTCACTTTAATATTATGTATTGGAGAGTGGGTATTATTAATTATGGCTCTAAAGTTTAAATGAGAATCATTAGCACCCAGTACTACTTCATTTTCTGTAATTTCATATATTTTAAAAAATTTTATATACCCACCAACTTCAAACTTGGTGTTGTAATCTTTTGGCATACTAGTTTTCAAACCGAAGAGTTTAACAATTCCATTTCTGATTTTGAATAAAAAACCAACCCACTTTGGGGATGTATTAAAAACTAGATTAGAAATCTCCATCATAGTATTCGTATGATTGGTGGTAGAAAACGTATCAATAAAATCAATTTTTTTAAAAAGTTGCCTCGATGTTTCCGTTAGATAGGCTTTCTCTTCTTTTACTTTTATTGGCATATGGAATATTTGAGAGGTTTTTATTTCGAATTATAACTCAAATGTACAACTCGGTATGATTCTTTTTCTTGACATAGATCAAGAAAAATACTATTCTAAAACTATTTTTCTTCGCACTCTACTTAGCGTACTGTCGGTAATTCCCAAAAATGAAGCAATATATTTTAAAGGAGTTTTCTTAACTATAGAAGGTCTTACGGTAAGTAGCTGTCGATAACGCTCTTCTGCAGATAAATGAATGTTTGATAAAAGATACTTTTTTATATCAATGATAAGATCTTGGTTTACTAATTTGGTATATATATGCATTTTAGGAATACTCTTATAAAGGTTATGAAGATCCTTATAGGTAATATAAAGAATTGTTGTTTCTTCGAGGCACTGTATATACTCCTGAGCTGGTTCTTGATTTATAAAGCTAAGTATTTCTGTAATTAGTTCTTGATCTGTAGCTAGCCAGTTTGTAGTATCATTAGATAAGGAGTCAATATTGTAGATTCTCATCAATCCCTTTTCTATATACCCAACTTTTCTACATATTGAACCTGGTTCTATAAAGAAATCATTTTTTGCATACGTTTTTGTCCTGATTATTGATAGTAAGTGTTTTTCTTCTTGGGTAGTCAGGTCTATTTTATCTTTTATTTTCTGTATAAATAGATTCATTTTTTATGATTTGCAATCGAATTGGCTGTCATACAAAAGTACGTATGTTTTGAGGTATGATACTAAGAAATGACGCAAGACATTGCTTTGGCTTAATTACAAGATGTGATAATTATCTTTCTTGCATTCGAATATGTTGCCTCAACGAAACGGCTACTTCCCTCATTTACGATTTTCTTAACATAATTGATGTGATATTTTTAATGGTAACTAAAAATCATCTCTATGAAAAATCAACTATTCCATCGATGTATGAGCATTATAATGCTGGTATTATCTATCAATGTATTTTCTCAGCAACATACAGTTACCGGGATTATGACTGATAATGAAGGGTTACCGCTACCTGGAGTTAATATATTTGTGAAAGGGACTAACATAGGAACACAAACAGATTTTGATGGGAATTATACAATAAATTGTAATGTTGGGGATGTTTTAAGCTTTAGTTATGTTGGGTTTTCTACTAGAGAGGTAGTTGTTACTTCGGATATGTTCGATACAATAGATACTACTTTAACAAAAAACATAGCCGTTATACCAATACAGAATAAGGCATATACCAATGCTGTAGAGCAGTACTTTACAAAAGAGTTTGTAATTCCGAATATAGCTAACAGTACTGCTACTTATAATAAAAACGGCTTGTCCTTTGAATATGAAAGAATCAAAAATATTAAAGCCAGAGATGATGAGGGTAATTTAAAACTGACCTATTTTAAGCCAGATATTTTTTATGAAATAGAGTTTAGTACAACTACAGGCTTGCAATTTGTACAGCAACGTAATCTACCCAAACTCCAGAATATATTTAGTCAGGGACAGCCTGCTCATGGTCAAAATACTTATTTTGGTCCTGATGAAGGTGTTATATTCTCTTATGGACCAAGATTAAGTAGTTTATACTTCGATGGTAGCGCATATCCATATGATCAAAACGGAAGATTGGTAATAGGAGAGGATAGAACCAAAAAGCCAGCGATTGCTTATGATAATTCTATATTTTCTAGTGTAATAAAAACCAAAAATTACTTGTTGTTTAATGTTTCGACTTCCAGAAATATTTTGAAGTTAGAATATAGAGATAATAGAGCAGAGGACATTTTTAAAGAAGAAAGAAGCCGTTTTAATCAAGTAGCACTGCGATATAACACACCGGCGAATCTTGATCGTAAAGTAAAATGGAATGCCTATATATCATATGATAGGGGTATAGATAACCAACCAAACTTAAATGGTTTTTTAAACACCGTAATGCTTAATGCTTGGGCGACTCCCACGAGTTTTGAAAACAAACAAGGTACTTTACTTTCGGAGGGTGCACAACGAAGTTTTAGTTCTACTAGTTTTAACAACCCTATTTGGATGTTACAAAACAATAGAAACAAAACTACGAATAGTACTTTTTTGGCTAGCCTTCAAAACAAAATCCGAATTTCTGATAATGCCTCGATACATTCTAATATTAACTATACTCATAGTGTTGAAAAACAAGACTTCGGTGTGTTTCCTTCGACCGTAGGTTATATCAATGGATATAGCAGTGATAAAAATGTTACTTCAGATATTTTTAATACACTAGTGACTTTTAAATTAAATAGGAATAAAGGAGTATCCGAAATTGATTTTACCTCTACAGCAAACTACTCTCATAATCATATGGCGTATGAATTGTCTGAAAAACATGGTTTTGATGCTTTTTCATTTAATAACCCTACTACAATCATTGATAGACATAAAAGTATTGGAAGGAATACATTACAGTTTTTAAACAAATTGAATTACAGAATCTTAGATTGGGAAACTACTATATCCTTAGCAAACACTTCTTTTGCTTCTTCTATTCAAAATAGTGAATGGTTACTACCTAAAATAGAGGTTACAACCGATCTAAGAAATCTTTTTGATAACTATTGGGTTAGAAACCTTAAGTTTTTTGCGAGCACTTCTTTTGATGCAAAAGACATGTCATTATATTATACTAACCAAAGTCATAATACCTTAAATGATAATCCTTCTCAAAACCTTGGATTTACATTTAATGATGATTTATTTATTAAAAATGACTTAAAACTAGAGAAGAGGAGTGGTTATTCTTTTGGAACCTATTTTGGTTTTAGAGAGATTAGCTTTGACTTTTCATATTACAACCAAAAAATTAAGAATAGTGTATTTCCTGTAAAAGATCAAGGTCGCTTTGAACTTAAAAATATCGCCGATATTGAAAAGTATGGATTCGAAGGAAATCTTAATATCTTATTATATCTAAATGGTAATTTTTCTTATTCTCCTGGAGTTGTATTTTCTTTGTATAGAAATAAGGTAGTAAAGATATATAGTGATCAATACCGTATTCCTATAGCTGGATTTTCTTCAATATCTAAGAATCTTATTTTAGGACATCCTGCGGGGGTGATAGTAGGTACTACCTATGCCAGAGATAACCAAAATAACCTTGTGATCAATAGTGATGGATATCCTATTCTGGCTCCAGAACCACAAATAGTTGGAGATCCTACTCCTGATTATGCTATTGGGTTTTCTAACGATTTTCGGTGGAAAAATTTCAAATTTAGTTTTCTAATTGATTTCCAGAAAGGAGGGGATGTGTGGAATGGTACCCAAAACACACTGAATTACCTGGGTACCTCAGAGCAATCGGCAAAAGAAAGAGAAATTACAGGATATGTGTTTGATGGAGTAAATCAACTTGGGCAAACTAACGTGGTATCTGTAGATTTTGCTAATCCAAACAATGGAATATCAGGTAACCGATTTGTTCGTTATGGGTTTGAAGGTGTTGCAGAAGAAGCGATAGTAGATGGAAGTTATATTAATCTAAAATCGATTAACCTTTCATACTCGATGAGACAATATGACGAAAATAATTTTATAAGAAAAATTGATGTAGGAGTGTATGCAAATAACTTGTTTACGTTCACCAAATATAAAGGAGCATCACCGTATAGCAGTATGTTTGATCAAGCATCAGGACAAGGGCTCCATTTTTTTAATACTCCAATTACCAGTGAAGTAGGATTACAAATTAAAGTAAAAATATAAGATTATGGCAACATATATTCATAAAACCAGCACGATACTATTCATAGTAACCTTAGGTATTATCTCGATTTCATTTACAGTGTCTACTATGAATCAAAAGATTATCGAGGATATCTATACTCAAACTGACAGACCCTTTTATTTTCCTGGAGAAACGATTTGGTTTAAATCTTATATTGTAGATGAGACACATAAGATTACAACGGTAAGTGATCTTATGTATGCAGAACTTATTTCGCCCAAAGGAACTGTAGTAAAGAAGTTAAAAATAGGAATACATCATGGATATGCCTATGGTAATTTTGATACCAAGAGCGATTGGGTCGGGGGTATCTACACCATAAAAATGTATACTCATTGGATGCATAACTACGGCGAAGAAGCATATTTTACCAAAAAAATTGTTATTCAAAAGGTTATACAACCAAAAGTGTTACTCAAATTAAAGTTTGAAAAAGAAGGATATGGAAAATCTTCTACGGTTACAGCTAATTTTGAAGCCAAAGATTTAAAAAATAATCCATTATCTGGTAGAGAAATATCTTATAACGTAGCGGTAAAAGGTAAAATAGTACATACAGAAAAAATAACAACAGATACTGAAGGAATAGCAAATCCAACTTTTATACTACCAAAGGATTTATCAACTATAGATGCCGTACTTACCGTTTTAATCCCTTATAATGGATCTACAGAATCTATATCAAGAAGTATTCCTATAGTATTGGATACCGTAGATCTTCAGTTTTTTCCTGAGAGCGGAAAGGTGATTGCAGGAACAGTCAATACAATCGCATTCAAAGCTCTAAATGAATTTGGAAAACCAGTAGATATTGCTGGAGATGTATTAGATGAAGAAGGAAAAATTATTACTAGTTATACTAGTTACCATGATGGTATGGGAGACTTTAAACTTTATGCAAAACCTGGAATGACCTATTATACCAGAATAACAGCACCTTTTACTTCAGAAAAAAGAATACAATTACCAAAAGTTTATGATCAAGGGGTAAATTTTTCTGCAACCATCGATAGTTCACACGTTACTATAGGGGTATTTTCTACTTTAAACCAAAAGCTCCAACTGGAAGTAGCAAATGCATCAACAATCCTTTTGAAAAAAGAAGTGGATAAGGACCAAAAAGTGTTGGTAATTCCTACCACTAATTTTCCTATTGGGATTACTCGCTTTACAATTTTTGATAGTCTCCACATACCATTAGCAGAACGATTAGTATTTCTAAATAACCATAAACAACTAAACATTCATATATCCACTGATAAAGAGAGTTATGAAACACGAGAAAAAGTAACAGTACATATCAAAACTACCGATGCGAATAAACAATCGATTCCTGCTAATCTTTCTATGGCAGTTGTAGACAATAAATTACTGTCATTTGCGGATGATAAGCAAGATGATATTCTTTCATATTTTTTAATGTCATCAGAGTTACAAGGAAAAATACATAAACCAGTATTCTATTTTGATCAAAAAGAACCAAAGGCAGCAAAAGCTTTGGATTATGTAATGCTTACACATGGATGGCGAACCTATCTAGATACCGATTTAATAACAAAGAATAATGCGGTATTTCTGCCAGAACAAAGGGTAATTCAAAAAGGTAAAGTGGTCGATAAAAAAGGAAGACCAGTTAAAGCGCATTTGATGTTATTTGATAAGGATGGAAATAAAGTATTAGTCTTTGATACAAACGATAATGGTGAATATGTTTATAAACTAGGGGAAAGAAGAAATTACATATTGATAGCCTATACGGATGATGACCAATCATTACATATTGTAGACACGTCAGATAAAAACAGATCAAGTGTAAACAATACGATAGGAAATGCTAGTGCTGATGATACTAAAGTAGAAGGTTTTAGAGGGATACAGCAGCCTTTAAAAAAAATAATTAAGAAAAAAGCCACAGCGTCTGTAACGTTAGATGAAAGTAGTGCACAATTAGAAGAATGTGTGGTAATGGCTTATGGTATACAAGAAAGAAAGATTAAATCGGGATCTGTTACATATCTTACAGAAAAAGAAATAAATACATCTACTGATATCGCTCAAATATTACAAGGAAGAGTAGGGGGAGTAAACATTATCAATGCTGACGGTATATATGGAAATACGGCTAAGATCAATATAAGAGGTAGTGCTAGTATATCAGGAGATAGTCAACCTCTTTATATCATCGATGGTATTCCTATATCTAGTGAAATTATGCAAAATATAGATACTGCTCGAATTGAATCAGTAACTGTCTTAAAGGGAGCTACAGCTACTTCGCTTTATGGTAGTCAGGGGCATAATGGAGTTGTTGTAATTGCCACTAAACAAAGGAAATATTTTAATGACTGGGGGATGAAAAAATTGAATAATGCCAAGTTTAATAACTATGCATACTATTTAATAGATAACTCCATACCACTAACTAATTACATTCAAAAGAGATTTTATACTCCCGTATATGATAGTAAAAGTATACCCGAAGAACGTATAGATTTTAGAAAAACAATCTATTGGAACCCTGTAGTACAAACAGATGGAAATGGAGAAGCAGCAGTTTCCTTTTATAACTCTGATGCAATAACTTCTTTTAAAATCACAACAGAAGGGGTAGGCTATAATGGGTTGATAGGACGTATGGATAAAGAGTATAGTACAAAAAAATCACTCCATATTGATTTTAAAGCACCAAACTATATGGCACTTAATGATACAGTAGTGCTACCGATCACAATACAAAATGAATCCAAAAAAACATTGGAAGTAGCGCTAGATGTTGAACTGCCAGAAGAAATACTATTATTAGAAAAAACAGCAAAAAAGATTAAGATAAACCCCAATGCTACGATATTAAAACATATCACAATTGTGCCTATAAATAAAGGAGAAAACAAAAGGATTATAGCCTCTGTTAATGCTGGGGCATATAGTGATACAGTAAATAAAGAAGTAGTAATAGTAAGCCCTTATTTTCCTACCCAAGTTTCAATTTCTGAGTGTAAAAATGAATCCTTTGATTTTGATGTGAATTCTGTAGTAAAACAAAGCCTAAAGGCTAATTTTACTGTATATACTGATATAATTGGGGATGTAATGAATGGTATTGAATCCCTAATTAGTCAACCGCATGGATGTTTTGAGCAGACTTCCTCCAGTACATATCCAAATATATTAGTGTTAAAATACCTTAATGAAACAGGTAAGATCAATCCTGAGGTAAGGTCCAAGGCTATGAAATATATAAAAGATGGGTACAAGAGACTAATTAGTTTTGAAACCAAAGAAAATGGTTTTGAGTGGTTTGGATCAACACCTCCTCATGAAACATTAACAGCTTATGGGATACTCGAATTTACAGAAATGAAAGAAATCTATTCCAAAGTAGATCAAGAAATGATCAATAGGAGTGTAACATGGCTAATGAACCGTAAAGATGGAAAAGGAGGGTTCAAAAAAAGTAAAGAAGGATATGATAGTTTTACCAGTTCTCCAAAAGATGTTGCCGATGCATATATCGTTTATGCAATTAGTGAATCTGGTATTAAAGTGGCTATAGAAAAAGAATATTTAGCTACTTATACTAAAGCATTAAAAAGTTATGATACCTATAGAATGGCATTATTGGCTGCGGCAAGCTTTAATTTTAATAAACCAGAAAAAGGGTATCGTTTATTGAGAGAAATTGAAAAAAATATTGAGAAATATGGCTTTAAAGGACTACCAGTTACCAGTACCATTACACGTTCATATGGAAACGCCAAAAATATTGAAACAGTTGCATTTACCCTTTTAGCTCTAATGAAAGTAACCGATAGAAATGAAACGTTGATATCGAAAGGTATAGAGCATCTTGTAAGCCAGCGTAAAGGGGGAAGGTTTGGATCTACACAGTCTACAGCGATGGCTCTTAAAGCTTTGATCACATATACGCAGTCTCAAAAAAGAAAACTGATTGATCAAAATCAAATGGTAAAACTTATCATTAATGGGAAAGAGTTGAAGAAGGGATTAAAAGTCAATGAAAAAGGAAAGGTTGTTATAAATGATTTAAATACTCATATAAGAGAAGGAAAACAAACAATTGAAGTTCGATTTGCTAACCCCAAAAGCACTTTCTCGTATGAAATGAATGTTGGATGGGATAGCTCCTTACCAGATACATCACCTCAGTGCCAGTTACAACTTAAGACAACTATTGAGGAGGGGCAATATAAAGTTGGCGATAATATAAGAATGACTATCGAGGTCAATAATAAATCTGTAAAAGGAATTGGTATGCCAATGGCAATAGTAGGTATACCATCAGGTACAACTACACAACCATGGCAGCTCAAAGAACTATTAGAAAGAAAAGAAGTTGCTTTTCTTGAGATTTCAGAAAATTATTTGATACTGTACTGGAGAGAATTTTCTGCTTCTGAGCATAAAACAATCACCTTGGATCTTAAAGCTGATATTGCAGGAAGTTATCAGGCACCTGCAAGTACTGCGTATCAATACTATGCAGATGAGTATAAGCATTGGATTCCTGGTAATCGGGTTGAAATAGAGAAGTAGATATTAGCTTGCGAGTTTTTTAAGAGTGGATAATATACTGTTTTGTCTTAAGAGCATAATTATATGGACTATTAGAGTAATATGGTGAAGTAATCCATTAATAACTTACTTATACAAGCTGATGATTCTATATCGCGCAAATACAGAATAATTCACTAACCCACCAAAGCATAGAAATATATGGATGTTATTATCAAACATATAGAAATTATAGAACGTATGGATCAACTTATTCGTTTACAAGCTACGGGATCACCTGATGAGTTTGCATTACGATTAGGAATTTCAAGAACAAAACTCTATCGCATGCTTAAAATCATAAAAAGATTAAACGCTCCGATTGCTTATGACACGCCAATGCAAAGCTATATATATACAGAAACTGTAAAGTTTAGTTTTGGATTTTATACACAAAGCATTAGTTGAAAGAATAAAAATATAGGCTCTATTGTCTTTATAGGAGCAATAGAGCCAATATTTTAAATGGTATAGATAATTTTAAATGTTAAACCCAGGATTGGTATTAAATGCATTATTATGAACTGATCTGGCACGATTACGAGCCATATTTCTAATAGCACTTGTAGTGCGTGTACCATCTACGGCAAACCACCATAAGTATAATACTTCATACATATTGGCACCTTCAAAAGCCCAGTTGGTATCACATGATGCTGCTCTCGGGCAGCCACTACCACCATTGTGACTTTTACCACCATTATGACGAGCTTCATGTAGTAAAGTTCCTGCTCTGGTAACGACATCAAAACTGTAGAAATACGGGATATACAATTCTACTCTGCTTCCATAGGCCCAACCAGCCCAATCTCCAGGATTAGAACCAGGTTTATAACATAGTGCCTGCAAACGACCTATATTGTTAGCAGTATATGGATATCCCCATCGTAAAGCGTTTCCGCTATAATCACCGGTATTAGTCGCATAATCTTCAGCAGAATAGGTGAGAAGGTATAATGCGGCAAATGTACGTGCCAAAGGACGATCCAGATTACATGGATCATAATAACCAAAACCACTATCCCAATCCTTTCTTCGCATATTAAGAACATCCCACCAATGGTCTACACGTGCTTGATTACATAAACCACTGGCGTATACAGAGCTCCCATCGGCTACATTATCATGAGGGGGTATTGTACAGGTCTGCTGTGAATGTACAGTAGTAAGTGTACAAAAAATAAAGATTCCGATTATTAGATTTATTTTTTGATATATTGTTTTCATTATTGTTCAATTTTTGGTGATTCGGTATTGTTATTTCTAGGAAAATCGAATTTATCAGGCATTTCGGGATGTTTTACCTTTTTTATATCCGTAGTACTTGTCGTTACATACCAGTGTTCTTCTTTTGGTAACCGCTCTAGTAGTTTTTTTGTTTTTTCTTCTTGATTTCCAAAAGGAGAATGTAAATAGCCTCGAGTTGCCATTTGGCGAACTGTTAAATCATTATGACCGATGAGTTTAGTAAGTAGTTTTTCTGCACTTGCAATACTATCTTTGGCTAAAAGAGAAATACCTTCGACTGCTGTGATACGAATTACGATTTCATCCTGTTGCGTATTGATCTCTGCATTTTCAGGAAATTGATCTTTTGGAATCCTTTCGCTTGCTATCATATTAAGATAATCCAATGAAGCTTCAGAACGTATCTGTTTTATTGCTTCAACGATCATAGTACGATACAAATAATGTTCGAGAGCAATTTCTTTGTATCCCTTATATAAGATTTGTGCAACTTCGGGATTCGCCCGTAAATGGGTTAATGAATTTTGATACTTTTCTTCAGCATCTTTTCCAAATCCCATAGATACTTTAAGGTGTTCTTTTATGAGTTTGCCATCTGGTGTATTTGGAAAAACTGCATCTACTCTTGTCGTAGAAGAACTATCAACTGATAAGCTTGAAGAAGGTTCCTGATCACTACTTTGACAACCAGTAATACCAAAGGTACATATGGCTAGTACAAACCCTAGAATGGGTTTAAAAAAATAATTCATAGTGTAAAAATTAGTTAGATGTATGAGTTTACAGGGGGATATATCAAGGGCAATGCCCAGGTGAACCGACGATAGGGTATCGCTAAGAATGATATAAAGATATAGAATGTAGTTTGTAAATATAAGGGGTGAATACCCTGTTTTATATAGTTAAATGACTAATTTATGAACCCCAAGCTTTGGGTATTAAGCCTTTAATAGTACTCATGCTAGATCAAGAAGAGGTACAAAAGATGAATACTTAATAGCAAACAATAGAAGGTCAGGCTTTCTTTTATCCTATGAATTACGAATTCATACTAATAATACAATCCATTATCCAATATAGATTGTATTGCTTTTTTTTCGTGCTCAATTAATAAGTTATATTTTTTAGCATCTGTAGTACTCTCTACACCCGTAAAATTCATGTTATAATCCTTTAATATTTCTTTAAATATTAATTTTACTCTTTCCAGATGATAGTCTGAGGTGATTATGGTTAATTTTTTATTTTGATGATTTGATAGTATTGGTTTTATTTTTACTGCGTCATCTACGGTGTTCTGTGACAGCGCAGATTCTAGAAAATCATTTTCGTATAGTCCACAACCAATTAGATATTCTTTGGCATAAAAAGCATGAGGTTTCTTTGCAGTATTAAAATGAGAACCCCAACCTCCTGTGCATAATACCAATTTACCTTTGGAGAATATTTTTTTACAATGGTCTAATCTATTTTTTGAGATATCGCTTAACTCTCCACTAGGTGAATTTGGAGATCCCAGAACAATCAAAATTTCCATGCTATAAATCTACTTTTTTTATTTCCTTGTGTCATTTCTATGGTCTTATGAGTAGCTTTCAGTTTATTCAATTGTTTGTAGATTTTTGGCAGGTTTTCTTTTTTGGATACTAAAGAAGTAAACCAACCTACTTGAGTTTTAAAAGCTATGCTTTGTTTGATCATTCGCTTAATAAATAAAGCTTCTCCGCCGTTGCACCATAATTCATTGGCTTGTCCACCAAAGTTTAGTTCTAATGATTTTGATACTTCGAGGTTTCTTAGTTTTCTAAGTGTTCCTTTTGTAGCCATTTCTTTAGAGCTATGAAATGGAGGATTACACATAGTAAAATGGTAATATTCTGTAGGTGCAATAATACCATCAAATATTTGTGCATTATCTTTTTGGTGTCTTATTTCAATTTTGTTTTGAAGGGTAGGAGATGCCTTTACATTTGTTTTGGCTGAGGCTACAGAAGTAGCATTTATATCTGTGCCAACCATTTGCCAATCATAGATCTGAGCTCCTAGTATGGGATAGATACAATTAGCGCCAACACCTATGTCTAACCCAATAATATTTGTTTGGAGATTATCATTATTTAATAAATCAGCTATATGATGTATATAATCTGCTCTCCCTGGTATAGGTGGGCATAAATAATTTTCGGGGATATTCCAATCTACGATATGATAGTGATGTTTTAGGATTGCTTTGTTTAATTGTACGATAGCAGTATTATCTGCAAAATTAATGCTTTTAGTACCATAAGAATTTACAAAAACATGTTTTGTTAGTTCTGGGTGGGTAGTGCACAAAGCTTCAAAATTATAAGGTTTGTTATGAATGTTTTTTGGATGCAAAATATGATCTCTGAATTAAACTTAAATAGAGTTGTAAAGATACAGACACTTTTTTGGTTTTAACTGATTAAACTACAAACGAAAAAAATACTGATGGAATGATTTTTGGTATGGACTATCCAATAGACTCCAAATTACATAAATGTATAGAAAGTTATACCTAAACAGATAAAAAATGTTAAACAATTTTGCCCGATTTCAAAAAATGAAACTCCCTTAGTCTATTATTGCAGATAACTCTATTTACTAATAAAGATTTATTGTGTTTGATAATAGAAATACGATAGATAACAAAATAATATGTTGCAATGTCAAAAGAAAACTACGACACAAAATTATCGTCTATAGAAGCCTTATCAAAAAGGGAAATAAGGTTTCCTAAAAAACCTATCGACATTTATTTACAAGAATCAGAAAACTTGTTTATCTGGATACAAAAGGATAAAAGAGAACTTATTAAAAGAGGATTGGATTGGAATACTTATGTTTTGGATTTACCTATTCGATATGAAGCATGTAGATATGCCCAAGCACTTTGGGTAAAAGAAGATCATGATAGAAAAGAAGCAGTAGAGGTATGGAAAGAAGAAGCCCCAAAAGCATATAGCTATAGAAGTGATTTATTGGCTGATTTGGTTTTTGTTTTTCGTAATAATCCCGATTTATTGGCTAAAGTATGCACTATAAATAATAGGTGCAGAAGTATTGATATTGTACAAGATTTGAGAGATATAAGTGTATTGGGTAAAGCATGTGCAGTAGAGTTGGCTAGAGTTAAATACGATTTAAGAAATTTTAATATTGCAGAGCAAAAATCTGAAAACCTTACAGAGTTACTAATAAGATCTAATGGAGATATCTCATCCACTTCTAGAACCAAAGAATTAAGAGATAGAGCCTATACCCATCTTAAGGAAGCTGTTGACGAAATTAGAGAAACAGGTAAATACATATTTAGAAAAAAAACAGAACGACATAAAGGGTACTGTCAATACAAAAATCAGGAGGAATCCTTGGAACCACAATGGATTATGTAAAGTATTATGGTAATTGCAAGAAATGACAGATATTAAAAAGACAATAGCTTCGCTAAATTATGAAAGAGGTTGATTTCTGTTAATAACTTAATAGTTCTCTATGAGATAATATCAATAATCATAATATATTAGCACCCATTTTGCGACGAGTAGCCCCTTGAGTAAAAACATTTTTTTAATTTCGATAACCAAGGTTACAAAATTAATCTGTATATTATAAAGGTTAACAAAAAAAGTACATTTTAAAAGGGGTTTAGAATAGCATATGTGTACATATTATGGGATATATAAAAGATTCTCCTTTCTACAAAGATGCAATACATGAATTTGAATATTCTTGTGGCACCTATTATTTGTTTGATACTTTTGTGGTAGCAGAGATTAAAGAAGGCATAACATATACATGGGATGATCACGCTAAACCAATTGTTGAAGAGTTAACTCATCTCTATGATCAAAATGGAGAGAATATTGTATATATATCTAATCGAGTTCATTTGTATTCTGTAAAACCCAGTGATTGGATTAAGTTTTTTAGTAACAACTATAAACTTAAAGCATATGCTATCGTTAGTTATACGCAGAGGGGGTTTCTAAATTCGTTAATCGAAAAACTTTTTATGAGGAATAATTTTAAGAGCTTTGATAATCTAGAAGATGCCATTATTTGGGCAAAAAGCCTTACTCAAAAACCTGAAATAGATAGCAAAGATGAGAGAAGTGCTTAAAACATTCTCTTATTTATCAAATATTAGAATACATTAAGTACTAAGAATCAACTTTTTCTGCATTGTAGTAAGTACCAAAAATTTTATCCCAGATTATAGTATAAAAGCCAAAATTGTATTTTGAATGTTCATGATGATCTCTATGAAAGATATTATTACCAAATAATAATACCTGCTTATTTGATGATGTGTTTAAGTGAGCAAGTACACCAATAAACCAATTGAATAACAAAAAGAAAGTAAAACTGTAGAAGTTAAGAGAAACCAAGAACGGGAGTATCGTTAAAATAAGACCAAAAGATAATGCTTCTATAGGGTGCATAACATAGAGACTGATTTCATTAAAGCTATAATGTCGGTGATGCTCTTCATGAATAAGTCTAAATGGCCATACATAATGAGAAGCGTAGTGAAAGACATACATTACAAAATCTACTACCACAAAAAGCAATACAAAATCTCTTACAACATGATCTTGAGTAAAGATAATTTTAGAATTGACAAAAAGTAAATATCCCGGGATAGCAACAATCACATTGATTAACATAATACCAATAGCAAGTATCACATCTTTCTTTTCAATGGGAAGCTTTTTATGTTTGTAAAAAGAAGACCAAAAATAGCTGATTAGAATAGTGCATAAAAACATAGCTACATTTGCAAATAATAGCATACCCCAAAAAATAAATGGGTTTTGTAAATCATTAAGAAAGTCTTGCACCATCATTATTATCAGCATTATGCATACAACATACAAAGCTACTAGAATTTTTGCGTACTTAAAATTATTTATTTCCAAAGAAAACGTCATTGTGGTGGGGTAATATTAGAGAATATGTAGGCCAGGAAAAGTAAGTGATTTGTTATCGATTGTATCTATAAAAACTATATAAAAAAGCTAAAATAACCTTACATTTGAGAATAGATAGTTATGATATGACAACATTTACAATAAAGGATGAAACCGTTACTGGAGATATCTTAAATGAATTAAGAATAAAAGTCGCCAATGAACGGATAACCATAAAAGATATTATTACTGCCAGAGTAGAATCTGAGGTAGAATCATATAATAATAAGTTACCAGAATATTTTAAAGGATTAATACAGCCCTCTGAAGCTGAAAAAACACTTAATGGATTTAAAATAAAGGACAAAAAGAAAATCGATGTAGAAAAACAGGTGTTTGTAGCCTTGGATGCTTTTCAAAAAAACGGATATTTTGTGCTGGTCGATAACCAACAGGCAGAAACCTTAGAAGAAGAAGTGCTATTAAGTAAGACAACTACAGTGAGTTTTGTGAAACTAACGCCATTAGTAGGGGGGTAAATATGGGAATTAAAGAAAGTTTAGGTAAACTCTTTAGAAAAAATGAAGAAGAGTACCCTGTAAATGAAAGTTTTGAGAAACTACTAAAAGACTTAATGAATGAAGCATACGGTGGAAATAAAACGTCATACTGGCATGTATCATCCTTAGGTAAGCTAGAGGCATATAAAACAATAAAAGCTAAAGATTCTGAAACTAAAAGAGCACTAGTTTTTTATTTGTTAAGCCCTATTAATGTATACGAAACCAAATCAAAAAAAAGTGGAACGTATAAGGGGAGAGAAGATATCTATAGAATTAAAAACACCTATTCAGAGCTACTTGGTTTATTAATGCGAAGTAATCTTGGATTTTCAGTAACCGAAATAATAGAACTACTCAATAGATTTAAAGTATCTGATGAAGCTAATGTAAAAAGGTTTGTCGACTGGCCAATTGGCTTTACCTTACAACAAATAGAAAGAATCATCAAAAAAGATGGTATTTCAGAAGACTTAACAATTTTCTTAAAAGAAATGTTAGGATGGTCTCAATTACAGCAAACAAAATATTACTGGGGTACAGATTTGGAAAAAGTAAAGGTAAAGATCGAAAAGATACTCTTTGAAAGTGAAAATGAAGAAGGACGAACACCCCCTTACACATTGCCAGATGATCGATTGGCAGAAGTTGTTAATAAAGAAGTATCTTCACTTGCTATAGAGGATCAAGATCATTGGTATGCTCTTTTTCATTTGTTTATGAAAGCAACAGCATCAAAACCAACTCAAAAGGCAGGTAAAGCCTTAGGAGATCTTATAGATCAAATTGGTAGTGCTCGCTATAAATCAAAAGTACAATCTTGGATTGATTTTGTTGCTAATTTAAAAGAAGTAGAAACACCACATTCTTATACTTATGAAAATGGACAAGTCTATAATTATACCAGCTATGATTATTTGCATGAAAAAAACTTGATTTTTCTTAAAGGATTGATATGGAGTTTAACAAAATTTCATGATTCAAAAACACTGGGATTGGTTGCCAAATTAGCTGAGAGGTCGTTTAAAAAGATACCGGGAGTAGGACCTACTGCAGCTGGTGTTGGAAATGCTTGTATATATGTGTTGGGAAATACAAGAGGACTAGAAGGAATTAGTCATTTATCCAGATTAAAACTTAAAATAAAACAAAATAATACAAAGAAGTTAATCGAAAAGTATATAGAAACTTCTTCGACCAAACTTGGAGTATCACCTTCTGAAATCGAAGAGCTATCTATTCCTGATTTTGGATTAGTAAATGGAAGTAAGACCTATAATTTTGATGATTATAACCTAAAATTATCAATTGAAGGCTTGGGAAAAGTATCACTAGTCTGGTATAAACCCAATGACGATACGCAAAAATCTATACCATCGTTTGTAAAAGATTCTGCAAAACATAAACAAACCCTTAAAAAAGCAAAAGATGATGTTGCACAAATAAAGAAATATAGTTCTGCGCAGCGGGATAGGATAGATCGTTTATATCTTAATAATAGAGTATGGGAATATGAAGATTTTACAAAAAAATACCTACACCACGGATTAGTAAGCTTTATTGCAAAAGATTTAATCTGGCAGGTCGAAAAAGATGGAATGTTTGTTTCGATTTTGTATCATAATAACCTCTGGGAAGATAGTAAAGGAAATAAAATAGATTGGATAAAAAATGAGACTTCAATAAGATTGTGGCATCCCATATTTGTACAAATTGATGAGGTATTAGAGTGGAGAAAAAGGCTTGAAGAGCTGCAAATAAAACAAACGCTAAAACAGGTATATAGAGAAGTGTATATATTAACTGATGCAGAGGTCAATACCAAAACATACAGTAATCGTATGGCAGCGCATTTATTGAAGCAACATCAATTTAATGCACTTACTGGGGTTAGAGGATGGCGGTATTCTTTATTAGGAGCTTATGATGACGGTCGTGATGGAGAAATAGCAAAAATTGCTATCAAAGAATATTCATTAGAAGCCCAATTTTGGATTAATGAAATCTATGCCGAAGATGCATTCAATGATGCAGGGATATGGAACTATGTAGCAACAGATCAGGTACGATTTGTTAATGACAAAGAAGAGGTTGTTGATTTAATAGAAGTACCCAAAATTATATTTTCAGAAATCATGAGAGATGTTGATCTCTTTGTTGGGGTTTGTAGTGTAGGGAATGACCCCGAGTGGCGTGATAATGGAGGATTACCACAATATCGTGATTACTGGACGAGCTATTCTTTTGGAGAATTAACAGAAGTAGCAAAAACAAGAAAAGAGATCTTAGAAAAGCTGGTTCCCAGATTAAAAATTAATAAAGTAGCTAGTATCGAAGGCAAATTTTTGCATATCAAAGGAAAGAAAAGAACCTATAAAATACACATTGGTAGTACTAATATATTGATGGAACCAAATGATCAATATCTGTGTATAGTTCCCGCTAGAGGAAAAGACAAAAACACAGATAATATCTTTCTGCCTTTTGAAGGAGATCGTGGACTATCATTAGTACTAAGTAAAGCATTCTTATTAGCTGAAGATGATAAAATAACAGATACGACTATTTTAAGCCAAATTAATCGATAATCACTTTTTTAATGTCTAAAACATTAATTATCCCAATTATTATTGGTGCTCTGATAACTCTTATCGGTTTATGCATGGGGTATTCTACCCATACAGAAAATAGTGAATTCTTAACCCATTTGGGATTATGGATTGTAGAAACTGCGGGATTCTTTTTGTTACTTCTGAATGGAACATTTATTAAAACTCGATATTTTAAAATGGTAAAAGGCATAGTAGCTCTTATGTTGCTCGGTGCCTTGTTTAGTATTATGAAATGGCCTTTTCATAGAATTGTTATTGTAATTGATTTTGTAGCGATCATAGTAGTATACATTATTAGTTTCTTTAAAAAACCAATATATAAAAAGCTGGATTGTTTAAAATTAGGATGGGTAATCGTTTGGTATTCTGGAGCAATACTAGATTATCTACATATCATCAATGATGATTACAGGATTTTGACTACGGTTTTAATGATACTAGCAGTTTTGGATTTTGTAAAGATAAAATTACAAAATAAGACCTTGTTTGATTAGTGCTGAATTTTAGGAATTCCCAGACTTTGGCTCCGCTAAGACCTAGGAGTAAGAGCATCTAAACAAAAATTTAGGACAGCGGTCACTGAGCATAGCCCATGTAAAAGTGAGATTGTAGTGTACAGATTACTCTATTGTCTTTTTTACCATACTGACAACAGCAAATTTCTTATTCTTCTTTATATATAGGAATTGAGGTAGACCTGTGCAACGCAAAGATATAAAGCCAAATAGGAGCATATTTTTATTATCTAGTACTATTCATACTTTATTAAAATTCAAAATCATCTCTTTTACAGTACCAATTTGGATCACATTTGGTAATTGAACAACCCCCAAATGATATTCGGTTTCATCTTTATTTATATTTATAATCAATCCGTAAACAATAGGAATAGTATTATCTTCCTTTTTACAAATGGGGCAAGTCTTATTGTTCTTTGATTTATCATATTTACAAGTCAAAGAATATGGTATTTTTAAAACTAAAGTTTCGTCTGGTTTCAAAAAGCCAATTATGATTCGGTTTTGTGAAAAAGATGGTGGTTCTGTTCTAATTTGTATTGTGTCAGAACTGAGATTTTGAAAAGAAAACTTTAAGTTCTTGTCAATTGAAACTGTTTTTTCATCACCTCTAATATTTAAGATTACTTTTGTTTTTTCCATAATTTGTTGCTTCTCTGAAGGAGTTTCTGCAATTAATGCCCCATTAATTACTCCGCTTTGAGCAAGAGATGATAAAAAACAAAATACGATTATTATAAAGTTAAAAACTTGTTTTATTCTGGGCATAATGTCATTAATATATTATCAAAGGTAAAATCATTATAGTGCTACTAACAGATTTCTCCAGCCTAAACTTGGTGAAACTTCATAAGTTTTAAAATTTTTAAATCAAAATAACCATTAAATTCCACATACAATGAAAAACTATAGAAGGTCCTATTGATTTTGATCTGTAATATACTATTCCGGATATTAATCCTCCAAAAAAAGCTATGTAAGCATGGTGCCCATTAAATTGTATGCCATTTAAAAAGATTACTTGATAGGGCAAGTGAATTAAAGCAAATAATATAGTGGAAAATATTATAGCTATAATAGGTTTATAATCGATAAGAAGTTTTCTTAAAAGATATCCACGAAAAAATAGTTCTTCTGCAATAGGAATTATGAATATGAATGCAATTGAATTCCATGTAAGTAATCCTTCCATACCATAATCATAAGAGATTTTATATGAGGTGTCAAAAATAATATTATAGAATCCATTTAGAGGTGTTTGTAGAAATGGATAGCTTATTCCGGCTATAATTGCTAAAAAGTAGTACTTAATATTCGTTTCTAAAGAAGTTGTAATATTTCCAAAAGTAATTTTTAGTACTGAAAAGACTAAGATTAACTCAATGATTGCATTAATAAGATGATATAGTTCAGTAGTAAAAATATTTTCTTGTTCTACATCAAAGATAAAGATCCATGCAGCTGCTAACTCAAGGAAAACAATAAACAATAACGTATAGATAAGTGATTTGAATAATGTCATACTGGTACTATAATAGTATAAGTATATGTCATCACAAAGTAAAATGTTACCTAGCCATATACTATTTTACCGGGTTATCTTATTTAGTGATATAGACTATTAAATTTTGATATTTACATTAGGTAAATTTTTATCAAGATTTTGGAATTCATTTTCTTTCAGGTTGTTAATTCCGAATAAATTAAGAGTTTTTAAATTAGGTGGCAACGATTTAGTATCCACATGAGCTATCTCTGTAATGGCAAATGATAGTTCAGTTAATTTGTACAATTTATCCAAACCTTTAGGAACTTGTGAAAGTCTACAATTTTCAATTTTAAGTGTTTTTAAATTAGTTAATATTTCAAATGAGCAATTGATTTGAGTGATTTCATTTCCTCTCACCGATAGGTATTGTAGTTTTTTTAGGTTAGTAATCCAACAAGGAAAAATTTCTATAGGAATATTCAATACACTTAACTTTTTTAAGTTACTAAGTTCACTTATTCTTTCAGGTATTTCAGAATCGTAGTTTGGATGGGTATGGATATGTAAATGTTCTAAATTTTTAAATGCGCTAAAGCTAGATTTGTTAGCTCTAAGATCATTATTGTCAGGTAATAGACTCAGTCTTTTTACTTTAAGTGGGTTTATAAGAGCTTTGCTTAAATTTTTATATTCTTTAGTAAACAACTTAAACATATATCATATTTTTTGTACAAGACTTTATTTCCTTATTCATTGGCTTGTTTTAATCCTATTACCTCTATACCGTCCTTTGTAAAAGAATAAAGTAAAGGATCTTCTGAAATCATTTCTAGATACTTATTATTTACTAGAAAATCTAGATACTCTTGAACTTCTTTTCTTTTTTTGTTTGTAGATTTAGACACTTCGGATATAGAAAACCATATGTGGTCAATTGATGTAGAACCATTATCTGATTGAAGCCAAAGTTCATCCAAAAGTCTCTTCATTACAGCGGGGTCAAACTTTCTTTGTTTTCTATATTTCCAATTAAATTTTAACCGATGCCAAAACATACTTGATTTGTATTTAATACCACCTAACTCCCAATTCACATCATATTTTTTAGTCTTATCATTTTGATATAGAGGAGTTGCAATTTTGCAATGTACCATTGGGGCATTTTCCTTCACGATTTTATAAAATTCGGGATCAAGAGAGGATTTAGGAAAGTATTGAATTTCGACGATCGTTCTATCTTTTTCGCTTTTATAAACATATAGGTTTATGTCGTATAAGTTTTCATAAATAAGTTCTAATTCAGTAGCAACTTGATGAAGTGGCTTTGGTATTTTTTTATCATTTATCTTTTTTCGTTCAATGTGCATTTTACGAAGTTCTTCTACATCATTCGGTATTTCTGAAATTATAAAGCTTGTATGATTAGAAATTGTATTCCAACAAGTATTACGTGCCATGTCTAATAGAGTCGTAGTGGCTTCTTTTAGATATTGTTGAAGTGTGTTTTTTGTGATTGTTTTCAAATTACATTCAATATCAATAAATAAGTAAATTGGATTAGTTTAACGCCCAAATCTTCAATAACAAATATACAAGAACTATAAGACCAATCAATAGTCATGATTTGATGTGCAAAAACATTTTAGATCCCTCTGCCATTACGCCATTTTTGATAACTCGCTAAGTATAAGCATGTCAGTAGCATTTTAATGAGTAAGTGTATTGTATAAAAAAATAAGTGTAGTCCTTTGATGAGAATACGTAGATGTAGTGTAAGATATTGATTTTTAAAATGATAGACAGCTTGTCAGTTTAGTTTATTATCACCAAATACAGATGATTCTAAAGAGTATGTGTTTGCGAATTAATTAGTTATAGTTGGAAATTAACAAATAATTATTAGTTAAATAGTTAAAAAACAAAAGAATCGGCATTATAGTTGATTTTATACTGACTCAAACAATTGTTGAATTTAAAACAAAAAAACGTATGAGTAATGTATTAAACAACCGATTATCGGTGACCGTAGATCCACAAGTGATCACAGAAGTAAAGAGTAAAATCGCAGAGATTAATGGGTTATTACCTTTTTTGACTGGATTGACTACAAATGAACGTAAGACACAACCAAAAATTAACAGAAGTAACAAGCTATTTGTAGAAGATACGCTAGATAGTATGCGGCAAAATCAAGGTATTGTCCCGGATTATATCAAGTTGGAGGAGTTAGAAAAAGATTATGCCTTATACAATGAGTTAAAGGTATTGGCATTAGAGCTAGCTGAGTTATCAGAGAAAGTAAATGATACTCGTATTCTGGCGGGATCAGAAGCGTATAGTACTTCGCTACTAGCCTATAAAATGTTTGGTGTTGCCGCCAACAGTGGAGTAGCAGGAGCAGAGGCACTATATGCAAGGTTAAAGGAACGTTTTACTAATGCAAGTAATCCCATTGATGATACCGTAACCGATGAAGGAGATCAGGATACAGATCCAGATAGCACTGCAGGCGAAGCTGCATAAAAACTGAATATTCAGCTGACTAGTTACACGGAACATCTCAAAGTGTAAAAGTGTAATCGAAGTGCCGTTTTAAAGTCTTCTAAGCATGATTATGCCATGAAGAAGACACCCCCGATAGTAGCATACTACTATCGGGGGTGTTTTTTGTAGCTGTATGGGTAATAAACGATCAGTTTCTTTTCGTTAACATTATTTGATTTAAATTTTAATTGTTTTTGATAGAAGCGCTCTCGAGATGTACCTCAAAACCACATAAAATTCTACCATGACTACTTTTGGCAATCCTAATAGAAATTCTCCTAATAGTATCTTTGCATTTTTTTAGTCCAGTACAGTCACTTTTATAGTGATAACGTTTACTGTTCGTACTATTGCAGATAAATACTTTTTGTATATCGGTTTTCCTTTTATTGTTTTTTTCCTTTTTCTCCTGACTATATAATGTGGAGCAGGAGAGAAGTATTGAGGTGATTAGTATTGTTATTTTCATGGCAGTGTAGTTTTATAATCATATAATTTATCAATGAGTTTTCTTTTTTTGTTGTGTTTTTCTCTTTCGGAATAACCAGGGCTCTATAAGCTCTTTTTGCGACCACATTCCTTTCTTATATAAGCGAGCCTGCTCTTCTAGAGTAGAATAACTAGTGTCTTTTGAGTATTTTTTAAAATGTAAAGCATATCCATTGGCAACTAACCGTTTGTTAAGTGTTTTATTTTTATACTGTATTACAGCAATAAGTCTTCGATATCTATCAAACTTTCCTTTTGAAATAACCTTTACTTTTTGACCAAAACAGAAGTCTGTAACGAACTGTTTAGCTTTTTGCCCAAAGGGTTGCTTTTTCTCAGGGCAATCAATATGTTCTAGTCTAATGATTATAGGTTCTTTTTTATATAGTACTTCTATGGTATCACCATCTTTTACTCCAATGACTTTAGCAAAGAATTCATTAGGAATTTTTTCTTTTGCAGTAAATAATAAGAAGCATGCTAAGATTAATATGTATTTAGAATAATGTATAGCCATTTTTTTTATTTTCAATGAATTAGATGTGATATTGTATGTTGTTAGTTACACATATTTCTAGCCACATATGTCTTGTTACCATTAGAGTTGATATAATAGCAACCTCCTCTTGGACCACGACGATAAGCCCTTGTTTTTTTTGATCTATATTGTTTCTGTTCTCGAATATTAGTACTACTTTTTAATGAATTGGAGTAATTGGTATTACTATAGTTAACAGTCTTGTTGAGGTACTGAGTATTTGAACTGGAACGACTTTTATTCCCTAGTTTTTGATCAATAGCATCAATTCTTGCTTGTATTTCTTGTACTTTACTTATTAATTCATTTCGTTGTTTAACAAGTTCCTCTCTTAGATAAAGAGAAGTTTCTACACTTTGAGAGTAACAAGGGTAATAGGCAAGGAGTAGTAGGAATATGATTAAAGTTTTTTTCATACCATAGGAGTTTTAATGGATTCCTGTTCATAATGTCCTATAGTCTGTAACAATTGTGTTTCAAAATTGTAAATATCATCTATAGAATGAATTTGCTCTTTCTGAATATCTTTATTTTGATCAAATAGGCTGATATATTTTTTATTGCCATCAAGGTGAAGTCTACAAATTGGTTTTCTATTGTTATCATCCAGTAGAATTCCAAAATATGATTGCGTATCTCTATGTACAATTCTATTTACAGGTATTTTTCGCCTAAGTATTGCTACAACAATTCGATATGCTTCAAGCTCTTCTTCGGTTGTGATTATTTTGCTAATTTCTTCTTCATTTTCCATTTTTTCTTCTTGCTGTTTTTCTACTTCTTGGCTAAGCGCTGAGTTTAGACGATCACTTACCCTCTCACTGATAGTTTGGTTAAAGGCTTTTTGAACCAATTCTGTAAATTCCTCCATTACACGTTCAGTCAGTCTACCAGAATAAACGCGATTGGCAAATAATCGTATAAAATCATAAGAAGGGGTTTGCAACTCGAGATTAATTAATTTTCTAATTTCTTTGGTATATTTTAAGGAGCTGGCATTATCAACAATTTTATTGATATCAAAATTTGATTTATGAAACTTAGCAATTTCACTGATAGTACTTTCCTTAAGAAGAGTAATGTCAAATTCTAAAAATGGTTTTTCATCCATAATATTTGCCTCATCGAGATCTGTATAAAATCGATATTCGATGCCATTGGTTAACAAAGCAAAACGGGTATGGGTAACATGAAAGTATCGTGCTAATTGTGAGTTGTGCACATTAAGGTCTTCTTTCCAATTTTTACATTCAATGATTATTACTGGTTTATCATTTTGAAAGATAGCATAATCTACTTTTTCGCCTTTTTTTAATCCCAGATCGGCTGTAAATTCTGGTACGACCTCTGTTGGGTTAAAGCTATCATACCCTAATAGATTTATAAAAGGTAATACAAAAGCGTGCTTGGTAGATTCTTCGTTTTCTATTTTATCTTTTAATTGCTCGATCTTATCGGCAAGGGCTTTAAGTTGGTTGTTTAGTTCCATTGGTTTAGCAGAATTATTTAATATTAAGGTAGATTAACCTCTTGAGGAGTTAAACTTGGAGGAGAAATTTGATTACATTCAGGTAAATATTGATTATAAATGTATTTTTCAATATTATCTCTATTTTTACTATTTGAAACTAGTGCATATTCAAATCCACAAATAAAAGATGATATATTATTTTTGATGCATTCGTTGTCTTCATTATCAGATAGATGTTCAAATAATCTTTTCCTTATATCTATGGTTTGTCCTACATAAATACATTTCCAATTATTACCGTTTTTTAGCTTGACCCATATTAAATAGATTCCAGGTTGGTTGGGTACCTGTTCAATATTTTCTTTGTTATATGGAGTATTAAAATTTCTCCATTTTAATATCATTTTTGACATACCTTTATATTTTCATTAGTATTTCTGCCTTTTTTGAATTAAATTCTTCTTGATTAATCAGTTTACTTTCTAATAAATCTTTTAATATTTTTAGGCTCTCTATAGAATCTTCTGTGTTATCATTATTAGAATTCCTAATTTGGTCACTTGTAGTATTCACTATAATACCACCTCCAGCAGCGGCACGAGCATTTTCTAATTCTCGCTGTCTTCTATATTCAGACATTTCTTCTTCTCTTTCCTGTCCATATCTGTATAATTTTCGTGCTTGTGCTTTTGGGATATAATCAATTCTATTTGCCCCTCGATTTGTAAGTCGAATAGTGAATGTAGCTCCCATAATGCCTTCTTTCATGTGACAATCTGCAATATCTTTCCATAAATAATCTTGAAAGTTCATTGAAACCCCGAAGTTTTTAGGGCGACAAAAAATAATTCTTTTATTAGTTAAAGCTATACTGCTTGGAGATAAAGTAATAAGAGGTTTTTTTTGAACGGCTATATATTCAATAACTTCGTCTGAAGTTAAGAGTTCCTTCACTTTACCTAATACTTTTTCAACTTCTTTTGACTTTTGGCTTTCATTCAGGTATTTTTTAATATTTTCCATTTTTAAGAATTAATGTTATACTTCGTTTATCTATCTATTATATTGGTTTGTTAATTTTAGATTGTAATTATCAACTTTAGTTGGAATATGAAACAGATCTATTAACATCCATATTCCTATACCGCCTAAAGTAATCCAGTAAAGGATTTGGTATCCCCATTTACCGAGATATGCATAATGGCAGCCTAAAAAGAACCAGCATAGGTATGCAGTTCCAGATGATTTCATTTTAGATTGTAGATAGATTTGATTCATGATTTCTAAATTTTAAGATTAATACACTCCAAACTTACCAACCTTGAAAACCAATCCCTTGTGGTTTTCCACAGAGGGAAAAAATTGTTAAAAAATGAAAAAAGAGGCTATCTGAAAAGCAACCCCTTTTGTCAAACTAAGCCTGTTTATGACTAAGGTCTTGAAACCTTAATCAACATAAAATGCTAAAAATTGTCACAGATATTGCTTATCTGTTTGTAATAGTGGTAATATGTAAGTTGTATATCTGAAAGTGCATCAAATTTTTTTCTGACAAAAAACTCTACTTGTGTGGCTCCATTGATTTCTTTAAGGTGTAGTTTCTCTATGGCACTACTCTGAAAACTGGCAAGAGGTAATGTATCGCAAAACGTCATATATCTTTGAGGACAATGGAATATTAATGAATCCTTCTTTGGAATTGTTCGCATGATAATTATAAAAAAAGAACTTCGTTATATTATTCTGGAAAACACTATTAATGGCTATTAGTCACAGATTAATAAGAGTGAGAAAAGACATATATCTTAAACATTTATTTTTTTTGCATTTTTGTATTATAAAAAAGCAGCCACCTATTTCTAGATGACTGCCTGTTAATTTATAATTTCTCACTCTTACCACTCACTCAGAACGCCACTAGTTGAAGACGTATCGGGAACGCAATATTAGGGAACAGAGAGGGTGTCTAACCAAAAATCACAGAGTTTTCAAAAACATTAATAATATTTCCAGAGTTGTTAAATTCAAAGAGAAAAAAATAGTATTCATTAGAATTAAACTTATATTTCTTCTCTAATATTTCATCAATTGAAATATTTCTACCTTCTTCAGACAAATAGCACATCACATATGTTTCACTCATACGGGAAAAACTAAGTACATATTTACTTTCTGAACAAGATGAAAACTTAATACTTAAATCATTATGTTTCTCAATTCTATTATTATTTAAATCATTTTCAATATTTTTTAATTTTTTCTGGTAACCTACACCAAATTTCTTTTCAAAATCCACATTTTTTGAATTAAAAAAAAAATCAAATTGCATAGGAGATATTTTAGAATCAACTAAATAACAACTTTTCATTCCTATCGTGTTATTTTTCCTTATATAGTTTATGGAATTATTAATTATTGATTGTTTGTGAGTAGATGATAACTCTTTATTATTTGAACATCCTAATGAAATAAAGGTTATTATTAGTATTAACATTGTTTTATTCATTGTATAACATATTATAGTTTATTATTGGGACTTCAACACGGTTTCCATCTTTTTCTATAACAAGGCTTCCAGGATTGTTAGGATTCCAATTCGAATAAGATCTACGTAAAGGAAGACCAATCTCACTTCGGAATTTGTTTATCCTGTCAACCGTTGGACCTGCAAAAACGGCTTTCGCAAAAACTCCTGTTGGATCTCTAAATCTACCTCCTTCTTTTTCTCTATTATCTCTTTCACTATTAAAATAAGAAGCACCGAATCTAGTATGAAGTGATTCATGAAGAAAAACAAAACCAGTATCCATTGTTCTTGGATCAATATCCTTTGATTTTAACGAATATTGGATATTACTTATTTGCATCGCATCTAAATATATTTCTCCATTAGGATTGGCTTGTGAACCAAATTGCTTGAATTGCCTTCCATCAGGTGTTTGTTTAGTATTTCTATCATTGTTTTTCACAGTAATAGTACCACTATCATCACTTAATAAATGAGAAACATAACCACCTGCTTTATTACTTTTCTTACAATTAGATTTGCATTCCCCCTCTGTAAGTGTTGTAACTCCATCTCTTGAAGTACTTTTTTCAATTACTGATCCAGTCGTTTCTGATAAATTAGCCATTAAACTAACTAATAACCAAGTATCTGATTCTGTTCCTCCATTAACTAAATCTGTTACATCAACAGTTCTACCATCTGGATCAACAAAAAATACAGGGTTATTAAGCGAATAGTTATAAGATGACTTATCATAATACTTTTCCGTCAAAGGATCAATATTCATCCAACGACCTATAGTAGCATCATAATTTCTTGCTCCATAACCATGCCAGTTAAGTCCTAAGTCTTCTTCAAGTTCTTTTCCATTATAACCATACTTCTGCGCCGTAGAGTTACCAAGAGATGATATGATATTATTATACCCTTTATGTTTAAATCCAAAAGGATAATAATTATTCTCTGAAATAATCTCAAGATTACCTGCATCATTTTTGGTATAACTTAGACGGATATTTCCAAGGTGGTCTTTATAATTGTACACATACCTATATGAACTACCATTTGGAGTAACATATCCTTCGGGGGTGTTAAAATATTGGAGTTGGTCATTTTTATAGACGAAGTTACCAGCATACTCTGTTTCTATTAAAGAACCTCCCTCTGTAACGATCTTTTTAAGTTTCGCTCCAGTGGCATCATAAATATAGCTAATATTTCCGTTATTAGAAGTATTATTTATAGTTACGGTTTTGGGTAGATTTAAATGATTGTAGGTAATCTCTGTAATGCCTTTGTTTTGATCCAAAGTCATATTACCATTAACATCATAACTAAAATCATTATTAGTATTGATACCATCTTTAAATCCAAAGGTTTTATTGGCTGTATCTGTCACTTTTAACAGTTTGTTACCACTGTCATAAGTATAGGATAGGATATCCATAGTACCAAAAGTAGCTGCATTGGTATCCAGATGTCCTTTTCTATTAAGTGTTAAGATATTCCCTACCTTATCATAGGTAACATTACTTAGATTATAGTTACCATCACTACTATTTCCATTGGTGATTCTATTTAAGGCATCATACTGGTATCCATAGGCTCTTTTTACATTGTCATTGGCAGTTTTCCACAGGGTTTCACTAATGTTTCCGTTGTACAATGAGGCAGCACTTAGATTCTCTGTGGTGGTGTTATAATTAATCCCAAAAGCAAAGAGATCATTCCCCAGGCTATTTACATCATTAATCTCTTTTAACCACCCTCTTACATTATAGTTATAGTCCACCTGTTGTAATGGTGTGACTGTCATATGCTCACTGGCAATAATGGTGCCTCCTACATTTTTGGTTACCAGTTGTCCTAGGGCATTATACTCATTGCTAACAATCATTTCCTTATTTCCTCCATTAATGGATTGGGTTTGTGTTAGTAATCTTCCTGTATGATCATAGGTAAAGGTATCTATCATTACAATCGTAGCATTGGTTCCTTTGGTATGCCTGGTGGTGGTTTGTTCTACCTTTCCTGTAAAATCTAACTTACTCTCTATAATATCAGTTGCATTTAGATATTCATTTATACTAGCGACATAGATCGGTCTTGATTTTGCATCATACCAGCTTACCGTAGTAATCCAGCTATTGGTATCCAGCACCTTAACTTTTGTTCCTGTAGCTAATGAGGTAGTTTGATTGGTGATTGCCTGTCCATAGCTGGTCGTCGGAGTGGTGATCCCTGCCATATCAAAACCATAGGTATCATAGTAGTTGATGGTAAGTACCTCTGCAGCGGTTACCTTCGGGTATCCTCCATCATTATAATACAAGGTAGTCCCCCCAATGGTAGTCGCGGCTTGTCGCTCTACCCATAACTTGTTGTTATAGGCTTTGGCTTCCTCTTGTATTACTGTTCGGGTTCTGTTATCGGTGATCTTACCGGTATAGGCTACCCTGCCATAGACATCATACTTGGTAAACAACCACTCACCAAGTGTCTTTTGGTTACTATCCTGAGTTAATATAGGTTGATCATAGCCATTATAGATGATATATTCCCATCCTTTACCTGGGATTTTCTTTTCTACCAATCGGTTTCTGTAATCGTATTTGTACTGGTAACATAATTCGTTAAGCTCTGTAGTGCTTACTCCATCACTAGTGGTCACCTTAGGCGGGATCACATAGGTAAGGTTCCCAAAATCATCATATACATAATGGGTATCATGTGCTACCCCTTGGTTATAGGTTCTTTTAAGGATCACTCTTCCTAGTTTGTCTTTATACTCTTTGGTGGTATGATCATCTGTATAGGTTTGACCAGGCTGCCAGTTTTCATCTTTGATGATGCTGATATACAGCTGCCCTGCGATATATGCTGTATTTGCTTTTTGTAGCTGTGGGCTTTCGGTATCATTACCGGCAAAGCTTATATAAAAGTAAGGCACTTCACCTGCAGTGTTGGTTTTCCAGTCAAACTTAATGGTATGATCGCTATCACTATCGGGATTTGCTTTCCAGGCATTCCCCGGAGCACCCTGTTCCAGAACACGATTAAGAGGGGAGGGCTCGAAGATACTTTCTGAATAGGCATTAACATTTTCTGCTACTACTCCAGTAAAATCATCGGCATAAGTGTTTTTGTAATAACTGTTGATAGTATTGGTAACATCTACAGTCTGATAACTACCATAGGCTTTATCATACTCAAAGGGGAGATACTCTTTGCCTTGTCTGCCATACTGGTCATATACAGTATGGGTTACAATATCTTTTTCATCTTTTGAGGCTCTGATGGCACTTTGCTGCATGGGTCTGCCTATACCATCAAAGTAGGTAATACTCTCGATGATATCTTTATTGTATTGTATCCCTTGTGGGGTAGTCATCGCTTTTTGATATACCTGGGTATAGATGTAGTTCTCATTAGAGAAGGTCAATGCATCATAAGGTGTGTTAATACACCCTTGTTTTTGTCCTTCTTCACCTGGGCATCTATCATTATTATTGGCAACATACCCTGCTGGTTGATTACAATCCATTTTTACATCTGCCGGATCACCAAATCCATCAAGGTCACCATCTCCATACCAAGCAACGGGTTGATCTACCGTATAGTCTACTCTTCTGGCAACTCCCCAGCATCCAGCATTGCTAAGCCCTCTTAAGTATTTGGTGCCGCTAATGGTATGGGTGATCGTAGTTGCTGCATTTGTAGTGACTGTATCTGCAGGACCGTCTTGCCAGTAGTAGATAATATCACCAGATGAGTTGTTGATAGTTACTACCGTATTACCACAATTCTTTTGTATAGTTGGTGGTTCAGGTATGGCTGGTATTTGATTAACAGTATAATCAATTTGTAAGGCATCACTCCAACATCCATTTTGAGTGTCGTATGAGCGTAAGTAATATACAGTACCATCTGTGCGGATTATTGTTTGCGACTCATTGGTAGTATTGGTAGCTGTTGGAGTACTTTGCCAGTACCACTTATATCGTACTAAATGCGGATTTTGCTTTAGAACTGTTTGCCCACACTCATTGGTAATAGACTGTAAAACTGGGATTGGTGGTACCGATTTTACACTATAGGTAACAGCACGTGCAGTACTCCAGCAATTTGTGTTATCATTTTTTGCTCGCAAATAATATGTACTACCACTTGTTAATGTAATAGACTGTGTTGCATTAGTAGTATCTGTAGCTGTTTCGGTATTTTGCCAATACCAGGTCACTCCACCGGGAGGAGTTCCTCGGGTCAATGTACTACTTCCGCAATTATTAATCACTGTAGGAGCATCAGGTTCTACGGGTGGATATGTTATGCTATAATCAATCTGTAATGCATCACTCCAACATCCTGTAGTGTTATTTTTGGCTAATAAGTAATATACAGTACCTTCCAATCGTTCATTTGTTTTGGCAGAACTAAGAGACACATTTTCTAAGGGTTGTAGTGGCACACTATTCCAGTACCAAGTCACCCCTGTTGGTGGGTCATTTCTGGTGAGGACAGTTTTTCCGCAATGATTAGTAATACTGCTTATTGTGGGTTTTGCTGGTTTTGATTTTATTGCGTAATTTATTGTTTTAGCAGGACCCCAACATCCAGAAGTATTATTTTTTGCCCTCAAGTAATGCACATTACCACTAGTAAGACTAACGGATGTTGCTGAGTTGCTTGTGCTTGTTCCGGTAGAGGTACTTTGCCAATACCAGGTCTCACCACTTGGAGGTGTTTTACGAATAATAGAGCTACTTCCACAACTATTAGACACGCTTTGAATCAAGGGAACAGCAGGAGTAGCTTGAATACTATAATTCACTGTTTTTACCGCACTCCAACATCCTGCAGCATTATTCCTTGCTCGCAGGTAGTAAGAACTACCACTGGTACGGGTAATAGAAGTGGATGAATTAGAAGTACTTGTACCTGTGACACTATCCTGCCAATACCAGGTAACCCCAACAGGAGGGTTACCTCTTGTTAAAGTGCTACTTCCGCAGTTATTACTTACAGTTGCTGTTGGTATTGCTGGTGTTGTATTTATACTATAATTTATAGTTCTTACTGCACTCCAACATCCGGTAGCATTTTTTCTGGCACGCAGATAATAAGTGCTACCACTGGTACGGGTAATAGAAGTTGATGAATTAGAAGTGCTGGTTCCCGTAGGACTACTTTGCCAGTACCAGGTTTCTAGATTTATTAGATGTGGACTCTGCGTAAGTGTTACTGATCCGCAATTGTTTGTAACTGTAGCAGTTGGTGTATTGGGTACTTCTTTAATACTATAATTAACAGTTCTTACTGCACTCCAACATCCATTGGTATTATTACGTGCTCTTAAATAGTAAGTACTTCCACTAGTTCTAACTATGGTTTTTGCCGAGTTAGATCTACTTGTTCCTGTAGACGAGCTTTGCCAATACCATGTGATGCCACTTGGTGGATTACCTCTGGTAAGTGTACTACTTCCACAATTATTAGAAACAGACGGTCCGCTAGGAGTAGAAGGTCTGCTTCTTACAGTGTAGTTTATCGTTAGAGGTAAACTCCATTGTTTTGTGGTATTATTTCGAGCTAACAAATAATATTTGGTACCTGAAGTAAGATGAATGGATTTTGCAGAACTCAAGGTAACTCCTCCTAATGGTTGCAAAGGAACACTATTCCAATACCATGTTATCCCACTTGGTGGGTCATTTCTGGTCAGTTTGGTACTTCCGCAATTATTAGTAATACTATGTAATGTTGGTCTGGGAACAATTGCATTGACATCCTTTTTGCTTACTACATTTATATTTATTGTATTTGATGGTTGATTATTAATATTGTCATCAATACATGCGTTGTCTTTGGTTGTATTGTATGAATTATCAATATCTGAGTAAATTACGGTGCTTTTTTCAGTGTATTCTGTAGAACATTTTGTATTTGTATTAGCTTCTAATAGCCAATTTTTGCCCATACCTAATATGGGCAAGCATAGTATTAGGTATATTATATATCTTTTCATCATTTTAGTTTTTGTAGTGATAGGTATTTTTTGAAACCAGATTGCCATCGGCATCTTTTACAGACTCCAGACGTTGCAGATCATCATACTGATAGGTGCTGGTATATCCCCTGGGGTCGGTGGTACTAATTACACCCACCAATGGATCATAGGTATAAGTGGTGATCATAGCCCCGGGCATGGTGCTTCTTAGATTATCTATAGCCGTTAGCGAAGTTTCATCATATCCCAACAGGGCTGCTTCTGTCACTCCCAAGGCACTGGCAAGTTGCGCAAAGGTGGTGTTCTCAATCTTGGCAATAGGGTATTGTTTATTATACCCCCAGATAATACTGGTATATCGATGGGCACTAGCAGGAGCATCATCCTTGGCAATACTATGGTATTCTACAATATTCCCCTTATCATCATACCTGTCGATATGTAGTCTGGCTTCTAATGGATTAGCCCCTTTTGAAGATAAACGGGCTTTGGGTTTAAACAAGAGCCCTCCCATATTATAAAACTCGGTTTTAGAGGAGCTTAAAAGAGTTCCTTCACGTTTGGTAGTAGTAGATATAGGGATTGCAATTACATTTTGCTGCACCATAGCAGTAGACACCGCATCAGTACTATTGTAAGGATATTTGGTTTCTGATTTATGGATTTTTCCCTGGCTATCGACTACCTCTGTACTAGAGAGCTGATCATACTGATCATAGGTATTGGTCTCTGTGGTTTTTAACTGCTCGGGGTAGTACTGGATGGTTTCTTTGACTCTGGGTAGAAACATATTATCATATTCCATATAGGTCTTAAAATGAAAATAATCATAGGGATTAGTACTCCAGCTAATGGATCCCTCTTTTTTGATTCGATATCCTATTTTCAATCCTTTAGGATGTAAGGGATTATTATCATTTCCGTTCTGATCTATCTGCCCTCTGATTTGGATATAACTTTGATTTGTAGTGGTTATCGCAGGATGTAAAGAATCAGTTTTGTTGAACTTATACACCGATGTGTTTGTAACCCTTCCCATTGATTTATCTACTCCATTAGGAGCAAAAGGATAGTGGATATCGTAAAAAAACGTGGGATTTTCATAGGTTGTACTGGTGTATCCCTTGGTATAAAAATGTTTTTTGGTGGCATAAGGATCTGATAGGAATCGTAATCGTTTTGACCCATCATAGTTGGTAGGTGCCATAGGATTTTCTACATAACTGGGGATGACCTCGGTATATCTATCCTGAAATTCTTTTACCTGTTTGTAGTATACCGGAACTCCACTATTAAGATTCACCGGGTTATAAGTTTTATAGTTGTAATTAAGGCGATCATATCGGTATGTCAGTTCATGGGTTCCATTGGTACAGGTAAGTTCAATCTTATAATCCATCTCTGAGATTCCTTTTTGCAATTCTACCCCAGAGGAGTATCCATCTGTTGCCGAATAATCAAAAAAGCGTTCTTGTACCGGGTTGGTACTACTACCATCATATTCTTTAATACTTTTTACTCGTATCCCTCCTACAATAGTATTAACATAAAGCTGCTGCCCGGGGGCTACCTCGGGTAACTCATGAAACTTGACATTAATATGCCCTGAAACATCTTTGTTTTTATTGCTATTGGTATATATTTTAAAGACATAGGTTCCTTTGGGGATAACAATATAGCCCCCGCTGGTACCACTTAAGGTTTTTGATGATCCCGAATAGTTGTCATCCAGCTGTATACCCAATGCGGGACAAAAGAAGGGCACTTCGGTGTTTTCTACAGATCTGTAATATTCGGCTACTGTTGGATAATCTCCCCCTCCCGGTGCAGTATGCGATACAGGGCAGTTATCGGTTCTGTTTATAGAAGCTACAATAGTACCGTTATTGTTAGAGGTAATGCTATGGGTTATTTTGGCAAATACATTGGTCTTAAACTCATAGGTGATAGCAGTCTCTTTATAGGCATTACTGTTGATGTTATTATCAGATTTAAACAACATATTAAGCTCTCTGTTAGGAGGTAATACCTGCTGGCTATCGGCAGTATATTTACTCTTGATCTGATTGGCTTCATAATCGATTAGAGAATATCCTCCTGTAGGATAGATGATTTTGGTTAATGCTCCAATCTTTGTTTTATCAGGATTTGGTGTTTTATTGGCATAATATGGTGTAAAAGGTACATTGATCGCATGGGTATTACCAATACCGTTATAGAATCCCCATTTGTCCTGTGCATAGGGTCTGGTGGTAGTAGAGGTATGAAAATCAGGAATCAGATCTCTTTGATGATATTCGAATCCATAAAAGGGTTTTGTGTTTTTGGTAATCTTTGTGAGCAAATCACGATTTCCATAGTATTCAAAACCATAAGTGTTAACTGTTTTATTTTCAGAATTATTAATAATCAACGCATTGTATTTGATACGGGTAGCATTAGGATCAACTGGCAAAAAGATATTACCTGCTGCAGAGGTGATACTGGTTAACAATTTACGTTTGATCATGGTTTTTGAAAAGCCGTCAGAGTAGGAATGAAGAGGAGCATTAGACAGATCTCCTCCTGTACATTGAATCACAGGGATATTATAACTGTAAAACCCTGAGGCATAAAAATCCAGGCTGACATAAGAATTCTCTATATAGTTAAACGATAACTGCTCGTTATTAGGAAAAATCACCGAAGAGAGCATCCAGCTGGAGGTATATCCTGTAAAGGAATCATTAAAAACCGCTTCATTACCCTGCAGGGGTTCATTACGCTCTTTAACATCAAAGATATAGGTATATCCCTTGTCATCAATAAGGGTTACTTTATCAATAACATGATTGACACCACTAGCCCAGCTAAGAGTTACTTTATAATTGTGCTTGGAGATATATACCGGATTTTTATCCTTATCTATTTTAAAGGAAAAATTAATTCCGTTAACACTCACATTGTATTTATCGGGTTCAGAGTCTATAGCTCCTGCCATAATATAATTGGCAGTATTCTCGGAAATCTCCCCAGTATTAAAATAAGGATTAAGATGGGTGATTCTATAGTTTTGAGTACCATAATATCCTTTGGGATGTTCATCTGGTAATCCACGTACTTCTCGCACTACGGTTCCTCCGGCAGAAAGATTCCAGTTCATACCACTAAGTGAAGGTTTGTCTTCCAATAATAAGCCCCCGGAGCCATAGTGTAATGATATAGGCCAGGAGTACCCATTGACCTGGATGGTATGTAGCGGAATCTGATAGTTCATCTGTCCTGCACTAAGATTGACAGGGATATTTCCGAAAACTCCAAATTTCCCAGCCTCGGGAGAGGTAGGAAAAGGAATCAGATCGGCATCTGTTTGTGTCCCCGGACTGGATGTCTGTCCAAAGGAGAAGGCAGTAAACAATAATACTGCCATCAATAGAATATGTCTCATAAAAAAGTAATTATAAAATTAAGAGTGACTAATTTAGTTTTGTATATTTTTCTTGTTTTCTGATGCAATAATAAGGGGAGTCAGTTTCATTTTTTGGGAGTGGGATTTTTTTGAGGACCGGTGTGTGAAGTCTGGGTGTTTTTTTTGGATATCAATCATAAAATTCTGTTTTATATATTTGCTGTTTTGTAGCTCGGTAGCTATTTGGATACTACTGTTTATGTCACAAGTCATTCATTTGTTACCCTGTTTTTTTGGATTTAGTATTTTTTAATGTATCACATGGTGATACCTCTCTTTTTTTGAAGAGAATAGTGAGATCTGTTTTTGTAGAATTAGATGTATGCACCATAGATTAGATAATTTTTCTGGTGCAATAATAAGGGTAAGAAGTTTCATTTTTTGAAACTCTCAAAAAAAAGCTTATTTTTTTTAAAATTTTATTTTAGAGCGGATAATTTGGTTTTTCTATTGAAGAAGGATAGGGATAAAACCCATAGATAAACCCCACAGAATTTACATACCGATAGCTTCGTATAAGAGTATCGAAGGTAACAGGAGCATTCATTTACTTCATTATCTGTAATATGCGAAATAGTTTGGTTCTCGAAATTCCTAATAGGGCGGTAAGTTCTTCTTATGATCTTGTAACCTGAAGATGAATCAATGTATCAATTCGTTTATGAAATCAGACCTAGTTGATTTACCATATATACCAACTGTATATTCGTTTTGGCATTAAAATACTCTCTTAGTTTTCGTATTCTATCTTCTATTGAGCGTTTGCTGTTGGGGGATATTTCTTTTTTAACAAGGTATTGTCTGATTTCTTCTTGCTTATATCCTTGTACTAGTAAGGTTAGTAGTTGTATTTCGTATGGATCTAATTGTAAAATGTTATTTTGATGCATGGCATTTTTAGAAACAGGGCAGGTGTATGGTTTGCCATCATATACCTGTTGTATTGCTTTATTTAACTCTGATAATCCATAAAGACCTTTGCAGACATATCCATTAATTTGATAGTTTTCAAAAAGTGATTTTATAATAGCGGGCTTATCCTCTCCAGAAAAGACAATAATCTTTATATTGGGTTGTATTTTTTTAACTTCTCCGATTAGCTGTTTTCCCGAAGTGATTTGATGTTTTTTGTAATCCAGTGTAAAAGACAGATCACTAATGAGTAATTGGTAAGGAGTACCTTCCTGTATAGCTCTTTCGATTTTGAGTTTTGTTTTATCACAAAACTGAGCAGTATCTACTTGTGCATTGGTAAGCTCATTAACAGAAGAAACAATTCCAAGATTCTCATTATCTATATCTTCAGCTATAATAATTTTTGTAAACATATATGTAGTCTGGTTAAGAGGTAAAAACAATTTTTGCTTTAAAACCCTGTTCTGGTTCTGATTCAAAAGTAATTGTTCCTCCGATCTCCTCCATGCGGTTTTCCACATTGAGGAGCCCATTTTTGGTAATAGGTTGTTTACTACTAATACCTACACCATTGTCGATATAGGAAACAACTATCAGTTGTTTTTCTTTAGTGAATGTAATAGAGGCAAAATTAGCTTTACTATGTTTTTTCATATTGGTGAGTAACTCTTTGATTATATGATATAACTCTACTTTTTTATATGCAGTTACAGAAGACCAAAAATCATTGTCCAGGGTATTGGTAATAACTTTGGTTGTTTGATCTCCATAAGAGTTTAATAAAGATAATAATTCATCTCCGTATTCATCCCCGGTTTCAACTTTATGGTCTCTAGAAATATTTCTCACCTTATGATATACATTGTCGAAACCTTTTAATATTTTTAATTTATCGGGGTCGGTAATAAAATGGGGATCTTGTTGTAATTGATTTGCTAAATAAAAAATATCATTCCCTACCTCATCATGTAGTTTTTTGGATAATCTATTTTCGGTTGAGTGGCGTTCTTTTATTCGCTCTACTTTATTACGTTGCTTCAAATAATTAAATACAAATCCAATTCCTATACATAGTAATAATACCAATGATACTAGAATGACTCTTTGGTATTTTTGTTTTTGAAGAATTACCTGTTGTTGAGCGTTTTTAGCTTTCATAATTAAATTCTCCTCTCGATATTGATCTGTCTCATATTTTATTTTGGCGAATTGATTTTTGGCTCGTTGTCTTGCTATATTAATACTATCATTTAATCTTTCGAATTCAATCGCTTCTGTCTTAGGATTATCCTTAAGTTTAATAAGATAGGAAAGCGCTTCGACCTTAGAAGTTCCACTTTGTAATGTTTTTGCAATTTGATAAGCATTATTGGCATAAATCAACGCTTTTCCATATTGTTTTCTATCTTGGTAATGTTCTGTAAGGTGGATGTTACTAGCGAATTGTCCAGAAACATCATTGATTTTTTTTCTATATCGAAAAGCCTGTATTAATTCTTTTTCTGCTTCGGAGTCATTTAATTTAGATTTGGCGTAAGCAAGGTTGTCCATTGCTCTAGCTTTTTGTTTAGTTTTTTCACCAAATCCATTATTTGTTAATACCTTATTCAGAATATTAATTGCTTTTTCAAAATTCCCTTGTTTAATATTAACTACTGCAATATTACTCTTGACAGCAGCTATTTTTATAGAATCTTTTTTTAGCAAAAACAACGCTTTTTTATACCAATTTTTGGCATCTGAGTAATTGTGTTGATTCTTTGTTATAATACCTAAATGATTATATAACGCTAACCGATGTTTAGAATCTATAGAATCATTAAGTAACTCACTTAACATTAATGCTTCAATTGCTGTATTTTCACTTGAGTAATAGTCTCCTAATCTTTTTTGAATACTTGCTATATACCTTAATTTATTAATAGCATTGGTAGTATCTCCAAGTAATATATTTAACTCTTTAGATTTTGTATAATATCTTACGGCTTCAAAAGGAGAATTATTCTTTTTATGATAATAGGCTAATTTGTTATACGCCTTTAATTCAAAATACCTATTATTAGCAACCTTGGCTTTCTGTAATAGTGTATTTGCATAATATATTGCACTATCTAGTTTTACGTTATTATTTAGCTCTATGATTTTTTCATAAATATTCTCTAGATATAATGAATCTATTTTTTGAGCATAAGAAGAAACAGATAAGAGTAAAAAGAGGAATGTAACAAAAGTATGTTTCATTCCTCTAAAATAATAAAGTATTAGGAATTATCCTTTCAAATGTTAATTACCATCTTCGTCTGGAAGAATCTCTTCATCTTCTCCTTCGGTAGCGACTTCTTCAATTCCGATTTCATCTACGATTTTTGGAGTGGAACAAGAAAATAAAGTTACATTCGATATAATTATTGTTAAAATTAAAAGTATCCTTTTCATGATATTACAGATTAAAAATTAGTAATAGCGTGAGCTGTCTGGGCTTCGAACCCAGAGGATAAATTGCCATTCAGCAACACGCAAAATGAAAAGAGGCGCCTCTTTAGTTTTTAGGAAGTAGATTGGAAATAGTCAGACAGAATAAGTTTATTGTACTTCCAAGATCAATGCGCTGATCCTGTCTTATATTTCCGGTTTCGAATTAGTTTTGTACATTGATCCAGATTGTACAGAAATGGATCATTACCAATTCGATACCACAAATAAAGCAGTTACTTGGAAAAGGAAAGGGAGAGAATAAGGAAAAGAGTTTCCGGAATTATATTTCCATGGAACATCCAAGAGATTATTAGTTTTAAGTGTTGTAAATAAGAAGTTTATATGTCAAAAGAAATCTTATTAGCGGCTTTTTTAAAAGCAAAAAATGATAGTAATTCATCAAAGAAAACACATCAGTCTCAATACATTTCTGATGTACTTTGGAGTAAGTATAAATTTAAGATTGATGAAAGAACATTAAGAGATTATTATAATTCATATATTAAGGGTGAAGAACATAAAGAACTGAAACCCATAGTAACAAAACATTTGTGTAAATTTTTGGGTTATGATGATTATGAAGATTTTTTAAAAAATAAAGGTGATGAAAAGCCTCTTTATAGTCCTCCTAAACGACCTAAGAAAATCAATTTTGTAGTACTTTTTTTAATTGGTATTTTGTGTATAGTATTATACCTTGGGGTTGATTGGAAGAGAAAGGAATGCATGACTTGGTCAGAAGATCATTATGAACTGGCAATTTGCCCTAAAAGTTTCAACCCTAGTTTTATTCCTATAGATAATGAACGATTAAAAGAATTTAAAAAAATAAAGGTAGATACGAACTATACATTTTTTAATGATAAAGGAAAAGCTATTGTTTGGTATGATAAAAAAGAAGGGAAGATTGAATTTTTTAATAAGAGCGGTACTCATCCAACTAATGGAAACTCGTTAAAACCTGTTACACAGGCTATTGTTCGTAAATATGTGTTTGGAGAAGAATAATATATGCAAGAAAATTCGGGAAATTTTTTGGTATATGGAAATATATACAAACCAAAAAAAGCTCCTACTAATTTTAACAAATTCTGTTAAAAAACAGCTTAAGAATACATCAAACGCATAAATACCCACTTGACTAAGTAGGGTGAGGTACTTGTATAAGTAGGTATTTGGGCTATTTACTATCCAAGTGGGTACTTACCGAAGTGGGTGTAACCACATTGGGAGTAAGCAAGGGGTACTAGGTGAAGTAGGGAGGAGGGACTTCTTATAGTGGCGTACCCTACTTAAAACGGAGAAACCACCGAGTAAAAACACAAGTGACACCGAGTAAAAACACAGGACAAGGGTCTTATGGAAGTGGAGTACCCCACTTGGGTAAGTACTCCTAAGGTACATTTTTTTGTTAAAAAATTATGATTCTATAGGACTTCGACTGCGTTCAGCTCTGACGCAAGATAGTTGATAGTAAGACAAAGCACAGCGGTCACTGAGCCCTTCGACTAGGCTCAGGGAACACGTAGTCGAAGTGAGAGCGGTATAGTTTAAAAATAAGAACCTCACACCCCGAGGTTTTCGAAGGATATGAATCTGTTGGTATTGTCATAAAAAGACAAAAAAATACCTCTTTTACCATCAACGATGAGTAAAAGAGGTATAACTACTTTAAAAATAATTAAATTATAGTTTTATTTAAGGACCAGATACATAATCTGTCATTACCCAACCTTCATTATGATATACCAATGTCATACTATCATTTTGATTTAATACAGTATTGCTAGTCGCAGGAGAAATGACCTGACCAAAAAATACTGTAATGGTTGTAGTAGGATGTATATTGATCAAATGTACTTTTTGACCAATCTTACCAGCAATAAATCCAGCAAATAGTACATTAGTCGCATTATTAAACAGTACTATAGATCTATCGGTAAGATCATAGGTCGAAAAATTGACAGCACTTGTTTCAGTAAAAATAGGTTTACGTATTGATTTACCAACGGATAGTGCCTTTGCAGTTAGGGCATTAAATTTAGCATCACCATTTAGACTTAATAGCTTTGTAGGGTCAGCAACTCCATCATTTATAGTTCCATCACTTTTTATTTCTAGACGAGTACTATGTGCTGTTTCTAGGAAAATCCCACCGTTATCATTATCATCGGTATCTGCTCCTATGGTAGTACTACCCGTATTAGAGGTATTAGCAGTTCCCATACCTACCAGATTGGTAAGGTTATTTGGACTACCAATAAAAGCAGTAGCTTTTACTGACCCGTCTACTTCTAGTGTCTCAGTAGTGGTACCATTTCCAATGTTTACTTTGCCATTTGGTGCTACTCCAATACTATTATCTGTTGCACCCGCTCTAATCGTAAAAGGTGTTCTATTGCTTGTTGAATCTTTTACTGCAAAATAACTCTGCCCACTAGCTAATCCCTCATTAATTTTTATAACCCAATCATTTCTAGGAAAACTGGCAGAAACACTGGTATCATCAAAAAAGATATTCATTGTATTATCACGTAGTACCATATGATTGGTTCCAAAATCCATTCCTGGGGTAGCATCCTCACCAATTCCTAATCGATTTTTTACGAGCGCATCCTGAAAAAAGAGGTGATTTCTGGTGTTAAAAGTGATATTATCAGTTCCTAGTGATTTTAAGGTTCCTGTATTATCATAGTAGAAGAGGAACCCTTTGGCATTTTGCTCATAAAATAAGGTTCCGGGAGTTTTTGTACTAGTACCATTGATATTTCCACTACTTAGTACCATACCATTTTTAACACCTAAAACAGCACTGCCAAATGTTGAAGCATCAGTAAATCCAATACCTACTTTTCCAGTTTTATAATAGACATCATCACTAATTTTGGACCATACGATATCAAAAGCAGTTCCTGTAGTAGTACCAAACCCAGGAAATGATACCTTGGTAGAGTTCAGCGCTACATCACTAGCCATCTGATCGAGGTTTGTAGCTGCTGTGATATTTAGTAAGTCTAATTTATCAGACTGTTCTGTAGTTATCGTTATAGGTCTATTACTTAGGGTAGTGTACTCAGCACTTAGCGCTTTACTTGTTGTAGAGCTACCCATAGCATAAGGCATACTGTGCAATACAGCCGTACCTACTATATCATACTCAGTGCCCCCAGTGGGATCAGTTTCTGTTTTTATATAATGCACATCATTGCCCCAATTAATATCAGCTAATGAACCTGAAACAACATCTCCTTCACCAACTAACACAGTTAACAGACCCGCAAAATTTGTGGTAGTCTCATGTGTCTCACTATATACCGTAGTACCTGTGCTGCTACCTTGTAGTATACTAATACGTAGAGATACAGGAGTATTGATCACTAATACATCTGAAGCATTGCGTACAATTGCTTGATAGCTAAAATGCTCAGGTGATTGCGCATGCATACCCGCTATAGTAGCAAGGAAGCATATAACTATTAATAATTTCTTCATCATCCTATTAATTATTAAGTCCTATACAATACCAGTTTGTTCCATCGTAGATAAATGTGACGCTCCCATTGGCTGCTAAAACAATGTTAGTATTTCCTGCTAGTTGAAAATTCTGTGCCGCAGTAGCTGCATTATGTACAAAAGTAATTGCCGATGTTAAAGCAGTAATAGTCACTGATTGTCCTGCTACACCACCATCAAATGCCTGAATACTAGAAGCTACTTGACCGTTAAGGATAATAAAACTTTTATCTGCTACTGTATACGTGGTAGGAAATGCCGTTGCCGAAGCTTCAGTAGTTGCGGCAAGTGTCATAGTTTGTAAGTCTGCATTTCCTCCCAAAGTTAAATCTTCTACTTTTACATCTCCGATTACTTCGAGAGCTACTGTTGGGGTAGATGTTCCTATTCCTACAGCACCTGTATTGGTAATTGTCATACGGGTGGTATTTTGTGTTTGGAACGAAATTTCTCCTACACTATTAGCATCTGTATCGGCGGCAATAATAGTGTTCCCAGCATTTGCAATTCCTCCTGTACCCGATGTAATTCCTGTTAATCCAGAGCCATCTCCTATAAAAGAATCAGCTTTTATAGCACCAATAACCTCTAATTTGGAAGAAGGAACATTAGTACCCATTCCTACATTACCATCAGGAGCCACATATAATGAATGATCAGGGGCTCCGGCTCTAATCTTAAATGGTGTCGTTCCACCAGTAATATCCAATATAGCAAAGTGAGAAGTCCCTCCATTAGCAGATTCATTTGCCTCGATCTGCCAGTCATTGGCAGGCATGGTTCCCGAAACATCATCAGAATCATCAAATAATATCCTTAGGTTATTTTCTTTAAGGATGATAGTACTAAAACCAAAATCCTGACCATTTACCATGTCTTGACCAACACCTAGACTACTCTGTATAATGACATCAGAGTTAATAATGGCATCGCCACTTTCCATAGTCCATAATCCACCTGCATACGTAACTCCTCCAGAATTAATAGTAACATCGGTATTGGTATTATCTATATAATGAAAGCTTCCACTACCAGTATTGTCATAGTATAAACTTCCGGGTGTTGTTGCTGCAGGAGTGCCATCAAACAGGATAGGACCACCTACATGTAATTTGGAATCTCCAAAACTACTATTCTCATCTACCCCAATCCCTACATTACCAGTGGTATAAAATATGTCATTGGTAGTATCAGATTTTGCCCATATCACATTGTCTCCTTCGAGAGCTGTCCCTGGTACCGTTCCAAATCCAGGGAATGTCGTTTTAGTATTATTCGCAGTAACTTCAGTTTGCAGTTGATTGATATCAACAGGAGAAGTAATTGTAATAAAGTCAATTTTGGCAGACTGTGCAGTAGTAATCGTTGTTGGAGTATTGGTCAAAGTATTATAATCGGCCGTTTCTGCAAAATCAGCTGTAGCCGCATGTAAGGCATAGGGTACACTTAGTAATTGATTCACAGTAGACATAATGTAGTTTGTAGCACCACTTGGGTCGATTTCTACTTTTATAAAATAAGGACCATCTGTCCAATCTATGTTTTCAAAATCAGATCCAGAACCAATAATAATATTGGCAAGACCATTAATATTGGTAGTTACATTCTGAGTTTCAGAATATATCGAAGATCCCGTGGCAGAGGATTGTAGAATAGTAATTTGTACTCCGACATCAGTATTGGCAAGTACAGTGTTACTTACATCTCTTATAATGGCCTGGTAGCTGATCCTTTTAGAAGAATCCTGCGCGAGGGATGATAGAGGTATGGATAATAAGCATAGTAATAAAGTAATTATTCTCTTCATAGGTTTATTTTTTTATTATTTTAAAAGTCTTTAGGGTATTGCTTCTATCTTTTAAGGATAGGATGTACGTTCCTTTTGCATACGTTCCCATTAGGATAGTGGATATATTACCTTTTACAGGACTTTTTGTAATTAATTTTCCGTGAATATCATGTATATAATAACTGATATGCACTAAGTCAACAAGATTAATTAATAGTGTTAATCTGTCTGTGGTAGGATTTGGATATGTACTTACGTTTAATTGAATCCCGTCTAATTCTGGATTACTCAAGACTTCAATTTCAAAAGCTTGTTGTGTTCCTTCAATTATCGAACCGACCTCATTTAATGTAGTGTTATAAAAAACTTGCCCTACAGTAAAACTTGATGTTCCACCAGTTCCAGTAGCATTTCCGCCAGAGGATACTGCACTTTCTTGAGATAGTACCCGAGTGCCAGAAAGAATCAAAACAATAAAGAATAGTAATTTTATTTTCATACAGTAGTGATTTTATTTGATGCGAAATTACATAAATTATATCCATTCTGAGAGGATAGTGTGATATACTTTTTATTCATAATAAACTTATTATCAGTTATTAATGAGTGTTAGTAATGCCTGGGTAATCAAAAAGTTATTCTATTAAGCCTTAGCATATTGATAGAGTGGTAATTTTCAAAAATACCACGTATTGGGTATATACAAATCAATTTCTTTTTAAGATTTTTACGTTAGATACATAAAAAATCTATTCACATGTCTAATACAAATACATATGCTTTAGGGTCAAAAAGATTAGCTACTATCGAGATGGAAATGTTTAACCATCTTGAAAATAAGACTATACCTCCTAAAGAGCTAAAGAAAAAATTCAACCGCAGAGCCAGTCAGAAAACAATCGATACTATTATTGAGAAATCAGTATTTTTTAATATTAATCATACTGGTGATGCAGAGATTAAGGTATCTTCTCATGATGCCACGATAACTTATGATTTTACCTATCAGGGAGCAGATCATAACGTCTCTATCAAAATTGATGGTAAATCGGGCAGTGTGGGGTCTGGAAAAGTACTTAAAGGAATTAGATTGTATGGTCCCCGCTATAGATTGAAAGCTTATGTAACTGCTAGTGAACCTGGTAGGATATGGACTTTTACACCAACCTCAATAGAGGTCGAAGGAGATCAAAGAGTTATGAACCCTAGGGAAGAAAAAGGGAACAGAAATAAGCATATTGATAACCCTACAAACTTATAACCTAAAGCGTACAACTATGAAAAAAACAGTATACTTTTTCGCACTTCTTATTACTATAACAATACAGGCGCAGGTAATCAATCAGGATGCTAATGGGTTTAGTACTATTGTTCTAAAAAGTACTAATCTAAACTTTGATATTGCTAATGATATTGCAACATTTACATATTATGATTATATACATAAGAATGGAAAAATACCGGGAGTAGAGCAGAAAGCCATAATGCTAGGGGGGGATATTAAAGCCACTGCCGAAAACGGATCTGGAGTGTTGTTTAGTGATGAAAAACTTGTTGCTAATGCAGGTATTGGTGGATTTATTGGATTAAAATGGTACCGACAGGGTTGTTCTGGATCTTCATCAAGGTTGAATCAGCTTGGAGTGGATAGGGATAATATCGAAAACCTACTAGAAGGTAAACTGCAAGCATACAGAGATTATCTAGATCAATTAAAAAGTGAGCCAAGGATAACACAACTAGTAATTGATAGTTTGAGAAGAGATATTAAGGACCCGAATACAAATCGATGGACTGCTTCTAAAAATGCCTTGACAGCAATCAAAGAATTAGATTCGAAGAAAGTAAAGCAGCAGGTAGATATACTTCAAAAAGTAGATGATATCTATTCTGAAATAAATCTTATTTTATTATTAAATGGTGATAAAAGTGATTTTAAGAACCAAATTGATGCTTTGGATCAAGCAAGAAGTAGTGATATTTTGGATCAGAGTGTATTGAAAGTTATTAATTCTAATATTACAAATGCCTATGATACTAAGTTATGGCAAATAAATAAAAAGACAATTTCAAAAAAACTGGCAAAGGTAGCGTTTCAGCATGAAATTATTGAAGCAGATATTGTCGATGAATTACTTAGCTACTATGACGATGAGATTTTTATGATTATGAACCAAAATGAAGATATTACAACTAAGCTCGAAAATCTAGAAAACAAAAAGGATCGTTATTCTTTTCATAAACTATTTACTCGAGGAGGATTCAATGGAGTATCTTTTAAGTATGATCTGGCTAATGGAGCAAGCGCAATTGATGATAGATTTGTGGACAAAACTTTTAATGGTTGGGATATTGAATTGGGATATAACATAAATTATAAAGGGTATAATCTATTCGGATTGAGTAGTAAGGTTGCTTATGACAATAATCTATCTGGTCTCGAGGATACAGAGTATTCTTTTGCTACAGTGGATACTACTATTACTACCGGACAATTAAGTAGTGGAACAAAAGTAAATGCTTTTGCAGGTGATTTTGACACTTTTCATAAATTCTCTTTCAATTTTGATTATGTACGATTGATACCACTGCGGGATAGTAAAAAGGGAATTTCTGATATGTATCTAACTATCAACCCTTATATACGACATCATATATATGATAATAGTGAGATACTAAAAAATAATACAGTCACCGGGCTTGGGTTAAATTTTGTAAATAGCGAAAAACAAGCAATTATGGGAGGCTTGTTTGTACAGACCAATGACGTATTTGGTGTTCATGCTAATGAAGATAGTACATTGGGAGAAAGAATAAGTGTTGGTGTAGTAGCAAAATTTGCATTTTCGGGATTGGATAAAGAAGCAAATAAATAGGAGTTCTATAAACTCATAATAATATTTAAAAATAGTAGCATGTAGGTGCTGCTATTTTTTTTATATAGTCAGATTGGGATAGGTAATGAAAAATTATGTTATACCGGTTATACTTTTATCGAAAATGAAATAAGATGAAATATTTTACTCAAAAACATTTAATTAGCTTAGCTAAGTATTTGATTATTAATTAAATAATAAAATTATGAGTGGATTATCAGTTTTATATGGAGTAGGGATTAGAGATGCAATCGCATCCAGTGATCTTTCAAAAATGAAAGCAGTAGCAGAACAAGCCAAAAAAGCAATTAAGGAGCAAGGAGATATCCATGCTGCTTTTATAGAACTACAAGAAGCGATTAAAAAACTTGAGTAGGGTTATAAAGCCAATTAATATATCACATAAACATCAATAATTAACTTTAAAATTTTAAAACCATGGGATTTGTACCATTATATGCGGTAGGAATTAGAGAAGCATTAGCCTCTAATGACCTCACAAAAATGAAAGCGATTGCAGAACAGGCAAAAAAAACGATCAAAGAGCATGGAGACATTTCTGCTGCTTTAATAGAACTCAGCGAAGCCATCGAAAAACTAGAGAAGTAAAACTTTCTAATTCTTGATATTATGGGGATTATGACACCATACGGAGCTGCAATTAGAGAGGCAATCGCTTCTAATGATCTTGCAAAAATGAAAGCCACAGCAGAACAGGCAAAGAATGTCATCAAGGAACAGGGAGATATTTCATGTGCCCTGATAGACCTTCAAGAAGCCATCGATAAACTCGAAGGAAAGCTTAAGTAATGCCTATATAAAATATTAAAACTTATGTATCATGGGAGTAGTAGTACTTTATGCTGCAGGAATTAGAAAAGCAGCAGCCACAAACGACCTTTCAAAAATGAAAGCCATTGCCGAGCAGGCAAAAAAGACAATCAAAGAGCATGGAGATATTCATGTTGCACTTATAGAACTTCAAGAAGCCATTCAAAAATTAGAATCTTAAAAAAGATTGCAAATAGTATTGCAAAACGAATATTACTTGGCTAGATGTTAATCCAAAAAGGTAAGTAATACCGAGATAATTCACTTTTAGGAACAAATTCTTTACCACCAATTCATTATGATTGATCAAGTTTCACAAAGGTATAGGATACAAGATGATTATGAACAGACAAAACCTGTGCATGTTGTTTGGGAAATCACTCTTGCCTGTAACCTAAAATGTAGTCATTGTGGCTCAAGAGCTGGTAAAGTAAGACCAGGAGAATTAACCACAGAGCAGTGTTTTGATATTATCGATAAACTACAAGAACTTGGTACCAGAGAGATCACTATTATTGGTGGAGAAGCTTTTCTAAGAAAAGACTGGTTAGAGATAATATCCAGAATAAATAATGCTGGCATAGAATGCTCTATGCAAACAGGAGCATATAATCTTAATGAAAAGAGAATTGTAGCTGCAAAAAATGCAGGAATTAAAAATATAGGAGTATCCATAGACGGATTGCCTGATGTACATAATAAAATTAGAGGAAGAAGTGATTCTTACCAGCACGTTATGAGGTGTTTGGAGCTTTTGAAAAAGCATACTATTGTTTCGAGTGTAAACACAGTTATTACCAAAACCAATCAATTTCAATTAGAAGAATTACTTGATGAGTTTATAGAAAAAGGGATCAAAAACTGGCAAATACAGTTAATGGTGGCTATGGGAAATGCTGTAGAAAATGAACATCTGATCATACAACCCTATGAGTTGATAGATTTGTATGATAGACTAATAAAAGTATATAAAAGAGCGCTAAGCCATAATATAATTGTACAGGCAGGAAATAATATTGGATATTATGGTCCGTATGAACATATATGGAGACAGGGTAATGATGCTTATTGGACAGGATGTTCTGCTGGTCATACCACTATAGGAATAGAAGCAGATGGTGTGATCAAAGGATGCCCTTCTTTGCCAACCAGTGATTATACCGGTGGTAATATAAAAGAAATGAGCCTGGAAGATATATGGCATCATGGCGAACAAATGAAATTTACGAGATATAGAAATGAAGAAGAGTTGTGGGGAAATTGTAAATCTTGCTACTATGCCTCATCCTGTATGGCAGGATGCACCTGGACAAGCCATGTACTCTTTGGGAAAAGAGGAAACAATCCATATTGCCATCACAGAGCACTAAAACTTCATAAGGAAGGGAAGAAAGAGAGAATTAGAAAAATAAAAGAAGCAGATGGAGTACCCTTTGATTATGGTTTGTTTGAAATAATTGTAGAAGATTTTAATGGAAATGTACTAGAGGTTCAAAACCCGCTAGAAATACAAATATCATTGGTACCACAGAAAAAGGATCTACGGGTACCTATGAAAATGGAAATATGCCGCGGCTGCAATCATCATGTTTTTGAAGGAACAGAAACATGTCCACATTGTAATGAAAATATTGAAGAAGCAAAACAAGAATATGAATTGAACATTATAGCAGCAAAAAAGGCATATCAGAATCTATTAACCCTCATGGAAAGTAAATGATTATGTTAAAACAAAACAACTCTTTTCTAACCAAAGAAACTCAGAAAATTGAAGATCGATTAGATTTATCCGAAATCACAATCAGACATGGTGTCCATTCATATAGATACGGGACATCAAATTTTCTTAGTGTGATTTTTGATGTTTTGGAACCAAAAGAAAATGATATATTCTACGACTTAGGTAGTGGGTATGGATTGGTGCTAAAATACGCTTCGCAAAAATTTCCAAACGTTAGATTTAAGGGAATAGAAATCCTTAAAGAACGCTATGATTTTAGCATGAAGCTAAAGGCAAAGTATCCACTTAAAAATGTAGAATTTTATAACTGCGATATGTTTTCTCATGATTTTTCTGACGGAACCATTTTTTATCTATTCAACCCTTTATTTGGTTCTCAATATGCTCAATTGCTTGATCGATTAAAAGCCATAGCAGTAAAGCATCAAATAACTATCGTTGCAGAATCAAAACATGATGTCTTTGACGCTCAAGACTGGTTACAAAATTACTGCACAATACACGAAGATGTACTTAGAAACATACAATTCTTTAGATCTACATGTCTTCAAGATTAGCTATTACATAATAATTACTGTTAAGGCTATCCTTAGATTTTTTTCACTTTAAAGACTTTAAAAATAAAATTTAGTTTCTAGATGGTATTTTCAAAGCTAAGATGTTTTTTGTTATCGGGTTTAATCTATGACAGTTAGGTACAAATTATTTCTATCCAAAATATAAATATGATCATTCAATATTTGAATGTTATAAGATTCTGATTTAAACACTACTGAACGATCTTCTTTTGTTAAAAAAGGCTTAATACTTTTCCCTTCCTCATCAATTCTAAAAACAAATGATTTATCTTCTTCAAAAGTTAGAGAGGTGGTTATAAAAGCAGAATTTTCATGAATAACGATATCAGAAATCTCTCCATAAGGCATGCTTATATTCCTCCAGGTCTTTCCTGAATCATTCGTATATAATAATATTCCGTCTAAACCTCCAATAAAACCAATTCTAGAGTTAAAAAAAGCAATAGATGATAATGAACTATTTTTATTTGAATAGAGTAATTCCCAATTAATTCCTCCATCAATACTTTTATAACATTTTCCTGATAAAGTGGTTATTATTATTTCATCAGAGGAAAGTATGGCTAAATCTGATATACCTTTTTCATTTTTTAAATTGCTTTTAATCATTTCCCAGTTATCGCCACCGTCTATTGTTTTCAAAATAACGGAACGACTTTGATGTTCTCCAACAATAAAGCCTATTTTTTCTGTAAAAAAACGAATTTTATAAAATTTGAATTTTTGATACCTGCTATGATCTTCTTGAAAAAAATATTGTGTATCAAATACACTCCAATTTTTTCCTAAATCTTCACTTTTATAGATATAATTACTAGAACCAACTATAAAAATAGTATTTCCAGAAAAATCTACGGATTGAAATGAGTTAGAAAATCTAGAAAAACTAACTTCCCGCCAGTTTTTTCCACCGTTTTGGGTGATTCTAGCTCTTAATCTAGTTCCTCCAACTATTACGCCAATATTATTATCCATAAATTTTACACCTGAATAAAAATGAAATCCAGTTTCATCTAAATGATGTAATATCGAAACTTCTCGATTTGAAGTTATATTGGTAAACTTATGTTGATCTTGGATAATATTATCAAACGTATTATATCTTATTTCAGGAGCTTGATTTATCGGTATAAAGTTTTTACTAACCTGATATTCTTCTGGCATAAGGTCATTTTCGTTTCTCTTATTATTAGTACAAGAATTAAAAAAAACAATTATAAGGAATAGAAAGGTAAATTGATTTGTTTCCATAATAGTGAGTAATGCTTTAGGCTTTTTTAGTAAATAAGGGGAAATGTCTTGTTCTGAAATATGGTTACAGTTAAATTAGTTTTTAAGCTAACAAGCTATATCCATATTTATTGTTTTAAGGTGTAAATAATTGTAATATTATTCCGCTATATAATTTTATTACATTTTTGGTATGTTGTATTCTTAAACTTTTAATCTAAGTAAAATTTATCTTTGAGTATTCTGTTAACCATCAAACGAGTGCATTTTCCTACTAATTTCTATGTTATCAACATTTCCTTTGGTTATTGGTCTCTCCCAGACCCTTTTTTAAAGATTATGATAACATTGTAAGGAATGATTTTCTATGAATACAAGTCTAAAGGACAAGCTCATTTTAACACCAAAACAATAGAAAATAAAACTTTTGGTTGCTCGTGATATTTTTTAGGTTTTCTTTTTTCACTGTAAATGGGGGATCGACCTTATGTAATATTTGATACATTTGTTGGTATAATATTGTTATATGAAAAAAGTACTAGTTTATATCTTATTTGTATCAAATTGGGTTGCTACTGCTCAGGAAATTAAAACTTTAACACCAAGTGTTGAAATGTTGGATTTTAATGTAGCCGACGAAAAAGAGTTTTATAGAAATAGAGAAATCTGCGAAAAGATATGGGAGAGAATGAGCAATGGACTAGAGTATGATGACCTCACCGATATAGAAAAAGCCGAATTAGAAAAAGTAGATGAGACCAAATCTAATTATTGGAGTGTAGAAGGTGATGGATGTAGCTGGTACTGTGGAGGCGGACCTAGTGAAGTAAAGGCTTCGTCCAGTTTAGCTTCTCAAGGATCTATCAATTATAAACCAGCAAATGCTCATGATCTAAATTATAAAAACGTTTGGGTAGAAGGAGTTAAAGGGCATGGAGTAGGAGAATATTTAGAATATGGGTTCCCACAGTCAAGCCCAAGAATAACAGAAATTATAGTTGTTAATGGTCATGTGAAAAGCGAAAGAGCTTGGCGTAGTAATAGTCGGGTGAAAAAGCTGAAAATTTATATTAAAGATAAGCCCTATGCCATATTAAATCTTAAAGATCAGCGAGCAGCACAACATTTTAAAGTAGATACCATAGGTTTCCTGGATAAGAACATAGATTTTATAGCCGCAAAAAAACTACCCCTCTGGAAAATGAAATTTGAGATTCTCGAAGTATATCCTGGTGATAAGTACGATGATACGGTGATCTCTGAAATTTATTTTGACGGAATCGATGTGCATTGCTTTGCAAAAGGGACATTAATCACCATGGCAGACCATAGTAAAAAAGTTATCGAATCTCTTAAAATAGGAGATCAGGTACTTTCTTACAATCAAGATACCAAAACTTATGAAGCATCTACAATAGAAAAGCTTGCTAGCCCTATTCATGATCACTTGATTAAGATTATAATGGTAGACGGAACCTCAATTCGTTGTACACAAGACCATCCTTTTCTATCGGCTACTGGGAATTGGATATCTTATGATCCGCAAAAAACAAAATCTGACTACCTGTATACTGCGGTTGATCAGTTAAAAATTGGCTCTATAGTAAAAACCAGTACTGGTGAGGGTGAAATATCCAATATAGAACTGCTACAAGAACCACAACAAACTTATACTATTGTAGAGCTAGATAAAGGAATAACATATTTGGCGAATGATATAGTTGTGGGTACAGAACCTATCAGAAAAGACATTTTTTGTAAAAAACACAATATAGCAGAAGATTAATCTTTTATCTTTTTAGAACCCTTACAAAGATTTATTTACCAAAGACTATATCAATGTTTTTCAGGCAAAAAACAAAATATAAATGCTTTTGATATAGCTAATTGTTTAGTAATGAGCTATATTTATACATTGCAAAACGTCATTAAGAGTATTGTACTACTATAATTTGCAATAAAAATCCCCATCCAGATTATTTGATTTTGAAAATCTGTTTTTAAAACAGATAGGTATTTAATCGTGTCGAAAAACAGATGTTCATTCTAGGTAGTCGACACAGATACTGTATACGAGTAAGTTTGTTAATGCAATTATAGAAAAGTAGGGATGAGCGCAATCATAAGAAATATTCATATTCCAATACAAAAATATAACCTTTCTACACATTGTGATGAGAATAGCATATTTATTGGAAGAGAGGTAGCACGCGAAAAGTTGAGAAGAAGGATCACACCTAATGATGCTTCCAAAATATATAAAGGAGCTTACTTGGTTGCCGGTTATCGAGGTATGGGTAAATCAACCTTAGTAGATACTGTAATAAAAGAAGAGGTTAACCATATAGAAAATCACAAAGTAATACCTGTAGAGATATTTTTATCTCAGGGCGAATTAACAGACTATGATTTACTAAGACAAATATTTATTCAGTTCTCTGAAAAAGTAGGTCTAATACACAAAAACCCTTTTGATGATATAGTAATACAAAGAGTTTTGGCAGGGATATTATCTCTTTTAGTATGTTTTTTTATTGTTTTTGGATTGCTATATAGTGTGGCTTCAGGAGTTATTAATATCGAGAATCAAACACTGATCACCGATAACCATTTATTAATGGTATTGTTGTTTTCTTTACTATTTATACTTACTTTTTTTATCTTAAATGGCATACTTAGTTGGTTTTATTTGGAGGTTTATCATAAAGAAAAGAGCAGATTGTTTTCAAAAATTGATCAGGTATACAAACGAATCAATTCTAATTTGGAGATTCAGAGTCAAACTAATGAAACAGAAACTTTTAAAGGATTCTCTGGGGGACCGATATTGAGTAAAACCATATCATTTGTTCAAAATTCTGAAGCACAACCTTATAAACAATCCTTTAATAAGTATACTGCCAAAGAATTAGAATTCGAAATCAAAGAAGTATTAAGACTATATCAGAAATTTAGAAAAAAGAAAACTCCTGATATAGGATATGTTCTTTTTATAATTGATGAATTGGATAAACTGGAACCAGAATTTGTAGAAGGGAATACCAATCATTTTGCCTTAGGGAAATCTAGGTTGGATGTTAGAAAAGAAACATTATCCAGGCTTTTGGCAAACCTGAAAAGCTTTATTCATACCGCTGACGCCAAATTTATTTTTATAGGAGGAGCCGAAATGTATGATGCCAGTCTTGCAGATATAGCCGATAGAGAGTCCTTTTATAGTAGCATTTTTCATGAAGTTATTTATGTAAATAGTTTTTTTAAAGATTATGAAAACCGAAAAACCGGGATTACACAAATGGCAGAAAACTATTTGGTTAGAATTATAATGGGAAATGATGTTGTAGATGATATCCTTAGAAAAAAGAGAGAGAGTATTAGTGATAATACATCAAAAGAAGGTATGGGGATAGACCCTTATGACTACTTGAAAATATTCTACGACAGCTTGAAGGAAGTAGAAGAAAAAGATTTAATTTTTCAACAAATACATAAGTTTATTGTTTATCTGACTTATCGAAGCAATGGAAGTCCTAAAAAATTAAAAGAGCTTATAGAAAACTACCTTAATGTATTAAACCCCAAAGAGAGTGATGAAAAAAGAAATTTGTTTCTTGATAGAAAAGATACTGATTTTAAAAATAGAGATAACAGGCTAATACCAGAACAATTGTTTTTATCTCTTAGGTATAAAGAACAGCACAAAATAGGAGTATTGTCATCTATATTTTTTCCATATTTGATTGATAACGAAAAATACCTCAAAGATCTTAATGATAAGAACTTATATCTTTCTGCTTTCTTAATGGATCATATTCTCAAGTTTCATAGATCTGCATTCTCGTGGAGAGAGCTAGAACTGATGCCTGACATTATTATTGGTAGTAAAGGACCTAACTTAAGAACAACACTAAAGGACCTTATTTCTTATCTATCGGTAAAACATATTAGGAGAACTACAAATGCCATGTTTCAGTTTAAATTTAGAAGCAGATCAGCAATGGAACTTAAGTATATCTCTAAAGTATCAGATGAAAGTGCCGCAGCGTTTAACTTTACTTTGGACGAATCCTATCATATTAAAGCTTTTTTTAAAAGGAAACTGAAACAAAAAATGGAATTGTATAAAAATGGAGAGATAAGTTATAATAACTCGTCTTTTATACATACGCTAGGGTATTTGAACTCTACCATTGCCGATATTCATTTTTATGACGAAGATTATGATTCTGCAATTCGATATTATGCAGATGCTATACAACCACTAAGGGATAGAGAACACTTAAACCAACACCAAATGATGCTCTATACCCGAAATCGATTATTACTGAGTTTGTGTCTAGAAAAATCAAATCGTTATGATTCTACATACTCAATACTAAGAAGTATAACATTGGATACCAGAGAGTGGAATTTTGACATCGATAAAGAGATATTGTACTATAAGGAAGACACAGAATGGGAAAGCCCATACAAGAGAATGCAATTATTTCTGAGACCACATTTAGCCTTATTAATGATTCTAGAAAAAGATCGTTCTGATGGGATAACAGAAAGTAATTTGGAGCGTAACATCCAGGAATATGCAAAGTTTATGAATATAAAAAAACTATTCCCTTTTGCTCCATATGACTGTAACTTAAAATATAGAGATTTTTTTCAGGATAATATTATAGGAGATCATAAACGGGTACAAACTCTATTAGCAGATTACTATCAAAGTGTGGGGACACTATTATTCTATAAAAATAGAAATTACAAATCTCTATATGAAAAAGGAGCCCATGGTATACTTTATGGATTTCTTGGGTTAAAAGGGTTAAAAGAACGTACCATAAAAAACAGAGAAGTGTTTGTTTTTGATAAAAAAATAAAAAATCCTATGAATTACGTAAGCTTAGATAATGTAAGAACTCACTATGGAAGAAAGAATGCCAAACACTACTATCCATCATTTAGTGCTTTCTTTTATTACACTACTTCTCTCGGGCATCTATTAAGCCCTTATGTTGAAAATATCAGATCCATTTTTATTAATGATAAAGGAATTAAAAATCTTAATTCTAAAAATCAAATTTTAATATTACAAAAATTGGTTTTCGAAAATAGGAGTAAACATATTCTCAATGGAAAACAAAAACAATTTTTGGGATTAGTTTTAGGTAAATTATCAGACAGCATTTTATCCTGCCTAGGGAAAATTAAACTGAACTCAAACAAAATAGGAGATATAATAAAATCAAAAGATGTTACTAAAGTCGAGTTAAGAGATCTAAATGCTCAATTTTGGGGGTTACAAAAAAGTAATAACAAATTAGATTTTGATACCTTTTTCTCTGTCGAAAATGTATTTTACTTTAATATTTTGAGCTATAGATTATATTATCAAGCAGGCAAATATCACGATGCACTATTTTACATCAAAAAATGCTTATATATTATCAAAACAAATTTGCTTAAAAATAAAAGTAATAGTAAGATTAAACTCAATTTTATGACCATTTTGAATAATGAGTCTGATAAAGTATTGAGTAATTATACATCTTGGATAAAACGACAGGAAATATTCTATAAGCAAATAACCAACACAGAAAATTTGAGTGATGATATTATGACTCAACAAGGCTTAATTGTAGAAGACAAAGGGGAAATAAATTTGATATGTCAAAAAATTGATTTCCATCTAAGACCATCTGACACTAAACAAAATTTGAATACTATACTTGAGGAGTCTACAATTGATAGTATATTTTCTAGACTACAATTCTTAAGACACAAAATTGATAGCCACTTTGTAAAAAGAATGAAGTTCCTAAAATTAATGTTGGCACATAATGGAGAGTTTAATAGTGATGTAGTTAACAAATACATTAAAACATGTATTCAAGAGTTTACTGAAAACACAACTGTCGAAAAGGAACATATAGAAGTATATAAAAACGAGCTCAAAGGTGAATTGATTAATGTTGATTTTTGTGGTCGAAACCTTATTAATATCATTAAAACTTATGGTTTTAACTATATCATGAGTTATTCATATATAGGTAGCTTATATTATAATCTTATTTATTGGAGCTATGCTGTAGTAAAATTAAAAGAGATAGATTCTTCTTTTGAAGAAGCATATGATCACTGGGGATTCAAAGATGTTTCCCACTTAAAAAATGAAGGGATAAAATATTATAAAAAAGCAATCCGGATGCACTCTGAAGGGAGTGAGTATAAATCATCAATAAAAGAAATGTATATATTAGAAGATGACCTTAATGACTCTCTGGTTCACTTTTGCGGGGCTTTAGAAAGAAGTTTGATAAATACTGGAGTAATTGAAATGAATATCAAAAAAATACAAGATTTGAAATCTTTCTAATGAGAGTAAATATAGTATGAATGATTTTTTGAGATTATTAATACCCAAAAAAAACCCTATGCGTTGTTGGTAAACACATAGGGTTGTATGGATTGGTAATGGCAAGATTTTCAATCCTGATGTTCTGAAAAGAAAATTCATTTAACGTTGCCTCCGTTACATGAACTCGTACTAAATAACAACATTTGCACTTAATTGTACAACGTTTTAAGAGTAATGGTCGTTGATGACTCAAAGCTATCAAAAATCATTGATGCTTATCCTTGTTTTTTAATTGTTTACTTAAAAATAAGATTGATTAAAAAAAAGTAACTGAAAAATGATTCTGTATACTTGTGTATCAATAATTTGTTATGTAGTACTAGTCAAAAAATACCAATACATACTTTGCCATCATTTGATTGTGAAAAGGGAATCTTAAAAATTTATTTTTCCGGCTGTGAATAGTATTATTTCTAAGATGTCCCTTTTCTTGGTTTAGCATTGGCTAATTCAAATATTATACTTTACAAAATGATATAAAATCATGGATTGTTCCTGGTTCTCCATCTCCTGTTGTTAGTTTTACCGTAGTGGATAAGGTAACTGTATATGCACAAGGCAAAAGATCATTAACCGTATCTGTAGGAGGTGTGAATACCAATTGTGATGTTCCAAAGGTTTCTGGAGCGGGCATAAGCGCAATAGCTGGAAAACTGAAACTTTGCCCAGGTTTGTTAGGACCTACTATCGATAAACTTACAGAAGATAAGTTTTCGTTACGAGCGCTATACTTTACATGTAGTGCATCTGTGATTTTATTACATCCACTGGTTCCAGACACAATTTCTTGTATATCTACAGAAACAGCAGCAAGTCGATTGTTAACTGTTTTTGGAGCCCAACTTCCGTGTTTGTTTACATTGTCATATTCTACATTATATATGGCAATAGGTTTTGAGGTTCCGGCTACTATTTCTGTGGCAGGATTATTCTCTTCTCGCTGTTTCATTCTAATAGCAAAGTAACGATTGCGTGTATGCGGTTTTGATGGTGATACACTAGCACTTCCAATGGCTGAGGTAGGTGAACTCATGTCAATGGATACCATATTTGCTATCGCAAGAGTATTGAGTTTTAATATTTCTGCATCCTGATGAGGTTCAAAATTTGCATTTTGTGGTACCGGAATCCAGTTTCCATTAAAAACAATAGACTGATTGGGGGCTATACTATTGATATAGTATGGTTCTTTATCAATAGGATTCATTGGATCTCCAGTAAGAGTAAATAGGTTGCCAATTACGGTTGTAGGAATCATGTTGGGCAATACTGGTTGCCATCCTCCAGGAGCTGGTAAATCCGTTGGGTTAATCACCTCTTGGTATTCAAACATATACTCCATAGGGTTACCGTTTAAGGTCTTAGTGATGGTTCCGATTAGATTAATGGTTCTATAAAACGCATAGTCTACAAATCCTGGACGTTGCGTTTTGCCATTAGCAGTATTAATTTCATCCTGTATCTTAATTCTACGTAATAGCCCAAAATTGGTGAATGAAGCAGGAATCGGAAGCGGAGGTATGACAATATCTTCTACACAGAGTGTTACGCAAAGACAAGCCCCCACATTATTTCTCTTATCTGATGGTTTTTCAAATTCTACGGGAGTTCCATTTATCTCTAGCTTGAAATACACATCGGGTCCACTGTTAAATGGTGGAAAAGGTGTTTCGATATTGATATGAGGAGAAAGAAAGGTTTGTTTAAAATCTTTACTACTATAATCTATCCTGAAATGCCCCGTATTATCAGTAATATCTGATCCCAATTCATCATCAGTAATCCAGTCATCATCCATAGCAATTACCTTGGCACCAGGAATTGGGGTATTATTGTTTTTGCAATCTAATAGACGTCCACAAATCACCCATGCATCAAATAATTCTCGTATGCCACACCAAAAACGATGATGAAGACAGTATTTCCAATAAAACAAAAGACCATCATTAGTTTCTCTCCATCTCGGTTGTAAGGTAGTGATGGTAAATTGTAATGGATCGCGATCTTTGCTTTTTTGATTAACTACTCTTTTAGTAAGGACATCTATCATTATTGGTCCATCGTACTGTTCATAGTCACCCTTCAGAGAAGTTTCATAATTTCCATTTTTATCAATTTCTGCCTCAGCAATTAAAAATTTTGCTTTAGCTTTGATTTGCTTTTCATCCAGAATTTGTAATGTATTTTTTGGATCAGATGCTACATTTGTGATGACAGTAGTATCGAGGTTTGCTACTCGATAAAAACGCACCACAGAACCAAATAGCGGTTCTTTACAATCCTTGCATAATTCTCCTGCAAGATTTCCCCTTAGTATAAACCCCATGTTTCCTAAATTTTTAAGATTAATATGCTTTTATCTCAAAATTAGATATTTGTAAGTAGTTGTGAAAGAGTTTAATACCTGATATCTCTAGGTTTAATACCCTTTTTTTATATAGTTATATTACGGTAGACTATTAGGGGGTTTTCCTGATATTTATAGTTGAGGCATTTCAAAATTCAATATATTCGCTATGCCTAGTGAGCGTGTGATGGAAATATTAAATACTATGAAGAAAATACATTGTTGCATTTTGGTCTTATTACTGGTTTTTACCAATGTAATGAGTCAACATTTTGATAAAAATACTGTACTAACAAAGGGGACAACATATTATATGTTTGGAGATAACGTAAAATTGAGAGAAGCACCCGGGTTAGATTCAAAAACGTTAGTTTTATTACCTATAGGAAGCGAAATTAAGATATTGGATATGATGGAGATTAGCCATATGTATAATGGGATTTCTTCTCCCTGGTATAAGGTAAGTTTTGAGAATCAGATTGGATATTTGGTAGGAGGTCTAATCTCTATATATAGGCATGCCAGTCATAAGGATTCGAACACCAATTTTCTTTGTAACTTATCTGAAAAGGATGAGAGAGTTTTTGTAAATATTAGAGCAACTTCTAAAGGTAAAGTAATAGATGAAGTCTCTGTTAGATTAATAGGAAATGGATCTTTTCAGTTTAAAAATATAGGTCATAGAGGAGTAAAGCAGTTGCATGATATACTTTTTGTAGATAATGACAGTGAATCTTGTGGGGTGAATGGAGGGAAATCTTATGTTTTTTGGGATGGAACTACCCTTAGACATGTGGCAAATACTTCCGAAATTGGCGATGGTGGATTATACCATCACCATTCTGAATACATCTTTCCTGAAGATAAGGATGGAAGAGAGAATGTAGTAATTTATAAAGAGGAACATGGAGAGTTAAAAGATGAGGAAACAGAGTGGTATGTAACTACAAAACAAGAAAGAAATCTTACCTGGGATGGAGAAAAGTTTTTGCCTGTTAATTATAGAGAGGAGTAGTTTCACCGTTTACTACCTAAATTTACTTCGATAAGTCCTTTTTATTTTTATTCTTTCGTTATTAACATAGTTTTCTTTGACACCAAATTCAATCCATAAAGAGGCATGGATGAGTCAATAAAAATATGTTAAAAACTTGTTTTTATTTTCTGAAAAAATTGTGATTTCTTTGCCACCGGGAAAAAACAACATATTGGAAAATCAAGAAAAAGAGCATACTAAGGTATATACACGGTATAATTTTTTTAATAAAACGTATTGTGTATTTAGGGGGGCTTCCTTACGGGAAATTACTAGAAGAAAACCAAATTATAGAAGCGAGTCTGGAAGTACGTATTACTATACAAAACATGGTATTTATAGGCTGTCAAACCATTGGGGAAGGGCAGCGAATTGCCAGTGGAGATTAGTATCTGATTTTCCGGCAGAGATCGACGACTTACGATTGGGGTATGCTGATTGGGGAGATTTTAGAGAAAACCTGGATCCAGATGTAGATGCATATTATATTTCGGTGGATTTTGAAGCCAAAAAAGTGAGTTATATGCATAAAGATAATCCTGATTATAATAAGGTAGCCGTATTGCGTTCTGCCGATGCGACAAGAAAGCTTATCAAACAGATAAAGAATCTACTAGAAACTCATAAATGGGCTAAGTATTATGACTATGATGATCTAGAGGAGTTTAGAGAAGAAGTGGTTACTAAATTGATAAATAGTAACATCTCATTGAATGAACTACGTCGTGAATTAGCAGAGTGGTAATTTGATTCTTTTATTATAACTCTTTAAAAGATTAGGAATAAATTATTGCTTAGGAGGTACTAAAAGCAAAAAGTATATAAAAAAGAAAAGGGATGAAATTTAAATTTCATCCCTTCTTTTATTTATTGGAGTGTGTTTTACACTAAAATCTTTAGGTTAGTTAGAAGATAACATTGCAAAAAACTTGTCCATGTTAGGTAATAAAACAATTCTGGTACGTCTGTTGATTGCCATGTTTTCTTTAGAATCATTTTCTACTAATGGCTTGTAGCTACTTCTTCCTGATGCAATTAGTTTTGCAGGATCAACAGAATAGGTTGTTTGTAGTTTTCTGATGATCGATGTAGCTCTTTTTACACTAAGATCCCAGTTATCCTGTACTACAGCATTACTAATAGTTCTAGAGTCGGTATGACCTTCTACCATAACTTCAAGACTTGGTTCAGAATTAATAACGTCTGCCAATTTTTTTAGAATATCATTGGCTTTATTACTTACTCTATAGCTTCCGCTGTTAAATAACATTTTATCAGATATAGATATCATAACTACTGTATTATCTATATCAATAGAAATATCATCATCTTCCTTAAGTTCATCGGTTAGTGAACTTTTTAGATTGTAAGAAACGGCCAGATTCATTGAATCTTTTAAAGATTTTGCTCCTTGCACTTTTTGTTGGTCAACCTTGGCAAGCGTAGCTTTCATTTTTTCTTTAGTATTGTTAGAGATTGCAGTAACACCTTCTACCATTACCATTTTTTCATCATTCGATTCTTTTAAAGAATTGATTTTAGCATTATAATTTGCTACTCTGGCTTCAATCTTAGCAAATTTTTCTTCAAGTTCATCTTTTTCTACCGAAGTCTTTTGCAATGTACTACGCGTGTCCTGTAACTCTTGTTCTAAAGCAACATATTTTTTCTTTGCTACACACGATGTCAATAGGAATATCCCTGACAAGGCAATTAATGTGAATAATCTTCTCATGGTTATTTAATTAATTAATTATTTACTATTGTAACTACGTCTTATTTTATTTATTGTACCCTATTTTATTAATGTTTTCATATCAATTTCTTAAAGAAATGTTAATGGAGTGTTTGGTGTAAAATAGGAGCTAATTATTAGTCTTTTTTTTGTAAAATAACCCGTTGATTTTCAAAAAAATATGTGTTTTTGTGTAAACTTTATCTCACATATTGGGGAAAAAAGTATTGATTTATTGTAATAACGTACTATTTTTACAGTCTTAAATGTAGAAATAAACGAACGCTATAGCCCGAGATCTACTTTAGTTAATATAATGTATAATAATAATTGATGTTTTTAATTGATAAGAGGCTAGTGTCCTGTTTCTTGATGTTTATATCTTTTTTTGTGATAACTGCGCAAGAAAACCTAGAAAAAGACAAAGAAAGTATAGCTGTAGATTGTAAAAAGTTAGTTTTAGAAGGTAAAATAGTCTGCTTACCTATATATCCAAAAAATTATAATTTTCCTGTTGATGATATCTTATTAGACAAGATAGAAGATCAAAATACTGAAGTATTTAATAGTAAATGGGATAATCAGGTCTTTAATCCATACTGGAATGAAAACCTTACATTACCATTTCAATTAGAATTTAACGAAGAAGATTTTTCTTCTCCGGTTAATGGTAAGATGGTAGTTACTTCTAGGTATGGTTGGAGAAGAGGACGACCGCATCAGGGTATAGATATCGATCTTCATACAGGAGATAGTGTAAAAACCATATTGGGAGGTAAAATACGATATGTAGGATATCATGGGGGACATGGAAATACGATTGTAGTAAGGCATCATAATGGACTAGAATCTGTATATGCCCATCTATCCAAGATATTAGTAAAAGAAAATGATGATGTCAAAAGAGGTGATGTAATAGGAAAAGGTGGTGTTACCGGAAATGCAAGAGGAAGTCACTTACACTTAGAAGTACGATATCATGGAAAAAGTATTAATCCCGAGTATTTGTTTGAATTTGCCAAGGAAACTAAAATTAGATCAGATGTACTTTTTGTTACCAAAAAATGGGTTACTCCCAGATATCATCGATCTACACGCAAAAGCAATATTGTAGTTCATACAACAATTGATGATATTGCCAGAATTGAAGAAGAACAAAAAAAGATTTATACTGTAAGAAAAGGAGATACGCTTTCCAGAATCGCAAATAAGTATGGATTGGCGATTTCTCAAATTTGTAAAACGAACTCTATTCGATCTAATTCGGTACTAAAAATCGGGCAGCAAATAATTATAAATCTATAATTATTTAGTAACAGGATTATCCAAATACTTATGAATCATTTCTAATAAATGGTTTTTGTCATATGGTTTTAGGATATAGTCATTTAAACCAGCATGTACGATTTGCCTGTTTAACTGAGTGACATCTACAGCGGTTAAAGCGATGATAGGAGTAGTCTTATTAAATTCTCGTATTCTTTTGGTGGTGCCTATACCGTTTAATCTTGGCATATTAATATCCATAAGAATAACATCATAGTCATTATTTCTTACTAATTCTATAGCGTCAAAACCATTATCTATGGTGGTGCAGTCAAAATGTTCTTTTGATAACATTTTATCAGCTACCAAAAGATTTAGCTTATTATCATCAACAATCAAAGCTCTAAATTGAGTGTGAAAGGACTCTTTGTCTTCAGGAGTATCATTATTCGTAGGGATTTCTTCCTTTGTTTGTCTAATCTTAAAGTTTACAACGAGTGCATATTCTGACCCTTCTGGTGACTCTTCCTGAATAATAACCTCTCCATTAAGTGCTTGAGCCAGATTATTTACTATATCAGAATTAATACCCGTACCCAAATATGATTTTTTAGTGTTTTTTACATTAATAAACTCTTCATAAATTGATTTTTCATCTTTTTGGGATACTTCATATCCATCATGATTTATTTTAAAAGAAATAGTAGAAACATCTTCTTTTTTCTTAATCAAGGATATAGAAAAAGATACATTACCGTTTTTGGTAAACCGTAGTGCATTACTTAATAGGCTCATTAGTATTTGCGCAAGAATTGCTGGATCCCCATATACCATTGGGTCAATTTCTTGGTCAAAATCAAAATGTAGTTTATTATCGTTGTTTTCGGTGGCATAGCCAAAGGAGTTGATAAGATTTTGTGTAACCTCTTTGAGGTCAAATAGTACATTTTGAGCCGTAATCTCTTCAGAACTCAAAAAATTTACATGCAATACGTTATTGATAAGTGTAAGAAGGTAGTCTCCCGAGAATTTAAGAGATTTTAGATTTTTATCATTTTTGAGTTCTGGGTATTCCTCTGCCAAGAGATTGGTTAATCCCATAATACCATATAAAGGTGTTCTTACTTCCTGACTAAGGATAGATATCAGATCCTGTTGTAATTGAAATTGTTTGTCTTTTGCTTTATTTAAAGAGTCTAACTCAATGTTTGTAGCATCAAGCCTTTTCTTTACTTTGCTATACTGTAGCCATACAAATAGAAGAACGGCTAGTAGTACTCCTCCAATTACATAATAGATCATAAACTTTTTTAATAACAAAATAAGAAATATAAGGTTTATCTTACAAGTATGTTGGTGTATTTTTATACACAATTTTGTAATTTATAGTAAACCAAAATATTATTGGGTAAAGGATATCAATTAAAACTACATTTTGTTCGACAAAAGGTAGGTAGGGGCGCAATTTCTTACAATTAAATATATACGTTAAAAACTTTTGTAGATAGTTTTTGGTATATTAATTGTTAGAGTTGTGTTGTAATTATTTACTATTTATATCGTCTTTATACTAGTACCAAATCTTTATAAAACAAGTTTTACGTGTAATAAGAAGTCTTAAAGGGCTATAATACTTATCTTTGTTATTAATTAATGAGTATCTAAAAAGATATGAAAGCTAGATTATTTTTGTTTTTTTTATTATGTATTGAGGTTACGATCTATGCTCAGATAGAGAATAACTCCTCTTTGCGTATTGATAGAGAAAGTAATTTAAGTACTAATAAATTTAGTCTCTCAAAAGAATTATCAACACCTGATTATAATTCTTCCTTATATGCTCTTCCAAAAGAATTATCAGAATATAGCCGTAGGAATCAAACTTTTGATATGACGGGTAATACCGGTTTTTTAAAACCCAACACAGAATTAACTCCAAAATGGTTTAAAAAAGACAAAAACGTAAGTGAAGAGTTTAAAAGTGATCAATATCTAGGAGATTTTAAAAGTGGAGGAAAATTTGTGCATTTAATATATCGAGATCATGAATCTGTAGATGGCGATGTAGTTCGGATATATATTAATGATGATATTATTGGACCTCGGATATATTTGACAAGTTCGTTTCAAGGAATTAAAATTAATCTGGTAAAAGGATTTAATAAGATTGATATCGAAGCATTAAATCAAGGGGAATCTGGGCCCAATACTGCAGAGTTTCATCTCTATGATGACCAAGGCAATATAATTACTGGTAATGAATGGAATCTCACAACAGGTGTTAAAGCTACTCTTATTGTAGTCAAAGACTAAGAACATTTGTTTTAATAACTGCAAAATATCTTACCTATAAGCAGTGAATCTTTAGTAATTTTAAAAGGAATTATTATATGTTATAAAATTTTCACAGTCTTTTCTGTGATTTTTTTTATGTACTTGATACTAATATGATAAAAGTAAACCTATATGAATAAAGAATACGAGTTTATTCAGGTTATTAAGGATAACGAAGGTGTCATTTTCAAGATAACCACTATTTATACCGATAATCAGGAAGATCAAAAAGATCTATATCAAGAGATCGTCTATCAATTATGGAAAGCATATGATAGCTTTAGAGGAGATTCAAAAATTAGTACATGGATGTATCGTGTTGGACTTAATACCGCAATTACCCGATTGAAAAAAGAAAAGAGAAAAGGAAATCAAATCGGAATAGACAAGGTGATCATGAAACAAACCGAGTACTATGATACAGGATTTGAAGAACGATTAAAAAAACTATATGCACATATTCATAACCTTAATGAACTGGATAAAGGGTTGATTTTATTGCTTCTGGAAGGAAAAAAATACGAGGAAATTGCTAGAATAACAGGTTTGTCCCCAAGTAATGTAGGTACTAGGATTTCAAGAATAAAAGATAAACTAAAAAAACAAATTGTAAAAAAATAGAATAGGGATGGAGTTAGAAGAAATGCAAGCTGTTTGGTCTCAAATGAGTAACCAAATTGAAAAACAAAAAAAGTTAACGGATAAAATGATTATTATGATGACGCAAGACCAATACAGAAAAAAAATAAATAAAATAGCATACCCTGAGATAATAGGAGCGATTATATGTTATGGCACAGCTATACTAATAATTACGAATTTTTATAAGTTGGATAACTGGTATACCTTATTATCGGGGATCATAACGACCTGTATACTATTAATTTTACCTGTTTTATCATTAAAATCAATACATAAAATGCATAAAATTGATATTGCAACAAATAACTATAAAGAAACATTGATAGCATATAATAAGGGTAAAAAGAGATTTCAGTTGGTTACCAAAATGGGGTTTTATCTTGGTTTTATTCTGCTCTTTGCAATAATGCCGGTTACAACAAAGATTTTGAATAATAAAGATCTGTTTTCTCCAGCTCCCGGTAAATCCATATGGCCATTAATTGTTGCAATACCAATTGCAGTGGTGTTTTTTATAGCTTTTGCCAGATGGGTTGGAAAATATTATAACAGAAATATGAATTCTGCCGAATCATTGTTTAAAGAATTGGATAAAAATGATATGTAGTATTGTAGTAACCCAAATTGTCTCAATAAAAAGAAAAGCTATCCAAAAGATAGCTTTTCTTTTATAAAACTGAGTTTGTTAAAGTTGTTAAACTAATATTGCTTACTCAGTTTTTGATGAGCCTAGAGAATAACTGTTTTTTGTTAACAATTGATATACAGTTTTCTATATTTACTCAAAACCATTTGTATAGTTATCAAAAATGGAATATTTTGTAAGTATGGAAAGTATAATAACTTATTTTGAAACGATACCTTCATCCCATCGTAGTTTTATTTTAGTGGGTGGGATTACCTTTTTTTGGTTAATTGAGTATGCAATTCCACTGTTTAAATTTGATTACAAAAAATTTAGACATGCTTTACCGAATATTTTTTTTACTCTTACAACTATTGTAATCAATTTTGTTCTGGCATTTATATTGCTAAAAACTAGCGATTGGACCATAGAGAATAAATTTGGAATACTACAATGGTTAGGCTTACCATTTTGGGCTACTATATTGTTGGGAGTAGCATTATTGGATCTTATAGGTGCTTGGTTTGCACATTACATTCAGCATATTATAAAACCATTATGGATGTTTCATTTAGTACATCATACAGATAACCATGTAGATACAACAACTGCAAATAGACACCACCCAGGAGAGAGTATTATTCGTTTCTTATTTACAACTTTAGCCGTGTTTGTAGCAGGTGCACCCATTGGAATAATAATGTTATATCAATCATTATCAGTAGTATTGTCTCAGTTTAATCATGCCAACATTTCATTACCAAAAAAGGTTGATGATATGATAAGTTGGGTAATTGTATCTCCAGATATGCATAAAGTGCATCATCATTATATGTTGCCTTATACAGACTCTAATTATGGCAATATTTTCTCTATCTGGGATAGAATTTTTGGGACTTTTACCAAAATACGAAATACAGAGTTGGTGTATGGAGTTGATACGTACCCAGATATTAATTCTAACTCAAAGATTAATAAACTATTAAAGCTTCCTTTTATGGGGTATCGGGCTCCCACAGGTGCTAAATTTGATTCGAACAATTAACATTAATTCATTTCACATATACATTCATGAAAGCAGTGCTAATTATTTGCGGTATTCTTATTTCATATACTGGTCTTATGGCTCAAAATACAATGGCTATGGATAGTATTCAACCCGATCAGGAATATGAAAATCTATTGGTAAAAAAAATCTATTCAGATAAGCATACTTCTACATTTATTGTTTGGTTAAAAAAAGGTATTAAGGCTCATAAACACCTAAAACATACTGAACAGGTATTTGTACTTGAAGGAAAAGCCAGTCTGATATTAGATAATAAAAAAATAATTGTTCAAAAAGGAGATTGGATTACAATACCAGAAAAAACTGTACATGCCGTAAAAGTGCTATCAGAAATACCAATGAAGGTTATTTCTATTCAGTCACCAGAATTTGAAGGAAAAGATAGGGAGTTCGTAGAATAAATCATTTGATTAACAAATATTTATATTCAAAAAAGCACAAATTTTTCATAAAGCCAATTCTGCATATCTAATTAAGAAGTATTTTGAAAACTAAAGTAATTGGTTATGAGGAGTTATCAAGTATGGTTTGTAATATTACCAGCTTTTGTATTCACATTGCAGAGTAATTATGCGCAATATAAAAAAGCAGATTGGGATAAGAGGAATACGTGGATGAATGTTTCTGATTTATTTGAATTAGCAAAAATTGAACTAGGAGGTGCAGTAGCAGACGTAGGCTGTCACGAGGGGTATCTTACAATTCATATGGCACAGAAAGTGGGGGACTTAGGAAAAGTATATGCAGTAGATGTACGTCAAGATCGATTGGATAAATTGGATAAATATCTCGAAGAGCATAAAATTCAGAATGTAAAAACGATATTAGGGGATTATGATAATCCTAAATTACCAAAGAACACCCTTGATGCAGTAGTGGTTATGGACACATATCACGAGATGGAAGATTACAAGGATATTCTTGATCGTATAAAAGAATCTCTAAAACCAGGAGGAAAGATTTTGATTTTAGAAAAGCTAAAAAGGCACATGATTGATAAACCTAGAGACGAGCAAATAGAAGCGCATACTTTATCCTTGCATTATGTGAAGAAAGAATTACAACAAGCAGGTTTTCTGATCACTAAAGAAATTGATGATTTTGGACAATGGAAAAATGATCCAGATAAAACAATGTGGATTTTGGTTGGTAAGCGCAATCAGTGATGAAACATCATCCTTTTAAATTTCTCCAATATGAATTACACTAAGTGATTTCATTTCTTGTTCGGTATATACTCGTGATCGAATAACAAAACGAACCCCCATAGGGATTTCTAAAGAAAAACTAGCACCTCTACCTTGTACTACATCGACAGTTAGCTGAGTGTGTTTCCAGTATTCAAATTGATCAAGAGACATATAAAAATCGCAGCCATGCACATTACCCAACCATATATCTGTTTCATTAATCATAAGTTCCCCTTTGGGAAAACACATAGGGGAGGATCCATCACAGCATCCTCCGCTCTGATGGAATAATAACTCCCCATGTTTTGCACTAAGGGTATCAATTACGGTTTTTGCCGCATCGGTAATCTTAACACGTGATATCATATAATTACTGTTTTAGAAAAAACCCATAGCTTTTTTATCATAAGAAATAAGCATGTTTTTAGTCTGCCTGTAATGATTAAGCATCATTTTGTGTGTTTCTCTTCCAATTCCGGATTTTTTGTACCCTCCAAAAGGAGCATGTGCCGGATAGGTATGATAACAGTTTACCCAAACACGACCAGCTTGTACTGCTCTGGATACTTGATATGCCTGATGGGTATCTCTTGTCCATACTCCTGCACCCAGACCATAGAGTGTATCATTGGCAATGCTGATTGCTTCTTCCTGATCTTTAAAAGTAGTAACACATGCTACAGGACCAAAAATTTCTTCTTGAAACACTCGCATTTTATTATTTCCTTTCAGAAGTGTTGGCTGTATATAATACCCATTTTCAAGTCCTTCAACATAAGCAGCCTCGCCACCAGTCAATACTTCACAACCTTCTTCTTTTCCTATTTTTAGGTAGCTTAATATTTTTTCATATTGATCATTAGAGGCTTGTGCTCCCATCATAGTTTCTGGATCTAACGGATGCCCTAGTTTAATAGCCTTTGTACGCTCTATGACCCGTTCTATAAATTGATCATAGATACTTTCCTGAATCAAAATTCTAGAGGGACATGTGCATACTTCACCTTGATTAAGAGCAAACATTACTGCACCTTCTAGAGATTTATCAAAGAAATCATCATCGGCATCCATAATGCTTTCAAAGAAGATGTTAGGTGATTTTCCTCCTAACTCAAGTGTTACCGGAATTATGTTTTTTGATGCGTATTGCATTATAAGTTGTCCGGTAGTGGTTTCTCCGGTAAAGGCTATTTTATTAATTCGGGAGCTAGAGGCCAAAGGTTTACCTGCTTCTACTCCAAAGCCATTTACGACATTAAGTACGCCAGCAGGAATTATATCCTTAATAAGTTCCATCAAAATCATTATCCCTACCGGGGTTTGTTCTGCCGGTTTTAATACCACACAATTTCCGGCAGCCAGAGCGGGTGCAATTTTCCAGGTAGCCATCAAAAGAGGGAAGTTCCAGGGGATAATTTGCCCAACAACGCCTAGAGGTTCTGGTATATTTATAGAAACAGTGCTGGCATCAAGTTCGCTTACTGATCCTTCTTCTGCACGAATCACTCCAGCAAAATACCTAAAATGATCAATTGCCAGAGGAAGATCTGCAGCAAGAGTTTCTCGCAGGGCTTTTCCATTATCCCAGGTTTCTGATCTAGCCAGTACTTCCAGGTTTTCTTCCATGATATTAGCAATTTTTAATAAGCAATTACTGCGGTATGTAGCAGAAGAATTGTTCCATTCTGGAGCCGCTGCCCATGCAGCGTCGATTGCAAGTTCAATATCCTCACTAGTAGAACGTGCTACTTTGGTAAAACTTGTTCCGTCCACAGGGGAGATATTCTCAAAATATTGCCCTTTTACAGGTGCAGTCCATTTTCCGCCAATATAATTGTCATATTGATCCTTAAAGTTGGGTCTTTCCATCTTGCTTTTGGGAGATGCTTGTGAAATACTCATAATTTTAGAATTAAAGGTTTTTAAAGTACTGAAATGTGTGTTGCATTGTCTACATGTGTAATGTGTTGACAAGGAGGGGGCTATCTTTAAATATACTGTATTTTGGGCAATATTTTTAAAGAATAATGTTAATATTCTCATGACAATTTTATGTAGTTTTTAGAAGCCCAAATAGTCTTAAAGAATATGGTCAATTTTGTAATAATACATGTATTACAACCATAGATAGAGTTTTGATATATATAAATCATCTATGATATAAAGAAACCTATGTAATGAGTGCTTGGTAACTGTCCAATCAATACAAAAAAAACTACCCTATTAGATTCTAAACGAATTTAGTACCTTTAGGAATGATATAATATTACACAATAATATTAAAACTAAATATTAACTCAATTTAAATTACACTTAAAACCAATGAAAACACACATCATGTTAATGCTGTTGGTATCTTGTACCATAAGCATTTCTCTTTCTGCGCAAAAAAGCCACAAAGAGCTCGCTAATGAATACCTAAACACAAAAGGTGAAGTCATTTTTGATTTTACCATTAAAAACAAATCAGAACTAAATACAATTACAAAAGAACTTGCGATTGTGCATTTTGATGAGAAGACCAATATTGTAAAGGTAATGGCCAATAAAAGTCAATTCTCTTCTTTCTTACAGAAAAAAATTGACTTTAGGGTTGCGTCTGAAGATAATATAGTAGGCTATAGAACCATGACGTCTGACCTGGCAGTCAAAGCAGCTACATTTCCGCTTACTGCATATCCGACATATGCAGACTATGTGACGATGATGAATGATTTTGCTGCCAATAATCCTTCTTTATGCAAAGTGGAAAATATTGGAGCTACCACAGAAGGAGATAAATCAATATTATTTGTAAAGTTATCGGATAATGTCACTCAAAATGAGCAAGAACCTAGGGTGATGTATACCTCTTCTATGCATGGAGATGAGATAGCAGGATATCCTATGATGCTCAATCTTATTGATTATTTACTTGGGGCATATAATGATACTAGTCATCCGAAGCATGCGGAGATTAAAAACTTATTAGATAATAATGAGGTATGGATTAATCCATTGGCAAACCCAGATGGTACTTATAGAAATAGCGCGAATAATACATCTGTTGCTAATGCTACACGTGGAAATGCCAATAATGTTGATTTAAACAGAAATTATCCTGATCCCGATGATGGACCGCACCCTGATGGTAATACGTACCAGACAGAGACAGTTGCATTTATGAATTTTGCAGATACAAAACATTTTGTACTATCAGCCAACTTTCATGGCGGAATAGAATTGATTAATTACCCTTGGGATACTTATGCAGGTGCACATCCGGATGAAGATTATTTTATACATGTGTCTAAGGAGTATAGAGATCATTGCCAGGCAAATAGTCCTGCAGGGTATTTTACTGCATTAAATAATGGAATTACCAATGGGTATGCCTGGTATGAAGTACAAGGAGGTAGACAAGATTACCAAATATATAGTCAAAAAGGAAGAGAAGTAACAGTAGAATTATCAAACAATAAAACACCTCCGGCTAATCAGTTAGTAAACTATTGGAATTATAACAGAGAAGCTCTTATTGCATTTTTGAAACAAGTAAATTATGGTGTACGAGGAGTTGTTACTGACGCAGTAACTAATTTACCTATACAAGCCAAAGTTACTGTAGTGGGACGAGAAAGTTACGAATCTTGGACTCCAACAGAATTGCCTGAAGGAGATTACTATCGACCTATAAAAGCCGGAACTTATAATATTTTGTATGAAGCAGAATGTTATGAACCAGTTACTTTAATAGGGGTGACTGTTGCAGATTACGCCGCTGTAATTAGAGATGTACAACTAACTCCTATTGCTGGCGTAGCACCAACAGGATTGACCGCATCAAATGTTCAAACCACTACAGCTACTTTAAGTTGGAATGCCAATTCTGTTGCTTCATATGATGTTCGATATCGGGAGACAGGAACTACAAACTGGACAACATTACCGTCGAGTACAAACACAATTAATATAACTGGATTAACAGCTATTACTCAATATGAAGCTCAAGTAAGAGGAAACTGCGCAGGAGGAACAAGTTCACCGTATAGTAATTCAATAAACTTTACTACAACGGATGTTCAGGCATGTACAGGAATTACTAGTTTTCCGTATGTAGAAAGTTTTGAAACTGGGATAGGACTATGGACTAATGCCACGGGTGATGATATTGATTGGACACGTGACTCTGGAGGAACACCCTCATCATCAACAGGACCATCATCGGCACAAAATGGATCTTATTATTTGTATACAGAGGCATCAACCAATGTAAATCCTCCCGGAAGTCCTAATAAAACAGCAATTCTTAATAGTTCTTGTATTAATTTGGCTTCGCTTTCTAATGTTTCTCTAGATTTTAGTTATCACATGTATGGTTCTAATATGGGGTCTATGGAAGTTTTGATTAGTACAAATAATGGTACTAATTATACCTCATTATGGACAAAGAGTGGAAATATTGGAAATACCTGGAATCAAGAATCAATCGACCTCACTTCATATGCGGGTTCTGTAATCAAACTACAGTTTAAAGGTGTTACCGGATCGAGTTTTAGAAGTGACATGGCTATAGACAATATTAGCATAAAATCTTCTACACCAGATACACAGGCTCCATCGACACCTGCGAATCTTTCGACTTCATCTGTGACTTCGACCAGTATAGGGCTTTCATGGAATGCCTCTACAGATAATGTTGGAGTGTCAGGATATGAAGTATATCAAGGAACTGCTTTATTGACTACCGTAACCAGTACAAGTTATAATGTTACAGGTCTAACGCCTAATACTACGTATTCATTTTCTGTAAAAGCCAAAGATGCTGCAGGTAATAGTTCCTCATCAAGTAATACGGCTAGTGCCACTACCTTAAATACATCGATCACCTATTGCACATCCAAAGGAAATAATGTAAACTATGAATACATAGATTACGTAGAGTTAGGTGGAATAGCTAATACTACAGCTGCTAATGGAGGCTATGGTGATTTTACTAATTTGGTTGGTGCTATAGGAGCAGGAGCTAACACTATTGTTGTTAGTGCTGGTTTTGCTAATACTGCATATAGAGAATATTGGAGTATTTGGATTGATTATAACCATAGTGGTACTTTTGAGAGTTCAGAACAAATCGTGTCAAACTTATCCAACAGTAGTGCAAATCTATCTTTTAATTTTAATGTTCCTTCAACGGCATTATCTGGTAATACCAGAATGAGAATATCTATGAAATATAGTACAGCTGCTGGTCCTTGTGATACATTCACATACGGAGAGGTAGAGGATTATACAGTCAATATTGGCGTAGCTTCTCGTTCTAAGGAGAATGGGACCTCTTTGATAAGTAATTCTGATGACATAATCTTATATCCTAATCCAATAAAAGATGGAATATTATTTATACAAGGGCTACATCAGGATAAAGTGTCTTTTAAAATCTTTAACTATGTTGGTCAAACAGTTATACAGGATCAATTATCTGATCAAAGCATTGATGTAGGGCATTTACCTTATGGCATGTATCTGTTAGAGATTTCTGTAGACCAGAATGTGATCACCAAAAGATTTGTGATCAGTAAGTAAAGCTCAGATTTTCAATCCACATTATAAGCTTCCGAAAAATTTGTCTTTCGGAAGCTTTTTTGGTATTACTTACATTTTTTTTAATTCGAGATTTCTAACAATATAACTCATAGTAAGCAATAGGGTTACGATAACTAAAATCCCCATAAGATAACTGTATTGATCATGTAATCCACCAAAGTAGTCAACTAATGGTATGGTATTAAGATTGGCATAGGTTATCAAAAAAAATAGGATTTCAAATAGTTTTTTTCCTTTGGTTAACATTCCTGTTAAAACAGCAAATGAAACAATAAAAACACCACCAAATATAATCGAGATCGCGGGTACAAAATCAAACTGTAAAATATATCTGAAGAGCAAAGGGATAGCAAGTAATATTGCTAGTAAAATTCCTGAAATTATTTGTGATAAAAGTAATCTTTGCAAAGGTTGATAAGAAGAAAATGTAAAAAAATGTGTGTTATATATTCTTTCTTTGGTTACCAATGATGACCATCTACTAACTTGCAGAAACCATAAGATTGGTAATACCATTTGATGAGCAATAGATATTGGAGTAAAGCATAAGGCTATCATGCCTCCAATATTTAGTATCCACAGCCATTTATGTCCATGTCTTATAAGCAATAAAAATTCGGTTTTGATCAGAGGTAGTATTTTAAAAGAAAGTGATGTTTTTGGAAGTGTAGAAATATCAATATTATTTGCAGTACTTGTTTTTAGTGTTATTTTTTTATGTTTCCTTACCTGAAAGCGTTCTTTTATCTTAAACCTATGAAAAAACAGAGATGCCACCCCTAATAAAAGTAAAGAAATAGCAATCCAGGATATGCGGCTTACTATAAATTGAGGGGGAAAATTTATTCCATTAAAAGTGAAGTGTTTTGTATTTGATATATTTCCTAAAACAAACCCTATTGTTAATCCACTCTTTTCTTCCTTACCCGTGATTTTTTTTACGGTTTTTTCCATCTTATGAGTAACTATCTTAGTTCCAAATACATCAAAATAAAAGTTCTCATCATTTGTAGGTTGATATACTGCTAATGCACCAAAAAGAAAGAAGAAAAGAATATTCTGAAGTATTGATTTTTGACCTAAAAACACTTCAAATAGTACTGCTAGGACAGAAATAAAGAATAAAGAAGAAATTACAATAATACTATATGGAGTTATAAATTGTAGTATTTCAAAAGAAAATCCATCATTATATAAAAAGAATAATAGGATACTCATTATAAATACTACAAATGCTATGGTGATCAGCACAAGGAAATTACTGATGGTTTTAGAAAATAGATATGCAAAATTTGAAATTTTTGTAGTTGCTATAATTTGACCGATTTTACTATCAATATCATTTTTGATTGAACCGTTAACGAGATAAAATCCAATTAAAGAAAGAAAAATACTTGTCATAAGGGCAGATACGTAACCAATCCATGATGAGTTATAAAAACCAAGATAGTCTCCAATTCTAATCGTTGAATAATTTGCATCTGGAGAAGGTATAAACGTATATGCTATTACCAAACTAATACATAAGGTGATCAAAAAAGCATAGCTTCGGGTACGTTGTAAATAATCAGAGGTTATAATAGTTATAAAATTTTTCATATATCACGTTATTTTTTGGTAGTATAGAGATATGCATCTTCTAGAGTTGCGGTACAAGGAGTATGTTGGCCATAACCTGTTTCAGAGATATGTCTAACAGTTATTTTATCCTTTTTTCTGATGGTATTAAGAACAATGTGATTATTTGCAAAGTTGTGAATATCTTCTTTGGCTATTATGGTTTCAAATACTTTTCCTTTTACAGTATCTACAATTGTTTTTTGGGTTCCTTGAGAAAGAAGTCGCCCTTCTTTCATTATAGCTACTTCATCCGCAATAGTATCGATGTCAGAGACGATATGAGAGGATAAAATAACAATACAATCATTAGCCAATTCAGAAATTAGATTCCTAAAACGTACACGTTCTTCTGGATCTAGCCCAACGGTAGGTTCATCAAATAATACTATTTTTGGGTTATTAAGTAGCGCCTGTGCTATGCCTATTCGTTGTTTCATTCCACCAGAGTAATTACCGATTGGTTTTTTGGCTACTTCGATTAAATTTAATCCTTCTAGAAGAAAATTTATTTTTTGATTTAACTGATTACCACCAATTCCTTTTAGGGCTGCCATGTAAGATAAAAATTCATAGGCATTAAGATTTGGGTAGACACCAAAATCTTGAGGTAGATACCCTAACTGTTTTCTCATATAATTGGGATCTTTTATTACATTATTTTTGTTTAGCAATATGATTCCTTCAGACGGTTTACTTATGGTAGCGATCATTTTTAGAAGAGTAGATTTGCCTGCTCCATTTGGTCCTAATAACCCCAAAATACCTTTTTCAATACTTAGTGAATATTCCTTTAAACCATATTTTTTATAATTATATCTTTTGGATACATTTTGTATATCTAGTCTCATTTGATTGTTGTTTTGAAAAGTTAATTTTTAGCGATATATGGTTTTATACACTTACTATGACCTTAAGAACACTTATACATAAGAATATTATATATAAACAAAGATTTAGAATTGATTTCATTGTAATAGTTTTTTAATTCGTTGCCTCAAAAGTGTTTATAAATTCAAGGATTAAAAATAAAAAGTGATATACTGCAGGTATTGAGTGATAAATGATAAAAGGAGATTTTTTTACCTTTATCATTTTATAAAGTATGTTTACACCAAAAAGAGATCCTTTTGTCATTATTATATGCATTATAGAGGCTTTTTCTAGTATTTTTGAGATTACTTAAAGTAAAAAGTATGTCTAAACTAGATCAATGGGTTGATAATCGTATTATACAGAATATAGCTGTATGGGTGTTTATCATACTAATTCTTACCATGACTATTCAATCAGAAAATAGACCTTTGACAGCGTTGTTGGCAGGGCTATTTTTGGTACTTCCGGTTTACATAAATAATCTAAAAATTTTACCCTTGTTTAATCGGAAAAATAAGCTTTTGGGATTAGCTTGTTTTTGTTTGAATGCCTTTATTTTCAGCAGCATTGCAGTGTTTTTTATTAGCAATCAATTAGAAGAATTTGAATGGGCAATGTTGTATAATCTTTTTGCTGTTATGATTTTGGCATTGTTATTTAGTTCGGCTATCAAAATTGCAAAAGATAGCTTTACACGTAGACAAGAGATAAAGGATGCAGAGTTAAAATTGCTAAAAGCACAGTTAAATCCTCATTTCTTATTTAATACTTTAAATAATTTATATGGGTTATCTGTTGTTAATTCTGATAAATTGCCCGGTTTAATGCTAAAACTTTCGGATTTACTAAGATATAGCTTGTATGATACCAAGGAGCAAAAGGTTCCTTTGAAAAAGGAAATTCAGTATATACAAAATTACGTGTCTTTAGAGAAAATACGTTTAGAGGATAAAACGGATATCAAGTTAGAAGTTTCAGGAGAATTTTCTAATTTATATATCGCTCCTATGTTGTTGATCGTATTTGTAGAAAATGCATTTAAACACTTGGGGGTAACTAAAGAAGAAAAAAGCAAAGTTGCCGTTAATATAGTGGCAGATACTAATGAGTTAAAGTTTAGCTGTATAAATACAGTTGACTGTAGTAGGGATAACTCAGCTGATTTAGAAAAAGGAAAAAGTGGTATTGGTTTGCAAAATGCAGAAAAAAGATTGGCTTTAATATACCCAGACAGGCATACTTTAACAATTAACACACAAGAAGAAGAGTACTTAGTTCAATTAACGCTAGACCTTTAAAATGGAAATTTTAAAATGTATTATTGCAGATGACGAGCCTATTGCTCGACAGATTTTAGAAAATTATATAAAACAAATACCGTATTTGAAGCTCGTAGCTTCTTGTAAAGATGCTTTTGAAGTAATGGATGAACTCCAAAAGCAAACAGTAGACATTCTTTTTTTAGACATAAATATGCCTAAATTATCAGGGTTAAGTTTGTTAAAAACAATGCAAAATAGACCTGATGTGATTATTACAACAGCATATTCTGAATATGCGATAGAAGGATTTGAGTTATCTGTTGCTGATTATTTGTTGAAACCTTTCTCCTTAGAACGTTTTATACAAGCGGTTATGAAAGTTCAAAAAAAGGAAAGCGCCAAAAAAGAAACTATTATTCCTCCAAAAGATGAAGAAATACCTACATCTATTTTTGTAAAAAGCGATAAAAAATTAATAAAAGTACCCTTTGATGATATTAGATATGTAGAGGCATATGGCAATTATATTAAGATATATACAGATATCATGATTTTGACGCCGAATACATTATCGGACTTCTTTGAAAAACTTCCAAACCAAGATTTTATTAGAATTCACAAGTCATTTATTATCAATTTTAATGAATTAAAGTTAATAGAAGGAAATCAATTAACATTAAATAGTTTGGAAACATTGCCTATAGGGAAATCATATCGTAAATTAATCTTGGATAGAATTGACGGAATGTAATCAAAAGGTTTTTATGTCTGAAAACCAAGTGATACTTAAGCAGCTTTATAATCTTATTACTATATTAGAGTAATTATTTGTAAAAAACTGATTTAGACGTCTTATCATGATATCATTAAAAACAAAAGAGTTTTTAGGAAAAACTACAGCGCAGTTTTCTTTTGGAGATTATGATATTTCTATGGTAAAATATAAAAAACCAGTTTCTGAGGATTGGCATTCTCATGAAAAATACCATCTTTCTTTGGTGTTACAAGGAGGAAACTTGGAATCACGAAAAAAAGAAGATATCCAAATACTGCCAGGTAGTATTATACTATATGATAAGTTGGAGGTGCATCGCAATAGGCATACTGCATTTCCTTCAGAAAACTTAAATATTGAGATTGATGATCATTTTTTTGTTAAAAATGATTTATCTACTTCTGATTTCAGGACTTCAATTCTTAAAAACACAGCAGTTCAATTTCAGTTATTAAAAATATACAGAGAACTACAGATAGATGATATATCTACTTCTGATTCTATTCACTCTTCATTACTCACATTGTTTTCTGGATATACAAAAATAACAACCAGCTCTAAACCTATATGGGTTGATACCATAAAGGAATTATTACATGACCGCAGGAATGAATTTATTACACTACAAGAGTTATCACAAGAACTTCAAATCCATCCCGTTACTATTTCAAAATATTTTTCAAAATATTTTAATTGTACTCTAGGAGAATATATGCGTAGGATTAAGATTGAAAAAGCAGTTTTGTTTCTTAAACACAGTGATAAATCAATGACAGAAATAGCTTTTCTCTGTGGTTTTTCTGATCAAAGTCATTTTACTAAAACATTCAAAATTAATACAGGATTCAGACCAAATGAATTTAGACGGGTCTAAAAATTAATCTGACGCTAATTTCATACTATTTTCAGTAAAACTTAATTCGTTATTTTACATTGTATAAATGCATATATTAGGTAATTTCTGTAATTGCCTACATCAATCGATAATTCAATTTTCATGAAACGAACAGTATTACAGAAAAGTATAATGCTCATCACATTACTTTTCACCGCATCTCTTCAGTATGCTCAATCAAATAATGATATTGTAAAACAAGTACAAAAGTTACTAGAAGAAAATTACATCTTTTTGGACAAAGCAAAAGAGACCAATACACATTTGGATGCGTTAATTAAAGAAGGAGTTTTTACTGATAAATCTCCCACCGATTTTGCTAAGTTATTAAACCAACAACTTAGCAAAATTACCAAAGATAAGCATCTCCGCTTTATGGCTCCTCGTCCTAAACAGCCGGCGGGTAATAAAAATGACCAATTTGTTCAACATTTAAGTAGATATAGATCTCCAATGCTAAGAGGATTTCAACTATGGGAATCTAATATTGGATATATAGACCTTGCTTTTTTTGGAGGTGCAGATTTTCATAGAGCAAAGATAGATGCTGTTATGAAAGAAATGCAGGTAGCAGATGCAATCATTATTGATATGAGAAGAAATGGAGGAGGAAGCCCTGAGACTGTAAACTACTTGAGTAGTTATTTCTTTAATGAAAAATTATTGCTAAACAGTATATATTCAAGAGCAAATGATCATACAGAAAAATTGTGGGTAGTGGATGTAAAAGGAATAAAAAGACCTAAAGTTCCGGTTTATATTCTAACAAGCGATTATACCTTTTCTGGAGCCGAAGACTTTTCATATACTATGCAAAGTAGAGGTAGAGCAACCATAATAGGAGAGGTTACCGGTGGAGGTGCACACCCAACAAGAGGTTTTTCTCTTGACAAAGGTTATAGAATCGGAATACCATATGCCAGAACTATAAATACTGTAACCAAAACCAATTGGGAAGGTGTAGGGGTGCAGCCAGATATCAAAATGGATGCAGATGAAGCTTTAGAGAAGGCAAAAGAACTAGCAAAAATAAAAGCAATAGCCTATAGAGATTCATTCTTTAAACCATTAGAGAAAGCTCTTAGTGACTTAGAAAATAAAAAAGGAAAAAATACGCAAGGTGCTGAAGTACACAATCAGTTAGAAAGATTAATTAAGGCAAATATGATAGATGAAGGGGAGATAAATAACTTAGGATATGTATATCTACAAAGAAAGAATATGCAAGTAGCTTTGGTAATTTTTAAAACTAATACTTCATTGTTTCCTCATTCTGCAAATACATGGGATAGCTTAGCCGAAGCCTATTTAGGAATGGAAAATAAGGATATGGCAATTAAATATTATAATAAAGTGATCAAAATGGATCCAGATGGTGTTGGACAAAATGCACAAGAAATGTTAAAAAGAATTAGCGCCCAATAAATAACATGTAGTATGCATCTATAAATAATATAGGAGTAAGGCTATATAATAGCAATTTTTTTAAAACAAAGACCAGATTAGTTTCGTTAGAGACGATCTGGTTTTTTTATTTGCTTACCTACCAAAAGGTTTATTTTTCTTTATAATCAATAATATCCTTTATTTCTACCCCCATGTAATCTGCAATTTTTTGTAGCCGTTCAAAGTCTTTTACCAGATCTTTTTTCTTTACAACATAATCTCCTGCCTGTGGACTAACCCCCAAAGCTTTTGAAATACCATACACTGTTTTAGCTCCTTTACTTCGTTTTAGGAGCTTTTTTAGTTTCCTGTTAATCATAAGAACAAATATACATATAACATTTGATTAATCAAATAAAATTTTATTAAAGAAATATTTGTATATTAAAAAAATGTTTGTATATTCGTAGCATACAAATCAAATCATCTAACTATGAAACTTTTATTAGCAATAGCAGTGTTTTGCGTATCTTTTGGTTATGCTTCGACACCTACTACTGAGCCTACCTCATTTGATAAAAAAGAAAAAACTGAGAAAGAAAAAACTGTAGAAGGTAATGCTTCACAGAAGAAGAATCTTCACTCAATTAAGAAATGGAAAATGACCATTGAGTACACTAATGGTAATTCAATTTCAAAAACTATTGTGGTTAGTAAGAATTCTAAATTAAGTGCATTAGAAACAGCTTTTGAAGAAGCAGAAAAGCATTTAAAAAATATAAAAAATGTAAAAGAATATAGTGTTTCTCCGATGACAGACTCTTATGTGTTGCTTGCGGGACATTAACATATAATCAATACCCTAAACTTACCTACATGAATAAAGAAAGACCGCTATATAGTGGTCTTTCTTTATGTATAGTAGAGCGGATTTCTATCAAGAATAATACTTAACTTTCAAAATTCTATTTTACTATATCATTATGAATAAAATATATGTTTTTATTTTTCTATTATGTAGTTGTACAATTTCTTTCTCTCAAGAAGTAAATGAAACTCAGCAATTTTGGAATTCTTTACAAGCCTTATGTGGGAAATCCTTTGAAGGAACGCTAGAATTACCAATTGAAGATGAAAAGTTTGGAGGAAAACGATTGCTTATGCATGTCCGCTATTGTAGTGATACTATTATAAAAATTCCCTTTTTTGTAGGAGAAGATAAGTCCAGAACTTGGATACTAACCTACAAGAGCGATCGTATAACATTAAAACATGATCATAGGCATAAAGATGGATCAGAGGATAAAATCACTCAATATGGAGGGACCACCACAAATGCGGGGCAGAAAAATATACAAATATTTCCTGCCGATGAAGAAACAAAAGTTATGATTCCCGCTGCCTCTACTAATGTTTGGTGGATTACTTTAGATGAAAATGAGTTTACCTATAATTTAAGACGTATTGGTACTTCTCGAGTATTTAGAGTAGTCATGGATATAACAAAACCAGTAAACACTCCTGAAGCTCCATGGGGGTGGAAAGAATAATGAAATGATACCGAACTGTACAGAGAAATTATAGAATAAATTTAAGCCATTTCTCCTTCTCCAACTGGTTCATTACCAGTAGAAATCCTTGAATTATTAAAATTATTATCATTATTGAAGTAAACATAAATTGGGTTCTCGTTTCTAAGCATGTCTATTAGATGCTGTAGCTGATCATGGTGATAATAAAAACTATAGTATGATCCTGTGTTGGTAGCAGCAGGTAGTACTGCATTAGGACCCTCTTTAAACCAGACTGAACAAACTTGCCCTGTAGCTCCTTTTAAAATTAGATTGGATTTTCCGTTATTTCTTGATGACCAATTATAGTATGAATACGATTCTACTTGAAAAGATGATTTTGCCATGATTTGTAATGTATTTGTTTGGTCAAATATATAATCTATAATTGCAGAGGGAAAGGGTTGAAAGACTGATTTTTATAAGTTAAAACACTTGTTTTTAGATTGATACGCATAATGGGGTTTAGCTGATGTATTGTTCTGTAAAGCTATTATTTATTATTACCGTTGTCATTTGACGAGTATCTATTTCTCATATAAATTAAATATACTGATGGTTTTGTAGTATTTTGTTGCAATGATGATATACAAGTCTTTTTATAATGTTTATCGAATGGAAGCAATCCAAGAATTAAAAAATAATCTAGAAGAAAAAGGAATTCTTACCAAAACTAAGATTTTAGAAAGGGATGAATATTTGAATAGCTCTGGTAAGAACAATACAAATTTATATTTTGTTGTAAAAGGAAGCTTGAGGGTCTTTTTTGTTAATGATTTTGAGGAGTATATTTTGTATTTTGGTTATAAACGATCTCTAATAACTACATTAGATTCTTTTTTTTCTGAGCAAGCATCCCAATTAAAAATTCAGGCACTAAAGAAAACTACTGTACATTATATCTCAAAAAGAGAGTTTATGGAGTTTATAACTGATAATCCAGAAAATTTGCATTTATGGCATAAAATACTTCAAGAACTTATTCTTTTGCAAACAGAAAGAGAGATAGATCTTTTGATTTCATCACCAATTAAGCGTTATAAGAGAGTATTAAAACGGAGACCACAATTATTTCAAGAAATTCCGCATAAATACATAGCATCTTATTTACGCATGGCTCCTGAAACATTATCAAGAGTAAAAAAATATTGATTTCAATCAAGTATTGTCTTTTTTTTAAATGGTTATTTTGTAAAAATGCTATAACATATTTGATACATGAAAAATTACCTGGTTGAATTATTGGATGTAAAAAGGAGTGAAGCTTTTTTTCAATTAATCGATAGAAATCGAAATCGATTAGAGGATTTTTTTGCAGGAACTGTTTGTTATACCAAAACATTGGAGGATACTATAAGCTATTGCCTAGAAGTGGATAAGAAAATTAAAAATAAATCTTATTTTCCATATGTTATTATAGAGAAGGATACTCAAAAATTTGTAGGTTTTATAGATGTTAAAAACATAGATTGGAGCATACCAAAAGCAGAACTAGGAGCTTTTATTGATTCACAATATGAAGGACAAGGGATTATAACAAATACAATATCTCAACTTATTGATGATATTGTAAATGAGCATGAATTTAAAAAACTACTTTGTCGGATTTCTAGTAGAAATAAGAGAAGTATTAATGTAGCATTAAATAGTGGCTTCAAATTGGAAGGAACTATTCGATGCGATTATAAGACAACAAGAGGTGAAATCGTTGATCTAAACTACTATGGCAAAGTGTTTTGAAGCCGCTATTTTTTATGATCTTAAATAAAATTGAGGATTAAATTTCTGTTAAACAAAATTCTTTAGATCAATTTTTTGTAAATTTGTTTTGTAAAATGAAAAAGGGTATCCACAAAATATGCGCAATTCTAATGACACTAGTAGTGATGTTCTCTACTATGTCATTTACTTTGGATCTACATTATTGTGGTAGAACTTTGGTAGATGTTGCTTTATTCAAAGAAGCAAAAACCTGTGGTATGGAACTTCAAGCTACGGATTCTACATTCTGTCCTATAACAAAAAAAGGTTGTTGCACAGATAAGCAATTCGCTTTTGAAGGGCAAGATGAGCTTCAGCATACCTTATTTGATAAGATTACCTTTGAGCAACAGGTTTTTGTTGCATCTTTTTACTATTCATATATTGACCTCTTTACTAATGTCGATAATAGCGTAATTTCTTTTAAGGAGTATCCACCTCCTTTGCTAATTAAAGATATATACGTTCTTTATGAGACTTTCCTAATTTGATTTATTGGATGATTAAGTTATACCCAGTGTAGATTCATTTGGGCTAAGTTGTTGTTTGTCATTTATAAACAGCAGTTTTACTAATTATTTAATAATCAAAATATGCTAAACAAAAGCATTAAATTTCTTATCGAAAATAAACTGGTTGCAGTTCTATTATTAGCTCTTTTTGTAGGGTGGGGCGTTGTCAATGCTCCTTTTGGATGGGAGACGGGTATTTTGCCAAGTGATCCCGTAGCAGTAGACGCTATTCCTGATATTGGCGAAAATCAGCAAATTGTTTTTACAAAATGGCAAGGAAGATCTCCGCAGGATATAGAAGATCAAATAACATATCCATTAACCTCTTCTCTTTTGGGAGTACCTGGTGTAAAAACTGTGCGTAGTTCCTCGATGTTTGGCTTTTCTAGTATTTATATAATTTTTGAAGAGGACATAGAATTCTATTGGAGTCGTAGCCGTATTCTCGAAAAGCTTAATTCACTACCTGGTGGTTTACTCCCAGATGGAGTAAACCCTACCTTAGGACCAGATGCAACAGGATTAGGTCAGATATTTTGGTATACCTTAGAAGGGCGAGACGAAAATGGAAATGTAACCGGCGGCTGGGATTTGCATGAACTTAGAAGTGTTCAGGATTATTATGTTAAATATGCTTTATCATCTGCCAGCGGGGTGTCTGAAGTAGCATCTATAGGGGGGTATGTGCAAGAATATCAAGTAGATGTTAATCCAGAACTAATGAAACAATATAATATTGGTTTAAATGATATTGTTAAAGCAGTCAAGCAGTCAAACCGTGATATAGGAGCCCAAACTTTAGAAATTAATCAGGCAGAATATCTTGTTCGTGGATTGGGGTATATTAAATCTATTGCAGATATTCAAAACGCTGTAATATCCTCAGAAGAATTTACATCTATACGTATTAAAGACGTTGCCAAAGTCAATTTGGGTCCTGCAACCAGAAGAGGGATACTTGATAAAGAAGGGGCCGAAGTAGTTGGGGGAGTAGTGATAGCTAGATATGGGGCAAATCCAATGGAGGTGATTAATAATGTAAAAGACAAAATTGCTGAGCTTAGTGCAGGACTACCATCAAAACAATTAAAAGATGGACGTACATCACAATTAACCATTGTTCCTTTTTATGATCGAACAGAGCTTATTCAAGAAACATTAGGTACACTTAATGAAGCATTGACATTAGAAATTCTCATAACTTTTCTGGTTATAATTATAATGGTGTTTAATTTAAGAGCATCAATTCTTATTTCGGGACTTTTGCCAGTTGCGGTATTAATGGTGTTTATAGCAATGAAATTCTTTGATGTAGATGCTAATATTGTAGCATTATCAGGTATTGCAATTGCAATTGGTACAATGGTAGATGTTGGAGTAATATTGTCTGAAAATATGATTAGACACCTTGATGATAATAAAAATAGTCTTCCAATTAATACCGTTATTTATAATGCTACATCCGAGGTTTCTGGAGCAATACTTACCGCAGTACTAACTACAATTATTAGCTTTATACCAGTGTTTACAATGATTGGCGCAGAAGGAAAACTGTTTAGACCTTTAGCTTTTACCAAAACAATGGCGTTAACAGCATCTATTATAGTAGCACTATTTATGATCCCTCCGTTTGCAGCTTTTTTATTCAAAAAGAAAAATATAAAAACATCAATAAGTTATAGTATTAATGGTATTATAGTTTTATTGGGTAGTGTAGCAATTTTCTATGGGTCGTGGCTGGGAGTGATTCTAATAGTGTTTGGAGGAACGGCTATTCTTGGTTTAAAAAATGTGCTTTCGCAAAAACAAAGGAATTTAATAAATATTGTAATTTCTGCAACTACAATACTGTTTTTATTAGCAGAATACTGGCGACCTCTAGGAGTGGATAAAAATATTTTCTGGAACCTTGTTTTTGTAGGAATAATATGTTTCGGGTTATTAGGAACTTTCACATTATTTCGAAAATATTATACCAAAATACTACAATGGGCATTAAAAAATAAAATAATGTTTTTGTCATTGCCTACGCTTATTGTGATCTTTGGCTTTTTAATAATGAATACTACAGGAAAAGAATTTATGCCTTCGCTCAATGAGGGATCATTTCTTTTAATGCCAACCACTTTACCCCATGCAGGTATAGATGAGAGTAAACGTATCTTAAAACAATTAGATATGGCGGTAGCAAATATTCCTGAAGTCAATACTGTAGTGGGGAAAGCAGGTAGAATAGAATCAGCCCTTGATCCGGCTCCCTTATCGATGTATGAAAATATCATTTTATACAAACCAGAGTACATGCTTAATGAAAAAGGAGAAAGACAGCGATATAAAGTTGATGATGATGGTTTTTTTGTGGGAAAAGATGGAAGTTTAATTTATAACCAGAATTATGATATCGATTCAAACGTTCTAAAAAAAGCTTCAAAAACAAAGTACTTTGCTATTAATAAAGAAAATCTTATTACTGATCATAATGGTGAGTTTTATCGTAATTGGAGACCAGAGATACGATCTGCAGATGATATTTGGAATCAAATAGTAAAAGTTACCAAGCTCCCCGGGGTAACCTCTGCGCCCAAATTACAACCCATAGAGACACGGTTAATTATGTTACAAACGGGTATGAGAGCACCAATGGGAATAAAGGTAAAAGGACAAGATTTAAAACAAATTGAAGCTTTTGGAATCCAATTAGAAACCATTTTAAAAGAAGTCGAGGGAGTAAAAAATGAAGCCGTTTTTGCAGATCGTATTGTTGGAAAACCATATTTGCTAATTGATATTGATAGAGAACAGCTGGTGCGTTATGGAGTATCAATCGAACAGGTACAACAAGTACTCGAAGTAGCAGTAGGAGGGATGCCACTTACTCAAACTGTTGAAGGAAGAGAACGCTATGAAGTGCGTGTACGTTACCCTAGAGAACTTAGATCTAATCCATCTGATCTCGAAACTATTTATGTACCGGTCGAAAAAGGAAATCCAATACCACTAAGTGAGCTAGTTACTATTAGATATCAAAAAGGACCGCAGGTCATTAAAAGTGAAGATACCTTCCTTGTTGGATATGTATTATTTGATAAATTGGATGGTTTTGCAGAAGTTAATGTGGTTCAAAATGCCCAAAAACTAATAAAAGATAAGATTGAAAAAGGAGAACTTATAATACCAAAAGGAATAAATTATCAATTTACAGGTACTTATGAAAATCAATTAAGAGCAGAAAAAACAATATCAATTGTAGTACCATTGGCGTTGGCTATAATCTTTTTGATTCTTTACTTCCAGTTTCGTTCAGTAAGTACTTCTTTAATGGTATTTACAGGTATTGCTGTGGCTTTTGCAGGTGGTTTTATTATGATTTGGTTATATGGTCAGAGTTGGTTTTTAAATATTGATTTCTTCGGAGAAAATATTAGAGATTTGTTCCAGATGCATACTATAAACCTAAGTGTTGCTGTATGGGTAGGTTTTATTGCCCTTTTTGGTATTGCTACAGATGATGGTGTGGTAATGGCTACATATCTTACTCAAACTTTTGATAGGAATAAGCCAAAATCTCTGGAAGAAATTAAAGCGTCAGTAATTGAAGCGGGTGAAAAAAGAATCCGACCTTGTTTGATGACGACAGCAACAACAATTTTGGCATTATTACCAATATTAACATCAACAGGTAGAGGAAGTGATATCATGATACCAATGGCAATCCCTTCTTTTGGGGGTATGGGGATAGCGCTAATAACCTTATTTGTTGTTCCTGTATTATTTGGATGGAAAAAAGAAATTGAATTTAAACGATTACATAAATGAAACACCTAATTGTTATTATTTGCCTTGTTTTTGTTTCAACTGTTGTTAAGGCGCAGCAACTTGAATCCTATATTCAGGAAGCAGAGCTTAATAATCTAGAAATTCAATCGTTTATACTTCGGCATAGTATTTCGAAAGAAAAAATTGAAGAAGGTAATGCCATCCCAAATACTCAAATAAGTGCAGGTTATTTTGTAAGTGAACCCGAAACTAGAACGGGGGCTCAACGTGCCAGATTTTCTATCAAACAAATGTTACCATGGTTTGGAACTATCACAGCAAGAGAAAATTATTCTTCGGCAATTGCCGAAGCAGAATATACTGATATTGTTATTGTAAAAAGAAAGTTAGCACTTGCAATTTCTCAATCGTATTATGAGCTATCCGCTATTCATTCAAAACATAGAATACTTAATGAGAATATTTTACTTTTACAGACTTATGAGAAGTTGGCATTAACATCTGTAGAAGTTGGCAAAGCCTCTGCAGTAGACGTTTTAAGATTACAAATTAAATTGAATGAATTAGAACAACATAAAAAAGTACATGCACAAGGTATTGATGCAGAGCAAACGACTTTCAATAGCCTTCTAAACAGGAAGTATGATATAGATATAGGGGTGCCCTTACTAAAGGAAATTCCATCAGAAGATCCTATTATTAATGAAGATGGATTGAAACTTAATCCAGAATTGCTCAAATATGATAAGCTATATGAAAGTGTACATCAGTCAGAATTACTTAATCAAAAAGAGAGTGCTCCTCAAATAGGATTTGGACTAGACTATATACCTGTATCCGAAAGAAGAGATATTAGTCTTAGCGATAATGGTAAAGATATTATAATGCCGCAGATATCTCTTTCGATTCCAATATTCAATAAAAAATATAAATCCAAAAGTTTACAGAATGAATTAAGACAAAAAGAAATTAAAGCACAAAAGGATGAACGTTTTCATCGACTAGCATCACTTCTGGCAAAGGCAGTGTCAGAAAGAAATACTGCAAGAATCAAAAATGAAACTCAAATCGAAAATTTAAAACGAGCAAAAAATGCAGAAGAAATTCTTATAAAGAGTTATGAAACTGGAACGGTTAATTTTAATGATATCTTGGATATCCTAGAGTTACAGCTTAAGTTTCAACTCAATCAAATAGAAAATATAAAACAATACTATATACAAACGGCAATCATAAATTATTTAACAAATTAAAATTAAAGACAAATAGAATGAAAAGTTATAGACTATATACTAAAATAGCGTTGGTATCAATTCTTACAATTACAGCAATTTCTTGTAAAAATACTGGAGATTCATCTAATAAAGGAGAGGCACATGAAGATTCTCAAAAGAATGCCAACGCCAAAGTCTCAGATATGCCAGAATTTAGAAACAATAAGGCCAAAGAAGCTTTTACATATTATATTGAAATTAAAAATGCTTTGGTGGATTCTGATGTAGAGAAAGTAAAAGAAGGAGCAGAAAAATTAAGTAAAGTACTACCAAGTACTTCTCTTAAGAAAGCAACAACAGAAATTATGAATACTGACGATATAGAGGCGCAAAGGCATAGTTTTACAACAATAACTTTACTTATTGATACCATTGTAAAGGAAACAATAATATCTGGAGAAATTTTTAAACAATATTGTCCTATGGCATTTGATAACAAAGGAGGGTATTGGTTATCTACAGAAGAAAAAGTTATGAACCCATATTTTGGAGACCGTATGCTACATTGTGGTAGTGTAACAGATACGATACAAAAGATAAAATAGAACTATTAGAATATCGAATATAAAACTGTTTCGATCGTACTAAATTTCTATGTGATTTTGGAAAGTAAAAAAACAAGCACATGAAAAAAGTTTTAATAAAAAATATGGTATGTGATAGATGTACCAGTGTTTTACAGCAGGAATTCCAGAAATCTGGAATTCCTGTTAAAACTATTAAACTTGGTCAAATAATTTTTGAAGATATTGAAATAATAGATTTTCAAAAAGTTGAAGAAATAATTACACGAAATGGATTCGAAATCATACACGATGAATCAGATCTTATTGTCGAACAAATAAAATCCTATTTGATCACCTTGGTGTCAGATGAAAAAAGACATAATCAAAAACTTTCTGATCTGGTTTCAAAGCATATAAATAAAGAGTATTCGATTATAAGTAAATTATTTAGTAACAATCAGGGGATAACGATTGAAAAATATTTTATCCGCCTCAAAATAGAAAAAGCCAAAGAGCTTATACAGATGGGAAATTTAAGCTTTTCTGAAATTTCCTATTCACTAGATTATAAAAGTGGAAGCCACCTTGCAAAACAGTTTAAAACAATCACAGGCATATCGATGAGTGATTATAAAAACTTGCAATCATGGGATCGACAACCATTAGACAAAATTGTATAAGAACTAACCATAATTGTCAAATAGAAAAAGGGATATACTCAATAATTTTGCCATGAATACCTAAAATTAAAGGATGAAATATACATATCACATATCGGGAATGACATGCAATGGATGTAGAGCTCATGTAGAAAGTATACTTGGTAGTGTTCACAATGTAACGAATGTATCCGTAGATTTAGAAAAATCTGAAGCAAGTATTGAAACAGAATCCCCAATAGCAATTAATGTTTTTCAAAACGCTTTAGAAGAAAAAAATACTCGTTATCGTATTCATAATCCAGGAGAATACGACAATAGAGAAATTAAAGAAAAAACACCTCCAAAAAAAGGCAATGGAATCTTTTATTGCCCAATGCACTGTGAAGGGGATAAAACATATGACAAATTGCAAGATTGCCCGGTTTGTGGTATGGATTTGGTAGAAGAAATTAATTTAAAAGTAGCTGTTTCTGAACAATTTACTTGTCCTATGCACCCAGAAGTAGTCGAGGATACCCCTGGACCTTGCCCAATTTGTGGTATGGATTTGATACCAGTTCAACCCGATATCTCGGTAGAAGAAAGGAATTATAAAATACTCCTTAAGAAATTCTGGATTGCAGTAGCCTTCACGCTACCCATTTTTATAATTGCAATGTCAGAAATGCTTCCAAATAACCCTCTTTATAAGTTGTTTGATCTCAGCTATTGGAATTGGATTCAATTTGGGCTCTCTGTACCTGTTGTTTTTTATGCCACATGGATGTTCTTTGAACGGGCTTTTCGTTCTATAAAAACATGGAACCTAAATATGTTTACACTTATTGGTATAGGAGCAGGAGTAGCCTGGGTATTTAGTGTTGTTGGATTGTTTTTCCCTGATTTTTTTCCAGATCATTTTAAAACTGAAAAAGGAACTGTACATCTCTACTTTGAAGCTGCCACCGTAATTCTAACCTTAGTTCTTTTGGGGCAAGTATTAGAAGCACGTGCACATAGCAAAACAAACACAGCAGTAAAAGAATTGTTGAAATTAGCACCCAATAAAGCAATACGCATTGTAGGAGGAAGTGAAGAAGAAATTTCTATCGATCAAATTAAATTAGGAGATATTCTTCGTGTAAAACCAGGTGAGAAAATACCTGTAGATGGATCAGTTACCCAAGGAGAAACCACTGTCGACGAGTCCATGATAACCGGTGAGCCAATTCCTGTAAATAAGAGTGAAGAAGATAAGGTGAGTAGTGGTACAATCAATGGAAACCAATCTTTCTTGATGAAAGCCGAAAAAATAGGAGCAGATACATTACTATCTCAGATTATTCACATGGTAAATGATGCAAGTCGAAGTAGAGCGCCGATTCAAAAACTGGCAGATACTGTTTCAGGATACTTTGTACCAGTTGTTGTTATCATTGCAATAATTACATTTATAGTTTGGGTATTGTATGGACCAGAACCCGCCTATGTTTATGGATTGGTTAATGCGATAGCTGTACTGATCATAGCCTGTCCCTGTGCTTTGGGGCTAGCTACGCCAATGTCTGTTATGGTTGGGGTAGGCAAAGGAGCACAAAATGGTGTGCTTATAAAAAATGCCGAAGCTCTAGAAGTAATGAATAAAGTCGATACACTCATAGTCGATAAAACAGGAACAATAACCGAAGGAAAACCAACAGTAGATACTGTAAGAATTTTGGAAGATAGTTTTCATGAAAAAGAAGTACTCCAATATATTGTTTCAATTAATAAGCTAAGCGAACACCCCTTGGCCGAAGCAATTGTTACATATGGAATAGAGAAGAATACTGAAATTTTGGAAGTAAATAGCTTTAAAGCTGTTACAGGTAAGGGAGTTGAAGGGGTTATTGCAGGTAAAAAGGTAATATTAGGGAATTCCAAAATGATGGAATATGCAAAAATACTTGTTTCTGATACAATAGAAAAAAGCGTGCTTTCTTATCAAAAGCAGGGAAAAACAGTCTCTTACATATCTATTGAAAACAATATAGTTGGGTATGTGGTAATAGGCGATAGAATAAAGAAAAGCAGTTTAGAAGCTATAAAACAGTTAAAACATATAGGAGTAGATGTTATTATGCTTACAGGAGATCATCACAATACCGCTCAAGCCGTTGCCCGTGAGCTCGGTCTTGCAAGCTTTAAAGCAGGGATGTTACCAGAGGATAAGCTTAAGGAAGTCGAAATACTACAGAGTGAGGGCAAAGTTGTTGCAATGGCAGGTGATGGTATTAATGATGCACCAGCTCTAGCAAAAAGTAATGTAGGTATTGCTATGGGTACAGGTACAGATGTGGCTATCGAAAGTGCAGCTATTACTTTGGTAAAAGGAGATTTAACAGGAATTGTGAAAGCAAAGAAGCTAAGTAATAGTGTAATGAAAAATATTAAAGAGAATCTGTTTTTTGCACTTATTTACAATACACTAGGAGTGCCTATTGCAGCAGGAGTATTGTTTCCTTTTTTTGGAATACTGTTGTCTCCTATGATTGCAGCTTTAGCCATGAGTTTTAGCTCAGTATCTGTTATTACAAATGCTTTAAGATTAAGATCAATAAAAATTAATTAAAATGGTTAAAAGACAAGTAGCTACCAAAATAAGAAAAGTACACAGATACCTAGGGCTTTTTTTAGGAATTCAATTCCTGATGTGGACAATTAGTGGACTTTATTTTAGCTGGACAGATATAGATGAAATACATGGAGATCAATTTAGGGCAGAAAATGTTCCCTCATTATCTTTTAATAATCTAATAAGTCCGTCTGCAATTCGTACTAAAGGGGCTATAGAGTCCTTAGAACTTCGAGAAATAGCTGGTAAACCATATTATTGGGTAAATGACCAAGAGCTTTTTGATGCAACAACAGGAAAACTTAAATCCCAAATTACTCAATCAGAAGCGCTAAAAATTGCTGAAAAAAATATGCTACCCGAATTAGAAGTAGAAAGCATAAAAAAGATCGATAGTGTAGGTAATCATCATGAATATAGAGGCAGACCATTACCAGCTTATGTAGTTTCTTATAAACACCCGGATCATGTAAAAGCTTATATCTCTATCACAGATGGCAATTTTCAGAGAGTAAGACATAGATCATGGCGTTGGTTTGATTTTCTTTGGATGACTCATACCATGGATTACGAAGGAAGAGATGATTTTAATACCATTGTTTTGAGATTCTTTTCTTTACTAGGGTTAATAACCGTTTTAAGTGGATTTGTATTATGGTTTGTTTCCTCTCCGACGGTAAGAAAAATTAAGAAAAAGAAATAATATGAATAAGAACATCATTTATATCGGTATAGCAGCTTTGGTAGGGCTATTAGTAGGCTATATTGTTTTTGGGACTAGTAATACTATTAAAGAAGACAAGCACGAACATAACGCAGAAACGGCAGACCAAATGTGGACCTGTTCTATGCATCCGCAAATTATGCAACCAGAACCAGGAGATTGTCCAATTTGTGGAATGGATCTGATTCCTGCTGCGTCGGTAGGAGATGGGCTTACGGCAGATGAATTTAAACTTACCAAAAATGCTATGGCACTGGCAAATATTCAAACAACAATTATAGGAAATCATATTGCAGAAGAAGGCAATACAATCACCTTATCCGGAAAAATTGTAGAGAATGAAGAAGCAAATGCAACACAAGCAAGTTATTTTGAAGGTAGGATTGAACGGTTGTATGTTAATTATGAAGGGCAGGAAATCAGAAAAGGACAAAAATTAGCTAATATTTATGCCCCCAATCTTATTGCAGCACAGCAAGAACTTATTACAGCTGCCTCATTAAAAGAATCACAACCAACACTCTACACAGCAGTTCGTAATAAGTTAAAATTATGGAAGCTTTCAGAAAAACAAATAGATGCTATAGAATCTTCTGGTAAAACTCAGGAAAACTTTCCTATTTATGCAACCGTATCAGGAACCGTTTCTGAAGTAATTAGTGCAGAAGGAGATTATATCAAACAAGGTCAACCAATAGTAAAAGTAAGTAACCTTAGCACAGTATGGGCAGAGTTTGATGGCTACGAAAATCAAATTTCTCAGTTTAAAAAAGGACAAAAAATAACCATAACTACAAATGCTTATCCTAATAAAGATTTTAATGCAAAAATCTCTTTTATAGATCCGGTGTTAAATGCAAAAAGCAGAACACTTAATGTTAGAGCTACTCTCAATAATCAAGATGATATTTTTAAACCAGGGATGTTTGTAACAGGTAAAATCTACGGTGTAGAGACGAATACAAAACAATTTACTGTACCCTCGAGTGCAGTTCTATGGACAGGAGAACGCTCGGTGGTATATGTAAAAACCAACCCTGATGAACCTATTTTTGAAATGAGAGAAATAGTATTAAAAAATGCTAATGGAGATATGTATACCATTTTAGAAGGGCTTGATCATGGAGATGAAATTGTTACTAATGGTACTTTTACAGTAGATGCCGCAGCGCAGCTTCAAGGTAAGAAGTCAATGATGAACAAAGAAGGAGGAAAAACTATGACTGGGCATGAAGGTCATACTGAGATGAAGATGGAATTATCGACATCTGTTCAGAAAGATTTTTTATCTGCTCTTGATTCATATTTAGAGATGAAAGATGCATTGGTTCAATCTAATGCTTCTCAAGTCACTATTCATGCAAAAAAAATGAGTAAAGCACTAAAAGTGATTATGAACGAAGAAGTAAAGGCAAAGAAAAAAACACATCTTACAAGAAGTCTTGAAATGCTAGATGGGATTGTAAAAAAGAATGATATAAATAATCAAAGGGCTCATTTTGTAGTGCTAAGCGAAAATGTGCTGTCATTGATATCGCAGGTAGATATGAAAGATATGACTATGTATGTGCAACGATGCCCAATGGCTAATACAAATAAAGGAGCTATCTGGTTAAGTACAGAAAAAGAGATTCGTAATCCGTACTTTGGTGATGCAATGTTAACTTGTGGTAGTGTAATTGATACCATTAATTGATTATTTTGCACCTTATAATTGCTTTTTACTCATTTTGGGTAGTACTTCATTTTAATAGAATATCTATGTCAATGATTTAAAACTTATACTATACCTTTACCCTGGTAAAGTAATTTTTCAGTCAGTGTATAAATCAAACTATTTATTATTTATTATCCCTGCTTTAATTTGGGGATCGACCTGGTATATTATTAAATATCAATTAGGTGTAGTAGATCCTATAATTTCGGTTTCTTACCGATTTGGATTAGCCGGAGCAATATTATTGGGGTATTCTAAACTTAGAAAACTACCTTTATCGTTTACAAAAAGACAACATTTCTTTGTTGCCTTGCAAGGTATTTTACTATTTGGGACTAATTATTGGTTGGTATATATATCAGAATTATACCTTAGTAGTGGACTGGTGGCAGTTGCATTTTCAACTCTTATTTTTTTAAATATATTCTTTGGAGCACTGTTTTTAGGTGATAAGATCAAAAAAAATATAATAATTGGAGCTATTTTTGGTCTTATAGGAACAATCTTGATTTATCAATCAGAGTTTAGAAGGATTAATTTTACAGATGATCAAATCAAGGGGCTACTATTTTGTATTGCCTCAATCACATTTGCTTCTTTAGGTAATATTACATCAGCTTATAATCAGCGTACGTTTAAACTTCCAGTTGTTCAAACAAATGGTTTTGGTATGATATATGGGGCAATTGCCATGCTGATCATTGCAATAGTCAGTGGCAAACAAATAAATTTTGATTTTTCTCTTCCTTATATTTCGTCACTTGGCTATCTGGCCATTTTTGGGTCTATTATTGCGTTTACGGGGTATCTCACCTTGATTGGGAGAGTGGGAGCGAGCAAGGCAGCGTATACTATTGTTGTAATCCCTGTAATTGCTTTAACAATATCAACTATTTTTGAAGGGTATTCTCCTGATATATTTGCTTTTATAGGAATGGGGCTTATTATTATCGGAAATATACTTGCACTAAGGAATAAGACTGCATAATACTTTTTTAAATAATTGGAGGATAAAATATATAATAGAGTAAGTATGTTTATAAACAATTCCGATTACTTTTACGAAGCATCTTAGTAGTAATAGTAAATCATAAAGCATTATTATTACTGATCCCGGGATACTTTTTTATAATCACCATATCAAATGTGGTCATCACCATAGGTAAACTCATGCTCACCATACCAAATATGATCATCACCATGGTTAAACTCATTCTCACCATACCAAATATAGTCGTCACCATAGTTAAACTTATACTCACCATTATGGGGAATATTAAAAATATTACGGGGATTACCCGTTTTGATATAATGATGATAATATTTGGCGTGGTGAGTGTTTAATATCACATGAGGTATATTATAATTTTATTTAGGTTCTAATTTGCTGTCTAAAGAAGTATACATAATAAAAAGGCATGGTTCGTTTAACTCTTATAAACATAAAAGGTAAAAAAGATAATTTCACAGAGCGATAAAGCACACTTACAGATTAAAATTTTATAAAACTCATACTTGTATCACATTTGAATCATAGCAAATTAAATGATTTAAAATATGATGCATTTCAGAGATGTTTTTATCTTATTTTTTGTACTAAATAGTGGACTAGTATATTCTCAGAATACTGATATAAAGGGTGTTGTTGTTGATTATATTACTAAAGAAAAAATTCCATTTGCGACGATTGCTCTTTATGATAATGATCAATTGGTTGATGGTACATCTACAGATGAATCTGGAAATTTTGAACTAACTACCAGTAAAACATTTACAAATATTCGTGCTAGCTTTATTGGTTATGATAGCTATACTGTACAGTTATCAGATGTTAGTAATGTAGAAGATCTAGTAATCTCTCTAAAGGTTTTACAAAATGAATTGGAAGAGGTTGTAGTAGAAGGGGAGCGTACCACTACCGAATTAAAAATAGACCGAAAAGTCATTAATCTGGGAGCAGATCTACAACAAGCTGGTGCTACTTTATTAGAAGCCTTTGATCAGATTACCGAGGTCCAGACTGATTTAGGAACTGGTTCGGTTTCACTTCGGGGGAGTAATAATGTTCGTTTACTGATTAATGGAAAACCTTCTGCTTTGAGTACTACCGAAACTTTAGAACAAATTTCTGCAGCTATGGTAGATAAAATAGAGATAATTACATCCCCATCTGCAAAGAATCAGGCTAATGGTCTTTCTGGGATTATCAATATTGTTTTAAAGAAAAATAAGGCTCTTGGCCTAAATGTTGACCTAAATTCATCAGTAGGAACCAAACGATATGGTTATGGTTTTAATGGTAATTATAACTTTTCTTTTTTAAATTTTAGAGTAAACGCCTCACAAGGAGGAAGAGAAATGGATAGCGAGCAAACAATTCATCAAGTTTTTAATGATAATAGAAGACAAAGTATTTATACACCTCATGTCTTTAATGGAATGGTTAGGCAAATAGCTTCAGGTTTTGATTTTTTTATTGATGATAATAATGAATTTTCTTTTGAATTTAACTACACCGATGATTATCATAGCTTTCATAATAATTCACTATACTTCAACCTTACAGATAGACCAGATTTTAACTATTTAAGAAGATCATCTCACGATCATAAAACATTAGTTTTTAATAGTAACTACAGGACAAACTTTAAAAAAGAAGGTCATTTTCTTGAATTAGAATATAATAGTAATACCAATACCAATGATTATCCTGCAATAGATTTTGAAAATAATATCTTTCTGTTTGATGAAAATCTTCAAAATGATAATACCATAAATTTCCTGGCATTAGATTATACTTTACCATTATCTGATAAAATTAATTTAGAAGCCGGTGTGTTATGGAATGGGAAGAAAGTAGAAAGTAGTAGAAGTATCCATACAGACAGTACAAATACCAATGGTAATTTTGAGTACGAAGAAAGTCTTTTGGGAGCTTATGCGTTAACAAGTTTTAGTATTCACAAACTCGATTGGAAAGTTGGTTTGAGATATGAAAATTTTGAATCAGATTCTTTTAATACTACTACTTTAGAAACTACAGATTTAAAGTTTTCTAATTTCTTTCCTTCTTTGCATGTATCATATAAATTGAACGACAACAATACTTTTAACTTTGGGTATAGTAAACGTGTTTCACGCCCTAATATCCATCATATAAATCCTTTTCAATTAGGTAACCCATATTTTAGATGGAATGCGAACCCTAATCTAAAATCTGAATTGAGTGATAACTTTGAAGTTAACTATCAATTTGATAAAAACATGTTGAATATATCATCATCTGTATTTTATCGTCATAGAAAAGAAATTATTGAGAGGTTAACTACTATTGATACTGAAGGCGTACAAACCATCAGTTTTGATAATATAGGAACAAATCAGTCATATGGAATTGAAATGGATGTAAGATATAGAATAGCTCCATTTTGGACAATGCAAGGTGCCGCCAATTATTACTTTTCAAAAATAAATACTACTCAATTAATTACTTGGGATGAGTTGTACCAATCTAACATTATTTTCAAAAACACATTCAAAATCAATAAGAAGATCAGTGCTGATATTAGTTATAGACATACTCCAAAAAGACAAAGCACCTTTAGCTTTGTAGATTCAAGAAACAGGGTGGATTTTGCTGCTAGAGCAAAATTCTTAAACAATAGATTGACTGGTAGCTTGAGAATTATCGATGTGTTTGATAGAAACTTGTTTCATAGAACGACTATAACCAGAGAGGTAGAAAGAAAAACAATATGGAGATTTCAATCTCAAACATTTGGAGTATTGTTAAGTCTAAATTATAAACTTTTTAAAAACACCAAAGCTTCACGAAACAGGAATAGAAAAGATAGAGATTATGGTGATCAGGGAGTGCATTAGAATCACAATAGATAGTATAAAATATGAAAACACTAATATTAATTTGTTTTACAATAATATCACTAATTACTTACGAATTAAGTGGTCAGGAGAAATATAGTAAAGAAAAAATATCACCTGAAGAATTATCAGGTTGGCAAACTCTGGGTAAAGGAAAAGTTACCATAAATGCAGATGAACTCATCATTGAGGAAGTAGCAGAATCAGATGGTTATTTTTTGTTTAGTCCTAAGAGCTATATGGGAAATGTGATCTTAAAGTATAAAGTAAAAGCGTTGTCAGAATCATCTGTATTAATTGTTTTAGTATCTGCATCAGATCCAGGAAATAGTAATAAAATTTCTATTCCCATTGGAATAGAAAAAAATAGTATTTGGCAATGGCGAAGACAATTAGAGCATTATAATATTACATTTAATAACTGATCACATGGATACAAACCATTTTTTTATAAGAATATAAACCCTTTTACATTAGGTTTTCGGCAAACCATACCTAACAATATTGTAGAAACAAATAAATGGTATACCGTAGAGATAGGTAACCAAAATTCAAGAATTTGGTTTAAATTAGATGACAAAGTTATTTTTGATATGAAGGACTGTGAGCCTCTATCTGGTGGTCATATTGCTTTTAGGGTAAGTGGTACAACAGGAGAAACTCCAATTTATGCAAAAGCATCAATCAAGGATCTGGTAATTTTACATCAATAATAAGAGCGTATTTTATGGTCATATCCAAAAAAGAAAATGCCTATTTCCAGTTTTTAAAATTAGAACCCCTAATTCATATTGTAATCTGGGTAATGGTTTTGTTTTATCCCTACGTAAAATATTTTGGAAAAGAAGGAGGGTATAACATGCCTTTTACTCATGAGTTACTTGCATTGTTTTTTAAAATGACAATATCATATTTTTTATATTTCTGGTTTTTTCCAAAAAATAATAAGAAAAAGAATGTTGTAATACTCCTTCTGTTTTTTTTGATAAACCTGGCAGTATATGAGTGGTTAGATGGATTTTATCATAATCAGTTTCTTGAAAGTTGTTGTAGGCATTATTGGAAACATTTTTTTGCAAATTCTTTAACTCATACAAGTTTTGGTATCGTCTTTTTTTCCATTTACTCTATGAAAAAATTATACAAGAAACAATATGAGCTCGATACCTTGAATAAAGAAAAGAGACGCTCCGAACTACAGGCGCTAAAAGCACAAGTAAATCCACATTTTTTATTTAATACTTTAAATACAATATATTCTAGTGCCTTAAAAAAAGAGGATAAAACGGCAGAAATGATCCTAAAACTATCAGGTAATTTTAGATACCTGCTCCATGAAGGACAAAAAGAAGAAGTTCCTATAAAGAAAGAGATTAGACATATTAAGGACTATGTTAGCTTACAGGAGGAAAGATTATCTAGCAAAGTAAAAGTTGATTTTAATGTAACTATTGATAATGTAGAACAAAATATAGCGCCTTTGTTATTAATTTCGTTTATAGAAAATGCATTTAAGTATACAAGCTTATTAAAAGGCTCAAATCATAATATAATTATTAGGATTGAATTAAAAGATGGTGTTTTTGGTTTTTGTTGTATAAATCCCTATAACAGAACTATTGAAGAGGATATTGATAATGAATGGAAAGAAAGTGGTATTGGTATAAGTAATACAAAAAAAAGATTACAACACCTATATCCAAATAAGCATGAACTGCAAATTGATGATAAAGAAGATGTTTTTAAGGTAACTCTTAAAATAATATTATGATGGATTGTTTGATTTTGGAAGATGAAAGCCCAGCGCAAGATGTTTTAAAAGGGTATATATCAAAAACTCCTTTTTTAAATTGCTTAGGTGTATATGAAAGTGGATTAGATATTACGCAAGAAAAATTAGAGCAAGTAGATTTACTGTTTTTAGATATTCAATTGCCAGAATTAAACGGTTTATCTTTTTTGAAAACACTTAATAACCCTCCGGTTGTAATTGTAACCACGGCATATCCTAATTACGCGATTGAAGCTTTTGAAGAAGCAGTAGTAGATTATTTATTAAAACCATTTTCATATGAACGTTTCTTTAAAGCGGTAAATAGAGTAAGAAATAACCGAAAGAAACAAAATAGAGAGGCAGATAATAACTTGTTTTTATACGCGGATAAAACTTTGTATAATATAAGTATTGAGGATATTTTGTTTCTTAAAGCAGAAATAGATTATGTAAAAGTGGTGACTCTAAAGAAAAGCATTCTTATTTTAGATAGCTTAAGAAATTGGAATGAAAAACTACAAGGATTCAGTTTTATGCAAGTGCATCGTTCTTACATAATTAATATTGACAAAATTTCTAAGATAACTGGAAATCAAATTTTTATTGAAGACATGGTAATTCCAATAAGTAAAACTTATAAAGAGCAATTTTTTAGTAAACTCAAGTCATAAAAAACATGAATTTTTTTGAATAATTATGTATTTAAGCTTGTGTACTAAATTGTCATACAATATATTTGTATATACAGATAATGTAGTTGTTATGAATAAGGAATATCTTGAAGCAATTTTAGAAATTATAAGAACAGGGCATTGGATCACAGATTCTGTTTCTAAAGAATTAAAAGAATTTGATATCTACGAACCTCAGTTTAATGTATTAAGAATCTTGAGGGGAGCCAAAGGCAATCCAATATCTGTAAACACAATATTAGAAAAAATGATTCAGCGTTCTAGTAATGTAACTCGTATTGTTGATAAACTGGCAGCCAAAGGTCTCGTAGAAAGAACACTATGCTCCCAAGACAGACGTAAAATGGATATTATAATTACTGATGAAGGGTTAGAATTACTAAAAAAGTTGGATACAAAAGTTGATAATTTTCATAAGCCAATGCTTAACAATTTAAGCACAGAAGAAGCAATAACATTAAAAAAGTTAATTAAAAAATTAAAAGGAGAATAAAAATGAAAAAAATAATAGCATTAGGAGGCAGCAATAGTAAGAAATCAATTAATAAAACATTAGCAGTCCATGCCGCAAAGCAAATAACCAATTCTGAAATTGTAATAGTCGATTTAAATGATTTTAACTTACCTCTATATGGAATTGATACAGAAACAGAGAATGGTATTCCAGAAGCAGCGACAAAGCTTAATGATCTTATAAATACTGCAGATGGTTTGGTTGTATCACTTGCAGAACATAATGGTTCTTATTCAGCAGCGTTCAAAAATACCTTTGATTGGTTGTCAAGAATTGATCAAAAAGTATGGAAAAACAAGCCTATGTTGTTAATGGCTACATCACCAGGAGGAAGAGGAGGAGCAACTGTTCTTGAGACGGCAAAGACTTCTTTCCCGCATTTAGGGGGAAATATTGTTGCAGATTTCTCTTTACCAGCGTTTCATGATAATTTTTCTGAAGAAGGATTAATCAACCCTGAGTTGAATACTACATTAAAAGAAAAAATTGAAGCACTTCAAAAAGCTATTTAAAACAAATATCTAGCAAATTGAAAGTGTGAATGATATTGGTGCATTGACCAATAGAATTTCTTAGTAAGCACAACTATTTATAGTTGTGTTTATTTTTTTTGATATAATTATGTATAGGTGTACTCAAAAAAGTAGTATTCAAAATTTTTAATCAGATTACAGACTATGTAAAATTATTAACACCATTCCCCCTTAAAAATAAGTAAGTTATAATAAAAAGGTGTAGTTTCGCGCTTGCATTAAAAAAGCTAACATTTGGACTCGTAAATGAGCATAAGAATTGTTCTAAGTTTTGTAAAATGCTTGAGAAACATAAACTCCTAAGGTTATTAAAAGAGTAAGTATCCATTTGTATATAAATATATCCTATGTCAAAACAGTTTTTAGAACTTGGTATTAATAAGTCCATCCAAAGAAGGCTTTCAGAGTTAGATATCAATGTTCCAACCAATATTCAAAAGAAAGCAATTCCAATTCTGTTAAATCAAAAAGAAGATTTTGTAGGTTTGGCCAAAACTGGAACAGGAAAAACTGCTGCTTTTGGGTTACCTCTTTTGCAATTAGTTGATACTGATAATCCAGAGATCCAAGCCGTCATAGTTGCACCAACTAGAGAGTTAGGACAACAGATTTATTCGAATTTGATCTCTTTTGCCTCATTCTTACCAGATATTTCCATTGTTTCTATTTGCGGAGGAACACCAATTAAACCACAGATAGAACGTTTAACTAAGGCAACCCATATTGTTATTGCTACTCCTGGACGTTTGATTGATTTGATAAATAGAAATGCAATCTCTATCAAGAATGCAGGATATTTGGTTTTGGATGAAGCCGATGAGATGGTAACTTCGTTAAAAGATGGTCTTGATAAAATTGTAAAAGAACTCCCTAAAAAAAGAAAGACTATTTTGTTTACTGCCACAATGCCAGGTGCTATTAAGCAATTGATACAGAATTATATGTCTAAACATGTGATTCAAGTCGAATCTGAAATGGAAACAGTAGGGCATCAAGGGATAGATCACCAATACGTGGTAGTAGAGCCTATAGAAAAACTTGATGTTTTAAAGTATTTTTTAACTTCAAATGAAGGCAAACGGGGTATTATTTTTTGCAAAACCAAAGCCGCCGTAAATAAACTGGCAAAAAACCTGGCGATTCATAAGTTTTCTTCTGGAGCACTTCATGGTAGTTTGTCTCAGCCAATTCGTGATAGAATCATGGGACAGTTTAGAGAAGGTCATATTCAGATATTGGTAGCAACAGATCTTGCAGCAAGAGGAATTGATGTGAAAGAAATTGAATATGTGGTACATTATCACTTACCTGATGTATATGAGACCTATGTGCATAGAAGTGGTAGAACAGCTAGAGCAGGAGCAAAAGGTTTATCGCTAACCATAATACAAAAGGAAGAAGAATATGAAATTGGAGACTTTGAGCACGAATTGGATATATCTTTTAGGAAATATAACAAAGCTAATCCTCAGAGTATAGAGGAGAATAATACATTGTTATGGGCAAAAAAGGTATTTAAAACAAAACCCAATAGAGAAATTTCATCGGATTTTAAAGAAAAAGTACATACCGTTTTTCATCATCTTACTAAAGAAGAATTAATTGATAAAATCCTAGCAAATTATATCGAACAGCACTAAAAGCGTTAGTATTTACGACAAAATAAAAAATGTAAAAAAAAGAAAACGCTAATCTTTAAAAACAAGAATTATGGCCAATACTAAAAGATCTCAAGCCGAAATTTTACAAAAACTAAACATTCATCAATTGAATCGAATGCAGCAGCAGGCCATTTCTGTAATACAAAAAAAATCAAATACTATATTACTTTCTCCTACAGGAACAGGAAAGACCTTAGCTTTTTTATTACCTATTATAAATCTTTTGGACCCAGAATGCAATGATGTTCAAGTACTTATTTTGGTACCTACTAGAGAGCTAGCTATGCAAATAGAGCAAGTTTTACGTAATATGGGTTCTGGATATAAAGTAAATGCCGTTTATGGCGGAAGAGCGACATCAAAGGATAAAATTGAACTAAAACATACGCCAGCAATTTTGATTGGTACTCCTGGCAGAATAGCTGATCATTTAAAGCAAGAACGATTTTCTACCAAAAACATAAAAACATTGGTGCTTGATGAATTTGATAAATCTTTAGAAGTCGGATTCGAGGTAGAAATGAAAAATATTACTCGTCAGCTAACAAATCTGTCTAAGCGTATATTAACCTCAGCAACACAGGGAGTTAGTGTTCCAGGTTTTGTGAAATTAAACGAACCTACAATTGTTAATTTTCTGAAACAATCAGATTCAAAGTTAACATTCAAAACTGTAGTTTCTCCAACAAAAAATAAATTAGGTAGCCTTTTAGATATCTTGAACCATATAGGAAATCAGCCAGGGATTATATTTTGTAATTTTAAAAAGGATATTCAGGAAGTTAGTTCTTTTTTAGATCGTAATGATATTAATCATGGCACATTTCATGGTGACATGGAACAAAAGGAAAGAGAACGTTCTTTGATCAAATTTAGAAATGGAACTCATCAGATATTACTAGCAACGGATTTGGCAGCAAGAGGGATAGATATCCCTGAGATGAAATTTATTATTCATTATCAACTCCCGTATTCAAAGGAAGAGTTTACACATCGAAATGGGAGAACAGCTAGGGTTAATGAAAAAGGTACAGCTTACATCATTAAATGGGAAGAAGAGTTACTGCGAGATTTTATCCCAGAAACTACTCCTGCAGATGTTTCAGAAATTGCAAATCGTAAACCTCAATATTGGGAAACCCTATTTGTTTCTGGCGGTCGAAAAGATAAAATATCCAAAGGAGATATTGCGGGTTTGTTTTTTAAACAAGGTAACCTTGCAAAAGACCAGTTGGGAGTTATAGAGTTAAAACAAGATTGCACTTTTGTTGCAGTACCGGTTACCATTGCCCGAGAGCTTGTGACGAAGTTAAATAATAGCAGACTTAAAAAAAAGAAAGTACGAGTTACAATACTCTAAAAAAGAAAAAGTACTGACATAAAAATTTATGGCACTATATTTGACATTCATATAGTAATTATTAAATTAAAATTATTATAATGAGTAAAGGAACAGTAAAATTCTTCAATGATGCCAAAGGTTTTGGATTTATTACTGAAGAAGGTTCGAACAAAGAGTATTTTGTACACATTTCTGGATTAGTAGATGAAATTCGTGAAGGTGATGAAGTTGAATTTGATCTTAAAGAAGGTAAAAAAGGATTAAACGCAGTAAACGTAAAAGTTATCTAACATATATACGCTTTAACTTTGTATTAAAGACCTACCCATTTTTTTGGGTAGGTCTTTTTTTTGATCAATTCAGAGTGATTAATTAGTGATAAGATAATTTTATGCTATTACTTACTTATACAGATAAAAATACTTCGGAATAAGTTTTTGTAGGACAAAAATATTGATTTTCAAAATGTTGTTTTTTAGGTGTTTATGATGTTTTAACGTCATTTTATTATTGGTTTTCATTATTTCTCTTTCCAGATTAACCAGAACTCTTTTTTATAAAAAACGTAATTACTGTTTAGGGGGTGGTAATCATTTCTACGTCATACTTAGTAGACACTATTATCATTTTAACTAATTAACAATTACATTTATGAAAATTAAGTACTATTACATTTTAGTATGCATTTTATTAAGTGCTACATCCTTTGCACAAGAAATTGTTGTACAAGGAAATGTTTCTACAAAAGATGGTCCTTTACCTGGAGCTTCTGTTGTTGTAAAGGGGTCAGCATCAGGAACTCAAACTGATTTTGATGGCAATTTTTCTCTTAAAACAGATCGTAACTCGATCCTTGTATTTTCTTACATAGGATTTATTACCCAAGAAACTAAGGCGACATCATCAATGAACATTATTTTGGTCGAGGATGCAGCTCAACTTGAAGAAGTTGTCGTAGTAGCTTATGGTACAGCCAGTAAGTCATCATTTACAGGATCTGTCAATCAAATTAGTGCTGCCGAAATTTTGGATAGACCATTAACAAACGTGCTAACAGCATTAGATGGAGCGGCACCAGGAGTAAGAATAACCCCAGCAAATGGGCAGCCAGGATCGAGCCCAAGTATTCGAGTTAGAGGAGTTGGATCTATCAATGCGTCCAGTAGCCCTTTAATTATAGTAGACGGAGTAGAATTTGTAGGTAGTTTTTCTAGTATAAATCCAAATGATATTTCGAGTTTATCGGTATTAAAAGATGCAGCCTCGACCTCATTATACGGAAGTAGAGCTGCAAATGGAGTAATCTTAATCACTACCAAAAAAGGAAAAAAGGGGAAAGATACTTTTTCTCTGGATGTTAGCCAAGGAGTAAGTTCGCGAAGCATTAAAGAGTATAAGAGAGTTAATGCTTCAGAATATTACATGTTAATGTGGGAAGCACTAAGAAATGGATTTTCAATTTCTGGTACAACCCCGGTTACAGATGCAAATCAAATGGCTAGTGATCAGATTTTTGATAATCTGGGGGTCAATCCGTTTAATGTGCCAAATGATCAAATTGTTCTGACCGATGGAGCAATTAATCCGTCGGCAAAATTACTTTACGAAGATGATTTAGACTGGCAGGATCAATTAATTAGAACTGGATATAGATCAAATTTAAATTTTTCCTATAGTGGAGGAAGTGATAATACCGATTATTTTGCCTCAATTGGTTACTTGAAAGAAGATGGATACATTATTAAATCTGATTTCGAAAGGATTACCGGTCGTCTTAATGTAAATAGTAATTTAAAGGAGTGGTTTAAAACCGGAATAAATTTGTCAGTTGCAACAAGTACATCTAACAATGCTGCTGATGGTTCAAGTAGCAGTTTAGTCAATCCATTTGGAACCTCCAGGCAAATCGCTCCAATTTACCCAGTATTTTTGCATAACCCTACAACTGGAGCTTTTTTACTAGATGATGCAGGTAATCGAATATATGATAGCAGTACAGCTAGAGTCGGTAGTTCTAGTGGAAGAAATGTAATACAAGAAACTATTTTAAACATTGATTCTGATAAGATTTTCTCTTTTAATGCTAGAACATATGGAGAGGTTAAGTTTTTACAAAATTTTACTTTCACGTTTAATGCAGCCCTGGATAAGCGCTTTTTTAACACCGAGGGATTTGATAACCCTGTAGTTGGCGATGGTTCTCCTGATGGTAGAGCAGAAAGAGACGCAATTGTTAATACAACAGTTAACTACAATCAACTTCTTAAGTTTAATAAAAGTTTTGGAGATCATACCGTTGGCGTTCTATTAGGGCATGAAAATTTTGAAACCGAAAGAAATTTTTTGACAGGATTTAGATCAGGAATAATCGCTGACGGAAATACCGAACTAATTAACTTTACCACCACATTGGATCTAGAATCTAATACCAGAAGATTAACCAGAGAAGGATATTTCAGTAATATTACTTATGATTATAATGATAAGTATTATCTAAATGTATCCGCAAGAAGAGATGCTTCCTCCAGATTTGATAAAGATGCCAGATGGGGAAACTTCTTCGCAGTTGGTGGTTCTTGGAGGTTAGATCAAGAAAACTTTATGAACGGTGTAGATTGGCTTAGTACACTGAAAATTAGAGCTTCTTATGGAGAAGTAGGAAATGATGATATATTTAGGAGTAATAGTTCTAGAAGTGATTTTTATGCTAGTCAAGCCCTACTTAGTTTAGGTTTTAATAATGGAGCAGAAGGAGGAATCATTTCTTCAGCAAAAGGAAACCCCGATTTATCTTGGGAAACTAATATTCAGACCGATGCTGCAATTGAATTTGGATTTTTAAACAATAGAATTTCGGGAACAGTTGAATACTATAACAGAGAGTCAGAAGACTTACTCTTTTTTGTTCCATTATCGGTTTCTGAAGGTTTAGATGATTTTCCTGATAATATTGGGAGTATGACTAATAAAGGTCTAGAAGTAGATTTGAATGTAGGAATCTTTGATACCGAAAATTTTGGTTGGAAATTAAACATAAATGCAGCAACACTCAATAATGAAATTACAGAATTACCTCAGAAAGAGATAATAGATGGAACAAAAAAATTAGTGGTTGGAGGAGATATTTTTGCCTATTGGTTAAGAGATTGGTATGGAGTTGACCCCACTGATGGATCAGGTCTTTATGTACTCGATACAGAACTTGGAGCAATAGGAGATGACGATGTAAGAACAGCATCAGATGGAACTGCCGTAACAACTAACCAAAATAAAGCGCTTTTTGATTTTGGGGGTACTGCTACACCAGACCTTTTTGGTTCTTTTTCAAATGATTTGAGATATAAAAATTTTGAATTAGGTTTTACATTCACATATCAAATTGGTGGTGAAACTTATGATTCTGCTTATAGAAGACTATTGCACTCTGGTCAATATGGAACTGCATTGAGTAACGATATTCTTAATCGTTGGCAAAAACCTGGGGATATTACTGATGTACCAAGGTTGGATGTAAACCAAACCAGTGCCTTTGGAGCTGCATCCGACAGATGGTTAGTTAAATCAGATTATTTGGCATTAAGACAAGTAAACCTTGCATATAATTTTAATAGAGAATTGGTGAACAGACTTGGTGTTAGCGGAGCAAGACTTTACATGAGTGGAGAAAACTTGTTTTTAATTAATAAAAGGCAAGGATTAGAATCTAGTCAGAATTTTAACGGAACAACTTCAAATAGATTTACTCCATCGAGAATAATAACAGTAGGGTTTAACGTAACATTTTAAAAAAAAGAAATTATGAAAACATATAACAAACTGATATTAGTAATCTTAATACTGGCAAGTGTTGTGTTTAATTCTTGTCAAGAAGATTACCTCGATGAATTGCCCACAGAAGATGTATCCATAGATAGTGCTACGGCAACTACAAATAACTTATTTTTAGTCATCAACGGTATTCACAGGTCTTTATATATAAGATATGGTAGTCAAGGTCGTAGTGGTATAGGAGCCCTTATGTTACAAAATGAGGCTCTAGGTGATGATTACGTTATGACTGCAAATGCAAACAATTGGTTTATCAATACCTATAAATGGCTTGATCATACTAATGCCAATGATAGTGATAATTTATTTCCGTACAGAACATATTATCGAATTATTAGAAATGCAAACATAGTTATTAATGGCGCTGATCAAGCAGTTGGACCGATACCTGATAAAAATGCAGCTGTAGGACAAGCATTAGTATATAGGGCCTGGGCGCATTTCCAAATAGTTCAACTATATGGTAAAAGGTATGTGCCGGGAACCAATAATTCTCAATTAGGAGTTCCAATTCGTTTAACTACAGAATCCGAGCCTTTGGCAAGAGCAACTGTTGAAGAAGTGTATGCGCAAATAAATAAAGACTTGGATGCCGGGATAGTGGCATTAGAAGAATATTCAAGACCAAATAAATCTCACCTGGATAAAAGTGTTGCTCAAGGTCTCAAAGCAAGAGTAGCATTGGTGCAAGGTAATTATGCCGTTGCAGCAGAGTTTGCAGAAATAGCGAGAGCTGGATATACGTTAATGTCTGCAAATGATTACTTTAATAATTTTAGTGATTTTACTAGTGAAGAGTGGATGTGGGGAAGTACTATACAAGAAGATCAAACCGATTTTTTTGGTAACTATGGGGCATTTATATCTAGAAATTACAGTTCTTCCAATATTAGAGGAAACCCTAAAGCTATTAATAGTACTTTATACAATACAATTCCAGCTACAGACGTACGAAAATCATTGTTTGACCCTACAGGGTTACACCCAACATTACCACCAGGTATAGAGATATCATCAAGACATAGTCTTAAGCCTTATACAAGTCAAAAATTTATTGCGGTTAGTACTGGGGATAGCAGAATGGATGTGCCATATATGAGAGTCTCAGAAATGTACCTTATAGAAGCAGAGGCTAAAGCTCGTTTAAATGATGCTTCTGCAGTAAATGTTCTTTTTGATTATGCAATTGTTAGAGATCCTTCTTACACATTATCAACCAACACAGGTACGGCATTGGTTGATGAAGTTTTACTACAAAGACGCTGGGAATTATGGGGAGAAGGCTTTAGGTTTTATGATTTAAAACGTATGAATTTACCACTTAATAGAAATGGAGCTAACCACATCGCCTCATTGGCGGTAATATTCGATGTGCCTGTAGGAGATAATAGATGGCAATTTTTAATACCACAAGATGCGCTAGATGCTAATCCATTATTAGTACAAAACCCGCTGTAGAGAATGCTACATAGTTGGAAAAAAATATAATAATTTTAATAAACAGAATATGAGTAATTTAATAATAGCAAGAGTAAAATCATTCTTATTACTGAGTTTCCTGTCTTGCGTCATTTTGTGGTCTTGTGACAGAGATGATGATCAAACATCAGGTCCCGCAATGCCACTAACTATAAAGAGTATTGCTCCAGAAAGTGGTATTATAGGTACAAGTGTCATTATTAGTGGTACCAATTTTAGTACAACACCAAAAGGTAATTTAGTAACCTTTAACGGAGTAACTGCTGCAGTTACAGCATCGACAATAAACTCTATTACGGCTATAGTACCTGTAAATGCAGTTTCTGGGAATGTTAATGTGACCGTAAACAATGAAGAAGCACCAGGTCCTGTATTTAATGTTACTTTGCCACCACCAACAATTACATCTGTAACTCCGGATAGAGGAGCTGCCGGGAAAGAAATTGTAATTACCGGAACCAATTTTAGCACAATTATAGAAGAAAATATAGTTGTTATTAATGGAGTTGAAGCCGTAATAAGTCAAGTAACTGCAACTTCTATTACTACCTCTGTGCCAACAGATGCTGCAGAAGGAGTAAGTGCAATTGTAGTAACAGTACAAGGTGTTACAGTAACAGGACCAGATTTTACGGTTCCTCCTGCAATAACATTAACAATTCCTATCGACGAAGAAGAAGGAGATGTAGAAGAAGCAGCAGATGGAAGGATGACATTAACCAGTAGTGATTTAGAACTTGGTGAGTTTGACACCTACGGTACTCCTGATCTTGGATTGCAGAAAATTGGACTTAGATTTAATAATGTAGCGATACCAATAGGAGCAACTATTGCTTCTGCAAGTATCCAATTTACCTGTGATAATACTGGTTCAGACCCTACAGAAATGACTATATATGGAGAAAATATTGGTAATTCAGGAGTATATACAACTACGGATTTTGATTTAAGTAATAGAGCAAAAACAACTGCTAGTGCCATCTGGGAAATCCCAGAATGGGTTGCAACGGGAGATAAGCTACCTGCCCAAAAAACAATTGATTTATCAGAGATAGTTCAGGAAATTGTTGATAGAGGAGATTGGTTATCAGGAAATAGTATCAATTTTATAATGGAAGCTAGTGGTCCAAGTAGTGGGACTACTAGTAGTACTGGAGGTAGAGAAGCCGAAACCTATGATGTAGATCAGCCAGAGTTAATAATTACCTACCTAGAATAAATCAGCTTCATATTTTATATGACTATTTGAATTGGTTTATTCGAATTTTAAATAGCGATAGCATTATTTGCTATCGCTGTTGTTTATTGTACAGCGTATTTTTAGAATTTTGATATTACATCTATTTATTACATATTTGCATCATATTTAAGAATCAAAAAGCAAGTTTTAAGCCTATGTTATTATTTTTTACATATAAAAAGGACGCTGCAAAGCTGTTTTCAAATCAAAAACATAGGAAATAAAACTATAATAAGATAATATAAAGCAAAAGCGTCCAAGAAATTGGTCGCTTTTTTTATGTTTTTTATAAATTCTGTTTCTATCTAACAAAATGTTGTTTGAGTAATAAGCTTCATAACTACAGTAGGTTATCAAATGATATAGTATCTGTTAATAAACGGACAGGAGTTGTAATGTCTGAATATTAACGTAACTATCTGGTCTTTAGAAAATTAAGTTGATTTTTATTTGCGTGTTTCAAAAAATGATTACATATTTGCATCGCAGTTCAAGAATTGCAAAACATTATAATTAACCTTTAAATAATCGAAGTAGCATGAACTATGTAGACACATATTGCGATATAAAAAAGAACGAGGTTCTTTTTTGTGCATGCTTCGGGACTTCACTAATTAATTACTCTTTATAAGAAAGATAGAAGTCCCACAACGCATTAGTTTAGGACTTTTTACACTTCATTTTGGATTGATGCATCATTGTCATGCCCTTACTTAAGATCTGTATAAGAATCCTCGAGAAACAAATATTCATTTTAAAATCAACAGTATGAAATTTTATGATCAACACGATTAAGATTTCAGAGATCTAAAGAGATTTGCTGGAATCATTTTTAAAAAGACAATTATAAATGTAAAACGATGTCTAATGAAACCGGCACATAACAAAGGTCAAAAACAAAAAGAAATTCGTCGTATTCGTAAGAGACAACGTCAAATCTGGAAAGAGCAGCGAGAATTAGGATATATTAAATTGGATAAACCCATACGTCACGGTTGGTTTAAAGAATTGGTAATAACAGAGAATATTGAGCGGTATAAAAATCAAAAATATATTCTTGAAATACATGATTGTTTACCAAAATCTTATTGGGGTAGAAGCAAGGAAGAAGCAGATAGAAAATGGAAAGCAGAAACCTCTAAATACCTTATCAATAAAGATATTCCAACGTTGAGTAGACGTAGATATAATCAGTTAAATGATGGTGCAAAAAGATTATGTGTTCCTTTTAATTATTATACAGAGAAGAAAAAGCTAAGGCTTAGGTTTTATGTTAATCTTCCTCAAAATACCTACAAAATCAAGTTCACAAAAGCATATGTTACCCATAGTAAAAGAATAGACCCTATATTAGAGAGTGAAGATGCGCTTTTAGAACAAAAACTCTTAAAAAACGAATATTACAAAATAAGTCAAAAAGGAAATGGGTGGAAAGATTATTGGCAAATATCTAAGTACAGAAAAGAAAAACTAAAAATGAAAAAAGAGCTTAGAAGTTTAACCAAATATTCCATCAAAAATATCATTCATGAAGAAATTTCATGGGAAAAAAATTAAGGAGAGATGAATCAAAAAATCATACAAATAACAGCAGGCAGAGGTCCTGTAGAATGCAGTTGGGTTGTAGCGCAGGTGCAGAAAGTATTTTTAGGAGAAGTAAAACAAACTGGATTAACCTATACTGTTATTCAAAGAATACAGGGTACTGAGAATGGTACAATACAGTCTGTAACTATCAAATTACAAGGAAAAGAAGTAAAATCCTTTATCATGAATTGGTTAGGATCAGTACAATGGATAGGAACTTCAACTTTTCGTAAGTATCATAAACGAAAAAATTGGTTTATAGGGATTTATGAATTAGATCAGTTGCATACACAAAAAATTGATGAAAGAGACATCAGTTTTCAAACTATGAGAAGTTCTGGTCCTGGTGGGCAGAATGTAAATAAAGTTAATTCAGCTGTAAGAGCAATTCATAAACCCACAGGAACAAATGTAGTAGCAATGGATAGTCGATCCCAACATCAGAATCGAAAAATTGCAGTGGAGCGATTAAAAGATAAAGTGTTAGAAATACAATTAGAAAAACTAAAACAATCTTTATCTGATCAATGGGAAAATCATCTAAATGTGAAAAGGGGTAACCCTACTAGAATATTTAAAGGAACTGATTTTAAAAAAGAAAAAAATACAAAAACGTATAAGAATAAGCGAAATCAGTTAAAAAAAGAATTACAAAACGAATTAAAAAACAAACAATGAGCAATTTACTGGATAAATATCTATTTCAAGCATTAGACGCTTATCCATATAATTTGGAAGAAGCAGTTGAGTCTTTGAATTATGCGCTGTCATATGATCAAAAAAATCCAATAGCACTTGGTCTTATGGGACAGATATACGCAGAATCTTTGAAAAACTATCAAATAGCAAAAGACTACTATCAACAGGCTTTGGCAGAAGATATGTATGCTTTGGATATCTACCCAAAGTATATCGACGTATTATTATGGAATGAAGATTATAATGAGGCTAAAAAACTGATTGATTTTGCACTAACAGTAAAAGGAACAGATAAAGCAATGTTACTGCTAAAGAAAGGGATTCTCTTTGAGCAAAAAGGAAGCTATATAAAGGCATTAAAATGGCTGAAATTGGCAAAGAAGAATACATATAACAATCATTTTATGAATGAGATAAATGAAGAAAAGGAGAGGATTAAAAATAAAATGCCTAAAAAAAAGAAAGGTAAATCTTCTTCAAAAAAAACAAAAAAGAAATAATAATGGGAGCAGCGCATAATAAAAAAAGATACGGTGAAGTATGGCCAGAATTTAGAATAAAATGCTCACTAGAAGAGTTAGAACCATTACAAGATTTAGTAATATTATCAGGAGGCTGGGCATGGCATTTTTTATCACCAGAAGGGCATATCGAATATAAACATGCACATGATCATAAAGATATAGATCTATTTGTATATCCAAAAGATGTTGCAGAAGTGATGTGTATACTTTTACAAAATGGTTTTGAGAAAGTATGGACTCGATATGACAAATTACCAAGTGATGAAAATTTTAGAAGGTATGAAAAAGTTATTACCGTGGCTAATGATAAATCCATCAGGATTACTATTGATTTTTTTGTCAGAGCAGAGATCCCAAACAGAACAATAAAAGGGTGGACAATAGTAGAACCTTCTTTTTTATTAGGAATGTATTCTAATATACATTCAAGTGATAAATGTTGGGCGGTACAATCCACTGTAAAACTACTGGAACAAAATATTGATCCATTTAATCGTGAGGAACTAGTAACAATTCCTCTATAAACAAATAATATGTCATTAAGAATGACAATAAAATATAATAAAATGAATACTACAGATACCATTATAATTATAGATCTAGAAGCGACCTGTTGGAATGGTCCTGTACCACCAGATCAAGTCAATGAAATTATCGAAATAGGTGTTTGTCTTTTAAATACTCAAACCGGCGCTATTTCTAAAAACGAAGGAATACTAATTAAACCAGAAAGATCAGAGGTTAGTCCTTTTTGTACAGAACTGACAACTATTACCCAAGAATTATTGAATAGAGAAGGGATTTCGTTCGAAGAGGCATGTAAGATACTCAGAACCCAATATAGAGGCTATGAATATACATGGGCGAGTTATGGACAGTACGATTTGAATATGTTGAAAAAGCAATGCTCTTTAAGAGGGGTAGCGTATCCATTATCATCAGATCATATTAATGTAAAAACTCTTTTTTCTGAAGCGAGAGGCATCCGAAAAAAAGTTGGAATGAAAGGAGCATTAGGAATATTAGAAATCCCCTTGGAAGGAACACATCATCGCGGGGTGGATGATGTAAAGAATATTGCAAAAATATTGGATTGGTGCTTGAAAAGTGTTAAGTGAATAATTATTAGAAGATGGAAAAAATGTATACAAATCATTCTATTAATATATGTGTGCAATAAAATTAACTTCAAAATTAATTTGGAATTTACAGGAGAAACTATTGATATTTGTACTTCAAAATGAAACAAAATAGATTACATATCGAACCCAAAACACTGTTTAGTAAGTGTGATTATCGAGTGATAGGTCAATTATCAATTCGAAACAGGGCGTTAAGTAGCTATTTTTGATCATAATTTATGCAATGATTTAAAGCAAAAACTAGATATAACTACAAACGTCCAAGAAATTGGACGTTTTTTTTTGATTTTTTTTGAAAATATGGATAAAAGTTAATTAGTACATAAAAAGTAGTATTTGGAAAGTAAGCATCAGAGAGACAGTCGATTGCCAAAATATCCAAAATCTGTTGAAAAACGGACAGGGATTCTTATGCCTAATTTTAACTATAACTAATTGATTGTCAATAAAATAAATTTAAAAAAATGTTGTAAATTAAAAAAAAGTATTCATCTTTGCATCGCAATCGAAACAAAAGATGAATACTATCGATTGCAGTATTTAATAATACCAAAACATAGATAAATGATACCGAGTAGTTTAAAACAAATTATAAATCAACTTTTTGGAAAGCAAAGAGAATATTGTTCTGTGATGAACATACGGAGTGTCTGTTTTATAGAAATGATGATCATAAAAATTTAGCTTATGTATATATCAAGATATAAAAAAGACGCCCGGACAAGGCGTCTTTTTTTATGCACATTGCTCATTGACATATTGAAAACTATACACATTGACGTGTAGCTTAATTGGAAAAATCCCGATTTCACATTCAAAACCTAAATAGGAAGTTAGAATGTATATCCGGGGTAAAGCACTCGACTTTTATTCGAGAAGATGTGGGTTCAATCCCCGCCATGTCAACTATTTAATGGAGGGTAGGCAAATATTGGTTCGTTGCGCTTGTTTGCTAAACAAGTCTGTATAAAAGCAGTGAAGGTTCGATTCCTTTAACCTCCGCAAAAAGATACCGTAGCTTAAATTAATGGTAGAGCAGAGAGCTGTTAACTCTCAAAGTGTAGGTTCAAGTCCTACCGGTATCGCAATGACAAGGTGACTGAATGGTTAAGGTTGCAGACTGCAAATCTGTTAGTTATGAGTTCGAATCTCATCCTTGTCTCTTAAGCGCATGGAAGTATTGAGCAATTGGTTGGCTCGCCGGACTGTAAATCCGGTCTCTTTGTAGCTTGTAGGTTCGAGTCCTACTACTTCCACTTAGTACCGTAGCACAATGGCTAGTGCACCCGACTGTCTCTCGGAAGGTCGCGGGTTCGAATCCCGTCGGTACTGCGAAGCAGAACCAAAGGGATGAGAGGTTTATCCTGAGTGTGATCTTAGGGGATCACATTGGTATTGCAAATATCCTGAGAAGATAACGGTGGTTGTTTACCCGCCTTGGACGCGGGAGGTCGTAGGTTCGAATCCTGCTTCTCAGACAAATGTTCCGTTAGTCAAATGGTTAAGACGCCACACTTTCTATGTGGAATTAGGGGTTCGATTCCCCTACGGAATACCATTAACAAATACAGGGATGGCGAAACTGGCAAACGCGTCTGATTTAGAATCAGAATTTTGAGAGTTCGAGTCTCTCTCCCTGTACTATGCTCCACTAGCCCAACTGGAAGAGGCATCGGGTTTAAGCCCCGTGCAGTCTTGGTTCGAATCCAAGGTGGAGTACGGCAATGGGCTCATGGTGTAATGGATAGCACACAAGGCTACGAACCTTGGAGTACGGGTTCAAATCCTATTGAGCTTACAGCTTACAAGTTGACCTGTGATGTAACGGTAGCATCCAAGACTTTGACTCTTGGTGTAAAGGTTCGAATCCTTTCAGGTCATCAAAATGGTGTCTCTAGCTTATCTGGTAAAGCACCCCGCTGTGAACGGGAAGAACAGGGTTCGAGTCCCGGAGTACACCCAAAAGGAACAGTGGTAAAGTTGGTCAATACACAGGATTGAAGCCTCGAAGATACGGATTCGAAATGCCAGGCATTCGCAAATGCTGAGTTATCAAATAGTGACTCTATGAGCAAACCCAATTTGTTCCACCAATTTTTAAAATAATGTTTAATCAATTCAACTAATTATTATGGAAACTCAATTTATTAGTACACAAGAAAAAAAGAAAAACAGGAAGCTTTTGATCACAAGAGTGCTATCAAAGTGGGCTTCTAATTACATCAATGCAATGAGTAAAGCATTATACCCACCTGGTACTAAAGAGGTAAAGAGCAAAAATGACAAACATCGCATTTTTTATAAATGATTTTTTGTCTACGCAATATGATTGCATATATAGATTTCATCTTTGTAATGAAAATAGATTAAAACGTTATGCCTAACGGGTATATCGAAGGGGATAAATCTATTGCCCTGCTGCAGAATAGAGTAGGTAGCAGGGCGTAAATAAAGAACCTCTTTAGCATAAAAGGAAGTGCTGTGGTAAAAGACTATTGATTCGTAACCACGGAGTGATTGGATGAAGTTGTTAGTAGCTAGCCTTCTAATGAATAGAATTTGCAGAAGCACCGAAATGAACAAGAATCAAAGTAGGGAAGCGCATTTAGAGCCAATCTGTCTGCCAAAAGCAGAAGTACCAGTTCGAATCTGGTAAGAGGTACAAAATATAGGTCTATTAAAACATCAAGCAAGTCTTGTTGAGTGTTTCTGTATAACACCATTGTATAAAGTATTGCAGTCTATGTATGATCACTTTATATGCAACTTGACTTGAAGGTTGCGGCTATTTTCCAAAAAGTAGCCACCGGCTCTGTAGACGTGGGTTCGATTCCCACTCTCTTAGTAGAGATAGTTCAGCGGCTAGAACAGCAGATAATAGGTGTCGCGGGTTCGATTCCCGTCATAAACTTCTGGTTTATGTAGCTCAGTTGGTAGAGCACTACACATTTAATGTAGGATATGGACTCAAAATCCATTTTCAAAAGCTGATTATCTTTTTAAACTAATCACCAGCCTGTCACGCTGTTAAAATTTGACAAAAACTGTGATTGCAGATCGGTTGTTATAATACTCTTGCTAGATCAACAATCTTAAATGTACTTTGAAATGTTAGAACCGTTTTTATTTAAAATAATTACTTTTTTGGATTCAGGTTTTAGAATTATATACTCTTTCATAAGGTAATATTTTCTTTTTCCTCTTTACTTAAAACTAGTTATGGAGAATATAACGAACTAATATTTCCGTAAAGGAAAGATGATCTGCTTTCACTGTTTTTAAAATTAGAAAACATTTTATGATAAAACATTACCCGGTGTTTTTGAATAAAGCAGACAAAGCCTCAGTTACAAGGTTTGTCACCCAATTAATGTTTAATTAAAAAAAAAGAAAAATGAAACGAGTAAGAATTAATGCGGGCAAAATAGGTTTAGTTTTCAAAAAAGGAGATTATAATCGCGTAATTACCAAAGGAATCCATTGGATAGGCTTTAATGAGAGCGTAATAAGATATGATCTGGTTAAACCATTTGCAGCACCAGTAGCACTGGAACTCTTACTACAAGACAAGGAGTTGGAGGCGATGCTGCATATAATTGAAGTAAAAGATAATGAAATTGTACTGGTATATGAGAATGGAAATTTCAAAAGTATATTCACTGCAGGTAGGTATACACTCTGGAAAGAGTTATGTAATTATGAATTTACAAGAATAGATCTTAGCAAAATCTATATTACAGAAAAGATTCAGAAGTCTCTATTTAGTTATTATGCGTTAAGCAAATATATTAGGTTTTTTGAAGTAGCGGCATATGAGAAAGCACTGCTAATTGTAGATGATGTATACATCAAAACATTAGAAAGTGGTACATATCGCTTTTGGAAAAATGAAACTTCAATCAAAATAGCTAAAGTAGATTTACGTCAGTTGCAATTAGAAATTAGTGGTCAAGAACTGCTTACCAAAGATAAAGCTGCCGTTCGTATTAACTTTAACACACAGTATAAAGTTATTGATATTGAAAGAGCTTTGTTGAAAAACAAGGATTATGAGAAGCAGTTATATAGTGCAATGCAACTTGTTTTGCGAGCATATATAGGAACCTATACTTTGGATGAGCTGTTAGAACGTAAAGAAAGTATTGCACAAGCAGTATTTGAAGACACAAAATCTGAAGCTGTCAAATTAGGAATTAAAATTTTGAATTGTGGTATCCGTGATGTAATTCTTACAGGAGAAATGAAAGATATTATGAATCAGGTTCTTGTAGCTCAAAAAAAGGCTCAGGCAAATATCATAACCCGTCGTGAAGAGACTGCTTCGACCCGTAGTTTGCTGAATACTGCCAAACTGATGGAAGAGAATGAGATGCTATATAAACTTAAAGAAATGGAGTATGTAGAGAAAATAGCAGATAAGATTGGTGAAATTAGTGTCTCTGGAGATGGTAGTATGGTAAAACAATTGAAAGATATATTCTCTGTGAATAGGTAGGTGTGAATAAGATGTGCCGATTAGCAATAATTGGCGCATTTTTTATGAAGTAATTTAGGGTTGCGTTAAAAAAAGAAAAACAATAAAACTTAGGTGATACATTATTAAATTCTAAGTTAAATTCATAGTTTTGCGTATATGATACGCCAAAATATTAAAGTTGCTGTTGATGCTGTAGTCTTTGGATACAAAGATAGAATGCTTAATGTACTCTTGATTAAAAGAAATATAGAACCTTATAAGAATTCGTGGGCACTACCAGGGGGACTGGTTTTAGAAGACGAAAACTTAGAACAGGCAGTAGTACGAGAGTTAAAAGAGGAGACTAATGTAACAGTAGATTATTTAGAGCAATTGTACTCTTTTGGAGACCTTGGGAGAGATCCAAGAAATAGAGTAGTGAGTATTACGTATTTTGCATTAGTAAAACCAGAACACCATGAGATCAAGGCTGATACAGATGCCAATGATGTGGCTTGGTTTAATGTAGATAAGCTTCCTGAATTAGCATTTGACCACCAAAAAATTTTGGACAAGGCCAAAGAAAGATTACAAAACAAGCTAACCTATGAACCTATAGGTTTTGATTTGTTGGAGAATAAATTTCTTTTTTCTGATTTAGAAAAATTATATATGACCATTCTTGAAAAACAGATAGACCGAAGAAATTTTAGAAAAAAAATACTTGGTTTTGGTATCCTTGAAGAGTTAGACGAAAAGGTTTCTGAGGGTAGGGGAAGACCTGCAAATTTGTTTAAATTCAATAAAAAACAGTATTTTAAACTCAAAGAAGAAGGTTTTTTCTTTGATATCAAGTAGATAAACTTCTAGATTTATCTAAATACTTGAATCACTATTTATTATAGGACTGTTTCGATTTTTCATAACACATTTTTTATTTTAATGTAAATTTTACGCAAAATATTTGGTGGAACAGCTTTAGTGTTTTAAATTTGCGTACAAATAACACAATTATGAAATATCTACACCTAGACCCTTCGTTTACACCATATGAGAAATCTATACGTTTTGAAGCATTTACTTTTAATGGAGGAGAGCCTCATATAAAAATTATAGATTCTGATATTGGTAATGAAATAACCATAACACATCGAATTAATTCATTTAATGATTTTGGTTTATTATTGATTGCAACAGATGCACTTAGAAGAATGGGTATTAAAATTATTAATGTATTTATTCCATATTTTCCGGCAGCAAGACAAGATAGAGTAATGGTTTCAGGAGAATCTTTATCCGTTAAGGTATATGCGGATATTTTGAATGCTCAGGGATATAACCAGATAACCATATTCGATCCACATTCTGAAGTAACGCCAGCATTACTTGATAATGTAAAAGTGATTTACAACTATGATTTCGTGAAAGAATGTTTAGAAACTATAGATGAAGAAGTGTTATTAATTTCACCAGATGGTGGAGCTTTAAAGAAAATATATAAAGTTTCTGAATACTTAGGTGGAGTAGAAGTAATAGAATGCTCTAAAAAACGGGATGTAAAAACAGGAGAGTTATCTGGATTTAGAGTATATGAAGAAGATTTGAAAGAAAAACACTGTGTTATAGTTGACGATATATGTGATGGAGGTGGAACTTTTTTGGGGTTGGCACAAGCGTTAAAAGATAAAAATGCTGGCAAATTAAGTTTGGTTGTAAGTCATGGGATTTTTAGTAAAGGAGTAGAAGTGTTAAGTGAGTGTTTTGATACTGTATTTACTACAAATTCTTTTCGAGATGTTAAAGAAGAAAACGTGGTACAAATACCAATTGGATAATGAAAGTAATTGAGGCACCAGGACAACTAGATATAAAGAACCAATTCAGTGTATTCCTGGCAGGAAGTATAGAAGGAGATATAGCTCAAAAATGGCAAGATGTTGTGATTGCTAACTTATCAAAAGAAGAAATTGTTGTATTAAATCCCAGAAGACTAAGTTGGGATGCCAGTTGGAAACAAGACATCAATAACTCCAAGTTTAAAGAGCAGGTAATATGGGAGTTAAGTGCTTTGGAGCAAGCAGATATGATTATCATGTATTTTGACAAATCAACTCAATCACCGATTTCTTTGTTAGAATTGGGCTTATTTGCCAAAAGTGGTAAACTGGTTGTTTGTTGCCCTGACGGGTTTTGGAGAAAGGGAAATGTAGATATTGTATGTGAACGATATGAGGTTGATCAGGTAAATGATCTCGAAGAATTAATTAACGAAGTAAAGAAAAGGGTACAATGAAATCATTGATAGAAAATATAAAAGGAGGAATTTTTGGAGTTGCCGTTGGTGATGCCCTTGGGGTTCCTTATGAGTTCCTGGATAGAGATCAAATGAATAAAAGACCCGCTAGAGATATGATTGGATATGGAACTCATAACCAACCAGAAGGAACATGGTCAGACGATACCTCATTAACATTTTGCTTATTGGACAGTCTTTGTAATGGTTATGATTTGGACAATATAGCATCAAAATTTGCAGATTGGCTATATGAGAATTTATGGACACCTAGAGGATATGTTTTCGATATAGGAATAACGACTAAAAATGCCATCTATCAATTTAAAAGAGGAACACCTCCAGATTTATGTGGAGGATTGGATGAATACTCTAATGGTAATGGTTCTTTGATGAGAATACTACCATTGGTATACTTCTTAAGAGATGAGAAAAATATAAATACTAGATATGATATTGTAAAAAGTGTTTCTTCCATAACGCATGGTCATTTACGCTCGGCTTTTTCCTGTTTTGTATATGTAGAATATGCATTACTATTATTAAAGGGAAGTGAGAAGTTTAAAGCTTATGAAACTATAAAAAAGCGATCTCTTGATTTTGCTTTAGAGAATGATTTCAATCCGAAAGAAATTAACTTGTTTTCAAGAATTTTAGAGGAAGATATCTCAAAACTAAACAAATTTGATATTAAAGGTTCGGGATACGTACTACATTCTTTAGAAGCTGCTTTCTGGTGTTTATTAACATCTGATTCTTATGAAGAATCTGTGTTAAAAGCAATAAATCTTGGAGAAGATACAGATACCACAGCAGCAATAACAGGTGGATTAGCAGGCTTGTATTATGGATATAATACTATTCCTGAAACGTGGAAATTGCAATTAGCTAGATTTGAAGATATAGAAGATTTGATAGAACGATTTTACAAAAGTTTATTATGAAATGGGGTATAACAATTGATTGGATATCAACCTAAATGTTCAATGGCAAGTTCCATCTGATAACAAAAAAACAAAAAAGAAGAGATGAAGTATTCAAGAACAAAAATAGAGTTACAATTTAATCAGGGTAAAAGCATAAAATATTTATTCTTTTGGGGACATACCCCAAATAAGGATGGTAGCATAGGAAAAAGCTGTTTTAGCCAATGGTGGCAATCCAATTTTGTAGTAGATAATATTACATATAAAACAGCAGAACACTGGATGATGGCAGAAAAAGCCAGATTATTTGATGATACTTTGATTTTAGAAGAAATAATCAAATCGTCCCATCCAATGGAAGCCAAGACGTTAGGAAGAAAAGTGAAAGATTTTGACCCAAAGATTTGGGATCAACATAAATATGAAATTGTAAAAAGAGGAAATCTTCAAAAGTTTTCTCAACAGCCAGAACTGGCGGAATATTTATTAAGTACAAAAAAAAGAGTGCTTGTAGAAGCAAGCCCCAGAGATAGAATTTGGGGTATAGGAATGGGGCAAAGTAATGAAAAAGCTCAAAACCCTAATTTATGGAGAGGACATAATTTACTGGGTTTTGCGCTAATGGAAGTGAGAGATGAATTGGGTACTTAATGCCTTAAAAAATTTTAAAAATGAAATTACAACTAAAAAAATATATAGAACAACAAAAAGAATGGCCACAGCAAGGGCATCATATTATGGCACAATATGATGACGAAAAAATTATTGTATATCAATCATATCGTCCACAAATTGGGAATTTTGCCATAAAAAATCAATATTTTGGAGGAGCCTTTAGCCTTGAAAGGATGACATGGATTAAGCCTAATTTCTTATGGATGATGTATCGGAATGGCTGGGGGACCAAAGAAGGACAAGAAGTAGTATTAGCGATACACCTTAAGAAAAAAGCATTTCAAGATTACCTTAAAAATGCCGTGTATTCTTCATTCAAACCAGAATTATATGAATCCTATAACTTATGGCAAGAAGATGTGCAAAAATCGGATGTAAGATTGCAATGGGACCCGGATCATGATCCATACGGTGCAAAATTAGAACGTAGAGCTATCCAAATAGGGTTAAGAAAAGAATTTATAAAATCGTATGCCAAGGAGGATATTATAGAAATTGAAGATATTTCTCAGTTTGTTGCAGAACAATATAAATTGGTAACTGCTCAGAATCTGGATGATTTGATGGTACCAGAAGAGAAACCTTTGATTTTTGATGATGAAGAGTTGAATAAGTATTTGATGTTAAAATGAATACAATAGAATATATAAAAGGAGATGCAACAGCTCCTCTTGGAGAGGGAGTAAAGATCATTGTACATATTTGTAATGATATTGGTGGTTGGGGTAAAGGTTTTGTGTTGGCTGTTTCAAAAAAATGGACAAAACCAGAAAGCGCTTATAGAGAGTGGTATAGAAATCGAGGAAACAATGATTTTGACCTTGGAGCGATTCAATTGGTTCAAGTTTCAAAGGACATTTTTGTTGGTAATATGATAGCCCAGAAAGGAATAAAGGCAAAAAATAAAGAAATACCTATTCGTTATGAAGCTGTTAAAGAATGTTTAGTGAAAATTTCCAGTGAGGCAACAAAGTTAGGAGCTAGTATTCATATGCCAAGAATAGGTTGTGGATTAGCTGGTGGTAAATGGGAAGATATAGAACCAATAATAACAGATACACTTTTAGAAAAAAACATAAAAGTATATGTGTATGATTTTGAATAGTTATGAAAATTAAATGTATTCAATTAGATATTACCACAATAAAGACTGATATCATTGTTAATGCTGCTAATTCCTCGCTACTGGGAGGAAGTGGTGTAGATGGTGCAATACATCGTAATGGAGGTCCAGAAATTTTGAAGGCATGTCAGGTCATTAGAACAAAACAAGGAAAATGCAAGGTTGGACAAGCTGTAATTACAACAGCAGGGAACTTAAAAGCAAAATATGTAATCCATACCGTTGGTCCTGTATGGAATCAAGGTGGAAATGAAAAAGAGATACTTCTTGCCAATTGTTATAAAAATACAATGGAATTGGCAATAGAGAATAATGCTAAGACCATAGCTTTTCCGAATATAAGTACGGGGATTTATAAGTTCCCAAAAGAATTAGCAGCCAAAATAGCTATAGAAACAGTTAAATGTTTTGCAAACCAAAAAACATTAGACGAAGTAACTTTTGTATGTTTTGATCAAGAGAATTTTGGACTGTATACTAAATTATTAAAAAAATGAAAAAGATAAAATATGCCACATTGTTTGGTGGTGCAGGAAGAAATCGTAAGAGTAAGGAATATAAAGAAACTGTTATGATAGGCTCTTTACTTACAAAAAACGGATACGTTGTAAAAAATGGCGGGTATGGTGGAATGATGGAAGCAGTTTCTAAAGGCGTGACCTTAGAAGATGGAAAAGTTATAGGTATCACATGCAAACAAGTAGGTTCTGAACAAGGGAACGAATTTTTGTCGGAAACCATTGTTACCAAAAAACTATATGAACGATTAGAATTATTAATACAAGAAACAAGTGTGTTTATAGTACAAAAAGGAGGTATAGGGACATTGTCAGAAGTGTTTTTAACACTAGATATTATTCGTAAAGATAAGTCTGAAAACAGACCTAAAGTATTTTTTATAGGTAGTTTTTGGAGGGATATAATAGAAGTGCTAAAATCAAAAATTATACCTGAATATGAACACCATCTGTTTATAGTAGTCGATGACTATACAGATTTTAAAAAAATATTCTCAACATGAAAACAAATCATAAACATATAAGTAAGTTTTTAAGCCTTATTCTAAGGCATAATCCAGATAAAATAGGATTACAATTAGATGAAAATGGCTGGGCAGATGTCAATGAGTTGCTTAGTAAAACAAAAAGATATCAACCAAAATTAGATTTAGAACTATTAAAAGAAATCGTTGAAACCAACGATAAAAAAAGATATGTTTTTAATGAAAACTTAACCAAAATACGAGCTAGTCAAGGACATTCAATAGCAATTAACTTGGAGTATCAACCAAAAGAACCACCACAATTCCTGTATCATGGTACCGTAGCCAAATTTATGGATGCTATTAGAGAAAAAGGACTATTAAGAATGAGCAGACACCAAGTACATTTGAGTCACGAACGAGAAACTGCTATAAAAGTGGGATCGAGAAGAGGAAAACCAATAATACTAACAGTTAGGTCTGGAGAGATGTATGAGAAGGGGGTTGAATTTTTTCAGTCTGATAATGGAGTATGGCTAACAGATACTGTGTTGCCAGAATATATAGAGTTTAAAGAATGATACTATGAAAAAAATTGAACTGGATCCAGAAATATTTCTTATTGAAAATTTTCTATCAAAAGAAATGTGTACTCAGTTTATAGAAAGAGGGGAACAAGTTTCTTTTGAAGAGGCAAAAGTTAATATTCATGGAAAACAAGTTATGGTAAAGGGAATTCGTAATAATAAACGAATTCTTTTTAAAGATGAAATATTGGGACAAAAGACCTGGTTACAAATACAACCGTTTATAAACAAGTCTTTCGGTAAGCATGCTGCCATAGGACTTAATGAAATGTTTAGAATTTATAAATATGATATTGGACAACGGTTTAAAATGCATCGTGATGGAAGTTATGTAAGAAATGAGAATGAATGTAGTTTTTTCTCATTCTTAATATATCTTAATGATGATTTTGAGGGAGGAGAAACCTATTTTGAAAAAGGAATTACAGTTATTCCAAAACAAGGTGATGCATTAGTATTTTATCATCCTTTACGTCATGAAGGAAAACCTATTGTGTCAGGGACAAAGTATGTGTTAAGAACGGATATTATGTATCGATTAATGTAAACTTATATTTCATGATTAGATCATTGGTAATAGGGGATATACACGGAGGATATAAAGCTTTACTTCAAGTACTCGAAAGAGCAAGTATAACACCAAAAGATACATTAATATTTCTTGGAGATTATGTAGATGGATGGAGCGAATCTGCAGAAACAATTGAAAAACTAATACAACTTTCAAAATCAAATACCTGTATTTTTATTAGAGGCAATCATGATCTGTGGTGTGGATTGTGGTTAGAAAAAGGAGCTCAAAATCCAGTATGGTTAGCACATGGCGGAAATGAAACTATAGAAAGTTATATTCGATCTGGATACTTATCCAGAAGAACACATAAAACTTTTTTTAATACACTACAAAATTACTATTTAGATGATAAAAACCGATTGTTTTTACACGCGGGGTTTACTTCTATGCACGGAGTTGGGCAAGAAGAATATGAATCTAATTATTATTGGGATAGAACGTTATGGGAAGCGGCATTATTAGCTGATAAAGTAGAAGAGAAAACCCTTGATGATATACTTACAAAACCCAAGAGGTTTAATCATTATAAAGAGATTTATATTGGTCATACACCAACTACTAATTATAATAAAGATGTACCAATAAAGGCATATAACTTATGGAATGTAGATACCGGAGCGGCTTTTAAAGGAAAACTTACAATAATGGATATTGATAGTAAAGAAATCTGGCAAAGTGATCCATTACCATTATTATACCCCAATGAAAGAGGAAGAAATTAGTAAAAAAGACAAACATTGGATTGTCAATTAGTAGTACCAAAAAAATATTTTAATATTTAACTGAAAACAGGGGGGATTAAAGTAGGAATAATGATTAGTTTAGTCCTTAACAAATTGTTTTTAGAAGATTTAAAACCTAAGCCTTTTCAATATAATGAATTCACTTAATTTTAAAACAAGTAATTGTTTAGCTATCCACGTTTTACTGGGATTTCTAATACTTCTTAAATATACTAATACCACTGCACAAGAAATGACTTCGATACAAAAAGACAGCTCTTATATAGTCCTGGAACACCCTATGGATGTCTATGAAGGGGCATATAAAGATGGTAAACCATACAAAGGGTATTTTAAAGAAGGAGACAAAGAATTATTTGTAGTTTATTATTATGAAAAAGGAATAAAAAAGTATAGTTATTCTTTTGATGTGTTACAAATGCTGAAAGAGAACAAACTTGATGGTGATCATAGGATAGAATTAGGGGAGAAGTCTATATACAAGGATGGAAAAATAGTTGATGGTATAAAATACAATCAAGTAAAAGATGGTATACTGGTAGAACAATACAAAAACGGCAAACACATAGGTTTTTATATTGATATTTTTGCCATGCATTATTACAATAGGTTCATTTTTGAAATAGAAAAAAATAAAATGAAAATTAATTCCATACAGGATCAGGAATATAAAATTGAACTGGGTTTAATCAACAATTTATTGGTCGCAGAGTTGTATAAAAATGATTCGGTTTTGATTCGATACCAAAATATTGATGTAAACGATCCTATATTCCCAAAGAATAGTGAAGTAAGAGTATATAGAGAATCTGGAGTAAATAAAGGAATTGCCTATCAAAATAATGATAAAGAAGGAAGGATATACCAAGAAGCAAGAGCAATTTTGGAAATATTCAATGGATTAGAAATTTATAATGTAAAAGATCACTATGAAGTTTTTAATCAGATTTTAAAAAATATAACCGAGGGTAGAGGGTTTATAGACAGAAAAAAAAATGAGGAACATGATATTTTGGGTATGGGCAATTTTGTAGTCGATGAAGAAGGAAAAATTATGGATGGTATTCGTTTTTCTGAGAATACAACAGGTGGATACTTCGAGATTTTTAACGATTCCAAGGTAGTTGAAAAAGAAAAAACTACATTGTTTGATTTTCAGAATATCTTTTCTGCCTATATGGAGAAGAAATAGGATAACCAGAACTAATTAATGTAAAAAAAAGGATATATGTTTGGCAATTGCTAAGAAATAATATATATTTGCGTATAAATAACGCAAAATAAATAAATATGAATCCACTACTATTAACAGACGGCTATAAATTAGGACATAGAGAACAATATCCAGACGGTACAACCTTGGTATATTCTAATTGGACTCCACGTAAAAGTAGGATTGAAGGAGTAGATAGTGTTGTATTTTTTGGATTGCAATATTTAATAAAAGAGTATCTAATTAAACGATTTAATCAGGATTTCTTTAATCAGCCTAAGAAAGATGTTGTAGCCGAATACAAAAAATATGTAGATAATTACCTTGGAGTAAACTACGATACATCCCATATTGAAGATTTGCATGATTTGGGATATTTACCTATTGAAATAAAAGCAATACCAGAAGGAACCGAAGTTCCAATTAGGGTACCAATGTTTACTTTGGCAAACACAAAGCCAGAATTCTTTTGGTTAACAAACTATTTAGAAACCTTATTATCTAATATTATCTGGCAACCCTGCACCTCGGCTACTATTGCTAAGCAATATCGAAAAATACTAAACAAATATGCGTCAGAAACTGATAGAGATAATTTAGAATTTGTAACCTGGCAAGGACATGATTTCTCTATGAGAGGGATGTCGGGTACAGAATCATCTATACTTAGTGGTATGGGACATGCATTGGCTTTTTCTGGTAGTGATACACTTCCTGTGGCCAAAGCATATGAGACATATTATAATACCGATGTTACCAAAGAACTTGTAATTGGTAGTGTAAATGCAACAGAGCATAGTGTGATGTGTGCCGGTAGTAAAGATGATGAAATAGGAACCTTCAAAAGATTATTAGAAACATATCCAACAGGAATTCTGTCTGTGGTATCTGATACCTGGGATTTATGGAAAGTACTCACAGAATATCTTCCAAAACTTAAAGATGAAATTTTAAAAAGAGACGGGAAACTAGTAATTAGACCAGATTCTGGAGATCCGGTAGATATTATTTGTGGGTGTAAAAATGAAAACCCTGTTGTAGCAAAAGGCGTTATCGAACTTCTTTGGGATGAATTTGGAGGTTCTGTAAATGACCAAGGTTACAAAGTACTAAACCCCAAAATTGGAGCTATTTATGGAGATAGTATTACTATCGAAAGAGCTACGCAAATCTGTGAACGCCTTAAAGAAAAAGGATTTGCTTCTACCAATGTAGTACTGGGAATAGGAAGTTTTACCTATCAATATAATACAAGAGATACCTTTGGATTTGCAATGAAGGCTACATATGTAGAAGTTGAAGGAGAGGGTAGAGAGATCTTTAAAGATCCAATAACAGATGATGGTACAAAAAAGTCTGCAAAAGGGTTAATTCAACTATATCAAGAAAATGGTCAAATAAATTTTAGGGATCAAGTGTCTGAAGAAGATGAGAAAAAAGGATTACTAAAAACTGTATTTATTGATGGTAAACTAATAGTAGAAGATAACCTATCCAAAATTAGAGAGAGAATAAACAAATAATTTATAATATCTATATTTTCTAATATCAAGAAGCAAGTCACATACATTGACTTGCTTCTTTTGTTTTTGTCAAATTCATTTATAAAAGATAAAACTCGATACCGTAATGGAGTATACCATAAAGCTTATTGAGAAATAAGAATATTAAATATATAAAAGATTGCATCATTTTTAAAAGTGTTCGTCTTAAGAGATGAATCAAAATTTTAAAACGATGCAAAATGACCATTTACCCATAGCAATAATAGGAGGCGGACCTGTTGGGTTAGCCGCAGCAGCACATTTAGCCAAAAAGAACCTTGAATTCATATTATTTGAAGCAGGAACCTCTGTTGGACAAAATTTCCTGTCCTGGGGTCATATTCGTGTTTTTTCACCCTGGAGATATAATATTGATAAGGTAGCCGAAGAACTTTTAATGGAAACTAATTGGACTTCTCCAGATAAAAATACCTTGCCAACAGGAAAAGAGTTGGTCGATAACTATTTTGTACCTCTATCAAATCATCCAATGATCAAACCAAATATTCATCTCAATACAAAAGTAGTATCTATTGGTAGGAAAGGATTGGATAAAATGAAAACTGCTAATAGAGCTTCCAAACCATTTTCTATAAAAGTAGAAGAAAATGGCAAGATCAAATATTATGAAGCAAAGGCTGTAATAGATGCCACAGGAACATGGAATCAGCCTAACCCTATTGGATCAGGAGGAGTCTTCGCCGAAGGAGAACAAGAATTAAAAGATCACATATTTTATGGTATTCCAGACGTAAAACTAAAGTACTTAGATCGCTATAAAAATAAGAATATCGCCGTAGTGGGCGGAGGGCACTCTGCAATTAATGTTTTATTAGACTTAGAAAAAGTTCAAAAGAAATATCCTCAAACACAGCTTAATTGGATTTTGCGTAAAGATAGTTTGGAGCGTGTATATGGAGGTAAAGAAGATGATGCCTTAAAGGCCCGGGGCGCTCTGGGAGTACGAATACAAAGATTGGTAGATAGTGGAAAACTAAAAGTACACACCCCTTTTTACATTCATAAGTTGACCAAAAAAGAGAACAGAATTCAAATTGAAGGAGACCTAAATGGAAAAACTAAGACTATCGAAAATATAGATGAAATAGTTAGCAATACAGGCTCTAGACCAGATTTGGATATGATTCGAGAAGTACGTATAGATCTCGACTCGGCTTTAGAATCGGTATTTGATCTGGCAGAACTTATTGATCCAAATATCCATAGTTGTGGAACTGTAAGACCTCATGGAGAAAAAGAATTGCGTCATCCAGAAAAGGACTTCTATATCGTTGGTTCAAAAAGTTATGGTAGAGCACCAACATTTTTGATGGCAACAGGATATGAGCAGGTACGCTCTGTAGTAGCCTACCTTACTGGGGATATAGAAGCAGCAGAAATAGTAGAGTTAAACCTTCCACAAACAGGAGTTTGTAGCACTAATTTTAGTAGTAAAAAACCAGTTGAAGCGTGTTGCTAATAGAAATAGAGCAGCATCATTACTAAAATTATTTGTCAGAGGTAATTGAAAATAAAACATAAACATTAAAAATATAAACATATGAAAACTAGAAAATCAAATAGTGTACAAATTAGTCCATTAGTAGAAAATGGTTGTTGTAATTCAATATCAGAAACAAAAGAAGTTACAGCAACATCATGTTGTACACAACCCGAAGATGGATCTTCTTGTTGCGATAAGAGTATGAGCAAAGAAGAAAATATTACAAATACGGGATGTTGCTAAACAAAAAGGTAACCTTATCTTATGGTACAAGCCCCCATTTAAAGGGGGCTTTGCATGCTAGCGGAATAATGGCTTTTGCCGGTCTGGGTGATGCCATACTTTATCCTATACTACCCATATATGGAAAAGAATTAGGCTTTTCTATGTTCTTTATAGGCATATTATTATCAATCAACCGTTTTGTAAGAATCATAGCAAATACACATATTGCAAATTTGATTAGAAAAATAGGAGTAAAAAAAGTATTGATTATTACTTCAATTATGGCTTCTATAACGACATTAACTTATGGTTTAGAATTAGGAGGAGTAATAGCTTTCCTGATTGCCCGGGTTTTATGGGGATTAAGTTACTCGGGTCTCAAAATGTCTACTCTAAGTTATGCTTCAAAGTCTAAAGAAAAATCTGGATTAGCTTTTGGACTATCACAAAGTGTAAAATCTTTGGGTCCCATATTTGTGTTGTGGTTGGGGCCAAACATTATTAATAAATACGGAATGCAGATTGGATTATTTATTACAGCACTGGTAAGTATGCTTGGTATCTTGTTAGCATATTCGTTACCAGATTTAATGACCAAAGTCAAAATTCCTGTAGTAAAAACGAAGAACACGTTTCACCCTAGTGCTATAAATCTACTGGTGTTTGTACTTTCTATAGCTATAGATGGTATTTTGGTGGTAACTTTATCCAATACATTGTCAGGAAACTATGCAAATCAAGAGGATTTATTAGTCTATGTAGCTTTTTATTTGTTACTAAAGAGATTATTTATGCTCCTTTTTTCGATGTGTATTGGTTTTCTTACTTTAAAGATAAAAGTTGAACTGATATTTTCTGTTGCAGTTGTATTCTGTGTAATTGCATTATTGCTAGTAGCTTTCAATAAAGTTATCATTGGGATAGTTATTGCTTTTTTATGTAATACAGTTATAGTTACTTTTTCTCCCTTAATCGCAATAAAAAAACAACGTCAGGATAATCCATTACAAGCTATTTCAGGAATAAGTACCTGGTGGGATTTGGGCGCAGCAATTGGGGCATTAATAGGACTCCATATGATTGAAACCCTAGGAATGCAATATCTATTTTTATCTTTGTCTATCATAACCCTTGTTTTATTCATTAAATTTAATATTCAGAATGCAAAATCTAATTACTCAACTATATAATCCCCTTTTGGGATATGTTAAAAAACAGGTGCGTAGTCATGAAGATGCCCAGGATTTAACACAAGATGTATTCTATAAACTGTCTAAATCAAATAGTGATGGTGTAGAAAATCTAAAAAGTTGGGTTTATACTATAGCAAAAAATACTATTACAGATTATTATCGAAAAAAACGAATACTTACCGAAGAGATTGATAATAGTACACTTTCACCTAGCGATAATAACGATCCAGATGCAGCGCAAGAGCTTGGCAAATGTGTACATTCTTTTATAAATCAATTACCCGAAGAATATAAAGAATTAATGATACTCTCAGAGATCAAAGAAATGTCTCAAAAAGAAATAGCCGAGCTATTGGATGTAAACTATATTACGGTTCGTTCCAAAATCCAAAGAGGTCGCAAAAAACTAAAAAACCTTTTTACAGATTGCTGTACCATTATTCAAGGAGGTAAAGGAAGTATTATGAGTTATGAAAAAAATGAGTGTAACATGAATAAAAAAGATCAAAAATGCTAAAAAAAATAGAATCGGAATAATAGTAACATATTTCTATAACAAACTTCAAGGATATCAAGATATAGTTAGAGGATCTTCAAATAAATTCCCTAAATACTCAGATGCACTTCGAAAATTCTAAAATACATTTCAAGAATAATCAGATAAGATTAGAAAACTCTAAAATATACTTCGTTAAGATCCAAATAAACTTCTAGAATTCCCAAACATACTTCGGTGATCGTCGGATAAGGTAAGAAAACCTTAAAATAACTCATATAATTTTTTGCTATAGTCAAAGTATTATTGAGAGTAGTATGATAGTACTATATTTTTTATACAAGAAGGTAATTAGTTGTATTTAAATCAGCGACTTACTCTGTTTTTCGTATCTTTATAATGATGTGAAGGAAATTTTTGAAATTGGATCTAATTGTTAAGGCTTTTTAATATGGCTATACCTCCTAAAACATCAAATTCTAGTCGACGATTCACTTTATTGAGAAGTATCATTCTCCTATGTCATCTTGTGCTTATTTTGGATATGGGTATGGCACAAGGAATTGGTGATGTAAACCCTTATAACAATAAAAGGGTTGAAGAAGTACGTATTAGAATCGTTAACCCTTCAAATGATTCTATTTTCAATCAAAGAATTGAGGATAAAGTACGACAAGATTTAAAAATCTTTCCTGACAATAAATTTTCAAGAAATCATGTAGAATTCTCTTTATCGATGTCTCGTCGTGATCCTAGAATTGCTTCGACATTAGTTGAACTAGAGTTTGGATCTACTGGAGGGGTTATTGTTCTGGTTTATGTTACTCTGGGAGAATCAGTTGGAGGACCTTCTCAAAAAGGGTTTCTTATATCCAAATCAATTAAAGATCTACCAAAGCTATATGATTCTGGTAGTACATTTGCACGTTTAAAACTCGAAACATTAGGAATCCATTATAGTAATACAGATGCGTGGTATGGAAGACCTGTAGAGCTTCTTCAAGGAAATCCACTGGTTGATGGTAAACCTTCTGGAGAAGGGTATGAGGATTGGGTAGAAGGCTTTGTTCATTTGGGAGCCTATGGAATAACCCCCTTATACAAAAACCTGCACTTCTATGGTGGACTTAGCGCAATAGTAAGTGGATCTGCAGGTCAGGAATTGTTTACCGACGAATCCAGAGCATATGTAGGTCTTGAGGATGCCTATGTAGGGCTAATCACCGGAAAAACATGGGAAAACGGAAATCGACTTGTGTTTAATACTTCGGTAGGAAGACAACGATATACCTTAGGAGATGGGTTTCTTATAGTTAATACATCTGCAAACGGAAGTGACCGTGCTGCATTACAATCCAACCCTAGATGGGCAGCCGATATGCTAGCACGAGCAAGTCTAAAATATAATAATAATGTACTAGAGTTTTTCTATCTCGATCCAGATGAGCTTCCTGTAGTTGATTCTAAGACAGGAATACTGGGTCTTAATATAGAAGCAAAGCCTGCTACAAATCTATCAGTAGGAGCGAGCTATTTGTATGTTCCAAAATCCGATTTCGGGTATTTTACCACAACTGAAACATTTAGCAGAGAAGGTCTAAGGGTTATAGATGCTCGTTTTCGTTGGAATTCTGCTCCACCAGGACATTCAGGTATTTTTTTGGCTGGAGAAGGAGGAATACAGACGAATAAAAACTTCCCGATGGAAGCCTATGGATATTTTGGTGAGGTAGGATGGAACTTCTCTGAGCTTCCTTGGACACCAACCATAAGTTATCGACACGCTCGTTTTTCGGGCGATGATCCTAATACTACCAGGTTTGAAAGATGGGATCCTCTGTTGTCTGGAGGAACAGGAGAACAATGGGTTCAGGGAATTAATCATTTTAAGGTAGTTCAGATATCAAATGTAGTGGCTCATCGATTTCAATTACGGCTTCGCCCCAAACCCAAACTTGAGTTAGTACCTCAATTTTGGTTGTTTAGAGCTGATAGTAGAACAAATTTGGGAGGCAATCCAGCTCTATCCTTCCTAAATTCAAAGGATTATGGAGTAGAAGGGAACCTAACCTTTAAAATATTTTTATCACGTAAAATTTTTATTCAAGGTCATGTTGCTGCAACATTTCCTGGTGATGCGGTTCAAATCCCTTCAGTTCAAAATATAGATAATTGGTGGAGCACAATGCTATTTATAAGATATGCCTTATAGGTTTATAAAATCAATAATCAAAAACACATAAAGTCATGAATAGAAGAAACATGTTAAAAAATACAACATTGGCTACTCTGGGAGCCAGTGCAGGTCTGGCTTGTGCCAATGAGTCGAATAAGTCAGAAATACTTTCATCTCCCACTCAGGAAAAAGGAATTGGAAAAAAAGATGTGGCTCCTATAAATCCGGATTATTTTATCCCAAATCGATTTAAAAACAAAACTATAATTGTTACTGGATGTGCAAGAGGAATGGGAGCTGCTGCAATCAAAAGGGTTGCTAGAGAAGGAGCCAATGTTATCGGTGTTGATTGGCTTAAAGAAGAGGGAAGTGCAGTGATAGATGAAATCATTAAAGAAGGAGGTTCTGCAAAGTTTGTTTATGGGGACGTTTCTACGAATGAAACCAGTAAAGAAATGGTTAAAGTGGCTGTAGATTCATATGGAAAATTGGATTATGCCATAAACAATGCTGGTGTTATGGATGCGATTTTTCCAGGAGATCCTATTGATTATGAAAAACAGAAACACCTTACTTTTAGTAGATGTCATGAAGCAACAGACGAATACTGGGATGTAGTAATGCGGGTAAATACAACTGGTGTTTTTAAATGTATGCGAGAAGAATTAAAACAAATGGTAGCCCAAAATCAAGGAGGTGCAATTGTTAATGTAGCTTCTGTAGCAGGTTTACGTGGTTTTTCGGGTACACCATCTTATGTAGCTAGTAAACATGCTGTTAATGGTCTTACCAAAAATGCAGCTATAGATTACGCCGAGTTTGGTATACGAATTAATTCTGTGTGTATGGCCAATACAGCTACACCCATGGTAGAGCGAGCATACAAATTAGTAACAGCCAAAGTAAAAGCTAGTAAAGGAGATGCTGGTATGGGAACTATTAAGACCAAAAGTCTTTTGCAATATACTGATTCAAACCATAGGGATGCAACACCAGAAGAACAGGTCGCAGTAATGCTATTTTTGTTATCTGACGAGGCTTCTAATATTACAGGAGCAAATTATGCTACAGACGGAGGGTTTACTTCATATTAAAATTAATTATCATCCAAAAGCACAAAAAAAGTAATTGTAAGTTAGATATTTGTTGTAGTAAAAAACATGAATTGAATTTTATTCAAGCTGTATATTACTTTTTTTCATGGTGTTAGGCACTACCATTAGAATAAAGTATTGTAATTTCATCTTTTAATTTTAAGAGAATTTAAAGAAACAAAAACAATACAATTTCAATATGGAATCTACTTCAAAAGAGTTTCGCAAATATGCACATCAATTCGTTGATTGGATGGCGGATTACATGGATAATATAGAAAACTATCCGGTTAAATCCCAGGTAGTGCCAAAAGAAATTTATAATCAAATAGAGGATAGTATTCCTAATCAGGGAGAAGATATAGAAACAATTTTTAATGATTTTGTAAATATCATTATGCCCGGAGTTACGCATTGGCAGAGTCCAAATTTTTATGCATATTTTCCGGCAAATACAAGTCCTCCATCAATATTGGCAGAAATGCTAACGGCTACTCTTGGTATACAGGGAATGAAATGGGAAACTTCTCCTGCTTCAACAGAATTAGAAGAACGAATGATGGAATGGATACAAAAATGTATCGGTATTCCTAATAATTGGGTAGGAGTTATCCATGATTCTGCATCTTCTGCAACATTAGCTTCAATTTTAACAGCAAGGGAACAAAAATCGACTTTTAGAATAAATGAAACTGGTTTTGAGAAAGATACAAAATTCAGGGTGTATTGCTCAGAAGAAACTCATTCTTCAATTGAAAAAGGAGCAAAGATCGCCGGTATAGGAAGAGCTAATGTGATAAAAATACCTACAGATCAAACTTTACGATTACGACCTGAGGTTTTGCTTCAAAAAATAAAAGAAGATATAAAAAATGGTTATAAACCACTTTGTATAGTTGCTGCAATTGGGACAACTGGTACTACCGCCATTGACCCATTAAATGAGATTGCAGATATCGCAGAAAAATTCAAGATATGGTTACACGTTGATGCTGCATATGCGGGTTCAGTACTGCTTTTGCCAGAATTTCATCATTATCTTAACGGAATAGAAAAAGCAGATAGTTTTGTTTTTAACCCGCATAAATGGTTATTTACAAATTTTGATTGTTCTGCTTATTTTGTAAAAGATAAGAATGCTCTAGTTAATACTTTTGAAATTTTACCAGAATATCTTAAAACAAAAACCGATGGATCTGTTAATAATCATTGTGACTGGGGTGTTCCTTTGGGAAGGCGTTTTCGATCATTAAAGCTTTGGTTTGTAATGCGCAATTATGGACTAGTAGGATTACAGAAAAAATTAAGAAACCATATTGAATTGGCAAGATGGTTTGAAAACGAAATTGCGAAATTGCCAGAATTTGAACTTGTAGTGCCTCGTAACATCAACTTGATATGTTTTCGTTTTAAACCCCAAAAATTTAAGGATGTAGAAGTACTCAATAGAATAAATGAATCACTTATGCATGATTTAAACGATTCTGGTAAGATCTACCTTACACATACAAAAGTAAATGATATCTATACATTGAGACTAGTAATAGGTCAAACGAATGTAAGTGAACGACATGTTGAGAATACTCTACAATTGATAATCGAAAAAGCTACAAAAACCTTTAAAAAATACAATAGAGAGGTTTATTAATTAGAAAACAAGATATAAATTTTACCAAAACTTATTTTTTACTTTTTATATAGAGAAGTAGCTTTTTCAAGCTTTTTTTGAACTCTCTTTCTAAGCCGTCTCGGTTGTAGTACTTCTATTGTATTGCAAAACCCAAGTATAAGACGTTCCAGTTCGAGATTAAGGTGAACATACAATTTGATAATTATACTACCATCATCATTCTCTTCTATAATCTCCTGAGAATGATGAAAGGGTTTTGTAATAACATAAGGAGCATTATCCTTATCAACTTTTAGTAATACATCCTGTAGCTGTTCTTCATTAAGTACTGTAACTCCAATGGTATTTTTGTAATATTCGTCTCCGCTAAAATTCTCATCCAAATATGAAATTGATGAGTCATAATCTAACTCAATGATCCTGTCTAATGCTAGTGTGATTATTGGTTTTTGAGAAGAAGTCTTACCAATAAGAAACCAGCGGTTGTTAAACTCTTTTAGTATAAAAGGATGAAGTGTAATAATAGAGGCTTTTCTAGCCTTAAAGGATTGATAAGTAATCTTTAATACTAGCTTTTTGATAATTGCCTGATACAGGCTATCAAGATATTGCAAACCTTTAAGGCTTTCATTTTTATCCAAATGAATAATTGAGGATTGATGTGTTTTTTCTGTATATACTTTGTCTTCTAATCTTTGAATGATACCTCCTAATTCTGAAAATAGAGAAAAGTCTTTAAATTGTTTAAGCATTTCTACCGTTTCTGATAAGACATTCATGTCGTTTTCGGTAATCGGAATGTCGGTAATAGTATAATTTTCTTCTTGATATTTATAATATTTCCGATCATATACTTCTATAGGAGCATTATATCCAAGCTTGTCACTACGCATCATTTGGATATCCAATTGCACCGTTCTTTTACTAACGTTGATTTGCCTTCCTTCATATTCATATAATGCATTAGAACAAGCTTCGATTAAGTCATCCAATGTCCATTTTAGATAATTATTTTGTAAACATTTATCAATGGTTTTATAACGAATTAATGCGTTTTTGTTTAATGCCATTATCTATGAATTTTTTGTCGAAAATAAAGATTATTTATGGCTACGCAAAATTACTGCGCAATAAGAACAAATCTTTGTAATATGGTAATTGAGAATTTGGAAACCTTAATCCAAAGTTCATTTCGAATCTCTTTTTACATTAGAAAAAATACATTCAAATTAGTAATAGTAAAACAACCATTTGATAACCTTTATGAAGTGAGTCTTATAAAACATAAAAACATGTTATCTAGAAATAGAGGAAAAGTAGCTAGTGATGATCGTCTTTTTGGAGATCCTATAATGCAACAAAAATTAAAAGATGCAGTACAAGATATGTCTTATTTACTAAGTAGAGGGTTTGCTGAGAAATCTTCTTTACAGTTGGTTGGAAACAGATATTTGTTAAATGTCCGACAGCAAAAAGCCTTGTTAGGAATGAGTGCAAGTCAAGAGCACGTTACTATCAGAAATAAACGAACAGTTAAACCAGAAAATATTGATAATAAGGTAGTTGTTATTGATGGATTCAACCTTTTAATTACTATAGAAAGTGCACTGTCTGGCGCATATCTATTTAAAGGTATAGATGGATTTTATCGTGATGTCTCAGGAGTTCATGGTACATATAAGAGAGTTCAAAAAACTGAAGAAGCGATTCTACTAGTAGGTAACATATTAAAAAAATTGGGTGCCGATACTGTACTTTGGTATTTTGATGCACCAGTTTCTAACAGTGGAAGACTCAAAACAAGATTATATGAATTGGCGGCTCAATATCAATTTCCTTGGGAAATATATTTGGTAAATAATCCAGATAAGGAATTATCAAAATCCAATCATATCGTAGTGAGTTCTGACGCCTGGATTCTTAATAAAGCAAAACAAAATTTCAATTTGGGGGCATATCTTATAGAGAATATTATTTCAAATATAAATATAGTGTATGCAGAGTAAGCTATTTTACAAAAAAATATAATTATATATAGATGGTTTTGTACTTATAGTGTATCTTAATGGTAATCATTAAAAAAATGAAAAAGAAAATAAATGTCACAGGAAAAACGCTAATTGAATTAGGTTTTAAGTCGGGAAAGTGGTTTCCTGAAGCAATGGATTATATCAATACAAATCAGCTCGATAGTGATACAATGATGAGTTATTTGAAAAGATTTGAGACTCCGCCTATTCAAGAGTTGCATACTAAAGCGATCTCATTCGAGATAAATATTAAAGCAGAGAATGAGCTGGAAGAAACCAATGTGCAATCCGTTATTACTTCTATGAATACTTTAATGCGTACACCTACAGTAGTAAATGGTGCAGTGATGCCAGATGCATGTCCTACAGGACCTAATGGAACAATACCTGTTGGGGGAGTAGTAGTAGCAAGAAATGCAATTCATCCTGGAATGCATAGTGTAGATATTTGTTGCTCTGTAATGCTTACAGATTTTGGTAAAGCAGACCCAAAGAAAGTGTTAGATGCAGCACATACTAATACGCATTTTGGTCCAGGAGGAAGACCTCTAGAAAGACAATTCAAGTTAACAGATGAGCTTTTAACAGCATTTAAAGAAAATCCATTTTTGAATGCTGATAAAGATATTGCAATAGCCCAAGAGCACCTGGGAACTCAAGGAGATGGAAATCATTTTCTTTTTGTAGGGCGATCAAAAAAAACGGGAAACACAATGATGGTAACGCATCATGGCTCAAGAGGTGCTGGAGCGAGATTATATTCAAAAGGAATGCATATTGCAGATCGTTTTAGAAGAGAAATTTCTCCCGATACGTTAAAACAAAACGCATGGATTCCATTTAATACAGAAGAAGGTCAAAATTATTGGAATGCGTTGCAAATCATTAGAAAATGGACAAAGTTGAACCATGAATCTATACATAATGCAACCTTGACATCTCTAAAAATGGATGCGGTAGATCGATATTGGAATGAACACAATTTTGTTTTTAAAGATGGTGATTTGTTTTATCATGCAAAAGGGGCAACACCACTAGATCAAAAATACATGCCAGATATTACTGGTCCTAGATTAATCCCTTTGAATATGGCAGAACCTATTTTGATTGTAGGTGGTAAAACTACCAAAAACAATTTGGGTTTTGCTCCTCATGGTGCCGGACGTAATATGAGTAGAACTCAACATAAAAAACGTAAAGAAGGAAGAACAAAGGAAGAGATATTTTATGAAGAGACCAAAGGACTTGATATCCGCTTTTTTTCTAATGAAATAGATATATCCGAATTACCTAGTGCGTACAAAAATGCAAAAACTGTTAGAAATCAAATGAATGAATTTGGATTAGGAACAGTAATCGATGAAGTAGTACCATACGGATCTATCATGGCAGGAGATTGGAAGAAAAATATGTCCCGCAAAAAGAAAAAGGAAAAATGAAAATTTCCGAAACTATTCGTGATTGTATCCCTTTCATTACTGAATCTTGGAAAGAATCCTACAGAGACTTTTTGGTAGAAGAACATATAGAAACTTTTTCTAAAAGAATGGAATTGTATATGGATAACAAAACTCCGCCAAAATATACATTACCGGTATTTGAAGAAGAGGTGACACCTCCAGTAGAAGTAGCATATGGAAGCTTTGATGATGCAATCAGAACAACCAAAATGTGTAAAAGCTTGGAGGATGAAAAGAAAATATCAAAGTTGTGGGCAGCTACTTTAGAAAACACACCCTTTGAGTATCTTTTATTAATAATAGGACAACGATATACGCCAGCAAGTATTAAAAATCAAGCAGCAATACCACCAATAAAAAAAGTTTTAATAGAAAGCTGCTTTATACCCATTAATTCTCAAATTGTAATGGCTACAAGAGCCTGGGAAAAACATATAGGTAGATCAACCGATAATTTTTGGGGGCAGATAAAAGGAAACTCTAAAGAAAAAGAAGAAAGGGTTAAAAGATTGGTAATGTATATGATAGAGTGCCATACATGGTGGAATATGTTTTATCATTATAAACATGAACTGGTATATGAGATAAGAGTACCAAGTGGTCATGGTATACGATGGACTAGTGACGGGACAAAACTAATCGGGTTTCTAGAACCTTTTGTATAATTGCGTAATATTAACATTAATTAATTTGATCCTTCAAAATACCATTGTATATTGCGTAATATAAACGCAAAATAAAATATTATGTTCGGAATACATTATATAAAGTTCGATTCGATGAATTATGTAATTCATTTTAAAGGAGGTAAAATAAAAAAAGAAGGTAGAGGGCTGTCTTTCTTTTATTTTGCTCCCAGTTCTTCTATAGTTTCAATACCAATAGAAAGCAATGATTTTCAGTTTATATTTTCTGAATCGACAAAGGATTATCAGGAAGTAAATATACAGGGGCAGATAACTTATAGAGTTGACAATCCTAAGCAACTGGCCGAAGCTCTGGATTTTACAGTAGACAAAAAGAAAAACTATATCAAAAATGATTACGAAAAAATCCAACAACGAATCATAAATGAAGCTCAGACCGCCAGTGCCGGAATAATACAAAAGCTAAATTTAAAAGATTCTTTAAGACAATTACAGCAGATAGAATCCAACATTTTAGAAAATATTCAAAGTTCTAAAACAGTAACTATGCTCGGGATAGAAATTCTTAGTGTTAACGTACTAGGAGTAACGCCCACACCCGAAATGGCAAGAGCTCTAGAAGCGCAAACTCGTGAAGAACTACAGAAAGAAGCCGATCAGGCAATTTATGAAAGAAGAAATTTTGCTGTTGAGCAAGAAAGAATCATTAAAGAAAGTGAACTGAATACAGAAATTGCTGTTGAACAAAAACAAAAGCAAATTGTTGAACAAAAAATGGAAACAGATGTAGTAAAACAAGAAAACAGCCAAAAGCTTAGAGAGATGCAGATGATGTCCAATACTACTTTAGAGGAACAAAAACAGAAACTTATTGATCTTAAAGCAGAAAACGATAAAAAGGAAGCAGATTCTAAAGAATATATTTTGAATGCTTCTCTACGCCCATACCAACAATTAGATTGGAAAACTCTTATGGCAATTAATTCTAAGGGAATTGATCCCAGAAACAATATTGCTTTAGCCTTTAGAGAGCTTGCCGAAAATGCCGATAAAATTGGAAATCTAAATATTTCTCCCGAGTTATTGGATTCAATCCTATCAAAAAAGGGTTGAAGCTATGGAGTTTGACAAAATTATAATCGTAAGAGACAAAACCCGTCTTGAGCAATTGATAGAGCGTTTTAATTCTAAATCTCAAGCAAAATTTTACTTAGAAAGATCCGGAGGAGATATTGGATTTTATGAATTAGAACACGAGACTTTTTATAAATCATTAAGGAAGGTAGAAATGGATATTTCTGGATTTATCAAGTACAAGACTATACATCGTTCCTTTTTGCCAAGTTATATATTTACTCAAGGAGATCTTATCCTGGTTATCGGGCAAGACGGTCTGGTTGCTAACACTGCAAAATATGTAAAAGGACAACCGATTATAGCTATCAATCCAGATCAATATAGATATGATGGTATATTACTATTACATACACCAAATACTTTTTTGGATATAGTAAAGAGCTATTGTAAAGGTAAAAATACGACCAAAAAGGTGACCATGGCAAAAGTTAAGCTCAATGACGGACAAGAGTTATTAGCATTTAATGATTTTTATATAGGGGCAGCAACACACATTTCTTCGCGATACAGTATTGAGTATAATGGTATTAAAGAAAACCAATCTTCTAGTGGTGTTCTTGTATCTACTGGTGCAGGTTCTACAGGCTGGCTAAGCTCTATATTTAATATGAACAATAATATCAATACCTATACAGGTCAACTTAGTAAAAAACATGAAGTATCTCTCAATTGGGAAGATGATAAATTATTATTTGTGGTTAGAGAGCCGTTTTTAAGTAAAATGTCTGAGATAAATTTGGGTTTTGGAATAATCAAAAAAGAAGACACATTACTAATAGAGTCTAGCATGCCAACCAATGGTGTCATCTTTAGTGATGGTATAGAGTCTGATTTTTTAAACTTTAATTCTGGTAGTATTTGCCAAATTAGTATTGCTCACGAGAAAGCTAATTTGGTAGTGTAAAGACTTATGTTTTATAAATTACTCTATCTAGTTATACATATAAATAAGACTGGACTACTCAATACTTTAAAACTGGGTGAGTAGAACTATCCAAGATGCCAATATATTTGTAACATCAAGAAGTAAAAATAAAGGAGAAGTAAAACATCGAAATAAATGAAAATATCCAAAAGTACATTAGAAGACGTTAATGATATTTTTTTGTTATATGATATGGCTATTGCCTATCAAAATAAAAAGAATGCAGTTGCTTGGCCCAAATTACAAAAGGAATTAATTGAAATAGAAGTTGAAGAAGGAAGGCAATATAAATTAACTGTTAATAACGAAATAGCCTGTATTTGGGTATATACATTTAATGACCCTGAGATATGGGAAGATAAAAGTAAAGACCCCGCAATTTATATTCATAGGATAGCTTCAAACCCAAAATTTAGAGGGCAAAATTTGGTTACCGAAGTTTTTAAATGGACAATAGCTTATGCTCAAGAGCATAATTTAAAGTACATAAGGCTCGATACTGTTGGAGATAATCAGGGGCTCATTAACCTGTATACGAGGAATGGATTTGATTATCTAGGAACAACTATGATAAAAGATCCATCTAATTTACCGCTACATTATCACAATAATGAAGTCTGCTTATTTGAAATGAATGTGTGATTCAATATAGTTGTTCTTAACTTATTTATGATTTATGTTCTCAGATGTATCATACTTTTTTTTCATTTTATAATATTCATTATATAAACTTCTATACGGAGAGATGAAATTTACCCTATGGTAAATTATTATTTGTATATTTACCGACCGTGCAGTCAGTTTTATGAATACTAATATATGAAAGACAAGAAAGGAATCATCCTCGGGATAGCAACAAGACTCTTTTCTGAAAGAGGTTTTGAAAATACACCGCTGTCTAGCATATGTGAGGAGGCTAATGTTTCAAAAGGTCTTATTTTTCATCATTTTAAATCCAAGAATGATTTATTACGAGAGATTTTTAGAAAGACTACAAATACAATAATTCAGATTAATACTACAGAGCAATCAAGTATTTCTCCAAAGGCGAAGTTATTAGAACTAATAGATTCATTTTTTATACAATTAGAAAAAGATAAATTATTCTTTCAATTAAACTTAAGTGCCATTGTACAACCTAAAACAAGAGAACTGTTAAGTGATCTTGTTAAAGAAAGATCATCTTTTATTTTGAATTCTTCCAAATCAATTTTTGATAAAATAGATTCTAACAATGCTTTGATATTGAGTTATATGTTTATAGCAGAATTAGACGGAATCGCCCTGAATTATCTTGGGATTTTTGAAGAATATCCTTTACAAAAAATGAAAAAACACCTGCTCAATAAATACACAGCCAATGAATTTTATAAAATCTGATAGCACAGATACAATTAACAACTTTAGAATACAACTATATGAAAGGTTGGCTTCTCCTGTTGATGCTATGTGGGAAAAACTTTATATCGCTTCTTCTCAACATTATCTAATACAAATTGATGAAAAAAATATTGGATATTGCTGTATTGATGATGATGATAGCTTAACGCAAATTTTTCTTACAGATGCAAATTTGTATTTAATGCAAAACACGATCAAAACTTTAATTGAGTCAAAGTTAATTGATACTGCAAGTTTAAGCTCCAATGAACCGATTTCATTTAATGCATGCCTTTTATATTCTAAATCGATAAAACCAAATACTTTTTGTTTTCAACATTCAGGTTTAGTGCCAGAATATTCTTCTACTTTAGATCTAATGATTGCATCAATAGATGATGTGCCATTGATTAAAGTATTTCTTAAAAATCAAATAGGGTTTGATGACAATTTTGGTTATACCGAAAATCTGGTAATGAGAAAAGAAATGTATGTGTGTAAAAAATCATGTAAAATACTGGCAACAAGTGAATTGCGGGTAAGTGGTTCTCAGAATGATATTGCAGATCTTGGTGTTATTGTAAACAAACAAGAAAGAGGAAAAGGAATTGCTTCACAAATATTAAGGCAACAAGCAAATAAGGCTAAAGAGGTGGGTAGAAAACCAATTTGTTCAACCACTGTTGATAATCCAGCATCCAAAAAAGCTATAGAAAATGCAGGATTTTATTGCTCTTCGATTATCTTTAATATAGAATTCTATGATTGAAAATCATTTATAATATTTATATATTTGATTTTTATAACTAGATATGACTTTTGATAATCCATTACTTTTTTTTATTTGTTCAATAGGTGTTTTTAATGGATTTTTGATTAGTTTTTACTTTTTGTTTTTTAGTAAACAAAAACGAATTCAAAACTTCTTTTTGGGCTTGTTATTACTTTTTCTTTGTATTAGAATAGGGAAATCTGTGTATGCAATTTTTAGCGAGCCGTCGGAGCGTAACTTATTAATTATGCAAATCGGTTTATCTGCTTGCTTTTTAATTGGCATTTCTTTGTTCTATTATTTAAAATCTTCTGTAGAAAACACAAAAGTGATATTACCTTCTTGGAAAATTCATTTCTTAATTTTGACCCTGTTTATTGTTAGTATTGGATTTATAAAGCCTTATGAAACAAATAGAATATTTTGGTCCCAATATGTTTTTTATCTTATATATATAGTTTGGGGAGTTTATATACTAATGTCAACTTATATTTTGAGGGATGTTTTTATCAAAATGTTTAATAAAAAAGAAAAATGTACTACCTCAGAATTGTGGTTAGTTGCTGTTTTTATAAGTAATCTGCTAATTTATACTGCCTATATTATTGGTTTTTTTTATTTGTATTTAATAGGAACAATAACTTTTTCTGTAGTTTTTTATGGGTTACTAATTTTTCTTTTGTTTAAAAGTAACAGAGATAATATTTTTCAGGATATCCCTAAAAAATACCAAACAAAGAAAATAGAAGAAGTAGAAGCAAAATCATTAGCATTAGCTTTAAATAAAGTGATGATTAAAAATCAATTCCATAAAGACACCAACATTAAATTAAGTGATATAGCCAAAGAGCTACAGATATCTTCTCATAAATTATCACAATTATTAAACGATAATCTAGGAAAAAGCTTTGCTTTGTTTATAAATGAGTACAGAATTGAAGAAGCCAAAAAATTATTAAAAGAAAACAATCAATTCACTCTAGAGTCTATTGGTTATGAATCTGGTTTTAGCTCTAAATCTACGTTTTATGCTACATTTAAAAAAATAATAGGACAAACACCTGCAGAGTTTAAGAAGCAATTCTCTTAAACTTCTCAGCCTATATTTTATCCTAAGTTATAATTCTGGACTCTTCAATTATAACATCTCACCACTTTCTTTTATCAATTTTAGAGATTTGACAAAATCTTTAAAATTACATTATGAAAAATTATATCCTATCAACGGTTATATTACTATTTACCTTACAATCTGTTAAATCACAATCAGATTATTCTGAAGTAGAGAACACACTTCAGAATTATATAAATGGAAGCTCATATAATAAGTTAGATGTATTAGAAAGTGCATTTACTAAGAATGCCACATTGTATCTTACTGCCAAAAAAGGATTTAAGGTCTTTACTCCTAAAGAATATGTTGCATTTTTTAAAAATAATGAGCCCGGAAAATTTAATGGTCGCAATGGTAAAGTACTAGCAGTAGAACTTGTACAAGATATTGCTACGGCCAAAGTTGAAATCTCAATTCCGAAAAGAGAAATGGTATACATCGATTTGTTTTTACTTAAAAAAACTAATAATGGCTGGAAAATCATCAGTAAGACAGCAACCAAAATGGAAAATTTATAAAGGATTGATTGATGAAAAACATAATAATAGTTAGTCTTTTATTTAGCTTGTATTTAAATGCTCAAAAACAAACTATCCCTTTTATTGATGCCAAGATTAAGATAGACGGAAAATTTGATGAACAAGTTTGGAAACAGTTACCTGAAGTTACAGGCTTCTATAATTATTTGCCAACAGACATCGGTTTGGCTAAAAATCAAACTTCGGTAAAAATTTTCCATAATGCTAAATACCTTTATATAAGAGCTATATATCATGATAGCACACTTAATACTCAGGTAAACACTTTGAAGCGGGATGTTTCTATTGCTTTTAGCGATTCTTTTATTGCTATTTTGGATACTCAGAATCAAGAGCAAAATGCATATTTTTTTGCAGTAAATTCATTAGGAAATCAAACCGATGGATTGGTCGGAAGGGTTGATGATAGTTATAATTTAAATTTTAGCTGGAATACCGTATGGCAGTCTGACGCAAGGTTAAATGGTAATAAAAAACAATATGAAATTGCTATTCCATTAAAATCACTAAACTATAACAAGGATAAAACCGTATTCGGAATTCAATTTTATGTAAGAGACATAAAAAACAATTCATGGACTATCTTAAAAAATGTAAAACGTAACTATACGAATTTTGATTTACGTTTTACTGAGAAGTTTATAGTTGATTCTTTACCCAATACGACTGCATCAAATTTTACCATGACACCATCAATACTTACGAATTATTCTAATGATATTGAAAACAATAATGATGACATCGGATTTAAACCAAGCTTGGATGTACAATATAATATGTCATCTTCATTAAAATTAGATGCAACAATTAACCCCGATTTTTCTCAGATTGATGTAGATCAGCAAGTTACTAATCTGACTCGATTCTCAGTTTTCTTTCCAGAGCGTAGAAATTTTTTCCTTGAGAATGCTGATTTGTTTTCTAACTTGGGAGTTGATGGTGTAAACCCTTTTTATTCCAGAAGAATTGGTGCCAAAACTCCCATCCAATTTGGACTAAAGCTATCTGGTAACTTATCATCAAAAACTAGAATAGGCGTTCTTAATGTTCAAGCTGATAATGAGAAAAATATTTCCTCTCAAAACTACGGAGCTTTGGTTACCGAACATCAGCTCTCCAAAAATTTTACTACTACAGGTTTTTTTATCAATCGACAAGAGACTAATAAATTTGATTTTATTAATGATTATAACAGAGTTGCAGGTGTTAATGTAAATTTTAAATCAAATAATAATAAATGGGTAAGTATTGCAAATTTTGCAAAAAGCTTTAATGATGGTATTTCCAGTGATAATGGTTTTTATAATATTGGAGTCTGGTATAATAAACGAGGGCTAGAATGGAATACATCAATAAAGAAAATAGGCGAAAATTATATAACCGATATTGGTTTTACCCCAAGGTTGTACAACTATAATGCTATTAATGACACAGTAATAAGAGAAGGATATACCCAAACAACTGCCAGACTTGAATATCAAAGATTTTATGAAAAATCGAAACTAAATTCTATACGCTATATAAACTATAAGAATGATAACTATTTTGACGATCATGGAGCGTTAAACCAATCTTCACATTTCTTAAACTCAGCAATTTTTTTTAAGGATTTATCTTCTATTTACTATGTGTTTAATTATGATTATGTTGATTTGAAATATGGTTTTGATCCCTTAGGAAATCAGAATTCTTTGATTCCAGATCAATATCATTTTGGTATCCTAAAATTAGGATACAATTCTGCTAATAACAAAAGATTTAGGTATCGATTAAATGTACAAAAAGGAACCTATTATAACGGAGAAAGAACCGCAGCAGGGGCGTATTTGAACTACCAATTACTACCTTTTGCTAATCTTCAATTAACTTATGATATTAATAAAATTGATTTGAATGAACTAGGAAAAGAGACCTTTCATTTGGCACGTTTTACTGGAGAATTGTTTTTTAATACCCGTTTAAATTGGACAACTTATGTGCAATACAATACACAAAGAAATAATTTTAATGTCAATAGTCGCTTACAGTGGGAGTATAAACCATTATCGTATATCTATTTAGTAATTACTGATAATTTTGATAAGAATATAGCGAGAACCAATTGGGGAGCCGCTTTTAAAATAAACTATCGTTTTGACTTTTGATTGTAATTAAAGAAGCCAAAGGTATATTGGTATTAGTTTGTTTATAACATATTAATAATTTTACCTTTGGCTTCTTTGTTTTTACAGTAAGTTATGAATACAAAATCAAACACACACCCATCATAATCCCAAATAAAGGGATCAATTTTTTACGTTTATTTTTTTCTTTAAAAACTAGACCACCAACAACTACAGCAATTAGTATTTGACTTCTTTTTATTGCAGACAATAACATGATCAAAGCCTCTGGATCCTGTAAGGCTTTAAAATAAAAGTAATCTGCAGCTTGTAATAAGATACCAACTGCAACGATGGTCCAACGCCATTTAAACTCTTTTCTTTTTTCTTTATTTGGGAACCATGTTATGGATAAGATTCCTAGTAAAATTAATACAGTATAAAAGCAAAACCAAAATTGTAATGTTTGTGGATTGAGTTCTAAGCTTTGAATCAGGAACTTATCATATAATCCACTTGATGCTCCCAAAAAAGTGGCGCCAATAATAGCGAATATCCATTTGTTTCTTTTAAAATTGATTCCTTCTTTTTTTCCGATTTTTGAGTACAGTATAACCGATAAAATAATAAGAAAGAAACCTATCCATTGCAAGAAATTAGGTTTCTCTTGATAAATAAAAATGGCTCCAATAAAGGTAAAAAACGGACCTGCAGAACGTATCGGGGTCACAATAGTTATTGGTAAGTGTTTTAATGCCTGGTATGCCAAAACCCAGGATGAAGCCATTATCATTGATTTTATAAAAATAAAACCATGAATTTTCCAGGAAATACTGTTTATATGAAACCCAATCTGTTTTGTATATTCTGGAAAATAAAAAGAGCCTATAAAAAAAGGAAGGAGTATCAAAAAACCTGAGCCAATTGTACCCAAAAGCACAGGAAAAACCTCGTTTCCTTGTACTGCATGTTTTTTACATAAATTATGTAATCCTAAAAAAAGCGCTGCCAAAAGACCCAAATACATCCACATGGCGCGAATATAGGATTTTACTCCATTTTGGAATTATAATTTTTGTGCCAATTTTAAAAGCTTTGTAAAATGTAGTTTATTAGTATGAATTTACTGAAGTAACATGATGATTGAGTAGTATATAGTTTATCTGGAGATCAATAATTTTGAAATTAATCACTAACACTCGGTTTTTGGTGATTAGATAGTTAATTTGTACTTTAAGTAAATTATAGAAATACTATTTTTTATTTTAATGAAGATAGATTATAATTTAGTGTCTCAATTAGAGATTCTTGGAGTTTTACAAGGTGTAATATTAGGCGCTATTATAATTATTGGGAAAAATAATGGAAATAGATCCATTATCTATTTGGGGTTAATGATTATTGCGTATTCTCTTGATTTTTTATCTGGAATTCTTGATGATATGAGTATAACCAATATATATCCTAAACTAAAACTATTACCTTTTAGTTTTACTTGGATTATTTTTCCTTTATTATATGTGTATGTTCAAAAGTTTTCAATTTTTAAAAATCAAAAAATAAGTTATTGGGTACTATATCCGGGTTTAGTTTCTGTTGTAATAAATATCATTTTGTTTTTCTTTCCCGTTTCAAAAAAAAATATTTTTAGTGATTCAAATTGGTACATTATTTATGATCTAATTGGGTTTTTATATTCTCTCTTTATAGGATTTTTAACACTAAAATTAATAATAAAACAAAAAAGGGAGTTAAAAGATCAATTCTATAATACCGAATCTAGTGAATTACGCTGGATATATTGGTTTGTAATTGTTTCTCTAGGGTATATTTTTTTATCTCTTTTCTTGGTTCTTATTCTATTTTCCTTGTTGTTAAAAAATGATAATATTACATCTATTGTATTTTCAAGTGTTGATGTAATATTATTGTATTGGCTAACAATTCATGGGTTAAAATATAAATACTTCAACTCTGCAACGAAGAATTTTTTTATTTATAATAAAATTTTATTAAGGAAATCAATTAGTATTAAATATAAAAAGGAATTTGAAAGTTTAATATTTCAATTAGATAATTACTTATTACAGACTGAAGCATTTATGTCTCCTAGCTTCTCTATATCTAAAGCAGCCATAGCCTTAAATGTTCATACTCGAAAGATTTCTTTAGCAATTAACACTGTTGGTCAACAAAATTTCAAATCTTTTGTAAATAATTATAGAATAGAAAAGTCTAAAGACCTTATTAAAAATAATTCTATTAGAGAATTTAGCATTGAAGGTATTGGAAATGAAGTTGGGTTTAAAAGTAAAAGTGCCTTTTATAAAGAATTTAAAAGACGAACCAATTCAACTCCTTTACAATACTATAAATCTTTATCTAAAAACAAATAAGTAAAATCAAATATTAGATTTGATATATCCCAGTTAGTTTGTATTTCAGAAATAAGAACTGTTTTTTTTACATTTCGGCGGTCTTCCCTTTATCCAATATCTACTTTTAACAACTATTAATCTAGTAAATATTCAATTTTTGATAAATGTTTATGCTATAAAAACATTTCAAAATGAAAAAAACAATCATTCTAATAATCTTTCTATTCACACTACAATCAACATATTCACAAAGTAATATTATTAAGGCAAATCCTTTGGGAATTGTATTTGGAATTGCAAATGCTGGATATGAAAAAACGATAAACAACAATCAATCAATTACTATTTCTGGAACTTATTTCAAAGAGTCCATTGATGAAGGAGATGGTGATGTTAATGGCTTTGGCGCGGACGCAAAGTATAATTTTTATTTCTCATCAAGTACAGAAGCTCCTGTGGGATTTCATGTTGGTCCAGGTATTGGAGTATTATTTTTATCTGATGATAAGGATGATGCTACCGTTGTTTCATTTAATGCTTTGGCAGGGTATCAATGGGTGTTATGGCAAAGCTTTGCCATAGATATTTTTGCTCAGTACGACTATATTACGGATTCAAATTTCTCTGGTGTTGATAGCTCTTATATAGGTATTGGTTTGTCTTTGGGGTATGCATGGTAATTAATTGTAAAGAACAATAGAATGAAAAAATATATAATATTATTATTCGTTGCCTTAGTTGGTTATAACAGTTACTCGCAAGAAATTTTGATAAATCATCAAGAAAACAAATATGATAAAGTATTTTTTTTAAATGGTGATGTACTTGATGTTTTAATAAGAAAAATTAGTACCGATCGGGTAGAGTATATTTTTCCGAACGAAGATTTTTTGAATACAGCAAGAAAAAGTGAGCTTGAAAAAATAAGATTTAAAAATGGGCGTATACAAAATTTTAATAAAGCCAAAGAAAATCTCATACCTCTTAAAAGATCAATTGAGAAAAACAAAATTGCCATATTACCAATACCATTTATTAAACAAGAAGACGGTTCATTAGACCCTTCTCAAAAGGCTCGTTTAGCGCAATCTAAAGTTTTTAACTTTCTTACTGAAAACTTGGGAAATATTTACCCTAGAACCTTGCAAACACCAAGAGAAACAAACACCATTCTGAAAGCAGCAGGTATTAAATTACAAGACTTGGATCAAATATCAATTGAAGAGATTGAAAACTATTTGGGTGTTGAGTACATTATTACCGGAAGAATTGATTATGTAATAACTCATAATCAATCGACTACTACCACAACTGATGGGAAAATAAATGAAAAAAATGAAAAAGAAATAAAAGTTAATGAATCTACCACAGATTATACTTACGAACAAATAAAATATAGTTATACTGTGTATATTGATTTATATGAACATGATATAAATATTTATTCTAAGAATCGGGAACCCTGGTTTACCTATAAAAATAGCTGGGAAGATAGCTTCGAGTTTATTTTAAAACGTATGCCAATTTATAATCGATAGTAAAAATTACGGAAATATTTTGGCTACAAGCCATTTGAAAAATTAGAAATATTATCTTTATAGCTATTCCCTATGGGAATCTCTATTTCACCAATCTCTACGTCATTCTTTGTATAAGCAGTAATTTTTTCTTGATTTACAATATATGAACGATGAATACGGATAAAGCGACGATCGATACGTTTTTCAAAATTTGATATACTTTCTTTTATAACCAGTGTATTATCTTTTAAGTGAATTTTTATATAGTCTTTTAGACTTTCGACATATAATACATGATCAAATAAAATCTTTATTTGCTTTTTTGCCTTATTCACAAAAACAGAATCACTTTTATTTGCATTAGAATTTTCAGGAGAGTTGTTTGATACATATTTTTTTTCTTGGTCTAAAAATTTCTGAATAGCTAAGAAAAAACGCTCAAAAAAAATTGGTTTTAATAAATAATCTAGAGCATTTAATTCGAATCCATCTACGGCATAATCCCTATATGCTGTCGTAAAAATTACTTGTGGTTTGTTAACTAAGTTTTTAAAAAAATCAGTTCCTTTTAATACAGGCATTTCAATATCTAGAAAAAGGAGGTCAATTTTTGTGGTACTTAATATAGAACTGGCTTCAATTGCACTAGAGAATGATGAAATCAATTCAAAATCCGGAAGTTTCTCTAAATAAGTTTCAAGCAATTCTCTTGCCAAAGGCTCATCGTCTATTATTAAACATTTGTACTTCATATAATATCTAATTTGAGGTTGGCAGAAAAAGAGTTTGATTTGTTTTCGATAATCAAATCATATGCCTTTGGGTACAATAACTCAAGTTGTTTTTTTATGTTTTTTAGACCAATAGACTCTTTATTTACCGAAATATTTGTTCTAGTGGGCTTACTGTTTTTTACATTAAAAATCAATTGTTCGTCTTTTTTGGATATATTAATTTCAATACTAGCCTGATTTATTTCTTCTTTAACACCATGTTTAAAAGCATTTTCGATAAAGGTAAGTAATAGTAAAGGAGCAATTTTCTCCTGACCAGTAACATTTTTACTAAAAGAGATTTTAACTCTATCGGCATAACGAATTTTTTCTAAGGATAAATAGTTTTCGATTAAGTCTATCTCTTTATCCAACGAAACATAATTTTCATTACAGCGATACAGGATATAATCCAAAATATTAGAAAGTTTTTGAATTACTTTGGTTGTATCATCTGATTTTTTTAATGCTAATGCATACAAGTTATTTAAAGTATTGAATAAAAAATGAGGATTTAATTGATTCTTTAAGGCAGTGAGTTCTGCTGTTTTCTTCTGTTCGTTTAGTTTTAATAAATGTTGTTTATCATTATATAATTTAAAAACTAGCAACAAAAATGTTGGATATAGTAGGTATAATGATTTTGATATAAATTCACTAATTTTTGTAAGCCTACCTATTAATGAAAGGTCTGGAAAACGTTTCAAATAATTAATATAAGTAGTTGGATACGTAGGCTCTAAATAATACTTGGATATTATTGTACAGATGATATAAAAGACGAGTAAGGTAAGAGTTAGGAAAATACCAAAACCTATTTTTTTTCCTTTGTTTAAAAAAAGAGGAATTAAAAATTCAATGATTACTAAGGCCATTAAAATTTGTAAAGTAGACCTGATACCATACACAATTAGTAATTCACTTGTAGAGGTATAGTACCAGCTTGAAACTGGGGCTGAAAATGCAAATATAATCAACCAAAAAACCAAATACTTTAGGTTTGAAGCCTCTAAATACCTATAAATCTTTTGTAACATATCGTCTTTTGTCTCTATACTAATTTTAAAGATACAAATTTATACCTGACAATTAATTAGGGTGTGCCAAACCATGGGTTATAGATGTCGAAAAGTCGTTTCCTGTAGACAAGGCTATATATCTTTGATAAACGACCGTATAGCAACGGTTAGCTTATGTTTGTCAATTTCTTTAAAAGTGAATGTGTTTAGCTTTTAGTTTAGCATCATATAACTATAATTCAATACCAAATATGAGATTTAAAGAGAAACACTATCGATTTGTTAAAAAAGAACTTTTATATGTTTTCTTATTGTTTTTTGGACTTTTCATAACAAATGCACAAAAATCCAATTGGCAAATTGATCCTGCTCATTCAACAATAGGATTTAGCATTCCTTATTTTAAAGTAGGAGAAATAAAAGGAATATTCAGCGACTATTCGGGCTCTTTTGTAGAAAATGAAGGCGAGATAACTGCAATCAATATTGTTATAAAAACTGTATCAATACATACCAACCAACAAAAAAGAGATGAACATCTAAGAACTAATGATTTTTTTGGAGCTGAGCACTATCCGGAAATAAAATTTGTAAGCTCTTCTTTTACAAAAATATCTGATAAAGAGTATGAACTAAAAGGAAACTTAACAATGAGCGGTATAACCAAGGAAATAATACTAAAGGCTACATATAAAGGTAGTTATGTGCATCCTAAGTTTAAAAATACAAGAAAGATTTTTACAATTACAGGAGAACTACTTCGTGAAGATTTTAAAGTAGGTACTAATTATCCACCAGCAAAATTTGCATTGGGTAATGAAGTTAGTCTTGTGGCAGGTATTCAATTGATTAAAGAATAAAATATGAAGAGATATATACAAATATGTTTTATCATGTTTTCCTTGAGTTTTTATGCACAAACAGGTACTATTATAGGAGAAGTAATAGATAATAACACTCAGGAATCGGTGCCTTATGCTACAATAGTGATAAAATCCAATAACAAAGTAATCACTGGTGGAATTACCAATGAGAATGGTGCGTTTTTGGTAAATAAAATTCCTTTAGGAGAGTATATCTTTGAAGCTCAATTTATGGGTTATAAGACCATTTCAAAAACTATTTCGGTTACTGAGTCGAATAAGAAAATAGACCTAAACAAAGTATTTATTGAAGAGGATGGAATTGCTCTGGATACTGTAGAAATTACAGCCGAACGTTCTACTATTGAACAAAAGATCGATAGAAAAGTAATCAACGTAGGAAAAGATTTAACTACAGCGGGTGCATCAGCAAGTGATATCATGAGAAATATTTCTAACGTAAATGTAAATCAAGATGGGGAAATCTCATTACGTGGAAATGAAAATGTACGTATTCTTATTGATGGGAAACCCACCAATATCAGTTCTTCAGATTTGCTACAACAAATCCCCTCAACATCAATCAAAACAATAGAGTTGATAACTAATCCTTCTGCAAAATATAACCCGGAGGGGATGAGTGGTATTATAAATATTACTTTAAAAAAGAACACTAATTTGGGGTTTAATGGTACTATTAATTCTGGAGTTACATTTGGACAAAAAGAAAGATATAATAATTCTCTAAGCCTAAATCATAGAGCAGGAAAAATTAATATTTATGGTAGTTATGGTAATCGATTTGGAGAACAAATAACAGATGGAACCGTAACAAGGCCCCTAGAACTTACCAATCAATTAACTAAAAACGGTAATGAACGTACCTCGCATCTAGTTAAAGTAGGTATGGATTATTTTATCAATGATAAAAATACCTTTTCGATATACAGTAACCAGAATGTATTTGATACGAGATCTGATGGAAACAAAACAATTACTTTTTATAATAACCTTTCAAGTAATTTCAAGCAATTGGATATGATTACTAAAGAGAATTACAATGCCACTTATAATACTGATTATAAACGTTTTTTTGATGAAGAAAACCATTCAATAGAATTCGAAATTGATTATAATATTTTAGATAGTGATGCTGATAATGATTTTAGATTCGAAGGAAACACTCCAGTAAATAATTATACTGAAATTGTAACTGATAAACGTTCGAATACCACAATAAACTTAGATTATGTTGCTCCCGTTGATGCAAATTCAATCTTAGAAATTGGAGCAGAAACTCGTTTACGTCGGACTACAAATTACTATACAACAAGTCGCCAAGATTTTCTAAATTCTAATTTTTCTTATAATAGGGATATATATTCTTTTTATACGACGTTCAATCAGAGTTTTAATAAATGGAAATACAATATTGGTATTCGATTAGAGGATTATAACGTAAATTCAGAGTTTAATGAGATGAATAATAATCCAAATAATTTTGACGATCATATCTTTAGTATTTATCCTTCTGGTTTTTTGAAATATATTCCTGATGAAGAGGAAAAAAACTCTTATTTACTAAGTTTTAGTAGACGAATTGATAGACCTTCGTTAAATCAAATAAATCCGATAAGACAAATTAGTACTCCTCAAATTATTATTGTGGGTAACCCTAGTTTAAATCCGCAGTTTACCAATTCAATAGAACTAAATTATAGCAGAAAACTGAATAGAGGAACAATTACAGTGGGTGGTTTTTATCGAAGAATCAAAGGTGAAATCAATAGGATAGGGTATTTTGATGAAGATAACCCGACAATATTGATTCTTGACTATGCAAATTTTGATAGTAATGATGCATATGGATTTGAGTTTTCGTCGAGCTATCGACCAACCAACTGGTGGAATTTTAATACCAGTTTAGATGTATATTCTAGAACACAAAAAGGTGTTATCGAAGGAGAGAACGTAAAAACGAATAATACATTACTTAATGCAAAACTCAGTAATAGTTTTAAAATCACTAAGAAATTTACGTTTCAAGTAACAGGCTTCTATCGAGGACCTCAAGAAATATTACAATATGAACTAAAGGAAAATGCATTCCTTAATGCAGGTGCACGCTATAGTTTTGCAAAAGGCAAGGGGACTTTTAGTCTTAATTTTAATGATGTTTTTAAAACTCAAAAATTTGCATTCGAAGCTTATAGAACTATTATTCAGGAAGGAGAATTTAAACGAGATACTCACTCTGTATATTTTGGCTTATCGTATCGATTTGGAGGAGGGAAAAACAAAAATTTAAAACGCAAAAAACGTGATAATAATGAAAAAGCCGATAAATTTTTATAAAATACTTTAATTATGAAATCAACAATACAAATTACATTTATACTGTTCATACTAGTTAGTGCAGTATTTGCACAAAAAAAGAATCAATCAAGTAGTAATTCGGCAAAGGCTCTTATAGAAACAATGGTTTCTAAAACAGGAAATATTCAGCTACTTAAAAAGCTAAGAGATGTAGAATTTGATTATATTTTTCATAACCCAAAGGCAAAGAAGAGTGATATCTCTAAAGAACGTTATATTTTTAATGGAGAAGTATCCTGGGGAGAATACACAAAGCATGAGGTATTTGTATTTCCAAAAGATAAAGAAGTAGTTACCCAATATTATGATAGTAATGAAAATTCGGTAGTGTCTTTAGGAACCCAAAAAATAACAGATAGTAAGATATTATTTAATTCAAAATTTTTACGTAAGGCCAATTATTATTGGTTTACAATGATGCCTAAGTTATTGGATCCAGGGATTGCTTATGAACAACTTCCTGATAGAACATATAATTCTATTGATTATAAAATAGTAAAAATAGGATATAACCAGGGTGTTGGAGATGTTCAGGATGATTTTGTGTTATATATTAATCCTGAGACTTTTCTAGTTGATAGATTTTTGTTTACAGTAAAAGGAATAGGTGCGCTTGGAGTATCATTAATGGAAATTGAATATGAAACCGTAAGTGGATATACTTTTATGGCAAAACGAAAAGTGATTCCATCAGATTGGGATGGTAATATTAAAGGAGAGATACTCTACGAACAAACGATTACGAATGTTAAATTTAATAACGGATTCAAAAAGGAGTCACTAGCTCAATACTAATTTGCTTCCCAAGAAATTCTCTCTTTTTATGAGGACCCGAATAAGGAGATTACCATATTAACTTTTAGTTGATTAGCCAATTTTAGTTATGTTTACAAAGCCCATCGTTATAGATGGGTTTAATCTTAATTCATACATTTTAAACATACTTAGATAAGATTTTTAGCTTGATAAATACTAAAATCTATCAAGAACTAATTTCGAAATAATATTGGAGTAACTCCGAAATATTCTTTGAAATTTCTGCTAAAAGAGCTGTGGCTCTCATAACCAGATTCAGTTGAAATTTCGTTAATAGATTTTGAAGAATTCTTGAGTAGGTATACAGAACGTTTCATGCGCTCTTCCATAAGATATTGATATGGTGTTTTTTTATAAACAGCTTTAAATAATCTCAAAAAATGATAAGGTGATAAGGCTGCCACACCGCTAATCTCATTTAGGTCCAATTTCTTGCTTAAATTTGCGAGTATAAAATCTTTTGAAGTCCCCAAACGTAATAATAACTCTTCTCGTACTGCTTTCTTTTTGGCAGGAATCAATGTAGCTAGTTCTAAAACCTTATAATGCTTCTGAAAAATTAACTTTAACAAATCAAATTCTAGTTCTTTAAAAAATAAAGTATCATTACTATTATAATCAATTCCTTTTTTAAATTTTGTAAATAGCTTCTTAATCATAGTATCACTTTCATAAGTGTTTTCAAAAAAGTTAAAACCCTCTAAGTGACCATAAAAAGGAGTGCTAAGTAGTTTTTCAGAAGAGTTAATTAAGGAATACATAACTTGTTTTATTAAGACTGGATGAAATGCAATGGTGAGCGCAATAACTTCATTTTCAGAATCAATTTCACTATTCCAGGTCTGACCTTGATTAATAATCAGATAATTATCTTTATTAACTGTTTTATTATTCTTATCTATTTTAAAATTTTGATATCCATTAAATACAGTTTTAATGGTCATACGAGCTATATGCTTTCCTGATTTTATTTTTTTACTCTTAAAATAAAATGCGTTGCTTTTTATAGACTGAGCATCCTCTCTCTGATTGAAAACAGAACAATAAACTTCTCCTTTAATAGCACTATGTAAACTATTGCAAAAAGGGCATAAATAACTCATTGAGCTTATTTTGTTTAAATAGGACTATTCATCATTTTTTAAAAATTACAGAAGAAATGAATAAAGTCTGAGTTAAATTCTTCTTATAACTGTAACTCAAATATAGAATATATATTTAGTTCTTCTGGTATGAACTCTTCTATGATCAATTTTTAGCAATTTGTGCATAACCGTCAGCCCTTTCATAGCTCTAAATTTGTTTTTATAATATTTTAAAATAATAATATTAAATCAGTTAAGTAATTTAATAGTTCATAAATAAATTTTCGGGCATATGAAAAAAAGACAAAAGGTTGCAATTTGCGGAGCTGGGATAGCTGGGGTCTCAACTGCCTATTATTTATTAAAGAAAAATAAAAATTTTGATGTTATTTTGATTGATAAAAACCAGCCATTATCCTTTACAACCAGTAAATCAGGTGAGAATTACAGAAATTATTGGCCACAAAAATGCATGCAGGCATTAGCAAAGCATAGTATTGAATTAATGTATGAATTGCAAAAAGAATATGGTTTGGATGCTTTTGATATGATTAACTCAGGCTATAATTTTGTTAGTCATAATAAAGAGAAATCCATTTTTAATATAACCGATATTGAAGCATTTGATAATGAGATTCTAGAAACAACAGATTCTAATATTATTCAAAAAGAATATTCATATTTGGATAAAGAGATAAAAAAAATAGTAACTATCAAAAACGCAGGGAGAATTGATGTCAATGCCATGGGAACTCTTTTAATAAGAGAGATAAATAAAAGAGGAGGAGTGTTTTATGATAGTGAAATAGTAGACATTAGTGAAGTCAAAAAACAATACCAAATAGCACTAAATTCAGGAGAAAACTTGTTAGTTGATAAAGTCGTCATTGCGGCGGGTCCTTTTATCAATCAGATAGCGAATATGCTAGGGGTCAATTTTGCTATTTCAAATTCAATCCAAAGCAAGTTTATAATTCCAGACCCTAAAAAGGTTATCCCTAAAAATATGCCATTTACTATCTATGCAGATCCACAATATTTAGATTGGTCTGAAGCAGAAAAAGCTTTTTTTACTTCAGAAAAAGGGTATAATTGGTTACTCAATAGGTTTCCGGGAGGGATTCATATACGCCCTGATACAGAAGGTATTAAAATGGGTTGGGCTTTTCAAGTTAAAGATGAAAAGCCCAACTGGGATGCTATCAAATCAATAGATTTTTTTCCAAATATAGTTTTAAAAGGAGCTAGCCGTTTTATACCAAAACTTATAGAATATGAAAATAATATTCCTTCTCCTTTAATACAATACTCTGGTTATTATACACGTACCAAAGAAAATTGGCCACTTATAGGTCCAACAAAAGCACACAATGTATTTGTGATAGGTGCTCTTTCTGGTTTTGGAACCATGATAGCCTGCGGGGCAGGTGAATTATGTGCTTCTTATATTCTAAATGAAACAAATTTGCCTCAGTATCATACACATTTTAACCCAAATAGATATACTAATGCTTCTGTAATGAGAGAAATAGAAATGATTGATAGTGATGGTCAATTATAATTCATTAGAAATATTGATATTCTCGGTTTATACATATTGTTTCTGAAGTATAATTTCTAATTGCTTAAGGAAATTAGGAACTTTTAAAGTTTGACTTTATTTTATAATTAGTTTTTGCCCAATTTTTAGAACAGAACTACTTTTAATATAGTTGGTTTTGCAAATGGAGGTAATAGACGTATTGTTTCTTAATGCTATTCTAGAGAGGGTGTCTCCACGTTTTACGGTATATATCTTTTTTTCTCTTTTATGGGCTACTTGTGCCTCTTTTTTAGTGGCAAATAGGTTTAAGACACTTTGTTTTTTAGAATTATGGAGATACGCAAGTGTCCATTTTTTTGTAATCCATATTTCTTTAGCTCTGATATTATTGTTTTTTCCAAATTCAAACAAATATTCAGGATATATGGCAATTCCTTGATGATAAATACCTAAATGTAAATGACTTCCTCTGGCATTTCCAGAAGCGCCTCCATGACCAATATATTGACCTTGCTTTATTGTATCATTAGCTTTGACCGCATACTTTGACAAATGTGCATATACTGTTTCAAGACCATTATAATGTCTTATTACAATAGTTTTGCCATGACCAGTACTATATTTGGCAAAACGAACTATACCATCAAACATAGAAAAAATACTATCTCCAGTAATAAGATCGATATCAATACCATGATGTCCCCTGCCATTTCTCCATCCAAATCTAGAGGTAATTACTTTGTTTCTAGTAATAGGAGAGGAGTAGCTACTGTCAGAAAACTTCAATCTAATTGGAAATTCAATTTTTTTATTCCTGTATGGATTAAAAACAGCTGTATTCCAATAATCTGCCTTAATATCAATAACATTATCTAGTGTCAAAGAATCTATTACAGTAGGACTTCTTTTTAGAAGAAAAGTGTCTTTGCTTTTTAGTTTTTCACTGTTTATTGGGCTTTGGCAATAGCCACATAGTGTCATCGTAATAATAATAATCGTTGAAAAAAGAGATTTCATAAAGTAATATTAAATTTTAAATATGGTTGAGAAAAAAGCATAGATATCCTGCACTGTTTTAATAACAGAATTAAGCATATATTTATAAATATGGTGCTAGGTTATACTATCTATACTGATTTATAGAGTTGAAGAGGTTAATTTTGTATATAATTGATCGGGTTTACTCTATTTCCGTTAAGTTTTACTTCATAGTGTAAATGAGGCCCAGAGGAGAGACCGGTATTCCCTACATAACCGATAACTTCTCCCTTTTTTATATCTTGAGTTTCTTTGCAATTAAAACTTTGCAGATGTGCATACCAGGTCTCATATCCATCAGGGTGAGAAATAACAATTAGGTTTCCCCAATTTCCTTCGAGAGAAGCTTTTGAGATCACACCATCAGCAGTGGCAATCACAGGAGTACCAATTTTTGCTTTGATATCAATTCCTCCATGATTTTTTTCAGTACTCATTTTGGGGCGTTTTGCACTTGGTCCATAAGTGCTAGTAATATCTTTTATACTACCATTTTGTACAGGGAAAATAGAGGGTGGAGTATTTTTAATCTCAAAAATATCAACTGTTTCTACCGCTTTATTGATAAATGTATTTTTTGTAGTTGGTTTTGTAAATGCAATTAAAAATAGTACGCAAATAGGTAACAATAGAAAATATTTTAGTTTTGCTAAATTATTAGATTTAGTTTTTGTCATCATTTTTATTCTTTTTAATAATATTGGGTGATTGAAATAACTATATAAGTTATTGGGCTTTTCAGCGGTAATGGTTTGGAGTAATAACTGCATATACACAGAGGTCTTAACTTTATTTTTAAGAACTTTATGATCTGCCTGAAATTCGTGGATAGATTTCAAAGATTTTCTATAAAAATACATAACTGGGTTAAACCAAAATAAAGCAATAAAAAGTTCAGTAATCACCAGATCAATAGAGTGTTTTAACTGTATATGTGCCTTTTCATGAGCAATAATCAATTCATCATATTTTTCATGTTTTTTTTCAGGGATAAATATCCAATTGAAATAAGAAAAGATATCAGGAACATTGGCTACTAAAATTTTAAATCCATTTTGTTGATAGATTTTAGCCTTACGCTTAAGTACTATCAGTTTTTTATTAGCTACAAATAGTCTAAACAAACTAAACAAAGCTCCAATCCAGTACAATATGATAAAGAAGTAAAAATAATTAGTAGATACATCATCCAATACTGGTTGTATGGCGCTATTATAAGTAGTGTGACTACTTTGGTTTACTTTTTCGAATAGTTGTGGAACCTCAATTATTGAATGAGGTGTAGAAGGTAAAATACTATTTGTTAGAGGTATAAGTATAGATAAAGGGATTGTAGCCAATAATATAAACCTATTTAATTTATGAAATGTAAGGGAGCTCAAAACTAGTTTATACGCTAAATAGAGTACAGAGAAAATCAGCGTAGATTCAAAAAAATATAGTATAACATTATTCATTTTTATCTTTCAGTATTTCAATTTTTTCTTCCAATATTGATTTCATTTTCTCAAGTTCACTTAGATCCAGATCTTCGCTTTCGGCAAAAAACAAGGCAAATTTGCTAGTAGAACCGCTAAAAAAATTACCTATTACCTGTTTAATATGCTTCTTGAAATAATGATCTTTTGAAATCGCAGGATAGTATTGTCTAATCTTACCATACGTTTCAAATTTTAAAAACTCTTTTTTTACCAAAACCCTAACAACAGTAGAGATAGTCGTATAGGCTGGTTTAGGTTCTGGATATTGTTCTACAATATCTTTAAGGAATGCTTTTTCTAGTTTCCAGATGTATCGCATTACTTGTTCTTCTGCTTTTGTTAATTCGTTCATAGGACAAATATATAATAATATCTGAATATAACTATAAATATAGTAATAAAACTATATTTATAGTTATCTTACTGATTCTATAGTAGATTTAAAAGGAATATTGATATTATAATGACAACAATAAAGTCTTAAGTTTTTTGATGTTTACTTTTATAAAATACCCCCTAATGGGTATGTAATCATGACTTTATAAAATGCAATTTTGTTTCGACGAACATTAATACATAATCAAAAATAAAGTAAGATGAGTGAAACAGAGAATTGTATAGTAGAAGAGTTGGCACATAAAGAAGCGATACAAAACATAAAAAATGAATTTGCTAAAAAAATTGAGGAAATAGTAAATAACCTAAAGGAAAATACAGAAAACCTAACCGAAGAGTTTGAATATGAACAAGATTTGGCGCGGGGGATTGCAACATCGGCAGGAGCAACAATTGGAGCTGGTATAGGTGGTCCTATAGGGGCTACGGTGGGTGGTGCTGTTGGTGATATGATTGGTAACCTATTTGTGATCAATGTCGATCAAGTTGATCATAGGGTAGTGGTTACTTTACCAGCAGTAACAATGAATACGACTACAATATCTTTTGATACTCCCGCAGTAACTATGAAAGATAAAAGTATAATTTTTGATGTTCCTGAACCGAGAATGACACGTCAAAAAGTAGGAGAGAAGCCCGAAGTGATAAGTGGAATGGAAACTCAATGTATTGATTTGGGCTGGCCATTAGGTAAACAATGTGCCGATGTTCCTACTACCACTGTACGATGGAAACCTATTTATGCAGATATTCCAACAATAGAAATGGTAGAGAAGAAAATAGTAATAACTATGCCTGTCATAGAGATGATGACCCAGGAGTTTAAGTATGATATGCCTACTGTTGAAATGAAAGATCAAGATTTTGTCTTTTCACTTCCTAGTATCACAATAAAATTTACTAAAGATGCGGGACAAGATTTAAGCAATGAAATAAAGACTATTAATAGAGATAGTAATATTGAGATTTCAAAGCTAAATGCTTCAATGAAAGAGAATATAAAAAATAAAACTACCCCTTTGCTATTGGATCTTATGAATTGTAAGAGGAAATTGATTTTAGTAAAGAAAAAACAGTTGTTAGTAAAGTATGATGGGGATATTACGACAGTGAGAAATGCAATTTCAAACCTAAAAATCAATAATGTACCAGAAGAGGACAATGATTTTGTTGAAAAGAAAAATGAGCTTAAAAGGCTTATGATTACTCGAAACTTGGTAGAAAGTCAATTTGATGAAGCATTAGAAAAATTCGATGCTCAAATTAAGAAAATAGCCGATTCTTTAATTATGTAAAAATATTAATCATGTCTAGCAATGCATCTTTATTAATAGAATCTTTTTTAATTGCAGGGTTTCCATGGATATCTCAGTTAAAAAACTTAAACATTCATTTCAAAATACAAAGCTTTGAGTTAAAATCAATCTATAATTTTTTCGCCAGTCTTTTTGGGGTATCAATCTATATACAACTAAACCGTCTGGGAACTTATGATCTATTATATTGGCCAAATTGGATGGTTTTTATAGTGGGAGCTTTTATTCTTACTTTGATCTATATGTTCACTTTGATCTATAAATATAAAGAAGTGAATAGTAATAAAATTAGCTGGCCAATCATTACAAATTTTATCGTTTATGTGTTGATTTTTTGCTGTCTGACTTCGGGTTTTGGTTTATTAGAAACGTATACTGATCATTATGTCATAAAAGGAATAGTAACAGATCATGAAAATTCTAAAATAGAACGAGCACAGTTAGGAGTTATGAGCAAAAATGTAGAAAAATATCCAGACTTGGTAACTCTTACCAAGCAAGATGGGAGTTTTTCAATTCTTATTCCTAAAAAAAATGCTCATGAATACAATGAAATTGAAGTCATTAGAGCCGGTTATGAGGAATTCATTGTCCAGTTTGGCAATATGTCTTCCCTGAAATCACTGTCACAAAAAATTTTGTTAGAAAAATAATTATGTATATCATGAAAAAAATACTCTATATCTATATGTTCTCTTTCGCGACTATTTTATCCGCCCAAGAATTGAATATAAAAATTAAGTTTCATCCTTCAATATCAGTTAATGAATCTAAAAATATTGATATAGAAGTAAATTTTGTTGTAAAAGATGAAATAGTAGCACAACGTAACGTAACAAGATATCCAACATCGGTTATCCAGACGTTAGACAACCCCAATAATGATGATGTTTATATTAAACTAAAGGTTGTATCACCAGATGGATGGACAGTAATTCGAAACCCTATAAAGTATAATAGAAATGATCGTAAAATTACTTTAAGACGTGTTAATGATGCATATTTTGCACTTAAAAATGAGGCAAATGAACATTTTACCACTGGAGCTTATACAGATGCTGTTAGTTACTATAATTACATTCTGGATAATGAGATTTTTTCATCAGAAAATCAAAAATTCGAAATTTTACGAAGTAAAGCAAATGCATTAGAAAAAAAAGGTGCCTATAATGAAGCAATACAGACCTATATAGCCATTAGAGAAGAAGTAGACTTATCTGAAATTGGAGGTAGTCGTAAGCAAGTGTATGTAAATGAATTGTTTAATTCAATATTAAAAGCCGGAAACTATACCAAGTTGCAATCTCCAGCCTTAGATTTTCCAGAGAGTATTCAATCTGAAGGAATTGTGAATCCTACCAACTGGCAGAATTTTTCTGAAGTGTTTGACCAAATATACCCCAATACCATTCAGTTAAGCCCTACTGGGGAGCATGTTACAAAAGTACAAGACATCCAGAATCAGTTTATGATTATTGGTAATACATTAGGAACTTTTTAAATAGAAGCTTCATTAGAATTCATTAGAATAGGAGAGGAGAGCAATAGAATATGGATACGACCTAGAAATTAACTCTGGTTTATTCTTCAATAAACTCTCCTTTTTCGTTAATAACGGTCACTCCCCATTCTGCTATAGTGGTTAAAACCGGAGCTAAGCTTTCTCCAAATGGAGTTAAAGCATACTCTACCTTTAGTGGTGGTTTTTTTGTGAATACTTTTCTTGTAATAAGCCCGTCTTTCTCTAGTTGTTTAAGCTGTAAACTGAGTGTGCGTTCTGTAATAGTTGAAATCAATTTTCTCAATTCACTATAACGTTTCTTACCATCTATAAGGTATATTAAAATAACACTCTTCCATTTTCCACCGATTAACTCCATGGCTATACTTGTAGAGCATGAAAACAATTTGCCATTATATTTTATAAGTCGTCTTTTACATTGCACAATAATACCCTTTTTTTAATAATATGCAAAAATAAACTACTATAATTAAATTAGCAACTATACTTTTTATAGTGTAAAATAACCACTATAAAAAACTGAAAACTAGTGTTTTGATAAAACATGTGTATACTATCATTTTTGACCGTTATTGCGAAAAATGATTACTATATATATTTTTGCTACTATACTTTTTATAGTAATTATACTAATTTTAGAAATATCAAATATGAATACACCGAATATTGCAAAAGAAGATGTCTTAAATGCGTTTCAATATAGACATGCTACAAAAGAATTTGATGCTACCAAAACCATATCTGATGAAAACATGACTTTTATCCTTAAAACGGCAAATTTATCACCTAGTTCTTTTGGTTTTGAGCCTTGGCATTTTATCGTAGTACAAGATATAGAATTACGAGAGTTGTTAAAGCCTGTGGCATGGGGAGCACCATTAAAATTAGATACAGCAAGTCATTTTGTATTGGGCTTAAGTATGAAAGCACCCATGACCAAATGGGATTCTGATTACATAATGCATATGATGAAAAATGTAAAACAATTTCCAGAAGATGTTATTGAAATGTATTCAAAATTTTATAGAGAATTTCAAGAGCGTGATTTTAGTTTGGATACAGACAAGAAATTATTCGATTGGGCATCCAAGCAAGCGTATATTGCTTTAGGTAATATGATGACTTCGGCCGCCTTAATAGGAATTGATAGTTGCCCAATTGAAGGTTTTCATCAAGAAAAAGTAGAGGCTTTATTGCAAGAAAAATTTGAAGTAGATACAGAGAAGTACGGATTATCATATATGGTAGCTTTTGGATACAGAAAAGCAGAACCACCACATGTCAAATCTAGAAGAAATTTTGATGAAATCATTACCTGGAAGTAAAAAAATATACCCAAAGATCAAGATCCTTGGGTATATACAGAATTGACATCCTCAATTTTTTTAAAGTTTTTTAACTCAATATTTCTTCAAAGAACTCTTTCAAATAATGTTAGGAGGGAGAAGTGGGACGTATGAAAAGGAAATCTACCATTTTATAATTTTGTCAAACCTTCTAATTTTTTGAAAACAGTGACCTTATACATTGCACTCACAGGTACTTTGTTATTTTCTATTAGCAAATATGTTCTGGTTGCCTTTGTAACTCTATCCAGATTCGAAATATATGATTTATGTGTACGCTCAAAATTCTCGGGCAGTAACGTAGTTATATTAATGAGCGTTTCAGAGATAAGGTACATTCTTACATCGGTAAAAATTTTCAAATAATTTCCAAAACTTTGGATATACAGAATTGATTTGAATGAAATATTAACAGGCATGCCATCATGCTTTACCTGAAGTTCTTCATTTCCTCTATTTTTTTTGACCTGCGATATTTTCGAAGTCGAAACTTTGTTTATAGCTTTCAAAAAGCGTTCAATTTTTACAGGTTTCAATAAATAATCGACAACCCCATAATTATAACTTTCTAATGCATACTCAGAATACGCTGTAGTCAAAATAACTTTAGGTGGTTTTATCATAGAACGCAAAACTTCCATACCATTAAGTTCTGGCATTTCTATATCCAGAAAGATGAGATCAACTTCATTTTGCTGAGCAAAATTGATGAATTCGAGAGGATTCCCTGTACTTAATACTAATTCGAAGTTGTCAATTTTGGAACAATAATCTTCTAGTACTTTACGTGCTAGTATTTCATCATCTATGATGCCAATTTTAATCATTAACTATTTTTTAATATTGAAGCTGTTAAATCAATAGATAAGTTTATACGATACAGTTTTTCTATATCATCAATCTCTAATACGTGAGAATTTGGATATAATAGATTCAAACGTCTTCTCACATTTTCAAGACCTAATCCTTTTCTTTTTGATGCAGAAACCATTGGAGGTTTTGAATTAACCACACAAAATTGAAGGGTAGTATTATTTATAGAGGCAGAAATATCGATTGTACTCTGCTCATTAGTACTATGGGCACCATGTTTAACGGCATTTTCAACAAATGGGATGAGTAGCATTGGAGAAATCCTTAACTCTAACAAATCTCCTTTAATTAAAAATTCAATAGTACAACGTGCACTCAATCTTTTTTCTTCAATTAATAAATAATTTTCTATAAATTCAAGTTCTTCTTTTAATAAAACGGTGTTTTTTTTAGAACTTTCTAATTGATACCTCATTAATTCAGAGAGCTGCATAACCACCTCAGGAGTTTCTGGCGATTGCTGTCTAGCTAGTGAATAAATACTATTTAATGAATTAAACAAAAAATGAGGATTTACTTGCTCTTTTAAATAGGTAAGCTCCATTTCTTTTTGCAATTTTTCTTTCTCCTCATTTTCTTTTTGGATGATCATGTTTCTTCTTAAGAAAAAAACAGCCATACCAGCTCCTGTTGTATAAAGAAGAAAGAAGAATATTTTAGAAGTGCCAGACCAACTATTTGTTCTTAAGTAGGAAAAAATAAGTAAACTTCCTATGAGTAGTATTCCATATATAAAATACCTTTTCTTATCTAGGAAAAAAGGAATAAGAATAAAATGATTTACCCAAATGAAACCCATAATCATAAAAGTATAATTAAGTCCATGTACGTAAAATAAATAATTAGTCTCAAAATTATCTTTAAAAAACAAATTACTCAATGTTTCAAGCATAAAAACCAGCAAGAAAGCTCCTGTATTAATGAGTATAGTATTCTTTATGGACCTATTAAACATATATGTTTTTCTTAAAAGGATATAAAGATACTATCTATACCCAGCAGTTACTATAATTTCTTACAAAAGCTATATATCAATGATGAAATGATTTTGTCATTTAACTTTTGCGTTTATCATATTTATGTTGTTAAACATAAGTTATGCGATAATTTAGTATTGCAAGTAGTAAAAATAAAGCAAATATGAAAATTACTAAATTATTAACATTAATATGTATAATAGTGTTAAATACTGTCTTTGCTCAAGAAAAGGCAGAAAAAGATCCTGACAAACCAGTAGTTACCTTAGGCGAAATATCTTCACTTCATTCAAAAGTCTTAAACAAAACTATTCCACTATCAATCCATTTACCTGAGAACTACGATAGCTCCAAGAAAAGCTATCCCGTGCTGTATATGTTGGGTTCAGATTACCGAGCACGGTTCGCCATGTTAGCTTCTACACTAGACTACATGGGCGAGGGACAAATTCCTGAGATGATACTTATTGGAATAGATTTACCCGAAGGAAATAGTATTTTGTTGCCAACAAGGAAAAATCAAGACACAAAAATTCCAGATAATTATATTAACTTTTTTGAGACAGAGCTGATACCGCACGTTGATAATAATTACCGGACTGCTCCGTTCAAAGTTCTTTTTGGCGGTTCTAACAGTGGATTTTTCTGTGTGTACACACTACTCAACAACCCTCTTCTATTTAATGGCTACTTCGCAAGCAGTCCATCCCTTATGATCATACCGACAGAGCTTCAACAAAAAATAAAATCAGGTCGGTTAAAAACGCTTTCGGAAAACAGATTTCTACACATCATTTACAGCGATGATGAGGGATTAACAAATCACGTTTCTGAATTCACTCGTGTTTTAGCAGACCATAAACCAGAGAGTTTTACCTATAAAGTGGATGAATTGGTGAACCAAGGTCATGTACCAGCGATGGATTTCACAATGTTTCTTCTCGCGCTATACCCTGACTTCAATCCCTACGAAAAATTGGACTCCTTGGATAAAGTTATACAACATTTCGAAATGCTATCAAAACGATATGGATATGAAATCCAGCCACCTGTATCGGTCATAATGGACCTTGGTTTTGACAACATAATAAGTAAGAATTTAGTTGTCGCAGAAGAAATATTTCAACGTTCCTTACAACTGTATCCTGAAGCTAAGGAGTTTTATGTCGGAATGGGTGTTGTACGAAGAAATCAAGGTCAGCTAGAAAATGCTAAGGTCATGTTCGAAAAAGCATTGGCAATTGACCCTGATTTTTCTCTCGCTAAAAGGTGGCTAAAAAGAGTCGAGAAATGATATCTGGCTTTACTCATCGAAGATCTACTGGGTGGGTACTCAGGTTTTTGAACACCTCAGATCCGAAGAATATCTATAGAAGCATCAAACTCCTTAACGACTAATAAACATAAATCAAATCAAAAGAAGAATTTCTTAAAAAGCTATTAATAATGAAAAAAAGTGTCACAATCTTCCTCCTCATCATTCTTTTTCAATCATGTGCAGAAGAATCGAATACCGATACTACAGTTGATATCATTAAAAAGGTAGAAAATGGTCTCACAACTCGTGTGCACATAGATGGTGATTCAACATGGTCTATACAAGAGCGTATGAAACATTACGGAATTCCGGGTGTTAGTATTGCGGTGATACATAACGGCAAAATTGCCTGGACAAAAGGGTATGGTGTCGTGGATAAAGAAAGTAAAGCTCCCGTGACAGAACAAACACTTTTCCAGGCAGCCGCAACTAGTATGCCGGTAACGGCTTATGGAGCATTACGTCTTGTAGAACAAAATAAAGTAGTCTTAGATAAAAACATTAATAGCTACCTAAAATCCTGGAAAGTACCAGAAAATGAATTCACTAAAGAAAAGAAAGTTACCCTAAAAAATCTTTTGAATCATTCTGCAGGAATACATCCTCGTGGAACAGGATCATATAGTATAAATGAAAAAAAACCAACACTTGTAGATATTTTAGGCGGAACTTATCCAGCCAAAAACGATCCAGTTACAGTAAACAAAAAGCCTGGTGAAAGTGTTCGTTTTGCATATACTAGTTATGTACCTATTCAACAAATGATGCTGGATGTTGAGAAAAAAACATTCCCAGAGATCATGCATGAACTCGTGTTACAACCCTTAGAAATGGATAATAGTACTTTTAATCAATCTCTTACTACAGAGCAATTGACTAAAGTAGCAACGGGTTACTTAAAAGATGGTTCTGTGGTAAAAGGTAAAAGAAATATCTATCCTTCAATGGCTTCATATGGGTTATGGACAACCGCAGAGGATTATGCAAAATTTATAACCAATGTACAACAAACCTTAAAAGGTAAGAGTACTAAAGGATTATCAAAAAACCTGACAGAATTAATGGGGACACCATATGGAGTGAGTAATTCTGGTTGGTCATATACACTGGGGTTAGGGTTTCAACTTTTGAATAAAAGAGATGAAATCTACTTAAGGCATCACGGATGGAATAGAGGTTTCTATGCTGAGATTGTGGCTCATAGAGACAAAGGTTATGGTGTGGTAGTGTTCACTAATTCTACTTTTCCAGCTTTTAATGCCGAAGTGATTCGTTCTGTTGCTCTGGCTTATGATTGGGATAATTATGTTCCAGTACATAAAAATATAGAGATTGAACAGTCTTTAATCAACAAAATTACTGGTAGATATATGTCCAATGGTAGGATTGTAGAAGTTTTTCAAAAGGATAATCAACTGTTTTATAAAAATATACTTGACGTACAAGCAGAAGAACTCATCAAAATCTCTGATAGTAGTTTTGTTAGAAGAAATTCTAGTCGATTTATTCAATTCAAACCAGATACTGCAAATAAAACAGTGAATTTACTTTACCTGAATAGAAACGATGGGACAGTAGCTGCAACTTTTGTTAAGATGAATACTTATAAAAAAGAACCAGTAGAATTCCTTCTGGAAGGCGACTTTGACAAAGCACTTAATGCATATAGAACCTTAATCGAAGATGACCCAACTTATCTTACTGTTACTGAAGACTATTTAAATGATGTAGGATATAGTTTTTTCCATGAAGATAGAATGAGATTATCACAAGACATTTTCAAAATGAATATGATACTCTATCCAGATAGTTTTAAAGTGTATGATAGTTATGCAGAAGCTTGTACGAAAATAGGAGAAATTGATCTGGCAATTAAAAACTACACTAAATCGCTTGAGTTAAACCCTAAAAATAACCGTACCAGACATAAGCTTGAAGAACTACAAAAAAGTGAATAATACTACCATAAAAGAAATAGAATCAAAAATATATTAAAACGAAAAATTTAATAACGACTATGAAAAACAAAATAGGATTATTATTTATCACTCTTCTTGTTATTACGATTAGTAGCTTCGCTCAACAAAAAGAGAATCATGCACCAATGGTCACAACCGCAGAAGCAGAACTCTCATTTTGGGATATTCCTTATTTAGAAAAAGCCTTTATTGATACAGCACCACAGGCTAGAGAAGATAATATTCTGGTTGGTAAGCTAGGAGTTGATGGTGGTAATAAAGCAATGGTTCTAAAACTAGCCCAAGAGATTATTGATACGACGCTACATGGCGATTACGATGCCTTACTTATTTCACACAAAAACAAATTGGTTTTTGAATCCTATTACAGAAAAGGTCGTGTCGATCTGCCACATCCGCAAGCTTCAGCAACTAAAGCCTATACCAGTTTGTTACTTGGTCGAGCTATACAGCTAGGCTATTTATCTATGGCTGATTTAGACAAACCTCTAATCAGCTTTCTCAAAGAACTGGATACAACAAATCTTGCTAAAGGTGCAGAAAAAATCACGCTCCATAAAGCATTGATTATGCATGGGGGTCTTGGTATTAGTGAAGAACAGCGTAAAAAATTAGAAAAACCTTCTAGTGAGTTAAAAGGGCAAGGATTTGTTCAGACTCTTTTGGAATATAGTACACCAATCACTCAAGACACTCAGGTATACAAATATGGTAACTATAATCCCATTTTGGTAATGCAAGTAATTGATGCCGTTGTACCTGGAAATGCCCAAGATTTTATTAAGAAAGAGTTGCTAGACAAATTAGGTATCACCAATTATCATTGGAAGAATGCCGTAAGTGGTCAGCCAGAGGCGGGATGGCGTGTAAGTCTAAAATCACGCGATATGTTGAAGTTGGGCTCCTTAATTGCCAATAAAGGCAAATGGAATGGAGAACAGCTTATTTCAGAAGATTACCTAGCAAAGGCTATCAGTAACGTTACTAAACCTACTCAAGATTGGATGCCCAAAAATTATAACTACGGTTATTTTTTTTACCAAACAGATATCACAGTTGAGGATATAGATTATAGTACCAGTTTTGCTTGGGGAGGAGGAGGACAATACATTATAACAGTAGAAGAATTGGACTTGATTATTGTGATTAATGGTCATGACAGGGAGGATACGATAATGACTCAGGTTTCAAAAGTAATCATTCCAGCATTTGTAAAAAGTGGTTCTCCATCCTTTGAAGATCGTTATTTAGGGCAAAAACGACCCGGTTTAACGCCCAAAGTTTTCGCTCCTGATATTGTTTCTACGAAAGGATGGGAAGTAAGTGGTGTCTTCACGCCCGACTTTAAAGAATTCTATTTCATCAGAGAAGCTGGAGAAAATAAAAAACAAGAATTTGTAGTTTTTCAATATAAAAATAATCACTGGCAAGAGTCAGTAATATCTCCAAGAGTGGGACAACCTTTTATCTCTCCTGATGGTAAGGTTATACATTTGGGCAAAAATTATAAGGAACGCACTATGACAGGAGGTTGGTCTGAGTTAAAAAGTTTAGGAAAACCTTTTAAAGACATCCACATCATGCGTCTAACAGCTTCATCAAAAGGAACCTATGCTTTTGACGAGGCAACCAGAGACGGTAATGGTGTTCTTCGTTATTCACGATTAATAGAAGGTAAACGTGAGGATCCTAAGCCATTCAGCAAAGAAATAAACGCTGGAAAATGGAATGCTCATCCATTCATTGCTCCAGATGAATCGTATATCCTGTGGGATTGTGAAAGAGATAGTGGGTTTGGCGATGCTGATATCTATGTTAGCTTTAAGCAACAAGATGGTTCATGGGGGAAAGCTATCAACTTGGGTGAAAAGGTAAACACCGACGCTTGGGAAGCGGGTGCACGTGTAACGCCAGACGGGAAATACCTTTTCTTTAATAGAAACATGGGTTCTGACCAATATGAAAACATAGATATATTTTGGGTGGATGCGCAGATTATTGATAATTTAAGACCTAAGCAATAGTGTATTTAATTAATTGAGGTTGGTTAGTTGTATTTGTTTTTTGTCATCATTTCCCAAAAGGATCACAATTCAGAAACCAATTACGACATTTCAAAATATTATGATTTCATTTTTTTGTGAATCCTAAGATATTTGAATTGCTAATAACAGTATTCCTTTTGGTTTGTATGCAATTCAAATAATTCCGTTATTCGTATTAACCTAAAAGTAATATCACTAATAAGCTTATAATTAATGGCACTATTTAATAAAAAAAGACGCATACAGTATTTAGGCTTTAATGATATTTGGTTTTCTGTAATTGGTATTCTTATTATAAGTCTTATTACAAACTATTTATTCAATAATCCATCAGAAAGAGCATCAATAGTATTAGTAGTTATAGGTTGGTTTGCTGCATTAATTAATGTCATTTGTGATTGGTTTATCATAAGGTCTATTTTGATTTTTTTACGAAAAAAATATCCCGATTTCAAAGATGATTTTAAGCGTATTATTTTCTTGCTTTTTGCAATTATTTGTGTAATCCTATTTGTTGATTTTACAATGGGTTTTTTACTTGCACAATTTTTTATCTTTTTAGGATTCGAATCTTCACATATGGTAATTTTGAGGGTTCTTTTACCCGTTTTTTTGATTATTATTATGACAATGGCAATATATGAGGCAATTTATTATTATGTTAGGCTTAAAAAATCAATTCGAGAAGAAGAACAAACAAAACAGGTAATGATACAGGCGCAGTTAGATACTTTAAGAAATCAAGCGCAGCCTCATTTTTTGTTTAATAGCTTAAATACCTTGCGAGATATTATTGACAATGACACTAAGGAAGATGCTAAAGATTTTGTAGATAATTTATCTGGTGTATATCGCTTTATTATCGAATCTGATAATTCAAATTTAATTTCCTTAGAAAAAGAGTTGAAATTTGCTAAAGCGTATATTCATATTCAATCAGAGAGATTTGGAGATAACCTAAAAGTGAATTGGGATATCCCCGAGGATAAACACTCCGCAATGATAGTGCCTATGAGTATACAACTTTTGCTAGAAAATGCCATAAAGCACAACATCGTTTCTAAGGCCAAACCTTTACTTGTCACTGTAGTCATTAAAGGCGATACCTTGGTTGTAAGTAACAAAATTCAAGCAAAATCAACCCAAACACCATCTACAAAAATCGGGTTAAAAAATATTGAACAACGATATATTTTAATTTCTAAAAAATCACCAGAAATTATAAATGATGGAAATCAATTTACCGTTGTGTTACCTTTATTAAAATTATCCGATCAAAATAAAAATTATGCAAATACTAATCATTGAAGATGAACCGAGGGCTGCAAGGCAATTACAAAATTTATTATCCAAAAGTGCCTTTAATTTTCAGTTATTAGATATTATTGATACTGTTGAAGATGCAGTTTTATGGTTTGCGCAAAATACTTCGCCAGATCTTGTATTCATGGATATTCAATTAGCAGATGGGCTGAGTTTTGAAATATTTCAGAAAGTAGAAGTCGTTGCCCCGATTATTTTTACAACAGCCTTTGATCAGTATGCTATTCAGGCATTTAAAGTAAATAGTATCGATTATTTACTTAAACCTATTCAGAACGATGAATTGGATACAGCCTTACAAAAATTTATGAATTCTAATAAGGCAGCTACTCAAATTGAACCGGTACTTCTAAAAGAACTTCTTAGTTCCATGCAAACACCACAAAAACGATCGGGTATACTGGTTAAAGAGGGTAGTGGGTTTGTTCAAATTAGAATCTCAGAACTCTTATACGCATATTCTCAGGATAGTATCACTTTTGGCGTGACTCATACTAAACGATACATTATAGATGAGACGATGGATCAATTATTTGACTCGTTAGACGATACTAAGTTTTATAGAATTAATAGAGGTCAGATTATATCCAAAAATTCAATCTATAAAATTGACCCTTATTTTAACCATCGTGTTAAGTTATCTATTACCAATCCCCGTGATCAAGAGTTTATTGTAAGTAGACAAAAGACAAGTGATTTTAAAGAATGGATGAATAGATAGATAGCGACATTTCAAGTATTAATACCTACGTTTCAACAGAAGGTACTACTATAGAAGATGTGTTAAAACTATGTTTGTGATGTAATCAAAAGCAACATCATGAAACTAAAACTAATTGCGATAACAACTCTATTTGTTACTACAACACTTTCTTCTCAATCCCTAAAACCAAGCAATACTTACCAGCATTTTGTAAATTCTACCAAAGAGATTTTTGATAGCTTAGTCAAAATAAGACGTGATTTACATATGAATCCAGAAATTTCTAAGCAAGAAAAAAGAACATCTAAAATCGTTGCTAAATATTTAAGGGATTTAGGATTAGAAGTAAAAACTAATATCGGAGGTAATGGAGTCGTTGGAATTTTAAAAGGAGGTAAAGAAGGTAAAAAAATAGCATGGCGAGCTGATATGGATGCTATAAAAACAAAAGAACCAGATGTTGTTGATTTTATATCCAAAAATGAAGGTGTACGACATATTTGTGGCCATGATGTGCATACCACAATTGGTTTGGGTATTGCGACTGTTTTATCACAGCAAAAAGAAAACCTGAAAGGTACTGTATACTTCATTTTTCAACCAGCAGAAGAAACCTTTACTGGTGCAAAAGATATGATTGAGGACGGCTTATTTGATATTATTGAACCAAATGAAATTTATGGATTACATATCGGCCCAGGTGAATCGGGTGTGATTAATTTTAAATCTAATGAGTTGTTTGCATATCAAAGATCTCTAAAAGTAACATTCCAACCTAGTGCCAATAAAAAGGAATTAGAAAATTTTATGAATGATATTTTAAACGGGTTTTCTCGTAATCCCCTTAAAGGTTCACCTTGGGATATCATAAATAATACAACTGATCCTAAAATAGGAATTACAAGTAAAGAAACAATTTATAGAGATTACTTTTTTATTGAAGGAACAAAGCTTTATAAAGATCAGGGGACTACTATTTTTAGCGCTAGTTTCTTCGAAACTAATAGTAGCAATACGTATAGTATCCCTCTTGAAATAAAGAACCAAATCCTTAATTCTAAATATAAAAATCTTTTTATTTCTATTGGCTATTCAAGGGATAATCCAACCCCTATAAATGATTCTGAACTTACAAAAATGGCATCAAAAACAATTTCTAGTTTCTATAACAAGGAAATGTTTAAACCTTTGTATGGGCAAATTCCATTTTTTGGCGAAGATTTTATTTACTATCAACAAAAAGTACCGGGCGTATTTTTTCTCTTAGGCGGATCTAATATTGAAAAAGGCATCAATTCTATGCCACACACACCAAATTTTGCTGTGGACGAAACCACCATAAAATATGGCGTGCAATCTTTTGCTACTTTAATTTTTGAACGAGCAAACAGTAAATAAAACATTCATTTTTAAATCACTAATACATAATCAAAATTCCCGAAATATAAATTCGGGCTTAAACATAGCATCATGAAAAAAATATTAATTATTCTCAACCTAATCCTATTTTCTCAACTATGGTCACAAGAAACCGTAACTACAGCCCAATGGCAAGAAGATCTTCGTTTTATTCAAAATACCGTGCATAAAGACTACTTATTTCTTTTTGTAAAAACGACCAAAGACATATTCGACGCAGAAGTAGAAACCTTATATAAGAACATCCCAAATTTACAGGAACATGAAATCATCGTTGGCATGGCAAGAATCATTTCCTTATTCAAATATGGGCATACCTATATTAGTTTTCATCAAAAACCTTTTGAGTTTTCGCAATTGCCGTTCAATGTATATGAATTTAATGATGGAATCTATATTCAGGGAGCACACAAGGGCTACCCAGAAGCAGTTGGAGCCAAAGTCATAGCGGTAGAGGGGAAGCCAATTACAGAAGTTCTAAAAGCAATCGAACCGACCGTAGAAGTAGAGAACTCACAATATTTTAAAGCCTATGGAATTAATAATATACGATATCCTGAAGTCTTACATGCCCAAAAAATTACAAAAACCCTTCAAAACAAGGTTGCACTGACATTAGAAAAAAATGGAAAAGTATTTACCCAATCTTTTACTGCATTGGCCAAAGGAGAAAGAGTACCAACACACCGTGGTTTTGTTCATCAAAATGAAAATTGGTTAGATGCCAGAGATCAGTCGACAACACCTTTATATTTACAGCACTTGGACAAGATTTATTTTTCAGAATACTTAGCCAAAGAAAAAGCGATGTATATAAGACATAGTAGAATTGCTGATGAAGCTGAAGAAAGTACCAAGGATTTTTATACCCGTGTTTTTAAAGATATAGAAACTAATGACACAGAGAAGTTAATTATTGATTTGCGTTTAAACGGTGGAGGAAATAACTACTTAAATAAAGATGTTATAAAAGGTCTTATTAAATCTGAAAAGATAAATAAAATAGGAAAGTTATTTGTTATTATCGGAAAACGTACTTTTTCTGCTTGTCAAAACCTGGTTAATGAAATTGATAATTATACCAATGTTATTTTTGTAGGAGAACCCACAGCAGAAAATATTAATTTTTGGGGTGATAACCGTCCTGTAACACTACCAAACAGTGGAATTGATATCTCTCTGTCGTATTTATGGTGGCAAGATAAGCCCGCATTAGAAAATGCAGATTGGATAGCCCCTAGTGTTCCAGTTACTATGAGTTTTGAGGAGTACGCTAGTAATCAAGATCCTGTATTAGAAGCAGCATTAACGTTTAACGCACCAGATTTTAAACCTAGACCAATGGATTATGTAGTAAGTTTATATTTATCTGGACAAACACAAAAACTGGCAGAAGAACTTCCAAAAATGATCCAAGATCCACTGTATGCTTTTTATGATTTTGAGAAAGGGTTGATTGTTGTAGGGAACATTTTATTACAAAGTGGTCGCGTACCTCAAATTCAGGCTTCAATTCAAGTGTTTTCTATGATTTTAGGGTTATTTCCAAATTCGGCTACAGCTTATAAATATCTTGGAGAATCGTATATTGCTGCAGGAGAGACTCAAAAAGCCAAAGAAGTACTCAAAAAAGCTATTTCCTTGGATGTCGATGGAGAAATAGGCAAAAGTGCCAAAGAAATTCTGAATTCAATCACCTTATAAATTTTACCTTAAAATAAGATCTGGATAACAAGAGCACGATAACTATTTTGTGCTCTTGTTATGTTATGTTAAGTACTTTAAATATGGATTGAAAAGTTCTTCAATCCATATTTAATATTTTTATACTCTTTAGATGTATTTTTTATTTTCGGTCTCCTGCCACATTTTATTATAGTAATTCTGTTCCTCAACATAAAGATTTAAACAGAAAGATTTGGGTAAACCTGGAAGATTATGTTTTACACAAAGAAACTGAAAATAAAGATTTAAAAGTTTGCGTGTTTACCGGACCAGTTTTATCATCCAATGATCCCGAGTTTGTAACTAAAGTCAATGATACATACATTAAAATACCTAGATTATTTTGGAAAATAATTGTTTACCCAAAGAGTGATGGGAAACTATATCGAGTTGGGTTTATGATGAGTCAAGAAAGCTTAATGAAATTTCATAATGCTATTGATTCTTATACAGATAATAGAAGCAAAGAGCTTGTTTTAAGAGAAATTGATATTGATCCTGATTTAGAAAGTTATTCTGTAGAACAATATTTAAGTTATAGTATCGAGAATATTGTTTTATAAATATTTCTCCATTATCCTTATCCTTGAGAATCGCATATTTAATAATTTATATACGATTGTACAGAATATGCGAATTATTGATTTGACTTTGAAATACACTAAAATATTTTTCACAGAATTTATTATTGCTTAAGCTCAGAATAAAGCCAGTTTTCACGCTTTTTTCATGAAATTTTTCACATAGCGGATTCTCGTAGGTACTATTAATTATAGAGATATCATTTTGTATAGCTAAGGATAGTCTATATTTTAAATAATCCCTGTCCATATTTTAAATTGTCAGTAACAACCATTGTACGGAATATTCGATTTATGAGAATTACGGATTTTACTTAGAAAAGTATTTTTCACAGAATTTTATATTGCTAAACTAGAAATGAAGCCAATTTTCACGAGTTTTTCACGAAATTTTTCACAGGACAAATTCTTGTAGATATTGTGAATGCTGAAAAAGTATTTTTAGAGTCTCAAAAAAATTCCACATTTTAAATTATTATAATCCACATTTTAAATTGTCAGTAACACAAGCATCCGCCAATTTGCTACAATACATTTGTACTATAATGTTCTGCGTTATGTAACTTTGCTTTGGAAAAAAGCTTTTACGAATACTAATCTTCTTTTATTTTTTTCTTCCTAAATGTTTCTTTAAAAATGTAATGGAATACGCTTTGCCCGAAGCGACGATAGGAGTGAAGCGGGAATGTGTATGGAATGGGATTACAAATCTAAGAGTTCATTAATTTGTTCATCTGCCGTTTTATCATTAGAATCTGAGGGAAGACTATTTTCCTTTTTTTCAATAAGAAAAGTATTTTCATCAGCCACGTTTCCTAAGATTAAATTTGCGAGAGAATATCTATATGAAGAGATTTTGGAAGGAGACTTTTCACCTCCAAAATTCAAAATTATTCGTATTTCATTATTTGCTTGAATCAATTGTTGAGAGGTTACTATCAAATTAAATTCAGACATACTAGGTCTACCATTACTTAATATTTTCATTCCTGGACTATTATAATTTCCTCCAAATTGCTCATTATTTACAATGATAATACCAGGAGACGCTACAACTCTAATAAAGACATTTAAATCATTATTAAATTCAGATGTGTTAAAAACAACTTTCCTGAATCTTAATGAAATTCTATGTCCATCTAAATTTTCAATACTTTTTAACCTTAGATGGCCTTTAACTATTGGGAAATCTACACTCTTCATCATTGCACTAATTAAGTAATGGGGTGCAACTTTAGTTTGTCCATCTAAACGGATATAGTACTTGTCTTTAAATTGATGTGGTTTAAAATTACTTTTTTCTACTTCAATTATAAATATAGAATTTCCATTTGGGTCATCTAATTTTTGAACACGAATCCCAATAGCTAACGGTACAATAACACTCGAAACTTTATTAATTAATCTATCTCTATCCAAAGTTGTCGAAAATGGAGTTAAAGCTCCTGCAGCAGAAGTATTGCCTTGAGCGTCTCGGGTTTCAACTGGAGCCCCCCAAACAACAATTCCTCCCTCTGAATTCAATAAACCACAAATAGCTTTAAAAACCGCATTTTCTTTATCATTATGGTTGCCTTGAGGTGGATACGATTTAAATTCTAAATTTAAAGTTTCCTCTTTTTCTTCATTGAAAAATTGGACAATATCATTGTATTCTAAATCATACAAATCTTTACCAAATATTATCTGCGAGTATTTCATTATTTATAGTTAAAAAATTTTAAATTGTAATTTATTGATTACAATTGAATTAGTATATACGTATCTAAAAATAAATGACAAAAGAAATTTATATAAAAGAAATAAGAAGTAAAATTGAACAAGAAAAACTTAAAATAAGAAAAACATTTTCTTTTGATGATTCTCGTATCGCTATGCTTGAATTAACTAGGTCTATAGATAGTGCATTCGTATATATTTATTTTCTTTTGCCAAGAGAAGACAAAGAATATGAAAATGCATATATAGTTTTCAGTTATATTTCAGCAGGTTTTTATAACAGCTTAAAAACATTTATTGATAAAAGTATAAATAAATCTGGTTACCCATTATTCGTGTCTGATAGTAATGGAGTTAAATGGGCTAACGATACAAATATTAGATTTGGACACATAGGCTATATTGAAAAATATATAGAACTAGCTAATCAACAATTATTTAGTATAAATAAAATAAATGCTAATGATTATAAATTTACTAATCTTTTTCCATCTCCAAATAGGGAACAATTAGTTGTAGAAGATTTTAATTGGTGGCAAAACCAAATTTCTTTTTCTGAAAAAGATTTAACACGATTAAAGTATTTAAAACCAATAGTTGAGAAACAGGTTTTTGAAAAAGTTTCTATTTGGAAAGAACATTTTATAAGGTATGATTCTACCAGTGAATTAGATGAACATTATGAAATAGTAGGAAGGCTTTTTAGAAGAAGAATGACTGGTAGTGATTCTTTTCCTTTAGATGCAAAATTTGGCTTATTGAGTTTCGGAGAAATTATTATGATTATAGAAGCTATTATTGGTTATTCTTTGAAACATAAAGACCATTGTTTAGCACTTTTAAGAAAAACTAATTATACAATTAATCCTTGGAATTTATACCCCTTGGATGAGAGAATTGATGATTTGGCGTATAGTATTTCTATTCACAAAAAACTTGACTATAAAAAAGTGTTTTCCTTTTTAGTTAAACTTTCAATTGATGAAAAGGATGTTGATAAACTTGGAGATTCTGCAGGAAATGCACCACCGCCATTAATAAGAATATCAAAAGAGTTTATATTGAAATCATTAGCAGGAATTTTAAATAATCCATTCGCATATCTAACTCGTTCTTTAAAATTTAATTATGAAAGAGATTACTTTAACGCAGTGAACCACAGGGAAAAAGTTTTTAAAGATGATCTGTATAAACTTTTAGATGCTAAAAATTTAATTTCTATTTCTAGAAATATCAACCTTAAACTAAATGGTAAATTGATAACAGATATAGATGCTTTAATATATGATATTAATAGTAAAACAATATTACTAGTTCAGCTAAAGTGGTTAGATGATTTTGGTGCTTCTATGAAAATGAGATATAGTATGTCTAAAAACTTTTATAGTTCTAGTATTAAATGGATTGATAAAGTTGAGAGTTGGCTAAAAGAGAGAGAAATATTTGAACTAATTAAAAATGATATAAAAGGAATAAATCAGAATGATATTAAGAACATTGAATTGTTAATTTTAGGACGTAATTTTTCTCATTTTTCTGACCAAAAAGAAGATAACAGAGCATCTTGGTGCTCTTGGTATACATTAATTAAATTAGTAACTGAAAACAGTAATTATAAAAAAGATATAAAACTCTTAACGAGAAAGATAAAAGAGAATAATTTAAAATATGATAAAAATCTATCTAAAGAAGAAATAGATTCTATAGAGGATGAAATATTACAAGTTCAAAAGAGTAAAATCTCTATAGGTTTTTAGCCTTTATTCAAGCTTACCACTCCCATAATTAACTCGTTTTTTAAAGTCAATCACTTCATCCTTTAATTTTTTATTAGCATTTTCAATCAATTCGTTTTGTATTTTCATAATGCGAAGCAAGTCGTGAATTGCATTTAGATTATCTAGTTGTGTATATACGATTTTTTCAAGGTCGGCTTTGGTGTATTTAGGATATGGCATAAAATTTGAAATAAAGTTATTAACAATAAAAATTCAACTAAAAATTACATTTATATAATTTTAACTTACATAAAGTTAATTCAAACTTATAAATTTAATTTTTAAAATACAAGTTTAGATTACTAAAATTTAATTTAAACTTATGTTTTATTAAGTATGTATTATATATTTAGAGTAGAATACATCAAATAATTATGGCAATAGAAAGGATAAATAGAATAAAAGAGGTATTAGTAATCCAAGGGAAATCACAAGTTTGGCTTGCAGAAGAGCTAGGAAAAAGTACGACTTCTGTAACTGCATTTTGTAATAATAAATCACAACCACATTTAAAGGATTTAAAAAGAATAGCGGAAATCCTAGACGTGGATATTAGAGAGTTATTAGTTTCTACAAAATGATTGCCTTAGAGTTCCTAAAATCAGAATTAAAAAGTCATAACATAGAATTAACTGCTAAAACCGATGGGAGGGAAGGGGTTGATTTTTTAATAGGAAACAATACAATATATCTACAACCGCTTGATTTAGATACAGTACAACTTAGTATTAAAATCTTAAAGAAAGAGTTAAGAGAGCTAAAAGATAACTCGTTTATCGCTTTAGTTTTGGTAATGAATCAAGAACCAAGAGTTGTTTATGTAATCCCATCTAAACAACTATCAGAATCCGACAGTAATATCTTTATAAACAATGAAGTTAGTTTAATGCCTAGTTTATCTAATTGGGAGATTAAAATATCAAGCAAATCCATTAAAGAATTAGAAAAGTATGCCTTGAAACATATAATTCGTAAACTAAAAGTTTAGCTTTATTACATTATGTAAAATAGAGCGTGCGTTTTTACCCAGATGAAGCGTTGGTAAAACGGCCTCAGAAAACTTTGGCTAAAACAATAGGTGAAAGAGCGTACATATTTTAGAGGTCTAGCAATACATATTCTTAATATTTATATGGTTTAAGGTTAGTTCAAAGCAATTCCAGTTCTAAATATTCTTAAATAGTAGAAATCAAAAAATGTTGAATCTTAGTAGAATTTGAGCAAGTGTACAGAAATTATCTCGCAGAGTAATTTTGTACTCTTGCGGAAACCTTTACGAGAATGCCGTAGAAAAAAATATTGCAGGATTATTATCGAATACGCGATTTTTAAACAAATCTAAAAGGTTAGCTTTTTTATGGCGGTGGCTATGCGGTTGGAAATTGAGTTTAGAAATAAACGCCAGTAAGCGTTTAATTTATAAAAAGCAATCGAGCGCATAGGCAGCGGCAATTTTACATAATGGCTAATTATAGCTACAAACAGCAGAATGTTTCTTGTTTAGTACTAAACCCAAAGCCAAATGTTTAATGACCCAAGTACAAAGGTTTATTACGAAGAACTAAACATTATGGGATATTTTACATAATATAACATTATAGCTATCAAATGGCATAACAACCAGATATAATCGAAATATGATATTTGTACTATAATTTATATTATGTAAAATAGAATATTTCAGAACATGCACTCCTTTTTAAGATTTTGAAGGTTTTATATGTTTTTCAGTACTGTTATCATTACTTCTTTAAAATCAAATTCCCGAAGACTGGCTCCGGGAATTTTACTTCGTTTTTATTTTATTTCTTTCTTATATACCAAATCGTCCAATAGTCTTTTTCAAATGCGCCTTTACCTCTTTAGCAACAAACTCATTATCTTCCTTTAACTTTATCAAAAAATCACTTCGCTTTTTCAAAAAATCTTCCTTCATTGTCATGCAAGCAATATTACTTTTTACTCCATTAGCTACTACACATTTTGCCAAAGTAATTGCTTCTTGCTTTAATTCATTTACCTGTGTAGTTAATATATAGTTCTCCGAAATAAATGGTTCATCTACATAATGCTCTAACTCATATGCTAGTCTAGTACGCTTAACATACATTCTTTTTCGCAATCCAAAATCTTTATCCGTTTTTGCTACGGTATCAGCAAGCTTCAAGTTGCGTTCTACAGGTGTTATACGTTCTATTTTTAATTCTTTTTGCTTAAAATCAACCTGTCTTACTCCAGCTTTATCGATTCCATTGCTATCAAAGCCCAAAAACTTTAATAAGGGCATCATATTTGGTGCTTTTGTATCAAAAATTACCTGTACATTTTCCTTTTTATCTCCTTTTGCAACTTCTAAAGAGCAATATACCAACTCTTCCTTTATATCTTTTTCTAAAAATTTAAAACTTTTAAAGAAGGATTTTACTTCATTTTTCACCTTGATATTGTCACTTATCCTATAATATGTACCATCGGTTTCCATCAATAGATCATCTTTTGTATCGATAATCAGTTCTTGTTTTCTTCCTACTATGGCATATACACCATCCCCCACAAAAATATGCATTTTTCGATCATTTACTTTGCCACGGTTACTATCTGTATACGTCAATTGGCTATTAAATTGATAAGACCTTTCTTGTGAAAAAGCCTGTTGAGTACTTATGAATGCGAAAAAAAATATGGTAATAATAGATGTAAGTGTGTTTTGCATTTGTTGTGATTTATGTTTTAAATAATTTTTCATTACTTGGTTTATATGCTTGTTATAATTATATGTTTAACCCTCTTTATAAACATATATCATTATTTGGTTTCAAATTTTGACGTTGAAAATATTGGTTGTTTCTATGGTATCTTACCGCTATAAGAGCATGAATATTTATGAAGATATTAGAAGTAATAGTTTTATAAGATTTTGAAAAAATATAGGTGGTACCAGTGGATTAAAAAGCATCTACGTTGTGGTTGGTTTAAACTAGCAAATGTAAGGTAATCCCCTAAGTTATAATACACCAAAATCCTTAAAAATTTCATAAAAACTACTTGTATATAACCGTAGGGAGTGAGTTTCTAAAAATTATTTACACAACAAAAGGACACCTCCTCTAATTGATAAGCCCACTGTCTTCTTTTTCTAACTTTAATACTCTCCCTCTATAGCTAATTGACGTACGGTGATTGCTAATAACAGTAATATCACTAGACAAATTATTATACAGCAGTACAGACACTACAAAGGATTCTGTATTTTTTTTGAGTCTTAGTTTAATTAAATATCGCTGTTTTTTTTCATGATATGAGATATCGCATTCATCTGCGATACCATCAAATTCTAAATTATTATTGGTATTATATCCGTTAGAAATTTGTCGTTCCCCATAATACGGTAAATACATAGAAATACTATCCCCATACATTCTAAAATGATTTCCGTTACCAGAAAGGTTTATATTGTTTGCGGTACTTCCCCAGGGAAACAATCTACTATTAGCCAAAGCATTAAGACTTCTGCTTGCCATAGGCGATGCCCAGTCTGATAAGATTTCAAACTTTTTTTGAGCTACTAACTCCGTAAGAACTTTGTTTTTTTCTGCTGATACCTTCAGATCTTGTGAACTCCCACAGCTCACTAACATACAGGAAACTAGTATTAAAATAAGAGTTTTCATTTTTTATTAAAATATACCAAATAATGCCTCAAGTACCATCCCAATTTAAAAAACATTAACAGATACCAATGTCTAGATATACAATGATTATCTCCAAAACATACGGTATTAAAGTGTTTTTACGCTTCATTATTTATATATTAAATAACATTTATAACATCCATTAATCATAGTAAATACGCTACTTTTGCCGGATGTTAAAAAAGAAATTTGCACAGTTTGAATTCGTAATACTGATGGCATCACTAATGTCTATTGTTGCACTGGCTATTGATGCTCTTTTGCCAGCACTAGATATTATCGGAAATACCATTGGTACTACCAACCTGGCTGATAATCAGTTATTGATTACCATGATTTTTTTAGGGCTGGGTATTGGTCCTCTTGTTTTTGGTCCTATATCTGATAGTTGGGGTAGAAAACCCATAGTCTATATTGGTATTGTTCTCTTTATTATTGCTAGTTTTATATGCATTTTTTCGACCAGTTTGGAGATGATGATTTTAGGTAGAATTCTACAAGGTATTGGGTTATCTGCTCCCAGAACGATTAGTATTGCTATGATTCGAGATATTTATAGCGGGGATTATATGGCTCGCATTATGTCTTTTATTACTGTAGTATTTATTTTGGTTCCTATTATTGCTCCAGCACTGGGCAAATCTATACTCGATCATTACAACTGGCAGGCTATATTTTATATCCAATTAATATTTGGGGTACTGATCTCTATATGGTTCTGGAAAAGACAGGCCGAAACATTAGAGGTCTCAAAGCGTATTAAGTTTACGCCAAGTATCTTTGTAGATGGGATAAAAGAGTTAGCAAAACACAAAGATACTATTGGGTTCACAATCATTTCTGGATTTATCACGGGATCCTTTATGGTTTATTTGAGTACTTCTCAGCAAATTTTTGAGCAACAATATCACCTAAAAGAAGAATTTCCGTATATATTTGGTTTATTAGCTATATCTATTGGTACTGCTATTTTTTTAAACGGAACTCTTGTTTTAAAATATGGAATGGAAAAATTGGTAACCACTTCCCTATTTGCTTTTTTCGGAATTTCGCTATTGTATATTGTAATGTTTTATAATAGTCCGAATCCAAGTGTTGTTGTTTTATTGCTGTTTTTTGGGTTGCAATTTTTTGCTATTGGTTTTTTATTCGGAAACTTGAGGGCTTTGGCAATGCAACCTGTTGGTCATATTGCAGGAATAGCCGCTGCCATCACAGGTTTTATATCTACCATTATGGCAGTACCTATTAGCACTTATATAGGAAGATTTGTACTAGACACTACACTACCTTTATTTATTGGTTTTTTGGTTTGTGCAATACTTTCTATCATAATTCTTGTGTATCTAAAAGTATCTGTAAAAAAACAAGCCATTAGCAGGTAATTAAAAGACGTTCTATTAGGATCACGACCTTTGTTCTTCATCTAAATCGTCACTCGAAGCTAATAATTCTCCATTTCCTGCAATTGCAAACCGATCTCTTTTTGATCCATATCCAAAATTAGAAGATCTACGATATTTGTTTTGGAAGTCTGCGAATCGTCTTTTTCTCTTGGGTTTTTCTTTTTTACTCATAATGATAAGTTTTTATGAATTACCAGACTGATTATTAATTCTCTTTCTAATTTATTAATTTTTTTGATCTTAAATGAATTTAATTGACTCTTTTTTAACAACTTATACTTATTTAACAATCAATACCGCTAAAAATTCTTACAAAACATCTTACTTTAATCAATGTACTAGTAAATAACTTTGTAGGAAAAATTGAATCTTTGAAAACGTATAATTTTTGAGAAGAGTAATTTGTCAAAAAACTCCCAAAATAACATTAACCCTTGGAATGGTTCTTGATTCTTTTTATATTTAAATGATTTAATAGATTTATGAGATTTTTTCTCAACATACTATTCGGGGGACTATTATTCTTACAAGGATTCGGACAAGATATTATTTCAAATCCTACAGATCTTCCTACCGCAAATATATTTAGCCCCACTGCTGATTATTCCTTAATCAATGATTTTCGTGGATTAGAATTTGATGTCGAAAACTCAAAAGTGTCATTTAATTTCGTTCATGATAAAACTTCAGGTACTATTTCGGGATTAGATTTTAAAATTAATTTTAACCCCAAAGACCCAGATAATGCCACTTTTAAGGGTACTGCACTTATAAAAACACTGGATACTGATAATTTTATACGAGATGGACATCTGATGTGGGAGAAATTCTTTTACAAGAAAAAGTACCCCAAAATAGCTTTTGCCAGCACACATGTAGTTCATTTTGGAACAGATACATATAAAGTCATAGGAAATCTGACTATCAAAGGAAAAACTAAAGAGGTAATAATCACCTTCTCTCTAGACGCTCAAAGACTATTGGGCAAAACAACAATATTTACTAGTGACTATGGAATCCATATTCATGAAGAACGAGAAAAAAACAAACTGGATATTAAGTTTTACTTCCCTATCCTTCTTTAACACTATTTATGATCTAGATAGTTCTTCTTTTATAAATTGATTAATTTGCCATTGATCGCCCATTAGTGCATTGGTATTGGGTGTATAAGTAGCATATGGATATGGACCATACTCTGGAGTAATAGTAATATAGCTTCTCTGTTGTGCTTTTGCATGATCAATCATGGTTTTCCACCATTTTATAAAAGTAGATAACTCCGGCTTATATCGATCTTCTCTAGGATCTATTACTTGTGGTGTTTGAGCAGATCCTACACGAGCATGTATATGATAACTATGCTTAATCGCCTTAGCAACCGTCTCTTTTTGATTATCTAACATAGATTCTGCTACGCAACACCAGTGGGAGAAATCTGAAGTAAGTTTCAGATCAGGAAAACTATCCAGGTATTGGGCACAGACATGGGCCGCAAAAGAGAACCGTGATCTATGTGTTTCATGAGCGATAGGAACTCTGGTTTCTTTTTCTATTTCTTCGGCTATCTGAAGTAAAGAAGCATTTTTTTTGAAAGTGAAAAAATCCATTCCTGTATGAGAATTTATCAGTAATGGCGAGGCTTCTGCCAGATTATATAAATGCCTTTTATAAGAATCTTTATGTTTATTAAAATCAATCTCCTTGGTCTCCCAATGCTGAGCTACTATTTCTAATTCATGATCAGAAATAATAGCCAGGATTTCTTTTTTCTCATTTATATTTAGTGGCAAATCAATCTCTATACCATCGTAACCAGCATCTTTGACCTTTTTTAGAAAAACACTCCATTTTAGATCTGCACTTCCCCATCTTGGATATATAAACTTTAATTTCATTATGATATCCTACTTAATTGTGATTTTATATTCTATTACCATTAATATCCAATTCTATAACTACCTTATTGAGTTTTTTAACTTCTTCAAATTGAGTTGTTTTATCACCCACCACAACATAAATCATTTTATTCTCCTCAAAATATTTGTTGATTATTGACTTAAAATCGAGCTCACTCATCGCCAAGAGTTCCTTTTGATCATCTTCAATATAGGAAGCGGGCTTATTATACTTACTCATTTCTCTCAGAATGTTTAGTTTATCATTTAACCCTTCATAATCTCTGGTACTACTTTTTAATATTTTAGTTTTTGTGGTTTCTGCATCGTCTTCATCAAAACTATCGCCATAGCTAGTAATCATTTCTTCAATGATTTTTAATGATGGTAAAGTAGCATTGGCACGAACACTTGTCGCCACAAAAAACGGAGAAGTATGTTGCTGAGCTCTAATCCCCGAATAAGCACCATAGGTATACCCCTTTTGAATACGTAATGTTTGAAACAATCTTCCACTGGATCCTCCCCCTAGAATTTCATTTGCATAATCCAAATTATTAAATTCTGGATTTACAGCAGATATTGCTAATTTACCTATAAAAATTACGGATTGCTTGGATCCTGGCATATCGATAAAAAACAATTTATCGATATGGTCTTTTTCGGTAATTTCTATTTTCGGAACGGTCGTTTCTTTTATTTCCCAATTCGTAGCAATTGAAGATAGCGCTTCTTCTACTCTACTTTTATTTATGTTTCCTGCAATATGAAAAGTTGCATTTTTGGGAGAAAGATTAGTGTAATGTGCCTTTATATCTTCTAAAGAAATATTATTTAGTGTTTCTAGAGTGCCAGAGTTAGGCAGTCCCAAAATATTATTTTCTCCATACAATAACTTGTTAAAATTAATTGATGCAATGGCTTGCGGACTTGCCTCTCTACCTTTTAGGCTGGTTTCTAACGCTAGTTTTAATCTATCATATTCTTTTTCATCCCAGCGAGGTTCCAATAAAATCTCTTCAACCAACTTAATCGTTTTTTCAAAATTTTTGGTCAGACAAGATCCGGTAATCCTTATTTCTTCTGTTCTACTAGATATATTAATGGATGCACCTAGAAGTCCTATAGCTTCTTCTAGCTCTGCAGGAGTTTTAGTTGCTGTTCCTTCCATCATCATACTTGTAACAAAGCTCGAAATTCCTGCTTTTTCTACAGGGTCTAACAAATGTCCTCCAGGAATAGTAATATCAAAACTCACTAATGGCAATTCATTATTTTCTATACCATACAATCGCATACCATTAGCAATTTTTCCTGTCCATACTTCTGGAGATTTGAACAATGGTAATTTTCCAAAATCTGGTTCACTTCTATCATTAATAGAAGGGGTTTTTTCATAAATAGCTTCTTCTCCCTGGCTTACTTCTTCATTGGCGACATCTGTTTTTACTTCTTCTATCCATACTTTGGCTTCATTTGCATTGGTTATAGCCAAGTTTACTTGTTCTTTGGGAACAACACTCGTCATTACATAATTTTTTCCTTTGATATAGGTGTTATAGACACGCGTGATATCTTCTCTGGTAACTGCATTAGATAGTCTAGCAGTTTCAGAAATATATCCAGGATCTCCCTTAAACTCATTGTCCTGAACTAATTGAAAAGCTTTATTAAGGACTGTACTAAACCCTTGATACAATCGAGTCTCTAGCTCTGCTTTAATTCTTTTAAGTTCATTATCTGTAAATCCATTTTTTTCAAACCTTGCTAAACCTTCGTTTATAGCCAATTTTACACTGTCTAGATCTTTGCCTGCATTAGCACGCACGATAAATGAAAATTCTCCTGCGATCTCGCTAGATCTTTGAAAACTACGAGGATTGGGGGCTAGTTTCTTTTCTTCAACAAGTATTTTGTATAACGGAGATTTTTTACTCCCACTTAATAATTCTCCTAAAACTTCTAGAGCATATGTATCTTTATGGTATTCTTCTACAGTAGGATATACTATTCTTAGCTCAGGCAGTTTAGCAAAATTATCTTCAAAATATAAGGATTTGCTATTTTCAAGAACTACAGGCATAGGCTCTAGTTTTGGCACATCTGGTCCTTTTCTAATTTCGCCAAACCACTTTTTCACCAATTCTTTAGTCTCTGCGATATCAATATCCCCAGCAATCACTAAGGAACCATTACTTGCTCCATAATATTGTGTGTAAAACTCTTTTACATCTTCTAATGTTGCCGATTGTAGATCTGGTAATGAACCTATTACTGTCCAACTATAAGGATGACCTTCTGGATATAAATTTTTTCGGATTATTTCATCGGTATATCCATAAGGAGCGTTATCTACACGCTGGCGTTTTTCGTTTTTAACAACTTGCTTTTCTCTTTCCAGAGCTGCTTCGGTAACGGTATTAATCATATATCCAAAACGATCAGAATCTATCCAAAGAATCTTTTCAAAAGCATCTTTGGGTACTACTTCATAATATACAGTTCCATCGCTCCACGTACCCCCATTGCGTTGACCTCCCCATTCAGGGATTAATTTTCTATTGGCGCCTACAGGTGTATTTTCAGAATCATTAAAGGACATATGTTCAAAGAAATGTGCAAATCCTGTTTTACCAGGTTTCTCTCTATTGGATCCAACATGCATCATTGTTGCTACCGCCACAATAGGGTCACTATGATCTTCATGAAGAATTACTTCCAGACCATTATCCAGTGTAAATTTTTCGTATGCTATCTTAAACTCTGTTGCTACACTAGTATCAGGTGTTTCTGTATTCTTTTTTTGTTCCGAATTTGAACAAGAGTATAACATCCCCCATATTGCGAGTAGTACCAATTTGTTTTTGAAAAATGACATTGTGTAAGGTGTTTTTTTGGTTAAAAATGCTTAGTTGAGAATCAAAAATAAGGAAACACATCCCAAGAATTTCATAAAATGGTTATAAAACTAAGGTTTAAGCCCTGACAAATTACTAAATAGAGACAACAAATGCCGAATATTGCCCATGGTGAGTTATAGAAACAGGAATGGCAGAAGCTTTTTTGTCAATACATACCACAGGCACTCTATTTAAATCTTTAGAAAAAGAAATCAAAGATGTGGGGATTCCTAACTCCTGAGAAATTACTGCTTGTAGTTTTGATCTAATTTGAGTCCTGCTTTCTACTACTTGAGAGCGACATTCAATGTGACCATCGCGCGCAATACTATATATATACTGAGGATGAAGTATTGAATCTACGGTATATAAAAGGTTATCAATATTTACTGTCTCTTCTTGGGTACATTCAAAATCCCTGGGATTGTATTTGGGTATTAAGGTATGCCTTCTTTGGTGTGCTTTATAAACAGCTTCTTTCATACTCCAATACTTCCAAACCAGTATTCGTGGATTTTTAGAAGCGTAAATATCGGCTTGTTCTCTATCAGTAAATATTTTTTGTACCCAGCCTTTTCTCTGCCAATTACTTTGCTGATTTGCAAGGCTAAGGTCTACAATATCATTACCTATCATTTAGCCTCCAGTTTTTCTTCTATTACTAATAGAGAAGCCTTAACGGTTAGCATTTTTTCCATAGCTTCGTTATCGATCTGAATATCGAATTCATCTTCAACATCCAGAACCACATCTACCAAATTGGCAGAGTTGATCTCAAGATCTTTAATAAAATCTGTATTCTCATTTAGGGATTCAAGCCCTTTTGTGTTTTGTACATATGGTGTTATTATGGTTTTTAACTTGGATAGTAATTCTTCTTTTGTCATATCTTATATGTTGTCATTAGTATATTTTTTAAAGATGATACAGGCATTTACATCACCAAAACCAAAGCTAGCCTTTGCAATTACAGAAGGTGCAAAATCAAGTGTTTTGGTAGGAATTTTATCTCTATCAATTAATGATGCTATTTCAGGATGTAGGTCTTCACAATTATTATTACCAAAGATGAACTTTTCTTTTAGCTGCAATATGGTAGCTACACTTTCTATACTACCGGAAGCCGCTAGACAGTGACCAACTAAGCTCTTAAGTGAATTGATATATGGAAAATCTTTTCCTTTTAGGCCTAATGCCTTACTCCAGTTATATATCTCTGTACTATCCATAGTTGTAGCAGTCAGGTGACCATTTATGGCATCTATTTCCTGAGGGTTAATTTCTGCATTAATTAATGCTTTGCGAATACAGTGTTGTACAGCTTCACTATTTGGTGCAGTCATGCTTCCTCCTTTGCGTTGCCCACCACTATTGACATGTCCTCCCATAATTTCGGCGTAGATGGTTGCTCCTCTTTTTTTGGCATTCTCAAGGCTTTCTACAACCAAGGCTCCTGCACCACTACCAGGTACAAACCCACTAGCTGTAGCGCTCATAGGTCTTGATGCTTCGGTAGGGTTATCATTATATTTGTAGGGTAAAATGCGCATGGCATCAAATCCGCCCCATATGTATGGTCCACTATCACTGGTGCTCCCAGCTAGGATAATCTCTGCATTGTTATTGGCAATACGATCATAGGCCATCAAAATAGCTTCTGTACCAGTACTGCATGCTGAAGAATTCGTAGTAACGATATTTCCACAACCTAGTTTTCCCCCTAAAAATGCGCTAATACCACTTGCCATAGTTTGTATAACACTCGTACTACCTAACCTCCTTACTTGACCAGCATCTACTTTATATATGGCTTCGCGAAATTTGTCTACACCTAGGATTCCTGTACCAAAAATTACACCAGCATCCCATTGTGGTGTATCTGAAGTATTAATGGATAATCCAGCATCTTTCCATGCATCAATTCCCGCAATTACTCCATACTCCATCCCAGATGCATTTAATCCTTTTAATTGCACTGTATTAAAGTAATTGTTTAAATAATCTTTCTCATATATAGGTATACCAGCTATTTGACATGAAAATTTTAAGCTGCCTAATTCCTTTAAGTATTGTATCCCACTCATTCCGTTTATTATATTCTTCTCAAAAACTGAAATGTTCGTTCCATTTGGAGCAACAATACCCAATCCGGTTATAACAACTCGTCTTTTATTCATCCTCTGTAGCTGAATTTATAATCGAAATTATTTTTGCACGTGCTTTTTTTGACTCTGCCATAATCGGTAATATGGGCCACACATGGGGCATACCTTCTCCTACTATTACTTCTATTTCTCCTTTATTCTCTTCAATTTTTTCTATTAATAGCTCTTGATCTGGTGCAAGTATATCATGAGTAGCCATAAAAAGGTGTATTGGTGGAAAACTATCAAAATTTCCATACAACGGAGAAATTAACGGGTCTTTTAGTGATCGCTCTCCTGCACACATTTTTTTTGAAGACCTAGACCCTTTTACACTTAGAATCGGATCAATTGAGTCAATTTTTTTAATTTTAGGATTGGTTAAACTGGCATCCATAACCGGAGTAATAGCAATTAATCTATTTGGAATCTTCTTTTCTTCATACAGCAATCTTTGAGTGAGTGTCATAATTAAATTTCCACCGGCCGAATCTCCAATTAGAATGATTTTAGAAGGTTTATATACCTTTATAGCTTTCAGATAAACCTGATATACACTTTCTGTAATTGTTCTTATATCGTTTTCTGGTGCTTTGGGGTAATCTATCATCCAAGCATTGGATTGGGTTTGTTTTGCGATTTTAGCAATTACCAACCAATTCTCACGAGTTGGTCCATAAACAAAAGCTCCGCCATGACAATATAATAATAAGAAATCTGTACCTACATTCTTAGGAGTTATAATAGTTACTTTACTACCATTTACTTCATTTGTTTTATACGTACTGCCCTGTAAATGCCATTTCTTAGGGATGTGAATATCTTGCGTTCTCTTTTTTTGATAATCAATTGGATCTTGAGACCATGATTTCTTTTCTCCTTTTAGTTTTAGAACTAATTTTACTAAAGCATACCCTATACTCATTTCTCTATATTATTTTTGAATGCGACTCCTGCTACAACCCCTTTGGCAACCAAAACATTTTTTGAGTTATACATGGCTACATTGCATTTTAGTTTATTGAATCTAAAATATACCTTATCAGCTTCTACATAAACCTTTTCTCCAGGGAAAACCGGTGCATAAAAGTTAATATCGCTACTTGTCATTGCTACATTCCATGCTTCTTGATCCCATGTGTCTTTTAAAAGAAAGATTCCAAAGCATGCCATTCCTATCTGTGCCATACATTCTGTAAGTATAACACCTGGAGTTACAGGATTACCTTTAAAATGTCCTTTATAGAAATACTCATTGTGCAAAAATGTGTAATTACCCTTGATATGATCTTCATTAACCTCTACAATCTCATCAACAAAGAGAAAAGGTTTGGTATATGGTAATTTTTGTATGATTTCTTTTTTGGTCACAACACACTAATTTATTTATAAACTTACAAAGAGATGTTTTCTCTTCTAATTTAGATGCTCTCCTCCATTTACAGGAATAACGCAACCGTTGATCCATGAAGCTTCATCTTTACACATAAGATATACAGCATTAGCAACATCTTCGGGCATGGTAATTCGGTTAAATGGGTTTCGTTGAATGCTATGCTCTATAATTTTCTGGTAACCTGGTATCATTCGTAATGATTGAGTGTCTACTGCTCCTGGTTGTAAACAATTTGCTCTAATACCATATGGGGCAAACTCCAACGCTATGCTTCTTGTTATTGCTTCTAAAGCAACTTTTGCGGCAGATACTGCGGCGTAATTCTTCCATGCTTTGGTATTTCCTTCACTGGTAAAGGAAACAATTCTTGTATCTGTGGCAAATAATCTGTAATCAAAAATAGTTTTTACCCAATCATAGAGACTTAGCGCCATGGCCTCAATAGTTAAATGAAAATCATCATTTTTTAGCGTATTACTTTCATCGACCATAGGTTTTAGGTTTCCTTTGGCAATGCTATGTATAAGTACTTTTATACGGTCATTACCAATCGAATCACATATATCATTAATAACCTGAATACGTTTTTCTGATCTTAAAAGATCTATATTAAATGAAAGGAACTTAACTTTTAAACCTTGTATTTTTTCAAAATCTGCATAAATTTGATTCATCTCACTTTTACGGTTGCGATGAACAATAATAATATTCATGCCATGCAAGGCTAGTTTTTTTGCAGTGGCTAATCCCAAACCTGTACTGCCTCCCAAAATAAGAGCCCATTCATTTTTATGTGCAAAATCTTTATTCATACAAAATGTTTTTACCCAAAGGCACTGAAAAATTACTACTTTTTTACCATTCTAACAATATTCTCTGCGCAGAGAATCCTGGCCCAAAACTAAGCATCAATCCCGTTTCTCCGGATTGGGGCTGTCTATCCATAAATCGTTCTAAAACATATAAAACAGTGGCACTACTCATATTCCCGTACTTCATTAAAACTGCTTTAGTATCATCAATATTCTTACCTAGACTTCCAAAAAGCTCTTCTACAGTTTGTACAATTTTTTTTCCTCCCGGATGAAAGATAAGATGATCAATATCCTGAATACTCCTTCCATATTTTTTTAAAAAAGGATGAATTACATTAGGAAAATGCGCTGCTATTGTTTCTGGCACTTTGGGGTCTAAGATCATTTGCAACCCTCCATTTGTTAACTTAAATCCCATCATAGTTGTAGCATCATAAAAATGATACATCTCATCACCGATAACTTTGGGTCCAATTGCATTTTTCTCTGAAGACAGCAAGGTACATGCAGCCCCATCTCCAAAAATGGCAGCACTCACCATATTAGTCATACTATAATCATCTAATTGAAATGTGGCTGTTGGTGATTCTATAGCAATTACTGCTGCTCTTTTTCCTGGATTGGCTTGTAGAAAATTGCGGGCATAAATGATTCCAGAGACACCAGCGGCACATCCCATTTCTGTAACAGGAAGCCGTACAATATCTTGTTTAAGACCTAGATCATTAATGATATATGCATCTACAGAAGGAATCATAATTCCTGTACAACTTACAGTAATGATATAATCAAGAGATTTTGGATCCCATTCTGCTTTTTTTAGGGCATTTTGTAATACAGAGGTACCAAGTTTCTTTATTTCTCTGGTATAAATATCATTTTTATCTTCAAACGAAGTTGCAGAAAACACTTCCTCAATACTCATAATTCCATAGCGTTTATCAACGGCTGCATTTTCAAAAATTTTGATCACTTTACGCCTAAAACGATCATCTTGCGTTGATAACCAATGAGAAACAAAAGGTAATATTTCTTTGGTTTCTCGCATATATTGAGGTAGCTGCTTAGCTACAGAAACAATTTTTACACTCAATTTCTCTTATTTTAAAATTTTTAAACATTCCCCTTATTAATGACCCATAGATACCTAAAAGCCCATTTCCAGTCAATTTGGTGTTTTTTTAAATTTAATTCTTCTGCAAAATTTAGCAACTCTCGCTTTTTGAATCCTCTTTTTATAGACACCAATCCATCATTTTTTGCTACAAAACCTCTTATAAAAAAGAAACTAAATATTTTAAATAGATAATATGCTATTGGACTACGATGCAAATCATTAATTATTACTCCAATATTGGCCAATTGAGTAGCTTTACTTAGTAAGGTAATTATTTCTTCATTTTTTAGATGATGTAATGTCAACGTACAGATAATAATATCATAAGAGTACTCTGTGGTATTCATATCCAAAATATCTTGCTTAGTATATAATATCTCTGGATACAAAACACTTAATTTTTTGGCATATCCCAAGCTTTTCTCATTTAAATCAACTCCTATAAGTTTTACATCTCGGTTTTCCTTCTTTAAGGAGTCAGCAATGGATCTAAGCATTTCTCCACTACCACATCCTAAATCGAGTATCGTAAGTTCTTTTAAAAGATCCTTGTCTTTTAACAATTTATGGATTGCATGAATAGTTATAGTATTGCCTCCTAACCATTTATTTACCCTAGATATATCTGACAAAGCTACTTGTAATGCCTTTTCTTCGATATCTACATTGTCCATAAATTCTTGTTCATCACTTCTATATCTAAATTTTGCTAGCATAGGAATGGTTCTCCGTGAGTTTGTTTTATTATCTTAGGAACAATAGCAGGTATTGCATTTGCCAGTATGTAAGATACTTGTTGCATACTACTATTAAGTAGTACCTTTTGTAATATTCTACCGGTGTATAATCGTTTAGAAAATGCTTTATTCCATTTTTTTATATATATCTTTTCTATTTCTTGTCTGGAGAGTCCTTGATTTATGGTATAATTTTCTATCAATAATTCACTTATAATTTGCGCGCTTTGAATAGCCATAGCCATCCCATTACCACAAAGGGGATGAATTAACCCTGCCGCATCACCGGTCATAAAAACATGGTTTTCTATAGGTTTTTTCTTGTCAAAATTTATCTGACTAATGGTAATAGGTTTATCGAAAATTAACTCCGAATTTTTAAAGAATGCATTTAAATGAGGATTCTTACTCATTACCTCTTTTTGAAATGTAATAATATCTTTATACTTTTTAAAACTATCGTAAGAAACAAGATAACAGGTATTTATTGTGGTATTTTCTACCATAGAAAGACCACAATAGCCTCCTTTAAAATTATGTAAGGAGACCATTTTTGAGTCAAAATCACCTTTATAATGCCCTTTGACCGCCAGCCATGGGGATTTTTTAAAGCTAAAGGCTCTCTTTAAGTTTTTATCAAGCTGTGATCGTTTTCCATAAGCCCCAATAACATAATCACTGGTTAGCACCAATCCATTACTTGTTTTTAATGAAAACTTGTCATTTTCAAATACAACATCGATAACTTGATCATTTAATAACTGTACTCCTAGATTTTTAGCTTTTTCCCAGAGGTAATGATCTAAAGTATATCTACTTATTCCAAAACCACCTAAAGGTAATTTACTTTGGATACTATTACCCTGTTGAGTGGTTATCATAAATTTTGAAATTGTAACTGCTTGTAGTGACGCAATATCAATTCCTAATGAATCAAGATAAGGAAGTACCTCATTAGACACATATTCTCCACAAACCTTATGAATTGGATAAACACTCTTTTCTATTAAAGTAACTGGAATCCTTGCATTTATTAAGTGAATTGCACTAGTCAATCCAGCTAATCCCCCTCCTATAATTATTATGTGCGAATGCTTATCCAAGTACTGAAGATACATAAAATTTGAGCATAAAAAAATCCCAACTATATAGTCGGGATTTTAAATATTATCTTACAAAAAGATTATTGCTTCACTTGATTTTGAGCATCTTGCTTCATCTTTTCATTGGCAACAATACCAAGTTCTACTCTTCTGTTTTTTGCTCTACCTTCTGCAGTGGCGTTATCATACTTCGGAAGCGTTTCTCCGTGCGCATAAGTAGTTAAGCGAGTTCTACTTATTCCTTGAGATACTAAATATTCTGTAACTGCATTGGCTCTTTTTTGCGATAATTTCATATTGTAGGTATCATCACCTGAGCTATCTGTATGCCCTTCAACAATAATATTAGTATCTGGATATTCTTTAAAAATACCTGCCAATTTATTAAGATTAGCTTTGGATTTAGCATTGATAGTAGATTGATTTGTAGCAAAATATACTCCACTATTTTCATCAAAAACTACATCAATACCCTCTCCTACTCTTGTAACCTCTGCTCCAGGTATTTCTGATTCAATTTTTTGTGCTTGTTTATCCATTTGTTTACCAATGACTCCACCGGCAACACCTCCTACAACACCTCCAATTACCGCTCCTAGTGCAGAATTCTTTCCTTTTACATTATTTCCAATGATTCCCCCAAGAACCGCTCCCGCTGCGGTACCTATAACAGCTCCTTTTTGTGTATTATTAGCATTATTAACAGCTTCACAACCTGCTAACATTGTAACTGCCATTACCGCAACTACTATCTTTTTAAGATTTGTATTCATCATTATATAGATTTGTATTATTGTACTTTATTAAAATTCATTGTGATCACAAAAGGTTTCCCTTCAAGACTAACCGTCATTGTCCAAGTCATAGTAGACTCATCAAGGTGTTGTAAAAGCATCCTATAACCAGCGTTATTATTTGTGCTTTTTTTCTTTTCATTTATAGGTTTAAATAAAAAACTATACTCTCCATTTGCTTCTGGCTTAGGGATTGTAAATCTAAAATTTCTTAACCCTTTGGATACACAGCTACTTTCATATAATTCATAGCTTCCGGTATTATTATTTGGAACAAATCTCCAAAAACTACCGGCAAAGCATTCAGATGGTGCGTCGTTATATAAATTGACAGCAAAAACACCATCGCGATCGTAAGATATTTTGTCCAAGGACCATTTCCCTTTAAGTGTTTTCTTTGCCGCTATAACGGTTTGCTGAGTAGTATTACAAGAAGCTAATAGGACTACTACTAGCAGTAACATAAGTTTTTTCATTGTTGTAAGTTTTATTATATAAAAATAGCTAATAACGATAACGTTTCCAATATTATTATATTTCAAAATAATATATTAATTGAGTAAAATAATAAACGCCAAAAAGTGGATAAAAGACACAAAAAAGGGATAAAAAGCCTTTCCTAATCTTAAGCCATCCTGTCATTACTTTAAAACCATATTAAAACGGAGATTTACCAAAATATGACTTGATTTTTGAAAAAGAGAAAAACAAAATAAACTACCAAATTTATTCTTGTTCATCAGATTTTGGCACTCTGAACAATAAAATAATACCAATAATAAAAAATACGATCAAAAACATGGTTGCATTCCTCATACTACCAGTTACCAAATCTACTGTTGCGTAAATTGCCATACCTATAACAATTCCTATCTTCTCTGTTACATCATAGAAACTAAAGAAAGATGTAGTGTCCTCAGTTTCAGGTAAAAATTTAGAATATGTAGATCTTGATAGTGCCTGAACACCACCCATTACTAACCCTACCACTCCAGCGGCAACATAAAAATGTATTGACTCAGTCATAAAGTATGCATAAATGCATATAAAAGCCCATATAATATTAATAACTATCAGAGTTTTAATATTACCAAACCTCTCAGAGCATCTAGAAGTAATAATAGCACCAAGTACAGCTACTAATTGAATTATCAATATACTAATAATTAATCCCATAGTTTTTTCACCATCATCTCCCCAATTTATTTCCTGTTCCCCAAAGTAAACAGCAACTAACATAACAGTTTGAACAGCCATACTATATACAAAAAAAGCTATAAGATATTTTTTTAATCTGATGTTATTAGACATTATAGTCCATACCTGTTTAATTTCCTTAAAGCCCTTAAAAAAAACATCTTTGGTAATTTTATGCCCTGTAGTATTCCCTTTAGGTAAATAATAATAAGAAATCTGACTAAATAAAATCCACCAGATTCCCACCATAATAAACGAATACCTCATTGCTTCTATACTAGCTTGCTCATTTTTGGCCATCATTACCATTGCCAAATTAATAATCAATAGAATTACACTACCAATATATCCTAAAGAATAACCTTTGGCACTAATTCTATCATGTTGTTCAGAGAATGCGATATCGGGTAAATAAGAATTATAAAACACAATACTTCCCCAATAACCTACTAATGCCATTATGTAAAAAAACAAACTAATATAGATATGATCCTTACTAAACCAGTACAAACCTACGCAAGATAAAGCCCCAATATAATTGAAAAACTTCATAAACACTTTCTTATTTCCAATATAATCCGCTATACCAGAAAGAATTGGAGATGCCACAGAGACAATTACAAAACCGATAGTAGTCGCATAATTTATTAGAGGAGTACTTCGTATTTCGGCTCCAAAAACTTCTATCGTTTCCCCTTTTAGAAATAATGTTCCATAAAAAATAGGAAAAACAGCGGATACAATAGTTAGGCTATATACCGAGTTTGCCCAATCATAAAATGCCCAAGCGTTTAATAGTTTCTTGTGTCCTTTAGGTAGTATAGTTTTCATAGTATTACATAAAAGTTATAAAAAAACAGATCCCACTAAACCTCTAATAAACATTATATAGGTAAAAGTGGGATTTAGCTCAAACTACTATTTTACTAATCATTACATTTTACATGATTATAAATAGCGTATCACTAAATAAAAAAAGCTGTTCTGATTTTTCTCAGAACAGCTTCTAAAGTAAGTATAATCTTTTTAAGAATATAAACTTTATTATTATTTAAATGTAGTTACTCCAAATTTTTTGGCTTCAGCCTTTGCTGCAGGCGACCATGCTGTAAGGTTAGCAATACGTGTATCACTAGAAGGGTGAGTGCTCATAAACTCTGGAGGAGCCTGACCACCACTGTTGGCTTTCATACGTTTCCATAATTCTGCGGCTTCATCTGGGTTATATCCTGCAATTGCCATTAGTTGTAATCCAATACGATCTGCCTCGGTCTCATGACTTCTACTAAAAGGTAGCATTACTCCAAATTGACTTCCCAGTCCGAACGCTGTACCTACAATTTGTTGTGTTTTTGAATCTTTTCCGCTCACTGCTACTGCTGTTGCAGCTCCTGCTACTTGCTGAATTTGACCAGCACTCATTCGTTGTTGACCATGATTGGCCAACGCATGGGCAACTTCATGTCCCATTATAGCAGCGACACCAGTTTCGCTTTTTGCGATTGGCAAAATACCTGTGTATACTACAATTTTTCCACCAGGCATACACCATGCATTAACTGTTTTATCTTCTACCAAATTGTATTCCCATTTATAATCTTTGAGATACCCTTGATAACCATTAGCATTTAACCAACGTTCTGAAGCTTTGGCTATCTTTTGACCAACCCGGGTAACCATTTGAGCATCAGATGTACCTTTTAACACCTTATTCTCTCCCAAGAATTGATTATACTGCTGAAAAGCCATTGGTAATATCTGAGAATTGGGTACTAGTGCCAATGTCTTCTTACCAGTAAATGGATTTGTTGCGCAGGACATAAATAATAAAATGGTCCCGATTGCTACTATAGATTTTCGTGTGTTCATATCAAATACAGTCTTGTAAATTTCCTTTTTGTTTTAAATTTACAAAAATAACAAGCTACCTTCAAAAAACATAGTGTATTATTTCTTTTAAAAAATCCATGTAATACTCTATTGATCGATTAAATGCTTATACTACGCTACAATATGAAGTTCTGTAAAGTTTTTTGGCACCAAAAGAGTATTATTCTCGATATCAAAACTTGCACTTTCAAAAGTAACAACCACATTATCAATCTCAATTTCATTAATTTTAAAAGGCAGCCCGATCAACTCTATTTTTATAAAATCATATTCTGTAATGTAACTCCCATTTTTATGTTGTTGAATTATGACCTCATTTTCTTTTCCTGTAAAAGAAAAGCTTCTAAGGCTATATCTTCCTTTTGCATAATCATAGCCATCCTGTGCATCTTCATATACCATGGATACTTCTTTAATACCAAACTTATAATATGCTTCAAGTTTTAATTCATCAATTATTTTTTCTCCTACATATTGTTGTATTGGGTATTTAGGAATAATTGCCCCTTCTTTTACAAATAATGGAATTATATCCAAATCAGCATCGACCCATTGTTCCATCCCTCCTTTTACATATTCACGCGTCCAGTAATTATACCAGTTTCCTCTAGGGATATACATTCTTCTACCTTTTGCATTTGGTTCTTGTATAGGACAGACCAGTATCTGATTTCCAAAAATAAACTCATCAGTTCTATAATGTGTCTGTAGATCTTTCTGATCGTACAATACCAGGGATTTTAACATGGGTATACCGGATTCTGCATATTCCCAAAACATAGTATACAAATATGGTAATAACTGATAACGTAATTCTACATATTTTCTGGTTACATCTACCACTTCATCACCAAACGTCCATGGTTCTTGATTGCCGTGATCCCCAGATGAATGTGTTCTACAAAATGGATGGAATACACCTAATTGAATCCATCTGGCATATAGTTCTCCGGTAGGGTGTTCTGCAAACCCGCCTATATCACTACCGGTAAAAGACATACCGCTCATACTCATCCGTTGTGCCTGAATATTGGCTATCCAAAGATGCTCCCAAGTAGCAATATTATCTCCTGTCCATGATGAAGTATAGCGCTGTGCACCAGAGTATGCCGATCGTGTGATAATAAAAGGACGTTTAGGATAAGCAAATCTTTTTACCCCTTCATAAGTGGCTCTAGCCATTTGGGTCCCATATATATTATGCGCTTTTCTATGACTACAATAATTGCCATCATAGCTATGTCGTACATCATCAGGAAATGTTTTTCCGGGGACTTCCATTACTGCCGGTTCATTCATATCATTCCAGACTCCTTTTACTCCTATTTCATCAATAATACCTTTGAATAATCCTGCCCACCATTCTCTAACCTCGGGGTTTGTAAAATCTGGGAAATAACATTCTCCAGGCCAAACTTTTCCTCTCATATATGGTCCATCCGCTCTTTTACAAAAATAATCATTCTTCATAGCTTCTTGATAAACAGAGTAATCATCATCTATCTTGATCCCTGGGTCTATGATTACGACTGTTTTAAATCCATCTTCGGCTAATTCTGCAACCATACGCTTTGGATCAGGAAAATATTCTTTGTTCCAGGTAAAACATCTAAAACCTTCCATATAATCGATATCCAGATAGATAGCATCACATGGTATTTGAAGTTCTCTAAATTTATTTGTTACTTCTTTTACTTTACTTTCTGGATAGTAACTCCATTTGCACTGGTGATATCCCAAAGCCCATAAGGGAGGCAACTCTGGCTTTCCAGTAAGATCGGTATATCGAGTTACGACCTCTTGCATATCAGGACCATAAAAAAAGTAATAATTCATTTCTCCTCCTTGTGCCCAAAAACTGGTTACATTACGTCGTTCATGACAAAAATCAAAAAAGGTTTTGAATGTATTGTCAAAAAATATCCCATACGCTCTTTCTTCATACATACCTATATAAAACGGAACACTTTTGTATAAAGGATCCTGATCTTTACCAAAAGCATACTGGTCTGTTGCCCAATTTTGAACCCGCTTTCCTTTAAGATTCAAATGCATTGGTTTATCACCAAGACCATAATAACATTCTCCTTGTGGAGCAGATTTACTCATTTTTACTATGTTTCCTCCATACTCATAGCTCTGTTCCCAATGAAAGCCCCAATCATCTTTACAGATTATATTGCCTTCTTTATCCTTAATTGTTACATGAATGTTTGCTTTAGAAATATGTATACTAATTTTTGCAGTGATAATAACATATGCATCATCATTTTCTTGCACCTCCAACTTGCTATACCCTCTCACTCCTGTTTCGCTAATCGCATAAGAGAAATCTTTTTCAAAATTATTATCGGTGGCATATCTAAACCGAATTACACTACCCCGAAGAATAGTAACTTGTAAAATCACCCCATTTTCAGTGGTAAAATTGAGTTTATCTACATTTTGCGAAAAGGAAATAATCTTACCAGGGAATAAATTCCCTTTTTGTTCTAATTCTGTATTAATAATCATATAAATTTCTTTTTCAGTTGGTTTTTTAAACTATAAAAAAACAATATCCGTATCAATTTTTAAATCATTTTTATTACTATTTATTAAAAAAAATCAACGAAAACGTTTGAATTTCAAATAGATAACCATCAAGCCGTTATAGTGGCTATTTTTACATATCCTTTTGAATCAAACCATTTATTATTTTGCTAATCAATTATATATTTTGAATACCACTATTGCTAATGGAGGAATTGTAATTTCTACAGAATATTCTTTGTTGTGCCAATTTTTGGATTGGATAGTTATCTCTTTTTTATTAGACATATCACTCCCTCCATACTTTTTAGCATCACTATTAAATATCTGAGTAAGTTTGCCATTATTTGGTAGTCCTATTCTATAATTTGTTCTTGGAACTGGAGTAAGATTACAAACAATAATTAGATCATCTTCTTTTTTCTTTCCTTTTCTTACATATGCAATTACAGAATTGTCGTGATCATCATAACTTATCCACTCAAATCCCTGTGAACTAAATTGTTGCTCATATAATGCAGGATGAGTTTTATACAATATATTTAGATCTGTTACGGTTTTTTTGATCCCTTGGTGATACTCATATTGAAGTAAATACCAATCTAAATCACTTTGGAAATTCCATTCTTTTCGTTGTCCAAACTCTGATCCCATAAATAATAGATTTGAGCCTGGGTGGGTAAACATATATCCATATAACAGCCTTAGATTTGCAAACTGTTGCCACTCATCCCCTGGCATCCTTCCAATGATACTAGATTTACCATAAACTACTTCATCATGAGATAAGGGAAGCATAAAGTTTTCTGTAAACGCATAGGTCATGCTAAATGTGAGGTCGTTTTGGTGGTGTTTCCTATGGATAGGTTCTTTGGCAAAATATTGTAAAGTATCATGCATCCATCCCATCATCCATTTCATACCAAACCCCAGCCCTCCTGCATAAGTGGGTTTTGACACCATGGGAAAAGATGTTGATTCTTCTGCTATCGTTTGCACATCGGGGAAACCGCGATATACTTCTTCATTTAACTCTTTCATAAAGGCAATAGCCTCAAGATTCTCTCTGCCACCATATACATTTGGTTCCCATTGCCCCTCTTCTCTAGAGTAGTCCAGAAAAAGCATTGATGCAACCGCATCTACACGTAATCCATCTGCATGATATTGATCTAACCAAAAGATAGCATTACTAATCAGGAAGCTTTTTACTTCATTTCTTCCATAATTAAAAATAAGGCTTTTCCAATCGGGGTGATACCCTTTTCTTTTATCTGGGTGTTCATATAAACATGTTCCGTCAAAAAAGCCCAGACCATGTGCATCTTCTGGAAAATGTGATGGAACCCAATCTAGAATAATTCCTATATCATTTTGATGAAGTTTATCGACTAATAATTTAAATTCTTCGGGATACCCAAATCGCGATGTAGGAGCATAATATCCTGTAATTTGATAACCCCATGATGGATCATATGGATACTCCATAACAGGCATAAGTTCTACATGTGTAAACTGCATTTCTTTTACATAGGAAACTAACTCATTTGCGTGCTCTGCATATGACAAAGATCGATTTTCGTCAATTATTTTTTTCCAAGAACCTAGGTGTACTTCGTATACTGAATAAGGAGCATTAATGCTATTATGATTTTTACGTTTTTGCATCCAGGTAGTATCTCCCCATCTGTATTCATCCTCCCAAACAACAGAAGCCGTTTTTGGAGGATGTTCGCAACGCCTGGCATATGGGTCTGCTTTTTCGGTTGTATAAGCATTATGATGAGAATGAATCTTATATTTATAGAGATTTCCTTTTCCTACATCAGGAATAAAGCCTTCCCATATTCCTGATTCATCCCATCTTACATGTAACTCATGTTCGCCTTCTGCCCAATAGTTAAAATCACCAATAACTGAGACAGATTTGGCAGAAGGTGCCCATACGGCAAAGTATGTCCCTTGTACATTATTGACTGTTGTAATGTGTGAACCAAACTTTTCATACAATCTATAGTGTTTGCCATCCTTAAAAAGGTTTATATCAAATTCTGTAAATAAGCTAGTTGGAATAACATTACCCATATATAGATTTTTCAATTATAGTTTAAATCCATCTGGGATTATTGTCCCTTTTCTTATAACAACTACACCTTCTCTCACAACATAAGATTTCTCTTCTGTATCTTGCAAGTGAGAACCTCCGTTAATTACAACATCATTTCCTATTCTTACATCTTTATCAATAATAGTATTTGTTATTTTACATCTATCACCAACCCCAAGAGATGGTACTCCGTTTTTATGATCTTCTTCCAAATCATTTATATCTTGGTAAGAATTACTACCAATCATATAGGTGTTTTTTATAATTGTTTCGTCACCAATTCTGGATCTAATACCAATTACAGAACGTTCAATTTCTTTGGCATTAATTATACATCCTTCGGCAATAATAGATTTATCCAATCGAGTTCCTGATATTTTTGAAGGTGGTAATACTCTAGGTCTTGTTAACACTGTATTATTTTTATTAAACAAGTCAAATTGCGGTATATCATCTGTTAGCTTTATGTTAGCTTCAAAAAATGAAGGTACATTTCCTATATCAGTCCAATATCCTTCATACTGGTACGCCAATACTTTATATTCTTCTATGGCCTGCGGAATAATCTCTTTTCCAAAATCTATGGTTTCTGTATTGGATAGAATATCTATCAGTAATTGTCTGTTAAAAATATAAATTCCCATTGAAGCAAGATAGGATCGATCTTCCTTTTTCATCTCTTCGCTCACCTCAGATTCCCATCCCTGTAACTCTTCCATACTTGGTTTTTCTGTAAAGGAAGAAATAAAACTATTGCTATCCGTTTTAAGAATACCAAATTGAGTAGCCTCTTTGGGTTTTACTGGTATTGTAGCAATAGATATATCGGCCCCTTTATCAATATGGCTATCTAGCATCTCATTAAAATCCATTTGATATAATTGATCCCCAGAAAGTATTAGTGCATACTCGAATTCATGATTTAACAATTGATACATTGATTGTCTTACTGCATCTGCCGTACCTTGATACCATGTTTTATTATCAGGTGTTTGTTCTGCTGCCATAATATCTACAAAAGCATCACTAAAATTACTAAAAACATAAGTGTTCTTGATATGCCTGTTTAACGATGCCGAGTTAAATTGAGTTAATACAAACATCCTTTTTATATCACAGTGTATACAATTGGAAATAGGTATATCTACCAATCTATACTTTCCAGCTATAGATACGGCAGGTTTGGATCGTTGATCCGTAAGTGGGGATAATCGGGTTCCTTGACCCCCACCCAAAATTATGGCAAGAACTTTTTTGTTAATCATATTGTTATATTAGTGATTTATATATGGTTACGTACTGATTTGCGGATCTATCCCATGAGTGATCGATTGCTAAGATTTGTTTTTGTATTTCCCGATACTTTTTTTGGTCATTATATAAATTAACGCCACGTTTTATTGAATAACAAACATCCCATACTGAAGCATTATTATGAGATATCCCAAAACCATCATCACCAATATCTATGATGGTATCTTTGAGTCCTCCCGTTTTTCTAACTATGGGTATTGCTCCATATCTTAATGCGTACATTTGATTAAGACCACAAGGTTCTACTCGAGAAGGCATTAGTAAAAAATCTGTACCTGCATAGATAATGTGGGACAGTTTTTCATCATAACCGATATATGAATTATATGATCCCGAAAATTGTTTCTGCAAGGATTGTAATTGCTCTTCAACTTCATGATTCCCAGAACCTAAAATTAAAATATTGCTATCACTATGATTACTAAGGTATTCTGTAATTATTTCTGGCAGTAAATCCGCTCCTTTCTCCCCTACCAGTCTTCCTATAAAACTAAAAAGAGGCTTGTTTATATCTAGATCAAAATGGTCACAAAGCCATTTTTTATTTTCTTTTCTTCCCGAAACTACATCCTTGCTTTTATAATTTTTGATTATCATTGGATCAGTTTCTGGACTCCATGCTTCTATATCAATTCCATTAAGAATACCCACGCACTTATTTTTTTCATGTGCAAGAAGCTTCTCTAATCCATTTGCTTTCTGCTGTAATTCCTGCATATAACTGGGAGATACAGTAGTAACTTGCCAGGCACATTTAATTCCAGAAGCCAAAGGGTTAATACAATTACCCCAATCTAACAACCCAATCTTTTCTTTATCAAATAGAGGTAAGTAATGCAATTTTTCATAAGATAACTGACCTTGATATTGAGCATTGTGAATTGTCAAAACAGAAGGAGTATTCTTCAACGAATTATATTGATTGGCATGACTCATTAAAAAAGGAATCAATCCTGTATGATGGTCATGACAATGTACTAGGTCTATGGTTTGATCTGTAGAAGATACCCAATCTAAAACTGACAGTTGAAAAGCGATACATCGCTCAGAATCATCTTCATAATTATAAACATTAGGCCTATCTAATAAACCTTTGATATAAACAAGATATATATCGAAGCCCAAAGATGGAGATACAATTTTTTCTATTGAATATGGATATAAAACCTGACCAATCTTTATTTCTCCTTTATAAATAGACTCTCTTTTAGAGTCTTTAATAAATGAATTATCATAGTATGGTGCTATTACCATAGCATTAACTCCTGAATTGTTTTGATATTTTGGCAGTGCTCCTACCACATCCGCTAATCCTCCGACCTTAGCTACGGGATAGCATTCAAAACTTGCGTGAAGAATATTCATAAAAAACCTACTTATTTTTAAAAGATTCTAAATAGCTTTTAAAATCATTTAAAACTATAAAAAACCTAGTAAAAATGCGGTGTGATAATCCTAAAAAGGAGAAGTGATAATGATTATTTAATAAAAAAGTAACTTAAAATTTTCAATATGAGTATTTTTCCCCATTTTCGGACAAAATGAGCTATAAAGGTTATTCTACTTATTTATTGTTCGTAATGCTTTTTTGAGAATATACTGGGTTTCTTTAGTAGAAGATTCCTTTTTCCATCTAGCACATGTTTTTTTAACCCAATCTGGTCTGGTTTTACTAGCATCATTTAACCAATTTCCGACTGAGTCTCTAACATATTTAGACGAATCAGATTTAAGAGGATCCAATAAGGTAATAGCTTTTTCAGGATGCTCCTTAAGTTCATCAATCTTTTTAGTCCACACACCTATAGGGCGTATCGCTTCTATTGCATACCGCCTAATATTCTCGTCATCACTGGATATCCATTCTGACAGAATATTAATTGTGGTATCCAGATTAGCAATAATAGCTTCTTTGGATGCAAAGATAGCCACTTCTCTAACTCCAAAATGCGAATCTGCGGCATATGGTTTAATGGCTTTGAGTTTTTTATCAATTTCTGTGTCCTGAAAAGCTACCCAATGAGCAGCCCAACATCTAGGTACATCAGAATCATGAGAAGCAAGGTGCTCAATAATATTTTTATCATTGGTCAACTGCAAAAATGTTAAACCGATAACTTTTGTATTAGAATTTGCTGATGGTTTTTTTTGTGCTGATACCGCCTCATAAAAACTATCATACCAGTCTTGTTTCTTTATCTCTTTAAGAGTTTTCTTTAATAACTGTAATTGATCCACAGCTAACCACTCCATAAGATTAGCAGTTTCTATAAGACCATTATTTAGATATGTAATAACTTCTTGATCTAAATCTTTAAAACTTCTAGCTCCTTTTCTGTTAATAATATGTTCTGGGATCATCTATGGAAATGGTTTAAATAATACATTTTATTTATTTAAAAACAAACAGATTACAAGATCTTATAAATTTACAAAACCTATAAGATCTTGTTGAATTAATTCTGTTTTAAACTAAATACATAATTTATATATAATAGTAGAAAATTTTACTCTTCGAATTGGTTAAACGCATCAAAATGATACAACTGAGTAGATTCTGGTTTTATAATACTAAAAGCTGCTGCTGCCTTCTCATTTTTTATAATATCACTCGCTGCATCTTTTGCTGATTTTATATCACTCCAATAAATAATATCAACAAATTTACCATCACCATTACTTGCAGTGGTTCTTTCTAAAAATCCATAATATAGTTTTACTATATCATTAAGAGAAGTTAGTGCTTTTTTAGCCTCTTCTTCAGAATACCCTGGGTTTACTTCAAATAATACGACTTCTACTACTTTTGATTTTGTGCTCATTAACAAAGTGTTTTGATTAGGTGGTGCTGTACAATTAAACAATAGATTTACCATAATGATTAGAATTAATCTGTTCATAATTCTTAATTTTAATCAAAACTAAACCCCGCTTATGACAACCCTATGTCAGTAGTTTTTTTGGTAAAAATATCAGAGGATTCATGAGCTTCTGCATACCTTTTATAATAGTCTTCGAGGCTAAACTGTTTTGGAGGAAAAAGTTCCTGTGTTTCTATAAAATTTTGAATCCTGTCTGTTCTAAATTCTCTATAATCTTTCCTTAACCTGCAATGTGCGATCATGATCCAAGTATTATTAGTAAAGTATACACCGAGTGGCTCAACTTTTCTCTTACTAAATTCACCATTTGCTTTTGTATATTGAATTTCTAACACCCTATAATCTGTAATAGCTTGTTGTATTACAGATAACGAAGTACTAGGGTTAATTTTTTCTCTATTATAGGTAAAAACTCTTTGTTCTAAAACTTTTAGTTTTTCTTTTTGAGTAGTTTTAAGAACAGCAATAACCTTATCTATCGCTTCATGATATTCATTAATTAGTGATTGATCATTATTGGTATTAATAATTTTTGAAGCAGTCAGTAAGGCGTTTGCTTCTTTTTCTGTAAACATTACAGGAGGTAAAGAGTATCCATCAACCAGATAATATCCTGTTCCTGCTTCTGCTCCAATTGGAACACCCGCATCTGTAAGAGCCTGCATATCTCTATAGATAGTACGCAAACTAACTTCGAATTTAGTTGCTAACTCAGCTGCCTGAACGATTTTTTTGGACTGTAATTTTACTAAAATAGCCGTTAATCTGTGTAAACGTTTCATTCATTATTCGGTTTCATGTTCATCAGGAGAAGGTAAAACATCATCTATTTCACTTAAATCTGTTGTATTATTAATAAAATATTCGGTTTCTTCAATACTTTCATCAGTTTTTGTCTCTTCTGACTCAACAGGGTTTCGCTTTTTATCCCTAATCATCCCTCCCGTCATAATTAGACTAGTACCTATAATTACAAACAGCAATATACCAGGCTCAAAACCTTCGACTATAGCTTCTGCAGGAATAGCATAAAACAACAACACAGTTATCAACCCTCTTGGTGCAATAAACAACTGTGGAGAGATATCTTTACCCATAAAAAGGCGTAGTAACCCATAACGTATGACATAAATAGAAATCAATATTAGGACACTTATCAAAGTTACTTTTAAACTTAGTAAAGATGAAAGTACAATGGTAATTCCAAAAATCACAAAGAATAGCGTGCGCACAACAAAAGCTGTCTCTGCAGTTATGACATGCAACTCATGATATATAGATTTTGCTTTCTCTAGATGTAGGTAACCTCTAAGTTTACCTTGAAAAAACAATTTCATATTAGCGATTACCAAACCAAAAATCAAAATAATAATCAAAGAAGATAAATGCATTTTTTTACCCAAGGCATATAGCAATAATAATACTGCAATTAGAAGAAATAATTTCACCTGACTTTTAATCTTCTGAAAAATTAAAATTATTGCATAACTCGCGACCAACGAAATCACTATTGTTACAATAAGATTCAAGAAAAACCCTCCTACACCTGAGTCTTCAGCTGGGTTTAATCTTCCTGTTAGAAAATAAAACAGCATAATCCCTAGGATATCAGAAAATGTAGATTCGTAAATATGGAACTCTTTTTTTGCCGTAGATAATGAAGATACACTAGGAATGATAATTGCACTAGATAATATTGACAAGGGAGTAGCATACAACCAAGCAGATTGCATTGTCATTCCTTTTACCAATGCCTTTAAAATTACTGCCGCAATAAATGTAGAGGCTACAAGTCCTATCAAAGCAATGGCCAATGACTTCAGAATTGGCATGAGTTTATCTCTCTTTAATTCCAATTCTAAGGCAGCTTCGAGAACAATCATAATCAATCCTACAATACCCAATACCTCCAGCATAGGGAAAAAATCAATAGAGTCACCTCCAAAAGCTTTAAGAACATATTGAAAAATAATTCCCAATACAATTAATAATAATACAGCTGGCACATTTGTTTTTTTGGCTACTCCATTAAAAATAAAGGATAAAATAATGGTAAGTGAAATTCCAATAATAACATTGTATGAAGAAAAAATTTCCATAAGTAGGTTTAAGATTGATTATATTAGTTGATTTCAATAACGAATGAAAAGATAGTAAAATATTTTAACGTATAAAGAAGCACTATATTACAGTTCGAAATTTGGAAAAAGTATGTCGCAGAGACAGAGGTTTTTACTGAACAGAAAGGAATGTCTTTAGTATATTTTTAACTTTTTCAAAATATTAAAAACATAAATTTATCAAAAACACAAATATGTCTAACCAAGGATTGATTATTGAAGAGAGAAGTAGAGATATTGGAGATTTTCTAGTAGGAAGAATACTTCCTTTTAGAAAAAAAAGAATGGTAGGACCTTTTATATTTATTGACCACATGGGGCCAACTATTATAAAAGATGGGCATTATATGGATGTCGGTCAACATCCACATATTGGTATATCTACATTAACATATATGCTAGAAGGAGAGATTATCCATCAGGATAGTATCGGTACAACCCAACGAATATCACCCGGCTCTGTAAATTGGATGGTTGCTGGTAAAGGAGTTACGCATACAGAACGTACTCCTATGGATCTCAGGGATGGGTCAGAATTCATTGCACACGGTTATCAAATATGGGTAGCATTACCAAAAGAATTAGAAGATATCTCACCAGAATTCCATCATTTTAAAATCCAAGATTTGCCTAGTTGGAAAGATCAAGGTACACAATATCGTTTAATTGCTGGAAATGGATATGGTAAAACTTCTCCTGTACCTGTGCATTCTGAATTGTTTATGGTAGATGTAAAGGCTGAAGAACGATATGAATTACAGATTAAAGGAGAATTACAAGGAGAAATTGGCATTTGCATAGTAAGTGGAGAGATTAGTGCCTGTGACACCAATATTCGGGAAGGAAATATGTTAGTTTCTAAGGCAGAGGATAGCTGCTCAATTGTACTCGAACCCAAAACACATGTGATATTATTTGGAGGACAGCCATTTAAAGAAAAACGCCATATTTATTGGAATTTTGTATCATCGAGTATTGAGAAAATTGAAGCCGCAAAAAAGCGTTGGGAAAATCGTAAATTCCCCAAAATTGAGAGTGATACAAGCTACATTCCTCTACCAAAATGATAGTTTTGTTATAATAAGCATTTAGTTCAACCTGTAATACCCACACTTCAGATACGCTCCCTCTGGGAAATTAATAGGGTGGTCAATATCATGTTTCGTTTTTTGGAGTATACTAAATGTTCTACCCGTCGAAATAATGCTCTCTTCAGAAATATCAAAAAAATCTTCTGCAATAACTCTGGATGAACATGATGCCAACACCAAAATCCCATTATTCACTACTAGTTTTGACCCTAGTACTGCCAGTCTAGCATAGCTGTTCTTAGCTTTTTGTATTTCGCTCTCTCTTTTGGCAAATGAAGGAGGGTCTATAACTACTATATCAAATTTTTTCTTAGTATCAATTAGTGATTGCAATCCTTCAAAAGCATCTGCCACCATGATTTTATGCTTTCCTTGATGGATATTGAGAGTAGAATTTTCTTTAGCCATATCCAATGCTTGTTTACTTATATCCAGGCTTATAACCTCTTTAGCCCCTCCTTTTAAAGCATGAACAGAAAAACCACCAGCATAAGAAAAAACATCCAAAACAGTTTTTCCTTTTGCCAATTCCCCTACTCTTTTTCTATTATGTCTATGATCCAGAAAATATCCTGTTTTATGACCTTTGATAACATTAGCAGAAAACAAAACACCATGCTCTCTAAAAATAATGACTTCATTTTCTAATGTACCATAAATAACCTGACCATCCTTAAGATTGTATATCTCTCCTTTGGATTGCAGCATTCTACTCAATCTAAGCACAATGCAGTCACAACCTGTAATGTCAATCAGGGGTTTGATTATCCAATTAAGATATGGAAACCATATATGTGAATACAATTTTACAACCAATACATTATCATATATATCGGCAATAAACCCCGGTAGATTATCATTTTCTCCAAATAACAATCTATAGCTGTTTGTATCTGTTTTTAATAAAGGCTTTCTTATTTCGTAGGCCTGAGAAACCTTTGCGGCAAACCAGTCTTCATTTATTTGAGTTGGTTTCCCAAAATGAATTAGTTTTACTCTAATGGGGGAATAAGGATCATATAAACCACAGGCCAAAAAATTATTCTTCTTAGTATCGTAAACAATTACCAAATCACCCGTATCTCCTTCAATGTTTTGTTTAGCAATACTATCTTCAAACACCCATGGGTGTTTTCGTTTTACAATCTTCTCTGCAGATGGTTTTAGCTTTATAGCCAACCTCTTTGTCTTTATGGTAGGTAAAATATTCATTGTAGACAAGAATACTATTATTTTTGCGATTCTTAATAGTAAAATAAAATAAAAACGAGACTGTTTTTTTACAACCTCGTTTTTAAAAATTGTTTTTGAGTAATGGTCAATACCAAAAACAGTTTTCCGCTACTCCAACACTTATCTCTGAATAATAACAAATCTAGTACGGCAAAACTTATCACGATGTCTTAATATCTCGTTGGTAATATTAAAATCTTGGGTAATCTTGCATTAGTGTACATATTTATGGTTACTGTAAAAATTAAGTTTATAACTCAATAACAAATAAGGCGTTACGCTTATTAAAAATAATGCAATAATATCATACTTTGATACGGTATCAGCTCAAAAAAAATACAACTTAACCATATTTTATAAAAAAAGCACTCATCCCAAGATATATCAGGATAAGCGCTCTTTATGTCTCGTTAAACTATAATAATTTTAGTAAAAAACTCTTTTAAATAATGTAAAACTTTTCTTCAAGCATCTATCTTAAGGCGTATCAAGATACACGCTCGATAGTTTTACTGGTTTACTTACTGTCTTATACCTACTAGACGCTTATAAACGATTTTTGTTACAATAAAATCAAAGATTTATTTTTTGTGCTTCTTTGTTATATACCTATAAAATAAGTTCAAAAAAAGAAAAGCTACCATTTTTTGGTAGCTTTTCTCAAAATATATTATTTAAAAATTAATACAGAACATTCAAAGCAATCTTATCATTGTTGTTAAATGAATCGGCCGGACCGCAAGCCTGCATCAAAGATGTTGCATCAGATGTAGTTGGTGTACCACTTATATGGATAGCTCCCACTCCTGCACTACCTTCATTAACATTTTGACCACAACTTTCTCTAGTCATATAATCAGTATGGCGAAACCCAATACAATGCCCTACTTCATGAGCCATAGTACCAGTAACTTCTGCTAAAGAAGGATTAAGAAGCTCAAACCATCTACTATTTATACCAAAACCTTTAGCCGGATCTCCTTTTCTTGTTGGAAAACCAGCTGCTCTACCCAAAGTAATGAACCCTCCAGATTCCATTTCATAAAATTCAGTTACTTCGATATTAGCTTTTCTTTTACCTTTCAGTCCAAATGCAACTCGCGTAAATGATAATTGCAAATTTTCTGCATTATACATATTAATCATAGCATCTAATGCATTAGAACCTAGATTACCTAAGGCAGGATCAACACTCACAGTAATAGTTCTTGGAAGTTTTTTTACCAAATTTGTTGTACGATATTGTTTTTGTGGACCAATGGCATCCTGCGATAACTCATCTATCTGTTCATAAGTAAAAAACATATCTTCAACAGCAATTCCTTTTTCCCCCATAAATTCTGTTATAAAAGCATTCTGTGTGCTAAAATGTGCTTTCTCCAATTTAGACAAAACATCTTTAGAAATCTGAGTTGTTACTTCATTTGTTGCTTCAGTAGTATCAGATTCACAAGAAGCCAACAAAATAATCGATAAAGCTGCAACAACACGGATTGATAATAATTTAATTTTTTTCATTCTTTTTAATATTATAGTTGAGTAAATTAATAGAATTCGGAAAGTAGTTGTTTTATTTTCTAAAAATGTAACATATTTAACAATTTTCGATAAAGTGTTATATTTTAAGATTAAATACAGTTATTGTTAAAATTTTATACTTGTAACAATCTTGTTTTTCCGTTTTTATGTTAAAAAATCACCTTTTATGTTAAAAATATACCTGTAAAACCTAAAAAAAACTTTATTTATGTTAAAACTACCTAAATGCCATCATATTTAAAAAACTAAATATGTATATTTGACACATGAATAAGGAAAGAATACTTGAAATAAATAAGGCATTATCTAATGCTACACGTTTGGATATTTTGGGATGGTTAAAAGATCCAGAGTCCAATTTTCCTCCTCACAAAGAGCTAGGTCATTTTAATGATGGTGTTTGTGGGCAACATATTCAGGATAAATCTGGGCTATCTCAGCCAACAATATCACATTACCTTAATAGTATGCAAAAAGCGGGATTATTGAGTACAACAAGACATGGTAAATGGACCTATTTCAAAAGAAATGAAGAAATTATCGAAGAATATTTAAATGCGATACATAAAGAGTTATAAAAATTTGACATTATATATCGATAAAATTAAATATATAAGTATAATAATATAAAAATGAAGCCAAAAAAAATAAATATTAAACAAAAACTGTCACTATTCTCTGATCATTGGAATCCCAAAATTATTGGAGAACTAAATGAACAGTATGTAAAATTGGTCAAATTTAAAGGTCAATTTGTTTGGCATAAACATGATAATGAAGATGAAATGTTTTATGTTATAGATGGTGAGTTCAAAATGGAGTTTCGTGATCGCATAGTAGATTTAAAGCCAAACGAATTTATAATAATCCCCAAAGGCATAGAACATAGACCAGTTGCAGAAAAAGAAGTTTCTGTAATGCTTTTTGAACCCAATACCACAATTAATACTGGTGATAATACGGGTGATTTGACTCAAAAAGAAATTCAAACCATTTAAATAGCATAATTATGAAAATATTGATAATTGGATCTACCGGCACTATTGGTTCGGCTATATATAATACTCTAAGGAACGAGTACAAAGAAGTATATGGCGCTCATCGCAATAGTGATCTGTATCCTGTAGATATAACCGATAAAGCATCTATCAAAAATTTATTCGAAAAATTGCCGAAACTTGATGCGGTAATAAATGCCGCAGGAACTGCTTCCTGGAAACCATTATCAGAACTAAAAGAAAAGGATTATTTACTTGGAATACATAGTAAACTAATGGGGCAGGTAAACCTGGTACACGTGGCTACAGATTATTTAAGTGATAATGCTTCAATAACGCTAACAACTGGTATTTTAGCAGAGCATTATGAGCCAAATGCTACAAGTTTATCGCTTGTAAACGGAGCAATACATAGTTTTGTTAATGCTGCATCCAATGAGATTGACAGAGGCATTAGACTTAATGTAGTTGCACCAGGAGCGATTGCAGGAGATTTTCCCGAAGATCAAAAATTCGCTGGATATTTACCTGTTAAAATGAATGAGGTTGTAGATGTTTACAAACAAGTATTAACTAATAATAGTACTGGCACAATTTATAAAAAATATTAAATATAAAAACTTCTAAATACTGAATATATGAAAATCCCAATGTATCAAATCGATGCTTTTACAAAAAATATTTTTGGGGGTAATCCTGCTGCAATTTGCCACCTACCCCACTGGTTGGATGATCAGACTTTGCAAAATATAGCTATAGAGAACAACTTGGCCGAAACAGGCTACTTTGTTAAAAAAGACAATTTATATGAAATAAGATGGTTTATGCCACACGCAGAAATAGATTTGTGCGGTCACGCAACTTTGGCATCTGCTTACGTAATCTTTAATTATATTGATACCACTATTGACGAAATAACATTTTCTTCTAAGAGTGGAGTTCTAAAAGCCAAGAAAGAAGATAACGGATCAATCACTTTAGATTTTCCTTCGAGACCTCCACTACCTGTTGAAATCCCTAATGAGATACATCAGGCTTTCAAAGCTAAACCTATCGAAGCTTTTGCTGCTCGTGATCTAATCATCACACTTTCTTCTGAAGAAGAAGTATTACATGAAACACCTATAATAGAACTCCTTAAAGATTTGCCTTATTTATGTATTATAATTACAGCTGAAGGAAAAAATTCTGATTTTGTATCGCGGGTATTTGATGCAAATGGTATCATTCAACCAGAAGATCCCGTTACTGGATCTGCCCATGCTTCATTAGTTCCTTTTTGGTCAGAGAGACTAAACAAATCTCATCTGAAAGCTATACAACTATCTGCCCGAAAAGGCGAATTAGATTGTAGAATTGAAGGTGATCGTGTATTTCTTAGTGGGTATTCAGTTCCATATCTAATCGGAGAAATAAATATATAATGTTTTGACTTAATTAAGATAAATTAGAATCACTTTTAAAAGGATTGCTACTCAAAAAAATAGATAAACATGAAAACTATTGGATTAATTGGCGGAATGAGTTGGGAATCATCAGCCGTTTATTACGAATTGATTAACAAGCACGTAAAAGAATTACAAGGTGGATTTCATTCTTCCAAATGCATCTTGTACTCTGTAGATTTTGCTGAAATAGAAGAACTACAACGCAAAGGCGATTGGAATAACCTAAATAAACTCATGGTTGATTCTGCCAAAAAATTAGAACAAGCTGGTGCAGATTTAATAGTTCTTTGCACTAACACTATGCACTTATGTAGTGAAGAAATTATAAAGAATACCTCTATCCCTTTTTTACATATTGCCGACGCAACAGCAAAAGCAATCAAGTCTCAAGGATTGAAGAAAATAGCTCTACTAGGTACAAAATTCACTATGGAAAAAGATTTTTATAAAACTATTCTAAAAAACTATAAAATAGAAGTTTTAATCCCTAGTGATAAGGATAGAGAAATTATTCATCAGATAATATATCAAGAATTAGTCCTAGGAAACATTCAAGATTCTTCTAGGGAAGAGTTCAAAAGGGTAATAAAAACACTACAACTTGAAGGAGCAGAAGGCACTATTTTGGGATGTACAGAAATACCACTTCTGATAAAATCAAAGGATGTAGACATTCCTGTTTTTGACACTACAAGGATTCATGCCGAAAATGCAGTTAAAATAGCCTTAAGTGTAAACTAACAAACCTCTAATTACCCTTAAAAAATGCAACTAATCTTTTTTTAAGGGTAAAAAAGTAATATCACATCAACTATCCATAAATAGCTGATTGATTTTAGATCTTAATTTTCGTTTATAATCTTCTTCTAGCCAATCTCTATAATTCTTGGTACTTTTACTTATACAATATGAATATCTACGTACCCTATATTCTATATCCTGATCCAAAAGCTTACTTAATATACGTGCATCAAAAACATCTTCACTATTTTGCACACACATTTTGGCATGTTGTTCTATAGAATTTTCAAGAACAGTCAAACTTCTTAACCCATATTTTTTAGTTTTTGAGTATTCATCTTCAATATCAAATTCAATATCATCAGAATTTGAAAATTCCTTTCTCAAATCTTCGGGTAAAACATATTTGAAATTTCGTTCAATTTCTTCATCTCCTACCAAGTTATCGTAATAAAAATCTGGAGATCTGAATATAGATTGCCAATCCACATCAGAATTCCATAATCCAAATCTGGCAGTGTTATTTCCTAAATCAAGTATAGAAAATTCAGACTTTGTTGGTAAAATTCGAGACCCCCTACCAATCATCTGAAAATATAAAGTCAGTGATTTGGTAGCTCTATTTAAAATTACTGTTTCTACAGTCGGTTCATCAAAACCAGTAGTTAATATACTTACAGAAGTAAGTATTGCATTACTTGTGTTTTTAAACCACGCTAGAATATCTTCTCTTTCCTGTTTGCTATTTGTGTTATCCAAATGACGAATAGGATACCCAGCTTTTTTAAAGGTGTCATACACATAGATAGATGTGTTAATACCATTATTAAATATCAGGGTTTTTTTATTTTTAGATCTCTCTTCATAAGCATGCAGCAATTTATCCTGCATCATCATGTTAGTATACAGATCTTCTGAAGATTTTACTGTATAATCACCATTCATACCTATTTTTAAAGAGCCTAAACCTACATCGTATGTATAGATTACAGGTTTAGCTAAGAATCCACTTTTAATTAATGAATTTATAGTATCTCCTACGATCAACTCATTATAATTGTCTTTCATAGGTAACTTCATATTAGAGCTTAAAGGAGTAGCTGTAACACCAAGAATAAAGCAATTATCAAAAAATTTAAAAAGCTTTCTGAAAGAGTTGTAATGTGCTTCATCAATAATAACCATCCCAACATTATGAAGCTCTAAATGGTCTTCATTTAGTCTATTATTTAGAGTCTCCACCATGGCAACAAAGCACATGTATTCATCTTGGTCATCAAGGCCTTTAACCGAGCTATTAATGATTTTATTCTTAACCCTAAACTCAGTTAGCATTTTTGAAGTTTGCCCACATAGCTCTATACGATGAGTCAGAACCACAACCTTTTTTTTCGATGATTCGATATACCTTCTAACAATTTCTGAGAATATAACTGTCTTTCCACCTCCTGTAGGGAGTTGATATAAGAGGTTATATTTACCCGGAAACTCTTTTAAACGATAAAATATCTTATCAATATCCCGTTGCTGGTAATCGTATAGTACTTTCTTCTTCTTTTTATCAATCTCTGTGGGTTCTAATCCCATGAATTCTTTATTAAAAATAAGCTACAAAATTAAACACTTTTGAAGGTTCTACGAAAGAATTGCGTAAATATATTTTACTTGTTTCATTTTTTTTGTTTTCTATTTTGATATATAGTTCATCAATAATCATTTGCCTCTAGAACTGACCTGTGATAAGCCTACATATTCGCATTAACAGTTTTTATAATGTTAATTTGTATTAATTATTCCTCTTAAGGAAGATTCTTATTTTAAATTTAACCTCAAAAATAAATTACCAGATAAAATGACCAAAAGTGATAAGGATCAAATTCCTGTTCAATCTCTTCTAATTCCTAAATTTATTTTATACACCGCAAAAATTCTAAACTGGATCTCACCTTTTTTAGCTTCAAGATTTGCGGCAAGAATATTTTTGACACCATTTGGTTATAAAATACCAGATAGAGAAAAAATGATGTATCAAAAAAGTAAGAAAGAGAAAATCCTGATAAACAAAATAAACCGCGAAGTGGTCGTATATAACTATGGTAATTCTAAAAAGAAAATTCTTTTAGTTCATGGATGGTCAGGAAGTGGTACACAGCTATCCAAAATTGCAGATGCATTACTGGATAGTGGATATAGTACAGTAAGTTTTGATGCACCAGCCCATGGAAGCTCCCCGGGAAAAAGAAGTATGATGCCTCATTTTATAGAAACCATACATCAATTAGAAAGTACTCATGGTCCTTTTGAAGCTGCGATTGGGCATTCTTTAGGAGGAATGTCTTTATTAAGAGCTACAAAACATGGTTTAACTATAAAAAAACTAGTAATTATTGGTACGGCAAATAGTATTACCGCAATAACCAGAAATTTTATAAAAAACTTACAGCTTGATCAAAAGGTAGCAAACCTCCTAAAATCTTATTTTGATAAAAGATATGGAGAAGATTTAGATAATTATTCTGGAGCAGTTTCTGCCATTGGTGTAAAAGTACCAACATTAGTCATACATGACAAAAATGATGTAGATGTTCATTATAGTGCTGCCTATGAAATAGCAAATAATCTACAGAATCAAAAACTAATAATAACAGAGCAATTGGGGCATCGAAAAATTTTAGGGAACCCTGAAATTATAAATAAGATTGTACAATTTGTTTTGGAATAATTATTGATTAGTTATTCTTGTGCAATTTGTACGACTAATTGGGTATAACTATATTTAATTAAAATTTAAAATACCATGAAACGATTTGTTTTATTATTCATTGGAATTATCGCAATTAGTTGTACCAGTACAGCGCAGAAGGAAATTAAAAAAGAAAAAAAGACGTATTCCGTATCTAAAACCAATAAAGAATGGAAAAAGATTCTGACCTCAGAACAATACTATATCCTAAGGCAAGCAGGAACAGAAAGGCCTTTTTCTAGTCCATTAAATAAAATATATACAGCTGGAACATTTCATTGTGCGGGTTGTAATACACCTTTATATGAGAGTAAACACAAATTCGATAGTGGTACCGGTTGGCCAAGTTTTGATCGTGCCGTCGAGGGCAGTATTGATAAGGACGTAGATCATAAATTGGGATATGCAAGAAACGAATTATTATGCGCTACCTGTGGTGGTCATTTGGGACATGTGTTTAATGATGGTCCTAGAGAGACTACAGGAATGCGTCATTGTATTAATGGCGATGCGATGATATTTAAACCAAGTAAAAAATGAGTAAATATCCTATACAAAAATCAAACGCCAAGTGGGAAGAACAACTCACAAAAGAGCAATATAGAATCTTAAGAGAAAAAGGTACAGAAAGACCTTATCGGGGAATATTATATGCATTTTGAAGAAGGTGTTTATACTTGTATAGGATGTAATCATACACTATTTAATAGTGCAACAAAATTCGACTCGGGATGTGGGTGGCCAAGTTTTGATAAATCTATAAAAGGGACCGTAGAGTACATAAAAGATTCATCACACGGCATGGTACGTATAGAAATATTATGTGCTAATTGCGGTAGCCATCTAGGTCATGTCTTTGATGATGGCCCAACAAAGACTGGGCAGCGGTATTGCGTTAACTCTGTAAGTATCAATTTTAACAAGAAATAAATTTACAATAAATATAAAAATTAGAATTCATGAGAAAAATTTTCACTTTACTATGCATAACCACGTTAATATTTACATCTTGTTCTAGCGATGATGATGCCGATTTGGATACAATAGGACAAACTTTTGAACTAGATAATGTTGATTTTATAGCACCAGAATTTGCAGTTAACATTCCTTTTCCTCAAGGTATTGAAGTATTTGAATCTGATGTGGTTTTAGTATACCGGCTAGAAGATGTTGTTGATGGGCGTGATGTTTGGGAACCGGTACCTACTCCAGCAATTTTTCTCGATAATGGTGGCGAACTTACCTATAGGTTTAACTTTACTTTGGTAGATGTGGATATCCTTTTGGATTCCCCTGACATTAGTTTGATTGGATCAGATTTTACACAAAATCAAGTATTTAGAATCGTTGTAGTGCCTTCAGCCTTTGCAAAAAACACTGATATAAACCTCTTAGACTTCAATGCTGTACAATCTGCACTTAATTTGGATTTTTAAAAGCTCAATAATTCCATTTTAATTCGTGTTTAATAACAATTACGTTCAAAAACATTAAAAATTAACATCATGTTTATTTATCATGGTGTTTTTTCTTGTTTTTAATGACTATCTTATTTTCAGGGAATATCCAAATCCTTTTTAGGTTAGCCGAATTATCCTTAAATTCGTGACTTCAAAAAATTGACATTTATGAGCACATATGATATCGTAGTTCTAGGAAGTGGTCCAGGTGGATATGTTACCGCAATCAGGGCATCACAATTAGGATTCAAAACCGCAATCGTAGAAAAAGAAAACTTAGGAGGAGTTTGCCTAAACTGGGGATGTATACCTACAAAAGCATTATTAAAAAGTGCTCAGGTATTTGAATATCTTAAACACGCTTCTGACTATGGACTTACTATAGAGAATTTTGATAAAGATTTTGATGCTGTTGTCAAGCGTAGTCGTGGGGTTGCAGAAGGAATGAGCAAAGGAGTGCAATTCCTTATGAAAAAGAACAAAATTGACGTTATCAAAGGTTTCGGTAAGCTAAAATCTAGTAACACGATTACGGTTACTGACAAAGACGAAAAAACCACTGATTATCAAGCAAAACACATCATTATTGCTACAGGAGCTAGATCTAGAGAATTACCTAATTTGCCACAAGATGGTCAAAAAGTTATAGGATATAGAGAAGCAATGACCCTGAAGTCACAACCAAAAAAAATGATTGTGGTAGGATCAGGAGCTATTGGTGTTGAGTTTGCTCATTTTTATAATGCAATGGGTACAGAGGTAACAATAGTTGAATTTTTGCCTAACCTTGTTCCTCTCGAAGATGAAGAAGTTTCTAAGCAGTTTGAACGTAATTTCAAAAAAGCTGGAATCAAAGTAATGACAAATTCTTCTGTAGAAAGTGTTGATACAAGTGGTGATGGAGTTAAGGCTACCGTAAAAACAAAAAAAGGAGAAGAAACCCTTGAAGCAGACATTGTATTGTCTGCAGTGGGAATCAAAACCAATATCGAAAATATTGGATTAGAAGAACTTGGTATTGCTACAGATAGAGATAAAATAGTAGTTAATGATTGGTATCAGACTAACATCCCAGGAGTTTATGCTATTGGAGATGTGGTGCCAGGACCTGCTTTGGCTCATGTAGCTTCTGCAGAAGGTATCACTTGTGTTGAGAAAATTGCCGGAATGCATGTGGAGCCAATTGACTACGGAAATATTCCTGGATGTACTTATGCTTCTCCTGAAATTGCTAGTGTTGGAATGACTGAGAAACAAGCGAAAGATGCTGGTTATGAGCTGAAAATAGGTAAATTTCCTTTCTCTGCATCCGGAAAAGCAAGTGCTGCAGGTACAAAAGATGGATTCGTAAAAGTGATCTTTGACGCCAAATATGGTGAATGGTTAGGTTGTCATATGATTGGTGCAGGAGTTACCGATATGATTGCCGAAGCTGTTCTAGGTAGAAAATTAGAAACTACTGGACATGAAGTGTTGAAGGCAATTCACCCTCACCCAACTATGAGTGAAGCTGTAATGGAAGCTGTAGCCGACGCTTATGACGAAGTAATTCATCTATAGTATACAAAATATTATATTCAAAAAACACCTTACTAGAATCTAGTAAGGTGTTTTTCTTTATTCTTAAACTTAAAATTTCGTAGCTACACCTCCTCTATCATAAAGCTTTGTATTGCCAATATATAGCTCTGTATCCCAAAGCCTAAAATTACTCCTTGAGCATTCGGAGAAATATATGATTGGTGTCTAAATTCTTCTCGACCAAATGTATTTGATATATGAACTTCGATAACCGGAGTTGATATCGCTTTTATTGCATCTCCAATTCCAATAGAAGTATGAGTATACGCACCTGCATTAAGAATTACTCCATCAAAGTCATCATCAGCTTCTTGTATTTTAGTAATCAACTCCCCTTCAATATTAGACTGAAAATAAGACAATTTTATAGTCTCAAAATTAGACTGCAATTGATTAAAGAATTCCTCAAAAGTTTGTTTCCCATAAACATCTGGTTCTCTTTTACCAAGAAGATTTAGATTGGGACCGTTTAGTATTAAAATTTTCATTAAGTCTAAAATTGTACATTGCTGTATTAAAAATTATCGTTTTGTCTTCGGTTATTTTTGGTCTTAAACAAATATCCAATAGAGAATTGAGCCACCGAATGTTTAAAGCTGTCCGTAGTATCCAAATTGTTAATATTGGTGAGACCCAAATTATACCTCGCTTGAAAAAACAAACCACTCTCTAATTTATATCCTCCTCCAAAACTCCAACTAAAATCAAAATCACTAAAAGAATCAAAAAACTCATTAGACGAGTCCTCTTCTTTAGATTCTGTAGCATTCGCTAATGTAGCTAATTGTGGTCCTGTTTCTAAACTAAATTTATCTGTTAAATAAAATTTGGTAATAACAGGAAGCATTAAATAATTTAAACTAATCTTATTCTCTACTCCACTCTCTTCAATCTTATATCCTTGAGCTGAATACAAGACTTCGGCTTGTACAAAAAAACGCCTAGTTACAGGAAATTCTATCACAGCACCAAGATGCATTCGCATTCTAGCATCTGTATCTTTTACATCACCCGAAATATTGGCATAGTTAAGACCAAATTTAAAACCAGCTCGGGTATATAAAGCCTCATCTTCATCCTGAGCATTTATAGAATTAACAATGATCAATAAAAGAGATGCAGTAAGAAAAATGTTCTTCATCATAGATATATTTATTACTACTCAAAAGTAGTTTTATTTTTTTAAAAAAATTAAAAAGTCTCAATACAAAAACATAAACCTACAGCATATTGATGATTGATGTCAGCTTTTTCTTCTAAATGACAATTTGACGTCAGAAAATATTTACATAAAAATACTTGTAAAAATTAAGAATGAATTAACATTTTGAAATCAATATTTATCTAAATTCGCACGTTTTTAAACCAATATCTAACAAATTTATTATGAAAAAAATACTGATTACCGCAGTGGCTTTAGTAAGTTTTGCAACGGCTATTGCACAAGATGAAAACACAACAGAAGGATTTGCTAAAGGAGACATATTCGTGTCTGGGTCTGTTGGGTTTAATTCGCAAAAACATGCAGATGATAAATTATCTTCATTCGAAATTACTCCAAGTGTAGGATATTTTATTTCTGAAAATATTACTATTGGAGGTAGAATAGGGTTCGAAAGTACGAAAGTAGAAGGAGATAGTTTTGAAACAGATTTCTTGTCAACACCAGGTAAATCAAGCACATTTTCAATTGGAGCATTTGGAAGATACTATACTACTCCTGCCAACAAATTTTCTATTTTTGGTGAATTAGCTGCAAATTATCTATCCACCAAAGTTGATCCAGATGCAACAACAACGGATACTACAATTGATGGGTTTGGTATTGGTCTTAGTCCAGGTGTAAGTTATTTCTTAAGTAGTAATTTTGCATTAGAAGCTACTTGGGGTGCATTGCAATATAGTACTTCAAAAGCAGATTTTGATGGTGCTGAATCTTTGGATGCCTTTCAAATTGGATTAGATCTAGATGATATCAGATTAGGACTTCTATATAAATTCTAAAGAATAGAAATTTATTTTTTTTATATAACCATCTCAAAAGTAATTTTGAGATGGTTATCTTTTATATATTAGTACCGATGAAATGGAATCATGCTATAAAAGATTATACACATTATTTAAGAATCGAAAGAGGTCTTTCTGAAAATTCGATTATCAATTATACTCTTGATATACAAAGACTAATAAAATTCTTAGAAGATCATAATATTACCTCTACTCCTATTTCTATCGATAAAGAGATACTTCAAAAATTTGTTTATGAAACGGCAAAACTCGTTAATCCACGATCACAGTCCAGAATTATTTCAGGACTTAAAAGTTTTTTTAATTACCTAGTTTTTGAAGATTATAGAGAAACTAATCCTATGGAACTTATCGAGGCACCAAAAATAGGAAGAAAACTTCCAGATACATTATCTGTAGAAGAAATTGACCTTATTATAGCCCAAATTGATCTAAGTACACCAGAAGGAGAACGCAATAGAGCAATTATAGAAACCCTATACGGTTGTGGCTTACGAGTTAGTGAGCTTACAACATTAAAACTATCCAGCCTTTTTTTTGATGAAGGATATATTAGTGTAACCGGTAAAGGAGATAAACAACGATTTGTACCAATTGGAGAAACTACTTCTAACTATATCAATATTTATAAAAACGAAATACGAAGTCATATAGATATTAAAAAAGGGCATGAAGACACCTTGTTTCTAAACCGAAGGGGCAGACAACTTACTCGTGCAATGATTTTTACCATCATAAAACGTTTAGTAGAAAAAGCAGGAATCCATAAACAAGTAAGTCCTCATACATTTAGACATTCTTTTGCGACCCATTTGTTAGAAAATGGTGCTGACCTAAGGGCAATTCAGTTAATGCTAGGTCATGAGAGCATCACAACCACTGAAATATACATGCATATTGACAGAAGCCATCTAAGTGAAGTAATAAACAGCTTTCATCCCAGGAGATAATCCCACACAAAAAAAAGACTCTTATATGATAGAATAAGAGCCTTTTTGCAAAACTAACTATTGCTTATTAATTAGGTCTTGTTGCCCTTCCAGAAGGGACAGCAGTATTCGTTATCATTTGTATTGGTTTTGTCGATCCAGTTGTTATACCTGCAGTACCAGTAAGTGGTGCTATAAAGAATGGAGCAGGATCTTTATCATTACTTGGTTCTATAGTTATCGTTACCTTTTTACTTAATACAGATGCCGGAAATGTAATCCCGGGTAATGACACCTGACCTGGTAAAACAAGAAAATCTTCTCCAGGAAAAGGAGGAACAACTCCACCAGAACCTTTGAACAGGTTTCCATCGTCTGTAACATTAGCTTTTGAAAAAGTACCCGTAGACACCACTTTGTTACCAAAATCTACCCATCCTTCATATTTCCAACCACTTTCTAAAACAGGAAGTGTTAACCCAGGAGCTGTATCTCCATTCATAAACCATACTCCAAATTCATCATTATTATTATCAATACCATTTTCATTATCAGTAGGAGTTGCCAAGAAAAATTGCCCTGAAACATTAGAAATATCAGCAACAACGGACGAAAAGCCAAGTTGCGCAGCAGTGCCACTAAAATTTCCAATCAAAATTCTCGTATCCGAAGGGATATTGTCTGCATCACCCACGGGCTCAATTGTTAGAATAAATTGGGTAGCATCTTTTGCATCAGAGGCTAATACTTCTAGGTTTACAACTCCAGTTGGATCTGTAAATTTTGCTGTCGGCTTGGGTTGACCATTAACGATAAGCCATCCTTGATATGAGGATCCTCCTGTAAGCACCTCTAATCCAATTGTATCTAGTGATATACTAACAACAGGAGCATTGTCATCATCACTAGAACAGGAAGTGAACAATACTCCTATAAAAAGAGCGGTTAAAACTAAAAAATTCTTTGTCATCATTTTGCTTTTAAATTATCATTCAAATGTAATTACATTACAATAAAAGAACTCAAAATTTCATACAAAATTGTGTATCAAAAACCATAGAATTTTTACGCGTAATTGTTTTTATTCTACAGCTTGTTGCTCAGGGTTTGTAGTTTTAAATAATTCTAAAAACGAAGTTCCTATCTGGGATATAATATCACTAGCGATCAAACCTTCGAAACCAGTTTTTTGAGTAGCAATATCCCCTGAACTTCCGTGTAAATACACTCCAAAAACAGCTGCATGCAAAGGATCATAATCTTGAGAAAGCAAAGCCGTAATCATCCCCGTAAGAACATCACCACTACCCGCTGTGGCCATTCCCGGATTTCCATTATTATTTACATATAATTGATTATCAAAAACCGTTATAGAATTGGCTCCTTTGACAATAATAATACAATTATATTGTTTTGAAAACGCTTTCACCTTTTCTATTTTATCAAAATCATCCTTCCATTCTCCCAATAAGCGTTCTAATTCTTTTGGATGTGGCGTTAAGATTGTTTTTTCAGGAAGGTCTTTTAAAAGCTCAGGAGCCTTAGCCAAAATATTGATTCCATCTGCATCTATTACAAGTGGAGCTTTATTTTCTTTTATAAAATCTCCGAAGGCTCTCACTGTTTTTTCATTTGTTCCCATACCCATACCAATTCCTATTGCGGCAGGTTTAAAATCAAGAGTAATTTCTTCTAATTCATCATCACTATCAGCAATCACCATCGCTTCTGGCACCGAAGTTTGAACTACTTCATATCCACATTCTGGTATATATGCAGTAACCAGACCTGCCCCTGTTCTCAATGCTGCTTTTGTTGCTAAGACAATACTTCCCATTTTTCCATAACTACCTCCTATAATTATAGAATGACCATACGTTCCTTTGTGAGTAAACTTATGTCTTGGTCGATATAAAGGTAATACTTCATTCTTACTAATCAATATACCTACGCCAGGGCTCTGCATCAAAAAATTACGATTCAAGCCTATATCAATCACTTCAAGATCACGTGTATACATTCCAGTCTCTGGTAAAAAGAAAACCAATTTAGGTAATTGAAATGTTACAGTTACATCCGCAAACATAACTCCTTCTTTATCATCAGGAGCTTTATCAGAATACAATCCTGATGGAATATCTACAGAAAGTGTAAAACACCTTGATTTATTTAAATGCTTTATCAGTGAAACAACCCATGGTACCAGAGGTCTATTTAATCCTATTCCAAAAATAGCATCTATGACCATATCTTCCCTTTGTAACTCAGGAAAATCCTCTTCACATTTAAGCTGTATTGGCCAATCTTTGGCTATTTCTTTTAATCGATCATAATTGACTAAAAAGTCCTTCGATCTATTATCACTAAAATTAACTATGTATGTTTTTACATTATAACCATGTTCTACTAATAATCTAGAAATCACCAATCCATCTCCTCCATTATTTCCTAAACCACAGAAAACATGGATCGATATTGGAGACCCTTGTAATCTATTATGAATTAAATTAAATATTTGTGTTGCAGCATGCTCCATCAACTCTATTGATGTGATCTGTTCTGATTGCATTGTAGCTTCATCTGCCTTACGCATCTGTTGCGCAGAAAATATTTTCATACGTATATATTCTTGTATTTATTTAATGATAAATAAGTTAATATTTGTTTAAATCGTTCCTCTTTTAATTGAAGGATTCCTGTTACATCATAATGCAATTCATAATAGTTGTTAAATACACTCTTGATTGAAGTGTATTTACCTGTTTTCTTTAAGAATTCTATAATAAAATATGTTATTATTTATTGAATTAGCAAAAGTTTAAGGATACCCAAAAAATTAATTTTCTTTAAAAGTAAAAAATTATACATTTGAATTCACAAAGTAAAGCAAACTAATGTTTAGTACCGTTTTCTTTTCTGTTATTTTGATTACCTTAGGAACTATTATTGTATCTGAGGTTTCTTCTATTATTGGTACTACAATCATTATTACCCTTAGGGGTTAATTCATTTATATATCACCACGGCAAGACATAAGTAGTTTATAAAAACCAAAACTACTCAAATCACTTTATCATTAATTTCAACTAAAAAAAAAATTATGAACGTTCTAAAATTTGGAGGTTCTTCGGTTGCTAATGCAGCTACAATACAAAACGTAATAGATATCATAAGACAACAGTCTGCAAAACAACCATTATATGTAGTAGTTTCTGCCATGGGAGGAATTACGGATTTGCTGTTACAAGCTGGAGAAGAAGCTTCTGCAAATAATGAAAATTATAAAAACACTCTTGCAGAAATTGAGAAAAGACATTTAGAAGCTGTAAAAGCATTAATTCCTGTGGTTTCTCAAAGTGCTATAATAAGTAAGGTAAAAGCAAAGCTTAATACTTTGGAGTCCCTTTGTGAGGGAGTTTATTTATTAAGTGAGCTATCCCTTAAAACTGAAGCAGTAATCGCCAGTTTTGGAGAGATCCTTTCATCTTATATTATTTCTGAGGCAGCTAAGGTAAAAGAGCTAGATATTGTTCTAAAAGATTCTAGAGATCTAATTATCAAAACTATCAATTCTAAAGTAGCAATTGATTATCATGAAACCAATAAAAGAATTAAAGAGTTTGAAGAAAGTACTTCAAACCAAATATGCCTTTTTCCAGGTTTTGTTGCCAAAACACAAGATGGAGAGCCTACAACACTAGGAAGAGGTGGTTCTGATTTTACGGCTGCTATTTTGGCAGCAGCAGTTGATGCAGATGAATTGCAGATATGGACCGATGTAAGTGGTATGTATACCGCCAATCCAAAACTCGTTAAACAAGCCAAACCAGTAGATCACATATCTTACCAGGAGGCAATGGAACTTTCTCATTTTGGTGCTAAAGTAATCTATCCCCCTACTATACACCCTGTCCTCGAAAAAGATATCCCTATTGTAATTAAAAACACTTTTAAACCCAATGAACAAGGAACTTTAATTACTAGAAATGTCGATAATAGAAATAGACCTGTTACCGGTATCAGTCATATTGATAGCATAGCCATTATTTCTTTGGAAGGTAGTGGTATGGTTGGAATCCCGGGGTTTTCTAAACGTTTGTTTGAAGCATTATTTTTGGAAAATATAAATGTTATCCTAATTACACAGGCATCTTCAGAACATTCGATTTGCCTTGCCGTTGAAGCGTCTGAGGCAGATAGAGCAAAGAATGTATTAGATAGCATATTCGAATTTGAAATTTCTAAACATAAATTAGACCCTGTAAAAATAGAAAACGATGTAGCTATTGTAGCTCTAGTTGGTGATAACATGTATCATCATCAAGGATTAAGTGGAAAAATGTTTAGTACTCTTGGTAAAAACAATGTAAACATTAGAGCTATTGCCCAAGGAGCCTCAGAAAAAAACATTTCCGTTGTTATCGCTAAAAAAGACATCAAAAAAGCACTTAATATATTACACGAACGCTTTTTTGAAGTAAAAACCAAACAGCTGAATTTATTTGTTACCGGTGTAGGAAATGTTGGTAGTAAATTACTTGAACAAATTCAACAACAAAATAAATATCTCAAAGACAAATTACGTCTAAAAATTAGAGTTGTAGGAATGTCTAATTCCCGAAAAATGATTTTTGATGAAAATGGGATTGATTTGGGATCTTGGAAAGACCTATTAGAAAAAGGAGAAAATGCAAATGCAGAATCATTCTTTTCCAAGGCAAAAGAAATGAACTTACGGAACTCAATATTTATAGACAATACTGCTAATCCAGATATTGCCAAAATATACAAGCATTATCTAACTGAAAGTATGGCTGTAGTAACTTGTAATAAAATTGCCTGTGCTGATGAGTATAATAATTATGAGGAGTTACAAAATCTATCCCGAAAATTCAATGCTTCATTTTTATATGAAACAAATGTTGGAGCAGGATTACCCATAATTGATACTCTTAATAACCTAATAGCATCTGGAGATAATATTCATAAAATACAAGCTGTCTTATCTGGTAGTCTTAATTTTGTGTTTAATAATTATGCAGAAGGTGTCACTTTTCATGATGTTGTAAAACAAGCCCAGCAAGAAGGTTATACCGAACCTGATCCAAAAATTGATCTTAGTGGAGTCGATGTAGCCCGTAAAATCTTAATCCTTGCTCGAGAAAGTGGAAAGGTGATGGAACTTGAAGATATAGAAAATGACGCTTTTCTACCTAGAGAAAGCTTAGAAACAAATTCTGTCGATAAATTCTTTGAATCTTTATCAAAACATGAAGAACATTTTAAAGAGATTTTGACAGAAGCTACTAAAAAAGAGTGTCGTCTAAAATATGTTGCACAATATGAAGCAGAAAATGCCAAAGTAGGGTTGCAACATATCCCTGCAGACCACCCTTTTTATAACCTAGAAGGGAGTGATAATATTGTTCTGTTTTATACAGATCGATACCCAAAAAACCCTTTAATTGTTAAAGGAGCTGGTGCTGGTGCAGAGGTTACGGCGTCAGGTATTTTTGCAGATATCATTAGAATCGGAAAAAGTAAGTAATCATGAAAAGTATCAAAATATTTGCACCCGCCACTGTTGCTAATCTTTCTTGTGGATTTGATGTACTAGGCTGCTGTCTTGATAATGTAGGTGATGAAATGATAATTGCACTTACATCTGAGTCTGGAGTAAAAATTACTAAAATTGACGGTGCAGACCTGCCGATTGAAACACACAAAAATGTTGCTGGTGTGGCAGTAGAAGCACTTCTAGCATCCTACAAAGAGACTGTTGGAGTAACAATCGAGATCTACAAGAAAATTAAGGCAGGAAGCGGTATTGGCAGTAGTGCTGCCAGTAGCGCAGGGGCAGTCTGGGCTGTAAATCACCTTTTAGGTAATCCTTTTACAGGAAATGAGCTTGTACAATTTGCTATGGAAGGAGAAAAACTGGCTAGTGGTAATGCCCATGCCGATAATGTGGCTCCTGCCCTTCTTGGTGGATTTACCCTGGTTCGTAGCTATGCTCCTTTGGATATCATAAAATTACACTCGCCAAAAGATTTGTTTATGACTGTAATCCATCCACAAATTGAGGTAAAAACATCAGATTCTAGATCGGTAATAAAGCACAAAATCAGCTTAAAAAAAGCAATTCATCAATGGGGTAATGTAGGAGGATTAGTAGCTGGATTGTTTACAGAGGATTATGATTTGATAGGGAGAAGTCTTGAGGATGTAATCATAGAACCTCTTAGATCAATCTTAATCCCTGAGTTCCAAAATGTAAAAGAAGTTGCAATCCAAAAAGGAGCTCTAGGAGCAGGAATATCAGGTTCTGGTCCATCAATTTTTGCTTTAAGTAAGGGGATTGAAACCGCTACTAAGGTGGCAAAGGCTATAACAGAAGTTTACAATAAAACAGGTCTTGATTTTGATATTCATATTTCGAAAATAAACGATCAAGGTGTTAAAATAATAGATTAAAGCGTAATTAACACATCAATACGAGTAGAGAGAATAGAACTTTCTCTTCTAAAAATGGTGAAATTCACATTTTGTGACACAATTCAAACCTATAAAGAATTAAGAAATAATGCAATATTATAGTTTAAATAACAACGCATCAAATGTAGCTTTTTCTGAAGCTGTCATCAAAGGATTAGCTCCTGATCGAGGATTATATTTTCCTGAAAACATAACACCTTTACCCAAATCCTTTTTTGAGAATATTGAAAATATGGATACTGCGGAAATTGCTTATCAAGCGATACATCAGTTTGTTGGAGACGAAATACCTGAAGTTGAATTAAGGGATATACTGAAAGATGTACTCAGTTTTGATTTTCCGGTGGTAGAAATTGAAGATAATATAGGCACACTTGAATTGTTTCATGGACCAACTATGGCTTTTAAAGATGTTGGAGCGCGTTTTATGGCTAGATGTTTAGGATACTTTAATCGAAACAATGAAGATCAAGTTACAGTTTTGGTAGCAACATCTGGTGATACAGGAGGTGCTGTGGCAAATGGATTTTTGGGAGTAAAAGGAGTAAACGTGGTGATCCTCTACCCTTCTGGAAAAGTAAGTGATATTCAAGAAAAACAATTAACCACACTTGGGCAAAATATTACTGCTTTAGAAGTAGATGGAGTCTTTGACGATTGCCAGGAAATGGTAAAAACTGCATTTCTAGACACTAGTATTACCGATCATAAACAATTGACCTCTGCAAATTCTATAAACGTTGCCAGATGGCTTCCACAGTTGTTTTACTTCTTATTTGCATATAAACAGATCAAACACAAAAAAAAGGATCTTGTATTTTCTGTTCCTAGTGGTAATTTTGGTAATATCTGTGCAGGAATAGTAGCCCACAAATTAGGACTACCTGTTAAACATTTTGTAGCATCAACCAATATTAATGACACTGTTGTTCGCTATTTACAAACATCAAAGTATGATCCTAAACCTTCAAAAGCTACTATTTCTAATGCAATGGATGTTGGTAACCCAAGTAATTTCATTAGAATTCAGCAGCTTTTTAACAACAATTTTGAAGCATTAAAGAGTAAGTTTACAGCATATAGTTTTACAGATGAACAAACAAAAAAAGCTATGGAGCTAATACATGATCAATCAGGATATGTATCAGACCCTCATGGTGCTGTTGGATATTTAGGACTTAAAGAACAAAAACTAGAAAATAATGATTACGGTATTTTTCTAGAAACAGCTCACCCTGTTAAATTTCTAGATATTGTAGAAGATACTTTAGATACTACAGTAAAAATCCCTTCTCAAATCCAAAGAGTTATGGATAGAGAAAAACGTAGTATCAAAATTAAAAACTATGAAAACTTAAAAGAGTTCTTACTAAGGTAAGAACTCTTTTAAAAAATCAATTTTATCTATTACACTATTTTGCTAATGACCTCATAACCTTATACACAATATTTGTGGTCGAGGCTAGATATTTAAAATTAACAGTTGTGTATTTATCTTCACTTTGACGAACGTATGGTGAATTGTCCGCATTTTTCAACTCTGCCGTAAGTGTTACGGTTTCAAAACCAAAATTAGCAAAGAATCTACTTTCTGGAGTAGCTACAGTTCTTTTATAAATAGGAACCGGAGACTCTATACGATACATCGACTCAAGACTTAAGCTAGATGCTAACATTTCGATAGCTCTATCCTCATCATTATCCCATCCCATATAATCAGATCTATGCATTGAATGAATGTTATACTCCTCGTCTTTCAATTTTTTGGTAAACATTCTGGTTCCTACCATATTGCTTTTCCAATGATCAAAAAACACAATCATAAAATTCTTATTACGCTCCTCTAGTTCAACAATTTTTTTTGCAGCATAGTACGCAATAGCAATTCCTGTAGCATTATGAACAGCACCAGGGCTTCCTTCTACAGTATCATAATGTGCTGCAATAATAACATACTCGTCACTATCATTGGTAGCCGGAATCTCTGCATAGATATTTACTCCATTAAATATATTCCCCTTTTTATCCTTAACATTATATGCATGCTTTTGGGGTTTAAGTCCAATATCCTTTAAAGAATTAGATAAAAAATCTGCAGAAGCTTTCCTTTCAGAGGCACTTGCTCTACTTTTTAATTTCTTTTTTCCTTTTATAGGTTCATGCCCTGTTAATTTGGCAACAATCGTTCGCTGGACATTAATAATCTCAGCTTCTATTCGGTCTTGTTCAGTCTGAGCTGGGGTCATCTGAATTGTAAAAACGAATAATAGTAAAAATGTTCTATAGTAATTCATTTTGTAGGTTTTGTATTCTTTTTCCCTTTAACACAAATTTATTAAAAAAATGTAATTATACAATTTTGTACATTTATTGCTTAAAATATAATTTTAATATGTCTTTTGCAAAAACCGTACCTTTTATTTTAATCGCACTATTATTTATTCAATGTAATGAAAATAAAACAAATAAAAATTTGTTAAACGCTCCAGAAAATTGGAGAGGCGAAGTTATTGAATTTCCATTAGAATTCGCCCCTTCTTTACAATATTCTGGAATTGAGTATGTTCGTTTTGCTCCTGGCTGGGGAAAAGAAGGCAATTTAGACTATTTTTCTTATGTCTTTGCATGGGATCTTTATAACGATCCACAATTATCTACGGGTAAACTTGAATCTGATATAGAAACTTATTTCGACGGCTTAATGTCTGTTGTATCTGGAGAAAATCAAAATTCTGTACCCAGTTTTTCTAGATCAAAAGCTTTCTTTGAAAAAGTGAATGACTCAGTATACATTGGAAAGGTATTAACCCACGATGCTTTTACGTCCAAAAAAGCAGTTAGTCTTAATATACTAGTAAATTATAGTTTTTGTAAACAGCAAAATAACCATTTTGTAGTATTTATGATCTCTCCACAAGGTCCTGAGCATCAGATCTGGAAAACATTGAAAAAAATTAATTTGGAGCAAGACTGTTTAAACTGATATTCTATATTAAGGAATTCAAATAATTATAATTTATTTATTCTAAACCATTGAAATGCAATAATAGATTTGGCATCACAAATTGTTCCTGATCTTAATAGAGTATCTATTTGGGAAATATGATACTTTTGTAACTCTATATCTTCGTCTTCTTCATTTAGACCTCCACCTTGATGTATTTTATCTTTTTCAAAGATTTCTCCATAATAAAGAAACATTCGTTCTGAAGAGCCTCCTGGAGTAGCATAAAATGTAGTTATATGTTCCAATTCTGAAACTTGGTATCCAGTTTCTTCTTTAACTTCTCGAATCGCACATTGAATTGGGTCTTCATTTTCTTCTATACCTCCTGCGGGAATCTCCAAAAGCCAACCATTACCTTTTTTGGTTGTAGGATAACGAAACTGATTAATTAATATCAAGTGATCTGTGTCTTTTTCATATAACAAAACGGCTACACTATCACCCCGATCTACCATCTCACGAGAATATGTTACTGGAGTATTTTTATAAAACCGATCATGAACAATTTTTGCTTTTTTTACTATTAAAAACCCTTTATAGACTATGTTTTCATTTAAAATTTTATATTTCATCTACTATAAAACAATTAATTTGATACACCCTAAAGACAACAATATATGTATTTTAAAATGGAGATTCGACTCAAAAAATAGAATTAATACTCTGCTTCAAAATCCAAGTACTTTTTCTATTATTATTCAAAATAAACATGGTTACTATAAAAACTAATACCCAGGATTTTGTTGATGAGCAATATTAGGATTCACATTAATTTCATCCGTAGGAATGGGTAATATCGTTTTATCCGCTGGAGCTACTATTTCAATTGGATTTGCATCCTGTCTATATTTGGTAAAACTAATCCCATACCTAGTGAGATCAAAAAGTCTAAATCCTTCATAAGCTAACTCTTTTCTTCTTTCTAATAGAATTTTTTCCAAAAGTGCCTTCCCAGTTTCAGTAGATGGAGCCATATCTTCAGCATGTGCTCTTTGTATAATAATATCAAGTGCCTGCTGTGCTTCAAGATTTTCATTCAATTGAGCATGAGCTTCTGCTTTTATCAAGTACATTTCAGAAAGACGCAGTACATGTATATTATCATCTTGCGTTGTATTTCTGGGAAATTTTGTAACTAAATTTACTTGTCCATCTACGGGATATAATTGTTTTCTAACATCCGTTTGGGACAATTTGTTTTTAAAATCATTTGTTGCAAAAGCATCCTTAAAAGTAAGGTAAAAATGTCCTATCGAACTTGTTCCAGAATTGTCGCTTTCTATGTTTGAGATAACAAACAAACTCTCATTATTCGAATTTTCTGCCCAACTGTCAAAATATGCTTCTCTGGTTAATAGGCTTTTCCCACTATTTAGAATAACATCTGTTGCCATATCTCGAGCATTTTCCCAGTTTTTCATATGTAAATACACCCTAGCTAATAATGCTTTTGCTCCATTAAGGTCAATTCTAAAGGGCTCAGACTCTACATGCATCAAATTGATTGCTGTTTGGAGATCTATCAAAATCTGATTATATACTTCTGCGGCTGTACTTCTTCCTGGATTTTGAATATTTGTACCATCTCCTAATAGATTAAAATCTGGTATTGGCACCCCTAAATGTGAAGCATCTTTTGTAAAGCCATAAGGTTGAGAAAATAGAAGTTGAAAATTATGAAAAGTCAAAGCTCGTAACGCGTACATCTCTCCAATGTATTGATTTGCATCTTCTTGTTCTGTTTTGGGAAAAGACAGTATGTTTGCCTTATTTATAACAATTGATGTCGTAGCTATAATACGTGACAAATTGTTATAAGTTTCTTCTACTTTGGAATCACTAGCATTAACTGCGTAATTATCAAATTCTAGAAATCTACCTGTATTATCAAAAGCATTAATAAAGGCATTATCTGACATAATTTCAGGGATTAAAACAAAATTTCTATTATAATATCCCTTGTGAGCAAAAAAACTGTATACCCCGTTGGCTGCAAGATTCAAAGAGTTTAAATCTTCAATTGCCTCTCCTACAATTACAGAATCAGAAAATCTTTGTTCTAATGTATCCTCACATGATATTGTAACGATAATTATAAGAGTCCATAAAAGTTTTTTCATAATAATTTGTTTAAAATGTAATATCCACACCTAAAAATAATGTACGAGAAATAGGAATCTCTTGATTTAACCTACCATCTGCTCCCGCTTCGGGATCTCTTTCTAATCTTTTGTCCTTTATATACGTATACAAATTATTTCCTTTTACATAGACTTTAACATTAGATAACCCAATCTTATTAATTGAGGTTAATGGAAAATCATAAGATAGAGAAACCTCTCTTAATCTAATATAGCTGCCATCATATACAAATCTACTGGATCTAAAGGCGGGACTTCCAGATTGCCCATTACCATATACAAAAGCAGGAACGTCGGTAATATCACCAGGTTTTCTCCATCTTCTTTCAAAAGTTCCTCTACTTACATTTCCTGTAGAGGAGAGTCTTCTTGCTCCGTCACTATTAGTAAACCTGTTCCAGGTATCATAAACTAAACCTCCCCAGGCAGTATATAGTTGAAAATCTAAAGCTATCCCTTTGTAAGAAAAGTGGTTTCTCAAACCTGCATAAAAATCAGGAGTAGCATTACCTATAATAGATCTGCTAGCATTATTGTAATCAGATGTTATTTGAGTCCTTGAATCATCAATATACCAAAGAGCGTTGCCATTTTGTGGATCTACTCCTGCATATATTGGAAGGAAGAATGTCTCTATATCTTCTCCAACGGCAGTAATTCGACTACCTCTAATGATTGGCTCTCCCCCATCACTAAGTCTGGTAATTTTATTTTTATTTGTAGTAAAGTTAAATTTCGTAATCCAACTAAATCCCCTGTCATTAGAGATGATGTTTTTAGTAGTGATATCAAATTCAAACCCTGTATTCTCCATTGACCCAATATTATCTGCTATATCGTTGCCTTCATCAATATCAGGTTCTCCCCCGTCACCATTTGCTGCAGAAACAGGTCTCAACCTTAGGAGGTCGGTTGTTTCCCTGGTATACCAATCCAAACTACCATTAACTCTACTATTAAAAAAAGAATAGTCCAAACCAATATTAAAAGCTTTGTTGAGTTCCCATTTGATATTAGGGTTTCCTAATGAAGTAAAAATCAACCCTGGGTTTCCATTGTAATCGTTAACACTAAACAGGTCAAAAATACCTGTTTCGGGATCATTACCATTAATACCATAACTTGTTCTTAGCTTAAGATCATCAACAAAACCGATCCAATTCATAAATGATTCATTAGCAATATTCCATCCTAAACCAACTGACCAAAATACCGCAAACTGATTGTTTTTTCCCAAATTTGATGATCCATCGCGTCTTATAGATCCACTAACCAAATATCTATTATCATAGGCGTACTCTGCATTAAGAAATACAGAATTAAGACCTTCCTGATCTTTATCTGTTGATGCAAGAGTAAACAAACTTCCATTGGTAAGGTCCTCAAAACCATCGGGAATGTTTTCTACAGTAAGATCGGTAAATTTATCTCTTACTTTTTGTAGTTCATATCCTCCAAAAGATTTTAAGCTATTATTGTTCCAATTGAAATTATATTTTAATAAATTTCTAAACAACCATGAAAACAGAAAATTAGAATCTTGTTCTCCTCGACCTGAAGGCCTTCCGTCTCCAAAACCTGAGGAAAGTCTAATATACTCATCTTGGAAAGTTTGATTCATATTGATTAAAGATTCGAATGTGAGACCATCAATAATTCTATATGACGATCCAGCTCCGGCAAGAATCCTATGATCTATATCTTTTCGTATTTCTTTTTGTGCCTGAGCAACTGGATTTTGAGTACCATTAAAGTCAAAATTAAATGTTCCATCTTCATTATATGGCGATATATCAGGTCGTATTCTATATATTGCTCTCACCGGATTTGCAAAAAAACCACTATTGGGTCTTTCTTTTGAAATCGTTTTATTATAGGATACATTCACATTAACCTTTAATCTTTCATTAAATTTATGATCTATTTTTAATCTGGTGTTCATACGCTCAAATTGAGAGGCTAGAATAACACCTTCTTGATTAAAATACCCTCCTGAAAGGTAAAACTTTGTGTTTTCACCTCCCCCTTTTATAGAAAGATTATGCTGCTGATACAATGCATCTCTTGTTAGTAAATCATACCAATCTGTATCAACTTCAGGATTAAACCCATTATCCTTCAAAAAATTGAGAGCATCAATATCATCTTCACGTATTCCTGCATTCTGAACACCCTCAACTAATAATTCTTGTAATTCAGGAGTGTTAAGTGGTTTAAATCGATTTGCTACCGATGCAGCGGAGAGCCCTGATTGAACACTATAAGAGATTTGCGTTTTACCTGATATACCGGACTTAGTATTAATAACTATAACACCATTAGCACCTCTTACTCCATAAATGGATGTGGCAGCGGCATCTTTTAATACCGAAATTGCAGCAATGTCTCCAGGATTAAGAGAGGCAACCACATTAGAGTCTTTGGTTTGAAAACCGTCTATCACATATAAAGGAAATGCAGACTCAAAAGACCCAATTCCTCGAATTCTAACATTTGGTGTCGCCCCAGGTTGTCCACTGCTAGAGGTTACTTGTACACCAGCTATATTCCCTTGAATACTTTCTTGTATAGCTGCCCTTGGGGTTGCATTTATTGTATTAGGACTAACATTTAATACAGAACCTGTTAACCTTGATTTTTTTTGAATTCCGTACCCTGTTACAATTACTTCTTCAAGGTTGCTTATATCTTCTTTTAAAATAACATTGATAATATTGGTGGATACTTTTACTTCTTTTGTTTCAAATCCCACATACGAAAAGACCAATATTTCGCCTTTTTTAGCTTCAATTTTATAATTACCATTAAAATCGGTTAATGTACCATTATTTGTTCCTTTAATCACAACATTAACTCCAGGAAGGAGAAAATTATCTTCATTCCTTATCATACCGCTTACAAGATTTTGTACACTCTCACTTCTTAAATCTTTCTTATCTCTATCTTGGTTTGTTGACTTTTCTTCAATATAATCCAAAAGATTTTTAAGTGCTTGCTCAGATGATTCTACGTTTCTGGGGAATAATACAATTTGATTTTTATATACTTTAAAATCAATGTTGGTTTTTTTAAACAATTTACGGAGTATATCTTTTAGATTACCATTATCAGACTTCAAAGATACCTTCTTAGAAATATCAATTAAACTATTGTTATAGAAAAAGCGATATTCACTTTTTTCTTCAATTTGGTCAATTGCTACTTGTAATGTAACTCTATCCAAAGAAATAGAGATATTTTGGGAATAGACATTAAATGAAAATAGTTCCGAAAAGGTAATACAAATAAGTAAGGAATAAAATTTCATAATTCTTATTAGATGTTTTCTGGATAAGAAAACTCCCTAAAGTTTTTTTATAATTTTATATGACTTTGTCTACTCTAACTCAAGAGTCTAATTAAAAACATATTGTAATAAACAATACACTTCATACTTTTTATTCTGAATTGAGCATAATTTTGCCACCTACGAACTCATAACTTATAGGAGAAGAAATTCTGAGGAGTTCTAAAACCTCTTCTAAAGTGAGGTTATCAAACTCTCCTGTATACTTATATTGTAAAAGCGAATCAGAATTAATTACAAATTCTACATCATATTTTCTATTCAGATCTAAAACTACCTGTTTTAACGGTGTTTTATCAAAAATTAGTTTACCTTTTTGCCAGGCTATAATATGTATAGAATTTACTTTATCCACAACAATATTGCTTTTTTCTCTATCAAAAACTGCTCTTTGCGATGGTTCTAAAACGATAGTTTGTTCTTTTTGTTGTTGAAAAATTTCAACTTTACCAGTTATCAAAGTAGTCTCAATTTTCTCATCATCTGGATACGATTTTACATTAAATGAAGTCCCTAATACCTTAATATTAATATCGTCCGTATTAACAAAAAAAGGCTTGTTTATATCTCTCTTTATATCGAAAAAAGCTTCACCTACGAGCGTTACTTTTCTAATATTATCTTTAAATTTTTCAGGGTATGTAAGTCTACTACCTGCATTCAAAACTACAGTAGAGCCATCTGGCAATGTAACCATTTTGTGATCCCCTTGTTGCGTTATAACTTCATTTGTATTACTACCAAAAAAATCTGTTGTGTTAACTACAAAATTAGTGTTGGGAAAAGAAGAAAATAGGTACCATACCATTATCAGAGGTATCACTATTGATGAACACATTGCTGTATAGTAATATACCTTGCTTTTAGATCTTTTAGAAGAAAATTGTTCATATTGCGCTTCAACACTATTGCCATCATATGAGTCTAAAGTTGAAGCAACATAATTTGCCTTAAGTAAATTGAATTGTTTTTGATGTTTAGTATCTTTTCTAATCCATTCGATTACTGCTTTCTTTTCATTTTCTTTTGCCGCTCCCTTAATATATTTTATGAGATCTTTTTCTTGCATTAATTATGGTCTTATATTTATATAGACGTATAAAAAAGTTATACCCCCCAACAGCTTTTAATTTTTCTAAAAAAAAGATAAAAATTCACGAAGATGTAGTCTCATATGCCTTATTGCTTTAGACATATGATTTTCTACCGTTTTAACCGAAATGTTTAGCTCGTCTGATATTTCCCTATTTTTCAAGCCTTCAATTCGACTTTTCATAAAAACCTTTTTACATTTTTCCGGAAGTAATTCTATACTCGTTTCTATTCTTTGTTCTAACTCTTTCTCTAATATTGATAGTGTATCCCTGTCTGCCAAAGCATTATGGTTAATATATGCTTCAAGTTGAAGTACATTATTACTGCTATTAAGTTTATGCTTTTTGGATCTAAGATAATCCAGACAAGAATTTTTGGTAACTTTAAATAAGTACCCATTAATATTTGAATTGATACTTTTTCTTTTTTTCCAAGTCTTTATAAAAACATCCTGCACTACTTCCTCGGCATCTTCTTTATTAGAGATATAGCATTGTACTACATACAACAGTTTTCCATAATAAAGCTCAAAAAGAATCTTAAAAGTCTCTTTGTCTCCATCATTTATATTTTTAATGAAAAAATTATTTGTTATTTGTAATTCCTTTTTCACTGACACAATTATTCATGGTAAAGGTAAATATTTTTTTTTAACATCATAGCAACAAAGAATTAACATTAAAACTCGATTTTTGTTATAATTTATGCTAAAAAAATTTCATTTCGACAAAAGTAATTTTTTGTAAGCTCACTCTATACTTTTGATTACATAAATTTCTATCACCAAACATTTTTTTATTGTATACCCATACCTATCCACTGTCTTTTATATGGTATATTCTTCTTTTAATCCCATTTTTTTTTACAAGTGGTGTCCCTGAATATCCTGCAGACATAGTTTTGCTTTAATGGTTACCTATAAACATTTATAAAAATAAAACAATAACCAAACTATCAAATATAAATTTAATTTCTACTTGCTAGTAATGAATTCACTCTTCTTATGACTAAAAAATGTAATTACTTCACTTCATAAAGAGAGTCTAGAGAGGTATCATGATAATTCTTTTTACTTTTATAGATAGATGTCGTTCTTCTGATTAGGTTGCCTTTTTATCGTATAAAAAATAAAATTTAACAATATTAAACTCGTATTATTAAAACGATTCAAAAATCATTTGTACACCTACACAAAGTTTTTTACATTCGGCGTCAATTTGATAGATAATCTAAATCATTTTACTATGCAAAATACTGCTCTAACCAAAACTCATACCGCTTTAGGTGCCAAAATGGTTCCTTTTGCTGGTTTCAATATGCCAGTATCCTATGAAGGTGTTAATATCGAACATGAAACTGTTCGCAATGGTGTTGGTGTATTTGATGTATCCCATATGGGAGAGTTTCTTATTACAGGTCCTAATGCTTTAGATCTTATTCAAAAAGTAACTTCAAATGATGCTTCTAAATTGATTGACGGAAAAGCACAATACAGCTATTTACCTAATAACAAAGGAGGAGTTGTTGATGATTTGATTGTGTATAGAATTGCAAATGAAAAATACTTATTAGTTGTAAACGCTTCTAATATACAAAAGGATTGGGATTGGATAAGTAGTCATAATACCATGAACGCCGACATGAAGGATTTATCAGATGACTATTCATTATTAGCAATTCAAGGACCAAAAGCTGCTGTTGCTATGCAACCACTGACTTCTATTGATCTTGAAGCTATGAAATTTTACACTTTTGAAATAGCGGACTTTGCTGGTATAGAAAATGTTATTATCTCTGCTACTGGATATACCGGTAGTGGTGGTTTTGAAATCTACTGTAAAAATTCTGAAGTACAACAGGTTTGGGATAAAGTATTCGAGGCTGGGGCTGATTACGAGATTAAGCCTGTAGGTCTAGCTGCTAGGGATACGTTAAGGTTAGAAATGGGATATTGCCTGTATGGGAATGATATAAACGATACAACCTCTCCTATCGAAGCTGGATTGGGCTGGGTAACCAAGTTCTCTAAAGATTTTATTAATGCCGAAGCTTTGGCAAAAGAAAAAGAACATGGTGCAGAACGAAAATTAGTCGGTTTTGAATTAGATGAACGAGGCATTCCTCGTCAGGGTTATGATATTGTAGACAGTAATGGTAATACTATTGGAATTGTTACTTCTGGCACAATGTCTCCATCTCTAGGAAAAGGAATTGGACTAGGGTATGTTCCTTCTGTTTTTGCTAAGCCGGGAAGTAAAATTAATATTCAGGTTAGGAAAAATGCAATCCCTGCAACGGTAGTAAAATTACCATTCTATAAAGGGTAACCTTACAATAAAAAAAGTATAGTTAAGTTTCAAAGTTACATAGGTGATTTTTTGGAACTTAACTTTTTTATATAGTCAACTTTGAAAAAGATTTTAATCATAGGAGCAAGTGGTTTTATAGGAAATTCCCTGTACAGGGAACTTAATTCTTATTTTGATACTTACGGAACATATCGCACTGATAATGCTTTTTATGAAAAAAATCAGAAATTTTTTCAATATGATATGGAACTCGAAAATATTTCCATTCTACTAGACAATCTCAAACCTACTCTTATAATAACTGCACTTAGAGGTAATTTTAATTCGCAACTTGATGCGCATCTACGGATTATTCAATGGATTCAAAAACACCGATCCAAGCTTATTTTTATTTCTAGCGCCAATGTATTTGATTCTTTTAGTAATTATCCATCTTATGAATACGATAAAACACTAAGTGATAGTGTTTTTGGACGTTTTAAAATTAAGATTGAAAATGCATTAATGCGTTTACCTACATATAAATATGTAATTGCACGAGTTCCTATGGTTTTTGGTTCTGGAACTCCAAGAGTACAGGAGATAAAAACACTTTATGATCTAAAGGCTCCAATTGAAGTTTTTCCAAACGTAATAATTAATGTCACTTCAATATCTAAATTAACCCAACAGATACACTACATCATTAATCGTAGTAAAAAAGGAATTTTTCATTTGGGTAGTATTGATTTAATCTACCATTTAGATTTGATTAAAGAAATTTGTGATACACTTGGATTAGAAGATCCAATTTTTAAACAAGTTTATGATTCTAACAATGATAGATATTTGGCTGTATTACCAAAAGATAATAAGCTTCCTAAAAACCTACAAACTACTACACAACAAGTTATTGATTCTGTAATAGCTAAGTAATTCTTAATGGATTCATAATTTATGGTTACAATTGATAATTCATAGTATCTTTGTATTATGCTTGAAGAAGGAAAAAAAATTATATTATTTGATGGTGTTTGTAATCTATGTAATGGAGCTGTTAGCTTTATTATTAAACATGATAAAAATGACACATTCAGATATGCATCCTTACAAAGTAAAATAGGTAAACAATTAGTCAAGGAAAGAGATATTGATACATCAAAATTAGATTCTATTCTTCTAATAGATTCTAAAACCAGGTATTTTTACAAATCAACAGCCGCTCTGCGTATAGCAAAACAGCTGTCCGGTATATTTCCCTTACTTTCAGTTTTCCTTCTTTTACCTACATTTTTCAGAGACTGGATTTACAATATTATTGCCAAAAACAGATATAAATGGTTTGGTAAAAAAGAAAGTTGTATGATTCCAACTCCCAAACTTAGAACTCTTTTTATTGACCAACAGTAATTAATTCACACTTTATTCTTTATCTCGTTTGCGGAACAACTACCAAATCATTATTTGTTCCATTTTCTATTAAATATCCTTCAGTTTGATGTTTTTTTCTTAGCTCATTAGATTGAGCATCTAACTTATTAACATTGTCAATATGCACAATACAAAGACATATGACAGCAAAAGTAATAAGTACTATGGGTAGTAAAAGCCGTTTCATTTTTCAAGCGTTTTATGTGATACATCAAAAGTATGCATAAGAACAATGTTATGTAAGGGGGTTTTAACTAAGAATCAATAGGGGGTTTTTCCCCCCATTGAGTTGTGGGATTAATGGATTACCTGAACAATCACGTGTTTTACTAAATCATAAAGCTAGTTTACTCAATCATGGTTTTTGTTATTATATCCGTAATCTATATTCGTATAGTAACCATAAAATATGCAACTATGAGAACCTATACACTATTATTACTACTGTTTTCGTTTAGTATAGCAAACAGTGCCGAGAAAAAAACTCCTTCAGCAATAGAAGAAGTAACCATATATCTTACGGGAGCGCAAATAAAACGAACAGCTATAGCAAACTTAACACAAGGAACCAATGAAATTATACTAAATAATCTATCAGCCAACATTGATGAAAATAGCATTCAGGTTTCTGGGTTAAAAAACGCTACTATTCTCTCTATAAATTTTGCTATTAATTATCTAGAAAAGAAAAAAGATTCTGAAGAATTAGAATCATTAAGGAATAAACTTAAAGAATTTTTACTCAAAAAAAACAGTTTGGATAATATAATTTCAGGACTTAGACAAGAAGAAAAGCTTTTAGACAATAATCAACAACTAGGTAGTGACACTACTCCAATTTCTTTAGATAAAATAAAAGAAATTTCTACGTATTATAGAAACAGATCTACAGCTATAAAAAACGATATATACTCCACAACTCAAAAAATTGACAAACTAAGCAGTGATATTGATAACATCAGAAATGAAATGATAAAACTTGGGGATCATATTAAAGAAGAACGAGGAGAGATCAGAATAAAACTAGATGCTCCCACGGTATCCAATCTAAAATTGGAAATACGCTATAATGTTAGCAACGCAGGATGGTTTCCTTTTTATGATATAAAATCAGAGAGTATCAAAAAACCGCTTAATATTGCTTATAAAGCCAATGTTTATCAACAAACAGGAACCGACTGGAAAAATGCTAATATTATTTTATCTACTGGTGACCCTAATACTAACAACATAAAGCCAGATCTTACTACTAAATATCTAAATTTTACATATGGAAACTATAGAAGAAATTACACAAAACAAAATTATGGATACAAATATAATCCCACGATAAGAAAAGTAACAGGTATCATTACCGACGAGCAAGGAGTACCACTTCCTGGTGTAAATGTGGTAGAAAAAGGAACTAGTAACGGTACCCTGACTGATTTTGATGGTAAATATACCATAGAAATACAAGGAGGAAGAGAACTCTCATTCTCATATGTTGGTTTTAGTATTAAAACGATTCCGATTTATTCATCTTCAATACATATAAAGCTTGAAGAAGATGTATCTCAATTAGAAGAAGTGGTCGTAGTTACAAGAGGGCATTCTAATTCTTTAAGCGGCAGAATTTCTGGAGTTGAAGTCAAAAAAGAACAAGAAAAAAGGGAATACAATCAAATTGTAGAAACCAAAGAAACTGGAATAACCAATACCAGATTTAAAATCAAAAAGAAATATACTATTAAATCTAATGCTGATATTACGGTTATAGAAATAGATAATTTTGACATGAACACCAATTACCAATATTATGCAGCACCAGAACTTAACGAAAATGTATTTCTAACCGCAAAACTAGGCAATTGGGAGCAATTTAATCTCTTAGCAGGAGAAGCAAGCATATACTTTGAAGGTAACTTTGCCGGAAAAACAAACATAAACCCTCTTGCATCTAGCGATAGTTTAACGGTTTCGTTAGGTATTGACCCCAATATCGTTGTAAAAAGAGAACAACTAGATAATTTCAAAAGTAAATCATTTATTGGTTCATCCAAAATTATAAACAATGGTTATAAAATTAGTATAAAAAATAACAGGCAAAATAAAATCAATATTATTCTGGAGGATCGTATCCCCATTTCACAAAATAAAGAAATACGACTAGATGATTTGATTACCAATGGTTCTAGATATAACAATAAGACAGGAATTATGAGATGGAAATTGGACATTTTACCAAATCAAAAAACAGAAAAACAATTCTCTTATCAGGTTAAATATCCAAAAAGCAGAAAAATAAATCTTTAGCGCTGAAACGTATATTTAAAACCATCTCTAAATTGTTCGTCAATAACAAGCTCATTTGTCGTAACTTCAAGATTACCCAAATTTCTATTATTGACGAGCAACTCTTTAATACCATCGGTGATAGTTGTCGAATATGGATAAGTTCCTGTTGGTAATATATCTTCGACATTACTAGAATTAGTATTAACCACTTTTACTTGCTTGTTTACTTCATCAAAAACCCAAACAATAACACCCTTATCAAAATCAGCATCGACTCCCATAAATCCTCCTGATACATTGGTTAAATTCCAGGTACCGCTTAGACCAGATGAGTTGTCAGCATTAGGAGCATCATCATCTCCACTACAGCTGATAATCATAAATATGAATACTATATAAACAAAATGTTTCATCGTTGATGTTTTTTAGTTTCTATCATATAGACGAAAAGCCTCCCGTATTAGTTGCGTAGCAAAATGTTAAATATTAATATAGATTCAAATGTATAAGTAAACAAATAACACAATTTACCGAACTATAGTTTCAGCAATACATTCTATTTCATCCAAAAGAGCCATCAAATCCTCTTCTTTGGTCAATGGATTCATAATAGTGGTTCTTAAATATTTATCCTCTCCTATTGTTGTTTGAACAATATAAAATTTACCCGATGCAACTAATGATTGGCGTATCTCATTATTTACCTTATTGAGGTTATTCCCTCTTACATTTATATATCTAAAATTAACAATATTAGATTCAGGTTCTAAAGCAAGTTTAAAATTGGGTCGTTTACGTATCATTTTTGAAAACACCTCTGTTAAACCATATAAACGGTCAACATTTCTTTCAAATATTTTCTCCCCATGTGTTTTAAGGATAGCATATACCTTAATCGACATCATAAGTTTTGTGCACTCAAAAGTTCTTTTTCCAGAATTATACCATTCTTTTGTGTGTTGAGAATCCCAAAGGTATTGTGCTTTTTGAGCAAAAGTTTGGTATGCATCTTCTTCCTTTTTAAAAATAAGTCCGGTATTTAAAGCAGGCGTCATTAGCATTTTATGAAAATCAATTACAACAGAATCTGCACGATCTATTCCTTTTGTCAAATGTTTATATCGTTCTGAAAACACAACAGCTCCGCCGTGAGCTCCGTCTACATGAAACCACAGATTATGTTGTTCTGCAAAATTTGCAAGCCTATCTAGGTCATCATAAGAACCAGTAGCTGTAGAACAAGCACAACCAATAACAGCAATTACATGCAATCCATTTGATTTGGCATTATCTAAAGCTTCTTCTAATAAATCTATATTTATTTTAAATTCTTTATCTACAGGTACTTTAATGATCCCTTCGCTGCCAAACCCTAAAATCCTAGCGGCTCTATCGATACAATAATGTGCTTCTTCAGAAACTATCACTGCCAATTTTTCCTGGTGCCCATTTTCCCATATTGCAGATGGGGCTTTTGCTTTGCGCGCAGCTAATAAAGCCGTTAGATTGGCCAGTGTTCCTCCTGATGTAAGAAAACCAGAAGTTTTTGTTTTATATCCTATCTTTTTGGCAACAAAATCAGTTACAATCTTCTCGATTGCATTTGCTGCCATTCCCATTTCATATACTCCTGTACCATTACTAAGCATATCAGACATAAGCCCAGCCAAAGTAGAAACCAATGCCGGAACAGCAACCTGGTGTCCAATGTATCTAGGGTGATGAACATGAATCGAATGTTCTAATATATTTTTGAACACATCCAAAATCCCTGATTCTGATGAAAAATCTTGCTCCCAATAAGCCAACTCATCTTTAGGGTTTTGGTATGAAAGTACAGGATAATCACTATTAGAATGCGCCTTTTCTAAGTGATCTGCAAGAAGATCAATAACCTGATGCCCTAGCTCTCTAAAATGAGATGCATCATAAGCTTTTTCTAATATATCAAATTTGGATGTTGTACTCTGCATCTTATAAAAATTAGTGATTATATAAATAACGTAAAACCATAAAAATGTCAGCTTGTAAACAAATACCATACTTTAATACCATATCCGAAAAACAAGCTGACGAATTCTGATCAGGAATCCTCCAATATGCGCAATGGAATAAACAAACATTTAAACATGTCAAAATTAATCATCTCTATTTATAATAAAAAATACTTAATTTTAATAAATTAATAACAAAAATTTATAAATGAATATTCAGCAGTTAAAAAATGTAGTGGTGTTATCAGAAAAACTAAATTTTTCAAGAGCAGCAGAAGAATTGAATATTGTGCAACCCGCTTTAAGCAGGCAAATAAAACAGCTAGAAGAGCTTATTGGTGCAACTATATTCAAAAGAGATAAACGAAATGTAAAACTTACTCCAGCAGGAGATTACTTTATTAAAGAAGTAAGAAAAATACTCATCCAATTAGAACGAGTTACACAACAGACTAATAATATTCATAATGGACAAGCCGGAGAGATCAGGGTTGGTTTCACACATTCTATAATGCAAACTATTCTACCAGATATATTAAAAAAAATCAACCATCAAATACCTGGAATAAAAGCCGTTTTAAGAGAAATGAATAACCGAGATCAATATCTAGCATTGCAACAAAATGAATTGGATATTGGTTTTGCTACAAATCCTATGGTTCCTTTTAGTTTAAAAAGTAAGGTATTACATATCGATAACTTTGTTATATTATTACCAGAAGATCATCCTGTTACAGAAAGTAACTATGTAGATTTCTCAATTTTTTCTAATGAAGAATTTATATTTCCTTCACTTGCAGATGGACCAAACTATGTTCATATTCTGGAATCTATCTGCATTGATGCTGGCTTTACACCTAAAATCATCCATGAAACCGACTCTGCTAGTACAAGTTTCAGACTTGTAGAAGCTGGATTGGGTATTTCCTTTGAACCTATATCATCATTACATGGACACGAGTTTCCAATAAAAAGTATCGAACTAAAAAACATCAAACAAAAGGCCCAATTAACCATGATGTGGAATCCTGAAAGAGAATCAGATTATCCTATGCTTTTCGAGTTACTTAAAAACTGGAAATCAAACTAATTGTAAATATTACCCTTTATAATCATCATCCCATTCTTTTACATGAGGTTCTCCAAGTTTTCCTACAGATTTTGCTACAATCATAGATACCGTAGCATCTCCAGTAACATTAACTGTAGTTCTTAACATATCTAATGGTCTATCCACAGCAAAAATTAATGCCAAGCCTATAGGTAATTTATCAGAAGGAAAACCTATTGCTTCTAAAACAATAACCAACATCACCATTCCTGCACCAGGAACAGCCGCAGACCCAATAGAAGCTAATAAAGCCGTTAATACTATAGTAATTTGATTACTAAAAGTTAGTCCTTCTGGCCAAAGTACTTGCATAATAAATACAGAGGCAACAGCTTGATATAAACTAGTACCATCCATATTTATAGTTGCTCCCACAGGTAACACAAAACTGGATACTTCTTTGTCCACTCCTATATGCTCCTCTACTCTTTCCATTGTTACCGGAAGTGTTGCCGCACTAGAGCTTGTTGAAAATGCTAATAACTGCGCAGGGCTAATTTCTTTTAAAAACCACAATGGTGATTTCTTTGTTATTAAAGTAACCAAAATACAGTAAAACACAATCATTAATGCTAGTCCAAATACAACCACACCAGCATACTTTAACAACGCCAATAAGATATCCGGATCATCCGATGTTACTACTACATTTGCTAGTAATGCAAAAACAGCGTATGGTGCTGTGAGCATTATTAAATCGACCATTTTTAACACTACATCATTAAGGCTATCAAAAAACTTCTTGAGAGGCTCTGATTCTGAAGGCTTAACCAATAACATACTAATCCCCAAAAATATTGCAAAAAATATTACCTGTAGCATCAATTTATTATCACTCATTGCTTTAAAAGCATTTTGAGGAACCATATCAACTATAAACTGCAGTGGTCCACTTTCTTTTTGCCTACCAGCTTCAGCAATACGCTCAGATATTTTTGCATTACCAGCATATTCTGTACTTAATTTTTCTATGGTTTCGGGAGTGATTCCATTTCCTGGTTTAAAGGCATTAACTAATAATAAACCTATGGTTATCGCAACTACGGTTGTCAAAATATAAATAACGATGGTTCTTCCTCCGATCAATTTAAATTTTGAAATATCTTTTAGATCAGAAATACCTTTTATTAATGAAGCCAATATTAAAGGAACAGCGATAAGTTTAAGAAGGTTTACAAAGATAGTCCCAAAAGGAGCGATCCAATCCCCTGTAAATCCTTTTCCCCAAGATATTGTTGTCATTATAAATCCGAATAATATACCGAGTATCATTCCGATCATGATTTTCCAATGTAGTGCTATTTTTTTCATTTGAAAAATTTAAATTTTTAAGCCAAAACAGCGTCGAAGATATAAATTAAAAATAATAATAAGGGAGATAAATTGCGAAATACGAGATAAAATTCCCTTTTTTTTGATATAAGAGTACCTCAAGCAGTTAATTATTTAAAATTTACCACTTCAATCTATTCAATATAGAAATCTAAATCTTGATTTATTTTTTAATTGTTCTGTTCATCAACCAGTAATCCACCAAAACAAGGGCAGCCATAGCCTCTACAATAGGCACAGCTCTTGGAACCACACAAGGATCATGTCTTCCTTTTCCTTGCATAGTAACTATATTACCTTCTTTATCGATTGTTTCCTGATCCTGCATAATAGTAGCTACTGGTTTGAAGGCTACATTAAAATAGATATCCATTCCGTTAGATATCCCACCCTGGATACCTCCAGAAAGGTTAGTTTTGGTAGAACCATCAGTGTTAAAAAGGTCATTATGCTGGCTTCCTTTTAACTCGGCACCGGCAAAGCCGCTTCCGTACTCAAAACCTTTAACGGCATTAATTGACAGCATTGCTTTTCCTAGTTCAGCATGTAATTTATCAAATGCTGGTTCTCCCAAACCTACAGGTGTTCCAGAAATAACACAGCTTACCACTCCACCCACAGTATCTCCTTCTTTACGAATTTGCTTTATATAGGTTTCCATTTCGCTAGCCTTCTTAGCATCTGGACAGCGTACAATATTACTTTCTGTTAACGACAGGTCAAGTTCGGTATAATTTTTCTCTAGTTTAATAGCTCCAACACCACTTACATACGCATTAAACTTTACCTCTGTTAATACTTGTTTGGCAATTGCTCCAGCTACTACTCTACTTGCAGTTTCACGAGCAGAAGATCTTCCCCCACCTCTGTAATCTCTAACACCATACTTTTGATCATACGTATAATCAGCATGTGATGGTCTATATGAATCTTTAATATGCGAATAATCCTTAGATTTTTGATTTGCATTTTTAACTGCAAAACCAATTGGGGTTCCTGTTGTGACACCTTCAAAAATGCCAGAAAAAAACTCTACCGTATCCGGTTCTTTTCGTTGTGTAACAATTGCTGACTGCCCTGGTTTTCGGCGATCTAATTCATTTTGGATTGCTTCAAAATCTAATCTTATGCCAGATGGGCATCCATCAATAACTCCTCCAATTGCAACTCCATGCGATTCTCCAAAAGTAGTTACCTTAAATAGGTTACCAAATGTATTTCCTGCCATGCATTCAATTTTTAGCAAATGTAATTTTTAATCTTTAAAAATATAGTGGTAATATGATATAAAAATCTGCTTTTTGATTACAAATATTAAATACATTACCAATTTTGTACTAAACCATTATGTAAATACTATTTGTAAGTTTGTTGTAATGAGTTAAGTATTTATTAATAACATAATGAATTAGTAAAGGATTCTTAACAATATACTTATAGTTTCTTAATCTCCCATTTATCATCCATCCTTTTATTTGTGTAACTATTGTATTTTATGAAAAAACGTACTGTGGAGCTTGTTGTGATTTCTGATATTCATCTTGGGACATATGGTTGTCATGCCAAAGAGCTTCTTAATTACTTAAATAGCATTAAACCCAAAACACTTATTCTTAATGGGGATATTATAGATATTTGGCAATTTAGAAAACGTTACTTCCCTAAATCACATCTTAAAATTATCAAAAAGATAATTTCTTTTGCTTCAAAAGGTACCCAGGTAATTTACATTACAGGTAACCATGATGAGATGTTAAGAAAATTTAGTGATGCAGAGATTGGTGATTTTAAACTTGTTGATAAGCTAGTACTAGATTTGGATGGTAAAAAAGCTTGGTTTTTCCATGGTGATATTTTTGATGCTTCTATCCAAAATGCCAAATGGTTAGCTAAACTTGGTGGATGGGGATATGATATGCTAATTCTTTTGAATCAGGCTATCAATTGGTTTTTGGTTAATATTGGACGAGAAAAGTTTTCTCTATCCAAAAAAATCAAAAATAGTGTTAAGAAAGCAGTTAAATATATTAATGATTTTGAAGATGTTGCCTCTGAGTTAGCCGTTAAAAACAAATACAATTATGTAGTTTGTGGACACATCCACCAACCACAAATGCGTGAATATAAAAATAAAAATGGATCATGTATCTACTTAAATTCGGGTGATTGGATAGAAAATCTAACCTCTCTTGAATATAATAATAAAAAGTGGAAGTTAATTCAATACGAAAATGAGTCTATGGAAACTTATTCTGAGTTCAACGAAGAGCTAGAGGATATAAAAATAGAACCAGAGGCACTACAAGCTTCTTTTGTGGTCAATCAACTGATCACATCTGTTAAAAAACTATAATACTCTTGTAGTTTCTTTTCAGGATCATACTAAAAGTTCAATTTTTTTAGTAGTTCTTTTGCTTTATCATAATTATAGTTTGTTTCCTTTTTAAGAGTCAACAACAATTCTTTTTTGGCTTTTTCTTTATCTCCCATTTTTATATAAACTAATGCTTTATACCAATATCCTTTGGAACTATCCAAAAAGTCCTTTTGTAACAAACTATCAAAAGTTTTTAAAGCATTTTGATAATCACCAATTTCTAAGTACGATGCCCCTAAGTATGATAGAGCATGGGCTCGATTATCAATAACATTATCTTCGGCTTGTCTATTTACAATTTGAGAAAAAACAATTATTGCTTCTTCATAGTGTTTATTAGTAAACAAACGTTCTCCTTCTTCTATCTCATTATTCACATCACTCTGCATAACAAGAGATGGTAATTCACTCCAATCACAATACTCGACATACAATGTTTCTGTGGTTGTTGGCGAATTATCAAAGTACTGAACTAATAATAAAATAGCAATAACAGCAGCAATAGCACCAATATAGTAAAACAAAATATTCTTCTTCTTTCTCTCACTTTCATCAGAATATTGACTCCCTACTTCTTGTATTTTTTTTTCAATTTCAGAATATACTTTTCCTCTTTTTAAGTTCTTTATTTTATCAATTTCTTCTCTGTTGTCTCCTTCTTTCTGTAAAACCCATTCTTTTTCACCAATAGCCGATGCTACCGATCTGTGGATTTGTATTTCTTCATCAAGTTTGGGATCAGAAGCCATTTTTAGCTCAAATGCTTCTTTCTCACTATCGTTCATTAATCCAGATAAATATGTCTCTATTTGATTGTATGTCATGTCATCAAACTCCATTTTACATTCTATTTTTTTTAAAGCGATTATCAGATTTTATCATTTTAATCAATTTACTTTTGCATTTAAATATTCGTTGTCGAGCAGTATTAATAGTAGCATAAGACAATTCCTCAATAATTTCTTCATAAGGTGTATCATTAAAAAATAGTGATAGTACCTCTTTACAATTATCAGAAAGTAAATTAAATTTTTCTCTATACAATTCTAATTGTTCTTGCTCTAACATAAACAAGGCAAAATCAGTATCTTTATCTACCAGTGTAGCAAGATTATCTTTTATTACCCGTTTTTTTTGTTTTTCTAATTCTCTTCGCCACATATTTTTGCAAATAGTAAACAAATACGCTTCAAAACAATCAATAGTAAGGTTTCTTTCCCTTACTCCAATGACTATATATACTAATGATTCTTGAAAAACATCTTTTGCTTGAGCATGACTCCCTTTATTCTGTAAAATAAATCGTAATGCTTTTGGAAAAAAACGCTCATAAATTTCTGAAATAATAACACTATCACCTTCTACTAAGGCAGTTATAAATCTATTATTCAATTTAGTAGTATCATCCATAAAAATAACCTATTTCAGGTATCATTGCCAACTAATAAATAAGGGTTAAATAAAACATAAATGACTATTTTAAAACATTTTATGTATTTTGAGCACACTTATTTACAACTTAGAATTCAAAAAGGTAGTGATCACGTTACATTTTTCAAAACAAAAAATCAGCCGAAAACACCATCTAACGTCTGTTAAATAAAAAAATGGGTAATAAATTCATTTTTTATACACCATTGGATAAAAGTAATATTTAAAACACAAATGAAATGAAATGTTTAAAATCTTTATTCCCCACATTAATGATATGTCTTATTGTCTTCGGGTGTACAAATGAAGATATTGATGAGAATACTGTTAATGAAAGTTCTAATAAAAATTACAATTCCCCAAATTACCCTATAAAATCTACCACAGAGTTAATTGTTGAATATCAATCTGGATTTCCGGAAAGGAAAAAAGAGGATTTGAGAAAAAAGTATAATGTAAAACGATATGAAAAATGTGATTGCACCAATAGCCGTATTGAAAAATGGGAATTCGATCCAAGAGTAGATCTTGAGGGAAGAAATGAGCTAATAACCCAAGAAGGTGGAATTGAAGGAACAGATTACCAGTTTTTTTATGATAATGAAAATAGCACGCCAGGAGTTTCTGGTTCTACTGCTGCAGGGCAAAGTGATCTATTAATTTCTTCGTATATAAAAGCAAGTAATTCTGGAGTAACAATTGCTATTTTGGATACGGGAATAAACCTAACTAGATTACCTCAATCATATCCTTTTTTATATGGTACTAATTCTGATATGACGCTATGTGAGGAAGGTGAAGAAACAGAAGTATCTGGTTGGGATTTTGTAAATCATGATAATGATGTATATGATGATAATGGACACGGAACTGTAGTTACTAGTATTATTATCGATAAATTATTTGACGAAGATATTAGTGATTATCAAATATTACCGGTTAAAGCCTTTAACGATTTGGGTAAAACAACAACTTTCACATTACTTTGTAGCTATTTGTATGCAGTTGACAAACCATCTGTTTCTGTTATTAATATGAGTTTTGGGTGGTATGGACCATCCGGTTCATTATTCCCAAAATTTATTCTAGAAAACCCCGATATACTACATATTACTTCTTCTGGAAACGACGGAATTAACAATGATGATAACGTACATTACCCTTCATCTTATACCTCTAATAATATTCTTGGTATTGGTAGCTTTAGTATTAAGAAAAGAAAAGAAATTGTAGAACCTCTACCTTTTGATAGCCGAGCAATGGGCATAAGTCTTTTATCGCCAAGGGAAATAATTAAATCTACCTTTTCTAATTTTGGAGTAACAAGTGTTGATTTTTTATCTGTAGGTGACCAGGTTTCATTTTATGATAATAATGGCAACCATTATTTGGTATCTGGAACTTCGTATGCAGCTCCATTAGTAACAGCTAAAGCTGCTATGTATTATCAAAATGGGCATATTACACCTACTGCGATAACAGAGCAACTTCGCCTTAATGGTACTCTTTTAGCGTATTATTCATTACCAATATACTATGGAGACAGAATAATAGAATAAAAACAAAGAAGATAGAAGTAACTTATTGAAAAACAGCCTGAATTATCTTATATAATTCAGGCTGTTTAGTTTTTTTAACCGAAAAAGATTATTATTTTTAGCTATCCCTTAAGCTTTACGTAAGCACAAAACCCCTCTATATGCGATATCACTACTATACAATAATTTATTTATTGGTATTTTTTCTATCATTATCAGCTTATTCCCAAAATGCAATCACTTTATTAGAATCAGAATATAAGAAACTAGAAACTTCTAATATTGATTACAATGGTAAAATCGAACGCATTAACTCTCTTCTTGAAGAAAAAAAACAATTTGCAGATTCTATTAGGTTAAGTCTGTTATATGATAAATTGAGTAAACTTAATCATAGAAATGGAGATTATAAGAATGCGATACTTAACATTAAGAGAGCTTTACTTATCCAAGAATCTTATGTAGATTCTATTCCTTCTATTATCAATAAGAGCTACAATAATTTGGCATATTACTACCTGTTTTCTGGAGATGAAGCAAAAGCCATACAGACCTTTAAAACCTTAGTAAAACAATCACACAAGGATAGCTATACGATAAAGGCTTATACAATAGGCTTAACCAAATTATATACAAACCGAGGAGATTACTACAAAGTATTAGACTACCTTAATGAGGCAGAAAACACTATTAAACAAGCAAATGATTCTATTTTAAACAAAGAGAGATATCGGATATACTTAAGCTTTTCAAACGTTTATTCTCAAACGATGAAAAAATCACATTACAACAGAGCTTTAGGCTATCTAAAAAAAGCTGAAAATTCTATTTCTCATTTATCTAAAAGAACTCAATTAAAAAACCAGATTATAATCTATACCACATATGGTTATATCTATGACGAACTTAAACAATATCATAAAGCACTTACTAATTATAAAAAGGCTTTAGAACTTGGTTTAAATGAAGGCATGACCAACAAGTCGCAATTAGCTACAATCTATAATTCTTTAGGTTATATATACACCAAATTAGAGCAACATGAGTTGGCTTTTGAGAATTACAAAAAAGGACTTCTGTTGGATTCACAAAAAACCTCTATCTATGATAACTTGGGAGATTATTATTTGAATAAACAAAACTACATAGAGGCACTTACTAATTATCAAAAAGCTATATATTATGGTATTAATCAGTATGAAGACATCGATTACAAGGAGCTACCTAACCTAGAAAAACTAACTCAATCTTATAACAAAGTTGAGTTGGTAAATGACCTAAAAGATAAGGCTAAAGCTTGGTTAAAATTTTACAAAAAAACCAAAAAAGAAGACCACTTACAACATGGGCTCTCCACTATAATCTTGGCTGATCAGTTAGTTGATATCATACGTTCAGAAAGTACAGAACAGCAATCAAAATACTTTTGGAGAGAAAAAGGGATAGATTTATACATGTTGGCTACTTCAATATGCTATGAACTAAATGATTACAAACAGGCTTTTTACTTTATGGAAAAAAGTAAATCTTTATCCCTACTTGAAGATTTAACACATGAAGAAGCAAAAACTAGAGCAGCTCTACCAGAGACTATAAAAGAAAAAGAATATATCCTAAAACAGAATATCTATGAAACGATAGAGCTACATAGAAATGATAGTACACTTAGTATTTCAGAAAAGCAATCTATTCTTTTTAAACACAAAAAAGAATATGAAATATTTATAAATTCTTTAGAAAAGGATTATCCAGGATATTATCACTACAAAAAAGAAATCGACATCTGTTCTTTTGATGAAGGTTATTCTAAAATTATTTCCCCATCTACAGGAATCATACAATATATTTTAACAAAAAATGAGGGTTATGGTATATTTATTACGGATTCTGACATCCATTTTTTCAAAATACCTGATGTACAACTTCTTAATGATCAAATAAAAACAATCACGACACTTACATCAAAACCATTTACTACACAACAACAATTAGATACTTATATCACATTGTCTTTTTCTATTTATCAAAAATTGTTTCCCTTTAGAGATACTTTACAATTACTCTCTAATAAGAGAATATTGGTAATCCCTGATTACACCTTACAATATTTTCCATTCGAAGCACTTGTTACAGATTCTTCTTCAAAAACATCCCCTATACCTTACCTAATATATAATACAGATATTAGCTATGCATACTCCTTATCTTTATTAAAAAAGGTTAAACGAAAAAACCGGAATCCAAAATCAAAATTAATTGGTTTTGCTCCTATTCATTTTAAAAAACAACAATTATCAAGCCTTAATAGAAGTAAATATAAAATGACAGAAATTGAAAAGCTTTTTTCTGGTGATGTACTATATGAACAAGAAGCTACTAAATCCAATTTCGTATCTGTATCCAATGATTACAACATTATCCATCTTTCTACGCATGCTAGCTCACTAAGTAATCAAGAACCTTGGATAGCTTTTCACGACGACATATTAACACTGAATGAATTGTATTTCATTAAAAATCAAGCTGACCTAGTTGTTTTGGATGCCTGCAAAACAGGAATAGGAAAACTTCAACTTGGAGAAGGTGTTTTAAGTATCTCTCGCGGGTTTTTCCACTCAGGTGCCAAAAGTGTAATTTCTTCATTATGGAGTACTAATGAAAAATCTAGCACAACAATAATTACGGATTTTTATTCCTATTTAAAAGAAGGGGAAACAAAATCTGCCGCTTTACGAAAAGCAAAATTACAATATCTACAAAGCCATCAACTTTCTGAGAATTCTCCCCACTACTGGGCACCCTTAGTTCTAACTGGAAGTATCGAAAATTCACTACATCCTAACAATAACAGTTATTTTCTTTTTATTGGTATACTTTTTTTAGCGTTGATAATCATTGCTATTTGGTTCAAATATAAACGCTAATTACTCTTCTTTAATGTTAATTCATCGTAAAAAAAATAGATAAGGTAGTCCAAGTTATTCTCTTTTTGAACATATTTTATAGCATTATGGAGTCAAGTTATGCTTAATAAGTTATTGATATATTAGAGATATTTGCTAAAGAATTATAAAACGACGTATCCAAATACAATGCACCACTTGGACTAACCGTTGAAGTATAAAACGTGCTTCCATTTTTTAAATAAGATACAACCCCTTCGCAGCTTACATTAACCTCAAATTGATCTCCAGCGACATATGTTGTTTTATATCCTCTATTTGCCCCATTTTCAAATACATATACTCTTCCATTACTAACCAGATAAATTGCATAATCAATTGAAGCGTAGGATGCATTTGTGGCAGGATCACTATTTAATCCAATCATTCTATATCTATTATTAGGTCCTGAAGTAAAATTAAGATGTCCTTCTGCTCCTAAATTTATCTGATAGACTGTAGAATACCCTTGTTGATTCCAGCCCGCACCTGCTGTCCTATCCAAAGTACCAGTAACATAGGACATTTGATTAGATAAAACAATATCACCTGCGGCGTAATTGTATGTTACTAAAGCCGTTTTTATACTGAAGCCATTGGGCAATGTCCCTGTACCCGCTGTGGTAGTTACCTGGATATCATAATCACCAGGTGTTGTTCCTGAAGTTACATTTGCTGTTATTTGATTTACGCTATTTACGGTTACAGAATTAACTGTTTGCCCTGCTATAGTCACAGATGCACTTCCGTCAAAAAAATCCCCTTGAATAACCACATCCTTAGTCTCATTTGTTTCAAATTGGTTCGTACAGCTTCCAGTAGCATTAGATTGTGAAACTATAGGAGTACTACCAGAGCTTCCTGGTGTTATGATTACATCTGGGTCAACTCCATTAGAAAAAGTATATGTTCCATCGGCATTCTGAGTTAGAGTAGCTGGAATAGATGTAATAGAATAAGGGTCAGATGCAGTACCTGTTCCTGTAATTACAATATTATCGCCCGCTACAATATTAGTCTCACTCCCATCATTTATTAATTCCCATGCGCTAGATGTATATTTATAAATAAACCCATCATCACTATTATATACCATTGAACCTTCATTAGGAGTGGAAATCCCATTAATTTCTGCTGTTGTGGCTTTTGGTAAAACAAAAAGTGCATTTGCATCTATTTGCCCATAAAAGTTAAAAGTAAAAATGAAGAATAATATTAAAATGTTTTTAGATCGAAAAAAAATATGGCTACATATACTTAAAATAAACGAATATTTTTTTCTACAAATTGACATAATTCTTCTGATTGGGGGTTAAATACTAAAGTACTACTTTTTTTGTTAATTTTTTTAACTAAAAGCAATAAATTTAGCATAAAAATCAGTTAAAAAACATATAAATCGGATAAAAAACACATTTTATTAACGTATTAAAACCAGCAGAGTTCTCCTTAAAATCAAAGAAAACAGAAGTTAACTATCAATTTATAGCAATACTGTAACTACAATTATTTATAAAAATGATTGTTTATAGTAGTGCCTTTTTTAATATACTGGTAGGGTGAACAGCATGCCTATTGGTTCCATCCATAATCTGATGTCTACAACTTGTACCTACTGCTGCTATGATAACATCTTGACTTGCTTTTCGTACCGATGGAAACAAAGTTTGCTCGCCTATTTTCATACTAATATCATAATGTTCTTTTTCGTAACCAAAAGAGCCTGCCATACCACAACACCCAGAAGGTATAATTGTTACATTAAAATTTTTAGGTAAGTTTAGTGCTGTAAATGTATTATGAATACCTGACAAAGCTTTTTGATGACAATGTCCGTGCAATTTGATTGTTTTTGTTTCAGAAGTAAATTGCTCAGAAGCAATATTACCTTTTTTTATTTCATCATGCAAAAACTCATCTATTAGAAATGTATTTTTTGCTATAGCCTTTGCATTTGCACTACTGTCCGCCAGTCTTAAATATTCATCCCTAAATGTAAGTATAGCAGATGGTTCCAATCCTATCAAAGGGGTTACTTCTGTTATAAGATCTTTAAAAATTTCTATATTTTTATTAGCATAACTCTTTGCTTGTTTTAGCAAGCCTTTTGAAATAAAAGCACGTCCACTTTCTTGGTGATCTACAACTTTTACTTCATAATTCAATCTTGTCAATAGTTCTATTGCATCTATACCTATTTCGGCATCCAAATGATTTGTGAATTCATCTATAAAAACATACACTGTTTTAATCGTACGCTTAGGTTGTATTTCATTTAAATTCAGCCTGCACCAACTTCTTAATGATTGTGGGCTTAATAAGGGTAAATTTCTTTTTTTAGCAATACCCAGAGTTGATTTCAAAACTCCTGAAGTTATCTTGTTCTTAAAAAAGAAATTTGTTAATCCAGGAATAATTCTTCCAAAATCATTTAATCGATTACTATTTGCAAAAAGCCTGGTCCGTAATGATATTCCATTATTCTTTTGATACTGATATTCAAATTCTGCTTTCAATGTAGCAATATCTACATTTGACGGACATTCACTAGAACATCCTTTACAGCTTAAACAAAGGTCAAAAACTTCTTTTAGTTCCTTATTATCAAATCTATTTGGCTTTTCACTATTTGTCAAAAACTCTCGTAATGTATTTGCTCTTCCCCTAGTTGTATCTTTCTCATTTTTGGTCGCTCTATAACTGGGGCACATGGTTCCACCTGCTTCAACAGATTTACGACAATCTCCACTTCCATTACATTTTTCTGTGGCTCTAAGAATCCCTAAAGAATCAGTAAAATCCAATATCGTGTTAATCTCCGGTTCTTTTCGATCTACTTCATATCGCATTTTTTTATCCATAGGATAAGCATCTACAATCTTACCAGGATTAAAAATACGATTTGGATCAAAGGTATCTTTGATTCGTTTTATAATCTTATAATTATCCTCACCAATCATTTGAGGGATATATCCAGCTCTTACAATACCATCACCATGTTCTCCACTCATAGAGCCCTGATATTTCTTTACTAATAATGCTACATCATCTGTTACTTTTTTAAACAATGTTACATCTTCGCTTTTTTTGAGATCAAGTATAGGTCTGAGATGAATTTCTCCTGCTCCTGCATGGGCATAGTATACCGATTGTTGATCATACTTTTGCATTAAATCGGTAAATTCTGATATAAAATTGGCCAAATCTGGTATGGCCACTGCTGTGTCTTCTATACAAGCAACAGCTTTTTTATCACCTACAATATTCCCTAATAATCCTAATCCAGCTTTTCTAAGCTCTAATGCTTGGTCAATCTCTGATCCATATAAAACAGGATTAGCATAACTAACTGTAGAGCTTTCTAGAGTTTTTAATAATTCTTGCTGAAGATTTTTTAAACTGTCAGAATCATTGGCCCTAAGTTCTAGCATCAAAATTGCCTTGGGATCATCAATAATAAAAAATCGATTTTTAAGCTGTTCTATATTATTTTTGGTACAATCGAGTATAGTTTTATCCATCATCTCACAGGTAAAAAGTGGATGTTCCATGACAGGTGCTACAGCCTTCATACAGTCATCAATAGTTTTAAAATGGGCAGCAATCATCAACGATTCTTTAGGTGGTAAATCGTCTAATTGTAATGTTATCTGGGTGGTAAAAGCTAGTGTTCCTTCACTACCTGACAACAATTTACACATGTTAAAACGCTCATCGGTATTAGAAAATACCTCTGAACCTACCAGTTCATCAATTGCATACCCTGTATTACGACGATGAATTTCTGGTTTAGGAAAATGAGTAGCTATCTGTTTCTGAACATGTGTTGAAGAAAGCTCGTGATGAATTTGTTCATAAATTTTACCTTCGAGTGTATCCAGACTTATCTTTAGATAAAAATCATTTTTTGATAATTCAGAAAAAGTAGCTTCACTACCATCAGATAATATAGTTTGTAATTCTAATACTTTATCCCTCGTAACGCCATATTGGATAGAGGTTGTACCACTACTATTATTACCTACCATTCCTCCAATCATACAACGATTAGATGTTGATGTATTAGGACCAAAAAACAAACCATAAGGTTTCAAATATCTATTAAGGTCATCCCGTATCACACCAGGTTGAACTTCTACCGTTTTTTTTATTGTATCTACTTTAATTATCTCGGTAAAATATTTAGAAACATCTACAACAATTCCATCACCAACACACTGCCCTGCAAGAGAAGTTCCGGCTGTTCTTGGAATAAGCCCAATAGTATGTTGCGATGCAAATTTGATTATTTTTTTTAGATCTTGAGTGGTTTTCGGAAATGCGACGGCTATAGGAATTCTACGATATACCGAAGCATCAGTAGCATAAAGAGATTTGGTAAGTAAATCAAATTGTAACTCGCCATCTAGTTGATTCTGTAATGATATTAATACGCTGTTATTTATCATATGTATTATTCTTTCCTAAAGAATTAAGGGAAACCGGTCTTCTAAAATTAGTATCAAAACAAATAAAACTATCTGTTCCAGCTACTCCATCAATCTGGTGTACTTGTTCATATAAAATCTTACGTAAGTGATGGTTGTCAAACGCAAAAACAAGAGCAAAAATCGCATAATTTCCTGATACATAATTACACTCTAATATTTCTGGTATTTTTTTTAAACCTTCTACCACTTCTTCTGCATACCGAGCTTCACGTAAACGAATACCAACATATGATTTTGTTTTAAAACCAATTTGTTTTTCATCAACTACAAATTCTGCTTTCTTTATTACCCCACGCTGTTTTAATTTTTTAATTCTTTGATGTACCAAAGAGTTCGAAATTTTCAGATTATCAGCAATTTGTGAAAAGGGTTTTCTCGCATCTTCTCTTATCTGTAATAATATCTGTTGGTCTATATAATCAAAATGATTCATACTAATTGAAAATTTAAAAGATCAAAAGTCAAAATGGTAACAAAAATAAAACACTATAGTAAATTGACACAAAATATATCTAATTAAAGCTAAATAATATGTTTATGCACACAATAATAGTCAAAAATAATAATTTTGTATAAAATAAAAACATTATTAAAATGGAATTGGATCTTTTTTTTGAAGAACTCTGGAAACAATACGCATTAAAAACTCCTTCTGCACAAAAAGTAAAGTCTTTGTTCGAGGCTGAAGGCAACACTGTTTTTAATGATCATATTGCTATACGCACTTTTAGTGACCCAAGAGTTGGCATAGATATTTTATCAAAACCTTTTATTGCAATGGGTTATGAAGTAAAAGGTGAATATTACTTTAAAGCCAAAAAGTTATTCGCTAAACATTTTGAGCATAAGAATGATCCTAATGCCCCAAAAATCTTTATCAGCGAATTACTTCTCGAAGAGTTTTCTGTAGAACTACAAGAAACAATTCAGAACATTTTAAACCATGTTGATCAAGAATTGTTTACACAAGACAATCTTATTTTAAAAGGGAGAGTTTGGTCTACTCCTTCTTTTAAAACCTACCAAAAACTTCTAGAAGAATCTGAATATGCTGCATGGATGTATGTTAACGGTTTTTGTTCTAATCATTTTACTGTAGATGTTAATAAATTAAAAACCTTTGATAATTTAACTCAAGTAAACGAATTTTTAAAGAAAAATCTTTTTAAAATGAATGTTTCTGGAGGTGAAATAAAAGGGTCTTCATCTCAATTACTAGAACAATCTAGTATTTTGGCTGATACAACCGATGTAAAATTTGTAGAAAATGTTAAAAAAGTAACATCTTGTTATTACGAATTCTCATTTAGATATATGAATAATGAAGGTGCCATTTTTAACGGCTTTATAGCAGATTCTGCAGATAAAATCTTCGAGAGTACTGATATGCAATTACAAGACAGCTAGTCTAACATTAACAAAGATTTAAGAACTTTGCATAACAGAATAGTAGATTTGTGACGTTATAATCGAGAATTTAAATATTAAACCAATATATAATGACGAAACGTATTTTAATTTTCGCTGCTTTCTTAATCGGTACCATAGGTACTATCCAATCGCAGGAGTTCTCTAAGCATGCGCTGGGAGTTCGATTTGGAGACAATGATGGCTTTGGAGCCGAAGTTTCTTATCAATTAGGATTGAACAGTAAAAACAGATTAGAGTTTGACCTAGGCTGGCGAGATTTTAATTATGGTAATGCCATAAAAACAACTGCTTTGTATCAATGGGTTTTTAATCTTGATAAAGGATTTAATTGGTATGTTGGTCCAGGAGGCGGTATTGCTTTCATTGATTATGATAACGATACTATTTTTAGGGACGATAGTGACAGCTACTTTTTCCTAGCCGGAGACGTTGGTATAGAATATAATTTCAATATACCATTAGTAGTTTCAGTAGATTTAAGGCCTGAAATTGGTTTTGGGGATTATAATGATGATTTAGATCTTGATATTGGATTAGGAGTACGTTATCAATTTTAATTCTTACACATAGAAAAACATTCAAATCGTTCCTAAGATATTGCCAATGCGCCTTCGTACAAAGCGATATATTTAGGAACGATTTGATTTACATCAAATCGCTCTGCTTCTTTATATGCTTTAGCTTTAAAATTTTCTAACCTCAAATCATCTTCTAAAATTTTAATAGCATTTTCTGACATTTCTTTTACATCACCTATATCACTTAAGTAGCCTGAAACCCCTTGTTTGTTTACTTCTGGAATTCCACCTGTGTTACTAGATATTACAGGTACTTTATTTACCATGGCTTCTAAGGCTGCCAAACCAAAACTTTCTCTTTCTGACGGAAGTAAGAATAGATCCGAAAAGCATAATATTTTATCTATTTCATTACTATTTCCAAAAAAGATAACTTTTTCTTCTATTCCTAATTCTTTACACTTTTGTTCTGCAGGCTCTCGTTCTGGTCCTTCTCCCACCATTAATAACTTGGCGGGCATTTCTTTTTGTATATTATAAAATATATCTATAACATCTGATATACGTTTTACTGCTCTAAGGTTACTTATATGAGTTACAATACGTTCTTCTGGGGTCGCCATTAGTTCTCTCTGGCAATCGGTAAAACTAGTCTTTCTTTGGCTTACATCTATGAAATTGGGAACAACTTCAATATCTTTTTTTATATCAAACAACCGTAACGTATCTTCCTTAAGACTTTCAGAGACAGAGGTAACAATATCACTATTGTTAATACTAAAAGTTACTGCAGGCTTATAAAAAGGGTGATTTCCTACCAAAGTAATATCTGTACCATGTAATGTCGTTACCATAGGAATATGAATACCTTCTTCTTTAAGCATTTTTTTCGCCATATATCCTGCATATGCATGTGGTATAGCATAATGTACATGAAGTACATCAATCTCAAATTTTTTAATAGTATCAACTAATTTACTAGATAACGCTAGTTCATATGGTTGATAATGAAACAGCGGATATGTAGGAACATTTACTTCATGAAAATGAATATTCGGATTTAACAAATTAAGCCTAACCGGTTGTTTGTATGTAATAAAGTGAACATCATGATTCAATTTGGCCAATGCAATTCCCAATTCTGTGGCCACCACTCCACTACCTCCAAAGGTAGGATAACAAACTATAGCAATTTTCATTCAGATAATTTTTCTTGATGCACAAGGTACGAGAAAAATAGTATTGGGTATTGTTAAAGGAGTTTTAAAATACCTTTATTCTTTTTTAAAAGACAAGCCATAAATTATATCAAAAAAGACCTGGAAATAGTTAAATCCAGGTCTTAGTAATCAAAAATATATCATGCAATTATAAATCAACCCATTGATAATAGATATACACAAAATATTTTACCTAAGAAAAAATCCTTTGATAGAACTTGTTTTGTTATCAAACCCGACTGTTTTAAAGTCTGACAGTTTATTATTGCTGTTAGGATAGACAATTATGGTGTGTGAGCTTCCAAGATAATTTTTATGCTCATAGAATATTACAACATAGTAAAATGAGGATTTTTTATTGCGTACTTTGGAAGATGATATCACATTATCATAATGATATGGAGCTTTTTTAAGATTTTTAATACTAAAATCATTTTTCTCAACTCTCTTTCCTCCACCAAAATTTTTGTGAGTAAATAAAACTACTCTAGTCGGTGTAGGAACTTTACTATTATCTACTTTTACATCTGTGAGACCCAAATGTTGTTTTATAAAGTTGCTTTTTTCGACTTTGCTATCAAACAAATAAATGGCATTGGTATTAGCTAATTCCAAACTATGACCATTGATGATTGCATTTTGAACATTTTCATTAAGTTCAGACAATTGTAATTGGTCATGCTCGTCTAAACTAGTTTTATATTCTGTTTCATTATAAATAATGCTAATTTCTTCTGTTTGAATTTCGGAAGTCAAATCTTCTTTATTACAAGAAAAAAAAATCAAGATCATTGTTGCTAAAAAAAATACGTTTTTCATAATTTTAAGAGTTTAATTTTAGGGGTGAGTTTTAAAAACATTGAAAAATGGTATTGAAAATACATGATATTATATAGCTACTCTAGTAAAAAGATATAACACACCTAAGTGTTATAATATGGATACAAGAGTTTAATCCTACTTTTTCTCATTTTTAGTGAGTATATATTTGGTGCTTGTAAATTTATCCTAATAGATTATCTGTTTTTAATGATAGTACATGAAAAGCTATTCTGATAGTATAAAACGCGTGGTTTAGAGTATAAAATATCTCCATACCTATACAAAAGACTGTTTTTTAAATACTTACAACAAAAAATCAATGGTTTCACCTTATCAAGATTAAGGTTTTATTGTTTGCAGAATCATTATAACAAAGATTATAAACTGTAAGATGCACACATTTAGAGTCGGGTATCCTTGAATTTTGGAAATCATAAAAAAAGCAGATCATAAGCCGGATTCTGTTTCCTCGTTAAAACGAATATCCTTATCATTTATCTAGACTAACAATTACTCATTAGCTCTAACCGCCTACCCTCCAACATTAGGCGCACAACCCTCAAAAGCTGGTTTACATGGCGTTGCACCGCATAGAGTTTACCTGATTTCACTACAGCATTACCTGTACATTCTTTCTGCTGCACTTGTCCTATTTTGAGTTTCTCAAAATGACGGGAGTTACCCGCTATACTGTGCTATGGTGTCCGGACTTTCCTCTCTCCGCAAAAAGCGAACAGCGATAAGGTGATCTGCTTTCTGCAAAAATATGACAATTAATGTTCTATACACTATCCATATTCAATTATTCTATACTGTTAATAACTAAAAATAAAAACAGCACAGTTGAATCTATTATTTGCTTGCAATTTTTAACTTTGTAGCGATGGAGCATTTTATAGTATCAGCCCGTAAATACAGACCCCAAACATTTAAAGATGTTGTGGGGCAACAGGCAATTACTAATACGCTACTTAATGCAATTGACAACAATCATCTCGCACAGGCATTGTTATTTACCGGACCTCGTGGAGTAGGAAAAACCTCTTGTGCAAGAATCCTTGCAAAAACGATTAATCAGGATGGAAATGAGAATCCTGATGAAGATTTTGCTTTTAATATTTTTGAATTAGATGCTGCTTCGAATAACTCTGTAGATGATATCAGAAGCCTTATAGATCAAGTACGTATTCCGCCACAAGTAGGAAAATATAAAGTATATATAATTGATGAGGTACATATGCTATCACAGGCAGCATTTAATGCTTTTCTTAAAACATTAGAAGAACCTCCAAAGCATGCCATTTTTATTCTGGCAACCACAGAAAAGCATAAAATTATACCCACAATCCTATCGCGTTGCCAAATATTTGATTTTAAAAGGATAACTGTTACCGATGCTAAAAACCATCTTATGCAGGTAGCTGAGCAAGAAGGCATTACTGCTGATGAAGATGCATTACAAATTATAGCTCAAAAGGCAGATGGGGCGATGCGAGATGCCTTATCCATTTTTGATAGAGTTGTAAGTTTTAGTGGTACAAATCTTACTCGCCAGGCTGTTACAGAAAATCTTAATGTATTAGACTACGAGACTTATTTTAAGACAGCAGATTTAATCCTTGAAAATAATATTCCACAGTTACTTATCGAATTTAATGAAATTTTGGCGCAAGGATTTGATGGACATCATTTTATATCCGGTCTTGCGTCTCATTTTAGAGATTTATTAGTTTGTAAAAATCAAGCTACAATCAATCTTCTGGAAGTAGGTAAACAAACAAAAGCCAAATATCTTGAGCAATCTCAGAAAGCTCCTAATCATTTTTTGATTAAAGGTATAGAGCTTGCCAACGACTGCGACTTAAAATATAAAACAAGTCGTAATCAACGACTCCTGGTCGAATTGTGCTTAATGCAGCTTGCCTCTATCCTTACGGATGGAGAAAAAAAAAAAAAATGACCAACCTTACATAATTCCTCCTTCATATTTTAGGAGCAAAGGTATTGAAGGTATTAAAATCCCTGCTCATGTAAAGCAAAATGCTGAAGCCAAAGCGCAAGAAAATAATGTTACACAAAAGATTGAAGAAAAAACAATATCCTCCTCAAATGATGTTACTGGTATAAAAGAGCCTATTGTACAGGAAAACAGTATTCCGAACATAGTTGATGATAAACAAGCTACCCCTGTTGCTATTGAGAAAAAATCACCTCTTTTAAGCAGAGAACGTAAAACTTCTGGGCTTTCATTAAGTAGTATCAAAAGAAAAAAAGAACATGAAGAGAGCAAAGAAGAAAAAGTTGTTGATCCACAAAATCTACCTTCAGAGGCTTTTACCGAATCACAAATGCAAGCTTTATGGATAGAATATGGAAAAATACAAGATAAAAAGGGTGAACGTATTATAGGATCTATGTTCGCAATGAATATACCTACTCTTAATGAGAATACTATTTTACTAGAATTACCAAACCAATCAATGAAAGTTGATCTTGAGGCTGCTCAATCTGGGTTATTACAGTTTTTATACAAAAAACTACAAAACTATAGCATTGCACTTAAGATAACAGTAAATGAAGAAGCTTCAAAAAAATATGCTTTTACTCCACAGGATAAATATGATAAATTAAGAGAAAAAAACCCTCTAATTGATAAATTACGTTCTTCATTTGACTTAGATATATAATTTAAAAATATCTAGACTATAGCAATTAAGCTATAAATCATTTGTTGTTTTTCTTTCCAGAAGAGTTCTTCTAAATTGGTTTCTGTCTCTAATTTTAGTGTACAAAACTACTATAGCAACAAATAATCCAAGTACTACTATTCCACCCCTTCCGGTTAAATATTCAAATATTCCCATCATAAATTCTATTTTTTTATTAGTGGCATTTGCAAAAGAAAACTTACAACCCTAAATCATTAAAAAACTATAAAGCTAACAATTACCTTAACCTTTAAAAAAAAATCAACTTCACTTCAATATATTTGTATAAAATTATTTAATAACCCTATAAAAAAGATGTATGCTAGGTCTAAAACTTCCCACAGACCCGAGATGGGTAAATATAGTAGAAAAAAATATTGAAGAGATACTCACGGATCATGCTTATTGTGAGCAAAAAGCTACTTCTACAGCCATATCCCTTATTGTTAGTTTTCCTGAATATACAGAATTAGTACAGGAAATGATCAAACTTGTAAAAGAAGAAGTTAGTCATTTTAAAATGGTACATGATAAGATTATAGAACGTGGATGGGTTCTGGGTAGGGATCGTAAAGATGAGTATGTCATTCAATTAATTACTTTTTTCCCTAAAGGAGGAAGCAGAACTACTCAACTAGTGCATAGACTGTTATATGCAGCATTGATTGAAGCCAGAAGTTGCGAGCGTTTTAAGCTGCTCTCTGAGGAGTTAGAAGATAAGGAACTTGCTGATTTTTACAGAACCTTAATGGTTAGTGAAGCCAACCACTATACTATGTTTTTAAATTTTGCCCGCCAATATGGCGATCGGACAGAAGTTGATAAAAAGTGGGAAAATCTGCTTGTTTATGAAGCTGAAATTATGAAAAACCTTGGAAAAAAAGAGACTGTGCACGGATAGGTTTTTTTGCTGTTTTTTCGACTATATCGACATAAACCTTTTTGTTTATACTATTCTTACTAAGATAAGAATTAATAAATAGTAGCTAAGAAAGCACAAACTTCAAAAAGTTTATGCTTTCTAATACTACTTGTTTCCAATTAAAAATTAGCGTTTTAAAATTCACTACTCCCCTTGTACTTCCATTTCCATAAAAAACACAAAAACCAAATGTGATTAAAGTGTTAAAAAAATAAATACTTTGTAATTAATTATACTTCCCGTGTTATAGATACTTCACACTAACCATATTATATTTTTTGAACCACCATTTAAACCATAAACAATGGCATTTTGCCTGAAAAAACTTCCAATTTCTTGTGCTTCTTCCAAAGAGATATTATGAATAAAAAAGCTATCTTCTTCTTCCCAGTTTATAGTATTAGGGATCCCTTTTGCCTCATTAAATGAAAAGTTCTTTTTTACAATCATTTTCTTTAATTGATCATTCAATTCTTCGTTCTCACCTTTTGTAAATTCTTGTGAATAAGGATTAAATGCTGTAATTATAGCCCAAGAATCAATTTTTTTAGCCATGCACCAGGAGTTAAATTCTAAATTAGGAATGTTTATTTTAAGAGTAAAGGTTTTACCCTTATCGGAAATAGTATAAATAGTTTCCATATACGCTTGATGTAAAAAATCATTCATACTTATGAATTTAAAATACTTAAGAATGGGTCCCAAAAATTTACATATTTTGCTTTCACTCTACCGACATCTTTATACACTTCAATTCCTGTAATATAACTTGGGAGAATATTCATTTTTTGATAGGCAAAAGGTCTTTCAGAAGGTTGAATCCATCCCTTTTGACCTTTTTTTAATAGTTGATTATTTTTATCTCTTAGGTGGAGTCCAAAATTCACCCAACAATTTTGTCCACGAGTCTCAGTAGATAAAGCAGAGGCTGCTAATGGAGAAAACATTTGGAGATGGTCATACCAGGCATTATCTTCTCCAATAGGACCAAACCCATTACCATTCATTGCATGACCAAAAATATCATGAACAATTCTAAACAAATCATTTACAACTAGTTCGTATTTTCCAATTTTAACTCCCGTTTTCTTTAGCATAATATTCACTTCGTTATATTCGGTTTCACCAAAACCAGACGCTGTTTTAAAAAAATATAAATGATGGTTGTTTATATCTACAAGCATTTCATAACTATTAGAATAAGGCTCCCCTTCTCCTGTATAAGGCTCAAATTTAATGTCAGTTCTTTTTTTTACAAACTCAAATTGTTTTATCAATTCGATTTCTAATTGCTTGTAGGCTTCTTTTACCAATTCGTCATTTGGTTTATGCTCAATTGATTCATAAATATCTGCTATATGCTTACCTACTTCTTCTTGCATACATCCCTTGTAATCAAAAGGGTAATGCAAAATTTCATGTTTGTTTTTATAATCTGCAGATATTTTGGTTAATATGGGATATTTACCTCCATTTAATATTGAAAGCTTATATTTGGCTAAAAGAGATTTTAGTTTAAGCATTTTAATTAATTTTAAATGTTTACCTTTTCATTAAATATGCTTACCCAATCGTTTACAACTTCTTCAGAAATAAATTCAGGAAAAGGGTGTAGACCATTATCTAATCTTCCAAATAGCAATAAATCAACCCCAAGGTTATGAGCATAAAACACAGGATCTAGATAACGCATTAATGTAGGTGCTTCTATAAAAAAATTTATTGGTTTTTTATTACACATAACTTCTTCTGCTTTAAAACTAAAACCAAACTCATCTTCACCCCCCATATTTGCTAAATATCTCCCTTTAAAAAAGTTACTATCAAAATTGTTGCTAATCACATCTTTCACCCCAGTTGCTGTTACGATAGCAAACATTTCTGAGGCTAAGTTTTCGATTTTCGATTTATTATCTGATGTGTAACTTTCAAATCCTGCTAGTTTTGCCTTTTCTACATTTTGAGGTTCTTTATCAACAATTATAATGTTTTCAGTCCTTGATTTTAGATAGTATGCAATTCCTACACCCACTTTTCCATATCCGAAAATCATAATTTTTTTCTCTGTTGTATCTTCTTGACTTAACTTTTCAAAAGCTCTCAAAAAAGCCTCCCCAGTTCCAAGTACCCCTTCCAAACTTTTTATTTTACTTTTGTCTACTGAAATAATTGGATAATCTACTTTAATAGATCCATATTTATTCGTTCCTGTTGCTGTAATTTCCACAGTTCCTATTTTTGGAGGGGTTTTATCAATTAATTCACCTGCACAATCTAAGTGCAAGTCAAACGTTTCATTTGTTATTTCATGTTGTTGTTTCCATCTACCTCCACATTTAATATAAGCATCTGTCAATGTTTTGTCTACTTCCATAAAGCTAGGAGAAGTTACCGTTATAGTAGCTCCTCCTTCATGGAGTATCCCCAATTTTACTATTGTTTCTCTTGTAAAAGGTGTATTGTGTAAAATTGTCAACCCTTGATACGGTTTATTGGTTTGTACCCGTTGCAATTGCTTGTTTAAAAACGGCATCTCAGAACTTGGATACTCCTTTCTTATAGTTGAAATAAATCTTACTATATCGTTCACGTTTTTCTATTATTTATAACTGATAAATATGACAACTTACTTAACACCTATATCCAAAAAATGTTTCTAGACATAAATTTGGTTTTATAATGGAATAAATGCAGAGACTTTATAAAATTCATCGGAAGTACCCACATCTGTATTTAATGTTGATCCTGCAGAAATTCTAAAGGCTATTCCTTTATCAAATTTCATTTTTATTGAGCCTCCCAACCATTGGTAAATCTTTACACTTCCGGGTGCATCTTCCAGTCTTGTGATACCAAATGATTCGTAAAAAGCCCCGAGAACAACCCGATTACCTATCTGTATTCCCGGAGCCGCCCAGTTTAAGAGATAGTCTTTTGTAACAATTCCATCGTCTTCTCTGAGTGATTTATAGTAGGCGATGTATCCTTCAAAATCAAAAAGACCATCATTATAGGCTACAAATAGATTAGGAACTAACCCTTCTCCTATTTTTGTTTCCTTACTATCTGAAGAAAATTTACCATGAGAGATTCCAAAAGTAGGATTGACATATAGCTTATTATCTAACAATTTAAATCCAATTCCAACTCCTGTTTCTAATAATAAATCACTACCAGATTCTAAGTTACCAAAAGATGTATTGGTCCAAAAAATACTATACATAGTGATGTCATAGTTTTTATTGGTTTCAAAATTTCCAAAGAAAATAGGATAAAATCCAGCGACACTATTATGTATAATTTTGGTTGCAAAAGTGGCTTTCTTTTTTGTCTCTGTTTCTTGGGCATAAATAATATGTACTGACAATATAAATGCACATAATGTGATTATGATTTTTTTCATGATCAAAGTTTATTGTTTAAAAAATTGTTTATAAATTTTGAAATTGGCTTATGTGCTTCTTCCAAATGTAGATGATGCCCTCCACTGATCCAATGCACTTCTGCATCTTTAAATTGTTTAATACGCGAAGTAAACATCCCATTGGAAAACAACCCTTGTTCTCCTAAAATGATCAGTGTTTTGCATTGAATATTCTTAATGAACAATTGGGCTTGACTCTCTGTCATACGATAACATTCTGATAAGACAATTCTGGGATCATATGTCCATCTAAAACCACCAGATATTGGTAACAAGGATCGTTCTACCAGACAAGAAGATGCTTCATGAGAGATTTTCCCTATAACGCTATTCATTCTATCTTGAATTGCTTCTTCCTTTGTTTTAAAATAGGCTTCATCGCTATTAGAAAAACCGTACAATCTTGTTTTTTTTGCCATTTTCAATTGTTGCACAGACTTTCTAAATCCAGAAACAATTTCATCTTCTTCAATAACAAAAGGAGCTCCGAGTCCATCAATCCATATTAATTTGGTGATCATCTTTGGCATTGCTCCTGCGATAATAGATGCTATCCCTGTTCCCATAGAGTGTGCCAATATTGCACACTTTTTCCATCCCAGCTTTTCTATTATCCTTATCACATCTAATGCATAATCCCATAGATAATAGGAAGCATCACTTGTCCTATGATCGGATAGCCCATGCCCGGCTAAATCTATTGCTACGAGGTATATATTATCAGATAATAATGGAGCAATTTTATCAAAGGTATTTGCATTGTCTAGCCACCCATGTAGTGCTAACACTGGTATCCCATTTGGATTTCCCCATCTTTTTGAAGCAATTTTAAAATCATCCATATCGATAATTTCCTCAATACATTCTACTGTTTCCATAACTATACGGTTGCTTTGATGTTTGCCTTTTCTAATGCAATTGTTTTTAAGCGTATTACATCAAATTTCCCGTTCGGTGTTTTAGGCATGGATTTTATAATATTTACATATTCAGGCACTTTATAACTTTCCAGGTCTCTTTTACATTGTGAAATAATTTCTTCTTCTGAGATTTCATTATCATCTGCGAGTACAACAAAAGCAAACAGAACTTCTCCATAATCCTGATCAGGAACCCCTGTAACTAATACTGCATTGACTTCTGGAATTGCATTTATATAGTCTTCAACTTCTTTTGGACTTACTTTTATTCCTCTAGATTTTATCATATGATCCATTCTTCCTTTAAAATATAGATACCCATCTTCATCTAGTGAACAGTAATCTCCTGTATACAGTACCATTTCTCCAGAAAATTTCCCTTCTTTTAGCTTCTCTGCTGTTTTTTGAGGTTTATTCCAATACCCACGCATAACGGTTGCTCCACGGATAACTAATTGACCTATCGTATTCGGTTCATCGATCTTATTATCATCATCATCTACCAACCAAAGTTCTGTATTAGGTATAGCTACCCCTACACTATTGGGTTTCTTATCAATATCTTGTGGTGGTAAATAGGTGCATCGTTTGCATTCTGTAAGACCATACATAGAAAAGATCTCAACATTAGAAAACAGTGTCTTTACCATATTTATATTGTTTTCTGTAAGTGCAGCACCAGTATTGGTCACTGCTCGGATGCTTGATAGATCCAACTGAGATTTTTTGTTTTGCTCGTAGAGCATAGTAACCATAGTCGGGACAGCCGGAAGAATTGTAGCTTGTTTTTCTTTTATTGCTTTTAACAAGAAAATGGGCCAAGTGAATTCTTTTTCCAATAATAATGTTGCCCCTGTAGATATGCACATAATCATCTGATATAAACCGTAATCAAATGATAATGGAAGTGCGCATAAAACATTATCATCTATACTATATCCCAAATAAGCATTTAGGGAGTTTGTTGCGGCAATCATATTTTGATGAGTAAGCATAACCCCTTTTGGCTCTCCTGTAGATCCCGAGGTATATATTATTGCGGATAAATCAATACTAATTGTTCCAGTGTAAACAATCTCTGATTTTTCGGCAGATAAAATATTTGACATGTATTCGTACAATTTGCCAGAGGTAGCTCCTTTTTCTCCGGATATGATTACTTTTGACAGCCCTGATCTCTCTAGCATTGATTGATTATGACTTACAACCTCATGATTGGTTATTAATGCCGTAGCACTAGAATCATTGAGTATATATTCTATTTTTTCTGGTTTTAATTCTATTCCTACCGGAATAACTACAGCACCTGATTTGAGTATCCCCCAAAAGGATATTATAGTGTCAATTGTATTTCCCAAAAGGATAACAACTCTATCTCCACGTTTCACATCTGAATTTTGAAGAGAGACCGCTACTTTATCGGATAATTCATCAATATCCCTAAATGTATACTTCTTTTTTGCTATAGAAACAGCAACTTTATCTGGATATACTTGCGAATTTTGGGTTAAAAAATTTTGAAGTAAGGGTATCATTTTTCTTTCGTTTTAAATAACTATTTATTTTTTTTCTTTCTATTTCGGCATTTCATTTTGCTTATAAAAGAGCATAAGAATTCCTTCCCTATATAATAGCAGTCCTATTATCTATAAGGATATTTTGTTAGTAAAAAGAGAAGGTTTAAAAAATCCGAGATGGATTTCAGATTTAGCTTAATTGCAAAATGATATAATCATGCACATTTTCAGAGAAATTCATTTTTTGATATGGGTATATTAAAATGTAAAACTCTGATATTTCAGCATTGTAATTTGTAAGAAGTGTTCTTCTTTTTATAAATAAGAACACTTCTTATCGTGTATTGAGCTAGAATCACCATAAAAATCTCTTAGCAACTACTTTTATGGATAAATCTAATATAGCTACCAACACTTTGTCATTACAATATTTATACTGCTACTTCTATTCCCAATTCTGAAAGTACGTAATCAAAAATTGTTTGTAAAGTGTTAAAATGCCTGGCTTCAATTGTATCGGCATTTACTTCAAATCCTTCTATATTATCTTCCAGAAATGTTAGAAAAAACATCGAAGAAAGAGAATCAATTCCTAAATCGTTTTTGAGATGTGAATCTAAATGTATTTGTTCTTTGTTTAAATTGGCTATACTATCTACCAATCCATCTTTTATGAGTTCTAAAATCTTATTATTCATCGCTTTTTTTTTTAGTTTAATACAGGTTCTTTTTCAAAATTTACTACAACTTGTCTATCAATGATATCCTCTGAAGTGTCTTTTTTTCTAATTAAATGTACTTCATCTTGATAGACCAGTACCTCTACGGGAAATCCATGACTATGGAATAGACCTGGAGATGAACTGGGTCCATAAGCTCCTGAATCTGTTATAACTAAAAGATCCCCTTCACTAGTTTTTTTCAAATCTATATTTCTTCCAATAATATCATCTGGGCTACATAGAGGTCCTGCCACCTGATAAGTTTCAGTTTCTTCATAGATTGATGTAATATTTTCCATTGGAAAATTTCTCTTTACCACTCTACCAGAGCCCGCTGAGGCAGAATGACAATTTGTTCCTCCATCTGTCACAACAAACGTTTTACCATGGTTAATTTTAATATTATTAACTTCTACAGTAAAATACCCCGCAGTTCCAATAATAAATCTTCCTGATTCCATGATAATTCTAGTATTAGGATACTTTTTATTGAATGAACCAAACAAAGGAGTCATTAGGTTTTTAAATTCAACGATATCCAATTCTACCTGATTAGGAAAATATGGGATTCCCATTCCTCCTCCTACATCGACCATAGAGAAATTTGTGTTGTATTTTTTACTAATGTGGTCGTATAAGTTTAATATATATCTGGTATTTTCAAATACTGATTGTGCATCCAAGATATTTGTACCATTATATACGTGTATTCCTTTTATATTGATATTAGACATGCTTAAATAGTTCCCAAAATTTTCCACTGCATGTTTTTCATCAATACCAAATTGAGTAGGTCTTCCGCCCATTTTCCAAGGAGAACCTTTTGCAGAAAAATCTGGATTTATTCGAATAGCAACATCTGCTACTACTCCTGCTTCTTTGGCAAATTCTGAGATTCTTTTTAATTCTGTCTCTGATTCTACAACTATAGCAAATAATCCAAGAGAAATGGCTTTTTTAAGTTCATAATCTTTTTTTGATGGGCCTAAAAAAACAATATCCTGAGGAAGAGTACCTGCTCGTAAAGCAATTTCCAATTCGGTAATAGAACAGACTTCTGTACAAGCCCCTTTGGATCTTAATAGTTTTACCAAAGAGACATTTGGGTTCACTTTTAAGGCATAAAAAACGTCTACACAGTCGGGTAAAGCATTTACTAATCGTTGATAATTTGATACTAATTTTTCTCCATCATAAATATACGATGGTGTACCGTGTTTTTTTACTGCAGCAATAATTTTTGTTTTGTGTGTTTGCATAATAGCTTTAAGTTATTGTTTATTATTTTTCTTTTCTTTTCTTTTTCTACCAGATATGCAGTTATATCGGACTATTTTAAATAAGTATTATAAATATGTGCTGATTATTTCTCTTCTATAAATGGTATAATATTTACTGTAGGGGTTATTGTTACCAAACAAAATTCAGAGAATAGCATGATGTATCTCTAGCATTTTTTTGATATCCTACTTCTATTGATTATTACTTTGAATATCTGGGTGCGTTGAAGGAGAAGCTACAAGTTTTTGGGAGACTAAGTACTACTATTATTTATCCGAATTAAACATATCATACTGTATTAGCCAATTCCCATTTTCTTTTTTCCATAGAATAATATATGATCCTTCAAAAATGTGTTCTTTTTTAGAGTTTACATACCCCAACATATGACATCTCTGAAAGGCTACATCCATCTCTCCATAAAACTCTAATTCGTCCTGGTAGAACTCCACTCTATCCACCCCTTTTACACTTTCTGTAAATTCTTTTTCAATATCTGTTCTTCCAAGTCTAGGCTTAACACCAGGTTTCATAAATACAGAACCTTTTACCGTATACTCTTCTGATATTCCTTTGGGGTCTTTATTCTTCCATTTGGTCTCAAATCGTCTATCTGCAATGTCTATCAATTTTGCTTCTTTTACCAAGTCTGCCTTACTAATACTGTTGGTACCAAAATAGCTAACAACAGAGCTTTTGTAGTCTATGCTAATTTTTTTGGATTTAGAAGAATCGGTAAATGAGATTACGATTAATGCCCCGATAGCCAAAGTGGCTACAAAAATCGATTTGTTAAAGTTTACTTTTTTCATGATTGTGTGTAATTAAAAATTATTAAATATCTAATTGATTTGATTACCGAAATTAGAGCAACCAAAAAAATCGACTTATAAAAAATCTAACACAAAATCTCATTTATATTACTTAAGACTGAGCCCTTTTTATGGTTTTATATCAAAACAATTGAGTGTTATTTGCAATAAATCTCTTACTTCTATAACAATATTTTAACATATCTATCAGTTTATTGATGAAACTCAACAAAAACTCACAAAATAATGAGAACAATTAGCTTAGAATTGTTTAATATTCTTATAAACAATGGAATGTATAAGTATTGCACTTATAACCAAAATGAATTTATAACACATAAAGAAAATCTATTTAATAACATGTACTTTATTGTTAATGGTATTGTAAAGGTTAGTTGTACACATCAGAATGGGCAAGAGCTTATTCTTGTAGTACTAAATCAAAATCAAATATTTGGAGGGATTGGTGTTCTACAGAACTCGAGTTCTAACTATAGTTTTGAATCTGTAGATGAAAAAACTACTATACAAACATTTAGCATGAACAGTATTTATGAAAACATAAAAAAGAATCAAGATCTGGAAAAAGATTTGTTTCAAATCTGGAGAGAAAAACATAATATACTTGAAGAAAGAATTAGAATACTGAACATTAAATCTACCGCATCTAGGTTAATAGAAGTTCTAGTAGAGTTTAAAGAAAAATTTGGGTATCTATGCCCAAAAACTGATAATATAATAATTAATTCTCCTTTGGATCAAGGGGAACTTGCCAATTATATCAGAACATCTAGAGTAAGTGTTAATAACATTATACAAAAACTAAAATGCGAATCTTTAATAGATTATCAGAATCAAAAAATAGTTCTAAAAAAGGATTTCTTTAACTATTACGGTTCTTATCAGGTTTAATAGTCACAATAGCAAAAATTTGGCTTCTAACTATTATTCAATTTTTCATTGTACAATGATTTGATAATTCCGTCAGACAGTCCAATTTTTGGTACAAAAATTTCTCTAGCATTACTCCATTTCATGGCAGATAAATATATCCGTACGGCTGGAAGGATAACATCTGCCCTATCTTGATTTAAGTTAAGTTGCCAAATTCTTTCTTCATAAGTAAGAGACTTAAGTAGTTTATAATAAGAACTTAAATACAAGAACGATAATGATTTGCCATTATTTTTACCACTATTCTTAAAAATATTGTTGATATTCCCTCCTGATCCAATTAGCGCTATTCGGTTATAATTTTTGGTCTTTTCTTTTATCCAAAACTCTACATCTTTCCATATTTCATCAGAAACCAAGTCATTAAGTAGTCTTACCGTTCCTAGTTTAAATGATCTTGAAGCAATTGTGTTACCATTATGGTATAATGTAAATTCTGTACTCCCTCCACCTACATCAACGTATAAATAGGTAGCATCTGTATTAACCAACTCGTGTAAGTCTGTCATAGCTATGATGGCTGCTTCATCTTTTCCATCTATAATATCTATTTGTATCCCTGTTTTTTCTTTTATTAGATTAACCAGTTCTTCTCCATTCTCTGCTTCTCTCATAGCCGACGTTGCACAAGCTTTATATCTAACCACGTTATGTGTTTTTATAAGAAGCTGATATGCTTGCATAGCATCAATCATCCTAGTAATATTTTCAGGAGAAACTTTTTTGGTCTTAAAAACGTCTGCTCCTAAACGTATAGGAACACGAACAAGGCTAGTTTTTTTAAATCGTGTAGATTTTCCTTTTTCTTCATGAACACTACATATTAATAATCGTACCGCATTGGAGCCTATATCAATGGCTCCGTATTTTTCTATAGTTAACAAAATAATTAATTTCCTAGTTTTTTTAAATAATAGTTATACGTTTCTAACTGTGATCTTACTACAACCTTATCATTTCTAATATATGCATTATCCTGATCTTTAGAAAGTCTTCTGGCCTTTACATTATCGTTCCAGCAAATATCAAAAGTTTCCATTAATTCTAATTTTATATCATCATCATAAATTGGGCAAGATATTTCAACTCTTCTGTCCAGATTGCGTGTCATCCAATCCGCAGACGATATATAAACTTTTGGATTACCTGCATTCATAAATATATAAAGTCTTGGGTGCTCCAGAAATTTGTCAATTACACTTATAGCTCTAATATTTTCACTCATCCCGGGTATACCAGGTATCAAACAACAAATTCCACGTATGATCAAGTCTATTTTTACTCCTGCTCTACTGGCCTCATAAAATTTATCTATCATATCATAATCACTTAAGCTATTAAGTTTTAACTTAATTCCAGCAGGTTTACCTTCTTTAACATTATTAATTTCTTTATCAATTAATTTTACTAAAGAAGACCTAGTGTAGTGAGGAGAGATTAGCAAATGTTTATATCGATTAATTTTATAATTTATTTCGAAGAATTTAAATACTTTATTAGTTTCTTTTAGTATTGCTTCGTTGGTTGTAAATAATGTATAATCGGTATAAATTTTTGCAGTAGATTCGTTAAAATTCCCGGTACTTATAAAGCCATATCTTTTAAGCTTACCTTTTTCTTCTCTTTCAATCACACAGGCTTTGCAATGTACTTTTAATCCTTTAATACCAAAAATTAGATTCACTCCTTCTCTTTGCATCTGCTCTGCATAACGAATGTTGGCCGCCTCATCAAAGCGAGCTTGCAATTCAATCTGTACTGTAACTTTTTTACCATTTTTGGCGGCATTTATAAGAGAACTGGCAATGTGCGAGATACTAGCTAATCGATAAATTGTTATTTTAATGCTTTTTACCTTAGGATCGATTGCAGACTCCCTTAAAAATTTTACCATATAAGAGAATGTGTGATAAGGAGTATATTGCAGAAAATCTTTTTTAGCAATTTTATCAAGTAAACTCCCTTGAAGGATTAACCCAGGAATTGCCAGAGGTTTAATAGGTTGATACACCAATGTAGTATCTCCTAAATCAGGAAAATTCATATAATCTCTACGGTTATGATATCTACCACCTGGGATAATACTATCTGTATTATCAACTCCCATTTTTTCCATTAAAAATGCTAAGGTATCTTTTCCTATAGTTTTGTCGTAGACAAACCGTACAGGTTCACCGTCTCTTCGCGATTTTACACTACTGGAAATTTTTTGAATAAAACTTTTACTAAGGTCATTATCAAAATCCAATTGCGCATCTCTAGTAATCTTAATCATATGAGCCGATGCTCTAACATAATCAAAAATACTAAAATTAATATGCATACAATATCTGATCAAATCATCGAGAATAATAATAAAACGTTTTCCATCTTTTTCTGGAAGTACTACAAACCGATCAGTATTCTTTGGGATTTCGATTAATGCGTATATTTTTTCTTTTGTGGTTTGATGTAAAATTTTAGAAATTCTTCCTTCTTTGGGTATTTTTTCTTTGAGAACAAGTTTTACGGCTAGGTACGCCACACTATCCTTTAAATGAGGGAATTTATCAAGGTCATTCAATATATACGTTACCAAAGCAGGACTTACCTTACTTACAAAATAATTACGAATAAAAGCATCTTGATCAGGTGTTACCTGATTTTCGTTGATAATAAAAATATTATGTAGTTCAAGCTCTTTACTGATTTTTTCAATAGTCTCAAGACTTGTTGCTTGCTGCTTTATTACTATACTAGTGATTTTATCTAATAATTCATTTGCAGTCACTCCTTTGAGTACATTCCTACCATCTTTACCTGCAAGATCAATTCTTTTTATTGTTGCATACCTTACTTTAAAAAACTCATCGAGATTATTAGAAAATATTCCAATAAAACGTAGTCTTTCTAATAATGGAACTGTACTATCAGCGGCCTCTTGAAGTACTCGTGCATTAAATTGCAACCAGCTTAATTCTCTATTAATATATTGGTTTTTAATACTCTCGGACATTATCTTAAAGATTTAGGAAAGATAGTGAATAAGGTTTTTCCTACAGTAATATTCTGCCAATCATTAACATCAAACTGTATAGCAACTACACCCGATGTTGGTAGATTATCAATAGTTTCACTTCCAAAAAGGTTGGCGATTGATGTAAAAGCATGGTTATGTCCGAATATCATTAAAGTGTTAATCTTGTTATTACATTTTTTTATTACATCAATGACCATCCTTCCTTCAAAATCATAAAGTTCTGATTCTAAATAAAATATACTTGGGTCAATATCCAAATATTTAATAATTATTTTTGCTGTAGTATGTGCTCTTTCAGCTGGGCTAGACAAAATTTTATCTACAGATTTAACTTTAGTACTCAACTCATTACCAACTAGTTCAGCATCGATCAACCCTCTTTCATTTAGAGGTCTTTTATCATCTGTTACATCAAACTTCCAAGAAGATTTTGCATGTCGAATTATATATAAAGTTTTCATGAATCAAATACTATTTATGAAGAAATGAAGTTATTTTATACAAGTTTAAGAATTCGAATTTAAAAATCTTAATATATAGTAGTAAAAATATTTTTTTTGTACGCTAGGCTATTTTTTGTATTCTCAATTTTTTAATGATTGGCTTCGCATTGATATTCTTATAAAAAAGTGCTTAATACTAGTGCTAATTAAATGAAAATGAAGATCATACACCCTGATTTTAATCGATAAAATCCGTATTTACGTCGAAAACATCAATTTTTTCTTATTTAATCAAATGCTAAAATATAAATTTACATACGGTTTTCCCTTAAATCAGAGTGTTTTCCCCAAACATTATGACTATAATTGATCATAATATTATTAGGGCTATTAAAAAGCAAATAAAGTGGAAAAATTGATGACTAAAAACAGGAACCTAATTTGGTTTCAAAATTTGTACCTACTTATTCTTATATGCAGCTTTGGTTCTTCAATTGTATATGGACAGGTAGAGGTGCCTCTAAAAAAACGTACTGAATTAACGTTAAAAGGCGATTTCAAATTTGTATCCAACACTATTTTAGGTAAGGTAAGTAACGATGACGGGTCTGGTGAATTTGATCCAAATAAAAGTTACAATGACGGAGGATTGAATAACCAATTTAGAATGGGCTTTATCGATATTGATAATGACTCATCTACTTTTAATTCTAGTAGTGCAGATTTGGATATTGATTCTGATTGTAATGCAATCAAACATGTTGGCTTATATTGGACTGCCGCTTATGCAGATGAAAATCGAGAACATGATATAACTTCTATAAAAGTAAAGTATCCTGGTCAAAACACATATACTACAATTAAAGGTGGAAATATAATTTATGACTATTATAATGATAGTGAATCCTTATTTAAGCAATATTCATGCTATAAAGATATAACTGCAGATGTTCTGAAGCTTGAGAAACCTTTGGGAACATATACTGTAGCAAATATTCCAGCAACTACTACAGAAGTGAATGATGATCAAACTTTGGGTAATGGACTTGCAGGAGGATGGACAATGGTTGTTATATATGAAGATGACACCAAACCTAGAAAAAGGTTTTATGTATATGATGGCTTTGTAAATATTGATTCTAAAGCTAAACCAGTAGCATTTACTTTTGATAATTTTCAAACCATACCTAATGGAGCGGTTCATGGTAAAATTGGAGTAATAGCTTATGAAGGAGATAAAGGAATTAGAGGAGATCGATTTCAGGTAATGTCTAACGAGACTAATAAGTATAAAAGTCTTGCTGATGGTACCAATCCAATGAATAATTTTTTCAATGCCAATATTACAGAAAACGGAAGAAATGTAAAATCTAGAGTACCCGCTAGTCAAAATACGTTGGGCTACGATGCTGATTTATTTGATATTAAGAATATTCGAAACAGTATTATTGGTAATAACCAAACTGAAGCAAAGTTTAGATTATTAACCGACAATGATGGATATTCAGTTATTTCTGTTGCATTTAGTGTAGAGATTTATGAGCCTGCGATTCATATAGTAAAACGCTCAAAATACACTGCTAACGATAATTATATTCGTCCTGATGATGTATTATCACCTAAGCAAGAAATAACGTACAACCTTACTATCTATAATGATGGAAATGATGATGCAAAAAATACCGTTATTAAAGACATTCTACCTAAGAATGTAGTTTTTTCTGAAAAATCACTGGTATTACCTACCAAAAAAATAAAAATGAAATTTCATAAAGCTTCTAGAACATTAAGCTTTATCATACCGAATAAAATGGTAAAAAAAGATAGTGAACCTTTTAAAATCAGTTATAATGTAACGGTAGATACAGGTTGCGAATCGATTAAAACCATTGATGATATTATGGTTGTAGATCAACCTGTTATAGCCGAATTTAATGGTACTTTAAATGAAACTGTAAAATATTCTAAAGGATACAACCACATTAATTCTTGCGAGCTTCCTGATTATTATCAATTTAAACTAGCTATAGATATTAGTAAGTTAAACTGTCCTAATGCATCCAGACTTGTTTCTATTCCTAAAAAGAAGATGAACAGTCAGTTTGCATCTGTAATGCCTAGTGAAATGGATGAAGTAAGCAGGTCAAATAACACTGATAGCAAAGGCATCACCCCTGGCGATATTGTTAAATCAAAAACCACTCCAGAATCTCTTGTAAAATCTGATATGAAATTGAGCAAAACAATAAATGATCTAATCAACTTAAATGAGATCTATTTTGATTTTGACAAGTGGGATATTACTGAAAAGGCAGAAATAGAACTAGACAAAGTAGTTCAAATCATGAAAAATGATTATCCAGATATGATAATCAAAATAGAAACTCATTCTGACAGCCGAGGTGAAGAAAATTATAACCTTACACTATCTCAAAAAAGGGCTAAGTCTATCTATAATTATCTTTTAAGTAAAAACATTTCTAAAAATAGGATTTTATCTTATGTTGGTTTTGGCGAAAGCAAACCTGTTAATGATTGTAAAGATGGTCAAGATTGCTCAGAGGATCAATATCAAAAAAACAGACGATCTAGCTTTGTTATAATGTAATAGCAACACTAATTAACTAATTAAGGAGATAACCTTTCAATTTTCCAATTTTCTTTCTGATCAGAAAACAGAATGCGGTCATGTAGGCGATTTGCTCTTCCTTGCCAAAATTCGAATTCAATAGGTTTTATACGATATCCTCCCCAAGATTGAGGCTTCGGGATTTCTTTTCCCTGATATTCCTTTTTTAATGATTCTAATCGTTTTTCTATACAATCTCTGGATTCGATTATTTCACTTTGATCAGAAGCCAATGCTCCTAATTGACTCCCTCTGGGGCGTGATAAAAAATAACGTAAGCTCTCTTCTTCTTCCGTTTTATGTACTATCCCCTTAATAATCACTTGTCGTTCTAAATTGGGCCAAAAAAAAGAAATACAAACTTTATTATTATCAGCTATAGATTTTCCTTTCTCAGATCCATAATTAGTATAAAACACAAAACCTTCCTCATCAAACTGTTTGAGCAACACTATTCTTGCCTTCGGAAAACCATCTAATCCAGCAGTAGTAATCGTCATAGCATTTGCTTCTTCTACTCCACCAGCTTCTTCAACTTCTTTAAACCATTTAGAAAAAAGAGTAAGTGGTGAATCTGGAAGGTTATTTTCCTCCAAAAAACTTTTCTCATATGATTTTCTATAGGATGTAAGGTCTCTATTCATAATACTTTAATAGTTTACAACTTTATAGCAAAGTTATACATTCTTAATAGATAAAATAATACTAGATTATCTGAATTCGTAAATTTATAATTATCACTCAACCCACATAAGACCAAAAAGTAAGATCTAAAACTGAAAAACTTCTCCATCATCAGCAATTTCTACTTGATCAAACACTGTTTTAGCTTCATCTCTAAACATTTCGATATTTTGATATCTTGTAGAATAATGTCCCAAAATTAAAGTTCCGACATTTGCTTTTTTAGCTATACTTGCCGCTTCAATAGCAGAACTATGTCCAGTTTTTTCGCACAAATGTTTATGGCTTTCTAAAAAAGTAGACTCATGATACAACACCGTTGCTTTTTCTATCAAAGAAATTTTTTCTTCATTATACTTGGTATCACTACAGTAAGCATAACTTTTAACTGGTTTTGGAGGAGCTGTAAGTTCGCTATTTGGTACAATTTTACCATTATCCAAAGTAACATCCTTACCCTTTTTTATCGATTTGTAATATGCCTTATCAATATTATAATTTAAAACTTTATCAATCAGTAATACACGATCTCCTGATTTTTCTTTAAACAAAAATCCATTACAATATATTCTATGTTGTAATGGTATTGTGCTTACTATCACTTTCTCATCTTCAAAAACAATTTCTGATTCTGTATTAGTTAATTCATGAAAATGAAGCGGATAATCCGTCCAGGAGCGAGAAAGTTTTAGCTGCAACGTAATTGCTTCCTTAATCCCTTTGGGTCCATGGATATGAAGAGGAGTATCCCTATTTAGAAGCCTAAATGTAGAAACTAATCCAATCAATCCAAAAAAATGATCTCCATGAAGGTGAGAAATAAAAATATGTTGAATCCTTGAAAACTTAATTTTATTGCGTCTCAGTTCTACTTGGGTTCCTTCTCCACAATCAATTAAAAAAATATGGTTGTTAATCTCTAGAACTTGCGATGTAGGATTAGTAAAGGTTCGTGGTGTTGCCGAATAGCAACCTAATATAGTAAGTTTCAAAATTCTCTTTTTTCTTTAGTAAACAGATTGTGAATATAATTCAATCACATTTATAAATCAACTTACCGACCAAAAGAATCAAACGATTTTAGTAAGGAGATATACCCTTTTGCATCAAGGCGTCTTCTATAACCAGTAGCTCCTAATACTGTACCTTCTTTATCCAAAACAAGAATAACAGGAAAAATCCATTTCCTATTATATTTTTGAGCCAATTTCTTATTTTTCTTTTCTTGATCTAAAGAAAGCTTATTTTTCTTTCGCTTTGGAAAATCTGCTTTTACCCATACAAATTGTTTGTTGGCAAAGGCAATGAATTCTTTATCAGAAAAAATGTTTTTTTCTAATCTAATACATGGCGGACACCAGTCCGATCCTGTAAAAAACAATACGATATTTTGATCTGTTGTCTTTGCTCGTAGTTTTGCTTCTTCAAAATCATATTTCCAATCTTGGCCAGAAGCATTATAGCAACAAAAAAAACTAAAAATTAGTATAATAGAAAGCGGGGCGAATTTATTCATATCCAATCAGACGAAAAAAAATATGGATAATTACAAATAATACTATTTCTAAAATCCAAGATCTCTCTCTATCTCCTCCATCTCTACCAAATCGTAAGCTTCTTGTAATGTAGGAACAATTGTTATTTCATTAGGAACTTCATTATATGAAATCTTATCGCTTACAATCACAAACGAATGTTTTATCGCTTTATGCTTGTTTGATAGTAACAAAAATTCATTAATATCATCAATAGTAATCTTCTGCAAAGAAAACAAGTTGACAATAATATTATCATTCTTTAGAGATTCATATTTATCTTCTAATCCTTTGACAAACTCTACTATTGTAGTTTTCTCTTGTGTAATTATAGTTGTTGAGCCTTCTTTATTAAAAATCATAATTTATCGTTTAATTTTTGAAGCTAAGAGATATATTACTGCCATTCTCACTGCTACCCCATTCTGTACCTGATCCAAAATAATGGCCTGACTAGAATCAGCAACATCACTCGTGATTTCTACTCCACGATTGATTGGTCCAGGGTGCATGATTACAATTTCTTTATCCAAACTATCTAATAGTTTTCTATTTACACCAAACTGTTGTGTATATTCTCGCGTAGAAGGAAAATAGCTAATTTCCATTCTTTCGTTTTGAACCCTTAGCATATTTGCAATATCGCACCATGCCAAAGCCTTCTTTAGATCTGTTTCTACCTTTACTCCTAATTTCTCTATATATTTAGGAATAAGGGTTTTTGGACCACAAACTTTTACTTCTGCTCCTTGAAGCTTCAAAGCAAATATATTAGAAAGAGCTACTCTAGAGTGTAAAATATCCCCTACAATAACAATTTTTTTACCTCCTACTTCACCCAATCTTTCTCTTATAGAATATGAATCTAGTAATGCTTGTGTGGGGTGTTCATGGGCACCGTCTCCTGCATTAACTATACTTGCATTCACGTGACTAGAAAGAAAAACTCCTGCTCCTGGATTAGGATGTCTCATAACAACCATATCCACCTTCATAGAAAGAATATTATTGACAGTATCAATAAGTGTTTCTCCTTTCTTTACTGAAGAAGATGCTGCGGAAAAATTTACAACATCTGCAGAAAGGCGTTTTTCTGCTAACTCAAAAGACAATCTTGTTCTTGTGCTATTTTCAAAAAAAAGATTGGCAATAGTAATATCTCGAAGCGAAGGAACTTTTTTGATAGGCCGATTAATTACTTCTTTAAAATGATCGGCAGTTTCAAAGATTAGATTTATATCATCTTTGTTTAGATATTTTATCCCCAGTAAGTGATCTACACTTAATTCGCTCATTCGTATGTTTTTATATTTTTAAACAAAACAGTGATTTAAGAAACTATTAATCTCCTATCAAATACACGGCATCCTCATTTTCATTTTCGACCCAGTGTACTTTTACTTTTTCTTGATTAATTGCATCTACCTGACGACCTCTATAATTGGGCTGAATAGGCAAATGACGACTAAAACGCCTGTCTATTAGTGTTAATAATTCTATCTCTTTTGGTCTACCAAAAGATTGTACTGCAGTAAGAGCTGCTCTAATACTCCGCCCCGTATATAATACATCGTCAATAAATACAATACGCTTATCTTCTACTACAAAATCGATATGAGTTTTATTAGCCTCCAAGGTTTTTTCTCCTCTTCTAAAATCATCCCTATAAAATGTAATATCAAGATATCCTAGCTTAACATCAGTAACCTGATAATCTTTTGCTAAGATTTTTTTTATACGATCTGCTAAAAAAGTCCCTCTAGGCTGAACCCCTATCAAAACAGTATCTTTAAAATGCGTATGGTTTTCTATTAATTGACAAGCCAAACGGTGCAGAATTATATCGATCTCTTTTGCACTAAGTAGTAATTTTTGACTCATAATCTCCAAATGGATATCTGGAATACAAAAATAGTGAAATTTTGGAATTAAACAATCCAATTTATAAATAACCTGATAGAAAATATTACCACTTTAGAACAAACTCCAAGCACCCCAAAATTAAAAACGCTATACAGAAATAATTAACATTCTTATCTAGTGACCATTAAAAATACAAACTGAAGTGAAAAAACTAATCGAATGCTTTCAATATTCATAATTGTTCTCTAGTTCTTCTTAATTCTTTTGATAAAACTACCATGTTTTGTTACATATGTAATTGTTCTTATCCATGCATAGAGTGACACTAATTACCCTTATAGTCATAAAGTCAAATCCTCATAAAATCTTACAACAAAATTCATCAAAACATTTTTTTAAAAGGACATTTAGCCATTTCATGTGTATTACTAATACAACATAACTCAAATCATATTTAATTAATCGACAAATTATGAAAAGACAACAAAAGCTTAAAGGTCTATTATTAGCTATTTTATCCATCACTTTATTGATTACATCATGTACAAAAGATGAAAGTCAAGTTGAATTGGAAGAGCAAACCCTAGAGGTTATGCCAAATGCAAAACTTTCAAATGAAGAAATACAAGTAATCCACGAAATTTACTATCAAGTTAATGATCACCGTCAAAGCATTGGTCTTCAACCACTAATATGGAGTAATGCGGCGTATACAGAATCTTGGAACCATACGCAATACATGATTCAAGAAGGCTCAATAAGTCACGATGGTTTTTCTCAGAGATATCAAAATTTAGTGTATTCTGCTAATGCAAGATCTATGTCAGAAAACGTTGCTTCACATTATAGAAGTGCTTCAAGTGTGGTAGAAGGATGGTTAAATAGTAGTGGGCATCGTGATAATATTGAAGGTGATTATACGCATACTGGAATTGCCGCTATTAAAGATTCTGAAGGTAACTTCTATTACACTCAGATTTTTTATAGATAAAATAATCCTATAACTTAACAAGTAATAGAGAAAGCTGTTCAAAAAAGTGTATTTTTCTACGCTCAACCAAACATATCAAAGTTTTTCATATAACTCAACTTGCTAACCAACCAATCTTTGATAAACTTAGTATTATAATTGTTTGTTTTGAACTTACTTTTTGACAGCTTCTCTATTTCTTTGTCTAATATTAAAGTAGTAATCTTATTTTTTACAGTTCTATTCTTGTCCCACTAATAAAACAAATGAATTATTAGATACCGGAGCAACACTATACTCCTTCACATTATCAATGGTCTCAAGATATTTTTCTGCTTCTGCAAATGCTGTTTCCATAGGACTCAACTCAGAATTATCTTTAACAGAAATTGTTTTAGACATAAAACCTCCATCTATATACTCTATTGTTATCTTCCATTTTTTTATAGAATGAAAATTCTTAGACCTGGATATTTTATTTAACTTCTTGCCTTTCGGCTCTGATTCATCATCTTTGTTTGTAGACGTCTTTGCTATTTCATTATTTGCCATCATAGTTAATACATTAGCTCCCTTTGCATTTGCCTGTATAATGATTAAAAAATTTAATACAAATATTATTGTTCTCTTTAGATTTTTCATTTTAAAAACGATTAAGATTTCTTACAGTGCAAATATCATCAAGCTTTACCTTAGATAACATACCAATATTAGTGAAAATCTGCCCCCCGTTTTTCAGTGACGACTAATTAGAAAAAGCTCGATGAACGAACAGTTTACTTCGTTAGACTACTTTCTGTAAATCACAAAACACTCATTACAAATGTTTTATAAAAAAAATATAGTTACTTAAAAATGGACATAAAATACTTATTACATAGAAATAATCTTCTATGCACCTATATGGGAGTCTTATTTGTTTAAAATAAATAGAGAATACAATTCCTACAAAAAATAACCAAAAACATGTAATTTTTAGTATTCAATAATCCTCGATGTAGTTATTTGTTTGTTGGTTTTTGTGATGTTCAAAGAATAAAAAAACTTTTATATGGACAATTTAAACTGTTGCGGAGTCATCATTTCTAATTTTTTAAACTGCCTGTTAAAATAACTAACACTATTAAACCCGGATTTGAAAGCAACTTCAGAGATAAGAAGTTTCTTATTTTGTTTTATAAGTTTTTTAGCAAACTTAATTTTTTCTGTATTTAAGTAATCTATAGGAGATATCCCCAAAGTGTTTTTGAATTTTTTGTGGAAATGTGATGTACTCATGTACGCTTTATTTGCGAGAAAATCTACTGTTATATTTTTATCAGTCAAATTATCCTTTATATACTTCACAACCATTCCTATTCTAGTATCAGAAAAAATACCATTAAAATCATGTAGAATACTATTTTTAGCCTTTGTTTGTAAAAGCCTAACAATAAGTTCCTGAATCATCAAATCCAACAAAACATCTTTTGACTGACAATTATTAGTAAAGGTATGGACCAAGCGTTCGATTAAAATATTAACATCTCTATTATTTGTGAGATGAGAAGCGTTAGAGTCAATATTCCAATTTTTATTTTCAGACTCTATAGCCACTCTTTCATTAAACCGACAAGCAACTTCATTTATTTTTTCTGAATCAATACCAAGAGCCAGACACTGTGTTGGTGTATTTTTTGAAGCCAACGGAAAATCAATAACCATTTCTTTATTGGTAGGCATTACAACAGACTCTCCAGGAAAAAAATCAAATGAAGGTATACCATCAATATGCATTATCTTTTTTCCGGATAGCATACTGGCAATAACCGGATAATCAAATTTTAGAGCTACTTTTTCTGCATAAGCATGCGTTTCATAGATATTTAGCTCTGTATAATCAGCATTATAGGTTGTCCTATTTTCTACTAGGGTAGTAATTTTTCTATTAGCTATGTGGGTATTCAAAAATCTTGACATAATTCTAAATATACAAAAAAACATATACTATTCTCTGTAATGATAGATATGTTCATGTCAATAATAGAAATGTACAATCATTAGACAGGATTGTTCAAACATTCTAGAGAAGTGTTCAAATAAGTAATTCTTTTATAAGATAATTTTACCATTTGGAATTACGAAATTAATAACTATTTAACCACAAAATTCCAAAATACCTATACAAGTATGTTTTTTATTAACAAAATCACATTACTACTTAAGGTAATTAACAAAAAAACAAGGGTATTTCATTAGCGAAACTGATTTTTAATCTATAAGATGTTAAAACAAAAACGGTAAAACTCATGTCATATCAATTCTGCTAATAAAGAATCAATAATACTTTATAGCAACTAATATTTATTAATACTCAAAAATCAAACAATCATGAGTTATTCAAAACCAGTATTTAAAGAAAAATATGAAAACTTTATCAATGGGAAATTTGTTGCCCCGCTAGATGGTGAATACTTTGAAAACACATCTCCAATTGATGGTAGCTCTATTGCAAAGTATCCAAGATCAAAAAAAGAGGATATCGATATGGCGGTCGAAGCCGCAAATGCAGCCAAAAATGGTTGGGAGAATACCTCGGCAGCAGAACGAGCAGCATTACTAAATAAGGTCGCAGATATCATTGAAGCCAATTTAGAAGAATTCGCATTAGTAGACACTTGTGATAACGGTAAGCCTATCCGTGAAACAATCAATGCAGATATCCCATTATGCATAGATCACTGGCGATATTTTGCTGCCTGTATTAGAGCAGAAGAAGGTTCTGCAACAGAATTGGATGCTAATACACTATCTATGAATATCAAAGAGCCATTAGGTGTCATTGGTCAAATAATCCCTTGGAATTTCCCTCTATTGATGTTGTCCTGGAAATTACCTCCTGCTCTTGTTACAGGTAATTGTGTAGTACTTAAACCTGCGGAACAAACACCTTCATCTGCAACCTTGCTAATAGAAAAAATAGCAGACGTGTTTCCCCCAGGTGTTATCAATATTGTACATGGATTTGGACCAGAGGCGGGTAAGCCACTAGCCTCACATTCTAAAATTGACAAGGTTGCATTCACTGGAGAAACCACCACCGGTCAATTAATTATGCAATATTCATCAAAAAACCTGAATCCAGTGACAATGGAGTTGGGTGGTAAATCTCCAAATATTTTCTTTAATAGTGTAATGGATGAGGATGATAATTTCTTGGATAAGGCTATAGAAGGCGCTGTCCTATTTGCTTTTAATCAGGGAGAAGTTTGTACCTGCCCATCTAGATTACTGGTACAAGAAGATATTTATGATAGTTTTATAGAACGTGTTATCGCAAGAACAGAAGCTATAGTTCAAGGGAATCCATATGACACCAATACGATGATAGGTGCCCAAGCTTCTAATGATCAATATGAAAAAATAAAATCTTATTTTGACATAGGTGTACAGGAAGGTGCCAAAATATTAACAGGAGGTGAAGCTTGTAAATTGGATGGAGATTTATCCAATGGGTATTATATAAAACCCACTATTTTAGAAGGTCATAATAAGATGCGAATATTTCAAGAAGAAATTTTTGGTCCTGTTTTGTGTGTCACAAAATTTAAAAATGAAGCAGAAGCTATAGAAATAGCAAACGATACCCTTTATGGACTAGGAGCTGGAGTTTGGACTAGAGATGCACATCAACTATATCAAATACCAAGAGCAATAAAAGCTGGTAGAGTTTGGGTAAATTGTTATCATGCATATCCAGCCCATGCGCCATTTGGTGGATACAAAAAATCAGGTTTTGGAAGAGAGAATCATGCTATGATGCTAAGTCATTATCGTCAAACCAAAAACATGCTAATTTCTTATGATAAAAATAAGCTTGGTTTCTTTTAATATCATGATAGTAATACAATAACTATATGGGTCAAAGAACCTTTGACCCTTTCTAATATGAAGTATTATGCAACGAATTTCTATTACAAAAAAAGCTTCCATAATAGTTAAACAATTAAAATCTCAATACGGTGATTTAATTTTTCATCAAAGCGGTGGATGTTGTGACGGTTCTTCACCTATGATCTTTCAAAAAAGTGAGATGTATCTGGATGAAAGTGATGTGTTTTTAGGAAAAATAGAAGATGTAGAATTTTTTATGAATCGTGATCAGTTTGAATATTGGAAGCACACGCATTTAACAATTGACATCACAGAAGGAAGAGGAGCAAGTTTTTCTCTAGAAATACCTTTAGGCTTAAGGTTTTATACAAAATCAAGGCTATTTACTGAAGAAGAAAACTCTTTTTTTAATCCTAAATAAAGTGCTAAAATTTTCATGGATAAAGAAGCATGAAAGTTTAATTGAAAAAAAAAAGACCGTTCAGATGAACGGTCTTTTCTATTATATAAAAAATGTTGAGAACTAGTTCCCTCCTTTTTCCATTTTAGCTTTAAGATCAGCTAACGCATCAATATCTCCAAGCGTTGTTTTTTCTGCTGAATTACTAGCAGCTTTCTTCGCAGCTTGTTTAACGATCTTAGCTTCTTCTTCTTTGAATAAAGCAGTATGAGATGCTACCACTCTTTTGAATTCTTTATTGAATTCAATAATTTGGAATTCTGCCTCATCACCTTTTTTCAATTTGCTACCATCTTCTTTTTCAAGATGACGTGATGGTACAAAAGCAACAATATCTTCATTAAAATCAATTGTAGCTCCTTTATCAACGATTTCACCGATTGTAGCAGTATGTTTAGTTCCTAAAGCAAATTCAGCTTCATACTTATCCCAAGGGTTATCTTCAGTTTGCTTATGACCAAGACTTAATTTACGTCCTTCTACATCTAACTCAAGAACAACAACATCAAGAGTATCTCCTACATTAGTAAAGTCTGAAGGATGCTTAATTTTCTTAGTCCAAGAAAGATCAGAAATATAAATTAATCCATCAATACCTTCTTCTAACTCTACAAATACACCAAAGTTAGTGAAGTTACGAACGATACCACTATGCTTAGATCCTACAGGATACTTAGTAGTAATATCAGTCCAAGGATCCGGAGTCAATTGCTTGATACCAAGAGACATTTTGCGTTCTTCTCTATCTAGAGTAAGAATAACTGCCTCTACCTGATCACCAACTTTTACAAAATCTTGTGCAGAACGTAAATGTGTAGACCAAGACATTTCAGAAACGTGAATTAATCCTTCTACTCCTTCTTCTACTTCGATAAATGCACCGTAATCAGCAATTACAACAACCTTACCTTTAACCTTATCACCTACTTTTAGTTCTTTATCAAGAGCTTCCCATGGGTGAGGTTTTAATTGTTTAAGACCTAATTGGATACGAGTCTTAGCCTCATCAAAGTCTAAGATTACAACATTCAATTTCTGATCTAGTTCAACGATCTCATTTGGATGGTTGATTCTTGACCAAGAAAGGTCAGTGATATGAACTAATCCATCAACTCCTCCAAGATCAACGAATACACCATAAGAAGTAACATTCTTAACAGTACCTTCTAATACTTGACCTTTTTCTAATTGACCGATAATTTCTTTTTTCTGCTCTTCGATATCAGCTTCGATAAGCGCTTTATGTGATACTACAACATTTTTGAATTCGTGGTTTATTTTTACCACTTTAAATTCCATTGTCTTACCTACATATGCATCATAATCACGAATTGGTTTAACATCAATTTGAGAACCTGGTAAGAATGCTTCGATACCGAATACATCAACGATCATACCTCCTTTAGTTCTACACTTAACAAAACCGTTTACGATTTCACCTGTATCATGTGCTCCATTTACTCTATCCCATGCTTTGATCACACGAGCTTTACGGTGAGATAAAATTAATTGACCTGTAGCATCTTCACGTACATCAATTAAAACCTCTACCTTGTCTCCTACTTTAAGATCTGGATTGTATCTAAACTCATTTAATGAGATAACACCCTCACTTTTAGCATTAATGTCGATAATAGCATCACGATCAGTAATATTAATCACTGTACCGTCTACTACTTCATCATTTAAAGTATCTACGAAATTCTCTGCAACTAACTTTTCAAACTCTTCAAGTTTAGAATCTGCGATAGGGTCAATTCCTTCTTCGTAGTTGTGCCAGTTAAAATCTTTTAGAAATTGCTCAGGGTTTGCTTGTTGTGGAGTTTCAGCAACTGTTTGCTTCTCTACTTCCTGAACATCTGTGTTTTTTGTTTCTTCAGACATTGAAGATAATTTTTGTATCCTGTACATTACTGAGAATCAACACGAAAATTATACAGAAGTATTAATTATAGTTTATACCTGTCCTTTTTAATTCTCTTATTCGCTAAAAAGGAGTGCAAAAGTACAATTTAATTTATTAGAAAGCAAAAGATAGGATATCCTAAATTGTAGTAATTAATATTTAATTATTTCAAATTCACTTCTACGATTTGTTTGGTGATCCTCTTCGGTGCATGTCTTACTATCACAATCAATAAGAGGCTGTGACTCTCCAAATCCAATAAATTGCATTCTTCTTGCATTTACATACCCTACCAGAGCAAGATAATTACGTGTAGATTCTGCCCTTTTTGATGATAAAACCTGATTATAAGAGTCTGTCCCCCTACTATCTGTATGAGAACTTATCTTTACATATACAGTCTTATACCGTTCTAGTTTTAATGCCAATTTATCTAGCACTTTTTTAGAATCAGCGCGTATATTCCATTTATCATAATCAAAATAAATAGGTGGCATATCAAAATAGAGTTTACCATTTTTTACTATAACTGGTGGTCCATCTTTATCAGCTAGAAGAATCTCTCTTAATCTATTTTTATTAATCTCTTCTTTTTTGTTCGTAATATTTGATTCTGTAATTTTAGTATGTTCTTTTGTTTTGATACTATCGGTAACACTTGTTCTGTTTTTATCATTATCATCTTCTGTAGACACAATATCCTCTTTTTGTTTTTTTGCTTTATCCAAGTAAATCACATAAACCGCTTCATCTTTTTCTTTTACTAATAGAGGCTTCGTTCTTGTCTTGTATCCATCTGCTAGCGCTTTAAAATTATATCGCCCTGGATACAATTTCAAATCAAAACTAGCGACAGAATCCAATTGGCTCTCATAAACAATATCATTGCCATTATCATATAGAATAGCTTCAGAATTAGAAATGTAGTCATCTGTTGCAAAATCTCTAACTTCAAAACGTGTTCTATATTCTCGTGGGAAAATATCTCCTATCTGAGAAAAATTATAAATATCATCTCCGTTTTTTTTACGATTCGAAGCAAAAAAACCGTCAGTTTTAGTATAGTAGGTCATTGAAAAATCATCGTACCTCGAATTAATCGGTGCTCCCAAATTGATAGGTCTCGTAAATCTTTGTTCTTTCTGTTCTGAAACAAAAATATCCATCATACCAAGTCCTAGATGCCCATTTGATGAAAAAAACAAATGTCCCTCTTTTGATATAAACGGAAACTGTTCTCTGTTTTCGGTATTAATAATTGCTCCTAGATTAACAGGCTTTTCATAAGTTCCATCTTGATTAACTTCTACAGAGTATATATCAAAATCACCATATCCTCCTGGCATATTAGAGCTAAAATATAATTTACTTCCATCATCACTCAAAGATGGGTGTTCTATAGAATAATTGATATCATTAAACTCTAATTTTTCTGGTTTTGTCCATTTTCCGTCAACCTTATCAGCTTTATACAGATGAATAGCATTATGGTTTATACTATCGAACTTCTTTTTTCCTTTTTCAGAATTACTCTTAGATATGTAGATTGTATTACCATCAGGTGTAAAACAAAAATTACCTTCATGAAGTTTTGAATTAATCTCTTTTGAGATGATTTCAACATCCGACACTGGTTTATTATCATCATCAACTTTTACTTTGTAAATATCCAAAAACGGTCGATGTGTCCACTTGTAGTTCTTATCCAAAAAGCCATTAGGGTGTCTATCTGTCGTAAAATAAATTAAACTATCTACTTTAAGAGCTCCGAATTCTGATGCTTCAGAATTAAAAGAAACACTTTTTATCGTATAGTCATCATCTTTTAGCCTAAAATCTTCTATGGTAGCAATTGCATCTGACTTACTAAAATCTCTTACCGTATTATTTGTTTTATATAGTGAAAGAAACTGAACCGATTTTTCATACTCCCCTAATGCAGAAAGCACTTGATACATCATAAAATTATACTTATTATCATAAGTTTTATCTGTTTCATAGAATTTACCAGACGTTAATACTTTAAGATATCTGTAGGCTTGTCTAAACTGAAATGTGTTATAATATGAAGTTGTTATATTTTTGAGTATAGGTTTTGTATACCCTTCTCGATTTAGCTCTTCTTCATATTGTATTGCAGCATTAATATAATCTCCTTTTTCAAAAAATCGATCTGCCCTACTCTTTTTTTGAGAAAACGTAAACTGTGCAATCAGTATCGCTATAAGTAATATTGTTTTAGTCTTTATCATCTAGAAAAATCTTGGAGAGGAATATTTGTTACTAAACTTTAGAAGATCAAAATTAAATAGTATCACAATTTCATGACTACCATTATTATAGCCACTTAATTCACTAATACTAAAATCGTAAGAATATCCAACTTTTAGGTTTTGAGTAATATTAAAACCTGCCAAAGCAATAAAAGAATCTGTATATCGATATGATACCCCTAGTTCAAATTTGTCATATATCAATGAATTTAGAGAAAGGTCAAAAGTTAAAGGAGAATCTATAACTTGCTTTAAAACCATAGAAGGCTTCAATCTTATATTATCTACAAAATCAAAAACATACCCAACTATCCCATAAATATGTGTTTTTGTTTGTGCTACACCGATACCATCAATATCCACATCACTTGGCAGCAAATTAGGAGAAGATATACCTGCATAAAAATTACTTGTAAACAAGTATAATCCTGCTCCAATATTGAGTTCTGTTGTAGATGTATTGTTTGCAAATGATGGATCCGTAGCAACATCAGAACCCGAAGGGTCTATCCTAAAATTATTTATCCCTGCTTTTAACCCATAAGACAATCTAGCCTCGTCAGAAAGCCTTGTGATGTATGCAAAATCAAGATTAATATAATCATTGTTTACAGGAATAGCGTCTCCTATTTTATCATTTACATAATTAACACTAAGTTCAATCTTATTGCTCATTGGTATATTAGCAAATACATTGGCCGTTTGCGGTGAGCCTTCAATACCTGTCCATTGTTTTCTATATAAAAGACCTGTTGAAATCAAACCACTTTGACCAGTAGCATATGCTGGATTAACTGTACTCATATTATACATATACTGTGAGTATTGTGGTTCCTGCTGAGCGTAGATTATTGAGCAGAAAACTACAGTTAAGGTAAAAATTAATTTTAATTTCATTTGTTTATCTGCTTAGGTAAAAACTTCCTTGAATTGGTAAATTATTTTCAAAATTTGGAGTAAAAACATAAAAATATGTCCCCGATGGAAGATCATCTCCTAATCGTATTGACAAATTACTTTCTCCTCTAAACTCTTCAGTATTGACATTACCTTCATAGACAAGGCTACCATATCGATTGTATATTTTTAGATCAAAATCAGGAAATGCCTCTGGTATGTTATATACCTCTTCTATTAATAAATCAAATGTATCATTTTGTTGATCACCATTAGGAGAAACTCCATCCTGAAAATCAAGAGTGCACAATTCTCCGTTAGCAAATCTTTCTCCAGTATTTAATATATTAATCAGAACTTCCAAACGTTCAGATTCACAATTATCTGCATCTACTGTAGCGATATAATATATTTGATTATCAAAAAGTAAAGGATTATCAATAATTGGAGTTTCACTCTCTAGCGTAGTATACCAATTATAGTTTAGCACATCAACTTCAATGTCATCTAATCGCTTAGCATCAAGAATACAAAACTCCTGAGCTGGTACATCTGGAATTGGTAAGTCTATTATTTGTATTGACACAAATAATGAAGATTGATCACATGGTTGTGTATTTGTTATTACATATCTAAAGTTATAGATATTATTTGTTAATGTTTCAAATTCTACTACTCCATCTGTACTTAAAACACCCGTATTATCTGTATCTTCAAAAACTCCGGTGCGTGGGGTATCTCTATCTAAAAGTGAGTATAAGTTCACCCGACCATCAATTTTACAAAAAGTTTCACTTCTATCATTTCCAATTTCTACAGGGCTCACTATTGCAATAGTTACCGTTGCCAAATCTAAGGTTCCACAGCCCGGGTTAGCTGGTGTTGTATATGTATATACTCCTTCTCCTAAAACAGGTAAGTTTGTATCGCTGGTATCAAAAACACCCAAATGATCTGGAGAGGTATACCCAAAAGGACCAGTCCATGTTCCTGTTGTATCGGGAGATCCTCCTAAAAGATCAAAGAGCGTTATGGTTAAATTATCCGAACATAATGTAGTGCTTATGTCATCTCCTGCACTAGGCTGTTTATGAATTGTAAATGTTAAATCAGATGTTTCTGTACATCCATCACTACTGTTGGTAGTATACGTAAAAGTAAACGTTTGTGAAGTATCACTATTAGGAAAAACAAATGTATTATTGATCACATCTCCTGCCATATTAGTCCATACTCCAGTCGTTACGATAGTATCAATTCCATTGGTTTCTAATAAACTTATAAGATCTACCTGCCCTGCTGATTCACAAAGGTCAATACCTGTAGTATCCTCTCCTGCGTAATCAAAAGCCAATATTTCAATTTCGACTCGTGCTGTCATAATATTACATGGATGTTCACAATAAAATTGATCCGTAGGTGTTGCATATGGGTCACAAATCTCAAATGGAGCAGGACAATTTATTTTTGGACTTACTGCATATTCATATACATAGGTTCCTGGTTCTGCTCCCAAAGTGTTTATTTGACCAAGGTAAAACCAGTAAGGAAAAGCACTTAATACTGATGGTTTTGTGGGTAATCCTAAGTCTCCAGATGTGGGTGAGGGTCCAGAAATAAATTTCCAATTAACATAATTATCATTAGTATATATGAAATCAAAACTTCCTTCTGTGGTAAACTCTAATAGGTCAAATAACCTCAGCCCATTAGCAGTATCATTTGCACAAATTTGAGGAGGTGGGTTAGGTTGACTAAACGGCCTTAATTGCTCATATAAAGTAAAACTTATTGTAGATTCCTTATCACTACATACAGCTGATCGCTGTTCTACAGCATAAACAAAGTCATAAGTCTCGCATCCAAACCTCAAATTATTACCATTATCAATTAGATTATCATAGATAGTTCTTAGGTTAATCATAGAATCTTGTTCATCCTCTATTTCTCCTGTAGGATCTAAACTATGCAACCAAATTCCTTCGGTATCTTCACCTTCTAAATATTGATCGTCTGTTAGATCTATATCTGTATCATAATTACCTGCTAAAATATCATCTTCACAAATCTCTGTTAAAACAGGCTCTCCAGAATCCACCTGTCTTACCATAGCAATTCTCACTGTAGTTTGTTGCGCAGTAGAACACCCTAAAACACCTGGTACAGTATATATTAATTCAAAAACTTCCTGATCAACAAGAGGCTGCCCTGGTTGATATGGTATTTCTACAATAAGTTTAGATCCAGAAATCTCTATAAAACTAGAACTTGATCCATTATACGTCCACTCTCCATTAGAGTGGGGTGATGGTGTGTTACCATCCAACGCAAAAGCACTAAACAAATCAAAACCATCAAGATCACAGCCTTGCGCATTTACATTAAGTGGTCCTGAAGGAGGAAGTGCCACACCAGAATATGGTCCCAAAATCAATCTAGCAGTTCTTACTGGTATATCACCACAGGTAGCATTCTTAAGTTCAAAAAAATAATCATTTTGAGTAGCAATTGTAGTTGCTTTTTTCAACTCCCACATGGCTAGATTACCAGTAACATCATCAAATGCTGCATTAAATTGAGGAGCTATGTTCCATGTACCATCTGCGGGCGTAGTACTAGTTTCTGTATATAAGTTAATTATCCCATCTGGACCATTAATACCATCAAAATCAATATTCTCTATATCACATTTTTCTATGGTGATAAGCCCTAAATTACACTGAGAATAGGAAATTTGACAAATTAGTAATAGGAAAAAGTAAGGTAATAGTTTGGCTATAGGTTTCAAAATTTATAGGTTTTTTCGGGTTCCGCAAATATAGTATATTCATAATTAATGTATCTAAAATCGCTAATAGATTAAGGATTCACAAAAAAACATAGCCAAATATTACGAATCAATGTCTTTTCTTTAGTACACTAACAATGTTATCTAATGTATATCCTTTTGCCTGTAGGAGTATCAAATAATGAAATAGTAAATCAGCACTTTCATTCAAAAACAATTCTTCGTTATCATCCTTAGCTTCAATTACTACTTCTACTGCCTCTTCTCCTACCTTTTGGGCAATTTTATTCATTCCTTTCCTAAACAATGATGCGACATATGAATTCTCATCATTTTGGTTTTCTTTTCTGTTTTTAATTATTTCTTCCAAATCTGATAAAAATCCATAAGATTGCTTGTTGTCTTCTTTCCAACAAGTATCCGTTCCTGTATGACAAGTTGGTCCTGCCGGAGTAACCTTTATCAATAGGGCATCATTGTCACAGTCATTGTTAATGTCTACAACCGACAAAATGTTACCGCTTTCTTCTCCTTTTGTCCATAATCTTTTTTTTGTGCGACTAAAAAAAGTAACATTTTTTGTCTCAACTGTCTTATTATAAGCCTCTTGATTCATATACCCTAGCATTAAAACATTTTTTGTTAATGCGTCCTGAATAATGGCAGGTACAAGCCCATCTCCATTTTTATTGAAGTTTATTTTCATATCTTTTCTAAAATTTCTTCGGTCATTCCTAAATTAAGGTTATCGATGACTCGATTTATAGTTTATAATCGTACGGGAATTTGATTATTTCTTAATTCATGTTTTAAATCTTTAATTTCTATTTCTTTAAAATGAAACACACTTGCAGCCAATGCAGCATCTGCCTTCCCTTCTTTAAAAGTATCTACAAAGTGCTGCATGTTTCCTGCTCCTCCAGATGCTATTATGGGAATATTTAACTCTTGGGATAGCCTGGATAGCGATTTATTTGCAAACCCATCTTTTGTCCCGTCATTATCCATTGAAGTAAAAAGGATTTCACCGGCTCCACGTTCTTCGACTTCTTTTGCCCAATCAAACAAATTTAATTCTGTAGGCACTTTACCTCCTACTAGGTGTACTATCCAATTTCCATCTATCTGTTTTGCATCTATAGCCACAGTAATACATTGAGAGCCAAATTTACCTACCAAATCATTAATTAATTGTGGATTTTTTACTGCCGAGGAGTTTATGGACACTTTATCCGCACCATTTTGTAGTAAAACATCTACATCCTCAACAGATGAAATTCCTCCTCCTACTGTAAATGGAATATTTATTTTTGCTGCTACTTTAAGCACCAAATCTGCCAAGGTTTTTCGTCTTTCTTCTGTCGCAGAGATATCCAGAAACACTAGCTCATCTGCTCCTGCTTTTGAATATGCATCTGCAAGTTCAACAGGATCTCCTGCATCACGAAGGTCTACAAAATTAACTCCTTTCACTGTTCTCCCATTTTTGATATCCAAACAGGGTATTATTCTTTTTGTAAGCATAATCAATTTTTTTATTAAATTTTAAACATTGATTCTCTTCTGGTTTTCTTTTCTATACTTTTGAAAGAATGTAATTTTCCAATTGCTTTAAACTAATTCTGTTTTCATAAATTGCCTTTCCGATAATGGTACCTTCACATCCAATTTCTGCTAATCTTGGTAATTCATCAAAGGTAGAAATACCACCAGATGCTATTAGTTTAATATCATTCGTTTCATTGATAATTCTTTTATATAGCTCAAAAGAAGGACCCTGTAACATTCCGTCTTTACTAATATCTGTGCAGATCACATAACTAACGCCTTCTTTTTGATATTCCTTAATAAACGGAATTAAATCTTTATCGCTCTCTTCTTGCCATCCGCTTACTGCTATCTTTTCGTTATTAGCATCGGCACCAAGAATAATTTTATCTGATCCATTCTTTTTAATCCAAGATCTAAAAATATCCGGATTCTTTACAGCAATACTTCCTCCTGTAACTTGGTGTGCCCCACTTTCAAAGGCAATTCTAAGATCTTCGCCTGTTTTTAACCCTCCACCAAAATCAATTTTTAGAGTTGTTTTAGAGGCAATTTGCTCCAAAACCTTATAATTGACAATATGTTTAGACTTTGCTCCATCGAGATCTACCAGATGTAAATACTCAATCCCATGTGCCTCAAATTCTTTGGCTACTTCTAATGGATTTTCGTTATATATTTTCTTGGTGTCGTAGTCTCCTTTAGAAAGCCGTACACATTTTTTATCAATAATATCTATAGCTGGTATTATTCTCATAGTTCTAAGAAGTTTTTAAGTATTTTTTCTCCAATCACACTACTTTTCTCTGGGTGAAACTGGGTTCCGTAAAAATTATCTTTTTGTAAAGCTGTACTATACTTTATACCATAGTACGTTTGTGCAACAGTATCCTCTATAACCGGGGCATAATAACTATGGACTAAATAGATGTATTCATTTTCATCAACCTCTGTAAAAAGAGGCGAATTAAGAGAGTCTATCTGGTTCCACCCAATTTGTGGTACTTTTACATTGTTATTAAATCGTATAACATCAACATCAAAAATCCCCAAGCCTTTTGTATTACCTTCTTCTGTTCGGTTACACATTAATTGCATCCCCAAGCAAATTCCTAAAACAGGCTGTTTCAGTATAGGAACAAGCTTATCTAGTCCAGAAATTTTGAGTTTTTGCATTGCACTACTCGCCTCTCCTACTCCTGGAAATATTACCTTATCTGCTGTTTTTATTTCTTCTGGGTTATCACTCAATATAGCTTGATAACCCATTCTTTCTATTGCAAATTTTATAGATTGAATATTTCCTGCTCCGTAATTAATAATTACAATTTTCACTATTTTTTTTGATTTTAGGACTTCAGATATATGATTTTAAACTCATAATCATCAATCGTAATTTGTAATTGATTATAACATCCCCTTGGTACTTGGTAATATCATTTTCTCAGGATCTTGCCTGACTGCTACTTTTATTGCTTTTGCAAAAGCTTTAAAAATTGCTTCAATCTTATGATGTTCATTTGTTCCTTCAGCTTTTATATTCAGGTTTGCTTTTGCACCATCTGTAAAAGATTTAAAGAAATGAAAAAACATCTCTGTTGGCATTTTACCAATCATTTCTCGATTAAATTCTGCATCCCATACTAACCAATTACGCCCACCAAAATCTATAGCTACCTGTGCCAAACAATCATCCATTGGTAAACAAAAACCATAACGTTCTATCCCCAACTTAGTACCCAAAGCTTTACTAAATACTTCTCCTAGTGCAATGGCCGTATCCTCTATAGTATGATGTTCATCAACTTCTAAATCACCGGTTACTTTAATATCGAGGTTCATCTGCCCATGACGTGCAATCTGATCCAGCATATGATCAAAAAACTCTAATCCAGTATTGATATTACTTTTTCCTGTGCCATCCAGATTTAATTTAATAAAAATGTCTGTTTCATTAGTTTTTCTTGAAATTTCGGCAACTCGATCTTTTAGTTTTAAAAATTCATATATTTTCTGCCAATCATTATTTTCTAATGCAATATGTGCTTCTAATTCTTCTCTTTTTATAGTAATTTCTCCCGTTCCCAAATTAGTGTTATCATTTATAAAAATACCTTTTGCACCAAGGTTTTTGGCTAACTCCATATCTGTTAACCGATCACCGATCACAAAAGAATTGGTAAGATCATAATCATCGGAAAAATACTCTGTTAATAGTCCAGTTCCTGGCTTTCTAGTATTTGCATTTTCATGAGGAAAGGTTCTATCTAAGAACACCTTATCAAATACAACTCCTTCATTTTCAAAAGAATTTATTATAAAATTATGCACTGGCCAAAAGGTTTCTTCTGGAAATACATCTGTTCCCAAACCATCCTGATTTGTGATCATCACGAGTTCATAGTCCAGTTCCTGAGCAATTTTTCCTAAATATGTAAAAGCTTTAGGATAAAATATCATTTTTTCAAATGCATCAATTTGCTCGTCTGCTGTTTCTTTAATAATCGTTCCGTCACGATCTATAAATAGTACTTTCTTTTTCATTGTGTGGTGGTGGTCTCAATTATAATTTGGAGAGCCTTTTTTAAAATTACTAATGTTGCTATTCTAACCATATTTTACTTCTATCGGCAGTATCATAAAGAGGAAAACTAGTTCTTTGAAATTAATACCAATGTGTTTATTAATTTTTCATTTTCTTCTTTGGTTCCTACCGTAAATCTGAGTGTATTCTCACATAGCGGTTGTGTACTTCTGTTACGAACAACTATACCTTTACTAATTAATTGATCATATCTCTTATTGGCATCATCCACTCTTACCAAAATGAAATTTGCATCACTATGAAATATTTCTTTAACAAAATGTATAGTAGATAAAGTTTCCTTTAGCCTAGTTCGTTCTTTTAATATCGTATCTATTTCTTTCTTTATTATATCTTCCTCTACAATTCTCTCTAAAGCTCTCTTCTGTGTTAATTCATTAATATTGTATGGTGGTTTTATTTTATTTAAAACATCTATAATCTCTTCAGAAGCATAACAAATTCCTAATCGAACCCCTGCTAAACCATAAGCTTTGGATAATGTTTGGGTTACTATAAGGTTAGTATATTTGCTAAGGCTATTGACCCAGCTTTTATCATCTGCAAAATCAATATAAGCTTCATCAATCACTACCACTCCCGTAAAATATTCTAATATATACCCAATAGATTGCGGATCAACCAGATTTCCCGAAGGGTTATTAGGCGAACAAATAAAGAGTATTTTTGTATTCTCATTTACATGAGCAAAGATTGATTCTATATCTGGTTGAAAATTGTTATTCAGTTGTACTTCTTGCTCTTCTATATTATTAATATTTGCCAAGACCTTATACATCCCATATGTAGGAGGTAATGTAATGATATTATCCACAGCAGGTTCGCAAAACGCTCTAAAAATCAAATCCAATACCTCATCACTTCCATTTCCCAGAAGTATGTTTTTTTCAGAAACCTTTTTTTGATTTGCTAATACAGTTTTAAGGTTCCTCTGTTGTGGATCGGGATATCTATTGACACCATTCTCATTAGGGTTCTCATTAGCATCCAAAAAAATCATATCCCTATTAAAATCAGTAAACTCATCTCTAGCAGAACTATATGGTTTTAGGTGCAATACATTCTTACGAACTACTTGTTTTATATCAAATTTTATTTTATTCATTTTTAGTTGGTTATTATTTTTGAAATTTAATAGTTCTATTACTTTATATTGTTATTTCAAGCTTTCTAATCTTAATGTTACTGCATTTTTATGTGCTTGCAATCCTTCTGCTTCTGCCATAATTTCAATAGCATTTCCAATATTCAGAATACCTTCTTTTGATATTTTCTGAAATGTCATTGACTTCATAAAACTATCTAAATTTACTCCGCTGTACTGCTTTGCATATCCATTTGTTGGTAAGGTGTGATTTGTACCAGAGGCATAATCTCCAGCGCTTTCGGGTGTATAGTTTCCTATAAATACAGACCCCGCATTAAGTATATTATCAATATAAAAATCTTCATTATCCATACACACAATAAAATGTTCTGGACCGTATTCGTTGATTAGCGCTATTGCTTCTTGGTCATTTTGCACATAAATCAATTTCGAATTTGCTATAGCGGCTTCGGCTATTTCTTTTCTTGGTAGTTTATTACATTGTTTTATAACTTCTGCCTCTACTTCTTCTATAAGTTTTTCTGAAGTACTAATCAAAATAACCTGACTATCCTTGCCATGTTCTGCCTGACTTAATAAATCTGAAGCTACAAAAGGTACTTTGGCCGTATCATCTGCAACCACTAATAACTCACTTGGTCCTGCCGGCATATCAATAGCCACACCAAATTTAGTTGCCAATTGCTTTGCTACAGTTACAAATTGATTTCCCGGACCAAATATTTTATAGACCTGAGGAATGGTCTCTGTGCCAAAAGTCATTCCTGCAATTGCCTGTATCCCTCCTACTTTACATATTTTGGTTACTCCGCATAGATCTGCAGTATAAAGTATCGCAGGGTGTATTTTTCCTTCTTGATTTGGAGGTGAGCATAGTACTATTTCTTTACATCCTGCTAGATTAGCTGGAATGGTTAACATTAAAATAGTTGAAAACAAAGGTGCTGTACCTCCTGGAATATATAAACCAACCTTTTGAATCGGTCGTTTTTCCTGCCAACATTGTACCCCATTATTGGTTTCAACTGATACCGTGCCTGTTTTTTGGGCAGCATGAAATGCTTTTATATTTGATTTGGCTAACAATATCGATTCTTTAAGTTCATCACTTACCATTTTTTTTGCTTCCTCTATCTCCTGAGAGGACACCATTATGGTACTTAGATTTACATTGTCGAATCTCTGAGTATATCTATTAATAGCGCTATCTCCATTTTCTTTGATCTCTTCAAAAACAGTTAATACCGTTTTTTCTATATCTGCAACAGTTTGCGTTGGTCTTTTTAATATCTGGGACCAGTCCTTTTTATTAGGGTTGTATATTTTCTGCATTACTCCTTATTTTTTTTAAACTAGTATTAGTAATTTAAAATATTATAAAACCATCTTTTCAATCGGGCAAACCAAGATTCCTTCTGCACCTTCTGCTTTTAACTCATCAAGAATATCCCAAAACTTATTTTTCTCTACTACCGTATGGATAGAACTCCAACCTTCTTCAGCCAAAGGCAAAACTGTTGGGCTTCTCATTCCAGGTAATATTTTTACTATATCCTTTATTTTGTCATTTGGGGCATTTAGTAAAACATATTTAGAGTTTCGGGCTTTTAATACCGCCTTGATTCTAAATTGTAATTTTTCTAGAAGGTTAATATTGCTCTGTGATATTTTTGGAGATACGGCCAAAACTGCTTCAGAGGTAAGCATTACTTCTACTTCTTTAAGGTTGTTTTTAAACAAAGTACTTCCACTAGATACTATATCGCAAATCGCATCTGCCAAACCAATATTTGGTGCAATCTCTACCGAGCCAGATATTTGGTGTAATTCTGCAGAAATACCTTTTTTATCCAAATAATTATTAACTGTATTAGGATATGAAGTTGCAATCCTCTTTCCGTTAAGGTCATCAATTGAATTATATTCAAAATCTTTAGGAACAGCTAAAGAAACTTTACATTTTGAGAAATTAAGACGCTCGGCTATTGAAATATCTTTTCCCTTTTCTATAAGTACATTTTCACCTATGATAGCTATATCTACAATACCATCTCTAAGGTATTGAGGTATATCCCCATTACGCAAAAACATAACTTCCATAGGAAAATTACGGGTTTGGGCTTTTAGTTGATCTTTCCCATTATCAATTGAAATACCACAGTCTTTTAATATTTTGACCGAGTCTTCATTAAGACGTCCGTTTTTTTGGATTGCAATTTTGATTTTTGACATGATTTTTTTTGTTGTGTCTGACCAATTCAAAAACGTGTTTTGCAAAAAACAGAAAACCCGTTTGAATTACTCAAACGGGTTTTTATATTATTGTGTTATACACATACCATACCTACCACGCCTGAGCGAAAATGTAAGAATGATGATGATGTATAAATATAGTATTCATTATTTTTTTATTACAGTGCGAATTTATGAAAAATAATTCTTACCAAAAGCATTTAAACTTATTTTTTTGCGATTCATCTTTTTTCTATGATTTAATTTATAGAATTTATATGCTGCAATAGGTTGATTATAAACATTTTTATAACTTTAAAAAACCAATACTAATCAACAACTTATGAAAAACTTAATCTCATTTCTCATTTTTCTGCTATTTGCCTGGCTAGCGATATGGTGGTATTATTCTTGTGATTGGTGTTCTACAGACACCGATGAAAATGTAATTGTAGTAGATCAAAAACAGGACTCTGAAGCTGAGTTATTAGCAAAAAAGGCATACGACGATAGCGTTGCTGCAGCTAATAAAACAGTCGGATTCTTTGCCAAAGGACCACAAAATCAAGATGTATTTAGATATATCGAAGATATTAAAATCAATAAAGCCAACGGAGATGTATTTATTCCTAGCTCATTAGAAGGTTTTGAGAAACAAGTGGCGGACTACTTAGGAAAATATCAAGATCAGGAATTGATTATTCACGGTTTTGAAAATAATTCTGAGCAACAACAAGATAGTGTTCATCTAGGAATCGCGAGAGCAAATTATATGAAGAGTATTTTGGTTGACGCAGGGGTTAATCCTAATCGAATTGTTACCAAAACCAAATTACACGATTACTCATACTCTGATGATGGAAGTTATACTGGCGGAATACTATTAAATTTTGATACTTTAAACGAATCCAGATTAGTTGAAGTAGAAAAAAGTATTGCTACCCGAATATTGTATTCTGAGTTTGGACAAAAAACATTTCAACCTGATGCTACTTTATCCAATTACACTTTAGAATTAAAAAATTACCTTAATAAATACCCCGATAAATTGGTGAAAATTATTGGACATACCGACAATATTGGTGATGAAGAAGCGAATCTGTGGTATGGTAAGCAAAGAGCAAATAATGTTAGAGATTATCTAATCGCTCAAGGCATTACAAAAGATAAACTTACTGCTTTATCTAAAGGAGAATCTAGCCCAATTGTTCCTAATGATAGCGATGAAAACAGGGCAAAAAACAGAAGAATAGAAATAACCGTAAACTAAAAATATTACAACTATGTTAGATTTTTTAAATGAAGCAAATTGGTGGTGCTTATTATTGTTATTATTCCTTGCGTTTTTGTTAGGATGGATATTATCAAAAAGATCACTTAAGAATAAATATAAAAAAGCACTAGATGATTGTGAAAGAGAAAAAACCTTGTTGAAGAATGCAAGCAACAAAAAAGCAAATACTACATTCTCTAATCCAAGCAATGAAATTAGAGCTATTAAAACCCGTGATGCCGGAGGAATGTTGGTTACAAAGGAAACTGAAAAACCAAAATTAAATTTTGATAGTTTCGGAAAAGCAGATGCTTCGCAAAAAGATGATTTAAAATTGATAAGTGGAGTTGGTCCTTTTATAGAAGAAAAATTAAATAGTATAGGTATTTATACATTTGATCAAATAAGTAAGTTTACGACGGAAGATATAGATACTGTAACTGCCTTAATTCAATTTTTCCCTGGTAGAATCGAAAGAGATAAATGGACAAAACAAGCCAAAAAGCTTAAAAACAAATAATATTCACTAATCATTTTCTATAAAAAAGGCTGAAGTATCTGTTTTTTCTAACTTGTAATTCAGCCTTTTTTATAGGTTATTGAAAAATACATATACAGGTTGCTTAATACCTTATTCTTCCATTAATTAATTCTTGTCCTTTTTTATTTAAACATCGTTAAAAGTTTTAAGAATAAAATCTTCGTGAACATATAAAGACACTCAAGATTTGTGTCGAGATTATTCAAATTTAGTAATGACACTATGAAAAGAATAGCAACTTCGTTTATGACAGGCTGCAAAACAATATGTTACAAAATAAAAACTCTAAAAAAAAAAGACTGTCAATTAAGACAGCCTCTTTTAAAAATAACCATTTTGAAAAATATTATTCTTTAACAAATTGTTCTACTGTCCTATTATTGTCAATATTAAGTTCTAAAATGTATATTCCTTTAGCCAGGTTTTGTAAATCTACTTTATTATTGTAAACAACTCCCGTACTCATAACTTGTCCACTTATATTCATTATTTTATAATGCATGGTAGACAATGTACTTGTAGTGAAATACATAATATCTTTTACAGGATTTGGATAAACACTATGCGATTCTGGAGTCTCTATTAGATAAGCATTCCAAGCAGGGTTTATGGATGTAGCTGCCGCACCACAAGTTCCTATATTTGTCCATCCTGTCGATGTGTTTTCGTATAAACTTCCTTGATATGTTACTTTATCACCTACTTGATATGCTACATTAGCATCATATGGAGCAACCCCCGCACATGGATCAGCTGCTGCTGTGGTTACATTAAAAGTACTACTAAATCCAGATTCATTTCCTGCAGCATCTTTTGCCTTTATTCTAAATTGGTAGGTAGTATTTGCCGTCAATGTATTAATATTACTAGATGTACCTGCTGTTGATCCAATATTGGTATTTCCCATATATATATCGTAGCCAGTAACAACTACATTATCTGTAGAGGCTACCCAAGACAAAGTTAATGTAGTTTCTGCAACATTGGATGCAGATACATTAGCGGGTATAGTAGGTGCTTGTGTATCTCCTGTTGCTGCTCCACATGGACCAAGATTGTCCCATCCACCAGTTGGATTCACTTCATATAGATCTCCCTGAAAAACCACTCTATCACCAACTTGGTATGTCAAATTAGAATCATAGGCAGCTACTCCTGCACATGGGTCTGCTGGAGCAGGTGCAGATGTGGTAATATTTACCGTATTACTAAACCCAGATACATTTCCTGCTGCATCTTTTGCTTTTACTTTGAATTGATATGCTGTAGAGGCTGTTAATGATTCTATTGCCATGGTCGTACTTGCTGTAGTACCAATAATTGTATTTCCTTGATAAACATCGTATCCAGTAACACCTACATCATCAGTAGAAGCAGTCCAAGACAAAGTCAATGTAGTCGACGCAACGTTAGAAGCAACTAAGTTAGCTGGTATAGTAGGTGCTTGAGTATCTCCTCCTACGGCTCCACATGGTCCAAGATTATCCCATGCTCCAGTAGAATTTACTTCATACAGATCTCCCTGAAACGTCACTCTATCTCCTACTTGATATGTTACATTAGCGTCATAAGCAGCTACTCCTGTACAAGGATCAGTTGTATTTGATGTAAATGACCCTGTAAATACACCACGACCATATGTAGAGGCTATAATCTTATTATTAGTATGATCTCCATTTATAGCCCAATAATCAAATGAGGTTACACTAGCATCACTCATTCCATTTTGAGATTGAGTCCAACTAGGATTGGTTGCATTAAAATTCTTTGAAACCCAAACTCCCAATTGAGTAGCTACAATAACTTCGGATGCATCCAAAGGATTTTGTAAAATATCTCTTACTGGAATATCAGGAAGGTTTCCTTCTTTACTTACCCAATTAGTACCTGCATCAGATGAATACCATACACTGGTTACACCATAATTATGAATGGTAACCATGATATCATTTGCAGTAGCCCCTAACCTAACAGAGGAAACAGAACCTACAAAAGGTGTGTTAATGCTAGTCCAGGTAGCGGCTCCAACACCTACATTGGTAAGTTTTATTAAACCACCTGTAGCAGTACCAACATACCATGTATTATTGGCAAAAGGTGATGGTACAAAAGCAGTTGGTTTACTGGTCAATGAAGCATTTGTTATATCTGCATTGCTATTTGCTGCTACATCTGTAGTTTTAATTACAAAACTTGACGAAGTTGACGCATTAGACAATAAAATATTAGCATCACTATCATATCCCATTTGGTTTACAAAATCTCCTGTAGATGTATCATACACAAGAGTTGTTGCTCCTCCGTTTATTCTACTTAAACCATCCCATGGCAAATTAAACCTATAAATAACATTATGCGTATACGTAGCAATCATATACTCACCATCTTTATCTATAAAAGTATAGAAACCATCACCACCAGTTAATTGCTCTGACCCATTAATACCTTGCACTGTATTTCTAAAAGCCTGAGTACCATTATCCTGAGCTCCAGCCGAAAAAATACCATTTACATCACCAACACCATTAGGACCAATTCCCGCTTTTACATATTGCGTTACATTATAATTGTTAACTCTGGCACCAAACACACTACTTGTTGAAGCTGCAGAGAGATTACTCGCATAGAATATTCCTCCATCATTTCCAAAAATTGCCTGATTTGAATTTCCAGGTCTAAATGTCATAGCATGCTGATCAGCATGTACAATGGATACGGATAACTGATCAAGTCCTGGATTATTTGACCATTTAGAAATCTGACTCCATCCACTTCCACTATTTGTGGATCTGAAAAGGTTAATCCCTCCTACATAAACAATATTATCATTATTAGGATCAGATTCGATCATTAAATCATAAAACGCCTGCCCTCTGGTAAAATCGTTTGCTGGCATACCATTATCAGCATCGTTTGGAAGTGCCGTAGCAGTTGGAGCAGTAGCAAAACCGTCTAAAGATTTATAGATATGTACTGGTTCTGTAATACCTTGTGTTAATGCATATATTTTATTAGCATTACTTGTTGAAGGTTCTAACTCTACTCTATCAGAATCATTTAGAGGTGAAGCTGCTGCCTCTGTCCATAAGCTACCATTCTGGCTGCTAAAAACGCGTCCTCCACCTTGTCCTAAACCAGAATTTATTGTTCCCATCCATAGTTTATTATCTGCTCCTATTTCGAGATCATTAGGAATGAAATAATATTGATTACTTTGATATTCGTATCTCATATTAGCAGATTCAATTCTATTCCAGTTTGTACCACCATCTATAGAATGATACAATCCTGCAGTTTGAAGTCCCAACCAATTATATGGAGAAGCTGCATCTCCGTATACATGAGCTCCAACACCAACAAATAGCTCTGTACGGTTTTGTGCGGTATTATTCCAAGCTAAAATATCATTAACATGAAAAAGTCCCGAAAGGAACAAATTACCTCCATTAGTTACAATGTTTCCTCCTCCAGCAGCCGGTATATTTACAGCTTGCCAACTGTTTCCACCATCTAGGGATCGGTATACACCATTACCAACAACTGCTCCGGCTGTATATTGTTCTCCAGTACCAACATACCAAGTATTTGAATTTCTCGGATCTACGGTTATTGAAGTTATAGAAAGATTTCCAGGTACGTTTTGTACTCTACTCCACTGTGATGTAGCAGATGTAATATCATTATTTACCCATAGTCCACCACTAACACCACCAGCATACACTCGCTTATTAGTTGTATCATTAGGATCAAATAAAATGGCTCTTGTACGACCACCAACATCATTTGGTCCTCTTTCTTCCCAAGGATTATCGGCAGCATCACCAGGGGCTCTTTTTGCAGATTTAAGTTGTTTTTGTAATTCATAAATATTTTGAGGTTCTGTTTTACCAGTAGCAGGGTTCATTGTTAATTCCCACATTTGCTCAAAATATTTGTTTGGTGGAAGCCCTTTTGCTTTTCGTTCTGATTTAGAAAGTTTTAAAGTTTCTGTAAAAGGACTGTTTTTTAGATAAGAATTGTGCTGATCTCGTAGATCAGAAATCTCCGTTTGGTTTACGTTTTCTACATGTTGTTTTTTAGAAGAGTCAATTACAAATACCAAAATTGTAATCAACCCAATACTCAATAAAATCGAGTAAATTGTAGTTTTATTCATTGCAGTAAATTTTGGGGTTACGGTTTAAAAGTAATAAAACTACGGTGAAATACCAAATTTAATCGACTAAATGTCAATAAATTAGGGATTATATTACCAATATTGCAACCGTACTACCCAAAAATTAAAATCTACTATATCTCATCATTCCAGGCTAACGAGGATATTTTCCACTCTTGATTAACTTTAATAAATTGAAATGTTTTTATTCCTCTTGACTCGAATTCTTTATCATTTAGTTTACCAGATTTTTCGTACAGACAGAATCGTTGTGCAATATTACCATAGATATTTGTTTTGAACCAAATTTCAGCTTCTCTAAAATTAGTAAGGCTACCATTACTAAGGATTTCTTTTCTTGATGCAAGAAATTGTTTTATGCTGTAAATCTCGGGTGTGCCTGTTGTATTATTAATAATCATTCCATCAGAAATAAACATTTCAGTAATTCCTTCTACATTAGGAATTCTCCCGTTGGTATTTGTAAATACATCAAAAAAACTGGCTGTCAATTCATTAATTTTATTTTCATCATTCTTATTCTTTACATTCGAAAAAAGTAAAACAGTGTCATTTTCTGACAGTTTTAAAGTTTTCACAAAACGAAGTCCTATCTTATTCAAGAGGTTAATTGATGCAATGTTATTGGTATCTGTTATCCCCAAGATTTTATCGATTTTTAAAATGTTTTTTGCATAGTTCATTGTTGCATTAGCAATTTCGTATCCATATCCTAATCCCAAATATTGTGGAAGCATTGCAAATCCTATATCTATATCATCCAATGTTTCTCGCTTTACCAATCCACACATTCCAATGGGTAGTTTGTCATTCTTTAATTGAACCATCCAAAATCCAAATCCATTTTCACTATAACTTTTTATCGCTCCATTTTTTAAAAACGCTCTTGCTTCTTCTTTTGTTGTAACATTTCTATCTCCTATAAACTCCAACCATTTGGGTGAATTTACCAGTTTCAAAATAAACTCGGAATCTTCAAGATTAAACTCCCTTAGGCTTAATCTTTCTGTTTCAAGTATTGTTTTTGTTTGCATACTTCTATTGGTATTTATATAATTTGTTTTCTTTTTGTTTGCCAAATAATAGAATTATTTTGTTATGATTTTTGGATCATGCTTTATCTTAAAATTACATGAGTTAGCAATGAAACACATTTTATTTGCTTCAGAATGTATTTCTTTTGCTTTTTCTATCATCTCTTGTTTTTCTATAGTGACGATTGGATTTAAGGTTACCGATTTAAATTTTCCACTACCGTTTGTCGACTCTTCCATTACTCCTGTAGCATTATCAACATAATCTGTTACAATTATATTATGGACAGAACATAAATGAAGATACCATAGCATATGACATGCCGAAAGTGAAGAAAGAAATAAGTCTTCGGGATTGTATTTTGTTTTATCACCTAAAAATGAAGGATCGGATGAAGCTAGTATTTCTTTATATTTCTCATCTACAAAAATTGAATGATCTCTTGTGTATGATTTGTAGTTTGCAGTTCCGCTTCCTTTGTTTCCTGTCCATTTAATTGTTGCGCTATATTGATGTTGCTTCATTTTAATTGCTATTTTAATTTATTTACTATTCTATCTCCAAAGGATAATTCTTCAAGGTTTTGTTCTAATACTTGTATATGTTTTATTATAGTTAGATCTTCTTCTAATAGTTCATAAATCACTTTTTTGCCGACCTCCCATATCTGTTTAATTTGTGGCAAGATTTCACTAGCTTTTTCTGTTAAATGAAAAATTGTTTTTCGTCTGTCTTTATCATCTTTAGAAACTTGTAAATATTCTTTTTTAACCATTTTATTTGTCATTACCATAATTGTTTGATGTGCAAAACCTAAGCTAGCTGCAATTTCCATAACAGAAGTTCCTGGCTTTTTTTCTACTACTAACAAAATCAAATACCAATTTGGCTCAAAATCAATATTTAGTTTTTTATACATCATCCTAGAGCTATGATTCATTCTATCACTAATTCTTTTTAAACGCGTTCCTAAAGCCATAAAACCCAATTCGTTTACTATATCTTCTGTCATATGATTACAATCTTAGACACAAAGATATTAAAAAAGCGCAGCTAGCTGCGCTTTTTTAATATCTAAATTATCATCCAAAAAAAATTGGCGCCCGAAAGCGCCAATATATAGTAATTTTGATAGTATAATTCTCTTTTACTGATTTCCTAAAATAAGCGGTAAACCATCACCACCAGATCCTACAACTACAACTTTAGTGTTTGGTGATTTAGCCAATTGCAACGTAGCTTCAATTCCTTTTTCTTTTAGTATTTTATCTGTCAACGACGCACTTAAAATTTGATTGGCTACAGCCTTACCTTCTGCATCAATCTTTTGTCTTTCTGCTTCTTTTTTAGCCTTTTCTAATCTAAATTCATATTCCAAAGCTTCTTGTTCTTGTTTTAACTTACGTTCTATTGCTTCCTTAATCGTTGGAGGTAATGTTACATCACGTACAAGGACCTCATTTAATTGAATAAATTGATCCCCTACTATTTTCTTTGTTTCTTCAAAAATTTCCTTTTGGATTGCATCTCTTTTACTAGAGTATAGTTGTTCGGGAGTATATCTTCCTACTACACTACGCGCGGCAGATCGTATCGTTGGTAATAAAACTCGTGCTACATAATTTTCTCCTTTTTGCTGATGTAATAATCCTAACTTAGCATAGTCTGGCTGAAACCATGCAGAAGCATCTAATTTGATTTCTAATCCATTAGAAGATAATACTTGCATTTTTTCAAAAACTTCTTGTTGTCGTACTTCATAAACGATAACTTTATTCCATGGAGCAACTAAATGAAAACCTTCTCCCAGAGGTGGGCTATCAGTTACTACTCCTCCTCCAAATGTTTTATATAATACGCCAGCTTCTCCTGAACCAATAGTTTCTGTTGATTTTGAAATAAAAACAATTGTTAAAACAATAATAATTAAAATAGGCAATCCTATTTTTGGTAATTTTTCCATAATAATTTTGAGTTTTTAATTTTAAATAAGTCCGTTATATTTTCGTGCAAACCATTCTATTGTAAGTAAAGAAATAACAATTATCAAGAGGTATTTCCAATCTATTAAAGATACTACATTTTCCTTTCTTTTTTGAATAGTTTGATACCTTTGGTCTTCTAGTAGTTCTTTTATCAAAACATTTTTCTGATCCAAATAGTATGGCTTTCCATTAGTATTAGTAGCAACTTGCTTGAGTTTTGTTACATCTGCATTAAGAAATTGTTGTTCTACATCGTACTCTAGTATTGAGAAACTCCCTGAACGGGAAATATTTTCGCCTAAAACTGTTACTGTGTATTCATAATTTCCTGCTTCCAAATTACTCAAATCCACTTCATAAGAGTTATTTCTTATCAACATTGGGATAGTCTGAGTGCTCTCAGTCTCTTTATTTTTAATAGAAATTCTCAAGTTTCCTCTTCTATCAAATTCATAGTTTTTGGTAAAATACTCTGCTTTGATAATTATACTAGCATTACCGTAATAAAAAGATTCTGAAATTGTGTTTAACCTACTCTTCCTTTTATTAGATGCCAGATATTGAACAATTTTACTGAAGAATTCATCAAAATCCTCAAATTTTTGAGTATTCAAATAGCTCTGTGCTCTCCATCTCCAGATACCTTCTCCAAATAATACTCCTTCTCTTATTCCATCTTGTTCAATGGTAGTCAATAATACTTCTTCGGTATCTATATTATTTACTGTTCGATACAACAAAGGATCATAATTTGAGTGAATATTAACTTCTCCAAAAGCTCCTATTAAAGGAGGGTAATTTTGAAAATCAATATCTTCTATAAGAAATGCTCCATAGTTACTATTGAACCGGGGAACATAATATTCATTTTGTCGTGTTATCTCTTGAGTATATTTGTTCTGTATCTTATTAAGAAATACCCAATTTGTTTTTGTTCCTGTAATGGTTAAATAATTCTTTTTTAAAGCATTTAACTTTTCATACACTCCTCTAAATCTTGGATTAGGTTGATATAAAATAATCAGTTGATAATCATTCAAATCCTTTACTTCTTGAGGTTTATTAATCGTTATACTTCTTCTTTCATTACTTTCAATACTTTTTTTAATTGCGCCAAGGTCTGGGTGTACAATATCACTTATTAAAAGAACATTAGTTTTTTGATCAATTACTTCGACAGCAAAAGTTTTATTATTATTAATTGTGTTTTTTTCGTTATCCAAAGGAATCAAATTTGCAACAAATTGACTCACTCCTGCCCTTGCTGCAGGCAAAGTAAAATTAATTACTGTAGAATTTTTTTCTTCTGAAAAAGAAACTGGTTGAGAAAAAACAGTAATATTGCCCGATTTTACTTGAAAAGTACTAGTTACATCTTTCTCTCCTGAATAAGTAAGTATAACCTCTACCGGAAATTTATTTTTTAGATATGCATAACGGTTTACATTAAGTTGTTGAATTTTTGTATCTACAACTGCAATGGTATCGCCTGAAATAATTGGGTATACTGCTTGTTTATACCCTATACTACTATATTGATAATCTTTCCCATATGTTTGATTACCATCGGTAATAATAATTGTTGGGGCAATTGCACTTTTATAAATCTGGTCTAATTCTTCTAATGCTTTTGATATATTGGTTTGTTTTTGGTTAAAAGAAAGAGATAGAGAATCATTTAATTTATCCGAAAAAGAGTAATACGTTATGTCAAACCTTTCATTTAATTCTTTATCTTCTGAAATTCCTTTAGTAAATTCAATAATATTTTGATCTTGTTTCAGATGCTTTATAGAAGAGGAATTGTCAACAGCAATAATTAAGTTAGGTTTCTCTATATAATAAGTATTTTGTTTGAAGGTAGGGTTTATAAGCAGCAAGAGAAGCCCAAAAATGCTTAAAAAACGTAAAAAAGCAAAAAGCAGGACATTTTTTTTCCTGCTTTTTGCTTTATACAAATACTGAAACAGCACTATAATCAGTGCAATTATAAAAGAGGCTATAATCAGTAAAATTGTTTGTGCTTGCATTTGGTAAAATTAGAAGTCAGATTATAGAAGTATGAAGTATAAAAGATGTACCAAGTACAATAAACTATCTTATACTTCTTACCTTCTGCTTCACACGTATTTCTTCTGATTTTAGGTTAGCATTCCTCCATCAACATTGAGTACTTGTCCTGTAACATAAGCACTTAAATCACTTGCTAGAAATAAACAAGTATTTGCAATATCTTCTGGGGTACCTCCTCGTTTTAGTGGTATCGCATTGCGCCATCCTTCCACTACTTTTTCATCGAGTTTTTCTGTCATTTCAGTTTCAATAAAACCGGGAGCAACAACATTACTTCTAATGTTTCTGGATCCCAACTCTAATGCAACTGATTTAGAAAATCCAATAATCCCAGATTTTGAAGCTGCATAATTTGCCTGCCCTGCATTACCCTTCACTCCTACTACAGAGCTCATATTGATTATACTTCCTTTTCGTTGTTTGAGCATAGTTCTTTGAACAGCTTTTGTCATATTAAAAACACTCTTCAAGTTTACTTCGATAACTTTATCAAAGTCTTCTTCGCTCATTCGCATTAGAAGGTTATCCTTGGTTATACCGGCATTATTCACTAGAACATCTATGCTTCCAAATGTTTCAATTACATCTGCAATCAGTTCTTGCGCCTGATCATAACTTGCAGCGTTACTCTGATATCCTTTTGCTTTAATCCCTAATTCATTAAGTTCTTTTTCTAATGCATTCGCTGCTTCAACAGAAGAACTGTATGTAAAAGCTACATTAGCTCCTTGTTGTGCAAAAACCTCTGCAATTCCTTTGCCAATACCACGGGTAGCACCAGTGATAATAGCTGTTTTACCTTGTAAAAGACTCATTCTTTATATTTCTATTTTTATTGGTATTCTATACCATTTATAATTTGCAATTTGAATTCAAATATAAGAATTACAAACAGGTCATCAACAATAAACCCCGTGATTTCTCACAGGGTTTATAAACAAATAATTGTTTATCAATTTTTATAGTTTTATATCCTCATTTTTCTTCTCATAATTAAAAAGATAATCGATATCCATTTCTTTAACAACACCTAATTTGGATAAAGCTTCCATATCTGCTTCTTTTTTATTACCAATGACAAGAATATTGTATGTTTCGCCTTTAATATTTTCATTAAAGAACGATTTAAGGTCTGCCAACGTCATGTTTTTAATGGTTTCATACATCTCTTTACGGTTGTCATTATCAATTCCTCTTTTCTTAAGGCTTTCATATGACCAGAATATATTAGATTTTGTAATTCTTTTTGCCGCAATTTTCTTTAGTGTGGCTTCTTTGGCTTGGTTAAATTGCTCTTCAGCTTCGGGCATATTTGTCATCAAATCCATCATCGCATCTACTGCTTCTGGCATTTTGTTTGCCTGAGTACCTATATAGGCATATAGGTAGTTTGAATCTCCTTTTTTACTAGCATTACTGTATTGCGAAAATGCTGAGTATGCTAAAGACTTTGACTCCCTGATTTCTTGAAATACAATTGAAGACAATCCACTTCCAAAATAGGTATTAAACAAGCTTGAAGCCGCCATTTTTTGAGGGTCAAATTCTGCTCCTTTGGCAAGAAATATCATTTCGCTTTGCACCATATCGTAGTCTACAAAATACACATTCCCACCTGTTTCTTTCTCTACATAGGTTGTTTTTTCTGGATAATCCTTCAATTCTCCATTTACTACATGATTTTTATCCAGAGAGGCTATTGCCAAGTCGATATCTTTTCCATAATAAAATACTCGTTGTTTTAGATTGTAAAGCCCTTTAATTTTATCCACTAATTCTTGAGGGTTAATTTCTTTTAATTCTTTAATAGTATAGATATTACGTAATCGGGACTTTTCACCGTATTTTCCATAATTCATAAGACCGTTCCAAAGAATATTTCTTTTTTGGGTTTTACCATCTTGTCTTCCTTTTGCTATTTGATCTACGTACTTGCTATAAGCTTCTTGATCCGGGACTGCGTTTTTCCATAAATCTTCTAATAGCGCTAATCCTTTATCCAGATTTTCTTTTAATCCTGAAATCCCTACATGAGTTCTATCTGCGGAAGAGTTTATACTATAATTAATTCCTAGTTTATAGAATTCTTTTTTAAGTTCTTCTGGAGAATACTTATCAGTTCCTAAATAATCAAAATACCCAGAAGCAATTGATAACTTTTTATCATGATCAAATCCTAAGTCAAAAATTATATTCAGATCAAACAAATCATTGTTTTTATTCTCTATATAGGATACTGATATACCATTTTTGGTTTCTTTAGATTTGATAGCTGTCTTATAGTCAATAAACTTAGGTTGTAAAGGAGGTGTTTCTACCTTTCTAAAATCCTGTACAAATTTAGATTCTTTATCTCTATTTAGTTCTACTGGAGTAATTCCAGGGTTCTGTACTTTAACAATGTTTTTATCCTCCCCTTTTATTTTATGAACTTCTACATAGTTATTACCATAGTGTTTGTTTGCAAAATCAATAATTTCTTGTTTTGTAATCTTGTTCATCTGATCAAGCATTACCAAACGATCTTTCCAATCACTAAAGTGGATAAAAGTATCCAAATATTCATAGGCAGTAGCACTTGCATTTTCAAATTGCCTTACTCTGGTCAATTTCATATCATTTACGACTGCATCAATCAGCCAATCATCAAATTCACCCTTTTTAATTTTTTCAATTTCATTAAGTAATAACCCTTTAACTTCATCAAGAGTTTGTCCTTCTTTTGGGGATCCATACAACAGGTGAAACCCATAATCATTATCAAAATTGGTAAAAGATGATGCATTTTGCACCAATTGTTTTTGATTTAGGTTCAGATCTATAAGTCCTGCTTGTGAGTTTGCTAAAATGTAGTCGATTAGTGTAACCATTTTTTCCTCTTCAGAACCAAAACCATCAGTTCTAAATGCAACATATATAGATTCTGCTGTAGGTCCATATACTTCTTTTTTAACTGGTGAAGTTAAAGCCGGTTCTTTTGGAAAATCAGGATGCGTTACATCTTTAGACTTGTATCCACCAAATGCATCATTTACTTTTTTGACAGTACTGTCAAAATCTATATCGCCTACCAAAATAACTGCCATGTTATTTGGTACATAATACTTATCAAAATAAGCATGAATAGCTTCCATAGATGGGTTCTTTAAATGTTCAGATTTACCAATAGTGGTTTGTGTACCATAAGGGTGATTAGGATATAACCCTTCTAAAACAGCAAAATATTGCTTACGCCCATCGCTGTCTTGTCCACGATTGAATTCTTCATATACTGCTTCGAGCTCCGTGTGAAACAAGCGTAATACTACCTGACTAAATCTTTCGCTCTCAACGTTTAACCATTTATCCAATTCATTAGAAGGAATTTTGTTTACATAAACCGTTTGCTCGCTTGATGTAAAAGCATTAGTTCCCTCTGCTCCTAATGAATTTACTAGTTTATCATACTCATTAGCTATAGATATTTTAGAAGCTTCTTGGGATACTTCATCTATCTTTTTATAGATTTCTTTCTTTTTTTCAGGATCTGTTTCTGCTTTGTGTTGCTCGTATAAGTCAGAAATTTCTTTTAAAAACACTTGTTCTTTTTCAAAATCCTGAGTACCGATCTCATCTGTTCCTTTAAAAACCATATGCTCTAGATAATGAGCTAAACCAGTATTATCAGCAGGATCATAAGTCGAACCAGCTTTAACAGCTATCAAGGTTTGAATTTTTGGTTCTTCTTCATTTTTTCCTAGATATACCTTTAATCCATTTTTTAAAGTATATAGCCTTAATCCTGTTGGATCATTAGTAACTGTTTCATAACTAAAACCAGCAGCATCGGTATGCTGTTCAGTTTTAATTTCTTGAGAAACATCTGTCTCTGATGTTGATTGTTTACAATTGCTTACACCTATCGCTAGCAGCAAGAGTAAAACTGTTTTGAATAATTTCATATGTATAATTATTGTTTTACAATGGTGAATACACACCTGAGTTAATTATATGAGTTAGTTTATAATTAATTTACTATAATACGCGTACTTAATATCAATGTTACAGTTTTTAAGTTTTATTTAACAAGAAATGTCCTAAATACAAAAGTTTAAAAAAGTAACAATACTAGTATAAAAACAATAATGTGAATGCTTATAAGAAGTTGATATCCTTATCCAATTAGGAGCAACTTTCCTTATCAACTAAGATCAATCAATATTTTATTTTTTAAGACCTAGTTCTACCAAACGCTCATTTAGAAACTCTCCAGAGGTTATGTCTTCATACTTTTTGGGGTTTTCTGAAGAAATACAGCTTTCTAAGCAAGTCAAATCCATATTAGGGTTTGGATGTAAAAAAAAGGGCATTGAATATCGAGAGGTTTTTAACTTATTTAAATCGGTTGGATTTATCACTCTATGTATAGTAGAGCGTAATTTGTCATTCGTTAAACGAGCCAGCATATCACCTACATTAATTACAATCTCATCGGGTGCTGGTTTAACATCTAACCAATCCCCTGCTAATGTTTGGGCTTGCAACCCATCTGCATTTGCCCCCATCAAAAGAGTGATTAAGTTTATATCCCCATGCGCAGCAGCTCTTACTGATTGAGGGTTTTTGAGATCGCTCTCATTTAAAGGATAATAGTGCAACAACCTCAAAATACTATTGCCATTTTCTATCTTATCATCAAAATAATTCTCTGGTAAATTGAGATACAAAGCAATGGCTTTTAATAAATTTTTACCTGTTTTTTCTAATGTATTAAACACTTCTATCCCATATTTCTTAAAACCAGGAATTGTATCAGGCCATACATTTTGAGGATATCCAAAGTTACTCAATGTTGCCCTATCGGTTTCTTGACCAATATGATAAAATTCTTTTAAATCGGGAACCTTTCTTCCTTTGGCTGTTTCTATATTTTTAGCAATATAACCTCGTTGCCCTGAACTTTCTTTTTTTTGAAATTTCATTTTCTTCCCATCTGATAACGAAAAAAACGATTTAGCAGTTTCATAAAGTTTTTTTTTCAATTCGACCGAAACTCCATGATTAGCAACAATTGCAAATCCCATATTAGAAAATGAATCTCCAAAATCTTTAATAAATTGATTTCTTTTATCTAAATCTTTTGATACAAAATCTAAATAATCTACCCTTTTTATACTGTTCTTATCCATAATGACTTGTATTAATTTATTCTTTTATTATTCTTGTTTTTTATTTACTTCTTTATCAGAAAACAGAACTATGATTCCTGCAATATCTCCTTTGATTCTGCTTTGTATTCTTGTATCAACATTTGCTTTATCATTTTCTAATTGATAATTAACCAATTCACACTTTTTTAACAAAGGGATACGAGCAATCTCTTTTACTATTTTGGTTACATCACAATCCTTATTTTTTGGAACAGATACACCAATTACATTTGGTATTTGATACTTTAAATATTTGGCCAAAAAATTGGGAACGTAATTATATATCGAAGCTAATTTCTTAACCTTTACTTTGGTATCATAACTTATATCTTCATCATCATGTAGTGCTTTTGATATTGTTGATACAGAAAACCCTGATATTTCTGATATATCTTTTAAAGTGACTCTCTTTTTCATATTTATAATTTGGTTAATGTATGCTTATATATTCTTTTATAATCACACTTTATATTTATTACATCAATAAAGCTTTATCTTCATATTTTTGTTATTGCCTAGATCTTATTATTCCTTAGTATGCTTATATTTAAAAGTCCACATAAATGTAATTCCTGTGACTAGAGCATATATTGCGAATACATACCATATGGTACTCCAATCCCTTACGCCATTTATTGTATAAAAATCAACTACAAAACCGCTTGCATATGCTCCTAATACGGCCCCAAAGCCATTCACCATCATCATAAATAGCCCTTGTGCACTGGATCGTATTTTTGAATTGGCAGTTTTATCAACAAACAGTGAACCCGAAATAAAGTAAAAATCAAAGGCCATTCCGTAGATTATCATAGATAAAACTAAAAACAATAAACCTATTCCCTCGGGACTTCCAATTCCAAAAAAACCGAAACGAAAGACCCAAGCGAACATGCTAATTAACACAACCCTTTTAATACCAAAATTTTTCAAAAAATATGGTATTGCCAAAATAAAGACGACCTCAGATATCTGAGACAATGACATCAAAAAAACAGAGTGTTTAACAACAAAAGAATCTTTAAAATCCAACTCAAAATCATTCAAAAATGGAACCCCCCATATATTTGTAATTTGCAAAGCCGCTCCCAAAAGAACAGAGAAAAGGAAAAAAACTGCCAGGTTCTTATTTTTTAGTAAAACAAAAGCATCCAAGCCATATCGTTGATACATTGTCTTATCATTGTTTTTCACGATAGGCATAGTTGGTAAAGTAAAGGCGTATATCCCCAGAATCAATGATGAAAAAGCGGCAATATAAAATTGTTCCTTACCTACTTTGTAGCCTGCCAAATCAATGATCCATGCAGCAATTACAAAACCAATTGTTCCCCAAACTCTAATTGGCGGAAAGCTTTTAAAAGAGTCATACCCTCTACTTTCTAGATTATGGTATGAGATCGCATTATTTAGAGCTAAGGTGGGCATATATATCATTGAAGTAATAAACATTAGTATATAAAATGAGTCAAAGTCTGTAACTCTAGTTAACAAAATAAATAGCCCTACAAGAAAAAGATGACTTATAGCCAGTAGTTTTTCTGCATTTAACCACCTATCTGCAATAATCCCCATAATTGGAGGCATAAATATTGATGCCAGTCCTAAAGTTGCATATACAGCACCAACCTGAACACCACTAAACCCCAAAGTCATCACCATATAGGCTCCAGCCGATAGAAGCCATGCTCCCCATGAAAAAAACTCGAGGAAGTTTAAAATCGTTAACCTTTTTTTTATATTCATAATTTTAATATCACAGAATCTTACTTTCATTTTTTATTTAAGTAAGCAAAACACAATTCAAAACCTTGTTTTTCAAAAACATACAGAGTAATACTCTCTCTTCCTATTTGCTTAAAAAAAAGCAAAAGAATGCCCTTGTCAGAGAAATATGTATTTCTCTAACATCAAAAAAATGTTTAATACTTATAAAAGAATATCTCCTAAGACAGGGATTCGTAAAGTATTTTTAAAAAACCTTTTCTATCTACCTTTAGCACTATTTCTGCATTCGGCTTTTTTAGTGTCGAACCAGTATAATCTATTGCACTTTGCCCTCTAGAATAATCGTCATTAGTTAGAATGGTCACATGTGCTTTTTTTACCTCGGTGGCGATGGTTTTATCCAATGCTACTGCCATTGCAATTGGATCTGGCAAATCAAAACCTTTTATCAACGAACTATTTCTTGCATACTCATCACACTTTTTCTGAATATCAACACTGAAATTAGCCAAGGGAGTCCCTAATTCTCTAATTTTATTGGCATCTTCATTGTCGAATACTGCATATTTCCTTGAAATATCCCAACCGACCATTTTTATTGGCATTCCAGATTCGAAAACTATTTTTGCTGCTTCTGGATCCGCCCAAAAGTTATATTCTGCAATTGGAGTAACATTACCTCTACCTTTTCCTACTCCTCCCATAATAATACATTCTTTTACTTTACTTGCAATAGAACTATCCATGAGCAATGCAACAGCAATATTGGTTAATGGTGCCAGACATACCAAAGTAATTTCATTTGGGAATTGATTAATCTTTTCTATAATTGCAGATACTGCATGTTTTTTTTCCGGGACAAATCCAGAAAGTGGTAATCCGATATCCCCCATACCGTCTACTCCATGAACATGATCTGCAGTATTTAAGGTTCTCATCATCGGTTTATCTATACCAGGATATACGGGTATGTTTTTATTACATAAAGACATCGTATACATTGCATTCTGTATTCCTTGTTTTAGTTTTACATTTCCTGCAACAAGTGTAAATCCTTCTATCTCTACATCTGGATAATTCATTGCCATAATTAATGCTACAGCATCATCAGAAGCAGTATCGGTATCTATAATAAATTTTCTTTTCATCTTGGGTTTTGTTTAATTTGTAAAATGCTCATTCATTATTAGGTTTCCCTGATTTATAAATACATCCCAATCTTTTTTTAATTTTAAAAGCAATATTTCTTTCTTTTCATCAGTCAAACCGGCATAAGTAATAGAATTTAAAACCAATTTTTTAATTGCTTTTAAATCCAGTTCCCATGCCATATATACCATCCAGAAATCATAACTCAATCCTTCATATCCAAATACTCCTGGATCATCACTACTAATAGAACATTGAATTCCATTCTCTAATAATATTCTTGCTGGGTGATTTCTCAGATCATTTACATAACCTAAAATTTGATTGCTGATTGGGCATACTTCTACAAGCATATTTTCATCTTTTACCTGCTTCATTACTTCGGGAAATAAAACCAAATTTAAGGCATGTCCAATTCTCTTATTCTTCAAAACTGAAGCATCTACAAGATTTGTATTTGTAATTGATTTACTTTCTCCAGCATGTAAAAAAAGTGGTAACTCTAATCCATGTTTTAAAGACAAAGAATCTATCTTTTCCCAACTTTTTTCATAATAATTAATACTATTTCCTTTATCTTCTTCGGCTACAAGATCGAATCCAGAAATCATATCCGGGAATTTTTCTTTTAAATAAAATGCTTTATCAATCTCTTTATCAACTTGCTCAACATTAAAAAATTTAAAACTGGTATATATTAAACTAATACTTAATTCTTTTCCTTCATTATTTATTTCTTTTACAATTTCCTTTAGGTCAAGTATCATTGTTTCTATTGGATAGCTACTCTTTTCTAAATCATACAAATGATCAAAAATCATTCTTATTTCTACATGAGACACCTTATCATCTATTAGATCTAAAAATGCTTTTTTATAATATGCTATAAAAATTGGTCTATAATTAAGTAATTGGCTGACTCTTTTAAATCTTTTTTCGAACTCAACCCAATACTCCATATTGTCCGAAAGCGAAGTCCTTTTTAATACCAATAATTCATACAATTCAGTTTTAAAATTAATATTTGATCTTACCTTATTTTTTAATAAAACAAACCCATCAGTAACGCTTTCTTCTTTTAAAACAGCTAGCTCTCCATAAATATGTTTATCGGTGTCTTTGCCAACATACACATAAGTGTTGGGAGTATTAATAGCCTCCTCTATAAGCCATTTTATATCTGTCATTCCAATACTATGAGTATGTAATAAACCTCCTTTAGGCATTATTTCTAATACCTTATATAGAGTTGACGAATCAATAATGGGTTGAATGACGTGAAAAGGTTGATTGTAAAAGGCAATGTTATCTCTTTTGCGATTTTTTTCAAAAGCATCTCTATAGCTTTTTATTTTTTTATCTAATTCTAATTCTGCTTTAGTTAATTGAACATCAGTATCAAATGAGTATCTCTCTTGAATATCCACCAGTGTTTTTCTTTTTTCATTTTGAATATCATTTTGAGGTGTTACTTTTGGAGTGTTGTTCTCGTTTTTACAACCAAAAGAAACTAGGAATACTATTAATATTGTAAGACTTTTAGATATAATACTTATCGTATTCGTCTTATGTTTTTGTATACATATCTTATATATTGTATTTTTTTTATTCATACATACTTTCTTTTTAATCCTTGTTACATAGAGATTTCATTTCTGTATGGCGCAGATGATTGCGCTCCCAAACGACTTACTCCTATTGAGGATGCTAAGTTGGCAAACTCTACAGCTTGCCTCCAATTCTTTCCTTCTGATAATGCAACAACTAATGCTCCATTAAAAATATCTCCTGCACCTGTAGTATCCTTTACTTCTACCTCTTGTATGGGTACCAAAAACTGTTCTTCACTATTTTTAAAATAAGCTCCCTTTTCGCCTAAAGTAATAATTACATTTTGCACTCCTTTTTTAAGAAATACATCAGCTGCCATAGATGCAGATTGTTCATTTTCTACTTCAATCCCTGTTAATAATGATGCTTCTGTCTGATTGGGTGTAATTAAATGTAATTTTTGATACACATGATCTTCTAAAGGGACAGTAGGCGCAGGATTTAGAATAATCTTCTTTTTCATATTATGACTTAGCTCCAGAGCATGTTCTACTGTACGATATGGTATTTCTAGTTGTATCAATACAAAATTTGCTTTTTCTATAGCCAAACAACACGCATCAATATCTCGAGGTAAAAGGTTATCATTAGCTCCAGGTGTTATTACAATACAATTTTGCCCTTCATCATTTACCATAATTATTGCGGTTCCAGAAGGTAGGCTCGTATCTTGAAGAATATAATTAGTACGGATACTATCTTTGGAAAATTTTTCCTTTGATGTACTTCCGAATTCATCATTACCAACTTTTGTAATAAAAAAAACATCTCCTCCTAATCTTGATGCCGCTACCGCTTGGTTGGCTCCTTTTCCTCCAGAAAACATTTCAAAACTTCTTGCAGTGATTGTTTCTCCGGGCTTTGGAAAATACGGAGTTTGAAACACCATATCATGATTATAACTTCCTATTACAGTTATAATTTTTTTCATTCTATATTCTTTTATCTATTAGTTTAAAACAATTTTACTTAGGTATTATTTACAAAACAGAATTTACAACACTCCTTCTCTTTCATTTACATACTTTGATGATAAATATCACAAATAAAAAGCTCTTAACTTGACTTTTTTAAATTTAGTAATACTTTCTATATACGTCTCAAAAAACATAATAATACTTGAGTTAGATCTAAGAAAATATACATCAATATGAGTCATTTTCTATCTATAGCTAAATTCAAAGTAATATTCCCTAAATCTAACTCAAATTATAAATCAAAGGGCTACATTTTTTTAGAAAATATAGCGTAAACCAAACTGCATCTGCCATCTAGATAATAAACTAGCATCAGATCCAAAAGTTTTTCTTAGGCTTGGATCAAAAGTATAGATAGGTACATTCGTATTTGGATCAACAGATACTGATAAAGGGTTAAGCGTATTTGGTTGTGATACAACACCCCAATCCGAATTTAAAAGATTTCCAAAGTTTAGGATATCTATACTAAATTGTACAGTTTGCTTTTTATCATTGATATTAAAATTATAGTCTTGTAGCAATTTTACATCCCACTTACTTCGCCACGGTGCCAGTGCTCCGTATCTTTCTGATAGTTTTCCTCTATTTTCACTTAAATATTCATCTTGTTGGATGTACGCTTCTAATGCTTCTGCCTGACCTGCTCCTGTAAATTGCATTTGTTGCACTTCTGCAGCTGTAGGAATGTATATTAAATCATTGTTTTGAAGGGAACTATCATTATTTATGTTTCCTGCATACGTATAATTAAATCTTCCTCCTTGGGCATATTCAAAAAACGTAGAAATTGTTGTACTCCATTTTTGGTTCTTCCCATAAATGAATTGTTTAGACCCGACACCTATGAATCGATGAGTATCTCCATATTTAGAATGCGCCAAGACATCATCGTTGGCATTACCCGATACTGGATTAAAATCAAATGCATCTCCTGTAATCTCAGCTTCTATCGAATTTACATCTTTGGCATTGAGGTAACTATATGCAAGACTAGCATATATTCCGTTATTGAATGTTTTTTGTGCTTTTAATGAAGCATTCCATATTCTCCCTTTATCAGAATTAATAAATACGTATCCATTATTTCCTTTATCCGCATCGCTATACACCGGACGATTATCTCCTGGGGCATTTAATGTCCCAGAAGGGTTTCTTAGTCCCCAATTTTGAACATGGGGAGCATTAATATCTTTTGTATAAGCGATATCTGCGGTAAATGTCAATCCTCCTTTTATTTTATGATCAATACCTATATTAGTTCTCCATACTTGAGGAAATTTAAAATCTGGACTTACGGTTTGATAAAAGAAAGAATCAATTCCTTGTACTTGATTCCCAATCCATACAAAAGGAAAACGCCCAGTAAACACACCTGTTCCTCCTCTTACTTGTGTTTTTGATTCTCCATTTATATTCCAGTTAAACCCTAATCTTGGTGAGACTAAAAAATCATCATTTGGTAACTCTTCAGAATCTATTCTTACTTCTTGCCCTGTTTGTGGGTTGAAATAAGAAATAGTAGGATCATAAGTTCCTTTTCGCTCAATATTTTCTCTAATCTTATCCTTTGTATCAAAAAACAATGGTTTATCAAAACGTACACCATAGGTTAATTTAAAATCGTCAGAAATGTTCCATTCATCTTGTAGATAGAATGCCAGTTGCCCTACATTAGTTTCTGCCAACGACCATCCTCCAGGTGTACCTGTTCCTAATTGATTACTTGTTGTAAATGCATTTTGTGCAAATTGTAGGTTTCCGGCTATACCTCCATTTGGATCGGCTGCATCAGCCAAAAAATCTGCAACGCTAGCATAAGGTCTAAATAACCCATAATAGTTGGCTCCTGCCCCAAAATTATCATATGCTGTTAAATTAAAAGAGTTATCAAATTCAAATTTTTCAAACGAGACCCCTGCCGTTAATGTATGATTTCCGACAAAATAATTTAAATTATTAGTGAATTGAATTACTTTTTGGTCTACTTCATTATGAATTGAGAAAGGTTCATGTCCTGCAACAATATAATTGCTCTCTTCTCCATCCTGAATAATTATACTCGGTGCTGGTGCTGATAATGGATTTCTAAAATCATCAAAATGTGAATATCCTATCTGAAGTTTGTTTGTTATTACATCAGAAATAGTAGAGTTTAATTCTAATTGAAAAGATTGTAATCTGTTATTAATTTCATATCCAGAATTTTCAAATTGTAATGTGGCAAAACTTGGACCTCTTGCTCCAATTGCTGTTGGGTGAGCAGGTAACTCTTTTGAAGCTCTTAAGAAATTGTAGATAAATGCTAATCTATTTTTAGAATTAATATTCCAATCCAACTTTAAAATTCCTTTAATAGATTCTGCTCCAAAAGTGAATCCATCATAAGCCCCAGTATTATAGCCAAGTGCACCCAAGGCTTGTTGTACAGCTATTAAATCACTTTCTAACACTCTAGATTCATTGATTGCTCCAGAGCCAGTATTAGGAATAAATCCATTGGTTCCCAGATCTTCTCTTTGATCACTTTCGAGGTTAGCAAAAAAGAATAGTTTATTTTTTACAATTGGACCTCCTAGACTAATTCCATATTGATACTGACTCAAGTCTGGTCGTATAACTTTTTCTCCTTTTATCTTATTACCTGTTAGGCTTTCATCTCTATAAAAACTATATACTGTACCATGAAATTCATTGGTTCCACTTTTTGTTACGGCATTTACAGACGCACCAGTAAATCCAGACTGTGTAACGTCATATGGAGCTGTAGATACCTGAATTTGGTCTATAGCATCCAAAGAAATTGGTTGTGCTCCACTTTGCCCCCCTGGAGTTGGTGAATCCAAACCGAATGGGTTATTAAAGATAGCCCCATCTAATGAAAAATTATTGAATTGGTCATTTCTTCCTCCAAAAGAATTACCACTAGCTGTTGGTTCTAATCGTGTAAAATCCTGAGCAGAACGTGAAATAGTAGGTAGTTTTTTTAATTGACTACTGGTAACACTAGTTACCGATCCTGTTCTATCACCATTAAAAGTTCCGGATCCATCGGACACTACGATCACTTCTCCTAATGTTTCTGTATCTGGACTTAATTGAACATCTAGTTCAAATGTTTTTCCTAAAGATAGAAACACATCATTTTGCTGATAGTTATTAAATCCTAAATAAGATATTGTAATAGTATATGGTCCACCTACCCTCAAATTTAATAGGTTAAATCTTCCGTCTCCGTTAGTTATGCCACCATATTTTGTTCCTGTTGGAGTATGTATAACAATAACATCTGCTCCCATTAAAGCAATATTCTGATCATCAAACACCTTACCTCTAATATTTGACGTTGTTACTTGTGCTAATATTGTTCCCCCAAAGAACAATAACAAAATGGCAAAAAGAAATGTTTTTTTCATAATAGCAAAAATTAAATTAGCTTAATACGTTAGTACAATTTGTTGTTGCTGGTTTTAAGAAAATTAATAGTCTGATAACAGTTTAAAAACTGATTGAGACTATCTACATTTATTCAAAATTCATTGAGCAATATTCTTTGGAGCATTCATAATGCTTATTGCGCAAACGTTTGTGCAATTTAATTATTTTTTTTTAGTATCCAAATTCTTCAAAACATCAGATCAAACAAAAAATCAAAAATAAACTTAGAAAAAAACAAATAACAACCTGAAAACAAACATCTTACTAAAATTTTTCCAAACATAGTATTTCTTCAAAAATTTAACATAAAACTAAAAATTAACTTATTAAATTAACAAAATACCGCATAATTCTAAAACCAAGTTTTGTTTTCGTTTAAATATCACATGTCCAACAATTGAATAAAAACAAAGGTGCATTTGAGCCCTTTTACAAAGCATATTGAGTAAATTAAAGACCAAGAAATGTAAGCTTCTTTTATGCTTCTTTTAACTCCTTTACAGAATCCCTTTTTATCAAATATGTCGGTGTCAAAATATAGTTATTATTAGCAACTGTTTTGTTTATCTGATTAAATAGTAGTTCTATGGCCTTATCCCCTATTTTTTCGTCGACATGAGATACTGTCGATATAGGGGTGTATAACAACTCAGAATAGTTGTTTTCATCAAATGATATCAATGAGATATCTTCTGGAATTCGAATATTTTTTTCTTTTAGTGCCTTTAAGATACCTAGGGTTATTTGGTTTCCTGTAGAAAAAATTGCGGTTATTTTGGTTTTATGCAATTGTGATATAATTTTCTTTGCTTGGTCATATCCATTTTGAAATCCAAAATCATGTCCCAAAATAAAATCTTCTCTGTAAGGTAAATTATTGTCTTCTAATGCTTTTTTATACCCTTTTACCCTTTGCGTATTTTGAGAAGTACCGGTTAATCCTTGGATACAAGCAATATTGCTGTGCCCTTTTTTGATCAAATATTCATTTGCTTCATATGCTCCTTCCAAATCATTGGTAGATACATACGGTATATCAATTCCATCAAAAAATCTATCCACAAAAACCAAAGGCATCCCATTTTTATATGATTTTTGCAAATGCTCATATTCTAAGCCTATAGGAACAATTATGACCCCATCTACATGCCAATTTTCCATCAATTCTAGAGATTCCTTTTCTATATTGATATCACCATTAGTATTGCATAAAAAGACGTTATACTTTTTCTTTCTTGATTCTTCTTCAATTTTCATTGCTATCTTAGAGAACCATGGATTAGAAATATCAGGTATGATAAGTCCAATTGTAAATGTTTTTTGCAACCGAAGACTTTTTGCGATCTTATTAGGTGTGTAATTTAGTTCTTCTGCAGTTTTCAGTATCGCATCTCTGGTCTTAGTACTTATCCTATATTTTTTTCCTACTCCATTCATTACTCGCGAAACAGTAGAAACTGATACTCCCAAAGCATCAGCAATTGATTGAATGGTTACTTTATTCTTTGGCATTATTCTTCTCCCCTAATGAATATTAAAATTTTGTATTGACAAACAAAGGTATTATAGCTCAGAGATTATCCTACTAATTTGTCTTCTCCTTGTTCTGTATAAATATATAACTATTTTCTTTTGTATTAAATACTATGCGATACTCACTATTGCTAATGAATATCTGATTGATTTATTAACAAAAAAAATCCATGATGTATCATGGATTTTTTGTCTTAAGGAATATTTACCTGTAATGTTTCTTACTGATACCTATCCTGAATGTTTTCCTTCTAGCTTTAGTACTTCTGCTACTTTTTTACCTATTTCTGCAGGAGAGTCTACAACATGAATTCCACACTCTCTCATAATAGCTTTTTTAGCTTCAGCTGTATCTTCACTACCACCAACAATCGCTCCTGCATGCCCCATTGTACGACCTGCTGGTGCAGTCTCACCTGCAATAAAACCAACAATTGGCTTAGTGGTTCCACTTTCTTTTACCCATCTTGCAGCATCAGCTTCTAACTGACCTCCAATTTCACCAATCATTACCACACATAAGGTTTCTGGATCGTTCACTAATAATTCTACAGCCTCTTTTGTTGTAGTCCCTATAATAGGATCTCCTCCTATTCCTATTGCAGTAGTAACACCTAACCCCTGCTTAACCACCTGATCAGCAGCCTCATATGTTAACGTTCCTGACTTAGATACAATACCAACATTTCCTTTTTCAAATACAAATCCTGGCATGATCCCAACTTTTGCTTCTCCTGGGGTAATTACTCCTGGGCAGTTTGGACCAATAAGTCTACAGTCTTTATCACTGATATAATTTGATGCTGTAATCATATCCGCAACTGGTATACCTTCTGTGATAGTAATAATCACTTTTATTCCTGCATCCGCAGCTTCCATAATTGCATCTGCAGCAAATGCTGGTGGTACAAAAATAATTGTTGTATCTGCTTTTACCTCTCTTACTGCATCTTCAACAGTATTAAAAACAGGTTTATCTAAGTGAGTTTGCCCTCCTTTACCTGGGGTAACACCACCAACAATGTTTGTACCATATTCTATCATCTGACCCGCATGAAAAGTTCCTTCACTACCGGTAAAACCTTGTACAATAATTTTTGAATCTTTATTAACTAAAACACTCATTGCGTTATGATTTTTTATTTTTTTTTAAGAGCCTCAAAAGTACGCTTTTGAACACTATAGTTAAAATGAAAAATAAGAAAATATTTTTTATTTTTCATTTTCTTGCCTTAACAGGCTCTAAGAATAATTAAGAAGCCTAAGAAATCAGTATAATTTAATTATTTTGAAATAAATGACATCATATTTTCTGGCGTATTATCTCCTTGCTGACTTATCTGATATCCTTTATATAATTTATCGTCTTTAAGTTCCCAAATGGTGATAAAATGAGCTACAGCCTCTTCTTTATCGGGAGCTTCTATTGTTTTGACAAAATAAGTATGCCGAATAGTAACTGTATCTCCTTCTGCGATAAGGTGACTTATTTCACATCTTAATGCTTCAAAAGAGAAAGACATTTCTGTAAACATCTTCTTTATACTGTCAAAATCTTTTTTAGTAAAACCAAAGCTACTATTCCAGTACAATTCGATTTCAGGATGTAAATACCTAGAAAAAGCTTCAGTATTGTGTATAAGATCAGTTTCATAAAAGGATCTTACAATATCCTTAACCACTTTACTCATTCTTATTTAATTTATCTATTAAATCAGGGATCTGTCTTATGGCAGCAATCTCTTTATATTTTTTTCTAAAATCATCTGCTGGTGTACCAAAATAACTTTTATTTGCTTCTAAAGATTTACTAACTCCAGATTGTGCAGAGATTACAGCTTTTGTACCGATAGTTATGGCACTGGTAATTCCCACTTGTCCCCAGATTGTTACTTCATCTTCAATAACTACACAACCAGCTATACCAACTTGCGAAGCAATCAAACATTTTTTTCCAATAGAAGTATCATGACCTACATGAACCTGGTTATCAATTTTAGTTCCTTCTTTAATGGTAGTATCTCCTGTAACTCCTTTATCAATAGTACAAGAAGCTCCTAAATCAACATTATCTTCTATAACAACTCTACCTCCAGAAATTAGTTTATCAAATCCTTCGGGTCTTTTCTTATAGTAAAAAGCATCACTACCTAAAATGGTTCCTGAATGTATCGTAACATTATCACCAATTATTGTATTGTCATAAATGTTTACATTGGCATGAATTCTGCAATTATCGCCAATAACTACATTATTTCCAATAAAGCTACCAGGTTGGATAATCGAATTTTTCCCTATTTTAGCTGTATCAGATATTAAAGAACTAGCTTTTTTAAACGGTTTAAAATATGTTGTTAGTTTATTAAAATCTCTAAAAGGGTCATCCGATATTAATAATGCTTTTCCTTCTGGACAATCTACACTTTTATTAATCAAAATTATGGTAGCGGCACTCTGTAAAGCTTTGTCATAATATTTAGGATGATCCACAAAAACAATATCCCCTGGAGAAACCACATGAATTTCGTTCATTCCAAAAACGGGAAAATCGGGATCACCTACAAATTCTGAAGAAATAATTGTTGCTATTTGCTGTAGTGTATGCGCTTGAGGAAATTTCATTAATTATTTCATTTTTTTAATATATCTAATACTCATCAGGGTATAAACAATGACCTCCAATACATACAAATGGCGCCCATTTACATTCTCCTGTCTCTATGCAATCATCTCCGTGACCTGGTCGATACCCCCATTTAAAGTTTTCTGAGAATTTTTGGTTAAAATTTTAACGCCGTCTAAATTTAACAAAATTTTCATACTAAAAAGGTTTTAAGAATTAACAATCCCAAATTACTTTAAAGACACTTAGGACATATGTCTGAAAACTTTGTCACAAAAAATAAGCCATTATTCTTTGATTCTTTCTTTGTACGTTCCTTTTTCTGTTTCTACCTTAATTTTATCTCCTTCGTTTATAAAAAGAGGAACCATAACTTCGGCACCTGTTTCTACAGTAGCAGGTTTAGTTGCATTAGTTGCTGTATTTCCTTTAACACCAGGTTCTGTTGCTGTTACTTCTAGTACTACACTTGCTGGCATTTCTACAGAAAGCGGCATTTGGTCTTCAGAATTGATAATTACAGTTACTACTTCTCCTTCTTTTAATAATCCAGGAGCGTCCAAGCTAGACTTTTCTAATGTAATTTGGTTATAATCTTCGGTATTCATAAAATGAAAGGTATCTCCCTCTGCATACAAATATTGAAACTTATGTGTTTCAACACGTACATCATCTATTTTATGTCCGGCAGAAAATGTATTATCAATTACTTTTCCTGTGGTTACGCTTTTTAACTTTGTACGTACAAAAGCAGGTCCTTTACCAGGTTTTACGTGTAAAAATTCAATAATTTTATAAATGTCATGATTGTATCTAATACACAATCCATTTCTGATATCACTAGTACTTGCCATTATTCTTTAATTTCTTTGATTATTATCTCTTCGAATTATTTAATTAGAAAAATACCCCTTCATGATTCCTCTTTGAGAATTTTTAATAAATTCTAAAACTTCATCTCGTTCAGGAGTAGCTTCCATTTCAGCTTCAATTATTGCTACTGCCTGAGTATTATTATAATTTTGCTGATATAATATTCGATATATATTTTGTACTTCTCTTATTTTCTCTGTGGTAAACCCTCTACGACGTAGACCGATAGAATTAATACCTACATAAGATAAAGGTTCGCGAGCAGCTTTAACATAAGGAGGTACGTCTTTACGCACCAATGATCCTCCTGTTACAAATGCATGGTTACCGATACTACAGAATTGCTGTACTGCGGCCATACCTGCCAGAACCACATAATCTCCAACATTAATGTGCCCTGCCAAAGTACTATTATTTGAAAAGATACAGTTGTCTCCCACAATACAATCGTGAGCAATATGGCAATACGCCATAATCCAACAATTTTTACCAATTTTGGTTTTCATTCTATCCGCAGTTCCCCTATTGATTGTAACACATTCCCGAATGGTGGTATTATCTCCAATTTCGGTTATAGTATCTTCATCATTAAATTTTTTATCTTGAGGAGTAGCTGAAATAACGGCTCCAGGAAAAATACTACAATTTTTTCCGATTCGAGCTCCTTCCATAATCGTAACATTGGAACCTATCCAGGTACCTTCTCCAATAACTACGTTGTTATGTATTGTAGTAAATGGCTCTATTACAACGTTTTTTGCAATTTTTGCTCCTGGATGAACATATGCTAATGGTTGATTCATCTATTCTTTATTGTTATTTTGATTTTACGATTTGTGCCATAAGTTCTGCTTCGGTAACTAATTTACCGTTGGCATAGGCAAAAGCTTGCATATGACAAATACCTCTACGAATCGGGGTTATTAACTCTAGTTTAAATATCAAAGTATCTCCTGGTAATACTTGCTGTTTAAATTTTACCTTATCTATTTTCATAAAATAGGTTAGGTAATTTTCTGGATCCGGCACTGTGCTTAGTGCTAAAATCCCACCTGTTTGAGCCATTGCTTCTATTTGTAAAACTCCAGGCATAACTGGTGCACCAGGGAAATGTCCTACAAAGAATGGTTCATTCATTGTCACATTCTTAAGTCCAACAACATGGCTATCAGACATCTCCAAGACTCTATCAATCAATAAAAAAGGAGGTCTATGCGGTAGCATATTCATAATTTTATTGATATCCATTAACGGCTCTTTAGACAAGTCAAACTGAGGTACCTTATTACGTTTCTCAATTTTTATGATCTTAGAAAGCTTTTTGGCAAATTGTGTATTTACGTAATGCCCTGGCTTATTTGCTATAATTTTACCTCTAATTCTGGTTCCAATCAATGCTAAATCTCCAATAACGTCTAACAATTTATGACGTGCTGCTTCATTAGGGTAATGCAAAGTTAAATTATCCAAAATACCATTAGGTTTGATAGCTATGGATTCTTTCCCAAAAGCTACCTTAAGTTTTTCCATAGTACTTGGACTTAATTCTTTATCAACATATACAATAGCGTTGTTAAGATCACCTCCTTTTATTAAACCATGTTCTAATAGCATCTCTAATTCATGCAAAAAACTAAAAGTTCTTGCGTCTGCTATTTCCTTTTTAAAATCTGAAAGATGTTTTAAAGAGGCATTTTGGGTTCCTAAAACCTTAGTACCAAAATCAACCATGGTTGTCACCTGATATTCATCAGACGGCATTACAATAATCTCACTTCCTGACTCTTCATCGATATAAGAAATTACATCTTTTACAATATATTCTTCTCTATCTAATTCCTGCTCTACAATACCTGCTTTCTCTAATGCTTCAATAAAAAACTTACTAGATCCATCCATTATAGGTGGCTCTGAAGCATTTAATTCTATCAAAAGGTTATCAATTTCTAAACCAACACAAGCTGCTAAAACGTGTTCAGAAGTTTGAATACTTACACCATTCTTTTCTAAATTTGTTCCTCGTTGCGTATTTACAACATAATTAGCGTCTGCTTCGATAATAGGATTTCCTTCAAGATCAATTCTGCAAAAAGCATATCCATGATTTTCAGGAGCTGGTTTAAAAGTCAAGGTAACTTCTTTTCCGGTATGTAAGCCTACCCCCGTAAGCTTTACTTCCTCTTTAATAGTTCTTTGTTTGCTCACAACAGCGTCACTCATTATTATTTGTCTTTTTCTCTAGTTTGTATATTCTTTCTACTATTTTAGGAAGGTTTTTAAAGTGTACATAAGATTTATTAAAGTCAGAATACCCTAAAGCCGGAGATCCTTGAATGGCTTCTCCGTCTTTTATATTTCTTCCTATTCCAGATTGAGCCTGGATTCGTACTTTATTACCAATTACAAGATGTCCTGCAATCCCTACTTGACCACCAATCAAACAATGCTTACCTATTTTGGTTGATCCGGCAATACCAGTTTGGGCAGCAATCGCAGTATGCTCTCCTATTTCTACATTATGAGCTATTTGTATTTGGTTATCCAATTTTACTCCTTTGCGAATAATTGTAGAGCCTAATGTAGCTCTATCAATTGTAGTTCCTGCTCCTACATCAACATGATCCTCTATTATAACATTACCGGTTTGAGGTACTTTGCTATATTCTCCTTTTTCATTGGGTGTAAACCCAAAACCATCTGCACCTACTATAGCACCACTATGGATAACACAGTCATTTCCTATTATAGATTCAGAATAGATTTTGGCTCCGGCAAAAACAATTACATTATTGCCTATAGTTACATTATCTCCAATATACACATTAGGAAAAATCTTAGCGTTTTCGCCTATTTTAACATTATCACCAACATAAGAAAATGCTCCAAAATAAATAGCTTCTCCAAAAGAAGCTGTTTCTGAAATAAAGCTAGGTTGCTCTATTCCAGATTTATTCATTTTCACCATATTGTAATATTCTAACAATTGAGAAAATGCTTTATAAGCATCATCAACTCTTATTAGTGTAGTCTTAATTTCGGACTCTGCCTCAAAATTTTTATCTACAATAGTAATTGATGCATCGGTAGAATATATGTACTGTGTATATTTAGGATTCGACAAAAAGGTTAAAGAACCTTTTGTTCCTTCTTCAATTTTAGCTAGTTTAGATACTTCAACAGTTTCATCTCCTTCGATTTCTCCGTTTAAAATACCCGCAATCTGTGTGGCTGTAAAAATCATTCTAGCAAAAGTATAAAAAATGTATTAATGTTTATGCTTTGGGTAGCACATAAAATATTTAGTAACAGGTTTTGCTAAAGCCTCTAAATTAAACTGATCTGTAGCTTTAACAATATCCTCTATCTTTTTTGATTTATATAAAATGTTTATATTCTGTTTATTAAGATCATATGCTTGGTTTGAAATAGTACCATCAAAAACAAAGTACTGAGCCTCTTCATCAGAGATTTTATATTTTTCCTTAATCTTTCTAATGTGATTTTCTTTTTTCTGTTTTTGGAAACGTTTCTTTTTGATTTTTATTTTTAAAAGATCCCTATCAATAATCATGGATGATAACATACTTAACACAAAATCATTTGAATTTGACCATTCTTTCATTGCCGATACAATATCATAATCATCTAGCCTAGAGAATGTTTCTAAAACCTGAGGAGTAAAGTTTTCTGATGTGATTTTATTTTCTAAAAAGAACTGTAATGCTTCACTTCCTTTTAACTTCTCTCCATTTTCGACTAATTCTTTAGCTCTTTTCAGCACTCTTATTAACAAATTTTCAGCTACTAAACTTGTTTTATGAAGATACACTTGCCAATACATTAATCTTCTTGCTAACAGAAACTTTTCTACAGAATAAATACCTTTTTCTTCTACAACCAAAGCATCATTAACTACAGTAAGCATTGTAATTAAGCGCTCACTATTGATGTTTCCTTCAGCTACCCCTGTATAAAAACTATCTCGTTTTAAATAATCCAAACGATCTATGTCTAATTGACTCGAAATCAATTGGTGTAAAAAATCACGATGATACTCTCCTTTAAAAATTTGGATAGCAAGCGTTAAACTACCGTTAAAATCTTCATTGATTTTCTCCATAAACATAAGAGAAATGGACTCATGATTTACTTCATTTACAATACTATGCTCCATAGCATGAGAAAAAGGACCATGCCCAATATCGTGTAATAAAATAGCAATACACAAGGCTTCTTCTTCTTCTTCAGAAATTTCAACCCCTTTAAAACGAAGAACTCTCACTGCTTTTTGCATAAGATGCATACATCCTAATGCATGATGAAAACGAGTATGATGTGCTCCAGGATATACCAAATACGAAAGTCCCATTTGGGATATACGACGTAACCTCTGAAAATACTTATGTTCGATCAGATCAAAAATTAGTTCATTAGGTATCGTAATAAAACCGTAAATTGGGTCGTTTAATATTTTGAGCTTATTTCTTTTTTTCAAGTTGATTTTACCTTTACAGGGGCAAATATACATATATGCAGAACATATAGAGCATTTCAAAATAAAATTAAACTATGTAAGTTTTGAATCAAAAGATGTAAATAAGCTATATTATTGAATAAATAAACATATAAAACCAAGATTTAATGAGTAAAATAAAGATATTATGGGTAGATGATGAGATTGATTTACTTAAACCACATATACTTTTTTTGGAAAAGAAAAACTATGAAGTAACAAAGTGTCAAAGTGGTACTGAAGCTTTGGATATAATAGATGATGATAATTTTGACATCATTTTTTTGGATGAAAACATGCCGGGTCTCTCTGGAATAGAAACTCTATCCGAAATAAAGGAGAAAGAAGATAGCATTCCTGTTGTAATGATTACAAAAAGTGAAGAAGAATACATCATGGAAGAAGCTATTGGAAGTAAGATTGCAGATTATCTTATTAAACCAGTTAATCCTAATCAAATTCTATTAAGTTTAAAGAAAAATCTGGACAACTCACGTTTGGTTTCAGAGAAAACAACTGCCAACTACCAACAGGTATTCAGAAAAATAGCAATGGATATGGCAATGGTAAACTCGTATGAAGAATGGTCAGAGTTATATCAAAGATTAATCTATTGGGAACTACAACTTGAAAACATTGAAGACACGGGAATGTTTGAAATATTAGAGTCGCAAAAGGCAGAAGCCAACACGCAATTTTTTAAGTATGTAGATAAAAATTATCAAGACTGGTTTGACGACAAAGGTGATGCTCCTATCATGTCTCACACATTATTCAAAGAAAAAGTAGCACCAGAAATTAGTAAAGATCAACCTACTCTATTGGTAGTCATAGATAACCTACGGTATGACCAATGGAAAGCTTTTGAACCTATTATAAACAATTACTATAAAAAAGAACAAGAGATTTCTTACTGTAGTATTCTTCCAACTGCTACTCAATATGCCAGAAATTCGATTTTTTCTGGACTTATGCCTTCTGAGATGAAAAAAAGACATCCTGATCTTTGGCTTGATGATACGGATGAAGGTGGAAAAAACATGCATGAAAATGATTTCTTAACCGCTCAATTAAAGCGATTGCGCCTAGATATCAAACATGAATATTACAAAATTACCAATGAGAAATCTGGTAAAACCTTGGCAGCAAATTTTAAAGGATTAAAAGATAATGATCTAACCGTAGTTGTCTATAATTTTGTGGATATGCTTTCTCATAGTAAAACTGAAATGGAAGTTATCAAAGAATTGGCATCAAACGATAAATCATACAGATCACTTACACAAAGTTGGTTCAAAAATTCTCCTTTATTAGAAATGATTCAACAGGCCCAACAATTAGGTTTTAAACTATTATTAACTACTGATCATGGGACCATAAATGTTAAAAACCCTTCTAAAGTTATCGGAGACAAAAACACTAGTCTTAATCTTAGATACAAAACCGGTAAAAGCTTAACATATGAAAAAAAGGAAGTTTTGGAAGCTACAAATCCAAAATCTATCCATCTTCCTTCAATAAACATGAGTAGTTCATTTATTTTTGCAAAAGGAGATTATTTCTTTGCATATCCTAATAACTACAATCATTATGTTAGTTATTACAGAAACACATACCAGCATGGCGGTGTATCTTTGGAAGAAATGGTTATTCCTTTTGTAGTTTTGAAACCAAGATAATTATAAATAATTCAGATCGCTTAATTAAATACTAAGTAAAACTGCATTACAACACAATTTGTCAAGACTTCCTAAAACACAGTTTTTTTAGTTAGTTTTGACAAATTAAAGCAGTATTATTTATAATTAACTGAGCTATCTATATAAATAAAATGACAATAGAATATACGCTACAAGAACTTCCTGATGTAGCTAAAAAAGTAATTTCAAATAGTAAGAGTAAGGTGGTACTTTTTGAAGCGCAAATGGGAGTTGGCAAAACCACCTTAATAAAAGAGATATGCAAACATCTTGGTGTCAATGATGTTATATCCAGCCCTACCTACTCTTTAGTAAATGAATATGAAGGTAATAATGGTTTGATCTATCATTTTGATTTTTACAGAATAGAAGATGAAGAAGAAGCTTATCATATTGGGTTCGAAGAATATTTGGACTCTGGAGCATGGGTATTTATAGAATGGCCAGAAAATGTTTCTAACTTATTACCTATAAACACTGTGAAAATTAAGATCGATTTATCAGAGAATGAAAAGCGAATTCTATCGATTTTATAAGGTTAATTCTCAAAAATCTAATGCTAAATAGATAAACCTATTTGTTTTCTTGGCTTTTTTATTCGTAATTTGAGTTATACAACATCACACAAATGAGCACATCAAAATCTCCTTTTACCAAAGAGCAGCTGTTACCGCAGGAAGAAATGATAGAAGTTGCCCGCAAAAAAGGTAAACTGTTTATTGGCATTCCAAAAGAAACCCATTATCAAGAAAAACGAGTATGCCTTACTCCTGATGCTGTGGCAGCATTAACAGCACATGGTCATCGAGTTTTGATTGAAACTAATGCAGGTATCGGAGCTAGTTTTACGGATCGAGATTATAGTGAAGCTGGTGCCGAAATCACTAATGACAATAGTAAAGTTTTTGGCTGCCCTATTATTTTAAAAGTAGAACCGCCATCAACTGAAGAGTTAGAGCTTATTAACCCACAAACTGTATTAATATCTGCGCTGCAGCTCAAAACACAGTCGAAAGAATATTTTCAAGGGCTTGCCAAAAAAAGGATTACTGCTTTAGGTTTTGAATTTATTCGAGATGCTGATGGTGCATATCCAGCAGTAAGAGCATTAAGTGAAATCGCTGGAACCGCGTCAGTATTAATAGCATCAGAATTAATGAGTAGTGCTACCACTATGGGCTCAGGGCTTATGATGGGAAACATAAGTGGTGTCCCTCCTGTAGAGGTTGTTATTCTAGGGGCAGGTACCGTTGGTGAGTTTGCCGCTCGTTCTGCTATTGGTTTAGGAGCTAACGTAAAAGTTTTTGATAACTCTATTACCAAACTACGTTGTATACAAACTAATGTCGGTAGACCTTTACACACATCTACCATTCAACCCAAAAATTTATTAAAGGCATTACGTCGCTGTGATGTTGTTATTGGAGCTATCCGAGGAAAGAACAGAGCTCCTGTTATTGTGACTGAAACAATGGTCGAGCGCATGAAAACAGGTGCTGTAGTTATCGATGTAAGCATTGATATGGGAGGCTGTTTTGAAACCAGCGAAGTTACTTCTCATGATCATCCAACTTTTGTAAAGCATGGAGTAATTCATTATTGTGTTCCTAACATACCTTCTCGTTATGCCAGAACATCATCTTTATCAATAAGTAATATTTTCACTCCATATTTACTACAAATCGGTGATGAAGGAGGAATAGAAAATGCAGTTCGTTTTGATCGAGGACTTAAAAACGGATTATATTTTTATCATGGGATATTAACCAGCAAGCCAATTGCCGACTGGTTTGATCTTTCTTATAGGGATATAAATTTATTGATCCTATAATCTTAATGCTAATACATCACAGAAGTTATACAACAAAAACAATACTCTAAAAAAACATATCCAGTTTATTGTATAATTTTTGCATTTTTACACCTGTTATTGTTTGTAACTTTACTTACATTTGGCATCATTTTATTGTAAACAGTCTATGAAACTAGCACATCGATTATTTTATTACTTAGGAGGGTTTGTTATTGGTCTTATTCTTCTATTTTTCTTTTTAGGCGGAAAAAAAGCTTCTTGTGATTATAGCCCATCTGCAAGGGTGCTAAAAAATATTAGAATCAAGGATAAAAATTACTCTGAACAGGCATTTTCTAATATGCAAAAACACAAAATTGATACAGCGGATATTTCGGTTGTGCTAAAAGATGGTGATGTCGATTTTTCAAAAAGTAATACTAAACTGGATTCATGTAGAATATACTTCATTGAAGGGTTGGTTAGAGATAAAAACATAAATATGTTAATAGAAAATTGTGATTCTATTGCCAAAATAACCTCGTTAAATATTACTAAGTAACCTATTTTCACTTTGATCTATCTAATCAGTAACTGCTAATTCGTAGTATGGGAGTTCTATACAAACAATAGTACCAATCCCATAATTAGAATCTATTTTAATACTCCCATTATTATTGGATATTCTTTGTTTTATACTTCGTAACCCAACCCCTAGGTTACTCTTTTTAACATCAAAGCCTACTCCATTATCTTCAATTATCATATTTACCTGGTTACTCTTCTCGTAAATTGTAATATTAATCGAAATTTCTGTAGCAGTGGCATGCTTATTTATATTGGTAATTAATTCTTGTATGATCCTATAGATTGTTAGTTGTAAACTTTCGGGAATATTATTCAATTCTTTTTCTGGATGAATGTAACATTTAACTTCTACATCTTTACGTACTGAAAACCCTATAAGATCCTTTACTAAATCTGTAAAATAGAGGTGATGAATATTTCTGGGCATTAAATCATGAGATATTGAGCGAATTTCATCATAAGTTTGATTTATACTGGTAATTACACAGTCTAATTCAGATGGTAACCTATCCTTTACCCTTTCTAGTCTCATTTTGATAGCTGCCAAATTTCCTCCTATACCATCATGAAGATCTTTTGAAATTCGTTCTCGCTCTTTATTCTGACCATCAACAGAAGCCTTTATTTTTTGTAATTTATGAGCATCTAATAGATTATTAATCTTTTCTTCATTTAAATCTTCCTGATGTATAAACCGTAGTTTTTGTGTTTTTAGGCGCTGTCTGTACAAAAATAGTATTGCTCCTAACAACAAAGCCAATAAAACTGCTATTACTATATATACTCTTTGCATAAACATTGTTTCTTTTTGGCGAGCAATTTGGAACTCCTTCTTAGAGGTCTCATACTTTGTTTCTATTTCAAATATTTTTTTATTCTGCTCAGTTTTGTATAAACTATCGATAGCATTTCTATATTTACGAGCATATTTTCTAACATTTTTCATATCAGATTGCCGTGCATATATGAACATCATATTGTTTGCTACCGTAGAAAGCGTTTGATAATTCCCTGTATTCTTTGCTAATTCTTCAGATTCTTTTAAATAAACTAGTTCTTTCTCATAATCTTTTTCCTTGTGAAATATTACAGATAAATTGGCGAGTACCATACTGTATAAATTTAGATATCCTGATGATTTAGAAATACTTTTTGCTTCAATCAAATATCCTTTTGCCTTTTCGTACTTTTTTAATTGATAATGTAACGCTCCCAAATTAATCAGCATACTACAGGTATTATAATTGTCTTTTTGTAATCTATAAATTTTGAGGCTCCTCAAAAGGTTTGCTTTTCCATCCTTGTAATTTTTATTACTGTATTGAAGCAAACCTAAAGAGTTATATGCCGCGGCAAGCAAATCATCTGATTCTGCTTCTTCTATAATTACCCTTAAATAATGCTCTGCTTTATCAAAAGCACCTAACTCTCTATGTACTTCTGATAACTTATAATATAATTTATGCTTATGTTTCTGGTCTGGATTATTTTCTACTTGTTGCAAAGCTTCAAAAATAAGATTAACAACTTTTTCCTGATTACCACGAATACTATTTAACTGGCTCATACGTATAACCGAGAAAGCAAATAATGTATCACTATCTACAGTTCTACTTAAATCAAGTGCTTTATCATAAAATACTACAGCAGAGTCAGATTTTGTTAGATTTTCATATGCAGTAGCCAATTTCACATAACTGCTAACCAAGTAGGTATTATTTTTATTCTTTAAACTATACTTTACCATCTCTCTGGCGTGAATTAATGCCTTATCTGATGACATATTCTCTAAACTGTCAAATTGCCTTTCTAAATTGTTAAAATGGCTATGTTGGCTATAAAAAGAAGAAGTAAAAAGGAAAAAAAATAGTACAATATTAAATCTATGAATACAATCCATTATTCTAATTGGGGTTGGGTTAGGTTTATTTACGATATTATTCGTTTAATCAACAAATACTAAGAATAACGCATCTAATATACTTAATAGACTAATAAATTGCTATTTGGAAATATTTTTTTTGGAGCAAACACTCTCAATTTCAATATTTAGGAATAAGGAATTAAAAATTAGTTTATAAAAATCAAAAAAAAGACCCTACCATATTACAATTGGTAAGGTCTCTGTGTTCAATTTTGCACCCAAATTATAGGTCTGCATTGATGGTATACCTTGTATTATATTAAAACAACCTCTTTTTCATTGCCCAAAATTCAAATGTTTCGTCGCCGATACTAAAATTATGTTCTCCAGCTACGTCATATCCTTTCTTTTTATAAAAAGAAACAGCTTGCTTTTTCATTTTCAGATTTGATAGCCATATATAATTATACCCGCTTTCAATAACAGATTTTAAAATACGTTCATGCAACTGGCTACCAATGCCCCTCGCTTCATATCCTTGGGATAAGTATATTCGTTGTAATTTACATACATTCTGATCTTCAATAAACTCTGATGACGAATCTATTTTCAACTTAGCATATCCTATCAGGTCATAACTCTTTTCATCAGCTACAACCCAATATTTGTTTTCTGATTTTGACAAACTATTTTTAATTTTATTGATTGAAAAAGCAGAATCTAAGTAAGTCATTAGATTTGTTTTATTATTAAAAAACTCTCCATACGCTTCATCAAAAGTTTTTCTTCCCAAACAAGAAATTTGTTCCGTATCTTCAATATTTGCTCTTCTAATGGTTATCATAATTATCTTTTTCTGGGGTCTATTTTTTTTAAAAATTCTAGTACTTCTTGAAATGTACCCTTATCAATTGGTTTATGTACTACTCTGGTACCTACAGGGTATTTCTCTACACAATTACCTGTTAAGCAATTTACAGGTCTAGTTGGTCTTTTTTCAAATCCACCTCCACAATTAGGACAAACATTGTGTAAAATAGTCTCGACACAAGTAGTGCAGAATGTGCATTCAAAAGTACATACCATTGCTTCATCACTATCATTAGGCAAAGCTTTATTACAATTCTCGCAAGTTGGTCTCATTTCTAGCATAATACTATTCTTTTCTATGGTTTATATTGTAGTACTGCATTTTGTATTTGTTCTTCTTCAGTAGTCTCTGGATACAAAATATACTTTGGTGCTATAATCGGTTTTACTTCTTCAATAGTAATACTTGTAATCGTATGAAAAGGAAACTTCCCTTTTGTAATATCCAATAGTGGTTTTTCTAATAATCTAAAACTCGAATCTTTTTTTGTAATTATAGCAGCCTTTCCTTTTAACTGAAACCCTTTTTGAATAAAAACATCAATAAAACTAACACAAACATTATCATTTACTTTGATATTTTTTACCGTTTGAGGGGAAGCAATATTAGCTATAATAATTTCATTTTTATAGTATGTAAAAGCTTCTTTTGGAGATACATTTGGTATATTATTTATTGATGATGTTGCTAACCAACACAAAACGCTACTATCTACATATCTTTTTATTTCATCAGTAAGCATATCTACGTCATTTGTTGTTTGCCTTTACATAATCCAATACAGCCTTTGGCACATCAATATCGCTTTGTAAATCTTTATCAGAAACTGCATCATAGGCTACTTGCTTAATAGGTACAACTCCTGCCCATATTGAACTATTATAATCTCCAGGCTCATCCACTACTCCCTCTACCCTAACTTTGGCTGAGGCAGTTTCTATACTGATTTCAAGTACTAAAGTGGCATTAAATTCTTTTTTATTTGGTTGCCTAACATTATCCCAGTGCCCAGGAATCATATGATTTAAAATACAAGCTAAGGCGTCCATCTTTTCCTTTGGATCTTCAACCTTCTTTACTACTCCAAACACATTTACGGATCTATAATTGGCAGAATGATGAAATGCGGATCGTGCTAACACCAAACCATCAAGGTGAGTAACAGATAGACTTGCTTCACCAGTTTCTAACAAACCAAGCATCATACGGTTCTTTAGTGAGCCATGAATATATATTTTGTCTTCAATTCTTCCATAAGCAGTAGGAATAACTATTGCCTGACCCTTATACACATAACCTACATGACATAAAAACGCATCATCTAGTATCTCATGTATAGTACTAGTATCATATGTAGCTCTTTTTGGACCTCTAACTACTTTATTTAATTCTGATATTGAATATTCTCCCATAAAAATTTTATTTAGTACTCAAAAATATTAGTTTTATGGTGGGTTATACCAATCCAGTTTACAAATACTTAATAGTCCAGTTATGTTTCCATTTAAAAATAACATTAATCTTATACGAGACAGTAATCGTAATTTATACTTACAATTGTGTGATCAGGTTATTGGTTATATTAAATCGGGAAAACTACCTCCTTCTACTAAATTACCAGGTTCACGCAAGTTAGCAGAAGATTTATGTATTCATCGCAAAACAGTTATAGCTGCATACGAAGAGCTTATCTCGCAAGGCTGGATAGAAACTATTCCTGCTAGAGGAACTTTTGTTACAGGATCATTACCTATCATTAATCCTGAATATTTTGATACATCTAATTCACAAATTTCTTCAAAAGAAAAAAGTGGTTTTCCGTTTTTAACCCGTTTGCATCTTCAACGTAACTCTAGCAGTACAGCACAATCCAAAATTCTTAGAATTGATGACGGATCGCCCGATCATCGATTAGCTCCTATTGAGGAGATTGCCAAAATATACCGAAATATTACTAAAAAAAGTCATCATGATGATTTGTTAACATATGGTTCTACGCACGGAAACTTAGCGCTAAGAAAATCACTGGTAAGCTACCTAAATCAAACACGAGGACTCCATATAACAGTAGATAATATTATGATTACTCGCGGAAGTCAAATGGGAATTTATCTCGCTAGTAAGCTATTACTTTCTCCAAAAAGTAAAATTGTTGTGGGTACTACAAATTATATGACTGCTGATAATACTTTTAAAGAAGCAGGAGGGCAAATTGAACAAATCCCTGTAGATAATCAAGGGCTAGATATTAGTGCTCTAGAAAAACTTTGCCTAACCAAAAAAATAACTGCAGTATACGTTACTTCGCACCACCACCACCCCACTACAGTAACCTTATCCGCTAAAAGGCGTATGAATTTATTAAGATTGGCTCAACAATACAATTTTGCAATTATTGAAGATGACTATGACTACGATTTTCATTATAGTAATGCTCCTATTTTACCTTTAGCCAGCAATGATAAGAGAGGTAATGTTATATACATTGGTGGTTTCACCAAAATTATTGCGCCTTCGATACGAATCGGATATTTAATTGCTCCCAAAGATTTTATAGATGAAGCAGCATCACTAAGACGAATCATAGATAGACAAGGTGATACTTTGTTAGAACAAACTCTTGCCCAAATGATCAATACAGGAGACGTGCTGAGACATTGTAACAAAGTATTAAAAATTTATAAAAACCGAAGAGATTTGTTTTGTTCTTTACTAAAAAGCAAGCTTAATGAATATTTTGATTTTGAAATACCAAAAGGCGGAATGGCAGTTTGGGTAAAACTACATAAAGCATATACTTGGGAAGAAATACATGCAGAAGCAGAAAAATTCGACATAGAACTTAATTCTGATTGGCGTCGTTATGACAATGATAATTCAGGTCATAACGGTATTAGAATGGGGTTTGCTTCTTTGAATGAAGAAGAAATTTATAACCTAATTGATATCTTAACCATTATATTTAATACTATTCAAAAAAACAGGAAACCAATACTATAGTGGCAGTACTCTAGTTTACTTCCTTTTTCGGTAATAATTTCTCCAACCAAAGTAGTATAATAAATCCTAAAGTATAAGAAAGTATATCCAACCACGCAAAGGAACTTCCTAATACAATCTTTGCTAGTTTACAATGTTCTAACCCCAAAAGCTTAACAAACTCAAAATACTGTAAAACTTCTATTATATACGAGAATAACAAAGTGCCAATAGCAATTCTTAATGGGTTAATATTCAAAAAACTTCGGAAAAAACAATATATAAGTAAAACAACAATTGTATCTCCCAGATATGGACGAATAATCCTATCGTTTACAAAAAGAGCTATCAGAACTTCTATAAAAAAAATAAGGATTGTTAAAGCAAAATACTTTTTTTGAAACTTAAACATGTATAATAATAAGTATTACCACTTAACAATCACTTTTTAAAGTAAAACCTCAAATAGTAGCTAAACATAGTAATAGCTGCGTGAAATGTAAGTGTATTAAATGACCATAAAAAACAATTGCAAGATACCCGAAAAAGTATATTCTTTTACACCCTATTTTCAGTGAATAACAAACTCTAAAGAAGTAATTACTCTATATCCAAATTGTATTTTATTAATAAGCCTGAAAGCCCTGATGAATAAAATTTAGCTTTTTTTAGCTGATTAACCTCTGGATCAATAGCATAGTTAATAGCAGTTCTAAAATCGACTTTTTCAGCAATAGTGTTTTCAAAAATAGCGCCATCCAAATTACAATCCGAAAATATAGAACCAGTAAGATTACTTCGATAAAAATCAGTTTCTTTTAAACTACACCCTTTAAATCTTGTATTCTTCATCGTAAAACCGTAAAAAGATACATAATCAAGATTACAGTTGTCAAACTCTGCTTCAAACAAAAAATCATTACATGATCCAAAATCTACTCCCAGCATTTTGCATTCAACAAAGATAACTTCTTGAAACGAAGCTTCTTTTACTTTAACCGAATTAAAATTACACGTATCAAATTTACACTCCAAAAAAGTAACTACGGACATATCTGTACTAGAAAAATCACAGTTTATAAACGTACAATTATCATATTCTCTCGAAGGCAATTTTTGATTAGAGAAATTTTGGTTATCAAAGGTTTTATCAATTACAGGAATACTCATGCCCAAGTGTTTGTATACTATTAATTTATTCTCCAAGGTGGATTTTTTCTATTATCCCCAGCATAATATAATATTATTTGATTCCCGTCAGGATCTTTAAGCCTTGCTTCTCTCCATAGGTATCTTTGATCAGTTGGTAATTGTTCAAATTGTATTCCATTAGCTATAAGACGCTTTACCTCTGTATCCAGTTTTTCTGTTTCAAAATATACACATACCCCTTCTCCTCTAGGCAACTCTTCTACCTGATGAATAGAAAAAGTACTATCACCTTCTTTACATTCGAAACGCGCATAATGTGGTAATGCTTCAACGATAAGATGCAAACCTAGTTCTTTATAAAAAGAAATAGATTTCTGAATATCTATTGAAGGCACTGTGACTTGATTTAAATTCATCCTTCTATTTTTTGAATTTCTTTTCGTTTAACAGAACAACAATATAATCGAAAAAAGCTGGAATCAATATCGTGTCTTCCAGCTTTTAATTTATTAGGCTACAATCTCCTTCTTTTCTTTTCTTGAGAGAGTAAATTTAGCTCTCTACTAGTTTGCCCGGCAACCGATGTATTCTCTTCTGCTCTTCGAATCAAATACGGCATCACATCACGTACAGGACCAAAAGGTAGATACTTTGCTACATTATATCCTAATGCCGCTTGATTAAAACTAATATGATCACTCATACCATACAACTGACCGAACCACACTCTGAAATCGTTCTTATCAATACCCAATTCTTTCATCCACTCCATTGCCTTATAACTACTCTCTTCGTTATGCGTTCCTATAAATACGGAGATATCATCTAGATTATTAAGAATATACCTCATTGTGGTGTCAAAATTCTGATCAGTATGCTCTTTATCCCTACATATAGGAGTTGGATATCCCTTTTCTTCAGCTCGTTCGTTTTCTTTTTCCATATAAGCACCACGAACAATCTTTACACCAATCTTAAAATCATGTGTCTTTGCTTCTTCATGTAATTTTTGCAAATATTCTAAGCGGTCATGTCTATAAAGCTGTAATGTATTGTATACGATAGCTTTTTCTTTATTGTATTTTCGCATCATTTTAGACACCAACTCATCTGCAGCATCTTGCATCCAGCTTTCTTCTCCATCAATTAACAATGCAACATTGCAATCATATGCTTTTCTGCATACCATATCAAAACGTTCTTCAATACGTTGCCATTCTTTTTCTTCTTCTGCTGTTAATACTGTTCCTTCAGTCTTCTTTTGCCAAATCAAAAAACGGCCAAATCCTGTTGGCTTGAACACACCAAATGGCATAGCATCTTTTTCATCTGCAAACTCAAGCAGTTTCAGGGTTTTATTTAATACAGCATCAAATTGTGCTTCTTCTTCTTTTCCTTCAACCGAATAGTCTAATACTGAACATACCTTTTTCTCATACATCTTGTCGACTACCGACAAGCAATCTTCTTCACTAACTCCACCACAAAAATGATCAAAAACTGTAGCTCTAATTAATCCTTGAACAGGCAAATGTGCTTTTATAGCAAAATTTGTAACTGCCGTTCCTATTCTAACTAATGGTTCATTAGAAATCATTTTAAACAGAAAATAAGCTCTTTCCAATTCTGAATCGCTTTTTAGAGCAAATGCCGTCTCTGTATTGTCAAACAAGTTGTTTTGTTCCATCAAAAACTAATTTTAAGAATCTTCAATTTTGAAGACATTTATGTAAAAATATTACTATTTCTACATGAACATTAATATTTATTTTAAGATATCCGCAAATATAGAACTTGTAGGTTTATTTTGACATAAATTCTGCTTAATTTCGTCGCCAATAATTCTATACAATATGAAGCCCATAATCTCTAAAGATTCTGTCGTCTATTTTGGTCAAGAATGCTATACAGCATTAAATACTTACCTTGATACAGCTAACCATTCAAAAATTTGTATTCTAGTAGACACAAACACCCATGAACATTGCTTATTACTACTAATGAGTAAGATTGAAAAGCAATATGATATCGAGGTAATAGAGATAGAAGATGGAGAAATCCATAAAAATATTGAAACATGTAGCGGTATCTGGAACGCCTTATCTGAATTGGGAATGGATAGAAAGAGTCTTATGTTAAACTTAGGAGGTGGTGTTATTACAGATTTAGGTGGCTTTGTAGCTTGTACTTACATGAGAGGAATTAGCTATATCAACATCCCAACTTCTTTGTTATCAATGGTTGATGCTTCTGTCGGCGGAAAAACTGGTGTTGACTTAGGTAATCTAAAAAATATGGTCGGTGTTATTAGTGAATCAGAAATGGTATTAATCGACACCGAATATTTAACAACTTTACCTATAAATCAAATGTGTAGTGGGTTTGCCGAAATGTTAAAACACGGGCTCATTCAAGATCGTGATTATTGGGAGAAGATAAGTGATTTATCTCAACTCAATTTTGATGATCTGGATCAAATGATTTATGAATCTGTAATTATTAAAAATAAAATTGTTTCTGAAGATCCTACAGAACAAAATATACGTAAGTACCTTAATTTTGGCCACACTCTAGGGCATGCTATTGAATCTTTTTACCTTGCAAATCCAGAAAAACCTACATTATTACATGGCGAAGCGATTGCAATAGGAATGATTATGGAAGCTTTTATCTCTACAGAATTGCTATCTCTAAGCCAAGATGATTTACAATTTATCAATAGAGTTATCCTTGCAACATTCCCAAAAATTAGTATTGATCCAAAAGATTATCAAAAAATCACGGAGTTACTCATTCATGATAAAAAGAATGAAAAAGGGAATATCTATTTTGTCTTGCTAGAAACTATTGGTGAGGCTAAATATAACTGCATTGTATCTGATGATTTGATTCTTAAATCTTTTGAATATTACAACTCTCTTTAAGCGAACCTTATTATCGATATCTAGCTAGAGTTTTACTTTTCAGTTATAGGAATGCATATTTCTACAATAGTTCCCCTATTAATTAATGTATCAATGTGCATATTACCCCTTAAGGACTTTGTGCGAGATAGAATATTCCTGAGACCTATCCCTTGCGATACATTTTCTGAATCAAACCCTATCCCATTATCTTCTATAATAAATTTAATCTGTTTATCCAGCATTGTAAATTGCAAATCTACTTGATCTGCCTTAGCATGTTTTATAATATTATTCATTAATTCTTGAGTAATTCTGTATAACTCAATTTTTATCTTATCGGCAATTTGATCAAATCGTGAAGCTGGATAGAAATCATTATTAATTATAAACGAGCAAGTTTTGGAAAGGTTGTTAAGGTAATCTTTTATTAATTTATCAAATGGGCTTTTAAGGATCTTTGGAGGTATTAAATCATGAGAAAGTGTACGTACTTCATTATAAGTTCCATCTACATTTTGGATTATTTTCTGCAATTCAGAATTCGAAAAATTCGAAAGTTTAGATAAATCTAGTTTAATTGCTGCCAGATTACCAGCTATTCCGTCATGTAATTCTTTTGCTATTCTCTCTCTTTCTTTTTCTCTACCATCATAATTTGCGTTTATTGCCTCTATTTCTTTTTTCAATAAAATCTTTTGTGTCTTCAATCTTTGACGATAATATGCAAACACAAAAAAGGAAACTACCAGAGCAAGAATTCCTCCTCCAATTGCTATATTTCTAAGTAACAACTCACGCTCTAACTGGGATTTTTGGATATCTAATTGATTACTCTTAATTTCTTTTTCAGCAATCTGTAGGCTATTCTCCATATTCAACTGATCTATCCTACTTTTTCTTCTAGCAGCTTCCAATTGAATAATATCGCGTTCTTTTCGCTCTGTTTCTAAGTCCTTTTCCAAACTTACCCTATATAGCTCTTCTTTTTGGCTATTAAACAAAATGGCTTGGTATTCCTTTTCTTTCTGGAGAAGTAATATCTCTTTTTCTTTTTTATCAGTATCGTATTTTATTTGTATGTCGGCTATTTGTTTGATTTTATTAATATTAAAGATACTATCATTCATTGTTGTATATTTCTTATAATAGAACAACCCTTTATCATATTCATCCAATTCTTCATAGCATTTTGACAACCAATAATAGTTGTTCTTAATTTCCATTCGAGATTGCATCTTTATAGATGGTTCCAGGCTTTTCTGAAAAAAGATTACTGCTTTTTGATACTCTTCTAACTCAAAATAGATAGTACCTAATCTCGTATATGACTCTATAGCAATTTTTTGAAATTTCTCTAACTCATTTTCTTTTTCCATCACTTTGTTCATCCACTCAACAGCTTCATCAAACTTTTCTTGACTCTGCATACACTCTGCCATAGCATTATAATACTGTATAGTTTCTCTTGAAAGACCTAGCTTATAAAAGCCATCATACGCTTGTTTTAAATATGATACAGCTTCCTGATATCGTTTCTCTTTAACCAAAATTCTACCAAGATTCAAATATGAAATTGCAATCCCTTTTTGCAATTTTAGCTCTTTAAAGATTTTCAATGCCTTATAGTAGCTTTCTTCTGCCTTTTTCAAATCATTCAACAGAAAAAATGCCTCTCCCATATTATTGTAAATTCCAGATAACGAAGCCTTATCCTTTATACCTTCATAAAAATTAAGGCTCTTATACAAAAACTCAATACTTTTTTGATAATCTCCCTGTTCAATATGTACAACCCCTATGTATTCATTAATTCGAGCCTCTCTCTCCTTGTTACCTGTTTTATTTGCTACTTCCCTAGCTTTACCAAAATAATCTAAAGACGATTTATAATCCCCTCTCATAAGTGATGTGATACCAAAATTGCTATATATCAATATAATCCTATAATAGTATCCCTTTTCTTTACATATTTTTAAAGCGTCCAAATAATATTTTTCGGCTTCCTTATACTTCTCTTTTTGACTTAGAAATATGGCTTTTTGTATATTAATACCACTGATAGCTCTAGGGTTATTAATACTTTCAGCAATTTCTAGAGCTTTATCATAGTGTAAACTTACTTTATCAGCATTACCATTTTGGTAAATTATCAAATCAGCAATCTTAACATGTAAGTTAATCTGTAAATTATTATCCTTAAGCAATTCTGCTAATCGCAAGGCTTCAAAAGCTAAGTTTTTGGCTTTTTTAATTTCTCCTTTAGCAGAATAGGTAGCAACAAGATTATTCATCGCCCAGGTAATCGCTTCATCATCTTTTATTTTCTTGCTAAGATCCAATCCTTTTAAGTAATATTTCTCTGCCTTATCATATCTATTTGTTTTTAGATATAACTCTCCCATATACCCATATAATCTTGCTTCATCTTTTTCACTTTTAATTATAGAAAATATATCCTTAGCTTTTTCAAAATGCTTTTCAGAAATATCAAATTCTCCAGAGATACTATAGGCATCTCCAAGCAAAATACGCGCCCTTCCAGTACTCAGCAAATCACCAATTCTTTTGCTTATAGAGAGTGATTCATTAGCATATTTTATTGTTTTTTTTTGATCCTTATTTTGATAAGATTTTGCTAATTCTAGTAGTCTAGAAATTCGTTTTTTATCTTTAGAATTAACTAATGGAATAGTGAGGTTGTCTATAATATCATTTTTTTGCGCCTGAACTTCAGGGAGCGACAATACTAACACCAATAAAAAAATTACGTAAAAACTTAATCTAAAAAGGTTTATCAAAACACAATGGGGTATTTGTTTAGAAGTATTGCTAAATTAAATAATTTGTTAATTATATCCTAAAAATTAACCTCCAAGATACTTCGAAACCTTAGCTGATACTAAATTTGTAGAGAATTAAGATGTAACCAATTTATATAGATTAAATCTTGAGAAAAAAAATCTTTAAAGTGATTAAAATATTAATCATAAGCATAACCTTGCTTATGATTACAATCGCAATATTATATTTTTCTTTGGATGAAAAACTTCCAAATGGTAAAACCGGTACAGAAGCTGATCGTTTTGCGCTAAAAATTCAAGAAACTGTTAAACATCATAACTATTTAAACACAGATTACCTACAATGGACCTTTAGAAACAAGAATCACTATATATGGAATAAGAAATCTAATACCGTAACCGTAAAAACGAATAACGATTCTGTTCTTCTATATCTTGACGACCCCAAGAAAAGTAAAATTCTAGGCACCTCTCAATTAGATAGTAAACAAAAAGGAAAAATTTTAAAAGCAGCTCTAGCAAGTTTTAATAATGATTCATTTTGGATAGTAGCACCACACAAGCTATTTGACAAAGGAACAACTCGAAAACTAGTAAGATTACAAGATGGAACCAATAGATTATTAGTTACCTATGCATCCGGTGGTACTACACCTGGGGATTCTTACCTGTGGAAAGTAGACAAAAATTATCTTCCCATAAGTTACAAAATGTGGGTCTCAATTATTCCAATTGGAGGCATTGAGGTTACCTGGGAAAATTGGGTAAAAACAAGTAATGGCTCCTATTTTGCAAAAGATCATACATTGTTAGGTTTTGATATCCCCATAAGTAATCTCAAAGCCTGGAATGAATAGCTATTAAACAAAAAAAGGGTGAAGCAGATGCCTCACCCTTATAGCCCAAATTAAAAAATTATTATTTTATTGAAACTTTTTTAGTAATGGTTCTTTTTGCATCAGTTACCTGTACAAAATACATTCCTGGAGAAAGCATACTAATATCTATAGTATGACGATTCTTTCCTCCTGGAGGTGTATCTAACTCAAGAACTCTTAATACTCTTCCGTTTATATCTTTAAAAGATACTTTTGATGATGTATTAAGTACATTACTAACTTCTATGGTAAGAATGTCATGTGCTGGATTTGGATAAGCTTTTAGACTTAACTCACCAGTAACAACACCTCCTCCAGGAAGAAGCTCTGCTTGTAAACGTGCAGCTCCACATGGACCTAGGTTTTTCCATCCACTACTTGTTCTTTCATATAAATTACCTTGATAAGTTACCCTATCGCCTACAGAATAATTTACACCACTAGACCAAGGAGCAACTCCCTCACAAGGATCTGTAGGATCGGTCGGGCAAGGACCTAGGTTTTTCCATCCACTAGCCGTTCTTTCATATAAATTTCCATTATAAGTTACTCTATCACCTACAGAGTAGGTTTGAGAGCTAGACCATGGAGCTACCCCTACACAGCTGATTCCGCCACCAGAACAATTACCATTAGAAGCATAATTATTCTGATTACATTGAATTGCAAAACTATCTATAGTAGCATTAGATGAGTTTTTCGCGACCCAATTTGTACCTACAGTTGTTGACACTTGTCTGGTTTGACCCGAACTAATTGAAAATTGCGAGGTATTATTTCTAAAATACTCCAATGTACAGTTAGCATCATTTTTAAATGTTACAGTAACCGAATCTCCATCAGAACATCCACCGCCACCACAAGCTCCTGTACAGCTAGAAGAGTTGATGAAATTACGCATTACATTTGCCGGTTGAGAGCCGAATCCTTTAGTAAAATTAATACCAACATTCGTAAGGTGGCAGTAACTCATTACTGTACCTCCTCCAGAAGGAATTGCTGGTTTTGCACACCCTCCTTCGGTATTGTAACAACCGTCAATAGCAGTGTTATTACCATTCCATCTACAAGCGTGAGTATGGTGGGAACCAAAATTATGACCTAGTTCATGGGCAATTACACCTACTGTCCAAGAATATGTTGGCACATTACTATAATTTTTATTAATCCCAGAAACCGCATACTTATGTGATCCGCAAAGCGCACTTACCCATGCAACTCCTCCAGAAAAATTATACGTCACAAAATGCCCTAAATCTCCATTAAAGCTATTTTGATTTCTATAATTTCTATAACTATCCAAACTATTACTAAATGGCTTCGACGAAGTCCAGGTTTTCATACCTGATAACTTTATAGTTATATTATCATTAGAGTATAATACGGCTACTTGATTAAACACTGATTGTATAAAATTAGAAGCTCCTTGACTTCCTCCTTTATCCTGTACGATATCTGTATCAATATCAAAGAAAACTTTAGGGCATTTTGCCGCAGCCTTATTAGTTGTATTACCAAAAAGTTGCTCTATAGTATATTCTTCAGCGTTTTCTTGCTCTTTCAATCTACAAGCAAAATCATTAAGGTAACTAATATCACTATCTTTATAAGCGATATGTGACTTACTGTTTTCTAATGGTCCTATAACTATATTTCCATGATCTCCATCTATACTGATCAATCCAGACATTTTATTTTCATAAAAGCTTATGGCTGTAATAGAATTAGACTTCCCTTTTACAACTCCTCTGTAATGAAGAGCCTTTTCTACAGGTACAATAGATTTACCCGAAGGCATTTCTATAACCTCAAAATCATCTGTAGTGATATCAACTTTTACTAATTCTAATATCAAGGACGATTTCTCTCCCGGAATTTCCAAATTCATTGTTTCTGGGGCGGAAGATTTCATTGAATTAAATTTCTTTGTATTCAAAGAAAGAATGCTATACTCCTTAACCTCTTTTGGAACTTGAGCATTTGCTTTTTGTTTTGTGGTTAAGCTAAGTATACTAACATCCTGAAAATTTAACCCTTGTGACTTTTTTTGTGCTACAATTTCGCTCGGTTTATGCTGCTGTTGAGCATGCATAAAATTGATTACCATCAAAAAGGTAATCGCAATTTTGAACATGTTTTTCATTGTGATTAGTTTTAATTTTGAAGAATTTCTTTAGTAACTAATTTGGGCTATTTATACTGTTAATAAGAAAGACTTCAATGAGTTTGTGAATCGCTAAGTTAATGATTTAGAGTATTCTTATTAGTTATTTTGTTAAAACACGTATAATATCTAACACATTTAACAAAACTGTTAAAAATTTAAAAAACATCGATTTAACAAAACTGAAACTAAACCCATTTTACAAAACGCCAGCAAATACCTACATTTGCAATCTTGGTTAAAATTTTATGGTAACATCAGAAGAAAATATTGAGGTTTTAGGAGCACGTGTTCACAACTTGAAAAACATTGATGTTACTATACCGCGCGAAAAACTAGTAGTTATAACAGGGTTATCAGGGTCTGGAAAATCTTCTTTAGCTTTTGATACAATATATGCAGAAGGACAAAGGCGGTATATAGAAACATTTTCTGCCTATGCCAGACAATTTTTAGGGGGACTAGAACGTCCTGATGTTGATAAAATCGACGGACTCTCTCCCGTAATAGCGATCGAGCAAAAAACAACTAGTAAAAGCCCTCGTAGTACAGTCGGAACCATTACTGAGGTTTACGATTTTTTGCGATTATTGTTTTCTAGAGGAAGTGATGCTTATAGCTATAACACTGGTGAAAAAATGGTGAGTTATAGTGATGAACAGATTAAAAACCTTATTTTAAAAGATTTTTCCGGAAAAAAAATAAATATACTCGCTCCTATTATTAGATCCAGAAAAGGTCATTATAGAGAGTTATTCGAACAAATAGCCAAGCAAGGCTTCGTTAAAGTACGTACTGATGGTGAAATTAATGATATCACCAAAGGAATGAAGTTAGATCGATACAAAACTCATGATATTGAGATTGTGATTGATCGATTAATGGTCAAAGAAGATAAAGATAACTCAAAACGTTTAATGGAGACTATTAATACAGCCATGTATCATGGCGAAGATGTATTAATGGTTATAGAACAAGAAACACAAGAGGTTCGTTTCTTTAGTCGAAATTTAATGTGTCCTTCTAGTGGTATTTCGTACCCTAACCCAGAACCCAATAATTTTTCATTTAATTCTCCAAAAGGCGCTTGTCCAAGGTGTAATGGTATAGGTAATTTATATGAGGTAAATGTAAAAAAAATTATTCCTGATGATTCTATATCTATTAAAAATGGAGGGCTAGTCCCTCAAGGACCTCAAAAAAATAATTGGATATTTAAACAGTTAGAACTAATCGCTCAGCGTTTCGATTTTAAACTTACAGATCCAATCAAAAAGATCCCAGAAGAGGCAATGCAAATTATCTTGTATGGGGGTAAAGAAAAATTTAGCATAACAAGTAAGAGTCTAGGGGTTACCAGAGAATATAAGATTGATTTCGAAGGTATTGCTACTTTCATAGAAAACACATATAATAATAATGACTCGACTTCATTAAAAAGATGGGCCAAAGATTTCATGGACAACATCCAGTGTCCAACATGTGAAGGATCAAGATTACGTAAAGAATCTTTATATTTTAAGGTAAATAAGAAAAATATTGCCGAATTAGCTACAATGGATATCATTGAGCTTTCCGAATGGTTTAAAACCCTACCAGATCATTTGAGTGAAAAACAAAACAAAATCTCTGGTGAGATCCTCAAAGAAATCAATGCCAGACTTCAGTTTTTAATAGATGTAGGTCTTACTTATCTTTCTTTAAACAGAAGTAGCAAATCACTTTCGGGAGGAGAAGCACAGCGAATCCGACTTGCCACTCAAATAGGATCGCAACTAGTTGGTGTACTATACATTCTGGATGAACCAAGTATCGGTTTACACCAAAGAGACAATGAAAAACTGATCAACTCTCTTGTTCAACTACGAGATATTGGAAATTCGGTAATCGTCGTAGAACACGATAAAGATATGATAGAGCGTGCCGATCATGTTATCGATATTGGTCCATTGGCAGGGAAACATGGCGGAGAAATTATTAGTGAAGGAACCCCGGTAGAACTAAAAACACACAATACATTAACTGCTGATTATCTAAGTGGTAAAAAGCAAATAGAAATCCCAGAAAAACGCAGAAAAGGAAATGGTAAAACTATATCACTAAAAGGAGCAACAGGAAATAATTTAAAAAATGTTTCTATTGATATACCGTTAGGCAAAATGATTGCTGTAACGGGGGTTTCAGGAAGTGGAAAATCAACACTGATTAACGAAACTCTCTATCCTATTCTCAATGCTTATTATTTTAATGGGGTTAAAAAACCAATGCCCTACAAAAGCATTAAAGGACTTGAACATTCAGATAAAGTTATTGATATTAACCAATCTCCTATTGGTCGTACTCCAAGATCAAATCCGGCAACATATACTGGTGTTTTCTCTGAAATACGAAGTCTTTTTGCCAAAACTCCCGAAGCCATGATTCGAGGATATAAACCTGGGCGTTTCAGTTTTAATGTACAAGGAGGAAGATGCGAAACTTGCAAAGGTGGTGGATTGAGGGTTATAGAAATGAATTTCTTACCCGATGTATATGTTGAATGCGAAACTTGCCAAGGTAAACGCTTTAATAGAGAAACATTAGAAATCAGATATAAAGGAAAATCCATTTCTGATGTATTAGAAATGACAATCAATGAAGCTTGTTTATTTTTTGAACATATACCTAAAATTTTCAGGAAATTAAAAACCATTAAAAGTGTAGGACTGGGATATATTACCCTTGGACAACAGTCCACAACTTTATCCGGAGGAGAAGCTCAACGTATCAAACTAGCTACAGAACTCTCTAAAAGAGATACAGGTAACACATTTTATATCCTAGACGAACCTACTACTGGCTTACATTTTGAAGATATTCGTGTTTTGATGGATGTATTAAATGAATTAGTAGACAAAGGAAATACTGTTTTGATTATAGAACACAACCTTGATGTCATTAAAATGGCAGATCATATTGTGGATATCGGTTACGAAGGAGGAAAAAATGGAGGTGAAATTGTAGCCAAAGGAACACCAGAAGAAATTATAAAGAATAAAAAAAGTTATACCGCCAAATTTTTAAAGAAAGAATTAAACGTATAACACTAAAAGAATATTTATATGAGAAAAGAACAACATCACAAAGGTTGGAATGAAATAAAAACAAATGACTCTTGGGCTATCTTTAAGATTATGGGAGAATTTGTTAATGGGTTCGAAAAAATGAGTAAAATCGGACCTTGCGTATCAATCTTTGGATCTGCCCGTACAAAAACAGATGATAAATACTATGAACTAGCAGTAGATGTAGCCAAAGAAATTGTAAACCAAGGATATGGAGTAATCACCGGCGGAGGACCAGGTATAATGGAAGCAGGAAACAAAGGAGCTCATCTCGGAGGAGGAACCTCTGTTGGATTAAATATTGATCTTCCTTTTGAACAACACGATAATCCATACATTGATAGTGACAAAAGCCTGGATTTTGACTACTTTTTTGTACGTAAAGTAATGTTTGTAAAATATTCTCAAGGATTTGTAGTTATGCCAGGAGGGTTTGGAACTCTTGATGAATTATTTGAAGCAATAACTCTAATACAAACCAAAAAAATTGCAGAATTCCCAATCATATTAGTAAGTACAGAATTTTGGGGTGGTCTTATGGATTGGATAAAAAGTACATTACTTCAAAAATTTGGAAATATAAGCCCAGGGGATTTAGATCTAATACACATCGTAGATACCCCAAAGGAAGTATTAGAAATTTTGGATAAATTCTATGCAGAATATAACTTAAGTCCTAATTTTTAAAACAATTTGTTATCAAATCTGTTATTAATATTAAAAGTAAATTCGAAAAATCTCGAATTAAGATACTATATTGAGGCAGTAAAAGATTAAACAGATAGAGTTTATTAACCTTATCTGCTTTATACAGAAAGTACATTCATTCAAATGTAAAAATTGAATATTAAAAGGATATATAATTTTGTAATTGTTTTTTTTACACTCACTGTCGCTTCTGCACAGCACAATGTAATCATAAATGCCGATATTGATACTGAAAAAAAAGTATTAACAATCGAGCAAGAAGTAACCTATCAAAATACTTCTACAGATACTCTTAGAAAAGTGTTCTTTCATGATTGGGCTAATAGTTTTTCGAGTAAAACTTCCCCTCTTGGCAAAAGATTTGCTGAAGATTTCCTAAAACGTTTTTATTTTGCAGAAAATGAAGAACGAGGCGGCACTATAATCCAAAGTGTTACAGGTAAAAAGACGTCATCCTTACCCTGGGGACGACACCAAGGAATTGAAGATATACTCTGGATTACATCTCCAAAGCCCATATTGCCAGGAGAAAGCCAAACTTTTCATATAAGGTACAAGGTCAAAGTTCCAAGTAGTAAATTCACTCGATATGGATATCATGAAAACGGAAATTTTAGTTTAAAATACTGGTATATCGTTCCAGCAGTTTATGACACAAAATGGAATATATATAGCCACAAGAATCTAGATGACCTATACGCCCCTTTAGCCAATTATCAAATTGATTTTACAATACCAGAATCATATGAAATCGTGAGTGACCTCAATATAGAAACTACCCTTCTATCCGACGATGAAACAAAAAAAAGAATACAATTAAAAGGTCACAAAAGAAATCAAGTAAATTTATATTTAGAAAAAAAATCTACTTTTTATAGCTTTTCTACAGAAGGTATTCAATTTATAAGCAATATCGACGATAATAATTTGATACCGGAGATGAAATCTGTCGCTACAAAAAGGATTATCGATTTTTTACAAAAAAGACTAGGTTCATACCCATTTGAAAAGATTTTAATTTCAGAAAATGATTATAAAAACAATCCTGTTTATGGATTAAATCAATTACCAGATATTTTAAGACCATTTCCCGATGGTTTTCAATATGAGATCAAGCAATTAAAGACAATTACTGAGGAATATCTTGAAAAAACACTTCTTATAAACCCAAGATATGACACCTGGATAAAAGATGCTATACACATTTACCTAATGATGGCGTATACAGAACAGTATTACCCAGAAATGAAGATCATTGGTAAACTTAGCAAGGTTATAGGTATTCGTTGGTTTCATGCTGCTGATCTGAAGTTTAATGACCAATATTTCCTGGCGTACAAAAATATGGCTAGGTTATATTTGGATCAACCATTAACACTACCTCAAGATCAACTGGTAAAATTTAATAAAAATATTGCTAATGCATATAAGGCAGGAGTTGGATTTAAGTATTTAGAAGATTATCTAGGCGATGACAATATTGTAGATCAGAGCATTAAGGATTTTTACGCACAAAAAGTACTAAAACACACTAATTCTAGCGAATATAAAGAGATTTTAACCTCTTTATCTCCAAAAAATATCGAGTGGTTTTTTGAAGATTTCATACAAACCAATAAAAAATTAGATTTTAAAATAAAATCAGTAAAAAAAGAAGCAGACTCTCTTGAAGTAACCATTAAAAACAAAGGAAATAGCTCAATGCCTATTTCATTAGTTGGACTTAGAAAAAAAGATGTTGTTTCCAAAACCTGGGTTACAAATATTACAGGAACTAAAAAAGTAAAAATAGCCAACGAAGACATAAGTAAACTTGTATTAGATTATGATCAAAATATTCCAGAAGTAAATAGACGGAACAACTACAGAAATTTAAAGTGGATATTCAATAAACCTATTCAATTTAGGTTTTTCCAAGACGTTGAAGACCCCAGGTATAGTCAAATATTTTTTATTCCAGAAGTTGAATTTAATGTCTATGACGGTTTTACACTGGCATCAAAGTTTTATAATAAGTCTTTTATTCGTAAAAATTTTGAATATAACATATCTCCTGCCTACGGTTTTAAATCCAATAAACTACTAGGTTCTGCATCTATGTTTTATAGGTCTCTAATTTCTGATTATGGACTATATCAAATACGTTATGGTATTAATGGAAGTATGTTTAGTTATGCACCTGATCTACTATTCAGAAGATTCTCGTCATCTGTAAGTTTTTATTTTCGTCCTGAAAATCTTAGATCTAACGAAAAACAAAGACTGTCTTTTAGAAATATTAATGTTTCAAGAGATAGAGATGAAGCAAACCCTGTTGCAACTCCTGATTATAATGTATTTAATGCCAGATATAGATATTCTGATTTTAATCTTATTGATTTTATCGGATATACTGTTGATTATCAAATATCAAAAAACTTCAGTAAAATCTCGTCTACTGTTAATTACAGAAAATTATTTCTTAATAATCGTCAATTAAACTTGCGCTTATTTGCAGGAACTTTTCTTTTTAATGACACAGAAAAAGATGGTGATTTTTTTAGTTTTGCTTTAGACCGACCTACCGATTATCTGTTTGATTATAGCTACTTAGGACGTAGTGAAGATACTGGATTTGTAAGCCAACAAATTATTTTGGCTGAAGGAGGATTCAAATCAAAACTAGACTACCCTTTTGCAAATCAATGGATTACCACTTTTAATGCAAATACTAATATCTGGAATTGGATTTATGCTTATGGCGATATTGGACTAGTTAAAAACAAAAGTGTTTCTCCCAAATTTGTATATGACGCAGGAGTTCGTTTAAGCCTTGTTGCCGATTACTTCGAAGTCTTTTTTCCTGTAGTTTCTAATAAAGGTTGGGAGATTTCTCAACCAAATTATAATGAACAGATTAGGTTTATTATAACCTTGAGTCCAGAAACATTAATTGGACTCTTTACCAGAGAGTGGTATTAATTATTAAAATACGGGAAGAAAATAAATGTGAAAATTTTGAGTATTTGTTAATCAATGCTTAAAATACCTAAAAAAAACAACAATATGCTAACAAAATAGCATTTTAAATGAATTATATTCAAAAAAATTAAGAGTTTCTGTCTTGCATATGGCGAGTATTTTAGCTAAATTTGCATTCCATAAAAATATCGTTCACATGCAGCCTGAAACCGTTACTTCATCTAATATTTCCTTCGAAGAATATAGAGATCAAATACTTAGAGATTACAAAATAGCATTAGTAAGTAGAGAGTGCAGTATGCTGGGACGGCGCGAAGTATTGACTGGTAAGTCAAAATTTGGAATCTTTGGAGGAGGAAAAGAATTACCGCAACTCGCCATGGCAAGAGTATTTAGAGATGGAGATTTTAGATCTGGCTATTACAGAGATCAAACCTTTATGATGGCAATTGATCAATATACTACAGAACAGTTTTTTGCTGGTTTGTATGCGCATGCAGATATAAACAAAGAACCTTTTGCAGCAGGTAGACAAATGGGAGGACACTTTGCCACTCATAGTTTAAATGAAGATGGTACCTGGAAAGTTCTTACTCAACAAAAAAATTCTAGTGCTGATATTTCACCGACCGCAGGTCAAATGCCAAGATTACTAGGTCTTGCTCAAGCATCTAAAGTATATCGTAATGAAAAAAGTGTTGCTGACCATTCTAATTTTTCAATTAAAGGAAATGAAATAGCTTGGGGTACAATTGGTAACGCCAGCACCAGTGAAGGTTTATTTTGGGAAACTATTAATGCAGGTGGTGTTTTACAAGTACCTATGGTTATTAGTGTTTGGGATGATGAATATGGTATCTCGGTACATGCAAAACATCAAACCACAAAAGAAGATATTTCTCTTATATTAGAAGGGTTTAGACGCAACGAAACTCATGAAGGGTATGAGATTTTTAAAGTTAATGGATGGGATTATCCAGCATTAATAGACACCTACAAAAAAGCAGAAGAATTAGCTCGTGAAAAACATGTACCAGTTATTATTCATGTTAAAGAATTAACTCAACCTCAAGGACACTCTACTTCTGGCTCTCATGAGAGATACAAAAGTGAAGAACGACTAAATTGGGAGCGTGAATATGATTGCAATAAGAAATTTAAAGAATGGATAATCGAGCATAATATCGCAACAGCAGAAGAGCTTTTAAGTCTGGAAAAAAATGCAAAAAAGGAAGTAAGAAAAGGAAAGACAGAAGCCTGGAATGCATATTTATCTGAAATCAAATCTGAACAAAAAGAAGCTATTGAGATTCTAAAATTGGTAGAAAATAAGAGCACTAACAAAAACTTTATTTCTCCTATAATTAAAACCTTAGAATCAAAAGAAGAACCTATTAGAAAGGATATTCTAGAATCCACAAGAAAAGTATTAAGGTACTTAACTAAAGAGAGTTTTACTGAAAAAACTACCTTGCAAAATTGGGTAAATAATTATATATCAATCATCCAACCCAAATACAGTGACCATTTGTATAGTGAAAATGAGGACAATGTTACCAGCATCCAAGAAGTAGAACCTATATTTAATGAAAATTCTGAATTAGTAGATGGTAGGATTATCATTAGAGACAACTTTGACAAGTTGTTTGGCAGAATCCCCGAAGCTCTTATTTTTGGAGAGGATAGTGGAAAAATTGGTGATGTAAACCAAGGGTTAGAAGGGCTACAAGAAAAATTTGGTGAAACCAGGGTTTCTGATGCAGGAATTCGTGAGGCAACTATAATTGGACAAGGAATTGGTATGGCAATGAGAGGACTAAGACCTATTGCAGAAATACAATATCTTGATTACATTCTATATTGTGTACAAGGACTAAGTGATGACCTTGCAACATTAAGGTACAGAACTTTTGCCAAGCAAAAAGCTCCATTAATCATCAGAACGAGAGGGCACCGATTAGAAGGTATATGGCATTCGGGTTCTCAAATGGGAGGTCTTATTCATCTATTGAGAGGAATTCATATTCTAGTTCCTAGAAATATGACCAAAGCCGCAGGATTCTATAACACCCTAATGGATTGTGATGAACCAGCATTAGTTGTAGAATGTCTAAACGGGTATCGATTAAAAGAAAAGATGCCTTCAAATTTATCAGAAATCAGAACTCCAATAGGTGTAGTTGAAACTGTTAAGAAAGGAACAGATATTACCTTAATCTCTTACGGCTCTACTCTACGACTTGTAGAACAAGCAGCAAAAGAACTTTTATCTTCAGGTATTAATGCCGAAGTAATTGATGTACAATCTTTGCTTCCTTTTGATCTAAATCATGATATTGCAAAAAGTGTAGCAAAAACAAATCGTTTACTTATTATTGATGAGGATGTACCTGGTGGTGCCACAGGATATATTTTACATAAGTTAATTGATGAACAAAACATATACCAACACCTAGATAGCAAACCGCAAACTCTAAGTGCAAAGCCTCATAGGCCTGCTTTTGGAACTGATGGGGATTATTTTAGTAAGCCTTCGAGTGAAGATATTTTTGAAAGTGTATATGCGATTATGAACGAAGTAGATCCATCTAGCTATCCTAAATTGAGATAATTAATATTTATTGAAAATCTTCAATTTTTAATCGCTTACCATCTTTATAGGAAATCACGAAGATTCTTTTATCAAATCCAGAATTAATTAATGTTTTTCTAAAATCCTGGGCTTCAGATAATGTTTCAAAAATTCCCAGGCTCATTTTATAATATGAAGTATCACTGTAAATAAGTGCATTGGTAAACTTATTTGAAATAGAAGGGACATTATTAGAACTAAACGCTTTTAGTTGCACAGAATAGACTGTATCATTATTAATCAGATCTCTATATAAGTAGAGATCTTTAATTTTTTTGATATCAATTTTTTCTTTTTTTAACGCTTCTAGTTCTTTTTTTACCGAGACCAATTCCTCTTTTACAAGAGACAACTCAGCTTCATTACTTTTAGCAGATGAAGATTTACTAAAATAAAAAGCATTGGCGACTAGAAAAACTGTTGCTAAAAAAAGAATTAACGAAAATGATCCAACGATTTTATTAGATTTCTTACTTTTTTTTAGCTTATCTGTCTCTTCATTAAGAAGATCTTCTAATTTTTTTTGTTTGATTTCGGCTTTTTCTATCTGATAATGTAAAGATAAAAGATCCTCATCTTTCATAACCTTCATTGCGTTGGGGTAGCTTTAAGAGTTATTAAGTCAATTCTATAGATCATATATTCATACAATGCTTAAGGGAGTTTTTGTTCAGTTATTTTATACACAATCCCATTATTAATTTCAAGAACCAAAACAGGCTTATCACTAATAACTTTTTGAAAAGCTTTCAGAGGAAAACCATATGAAATCTGATTGATATTACCAATCCTCACCTTTGCCTTATCGTCAAGTTCTAAAACTCTTAGCCTAGAACTCTGGTTATGAATATAATAATTATTATACAAAAAATATAACGTATCTCCCTTTTTATCAATATCATATTCGGCATTACCATACTCTTTTGCTTTTCTTACGGCTTTTTTACCTTGGTAATACTGTATATAATCCGCTTCTATAAAAACAACATCATTACTTTGATAAACTTTATTGATATAACAATATTGTCTTTCAAATTTCAAATCCTTTTTATCTTCATTAGCTCTCTTAGGGATGTTCATATTACCAATTCCCCCATCTTTTTTATCATCACCTATTACTCCATGGGTGGTACCATCAATAGAATCCAACGTTTTTGAAAACTTTTGATTTTGATATTCTAAAATATTCGTTTTAAGCTTAATTATCTCTTGTTGCAAAGAATCATTTGCAACAAGCAGTCTATCAATTTGATCGGTTTTTTTTTCTGTAGCGGCAGCCCCTTCATTATCCTTATCCATTACAATATAAAAGCTACCAACAGCTAGCAGCAACATCAAAACGATAATAAAAATAAAATAAAAGTTACGGATGTTTTTACTACGTTTTAGATCTTCAGAAATAAACATAAGACGATCCTCCAGTCGTTGCTGTTTTATATCAGTTTTTTCCATCTGATAATGCATCGATAAAAGTTCCTCTTCTTTTTTGTTCATCCCAATAACAAAATACTACCCAAAAATAACTACAACAATTCTTTATAGAAAATTAAGGCATCCATTTTACATTTTTAAAATCTGGTTTTCTTTTTTCCAGAAACGCATTCCTTCCTTCCTTTGCTTCATCTGTCATATATGCCAGTCTAGTAGCTTCCCCAGCAAATACCTGTTGACCTACCATACCATCATCTGTAAGATTCATTGCAAATTTTAACATCTTAATTGAGGTAGGTGATTTTTCCAGAATTTCTAAGCCCCATTGATATGCTGTATCTTCCAATTCATCATGAGGGATTACAGCATTTACCATTCCCATTTCAAAAGCATCTTGCGCAGAGTAATTCCTTCCCAAAAAGAAAATCTCCCGAGCCTTTTTTTGCCCTACCATTTTTGCCAAATATGCTGATCCGTAGCCCCCATCAAAACTAGTTACATCTGCATCGGTTTGTTTAAAAATTGCATGTTCCTTACTAGCCAATGTAAGGTCACAAACCACATGCAAACTATGCCCACCTCCTACTGCCCAACCAGGCACTACTGCAATCACTACTTTTGGCATAAATCTAATAAGTCTTTGCACTTCCAAAATATTCAACCTATGTCTGCCATCATCACCTACATACCCTTGGTGTCCCCTGGCATTTTGATCTCCTCCACTACAAAAACTATACACCCCATCTTTTGTCGATGGTCCTTCTGCAGAAAGCAAAACAACCCCTATAGACGTATCCTCCTGTACATCATAAAAAGCATCATAAAGCTCGCTTGTTGTTTTTGGTCTAAACGCATTACGTACATTTGGTCTATTAAATGCAATTCTGGCAATACCTCCTGATTTTTTATAGGTGATATCTTCGTATTCTTTTACAGTTTTCCAGTCTATCGAACTCATTATATATTTTTTGTATTCCAAAAATAATATAATATATGATATCAAGCGATAAGAATTTGCAGTGTTATAAGTATATTGGGGTATTTACCCCTGTTTTTTTTGTTTTAACGCTTTATTTTATCACATCACTCCTTTGCAATATGTATTTTTTACATTTCCTTTTCTATACAAACTACCCTTCTACTCTTTTTTTGACAGAAAACGGCTTAATTAATACTTGTTTGTACTAAAAAATTAACATTCCCTGAACAATGACAAGAAAACTCAAAAGCAATTACTTTTCTTTTGGTAAACACTGCAATAAAAACAATTCGTTTTTATACAAATTATGATAATTATTTTATAGGAGTAAAATACAGTGTTTACTAGTGTTCAATAACGCTCAGCTTATTTTTCCAAGACAACAAAAAAGAATTAAACATCCACCTATATAATAATATGGTTTTTAACAAGTTAACTCATTAACACATAACTATTAAATACTATTAAAACCATGTTAAAAAAAACCACAAACTCAGTAATTTTTAATACAATTAATTGCTCATGGAGACAGTTAATTTGTATGCTTCTATTCTTATCAGTCACTCTATCTGTTTTACCTCATGGCACAGTAACATACCCACCAAGTCGTGTATGGAATTGTTTTCAGGAAGATCCTGAAAGTCCAGATTCTGCAGCTTGTATTGCAGCAGTAGCCTCTCATGGTACACAGCCATTATATGATTGGAGTGAAATTAACCAAGCAAATGTTAATGGTAATCATAGACAGTTTATAATGGATGGAAATCTGGCCAGTGGTGGCAGACCTAATAAATACGGAGGAATGGATCAGGTTAGAACAGATTGGGTATCTACACAAGTTTCTCCAGGACCATTTACAGTTACTTGGACAAATCACGCTCCTCATGCAACAGAATATTATGAAGTGTATATAACCAAAGAAAGTTGGAAACCTGATCAACCATTAACCTGGGATAGCCTTGTACTTCTTGAACGTACTCCACCGAGTGGACCCGAAAGAATTGTTAATATTCCGGTAACGTTACCAGCCAGAACAGGCAAACATGTTATTTATAGTATTTGGCAAAGATCTGACAGTCCAGAAGCTTTTTATTCAACTAGTGATATCGATTTTGACGGAGGTGGTACAGACACACAAGCGCCTACCACTCCTACAAATCTTGGTGCTGCTAATGCTACACAAACTACTATCGATCTTTCGTGGAATGCTGCCACCGATAATGTAGCGGTTTCAGGATATGATATCTACCAAGGAAATACTGTTATTGCTACAGCAATTGGTACTTCATATCAAGTAACTGGATTAACAGTAAACACTTCGTATTCTTTTAAAATAAAAGCTAAAGATGCAGCCGGTAATCAATCTGGTTTTAGCAATACCACAACTGCAACAACACTTCCTGATACGGGAGGTAGCTGCTCTGGAATATCACACTATTTAGCAGGAACTTCTTATGACCAAGGTGAGGAAGTACAAAATGATGGAGAAAAATACACCTGTAAAATCTCGGGATGGTGTTCTTCTGCAGCCGCATGGGCTTATGCTCCGGGCACTGGTACATATTGGCAACAAGCTTGGACAAAAACAGGGAATTGTGATGTAGGAGGTTCTGATACACAAGCACCTTCAACCCCTGCTAATTTGAGTGCATTGAATGCTACACAAACCACAATTGACCTTTCTTGGAATGTTGCAACTGATAATGTAGCCGTTACAGGGTATGATATCTATCAGGGAAATTCTGTCATCGCTACCGCAACTGGTACTACTTATCAAGCCACTGGATTAACAGCAAACACATCATACTCATTTAGAATAAAAGCTAAAGATGCTGCAGGTAATGAATCTGGTTTTAGCAATACTGCAACAGCAACTACACTTCCGGGTACTGGAGGAGGAAACTGTACAGGAATATCACAATATGCAGCAGGAACTTCTTATAACCAAGGTGAGGAAGTACAAAATGAAGGTGGAAAATATACTTGTGATGTTGCAGGGTGGTGCTCATCTGCGGCTGCTTGGGCTTATGCCCCAGGTACTGGTTCATATTGGCAACAAGCCTGGACTAAAACAGGAGATTGTAACATAACGGCATCATACGCTTTGTTCCCTACAGTAACAAAAGATATAATCAATCTAAAAATAAGAGATAAAAACGCATCATTGATAAAAGTAAATCTATATGATTTTACAGGAAAATTAATGAAGTCCCAAAAATATCAGGGAAATCAAAAATCTATTACGCATGATTTATCTAATCTCAAAAAGGGGTTGTATATATTTAAAATATACATTAACGATAAGGTGTATGTAGAGAGAATTCTAAAAAAATAACCGTTTAGAATTATATTCGGATAGCTAGTAAAAGCTAACCACCCGAATATTCAATATAGTCAAAGGTAGCGATCACGCTATCTACATAGATAAAAAAGGTGTCAAGAGACAAAACTCTTGATACCTTTTTTAATCCTAAACATTATACAGCGATGAAGAGTCTTAAAACAGTTCTCCTGAATATAGATATCTTTCTTTTAACCTAACTCGAAAACATGATCAAGGGTATCTCTAACATATTTTATCAAAATCAACAATGTGGTTCAGCTGTTTTATATATTTTATATAGATTTATAATATATTTACAGACATGAAATTTTTTATTGCAGCACTTATCGGAAGTATAACTCTTATATCCTATGGGCAGGAAAGTAAAATTACATCCTTTACCATTGACGCAGCTACATGGGAAGCGTTAAGTATGCCATTGGTTACTGTCGAAAAAGAAAGTAAGTATTCAAAATATATACTTCAAGAAGTTAATATACATGAAGATTTACGAGCACAAGCCTTTAAGAAAAGTTACTCTATGTATATTGAAAAACCCAAATTTAAAGATGTTACTTCGAAGTATAAGATATCAAATACTAAACAAAAAACATCTGGTTTTACCATAACGGGGAGTGGTTATAATGCAAACAACAAAATCAATTCTGGAGATGTCAAAAACAACGCATATAAGGATGCTAGTAGTGGTTTGTATAGAGGTTACTATTTTTTCCCTGCTGGTCGCTCTCCTTATTAAATTGCGCTTTATCAACTTTAGTCAGCCACTAGTATAGTAAAACTAGTGACCAACTAAAACAATCTATTATCATTAATTCTTTATTTCTCTACAGGAATTCTTTCATCAATATACTGAAGAGGCATATCACCTGATAAATCAAACATATCCAAGATATCTTTAATAGTTTCTTCTTCTTCTAATTGCTCTGCAACAAACCACATTAAAAAGTTTTCAGAACCAAAATCATTTACTTGGCGACATTTTGCTACAATTTTATAAATTGATTGAGTAACTGATATCTCATGATTTAGTGTAAGTTCAAAAATTTCACGAAGAGAAGAAAATTCATGAGTTATATCTGATACTTTTGGAGAATATGCGGCTCCCCCGGCATCATTAATAAATCTAAAAATTTTCATCATATGTTCTCTTTCCTCTTCAGCTTGCTTATAAAAAAAAGAAGCACTTTTAACAAGTGTTCTCTGATCACACCAAGAAGCCATTGCTAAGTATAATGACGAGGCTTTTTGTTCTTTTGCTATTTGCTCATTAAGCATATCCATAACCTCTAGATTAATGCTTATTTCTTGTCTTGTTAGATTCTCCATTTCTTGTATTTTTATATAAAAGTATGGAAAAATAAAGCATGAAACCGTGCCTAAATCCTATTTATAGTAAGTCTAAATCCAACCTAAAAACTATGATACTAAGAGTGTGTCATTTAATTCGATCATAGCAAAAGTACCTTTTATAAAATCAACAAAATCCAACACCATTAATGTGTCGAATAAAATCAAATGTTGATTATCACACAATGCTAATAATACAGTGTCATTATGAGTCAGTAATTCTTCTATATACTCTATAGAAGACATCTTTTTTGCTTTATATCGTAGACTAAGCAATTGGCAAAATGAGATCTTCACCGTCTTATGACCAAAGTCTATATAATAACATCTATCTGTAGATGATTGATACGAAGTGTAATATTTTGAAGAAAAAATTAGTTCCATAAGTATGAGGAAGCTAAATTAAATTTTATTTAGATTTAATCCAAATAAATATCCAAAAAAACTAACTAAACCTCTTGTTTTTTTATAATTACAACAAAAACCTAGAGGTTTTTCATTCCAATAAAATATTTTCTGAACTCTATTTGACCTATTTACTCTCCTACAAGTCTAATACCATCCTTCTCGATAGTAATTTTTCTGGCCTTGTACAAGGTACCAATAGCTCTTTTAAAGCTTTTTTTGCTTAACTGAAATACTTCTTTTATATCTTCGGGATCGGATTTATCATTTAAGTCTATAAAGCCTCCACTAGATTCTAATTCTTTCAACACTTGCTCTGCGTTAGGCTCTATAGATCTAAAACCATGCCTTTGCAAGGTGAGATCCACTTTACCATCCGGGCGAACTTTTTTCACATATCCTTTTAATTGATCCCCCACATTGATTTTCTGAAAAATCTCATCACTGTATATTAACCCTATATATTTTTGATTAATTATCATATTCCAACCATGAGGAGAAGGGTGTGAGGCTATAAGATCTACCTCGTCATAAGCTGATAATAAAACTAAAGAATTATCAAGAAAAGCATTGGTTTTACTAGACGCAACCAATCTATTGGTTTCTTCATCGAGATATACATAAACAAGATACCAGCTCCCTACTCTCATTTTTGATGCTTGTTCTTTAAAAGGAACAAAAAGATCTTTTTCTAACCCCCAATCCAAAAAAGCTCCAATTTCTGATACGTTAGTACATTTTAGATATGCAAAAGACTTAATCGTCGCATAAGGTTCTAGTGTAGTCGAAACAATCCGCTCTGAGCTATCTAGATAGACAAACACCCTTAAAACATCTCTTATCTGAAATTGCTCAGGAACATATTTATTTGGTAATAGCACTTCATCTCCTTCTTCATCGCAAAGATAAATTCCTTGATCTCTTTCTCTTACAATCTCTAAATTATTATATTCACCAAGCTTAAGCATTATTCTTTATTTTTTTGCAAAGATAATTCTTTAACACCATAAACTAGTATACTATTTCTTATTATAAAGAATAACAGAATATTTTAAGTCATATCAATAGGTTAGATAAAAAAAACCATCCAAAAATTGTTTTGAATGGCTTCTTTCCTAAAGTCGAATAAGGTTTTTATATAGGATTTATACTCTGTAAAATTGGCTCTCCTTTAAGAGGCTTATAAATCACTACTATTGACTCCCATTCTAGCGGAATTGTAGGGTTCTTAGGCACAACACTGCATCTGTATTTAAAATTAATACCAGCAACTACTTGTGTCGCAACTTCTAAAGGAGTATATATTGCGTTCCCATGTACTCCATCAGGAAATACTTCAAAAAATACTTTTTTGGCTTCGGGAGTTAGAGGACCATATGTAGAATACCCCCCCAGTACTAACTTTTCTTGAGCTATAGAATTAGACATTTTAAAAAAATTTTGTGGTTATTTTCCTTATTATTCTTTTGGCTATAAGGATTTTGCCTTTTTAAATAACCATAGCGCTATGCATTATTTTAATGATACTTAAATTTATTAAATAATATGCAAAAAAATATTTCATTCTATTTCAATTAAAGAAAATAAAACACTAACAATCAAATAATTAACCAAAATTCAATCAATCTTTTAAACACCAGAACTCCTCTGATTATATTTTTAAATTAAGCCACCGTTAATCTCTCTTTTTTAAAGTTATGGGTGTATATAAAACAAAAAAAGGTATCCAAAATGAATACCTTTTTTTGTTTTATACTACCTGTATACTAGTTATACGCAGCTTCTTTTCCAAAATGTTGTGTTAAAAGATAATATACAACAGCTCTGTACTTATTACGGTTTGATTTTCCGTATTTATCAATAACAGAAGCAATAGCTTCATCTAATTTAGGTCCATCGGCAAGCCCTAATTTTTTAATTAAGAAGTTCTGTTTTACAGTATCTAATTCTTTTGGATCAGTACCTGATACAGTTGCAGCATCTGCGTTGTAGATTGCAGGACCACAACCAATTGTTACTTTGGTTAAAAGATCCATATCCGGGGTTTGGCCAATCTTGTCTTTGATATCAGCAGCGTACTTCGTAATTAATTCGTCTCTTTTACTCATAGGATGATAGTGTTTTTTAGGTTTTTAGTTAATTTTTTATTTTCCTAATCAAATATAGATCAATTATAAATGAATAATTAATCTATAAAGTATATTAAACCATAAATATTAGACAAAATGCTTAAAATAATCGATTAAAGTACCATCATTTTCTTTTCGGGGAGTAAAAATCTCTAGTAACTGAGGTCGGTTATTATTCTTATAGATATCTCGAGTACTTTGGATCAGTTCTTCATACGTATGTGCCATACGATATTCAAAACCAAACATCTTACATAAATGTACGGCCGTAAGGCGATGTGTTGTTTCAAAATATGTACTAAAATTATTGCTTTCCTCTTTACCAGGTAAAATCCTGAATATTCCTCCTCCTTCATTATTTATGACAATAATTTTGAAATTCGATGGGATATAATCATTCCACATAGCGTTACTATCGTAGAAAAAACTCAAATCTCCTGTTATCAAAGTTGTTGGCATACTTGAAGCTAAGGCTGCCCCTATTGCAGTAGATGTACTCCCATCAATACCGCTTGTCCCCCGATTACAAAATACTCTAAAGGTTGGATTAATTGTAAAGAGTTGAGCATACCTGACTGTAGAACTATTACTTAATTGTATCATATGCTCATCAGGAATCTCACTAAAAAGAGCTTCAAATACTTTAAGGTCAGTAAAAGTAATTTTCTCTAGATACTCCGCGTGTTTTATTCTTCTTTGATCTCTAATAGAAATCCAGGATGATTTATAATCACTTTTAACCGGAATAGTATTTTCCAAAAAATGAGAAAAAAACAGATTTGGCTCTAATTTTATATGCTCTGTAAGGCAAAAATAGGTGTCATATGCTTTTTTTGAATTAATATGCCAATGAGATTTAGGTTGGTATTTTCTCAAAAAACCTTTAATTCGCTTAGACACTACCATCCCTCCTATTGTTAAGAGAATATCTGGTTGCAATGCCTCAAATCCTTTAATACCCAAAGTAGAGATCAATTGATCAATACAATTGATATGTGATGTATGATGAATATTCGAGGTGGTTTCTGTTAACACCAAAACGGAAGGGTCTTTTGCCAAACATTCTATCCACTTTTGATCAACAGAGTCTGGTGAATTAACACCAATTAATACCATTTTTCGTTCTGCCTGATTCCATCCATCCAGCATCTTTGATTGTAAATTTTCAGAAAACCAATAATGAGGAGTTTCTACCGGAATATTTTTAGGAAAAACAGTTGACCGATCAAGCTTATCATAAAGAGGTTCATAGAAAGGTATATTAATATGAACCGGACCTTTTTGCTCAATTGCTTTATTTAAGGCCAGGTTTATCTCTCTTTCATTATGTTTTTGAGCTTCATGTTGCTTCTGTCGAACTTTAGGATCATCAATTATCATTTCTGCAACAACCTCTGAATATAAATTAGCTGAATACAGAATATGATTTTCAAAAACATTTTTTTGACGAATAGTCTGACCATCTCCTATATCAATTCTTTCAATAGGTCTGTCTGCACTCAATACAACTAATGGGATATCACTATAAAAAGCTTCAGAAATTGCTGGGTAATAATTTAACAAGGCACTACCAGATGTACAGACAAGAGCTACGGGTCGTTGAATCTGCTGAGCAATCCCTAATGCAAAAAAAGCTGCACACCGCTCATCTACAATACTATAACAGTGCATACCTGGATGTTCACTAAAACTGATTGTTAGTGGTGCATTTCTGGATCCTGGCGAAATAACAATATGGGCAATTCCTTTTGCCTCACATAAGGCAACTATTGACTGTGCTAAAGGAATTTTGGAATATAAGCGTTTCTTCATTCGAAGGGCTAAATTACAATATCATACTAATTTACACCAGACTTTTAAGTAAATTAAAACAAAACCTTTTTCATAGTTTCAGTTTTCCTAACCGTTTCTTCCCACTCACTCTCAGGATCAGAGTCTTTGGTAATCCCTCCACCAACATAGATTATTGCTTTTTGTTTTGTCAATTCCATACATCTTAAATTAACCAATATACTGGATAGAATTATACCTTTGTTTTCTATATTAAGTTCGCCCAAAAAGCCTGTATAATATTTACGATCATATCCCTCGTTATTCAAAATAAACGACTTTGCTTTATCCTTAGGAAGCCCACAGACTGCAGGAGTTGGATGAAGGATCTGAAGTATTTCTTTTATTCCCGAATTTACATCCGATAATACTCCTCTAATATCAGTACGAAGATGTAAAAGTGACCCGGCCCTACTGGTATATGTTTCTGAGCATTCAATCTCACTCGAAATCTCTTTTAAACCATTAACAACAAATTCTTTAACAACATCTTGCTCAACTATTTCTTTATCTCCCCATTCAACATCCAAAGTGTCAATATAAGACTGTGTACCGGCCAAAGCCATTGTAGAAAAATCCCGATTATTGATTGTAACCAACGTTTCAGGAGTAGCCCCTAACCACATTCCAACTTTGGGATGATGCCATAAATACACAAAAGCTTTTGGGTATTGAGCTATTAACTTTTTAAACAATTGCAGAGGTTGGTTTGGAGTAACGTCCAATTCACCCACCACTTCACTACGTGACAAAACTACTTTCTCAAAACAATTAGAAACTATGCTATCCACTCCTTTATTTACAAGTTCTAAATGCTTAAATTTTGCCTTACTATCTTCAAGAATATTTCTAAAAACCACAGAAGATTTATCATCTTCTGCCATCATTTCTTTAGGAATGGTAACCGTATGGTAAACACAATGCTCCAAAGGAAAAATCACAGATTCATTCGTATTATCAAAAGGCGCAAAAACAAACCCCGAAATAGAATAATCACCAACCTCATACAAATGGCTATCATTCTGCAGAAATGTTTGTAATGCATCAGAATCGGCTTTGCGATAGATCACAAAGGGTAATTCTTTATCTAATTGATATTGAATCTGAGTATAAACAGTTTCAATGTTCATACTATTTAGTTTTTGGAAGTGCTATCGTTGTCAATTTTACAATGGATATCAAATCTCCTTCCTCATTCCTTATTTTTATATCCCAAAGCTGTGTGGTACGACCTTGATGCACAATTTCTGCTTTTGCAAATACATATCCTTCTTTAATACTTTTTACATGATTCGCAGAAATCTCAATTCCTCTGATGTAAAACTCTTTTGCATTTAAGAAAATAAAAGAGGCTGCACTACCAACACTTTCTGCAAGAGCAACCATTGCCCCTCCATGCAAAACACCATCTGGTTGATGTACCTTTGGAGTTACCGGCATTTTGGCAATAAGATAATCATCTCCTACCTCACAAAAGGAAATCTCTAAAGTTTCCATCAAAGTATTTTTGCACATCTTAGCGCATTGTTCCAGCACTTCTTCTTTGGTCAAATTCATAAAAAATTAAAATTTAAACAAAAATATACAATGCCATTAAATAATTCTAACTATATTTAATTGTTATTTTAACGAACGTTCAATAAAATGCCAAAAGTAAAAACATCAAAAGAAGAAGTATTAAAGAAAGTGATCCCCATCTTGCGTACTCGCGGGGTTCAAAACAGTAGTATGAGTGAATTATCAAAAGCCTGTGGTATTCAGAAATCTCATTTTTACTATTACTTCAGTAATAAAGAAGAGTTAATTAAAGAGGTACTTGCAACTGTGCATAGCTATTTTAATTATAATTTTTTTAAGATTACGGATAATAGTGTATTAAATATCAGCCAAAAACTAGAGCAGTTAAAGCTACTTCTTGACAAACTCTTTAAAGCCTCTGATGGCGGATGTATTATGGCAAATACAGCCTTAGAAACGATACATCTAGATCCTATATATAAGAAAGAAATACAACTGTTTTTTCATGATTTCATAACGGGATTACAAAAACTTCTAGAAACTCATTATTCTAAAGAAGACTCTTTAATGCTTGCCGAACAAATGGTTCAGGATATTGAAGGAGGCATTTTACTAACTCAAATTTATGATGACTCAAAATACCTTAATAATGCTATTTCGCGAATGGAAAAAATAGTATTAAACAAATAACAACAAATGGAAGCTTATACAGTACGCTCTTACGACAACTACCCTATTTCGGTACATGAATTTGTTCCTGAATCTTCAAACCATAAAACCTTTGTTTTTGCTCCTGCAGTGGGAGTGCCACAAAGTTTTTACTTTAATATTGCAGAATACCTATGTACCAAAGGGTGCAATGTATTCACTTTTGATTATAGAGGGATTGGTGATTCTCTTTCAAAAAGCATTCAATCTTTAAAGAACGAAGGTTTTTTCTCTTGGGCTTTGGATTTTAATGCTGTGTCAAAACATGCAAAAGAAGAATTCCCTAAGAATGAACAATATATGATTGGTCATAGCTATGGTGGTAATAGTGTAGGGTTTAGTGATGCCTATCAATATTATGACAAGTATCTAACTGTAGGTTCGCAATTTGGCTTCTACAAACACTTTTCTATTAAAATGCAGATCCTTATCTACCTTAATTTTAGGATTTTTGTACCACTGACCACTGCAATTATGGGATATTATCCTTCTGGATGGTTTGGACTGGGAAAGCCCCTTACCACAAAAGCTGCTAAAGACTGGGCTATTTTTTTATTACATCCGGATTCTATGCTACATTTTACCAAAGGAAATACCTCTACTTACTACAGTAATATAAAAGAACCTATGCTTTTATTAAGTATTGATGATGATGACTTTGCACCAAAAAAATCTGTAGATATCCTTGGTAAGAATGTTTACCAAAATGCGAATGTAACAAGAAAACACCTCAAACCCTCGGATTACAATATTAAAACTATTGGTCATTTTGATTTTTTTAGAACAAAAAATCGAGATATCTTGTGGCCGATTATTGATGATTGGTTTGATCTTCGCTAAATATTATTTTAAGTCTTATGAGTGCCACTGAAAAAGAAATCTCTTATAACGCTATAAATTCATATTCTACCCTAAATAATTTACTACCTAGCACAACAACTGTATGGTTAGTTTTTCATGGAATTGGATATTTAAGCCGTTACTTTATTCGCCTATTTGATAGCCTCGATAAAGAAGAGAATTACTTTATTGCTCCGCAAGCGCCTTCAAAATATTATAAAGGGAATGACTATAGAAGAGTTGGTTCTAGCTGGTTAACCAAAGAAAATACACAATCAGAAACCCAAAACGTATTACGATATGTTGATGCTATAGTATCTGAAGAAAAAATCCCAAAACATGTAAGACTAGTAGTTTTAGGGTACTCACAAGGAGTTAGCATTGCCACAAGATGGGTAGCTAGTCGTAAAATAAATTGTGATGATTTGATAATGATTTCTGGTGGTTTTCCTAAGGAATTAACGAAAGAAGATTTTTCTTTTTTAACAAACAAAACAAAGGTAACTCATATCCTTGGTGAGCAAGATCCCTATTTTGAGATCGAAAAAGTGAAAGCCGAAAAAATACGCATTCAGCAAATATTACCTCAAATCAAATTCAGAACTCATCAGGGAGGGCATGAATTAGATATAAACTCTCTTACAGACAGTATTGAGAATTAACAATTTTTGAATACAGTTTTTTTACTATATCGAAATAAAATAAAGAAGTTTCTATAATCTAATACTCCAGCATTAGAGAATCCTTATTTATGCCTGAACCCTACACTATAATAGTAAAAAACAGCTGATCTTCTTTCTTACATATTTTGACTATAGAAAGTACAAGCGACTATACTATAAATTATCTGTCAATTTTTACTAAAAAAAATTACACATATCAGGTAACATTTTTCATTACCTCGACATATACTTATGTGTCCATACGCTAATTAATTAAAAAACAAACAGTTTCGAACGATATATTACTAAACATGCACTTTGCACAAAGGTTTTGTTTACATCAAAAAACCAAAAAAATTACATACAATAATTATTAATTTAAATTTTACACAAATGAGAAACATCATTGAAGATTTGCTCACTCAGCAAGAAAAACAGAAAGCAGAAGACTTGGTAACACAATTAGAAGCCATTTTTATAGACAAACTATCTGCATTAACCGAAAAACAAAGAAGTAGTTATAAGGCCATTAATGAGACCAATAAACTATTTGTTAACAAAGTTTGGGACTATCGACAGCACAGTACTATCCTAAGTTCTCCAGATGTAGACTGGCAAGAATTCGAAAAAGACTACAAAGCCAGAGCGTATGCAGAAAGTCTTTTAGGGCGTATACAAAGTATAGCCTACCGTCTAGAAAGTACTAAGATACTACATGATTATGACAACTATCAGGATGCTCTTAATGATTACGCCTATTCTCAATATAGTAAAGGAGCAGGTAAACCAGGATTCACAGAAAAAGTAGCTGAATTAAAACAGTTTTTTGCACGAACCAGAAATATTGCTGACACCAATGAAACAGAAAAATAATTCTTTTTAACCCAAAAGACCTTCCAGAACGTCAAAAAGACGTTCTGTTTGGTAAAAAAGAAGAAGTTTTTAGCTCCGTGAATTAAAAATTCAACTGTTAAGGTTAAAAAATCAGCTTTTTTTTCTAAAATTTTAACTCAAAAATCTAAAAGTTGTACTCATGAGGTTAAACACTTCGTCAAAAAGACGCTCCAGAACGTCAAAAAGACGTTCTGGAAGGTCTTAGAGGTTAAACAGATTATAGAGCTGATTAAACATTTAACCATATCCTCTGAATATTTAACAGATCAAATACTTAGATTCTAACAAGCTTAAATAATTTCAAAAACTAGAGTAATTAGTACCAAAAGGTAATTTCTAGCCCCACTCAGAGCAACAGTCTATTAATACCACCAAAAATTACTAATTTAGTTACTCGTATAATTGGTGTATGGTTACTTGAGGAACTATACTCCTACGTTGGCTACAAATAGAAAAAAGAAAAAATGATTGGCTACGAAAATAAAGAATTGATACACCTAACTGAATTAGGTCAATACTTAAAAAGTGTTTTAGAATTCTGTTTAATTCAGAATGAGATAGATGATAAAATCGACCAGATAAAATGGAATATCCAATGGATGGATTTATCTGTCATTTCTCGGGAAAAGGAAGATGGAAAGGAATACTACCTTGAATTGGTTATCGTCCTTAAATCAACAACTCTAAATCACTCAGATAAAAATTCAATAATAGCTTCTCTTAAAAATTATTTTCTAATAGAAAATGCGCAACCCGCCCAAAGAGAAATAAATGGAACTTGGGTATTCATAACCAAAATGCACGATACTCAAAAAGAAAGATTTCACTTAATTAAAGGTGGAAAAGGAATTCCAAGAAGAATAAGTAATTATGATGTTATAATTTCCATAGAATCAAAATTAAGAGATATTCTACCGAGTGCAAAACTAATCCTTTCAAGTGATGAGATAAAAAATCAAGAAAAGAAACTAATTGAGGAATTACAAAAAGAAAGGTCGAGCATCCTCAAAAAATTGGACAAGTACCAAAAACCAATAATTATTTGTGAAGGAAAGTCCGATATAAAAATAATTGAAACAGCTTGGAAAAAATTATATAAAAATAAGGAAATGCCATTTCAAATATTGCCATCAGGAGTTTGGCTTGAAATTGAAAAAAGCGAAGGAAATGCAGACCAAATTAGAAGATTGTTGGAATTATACGCCCCAATGAATCCCGATGAGAAAATATGCATTGGTTTGTTTGACAACGACAGAGAAGGTAACGAGCAATATAAAGGTTTAAACAAAAAAATATTCAAAAAATTTGAAAGTAACAGTCTGGTTAGACAACATAAAGTGAATAAAATTTATGGAATGTTGTTACCTGTACCAAGCAACAGAAGTAAGTATTTTGGAACATTAATAAATCATCGAAGATTCGTAATTGAACATTATTTTAGCGATGACATTTTAGAGCAATTCAACATGAAAGGAGAAACAATTGCTCCCGATTCAGAAATATTTGAAATAAATGGAAATAAAGATAACTTCTCAAAATCAGTTAATTCTTTAGACAAAAAAGAATTTCAAAACTTTGAAATATTATTTAAAGAAATAGAAAAAATCTGCAGCTAACAATGGTAACCGCCCAATGAAATCAAACAGTAAAAAATATAAAATTTGGTTCTATTCTAAAAGACCATTGAATGACCTTGCGGAAACGTTTTTTGAGAAAGGATTAATAAGAGAATTTGAATATAACTATGAAAATGTTTACGAATGGATAGAAGCACAATCAACTGACCAATCAGTAGAACTTAATATCTCAAGAAAACATTCATATTTAGAAGGTTTTGAAAAAGGTAGAGAGGATCAACTTAAATCAAATCTTGAAGAGCCAATTACATTAATGTTGATGTATGACAATGTCGAACCGTCTGATAGTAAAATCGAAACGATAGCGTATCAAATCAATCTTGTCCTAGCAACTAAAGTTTACTTAGGATTAGTTAAATATTTAGAAGATGATGATTATGAGTATTTAAAGATGAAAGAAATCACTTAAAACGAACCCTAAAAAATCATTAGTAGCAGTACTCAATAATCTTCTAGGGCTTGTCAATGAAATCAAGATTTGCCCAAATGTTCCAATCTCTCCCACAAAAACTTAAGATTAAAAAGAGCTATCTTTTCAGGAGTATCAAAACATAAATCTGTATGATACAGGGCAAAGTCGTGAATCATTTTTAATGAGTTAACCAGCTCCTCAATACCTTGAAATTTGAGACTACCAATAAATTCTTGCTCAACAGAACTTAATGATTTTAGGAGTTTGGAATCATTAACGGATTCTTCATGATTGCCATTAAGACAGGCTGTCTGACCACTTACGTTTCGCATAATTAAAATGGATTAATGAATAAAAAAAGGATAGGTCACTGCGAAACGTATCAAAGCGATGCCTTGAATGGTCTTCGGGACTCACACCCGTGTGCCTATCCAATGTTTTTCTTTTAAGCCAAATTTTGATAATTGACATCATGATGAATAAAATTTAATACGTTTCGCATTTCAAAGATACAGAAAAGAATGAAATAAGTGAGAAGAAAAAGCATATAACAAGGTAAAGTAAATAAGGCGTTCGGTGATCTCCGAAAGTTTTGTATTCCTAGCAATCACGCCAAAACAAAGTTTTGACGTTTAACAAAATATAAAAGTAAAAACGTTTGTTTTGGCTTAGTGCAAACTCGAAAAATCATTTCTTTTTCCCTGCCCTACTTGCCTTATACTAGACGCCAGACTGTCTAAAAACCTATCTTAATACTCAAAGTATTTGGGTAGGTATCTTTGAGAAAAGTCATATATTCGATTCTTAAAGACTTGTTTTAGGTTTTTAGACAAACTGACGCTATATTTAAATAAAAACAACCACTAAATGAAATGGCAAGAATATCAAGAAGCAGTTGGACAACTCTATGAGCAAATGGCTGAGTTTGGAGTGGTGAAAAAAAATATTACAATTCCTGACAGAGTAACGGGACAAGCCAGACAAATCGATGTATGGTGGGAAATGAAAATTGAAAACCATTCCTTTAAAATACTGATAGACGCCAAAAAAAGAAAAGAAAAAATTGACGTAAAAGATGTTGAGGAAATAATGATGCTTGCACAATCTGTTAATGCTGACAAAGCAATTATCGTCACCAATAATGAATGGACGGAGCCTGCTGAAAAAAGAGCAAAATTTGACGGAATGGATTTGAGAATATTGTCAATTGATGAAGCAACAGATTTAGTCGTTGAAGACAAATGGTTAATGTGTTCTATTTGTAATGAAGATTGCGTTCTTTTAGACCAAAGCGGATTTATGACAAAGAATAATCTATTAAATTGGTGGTTAGGCGGAAAATGCAGAAGTTGTGATTCTATTTATATCAATTGTCAAGATTGTGGTAGTAAAGGAATTGCAAGAGAGAAAATAGAATATATATGTGAATGTCCTATCAAGTGGACTTCTCAAAATGGTGTTTTGAGCATTTCAGAGTTTGATCCTAACAAACAAATAGACTTTGAAGACCCAAATCAAATAAAAATAGATTTTAACGAATAAATAAAATAAACACATAACAATTTGTATAGTTCATTTATTCCCTTCAGGAAGCAAACACACCATATAAGAGACGTTAGGTTTAATTAAAAATATATGAAAAGAGTTTTACTGATTTTGACTTGTCTAATTTTTCAGACTTCAATATACACACAGGAGAGCATAGCCTCAGACACGCTCTATCGAACAACGTATTTTACTTTCCATAATAATGTGTGGATGAACTTGTACCACTTTTTTTACGAACAAGCTTGTAATAGACAAAAAAATAAACTGGCTGAAGATGGCTTAGTCTTTAATGACATAGGAGATAGTGTTGTAATAATGGAATTATCATCAAAAGAAAAAGCCTTATTCAATGATGGAGTCGCCTTTTTTAAGAAGAATATTATTGACCAAAAACTTCTTAATTCTCGAAGAATATTCAAATGGCTTCAAAATCAGCCATCTAATAAGAATATTATAGATACTACTTTCTCAAAGGAGTTCACAGAAAACCTAAATAGGCTCAGTAACTTATACAAAGATCATTTTTGGCAAAGACATCAAAAGGAGAATGTTGATTTGCTAAACAACTTTATTAGTTTAATTGAGAAAACAGAAAATTCAGTCATTGGAAAAATGGAAGATTTTTCAGGTTCAAAATGGAACGGTGCTGTTAGAGTTGATTTAACAACTTATGGAAACTGGGCTGGTGCTTATTCACCTGACTTTGATAATCTGGTCATTTCCTCAATTGACCCAATGATGAACTCAACCATCTTCATTGAATTTGTTTTTCATGAAAGTTCCCATTTACTTTTCACTAGAAAATCTCCATTTAGACAATCATTATTTTTAAAATCCAAAGAATTAGATATTAAGCAACCTCGACAACTTTGGCATGCAGCAATGTTTTATTTGAGTGGTTTGGCAACAAGAGAAGTTCTTAATGAATATGATGTGAGTCATGAGCTTATAATGAAAAAGAAGAGTGTTTTCACTCAGTACTATGAAAATAAAGAATTCAAGACAATCTTATCAGACTATTACAAATCAAACATTGAAATGGATGCAATGTCAGCCAGACTTTTAAAAATCAATTAAAAACTAAACATAACACTTCGTAAACTCCATTGATCAAATTGTTTGCTTTCGCTATCGCTGCACAAACGATTTAACTAACAACACTAAGGCTGAGTTTACTACGACGCTAGCAGCAATACGGGAAAATGAATAAAAACAAACCAATAAAAGAAAATTTAAAATTTCATCTAGATAATTCATTTAGGCTGTTTAATAATGGATTATCTTTTCAAAATGCTATTCAACAAGAGTTGGATAACTTTGACAACATCACTTGGTTTTCAATTTCGGATATTGACATTGAGAGTTTTAAAGAAAGTTCAAAAAAGGAATTAAAAACTGACAAGGAATTGAGTTCGGTTTATTTTAATTTCTTACACGGAGAAAAATTGACCTTTATTTTTGATGAAAAAAGAAATAAAAAAAGTTTGATTTTAGATGGATATATTCGAGAAGAAGAAAGTTATCCAATGATGGAAATTATTAATTAAAAACTGGCTACAACAACGCCCAAACTGTATTAAAACGCAACTTGCCAAAACATTGTAGTGTCAGTAACAAAAACATTAGTAAATCGTCATTTTAGTAAAATAGAATATCAACGAAAATGTTTAAACGAACTACATTCTTTGTACTATTATTAATAATAGTTGGAGGGCTTTACATTGGCTCAATTATCTGGTGTCAACATAACATCAATAATCAAATTCTAACCAACACTATTTCAGAAACTAGAATAAAATTTGGTGAATTTGAAAAAACAGAAGTTTTTAAAAAGAAAAGACTAGAAGGATTTAGTTATTCGTTTTTAGAAGCTTCAGGAATCCTCTTTACCAAATTAAAGCCTTTAAAAAACACAATACACTATTCTATAGCATATAAAAGTGATGGGTTGATTGTAACAGGTAGTATGGTTACTCCCAAAAAAGATGGAAAATACCCTTGTATCATATTTAATAGAGGAGGAAATAGAAATTATGGAAGACTTGATTTTAGACTGATTAATAAATATATGACTGTATTGGCAGAACAAGGGTATATAGTTATTGCTTCAAATTATAGAGGAAATAGTGGCAGTGAGGGTAAAGAAGAATTTGGTGGTAAAGATGTTAATGATATTACAAATTTAATTTCAGTTCTTTCTAAAGAGTCAATGGCTGACACTTCTAAGATTGGAATTTATGGACATAGTAGAGGCGGTATGATGTCATATAAATCACTACAAAATTCAAATATGATTAAGGTTGCAGTAGTAATGGCTGGTACTACAAATGAGCTTACCGCTGTTAAAGACCGACCTGAGTTAGAAAAAAATGTACACGCTCAGTTAATTCCTGATTATTATGAAAATAAGGAAAAAGAGTTAAAAAAGCGTTCTGTAGTTTTTTGGACAGAAGAGCTTAGTAAAGCTCCATTACTTATACTACATGGCACAGATGATAAAAGAGTCAATTATAGCCAAGCAATTCAACTATCTTCAAAGCTTGATAGTTTAAGTTTCCCTTATAAAATGGTGACTTTTAAAGATGATGATCATTCTTTATCGCAAAATAGAAAAGAAGCAAATTCAATGATTATTAATTGGTTTAATAAATATTTACGAGATGAAAAACCATATAATGAAGTTAAAAAACAGATGATTATAATCAATAAAGAATCACCTTAGTTATTGGTTAATATAGGAGAGGTTGATAAATGACGCAATACTTCACTAAAAAGCAAATACCAATCGGTATCTATAGAGAATTTTTACGTACATTTATGACATAAAACTTCAATACCTTGGAAAACACATCTGAATTCATAATAGAAACTATTGCCCCTATTTTCAATAAAAAAGGATATGTAGGCACAAGTCTTTCTGACCTAACTAAGGCAACAAAACTAACCAAAGGTGCTCTTTACTGTAATTTTAAAAACAAAGAAGAGTTAGCCATAAAAGCATTTAGATACAATGCCAAAAATGCGCTTCATCCACTCTTTGTTCAGTTATCAAAACACGAAACAAGTCTTGCAAAACTAAAAACTATAACCAATTACTACCGTCACTTCTATAACATTGCTAATAAACGAGGAGGATGCCCAATTCTAAACATTGGTATCGATGCGAAACATAATAGTCCTGCCCTTTTTAATGAAGCCAAAAAAGAAGCCTCTAAATTGACTCAAGGATTTGCCAAAATAATTCAAAATGGTATTGATACATCTGAGTTTAATGCAAGCATTGATGCATTTAAATATGCAAGAAACTTTTATGCTATGATAGAAGGTGCAGTCTTTATGGCGATGATGTATAACGACGATAAATACCTCACTGATGCAATGGACCTCATTGATGATATAATTGAAGTACAAATAAAAAAAAGATAAAAAATTTTGAACAACCACATACCGATTGGTATTTAAAACAACAAAGATGACAATACAGTTAATTAGAAATGCAACCTTGAAAATTGAATATGCTGGCAAAACTATTTTGGTTGACCCAATGCTCTGCAAAAAAGAAGCGATGCAACCTTTTATGAAAGGGCTGAAAAAAAACCCAACGGTCGACCTAACCATTTCTATTGAAGAAATTATTAAAAATATTGATGCCGTTTTGGTCACACATTCTCATCCCGACCATTTTGATACGGTTTCTAATAAGGTATTACCTAAAAACATCCAACTTTTTGTAACTCCGATAGACAAAGATATTTTTGCAAAACGCAACTTTAACAATATTACGGTCGTTGAACAAGAAACAAATTGGCAAGACATTAAAATCACAAGAATCCAGGGACAACACGGAAGCGGAACAATTTTACCTTATATGGGAGAAGTTTCGGGATATGTGTTGCAGTCTGAAAATGAACCTACTATATATATCATCAGTGATACTATATTAATTGATTCGGTTATAAGTACGATAACCAAATTTAGACCAAACATCATTATAACCAATTCTGGAAATGGAATTTTTCCGGGTCACGAGAAATATCCAGTTATAATGAACGAAAGACAAACTATTGAAGTGGCAAAACTAGCACCTAAGGCTACTGTTATTGCCGTGCATCTCGAATCAATAGATTTTAATAAAGCTACACGTAAATCTTTGAGGAAATTTGCCGACAAAAACGGTGTTTCAAAAAAGCAATTACTAATTCCGCATGATGGAGAAACAATAGAGTTTTAGCCTAAAACTGGTATGCTATGAAAGCCTTTTCCCTGTGGGATCGATAATCTTCATACAACATAGGGTCAACACCTAAAGCACCTAGTGAAGAATAAATACTTTAACTAGTTTCTAGACTGATACAACCAATGGAGGTGGATTCAAATCTTTTGAAATTTAAATTCCGAAATACAATAGAATGACATTTCAAACAATACAAACAGATTCATTTTCTTAAAAAGAATAATCATTTTTTACAACTTCTTCTGTTGCCATAATTATAAATATCTTTCGGTTATCACTTCAAAATGGTGTTTTTGATGACCTGTCAAGATATACCCAACTGCCCTGGCGCTCATAGGGCTACCACTAGCCTCTCCAATTCTGGTAAGCATTTCATCTGTGAAACCATTAAACAATGAGATAGAACAGTTTCTAACAGCATTAAAATCAGAGACGATATCTTCCTGACCTAAATTATTTGCATTAGAGTTTGGAACATAATCATCTTGTTCAAATCCCATAATCGGCGTCTTATCATTTCTGGCAAAACGCAATGCCCTATATGCAAAAATACGTTCTGTATCAATTATATGCTGAAGCACTTCTGCAATCGTCCATTTTCCTTCTGCATAAGCATGAGTAAATTTTTCTACAGGAATAGATTCTACAAAATCAACAAATTCTTTTTTACTAATTTTTAGCCCTTCAACAATATTGGGATATTCTGCCTTAGTAATATAAGAGGCATAATACGAATTATATTCTTCTACTTTTACTTGAGATAACATATGATAAAAATGAAAATGAGGTCGAAATTTAATAATTCCAACCTCATTATATTATATAGTTAACAGTACTTTATTAAAATTATGCCGAATTACGACTAGCATTAATATTACCAAACAAAGAACGAGTTACCATTTTTTCATAAATGGCAATTTCTTCTGGATCTGCGTTATCAGTTTTATTTAACTCCTGAATTTTCTTAAGAGCATATTGCTGAATAGTTAATAAAGGCAATACAATATTTTCTCTAATATCTATAGACGCTTTACCAGCAGGTTCATTTTGCATCAGCTCGGTATACCCTGTTAGCTTCAACAACAATCTCTTTGTCAACAAATACTCATCATGAATAATGCTCCAAAACGCTCCATATTCTTCATCTTCTTTCATATAAGAGGTTAACTCAAAAAATGACTTAGTAAGACTCATCATACTATTACCTAGTAATGTTCTAAAGAATGGAGATCCTTTATACAACATGACTAGCTTATCAAACTCTCCTCTGTCCTCAAAACTTTTTAAAGCTGTTCCTACTCCATAAAAACCGGGAACATTTTGTTTTAGCTGACTCCAACTTCCTACAAATGGTATTGCCCTAAGATCTCCAAAGTCTAAAGTCGCACTTTTACTTCGTTTAGAAGGGCGGCTACCAATATTTGCTTTCCCATAGTATTTGAGCGTACTCATATGTTCCAAATACGGAAGAAATTTAGGATGGCTTTTAAAATCTACATAGGTCTGATAGCTTATATCTGCAAGCTCTTGCATAGTTTGCTTATTTTCTACAGAAAAAAGATTCCCTTCGTTACTGGTTAATTGGTTTTCTACACCAGCACCCAAAAGTTGTTCTAAGTTATATTGGCAAGAATCCAATGTTCCAAAATTTGAACTAATCGTTTGCCCTTGAACTGTTAACTGAATTTCTTCATCTTCTATTGTAGGTCCCAGAGAAGCATAAAATTGATTGGTATTTCCTCCTCCACGGGCTGGAGGTCCTCCTCTACCATCAAAGAACACAACTTTTACATCATATTTTCTGGAAACCTCTGTCAAAGCTTCTTTTGCTTTGAAGATTCCCCAATTTGCCATAAGGTATCCTCCATCTTTTGTTCCGTCAGAAAAACCAAGCATAATAGTTTGTTTCATCCCACGTCGTTTTAAATGATCCATATATACCGGATTACTATATAAAGTCTCCATAACTTGGTGAGCAACTTGTAAATCAGGAACAGTCTCAAACAAAGGAATCACATCTACTGTTGGTAATTCCCAATCACATAGTCTTATCAAAGCAAAAGTTTCCATTACATTAAGTACGCTTCCATTGTTACTAATGATGTAACGGTTTGCTGCGCGTTCTCCATTATTTTTTTGGATAGTTTTTATGGCATAAATAGACTCTAATGTAGCTCTAGCTATATCTTCATCAAAAACCGATGGGTCCAATTTTCCGGTAACTCCAGAAAGTATTTTTATCTGTTGTTCTTCAGAAAGAGATTGGTAGTCTTCTGGAAATATCCCTAAGTTAAGTTCAATGGTTTTTTGCACAACTTCAGTAAGCACCTTATGGTGGATTCTGGAATCTTGTCGAATATCAAGTGTTCCAAAATGAAATCCAAAAATCTTAACTTTATTGATCAAATCTTGCAACTCATCAAGAAACAAAGACTGATGCTCTGCTATCAACTCTTCTCTAATTTCTAGTAATCCATTCATTAATGTATCTACAGATAGAGGGGCTGCTGTTTTGGCATAATAAAAATTATCATAAAGGGCATTTTCTAAAACCATGATTTTATCTCTAAGGTTTCCAAAGGTAATTCTACGTTTTAGTGCTCTGATATCCCTATAATAGTTTATCAAAATTGTTTTACGCAGTCGTTTTGCTACTTTTAGAGTAGTTTCGGTAGTTACAAATGGATTACCATCCCTATCACCTCCTGGCCAGAAACCAAGATTAATTAGATCATTCTCCAGATCTTCTCCTTCAAATATATTTTGCTGGATATAATTATAAATTGTTCCTGCTGCATGATAAAAAACATTCTCTAGATACCAAATCAAGCTTACTGCTTCATCATATGGTGTAGGTTTTTCTTTTTTAAAAAAGGCAGTTTTCCCTAATTGAGATAATAGCTTTTTGATCAAAAGTAAATTGTTATCCCGTATTGCAGCATCTAGATCATGAATAATCCCAAGTACAGTACCTGGATAAAATTGTGTTGGATGTGCTGTTAAAGTAGGTCGAATCTTAAAACGTCTTAAGTAATCCTTAAGTTCTTCAAGTTTACCTTTTGATTGTGCTTCTTCTTTTATACTTCTTAAGGTTCCTATCCCATCCATGTTATTTACTACAGGGAAAGCAGCATCTTCTATTGCATCAAAAAGTACAACTTGGCGTTCTATGTATTGGATAAACCTAAATAGTAAATCATACTTTTCTTTGAGAGGTGGATTATCTTGGTACAATGCAAAAAAATCTTCTACAATCTCTGTAGGATTTTTGTGCTGGTCGTATCCTTTCTCACATACTTCTTTAAAAAGAGGTAATAAAACTCCTGTATTACTTATTGTATCATAAGGTAATGTTATAAATATACTATTGTATATCTGGTACTTTGCAAGAACGTTTTCATTAAAACGTTCAATTTTTGGTTTTCTAGCCATTTGTGTGGTGGTGTGGTTTATGGTTAATAATTTCTTTTAAAACAGAAACAAATATTTTACTATTTTATCCTGATGATGAGAAATCTTCTTTAATTAAAAAACCCTCTAAGATTTTTTCTTAAAGGGTCTATTCTATATTTAAAAAGTATATCCCTTTATAGCTCCTGGAAAATAGAGTGCATTAAGCGTTTCTTATCATTAATACTCTCTTCTAAGGAAATCATAGTTTCTGTACGGTATACCCCATCGATATCATCTAATAAAAAGATAATTTCTTTGGCGTGGTTAGTATCCTTAGCTCTTACTTTACAGAAAATATTAAATTTTCCTGTTGTAATGTGAGCTACAGTCACATATGGTATTTCATTAATTCTTTCTAAAACAAATTTTGTTTGAGAAGTATTCTGAAGATAGATACCAACATAAGCTATAAATGAATATCCTAATTTTTTATAATCTAATGTTAAAGAAGATCCTTCTATGATACCAGCCTCTTCCATTTTTTTTACACGTACGTGTACGGTACCTGCAGAAATCAATAATTTCTTCGCAATATCCGTAAAAGGCGTACGGGTATTTTCAATCAACATGTCTAGGATTTGGTGGTCAACTTCGTCTAATTTAAACTTTGCCATATTTTTTTTAGTTATTTTTCCCGATTATTTACATTGCAAATTTAGCAGAAAAATACAGTATTCGCATATTTTACTTCAACTTTTTATTGATTCTATTAAGAATAATTCAGAATCCAGATAAAACTTTAACAACGTGGTCTTTGGAACTATCTCTACTGTAACGTTTTCGTTACGAATTGCTCTTTTATCACCGATTATTTCTCTATGCCCATAAAATTTTTGAAGATTATCAATTTTTTCAACTTTTGGAACGAATTCTACTACATTTTTAACTAATTTTTCACTGTATTGAACAGCTATATCTACATTTTTTCCATTCAAAACAACATCTCTTATAATCATATCATAGAAACATTTTCCGTTCTCTGGTATCAAAAAATAATCCCTGTAACCATCTCCAGAAATAGATGTAGTACTTATATACTTTATAGCAGTAATAAGAGAATAGAAAATATATTCTCTTGTTATTTCGCGATCATAATCATTAGGATAATGACCTGCCTCAAAAAGTATAGTAGGAATACCCATATCGGTCAATGTATCCCCTACACAATTAATATTAAAACCATCATCATACCTCCCAACCTGATTAGGGATACATTTTTGAAGTACTGCATTCATATTTGCAATAATTTCCATAGCCACTTTGCGACTAGATGTTATAGAACGGTCAACATCTCCCGCCGGAGCCAAAAAAGACACTGTGGCCGGATAATTACTCTCTCCTGCACTAAAAATAGTACGTTGCCCATGAAGATTAAAGGCAAAATCAGGTCTAACTCTATGAACTAGGTCATTAAATACAATACTTTCGTTTTGTGTCTTATCCTGTGCATCACGATTAAGATCCACTTGATTAAAATTAAGCCTTGTATATGCTTTTGCTCCATCAGGGCTTAAAATTGGAACAATAAACAAAGTACAATTCTTCAAAATATCCTTAGCAGTATCATTAAATTCATCCAATAAGAGGTTTAATAAATCAAAAATTGCTTTTGTAGTTGTGCTTTCATTACCATGCATCTGAGACCAAAACAATAATTTCTTAGGTCCATTACCTAATGTAATCAAATCAATAGGAGCTTTATTTTCAGAAATACCTATGGGTTCAATTTCAATTTTAGAAGATAAAGAAGTTAAAAGAGGTCTAATATGATCTTGGTTAATATAACGTCCAAACAAAGAAGATTCTTTATATGTTTTATACCAATTTTGTAATGTACTAATATCCATGATGTAAATTATAAAGCCACGAAATTACTATAGTTTACTGAAGATTCATAACAATTGGGGTTAATATTTACATATGTAAACTAGAAGGTGTTTTACAAATGTAACCGCAGTATATTTACATTTGTAAACATGAGGGATTTAATCATTTGTTTACATTGTTAAACTGTTAATAGGGTTATATTTGCAAATGTATTTTAAATTATAAACATCTTTATACCGACATCAATTAAATTGATTTATCTGCTTGTAAATTAGATATTTAAGTGTATTTATTTAAATAATAGCTATAACCCTTATTTACTACTGTTTACATTTGTAAACCTATGTTTTAGATAATTTTGTTTACCTTTGTAACCACTATAAGCCTTAAAACTCGTTTACAATGGTAAACAATAAAGATTTTGGAAAAAGAATTCAAAAAATAATGGATTATTATGCTGTATCTGCCTCATCTTTTGCAGATTACATGGGTGTGGGTCGCTCTTCTATATCTCACATTCTAAGCGGTAGGAATAAACCCAGTTTAGATTTTGTTATGAAAATTACAGAAGCGTATACTGATGTTGATTTACAATGGTTGCTATATGGAAAAGGAACATTTCCCAGATCCAAAAATCCAATTGTTGAAGAAAAAACATCGGTAATAACTTCTTCGGATTTTTCAATACCTACATCTACTCCACCTTTGTCTTCTGAAGAAGATTTGTTTTCTCAACCAACTCTTGAAAAAGAGAAATCAGAACAAATAATTTCTCCTGTTGAGAAAATTGAATCTGTAGATTCTTCTAATGATAATACTATAGATCGAATTGTTATTTTCTATACAGATGGTACCTTTACTTCTTATCAAATGAAAAAATCTTAAAAACTTTTTTATTCTCAACTATTAACTTTCTATAAATAGATTTACTTTCGTTTTTTATTTAAAATTATCTATGAAGGGAATTGCTTTACTCTTTTTCTGCACACTACTTCTAAGTAGTTGTTATAATCAAGAACGTGATTGTACAAACTTTCATACAGGTACATTTGAATTTGAAACTTTTCTAGATGGCGAACTTGTAAAAACTACCTTTGTTCGTAATGACTCTATAGAAATTGATTATTTCAAAGGAAAAAGTGATACTGCCAGTATTCGATGGATTAATAATTGTGAGTATATTGTGCAAAATTTACATCCAAAAAATATGGCTGAAGAGAAAGCTATTCATATGAAAATATTGAATACCAACAAAAACACATATACTTTTGAATATGGACTAGTTGGTGCTGCCAAAAAACAACGTGGAACCGCAAAAAAAATAAAATAATGTTTGAAATTTTTACTTCAGTTGATGCCTGGGTCGCTTTATTAACACTTACTTTTTTAGAAATTGTTCTTGGTATCGATAATATCATTTTTATTTCATTAGCATCCAGTAAATTACCGGACAAACAACAGAAAAAAGCTACAAATATTGGATTATTACTTGCGATGATAATGCGAATAGTATTATTATTCGGGATTTCGTTATTAGTTGCTATGGAAGCTCCTTTCTGGCATATCAATCTTCCTTGGATTGAAGCTGGGATTAGTGGGCAAGCCCTTATCTTATTTGGTGGAGGTATTTTTCTGTTATATAAAAGTGTGCACGAAATTCATGAAAAAGTTGATGAAAAAGGGGAAGAAGAAAAAGAAATACAAGCCAAAAGCTCCTCTTCTCTTTCCAATGCCATTGTGCAAATTACGTTAATAAATGTAGTCTTTTCATTTGATTCTATCTTAACCGCTGTAGGTATGACAAATGGATTAAGTGATGATCCAAACGATGCATTAATATTAATGATTATTGCGGTTGTTATTTCTGTACTTGTAATGATGATTTTTGCGACTCCCGTAGGTCGTTTTGTAAACAAACATCCTTCTGTTCAAATTCTAGGACTTTCGTTTCTAATTTTAATTGGTTTTATGCTAATTGCAGAAGCAGCACACCTAGCTCATCTTCAAATATTTGAAAGTGAAGTAGGTGTAATACCTAAAGGATATTTATATTTTACGATTGCATTTTCTCTGTTTATTGAGTTTTTAAACTTTAAACTTCGGAAAAAAGGCAAAAAAGTAAACAAAAGCTAAATAATTGTTTTTGATGTATATATAATAACATCTAATTACTGTTTTTGAAATTGTATAACTAACATAAATACTATAGAACCAAAAAAAATCATCATAGTACTCATAATTTTGTTACAACTATCTAGTTGCGATAAAGATGTTGTATATGTTAAACAAGAAGACGGGCAAAATCACTTAATTGATTTTAAATCTTTTAGTATTATTGTTCCGGTAGATTTTAAATTTAAAAAACAAAAGGGAATTGACTCATATATTGGTAAAATAGAAAATGACAATACTACTTTTCATTTTGATTATGGATTATACTCTCCTCGTCCACCTATAACTAAAGAACAATTCTATGAAAATAATAAAAAGGAACTCGACCAAAAGAGTACGCAATTATTTTTAAAGTTAATAGATTTACAACCCTATCGTGATAAGGATAATCGAATTAATCCATTGGAGATTACAAAAAAAATAAAAAACCTCAGTTTAAAAGTAATGCATGATAGTATAGTTTTAAGTAAAGGTCAAAATACAATTTGTGAATATTATTATAGTTTTGAGTTCGAAAACACAGAATTCAAAATCCCTCTTCCTATTTCTAAAAAGGAATCTGATGATTTCGAATATTATGAAATTAAAACTGACACTATTAATAATTATCAACGAACAATCGCGATTTGGAAAAATAAGAACGTCGAGAATTACTCAAGTGTAAATTTAGTGCCGTTACATAACGATCCTTATAAAAAGGAATTATGGGTTGGAATTAATACCGACAAAAAAATGAGCACTAAGCAAATTAGAGAAATTTTGGAAACAGTAACGCTAAAAGATAATTAAACGACTTTAATGTACTTCTTAATTTGATCGTAAAATTGATTTTATTTTGAACTGCTAGTATGCAACTCAAATTATCACCACCAAATATACAATGAACTATTAAATGAATACTACTCCTACTACTACTCAGAAGAGAATTGAAGTTTTGGATATATTTCGTGGTTTTGCAGTTTTTGGAATTTTCATGGTCAATATTGAGATTATGAATTGCACTTTTATTAATCAAGATACATTTAGTCAACAATGGACATCCCATCTTGATCAGTTATCTGTTCGTATACTTCAACTGTTTTTTTATAGTAAGTTTTTTCCCATCTTTTCTTTTCTTTTTGGGCTTGGTATTGCTATGCAAATAAAGAACCGTATAGAAAAAAATGAATATTCTTTTGGTTTTTTCTTAAGGCGTATGATTATATTATTCATTTTTGGAGCTTTGCATATTATATTGTTCTGGTCTGGCGATGTTATACATCTATATGCTATACTTGGGCTACTTACTGCTTTTCTAATAAAAAAATCTAATAATTTACTACTAAGTCTAATCATACTGTTGCTGATCTTTCCTTTTTATGATCATATTTTTGGGTTCTTTGCCCAATGGATCAATTTCTCCCCTTCACAATTTATAGAGCAATTTTCTTCAGAAGAAATAACAACAACTATAAGAAATGGATCATATTTATCAGGAATTCACCTTCGAATTCTAGAATACATTTCTAATATTCCTGTCTTGTTTCTGTATCTTGCTCCGATAGCACTCTCTATGTTTCTTTTGGGGATATATTTCGGAAAAAATAACTTTGTATATTCTATAGATGCAGTAGTAGAAAAAATAAAAAAACCGGTACTAAGTATAGTCATCTTATCAAACATTTATCGGCTTATATTTCTATTTCTACTCCCAAAATATGACTTCTATCGGAATGAAGTATTACATTCGGTTTTTATCAAACTTATGGTAATCTCCGATTTAATAATGGGGCTTTTTTATCTATGGCTTATAGTATGGTTAGTACGTTTTCCGATCTGGAAAAAAATATTCTCCCCTCTTACTTATGTAGGAAGGATGGCACTAACAAATTATATTATGCACAGTGTTATTGGATTATTTATTTTTTCATCTATTGGTTTTCAACTATATGAAACACTTAGTCCGTATCAAACAGCTCTATTAGCAATTGTAGTGTTTATAGTACAAATTATATTTAGTAAAATATGGCTAAGTTATTTTGTTTACGGTCCTTTAGAATGGATTTGGAGATGTTTTTCTTATAAAAAACTACTTCCTATAAAAATAAACAAGTAGGAATCCCCCTTCTTGACAAAATCCAAAAAACCTCATAACATTCTCTTTTTCAAATTATTATAAGTTGGGGTTTTCCAAAACAATTGTTAAATCTTTTTTTTAAGCAATATTTAAAATCATTATAGTGTTTTATATGCTTAACCAATAAATATATTAAATCATGTTACAGAAAATTTTAAATTTAAAAGGGGTATCAACACTTAACAAAAAACAACAAGATAGCATTACTGGTAGCGGTAGCAATTGCTGCTTGGAATGTGTGAGAGATGAAGATTGTGGTCCCGGAGATGGTGGAGAGTTGGTATGTGAAAGAGGGAGATGTGTATATATCTCATAATTAAGAAATAATACCAAGAAGACTGCCTTATACGGTGGTCTTCTTTTAATTTATTGCATCCAAAAATGAAAATGCTTTTTCTCTATAAGTAACTACAACTAAAACCGCACTACACTATTTATCAATAAAATACAACAAAAACTATTAGCCCCCATACCTTCTAACTAGAATTTAATATCATTTATTTTACATTTTGCACCAAAATTATTTTTGTGGTATGAAGCTCAATATAATTTCCTAAATTTTATACTTATAATTGTTTTACAGATTAAGCCATCATATTTGTGGGATTATTCTTAAAATCCCAATTGTAGTTTTGACACTATACTATGATTTGGTCTTATGTACCCTCATTACTAAATAAATCATTAAGACATTATCATTATTCCAAATTTTAATGCACTTTTGCAATAATAAACAACACATCAAATCGTGTATTATAATGAGTCTAGAAAGAGAATTAAATAAGCGTAGCGGGTCTACATGTGAATTATCTGGTGTAACCGAAGATCTAAAAGTTTACGAAGTACCCAAATCCCCTGGTACAGGACTGGACTCTCATATTTTAATTTCTCAAGCATGCCTCGAACAAATTGAGGACCCTGATAAAGTAGATGTTAATCATTGGCGTTGCCTTAATGATAGCATGTGGAGTGAGGTTCCTGCTGTGCAAGTAATGGCTTGGAGAATGCTGAACAGAATAAAATCTGAAGGCTGGCCACAGGACTTGTTGGATATGTTGTATATGGACGAAGACATGTTGGCTTGGGCAAATGCAACAGGAGAAGGCGATAACCAGGAAGATACTATAAAACATATTGATGCCAATGGTGCAATTTTGCAAGCTGGTGATTCTGTTGTTTTAATTAAAGACCTTGTAGTAAAAGGAGCAAATTTTACTGCCAAAAGAGGTACTCCCGTTAGGAATATTTCACTCGTACATGATAACTCAGAACATATAGAAGGTAGAGTTAGTGGTCAACATATAGTGATTCTTACTAAATTTGTAAAAAAGACATAGTATAAATAACTACTAATCACTGATATAACTCACCACATTTTCTGAATTAATAATATCAATTGGAAGTAACCTCTGCTCCGGGATCTGTTTATTAAATAACAATTTGTTTATCAAATATCGCAACCCTAAAGAAGCTTGTTTCCCAGGATTTTGATGAATTAAAAAAGAAATATCTCCCTGTTCTAGGTATCTAACATTTTCATCTAATAAATCATATCCAACTATAACTATATCTTGTTTGTTTAGAGTATGTAATTCTTTTACTACTTTATAGGCTTTTGAAGTTGTTACAAATATCGCTTCTATATCAGGGTGGTCATTTATAAAACTCTTGAATCCAGAATGAAATTCATCCCTATTTAGTTTAAGTACTGGTATATCAGTATTTTCCTTCTCATTAAAATACGACATAAAACCCCGCTCCTTCTCTCTCATATGAGCTGCATTATTATAAGACTCATCTACATGGGCAATAACAATTTTAGAACAATTCGTTACAGTTGTATGTATTAGCCTAGCCGCCACTCGACCACTTAAAAATAGGTTTTGCCCAACGTGCACCCCAATATCAACTTTGGGTAAACTATTAAAAGTTCCAACAAATATATTTGACTCTTTACATTTAGTTATCAACTTATCTGTCTCTCTTTCAAATAAAGGAACAAGCAATATTGCATTAGGGTTATTACGCCAGATCTGATTGCCAATACGTACAAAAGAAAGAGAACTCGAAGGGTCAAAAAAACGTATATTAACCTCTATATCAAAAGTACTAAACTCTGATATAACGCCATTTACCCTGTCAATACATGGTTTCCAGTAGGAGTCTTTATCTGGATTAGGAATCAAAAGATCTATACGATACACAATATTGTTTTTTAAAGTCCTTGCAATTGGATTCGGGCGATAATCAAATTCTTTTATAGCTGCATTCACTCTATCCGAAGCATCCTTTGAAACTTTACCTCTATTATGTATTACTCTATCAACTGTACCAATAGAAACACCAGATATGGAGGCAATATCCCTAATCGTATATTTTTTTTTCATAGCACTAAAATAAGTAAAAAACTAAATCAAAAAGTTAAAAGTAAATGCTAATAAACAAAATAGTGTGTACGTACACACTATTTTATCAAATTTCTTTTTTTATTCATAATACATTATTATATTCGCTTCAATTACTATAGTAAAAACCTCAAAAAATTTAACTTAAAATACTAATCTACAACACATTGGACACTAACAAAATAAATACAATTATTTCGAGAGCCCCCGGAAGAACTTGTCTTTTTGGAGATCATCAGGATTATTTGGGACTACCTGTAATTGCCTGTGCAATCAATAGATATATAACCATAACAGCCGAGGCAAATGACGGTGAAGAATTAATCATTTTTAAAAAGGATTTGGATGAAACCAGAACCATTAACATAAATAAAAAAATAACTACTGTTGATAAGGGGGATCACTTATTAGCCACCTTAAAAATATTGAGAACTTATAATTGTATCCCTGATCAAGGATACAACATTACAATCACAGGAAATATACCTATCAATGCAGGTACTTCTAGCTCTAGTGCAGTCATTATTGCATGGATCAGATTTCTTATAGCCGCTTATGGATGTAACCAAACCGTAACAAAAGAATTTGTTTCACGAATCGCATATGAGGCAGAAGTTCTCTTTGATGGAGCTCCCGGAGGCAAAATGGATCAATACAGTATCGGTCTAGGCAATATATTATTCCTTGAAACTGGTGACTTTTTGAATTATGAAACCTTTGGTAAACCCTTACATGGCTTAATCGTTGCAGAATCAGGAATACCAAAAGAAACAACTGGTGTTCTAAAAGAACTTAAAGACAAAGCAATCCTGGCAATTAATACTGTAAAGGAAAAATCTCCGGATTTTGATATTCAAACCGCCACAAAAGAAAAGATGGAGAGTTATCTCCTACATGTACCTGATCATCTAAAGATATACCTCAAAGCAGCAATTTTAAATCACGATATCACCCAAAAAGCTCGTGTAGAATTTAAAAAAGACTCATTAGATACACAAAAAATTGGTATTCTGATGAACGAACATCACTATATTCTAAAAGAATACTTAAAGATTACTGTTCCCAAAATCGATAGAATGATAGATGGTGTTATACAAGCTGGCGCACTAGGTGCAAAAATAGTTGGATCTGGTCGTGGAGGTAGTATTGTAGTATTAGCACCTATTGGACAAGAAGAAAAGTTGATTTCTGCTCTTATTGAAGCAGGAGCAAAAAATGCTTATTCTGTACATGTAGACTCTGGAGCCCAAATTATTGAACCAAAATAAAACAAAAAATACAAGTATGCATTCAAATTTAGTGATTTTAGCAGGAGGAGCTTCCTCTAGGATGAAAAAGCCCAGTACACAGGATAAAGGTCTCACCCAAGAAGATATACAGCAAGCCAATGAACGTAGTAAAGGATTAATTGGTGTAGGAGAGCAAGGAAGACCTCTACTGGACTACGTCTTGTATAACGCAAAAAAAGCTGGTTATACTAATATTTACATAGTAATTGGTGAACAAGGAGCTTTGTTTAAAGATTTTTATGGTAATAAAGACAGTAACAACACTTTTAATGGGCTTTCTATTTCTTTTGCTACCCAGTATATCCCTGAAGGTAGAATTAAACCCTTTGGCACCACTGATGCCCTATTTCAGGCCACAGAACAGTACCCAGAACTCAATACCACTAGCTATACAGTTTGTAATAGTGATAATCTTTATTCTGTTGCAGCTTTACAATCTTTAAGAGAAACTACAAGCTCAAATGCCTTTATAGGCTACGATAGAGACGCACTTGTTTTTCCATCAGAACGTATTTCACGTTTTGCAGTAGCCAAATTGGATGATGATGGGCATTTATTAGATATCATAGAAAAGCCTTCTCCAGATAATGTTGAGAATTATAGAGATTCTTTGGGTAAAATTAGAATAAGCATGAATGCTTTCAAATTTGACGGGGCCAAAATGCATAAGTACTTAAAAGAGTGTCCTATTCATCCAGAAAGAAATGAAAAAGAATTGCCTACCGCACTACTTAATATGATAAAAGATCACCCTAAAACTACAATTGGTATTCCGATGTCAGAACATGTTCCTGACCTTACAGCTAAGGATGATATCATTGAAGTCAAAAATTATCTCAAAAAGAACTACTCAAAACTAGAGTGGTAATCAAAAAACAATAGTTAAAAAAGCTGTTTAAAAGATATACTTTTTAAACAGCTTTTTAGTATTTGATTGAACCGTTATTATAAAATTTTAAAACAAACTAGCCTGTTCTCCCCCTTCTCCTTCTTCATCTTGTTGTTCTGATTTAGAAGAAGTTTTGTTAGTTGATGTTTTCCCTTCTTCCGAAGATACGCTCTCTTCCTCTATTACCTCTATTTCTTCAGTAGGGATTGATTCTGGTTCTTCGTATGGTATTGGGTCTAATAAATTGACCTGTTTAACTTTATGTGTTGTCAATTGATTTCCAAGGGCTTTAGATCCTTTTATAGAAATAAACTCTTCTAAGTTTACTTCTTCGCTGGGTCGTTGATCTTTTCCTCTGAGTTTACTAAATACAATTTCTGCTACTGGTTTATAATCTGTAGAAATAACCTCTAAGAATGATTTTGGATGTTCAGTAATAAATACTTCTTCTCGATCAGCAGCCTCAACAAGAAAACGTTTTACATAGTATCGCTCCTTCTCGCCATCCCAATAAATTGCAGAAATTGGTTTTTTAGGTTTCCATTTTTCCAGAACGATCATATCAGAGTTAAAATGCAAGGTCATCTCAGGAATCATTGTTTTTACAACTCCTCTTTGCGTGATTATCAAAATACGATCTTCACCTCTAAATTCTCCCAACAGATCCCCTCTTCCGTCTACGTTAAGTCGCTGTACGGAGTCATCAAACCATATTTTTCGAGGTTTTAATGTAGAAACACCTTGTTCCTTCAATTCTATACGTTTGATATTATATTTGGTCACAATATTTCCTTTTACTCCTCTTCCTTTAATGAGTAAATCTGCAAAATCGAGATCAAATTTTAGTTTCTTAATACTTCCTGCCTGACGCAAAAGAATGGTTATTACTTCGGCTTCGCCATTAGGGTTTGCCGAGAAATATGTAATCTTAGATCCTTTTTTTCCTTGAGTAAGATCATATTCTTTATCTCTAGTCACACTCGTTACAGCAAAACGCTTTACATATGATGCTCCTCCTCTACCGTCTTGATAAATCAGGTTATAAATTGTACGCTTATCTTTTTTCTTAAAAACTGCAACATGAATAATATTCTTACCAATAAAAGTCTTGGAACCTACTTTGGTAATCATTAATTTCCCTTCGGCAGTAAAACAAATTATATCATCAATATCTGAGCAATCAGCAACATATTCATCTTTACGCAATGAAGTTCCTATAAACCCTTCTTCTTTATTTACGTATAGTTTGGTGTTTCGAATCACCACTTTGGTGGCTTCAATATCATCAAAAATTCTGATTTCTGTTTTGCGTTCTTTTCCTTTACTATATGTCGTTTTCAGCCTTTTAAAATAATCTATAGCAAACTCTACAAGGTGTTCTAGGTTATGCTTTACCTTTGCTATATCTCCTTCGAGGGCTTCAATTTTTTGTTGGGCTTTGTCTATATCAAATTTAGAAATACGTTTTATTCGTATCTCAGTTAATCGTACGATATCTTCTTCGGTAACCGCTCTCTTAAGGTGTTTTATATGGGGCTGCAATCCTTTATCAATAGCTTGGATAACCCCTTCCCATGTATCTACTTCTTCAATATCCCGATAGATACGGTTTTCTATAAATATCCTTTCTAATGATGCAAAATGCCATTGTTCCTGTAATTCTTGTAACTGGATCTCAAGCTCCTTCTTTAATAACTCTACTGTATTATCTGTTGAACGGCGAAGCATTTCGGAAACGCCAATAAAATTAGGTTTATTATCTTCTATAACACAGCCCAAGGGCGAAATAGATACTTCACAATTCGTAAAAGCATATAATGCGTCTATTGTTTTATCAGGAGAAATTCCAGAAGGGAGATGTATCAATATTTCTACGTTTGCCGCAGTATTATCTTCTATTTTTTTAATCTTTATCTTTCCTTTTTCATTTGCCTTAAGGATAGAGTCTATTAAAGAAGTAGTGGTTGTAGAAAAAGGTATCTCGGTAATCACCAAAGTATTCTTTTCCAAATGTGATATTTTAGCACGTACCCTAACTTTACCACCACGATTACCATCATTATAGTTTGTAAAATCTGCAATACCCGAAGTAGGAAAATCTGGTAAGATTGTAAATCGTTTTCCTTGCAAATGTTTAATAGATGCTCCTATCAGTTCAATAAAATTATGGGGTAAAATTTTGGTACTTAAACCAACAGCAATACCTTCTGCCCCTTGTGCTAATAGTAAAGGAAATTTGACCGGAAGATTAATTGGCTCTTTTTTTCTTCCATCATATGATAGTTGCCAATCAGTAACTTTGGGATTATATACTACATCTAATGCAAACTTGGATAAACGGGCTTCAATATATCGAGAAGCAGCTGCTCTGTCTCCAGTAAGAATATTTCCCCAGTTACCTTGCATATCAATAAGTAGTTCTTTTTGTCCTACTTGCACCATTGCATCTGCTATACTGGCATCTCCATGGGGATGATACTGCATTGTGTGCCCCACAATATTAGCAACTTTATTGTATCTACCATCATCTAAATCCTTCATAGAATGAAGAATACGCCTTTGTACTGGTTTTAAACCATCTTCAATCGCAGGTACTGCCCGTTCTAGGATTACATAAGATGCGTAATCCAGAAACCAGTCTTTATACATTCCTGTGACCTTAGTAATCACCTCCTGCGGTTGATGATCTTCGTTGGTAGATTCGTGATGTAATTCTTCGTTTTCGTTTTCCAAATCCATATATAATTTCCAGGGCTTATTTTAAAAGTTTAATGAGATAAAGGAAGATCTCTAAAACCAATTATTAAGCTTCCTTTTTAACTCAAAATTCCAATTTCCTTACACTTCTTCTTCTATTGTATCCAATTCTACTTTTAGGTTATCAATAATAAATTCTTGTCGTTGCGGAGTATTTTTTCCCATATAAAAAGACAGCAATTCTTCTATTGATTTTTCTTTATCCAGCATTACAGGATCTAAACGTATATCATCCCCGATAAAGTGTACAAATTCATCTGGAGAGATTTCACCTAATCCCTTAAATCGAGTAATCTCTGGTTTACCTGATAATTTTGCAATAGCATCTCTTCGTTCCTGTTCAGAATAGCAATAAATTGTTTCCTTTTTATTCCGCACTCTAAATAATGGAGTTTGAAGAATATACAAATGTCCTTCTTTTATTACTTCTGGAAAAAACTGCAAAAAGAAAGTGATCAATAACAAACGAATATGCATCCCATCAACATCGGCATCGGTAGCGATCACAATATTATTATATCTCAAATCTTCTAAAGATTCTTCTATATTTAATGCTGCTTGTAAAAGATTAAATTCTTCATTTTCATAAACAATCTTTTTACTCATGTTGTAGCTATTGAGAGGTTTCCCTCTTAGGCTAAACACTGCTTGAGTATTAACATCTCTTGATTTTGTAATCGATCCACTTGCAGAATCTCCCTCTGTAATAAATAAGGTACTTTCGAGATTACGATCTTTTTTACTATCGGTAAGGTGGATCCTGCAATCTCTTAACTTTTTATTGTGCAAACTAGCTTTCTTTGCTCTTTCTTTTGCTAGCTTACGAATTCCTGATAAATCTTTTCGTTCACGTTCTGCCTGCAATATTTTTCGCTGTAAGCTTTCTGCGGTCTCAGAATTTTTGTGAAGGAAATTATCTAATTTGGTTTTTACAAAATCATTAATATATGTTCGTACAGTAGGCAATTTATCTCCCATTTCTGTCGACCCCAGTTTGGTTTTGGTCTGACTTTCGAAAACAGGTTCCATTACCTTAATACTTATAGCAGATACGATTGACTTACGTATATCACTAGCTTCATAACTTTTGCCATAAAACTCCCTAACCGTTTTTACCACCGCTTCTCTAAATGCAGCCTGATGCGTACCCCCTTGGGTTGTGTGCTGCCCATTTACAAAAGAATGATACTCCTCACTATACTGTGTTTTACTATGGGTAATAGCGATCTCAATATCATCTCCTTTTAAATGAATAATATTATATAACCTATCTTCTAGGTTTATCGTATCAGAAAGTAAATCTTTTAATCCATTTTCAGAGAAATATTTCTCTCCATTAAAAACGATTGTCAATCCAGGATTAAGGTATACATAATTTTTAAGCATTTTGGCCACATACTCTGTACGATACTTATAATGCTTAAAAATTGTATTGTCAGGAACAAAAGATACTTTGGTTCCTCGCCTACGTGATGTTTCTTCTAAAGATTCCTGATTGGTAAGGTTACCCTTTTCAAATTCTGCAGAAGCTGATTTACCATCACGTGTAGATTCTACCCTAAAAAAAGTGGATAGTGCATTAACCGCCTTTGTACCAACACCATTAAGTCCTACAGATTTTTTGAATGCACGAGAGTCATATTTACCCCCTGTATTCATTTTAGATACCACATCTACTACTTTACCCAAAGGAATACCACGACCATAATCTCTTACAATAACTTTGTCTCCTTGAATAGAAATCTCAATTGTTTTACCAGCACCCATAACATATTCATCAATAGAATTGTCTAGTACTTCTTTTAGTAAAATATAGATTCCGTCATCTGCAGAAGATCCATCCCCTAGTTTTCCTATATACATCCCGGGACGCATACGGATATGTTCTTTCCAGTCGAGGGATCGTATATTATCTTCGGTATATTTGGTTTCCTTGCTCATAAAATATTGGGTAGAATGCTCGCTAATATAACGTTTCACTCACAAAATTAAAATAACCTACTTACAAAGTAATTAACAAATCAACGGCAAATTTTGTTGATTATTTGATATGCAGTGTTTTGATCAAATTAATTAGCATATTTTATTTTACAAAAAACCTGAAGAACTGATTTGTGCCTTTTATAATTCACTCCAAAATTTCTTTTAAACATATTTACATTTTTTATTTAGTCCAATGGTATCAGTAGAGTTTCAAAAATGACTCGAACTTATACAATCACAATTCTAACCATCTACCAAGGTAGTTCGAGTCGATAAATCACGCTTCGATTTGATCCCTAGGTACTTCGAACCACCTACCTACAGATAAAATAGTTCTTCTATTTGATAAATTATCGACTCTAACCACCTCGAGATCAAAAAGAACCCTCATAAGATAGGGAATACCCCTTTTCAGAAGGGGTGCTATGGGTGTTTTTATCCCAGATTACCAATGCTCTTTTAAATACTTTTAACATCAAAATTGGTATAAAACCTTAGCTTTGTACAGATAAACATATTTATAATTCACAATACCCCGAATGATTGAATTACAGCAAATAACACAAGAGTATAATGAGATTATAAATCAACAATCTTTTATTGCGTCAGAATTAGACTATACCATCTTCGAAAACCAAGTCCCATTTCTTAATCAGATGGCATCGGTAAAGAATAGTGGGCTGTCTGTCTTTGATTTTTATAAAAAAGAACATGTTTTCAACTCTTATAACTTAGGCAATTTATTCGGTTATGATCTGGATAAAATAAGTAAAATCGGAACTGATTACTATAACTCCAGAATACATCCCAAAGATTTTACTCATCTTATGCAAAATGCCCTTACGGTACTCAAATATTATTCTCAATTGCCAAAATCTAATAAAAAAGATTATAAATTTCAGAGTGAATATCGAATCCTAAATGCCGAGAGCAAGTATGTTAGAGTAATAGAGCAGCAGCAAGTGCTAGAATTAGACAAAAGTGGAAATCTTTGGTTAGCATTGAGTATTATGGATATCTCACCGCATCAAGAAGAGTTAGATGGTATTCAAAGTCAGTTGATCAATATAAAAACTGGTGAAGTCAAACATATCATGCAACTGAATAATGATGCCATTGCTTTATCCAAAAGAGAAACCCAGATACTTGGTTTTGTAAAAGAAGGACTGCTAAGCAAAGAAATATCAAATAGTCTATCTATTAGTGTACACACGGTAAATACACATAGACAAAACATCCTTAGGAAATTAGGAGCAAATAACTCGATAGAAGCAATCGATTATGCGGCGCGACTTGGATTGGTATAGGTATAAGAATACTGATAATTCAGTATTTTCAATCAGTACCTAACTAAATACATTTGCTATATCAATCAATATGTTTATGATATGGCTAGAATTGTTTTATTCTTTTTACTATTTTGTTTTTCTATTTCAGTTTATACCCAAGAATCTATACAAAGTATAAGAGGTCAGGTTATCGATGAGTCTTCGCAAACTCCCATTTCTTTTGCTAATCTTATTATTCTGGATTCTGAACCTCTGATAGGTACTACCTCTGATATAGACGGTAGATTTCTACTAGAAAACATTCCTGTGGGAAGGTATAATATCCAAGCTTCATTTATAGGGTATGAACCGGTTATAGTAACAGATATTTTATTAACCGCTGCCAAAGAAGTAAACCTTACTATTGCCCTTAGAGAGAATCTCGCGACACTAGATGAAGTTGTAATAACACCAAGAGTTCAAAAGGAAAAATCTTTAAATAGAATGGCTACTGTAAGTGCCAAAATGCTAAGTGTAGAAGAAGCTAATAGATATGCCGGAGGGTTTGATGATCCTGCGAGATTAGCTTCATCTTTTGCGGGAGTCGCCAGTAACGTTGGTAATAATGCAATTATCATTAGAGGTAATGCTCCAAAATTTACTCAATGGAAAATGGAAGGTATAGAAATACCAAATCCCAATCATTTTGCCAATCTGGGAGCGTTTGGCGGTGGTGGCCTAACTGCTCTGAGTAGTAATCTATTAGCCAATTCTGATTTTTTTACTGGAGCTTTTCCGGCAGAATACAATAATGCATTGGCAGGAGTGTTCGATATGAGGATGCGTAGTGGTAACGTTTCCAAGCATGAACATAGTGCCGAAATCGGATTAATAGGGATTGACTTTGCTTCAGAAGGTCCTTTAAACAACAAAAAGAATTCATCATATTTGGTTAATTACAGATACTCGACCTTAGGTTTAATTTCTTCACTGTTACCAGAAGACGCTCAAGGCACTAACTATCAGGATCTGGCTTTCAAATTAAATTTTAATACAAAAAAATTAGGTAGGTTTTCATTCTGGGGACTTGGTCTAATCGATAACTCTGGTACTACAGCCGAAAAAGATTCTAATCTCTGGGTATATGACCAGGATAAAGAAAATGAAGACGCAAAACAATTCATGGGCGCCGCAGGAATTAATCACCGATTATTTTTTAAAAACAATGCGTATCTCAACTCTACCATAGCAATTTCGACAAGTGGACTTAAATTTAAAACCGATAGGTTAGATAGCTCATTCCAATTTCAACCAGAAAACATTATAGAAAATACCGATTATACCATTTCTTTCAAAACTTACTTTAATAAAAAATTTAGTAAGAAACACACGAATAGAACAGGAATTAACTTAATGGGAATGAATTATGACTTATTACTAAAAGAAGCTAACGAGACAAATACGCTAGAAACTCTAGTCTCTGAGAAAGGTTTTAGCACACTAATTTCCGGTTTCTCTAACTCTACTTTTACTTTTAAGAATTTGACTCTAAATATAGGATTAAACTCTCAGCTGTTTACCCTTAATAACAATTACACTATTGAACCTCGACTTGGCTTGTCTTATGAACTAAACAAGAATAATAAGCTAAGTTTTGGATATGGATTGCATAGCAGAATCGAACAACTACACACATATTTCACAAAATCTCAAGGTGCCCCTCTTTTTCCAAACAAAGAACTAGATTTTTCTAAAGCGCATCATTTCGTTCTGGGCTATGATTGGAATATTAGTGATAATCTTCATCTAAGAATTGAACCATATTATCAACACTTGTTTGATATTCCAATTGTTGCAAATACAACCACTTCTTTAATCAACCTCGAAAAAGAATGGTTTAGCAATGATACTTATATAAATGATGGAATTGGAAGAAATTATGGAATAGATTTAACCCTCGAAAAATACATTCATAATGGTTTTTACTATCTCATATCTGCATCTGTTTTTAACTCAGAATATCAAACAGATACTAATATATGGTATAACACCCGTTTTAATAGAAACTATCTAGTCAATGCACTGGCAGGTAAAGAATTTTTAATAGGTAAGAAAAAACAAAACCTTTTGAGTTTAAACCTAAGACTAAGTCTTCAGGGAGGGGATAGATATTCATTAATAAATTCGTCTTTGTCTGATATTGATCAAGATGTAGTCTATAATGAAACTACACCTTTTACAGAACAAACAAAAAATAGCTTTGTGTCCCATGTAACTTTGAATTACCAGTGGAATCGCAAAAGAATTACTCAGAAATTATCTTTTAAAGTGATAAATGCTAATAACTTCAAAGAATTCCTAGGGCATCGATATAATTTGAAGACTCAAAGTGTAGAAGAATATCGAGAGGCATTATTTATTCCTAATCTAAGCTATAAAATACATTTCTAAGCACCTCTTACAACTGAGAAATCAAAATTAAAGTCCCCCAATTAACAATGTCGTTTAGTTAAGCTTAGTCATTAGTAAGAACCTGTTGAAGCCATTAAAAAATGTAAAGCACTTCGACAAACCCTGTATGACAATAAGTGTTAAATATCCCCCCTTAACTAAACGACATTATCTTAATTATATATTACAAATTCTACTACAGCTCCAAGCTTTTTCAAAACATATTGCCAAACTTAAAACCTGAAAGTATAAAGTGCTTTATACCATCAATAGTAGACCATATCATTTAATTTTTTTCATTTTCTTTTGTTTCATCAAATTAACCTTAGTGAGGTTATACTGAATTTGATGGCACAAAACTTATTATTGTATTTTAGAGCTTCACCGAAATTTTAATGTATATTCCTTATAAAAGTGTAAAAAACTATTCCTTATCAATAGTTATTTCTTTTTACCTTTACATATCATCCAACAATAATAGTATACATTTTATGTTCACACTTGAAGAGCTTAATCAAGTTAAAAAACGAAAAAATTTGATCGCCCTCGCTGATCAAAAGAATATTAACATCAAAAAAATACTTCAAAAATTGCGGTATGAAGAGGAATTACGTTTTCTACAGGCTGAGTTAGTAAACCTTCAGCAGTGGATTGCCAAAAAGAAGCTGCGTGTAGCTGTCATTTTTGAAGGTAGAGATGCAGCAGGTAAAGGAGGTTCTATCAAGCGTTTCACAGAACATCTTAACCCAAGATCTATGCGAATTGTAGCACTGACTAAACCTACAGAAGTAGAAAAAGGTCAATGGTATTTCAGAAGATACATTAAAGAATTACCTAATCCTGGAGAGATTGTCTTTTTTGATCGTAGTTGGTATAATCGAGCTGTTGTAGAACCTGTTATGGGTTTTTGTACCAATAAGCAATATAAAAAATTTATGGTTCAGGTTCCCGAATTTGAGCATATGCTATATGAAGATGGAATTATTGTCATCAAGTTTTGGTTTTCTATTTCCAAAGAGGAGCAAAAAAAACGTTTTAACTCTAGGTTACAAAACCCTTTAAAGGTATGGAAATTTAGCCCGGTAGACATGAAAGGACAAGAGCTATGGAATAAGTATACCAAATATAAAGAACAGATGTTTTCAAAAACACATACTACATTTAGTCCCTGGATAATTGTTAACACTAATAATAAAAAAACCGCTCGTTTAGAAAGTATGAGATATGTATTATCAAGATTTGATTATACCGGAAAAGCGCAGGCAAAAACAACCTTATTACCAGACCCCAATGTAATTGCAAGGTACTATAGATTCATTGAACAAATTGACATCTGATTTATGACTGAAATTAAAAACAAAAAGCACTCTAATTTTTCGGATGAAGATCTGGAAATAATAAACTCCCCTATCGGTCTGAAATACCTTTTTATGGATAAAAAAACAGATATCGATAAGGCATTAAGAATGACTAAATATGAAATGAAGCTAAAGGAGCTTCAGATCGAACTTATTAAACTTCAAAACTGGACTATTACTAACGGGAAAAAGATAGTCATCATTTTTGAAGGTCGGGATGCAGCAGGAAAAGGAGGGGCTATTAGAAGAATAACTTCACATATAAACCCAAGGCATTTCAGAATTATAGCATTACCAAAACCTACTAGTGAAGAAGAAGGGCAATGGTATTTTCAGCGCTACGTCAACCAGCTGCCCAAACCAGGTGAAATGGTATTATTTGATCGTAGTTGGTATAATCGAGCAGTCGTAGAGCCTGTGAATGGATTTTGCACAGAAGGTCAATACGCTACCTTTATGGGGCAAGTAAATGATTTTGAAAGAATGGTTTTGGAATCTGACACGCATTTGATTAAATTTTATTTTTCTATTACCAAAGAGGAGCAAGTTCGTAGGTTTAAGGATATCAAATCCAGTCCATTAAAAAAATGGAAAATGACTCCTGTAGATGAAAAAGCGCAAGAATTATGGGATGAGTATACCAAATATAAGGTTAAAATGTTTGAACAAACAGATACAAAACTTTCGCCTTGGGTAATCATAGAAGCAGATCGTAAAACAGAAGCACGAATAAAAGCAATACAATACATACTAGACACTATTCCATATAAAGAAGAAGGATAAATTTGAAAGGCTAAATTCTAAGTTAAGAAACAAAGAATTTAGCCTTTTTAATTTACTTAATTATACTATCTAAACATTAACCTTTTAACCAGGCTTCTCTAAGTGTAGTTTTTTCTTTTTCTGGAGTCTTATTTACAGAAAGTTTTCTTCCTTTTGTATAGGATTTAGTCACTTTAGTATCAATAATAACTTCTTTTCCTGCTCTATTCAATTTAACATTAATCTTATCCCCTTCTTTCCATTGAAAAGTAGAACCTAATACATTATTAGCGTTTTGCAATGTTAATTTTACTCCATTTACTTCTACAATATCATCATTAGGTTTTGCTCCGTTTTCTGCCCAAAAACTATTATCCAAAACTAAGTCTGTAAAAAAGATGGTTTCCTTTTCTTCATTACCGGCAACAATCAAAGCTCCGGAATTCTGTATGTAATTAGTTTCTACTTTTTCAGAAATTACAGTAAGATCAACCATTTCAAAAAACTTATCATAATTGATAGGAGTTTTACCTTCTACATGAGTCTTCAAAAACTCTCCTACAGAAGGGTATGTCATTGCAGTAATCTCTTCAATGATCTTATCATCTTCAAAAGGTTTATTCTTACCATATTTTAAAGATAATTCTTTCATTAAAGACAAAACACCTCTAGTACCATTACTTTCTTTGCGCATCAAAATATCGATACACATACCTATCAATGCACCTTTCTCGTATACATTAACATAGTTAGAGGCATAAGGTTGTTCTAATATATTTTCACTCATTACAGTAAAACTCATTGTATCATCAAATCCACTCGCACTTTGAATTTTACCCATTATTTTATCATAAAACTCTTGCTCGTCTACAAGGCCCTGATTTACCTGAAAAAGTGTGGCAAAATATTCTGTAATCCCTTCATACATCCATAGGTGCTTAGAAAAAGTAGGGTCATTATAATCAAAGTAATGAACATCTTCAGAATGTACACTTAGCGGTGTTACAATATGAAAAAACTCGTGAGATACAACATCAATCATTGCTGATGCCAATGCCTCATCCGGCATTTGTTCTGGCAAAACTACTACTGTAGATGTATGGTGTTCTAATGCTCCAAATCCCATTGGGGCATTCTCCTCCGTTGGAGATAAATACAAATATATATCATAACGTGGAGTACTATTTATATCTCCTAGATACGCTTTTTGCCCTTTCATCATTTTAAATACGGTCTCCTTTATTTTTGCAGCACTATGCACTTTATTTGGAGAATAAATACTCAAAACTATCTTTATATCGCCAACCATAAACTCTTCAACATCTAGATTACCATACATCATTGGATTATCTGTAATTTCAAAATATCGAGAGGCAAAATACTTATCTGTAGTCACAGAACCATCTTTACTAACTTGTGAGCTTGTTTTTTGTAGTGCAGAAGTTCTTTTCATAGTGGTTGGCGCCTTAACCTCTAGCGTATATTGGTTATTCATTAATACATCAAAATAACCTATAAAACCATGAAGATTCAACACATAATTGTCTGGCTCTATATTCGTTCCAGAAGGAGAAAAAGGAGTTCCGATTTCGGTATTTTCAATATCATAAGTATCATTTACCAAATAACTTATTTTATCAAGTTCTTTAGCATTTACAATTACCCAAGTATTAGCATCTTTCTTTTCTGCTTTAAGCTCATTACCATTATAATCAAAGGCTTTAAAATCGTCTACAAACTTTCCAAAATCACTTACTGCATAAGTCCCTTGAACGACTTTAGGAATAAGATATTTTACCGTATCCTGAGTAAAACGCCCAGGGTTTATTAATACAGGTACTTTATCTTCTTTTACGTTACTGAGATCAATAGCAGTTGCAATTGGGAGGTTTGTTGCTATGTCATTTGTAGGTTTTGGGGTTCCACAACCAATTAGTAATACACCAATGGAAATCTTGGCTAATGTTTTTCTCATTTTATAAAATTAACTATTTACTACTACTAGACTCAAAAAATTATCTAGTGTTTCGATTTTAGTGCCGCAAAATATACAATTTGTATAGACTTTAGCTTATTTTTAGCACTTTTTATAATAAAACCAATATTTTGGATTTGACGATCAATCAGCATCGATTACGGTTTTCTAAAGAATTTGATTCGTTAGATTCTAAAAAACCAACAATCATTTTTCTACATGACTCTTTGGGCTGTATAGAGCTATGGAAAAACTTCCCAGCGTATTTAGCATCAAAAGCAGATTGTAATGCGCTCTCATATGATCGCCAAGGTTATGGGAAATCTGATCCTTTTTCAATTTCAAAGAGAGATCTTAACTATTTAAAAGATGAAGCCTACACTCTAGGAAAAATAATAGAAAAGTTAGCCCTAAAAGATGTTATACTCTATGGTCATAGTGATGGTGGTAGTATTGCATTGTTAACGGCAGCACTATTCCCCGAAAAAATCAATGGTATTATAACAGAAGGGGCGCATGTTTTTGTAGAAAAAGAAACTATTGATGGTATTAAATCAGCATCTTTAGCCTATCAAAATACGTCACTCAAAGAGAAATTAAACCGATACCATAATGACAAGACTGATGATGTATTTAGAATGTGGGTAAATACTTGGCTTTCTCCACAATTTAAATTTTGGAATATTGAAGATGAACTTCCTAAAATAAAATGCCCTTCACTAATTATTCAGGGAGAAAAAGATGAATACGGGACAATAGATCAAGTAAATTCTATTGTAGAAAAAGTTTCAGGGGTTTCTACATCCTTGATAATTCCAAATGTGGGTCATACTCCTCATAAAGAGAGCCCTACAATAGTAATTGATAAAACAAATAGGTTTATATCAGAAATAATCATTTCTCAATAAATCGGTAACAATTCTTTTAAGTAGAACATTAATATAAAACTAAGCTTATTGAAAAGTATATATTGCACACATTAATTTAACACATGAATTATGAAACTCTTACGACCAACTATAATATTTCTCTTTGTAATATGTATAGGTAATGCCCAAGAAAATATAAGTTATCAAAAACCTTCAGAAGAAATTTTGGACCTAGTAGATGTATCTATGGCTCCTTCTGTACGTATTGACAAAAATGGTAAAAACTTAGTTTTTCTTTATAGAGATAGCTATAAAACCATTGCCGAATTATCAGAAAAAGAAATGCGATTAGCTGGGTTACGTATTAACCCAAAAACTAATATTTCGAGTAGAGCCAATTATTTTAAAAATATCAAATTAAAAAGAACTGGAGAAGAAAAGATTTCTCAGGTTATAGGTTTACCGGATAATCCACGGATAACCAATATCAAATGGTCTCCAGACCAAAGCAAACTCGCTTTTACAAACACAACCTCCAAAGGTGTTGAATTATGGGTATTAACCCTCGAAAACAGAACAGCTAAAAAAATCACAAAAGATAATTTAAACGCCAATTTAGGAGCCCCTTATAGATGGTTTAGGGATAATTCTGCCTTGTTAGTAAAGTTCGCACCCTCAAACAAACAATTACTGATAAATACATTAGAGGCGATTCCTACTGGTCCAACCATAACTATTAGTGAAGGTACCAAAGCTCAAAACAGAACCTATCAGGATTTATTAAAAAACCCTAATGATGAACATAATTTTGAACAATTAGCCATTTCTGAGATCAAGAAAGTAAGCTTAAATGGTACTATAGAAAATTGGGCACCTTTGGCTATGTATAAAGACATTTCTTTCTCTCCTGATGGTAAATACATCTTGGTTACCGAAATTCAAAAACCTTTCTCTTACATAGTGCCATACAGGCGTTTTCCTATGGAAACCAAATTATACACAGATACAGGAAAAATCATTAAAACAATCAATAAAGTCCCTTTGACTGAAGTTTTACCAAAAGGGTTTATGTCCACCCGAACAGGAAAAAGAGGACTATCCTGGCGAAAAGATCAACCTTCTACCCTTGTATGGGCTGAAGCTCTGGATAAGGGAGATCCAAAAGTAAAAGTAGCATTTCGTGATGAGATATTTCAACTAGAAGCTCCATTTACGCAGCCTGCTCAATCTATACTAAAAACCATTGACCGATATGCTGGAATCAAATGGACTAATGGTAAATTAGCAATTGCATACGATTATTGGTGGAACACTCGAAATACAAGAACTTATGTTTTTAACCCATCCAATCCTGATCAAAAACCTAATATTATTCATAACAGAAATTATCAGGATAAGTATAGCGATCCAGGAGACCCTGTAGATATCAAGAATGAATATGGGTATTCTGTTGTTAATATTGATAATAACACTATGTATATGATAGGAGATGGTTATACCAAGAACGGGCAGTTCCCTTTTATTGATAGGTTTGATTTAAAGTCCAACAAGACTACTCGCATCTATCAATCAGAATATACTGACAAGGTTGAGAAAATTCGCTCTTCAATTAATTTGGATAAGGGAGAGTTCTTAGTAAGAATTGAATCTTCTACAGAGTATCCCAATTACTACATAAGGAATATCAACAAAAAAAATGATGTAAAGCAGATCACTTTTTTCAAAAATCCTTTCGTGAGCATACAAAATGTTCACAAAGAAGTCATCAAATATAAGAGGGACGATGGACTAGAGCTTTCTGGTACTTTATACCTGCCTATCGGTTATGACAAATCTAAAAAAGAAAAAATGCCTATGATTTTATGGGCTTATCCTGTTGAGTTTAAAGATAAAACCAGTGCATCTCAATCTACCTCCAATCCTAATAAATTCACATACCCTTTCTGGGGGTCTATGATATATTGGGTTACAAGAGGGTATGTTGTATTAGACGATGCCTCTTTCCCTATTGTAGGGGAAGGTAACGAACAGCCAAATGATACTTTTAGAAAACAATTGGTGGCTAATGGAAAAGCTGCGATAGATGCCGTAAATGCATTAGGATATATTGATCCTAACAGAGTAGCTGTTGGCGGGCATTCGTATGGAGCATTTATGACCGCTAATCTATTATCACATTCTAATCTTTTTGCTGCAGGAATTGCAAGAAGTGGTGCCTACAACAGAACTCTTACCCCTTTTGGTTTTCAAAGTGAAGAACGTAGTTATTGGGAAGCTCCAGAAATATACTATTCTATGTCTCCATTTATGCACGCCGAAAAAATGAAAACCCCACTTCTTCTAATTCATGGTCAAGCAGATAATAATTCTGGAACATATCCTTTACAAAGCGAACGGTACTTTAATGCATTAAAAGGATTAGGTGCTACTACCAGATTAGTAATGCTTCCTAAAGAAAGTCATGGATATAAAGCAAAAGAATCCATTTTACATTTGTTATGGGAGCAAGATCAATGGTTAGAAAAATATGTAAAAAACCGTAAAAAAACTGAAATTAGAGGTACGAATTGAATACTATAAAAAATAGCTTTTGAATGAACTTTTAATGTAATAAGTGTTTTGTTATTATATTTTTGAGATCATTTTTATTTAGTGGCTTATTGATAATATCATTCATACCAATCTCCATACATTCTTCTCCCACTTCACTCAGTTCTGAAGCTGTAAGGGCAATAATTGGTGTTGTTTTATCAAACTCACGTATACGCCTTGTAGCCTCTGTACCATTAAGGTACGGCATATTAAGATCCATTAAAATAAGGTCAAAATCTTCTTTTTGTACCATTTGCAAAGCATTAAAACCATTCTCAACAATAGTACAATCGTATCCAATGATGTTGAGAAGGTTTTTTGTGACAATCTGATTTATTTTATTATCCTCCGCCACCAATATTCTTCTATATATGTTTCCAATTTTAGTACTTCTTGTATCAATCTGACGCTCTTCTTTTTCGTCGATAATTTCTAATTGTAAATCAAAATAAAATCGAGTTCCTCTTCCCTCCTTACTGTCCAGATGGATTTTACTGTCCATCATTTCTAACAAGTTTTTTACTATAGACAAACCTAGCCCCGTTCCTTCTGATTTATTAAACTCTCTTCCTACTTGAGAAAATTTTTCAAAAACAAACTCTTTTTTATCTTCGGGGATTCCAACTCCATTATCTTCTACTTCATATCTTATAGTAATCAAATCTCTATCAAGAGATAAAATTTTTATTCGAAGCCATATTTTTCCATTCTCGGTAAATTTGGTTGAGTTCCCTATTAGATTTATTAAAACTTCAGACACTTTAAGAGAATCTACTTGTAATACATCTGGCAATTCATCAGGTATTTGAAGTATTAATTCATTATTCTTATTCTTCGCTTGATACTCAAAAGAATGAAGAAGGTTTTGGGATAGTTGACCAAGATTAGTTGGTGTTTTTGTTAGCTTTTCATTATTAGATTCTATTTTACTTATTTTGAGAACCTTATTAATCAAATCAAGAAGATAATCACCAGAAAATTTTAATGAATTTAGTAACTTTTTATGCTTAGGTGCAATATCCTTTTCCTCTAATAACAATGTTGTAATACCAACCACTCCATAAAGCGGTGTTCTTAATTCGTGACTTACGGTAGAAATAAATTGAGATTTTGTATTCGTAAGTTTTTCAGCTTCTATTTTGGCCTCTATTAATTGTTCATTTTTTTCCTTCAGACCTTCATTACTTCTTTTTTTAGATGTATACTTTCTAAACAAAAAAATTAAACCTACAATTAGTAAAACACAGCTTAATAAAAGAACATTGATGATAGTGTTTTTTACTGAAATCTCATTTTGATATTCTTCCTGGGTATTTGTATTAATAGCGAGTAGAGCCGATCCGTTATCTAATTTATTAGATATCACTTCTGTATGCCCTATTGTTTTTTGTTTAATTTGTTTTTCTAGAAATATCTTTTTTTCACTTACATCATAATATACTTCACCATATGCAGTAAACCCAGTACTTATAAAGTATAATGCAAAAACTATTAACCTAATGCCCCCGTTAATCATAAATCATCAAAAATGTAGTTTGCCAAACAAAAAACTTTTCCCCAAAAGTATATTCCTATCTGTTTTTGGCAAATGCTTATCTTAAAACTGTTAAATTAATGAAAAAAACCTTAAAATCTTTAAAAATAATATCGATACTTCTTATACGAGGATAGATTCTTCTTTATTTTCCTTTCTTTTTTGAAACAATATAGATCCCAAAAATTACTATAACAGCTCCTACAATTTGCACTAATGATAGGCTCTCAGATAAAAAGAAATAAGCCAGAACAATAGTAGACACAGGACCTAAACTTGCAATAACAGAAAAATTAGAAGCTCCCAGCTTTGCAATCGCAGCAGATACCAAATACGAAGGGATTATTGTTGAAAAAACAGCCATTATTATACAAATAAGATATAACTCTAGAGGGTAATTTGTAATGTCCTGCCTATCAAAAATGAGATATTGAATTACAATACACATTGTAGATGCTATCAGTGCCAAAGAAGTAAAACGTATCACTCCAAATTTTGGAATCAACCATCCACTACCTACAAGATAAATTGCATACGCTAATGCACTCAAAAGAATTAAAAATCCACCAAAAAAAGTGTTAGAAGTCTGAATTCCGAATTCACCCCAGAAAGTAACAACAACTCCAAGGTAAGTAATTAAGATTGCAAATAATTGTTGCTTAGTGATTACATTTTTCAAAAAAACTTTTGAAATGATTATTACCAATGTTGGATACACAAAAAGAATAATCCGCTCTAAACCAGCTTTAATATATTGTAACCCTATAAAATCTAGGTAGCTGGCTAAATAATAGCCTATAAATCCAAAAAAAACAACCCATAAATAATCAACACCTCTAATTTGTTCTCTTTGTACTGGTTTGTTAAATAATGTAATTAAAACATATATAGGCAGTGAAAACAACATCCTAAACAGTAATAGGTGTTCTGAGCTTATATCGAATTTATACGCTAATTTTTACCAGTACTGCCTTTGAAGAAAACAAAACGATACCAATAACGGCTAATATGACGCCATAAGAAGATAATTTAGTGTATTCCATTTTTCAAAAATAGGACACACTATTTTTATTTATTTATTCATAAATTTTCTAATTACGATACCCAATAAAAAAACCTTTCTGGTTAATACCAGAAAGGTTTAAAAATATTTTACTAATGTATTTTATACGTTAAATAGGAAATGCATCACATCTCCATCATTTACTACATATGTCTTTCCTTCTACTCCAAGTTTTCCGGCTTCTTTAACCTTAGATTCACTTCCATACTTTACAAAGTCTTCGTATTTAATAACTTCTGCACGAATAAAACCTTTTTCAAAATCAGTATGGATTACTCCTGCTGCTTGTGGTGCTGTGGCTCCTATATTAACCGTCCAGGCTCTTACCTCTTTTACTCCAGCCGTAAAGTAAGTTTGTTGATTTAGTAGCTTATAAGCCGCTCTAATCAATACTGATGCTCCAGGTTCTTCTAGTCCCATGTCTTGTAAAAACATCTGTCTTTCTTCATAGTCATCTAATTCTGTAATATCTGCTTCGGTACCCACAGCCAAAACGATAACCTCAGCATTTTCAGAAGCGACAGTATCCTTTACTTTTTTCACATAATCATTACCATTAACAGCAGATCCTTCATCAACATTACAAACATAAAGTACTGGTTTATCGGTGATAAACTGTAACGGCTGAACATAAGCCAAACGATCATCTTCAGAAATATCAATTGCTCTAACAGATATCCCGGCTTCTAACCCCTCTTTAAGTTGTAATAAAATTGCTTCTTCTTTCTGCGCTTCTTTATTTCCTGTTCTTGCTGCTCTTTTTACTTTATCCAGTTTTTTTTCTATACTTTCGAGATCCTTTAGTTGCAACTCAATATCAATAGTCTCTTTATCTCTAATCGGATCTATAGAGCCATCTACATGAACAATATTATCATTATCAAAACAACGCAAAACATGTATAATAGCGTCTGTTTCTCTAATATTTCCTAAAAACTGATTTCCCAGTCCTTCTCCTTTACTTGCCCCTTTTACCAAACCAGCAATATCAACAATTTCTACAGTTGCAGGAATTACACGTTCAGGAACAACTAATTCTTCTAATTTTTCTAATCTGGGGTCTGGTACATTAACAACCCCAATATTAGGCTCTATAGTACAAAATGGAAAATTAGCACTTTGTGCTTTGGCATTAGATAAACAATTAAACAATGTTGATTTTCCAACATTTGGTAATCCTACGATTCCTGCTTTCATAGTACGTATATTAATAGTAGATTGGGATATTCAAAAAAATAAATCCCATTTTTAAGAGTGCAAAGATAATGGTATTCATACATAGTAAGCAAGTGTGAATACATAAGATTATATATTGGCTACTATCCCACAAAAATTAAAGTTTTAAAATGTCATTTTTGACGGATCCTTAGTCAAAGAATTTTAGTGTTTTTACATTTTTTGTATTTTTAGGCACCAACAAATAGAACAAATGAAAATTTTAAAAACCCTAATCGCAGTTGTATTTGTAATCAGTACAGCTGCCAGTCACGCACAATCAGACGAAACCAAAGGAAAAGAAAATTCCTCAAAAGAAACTGTAACCAAAATTATTCGAATTAAAGGAGCCAATGGTGAAGAGAAAGTTATCAAAAAACAAGAAGTTATCACAAAAAAAAGTGAGATAAAATTTAATCCAGATGACGAAAACAAAACTAACCAATCTGCAACATACACAGATGAAGAAGTAGCTGTTGAAAAATCTCACACTTCTTCGGATATGGAAAGTTATACAATCACTTCTGACGATAAAGGCTTTATCATTACTTTATTAAACAAATCTGGAAATAAAGTTACCAAAGTAAGACCACTTAGCAATGGGTATTACATTGTCAACTCTGGAGATAACAATAACTGCATTGGACACTTTGACAAAGACAAAAACTTAATTCTGGAAACCTATGATTCAGAAACGGATGAAGTAATATCAACTGTTTACAAAGCGAATTAGTTAGACAAAACTAAAAACGTAAGGTATAAATACCTGAATAAAAGACCGAACTATCCAAGTTCGGTCTTTCTATATAGCGTTAAAATTGTATGTAATTATATAAGTAATAGCTTCCTTTTAGATATATTTATAGAACACAATCGTTTTTAATTTATACTTTTATGAAAAAACTCACATTTATTTTGTTTAGCTTATTCGCCTGTTTGTCTTTTAGCCAACAGGTTGTAACAGGTACGGTTACAGACTCTTCTGGAACTCCATTGCCGTATGTAAATATTGTAGAAAAGGGATCTACAAAGGGAACTACAACAGATGATCAAGGTAACTATTCTATTGCTATAGATGCAAATGCAATCCTTGTATACAGCTATATTGGTTTTGAAACACAAGAAATAGAAGTCGGAACACAAGAAAAAATTGATGTCATATTATTAGACGGAGAAGCATTAGGTACTATAGTCGTAGTGGGTTCAAGAAGCCCTAAGCGAACTGCCACCGATACTCCTGTAGCTATTGATATTATTGACATGCAAGATATTATCACCAAAAGTGGTAAAATAGAAATTAATGAACTTTTGCAATACACTGCTCCTTCTTTTAATGCAAATAAGCAATCGGGATCAGATGGTGCCGATCATATTGATCCGGCAACACTGCGTGGTTTAGGACCAGATCAGACATTAGTTTTGATTAATGGAAAAAGAAGGCATTCTTCTTCCTTAATTAATATTTTTGGAACCAGAGGAAGAGGGAATTCAGGTACTGATCTAAATGCAATACCAGCATCTTCTATCAAAAGAATTGAAGTGTTAAGAGATGGTGCTGCGGCCCAATATGGATCAGATGCAATTGCCGGCGTTATTAATATTGTATTAAAAACTAATGTAAATAAACTTACTGGGAGTATCAGTTATGGAGCATATAACACTAATGCCAAAGGTGATTTTCCTGCGGGGACTCCTAATACCGATGGAAATCGTCTAGACACAAAAAATGATGGAAATCGCATCGCTGATGACAAAAATTTTGATGGTGGATCGGTAAAGATTACGGCTAACTACGGTGTAGAAGTTGGTGAGGGAGGATATGCAAACTTCACTACTGAATTTCTAAGTAAAAATAAAACATTGCGACCAGGTTTTGATTTTAGAAGAGGTTTTGGAGAAGCCGCAATTGATGGATTTAATTTCTTTGCTAATGCTGCAATTCCTTTATCACAAAAAACAGAATTGTATGCCTTTGGAGGAAGAAATTATCGTGATACTGATGCTTTTGCATTTACGCGTAATGATGGAGCACGGGTTGTTACAGCAATTTTCCCTAATGGTTTTACACCAAGAATAACATCTAATATAATCGATAATTCGGTTTCTGCAGGAGTTAGAACCGAAACCGAAGGTGGTTGGAAAATTGATATTAACAATACCTGGGGGAAAAACAATTTTCATTATTTCATCAAAGGAACTTTAAACGCTTCTCTGGGGATCTCATCCCCTACTGATTTTGATGCTGGAGGGCATAGCCTAAGTCAAAATACTACAAGTCTTGATTTTTCCAAATACTATCCAAATATTCTTAATGGACTAAATATTGCGTTTGGTACAGAATATAGAACTGAAAATTTTGAAATTTTTGCCGGAGAAGAAGGCTCATATGCTACTTACGACGTCATTGGTCTACCTATAACTAATCCTGCAACACAAATCCAACCCACAGACCCTATTTCTGGAGATTTACGACCTGGTGGGTCTCAAGGGTTTCCAGGATATAGTCCTTCAAATGAAGTGGATCGTTCAAGATCTAACCTATCAGTTTATGCCGATGCCGAATTAGATATTACTGATCGCTTTTTATTAGGAGCTGCTGCAAGATTTGAAGAATATAGTGATTTTGGAAGTACAACCAATGGAAAATTAGCTTTCAGGATCAAGGCTACAGAGGAGATTAATATTCGAGGATCTGTAAGTACCGGCTTTAGAGCTCCTTCACTTGCTCAAATATATTACAATCTTAGATTTACCGACTTTCAAGGGGGTGTAGCTACAGAGACCCTATTATCTGCTAATAATAGTCCTGTTACTGCTTCTTTTGGAATTAATCAATTAGAAGAAGAAACTGCAATAAATGGTGCCTTAGGAGCAACTGCAACCTTTGGTGGCTTCACTGCTACAGTAGATGGGTATTATATTAGTGTTAAAGACAGAATTGTATTGACAGGAACATTTGCCGCCCCTCAAATACCAAATGTTGCCGAGGCACAATTTTTTGCAAATGGCGTAGACACAGAAACTATTGGTTTAGACCTGATTTTATCTTGGAAAGGTAATTTTGATTTTGGAAATATCTCTGCAACATTAGCTGGAAACATTAATGACATGAAGATAGATGATGTTAATAATGGAACCCTGGACGAGGCTACCTTTTTTGGCGAAAGAGAGAAAGCTTTTTTATTAGCCTCTGCTCCAGAAAGTAAGTTTTCTTTTAATGCAAATTATAATAAAGATAAGTTTAATGCAGGTATTGGTCTTACTCATTTTAGTGAAATAACACTTATTGATTTTGCAGATACCGAAGACATATATGGAGCTAAAATTACTGCTGACCTTAATTTAGGCTATAAATTAAATAAAAACCTTAAACTTACTGTTGGAGGAAACAATATATTTAATGAGTATCCTGATCAACAAAATGATGGCGAAACAGAAGCCGGTGGTTATTGGGATGCTGTTCAAATGGGCTTTGGCGGAGCGTATTACTATGCCCGGTTAGATTTTAATTTCTAAAGACTCAAATTTTAGATTTCAAGATAAGGCTATTTAAAAAGTAAACTTTCTAAATAGCCTTTTTTGTATACTTCCCTCTCCTTCTCATCAAAAAGCATTGATTGTTTTTTACGCTTAATGCCAACTACTTTTTTTCAGAAATTCATAATTAAACCAGCACCAAACCGAATTCTTCTCATTTTTCATTAAGATAAGATTAGTAAAAAAAATGCAGTTTTTTACGGTTTTACCATACTTTTATTGAAAAATCAATAAAATTTTATGTTAAATACTGCAATTTAAATATATTTAGCCCACAAATCATTTTGAACACACAAACATCTTAACATAAAATCATCATATGAAAAAACTCGCAATTACCTTAATCGTATTATGCACTAGTCTGTGCTATTCGCAACAGACAGTAAGCGGAGTCGTCACAGACTCTGATGGTTCTCCACTACCCGGAGTAAATATTATTGAAAAAGGAACCAGTAATGGTTCTACCACTGATTTTGATGGTAAATATAGCATCGATGTTAGTCCTGAAGGCACTCTGGTTTTTAGCTATATTGGCTTCAATACCAAGGAAGTTCCTGTTAACTCACAAACTACTATTAATGTTTCATTAAGTAGTGGAGCAGAACTTGAAGAAGTAATTCTGGTAGGATCCAGAGCATTACCAAGAAGTAATACTACTTCTTCTCTCCCTGTTGATGTATTACCCGCAAAAGAGCTGGCTTCGACAGGTCAAATTACCTTTGACAAAGCGCTACAGTATAAAATACCATCTTTTAACACGGTACAAACACCAGTTAACGATGCTACTTCTTTATTAGATCCTTATGAAATCAGAAATATGGGACCTAGTAGAACTTTGATTCTAATTAATGGAAAACGTAAAAATTTAAGTGCTCTACTCTATACTCAAACTTCTCCAGGAAGAGGAGAAACAGGATCTGATATTTCTGCCATACCAACAGACGCAATAAAACGAGTAGAAATACTAAGAGATGGTGCATCTGCACAGTATGGATCAGATGCTATTGCTGGAGTAATGAATATTATCCTAAAAGATAGTCATGATGAAGGATCTGTAACTCTTAAATCAGGAATAACATCTGAAGGAGATGGAGAAACAATAGGAATAAGCCTAAATAATGGTGCTTCTATTGGTGAAGATAAAGGCTTCTTTAATTATACAGCAGATTTTTCTAAAGTAAGTCTAGCTAACAGACCAGGAACTGTAGATGCTCAGGGAGAGTTTAATGACTTTTTTGATGATGAGATACCTCAACCAATAACTTTACAAGATGTACAGGATTTTTTAGCTCTAAAACCTGATGCTGGTAACATTAACGGCTCTCCAGAAACTTCAGCAGCTAAATTTTTGGTAAACGGTGGATACGATATTAATGAGAATACTCAGATATATATGAATGCTGCTTATGTCTATAAAAAAGTAAACAGTTTTGCTAATTACAGAACACCTTACTGGAGAACAGAATCTGAATTTCCATATCTAGCAGATTTTTTCCCAGATGGACCAAATGGTTCTTATATTGGATATGTACCTACTTTTGAAGGAGATCTTAATGATTACAATGCTACAATTGGGTTTAAAACCATAAAAAACGGTTGGAATTATGATTTGAGTTATACTACCGGTGGGAATACACAAACCTATACTGTAAATAACTCCCACAACCGTAATGTAGTACTATCTCCATCTACATGGATTGACGCCAATGATAATGGTCTCGTAGATCTTGGTGAAATCACAGAGGGTTCTGAATTGTATAGAGAAAACAGTCCTATCTCTTTTGATCCGGGAGGAACAGGTTTTAGACATAGTGTAGGAAATATTGATGTTGCCAAACTAATATCAGATCAAATTAGTATTGGTTTTGGAGCAGAGTTTAGAACAGAAACTTTTGAAATTATAGAAGGAGATTTAGCTTCTTACGACGGTGGAGGAGCAGATTCTTTTGCGGGTAACAGACCTGAAAACTCTGGGAAATTTAACCGCTATAACTTTGGTGGATACTTTGATGTTTCTGCAGACATTACAGAGGATTTTCTTGTTAATGGTACTGTGAGATTAGAGGATTATAGTGATTTTGGTGAAGCATTTGTATGGAAATTAAGTTCTCGATATAAATTCTTACAAGACAAACTAACATTTAGAGCATCTATTTCTACAGGATTTAGAGCACCAACGCTTCATCAGATTTATACTCAAAAAGCTCAGTATAGCTTTGTTCCGGGTGAAGGAATACAGGTTGGAGGTTTAGTCAATAATGTTTCTCCACAAGCAAGACTTCTAAATCTAGATAAATTGGATGCAGAAGAGTCAACAAATATCACAGTAGGTATTGGAGCAAAAATCAATCGAAACATAAACTTTACTATTGATTATTACAATATAGAGGTAAAAGACAGAATCGTTCTAGGTTCTGAAGTTGCGCCTCCTGCTGGTCCTGCGTTTGAAGGATTATCTGACTTAAGTTTCTTTGTAAATGCCATTGATACCCGTACATCTGGGATTGACCTGGTAGCAAATTATAGAGATATAGCACTAGCAAATGGTACGTTAGGATTTAGTCTATCTGGAAATTATACAATAGAAAATGACCGAGAAGGAAATGTAAAAGACCCTGCATTTTTAGCAGGAACAGGTCAATCCGTAGTGAACGATACCCAAGAAGCTTTATTTTTTACTTCTCGACCAGAATATAAAGCAATATTAGGTGCTAACTACGACATTGGTAAATTTAATTTTTCTTTAAACAATACTTTGTTTGGTCCTACCAGATTTAAAAATCAAGGCTTACAAGATTTAGAATCTCTGGTTGGCGGTAATCCAGCTAATAGTGACGGAAAATCTGACCTAAGCGTCGAATTTATGACCAAGATTGTAACTGATTTGGGTATAAATTATAACGCAACAGATAAATTAACAATTTCTGCAAACATAAATAACCTTTTGAACGTACTGCCAGAATGGGAACTTAAATCACTTACGGCAACAGGAGATGCTGTACTAAACGATGCTGCTGCTACCAAAACGGCATCAAATCTCATTACTTTTAATCAAAGATATTCGCAAATGACGTATGACGGATATCATTTTAGTCAATTAGGAACCATGTTCAATTTATCAATAAATTATAAGCTATAGTAAGATTTAGTTTAAGTGTTGCAAAATCCTTTGTTTATATCTATAAATGAAGGATTTTGTTTTTTTAATAGTTTTTAACATTAAAATCTTTGATTTTATTAACCTTTTCAATGGGCAGAGTCCTATTTTTGCATGAAATTTAGCATTGAAGCATTCATGAAAGATTTAACCCGTTACTTCTACAACCTTTTTGTCTCCAAAGGCTTTTCTGAAAACACTGCAGAATATTTAAACCTTCTTATAGGCATATGTATACTTGTTCTTTCTCTTTTCATTCTCGACCTGATTATGAAAAAAGTGATTGTAGGAATCTTTAAAAGCTACGCCTCAAAATCAAAAAATACCTTTGATGACCACCTGGTAAAAAATAAGACTTTTGATTATTTAGCTCATATAGTGCCATTGTCCCTAACAGTCTGGATAGTTCCTATGCTATTTGTTGCATTTCCCACAGCCGAGAAATATTTAGAAACACTCTTCCATATTATGGTCATCGTATTGACTATTTGGATTTTGAGAAGCATCCTTAGAACGTTTAGAGATTTTTTAAAATCTTTAGAGTCTTTTAAAGATAAACCTATTGATAGCTATGTACAGGTATTTATGATATTTGTATGGTTTATTGGTGGCATTTTTATTTTCTCGTCCATGACTGGTAAATCTATCTGGACATTTTTAACCGCTCTTGGTGCTATGTCTGCTGTAATCCTATTAATATTTAAAGATACCATTTTGGGGTTTGTAGCCAGTATTCAAGTAGCTGTTAATGATACCGTAAGGATTGGAGATTGGATCACCATGGAAAAATTTGGCGCCGATGGAGATGTCATCGAAATAAATTTATCTTCTGTAAAAGTTCAGAATTTTGATAAAACCATAACCACCATACCAACTTATTATCTTACTTCTCAATCGTTTAAAAACTGGAGAGGTATGATGAACTCGGGAGGTAGAAGAATCAAAAGAGCACTATTAGTCAAGACATCGAGTATTTCTTTTTTGTCTGTAGAAGATCTTGAGAAACTTAAAAAAATAGAGCTCTTAGAAGACTATCTCAACACGGTACAAAGTCAGATAGATACTCATAATCAAGAAAACAATATTAACAAAAGTGTCTTGATGAATGGAAGAAACCTTACTAATATGGGAGTTTTTAGAACTTATGTCGAGTTATACCTAGAGAATCACCCTTATATCAATAAAGAAATGACGATTATGAGTCGCCAACTTCCTCCTTCTGCTCAAGGCACACCTCTAGAAATATACGCCTTTAGTAATAATAAGGTTTGGAAAAATTATGAGAAAATTATGGCTGATATTTTTGATCACTTACTATCGGCTATCCCCTATTTCAAACTAGAGGTATTTGAATTAAATTATCATTTTAAAAAATAAATAAACTAGTAAATATAAATTATATGATTCCCAGCTTTAGAATAATTAGTTATCTAGAAGGTATTTCATACCTACTTATCTTATTTGTAACCATGCCCTTAAAATATATGTTCGATTCTCCAGAACCAAATCAAGTAATAGGGATGGCTCATGGTTTTCTTTTTCTAATTTATATTGTATTTGCTTTTTTGGTAAAACCCGAAAAACAATGGAATAACAAAACACTGGCAATTGTCTTACTTTGCTCTATCATCCCTTTTGGAACCTTTTGGATGGATAAAAAGTATCTTGGTAAAGTGGCTAAAGCGTAGATAAATTAAGAAGCTACACTAATCTAATACTTGAAAATAGGAAATTGCCTCAATATATGGTGTTTATATTTTGGTATTGTGTATAAATTTAAAAAAAGTAAATATTGACAAAAAAAGACACTAAAATTGCAATTTTTAGTGGTTTTGTAGGAATCGTTTTCACAGCCATTTATGATTTGATTAAATCAAGACCAATATTATCAACGTTTTGGGATGGATTAAAATGGATATGGAAGAATATCTTTGAGTTTGAATTAACTGTCTGGCAAGTTTTATTAGCTCTAAGCATATTAATTTTAATTCTTTACCTCCTAAGTTTGAGAAATAATGATGATGAGGTTATCGAAAATGAATTTGATTGGAGTTCGTACGATAAAGATAAAATACACAATATGGAATGGAGTTGGTATTGGGAAAAGAATGTTTTGGACGGAAAATGGAACGTAAAAGACTTAAGACCAATTTGTAATTCTTGTGGAACAAAAATGCATCTCTCAAATTCTTCTTGGTCATCAGAATATTCAGAATGTCCTAGATGCGAATTAAAATATCACGAACAAAAAGATTTGACTAAAATTGAGGCAGTTATCATTGACAATGTTCAAAGAGGTATTTACCCGAAAAATATTGAAAAATGACTGAAATAGAAAATAAATACGAAAAGATTTTATTCAAATACCATAGCAATATCTTGGACGAATTGACCGTGGAAACAATGTGGGCAGAGGAAATTGATAAAAACAAAGGAATATACAAATTGGATAATATTCCATTTTATGGTCCATTGATTGCGACAGATGATGAATTCTATGCAGAATTTGACGAATCGGAACAAATGCTTACTTATCAAAAAACGACCAAACACTCCGGAAATTCTATTGTATTAGTCATAATAACCCAAGATGGATTTGACAAAGAAATTATACGAGACCGATTTAAAGAATTGAATTGTACATCCGAGGGGCTTAACGAATCGTACTTTTCTATGGAGATTTTGAAAAATGTAAATTATTTTGAAATCCAAAAGTTACTGGTGGAATATGAGAATGATGGAATTTTAGAATATGCAGAACCTTGTCTTTCGGAAAAACATCAAGCAGATTTAAAATACAACTAGGCGCAACAATAACTATAATTCATTGTGATTTATGCCTCACCTAAATATAAGTACTAATCAACAGCTAAATTTCGCACTAACAGTTTCCGTTGGAAACGTCCACAATGAAATGATAGCCGAGACCATTGCAGGTAATTAAAGAATGAAAGTTGAATTAAATCAAATATTTTCTACAGAGGAAACTGATGAATTTCAGTCCTGGAGAACTCTTACTAGAGGTAGGTTTGAAAAACCTCTAAACAGGTTTAAGGGCATGCCCTATTTTGCTCAATCTAGAGGAATAACACCGGTTATAAATTTTCATAGTAATCCATTTAAAGAAGATGAAAGCCAAACTCCCTGGAGAGATTTAATTTTTCAAGAAGAAGGCAGAGTTATTTATAACGGAGATAATTATCAATCATCTAAAACAGCCTCTTCAACTTTTGGAAACAAACTTGTTTTATCAATTCTTAATTTATATGCCTCTAAGGAAATTGAAGATAGGCTTAAAGCACCTCCAATTATCATAACGAAAACCATTAACTACAAAGGCAAATCTGGTTTTAGAGAATTTGTTGGTTTTGGATTAATCAACGTTAGTCCCAAATTAGTTCAGCAATATGAAAAAACAACCAACAAGGTGTTTTCAAATTATCAATTTGAGGTGACTTTATTAAAATTTGAAGATGGGGAAAAATTTAATTGGAAATGGATTGACGATAGGCGTGATAAATCTATTTCAAAACATGCTCCTAAAAGCTGGAAAGATTGGATTAAAAATGGAAATACTACTTTATCCAAAAATCGACTAAAAATTAAGTCATATCGAATTGTCTCAGAAAAAGAGCAATCTGAGATGCCTACAAGAAATTTGGAAATTATAAATGAACTTCTAAACATTCATTATCCTAATCCTACTAAAGATGGAATTAGGTTTGAAGCCTTGGCTTCCTTTATAACTAAATTGTATTTCAATTCTGAAAAATACTTTCGTGGTTGGATTACTGTCGGATCAGGTGATCGTGGTGTCGATTACGTTGGTCGTTTGGACATTGGAGATGATGATTTTTCAAAAACTTCAATTATTGTGCTTGGTCAATCAAAAAGGTATAAAAATTCTATTTCAGGGGAAAAACTAACCAGAGTGGCTTCAAGAATGACAAGAGGCTATATAGGAGTTGTTGTTACTCTAAATACTTTTACATCGCACGCTCAAGCGGAGATTAAAGATGATAAACTTCCAATAATTTTAATAAATGGCAAAAAGGTATCTGAACTATTATTGACATACATGAATTTATCTGGAAAAACTTTAAGTCAGGTTGTTAAAGAGCAAGATGATTGGGCTAATGATAATATAGGAACCGAACATTATGACACAATTTTAAACTAAAGATTAATCAGAACAATGGCTAGAAATAATTCGGCATAGGATATGTTTCATAGCCAAGAAATTACCCATTATACATAAAATCTGGTATGAAAAGAAAACTAGGATACATATTTGCCAGCTTAATGGCGATTTATTTTTTAATATCAGGGCTTTCTGTTTTATTTGATGTTCCTGCTAAACTAAAACGAATTGACTTAACCACGATTAATTCAGATGGAGAAATCGCCTTTATTCTCATATACACAGGATTAATGACAGGAATAGGTGTTGCTTGTGTATTGTTACAATACTTTAGTCGTACCTGGATATATTCGGCACTTCTGGCAACTACCATTATTGGGTCATTTATTGTATTTCGTATTGTGGGAAGTATAATGGTTGGTTCTTTGAGCCCAACTCAAGTTAATTTCTTAGCTTTTGAATTTATAGAAGTTCTGGCTGGTGCTTTATTACTGAGAAAAGAAAAATTTAAAATATATTCACCTTCTTTACCTATAACAAACTAAGATAGTACACAAAATTGGGTAAGGTTCGTAAAATTAAAAAATTGATGTCAAAAAAAACACTCTTATTCGTCTCAATATTTCTATTGACTTTTATCTCTTCGAGATCGCAGTCTATCAATACACTTCGACAAAAAATCAACCAAGTACTAGAAGGAAAATCTACTACTGTTGGAGTAGCTATTACCAGCAGTAATCCAAATGACACGATTTCTATACATGGAGATATGCATCTACCAATGCAAAGCGTTTACAAATTTCATTTAGCATTGGCTGTACTCCATCAAATTGATCAAGGAAAATTTAATCTAGATGAAAAGATAACTATTGATCAGAAGTTGGTTGACTCTTATAGTCATCTGTGGAGTCCACTTCGTAAAAAATATCCTAACGGAGCAAGAATATCATTAGAAGAATTGCTTACATATACAGTTTCTTTAAGTGATAACCTGGGGTGCGATGTACTCTTCAAACTCTTAGGAGGAACTGAAGCAGTACAATCTTATATAAATGAAATTGGAATTAAAGACATTGCTATTATTCATACAGAATTTAAAATGCAAGCTGAATGGGATCGGCAGTATGAAAATTGGACTACTGCCAAGGCAGCAAATAAGATTTTGCAACTAGTTTTTGAAAATGATGATCTACTGAGCCCTAAAAGCTATGATTTTATTATTAATGTACTAAAAGAAACCAAAACAGGCAAAAAAAGTATTAGAGGGCTTTTACCAGCAGAAGCAATAGTCGCCCATAAAACAGGGCATTCTGGAAAAAACAAGAAAGGGTTAACGGGAGCGTTAAATGATATTGGAATCATTTTCTTACCAAACGGCACACACTTTTATTTAAGTGTTTTAGTCAGTGATTCTATGGAAAACAACGAAACCAATCAAAAAATAATTGCAGAAATAGCTAAGCTTGCTTGGGATTATTTTGAGAGTAAATAAAATTTCTATTTTTCAAATCAATACTTGTAACAAATATCTAACCCTTTCGAAAAGCAAACATATTATTCATAAAATCAACTCTTTATAATTACAAAAAGCTTCTACATCGCTGCAAAGAGCATCTACATCACTGCAAAGAACACCTACACTCATGTAATTGACATATACATTAGTATAATACATTTGAGCATTAGTGTATTAAAGACACCAGATACTTACTCAGGATACTCTATTCTAAGATGGTAAATATTAGTTAGTTTACGTTTAAAAACTTTTTTGATCTGTTGGATTTCTTTGAAAGTAATATTAGCATTCAGAAACTGATTATCATCCATCTGCTTGCTTACAATTTTTTCGACAAAAGAATCTATCAAACTACTTGTTGGATTTTTAAGACTTTTTGAGGCAGCCTCTACACTATCACTCATCATTAAAATAGCTGTTTCTTTTGAAAAAGGCTTGGGTCCGGGATACTGAAAATCTTCAATATTCACATTTTCATTAGATTCTTTTTCTTTACTATAAAAATAGTAAACTGTACTAGTCCCATGATGGGTTCTTATAAAATCAATTACCCGATCTGGTAAATTATGCTTTTTGGCTATTTCAATACCACGAATGACATGATTGATGATAATTTTTGCACTTTCTTTTGGAGACAACACATCATGCGCATTACCTGAGGCAGATTGATTTTCTGTAAAATAGGTAGGGTTTGCCATCTTACCAATATCGTGATATAATGCCCCTACTCTAACTAACATCGCATTGGCTCCTATTTCATTGGCTGCAGCCTCGGCTATATTTGCCACATTAAGAGAATGATGAAATGTTCCTGGTGCCTTATTTGATAAATCCTTAAGCAATGCAGAATTGGTATCACTAAGCTCTAATAGCGACACATCAGAGATTAAACCAAAAATCTTTTCGTAAGCATAAATTAACGGATGTACTATTAATGTAGCAAATCCACTAATTACAAACAATCCTACCGTTACCCAATCTATATTACTTATGCTTCCTTCATGTATAACATGAAAAGCAATATATGCAAGAATATAAATCCCAGTGATTTGACCTACCGAAATAAATAAATTTGCTCTTTTAAAAGATTCCGAAATTGTTAATATTGTAACAATTCCTGCGATAATCTGCAAAAATGTATATTCATAACTATTAGGCACTACAAACCCCAGAATCAATACTGTGATTACATGGGTAAACAATCCAAGTCTAGAATCAAAAAAGGCTTTCAATATAAGAGGAAGTATACACAAGGGAACCACATATATATAATCCGATCTATACTTAACCACTAAGGTGGTTATTAGTACCAAAAAAAGTACATTAAAAAATATAAAGGTTACCTGAGTGTTATTATCATATATATCTGGTCTGTATTTTCTGATAAATAACAAAAGCATCATCAATGCCAAAGAAACCAAAAGACAGTACCCTAATACAATCCAGTAAAAATTTTTATCGCTCCATACCTGCGATTCATACTCTGCCTTTAAAGAATTTAGTATTTGCAACTTATCTCCTTCTACCACCTCTCCTTTTGCAATAATTCTACTTCCTTTAGAAACGCCTCCTCTGGTTGTAAGAACTTTTTCTAACTCGATCTCCAATGTTCCTTCTGTAAGTTTCTCATTTAATCTCACATTGGGTTTTACCAAATCATAAAACAATGCTACAAAATCGCTTTTAAACTTAGCATATTCACTTTTATCAATTCTCGTGTTGATTGTTCTTGTAAGCGCGTTAGGAGTCAAAATTTGCCTATAGACAATAGCCTCTGCGGTGTTTCCTTTATTTAAAAATATTTGCCTTTTATCATCATAAGAGTATGTTTCCTGCAAAACTCCATATCTATAAATATCATTAAGTAAGATTCTTCCAAAAAGCTTTGCCTGGTCACGAGAGCTACTTTGATTAAGAAATTTTAAATAATTGGCAAATGCGTTATCATAAGCATCTTTGGCAGTATTAGCAATAATAGAATCATACTCAAAATAAGGTATCACATTATCCTTAATCCGCTTCTTCTCTTCCTCAATTTCTACATCGGTCTTTGCAATTGCAAAATCAAAGGGCGCATACAAGTTTTCATATTGCCAAGGTTTCCCTTTTGTAAATTCATACTTAAAGATTCCTCCTTTAGGAAATAAATACACAATAAGTGCAGTAGTGCATATAAAAAGAAAAATTCTATATATAGAGGATTGTTTTTTATACAATCTATTCAAAAACCGTTTCATAAATTCTCTTTTTTTTAATCAATACCAATTCTATTGATTAAAATTTAACAATACTTGTAATCTCATGGCAGGACTCATCGTCATTCAAAAATCTCTTCTTATAATTCACAAAAGTTAATTTTGAACTCTGCTCTTGCCTATCTTACAAGTAGTATTCTAATAAAATTACTCAAAAGTAATAAAAATAAGTCGGTATGAAATTCAGTTTCTTGTTAGTAACTTCGCTATGCATATCCTTTAAAAATCACTAAATTCGCAGAATAACAATACACACATATATTAAAACATAAATAATGAGTAAAGAAGTAGTAATCGTATCTGCAGTGCGTACACCGATTGGAAGTTTTATGGGTAGTCTATCTACCGTTCCTGCTGTTCAATTAGGGGCAACTGCTATAAAAGGTGCATTAGATAAAATAAATCTGGATCCTTCTCTTGTACAGGAGGTATTTATGGGTAATGTAGTACAAGCAGGAAACGGGCAGGCACCAGCAAGACAAGCTGCATTAGCAGCTGGAATCAACGATACGGTTCCTTGTACCACTGTTAATAAGGTATGTGCTAGTGGTATGAAAGCAGTTATGCATGCTGCACAAGCAATTGCATTAGGTGATGCAGATATTGTAGTAGCTGGAGGTATGGAAAACATGAGTCTTATACCACATTATGTAAGACTAAGAGCAGGGCATAAATTTGGTCCTCAGACTTTTGAAGATGGTATGCAAAAAGATGGATTAGTAGATGCTTATGACCATAATGCTATGGGCGTTTGTGCTGATCTTTGTGCTACAGAGCATGATTTTAGTCGCGAAGATCAGGATGCTTTTGCTATCCAATCTTATGAGCGTTCTGCAAAAGCATGGGCAGAAGGTAAATTTAATAATGAAGTAGTGCCTGTTGCTGTACCACAACGTAGAGGCGAACCTGTTATGGTTACAGAAGATGAAGAGTACAAAAACGTAAAAATGGAAAAAATACCTGCTTTGCGCCCAGCCTTTTCAAAAGAAGGAACTGTTACTGCTGCAAATGCTTCTACGATAAATGATGGTGCAGGTGCTGTTATCGTAATGAGTGCAGAAAAAGCTACAGAACTTGGTTTGAAACCACTTGCCAAAATAGTAAGCTATGCAGATGCTGCGCAAGAACCAAAATGGTTTACCACCGCTCCAGCAAAAGCTTTACCTAAAGCAATAGAAAAAGCTGGAATCTCTATTGATGATGTAGATTTCTTTGAATTTAATGAAGCGTTTTCTGTTGTTGGATTAGCAAACTTAAAAATCCTTGGACTTAATGATTCTAACACCAATGTAAATGGAGGTGCCGTTTCTTTAGGTCACCCACTAGGATGCTCTGGTGTGCGAATATTAATTACTTTAATCAATGTATTAGAACAAAATGATGCCAAAATAGGCGCTGCAGCAATCTGTAATGGCGGTGGTGGTGCATCTGCCATGGTAATCGAACGTGCCTAATACATTATTGAGAAATTATAATTAAAATCATTACATGCAATACGGTATTTGTAATCTAAGTATTGTTCCATTACGTTTTGAGCCCAGAGACCCCAGTGAAATGGTTTCTCAGGTACTTTATGGTGAACATTTTAAAGTCCTGGAGCAACGTAAAAAATGGAGTAAAATTCGATTAGCTTTTGATAATTATGAAGGTTGGATCGACAATAAACAATACTTAGAAATAACCGAAGAAGATTATAAGAGTTTTGATAATCAGTCATCTCCTAACTTGGTTGCGGATATGGTTGAGTTTATAAATTGTGAAGATGGTCAACTCATGCCGATTCCATTAGGAGCTTCTTTAATCGCACTGGACTTCTTTAAACATCAGTATGAAGGTACCAGAATTACAGAAATACAAGCCAAAAGTAATATTATTGATACGGCTTTTTTGTTTCTTAATGCTCCATACTTATGGGGTGGTAAAACAAACTTTGGTATTGATTGTAGTGGGTTTACTCAAATGGTTTACAAACTAAACGGTTATAAATTATTGCGTGATGCATCTCAACAAGCAACGCAAGGCGACCCATTGAGTTTTATTGAAGAAAGCGAACCTGGTGATTTGGCATTTTTTGATAATGAAGAAGGTATAATTACACATGTTGGTATCATGATGCAGAATAATTATATTATACATGCACATGGCAAAGTACGTGTAGATCGTATAGACCATACTGGGATTTATAACACCGAGAAACGTACACACACACATAAGCTAAGAGTGATCAAGCGTATTGTTTAAGGACACATTATTACTAATAACTTTAAGGGTTTGACTAAAGTATGGTCAAACCTTTTTTTATCTTTATAAAACTAATTGAATACCAATCTTTAATACAAGGAGCATGACTATTAATCTGACCCTCAGCTCCTATAAAGATCAAAACAAATACCACACCTAACAATAATGAGATTCTATATTTTTTCCTAAACCAAAATATCTTACATTTTCAATTAGTTATTTATATTTTGAAGGACTATAAATATTGTTTTAGTTCCCATAAACCTTTTTAACAATCTATGCCAACGACAATTCCAATAATTTTGTAATTTGTAATAACTCCTAAAAGGGTAAGGAGAGTTATATAATATATGTTTCATGGATGTTAAAATTGAGGAAGTAACCATAGATAAATGTAAATCTTTATTAGAAATAGGACGTCAAACATTTTATGATGCTTTTGGTCCACCACATAATACCGAAGAAGACATTAATGGTTACCTAAATGAGAAATTCACTATAGATACTATTACCAAAGAGCTTCAAAATCCAAATTCTAAATTCTATTTTGCATTGATCAATAAGCAAATAGCTGGATATATAAAAATAAACTCAAATGATGCGCAAACAGAGTTAGTTAAAGGAAATGCCTTAGAAATAGAACGTATATATGTTGTAAAAGAACATCAAGGAAAGAAAATTGGGCAATTACTATTTCAAAAAACTTTGGATATAGCCAAAGAAAATGCTGTAGAATTCATCTGGCTTGGAGTCTGGGAGAAGAATCCTGGAGCAATAAAATTTTATGAAAGAAATGGATTTAAATCCTTTGACAAACACCAATTTACACTGGGTACAGATATTCAGACCGATGTGATGATGAAACTGGTATTGTAAATTTTATGATTTTGATAACAATATCTATTTATTAATTCATTAATTTTGAAACGTTCATTTCAATAAAACATGCCAAAAGTAGAAACATTTAATAGAAATCAGGTTTTGCAAAAAGCCACAGAAATATTCCATAAAAAGGGATATAACGGTACATCTATGCAAGATTTGGTTGATGCCACTTCTCTAAATCGTTCTAGTATTTATAATTCTTTTGGTAGTAAATTGAATATGTTTCTTGAGGTTCTTTCCCACTATCAATCCATTCATAGTCATAACTTTAGTCAAGGGATAGCTCAATCATATAATGCCACAGAAGCAATTGAAACTATTTTTGAATTACATCTCAATGAAATTGTAACAGATAATGACCGAAAAGGATGTTTAGTTATTAATTGCAAGTCAGAAATGGTAAATCAAGAGCCTTCTATTAAATCATTTATGGAAAAAAATCAGGATAGAATGATTGCTATGCTTGAAGATATTGTTACCAAAGGGCAAATGGAAAAGATATTTAACCAAGAACAAACCGCGAATCAATATGCCTTATATCTATTTGCGTCGATTCAAGGATTTAGAATGATCGGAATCTTAAACAAAAACAAAGAAGATCTTAACACTCTTATACGTACAATACTGAAAGTACTGTACTAATTTTTTTTAATCTATTTTGAAACGATTGTTTCAAATAAAATGTATAACTATTAAAATAATAAAATGAAAAAATTACAAAACAAAGTAGTTGTTATTACAGGAGCAAATAGCGGAATAGGACTAGCAACAGCCAAATTATACCTAGAAGAAGGAGCCAAAGTAGTTCTTTCTGGTAGACGTCAGGAAGCACTAGACGAAGTTGCTAACAAGTTAGAAGGCGATTTTATAACTGTACAAGCTGATGTTTCTGTTCCGAGGGATAACGCAAGGTTAATTGAAGAAACTACTGACAAATATGGGAAAATTGATATTTTATTTCTTAATGCAGGTATCGCCCCAGTCTCTCCTGCCCATGATATATCAGAAGAGCACTATGATACATTATTTGATACTAATGTAAAGGGACCCATTCTAGCTACCAAAGAAGCTTTACCTCACATCAATGATGGAGGAACAATATTGTTTACAAATTCTATTGTTACTCAAAAAGGTTTTGATGGATTGGGCGTTTATTCTGCAACAAAAGGAGCATTAAGAGCATATCAAAGAGTTTTAACTTCAGAACTAAAATCTAGAAAAATAAGAGTAAACTCAATTGCTCCAGGTCCTATTGACACCCCTATTTATGGCAAAATGGGACTTCCGCAAGATGTTGTAGAAGAAATGGGAAAAGGTTTTGCTCAACAAGTACCCCTTGGTCGTTTTGGTACTTCTGAAGAAATTGCAAAATCCGCACTGTTCCTGGCATCCGATGATGCATCCTACATTAATGGTGTAGAACTAGAAATTGATGGTGGATTAAGTCAAATCTAAAACTAATACAATAACTTATAAAGGGTCGATCATATATGATCGACCCTTTTAAATATGCTATCTCTTTCTTTCAACATATTCATGTATTTTGGTACCACAATCTACAATAATAGAAATACCCTCCTTTTTTGCGTATAGCTGAATTCTTGCATAACAGATTCATTATTTGTATATTATCTCCTAAAAACCAGTTTTTTATAAATAAAATACGGGTTTTTACAAAATTTTAGAGATAAATACTCTCTATAGTATATGTTTCCCTAAATGCTATATACTGTGTGAGGAAAATTGTCATTATGAATCGTAGAATTTAATAAAAATTTCTTCCAAGTAATAATGCCAGATATGGTTAGTAACTATACTATTTTATAGTATCACCTATGATTACAAAATAACCATAATAGATAGCCTAAGGGTACACCTCAAAAAATATACACCCTGGCTTCGTAACATAATCAACATCGCCAATAACCTTAGTAGATGTATATATCTATTGGTAGTAGTTTTTTATAAAAGTGCCTTAATACATTCTGCACTAAACTCAATACATAATTCTATTATTTGAATAGAGTAATATCAATTAATGGATCGTCATCTATTGCTTACATACTTGAAAACAATTGCTTCATATATATTTCATTAACCAAAAAACAATAGGATGAAAAAATTACACAACAAAGTAGCAGTAATTACAGGTGCTAACAGCGGTATTGGATTAGCAACAGCAAAGTTATACCTAAGAGAAGGTGCCAAAGTTGTACTCTCCGGTAGACGTGCAAATGCATTAAACGAAGTAGCAGCATCACTTAAAGGAGATTTTATAACCGTCACTGCAGATGTATCCAGAGCAGAAGATAACAAAAAATTAATTCGAGAAACGATAGAAAAATATGGTAAAATTGATATTTTGTTTTTGAATGCTGGAGTCGTCTTACGCCCTACCCCAACTGATGAAATTACAGAAAAACACTATAACGAAGTGTTTAATATAAATGTAAAAGGACCAATATTGGCAATTAAAGAAGCATTACCACATATGAATGACGAGGGAACTATCCTTTTTAATAATTCTGTAGTAACGCAACGAGGTTTTGACGGACTTGGAGTATATTCTGCAACCAAGGGTGCTCTTAGAGCGTATCAACGAGTACTAACATCAGAAGTAAAATCGAGAAAAATACGAGTTAATTCGATTGCACCAGGACCTATAGTAACTCCTATATTTGACAAAATGGGATTACCAAAAGATGTCTCTGAAGAAATGGGAAAAGGCTTTGCCAAACGTGTACCACTGGGTCGCTTTGGGACCTCTGAAGAGGTTGCAAAATCAGCTTTATTTTTAGCATCAGATGATGCCTCTTTTATCAATGGTATAGAGTTAGAAGTTGATGGAGGAATGAGTCAGATTTAAGAAATCAACTTTTTCAAAACATAAAAGGTTGGTTTTAAAATACATCAACCTTTTATGTTTCACACACTTTTATCTTACAATTAATAGTTTAGATTTCCTGCAACTTCTTTCAGAAATTAGAATTCTATAAAAACCAGGTGACCAATTCTCTACTGAAACTGTTTTTAAGAAATCTTCACCGTTATAAGCTTCCTGACTTTCAAAAACTACATTTCCACCAAACAGAGATTCGATTTTAATATTAAAATTACTTTCTTCAGATAGTTCTACGGCAATATTTACTAATTCTGAAGCTGGATTTGGGTATGCCTTGAGCTTAATAGCTAGATTACATTTCTTTCTTCTAAGTGATATTTTTCTAACATTACCAAGTCCACTAAATTCTGAAATATAAAGTGCACTTGCATTTCTATTTGCAATAATCCCCGAAGGGTAAGAAAAAGTAGCTTCAGAAATATCACCATCCATGCTACCGGCAGAACTTCCTGCAAATATTTCTACTCGATCGGTAATTCTTGGGTGTATCTTATATATCTTATGTTCTCCATATACTGTTCCATACAGAGCACCTCTGGCATAGGCTATAAACGCTAAAAAAGGAGCATTGGTACCAGAATCAGGAACGGTGGCTATGTACTTTAATTCACTTTGGTTTGGTGTCAAGCTATATATCTTTCTATCCAAATAATTTCCTACATAAAGTACTCCCCTATGGTCAAATGTTAATCCAACAGGAACATTTAATGGTGCCCCCTGGTACAGTTCCCTTGTTGTTCCATCTGGCAACAATTCATTTACGCTATTATTCTCTGGATCACTAAAATCTGCATGTGTAAAAATCATATTGTCACTACGAAACGCTTTTATTATTCCCGATGGGAAATCACCAACAGAAAATGTATTTAAAAGAGTACCGTCCTTATCATATTTACGTATGGCTGCTCCTGTATATTCTACCACAAAAAGATTATCTTCTGAATCAAAAGCCAATCCATTAGGATTGCTTAACCCAGTTACAAATGCACTTACCTCTCCTGAGGGAGTTATCTTATAAACCGTATCTCCTGCAAAATTAGATCCATACAAATTCCCTTGAGAGTCGAGAGCCAAAGCATCATCTATATCCTCTGTTGGCGAATCTAAAATTGTAGTTACCGTCTGAGAATATCCTACAATTGATAGTAGCATAAATAAAAAAAAGTAAATTGTTTTCATCGTGTATAGTTTTTGTGTGTTAATTGACTAATTATCTTACTATCTTATAAGTGAGTATGGTCGGGATAGATTAAATATATATATTAATTTACCCTCTATTATTTTTTTGAAGTATTCTGTTTAGACTATGAAGTAAATCGTTGTTTCTATGATGTAAACAACACATCATACCATTGCTAGCATACCATACAAGTAACATTTACAGTTTTTTTTATATACATTGTACTACAATCATCAGCAAATAATTTAGTACAACACAATCACTTATGAATATTTCAACTCTAATCATAGACGATGAACCTCTGGCAAGAAAATTAATTGCAAACTTACTGGAAAGTATTTCTGAAATCGAAGTAGTAGGGCATTGTAAAACAGGTAAACAAGCTATATCAATGATAAATGAAATGTCTCCCGATCTAATATTTTTAGATATTAAACTCAAAGATATGACAGGTTTTGACGTCTTAGAAAATATTACTTTTAAAACTCCTTTGATAATATTTGTTAGTGCTTTTGATTCTTTTGCAATAAAAGCATTTGATTTTTTTGCTTTCGATTATTTACTGAAACCTTATAAAGAAGAACGGTTTTATAAATCTGTATATAAAGCTATTGATAGTCTCAAAAAAGATGAGGCAGCTGTTCTGGAAAAGAAAATAAACGCTCTATTAAACCATGTAAAATCACCAAAAACACACTCTTCTCATAAAAGAAAAATACCTGTTTCTTTGGGAAACAAGACTCTTTTCGTTTGTCCAGAGAATATTCAATACATAATAGCCTCTAATTATTATGTAGATATATATACTGATACGACAAAATATGTACTTCGTGAGTCAATGTATAATCTCCTAAACAAATTAGATGATAACGAATTTATAAGAATACATCGGTCTACAATTATAAATATAGAATGTGTTAAAGAATTGATCAATTTTAATCGTGGAGAGATTAATGTAAGAATGAAAGATCTCAAACAGCTTAGAGTGAGTAGAAGTTATAAAAAAGAATTTTTGATTAAAATGGGATTATAAAGTGAAAAAGTATTTAGACAAAAAACTGTTTACGCTACTACTAGGATATGTGGCAATGTACCATATAGTGTTTATATCAAAAGGGGTATTATTAAAATTGTATGATGTAAAGCCGTTTACCGATGTATCTTGGAGAGAAATTACACTAGACACTATAATAGGCAACTCAATCATCGTTCCTCCGATAATAGTACTTATCCTTATCGCTACAAAGATAATGATCAACAAAGGATATAGGTGGAGGTATATTATCAGTGTTCATTTTTTGTTTTCTTTACTCTTTGGCCTTTATATCTACGTTATAGGATATACTTATATAAACATTACAAGAGGTGTTTCCTTTGAATTATTTAGCAGACCAGGAGTTATTAGAATCATATCTGATTCTAATTTGCACTTTTTGGGGTATGTTGGCTTTGTAAGTATTATCTATTCTTACTATTATATCAATAGAAATGCTAAAACCGAAATACAAAAAGCTTTATTATCCGAACAGCTTACAAATATTAAAATGGAAGCTCTTAAGTCCCAATTAAACCCCCATTTTTTGTTTAACACACTCAATAGTATTTCTGCTCTAATAAAAGAAGATCAAAAAAAGGCACAAGACATGATAGTCAACTTAGGAGATTTATTAAGAGAGGTTTTAATGCTAAAAGATTCTAACTTAATCCCTGTACATAAAGAAATACAAGTACTTAGTAAATATATCGATATAATGAAAACACGCTTTTCTGATCACTTGGCTATCAATACTGTAATAGAAAATAATGTACATGATATACTGATTCCTACTATGCTCATACAACCTATTATAGAAAATTCTTTAAAACACGGATATTCATACAACAGTACAGATCTAAAAATTAGTATACAAATTTATAGCGAACATAAATGGTTAATCATTTTAATTAAAAACAATGGAAAGCCATTAGAAAAAACTAAAATTAATCAGGGTCTTGGAATAAAAAATATTAAAGAAAGGTTATATACTCTATATGGTAATAATTTTGAGTTTATTTTTGATACCAACTCCAATCAAAAAGGAGTTAGCACAATCATAAAAATCCCCACTTTTAATGCTTTAGAAGGATAACTACATATTACTTATTCTATTAGTGATACCCCATTAAGATCTGTAGTAAGCACATCACTCATATAATCAAAAAACGGTCTTAATAACTCATAATGGTAAACTACTTTATCTAAAAAATCGGAAGCAAAAACTTCCTTATCTGTAAAACTATGTTGTACAAAAAAAGATTTGTTCTTAATTAAATCAATAGCAGAATGGTCTTTACTAAAGCCTTTTGGTGCCGTTTTTACCTGATACTCTTGATTAAAACCACCAAAAGCATTTTTAAAATCAGGATTTGAAAGTATCTCTCTTATTTCCTGATCATCCATTTCAAATTCTTTTCTGATACGCAATAAATCAGCTGGTTCCGGGCTAAAAAACCCACCTGCCATAAGAGAGTTACCTGGCTCTAAACGAAGATAATAACCGCCTCTTCTATGTGCTCCTGCCCTACTAAAACTTACGCTGCGGTGAACATTATAAGGTGTTTTATCCTTACTAAATCGAACATCTCGATTAATTCTGAATACTTTGGTTTTTTCTATCTCATCTTTTTCATTTAGCCGCTCAGCAATTAGAGTATAAAAATTTTTTAAGCTCTTTTCATTGCTTAGATATCTCTTTTTGTGTTCTGTCATCCAATCTCTATGATTATTATTTTTTAAATCCTTTAGAAAATCGAACGCAACTTTTGGTATAGTACTCATAAAATATACTTTGATCTTAAAAATACTAAAATATGGTTTCTCATTTATAGTTTAACTAAACTTTAAGGAAAACACTCTACTCTATTGATTAAACCAATAAAGGTTTAGAAATCTATTTTCAAAATCATGTTTTATTTGACCAAAAAACCAAAAAAAAACAGGAAGTAATAAAACATCCTGCTTTTTTCTTTAATCATTGATTTCTAATTAATACTGCTCTAATAGATAATTTATTAAGTCAGTAGTTGTTACTATACCAACCAATTGACCATCATCAATTACCGGCAATGCATGAAATTCTTTTTTTGATAATATTTCAGCTACTTCTTTAATCGTAGTATCAGAGCTAACACTCACTAGGTTTTTCGCCATTACTTGTTCAATCGTAAACATTTCATATACTACAGTATCAACATCATGTTCACTTTCATCTACAGCATCAGCAAAACTTATACGAAGTAAATCTGTGTAACTTAACATACCAATAATAGCATCACCACTCACTACGGGGATATGACGAATATTATTTTCTTTAAATAGCATTTCCGCAGTTTCTAAACCATTTGTTTGGTTTAAAGTAATTACATCGGAAGTCATAATCTTGGAAACGGGAGTTCTTTTTTTCATTCTATTTAGGATTAAATTCTTTATCAAATATAGAATCAAACTCTCTAAAAATTCATGACAATTATCAGCTTATAGGTACAAAAATTACCTCACTTTTTTGTGACACAATTCATAAATCAAAAGAGGTATTAGTAGTGTTATTTTTTAATAATACTTAAACAAATAGTTAAATTTCACTATTTCAATCACAAGTTTAACTGAATTTTATAAAATAAATCAAATTATACCGTCATACTGTTATTATTATTTTAAAAATGTAAGGATTTGTAGTTAAATAAGACTTTTATATTCTTTATTCTATATATTTACTAGAGTTTTCAAAAAAACCAAAATGAGTAAGGAAAGAGATCAGATTATTGCTAGGATTGAAGAACAAAAAAAGAATCCTAACCTTAAGCTAAAACTAAAAGAAAGAACAGAGTATTTTACAAATTTACTTTTTTATACATTATTTGATACCGATACAGAGGTTTCAAAAAATATCGATCTTCTAGAAAAAACTTTTGAAGAGCTTGTAGATTTAGCATGTTGGGAGACAGAAAGACCATGCAGTAAGCTTTGGCAGTCTTATTTGGAAAAATTACCCAATATTTTAGAAAAACTAAATCTGGATGCCCAAGCATTTTTAAAAAGTGATCCCGCGGCTAATTCTATTGAGGAAATCTACATGGCATATCCCGGATTTTATGCTATTGCAATCTATAGATTAAGTCATGAGCTACTAAAATTTGGTTTACCCATGGTGCCTAGGTTAATGACAGAATACTCCCATAGATTAACAGGTACTGATATTAATCCGGGAGCAGAAATCGGTGAATCATTTTTTATTGATCACGCTACAGGTATTGTAATAGGTGAAACTGTAATTATAAAAGATAATGTAAAAATATATCAAGGAGTTACCCTTGGTGGTTTATATGTAGACAGAAAATTACGTAATGTAAAACGACACCCAACCGTAGAAGATAATGTAACCATCTATGCTAATGCAACTATCTTGGGTGGTAACACTATAATAGGTGCTAATAGCACAATTGGTGGTAATGCATGGATAACCTCTTCGGTTTCCGAAAATTCAATCATCTCAAACACTTCAGAAATCAAGATCAAAAAAGTTATTTAATGTCACATAGCATTTTAGACCTTATCGGAAATACGCCTTTGGTAAAGGCTTCTTCCCTAGTCAATAATCCTAATATTACTTTATACCTAAAACTCGAAGGGCACAACCCGGGTGGTAGTGTAAAAGATCGCGCTGCATTTAATATGATAAAATCAGCCCTAGATCGTGGTGATATCGACCAAAACACCAAACTTATTGAAGCAACAAGTGGTAATACAGGTATTGCTCTAGCTATGATAGCAGGAATTTTTAAGTTAGATATAGAACTAGTAATGCCGGAAAATTCTACTAAAGAACGCGTACAAACAATGAGGGCTTATGGTGCAAAAGTTACCTTAACCTCTACAGATGTAGGAATTGAAGGTGCTCGTGACTATGCAGAAGCTAAAGTAAATAATGAAGGGTATGTAATGCTCAATCAGTTTGCGAATGATGATAACTGGCGAGCACATTATAAAACGACCGCCCCCGAAATATGGAGAGATACTCAAGGTAAAATTACTCATTTTGTATCTGCTATGGGAACAACTGGTACTATAATAGGGACTTCGACCTACCTAAAAGAACAATCAAAACAAGTACAAATTGTGGGAGTACAACCTACCGATGAGTCCAGTATCCCAGGAATTCGTAAATGGCCTAAAGAATATTTACCAAAAATCTTTGACCCCAAAAAAGTTGACCAAGTAATTGAGGTAAGTCAGGAAGAAGCAACAACTATGACAAAACGACTTGCAAAAGAAGAAGGTGTTTTTTCTGGTATGAGTAGTGGCGGTTGTGTCGCTGCGGCACTCAAACTTGCGGAAACCTTAAAAAGTGGTGTCTTGGTCGCCATAATCTGTGATAGAGGGGATCGATATCTTAGTTCTGATTTGTTCGAGTAAATAAATTAACCCTTCGGTTTCATATTATTAATCCACCTTTTGTAGCGCTATATCACTGTGTAAAACAAATTGTGCAGGTTATCACACTTATTCTTTTGTAACAAAAATGGCTGTTATTCGTCATCAATATAATGAGCGAGCCTTTATTCTTGTGCCACATTTTTATCTCACAAATTAAAAGTAATAATTAATATGACAAATCTAACCAAAGACATACCTCTTCATCAAGCGGCATTAATTACGGGCGTTGTTTCATTAATCATTATTATAATTGCTCCTTATGCCGAATTTTTTGTGTATCCAAAACTTCTGATTCTGGATCAACCTAAAGAAACTGCTCAAAATATTCTTGATCATAAAACATTATTTTTAAGTGCCGTATTTTGTTATCTAATTACCGCTATTGGTGATATTATAATTGCCTGGACAGTATATATTCTTCTTTTGCCTGTAAATAAATCACTTAGTCTACTTATTGCATGGTTTAGATTGATATTTGCAATTATTTCAATTGTGGCATTAGTATATATGTTCAAACTATATAAACTCGTAACTACACCAGAATATTTAGATATTTTCGGAAACCAACAATTTTATGCTCAGATCAAAATGGCATATGAAGAGTACAAACTTACTATGTCTATAGGCTTTTTCTTGTTTAGCATATATCTAATTTTGTTAGGCTATCTTGTTCTAAAAGCTAGTTATATTCCCAAATTGTTAGGCGTTCTTTTAACAATTGCTGGCTGCGGCTATTTGATTGTTACATTGCAACCATTTTTGTTTCCCAACATTAATGTAGAGCTTGTTTCTATCACTTTTTTAGGAGAAGTGATTTTTATGCTCTGGCTTTTAATAAGAGGTCGTAAAATCAAAGAACCCATTTGTACAAAAGAGATCTAAGTACTCAGGCAGTATTTTTTTGTATGTCTTTTGAGTCATTAGACTATTTTCCCTCTTATCTTCAAAACAAAATAATCAATGCAAATTTACTAGTCTGCAAATATCTATACAAAACATTTGCGTAACCAAATGATTACATTTATATTTGTAACCAATCAGTTACTTAAAATAATGAGAAGAGATGTTTTTCAAGCAATAGCAGATCCAGTCAGAAGAGACATTATACAGTTATTGTCCAATGAAACATTAACCGTAAATACTGTAGCAGAAAAATTTGATGTTAGCCGCCCTGCTATTTCGAAGCATTTAAAAATTTTGAAAGAATGTGGCATAATTATCATTAATAAGCAAGGCAGAGAACGTTATTGTCAAATTCAACCCAAAAACCTAATTCCTGCCTTTTTATGGATTGATCAATACCGAGAATTATGGGAAGAAAAATTAGACTCTTTTGAGAATTATTTAACCAAATTACAAACAAAAAACAAAGAAAATGAGTAAACCAGACAATCGAACAGTAACCTTAGAGAGAACCTTTAATGCTCCAATAGAATTAGTATGGGAAGCTTGGACGCAACCCGAGCATATTGCTAACTGGTGGGGACCAAAAGGAATGGAAACCAAAGTAATAGAGCATGATTTTAGAGTAGGCGGAAAATGGAAGTACACTATGTTAATGCCTGACGGTAATGAATTCATTTCTGATGGAGAATACTTACAGATTGTTGAACTCAAAAAGATATGCTCTTCTGCTAATTTCAGACCTATGACAGAGGGTGTAGAAATTCAAGCATTATTCGAAAAAAATGGCGATAAAACCAATTTTACTTTTAATGTTGTTCATCCAACAGAAGAATATTGCAAACAGCAAGAAAAAATGGGTATTATGAATGGTTGGGGTTCTGTTTTTGATAGATTAGAAGAATTTGTAAATCCGTTAGTAAAATAAAGCTTCAACATCCAATCATATATCAAAAATTAACATCTAATAAAGTACAAATCTTTCGTAGAATTTGTACTTTATTTTTTTAACAATAATAATACTATTTATCCTTCTAATTAACTATAAAAATTAGCCATAAAACTATTACATTTGATAAGAATACACATTCTTAAAACCACTTAAAGAAATAATGTAATACTTAACCTCAAAACAACAGTAGTACATATAGGTCTTATTATTTACAAGCAAAATAAAAATTTCAAAAAGAATTGGAAAAATTAACCAATTACATTAATAGTTATATAACTATAACCGAAAAGGAATTAGAAATCGTACTATCCTTTTTTAAAAAACGAGAAATCCCAAAAGGGCAATTCGTTTTAAAAGAGAAACAATTGGTTACAGATTACTATTTTATAGATTCTGGAGGGCTGATCATATATGACTTAAAAAACAACATTCAATCAACAAGGTATTTTGCTTTTGAAAATGAGTTAATCACAGATATTTCAAAAATAAAAACAAGAGAGCGTTCTGATTCTTATATCCGGACAATAGAAGATACTATTCTGTACACAATTACATATCAAAAAATGGAAGAGCTTTATGATCGCTTCCCTTTTTGGCAAAAATTTGGAAGGCTGGTTTGGGAAGATGCCTTTATCAGTGTACTCTTTGGTATTCATAATTTTCAATCACTTACAGCAAAAGAACGGTATTTAGATCTTCTCAAAAGGTCTGACCTTATCAATAGAGTACCTCTAAAGGATTTATCCCTTTTTTTGGGTATTACCCCGTCTTCATTAAGTAGAATTAGAAAAGAAATATGTAAATAAATTTACACTCCTTTTTAGTATCTCTTTTTGGGTATTATTCTTAACAGCTTCTTCTTAATAACTAACCAATCTATCCTGATTATAACACATCATTGATAATACCATTTATTGTCATTTGGCAATTTTGAGAGTGAATATACTACTGATCTTTGTATAAATTTTAAACCTAAAATTATGGTCAGAAAAAGTTTTTTATTGCTTTCACTCCTTTTTATATCCAAAATCTCTAGTCAGGTAAACGGAGAAGTATTTGTTTTAGATGAGGATAGAGATGTTTTTTATATGCATTATACTCCATCGATACAAAAAGATGATCAGTTTTCGTATCAAAAAGCAAATATCAGGTTAGGTCTTCCTCCTATCAAAGTATCTAACATAACCTTATACAATACCGTTGGGTTAGATTATCATAATTTTAAATATGATACTAGCCCTCCTGAATTAACAAAAAAAATAGAGCAGTTTTATAACATTAATTATAGCCTATTAATACAATATAAGATTTCTGAAAATTGGTCGATAAACGCCCTGGCAATGCCCCACGTGCTATCAAATCTGGATGGGAACATAAAGGCAGATGATTTTAAATTCAATGGAATTCTTTTTCTTCAAAAGAAATTTAACCAAAAAAAAGCTAACAAGTACTACAAATTAACCGTTGGAGTTGGGTATCTTTCTTTGGCAGGTAAAACAACAATCAACCCCACTATAAACTTAATGGGGAAAGTAAATGATAAATTATCTTTTGCTATAGGAATACCTAATACATATGTAAAATATAATCTAAATAACAGACACTCTTTAAAATTACTAGGAGATCTTAATGATTTTTCTGCTCATATAAATACTCCAATTTACTTGAATAATGACAATATTGAAGCCAGTAATGCCGTATTCACATCAATTTCTGCTGGTTTAGAATACAATTATTGGTTAACCAATAACTTCGGGCTAATGATAAGAGGTCTACATTCGGTATACGAGAATTACGAATTACAGGACGCTAATGAAAATACTATCTATGATTTTAATTCAAAATCAAAACCTTATGTCACATTTGGTATTAAATTTAATCCCTTTCGCTAGTCAACTCTAACTACTTAATATTAATTGTTTTACAACAATATTATGAAAAACAAAATTTCAAAATTGAATAATTTTAATATCAAGGCTTTTCTTTTTGCTATTATACCTTCATATATATTCCCTTCTGGTATGTCCTGGGTTTCCGGATGGATTATGGATAACATTCAATTAATGCAAGCAAGCTATACTACAATTGCTATTCCTTCGCTTTTGGCTGCTTTATTAGCATACTCACTCCTTTATACAATGGAAAAATTTCAGTTTTTCCCTGTAAATAGATTAATTAGGACATTACTTTTATCATTAATAACAGTTTGTCTATCACTAATTATAATTGAGATTACCTCTCTACACTCAGAATCTTTTAATATTCTTTTATCATCTATTCTAGGATCAGCAATAACAACCTGGAGACAACCAATATCAATAATAACAACAAAAGAATTATGAATACTATAAAACCAACCATTGTCGTCTTTGGGTGTACAGGTACAGTAGGATCAGAAGTAATGCACCAACTTAATAAGCAGAATTGTAACCTCAGAGGTGTAATTAGAAATCCTGATAGAGAATATCCAATTCAGCTAGATACAAAATCAGAAAACCTAAGTTATATTAGTGCTGACTTAAAATCCGAGAAACAGCTTAAACATGCGTGTCTAAAAGCCGACGCTCTCTTTTTATTAACAGGAACTTCTCCTGATCAGGTTCAAAATGAAATCAATATCATCAATGCAGCACAAGAGATGGGAGTTAGCCGTATTGTTAAACTATCCGCTCCTATCTCCCCTTCTAACATTAAAATCAAAGTTAGTAACTGGCATAAAGAAATTGAAGAGCATTTGGCAAAAAGCAAAATCGACTATTGTTGTTTACGACCACATTCATTTATGCAAAATTGGGAGCGAAACACTTTTACAATCAGGCGTTTTGGTAAAATATTTGGTACTATGGGTACTGCCTCAAGAAATTATATCGACTGCCGAGATGTTGCAGAAGTAGCTGTACATTACTTAATATCTCAAGAGCCATTAAATGGGGAGTCGATAGTCCTCTCTGGTCCCGAAGCCATTACAAATCAGGACATGGCAGAGCGACTATCACATGTTACCAAGAGTAAAATTGAATATATAAATATTACTAAAGAGGAGTTTTTTATAAACTTAACAAAACGTGCAAAACTCCCAAAATGGTTGGCAAATCATATCATAGAACTTGATGAATTAGCCCTCAAAAACAAAGAACCTAATACCGATACAATAGAAAAGATACTAAACCATAAACCACGAATAATGAATACTTACTTGCAAGAAGTTCATCACCTATACTCCAGAAAACCTATATGGGATTTTTGGAGTAAATAGAATCTTTTTAAGATCACAAAGTTGTAAATATTTACCGAAGCGAGACAATGTTATCTCGCTTTTTTGTTGGTTATAATTATATTCTCAAGAATATAGTCATTTAGGTAACTATATTTCTTAATATTTGAATATATAGTTACCTTAGTGCTTATATAACATTGTTACCCACAATTTGAAAAATGAACGATAATGAATACGAATTAAGAGGATTTTATAAACCTCATTTCTTCTCTATTTTCCTTAATGGAGAATTTGATATTGAATTTCAAAATTTGCAGAAAAATGATTTGGGTACGTTTGTTCACGAATACACTCATTATCTTCAAAACATAACCACCATTTTTGGATTAAAAAATAGTATTTTCTATTTCCATTATCTCTACCAAGTTAAAAGACATATAAGCGAATCTAAAGAGCTAACTGTTCCGATTGAGGACATACCATTTAGTAATGGAATTTTAAAAGGAAAATCGGTCTTTGATAGATATTACGGAACAAAAAAGTCCTTTAGTCCTGAATACGAAAAAATAAAAGTCTATCTAAAAGATTATATGGACAATGACAGACCATATAAAATGGTGAATTTCGATTTGGTAAAAGGAGAGAAAGTTATAGAAACTATTGAATTAGGAAATTTAAGTGTAAAGGAAGGAATGGCTAGATTGTGTCAATTAAATTATGACGATGAAGTTAATCATCCGACTTTTCCTTATAAAGGTGTAGAATTACTTTGTGAAATTCTAAATCCAGAATTATTAGAGGATAAGAGAAAATTAATAGCATTATGTATTCTAGCTTTAAACTCTCAAAATAGTGCATTAACACTATACGAATTATTAATAGAAGTAAGAACAGAACCTAAATTGAATGGGTTAGAAATTTACCAAAAATATATAGTTGAACGATGGATTGAACATAAAGGAAATAAAATATCTATTCAAGATTTTCTACTTTCCACTATTAATGAGTTTAAAGAAACTCTGACTGGTTCAATTTATGCAGAATTACATCATTTTGAAAAGATGTTTGAAAACATTATTCAATCAGTCAAAACAAACTCTTCACCTCTATTAGAATTGTTATATTCAGAAATAGATAATAACGAAAAACTAAAAGCCCTAATTGATTTTTATGGTATTCCACATATAAGAACGATTTCAGGATATGAATTTTATCCACTAGGTTCTAAAGATGGAAATGAGGACAATCCTGCTTTAGAATTCCTTGACCTTTTGGGTCAAAGTATTGTTATTGAAAGAGTACTAGATTATAATGATGATACAATATGTTCTCTTTACGCTCAATGTCAAAGGGCAGAAGAAGATATAACTGACGAACATTGTTTTGAAACACAATGGATGAGAGAAACCCCTTGTGCATTTAAAACCGTTAGTGATAATTGGAAATTAAATAAAAAAATAAACTGTGGGTAACACCGTATATAATTTATTGCTAGTTATAGCTTACTTACGAAAGTCTTCGCAGACTTTCTATCTGTGATTTATTTGCTAAATTATGTGCTTAAACCACGCAACAAACCATATACAAACACGTTAAGGGGCATACTCTAGCTCTGAAAATCAACACGCAATCTAAACCCTAAACTGACAAGCTACTCCCCTACGGAATGTTACTTTTTGCAAGAGCTTGTGATTGATTCAAAGTAAAAAAGCGATGAAAAAACCACGAAAATGGAGGTTTCGGAGCAAAACGTGCTAGAAAATCGCTTTTTTAAGGCTAATCACGAAAATATAACGGAATTGAGGTCTGTGATTTTCTGGTTTGGTAAGTGACAAATCCAGTGGCAGCAAAGTGATCGCGGGAAAATGAGAAAAAGATTGAGGAATCGTGGCGCAAACAGATATCACTTTACTGCGGTATATCTACAAAGTTCTGGCTTGTAAAAATGATACGCCCCATAACACTATATATGTGATCATAGCAGATAAGGGATGAATCGAATAGTTGTTGTATTTTTGGTAAGGCGCAATGCTTGCTGCAACGTAAAAGTTAGCAACCAATGCGCAGAAAAATCGAAAAGCAAGGTAACATTTTGCCCTGCTACGACACATATATTAAACGTTTTACAAAACATTAAAACCAACTTAATGAATTCAGAAGAAGAAAATAACGATTTTATATATGTTGACGGAAGAAAAATGTTTCTACATGAGGATACTGAAGAAATAGTTGCTACAATCACATTTCCTGATTATCCGCATATAGAAGAAAAACTGCCTTTAAAAATAGTTGGTAAAATTAACGGTTTTTGGATAGATGAAAATAACAAAAAACTTTTCCAAAATAAAGGTTTAAATGAGACTGTTCTTTATGGGGAAAAGGTTAAAATTAAATTAATGACAACCAATGTTTCTGATGAAAGAGAAATTGAGGTAGAGATAAAAGCAAAACAAGGGGGCAAATACATTGATCTAAAAACAAATGCAAAAACCTTAAAATTTACGGTCAAAGTAAAAAACAATCAGGCTATCTCAAATCCTTTTTATCTAGATCCGAATTGGTATAATGAAGAAACAGAAAGGTATAATTATAAAACTCATCAAACAGAAATTAATACAAACAAAGCATTAACTTTTGTTTTTGAAGCAAAGTTTGTAGATAGTAATCGTGTCTATGAATTGCCTAATGAGGATACTGATCAACTAAAGCCTATAACCTATCGCAGAAATTACGAAGAGCTTATAGGCTTGTTTAATACAAATAATAACGGAGAAAAGAATAAAGAACAGAATTATGAAAACAAATTCATAAATAGTAATTCTGAAATTAAAATCGTTGTTCATGAATTTATTAAAGAAGTAATCAGAAAAGACATCTCTGCTCCTGAAATTAAATCTCTAGTAGAAGAAAAATCAAAATTACTTTGGAATACAGCAGTAAAACATGCGCAAGGATTTATAGAAGTAGTTAAAAAGGAAAAAATCCTTTCAGAAAAAGTAAGAAGCGAAATGGGGCTTGATAAAGATGAGAAACTATATGAAGAAATACCAAAAAGAATAGATGCTAATTTGGATGACCGACCTTTATATTGGGCAAGAAACAAAATGCAAACTTGGTTAAAACGAAATCCATTATTCAAAGACCAAATTAATCTAGAAACCTCTACTGTATATGACGATACCGAACTTGAAGATATCATCACATTATTTGAAGAAAAAAGCAGGAATTATACTGGAATTGATTTTTCTAAGGCTGGGAATAAGAAAAAAGTATTGATTACTGGATTTGATCCGTTTCAATTAAATCCTGATATTAGTTTTAATAGTTCAATGGGTGCTAGTTCTACAACTACATTTAACCCTTCTGGAATTATTGCATTATACTTTAATGGAACTTTTGATAGTTATTATATCCAAACTTGTATATTTCCTGTAAGGTATGAAGACTTTGATAAAAGCTTTGTTGAAAAGGTGGTTACAGCAAACATAAAAGAGATTGATTTAATAATGACTACTAGTTTAAATGGAGGAAACCCAAGATTTGACATTGAAAAATTCGCAACTGAATTTAGAGGAGGTTTTCACGATAACTTAGGAATTGGTAATTCGGATACTCAATATGATTCATCAAGATTCATTGCTAATCAAAATCAAAACTACACGGAAACTACTCTACCTAATAAAAAGATATTTGGAGATAAAACTTCCATTATGCTTAAAGGCAATGAGGTGTATTTTGATACAAATAGGAGTCCTAAGGAAGGATCAGGAAGCAATTATTTGTCAAATGAAATAATGTATCGTTCGACTAAAGTTCGAGATCAAATAGGTTCAAAAATACCTGTAGGACATTTTCATCTAGGAAATCTACGTTCTATATCAAGAGCAAATGAAGTAAAAAATGTAGTTTTTGAAATAATTAAAAAAATATTGAAATGAAAATAGTAAAATTATTGTTAATTTTATTTTCTCCACTATCACTTATTGGGCAACCTACAGGGGAGGAAAATTATACTAAGGTTAAACTTATTTTTTCTAATTGTTCAAAAGACACTCTTTTCTTTAAAAAATTAAGCTCAGATAAATTTGTTTCTAAAAAAGGGGATTATCAATTGAGTTTTAAAACTGTAAGTATAGAAGACAATGAAGTAGTAGATATTACTGAAAATACTTGGTTCTTAAAAGACCACTTATTTATTGTAAAATATGTTTCATCTTTAGATTTAGTTCCTAAAGACAATATTCCAGACAAAAAATGGAATTTAAAAATAAAGATGTATAAGAAGAAAAAGGAAATGACTGTTACTCTTAAACTTTATCAAGAGGAAAATATCATTCTTTCAATTCCATTCAAAAAGGGAAATTATGAAGTAACTGATCCAGAAAACCCTATATTAATAAAAGTAAAAGGCTAACGAAAACGTTTTGTAACAATTTGTATAATGCATATGCACCCTTCTGGATACAAACGCATCATACAGAAATGTTAGCATTAAAATAAGATGTAAAAAGATTATAATAGATGAGAACTTATCCAGAAAACATTAAAAAACTAGAAAAAAAACACAGTTTTAGTTTTCCTTTAGATAACAAAAAGTTAGAGCTTATTCATAATAATGTTATTTTACGTAATGATATTGCATACATATTTTTCAAATCCAGAATCTTAAATTCACTGAAAACACAAAATCTATTTGAAAACGAATTATCCAGTGAGTCATTTTTGGACGAAAAATTTAACCAAACAGATAGACTTAAAATTTATAAAGCAATAAAAAATCAGCTTCCTCTGCCAATTAGTGAGAGAAAGAAATTGAGTTTGTATTCTTTGTTTAAGTTAAATGAAAAACCAAAAATCGACACTAGAGTATTAACAATTAAAGACTTAATTTTTGATTTAATCAAGCAAAACAGATTAACTATTAAGAGGGAATTTGAAACATTTTTTAAAAATGAGCTTGAAAGCTTAAAATACTAAAACGACACTACAACAATATGTAAAAATGCATTAAAACGTATTTTACACTAAACGTTATTTAATTCGCATCAAGAGGTATAAAAAAAGTAAAAGATTTTTAAAGGAAAATGATGTTAGCAAGCTATCAATAAAGCTTGGTACTCTTTTGCGTATTCTGAAATCTCCTCCAAAGATTCTACTAAAAAGTTCGAACTTCGAATGCTCTGGTCCCTATCAACTTACCTCACTAATATTCTTTAACAGTTGTAAAGAAGCGCAAAAAACACAAGGTTTTTATAAAAACCGATAGACAAAATTAGTAACAGACCAAACAAATTCTTTTTTCCCAAGCTATTTTCTTTTCTTTGTATTTATGCCAGATCAACAACAACTTTTACATACACTAAAAGAGTATTTTGGGTATGATAGTTTTAGACCCTTACAACAAGAAATCATTGATTCTGTCTTTGATAAAAAAGACAACCTTGTTATAATGCCTACAGGTGGGGGTAAATCGATATGTTATCAACTACCCGCTCTATTACTGCCAGGTGTAACATTGGTGATTTCTCCTTTAATTGCATTAATGAAAGATCAGGTAGATGGTCTTATGGCTAATGGTATTCAGGCAGCTTACATTAATAGTAGCCAAACCGAAAATGAACAACAAGAGATTTATCAAAAGCTTATAAATAAAGAGATTAAACTACTTTATATCGCTCCAGAAAGTCTTTCATTTTTGGATACTATTCTTTCTCAAATAACCATCAGTCTAATCGCTATAGATGAGGCACATTGTATTTCTGCTTGGGGACATGATTTTAGACCGGCTTATACACAATTGGGATACCTTAAAAACAGATTTCCCGAAACACCTGTAATCGCATTAACCGCTACAGCAGATAAAGCAACACGCCAAGATATTTGTGAACAACTAAATATTAAAGATGCTACCCAGCATCTGGCATCTTTTGATCGCAAAAACTTAAGCCTCGAAGTACGTCCTGGAAACAAAAGAATTGAACAAATCATTGATTTCCTTCAAAACAAACCTAATGATAGTGGTATTATCTATTGCCTAAGTAGAAAAACCACAGAAACACTTGTCGAAAAACTACAAAACCAAGGCTTTAACGCAGAAGCATATCATGCTGGTATTGACCATGCTAAACGCTCAAAGGTCCAGGAAGGGTTTATTAATGATACTGTACAGATAGTATGTGCTACCATCGCTTTTGGAATGGGGATAGACAAGTCTAATGTACGTTGGGTGATTCATTACAATTTACCAAAAAATATTGAAGGATACTATCAGGAGATTGGACGAGCCGGTCGAGACGGAATACCATCCTCTACCCTTCTCTTTCATAGTTATGCAGATGTAGTACAACTACAAAAATTTGCCAATATGTCTGGAAACCAGGAAGTACAATTGGCAAAATTGGATCGCATGAAACAATATGCAGACTCTTTAAGTTGCCGTCGCAAAATTTTGCTAAGCTATTTTGGAGAATTAATAGAAGATAATTGCGGTAATTGTGACGTTTGTAAAAACCCACCAACTTTTATCAATGGAACCATTATTGCACAAAAAGTATTATCTACAGTAGTCCGTTGTAAAGAACAAGAGCCAATAGGAACTATTATTGATGTATTACGAGGTGCACAAAACGCTGCGGTATATGACAAAGAATATCAAAAGATTAAAACTTATGGAATTGGTAATGATATTGCCTGGAGAGACTGGCAGCAATATATTATCCAATTAATTAACCAAGGGTATCTTGAAATTGCATTTCATCAAAATAATAAATTGAAGCTTACTTCACTTTCTCGAAAAGTATTATTTGAAGGAGAAAAAGTAAGCCTTGCCCATCTTAAAGAGTTTGAAAAAGTAAAACAAGTCGCAATAGAACAAATCGATAAGGGCGCCGCTCCAAATTTATTTGAAAAGCTAAGACAACTACGACTAGAATTAGCTAAAGAAGCAGGTATTCCTGCCTACCAGATTTTTAGTGACGCCTCACTTAAAGAAATGGAAAAATTTCGACCTGTTAATGATGATGAATTTATGCAAATCAGTGGTGTAGGCCGAAAAAAAATGCAAAATTATGGATATCAATTCATTAAAGCAATCATTGATTTCTCTGCTGAGAAAACAAAAAAGAAGAGAAAGACAAGTACTAAAAAAGGAAATACATATAAAGAAACGCTAGCTTTATATAAAGAAGGTCTATCAATCGAAGAAATAACGGTTAAACGTAAACTAGCACAATCAACCATCTTTTCTCATATTATGAAACTATATGAAGATGGAGAGGAAATAGATTTGAAACAATTCGTTAGCAAGGAAGATATAAAATCAGTTAGACAAGCAAAAGAAGAATTGGATAACCCGGATACATTAAAAAGCTATTTCGATCATTTCGAGCAAGCGATTGACTATAACACAATTAAATTAGCCTTAACCATTTTAGAAGAAAAGGATACATAAGATTAAGGTACTTTTTTAATATAAACGTTTATTACTCTTCCTATTATACCTCCTTGTAAGGTACAAATCCACATTGCTATTTACTAATAAAGGATATTGGTAATTCGAAAAACAAATTATCTTACCTAACTCTATATTCTATAAAAGAGTGGCAAGTTTTAAAAAAAACTAATTAGCTTCATACCTATAAATCAAATAATATTTCGTAATTTATTTACTGTTAATCCGTATAATTAAAGGAGAATCATTTTTTTTATGCCAACTAAAATTGTTTTTCTCTTGACTTAAAATCATTTAAACCTTTAATTATCAATGAAATATGTGTTTCTATTCTTGTTTTTTCTGAATACACTTTCTTTTCATGCGCAACAAAGAGAGGGTAAAAGCTATCTAGAAAAGTTAAAAGATTCTGCAATAGTTTTGCATTTGGAATACAAATTTATCGAAGCCCTAAAGGTGAATATCCAATATCTAAGAGAGGCACAAAATCTCAAAGATACAATCTCCACTATCGATGCATACAATGCTATTGCATCGGGTTATGCAGAAATTGGAGATACTATTTTGGCTAAAGAAAATTTGTTTAAATCTTACAAATACACTCAATTAATAGATAATGATACTACCAAAGCAAATACATACATGGACTTTGGTAATTTTTATTCCAGAGGACTGAAAAAATTAGACAGTTCACTTTACTACTATAAAAAATCATACAAAATTTTTGAAAAGATAAAAGATTCTTTGGGTATGGCTCAATTGTCATATAATGCATTTTATGCCGCATATGATGCTAATGAACTAGATAATGCTTTTTTTTATGTATCCAAACTAAATGAACTCAGAAAACATGTTCCTTACCCGGCAGTCTTATGTGGTATTGATTCTAATTTTTCGCTGTATTATGCTGCCATAGGAAATTATGACCTCTCTGAAAAACATGTAAGAAAAGCTATAATATTAGCAGAAAAAGAAAACTTAACCAAGGATATCAAAGATTTGCATAAAACATTAGGAGAGATTTTATACAAACAAAAAAAATATACAGAAGCCTCTAAGGTTTTATTAAAATATATTGATCTAGAAGAAGTCAATATCAGTGTGAATAAAGAAAAAGAGTATCAAGATTTTATTGCAAAGTATGAAATTGAAGAATATCGAAATCATATTAAATTTATGGATACCAAAAATAAGCTTCAAAAAGAAATACTTAAAAACAAAAACTTAGTTAACCAATTTCTCATTTGGGTATCAATATTATTCATTTGTCTTTTATCAATACTCTTATATATTATTCATAAAAGAAAACAACTTATCACAACGCTTAAAAATAAAAATGAACTAATCATTGCCGAAAAAAACAGAACAGAAAAGTTGACAAGTCAAAAAACCAAACTTCTATCTACCATTAGTCACGAACTTAGAACTCCTTTACACGGGATTATCGGAATTAGTGCTTTTTTATTAGATAACCCTGAGTTAAAAAAATATTCGGAAGAAATTAACTCTTTAAAATTTTCGGCAGATTATCTACACTCACTTATAAATGATGTACTTAGTTATAGTAGTCTAGATACTAAAAAAAATAATAAGATAATTCTGGAGCATTTTGACTTAAGAGAAATGACAAATAAAATAGTCTCTTCTTTTGATTACTTCAAAACTCAAAATAACAACCAGATTGTAATTAATATCGGCTCAGAAGTTAATCAGTATATTATTGGCGATCATTTAAAACTTACTCAAGTTTTAATGAATCTAATTGGTAATTCCTGCAAGTTTACAGAAAACGGTACTATTTCTCTTAATATAAGTAAGCTTAGAAACACATCATCAGAGACCACTTTACATTTTAGAGTTTCTGATAATGGATCAGGAATTCCTAAAGAGAAATTAGAACGGATTTTTGAAGAGTTCGAACAGGTTTCTCCTAACTCAAATTCCAAGCACATAGGGTCAGGATTAGGCCTTACAATTATCAAAAAGATATTAGATTTACATGGTTCCAAGATTAATGTAGAGAGTACATTGGGCGTAGGTTCGTCTTTTTTCTTTGCAATTACTTTTCCGATTGGTAATAAGAAAATGGCTGTTAACAATAGGCTAAAAAAGGAATTATCAAAGAGTAATTTACTGATTAACAAAAAATGTCTCGTTGTTGATGATAACAAAATTAACAGATTGGTTTCTAAAAAAACTTTGGAAAAAGAAGGTGTTTTAATAACATTAACAAGCAATGCAAGAGAGGCAATAAAACTACTAAGAAGCAATACTGATTCTTTTGATTTTGTACTTATGGATATAAACATGCCACAAATAAACGGATATGAAGCCACCAAAATAATTAGAACATTCAATAAAAAGATACCGATTATTGCTCTAACAGCAGTGGATCTAGAAAATTACCAAACTAAAATTCACGAATGCGGTATGGATGGTGCCATTACGAAGCCTTTTGATATTAAATCGCTAAATAAATCAATCTCAAAATACATCAAATAAAATGGTCTAAGACTAAATTATAAATCTTTGTTTTTCAGACCATCTCCAATATCACCAAATTGACATATGATATATTATAAGATCAGGAAACTGAAGGGGAAATAACGACTTCAAATTTTTCATACCCCGAACTATGATCAAACCCTGTGTGTAAATCACCCGTAGTAACACTTGGCGGGTAAAAAGTTATGGGTTCTATACATACCATATTCTTTACTTCACTCCATAACATGATATGTCTATAACCACTAGTTCTTAACCTTACTCCAAGGTTTCCATTATTTTCTAAAGTTAAATCTTTACATTTTTCTAGTAAAAAAGCCTTAGCTCCAACCTCTAGAATATTGTCTAACGAAATGCTTTTGTCTTCAGTTCTAATAACAAAATCATGATTATAAACCTTAAATGCAGGGTGAAAACCTAACATAAAAGGCATATTTACTTCAGATGTTATTTCAAATAATATCTTTAATCCTTCATTGGTAATTGCAAATGTTTTTAAGAATTTAAAATCATATGGCCAATTCAATTTTTTCAAAGAAGATTTATGAGGAAACTTTGGATTAGATACCAAAGTATTAGCGCTATATTTTTTATAAAAACTAGCAGTAGTACTATCTGTTTTTTCAGTAGAATAATCTAATGTTCGTAAAATACCATGCTGATCGAGTTTTGAGTCTCCTCTAGGCGTTACTACAGAAAAATTATTTCCTTTTGTTGCTCCAATGATAGGAAACATTTCAATTTCTGTACTCCCCCATCCTGCATCCTCTTTTTGATGCATTATTTCTATATCATTTACCAGATAACTTACTAATTCTCCTTTGTCAATTGTAACAGAAGATTTCTTATCAGCACTATACAGTTTCACTATATCTTTCATATATAATTGAGTACTTATACTTTTTTTCCAAAATATTTTTTATCACTATCAGAAATAAGGGGGTCATCCATCGCTCTTTTTGCCAGATCAATATGATCTGCTTCATTATAATGAAATAACAAAGTATATAATTCTGCTATAGATATTCCTTCAAAGTTTTCCTTCTCTAAAGTAAATTCATCACCAGCAGAAACCAAACCTTCTTTAATGACTCGAACATACACACCAGATAACAAAGAATCTATCATTTGTTTAATTACAGCAGGATTTTCAAAACGAATTCCCAGTTTATAACAAGGTTGTCTTGGGCGAGAGATCTGTACTGTTGCTTCTCCTAACTTATAAATAGAACCAATTTTTACCTTTTTTTCGTCAAAACCTTCTATTGTGAGATTTTCACCAAACATTCCATTATTCCAGTCTAAATCTGGATATTTCATTTCCCAGTACGAATAATGATCCTTCGAATACAAATAACAAGCTTTATCAACTCCTCCATGGTATCTCCTATCAATTACATTATCATTCTGAACATCTTCCTTACCTAAATATATAGGAACCTCTGTAGGATATTTATAAATCCCTGTTTTTTCTTCTTTTCCTCTCCACATTATTGTCTTGGATTCACCAATATTTGTAGATAATACCTTCATATTTTAATTTTTAAATTCAACTGAGTTTAATATTAACCCTGAGCCGGGTACAATATGTTCTAGTGTAATTTCTTCTGCATTAGGATCTAACGTTTGTTTAAAAAAATCTAAACTAATTTTATCTTTCCCTAAGTCCAACAATGCTCCCATCATCAGTCTAATTTGATTTCTTTTAAACCCTTCGCCTTTAACTTGTAACATATAACTCTCCTTCGGAAAAAAATTAGCCGTATAAACATCATTCTTTTTAATTTCGCAATGAAATATTTCTCCTTCCAAAATTGTGTTTTCTGAAGGTCGATGGCAATACGATCTAAAGTTATGCTTCCCTTCAAATAATTTTGCAGCTTTTTGCATTAAAGATATATCTAATTCATCAACAATATTATACATAAAAGGGGCACAAAATGGATGGAATTTCTCTCCATAAGAAAACAAATATAAATACTCTTTTACTTTTGGAGATTGAATAATATTAAATTTTTCGTCAGTTTGCTGAATACTTAAAGCTTTAATGTCCTGAGGAAGGTTTTGATTAAATAATAAGAAGAAAACCTCTTCTTCAATAGGAGTATGATCTACAAATAATTCTATGTATGTTTCATTAGCCGATACCTTGGCATCAGTTCTTCCGGTAGCCAAAATCTTAAAGTTTTTATGTTCGAGGACATAAGTAATTGTTCTCTCGACCATACGTTGTAATGTATTAACTGTAGGTTGTTTCTGCCAACCATGATATCTAAAACCTAGATATTGTAACTGAATGAGATAATAGAAGCGTTTACGAAACATTAGGTATTTGTTTAAATAAGTGTCCGAATATAGATAAATTATGCATTTTACCGATAATTCGCGATTTTTTAATTAAAAAATCATGTTAACACCATCTTATAATTTGTTATATTTGGATAAAGCTAATTAATAATTTAAAATCAAACTTAGTTATGGTAAAAGCAAAATATCAAAGTGTTCTGGATTTAGGACAAAAATTAAATATCCAGGACGGAGATGTATCTGAAGAAAATGGAACTCTTAAGATTAAAGGTACTGCAAATACCCAGTATGAAAAAAATCTACTTTGGGATGAAATAAAAGAAATAGGAGGAGATTCTCCTTCTGATATTCTTGCTGATATCAAAGTAGCTGATGAGTCTGTTTATCATAGACATACTGTAAAAAGTGGAGAGTCTTTAAGTAAAATTGCAAAGCACTATTACGGAGACCCTATGAAATATAAGGCGATATTCGAAGCAAACACCAACATCCTTAAAAGCCCTGATGTTATTCACCCAGATCAGGAACTTATTATACCAAATCTCTAAACAATTTTTTTAGTTTATAAAACCATAAAAAAGCTGCCTTGTTGGGCGGCTTTTTTATTGGTTTGGGTTGTTACGCGACACAACACATTGCGATTTTGATAATTTTACTAGTCAAATAACCTATTATTTTGTATTTCATCGAAAAACAAAAGGTCTTTTCCTTAAAAAACATATTTCATTATGGTTTTACCGTATTTTTGTGATGCCTTAATTACTACGATATGAAAAGACTATTACTTATATTTTGTTTGTTTACTGTGGTAAATAATTACTCACAATCTTTATCCAAAACTAATATCATTTATGAACGTAAGGATCAAATTGTATTAAACGATGGTCGACAATACGAGATTTTGGTGAATAAACCATTTTATTTAGTTTCTGATACTAGTATAAAAAAGTACAAACAAGTCTCAGACCATGTTTTTAGATTAAATCGAGTTTTGATTCTAAGAGGGGATAATAAATACACAGAGCTAATTGAATGGGTTAAAGAAGACATGAAGCTATATGAATCCCGTGAGCCTATAAACCAAGGCCTTGACAAAAATGTTATATCAGATTCTTTTTAGCATTCCAAAACATTAGTATTGATCGTGACAGAGTAGAATATTTCATATTGATTTAGAAAACTAAGTCGTCTAAATACTAATGTTACTATCACAATACAACAACCTAAAAGTTAAGCTTTTGCTATTGTTTCTTTTGCTAATTTCAAAATTTGTTCAAACTGTTGTTGGAGTGTGAGATTAGAATTGTCAATTTTGATAGCATCCTCAGCTTTTCTAAGAGGAGAATCTTTTCTCGTGCTATCTATGTGATCACGATTTACAACATTCTTTAAAACATCTTCGTAGGTCACATTTTCTCCCCTCTCATTAAGTTCTAGAAATCTACGTTCTGCTCTATCTTTTGCAGTAGCTGTCATAAACAACTTAAGCTCGGCATTAGGAAAAACAACAGTCCCAATATCCCTACCATCCATTACAATTCCTTTGTCTTCACCCATTTTTTGTTGCTGTTCTACCAACTTCTTACGTACTTTAGAAACCGCAGCTATTTTGCTTACATGTCTTGAAACTTCAAGGGTTCTAATTTGGCGTTCTATATTTTCGTCATTAAGTAAAACCTCGGCTAATCCCGTCTGAGGATTAATTTTAAACTTGAGATAAATTTTATCAAGGTTGTTTTCTAGTGCCTTTTGATCAAAATGAGATTCATCGATAAATCCGTTTCTCATTGCATACAACGAAACCGCACGATACATTGCCCCTGTATCTACATATATATATTCTAGTGCTTTGGCCAATTGCTTAGCTACTGTACTTTTGCCAGTTGAAGAATGACCATCAATGGCAATGATAATCTGTTTTTCGCCCAATTTTTTATAAATAATTTGTTTATCGAAAACCAAAAGTAAACCAAACTATCTGGAAAATATAAATTTGCATTAAAAAATATATCTTTTAAGAAGTTTTTTACCTTGTTACTATCACTTTTTAACTGAGAATCGTTGTAAAAAACAGCTACAAATACAATATTTATACCTTACTTAAGTTATTTATCATCAAACCCCTTTTTGCATGAATGTAAGTTACTTTAATTAGACCTTAAATCACATACATATTAATCTAAGTACACTTATCATGGGCTTTTTTGATTTTTTAAACCAAAAAATTGCAATAGATCTTGGCACTTCTAACACACTTATTACTCACAAAGGGAAAATAGTAGTAGATAATCCTTCTATCGTAGCGATACACCAAATCACTGGAAAAATTATTGCTGTAGGTATGGAAGCTGGAATGATGCGAGGAAAAATCAATAAAAATATAAAAACAGTATACCCATTCAATAATGGGGTCATATCTAATTTTGATGCTGCAGAAAAAATGCTTAAAACATTTATTAAAAAGCTATCTCCTTTTAATCCTTCAGTTTTTTCTTCTTCGTACAATATGATTATTTCTATACCCTGTGGAAGCACCGAAGTAGAAATGAGAGCTGTACATGAATCTGCAAAACGGCTTAACGCCAAAAATATATTTTTAATACATGAACCTATTGCCGCAGCAATTGGTGGAGGGATCGATGTATTAGAACCAAAAGGAAATATGGTAGTTGATATTGGAGGAGGAACTACAGAAATTGCAGTTATTTCTTTAGGCAAAATAATCAGCGGACAATCCTTAAAGATTGCTGGGAATGTTTTTAATGAAAATATTGTTCAATATATACGTGAGTCTCGTAATTTACATATAGGAGAATCAATGGCAGAAAAGATTAAAATAAGAATTGGTTCTGCCGTAAGTAAATTAGATTTCCCCCCTGATAAAATGGCCGTTGAAGGAAGAGATTTGCTAACCGGAAAGCCAAAACAAATACTGATATCGTATAAAGAAATTGAAAAGAGTCTTCACAAATCAATCATGCAAATTGAAAATGCAATTATAGAAACCCTTTCTGAAATTCCTCCTGAAATCTCTGCAGACATCTATAAATCTGGTATTTACTTAACTGGTGGAGGATCAATGCTAAGAGGTCTAGATGAACGATTATCTAGGGCTACCGAGTTGCCTGTTCATCTGGGCGATCAACCACTTAAAACTGTAGTAAAAGGAAGCGAAAAGGTTTTGAAAAACTTGGATTTATATATAGATGTTCTAGTCAAAAAAAGAAGGTAAATTAGATTATTTTTAATAAAAAAGCCTGAATATCATAGATATTCAGGCTTTTTTATTAGTTACCAATTTATTTATAGCTTCTTCGCATTCTTAACTTTAGTATTCGTTATTGCGAGTTTAAGAACATCACTCATTTCTTTTACATAATGAAATTTAAGTCCTTTTAGATATTCAGATTTAATCTCTTCGATATCTCGCCTGTTATCTTCACAAAGTAATATTTCTTTTATATGAGCTCTTTTTGCCGCAAGAATCTTTTCTTTTATTCCTCCTACAGGTAATACCTTTCCTCTTAATGTTATCTCACCTGTCATAGCGAGACTTTTCTTTACCTTTTGTTGTGTAAACAAAGAAACCAAAGAAGTAAGCATTGTTACTCCTGCACTAGGTCCATCTTTTGGTGTAGCACCCTCAGGAACATGTATATGTACATTGTAAGATTCAAAGATCTCTGGTTTAATCCCCAAATCTACCGCATTTGCTTTGATATACTCCATTGCGATAGTCGCTGATTCTTTCATTACTTTCCCTAAGTTACCAGTAATTGTCAAATTTCCTTTACCTTTAGAAAGAATAGACTCTATAAAAAGGATATCTCCACCTACACTTGTCCATGCTAACCCGGTTACAACTCCTGCTACATCGTTACTTTCATATTTATCACGTTCTAACTTAGGAGCACCCAGAACTTCTATAATATCCTCATTACTAATTTTTACATTATACTCCTCTTCCATTGCTATGTTTTTGGCTGCATAACGTACCATTTTGGCAATCTGTTTTTCTAAACCACGTACTCCAGATTCCCTAGTATATCCTTCTACTATTTTTTCGAATTGAGGTTTTCCTATTTTTATGTGTGATTTGTCTAATCCATGTTCTTCTAGTTGTTTTGGTAGAAGGTGTTGTTTAGCTATCTCCACTTTTTCTTCAATAGTATATCCTGTAACATTGATAATTTCCATTCGATCACGGAGTGCAGGCTGAATGGTTCCTAAACTATTAGAAGTAGCGATAAACATCACTTTAGAAAGATCAAATCCCATTTCAAGAAAATTATCATGAAATTCAGAATTTTGCTCTGGATCCAAAACTTCTAACAAAGCAGAAGATGGATCTCCTTGATTACCTACCGAAAGCTTATCTATCTCATCCAATACAAAAACAGGGTTACTGGTACCTGCTTTTTTAAGACTTTGGATAATTCTTCCTGGCATTGCACCTATATATGTTTTTCTATGCCCTCGTATTTCGGCCTCATCTCTTAATCCTCCAAGTGATATTCTTACATATTCTCTACCAAGGGCTTCTGCAATAGACTTACCTAATGATGTTTTACCTACTCCCGGAGGTCCATACAGGCACAATATCGGAGATTTCATATCATTGCGCAGTTTTAATACTGCGAGATACTCTATAATACGACGTTTTACCTCGTCTAGCCCATAATGGTCTCTATCTAATACTTTTTTAGCTCGTTTAAGGTCAAATTTATCCTTACTAAACTCATTCCAAGGTAAATCCAAAAATAGATCCAGGTAGTTACGCTGTATAGAATATTCTGCAACCTGAGGATTCATGCGTTGCATCTTGGCAAGTTCTTTATCAAAATGTACTTTTACCTTTTCGTCCCATTTTTTTTCTTTACTACGCACACGCATTTCCTCAATTTCATCTTCATGCGAAACCCCTCCTAGTTCTTCCTGGATGGTTTTCATCTGTTGATGTAAGAAATACTCTCTCTGTTGCTGGCTCATATCATGCTGAACCTTGCTTTGGATTACATTTTTGAGTTCTAGCTTTTGGAATTCTACATTCATATATTTTAATGTAGCCAAAGCTCTCTTTTTCAAATCATTAATTTCTAACAATTTTTGCTTCTCTTCTACTGGAAGATTTAAATTAGAGGACACAAAATTTATAAGAAAAGAATTACTCTCTATATTCTTTATTGCAAATGACGCTTCAGAAGGAATTGTAGGACTTTCTTTGATTATTTCTAGAGCTAAATCTTTAATAGAATCAATGATAGCACTAAATTCTTTATTTTCTTTAGCTGGTCTTGCTTCGGGAACCTCTTTAACTTTAGCTTTAATATAAGGATTTTCCTCCACCACTTCATCAATATGAAATCGTTTTTTTCCTTGCAAGATAACCGTAGTATTACCATCTGGCATCTTTAACACCCTAAGTATTCGGGCTACTACTCCTACTCTGTTAATATCTTTTAAAGAGGGGTTCTCTATACCCTCTTCTTTTTGAGAAACAACACCTATGGTTTTATTTCCGTTATTAGCTTCATTAAGAAGTTTTATAGATTTATCTCTCCCAGCGGTTATAGGGATAACTACACCAGGAAATAATACCGTATTCCTCAAAGGCAAAATAGGTAATATCTCAGGTAAATCTTCTTTATCTATTTCTTCTTCATCTTCGGGTGTCAATAATGGAATTAATTCTGCATCTTCATCAATTCCTTGAAATGACAAACTGTCAAGTGTCGTAAATTTGGTTTTCGCCATAAGTATATATCAAAGTCATTTTGTCATTACCACAAAACGACATTCTTTTTTTAAATTTATTGAAACTCATTCAAAATCACATAAACCCAAATAAAACGGGGGGTTCTTAAGTAATTTTGTTTTTTATAATTCAATTGTTATGCCATAAGTTTTAAAAATAATATTTAAAAACTGTAACAAAGCACATCTATCTATATCTTTATGTAAAGTAAATTATTTTTTTTGTCACTAACCAAACTAAATACAGAGCAATTAATTGCGAAATGCCGCGAGCGAGATCAAAATGCGCAGCTCGAAACGTATAATCGTTATTATAAGGCAATGTACAACACAGCATTGAGAATTATAAAAGATACTGCAGAGGCGGAGGACATTATGCAAGAAGCTTTTTTGACAGCTTTTACAAAATTGTCAATGCTAGAAAACAATACTATGTTTGGAGCCTGGCTAAAGAAAATAGTTATTAATGCTAGCTTAACTGCATCACGTAAGAAAGATATCCATCGTGAAGTAGCGCTAGAAACTGTTGAATACGCTCTTACAGATAGCGTTGGAATACTAGAAGAAGACTTGTCATCTGTAAAAGCAAAAACAGTATTAAATACACTAACGCAACTAAAAGACAGCTATAGCACTGCATTATCATTACACCTCATAGAGGGGTATGATTATGAAGAGATCTGTCAAATAATGAATATATCATATTCTAATTGTCGTACACTTATTTCGCGCGCAAAAGAAAGTTTACGAAAAAAATTACAATTTGTATGAAAACTGATGAAATAGACAAATTATTTGAGCATACTAAAGGTCAACTAGATATTCATGAACCATCTGTTGATCATCAATTGAAGTTTTTGGAAAAATTGAAACAACAAAATGAAACAAAAGTTGTTCATCTTAATCCAAAAAAAACAAATTGGTACAAACCTCTTATGATTGCAGCCTCAATCGCTGTGTTATTAGGAATGGTCACAATGACTTTTATGTTTGATTCTAAAAATGAGTTAGATTTAGCCAATGTTTCTCCTCAAATGCAAGAAACACAAAGCTTTTTTACCTCTGCTATTCAAGTGCAACTTGAAGAAATTAATAAAGTTTCTTCTCCAGAAACACAAAAATTAGTTTTGGATGCAATGCATCAATTAGAAAAATTAGAATCTGATTATGAAGTATTAAAAAAAGATCTTTTTCATAGCGGAAATGATAAACGAGTGATAAGTGCTATGATTAAGAATTTTCAAAAACGTGCTAATCTACTAGATGAAGTGCTTCAAAAAATTAACAATATTAACCAATTTAAAATATCAGAAAATGAAAGCTCTATACTATAATATAATCCTGTTACTACTAATTCCAACAATGGTAATAGCAAGTAACGGAAATCTGAAAGGTAAATACACCAAAGAAAAAACATTGAAAAAAGATTTCTCTGTAAGTGCAAATGCTTTATTAAAAATTAATAACGATTATGGAAATTTGGATATAACTTCCTGGAATGAAAACCGAATTGTTATGGAAATTAGTATTAAAGTAAGTGGTAATAATGAAGAAAAAGTAATTAAAAAACTTAAGTCAATTGATGTCGATTTTGAATCATCTTCTCAAATGGTAAGTGCTAAAACTATTTTTAACAAAAGTGATAGTTCCTGGTGGGATAAATGGACAAGTGGCTGGAACAATGACCTAAATATGAAAATTAACTATACGGTAAAAGTTCCTCTTACCAATAATATTGATCTTAATAATGATTATGGCAACATTACTCTTGATAAAATCAAAGGCAATGCAAAGATTAATTGTGATTATGGTCAAATCATTCTTGGTGAACTGTTTGGTAATGATAATTATATAAATATAGATTACACCAACAATAGTAGTATTGCGTATATAAAAAGAGGTAAAATCAATGCTGATTATTCTGATTTTGAAGTAGGTAATAGCAATAGAATTGACCTTAATGCAGATTATACACAGTCAAAATTTAAAACCATTAAAACTTTAAATTACAACTGTGATTATGGAGCCATTCGTATTGAAAATGGTGGTAAAGTTGTAGGAGATTCGGATTATGTAAGTACTAAAATAGGCAGTATATCTGAAGAACTTAGCATCAATTCTGACTACGGGTCTATCAATGTGCAAACATTAAAATCTTCTTTTAAGAATGTAACAATTAAAACCGATTATACAGGTATCGATCTAGGATATGAGGATGGATCAGCATTTAACTTTAAAATAAGGACTTCTTATGGAGGTATAAAAGTAGATGAGAGTATAACGGTACAGAAAAAATATTCAAAAAGCTCTACTAAAGACTATCAAGGATATTATGGTCAATCAAATAGTCCTAATACTATCAATATAACCTCTAGTTATGGAGGGATCAAATTAAGAAAAAACTAATACAACAAAACATCAAATCAATAAAATGAGAACAGTAGCAATTATTTTAGGTCTTGCTTTATGCAGTATAACTTCTCTACAGGCGCAATGGTGGGGAAACGGGAAGAAGATTAGTGGAAATGGTAACTCTATTACCAAAGACAGAACAACTTCTGATTATGATCAAATCAAGGTAAAAGGAAGTCTGGACGTATCTCTAATATCAGGTACCGAGGGAAAAATTAGTATCGAAGGAGAGAGTAACCTTATAGAGTATATTATTACCGATGTAGAAAACGATATTCTTAGAATTTATGTAAAGAAAGGGTATTATTTAAAGCCATCATATGGTAAAAAATTGATCATAACTGTTCCTTTTGAGGATCTAAGTCAAGTAACCCTATCTGGATCAGGAGATGTATATAGTTCTGATACAATTAAAGCTTCGAGTTTTAAGACAGGGGTTTCGGGTTCTGGAGACGTTCAACTTGTTGTTAATGCAAAAAGTATCTGGGGGCAGGTAACTGGCAGTGGTGATTTAGCTATTAAGGGAGCTACAGAAAGTTTTAACGGAAATGTATCTGGCTCTGGGGATCTTTCTGCTTATGATCTCAAGGCCAAAAATGTAACAGCAACAGTATCTGGTTCTGGGGATATAGAAGTTATGGCTACTTCTTATCTAAAAGCTCGAGTATCGGGATCTGGTGATATTTTTTATAAAGGAAATCCAGAAAAAGAAGACAAAAAAGTATCTGGGTCAGGAGATATCACAAAAAGGTAACGCTTTAGTAACAATCATAACAAAAACTGTTTAAGAAATGATCTTCTTAAGCAGTTTTTTTATGCACAATAAATTTTTATTTTTACGTCATATTTAGTATAAATCCATGAGGATATTAGTTTAATTTAGATATTTTTTTTATTTTACGTTCACCCCAAAACAAAGAACACATTGCAGTTTTTATCAAAAAAAGATACTCCTCTTAATGAGATTGTGCCTAATGGATATATAGATATTCATTCGCATTTGCTTGCAGGTATTGACGATGGGGTAAAAACTATTTACCAATCTGCTTATATTCTGGAACAATTTGAAAATCTGGGCATAAAAAAAATTATAACCACCCCTCATATAATGCAAGATGTATGGCCGAATACATCAAAAACGATTACCAATAAATTAAAAGAACTAAAGGAGATCCTTCCTCCTTTGGGAATATCACATATAGAAGTACAAGCGAGTGCCGAATATATGATGGATGATTTATTATTTAATCGTTTAAAAAATAATGATATTCTTCCATTACATCAGAACTACATCCTAGTCGAAATGTCCACTTTTAGTCCTCCACTCAATCTCACAGAAATTCTATTTGAAATCAAGTTAGCAGGGTATACTCCTATATTAGCTCACCCAGAGAGATATTCTTTTTATCGAAATGATCTTAAAAAATTTGATAAACTAAAAGATTCGGGTTTCCTGTTTCAACTTAATCTACTATCCTTATCAGGATATTATGGTGAAGACATTAAATCTTTTGCCAAAAAATTAGTCGATCTGGATTATATCGACTTCACAGGTACAGATATTCATAATTACCATCAATTGGGTGTTTTAGAAAAAGGATTTGAATCCAAAATCGCTGAAAAAATTTCGCATTTAATGATGAAAAACAAGGCTTTTTCATAACCTCTTTAACCACCTTATCATTTATAATTTAGTGTCTACATATGCTATAAAAAACAACAAATCTCTTTTGTATCCCTTTTAAACGAAAATCACCATATATCGGGATAAATAAAAAAGATTTGCTGTGTCTTTTAATTCACTAGCTAATTTTTACAACTACCTCGTTTGTCCCCAAACTTGGTATTGTACCTTTTGACCAGTTCTTTTCCATAATAATTTCTATATCTTGTTCATATGCTTTGGTTCCATATGAAAATCAAGTAAAAAATCCTTTTCCTTTTAATTTAACAACATTATTATCACCTTGTACTGTAAAGTCCCCATTCAGATACAAAGTACCATATTGAGGAACCCCTAATAATGCAGTAATACCCATTTCTCCTACAATACTATTATCTTTGTAGGTAACCAGAGTTATATTACCCATGTCTTCATTAATCGAAGTTGTATAGTGAAATTTGAATTTTAAAACTTCTACATCTTGATTGGATTGTGCAATACTAATCCGCTCTTCTTGTTTTTTGATCTGTTGTTGCGCTAATGCTTCCATTTTTGATAATTCTATAGTTATTTGATAATTCTATAGTTAATTAATCAAATTAGATAAACAGCTAATTAAACAGATTCAGGTTTAGCATCTGCTGCATATACATTTACTGCCCTAACGTAATAATCATTTGCTTCTTGCCATTTTCCATCAGGATCCAAATACTTAAAATTAGCTCGCCCAGTTTGCCAATCATCTTCCAAAATCATACGCAATTCAAAATTAGGTTGTAGTTGTGGACCAATACCCCATTTTGGATTCCAATTTAAATTGGGGAACCCTGTAGCCGTAACTAGGATATGAGAATTATTAGGCATTACTGTAAGATACGTGTATTCCCCATTAATTTTACTTGATTGGTTAAGAGGAGGGTTTACTGCTTGAGTAATTTTTGCAATACCACTTACGGATCTATCTGGAGTGTAAACCGCTAAAGATAAAAATAGAGAAGTTGCCCCTACAATAGTTTGCTCAGGAGTTCCGATTGTAACTTCATACGTAACATGAAATAATCCGACTAAGTTGTTTTCTGTAGACATAATCAATGGTTTTTAATTAATAGAAATTACCTAAAGTTATGGTATATCAGTGAATAAAAATATTTCATTTTATTTCGCTATTAAAACAGTAAAAACTCAGGTGTATACACCTACATAGAAAGTAAAAATCTTATACGATTGAAGAGTTTTAGTGAATCAAATAAATCATTGTGATTATACTCATTTCAGCCATTCAGATAGTATCAAGACAATCAAAGTGAGGTATTAAATATGTTGTTTTTAATACCATCTAACTCTTTTTACCATATCCATACCCATAATTATAACCGGTCTTGGTATCAGCTGCATTAAGTAATACAGCAATATTTGGTAATCTTTTTTCTCTATAAAAGTTCTCAGGTACCTGTAAGACTCTTTTATCAGAGTAATTTTCTCTTACAATATAAATACACAGATCAGCAAATTTTGCTATTAGAAGAGTGTCTGTTACCAAACTAACTGGAGCAGTATCAACTATGATATAATCGTATTCTTTCTCTAAATACTCGAACATAGTACTAACTCTTTCTTGCATAAGAAGTTCTGCCGGATTTGGTGGAATTGCTCCAGAAGGTATAATATCAAAAGAGTCTTCTCCTTTTTCATTATCCTTATAAATAATATCTTTTGGAGTTAGTTCATGGTTCATTATAAAATTAGTAAGACCTTTTGAGTCTTTACCATTAGGTAAGTTAAAAAACTTATGAAATTTTGGGTCTCTTAAATCTGTTCCTAAATAAGCTACTTTCTTGCCCGATATAGCTAAGGTTTTGGCAAGATTTGATGAAATTAAAGTTTTTCCTTCACCAGAAATAGTAGATGTAACAAAAACCACACGTCCAAGTTTTTTATCACTACCCGCCATAAGAAAATCGAGATTAGTTCTCAAAATCCTGAACGCTTCAGCTATCCCTGATCGATCATTCTGAGAAATCATAATCTTTCCTTTGGTCTTTACCTTTGGTATAGATCCAATAATAGGCATAGAAAGAGCCTTCTCTAAATCTTCTCTAGAACTTATCTTTACATTTAATAGGTCTGAAGTATAAATGATAAGAAAAGGTAATACCAAACCAAGAAATAAAGCTCCGGCATAAATCGTTTTCTTATTTGGAGATACAGGATACGCACCTAATGTTGAGGCTTTATCTATTACCCTAGCATTAGAGAGTGTAATGTGACTGGTTATTTCTGCTTCTTCCCTTTTTTGTAATAAATAAAGGTATAACTGTTCTTTTATCGTTTGTTCCCTCTCAATAACTCTAAGATCTTTCTGACGAATAGGTGCATTATACAATTTACCACTAAAGTATTGGTCTTGAGTATTTAGGCTTTTCAGTCGTATATTTATTGAGCTTCGAAGACTATTTAAACTACCTATCAAAACCTGCCGTAAACCATCAATTTGCTGATCAATATTAACAACAACTGGATTTTGGGTACTAGAAGATTTTAATAATCGTTGCCTTTGTAAGATTAGCCCATTATACCTTGATATGGTGGTCGTTATAGTTGGATCTTCAAATCCTAAATTAGCAGGAACAAGATCATACCTACCCTCTTGGCTCAAAACAAATCTACGCATAGATTGTATAAGACTAAGTTGTGTATTTAGTTGAGCTATTTCTTGTACATTTCTAGAATCTATATCGGCTACCCGCTGGGTTTGAGCCCCAATATCATTAGTCAACCCATACTTAGACAGGTAACCTGCTGCTTCATCATCTACTTCTGTCAAGTCCCCCGAAATAAGATTCAAACGATCATTTATAAAATCTGCCGTTCTTGCAGATGCCTGTTTTTTATCTTCTATCGTTGCTTTATTGTACTCCTCTACGAGGTTGTTTATAATATCTTTGGCTTTTTCACTAACAGGGTCATTTAAAGATATTCTTACAATAGATGAGTTTTTAAGAGGCGCAATCGATAACCTGCTCCTATATGATTCTGCAACAAACTTTACAGGAGATACCTGAATTTTAATGATTTTATCAACATTTGATTCGATGGTTTCGACATTAGGAGTAATCACAATATCCCCAATACTGCTTTTTATTGTTTTACCAAAAGAATGACTACTAAGTTTTTTATTTTTTTCATCCAAAAAAGAGAATGTAGTGCCTGAGTCAATTTGAACATGAAATACCTTTGATTTTGTATGAACAATGGTATCATCAGATAAAAAATTGATTTCGATTAATGATTTTGGATAATTTTCTACTTCCAAAATTCTTCCTTCACTAAAATAACGAACATTCAATCCCAAATTATTGACAACATTTGTCAATAATGTTCTAGATTTTATGATCTGAATTTCGTTCTCTATTGTATTTTGAGTATCATCCAGTAAACCAAGGTCTTTAAAAGCTGCTAATTCTGATTCGCTAATACTCTCATCCTGCGATATCATAATTAAGGAAGAGACATTGTATTGCGGGATAGTATACCTTACCTTAACATAAGCTAAAGCTACAAAGATAAAAACACTTAAAGCAAACCAATACCATTTTTTAAGGTATTTTATAATCTGATCTCTAAGATTAAATCCAAATCCAGATGACGAATCAAAAGAAGTATTTTCTGTAGGTGTATTGTTCGTGTTAGAAATCATATGTATTATCTTACAATCAGTGTAACTACAGACAGGAGAACCCCGACTATACTTATAATAACGCTAATAGTATTGCTACGTGTTTTAGATTCTCTTATTCTAGACTCATTGGGCTCTACATATAACACATCATTTTGAGCCAAATAATATACCGGGGATTCAAAAATAGATTTAGAAGTTAAATCTACACGATGATAGGTATTTTCTCCTTCATTTTCTCTAATAACCATAATATTACCTCTTTTTCCTTTAATTGTCATATCACCAGCCAAGCCAAGAGCTTCAATAATTGTTACTCTTTCATTGGGAATAGTATATGACCCTGGTCGTGATACTTCACCCATCACTGTAATCTTAAAATTTTTAAGTCTCACACTTACTATTGGGTCATTGATATAGATCTTTAGTTTTTCTTTAACCATTTCTTTAACCTGAATTCTTGTCAAACCAGCAATTTTCAAACTTCCCAAAACCGGAAAATCTATATTTCCTTCTTCATCAATTAAATAAGTTGGTTCTACTCCTCCACTACCAGCATTTGATGCTCCATTTTCTCCTATTGAGCTACTTAAGGAGGTTCCTTGCATAAGGTTAAATGGTCTTGCTGCATCCATATCAGCTGCAGATACCATAATACTCACAATATCATCAACCTTAAATACTGGAGTAAATGTGTTTGTAGAAGTAATCTTTTCTAGGTTTTCAGAATTTTGAAAATAAACAACATCTTCTGGAGTTTTACATGAAAATATTGAAACCAATATCAGAAACAATAATAAAAATCTACATCGCATATTTTAATACTTTATGAGTAAGCCTTTTGTTAATAAGTCACAAAAATATAACTTTATTTAATTCGGCAATGAAATTTTGCTTCATCTATTAAGCTATACATTTGTTTTTCAATAAAAAACTAATTATGGGCACTAATAAGTATTTCGGGACATTAGCTTCCCGAAATACTTATTTGTTTTCTTGCAAAAATGATTTTAGGTACTTTTTCCCTTACTATATACCTTTATTATTTTACCAAAACTTTGCTACGAACTTCTCGCGTGTTTTGAGTGCTTTTTTTATTTATTTTGTCGATACTTTCAAAAGTAGAATTGTTAGAGATAAACTCAGGTACAATCTCTTTTAGTTTCCCTACAATTTGATGATCCTGACTAAGCAAATTCATTATACACAGATCATCTATCTTATCTTGTACCATTACACAATCATTATCATCAAATTTACTTATCATTATTTTCTTATGATATGTTGGTAAGGTATTCTCTGTATCTGCAAGAAGTTCTTCATACAACTTCTCACCAGGTCTAAGACCAGTAATTTCAATATTTATATCCTCTGGGTATCTAAGACCTGATAATCTTATCATTTTTTTGGCAAGATCAAAAATCTTTACAGATTCTCCCATATCAAAAATGAAAATCTCGCCTCCATTCCCCATTGTACCAGCTTCTATAACTAATTGAGAGGCTTCAGGTATTGTCATAAAGAAACGCGTTACATCTTTGTGAGTTACTGTTAATGGTCCACCTTTTTGAATTTGTTTTTTAAATAATGGTATAACCGAACCATTAGACCCTAGTACGTTTCCAAACCTAGTAGTGATATATTTCGTCTTACTTCTTCTATGTAGACATTTTATATACATTTCGGCAACCCTTTTGGTTGCTCCCATTACATTAGTTGGATTAACAGCTTTATCTGTAGATACAAAAACAAATTTATCCACTCCATATTCAGACGACAAATCGGCAAGTTTTCTTGTACCTAAAACATTAATTTTGATTGCTTCACAAGGATTATTTTCCATTAGCGGTACGTGCTTATACGCTGCTGCATGAAAAACCATATTAGGTCTATACTTTTCGAATATAGTCTCGATCCTCTGATGATCTCTTATATCGGCTACTATTGGGGTAAAATTCGTTACTCCTTTACTCAAAAGTTCTTGTTGTAAATCATACAAAGGAGATTCTGCCTGATCTACTAAAACTAGATGCTTGTAGTTATAATATGAGGCTTGCCTAACAATCTCACTTCCTATTGATCCAGCAGCCCCAGTAATCATGATTACTTTATTATGTAACTCTCTTGTGATATTATTATTTTCCATGCAAATAGGAGCTCTTTCTAACAAGTCTTCTATCTGGATTTCTTTAATCTGAGAAACTTTTAGTTTACCATCAATCCAATCATTTACTGCAGGAATAATTTTTACAGTTACTGGTAATTTAAGAAGTTTATCGGAAATTTCTGATAATCTTTTTTTACTGATATGAGGAATTGAAACAATAATCTCTTTAATACTGTTTTTGGTAATAAAGTTTTCGTCTATTCTATCAGAAGCATATACTTTAATCCCATTAATTGTTTTACCAATCTTTTGATTATTATCGTCAATAAAACCTACAACTGATAAAGATGATGTATTAGAATCATTAGTAATTGCTGCCAAAGTAATCAAACCAGAATCTCCTGCTCCATATATCAATATCCTAGAAGTCTCTCCAATTTTTGATTTTATATAATAAAAACAATACTTAAATATCAAACGGCTCGTAGTAAGCGTAATAATATTTAATAAATAATGTATACATATTATTGATACAGGGATGTTTAAAAGTTCTGGCATTAATGACAATCTACTAGAAGCCATTAAAAACCCAGTTAATGTAATTAAAACAGTCACTGCAAGAAACAGGTTATAAGCATCTCTCATTCCTGTATGCCTAACCACTCCTTTATACGATCCTATTAATAAAAAACTTAATATAGCTAAGCCTGCCATAATTGGCAATTGGTATACCAAATTTGTAGTATCAAAATTTAAAGTAATACCAAATCTTATGACATATGCCAGAAAAAAGTTAAAAATTGTTATAAGTACATCAATAGCTAAAACTAGCCACTTAGATGCATGCTTATGTGAATTATTTATTAGGTAGTTCTTTATCATCTCAATGTGTTTTTAATTACTGATACAATTCTATATAAATCATCTTCTTCAAGATTCGACCCGCTTGGTAAGCAAAGGCCTCGATCAAATAGATCATCAGAAACTCCATTGAGGTAAGCATCGCAATCTGCAAATACAGCTTGTTGATGCATGGGCTTCCATAACGGTCTAGATTCTATATTCTCTTCTGCCAATGACAACCTTAGACTTTCTCTTAACTGATAAGAGGTTGTCTCAATACAGGTTAGCCATCGATTAGAGTAATATCCAGAAGGTTCTTCAAGAAATTTTATTTCAGAAGACTCTTCTAGGTGTTTTTTATAAAATTCAAAATTACTTCGTCTGTTATCTACATGAGCATCTAGAACTTCCATCTGTCCTCTTCCAATTCCAGCAGTAATATTACTCATTCTGTAGTTATATCCTATTTCAGAATGCTCATAGTGCGGTGCATTATCTCTTGCTTGTGTAGCCCAGAAAATAGCTTTTTCTTTATGTGCTTTGTTTTTGGTGACTAGTGATCCTCCTCCGGATGTTGTAATAATTTTATTACCATTAAACGAAAGAATAGCAATATCACCAAAAGTACCACATTTAACTCCTTGATATGTACTACCAAGAGCTTCTGCACTATCTTCTAAAACAGGAATTTTATATTTTAAAGCAATCTGATGGATAGCTTCAACATTATAAGGCATCCCATAAAGATGAACAGGAATAATAGCTTTAGGTTTTTTTCCTTTGGCGATTCTATCTTTTATTGCTAATTCGAGTTGATCTGAACACATGTTCCAAGTATCTCTTTCGCTATCAATAAAAATAGGTTTAGCCCCCAGATAAACTATTGGGTTAGCAGAAGCAGCAAATGTCATACTCTGACATAATACCTCGTCACCAACAGTTACCCCCAAGAGTTTTAATCCCAAATGAAGTGAAGCTGTTCCAGAGCTTAATGCTGCTGCAAACACGTTTTCTCCCAAATAATCTTGAATATCACTTTCAAATCCATTTACATTAGGACCTAATGGTGCTACCCAATTGGTATCGAACGCTTCTTGTACGAATTTTTGCTCTGTTCCACCCATATGCGGTGAAGAAAGCCATATTTTCTTTGAATCAATTATATTCATAATTTTCCCATTAATAATGAACAATAATTACCTATTGCCTATATTATACACTATGGTAATATATAGTCAAATCTATCTAATGACAATCTAATAAAACGCTGGAAGAAGGGGGGTAGAACTTCCTTTTCTGAACTTACTTTAAATTTGTTTTCCAAAGCTAAAATAGTCTAGTTATATCAATTATCTATTTAAAATTTAATTTTTTAGACACAATACTTAAAAAAAACGTTCAACGACTCACATTGAGCTATTTATTGTCTTTTTATACGGTTATACCGTAAGAAAAATATTATAATCTATAAAATAAACTACTTGTAATAATGAACAAACTTTATTCAGGTAATTAAACAGCGGCGCAAAAATAATCATAATTATATATATAATTCAAATTTAATATTACTAATATGCCTACCATTTTAAACACCACAATAATACCATAATTCTTATCCAAAAGTGTAGGTGAAACAACTATTTATAAAAGGGTTGTTTTCCCCCTACCCCATCAAATAAATACTCATCTGATAACCTTCCAATTCTATAAAACAAAAAATAGTTTACTAAATATTTGATTTATAGAATTAAATAAACAAAATTTATACCCATCAAAAAATATGCAAATTTTAATGTTTGTATTTTGTTTGTCTAATCCCTTCCCCGAATTTTATAATTATAGTACTATAAATGTTATTCAATTCTTTAGATTTTTTCATATTCCTTCCAATAGTTTTTACTCTCTATTGGTTTATCTTTTATAAAAGAATCCAAATTCAGAATTTGTTTATCCTCGCATCCAGTTATATTTTCTATGGTTTGTGGGATTGGAGGTTTTTATTTTTGATACTTGCCAGCACCGTTGTCGATTTTTTTGTTGGTCAGGCTATTTATTCTAGTGATTCTAATCGTAGTAGAAAAATCTGGTTATGGGTAAGTGTTATTTTTAATGTTAGCCTTTTAGGTTTTTTTAAATATTATAATTTCTTTGTTGATTCGTGGGTAGATTTTCTTTCTGTTTTTGGATATCAATTAAAAAGCACCTGGACATTACAAATTATCCTACCTGTCGGAATATCTTTTTATACATTTCAGACCATGTCTTACTCACTAGATATTTATTACAGGCGACTTACACCTACCAAAAATTTTATATCATTTGCTACTTTTGTAAGCTTTTTTCCACAATTGGTGGCAGGACCAATAGAAAGAGCATCTAATCTTTTATCCCAGATCACTTCCAAAAGAGTTTTTAACTATATCCAATGTACAGATGGATTAAAACTTATTCTTTGGGGCTTGTTCAAAAAAGTCGTTATCGCAGACGCCATAGCACCTATAGTAGATGATATTTTCATGAATTATACTGATTACTCGGCATCTACCTTAATTCTTGGTGTCTCGTTATTCAGTTTTCAGGTTTATGGTGACTTTAGTGGGTATTCTGATATTGCTATAGGTACTGCCAAACTATTTGGTATTGAACTAATGTCTAATTTTAAGTTCCCAACATTTTCAAGAAATGTTGCAGAATACTGGCAAAGATGGCATGTTTCTCTTTCTACCTGGTTTAGACATTATGTATATATCCCATTGGGAGGTAGTAGAGTAAGTAAGCTTAAGTCGGTTAGAAATATCATCATTATTTTTCTTGTTAGTGGTTTCTGGCATGGTGCAAATTGGACATTTATCATGTGGGGAGCAATTCATGCTGTTTTGTATATCCCTGTATTTTTAATGGGAAGAAATCGTATATATATGAATAATGTCGTTGCAGAGCATAGTTTGCTTCCTTCTTTTAAAGAAATACTCCAGATTTTGCTTACCTTTTTTCTGGTTACATTTTCAAGAGTCTTTTTTAGATCACAATCAATCACAGACGCATTTGGATTTCTAGAACAGATATATTCTAATTTCTCGTTTGAAACCTATCAACATCCATTGGGATATCGAATGATAGATTATTTTGTGTTACTGGGAGTTTTCATTTTATATGAATTTAGAATTAGAAGAGATGAGCGTGCTCCCTTTAAATTTAAATCCAAAACTGTACGATTTGTAGCGTATACTTTAGTAATCTTAGGAATGTTATTGTTCTTTGATGACAACATCGATAGATCATTTATTTATTTTCAATTTTAAATCTTAATAGTATAAGTTACACAAAAAACAATTACTGAGGCATGAAAAAACTTATCCTAAAAAGTGTTTTATACATATTTCTAATACTCATATCGCTAGAGGTACTGGTTCGTATTTTTCATTTAGGAAAAGACACCCCTACCCGATTTCTTGATAAATACAATGTAGAAAAATGGGCTCCTAATCAAAATGGCTTTTCGGTCACAGGAAATCGTAGACAGAACTTCTCTGAGTACCATATTAACACCTCAGGATACAACTCTTATCGAGAATTTACACCTACAAAAGATAAAGTAGAAGTCGCATTAGTTGGGGATTCTTTTATAGAAGGGTTTCATCAGCATTATTATAATTCTATCGGGAAAAAAATAGAAAATTCTTTACCTAAAATTGAAGTCTATGAATATGGGTATGCTGGATATGATTTTGCAGATCAATTACATCTAATACATTCGTACAAACACCAATTTGATGCCATTGATCATATCATTCTTGGTATAAAATTTTCTAATGATTTGACACGAGGGGAATATCAGGTAGTTAAAAGCAGATTAGCTTTGGAATCTCCAATTAATAAGTTATTAAAAAAGAGTAAGCTACTGGTTTACAGCAAAAGTATTGGTATTCTGGATCCTCCACAAGAATTGATGTATAGGTTATTGAGTCTACTTAAAACCAAAAAAAAGAAAACTCTAATAAGTGATGATGAAAAGAAAAGAATAAAAGAAGATAATGAAAAAAAATCCCTCGATAACTTTAAAAGCTTAATTTCTAAATACGGATATGATAAGAAACGTTTTACGCTCCTTTTGGACTCCAGAATAACAAGTCCTCTTTTCTTAACTTATTTAAAAAATAATGAGTTTAGTTATATAGATTTTTCATCATCTTTTGCAAATTCTGATCGCTCTACCACTCTAATTTATGATCGCCATTGGAACGATAATGGCAGAGATCTTATCGCAAAAGATATAACCGAGTACCTGATAAATATCAATTTGATTATAGAATAGTCAAAAAAATAAGTTTTGTAAACTGATTAATATAGCATCATATTTTAGAATATCTATATCAAACAGAATTTAAACCAATGTCATTTTGAAGAAGGAAAAGGCAAATAGTACTAGCAAACTTTAGTAAAATTTAACCCTAGTACATCAACAAAAATGTACATCAATTTGGTTTAAAAAGTTTTATTAATTTAGCTACTAAAACAGCTTTTATAGAGCCTACCGTTTACAACTACAGTTTATTTTCTAATCTAAATACTAATTAATCATATTGAAACTAATTATTGATTTTATCTTAATCGTTGGTATTGTTTTAAATACAATAACGCTTTTAAAATTATTCAAAACAAAAAACAATCAATTACCCAAGAAAATACTTATCGTATTTTGGTTTTTTATTCTTTTTATCATTATACATTTTTATGCTCAATTACACAGATTAAATTTTCTTTTAGCACCAACTTTTATATTAGAAAATGGTTCACGCTTTTTGTTAGCCGTATTAATGTACCTGTATGTAAAATCTGTTTTTCAAAGCGAAAAAAACTTTATAGCAAATCATTTTGCTCATTTCATACCGTTTATTCTTTATGTGCTTTTATATACATTACCCTCTTCTATAAACTATGCAACTGGTAAAAATATCTTCCTTTATACTCAATTTATAAACACACATATAAATTGGGCTTTGATAAAAGATTGTTATGGTATTGTTTATTTGCTAATGGCTTTACATACTTTTTACAAATATGAACCCAGATTAAAACAGTTTTTCTCAGGTTTTAAAGAGCGAGATTTTATCTGGATTAAGAAGTTTGTAATCCTTTTTTTAATAGCAATAAGCGTCGATTTAGTTATTACAATTTCTGAAATATCTTTTGGATACAATGTTAATTGGGATGCCTATATTACCCTGATTTTTGTTATTGCTGCCATGAGTTATTTAGGATATTTTGGTTTGACTCAAAAAACATTTTTTTTAACTGAAATTGCTTTAAACCAACCTTCGTCAACAAAAGATAACGACCATCAAAAAACCATAAATTCTGTAGAAGAAAACAGATTAACATCAAAATTAGAAACGCTTTTTAATGAAGAAAAGATTCATTTAAAATCCGATTTAAACCTGAGTCATTTATCACAAAAATTGCAAATTAGTAGTAGGCAATTATCAGCTTTTTTAAATGATGTTTTGAACACAAATTTTTATGAAAAAGTAAACTTCCATCGCGTTGAAGAAGCAAAAAATATATTAGTGACAGATAAAGTACTTCAATACAAAATTACTGCTATAGGTGAATTATGTGGGTTTAACTCGAAAAGTAGTTTTTATCGAATTTTCAAAAAGTCGACAGGCTATTCTCCTTCAGAATACAGGCATGTTTTTTTAAAAAAATAGTCTCACTGCATGTATTGAGACTTGAAAAATTAAGATTTATGTAACCTCAAGTTGATATTTGCGCCTTATTAACAACAATCAAAAAACATAATCATGAAAAAGTTTTATCTCATAGCATTATTTATAATTTTAAATTCCAGCTGCTTTAACAAAGTCATATCACAGACCTATCTATCATCAGATCAAGAAATGGTTTATGCCATCAAAAATGTAACTATCATTTCAATGACAGAAAACAACAAGGTTATTGAAAATGCAACCGTTGTAATACAAAATAAAATCATACAATCGATTAATGGTTCCATTCCAACAAATGCCAAAACAATTGATGGAACTGGAAAATGGCTTATTCCGGGACTTATTGATATGCATGTTCATACTCTTGCAGAAGGAGCTCCTTTTGTAATTTACCCTACCAAAGGTCCTATAGTAAGTTTTAACACCCAAAACATAATGACTCCGTATATCGCTAATGGAGTTACAACTATCTTTGAATTAAGTGCTAGACCAGAAAATATTGGGCAACGCAACGAAATTATAAGAGGAGATGTCATTGGACCAAGAATAGCTTTAGCCAAAGCAATTGGTGGAAAAAAAGCGAATCTTACCGCTAAAACCACATCCGATGCAAGAAATGCAGTACGTATTGCCAAAGAAGAAGGATATGAATTTATTAAAGCATATACATGGCTAAATGAAGAAGCTTTTAAGGCAGTTGTAGAAGAAGCTAAAAATCAAAAAATGAAAGTTGTGGGTCATATCCCTGAAGTATTTCATGAAAAACCAGCAAAAGATTTTTTTATTCCTCACTTTAGTTTAATCGCTCATGCCGAAGAATTATCAAAACAAACGAATGATTATAGTTACAAAAAAGCACTCGAGTTTGCTCATTTGGCCAAAGAAAATGGTACCTGGTTAATCCCTAATCTAACCAATATGGTATCAATTAGCAAACAAGCCAAATCATTAGAAAGCATAAAAAAACTACTTGGTTTTGAGTATATCCACCCGCTAATGCAAAGTAAATGGATAACTTCTAATAGCTACTATGGAGCATCAGACAAATTAATTGCATACTATAACAAGTTAATCAATTTTCACATTCTTATCGTAAAAGCTTTTAAAGAAATTGGCGTGCCTATGGTTGCGGGAACAGATGCTGGAATTTCTGGTGTTGTTGCGGGGTTTTCACTTCACAACGAACTTAAATTATTAGTAGAAGCTGGTTTATCGAATGAAGAAGCTTTGGCTTCAGCAACACGATTAGGTGCGCAATGGCTTGAAATTGATGACAAAATAGGAACCATCGAAACAGGCAAGTTTGCAGATTTAATTTTATTAGATAAAAACCCGTTAGAGAGTATTAGCAATACACGCAAAATTTTTGGAGTTTTTGTGAATGGTCAATGGATTGATAAAAACAAAATTGAAACCATGCTTTCAGATATTGAGAAATGGAACAATATCAACAAAGAAAAATATGATTGGAAAGAAACGCTAAGAAAAATAAGGGAGAAATAAAATGTGCCTAATTCGACTGACCTCATAACCGTAAAGTGATCAATCGATTGATTCTTGTATATTTATAATTGCACAATAGATACAAGGTGAAAAATAACAATCAATGCGCAGAAAAATCAAAAAAGTAGATTAACATTCTGTACAGTTACCATACACATAGTAAACATTAACTCATTATTAAAAGAATAAAGTGGAAACAATAAGAGATAAAATAGACAAAGAGGTAATTGATGAGTTGCTTGTGACCATTCCGGCTGGAACTGTAGATATGCGAGACGATCGAATAAACAAAACTTGGTCAGTCAACATCGATTCCTTCAAACTATGCAAATACCCAGTAACACAAGAAATATATAAAGTGATAACTAACAAAAATCCTTCTACATTCAATGGTCATAAATTACCCGTTGAGACAGTTTCTTGGAATAATGCAGTGGCTTTTTGTAATGCCTCTCTGAATCTTTAGGAAACGACAAATGTTATATTATCGACTTAACAACCCAAAAAGTTACTCTGAATTCAAAAGCAAATAGATTTAGATTGCCAACAGAAGCTGAGTGGCAGTATGCTTGCCAGGCAGGAACCAAAGATATCAGGCATGGGGATTTGAGTAAAATTGCATGGTATAAAAGTAACTCTGATAATCGACCACAAAAAGTCGGGCTAAAAGAACCGAACGAATGGGGACTTTATGATATGTTGGGTAATGTTTGGGAATGGTGCTCAGATATTTACGACGAAACTGTTTATAGGGCTTACCGTGTTTTTCGTGGTGGTGGCTGGTTTGACCTAGAAAGAAGTGTTATGGCGACAACTCGAAGAAGAAGTCATCCTTTCTCGTTTAAAATAGATGACTTAGGATTTAGAATAGCAACTAACTCGAAATAAAAAACCAAAGACTCAATTGATAAAAACACTTCCAAGCTCTAGCAAATTGTGCTACCAATTATAAAAGAGTAAACTCCTATACCAACTCATTCTGGATATCTTCATTCACTATCCCAAATTGTTTATTTTTTTGAGATTTATATCAGTGATATCATACATCAATTTTGTGGTACCAAAAAAGAAATTACTTAACATCAAGTAACAATTGAATCAGTTAAGACACTTACATAAAACGTTACTACAAAACTGAGTAAAATGAACGAACTAGAAAACATCAAAACCGAAGGTTTAATAGAAAAAATTGAAATCTGGGACAATTCTAAAAGAGCAAAATATTTAATAAATATCTTTTGGATAATAACCGGATTAACAATTACAGGAATAATCTCTAACTACTATGAATTAGAACTTCTTAAAAACGCTCAAATTGAGCAATACATTGATGAGGGTGAAGCCAATGCCAATGATATGAGACAAGGGGTAATCGGGATTGTCCAATTTATCATTTACATCATCTCGGTAGTACTCTTCCTTAATTGGTTTAGAAGAGCGTATGGTAATTTGCATAGGTTAAAAATCAGTTATTTAAATCATAAGGAAACTATGGCTGTATGGTCTTGGATTATTCCTATTATCAGCCTTTTTAGACCAGTGCAAATAATGACAGAAATCTGGACAGAAACTCAAGAAAAAATAAAAAAAATGGACTCTTCATATCTAATAGAAAACGGGGGGTTTATAATTGGATTATGGTGGACCTTATTTATAATATCAAATTTTATAGGAAAGTACGTGGTTAAAACTGCTTTCAAACAAGATACTATTGAACAGTTAATAGAAGGTTCTCGCGCTATGATAATATCAGACCTGATTCAAATCCCAGAAGCTTTATTAGTTATTCTAATAGTTTTTAGATTGTCAAAAATAGAATCAAAATTAGCAGACGAAGTAAAAAAATCTGGTGGAAACATTATTTATAAATAATATCCAGTCACAGAAAAACAAATACCTTAACTTTAACTCAGGATCTATATCCCATTAAAAGAAAATACAGCTTTGACTTATAAATGAACCATTATTTGCATCCAAAACAACTGAAATAATGAAAAAAGAAGTAAATACTATTTGGATTGACCTAAATGAAGAACTTTATAAATTCATTTTAGGAAAAATAAAAAATGAGCAAATATCAAAAGATATACATCAAGACGTCTTCCTAAAAATTCAAACCAAAATTCATCAGTTAAAACATACGTCTAAGTTAACTCCTTGGGTTTACCAAATCACTAGAAATACAATTATCGATTATTTTCGAAAGGCAAATAATAAAAATATCTCGATAAATACCTTAGATATTCCCGAAGATCAAAATGAAAATTTCGATTACTCAAAATTGACAAGCTGTATCAATAAAAAAATAGAAAGTCTTTCTTCTAAACATAGAGAGGCAATTGTTTTAACTTCTTTTAAAAACTACAGTCAAAAAGAATTAGCAGAACATTTAAAAATATCCTACTCCGGAACAAAATCAAGAGTTCAAAAGGCTAGAGAAATTTTACGAGAAAATATTATCGATTGTCCAAATGTAGAATCAGATACCTCCGGAAAATTAATAGACTTTGAAAATAGTCAAAATTAATTACGTCTTTTTCTAATGAGTCGCGTCCATATCATGTAACACTAAAAAATTATTAAAAATGGATCGCTCAAAAACAGTTACGGTACAAATTCTTAACGCTTTTACAGAAAATGGTAAAGGTGGTAATCCAGCAGGTGTAGTTTTAAACGCAGATAAACTATCTGATAAAAATAGATTAGAAATATCTAAAAAAATTGGAATATCAGAAATCGCTTTTGTTTCAAAATCAAAAAATGCTGATTTCAAACTAGATTTCTATACTCCAAAAATGCAAATTGCACATTGTGGACATGCTACAATAGCAACATTTTCCTATCTAAAACAAATAGAAGTTCTAAAGAATGATAATTCTTCTAAAGAAACCATAGATGGAAAACGAGAAATAAAAATGATAGGAGATTTGGCATTTATGGAGCAACTGGCGCCACAATATGTCAACATGGATCATAAGGAACATATCATCCTAAAATCTTTAGGGTTGAAGAAAAATGATCTTATACCCAATGCCCCTATTCAATTAGTAAATACAGGGAATTCATTTATACTGATTCCTGTTAAAAGTAAAATGGTTTTAAAAAATGTAATCCCTGACTTTGACCTAATAAATGAAATAAGTGAAGAATTTGATCTAATTGGGTATTATGTGTTTTCTACCAACACAGAAAATTCTGAAAACGATGCTACCGCAAGAATGTTTGGTCCACGTTACGGAATATCAGAAGAAGCAGGAACAGGAATGGCTGCAGGACCTCTTGCCTGTTATTTATTCGATATTATAAATATTAAGAAAAAAAGTTTCCTCATCCAACAAGGTAAATACATGAAAAAACCTTCGCCAAGTTTGATTATAGTTAACTTACAAGTTAAAAATGGGGAAATTGAGAGTTTAATGGCAGGTGGTAAAGGATTATTAAAACAGAAAGTAGATATTCAAATAGAAATGTAAACTAATAATAGTGCAATACACTATACTAAACCTGTTATTGCTACTTCTTAAATATAAGTTTAAAAAATGTTTTACGAAGCATAACTCAGCCAATGCAATCCTTCTTCAGGGAATATAATTTGCGATAACTACCTGTTACAAAAATACACTTCAAAATAATTATAACTCTTAATTCTTTGGAGTGTATTTTTATACAACAAGACTATAATTTCTTATCTTTTCACTTATTAACAACAACCATAGATAGTGGCACATTATAACCTACTTACAAAAGACAATTCATTGCTAAATGAAATCCTCAAAAAAATAACAAGTGAATATTCTCACCTATCAAAAGAGACTATTGAGGAGTGGAAAAAGGACATTCAGGTTTTGCAATTAAAAAAGGGAACTCAATTGGTGAGTGAACATAAATATACCAATAGACTTTTTTATATCTATAAAGGAAGTGCAAAGGCATATCACTTAAAAGACGGAAAAGCCATTACAGACTGGTTTTCTTTTAACAATGAATTTATATGTGCTATCACAGGTTACTTTTTGGGACAACCAAGTGAACATTGCATAGAATTAACCGAAGATAGTGTCTTATTAGAATTTAAAAGAGAGGACATTAACATGCTTTCAGATAAGTATTTTGATTTTGAACGATTTACAAAAAATGCCATTACCAAAATAATGCTTCAATTACAACAAAGAGTAACCTATCTTCAATTCTCATCGGCTAGGGAGCGCTATGCCTTTTTACTACAACAATATCCAGAAATAGAATTACATATTTCGTTGGGAGATATCGCGTCATATATTGGTATCACACAAGAAACATTAAGTCGAGTGAGAGCTAAAAAATAATCGAATTTGACTTATGTCAAAAGATAACAGTTTTTAAATATTGATCTTTACAATATTCAAAAAAAGTAAAAATGCATATCAAGTCAAATTGGAAATTAATACGCCAACATTTTAATAATAGTTTTAAAACAAGTTTATCTGTTTCTATCGCTTCTGTCGATCGAGACAATAACCCTACGATTACTCCAATAGGTACTTTTTTTTTAAACAAAGACCAAACAGGTTTCTATTTTGAACAATACACTAGAAATCTACCTAACAATGCCACAGAAAATAGAAACATCTGTGTTATGGGGGTAAATAGTAGCAAATGGTTTTGGATAAAAGCTCTTTTTAGGCTAAAATTCGATTCTTATCCAGCCATTAAACTATATGGTATATTAGGAGAGAAAAGAAAAGCTTCAACTATCGAGATTTCAAGATTAAATCGACGAATGAGAATCACTAAAGGATTAAAAGGAAATACATATCTATGGAAGAGAATGGAACATGTTCGTGACATAAAATTTATCAAAGCAGAAGGTGCAAATATTGGTAAGATGACCAAAGGATTATTATAAAACACCAAAGAAAATACATGATCACCTACTTCTTTATTGTGATTTTTATAAACATTTTAATTAAATGAACAAATCATTCAAATCCCTGAGAATCGTAATACTGATTCTTACCGCTTTTCTTTTATGTTATCACTTTTTCAAATTATATACTATCTATTTCGGAAATGATCTAGTAAGCTCTACTGATTTTTTAAACTCATATAAAAGTAGCATTTCTTTTTCAACAATATTAACGATACAAAGTGTTCTTAGAAGTATTATAATTACTAGCCTCTTACTCATCATTCTAAGAAAAAATATAGGAATACCTCTTATGTGTATTGGAATTGGAGTACTAATTATTTCTCAATTTTTTGTTGTGTCTCGATCGACTAATGAAATGATTAATTCTATTCATTCTGGATTGAAGCCACTAAAAGGTTTAATTTTACCAATAATTATAACTTATTTGTATAAATTAACTTCATAAAATCAAAGGGTATATGATGTCGTGGATTATTCCATTAAAAAATCAAGATTACAAATGGATTGTTTTTTTAAGATATAGAAATAAACCTTTCATTAAAAATTGAGTCTTAATGCAAAACCAAATAATGAAATTACTTGCTTTAGCTATATCTCTCTTCTTATTTAGTTGTGATAATGAAGATACGGAGATCGTAACACCACAAATTCAGAATTTGAAAGCTACAATTGAATATGACAAAATCAATGGGATAGATTCTAACTTATTGAGTATGGATGTTTATTACAATAGTGATACAAATACTTTAAAACCCATTATTGTTTATATACATGGAGGAGGCTGGAGTATTGGAGATAAATCAAATGAAATCGAAAATAAGTTAAATTTATTTCGCTCTTTAAACTATATCCTGATTAGTGTAAACTATAGGCTAAGCCCTTTTCCCTTTGAAGTTTCAAACGCAAATAGAATAAAGTATCCAGATCATAATATTGATATTGCCAATGCAGTATTATGGATTAATGATAATATAAAAATGTATGGAGGGAACAAGGATAAAATAGCATTATTGGGACACAGTGCCGGAGCTCATCTTGCTGCATTAACTGGTACAAACAAAAGTTTTCTTGAAAATGTAGGTTTAGGTCTTTCTAATATTAAAGGCGTAGCCGTTATTGATACAGAAGGCTTTGATATTAATGAACAGATAACAAGTGGCGCTAATCAAAACATGTATATTAATGCATTTGGCACCAATATCATTGTAAATAATGAAGCCTCTCCTATCCACAATATTGTAAATACTGTTTCTTATCCAAAGTTTTTTATTGCCAAAAGAGGAAACCCACAAAGAGTTAGATATGCCAATAATTTTATTGATGTATTAGAAGCAAATGGAGTTTCGGTATCTCATGTAGATGGTAGTATATATGATCATAGTGGAATAAACAACGCTATTGGAGAATCTAATGAAGTTCTAATCACCAACTCCTTAAAGGCTTTTTTTGCTGAATGTTTCCAATAAAAGTAATCATCATCCACTTGTCTTCCTTTGCAAATAAATAAAGTTGTTTTAATGTTCATATCGCTCTGTCAAATCTATAACCGCATATGGATTATGAGCAATTAGAACAAAAACCAGAAATAACTCCATTAAAGTTATGCATGGTATAATCGCTTGGTAAAGAAACTTTCACTTCTTTCTCTAAGCATTCTACTTTACCACATCCTACGCATCTAAAATGAAAATGATTATGGTTGTGTTTTTTACTTTCACAATTTATACAAAACGCAAAATACTGCTTACCATCATCTCCAACAATTTTGTGAACAATTTTATCTTCACAAAAACGATTAAGAATTCTGTAGATTGTTGCCCGATCAATACTATCAGATACATTCTTTTTAATCATTTCATGATTTAGCGCTGATTCTGAACTTTTTAATAATTCAAGAATCTCTTTTTGCGAGCTTGTCTTTCTTCTTTTCATGTTAGATAATCAGGTTCTATTAGCTAAGGCGTATTTAGTTTCTGTTTTAAAGTTAGTATATTTTTCTTCGGTTCTCCCCGTTGTTTTTGACAAATATCTTAATAATAACCAGTTTTCTTATTCCAAAGAATCCAAAAATGACTGTATTGTCCTTTTTCTATCTTCTATCGCTTTCTTAACAAATTCTTTTGGAGCATCTGTATTTTTATCATAAGTACCTCCCCAAATTATCATATCAATCAAAATGGGAATTAGAGATTTACCCTTTTCTGTAAGCGAATACTTTTTCATTGTTTTCACTTTTTCATACTTTTCACTTCTAATTATGCCTTCTAACTCCAACATCTTTAACCTATCTGAAAGAACATTAGTTGCAATCCCTTCTCCTGCTTCAAGAAATTCTTTGTAGAAACACTTTCCTTTTAGTGCTACATCTCTTATAATTAGAAATGTCCACTTATCGCCAAAAAAATCCATGGTATAGCTAATAGGGCAATTCGACCTTTTAACAATTTTCCTCATACATTTACTTGTTTTTTGCAAGTGATTATATATATTTGTTTACTTGCTTTTCACAAGTAACAAAGATACTTCTATTAATCTAAAACCATTTAACATGAAAAAAATAATCTTCGGAACGGTCATTTTTATACTCGTTTCGTTTGCTACTCAGTCTATTTCGCATTTTGTAATTAATATAGAACACTATGCTTCTATACCATTTATGAGAAAAGAACCTATTTTTATTCTTGGATTTCTAACAATGACAATACAAGGTGTTGTTTTATCATATTTATTTCAATTTTATAGCGACAATGAGGTTACTATACAAAAAGGTCTATTTTTTGGTCTAATGATAAGCGCGTTATTTGTTAGTTATCCAGCCTTAGTAGAACCTGCCAAATATCAGGTACCTAATGTTCTAAACTGGGTACTGGTAGAAGGTATTGTTGGTATATTTCAATTTACTCTATTCGGAGTTTTATTAAGTCTTACCTACAAAAAACTTAAATAACGAAATATCTAATCATGGCTAATCCTGTACCCTAGTGTCTACAAAAAATCTTAAAAAACTTGGAAAAACTTGTGTAACCAAATGGTTACTTATATATTTGTAACCGAACAGTTACGTAACTAAACAAAACATGAACAATTTGAACTACAAGACATTAACTATTACGAAAAGCTTTAATGCACCTATAGAAGATCTATGGTTAGCTTGGGCACACCCAAAGTATCTAATACGATGGTGGGCTCCAGAAGGAATGAAATTAAATATTCTTGAACATCATTTCGAAATTGGTAAGAAATGGAAATACTCTATGCCCTTACCCAATGGAGATGAATTTGTTTCAGAAGGTATTTATAAAGAGATTAGTAAACACAAAAAAATTATCACTTCTGCCGATTTTAAGCCAATGACAGAAAATGTAGAGTTACAGGTATACTTTAAAGCTGAAGGTGATACTACCCAATTAACCTTTAAAGTAATTCATCCCACAGAAGAATATTGTAAACAACAAGAAGAAAAAGGTTTTTATACTGGATGGGGAGGCGCTTTTGAAAGATTAAATTTTTTCGTTAATAACATTAACTTATTAAAAAATGAATAGCACAAGATCACAATTACTTTTTTATCGGATAGCAACTGGATTACTAACATTAATGTTGATAATGACCGTTATGAACAGTGTTTTTAATACCGAATTTAGTTCTAGATTTGTAAGACTAGGTTATCCAGAATATCTCATTATTCCATTAATGATTGCTAAAGTAGTGGGGATAATTACTATTTGGTCCAATGTATCATCAATAGTAAAAGAATGGGCATACATCAGTTTTTTCTTTCTCTTCATATTGGCATTATTAGCAGAAATTAATGCTTCAGATACTGATTATGTATCCCCCGTTTTAGCACTAATTCTATTACTATCCTCCTATCGTATCTGGAAGAATATTACCAATAAAAATTCGAAAGAATAAAAGATTATCATATTTTTATATCAACTATCAATTCGATGAATGTATAATACTAAGAAAGAAAATATCTTCAATGGCATTCGCAAATAATCTTAATATGGATATCACCAAGTACTTATATAGAATTAGATACACCGGCAGTTTGACTCCTACAAAAGAAGTGCTGGCAGATTTGCAGCTTCATCACTTATTGAATGTTCCCTTTGAGAATCTGGATATTCATTATCAAAATCCTATTTATTTAGATCTCGAAAAAATTTATTCAAAAATTATAGATGAACAGCGTGGTGGTTTCTGTTATGAATTGAATGGACTATTTTTTGAGCTTCTTATCTCTTTAGGGTTTAATGCAAAAAGAATATCTGCTCGGGTATTTGATAGCAAAAAGAACGATTATGGTAAAGAATTTGACCATCTAGCCATAATTGTAGAAATACAACAAAATGAATATTTAGTAGATGTAGGCTTTGGAGATTTTACATTTAATCCTTTACATCTAAAATTAAATGAAATTCAAAACGATCAAAGAGGAGATTTTATAATAGAAAAATACAAAAATGAGTACTACAAAGTATCCAAATTGATTGATGGAAAATGGCAACCAGAATATATTTTTAGCCCTGAAACTAGAGAATTAAAAGAATTTGGTGGTATGTGTACATATCACCAGACTAGTCCTTACTCCCACTTTACTCAAAAGAGATTGATCACTAAACCTTCAATAAATGGTAGGGTTACTATTACCGGTGACCAGCTAAAAATTACCGAAAATGAAAAGGTAATACTCCAAAAATCATTAACAAACAAAAATGATTGGCAAAATCACCTAAAGAGCTATTTTGGCATTGATGAAATCATACTAAAAAATTCATGAAAGAATTCTTATCCAAAATACATAAGGTAAATGACAGTATTCTGGAAGAGTATATTTCTCACTGGACTGAATATATTGTCCCAAAAAAAACAATAATGACTGCTAGCGGAGATACTGAACGGTTTATTTATTATGTACAAGAAGGAATTCAAAAATCGTACTATCTTAATGAAAGTAAGCAACATATAATTGCTTTTGCATACGCCCCATCTTTTAGTGGAATTCCCGAATCATTTTTTACTCAGACTCCGTCAAAATATTTTTTAGAAACTATTACTGACAGCAAATTCCTGAGGCTTTCGTTTGAAAAACATCAACTCCTGATGCAAGAACATAGAGAAATAGAGACCTTGTTTCGCAAAACAACAGAGCTCTTTTTAATGGGAATGATACAACGACATCATGAACTAATGGCTTTTGATATAGAAACAAGGTTTAAAACATTTGTACAAAGAAGCTCACATTTGCTAAATATGGTTTCGCAAAAAGATCTTGCTTCATATTTAAGAATTGATTCTACTAATTTCAGTAAGCTTATAAATAGTATCCACATTTAAAATCTTGGTGTATACCAAGAATAGAAAGTACAAAAGTCAAGACCTTTGTTTTAAAACATAACAATACAAATACATGAATAGCTGGATAGGTCGGATAGACAAAACTACAAATGAATTTATACATACTTTTGGCTCGTTAACAGATAATGAACTAAATTGGAAACCCAATCCAGAAACCTGGAGTATAGCCCAAAACATAGATCACTTAATCATTATCAACCAAAGCTATTTCCCCATTCTTTCTCTTATAAAATCTCCAAATTACAAACCTCCATTTATTGCTAAACTTGGTTTTATTGTAAATTTTTTAGGCAAAAGTATTCTTAAATCGGTACACCCCGACAGAAATAAAAAAATGAGAACTTTCTCAATTTGGGAGCCAACAACTAGTCATAAAACACTTGATATACTTAAAAAATTTAATAACCATCAAACCGAACTAAAGAAAGAAATCCTGGCATCAAGAGATCTCATCAAAAACAAAGTAATTATTTCTTCTCCAGCGAATAAAAATGTCGTTTACACGCTCGAAACTGCTTTTGAAATCATTGTAACCCATGAACAAAGACATTTGGAACAAGCTAAAGAAGTTTTAAAACTACTACCACAATCTACTCCTATGACTCAGTCTTAGCGACAACATGATCTTATATTTATAATAAACATCGAATTATTAACTAAAAATGATAAGAGCCAAAAGTTAGTATCTTTGAAAAAATCATAAGAGAATTTAATATCTATAAAGTCTACTTTTAATCCAGATATACAACACCAGATATCAATAAAATGAGTACCGTAAAAATCTATAATCAGGTAAATCAACAAAACGACAAATTAAGTTTTGGCATCTCCAAAATGGAAGATATTTATTTGAATCGAAAGGGAGAACCTGATGCTCCTCATCGACATGATTTCTTTACAATATTACTTATAGATCAAGCTAAAGGCAATCATATCATAGATTTTAATCAATACTCTCTGGGAAGTAATCAAATCTTTTTTATTGCCCCAGGACAGGTTCACCAAATGATTGAAGAATCCAAATCTATAGGATTCTCCATGGTGTTTTCTAATCAGTTTCTAATACAGAACAATATTCCGGTATGTTTTATAGAAGATCTAAATTTATTTAATGATTTTGGAGAAAGCCCTCCTTTGGAATTAAATAGTGAAGAATCTCAAAAGCTTAATTCCTATGCCGAGGAAATATATCAAATCTTCAACTCAGATCTATCATTCAAATACGAGGCTATAGGATCATTACTAAAACTTATTTTAATTTACTCTAATAATGTATGCTCTCTACCAAAAAACATTAACCCATCTATTCATAACGGTGATAGCTTGTTACGTGATTTTAAAACTTTGATTAATAACAATTATAAAAAATGGCATACTACAAAAGAGTATGCTTCTCAACTTCATATTACTCCAGATCATCTGAACCGTGTAATCAAAACACAGACTGGCAAAACTGCCAAAGAACATATCCAAAGTAGAATAATAGTTGCCGCAAAACGATTACTATATTTCAGTACATTATCCAATAAAGAAATTGGATATGAATTAGGTTTTTCTGAACCTGCAAATTTTAGTGCTTTTTTTAAAAACTGTGTAGGAGTATCACCTTCTAAATTTCAATCTATTTCGTAACATATCGGATTTTCATAAGTCTGCCCTGTATTTTCATATTCCTTAAACAACTCCCTATTCAGACCTTTGTAATCAATAAAGCAAAGAGTTATGAATAGAAAAGATTTTATTAAGAAATCATTAATTACCAGTGTAATTGGTATAACTACACCTACTTTATTAAAGGGAGCTAATACCAAATCAAAAAACACTAATAATCAAGAATCCATAACTCCACAAGGATTTAATCATTTACCTAATAAAACAGACAAAACTATGAACACAGTATTGCACAAAGCTAATACAAGAGGTCATGCCAATTATGGATGGCTAGATACAAATCATACATTCAGTTTTGCGAATTATCACAATCCAGAACGAATGAATTTTGGTGTCTTAAGAGTACTTAATGATGATCGGGTAGCAGAAGGCAGAGGTTTTAGCACGCACCCTCATGATAACATGGAAATTATATCAATCCCACTAGAGGGCGATATGGAGCACAAAGATAGCATGGGAAATGTAACCGTAATCAAAGAAGGAGATGTACAGGTAATCAGTGCTGGAACTGGTATTTTTCACAGTGAATACAATAAAAACAGTGATAAGGAAGTAAAATTTCTCCAGATCTGGGTATTTCCTAACAAAAAACAAGTTGAACCCCGATATGATCAGATATCACTAAAAGATATTGAAACAGAAAATCAGTTTTATCAAATAGTATCTCCAAATAAAACTGATCAAGGAGTTTGGATACATCAAGATGCATGGTTTAGCCTAGGTAAATTTACGCAGGAAACAAAAATAGAATACAAATTGCATTCTAATAAAAATGGCGTTTATGCATTTATCCTAAATGGCAAAGCTTCTATCCAAGGTCAACGATTAGAGCCGAGAGATGGCTTTGGGGTATGGGGTACAGATAGCATACAAATTACACCTGAAAAAGATTCAAAAATATTGCTCATGGAAGTCCCTATGAGCATCTAATTAAAAATTATAAAAATAGAATACAATGGAAATTATAACAAAAACAAAGTGGGAAATAGACCCTGTACACTCGGATATAGCATTTAAAGTAAAACATATGATGATTTCAACAGTCACAGGACACTTCAAAAATTTTAGTGCCTCTGTAGAGACTGAAAAAGAAAATTTTAGCGATGCTAATATCAACTTTGTAGCAGAAATCGATTCTATAAGCACAAAAAATAATGATAGAGATGCACATCTAAAATCTGATGATTTTTTTAATGCAGATGTATATCCCAGATTAACATTTGTTTCTAAATCATTTGACCACGGAAAACTAACTGGTGATTTAACAATAAGAAATATCAAGAAAGAAATTAGTTTGGATGTCGATTTTAATGGAATTGCAATTGATCCTTATGGACAAACAAAAGCCGGTTTTGAATTAGTGGGAGAGATTAATAGAAAAGATTTTAATCTAACCTGGAATACCGTTACAGAAGCTGGAAACATCGTAGTCTCTGACAAAGTAAAAATTGTGATTGATGCACAATTTGTAAAACAAGAGTAAAAAGGTTTTATAGAATCTATTAAAAAGATACCTAAAGCATAAAGAAAAGTTTTAGGTATCACCTTTTTTAGCATTCTCAAAAACCATCTTTTGCATTTTTGTTTTTCCAACAATAAGGTATGTTTTTCTTTCTTTTGAAATCTCTACTACATTAACATCAGAAACTTTTTCTATACTGGTATATAAAAAGTCAAAAACACTACCACGCAAAAAAGCATAGTCCTTGGATTCATAATCTATTACAGGATATTTTTGATCATACTTCGCTTCTTCGATAGGAGATGCCTCACAATGCAAGTCAGGAGTATAACTTTCTTTTCGCTTTGCTTTATACTTTTTATATCTTACATAAGCTATTTTGAAAATAAATTCTTTGAAACTAGCTTTTATATATTCAATATTGGCACTTATAGTTGCAGAAACAGATTTTTTTGGGTAAATAATTTGTTGTTCAAAATTATAAATATGATTACACCATTCTCTCTTATACGTTAAATCTCCCATTCCCATCTCATAAGACTTATGATCATTTGCAATACACCAATCCAGTTTTTTATATATCTCTACACTTCCTAAACTAAACTTGCTATAATCTATATCATATGAGGATATTGCACTAAACAGTCTTTGACGAAAATGATGATTAAGGGATATAATTATTGGTATATCTCTATCGAAAACGACAAATAATGATGCTTTTTTTTCATTAATTAATGAAAAGTACATATCCATATAATGATCCCATCTCAAAAGACTCTGACTTACATCATTGCGTTGTTCAAACCTTCGAATCAACATTTTTTTTAAAGAGTTCATCAAATCCTGATACTCTTCTTTTTCTATAGCGCCATAATATGTTTTTTCTGTGATCTGAAAACATGACTCAAGTCTTTTGACTCTTCTTCTTATTCCTTTGGCATTACTCCTAAAACGATATTTTATATAGGCATCTGCACTAGCAAAACCATCCAAAAAGATAGCATAACCTTTAAAGAATTGACTAATTTTCTTTACATTAAATAGACTCTTATCTAGTACCGGTTTTAAATAATCTATAATAAAGAAAATAGAGTATACTTTATCAGGGTTTTTAATCAGCTCGTTATCATAATCCGGATTAGCTGAAGAGCCTTCTCTTTCATAATACTCAATTTTATGAAATATCTTTGGTATACTACCTTTCTCAAAAAGCTCAAAAAAGTAATCTATATGCACTTTTTTCATACGCTTAATCTATAAAAGGGGAAAAAATAATCTTTTAAATTCTCTTTATGAACAGTAGAGTACTCTGTGTTAGAAGTCGAGCATAGCTCGTCATACACTTTCTCATTAACAATTTTTCTTCCGGTATAAAAAATCACATCTTCATCTTTAGGAAAAAGTGATTTCTTATGCTTATACAACCCATCTCCATCTTTCATACCTCCACCCAAAACATAGTGTTTTATATTATTTGCAATAGCCCATTCTATGATTTTTACTCTTAGAAAATCATTAGGTCTATAACTAAAATACTCGGCATTGGTTCCTCCCAGAAAAGCAAAAAAAGTATCTCTATAGCTAATAATTAGTTCTATCGAAATAGGGATGTTTTCATAATATGCAATAGCAATAGAGAAGTTCCCTAAATTAGATAAAATTAAATTTTCGAAGTAAGTACTAGAGAAAAAATAAATACTATCAGCATTATTACGGTTCATAGTATCTACATAGATATCATTAAAAATTTTAATAATATCTCTTGTAATCTCTTCTTTATGAAATATTTTGAATTCTAAGTTATGGTTTACTGCCTTTCTAAAGTTATTCCTCACTTTAGGTAAAAATGCGATCCATTGATCATCAAAATTTTCCAAAAGATGCCCTCTTACATTCGATAGCGTTTTTGTCAAATATCCAGAATACCCTTTATGATTTTCATTTAAACTAAATCGAATAAACTCTGCTATAACATTATTATCTTTATACCATTGATCCACGCTGCTCCAAAATTCTATAATATCTTCTTCAGATACCGTATCATTAAATAAAGGACCGCTGTAACCATAAGGGCTTATAACGTCGTAATATGGATAATTCTGACTTTTGAGTTTTATCTCTCTATAAATGAAAGGCATTAGAATAACTGGAGAGTCATCTTTCTCGAATAAAAAATACTTCAGTTTTTCTGAATCTTTCTCAAAATGTAGCATATGCTCGGCGGAGTAGTATACATTATTATCCCACTTGTTTTGCAAGAGTTTTTTGTATGCCAAGACATCTGAACTATCATCCAGGTTTTTTATAAATAGGTTGTAGTTTTGCTTCAATTGTTAAAATATTAGTTAGGTGTCGTTGTTAATTAGGTTTATTATATTGGCCGTTTTTTTAATTTGTTATTCTCAAAAAAGTATTCATTCATTTTGTTAGATAGCACCTCTGATAACCAAATAATTCTCCCACAATGCTCTACATGCCATACTGCTTTACCATCAAAAACATTTCCGGCTAGTAATGGTCCTACAATATGTAAATTATCTGAAGCTTCCAGGGATTCATTTACCTCAAATCCAATTTTAGATTCGTTAGGTTTGGTATATCCTTTATCTATCATATTTTTAAATAGATCAGGAATATTTGGTTTTGTCAAATTAGTACTACCTACACAATTGATTATAATATGAATAGGGTCTTCATGAATTTTATTTTTTCCGGAATCGGTATCTAAATATTCTAAAGAATACTCACCTGTATCGGTTTTTTTAATATCATTAAATCTTCCTGCTATATGGCTAAAGCGTTTTTCTTCTTTTAACCCGTCTACTGTCTTAGAATAGTGAAAACCTGCACATCGCTGTCTTCGTCCTATTTCATTTCCATAAAGACATGCGAATTTTTTTAGTTCTTCTGCATCAAGTTTACCTAATAATGAACCAAAAGCCTTAGATATAATATCTACTGTCGAGGCTGCTCCCAACGCTATCTGATCTGCATAGTCTAAGTCTTTGAACGCTGCTTCTGCGATAATTTTTGCAGTTATCGTTTCTTCTTTTGCTAGTGCCTGCAAATTAAAAGGTGTGTATTCTTTCTTTCGTTTTTCGTTTATAACAGCATCAGGTAATAATCCCTGAGTAGAAAGAAGTACAAATTTATCAATCTGAGACTCTATTTCTACAACATCATTCAGCTTATAAAGCATTTCTAGACCACTAGCATTGGCTCCTACAATAAGAACATTAAGCTTTTTATCTGGGGTTTTTCCTACAAAACCACCTATTTTAGTTAAAACCTCACCAAGTTCAGGATTGTACGGATCGTTTACAAAAAATAGTTTGTCTTCTTCTATTAAGATCTCATTTTTCCATAAACGATTAACAGGCATAGACCCCACAGCAAGAACTACTTTCTCTGATAAAATAGTTTTTTTGTTATCTAATGATAAGGTATACTTATTATCCTTCTTTTCTATGTCCTTTACCTCTCCGTGTATATACTCAACATCTACAAGCCCTTTGATTTTTAGATCCTCCAGTCTTTTATTCACTTTTTCATTAATATACCAGCCAAAAAATCGACGAGGAACAAAGAGGTCTTCCCATTCATTATTCTCAATTTTTTTGGCATGAGTAGTCACCCAATCCAATGATAAGGCACCTCCATCTTTCTTTAGCTCATCTATCAGCCAATTTTTATTATTATTGAGCCATTTTATAAACTTGCCGAGTTCTGGTTCTGGCAAAAAGTTCTTTAAAGATGTTATTAAATGTACCGAAAAACCAGATCTCGAACCATAAGGAATACCAGAATGAAACTCATGATATTTATCTATGATATTGATACGAATTTTTCTTTGTTCTTTATTATTTTCTATTAAATCTAAAAAATGTAAAATGGTAAAGGATGACGAAATCCCTGAACCTATAAAGGCAACATCTGATTGCATAGAGGTATTATTAAGTTGTAGTTCTGGTGATTTAGTTTTTATGATTTTACCAGGGTTACCAACCACAGTAGAATAATCAGGCACATCTTTTAAGACTACGGTCCCTGCTCCTATGGTGCACCATTTACCTATCTTAACCTTTGGTATTACTACAGCCCCTACTCCTACATGCGATCCTTCTCCAACTTCGACATGACCACAAAGCGCCGCTTTTGGTGAGACATGCGCATAATCACCTATAACATTATCATGATCAATACTTGCGGCAGTATTAATAATTACATGTTTTCCTATTACAGTATTAGGTTGTATAATTGCTCCTGCAAAAACAACCGTACCTTCTCCAATTTTTGCAGTAGGCGCTATAATTGCAGATTCATGTATTGCTTTTTCGAACTCACTTTTGAGAAAACCTGCTATTTCTGCTCTTTCTGCATTAATTCCTACTGCGATAATTACTGGATGTCCTTCGTGGGGGAAGTTTTCTATATTTTCTCGTGCTCCAGAAGTTACATTTTTTGATGCATAATGACGACCTGATGGCTTATCATCAAAAGTTTCTGTTACTTCATAACCATTATTTTCTAATACCTCTCGTATAACCTGAGAATGACCCCCAGCCCCATATATCCTGATTTTATTAGATTCTTTAGTTATTTTCATTTTACTCATTACTGTGTTTAAGTTGATTTGTTGGTGTTGTGAATTATAGTCCATTTACATGGACTGCCTTAAGTTTTTAGTTTAGTTATTTCCTTTCCAAGCTGGCATAATTGTATTTTGATCAACATTTACACCTTCTTTTTTTATTACTTTTTTTATAGTTAACAGCAAAATTCTAATATCCAGAAGAAAGCTTACATTTTCTACATACCATACATCATATTCAAATTTCTGACTCCAGGATATTGTGTTTCTACCTTTTACTTGTGCCCATCCGGTTATACCCGGTCTTACATTATGTCTTTTTTGCTGTGTCTCATTATATAAGGGTAAATACTCTATTAAAAGTGGTCTTGGACCTATTAGGCTCATATCTCCTTTTAAGACATTTATAAGCTGCAAAATCTCATCTAATGAATATTTTCTAATAAAAGCCCCAGCTTTGGTGATACGCGATACATTATGCACATCATCTTTATCTTCTGATTTTAGGTCAGCCATTGTCTTAAACTTAATAATCTTAAAAAGCTTACCGTCTTTGCCTGGTCTAGATTGAAAAAAGAAAGGTTCACCTTTATTCACAATCATCAATATCAAAACCAGCACTATAATAATTGGCAATAGCACTAAAATACCAAAAAAAGAAAGTGAAAAATCTAAAAATCGTTTTATATATGGGTTGTACATATACCTAAGTGTATCTTATATTTATCTAATTAACAATATCTTACTACCAAAATCTTACAGAAGCGTTTTTAATTCCTGCTAGGATTTAGACAAGTAGCTTTCGCCTTCTTTAATACTTCTTATTTCTTTTGCCGGAACTCCGTACACTAAGCTAAAATCAGCTACATCGTGCAAAATCAATGAGCCAGCCCCCACAATACTATGCCTGCCAATAGTAATCCCCTGTATAACATTGGCTCCCAGAGAAATTGCTGTACATCTACCTATACTAACATTACCACCTACTGTAACCCCTGGCGCTAAGCTCGAAAAATCCTGAATAGTACTATCATGATCAAAATTGGCATCGGTATTTAAAATACAAAAATTACCTATTCTTGCCTCGGCATTAATGGTTACTGAAGCTAGTATTATGGTTCCTACCCCAATTCTCACACTTGGGCTTATTATTGCCGAAGGATGAATCACTGTAACAAACTCAAAATCAGGAGATACTTCTTTTATTCGAGATTGCATTAAAAACCGAGTCCAATTATCTCCTATTGCAATAATTCCTTTATTAATTCCTTTACTTACAAAATCCGGAATATCATGCTCTGTACCCAAAATTTCGTAGTCAAGTAATTTCTCTCCTTTAGGTTTATAAGTGTCTATAAGCCCATGAATCTGATAATCCCCACCAAGTTCAATGGTTTCAATAATCACTTTAGCATGTCCAGAAGCTCCTATAATCAGGACTTTATCCATTCTTATTTTTTTTTATTTTTTGTACTCCTAAATTACTAAAAGAGATTCTATTAATCACTAACTTGCACTTATATCCTCATACCATAAGGATGTCGTTACTAATATAGAACTATAGTTCAGATTCAATCGTTTTAATCAAATCTCCAACATTATTCATATTCATCAAGTCCATTAGTTTAAATTTAATTCCAAAAGATTTTTCTACTTCTGAGATAATCATCATATGAGTAATAGACTCCCATCCATCAACATCATCTGCTGTGGTCTCATAAGTAAGTTGAAAATTCTCGTGGTCTAATACAGATACAAAAGCTTGTTTTACTTTTGATAAGATCTCTTCTTTATTCATTCCTATTTGTTTATTGTATGTCAAAATATGTTTTTAGTTCTTTTCTATTAATCTTGCCATTAATACTATGCGGAAACTCTTTTACAAACCTCACATGCGTAGGTACCATATAGCCCGGCATTTTTGTTTTCATATGGTCGAATATCTCTGTTGTATCAAATTCTTCTGATTCTATAGCTAATCCTAACTCTGCATTACCAAGATTATTAGTAATATCCAGAGCTACCATATTTACTTTCTTTTCTGATTTTGATTTTGCATGAAATTCGATTTCTGCTAGTTCTACCCGATATCCTCTTATTTTAACCTGAAAATCTGCTCTTCCTACATATAAAAAATCTCCCTCTTCATCTTTAAAACAAAGATCTCCTGTTTTATAATATCGTATCGGTTTACCATTTTCTTCTCTTGTAAAAAAGCTTATGGCATTACGTTCTTCATTTTTCCAGTAACCGGGGGTAATTTGAGGTCCTCCGAGGCACAATTCTCCAGTCACCCCTATTGCTACTTCTTTATTATTTTCATCTACAACAAGATACAACGTATCTTTTTGTGGCGTTCCTATGGCAATGATACCATTATGCGCCTTTTGATCTGTTTCTTTATGATATGGATAAAATCCACTATATACTGTAAATTCTGTCGGACCATAATAATTGAATATTTTACAGTTTGGTAGACAGTCACTCCATTCTTTTGCTATATCACTATGCAAGGCTCCTCCACCAAAACTACAATATCTCACATCGGGAGCGTTAATCTCCGGAAAATACGGTCTAAGATAATTTATGATTGAGGGTACCATAGTGAGCACCGTAAGTTTTTGTTCTTTTATTAGTTTAAAGATATAAAAGTACTTTATCGCCCCTTTTGGTATAGTGTACATACAAGAACCTGAAAGTAATGGAAATAGATACGTAACCACCGAAAAATCAAAGGTAAGCTCAAACATTTGCAAACATCGATCAGAAGGGGTCAGATTAAACTCTGGTTCGGCATCAATCGCATTGACTAGGGCATCGACATTATCAAATGTTATTGGTACACCCTTGGGAAGTCCAGTAGTACCAGATGTAAACAATATATACGCCAATTGATCCCCAGAAACATCTTTGGGTTTCAGGTTAATATCTGTATCATCTAAAGCCGCAGAAGCAATAACAGTATGATCCTCATAAATAGAAGATTCTGAAGAGTCAATTACATATTTTGTTTCTGTTAATTCAAAAACTTTAGTGTTACGCTCTTTTGGCGTAGTAGGGTTTACAGGAACATATGCTTTTCCTTCTAGCCAAAGTGCTATAATACTTGCATAGGTTTGTATATCATCATTTGTTACCAAACCAATTAACTTCTCTGAATCGTCTACAACATTAGTGACTGCAGATCTTATCTTAGATATTTCGATAGCAAAATCACGATAGGTATAAAACACATTATTTATACATAAAACATTGTGCGCTGCATGATTTTCTATGGATTCCTGTAGTTTATTTACAAATTTCATCTGTTTGGTTTAATAAAAATGACCGTCTCTATTCAGCATATTTGCATTTTCAAAATCCAGAGTAGTCTCATCATGAGCTAATCCCTTTTTTGTAACTCTATGCGTAAAAATAGTTTTGTATCTTTTGGTTATAGCATCAGATAATCTGGTATCATCGGTAAAGATAAATTTTGTTCTTTTTTGAATAAAATTATCCATCAACGCATCTATACACAGGTCATACTCTTCTTCTTTTGCTAAAAAATACTTTACATTAAATTCATTATAATTAACAACATAGGACAAAAATCCTATAATTTCATTCTCTTTTATAATTTTGAGATTATGAATATGAATATTATTACTCGTTCCTGTCTGTAATGATTTATAAGGGTGTTTTGTTGGTATCGGTGTTTGGGTATATTGCCTCCCATCGATTTGCCAGTTGATGTACTCTTTTGTTTTATAAATTAAATCATTTTTACAGAAGGGAGCGATAAACTCCCATGTAGCATCGTCTAATTGCGTACAATAATCATAGATCAATGCTTTTGTTCTTTTTCTGGCTTTTGGCCTGTTAAAAAGACGAATTATCGCAGCCGCTGTAGCATCTACCCTATCGAGGATAAACTTAAATAATTTAAGAAATTTAAACCTTCCGATAAGCATGGATGCATCTAAGCTAAAAAAGATAGTATGTCTTAATCTGGATGCTATAATAGTAAAAGGCTGTTTTTCATAAAAAGTAGTTACATTTTCGGCATAAGACTTAATAAGAATCTGCTTACCCGTATAATTTACCGCTTCATTATATATGTAGGTCCCCAGCACAGTATCTTTATATGCCTTATCTACCCACCATGATATCATCCAGTATACTTTGGTTTTAGTATCAGTAGCACTATTAAGCCAGTCAGGAAACATAAAAACAAAAGAGATCATTTTATGATCTGCATAGCCAATAACTCCACAATAATCATCGTCTTCTATTCTAGAATTAGAGACCAGCCACAATGCTTTACTCTTAGGTAATGGTGTTAAGTCCCCATGCCAATAGGTATTTTTATCAATGCCTTCTCTTAGCATTTTTTTTGTTATGGCAATTACCTCTATATTATTACTCATCTACGGTTTTTAAAAAATAAAACTAATTGGTACCATTAAAATATTCTGACGTTTCTTCTTCTGATAGATTTACATCAGATTTTTGAATTACTTTTTTAATGGTAAGCATTACTATCCTAACATCCAATAAAAAGTTAAGATGTTCTACATACCACACATCATATTCAAATTTTTGTTTCCACGGGATCGAATTCCTGCCATTTACCTGTGCCCATCCTGTAATCCCTGGTCTAACATTATGTCTCTTTTTTTGAGTTTCGTTATAAATAGGTAAATACTCTATAATGAGTGGTCTGGGACCTATCAGAGACATATCTCCTATAAGTACGTTAATCAATTGCGGAATCTCATCCAAAGAAGAGCTTCTTACAAATGCTCCAACTTTGGTAATTCTATCCTTGTCTGCTAATAAATTACCTTGCGCATCCTTTTTATCGTTCATGGTCTTGAACTTAATAATGCTAAAAATCTTTTCATTTTTACCTGGTCTTCTTTGCACAAAAAATGGAGTTCCTCCATTGGCAATAGCAAGAAATAGAATCAATAGTAAGAATATAGGTGAAATAAAGATCAGTAAGATTAGTGAAGCACTAAAATCCAGAATTCTTTTTATAAAAAATTTATACACCTTTTTTTAAAGTTTAGATGACCATAAAGTGGAGTCTTTTTATTAATTCCAACAAATGTATAAACCATTTGTTAAAAAGTGAAATAAAAGAAATACTATCTCCCTATACAGTCATTGATATTAATAACCCTTACCATAATCCCAAAATACATCCAGGATCATAAAAAAACACTTAAAAATTGGGGGAAAATTACTAGAAAAACAGCTTATATACTACTGGGGAGCGTAGCGTACTATTTATCTATGATTCTTTATTTAAAATCGAGCGTAAATATACAATCAATATTTCGGTTTTTGACAACCTGGATTAACTTTTTTTAGGACAAGACAACAGCATTAGAAAACTATACGATCTATCGAATCTAACAAACACTCTTCTGTATTGAGTTTTCATCGATTAACGGTAATATATCCCTTCCCTACAGTATAAAAACACTCCCGCACATAAATTTTATCGACCAGCGGTACTCCGATAGCATTCCGCACAGTATGGGTACCTTCCCCCACACAAGTTTTGTCGACCAGCGGTACTCCGTTAGCATTCCGCGCAGTATGGATACCCTCCCGCGCACAAGTTTTATCGACCAGCGGGACACCAATAGCATTCCGCGCAGTATGTATACCCTCCTTCGCACAAGTTTTATCGACCAGCGGTATATTCTAAGCTTTCAGCACCGCGCGGGCGCCTGTAAATAAGGGGTTAAAGAGATTCTAGTCTGCGATACTCTTCCAAAAGAGCATTCCAAACCACTTTACGCTCATATCTACTGGTGATAGACTCACGCGCTTTACTCGCCAATGTATTTCTCAAGGTTTTATCCTCTACTAAGGTCTTTAGATTTTCGAATAACAAATCTGTATCCTTTGCAGGTACTATTTTACCGTTTTCACCATCGGTTATGATCTCATTACACCCATTAATATCTGTCACTACACTAGCCAGACCCATAGATGCAGCTTGCATAACCACATTAGGAAATCCCTCTCGATAGCTAGGAAATGCCAATATATCCGAAATCGCAAAATAAGGTCGTACATCATTCTGCCACCCCACCATAATGATATTAGGATTCGTATTTATCTCCTCTTCTGCCTCTGGTTGTAATGGATCCAGATCTTTTTCATAGGTACCTACCAATAATAGCTTGATATTTTTTGAGACCTGGCTTAATTTCTTAAACGCATCAATAAGTTCATGTATCCCCTTGTCTCTTACCAGTCGACCTACATATACGATAACCGTATCTGTAGATTGAATCCCTAAACTATCTGATAAGGTAGTCTTATCCTTTTCTGAGTATAAAGCCGGATCAAAAAAAGAAGTATCTATACCATTAGAACTACCATTGGCAATAACTTTTAGTTTTTTGGGCGAAGTATATTTATTATTGATAATAATATCATTAAGACCGGTAGAATTAGGATAAATTTTGGTTGCACAGGCATAGGTCATTTTTTCTACGGTATCCAGTAATAGTCTTTTGGCTCCTGTAGCTTCTAGCAGTGGTAGACCAGCTATAGTATGTAATCGATGCGGTACTCCTGCCAGTTTTGCCGCCAGCATTGATAAGGTTCCTGCTTTTGGAGTATGGCTATGTACTATAAACGGTTTCTCTTTTTTAAACACCTTATATAGTTTATACACAGCTTTCAGGTCCTTAATCGGGGTAATTTTACGAGTCATCTCTACAGGAATAACAGCCACCTCCTCTTGTTTGGCTACCAAGTCCAACTGATCCTCTCCTTTACCAGACACACCGATCATAGTATAGTGCTGCGACATAAATTTTAATTGTCCCTGTAGTAGTTTTCTTAATGAAATGGGCACAGTCGTAACCCGAATTATTTTTTGCATTTCCCCAAATTAATAATGTGATGAACTCTAATCGAATTTTTCGAATACAAATATAGGTATCTAAAAATGTTTGAAAACCCTAAAGGATAGTTTCTTTTATTTTTTAGACCCAAAGTAAAAAAACAAGTATAAATGACTATTTACATACTGAAAGACATTAACATTTGTAAGGTTTATCCTAACAAAATCAAGGTTTTACATTTTTTTTTGAAATTTTAACATTTAAAAATAAAATTTGCACAATAGAATCACAAAACGTACGTTGAGCAATACATAATTAACCCAGAAAAATAGTCCCCCCCTCATGAAAAACTTATTGTATTACCTACTTATTCTTATGACCTGCGTTGCTATGTCCTGTAGCAAAGAGAATGTAGATGAAGTTCTTGCTCCTGAAACGGGAGAAGAAAATCCTACTCCCGATCCCGACAATCCAGATCCAGATAATCCTGATCCAGATACCCCTCCTAATGATGTAACTACTCCTTGTGATTTTGATCTTTCTAATGTAGCTGCTAACTCTACTATTATACTAGATTGCGTTTTAGATCTTAATGGAGAAACGATTACCTTGCCTAATAATGTTGATTTCGAATTTGAAGGAGGTGATCTCAAAAACGGAAAATTGATTTTCTCTGGTGGTAAAATCGCCGGTGAGCTTTTAAGCTCTTCATTAGAGCTTGAAGGTGATGTACAATTAAAAGAACCTGTATTTGAGTTTTTTGCTTCCCGTTGGGAAGGTATCGTAGAAGGTACAACAACCTCGGATATTGCTCAACAAAACAATGATGAATTGGAACGATTAATGGAATTTACCAAAAGCCTGGGAGCTACAACTTTTAAGATTGGTAAGTTTGATGCCTATTTTGAAGTAACTAAACCCACTGCTCCTTACAGTATTGTTTTTCATCCTTCAATAGAAGCTGTTAACATCCCTTCAAACTTTAATTTGGTGATGTCTGATGATACCTACCTGAGAATGTTTACAGGAGAAGCTGGTACAGAAAATGGAGCTATTTTAGCTTTTCGAGATGTCGAAAATTCGTCTGTTAAAGGAGGTCGCCTTATTGGAGATAGAAGATCTCGTGTGTATTCATCTGCAGATGTAGGTCTGGAAGGAGCTCATACATGCGTCATTGAATCTGGAAGAAATATTACTATTGATGGTGTTAAATTTAGTCAAGGTTCAAAAGGAGCTATTGCCATTCATTCTCTTGGTTTTTCCTTTAACCCAAACACTTACAAACCTACAACAGGGGTCACTATTAAGAATTGCTCCTTTACAGATATAAGAAGAATGAGTATCGCTCTTACTGATGGTCGTGATATCCTTATTGAAGGTAATACTTTTACTAATGTTGGGCAACCTGATGCTAATTCTGATGGTGGAGAAGTTGGTTATGCCATTAATATAGAAGCTACCCGAAGAAGAAACCCTGATACCGGTGAATTACAAGAATATGAAAAAGCCTTTGATATCACCATTAGAGGGAATACAGAAAAGAATAGCCGTGGTGGATGTGTATCGGTAACCATAGGACAAAATGTAACTGTAGAAAATAATACTTTTGATACCCAATTGGTATTTACACATACTTCTGGTACTCGAATAATTAACAATACGTTTAAAGCCCTATCCGCAGAATCTGCAGATCGATTTGCTATATTCGCAGCAGATGGTGGCGTTACTGCATTTAATAATGAGATCTCGGGTAATACCATCAGTGGGTATGATCTGGGGATTTCTACTAATGCAGATGATACCAATATTACCAATAATACAATCACCGACGGTGCCATAGGATTGCAAATTGGAAAATCTAAAAATTCTCAGGTAAATAACAACACCATAAATGTAAGTGGTAATGGTATTAGTGCTACCAACTCATTTGTAAATAATGTAACCCTAAAAGGTAACACTGTTACCGCTGGAGGATTTCATGTATATTTTGCACAATTAAACGATAAGCCAGAATACGATGCCTATAGAGTAACTCTGGATGGTAATAAATTCCTTAATGCCAAAAAGGTAAGTTTCTCTAATGCAAACGGAATTACTTTTAAGAATAACGAAGTTATTGGTGGTCTGGAGATCGGTAATGCATCCAATATAGTAGTATCATCTAATACGCAGATCAAACCTGAAGAAAGTGATGGTATACGTTTATATGGAACACACTCTGCTGTTTCTATTACCAATAATACAATCTCAGAACCATCAGGTGCTGCCAGGTTTGTATGCCTAAATAATAACTCTGACACCCCTGGTGCGATTACAGATACAGGAAATACCTGTAACTAACCCCTACAATCAATTTATAAAGTAAATAGATAATTTTTTATATAAATGACCTGCATAACAGATGTTATGCAGGTTTTTTTTGTTCCTAGGAAAAGGCTAAACGGTGTACTAATTACACTTTACATATTATAGGAGTACTGCTATTCCATAATAGAAATGTAACTTGATTTGGGCTCTAAAACTATACCTCTTCAGTTGTAATATCACTTATCAACACATCAAATTGAAGGAAAAAAAATAAGTTTTACATCTGCACCCAATATAAAATATGGGTGATATTTCCCCACACCACCACAGGTATCCACAGTTATTACAGGGATTCGCTTTGTTAACCCAAAAATATACAAAACCGTATAACAAAAGTGATTTATAAAACAATCTCTATTAATGGTCAAAATTACCGATAAAAAATACTGGGCATCCTAAACATTCTTACAAAAGTATTACAGTTCAATAGACAACACATTCTTCTTTTTTGTTATATAAAATAAAGGCATAAATCTTGTTTTTATAAAACCAATCACTTAACAATATACAATCTGCACTTAGTGCAAAATAACTAACCACAAAACACCACACATCAATGTTACCCATTTTATTTTCACCTCCTTCCATATCCCATAACACTATAGATCTACATACCAATGTTTGGAATAGCGATTAACTTAGTTGCTCCATGTAATACATCAATTTTTATGTAATACCCTCTTTTATTGCTTTTAGTTAACAATGCTAATTAAAGTATTTGTTACTACTCAGAATACATATACTACCAACAATAAAAGAAGACTTTGTTACATACCTATGATGATGATATCCCGATTTCATAGATCCTGTTTTACGGGCTTACATGATGCCAAACCATTACCTAAACCATAAATACTTACTAACACCATCTACAAGATTGTTTATAGATATATGCTTAATAAGCCTATTGTTACTATCCTAAGATGCTCTATACCATCCTATACACTATGATAAAACATTACTTTTTTTCAAATTAATAGTTTAACCAAAAACATCCCTCTAATGAAAAATTTGTTTTATTACCTGTTAGCCTCCATGATTTGCATAACCGCTTCATGCACCAAAGAAATCATACAGGAAGCTCCACCCGAAAGTCGTAATCAAAATACAGACCACGACGAGTGCCCTAATATAGTGACAACACCCTGTGATTTTGATTTGTCCAACGTTGTTGCCAATTCAACAATTGTATTAAATTGTATCCTTGATCTTAAAGGAGAAACCATCACTTTACCTAATAATGTTGACTTCGAGTTTGAAGGTGGAGATATCAAAAATGGGACATTAGTATTCTCCAGCGGAACCATCGACGGAAGATTATTAAGTTCTAACCTAAATATCGAAGGAAATGCACAGCTTAAAGATACTACCTTTGATTTTTATCCTTCCCGATGGGAAGGTATTGAAGAAGGACCCACAACTTCTGATACTGCATTAAAAAATAATCAAGAACTAGAACGTCTATTTTTCTTTATCAAAGAACTGGGAGGCACTACTTTCAAAATAGATAAATTCGATGCTTATTTTGAAGTAACTAAGATCACGCCTCCAAATGTGTATGTATTTCACACTTCAAAAGAGTCTGTAAATATTCCTTCCAATTTCAATCTCGAAATGACAGACAATACCCATCTACGTGCTTTTCCTGCCGAAGCGGGCAAAATGAATGGAGCAATCCTGGCTGTTCGTGATGTAGAAAACGTAACTGCATCTGGAGGAACCTTGCATGGAGATCGACTTCAAAGACAATATTCTGCCAACAACGGGCAGGAAGGAAGTCATCTATTTCATATCCATTCTGGAAGAAATATTACCCTTGATGGTATGACCTTTATCGAAGGGTCAAAAGGAGGTATTGCCATATACTCTTTTGGATTCTCTTTTAACCCCAACACATACAAACCAACTACAGGTGTAACGATCAAGAATTGTACTTTCAAAGACAACAGAAGAATGAGTATTGCATTTACCGACGGAAGAGATGTAACGATCAAAAACAACACTTTTATCAATACAGGACATCCAATGGGCAACTCTAATGGTGGAGAAGTAGGATACGCTATTAACATCGAAGCTACCAGAAGAAGAGACCCCGTTACCGGTGAGCTGCAGGAATATGAAAAAGCATTTGATATTGACATTAGTAACAATACAGAAATCAATAGTCGTGGTGGATCAGTATCGGTTACTATAGGTCAGGATGTGACCGTAGAAAATAATACCTTTGATACCCAACTGGTATTTACACATACCTCTGGCACTAAAATCATTAATAACACATTTAATGCTACCTCGGCAGGTGCACAAGAACGATTCGCCATATTTGCCGCCAATGGTGGTGAAACAGCCTTCAATAATGAAATATCCGGCAATACCATCAACGGATATACTATAGGGGTCGCTACAAATGCAGATGACACCAATATTACCGAGAATATTATAAACGATTGTGGTATCGGCTTACAAATAGGTAGGTCTACTAACTCTGAAATTAATGACAATATAATTAATGTAACCGGTAATGGGATTAGTGCTACAAACTCATTTGTAAACAACGTATCTCTTAAAGGGAATGAAGTGACCGCAGGGAGATTTCATGTGTATTTTGCTCAACTCAATGACAAACCCGAATATGAAAACTATAGACTAACACTTGAAGGCAATAAATTTCTTAATACAAAAAAGGTAAGTTTTTCTAACGCAACCGGAGTTACCTTTAAAAACAACGAAGTTATTGGAGGATTGGAAATAGGAAATGCTAAACATATAAAAATATCCTCAAACACAAAGATCAAACCAGATCAAAGTGATGGTATTCGTCTATATGGTAGTCACACCAGCGTATCTATAACAAACAACACAATTACCGAACCCACTGGTGCTGCTAGATACGTATGCCTAAACAATAACTCGAATACTCCAAATGCTATTACAGATACAGGTAATACATGTAACTAATACCCTCTAATCTCTAGTAGACCCTCAAAAAAGTCAGGACTACATTTAGTTCTGGCTTTTTTTTAATTGCTTGGCCAAATCTCTGGTAAACAAACGTGCACCATCATCATTAAGATGAGAAGGATCATGAAACAATTCTGGTATACTTGTAAATTGCCCTGCATTAAAATAATCCAAAAAAGGAACCTTTTCTTTTTCTGCTATCGCTTTGATATGAGTAAAAGACTCATTTGTAGAATGATCAACAGGTTTATAAGTTGGCGAAGTAACAAAAACCAATTTTATATTATTATCTCTTGCTGTAGTAATAAAACTATGCAATGCCGTAACAAAATTTTGGTCTATCTCTCCTTTTTTATCTTTATTATCAGATTCTTTTTCATCTATAGATCCAACAGAAGGCTTTATTTTACCAAATAAAGGTCGGTATCCTTTATAATCAATCTGAGGAGAAGCATAATATCTCAATACATGCATAATCGTTGAATTAGTCTGATAGGCATTAAAGAACAATTTGAAGTCTACTAATTTTGATTGTAATCCTAATATTGGTTGTAGAACATCGCCATGATCAGAATAATAAGGATGTAAATCGCTAAGTCTATCATAAGCTTCTTTAGAATAATACAAAAAGTCCTCGTCAATATTGAGAATAAGTAACTCGGGTTTTGTTCGCTTCAAAATCATTTTTTGTAGTGCTGCATGGTATAACAATTGCTGTCCTTCTGCCCCTGCATTGTAACAGGATACTTTTAATTCTTCTTCTATTACCTCTGGTACATAATGACGATGTGCATGAGAACTACCCAAAATCAGTACCTTGGCATCAGTTTTATTAATAGCATGATTGGCTCTGGCATATTTTCCTGTTTCCTGGCTAAAAAATAACTGTTTGGAAATCACACCCAATACAAGATCAGCTATGAGAAAGATGATAATAAACTTCCCTAGCTTGATAAATGATTTTGTATACTCCTTTTGCATCATTTCTTAAAACTGAAAATAAATAAATTGACTTTTACCAAATACCCCAAAATACAATATTATATAAATTAAAAAAGCATATCCTGCCATTCTTACCAATTCAAATTTGTGTTTTGAAATTGAAAACAAGGTATTAAAATATTCTTTTTTAAGCTCTACCAATACAAGGATAGCAATGGCTAGAGTTGCATATAATGAAGCTGTAATATCATCTCCACTTCCTATATATAATCGTCCCGGAACTGTACATATTTCGCTTATGATGTGCATAGCATTTTCAATACTATTTGCTCTAAAAAATACCCAGGCAAAATTGACCAAAACAAAAGTTAGTAACACATTGACTACCCCTTTTCTTTTCTTTTTAAATAGAAGTACTTCAAGAATTAAATAAAACCCGTTTAATGCTCCCCATGCTACAAAAGTCCAGTTAGCACCATGCCATAATCCACTAATCAAAAAAGTAATAAAAAGATTAAACAACCAACGTGGTTTTGCTACCCTATTACCTCCTAAAGGGATATATAAATAATCTCTAAACCATGTAGATAATGAAATATGCCATCGGGTCCAGAATTCACTAACCGATGCGGCAAAATACGGACGCCTAAAATTTGTCATTAGATCAAATCCAAAAAGTTTGGAGGTACCAATAGCAATTAAAGAATATCCAGCAAAATCTCCATATATCTGAAAAGCAAATAACACTGTAGCGGCAATAAAGCTAAGACCATCATGATTTTCGACATTATTATATACGGCATCAACATAGATAGCTGCTCGATCTGCTACAACCAGCTTTAAGAAAAATCCCCAAATCATTAATTTGATACCATAAGAAAATGCTTTATAGGTAAATGTTCTTTTTTGCAAAAACTGAGGTAACAGATTGGTAGCTCTTTCAATCGGACCTGCAACCAATTGGGGAAAAAACGAAACAAAAGCGGCAAAAGCAACAAAATCTTTGGTAGGCTGTAGTTTCTCTCGATATATATCTATAGAATATGACAAAGTCTGAAAAGTATAAAAAGAAATCCCAACAGGTAGAATTACTTTTAGTGTCCAGGTACTTGTGAATTCATAACCAACAGATGCAAAAAGATCGATCCATGATTCGATAAAAAAGTTATAGTACTTAAAAAAGCCTAATAACCCCAGATTAAATATAACACTTACCCATAGCCATCTCCTTTTTCTCTGCTTATCTATAGCTTTGTGTATGCGAAATCCAACGGTATAATCCATCAATGTACTCAATGCTATTAATGATAGAAAACGCCAATCCCACCACCCATAAAACACATAACTAGCTATTAACAATAATATGTTTTGAAGTTTTATATTATTATAGACAACAAACCAATAGAGAATGAAGACAATAGGTAAAAAAAAGAAGAATTCAAAGGAGTTAAAAAGCATGATTCTTTTACAATTTTATTTTGAAATTCCTTTTTACGGCGTCAAATTTACCATTTGGTCCTAATGGAATATCCTCTACAGTATTAATTTGATAGGATATATTTTCACCCAATCTGGTTTTTAGATTGTGTAATAAGCTTTCTTGCATTGATTCATCAAACTTTTGATCAGCTATTAAGTTGACAATAATCTCTTGCGGACTTTCTTGTATTATCTGGCTCTTTACGATTCCTTCTAATCCCTTATAAGCCGTATCCATTCTCCCTACATATCCTTTTTCTTCAGTCCATAAAATATCATCTTCTCGACCTGTTAGTTTTTCAATAATCGGCGTGGCACATCCGCAAGGACACACAATTTCCTTTTCAGATAACAATATGGTATCTTCTATATTATATCTTATTAAAGGGGTTTTTAAATTTGTAAAGCTTGTTACCATAAGCTGAGCAACGTCTCCTGGTTTAGCTTTTTTTCCATCGGTTGTTATAAATTCGAACACTCCTGAGTCTAAATTTAAATGCAAATTACCTTCTGTACATTCTGTTATAAACGGACTTCCTTCACTAGACGCATATTGATTAAAAACATGACATTTAAACGCTTTTTCCATTTCTAACCGTTGGTAATCGTATAACGTTTCTGCCGTAACAGCAATAGCTTTTGGAGTAAAATCTAAAGTAATATTGTTCTCATTAATAAATCGACTAAGAATATAAATCGCTGAAGGGTAACCATCTAATAACAAAGGCTTAAAATCATTTAATTTTTTTACATAGTGCCCCAAATTACTTTCTTTCAAATGATATGTTGACATGAGCAACTGACGTTCGAAATAATTATACACCCAAAATGGTGGTTTTTTTGCATCAGGGCGTACCATAAGTCTTCCAGAAAAACGAACTTGCCTTACCTTTTGCGTATCTAATCCTATAACTTTATGAAATCTCCTCCATAGCGCAAAGGAACGATTTATAGATTCTGAATCTAAATAATTAATAGTTGGTGCACCTGATGTACCACTAGTATAGCCAACAGCATCAGTCTTGCGGCTGGTATTTACAATTGTATCTGCACTGGTTTTCCTTTCTGTCTTTTTTAAAATAGGCATTTTTTGAAGCACCTCATATGGATTTTCTTCGATAGCCTTAATCGTTATTCCTAATGGCTTCATTATACTACTATACCATTCTGAATATTGATATGCCTCTGAAAGTAAACCAATCAATTTCTCTTTCTGATACTCTTTAATTACTTTTATATCTGCATTCCATAAACCAATATATTCTTGTAAGTATTTATCAAATTCTTTGGTGTACCGTTGCTTACTATTCTGAAATGCCTTAATATTAAGTAGGATAAACTTAAACGGATATGGCAGGTTGTTATATATTTTTTCTTGAAGCTTCCCCATGATTATTCACCTATTTGTTGGAAATAAAATTCTTCGATCGTTTTTGTATTTGAGACAATATCATAATCTCCTTCAATAATCTTATTGGTTTGATCTTCTTTTTTAAAAGTTCCTATATCCACTATCTGATCAGCCCATTCTTTTGCTGGAGCATCAATTGAAAGAAATTGAATATTATCTGTTAAATGAACCTCTGATGTAATGGTGTCAGAAGCAAAGATCTTTAAACTTGAGGCTTGCGCTTCGATCAGAGTAACAGGTAATCCTTCATAAAAAGAAGGAAAAACAAATATATCCAACATCTGGCATAACTGCGGAATATCTGTACGAACCCCAAAAAAATGTACTTTATGATCTATTCCCAAATGTTTAGCTTCTTTTTCCATTGAGGCTTTCAAAGGACCATCTCCTATAAGAATTAAACTCGAATCAGGTTTTTTTTCCAGTACAGCTGCAAAAATGTGCAGTAAAAACGCATGGTTTTTTTGACTTACAAAACGCCCTATATGACCAAGAACTAATTCATTTTCTAAACCAAATTCTTTTTTATAAGTCATAGACACTAACTCATCGTATTTAAAACTTTCTGTATCGATGGCATTATTCATTGTCGTAAAAGGAGTATCTCCAAATAACCAATTACCAGCTTTTTCTCCACAAGAAAAATAATGAGTGGCATCCTTCTTAATTCTTTTCTTGAGTTGAAATTTTATTAGCTTTTTTAATGTCTCTTTAAAACTTTCTTTTTGCGTAAATAGTGTAGAAAGATTCACCTTGTCAATGGCAATATGAGCATGGGCTATACGACAAGGGATATTAAACTCTTTTGCTATTTTTAAAGGAAAGCAACTAAATGTATTTAAGTGAGAGTGGATGATATCATATTCCTGATGTTCTTTAAAAAAAGCCCTCAATTGACTATAATAAGACCCTGGAAATAATGGATTGATGGCATCAAACTTATAGATCTTACCACCCAAACTTTCTATTTCCTCATCAAAGGCTGCTTTTTCTTTTCGATGAACCAAAAAATCAAATTGAATTTTTTCTCTATCTATCTTTCGATAATAGTTCATAATCATGGATTCTGCCCCTCCCCGGTTCATCACTGTAAAAACTTGTAGAACTCTTATTACTCCCATTAAAATTCGCCTTTAGTTTTAAATCTGATATATAAATTTAGTAATACCCCAAGCGGGATTGCTAAAAAAGTAATTAGTTTTTTAGGGGATTCTTTTAGAAAAGCACCATTCTTTATAAACAAAGAACTTGAAACATAATGAATGGCATTTTTAAACCTGTCCTTAAAATTATCTGCCAATTGCATTCTACTTTTTCTCGAGAACGCAAATCCTCTGGGGTGTCTTCTATACTGTTTTAGCATATTCATGCTAGAGCCATCAGTCATATACTCTACTACGCAAAAAACTTCATTAACAGGTAATAACTTATAATCCTGATCAATTAGTTGATATAAGTACCCTAGAGGAACAAACCGTTCTCCTTCAAAAATAGGATATGGCGGATATTTCTTTACTACTTCGGTTCTATATACTAATTTTTTATCGCCTACGACCTTATGAGTATGATATATTTCATACAATGTAGTTTCTTTAACATTTTCAGGGATTTTGGTTCCTATAATATTTCCATCTTCATCGGCATCAAGACCTACAATACCAGCAAATTCTGATTTATCTTTAATACGTTCCCAAGAGTCCAATATCTTCTGAATTGCTTCTTCTCCCATACAATCGTCACTATCGATGCAAACATTAAGTGTGGTTTCAATAAGCCTATAAGCAGCATTATGCCCTCCGTGCATCCCCAAATTTTCTTGGTAGTGATATTGTATATCTATCTTATCCTCCTTAATCCATGAGTCTACTAATTCTTTAGTATTATCAGAAGAGCCATCATCAATAATAAGCCATACAAAATCCTGATTTGATTGTCTAATTAGGCTTTCATAACATTTATGTAAGCAATAAGCTCTATTATAAGTAGGAGTAAATACTGTAATCGTTTTCATACTTTCTTTGTTGGTTAATCTTTATCAAGAATATAAATAATACATAGCATAGGTGAACATAAAATAGACGAGTACTATTTTACCAATCATAAAATGATGATCTTTAAAAAATTTTTGTTTTATAAATGGATAGATAACCACTAGCCCCATCATAAACCATGATAAATAAGCAAACCTATTCGAATAATTTGCTTTTATGACCAAAATCCAAAACCCATTACAAATTAGATAGGTGTTTAGAAGTTGGTAGTAAAACTGATCCTTGTAATCTTTCTTATAAATGGCGTACCATCCTGCAAATACCGCAAAAGCGCTATGAAACAAAAAATCCCATCGAAAACCAGTGCTCGCAAAAGTTCCTTCTTCTGCCTGAGTGGTTAAATATCCTGCAAGTCTATCATCAAAACCTAGGCTACTAAAAATAGATACCCAAACGCTTCCCATAGCCAATGATAAAGGAATACAGGCAAGCCATCCTTTTAAAAATACTTTAGGATCATTATAGAAATATGTAGTGACAAATGCGAGTATCGGAAGGAACATTGTTTTATGAAATGAAACCGAAACCAAAAAACAAAGCGCCATGATTACTTTGTTCCGATTATAACTTACCCCAAGTAAAAACAAAGAAGTTGCTGCTCCATTTCTAATACCGTTTACTCCATAGGTATAAAAAGAAAATGATACTACGAACATTAGAAATGCGTAATACCAATATTCTTTAAATAATTGTTTGGAAATTCTATATAATGGCAAGACATATATCATCGCCATAATCGTGAAAAAGGTATGTGTAGAAACAACATATGACAGGCTTTTCATAAACACATGAAAAAAGATATCTTTTGACCCTAATATCTCTCCTCCCATCATATAATTCTCAAAATACCGGGTATAGGTTCGCATATCCCCAAAGTATTTTCCACTGATAGGTCTTTGTCCCATATATAATATAACAAATGTCATTAACAAGTATCCTGCTATATTAATAAAAATGACATTCTTAGAATCTTCCATCTTTAACACTCGAGTGTGTAATAGTGTAAACATCACTAGAAAAAAGAAAGCGTTAATATATAGAGGGAAATAATATTCTAAAGGAACAAAATCAAACATGTTTAATCTTTTTTATATTTCATTTCTCTATTTATTTTTTTAGTTAGGATCCTTGCCGGATTACCAACCGCAGTACAATTATCGGGAATACTTTTGGTCACTACACTACCTGCTCCTATAATGCAATTATCACCAATCGTGATATCACCGATTACAATTGCTCCTGTATAGATCGATACATTATTACCTATAGTAGGTCTTTTTCCTTTTTCTTCACCTATTGTAACTAGGTGATTTACATAAAAATTATCCCCTATAGCGTCTGCATTTAAAATTGTGCAATATGGATGTCCTGTAACAATTCCCCCTCCTAATTTAGTACTAATATCAATTGTGAAATTAGACTGTTTTCGGCAATATATATTTAGGGCATGAGAAACCAAACTGCGTGTTCTAAAATAGAAAATAGTTCTAAAGTCGCGAGAATTTGCCAGAAAGTCCAGAAGTAACACATACTTTCCCATCTTCATTCCTTTCACTGCTGCCCATCGATCGATATCCATATCAATTTTAGCTCTATTCTTACTAAATCTATATACCACCAAATGCGGAATCAGAAAGATTTTATATAATGTTATAAGTATAGATACCATCTGTTTTGTATATTATTTTATTCTTGCAATGTATTAATTATCTTCTTTACTTACTATTAGCTCTATTTTTTAGGATTGAATCACAGAGTATATTTGTAAATTCTAAACCTCCATGTTTGTCCAAATGATGACCGTCATATGTTTTGAAAGTAGAATGTCTATCAGGTGCATTAAAATTAAAGTAGTCGATATTATTGGTTTTTGCAATGTCATTTATATCCTTATCAAAATTCAAATAGAATGATTTCTCTACGTCTATAAAATCCAAATCTATAGGCATACGTACCAAATACACTTCGCCATGTTCTTTTAACTTTTTAACTAACTCATCCAGGCTCTCTAGTCGTAAGGAAGAAGTTTCATAATTTCTTATCATTTTGTCAAATAATCTTCCTTGCCTTTTTTTCCATTCTTCAAAAACTTTTGGGTTTTTCGGAAGGTTATTCTCTTCTAGCCACCCGTCTTTATGCATGGTAGATGTTTTTCTAAAAAGTGCTTTGAAATGAAAATAGGTGAGGTTTTTAAAAAGATATTCATAATTAGGGTTTGTATTTACAAACCTCATATTATGTGGTGGTCGACCAGCCTCTCTAAACTCTCCTTTGTCATTATCATTATTTTTATCAGATCCAAACATCCATGGAGTAACCGAAATAATAAAGACTCCATTTTGCGATGTTTGATCTAATTTCTTTTCGATACTTTTATTGTAAAGAGGACCTATTGGTGTCTCTGCAATAGTTAAACTATAATTAAATATTGGTAACTGATACTCTAATTCTTTAAATCTTTCATTTATAACTCTAGGCTGTATTCCTTGCATACTTCTAGAATCACCAATAATCATAGATGTTGCTTTTGGGGTAGTAAATTTTTGATAAAAATAATCTACATTTCCTCCATATTTCACTAATACAAAAGTGGTTATCCCTAGACAACACATAAAAAAAAGACCCAACTTTAAAAGTAATAATCTCATAGTTTAAAATTGAAAGTATATAAATGTTTCAGAGCTTTTCCCAAAAAGTAAAATCAATACAAAAATAGATATATAAGAAATCCATCTCAGGTAAATACTATAGTTGCTTATCTCGAAATCATGATCTTTTTCTCTATTGCTCCATTCTACAAGAACAAATATTCCTATCAATGCAAGAGTAATTATACTGGCAGAAGTAAGTACAATAGAAGGAAATTCAGCAATGCTAAAAGAAAAAATTCTTCCCAAATAGTCAAACCCCATCGCAACATTATCTACTCTAAAAAAGACATCTGTTAGCATTACCAGAACGAATAGTAGGATCATCTTTAACACCTCCTTAATTGATGGAAATAACTTTCCTTTTGCTACAATTTCAGAAGAATTCATTTTTCCAGAATACACCAGTGGCACAAAATAAATCCCATGTAAAAGTCCATAAACCACAAATGTCCAATTAGCTCCGTGCCAGAAGCCCACCAAAATAAAGGTGGCTATAATAGAAAAGATCAATCCTTTTTTCTGGTGTCTCCTCAATGTAAATGAAAGTGGTGTAAACACATAGTCCATCATCCAAGTAGTTAACGAAATATGCCATTTTCTCCAAAAATCACTAATATTTGTTGAAAAAAATGGGGTTGAAAAATTACGCATTAACTGTATCCCAAAAAGTTTGGATACCCCAATTGCCATATTTGAATAACCTGAAAAGTCTGCATATAGCTGTATCGCATAAAAAAATGTACCTACCAACAATACACTTCCTGATTCATTTTCATAGTTGCCAAAAATAGGATTGACAATGGCCGCACAATTTTCGGCAACAACGATTTTGGCAAATAGTCCCCATAATATTTGTCGTAGCCCATCTACTGTTGTCTGATATGATAATTGTCTTTTTTCCTGGATCTGCGGGATAAACTTTGCTGCTCTTTCTATAGGTCCAGAAAGTATTTTTGGAAAGAAAGTGACAAAAACTGAAAATTCTATAAGGTTTTTACTAGGTTCTATTTCTTCATTATAAACATCAATAAGGTATCCCAATGTTTGAAAAGTAAAGAAACTGATTCCCAAAGGCAATAATATTACTAATGACGTATAACTTGATTCTACCCCAAATACGTTTAAAATCTCGTAAAATCCTTCATAAAAGAAATTAAAATATTTAAAATATAATAACAACCCAATATTAAATATCAACCCCAGATATAGAAAAATACTTTTTTTACGATCCTCTGGTGTACGATAAATTCTTAGTCCCAAATAAAAATTAACACCTATACTGACAAGTAATAATATCAAAAACCTCCAATCTGCCCAGGCATAAAAAAATAGACTTACCAGTAACAGAAAAAGATTCTGGTACACACTAGATTTACTAAAGAGTAACCAGTATAATAAAAATACAGGAATAACAAAAACGACAAAATCTAATGAATTAAAAACCACGTCTTATAGATTATATTTTAGTCTGAATTACAGAAACAAGCGAGCCTAAATTTTTAAGTTTATTCAAATCTCTTAGCTTAAATCGAATATTAAATTCTTCTTCGATCTTGGTAATAATCATCATATGTGATAGCGAATCCCAACCATCTACATCTTTGGCGGTTAATTCATCGTGCAGTTCAAAATTAGTATGCTCTAAAATAGCTTCTAGCACTCCGCTTATTTTTCCTTTTATAATATTTGTTTCCATGCTTTACAATTAATTCTTTTTAACCCTTATTAAATAACTCTTTTAGTTTTTTCCTATCTGTTTTTCCATTTGTATTAAGAGGAAATGCATTCATAAATTTGATTTGGGAAGGGATCATATACTGCGGGAGGCTATTTTTTAACTCATCCAGCAGTTCTTTTGTTTCAAATTCTTCAGATTCTATAACTAATCCAATTTCTGTATTATGTATGCTGTTTATAAAAGCTATAGCTGCAACATTTATCTTGTCTAAAGCTGCTTTTGCATGAAACTCAATTTCTGACAGCTCTACTCTAAATCCTTGTATTTTTGCTTGAAAATCTACTCTTCCGAGGTATAGTATATCTCCATCTTTATCTACTGTACATAAATCTCCGGTTCTGTAAAATCGTATATTTTTTCCTTTATACTCTTTATAAAAGAAAGTTTCTTTATTTTTTTCCTCATTTTTCCAGTACCCAGGGGTGAGTTGAGATCCACTTAAACACAATTCTCCGTTTTCTCCTTCTTTAACCTCATTATTATCTTCATCTACAATAATGGTAGTTGTATTTTTCATATCCTTACCGATAGTCAAAACTCCATTATGTGTTTTGTTATATTTTCCTCTCTTAAAGGTATAATCTGTGCAAAAAATAGTACATTCTGTAGGTCCATATACATTTGCTATTGTAGCATTAGGAATACATGTGCTCCATTCTTCTGTAACATCTAGTGGTAGTGCTTCGCCACAAAAAAGACTATATTTCATAGCTGGGCAATCAATTTCATCAAAATAAGGTCGTAAATAATGAAGTATTGATGGCACCATCAAAGCAAAGGTTAACTCATAATCCTCCATCAGCTCAAATATATAGCTATACTTGATTTCTTCTTTTGGAATTGTATAGATACAAGCTCCCTTAAGTATTGGCGCTAAATATGATACTACTGATAAATCAAATGTCAACTCAAACATCTGTAGACATCTGTCCTCACTTGTTATTGGGTAATCTAATTCCCAGAAAGCGTCCATAAAACCCGACAGATTACCAAAAGTAATAGGCACTCCTTTTGGGGTTCCGGTTGTACCTGATGTAAAGAATATGTATCCAAGATCGTCGTCGGTAACTTCTACTGGTGTTAAATTAATTTCTGAAGAATTACACTGTTTGGTTAAAATAGTATTGCATTCAGTAAAAATTTCAGTTTCAGAAGAATCCAAAACGGTTTTCACTTCTGCTTGGTCAATGACCATTTTATTTCTACCCACAGGAAAATCAGGGTGCAAAGGGATATAAGCTTTACCTTCCATCCATAAAGCAATTATTGATGCATAGGTCTGAATATCATCGTTGGCAATTAAGCCAATATTAATTTCATCATCTTTTACAGAAGATCGAATAGCCTTTCTTATATCGGATATTACCTGAGCAAAATCCTTATAACTATAATGGGTATTACTAAAACAAAAAGCGTTATTAGTATAATTCTCTTCTATAGATTTTTGTATGTCAAAAACTAGATTCATTTTGGTTTATTAGATATTACAACAATATCACTTTGAAGTCTAAGGTTACAAAGTTATTTTTTAGCTCAAATACTCGTTTGCTACTTTTTCTAGATCAAATTTCATTAATAATTCATTTTTGTTGCCTTCCAGATTTTCTTTATATTTTGACGATTGCAACATTAATTCTATAGCTTCAGAGAGGGTATGTTCTTCGCTAATAAAATCGTTCGTCTCAGGAATACCCAATTTATCTTTATACAAATTTGGAGTAATAATTCCTGCTTCTACTTCAATCATTTCATCTTTGACTGTATGCTCGTTAAGACTCATTAACTCAACAATCCCATATGTACAGCATGATGATACTATTGGAGTTGCTAGGCACATGGCTTCTACAATTACATTAGGTGTTCCTTCATAGTGTGAAGCAAGAGCTAATGTCTTAGCTTTTACCAAATACTTATAGGGATTCTTTTTTCTTCCCAAAAAATGTATTTGTTCTTTAATATTTAACTCATCAATCAAATTTTCAAGATGATTTAATACTCCTGCATCTCCATCTCCTATAAAAATTAACTTGGCATCTGGTATATTTTTAAGTACCAAAGAAAACGCTTTGATTAAATGCCATGGAGATTTTTGGGTAGAAAGTCTTCCTATAAATAATATTGATTTTGAATCAAATAATTCAATTTCTTCAGGTATTGTTATATCCTCGACAGAACGTTTCTGAATTTCATTAACATCATGAGGGTTGTATATGACTTTTAATTTATTGATAAATTTAAAATCACATTTATTTATTAAGTCTTCTTTAATAGCATTACTAATACAAACAACTTTATCAAGGTTTTTATAGGTGTATTTATAGCCAAATCTTGTCATTTTACTCAGTAAAGAATTATTACTAAGCTCTACACTTTTTAGGGCATGAATACTTGCTATTTTATAATCTTTTGTATAAGTCAAAGAACTATACACATTTGGCATTGCACCAAATGCTATAGAATGAGTTATTTTATGTTTTTTAATTACTTTTCTTAATTTGTACGGAACCGAAATATAGAATTTAAGTCGTTCTGCTTTTGACATTTCGCTAAAATCCCGATCTGAAAAATACAACTCATCCTCTTTATCAAAATTAATGATATCATTTTCGAGTTTAATAAATTTCACAGCCTTGATAAAATGCCCTTCTTTTTTATAAAAATTATAAAAAGAAAATGCTAACCTCTCCATGCCTCCTACACCTCCATATGGTATAATAAGTAAAATATTTTTCATTAATTAGGATGAATTAAATTAACAAATAATTGATTCCATTCTTTTATAACCGCTTCAGGAAGATATCGTTTGGCAGAGGTTCTTGCTTTATCTCCCATCATTTTTCTATCTTCTTCGTTTTCTATTAAAAACATGATCCCTTTTGCAAAAGCTACTGTATCATCATTTTTGATTAATAACCCATCTTTTTTATCAAGTATAATATCTGATGGTCCGTGTGGGCAATCAAACGAAACACAAGGAACCCCATATGCCATAGCTTCTGTTAAAACCATTCCAAAACCTTCATACCTGGAGGACATCACATAGATTGATGCTTCTTGATATTTATCTGCAATATTTCTAACGGGTTCATAGAAATTTACTTTTTCTGACACTCCCAAAGTACTAGCCAAACTATCTAACCCTTCTTTTTCGCTAATGGTACCATAAATATCCAAAACCCAATCAGGATATTTTTCCAAAACCAGTTTCCAGCTCTGCAACAATCTATCGTAACCTTTTTGAAAACTCTGTTTACCAACAGCCAAAACCTTTTTATTACTTAGAGAACTTTGCTGATCTGGATAAAATGACAATGGGTTAGGAATTACTTTAAGATTCTTTAAGTTCCATTCTTTCAAGTTTCCGTTTGTCAATACTATAAAACTATCGTATGATTTCCCACCTATATTCATAAGCCAGAACTTTAGGCTTGTAGAAATTCTACTTAGTAACGATGGTTTGGCGCTTTTAATTTCAATATTTTTAGACACATGCCTTTCATAAATCATCGGGCAAGGTTTACCTATCAATAATGGAACAAAAAAACCTTTTAACCCATCATCACATACAGAAATTATATCTGGTTTAACCTGCTTTACAACTTTCCTGAGTCCTTTTACGTAGTTTATCAAGAGTTGAACAGGATTACTACTTGTTGTTATATCGTGATGTATAATTTTAGAGCTAAAATCGTAAAACATTTCGGCATCACCCTGATCCAGGGTTACAATATGAACCTCATAATCCATATGGTCTGCCAAATGACTTGCTTTTATAGACAATACTCTCTCTAAGCCTCCTGGACCAAATGTTTTGTTCGTTATATAGAGTAATTTTTTCATTTATCTACTTCCTGTTAAAAGCGAATATACCTTTGGTGTTGTTTTCTGAAGTAACTTGGCACACCAAACGCATGCCAACGTTGCTAACACAGAGCTCATAAAAAATAGAGCCAACAACACAATATCATTCTCGCCAATGTATCTTACATATATCTTTGTAAAATATGTTAATGCAACCCCATGTGCTGCATATATAAAAAAACGATATCCATAAAGGGGTTTATTAGTAAACTCATATTTCTTGTTAATAAAATCATACATAGTCCACACTGTAAAAAAACCAACAAACATGGTTATTCTTTTACAGAGGATGGCAATTATATGTGTTTCTTCATAAGCATCTCTAACATAGAAATTAAAGAAAATACATATTCCCCAAACCACTACCGATAACAAGTAGGTTGATGTTTTGAAGTTTGATATGATATTAAGTTTTGCAATAGAAGTGTACGCCCCACAAGTAAATGAAAATAAACCCAAATACTGAAATAGATAAACATTATTGGCATAAAACAAACTAGGTTGTTCTAAAAAAAGTAAGGCACATAAAAAGATTAAAAAATAGAATTTAAAATATTTTATAGCCAAATAAATCAGAGGTGTTATCCAGATATAAAATATCAATTCTCTAATAAACCAAAATGTATAATTTATTGGATCAACAAATGCCAACCATGCTTGTCTCCACAGGGGCATTTCGTAAAGTGGTTCTTCAAAAAAATGAGATAGCATTGGTATAAACTGAATGGCATATACAATCAAAAACCATAATCCGCACCACAAAAAATATGGAATCACCAAAGTTTTAAATCTATTTTTAATTTTTCTCTTAAATGTAAAGACAGAGAAATCATGGTTCTTAAAAAATAGAAAACCAGAGATAAAAAAGAACATCGGTATAAAGATATTTGACAGCTCTAATGCGAACAAATACTCTATATAATATACTACATCTCTATTAGTTTCAATATCTAAATTGGTCAGATTGTATGCATGACAAACTACCACCATAAAAATGGAATAGAAAGAAAGAATACGTATCTTATTACTAACACTTTTGTCCATAAGCCCCCTTGGAAAATTTATTAGTTTACTTGGCTTCTCACCTTTTCTTTTAGTGCATTGGCAAGATCATGATGTTTTTCAAGGTTCTGCACTATTGTATTTTTATTAATTTTTCCGTCTAGATCAAAATTAGCAGTAAACTCCCCAGTTTTACTGTTTATATCAATTCGATTAAACAACTCTAGGATTCCATCAAAACGACAAGAGTCTACAAAACTATCAAATCCATTTACAAAAATTACTGGAGTCCCTAAAGCCAAGCATGGCAATGCACAATGAATTCTGGAGGTAATAACCAATTTTGCTTTTGCGTATTTACCTAACAGTGCTTCTGCCATTTCAAATTTTTCTTCATCAGTGTATTGATTTGATGGTGGCTCTTGATTAATAAATTCTGCTGTATTCAACACCTCTTCACTGATAAAATTCTTAAGATGTTTGTTCTTTTTATTTAATTGAAAAGCGGTTCCATTAAGAATATTTTTTATAGTATGCTTAGCGTTATAAAATACTTTTTCTGGTCTAGGGTAGCTATACAAAGGATCTACAATATAAATATCTTCACCACGCTCGCTATCATCAACTTTGTACGAGTCCAAAGTTAAGGTCAAACATCCAGTAAAGTACGCATCAATTCCTTTAGCCTTCAAAGTATCTGCAGTAAACTGATCTCTACACCCAATAGGTTCGTGTTTTTTTAGATATGCTATTCCTTTTTCGCTTAGCATAGCCGGCGCGGCAGTATTATTCATATGAAAAGATACAAATACAGGATCTATATCTTCTGATGGAACCCAATGATGAGTATTATGTGTAAACCAACCATTCATTATCAATTTTACAGGCTCACCATTATAATCCCCCAATTTCTCTCTATTTAGAAAAACATCGACTTTTGGTAAAAACTGCTTGGCAGCTAGACTTTGAATATTGTCTCCAACATTAAAAAATCGTTTATTTTCAACATATGTTAGTAGTCCGTATTTCATACGTTTAAATTTTTCTTTTGTTTTATTTAATATCTTAGTTTTCTATATATTTCTCTCAACCAAGGGAATTTATTTCTTACTATAAATTTTATCCTTTGTTTTCCTTTATTGGGGTTATTTAATTTTTGTTCTAAAAGTTGGTCAATTTTTCCTGCCCTAATTTTATCTATTTGAGAAGTTTCTTCTTCTTTATTTTTAAAGACATAAAACTCATTTGTTTTTTTAGCCTTCTCCATAAGTTCCCACCAAAAATACTTTACTCCTTTACTAGCGGATCCAATTTTTAGCACCTCATAAAACTTATCATACACGGTTTCGTCAACATTAAAACCATAATCGTTAGGATTTTTCCCATTTAGGATAAGACCAAGAATAGTTCTGAAACATTTCTCACAATTACTACAGTTGAACTCTGTTCTCAGCTCAGAATAACATACTCTAAGTTTGAACTTGTTATCTGTATATGAAGCGAATTGCGCTATCAAATCTACTTTATCTTGTCTTTTTAATTCATACCCATCATGATATACTTTTACTCCTCCTGCCCAAGTAATCTTTTCGTCTATCTCTGGAGTGGATCCCCAATCAATATCAATATGATCTGTATAAGAAGAAGCGATATAAATAGCTCTATAATCATATACAAAAGATAATGGCGCTAATGCTCCAATAAGAGCCAAACCATGTTGGACTTTGCCCCACCATCCAATATCTTTAAGTAAGAGCTCTACTTGATAGGTATAAAACTCTCTCAGGTTTGTTTCGATATATTCCTGATTATTTTTTTCTAATAGTTTCTCTGTTTCAATAAAATTAGTAAAATCTTCCCATTGTGAGTGATCTTCTATAGCAATATCAGCACCGTGAATAGTTACTAAATCTGGTTTTTGTTCAAAAACTCTTATATAAGTTGCATAAGCATCTACTCCACCACTAAATAGCATTGAAGATTTATTGCCAGAAATCTTATTTTTTACAAGTTTTTTAGCTTTTAACCCTCCTTCTATAGCTTGTAACGAATCTCTTTTTTGAAATTCCTTTTGCACCAATAACAAGGCGTTATAAAAATCTTCATCAACTTCTTCTACTTCAACAGTAAATCCTGCATACCATGCAATAGGCATCATATTAGATAAAAACGGGATTACAGCTATACTGTTTGGTATACTACTTACATCAACACCGTATTTGGAATAAAGAGGTTTATTATGTTCGAAATACTTCTGGATATGAGTATCTGCAGAATAATCATAAACGATTCTTTTTCCTTCGTCTGTATATGATATCGTATGAAGTGTTAGTTTTCTCATTACAATTTATTTTCGCTTTACTATTGAAGCTATTGGTTTTGAAAATAATTCTCTCTCATAGTCAAGCATTCCTACAAAATACATCAGTATTCCAAAAACTATAGTGTATGTACTTCCTTTTAATATAAAGTTAAACCATCCTTCACCTGGAACGTAGTTAATAAAATAGCCTATCGCAATTACAACAAGTACAACAAAGAATGTTTTATGAAGTAATTCTTTAAAAAACCTAAAAATATTTAGTCCAATGGTATTGTGATAATAAAAATTCATTACATTTTGTACTATTATCCACCCTACTACCAATCCAGAGATCATTCCTATCGCTTGATATTCTATTGCAAGAAATCCACCAAGACCGGCACCTAGAATCATAAATACGAGATATAGAATTGCTTTAAAAGATAATTTATTTTTAGCTTCTAATATTGAATTACCAAATGCCTGTAATAATGGAAGTGTATATCCTACCATTATCATCAATGCTATGATATAAATCTCTTTACATTCTTTTGCGTTATATCGTCCATCTGTTTTTAACTCTTCTCCTCCTACCCACAAATTAATAAACTGCTCTCCATACAATATAAAAGCCCCGAGTATATACATCAAAATAATAAAAGATAATCTACCAAGTTTAATCATCATACTTGTCAATTCTTCTCCCGTAGCATTATCTACTGCCATCTGAGTTGCTCTGGGCAAGAAAACACTTGATATTGCTGTTGAAAAAGCTCCATAATAGGTTCCCAATGCAATTCCGATCCCATAAATACCCAAAACTTTAGGTTCACTTAATGCTCCTAACACCCAGCTTCCTGATTTCCATTGTAGCATCCCAACAATCGAGAACACAAAAATCCAACTGGAATATTTAAAAATTTGTTTAATGAATTTTTTAGAAAACTGATGTAATTTAAATCTAACTTTTAATTTTTTAAACACATAATAGGCAGTTACCAGAATAGTAAACAAGTTAAACACCGTGTCTACTATTACCAAAGATATAGCTCTACCTCCTAAAAACAATACTGCAACAACAGTAATCGATCTTAAAAGATACCTAATTACACTTACTGACTCAGGAAACACAAATGCTTCATACCCTTTACATATTCCCGTAAAAATCATCCCCGGGAGCTGGATCGCCAAATTAAATATCAAAATCACAAACATTAATTTAGCAATTCTAATTTCTTCAGCATTAAATTTGGTAAAATACGAGTCTATGAAAAAATAAAAAACAACTCCTATTATAATTACCAAACCAGATATAGCTATATACAAAAGCTTTATAGTTGCCAAAAAGTTCTCTTCTCCTTCTCTATCTTTCTCTGCTCTATACTTTGCGACAAACCGAACAACCGTATTTGTAAGACCAAAATCTAAAAGCGCAATAGTTCCAATTAATGCTCCTATTGCATTAAAAATACCATATTCATCTTTTCCCAAAAAACTAACAATCAAAGGTGTAATCATTATACCGATAACGTTAGTAAGAAAAATCTTCAGGTATGTTAGTAACGCTCCTTTTTTGAGTTGACTCAAAATGATTATTTTTAATTATTATATATTCAAATACAAAGACCGGTCTTTATAGCCTTCCGTCTACTTTTTCTTCTAATATTCCTTTAACATCATAAATAATCCCATCTGGTAAAAGCATAGATTTTAAATCTACATCCAAGAATTCTTTATGAGCAACAGTTAATACAATTGCATCATACTTTTCTTTGGGCAATTTGGTGGTTGTTTCGAGATTATATTCGTGCATCACTTCTGATGGATTTGCCCATGGGTCATAAATCGTCACTTCGGTTCCAAAATCACTTAACTGCTTAATTACATCAACGGCTCTGGTATTACGTACATCGGGGCAGTTTTCTTTAAAAGTTATTCCTAGAACTAATACTTTGGCACCTTTTATATGAATATCATGTTTTACCATTAGCTTAATCACCTCAGAAGCTACATATTGCCCCATGCTATCATTTAGCCTGCGACCTGCCAAAATAATTTCTGGGTGATATCCAAACTCTTGTGCTCGTTGTGCCAAATAATATGGATCAACACCAATACAATGTCCACCAACTAGTCCAGGTTTAAAGGGAAGAAAATTCCATTTTGTTCCAGCTGCTTTTAATACATCATTAGTATCAATATCCATAAGGTTAAAGATTTTTGCTAACTCATTAACAAAAGCAATATTGATATCCCTTTGAGAGTTTTCAATTACTTTGGCTGCCTCTGCAACCTTAATGGTTGGTGCCAAATGAGTTCCTGCAGTAATAATAGAACTATATAAATCATCTACTTTTTTACCTATTTCGGGGGTAGACCCTGCGGTTACTTTAAGTATTTTTTCTACCGTATGTTTCTTATCTCCCGGGTTAATTCGTTCGGGTGAATATCCTGCAAAGAAATCCTCATTATATTTTAACCCACTTACTCTTTCTAGTACAGGGATACATTCTTCTTCTGTAACACCTGGGTAAACAGTGGATTCATAAATAACAATATCTCCTTTTTTTAGCACTTGTCCAACGGTCTCACTAGATTTATATAGAGGAGTTAGGTCTGGTCTATTATTTTTGTCTACTGGTGTAGGAACTGTAATCACATAGTAGTTGCAGTCTTTAATATCTTCTATCTCATATGAGCAATAAAGACCTTCTTTTATATCAGAATTATTCTTTAATACAGATTGTAATAATTCGTCTTCAACTTCAAGGGTCGAATCTGTACCAGAACGTAATTCATTGATTCTTTTTTGATTAATATCAAAACCTACGACTGGATATTTAGTTGCAAACAACCTGGCTAGAGGTAATCCCACATATCCTAATCCTATAATGGCAATTTTAATATCTTGCATAGCTATCCTTTTGTTTGTTAAAGAATTGGAATTATTTTAGATTTTCCCAATACCATTTTACTGCTTCTTTTAATCCAGATTTTATATCAAATTTAGGGTCATATCCCAAAAAAGATTTAGCTTTATCTACAGATGCCAATGAATGCGGTATATCCCCTTTACGTTCTGGTCCATATTTCACTTCTACATTAGCAATTTCTGCGTCATATTCTGACAAATATTCTTTTAAAAGAGAAGTAAGTTCGCTTAAAGTTGTTCTTTCTCCAAAAGCTGTATTGTATACATTATTTAAAGCTTCAGGATTATCGGATGACATAGCGCGCAAATTCATCTGAATTACATTGTCTATATATGTAAAATCTCTAGAAAACTGTCCGTCACCATTGATTACCGGAGACTCATGCTTCATAAATTGCATTACAAATTTTGGAATTACAGCGGCATAGGCTCCATTAGGATCTTGTTTTCGACCGAAGACATTAAAATATCTTAATCCTACAGTATCCAAATCATAGGTTCTTTTAAAGTTATCTGCATATAGCTCATTAACATATTTGGTAATGGCATATGGTGATAATGGTTTTCCTATTTTCTCTTCTACCTTAGGTAATGCTTTAGAATCTCCATATGTCGAAGAACTTGCTGCATAAATAAAACGTTTTACCCCAGCATCTCTAGAGGCTACCAACATATTAAGAAACCCTCCAACATTAACATCATTTGTAGTCACCGGATCATTAATAGACCTTGGAACTGATCCTAGTGCTGCCTGATGCAATACATAATCAACATCATTACATGCTTTATTGCAATCATCAATATTTCTAATATCTCCTTCTATAAAGCTAAAATTTGGATTCTCTATACAAGCTGAAAGATTTTTTTTATGCCCGGTAGCAAAATTATCTAATCCAATTACGGTACTTCCTATATTTAAGAGTGCTTCGCAAAGATTAGAGCCTATAAATCCGGCTGCACCGGTTACAAGTATTTTTGAGGAACTAAGATGTTCCAATTGATTTGTGTTCATGAATAATATTTTAACCCCCTGTTTTTAAGTGCAAAAGAAAACTCTTTCGCATAGTCAGCGCGAAATTAAGATTTAGTTCTAGAACATACAACATAAGTTAAAGGGGATTTTACCCCTATTTATAATTTATAATACTTAATTTACTTCCAAATGTATTTCCAGACATTATCAACATAAATAAACACCTGAAAAACAAAAACTTAACCACTATTTAGTTTTATTTATTAACTATAACGTTTTCAGAATAAATCATAAAACAAAAAAAATGATGACACGTAAAATTAGCACTCTTTTTTAGCATATTTTATAGCCCTTTTCTGTCTCGATACCTCACTCTTACATCGGCTACATTTTGATTCTTTCAGGGAAATTTACTCATAAAAGATTCTAACCATTGGATGTCTGACTATCCCTGATCATTTTTCGCACCCATTCATTCGGCAACATATCAATAGTTAGGTTTACTCGCTCTGTATCACCATGGTTATCAATCCTATGTGGATCTGTAAGTTTTAGATACCAACACTCACCAGGTTGCATTGGTACCACGGTATTATTCAAGAAAAAATTAACTTTATCATTTTTAAAAACAGGTATAGTAAGTCTAATTACAGATTTCTCTATTTCTAAAGCCAAGGTAGGATCTGTATGCTCTTTTACCATTGAATTAGGCGCAAGACGTAACAATCTAACTAGAGTAACAGTAGTATGCTTACGAAAAGTATCAACCACACTCATAAGATATGGAGATTGCTTCAACTCATTTGTATCCAACCAATCCGTCCACGAACCATCTGCATAATCATCGGCAGGTGGAGGAAAAGGTAATGAAGTATCTACTAAATGCGCAGGGGATCTTAAAGGAATAACATTGTAATATTCAAAATACTCTATTTTTAAAGCTTCAAATTCTGAAAACATTTTATTCGCTTCAAAAAAGAAAGGTAATTTAATGCGGTCAAAACTCTCTGTTTTTGTATCTATATTCTGGATCATTATTCAACTTTTTTATTCATTACCAATTTATGTTTTCAGGATAAGATTCATTTTCTCTTTATTCTATTTACAAATTATTCTTACACCTTTGATTAATTAGAAGTCAATGTATAAAAATACAAGAGATTTTATAAAAGAAAAAGGTGAAGTTATCATTTTTCACCTTTCACTACAATACGTAACTATATAATTTCAATACATTTATCTTCTTTTTTCTTTAACCAAATAAAAATAATTATTATCCTCTAAAAACTTAACAATGACAACAACTCTTCTTCAAATCTATTTTTACCAAGATATTGACTTTCTAAATTAGAATCAAATGGGATTGGAGTTTGTAAGCTTGCCACTCGTTTTACTGGTGCATCAAGAAAAGTAAAACAATTTTCCATTATCAATGCAGAAATATCTGAGGCGATTCCTCCAAACAAACTATCTTCTTGTAAGATAATAACCTTACTAGTTTTCTTTACTGATTGATAAATCGTGTCTACATCCAATGGTTGTAATGTTCTCAAATCTATAAGATCAGCCTTAATGTTCGTTTGTTTATTAAGAACTTCTATTGCCCAGTGTACACCAGCGCCATAACTAACAATGGTAATATCATCTCCTTCTCTTAATACAGATGCTTTTCCTAATGGTAAATTATAATATCCTTCAGGTACTTCTTCTCGAATACTTCTGTAGAGCGCTTTATGTTCAAAAAACAATACCGGATTAGGATCTTCTATAGCAGTAGCTAGTAAACCTTTGGCATCATAAGGAAAAGCAGGATATACAACTTTAAGCCCTGGAGTTTTGGTAAACCATGCCTCATTTGTTTGACTATGAAAAGGTCCTGCTCCCACACCAGCCCCACAAGGCATTCTAATAACAACATCTGCAGATTGATCCCATCTATAATTTGATTTTGCTAATAAATTTACAATAGGATTGAATCCTGAAGACACAAAATCTGCAAATTGCATTTCTACAACGGCTTTATAATTATTTATAGATAGCCCGTATCCTGCAGAAACGATTGCCGATTCACAAATTGGAGTATTTCGTACTCTTTCTTTTCCAAAAGCTTCTACAAAACCATCGGTTATTTTAAAAACGCCTCCATATTCTGCTATATCCTGCCCCATAATCACAAGATTCTCATACCGATGCATACTTTCTTTTAGACCATCAGAAATAGCATCAATCAATCTAAGCTCTTTGGTTTTTACATTAGGTTTTGCTTCTGTATACTTAAATGTGGTATAAACATCATTTAACTCCCTATCCAAATCTACGTTAATAACCTCTTCTGTATTTGCCCGTTCCCAATGCGCTTCTATTTCTGTTTTTAAAATAGATTTTTTTTGAAGATTTTCACCGACAGAAATAACTTCTTGATCAATTAAGTAATTTTTATAATTTTCTATTGGATCTTTGGCTGCCCAATATTCCATTAGTTCTTTAGGCACATATTTGGTTCCACTTGCTTCTTCATGTCCTCGCATTCTAAAGGTTTTAAACTCTAATAAAACCGGACGTGGGTTTTGCCTTATACTTTTAGCTAGATTACTAACATTGTGATGAACATCAAGCACATTATTACCATCAATAATATGAGATTCCATTCCATAACCAGCTCCCCGGTCAGCAATATCTTTACAGTTATATTGCTCGCTAGTGGGTGTAGACAAACCATACCCATTATTTTCTACACAAAATAGGACAGGTAAATTCCAAACAGACGCAACATTCAGAGCTTCATGAAAATCTCCTTCGCTAGTCCCTCCTTCTCCTGTAAAAACTGCTGTCACTTTATTATTCCTTTTTAAAAGATTACCCATAGCAATACCACAAGCTATCCCCATCTGTGGACCAAGATGCGATATCATCCCAATGATATTATATTCTTGTGTTCCAAAATGGAATGAGCGATCACGCCCTTTGGTAAATCCGCTAGCTTTACCCTGCCATTGACTAAAAAGCCTGTATAAAGGAATATCTCTTGTTGTAAATACTCCCAGATTACGATGCATCGGTAAAATATACTCATCACTATCTAAAGCTGAAGTAATACCTACTGATATTGCTTCTTGTCCTATGCCTCCAAACCATTTTGATATTTTTCCTTGACGTAGCAATACAAGCATTTTTTCCTCAATAAGCCTAGGTTTAAGCATCTTGAGGTATAATGAAATAAGCTGTTCATTACTGTATTCTTTTCGATCAAAGTGCAGTTGTTGTTTTTCCTTTGACATGTTATCCATAGAAGAAAATTTGATAGGTAAATGTACTTATTTTTACATCAGAACCCGCATTACTACTACAATATTATTAAGTAGTTGTTAATTTTCCTGAAACAATTCTATGAATTAGTTAAATTTACTTTAAATTAGAGATTAGAGATTCAGAAATAATGAATTTGACTGATATTTTACAACTGTAAATAAATTTGAGTTCCTATTAGGTATTTTCTATAAAATACGCCTAATTTAGTATCTTAGACACACAAAGACTAGAGTAATGAATAATATACCAAGTGTAGATTTGGCTGATTTTTTATCTGATGAACCATCGCGAAAACAAAAATTTGTCAACGAAATAGGAAAAGCCTATGAAGAGATAGGTTTTGTAGCATTAAAAAATCATTTTTTAAGTGATGAACTGGTAAAAAACCTGTATAAAGAAATCAAAAGTTTTTTTGACTTGCCAATAGACACCAAAGAGAAATATGAAATCAAAGGTCTAGGTGGACAACGTGGCTACACCTCTTTTGGTAAAGAGCATGCAAAAGGGAAGAAAGAAGGAGATCTTAAAGAGTTTTGGCATTTTGGTCAAGAAGCAGATCCTGACGCCAAATTAATAGAAAAATATCCTCCTAATGTAATTGTAGAAGAACTGAAGAACTTCAATTCAACAGGAATGGAAACATATAAAATGTTAGAAAAAACAGGAATATATGTCCTAAGAGCATTAGCTCTTTATATTGGATTAGACGAACATTATTTTGATCATTGGGCAAGTAACGGAAATAGCATTTTACGTCCAATTCATTATCCTCCGATACAAGAGGAGCCTAAAGGAGCTGTTAGAGCTGGAGCCCATGGTGATATTAACCTTATCACACTATTAATGGGCGCTTCTACAGGGGGATTACAGGTACAACATAAAGACGGCAGATGGATCGACGCGCTTCCAGAAGAAGATGAATTGGTAATTAATGTTGGAGATATGCTAGAACGACATACTAATAACAAACTACGATCTACTATACATCGAGTTACCAACCCTCCTAAGGATCAGTGGGACAAGCCTAGATACTCTATCCCTTTTTTCATGCATCCAAGAAGTGACATGAAGTTAAATTGCCTGAAAGAATGTATTACAGAAGATAATCCAAAACATTATGAAGATATTACTGCTGGAGAATTCTTACATCAGAGGCTTGTTGAAATTGGACTAATAAAAAAATAAAACCTCCTTATGGATTTACAAGATCAATTAAAAAATTTATTCCCCGATCATCAAATCGAAGAAGAGGAAAGTGCACATGATGATAAAGATCAAATATGGATGCAGGATGATCCGATATTATGCAAATACGAAAAGCGAAAAGGAAAACCAATCACAATACTAGAAGGGTATACTGGAGCAGATGACGATTTTAAAAAACTTGCCAAAGAGCTCAAAACACGTTTAAGTGTAGGTGGAAGTTTTAAAAATGATGCTATAATAATACAAGGGGATTATAGAAATCAAATTATGGAAATTCTTAAAGAAAAAGGGTTTAAAGTAAAACGAGTAGGAGGATAAACTAATACATATCATTTTGGGGAAAAACACATTACATATTACCAACGGGGATAGCCTAACCAATAGACTAAAGGAAATAAATCTTGTTACTGGAGAGTTTTTTGTATGGCGTGAGATGTTATGTGAAGGTCCTACCGAAATCAAGATTGAAACAGAGAACTCCATAAAAACACGTAAAACCTTTTTGAAGAAATATTACCGTATCCCTCATTCTGATTATGAAGAAAAGTTTGTTTCTCAACTAAAAAAGCTAGATGATCTTTCTAAATACAATGAGATTATATTATGGTTTGAATATGATCTTTTTTGTCATATTAATATGATTGCAGCGATTAGCTTGCTTCTTCGCAAAGAGATTAAAGATACTCCCATTTATTTAGTTTGTAGTGGTCGAATAGAGCATGAGAAAAAATTGTTTGGTCTCTGCGAGCTATCTGATGCCTTATTAAAAGATCAATATCAAAATAAGATTCTATTAAATATTGATGACCTTGAGTTTGCATCACATGTCTGGACCTTATATTGCGAATCCAAACCTCAAAAAATAGCTGGTCAGATTAAAAGAAACTCTTCGTTTGAGTATCTTTCTATATGCCTAAGAGCCCATTTACAACGTTTTCCAAATATGCTTACTGGTCTTAATGTACTAGAACATAACATCTTGGAAATGGTAGACAATTACCAAATAAAAAATGTAAAACAACTTATGGGGTATGCTCTAGAATATCAAGGTTATTATGGCTATGGAGATATGCAAATGAAAAGAGTACTAGCAAGGCTTTTTCAGTTTTTAAACCAAACAAAAGATCAACTTCTTTTATCCGAAAGAGGAAAACTTGCTTTACAGCACAAGAAAAACTTTTATAATACTCAAATCTTAAATTGGTATTATGGAGGTGTCAAAAAATATGATTACCTGTATAACGATGAGACACACTCACTCTTAAAATTATAATATGGCTATAGCCAAATCTGAATTAATACTTAATGAAGATGGAAGCATCTATCACTTAAATTTAAAACCCAAGCATCTTGCTCAAAACATCATAACAGTAGGTGATCCAGATCGGGTTAACCAAGTTACCCAGTTTTTTGATAAAATAGAACTCAAAATCCAAAAACGAGAGTTTCATACACAAACAGGAACCTATAAAGGGCAAAGAATAACTGTTATCTCAACAGGTATTGGAACAGACAATATTGATATTGTACTTAACGAGCTTGATGCTCTTGTAAATATCGATTTTAAAACCCGTACAGTCAAAAAGCAAAAAACTTCACTATACATCACCCGTATAGGAACTTCTGGAGCAATACAACCAGATATCCGTATAGATAGTTTTGTTGCTTCAGAAATTGCTATTGGTTTTGATAGTCTTTTGCATTTTTATGACAGTGAACATATACAACTTCCAGAAATTTCTAATACTCTAGCAAAACATTTAGAATGGGATAAAAACAAATCAACACCCTATGCAGTGTCTTACGACAAAAAATTAGGAGATCATTTGATAAGTAACTCTATTCAAAGAGGAATTACTGTTACTAATGTTGGGTTTTATGGACCACAAGGAAGAGTCTTAAGAATACCATTGCAAGACAATAAGTTAAATCAAAAACTAGCTTCTTTTGAATATCAGGCAAATAAAATAACTAATTTGGAGATGGAAACCGCCGGTATATACGGAATAGCAAAATTACTTGGCCATAAAGCTATATCGATGAATGCTATCATAGCAAATCGTGCTACAGGAGAATTTAGTCAAACTCCTAAAAAAACAGTAGAGAAACTTATCCTATATACACTAAACAAAATAGCCAGTTTTGTAAAATGATATTTAATCACTTTACCAAAAACTTTAAATTACAAATAAAAAAGAATGAATCTAATATCCATCCTTTTTTATTGAAACAGAATATATTAACCAAATAATATTTTCAAACTAATTAATAAATTAGTGAGCAACAATACTGCAATAAATACTACAATACCATTCTCAATAGAATTATTTTTTAACTTCGTAACCTTTACATAAGTATTTTTATTTTTAAAAAAATTCTTTTTCATAGCAATATTGTTTTTATTTGGGGTTAAAACTTATTTAAAGATAAATCTCTTTTAAAAAATATTGATTCAAAGATAAGAAAAACAACAGGTTTTATCGTTAAAAAACATAAAAAATCGATGAAATACACTTTTATTAACCTTTAGATAGCATGAATACGATAAAAATAGGCGGTGTTCCTGAGCATTTTAATTTACCATGGCACTTAAGTATTGAAGACGGAAGTTATCTAAAAAGTAATATACATTTAGATTGGATAGAATACCCTGGAGGAACAGGGGCTATGTGTGAAGCTTTAAGAAATAAAGATATTGATATGGCTATAATTCTAACCGAAGGTATAGTTAAAGATATTATTGATGGCAATCCATGTAAAATTATACAAACTTATATTCAAACCCCTCTTATTTGGGGAATACATGTAGGAGCAAACTCTAACTATACAAACCTTTCTGAATTAGAAAACACAAAAGCTGCGATTAGTAGATACGGATCAGGATCTCATTTAATGGCATACATAAATGCACAAAACCAAAATTGGGATACTTCCCTCCTCAAATTTGAAGTTGTAAAAAATCTCAACGGAGCTGTGGGTGCATTAACAAATGGAGATGCTGATTATTTTATGTGGGAGCACTTTACCACAAAACCACTTGTCGACAATGGAACCTTCAGAAGAGTTTTGGACTGTACCACCCCCTGGCCGTGCTTTGTAATTGCTGTTAGAGAAGAAATACTTGACACCAAAATAGAAGAAATTAAAACTATTCTAAATATAATCAATAGAACTACCGTAGATTTTAAGCATATCCCCAGCATAGATAAAACATTAGCGCTTAGATATGATCAACAGTTAGAAGATATTAATAAATGGTTACAACATACAGAATGGAGTCAATCTCTCATCAAAGAAGAAACTCTTAATGAAGTACAAGATTATCTGTTCAATCTAGATATTATTAGCAAAAAAGTAAAACCTAAAAACTTACTTTTTGACGTTAACCCACCAATATAAGCTAAAAAAAAATGACAAAAACAATATTTCTAAGGTAGGGTTATCGCATTAAGAAACGTTATTTATTAGAGGGTATATAAAGGAATCGAGGGTAATGTTAAGATATACTTAAAATTAGTCACTCTTTTTTAGCAAATAACTAATTATTAAATATCTATAAAACCTATAGATATCCAAATAAAATATTTTTGTACATTTGCCGAGCCTACCCCAATGATATGAACTAATTATTAGGAGCATACGCAACCAATTAAAAAAGTATGCATCTAGTAGTTAACTAACAAATCTTTTATGGTAACTTTTTTAATAATACTAGTAGCTCTTGTCGCTTTCAACTTTATTCTACTTAAATTGAGTACGCAATCAGTTGACACAGACAAAAAGAAATTAAGATCTCAAAAAGCTAAGATCAATTCAATACAAGGTCAATCTTCTGATAAGTCGAAATCTTCGGAGATTCCTAACGCAGCATAATCACCAATTTATACTTACCTGATTTGTTTCAAGTAAATATTCGTTGGTTTTACTAAAATGTCTATTCCCAAACCAGTAACCTCTATTGGCACTTAATGGAGAAGGATGACCACTTGTCAATACATGATGTTTGGATCTATCTATTTTTGCACCTTTTTTCTTAGCATAACCACCCCACAACAGAAACACAACATTTTTCTTTTTGTCAGAAATTGTTTGGATAACAGCATCTGTAAATTGCTCCCATCCTTTATTTTGATGGGATCCAGCCTGATGTGCCTTTACTGTCAGTGTTGCATTTAATAGTAAAACTCCTTGTTTTGCCCAACGCTCCAAATTCCCGGTGGAAGGAAAAGGTAAGTTCAAATCGCTCCTAATCTCTTTAAAAATATTAATCAATGAAGGTGGCATATCAATACCATTATTAACAGAAAAACACAAACCATTCGCTTGCCCAGCCCCATGATAGGGATCCTGACCAATAATAACCACTTTAACATCATCAAAACTACAATAATCAAATGCAGCAAAAATTTCACTCCCCTTAGGGTAACAGGTGCCATTTTTATACTCTGTTTTCACAAAATCTGTTAGCTTCGCAAAATATGACTCATCAAACTCTTGTTTAAGCTCCTGATTCCATGAAGATTCAATATTTACATTCATATTGGTGTCAAAAAATTATATCAATTATGTATTTTTGCTCTGTTCAAAAATCGACCGAATATAACCCAAAAAAAGGGTAAAAAAAAGTATGATCCGTATTTCTAAAAAAACACTTGACGATCTTGAATTTGATACAATCCTTAATCAAGTTGCAGAATATTGCAATACTGATTTAGGAAAATCAAAAGTAGCACTTATTGTACCTTATAGTACTAAAGAGAGATTGCACATTGCATTGCAGGAAGTATTTGAGTATAAATCTTCTTTTCTAAATGATGCCCGTATTCCAAATCACGGATTTGATAGTATTAATAAAGAAATTCAGTTACTGAACATCCAAAACACATTTTTGGAAGCGTCGAACCTAAAAAGATTGGTTTCTATAAGTGCAACAACCAACGAATTACTTCATTTTTTTAGAAAAAATGAAGAGCACTACCCTACTCTCTACCAAACATCATCAAAGGTGTACTTCACCAAAGAAATTATTAATTTAATCGAAATAGTGATTGATAAATTTGGAGAGGTAAAAGATAATGCTTCTTCTAAACTACTTGTTTTAAGAAAAGAAATTAATAGTATACAAGGAAAACTAAACGGAAGTTTTGGAAAAGATTTATCTAAGTATAACAGTTTGGGGTATTTGGATGAAATTAAAGAAAGTGTGGTCGATAACAGAAGAGTTTTGGCAGTAGCCGCTATGTATCGTCGTAAAGTAAAAGGAGCTATAATGGGTAATTCTAAAACAGGAAGTATCGTTTATATAGAACCTGAAGCTACCCTAAAATATAGTCGAGAACTTAGTAACCTAAAATATGAGGAACGAGAGGAGATAGTAAAAATTTTAAAAGAACTCACTAACAGACTACGCCCATTTATAGATCTTTTGCAACAGTACCAAGAATACTTAAGCGACATCGATATTGTCTCGGCAAAATCCAAATATGCAGGCTTACTTAATGCTGTATTACCAAAAATCACAGAAAATCGAGAGCTAACTCTTAAAGATGCCTATCATCCATTACTATATAGAGCTAATAAAATAAAGAACGAGAAAACTCACCCCCAAACCATCACCTTAGATCAAAACAATAAAATAATTGTAATCTCAGGTCCAAACGCCGGTGGTAAAAGTATTACATTAAAAACAATTGGTTTACTACAGGTTATGTTACAAAGTGGCATGCTGATTCCCGTACATGAATACAGCCGTATGTGTTTGTTTGATGTAATTCTTACTGATATAGGAGATAATCAATCTATAGAAAATCATCTTAGTACATATAGTTATCGTCTAAAAAACATGAATTATTTTTTAAGAAAGTGTAATGATAAAACTCTTTTTTTAATAGATGAATTTGGTACTGGTAGTGATCCAGAACTTGGTGGTGCCCTGGCAGAAGCTTTTCTCGAAGTTTTCTATGAGCGTGGCTCTTTTGGGATTATAACAACACATTATGCCAACTTAAAGATGCTGGCAAACGAATTACCGAATATGAGTAATGCAAACATGCTGTTTGACTCCAAAACTCTTGAACCATTATTTAAGCTACATTTGGGCGAAGCAGGAAGTTCGTTTACATTCGAAGTTGCCCAAAAGAATGGAATTCCCTATAGTCTAATCAATAAAGCAAAGAAAAAAGTTGAACGAGGTAAAATTCGATTTGATAAGAGTATTGCAAATCTCCAAAAAGAAAGGTCAAAATTACAAAAAACAACTGCTGGATTAAAAACCAAAGAACAAAAAGCAGAAGAAGAAAAAGAACGTTTAGAAAAAACAAACCAGCGAATTCAACGCAAACTAGAAAGCTATCAAGAGCTCTATGATAGCAATCAACGAATGATCTATCTAGGTCAAAAAATAGACGATCTGAGTGAAAAATATTTTAACAATAAAAAGAAAAGAGAATTAATAAACGAGTTTATTAAAATTGTTGAAGTAGAAAATTCTAAACGCAAAAAACAGAGTGCAAAACAACGAACAGCAGAAAAAGCCAAAACAAAAAAAATCATAAATGAAGTAAAGGAAAAGGTTCAGGTTATTCGCAAAAAAAAGAAAGAGGAAAAGAAAAAAGAAGAGAGAATTATAGCCTCAAAGCCTAAAGTTATCTTAACAATTGGAGATCGAGTAAGAATGATTGACGGCAAGTCCGTTGGCACTATAGACACCATAGAAAAGGGGAAAGCAGTTGTTAACTATGGGATTTTCACCACTAATGTGGCTGTTGATCAACTAGAATTTGTAGAAAGAAAAAAGAAGTAATCTTTCGCAACATTAAAATTTGCTATGCTTGTTAAAGTATCCTTAAACGATAATTCTGAGAATTTTATCTTTATATATTTGGGGAAATTCAATTAAAAATTGCACCCATAAATCATGCGAAAATTACTTTTTGTAGTCTGTATTAGCATTCTATCACCTTTTGTTTCAAAAGGACAACAACCCAACAAACCTAACGCAGCAGAAATCCATCAAGCAATACAAAAACTTAACTTTTTAGGTTCAGTACTATATGTTGCTGCTCACCCTGATGATGAGAATACTCGACTTATTTCATATATGTCGAATAAGGTAAAAGCAAGAACTGCCTACTTATCACTTACCCGTGGAGATGGGGGACAGAATTTAATTGGACCAGAAATTAGAGAATTACTTGGAGTAATTAGAACACAAGAGCTTCTTGCCGCTCGTAGAACAGACGGAGGAGAACAAATGTTTACACGAGCCAATGATTTTGGTTACTCTAAACACCCTGATGAAACATTATCTATCTGGGATAAAAAAGAAGTATTAAGTGATGTAGTTTGGGCGATCAGAAAGTTTAGACCAGATGTAATAATAAATCGATTTGATCATAGAACACCTGGTACAACCCATGGACACCATACATCATCTGCTATGTTAAGTGCAGAAGCTTTTGATCTAGCGGCAGATAAAAACATATACTCGGATCAGTTGCAACTTACTAATGTTTGGCAACCAAAACGCCTTTTTTTTAATACATCTTGGTGGTTTTACGGTAGTCGAGAAAACTTTGAAAAAGCAGATAAATCTAAACTTTTAGAATTTGATACTGGAGTATACTACCCTGAAATAGGGCTATCCAATACTGAAATAGCTTCTTTAAGCCGAAGTCAACATAAATCACAAGGATTTGGCAGTACCGGAAGTCGAGGTCAACAGAGTGAATATATAGAATTAATAAAAGGCGAATTGCCTAAAGATAAGACCAATGTTTTTGAAGGAATAGACACCTCTTGGAACAGAATTAAAGGAGGAAAAGAGATAGGAAATATCCTAACACAGGTAGAAGAAAACTTCAATTTTAGAACTCCAGAAGCTTCGATTCCACAATTAGTAAAAGCATATCAATTAATTCAAAAACTGGAAGATATTCACTGGAGAACTATTAAATCCAATGAGATTAAAGATATAATTACAGCTGCCTCTGGGCTTTATCTAGAAATCGTATCTACAGAAGTTAACGCTACCCAAGGAAGTGAAGTAACTCTAAAAGTAGAAGCTATTAATAGAAGCACAAGTAATATAACTTTAAATTTTGTAAAAATTGATGCCATTGGAGTTAATGATTCATCTCAAAAAGCTTTAAAAAATAATATTAAAAGTAACTTTGAATTTATAGGAAGTATTCCTGAAAATTTTGACTACACCTCTCCTTACTGGCTCAATGATAAAGGTACTTTAGGAATGTACAAGGTTAATGATCAAAAATTAATAGGTAAACCTGAAACAGAACATGCTATCAAAGCAGAGTTTAACCTAACAATTGAAGGGGTTTCTATTCCCTTTATTAAAGATGTAGTATTTAAAGTAAATGATCCTGTAAAAGGAGAAGTATACAAGCCTTTTGAAATTATCCCTGCAGTTTCTGCAAGTATAAAAGACAAAGTTATCATCTATGCAAATGGCGCTTCTAAACAAATACCAGTAACTATAAAAGCTGGAAAAGCAAACCTAAATGGAAAAATAACACTCAAACATCCTGTAGGGTGGCAAGTAAATCCAACGGATATAAACTTTAATCTTTCTCAAAAGGGAGAAGAAAAAACCGTTGTATTCACGCTTACTTCTCCTGAGACTCAAAGCGAAGGTTATATTTCTCCAAAGATTGAAATTAACGGAAATGAATATTCTAAAGAAGTTGTAACTATTGATTATAACCATATCCCCTATCAAACAGTAGTTTTACCATCTAAAACCAAAGTCGTTCGGTTAAACATAAAAAAGAAAGGTCAGAATATTGGTTATATTGAAGGAGCAGGAGATGTAGTTCCCGAAAGTTTACAACAGATCGGTTACAAAGTAACTATAATAGATCCAGAATCTATTTCACCAGAAAACATAAAATCTTTTGACGCCATTGTTGTTGGAATAAGAGCTTACAACACCATTGATCAATTAAAATTTAAACAACAATACCTACTAGACTATGTTAAAAATGGAGGGAATCTTATTATCCAATACAATACTAATCGAAGATTAAAAGTAACTGATAATCTAGGTCCATACCCTTTCAAACTATCAAGAGATCGAGTAACCGATGAAAATGCAAAAGTTACTTTTTTAACTCCAGAACATCCAGTTCTTAATTCGCCAAATAAAATTACCCCTGATGATTTTAATGGATGGGTACAAGAACGCGGACTATATTTTCCTAATGAGTGGTCTGCCGATTACACTCCTATTTTATCAACAAAAGATAAAGGAGAAAGTATAAAAAAAGGATCACTTCTAGTAGCACAATACGGAAAAGGATATTATGTATATACAGGATTAAGCTTTTTTAGAGAATTCCCGGCTGGAGTCCCTGGTGCATACCGCCTTTTTGCTAATATGCTATCTCTAGGAAAATAATTATACAAACAATAAAAATTAGCAACTTAGATATGGAAGAGGTTAAACAAAAATTAAAATGGAAAAAGCTATACACTGCTGTACTTATTGCTAATGCTATATATATAGTATTATTCTATTTAATCACTAGTAGTTATTCTTAAAGAATATTCTTTAAAAAACATCAATCACTCAACAACTAATTTAATTAATCAATTATGCAAATCATTGACTGGATCGTTCTACTCGGCACTTTACTATTTATAGTGTTATATGGAGCATGGAAAACCAAAGGAAGTAAGAACGTAAAAGACTATATACGAGGAGGTAATGATGCTCACTGGTGGACTATTGGCTTGTCAGTAATGGCAACTCAAGCCAGCGCTATTACCTTCCTCTCTGCTCCTGGGCAAGCTTTTCATGATGGAATGGGATTTGTTCAATTTTACTTTGGAGTCCCAATAGCAATGGTTGTTATCTGTATGGTTTTTATCCCAATATATCATAGACTTAATGTATATACTGCGTATGAATATCTAGAAAGCAGATTTGATCTTAAAACTCGAAGCTTAACCGCCATTTTGTTTTTAGTACAAAGAGGACTAGCCGCAGGTATAACTATTTTTGCTCCTTCTATCATACTATCTTCAGTATTGGGATGGGATTTGACAACTTTAAACATTATCCTGGGAATTCTTGTTATAATATATACAGTATCTGGAGGTACAAAAGCGGTTAACATAACTCAAAAGCAACAAATGGGTATCATTTTTACAGGTATGTTAGTTGCCTTTTTTATCATTATTAGCTATCTACCAGAAGGGATAACATTTTCTAAAGCCTTAGATATAGCTGGAGCCAGTGGAAAAATGGAAGTGCTTGATTTTTCTTTTGATCTTAATAATAGATATACTATATGGAGTGGAATTATCGGAGGAACATTTTTAGCACTCTCCTATTTTGGAACCGATCAGAGTCAAGTGCAAAGATATCTAACAGGCAAATCAATAAAAGAAAGTCAACTTGGACTACTATTTAATGGTCTACTAAAAGTACCTATGCAATTTTTTATCTTGCTTGTTGGTATTATGGTATTTGTTTTTTATCAATTTAACGCTTCACCACTTAATTTTAATCCAGAAGGAAAAAAAGCCGTTATAGATTCGGAGTATATAGAACAATATACTTCTTTAGAGAATAAACTTAATAAAATCCATAACTCTAAAGATGAAGCAATTAAAGAATATCTTTCCGAAAAAGAATCAGGTAAGACCGAAACTTCTGATCATAAGATTTTAATTCAAGAACTTAACAAAAAAGAAAAAGAAACCAGAGAAGCAGCCAAAGAATTAATAAAAAAGGCTAACCCTGATGTAGAAACCAATGATAAGGATTATGTATTTATTCATTTTATACTAAATAATCTTCCGAGAGGGCTTATTGGCTTACTACTGGCGGTAATTTTATCGGCCGCCATGTCTTCGACAGCATCAGAATTAAATGCTTTAGCTTCGACAACAGCTATTGATCTTTATAAAAGAAATGTAAAAGAAGAAAAGAGTGATCAACATTATGTCTCTGCTTCTAAATTTTTTACGCTCTGCTGGGGTGTATTAGCAATAATTGTCGCATGTTTTGCTAACCTATTTGATAACTTAATTCAACTGGTTAATATTATTGGTTCTATCTTTTACGGAAACGTATTAGGCATATTTTTATTAGCATTTTTTATAAAATTCGTGCACAGCAACGCTACTTTTATAGCAGCTCTTATCACCCAGGTTGCTATTATTTTAATATGGTATTTTGCGATATTTAGATTAGAACAAATGGGATTAAAACCATATGTTGGTTTTTTATGGCTTAATCTTATTGGTTGTGTTCTTGTAATGGGTATTGCCATTATTATACAACCGATGATAAAATCTAAAGTTAAAGCATAATGAATTCAGAAAGAATTATTAACTGGGGAATATTGGGTTGTGGTAAAATTGCACATTATTTTGCTACGGATCTAAAGCATGTCCCAAATGCTAATCTATATGCCGTAGCAAGCAGAAGCCTTGAGAAAGCTAAAGCTTTTGGTAATGATTATGAGGTCTCTACTTATTATGACACCTATGAAGCATTAAGTAAAGACCCTAATATCGATGTAATATACATTGCCACTCCTCATGTTTTTCATTATGAAAATGCAATAATGTGCCTTAACAATAAAAAAGCTGTTTTGTGCGAAAAACCATTTGCTATGAATGCATTGCAGGTTAAGAAAATGATCTCGACTGCAAAAGAAAGCAAGGTATTCTTAATGGAAGCGCTATGGACATATTTTCTACCACATTATAGATATGTCTTAGATTATATCCAATCAAAAGAACTCGGGGATATAAAAACACTAAAAGCAGATTTTGGATTTAGAGCTCCTTTTGATTCCCATGGTAGAGTATTTAATAAAAAACTTGGCGGTGGAAGCCTTCTTGATATAGGTATCTACCCATTGTTTGCTGCCCTAAGTATATTAGGGTATCCAGAAGAAATACTCGCACAAGCCACAATAGGAAAAACAGGAGTTGATGAAGATTGCGCTATGCAACTTCATTACAAAAATGGAGTAAGCGCTTCCCTCTTTAGCACGGTTACCGAAGAAACTGCTACCGAGGCAATCATTGAGCTAGAAAAAGGAACGATAACAATCAATAGCCAATTTCATAAACCTTCTTCTGTTACTATTGTTAAAGAAGGAAAATCTAAATCTGAATGCATTGAATTTGGAGTGACTACCAATGGATATAATTTTGAGGCGATTCATGTACAAGAAATGCTACTTCAAAATCGTACTGAAAGTACCATCATGAGTTTTGAAAAAAGCCTACAGCTTATAGAGCTTTTAGATAATGTAAGAAACAAAATAGGACTGCATTACGATTAAAACCTTATTGTTTCTTAACATTATTTATCTATAAATAAAAAGTTTGTATGATACAAAAAAGCGTTCTGAGATCTCAGAACGCTTTTTAGGTGATTTATGTGTTATTAAGAAAGAGTATCTTATTTTCCTCCCCACTCTGCAATAGAATCTTTATTCATTTTTACATAGTCAGCATTTCCTGCTTTTTCTGCAAGTTCTAGTGAAGTTTTTGCTGCCTTTATTGCTCCTGCCTTATCTCCTGATTTTGCATAGATTAAAGATTGTTGTCTATGATACCAAAAAGCCGGTTCTTTACGAATAGAAATTGCCTTATCAATATTTTCTTTGGCTTTAGCTATTTCTCCTATTGCTTTATAAAAAGTTGCCGCTTGATAGTGATCATTAGCAGATGGACCAGCCATTGCTTTTTCGATACTAGCTATTGCTTTTTCTTTAGAAGGAACTTCTAATTTAACTGCAGCTTCAGTATTTGCCCATAAAAAATTAATAATTGCAGAATCCATTTTAAAATCACTAAACATAATTGTAAATGTCTCTACATTCATAGGAATAGTATTTGCTTTTACTGTTACTTTGGCTCCTACTTTTGCATCATCCCATTTTTGCGGGGTTCCCCAATTATTCGCATCACTATAAAAAATCACTTCCCAATTTTCTTTTCCTGGCTTAGTAAATATAGCATACGTTCCTTTTTTAAGTTCTTTTCCTTCTACCTTTACATCATCACTAAAAGTAATTTGTGTATTCTTATTAGCACCAGTTCTCCAAAGTTTATCATAAGGCACTAAATCTCCAAAAATAGTTCTTCCTTTCACACTAGGGCGTGAATACTCTACAGAAACATCTGTTAACCCTACAACTTGCTCTATTTTTGAAGTTGGACTAGGTTGCGGTGTTTTTACCTGAGCCTTTATCCCAAAAGATAATAAAGCCACAGAAAGAAATAATAAAGTCTTTTTCATTGCGTTGAATTTATTTGTTTTTTTGAATTATTATTGACGAAAATAAGAATTACACGTGCATTTAGAGTTAACAAAAACTTAAAATAAGGATAGTTATATTTGTTCTCATTTTAAGAGTAATTCATGAGAAAATATATTTCAGAAGTAATAGGGACATTTAGCTTAGTCTTTTGTGGTACTGGGGCCATGGCGATTAATGAAGTTACAGGTGGCGACATTACTCATGTTGGTGTAGCCATTACCTGGGGGCTTATTGTGATGGCTATGATCTATGCATTTGGCGAGATATCAGGTGCCCATTTTAACCCAGCTGTGACTATTGCCTTTGCTTATGCAAAAAAATTCGATTGGAAAGAGGTTCCCAAATATATTATGGCCCAATGTATAGGAGCCATACTTGCTAGTAGTGTTTTGCTTTTCTTGTTTCCACAAAGTGAATACCTTGGAGGGACCTTGCCAGTTCTTGACGATTTAAGGGCATTCGTCTTAGAACTATTACTTACCTATTTTCTTATGGTTGTTATTATTAATGTCTCGACCGGTTCTAAAGAAATCGGTACTATGGCTGGTATTGCAATTGGAGGTGTAGTATTACTCGAAGCCATGTTTGCTGGTCCCATGACCAAGGCTTCTATGAATCCTGCAAGATCACTTGGTCCTGCTTTATTATCAGGTCACTGGGAGCATCAATGGCTTTACTTTACAGCTCCGGTTCTTGGAGCGTTATTAGGTGTACTAACTTGTAAATTAGTAAAGCCAAAGAATTGTTGTGATGACTGTTAGCCTGCAATATTTTTTGTTCTTGTAACATAAAATCTATTAAATTAATTCTTTTTAACATATATTTACAATTAAATAAACCATACCCATATCCCCCAATGGAGCATTTTACGAATGAGTTTTGTGAAATAGAATTATACCATCAATATGTTATAGTTACTATTAATGAGAATATCGAGTTTACACTGGATAAAGCTTCAATAATAAGAGAAAAATTACGTAGTCATTATAAATCTAATGACTTCATTCTTATAAGCCACCGTAAGTATAAACATCAAATTTCCTCAGAAGTCTATAAACATGGGCAGTTGGATAATATGAAAGGGCTGGCAATTGTTTCTAGTAGTGATGAGGAGAGGGATAAAGCAATCATTGAACAACCATTGTTTAATAAGCCTTTTACCTTTTTTAGTACAATTGAAGAGGCTAAATCTTGGGCAGAAGTATTTTTTTAGAAATAAACATAATACCAACCTCAAAAATAAAAGTCAGTACTTCTTTTTTTAAATCCAACGTAATGAGAAAAAATATTCTACTTATTGGTGGTAGTCATGGTATCGGTTTTGAAATAGCACTGAAGCTATACAATGACCATAATGTTTTTATTGCCTCAAGAACCTCTGAAAATCTAGGTAACCTTGAAGTCACTCATATACCTTATGATGCCTCAAAAGATGAGATTGAAACCTCAACCCTTCCTGAAAGGATTGATGGATTTGTATACTGCCCAGGTAGTATTAATCTAAAATCATTTGAAACGCTTACTCCCGACATCTTTGAAGAAGATATGCAGATCAATTTTATGTTTTTAATCAAAATCATACATACATTACTCCCTAAACTAAAGAATTCTGAACAAGCAAGTTTGGTTTTTTTTAGTACTGTCGCCGTAAAAATAGGGATGCCCTTCCATACTAGTATTGCAGCTGCAAAGGGAGCTATTGAAGGTTTTGCAAGAGCATTGGCTGCAGAATATGCTCCCCAATTTAGAGTTAATGTTATTGCTCCTTCTTTAACTGATACGCCATTATCAAAAAAACTATTAGGAAACCATAAAAAAAAGGAACTTATGGATAATCGTCATCCGATGAAACGTGTTGGACAGGCAGAAGATGTGGCCAATATTGCTCGTTTTTTATTGAGTGATGACAGTAGTTGGATTACAGGACAGGTTATAGGAGTTGATGGTGGGATGTCTACTTTAAATGTAAACTAAGGACTTATTCCTTTTGTTTTGTATTATACTCTCAATGCAATTAGTAATCAACTGATTTCCAAATTATATCATTTCTTTATCGCTAAAAATTGAAGTTTTTTGTAATTTACATATCACAATTTACAAACCAATAAAATTTTGATATAATGAATACACAAGAAGTAGCCACTCGTTTAGTTGAGCTTTGCCGTCAGGGAGAAAACATGCAGGCTCTTAAAGAATTATATGACCAAAATATAGTAAGCAAAGAAATGCCGGGAACACCTAATGAAATTACATCTGGTATTGATGCAGTAGTTAAAAAAAGTGAAGATTGGTATGCCTCTGTAGAAGAATTTCATGGTGGAGAAGTATCTGAACCTGTTGTTGCCGAAAATCATTTTAGTTGCACTATGAAAATGGATTGTACTTTTAAAAAACAAGGACGTATGCAAATTGAAGAAGTCTGTGTATATCAGGTTAATGATGGAAAAATTACCGCAGAACAATTTTTTTACTCTATGCCGAACTAGTTAGAAAACTAAAAAACACCTATCAGCATTAACGTGTACATAGAGTTTCTTTCATGTGCCAATACAATCTCTTCTGATATATTCACGTTACTAGTTACATATCTTATTATGATTGTTTGTTATGCCTCTTTATTATAATGGATTAATATCAACATCAATTGTATTTTTAATGAATGTTTGTGATTATCGAGTTTTTAACCGATATTTACAATTATTGACTAAAAAGTCAATAATCTAAATTATTGACTAAAAAATCAATAATTAGCATTATTGATAAGAAAAACAATTTATTATAAAATATTTATGACCAGTATACTAACAGGTGATATCATAAATTCTAGAAAAATTGAACCTCAGCATTGGATGCCAGTCCTCAAGGCAGAACTGAATAAATACGGATCCCAGCCTTCACAATGGGAAATCTATAGAGGTGATAGTTTTCAACTAGAAGTTTCTCCTAGTAAGGCAATAGAAGTCGCAATACTTATAAAAGCAACTATGAAGCAATTTAAGCCCCTTGATGTCAGAGTCGCCATTGGTATTGGAGACAAAACATATACCTCAACAAAAATTAAAGAATCTAACGGGAGTGCATTTGTTTATTCTGGTGAATGTTTTGAACAATTAAAAAAACAAACTATCGCAATAAAATCTCCTTGGGAAACTTTTGACAAAACCATAAATTTAATGCTTCAATTAGCGTTACTCTCTATGGATTATTGGAAACCCGCATATTCTACAATCATTAAAACAGCATTGGAGTATCCAGAAAAAACTCAGGAACAAATTGCTCATATATTAGGCAAAACCCAAGGTACAATTAGTGTTGGCTTAAACAGAGTCGGTTATGACGAAATAAAAAAATTAATTACTTATTATAAAAATTATATACAAACTAAATGATCGCACTGATCCTAAAACTAACATTATCTCATTTAATGGGAGATTTTTTATTCCAACCGCTTTCTTGGGTAAAGGATAAAGAAGAAAAAAAGTATAAATCTATTTATTTATATCTGCATATTCTAATACACACTTTACTCCTGTTTATATTGCTTCAATTCAATATCAAATATTGGGTAGGGATATTATTCATAGTTTTATCCCACTTTTGTATAGATATATTAAAAATTTCATTAAAAAATCGTTTTAATCAAAGAATCTTGTTTTTTGGAGATCAGGCACTACACCTAATTATGATAGGATTTGTAACCTATTATTATTACCCGTATGACCTTCCTTTTTCATATTTATTTACTCCAAAATTTATACTCTTTATAACCTCTATTCTAATAGTTACTATCGTCACATCCGTCATCATGAAAACGATTATTTCTAAATGGGACATCGAAGATGATCGAGATTCATTAGAAATGGCTGGTTCATATATTGGGATGCTCGAAAGAATACTAATTTTTGTGTTTATAATCAGTGATCACTGGGAAGGCATTGGGTTTTTATTAGCAGCCAAATCTGTATTTCGCTATGGGGATCTTTCTAAAACCAAAGACCGAAAACTTACAGAATACATCCTTATAGGTACACTTATTAGTTTTGGTCTAGCCATGTTAACAGGAATAGGATACAATTATTTTCTAGAATTGATACCTGCCAATCTGTAACAATTACTTAAATAAACAACAAAATCAAGTTACATAATCAAAAGAAAAAAGGCTGCCCAAAGAATTTTAGGCAGCCCTTTTAATATGATACTTTATACCTAATCAATGATTAGTTTTTTCACTTGTGTTTTCTGTGATGAAGTAGTCATTCTAATAAAATAAAACTCTTCAGACAATTCGGTTAGATCAAGTTTTTCTTTATGCATTCCTTTATTCATTACCTTATTAACTAATACCCGATGATATGTCCCTTTAACATTTAGCAATTCTATTCTTACATTCTCCCTTTTTGGTACAAAAAAGTTGATCGTAGTTTCTATTTTTGCAGGGTTTGGGTAATTATAAAAAGTTGAGGTTGATCTATTTTCTTCTCTTTTAAAAACTCCAACAATTACATTTGATTTTTTAGTCCCTTCTTCAAAGTGTATGTTATCTAACCAAACACAATCACTTCCGCTACTTACAGAATAATCCTTCTTATAAATCCAGGTCAAAACATGATCTCCTGCATTAACTGTATAGCTCACTTCATTCCAATCGATATCTCCACTCCATCTATTCTTTTCTTCTCCATCAATTTTGAATATTAAAAAGTCATAATTCCTCTCTGAAGAAACTTTATAATCAAACTTAATAACAGCCTCCTTAATAAAGCTTTTCTTTACAGATAATTGAGTTTGCTCATTATCAACAATTCTCAAAGATTTTGCACTTACACCGTGATTAGAGTCCAACGCAACCAAACTCCATTCAGGATTATGAATAAAACTAAAATCAGCCTGACTATAATCATTGGTTTCAAAATCTACGATTGAAGGTTCATTAGAAGAGCCTCCTTCTTTTACTTCTATCTCAAATATCTGATTGTTGGATATAGCTGCATCTTTTACTTTTAATTCTATTGTATATCTCCCAACATCATCAGAAGTTGGAGTTCCTGTAAGCCTATAACTATTGTTATCCGATACAATTTGTAACCATACAGGTCTCTGAACAAGCTCTATCTGTAACTCATCGCCATTCTCATCAAATGTTTGGATTGCATACGTATATTCCTTATCTACCTGTGCTTCTGCAGAAGGAATAGAAGTAATAATCGGAGCCATATTTCTAGGCTTCAGATTAATAATAGCAGAATTATTCTCTACCCAATTATGATCTCCATTATGAGTAATCATTTCGGTTAGGTAGAAATAACCATTAGATCTACCTCCCCATCCCCAATTGATATGAAAATAATCTCCCTGGTCGGTTATCTGATAGCCATCCAAAGCAAATAAATGTCCTGCAGAGGTAGTAAGACTACTTCTTCCGGCATACAAAACTGGTCTTTTAGCCTCCAGCTCTCTTTTCATTATAGTATTCCAATCGGATTGATTGTAAGAATATCTATAAATCTGACGAGCACTTTGATCATACTTAAAATATCTTTTCAATATATCCTGAAGATTATAAGTATAAGCACCAGAAGAATTGGCTCCATAATTCATATTTACTGCTACTCCACAATGATATAAAAGTTTTGCATTTTCTTGATCAGGAACATCTTTAGACATTTGATCCCAATGATAAGTTGTCTCTCCAAAATTAACAGATAGTTGACCATACTTGCTATGAGAATAGGTATTGGAGCCGGAGCCGGTTTTAGGAAACTCCCAGTATCTCAATACTTGCCCCATGGCAGTTGCTACACACCCTACCAAAGCACGTCCATCTCTTCCTTCAGGATCTTCTGGGCATTGTTTGTTCCACCCGGATCCCTGACTGTATTTAACATCTGCCATAAACGGAATCACCTGAGTAACCCTGTTCTTTGCAGACTTCTGCTTTAGGCTTTTCCACTCGGGAGATACATAATTAGATTTAGAAGTTTTACCTATCAATACCTGATTATAGACGTACTCCTTATATTGTTCCATCCAAGAAACAATAACAGGATTATGATTAGATAAATCCAATAAATTTTCATCAGAATACCCTAAAATAGGCTTGGCTGCATCATCAGCAGAGACAATTACAAACCCACCTTCATTGTATTCAATTAAATAATAGGCTGTAATACCTTTATAGGTAACTTCATGTACATTTTGTACACTTTTTGCATTAGAAGATTTAAGATGGGTACTTCCATTAACCCAATTGTTGGCAACATCAATAGCTGTTTTTTTGTCTATTGAATTGGCGTTCATTCTGAAGAAAAAAAAGCATAGAATGACTACTGAATAAGATAATAATCTTTTCATTTAAGTTGGTTTTAATTAATATAATTTATTAAATATTAATACGAATTTAACCTCTCTAACTTTAAATAATTAATTATCCAACTAAAAAATTTAACACAAAAATACTAGTAAAACACCATGTATTATATCGATTTAACCAATTACAACCAACATATAACAAAATTGATTTTTGCAATAGCAATTTTGGTAATGTATCAACAAAACAGAAAATAAAAAAGGGGAAAATTCCCCGTTTCATGTTTTAAAAATTTTCATTTCATAGTTAAAACTTTAGCAAGAATTAAAGAAATTTCATGATCTGCCATAAGGCTGGGTTTCGATTATCCTCTTTCCAAATAATAGAAAGTGCTGATTTTTGAGGTATTTTAGGGATCTCCAAAAATTTCACCTTCAAATCAAAACCATATTGCAATGATGTGGGTACAATAGCAACGCCAAGACCACTCTCTACCAATTTAAATATAGTTTGAGCATGTACAGATTTATGAGATACTTTGGGCGTAAAACCTTTATCCTCACAAATACTCATTATTTTATCATAATAAAGCGAACTATAATCTGATGAAAACAATACAAAATGTTCATTAGACACCTGTTTGATACTTTTAAAAGTACTTTTTGAAAGATGATGGTTATCCGGTAAAACCAAAGAAAAGGTATCTACATGTATTGTTTTCATTTGCATTCCTTCAGGTACTCTCGCCAATCGTACAAAACCAATATCCAATTGATCTTTTTGGATAGCCTCTACCTGAAGATAGTTCGATATTTCCTCTAAACTAAATTTTATGTTCGGATACTCCTCATTAACCTTTACTAATAAATCAGGAATCACAGTTTGTATTGCAGAACCAAGAAAACCTATTCTAATCTCTCCATCACTTCCTTTATCTATCAACTTGGTTTGCTTAAGAGTAAAATCAATATGATTAAAAATATAATCTAACTCTTTTTTAAGATACTCTCCCGCAGCAGTCAGGCTAACCTTTCTTTTATTTCTTATAAAAAGAGCCACTCCTATAATATCTTCCATTTGTTTAATCTGCCTACTTAAACCTGGTTGTGAAATAAACAACCTATCTGCTGCTTTTCTAAAATGTAACTCTTCGGCAACAGCCATAAAATATGTAAAATGACGAAGCTCTATCTGATAACTCATAGTTATTAATTAATGACCAAATAAGTATTTCTAATTATTAAAAATAAGCATTAAATTAGTACTATCAAATAGAAACATACAAATGACAGATACAATACACCATTTTGCATACGGAGAAGATCACCTAACAGCAGGAATAGCCATCAAAATTGCCAATGGCAAGACCAAGGGTATAATCTCTGAAACTTCTAGAGAAAAAATCAAAAGAAGTAGACAAATCGTAGAAAATATTGTAGAAAAGGGAGACCCGGTATATGGAATCAATACAGGTTTTGGTCCATTATGTACTACAAAAATATCTAAAGAAGAAACTAATATTCTACAAAGTAACATTTTGCAAAGCCATAGTGTTGGTGTAGGAGAACCTATCGATTCTGAGATCGCTAAGCTTATGATGATTCTTAAAGTTCAATCCTTGTCACAAGGGTACTCTGGTATTGCAGAAGGGACTTTGGATCGTATTTTATGGCATATTGATAATGATGCAATTCCTATTGTTCCTTGCCAGGGTTCTGTAGGTGCATCAGGAGACCTTGCTCCTCTTTCTCATCTATTCTTACCTTTAATAGGTTTAGGAAAAGTAGTATATCAAGGAAATGTAATTACTACTGCAGAATTGTTTAAAGCAACTGGATTAGAATCTATAGACTTAGGACCAAAAGAAGGATTAGCATTAATAAACGGAACACAATTTATTGCAGCACATGCCGTACAGGTAGTAGCAAAACTACATAATTGTCTTGCACATGCAGATATTATTGGTGCTATGATGATCGAAGGGTTACAAGGATCAGTAAAACCATTTTTTAAAGAATTACATCAATTACGTCCTTTTAAAGGAAATATTCATGTAGCATCCAGAATAAAGTCCTTATTAAAAGGTTCCGAAATTATGGAAGATCATATCGATTGTGATCGTGTTCAGGATCCATATTCATTGCGATGCATGCCACAGGTACATGGATCGTCAAGAAATGCATGGTTACATCTAAAAGAACTTCTCGAAGTAGAATTAAATTCGGTAACCGATAATCCTATAATTATCAGCGAAGACCTCACCATTAGCGGAGGTAGTTTTCATGGTCAACCTTTGGCAATGGCAATTGATTATGCTTGTTTAGCAGCTTCAGAATTAGGAAATATTTCTGATCGAAGAATATACCTCGCTTTAGAAGGAAACTCTCCTGGAGTTCCTAAATTGTTAATGAAAGATACAGGTATCAATTCTGGATATATGATATTGCAATATACCACAGCAGCTCTAGCCAGCGAAAACAAAGGCTTATGTTTTCCCTCTAGCGCAGATAGTATCCCAACATCTCTAGGGCAAGAAGATCACGTAAGTATGGGTTCTATTGGAGGTAGAAAGGCACTAAGAGTTATAGAAAATGTAGAAAAAATACTGGCTATCGAACTTTTAACAGCTGCTCAGGCTTTTGAGTTTAGAAAACCTCTAAAATCAGGAATCATACTGGATGAAGTTCATAAAATAATTAGAGAACATGTGTCTTTTGCTGATAAAGACAGAGTATTCGCGGATGATATAGAGAAAGGAATACAAATAGTAAAAAACAAAACTATTGTAGATATCGCTACTAAAATATCTGAAAAAGAAAACTTATCATTAGAAACAGAATTTTCTGGTGAATTAGAAGTATACTAAAAAAAGTACTCTTATTACTCTGATACCATTATAGTATATATAATCACTACCAGAGTTTATACCTTAACGATAATTATGAAAAATTATAAACTAATAGGACCAATCACTCAGCTTATTTCAATGGATAATCTGAGTATCAAAGGTGCTATAAAAGATGAAGATCTCGAAATAAAGAAGGATGTTGGTATACTTATCGAAGATGGATATATCCATAATATCGACACTTTCGCAGATTTAAAAATAAAGACCAAAGAGTTGAATGCTGAGATTATAGAACTACAATCTGATTATGTATGTACTCCAGGGTTTATTGACGCACATACGCATATTTGTTTTTCTGGATCCAGAGCCAGAGATTACGCAATGCGAAATGCTGGAAAATCATATCTAGAAATAGCGGCAAACGGTGGAGGTATATGGGATACCGTTACCCAAACCAGAAAAGCAAATCAAGAAGAACTTACTCAAGGAGTGATAGAAAGAGCCAATGCCTTATTAAAAAAAGGGATTACCACCATCGAAGTAAAAAGTGGGTATGGGCTTTCTGTAGACGAAGAACTCAAAATGCTACGAGCAATCAAAACTGCAAATACAGATACTAATGCAGATTTAGTATCAACTTGTTTGGCAGCACATATATTGCCAAAAGATTTTGAAGGAGATCATAAAGCATATCTTCAAAATATTAGTGATACCTTATTCCCTATACTAAAGGAAGAGCAACTAGCCAGTAGAGTTGATGCTTTTGTAGAACAAGGAGCTTATGAACCAGAAGATATCTATCCTTATTTTGAAAAGGCAAAAGCAATGGGATTTGATATTACAGTACATGCAGATCAGTTTAGCCCCGGTGGCAGTGAAGTAGCTGTAAAAATGGAAGCCGTTAGTGCCGATCATTTGGAAGCAAGCTCAGAACAAGAAATTAATATACTGGCACAAAGTAATGTAATCTCTGTAGCCCTACCAGGAGCTTCAATAGGATTAGGTTGTGACTTTACTCCTGCCAGAAAAATTCTGGATGCTGGTGGCGCTTTGGCAATTGCCAGTGACTGGAATCCTGGTTCTGCTCCTATGGGAGACCTGTTAACACAAGCCTGTATTCTTGGTACTTTCCAAAAATTAAGTAATTCTGAAGTTCTTGCAGGAATAACATATAGAGCGGCAGCAGCACTTCGTCTGGAAGACAGAGGAAGATTAGTACCCGGGATGTTAGCAGATTTTAATCTGTTTGAAACCGATCACTATAATGAAATCTTTTACCACCAGGGAAAAATTGTTCCTTCTCAGGTATGGAAACTAGGAAATCTAGTATCATAAAACAAAAAACACCCCTTTTTAAGGTACACACCTTGGGGACAAAAAAAACAAATATGACCTTCAAAGAGCAAATACTTCAAGGGATCCCTAAAACATTACCTCCAAAGAAATCTTTGGATACAAAAATTAGTCGTGCTCCCAAACGAAAACAAATTTTATCCAACGAAGAAAAGAAATTAGCGCTTAAAAATGCTTTGCGATATTTTCCAAAAAACTGGCATAACGAGCTTGCTACAGAATTTTTGGAAGAATTAAATACCTATGGGCGTATCTATATGTATCGATTTATTCCTGAATACACTATCTATGCACGACCTATAGACGAGTATCCTGCCAATACAAAGCAAGCAGCGGGTATTATGCTAATGATACAGAATAATCTTGATGATGCAGTTGCACAACACCCATACGAATTAATAACTTATGGAGGTAATGGAGCTGTATTTCAAAACTGGGCGCAGTACCTACTTACAATGCAATATTTGGCTACAATGACCGAAGAGCAAACCTTGCATATGTACTCCGGGCACCCTATGGGATTATTTCCTTCATCCAAGGATGCTCCTAGAGTTGTAGTAACCAACGGGATGATGATTCCTAATTACTCTAAACCTGATGATTGGGAAAAGTTCAATGCGCTGGGTGTAACACAATATGGACAAATGACCGCAGGAAGCTATATGTATATTGGACCACAAGGAATTGTGCATGGTACTACGATCACAGTCATGAATGCATTTAGAAAAACATTAAAATCTGGTGAAACGCCAGCAGGAAAAATTTTCTTAACCTCTGGATTAGGAGGAATGAGTGGAGCGCAGCCCAAAGCAGGAAATATAGCAGGATGTATCACTATCTGTGCGGAAGTAAACCCAAAAGCTGCCAAAAAACGCCACGAACAAGGCTGGGTAGACGAAATTATTGATGATATCAATGACTTAGTTACCCGAACACAAAAAGCGATGGATCAAAAAGAAACTATCTCTATTGCCTATCAAGGTAATGTAGTTGACATATGGGAACGATTTTATGATGAAAATATACATATCCAATTAGGGTCAGATCAAACTTCTTTGCATAACCCCTGGTCTGGTGGATACTACCCGGCAGGAATAAGTTATGACGAAGCCAATGCCTTAATAAGTACTGATCCCGATGCATTTAAAAGTAAAGTACAGGAATCTTTGCGTAGACATGCAGATGCTATTAATAAACATACTACCAGAGGCACCTATTTCTTTGATTATGGTAATGCTTTCTTATTAGAAGCTTCTCGTGCAGGAGCAGAAATCATGGCAGAGAATGGCATAGACTTTAAATATCCATCTTATGTACAAGATATTCTGGGACCTATGTGTTTTGATTATGGATTTGGTCCTTTTAGATGGGTATGTACTTCAGGTAAACCAGAAGATCTAGATACCACAGATCAGATTGCTTTAGAGGTAATGGAAGCCATTAAAAAAGTATCTCCAAAAGAAATACAACAGCAAATGCAGGATAATATTACCTGGATTAGAGAAGCAAAGCAGAATAAACTTGTTGTGGGTTCTCAAGCTCGAATTTTATATGCAGATGCAGAAGGTAGGATAAAAATCGCTGAAGCCTTTAACAAAGCTATAGAAAGTGGAAAAATCTCTGCCCCGGTAGTTTTAGGACGAGATCATCATGATGTTAGTGGTACTGATTCACCTTATCGAGAAACCAGTAATATCTATGATGGTAGTAAATTTACTGCAGATATGGCTATTCATAATGTAATCGGTGATAGTTTTAGAGGTGCTACCTGGGTCTCTATACACAATGGTGGTGGCGTTGGATGGGGAGAAGTAACCAACGGAGGTTTCGGAATGTTACTTGACGGATCTGCCGAGGCTTCAGAAAAACTGGAGCGTATGCTTTTTTATGATGTAAACAATGGCATCTCTAGACGAAGCTGGGCTAGAAATGAAGAAGCTTTATTCGCCATAAAAAGAGAAATGGAAAGAACACCAAAACTTAAAGTCACCCTACCAAATCTGGTAGATGATGATGTATTAAAGGATATGCTATAATTTTTATGCACTTTAAAATATCAAATTGAGCTTGCCAAAATTTTACCCAAACAGGATTGTTAAAATTTTGACAAGCTCAATTCAATAATTATATGATCATTTTTATTTATGTTTACGCTATATGGAAGCTACTCTTATCACATCAGATAATTTTATAACCAATAATTGGTCAGGAGGAACAACAACGCAGTTTTTTATGAACCCTCCTACGGCAGATTACAAAAAATTAAATTTTGATTTTAGGCTAAGTATGGCAACAGTGGTGATAGACACATCTGTTTTCACCTCATTACCTGGTATATCAAGAACATTAATGGTTTTGGATGGCGAAATCACTCTGGATCATAAAAACAAGCATTCAAAACACCTTACCCCCTTAGATAGCGATCATTTTGAAGGAGGTTGGAAAACAACCTCTACAGGAAAATGTACCGATTTTAATTTGATGACTTCGGGCAATACAACCGGTAAGCTAGCAGGTCATACTATAAAAGAAAATAATAGTATCCAATACCCATCACAAGATATATGGGATTGGGTATTTATCTATAACTATTCTGGCAAAGCCACTATTACTGTTAATGAGCAGATATATACTATACACCAATCCGACTTATTGGTTATTAAAAAACCCACGAATAGCGAAATAGATATTAAGGCTATCGAAGACAGTATTCTGGTATTTTCTGAAATAGCAAACAAAAAATAATATGAAATTATTTGAAATAAAGGAGCCACAAGCACCATTAGTTCCTATCATTATAAGTGTTCCTCATTCGGGTACAAAATTCCCGTCAGAAATAAAAAAACACTACAAAAAAAGAATGCGCAAGCATCTTGATGACACTGATTGGTATGTACATCGATTATATAGTTTTGCCTCTTCCATGGGTATCACTATAATTAAAGCAAACCTAAGCCGATGGGTAATTGATCTTAACAGAGATCCAGAAAGTGTCCCCCTCTATAATGACAACAGGCTTATTACAACAAATACACCTACCACTGATTTTTATGGTAATAAAATCTATAAATCAAAGAATGTAGAGCCTGATCAAGATGAAATTAATAGAAGACTAGACACCTACTACTGGCCATACTACAAGCAAATTGAAGCTTTACTGGAAGAAAGAAAAAAGCAGTTTGGCAAAGTAGTATTATGGGATGCCCACTCGATACGCCATAGGGTAAGCACTATCCAAAAAGATCCTTTTCCGGATATGATTTTAGGAAATAACGACGAGAAAACGGCATATCCCGAACTTATCAAATCTGCCTTAAACGGATTACAATCAGGAGAATTCCAAATCAATCATAATACTCCTTTTAAAGGTGGACATATTACACGGTACTTCGGAAAACCGAAAAATGATATTCATGCCCTACAATTAGAAATGAATAAAATTCTATATATGGATGATAATGAAATTACCTATAATACAGACAGGGCAAAACAAGTACAGCAAGTGCTACAACATACCATGGAGCGTTTGATCGAAACGTTGAATGCTTAATAGTATTGAAAAGTTGGAGGATTGGAGGTCGGAAGTCCGATGTTTGGAGTTGAAGGCTTTGATTGAATGCTGAAAGGCTAATAAAAACTTATAACTTAATAGTATTAAAATAAGATATAGAGATCAATAAATAAGTTAACACTCTCTAATCACAAAGAATATAAGCAAATGAAAACCTATCATTTTAAAGGAATATTACAAAACACAGGTTGGAAAGAAAACGCAGGAATAACCGTAGATGGTACAGGTATAATTACAGACATTTTTTCTATAGATTCTGATCATGATGTAAAACCTAATGTAGAGACTTATGATGGTTATGCCATTCCGGGATTTCAAAATGCACATTCACATGCGTTTCAATATGCGATGGCAGGATTGGCTGAGCGACATGAAGGAGGTGCCAACCCAGATGATTTTTGGGGGTGGCGAGAGGCTATGTATCAATTAGCACTAAGCATGAATCCTGAACAGATGGAAGCTATCGCTACTATGTTATATGCAGAGATGGCTAGACATGGATATACCAATGTTGCCGAATTTCATTATGTACATCATGATAAAAACGGAAAACCCTATGCTAACCTATCAGAAATGGGTAGTGCTCTTATTTCTGCAGCAAAAACAGCCGGTATTGGCATTACACTAGTTCCTATATTTTATCAAAAAGGTGGTTTTGGGCAAGAACCTAACGATAGACAACGTAGGTTTATCTCCCCTACTATTGATGACTATCTACAACTATTAGAATCTAGTAGAGCATCCTGTAAAGAATATCAGCATGCTAATATAGCCGTTGGCATCCATTCTATGCGAGGTGTAGAACCAACAGACATTGCCGAAATTGCAAAATCAGGTCCTGAGGACATTCCTTTTCACATCCACGTTTCTGAACAACTAAAAGAGATCGAAGACTCAATTTCCTATCTAGGAAAACGACCTGTAGAATGGTTATTAGATAATGTAGATATGAATGACAGATATCATCTGGTACATGCCACACACCTTACAGATCATGAGGTTAATGGGATTGCCAAAAGCAAAGCCAATGTGGTTCTTTGTCCCAGTACCGAAGGTAACCTGGGAGATGGGTTATTCCCTTTAAGAAAATATCAGGAAGTAGGTGGTAAATGGAGCATAGGAACGGATAGTCATGTGGGATTAAACCCTCTTGAAGAATTACGCCTTTTGGACTATGGACAACGACTCATCTCACATAAACGAAATACATATTCTTCTCCTCAGCAAGGAGATTGTGGGATGTATGCCTTAGAAATGGCAACTGTTACAGGAAGAAAAGCGATGAATAATTTTACACCAGAATTCTTTACCATTGGAGAACCGCTAAACGCTAACATTATTGATGCCACTTCTCCCCTTCTCACTACTGCCTCTTCAAAAAATCTGGCATCGACCATCATATATGCTAATGATTCTAATATGCAGCTAGGAACAATCTCTTATGGAAAAACCATAGTAACCAATAGAACACATCATAAATACCAAAGTATCGTAAAAAACTTTGCCACCGCAATGAATGAGTTGCAAAGCAGGTAACGCTTTTAACACCACTGTATATAGTAACACCTTCTTTTGTGTATGAATTTTACATATAAAAGAGGGTGTTCTTATTTATTTGAGCAAGGTCAATTCCTTAATAAAAATCAGCTTTCTTAACACAATCCTCTATAATTCTACATTTTTATTACTGCTTCCCGTAAAACAGCTGTTTTTACTATCGAAATACGAACGTGATTTAATGCTAAAAAAATTAAGACTAAAAAGGGTATAGGAATTATTAAAATAACAACAAAAATCACGCCATTATTACGCAAACCAATCTGTTTTTTAGCAAAAAAAACACACAACTCTTTAATTATAAGCTATTTAACACGCAAAGCACAACAATTTTAGCAAAAAAACAAAATCAAATATTGTGGTTTTCCCGTACCCAGCATAACCTTAACTTCCTTAACTTCCTTAACTTCAGTAACTAAAATGTGTATAGGGTACATCAATATTCATAGGGATCACATATTCTCAATATTGTGGATAAAGTAACCTCAATAACTATGCTCTAAAGTTGCTAACAATTAAAACATAAAACTAGCAACACACCATAACTGAATTAGATAACTAACTGATATTTAAAATTTACTCAAACTTAATTTATAAATTCTACCAATAGAATTAGTTTCGAAAAACCGAATTATACAATGAAAAAAATATTTTTAGTAATAGTATTCTTTTTAACGTTTTCGTCCTTTTGTCAAGATATGTATTTAGAGGATGTACCAATCAGAGGAAGTGTTTCGGAATTGGGAATTTCACCTTCCGAAAAGATTTGGATTGCAACAAAAGCTGGTAATACATACTACACTAATAAAGTTGGTGACTTATGGCATTTCGGTCCCATAGGAACAAAAGACCCTTTATCAATTACAAGTAGCGGAACTTTTGAGAGAGTGAGTTTCTTTTCAGAAGATATTTTGATGATTTCTGGTTTCATTCATGGAGAAAACTCAAATCATGATTTTGTTTTTCGTTCAACAGACAAAGGAATGACTTGGGATAAAGTAAAATTTGGCAAAAGTAGTTGGATTGATGCAGCTTACATTAACGACAACGGTAAAGCTTGGATGAGTGGAAATTCTCAACTTATCTACTATACTGAAAATAAAGGAGAAACTTGGAAGAGCTTTGATAAAGCAGGAAATGAAAACGCATTAAGATTTGCGACAATTCATTTTGCTAAAGATGAAAAAACAGGCTTGTTTGGTTCTTTTTGGAACGTTCTATATAAAACGACCGACAATTGTATTACTTGGGAGAGATTACCAACACCTTTAGACCAAAAAAAATACAAAAGACTTTCCAAAGAACATAGACCAGATATTAGAAAAATAAGGGTTTTTGGAAACTATTACATTATCAACCAGCAAGGAAATATTTTTTATACAAAAAATGATAATATAGACTGGATAGAATTACCTAATATATCTGACTTTGAAACTACATCTAATGAATCGGTTTATTTGATTGAATCAGATTTAAAAATTGATTTGAGAGATTCAAATTTCACTTCTATTTGGCAATCCAATAAAAATTTGAGCCGCCTACCAATAGCTATCGCTACAAAAAACAATAGCCTTTTTGCTTTTACTTTTGATAAAATTTATAAAATCAATAAAAACGATTTTATAGGTTCAAAGCTTATGACAAATGAAGTACCAATTAAAGAACCTTATTTAAAGGTAAATTACAAAAGTGAAGAAATAGGTTTTGATAGAAATACTGTTTTAAGATTTGATAAAATAAAAACAGTGTGGTATCGATTTATGGAATTACCTATCAATGTTTCAAATGCTGTTATTTTCAAAAACCAAATTGTAGTTGCTGACAATTATTTGGATAAAAGATTGTTTATAGACATTAATGAACAAAAAACCAAGGAATATGAGCTTCCAAAATCGCTATTCGACCTGTCAAAAAATAGTATTGATAAATTCTCTATCGAAACAGGCAGTCAAGGTTGTTTTCATAGTGACAGGCAATTCAAAAAGTATCATTTAAAAAATAATTTATTTAAGCTTCACAAAAAAAGTAGACGATTTTTATCCAAAATGGATAAAGAAATAAACCCTCAAAAATTAAACGAGATAGTCAGCGAAATTGATAATTCTCGTTTCAAAGAGCTAACAGTAAATGATGTAAAAGCTTCAAATGAAGATTTAAAGAACTTTAAGGACTTCATAGATAAAGAAGAACAAAAAATAAAGAAAAAAGGCTATGACCACTTTGGTTATAATAATTACTACACGTTCCCAGGAGAAAACACAGATTTCAGTTTTTACAAAAAGGTTGTTGACAAATTTGATTCGATTCCTGATACTGTGATTGACGAAGTATTTAATACTGGATATAGAAATTGGAGCACCACAACTGATTGGAGAAAAATAACAATTGAATTTAAAAATGGAGAAGTCTTGACCATTGAAAATTCTGACAGTAAGCCAAATTATTTATATACGCCTTGGATTATAAATTTTAACGGACTAATTATGAAAAGTAATTCACTGAAATTAGGTCAGATGATTAATGAACTTACTAAAGGCGATTTATATTCCGATATTTCAAAAGAAAAGAATTACGCTATCTACAAAGTAGCAAATTTCCTCTATGAACAATCATTGAACAAAAAATAGCAGTTAATTCGCTTAAACGAAAATGAATAAATTAAATATCATTCTACTTTTTATAACTTCCTTTTGTTGCTTCGCACAAAATAGGAATAATGTAATGATTAAGTTTAATGGACTTTACGAAACGAAATGTGAATATGAGGAAGATAACGAAGAAGGAACTCAAGGCTACTTAAGGTTTTACTCGAATGGAAAAGTTATTAGTGCTTCTACTGAATGTGAAGCGACAGCTCTTGACTTAAAGGATTGGTTTAATCTGGAAATGGAATATCTAAGTATTGGGAATTATAAGCTGAATGGACAAAGAATTAGATTTTCAACCACGAGCAGAAATGGTAAGGTTAATTATAAAGGACAAATTAACAAAGATGGTACGTTAAAATTAAAATCGAAAAGCTTAATAAATGGATATAAAAGTCGAGAAGAATATTTATTTGTTAAGGTAAGTGGACTGAAGTAAAAACTTTAGTCAGCAATGACTATAATTCATTGTGCTATTATTCCACACCTATATAAAAGTATAAACATAAAAATTAAAAAGTTAGTACGTAAAGTCTAATACTAGTCATACACAAACTATTACCTACAATGATAAAAAACATTTTACTCCCATTTATAATCCTGATTTTTAACTTAATTGTTAGTTGTAAATCTATAGAATATAAAAAACCAGAATATCCTAATATTCCCTTCGAGCTGCAGTTCCTCTCGCATTTTCGAACTGATATGGTAGAAAAAACAAACGAAGTAGTTATTGAATATGAAAAATTAAAACTCAAACGAATAATAAAAGATTCAGAATCCGAATTTTGGATTGCAGGTAAAAAAGTAATTACAGTCCCAAAAAGTTCACATGAAAATTGTTACATCAGAGAGATTTTCAAAAAGAACTTTCTTCTGATTTCAAAGAGTAATTGTAATGCTGCTGGACCAGATTTAATAGAAAGAAAAGAAGTTATATTAGTTGATTTGAATTCTCACAAAACATACACCATTGACTTTGAGGAATTTATGTTGACTCGTTCAAAAAAAGCAGTTGATGAATTTTATAGTAATTCCGAAAAGTATTCAGCAATTTTTGATGTCAATGTTGAAAAAAGAATTATTCGGATTACTAACAACAAAATTGGAATTAGGACTTTCGATATGATTATAAAAGAATAATTGAATGGTTGTTGTATTTTTGATAAGGTGCAATGCTTGCAAAGGGAAAATATAGCTGTCCATGTACAGAAAATGTCAATAGTTAGCTAACAATTTGCCCAGGTACGACATATATATTAAACGTTAGTAATAAGCTAAGACAAAACTATAAACAATGTCTAACATATATATATTTATAACCAACCAAGTACACTTGCTTGATTTAAGTGGAGTTTCTCAGGTATTTCAAGAAGCTCAACAATTAGGTTTTGATTATAATTTAAAATTTATCAGTAACAAATCTACTGTTAACAGTTCATCTGGGTTAGAATTTTCTTCTTTAATTCATTTCTCAAAAACAAATCCCAAAAAAAATGATATAATTTTTATTCCAGGATTTAGTACACAACAACTTAGTGATTATTCAAGTCACGATTTGTTTTTTGAATGGTTAAAAAATGCAAACGCTAATCAAACAACAATTTGTAGTATTTGCACGGGTGCATTCCTTTTAGCAAAATCTGGAATTTTAGACAATCAAGAATGTACGACACATTGGAGGTTTATTGAAAAATTAAAAACAAATTTCCCTCTTTTGAAACCCCTTGATGATAGACTATTTGTAAAATCTAAAAATATATACTCCAGTGCAGGAGTGTCTACAGGGATTGACTTGGCATTATTTTTAATTGAAGAAAGACATGGAGAACTAAATGCTCTAAAAATTGCCAGAGAACTAGCTGTATATATTAGAAGAAATGAAAATGACAAACAAGAAAGTGTTTTTTTACAATTTAGAAATCATCAAGACCAAAGAATTCATACTGTACAAGATTGGATAATTCATAATTTAGATAAACCTTCAACTCTTGAATCTTTAGCTAATTTAATACACATTAGTCCACGAAATTTAACACGTATTTTCAAAAGACAAACAGGAATCACCATATCTGAGTATCGTACTAAGCTAAAAATTGAAAGAGCAAAAAAACTGTTACAAAATTCAGGACATAAAGTAGAACATATTGCTCACTTATGTGGGTTTAAATCGTCAAAGCAATTAAGAGTTATATTAGAAAAAACTACTTAACTTAAGCTTAAAAATTAACTTCAACTGTCTTAAAAAGACCATTTTTTGTCCTTTTATTAATTTTTTATAGCGACTACATTTATATCCAAATTAGTAATCAGATTATATATTATGAAAAAAAATGTAGCAATTCTTATTTTTAATGACGCAGAAGTATTAGATTTTTCGGGACCTTTTGAAGTTTTTGCTGTGGCATCACAATTACACAGTTTTAAACTTTTTAATGTTTTTACAGTTGCAAAAAAACAAACACCTATTTCAGCAGTAAATGGTCTTTCTGTAAATCCAACATATGACTTTAACAACAGTCCAAAAATAGATGTTTTAATAGTATCCGGTGGTCAAGGAACAATTCCCTTACTTAAAGATACTGAAGTATTAAATTGGGTGGATAAGCACCATAAAACTACAGAGTTAACATTAAGTATCTGTTCCGGTTCGAGAATTTTAGGAGTCCTGGGATTATTAGACAATCAACATTATTGTACTCATCATGAAGTTTATGACCATATGCAAAAGATAGTACCAACAGGAATACCACAAAAAGACAAAAGATTTACAAATTGTGGAAAAATTTATACTTCCGGAGGAATATCGGCAGGAATAGATTTGTCATTTCACATTGTAGAAAAATTATATGGAACTGAAATAGCAAATACTACTGCAAAATATATGGAATATCATAAAGCTAGCTACTAACATCGTGCATAGCTTATTGCTAGTACGCTCTTACCCAAGGTTAGTTACCATTTACAAACTTCTGCCAAATTTTTCATTTTACTTTTAAATTAAGATAAAACAAAATGTGAAAATTTGGCTTTGCACTAAATCTAATTCGATTTTAATTTACTAAATTAGTTATTAAACCATATAACCAACTACTTACATACAAACGCGACGATTAACTGGGCTTCAAAAGGACAGTCAGAACCAATCCTTCACAACAAAATCACAAAGGAAACTTCTACCTTAATCTAAAAAAAATGAAAAATGAAAAACTCACTTATTATACTACTAATCACAGTAAGCCTTATAAGTTGTAAAAAAGAAACGGTACAAGAAAACCTAAACACGGTTGTGTATTATAATGGAGATATTCTAACCATGAAGAGTGATAAACCAATCTATGTAGAAGCGTTAGTATCCAAAGACGATACTATAAGTTATATAGGCGATGCCAAAACTGCCATGCAAATTGCTGGTGCCGGATATCAAATAGTAGACCTAAAAGGTAAAACCCTACTCCCTGGTCTTATTGATGCTCATGCACATTTTGCGGCATTTTCTGCTCAGGCAATTGGAGCGCAAATCCTACCTCCACCAGATGCCAGAGCAAAAGATATTCCTACCTTACTAAATATTCTGAAAAAATGGAATACCCCAGAAAACAGAGCCCTGACAGGTTGGGTTTTCGGAATGGGTTTTGATGATTCTGTATTAGAAGAAAAACGTTTTCCTACCAAGCATGATTTAGATCAGGTATCTACAGAGTTTCCGATTATGATAATTCATATTTCGGGGCATTTTTCTGTTGTTAACTCAAAAGGTCTCGAACAATTGGGTATAACCTCTAAGACAGAGGAGCCAGAAGGTGGTATTATAAGACGAGAAAAAGACAATGAGCCTAATGGAGTCTTAGAAGAGTTAGCAGCAATCCCGCATATGCTAGCTGCCTTAAGTCCAGTTAACAAAGAAGCCGAAGATCTATTTTTTGAAGCAGGACAACGTATGGCATTATCCTATGGATATACCACGGCTCATGAAGGTAGAGCAATGCAAAATCATGATATGTTAGTTGATGCTGCCGAATCTGGAAAGTTAAAATTGGATGTTGTAAGCTATGTTGATTATCTATTTGCCGATAAATACATGAATTCTATATGGAATAGTAAATCATACATCAATCACTATAGAATTGGAGGTATGAAAATCACCTTAGATGGCTCGCCGCAGGGTAGAACTGCATGGCGAACACAACCCTATCTACTCCCCCCAGATGGAGCAGATAAAAAGTATAGTGGTTATCCCGCTATTCCAGAAGATAGTGTAGTTGCTTCGTTGTATGAAAAGGGGTTTAAAAACGATTGGCAGATTTTGACGCACGCAAATGGAGATGCTGCTATGGATCAGATGATAAGAACCATGAAACCAGCCATAGATAAGTATGGAAATACCAACAGAAGAAATGTGCTAATCCATGGACAATATATACGTGAAGATCAATTAGACTCTTTCAAAGAGTTAGATGTTATTGCCTCTTTATTCCCTTTACATACTTTTTATTGGGGAGACTGGCACAAAGAAATTATTGGTGACAGTCTCGGTAACAAAATAAGCCCTACAAAAACCGCTTTGGACAAAGGTCTAAAGATTACCATACATACAGATGCCCCTGTAGCACTGCCAAACTTAATGCGTATGGTCGGCATTTCGGTAGAGCGAAAATCACGTTCTGGACAAGTTATTGGACCTAATGAAAAAATAACCGCTTATCAGGCGCTACAAGCCATTACTAGCTGGTCTGCTTATCAACATTTTGAAGAAGATACCAAAGGTACGCTAGAAGTAGGTAAATTAGCAGACATGATCATTGTAGATAACAACCCTCTAAAAGTTTCAATAGAAGAAATTAAAAATATCACGGTCTTAGAAACTATCAAGGAAGGAATATCTGTTTATAAGAAATAATACCCATAACATTCTGAATTGATCCTAACAAGAAAAAAGTTACAACAATAATGTAGAAAAATTTGTGATTCAGGTAACATTTTACCATTTTCTGACATATACATTAACTTGTATCCAAGAATTAAAAGAAATGAAAAGCAATACTCTATAATCAATGACCATTTGAAAACAGTAATACTTTTTATTACTTAGGTAACAACACACAACACAAACCAGTAAATGAAATCTATACTTCTTACTCTATTTAAAACTAAAAAAGGTCTCGAACTCCTTGATAACGAATATGAGGATGATCTATGGAGAAAAAGTGCTATAATTTTTGGTTTATACGCGATGATTCAATTCCTTTTTGATTTTGATGAAGACAAAGAAGTAAATAAATTCATACTCAATTTAATGGAGTTAATATTTTTTATATTTCTTTTTATTTTGGTTGGTATGTTTTGCTCTCTTATTCTCTATAAAATCGGAAAATGGATGAAAGGAAAAGCGAAGTACATAGAAATCTATTCTCTTTCTGCCTATGCTCTTATTCCAATTACAGTAGGACTCATAATAAGAGGAGGGTTGAAACACTCAGTTTTTTTTGTTCATGATTTTAACAATCCCTACTCCAGAAATTTTATTCTCTACCTCAGTTGGTTTTTTTCTCTAAAAATTCTGATTTTGGGACTGACCAAATTCAATCAATATGGAATAAAAAGAGCTATATTAAATCTCTCTCCTTTTATCTTATTACAAATTAGTCTTTTAGTAATTAGCCTTATACTTAGTTAGGTAAAGAGATTTACAGATAATCCATTAACCCCTACAGAAATCGGTAGCCAACATTAAACCTATGGGAAAATATAGTAATTCAGAATGGTATCTAAAATTAAGCAAAGAGTATCTCGAAAAACATGGAGACGTACCTCCTCCTTGGGTGTATTGCCCAACGTGTCACCCATATAGTATTTGCTGGCGAATGGGAGGAGGAGAAACACACATCATGGTATTATCAGAGTGGTTAGATCAAAAAAAGCTAACATTTAATCAACGAGTAGCCTATTTAAAAAGATACCCTGCACCGGCAAGATGGTATCAATGGATCGTTAAGTTTCTTTGGGATCTAGCACCAGAAGAATCTGATTTTGCATTGTATTTTGGAAAACTGGAAAAATTAGGTTTTCCTAATGTATCAAATTTTAAAGAAGACTTTGACAGAGAAGATTTGGAATAAAGTGGATAATGATATCAATACGCCATTATACATAAAAAGCTATAAATAGACTACCTATAATAATTTCTTTACCAGTCTTATCGTTTTTTATGAAAATGATATATTGAGGGGCTAAAACCCCCATCGTAAGACTATTCATTCAGGCATAGTCTGGCGTGAGAGTTCAAAATAAACAAGTTATTTTAAAATGACAAAAAGGGATTACCAGAAAATAATCCCTCTTATAGATTTAAAAAACAAATGCCCAAAATTTGTTATATCTCTATTACTTACGAATCGCATAGCTTGAAGCCCTAGGTAGTTCTTTTAAAAAATTTACAAGGCTCTTAAAACTTAGCCCAAAAGTTAAATAAAAATGACTCATGATTGTGTGATTTAAGGTTAATCACCTCTAATATAACAAGTTATCAACAACTAACAAAGATATTTGTTCATTATATGTTAATAATTTGTTGAAAACATCATTTTTATCGTTATAATACACAAAATTTTGTAATAATTTAAGAGACAAATAGATAAAACTTATCTAAATTGTTAATAACTCTGTTTATTATTCACTTCAACCTAAAACCCTAAAACTACTTATCAAAAATTGAATACTCATCAAACTATTCTTTTTGCTTAACAAAGTATATTTTAACTTAGGATTAACCAAATATGGATATTACATCATAAGTACTTTTACCTCTTCCATTAACACATAATAATTTTCTAGTAATATGTTCTACTTCGTAATTTGATAACAGAAGACCACTCATCTAATAATTTGTATATATACTTTTACTTAAATTGCACATATGAAAACTGCCACTGTAAAAGAACTTAAAACTGAACTCACGGATCGATCTCATCAAGAGCTTTTAGAATTGTGTCTTAGATTATCTCGATTTAAAAAAGATAATAAAGAATTACTCACATATCTCCTATTCGAATCTACTGATGAAGAAGAATATATACTAAGTATAAAAAGAGAGGTTGATGAACTATTTGAAACAATTAATACAGCTTCTTACTATTTTATAAAAAAAAGTGTTCGAAAAATTTTACGCACCATAAAAAAGTATATCAGATACTCTAATAAGAAAGAAACGGAGGTAGAACTTATTCTTTTCTTTTGTGAAAAATTAAAAAATTTGAATCCATCGATACATACGAATACCGTTTTAAAAAATATGTATAAAAGAGAACTGGGAGCAATCAAAAAGAAGATAGGTTCATTACACGAAGACCTACAATATGATTACACATTAGAATTGCAAAAATTACTTTATTAGACAATTTAGATATAGATCATTCACTATCAATGATTTCAATAAACATGCTTTCTTTCCTTTTTTACAAGTATAATTGATATTTTTTCTGCTTTTCTTAACAATAAACACAAAAAAAATGTGTTTATTGGACAAGTAAAAACATCTAAATGATGATCATTTGGATATTTGGGCTTATCTTTGATACTTATTAACTAACATTTTAAATTTTAACAATGAACAAAGGAACAGTAAAATTCTTCAACGATGCCAAAGGATTTGGATTCATTACTGAAGAAGATTCTAACAAAGAACATTTTGTACACATCTCAGGCTTAATTGACGAAATTCGTGAAGGCGATGCAGTTGAATTTGATTTACAAGAAGGAAAAAAAGGATTAAACGCAGTAAATGTGAAGGTACTTTAATATACCCTATTTAGTTTTTTAAAGCATAAAACCTGTCTTACAAGACAGGTTTTTCTTTTTTATCTCTATGTTTTTCTCTATTCTTCAAAAGAGAATCTATCGTAAAACATTAAAAAGGTTTCACTTTACCCTTATTCGAGTACCTTTAACACTAGTTTTCCCATTTTATCTCCAGAAAAGAGTCTCAAAAAGGTTTCGTAAAAGTTTTCTATACTTTCATATATATCTTCTTTACTTTTTAGCTTTCCTTGAGCCATCCATCTTCCCATTTCTATAGCCGCTTTGCCATAATCCTCTACATAATCAGTTACTAATATTCCTTGCATCGTTGCTCTGTTTACTAATAGAGATAAATAATTACCAGGTCCTTTTGGAGTTTCTTTATTATTATACTGAGAAATAGCTCCACAGATTACTACACGTGCATGTAGACGCAATTTGGTTAAAGCGGCATCCAATATTTCTCCTCCTACATTATCAAAATACACATCGATACCCTTTGGGCATACTTGTTTTATAGCATCATAAATATTTACTGCTTTATAATCAATAGCCGCATCAAAACCTAGTTCATCTATGAGATAGCTACATTTTTTTGCACCTCCAGCTATTCCTATAACCCTACATCCTTTGAGCTTAGCGATTTGCCCAACTACGCTTCCTACTGCTCCTGCTGCTCCAGAAACCAATACAATATCTCCTTCCTTAATTCTTCCAGCTTCCAAAATTCCAAAATATGCCGTCATTCCAGGCATTCCAAGTGTACTTATAAATAATGGTAATGGTGCTATTGTTGGGTTCACAGAAAACCAGCTACTCCCATCGGTTATAACATACTGCTGTACTCCACCCCAACCAGTAACATAGTCTCCTTCCTTAAATTTTTGATGATTATTCGTCTTAATGACTTTTCCTACAGAACCAGCCCGCATCACATCATCCAATTCTACAGGCTCTATATACGACTTGATATCATTAATCCAGCCGCGCATTGCCGGGTCTAAAGACACATAATGTTGTTGAATCAGAATCTCTCCTTCTTTCAGTTCTCTAAGCGGATTATTCTGTAATTCCCATGTATCTTCTTCTGGAAGCCCAATAGGTCGTTTTTTTAAAATGATTTGCTTATTCATACACTTCGTTTAGTTATCTATATGCGAATATTTTTTCTATTTCAATTATAAAGAAATACCTCCATCTAAGGTAATTGTTTGCCCAGTTATAAATTTAGTGGAATCAGAAGCTAACCAAACCACAGCCTCTGCTATTTCTTCTACTTGTCCGTAACGATTCATAGGGATCATACTTTTTAGCCGCTGGTCCATATCCGATCGTACGGACAATAGTTTATCTAATAAAGGGGATTCTGTATACCCTGGGCAAACTGCATTGATACGAATATTCTTACTAGCATACTCAAGAGCTGCTGATTTGGTCATACCTACCACTGCAAACTTACTTGCACAATACGAAAGATTATTTATTGAAGCTTTTAGACCTGCCAAAGAGGCTATATTAACTATATTTCCACTTTTTTGTTTTGCCATTTGTTTTAATGCCAGCTTCATACCATAAAAAACCCCAGTTTGATTAACTGCTATCACATTATCCCAATCTTCTAATGTGTATTCTGCAGTTCTTACAATATTCTTAGGTCCAACTCCTGCATTATTAACCAAAACATCCAACCGCCCATACCTTGAAATCGTTTTAGAAACAAGTTGTTCAACCTCATCAAATTTTGCAACATTTGCAGCGATCACAACACCTTCTCCTCCATCTTTATTAATCTCATCTGCTATTTCTTGTGCTTTATCTTCTCTGATATCAGAAATCACAACTTTTGCTTGATGTTTTGCAAAATGTTTTGCTGTCGCGGCTCCAATTCCTGAGCCAGCACCGGTTACAATAACTATTTTATCTTTTACTTCCATATTTTTATTCATTAATACCTCTTTTCTATTTACCCGTGCATACTATTAATCTCGAATCAATCAAAGCTCGGTTTCTCATTTCAGAAGGGTACCCTTCTGCTGCAATCATTTTCAAAAAATCTTCTTTACTCGCATACTCTACTATTAATATTTTATCCCATTCCCTTTTCTCTTTAGGGCCTATAATATTAAACATTGGTTTACCATGGTAAATAATTTTAGCTTTTGAAGTTTGAAAAAAGGGCTGTACAGCATGCATATATTCGGCATATGCTTGTGCTCCAGAAATTTTTGTTTTTTCTACCCTGTCCTTAAATTTCAAAAGATTAAACATCTGAAAAGGACCTTCGACAGGAAGAGATGTAAATTCTTTAAATTGCTTTGGGGTAGTTTCAATAAATGTCTCGCTCATACATCGATTTTATAAATTGATATTTATGTTTTTTTATAATCTTATCTCTTTGGCTCCCTGAAATTGTTTTACAATTTTCGGATAATGATTTTTCATGTTTTTAAAAATAAAATCAAAAGGAACATCTTCAAAATGACCATAATCCTCAATATATTCCATAAATATGCTTCCTTTTCTATCGTACTCCTGGAACATTGAATCATTTTCGCCATCAAATTCTAAAGGAAGAACATTACATTTTTCACATAGCGCTTTATTAAAAGCAGGAGACACTTTAAGCCATTTCCCTTCTAAAAATACATTTACCATTCCGTGAGGAGTTAGCTCATTGGTACCAAATTTTTCAATTAATCGCTCAACGGCGATATGATTTTTTACTTTAGCAAGGTGAATTCTTGCAGGAATCCCTACTGCTCTCAGACATGCAATAAGAAGAATCGATTTATCTACACAATGCCCTGTTGTTTTTTTAGCTACAGCACTTGCTTTATAACCTTCTTTCAAAAGGCTAATATGATAAGGATCATATCTCCATGAATCTCTGATTTTGAGATATAGTAGCTTAGCCTTTTCTTTTGAAGTGAGTCTATCTGTTTTAAATTCTTTGACGAGCTCTTGAATTACATCTGTCTCATAGTCAAAATAATATGTAGTGGTTAAATACTCCATTTTTATAATTTTATTATATATCGTAAAAAATCCTGCTAGATCAATTGTTTTCTAAAAACATGATACATCTGTCTATCAATCTATTTTTTTATCATAGATTGCCTGTAATCCAAGATTACAAAGTAGTTCTGTTGCCTTGTTCAGCTCTGCAAAACGAGGGTCTGTAGTTAATCCTTTCAGATACCTATAATATATTTGTTGCGCTATAACTGCAATTTTAAAAAGTCCAAAAACATAATAAAACACCAAATGATCTACATCCCTACCACTTTTTTTAATGTATGATTCTACAATATCACTTCTTGTCGGATTACCATCCATAATAGTAGGCAAAGGCATTCCTTGTTTTACAAAAGCATGATCACTTGCCATAGTCCAATACCCTAGTGAGGTACCTAGATCCATAAGCGGGTCTCCTAATGTTGCCATTTCCCAATCCAAAACCGCTATCACTTCATCCCAACTATCATCTTTAAAAACAACATTGTCATATTTAAAATCATTATGAATCAAACTGTGGCGGTATTGACCTGGTTGGTTTTCTTCTATCCATTGCATTACTTTTTTTGCAGCAGGTATATCTTCTGTAGCTGCTTTAAGGTATTGTTTGCTCCAATTAAGCACTTGTCGTTGTACATATCCTTCGGGTTTTCCCAAGTCTTTAAGTCCCGATTCTTTATAATCTATATTATGTAATGCCACAAAAGTATCTAGCCAAGAATCTGCTATAACTTTAAAGCTTTTGGCAGGGATATTCCTTTTCTTAGCTTCATAAATACTAAGAATAATCCCATCTACTTTTTCCATGATATAAAAAGGAACCCCTAGAATACTCTCATCATTGGTATAGGTGTACATTTTTGGAACCTTACGAAAAGTATCATATATACCAGACTGCACTTTGAATTCTCTCCCCATATCATGTCCTCGCCTAATAGCTCCAAAGGGTGGGCGACGTAGTACGTATTCTTTATTTTCTATATGCAACAGATACGTTAGATTAGAATATCCATGAGTAAACTGGGTTACTTGCCAATCACATTGATCTGTACTGATCAACCCTTCTTTTTGAAGAAATGCCTTTAATCTTTTCTCATTTAACTCTTCGCCTTTGCGTACTTTTTGCATATATCTCTTTTTAAATATGTAACATTCTAAAAACTCTCTTTAAAAAAGTAGTGCAATGCATCCTATTCTTTTACATGTTTATTGATTACACTTTTTCCTAGTTGATACATATGTACTTCATCTGGTCCATCGGCTAATCTTAATACTCTTGCTGCAACAAAAAAATGTGCCAATGGGGTATCCGCACCTACTCCTTTGCCCCCATAAATCTGCATGGCTCGATCGATAACTTTTAAAGTCATTTTTGGTGCTATAATCTTTATCATTGCTATCAAATCCTTTGCTTCCTTATTCCCTTCTTTATCCATCTTATCTGCTGCAGAAAGTGTTAATAACCGAGCTTGTTCTATTTCGCATTGGGATTTTGCAATTTCTTGTCTGATACTACTATAATCTTTTAGTGTTTTTCCAAAAGTAGTACGCTCTGAAGCTCGCTGTGACATTAATTCTAATGAACGTTGAGCCATGCCAATCAAGCGCATGCAATGGTGGATACGTCCTGGTCCCAAACGCCCTTGGGCAATCTCAAAACCTCTCCCTTCTCCAAGAATTAGATTTTCTTTTGGTACTCGAACATTTGTAAGTTCAATCTCTGCATGCCCCTCTGGAGAATCATAATACCCAAAAACTGATAGCGGTCTTATTATTTTTAATCCAGGTGTATCCATTGGTACTAAAATCATACTTTGTTGCTCATATCTTTTGGCATTAGGATCTGTTTTTCCCATAATGATAGCAACCTTACAATTAGGGTTCATCCCCCCAGAAGACCACCATTTATGACCGTTGATTACATAATCGTCACCATCCCTAATTATAGATGTTTCTATATTCGTAGCATCTGATGAGGCTACCTGTGGTTCTGTCATTAAAAAAGCAGATCGAATATCTCCATTCAGTAAAGGCATTAACCATTTTTCTTTTTGATATGGAGATCCATATTTTGCTAACACCTCCATATTTCCTGTATCAGGGGCATTACAATTAAACACTTCTGAGGACCATAGTACACGACCCATAATCTCTGCCAAAGGAGCATACTCAAGATTAGTTAAACCAGGACTAAACTCGTTATAACTTTTAGGGAGAAAAAGATTCCATAATCCGGCTTCTTTCGCTATTGTTTTAAGGTTTTCTATTCCTGAGTATTGTTTCCAATAATTATCAGGATTTTGATTAAAATTATTTACTTCTTTTTCTATTGGGAGTATATGATCTTCAAAGAAGACATTAAGTTTTTTTCGAAATGAGTTTGTTTTTTCTGAGTAATCAAAATTCATACTAATAGTATTAAATAATACGATTTTACTTTGTTTGAAATAAGAAAAGAGTGCTACCCCGCAATCATATACCCTCCATCTGCATTATAAACACCTCCTGTCATATAAGCCCCTGCATCGGATGCGAGCAAGCATACTAATCCTGCCATTTCATTAGGCATTCCCATTCTTGAAACGGGTAAAGTTTTTTCTATTTTCTGTAGTAATTTCTCATTTTGCCAAAGTGCCGCACTAAATTTGGTTTTAATCAATCCGGGGCATATTACATTAGCACGAATACCATATTGTCCCCATTCTTTTGCTAGATTTTTGGTTAGCATTAACAATGCTGCTTTGCTGGTACTATATAACCCTAGGCCTTCTCCGGGGTGTAATGCTTCTACAGAGGCTATATTAATAACACTACCACCACCACGTTGTTGCATAAATGGCCAAGTTAGGTTTGATAATATCCATGGAGCTTTTACATTAATATCCATAATTTTATCAAAAACAGCTTCTTCCGCCTTCTCTATAGGTGCATAGACTGGGTTAATTGCTGCGTTATTTACCAAAACATCAATTCCTCCAAAATGTTCATTAGTTTTTTTTATCAGAAATTCTCGTTGATCTGCCTTACCAATATGACATGCAACGCCAATTGCTTTTAGCCCTTTGGATGTAAACTCTTCTACCACTTTATCAACACTCTCTTGACTACGACTACTAATTACAACACTTGCTCCAAATTCTGCTAGCCCTTGTGCTATAGATTTTCCTATTCCTTTACTAGACCCTGTAATAATAGCAACTTTACCCTCTAGATCAAATGATTCTTTTATACTACTCATTATAAATTAATTAGTTAAAAACTTTATTTCCGTCTGCTACAGTAAGTGTATTTTCATCCATCAAGGTTTCTGCTAATCCTATCGTCTTAGGTAATTCATATTTGTAGTAAAATTTCATAGCATGAATTTTACTTTCATAGAACTCTTCAGAGTGATTTCCTGTAGCAGTAATTAAGGCTTTTTTTGAATGACAGGCAATATCTAACCATATCCATCCCATAGTAATATTTCCAAAGAATTCCATAAATGGAGTGGCATCAGATAGAAAACGCTCATACTCTCCCTTTTGAGCAAAATCGAGTAAAAATCCTATTACCTTCTTAGCTAACTGCAATTTTTGACCAAGCGTATTAGCATACTTTTTTAAGTTATCATATTTTGAAGCTTGTTGGATAGTTTGCATTATTTCGTTGGTTAACAACTTCAATGCTTTACCATCTTCCATAATTAGTTTTCTACCCAGTAAATCTTGTGATTGAATTCCGGTTGTACCTTCATAAATCGAAAAAATACGAATATCTCTATAGTATTGCTGAAGTATAAAATCAGAACAAAAGCCGTATCCTCCAAGTACTTGCACTCCATTAGAGATTGCTTGTATTCCCATTTCTGATGGATATGTCTTCACCATTGGAATTATCAATTCTAATAAAAGTGAGTATTTTTCTTTTTCGTCTTTATCCGTCAGTGTTGTCTTAAGATCATAATACTTTGATGCCAAAAGGACAAGACTTAAGGAACCTTCTGCAATAACCTTTTGCAACAATAGCATTCTTCTTACATCAGAATGGTTGATAATTAAAGTCTGACCTAGTCCTGAATCTTTTTTTCCTGCATTAGTTAATTTTCTTCCCTGCGGTCGTTCTTTTGCATATTGCAATGAGGCTTGATAAGCTGCTGTGGTAATCGCAGCAGCACCTCTTCCTACAGCAATACGGGCAGAATTCATCATCATAAACATACATTGTAGCCCTTGATGCTCTTTTCCTACTAACCATCCATAACAATCATGAGTATCACCAAAACTGAGATGGGTTGTACAATACCCCCTTTGCCCCATTTTTTGAAAATCTGCGACTGTAGTTACGTCATTCTGCATCAAATTACCATCTTCGTTAAATCTCTTTTTGGGAACTACAAATAATGAAATTCCTTTTGTCCCCGAAGGAGCCCCTTCTATACGTGCCAAAACTAAATGCACAATATTCTCTGCGTATTGATGATCTCCGCCAGAAATAAATATTTTTTGACCAGTAATTTTATAACATCCATCATCTGAAGGAACTGCCTTTGTAACAATATCAGATAATGAGCTTCCCGCCTGTGGTTCTGTAAGACACATTGTACCTCCCCATTTTCCCGAAAGCATATTAGGTACATAAATCTCATTGAGTTCTTTATTTGCAAAATGTGTTATTAGCTCTGCAGCTCCTATGGTAAGACCCAAATATCCTGGCAAATGATTATTCGCTGCATCTTGTATAAATGCTGACGCGGTATAAATCATCATGGGTAATTGTAACCCACCAGAATTATAATCAAAAGTACCAGAAATGAGTCCCATCTCCCCGCCTTTTTTCATTATAGCTTCTACTTGTTTATGAACAACGATCGATCCATCTTTATAATACGCTGGATTTTCATCCATTTCTTTAACAAAGGGAAACAATTCTCTATCAGAAAACTCCTTTACCGAGTTCAAAAACATATCCAAAGACTCTTTATCATGATCGGTAAACCGGTCTTGTTTTAGTATGTTCTCTAACCCATGTATTGTATATAAAAAATATTTAAGAGTTTCAAAATCTATATATTCGTTAGCCATTACTTTGCTTTTAAGAGTATTTGTGCAATAAATTTCGGCAATATCCAACAGATTCTCATTAAACTAGTTTAATAAGTGTTGAATTTTAGATTTTATTAACTTATTAGTAAATATTACTTTTCGCTTAATCTCTTTCGAATTTTTGACAACCCTACTGGAGTTACTCCCAAATAGGAAGCAATTAAATATTGTGGTACACGCTGAAAGAGTGTTGGACGTTTTTTTAACAATTGCGTATACCGCTCTTGATTGGTAAGACTTCTAAGCTGGTTAATTCTTTGAAAATTCACAACAAATGTTCGCTGCATGGATAATCTCCCAAAACGTTCAAACTGATGAGAATGATCAAATACTTTCTGCTGATCTGTTTTTGAAATACTATATACCGTTACATCTTCTAACGCTTCGAGATAAGCTGTCGATGGAGTTTCTTCTATATAAGCATATAGATCTGTAAAAAAATGTCCTTCAGTAAAAAATTCCATTACTCTGGTAGTCCCTTTTTCAATAGTATAATAAGACACACATCCCTGGATGGTAAAATAGAAATCATCTATATATTGACCAGGCTGTAAAAGCAATGTTCCTTTTTTAAAGGTTTTCTTTTCAAAAAATCGAATTCCGAACTCCATATCAGCATCACTGATTTGTGTAAAAGTTCGTATCGTTTTTTTTAAATCCTCCAAGGTGTAATGTTGTTTTTAACGAAAAAACAAAATATTTTGTGATTGACAAAAAGTAGCTCTTCCGTATTTCAAATTTTAAAATAAATTTTGATAATTTACAACCATGATTCTAAAATAAAAATAATTTTTTACGGTTTTACGTAAGTGAAATTTAACAATTGTTCGTAGCTTTAAGGGACATAAAAATTATATACTATATACTTTAGGTTAGTAATAACTATAAAAATCCACTTATTGTAGTATTGACTCTATGGATACACTAAATTTTTATCAAATCTTAATTTTTCTCTTTCAGGGGTTCGTTGTAGCATTTCTAATACTTCTCCTCTTCCGCCTGCGAACAATGATTGGTTTAGGGGTACTATTTACCTCATTGGGGCTTTTTCAGTTCATTCAGGTTTTTATGGCTAGTACTCTGTATTTTGAAATATCCGAGGTTATCGTAATTTCTCCTGGTTCATCGGTCTTATTTTCGGCCACACTTTTTGCTATATTACTAATATACATTAAAGAAGATGCCATGACTGCGAGAAAATTGATATATGCGCTTGTTATTGCTAATATCGTATTATGTTTTCTATTGTTATCGTTTAGAATGAATATTGAAGGAGCATACAGCTACAATCCCTTTGATGTCTCTACAGAATTCTTTTACACTAATGTATTTGTTCTATTTGTAGGAACAGGTATACTTTATCTCGATTCAATATTAATAATTTTTTTGTATGAATTTGTATCTAAACATACTTCTAGTTTATTTCTAAGAATGCTATTTACCATGGCGTTAGTGCTAAGCTTTGATGCCGTTTTCTTTACTTTAGGGTCATTTTGGTTTTTTGAGGACATACAGAAGATTATGATTTCTGGTTTAGTATCCAAAAACTCAATGGCTCTTGTTTACAGTATCCTCTTTACAGTATATTTGAAATTTTTCGAAAGAGAAGAGTACCAAGCCAGCTACATGGCTTTTAAAGATATTTTTCATTCACTTACGTATAAGCAAAAATTCGAAGTAGCCGAGAAAGCAGTTCAATTTTCTAAAAGCAGATATCATACCTTAACCAATCTGGTGCCTGTTGGTATTTTTATGACCCATTCTGACGGAAAAACTATTTTTGTTAATTCAAAATGGTGTGCAATTTCTGGTTTATCACAGGAAGAAGCACTAAACGATGGCTGGCTTAATGCGGTGCACCCTGACGACAGAAAAAGGTTAAAAAAAGGATGGTATACTGCCGCTGACAAAAGAGAAACATCTGATGCCGAATATAGGTTTCTTAAACCAGATGGATCCATTACCTGGGTATTAGGTCGCGCTATGCCGGAGTATAATGATAAACATCAAATTATTGGTTATGTAGGTACCATTACTGACATTACTAATATCAAATTATACGAACTCGAACTAAACAGGTTAAAAGAGAAAGCCGAAGAAAGCGACAGGCTCAAATCTGCTTTTCTTGCTAATATGAGTCATGAAATCCGTACACCTATGAATGGTATATTAGGGCTTGCAGAGCTTTTAAATGAGCCTAAACTTTCTGGTGATGAGCAACAACTTTATTTAGATCTTATTAAAGAAAGTGGAGCAAGAATGCTCAATATTATCAAAGACATTATAGATATTTCGAGAATAGCTGCTGATCAGGTAGAAATTTCCATTGATGAAGTCGACATTAATAAACAAACCAAAGATCTATTTGAGCTTTTTAAACCGCAAACCGACAAAAAAGGAATTATTTTATCCTTATCTAATGGATTACCTTCTGATGATGCTATTATAAAAACTGACAAAGAGAAATTCAATACAGTAATAACCAATTTGATAAAGAATGCTATCAAATACACCAATGATGGTGGTATAGAATTTGGATATCAAAAGGATAATGGAGTGTTGCAATTTTATGTAAAAGATACTGGAATGGGCATTGCCAAAAATCGTCAAAAAGCTATTTTTGAACGATTTGTTCAGGCTAATATTGAAGATAGATATGCATTAGAAGGTGCTGGTATTGGGCTCTCAATCGCTAAAGCATATGTCGAAATGTTGGAAGGAGAAATATGGCTTGAGAGTAAAGAAGATCAAGGATCTACATTTTACTTTACTTTACCCTATACAAAGGTAGAATTTATTCAAGGGTAATATAAAACTGATCACACTACAATAAGAAACACCCATTACAAATCACACACACAACCGAAGTACTAAAAACAACTCATTAGATCAATTGTAATCTATTCTTTTTTATCCCCTCCAAAATACCATTCCATAAATTCAATCTCACTTTTAAAGCTTTTTTACTAATAGCTATGGATTCTTCCCATTTATCAACATTATCTCCGCATAATTCTGTTATCATTCGCATTGCCAAAGGTCCGTGTACATCAGCATCTAACTCTATATGTCTATCTAAATAATACACCAATTGATCTAATTTGCCAGGTAATTTAGAATTTAGATCTGTTACCAATGCATTAAACATATCTGGGATTAAGTCTTCTCTTCCAAAGGTAAAAGCTGCAGCGATTTTATGAGGCTCTTTAGTATCTATTACATCAAAAGTAAAAAAGACAAATTCTTTTACAGATTCTGATATATCAAGTTTTGCAATAGAAGTTCTTAAATCTTCTCCTTGATTCAACAAATCAACCAAACATTCAATTTCTTTGGTATTTGCCTGGCATTCTGCCATTGCTTGTAGATATAATTCGAAATGACTTGCTGGATTACCTTCTTTATCCCTATCGGTTTCTTCATCCAATACAATTTCATTTATAAACCTACGTGTAGATGGATTTCCTTTAGGTATCCATGGTGTAGTAACACAGGTTAATTCTATTTGTAATCCAGTTAGGAGAGACATAAAATCCCATACTGCAAATACGTGATATTCTAAAAACACTCGTAAATCATCAAGGTCATTTATGGATTTATACACTTCATGATTTAGAAGTTTCTTTCTTAAAGGCTCAATCTCTCTTTGGATATCTACGGTGGTAATCATCTTTGTTTTTCTTTTACTAAACAATCTACGAATTGTTATTTTGAGTTTTGGAAAAAATAATTACTCCTAAATACAATTTATAACTATCCGCTGAATATAGGGGTCAAAAGAAACAAAATACTTATTCTTATACAAGGTTTTATTCTATTTATTCTGCAATATTACAGTAGTACAAAAAAAGAAAACCGGAGCTTAAATATTCGAAAGAATTCATTAAATGGGAGTTGGTCTCATAAAATGATTGGGCATAATAAAAAAAGCTTTTCAAAATTTGTTAAGAAAAGCTTTTTTGATTTATCATAATATCATCAAAGTTATGATGAAATTCTTGTTATTTTGGCTCCAATTGCTCTAAGACGTTCATCTATATTCTCGTATCCTCGATCAATTTGTTCTATATTATGTATTGTAGAAGTTCCTTTAGCACTTAATGCTGCAATCAATAGCGATATCCCTGCTCTAATATCAGGTGATACCATGGTGGTAGCTTTTAATACAGATTGAAAATCATGTCCTATTATTGTAGCCCTATGTGGATCACATAGAATAATTTTGGCTCCCATATCAATAAGTTTATCGACAAAAAACAGACGGCTTTCAAACATTTTTTGATGTACCATCACTTCTCCTTTAGCTTGTGTAGCCACGACCAACACTATACTAAGTAAATCGGGAGTAAACCCTGGCCAAGGAGCATCAGCGATCGTCATAAATGATCCATCTATATAACTTTCTATCTGATATCCTTCAGTATGAGCTGGAATATAGATGTCATCTCCTACTTTTTCTAATGTAATTCCTAGTTTTCTAAATGTATTTGGGATTACACCAAGGTTTTCCCAGCTTACATTTTTAATAGTTATTTCACTTTTGGTCATGGCAGCCAGACCTATCCAAGATCCAATTTCTATCATATCTGGTAGTACACGATGCTCGCATCCTCTTAGAGATTCTACTCCATTTATCACCAATAAATTAGAACCAACACCAGATATTTTTGCTCCCATTGAGTTGAGCATTTTACACAATTGCTGCAAGTAAGGTTCGCAAGCAGCATTATATATGGTGGTAGTTCCTTTGGCGAGTACCGCAGCCATAACAATATTTGCCGTTCCTGTTACTGATGCTTCATCAAGTAACATATAGGTACCTGTTAGCCCATCAGGTGCTTCTACACCATAAAAACGTTCTTCTTTATTATATCTGAACTCTGCTCCAAGATTTATAAATCCTTCAAAATGAGTATCTAATCGTCTTCTACCAATTTTATCACCTCCCGGTCTAGGGATATATCCTTTTCCAAATCTAGCCAATAATGGACCTACAATCATGATTGACCCTCTTAGCCCACTTCCTTCTTTCTTAAACTGTTCACTCTCGAGGTAGTCTAGATTGAGTGCATCACTTTTAAAGGAATATTTTCCTTTTCCCAGTTTTTGTATCTTGACTCCAAGATTTCTAAGAATATCTATTAGTTTATTAACATCTCTTATATCCGGGATATTAGAAATTGTTACTTCTTCTGGTGTTAATAATACGGCACAAAGAATTTGTAGGGCTTCATTTTTGGCTCCTTGTGGAGTTATCTCTCCTTTGAGCTGGTGCCCTCCCTCTATCTGAAAAGTACTCATGTAATCGTCAATAATTAGTGGTTAGAAAATTTGGTAGTTGGTTTTGGTTTAGTAGCGTTTTTTACCACGATTGTTATTTCGGTAATTCTTTTTGCCACCACTATTATTCGTAGTATGTTTTTTCTTATTTCCTCTCATAAGATTTGAAGAGTCCATAAGAATTTCACTACTTCCTTTAAGATTAATCTTACCATCACTTAGTTCATAAAGATGATTAAAAATAGCGCTATCTTCTACTGTATCTTTATTCCAGTTCAGATAGCATTTTTTCATATGATTAGCAATAGTCAAGGTAAGCGCATTTTTTAAATCTCCTTCTTCCCAACTATTTGCTACATCAATCATTCTTTTAATATTATTTCCGTAAAAACGATATTTAGGAAAATTCTGAGGATAATTGAGGCGCTCTGGTCTCTCTTGCAATTTTTCTTTAGTCAACACAGGAAAAGGAGTGTCCACATCAAGTTTAAAATCACTCATAATAAATAACTGATCCCACAACTTATGCTGAAACTCAGGCACATCTCTTAGATGTGGTTGTAGATTTCCCATCACCGCAATAATAGATTTAGCAACCTTATTACGCTCTTCTCTATCCTCGATAGCGACTGCATGATTGATCATTTTCTGCAAATGACGACCATACTCAGGAATAATCAGTTTCTCACGCTCAGTATTATATTCAATATTATATATGTCCATAAAATGTATGTAAAAAAAATGTAGAGATAGCCTAAAATATCAATGTGTAAAGTGATGTTACAATAAGTAATTGAAGACTCCTAACAAGCAATGATGTGTAAAGTTTATAGGTTCGGTTTGACAATTAGATCCCTTTTTGGGCTATTCTATAATTTGTTTCGCAAAATACTAAAATAAAATAAGTATGCTACGATCATTGCCAAATTTATTTCCGAACCTTTTATATTGACTCTATACTTCTATAAACTAAAGGCTAACCATCACTATAATAGAACAAGTGACTATACATTATAAAGATATTACTCCCTCTACCTTATCTGCAACTTCTTTGTATTTGAGAATCACATGGTCAGGGTTTTTCATTCTTACATTAATTGATACGCTTGTATACTTTCCATTTTTGGATTGCTTTGTACTTATTACTGACCCCAAGTTGTCAAAAATAGTTTCGATTTGTGCTATCTTAGCAGTATCTGTAGGTACTATAAACTTGTATAAGTAAGCAGTAGGCCAAAGAGATGTATCTGCCAGCTGTAATTTTAATTTTTTGTAAAATTCTTCTTGATCTTTCATAATAATCTATTCCTGCAAAATTTAGACCAAAGATAATAGGTTACTTTTTATTTTTTATCAGAACAAAGATCGGTGTTTTTATTAGTTGTTTTTGGAAGAAAATAGCGTTTTATTACATTTTTGTATTCTGCTATTGTATCGATATCTACACCTCTGGTGCTTGCTAATACCGTTTTTACATTATCTATATTTTTTTTGATAACATATCTAGCCCCATGATCAGCCTGTAATCCACTCAATTCATCAAAAAATATTGCAGGGATTATTGCCGGTACACCGATAACGCCCTCTCCAAGATCTGTTGCGACAATTCTATTAGTGTTTTTGTTAAACAACTCTTTTAATGCTTCAAAATGAATACTACCTAACAATGGTTGATCTATTAATGAAATTAAGACAGCATCATACGACAAATTGTCTTGTTGTATCCACTGTATTCCATATTGTATGGAAGTTCCCATTCCCGATTCCCAATCTACATTTTCAAGTATTTGGATAGGAAAATGCTTAATCTTGTTATAAATAGCATTATAATTTGCCCCCAAAACTACGTGAATCGATGTGTTTTTTAACAATAGACTTTGTTGTATAGAATGTCCTATCAAATTTGTATCACCCCAAGGTAACAATTGCTTTGGTTCGCCCATTCTACTGGAGGATCCAGCTGCCAAAATGAGATGTGCTATTTCAGGATTTGACTTTAACGACATCTAACTCTTTCCTTTTAGGATCATCATGAATAGCTCCTATTTTTTCTTGTAATGGTATTGGATTTTGCCCTCTTATTACCGACAAAATTTCTGCAATAACTGAGATAGCAATTTCTTGTGGGGTTTCTGCTCCCAAGTTTAATCCTGCAGGACCATGTATTGCATCCAAAAAAGTATCTGAAACCTCTGGGAAATATTCTATAAAGGCAGAAAGTAGCTTTTCTCGACGACGTGCAGGTCCTAAAAGACCAATATAGGCAGGTCTAACCTCTTTTATTGCTTGAAGATATAATAGATCCTTGGCAAAATTATGTGTCATTAGAACAATTGCTGTTTGATTATCTACATTGTCTATATTCAAATTTTCTGGTATGCTATGAATTATATTTTTTGCTCCCGGAAAATCTTCTAATTGTTTAGGGCTACTGGGTGAACCTATTATAATTACTTCCCATCCCGTTGCCGTGGCTAATTTACATAGCTGTACGGCATCATGTTCTATTCCTATTATCACTAACCTAAAACACGGTTGTATTTCTCGTCTAAAGTTATTGAGAGATTCATCTTGCACGACATTATCTGAAAAAGAAAATGTCTTTTCTTTATTAAATTGTACTATAGAGCCCATAGACGAAATATCTGTCTCCGTTTTAGAAAATACAGATACAATTGTGAAAGTTGTTCTAGATTTCAGATAATCTCTTATTGTTTCTATTATAGTTTTACTAATATCGAATGTTTCTATCAAAATATACAATAGCCCTTCACATCCCAATCGATATTTACCATCATAGGTCATCATTTTTGGTTTTCCCGATTGAAATACGGATTGCGCTTGGCGTAATACTTCTTTTTCTACGCAACCTCCGCTAACGGCACCTGTCATTTTTCCATTTTGAAGTATTAGCATACCAACTCCAGGTCTTCTATAAGAAGAACCTTCAACATCCACTACGGTAGCAATAACAGCAGGGATTCCCTGCTGTTTTGCTTTAGAATAGGATTCTATTATTTCTATAAATTCGTGAGTCATAAAAGTATTATCCAAGTGGAGCTTTGGCATTCATATTTTTAATAAACGGTTGTTTATAAATACGTATCCCTTTGGCTGCTTTAATTGCATTTGCAACTGCTGCTCCCGCTGGTGGTAATGTAGGTTCTCCTAAACCTGTAGGAGCAATATCACTTTCTACAAAATGCGTTTCTACTACTGGAGTTTCATTGATACGTATCAAACGATATGTATCAAAATTTTTATCTTGTGGCACTCCTTCTTTAAACGAAAAGTCTCCATACATAGCATGACCAACACCATCAATTACACCTCCTTCAATTTGATTTTTGGCTCCCAATGGGTTTACTACTATTCCACAATCCACCACACAGGTCACTTTTTTAACCACAGGAATATCATTTTCTAACACTACATCTGCTACCTCTGCTACATGAGTGTTATGGCAATAATACGCACTAAACCCTTGATAAACCCCTTCTTTTTCTTTTCCCCATCCTGATTTATCAACCGCCACTTTAATCACTTTCTCTAACCTTTCTGGAGAATATTCGATTCTATCATCTGTGGTTCCTTTTACTTTTTGAAGTAAATCCAAACGCAACTGGATACGATCAATTTCTAATATTTCTGCCAGCTCATCAAAAAAGCTTTGTTCTGCAAACGATAAAAAGTTTGTATATGGGGCTCTCCATGCTCCTGTAGTAATCTTACTGCTATATTTGGCTACATCAACCTGGTAATTTTCTACTGCTCCCGCCGGAAAAAAATTAGGGATAAGACCATACATATTTGAGTTTATTGAAGCTTCCTTAAGATGATACCCTGTTATTTTACCTTCTTTAATCGATGCTCCTATCTTATACTTTATTGCAGGTCGATATATTCCAGCAGACATATCATCTTCTCTAGAAAACACAACTTTAACCGGTTTTTTGGCTATTTTTGATACTTGTGCAGCTTCCATAGCAAAATCACCATAAAGTCGTCTTCCAAAACCACCTCCCATTCTAGTCATTTCTACAGAGACGTCTTCAGGATCACGATCTAATTCTTTGGCTATCCAACGTGCTGTACCTGCAGGAGTCTGTATTGGTCCTACCAAGCGTACTTTTTCTTCGGTAACATCTGCAAAGAAGTTCATGGGTTCCATACAATTATGAGGTAAAAAAGGAGACTCATATGTTCTTTCTATTACCTGATCTGCTTCGGCAAAAGCTTTTTTCACATCACCATCCGATCTTAGGGTATCAAACTCTTTACCATTAAGAAGGTCTGTAAGCAGTTTATCATGCTCTTCGGTACTTTCTAATTTCGAATCAGTACTCCAGTTTGCTTTTAAAGCATTTTTACCTTTCATTGCTGTCCAGGTATCTTTTGCTAAAACGGCAATTTTATCTCCAAACTTGACTACATCATATACTCCAGAAATTGCTTTAGTAGCTGCATCATCAAAATCAACTAATTTTTTACCAAAAGCAGGAGGTCGTAATACCGAGGCATACACCATTCCTTCTTCTTTATAATCCATTCCATATAGTGATTTTCCTTCCAGAATATTATCAATATCTACATTCGGAATATCTTTTCCTATAATTTTAAAATCTTTTGGATCCTTTAATACTACATTCTCTGGTACTTCTAAAGCTGCTGCTGCTTTAACCACTTCTCCATACCCCAATGTTTCTCCATTAGAATTAGTAATTACTCCGTTTTCTGTTTTGCATTCTGAGGCATCTACACCCCATTTGGCTGCGGCAGCATTAATTAGCATTTGTCTGGCTGTAGCACCAGTTTGTCGCAGAGGCTCCCAGCCAAATCTAAGAGATTGGCTTCCACCGGCAACTTGTCTGGTAAAGTTTTTGGTATCCAAGGCTCCTTGCGCTACATGCACATTATCCCAAGACACATCTAACTCTTCTGCAATAAGCATTGGCATTGACGTCTTAACTCCCTGCCCAATTTCTGGATTTGGTGAAAAGATAGTTACCATCCCATTATCTGCTATTTTAATAAATGCATTGAAGTCATTAAAATTTAATTTAGAAATATCAACCGGAGGTGCCACCTCGGGTTTACATGCTTGAAATAAGTTAAACCCAATTAGCATTCCGCCACCAGCTAAAGCTGATGTTTTTAAAAAAGACCTTCTACTTACTGAAGGAGAGATACTATTTTTCATCTGTTTAAAATTTAAAAGGGTTAACTCATTTTACTGGCAGCAAGTTCTACAGCCTTTTCTATTCTATTATACGATGCACATCTGCATATATTACCACTCATGGCATCTCTAATTTCTGATTTATTAGGATTTGCATTTTCTTTTAGGAATGCGGCGGCAGACATCATTTGCCCAGCCTGACAATAGCCACATTGCGGTACATCAATTTCTTTCCATGCTTCCTGAACAGGATGTATAGTATCTTCAGATAATCCTTCAATGGTCGTAATCTCCATATCTTGAGCTGTAGAAACTGGAAGTAAACAACTTCTTGTAGCGGTACCATCGATATGTATAGTACAAGCTCCACATTGACCGACACCACAACCATACTTGGTTCCTACCATATCCAAATGATCTCGCAACACCCACAAAAGAGGAGTGTCTTTATCAGCCTCAACACTGTGAGATTGACCGTTAATTTTTAAATTATAAACAGGCATGAGTTTAATTTTAAGATTTATTTTTAACTAATCTAAATAAAGCAAAAGAGAGTAAATTGCTAATGAAGTTACTAAAAATTCACTTCGTTGATTCAACTTTAACAGATCATTACAATTTTAGATAGTTAATCCAAATAGGATGTATCTCTTCTACTTTTTCGGCAATAGCCACTGTTAGTTTTTATATTGTGATATTCTTATATCCCCGTAAAACACAATACTCTTCCTAAAATAAGCAAATCCAATTTCTCTATTAAAATCTTTTTGCTAAGCGACCAATATGCCACTACAAATTGAATATTTACCTCGACATACTGCTAAAACCGCACTATTTGTATTTTATCTAAGAATTAATGTTTTTGATAGAAATTAGTTGCCTTTTTGGGTCCAGACAGTTTTTGAATATTAGAAATCTACAAGGTTAAAGCATCTAATATTATACCGTTTTTGTATTTTGGAATAGAAAACTTTAAACGACTTCTTTTTAAAATCCTTTAATAATTACGAAATTTGCAACAAAACTAATCTTTTGATAAGTAAAAGAATTCTAATCACCGGGGGACCGGGAACAGGCAAAACCTCTATAATTAATAAATTGGAAGAGGGTAATTTTTTCTGTTTTCATGAAATTATACGTAGTATGACTCAGGAAGCATTAAAGAGTAATGATTCTACTACAATTGTTTCTAACCCTATAGTTTCTGTATCTGATCCGTATCATTTTAATTTACAAATTCTGAACGGAAGAATTGATCAATTCGAAGAAGGAGCGTCTCAAAATGATCATCTTTTGTTTTATGACAGAGGCATTCCTGATGTATTGGCATATATGAACTATTTTGATCAGCCCATAGATGATTATTTTATAAATGCTTGCAAAAAACATATTTATGATCAAGTATTTTTATTACCTCCATGGAAAGAAATTTACATCTCTGATGGTGAGCGTTATGAAAGTTATGAGCAAGCAACAGAAATACATCATTCTCTCTTAGATATTTATCGTCAATTTGGATATAATTGTTTTGAGGTTCCTTTTGGCAGCATAGAGGAACGCTATGATTTTATTATAAAAAACATAAAATAATTTGATAAAACCTCCTGTAAAAATATTACAACACTACTGGAAGCATTCTAGTTTTAAGCCCATGCAAGAAGAGATCATCTCTTCTGTACTTAAGAATGAGGATACTTTTGCTTTGTTGCCTACGGGAGGAGGCAAATCAATTTGTTTTCAGATACCCGCTTTGCTAATGGATGGTATCTGCATTGTTATTTCTCCTTTGGTTGCCCTAATGCAAGATCAGGTAAAAAACTTACACCAAAAAGGCATTAAAGCAATCGCGTTGCCAAGTGGTATCAAATATGCTGAATTAGATACTTTGCTGGATAATTGTATTTATGGCAATTACAAGTTTTTATATCTTTCTCCAGAGCGACTTCAACAAGATATTGTACAGGAGCGATTAAAGCAAATGAACATTAATCTTATTGCTGTAGATGAGGCGCATTGTATTTCGCAATGGGGAAATGATTTCAGACCTTCTTATAAAAAAATAGAAATCTTAAGGAAACTGCACCCTTCTGTACCCATGATTGCTCTGACAGCATCAGCTACTTCAGAGGTTGTAAATGATATTATTGTAGAACTGGATCTATTTCAACCCAAAATTTTTAAACAATCGTTTTTCAGAGCTAATCTGGGATATATGATTGAAAATGTCGTAGATAAAAAGTATAAGCTTACTCAAATTCTGAGTGCACACTCTGGCACCTCTATTGTTTATGTGCGTAATAGAAAATCTGCTGTTGAGCTAAGTGATTTTCTAAATGCTAGTGGGTATTCTGCTACCTATTACCATGGAGGGGTTGATTCTGAAAGCAAGACAAAACGATTTAAGCAATGGCTGAAAGAAGAAGTAAGAGTTATGGTTGCTACCAATGCCTTTGGGATGGGTATAGATAAACCTAATGTTCGCACTGTTATTCACTACACAATTCCAGAAAGTATAGAAAGTTACTTTCAAGAAGCAGGTAGAGCAGGTCGCGATACTAAGACATCCTATGCTTTTCTCTTAAAGAATAAAAACGACAACCAAAGACTTCACAACCAATTCATAAAAGTATTACCCGACATTGATACAGTAAAACTAGTTTATCGAAAACTATGCAATTACTTTAGAATATCATATGGCGAGGGAGAACAAACCGTCCATAATTTTGAATTTAATACATTTTGTAAAACTTATAATCTTAATACATTAATTACCTATAATGTATTTCTATTTCTAGATCGTTGTGGTGTCATTAGGTTTATGAAACGATTTACTAAAAAAAGTAAACTGCATGTTTTAACAACCGGAAACCATCTTTTGGATTTTTTAGACGACAACAAAGAATATGAATTGATTACCAAAGCCATCCTAAGAACGTATGGTGGGATCTTTGATGAAGAAGTACCTATCAATATACCAATGATTGCTTCTAAAATAAACACCCCAGATTCAAAAATAATCCAAGTACTTCGTAAATTAGAAGAAGCCGAATTATTAAAATTTGATCATAAAATTTCTGATGCAGAAATTATCTTTTTACTCCCCAGAGAAGATGACCACACTATCAATAGAATTAAACATCATCTAATAGAACAAAACACTTCAAAAATTAAAAAAGTAGAAGCTATCTTAAAATTTACAGAAAACATTACTGAATGTAGAAGCAGGCAATTGCTGCATTATTTTGGAGAGGAAAATACGCAAGATTGTGGTATCTGTACCTTTTGCATTACTCAAAAAAGTAACACTACACCTACTGATCTTAATAAAATACAAGAGGATATCATCTCACTTTTAAAAAGAAAAAACTTATCTTCAAGAGATTTACTAGCCGAACTTACTTATCCTGAAAAATTAGTTCTTAATGTATTACGGGAAATGAATGAACATCAAATCATAAAAATCAACTACGATAATAACTACCAATTAGTATAAAAATAATGAGAGATTTACGAATTCTGTTTATGGGGACTCCAGATTTTGCTGTCGAGACCTTAAAAGCCATCATAGAGCATAGGTATAATGTAGTTGGGGTTATTACGGCTCCCGATAGACCAGCAGGTAGAGGAAGAAAACTTAGAGCTTCTGCTGTAAAAGAGTATGCTATTACTAAAAATCTAAAGGTTCTGCAACCCACTAATCTAAAAGATGACAGTTTTATTGAAGAATTATCTTTACTAAAAGCAAACCTTAATATAGTTGTAGCGTTTAGAATGCTCCCCAAAGTAGTTTGGAATATGCCAGAATACGGTACTTTCAATCTACATGCTTCACTTCTGCCAGATTATCGTGGAGCAGCACCAATTAATTGGGCAATCATTAATGGTGAACAAAAAACAGGGATTACTACTTTTTTTATAGATGAAAAAATAGATACAGGTCATGTTATATTTCAAAAAGAGGTAACAATAGATAGTGATGATACTGCCGGTATTTTGCATGACAAGCTTATGGTACAAGGAGGAAAACTGGTAATTGATACTATAAAGGCTATAGAAAATGATTCGGTAACCGTAAAACCTCAACCCAAAGAGGATACATTTAAAACAGCCTACAAATTAAATCGTGAAAACACTAAAATCAATTGGGAAGAAGACATTAATACTATTCACAATCTTATAAGAGGACTAAGTCCTTACCCTTCTGCTTGGTGTCAATTATACAATAAAGGTATATCAGAAAATATAAAAATATATGATGCCAAATCTATTATAGAAGCTCACAACCATGAGACTGGTAAAGTTATTATTGAGGATTCTATCATAAAAGTTGCTGTAAAAAGTGGATATATACTTCTCAATAAACTACAACTTCCCGGAAAAAAAGCGATGGAGTCTAAAGCACTATTAAATGGCTATGTTTTTTATAGAGATGCAAAAATGAGTTAAGTCTAGGGTGCGACTAGGGTATGAAAATCGATATAAACAACTATGGTTATTAACAATCACCTTGAGTTATCAACAAATCCCTGTATTTACTGGGCTAATCCTTGCATGAATCATAAATCCGTATAAATTTGTAAAGCGTTTAACATAAAAGATTGGTTTAACCAACAATTAATTTAAAAACAGAATTATGAACAAAACAGAATTAATCGATGCAATGGCAGCTGACGCTGGAATTACTAAAGCAGCGGCTAAAAAAGCCTTAGAATCTTTCTTAGGAAACGTTGAAGGTACTCTTAAAAAAGGAGGACGTGTTTCTTTAGTTGGATTCGGATCTTGGTCAGTTTCTCAAAGAGCTGCAAGAGAAGGTAGAAACCCTCAAACTGGTAAGACTATTAAAATCGCTGCTAAAAACGTTGTTAAGTTTAAGGCTGGTGCTGATTTATCAAGTTCAGTAAACTAATCAGTTCGTTTCCGATATTATTTAAGAGCCTCCAAATACCGGAGGCTTTTTTTTATGCTTTTTCTACAAAAAACAATGAACTACTTTGATTTTTAGAAATATTTATTTAGATTTAAGATAACCAAAATAGTTAATATGATATCACTTCAACCCTCGAAAGGACATTTATTAATCGCTGAACCATCCATTATTGGAGACGTCTCTTTTAATCGTTCGGTAGTTCTTTTGGCGGATCATAGTGACCAAGGCTCTATTGGTTTTATAATGAATAAACCTCTTGAATATTTTCTTGCAGATCTGGTTCCCGAAATAGAAGTAGAATTTAAAATATATAATGGTGGTCCGGTAGAGCAGGATAACCTCTATTTTATACACAAAGTACCTGATCTAATTCCTAATAGCGTAGAGATATCCGGAGGAATCTATTGGGGTGGCGACTTTACCATAGTATCCAGGCTTATTGCTGATGACAAAATTACACCTAGCGAAATCAGATTCTTTCTTGGATATTCTGGTTGGGATTCAAAACAGCTTAATCAAGAACTTGAAGCTAACTCTTGGGTTATTGTAGAGAATAATTACAAAAAGAATATTTTTGGAAAGTCGTATGACACCTTCTGGAAAGAGAAAATGATCGAACTAGGAGGAGAATATCTACTATGGTCTAATGCTCCAGAAGATCCCACTTATAATTAACCTCCTAATCTAATCCTGCTATTTAGTATACCAAGTAATCTTTTACTTGTTTTAGAGGTATAATTCTTTTTCCTAAACTTGGTAACGGGTCGAATTCCGGTTATAACATTAGTAATAAACAATTCATCTGCTTTTTGTAACTCAAAAGGAGAAATTGAACCTTCTTCCACTTTATAATCCGGTAATTTTTCGAGTATGCGTAATAATTGAGTTCGTAAAATTCCTTTTAAGCACCCATCTGATATAGGTGGTGTTTTTATAACATCACCTTTTACCAAAAATAAATTCCCATTAAGAGCTTCGATTACCATCTTATCAGAATTCATCAATACACAATTATCAAAACCATTTTCTTTAGCAAAAATCCCTCCTAAAATATTTACTAGCTTATTATTGGATTTAAGAGTTGATAGAAGGTCTTTTGCCACATAGTGATCTTTAAAAAGTGTAATTTCATACTCCTGATCAGAAATCGTATAAAAAGTAGATTCTATTTTGGTAACTGATATAGTATAATCTATATCATGAGAAGAAGGGGTATACAACCCTCCTGACGACCTATTAACTATTATTTTAACTCTTACAGAAGAATTAAGTAATCCATTTTCTGTAACAATATCGATAATTTCCTGTTCCAAAAACTCTGGGGTAAATTGCATAGGAATTTGCATCCTAAGAATTCGCATAGAAGCCATTAGTCTAAAATAATGATCTTCCCAAAACAAAATTGTTCCCGAATTTACTCTAATGGTCTCAAATAAAGCATCACCATAGGTATAACCCCTATTATTAATCGCTAGTGTTGCTTTATTATCTTCCACCAAATTTCCATTAATATTAATCATAAAAAAAAGTCCCATAAATTTAACTCTATGGGTGATAAAATTTATAAAAAAAAAGAAGATTTAAGCCGAGCCCAAAACATGTTTAAGGTTACCTATCATATTATCCCATAACATTTTGTTTTCATCCATCTCATCATCATCAGAATAATCTGTTATCATAAGAGAAACATCTTTGGTTATTTCATCCACTTGTATACGGATTTCGAAGAAATAATCATTTCCTTCTTCTTCATCTTCTACCCATCTAAATTTGATTCGTTCACCGCTCTTTCTACTTAATAGTTTTGCCTCTTCTTCAGAGTCATCCCAGATAAAAGTAAACAACTCTCCTCTCGAATTTACATTATCCGCAAACCACTCTGAAAGCCCAGATGGAGTAGATATATATTGATATAATAGTTGCGGTGAAGACTGTACCACAAATTCAAGTTCATATTTTGTTTTTTCAGACATATCATTAATTGTTGGTAAGCCAATATATAGATTAATTATCGACTATAAAAGGACAATGAAAAAAAAATTATTTATGCATTATTGTTTGCGACATTCCATTTTGTTTTTATATTTGCACCCTCCTTGAGAGCAGATAACAAAAATGTTCTTTTTACATACACTTTAATACAGTGTTTTGTAATTACAAAACAAGGAATATGGCGAGGTAGCTCAGTTGGTTAGAGCGTCGGATTCATAACCCGGAGGTCACGAGTTCAAATCTCGTTCTCGCTACTACAAAATCAAGCAGTTACAAATATTTGTAACTGCTTTTTTTATGTTTCAAATGTAAATTTTCTTTAATCTGGTTTCATCAAATCTTTAACGGATACTCGTTTATAATGTCGTATTATTTCTTTTGAATTTTACTGCGAGTACCAATTATAGTTACCATATTTCTAAAATGTATTTCTTACCATAAGTTGTAACTACGATTTTATTTTCTTTAGCTAAGCAAATTGACTGCATTTACAATTGGACAAAAAGCACTAATTGCAGATACGATTGCCTGAGCTTCTTTTGACGAAAGTCCGAAAACGTTTTGAAGAATTCCTTTTATTTGATCTTCTACCCACCCTAGTACTTTAGCTGCCATTTCTGCCCAATATTTTGGATCTGTAAAAAGTTTAACAAGAAAATCTTTTACTGCTTCAAAGAGTTTAGAAGGTAAATCAGAGAGTTTACCTACATGGACATCTAGGCTAATTTTTCCAATTGAGTGATGATCTCCTCCCAATTCAAAACCAGCTGTAAAAAATGCTCCAAATGTACCATTCTCTAAATCTGCATAAATATCTGATTCGGCATAGACCCCGGTATTAATATTCCAAGTTCCTAATTTCCCAAGATCAATTGCTCCAATTCCAACATTAACTTTGCCATCAATATTGAGTTTCTTTGCGGTGAAATTTCCAGTAAGAATCCCTTCAAAAAAACCACCAAGAGAAGAACCTGAAACCTCAAAATTAGCTCCACTTTTATTAATATCAACAAAAATACCATAACCAGCTCCAAGAATAGTCATCTTTCCATTGATAAAAAAATGTGGTTCCCTGAATTTTTCTGGTGCACTTTCCTGCGTAAATGTAGAAATAGACACTTGTGGTCCTCCCGAACCTTCTTCTGCCCCTATACTAAAGAAATTATCAGAAATGAGGCTTATTTTATCCATTTGAGCATCTACCTTAATTCCTTTATTTATTTCAATATCTATATCTACATCCACCTTAAATAAGAGAAATTGAATACGCCCACTAATTTTCATTCCTTGAGGATAGAAAAATGTTCCAATATTTACACCAGATGGAGAAGGAACAAAGTAAAGTTGTGCTTCTTTAGAAACATTTATAACTCCCTTAGAATTTTTTATTAATTGCCAATGTGTTATAGTAGAACTATCTCCTGATCCCGATTTTTCGGTAATATACCATTTTCCATTTTCTGAATCATTAAAGATCATCATACCTTCACTAGTACTGGGAAAACTTGATTGCTTACCATAATTTATAAAATCATTCTGAATTACTTCTCCGTCAAAATTGTTTAAAGCATTTTCCAAAGTAGTTGCCGAGGAACCTTTAGGAACCTCAAAGGAACCATCTTTAGTTCCTTTAATAGCTACCTCATCCAATACAGATTTAATTGGTGTAGGTAGTTCTTCATTAGCCTCGCCAACAAGTTTATCCACCACATCACCCAAAGTAATATCACTTAGAGCTCCAGCAACCATACTTTCTGAAGGGTTAGAGGTATTAATAAGTACCGCCAGAGTACTATCGAATAGATTTTCTACCATTAATTCTCCTGAGAATCCAAAACTTGGCAGCCCCTCAAAAGAAATACCCAATTCAATTGCCAATCCTCCTAATTGTAATGGTCCTATTTTTAAAGGTTTTTCTACTTTCAAAGTTCCAGAAACAAATACGCCATTAGCAACTACACTTAGTACAACATCAAACTCAAGATTAGTACTATCAAGAATTGTTTTAAGTGAAGCGGTAAGACCAAAAGCAAAACTATCAGATCCACCTGCAATTATCATCATTGTCCCTGTTAAACATGTATTTTGGTACCCCAGTTGCCCAGTGCATGTTCGTTGGTTTATATCTTTAACTGGAGTAAGAAAAGTGGTTAATGATATCCCAAGTTGAAATTGTTTTTTCTCTGTAAGGTATGCCAAGAAAGCATCTAACTTTGTTCCTTCAGGAATCTTTAAAATATCAATTAACGCCCTTAGAATCTTGTTTTTTTTGGTAAAAACAGTACTTGTATAGAGAAAGAACCCTGGTTGAATTCCTTGTGCAATTGCTGGTAATGTAATTTTAGAATTCCCTAAGCTTGTTTGGTTAAATTGTTTAAAACCAGGGAAGGTAAATGATTGGTCTTTTAAGGTTGAAACTGCTAAAGTAAATGTCTGAAACGGAAACCAGGAAGCAAATGCTTGTACACTATCTCCTACTCCACCAGATAAATTACCAAGTTGATCCAACTCGATTTGTAATCCTGCCGCTACACCCCATCCTGTAGCTCCTTTTTGAAGCACAAAAGCTAAGCTTCCTATTTTGTCTACTACCGTTCCCAGTTCCATTTTATAATCGGCTCCCTTCTTTTGGAGTATAACATAGGATTGTGTAAAAGTAAGATCAAAGCCTTTTGGTACATTTATTTGTTTCTGAATGAAAAAAGATACTATTTCACTAAGTGTTACACTTGGAAAGTTTCCTCGAATGATAACATCTCCAGGTATGTCGTAACGAGAACTTAGTGTAACCCCAGCTATTTGTGCTGTACCAGAAAAACTACCACTTAAATCTCCTGTTTTTGGTTTTAACAAAAACATCCCCACGTCACTAAACTTTAATTCAGTAACCCCGAGAGGAATAACCCAAGGTGTGGGTTGTTGTGCCATCATGAGCATTATGGAATAGTAATTTCCTGGAGACACAATAAGTTCTAAAGCATTAATTGAAAGATCACTTACAGGTGGGATTCCTGGAGCGTATGTTGACATTAGTTGAGACAATGGTACATTAAATCCATCAGGAAGTGAAGCTATTATTACAAAACCTGTTGTTTTTTGTGCAGCAATGTTTACTTGTACTCCTTCGATTTCAAGGTTACCTCTCACCAAAATATTTACAACACGTGTTTTTGAATCAAATGGATTTTGAACATCTAACTTTGCAGAGACCGATGCTACTTCAAAATGTCCTGGCCATATATCCCAATTAAGTTTTGGCATACCTATAGTTACAGAAACAGCTCGAACATCTAATTTTTTATCAAAACCAATTGTCACACTTGCTCCTTGAATTCCTAATCCACCTAGGTTGCCATTTTGAATACTATCAGGAAAAGAGCTAAGTACATTATTTATTCCAAGAATATCTATCAATTGACCAAAATTTCCGATAGGAGAATCCTTAAAATTTGCAATTAATTTTGCTGTTTTTGTTCCTGGTGGAGTCACTGCTGTTACCCCAATTTTAGAAGATGCACTAGGTATATCAAATATTCCTGTATATGCTATTGTTGTAGTATAGGTACTATTTTTTCCAAACCACTCTACTGTAGCAGCAGAATACATTCTAAAATAATCTGCATCAAAAGTCATATTACCTAATAAGAAAGGTGCTACGGCAAAACTGGCTTTTAAATTAATTCCAGGTGCAGTTCCTTTTGGATCCCAAGGAAACTCCCAAGGTTTTAGAGCTGGTGTAATTACTGTAGAACCAGGAACATTAATAGTACCCTGTAATTTTAAACCCCCACGCCCCCAAATAAAAGTTTCAAAAACACTTAAAATCTCGGTAGGTGCCATGTCAGCACGAAAATTCGTACCTATGATTAAGACTTGGTCATCTACTGTTTGTTCATAGGTAGATACAAGAAATTGTGCATTGGTCATTACCAATGAATCTAAAGGACTAAATGGATCAGATCCTGGTTTGGACACATCTATAATCTTTGGTAGTTCAGGAAAACTATCAGAAAATTTCCAAGGAGTGGCAGGTGGAGTTTCATCAATTACCGTAAATACAAATAATGCTTGTACATTACCATCAACCATAGTTAATGTTGTTTTTGTAATGGCTCCATTAGTTTTGAATCGAAAACTACTTATTCCTGTAATAATGACATCTGTACCATCAGTAGCTTGATTTGCTTGTGCATCAGTAATCTCGATAGGTTTATTATCAAATGCTTTAAGAAGAATAGCAGGAATAACCTTTTTTTCATCTATCGATGATAAAGTTGTTCCATTAATTATAACTTTTCTTCCAGGAATAGTTCCATCTTTAGAAATTTGAAGCAACGTTCTGATTGGATTATCTACCACCTCCTTTAACCCTACATTTTCTGATGTTTTATTCGCCATACCATAATTTATTTTAGTCCCAAACTACTTTTTACGACAATTATCTATTTAAAATTAATCCTTTATAGAGTCTAACTTCTACCTTTTATAGCTGTGAAAGAAACTACCTCAAACTTTGTATAACCACTAGTTTTATAGATCTTATTCCACACCTCATCGCTAAAAAAATCACTGAGCCTTTCTTCTGTTCCAAAAGTAAATTGCCCCAAATTAGCGTCAAAGAATTGAAATATCCCTGGAAAATTAGAGGACGCGGATAGATCTGGTCGAAAACCAAAGGCAATAGCGTGCCCAGTACCGTTATCCCTTCTCATTCCAACAAAAAAATATGACGGTCCTTTATCTTCTACAATATCATTCATATCCACAAAAATCTCAATAGGCGCAAGGTCGGCATCAGCATCTTTTATTTCTTTTACAGCATCCATCCCTGGTCCAAACCGTTGTTTTATACGATTACTCTTTAAGGTTCTGATAGAAGCCATAACTTCAGGTTTATTTGCTGATTCAGCCGCCTTGTAATTAGCAATAAGCTGAGCCATATTCTGTTTATATTGTACTAGCATTGCTTTCAAAGCTGATTGAATTTCTATATATTTTGCCGGAATTCTATTAGTTGTCGGATCCACTTTTGATGTATCACGAATATCATTTAAAAAATTAAATGGACCAGGTGCTCCCACTTGAAAGGCAGTAACAAAATCAAAAGCCATTGCTGCACATACACCATTGCTATTGATCTCTTTTAATAAAGAATCTGAAGATTGATCTACCCAGACCACAAATGCTCCCTTATATTTTTTGACAATATCTATCCAAGTTTGTTTATCCATACTAATCGTGTTAAATATTAAGTTATCCCTATGCCAGCTATCGTTAGAAATTACTTCAATAAAAATTCTTTCTTTTTATGTAATACATTAAACCTACTTCCAAATAGGAACTAGAATTTTGAAAACCTTATTATAAAAATCTAAAGACTATTTTCTAGTTCTTTATTGGCTCCGAGTTGTTGATTAAGTAAAGCTGTAATAAGTTTTGTAACCTCATTACTTATAGCCGAAAGATGATTTTGGAACTGACCATTTACCGCAGAAACAATTTTATCTTGAACTTCTGAAGTATTCAATACTTTTTGAACTGCGGGACCAAGACCAGTTTGGTCAGATATAGTGATCTGCATATCATTTACATTTGGAACCTTATATGTAATTGAATCAAAAGTTATTACCAATTCACTGGCGTCAGCTCCACTAGGAGTAACAACACTTGTTAATGAAACAGATTTAGCTGTTATTGTAACTCCGAATTTTAAAATCCCACCAGTGTATGATGCTGAAAAATCTGCGGTAGCAGAAGTACCAGAACCTAATGAACCAAGTAAAACCAATATATTTAAAGTTGGCGGTGTTAAAAGCATTTGATCTGCTGGTGCGGTTGCATTAGGAAAACCAGTAACTACAACATTGGATAAGGTTACATTTGATAATTTGAATCCTGCAAAAATCTCAAAAGACCCAATAGAAAGATCATCTGGTTTAAAAGGGTTTAATGATGGATTGTTATAATTCTTTAATAATGTTTGAACATACCAACTACTGCTTGGATTATTTAATGAATAACGAATTCTATCAAATATATACAGATCCACTTTATTTGTACTCTTTTGTCCTGTATCACTTGGTAGCGCTCCAGTAACAGGACCTAAACGAGTATCTAGGAAATTAGCAAATTGTTCTGTCATTGTATTAGATAGCGCATCAATGTTAGTTGGAGTGTTAAGAGATGCCTGCATTTGTGTAAATACAGCGTCACTAGCCTCTGGTGCACTCATAAAAGAAGTAATAGATGCCGAAATTAGATCTTGATAGTCAGAGATATTACTCAATTTTGCGTCTACATCTATAAATTTGGGAGCCTCTGCACCACTTGTAATCAAGGATAGTTTTGTTACTTGCACATCCAATCCAGCTCGTTTTGGTTTCACTCCAATTTTTATAGAAGCAACAAAATTTAATTGAGTGATATTTGCTGTAAATATTCCATTTCCAACGATAGAAATTGGTTTCGCATTCGGGTCTTTACATTTCTTATCCCCCAAGTTATCTATAGTACACAGGTATTGCGTTAGAATAAAAGGTGTACTTAATGCAAGTGGTGTTACCTTCTGTCCTGGTTGTAACCCTTCTGGATTTCTTGTCCAATAATTAAACTGCATATTAACATCTGCTGTTACTGTTGCACTTGCCTCATCATAATTATAATTATCAAACCCAGTAACAAAAACATTATCTAATCCTTCAATCACAACTTTATCAACACCTTTATCATCTTTTAATTCTAAGGACGGTTCTGGGTCGTTTGGATATGGGATTGCTGGATCTCCATTAAGAAGAAAATATTTGTCAGCGATATTTTTTGCAACTGTTAATCCACTTGTGCCTCCCAATTTACCTACAGTCCAACTATCTTCTTTTAGAGGAAGAAGAGGTTCCCCATCTCTTTGAATGTTTGATAATATTTTGGGAAGAAAGTTCTTCGATTTAGGATCATTTGCGGAAGCTTTTACCGTAAGAAATATAAACGAAAATAATTTTGAATTACCTGCCATAATAAATTGTTTTAAATTTTTCTATCGATGGTATAAAGTGCTATTTCTTCTAAAGCATCTCTATATTTATTCTTTTTAAAGTGTTTTAGGTACTCCAATGCATCTAATGCTTCATGTCTTGCATCGGCATACGATCGTTCAATAGCTTGTGTAGATTTTATTGCTTCTATTTCTGCACTCACATCTTCTGGAACTGCGATTTCTCCTCTAATGATTCGGCTTACGGTATGTGATCTTCCTAGTTCTTCCATTGCATAAATAATTGGTAAGGTTACCCGTCGTCGTATCAAGTCAATTCCTAATTGCTTTCCTGAATCTTTCTCATCTTGTAAAAAATCAAAGAGATCATCCATAATCTGAAATGCTCTACCTACGCGGCGTCCGTAGAATCCTAACCTTCGAGATTCTCCCGTACGACTTTTGGCTAGAGCCATTCCTGTCTCACATGCCAAACCAAACATAATAGCTGTTTTTCTTTCAATTACTTCAAAATATCGCTGTTTTAGTGTTATCAAATCCCAATCTGGATCTGTTTCTAATTCATCCAATTCTCCAGCACAAATATTAAATGCAGTATCCAAAACCATTTTTACTAATCCCATTTCACTATCTGTTTCTACAGCATCTGTGAATGTTCTGATGGCCTGAACAAATTGTAAATCTCCAACCAATATTGCAGCATTAGTACCCCGTTGAGCATTAACAGAAGTTAACCCCCTTCGTACAAGGGCGTCGTCTATAATATCATCATGAATCAAAGTAGCTACATGAAGCATTTCGAGAGATACACCCGCTTTTATGATCTTGTGTGACAATTCTTCTCCTCCTCGTAGCATACGTGCAGATAAGAAGAGCATAATTGGTCGTATTTTTTTACCTCTTTTATAGATTTGACGTTCTGTCTCTGATAGATATTTCGATTGTGGTGTTAATGCCGTTTCCAAAGTTTCTTCAAAACGAATCATATCACCATCTAGTAACTCTTCGAGTATACGGTTTAAAGGGTTGGATCTACCATTGATTCCTGCTTCTAGCACACTCCCTCTAGGCAAATCGATTTCATACTTAGTGTTTTCCAATGTATAACTTAATTTATGGTAATTATTAAATCGCTGTAATCGCCTGCAAAGCAGATTTCTGTACGAGTTTTTCTAAGGTTAGTTTAACCTTACTCTGAAGTAAACTTTTTACAAAATGAATACTAGTTAAACGTTCTCTAACAACATCTGCTGTTTTTCCTTTCCAAAAAGAATCATCTATTTCTATTGCAAAGCCAGGAAGTGTTATCTTCGATTCACTAGTTTTCCATTCTGCTCTTTCTTCATCGTACCTCAACGTTACTGATGCTTCGGTTTCACCAAGTTCGGCCCAACAATCCCCTTCCCATAATAATTCTGGTTTAACTCCTTTTATTTTCATCATTTCTTCTTCAAAAAGAAACAACCGTTCCCTAATTAATGCTCGCTCCTCTCCTCTCAAAATTCTCCAGCCATTATTACGTGCTTCTTCATCTGCGCCACCATCTTTACTATCTTGATCATTTGCTTGATCTATCATGTTTTTAAATTCTGAATTCGATACCTTCTTATGTGATGCATTATGATCATCTAGTGTACTAAATACTTGTTCACCAGTCATTGGATCTGCTCCAGAATCACCAGACCCCAAACTATTTACTGTTTTATTAAAACTTGCAGCTGCTAATGCTGCTTCACTATATTTGGTTGCTAATGCGGTGTTTCCTTCTTTCTTTGCTTGAATCGACATAACCTGAAGTGCAAATGCAACATTTGTCTGCTGTGTACCTGCATTATTGTTAAACGGAAGGTTGTTTGCATACAATTTTGTCTTTGAGTTTACAATTGTATTATTGTTAAGAGCATCATGCGTATCTCTTGACATTTGTGTTGTAACCCCCTGTGCCGCCCATAACTTTCTTAGTGTATCACTTACTACAAATGCAGAATTATAAGATTCACTGTGCTCATTATATGTTGACATTAATGTTGGTCCATGAACCGTAGCTTGAATTGGTGTTTTTTGGTCTCTTGCTTGAGTTAACATTGCATCAACCTCGGTCGATGAAAGCGGTTCTACTCCACTATCTGAAGCTCCTGCTTCTCGTGAGTAATCTTCTCCAAATTCTCTCATGTTACCAGCAGTATCCATTGTAATTTGACTGGCATACTTACCATTAATTTCATACTTAGCTTTCAGTATCATTTCATCTATTCTCATTTGAATATGAACTTGATTTTTGGATTCCTTAAAGGATGTAGAGGTTACATTAAGACTCTGAAGACCGTTTAATTTAAACTCTTTGAAACGAAAGGAAAGATGACCATTATCAAAATCTACATCTTCTGGCATTTTTGCATGAAATGCAAGTGGATAAAATGGTGTGTCATTTAAAATAATATTTTCTTGCTCTTTTTTTAGATCAGCTTTGATTCCTGCTTCAAGAGACTTCCAATTGTATGTTTTATTGTTTTTCATGATTAATTGTGTTCTAATGATTTACTATTATTGCCATTAAGAAAAAGCTATGGAGAATCCTTCAATAATATAATTATCTCCTTGTGGAACGAGTGCTGCTCCGGGCTCTGCCGAAAGTGTTACATTTATTCCTTCTATTTGCTTGGTTACAGAGGCATTTTTCCAGACTTCGATATCTTGTGCATTATTTTTAATGATATCATTTACTATTTTTCCTTTAAAAATTGCAGATAGTAAATCAACAAATCCTGCTGCAGCTGCTGCAAGTGCAGATCCTATTACTCCACTCCATTTTGGTGCAGCAATAATCTGAACAGAATCTATTTCTCCAATACTCACTTCAACACTTTCTTTGGTTGTTACTTTTGCAGTAAAAGGGATATCTAATGGATTAGGTTTATATTCAATCGAAAAACTTGAAACCACTTTGTCCCAATTTTTAGGATCCGAAATCGCATCAATAGCGGTACCTATAGGACATAAAACTGTTTTGGCAATTGTTGTTGCAGTCCCTGATAATTGTCCATACCCACTAATATCAATGATACTTAAACTTACCAATGTTTTTCCTCCAGAAATTTTACCAACAGCGCTTTTTAAGGTTCCTTTAATCTCTGCACTTGCTTTTGCTGCACTACCTCCACTAGAATCTGATGCTTCTAATGGAAGATTACTTAGTTTTTCTTCAAGTACCGTGTTGATTAATGATATCCCTGCTTGTAAATAGATTTCTTCAGAAGGTGGAGGTGTATAGTCATCCAAGTTTGCTGCCTCGCTGGTTTTCATAGATGTTGCCAAAACAAGCTCATTCTCATTAGTGATACCCAGTATAGGATCCTGAAATGTGGTAGTCGTATATTGTGTTGGAATTTGTGGAAAAGGAATTGCATTCATTAGCCCATTAACAGTATCTAAAGCGTGCGGAATAATAATGGCATTTACTATTGCTTTTGTAATTCCGTCCTTTTTCCATTTACTTTCGTCCAGCCAAACAGAAAGTCCTGTAACATTGAGTACATTTTTGGCTAACGAAAATTGAGCATACACTTCTATCTCACCAGTTCCTGTTACAGATACTCCAGCAATTGTTCCTGTCACTTTTACACTAGACAGGAGCACCTGAAACACATTATTTGTTGGAGGTTTTCCTGTTTTCTGTACTCCATCAGCACCATAAGACGCTTGCCATTTCTCGTCTGAAGGTGAAGTGAGCAATACAGTGGGCACCTTCTCTATTACGAATTCTACTACAACTGCAATGCCTTCGACATCTTGCGATATCTTTTGTTTAAAAATTTTAGATTGCGCTGTAGAATTACCAAAAAAACTTTCAAGTGTTGTATTTATACCACTTTGAGTAATCCCCACAGCAACGTCAAAACTTGCCATATCTATTCTATTTATTTTGTTGTTAATTTATTTGTCCAAAAAGTCTCAGTCCAAACCGCACCTCCTTCTCTATATTTTTCAGGGAATGTATCATACAGTTGAATACTTGATCCATGCAATGAATCTTCAATGATAAGATTTCCTTCTTCTGCGTTGTACCCTTTTACAAGTATATAATGTGCTCCTCCTTTAAACCATTCTAGTCTAACTCCAAGAGGTCTCCCTTGATTTATTTCGAATTGGATGCGTTCAAAAATGGGTTTACCTAAAGTCCAATGACTAAAACTACCTACAAACTTTAGTGCTATATCCAATTTGAAATTGATATTCTTCTCTTGAATTTCAGATTCTGTATATTTACTTTGATCATAATCTACATCTCTAAGTATTTTTTTTACCAAAGACTTTTGCTTAATAGTACATGTTTGGTAATAATTCCCAACCGCACTTGCAATTGCAGCCCAACACCATCTGGATTTTAATTGCTTATTGATATCGATTGGCAACCAGACATCAGAACCTTTTATTTTTGGAGCTCGATAAAATTCTCCCAAAGTAGATTTCTTAGCTTCATTCGAATCAATAAAAATCTTCATTAAAATACCAGATATTGGTTATAAACTAGTGCATTGTGGTAGAACACCATCCAAGGCATTATTGATTGCTGGAGTAACAGCTCCTTCTATTGTATTGATAACGGATCCTTTTACTAACCCCAAAATAAAGTTTTCTAGAGGATGAAGTAAGCTATTAAAGATCCCTAGCCCATCAATATCTACATTGATATTACCATAGTTTAATCCAGGATTTTTTACATCGATCTCTGTCAAACACAATTTTTCTCCAACAGTTGCATCAAAATCTCCCGTTGCATTAATGCTTACTTTAGAAATGGTTACATTTCCTCCAATTCCTACAGAAGGTTTTAAAAACCCACAACCTGCCTTAAATTTTCCTCCAACATGAATACCTAAATTTGACGTTACAACTGCTTCTAGTTTAACGGCTCCATGAAGAGTTTTGCCATCTTCACTTGTAGTTGCCGAAGTGATTACTAGAGAATTGATATGAAGGGAAGAAAGTCCTGTAAGGTTTTGCAGTGCATAACTAGCTACTGCTTCAGCCGTACAAATACCTAGGTCTATACTTCCTATTTTATCTGATCCAGATGCTACATGAATCATAGGATCCAACCCTCTGGATTTAATGGCTGATGTAACAGCAGAGTTTATATCAGATAGTTTTGATTTAATTAATGCGTTTAATAGATCTTGAAATTGACTCATAGTTGGTTAGTTATTTAAAATATTGTTTAGACTCTTTTAATCCTGATTTATTCAGTGCTACTAAGCTACATCACCCTTAATGAAAATAATATTTCATCATATTTCATATTTTGTCAATTGAAACTGTGAATAGAGCGAACGTCTCAAAAAGATCTACACATATTACCTAAAGGGGCTTCTACTTAAAGTAAAGAGCAAACACACCTGGATTACAGCTATACATCAAACCATGTAAACCAATATCCCATTTTAAAAATAACAACATGATATACAGACATTAAAACAGCACTAAGTAGTATTCAAGATTCCGAATATTAATTAGTGCTGTTTTAAAAATTAAGAGCATAGGAGAAAGAGTATTGCCTTTGAATCATGTAATTATTTTTACATGACCTCCTAACAAGTTTACTTAGTGTTTTTCTCTAAATAACTTTGGAGAAATAGATACATACTTTTTAAAAAATTTCCAGAAATATGCAGAATCTTCAAAGCCCAATTCATAAGCAATTTCAGAAATACTGAGGGAACTAAAAATCAAAAGACGTTTGGCTTCTAATATAATTCGCTCTCTAATAAGCTCGCCAGCGGTTTTTCCAGTAGATTTTTTTATAGTATCATTAAGGTAGGTTGGAGTAATATGTAGTAGAGATGCATAATAGCTTACTCCTCTTTCTTTCTTGTAATATTGATCTATCAAGTTTCTAAAATTTTGAATAGTAGTGTGATTTACACCACTATTTTCAATATTTATATCTTGATACACTTGTCGTAAGACATGAACCATCAGGATATTTAGGTAATTACTTATAATCTGATCTTTTTCTACAAACTCATGAATACTTTCTTTCCAGATATCTAATACAATACCATGAATTACTTTTTCTTCAGCTTTATCTGTTTTGACGACTAATACAGTATTGTTAATCGTTTTGTTTATCTCTTCGAAACTAGAACATACACCTTTTTGAGTCAATAGAAGATCTGGAGAAAAATGAACTACAAATCCTTTAAAATCATTGGAGATTTTACAGGCATGTACTACACCTGGGCTGATATAAAACAACGACCCCTTTTCCATTCGATACATCTGTTCGTCGACCATGATGTCCCCAAATCCATGAGTAATCCATATAATCTGAAACAAATTAAGATGGCGATGCGGGCGATGTACCCTATCAGATTGTTCAGGAATCTCTTCAAGGCGTTTGATGTTAAAAAAAGAAGCTACTTCATCTTTAGTTTCATCGCCATACAGACGGTAGTTCGGTATTTTTTTATCAGATTTTAAAAACATCATTGACTGTATGCATATTCATTCTTGTATAAATATAAAGAATATCATACACTTAGATTTCTTCTCCTTCGGGATTAAATATTTTTTTAAAAGTAAAAGCCCCGGCAGTCAAACCATTTTTATCTATACCTTCAAGTTTGGACATGGCTTCATGCATTGTTGGTATATGATCGCTGTCGATCCACCATAGTGCCATATGAGGGCTTTTCATCCTTTCGAACCATTTTCTACCTGCTCTTACAAAATAACTGTGAGCGGTACCGTATGTAAAATTCTTAAGAGTTTCGAGATCTTCCCATACAGACATATTAATTAGCATCATATCATCTTCTAAGGGGGATTCTATATTCGCTGCGGCACTTCCGTCTTCATCTTTTAACCTCCAAATAAAACCAGGACTTTCATCAGCCATTTTATTTATAGGATCCAGAAAATCTACAAATTCTTTTAATAAAGGGGAGTCCAAAGGAGCTTTCATTCTTGCAATATTAATCTCTGCGATATACTTTTTACTCATATTTTGATTGCTATTATTATTTAGACTTTCAAAATTAGAGATAAGAGGCTCCTTAGTTTACACCATAATCACGGTTGTTTCTGTACTTTTTACAGAAATCATATTGTTATACCAGTTACACTTTGAATTTACCGCAATAAAATGTACCTAGTCATTGTTATTTCTTTATCAAAATGGTACGGTACCTGCAAAAATAGATTTTTATTCTTTTAGAAGTTTATGAAATGCATCTGCCAGTCGTATCTCTATAAACTTTATAATATGCTCTTCTGACTTTTCGTTTTCATACATTGAGAATACTTTTGAAGCATTTCGTTTTTTGAGTGCTTTAATGACTCCATCTGGATTTTCGATATCTTGTGGTTTCAAATTCCATTGTAGCAATGATTGCAGCAACACGGTATGTGATTCATAACGTTTCTCTAGTATTTTTTGTCGCTCCAGATCTTTTGAATCTTTTTCTTCTGCACTATTAATTTTGGCACTAAGTACTGTAAATTCATCTCGGATCTGACGATCAATTTCTTGTGCTTCGCTAACCAGTTTTAGGTAAGCTTTATATATCTTCTCATTATAAAATTCTGCAAATTCTAAATAAGAGTCCATTTCTTTAAGGTAACCAACTGCTATTTCTTTATATACTCTTTTATCTCTTTCTTCTGTTTCTAAAAGCTGCTCCTTTAATTCACTAACCTTTCCTTTTTTGTCTTTTATAATATGTGCAAATCCTTCTTTTTCTGGTAGCGATAACAATTGCGGTGTAATCTCTGTGGGCAGCCCTTCAAAACGATAGGTTCTATAATTGATTTTGATAGAATCATTATCTTCTTTTGGTGTTTTAGGCTTTTTGGCTTTCTTTTTAAAGTTTAGTTTAGGTTTCTTTAGTCCAAACGCATAGTTATACCCAAAAGTTGCTGTAAACTCACTTAATTGTCCATTACTACCTCCTTCTCTAAACAATTGCACGGCGTTAAGATTAAAATTATGTCTTTCTTTTAGCGTATAGGTAACAGCACTTCTAAGGTTAACTACACTTGTATTGGTTGTCGAACTATTAGAACTGTTATAACCAGATGAAAGTCTTACATTCAAGGTTTTCTTTAAATATCGTTTACCTATACTTATAGTAGGTCCCCAGGTAGTTGATTCTTCTCTGCCAATGGTATTGTAGGTGCCATTAACAGCCGTACTAATACTTAGGTTTCTTTCAGAAAAATTTATGGTATGCCCTATATTCATATTATGAAAAGTAGATGCATCTCCCAGTCTTACGATCCCCCCCTGCTCATTAGCCACATCATTAAGTGCATAATTGGTAATCAGGTTTTGTCTCGATGTTTTTTTGTTGGATAGTACATAACTCACGGTTAATGTTGCGGTTTGAGATAGCTGTCTATAATCTAACTCTTCTATTTGTTCATCTAGCAGATCAGCATCATTAATTTCATCAAACTGATTGGGTTTGATATTGGTAAATGTGCTAAAGTTAGAATAAGAACCAGAAATATTTAACCGCTCTGATAGTGCCAGGGTACCATTTAACGAGCCTACTGTTCTATTGGTATTGTTGGCTTTTAAATTATCCAAGTCATCTCTTTGGTATCCAATATTAAGAGCTAGTGTTAACCGATCTCTAAAAAAAGTATTAGAGGCATCAAAAGTTATATTTTCAAAGTCATTATTAAAGTAATAGGCTCCCAAGGTCTCATAACCGGGATCAATACGTTCGTATCCCACCCCAAGATTTACTCTACCTATAGCGTATCCCAATCGGGTTTTTACCGCATTATAATATTCTGTAGAAGCTCTATTATTAAATAGCGTGGCTATGGGTGCGATTTCTGTATTTTCTGTCTCCTCTGCTCTGGTATCTTTGGTAATAGCTGTAGCGGCATATTCTGCCTGTAGGCTAAAACTTTTCCCCAGTTTCACTTCCCCTTCTACACTAACTACCAAGTTTTCTTGTGGTAATACTCCTTTTACTTCAGGTATAGAGTCAATAGAATTTTGATCATCTTTTGCATAGAACCCAATCACTCCAATTTTATATCGTTCTTTTTCAAAACTAGTTTTTAGTCCGTACCCCATACGGTTATAGGCTGGGATGGTTCTTGGATCATCGTCATCTTCTGTGGCTTTAAGCAATCGTCCTGCCATAGCACTTACTTTGATAGCTCCCGGGGGTGTCAGATCAACTCCTCCACCTGTAAACTGGTGTCCACTAAGGGTATAGGGAGAAAAGGTCATACTCACATTACCAACATGCCCGGTTATCCATTTATACTTAGGGTGCAAGCTTATACGATTAAAATCAAAAGGTAACTGATATCCTAAATCCTCTCCCTGATTCGAAAAACTATAGGATATCGGTATCGAAAAACTATAAATACTTATATTAAGTGCTCCTTGCAAAAAGTATGTGTATGGCTCTCTATTATTATTTTGATTAGAGTTATAATAAATCCCACTCGCAGAAACCTGTCCACTAATTTTAAATGGCTTACTCTGGGTAATAGATTCATAGTCCAACGTTTGGGCGATGGATATAAAAGGTAATAGTATAAGTGCGAGTAATAGTTTTCTCAAATGAAGTACGCCTGTAGGTTAATATAGAAAAGATTTAGGTTTTGGGTTCTTACAACCTCTTCATACTAAAGAAATTGAAGGTGCGAAACTACTAAAAAAACAGGAGTCAGCAAAGAAAAAAGGTGCTAAAGTGGGTGGTTTTATCATAAGCGAATTACTGTAATTCATTACTAATATGGTAAGGTTTTTTGGAAATGCATTTTATCATTACCTGACAATAAACCTCTTTTATCTATAAAAATCGTTTAAAAACTTGACAGAAAGGTTCTGGATTTTAAGAATGTTGAAGATCCAGAACCAATTTATAGTACTTTTTGTATAAAATCCCTCTCTCTTGATGATATCTTATAAAATGGTTGTGCTCATACCATTTGTATTTTGAATTTAGTCGTTTGTAGTCGGTTATATTTGCTCTGCAATGATTGCAGAAGGACTTGTTGCCATGACAAGAGCTTCCGCAAGCATTGCAAGACCCATTGTTGATACGACAATCGCATCAGCAAGTAATGTAAAGGCAATAGTTGTGGTGTAGATTGACTCTGCAACCATTGCAGAGCTAATTGTAGTGCTTTAGATACCTTCAGCAAGTATTGTACAGGGTAGTGTTTCATAAAATGTGTTAACAACTCATAGCAACAGGTAACCTTTTGCTAGTTAGAGACATATACTAATATGGTGGATATTTCCACTCTTATTATTAACTTAAAAAATTTAATAAATGAACACACCTTATTTGAACCGTTATCGTAATGGAGAGTATTTACAGTATATGACAGATTTTCTGGATCTACTGAGTAAACAGGACTTACAAGTATTGCAACTTACTACACAACAAGAAACTCTAGAACCTATTGTTGCAAAGATCGATGCTGCATTTAAACAAAGTTACGGAAGTGGATTAACCCAGGAAGTTATAGCTCTTGATGAGCGCAGAGATCGTGCAATTGTAGGATTAAGAAGTGTTGCAGATAGCTACAAATATCATTTTGATAAGAGTATTTCTGAGGCAGCCACAGCATTATATACGAATATTGCATCGCATGGGGATAATATCCAACGTCTTAGCTACCAAGAAGAGACAGCTGTTATTAATAGCATTGCCAAAGATTGGGATACCGAACCAGAGTTAAAAGCTGCTGTTATGAAGCTTGGTCTAGAAAACTGGCATGAAGAATTAAAAGAAAGTAATGCTAACTTCTCTGTCAAATATCTTGATCGTGTAGACGAGGCAGCTTTGAATCCATTGGCAGATATTCCAGAGCTAAGAAATCAGGCAACAGAAGCATACCGAATATTGGTTAATCATATTAGAGCCCATGCTACTCTTAGTGGCAAAGAAACTTACAATATTATTCTTAACCAGATTGATGTTTTGGCGGGGCAATATAATCAAGTAGTGACAAACCGTTCTAACAACAGCTCGAATGATAATGATTCATCAACGGAAATCTAACTCACATTGGGGGGCTGACTTTTTAAAAATAGTTTAGAGTACTACTTTTGGCACGAATCAACATTATTATTTAGCTAATTGTCGCACTGGGCTATTCAATAAAAACTCAGGAAAAGCTTGTCGAAGTGCTCCTAAATTTAGGTTTTTATAGTCTTCGACAAGCTTTATACATTAAAACCAATCTAAAAAGATTGGTTTTAATGTATAGTTTTATGTCCTTATATTTTATTAAGCTGATTCTTTCTCAAAAATATGGAGAGTGTTATTTCTATCCAATACTCCAATCTTTCCTTCTGATATTTTTAAATCCCGTAATAAACTCAAAACAAAAGAATCTTCTGTTTGTATCTTTAAATCATGATTCCATACAATTTCGAAGTTGTTTCTATCCATAACAATAACTACTCCTTTTGGTCCATCATAAAAATAGAAATAGTTATCATCAAATTTAAACCCTTCATTTCCTCCCATCTCACATTGTAATCCCTTTAACGAGGAAGCCATATTTCTCCATACTTTTTTCGGATTAGATTTATTTAAATCTACTTCAAAATAATCTTCTCCACTAATAAGAATAATCTTACCTGTATTACTGTCTAACTTATATTGCGAACTAATATACACATGCCCTAAATCTTCATACCATCCCCTTTCTGTATTATTTTCTATAGCGTAACCTAAGTAATGTTTTTCTTTTCCTGTATCTATATCAACTCCAAGTAAAAAACCATTATTTAAAACCATCCATAAGGTATTATCATATACTCCTAAAAAGCTAGTAACTTCTATACTATTCAATTCGGTTGACGTGCGATTGGCTTTAAATCCTTTTTTGTTTAAAACTTGACAGACCCATATTGGTTTTCCATCAAACACCTTTCGGGCTATTATATTATTGTTATTGTTATTAAAAATTTTATCTTCAAAAACGATGTTTCCTATAAATTCGTTAGTTTCAAATAAAATTTTTTTTTCTTTTAAAGAAAAAATGCCAAAGGTCTGATCAAATAGCCCTCCAGAATAAAATTTCATATATATATTGTTTTGGTCTACAATAGAAAAGTGAATTTCACTTTCCAATTCAATTTCCTTAACAACACATTCTTTATCTATATATTGAATTTTATTGCCTAATAGATTATAAAAAAAACTCGATTTCAATTCATAATCATCTTTTAATACTAATAGTTTCTTATGATTTAAGAATAAGTTATTGTTTTTGATATATAAGAGACCACATGAACTATAATTATAGTCTTCAATTTTTTCTATGTCTATATTAGAGCTATACATTTTTCAATTTGTTTTTACAAAGTCAAAAATAAATGTTTTTAAAACATCTTTATGTTCCAAAATTTGTTTAAAATTATTTTTGGTTATCTCTATTTCTTTTCCTTCCAATTTAATTTTCTTTCCTCTAAACAAATCTCCTTTTTCTTTCCAAATATCATCAACATTATTTTTAAATATTTTCTTAAACTTATTCTTCCAAACCAATTCATCTGCTTTAGAGACATTAAAAACATAGTTTAACTCTGTTAAATCCGTTATATCTTTTAAATATTCTTTAAATTGTTTTATATGCTCTTTTGTTCCAAAACCATCTGGCAAATAACTTTTATACTCAATGTATTTTAATGTTTTTCCATTTACAAATTTAAGGTCAAAAAAGTTGTCGGATGTATCAAACTTACCTCCTAGACTTGATACGTCTTCAGCTTTATATCCTTTTTCTCTCATGTCTTTAAACATGTGTTGGATACCATCTCTTCCCCTAAAATTACGAGTTAATAGCTCTTGTCCAAACATTTTACTATCCATTTTATCACCAAACTCCTTTAAACAATACGTCGTATTATCTATAATCTCATGTAACATAGGCATATATGCTTTATATCCACCTGTATCTGGACAAGTTGCACAGCGTACATCATTATAAGCTTTTAAAAAATTCTGTATTCCTCCAATTTTTGGATGATCAAACAATGAAACAAGTTCATCGCTTTTTAATACTTTACCTAAGGTCTGTAAAACATCAAAATCTTTTGCAAAGGATGTTTTTTTACCAATACTATTTTTAAGCAATTTCCAAGCCGCAACAATATCCTCTGTCAAATCATCAATATGCTTCGCAAAATCTGGTGTATCTGCAATATCATCTAATAACCTAATCACATCCCCATCAGCTTTATTGATAATATCCGCTTTTTGTAGCAGTTTACCTACATTATCAGCCCCCAGTTTTTCTACCAACTGTTTTGCTTTATTTATGCTGGTAATATTAAAGCCGTCTTTTAATTGATTCGCTAGTGCTTCAAGGTTACCTAACTCTTCTACCACTACACGATAAGCGCCATTGGTATCACTTACAATTTTAAGTATTCGGTTTTCGAATTCTTTGATACCATTATGAACACCAATGCCTTCGGGTAACTCTAAGGCAAAGACGGTATTTCAAATAAATTGGAAATATTAAAACTCCTATATAATAGGACTATCTTATACCGATTAAGATATTAAATCCTCTTCTGAATACAATCTCGAAAGAAACTCTTCAAAAGAATTTGAGATATACTCTGTTTCATATACTTCTTCTCCATTATCAACAATTCCTTCATGTTTCCACAAAATAATATTAGGTTCAAGATTATCCGTATTATAATCAAAACATAAATAATCACCACTTGGTTCTGAACCAAAGGGATAAACTTTAAACGGTAATATGTCTTTAATTCTAGAATGAACATCTAGCACATTATTTGAATTGTTCAAATTAAAGTCTAGTAAATTACTAAAAACCTTCTCTTTTGACATATCTGTATCAAATATGTTTTTTGTCGGATAACCTCCATTATTTTCTAAAATAATTTTCCGAAAATACTGTGCAATTTTACCCCAAATTTTAATTCAATTGTTTCTAAAAAAAGTTTATCATTAAGCGTTTCAATATACTTCCATTCCATAATTAACTGTTCTATTTTTGCTTTTACCTATCTATTCTCTATATTTTTTTACCACTCATATGTCTTGATAAGCCATGCGCAACTTCATCTATTAGTATTGATAGAACTGGAAATGCATTTTACACACTATTTTCTTTTACTCTCCAAAAATCTTCTCCCCAATTTTTATAAAATTTTTCAGTATCTATTTTCTCATCGAAATTTTCAAAATTTACTACAATTGGCTTGATGTTTAGGAGTACTTCATAGATATTATTAGCAATAAAATTAATTTCCTCAGTATCTTGAGTTAAATATATTTCATCTTGATTATCTTCATTAATCCCTACTAATAAACCTCCATTAAAACCATGAATACTTATAGGTAATAAACCATATTGGTTAACATAATGTTTGTACCCTTCACAAATAAATAATTCATTTATATCCATGAAATTTTCTAAAGATAGCTCATCATCATCTATACTATAAGAATCCTTATTTTTAGAAGAATATATATAGGCAATAAAACTATTTGCTTCCCTAGAATCAGAAACTTTATAGGTTTGATGAGTAAAATAAGGATTAAGAACATTCAAAAAACTCTTATAAACAGGAGGTAACTGTACTTCATTTTGCTTTTCTATTTCTTCGATATTAATTTTTTTATTTCGAAATCTTAAAAAACTAATTTGTTCTTTATTTATCATAATATTTATTTCCCAGTTGAATCCAAGCGAAAAAATACCTAGTACTGATTTAGTGTTGGCATTATTCTATATTATCAAATTTCCCATCCATTACACCTATTTTAAACAAAAAAATAGAAGAAACAAATCAATTACTCCCTCATGAAAATTTATATCCTTTGTCTGATCATCTTAAAACTAAGATTCTTCATTCATAGATTCCCAATACCTTTGTTCCTGAGGAATTAAATCAAGAAAAACTTTTATATCTTCAATCCAAACCCCTTTCCATATTTCGGGTACTCTATCTTCTAAAGCTTGGTCATAATAATTATTTACTAATTCCTTATTATCAAAATCAATCAATAGTTGAGGAAGATTATTTTTTAATAAATCTATTGTATATAATGACAAGTCTAATTCAAACTTAGCTATAAATTCAAAATAACTCTTATCATTAATTTCACGATCCCAATCATCAAGTAACCAAGTAGAGTTTTCTGAATAATAAAAAGCTCCATTCCCGTTTTTTATAATATAAACTACGATGCCACCACTTAAAATTAAATTATCATTCATTATTATTCTATTACTTTAACACTACCTTTTATATAATTTTCTTCTATTAAAGTTTGCCAAGACTCCTTAATTCCAAAAGGATTTCCCGGTTGATTATAATCCACTATTTGAGGAGAATTATTATTCAAAGCATTTGATCCAGATTTATGTTGCGGGATTGCATCTTGTTTTAACTTATCATCTAACCATTTCGGAACTTTGAATTCAACTATTGTACCATTAGGTCTATTAGCTGGTGTTTTGGTTATAACCTTTCCATTAATATTTGTTCCCGTCCCATTTACATAGTATGCAGCATGATCAATATTATCAGTACTAAAATACAATTCTTTTGTTTTATCAGCAAAAGACATATTACCATTAGCTTCTAAAACTAACAATTCTCTACTTGTAGCACTACCAGAACCACCACCTTGAACTCTATAATATTTTACAGTACCAGAACCTCCAATACCTTTTTCGTATTGAGTCATTTTCTTTAAACAAGTCAAATAATCATTAGGCTTGTCTATTCTAAAAGAAGGAATCCCGTCAGCAATTTTTTTCCATGCTAAAGAACTTATTTCTCCAGATTCCATAGCAGCTTTCAGACCACTATTTTTTCCTAGTTCTAAAATTAATTCATCTGCTTGGTTTGTTGGAAGTTTATTAAAAATCTTAGAACGCAAGGCATTTGATATTTCACCCCCGGCGTTATTGACACCTCCTGCCTTTTTAACAGCAGCTTTATACTTCCCTTTCGCATCTTCAATAATATTAAAAACACGATCAGAGATACTTGTTCCATCATCTAAATTTACTCTATACCCCTCAGGAGTAATTAATTGTCCAACAGGTTGTAAGTTCTCATCAATACTCTCTGATAGGGCTTTTATATATAGGGTAAGCTTTTCTTTATTCAAAGTCGCTATTCTTTGCCCTTCAATTAGGATATCTCCAGTTATATTATCAATCTTGACCAATACTTTTTTACTAAGTTTTCCTATGCCCACCACCATTTCTTGTAATTTGGATGGTATCGCTTGCAAGGCTTTAAAAGTAGTAGATGTAATCTTCCCTGTTTTCAAAAAAACCTTTACCTCGCCATATCCAATAAATAAAGAAGCAACATCAAAAATCAACTTGCCTTGGTTATATCTCGCTTGAGGGTCAAAAGCTAATGTTTCATCTACATACTTCCCAAATTCTTTTTTTATAGTGTCAGTAACAGAACTTACTAGTTTGTCTTCCTCATCCAACTGACGGATCAAGACAACAATATCTATAGTTTGTTGCCGTATTTTATAAGCTTCAGCATTTAGGAAAAAAGGATCAAGAGGATCCCATGCAGCTTTAAATTTATAGAGATCAACTACCATTTCTAATCCTTCCCACGCAGCGTCGATAAAACCAGCATAATATGCCATGGCAGGATTAACATTATGATCCCATAAACATTTAGGAACAATTCCTTTTTTCTGAGATTTAAAATCCTCAGCACATTTTTTTGTAAAACCTAGGACTGATTTAAGAACATCATAGGTAGAATATCCAGCTATTAATTCTTCATTCACGAATGGAATATGATCTTTATATTCTTCTAATAACAGATCCAAATGCTCTGAAGTATTGATTATAGCAGACCCTATAGATTCTTTGATATTGGTTGTAAGTATATCATTATAAAGCTTTACATATTCTTCTTTTACAATGTTTAATGCTCCAAAAAAGTTGTCTTTAAATGATATCTTATATTTAAGCATTTGCTCTTTGAGGTCGTAGTGTGCCCATAACAAATGCTCATTACCCGGATTAGCCACCCATTGTTTTATACTATCAATACTTTTCTGGGTAGTTTCAGAATTAGTAATAATCAATTTTTTATTACTTCCAAGAGTCTCTATAATTTTTTGATTATCCTTTGCATAATCAGTAGAAGAATATAGTACTGGAAGATTCAGATTACCAATACCATCAACTGATTTTGGGTTATCACTATTCTCTATTTTGGAAAGTTTAATAGTACCATCAAAATAACTATCGTTACCAATGGTAATATCTTTATCGTTACTAATGCCTAATCTGTTCTCTAAATTATCAGCAGCTTTTTTTACTTTTTCAGCTTTTTCTTTTGCGTTTTCTAGTTTTTCTTTTGCCTGTTCCTGTAATTCTTTTTTCTTTTCGGCATCTTCTTCATTTTCTGCCAATTCCCGTAATCTGTCTACCTCTTCTTTTTCCTTTTCTAACTCATTAGTCTGTTCTTCTATCGACAGACGTTCTGCATCAATCTCATTTCTTTCTTCTTGTGATATACTTCCATCATTTTGTAACTCCTCAACTCTTTCTTCTATACGATTGGTAGCATTAAAAATATCAGCTATTATACCTCCTAAACTTTTCAGAGCATCAATCTCATCACTAATATCATCGACCCCTCCCCAGTTTTCATCATAATCGGTAACGACAACGCCATCTAATAGCTGGTAATCGGTATTAATTCTAATCCCATCAAAACTTACTTTAAGCCTTGTATCTTGTAAATAGGGCACTACAATATATCCCCATCCAGAAAAAGATCCATTGGCTCCTGTGACCTCTTTTATCGTCACCGGAAAGTCTCCTGCTGTAAATACTTCGTTTACCACCAGAGTTTCCAGAGGGTCCTGATTCGTTATTACAATTTCTGGCGTGATCCCACAGTTATAGGTGGATTCTTGATCTGCTGCCAGTGTGGTCGTAAATTCATAAATCTGAGAATATGTAAAAGGTCCATTATCCAAACACTGCCCTCCTACTCTAAACTCATAGGTAGTACCAGGCTCGAGATTATATATATTGGTATATTGATTGATGGTACTGCTATCAAACCAGATTGCATTTTCTGTGTCTTTTTTGCGGTACTGTACATTGTAGCGTAGGTGATCTACTCCCTGCCAAAGAATTTTTTCTGTAGTTGTGTTTTTTGCTTCTGCCAGGATATATTCTGGTTCTGCACAACTACCGGTATAGGTAAAATAATAAATTTCACTATAACCATTATTTTTAAATACTGAGGTCTCACTTATCCCATCACTAACCATGGCACGAACACGCCAGCCATAGGTTTTATCAGGTAATAAAGGAGTTTCTCCCGGACCATATAATAAAGTAGTGGCAAATGTATTGTTTTGATATATGGGGCGACTCGCCAAAAATGCTGCCTGTGGATCCATCTGATTATCCCAAATCTCTGCCAGTGTAAATTCATATTCTACATTGGTAGCATTAAGATGTCTGGGAGTCCACTGAAATATAATATTTTGAGGATCGCGCATGAGTACCTGCTCCCCGCGATTGGGTAAGTTTAAGAAAGGAGGATCATTAAGTACCAGATATACTGCGGTGCAACTTTTGCGAGAAATCTGTTGTCCCGATTGTGAGTCATACACCTCAAAACAAAAACGATATAAGCCCTCGGGAAATGGCACACTATACTGTTGAGGGGTGATCCCTATAAGGTTTTGAAATTGAAAATAGGGTTGTAGATCAAAATTGGTGAGTCGTAGTGGTACTCCTCCATCCAGAAAAATAGGATTGGCGCCAATTACAACATCGGTGCTTTGTATAGCTAAGCCAGCGTTGTTCTCTACATAAAATTTTAAATTAACCTGCCGATTGGATTCTGTGATATCGGTTAGTAACAGGTTAAGAATTAATTTATCTGAAGATGCCGTAGCATATTCTGATAGTTTTAAACTATAAGGAGGTATTACCAGTGGAGTTACATTAACAGGAAATACCTGAGCAATTGCAATATATGGGCATATCAATAAAAGGACAAAAACGGTATGTACCCATATCCTGTATCGTGTAGTCTTCTGATAGTAATTATGCTTCATATGATAAAACCCGAGTTAATTTTGTGTTTTTTATTTTCTGGTCGGTAGACCAATTCAATGGCATAAAACAGGTTGTTTACTAACAACCTGTTTTATCAATACTTGTTTATTATCTCGAGTAGTAATAATCATAGGTTTTAGAAGCTCCTTCGCTATCAGGTCCTTCAATCGATTTTGTAATTAATACTCTCCTGTAATTTCTATTCTGATTTTGGTAAGTATTTCTCCTAATAGATTTTTGCCTTGCCAAGTTTCTCTATTTTGTACTCTGGGATCATCTTCTGCTAGACCAATACCCCAAGTTTTATCATTAGGTGCTGCTTCTACAAGAGTAGTTCCTTTTGTGGCAATTAAAGCCTTTTTTAAATCTTCATTTTGGGTAAACTTTGCTTTATTAGCATCATAGACAACATAAGCTTTAAAAACTTCCCATGTTTCTAATATTTCCTCTGTCATTTTCACAGAACGTCCTATCTGCTTTTGCTTTTTTGGGTCTTTTGTTGATAATACCTCCTGTGCCGCGTCAAAATCTAAGGACAGTAAACATTTATGGTACATCATGTACTGTTCTGTTGATGAAAACACCTGTTTATTATCAAATCTTTTCAGTAAGTAATCAGAAGCTCTAAACATACGCCCCCCTATAAAGTTACATTTATGCCACTGAGAAAAAGGTGATTTTGTTGCCCAAAAAAAAGTAAATTTTTCTTCTTTACGTTCTTTTGCTTTTAACAACAATTCATCTCCTAAAGTTAAGCCTATAACATGATTGGCGGCAGGTTGAAAGCTTCGTAAATGCTTTATCTCTAATTCTCTCTGTGTCATTTTAGAGTACTCCTTTTCAGCTTCTTGACGTTGAATACGCCCTTTAGCTTTTCCATATTCTATAAGTTTACGAGCTGGTAATTTATCCAAAAAATCACTTCCAAATGAATCTAATTTTTCTTCTAATTCAACAAGTTCCTTTGCTAAATCATTATCTATAACACTAGACAAAACTTTATTTAGTAAATCTTTCATATTAAAATTCTCTCAAAACTATTTCAAAAATTCCTTCCGTATTTTTTTCTGCGGATTCTACTATAAATTTCGTACCACTTTTAAATAAAACTTCTGCTTGATTTTCTCCCACTACTTTAGTATAGTGCGACATATCATTAATATCAATACCTGTTTTTGATTGTATATAATATTTAGCTTGAATCTTATTAGGATCCCTAAATTTTTCTATAAAATCATCTGCTACTTTTTCTAATTTACTAGACGATGTAAAAGCATCTTCTGTAATTTCCTTTCCTACATTATTGATATACTTATTGATCACTAAAGATTCATCTAAATTAGCCCCTCTAAAAACTAATTTATCATATAATTTAGTGTTTTTCAATTTATCCAAAGTAGCATTCATCATTTTCTGATGTAATTCGAGTTTTCCTGTTAAGGCTTGTCCTGCGTTTAATGGGTTATTCAAGTTCTTGGAAGACGCTGTATATCTGTATATACTAATGATTTCTAGTTCATCTAACTCTGGATAACTGGTTTTAAACTCATCAAGCAATCCACTTTTCTCCAATGACTTTTTAGCTTTTCTAAAACTCGAACCACTTTTGCCCCATAAAAGAGCTCTTTCGGCATCTGTTATCAGTTTACCCCCAGTATTATTGATCTTCCAAGCATTATATCCACCATCAAAAGCCTTAATTTTGTCAATATTCTTGCTTACCAATTCGAGTTCACTGATATTTATTCGTATTGCATCATCGACCCCTTCATCACTTAAGACCTTCCACGCATCCAGTAAATCAGGATTTTCATCAATTGCTTTTGCTAATGCCTTGCCGTTTATTGAAGTCTCATCCGTATCTTTTTTAAACCGTTCCCATTCGCAATCTTGCGCCAAAGAAAGCACTGTATTGCATAAAAAGAGGAAAATTGCCAGATATATTTTTATAATTCGTTTCATTAGTTACAATCAAAGTTTTTAGATTTTTTAAGCACCTTGGGGTTTCTTCTTAATTTAGGATTTACACCAGCTTTTTCCATTTTAACCCACACAGATAACAAATCAGGATTATTACCAATATCATCAATCACCTCTTTAGAGGCATTTGCAAAATCATCAAGAAAAGCCTTACCACCATCAGGCAACCCTAATTCAGCAATTTTATCCTCAAAATCAGATTCAATACATCGGTTAGTGAATTTCTTGTTATGAACGTGATGAAATGACACCTAGTATCGATACCGCTAAAAAAATAGCTAATTTATTAGATAATTCTGTAAGGTATTATTAGGTAAAACGAAGAAGCTGACCTTTTAAAAACCCTGAGACACAACGGTTCAAGGATATTCTTTCTTTTCTTAAAGATAAACAAAACATATCCTATTTGCCATAGATTCTATGATTAAAGCTACTAAATTAGAAAATAAATGAGTGCTTATCTCTAAAAGAAAAATTCAATCGAATTATAAAACTTGTCTTATTTTTTTATATAAAATATCCATAGGCTTTAACTCTATTCCTTCTGGAATTTTTAATGTAATATCCGCTCCATAAGCTTGTGGTACTTCCATTACATCTTTTCGATACATCTCTAATCGCTCAATAGAAATTAACATATCAGGACAAGTTTCTAAAAATAATTCGTCTTTTATACTGTAATCATTAATTGCTCGGCCAGAAAGAAAAACTATTCCATTATTACTAGAATGAACCATAGCGACTAATATAGCCTTTTTTTTCATGTTATTTTAATTATTAGTTATTAATTATTCTCATGAACTCAGTAACTTCTTTTGGAGTCAACTTTCTCGTATTTTCGATATAGTAAGCCACATCTTCAACCGTTTTAAAACTAGAACTGCTTGGTAAATCTATTCCAAAATTCTTCAATGCTTGTCTGGCTTGTTCTATCGGTATTTCTTTAGTTACGTAGTTTGAAAAATTTGAAGGAGATATCTCTAAGGCAAGTTCCATTTCAGATTTTGAAAGTATATTAGGAAAGCCTAGGTCTACATTTTTTAAGCTATTCACATCTGATACTTTCAAAACCCCTTTTCCTCCCGAAAGGTAATCTGAGTTTAATCCAAAAATAACAGAAGATGCAGGATCTACAGATGTTGAAGTAATTCCAACAGCTGCATTACCTTTACCTCCAAAATTTTGTGATGTCCCTCTGAAAATATGTTCTACAGGAACATCATCAGTAATAATTTTATTTAAGATATTCATATCATTAACTCCATCTAAGTATGAAGAAACAGAACTTATTTGAGTAGCATTATTTTTGTGCTTAGAAATATAATTTAACAAATCATCAAAAAGTTTCTCATTTGTACTTAGATTAAATCGATCGATCAAACCACTAACATTGCTTCGTTCTGAGCCTAAAAACAAATCCATTAAAATCTCTCCATTAACTTCATGATAAGAAACATTTCTAACTATGTCGTCAAGTTTAGATTTTAAATTTTGAGGTACTAATTCTATTAATCCGTCATACCTCTCTTTAATAATATCATTAGCAAATTTTAATTCACCTCTTCTACCCCCTATATTTTGACCAGAGGTGTTTTTTCCTCCTATATTTTTACTAATTACATCACCATTCTGATTAACTGTACGTAAATCAATATCGGTAACAGTAATCGGTTTATCACGAATACCCAGATGCTTATCTGCATTACCTCCTTTGGCAACAATACTGCTAATATCACCATTATTCATAGCTTTAACAACATTTTGCCGTTTTGAAGTTAACGATCCTGAAATATCATCTAAGGATTTTTTGTTGTTTTCAAAAACGATACGATAAATACTTTGCCCTCCTTCTTCTAACTCTTCCAACAAAGGCACTCTTATGGTAATCTTATCACCGTTTTTGATAGTGACCTCTAAAGTGATGTTAGCTCCTTGCTTTTTGATTTTTCTAGAGATATTTCCAGAAACATTTTCAATAATCTGATCATTAATATTTGTTTCGGTATCGGCAGCAATATCTTTTATTGTATTTTTAACCCCCTCATTACTTATTTCACTTACATATTCTTCTATAGATTCTCCTAATTCTTCTTCAACCTTAAAACTAGATTTAATATATTTTGCTATTTTTTTATCCAAACTATTAGAAACTCCCAATGCCTTAAATAGATCATCTTTATACTCTTTTACACCTGTCCTTAAATCTTTTTTAAAAGTGGGACCAAAATCATCTGAAAGCTTACGCCATGCCTTCATGAATTCTTTAGGATTTTTTTTGATAAGAGTTGATAATCTTTTAAAAACATATCCCAATGCTTTATCTGTAGGGCCATCGATAAAAATATACTTTACCACATTTTGTACACATCCTTTTAGGTCTACGGTTACTTTTGCATTACTTGCGTCCATAGTTTCCCAATTCATATTCTCTATTTTAATACCATCTTGCAGACATGCCAAAACCAATTTATGTCGTGTGCTAAGGGAATAAGCAGCATCTAAAACTTCTTGACCTAATTCAAATTTATCAATTGAAAGAAAAGCTTTATGCCAACGTTGATTATCATCTTTAATGGATGTAATCTCTTCACCACCAAAATAATAATTGGTAATAGTCTGAATAGCAATGTTGGTAGCCACGGCTATTGATATCTCTTTGGCTTTTTCTTTTCCGATCTGACGTAATGCTTCGGTTCCTGCTATAGAAGCGGCTGGTATCGCCAGAGCTATATATAAGGGAATAGCGATTAGAGTTTCTGTCATTGTCATCCACTCAGATTTTTCTATATCTTCTCCCCACGGAACTATATTTTTAAGAATACAAGGGTTGTTTTCTGCATGTCTTCTAAACTCTGGAAATTCAGTCATTATAGGTTTATTCCTATACTCTGCTAATAATTCTTCACAATCTTTATAATCAAAATCTTCATGAAAATATACGGTAATTGCCTTTATAACTTTGGCTATTTTTTGCTCTGTATTAGAAAGTCCAAACTCGGGATCTCTATTATTATAAATGGTCTTAAACTTTCCTTTTTCTAAAGGTTTTTCTAATTTAGGTGTATACAATGTATAAGAAAAACCCTTTGATTTTATATACGTATCTTCACTATCTACTTTGCGAATTACCTCTCTTATAGAGTAATTTGTAAAAGGTAATAATATGTTTGGTTTGTCACTTTTACTTAATTTTGAACCTTTATAAACTTCTACCACTAAATCTCGAAATGTTTGAGAGAAGGTGAGAAAAGTTTTTAATTCTTTTTCACTTCGTTCGCTAAAATCCTTATTTTTTATAAGCTTAGTAATATAACTTTCTTTTTGAGCCATTGATGACATATCACTAGGAAAAATAGGAGTCAAAATTTTGTTCTCATAATCAGTAAAAGCTACATATACAGCTGTCGTACTATAAGAATTAAGTTTTATAAGGTGATTATTAAGATTAGTTAAATACTCATTTCTAATTTGTGTATCCTTTGTCTTGTCAATAATATATTTTAGTTCTTCTAGGGTTCCACCAGCTATATATATGTACCAAGATGAAGAAAGATCATTTGTATTTGCTGCTTTTTGGTTATGATCAACCAAATAATCCAATTGCTTTATAGTATTTTTAACAAATGAAGATTTAATTTTCTCATCATAACTAATATCACTAAAAGCATAACCTGCCTGTACAAAATAGAGTAACAATATTGGTAATATTCTTAATATCATACTACTTCTTTTTTGCTTTAATCTCATTTATAAAATTCTTCCCAAAACCCAATCCAACGATTAATGGAATACATCGAACCACCCAAAAACCGTATTTATTTTGAGCAATTGCATATATAATAGAACGCGTCATCCTATTTTTGGTTGTAACCGCACCATCTATGTAATCTTTATCAACTACAATAAAATCTTCAAAGCATATGAATATATATATACCTACTAAGCAAAGAACTAAAGAAAACCAAGTTTTTATACTATACATAATCTTTCTAAATATTTTCTATTAATATATTACTAAACAATTTTGTTAACTCTTCAACCAAAAAATCTACAATTTCTGAATTAGCCTGTCCTTGATCGATACGTTGTTTCATCAAAACTAATACATTCGTTTCTTGAGCTTTTAACTTTTCTAAAAAACCAATAAACGTTTCACTTTTACTATCAGATTCATTTAAAATTTTAGCAAATAAATAAACCCCTAGTTTTAATTCTACCTTATTTAATTCTCTTTGAATCTCACCTACTTCTACCGTCTCCAGTTCTTCAACAACCTCATTATCGAAAACGAAATAATTATTATTTTCTATTGAATTGTGACTTTCTATTATTTCATTTGCTTTATTTACTTGCTCCTCTGAAATATCTTTTCCTTCTCTATAAATTTTGTTTATGGCTTTTTTTAATAAATCGGCTACTTTAATTTTATATTTATCTGCAGCTTCATTAACTTCTTTTAGTTCACTTTGGGCTCCTTTAAATTTACTTTCTGCGATATCCATTTCCTCTTTAGCCGCTTCCCTTTCTGCTTCAGAGGCATCTTCATTTTCATATATTTGTCTTGCTTCTTGATATGCATAACTTGCTTCTTGCATATCGGTAGCAGCATCTTGCATATCTTCTTTTATGCTATCAGGCAAGCTTTCTTTATCAATGTGATTTACTATAGTTCCTGCAATCTGGTCAATCTTGTCTTTTGTAGCCGAACTAATGTCCAAATTAAGAGCTTCAATAATAGCATCCCCAAAGCTAATCAACACTTCCAACTCATCACTAATATCATCAACTCCTCCCCAGTTCTCATCATAATCGGTTACCACAACGCCATCAAGTAACTGGTAATCGGTATTAATACTAATCCCATCAAAACTTACTTTTAGCCTTGTATCCTGCAAATAAGGTACTACAATATATCCCCACCCTGTAAAAGAACCATTGGCGCCAGTAACCTCTTTTACCGTTACCGGAAAGTCTCCTGCTGTAAATACTTCATTGACCACCAGCGTTTCCAGAGGATCCTGATTGGTAATTACTATTTCTGGGGTGATCCCACAGTTATAGGTCGATTCTTCATCTGCCGCAAGTGTGGTCGTAAATTCATAAATCTGAGAGTATGTAAAAGGACCATTATCCAAACACTGCCCTCCTACCCTAAATTCATAGGTAGTGCCAGGCTCAAGATTATAGATATTAGTATATTGATTGATGGTACTGCTATCAAACCATACTGCATTTTCTGTGTCTTTTTTGCGATACTGCACATTGTAGCGCAGGTGATCTATTCCCTGCCATAGAATTTTTTCTGTAGTGGTGTTTTTTGCTTCGGCTAGTACATATTCTGGCTCTGCACAGCTGCCGGTATAAGTAAAATGATAAATCTCGCTATAGCCATTATTTTTAAATACAGAGGTTTCACTTATCCCATCACTAACCATGGCACGTACACGCCACCCATAGGTTTTATCCGGTAATAAAGGTGTTTCTCCCGGACCATATAATAAGGTAGTGGCAAATGTATTGGTTTGATATATGGGACGACTTGCCAAAAATGCGGCTTGCGGATCCATCTGATTATCCCAAATCTCTGCCAGTGTAAATTCATATTCTACATTGGTAGCATTAAGATGCCGGGGAGTCCACTGAAATATAATATTTTGAGGATCTCGCATGGGTACCTGCTCTCCTCTATTGGGTAAGTTTAAAAAAGGGGGATCGTTAAGTACCAGATATACTGCGGTGCAACTTTTACGAGAAATTTGTTGTCCTGATTGTGAGTCATATACCTCAAAACAAAAACGATATAAGCCCTCGGGAAATGGTACACTATATTGCTGAGGGGTAATCCCTATAAGGTTTTCAAATTGAAAATACGATTGTAGATCAAAATTGGTGAGTCGTAGCGGCACTCCTCCATCCAGAAAAATAGGATTGGCGCCAATTACAACATCGGTGCTTTGTATAGCTAAGCCAGCATTGTTCTCTACATAAAATTTTAAATTAACCTGCCGGTTCGATTCTGTAATATCGGTAAGTAACAGGTTAAGAATTAACTTATCTGAAGATGCCGTAGCATATTCTGATAGTTTTAAACTATAAGGGGGGATAACCTGTGGAGTTACATTAACAGGAAATACCTGAGCAATTGCAATATATGGGCATATCAATAAAAGTACAAAAATGGTATGTACCCATATCCTGTATCGTGTAGTATTCTGATGGTAATTATGCTTCATATGATAAAACCCGAATTGTTATACTTTTATTTTCTGGTCGGTAGACCGGTAAATAGCAGACTGCCTATTTTTTTGAATACAAACAGTCTGCTTAAATTATACTACATATTACTGTTTTTGGAAACTATAAGAATAACTTGATTTACCCGTTGAGGTATCTACATCGTATGCATAGGTTAAATAAGATATACCTACGATACAAGTAATAGAAGGAGTAGTCCCGTCATCAAAGGTAAGCTTAAAACGTGGAGTAGTACCAGCAGTCCCATCCGTTACCCACTTGCCATTAAGAGTAGACACTAACTTACAATCACCAGAAGTTGCATCTTTTTCATAATATTTATTTACAAATTTACCGTCCTCCGTAAATGAATATGTTTCTAGTAATTCACATGCACCCAACGTACTGGTGCTATCTTTACCATCTATAGAAAATGTAGATAGTTTCCATACTCCACCGGTTATTGATAAGTTATCCGGTCTACTATCGCCATCATCGCTACTGCAATTGGTGGTTGTTAAAGAGATAGCGGTAATAAGGGTAATTAAAAAAAGGTTTTTCATTCTTAATAGAATTTTAAATTTAAAAAATTGATTATTATAATTGTTCACATTAACTGACTTTCTATTCTTTTATTTTATTTCTATAGGGCTTCTTTTTGTACTTTGATATCTACCAAAATATAGGAGTTGGCTCCATCATCAACAAAATCTTTGATTTTAATAGCTCCTTTGGTTCCTTCCTGAGTTTGAAATAATACAATTCTAGGTTGCATCGTATCATCAAAACTTTGTAGTCCCCCCGGGGTCTCTTCTATAACCATGGGTCTGAATAATGCATCATCCTGCATGGCATCAAATTGGGCTGATGTCAAAGACGTAGCACAACCACAGAGTTCCTGAGAGTTAATAAATCTGGTTGTTCTTGGATTCTGAAATTCCTCAAAAGTAGTTCCTCCTAACTGCGCAGGGTTTACAAAGCGGTTTAGCGTAAATGCATTACTTAGCCCAAAAAACACCAAATCGATCTGTGCTTCGATCTCTGATGTCATTTCCGAAGCCATATACACCTTTCGGGTATCAATGCTATAAAAGCTTCCTATGGTATTAGCATGATGTGCGCTATTAACTCCCAACTTTATATCTTTTAACGTTCTAAGATTGGTGTTGGTAAAAAAGGTAATCTCTTTACTACTGGTTTTAGTCTCTTTTCCATTAGTTGCTGTCAGTAGTACCGTTTGGGTTCCCGGGTGTGTGAATACCACCTCCGGGTTTTCCTGATCAGAAACAAATATTGATGCTCCACTAAAATCCCAATGATAGCTGGTAGCACTAGTAGAGTTATTCTGAAGCTGGATTCGCGCTGGCACCTGATAATCATCATCATCAAAAGCGACTTCAAAACCAAAATCAGAAATCAAAAACGGAGCTACCGTTATTGTCTTTTGTATATCATAGGTTTCTCTACCATTACTAATCTCTAAAGTAATCGTATGATCTCCAGGCTCTGTAAACACTACCTCTCCTGGATTCTGACTTGATGATGTTGCAGGAGTTCCCCCTTCAAAAGTCCAGATATAACTATCTGCTCCTGATGATTTGTTATGCAAGGCATACGTAGCAGGAGCAAAATTATCGACCAGATTGGTGACTTCAAAATCTACTAATACGGGGTCGTCTATTTGGATTTCGATTGTTTTACTATCTTTTTCTCCATCCTGATTGGTAGAAAAAAGTTCAATAGTATATGTCCCTTTGGTATCATATTGTATCATTCCGGGATTACGATTTACAGACCTTGATGGTACTCCGCCTTCAAAAGTCCATTCGTAATCATCCCCTCCCTCGGTACGATTAAAAAACACTACCTGAACCGGAATAGAAAAATCATCATTAAATACTTCAAACTCAAAATCTACAATAACCGGTACTGCCTCTTCTTTGGCACAGCCTGTAAGGAGGATAAGAATGGTTAGTATGTATATTATTTTGTTCATTTTGTTTTTATTTAGAGAATCTAAGGTTTAAAGACTTAGAGATGCAAAGACTCAAAGAAGCTTAGACTTGGAGATACTGAGAAGCAAAGTTTCAAAGACTTTTGGAATCTGAGAAGCTTAGACTCAAAGGCTCTTAGAATCTGAGAAGCTTAGACTCAAAGAAGCAAAGACTCAGAGACGTTGCGTTTTCTTGGGCTCTTATCACATTGATTCTTCTACTTTTTTGTTATAACTTGATAACATTCGTTCTAATTCTCTTGTTTTATCATAAATAGTTTCAAATTTATTCTTATTCATGTATTTTAAATTTTTAGCAATCTCTAATTGTGTCTGCATCTCAAATAATGAACTCATTGCAATATTTAAAAACCTTACGTATTCTTTTTTACCTTTTCTTCCATATCCCTCAGCAATATTACTGGGTATAGAAACACATGCTCTTCTTATCTGAGAAGTAAGCCCATAAACCTCTTCCTTAGGAAAATCATTTGTATCTCTATAAACAGTCGTCACTATACTCATAGATTTCTGCCAAATTTTTAAATCCCTAAAGGTACTCATTACTATCTGATCTTTTAATTTTAAAGTTTTAATCAAAGTTCTAAAGAAGCAAAGTTTCAAAGACTTTTAGAACCTGAGAAGCTAAGACTCAAAGTTACAGAGAATCTGAGACTCATAGAATTTTTAATTCTCTATCTCCTCCTCCAAATATTTGCTTCTCAAATTTTCCGCATCTCTGCTTCTTGCTTCTCTCTATACTCCTTTTCTCATCTTAATCTTTGATTCTTTTCTTCTCCCTCTACTCCGTTATATCTCTTGATCTTCTCAGATTCTCTGTAACTTTGAGTCTTTACACCTCTCAACTTCCTCTTAATCTTTGCTTCTTCATCACTCAGCTTCTTTGCTTCTTTGAGTCTCTCTACTTCTCCACCACACATCTCACTTCTACTCAAACACCAATTTACGTGTCTCTGTCCCTTTGGGAGTTTCTAATAATAGTAAGTATACTCCTGTGGGCAATGACAAAGAATAGTCTAACAAAAAGTCCTGATTATTCTTTTCTGATCGCTCATGCATGGTTGCTCCAGACATAAGGTTGATAATCTTCAGGCTAATATTAGCATGTTCTGCCAGCGTAATCTTTGTTTTAAAAGCTCCTCCGTTAGGGTTAGGATATACTATAAACTCTTCTATAAACTCTCCTTGCGAAGCAAAAACTTCTGGTGCTTCTATTGCTGGTTGTACCAATACGGTTTTGGTAAAATCCTGATAACAATCTCCTTGATTCGATCTTAAATTAATATCATAAGGACCCGCCCCATCAAACTTAAGCACCAATTTTTCTTCACTTTCTGAAATCACCTCTACTCCCTCTGGGATAGTCCATTCGATGGTTTCTCCCATTGGATCGCTTACATTTACCAAAATTACCTCCTGATCATCATACGCCTGAGTGGTAATTAAGAAATCAGCATCAATAGGGGTATCAAAAACCTTAACCTCTATCTCTCCAATCCCTATACATCCCAGACTACTGGTTATCGTTGCCGTGTAACGCCCGGCATTGGTAATTTCTACTGCACTATCTGAGCTTACAAAACCATTATCACCAGACCATGAATATACCGCTCCCGGATCGGGTATTGCAATATCAAGTTGTAAAGACTGTCCATTACATAAGGAACGCTCTTGCTCCATAGCAACTACAATTGGATCAGGATTCGTAAGTGTTTCTTCAAAAAAGGCTTTACATCCTTTGTTATCTTCTACTTCTATTCGATATGTTCCTGCAAATAATCCATTAACACTTGTGGTTGTATTCCCTATATCCCAGGTATAGGTATACGGAGGGTTACCACCCGTAATCTCCACTTCTATCTGCCCATCGTTGCCCTCAAAACAAGTAGGATCTACGACTGAAATTGGCGTGATTTCTAACCCATTGGGCTGTTCGATTTTTACACTACCTTCTATACGACACCCTTTGGCATCGGTAACAAATACTAAATAAGTTCCTCCGATCAGATTATTGACCGTAGGAGTATTTTGCCCATTACTCCATTCATAACTATATGGAGGTGTTCCTCCGGTCACCATAACAGTTGCCTCTGCATCATCACCATTAAGACAGGTAACTACCGTATTAGTAAAGGCTATTTCTAATTTATCAGGTTGCGGTAAATATTTTGTTTCATCGGTAGCTTCTACCAACCTATATTCTCTGGATCCATCTGGGGATATAAATTCTTCATAGGTTCCCAGTACAATGCCATTTTTATCTTCTACATTAAGGGCATAGGTTCCTACACTTTGATGATATATAATATTATCATTGGTAGGTATATCTACCCAGATGCCGCCAACTAGTTTTTTCCAGTTATAGCAATAGGGTTTAAAGTTAGCTCTACACTCATCTGCTCCAGCTATAGTATTCTCAAATGGTACTCCACCAGTAACCGTAGCGATCAATGCTCCATCCTGAAATTGATCAGGAATCCCTAATGGACTATTAAAATCAACTCCATCATTATATTCATTTTCGATATGACAAGAAATAGGCAAATGTATATCTATGGTTACTTGTATGGGTTCTGGTTGCTCCAGTGTATATTCTGAATTAATTTGAAAACAACCTGTTTTATACGTGGCTTCATCATACTTAGCATCCCAAACATTTAGATAATAGGTACCAGCACCAATAGAATGTAATGTAAGCTGATACCCTTGATCTCCCGACAATACTTCTGTAAATACTGAATTAAGAACTTGACCCGCTTCATTTTTCCATTCGAACCTATAACTACCGTCAACAAACTTAGACCCTCCAAAAATTCTAGCCATAATTCTACCATCTTCAAAACCAAAAGCGCTAGGTTCATTAAGCAAGGTATAGGCTATACCTATTGGATCTTCTGGCTCTGTAATACTTACTGATACCAGTTTAACCACAGATGTTGGCTCATTACTACTATTTAATTCATAAGCGACACATTCTACGGGATAATCTCTTAAAACCTTTTTTACTTTGATATCATAGTCTCCTGGTTTTACATCTATCATTCTATGTTGTAAACCATTATTAAAATCTATCCATGCAGAAAAAGCACCTCCATCAAGTCTATAGGAATACTGAAATTTCCCAGGATTTCCACCTTTTGCAGTAATCAATATCTCTCCATCATTATTATTATCAGGGTTGCTATCACCATCATCACACCTACTATTAACCCCAACCACAGATTCAATCTCCACCACACTTGGTTGACCAATAGTGAAATTCATAGAATGATCAGCATCCTCTGAATATGTATTATAAGTTCCATAAAACCCAAGTACCGTGGCTCTATAGGTACCTGGGGGTAAATTTTCTAAAGTATATGTATCTCGTTTTCCTGATATAGGATTCACTTGCAATTCTGTAATATCTCCTGTTGAGGGAAAGCTCGTTGATCCAACCTCAGGTAGAATTACTAATTTTTCTCCAGAAAATAATTCTCTAGAAAATGTAAAACGTACACTACCATCAACACTGGAATAACAACTGGTTAAAAATTCTTCTTTAGCGCTAAATGTTGGAGCAGAAGGTACTATCGTATAAGTCCTTGGAGGCACAGAATATCTGCGATCATTACATGAACTCATCCTAAACTGTATCTGTTTTCCTAAATAGGATTCTACAGCTGCCCCCAATATATCTCTTGCACTTATATTCATTATAGGCTTACCGCTGTGAGCCATAGGTACATCATGAAAATTCACAGCATTATCTATACTATATTGCCAAGTATAAACACTAAAGTTTTCTGGAAAACCTGGAGTAGCTTTAACCTCTACCTTTCGATCCATTGGCAAAAAATCATTGATTCCGGGAGATAGAACATCAACCAAAGGTTCTGCGTTAATAGTAATATCAGCAAACCATAATGCATTCCCAAACAGATTGTCTCCATGGTCAGTACTTTCTGAATAAAAACAAGTATAAGGATTCTGTAGCGGAAAGTCTATCGAACTATTTGGTCGGGGACCGCTACAACTACTTCTTTCACGACGCGAAGCCCATAATCTAATCTTATGAATAGTCACATTATCAGGAACAGATATTTGCTTATCAAAATCTATCCTAAAAGGAGCAGTATTATAACTTTGTCTATGTACCTCTCTTACATCTCCATCACTAAGGGTAACCTCGACACCTAGTTCAGCACAATGCGCATTCTTACTATGATGTGCATTTCCATGAACGCTTATCATATACTGTATCTGTGCATTTGATATAGTAACTCCAAAAAGAATGTATACAATAATTACTATTTTCTTCTTCATATAATTAATATGTTATATTAACCACTTCTATCGTACTATAGGCACTATTTTTTAATATCGCTTTTAGTTGATAAGTATATTTTATATTGGGACTAACACTTTTATCTGTAATTTTTTTTATTCCTCCAGGTAATTGTTTCCACAATACTGGTTTATTACCTTCTTTGTTTTTATAAATTAATATCTCAGAAACGTTATCATTTGTAATTTTCCAGGATAGATCAATCTTATATCCTATTCTATCGGCTAATCCCGTAAAATTCTTTACTACTTGTATTGGCTTATTTTTCTGTATTGTTAGCGTTAAAGGTGTAGACGGTATTGAGGTAAGCCCTGATTCATCTTCTGCAAAAATGGCATATCTATATTTTTGCCCTGTTACAACTTTATTATCTACGAATTTAGAAATCGTATCTGTTTGATATATCACCTGCCAACCTTTATCGGCTATAGCTACTTGTTGACGATATAGTTTGTGATGCTTAACGTCTTCACTACTACTATTGATCCATTGTAACTGTACTCCTTCTTCTTTTACTTTATATCCCGAAAATATTGGAGATGATGGGGGTACTACATCGGGTTTTTTTAGCGCCAGTTTTTCTGAGTAGTCAGACATATTAAATCGTTTATCTACAGCTACAATCTGATAAAACACTTTGGTATTCAACGATTTTACCTGTACTGTATCTGTAAATGTAGTTTGCTCGATGGGAGCTACAGTAAGTTGAGATACTTCTTCTTTTTCTAAGTTTCCTCTAAAAACACGATACCCCAACATATCTTTTTCTGTATTTGCCTGCCATTGTAATTGCACCACTCCAAGGGAATCTACGACTCCTGTTACTCCCTGAGGTTGTGATGGAGGTATAGAATCTATGGTTTGTACAAAAGCTGTTAAAGAGGTGGTTTTTTGATTGTTTTTTCCTATCGCAGTAATTCTAAAGTAATTAGAGGGTTCTGGTTCCAAGTAGATTGTTTCTCTGGCATTAGAAGGGATATCTGCCTGTACTACCTTGTATGGTCCTTTTTCTTGTGCTGCCCAATTAAGTTCGAATCCCTGGATTTCATTTTCTACAGCTTTTTCAAAACCCCATTGTAGTACGACACCGCCTGATACATCAAATTCGTATTTTGAGATATGAGGTACAGCAGATAGTTTTTTAACTCCTTGCCCAGAAGCTATTTTTGAAGCTGGGCTTTCTTCTCCAAAAGGAGAAATCCCTTTAACTCTATAATAATATGTTTTATCATTCTGGGATAAGGTATCCACATAAAACATACGTTTAGAAGGGCTTTCAGGTTTATCATTAAGATTAACCAAAGGAGTATCTCCCAAACGCTTAAAATCTGTACCATTCTCAGAGCGTTCTAAGTAATATGATGTAAATACTGTTTTGAACATTTCATACTCCCAAGTGAGTAATATACTTTTATCATCTCCTATTGCTATAAGATCTATGGGTTGAGGTAATTCTTCTTGTTTACTGCTTTCTACAAATACATTACCTTCTTTTACAATCAATACCTCCGAAGGGATCGCAGTTTTTATTGTATAAAAATAATCTTCGTTTTCTTTGATAGTAGCATCGATATATCCTAATCCACCCAATAGTGCTGCCTCAAAGTTGAGATCAGCGGCAAATAATGCAAACGAAAAACGCTGTTCTATTTCTTTAGATTTATTAATGATTTGAGCAATTCCACCTTGCATTTCTTCAACCTGAAAAGTTTCACCATACAATGCTTGTGCAAGAATAGCTGCATAATCATTTTTTTCGATAATACTCTCCCATTCTGCCATAGGTTTAGGAGTAATAGGAACTGGTGTTACTATCTTTTTTTCGGCTGTATCTAACTGTTTGCCATCTCTTTTGATAGTATATCGTTCTATAATATACCCATATTTATTTGCCCTTAACCAAGCTGTTGCACTTGTTATAGCCCAGCGTAACCTAACTTCGTTTGACTTTACTCTAGAAATCACTTTGACAGTCGGAGAGTCTTCCTTCAAATTCTGAGATTGGGAATGCATACTACCACTAACAAGCAATAAACAGGTAATTATTAAACATAAATAGTTCCGCATTATCTAAATTTTAAGGTGTTTTTAAAATCAATTTTAGCTTCGGTACCTTTTATTCCACCGGGTAAAATATAATTCAACTTAATCTTATATTTTCCATATCTCATGAAATAGTATTGCGCTTTGGTTAATGACATAGCAGCATGCTGTCCATTAATTAAACCTTGTGTAAAATCACTATACACCTGATCTCTTAGATCGACAAAATCTTCTTTATAAATCCTTGGCAAATTATATCTATATGGGAAATTAGTTTCTATTAGATTTCGATTTACATCGTTTTCTAGACTTGTAATGTAATCACTCCCTATTGGCAAAGCTTTTCTCGGAGGGACTCCTAATATCTCGATTTCTCTTCTTGTAATTTGATACTTTCCGGCAATCGGATATGAATTGTATAATATCGGATTGATATCTTCTGTAAAATACGAGTCTGTTAAAATCGCCTTCTGAATTACTAGTGCCTTGTTTTCAGAATATGAATTCCCCCTTAACTCCACTAGATCAAAACCTTCATAATTCGAAACATTATTAAACAAATAAATTACATCTGAGTTAATTTTACCAACACTATAGTTTCTTACAGAAATAGCTTTTATTTTATTTGCAAATGTTTTATATCTACTAGATTTAAATTCATATGCTAGCCGTTCTATTTCTCCTTCTTTCAGTACATTTTCTGCAGTATTTTTTCTAATTTCGACAGTATTATCATCACCATAATCTCTTTTATCACTGGTTGTTCTAGAATTTACCGTACCACCCGATCCTTTTGTGGCACTAACAATTGACATCAGATATTTTGTTTCTTTACTTACTTTTGGAAGTGTGTAACTCACTTTATTTTCTCCATTATTATACCCAAATTCGGACTCTTGTATTTCTCCTGTTTCATCTATATATTTTATCACGCTTTTCCATTGTGCATCATCAAATAAATAGTCTTGCCCTCTTTGTAATTGGATATAACCATTCTTATATTCTCCTGAGTAAAATAATTGTTGATCTACTACAGGATACGAGTATTGAATATTATGAAGTGGTATATGATCAGGAGCTCCACCTGTAGTAAAATTACGTTCTTCTTTTTCTATTGCTTTTTGTCCATCTACCAATATGGTCTTAAACGCTCCATTTACTTTTTCCTGAAAACTAACTTCTACCGCTACCTTTAGTTTGGTGTCTGGAGGTAAGATATCATCAGAGATAAAAGTTGTTCTGTCATTCATTCGACCCCATTCTAACTCTCCTACGATCTCTTTTCCTGTCTCATCTATAATAGCAAAGCGTTCCAGAATAACTTTGTAGGTTTTATCGCCATCATCTTCTGGGATTACTATGGGTTGATTTACTCTCATAGCGAATGCAGCTTGTGGAGCAGCAAAAACATCAACATCACTATCTCCTTCTTTTGGGGTTAGACCTGTAATCATTTTGATTCCACCAAGCGGAGATGCATTATCCAATTCACACTCCTCACCGATTGTCATTTTAAATCTAAAGCTTCCTTTGACCAATCCTCCTAAAAGGTCATAGTATCCTCCTACATATCCTCTAAACCAAAACGGATTTGGTCCTTTACCTTGTAGTAAGACAGCAGCTCCTCCTTTGATAATTGGGATTTTCTTTTTTATAAAAAACAGCTTAATATTTATTCCTAACTCTCCTTGCAAATAGGCATAGGATTGTCCATTAGCATACCAGCCATTAATACCAATCTCATCATTAGAGCCAACACATTTGGCACTGCCATAATCTTTTAGCATAATATCAAAACCAACACCTGCCTGAAAACGAGCATATAGAATTAGAAAATTAAGATCCCCCGTATCTATTTTGAAATCTGCTCCAAAGGCAAATCCTCTTCCTTCTCCTAATGCATTTAAATCACGCATATAGTCTAACTCTTCTGCATCTACTCCTAATATTTCTGCTACTTCTGGTGGTGGTGGTGGGCTACCTGGGATACGATCACCCATCATAAAATACCCTCCTGTTTCTATAGAGAAAGAGCCTACGCCCATTTTTAGCCCCAAACGATCGGTGGGTGTTCCAAAATGCACATACCACTCATCGGGAGAGACATGAATTACTCCCCACCCTGCTCGACCTCCTGATGCTCTTCCTTGCACTATCCCTCCTGGAACATTTACATATAGATCTAGAGTAGCGTGAAAAGAATCATTTACAAAATCAAACTCCATCCCCATTTTGGCACTAATTGATACCTGCCCCACAATATCAGGCTCATATTCTGTATCGGCCTTATCCAAGAAAGTCTTACCTGCTTTGCTATCCATGACTCCGTTTATGAGTTCACTATCAACCATCCCGCTAAGTTTATCGGTTAGTTTGCCTACAGGATTTGGAAAATTAAATGCTTTCATGACTTGGGCTTCTCCAAAAAAGCCTAGTCTATTTACGCCGCCTTTATTGTTAAATTCTATTTCAAAACCAGCTCCAACTGCTATTGCGCTTTCGTCTCCAATAGCTCCAAATACCATTGCTTTTACCCCCAGGCTAGAGTTTTCGCTAGGGATATATGAAAGTCCTGAAGGTGAAAAATCAGGTCCTGCATTGGGCCTTCTTGTCATTTTATAAAATGCACCTCCGGCAAATCCAGATATTTGTATAGGACCTACTTGTATTTTTAATCCATGGACAGCTGCATCCACATACCAATACCTAAAGTCTTTTTTTCCAAAAATTGCTTTACAAGTTAAAGGTCCAAATTTGCCAAATGTTCCTTCTATTTCGGCAGAAAAACCATCTCCATAGATAGGATCATTATTCATAAGTTCCAGACCTCCTTTGAGCTCAATAGCCCCCATATTAACAGCTATATTAATCCTGGAGAGATGGAGTCTGTCATATTTCCATCGTTGTTTGTAGTTTTCTTCCTGAAACTTTCCAAAAATTCCTAAACGGGCATCACCAGCAAAGCCTTTGTCCTTTTTACCCATCAGATTGATCATAAGATCAAATTCTATCCCAGCTTCAAACTCGTTGGACATAAAAGCAATATTGCCTATGGATACAGGAAAATTTGCTAATTTGACTTCATCTCTGTATCCGAAGTAATCTACCTGAATAATCGGAGATACAGTCTGAAGCACCAGGTTTTGAAATTCTATTCCTTTAAATTGAACCGTATGCTTCTCTTCGTCATCTCCTTCTCCTGTAGTATATGTTTGCCCTTCATTGGCTAGTGATTCCTTCTGACTGGCAGAGATTGCCATACGACCATTTAAAACTGCTTTAGGTCTAAAATTACCGTCAACTACCATAAGTTCTACTGAAGAATTTGGTAATAGTTGTGCTTTGGCTTTAAAAACATCAAAACTTAAGGTATCTAAAGTAGATACAACCAGGCCATACTCTTCTTCAGAAATAATCCCTTCGTAGCCTAATCCCATTTTACCGTCTGCTCCTGCCTGGGTATTATTATTTTTTCCTTTATCAGAGATTGGAAGTAATATTTGCCCTCTAAAATCTGCTCCTACTAATCTATTAGATGCTAACTCTATACCTATCCTATCTACAGAATATGCCCAAGATTTGGATTCTGATGTTCTACCAGATTTTAATGGAATTACATTTTCTGCAGAAAAGTATCCTGAAACCCCATAACTATCTATTAAAAGATTTGCTGCTTCAAAAGTAATTCTGCTCTTTTGAGAGATACTCTCTTCTGTCTTAAACTCTTGAGGCAACCCTACTTTTAGAGATTGTACATATACTCCTCGCCAGGTATCCTCATTTGGCAGCAATAATCCATTATCATAATAATGCTGTGGAAAATTAACATTTTCGGTTCTAAGATCACTAAAATCAAAAACAGCTTGATTGACAGAGAACATAAATTTATCAGGCTGGCTAGCCATCACAAATGGAGATAAACTTATTTCTACAATAAGGTCATTCCAATCTGAAGCTATCGCTCTAAAATTACCTCGTACCCTATTAGGTATTTGTATAGGCTCCTTAAGTGCTCCCGTATATGTTGTAGTTTCTGGTAATGGTTGCCCAATACCATCTACTGGTAAAATCATATTTCTTGAAAACTGAACCTCTCCTTCAATTCCCATTTCTTTTACACCGTCACAATCTATGGTAACAAAAGTTCTATTTAGAGTATCTCCTGTTCTATAATCAAACCCTCCTTTAAGAATTAGCAACCAATTCCCTCCATTAAAAGGGATAAATATATCACCAAGTAATACCAAATTAGCTTCACCTATAATTCCTCCCTGATGAGAGAGTTTTACATTATTTGCTCCAAAAAACAGCTCTATTGGCAAGCCTTGCTCATCAGACTGAGGTAAAATAATTTTCACAAAAACAGTTAGTTCTGTAAACTCTTTTGTGAATCTAGCTTTTGTAAATCCTAATTGGTACTCGACCTCATTTAGTTTATGTTTTATTCCTACAGGTAATACCTGTATATCTTCATTGCTAAAAGAAGACACCCATCTGCCAGTGCTATCAATTTCTCTAAACCCAGCTTTTGCTTCAGACCTCGCATCATTAACACTTGCTACTGGAGCTGGGAATTCATTTTTAATGTTATCAAAAGTAAACTCTGGAAGTGCAATCTTATTGATCAGATTGTGGACAGGAAATTTTTTATCTAATTCTGGTAAATGAACAAATTTTGAAATCTTTTGTTCTTCTTCAATAGGATTGTTTTTCTTTATGGATAAAGAGTCTTTTTCGCCAGCAAAAAGGTTAAAAGAGTATAAACCAACACACCACAAAAGTAGGAGTAATTTTATTTTCATAAAAAAGTGTTAAGATTTGGGTCTACAATATTACAAAAATTTAGGGTATTTATACAGCAATTATACGGCATACACTTAAAAAAAAGGTTCTGGATCTTCAACTTCTTATAAATCCAGAACCTTTTTTTACTAAAAATTTCTACTTATACAGTAACAAAAAAAGCCATCTCAAATAAAATTGAAATGGCTTCTTAATTATTAGTAAAGTAGTATTACATACTATCAGACAGTTTTGCTAATTGCTCTGATTTAACCTGCATATACTCGCTTAGTTTTGTTATTTCTTCTCCAGGAAGTATATTCATAAGACGACTATACTGTCTGGTTAGGTCACTACTGGCATCGCTAAGTTTAAGAAAAGAATCCATATCGTTTGATTCTACTGCTTTTTTATAATTAGATACATAACGTTCATAATCTCTTACATATTTTTTCACATAAGAATTATCTGTCGAATCAAAAGTCCCAGGTATACGAAGGGTCTTATCCTTTGTTGTAGATTTCTTTTTAGTAGTTTTTTTCTTCTTTTTAACTACAGGCTTTTTTTCTTCTACAACCTCTTCTGCAATCACAATGGTTGAATCTTGAACTACCTCTTCTACCACTTCAAGTTTGTCAGATTTAGGATCTTTTTTACAAGATATCACCGACAACACCATAATGGAAAGAAAAATAGTTAAAATGGGGGTTTTCATAATTTTGATTTTAAGAATATAAATAGTTTGTTTAGCGTTATAAATAGTAACGTCAGTAATATATTTTATTTTAAAAGTAACAAAAAAATTATCGTAAAAGCCCTTTTAGCTCCTTTAAATCCATTTCTTTTTGAGTACCCGCTTGCATATCCTTGACGGTAAATGTATTATTTTCTATCTCAGAAGTACCTGCCAACACCACAAAAGGGATATTTCTCTTATTTGCATATCCCATTTGTTTTTTCATTTTAGCGCTATCAGGATAAATCTCGGCAATTATTTTGTCTTCTCTAAGCATATTAACAGCTTTTAGGCAATATAACGCTTCAGTTTCTCCAAAATTTATAAATAGGGCTTTTGTAGAAGGTAGCACTGTTTCTGGAAATAAACCCAACTCTTCTAGTACTAAATAAATTCTGTCTAAACCAAAAGATATACCAACTCCACTGATATCTTTTAATCCAAAAATACCTGTAAGATCGTCATATCTACCACCACCACCAATGGATCCCATCTTCACTGTTTCTGGAGGAGAAACTTCAAAAATCGCCCCAGTATAATAATTCAATCCTCTTGCCAAAGTAACATCAAGATCCAAAATTGCCGTTTCCAAAGGAACCTCTTTAATGGTATTAATAATATACTCTAATTCATTTACACCTTGTGTCCCTTCTTCTGAAGAAACTAGCATACTGCGTAGCTTATCAATTTTTTCGGTTGTGCTTCCTTCGAAACTGAATAATGGTTTTACACTTTCTATAGCGGCTTCAGAAATTCCTTTATTAAGCATTTCTTTTTTCACTCCATCTTCTCCAATTTTATCCAACTTATCCAAAGCAACTGTAAAATCTATCAGTTTATCACTTGCACCTATTACTTCAGCAATACCCGACAAAATTTTTCGGTTGTTCATTTTAATAGTTACTCCTTTTAGGTTGAGTTTTGTAAACACTTTATCGTACAGTTTTACAAAATCAACTTCTTGTAATAGAGATTTACTACCAACTACATCAGCATCACATTGAAAAAACTCTCTGAATCTTCCTTTTTGTGGTCTGTCTGCTCGCCAAACTGGTTGAATTTGAAATCTTTTGAATGGGAAATCGATTTCATTTTGGTGTTGCACTACATACCGTGCAAATGGTACAGTAAGATCATAACGAAGTGCTTTTTCACTAATGCTAGGTGTTATTTTCCCACTGTCCTTAGCTTCATATAAAGCGTCATCTACTTTATTAAGAAAATCCCCGCTATTCAATATTTTAAAAATCAGACGATCACCTTCTTCTCCATACTTTCCCATCAAAGTATTACTATTCTCAAAACTTGGTGTTTCAATAGGTTGAAAACCAAACAATCGAAATTGCTCTCTTATGATATCAATTATATAATTTCTTTTTGCAACTTCTACAGGAGAAAAATCACGTGTTCCTTTAGGTATTGACGGTTTTTGTGCCATTATTATCTGTTTGTATCTTATGATCGAAACTAGTTAGTTTACTGGATTTCAATATTAAATATACCAATCTTCGATCTGGTCTTCATCACAACTAGTTATTTTCAGGCTGCAAATATCTAAAAAAGGATAAAGACCTTCACTATTGGCAATAAAAAATATAGTTTTTTAAGTAACTTTAAACGTCTTTTGGAGTCCTATTATAAATAACGCTTATCAAAAATTATTATGTTTTCACTTTTTAGAGAGAATATCAGAATTGCAATGGATTCTATAAAGGGTCAGGTTCTACGAACAATTCTTACGATATTAATTATCGCTATTGGTATTACTTCACTAGTTGGGATTCTTACATTGGTAGGGGCTTTGGAAGATACAATTTCAGGAGATTTTGCTTCAATGGGAGCAAACACCTTCAATATACAGCGTTATGAATTCAATACCAGAAATAATAGAGATCAGAAAAAAATAAATCCAATTATCAGCTATCGAAATGTAAAGAAGTTCAAAGACAAGTTTGAATATCCCTTCTCCAAAACTTCAATTCATTTTACGGGTACACGCAATGCAGAGGTAAAATATGAAAATGAAAAAACTTATCCCGAGGTTTCTGTTTTAGGTATAAATGAAAATTACCTCGAGAATACGGGAACCGAAATTGATAAAGGTAGAAATTTTACTTTTTTTGATGTAGAGAACAATAATCACGTTTGTTTAATTGGAGCGGATTTCAAAAAGAATTTGTTTAAAAACAATATAAACCCAATAGGAAAAACCATCAGCATCAGAGGTGTAAAATTTAAAGTTATTGGATTGTTAGAAAGCAAAGGAGCTACTTTTAGAAATAATCAAGATCTACGTGTTCTTATCCCTTTACAGATCGCAAGATCAATCTTTACTCTTCCTAATATCAATTATGGCATTAGTATACGTGTTGATGACAAACAATTCATAGAAGGAGCTATGGATGAAGCAATCATTACATTTAGGAACATCAGAGGATTAAACCCTATTGAAGAAAATGATTTTGGTCTAGAGCGTAGTGATGACTTATTAAATAGAATAGCAAGTATTACTGTATATCTATATTATGCAGCATGGATAATCAGCATTATAACCATCTTAGGTTCCTCGATTGCTTTAATGAATATCATGTTAGTTTCTGTTACAGAAAGAACGCGAGAAATTGGGGTTAGAAAGGCTTTAGGCGCTAAAAAACATACAATAGCAGGTCAGTTTTTTATGGAAACTTTAATCATTGGACAAATTGGGGGTCTGGCTGGTATTATTTTAGGGGTTGCTATTGGTGGAGGAATAGCTTATGCATTAAGCTTTGCTTTTAGTGCACCATGGTTAGCTATTATCGCTGCAACTACCATTTCTTTTGTTATTGCGGTTGTTTCAGGACTATACCCTGCACTAAAAGCTGCTAAACAAGATCCTATTGAATCCTTAAGATATGAATAATAAGATTATCCTTTGTTTTTAATTAGTTTATCAAAAAAGTGATACAACTCTCCTTTGGTAATATTAGCTCCTTGTTGGATAATTTTAAACTTATCGAGGTTTTTATCTTCCCCGTATACTTTAGAAGCATTATAAAACACCACTTCATCATTTAATAAGTTCTCCTTTAACCAACTATAACCATCCTTTGTAGTTAAATCAATTGTAGTATCATTAATCTTTATAGCAATAAGATGCATTTCATCTTCTTTCAATTCAAAAAGATGTATCTGGTTTTTAGAAAAATGCTCCAAATATTGCGCATTAGTAAGTACTTTTTCCCACACCAAATCACTAAATATATCTATTTCTTCTTCTGCCACATGTGGCTTATTGGCTTTAATATCACTCCATTCATCTGCTGTAATAGATTGCGTAGCCAAAAAATTAATAAACTCTACATGCAACTCTTCTAGTTGCTCTTTACTTAATCTTAGATATTTCATTTAAAAAAAATTGACTGCAAAAGTAGTTATAAAAAGGTGATTATAAAATAGTAATTAGAGTATTCTAACGGTAATAAATCATTTTTAACTTAGCGTATCTCAAAGTTTTTATTTTTATACTTTTAAGCAAAATATTACAAAAAATGAACACCTCTTTAGCAACAAAAATCACTTATACATTACTATTTCTCCTGACTACTTTTATCATGAACGCTCAAAAATTATCTAAAGCAGAAAAAAAAATCATTACCTCTATAGAGAATAATCACAAATCTGCTATTCTGTTTTTGGAAAAAGTAGTAAACATCAATAGCGGGACAATGAATCACCAAGGTGTTAAAGAGGTTGGCATGGTGTTCAAAGAGCAGTTTGACGCTATCAATTTTAGAACAAAATGGATTGAAATGCCCCCTGAAGTTAATCGTTCTGGGCATTTGTTTGCAGAAACTTTTGGGAATAAAGGAAAAAAAATATTGCTTATTGGGCATTTGGATACTGTTTTTGAAAAAGACAGCCCTTTTCAGCAGTTTAAAGTAAGTGGTGATATTGCATATGGTCCTGGCACTAATGATATGAAAGGCGGCAATGTAATCGTCTTGTATGCACTAAAAGCGCTATACGAAAACAACCTGTTAAACGATGCGCAAATAATAGTAGCCTTTACTGGTGATGAAGAAAGTACCGGAAAGCCATTAGATATAAGCCGAAAGGATTTAATTGACTCAGCCAAAAAAAGTGAAATAGCTTTAGGGTTCGAAACCTCCACAGGTTTTAACTATGCTACTGTTGCACGAAGAGGCTCTTCTAGCTGGAGTCTAGAAGTTAAAGGCAAAAGAGCTCATTCTTCTGGAGTGTTTAGCGAGCATACTGGAGCAGGTGCCATTTTTGAAACTTCCAGAATCTTAAATTCTTTTTATAACGAAATTAAAGGAGAAGAATTTTTAACCTTTAATCCAGGAATAATCCTAGGAGGAACAAATATAAAATTTGATGATGAAACAAGTAAAGGAGATGCTTTTGGAAAAAACAATGTTGTATCTCAAACTGTGGTTACAAAAGGTGATCTACGTTTTATTTCTGAAGAGCAAAAAGAAAGAGTTCGCGCTGAAATGAAAAGTATTGTTAAAAATAACCTACCTCATACCACTGCCGAAATAACCTTTAAAGATAGCTACCCCGCAATGCAGCCCACAGCAGGTAACCTAAAATTACTAGAGTTGCTAAATGAAGTTAGTATAGATCTAGATCAAGGAATAGTTGAAGCGTACGATCCGGGAAAGCGTGGTGCCGCAGACACTTCTTTTGTTGCCAAATACGTAGACTGTTTAGATGGATTAGGTACCATGGGAACAGGAGCACATACTCCAGAAGAAACCTTGGATCTAACCACTTTTGAAGCATTAACCAAACGTACTGCTATATTAATCTATCGATTAATCAACCAATAGATATAAACAAAAAGAGGCTGCTTTACTAGTATACTTTTCAAACAACCTCTTCTTGTAATATTTATGAGAAAACAGTTTTATTAATTAAAAATATATCTTAATCCTACCTGCGCCTGCCATCTTGAGTCCAGACTAAAATCATTTGCAAAAGTTTTTGTCTGAGAAGTATCAAACGTATAAATAGGATCCAAAGGTGCTCCATCTGCAAATCCAACACCAATAGGCTGATCATTAACGGGTAGTTCTATCACACCCCAATCTGAGTTAAGCAAATTACCAAAATTTAATATATCCAAACTAAGTTGAATCGTATTGATTCCATCTCCAACCTTTATATCATAATCCTGTAAGAATTTAACATCCCATCGACCTCTCCACGGACTTAAAATTTCATATTTCTCGGCATAATTTCCTCTTCGCTCTCTTAGATATTCATCTTGTTCTATATACGCTTCAAAAGCCGCTCTTTGCGCTTCTCTTTCATCAAAAGACACCCCACTAAAAGTATAAGTTGCTAACTCGCTCTGAGTAGGTATATAAATCAAATCATTCAAAGGGGATCCATCTCCATTTATATCTCCAGAATATGTATAAGAAAACCTTCCTCCTTGCGCATACTCATAAAAAGCACCAAAAGAGGTTTTCCATTGTTTGTTTTTACCATAACTAAATGATTTATTGATCTGCCCTACAAATCTATGTTTGTCTCCATAACGAGAAGTAGAACTTACTGCTTTATTCACATTCCCCAAAGCTGGATTTCTATCGAATGCATCACTCGAAATCTCGGCATCTAGCGAACTTGCATCTTCTACTTCTAAAAAATTATATGCTATACTAGCAAATATGCCATTATTAAAATTCTTTTGTAACTTAAATGACCAGTTAAAAGAATATCCAACGTTAGTATTTGTAAACACATAAGCATTTGTAGGTCCTCCAAACTCATTAAGCGCTCTATCAGAAGCCAAATAAACCTGCCTGTTATCAACACCATTCAACGCCCCTTTTGGCGTACCTAAACCATAATTCCTCACCATTTGGGCATTTACATCCTGAGTATAAATAATATCAGTTGAGGCTACAATTCCATTTTTGAACCTATAATCTACACCTAGGCTATTTCTCCATACTTGAGGAAATTTGAAATTTGGTGCTGAAGTCGTATAGAAAAAGAAATTAGGGTTTGCTACCTGATTTCCTATCCAAACAAATGGTAAGCGTCCACTAAATATTCCTGTTCCTCCTCGAATTTGAAACGTCTTATCCCCTTTTATATCATAATTAAATCCAAATCTAGGAGAGACCAACAGTCTTCTTGTAGGTAAATCCAGACTGTTTAAATTAAGAGGGGTTCCATTTTCATCAAAATATGTAATTCCCGGTTGATAATTTCCATCAGGAAATGTCCCTCCTGCTCCTCTTTCTATATTTTCTGCAATTTTATCTTCTGTATCAAAATACAAAGGCTGATCAACTCTCAAACCAAATGTTAATGTAAGTTTATCATCTACTTTCCACTTATCTTGGGCATAAAAAGCTAATTGTCCTACATTCGTTTCTGCCAGTGCCCAACTACCCGCAGCATTGTTAGCATCAAACACATTCTGTGCATTAGCCAAAGCCGCTGCTATTGTTCCATTATTAATAGCATCTTCAAAACTGGTTCCTGGAGATGCCGGGTTAATTCTTACACTTTGAAAAGCATCAAAAAAAGTACTCACAGGTCCATGTCCCAAATCAGCATCTCCACCATAATCGAATACTCCCAAATTAAATGAGTTATCAAATTCAAACCGTTCAAATGACCCTCCTATGGTAATCGTATGATTACCCGTTACAATATTTAGATTATTAGTTATCTGATATACTTTTTGCTCTAATCTATTATTTATCGAAAATGGTTCGTGCCCCGCTACAATATATCGCACTCCATCCTGTTGAATATTAATTGGTGGTGCAGGAGCAGAAAAGGGATCTCTACTATCATCAAAAAAGGTATATCCCGCTTGAAACTTATTAGATACATTTCCTCCAAAATTAGAATTCAGTTCTACTAGAAAAGAGTTTATTTTATTATTGATGCGATACCCAGAATTCTTAAACTGTAGCGTTGTAAGATCTGGCCCTCTACGCCCAATAGCTTCTCTGTTTGCAGGTAAATCCCTCGATGCATTCAAAAAATTATAAATTATTGCTGCCCTATGATTATCATTAATATTCCAATCTAGTTTAAGAATTCCTTTTGTAGATTCGGTATCATGTGTATATCCCTCATATGCCCCTGTATCATAACCCAAAGCACTCAATTGTTGAGAAACATAATCTAAATCTTCTGCAGATACCCTAGACACATTAGCTCCAGTCAACCCTGCTCTTGCAGCAAGAAAATTTGATCCTAGATCTTCTCTATCATCTTTTTCAAAATTACCAAAAACAAATAATTTGTTTTCAATAATTGGTCCTCCGATACTTACTCCATACTGAGCTTGTGTTAAATCAGGTACGATAATATCATCATCCCCAACCTTATCTCCTGTCATATCTTGATTTCTATAAAACCCATATATAGTCCCCTTCCATTGGTTGGTTCCACTTTTTGTCACAGCATTTACCGACGCACCTGTAAAGCCTGCTTGAGTAACGTCATAAGGCGCAGTAGATACCTGTATTTGATCTATTGCATCTAGGGATATTGGCTGGGCGTTGGTCTGCCCGCCAGGAGTAGCTGCATCTAATCCAAAAGGGTTATTAAAAATAGAACCATCTAAGCTAAAATTATTAAATTGATCATTTCTACCCCCAAAAGATCCATTACTGGATGCTGTTGGTTCTAGCCTATAAAAATCTGCCGCGGAACGAGTAATGGTAGGTAAGGTCTTCAACTCTCTATTACCAATGCTTGTCTCAGCTCCAGTTCTTTCACTACTAAAGACACTGGATAAACCACTTCCCTTTGATGTTATAACCACTTCTTCTAATTGATTATCATCCTCTATCATAACGACATCTATATTAAAAGTTTGACCTAGCTGAAGAAAAACATCATCTATCAGTTGCTTCTTAAATCCCAAATAACTTATAGTTACCCTGTATGGTCCACCTACTCTAAGGTTAATTAAATCAAAACGACCATCAAAATTTGTTGTCCCGCCATAACGGGTGCCTGTCGGTTGGTGTACTGCAACTATACTTGCTCCTGGTAGCTCCTGATTACTGTTATCATATACTACCCCAGAAATATTAGATGTAGTAATCTGGGCATTAATTGTAAATCCAATTAATACAATGCCCACTAAAATAATTCTTTTCATATAGTTATGCTTTTAAGTTAATTAATTGTTACAACTAAAAATAAAACAAAAAAATCGCTCAAAAGAGCGATTTTTTTAATATTATAAAACAGTTATTAACTGTTATACTTCTTATTTACCTTGAGACACTATCTCAAAAGCAACAGGAATAATTACTTCTCTATGAAGACGAACAGTAGCCTCATACTGTCCTAATCTTTTGATTGTTCCACCTGGTACAGTAATAAACTTCTTTTCTAATTCTACATCTTGCTTAGCGAATGCTGCAGCAACATCAGCATTAGAAACTGAACCAAACAACTTGTCTCCAGATCCTACTTTAGCAGATATTTTGATTTCTAACCCACTAAGTTTCTTACCTACTTTTTCTGCATCTTCGATTTCTTTCTTTTCTTTAAAAGCACGTTGCTTTAAAGTTTCGGCAAGTACCTTTTTTGCAGAAGGAGTTGCCAACAAAGCAAGCCCATTAGGTATCAAATAGTTACGACCATAACCATTCTTAACTTCTACTACATCGTCTGCGAATCCTAGATTCTCAACGTCTTTCTTTAATATAAGTTCCATAATATGTTATGACGAATTTTATTTTAATAAATCACCAACGTATGGCATCAAAGCTAAATGTCTTGCTCTTTTTACAGCAACACTTACTTTACGCTGATATTTTAACGAAGTTCCTGTAAGACGACGAGGTAGTAATTTACCTTGTTCATTTACAAATGCCATTAAAAAATCTGGATCTTTATAATCGATATATTTGATTCCTGATTTTTTGAAACGACAATACTTCTTAGTTTTTGTAGTATCTATATTAAGAGGAGTAAGATATCTGATCTCTCCATCTTTTTTTCCTTTAGCTTGTTGTTCTATAGATGACATAATTAAGCTTTTTGTTTGTTTCTATTTCTTCTCTTTTCTGCCCAAGCAATTGCGTGCTTGTCTAGACGCACAGTTAAATAACGCATCACACGCTCATCTCTTCTGTACTCAACTTCTAAAGCGTTAATCGCCTCACCAGGTACTTGGTATTCAAATAAGTGATAAAATCCACTTTTTTTGTGCTGGATTGCGTAAGCAAGCTTTTTAAGCCCCCAGTCTTCTTTTGATATCATCTTGGCACCATTAGAAACAAGAATGTCTTCGTATTTCTTAACTGTTTCCTTTATCTGATCTTCAGATAAAACGGGATTCAAGATGAAAACAGTTTCGTATTGATTCATAATAAATCTAAGTTTAAATTAAAATTGGCTGCAAAAGTAAGACTATTTTTTCAATTTTCAAACCTTATTTTTACTTCGACGAAACACTATTTTTATCGATAAAAAGCTAAAAATGTTTGTTAAAATAAGATATATTCATTAATATTGTAATCAGAAATCTAACACGATACAAGTGGAACAATCTCAATTAAAATGTGCGGTAGTAGATGATTCCCGCCTCCAAAGACTAGCTATTGTCAAGCTCATAGATGAACATTCTTCACTAGAACTAGTGGCCGAGTGGAATAATGCTATTGAGACAAAAAATGGTTTACTCGATACACAAGTAGACTTGTTATTCCTGGATATCGAGATGCCAATCCTTACTGGATTTGATCTTTTGGATGATTTGGAGAACAAACCTCATATCATTTTTGTTACCGGAAAAACAAAATATGCGTTTAAAGCTTTTGACTATGATGCTGTAGATTACTTAAGAAAACCTTTAAAGAAGGATCGTTTTAATGCTGCTGTTGACAAAGCATTAAGTATGTCTCGTATAGGTGGTGAAAATGCTGCTGTAGAAGATGATGACTATATTTTTGTAAAAAGTAACCTTAAAAAGCGAAAAATCTTCCTTAATCAATTAAAGTATGTTGAAGCTTTAGGAGATTATGTAAAACTTATTATGGAAGAAGGTGACCCTATCGTAGTTTTGGCAACTATGAAATCTTTTGAAGCACAATTACCAAGTGATCGTTTTTTAAGAATTCACAAATCTTATATTGTTAATCTAGATAAGGTAGAGCGTTACAATAGCCGTAATATAGAAATCGCTGATGAAAAAATTCCTCTCAGCCGACATAAAAAGCATTCTTTGATTGAAGCTTTGAACAATTAATAATTATCTACATTAATCACAACTCTTACCCCTGAAAATTCTTTTATACTTTTAAAGGAACTGTGGATTTTTTTGATTACTTCTTTTGTTTTACCCAAAGATTGCCCTTGAGGTATTTTTATAATTAGGTTTTTATGATACTGATTCCGTATTCTGGATATGGGTGGAAACTCTGGTCCCAAAACATTTTCTTTGAATACATTTCTAAAAGACCTACCCAACCAATTTGTTGCCTCATTAACCTTGTTATAATCTTTATGCTTACCTGTTATTTTGATTAGTTTATAAAAGGGAGGATACTTATACTGATGCCTCTCTTCTATCTGATCTTTATACATTCCTGTATAATCATTTATAGATACTTGTTGTAAAATTTGATGAAACGGGTTAAAAGTCTGGATCAATACCTTGCCTCTTTTTTTGGTTCTTCCTGCTCTTCCTGCTACTTGCTGCATTAACTGAAAACTACGTTCATGTGCTCTAAAATCTGGAAAATTAAGCAAGTTATCAGCATTCATTATACCAACAAGGCTTACATTTCTAAAATCTAATCCTTTAGAAAGCATTTGTGTACCTACCATAATATCAATATCTCCTTGCTCAAAACTATTGATAATTTTTTCATAACCATGTTTACCTCTTGTGGTATCCTGATCCATCCTACCAATTCGATGATCCGGAAAAAGTTCTTTTAATTCCTTTTCTATCTGCTCTGTCCCAAAGCCTTTAGTTGTCAAATCTACACTCTCACAAGCCATGCATTTTTGTGGCATTGCCATATGATATCCACAATAATGGCATCTCAGTTGGTTTTTATAATTATGAAAAGTAAGGCTAACATCACAATTTGGACATTGAGGAGAATGACCACAAGTATTACATTCTATCACTGGGGAATACCCTCGCCTATTTTGAAAAAGAATAACCTGCTCACCTTCCCTAAGAGCCTCGTGAATTCCTGCTAATAAAGTATCACTAAAATGCCCTGTCATTTCTTTTTTACGATATTTTGTCTTTATATCTACCAAATTAATATCTGGCATCAACACATTACCGTATCTTCGAGTAAGTTTTACATACCCATATTTTCCTTGTTGCGCATTATAATATGTCTCTAGAGCTGGAGTCGCCGACCCCAAAACTACCCTTGCAGAAAACATATTAGCCAAAACAATAGCACTATCCCTTGCATGATATCTCGGTGCTGGGTCATATTGTTTAAAAGTATTTTCATGTTCTTCATCAACAATAATCAACCCTAAATCCACGAAAGGTAAAAATATTGCTGACCTAGCTCCGATTATGACCTGTGCTTTAGCTTTTCCTTCTTTTACATTATTCCACGCCTCTACTCTTTCATTTACAGAATACTTAGAATGATACACTGTTAATTTTTCTCCAAAATATTCCTGCAAACGAGAAATAAGCTGTGTAGTTAACGCTATTTCTGGTAATAAATACAAAACTTGCTTATTCTCTAATATAGCTTCTTCTATAAGTTTTACATAAACCTCTGTCTTACCTGAGGAAGTAACTCCATGAAAAAGACATACACTTTTATCTTTAAAAGAATCTTTTATTTCCTGAAGAGCGTTATCCTGATACTCATTAAGCTGTTTTGTATAACCTTTGATATCCCCAGAAAACTGAACTCTATCGGTTTGCAAATGGTATTCTTCCAGTACATTTTTGTCAATTAATGTACGTATTATAGATGAAGAACTTTTTGACACTTCAACTAGCTCACTTACCTTGATTGGCTTGGTTGCTTTGGCTTGTAAGGTAAATAAATGCATCAACACCTCTCGTTGTTTTGGTGCACGAGTCATCGTATCTAACAAAGTTCGTAATGAATCCTCTTTAGTATATTCAGAATTTAACCTTATGTACCTTACTATTTTTGGTTTATATTGCTCATAAATTTCTTCTTGAACTGTAATAACTTTCTTCTCTATCAAGCGTTTTATAACTGGTAGTACATTTTTCTTGCCAATTATATTCATTATTTCTTGTATCCTAAGCAAACTCTGATACTGTAACGCCTCATAAATTAAGAATTCATCATCTTTTAAAAGAGATTCATCAAATTCTACTTTATCATTTTTTAATATAATAGTTTCACTTTCCAGTAAAAAAGCGCCTGGTAATGCAGCTCGCATCACTTCTCCTTTTGTACATAGATAATAGTTAGAGATCCATGACCATAGTTTAAGTTGATATTGAGTAACAATAGGTGTTTCATCAAGGATATGTTCTATTTCCTTGGCTTCATAAATCAAAGGTGCATTTTGATGTACCGTGGTAACCAAAGCTGCATACACTTTACTTTTTCCGAATTGAACGGCTACACGCATTCCTGGTTTCAAAAAAATTGCCTCACTTTTATTAATACAATAAGTAAACTCTTTATCAAGAGGTATAGGAAGGATTACATTTATAAAGTACGACATTTCCAATTATACGAAAATCAAAATAATTAAGTGTAGGAACAAAAATACAAGTTTAAGTAATAGAATAATGCCTAAAAACAGAGAATAACTACACTTGTATTATTTTAAAAACTACTTTATTCTTTTTATTTATATCAAGGAAAAACCAGCTTATCTTATTTTAAAAGATATTTTTGAGCACATCCTTTTCGTTAATCACCTAAATACCAGAACTTATACATCGTATTCCAATTGTTTAATGAAAATAGTTCTCTTTTTTATAAATCAAAAAAGGCTATCCAAAACTATTTTTGGACAGCCCTTTTTTTTGGCTAACATAAAGCTTCACTACACTGGTTTACTTTATAAACACTTTTTTGGTCATAGTACTTTTGGCAGAAGTCAACCTTAGGAAATAAATTCCTTTTGGTAAATCACTAACATCTAACCTACCCTTTAACATCCTTCCTGGAGGTGCTTTTATGGTTTCTGTTTTTAACCTCTTTCCATTAATGTCATTTAACTCTATACTAATTAAACTAATATCTAATAGATTAACATCAATGTTTAATATCTCCTTTGCAGGATTTGGATACACTGCAAAATCTAATTTGTTATCAGTAGGCTCAATTGGTGGGGCAATTTTTGCTGATCTACTTGTTCCACAAGCTCCAAGGTCTTTCCACCCTGTTTCTGTTTTTTCATACAGACGTCCTTGATAGGTAACTTTATCTCCAGGAGAATATGTTGTACCACTAGACCATGGACTAACACCTTGACAGGGATCTGTTGGGGTACCACACGGCCCCAAGTTTTTCCAGCCGGTAGCGGTTTTTTCATAAAGATTTCCTTGATATGTTACTCTATCTCCTGGGGAGTACGTTACAGAACTCGACCATGGGCTAACACCATCACAAGGGTTTCCTGTAACAGTACAAGAACCAGAAGATGAATAGGTTGTCTGATTACAAACAATAGAGAAATTATCAATTGTATCTCCAGAAGGTTTTTTTACAACCCAATTACTTCCAACTGTTGTATTGGCCGTAAAGTTTCCTCCTGCATTTGCAGATCCTTTTAGTACATTATTTTGGTAATACTCCAAAGTACAATCGGTAGTATTTTTAAAAGTCACAGTAACCGGATCACCAGCCGAACAACCTCCAGAGCCTCCTAATTTTTGAATTGCTGCTTTAATATTTGGTAATGGACCGATATGTCCTCCTCCTCCTTGAGCAACGCCTGTAGACTTAAGAAGGTCTCTCATCTCTCTTGGCTTAAGTCGTTTTCCTAATTTTGATAAAGCATAGGATTGAATACATGCAACTGCACTTGTTACTACAGGAGTTGCAGAACTTGTACCACTAAAAGACGGGGTATATTCTTTTCTATAATCATTATCATAAGTTAAATGCCCATAACCTGTGGTAAATACATTTTGTCCCCATCCTTGTACATCTACTCTTTGTCCATATGTACTAAAACTAAGTTTGCTGTGAGAGGTATTTGAAGAACCTGCTCCTACTATAATACTCCCATTATCTCCTCTGTTTCTATAAGCACGATATGAAGATGAATCCAGATTAGCATTACCATTTCCTGCCGCGGCTACTACAATAATCCCAGCATTTGTTGCTGCTCTTACTGCATCCCATACAGACTGTGTAACATCAGCCGGAGCTAGATTACCATCAGGACCTCCAGTTTGCATTTCTAATACAATCACATCTCCTGCTTTTGAGTTTTTTGTTGCATTTATTATTGCAGCAGCACGCCCTTGTACCTCACTAAAAACTCGTCCTACTGCTTTTGGGGCTGTTCCTTTGATTCCCACATTATTATCCTCATCACCAACAAGAATTCCCATAACTGCTATACCATGATCTGCATGTTGACCTGCGTCATGTGACGATCCATAAGCAATATCCTGATTAATAAATTCTTCATGGTCCAATTTTCCCCAACTGTATTCTATGTCAGATATTTTGACTCCTTGTCCCATAGCACCTTGAGACCATGCATAATCAACATCAATTCCTGGGTTTGCCTTTCTATACCCTTGTCTATTTACCAAATTAGGAGTAGCGTAGTAGTCAAAAAAACCTGGTGGAGGTGGAGATTTTACTGGTTCTAAAGAGCAATACTCTACTTCTGCGAGTTTTTCTAATTGTTTTCCTAATGCTAGTAAATAATGTTTATCTTTCTTTGTTGCGGTTACTTCACATAAACCGGCAAAGTCCAAAATATTAAACCCATTTTCATTTACTTCTTTTCGTTTAGAAGAAATTTTAGCCTGTTGCTTTTCTTCTTCTGTAAACTTTACAACAGGAGTAAATACTAAATCGGTCAAACTGTTGCTGGATTTTGAAGAAAAAGAATGATTAAGAAACTGTATTTTTCCTTTCTCTACAACAGGTTCTAATTTGGGTCTGAATTTAACAATGAGCTTATACTCATCTACTTCATCAAGAACATAAAGTTGCCCTTTAAGCGGATCACTATTTTGCGCATAAAAAACATTTGCCATCATGAGGCAAATCAATAAGTTAAAAAAATTTTTCATAATTAAGATTGAGTTTGTTATTATGTAATTGCTAATTTATATAAACCCTATCTACTTACTAGGAGAAATTTTATTCAAAAAGGAGGACTAAATAGTCGTAGCATATCAATAATTAAAAACATCCTCTTTTTTGACAAAAAAGTGTGATATAAAAATATCGTAAGCCCTGTATATTTGTTTTTCATACTTATACAAAATTGTATCAATTAAATTTACTTAGAAATGTTAACTAAAGCGAGGTTAGGATTACAATAAAACATCTGTTCATTAGCTTTGTAGGTCTAGTAAATTTGATCTTAACAAATACACCTTCGTTATGTTATACAGCTTCACTTAAATACATATTGAAATAAAAACAAACTCAACTAAATTTAAAAATCATGAAATTCTTAAAATCAAGTTTTCTCATTGCAATTCTATTAACTTTCACACTTATTACATCTTGTGTCAAGGACGATATACTTGAAAAACAAGAACAAACAATAGAACAAACAACACCGGATCTTAATTCCAACAAAAATGCTGGTCCTTATCCTGGTGATTGTGATATAGTGCCTATTTGGGCTCCTCGACATTATAATGTGGGAGAGAAAGTAAGATATAGATCTAATAACAACCAACCGTATACCGTTTATGAAAGAACGCATAATGGATGGAAAAATCTGGGTGTATGTAGTGATAATCCAAATCCAGGGTTTTCTATTTCTGTTGCCACACGCGGAAATAGCTGGGTGATCGGAAATCCAGCACAAACAAATAGAGTAGTTACCGGTTCGGGAATTAGAAACTGGAATAATTCTAACATAACAATAAGAACTTATTTTTATATTACATCTCCTGGAACATATAGTTTAGGAATTAATGCTAGAGTGCAATCTGGTAATTCTAAAATAGAGGCTTCATTCGGTGGTACGTCTAATGGAACTAGTACAACTAAACAAATAAATGTTTCAAATACAGGTTTTCAGGATATATCTATAGGAAATCTTCAGGTAAGTGAAAAAGGATATTATTATGTTGATTTAAAAGGTATCTCAAAGACATCTGGCAATTATGCTGATGTTAATTCGGTTAGACTAGGTGGTAATGCCAGCAATTCTAATATAAAGTATATTAAGAATGATACTCATTTTGGAAGAAGAGGACCTTCTGTTCATCTAAAATTTAGTAATCCTTCAAATAATAACATACAGGCGTTCTATAACGAAATTGAAATAGAGCCAGGACAAGATGTTATTGGGTCTTATTTTAACGCTAATGGTTTTAATTATGGTTATTTTGGTATTCAGGTAAACTCAAGTTCTGAAAGAAGAGTTCTGTTTTCTGTATGGAGTCCCTATTCTACAAATGATCCTGGTTCTGTTCCTCCAGAATACAGAATAAAGCTTCTAAAGAAAGGTGCAGGAGTATACACAGGACAATTTGGAGGTGAAGGTGCCGGAGGTCAAAGTTACAAAGTATACAACTGGAAGGCAGGAGTTAGATACAAGTTCTTATTACTAGGAAAACCAGCAGGAAATAATAAAACAGATTTTACAGCCTATTTTATGGATCCATCTCGTGGCACATGGGATTTGATAGCAAGTTTCAGAAGACCTAAGACTAACACATACTTAGGAGGTTTATATTCTTTCCTTGAAAATTTCCATCCAAACAGAGGAGATGTTCAAAGAAAAGCTGGTTTCTATAACCAGTGGGTATATGATACGTCTAATAACTGGCACGAAGTAACTAATGCAAATTTCACTTATGACGCTACCGCTTCTAACGGATTTCGTTGGGATTATTTCGGAAGAAGCAATGGTAAAGGTTTTGAGTTAAAAAACTGCGGTTTCTTTAGCACCAATACGAGCGCAAATACTCAATTACGTAGAAGTAGCACTAGTGCCAGTAGACCACAAATTAATTTTTCTACCTTAGAATAAAAATGATAGTAAAAGAAACGTCTGAGATGTAATCTCAGACGTTTTTTATATTTAAATAACACTATTTCCCTATTTACTAAGGCCTAACATACCTCCTTTAATTAGTCTACAAGCTGGTTCGTTTCCTAACCAGATTTTAAACAAGGCGTATTTAAAATCTCTTCCCTCAATAAAACCAAGTTCTTCTCCATTTTTATATGTTTTGATTCCTTTTCCTTTGATATACACCAAATCGAAGTAATCATTAATTTGCATAGGAGAAGAAAACAATTTTAAAAACTCTTCAATTCTTACATCCAAACTTTGTGTATTACCGTACATAGCATCATCAAAACCTTTTTTAAATACCTTAATCATTCGGTTATTACTTACTTTCTTTGAAACAATATTTAGGCGTATTGACATAGTTTCATCAGAATCCAAAACTACTCCCGGATCATTGTATTTCTTTTTGGTATACAGTCCTCCTGAGTATGTATCAAACCCAAGAACACTACGCATTCCTGCACCGTTTAAGGACAATTCTTCTCCTTCAAAATTCACTTTATATGGTAATACAATATCTCCTACTCTTACTTGCGCCATAGATAGTGTAGAAATGACAAGTATGATTGTTAATGTAATTATTTTTTTCATGGTTTAGCTTTTATAGATTACAGAGAGTTAGTTCCATGATTTATAAAAAACTAACATTAAAAAAATGTTAAAATTTTCATTCAGAAAAAATAATATTCAAAAAAGACTATATTTTTTATACCCTAATCCATTGTTGTGTCCTGAACAAAAAAGCGATATATCCTCTTACGTTAAGCACATTAGGATTATTCTTATCAATCCATATTTTACATCGATATACTTTGCCATTTTCTGGATCAGTTATAGTTCCATCTTCATATTCATTTCCATCTTTTTCTAATCCTTTAATGATTACCATACCTTCAATTGGTTTATTATAATCAGTGCCTTTACATTCTACACATAATTTATTTTTTTTGGTTATATCCAGTATCTGTTTGATCTTGCCATATAATTTATCTCCTTTTTTATATATTTCGACAATAGATCTCGGCTCTCCTGTAGTATCATCAATAGTTTTCCATTCGCCAATTATTTGTTTTTGTGCAATTGTAGTTCCAGAAAACAAAAGGACTGTTGCCAAAAGTATTTTATAAAAACTCATATGTAATAAATAGGGTTAAAATTCTAAGATAAAGAAATACGATAAAAACAAAAAGCTACCTAATTAAATCAGGTAGCTTTTATAAATATTTATTTAGAAATGTTTAGAACTATTGAATTCCTAGCATTCCATTTTTTACATCTTCACTTGCTGGTTGTTCTCCCAGCCAAATTTTGAATAGTGCATACTTAAAATCACGCCCTTCGATTACTCCAAGTTCTTTCCCGTTTTTATAAGAAACCACTCCTTTATCTTTAACGTAAACTAAATCGAAAATATCATTTTTCACAATAGGTTCAGAAAAGAAATTAATGAATTTATTAATTCTCTCATCCAGAGTTTTAGTATTTCCGAAAGTAGCCTTAATGAAGCCATCTTGCACTGCTTTAATCATTTTCTTTTGTGTAACAAATCCAGAGACAATATTTAACTTTATTGCCATAGTTTCATTTGCATCAAGAATTTCTTTTGGGTTTTTACTTTTTTTGGCAAGGTAGAGTCCTCCGGCATACATATCTATCCACAGAACTTGTCTCATTCCTGCCCCGTTTAATTTTAATTCAACTCCTCCAAAATTTTCTTCATAAGGTAAAATAGCTTTTCCTACTCTAATCTGTGCAGTTGCAGATGATAGAGAAATTAATGCTATCAATATCAAAACAGTTTTTTTCATTGTTACTTAGGTGTATTTGGGTCTTTAATCAATTTTATATTCCAATTTTTCAAGAGGCAAATATAAAAATTATTATGCATGCACAATAATTTATTTATCTCTTCAAAATTTCTGCAAAAATACGAATATCTAACTGATTACTACATCCCTAACATTTCTTTTTTGAGCCCTTTGTCTGCAGGTTTGTCACCAATCCATATATTGAATAGAGCTTCTTTGAAGTCCATTCCTTTAATATATCCCTTTTCTTTACCGTCTTTATAGATTACACTTCCCTTTCCTTTTTCGTATACTATGTCGTATATCTGTCCTACTTCGATTTCGTTATTTATAAAGCCTATAAATTTTTCAATTCTTTCGTTATACAGTTCTAATTTACCTTTAGTTGATTTTTTAAACCCTTCTCTCAACGCAGTTGCCATTTTAGCCCTAGACATCATACCTGATAAGATATGTAATTTGATCGCCATAGTTTCGTTAGCTTTGGCTATACTAGCTGCGTTTTTACTTTTTTTCTTAAGATATAGAGCTCCTGCATAGATATCAAAAAAGAATTTTTCTCTAATACCCGCTCCGTTAATTGACAAGTCTTCACCATTAAACTGTACAGTGTTGGGTAATGTAGCATCCCCAACTTTAGTCTGAGCCTGAGTTGATACAATTGTCAATAAAACGAGAAGTAATGTGCTGAGTTTTTTCATTTTCTTAATTATTAAAATAGTGTTAATCAATTATGTACTAAAATTTTTTCTGAGTTGATTTAATGATGCATTTAGTTCAAAACCAAGTAAAACCAAATTGGCATTCAACCATATATACAGCATTAATATCAACATTGCTCCAATGGACCCATACAACTTATTATAATTTGAAAAATTATCTATATAAATACCAAACAGATAAGTGGTAACTATAATCAAAAAAGTAGTCATAAAAGCTCCCGGAGAGAAAAACTTATTCTGTCTCCCTTCAGAAGTTCCAAAATAGAATAAAGTAGCAATAATAACAAATATCATAAAAACAAATAGTGCATATTTCCCTATTGTTAACCAAAAAACAGTATCATTTACTACTCCCATTTTATTTAAATCATCTACTAAATATGAAAAATACAGGGTTCCTATAACGGTTATAAGCAATAAAGATGCCACAATAATAGAGACCCCTAATGCTACTAGGTATTGTCTTACAAAATTTCTATTAAGGGTTACATGATAAGAGTACTCAAAGCCCGAAAAAACAGCATTAACTCCATTTGTCATAAACAATATTGATAACACAAAAACGGTAGACAGTAATCCTCCGCGAGGGTTGGATGCAATATCCTCAAATATTCCAGAAAAAAAATCTGAGGATTGTTTTGGTAATGCTCCATTAATAAATTCGAAAAAATCGTGCTCAAACCCTTGTATGGGGACATAAGGGATTAAATTAAGAAGAAATAACAAAAAAGGAAACAGAGAAAGAAAAAAGCTCCAGGATATAGCACTGGCTCTAGCCGAAAACGTTCCTTTTATAATTCCAATAGCATAGATTTCGATAAGGTCATAAATAGATAACCCTTCAAAACCAGGAAGAATAAGTTTCTTTCCGATTTTAACCAAAATATTGATTACAGGAATTTTACTAAGCTTATCTTCTATGTTTTTTGACATATACTATACTGCTTTCAAACTCAAATCCAGATTATAAACAGAGTGCGTTAATGCGCCACTACTTATATAATTCACACCACATTCTGCATATTTTCGCACAGTTTCTTCATTGATCCCTCCACTTGATTCTGTGAGGCAGGTGTCCCCTATTAATGCTACAGCTTTTCGGGTATCTTCATAATTGAAGTTATCGATTAATATTCGATATACTCCCGGTGTTTTTAGTATTTCTTTGATCTCATCAAGGTCTCTAGCTTCAACAATAATCTTAAGATCTCGATTATGATCAGTAAGATATTGATTCGTTTTTTCTATTGCCTTAGTTATTCCTCCTGCAAAATCTATATGATTATCTTTTAACATTATCATATCATAAAGTGCAAATCGATGATTCTCTCCTCCTCCTATCTTTACGGCCCATTTTTCGAGAGCTCTAATCCCTGGGGTTGTTTTACGAGTATCCAGGATCTTAGTTCCTGTACCCTCCAGCAGTGTAACAAAATGGTTGGTCTTAGTAGCAATCGCACTCATTCTTTGCATCGCATTAAGTACCAATCGTTCTGCTTTGAGAATAGATTGTGAGCTTCCTGAAACATAGAATGCTATATCCCCATATTTAACCGGAGTTCCATCTGTAATTTTTACATCGATTTCTATATTTGGATCTACATATTTAAACACTTTTTTGGCAAAATCTACACCTGCCAAAATTCCTTCATCTTTGACTAAGAGTTTTGCTTTTCCGGTTGCAGATTTTGGAATACAGGCTAATGAGCTATGATCTCCATCACCAACATCTTCTCTTATCGCATTGGATATTATCAAATCAATTTCTGTATTGAATTGGGTTTCACTAATCATATTGAATGGTTATTTTTGCTAATGTAAAAAAAGAAGTCGGAAGTACGAAGCCCAAAATGCATGGTATTTCTATTTACTTTTATCATTAATTTAAAAAACATCGAGTTCTCTGGATGTAACATAGTATAATACTTTGTAATAATGAATATTAAATTAGTAGCGATTGGTAAAACTGATAACAAGCAACTTATCGACCTTATCGACAACTATATCAAAAGGTTAGGGTTTTATATTAAGTTTTCTTTTGAAATAATCCCTGATATAAAGAATGCCAAAAATCTAAGTGAATTTCAACAAAAGGAAAAAGAAGGGAAACTCATTCTTAACCATGTTGCAAATTCTGATACCCTTTTATTACTAGACGAAAAAGGAAAGCAATATGATTCTGTTGCTTTTTCTGAAGTATTACAAAAACATATGAATAGTGGTATCAAACAATTGATTTTTGTCATAGGGGGTCCTTACGGGTTTAGTCCTGAAATATATAGTAGAGCTAATGGTAAATTATCATTATCAAAAATGACTTTTTCGCATCAGATGATACGTCTCTTTTTTGTAGAACAATTGTATCGTGGTTTTACGATCTTAAAAAACGAGCCGTATCACCATCGATAGGTTCTTTACTCTTTTACTAGTCGAGTCCAACTTTTTCCGGCAATAGAAATACTATAAAAGCCTGAATTTAGATTTGCTATAACGAGCATTTCTTCTTCACTTTCTGCGACAGTTTTTTTTACGATTTTTCCCAGATAATCATGAATTAAAATAAGGTCTCCTCTTTCAATACCTTCAATATTTATTATCTCTTGTGCGGGATTAGGGTATATTTTTATTCCAGCATATTTTTCATGAAAATCAATAATGCTTTTTGGCGCAATAGCATCATTAACTTTTTTTATTATACCAGCCATATTATTTCTTTCTTCGGGTAATTTTCTATCGGTCCATGACCAGACTAAGGATCCTGCCCATTGATTGCTGAGAAGAATATTCCCTAGATCAGTTGCAAAAAGAGTAGATAAATCATGATCTTGGTCTCCTTTTTTTTGATCAAAGGATAAATCATCTGGATAATATTCTCCTATAACTGCCGGTTTATCGATTTTATCAGGATCGTAGTTATTATGAAATGGAGATCCTTTGGAGCGAGCCCAATTGTAGTAATGAATATTATAAAAATCCAGATATCCTTTTTCATCATTTCCTTGCGAAAAAAGATTAGCATCAGAGTATGCATTCCAAAACTCTTTTGATGCATCTTCAACATTTGTCATAAACCCTAAAGCGCCATTGGTGATCCTAACCTGGGGTTGTGCTCTTCGAATCGCTCCTGCTGTTCTATTAATGAATCGCTGGATATCAGACATTGTTACTCTTTCTTTAAATCCCTCCCAATGACTAGCATATTTATTGGTCATCCCTTCTGGTTCGTTAAAAATTTCCCATGCAAAAAGTGCAGGATGATCTCCTATAAAATTAACAAGTGGTAGCAATGCATTGTTGATATAGCTATCCATATACTCATCTTGGGTAAGTATATTTTTGTTTGCTATTGTATCTACTCCCCATTGGTCTTTTAGCATATCAAAAGACCATAGACAGATTTGTACTTTAAGCTCTCTTTCTTCTGCTAAGTCCAAAATAGCCTTAACATCATCATGAAAGAAAGACGGGTTAGGTTTTACCTTTTTATCAGTATCAAAAACCGGATTTGTAGCACCATTGGTATGATACCACCAGCGTATCATGTTTCCTCCCTGCTCTTCGACAAAGTTCATTGCTTCAATAAATTTTTCTAAATCCGGTCGATAATAAATATCTGAAGAAGCAGGGCTTACCCCTATATCTCTTCCATAATTGACCCAGGCAAGGTTCATTCCATTTACAAATAAAATATCGTCTGTAAAATCAGATTTGCTTTCTCTATTTTTCAAATTTAAACTGGCTAATAGTTATTACATCAATATACTTAAAATTAATATGTTCAGGATTATTTTTTTAAAGAATTCTATTTAATATCATTTTAGGTTCGGATTTGCCGTATTTCTTTTGAGCACTTATACATTAAAATTTCTCCCTGCATAGTGCAGGAAGCTTTTTTAACCCCTACAATTCCTCCCTGCATGGTGCAGGGAGCTTTTTAACCCCTATAATTCCTCCTTGCAAGGTGCAGGGAGCTTTTTAACCCCTATAATTCCTCCTTGCAAGGTGCAAAGCTTTTTAAGCTATACAATTCCTCCCTGCACGATGCAGGAAGCTTTTTTAACCCCTACAATTCCTCCCTGCATGGTGCAGGGAACTTTTCTAACTGTAGAATTCCTTACTGCATCATGCAGTAAGGAATTCTAATTATGACTATACTTTGATTTGACTCAGGACAAGTGATTATGCCAAGATTTTTTCTTTTGTGTCATCAAAAGATATAATTGGGACTATTCTTTAATTACCTCTTTTATATCTGTAAACATATCAATTAAGGTTTCGATCATATCTGCCGATATGTTTTGTTTATTAATAAAAATATCGAGTTTTCCTTTCTTCAGTTTTACAGTATATCCCGGTTTTCTATTCGAAGTATACTTCCACACATTCATTGAGTTTTCTTTGATCATCTTAGTATCCAAATGATCTTTTAAAAATTGCTTTACTTTTTCTGTATTAGCGTGCGGAAACTTTGCCTGTAAACTGTACTCCTCTTCTGTATTACTAATAGAGATATTAATTTTATAGTTTTTATCTCCTTGTTTGTCACTAGAATGTGTAATAGTAACCTTAGAGTTCGAAGATGTCTGCGCATTTCCAAAAGAAAATGCTAATACTAGACTTGCTACATAAATGATTGTTTTCATACGATTCGTTTTTTGATTTATAAATGATTGATTTAATTCGGGTTATCAATGTCGTTCTGTTAAGGGTATTATTGGATACTCTTTGTCACACTGGGTTGTTACACCGGGCTTCGGCTCCGCTCAGCCCTCGGGTGAGAACAGTTTAAGCCAGAAGGTATAGCGGTCACTGAGCGTAGCCGAAGTGAAAGCGGGATTGCATCATTCGGTTTAACTATTTCCTTCTCTTGATGTGATAGATTTTAATTCTTTTCCTATCTGTCTAAACTTTTTAACAAGCTTATTAGGAGCTAGATCTTTGTCGATGTTAATCCTTAATCTATTTCCTTTAAGTCTTACTTCATATATTTCTTCATCTTCAATTTCTTTTTTCCAGAAATATGTGTTAGCATCCACGATCATTTTTTCTTCTCCAAACTGATCTATCAGATAGGATTTTACTTTACTGGTCATAGACTCCATAAATCTTATTTTAACTCTAAAATTTTCCTCTGTGTCAATAACAACAAAAGATCGAGAAAAGCTTTCTTCTTCTGTATCACTATCTATACTTACTGTAACCTGCGTTGAAGATTGAGAAGTGGTGGTGGTTGAGCTTTGAGCACTTACTGTTAATATACCAATTATGAGGTGTATTAAAATGGTGACTAATGTTTTCATGATTATTTGTTTTTTGATTGTGATTATTGATGTTATACTATTTATACTACATTAAATGTGAGTCCTACGCCTCTCACACTTTCTATAGTGATATTATGATCTTGTTTAAAATATTTTCTTAATCTGCTAATAAATACATCCATACTTCTACCAGAGAAAAAATCGTCGTTCCCCCAAACATCTTTAAGCAGTTCTTCTCTTTTTATCATACTATTTTTGTGTTTCCACAAATACTGTATCAAGATGGTTTCTTTTTCTGTAAGCCTCTGGGATTCATTATTTATTTTCAGTTGATGATTTATAAGATCAAATTCATAATTACCAATACGTATAACTTCTTCTTTTAGTAATTCTACCTTATGTGATCGTTTTAGGATATTTTGAAGTTTTAGCACCAGTATATCTGCTTCAAATGGTTTTACGATATAATCATCTGCCCCTAGCTTTAGTCCTCTGATTTTATCTTCTTTCATTTTCTTGGCGGTAAGAAAAACAAATGGCATTTCGGGATTATGATCAATTACCTTTTCTGCCAGAGTAAAGCCGTCCATTTTGGGCATCATCACATCAAACACGCATATATCAAACTGTTGCTTAGTAAATGCTTCAAAAGCTTCTTTACCATCTTTGGTCCATGTTACGGTATAATTGTGCAGTTCTAAATATTGTTTTAGGATACTGCCAAAATCAAAATCATCTTCTGCTAGTAGTATATGTTTCATGTAGTTATAATATTGTTTTAGATGTCACATTAAACTAACCAAACAATCATTCTTTTGTCTATCAAAAATTCTTGTTGTGGCTCGTTTCATTATTCTTTTATCGTTGGTATGGTTATTATAAATGTTGTTCCAATATCCTGTTTGCTTTCGACCTTAATTTCTCCCTGATGTGCTTTAATAATCTGATCTGTATAAAACAACCCTAGCCCCAGCCCTTTTACATCATGCACATCGCCACTATGTACTCTATAAAATTTATCAAAAATATTGGGTTGGTCTTTTTCAGGAATCCCCATACCATTATCTTTAATCGAAATGGTATATCCTGTCTTGGTTAATTCTGTTTTAATATCTATTACAACTTCATCCTGCCCATATTTTACTGCATTATCCATAATATTAAATAAGGCAGTGGTGACCAAAAACTTATCTATATCAAGATATGCATCTCTATATTCTATCTTTGTATTAATAGCTACATCCTTATCTCTAACAGATAGCTTAAAATCTTCAATAACATTGTTGAGGTATTCGTTATCCAACACTCTTTCTTTTTTCAACAGTAGTTCTTCTGATCCCAGTGTATTATTCATTACCTGATCAATTAGCTTTTGCAGTCTGTTGTTTTGACGATCCAGTATATCCAGTGCATTAGAAAATAGTGTTGGAGAACTTTGTATTTCTTTATTTCTTATACTTTTGGAAGCGATACTTAATGTTGCCAGCGGGGTTTTGAGCTCGTGAGTTATATTATTAATAAAATCATTACGCACATCTGCTATTTTCTTTTGCTGAATTAAGCTTTTTATCGAATAGAAAAGCAATACTACAACAAACAACAGTAGTACTACAGAAAATATAAAAAGGCTTGTCATCTGCCCAAACACAATTTTTTTCCAGCCAATAATATTGATGGCATCCTGTGTTTTAATTTCGACATCCAAAGTCGTTTTTAAAATCTCTCCTTCATCGCTATCATCTTCATAATCGTGTTCTGTAAACCACCTTGCATTACTAATTACATTACCTTCTTCTTCAGGAAAATTTTCCCCAAACAAAAAGTAGTTATTTCCCTTTTCTGAATAAAAAATAGTATCTAATACATCATTATCGTAGATAATAATACTCTTTATCGTTTTTTTATATTGTAATGGATATCCTAAATCAGCTTTACTAATTTCTTTTTTATAATACTGGTTAAAAATATCATTTAATGAGTCTGTAAAAGGCTTAAAACGTTCTATAGTCTCATTTTTGAGAAGGTTATTTTTTTTATACTCTGTCAGGTTTTTTGCCAATTGATTATACCATAGCTCTGCCAGAGAATCTATTTCTTTGGTGTTATCTATACTAGACACTGATTTCTTGGTTTCTTTTATAAATACATCTTTTTTTAATTGATATGTATTATGAATCAAATATCCCTGAATTCCGCAGAGTGCAACCAATGCCAAAATCGACATGACAATTAATATGTTTATCTTTTGCTTCATTATAATGATATCTGAATACGTTCTATAGCTTTTTGAAGTTGCTCTTTAGGATCTAAGATATAATGTTTAGGTCTAAAATTTTCTCTTGGCGTTCCATTTACATGAAATAACTTTTCTACAGGGATCTGATATCCTATTTTGGTTTCTGGCAACGTATAGCTATATATTGCCCCCAGTAGTCCTGCCATCTTGGTTCCTACTATTCCTGCTCTGCCCATGGCATCAAAACCGATCACCATACCTTCTCCCATACTACCTGTCCATCTGCCGCATAACACTATCAGCGGTTTGCTATACACTTCTCCCCGGGGAGCAACCAGTTCTATGGTATTTCTTTTTACTCCATATAACTTTTCTTCATAAGTAAAGCTATGCCTTTGGTAGGGTTTTTCTTCATCTATAAATCTTCCCATAATCGCTCTGGCGATTGTAGTATTGCCACCGCTTGGGGTTTCTCTAAGGTCTACTATCAACCCTTTAGTATTTTTCATACCAAGCATTGCTTTGTCAAATGCTGCTACTGTTCCCTCTTCTCCAAGGGAATTATTGAATTTTATATATCCAATAGCATCAGAGAGCATCTTTGTTTCTATAAAACTACCAGATTCTAGGTTTTTTACCTTATCCAGATTGAATGTTAATGAGTCATTAACTTTCAATACCCGATCTGTATCATGAGTAGCGGCGATAATCATATTAGCCACATACTCATACATGGATTTGGTATGTTTTTCTGTTGCTTTTGGTAAGTATTGAGCTACTATTTTTTCAAAAGGAACTCCATTAAATGAAGTGATTTGCATACCCGGTTTTATTCCTGATTTTTCTGCAGAAAACCCTTCTCTCAGGTTACTTACAAAAAACTTTTTGTCTTTATAAGACACCCAGATATCTGTTCCTGTAGGGATTAACCTGTGTGATGATGGCAGGTTTGTATTTAGGCTTATATGCCCGTTATGCAACTCATTGTTTGCTTTTTCAAGAACTTTAATAAAATCAGCAGTATTACTTATCGTATCAATGATGGGTTGATAAATCGTTTTAGCCTTTTGCCAATCTACTTTTTGTGAATCAAAATATGCAAAATAGGAGTCTACAGTAGTCCAATACGTTGTAAAATCTTTTTGATATTTGGATTGTGCAAAAGTGGTTAATCCGATAAAAAAGGTAATAATGCTGATTTTCAAAATAGTTCGTTTTTTGATTGATGATGGTATCAAAAGTATAACAAGCTCCCCTTGATTCAATAAAATCTAATGCCATTAACCCACCATTAACGTTAATAAAGCTGGGCTTCTCTTAATAATAAGGGCTTGAGGTATCTGTGTTAATAGTCTTTTTGTAAAAGTCGGGTATCGGAAGTCGGAAGTCGGAAGCTCGAAGTGGATCGTAATGTGGGGCTGAGTCCCTCCCGAGGGCTGAGGCTCTCGAAGCCCGGTGTTGGAGGTCAGAAGACGGAAGTCGGAAGTCGAAAAACTCGAAGTGGATCGTAATGTCGGGGTTAGCCCTTGAGGGCTGAGCGGAGTCGAAGCCCGGTGTTGGAGGTCAGAAGACGGAAGTCGGAAGTCGGAAGCTCGAAGTGGATCGTAATGTCGGAGTTAGCCCTTGAGGGCTGAGCGGAGCCGAAGCTCGGTGTTGGAGGTCGGAAGACAGAAGTCGGGTGTCGGAAGCTCGAAGTGGATCGTAATGTCGGGGTTAGCCCTTGAGGGCTGAGCGGAGTCGAAGCCCGGTGTTGGAGGTCGGAAGACAGAAGTCAGGGGTCGGAAGTCGGAAGTCGGAAGCTCGAAGTGGATCGTAATGTCGGGGTTAGCTCTTGAGGGCTGAGCGGAGTCGAAGCTCGGTGTTGGAGGTCAGAAGACGGAAGTCCGAAGTCGGAAGCTCGAAGTCGGAAGCTCGAAGTGGATTGTAATGTCGGGGTTAGCCCTTGAGGGCTGAGCGGAGCCGAAGCCCGGTGTTGGAGGTCAGAAGACAGAAGTCGGGTGTCGGAAGCTCGAAGTGGATTGTAATGTCGGGGTTAGCCCTTGAGGGCTGAGCGGAGCCGAAGCCCGGTGTTGGAGGTCAGAAGACAGAAGTCGGGTGTCGGAAGCTCGAAGTGGATTGTAATGTCGGGGTTAGCCCTTGAGGGCTGAGCGGAGCCGAAGCCCGGTGTTGGAGGTCAGAAGTTGGAAGTCCGAAGTCGTCAGTTTAAACCCTTAGACAAAATATTCAGGACAGGCATATCGAAGACAATGGAAAATGCAAATTCGTGTTTTAGTGCCTAATACCTCCAAAAGGCTTCCGACCTCGGACCTCGGACTTCCAACTTCTGACCTCCAACCATTCTTAACTAAACGACATTGATAATACGGGTGTAAAAATTGGGATTAATTATTACATTTGCTGACTCATTAACCAATTACTTCTATGCTTCCATATTTAAAGCTTATAAAATTTGATAACTTACTTATTATTGCCCTTGCTCAATTCTGTATTAAATATGGTCTTTTTGAGCCTTTTAATATAGCCATTACGCTCAATGGGATAGGTATTACCATGCTAGTGGTTGCTACTGTCTCTATCGCAGCGGCGGGTAATATAATTATTGAGATCTATGATCGGGAGGATTCTGGTGCCAAGAGCTTACTGCAAGGATCGATTACTGAGAAGTCTGCTAATCGATTATTTATTGTTTTTAATATCATTGGTGTTCTTATTGGTTTTTATTTAGCTAATCTTATCAGTAGACCAGGATTTGCGGCATTATTTATTATTATTTCTGTAGTGTATTACATCTATGCCTCTTATCTAAAAGAAATTATTGCTGTAAAAAATATTGTTATTGCACTACTGGCAGCATTAAGTCTGATTGTAGTAGGGATTTTTGATCTTCTACCAGCTATAACCGAAAAAAACAGAGCGTCACAAACCGTTATTTTCTCTATCATTACGGATTATGCCATATTTGCATTTATCATAGTTATCCTACGAGAGCTTGTAAAAGATTGCCTGACCATAGATAAAGATCATAATGTTGGTATACGCACTGTTCCTATTGTTTTGGGAAAAAGCAGAACCACAAAACTGATCGGGGTGTTAACGCTTCTACCTATCGCAGCCGTGATTTATTATATCTATACCTATCTTTTTTCTAATAGTAAAGCGGTTATTCTGGTGTTGGCTCTTGTGGTTGCCCCACTGCTCTACTTTATGATCAAAAGTTTTAGTGCAGAATCCGACAAGCAATTTATACACTTGCGTCTTATTCTCAAGCTAGTTTTGGTCATAGCCTCTATTTCATTGTTACTCTATCAATTTGTTTTAATATAATCTGCATGTTAAAGGATATACTAGCCAATAAAACAATAATTCTTGCTTCTGGTTCTCCCAGAAGGCAGCAATTTTTTAAAGATCTAAATCTCGATTTTACCATACAACTAAAGGAAATCGAAGAAATATATCCTGATCACCTTAAGGCAGCAGAAATATCAGATTATCTGGCTAAACTCAAAGCAGCTGCTTTTACAGATATACAGCCAAACGATATTCTGATTACCAGTGATACTATCGTTTGGCATAATAACAAAGCCTTAGGGAAACCAAAAAGCCTGGAAGAAGCTGCCAGTATGATTGCCTCCTTATCCGATGATACCCATGAGGTGATCACTTCGGTATGTTTTAAAACGGTGGATCAGATAAAAGTAGTACATCAGACTACCAAAGTAACCTTCAAAAAGCTCTCTAAAGAAGAAATCGACTATTATGTAAACACCTGTAAACCTATGGACAAAGCCGGAGCGTATGGCATACAGGAGTGGATTGGTTTTATCGGGATATCAAATATCGAAGGTAGCTATTTTAACGTAATGGGACTTCCTACCCATCTTGTTTACGAAACGTTAACGACACTTGCCAAATCCTAGGTTTGTTGTAATTTGCTATTAAAAATACTATTATGAAACCCTCATAGAGGGATTTATTACAGCAAAGTAATCGCCTCTAAAAAAGGAAATGAGAAAAATCGAGAGTTGTCGAATCTAAAACGCTTGTTAAGACACTCTTATCAAATAATTAAAAATCAAATAGTTAAACTAAATTTATTCGTATGAAAAAGTTAGTCTTCATATTTGCGATATTGGGCATATTTGTCATTATCGCCTGTAGCAATATTAAAGCAGAAAAAGCCGCCAAAACCACTATAGTAACAGAAGAACCCACGATAGAAAAAGAGAAGCCAGCAAAAGCGCTTTCTGAAGATTTTAAAAAATATTGGTATGCCGGTAAAGCAGAAATAACCTCCTATCAGCTAGAACAAGCACGATATGGCGAAATAAGAAAGGGAACGGCAGTACTTATCTATGTTACCGAAGATTTTTTACCCAAGGTACAGGTAAAGGCAGATCGCCAAAATGATGATAACATACCCGTCTTAAAACTTAATGCTACCAAAAAATTTAATACCGGGATTTATCCCTACTCTACCATGCAGAGCGTATTTTATCCCGTAGCCGATAATCGCCATGCGATTAAGGTATCTAATTCGATGCAAGAATGGTGTGGGCATGTATACGCTCAATTAAATAACAAAAAGCAGTTTGAAATCACATCCCACTCCTATTTTGAGAGTGAGGCAGATCAGGAATTTACATTAGATAAAGCAATATTAGAAAACGAACTGTGGGCAAAAATCAGGATTAACCCAAACGAGTTACCACAAGGTGATCTCCAGATTATCCCTTCTTTTGAGTATTGCAGATTAAGGCACAAAGAAATCAAAGCATATACCGCCAAAGCTTCTATCCAAAAAGGTGGTGACATCACTACATATACTCTAGAGTATCCTGACCTGGATCGTAGTATAAGTATTACCTTTACCAGCTCTTTTCCTTATGAAATCGAAAACTGGGAAGAAACCTACAAAAGTGGTTTTGGTCCCAATGCAAAGAAGCTTACGACAAAAGCGACGAAGATCAAAAGTATAAAATCCGCATATTGGGGAAAGAACAGCAATAAAGATGAGGTCTTGCGGGATGAGCTAGGACTCAATAAATAAGAAACAAATAGTAATTAACAAATACCTAATAGTATACTAATGATAAAATTATCAGAATCTGAAATCAAAGCAAAATTAAACGATGTAGATGGTTGGGAGTATCACGATAATGCGATCCATACTACCTTTGAGTTTACTGATTTTAAAGATGCCTTCTCTGTTATGACTCGTATTGCTTTTGAAGCTGAAGCCCTACAGCATCACCCAGACTGGTCTAATGTGTATAATAAATTACAGATTAGCCTTTCTACGCACGATGCCGGTGGCATTACAGAAAAGGATTTTACGCTTGCCAAAATCATCGATACGATTATCGAGGGGGAGTAATATTATTTCTAATATATTGAAGTTACACAAACATTTGTCAAAAACTTGGTTTCTACTTATGTTTGTATTCAGATTTTTAAAACTAGCATAATGGGAAGAGCTTTCGAATTTAGAAAAGCACGTAAGATGAAGCGCTGGTCAGCAATGGCAAAAGCGTTTACTAGAATAGGTAAAGATATTGTAATGGCAGTAAAAGAAGGAGGACCTGATCCCTCCACTAACTCTCGCCTAAGAGCAGTGATCCAGAATGCCAAGTCTGTAAACATGCCCAAGGACAATATCGAAAGAGCCATCAAAAAAGCCTCTGACAAAGAACAAGGGGACTACAAAGAAGTTCTTTTTGAAGGGTATGCTCCCCATGGTATTGCTATTTTGGTAGAAACAGCAACAGATAATAATAACAGAACCGTAGCCAATATACGATCATATTTTAATAAATGTGATGGTAACCTGGGTACATCGGGATCTGTAGAGTTTATGTTTGACCATACCTGTAACTTTAGAATCAATGGAGAAGGATTAGATCCAGAAGAACTAGAGCTAGAGTTTATCGATTTTGGTGCCGAAGAGGTATTCCAGGATGATGATGGAATATTAATCTATGCACCCTTTGGAAGTTTTGGAACCATCCAAAAGGAGTTAGAAAGCCGTGAAATCGAAATCCTGTCTTCTGGTTTTGAAAGAATCCCACAGGTAACCAAAAAAATTACTCCAGAACAGGCTGCCGATGTAGAAAAGCTACTAGAAAAGATCGAAGAAGATGACGATGTGCAGAATGTATACCACACTATGGAAGAAATAGTGAATGAATAACCTACTCTACCAGGTTTTTTATACTATACCAATACTTAAAACACTTATAATTGTTATTATTTGTTAGCTTATGTACTACTCATCTACATAAGTTAGCAAATAATAGCATTACCATACTCTTTATAACTGCAAATAAGAGCGACTACCAATACGATAAGAATTTTGCGCCCTGAGTTGTCACACTGAGCTTGTCGAAGTGTTGTCGAAGTGTTGTCGAAGTGCTGTCGAAGTGTTCTCAAGTGTAAGCGGTCACTGAGCGTAGCCGAAGTGAAAGCGGAATTGTACTATGTGGTTTATTATTAAGGTAGGCATTCGGTTGTCATAACACCGGGCTTCGAGAGCCTCAGCCTCGACACGAATACAAAGTAAGTAGTTCGTACCCTGAGTTGTCACACTGAGCTTGTCGAAGTGCTCTCGAAGGGTAAGGCTTCGTGATGTATAAGTTATATAGTTTTCATAACACCGGGCTTCGGCTCCGCTCAGCCCTCGGGAGAGAAAAGCTAAACAAAGATGGCAGTATGAAGTGTTTTATTCCCGATATACTTATTCAGAGTTTTATAGATTGCTTCTGAAAACCCAGAGCAACATCCAGAGCTTTGAAAAGCTTCCCGGAAAACCCATCACAAAATCCAGAGCCCTGGAAAGCTTCCCGGAAAATCCGGCACAAAATCCAGAGCTCTGGAAAACGTCTCGGAAAATCCAGCACAAAATTCAGTTGGCAATAATCATTCTAAATAAGAGTGCTCTCCGTACCAAATTATTGTAACAAAATGTAGTTTTAAAAGAACATAGATCGATATATTGGATTGTCACACTGAGCCTGTCGAAGTGCTACCGAAGTGTAGCGGTCACTGAGCGTAGCCGAAGTGAGCGGTCACTGAGCTTTTCTCGAAGCACTCAAACCAAACATTAGCTACCCAACATCAAAAAGTTGGAAATATCCCCTCACACCTATATACATTTCATCACCACTACCCTTTCGTACCTCCTATGGTTATTACGGTTTTCCGTAAAACGGGTGTTCTTAGGAATTATTAAAACGGACACAAAAACTACACCATTATTAGCCAAAATTCTGTGTTTTTGAACCTTAAAAACTTAACTATTTAATTTTATGACAATTACACTTTTACTTTACCCCAATTTTAACAAAAAATCATTTTTAAAATAATTTAAAAAGTGTGGTTTTACCGTAATCTTCGTGGTGCTAACTTTCTTAAATTCAGGCTTTCGAATAAATATAGACTTGGTGTATGGTTGCTTAGGTGGCTGTGTATCTTAAATATTGGAGATGTAGTTACTTTGGTGACTATACTCCTGCATTATCAATAATTAGATGAAAACTAATCTTGAAAAAATTAAAGTAGATCTCAAAAGGTTACAACGAACTGGAATAGAACTTCAGTTAGGAATAGTTAAAGATTTAGGAAATCTGGACAGCATACCAAATAAAGAAGAGGTTTTAGAAACAATAAAACCAATTGACTTCAATAGAAATTACGAACAATGGTACTCCGAAGCTTTTCAAGTTATCAAACAACTAATTCCTCATAGACTAGATGATTTTAAAATTCTTTATAAAAATGATAACAGAAAAAAATTAGAATACACAAACTATTCTGTTTCTGATTATTTAATAAATGTTGTTAGAAAAATTGGTGATGAAATTATAGCTGACAGGTCCGCTGCCTATCCTAAATTTGTTCAACAACTAGATATCTTAAATTCGGCAGAAAACAAACTAAAAAGTTCTCTTTTCGATATTAAACAAATAGTGCAAGCTGATTTGTTTGACACAGAATTAGATTCAGCAAAAGAATTATTAAAGAAAGGGTTTTTAAGAGCTTCGGGAGCAATAGCCGGTGTTTTAATAGAGAAACATTTAAATCAAGTTACTGAAAATCACAATATTAATATTGAGAAAAAGAACCCATCAATAGCAAGTTATAATGACTTATTAAAAACAAATGATGTTTATGACACTCCTGATTGGAGATTTATTCAAAGACTTGCTGATTTGAGAAATTTATGTGATCATTTTAAGGATCGGGAACCAACAAAAGAGGAAATTTCAGAGCTTTTAAATGGTACGGATAAAATAATGAAAACTATATTTTAAAAAATATTGACAACAATTTGTATAGTTCATTTGCTCCCTTCGGGAAGCAAACGCACCATACAAGAAACGTTAGTGTAAAATAAAAAAAATGATTGATAAACCTCAAATTCTCACACTAAACCTAACCACAAAGACTAATCAAGCTTTGAAAGAAAAAGGTTTCAATATTTATGAAGGCAGTTTGGGAAAATTAGTAGACACGAAAAACCAAAAATACGAGTTCAAGTACTGTCTTCCAAATAAGGATTTTCCACCAAATATTCATGAATTTGAAATTGTAATTGTGGATTTGTCAAATGAAGATACAATTGATTATAAAAAAGAAGATCATACAAGAACTGTTAACAAAACTGAAGTTGATAATTATTTGGAATGTAGGCATCCACAAACCATTTTTGATCCTCGCGGATTCGCATCAAAATTTTTAGTAAAAGGAATTAAAGAAATATTAAAGAGAGAATGCATAATTATAGTTTTTCAAAACGAAAATATTAATATTGAATATAAGCTTGTCAAAAAAAATGGTGATCACTCAAAATTACTAACCAGAAATAAATATAGTTTATATGAATTCATGCCGATCTTCCCCTTTAAACAAAATAAATTTGGAAAAGAAACCGAAGTAATTATTAAAAATAATGAGTTCGGCAATTTTCTTGAAAAATATAATTCGGATTTTACTTATGAAAATATCTATCATTATCCAACTGTTTGGGATAATGAAGAACAAATACTCGATCCTCGATTTCATCCGATTTTGAAAAATAAAAGTGACGAAATAATTTCATTTACATATTTCGACGATAAACTAAGGCTTTATTTATTCCCTATATTAGAAGATAATTCTGATTTTATATTAGAGTTCCTTCAGTCTATTGCTCCGACTGCTCACCCCTCTTTATTTCCTAATTCTAATCAAAAGAAATGGACAAATAAAACTGAATATGCCTTACCAAATCATTTAAACCTGCTAAATGAAAAGGAATTAATTTTCAAAGAATATCAAAGAAAAATTAAACAAAAAGAAATTGAAATAGAAGAAAACCTAAAGAAGTATGGTTTTTTACATGATATCATTACAGAAACTGGTGATAAATTGGTTGCAGCAGTTATTAATTTTTTAGAATGGCTTGGTTTTGAAAATGTAATAGACATGGATACTCAAGCAACTAAAATAAAAGAAGAAGATATCCAAATTGAAAACGAAAAAGGGCTTTTGATTATTGAAGTAAAAGGTATTGGAGGAACCTCAAAAGACTCGGAGTGTAGTCAAATTTCAAAAATAAAGTATCGTAGAGCAAAGGAAAGAGGAAAGTTTGATGTTTTTGGATTATATATTGTAAATCATCAAAGGCATTTACCCGCAATCGAAAGAGAAAATCCACCATTTACAGAGGAGCAAAAAAATGATGCTCTCAACGATGAAAGAAGTTTATTAACAACATGGCAATTATTTAATTTATATTATGATATTCAGAATGAAATAATAACAAAAGAAGAAGCAAGAGAAGTAATATATAATTATGGTTTGATCTCTTTTATACCTCAAAATATTGAGCTTATTGGTACAGTAGATGAAATTTTTCTAAAAGGGGAAGTTTTTATTCTTAAAATTAATGATGTTAAACTTAAAACTGGGAACTATCTATTTATTGAAAAAAATAATAGTTTTAGAAAACTAAAAATTATTGGACTTAAATTAAATGATGATACCGTAGAGGAAATAAGTAACGGAGAAATTGGAATAAAGGTAAATAGTAAAGTGAGTAAAAAATCTAAAGTGTGGATTAAAAATACTTACCCAAGCACAAATATATAAAGTCATAATGCCCTATCGCGATATAACGACTTATACATAAAACGTTAACCACAAAATAAATGAGTAAAAGAATAATTAAAGGATTAGACATTGAAGAATGTAGAATTTTGAAGCATATAGTTATTGTTGCCGATAAAAATTATGGTGAAACAACTATTGGAAATGTTTTTTATAAAAGAAAATTCTCTACTGTTTACAATTTATTGGAACAAAAAAAAGAGGATGACAAATATACAGGAAGTAGAATTGAAAAACTCTTAAAAGAGTATCCGCAACAAGAAAATTATCCAAATGACAGGATTGATAAAATTATATTAGAGTCAATTAAAGACAAATATCCTAAATCTTATTTAAGAAATTATTTAATAATTTTTAATACGGATTTAGAAAAAATCGAAACTTTAAAAAGTAAAAACAAAATCAATAGTAAAATTTATTTCACTCCAAATATTACAGATTTATCAAATGTTTTTGTATATGTAGGTAAGACATTTGAATCACCTGAGATAGAAATAAATATTTATAGTGATTATCAAAATGAAATAAAAAATGGATATACTTTTTCTTCAAGTTATTTCTTAGACGAAAAGCAGATATTAGATGAATTAGAATTAATTGAATTTGAATAAAAAACTGGCAAACAAAACCTATTATTAATACGGGTTTTGATGTTCAATCCAAAGTTTAGTTTAGTCTATTCTTATAATATCCACCGAATCTTTTGACTTGGCTTTGAAAATGAAAAATTAAAACAAAATAAAAAGTTTTGGCTAAGTGCTTAATCGGAAATTAATCACATTTTAATCCCGTACTAACCATAGCCGAGATGTTAGCATTCATTAATACTCTACTTTGAAAAAAGCTTACAAAAAAGAAATTGAAGATATAAACAAGCAAATCTCACAAGTAAAAAAGCTTGATCAAGTAAATGAAAGCCTGAGAAAATCAAATTGGATTTTCTTACATCCATATGTACAAGTATTTGAAATTAATAAGCTGAGAAGAATAATTTCTGAAAATGATAATATTGATGAAAAAATACTAACTCATTTTGCAGAAAGGTTTTTAAATTTAAGGTCAACAATACATTTTATAGATGGATTCTTTGCTACGCGACCATTTTTAAAAGATTATGAACAATCAATAAATGAATCAGTAGTTTTATGCTTACAAAAGGATTTCAATGGTGCAATAAACACATTATTGCCTATTATTGAGGGGACATTAAGAAAACTATTGGTAGAAAAAAAAGGTATTCACAAAGAGAGCGAAATTAATATAGAGGAGCTTTTAAAAGTATTCAATTACTTAACTGCAGATTATGTTAATCTACAAAAAGAATACTTAAATAAGAGGTATGAATCTAACATAAGAAACAATGAATATTTTGATAAAAATCAAGAAAAATCTATATTAAAAAAACATAGAGAATATTATGAATTATGGTCAAATCAATTTGTAAAGTATCTAAAAGATAATCTCTATGCTAATACGAAAAATAGAAATATTAAGGATAGCTTTAATAGACACATAATGTTTCACAAATTAAGTGATAATGTAGATTATAATTTCGCGAACTATTTAAGACTGTTTAATTGCATACATTACTTAAGTTGGGCTATTGGCTCAGTTTACAAAGAATGCTCTATTTTATCTGCAGCTGACGAAAAACAGGTATTAAATAAATGGTTTGACTATTTCAGCATACTAACCGTTTCTGAATCATTAACTGAGACTAAACGAAATATTTACAAAAATCCAGAAATACCATATTTTAAGACATATTTGAACCCTAAAATAGCTAAATTGATGGTTGTTCCAAAATTAGGGGTGGATATAGCACTAAAAGCTTATAACCTTATGAAAAGTAACGAATTCTAACAATGGTTCCTATGCAAAGCCTTTTTCCCAAGACCTAGGTAATAAAAATCCAATATTTTAATATTCTAATTAATTAATAATAGTGATTTTAGATTGTTAAATTGTCAACAACTTTAATAAAAGTTGTCAATATTTCAACGATAACCTATTATAACTCTACACCACTTCCTATACAAAGGAGGTCATCTCACAAACAACAACCTCCTTTATAGAATACCAAGTTTAAGCTTTATCCAACCCCTCAAACCTTTCCCATAAGATTTTTACATCATGTAGGGCAACTTTTTCATGTTCATCAATCAGGTAATCCGAGTGATACAATGAAATGTCATGAATCAATTTTAGAGATCTAATAAAGCTATCTAATCCGTGAAATTTTACATAACTAAGGAATTCTTTTTCCTCATCAGTTAAAGGTTGTGAGATTGCTGTCTTACCAGCCTTACTTTTTAAGCAAGTGCAGGTTTCCTGACCATTCTGTGTTCGCATAAGAATGAAAATTTAAGATTAATAAAATTCAAAAAAAGGGAAGTCACTGCGAACACATTCCAAGCGGTGCTTAGATAGGTCTCGGGACTTTCACCCGTATGCTCCCCCAAGATTTTCTGTTTAAGACGTAATTGTGATAAGTACACCATTGATAATAAAATTGAAATATGTTCGCATTTCAAAAGTACAAAAAAGAATCGAGTAAAAAAGCAAACGTGATATTAAGCAAATAATCCATTGAGTAGTCAATCAAAGTTTTGTATTTTTAAGCCATCCTACCCATACGATTTATAGGTTTAAAAACTCTTAAAACCAAAAACATGGGCATTATTGCCAAATTATATGCCGATGGGCAAGTGTATAATGTACTACAAGCCAGTCACAGTATAACACAGGGTAGTGATGAGACAGGGCGACCAACCTCGAGACCTTTTCATACAGGATTATTAGCTGTGATCGAATCTACAAAAGACACCTACTTTTTTGAAAAGGCGATACACCCCACCCAACAGATACAAGAAATCATTCTGGAATATACCAATAGTATGCCCGGTAGCAGACCCCGTAGGATTAGATTTGTTGATTGCTATGTAACCTATGATCGTACAGACTTTAAGGCAAACGGCACAGAATCACTTACAGAAACCCTACTAATCACGGCTGCAGGAATCGAAGATTCACACTCCCGAGGTAAATATACTACGCCTAGACGAGTAACGGCGTTTCTTAGTGATGAGGTAGCTCTAACTACGCCAGATGAGGAAGAAGAAGCTATAAAAGTAATCAAAGTAGAGGGACCGTTTGATGAAGCAGGAAACAAGATAAAATATATTAGCCCTAAGCATGAATACTTTTATCATGCAACTTTAAAAAATTATGAAGAAGGTGATGATTTAAGCCAGATACAATGGTCTGCCAGTTATGATGATGAGAGTACTACTCAACAACTCACCACAGGAGGCACGTATGAGGATGGACTGTTAAAAACACCAATACAAGTAACCAAAGGCAAACAAACAGCAACTATTTATGCCCACATAGGCAGTCTTAACCCAAATATAAATACCAAAGCAACTTACAAACAGGTAGTCACCTTTTTTATTGGCGGTGCTGGGGATAAGGAGCCTTTTTATGGCTCTGGTCCTACAAATAATATGTCTCGAGTAGGAACTGACTTTAAAAAGAAAATACTACACACTCAGTATCATTCTAAATTCCTTGGATATAATGAGGTAAAAGGAGAGGAAGATATTAGAATTAATGTACTAAGTCTAATACCCAATAAAGATGGTACACAAGTAAATATTGTAGGGCATAGTTTAGGTGGATGGAATGGGGCGCATTTATCCCAAATACTTACTGATATGGGATATATGGTAGAGGTATTAATTACTCTTGATCCTGTAGGAGCAGGAGAACATATCAAAATAATTTCGGATATTCATATGCGTACACCAAAACCTAAGATGAATTACTGGATCAATATTTATACTCACCCAGAAAATTATATTGTAGATGATGCTGTGGCAGATGCAGGTAGACAATGGACTCCTGATCCAAAAGATATTCATGTGCTACACATTACCAAATATAGTCATGGTGAGGCCAAGAAAATGCTTAATGAAATACTCGTAAAGGCAACAATTTCCGCTTCTAGCTTACTATCAAATTCTATTAATAATTTTATAGAAACACAATGAAATCATTAAAAAATAAAATAGCACTTTTGACTGTGTCCATAGGAATATTCTATTTTGTTTCCTGTTCAAAAGATCATAATATACCTCAAGCCAATTTAAATTATTTAAAATTTAAACCTATTGACAAAAAGCATCCTATTCTGGATATTTATAATGTGAATTTTTCATCTGATATTGCAATTGATTCGTTATTAAAAGAAATAGGAGGAGATCCTTACTTATTTTGTTCTCTAAGTAATGAAAATATTGATTTTGGTATAGAAGCTACAGGTATTAACAACCCACATTTGTCAGGATCATTTGAAAAAGTGAAGAGCTCACCCAAAATTGAAAAATTGCATTATTACACTGCAGAGGTAATATTCTATAACGCTGATCATAGTAGTGAAGAATATTTAAGTAAAGAGTTTCTCAAAAACCATATTTCAAAAATAGAATGTATCAATTGTAAAGTAGTAAATAGATTTTTTATGGATACTCGAAAACCCTATATTTCTAACTCAATGTGTATCCCAGTAGAAGATATTTTAAAAGCTTTGGATGATTAAAAAATATCTTTGAACAGCATCCTAAATATAGTCATGGAGAATCAGGAAACATGTTCAATGAAGACATAACCAAAAATAGCATAACATCTTCTAGTCAGTTACTTTTTGCAATACAAAAATATTTAGAAACTAAATGAAAATAATTAACTTCACACTCATTATTTTAATATTGGTATTTTCAATCAGCTGCCGTTTGGACAATAATATACAAGAAACAAAAATCCAATTTTTGGATTTCGAAAAGAGTCCTACCACTAATAGATCTGATTTATACAATATATATTTCAATACGAACATAAAATTAGATAGTACTCTCATTAATTCTTTAATGTATTGTCCATTAAATAAAAATGTCAATTTTACTGTAGAAAACCTTAGAAAATCTAATAATGCTTTATCTGGTTTCATTTTGGAAAACAAAAAAGTTAATATCCCTGAAAAACCATACACTTATATTGCAGAAGTAGCATTTAAAACATCCAAAAGTCAAGGAAGTGAAACTAGTTTTTTGGAGGAAAAAGAAATAAAAAGGTTACTTGAAAATTTAACTTGTGTGCCTTGTAAGATATACAAACCCTTCTATTTAGATTCATACAAACCCTACCTCTCCAACCCCATGTGTATCCCAGTAGAAGATATTTTAAAAGCTTTGGATGATTAAAAATATTGACAATTATTTCCAAAATCTAATTGATAATAAAAACTCAAAAGATTTTATTTCCTCGAAACTCTCATAAGAGATTATCATTTTGGAAATTTCAATGGAAAGCATTACAAGATGATATTATAAAATTTTATAAAAAATGAAATATATAGCTTTTACGATACTATGGTGCTGGATAATAACTAATAGCTATTTAAATGCGCAAATACAAGAAGTAAAAAAACCAGTTATCCCTACATCTTCACATAGAATATTGATAAATAATAAACAAGGGGTTTTTATTTATAATAGAAAGTCCGACAATCATTTACTTAACAGTAAATATGAGATATGTGAAACTTATTTAGATACCGATACTGATATTGTAAACAGCTATAACTTTTCTGGATTATGTGAGCAAGGTAATATAAGAAAAGGTTACAAGGATGGCTTTTGGAAAACCACATATGAAAGCAAACTAGTAAAAACTGAAAACTGGAACAATGGATTAATTTTGGGGAAATATAGAGTTTATAATTCTAAAGGAGATATACTTTATAAAACCAATTTTGGATCAAATGGTAGTGGCAAGTATAAAGATTTTTATTATACAACAGGAACCCTAAAACAAGAAGGTAATTACGAAAATGGTAAAAAAGAAGGAGAATGGTGTGATTATAATAAGCAAGGTAAAATAATAAAAGTCATTAAATATAAAACAGGAAATATAGTTAATGAATAAAAAAACAGCTTAGCCTAAACTACTAATTGATAGCTAACCCATCGAGATAATCACATAGTCATACAACAATCGTTGGTCTAATTAAAAAGAGTAAATCATAAGATATATATACATAGGTACGCCGATATCATATTGAATTCTGATTATGAACTTAGGGAAGAACTTGAACAAATCTTGAATTCGATTTCTTATGATCGGGGTTCCGAAATTTTTAATACGCGTAATCTGCAAAGAAAGGAAGAGGGTAAAAAATTAATGAAAGGAAAACATGACATACGCTAAATACTCTTATTAGATGAAAAAAATAATTTCAGTAACTGTAGTATCAATTTTGATCTTTCTTTCAATATCATTTTTGACTGTTTTAAACTTTGTTTTTACTTCGGGTTTCCCTGAATTAAAAATTGGTTTTCCTTTACAATATTATAATCGATTTTTTACTGCTCCAGATGAATTAAGATTTTCTTGGAACATTTGGAATTTAATAATAGATTTTTTAGTTATTTGGGGAATCACGGCAGTAGTATATTATCTAAGTAAACGAATAAAAAAATAATCGATAATAAAAACTCAAAAGATTTTATTTCCTCGAAACTCTCATAAGAGATTATCATTTTGGAAATATCAATGGATAGCTATGCAAGACCATATTATAAAGTTTTATAAACCGTAAATCAGCTAATATGAAAAAAAATATTCTTTCTTTAGTTTTATTATGTAGTTTTCTATCTTTTTCTCAAAAAAAAGTTTTCGAACCAATTACGAAACCTATTTTATCTTTCGATATTAAAATAGAGAATAAGAATGGTATTTCTTATTATCAATATAAAGATGATTTAAAACCACTTAACGGAGTTTATAACATCAATATCTATATTAAAGATGAAAATGTAGGTGATATTGAGGTTTCAGAAAATGGAACAAAGAAAAGAACATTAAAATATGACTTACCCAATAAAAATTATATTAATATAAATATTAATGAAAAAGGTTCTTTTAAAAATGGATACAAAACAGGTCTCTGGAAAACCACATACAAAGGAAAAGTAATCAAGACAGAAAACTGGGATAATGGTCTGATGATAGGTAAATATAGAATATATGGCAGCCAAGGAAACTTACTTTACCATACTAATTTCGGATCACTTGGCAATGGCAAATACAAGGACTACTATTATAAAACAAACATTCTAAAACAAGAAGGTAATTACGAAAATGGTCAAAAAGAAGGAGAATGGTGTGATTATAATAAGCAAGGTAAAATGATAAAAGTCATTAAATATAAAACAGGAAATATAGTTAATGAATAAAAAATAGCTTAGCATAAACTACTAATTGATAGCTAACCTACTAAGACAGTTACATAATCTTATTACAAACAGTACCCACAATGATGAAAAAAAAATTAACATTTATACTAATTGTTTTCGCCTTTAGCCTGGCTTCGTCCCAAGAAATGAAAAAAGAACATCAGGATGTTATCAAAACATTTATTGATTGTATTGAAAATAGGAATATCGAAAAATTAAAAACCTTTATCGCATTTCCTTTTAAAAGAAGATATCCTCTTCCTCATATAAAAGATGAAACCGATTTTATGAAGCGATATGATAAAATTTTTGATGATAAACTAACACAAACGATTACCAAATCAGACTTGAATAAAGATTGGTCTGCTGTAGGTTGGAGAGGAATAATGCTAAACAGAGGGGCGCTTTGGATTGATTATGATGGCAGATTACTCTCTTTAAATCTATCTGATACAGAACAAACTATTAGAGAAAAAATAATTGAAGCCGATAAAAATTCGATTCACAATAGCCTGGGCGAATTCGAACAACCTATACTACTAGCAGAGACCAAAAAATTTAGAGTTAGAATAGATGTGTTAAGTAACGGAAAGTATAGATATGCCTCTTGGTCAATTAACGCCGAAATGAATGAAAAACCTGATTTAATAATCGAAAACGGAAAACAAATTCTGAATGGATATCGTGGCGAAAATATAAGCTATGAATTCATTAATGGAGATTATAAATATGAATGCATATTTAACAACAGAGGTGATAGAGAATTATGTGTTTATAAAAACGGCAATAAAATATTGACTCAGCCTTTTCTTATAGTAAATCATTAAAAGTACCTGACAAAGATTATAATCAATACCCGTTTTTGGTATTTACCCTATAGTTTAGAGGTTATTTTAAATTATATTTTTTATTCAAAAGAGAATGATGAGTCAGTAGTTATACCAGTTATACTTCTGCAAAGTTTATGGAAAAAATTTTAGGGCATGATTCTGAAGTTGGTTATAAATTCTCTGGACAACAACCTCCAACTACTAAAGACTACTATACATGGACAGCTTGGTATACTATGAATTATAATAATTAGAGATATAACAGAAAAAGAAGTATTTACAGAATTCAGACTCGATAGAATATCAGAGTATAAGTTAACCAATAGTACATTTAAAAATGTAACTGATTTTTGACCTTTCAAAAAAATTATTTGAAAACTATCAACCAAAGTTGACATAGGGTTGTCATGACTCCATCGTAATTTAGCCATTAGTAAATAACAAATTGTATGATAATCAAAAATTTTAAGCCGTTTAATGGGCAACATTGCGAAACTACAACTACAGGAAGTTTACTATATCAACTTGATATTAACCTGTCAGAACCCATGCTATTTGGACTTGGAGAAGGTTTAGGGTATATTTTTTGGAATATGAAAATCATGGATTTTCCATTTATCGGTGGTAGAGTAAAACCAGACGTATTAACGGAGAATATTTGTAGAAACCTAAACTTAGATTTAGAGGTAAAAGAAACTTCATCAATAAAAAAAGCCTGGAGAAATGTTCAGGAAAATATAGAAAAAGGGAAAGCAGTTGGTCTAAAGTTAGACTGTTATCATTTGGATTATTTTACCACAAAAATTCATTTTGCAGGTCACTATGCCTCAATCTATGGTTATGATGACCAATTAGCATATCTAAATGATACGAATCAGCAAGGTAGAAATGCTAAAACAACATTAAAAAATTTGGCGTTAGCAAGAAACGAAAGAGGTCCTATGTCTTCTAAAAACCTTTCATATACTATTTCTAAAAAAGGAGAAATGCCAAATTTAAAAATTGCAATTAAACATGCGATTCGCAATAATGCCAATGACTTCTTAAATCCACCTATAAAGAATATTGGCTACAAAGGAATACTTAAGACAAGTACAGAGATTAAGAAGTGGTTTGAAACCAGTAAGGATATAAAAAAGGATTTTCAAACTTCAGCTTCTTTAATGGAAAAAGGAGGAACAGGAGGTTCTTTGTTCAGAAAAATATATCGCGATTTTATTAAAGAAAGTGGAGAACTCCTTAATTCTAAGGCATTAATTATACTAAGCGAAGAGTACGATGCAATAGCTAAATTATGGACAAATGTTGCAGATTTATTCATTGAAATAGGAGAAACAAAAGACATTAAGTATGTAAATCATGCTTCTGAAATATTAATCGAATTATCAAAACGAGAAAAAACAGTTATGGAACAACTAAAAGATGCCATTGCCTGATACTGTATAAAAAAATCTAAGGCAATTTAGCCTTTCTGAAAGGTATGCGCTTATTTACAAAGTTAGTGACACATCATTTACATTTTTTTAGGTATTAATTTGACATAAAAATCAAATGTTCATACCTTGGAAAGGAACATCAATTATCGAACGAAAAAATGAGTTTGTTTCTAAAAATCAATAATGAATAATAAATACATAAGTATCATAAAAAACGCACCCGACGGGTTTGGATTAGAAGAAACAGATACATGGCAAAAAACATTTCCTAGAATTGATTCATGGAAAGAAATCTCTCATTTATACAAGCATCCTCAATTAGAAAGCGCAAAAGATTTTACTGCACTATCTATGTTTACCTATCAAAGTTATTTTCATGATGTATACGAGAGTATTTGTTCACAAAATTCTATTAAAGATAAAATCTTCGGAGGAAAAATGGAAGCGTATTTTCAGTATAAAGAACTGAAACCTGAACACCACTCTTTAACCCTGTTTGAAGACAAAAGCTATCGATTAGATTTTAGCAACTTTAATGCGTTACGAAAACTAAATATATCCCGGTGCAGGAATGCTGTGGAAATAATAGTACCCAAGGATAATACCTTAGAAGGTTTTGAAGTTATCGGAGGGCAGCAGCTGAAAATTATTAATGGATTAGAAAGCCTGAGTAATGTAAAATACCTGAGCATAAAAAAATGCAATAAGTTTAAAAATTTTAACTTGGCAGGAGAACTCAAACAACTAGTTTTTCTAAATTTGAGCGAAAATAAAGGCTTAACTCATATTAACTTTCTTGAAGGACATCCAAATATTGTTTTTCTTTACCTAATAGGTTGCTCAAAAGTAATTAAAAACCCATCAACTATTGAAATATTAAAGAGTCTTCCTAAATTGAAATTTCTTAGGATTGCTGCAAACATGAGTGAAAGGGCAAACCTCAAAGAAAAATTACCAAACATACATAGTTAATGTATTATTATAAACAGAATAAAACACATTAAAACGAGCTTTATTTAAACCTTTAGCGTAATTAGAATACATGGACAAAAAAACAATCTCGATATTAAAAAAGGTTTATTTCCATGAAAATGGTTTTTACAACCCTGAGCTTGATAGACACGAGCACAAAATTCCTGATTCGGTTACTCAATCCGATTTGAATCTGTTAAAGGACAATGATTTTTCTCCTAATAATTTTGAAACATTCGAACACGATAATTCTTTAGATAGATTATTAGCGTTTAAAAGTAACCCCAAATTGACATTGGATTTTGCAAAGGCAATGTTTCTAAAAGGGATAACAGGTGAGTTTCCTAGAGGAAGACAAACGTTGATGAGTTATATTTATATTAAAAATTTGTCGAAGCATAACTTTGAAGGAAAAGATACTTGCGAAATATGCGGACTACCCAAAAAGAAAACTATTGATAGAACCTCTCAACTTTATACCTATTATTTAGGGCATTCTTGGAATGAAATGCCAGTCCATAACCTGATTGAGCTTGAGGAAATCCTGAAGTATGAAAAGCCAAATTCTACAAAAGAAGATAAAGACAAACTTATTGAATTGTTAGATTTAATTTCTAAATCCAAACCAAATGAAACTCCCGGAAAGTTGGAAAAAAGAATAGCAAAAAATAAGACTTTACCAAAAACGGATAAGTATAAACGGTATGGAATCCTATTAACGTTATCAGAATGTGGAATACTACCAAACGAATTTATCTTACCGACATATGATAAATTTTCGACCAGAAAAGAAATATGGAAAGCAAGTGAACATTTAAAAACTTCACATCGCTCAGATATTGTTTTACCTTTTGGTGGTTGGAAAGGGAAAAATGGAGTTAACTATAAGCGATATAAAGAGATATTTTAAACAAAAACAGGTTCTATACTATATTAAAAGAGTTTAGCCATGCTAAGTTCTTTTTTAAGTATATCCCATTCTATTTACAAACTCAATTTGGCAGTGACGCATTACTTTTAGAGTATATTTTTTTAAAATTTTACATGAAAAAATCTTACTTAAAATGACATAAATAATAAGCTTTAGATCTTTCACTTGATTTTGAGTTTAAGTATATTTATGAAAAACATTAGTCGGTATATTTCTAAAAAATAATTAGACAAAAATAGTATTAAAAATTCTCGAACAACAAACAACACTATATCCAAAACATACAAATTAATAGGCTTATGACACATTTTGCACATCTTATTATAGGAACAGGACAAGCTACAGGAACCTTACTCGGCAAGCTAATCCCTACAAATGAAACCATCGGAGTTATTGAAGCCGATAAAGTAGGCGGCAGCTGTGTTAATTATGGCTGTACTCCCACCAAAACCCTGGTTGCCTCTGCAAAAGCCTTTTATCAAGCCAAAAGAGGTGATTTTTATGGTTTTCATTCTGAAAACCTAACTCTTGATTTCAGTACCGTAAGAGATCGTATGAACAGCATAAGAAATGGCAGCAGTAATGGACTGGCATCTTGGATGAATAACACCCCTAATGTAACACTCATTATGGGCAAAGCAAGTTTTACAGGAGATAAAAAGATTAAAGTAAATGATCAGACTTATACCGCTGATAACATATATATTAATATAGGAACCAGACCTTCTGCCCCACCAATCCCAGGTTTAGATACTGTAAACTGGCTTGATAGTGCCAGATTATTGGATCTGGAAAATATCCCTGAGCATTTAATAGTAATTGGAGGAGGATACATCGGTGTTGAATTTGCTCAAGTCTATAGAAGATTTGGTGCTCGGGTAAGTATTATACAAAGAAATAGCCAGTTAATGCCCAGAGAAGATAAAGACGTTGCCGATGCGATAAAAGAATTTATAGAAAATGAAGGAATAACTATTTATTGTGGTGCCAACACAACAAATATCATACAAAAATCCGATCATAAAGAAGTTGAAATTGAAATAAATGGAGCATCCAAAACCTTATCTGGAGATCAGATTTTGGTAGCTGCAGGAAGAACTCCTAACAGCGATACCCTAAATCTTGAAAATACTGGGATAAAAACCAATACCCGTGGATTTATCGAAGTAGATACCTATTGCCAAACTACTGTTGAAGGTGTATTTGCCGTAGGAGATGTAAATGGTCATGGTGGATTTACACATACCGCAGTAAATGATGCAGAAATTGTTCTGGACAGACTTTTTGAAGGGGGTCGCACCCTTGGGGATAGAAATATGGTCTATGGGCTGTTTACCGATCCACCGCTTGGCAGAGTAGGTCTTACAGAAAAAGAGGCTATAAAAAGTGGAAAAAAGGTGTTAAAAGCCATTAAACCTATGAGCAAAATAAGTAGAGCTAAAGAAATGGGAGAAACGAATGGGTTTGTTAAAATATTGGTAGACGCAGAAACCGATCTGATTTTGGGTGCTTCAATTTTGGGAGTTGGCGGTGATGAAATCATTAATATGTTTGCCACTCTTATACATTCTAATATTACCTATAAAGAGTATCGCAAAGTCGTATTAGTACACCCTACCGTTTCTGAATTAATGCCATGGACACTAGACGGGCTACAGGAAATCAAGTAAGCTTTATGATATCTTGCATAGATTAAGTAACAATTTACTAACTCATGACATATATATAATACAAAATGTATTTGAAAAGCTATTCCTTTTTAAACATTGATGCTAATTATAAAAATATATGAAGAAAAAATATGCAATTTTACCTAATCGAATAAAAGCTGTTGTAGTAGACGGAATAATAATAATCGCTGCGATGTATGCTGTAACAGAAATTTTTGCATTGTTTGATAATGTTCCTAACATTTTCAGAATTATTGCTTTTACCTTTATATTTATCCTCTATGATCCTATCATGACAAGCGCATATGGTACTACAGTAGGGCATTCCTTCAGCAAAATCGCTGTAAAAAGAGAAGACGATCATAACAAAAATCTCCCTTTTTTTAAAGCGCTTATTCGATTTTTTATAAAATTCTCTTTAGGTTGGATTTCATTGCTGACCGTAACTGCAAATGAGAAAAGAAAAGCAATTCATGATTTTGCAGTTGATTCTATAGTTATCGAAGAGGCATAGTCTACATTAGAGAATATTCGTTAAACATTCTTTCACAGAATAAATCCTAAAAAAAGAGTTTAGTTATATGACTAAGCTTTTTTTGTTATGTTTTCCTCATAAAACCGACTATAATTTAAATTCAAAGCTATGAAAAGACTACTCTTTCTTCTTTTGTTTTCATTTTCGGGTATTATTTGTGCCCAAGATATGGATAACAACAAACTACAAGAACTTATTAAGAAAAATGCGGATACTTTGAATGGATCTTTAGGCAATTGGAAATTTATATATAAAAAAATCCCAATGCTTTGTGTTACTGATCAGACTAACAACAGGATGAGAATTATCTCGCCAATTACATCATCTAATTCTCTCGACAAAGATTTGCTACTAGATACAATGACTGCAAATTTTCATTCGGCACTTGATGTAAAATATGCTATTTCTAATGAGATTCTCTGGTCTGTTTATATTCATCCTTTAAAAGAGCTTAGCACAGAGCAGGTAGAAAGTGCAATATCACAAGTGTATTATGCAGCAATAACTTTTGGAACTACATTTTCTAGTACAAAATTTTTATTTGGCGGAAATAATATTGAAACAAAGACCAAAGACAAAATAAAGAACGATAAAATTCAAAGGTTTTAATTCCCATCAAAACTATATTCAGGAACCTTACCTATAACTCCTTTAAAGAAGCTGTACATATACTCTAAATCTTTTTCAATATTATCTGTTGGATAAAACGGTTTGGATATTACGTTTTGTTTTTTTCCAAAATCAAAAGTTACCATGATGATTGGTACTTTTGCAGTTTTGGCAATATGATAAAATCCGGTTTTCCATTCTTTCACCTTCTTTCTGGTTCCTTCTGGAGCCAAAGCCAGTCTCAATTCATCTCTTTTTTGAAAAAGTTCTGCAATGGCTTCGACTTTATTCTGACCTGGTGTTCTATCAAGGGATATCCCTCCTACTTTTTTAAGGTACCAGCCCAATGGCCATTTAAAGAGCTCCTTCTTTCCTAAGAAACTAATTTTCAAATTTACCAGTTTACGAATTAGCAGACCAATATAGAAATCATGCCAGCTAGTATGAGGTACAACAACAACGACGCATTTTTTTACCGTTTCGGCACTAAAGTCACCAACAATCTTCCATCCCAGAATTTTGTGATATATAAAGGACGAAAAATATTTCATATATACTTAAATCGAAAAATGCTTATAAAGAACGATAAATTTCTTTCAATTTATCTGCATTTATTTTTGACTTCCAATCGCTTCCTAATGCATTTTCCCAAAGTGGTTCTAAACTTAATGCTACCTGAGTCATTACATTCAATTGATCTTCGGTTACATTAGCACAAACTCCTTTAGGCAAATTAATATTATGAAACTCTTTCATTTGTTTAAAAACAGCTACTCCTTCTGGATAATACTCTCCAAGTTTATCAAATACGATGCAGTTCCCTATTCCATGTTTGGTACCTAACACATATGCTAAGCCATAACTCATTGCGTGAGCAACACCAACCTGAGAATATGCGATACTCATCCCACCATGCCAAGAAGCCATCATTAATTTTGCATCTGCTTCTTCTTTGCTTAAAGAAGTTTCTAGGAAAATTTCTTTACAAAGATCGAGTGCTTTTTCTCCATAACTCTGGCTAAATGCATTTAAATAGGTACCATCCAAAGACTCAATACAATGAATATAGCAGTCCATTCCTGTATAAAACCATTGGTCTTTAGGAACATCCTTTATCAATTCTGGATCCAAGATTACCTGATCAAACGGAGTATAATCAGAATTGATACCTAATTTACGTTCGGGTCCGGTAAGAACGGTGGTACGAGATACTTCTGCACCAGTTCCAGAAATTGTTGGAACCCCAACATGATATACCGCTTTATTTTTAACCAAATCCCATCCTTGATAGTCTGCCGCACTACCAGGGTTTGTCAGCATAATTGCAACAGCCTTAGACAGGTCTAGAATAGAGCCTCCTCCGATTCCAATAATTCCACTTGGGATATATTGATAATCGTCTTTAATTTTAGAAACTATTGCATCTACCTGCGATGTTTTAGGCTCTTCTGCTGTAGATACATAAATTATTTCATCTGTATAAGACAACGGTATTCTATCCTCTATAAACGAGGTGTTACTTTCGAACACACTATCTATCAGATAAATAAATGGAGCAACGCTATTTCGCTCAGATGAAATAATAGAACTCATCTGATTAAAGGCGCCTTTCCCAAATACTACCTTAGGCACCATAGGAAAGTTTTTGTGCTTAGAAGTAGGTACTACTACTTCGGGTGTAGTAATTATAGATTTTGGATTCAATAGATCTTTTTTATTTATTAAACTCTTTGCTCTTTCTAAATCTTCCGGGGTATCAATCTCTACGCCTTCATGATGCGTTTCGACCATCTTAATATTTTTGCCATATTCAAGATATCGAATACATTCAATTTTTTCTGACGCTTCTAAAGAGCGCATAGATAAACGATAAAAATCTAAAATGGCTTGTTTTCTAAATGCATAAACTCCTTTATGCTTATAATATATATGGTTTATTTCTTTATCTCTAGGATATGGGATGGGTGCTCTCGAAAAATACAATGCATAGTCATTTTCATCCACGATAACCTTTACACTATTAGGATTCATGATATCATTCCAATCATCCATAGGTGTCATCAAACTAGCCAAATCTATACGGTCTGAGTCATCCTGATAAAATACATCTAATACTTTTTCTAAGCTCTCACGATCTGTAAAAGGCTCATCTCCCTGAACATTTACAACAATGTCCACATCCATATTTTCAACAGCTTCTGCAATTCTATCACTACCACAAGTATGTTCCTTCTTACTCATTATAGCAATACCTCCATGAGAAGTGATTTCATCAAATATTATATCACTATCCGTAACTACGTATACTGCATCAAAAAGTTTCGAATTGAGGGTTGCTTCATATGTTCTTCTAATGACGCTTTTCCCTCCAAGATCCTGCATTAGCTTACCAGGAAATCGCGTGGCAGCATATCTCGCAGGAATCATTGCGATAGTTTTTAGAGTATTTTTGTTCAAAATCTGTTGCTTTTCTAGAATTGCAAAAATAACTTTTTTAAATTAATTCTCCTGCTTAAGAATGTATTTAGTTAAATACTATTTCTAAAAAGCACCTTAAATCCAAGATTATAAACAAGTTAAGAATGTTAATTTTCAACAAAAAAATCGTCTTTAAACCCTATAAGATATAGTTTTTTCTTAGCTCTGGTAACTGCTGTATACAACCACCGTAAATAATCTCTGGTTATCCCATCGGCAAGATAAGGCTGTTCTATAAACACATTATCCCATTGTCCTCCCTGAGACTTGTGACAGGTAATAGCATAAGAGAATTTAACTTGTAAGCTATTAAAAAACTTATTATTCTTTACTCCCATAAACTTTTTGTACTTCGATTTTTCATCTTCAAAATCCTTCAAAACTTCCTGATAGAGTCTATTTGATTCTTCATATGATAAAGATGGAGTTTCTGAGGTTAAAGTATCGAGCAATAAAACAGTTTCAAAAGGTTTTTGATCAGGATAATCAACCATGTTTACATTGACAATAGCAAATTTGAATCCATACAATTCTTTAATAGAAAAAATCTCCAAAACTTTGATTATATCACCATTAGCTATAAAACCTGCTTCGCTTTTATTATCTAACCAAAAATAGTTATTCTTAACGACCATTAAATAATCTCCGGCAGACAATTCGTCTTCCTGAAAAAGTATTCTTGAGCGAATTTGTTGATTATAAATATTCGCTCTTTTATTAGATCGTAATATAATTACAGATTCTTCATGTCCAGAATTAGCATATGCATCGTTGAGTGCATCCATAATTTCATGACCATCAAAAAAGCGAATAATATCTGTATAACCTAATGTTTGAAATTGAAAAGACTCATAAAATCCATCGTTAAGAATTTCCCTCAAAGATGTCGCATTCATAAGAATTCCACTGTTTTCTGCCTGTCTTACTACTTCATCCAGTTCGATTTGAGTAACTTCTTTATTAAAACCCATTTCGAGATTATTGGGATCTAATGCCGGGCTCACTTCTAATTTAACAGGAGGTAATTGGGCTGTATCGCCTATAAACAATATTTTACAATTATACCCAGAATATACATACATCATTAGATCGTCTAGCAATGACCCATTTTCAAACAACTTGCTATCACTAGGGGTATCAGGAATCATTGAGGCTTCATCTACTATAAATACAGTATTGCGACTTTTATTTTGTTTTAATTGAAAAGCCAATCCACCGCTCTTATTTTTTTTGGGGTAGTAAATATTTCTATGTATAGTCTGAGCATGTTTTCCTGAGAAATTACTAATTACTTTTGCTGCTCTACCCGTTGGAGCCAAAAGAACTGCATTTAACTTGGCTTTCCATAAATTCTTGACCAAAATTCCAATTAATGTTGTTTTTCCGGTTCCCGCATACCCTTTAAGTAAAAAAAGGGAATCTTTTGATCCTGATAACACAAAATGAGACAACTTTTGTAGTACAATATCTTGTTTTATGGTGGGTTCAAAAGGGAAATCTTCTTTTAATAATTCGTAAAATTCTTTTTCCCTCATTAAAAAAACTTATCTATATAGTTCATATCTCTATTAATAAATCAAAGATAAGAAGGATTTTTTGGCAATAAACTTTTACGATTAAAAAAAAATTGTAGATTTGCGTATACACTAATGTTTAAAGCTAAATCATAAAATGAAAATTGTTGTTCAATTAGTTCTTTGGGTAGTTATAGGATTTCTAGGGTACATGGTATTCAATTCTGTAAATGGTCCTGTAAAGTTCAATAAAGTAAAGAAAGCAAGATATGCCAAAGCTGTTGATAATTTAAGAGATATCCGTACAGCTCAATTAGCGTATCGATCAGTTACTGGTAAATTTGAAAAGGATCCGGTAAAATTAATTGCTTTTATCGATACTGCTAAGTTTACGCTAACCCAGAGAAGAGATTCGAGTTTTACTAGATTTAATAAGATACTTAAAATCGACGAGCCAAGAGATACTGTTGTTATAGATACACTAGGTTTTGCTTCTGTAAAAGATTCTCTGTTTAAAACAGGAAGTCATAAAAATATGATGAAAGTACCTATTGAAGGTGTTGATTCTAATTTTGAATTAGATGCTGGCTACATTAATAAAAATGATCTTAGAATAGCTGTTTTTGAAGCTAAAGTTTCTAAAGACGTATTATTACATGATCAAGACAAAGATCTTTTGTATCAAGAAAAAGAAGTACAATCAGTTGATGGAGTTAATGGTCCATTTTTATCTGTAGGATCAATGACCGAGGTAATGACATCTGGAAACTGGCCAAGAACTTATGGTGCAAACGACCAATAATAGTATTGACAATACATCAAAAAAATTGTCCATTCAGGTAAGCCTGAATGGACTTTCTTTTTGTGCTTCAAATTCTAATGATCAACAAATTACATCAATTGAGCACGAAAATTTTGGAATACAATTAACCCCGAAACAAGTTCTTGATAAAATCAAGTATAATTTTGATCATAATTATAACCTAAAAGGAACTTATGATATCATTGAAGTAATTTACCACAATGATCTATACACTGTTGTCCCCAAATCCTTGTTTAATAAAGAGTTAATAAAAGACTACTTAAAATTCAATACAAAAGTTCTTCAAAACGACTTTATTACCTATGATGAATTGGATCAACATGATATCATAACGGTATATATACCATATACGAATATCAATAATTTCTTTTTTGATACTTTTGGTTCATTTACCTACAAACATTCTAGTTCTATCTTGATAGACACACTTCTGAGGCAAGAAAAAAACAGCGATTCTGCTATGGTTTTTGCTAATATGAATAAGACTTCGTTTGATCTGGTTATAATCAATAAAGGCAATCTGATACTTAGCAATACTTTTCAATACCACACAAAGGAAGATTTTTTGTACTATCTAATGTACACCACTGAACAACTAAAATTTAATCCTGAAGAGTTTAAATTAGTCTTCTTAGGGGATATCAACATTGGTAGTGATCTTTTTGACATTGCACATACTTACATTCGAAATGTAAGTTTTGGAAATCATACCAAAGAACCAAGTATATCCCCAGAAGTGTCCCCTTTTGAGCCTCATCAACATTTTATATTACTAAGCCATTTCTAATCATATGCGTATCATCTCAGGAAAGTTTAAAGGAAAAAGACTGACAGCACCAAAAAAATTGCCCGTTCGCCCGACCACAGATATGGCAAAAGAAGGTCTATTCAATATATTAAGGAATCAATACAATTTCTCTCAGCTATCTGTTCTCGACCTTTTTGCAGGAACAGGTAACATTTCTTATGAATTTATTTCTAGAGGAGTAAAAAAAATAACTGCTGTAGATTCTCATTATGCGTGTGTCGGATATATTAAAGGCACAGCAAAAGAACTCGATTCGACAATTGAAACAATTAAAAGTGATGTATATAGCTATCTCGAAAAAGTAAAACATAAAGCAGATATAATTTTTGCTGATCCTCCTTACGATTTTACAAGTGAGCAGTTTCACAAAATTGCTTCATTAGTCTTCGAGAATGAGTTACTAAACAAAGAAGGTGTGTTGATTATAGAGCATTCTAAACATACCTCTTTAGAGGAATCCAAGTATTTTAGCCATTCAAGAAAATATGGAGGATCTGTTTTTAGTTTTTTCGAAAACTAAAAACAGGTAATCTTACCATACTATAATCCTTAACTAGTATAGCCATATCAAAAACCAAATGTACAGACATCCTTTTTCATAAAACACTTGCTCAAATAAAGATACTTCCTCTTCTTCTATTAAGAAGTACTACAATACAATTACGCATTAAAAACGGTGCAATAGTATTTCAGAGAGATCTACTCATGTAAAACTATGAAGTCATTACCGATGTTCTAATCGAAAACTCGTCAATACTTGTTAAGTTGCTTAATGAACTAATCTGACAAGAGGCATTGCTAATTATTTCTTCATAAAAAGCCAAAACATGAACATTAAATCCTGGCGTATCCTCTGCTGTAATTTTAAATATATCCATTTGATAAATAAAATTATTCAAAATATGATGACTAGAAGAAAGCATAGCCTTATATATATTAAGCTTAGCATTTTCAACTTGCACCTTTTTACTATGTCTTCTAGTATCTATAAAAAGGAAAATAAAAAATATGATAAGAGGAATTATGATTTCATCAAATTCAAATTTCTCCAAACTTTCTAAAAAAGTAACAAATTTTTCAAATAATTCAAGTTCTAAAGTAACAGATGTTATGAATATAAAGATAGATAACGCCAATCCTATAAAGGTTAGTTTGTACTTATTCATTAGTATTTGATAAAGGTTAGGGGTATAAAGTTTACATTGTATTTAAAGTATATCCTTTTGCAGAAAAATATATCGCTCTATAAATACAATGTTAATTATCAGAAATAAATGTACACAAAAAAACTATAATTTACAAGTAGAATACAATCACTTCTTTAAAATTATACTTATTCCCCTATCAAAAAACCGTAACAACTAGCCTACTATGGTACCGATTTACCCATCGAAGCTTCCCAAATCATAAACCATTCTTCATCGGTAATTCGGATTTTTAAAGCATCTACAGCAGATTGTATACGGCTAATTTTGGTAGAACCTATTACTGGTATTATTCCTGAGGGATGCTTAATAAGCCAAGATATTAAAATTTTGTCTAGCGTTGTATTATACTTTCTAGCCAATTGATTCGCGACTTCATTAATTCGGACTACTCTATCCCCAGGAGTACTTGCAAAAAAGCTACCTTTAGCAAGTGTAGAATATGCCATAGGTCTAATATTTTTAGTAATACATTGATCCAAAGTTCCATCAAGAAAAGGGTTCAGATGCAAGGGAGAAATTTCTATTTGATTTGTTGTCAAAGGCACAAAGGTATTTAACATTTCGAATTGAGTTCTGGTAAAATTAGAAACGCCAAAATACAAAACCTTACCTTTGCTTTTGAGTTTAGTAAAAGCTTCTGCAATTTCATTCGGGTTCATTAACGGACTAGGTCTATGAATCAATAGAAGATCCAGATAGTCTGTTTGCAATTTTTTTAAAGATTCCTCCACTGATTTAACAATATAACCTTTACTAGTATCATAAGAAGTAATATTGTTATCAGGGCGATTAGGAGTTACTAATTTAATTCCGCACTTACTAATAAGTTGTATTTTCTCTCGTAGCGCATGATTGCCTTTTATCGCCTTACCAAATAACTTTTCTGTAGTATAATGACCATAAATATCTGCATGATCAAAAGTAGTCACCCCAATATCAAGGCAATTATCGATTAATTCTTTAGCCTCATTTACAGTTAGGTTAACACCCCACTCACCCCAATTCATACAGCCAGCTACTATTCGTGAAAAAGTAGACCCTTTACTTGAGACTTGAACATTCATATCAATTAAGTATTAAAAAATGATTATCAATTGGGTATCAAAAAATCAATAATCTATAGACTCATATATAATTCTTTGTATTTCTGAACGAATATCATTAGATATCAGTTTTCTATTTGCTGCATTGGGAAAAGTACGATTGCTCAAAAAGACATATATTATCTCTTCTTCAGGGTCTGCCCATGTAAAAGTGCCTGTAAAACCACTATGACCAAAACTTGTTTTTGATAAACATCCACAAGTGGGTCCTGACTCACCCAATTGTGGTTTATCAAACCCTATCCCACGGCGTACTCTTCTATGGCAATAATGACAGGTATTAAACTCATCCAAGGTTTCTTTAGCAAAATATTGTTTTCCGCCATAATACCCTCCATTAAGATACATCTGCATTATCTTAGTCACATCATTTGCATTAGAAAACAAGCCGGCGTGTCCTCCAACCCCTCCTAACATAGCCGCACCCTGATCATGAACATAACCATGAACAACCTCTCCTCTATAAATTTTATCATTTTCTGTAGGCACAATCCTTTTTTTCTTAAATTTTGTCAAGGGTAAATATGTAGCATGATTAGCTCCTAATGGCTTATAAAAATGTTGCTGAGTGAGTTTATTTAACGAATTACCGTAATGTTTTTCTATAAAAGCTTTTAAAAGATAAAATGGTAAATCGCTATATTTATAACTTAATCGTCCTCTTAATTCACTATCCCTAATCTTTAACAACAAGGAATCCTTCATATCACTTCTAAAGTAAAGATTATTGGTTACTTCAATATTAAATTCATCAGAACGGCTAGTTCGATAGTATTTCTTATCCGGTTTTCGGGTTATAGAATCCATGGTATGCACATAAAAAGGAATCCAAGCTTTTAACCTTGCATAATGAGACAACATTGATTTTATTGTGATATCTTCCTTATTTGAACCTTGGAAAGAAGGTAACATTTTACCTACTTTAGTATTTAAATTAATTACCCCTTTATCTTTTAATTCTATAGTTAGCGGTAGGGTAGCCAATATTTTGGTTAGAGATGCCAAGTCATACACATCAGACCCTTTAACTTTTCTAAATTTGTTATAGGTGTGATATCCATAGTTTTTATTAAATATCACCTTGCCCTTTCTTGCAACTATTAGCTGTACACCAGGAGCCATTTTTTCGTCTATAGCAAAATTTACAATAGAATCAATTCTAGCAAGTTTATAAGAATTCATGCCTACACTTTCTGGTAAACCATATGACAACCTATTAAGCAATCTTGTTTCAAGTCCTGTTCCTACAGGAAAATCTTCTCCTATACTTACAGGAAGTTTCCCTTTAGATTCCAAAGCACCAAAAAGCAATTGCGCACTTTTTGCCTGAGCTATCTCACTGTTTTGATACCCCATTACAATTCCTTCAAAGTTTGTAGTAGTTAACATATCTAACATTGCATAGGGTTTTGCAAAAATGTTAAGAATCGTTGTATTTGTTCTAGCTATCTCATACAACCACACCAGTTCTTTATCTTTAAATTTATATGAAGCCCAAGGAGAATCATTAGATTTATGAAACCCCACAATAACATAATTATAATTACGTAATTGATCCATCATTTCTCCTAATTGACCTGCTTTCACCCAATCCACCTGAGTATATTTACTTAATTCCTCATAAAAGGTTTCTCCTGAATCATCCCCAAAAGAAACATATGCAATTTTCTTTAAATCAAGATTCTTAATTGGCAATGTTGCTCTTTCATTTTTTAAAACTGTCAAAGAATTCTCTACTAACTTATGCCTAAGCACCTTATTTTTTTGACTGTTTAATTCTTCAAGAAGAAAATTTTCTTTAATTGGTTGATATGCATTAAGACCTGCCTTATATTTTGCAAACAAAATCTTTTTAACAGAATGCGACAATCGCTCTTCACTTATTTCTCCAGAATAGTATGAAGAAACAATCTTCTGAGATGCCAGTGGTACATTTTCTGACATTAAAAGTATATCGTTTCCAGCCAAAAAGGCAGCCAAATCAACATCTCCAGGAGCCTTATAATCAGAAACACCTTTCATATCAAGGGCATCTGTAAAAATTAACCCTTTAAAATTCAAACTATCTTTTAGTAATGCTGAAACTACCTTTTTAGAAATTGAAGAAGGATAATCCGATCTATACTCCAAACTAGGAACATTCAAATGCCCAACCATCACACTTGTCAATCCTTGATCAATAAGTTTTTTATATGGATACAGCTCAATACTATCGATTCTCTTATAATCAAAATTAATTGTAGGAAGCGTCTGATGTGAATCACTATCGGTATCTCCATGCCCAGGAAAATGTTTTGCACTTGCCAATATCCCTTCTTGTTGCATCCCTTTCATAAATGCTAGTGATTTCTGAGCAACTACTTCTTTATCCTCACCAAAGGAACGATTTCCTATAATTGGATTTTGAGGGTTTGTATTTATATCTACAACCGGAGCAAAATTAATATGCACTCCAATTCGTTTACAATCTCTTCCTATTTGTCTTCCGGCTTCTTCTATTAAACTATCATCTTGGATAGCACCAAGTGTCATGTTCCAAGGAAAGTCTTCTACAGAATCGAGGCGCATTCCTAAACCCCATTCTGCATCCATACCAATTAACAATGGTATCTTGGACAATTCCTGATACTGATTACTTAATTTCACTTGTTTTCCAGGAGTTCCTTTAGAAAAGACAACACCACCGATCTGAAACTCCTCAATAAGCTTTCTTATTTTATCTTTCTCTTTTTGAGAATCAGAAGAAGACATACTTACCATAAACAACTGCCCCACCTTTTCCTTAAGAGTCATTCTATTATAAATACTATCCACCCACCTTTGTTGGCTCTCAAAATCCTCAACAATCAGCGGATTATCCAGCTGTGCATTACCAACAAAAGTTAAAAAAAATAGTATGAAAGAAAAATACTTACTTATTATCTGCCGCACGAAAAATTTAGTTTAAAAAACGATTATGCCAACTATCTTTTGCTGGGACTTCCCAATTGGTGCGATATTCGGCAATATTCGTAACTAGGTTATTAAAAACGATAGTATTTGGGGATACTGACTTGTTTTTAGCCATTTTCTTAAAATCTGAAAGAGCTTTATAAGCTACAAACTCTCCTTGTTTAAAAGACACATTCATCTTATCTAATAAATCTACACCATATTTCTGCTCCAATTGTTGGATAAAATATACTGAAGCGTCAATAGAACAACCTGTAGCCGGGTTCACTCCTTGATCCAATCCAATGGTTATAAATCTCTTATATTTAATCTCATAACTCGCTCGTAGATCTGCACCATGTGCTGTCCATTGAGTTATAAATTCGTCTAACTTTTTTTTTATCTCTTCCAATTCATCAACACTGAATGACCTATTAGCTTGATAAATCCAAACTCTAGATGTTTCGGGAAGGTCATTAAATTCTACTAACATGAGCTATTTTTTTTATTAAAGTAACAAAAACTATTCCTATTTATTATCACAAAAAAGAGTTAATATGAATAAACAAATTAACTCTATTAAATTATCCTTAATCAGAAAAGCTTATAAATCTTGAGCATTAGCAATAAGCTCTGCCACGTCTAACACCTCAATACTATCTTCTTTTTCTTTACTTTTTACTCCGTCGGTCATCATTGTATTACAAAACGGACATCCCGCAGCAATTATATCAGGTTTAGTTTCTAAAGCATCCTCTGTTCTCACAACATTAACATCTTTATCACCTGGTTCAGGCTCTTTAAACATTTGCGCCCCTCCTGCCCCGCAACACAATCCTTTTTTCTTGCAGCGCTTCATTTCTATAAGTTCTACTTCAAGTTTTTTAAGTAAATCTCTTGGAGCTTCATATACATTATTCGCTCTACCCAAATAACATGGGTCGTGAAATGTAATTCGTTTGCCTTTAAACTTTCCTCCTTCTACTTTTAGTCTACCTTCATCCAAAAGTGACTTAAGAAACTGAGTATGATGCATTACCTCATAACTACCTCCTAATACTGGATATTCATTTTTAATAGTATTAAAACAATGAGGACAAGCTGTTACTATCTTTTTTACTTCATAAGCATTTAGAACTTCGATATTAGTAACTGCTTGCATTTGAAACAGGAACTCATTTCCCGATCTTTTTGCCGGATCTCCAGTACAACTTTCTTCTGTTCCCAACACAGCAAAGTCTACATTAGCATTATGAAGTAACTTCACAAAAGCCTTAGTTATTTTTTTGGCTCTATCATCAAAACTACCCGCACAACCTACCCAAAACAAAACTTCTGGTATCTTGCCTTCTGCCATATATTCTGCCATTGTAGGCACCTTTACTGTTTCACTCATATATAAAGTATTTAAAATCTATGATTTCTATTTTTAAAATTAAAAACCACAGAATTTATATTTTAATCGTGTTTTCCGTCATCAAAAACTTCGATAGTCACCACTCGCTCTACCAATTCGGTAAATTTACCCGTATATCTGGTAGCCTTAACTAAGTGATTATCTATCCAATGATAATTCCCTCCTCTTGGTTTACCCATTAAAAGACTATGATACTTAAACCCATGCGTTTTTAACCATGTTTCGGTTACTTCTCTGTGTTCTTCAGTTCTTGAAGTAAAAAAGCATATAATATGCCCTTCATCATACCATTTGTTTAAAGTAATCAGCGCATCAGGAAAAGGAGCACAAATAGCCATTCTTTCTGGTTCTTCATTAGGCACATCTTCTGTAATAGTACCATCAATGTCAATAAGATAATTCTTAATTCCTTCTGGTAAGACAGGACTTATATGCTCTCCTTCTTCTATCTTATCATGCAATAATTTTTCTACTTCTTCCTTTTTCATCGTTTTTATTAATTTATGGTTTAATTGGTTAAAAGTTTTAGGTTAAATTAATTTATTATGATCGGTTATTCAATAAAGTTTATTCTTTACTCCAATTTAATCGGTCCATTTGGTTAAATGGCCATGGAGCCCCATTATTCTCTATATTCGACATCATATTATTTAAATCCATTGGTGCCGCACTCTGTTCCATTACTAGATAGCGTCTCATATCTATAATAATAGACAAAGGACTTATACTCACAGGGCAAGCTTCAACACAAGCATTACAACTTGTACAAGCCCATAATTCTTCAGGAGATATATAATCGTTTAGCAATTGTTTTCCATCATCAACAAAACTACCGTTCTTATCTATATTATCTCCAACTTCTTTAAGACGATCTCTGGTATCCATCATAATTTTTCGAGGAGATAACTTTTTGCCTGTTTGATTTGCAGGACATTCACTGGTACAGCGTCCACATTCGGTACATGTATATGCATTTAATAACTGAACCCAATTTAGATCTGTAACATCAGACACTCCAAATTTTTCTGGCTCTCCTTCTTCTTGATCATCTGCAGGCGCAGCAAAAGGATCAGCATTTGGATCCATCATAAGCATTACTTCTTTAGTAACCGCTTCTAGGTTGTCAATTTTTCCTTTTGGATTTAAATCTCCATAGTATGTATTAGGAAATGCCAACATGATATGAAGGTGTTTAGAAAAATATAAATAATTTAGAAACACCAATATCCCCAAAATATGAAGCCACCAGGCAGTTCTTTCTATTATTATCAATGCCATTTCAGATACCCCATCAAAAAGAGGTGATATGAATTGACTTACTGGGTAAGCTCCGGCTTTAATATAATGATCAGCACCCATATCCTGTAATTGCAGATCTGCCGCATTCATTACCAGAAATAAAGTCATTAAAACCATTTCAAAATACAAAATGAAATTTCCGTCATTTTTTGGCCAACCTTTCATTTCGGGATTCCAGAAACGCTTTAACTTAATAATATTACGACGAATCCAAAACAAAACAACCCCAACAAATACTAAAAGTGCTAAAATCTCAAATGATGCGATTAAAAAATCATATATACCTCCCAAAAAGGCAAAAACTCTATGTGTCCCAAAAATACCATCGATAATTATTTCTAATACTTCAATGTTAATAATAATAAAACCTACATACACTACAATGTGTAATATCCCCGCTACCGGACGACGAACCATTTTTGATTGACCTAAAGCAATCATTGCCATATTCTTAAATCGTTCTCCTTTATTATCAGAACGATCAACATCTTTTCCTAGTCGTATATTACGAATTACTTTGCGAATATTTTTGGTAAAATACCCTACACCTGCTACTAGGGCAAGAACGAATAGAATATTAGGTATATAGTTCATCATTTTTTAATGTATTGAATCTGTTGGTTTTTCGTAAGGAGTATTTTTCTTTCCAAAAACCGAAATATGAATATATCTCTTCGGGTTTAATCGTAAATCCTGTAGAAGTAATTCTAATTGTTTACCAGTTTTTTCTAAATTATCATATAACTTATCATCTTTTAACAGCTTACCCGCGGTGCCTCTTCCAGAATTTAAGTCTTTAGATATTTTATTAAAATTAGCTAATACCTTTTCTAAATCTCTTCCTAATTTAGCCACATTTATTTGGGCTAAAGAGTCAGAAACTTTGTTAAGGTTTGTAGACATACTATTCAGATTGTTAATCGTATTATTCAACTTACCTTCGTTACCTGCTAAGATAGTATTTAATGATCCTGAAGCTCCTTTAAAATTCTTTACTGTAATGCTTAGATCTTTAAAAATTGAATTAAGATTGTTCTTATTATCTACGTTAAGAATCCCATTTACAGAATTTAGTAGTGTATCTGCATCTGTAATTGCAGCTTCAAGTTTTTCTTGTAAAGGTGCTAGCTTATCATTTACCAACTCTAGTAATCCTGATTCTATTTTACCTGGTAATGTATCCCCATCTTTAGCATCTAATCCTTGTTCATAAATGGGCATTATCGCCAAAGACTTTCCTCCTATTAATCCCCCTCCATATACCTTTGCAAGACTATTTTTAGAAAATGAAAAATCACTATCTACATTAAATTCTACAACAAGATTACCTTTGCTATCTGCAAAGCTTATTGATACTATTTGCCCAACTACCAATCCATTGATCGTTACAGGAGAAGAGGGTATTAACCCTTCTACATTATCATAGACAGCATAAAAGGTTCTGTCGTTTTCTAGGAGATTTTTCCCTTTCAGGAAGCTGTAGCCAAAAATCAAAAGTGCTATTGCGCAAATTGCTAATATTCCAGTCTTAACTTCTCTAGTAAATTTCAAAATAGATTATATTTTAGGACACAAATTTAGAATAAAAAATAGATTTCTACTGATAATTTGATAAGGAATTATCAGTATTTATTTAGATTAATTCGAAGATGTGCTGGGTTTTAATGCTTCTGTTAATGGAATTGATTCATTATCGCGAAATGCAACAATAAAGCTAGAGTCAAATCCTTTGCCTACGGCAATTTCTCTTAATTCTTGAATTAAAGTATAATTAGATGTACTGCCATAGTAATATTTATACAATTCTCCGGTCTTAATTTTAGATAGTTGATCCAACCCACTAAAATTAAAAGGTTTTAGTTCTATATCACCAGCTCCGGCAGCTATCTGCACTTTAAATGTTATATCGTCATACACTTTATCTCCTTCCATATGAGCTGTTACTCTGGTTACTTCGGGAGCTTTGGGCTGATATACTTGATAAATAGCATCCAAACTTTCTTTATAATCTATTATCGATTTGGTTATAGATTTTGCCATATCATCTTGCCCCTTTATAGAATTAAGATATTTTCCCTCATTAATATTTGTCAGAAAACCTAGCTCTATCAAAACACTAGGCATATACGTTTGGTGTAGTACTACAAAACCTGCTTGTTTAACTCCTCTACTCTTCCTATCTAGACTTTTTTTAAATCGGTTTTGCACAAAACTTGCCAAAGTAAGGCTTTGATCTAAATACTCCTCTTGCATTAGAGTCAATCCTATTATCGACTCTGGGGAGTTAGGATCAAATCCATCATAATTCGCTTGATAATTATCTTCTAAAAGTATAACAGAGTTTTCATTTTTTGCTACATTAAAGTTTTCATCATTGGCATGCAGCCCCAACACAAACGTCTCTGTTCCATAGGCTTGGGATCGGTGCGAATTACAATGAACAGAGACAAATAAATCTGCTCCTGCCTTATTCGCTATACTTCCTCTTTCATGGAGCTCTATAAACACATCTGTTTTTCGAGTATACACTACCTTAAACCTCCCATCATTCTCTAAGGCTTTACCAACCGCCAATACCACTTTTAATGCAATTTCTTTTTCTCTATATCCGTTACCCCTATTTCCAGAATCATGTCCTCCGTGTCCGGCATCTAAAACGACAACAAATTTTTCTTTTTCCTTAAAGACATCAACAGGTCTAAAAGAGAATATTATAAAAATAAAAAATACTAAAAAAACAATATGTATTATACTTCGTTTCATCAATTACAAATAATTTTACTACTATTCTTGAAACATTCCCTTCATGTTTCAGTTTTTAATATAACAAGTTAAAAATCTAAAGATTGTGATCTATAAAATAAACTTAAATCTTCTATGTTTATATAGCTTAGAAGACCCGTCATTGACATAATTTTTTATTTTTTCACTAATTACAATCTAAGGATAAAAAATATATGTAATTTTGGCACTTCAAAAACTAAGCCATACTTATACAAAAATAGGATTTAAACCATTGCAAACAAAGGTACGCTACATACTTTATTCACTAAGTTTTTCACTGCTTTGTATTTATCAAATTAGTGCACAAGAAACAAACAAAACTAAAGAAGTGCCCATTCCTGCGGCTCAAGACACGGTTATCAACACTGAAAATGGTATTGAGATAAACAGGGAGGAATTACTTAATGAAAAAAATCAGGATACAACAAAACAAGACACCCTTGCTACAGAATCACAACTACTAACTGATAAAGTAGTATACAAAGCAATTGATTATATGCGATTAAGCCGTAAAGAAAACAAAATGTATCTTTATGATGATGCCGAAATTGTATATGGTGAAATGCAAATTAATGCAGGTTATATTGTAGTAGATAATAATAAAAATGAAGTATATGCTTATGGAATCAAAGATTCTTTAGGAGAATATATTCAGACCCCTGTTTTTAAACAAGGACAAAATATAGTAGAACCAGATTCTATTCGTTTTAACTTTGATACAGAAAAAGCCCTAATTTATAACTCTAGAACTGAGCAAAATGGGTTCAAAATCAAGAATGAGATTTCTAAACGTGAAAACGACTCGGTTGTTTACATGAAAAATGTAAAGTTTACCACTTCGGAAAACATAGAAGACCCTGAGTACTATTTTTATGCCCGTAGAATCAAATTTGTTCCTAAAAAGAAAATTGTAACAGGTCTGGTAAACATGTTTATTGCTGATGTACCTACTCCATTAGGTTTACCTTTCGGTTATTTTCCTCTAACAGAAGACAGAACCTCTGGTTTTATACTTCCTAGTCCTGGTGAAGAGAATAATAGAGGCTATTTTTTACAAAACGGAGGGTACTATTTTGCAATTAGTGATTACATTGATCTTACTATAACCGGGGATTACTATACTAATGGTAGTTATACCCTTGCTACAGAATCGGCATATGCAAAACGTTATAAGTTTAGAGGCAATTTGAGATTTAGGTATGAAAATAATTTGCAAAGTGAAAGAGGCTTTCCCGATTTTTCTAAATCAACAACATATAATATTCAATGGTCACATAACCAAGATGCTAAAGCTAATCCCAATTCAAGATTTTCGGCTTCAGTTAATTTTGGTAGTAGTGATTATTTTCAGCAGTCCACAAATCAACTTAATACCGGAAACTTTTTGAACAATCAATTGAGTTCATCTATATCCTACTCCAAAACATTTCAGGGAGATCCACAAGTTAATGTTAATGTTGCTGCTTCGCATAATTCTAATACCAATACTGAGGTTGTAAACTTAAAACTCCCGGTTGTAAGTGCTAGCGTATCCAGAGTATTTCCTTTTGCTCCCAAAGTAGGGGTCAAAAAGGGAATTATCCAAAACATAAATACGCAATATAATTTTAGTGGTGAAAATGATATTACTACTGTTGATAGCCTACTATTTAAACCCAAAATGTTTAATGATGCGAGAGTTGGAATGCGACACACAATACCAATAAGCACCAATTTTAAAATATTTAAATACCTAAGTGCCACAGCCGGAACAAATTTTCAAGAGAATTGGGTTTTTGAGACCATAGAACAAAGTTATGATGCTAGTGCTAATAATGGTGCCGGAGAAGTTGTAAAAGATACTATACAAGGTTTTGATTCTTTTCGAACGTATAACTTTTCTGCAAGTTTAGGAACTACAATTTATGGTACTTTTCCTTTTAAGAAAGGGAAGAAAATAGAAGCTATCCGACATACAATGAGACCTTCTATTAGTTATAGCATTAATCCTGCTTTTGATCAGTTTTATGACACTTATAGAAAAGAAAATGATGATCCTTCAACTCCTGATGTTGATGAAACTGAAGATGTAGAGTATTCTAGATTCGAGGGAGGATTCTATGGCGCTCCGAGTAATGTATTTTCAAGTAGTATTGGCTTTTCTCTTAGTAATAATGTAGAAATGAAGGTAAAAAGTAAAGATAGTACGGATACAAAACCCCGAAAAGTTACCTTACTTAATAATCTTAATTTTAGCACAGCTTATAATATTGCCGGAGATTCATTGCAATTAAGCCCATTATCAATTACAGGAAATGTTCCTATAATCCAGAATAAGCTTGATATAAATTTTAATGCCACCTTAGACCCTTATGCTTTGGATAACAATAACCGTAAGATCGATGTATGGAATATTGAAAACGGGGGTAGCTTGTTTAGATTAACAAGAGCTAGTGCCAATTTTGGATATTCTTTCTCTAGTAAAGATTTTGAGAAAGGAAAAACTAATGAAGATCCTTACGAAAATCAAAACTTTAGAAACGAAGGTAGACCAGATAATCTATTCGGCGGAAACACTGATTTTGGAAATGCCCAGTCCTACGATAAGACTAAGGAAAGTAAAGACGATAAGGATGTAAAACATTATAATTACAAAATCCCTTGGTCCCTTAGACTATCATACAATGTAAATTATAACAATAGTGCCAGGCAAAATGAAATATCATCACATTCGATTATGTTTTCTGGTGATGTAGAGCTTGCCCCGAGATGGTCTGTTGGAGTTTCATCTGGGTATGATCTTAAGAATCCTGGATTTACTTATACCAACTTAAGATTTCAAAGAGATTTAGAAAGTTGGGTTATGAACTTTAATTGGATACCTTTTAGTGATAGGACTTCTTGGAATTTCTTTATAGGTATTAAGTCATCAGTACTTAGTGATATTAAATGGGACAAGAGAAGAGAACCAGATAGACAACTCTAATAGATATATTATAAAATTTTGGACTAAGTGTTTATTTTTACAAGAAATAAAATTAACTAATAAATTCTTCTTCACATGAAAAAAATTGTTACTACCACCAAAGCTCCTGCTCCAATAGGACCATATAATCAAGCTGTTTTAACGGGAAATATGCTGTATACCTCTGGGCAAATTGCAATACATCCAGAAACTGGTGATCTTATTCTAGATGATATAAAAACAGAAACAGAGCTAGTTATGCAAAATCTTAAAGCTGTTCTTAATGAAGCTGGGATGACTTTTGAGAATGTGATTAAAACTACCATTTTTTTAAGTGATATGAATAATTTTACTGAAGTAAATGCCATCTATGGTAATTATTTTGATGATAATACAGCTCCTGCCAGAGAAACGGTTGCTGTCGCTGCTCTCCCGAAATTTGTGAATGTAGAGATATCGGTTATTGCAGTACAATAACTTATTCATATAATACAAAAAAGTCTGAGTCTTCTTATTGGATAACTCAGACTTTTTTCTTTTAAAAGTCTCTATTCATTATTTGATACTAATTTTTCTGCTTACCTTTAAGTCGCTTGTTTCTATAACAACAATGTAATTGCCTTTTTTTGTACTACTAGCATCAAAAGCAAGATTATAAATCCCCTTTTCCATTTGTCTATTTTCTAATCTCTGAATCATCTTTCCACTCAAATCGTAGAGTGAAACTAATACCTTTGTATTTTTATTAACCAAATAATGAATATTACCTTCATTCTCCATTGGATTTGGATATACTCCAATAATAATCAAACCTTCTTCGGAAATTATAGTTTTAGGATTTTTAGTATTTAATAATTCTTGATTAACATCTCTTGTTTGAGCTACTGCAGCAACAGAAGTTTTTCTTACTGTACAATTATCAGTATTCACGTACCAACTTCTAGATCTTCGTTCACCCAACACAGGCTTTGTTATATCATCAATATCAAACCAGTCTGCCTGCACTTTATCCTCTCTTACATCCAAAATAAAATATCCGTGGTTATCCATATCTACATCCTTGATATGTTTATTTAACAACTTGATGTAAAATTCTGATACACCAGCAGCAAATCCACCTAGAAAATCCAAATTTTGCGAAGTTATACTTGGAACAACAAATTCGCACATTTCGCACTCTCCTTTATATTTTACTTCTCCAACGAAAGTACTATGTATATCTCCTGTAAGTACAACAACATTATTTATTGAGTTTGTTTTTATATACTCTAGTAGTCGCTCTCTTTCCTCTGCGTATCCATCCCAAGCATCATTAGATGGTACCCCATTCCAGGGCATTACCATTACCTGATTGCCTATTATTCTCCATTTTGCATCAGAATTAGACAATTGATCTTTTAGCCAATTAAATTGTTCTGACCCTAATATTGATTTATACGTAGCTTTATTTTCTTTACTATTAAACTGCTTGTTATATACAATTCCTTTTTTTAATAGAGTTTCTAATTCTAATATCTGTTTGCTATTTGAGTTAGTAGTTTTCTTCTCTACGATTAGGTCTGTAAAACTATTAACGACCGTATTAAATTCTTTTTTTGATAACCCATTCTGATTTTTATTACTTTTATCAGACACCAAAAGTATCATTGGCAACACTTTAGCTAGTATTTCCTTAACATCAGTCTTACTCTCCAGATTTTTCTTCGCTATCGTGTTTTTTGCATATTTCTTAAACTCTTCATTAGAAGAAGCCGCACTAATTAAGTTTTTAGATGTACTAATTTGAGTTTCTCTACCTTCTATCCTAGTGTCTAACATAATAAGATCCATAAGCTTGCCGTAAGAAATAGTCCTATATAATCGATATTGTTCGATTGTATTTGCTCGTACTGGCATCCATTCAAAATAAGCTTTATATGCATTGCTTTTTCTAACTTCCCAACTACCTTCTGTTTCTGGATTATGATTTTCTGCTCCAAATTTATTAGCATCATTTGCAAATTCGTGATCATCCCAAATGTTAATAAAAGGATGTTTTTGATGTACATTACGGAGCATAGGATCTAATCGATAATACGAATAACGCACTCGATAATCATCTAATGTTATAATTTCATTTTCTGGAAGGTGTCCACGTCCTATTTCATCATTATATCCATATCCCCCAGACTCATATTCGTAAATATAATCTCCCAAATGAATCACTGCGTCTATATCGTTACGTTCAGCTATTTGATTATAGGTATTAAAATATCCATTTTGATAATTAGAACATGAGACCACGGCAAAACGTAAATTATCTACAATTGTATTTTTTGCTGGAGCGGTTCTTGTTTTACCAATAATTGACTTTACACCCAAGGCTTCAAACTGATAATAATATGTCTTAAAGGGACTCAATTCTTTTACGTCTACCTTAACCGTATAATCTTTATCCTGATTTGTAATCACCTGACCTTGTTTTACAGTTTGTGTCATTGCTGCATCAGTAGCTACTTGCCAGTCTACCAATACAGAAGTTACATTAGCTGTCACTCTTGTCCAAATAATTACCGAATCTTCTAAAGGGTCGCCAGAAGCAACACCGTGATAAAAAGGAGCTAGATTTGTATCAAAATAATTTTCAATTACCCCTTTTGTATTTCCGTGTTCTATTTTGGTTAATCTAGTTCCTATATCTTGGGCATAAAAACATTGAGTCATAAAAATGAATACTATAAATTTTTGTAAGAAGAATTTCATGTAATTTTTGTTTAGTTGGTTTACGATTGTTCACTACGAAATTACACTAACGACTATGCAAAAATCATGGGAGGTTTCTTATTTAATACAACCTTAATTTTGATAACAATATTTTTTTGTTTTGAAACAAAAAATAACTTTTTACTAATCAGTACACCAACTAATTTTATTATGCACGCATAGCTAATTGAATAATCAAACTAGTTAACCAAATTTCTCTGATATTTGGAATTGTTAATTTTTTCAGATCCTTTCCGTTTTTTTGAAGTTAAAAGCTTATTCAACTAACTACACTAATACTCTTTGAATAGAACCCAAACCGAAACCCCACCTCTTCTGCATAAACAAAACTTTGAAGCGTAAAATCATATTTTAATGGAGCATTCAATTCTTTCATTATATTAAGGATACGATATAATTTGGTTTTAGAAATTCTTAATCTATACGCAAAATCTTCTGGTGTACCTGTGGCCTGTAAACGAATAAGTTGATCCATTCGTTCTATAAGTTCTATTTGTCTGATAACACTATTCATAACTAAATATAGATTAAAGAATGAGGAGCTCTAATAGTCATTGTCTAATAGCAAATATGAAAGGAGTTAGTTATTTACGTGCTTTATTAATTCTGTAGAATGTACGACCCTTTTTTCAAGTTTATTAAATACGCTAGCAGTTATGAAGTTTCCTTTTTTAAAATTCCCACAATTATTTACATTACACTTTTTCATTTAGTCAAATGTAATAGTATCGATCAATCAAAAGCAAGAAAAGCAAGTCGGTTTTTATAAAAGTCGACCTGTTTAAAAACAACACAAAAACCTGATTAACAAAGTTTTAAATCCAATCCGTAGGTTTAAAACAAAACGGGACAAAAAATAAATATTTATCCCGTTTTTATGACTGTTACGAAAAGTAGTCATTTTCTATCTCTTTAGTTTCTTTTCGTATTTAATCAAAATCTATTATTATAGTTTAATAAGTTCTTTTCTATAAAACATCACTTGCTTATACCCTATATAAAACAATAAAAACAATTTAATAACTTCTAAAAACACATACATACGATGTTCTGTATTTGATGGTGAAGAATTTCCATTTATGACAAGTTCTGCGTAACCATCCAAAATAGGTAATAGATAAATAGATTGAAACCCAACGATCGCAAAAAGAATAAGCAAGCCAACAAAAAGTTTAAAATCTGTTTTTTGAACATATCTTATATGACTCAATAAAAACACACTAAAAACAACTTCAATTTTGTTAAGCATATTAAATACTATTATTCCAATTTCTACTCCAATCGCGGTTGTTACGGAAGGTGCCCTAAATTTTAATGGTGCTTCCATAAAGCTTATTGCCAATACAAATCCAATCCAAATAAATACTAAAACAAAGCTATAGTTATATACTGTTTTCATCAATAGATAATTTTAATTCCTAATCGATCTTTTTAAACTACTTATCATCCTTAGCAAAACACTTTAAGGTTTCTTTAATAGTAAACCAGCAAAAATATCCGATCCCTACAGAAAAAATTACGTCTCCTATAATACGTAACCATTTAATTACCTGAAATATTGGAGAATACAATAACTCTGAACTTCTTGCATACCAATACCCATGTTTAATAGAGGCCAAAGCTTGTATGATACCTTGTGGTAATAAACTAAATACAACCATAGCCATTAAGCCTATATTTAAAGACCAGAACGAAATTTTCAATATTTTATCGCTCCAAACAGTTTTTGATATCATTCTTAAACAGAAAAGTATTAACCCCATACCAAGTATACCGTAAACTCCAAACATTGCAGTATGTGCATGTACCGCAGTTGTATTTAACCCCTGGATATAGTACAAAGCAATAGGAGGATTTATCAGAAAACCAAATACGCCGGCTCCTAACATATTCCAGAAGGAAACTGCTAGAAAGAAATAAATAGGCCATTTGTACTCTTTTACCCATTTTTTTGCTTTTAATAAACTCCAATTTTCCCATATCTCATATCCAATTAATGTTAATGGCACCACCTCTAATGCACTAAATGTTGCTCCCAAAGCTATAGCATGAACAGGTGTACCTGAAAAATAGAGATGATGTAATGTTCCTATTATCCCTCCAGAGAGAAAAATGATAGCGGACAGAACGGTTACTCTACCTGCTGTTTTACCTTTAATCAGTTTCATCTTTGTAAATAGGAAAGCAATAACTACCGTGGCAAAAACCTCAAAAAAACCTTCTACCCATAAGTGAACTAGCCACCATCTCCAGTAGTTTATTACAGACAAAGATGAGTTTTCTCCATACATTAATCCTGAAAAGAAAAATGATCCAATAGCAATAACCGAAATCAAAAATAAAATTAGTAGGTTTCTTGTATTATCTTTTCGTCTAATACCTATCATAATATGCCTTCCGACTAGAAATACCCATAACACTAAACCTACCGCCAATAAAATTTGCCAAAACCTACCCAAATCCATATACTCGTATCCTTGATGACCAAAGAAGAAGTTAGTTGTCAACTCCAGATATTGCTTTACGCCTAACCATTCTCCTACCATAGACCCGAGAACTACAATTAATACAGCGATAAACAAAAAATTGATTCCAAATTTCTGGAATTTCAATTCTTTATTACTGACTAATGGCGCTATAAACAAACCTGTCGATAACCATGCCGCTGCAATCCAAAAAATAGCTAGTTGAGTATGCCAGGTTCTACTTATAGAATAGGGAAGGTATTTGGATAATTCGAATCCAAAAAATGCCTGCCCCTCTACACTATAATGAACAGTAACGATACCAAGAACTACCTGTAAAGCTATCAAAAGACTAATAACAAAAAAGTACTTTAATGTTGCTTTTTGAGAAGGAAATAGTTTGATTTTTTTCAAAGGGTTAGTCTCCGGAATTTGATCATTATCATTTTCACTATGACTACTTCTAATATGATACCACACCATAACAGAAATAAATAGTAAAAGTAAAATAATAGAAAAACCAGACCATATTTGAGCATCTACGGTGATATTATTGTCTATCAGCGGTTCGTGTGGCCAATTAGAGGTATATGTAATAGTATCACCTATCCTATTGGTTGAAGCTGCCCATGAAGCCCAAAAAAGAAAAGCGTTTAGATCATTAAGTTTTGATTCATCAACGAGCATATCTTTAGGTATTGCATATTTCTCATGCCCTTTTGAAAATATGCCTTTATAATATCCAGAATTAGAAAAAATAGCTTCCTTTCTATCTTCAGAAATCAATATGTTTTTTGTTGTTGTATTGTAAGTATTGGTTTTAATCTGATCTACTAAACGACCTTTTAACAGTCCTTTATTTTCTACTGATAAATCTTCATATTTCTTGTCATAGGATAACGCCCATTTTTCTAATAAAAACACTGCTTCTTTATGAATCCAGTCAGCTGACCAATCAGGAGCAACATAACTTCCGTGCCCCCATATTGATCCTACTTCCATTCCTCCTATTGATTCCCAAACGTTTTGTCCTCTTTGAATATTTTCTTTTGTAAATATTACTTCATCTGTTCCTGTGACCAATACTTTTTCGGGTATTGGAGGCTTTTCTTGGTAGATTTTGACTCCTACCCAAATCAGTGCTGCAAACGAAAGCACTATTACCGTAATAAACCCTATCCATATTTTTTTCATTGTTCTAGTTTTGATTTCTATAAATTTTAGAAGCAAAACTACTATGACAATAACTCCATATTTTATGATTCAGATCATGTTATCTAAATCGAGTCTAAATAATTAATCTCCTCCTATGATTTCTATCTGCATCTTATCAAGATCTTCATTCAAAAGAACTTGACAAGCTAATCTACTATCGGGGTAATTATCTAGCTGGCTTTTCAACGTTTCTAACTCTAATTCTGTAGGATGATGACTTAGAATAGTTGATGATTTTATCCGAATATGACATGTCCCACACAATCCTCTCCCTTTACAATCCCCAATATCGTCAAATAGTCTTTCTACTAGTAACTCTATCAATGTTGGATACTCAAATTTTTTAAACTCTAAGACATGCTGAACTCCAATAGAATCGATAACAAATATGCTGTACATTTTACAAATTTTAATTGGCAAGCTACTATCACATGTTTATTTTGCTTTATGATTTAACTCATAAAACAAAAAGAAAACAACACTTAATTTTGTAATAACTTAAAAATAGAAAATCATGCAATTAACCTCATTATCTAAAGACCTTACATACGGAGATAAAAAACCGGTAATAACAAAATTAATAGAAAACGATGCCACGAAAGAGATTAGAATAGTCTTTAAAAAAGGGCAAGAAATGAAAGAGCATAAGACTATGTTTCCTATAACAGTTGAGATTTTTGAAGGCGAAATAGGTTTTGGAGTTAATAATGTTACACATATCTTAAAAAAAGGCGATATTATATCATTAGACCCAAATATCAGTCATAATCTAGTTGCATCTGAAGATAGTATTGTAAGGCTTTCTCTTTCCAAAAATGATTCGGTTCAAAGAGTAAAAAACGTAAACAAATAATTATGTTCTACAATCCTTTAAGCAATAACTCTGCTGTCGCTGGGTTAGTAGCAAGAGGTACATCATAAACATCACAGAGTCTCATTAACATAAAAATATCAGGCTCATGAGGATGCTTTGCCAAAGGGTCTCTAAAAAAGATAACCATATCTACTTTTTTCTCTGCTACCGCTGCAGCTATTTGTGCATCTCCTCCTAATGGTCCTGATAATAGCGCTTCTACTTCAAAGCCTGCTCTTTTTGCCTTTTCACCAGTGGTGCCAGTGGAGATTAGTTTTATATTTTTTGAGTGAAGTAATTGGTTATGTTCATTAAGAAACTGAACCATCTCTGCCTTCTTGCCATCATGTGCTATTATTGCTATTATCATATGTGTGCGTTTACAAGTTTGTTAGTTTTCAATAATTTAGTGGGCTTAAGTAGAAAGAATATCTGAAATTCGTAATAGTTCCTTGTTAATTTCATGTGCTTCTTTAAAATCTTTATCAAAACTTGTAAAGGTAATTCTATTGTTTACTATTCCCACCATTACATTTTTTTCACCATCCAGAAGTAACTCTACAGCTTTTACACATAGCCTACTTGCTAATGTTCTATCAAAACATGAAGGAGTTCCTCCTCTTTGCATGTGCCCTAAAACAGTAACCCTCACATCATAATCTGGTAAATTCTCTGTCACATAATCGGCTAGTTCATATACATTTTTTCCTATTTTATCACCTTCACTAACAACGACTATACTAGAAGATTTTCCTGAGCGTTTACTACGTTTTAGGGATTCTAATAGTCGATCGAGTCCGAGATCTTCTTCTGGAATAAGAATCTCTTCTGCTCCTGCTCCAACTCCACTATTTAAAGCTATAAATCCAGCATCTCTCCCCATGACTTCAATAAAAAAAAGTCTATTATGCGAACTGGCAGTATCTCTAATTTTATCAATAGCATCTACTACAGTATTTAAAGCAGTATCATAACCTATAGTAAAATTAGTACCGGAAATATCATTATCAATAGTTCCAGGAACTCCTATAACAGGAATATCAAATTCATCACTAAAAACTTTACCTCCTCTAAAGGTTCCATCACCCCCGATTAACACCATAGCATCTACCCCAGCTTCTTTAAGGTTAGCCGCCGCCTTTTTTCTACCTTCTACTGTCCTAAAATCTGCAGATCTTGCAGATTTAAGTATGGTTCCGCCCTTACTAATAATATTACGAACACTACGGGCAGTCATCGTGCAATAATCTCCTTCGATCATTCCTTGATAGCCTCTATAAAAACCAATACATTTTACATTATAGTATGCACAAGCTCTTGCAACTGCTCTTATGGCAGCATTCATACCAGGTGCATCACCTCCTGAGGTCATGACACCAATTGTTCTAATTTCTTTGGCCATTTAATGTTTTATATAGTATAAAAATTACTCCTTCTTATTGGTAAAGTTAATAAAACTTGGAGTATCAATTTTGGTAGTATCCTTTGGCTTAGGAATAGAATCTTTTGCCTTTTTATTTTTGAAAATCTTTGTCCAAAGTTCATTAAAATTATCAAAATCTACTGAGTAAGACAATCCTATTCCTTGTTCATATCCTTGATTTCCTGTACCGACAAATTGAATTGTATTTTCTCTATTAAAAATTTTACCTCTCAAGGATCCATCTTTATTAAAAAGATATTCTACCTCTACATCTCCAACGACATTAGATTCATTAACTCCTCCTATCGGAACTCCTACCCTGCCATTAATAAGAATACGATTACTAATCTGGGTAGAGAGTGTCAAACCAAATTGGTCGGCATCTTCTTGATCCAAAGAGCGCACTCCTTGCACATAATTTAATCCCACTTGAAACTTATCATCTTCGTCAGAAAATATTCCATTAAACAAGCTAGATGCTCTTTCTGCAACCAAACCACCTGTAAGTGCATTAGCATCAAAAGTTCCGTTATAAAATTGCCCTGAAGAAACCAAAGAAAGCGCTTGTAGCTCCTTATTAGATTGATCACTCAATATATAATCCAATTCGCTTTTTATTACAGAACTCAAGTTAGGAAACTCTATATTAAAATTAACATCTGGTTGAATTAATTCTCCCTGTAGATCTATAACTACTTCTATAGGTATTTTTCGATTTATTGAGGAATTCTCCAACAATATAGCTGGGTTAGCTTCAGTTTTATATACAGCACTAAGATCCAAAACTGCTCTGGTTGGGCTTCCGTCCCAGTTAATTGTTCCACCATCTCTTACGGTAAATAATTTCTCTACAAATGCTCCATATCTAAAATTATATGTTCCTTGGTATGCCACAAAATCCCCCCACATATTAAATTTTCCATTAGTATTGATTTCTATAAGTAGAGTCCCAGCTCCACGCCCTTTTAATGAACTACCTGTATTTTTATCAACAACAATCTCTACCTCAGCATTATCATTAACATCCAAATCAAATTTCAACTCTAATCCCTTTATATCGTCAAGTACAATTTCTTTTCCTTCTAATCTAGCGCGTTTTTCTTCTGGACTTAGAAAATGTATATACGAGTTATCACCAATGGTTTCTAGTTCATTAAGTGGTATTTTAAACACTGTTCCTTTTTCTGTAGTAGCATTTACTTCTATTACTAATTCATCAGTTAACCCTTTAATAGTTGCCTCCCCACTAATAAACCCTGTACCATAATATAAAGATTCTTCATCTTCTTGTGTATCTAAAACCAATAATCTATCACTAGCTAATAGTTCTAAGCCGAGTTCCCATTTAGAAAAACGATGATGTCTTATATATCCCCCGAGCACCCCTTTTGTCATATATTTTGTATCAGTGATATTGATATTGTCAAAATTAAAGCTCTGATTTTGTAAAATTACTCTGGAGTTATTATCAAAATCAAGATCTACATTAAGATATGGCACCATAAGACCAGCCTTATCCAAATTAAGAACACCATCAATCGAGGGGTTTTTATAACTCCCAGAAATTCTAGCTTTTCCCGAAACATATCCTCTTATATCTGAAAAAACCCCAGCTGCTAGGGGACTAAACTCCGAAATATCAAATTCATCTAACTCTAGATCCACATCAATAGAAGAATTATCTTTTGAAACATTAATAATTCCTATTGTCGATAACGTTTTATGTTTTTCATTGTTAATCAGTCGAGTATTAATATTATATTCTGTAAGGTCAGCGTTTCCGGCAACATTAACTCTTAACTCTCCCAAAGGTGTTTTATTAATCCCCAAATCTTTAATAATAATTCGAGAACTAGGAAAATAATTACCATTTTCTTGAAGAACAGATAAATCCCCATCTATTCTACCATTAAAATTCAAACTATCAATATTGGGAGTAATCTTATTAAGATCAACATTCTCAAAGGTAGCTTTTAGATTCTTATAATCATTCCCTTCTGTAATACCATTGACCTTTATTTCTTCATCCATATAGCTAAGGATTATTGACCTTATATCTATACTTTTAAAATCATTATCAAAGATAATTTTATTGTTATCTTTTCTTTTGTCTTTATTGGCATACCAAGTATATCCTTTATAGGTAAAATCTGATTTTCGCAAACCAACTACAGAATTATTATCCTGATTTATGGTATGATAAAATTCGAGATTAAAATTATCCTTATTGTTTTTTCCTCCTTTAAATTCTGAGTGCATAAACAAAGTATCCTTCAAGGTAACATTGATTAAGCTAAATTCAGAAACATCATAAAACTTAGAATCAATACTATCAATGGCTATATAGGTATTAAATAATGGGTTTTTATTGTCGATCTGAACATCGACATCTTCCATAAAATTATCAAACGCCTTGATAGAGGGAGACTTAAAAGTAAGCTTAAACTCTGATTCATTACTCTCTACTCTTCCTTTTATAATAGTATTGGGAGCGAATTCTATTTCTGGAAAGAATACGTCGACAATTTTATTATAAATATTAAAATCAAACTCCATAAACTCATCATCCGTAATTTCTGTAGCTTCAAAATTAGCATATAAACTTCCTATAGAGTTTCTAAACAAATCATAAACATTTTCGAATCTAAAAATTCCTTTTACACTTCCTTCTACAATATCAGTACTATTAATAGTGATTGTTCGTATGTTATTTTGGTCAAAACTTGAGGTTATGTCAAAATCTTCAAAATAGTATCCTGCATCCCCGTTAGCATATAAGGTTTTCTCAAAAGAAATGGTTCCAAAGGCATCATTAATCCCAGTACCTTTCATATTCATATATACATCTCCATTAAAAACAGAAACTTCGTCTCTTGTAAATAAGTTAAGTTGGTGAAGATCCATATGATCAACATAAGCAACAAAATTATAATTATGTATTTCTTCTGACAGATCAGCAACTCCATTAAATTCAAATCTTATATTAGGATCATCAGAATTCAGCTTCCCATCAAATACTCGCTCTTTAAGATTCCCTATTGCTTTTAGATTTGTATATGTATATTCATTAAATTCTAATTTACTTATATCACCTTCGATCTTTGTATCTAGGCTCTCCAATGTAAACCCACTTCCATCTACATGGATATCAAAAGAAGCATTTCCTATTGATTTCTTACCTATTAATTGACCAATATTAAAGTTATTAGAAATTACATTTCCATTATATGTTGCATTTCGGTCATCATTTAAATTTTCTAGTAATACAAAGGCGTTAATTTTGCCTAATTGAGAAGACAGATCCATATCGATATCGACTGCTTCTCGGGTAACAATTGCATTACCAGTTCCTCGTACACTTCCGAATTGATATAATTGTCTTGGCAAAGAATTTCCTAGTACATTAGGTAATAGGTTAACCAGGTCATAATAATTACTTGTTAAGTTTTCAAAATCTCCTTCTAATTCAAATTCTGAAACATTAGATACGGCATTTTTAATTCTGATATCTCCTTTTACAAGAGACCGATCCAAACCAAAAATATCTGCATTAATTACCTTAAAATCGTTTAATGTCCCAATTACAGAAGTATTCTTTAGTTGTAACCTTTGATTTTCTCCAAACTCTCTATAAAAAGGAATCAAATCATTTGTAGAAACGGTAGCATTATAAAAATCTGCCTTAATATTTACTTTATTCTCAAAATCTTCAAGTCCTCCCACGGCGTAAGAAAATAGTATCTCACTTTCAATTCTAGAATCTTTGGTTTCTATAACAAGCTCCTGAAGGTACATACTATTAGGAGTTATCGAGAAACAAGTTTGTAGATTCGAAACATTTAATCCTCTAAAATCTTTAAATGATAATGCGTCTATATTTATATATACATCACCTCCATCAACCAAAAGACTTTCAGCATCAAGAGTTATATCACTATAGTCAACTGCCTTTGGGTTGTTTAAATTTTCATTCGTAAAACTGTACTTCCCCCTTATGATTCCAATATTTTTGGTGGATAACACGAACTCATCATTAGAAGAAGTTTTTTTTCCAGTATTAAATTTTCTAACAAATGTCATCAGATTATCACTGGTCTCTTCTTTATAGATTTTCATTTTAAAATTAAGATCCTCTATAGTCACCTGTCCCAATTCTGGTTTCCCTTTAGCAATCTTAGAAATACCAAGAATAGAAGTTTTTATGTTACCTGCATATATCAAAGTATCCCGGTGATGATCCTTTATCAAAACCTGTTTGATACCAACATTGCCGGCATAGGTCAATCCTATTTTTTCAATATGGATATCAACACCATAGGTTTCATTAAGGTTATTTGTTACTTTTTTGGCTATATATGTTTGAACTGCAGGAATAGAAAACACCACAAACAAGAATGCAACTAGTGACAAAAGGACAAGAAATATCCTCCATAATATTTTCCTAAATTTCCTGATATGTTTTATTGTTTTAACTTTGTTGACAATATTAACAATTTCTATGCCCTTTTCCTCATAATGAATCCACAAAAAATATACATTCTAGGTATTGAATCCTCATGCGATGATACTTCTGCCGCTGTGTTATGTAATGGACAGGTTTTATCCAATGTTGTTGCATCTCAAAAAATACACGAATTGTATGGTGGTGTCGTTCCCGAATTAGCGTCCAGAGCACACCAACAAAATATAGTTCCTGTAATTGATCAAGCTATCAAACAAGCAAATATTAAAAAAGAAGATTTGCACGCTATCGCTTTTACCAGAGGGCCTGGTTTAATGGGATCATTATTAGTAGGAACTTCTTTTGCTAAATCATTAGCTCTTGCCTTAGACATCCCACTAATTGATGTTAATCATATGCAAGCCCATATCTTAGCTCATTTTATTGAAGAAGACGAATCCGATATTCCTAATTTTCCATTTTTAGCTATGACTATAAGTGGAGGACATACACAGATTGTTAAAGTAAATAGTCACTTTGATATGGAAGTCATTGGAGAAACAATTGATGATGCTGTTGGTGAGGCCTTTGATAAAAGTGCTAAAATATTTGGATTACCATACCCTGGCGGACCATTGATTGATAAATATGCTCAAGCTGGTGATCCAAAAGCTTTTCAATTCCCTAAACCTAAAGTTGGCGAACTAAACTTTAGTTTTAGTGGTCTTAAAACTGCGGTATTATATTTTGTTCAAAAGAAGATAAAAGAAAATCCTAATTTCATAGAAGAGAATCTTAATGACATTTGCGCCTCTCTTCAATATACCATTATCAATATTCTTATTGACAAATTAAAAAAAGCTTCGAAACAAACTGGTATTAACAGCATTGCTATTGGTGGTGGGGTTTCTGCTAATTCTGGTATCAGAAAAGCGCTAAAAGATGGTGAGTACAAATATGGATGGAAAACATTTATCCCTAAATTTGAATATACCACCGACAATGCTGCTATGATAGGGATTGTAGGCTACTTGAAATATCTGAACAAAGATTTTACAGATATGAATGTTGTTGCTAAAGCAAGAATAAAATTCTGATAAAAAAGCAAATAAGGCTAAAACAAAAATTTTAATATCTGGAAGGAAAAAATGCAACTATTTTATAACAATACGCTAACAGAATCTGATACCGAATTAAAATTTTCGAGGGAAGAAAGCAAACATATCAATAAGGTATTAAGAAAAAAAGAAGGAGATATTCTACACATTACCAACGGATTAGGATATTTATTTACCGCTTGTATTACTTTTTCTAGTCCATCTCAATGCTTTGTTAAAATTGAAGATTGTAAAAAACAACCTCAAAGAACACACAAATTACATCTTGTGGTAGCTCCGACCAAAATGAATGATCGCTATGAATGGTTCTTAGAAAAGGCTACCGAGATTGGTATAGATACAATTACTCCAGTTATTTGTGATCATAGTGAAAGAAAAGTTATCAAACCAGAACGCTTTGAACGTATATTGCAAAGTGCTATGAAGCAATCCTTGCAATGTTATTTACCTAAGCTAAATCCAGTAATTTCCTTTGTTGATTTTATAAAGAAACAACCCGAGGGACAATTACTTATAGCACATTGTGAAAAGAAGCAAAAAAAAACGTTAAAAGATATAGTAATCCCCGAATCAAACGTCACTATCCTTATAGGTCCTGAAGGGGATTTTTCTACAAAAGAAATAGAATTGGCCTTATCTTATGGATATATCCCAATCACATTAGGAAATAACAGATTACGAACAGAAACAGCAGCCATTGCCGCCGCACATAGTGTTTCTTTTATTAACTTATAAAAACTGAGCTACCTCAATATTAAAATATTTGAGGCAGCCCAATTCCAATAATCAAATTACACAAATGAATCTTACTATTTTTTTAGGAATTTTATCATATTGATTTTACCGTTTTCCATTTTTATTTTAGCAATGTATACTCCTGGACTTAAAGCTTCTGTCGACAGAACCACGGTTCCTTTTTGGTCTACATCTATATTATGCATTACCATCTTTCCTTGCATATCAAAAACCTCAACTTGAGTTACTGAAGATGTTTTTCCAATATTAAGGGTAAGAAGGTTATTTACCGGATTAGGAAACAACGCTACGCCAAAATCTTTTTCAGGCATTTTAATATCTTCTGCTTTAAAACCAGCTCCTTTTCCGCAGAAGTCTACAGGATATTCTATTCTCTTCACCGGGCTATCAATCCTTCTATATTCATCCACAAAAATCTGCTGCGCACTTTTGGTAACACAAGGTTCTTGTTTTATTTCTTTTAAATCTATTTTTAACTCACAGATAGTTCCTGTTTTACCTGTATCTGTAGTTTCTACCAAATAAATGTCTGTTGCTCCTGCTCCTAATGAAGTGGTGTAACCTGTAAAGGCAAAACCATTATTATACTTATCGGTTACCATTTCTAGCCCTCCTTCTTGACCATTTTTTCCATATTGGCGCGCCCATAACAAAGTCCCTCCTGCGTCTGTTTGAAACATTATTGCTTTACGTGTAGAGATCGCTTGTTGCCCGACAACTGTATACATAGAGTTTCCATTAGAATCAAAAGTCTCTTCTAAACTAGCTCCTAACTCTGTTCTTTCTGTTCCATATGTTTTCATTCCTAAAAAATTACCACCTCCATCGAGAAATAATAAAAAGGCATCATGTGAATTATTGATCCCAAAACTATTGGTATATCCTGTAAGCACATAATTTCCTTGTCTATTTTGCTTCACACAGGTAGCTACATTTCTATACCCCATAGTAGGATCCAAATCCTTTGGATACCCAAAAATCCTGTTCCACTCCATGGTAAGGTCTGGTTTCAATTTAATCACAAAAAGATCTGTCGGTGGATTTGCCAATGCTGTACTTGCACCACACCAATAATTAGTTGTAGAGCCCGCAATAATATATCCTCCATCTTTGGTTTGTTCTATCCACATACCTCGCTGATCACCATGTCCACCGATAACAGTTGCTTTAACAAGGTTTCCTTGAATATCTGTCTTTACTACATGTATATTTGTTCCTGGAAAAGCCGTGTAACTTCTTGTTTCTCCTACCAGAATATATCCTGGTTTTCCTGTTACATCTTTGTTATTCTGTACGCAATGAGCTATATCATATTGATTACGACCATATACTGTAGAAAAAACTGGAACACCATTAACATCTACTCCTAGGAGGTACGCATCTCCTCCTCCAAAACCATAACTTCTGGTAATCCCTGCCGCAACATAAGCAACTTTATTATTAGGACTATAATAATTAGATTGTCTTACAGAATTAAAATACTCATAATCTTGTCCTCCATATACCCGAGACCAAACTTGGTTACCAGCAAGGTCGGTCTTCACAAGTGTAGCTTCAAGACTTCCAAAATAATTTTTGGAGGTATAACCTGCGATTAAATATCCACTCTCTACATCTCTGAGTTGAGTTAAAGATCTACCAACTTCTGATTTTTCAGTACCAAATGTGTGTTGAAATTGTGAGAAGCCCAAACTTATCATAAAGCAAAAGACTACACTACATAAAATAGTTTTCATGATGATTTGTATTTAAATTGGTTAAAAAAAATATTTTCACAACTAGTTGTAGCATATATATTCATAATCTACAATCTATATTCATTCATTTTTTTATATCACAAATAGAGTAAGCCAAAGGTAAATCCTAGTATTTCACTAGAATATTACATAACTCTAATTTACAAAATAACACTATGATTATCAAGAGGTTACACCTTTAAAATAGAGAGGAAAAAACTTGTTTATCGTTATGGATTTACCATTATTACTCAACGTTCATTTGTGTGTTGATAAGATCAAAATTTCAATTCAAATCAATATCTTTATCAATAAATGAGAATCATCATGATACAGATGCTTAAAAATTTCTTTCTTTTTGTTTTGGTTTTTTGTAGTTGTTCATCAACTAATAATGACTCAGAAACGAATATAGATACTGACCCAACTCCTACTACACCTGTTAATGAGCAAAGCACAATTAGTTCTTTAGAATATATTGATGAATATATAATCCCAGATCAAGAAATAGGCGGTGTGCCAATTGGTGGCTTCTCTGGTATTGATTATCAAAATGGTAAGTGGTACATCATTTGTGATACCTCTACACCTCCTATACGGTATTATGAAGCAGACATCACTTATGATAAAGATGCTTTTATGAATGTTGATATTACTAAAATGATAGAGATTAAAGATGAATCTGGATCTCCATTAACACAAAACATTGTTGATCCCGAGGCTATACGATTAGACAATAGAACCGGTACCATTTTATACACTAGTGAAGGTCCCGTAAGCAATGGTATCGATCCTGCTTTGTTTGAAGTTTCACTAACAGGTACTCAAATAAAAAAGTTTACATTGCCTGATAATTTTAAAGCCAATACTATTGATGATACATCTGGACCTCGAAACAATGGAACCCTAGAGGGTTTATCATTAGGTTTTGAACAAAAGGGATATTGGATATCTTTTGAGCTCCCTCTTATCGAAGATGGTCCTGAACCAACGACTACAGATACGCAATCACCTGTGCGCATTACTTTTATTAACAAAACCTCTGGCTTAGCCGAACGACAATTTGCATATGAACTTGATCCGGTAGCGCGTGAGCCTTTATTAGGAACTACTTTTGCTGTAAACGGTTTGGTAGAAATACTAGAATATGATACAAATATGTTTTTGACCTTAGAGCGTTCTTTCTCTTCTGGCCATCTTGATGGAGGTAATACCGTTAAGATATATAAAGTAGATGCTACCAATGCAACCAATACCCTTTCTGTGGACTCACTTATAGAAGCTAATTACGTTTCGGCAAAAAAGACTTTACTTTTTGATTTTGATACTATTAGAAATCAATTAACAAACATAGATAATATTGAAGGAATTACATTTGGTCCTAAACTAAAAGATGGAAGCAGAACAATCGTAGTGATCTCCGATAATAATTTTAAAGCATTTTTTCCACAAATTAATCAATTGATTGTTCTTAAGATAATCCCATAATAACCTTTCTGTAGTACAAAAAGGTTATTGTGTTTCATACATTCATTTTTGTATTCATTACATCCTGTTATTTTTTTCTCTAACAAATTGCATTGTTAATTTTTTCATAACACTATAGTATCATGCTATTTTTTTTTAAACGCCTTACCATATACGACAATTTAAAACTAATTTTTCTTCATTTTTAGTCTTTAGATTAGTAAAAGAGAAAAAGTACAACTGCTTCATAAGAAATTTTAAATCTTTAGTAGTATAATTTGTCGTTTAACAAAATGAAACATGTTATTTGTAGTAAAAATCACGTTGTTTGCAGATATTATTTGCCATAAATCCAGTTAACAAATATATTTATATCTCTATTTCTTATCTCATATTTATTTATTATTTAGAATTAGTCTTAATAAAAACAAATTGTTACCATTCTTTAATTCAGCAGATTAAAGAATACCCCTAACTTTCGAGATAAGATTGGGTAATCACATTTTTTTTAATTAACCCCCCTTGAATTATGAAAAAAAAATTTCTTTATGTACTAATAAGTATAGGAATACTTTCATGTACAACAGATAGCATTGATGAAAATGCTACTGATTTGTCCCCAAAAGAACAACAAGATAAAAAAGAAGTGTCTTTAATCTTTAAAGATGATGACCCCTTATCGAATTCAATAGTAAACATTAGTGAGAATACAATAGAATTTAAAAAGGATACTGACATCGATTTTAGTAAACTAGAATATATCGTTTCTGGTCAAATTAGTAAAGCCCCAGAAGGCTTTCTAAGAAAAATAGTTGACATTACCCATACTGACGATAAGATTATTGTAGGTACAGAATCAGCAGAACTGAATGAATTAACACCTCATGTAGAATATCAGCATATTTATAATTATGATAATTACGATCAGAATTTTAAAAGTAAAACTGCTAATGGAGATTTAATAGAATATAGCCTAATATCGGATAGGACTAAAAAAGATATTTCATTAGGTACATTTAGCATTAGTCTTGATAGAGTGATCTATGATGCTGATGGTAATCATTCAACTACGTACGATCAAATAAAGGCTCGAGGAAATGTAACAATACAACCTTCGCTAGATCTTAAATTAGACGTTTTTTTTGGTCATCTAAATGAGTTTAAAAATGTAGTAACTTTTAAAAACCAAACAAATTTGGATTTGATATGGTCCGCTAATCATAGTTTATTTAGTCAGTCAATTCCCATTGCAAATTTAAACCTTCCTCCTACTACGATTTGGGCGGGATGGGTTCCCATAGTTGTTACTCATACTATAAAGGTAAGCTTAGATGCATCTGGAAATGTTAGTGCTAGCATATCAGCAGGTGTTGTAGGAACCATGACAGTTCGTAAAGGAATGCATTACAAGAATGATAACTGGAATGTGATTCATGATTTAGATGTTTCCGAAATCAAATTCAAACCTATTACTGCAACTGCAAACTTTAACGCCTCATTAGTAGTTAATGCAGGTTTTGAATCTGCTTTTTATGGCTCGATAGGGGCTGGAATCAAAGGAGGTGCTGGTTTATATACTGATGGAAGTATCAGTGCCAATACTAATGGTGTTGCACAGATAGATTGGTTCGGTGGTATCAAAGCTAGTATAGGTGTCTATGCTAAGGCTGGATTGTTTGACATTCCGGGATTAACGCTTAGGTACGATTATCCAATTTATGATTTCAAACATGTTTTATCTGAAGGGAGTATTCTTTTAGACTAAAGCTTGATAAACCTTATTAGGCTTAATCATAGGCTTTACTAAAAGCACATTTACCTTTCTGTTTTTCGATTGAAATTTATATTAAGAACAATTACAATATCAATCATAAAACGATGATAAGATATAGGCTTGCTAAACTCCTTTTTATACAAAATAGATTTTGATTCCATCTCAGGAAAAAAATAATTTATACACCATCTTTGTGATTATCCATTGTAGTTTATAAAAGGAGTTTAGTATGCTAATATTATTAAATAAGGAAGCCTAAATAACATCCTTTAAACAACATTATTGATACATCCATAAAATAAGAATGTATCCAAAAACTCTACTTCTCTATATAAATTAGAAACTCAGAACACTCCACTTAAAAAGGAATGTGTTACTACTAATTTTGAAAGCAAACTCTTTTTTAAAACATTTATAACTCATAATACCTAACTAAAATAAAAATGAAATCAAACAATAGATTTTTAATAATCACACTTGTGATAACTACCTTAATTGCTACATCATGTACCAATAATGATGAAATCATCGCAGAAGGAACGATAATAAAAACATTAGAATATACAGATCTTGATTATTCCTCTATAAATTATGAAAACGTAAATCCAGAGGATTTAGTTATTACTAATCTGGATACAAGTCCATTACCACCCGAAATACAATATAAAGAAGGATATATAGGCACAAATAAAATTCATTACCAAACTAATGATCATGGAGAACATGTAATCAATGGAGATATAATATTGCCAAAAAGCATAACGATTACCAACAAACCAGTGCATACAGCCAAAGGGGCAATAGCCATTAGAATTAGACCTTGGACCAATGGTGTAATCCCTATTCGAATTCATCCAAATGTTCCTAGAAGAAATCGAAATAGTATTATTAAAGCTGCTGGAATATGGGCTGAGCGTTTAGGTGTCCGTTTTGTAGAGTTTAACTCTTTTGTTCATCGTGATTTTATTCATGTAGTTCGAGGAAACGGAGATAGTTCCTATCTTGGAATGGTAGGAGGAGAACAAATTCTAACAACTTATGACCCATATGTACCAGTTGCGGTTCATGAATTGGGGCATGCTTTGGGTCTTGTTCATGAACATCAAAGGTCAGATAGAAATAGGCACATTGTTGCATATGTAGGTGGACCAAATATTAGTGCTCAACATTCTCATAACTTAACTCCTTTTGATTGGTCATCAATTATGCTATATTCTTCTAGATATTTGGGAAGAGGAAAATATGATATGGTAAGAAGAAAAGATTACAAGCCTTTTATCAATACTATAGAATATGGTAGAAGAAATGGAATAATTTATGGTCCCAGTCAATTCGACGTACAAGCACTACGCAGATTTTACCAGAATTAATCATTTTTATTAAAAGAATTCGCTCTAAATTAAGTACCATAGAATTCTATAAAAGTTTTTCAAGACCATTCACTTAGCAGTGAATGGTTTTTTTTATTAGTATGAAATATGATAATATTTTTAATAAAATGAATCTTCTTCTACTACAATTGTGGTTAACTCTACAGTATGACCATCAGGATCTTTGGTATAAATAGAATGAAAATAAAAATGATCTTGAAAATTATACTCTACTCCTAATTCTTCATATCTGCTTATTGCTTTTTTAAAATTCTCTCTGGTAACATTAAAAGCAAAATGATCAATCTTTATGTTTTTGGATTTTATCTCTAACTCTGGATCATCAATCTTTGCAGGAAACAAAGCAACACCAGATTTATTGGTGAGCATAAAAATTGGGAAATCCCCCCATTCAGGCATCTTATACCTCTTAAGACCAAGGACTCTTTTATACCAATCGGCTGAAGCCTCTATATCTTGCACTCTTATTGCTACATGATCCAAAAATTCAATTTTAAACTCTGACATTTTAATAATTATTTCTTCATTATACATTTTTATTAATAAATACAATACTTATAAAGATAGTTTGCAAAAAACAAAAGACCTCATGAGTTTGCAAAAATCTATGAGGCCTATATAAAAAAGATAAAGATACTCTTACCGGCTATTGGCTATGTCATCCAAAAATTAAGAGTAAGAAAAATTCATTACGCTTTATTCATTATTTAAACTGTTTATTTTTTGTAACGCAAACCTTGGGGCGATTCTGGTTAATGCATACAATATTTTGACTCCTCCAACTTTTATTTCTGCCTGACCTTTCTCTAATCCTCTTATCATTTCATTGACAGCTTTTGAAGTAGAAATAGCTATTTTGGGAGGGTTTCCTTTATGCCATGGGGTATCAACCGCAGGATACATAACTTCGATTACCTTTATTTTGGTTTTTGATAATTGCATTCTTAATACTTGGGTAAATGAGTGTAAGGCTGCTTTTGTTGCGTTATAAAACGAGTAATCTACTCTTGGGGCATAGATCAACCCAGTAGTAACATTAATAATGGTCGGATTACTATTTCTTTTTAAGATTGGGTACATATATTTTATTAATCTTAGAGGGGCTAAAAAATTTACTTGTGTCTCTAGTTCTGCTTTTTGTATAATATTATCTCCTTCCAGAAATGGGGTAACATGCACAATAGCTGCATTATTAATCAAAACATTAAGATCACTATGGTTTTTTTCTATCCAGTTAGCCAAATCAATACACTGATTATTTTCTGATAAGTCGCACTGAAATATCTCTAACTCTGGATGTTTCTTCTGGGCTTCCAGTAGTTTTTCTTTTGTACTACCACAGATGATTACTTTATTTTGTTTGTCTAATAGTCGTTTGCTTAATTCTAATCCTAATCCCGAACTTCCTCCTGTAATCAAGACCTTGTTGTTTGAAAAATTCATTCTAATTTACTTTTATATATTGCGATATCGCAAATGTAAATCACCAAAACTCCTCGGGCATTGATCTATGTTAAGCCTGTATTTTTCTTTTTATTCTACTTAACGATTCTGGTTGAATCCCCAAATATGATGCAATTATATTCTGCTTTATTCTACTTTCTAAACCTGGATATTCTTTCAGAAAATTATAGTACCTCGTTTCTGCATCAAGCAATAAAAATTCTCTTTCTCTTTTTTCTTTGATACAAAATCCTTTTTCTAATATTCTTATTAAGAAACTATTCCAAAAAGGGCTTTTTTCTCTTAGATCGCACCACTCTTGATACCCTATTTCCAGGATTTCAGACCTTTCTAACGCTTCAATAAAAAAATGTGATGGTGTTTTGGATATCATTGCAGAATAAGAGGCCAAAAAATTATACTCGGTTATAATTCCTTTTGTAAACTCATCTCCCTTGTCATTTATATATACGTATCTAAAAAGTCCAAACCCAAAAAACCCCAATTTCTTTGGTACTTCTCCTTCCCTAATAAAATATTCCCCTTTGCCAATAACTTTATACTTTCCGATGGCAATTAATTCATCAACACGCTCTTGAGGCATGATTTTCTCTAGCTTCTCTCTCATTAGTCCATTTATACTTTTTATATCATTAAGTTAATTCTTGTATACATGAATAATCTATGTTGTGTAAAATAGCGGTTTTATCTTATTTCAGGAATAATACTTCAAGGTTTATCATATTATTTTTTTTATTTCCTGTACCAAATAAGGAAATGTCGTATAACCATCTCTATCGATAAAATGTTTTCCTTCATCTAATAAGATACATTGTGCTTCTAGTCTTTCTGCTAAAGTTTGTGAATAGTAATATGGAACGATATCATCATCTTTTGCAGTAATTACCATTCTGTTTATTGTAAGTTTCTTTATTTTATCGTAGTTCAACTTAGGCAGGATAAACTCTTCCAGTTCAGTAATTGGGGTCTTTTCGACAAATCCAGAAATTAGAAAAAGCCCTTTAATTTCTTTTGAGTTTAGATAATTAAGAATAGTAACACATCCTAGACTATGACCTATAAAAATAGAATTTTGATCATATAATCCTATTGATTTTTCTATATGATCAATCCATTCTTTAAGAATAGGTTTATGAGAGTTAGGCATGTCCAAAACGATCACTTCTACCTTTTCATTATCTAATTCATTCTTTAGATATGAATACCAATTCGCTTCTGCAGAAGCCGTATATCCATGAATAACATATATTTTGTGTTTATTTACCATTGTTTTGTTTCTATTACATTTCAATAAACCTGAAGATTCTTTTTTTGGTTTTTAATTCATGATCTCTAATTTCTTTAATTCTTATCTAAATGTATTGTCATATCTTTTTTAAGATAATAAAAACTAAGGTATCATACCATAACAATACTATTGCACGATGACTTGAACGTTTCGGCATTTGCCGGAAGCTCTTGCACAGTGACTTGAACATTTCGGCACTTACCGGAAGCTCTTGCACAGTGACTTGAACGTTTCGGCACTTGCCGGAAGCTCTTGCACAGTGACTTGAACGTTTCGGCACTTGCCGGAAACTCTTGCACAGTGACTTGAACGTTTCGGCACTTGCCAGAAGCTCTTGCACAGTGACATACGAAGTTTTGCAAGACTTTTCTTTTTCTTAACAATTTCTTGAAAACATTTTCATAGATTCGTAACTTCTTAAAACCTATACAGATATGAGTACAATCAAAACTGCTCTCACCGTTAAATACAGAAACGGTGAAATGATTCAATTCTTAGATGATATTTTAATTCTTACACAAAAAAGAGGTCCTGTTCATCCAAAATTAGTTACAAAATACGATAAATTACATACTGCTACCAGAAATGCTTTTAATGCTTTTGAACCTAGTAGAAAACTAATCAATACAGAAGTTCTTATTGCTACTGATAAGGAACGTGATGAACTTACTGTTGGTCTTCGAGCTACATTATTAGGGCTTAGCAAGCATCCAGACATAGTACACCAAAAGGCTGCAAAATTGTTATTAGAAAAGCTTGATAGCTATGGCAGGAGAGTGTATCGTTTAAATTTTCAATTACAGACGCATGTGACCAGAGGTTTTCTGGACGCTGTAAAAAACGAGCCTGCTTTGGATACTGCTGCCGATACATTACTAGTAGTTAAAGTGTTTTTAGATGCATTACAATCTGCCAATGATCAATTTGCAGATCAATACTTAATGCGTACGCAAGAAAAAGGGCAACATATAGAAGCCGAAATGGAAACTCTAATTAAAGAAGCCGAAATCGCTTATCGCGAATTTATCACACGACTTAATGCAATTGTAGAGATAGATGAAAGTGGTAATTATGACAACCTTGTCAGAGACATCAATGCCTCTATTGATCAATATAACCAAGTAGTTCTAGATCGTAGAGGAGTTAGGTCTATAGAACCAGATGATGAAGAGGAGGATATTATAGATCAACTAATAGTAGAGTGATCTCATATATTTTATTAAAAGTTGAAAGCACCTTGTATAGGTGCTTTCAACTTTTAATAAAATAATGATACCAAAATTTGAATAAATACTACCTTTACAGTATAAATTTAAACCACCAAACCCTCGTTATCTGGTCAGTTCTCTATATTAAAGTCTAAAAAATAAACTATATTAGTAAGTATATCTATAACTCTTTGACCAAATAGCTAAGTAAAACATTGTATAATCTATTTTTTATATATGAAGAAACTACTACTTTTTTTTATGGTCATATCTTATCAAATGTTGTCAGCCCAAATAGATGCAACCTCGGTAATGGTATTGCCCGTTCTTACTAATGCAGAGATGAATAGTGTAATTACCCCAAATCAAGGAAGTATAATATATAACAGTACCGATGATTTAATCTATAAACATGATGGTACAAATTGGTTGCCTTTGCAATCAGTAATATCTACAGTCGAAGAGCTTAAAATTATTCGGGGAAATGTTAATGCCAATGGAACCATTGCTCAGGGATCTGGGTTTACGGTAACCGCTCTTACAAATGCTAGATATCAAATAGATTTTACAGTACCTTTTAGCACTATACCCAGTGTAACGTTTACCACAGGTGAGCCTACTGCATTAGCCGGAAACACTTATGAAGATAATACTGCCAATATAATCTTTATTTCTAATAGTAGAGTCGTAATCGTCACTATGGACGCTCCTAATGAAAATGGTCGAGAAACTTCATGGTTCTCTTTTATTGCAGTTGGTCCTCGTTGATACATTGCTTTTAGTTTGATAAAAAAGGGTTGTCTCAATAGTACATAGTGTATTGCTTCCTTAATTCCATATTTCATTTGATTCAGTAAGAATTATAGGTTTATGATCAGTGATCAATATGGTATGCTCGTGCTGGGTTACATATCCACCCTTATTACCAATGAGGGTCCAGCCATCGGCTAATTCGATAGCTTCGGTAGAATTAGTTGAAATAAATGTTTCTATTGCTACAACAGAATTTTTCTTAAATCGTTCTTTATTAGAGCGAACTCTATAATTCAAAATGTTTTCTGGCTCCTCATGTAAACTTCTACCAACTCCATGACCTGCCAAGTTTTTAATCACTTTATATCCTGTCTTTTTTGCTTCAGTTTCAATAAGGTGTCCAATATCGGCAATTTTAACTCCTCCTTTGATATTATGAATTGCTTTATGTAAAATTTGCTTAGAGGCATCAACAAGAGGTTGATGATTGTATATATCTTCTCCCAATACAAATGATCCTCCATTATCAGACCAAAACCCATCTAACTCTGCAGAAACATCTATATTTATTAAATCTCCGTTTTTCAACGTTTTTTTGTTTGAAGGAATTCCATGAGCCACTTCTTGATTTACACTAATACAGGTATACCCAGGGAAATCATAAGTTACGTAAGGGGCTGATTTTGCTCCAAAGCTTTTTAAAATATTTCCACCATATTCATCAAGTTCTTTGGTTGTCATGCCAATCTTGGCATATTCTCTCATTTTTTTTAAGGTTTCCCCTACAATTTTACTTATATTTTTCATTCCGATTAATTCGGATTCTTTTGATATTGACATCTATTCTTTTTTTTATAATTAAATGAGCTCTTCTACAGAATTTTGTCTGTTCCTTTTTTTGAAGGTACTTCTATTTTGGTTTTTATACTTCAAATTACAAAATTAGATTATGCTTTACTCAATTGGAATACATAAATCTACAATACATTTTCTTTGAGGGTGTTTATTATAATCATTATAATAAATCTCAAACGGGTTTTGCTCGGATTTTGTATATCCTTTTTCGTTCATCCATATAAATAAGCTACTCCATGATTTTTCAAACTCGCCAAGTCCTATCTCTAGGCGTGCGACAATGTGCTTTCCTTTTTTGATGGTTGTTAAACCAACTTCTCCACTAACTTTTATAGGCTCATCCAGGATTATACAGGCGCTCATTCTTATTTTATCGGCTGCAGTTACTTTATAGCTATCATAATAAATTGTAGCCATTTTTAGATCAGGGTTATCCATAAGCCCCTTTGGTGTTGCCCATCTAATCAATTTGTTAAAGGTATTATTTAGACCATTCTCACCAATATGTGTAATATATGCAAGATCTAATTGAGGTATTTCTTTAATTTGTACTGTAGCATTCATATTAATCCATTTTTTGTGATTATTAATGTTGCAAATGTACTCTTCAAAGATGGGGCGTTCTTGCCCATTCTTGCTTTCCGTTTTACATATCTTGCTATATTTACTCGGGCTTATTTTTCGAAATTCGGTAGGAGATACTCCATAAAACTTTTTAAATGCTCTGGTAAAGGAAGAGCTACTGGTATACCCAAATTTTAACGAAATTTCAGAAATCGGAATCTCTTTTCTTCTAAACAAAATCGAAGCTGTTTTCTCTATTCTCTTTCTATTTATATATGAATTTAAAGTTTCGTTAGTAATAGCTTTAAAAATTCTATGAAAATGAAATGGAGAATAACAGGCTATTTTAGAGATCGTTTCTAATGACAGCTCTATATCCAAATTATTGTCTATATAATGCAATGCTTTATTAACTCTACTGATATAGTCACTTGTCATCTTAATTTTGTAGCCTTTATTGTTTTACATTAAAATATTGGTAGGTTATCCTATTTTTTCAATATGATACATTTTCATCATCTGTTTTTTCATAATACTTTGGGGAGCATTCTTTAAAACAAAATTCCTTAATCCTTTTCCATATTTCCAATGGGCTATTTTACCCATACTCCAAGATTTTTTTACAATCTGATTTACTTTAGTTTTTCTTTTCTGTTGGAATAGTCGAAACGTATTTTCTCCTGCTTTGTCATTAATAAGATTGCTCAAATAGTATGCATCTTCTATTGCCTGTGCTCCTCCCTGTCCCATATTTGGCGTTGTAGCATGACCCGCATCTCCTATTAAACAAATACTATTTTTGTACCAATTATCCAGCGGCGCCAAATCGATGATGTCGTTTTTTACTATTCTTTCATGGGGTGTACCACTAATCAACCTCTCGATCAATGGGTCAAAATCAGAGAATTTTCTTAATAATGTATCCTTTGTTAGCTCTTTCTTATCTTTTTTATTAACGTTACTTAGCACTACTGCGAACCAATATGTTTTATCTTTTGCTACTTTTGATATCCCAAAACGAATTTGATTTCCCCATAGTTCTATTCCTCTATGTTCAAAATCAGGAGGTATTTTATAATCAGAAATTCCTCTCCAACAGGTTTGACCAGAGTATCTTGTTTTACTTTCCGGAAAAATCTGATTCCGTACTTTAGAATGAATCCCATCTGCTCCAATAACAAAATCAGTTTCAAAGGTAGAGTTATCATCAAAAGTTATTTCTATTCTGCCAGAATTTAGCTCTTTGGACTCTTTAAAAGCTTTTCCTAAATGGATTTTTTCTTGAGGAAGTTTTTCTATAAGTAATTGCTGCAAGGTTGCTCTATGAATAGCAATAGTAGAATATCCAAATGTATCTTTTACTTCATTCTGCAGCGTATCGGATAATGATGATAAATCTGGTTTTCCTATAGTTATTCTATCAATAGAGTTTCCTTTGGTTTTTATTTCCTCTAATATATCAAGATGCTCCAGTACCTGCAAAGCATTAGGGGCTAGCCATATTCCCGCTCCTACTTCGTTTAATGCGGGTGCTTTCTCAAATAATTGATATTCTATACCATATTTTTCGAACGCTATGGCTGTGGTTAACCCTCCTATTCCTGCTCCGATTATTGTGTATAACATATTTGATTGATATTTAGCGTCATTTATTATGCTTGTTCTAATTTAAATAAGGTTATTTCGGGTCGAACATTAAATCTTACTTGCCACAAATGCCCTAAAGCTCGATTTATGTATAACGTTCGTCCATCGCCTAGGTCAATCTCTCCAGATGAGTATTTTTTATTTTTTACAGGTAGCATCGGTGGGGTAAGAAATGGAGCTTTGCATTGTCCTCCATGGGTATGTCCTGCCAAAATCCATCCTTCATAATTATTCCAAACATCTAGATCACACACATCAGGGTTATGGCACAATAGAACATTTGCTTTATCGCTTTTGTATTGGCTCATTACTTTTTCGGGGTTAAAATTAAGTCCCCAATAGTCATCCAGTCCAATAAAATTTAACCCACTAATTTCTTCCTGATGATTCTTAAGTACGGTAACACCTGCTTTTGATAATTGATCAGATATCTTATCAGCTACATTCTGTTCTTTCCAGTTTTCGCCATAGTCATGATTTCCTAAAACACCAACGGTTCCTATTTTACCTTTTACAGTGTATTGAAGAACTTTGTCTAATTGACCAAATTGTTCTTCATTTTCATAACTCACATAATCTCCTGTATACACTACAAAATCAGGGTTTAATTTCTGAGCCTTTTTAAAAGAGTCAATGATATATTGATAATCAAATCGATTACCTACATGAACATCACTTATCTGCATTAAACTTTTTCCAACCAAATCATTGGGTAAGTTTTTTATTGGCATTTTTTTGTTTACAAATTCGAGCCAAAAAGGCTCTACCTGCCATGTATATAATCCTGTAAATAGGCTTACTCCAGCCAGTCCTAAGAAATTTTTTTTAAGAAATTTTCTTCTTTTCATTTTTTATTATGGTATCAAGTAATTACTTATATCAATCTAAAATATTTAGATTTTTTGGTACTATAATTTTAATAGGGTTTCTTTATTATAATCACATCTTGTGTTTTCCTTTTTCTATAACTTCTTCAGAAGTCAAGCCAAATATAGGCGGTGTTTTGATATCCAACATTCCTAAATAGGTATAGATCCCCCTCTATGATGAATTTCATGCTCCACCATAGCTCTTATCAATTTCCATATCGCTATTTTGTGTCCACCGGGAGCCTCACATTTTTTATATAAATCTTCTTTGGTAAGTAATGACAGGATTTTTACTGATTCTTCATGTAATATATCATATAAATTAATGCTTTCTTTATATCCTTTTGCAAAATTCTCTCCGCACCCCTCATACAAACTTGGTCTTAATTGAACATTTTCTACATACATATATCTTTCTGTAAGAGCCAGATGCCGTATTATATCACCTATAGTAAACTTTCCTTTTTTATAAGTCCATTCAATTTTATCCTCAGGAATATATTGAAATAATGCTCTGGTTCTACCTTTTATCCTAGCGTAGTAGGTCAAAAAAACATTTATGTCTTGTATTTCCATTTTACCTATGGTTGAGTTACACTACTATAATATAGCATAAATCTGTTAAGTAATGCTCCATTTAAAAATTCCTTTAATATCTAATTGAGCCCCTAATCTCTTATAAAAATTAATAGCTCCTATATTGTCTTTTTGTACTTCCCAACGTATTTTATTTACTTCTTTATCTTCACAAATCTGCTTTGCTTTTTGCATTAAGGCTTCTCCTATTTTTTTGCCACGATATTCATCCCATACAAACACATCATCAATATTCATATACTCGCCTCCTGCCCAAATTGAATAGTTCCATGTGTAAGAAACATAACCGGTAACTTTTCCATCAAAACGAGCTATTAAGGCTCCAAACTTAGAAGGTTCTTCAAACCCAGACTTTAACATTTCTTCTTTATTAGTCAAAACATATTGTTCCTGATGATGATACTTTGCAATGCCGATTATCAAATCATATAGTGCATCAATGTCTTTTTCTGAAGCTTTTTCTATTTCTATCATTGTATATTTTGTAATCCGATATCTTACAATAATACAATGCAGAAAAACATATCACTCTTAATTAAGTTATAAATTTATGATCTACGTTTTTTTATTGGAAGCAATATTACCTTTTTTGACATATACCATTATAGCATATATTTTTAATTATTTCTTTAATCGAAATACACTTTTTGATCACCTTTGATTACACTAGTATGCAGCTGTTCTATTTGGGATTGTAGAATTCTGTCTTCAGAAAGCTCTGGTAATTTATCAATATCAAAATAACGAGCTTCTTCAATATCAAAACTGGTATCTATCCTTCCTTCTATTACCTCACATAAGAACACCATTTTGTATACATAAAATGGTTGTGGCGGATGTGGGTGACATTTTTTATCATATAGGGCTAAAAGCCTGGACACCTTTGATTGTAAACCCGTTTCTTCTTCAATTTCTTTTATAATCACTTCTGATGGTGAAAAACCAATATCTCCCCAACCACCAGGTAGTGACCATTTTTGATCTAATTTTTCTTTAACTAGCAGTATTTGGTTTTCTTTATTCAGTACTATCCCTCTAATATCGATTTTTGGAGTAGGATAGTCTTTATTAGGCATAAAAAAGTCATTTAATGCTACCAAGGGTTTATTGGATATAATACCAAGAAGTTCAAGACTTATTGAGTGCAGCTCTTCATAGCGTTCTTTATCATATTCATCTTGTGCATATACTAGTCCGATTTCTGATAATGATTTAACTCTTTTTATAAGTTCAAGTGAATTCTGCTCAAGCATATTTGATAAGGTTTATTTTATCAAATTTACTGTTTTGCACAAAATATGAATGCTCAAATTGTTAGTTATTATAGCATAATTTGGATTGCTCCTGTAATTTTTAATGCTTTTCCCTGAGTATATGCAATTATAGAAAGTTCATCTTGTTCTCTAACCCAATCAGCAATTGTAATTGATACCTTACCAAAGTTTTCTTTTCTTACCAGACGATTGGCAACAATATTTGTGTTTTTTAAAGTTCTGCTACGATTTTCTCCTTTAGATATATTAGTAGTGCGATCTGACACCACCAAAGCCAAAGTAAGATTATCAAACTGTTCTCCTTTTATATTATAATCGAAAGAAATTGCACTTCCTTCTTTTCGCACATTTTTTATAGCAATCATAGTACTGGCCTTAGTTTTTGAATATTTTTCTAAGGCGCTATCTGTTTTGTAACGATTTGATCCTGTAAAATGTTCACTACCATTGACTACTAATTGAGGAGTGTATATTGATCTGATATCAAATCTTTTGGCGTATTTCCTTTGGTAATCACTGTATTTAGATGAACTAAAAGGGTCTTTCCATCCTAATCTATTCCAATAATCTACATGATATGATAATACATAGACATTTTGTTTTTTATACTTTTCTTTAATTTTATTCAGCAATTTATCTGCAGAAGGACAGCTACTACATCCTTGAGAGGTAAATAATTCAAGTACTACTACGGGGTCATAGTTTTGTTGAGCATTTATATTAACAGAAAGAATAAGCGTTAATAGCATCACAAGCTTCTTTATCATGTGCATAATTTTAGTACTTTTAGGCTTAATTTTTTAGACGGGTATTATGATGAAACTTACGGGCTTCGCTTTCTTTTTTTTGATTTCTATATCGATCTATAGTCAAGATATTGCTATTCTACAATATAAAGGAGGCGGGGATTGGTATAGTAACCCTACGGCTTTACCCAATCTTATTTCTTTTTGCAATCAAAATATAAACACTACCATAAGTGCTAAACCCAAAACAGTAAAACCAGAAAGTGTAGATATATTTCAATATCCATATATTCATATGACAGGACATGGCAATGTTTTTTTTACAGATGTAGATGCCGAAAACCTAAGAAATTATCTGTTAAGTGGAGGTTTTTTACATATAGATGATAACTATGGGATGGAGCCTTATATTCGAAAAGAGCTTATTAAAGTTTTTCCTGATAAAAAATTAGTAGAGTTGCCTGCAACGCACCCTGTTTTTTCTTCTAAATACAATTTTCCTGAAGGTCTACCCAAAATTCATGAACATGATGGAAAGCGCCCAGAGGCTTTGGGTATAATACATGATAATAGGTTAATATTGCTTTTTACATTTGAAAGTGATCTGGGTGATGGATGGGAAAACCCCGAAGTACACAATGATCCCCAGGAGGTTCGTACAAAAGCGCTTAAGATGGGGGCAAATATTATTAAATACGCTTTTGAGAATTAATGGCTAAACAATTATACCACGATAACACCCGGTTTGTTAAAAAACAATTTCCGATTACCATTATATGTGATCGTGTAAATTCTCCTGCAAATATTGGAAGTATCTTTAGGATTGCTGATAGTTTTGGCATTGAACAAATTTATTTTTGTGGAGAAGATATTACTGTGATTAGCAAACGAATGCAGCGTACCTCAAGATCCACTCATGAGAGTATTGCATATTATCAAATAGAAGATGTTATTGATACGGTACAATCATTTAAATCTAAAGGATACACCCTTTTGGCTTTAGAGATAACAGATGATAGTATTCCAGTTTTTAGATATAAACCTGAAGTCGATGAAAAAATAGCACTTGTTATTGGAGAAGAGAGTTCTGGCGTATCTGATGAGGTATTAAAATTGGTAAAAAAGAGCATCCATATTAATATGTATGGTAATAATAGTAGTATGAATGTAGCTACGGCTACAGGAATAGCTATCTACGAACTAACAAAACAATTATCTTTGTAATATGAACTCTAAAACAATTGCATACGGTATTCTAAGGGCAGTAGCAGTACTTATTGGTATTCTACTATTACTATGGTTTCTTTATAAAATACAATCTGTTCTTATTTATATTGCTTTTGCAGCAGTGATTTCATTAATGGGACGACCATTGGTATTGTTTCTTAAAAATAGGCTTAAGTTTAAAAATTCTTTGGCTGTAGTTGTAACTCTTTTAATAACGATAGGGTTGTTTTTAAGCATTTTTATGTTATTTGTTCCTATTGTTAGTGAGCAAGGGCAATTGATAGGTGAAATAGACATCAATAAAGTGGGAGATGATCTGGATAGACTTACTCAAGAAGTTAGTAATTACTTTAATATACAGAAACTAGACTCTATCGAGTTAATCAAGCAAACAGATTTAATGCAGTTCTTTGACCTAAAAGCTATTCCTAATGCTATTAATACTTTTTTAAGTGGTTTTGGAGCTCTTTTGATTGGATTATTCTCTGTGCTATTCATCTCTTTTTTCTTGTTAAAAGATAGCCTCCTTTTAGAAAACAGCTTATTGGTTTTTGCTAAAAAAGAAGATGAGAATAAATTCATGACGGCATTTACAAAAATCAAAAACTTACTCTCTCGGTATTTTGTTGGTTTACTACTACAAATTTTCATTCTGTTTGTCTTATATACCATTCTTTTATTAGTATTTGGCGTTCATAATGCGATTGCTGTGGCTTTAATTGCCGCAATTTTTAATCTAATACCATATATTGGTCCTTTATTTGGTGGAATATTTGTGCTTATACTGGCTACAACTAGTAATCTTGGTCTGGATTTTCAAACCGTCATTTTACCCAAATTATCTTATATTCTAATAGGTTATCTGATTATTCAGTTAATAGACAATTTTTTAAATCAACCACTAATTTTTGGCAACAGTGTAAAGTCTCATCCGTTAGAAATATTTTTAGCTATACTTATTTTTGGACTTCTTTTTGGTATAGGAGGACTTATTGTTGCGGTACCTTTTTATACTGCTATTAAAGTGATCGCTAAAGAATTTTTATCAGAATATAAGATTGTAAAAAAATTGACCAAAGATTTATAATTGAACACATTACTGTTACATAAAGAAGTTCAGGAGTTTATTACTGAAAAATCTCAAAGCACAATAGATATAAGTACTTTAGTCTTAAAAGGAAGTCCTTTTAAAGATATTACGGCAAAAGAACTAGCACAACAAGTTATTGGAAAACGTAAAGCAAAAGAAAAACTTTCACTGTGGTATAATACAACCAATATCTACTACCCTCCTACACTTAATCTTGAGCAAACTTCTTCTGAAGCTACTGCTTTGTATAAAAGTAAACTCGTATCAGGAGAAACTCTAATAGATCTGACTGGTGGTTTAGGGATTGATGACTATTATTTTTCGAAAAAAGTAAAAAATGTAATCCATTGCGAGCTTAATACAGAACTAAGTGAAATAGCGAAGCATAATTTTGGTATTCTCGATCAAAAAAATATTAAAACTATTGTCGGAGATGGAGTGGTTATACTAAAAGATCAATCTACCATAGATTGGATATACATAGATCCTTCGAGAAGGCATGATAGTAAAGGAAAAGTGTTTTTTTTGGAAGACTGCCTACCTAATGTTCCGGCGAATTTGGATTTTTTGTTTAGTAAGTGCAATAATATTTTGCTTAAAACCTCTCCGTTATTGGATTTACAAATTGGAATTAAAGCCCTTCAAAATGTAAAAGAGATCCATATTGTTGCAGTAGATAATGATGTCAAAGAATTGTTATGGATTCTTGATAAATCATTTACCGGAGATATAACTATCAGGACTACTAATATCCTAAAAACGAACAACCAAAGTTTTTCTTTTTTATTAAAGGATGAAGTAGATCAATCTGTTGATCTTGGATTACCAATGAAGTATCTTTATGAGCCCAATGCTGCAATTCTAAAAAGTGGTGGTTTTCTATCTGTATCTGAAACCTATGGAATAAAAAAACTTCATATCAACTCACATCTATATACTTCTGATCTTAAAATTGATTTTCCAGGAAGGAAGTTTGAAATAACGGCTATATACCCCTACCAAAAGAAAGTGCTTTCTAAGACAGGTATTACCAAAGCTAATATTACAACACGCAACTTCCCTGAAAGTGTCGCAGCACTTCGCAAAAAGTTCAAAATAAAGGATGGAGGCGATAACTATCTCTTTTTTACTACAGACTGTGAGCAAAATAAGAAAATAATTGTTTGTAAAAAGCTTCTTGTATAAAGTATCCTTTAGGTTACTCAGCCAGAGATATTTTAAGCAATAAGTTATTTTTTTTGCCATCAGAAACCTCCATGATCATATCCTTATTAGGTAATGTAGCTGCCTTGGTAAGTTCTAAAATATCTAAACGAGAATTTCTAATATCACTTCCTGTAAGAATTGCTTCTTTAGTTGTTTCTCCCGTAACATCATCAATTACATAAGAGGTTAGGTAAATAAATTCTTTTTTACCATCAAAATAACGTCTGGGAGTTTCATCAAATGATCGCTTAAGATTGGTAAAATCATCTACATAAAACAGGTAGTGTTTTCCTTTATCTTCAAAATTCAAATAAGACATACTGCGTTTACTACTGGTACCTATTTGGTTTTTGGGTAATTTATGCATCCACCCGATTGTATTATTTGACAATAGTTTAAAGGCAAAAATATCTCTATAGTAATATTTATAGGTAGTTCGGGAACCCGAAGAGCTCGATGTAGTAAACGACTCTACATAGCGCTGTTCTCCAAACAAAGTTGTGCTACCATCAGCGTTAAACATAATATCATTAACCCTAAGTTTCTCGAAATCTTTTAAATCTTTTTCCTTTTGTGTCCCTTCATTTATTCTTTCTTCTCTTTTTAGAGCCAAATCCTGCAGGGTTTCAAGAGGAATATCGCTCTTTATTACCTTGTCTATCTCGCCATTATCCGATAGTGTGGCAGTAAAAACACCAGAAACTTCAGCCTTATTGCCAGAATTAGCATAAAAACCTGATACTTTTATTTTACCATTTTCATCTGCTTCTATAGCAGCATCTGTGATAGATCTACCAGGAATATCAATTCTACTACTAATAACTTCACCACGATTCTCCGTGATCTTAAAAAATTCTGTATGATAGGTATCTTCTAATTTATTTTTGTTATCCGACCCAGCGTTAAAGATAGATGCTGTCATATAAAAATTGCCATCATTACCTATCGCAAAGCTTTCATTTTGCATCTTATCAGATGCATATGGCATGGTAGCTTTTCTTTTCCAGAGAAGGTTTAGATCATCACTATATACAGCAATTCCTACTTTATCGCCTTTATTATCTCCTGTTTGCACTCTAAATACCACCGCCAAATATTTACCATCAGCAGATTTTTTAAAAGCAAATTTGTTTATTCTTCCTCCTGCATCAAAACCATATGTACTTTTAAAACCAAAATCTCTATTAATATTCTCTTTATCATTAACAAGTTGAATTGGTTTTTCTACTACTATCCCTGTAAGTGATACTTTTTGAGCATATGCCCTATCATTAATAGAGTAAAACACCACCGCTTTTTCTCCTAGTTTCATTACAGTCTCAAAATCTCCTCTATCTTCGACGATTTGTCGCTTCTTTACATCCTCTTTAAGATTATCTAGAGAATATCGTTGTATGGTCATCGAATTACGTCCTTTTTTTATAGAAACCAACCTATTTCCCGAAGCAACATGATATGTGTTTATACTTTTTATCCTTTTGTACTTTTCTCCTACCTTAAAATCAAAATCTTTAAGCAGAATTGGTTTTTGGGCGTAGGTATATCCAGATGTGAACAGGATTAAAACAAGAAGAAATTTAAAATTCATCTTTACATTATTTTTATAGGTCTCCATAATAAGCAATAATAGGTCAATTGTATACAAATATATAAAAGAAGTATTTAAGGCTTCTGTTACTTAACGAGCATTTTTTTTTGTTATTTTTCTTAATTGAAAAAAACTGATTTTCAAGTTTTTAAAAAGAACCTTGAATTAAATAAAAAATAATGCTAAAAAAATGTTGCATTGTAGATTGATAAAACCTACATTTGCATCCGCATTTGAAACAGTAGTGCGACGTTCATAACAACATTTTTAGGAGAGGTGCCAGAGTGGTAATGGAGCAGATTGCTAATCTGTCAACGCGCAAGTGTTGCCTGGGTTCGAATCCCAGTCTCTCCGCTTTATTTTATTTAGATTTTTTATTCTAAAGAATCGGGGTGTAGCGTAGCCCGGTTATCGCGCCGCGTTTGGGACGCGGAGGTCGCAGGTTCGAATCCTGCCACCCCGACAATAAAATAAAGATACATACTGGTCGCGTAGCTCAGCTGGATAGAGCATCTGCCTTCTAAGCAGACGGTCACAGGTTCGAATCCTGTCGCGATCACAAGGATAACAAGGCTTTCAGGAAACTGAAAGCCTTTCTTGTTTTTGATTCTTATGATAACTTTTATTCTAGTGATCCAAAAAATAAAACCCTCTAGTTAGGGCTCTAGAGGGTTTTACTAAGATCACAACAATCACTTAAATAACAATTAAACTAAATCATATTGTAAATATAACTCGTATTTGAATGCCAATGTTACGGGTTTCCTCAGGGAGTATATCTTGCAAGAAGATCTTATAAGGAGATGATTTATTACTATACTTCTATTTTATAATTAGATACTAAGCTATATAACAAAACCCTCTAGACGGGGTTCCAAAGGGTTTAGTTAATATCGTAATCTCTTAAAAATACATTATAGCATAAAATTAGTATGTTTTTAAATACCGATGTTACGGATTTCCTCAGAGGGTCAATTGCCTCTATTTTATATTCTCAAAGCATCGTATTCTTATTATTCTTTCCTACTAAATGAAAAGATAAACATGATAAGGCTTTAAACCTGAATTCGACGTAAGAAATTGAGTTTTAAATCATAGAAAAAGCAGAATATTTAGTAAATTAAGGCATTGATTTTCAACTCACTAAAATTATTCTGCTTATGATTTCTAAAGATAAAATTACTG